>NZ_JAVAMO010000001.1 GCF_030758345.1 Ruegeria discodermiae
GAGTGAGCACGGGTTTGATCCAATTGCAAAGGGCGCCTGTGGGCGCCCTTTTTTTTCATACGGGCGGGTCGCCTGCGGCTGATATCGCGAGCGCGCAATTTTCTTCTTGAGCTGGAGCGCGCTCCAGCACGTAAACTGTGGCGACTCGGTAAGGAGTGCCTTGATGAAAATCTCTGAACTGTCTGCGCAAACGGGGCTGAGCATCGACACGCTGCGCTTTTACGAGAAGATTGGCCTGATCGATCCACCGCCGCGCGACGCGGCGGGGCGACGGGATTACGGGCCGGAAGTGGTGGACTGGATCGGCTTTCTGAACCAGCTCAACGCCACCGGGATGAGGCAGGCCGACCGTATTCGTTATGCGGAACTCCGTCGGCAGGGGGCCAAAACATATGCGGAGCGCCGCCAGATGCTTGTGGCGCATCGCGCAGAGATCGCGCACCGGCTAACAGAACTGCAAGCCACACTGGCGCTTATGGACAGCAAAGTGGCGCATTACCAGAAACTGGAACAGGAGCAGACCGCAAATGTCTGATGCATTAACCAAAGGTCGCAAACTGCTGGCTGAAATGAACCCGGGGCTCGAACAGGCGCTGGCCGAACGCTATGACGATGCCGTACCCGGCATGGCAGAAACGCTGGTCGAATGGGCCTATGGGCGTCACTATGCGCGTGCGGGGCTGGATCTCAAAACCCGGCAGCTTTGCACGGTAGCGGCGCTGACGGCGTTGGGCGGGCAGACTGCACCGCAGCTCAAGGTCAATATCGGGCACACCCTAAAAGCCGGGGCGAGTGAGCGCGAGATATTGGAAGTGATCTGGCAGATGGCGGTCTATGGTGGCATGCCTGCGGCGATCAACGCTCTCAATGCCGCTTTGGAGGTATTTGCGGAAGGCACCGCCTGAAAGTATGCGAAGGTATTCAGATAATATACTGAAATAAAAAGATATTTGAGGCTCCCTACGGGTGGTCTATAGTGGCGCGAACCACCCGGAGTCGACGATGCCGCCCATTCAGGACCACCCGCTGCGCTATGCGATTGCAAACGAGCTGCATGCGCGGCCGTTTCCGGTCGCTACCGCGCCGGGCACGGCGGTCTATCTTGCCATCAAACATCCCGACGGGTCGAATGGTGCAGCGAGGGAAGAAGCGCATGCCCATCTGCTCGACCTTCTGGACCGGCACGGCGCGCAGCATCCGCAACCGGGTGCCACGCATTTCTCTGGCTCCCTCGGTCGGCACCATCTGAAATGGGAACAACATACGGAATTTGTGGCCTATACCGCCTTTTTCGATGGTGTGAGCAGCCGCCCCTTTGATCCGGCGGATTTCGAGGTGTTTCCTGCCGACTGGCTGGAGAGCGCACCGGGCCAAAGAATCACCTCAATCGCTTTGCGTGTCATGGCGCGCCCCGACATGCCAAAGATCATCGCATCGCTGCGCGACTGGTTTGTGCCTGAAAGCCTTGCGGTTGCACATGTGCTCGATGATGCGGCTGTTGTGGCCGGGGATTTCCGCATTGACCCGGCAGGGCATGTGCGGCTGGCGGTCTTTGTCTCTGACGGGACCGACAAGCGGCGGGTGGGACGAATCGTGCAGCGCCTGTGCGAGATCGAGACGTATAAGGCGATGTCGATGTTGGGCTTTAGCGAGGCCCGCAGGATGGGCTCCCGACTGGGCGAACTGGATACGAAGCTGACGGAACTGACCGGAGAGATGGCCGATGAGGCCGCCCCGGCCGAAGAGACGCTGCCGAAGCTGCTCACCGCCGCGGCCGAGCTGGAGACAATGGCGGCGCGCGCCTCGTTCCGGTTTGGGGCTACCGGGGCTTATGAGGCCATCGTGAACCAGCGCATCCAGCTGTTGCGGGAGGAGCGGTTTCTGGGCAGGCAAACCCTGTCGGATTTCATGGTCCGCCGCTATGACCCGGCGATGCGCACGGTCAAATCCACCCAGACCCGGCTGCAAAGCCTGTCGGACCGTGCGATGCGGGCCGGTGAGTTGCTGCGGACGCGGGTCGATGTGCAACGCAGCGCGCAGAACCAGGCGCTGCTGGAAAGCATGGATCGCCGCGCCGATCTTGCATTGCGCCTGCAGCATACGGTCGAGGGGTTGTCGGTGGTTGCGATCAGCTATTACGCGGTGTCGCTGGCGGTCTACCTGCTGGGGCCGCTGACCAAGCTCGGCCTCTCCAAGACAACGCTGACCGCCGGCGTGACCCTGCCAGTGATCCTGCTGGTCTGGCTGATGGTCAAGCGCATCCGCAAACATCTGGAATGACCGGCTGTTCAGGCCGCGATTTCGCCGCTAGGAGTGGCTGAAAGGGCCATTGGCCATCTCGCAAAAGGGTCTCCGCATGGTCGGGTTTCCAAGAGCGTGGAGTGCAGTTGCCTCCATGTTTGTCCTCAACGGTGCCTATTTCGGCATCTGGGCGTCGCGCATCCCGGCGGTGAGCGATGCGTTGATGCTGTCACATGAATCCCTTGGGCTGGCGCTGTTGTTTCTGGCGGCGGGGGCGGTCTGTTCCTTTCCGGTCACCGGGCGGCTGGTCGACCGGTTCGGGGCTTATGGGGTCACGCTGGTTGTGGGCGTGCTCTATGCGCTCAGCCTGATCCTGCTGGGGCTTGCGGGCAGCTATGCTTTCCTGTGCCTCGCGCTGTTTCTGTTCGGGGCCTCTCACGGGTCGATGGATGTGGCGATGAATGCCTGGGGTGCAGAGGTGGACCGGCAATTCAAGAAATCGGCAATGTCATCGTTTCACGCCATGTGGAGCCTGGGGGCCGGGCTGGGTGCGCTCAGCGGGTTTGCAGCGATTCAGGCGCAGATGTCGGTGCTGGTGCATTTCTTCGTTGCGGCGGTTATCGTTTCGGTTCTGACGCTTGCGATCGCCCGTATCGGATGGACCTCGCAACGTTCAGATCTGTCGCGCGGCAAGGTCTTTGCCTTCCCCACCGGGGTGCTTGTGCTGGTTGGGCTCTCTGCCTTTTGCGGTGCCATGGGCGAGGGCGCCGTCGCGGATTGGAGCGCGATCTACCTGCGTGACAGCATCGGCGCGGCAGAGAGCGTTTCGACATTGGGTTATGCGGTGTTTTCAGTGGCCATGGTCGCAGTGCGCTTTATGGGCGGTTGGTTGATCGGCGCGCTGGGTCCGGTCCTTGCGGCGCGATTGGGCGGGGCCTTTGCCACCGTTGGGGCCATGGCGGTTGTTGTTGCCAGCGTTCCTTCTACCGTGTTGGTGGGGCTTGGGCTGATGGGGGTCGGGTATGCCGTGGTGATGCCGCTGGCCTTTACCCGCGCGGCCAATGACCCGGATATCCCGCAGGGCCAGGGCATCGCCAGCGTGGCAACGCTGGGCTATGGCGGGCTGCTGATCGGGCCGCCATTGATCGGGTTTCTGGCGCATCTGGCCTCGCTGCGGCTCGCGCTGGCAGTGCTGGTGCCGCTGGCGCTTCTCATCGTGTTGCTGGCAGGAGCGTTGCGCCCGCGCACGCTTTAGGGTGCAATCGGTTTGACAGTCACAAGCCCTGCGACTTAGCGTGCGCTCATCCCCTCGGACCGAATTGCCAAGAGGCGCTACATGACCGAGAAACTGTCTCCGCGCGCGTTGATGGAAAAGCTGGTGTCTTTTCCAACCGTTAGCCGCGACACCAACCTGCCGCTGATCGACTGGGTTGAGGTATATCTGACCGCCCATGGCGTGAGCGCGCACCGGATGGAGGCACCGGGGCAGCCGGAAAAGGCCGCCCTTTTTGCCCATGTTGGACCTTGGCAAGAGGGGGCCGTGGTGCTTTCGGGCCATACCGATGTGGTGCCTGTAGATGGGCAGCAATGGGAGACCGATCCCTTCGAGGTGGTCGAAGCGGATGGCCGCTATTACGGGCGCGGCACTTGCGACATGAAAGGGTTCGACGCGCTGGCGATCTGGGCCATGGTCGAGGCGCAGGGCCGCGATCTCACCACGCCGCTGCAACTGGCGCTGAGCTATGACGAAGAGATCGGCTGCCTCTGCCCGCCGCATCTGATCCGCGCGATGGAGCCGGTCGTGCCCAAGGGGCGGATCGTGATCGTGGGCGAACCCTCGATGATGCAGGTGGTGACCGGGCACAAGGGCGATATCGGGCTCAATGTGCATGTGCATGGGTTCGAGGTGCATAGCTCGTTGCTGCATACGGGCGTCAGCGCGGTGCATGAGGCGGCGCGGCTGATCGAATGGGCCAATCAACGCAACCGCCAGAACCGCGCGGCGCCGCGCAACGAGATCGCAGCGCTTTTCGATCCGCCCTGGACCACCCAGCATGTAGGCACGATCCAAGGCGGCACCGCCAGCAATATCACGGCCAAGGATTGCCGGTTCTTCATCGAGTGTCGCACCCTGCCGGGCGTGTCGCTGGACGCTTGGAAGGCGGAGTTCCAAGCGTTCGCGCGTGAAGTCGAGGCCGAAATGCAGGCGGTTCACCCCGACGCACGGATCGAGATCAGCGAGGTCTTCAAGGTGTCCGGGTTGGTCCCCGAAGAACAGGGCGCGGCAGAGGCGCTGGCCCGCGCGCTGACCGGCGACAACGGCACCCATGTGGTCAGCTACGGCACCGAAGCCGGGCAGTTTCAGGAGGCCGGGTATTCCGTGATCATCTGCGGCCCCGGCGACATCGCGCAGGCGCATCAGGCGAACGAATTTCTGTCGGTTGAACAATTGCAGGCCGGGCAGGATTTCATGACCGCATTGCTGGATCGTCTCTCGGGATGAGGGGCATTCCGATCACCGCCTCGTCGCCGGTCGAACACGACGCGGCGCTGCCCTCAAATGCGTCCGTCGTCATCATTGGCGGCGGCATCATCGGCGTGATGACCGCCTATTTCCTCGCACAAAAAGGCCTGCGCCCGGTGCTGTTGGAAAAGGGGCGCATTGCGGGCGAGCAATCGGCGCGCAATTGGGGCTGGGTGCGCCAGATGGGGCGCGACCCCGCCGAGTTGCCCATCATGGTCGAGGCCAACCGGATCTGGCGTCAATTGCAGGCGGAGGGGCCGGATGATCTGGGTCTGCGTCACTGCGGCCTGACCTATGTGGCGCGATCCGAGAAGGACCTGGCCGGGTTCGAGGCATGGCTGCCCCATGCGCGCGCGGACGGTGTCGATTCGCGGATGCTGAGCAGCGCGGAATTGCACGATCTGATCCCGCATGCGCAGGGCAGCTGGCCCGGCGCGATGCACACGGCTTCAGACATGCGGGCTGAGCCCTGGGTCGCAGTCCCGGCTTTAGCGCGGGCGGCGGTGGTGGCGGGCGCGGTGATCCGCGAGAACTGCGCGGCGCGGCTGCTGGATGTGCAGGGCGGGCGTATCGCGGGTGTCGTGACCGAGGCCGGGCGCATCGCCACATCCGATGTCGTGGTGGCGGGCGGGGCCTGGTCCAACCTGTTCCTGCGGCGGCATGGGGTCAATATCCCGCAGCTTTCGGTGCGCGCTACCGTGGTGGCCACAACCCCGGTCCCCGATATCTATGCAGGCGGGGCGGATTTTGGCGAGATCGCCCTGCGGCGGCGCGTCGATGGTGGCTATTCGCTGGCCGAAGGCGACGCGCATGATTTCTGGGTCGGGCCGGATGCCTTCTGCGCCGCGCGCGCCTTCTGGCCGCAATTGCGGGCCGACCCCTTCGGGCGGCGCTATCTGCCCGCCGCGCCGCGCGGGTTCCCGGATGCCTGGGGCACGAAACGGCGCTGGGCGGGGGATGAGACCTCGCCCTTTGAGCGCTGCCGTGTGCTGAACCCCGCGCCGAGCCACCGCAAAGTGGGGCAGATTCTCGACCGGTTCCAGCAGCTTTTCCCGTCGCTTGGCGCGGTTGAGGCCCACGCCGCCTGGGCCGGGATGATCGATACCATGCCCGATGTGGTACCGGTTGTGGACCGGGTAGAGGCGCTGCCCGGCCTGTCCATCTGCACCGGCATGAGCGGGCACGGTTTCGGGATCGGCCCCGGTTTTGGGCGCATCATGGCCGATCTGGTGACGGGTGAGGCACCCGGCCACGATCTGAGCCGATTCCGCCTGTCGCGGTTCAGCGACGGGTCGGTATTGGAACTGGGGCCGGCGCTCTCAATCGATTGGCTGCGTTCCGCTCTGGAAGAACGGGCCGGGGCGTATATGTAGGTGGGATAAGACATGCCGGTCTGCGGACCGCAAAACGGAGGAACCAGAGATGCCAGTCAAGAACCGCTTTGCGGAACTGCAGGATGAGATCACCGAATGGCGCCGGGATATCCACGCAAACCCCGAGATTCTGTTCGACACCCACCGCACCAGCGCGCTGGTGGCTGACAAGCTGCGGGAGTTCGGTTGCGATGAGGTGGTGACCGGCATTGGCCGCACCGGGGTGGTTGGCGTTATCAAGGGCAAGAGCGACAGCGCAGGCAAGGTGATCGGCTTGCGCGCTGATATGGATGCGCTGCCGATCCATGAGGCGACGGGGCTGGATTACGCCTCGAAGACGCCCGGCGCGATGCATGCCTGCGGCCATGACGGCCATACCGCCATGCTGCTGGGGGCGGCGAAGTATCTGGCCGAGACCCGCAATTTCGACGGCACCGCCGTGATCATCTTTCAGCCTGCCGAAGAAGGCGGCGGCGGCGGTCGCGAAATGTGCGAGGACGGAATGATGGACCGCTGGGGCATTCAGGAGGTCTATGGCATGCACAATTGGCCGGGTCAGCCGGTGGGCAGTTTTGCCATTCGGCCCGGCGCGTTTTTTGCCGCCACTGACCAGTTCGAGATCACGCTGGAGGGCAAGGGGGGGCACGCGGCCAAACCGCAGACCACTGTCGACAGCACCGTGATGGCCTCCAAGGTGGTTCTGGCCTTGCAGACCATCGTCAGCCGCAATGCCGATCCGACCGATCAGCTGGTGGTGTCGGTCACCTCGTTCGAGACTTCGTCCAACGCCTTCAACGTGATCCCGCAGAAGGTCTTTCTGAAAGGTACCGTGCGCACCATGAGCACTGAAATGCGCGATCTGGCCGAGCAGCGGATCAAGGAGATCTGCGCCGGTATCGCGACGACCTTTGGCGGCACTGCCGACGTGACCTATCACCGGGGCTATCCGGTGATGGTGAACTCCGAGGCGCAGACCGAATTTGCAGCAGGCGTGGCGCGTAATGTCTCGGGCAAATGCGATGACGCGCCGCTGGTGATGGGCGGCGAGGATTTCGCTTTCATGCTGGAGGAACGGCCCGGCGCCTATATCCTTGTGGGCAATGGGGATACGGCGATGGTGCATCACCCCGAATATAATTTCAACGACGAGGCCATCCCTGCCGGGTGTAGCTGGTGGGCCGGGATCGTCGAACAGCGGATGCCTGTGGCATGAATTGAGAGCGGGCATCGGATGCTGCCCCCATCGCGCCCATCCGGGATATTTTTGGACCAGATGAAGCGCGGATCAGTTGACTGCGGCGGGATCGTTCAATGCGAGCTCTTGGCAGAGGCCGTCTATGACCCCCTCCAGCGCGTTTTGCTGCGTGGCGACATAGGCCGATGCGGCTTGCCGGGCGTTGTTGAAGTGCTCTGCGTTGTCCAGCCAGTCCGCAACGGCATCGGCGAGGCTGTCGGCGTCTTGAACCTCGCGCGCGCCGCCATCCTGTTTCATCTGGGCGTAGGTCTCAGCGAAATTGAAGTATCCCGGCCCGGTGACCACCGCCGCCCCGGCTTGCGCGGGTTCAAACGGGTTGTGGCCGCCGATTTCCAGCAGTGAGCCGCCAAGGAAAACCAGTTTGCACAGTGCATACCAGGTCCCGGTCTCGCCCAGCGTGTCGGCCATATAGACCTGGGTCTGTCCCGTGATCTGTTCCTGCGCGCTGCGGCGGGCGCAGCTGAGGCCAGCATCTTTCACCAGCCTCTGAACCTCATCGCCGCGTTCGGGGTGGCGCGGAACCAGCAGCAATAGCAGGTCGGGATGGGTGATGAGCAGGCGCTTATGGGCCTGCAGCACCTGTTCCTCCTCGCCCTTATGGGTCGAGCTTGCGACCCAGACCGGGCGATCCCCGATGGCTTTTGTCAGCGTGTCGCGTGTGGCCTCATCCACCGGCAGCGGGGCTGAGGTCGCCTTGAGATTGCTGCCGGGCCGCACCCGGCCCGGATCGGCGCCCATGGCGATCAGATTGTCGGCGGTCTGGCGGTTCTGGGTCAAAAACAGCGTGAAACAGTCGAGGATGAACCGCGCCGTGCCGGGGAATCTCTGCCAGCCTTGCACCGACTTCTGTGAGAGGCGCGCGTTGAGCAGGGCCAGTTTGATGCCGCGCTGGTGGGCCTCGACCAGCATGCGGGGCCAGAGCTCGCTTTCGACAAATATACCGGCCTGTGGCCGCCAATGATCATAGAAGCGGGTGACGGCAGCGCCGGTATCAAGCGGGACGAACTGGTGCTGCGTGCGCGGCGGCAAGCGTTTGGCAACCAGTTCAGCCGAGGTCGGCGTGCCGGAGGTGATCAGAAACTCCGCCTTTGGCAGTACCGCGCCGAGGCGGGTGATCAGAGTGAGGACCGACAGGCTTTCGCCCACGCTGGCCGCATGAAACCAGATCAACCGGCCTTCAGGGCGGGGCAGGGTGGCGCGGCCCAGCCGCTCGCGTTGTCGCTCCGGCGCGACCCCGGCGGCGTCCAGTTTGCGGTGCACCGAACGCCAGGCCAACGGCCCAAGCGCCCCGGTAACGACAGAGTATAGTCGGTATAGCAGCGTCGGGGCGACACCCTGTCCGGGCATATCAGCCGCCCGTATGGCTCATATGCCGGGGCATCTGACCGTCGAGCTTTTGCCGGGAATAGTCGAAATCATGGCCCTTGGGCTTGTGACTGATGGCGGCGCGGATGGCCTCTTGCAGCGGTTCTTCGCTGTCGGGGTGGTCGCGCAGGGGCGCGCGCAGATCGGCCATATCCTCTTGCCCGAGGCACATGTAAAGCTCGCCTGTGCAGGTCAGGCGCACGCGGTTGCAGCTTTCGCAGAAATTATGGGAAAGCGGCGTGATAAAGCCGATTTTCTGCCCGGTTTCCTCTAGCCGCACATAGCGGGCCGGGCCGCCGGTGCGCTCGGCCAGATCGCTGACCTGATAGTGGTTTTCATACTCGGCGCGCACATCCTTGAGCGACCAGTACTGGCCCAGCCGGTCCTCATTGCCGATATCGCCCATCGGCATGACCTCGATCCAGGTCAGGTCCATGTCGCGCTCTGCGCACCATTGGGTGATCGTGGGCAGCTCTTCCTCGTTGAACCCTTTTAGGGCGACGGCATTGATCTTGACCCGCAGCCCGGCCTTCTGTGCCGCGTCGATGCCGCGCAGCACCTGTTTCAGGCGGCCCCAGCGGGTGATGTCGGCAAACTTGGTCTCATCCAGCGTGTCGAGCGAGACATTCACCCGCCGCACGCCCGCCGCATAAAGCTGATCGGCAAACCGTTCCAGCTGCGAGCCATTGGTGGTGAGCGTCAGTTCCTGCAACGCGCCGCTGTCCAGATGGCGGGTCATGCCGTTGAAAAAGGTCATGATATCGCGCCGCACCAGCGGCTCGCCCCCGGTGATGCGCAGCTTGCGCACGCCAAGCCCCACAAAGGTCGAGCACATGCGATCCAGCTCTTCCAGCGTCAGCAGCTCTTTCTTGGGTAGAAAGGTCATGTTTTCAGACATGCAATAGACACAGCGGAAATCACAGCGATCGGTAACCGAAACGCGGAGATAGGTGATGGCGCGGGCGAATGGATCAATCAGGGGTGCGGTCATGGCGATATAGCTAAAGCGGAGCCCTGCCTGCGGCAAGGGGGATCATTATATTTGGGTCTGGCATGGCCGGGCGCAGATAGCTAGGGTTTCGGTATGAGACATATTGCCCTGACCTCATTGATCCTGATCGCGGGATGCGCGCAGATCCGCGACACCACCGATGGTTTGTTCAGCGGACCCTCATCTTCCTCTGCATCCGAAGCCGCCGACGCGCCAGAGGCGGACGGCTCTGAACAGGTCGAAGAGGTGGTCGCAACCGAAGAGTTCGATCCCGGCTGGACCGGGGCCAAGCAGACGATTGCAGGGCTGGGTGATGTTGCGAAACCCGGTATCTGGCTGGAAACGCCTCTGGTCAGCAAGGAACGCTCAGGCCGGGTGGTGTTCCGCAAGACCGGGGCCTCGGCCTTTGTGACGCTGATCCCGATCGAGGGGGAAGAGACGGCGGGCAGCCGGTTGTCGCTGGAGGCGATGCGGACGCTGCTGGCACCCATTGATCAACTGATCGAGCTGGATGTCTATACCAACTGATCCGCCATCTGACGGCCGGTCAGGGAAGACTTCGGAGGTCTGCGCATGTTGAGCGGAACGTGCCATTGCGGCGAGATTAGCTGGACTCTCGAAACGCTGCCAGACACGGTCACGGCCTGCAATTGCACGATATGTCGACGTTACGGTGCCCTTTGGGCATATGGTTACCTTGGGCAGGATATCCAAACGACCGGGCAAACACGCATTTACACGCGTCGCGATAGCGGAGACCTTGAATTCCATTTCTGCGCCAGTTGCGGATGTGTGACGCACTACGTTGCATGTGCAGAAGATGAAAACGGGCGCAAGCGGGTCGGCGTGAATACAAGGATGGCAGACCCATCATTGCTTGGTGAGCTTCCCATCCGTCATTTCGAGGGGCATGACAGCTTCAAACCCCTCCCGCCTGACGGGAGAACCGTGGCGGATATGTGGTTCTAAACCAGCTACAGGGGGCGGGCGGCGACGCGGCGAAACGCAGCCTCGTTCACAATCCGTCAGAACTTGCCGTTGTTGTTCTTCCATTCCGAGCGTGGCGCGATCTTTTCGGTTGTGTCCCAATGTTCAACCAACTGTCCGTTCTCGATGCGGAACAGATCAAAGAACGCGCAATGCTGGCCGGTATGTTCCCCCTCGCTGACGCACAGTACGAAATTGCCTTCGGCCACGACGCGGCGCAGGTGATGGTAGTCGATCACGCGTTGGCCATCCTCGGCCTCCTCCAGCGCTGACATCAGGGATGCGCGGCCATCGGTGAGGTGGGGATTGTGTTCGACATAACCTTGTTCGGGTATGAATTCGGCGATGCGGTTCAGCACGCCGCCAATCAATACGGTTTCGAGAAAGTTGCGGGCCAGGCTGCGGTTGGCCTCGGTTAGAGCATGATCGCTGGCCTCGGTCGGGCCATCCACCATGCTGCGCCCCGAGGGGTTCGGCCCCAGCCGGGGCTGGATGTTGTCCCAGTGTTCAACGGTCTGACCGTCCTCGAACCGGAACAGTTCGAACCCGATCCGCCTTGTGGCGAAATCATATTCGGTATGGGCAAAGACAAAATCGCCATCCTCGAATGCCCGCACGATATTCACGCGTGGTGAGGTTTTCGACAGCCGCTGGAACAGCGCTGCCAGCCCCTCGCTGCCCTCATGGGTTTGCGGGTTGTGCTGGATGTATTTGGCTTCGTTCACCACCGAGATCGGCTCGGGATCGCCGGTCTCGATGCTTTTAAGCAAGGCGCGGATGCGGTCTTTGTTGGCGTGCGGCATGGTTTGGCGCTCTGTTGCAGCTATGGTGTTGCGTCAAGATTGCGCGCAATCGTTTTGCCGAACAAGGGGGCTTGTCGCCAGCGTCGCGGGGCGCTCAGCGATCCAAATACTTTGCCGCCTCGCGTCGGGCAAAGGGTTTCATCGCGTCTCCATGTTCGGCCAGAAAAGCGCGGACGCGGGGCGCGTCATGTTTGGACAGGTCGCGCAGCCACCAGGCCACCGCTTTCTGGATGAACCAGTCGCGATCGGGCACGTAAGCAGCGGCCCAGCCCAGGATGCGGTCGCGGCAGGCCAGATCGTCATCCTTGGGATTGTTCTGCTTGGTCCAGGGCAGGGTGGAAACCAGCGCGGCGCGGCGGGTCCACATGTGATCGGATCGGGTCCAGCCTTCGACCTGATCCAGACGCGCCGGATCTGCCACCAGCCGTTTCGAGATGGCCCCGCAGGCGTGGTCCGCAATGGCCCAGCTGTCAAATTCCAGCACCCAGCTCTGCAGCACCTCCCAGACCGCCTCATCAGGGCGGATGCGGGCCTGTGTCAGCAGCTTGCCGGCGGCGATGCGGGCTTCGAAGATATCTGTTTTCCACAGCGCTTCGGCAAGCGCGACCCGTTCCGGCACGCTCAGGGCTTGCCGCCACGCCTTTGTCAGATCGTTGATCGCCGGGTTTGGAACGCCCAACACCACGCGGCTCTGTTTGTGATAGGCCGCTTTCTGTTCGGCGCGACCGGGTTCGATATGGGCCTTGAGCTGGTCGAGATGGTCCGTAAGCATCCCGACCCTCAGACCGGAACGCCGGTTGGCTTGCCGTCAAGCGTGGTCTGGTTTCTGTCGGCCCAGTATTTGCGGATATCTTCGTCGGATTTTCCGTCGACCCATTTCTGCATCGTGTCGCGATCAGCGCGATAGTCCATGAAGGGCACGGTATAGCCGCAGGAGGTCTGCACCATCTCGACATCGACATCGAAAATCTGCCGCGCGCTGCGATGGGGCGGGAAATGTCGCGCAAGCGCGGACCAGTCCTCATCGCCTTCGTGCACGGTGCGGGCGGTGCCATAGGCGCGCAGTATCAGCGGGCGCGTTTCGAACGAGCACCACATCAGCGTCATGCGCGTGTTTTCCAGCAGATGCCCCGCGGTTTCATTGCCGCTGCCTGTCAGGTTCATCCAAAGAATGCGGTTCGGGCCCATCACGCGAAGCGAGTCCATCCCCTTGGGCGAGATGTTCACCCGCCCCTCAGGCCCGGCAGAGCCAGTGAAGAACATGTGCTGCGCCTCGATGAAAGTGCGATGGGCATCGTCCAGGGCCGGAAACTGCTTTCCCATGGGTTACTCTACTGTTACTGATTTCGCCAGATTGCGGGGCTGGTCCACATCGGTGCCCTTGGCGACCGCTGTGTGATAGGCCAGCAACTGCGCCGGGACCGCGTAGAGGATCGGCGTCAGGCTGGGATGGGAATGCGGCATCCGAACGGTCGACCAGACACCGTCCTGCGCCTCGGCAATGCCATCATCATCCGAGATCAGCAGCACCTTGCCCTTGCGCGCCATCACCTCCTGCATGTTCGAGATGCTTTTGTCGAACAGCGCGTCGCGCGGGGCCATCACGACCACCGGCATATGCTTATCGATCAGCGCGATGGGGCCGTGTTTCAGCTCGCCTGAGGCGTAAGCTTCGGCATGTATATAGCTGATTTCCTTTAGTTTGAGTGCACCTTCATGAGCCAGTGGGTACATCAAGCCGCGCCCCAGAAACAGCACATCGCGTGCCTCGCTCAGCTTCTGCGCGGCGGCGCGGATCGCGTCTTCCTGGTCCAGCGCGGTGTTCAGAAGCGCGGGCAGACCGCGCAGTGCGGAGATATGATCTGCGATCTGCTCCGGCGTCAGCGTGCCGCGGTCCTGCGCCGCCTTCAGCGCCAACATCAGCAATACGCTAAGCTGGCAGGTGAAGGCTTTGGTCGAGGCCACGCCAATCTCGACACCCGCATGGATTTCCAGCGCCAACTGGCTTTCCCGCGCGATCGAGCTTTCGGGGACGTTAATCACCGAGACGATCTTGTCCGCCTTGCCCTCGCAATAGCGCAGCGCGGCCAGCGTGTCGGCGGTTTCGCCCGACTGGCTGACAAACAGCGCCACGGTGCGGGCCGGGATCGGCGGTTCGCGATAGCGGAACTCTGAGGCGATATCGACCTCAACCGGAATGCGGGCCAGTTGTTCGAACCAGTATTTCGCGGTCAGACAGGCGAAATAGGCGGTGCCGCAGGCCACCATGGTCAGCCGGTCGACCTGGCTGAAATCGAGCCCCTCGCCTGGCAGGTGCACTTCGTCAGAGCCAGAGGGCAGGTAGGCGCGGATGGCCTCGGCGATCACCGTAGGCTGCTCGGCAATTTCCTTGGCCATGAAGTGTTTGTGCCCGGCCTTGTCAGTGCGGGTGCGGTCGGCGGCGATGGTGCGCATCTCACGGTTGGCCAACTCGCCTTGGGCATCGCGAATCTCCAGCGAAGAACGGGTCAGAACCGCGCGGTCGCCTTCCTCAAGATAGGTGATCTTGTCGGTCAGCGGCGCCAGCGCGATCGCGTCCGAGCCGACGAACATCTCACCCTCACCATGGCCGATGGCCAGCGGCGAGCCCTTGCGGGCGGCAACGATCAAGTCTTCTTCTCCATCAAAGAGGAAGGCCAGCGCAAATGCCCCCTCCAGCCTGTCGATGGCGCGGTTGGCCGCAGCAACCGGGTCAAGGCCCGAGCGCAGGAAATGTTCGGTCAGCAAAGCCACGGTTTCGGTATCGGTTTCGGTCTGGAACTCGATCCCGTACTCGGCCAGCTCGGCGCGCAACTCGCGGTAATTCTCGACGATGCCGTTATGCACAACGGCCACCGATCCGGCGCGGTGCGGGTGGGCATTGCCGACCGAGGGCGCACCATGGGTGGCCCAGCGGGTATGGCCGATACCGGATTTGCCCGGCAGAGGTTCATGCACCAGCAAGTCGCTGAGATTGACCAGCTTGCCGACCGCGCGGCGGCGATCCAGCGCGCCCTTGTTCACAGTGGCGATCCCGGCGCTGTCATAGCCGCGATATTCCAGCCGTTTCAGCGCCTCAACCAGTATGGGGGCGGCCTCATGATCCCCAAGAACACCTACTATTCCACACATCTCAACTACCTTTCGACAGGTTTTCTTTCTTCTTCCGCAACATGGAGAAGAGTTTTTTGGCATAGCCCGGCTTGTTGTCCTGCTTGGCGCGCGCCACAGCCAGCGCATCCGGCTCGACATTGCGGGTCACCACCGTGCCCGTGGCCGTCATCGCGCCATCGCCGACAGAGACCGGGGCCACGAGCATCGTGTTCGAACCGATGAATACACCCTCGCCAATCTCGGTTCGGTGCTTCATGAAACCATCGTAATTGCAAGTGATGGTGCCCGCGCCGATATTGGATTTTGCGCCAATGCTGGCGTCGCCCACATAACTCAGATGGTTGACCTTGGCGCCTTCAGCGATTTCGGCATTCTTGATCTCGACGAAATTGCCCACCTTGGCGTCCTCGGCCAGTTCGGTGCCCGGTCGCAGGCGGGCATAGGGGCCCACGACGGCGCCCCGGCTGACATGGCAGCCCTCCAGATGCGAAAAGGCGCGGATCTGCGCGCCGCTTTCCACCGTCACGCCGGGGCCGAAGACCACGTTCGGCTCGATTACCGTATCACGCCCGATCACCGTATCGGCGGCGAGATAGACGGTTTCGGGGGCCATCAAGGTCACGCCTTGTTCCAGCAGCGCCCCGCGGGAGGCAGCTTGAAACACCGCATCCGCCTGTGCCAGATCAGCGCGCGAGTTCACGCCCAGCGTCTCAGCCTCGTCGCAGGCTACGGCGGTAACGTTCAGATCGCGGGCGCGGGCCAGTTCGACCACATCGGTCAGGTAATACTCTCCCGAGGCATTGTCATTGCCGACCGCCGCGATCAGGTCGAACAAGGTAGACGCATCGCAGGCCAGCAGGCCGGAATTGCAGAAGGTGATGGCGCGCTCGGCCTCGTTTGCGTCCTTGAATTCAACAATGCGCTCCAGCCGGTCGCCATTCATCACAAGCCGTCCATAGCGGGCCGGATCGGCGGCCTCAAAGCCAAGGATCACCAGATCATTCTCGGCGCGTGCGGCAATCATCCGTTCCAGCGTTTCCGGCCGGATGAAGGGGGTATCGCCATAGAGAACCACCACATCGCCCTCGAACCCATCAAGCGCCGTTCGCGCCTGATCGACCGCATGAGCGGTGCCGAGCTGTTCGGTCTGCAAAACAACCTGCGCGCCGTCATCCTCGGCGAGTGCGGCTTTTGTCACCGCTTCCGCCCCATGTCCGGCCACGATGACAGTACGTTCGGGTGACAGGGCGCGACCAGCGCGCATGGCATGAACCAGCATCGGTGCCTGGGCGATGGGATGCAGGACCTTGGGCATGTCCGAGTTCATCCGGGTGCCCTTGCCTGCGGCAAGAATGACGAGAGCGCTGCTCATGAAAAGTGATTTCTCTTTGTATTTTCCTTGTGCCCGTTTTATCCGCTGGGGGCAGGGGCGCAAGCGCTGGTGCGATCAAATGAGATTGCGGGCTGCAACAGTGCGTAGCAGATAAGCGCTGACAGGAGGCAGGATGCGGACGGTAATATTTGATCTCGATGGCACGCTGGCCGACACATCCGGCGACCTGCTGGAGGCGGCAAATGCCTGTTTCCGGATGATGGGCCATGGTGATGTGCTGATACATGGCGCGGATGCGGGCATTGCCGTGCGCGGCGGGCGGATGATGCTGACGCATGGGCTGCACCGGGTCGGTCAGTTCGATGCGGACACGGTGGACAGCTATTATCCGGTCTTGCTGGAGGCCTATGCCGAAAAGATCGATGTGCACACATTCCTCTACCCCTCGGCGATGGATGCGGTCGAGCGTTTGAAGACGGCAGGTTATGGCGTGGGTATCTGTACCAACAAGCCCGAGGGGCATGCCGATCTGCTGTTGCAGCGGCTTGGCATACGCGACGCCTTTGCCGCGCTGGTGGGGGCCGACACGCTGTCGGTGCGCAAACCCGATCCCGCGCCCCTGCGCGAGGCGGCACAGCGCGCAGGCGGGCATCCGGATCACTGCTTGCTGGTGGGCGATTCCGATACCGACCGTAACACCGCGCGCGCCGCTGGTGTGCCCTCGGTTCTGGTCACTTTCGGGCCGTCGGGCGAGGATATGGCGGCGCTTGAGCCCGAGGCGCTGTTGCATGATTTTGCACATCTGCCAGATCTGGTGCCGGAACTGATCGGGCATCCGGATGCTTCGACTGAGGCCGTGCGGGCTTGACCGAGTCCGGCGCGCCCTGCACAAACGCCGCATGACAGAGAGATTCACCGGCAGTTTCACCCAGCAGGAAGCTATCCCCGAAGACGCCATCGCGGCGGCGCTGGATGTGCTGCGCCATGGGCGTTTGCATCGCTATAACGTGGCTGAGGGCGAAGCGGGCGAAACCGCGCTGCTGGAACAGGAATTTGCCGCACAGACTGGCGCGCGCTTCTGCCTCGCCGTGGCCTCGGGTGGTTATGCGATGGCCACCGCGCTGCGGGCGGTGGGCGTCAAGCCCGGTGACCGGGTGCTGTCCAACGCCTTCACGCTGGCCCCGGTGCCCGGTGCGATTGCCTCGGTCGGGGCGGTGCCGGAATTTGTCGGCGTCACCGAAGGTCTGACCATCGATCTGGACGATCTGGCAGCCAAGCTAGACCGCGCCAAGGTGCTGCTGCTCAGCCATATGCGCGGGCATATCTGCGATATGGACCGGTTGATGGCCATGTGTGATGCGGCGCAGGTCACTGTGATCGAGGATTGCGCGCACACGATGGGGGCCGCCTGGCGCGATGTGCCTTCGGGACGACACGGGGCGGTGGGCTGTTACTCATGCCAGACCTACAAACATGTGAATTCCGGCGAAGGCGGCTTGCTGGTCACCGATGACGAAGAGCTTGCGGCGCGGGCCGTGATGCTGTCGGGGTCCTATATGCTCTTCGGGCGTCACAAGGCGGCCCCGTCGCCGGAGGTGTTCGAACAGGTCAAATACGTGACCCCCAATATCTCCGGACGGATGGACAATCTGCGCGCCGCGATCCTGCGCCCACAATTGCGCGATCTGGACCGGCAGGTGGCGCGCTGGAATGACCGCTACCGCGCTCTGGAGCAGGGGCTGCGCGACACGCCGGGTCTAACGGTAATCGAGCGGCCCGAGGAAGAAAGCTATGTGGGCTCGTCGATCCAGTTTCTGCTGCTCGACTGGCAGGATAAGGCGCTGTGTGATGTGATTGATCGCTGTGCCGCGCGCGGGGTCGAGCTGAAATGGTTCGGCGCGCCGGAGCCGGTGGCCTTTACCTCGCGCTATGACAGCTGGCGCTATGCGCCTTCCGAACCGATGCCCAAAACAGACCGGGTTCTGGCGGGCATTGTCGATATGCGCGTGCCGCTGACCTTCAGTGCCGAGGATTGCGCGCTGATCGCGCGGATCATCCGTTCGGAAGTGACACGCGCCCATAACGCGGCCTAGCGCCGCCCGGCGAACATGTTAGGCTGCCCTCATTTGAGGGAGCTTTTATCATGGCAAAACCGCAGCGCGGCGGGAAATCCGTTGATCACAAGAAGGAAAAGATCAAGGTCACCACCGCAAAGGCCGATGAAAAGAAGAAATTCGCCGAAGAGGTGAAAAAGCGCAAGCTGGCGCTGACTTTGGTGAAGCAGGCGGAAACCAAAGTGGTTGCCGCGATCAAGAACGCGAAGAAGGGTGAGGATGCCATCGAGAAACTCGATGCCGGTATCCTGCAGATCGATACCAAGATCGAAGCCCTGAAAATCGAGCGCGAGAAGCGGCTGAAGCAGCGCCAGGAATTGCACACCAATGTGCAGCGTCTTGGTCGCGCTGCCGTGAAAGAGATGCAGCAGCATTATGCGCAGGTGAAGGTCAACGTGCCGGGGCAATTGCCGCCCCCGCCGCCGGTGAATGTCGGTACGGCGGGATTCGTGATGCTGCTCGCTGCGTGGCCCGTGCTCTGGAAGAAGATCAAATCGAAGCTGTCATGATGTTCTGAACGCATGTTCAATTCTTCTTTGACGGGCGCATTTGCGGGTGTTATATGAACATCCGTTCAATAATCGGAAGGGAGGCCGGTGATGTTCAACGCGACCATGAAATTCGACCTGGGTGAGGATGTGAATGCCCTGCGCGAGTTGGTCCATCGCTGGGCGCAGGAACGGGTTCGCCCAATGGCGGGCGAGATCGACGCCTCCAACAGCTTCCCCAACGAGCTTTGGCGCGAAATGGGCGAGCTGGGCCTTCTGGGTATCACGGTTTCCGAAGAATATGGCGGCGCGGGGATGGGCTATCTGGCCCATTCGGTCGCGGTGGAAGAAATCGCGCGGGCCAGCGCCTCGGTCTCGTTGTCTTATGGCGCGCATTCGAACCTGTGTGTGAACCAGATCAACCTGAACGGCACCGAGGCGCAGAAACGCAAATACCTGCCGGGCCTGCTTTCGGGCGAGAATGTGGGCGCGCTGGCCATGTCTGAGGCAGGGGCGGGGTCCGATGTGGTCTCGATGAAGCTGCGCGCCGAGAAGCGCAATGACCATTATCGGCTGAACGGCAACAAATACTGGATCACCAACGGACCCGATGCCGACACGCTGGTGGTCTATGCCAAGACCGACCCCGAGGCTGGCCCCAAGGGCATCACCGCCTTTCTGATCGAGAAAGAGATGGCGGGTTTTTCGACCTCGCCCCATTTCGACAAGCTGGGCATGCGCGGCTCGAACACCGCCGAGCTGATCTTCGAGGATGTCGAAGTGCCGTTTGAGAATGTGCTGGGCGAAGAGGGCAAGGGCGTTCAGGTGCTGATGTCGGGGCTCGACTACGAACGCGTGGTATTGGCGGCCATCGGGCCGGGTATCATCGCAAGCTGCATGGATGAGGTCATGCCTTATATGGTGGAGCGCAAGCAGTTCGGCCAGTCGATCGGGAATTTCCAGCTGATGCAGGGCAAGATCGCGGACATGTACACTGCGATGAATTCGTCGCGCGCCTATGTCTATGAGGTCGCCAAGGCCTGCGACCGGGGCGACGTGACCCGCCAGGACGCCGCCGCCTGTTGTCTTTATGCCAGTGAACAGGCGATGACGCAGGCGCATCAGGCGGTGCAGGCGCTGGGCGGGGCGGGCTTTCTGGCCGACGCGCCGGTCAGCCGCATCTTCCGCGACGCCAAGCTGATGGAGATCGGGGCGGGCACCTCCGAAATCCGCCGAATGCTGGTCGGTCGCGAATTGATGGGGGCTATGTGATGCGTCGGATTCTGGCTGCAGTGGTCCTGCTCGGTTCGGTAGCAACTGCGCAGGCCCAAGACCTGAACTTCTCGATCGCGCCGACGCAATCCTGTTTGGCCGCCACCGCCGACCCGGCCGCACGTCGAGCCTGCGCGGGCAAAGCGGCCGACGCCTGCATGGCCAACAGTCCCGGAGGTGAGACCACGGTGGGCATGAGCTCTTGCCTCGATCAGGAGGTCAAGCAGTGGGATGGCTGGCTGAATGCGGCTTATGGCACCTTGCTGGCTAAGGCGCAGGCCTCGGATGAAGAGGCGGAAAAATGGGGCACCAGCGCCCCAAAGATCACCCCGGCGCTGCGCGAGATGCAGCGCAAATGGATCGCCTATCGCGATACGACCTGCGATTTCGAGATGTCGCAATGGGGCGGCGGCAGCGGCACCGGACCTGCCGGGCTAAACTGCCTGCTGCGGCTGACCGCAGATCAGGCGATCTATCTTGAACGGGCGTGGCTGGGGAATTGACCCATGACCACGCCCGCAAGGATCAACGGCTCAGAACCGGTGCACGTAAGACACGCCAACCAGCCAGGGGTCGATCTCGGCCTCGCCGATCTTGGTGCCGTCCAGTTTGACGTCGGAATCGATGTCGAACCAGCGCACGTTCAGACGTACCGCGCCTGCATCGGTGATCTGGTAGTCAACACCGGCCTGCAGCGAGATACCCCAGGAATTGTCGATCTCCAAATCGCCCAGCGGCGAGCTCTCGTCGAAGAAGATCGTGTAGTTCAGGCCCGCGCCCACATAAGGCGTGAACTTGGACTGGGTCGGGAAGTGATAGTTCAGCGACAGCGTGGGCGGCAGGTGCTTGGTGCTGCCGATCTTGCCGATGCCGGACAGCGACAGATCGTGATCGAACGGGGTCGCGGCCAGCAGTTCGATGCCCAGATTGTCGCGGATGAAGTATTCTGCGGTAAAGATCGGGCGGGTGTCGGAATCGACACTCAATTCGGCACCGGCAACGGTCCCGTTGTCGGATTTCGGGTCGAGATAGCCGACCCCGACACCAACCGTCCAATCGCCCTGCGATTGCGCAAGGGCGGGACCGGCGATGGCGGCCATGGCGACAGCGGATGTCAAAACGGCAGTTCTGAGTTTCATTGTTCGTCTCTTGTCATTGATTTGGGTGATGGGCGGAGTTTCCCTGCTGCGACGCAGAAACGCCCTGATCTGGATCAAGAAAATGCGTTTTGCCTCACGCGCTTCTGCGGCAAATCGTCAATGAATGCAGGGGGATGCGATGGGTTCCGATAGGCGCATAGCTGGTTTGCGCCCCGACGGTAGCTGGGACCTGCCAGACCGGTTGAACATGGCTGACCAGTGCCTGTCGCAGCCTGCGGATCAGGTGGCGATCATCGACCTGACCGAAGCTCAGCGGCGCGATATCTGTTATGGCGAACTCACAGCCATGGGTGATGGCATCGCGCGCGCTCTGGCACCGCAGGTTCAGCGCGGCGACCGGGTTGGCGTGCTGCTGGGTCAGTCGCCCTGCTGTGCGGCCGCGCATCTGGCGATCTGGACGCTGGGCGCGATCTCGGTGCCGCTGTTCAAGCTCTTTCAGCAGGACGCGCTGCGCAGCCGGGTTCGGGATGCCGGGTTGTCCCTCGTCCTGACAGACCCTGGCGGGGCCGCGCTGCTGGGCGGTTTGGCAACGCCGCTGATCGCCTCAGAGATCGGCCAGGACGGTCCACCCGTGGCCCGCGCCGTGACCGGGCCGGAGGACCCGGCAGTGCTGATCTATACGTCGGGCACCACCGGCAAACCCAAAGGCGCGCTGCATGGGCATCGCGTATTGACCGGCCATCTACCGGGCGTTTCGATCAGCCACAATCACCTGCGCGCGGGCGATTGCCTGTGGACGCCCGCCGATTGGGCCTGGATCGGTGGGCTTTTTGACCTGCTGATGCCGGGCCTGGCGCTGGGCATTCCGGTGGTGGCCGCGCGGCTCGACAAGTTCAGCCCGCAGGCCTGCGCCGATGTGATCGCGCAAGGCGGCGTGCGCAACGTCTTCTTCCCGCCCACCGCGCTGCGGATGCTCAAGGCGGCGGATCAGGCCATTCCCGGCCTGCGCTCGGTCGCCTCGGGCGGCGAGCCGCTGGGGGCGGAGATGCTGGCCTGGGGGCAGAAGGCCTTCGGGCTGACCATCAACGAATTCTACGGCCAGACCGAATGCAACATGGTCGTCTCCTCCTGCGCCGAGGATTTCCCCGCCCAGCCCGGCTGCATCGGCAAAGTGGTGCCGGGGCATGAGGTGGCGGTGATCGACGACACGGGCGCGAAAACGCGTGAAGAGGGCGACGTGGCGATCCGGCGCGGCTCAGCCTCGATGCTTCTGGAATACTGGAACAACCCGCAGGCTACCGCCAAGAAATTCCGGGGCGAGTGGCTGATCACCGGCGACCGGGGCATCTGGGAGGGCGACTATTTGCGCTTCGTGGGCCGCGAGGATGACGTGATCACCTCGTCCGGCTACCGCATCGGCCCCGCCGAGATCGAAGATTGCCTGCTGACCCACCCGGCGGTGGCGACAGTGGGTGTGGTCGGCAAACCCGACCCGCTCAGGACCGAGATCGTGAAAGCCTATGTGGTTCTGAAACCGGAGGCCAAGGCCTCGGGCGCGGAGTTGCAGGATTGGGTCAAAGACCGTCTGGCGCAGTACTCCTACCCGCGCGAGGTGGCGTTTCTGGAGGAACTGCCGATGACGGTCACTGGGAAGGTGATCCGGAAAGCACTGAAGCGGATGGCGGCACGAGGAACGGAAGCATGAGACCGCCCGAGAACGATAACCAGCTCAAAATTTGGGAAAAGCGTTTTCCGCAGTACACCACCAATCTTTGCCATATCGAACGTCAATTCTATCGTTCGTTTGACCCATCTTGGTATCTGCGTGCGTTACAGCAGATGGAAGCACCTTCCGATGGAGACTGGCTAGACAGGTATTCGGACACAAGTGAAGAGCACGAACGCTATGAACTTGTGTCTGACGAAACGGAGTTTGATACATTTCGGGCGACGTTTTCTCGGATGCTTCGTTACATGTCGTCGGAAAGCCTGCTTGTCTTGCTAGCTTCGGGTTATCCGTTTGGTCCCACTCCAGCGGTGGCGGTTCGACTTAGGAACCGAGCACTCACGGAGTTGGTTGAAAAAATTGCTCAAAGAGAAGTGCCGAATACGAGAGATTACTCGCCCTTTAGCGTCAGCGGTTCGTTCGATGAATGGTTCGGCTATATGCTCTTCAGGGAAAGCAATCCGCCTGACGAATTGAAATCCTATGTCGATTTCGCCGTGGGAGAAGCAAATTTCATCAAAGATCGTTCGGCTATCAACGCATACAAACATAGCCGTATGTTGCGGCCGGTTGAGGGACAACCGGCTCGTATTCGAACTGAGGACGGAGTCGATTTATTGCCCGAGATTTCTTCGGCGTTGCATTGGACAGAACTGGCTATCAAACTGGTGCCCGGGCAGCGGCAAGAGCAGTCGACCATCTCCTTCGAAGAGTTGAATTTCGAGAATGATTGCAAAGCGATACTGAGTGCTGCTGCACTAATGACGTTGCTGCAACAAGTGAGGCTTGGATGGCACGAAGATACCAAAGAACTCAGTGTGACCTTGCCACTCATAAATATGGCTAAAAGCCATCCGTTTCGTATTCGTTTGACAGAGACCGCAAACTATCGAGAGGGTGAGAGAAATTGAAGCTTACATCCAAAGCAATGCCGTCCTCCGATGGGTTCAAAGCGAACCATGCAGCCCATCTCGACGCCTTGTCTCAAATTGCAGAGGCTGCAGAAGCTGCCCGCATGGGAGGGGGCGAGAAATCCCGCGCGCGGCATGAGGGTCGGGGCAAGATGCTGCCGCGCAGGCGGGTGGCGAACCTGCTCGATCCGGGCTCTCCCTTCCTCGAAATCGGCGCGACGGCGGCGTACGGGATGTATGGTGGCGCGGCCCCCTGTGCGGGGGTTGTGGCTGGCATTGGACGGGTGCAGGGCCACGAGGTCATGGTGGTCTGTAACGACGCCACGGTGAAGGGCGGCACTTATTATCCGATGACGGTCAAGAAACACCTGCGCGCGCAGGAGATTGCTGAGGAAAACCATCTGCCCTGCATCTACCTCGTGGATTCAGGCGGGGCGAACCTGCCCAATCAGGATGAGGTCTTTCCCGACCGCGACCACTTTGGCCGCATCTTCTATAATCAGGCGCGGATGAGCGCCAAGGGCATCCCTCAGATCGCGGTGGTCATGGGCTCCTGCACGGCGGGCGGGGCCTATGTTCCGGCCATGTCCGATGTAACGATCATCGTGAGAGAGCAGGGCACGATCTTCCTCGCCGGTCCGCCTCTGGTCAAGGCCGCGACAGGGGAGGTGGTGAGCGCCGAAGACCTTGGCGGTGGCGATGTGCATACACGCCTGTCCGGCGTGGCGGATTATCTGGCCGAGGATGACGCCCATGCCCTGGCGCTGGCCCGACGCGCGGTCCAAAGCCTCAATCGCCGTAGGCCTCAGACCGTGGATTGGGCCAGCCCCGAGGACCCGGCCTTTGATCCCGAAGAAATCCTCGGCGTGGTCCCGGCGGACCTGCGCACGCCCTATGACATCCGCGAGGTGATCGCACGTCTGGTCGACGGCTCGCGTTTTGATGAGTTCAAGCCGCGCTTTGGCGAGACGCTGGTGACCGGGTTTGCGCATCTCAAAGGTTGCCCCATCGGGATCATCGCCAATAACGGCGTTCTGTTTTCTGAAGCCGCGCAGAAAGGCGCGCATTTCGTGGAGCTGTGTTCTCAGCGGAAAATCCCGCTGGTGTTTCTGCAGAACATCACCGGTTTCATGGTGGGGCGCAAATACGAAAACGAAGGCATCGCGCGGCACGGGGCCAAGATGGTGACGGCGGTGGCCTCGACCAATGTGCCCAAGATCACCATGCTGGTGGGCGGGTCATTCGGGGCTGGCAATTACGGCATGGCGGGGCGCGCCTATCAGCCGCGTTTCCTTTGGACCTGGCCCAATAGCCGTATCTCGGTCATGGGCGGCGAACAAGCGGCAGGGGTTTTGGCCACCGTCAAACGCGACGGGATCGAGCGGCAGGGCGGCACATGGTCCCCTGAAGAGGAAGCCGAGTTCAAACGCCCCACCATCGAGATGTTCGAGGAACAATCTCACCCACTCTACGCCTCGGCCCGGCTCTGGGATGACGGCATCATCGACCCGCGCAAATCCCGCGACGTGCTGGCCCTGTCATTGAGCGCGGCGTTGAACGCGCCGATCGAAGAGACACGTTTCGGCGTGTTCCGGATGTGATGCTCATGAATCTCAAGAAAAACATCTTTGATCGTCTCCCGGAGTTCCGCCCCCCGGATATCACCAAGCGAGCAGAGATCTCAGTCTACATGGTGCACAACTCGCCGGACCCCGAGGATTACTTCTTTCTCTTCAACTTCGAGGAATTTGTGGATCGATCAAACGCCGGGTATTTCGTGCGACCCGTGCTCAAAATATTTGCCGGACGCGACGATTTCAGCCGCACGCGCTTTGCCCGCGAGTTTCGCGAGGTTTTCGCTGGCGAGTTTGATCGCATGCGCGCGGAACTGGCAGCCCAAAAGGGCAAACGCGGCTGGCTTGGTTGGAGCTTCGGTGTGAACTCGGCGCTGGAGCTGGTGGGTGGGCTGATCGGCAATCTGGTGCTGGCAGTCGCGTTGTCGGTTGGCAGACGGGTTCTGGGCGATCTTTCCCTGCCGCAGATCTTCGCCACCAAGTGCGACGAGGCGAAGCTGGCAGATGAGATCGACCGCACGAAGGTGAAGGTCGAGACGGCGTTGGCCGAGGTTCAGGTCACGATTCATCCCGAGCTTTATAAGCACGCCTATCGCGATGGGCCGATGGGCAAGATCAGCGGTATGGACCGAGAGGCCTGGCCCTTGCCAGACTATGTACGCGCCCATCTCCAGGACGAACGCAGCGGATCATGGTGGTAACCGGGATGAGCCTCTCTTTGTCAAAAGCCAAGGCCCTGTACCCAGACGCCGAAGCCTTCACCTTTGGTGACAATCAAGCGCTCTGCGACGAGTTGTTGTCTTTGGTCCGGGAAGGCCGCAAAACCGCGACCTGCGGCGCTTTGCGCGATTACGGCGAGGGAGGCGATGCGCTGCCGGTCGTCGGGCGTCGTGACATCGCTTTGGATTGGGAAGGCAACGCGGCGCTAGTGATTGAGACCGTCGAGGTCACGCAGCGCCGGTTCTGCGATGTGGATGCCGACTTTGCGCTGGCCGAGGGTGAGAACGATGACCTGGCAGGCTGGCAAGCGGACCACCGCGCCTATTTCGAACGCAATGGTGGCTGGTCCGACGAGATGGAACTGATCTGTGAGCGGTTCCGACTGGTCGAAGATTTCGGGGAGAAGAGAGATGTATAGCAAAACTCTGTTCGGCTTAGATCTTGTCGTGTTTTGGAGGCGCGCGTGAGTGTTCATGTTGTGCAGGGCGATATTACGCAGTTGCCAGTGGATGCGATCGTGAATGCCGCCAACCCGTCCTTGCTCGGCGGAGGGGGCGTGGATGGGGCCATCCATCATGTCGCCGGGCCGAAACTGCTGGCGGAGTGCCGGGGTCTCGGCGGGTGCGAGACCGGAGAGGCCAAGGTGACGGGGGCCTACGACCTGCCCGCGCGTATCGTGATCCATACGGTAGGCCCTGTCTGGCGCGACGGTGCCTCGGGCGAGGACGCGCTATTGGCGCGCTGCTACGCCAACTGCCTGCGTCTGGCGCAAGAGCAAGACTGCCAAAGCATCGCGTTCCCCGCAATCTCTACCGGGGTCTACGGATTTCCGCCTGACCGCGCAGCGGAGATTGCGGTGACCTCGGTTGCGGGTAGTCGATTGGATGTAAGGCTCGTCGCGTTCGATGCGCGCAGCGAGCAGCACCTGAACAATGCTTTCCAGAATTGGGAGCGAGGCAATGTTTAGCAAAATCCTGATCGCCAATCGGGGCGAGATCGCCTGCCGGGTCATGGAAACCGCGCAGCGCATGGGCGTGACCTGTGTCGCGGTCTATTCCGATGTGGATGCGACGGCCAAACATGTGGCGATGGCGGATGAGGCGGTGCAAATCGGCGGCGCCGCCCCTGCGGAAAGCTATCTCAGGGGCGATGTGATCATCGAGGCCGCGCTCGATAGCGGGGCGCAGGCGATCCATCCGGGATATGGCTTTCTCAGCGAGAATCCCGATTTCGTTGATCTGGTCGAGGCGGCGGGGCTGACCTTCATTGGCCCATCAGCGGATGCGATCCGCAAGATGGGCCTCAAGGATGCCGCCAAGGTGCTGATGGAGCAGGCAGGCGTGCCGGTGGTGCCCGGTTATCATGGCGACAATCAGGACCCGGGGCATCTGGCTGGGCAGGCAGATGCGATCGGGTATCCGGTCCTGATCAAGGCGGTTGCGGGCGGGGGTGGCAAGGGGATGCGGCTGGTCGAGCGCCCCGAGGAGTTCTCCGAGGCGCTGGACAGTGCGCGCGGCGAGGCCAGAACTGCGTTTGGAAATGACGCCGTATTGGTCGAGAAATTCGTCTCCAAACCGCGCCATATCGAGGTGCAGGTCTTTGGTGATGGCACCCATGCGGTGCATCTGTTCGAGCGGGATTGTTCGCTGCAACGCCGCCACCAGAAGGTGATCGAAGAGGCCCCGGCGCCGGGGATGACGCCTGAGATGCGCGACGCGATGGGGCAGGCGGGCGTGCGCGCGGCCGAGGCGATCGGCTATAAAGGGGCGGGCACGGTGGAATTCATCGTCGACGCCTCAGACGGGCTGCGCCCGGACCGGTTCTGGTTTATGGAGATGAACACCCGCCTGCAGGTCGAACACCCGGTCACCGAGGCGATCACCGGCATAGATCTGGTCGCCTGGCAGTTGCGCGTGGCCTCGGGCGAGGCGCTGTCCTTGCGGCAGGCGGATCTGTCAATCACCGGTCATGCCTTCGAGGCAAGGCTTTATGCCGAGGATGTGCCCAAGGGGTTCCTGCCCGCGACCGGAACGCTGACCCATCTGTCCTTCCCGGACGGGTGCCGCGCCGATAGCGGTGTGCGGGCAGGGGATACGATCAGCCCGTGGTATGACCCGATGATCGCCAAGGTGGTGGTGCACGGCCCGACCCGCGCGGTGGCGCTGGCCCGGCTGGATCGCGCCCTGCGCGGGACGCAGGTGGGCGGTACCGTGACCAATCTGGGGTTTCTCGGTGCATTGACATGTCATGCGGGGTTTGCCGCGGGTGATGTCGATACCGGGCTGATCGCGCGCAATCTGGATCAACTGGTCAGCGCGGCGGAGCCCGAACCGCGCCATGTGGTTGCGGCGGCGATGCGCGCACTGGATTTGATTGAACCACGCGATGACACCGGTTTCACCCTTTGGGCTCCGTTGCACCGGGCCGTGCATCTGAGCTGGCAGGGGGAGCCTATTGCGGCGGATGTGCAGGTCGAAGGCCAGGATCATCAGCTCTGGCAGATCGGGCCCGATCAGGTCCGCGCCGCGCGCCATCAGGGTCAGTGGCGGATTGCCGGGCAGGTGATGCCTGAGACCGCGCTCTCCGGGAGCACGGTCACGGTGTTTGACGCCTACGGGCTGGCCTTCGAGAATTGCGACCCGCTGGATCGCGATGCTTCTGGCGGTGGCGATACCAATGTGATCGAGGCGCCGATGCCGGGTCTGGTCAAGGCGGTGTTTGCCACCCCCGGACAGCAGGTCCGCGAAGGGGACCGGCTGGCGGTGCTGGAGGCGATGAAGATGGAACATGCCTTGCTGGCCGCGCGCGATGGCGTGGTGGCCGAGGTGTTGTCATCCGAGGGCGCGCAGGTCGAGGCCGGCGCGGCGCTGGTGCGCCTGCAGGAGGAATGAGGTTGCGTCCCGGCAAGGCGCGGCGCAGGCTGCACCGACAAGCGCTGCGCATGTTGCGCGCAAAGACAGCAGGAAGGATGCCGGGATGAGCGAGCGGGTCGAGATTTTCGAGGTCGGACCTCGGGACGGGTTGCAGAACGAAGCGCGCGATATTCCGGTCGCCGAGAAGATCGCGCTGGTCGACTGCCTGAGCCGGGCCGGGTTTTCCCGGATCGAAATGGCCAGCTTTGTCTCACCCGAACGCGTGCCGCAGATGGCCGGGTCGGGCGAGGTCCTGAACGGGATCACTCGCGCCGAGGGCATCCGCTATGCGGCGCTGGTCCCGAACATGCGCGGCTACGAGGATGCGCTGGCAGCCGGTGCTGATGAGATCGCGGTGTTTGCCTCGGCTTCCGAGGGGTTCTCCAAGGCCAATATCAACGCCTCTATCGCCGAGTCGATTGCGCGGTTCGAACCCATCCTGGAGGCCGCGCGCCATATCGATCTGCCGGTGCGGGGCTATGTGTCCTGCGTGACCGATTGCCCTTATGACGGGCCGACCCCGCCAGACAAAGTGGCAGAGGTGGCAGACCGGCTGTTTGGTCTGGGCTGCTATGAGATTTCGCTGGGTGATACGCTGGGCAAAGGCACGCCGGATAGCATCGTGCGGATGCTGCTGGCGGTGCGCGAGGCGGTGCCGGTGACCCGGCTGGCCGGGCATTACCACGACACTGGTGGTCATGCGCTGGACAATATCGATGCCTCCCTGTCGATGGGTGTGCGTGTCTTTGACGCTGCTGCGGGTGGTCTGGGCGGCTGCCCCTTCGCGCCGGGTGCCGCAGGCAATGTGGCTACCGAGGCTGTTGCGGCACATCTGAAACGGTTGGGCTACGAGACCGGTCTCGACACCGCCATTCTGGCTGAGGCGGCGGATATGGCGCGCGCCATGCGGGCGGGATGAATGCCGGTGCTGATCTGCCTGTCCGGCCTGCTAGGCGTGGGCAAGACAACCATAGCCCGGCAGTTGGCACGGAAAATGGGCGCGCTCTGGCTTTGGCTGGATGAGGTCGAGACCGCGATGAAGGCATCTCAGATGCAAGTGGTGGATGATCTGGCTGATGGGGGCTATGCGGCGCTGCGCGCGGTCGCGAAAGGGGCGTTGCGGCAGGGCTTTGACGTGATCGCGGACAATGTGAACCCGATCGAACTGACCCGCACGCCGTGGCGCGCTGTGTCACAAGAGGTCGCTGCCAGCCACATCGATGTCGAGTTGATATGCTCTGATCCTGACACGCATCGATACCGCGTGGAAAACCGCAAGGTAGCCTTGCCCGGATGGGTTGGTCCGGATTGGCAGTCGGTGCAGGCGCGTGAATATGACCCGATGCCACAGCCAGATCTGCGCATCGACACTGCGCTTACGTCAGTTGATGAAAGTTTCGCGCGGATTTACGCGTTGATCAAAACAGAAAACTAGGAGGACGGCGTGTTCGAAACCCTTTCCATAGCTACCGACGACCGGGGCGTCGCCACGCTGATGCTGAACCGACCCGAAAAGCACAATGCCATGTCCGGCCAGATGCTCGCGGACTTGACACTGGCAGCGGCGGAACTGGCCCAGGATGACGCTGTGCGGGTGGTGGTTCTGACCGGTGCGGGCAAATCCTTCTGCGCGGGCGGCGATCTGGGCTGGATGCAGGCGCAGATGGCGGCGGACCGGGACACGCGCTTCACCGAAGCGCGCAAGCTGGCCGAGATGCTGCAGGCGCTCAATACGCTGCCGAAACCGCTGATCGGCGCGCTGCAGGGCAATGCGTTTGGTGGCGGTGTCGGACTGGCCTCGGTCTGTGATGTGGCCATCGGGGTGGAGAGCCTGAAAATGGGTCTGACCGAAACGCGGCTGGGTCTGATCCCGGCCACGATCGGACCTTACGTGATCGCGCGCATGGGTGAAGCGCGGGCGCGGCGGGTCTTCATGTCCGCGCGGCTGTTTGGGGCAGCAGAGGCGGTTGAACTCGGTCTACTCGCGCATGCCGTGCCAGAGGATGCGCTGAGCGAGGCGGTTGAAGCCGAGGTTGCGCCCTATCTGAGTTGCGCCCCCGGAGCCGTGGCCTCGGCCAAGGCGCTGGCCCGCAGTCTTGGGCCGCGCATCGACGACGCGGTTATCGACGCCACCATCAAATTACTTGTCGCGCGCTGGGAGACCGCAGAGGCGCAGGAAGGGATCGCCGCATTTTTTGACCGCCGACCGGCGGCGTTTGTCGGCAAGTCATAACGGGGCCAAAGAAACCCGGTATCCTCGTCCCGCAGCCACCAATGAAGGAGACATTCATGCCTCTGAAACCCAATCACATGTCAATCGTCGTGAACGAGGTCGAACCCGCGAAAGAGTTCCTGTCCCTGCTCGGGTTTGAGGAAACGCTCACAAAGGTCATCTCCGGGCCGATCATGGAGGAATATCTTGGTGTTCCGGGTATTGAGGCCGAACATATCACGATGGTGCTCAAAGGGGCGGACCCGTATTTCGATATCCAATTGTTGAAGTATCACTCACCCGTCTCGCCGCAGAACGAGCATATCCGCGACCTTTCGGCCATTGGTTTCAACCACTTTGCTTTTGCGGTCGATGATCTGGACGCGATACTCGCCCGGTTGAAACAGGCGGGCGTAAAGATGCGCAACAAGGAAATGGATTATCGCGGCTACAAGATGGCGTTCATCTGGGGGCCGGAGGGGCTGACATTCGAACTGGTGGAGCATGGCAGCTAGGGGCAGGGCGCATCAACCACCCTGCGATATCGCCCCGCGCTGAACCGGGCGTTGCGGCGTTTATTGGCGATCTGCCTCATTCGCGATTGTTTGCGAAAAATCCCATGCTTATGCGTCGATAATACGCGGAAGATACCCCCGCGCTTGGTTGACGCCTCTAGGGTGCGGCGCTAGAGAATGATGCGTCAACTCGCCAATTGACGGCGCGCCCGATGCGGGCCGCGCGGGAAAGGAGCCATTCGTGGAAGAGCTGTTGCGGGAATACCTCCCGATCCTGGTGTTTCTGGCCGTTGCGACAGGTTTGGGCATCGTCCTGATTCTCGCCGCTGTTGTGCTGGCGGTCCGCAACCCCGATCCCGAAAAGGTCAGCGCTTATGAATGCGGTTTCAACGCCTTCGATGATGCGCGGATGAAGTTCGATGTCCGGTTCTATCTGGTGGCGATCCTGTTCATCATTTTTGACCTCGAAATCGCCTTCCTGTTCCCCTGGGCCGTGGGGTTCAAGGATATCTCTGATGTCGGCTTCTGGTCGATGATGGTGTTCTTGGGGGTTCTGACCATCGGCTTCGCTTATGAGTGGAAGAAGGGGGCGTTGGAATGGGATTGATGACCGGAGCGAACACGGCTGGCGTCGACAAAGAGGTCGCCACCCAGGCTCTGAATGCCGAGTTGCAGGACAAGGGCTTCCTGCTGACCTCGACCGAGGACATCATCAACTGGGCGCGCACCGGTTCGCTGCACTGGATGACCTTTGGTCTGGCCTGCTGCGCGGTTGAGATGATGCACACCTCGATGCCGCGTTATGATGCTGAACGTTTCGGTATCGCGCCGCGCGCCTCCCCGCGCCAGTCGGATGTGATGATCGTGGCCGGTACGCTCACCAACAAGATGGCGCCCGCGCTGCGCAAGGTCTATGACCAGATGCCCGAGCCGCGCTACGTCGTTTCGATGGGCTCCTGCGCCAATGGCGGCGGCTATTACCACTACAGCTATTCCGTGGTGCGCGGCTGCGACCGGATCGTACCGGTCGACATCTACGTACCCGGCTGCCCGCCCACCGCCGAGGCACTGCTTTACGGTCTGATGCAGTTGCAACGCAAGATCCGCCGTACAGGGACAATTGTCAGATGAGCGACGCGCTTCAGGAACTCGGAACCCATATCGAACTGAAACGCTCCGATTGTGTGCTGTCCTGGGAGATTGCGCATGGGGAGTTGAACTTGAATGTGGCCCCGTCAAACATTCTGGGGCTGATCGAGTTTCTCAAGTCCGACCCGACCTGCCGGTTTTCGACCCTGGTCGATATCACCGCCGTGGACTACCCCCAGCGCCCGCAGCGCTTTGACGTGGTCTATCACCTGCTCAGCATGTTTCAGAACCAGCGCATCCGTCTGCGGGTGTCGATCCGCGAGCAGGACATGGTCGCCTCGATCATCGAGATCCACCCCTCGGCCAACTGGTTCGAGCGTGAGGTGTTCGACATGTTCGGCATCCTGTTTTCGGGCCACCCGGACCTGCGTCGCATCCTGACCGATTACGGCTTTCGCGGTCATCCGCTGCGCAAGGATTTCCCAACCACCGGCTATACCGAAGTACGCTACGACGAGGCACAAAAGCGCGTGGTTTATGAGCCGGTCTCACTGGTGCAGGAATACCGCCAGTTCGATTTCATGAGCCCGTGGGAGGGGGCCGAATACATCCTTCCCGGCGATGAGAAACAGGAGGCTGAATAATGGGAACCCTTTGGTGGCTGATCCTGTCGGCCCTGACCGCGATCCCGATGGTCAAGTTGCTGCCGTTCTTTGGTATCAACAAATACTGGGCGGCGGCTTGCCTGATCCCCTTCGGGACCATCGCACTGCTCTGGTGGATGGGTCTGAAGCTTCAGGAACTGGAGAAGCGGTGATGGTGGGCATTGCCCAAGAGAGTGATACCCAGTCCATCCATGCGCTTGCAGTGGCGTATTGCGAAGCGATTCACCACTCTAAATCAGATGTTTTTGTGGATATGTGTCACGATAAATTTCTGATGACGGCCGTGACCGGCACGGGTGGAACTGTGTTCTGGGACAAGGCCGCCTATTTGGATCGTGTCGCGGGCAGGGATCCTTTTCCCGGCGATCCCTCATTCGAGATCCTGAGTGTGGATGTGGCGGGTGATGAGACGGCGCGCGCGCATCTTTGGGTGGATGTGCCGCCCCGCCGGTTCGAGGATCATCTGGGGTTTGTCCGGGACGGCGGCAAATGGAAACTGATCACCAAAGTGTTCCGGACCATGGATGGTCCGGCACTTGAAGGGTAGGGAACGCTCATGGACGGCTCCAGAGGATATGAAGACGCCCTGACCGGCGAGCAGAAGATCCGGAATTTCAACATCAATTTCGGCCCCCAGCACCCCGCCGCCCATGGCGTGTTGCGGATGGTGCTGGAACTGGATGGCGAGATCGTTGAACGCGCGGACCCGCATATCGGCCTGCTGCACCGTGGCACCGAAAAGCTGATGGAAAGCCGGACCTACCTGCAAAACCTGCCCTATTTCGACCGGCTCGACTATGTGGCCCCGATGAACCAGGAACATGCCTGGTGTCTGGCCATCGAAAAGCTGACTGGCGTCGAAGTGCCCCGCCGCGCATCGCTGATCCGGGTGCTTTACAGCGAAATCGGCCGCATCCTGAACCACCTGCTGAACGTGACCACGCAGGCAATGGATGTGGGCGCGCTGACCCCGCCGCTCTGGGGTTTTGAAGAGCGCGAAAAGCTGATGGTCTTCTATGAACGCGCCTGTGGTGCGCGCTTGCACGCGGCCTATTTCCGCCCGGGTGGTGTGCATCAGGATCTGCCCGACGCGCTGCTCGATGATATCGAGACGTGGAGCCACGAATTCCCGAATGTGCTCGAAGATATCGATGGTCTGCTGACCGAGAATCGCATCTTCAAACAGCGCAACTGCGATATCGGCGTTGTGAGTGAAGAAGACATCCAGCTTTATGGCTTCTCCGGCGTGATGGTGCGTGGATCGGGCCTCGCCTGGGACCTGCGCCGCGCGCAGCCCTATGAATGCTATAACGAGTTCGAGTTTCAGGTGCCGGTAGGCAAGAACGGCGATTGCTATGACCGCTATCTGGTCCGCATGGAAGAGATGCGCCAATCGCTGCATATCATCCGTCAGGCCATCGCCAAGCTGCGCGAAACACCCGGAGACATTCTAGCGCGCGGCAAGATCACGCCGCCTTCGCGCTCGGACATGAAGACCTCGATGGAAAGCCTGATCCACCACTTCAAACTATACACCGAAGGCTTCCACGTCCCCGCAGGCGAGGTCTATGCCGCCGTCGAGGCCCCCAAGGGAGAGTTCGGTGTCTATCTAGTGGCCGATGGCACCAACAAGCCTTATCGGGCGAAACTCCGTGCGCCTGGCTTTCTGCACCTACAGGCGATGGATCATGTGGCTGGTGGGCACCAACTGGCCGACGTGGCGGCGATCATCGGCACCATGGATGTGGTGTTCGGGGAGATTGACCGGTGATGCGGGCGTTGATTGTACCGGCTGTCCTGCCCCTTGCTGGCCCGGCCCTGGCCGAGCAGCCAGCGATCAGCGATCTTGTTGCCGATACAGCTGTGCTAACCAGCATTCGCCCAAGCGTCGTTTTGCTTGAGGGCAAGACGATGGGCACGTTTGTCTGCCGTTTCAGAGTTACGGATGAAGACTTTGCCGCCTATGTGGCGGATGGCGAGATCGATCAATCCGCCGATCGCGTGGTCTGCATCCCGATCGAGGAGCTAAACAACTAAATGCTGCGCCGTCTTCATCCCGAGCAACCCGACAGCTTCGCCTTCACGCCCGCCAATCTGGCCTGGGCCGAGGGGCAGATCACCAAATACCCCGACGGGCGGCAGGCCTCGGCGATCATCCCGCTCTTGTGGCGCGCGCAGGAGCAGGAAGGGTGGCTGAGCCGCCCGGCGATCGAAGCGGTCGCCGATATGCTGGGCATGGCCTATATCCGCGCATTGGAAGTGGCCTCGTTCTACTTCATGTTCCAGCTGCAACCGGTTGGATCGGTTGCGCATATTCAAATTTGCGGCACCACCTCCTGCATGATCTGTGGGGCCGAAGACCTGGTCGCGGTCTGCAAGGAGAAGATCGCCGAGAAGCCGCATGTGGTCTCTGCCGATGGCAAGTTTTCCTGGGAAGAGGTGGAGTGCCTCGGCTCCTGCACCAACGCGCCGATGGCGCAGATCGGCAAGGATTATTATGAGGACCTGACCACCGAAAGCCTCGCCCGGATCATCGATGAGATGGCGGCGGGCAAGGTGCCCACGCCGGGACCGCAGAACGGGCGTTATGCCTGCGAGCCGCTGAGCGGGCTGACCAGCCTGACCGAGCATGAGGACGGCAAACCCGCCCAGAACGCCTCGGTCGCGCTGGCCACGGATATCGGCGACACGATCAAGCGGATCGACGGCAGTGAAGTGCCACTGCTGACCCCCTGGGTGGGCAAGGACGGCAAAGTTGTCAGCCGCGATGCCAAGGACATGCCGCCACCCGCGCCCGAGGCACCGAAACCGGCGGTGAAACAGGCGGCGGAGGCAAAACCGGCCAAAGCCGCATCGGATGCCACCACGGAAGAGGCGCCGGAAACGCTGGAGGGCGCGCGCGGGGGCGAGCCGGATGACCTCAAGCTGCTCAAGGGGGTCGGGCCGAAGCTGGAACAGACGCTCAATGAACTTGGGTTCTATCATTTCGACCAGATCGCCGCATGGACGCCGATCCATATCGCCTGGGTCGACAGCCGCCTGAAATTCAAGGGCCGGGTCGAACGGGATGGCTGGATCGCACAGGCCGCTGATCTGGCTGCGGGCAAAGAAACCGAATTCGCGAAACGCGCCAAGAAAGACGGGAAAAACGAAGACTGAGCACGATAAGGGAGACGACAGATGACCGGTACAAGCAATCAGAAAAGCTGCGCTGCGCGCGGTTGGCGGGCGGCGGCCTTTGGGGGCGTTGGATTTGCGGTGTTGTACATGGTCATCGGCGGTGCCGGACTGATTGGCGCAGTGATCGCCGGGCTGGTGGTGTTCGGTGCGATCGGCTTTGTGGCGTCGCGCTTCCTCTGTCCGAACACGAAAGACGAAAACACCTCTGCGCCCGCGCCAAAACCTGCGGCCCAAGCGACGCCAGCGCCCGAGGCCAACGCGCCCGCGCCCGAACCCGAGACGCCATCGCCCGCAGTTGAGCCAGAGCCTGCCCCGATAGCGGAAGCTCCGGCGCAAGCGGCTGCAGAGCCGGAACCGGTCACCGCCGCAACAGCGCCCGCTCCGGCGGCAAGCGCAGCGGCGGAGTCAGTCGTGAAACCCTCGACCGTATTGGCGGGGGAACAAGAACTTGCCAGCCGCAAGGGCAGCTGGCGCTATGAAGGAAAAACCGCCAGCTAGGCGGCGAGATGTGAATGGACAAGGAACAGGCCATCGCCCGCAAGGGCCGCCATATCGGGGTGGTGATCGCCGTCACCATGGTGGCGTGGCTGGCGCTGACCCTGTTCATCGGTCCGGCGATCGGGTTGCCGGGCCGCTACGCGCTGCTGTTTGACCTCGCCGCTCTGGCCGGGTTCGTCTATGCGGGCGTCAATATTTTGCAACTCTGGCGCATGCGCCGGGACAGTCAGGGATAACCGGCGATGCTGAAAGATCAGGACCGCATCTTTACCAACCTTTACGGGATGCATGACCGCACGCTGAAAGGCGCGCAGGCGCGCGGCCATTGGGACGGCACCGCCGGGATCATTCAGAAGGGCCGCGACTGGATCATTCAGAACATGAAGGATAGCGGGCTGCGCGGGCGCGGCGGCGCGGGCTTTCCCACCGGTCTGAAATGGTCCTTCATGCCCAAGGAAAGCGATGGCCGGCCCGCCTATCTGGTGGTCAATGCCGACGAATCCGAGCCCGGCACCTGCAAAGACCGCGAGATCATGCGCCATGATCCGCATACGCTGATCGAAGGCTGCCTGATCGCGTCTTTCGCGATGAACGCCCATGCCTGCTATATCTATATTCGCGGCGAGTATATCCGCGAGAAAGAGGCGCTGCAGGCCGCGATTGACGAGGCGTATGAGGCCGGTCTGGTGGGGCGCAATGCCGCCGGTTCGGGTTGGGATTTCGACATCTTCCTGCATCACGGGGCGGGGGCCTATATCTGCGGCGAGGAAACCGCGCTGCTGGAAAGCCTTGAAGGTCGCAAAGGCATGCCGCGGATGAAGCCGCCGTTTCCTGCCGGTGCGGGGCTTTATGGCTGCCCGACCACGGTGAACAACGTGGAATCCATCGCCGTCGTGCCCACCATCCTGCGGCGCGGGCCGGACTGGTTCAGCGGGTTTGGACGACAGAACAATGCGGGCACCAAGCTCTTTGCGATCTCGGGCCATGTGAACAACCCCTGCGTCGTCGAAGAGGCGATGTCGATCCCCTTCGAGCAATTGATCGAGGCCCATTGCGGCGGCATTCGCGGCGGTTGGGACAACCTGCTGGCGGTGATCCCGGGCGGCTCGTCTGTTCCCTGCGTGCGCGGCGAAGACATGCGCGGCGCGATCATGGATTTCGACCATCTGCGCAACGATCTGGGCTCTGGGCTCGGCACGGCGGCAGTGATCGTGATGGACAAGTCCACCGACATCATCAAGGCGATCTGGCGGCTGTCGAAATTCTACAAACACGAAAGCTGCGGCCAGTGCACGCCTTGCCGCGAGGGCACCGGTTGGATGATGCGGGTGATGGATCGTCTGGTGCGCGGCGAGGCCGAACTGGAAGAGATCGACATGCTGTTTGACGTGACCAAACAGGTCGAGGGCCATACGATCTGCGCACTGGGCGACGCGGCGGCCTGGCCGATCCAGGGCCTGATCCGCAACTTCCGCGAAGAGATCGAGGACCGCATCAAGGCACAGAAATCAGGGCGCATGGGCGCGATGGCGGCGGAGTAAGAAAATGGCTCGCCGCAACGCGACAGGTCGGTTCATGGAATGGCTAGGATCATTGGAGTCAAGGTCGATTCCAGGAAATCGCAGCCTGTTCCCCGATACCTGTCCGCGTTGCAATACCTCCCCTTTCCCGGCCGGTACATGTCAGGAGTGCGGGCTCACGATACCTGATTCGAAACCGCATAAATTGTTCTCAGAAAACAACATTCCGGGTTTCGTTTTTGCTGCTGTTTGCTGGACGCTCGCTTTGGCCGCTCTGTTTGCCATCCTGTTTCGCAGTTTTGGGAGTTGAGCGATTGGTTGTAGAGAAGCGCCATATCGCCGAGTTCAACATAGGCACCCTGCGCTACGATTGGGATGATCCGCGTGTGAAGGACTTCGCGGACAATCTCGACCGTGTGAACGCCATCGCGGCGCGCAGCCCCGGCTTTGTCTGGCGGATGCCGGATGAGGACATGGAGGCGGCGCAACTGGATGCGGGCGGCCCTCTAGGTGGCGACCCACGAACCGCTTCGACCCTGTCGGTCTGGGAAGACATGGAAAGTCTTGAGCGCTTCGTCTGGGGCACGGTGCATAAGCAGTTTTACGACCGCAAGCTGGAATGGTACGCCCCGAGTGACGCGCTGCGTTTGGTGCTCTGGTGGGTGCCGGTGGGCCATCGGCCCAGTATAGGCGAAGCGATGGAGCGATTTCGATTTCTCGACCGGCATGGCGATACCGATCATGCCTTTGGCTGGGCGCATGCCTCGGATGCATCGCTTTGGAAAACTGCGCAATGTGACAAGGTCGCATAGGAGGATCGGCATGGAAACGACACTACTTTATTCCCACGCAATCGCCTCGCTGGTGATCTTTACCCTGATCATTCTGGTCATGTCGCCCTTCACGGCGCTGGCCAAGCAGGCCAAGGGTTTGGCCCCGGGTGCAACGCCCGAGCAGGACTACGACGACCGCGCCTATCGCATGAACCGCGCCTATCTGAACTGCACCGAGACGCTGCCCGCCTTTTTGACCGTGGTTGTCGCGGCGATCCTGACCGGGGCAAGCCCGTTCTGGGTGAACCTGCTGGCCTCGCTGGCACTGGTGGCGCGTATCCTGATGCTGGTCATTCATGTGCAGGGGCTGGGCGGCCCAAACATGAGCCTGCGCTCTTTCGCTTATGTGGGCGGCTGGCTCTGCATGATCCTGATTGGTCTTCTGGCACTGGTGGCGCTGTTTTGATGCAACCTGACGGATATCATCTGGCCGAGCTCAATATCGGTCGCCTGCTGGCCCCAACGGATGATCCGCGCGTGGCCGAGTTCATGGCCAATCTCGACCGGATCAACGGGCTGGGCAAACGGATGTCGGGCTTTGTCTGGATGATGGAAGGCTCGGGCGAGCCGGGCACCGGCAATACCGAAAACGCCATCGGCGGTGATCCGCAACTGGTATCCAATCTGACCGTCTGGGAGGACGTGGCCAGCCTGGAACGCTTTGTCTGGGGCACGGTCCACAAGCAGTTCTATGAACGCCGCGCCGAGTGGTTCGAGGTGTTGGGCAAGATGCATTTCGTGATGTGGTGGGCGCCTGCGGGGCATGAACCCACACTCGACGAGGCTCTGGAACGGCTGGACCATCTGAATGCACATGGGGCCAGCGAACATGCGTTCGATTGGGCCTATCTGGCGGATGCCAAGATGTGGCACAGCCATGGCTGTGCACCGGTTGCTGCGGAATAGGGAATACGAATGTTTGCAACTCCTCCCCTCCAGCTCTCTTTTAGGCCCGCAGTGGTGCTTTGCCTCGTCGGGCTGCTGGCCGCGTGCGGCGGTCAGAGCAAGGAGGATCAGATCCTCTTTGACGGTCAGGCCTTCCGCACCAAGGCCTCCGCGGTGGACAAGCGCCGAACGCGGGCGGAGTTCACTGTGACAATCGATGACGTCACTCGCTCGCTTGATGGTGCGCGTGAGGCAGGGCGCTATCAGGGCACGCGTTATTGCATCGAGAATTACGGCAATTCCGATATCAAATGGGCCGTCGGGCCGGATACCGACCCGGCGCAATTGCGGGTGGTGGATGGCAGGCTGACCTTTCAGGGAACCTGTCAGCGCCCATGAGCATGTCTGGGGCATATCCTCGCCAATGGCAGTCGCTGTTATTGAATAGCGCCCGCGCAATTGTTCGTTCTGGTGCGTCTGGAACGAAAGGAAATCCAATGACCTGTTTTAAAACCGCTTTGCTTGCGCTTTGCCTGACCCTGCCGACGATGGTTTGGGCAAAACCGCCCCTGCGCGACGTGCCCGAGATCGACAATGAGCTTTATTTCATCGCCATCGCAAATGAGATCGACAAGTATTGCGATAGTATCAGCGGTCGCAGGCTAAAGGCGATCGGGGTGATCTGGGACCTGAAGTCCAAGGCCAATGCGCTCGGTTACTCGGATCGCGAAATTCGCGCCTATGTGGATTCGGATACCGAAAAGGCCCGCATGCGCCGCAAGGGCGAGGCCTATTTGGCGCAGAACGGCGTCAGCTATGATCAGCCCGAGACTTTCTGTGTGCTGGGCCGCTCCGAAATTGATAGAAACAGCGCCGTCGGCGTGTATTTGAGGGCGAGGTGAGATGAAGCTGATCTTATTCGCTACTACCGCGCTGCCCATGGCGTTGGGATTGTCCGCCTGTCAGATTTCGACCGGCGGCTCCGCTCAGGTTGGTGTGCAGACCGGCGCGGTCAGCCCTACACTACGTGACGAGCGCGGCATCCGGCGCTTCGCGAACAAGATTGCCAACGTGATGCCAAAGCAGGCATTGCCGAAAGGACAAATGATCCATGTCTGACCTTCGCAAAATCAATATCGACGGCACCGAGATCGAAGTGGACGGGGCGATGACCCTGATCCAGGCCTGTGAGCAAGCGGGGGTGGAAATCCCGCGTTTCTGTTACCACGAGCGGCTCTCGATCGCGGGCAATTGCCGGATGTGTCTGGTCGAGGTTGTGGGCGGCCCGCCCAAACCCGCCGCGTCCTGTGCGATGCAGGTACGTGATCTGCGCCCCGGACCCGAGGGGCAGGCACCGCAGGTCAAGACGAACTCGCCCATGGTCAAAAAGGCCCGCGAGGGCGTGATGGAGTTCCTGCTCATCAACCACCCGCTGGATTGCCCGATCTGCGATCAGGGTGGGGAATGTGATTTGCAAGACCAGGCAATGGCTTACGGCGTGGATTTCAGCCGGTTCCGCGAAGCCAAGCGCGCCGTTGATGACCTCGATCTGGGGCCGCTGGTTGAGACTCACATGACCCGCTGTATCTCCTGCACCCGCTGCGTGCGCTTCACCACAGAGGTGGCGGGGATCACCCAGATGGGCCAGACCGGGCGCGGCGAAGATGCCGAGATCACCTCGTATCTGGGCGAGACGCTGGCCAGCAATCTGCAAGGCAACATCATCGATCTCTGCCCGGTGGGCGCGCTGACCTCAAAGCCGTATGCCTTCACCGCGCGGCCGTGGGAACTGACCAAGACCGAAAGCATCGACGTGATGGATGCGTTGGGCTCGAATATCCGCGTCGACACTAAGGGGCGCGAGGTGATGCGGATGCTGCCGCGCAACCATGATGGCGTGAACGAGGAATGGATTTCCGACAAGACCCGTTTCGTCTGGGACGGGCTGCGCCGCCAGCGGCTGGACCGGCCCTATGTGCGCATCGACGGCAAGCTAAAGCCCGCACCTTGGCCCGAGGCGCTGTCAGCGGCGGCCAAGGCGATCAACGAGGCGCAGAAACTGGCTGGAATCGTCGGCGATCTGGCGCCGGTCGAGGCGGCCTTTGCGCTCAAACAAATGATTGAGGGCAAGGGCGGCGTCGTGGAATGCCGCACCGATGGCGCGAAGCTGCCGGCAGGCAACCGCGCGGGTTATGTCGGCACTGCTGCCATCGCGGATATCGACAGCGCCGAGCGCATCCTGCTGATCGGCACCAACCCGCGCGACGAAGCGCCGGTGCTGAATGCGCGTATCCGCAAGGCATGGACGCATGGCGCGCAGGTTGCGCTGGTCGGGCCATCGGTTGATCTGACCTATGATTATTATCATGCAGGCGACGACCGCGCGGCGCTGCAAAAGGTCGCTGATATGGGCGGTGATGACGAGATACGGAGCAAACGCTCGCTGGTGATCGTCGGGCAGGGTGCCTTGCAAGAGGCCGACGGTGCCGCCGTTCTGGCCGCTGCGCAGACCATTGCTGCCAATACCGAAAGCGGGCTTTTGATCCTGCACACTGCGGCGGGCCGTGTCGGCGCGCTGGATGTGGATGCCACCAATGAACGCGGCATGGAGGCTGTCGCAGAGGCCGACGTGATCTACAACCTCGGCGCCGATGAGGTCGAGATCGGCGCCAAAGACGACGGAGGCGCTTTCGTGATCTATCAGGGCAGCCATGGTGACCGGGGCGCGCATCGCGCCGACGTGATCCTGCCGGGCGCGGCCTATACCGAAGAGGCGGGATTGTTCGTGAACACCGAAGGCCGCCCACAGCTCGCCATGCGCGCGGGCTTTGCGCCGGGTGATGCCAAGGAAAACTGGGCCATCCTGCGCGCGCTCTCGGCAGAGCTGGGCGAGGCGCTGCCTTATGACTCGCTGGCGCAACTGCGCCAGACTCTGGTCAAGGCGGTGCCGCATCTGAAGCAGGTCGATCAGGTTGTTGAGAACGAAGGCGACGCGCTCCCCAACGGCGTGCTCGGGCAGGCCAGCTTCCGCTATGCGCTGCGCGATTTCTACCTGACCAATCCGATTGCGCGGGCCAGCCAGTTGATGGCGGAGCTGTCGGCGCAGGCCAAAGCGCGCGGCGGCGAGAAGATCGCCGCCGAATGATCCGACCCGCACTCATATCGCTGGCCCTTCTGGCCGCCTGCGTGCCTCAGCCGCAGGAGGAGGTGTCGCAATTCGCGCCCGACTATCTGGGTGTCGAGGCGGTTTCGCTCGACAGCGATCTGGTGCAGATCGATCTCAGGATGCGCGGCGCGCGCGGCCCCGAGGATGTGGATCGCTATGGCGAATGCGCCGCGGCGGGATACACGCTCAGCCAGGGCTATGGTTTTGCGCGGCATTTACGGACGAATATCGATGAAAAGGGTGGCGTGTGGACGGCGGATGCTGTTTACACCATCTCGCCGACCCTGCCACGCGGTCTCATGACCATCGACGCAGAGGTCATGGTCGCGGATTGCGCGGAAAACGGAATACCCACGGTGTGAGGACGCATGGCAGATTTCTTTAGCACCCCAGGCGGCATAGCCCTGATCATCTTGGCGCAAGTCATTGCGGTTGTGGCTTTCGTGATGATCTCGCTGTTGTTTCTGGTCTATGGCGACCGCAAGATCTGGGCCGCCGTGCAGATGCGCCGGGGGCCGAATGTGGTGGGGGCCTATGGCTTGCTGCAATCGGTGGCTGATGCGCTGAAATATGTGGTGAAAGAGGTGGTCATTCCCGCCGGGGCCGACCGCACCGTGTTCATCCTTGCGCCGTTGACCTCGTTTGTACTGGCGATGATCGCCTGGGCGGTAATCCCGTTCAACGATGGCTGGGTGCTGAGCGATATCAACGTGGCCATCCTTTATGTCTTCGCCGTCTCCTCGCTTGAGGTCTATGGCGTGATCATGGGCGGTTGGGCCTCAAACTCGAAATACCCGTTCCTTGGATCCCTGCGCTCTGCCGCGCAGATGATTTCCTACGAGGTTTCCATAGGTCTGATCATCATCGGTGTGATCATCTCCACCGGAAGCATGAATTTCGGTGCCATCGTGCAGGCGCAGGACGGCAATCTGGGTCTGTTCAACTGGTACTGGCTGCCGCATTTCCCGATGGTATTCCTGTTCTTCATCTCGGCACTGGCGGAAACCAACCGGCCTCCGTTTGACCTGCCCGAGGCGGAATCGGAACTGGTTGCGGGCTATCAGGTGGAATATTCGGCCACGCCCTTCCTGCTGTTCATGGCCGGCGAATATATCGCCATCTTCCTGATGTGCGCGCTGACCACGCTCTTGTTCTTCGGCGGCTGGCTCTCGCCCATTCCGGGCCTGCCCGACGGGGTGCTGTGGATGGTCGCCAAGATGGCGTTCTTCTTCTTCCTGTTTGCCATGGTCAAGGCGATCACGCCGCGCTACCGCTATGACCAGTTGATGCGGCTGGGCTGGAAAGTCTTCCTGCCGTTCTCGCTGGGCTGGGTGGTGTTCGTGGCCTTCGCTGCCAAATTCGACTGGTTCTGGGGCGCGTTTGCCCGTTGGAGCACCGGAGGCTGAAATGACCCAGATCGACTATACCCGCGCCGCCAAGTACTTTCTGCTTCAGGATTTTTGGAAAGGCTTCAAGCTGGGCATGAAGTATTTCTTCGCCCCCAAGGCCACCGTGAACTACCCGCATGAAAAAGGCCCGCTTTCCCCGCGCTTCCGCGGCGAACATGCGCTGCGCCGTTATCCGAACGGCGAGGAACGCTGCATCGCCTGCAAGCTCTGCGAGGCGATCTGCCCGGCGCAGGCCATCACCATTGACGCCGAGCCGCGCGAAGATGGCAGCCGCCGCACCACCCGCTATGACATCGACATGACCAAATGCATCTATTGCGGCTTCTGTCAGGAGGCCTGCCCGGTCGATGCCATTGTCGAAGGCCCCAATTTCGAGTTCGCCACCGAAACCCGCGAAGAGCTGTTCTATGACAAGCAGAAGCTGCTGGACAACGGCGAACGCTGGGAGGCCGAGATCGCCCGCAATCTTGAACTGGACGCGCCCTACCGATGAATGACACGCCCAACAACCCGTTCGAAGCGATGATGGCGCAGGCGCAGGAGATGGCCAAGGCGCTCAACCCGGCGCTGGAAAGCTTCAGCCCGAAAGGGTTCGAGGCGCTCTGGCCGAAGATGCCGAAAGAAGCAATGGAGCTGATGTTCGGCAACGCAGTCAACAAGGACGGGCTGGATGCCAGGACCCGTCTGCTGCTGACGCTGGCCGGGCTGACCATGCAGGGCGCGCAGGCCGACACGGCGGTGCGCCAGACCGTGCGCCACGCGCTGGAGGCGGGCGCGCGCGAACAGGAGATCGTCGAAACGATCGGCCAGATGTCGGTCTTCGCCGGCATCCCCGCCATGACCCGTGCGCTGAACCTGGCGAAAGAGGTCATGGGTGACAGCGAGGAAGACGAAACATGACCGCATTTGCCTTCTATCTCTTTGCAATCTGCGCCATCGCGGGCGGGCTCTTTACCGTGATCAGCCGTCAGCCGGTTCATTCGGTACTGTGGCTGATCCTGTCCTTCCTGTCCTCGGCGGGTCTGTTCGTGCTGCTTGGGGCCGAGTTTGTCGCCATGCTGCTGATCATCGTTTATGTGGGCGCGGTTGCTGTGCTGTTTCTCTTCGTGGTGATGATGCTGGATGTGGATTTCGCCGAGCTCAAGGCCGAGATGGCGCGCTACATGCCGCTGGCCCTGCTGATCGGGCTGGTCATCCTGATGCAGTTCGTCATGGCCTTCGGAGCCTGGGAAAGCGCACAGGCCGCCGAGAGCCTGCGGGCGCAGGTGACGCCCACCGACATGCACAACACGCAGGCGCTGGGCGTGATCCTCTATGACCAGTATTTCCTGCTGTTCCAGCTTGCAGGCCTGATCCTGCTGGTCGCCATGATCGGCGCCATCGTGCTGACCCTGCGCCACCGGCAGGACATCAAGCGCCAGGACATCATCTCCCAGATGATGCGCGATCCGGCGCAGGCGATGGAGCTGAAGGACGTGAAACCGGGGCAGGGGTTGTGAAGATGTGTGTTTGGACGGGCATTAAGGCGAGAACTGCCGCAGCCTGCGGTCTGGTTTTCATCGCAGGCGGTGCAAGTGCCGCAGAGAACGAGATCGAAAACCCGCTCGATACCGTGAACAAGCATTTTGAAGTGGCGAGCAAGGATTTTGGCGGCGGCGTCACGCAACTGCACGCCCGCAAGGAAGGGGCGGATGGGACCGAGCATCTGATCTATCACTTCGACTGTTCGAACCAGAAATACGATCTGTTCTATAACGACGCGGAAACGCCCGACAGCCTGCCTGACATGGTGGACGCGCCGTTTGTAGAACCGCTCGAACCGGAAGACATTGTTGGGCCTTTGGCGCAGCACACCTGTACGAAATACGGCTACCCGCTGCTGGAATGGTGAGGATATGATCGGACTTGAACACTACCTGACCGTCGCGGCGACCCTGTTTGTCATTGGCATTTTCGGCCTGTTCCTGAACCGCAAGAACGTGATCATCCTGCTGATGAGCATCGAGTTGATGCTGCTCGCGGTGAATATCAACCTTGTGGCCTTTTCCAGTTTCCTCGGTGATCTGGTCGGGCAGGTCTTTACCCTCTTTGTGCTGACCGTGGCCGCCGCCGAGGCCGCCATTGGCCTCGCCATTCTGGTCTGCTTCTTCCGCAATCGCGGCAGTATCGCCGTCGAAGACGTCAACGTAATGAAGGGCTGAGGAACTCATGGAAACCACAATCCTCTTTGCCCCGCTGGTGGGGGCCATCCTGTGCGGATTTGGCTGGAAGTTCATCGGCGAGAAGGCGGCGATGTGGACCGCGACAGGCCTGTTGTTCCTGGCCTGTATCCTCAGCTGGATCGTGTTCTTCAGCTTTGACGGGGTGACGCAGCAGATACCCGTCATGCGGTTTATCGAAAGCGGCTCGCTGTCCACCGAATGGGCGATCCGGCTGGACCGGCTGACGGCGATCATGCTGATCGTGGTGACGACGGTCTCGGCGCTCGTGCATCTTTATAGCTTTGGCTACATGGATCACGACCCGGCCTTCCGAGAAGGCGAAAGCTATAAGCCGCGTTTCTTTGCCTATCTCAGCTTCTTCACCTTCTCGATGTTGGCGCTGGTCACCTCTGACAACCTTGTGCAGATGTTCTTTGGCTGGGAGGGCGTGGGCGTCGCCTCTTACCTGTTGATCGGGTTCTATTACCGCAAACCCACCGCCAATGCGGCGGCGATCAAGGCGTTTGTGGTCAACCGGGTCGGTGATTTCGGCTTTGCGCTTGGTATCTTCGCGCTGTTCTTTCTGGTCGACAGCATCAATTTCTCCGATGTCTTTGTCTCCGGCCCGAAACTGGCCGAGACGCAGCTGACCTTCCTCTGGGGCGAATGGTCGGCGATCGAGGTGGTCTGCGTGCTGCTCTTCATCGGAGCGATGGGCAAATCGGCGCAGTTGATCCTGCACACGTGGCTTCCCGACGCGATGGAAGGCCCGACACCGGTGTCGGCCCTGATCCACGCGGCGACCATGGTGACGGCAGGCGTGTTCCTTGTCTGCCGCATGTCGCCGCTGATGGAGTTTGCGCCGAACGCAACCGCCTTCATCACCTTCCTCGGGGCGGCGACGGCGTTTTTTGCCGCCACGATTGGCCTGGTGCAAACCGACATCAAGCGTGTCATCGCCTATTCGACCTGTTCGCAGCTGGGCTACATGTTCGTGGCTGCAGGCGTCGGCATGTATTCGGCGGCGATGTTCCATCTGCTGACCCATGCCTTCTTCAAGGCGCTGCTGTTCCTTGGCGCGGGCTCGGTCATCCATGCCATGCATCATGAGCAGGACATGATGAACTATGGCGGGCTGCGCAAGAAGATCCCGTACACGTTCTGGGGTATGATGTTTGGCACGCTGGCGATCACCGGCGTGGGCATTCCGCTGACCGGCATCGGCTTTGCCGGCTTTCTGTCCAAGGATGCGATCATCGAAAGCTCCTGGGCCGGTGGGACCGGTTTTGCCTTCTGGTCCCTGGTCATCGCGGCGGCTTTCACGGCTTTCTATAGCTGGCGACTGATCTTCCTGACCTTCTATGGTGAGGCGAGGGGCAACAAGAAAACCCATGATCATGCCCATGAGAGCCCGATGACCATGCTGGTGCCGCTGGGCGTTCTGTCGCTCGGCGCGATCTTCTCGGGCATGCTCTGGTATGGATCGTTCTTCGGTCATGCCGATCAGGTCGGCAAGTTCTATGGCATTCCGGTGGCCGAGGCATCGGAACACGCCGAGGGTCACGCCGAGGAAACCCACGCCCAGCATGTTGCGGACGGTACAGCCGACGCGCATCACGGGGAGGATGCGGAGCACGCCGATGATGCGACCCATGCGGATGAAGCCCATGGCGACGCGGCGCATGGCGAGGATGGCCATGGCGATGATGCGCATGGCGGGGACCATCACTATGCCTTTGCCGGAGAGCCGGGGCAGGGCGCCATCTATATCGCGCCGGACAACCACGTGCTGGATGATGCCCATGCCGCGCCCAAATGGGTCAAGGTCTCGCCCTTCGTGGCGATGGCGGTCGGCTTCCTGTTGGCCTATCTCTTCTACATCGTGAACCCGTCGCTGCCGGGGCGGCTGGCCGAAAACCAGCGTCCGCTCTACCTGTTCCTGCTGAACAAGTGGTATTTCGACGAGATCTATGACGCGGTGTTCGTCAAGCCGACGCTGGCAATTGGCCGCTTCCTGTGGAAGCGCGGAGATGGCAATACCATTGATGGCTTCCTGAACGGGGTCGCGATGGGAGTTGTGCCCTTCTTCACCCGGCTCGCGGGCAAGGCGCAGTCCGGCTACATCTTCACCTATGCCTTCTACATGGTGCTGGGCATCGCCGCTCTGGTCACCTGGATGTCGATCGGCGGGGGGGCGCAGTAATGGACAATATCCTCTCCATCGTTCTCGTCATTCCGGCAATCGCCGCGCTGATCCTGCTGATCTTCCTGCGCGGAGAAGACGCCGCCGCGCAGCGCAATGCCAAGATGGTGGCGCTGTTTGCAACCACTATCACCTTCCTGGTCTCCATCGGCATCTATACCGGCTTTGATCCAGAAAATACCGGCTTCCAGATGGTGGAAGAACACGCCTGGCTGATGGGTTTGAAATACAAGGTGGGCGTCGATGGGATCAGCGTGCTCTTTGTGCTGCTGACCACCTTCATCATGCCGCTGACCATTCTGGCAAGCTGGGCCGTGACGGATCGAGTCAAGGAATACATGATCGCCTTCCTGCTGCTGGAAACGCTGATGCTGGGCGTGTTCATGGCGCTGGATTTGGTGCTGTTCTACCTGTTCTTCGAGGCGGGGCTGATCCCGATGTTCCTGATCATCGGGATCTGGGGCGGCAAGGAACGCATCTATGCCAGCTTCAAGTTCTTCCTCTATACTTTCCTCGGCTCGGTGCTGATGCTGGTGGCGATGGTGGCGATGTATGCGGATGCACAGACCACGGATATCGTCACGTTGATGGGGCATCAATTCTCGTCCGAGAGCTTCAGCGTGCTGGGTATCTATATCGTCGGTGGCATGCAGACGCTGATGTTCCTGGCCTTCTTTGCCAGCTTCGCGGTCAAGATGCCGATGTGGCCGGTCCATACCTGGTTGCCGGATGCGCACGTGCAGGCACCCACTGCAGGCTCGGTTGTTCTGGCCGCGATCCTGCTGAAAATGGGCGGCTATGGCTTCTTGCGGTTCTCCCTGCCGATGTTCCCGGTGGGGTCCGAGGTGATGACGCCGCTGGTCCTGTGGATGTCGGCCATTGCGGTGGTCTACACCTCGCTGGTCGCGCTGGTGCAGGAGGATATGAAAAAGCTGATCGCCTATTCCTCGGTCGCGCATATGGGCTTTGTGACTATGGGCATCTTTGCAGCGAACCAGCAGGGCGTTGATGGCGCGATCTTCCAGATGCTGAGCCACGGCTTCATCTCGGCGGCGCTCTTCCTTTGCGTCGGCGTGATCTATGACCGCATGCATACCCGAGATATCGAGGCTTATGGCGGTCTGGTGAACCGAATGCCCGCCTATGCGCTTGTCTTCATGCTGTTCACCATGGCGAATGTCGGCCTGCCGGGTACCTCCGGTTTCATCGGTGAATTCCTGACGCTGATGGGCGCCTTCCAGGTCAATACCTGGGTGACGGCCGTTGCGGCGACCGGGGTAATCTTCTCGGCGGCTTATGCGCTCTGGCTTTATCGCCGGGTGGTCTTTGGCGATCTGATCAAGGAGAGCCTGAAATCGATCCGCGACATGAACTCGCGCGAGCGGCTGATCTTTGCGCCGCTGATCGCTATGACGCTGCTGCTGGGGGTCTACCCGTCGCTGGTGACCGACGTGATCGGCCCATCGACCACGGCACTGATCTCGAACTATGACACGGCGCTGGCCGCGGCTGAGGCCGCCAACCAGTTTGCTGCGAACTGAGGAGGCCGGAGATGATCCAGGCTGATCTGACCGTAATCCTGCCCGAGATTGTGCTGGCCGTCTATGCGATGGCCGCGCTGATCGGGGCTGTCTATACCCGCAAGGACGCGCTCGGGCCGCTTCTGGTCTGGACAACCGCCGGTCTGATGGCGGCGCTGGCGATGTGGATTGCGGCCCAACCGAATGCCACGCAGGTGGCGTTCAACGGCATGTTCATCAATGATGGGTTCGCTCGCTTCGCCAAGGTTGCGGTGCTGCTCTCGGCGGCGGTGATCCTGGTGATGAGCCAGGACTACATGTCGCGCCGGGGCTTGTTGCGCTTCGAATACCCGCTGCTGATCGCGTTGGCCGCCGTTGGCATGATGATGATGGTCAGCGCCGGGGACCTCATGTCGCTCTATATGGGGCTGGAGCTGCAGTCGCTGTCGCTTTATGTGGTGGCCGCTCTGCGCCGGGATAGCGCGAAATCGACCGAGGCCGGTCTGAAATACTTCGTGCTGGGCGCGCTGAGCTCCGGTCTGCTGCTTTATGGCGCCTCGCTGGTCTATGGCTTTGCCGGAACCACGCTGTTCACCGGGATCATCCAGACGGCCACCCATGGCGAGATGTCGCTGGGCATGCTCTTTGGCCTGATCTTCCTGATCTCGGGTCTGGCCTTCAAAGTCTCCGCCGTGCCCTTCCACATGTGGACGCCGGACGTCTATGAGGGCTCTCCAACGCCGATCACCGCCTTTTTTGCCACCGCACCGAAAGTGGCGGCCATGGCGCTGTTTGCCCGTGTAATGCATGACGCTTTCGGCGGTGCCGTGAGCGATTGGCAGCAGGTCATTATTCTGATCTCAGTCCTGTCGATGTTCCTCGGCGCGATTGCCGCGATCGGGCAACGCAATATCAAGCGGCTGATGGCGTTTTCCTCGATCGCGCATATGGGCTACGGACTGATCGGCCTGGCCGCCGGGACCGAGATGGGCATCAAGGCGATGCTGATGTATCTGGCGATCTACGTGACGATGAATGTCGGCACCTTCGCCTTTATCCTGATGATGGAGCGCGATGGCCAGCCGGTGACTGATATCGACGCGTTACGCCAGTATTCGCGCCGCGAACCGGCCAAGGCGCTGGCGGTGCTGATCCTGATGTTCAGCCTTGCAGGCGTACCGCCGATGTTGGGCTTCTTCGCCAAATTCGGCGTTTGGCAGGCGGGTATTTCGGCAGACCTGTTCGGCCTTGTTATCGCTTCGGCCATCGCCTCGGTGATCGGTGCCTTCTATTACCTGCGCATCGTCTTCTACATGTATTTCGGGGCCGAGAACGAGGATCAGCTCGACACCAATTCCTCTCCCGTCCTGTGGGGCGCGCTGATGGCCTCGGCGGCGCTGATGATCGTCGGCGTTTTCTATCAGTTTGGCGTCGAAGGCGCGGCGGCAGCGGCGGCGGCAACCCTTGTCAACTGATCCCAGGTCACAACGGACAAGAGGGGCCCGGTTGCTGAACCGGGCCTTTTTGCCATGACCACCTGGCCAGAGGCCTATGGCAAGCGGGTACTGGACGAGATCGACAGCACCCTGAACGAGGCCGCGCGGATTGCGCCCGGGCTGACCGGGCCGGAATGGATTCTGGCCCTCCGCCAGACGGCTGCGCGGGGACGTCGCGGGCGCGCCTGGGCCAACCCTACCGGCAATCTGGCGGCGACCCTGGTGATGCGCCCCTTCGGCAGTGCGGAAAACGCGGCGCTGCGCAGCTTTGTTGCCGCGCTTGCGCTGTTTGATGCCTGCGTGGCAGTGACCGGCCGGGCAGACGGGCTGGCGCTGAAATGGCCCAATGACGTGTTGCTCAATGGCGGTAAGCTGGCGGGCATCCTGCTGGAAAGCGCGGGGCAGGGGCAGGGCGTCAACTATCTGGCCGTCGGCATCGGAGTGAACCTTGCCGAAGCGCCCGGCGCAGCGCAGGTCGAAGCGGGCGCTGTGCGTCCCGTCTCGCTCTTCTCCGAAACCGGCGCTTTGGTTGCGCCAGGGGATTTCCTGACCGAGTTGGCCGCCGCCTATGCAAGCTATGAGACGCAGTTTCAAACCTACGGGTTCGAGCCAATCCGAAAGGCCTGGCTGGCCCGCGCGGCACGGCTGGGCGAGGTGATCACTGCGCGAACCTCCACCAGCGAGACGGTTGGCACGTTCGAGACGGTGGACGGGCAGGGCAATCTTGTCCTATTGACCGCCAAAGGCCGCGTCAGCATACCCGCCGCCGATATCTATTTCTGAGGAGCCGACGCACATGCTACTGGCCATCGATTGCGGCAACACCAACACCGTGTTCTCGATCTGGGACGGGCAGGAGTTCCTGTGCACCCTGCGCACCTCGACCCATCATGCGCGCACGGCGGATGCCTATTTCACCTGGTATTCGACACTGGTGAAGCATTACGGGATCGATGTCGACATCACCGATGTGGTGATCTCGTCAACGGTGCCGCGCGTGGTGTTCAACCTGCGCGTCTTTGCCGATCGGTTCTTTGGCTGCCGCCCTCTGGTGGTGGGCAAACCCGACTGTCTGCTGCCCGCGCAGCCGCGCGTCGATGAGGGGACGCAGGTCGGCCCCGACCGGCTGGTCAATACCGCAGGTGCGTTTGACCGCCATGGCGGTGACCTGATCGTGGTGGATTTCGGTACCGCCACGACCTTTGACGTTGTGGCCCATGACGGAGCCTATGTGGGCGGCGTGATTTCACCGGGCGTTAACCTGAGCCTCGAAGCTTTGCACCTGGCAGCAGCCGCCTTGCCGCATGTGGATATCTCCAAGCCGCAAAAGGTGATCGGAACCAATACCGTGGAGTGCATTCAATCCGGCGTGTTCTGGGGCTATGTCGGGCTGGTGCGCGAGGTCTGCGACCGTATAAGGGGCGAATACGGCGCCCCGATGAAAATCGTCGCAACCGGCGGGCTGGCGCCTCTGTTCCAGCAATCCGCCCAGCTGTTTGACGCATTCGAAGATGATCTGACGATGCACGGGCTGACCGTGATTCATCGCTATAACAAGGAAAATGGCTCTCAATGAGCAGTGAACGTTTGATTTACCTGCCCCTCGGCGGGGCGGGCGAGATAGGCATGAACGCCTATGTGTATGGCTACGGAAAACCTGGCGAGGAACGGCTGATCCTGGTCGATCTGGGCGTGGCCTTTCCCGATATGGATACGACGCCGGGCGTTGATCTGATCTTTGCCGATCTCACCTGGCTGAAGGAGCGCGCCGACCAGTTGGAGGCGATTTTCGTCACCCACGCGCATGAAGACCATGTGGGCGCGGTCTCGCTCAACTATGCATCGCTGAACGTGCCGGTCTATGCCCGTGCTTTCACGGCCAATATCGCCCGACGCAAGATGGAGGAGCGCGGCCACGCGCCGGAAGCCGTGCGCACCGCCTCTCCCTGGCCCGAACAGATCGAGGCTGGACCGTTCAAGGTGGGCTTCCTGCCGGTGTCGCACTCGATCCCGGAAAGTGCGGGGCTGGTGATCGACACGCCCGGCGGCCGGATCGTGCATTCGGGTGACTTCAAGCTGGACACCGATCCGGTGGTGGGTGAGGCGTTTGACGCTGATCTGTGGGCCGATGTGGCGAAACCCGGGGTCAAGGCGCTGGTTTGCGACAGCACCAATGTGTTTTCATCCCATCCGGGCCGCTCCGAATCCGAGGTCGGGCCAGAGATCACCAAGCTGGTGGCCGGGGCCGAGGGTATGGTGGTTGCCACCACCTTCGCCTCGAACGTGGCACGGGTGAAGACGCTGGCCGAGGCGGGCGCGCGGGCAGGGCGGTCGGTCGTTCTGCTGGGCCGTGCCATGCGGCGGATGATCGAGGCGGCGGTCGAGACCGGCGTGCTCAGCGATTTTCCCAAGGTGATCAGCCCCGAAGAGGCACAGGATGTGCCGCGCGGCAACCTGATGTTGATCGTGACCGGCAGCCAGGGCGAGCGCCGCGCCGCCAGCGCGCAGCTGGCCCGCGGCAAGTATCGCGGGCTGTCACTGGCCGAGGGCGATCTGTTCCTGTTCTCGTCCAAGACCATTCCGGGCAACGAAAAAGGCGTGATCCGCATTATCAACCAGCTCAGCGAAATGGGTGTGGATGTGGTGGATGACAGTTCAGGCCTCTATCACGTTTCGGGCCATGCCAATCGCCCTGATCTTGAGCGGGTGCATCAGATCGTCGATCCGCAGATGGTGATCCCGATGCATGGCGAACACCGCCACCTGCGCGAACATGCCAAACTGGCCGAGCTCGGTGGCCGCGCCGGGATTGTCGCGGTCAACGGCATGATGCTGGACCTCAGCGGCAATGCGCCCAAGGTCGCCGATTATATCGAGACGGGCCGCACCTATCTGGATGGCAGCGTCCAGATTGGGGCGCTGGACGGTGTGGTGCGCGACCGTATCCGCATGGCGCTGAACGGCCATGTGATCGTGACCGCCATTCTCGACGAAGAGGATGAGCCGCTGGGCGAACCCTGGTGTGATACCAAGGGCCTGCCGGAAACCGGAAGCTCTCGCGCGGCGCTGATCGAGGTGCTGGAAGAGGATTTGAACCAGTTCCTGATGCGCGCCGACAAGAAGACTTTGCGCGACGATGACAAGCTGGAAGAGTCGTTGCGACGGATCACGCGCCAGTCCGCCCTGAACGAGATCGGTCGCAAACCCGAAGTGACGGTAGTGGTCAGCAGGATGCGCTGACCTTAATCACCGGTCATGGGGTGGCCGCGCAGGCGCAGGAACAGGCTCTGCTCGTCATCATTGCGGAAAAACGGGACCGAGGCTGGCGGGTTCAGATCCTGCGCCCGCTCGGTGATCTCGGCCAGCACCACCTCGGTGATGAAAGGCAGGTCGAAGGTTCGCACCTCGCTCAGCGGAATCCATTGCAGATGCGACAGCTCGTCCGAGGCGCGCGAGAAATCGTCGGGGTCGCCCATGATATGGGCCGCATCGATCAGAAAGAAGCGCGCGTCGAAGCGGCGCGGACGGCCCGGTGGGGTAATGGCGCGAAAGACAAATTGAAGGTTCTGCGCCTCGGGCAGATGCCCGGTTGCGGCGTACCCCTGCCAATCCTCGGGCACCGGTCCGTTCCAAGTGCCGGGCTGGCCCAGGATCAGTCCGGTTTCCTCCCACAGTTCCCGGATCGCAGCGACGGCAAGCGCGCTGCTGATATCTTCGGAAACGTCTTCGGCGAGCCGGTCCCGACACAGCGCGGGCAGCGGCGCGGCCAGCGCGATCTCACGATCGGCGGCATCCACGGCACCCCCGGGAAAAACGAACTTGTTGGGCATGAAGGCCGCCTTGGCCCCGCGTTGTCCCATCAATACCGATGGCACCGTTTCACGATCCCGCAAAACGATGACCGTCGCGGCGTTCCGGATTGCTGTCTTGTCTTCGCTCATGCCCCAGCCTGTTTCGAGGGGCTCAATCCGCCCGCCCGAAACCGTGCATGCGCCGCGCCCATTGATAGGCGACAACCGCGCCCTTCAGTCTGGGCAGAAGGTAAAGCGAGAGCGCTAGGCAACCAACCGCAAAAATCAGAAACAGGGTCAGAGGCTCGGGCCGCCAGTGCACAAAGGCCACGTGCAGCGTCGGAGCCATCAGGTGGCCGACCAGAAGAATCGTCAGATAGGCAGGGCCATCATCGGCACGGTGATGAAAGAACTCCTGACCACATTCTCCGCACGCGTCATTCACCTTGAGATAGTTGAACAGCAGAGGCCCCTTGCCACAGCGCGGACATTTGCGCCGGAACCCCCTGGCCAGCGCAGGCCAGGTCGGGCGGTCTGAGATGGGTTGGGTCGCTTCAATGGCTTGATCGGTCATGGTGCCCTCAATGCAAATCACCCGCTCTTTTGCCCTGAATCGGCGCGGCAGAATAGGGCGCGCATTGCTCTTGCGTCCCCATGTCGCAAAAGGTGACAGGTGCAGGCATCTTAGCATGTTCGCATGGACTTTGAAAAAACTTTGCCCCTATCGCGACGGATTCCTGATTGGCCCGCGTTTGACCTGCATGATCGGCGGCAGGGGGCCGCCGCACAAGAAAAGGAAGACCAAGATGAAACATGCAGGCTTTATCGGCGGAGTTGTGGTTCTGGCGACGGCAATTGCAGCAGGCAGTGCGATGGCCAAGGGGCCGGGCAAGGGCGTCGCCTTCGAGGTGCTGGATGCTGACGGCGACGGTCAGGTCACTATCGAAGAAGTGCAGGCCTGGCAGGAGCAGCGTTTCACTTCCGTCGACACCGATGGCAGCGGCACGCTGAGCCTGGAAGAGCTGCAGGCGTCTGGTCAGGCGCGTGCCACCGAAAAGGCGAGCAGCCGGATCGAGAAATACGACGCCAATAGCGACGGCTCGATCAGCCTCGAAGAAATGCAGGCAGCCGGTCACGCCAAAGCCAATGAAAAAGCGGCAAAGATGCTTGAACGTCGCGACGCCAACGGTGATGGTCAGCTGAGCCAGGACGAAATGCCCAAACGGCGCGATCCGTCCAAGATGTTCGATCGGATGGACGCCAATGATGACGGTTCCATCTCGCAACAGGAATTTGCGGATGCGAGCCAGAAGATGGGCAAGAAACGCGGCAAGCACAAGCACGGTGACGCGCAACAGAACTGATCCGTGTGAAAGACCTGCCGGTGATATCTTCGGCCAGGCCCGGTGACAGTGCGAGTGTGACCGGGCTCAGCGACGATACCCTGCTTGTCATGTTCGCCCGGGGCGACAGGCAGGCTGCGGCCGAGCTGACCGACCGGCTCGGCCCCCGGACCTATGCGGTGGCTTTGCGGGTGCTGGGCAACCGGGCCGAGGCGGAGGATGTCGCGCAAGAGGCGATGATCCGTCTCTGGCGTTTGTCCCCGGACTGGCAGCGGGGGCAGGCCAAGGTTTCGACCTGGCTCTACCGGGTGACGCTGAACCTGTGCTTCGACATCAAACGGCGCAAGAAACCGCTGGATATCGACGCGGTGCCGGAACCCGAAGACAGCGCACCGGGCCCGGCGGAGCGGTTGCAGGATGCGGCGCGTCATGACGCCTTGCAGGGCGCGCTGATGCAACTGCCCGACCGCCAGCGCGAGGCGGTGGTGCTGCGCCACATTGAAGAACTGTCAAACCCCGAGATTGCGGGGATCTTGGACATCAGCGTCGAAGCGGTCGAAAGTCTGACCGCCCGGGGCAAAAGAGCACTAGCCAAGGCCTTGGCCGACCGGCGTGCGGAATTGGGATATGGCGATGACTGAGACTGACAAGGATCTGGAGGCACTGTTCGCCGCAGCGCGCGACACGCGGGATGACATGCCCGAGGGTCTGGCCGCGCGGATGATGGCGGATGCCGACCGCATTCAGCAGGACCAACTGACGCTGGTCGCACCGGTCCGGTCGCGCCCTGGTCTCTGGGATCAGTTGCAATCCCTGCTTGGCGGTTGGGCCGGGATGGGGGGGCTTGTTGCGGCAAGCGCGGCTGGGGTCTGGATCGGTCTGGCGCCGCCGGAGTTTCTGCCGGACCCTGCCGGGCTGGTGTTCCAGCAGGAAGAGGATCTGGAGCTGTTCCAGAGCTTCGCCTTCAATGATGTCACGCTGGAGGAAGGGTAAATGGCGGAAACCGTTTACAGAACCCGGACCTGGGTCAAACTGCTGCTGGGGGTCTCGCTGGCGCTGAACCTGGCGGTTGCGGGGCTGGCCGTGGGGGCGATGCTGCGCTTTGGTGGCGATGATCACAAACGGCCGATGCCGAAAACGGTGGGCTCCACGCTCTACCGCGCCTTGCCGGATGAGGACCGCAAGGCGCTGCGCACGCAGACCCGCGATATTCATAAGGCCCGGCGCGGCGCGAAAGAGGGTGATCTCAAGGCGGTGATCGCCGTGCTGGACGCAGAGCCCTTTGACCCCCAGGCGCTAAGGGATGTGATCGGCAAACAGGCCAAAGCCCGTAACGCGGTTTTCATGGAAATGCAGACCGCCTGGATCGAGCAGGTTCTGACAATGGATGACGTCGAGCGTCAGGCCTACGCCGACAGGCTGGAAGAGCTGGCACAGCGCAAACGCAACAAGGGCGGCAAGAAGTAACCTCAGGCCGCTTGCTGTAGCATGTAGCAGTTGCGGCCGGCATGTTTGGCGTCATAAAGCGCCTTGTCGGCCTGCGCGATCAGGTGTTCGATATCGCTCTGACCCGATGCCGCGTTTTCCGGCTCGCCGACCACAACACCGATGCTGGCCGTGACATGGATGGGGGTGGTCCCCGCACCCAGTTTAAAGGGCTGCCCGTTGATTTCCCGGCACAGGCGCGCTGCCACCCGGTCCGCATCTTCGCGCGGCGTATTGGGCAGGGCGACCATGAACTCTTCACCACCGATCCGGGCGATCAGGTCCTGCGCGCGCAGGTTGCCGCGCAGGCGGCGTGCGGTTTCGATCAGCACCGCATCCCCCGCCGCATGCCCATAGGTGTCGTTGATCGACTTGAAGTGATCGAGATCGACCATCATCACCGCAAATCCTGCATCCGGCGTCTTGGGCCCGCGCAGCAACCGGCCTAGAGCGGGCAGGGCATAGCGCCGGTTATACAGCCCGGTCATCGAATCGCGGGTTGCTGCCCTTAGCCCCGCTTGCACGCTGTCGCGGTAGCGGTCGGCTCGGGCCTTGCGCCGCAACAGGGTTTCAAGCCGCAGCGCAACCTCTCGGGCGCAGAACCCGCCCACCACCACGTCATCGGCCCCCAGATCGAGCGCCGTTGCCGCACGCTGGGTGCTGGGCAGTTTGGGTACCGCGATCACGGCGGCGTTGCGGGTCAACCCGCGGGCGCGCAGATCGGCCAGCAGTCGCAGGCCCGCCGCGCCTTCGGACAATTCCACGATCAGCGCATCCGGCGCGCCCTGATCGGGCAGGCCGTGCAGCCCATTGCAGGTGGCCAGATCCAGCCGGTGGCCCACCTGCTCGCGCAGTTGCGTGCGCCAGACCGCGCCGGTGCCGCAGCTCTGCGCGATCACAGCAACCGATGCGGTCCGCTCTGCCGGGGCAAAGGGGCTGGACGCCTCGTCAAACCCCACCGCTTGCGAGGCGGATTGACGCTGCAGCTCACCCAGATTGCCGTGGATGCGGATTAGGCTGCGGATACGCGCCAGCAGAATCACGTCATTGCAGGGCTGGCACAGCACGTCGTGAATGCCTGCCGCCAGCGCCCGCAGCTTTGCGCCGCGATCGTTTTGGCGCGCGATGGCGATCATCGGGATATTGGCCGTCGCGGTTTCGCCCTGCAGCATCCGGTGTAGCCCTAGCGCGTCGCCATCGGGCAGATCCATCGCCGAGATGATCAGATCGGGGCGGGTGCGGTGGATCAGCGCCATCACCCCCTCAAGGGTTGCTGCTTGCACCACATGATACCAAGCGGCCGACAGCTGAACCTTCAGCATGATCCTGTTGGTGGACACGCCATCCAGTATCAAAATCGTTCCCTGCATCGAAGCATCCTATCGACTAGTGCTTTTCATTCCTCCCGATATGTTTAAGAAACTGGTTAAGAATCCCTTTCCGCCGCTGCAAAGACCCGAGGTTTCATGTCCTTTTCCTCCGCTACCGCTGAAACGCTGGCCCTGCGCGCGTTGGCCTGGCTGGTCGGAAATGATGAATTGCTGCCGGTCTTTCTGGGCTCGACCGGCGCGGATGAGGCGCAACTGCGCGCACATGCTGGCGACCCGGAGTTTCTGCTCTCGGTGCTGGATTTCCTGATGATGGATGACGCCTGGATCGTCGCCTTCTGTGATGCCTGCGCCGTGCCTTATGACCAGCCTATGCAGGCCCGCGCCGCCCTTGCGGGCGAGGCCGGAATGCACTGGACCTGACTGCCAAACCAAACGGAGTTCTTCATGCAGATCGATGCCATCCTGTTTGACAAGGACGGAACCCTGTTCGACTTCGCTGCCACCTGGGAGGCATTCGCCCGCGCTCTCATGATGAAACTGGCAGAGGGGGACATCACGCGCGCAGCGCAGCTGGGCGAGGTGATCGGGTTCGATTTGCATGCTGGTCGCTATCACCCCGACAGTATCGTGATCGCCGGAACGCCCGCCGAGATTGTCGAGGTTCTCGCGCCCTGGGTGCCCGGCATGACCAAGCCAGCCCTGATCGACATGCTGAACCACGAGGCATCGCAGGCCCCACAGGCCGAGGCGGTGCCGTTGGGCCCATTTCTGGATCATCTGCGTGGCCATGGCTTGAAGCTGGGTGTCGCCACCAACGACGCCGAGGCCCCCGCGCGCGTGCATCTGGGCGGAGCCGGGGTGCAGGACAGGTTTGATTTCATTGCCGGGTCCGACAGCGGCCACGGGGCCAAGCCCGGCCCCGGTCAGTTGCTGGCCTTTGCCGCCCATGTTGGGGTCGCGCCCGAACATGTCGCCATGGTGGGCGACAGCACCCATGACCTGTTGGCTGGCCGTGCCGCCGGGATGCGAACCGTGGCTGTGCTGACCGGCATGGCCCCTGCAGATGAGCTCGCCCCCCATGCCGATGTGGTTCTGGCGCATATTGGCGAGATTCCGGCTTGGCTGGGGCTATAGCCCATTCAAACTCACGAAACCGCCTGTCGAGGATTGAAAAGCGACGTTTCAGGTCGCGGATAGAGCGGCGGCGCGCGGCGCATCTGAGGCTTCCTCGAAGGAAGCGAAGGGAGATGTGCCATGAACCAGAGCGCCACACGCAGGAAAAGAGGCGGCGGGCGCGCCGGAGCCGCCGCACGGCGGGGATCGGCGGTCATCGATCAGATGCCCTGGCGCATCCCCGTCAATATCGACCGCCCCATCGAACCGCTGAGCCCCGAGGGCGTGCAGGCTATTCACGAAGGCGCGATGCGCATCCTCGAAGAGATCGGCATCGTGTTCCTCAACGAAGAGGCGCTGGGCATTCTGCGCGAGGCCGGATGCTCGGTCGAGGGCGAGGTGGTGCGGATGGGGCGCGATTTCGTCATGGAGATGATCGGCAAAGCCCCCAGTCAGTTCACCCTCACGCCGCGTAACCCCGACCATCAATTGACGGTGGGAGGCAACAATATCCTGTTCGGCAATGTGTCATCGCCGCCGAATTACTGGGATATGGAGATCGGCAAGAAGGTCTCGGGCAATCGCGAACAATGCCGGAACCTGCTGAAACTGACGCAATATTTCAATTGTATCCATTTTGCGGGCGGCTATCCGGTGGAACCGGTCGATATCCACGCCTCAGTGCGGCATCTGGATGTGCTCTATGACAAGCTGACGCTCAGCGACAAGGTGATGCACGCCTATTCCCTGGGCAAGGAGCGCGTCGAGGACGTGATGGAGTTGGTACGTATCGCGGGCGGGTTGAGCCACGAGGAATTCGAAGCCACGCCGCGGATGTACACCAATATCAACTCCACCTCGCCGCTCAAGCACGACCACCCGATGATCGACGGCTGCCTGCGGCTGGCGCGCAGGGGCCAGGTGATTGTGGTGACACCCTTCACGCTGGCCGGGGCGATGGCACCGGTGACCATGGCGGGCGCGGTGGCGCAATCGCTGGCCGAGGCGCTTTGTGCGATCGCGCTCTTCCAATATGTGAAGCCGGGAATTCCCTGTGTTATCGGGACCTTCACGTCCAATGTTGACATGAAGTCGGGAGCGCCCGCCTTTGGCACGCCGGAATATATGCGCTCGACCCAGATGACCGGGCAGATGGCGCGTTTCTATGGCTTGCCGATGCGCTCCTCGGGCGTGTGCGCGGCGAATGTGCCCGATGGTCAGGCGATGTGGGAAACCTCGAATTCGCTCTGGGCGGCGGTGCAGTCGGGGACCAACATGGTCTACCACGCGGCCGGATGGCTGGAAGGCGGGTTGATCGCCAGCCCCGAGAAATTCATCATGGACTGCGAGATTTTGCAGCATATTCAGCGGTATATGGAGCCTTCTGTTACTGCAACAACGCCCCAGGATATCGCGCTGGATGCGATCAGCGAGGTTGGCAATGACGGCCACTTCTTTGGCATCCAGCACACGCAAGACCGCTATACGACAGCCTTTTACCAGCCTTATCTGAGCGACTGGCGCAATTTCGAAGCTTGGGAAGAGGCGGGCGGCATCTGGACGGCGGAACGAGCCCATCACATGTTCAAAGAAATCATCGGCGCGTTCGAGGCCCCGCCGATGGATGCGGGCATCCGCGACGAATTGGCGGATTTTGTTGCGCGCCGAAAGGCCGAAGGTGGTGCGCCCACGGACTTCTGATCCGGATATTTTTCCTCCGCACCCTGTCGCGTTGGCACTTTCTTAATCCTTTCGGCGCGACACTGTGTTGACGCAGATTAGGGTGAGGTCATGCATGGGCTGATAAATAGGGCGATCCAGTCTTTCGTTTGCCACAATTACGGTCGTGAATGCTGGCTCCGGGTGACCGAAGCCGCCGAGCTTGGGTTCGTCGAATTCGAACCGATGCTGGTTTATGAAAACGAGACCACCGACAGGGTGCTGGTCGAAATTGTGCGCGATCTTGGCCGCAACCGGCGCGATCTGCTGGAGGATCTGGGGACCTATCTGGTCTCGAACCCCAATACCGAATCCCTGCGGCGGCTGTTGCGATTCGGAGGGGTGACCTATGTGGAATTCCTGCACTCGCTGGATGATCTGCCCGATCGGGCCCGCATGGCGGTGTCCGACCTGACCTTGCCCGCGCTGGAATTGCGGGAATATGCCCATGGCCATTACACGCTGACCTGCCAGCCGGGCTTGCCGGGCTATGCCGATGTGATGACCGGTGTGTTGCGGGCCATGGCGGATGATTACGGCGCGCTGGCGATTCTCGACCACAAGGGCGCCACCGGCAGTGCCGAAATCATCGAGATCACCCTGATCGAAAGCTCCTTCGCCGAAGGGCGCAGTTTCGAATTGGGGGCGCGCGCGGGATGACCGGGGAAGAGCTTGCAGACATGCTGGACCGGCTATGCCCCATGCATTTGATGCTGAACGCCACGGGCCATGTGGTCGAGGCTGGCGGCACAATCCGCAAGCTGCGCCCGGATCGCGGCGTGGTAGGTGCGCGCTTTCTGGACCTGTTCGAGGTTTTGCGCCCACGCCGCATCATGTCGATGGAGGAGTTGCTAGAGGCGCCTGACGGGCGGCTGCACCTGCGCTTTCGCGACAGCCCGCAAACCTCGTTCAAGGCAAGCCTCGCGCCCCTGGGGGACGGGGCGGTGGTGAACATGTCCTTTGGTATTTCGCTGTTGGATGCGGTGGGACAATACGGGCTCAGCGCCGCCGATTTCGCGCATACGGACCTGGCGATCGAACTACTCTATCTGATTGAGGCCAAATCCGCCGCGATGAAGGCATCACGCAATCTCAATGTCCGGCTTCAGGGGGCCAAGATCGCAGCCGAGGAACAGGCGTTCACCGATACGCTCACCGGGTTGAAGAATCGCCGCGCGCTGGACCTGATCCTGCAGCGCTATCTGGCCGCGTCCGTGCCCTTTGCGCTGATGCATGTGGATCTGGATCATTTCAAGGCCGTGAACGATACGCTGGGCCATGCAGCGGGCGACCACGTATTGCAAGAAGTTGCGCGCATCATGGTAGATGTGACCCGCAGCGACGATACGGTGGCGCGGGTCGGGGGGGATGAGTTCGTGATCGTCTTTCCCAAGCTGCGCGACCGCAAACAACTGGACGCGATTGCCAAGCGGTTGATTGAACGTCTGGAAACCCCGATCGGCTATAACGGCGAGGAATGCCGCATCTCTGGTAGCATGGGCACCGTGCTGTCCGATCAGCAGGCGGGGGGTGAGGCGGGCGAGCTGCTGCATGCGGCCGATCTTGCGCTTTATGCCGCCAAACATGGGGGCCGTGCGGGGCATCGCTTCTTTGATCCCTCCATGACTGCACCGCCTGCCATCACCAGCGCCGATCCGAGGGGCCGGATGAACTGAGCCTGCATGAAGCCGCCGCCGGACCGGCGGAAACCCACAACCCCACGGAGACGTGCAAAGACTGGGGCTTGCGGCCCGCAAAGCCTGCGTCATAAACTCGCCCAAAGTGGTTAGGAGGCGGAGCCGATCAGACAAGGGACGGACGCCTGGGTGATTATGCGGTTTCTCGTTGCGGCTTTCGCAGTAGTGCTTGTCGCCCTGATCGGTGCCTCTGCCGCGTTGCTTTTGCAATCCTGTGGCGTGCGCCTGCCGTTCACGGATCGCGTCCTTTCATTCTGCGAAGACCCCAAGGCCGAGCGGCTGCGGGCCGATCTGGCCCAGAGCGATGTCACCAATGCCGATCTGGTGGCGCGGATGAATCAGCTGGAAAGCGAGCTGGCGCTTTATCACTGCAAGGCTGATCCGCCGCCGCCCCCTCCGCCACCACCACCCCCTCCGCCACCGCCGCCGCCGAAACCTCAGACCCCCAGCGGGCTGGACCCGGATGCGTTCGACGATGATGATATCTCGGTGATGGAAGGCTGCTGGGAACTGTCCTCGGATTATGCCGTGCGTGAAATCAACACCGGCAAGATCGAGCGATTCCGCTACTGGCGCATCTGTTTCGATCGCAATGGCAATGGCACGCAGGTGATGCGCTCGACCGGGGGCATTCGCTGCGAGGGGCGCCTGTCGGGGCAGTTGCCGGGCAATGGCCGCCTGACCATGCGCGAACCGGGCAACCTGCAATGTGACAATGGCTCGTCCATTTTCCGCCGCGATATCAATTGCAGTATCGACAATCGCGGCAACGCCAATTGCGACACGTATCAACCGGAAACCAACGGCCGCAGTTCCGCGACACTGCGGCGGGCGCGGAGGTAACCTCATGGCCAATCAGTTCCTGTCCAAGATCCGCGTGGCCCCGGATGATTTCGTGCACGCCGCTGATGCACCGGTGCTGGAGCGTCATGCCGAGTTGCAGGCTTTGCTGTCAGAACGGGCCGGGCCCGAAGTGGCCGCGCTGTTTGCCGAGCCGCTGATCAGTCGCGGCAATGATGAAGCCGCCCCAACCGTGGCCTGGTATGCCGATGCGGTCGGTGAGGCGCAGCCGCTCAGCCGGTTGAGCCCTGCCGAGCAGGACCGGATCTCGGCCTATCTGTCCGATCATTTGCGCCCCTTGCGGACCCTCGCCGAAGATTCGGCGCAGAGCGATCTGGCCTGGGGCGCGCTGACCACGTATGGGGCGGACGATGTGATGGTGGCGGATGGCCGTCCCTTCATCGTGAACTGGGGCCTGATGCCGGACGGGCGCGGGGCCAGCGCGGCGGCGCGGCCTGCACATTTCGAGGCCACGCTGGGCCGCTTCATGCGCCAGCCCACCGCCGCCGCGACGCCCTCGGTCGCACCTGCGGTTGCGGCAACGCCGGTGACGACCCCACCTCCGGCTGAAGAACCCGCCCCTCGCGCGCGCCTGTCGCCGCTGGCCTGGGTGCCGCTGCTGGTGTTGCTGCTGATCGCGGCGGCGGTGCTGTTCTGGCTCTTGCAGCCGGGCACGCGGCTTTTGCCGAAACAGCCGCCGCGCATCACCGAGGCCGGGACGCTCGATGCGCAAAACGCGCTCAACGCCAGCCTGCGTGAGCGCATCGCTTCTCTGGAAACCGCGCTGGACGGGGCGGTCTGTCGCGCTGACGGCGTGTTGATCCTGCCCGACGGCACGACGCCAGAAGGGTTGCTGCCGCCCGCAGAGGGCACCGCGTTCCCCGAACAGGCCGCCGCCGCGCCTGACGCGCTGCTGCCCAACAAGGCGGATCGCGTTCTGGTGCCGAATCCGGATGCGCCAGATCAGCCAGAGGACCTGGTCAGCCATCTCGACAACCGCACGGTTCTGGTGTTGGCCGAAGGACCCTCCGGCGTTGCGGCAGGGTCGGGCTTTTCCATCGGCAATGGCCATATCCTGACCAACCAGCATGTCATTGACCTCGGCGCGGACACCCGTGTCGTGGTAATCGGCAAGGCCTTGCCCGAGCCTCTGGCGGCCAATGTTCTCAAGGCCTCCGGCCCACTGGCTGAGACCGGCGATGATTTCGCGCTATTGCAGATCGAGGCGGGTGATCTGCCCGGATTCACCCTGCATCAACCGCCTGCCTCGCTGCGTCTGACCAATGTGATCGCAGCGGGCTTTCCCGGAGATGTTTTGGAGCTGGACCTTGACTTCGCCGGGCTGATGCGTGGCGATGCTGGCGCTGTACCCGCACTGACGGTGACCGATGGCATCGTGAACACCGAACAGCAACTGGCGCCGGATACCAATGTGCTGATGCATTCCGCACCGCTCAGCACCGGCAATTCTGGCGGTCCGCTGGTAGATATGTGCGGTCGGGTCGTAGGGATCAACAGCTTCGTGCGCAAGGGGCCGTTGCAGAACCGCAGTTATGCTCTTGCGATGCCGGATGTACTAGAATTCCTGCAGGGTACGCCCGCAAGCCCGGCGCTAACCGAAGAGGTCTGCGCGCCGCAGGTCCGTCCGCAAGTCGCCCAATCGGTCCCAGCTGAGGAGTGATGTCGGGTGTTTGAGGCGCTGCTCACAACCACCACCTCGGAAGGGCTGCAACCGCTGGGCACGGCGGCGCAGCGGTCTTATGAGCTGGTGACCGGGGCGTTGCGACAAAGGCTTGGGGCTGACTGTGCCAATCTTCTGGCCGAACCGGTCAGCACACCCCATGGTGACCGCATCGACTGGCACGCGCCGATGGCCGGGCGACCCATGCGCCTGTCCGATCTCGCGCCCGAGGAACAGGACGCGGTGAAGGCGCGGCTGGGCGAGAAGATCGCGGCGATTCTGGCCGAGGCGGACGTGCTGGATGCGGGGCCGGGATCGGACGATCACCGTTTGGGCGAGGCGCTGCGCAACGCGGTCGAGATCCCGTCCGAAGACATGATCCACGTGATCCGCAGCGCTGATGGCGATCACCCGGTGCTGGTGCATTGGGCCTGGGTCAGTGGCGAACGCATGGCGGTGCGCGGCGTGCTGACCAAGATGGTGCCACGCGCGCAGCCGCTGAGTGCGGTGCAATCCGGCCCGGTGGCCAGCGTTTGGACCAGCCCGGTCTGGTGGTGGCTGATCCTGCTCGGTTGGCTGCTGCTGGCGGCGCTGCTGGGGTTGATCCTCTATCTGATGATCCATCCCTGCGGGCTGAGCCCGTTTGGGCCTGATCATTGCCATGAAGATACGGCGGAGCTGTCGGCGGCTTATTCCGAATATCAGGTGCTGAATGACCGCGTCGCGCGCCTGCAGCATGAGATCGCGCTGACCGATCGCGCCTGTAGACCGGTGGTGCCGATTGCGCCCGCCGAAGCAGCGCCCGCAGAACCGCCAGCGCCGCAGCCTGAGAAAGAAGGCGGGCTGTTGCCGAATCTCATCCAGAAAATCAAGCGCTTGGCAGGGCTGGAGGATGCGTCCTACACTGTGCCCCAAGCGCCGAACTGAGGCCCGAATTGAGAGACGTGAATGCAAAGCAGTGAACATCTTGCCCGGTTGGCCGATTGGCGCGACGAGGTGACGCTTGTGCCCTATTCGGGCGTGCAGATACTCGATTTCGGGTTCCGTCTGGATCAGATCGAGGTCAAGAACGCCCGGTTCATCGAACGGCAGGTTGGTGGCGATGACGCCAATGAAGAATGGGCGCTGATGCCGCTCACCGGCGATGCCGAGACCGATGAGGCGATCGAGGATGCCGCGCGTGATGATGACGATCCCTATTCGGTGCGTCCCGTCGCCGCGCTGGAGCCGTTCCTGTCGAAATGGGTGCCCGTGCCGGTGCTGCGCATCAAGACGGATCGCGGTCCGGGGGGCGAGGAACGGTTTGATCCCGGCCCCTCGACCTGGGCGCGGATGCGGGTGGTGGAACTGGACAGCCCCGAGGATGAAGACGGCAATACCCATCGCGTGCAAATGGCGATCGACACCGCGCTGATCGAGGCCGCGCAGGCGGACCGCTATCTGGCACCTGAGCGCGCGGATGCAGAAAAGTCCCGCGAATTCCGTTTCGTATCTGATCCCGCGCATATGGACTGGTTCCTGCGCCGGTTGGACAGCGATGGGGACGGGCAGGCACTCGATCTGCAGAAATGGGTGTCGGACTGGCTGGAGGAGGCTTTCATCGCCTTCAAGCGTGCCGAACGGCCCGGCAGGCGGATCACGTCTGAAACGCTGCCGCACAAGTTCGAGCATTGGGCGCGTTACCTGGCCTATCTGCGGCTGGTCAATCACGCGGTTTCTGTGCCGCGGCTGCGGCTGGCCAATACGGATTCCCAGCGCGACGGGCTGACGCCGGTGGATGTGGAACTGGTGCTGGATGTGGGCAATTCGCGCACCTGTGGTATTTTGATCGAGCGGTTCCCTGGCGAAACGCGGCTGGATCTGGCGCGGTCTTATCCGCTGGAAATCCGCGATCTGTCTCAGCCCGAGCGAACCTATTCGGGCCTGTTCGAAAGCCGGGTGGAATTTTCCGAGTTCCGCATGGGTGACGAACGTTTCGCCAGCCGCTCGGGTCGGCGCAACGCCTTCATCTGGCCCAGCTTCGTGCGCACTGGCCCCGAGGCGCTGCGGCTTGTCGCGGGCGAAGAGGGGACCGAGACCGCCTCGGGGCTGTCCAGCCCCAAGCGCTATCTCTGGGATGATACGCCCTTGCAGCAGGACTGGCGGTTTCATCACCATTCCGATCCCAACAACCTGCCGAAATCGCTGCGCGCGGGGATGCGGTTCCTCAATGAAAACGGCGATGTGCTGGAACAGATTGCGGCGGATGAAAAGGCCCGCCTGCGCCCGCGTGGCAAATCCCGGACCAACCCGGCGATCCGGCCCCGCTTTGCGCGCGCCTCTCTCTTTGGGTTCATGCTGGCCGAGATCATCGCCCATGCGCTGATCCAGGTGAACGCGCCCGCCAGCCGGGCCCGGCGGGCGCAATCGGAACTGCCGCGCCGCCTTGACCGGATCATCCTGACCCTGCCCACCGCGACTACCGCGCAAGAGCAGGCGATCATCCGCTCCAAGGCCAAGGGCGCGCTGGCACTGGTCTGGTCGCTGATGGGGCTGAGCACGGGCGAAAGCGCGATCTCGCAGCCGCCCGAGTTGATCGTGGAATGGGACGAGGCCAGTTGCACCCAGCTTGTCTATCTTTATTCGGAACTGACCCAGAAATTCGATGGTCGCATCGACCGGTTTCTGGACCTCAAGGGTCGCCCGCGTGCACGTTCCGAGGGTGCCGATCCCACGCCATCGCTGCGTCTGGCCTCTATCGACATTGGTGGCGGCACCACCGATCTGATGGTCACCACCTATTGGGGCGAGGCGGGCCGCGTGCTGCACCCGCGCCAGACCTTCCGCGAAGGGTTCCGCGTGGCCGGTGACGAGCTGTTGCAGCGCGTCATCGCCTCGATCATCCTGCCGGGTCTGCAATCGGCGATTGAGGCCGGTGGTGGGCGCTATGCCGCCGAGAAGATTCGCGAGCTTTTTGCAGGCGATACCGGGGGCCTTGATCAGCAGAGCATCCAGAAACGGCGGCAATTTGCGTTGCGCGTGCTGATGCCGCTGGCGGTGGCCATTCTGGAGGCCTGCGAGACCGCCGATGAGTTTGCCCCGCTCGATCTGACAATTGCCGATATCCTGCCGCTATCGGATAGCGGTGATGCCAGCCTGCCGGATGTGCTGACCGACTATATCGAACAGCCCGCCCGCACGCTGGGTGCCGAAGAATTCCATCTGCGCGATGTGGTCCTGTCCTTCAGCCGCGACGAAGTGGATGCTATCGCCCGCGAGGTGCTGCAAAAGGCGCTGGGCAATATGGGCGAGGTGATCGCGCATCTGGGCGTTGACGTGGTACTGATCACCGGGCGCCCCTCGCGCCTGCCTGCAGTGCGCGCGATCCTGCAAGAGATGATGGTGGTGCCGCCGCACCGGCTGATCCCGATGCACAGCTATAAGACCGGGCGCTGGTATCCGTTCCGCGATCCGGTGACCCAGCGCATCGGCGATCCCAAATCGACCGTTGCGGTGGGCGGTATGCTGATCGCATTGAGCGAGGCGCGCATCCCTAACTTCAAAGTGATGACCGGTGCGTTCCGCATGCAGTCTACAGCACGCTATATCGGCGAGATGGATACTTCGGGCCAAATCCTGACGGACCGCATTCTGTTTTCTGATGTCGACCTGGACGACCGAAAGTCGGCCAGCGATCTGGAAGCCAGCGTGAAGATGTATACGCCGATCCATCTGGGTGCGCGGCAATTGCCGTTGGAACGCTGGACCACCACGCCACTCTATCGGCTGGATTTCGCGACCCAGTCGGCGCAGGGCCGGGCGCCCTTGAATGTCACGTTTGAGCGCACAGAGTTTGACGGGGACCCGGACGTGGAAACCTCTGACACCGTGTTGCGCCGCGAAGCCATGCGCGAGGCGTTTTCAGTCACTGAGGTCGAGGATGCCGAGGGCGACAGCATGAAACCGGCCGAGGTGCAGCTGCGCCTGCATACGCTTGGCTTCGAGGATGAATATTGGATCGATACCGGACTTTTCCGGCTGTAGGTTGAGGCGATGAGTATAGAGGCACAGGAACAGCTTGCACAGGAATGCGCCCGCATCGCCTCGGTCTGCGGCGAGGCGCTGACCTGGGTGCAGGACCCCGGCAATGGCGATCTGCTGGGCGCAGAGGCCCGGTCGCTGGTCCGCCTGATGCGGCAATCGGCGCGGCGTTCGCTTCGGCTCAGCCGCTCGGCGCGGACTCGCATGTCGGTCAGCGTGTTCGGTCCCAGCCAGGCGGGTAAGTCCTTTCTGGTCTCGGTGCTGGCGCGGCCCGAGAACGGGCGTTTGGTGGCGGATTTCGACGGGCCGGACGGGCAGCTGGATTACATCCGGCAGATCAACCCCGAGGGCGAGGGGGAAAGCACCGGTCTGGTGACGCGCTTTACCATGGAGCGTGCGCCGAGCCCGGCAGGCTTTCCGATCCGGCTGAACCTGCTGTCAGAGGCGGATATCGCCCGCACCTTGATCAACTCTTTCTTCATGGATGGTGATCGGTCCGAGCCGGTGCCGGAACCGGGCGATATCGCCGCGCATCTCGACCAGTTCAAACCGCGCGCCGGGATGGCGCAGCCGGGGCTGGACGAGGACGATGTGCATGAGATCGCCGAATATGTCGATAGCCATTTCGGGCGCGAGGCCTATGCCGCCGCCCTGCGCCCGCTCTGGGAAGAGGCCGCGCAGATCCTGCCGGGACTGTCGCGCGGGGATCGCGCCGCGTTCCTGTCGCTGCTTTGGGGCGGGCACGTGCCGTTTTGCGACCTCTATCTGACACTCGCCGATGCGCTGGCGCAGCTCGATCATGCGGCACAGGTCTATGCGGGGCTCGATGCGCTGGTGCCGCGCGAAAGCTCGATCATTGATGTCAAAACGCTGAGCGGCGCGGCGGATGGCACGCCGCTGACCGTGACCACCGAACAGGGACGGCAGGCGACGCTGCCGCGCTCTGTCATCTGCGGGCTGGCGGCTGAACTGGTGCTACCGATGTGCGATCTGCCCGCGCAGATGTTTGCCGAGACCGACCTGCTGGACTTTCCCGGCGCACGCAACCGGTTTGAGCAGGACCTGTCGAAAGCCTTTGAAAGCCCGGACAAATTGCTGCCGGAACTGCTGTTGCGCGGCAAGGTGGCCTATCTCTTTGATCGTTACGTCGAGGATCAGGAAATCACCTCGATGCTGCTCTGCATCCCGGACAGCAATATGGAAACGGTGGACCTGCCAGGTCTTGTGCAGAACTGGATCGCCAAGACCCATGGCCCGACGCCCGAGGCGCGGCGTGCCGCTGATTGCGTGTTGTTCATGGTGCTGACCAAGTTCGACAAGCACCTGTCAGACAGTGCCGCCGAAGGCGGGGATGAGACCCGATTCGACCGGCGCATGCAGGCGTCTCTGCTAGAGAAATTCGGCAAGGGCAGCGATCCCTGGGTCACTGAATGGCAGCCGGGCCAGAGCTTTGACAACTGCTTCTGGCTGCGTAACCCGAACTATTATGTCGACGGGCTGATCGACTATGACGAAGACCGCCGCGAATTGCGCCTGCGCCCCGAGAAAGAGGCGCGGCTGGCCGAGTTACGCGCGGGCTGCGTACAGGCCCCGGCGGTGCGGCGGCATTTCGCGTCCCCCGAGGCGGCATGGGACGCGGCGCTGGCGCTCAATGACGGCGGGGTGAGCTACCTCGCACAACATATTGAAAAAGTGTGTAAACCCGATAGCAAGCTGATGCAGATCGGGGCGCAGTTGCAGCAGGTCAAAGACGAACTTGCGCGCGCGATGGCGCCGTTCCATGTCTCGGATGATGTGGAAAAGCGCATTGCCGAGAAACAGGAATCAGCCGCGCGGGTCATCGACGATCTGGAGCAGGTTCTGGCCCGGCACCGTTTTGGGGCGCTGGTCTCGGCCCTGATGGTCGATCAGGAAGAGATCGAAGGCCGGATCAGCCGGGTGCCCAGCTCGATCCGTATCACCAATGCGGTGAATGCGGCCGAAGGGGGCAGCGCAGGTCTGAAACGTCCCGGCCGCCCGGCGCAGCGGGCCGAAAATGCCGAGGATGGCATCCGCACCATGACGCTGGAACAGTTTCAGGCCGAAACCGCGATGGAGGCCTGGATCGAGGGTATGAAAACCCTGCGCAGCGATGCGATGCTGCTGCGCGCCTATGGGATAGGTGAGGGCACATCGGGCGATCTGGTTGCTGAGTTGATCCAGGCGGCGCGGCGCACCGATCTGAGCGACCGCACGGCAGCGTTGCTGCGTGAGGTGAATTTTGGCCTCACGGTCGAAAAACAGGCGCAACCAGCCTCGATTCTGGGGGCCGAGGTGATCAATGGCTTTGTCTCGACCCTGGGCATGCAGGATGTGACCGAAGCCGACCGGCCCAAGGTGCAGGGTGGTGATGGGAGCGAGCGCGCGATCTTTGTGACGCCGACACCATCAGACAGCGCCGACGATCTGCCCCAACAGCCGCGCCCGACGGCGCAAAGTTTTTGGACCGATTGGGTCTTTGGGCTGGATGCGATGTTTGTGGCCAATGCCAAGGACGGTCTGGGCGGGCAGGTCGATGTGGATCAGAACCTGGCGCTGGGCCGTATTCTTGGTGCGTTGAACGGGCAGGGCGGATGAGGATCAAAGTCCATCCGGACCCCCAACACCCCTCGGGCGGGTATGCCTTTCTGGAACTGCCCGGCGACTCGATGCCGGATCGCGTGGCCATGGCCGTGCAGGATTCCTATTCCGGGCGCTGGCTGCATCCGGATGCACGCGCCGGGGATGAGCCGAACTGGCAAGCCCAGATGCAGAAGCTGGGTCCGTTTGACATCTTCCGCCATGAGGGGGCCGACTGGCTGCGGCTGGGACCCGAGGTGGTGAACCGGCTGGAAGAATATACCGCGCTGCACTTCCAGATCGACGGCAAGTCCTATGAGGCGATCTGGCCCGACACGATTGCGCCGCGCGTGGAAAAGGCGGTGCCGGGCGCGTTGCGGGTCACCGCGCGCGCGCAACCGATCGTGGAACCGGTTGAGGTGAAGTTGCCGCCGGAACCTGTTGAACAGGAAGTGGAAATTGTTGAACCTGAACCGGAGCGGGCACCGCCAAAACGACGTGGCCATGCGCTCTGGCTGGCTGCGGTGTTGCTGCTTTGCGCGGCGGGCGCAGCGGCGTGGTACATGCTGTCTGATGAGACTGCCTCAACCGGTCCGGAAAGCCTGACGCCGGTTGCCGAGACCAGCGGCTCGCCCTGTGCCTTGCCCGCGCTTCAGGCGTTGGGTGGGTTCGATGCACAGATCGCTGCTGTGCGTGACTGCGGTTCGGACGTGTCGCCGGATGCGGCGCTGACCCTGATCGAGGCCGCCGCCAAACAGGGAAACCCGCAAGCGCTGACGCTGTTCGGAACGCTTTATGACGGCGACGAACTGGCCCCGCGAATCGAGAACCTGACTGGGCTCACCTTTGCCGACGACCCGGCGCAGGCGGCGGAATACTACGCCGGTGCGGTTGCGGCGGGCTCGGATGAGGCTCAGGCGCGGCTTGATGCGACTTGTGCGCGGCTCGACGGGTCGTCGCTGACGTTGGAAAAGGGGGCATTTGATGATTTCTGCCGTTAAATCCGCCGCAATTGTCCTTGGCCTTGCGATGATGCTGACGACCCCGTCCAGTGCACTAGCCGCAGACAGACCCTTGCTGGCCGAGGGGCGAAAGACAGTCTATCAGCGGGTTCTGACCCGTCCGGGCGCGCTGGAGTTCTCGGAACCGGATGGCGGCGTCCTCCGCCAATATCCGGCCTTTCAGCCGCTTTATGTCTATGCAACCCAACCCGGATGGTATCAGGTTGGATCATCCATCTCGAAAGGCCCCGAAGGCTGGCTGCGCGCCGATCAGGCGGTGGAATGGAAGCAGAATATCGTCGCCGCCTTCACCAATGCCGCCGGTCGGCAACGCCAGGTGATGTTTGACAGCGAAGAGGCGCTGCGCGGGCTGATGGAAAGCGAGGCGCTGCAGGCCGAACAGGCAGAGATTCTGGATGAGGTTGCCAAGGACACCCTTGCCCCCGAACGTGGTGTGGTGGCGGCGGAGCCCGAGGAATATATCAACATCGTCGAACGGCTCTACCTGATGCCGATCCTCGATTTCACCCAGGACCTGCACCCGCTGAATTACGAGGATAACCTGCTGATGCAGGTGGCCTCGGTGCCGCTGCGCGAAGATGGCGCGCAGGCGGGCATGATTGCCGACAATTTTGACGCAGGCATCGTGTTTGTCCTTGATACCACCAGTTCGATGGACCCTTACATCCAGCGCACGCAGGCGGCGGTGGAAAAGATCATCGGTGACATTCAGGGCACCGAGGTCGGCTCGCGCGTGCATTTCGGTGTCGTAGCCTTCCGCGACAATGAGGCGGCGGCGCCGGGCCTTGAATACCGCACCAGGACGCTGCTGCCGTTGGAACGGCGCGAGGATCAGGGGCAGGTGGTCTCGACCATCCGCGCGGCGGCCAATGTGGCGCTCGCCAACTCACCCGGGTTCAACGAGGACAGTCTCGCCGGGGTCGAGGATGCGCTGGAGGGCACCGACTGGTCTGGCGGTGACGGCGATCCGTTCGATGCGCGGATCGTGGTGCTGATCACCGATGCCGGGCCCAAGGACGCCCGCGACCCCGATGCCCGTTCCGAGATCGGGCCTGCCGAGTTGCAGCGGGTGGCGCAGGACAAGGGGGTTGCGGTGATGACGCTGCATCTGCAGACGCCCGCCGGGGGAGCGGCGCAACATGCCTATGCCGAAAACCAGTATCGGCAACTGTCGCGGTTCAATGACGAGACCTTCTACTACGGAATCGCCGACGGGTCCGAGGCCGCGTTCGAGCAGGAGGTAACGCAGCTTGTCACCGCCCTGACCGATGTGATCCGCGTGGCGCGGGATGAAAAACCGCTGCTCAGCCCCGACGAGGCGGGCAAAGTTGCCAATCTGGGGCTGGCGATGCAACTGGCCTATCTGGGGCGGCTGACTGACCGGCAGGCCCCGGATGTGATCGAAGGCTGGGTCTCGGAAAAAGCGGTCGAGGACCCGACGCGGCTGGCCATCGAGCCCCGGCTGCTGGTCACCAAGAACGAGATGGCGACCATGGCCGACCTGCTGGAACAGCTTCTTGAACTGGGCGAGCAGAGCCGCAATGCCGAGGATGCTGATACCTTCTTTGCGCAGGTGCGCGATGTGGTGGCGCGCATGGCGCGCAACCCGGACCGGCTGGTGAACCCCGACGCGGAAACCCTTGGCGGGGCTTTGGAATTCCTCGAAGACCTGCCGTATGAAAGCCAGCTGATGCTGACCACGCCGGCGCGCTGGCAGCAAAGCGCGATGATCCGGCGGCAGATTCTGGACGGGATGCGGCAAAAGCTGACGCAATACCGCAAATGGCTGCTGGACCCGGCGGTCTGGACCGCGCTTTCCGATGATGCCCCGGATGGCGAGCATGTCTTTGCCATGCCGTTTGATGTTCTGCCATGACAGCGCAGGGCGGGCTGACCGTTCGCAATGGTGTCATCGAGGTTGCGGATGTCGACCGCGTGTTCCGGGTCGAGATCGACGCGCTTGATCTGCCATCCGGCGGGTTGATCGCTCTGTCCGGGGCCAGCGGGTCCGGCAAGACGCTGATCCTTGAGGTTCTGGGCCTGCTGCGCCCGCCTGCACGCGGTACGCTCTATGCGGCGGCGGGCAATGATCTGGCCGCGCTCTGGTCGCACGGGGCGGCTGGGGATGAGTTGGCGCATATGCGGGCGACGCTGTTTGGCTTCGTACCGCAGACCGGTGGCTTGCTGCCGTTTCTGGATGTGGCTGACAATATTGCCCTGCCGCAGCGGATATGTGACCGGACCGATGCCGCCTGGTGTGCGGAGCTGATGGAGCGGTTGGGCCTCGCCGAGTTGCGCGCGCTTCTGCCGGATGCGCTGTCCATCGGTCAACGCCAGCGGGTCGCGATCGCGCGCGCGCTGGCCCATCGCCCGGCCTTCGTGATCGCGGATGAGCCCACCGCCGCACTGGATGCCCAAAGCGCCGATCAGGTGATGGCGCTGTTGCTGGAGGTCGCCCGCGACACCGGCGCGGGGCTGCTTCTGTCCTCGCATGATACCGAGCGGGTCGCACGCTTCGGGATCGAGATGCGGCGGCTTGCCCCGCTCGACGACAAGCCCTTCGCCACACGGTTGGAGGCCGCCCCATGCTGATCACCTGGCTGGCCCTCAAGGATCTCTGGCGCGAGCGGTTCTACCTGTTCTGCAATTGCGCCCTGCTGGTGGGTATTCTGGTGCCGCTTCTGGTGCTGTTTGGGGTCAAGAACGGCGTCTACTCCGCCCTGATCGGCGAGATGATGGAAAACCCGGCCTATCTGCAGATCGATACGGCGGGTAATGTGACGCTTAGCGAAGACGATCTTGCACCGCTGCGCGGCTGGACCGAGATCGCCTTTATGACGCCCAAGGTGCGCACCCAGTTCGACTATATGAATGTCCGTCAGAGCAGTGGTCGGCGCATCCGGCAGGCGGTCATCGTGCCCTCGGGCACGGGCGACCCGACGCTGCCAGATGGGGCGCGGCTCGACAACAGCAACGTCGCGGTCAGCGCTCTGCTGGCGCGGCAGTTGGAGCTTGCGCCCGGTGCCTCCGTTCAACTGATCAGTCAGGCCGAGGGGCGGCCGCGGCAATTGGTGCTGGATATGCGGGTTGGTCTGGTGCTGGAGGACCGGGCGCTGGGTGGTCGTGCGGTCTTGGTTCCGTTCGAGACGCTGGACCTGATCGAGGCTTTCTATGACGCTTATGCCTTGCCCGATCACGGGATCGACGCAGGCAAGGACATCGCGGGGCGGGTTCCGGCCTATTCCGGCGCGCGCATCTATGCCCGCGACCTTGAGGGTCTGCCGGGGCTGCAGACCCGGATCGAGGATCAGCTTGGCGTGACCACCCATGCCCGCACCGCCGATGTCACCTCGCTATTGGAACTGGGGCGAAACCTGACCCTCGCGCTGAGCCTGACGGCGGCGATTGCGACGCTGGGGCTTGCTGCCGCGCTGACGCTCAGCTTCTGGTCCGAAGTGGCGCGCAAGCGACGGGTGCTGGCCAGACTTGCGATGCTGGGGCTGACGCGCCGCCAACTGGCGCTGTTTCCAGTGGTGCAGGCGCTGGTAGCCGCAGCGCTTGGCCTGCTGCTGTCCTTCCTGCTATATGGGATCGCTGGCCGTATGGCGCAGCATTGGTTTGGGCAGGGGCTGCCGGGCGGTCGCAGCCTGTCGGTAATCTCGATGGGGCAGGCCGTGATGATCTCGCTTGCGGTAATTATCGTCGTGGCGCTGGCCGCCGCAATCGCGGCCTGGCGCGCGCAGCGCTCTGACCCGGCGCTGGTTCTGCGGGAGGTGTCATGATCAGGCGCATTCTGGCAGTGACCCTGTTCGCCGCAACACCGGCCCAGGCGCAGACCACGCCACATACCACACCCGAGACAGAGGCTTGGCAGGTCGATCTCTATGACCCCGGCGCGGAAGAGGCCCCGGCTGACCTGCTATTGCCAATGCCCTGCGGCGGGTCGAAGGCCTTTCAGAAAGTGGTGGTGCCGCTGGATGCCGCTGATCCGCTGGCGGACCGGCGGGTGCGGCTGGGGCAATCCTCTGACCGGGCCGGCTATTCCGATTATCTGCGCACGGCGTTCCTGCGCGGCCCCTTCAGCGATGACCCGTCCAGCACGCATTACTACATCTCGCGCTATGAGCTGACACAGGGCCAGTTTCGCGCGCTGCAGGGCGATTGCGGCGAGCGGACGCGCGCCGACCGGATCGCGCGCGGCGGGTTCAGCTGGTTCGACGCGGTGACGCTGGCGCAGAACTATACCGCGTGGCTCTACCGGAACGCCCCTGACGCGTTGCCCCGAAGCGGCGATGCGCCCGGCTTTCTGCGCCTGCCGACCGAGGCCGAATGGGAATATGCCACGCGGGGTGGTGCCAAAGCGGACCCCAGCGCCTTTTCCCATCCGCGCTACTTCTCCGACGAGGATCCGCGCGAACATGCCTTCTATCAGGGCGGTGGCGCGCGCGGGCGGCTGGGGCCGGTGGGATTGCGACAACCAAACCCGCTGGGGCTTTACGATGTCTATGGTAATGCCGAGGAGCTGATGCTGGAGCCCTACCGGATGAATGCCGCCGGTCGCGCCCATGGTCAGGTGGGCGGTGTTGTGACGCGCGGCGGCTCGGTGCTGTCCTCTGAGGGCGATCTTTATTCGGCGCAGCGGACCGAGTATCCGCCTCATGACACCCGCACCGGGCGTCCCTTGCGGGGCGAGACCTTTGGCCTGCGGCTGGTGATCGGCGCGCATGTCTCGACATCTCAGGCCCGGCTGGGCGAGATCGAGGACAGCTGGCGTGCGCTGGCTGCAGAGGGCGGGGATGCGCAGGGTGATCCCGACCGCACCCTGTCGGACCTGATCCGGGCGGAGCCGGATACGAGGCGTCAGCAGGAACTGGATGCACTGCAGCTTGAGCTGCGCCAGAACCGCGACCGGATTCAGACCGCTCTGGACCAGTCGGCACGCGCCGCGCTGCTCTCGGGAGCGGTGTTTGTCGAAGCTCTGCGCGACAGCGCCGCCCAGATCGATGCCAAGGCGGCGAGTATCCGGATGTTGGTCGAGCTGCAGCGCACCGGCGGTGGCAGCGGCTTGATGGAACGGCAATTGCGCGGTCATGTGGACGAGATCGAGCAGATGCGGCGACAGCGTCAGTTCTATCTGCTGTCCTATCAGACCGCGCTGGACACATTGGCGACGGATTATGCGCCGGAAGAAACAGAGCGGCTGCGCATGGTGCTGAAGCAGGATCTGACACAGGCCGGACAGACCCGTCTGGCGGCTTCACTGGACAGATTCTCTCAAGATCTGGGCATCTACGCACAAACACCCGATATGAGCGGGCAGGCCCTGATGAACCTCGCGCTGCAATGAAACAATCCGCCCTGTCTGTCACGATCCGTAACCGAAGTTCACTTTTAGGGGCATATGAGCAGCGAAAAGGCGCTGAAACTTGACAAGTGAGTGCTGGTTTGGTGGGCTGTCGGGGTCTGTTCATTTAGTCTCGACAAGAAATCTGTCGATCCGGGTTCTGTTTGTTATGGACCCGCAGCTTCAACGAGGTTGTTGAAATGTATACCAAACATATCTGCATGGCGGTGCTGGCCTCCAGTGTCGCACTGATTCCCGCAAAAGAGGCCCCCGCGGACGAGGCGGCGGCCCTGATCGGTGGTGCGCTTCTGGGGGGCATCATCGTCAACGAGGTTCACAAGAATAAGCAGCGCCAAAGGGCAGCCACCCAGCGCCAGCGCTCCAGCGCGCCCCGGTATTCGGGCATCTCTTCTGCGCAGCGTCAGCAAAACCGCGATGTGCAAGCCGCCCTGAACTATTTCGGCTATAATGTCGGGGCCGTTGATGGCTCGCTTGGTCGTAACAGCCGCGCCGGTATTTCGCGCTATCAGGCCGATATGGGCTATCCGATTGACGGCTACCTCAATGATTACGAGCGCAGTTTCCTGCTGAACTCGCAACAGCGCGCGCTGGCAAGCTCGCATGTAGCGCCTTATAACCAGATCCTTGCGACGCAGGGACGTGGCGGGCTGCTGCGTACCTATCGCAACGAGCAACTGGGTATTCAGACCCCGCAGGTACAGCCTGCAACGGTTCCGGCTCCTGTGGCACCCGCCCCAACGCCGGCCCCAACCCCTGCGCCCGCTCCGGCGCCGACACCGGTCAAGACCGAAGACGCGGCATTGCCGGACTTCACTTTTGGTCAGACCGCACGCTCGCCCAATGAGCATTGCAACGAGGTCAATGTGCTAACCGCGGCCAATGGCGGTCTGACGCAATCCGGTCAGGTGACCGATGCGGAATTTGCGCTGAACGAACAGTTCTGCGTGGCCCGGACTCAGGCGATGGCGCAAAGCTCGCGTCTTGAGGCGACCATTCCCAACATGACCAGCGCCCAGATTCAGGCGCAGTGTGATGGTCTGGCACAGGCGGTTGCGCCGCAGATCAAAGGTCTGGACAGCGAACCGCCCGCGCGGGTGATCGCCAAGACCAAGACCTTCCTGGAAAGCTCGGGCCGCTCGATGGATCAGCTGCAATCAGCGGGTGAGGTCTGCCTTGGCATCGGCTATCGCACGGATGAGCCCAAGCTGGCGCTGGCCTCTGCCGTGTTGCTGACTGCAACGGGCGAGCTTGGCTATGGTGAGCTGGTCAGCCACCAGTTGCGCGAAGGCTTCGGCGTTGCCAAACCCACCGGCCCGCAAGCGGCTGAATGGATGAAGCTGGCGGTGAGCGCGGCGCAGAACGGCAATGCGGTTCTGGGGCAGAATCCGGATCGGCTGGCGATTCTGAGTGCTGCGAGCAATGGCGCGGGAACTGGAACGGCAGCATTGCCGATCTTCCCGACCACCGAAAACTGATCGCCGCAAGGCAACTAGACAAAAAGAAAACGCCCGTCCGTTCTACGCGGATGGGCGTTCCTTTTGTCCCTCGGTCAGACCTTGCGATCCGGATATCAAACCCGGCCTGTCCTATTTATGACCCCTTAGTTCGGCTATTCAGCGCGCCCGGTCAATCCGCGACGGCGGTCAGGCTTTTGGGTGTGGCGGGAAAGCCTCAGATCAGTTCGCGTTGGCCAGTTGCGCTGTCAGCTGTTCGGCGATGCGGGCCTTGATGGGCGGCAACTCACCAAGAACCGGCAGCAGCAGGCCCTGAAACCCGACCGCCTCCAGCGCTTGTGGCACGTCTTCATTTGCGTGGCCGCCCTGACAAGCGAAGAAGGGCAGGCAGATTGACTGCGCATCCACCCCGCGTGCGGCGTCTTCGATCGAGGGCGGCTCTTCGACAAAACCGGTGCGAATCTCAGGCCCGCCGATCCGGCTCTGCAACGCCTCGGCAAAGGCGGTGGCAACGGCAGCGGGATTGCGGCTGCGCCCGGAACCATGCGCGGCCAGTACGATCGTGGTGTCCTGCGCCGCCCATCCGCGGTTCGCCATGGCCTCTGTCAGGGCTTGGGCGGCGAGGCCGGGCAGTTCGGGGTCAACGCCCAGCGGGTCGAGAATACTCAACTGCTGCGAGCCCAGCCTGCGGGGCAAAACATCGGTCACGAACCACCCCCGCGCCATGAAGAGCGGATAGACCGGGGCATGATCCGGTAACGTTTGCAGGGCTGCGTCCAACTCTCCGGGCGCGGCCAGCGTGGCGCTCGCCAACGACAGGCCCGGCGCGTGGCTTTCCACATCGCGCGCGAAAGCGGCCAGCGCTGCCGAGGCCGGTTCTGGGTCGGAGGGTTGTCCGTGGGCGACGATCAGGGCATCGGGCATGGCGTATCCTATTGCGGCTAAGACCATAAATGTCGCGGCAACGGGCGAAGTCAATCCAACCCGCAGGTCAGCCCAGTAATGTCAGCCACATCCAGATGCTGAGCACCGACGCCCCGGTTGCCAGCAACACCGACGAGGCCGCCACCCGTTTGGCGCGCCCATAGAGATCGGCGAAGATATAGGCGTTGATGCCCGGCGCCATGGCCGCGGTCAGCACGCCAGAGCGGAACAGGTCCTGCGGCAAAGACAGGGCGGTGCCGAAACTCCAGACGAGAGCCGGATGCAATAGCAGCGAGATGGCGCAGACAAGGGCGATGGTGCGCATGTCGCCTTCGGGCCGGTATTGGACCAGCACGCCGCCCATCGCAAACAGCGCCACCGGAAGGGCGGCGCGGATGATCAGTTGCAGCGCGTCCTCGGCCACATCGGGCATGCTGATCCCGGTGAAGTTGAACGCAAAGCCAAGCCCAATGGCGATGATCAGCGCGTTGCGGAACATCGCGCGCAGAACCGCCGTCACGGTTTTTCGCCCGCCATTGCCGCGATTTCGGATGACCTCCATCACCGTGATACCGAGCCCATAGCAGAAAGGCGCATGGATCGAGACGATGGCATAGTTGCCCGCCAGACCTTCGGGTCCATAGGCGCGCTCGGTGATCGGGATACCCAGCATCAGCGAGTTCGAGAAGAGGCAGCAGAACCCGATGGCGACGCAATCCTCCCATGGTCTTTGAAAGAGAATACGGGCCCCCAGAAAGCCGGCTGTGAAACACAACGCGGCCGCCATGTAGAAGCTGACCATCAGATTGGGGTTGAAACTGCTTTGCAGATCCAGCGTGGCGATAGCGTGAAACAGCAGGCAGGGGATTGCAAATCCGGTTGCAAAGCGCATCAGCGCATCGTTATGGGCTTGCTTGATATAGCCCACGCCGGTGGCGACATATCCCGCGCCGATAACCAGAAAAACCGGCAGGATAACGGTGCCCAATGTGTTCAGCATGACGGGTCTGCCGACATGCAGGCCATGTCAGAGCGCCATTTCGATCACCATCCCGTCATAGGCGGGGGTGATATGATCAGGGGTTTCAGCATCGACGGTGTCATAGTCCAGGTCGATATGCATGTTGGTCAGGATGGCGCGTTTGGGCTCAGCCCGCGCGATCCATTCCAGCGAGCGTTCCAGATGGGCATGGGTCGGGTGCGGGTTACGGCGCAGGGCGTCCAGCACCCAGATATCCAGATCACGCACCGCGTCCCAGGCCTCCTCCGTCATCTCCGAGACATCGGGCAGGTAGGCGAGCCCATTGATGCGGAACCCCAGCGCGTCGATACTGCCATGGCCAACCTGAAAGGGCTGGAAAGGGATCGGGCCGCCGGGGCCGTTAATCTCGAACGCGCCATCGATGGTCTTGAGGTCAAGGATCGGCGGATAGGGGGAGCCTTCGGGCTGCACGAACGCATAGCCAAAGCGGCCGAGCAGGGCGTTCTGTGTATCGCCATCCGCCCAGACTGGCACCCGCACGCGCATGTTGAACACGATCATGCGCAGATCGTCGATCCCGTGCACATGATCGGCATGGGAATGGGTATAGACCACCGCGTCCAGTCGACCGGTGCCGCTGGTCAGCAATTGGTTACGCATATCCGGGGCAGTGTCGATCAGGACGGTCGTGGTGCCCTCGGCCCCGACACGCTCCACCAGCATCGAACAGCGTTGCCGCCTGTTGCGCGGGTTTTCCGGGTCGCAATCCCCCCAGAGGCCGCCCAGCCGCGGCACACCTCCCGACGAACCGCAGCCGAGGATCGTGAAACGCAGCGTGTCACTCATGCAGCGGCCTTGAATTGCGCGGCTTTGGAGAACAAGCGGTCGAAATTTTGCTGCGTCTGCGCGGCGAACGTGGCATAGTCCAGCCCGAACAGTTCAGCCCCGACCCGGGCGGTATGGGCCGTAAAGGCGGGCTCATTGCGTTTGCCGCGATGGGGCGGCGGGGCAAGATAGGGCGCGTCGGTTTCGACAAGGATACGCTCGACCGGGGCGGCGGCGAAAATGTCGCGCAACTCCTGACTTTTGGGAAAGGCGGCGATGCCCGACATCGACAGATAGAAGCCCAGATCCAGCGCTGCGCGTGCCAGTTCTGCAGTAGAGGAAAAGCAATGCATCACGCAGGTATAGGGCGCGTTACGATCTTCTTCGGCCAGAATGCGGGCCATATCGTCATCGGCGGCGCGGGCATGGATGATCAGCGGCAGGCCGGTGCGCTGCGCGGCCTCGATATGGAGGCGCAGCGACTGTTTCTGAAGCTCTGCCGAGTCTGAGGTATAGTGATAATCCAGCCCGGTCTCGCCAATGCCCACGAATTTCGGATGCCCCGAGAGCGCAACCAGTTGGTCAACCGTGACCATCGGTTCCTCGGCGACGCTCATCGGATGGGTGCCTGCGGCGTAGAAAACCGGCGCATGGGCCTCGGCAATGGCGCGCGCATTGGGCTCGTTGCGCAGCTTGGTGCAGATCGTCACCATACGCGTCACGCCCGCCTCGGCGGCGCGGGCGACAAATTCGGGCAGCTTGCCCTCGAAATCGGGAAAATCGAGGTGGCAATGGCTGTCGGTAATCTGAGGGATTGTGCTGTCGTTCATCCGGTCTGGCCAACGGTTTCCTGCATCTTGAAAACCGTATCTAGGACAAGCGCGGCGGGGTCAAGGTTGACCGCCTGACCATGTCGTGCGCGGGCGGAAACCGTTGCCGCCGTTTGGGCCCAGGCGCGCCCAGCGTGCGGCGAGGCGGCAAGCCGGGCCAGCACCTGTGCCTCGCCAGTGGCGGCCTCGGGCGCGGGCGGCTGACCGCTGGCGCCGGTGCGGGCCAGACGGTTGAGCGCGATATCGATCAGGTTCAGCAGCAGCTCGAACCGCTCTGCCGCGCCGCGCTGCGCGCTGGCCTCGGCCAGTGCAAGGGCGCGCTGACGGTCGAGACGGGGCAGGGTGCCCAGAATGGCGATCAACTCCTCGTAAATGCGCAGCCCATCGAGATTGATCAGTCTCAGCGCCGCACCGACCGAGCCTGCCGCCAGCGCTGCAAGGTGGCCGGCGTCAGAGGGCGCGTCGGCCCCGGCCTGCGTCAATGCGGCCTGCATGTCTTCGGGCGAAAGCGGGTGCAGCCGCAGGGTCCGGCAACGCGAACGGATCGTCGGCAACAGCCGCGAGGGCTGGTGCGAGATAAGCAGCAATGTGGTGCGCGCGGGGGGTTCCTCAAGCATTTTCAGCAGCGCATTGGCGGCGCTGGTGTTCATCTCGTCAGCGCTGTCGACCAACACCACGCGATGCCCGCCATCGGCCGAGGAAAGGCCAAAGAACTTGCCCAGCCTGCGGATGTCATCCACCACGATCTCGCCCCGCAGGCGTTTGTTGTCATTGACCGACCGGTTCACCGAGGCCAGACCAGGTTCCGCCCCGGCCAGAATGCGCCGCGCTACCGGGTGTTCGGGATCAACGGCCAGCGAGGTGGGCGGGAGCGGTGCGCCGAACAGCCCGTCCTCTTCGGCGGGCGGCGTGGCCAAAAGGAACCGCGCGATCTGCCAGGCGAGCGTGGCCTTGCCGACGCCATTTGGTCCGGTCATCAGCCAGGCGTGGTGCAGGCGGGCTGAGTTGAACGCCTCCAGAAACGCCTGCTCGGCCTGCGCATGACCAAAAAGCACCTGCGTCTCGCGCGGATGTGGCGCGCCGGGGGCCTGATCAGGGGAGGGGAGATCGTCGCTCATGGGATGATCTTTACAGGGCTTTCAGCACGATGTCCGCCACATCCTGTGCCACCGCATCCAGATCGCGATTGCCATCGACCACCCGGAAGCGGTCGATATATTCCTGCGACAAATCGAGAAAGCCCTGCCGCATGCGTTTTTGCAGCTCGGGACCGAAATCCTCGAACCGCTCTTCGCTGCCCTGCCGCCCCTTGGCGCGGGCCAGTCCGGTTTCGGGGTCCATGTCGATCAGCAAGGTCAGGTCCGGTTCGCGCCCGATCATCAGGTCATGCAATTGATCCACCAGCGCCCGCAAATCGCCGCGCGAGAGGCCCTGATACATGCGGGTGCTGTCGGCAAAGCGGTCGCAGATCACGATCTGGCCCGCTTCCAGCGCGGGCAGGATGGTGCGTTCCATATGGTCGCGCCGCGCAGCGGTGAACAGCAGGATTTCGGTCTCGGCTGACCATCGGTCGGGATCGCCTTCCAGCACCAGACGGCGGATTTCCTCGGCCCCGGCTGACCCGCCCGGTTCGCGCGTCAGCACCACCTCGCGGCCCTGCACCCGCAGCACATCGGCCAGCCGCCGCGCCTGCGTCGATTTTCCGGAACCGTCGATGCCTTCGAAGGTCAGGAACAGGCCCCGCGCCGTCACGAAGACCCCGCGGGTGCGTTGACAAACTGATCAAACAGCATCAGCCCGGCCGTTTTCAGGCGGACAACGAACCCGCCCAAAGGCACGTCCTGCGCGGCCACGAGCGGGCGGCGAATCTCGGGCAGTTCCTCGGGTTTGATGATCAGTTCCGCCAATTGCTGGCCTTTCTTGATCGGCGCGTTGATTGGCCCGTCATAGACCACCTCGGCGGTGATTTCCTTGTCGCCCAGCACCGGGATCAGCAGGCTCAGATCCTCGCCGGGCACCAGATCTACGGATCCCTGAGCGCCCATCCAGACTTGTGCTTGGGCAACGGCTTCGTCGCCTTCGGCGAGGGTTTTTTCAACGAAGTGGCGAAACGACCAGTTAACGATGGCCTCGGCCTCCTCTGCGCGCTTGGCGGTCGAATCGAGGCCGGTGATGACAAAGATCACCCGGCGATCGCCCTGTTTGGCCGACCCGACCAGACCATAGCCCGCCTCTTGTGTGTGACCCGTTTTCAATCCATCCGCACCGATCCCGAGCTTGAGCAGCGGGTTGCGGTTGTTCTTGTTCGAGGGCGCGCGCCCGTCGAATTCGAACTCCTCCTCAGCAAAGAGCGGGTAATATTCCGGGAAGTCTGTGATCAGCCGGTTTGCCAGCACCGCCAGATCATGTACCGACATCCGGTGCCCGGCGGCGGGCCAGCCGTTGGAATTGGCGAAGTTGGAATTGTCCATGCCGATCTGTTCAGCCCGCCTGTTCATGTAACGGGCAAACCCGGCCTCGGTCCCGTCGGGGCTGAGCGCCTCCGCGATCACCACGCAGGCATCATTGCCCGACAGCACGATGATGCCGCGCAGCAGATCCTCGACCCGGACCCGGTCCTGAGTGTTGAGGAACATGGTCGAGCCGCCATAGCTCATCGCATGTTCGGAGACGGGCAGTCTTTCGTCCAGCGTCAGCCGCCCGTCGCGCAGCGCCTCGAATGCCACATAAAGCGTCATCAGCTTCGACATCGAGGCGGGCGGCAGCGGCTCATCCGCGTTTTTGGACAACAGTACCGTACCGGTGCCCTGATCCAGCACGTAAGCCGCATTGGCAGAGGTGTCGAACGCGCTTGCGGGCAGACCGGCAAGCGCGAGAGTCAGGGCGATGGCAGTGGATCGAAGATGGGCCAGCACGGGTCTGATCTCCTTTATCTTGTCACGATATAGGCGTCTGAAAAGCCGGTCTTCTTGACCTTGTTCAAGAGCGCCGTGCGTTCTGATTTGGTGTCAGCAGGTCCTACGACAACCCGCCAGAATGTCTTGTCGCTTGCGTTTTCTTCAAGAACCGAAGGGGTCATGCCAGCGCTGCGCATCTGGTTGGCGGCGCGGTTGGCATTGGCCTCGACGCTGAAGATCCCGATTTGCACATAAGACGCCCCGGGATTTGCGGCAGGTGCGGCTGCGGCAGCTGTTTCCGGGGCCGCATCGATTGCAGCGGCGGCGCCTGCGATCGGGTCCAGCTCGGTTGCGGTGATCTCTTCGGTGACCTCGACGGTCTCGGCCTCGGTGATGTCTTCTTCGACCACAGGCTCAGGCTCGACCACTTCCTTGCGCAACGCGATCACACTCAGCTCGACCGGAGCGCCAGCCAGCATGCCCAGCGTTTCGGCTGCATCCGAGGAGACCTGCAGGCGCGGGCCGGGAATGTCGCGTTCGCGCCGGAACAGCGCCCCGACAACGGATTTGCCATTGGCGGTGTTGGTGATGACTACCCGTTCCGGGTCGGTTGCATCCGGATGCGCAACCCAGACCCCGCCCAGCGACGGCCGCCCGTCCCAGAGCCCGGCCTCTGAGGCCTCAAATACCTCGGGCGCCTCGACGTCGCGTTCGATGGCTTCGGAACTGCCTCTGGAGGTGGTGGCGCCTGTTTCGGTCTTGTCCTTGGGTTGCAGGAAAGCGGGGCCTTGGCCCTCTTCGCACCCGGCCAGAGCGGCCAGCGACAGCACAAGCAGAGCCGGACCAAAAAGAGGTCTGCGTTTCACGATGGCTCGAACCATGGTCATATTCCTTGCCTGAGTCCGGCCGCCTGAGCGGCCCGGTGCCGGTTATCCGGTCATTCTATGGTCAGGGCACAATCCCCGTTGCGGCGGATCATAGCCTGCGGGTTTGCCCAATGAAAGACCGCAGACCCGACCTCGGCAAGTTTTCCCGCTTTTTGCTTGCGCGTTCTGTCGCGACAATCTAGATCACCAGCCCAGCGGGGAGGTGGCAGAGTGGTCGAATGCGGCGGTCTTGAAAACCGTTGGGCGTGAGAGCGTCCCCAGGGTTCGAATCCCTGTCTCCCCGCCACGATATCAAGCGCTTACGTGTATCTTTCTGATATCCTGCCACCCCATCGAAATTGCGATTTCCGACAATGCTTCCCAGAGTCATGTTCTGATCCCGGAGATTCTGGGCTTGCTTGGCAAGGCGTTCTTGGCTGGCAGCCTTCGAATACTTTTGAACCATTGTTAGGCTTTTGTGACCGGTGATGGCTGCGATTTTCTGGTCCGTGCATCCGGCCTCGGCCAGTTCGCTTGCTGCGCTTCTGGGATACCATTGGATCGTCCAAACGGTGTTGCCCTTGAGGGGCCACTGACGCTCTTCATCTGACACCCACTGAATGTGGTCGTCATCTCGACCGCCGCCATAAAAACCCACTCGTCATGCCAAGCTTGGGCAGTACATAGCCTCCGGACATAAGCTGACATATATGCTCAAACCGCCGAAGTCGGCTTTGTGCGCATTGCGCTCATGGCAAATAGCACCGAGGGCATTGGGCCGAGCTTCGAATAGACCTCCGAACTCTGTAACAAAAGCTCCCTAGTCCTCCAGGTCCGTTAGGACCGTCCGCAAAATCTCAGGAAAATCGCTGTCGCGCAGGTGGTCAACCATGACCATGTTCAACGTTCCGGGTGTGGCGAGGCTGTCGCGGAGCCGTGCAAATCTCTCTTTTTCTTCTGCGTGAATGTCCAGCATACCGGTTACCACACGCCCCACAAATAGCTGCGCCGCCTCCGGGCCGATCCGCTGGCCAAGCCATTCCGTTCCGACGTCGAGGGTTTCGGAAATGGCCGAAACAAGTGTTGTGGCGGCAAAGCAGGCCGAGAGGTCACCCTCGTTGTTGGCTGCAATGATCGTGTTTTCTGGTTCAAAAAGCGCCTTGATATTGCCGTCCTTGGGCCAGACGACAATCGGGCATCCGCCACGTTCGATCAGCTCCATTGGCAACATCAGGGTAATCTGCTCGGATGGTGCACACCAACTGGCCAACTTGTCTCTCGAAATGCCAGCCATGACCGAGATGATCCGATTGTCTTTGCGAAAAGGAAGGCCTTGCACTGCCTCCTTTGCAACGCTCGGCCTAAGGCAAAGAAAAACAGTGTCGGACGCGGCAACCACCTGATCGGCGTCACAGATATGAACATGAGAAAACTCGGATGCCAGTTGTTGCGCAACTTTCTCGTTTCGGAGCGTGACGCTGATCTCGTGGCCCTTGGGGGCAAGATGCCGGACCATAGTGCGGGTCATGTGTCCTGTTCCGATAAAGCCAAGTTTGGCCATGCTGCAATCTCCTGCATGAACGTGATGGTTGGACCTTTTTAGCCGAATTGCCGAGAGATCGTCGCTGTCCAGGTCTTTTCCCCGATCTTTTCGTCTTGCCAGTCTGCGGTGAATGTCCCGGTCAGAACGAAGGAATCTCGATCGCAGTTCACCGACAGGGCCGACGTTATTTCAGCGACGCCATCGGGGCGGGTGTAGCGCGCGCGGTGGAAATACGAGGACTTTGCCGACAGAGGATCGCCGGGCGTGATGCTGTGTTCCGCGCGCGTTTCATAACCGAAGGCAGTTTGCGTTTCGCTACAAAATGTCTCTGCAAAAGGTTGCTCCCAGCTGTTGATCAGGCGACCGTCCTTTGTTGTTTGCTGAGATCGTCGGAGTGGCGGGTCCGAAACGGCGTAATGTGTCTTGACCGCTGGCAGACCAAGAGCGGGGGGCAACTCCTTGGCCAGAGGTTGAGGCTGCCCTTGATAAACAGGCATAATCAGCTTACCGCTGATCAGGATCACATCGTTATCGCTCGCAGCGGGCCAGATCATCGGCCAATAGCATGCAGCAATTGACAGCCGTATCCGGTGCCCCCTTCGAAACGTATATGCCTTGGTGTGAAACGGGATGTTCAAAACTCTTTCGGTCTCTTGCTCGCATGCCTCTGGCGCGTCGAGTTGATCGTTCAACGCCAAGTTTCTGACGCACAGACCGACGCGTGCAGATGTGCCGTCCGGGGCGACATCGTTGACACGCAAAGACACCTGTCCTTGCTTCGAGACTGTTTCGACCAGCAGTTGGGTTGACATTGCGCCGTAGAGCACGAGGTCTGTTTCCAGTGGAGCGGTCTCGAATGTGAGGGACAGCGTGTCATCCTCGTTTTGATCGAGAGGCAGTCCACCATGTCGGCCAAAATACCCCGTATCGCCGGATGCGCGTCCAATGCGCAGGTCCGCCGGTATCGGCAATGCTAGAGAGTTGGGCCCTTCAGTTCGCGCCAAGAGACCATCTGTCAGATACAACATCAGCGGTTGTGTCACCGTGTCCGGTGGGCCTGACTCGATCCACCCTCCACTCCGATAGTCGATGGCGTTGGCGGGCGGATCGTATTCGCGCAACCAGACGCGTAAGCGGGGCCAATCGGGCACGGCTTGGCCAGGTTTCAGCCAGTGATCCCACCACTCCAGCGCAACCTGCTGGAACCCCATAGCCGGACCGGGTTGACCGTGATCCGGGTAGTGATGCCCCCAGGGCCCGACCAATCCCCAGACCAGATCTGGTCGGGCCGAGACAAGCGACATGACTGAATTTGAATACCGATCTGACCAACCGCCTACAGCTAGGATCGGGCGGGACAGATGATCTGCCTGATGGATGACCGACCCGTGCCGCCAGTATCGGCCCCGCGCCTCTTCGCGCACCCAGTGCTCTACCGAGAAACTTAGGTTATCCAGCCTGTCCTGCCATCGTTCTCTCCAATCCTCACCGACATGTGGGGTGGGAGGCGCCCCAAGGATTGCCGGCAGGGTCGCGCCCCATTCAACGGTATCCGTTAACAGGCACCCGCCCTTGTGATGGATGTCGTCTTCGTATCGGTCGTGGGTTGCGCAAACCGCGATAATGGCCTTGAGAGCAGAAGGGGCGTCGATATTGGCTTGCAACGACGCCGTACCGCCCCAGGAGGTGCCAAACATTCCGACATTGCCGTTGCACCATGGCTGAACGGCAATCCACTCGATTACATGTCTCGCGTCGGTAAGCTCGTGCTCCGAGTACATATCAGGCATGTGGCCCTCGCTGTCGCCGGACCCACGCATATCCACCCGCAGGCAGGCATAGCCATGGGATGCGAAATAGGGGTGGTTCCGCTCGTCGCGCGCGCGGACCATGTCGGCCTTGCGATAGGGGATGTATTCGAAGATCGCGGGCACTGCTGCGCCATCGGCCCCCTCCGGCAACCAAAGCCGCGCCGCCAAACGAACATCGTCAGGCATGTCGATCCACAAATGCTCGATTGCGGCGACCGCACATGGTCCTGCTGTTCTGGCATTCTGCAACACATCACCTCGGGCATTTGTGGGTGTGACTGTCTGACGGGCATTCGAACAAATGCCAGGCGGAAAACTCACAATATTTCGATAAAAAAAGAATTTGACTTAAAAATTCTCATAAGGAAAGACTAGAGGCGATCTTTTCTCTCATCTGTGGTGCGTAATATGGCCAACTCAGATACAGTTGTTGCGTTGGACTACAGCCTGTCGTCCCTCGGTGCTGAACTACGCGAGTTGCGCAAGGCACGAGATCTGACGCTGAAGCAACTCAGTCAGATGGCAGGGATGTCGCTTAGCCATCTGTCCGCGATTGAACGTGGCGCTGCAAAGCCTTCGATCGACGTCCTCGATGCCTTGTCCAAGGCCCTTGATGTGACACCCAGCTGGTTCTTTGCCCGCCGCAACGGACGGGGGCCGCTGGAGAAAGCCTATGTGGTGCGTCGCCAGAACCGGCGCGATTTGAACGCGCTCTATGATGAGGAAACAGCGCAGCTGGGCTATCAGGACAGTCTTTTGTCCAGCTCTATCGGAGGCGCGTTCTATATGGGGTTGGCCGTCTATCCGCCGAATTCCGAGACACCAAGCGACCGGATGCAGACCCATGCAGGCGAGACTCACGGGTTTGTTCTGGAAGGGGAGCTTGAGATGCGCCTTGGCGATGAAACAGTGTATCTCAAGACCGGCGACAGCTATAGTTTCGATGCGCGCATTCCGCACCACGCGAGAAACCCTTCTGATCAGGTCTGCAAACTGGTCTGGGCGGTGTCGCCCGTGGTTATCCCCAAAATAGCTGCGACGCGCATCTCCGCGCAAGCGGAGCGGAACGAGAGATGAGCGGCGATCCGCTTCTACAGCCGTATCGGCTGAAGCACCTGACCTTGAAAAATCGGGTCATGACCACGGCGCATGAACCGGCCTATCCCGAAGACGGGATGCCCAAGGATCGCTACCGCATTTATCACGAAACGCGGGCCAAGGCGGGCGTGGCACTGACCATGACCGCCGGATCCGCGACGGTCAGCCGGGACAGCCCGCCGGTCTTCAACAACATCCTTGCCTACAAAGACGAGGTTGTGCCTTGGATGGCGCAATTGGCCGAAGCCTGTCATGCGCATAATTGCGCGGTGATGATCCAGCTCACCCATCTGGGGCGTCGCACCGGCTGGAACAAGGGCGACTGGCTGCCGTCCGTCGCGCCGTCACATAGGCGGGAGCCGGCCCACCGGGCCTTTCCAAAGCAGCTTGAAGATTTCGATATCGCGCGGATCATGGAGGACTATGCCGATGCGGCCGAAAGGATGCAGGCCGCTGGTCTCGACGGGATCGAGCTACAGGCCTACGGTCATCTGATTGACCAGTTCTGGTCTCCGTTCACAAACACGATGGCGCCACCCTATGGCGGCAATCTCGACAACCGTCTGCGCTTCGGCTTCGAGGTCATTGAGGCGATCCGTAAACGGGTCGGCCCGGATTTCATCATGGGAGTGCGCTATACAGCAGACGAAGTGGAACAGGGCGGGATCACAGAGGCCGAAGGGCTGGAGATTGCCCAACGCCTGAAGGCCAGCGGTCAGGTCGATTTTCTCAACGTGATCCGGGGGCGCATTCACACGGATCCGGCGATGACGGATGTGATCCCGGTCCAAGGCATGAAAAGTGCACCTCATCTGGACTTTGCCGGGAAGATTAGGGCGGAAAGCGGCCTTCCGACCTTTCATGCGGCGCGCATTCCCGACGTGGCCACGGCGCGCCATGCCATTTCCGCCGGCCTGCTCGACATGGTCGGGATGACTCGAGCTCATATGGCGGACCCGATGATTGTGAAGAAGATCATCGAAGGTCGCGAGGACGATATCCGCCCCTGCGTCGGCGCGACATACTGTCTGGATCGGATCTATCAGGCGGGCGAAGCGCTCTGCATTCATAACCCCGCCACGGGGCGCGAATTGTCCTTGCCGCATGAGATCCCGAAGGCCGATACATCGGCGCGCGTCGTCGTCGTGGGTGCTGGCCCCGCCGGGTTGGAAGCTGCACGCGTGGCTGCCGAGCGGGGGCATCAGGTGACCGTTTTCGAGGCCGCCTCCGATCCCGGTGGTCAGGTGCGACTGACGGCACAGTCTAAGCGCCGCGCCGAAATGATCGGCATCATCGACTGGCGCATAGCGCAATGTGCCGCGCGGGGCGTCGAGTTCCGCTTCAATGTATTCGCCGAGGTCGATGACGTCGCCTCACTGTCACCCGACGTTGTTATCATCGCGACGGGCGGCCTGCCCGAAGCGACGATCCTTGACCATGGAAACGATCTGGTCATTTCCGCCTGGGACCTGATCTCGGGCGATGTGAAGCCCGCTGCGCGGGTTCTGATCTATGACGATGCAGGCGACCATCCGGCCCTGATGGCGGCAGAGGTGGTGGCGCAGGCGGGCAATCATGTGGAGGTGATGACACGGGACCGCAGTTTTGCGCCCGAGGTTATGGGGATGAACCTGGTGCCCTACATGCGCGCGCTGCAACACAAGGATGTCGTGTTTACGGTCGCCCGGACGCTGCAGCGCGTGACACGGAACGGCAATCGGCTGATGGCGGTGATCGGCACGGATTATTCTGCACATGAGGACAGCCGCGAGTTTGACCAGATCGTCGTCAATCAAGGCACATTACCGCTGGACGATCTCTATTTTGCGCTCAAGCCTCTGTCCTCCAACGGCGGGGATATCGACCAAGCCGCGCTGCTGTCTGGGTCTGGCAAATTGTTTCCAGACAGAAACCCCGATGGTGCGTTCCGTCTTTATCGCATCGGTGACGCCGTCTCGTCACGCAACATTCACGCAGCTATTCACGACGCGCTCCGGCTTGGGCTGCGCTGGTAATGGGTGAGAAAACAGAGGAAAATTTTCTGTTTATAGGAATTTTTCTGATTTTTTCTTTTATTGACTCGATTTGCCGGTAAACTTCCGCAACCCCACATCGAAAGAGGGATTCGTGGAACAGCCAGAGGATCAGGCCCTGCCAAGGGTTTCGCCTGAGGAAAGCATGGAGAGCTTCGGCGCCGAAGTGCGCGAATTGCGCCGTGCCCGGCAAATGACACTTGCGGATCTGGCGCGGGCCAGCGGAGTGTCGGTCAGCCATCTCAGCGCCATAGAGCGCGGCAGCGCGAGCCCCACGTTGAAAAAGATCTCAAAGATCGCTGTTGGCCTTGGCGTACCCGAAGAGTGGTTCTTCAGTCGCAGGCAAGGCAAAGGCCCACTGGAGCGGACTTACGTCGTAAGGCGGGAAAACCGTCGAAACCTCAATTTGCTTTACGGCGAACCTGCGGCCGTTTCAGGCTACTCCGATGCGCTGCTGTCGTCCTCGCTGGGCGGAGCCTTCCACATGGGTGTTTCCGAATACCCTCCGCACAGCGAGAATGTCGCGGATGAGATTTACAGCCGCGACGGCGAACAGCACGGACTTGTTCTTGAGGGCGAACTTGTTCTGACCCTCGAAGACGAGGTGATCACCGTGCGCGCGGGCGACAGCTTTAGTTTTCCGGGCGAGATTTTACATGCGACGCGCAACATGAGCGACAAGCCCGCCCGACTGATCTGGGTGAACTCGCCCGTGATCATTCCGAAATACGCGGTCCACGAAAACAAAGAAGCCCAGCCGGTCAAGGCGCGGACCGCGAACAAAGACCGCACCGGCACATGACATGGCTTCAATCGACATCAGGGAGTTCAAAGTGACATCACCAACCAAAAACGGCCTAAATCGCCGAAGCTTCCTTGCTGCGACCGGTGCCTTTGGCGCGGCGAGCATGGCGTTCCCGCATATGGCCATCAGCCAGGACGGGCGTGTGTTGACCGTGCGGTCCTATTCCGATCTGCAATTGCTGGACCCGGCCTTCCGCCTGTCGCTCCCCGAGGACGACATCATCCGCGAGATCTATGCGCCGCTCATCGAACCGGTGGCAGGAGATGAGTGGGATTGGCGTCCGGTCGCGGTGTCCTCGATCGAGCAGATCGACGATACAACTATCAATTTCACCTTGCTGGAAGGCATGCAGTTCTCGGACGACTATGGAGAAGTCACGGCAGAGGACGTGAAATTCTCTATCGAGCGGATCGCTGACCCGGCCAATGAAAGCCCCTATGCGGGCGATTGGGCCGCGCTCGATTCTGTCGAAGTCACTGGCACCCATACCGGCACGATCAAGCTTAAGAACGCCTTTGTGCCGCTTTGGTCTACGACCTTGCCCACCCCTGCATCCTGCATCGTGTCGAAAAAGGCCGTTGAAGGGGCGGGCGGCAAGCTCGGCACAGAGCCGGTGGCGCAATTTGGCCGCTATATGCTGACCGAATGGGTGCCAAAACAGCGCACGGTTCTGAAACGCAATCCCGACTGGCCAGGCGAACCCGGGCAATTCGATGAGATTCACATCATCCCGATTGAAGATCCAGCCACGGCGGAACGGGGGTTTGAAGCCGGTGATCTGGACTATACGTGGACATCGGTTTCGTCCCTGCCCAGACTTAAGGAAAACCCACCCGTTGGCTCCGTCGTCCTCGAAAAGCCGTCTCTCGCCTATGTCTGGCTTGGTATCAATCAGGACAACGAGGCGCTGCAGGATCCGCGCATCCGGCGTGCGATCCAGCATGCGATCGATCGCGAGATTGTGGTGGACGCCGCCTATTTTGGCGCCGCGTCGGTGGGCAATGGTATTGTGGCCCCCGGCCTTCCCGGGTCACGGGATAGTGTGACCTACGACTACGACCCCGATAAGGCGCGGGCCCTTCTGGCAGAGGCTGGCGCCGAGGGTTTGAGCGTGACGCTCGACATCTTGAACCAGACCGAGCGTCTTACGGCGGCACAGGTCATCCAGGCCAATCTGGCCGATGTCGGTATTACCTGCGAAATCAAACAAAATGACAGCGGCACCTTCTGGTCGCTCGGGTCCAAGGAAGGTGATTATTTCATGGACCTGCAGCTGGTGCTCAGCCGTTTCTCAATGCAGCCCGACCCGTCCTGGGCCACCGTCTGGTTCACGCCGGAACAGGTGGGCGTCTGGAACTGGGAACGCTTTAACAGCGCCGAATACAAGGCCTTGCATGACGAAGGCCTTGTGACCTCGGACCCGGCTGAACGCGACCGCATTTACAAAGAGATGCAGCGCCTAATGGATGAGAGCGGATCTTACGTCTTCCTGACCCATGAAGTGATCGGCGCGATCCACAAGGACGATGTCGAGCCAGGATTGAAACCCAACGGCGAGTCTCTTTTCGCGCAGTTCAAACCGGCCTGATCGGTCGACCGGCGGGCCCATTCGGGCCCGCCTTTTCACGTGCAAGGGTCAGCAACATGCTGAATTACGCCGTCAAACGACTAGGATTGTCCATCGCGATCGTGTCGCTCGCGATGTTCCTGCTTTTCTGCATGATCTATCTCGTCCCGGGTGATCCGGCCTCGGTCGCGCTGGGGCCGCGCGCCACCGATGCGATGAAAGAGGCGCTTCGGGTCAAAATGGGGCTCGACCAGCCCATCTGGGTACAGTTCTGGAATTTCTTCTCGGGCGCCTGGACCGGCGATCTGGGCGAAGAGGTCCTCTCGGGCCGTCCCGTACTCGATGTGGTTTTTGAACAGTTGCCATATACGCTGATCCTGATTGCAGGCGGCATCACTTGGTCGGTGGCTCTGGGCATCCCACTAGGGTGCTGGGCGGCAATCAACCGCGGTAGCTTCGCCGACCGGCTCGTCGGCATCCTGTCGGTGGCAGTGATTGCCGTGCCGTCCTTCGTGGTCGCGATTTATGCGCTTTTGATCTTTGCGGTGACCCTGCAGTGGCTCCCGGCCATCGGCGCGGGCGAACCGGGGGATATCGGTGACCAACTCGTCCACCTGATCTTGCCATCGCTCGCCGTGGGGCTTGGCTGGGTGGGTTATATCGCAAGGATGGTGCGGGCCTCTATGCTCGAAGTGCTGGAAGCAAGCCATATTCGCACTGCACGCGCCTTTGGGTTGCCGGACCGGACAATCACTTACCGTTATGCGCTGACCATTGCCATCCTACCCACCATCACGCTTTTGGGCGTGGGCATTGGGCAGATGCTCTCCTCGGCAGTCTTTGCCGAGATCGTCTTTGCCCGACCGGGTGTGGGCAAGCTTGTCTACGACGCCATCCTGACGCGCAACTTCCCGGTGGTTACGGGGGCCGTGCTGGTCACAACCGTCATCTTCGTTCTGCTCAACCTCGTGGCAGACCTCATCGTAGGAGCATTGGACCCTCGTGTCAGAAGCAGCTTCTAACGCCCCCGTCCCGCAAAGCTCCGAGTGGATGCGCTCGCTCAAGCGGCTTTTGCGCGAACCGCTTGGTGTCTTTGGACTCGCGCTCGTTCTCTTGGTGATCTTTGGTGCGGTATTCGCAGACTTCCTAACTCAATGGGACCCAACCCGGATCAATCCGCGCGTGCGTTTCGAAGGCCCGTCTGGTGAGCATTTGCTGGGCACCGATCAATTGGGCCGCGACCTCTTAGCCCGTGTGCTGCATGGTGGGCGGATCGCGTTATACGTAGCCCTCGTTTCCACCGCAATCTCATTGGCCGTTGGTATCGTGTTGGGGCTTATCGCCGGTTACGGGCCGCGTTGGCTCGACAACCTGATGATCCTCGTTTTCGATGCCATGAAGAGCTTTCCGACCGTGATGCTGGCACTGGCGCTTGTCACGATCACCGGGCCATCGCTGACGGCGGTGATATTGGTCGTGATCCTTGTCAACGTGCCGGGATATGCCCGCATCGTGCGGACACAAACCATTGCAATCAAGACATCTGAATTCGTTACTGCGGCGCAAAGCGCGGGTGCCTCGACCGCGCGCATCTTGCGGGTTCACATTATGCCGAACGTGATTGGGCCGCTGGTTATCCTCGCCTCAATGGATATCCCCGTGGTGATCGCCATTGAGGCGGGCATGAGTTTTCTGGGCCTTGGGGTCCGGCCGCCCACGCCTAGCTGGGGATCGATCCTTAATGACGGGTTTGCGCAAATCCGCGAAACACCCTGGATCGCTATTGCAGGCGGTATCCCGATCATCGTCACCACCCTTGGCTTCACTTTCCTTGGCGAAACACTGCGCGATGTCTTTGACCCACGGCTGAAAGGACGCTGATGAGCACGCTCTCCATTTCTGGCCTGAATGTCTTTTTCTCGACCGAAGACGGCCCCCTGCACGCGTTGAAGGACGTCGCCTTTGAGGTTCCGGAGCGTAAGATCGTCGGGATAGTGGGCGAGAGCGGTTGCGGCAAGTCTACGTTGATCAACGCGATCCTTGGGCTTCTGGCCGACAATGGCGAGGTGCGCAGCGGGCAGATCCTGTTCGAAGGCTCACACGAGCTGACGCAACTCTCCAAGGTCGAGATGCAAAACCTCCGCGGCCCGCGCATTTCGACGGTGTTCCAAGACCCGATGGGGGCACTCAACCCGGTGCTTTCGGTGGGGCAGCAGATGGTGAACATCCAGTACCGCGACGACGCGTCCAAGGCCCAGAAAGCCGCGCGGGCGGTAGAGATGCTGCAACTTGTACGCATCCCGGATGCCGAAAGCGCGCTGGGACGTTACCCGCACCAGTTCTCGGGTGGCATGAAACAACGCATCGCCATTGCCATGGCACTGATGATGGAGCCTGCGCTGCTCATTGCGGACGAGCCGACCACGGCGCTTGACGCTACGCTTGAGGTGACCACCATCGAACTGCTCAAGGATTTGCAAAAAAAGATCGGCTGCTCGGTCATGTTCATCTCGCACCACCTCGGCGTGATCGCCGAACTGTGCGACGACGTGGTGGTGATGTATGCAGGCGAAGTTGTCGAACGCGGCACCGTCCGTGACGTTTTCCATGCGCCCGGGCACCCTTATACGCGCCGTCTTCTGGAATGCGATCCGGCGCGACAGACGGAACGGACCCGCATCCTGCCGACGATACCGGGTGAAATCCCGGATCTGCGCGCGCGGCCCCAAGGGTGCGTCTTCGCAGCCCGCTGTTTGCAACAACACCTGGGCTGTGATCAGCCTCAGGTGGAGCAAAACCTGGGCCACGATCACGCCGCGCGGTGCAACCTTGCCGACGAGGTTTCGAACCAGGAGGTCAGCGCATGACCGATGCCCCGATCCTTTCGGTCGATGACGTGCAGGTCGCCTTTCCGGTCGGGGGGCTTATGAAACGCAGCGCCATTCTGGGCGTGGCCGGTGTCAGCTTTTCCGTGCGTCCGGGCGAGACCTTTGCCCTTGTCGGCGAAAGCGGGTCGGGCAAAACCACGCTGGCGCGGGCGATCAACGGGCTGCAGGCCATCTCCAGAGGGACAATTACATTTGACGGTGACCGCATAGACAATCTCAACAAGGCCCAGATGAAAGCTGTACGCAAGCGGATGTCGATGATGTTTCAGGATCCTGTTGGCTCCCTCTCGCCCCGCATGACCGTTGGCGACTTGGTGACGGAGCCCTTCCGGATCCACGGCGCGGAGGGTCGAGATTTGCGCGCCGAGGCCGCCAGGTTGTTGACCCTTGTGGGTCTGCCGGCAGATTTTGCAACGCGATATCCGCATCAGCTTTCAGGGGGCCAGGCACGCCGGGTCGGTGTTGCACGGGCCATTGCGCTTGACCCTGCGTTGATCATTGCAGATGAGCCAACGGCGGGGCTTGATGTGTCGGTGCAGGGTGAGGTTCTCAACCTTTTGAACGACCTGCGCGAGCGCTTGGGGCTGGCGATGGTGATCATTACTCACAACCTTCATGTGGTGCATCACGTCGCGGACCGGACGGCGGTGATGTATCTTGGCCGCTTTGTCGAGATCGGTGAGACGGAAGAGATGTTCGCCAACCCGCACCATCCCTATACCGCAGCCCTCCTTTCGGCCAATCCCGAACCAGACCCGGACAAGGTGCATGATCGTATCACGCTGCCCGCCGAAGTGCCGTCGCTGCTGGCGCGCCCTGAGGGCTGCGAGTTTCACACGCGCTGCCCCTGGGGAAAGGAGAAATGCCGCGTCGAGGCGCCACCGCCGGGCGATGTTGCCTGCCATTTCCCGCTGGAACCCGGAGCCGATCCGCCGATCACGGAACCTGCCCTATGACCGAGATTATCGAAACCATCTGGATACCGATGCCGGACGGAACAAAGCTTGCCGCCCGACTCTGGCTGCCCGACGGCGCGCGGGGCACGCCTGTGCCGTGCATCCTCGAATACATCCCATATCGCCGCCGCGACCGGACGCGCATGCGCGACGAAAGCATGCACCCGCTCTTTGCCGATGCGGGCTACGCCTCGATCCGCGTCGACATCCGCGGCTATGGCGACAGCGATGGCCTGGCCGAGGACGAGTATTCGCATCAGGAGATGCAGGACGGCGTTGACGTCATCGCCTGGATTGCCGAGCAGGTTTGGTGCGATGGCAATGTGGGGATGTTCGGCAAGAGCTGGGGTGCGTATAATTCTTTTCAGGTGGCATCGCTGCGCCCGCCCGCCTTGAAAGCGATCATCCCTGTCATGGGCTGCGATGACCGCTGGCGCGAAGACATCCATTTCTACGGCGGTTGCCTGGCCAATGATAATTTCTGGTGGGGCTCGATCATGCAGCTCTACAACGCCATGCCCCCCGATCCCCAGATCGTAGGAGAGGACCGCTGGCTGGAGATGTGGAAAGAACGACTGGAAGGCGCGCAATTCTGGCCCGCCATGTGGCTCGAACACCAGACCCATGACGAGATGTGGCGTCGCGGCTCGATTTGCGAAAACTATGACGACGTGCAGGTGCCAGTCTATTTCTTTGGCGGCTGGGCGGATCTGTTCCGGGACACGCCATTCCGCATCGCAGAGCACCTCAACGGCCCCGTCAAGATCATGATGGGCCCTTGGGCGCATCTTTATCCGCATGAGGGCATCCCCGGCCCTCGCGCCGATTTCGTGGGCGAGGCAATCCGGTTCTGGGATCACTGGCTGAAAGGCATCGATACGGGGCTGATGGATGAGCCCCCGTTGCGGTTTTTCATGCAAGAAAGCGTGCGGCCCTCGGGCAGCCATTCGCAACGCGAAGGACGGTGGATCGAGGAGGCCGGCTGGCCCTCGTCGAATGTGAACCTTCAGAGGCTGTGGCTGAACGAGGGGGTTCTGGGCCACGAACCGCTTGAAGGCGCTGAGATGTCGGTGTGTTCGCCGCAGACATTCGGAGCGGCCGGAGGCGACATGTGTTCTTTCGCGATCCCCGGTGACATGCCTGTGGACTGCCGCATAGATGCAGGCGGCGCGCTTTCGTTCCGTGGACCCGCGCTAGATGTACCTCTCGACATTCTGGGCCAGCCCAGCATCTCTTTGCAGATCAGCGCGGATCAGAAACAGGGTTTTGTGGCGGTGCTGCTGGTGGACGAGGCCCCGGATGGGGCGCAGACACTGATCACCCGAGGGTTCGCCAATCTGACCCACCGCATCGGCGACACAACCCCCGAACCGGTCATCCCCGGCGAGATCATGGAGGTGACCGTCCCGCTGCACGGTATCGGATACCGGGTGCTAAAAGGCCACCGGCTGGTCGTACAGGTGGGCTCCACCTATTGGCCTATCCTGTGGCCCGCACCCGCACCAGTAAGATTGACACTTCGCGCCGGCACCTCCGCGCTGCATCTGCCGCTGCGAGAAAACACTGCTGAGGCACCCGCCCCCCACGCGCCGCCGATCCGCGAGATCAAGCGCCCCGTCACTCGCGTCCGCGACGGGTCGATGGAACGCTCCGTCCATACTGACCTGACGACCGGAGAGGTGATGCATCGATTTTACCTTGATGGTGGTGTCTTTGGACCTATCGGCGACATGCGGCTCGATGATATTGGCACGGTGCTGAGCGACGTCTCTGATCGTCGCTATTCCATCCATGCCGATGACCCGCTGTCGGCGCGCGCCACGATGGAACAGACAGCGAGCTTTTCACGAGAGGACTGGCATGCGAAAATCCACTGCTTTGCGGAACAGACCGCGACGGAGACAGAGTTCCACCTGCTCTCGCGTATCTCTTGTTGGTCGGGCGATGCGCTGATCTTTGAGCGTGAAGAGACCCACGCAATTCCTAGAAACGGCATGTGATGGAACCCATCGCGGTTAAGACAGACTTTCCACGCAAAGTGCGCGAGATCGAGAACACCTGGATTCCGATGCCCGAGGGAACGCGCCTTGCTGCCCGCATCTGGTTGCCGGAGGATGCCGAAGACGATCCGGTGCCCGCGATCCTCGAATACCTGCCGTATCGCAAACGCGACGGGACGGTCGAGCGCGATCATCTGACCCATCCTTATTTTGCCGGTCACGGTTATGCCGGAGTGCGCGTCGATATGCGCGGCACGGGTGATAGCGAAGGGATTTGTCTGGGCGAGTATCTGCGTCAAGAGCAGGACGATGCGCTGGCGGTGATCGACTGGTTGGCGGCCCAGCCCTGGTGTTCGGGCAAGGTCGGCATGATCGGCATTAGTTGGGGCGGGTTCAACGGGCTGCAGGTGGCCGCCCGCCAACCGAAGGCGCTCGGTGCAGTGATCTCGCTGTGTTCCACAGATGACCGCTATGCCGATGACATTCACTTCATGGGCGGCGCGATGCTAACCGACAAGCTTGCTTGGGGCGCCACAGCTTTTTCCATCTGTAACACGCCCCCTGATCCAGCGCTTGTTGGCGATCGCTGGCGTGATCTGTGGCTGGAGCGGCTGAACAATAACGGGCTGTGGTTCCTTGACTGGATGCGCCACCAGCGCCGCGACGCGCTCTACACGCATGGGTCGATCTGCGAAGACTACGCCGCGGTGCAGGTGCCGGTCTATGCCGTTGGTGGCTATGCAGACGGATACACCAACCCGATCTTTCGCATGATGCAGAACCTGTCATGCCCGCGTAAGGCGCTTGTGGGTCCTTGGGCGCACAAGTACCCGCATTTCGCCACACCGGGGCCCCGCATCGGCTTCCTTCAGGAATGCCTGCGCTGGTGGGATCAGCACCTGAAAGGCATCGAGACGGGCATAATGGACGAACCGATGATCCGCGCCTGGATGCAGGAGCCGGTGCCGCCCAACCCTGCCTCGACAGAACGACCGGGGCGCTGGATTTCCGCGCCCGGTTGGCCATCGCCCGTGTCGCGGGAGTATGTGCTGCATGTCTCGCCCGATGGGCTCGGCGGTACGCCTTCCGACGATCCAATCACAATCGCCTGCGACGAAACCGCCGGCCGCGCGGCGCCCAGCTGGTGCATGTATGGCACCGATCCCGATGGCCCGCTGGATCAGAACCGCGAAGCAGGGCACATGGTCTTTTTCGAGACCGAGCCGTTGCGCGAAGATCTGGAGATCTTTGGCTTCCCCATGATGCATGTCCGCGCAGCCAGCGACGTGCCGCAGGCGAACCTTGCGTCGGTTCTTTCGCTGGTGGCGCCGGACGGGCCTGCGACGCTGATCAGTTTCGGCGTGCTGAACCTTACACATCGGGACAGCCACGCACATCCGGAGGCCTTGCCGATCGGGGAGCCCATAGACGCCACCGTGCAACTCAATGTCATCGGTCAGCGCATTCCGGCGGGGTATCGCCTCCGGCTTGCCTTGTCGCAGGCTTACTGGCCGATGATTTTCCCCTCTCAAAACAAGGCGCGGCTCGTCCTGACAAAGGCGAGCCTGGTGTTGCCAACGCATGATCCGACGCAAGATGGCCCGACCCTGGCCGATTTTGGCCCGCCGGAAGGTGCCACCCCGTTGCAAACGGAAGTTCTGAGCGACGGCGAAAGCTACCGTTTGAGCAAGCTCGATTATGCAAGCGGTATTGAAACCTATATGCGTGGCGGTGACACCGGCGTGCTTAGGCATCTGCATACGGGCATTCAGGTGCAGTCCCGGAATGAAGACAGGTTCGACATTCATCCCGACGATCCAAATACAGCGAAAGCCAATGGCAATTGGCACGTGAGCTATCATCGCGGTGACTGGCACGCCGAGGTTGAAAGTTACGTCTCGGTCGAAGCGCTTTGCGATGTCTGGCGCATCACTGCGCAATTGATCGCGAAAGATGCAACTGGCGAGGTCGTGACCCGCGAGTGGCAAGAAGACATCCCTCGCGACCACGTTTAAGGAGTTAAAACATGGCCATATTTCCGGGATTTAGCGACAAGGCGGAATTCAGGACACTGACAACCGCTGACGGCGTCACGATGCGTGTTGTTATCGAGGGCACAGGGCCGAACGTCGTTTTTGTTCCCGGCGGGGACCAGGTGGCCGACGCCTATTCCCAGCAATTCGCGCATCTTTCGGATCGCTTCCGCTGCATCTCCTACGATCCGCGCGGGGCAGGTGCAACAACAGCGCCTTCTCCGCCCTGGTCGATGGAGGACTATGCCCGCGATTGCGCGGCCGTCATTGATGCGTTCTGCGAGGGGCGTGCCGTGGTCACGGGTTTGTCGCTTGGTGGGTTGGTCACGCAGGCGACAGCCATCGACTTCCCGGAAAAGGTACAATTGGCCATCCCCATGGGCACCGCTGCTTATATCGACGGGTTCACCCGGGATTGGATGCAGGCCGAGATTGACCTGCGCAAACAGGGGATTGTCCTGCCGGACTACTTCCTTGCGCCACATTACGCCGCCTATGCCTTCCCCGGTAAGGCCCTCCACGACCCCGAGCTTTGGGCACAGATCAAGGAAAGCTACACCGAGCGCTTTCGCGAACGGGACCCGCAGGACACGATTGATCAGTGGCAGGCTTGCCTTGATTTCGATTGCCGCGACGCGCTCAAGACCTGTCCCGTTCCTTTCCATGTTATCGCATTCTCCGAGGACGTGCAGACCGCGCCGTCGATGTGCAAAGTGGTGTCGGATCTGGCGCCCAACGGCACGTTCCACGAAATCCCCGGCCTCGGGCATGTCTCTCTTGTGCGGCACAAACCCGCGGTAGTGGCGAGCAAGCTGCGCGATATCCTCATTCAGGCACTATCGACGGCCTGACATCTTATGCCACGAATTGCCACTGCCGGGTTTCAGCATGAAACCAACAGTTTCGGTACCGGACGTGCCGGGCTTGCCGAATTCGAGACGGCCGATAGCTGGCCCGCTCTTCTGACGGGATCAGAGGTTACATCAGGCACACGAGGCATGAACCTGCCTATCGCCGGATTCACTGCGGTGGCAGAGGCAGCAGGGGCGGAATTGTTCCCGATCCTGTGGTGTGCCGCAGAACCCTCCGGTCTTGTGACGGATGAGGCTTTCGATACTATCGCGCGGTGCATCATCTCGGGGCTGCGCCGTGCAGAACCCCTCGACGGGATATACCTCGACCTGCACGGTGCAATGATCACAGACAGCCACGACGACGGCGAGGGCGCGCTGCTGACCCGGATTCGCGAGGAAATCGGTCCGTCACTACCCATCGCTGTCAGCCTTGATATGCACGCGAATATTTCGGCGAAGATGGTCGAGTTGTCGGACGAGATCTGCATTTTCAAGACCTATCCGCATCTTGATATGGCTGAGGCGGGCGCGCGCTGCTGGGCCCGCCTGCAGCCCATGCTGCGGGGCGTGCGGCCCGCCAAATCCTTCCGACGCGGCCTGGAGCGGATACCGTTGCACGCCCAGGTCACCAGCGCCGAACCCGCACGCAGCCTGTACGACGCCTTGCCTGATCGCGCCGACACACATGTCGAAATGGCACTCGGGTTCACCGCCGCAGATACGTCAGATGCGGCGTCCTCGGTCATTGCCTATGCGCAAACGCAAGCGGAGTCAGACGCATTGGCCGACGCTGCGCTCGCCCGACTGTTTGCTGCGAAAGAGGTATTCGACACGAGATTGACAACGGCTGAGGAGGCAGTCGCCTGCGCGGTCGCCACGTCAACAGGCAAGCCCGTCGTACTCGCTGATGTACAGGACAACCCGGGCGCTGGGGCATCCTCGGACACCACCGGATTGCTGCGCGCCCTCATTGACGGCAAGGTGCAAACGGCGCTTTTGGGCTTGATGCATGACCCATATCTCGCGAAGCAGGCTCATGCGGCCGGGATCGGAGCGGTGATCGAGGGCGCGCTTGGGGGGCGATCGGGCATCCCAGAAGACCGGCCCTTTAACGGGCGCTTCCGGGTCACAGCACTGAGCGAAGGGTACGTTCCCTATACCGGGGCCATGTATGGAGGCGGCATCGCGACCCTCGGTGCGACCTGCGCGCTGCATGTCGAAGATGTGGCTGCCGATGTCACGGTTGTTGTCACCAGTATCCGGAACCAATGCCTCGACCTTGCCCAGTTCAAGCACCTGAATCTGAGCCCAGAACAGGCCCGAGTAATTGTGATCAAAAGCACCGCGCATTTTCGGGCCGACTTCGAGCCCATTGCCTCAAAGGTCATCAGCGTCTCATCGCCTGGCTTGTTCCCCTGCGAGCCTCCATTCAGTTTGACGAAACGAGGCTTCGGTGACGCAATCATCTGTGCGCCAGGGTAGGATGCTATTCTGCTTCGCAGCGACACAAACAGATCGAGCCAAATTGCGGCTGATGGCGGGGTGTAACGCAAAACCACCTGGGCCCAAGGCGGCTTAACAGGTTACTGCTCTCGAACTCTTTAGGTTTCAGACCGGTCTTGTCATAAGAACTTAAGTTGAGGAGGGCAGGGGGTTTTGTAACCTCCAGTAATGTCCAAACCTGCCCCCTTCAAAGACTTCAAGACCAGCCCGGAGATCAACGGCGGGTTAGATCTTTTGATGCGCATCGCCTGACGACATTCCCAAGTCAACTGTCAGAACAGTTGAAAAGATGTGCTTTTCTGGGTAACTTTTAGAAGCGAAAGCACGGGAAAGTGTTGGCTCAAAAATTTTGAAATGCCAAGTTCCCAGCATACTCAAAGCAGAATTTTGAAGTGCTTTTTTGTATTATTTTTTAAAGTGTTGGAGGGCAAAGATGATAGGCGAAACCGGCTCTGTATACCTTTCTGAAGACCCTGGCCCAAGTGGTGAATTGACGGGCGACGACACAAGCGTCGAGGACGTCAGCTCCGACCCGACGAGCCTTCCTGAACACGATGACAGCCCCGAAGCTTTGCAGGAACTTTTGGATGCCGAAGCCGAAGTAGATGTTTCGGTCGAGGTGGACTTGCCGAAGGTCAAATGGGGTGCTGATCCCTCGCAGCCCGATTTCGCGCATTCCCACACCTCGGCTTCAGCACGTCTCAACCCCGCATCTCAATTCGAATTCAGTTGGCGCGTTTTCGATCTCCTCGTCAAAGCCAATCTCTTTCGTCCGCGCGGAAAGAACGGGTTGATTGCGTTTGGATTGCGCGGAGGGAAACTTGTCGGTTCGGATATTCAGGAAAACGTCGATAGGGTGCAGATCGAAGATACGCGACCGGATCACAAGGGCTTTAATTGTACGCTCGGGATATTCGATTCCAACACGAAAAAGATGCGTGCCTATGCCGGATCGACCGTTCCAAACAAGAAGTGGATGCAGAATTACTACAAGCTCAAGAACGGGATAAGGCCGCATAAGAGCACACGAAGCAACCTGCTGCCCACGGGATGCTATATTTACCGCGTCAACGCCCATGGAGGCGGTCGGATCAAGCCTGCTTTGAGGATGACGGACCCCGACAATCTTACGGCGGACGCCATTTGCACTGTCCTCAGGACACATCACGATCTGACCTATTCACATGACGACTTCTGGGATCGGTCACAGCCCTATGACAACATCCATTGTGCCTATTCGAATTCCAGTTTTTCGTCGGCGGGCTGCCAGACCATCAAGGGACCGGACGGCAAGGGCGCATGGGGCGCGTTTCAGAAGGTGATCGGCGGTCTCGGATGGAATGCGCGCATCGACTATGTGTTACTGACCGGGCGCGAGGCGGCGATTGCGGCGGCCATCGTGGCGGTAGGCAAGGACAACGACCCGGCGCTGGTGCAGGCCGCACTTGGGCGGTTGCGCGTCGGGTCGGAGGGCGAGATTGTCACCGCCCTGCAAAAGAAACTGGGCTTCAACGGCAGTGCATATTTCGGCCCGTCCACCAAGAAGCGACTGGTCGAGGCCGAAGCGGCGCGGGAGCTTTCGACGGACGGCATCTATTCCCCCGCGGACGATCTGGCCACAGGCTGGGGCGTGTTTGCGGACGAGGCGGCACCCGCAGTTGATTTGGGAGGCGCAACCGGAGGCGGTGCCCCGTCGGCGGCCGCCTCAAACATTCAGCTGTCTGCAACGCCCGGTGGGACGGCTCAGTTGAAGGAAAACGCACAGACAAATGCGATCACTTTTGTCTCGGCCTCAGAGTCCGATGGCATGCAGATAGTCGCGAACGCCTCGCTGAGCCTTGGCGGTGCCGATGTGCCCCTGAAAATCACAGCCGAGATCGAAGGCATACCGGCGGGCTCGGTCGGTCTTGAGGTGACTGTTGCTGCCGTACCGTTGCCAGCGGCACCGAATACAGCCGGCACACCAGCGACACCGACTACTGCTGACACCCCCAAACTGACGGCGGATACATTTGACGCTTTCGCGCCGCGCGCGCGAGATGACTATCGCGACGCAATCCTGCAACAAGGCCATGCTATCCTTGGCGTTCATGGCATTGATGCGAATGCACGCCGCCTTGCGCATTTTCTGGCGCAGGTCAGCCACGAGTCTGGCGGCTTCTTCCACCGCATCGAGTCGCTGAACTACACCTCTGCGGCGCGCATCCATGCGATGTGGCCGCGCCGGTTTCCCAGCGTTCAGTCTGCCGAGCCTTTCGTCAGGAACGAACCTGGCCTTGCCGAGAAAGTCTATGGTGGGCGGATGGGCAACACCCAGCCGGGTGATGGTTTCAAATACCGTGGACGCGGGATGATCCAGCTGACGGGGCGTAAGAACTATCAGAACTACGCCGACCGGCTTGGTGTCGATCTTGTTGGCCAGCCCGATCTGGCCTTCGCTCCGGAAACCGCGCTGCGGATTGCTGCTGAGTATTGGGCACAGCGCAAGCTCAGGGGCGAGCGATCGATGAATGCGCTGGCCGACGATGACAAGCTGCGTGCCTTGACCTATCGGATCAACGGGGGTTTCACGAATTTTGAGCATCGCGAGGAGGAACTCGCCAAGGCCAAGTCGATCTGGGGTGACTCGGCAATGGTCGTGACCGATATCGTGGATCGAGGCGACTTCAGCGATGCGGTGCGTCATCTTCAGTTGTCGCTCGTCTCGCTTGGCCTGTTGCGCGGCACCGTGGATGGAAAGTTCGGGTTCAACACCTATAAGGCGCTTTTCAAGTTCAAATCCGAAGCCGGGCTGGATGGTGAGGGCTATGCTGACAAGGCGACGTTCCATGCGCTGAATAACCCGGACTTCACCGAGTCCATGTCGACCGAGGCTGCCGGGGACGCGCCGCTGATCGGCGATGATCCCGAACCGATCCGCAATGGTATCAGCCTTGGCGAAGAAGACATGATGGGGTGAGTAGGGCAAATGTTGGAACATACATATGACACGCTGGTGGCCGAGGTCCGCGAGGATCTGAACGGGATGGATTTTCCCGCAGAAGAGGTGGCGTTGGACCGGCTGGAAAAGCTCAGGGATTATCGCGAGCATGAACTGTTGGCGGAATTGGCCGAAAAATACCTCACCAACTGGCCGGCGGGCAACACGATGATCAAGTATTATGCCCAAGCGATGATCGAAAATGGTCACGCAATGGCAGCGAGCGGGTATATCCGATCGGTTCTGGATTCCGCCGAGCCGAATGAGGATGAAAGGATTGAACTGCTGGCCCTGTTGGGGCGGGCCGAGAAAGAGATGTTTCAAAAGGCGCTGTCGCGCGGCGCTACTGAATTAGCCCAAAAACATGCGCAGGCCTCGTTCGATTCCTATTGCGCGGCCCATGAAGTCCGGCCTGACACGGCCTTTTATCCGCTGATCAATGCCGCAGCATTGGCCGACATAACTCGCGCGACCAGTGTTCGGCTGGAAGGCGATCCCGATCCGATTGCGATTGCCCGACGGGTTTGTGATATCCTTGAGAGTGCGGACAACGAAGATGCCTGGGCTCATGCCACGCGGGCCGAGGCGAATATCGTCCTTGGGAATTGGGATGCGGTCGAAGAAAGCTTGAACACGTACCTTGGCGCAGGGCTGACCCCGTTTCAGCACAACGGCACGCTGCGGCAGTTCCGTGATCTGTGGCGGATCGAGACTCGCGGGCCGCGTGGGCAGGCGGTTCTGGCTATGCTTATGGCCAAGGGTTTGTGGGACAGCCGAAAAAGCACCTCGGAGGCGTCGACGACCATCGTCGTCACCGGCGGTGAATTGCCCGATTTGTCTGACGTCGAACCCGAAAAGGTTCTGGGTGAGGACGGTTTGCAGACTTACTGCTGGCTTCTGGACGGCGTAAAGCGGGCTGAAAGCGTGGCGGCTGTGCTGACCCGCGCGCAGCGGCGCGTAGGCACGGCTTTTGTCGTTGATGCTTACAAGCTGGGCCTTGCTGGTAAAGCTACTGGCCACGCCTGCCTGATGACCAACTATCACGTCCTGAACAGGGACGGTGAACACCGTGCCTTGACGCCGCGTTCGGGCGGCCAGGTGCGTTTTGAGGGTGCGCGCGACGAAGAAGACAAGCTGAAGCTTTACCTGATCAAGGAAATTCTGTTCCAGTCACCTTTGAAGGGTGGTCTCGATTGCTCGATTTTCACGATTGACGCAGATGCTGATCTGTTCGAACCGATCCCGATCGTAGATCATCCTGACGATTTTCCGGACCTGGATGAAGAGCCGAAGCCGCGTGTCTATATCATCGGCTATCCATCCGGTGGCGAGATGCAGTTTTCGCTTCAGGACAACCGTCTGCTTGATCACGAATGCCGCGTGAACGCGACGCCGACTGATCCGCAATGTCGCCGCGTTCACTATTTCGCACCCACCGAGCCCGGCAATTCAGGCAGTCCGGTTTTCGACGACATCTGGAATTGCATCGCGCTGCATCACGGCGGTCGAAAATACGACCCCGAAACAGGTGAGAAAGGCATGCAGAAGCTGAACAATCAGGATGGGCGTTATTCCGCAAATCAGGGGATCTGGATGGGCTCGATCGCAGAGGCCACGCGGGGCTCTACGTCGTAGCGCTCCGCACACCTGTCAGATGTCGATATCCATCACGAACTGACGGATACGATCCTGCAGACGATCGGCAATGATGGGGGCGACCTCGGAAAAGATCGGCTCGTTCACCGATATCTCGTTTTCCGTGTGGCGCAATTCGGCCCTGTTCGTATCCAGCTTGAAAAACAGCACCTGCTTGACCGACCGTTCTGCGGCCAGTTCGAAATTCACCAGGTTGATGCGGGGCGCACCATCGACCTTGTCGATATGGCTCATCTGGAATTGGTTTGCCTGGGCTCGCTGAGAGGCGCTGTCGAAGATCGTGAACCAGCGTGAATCGGCATCCATCTGGCTGAGCCCTTCCAGAACCTTGACGACAAGGGCAGATGTCGCAGCCGCCGGTCCAAGGGCGGCCGAAAGGATAGGGATGATCTCTTTGTGCACTTGCACCGAGGTGCCCTTGATGATCCGGTCGAGCCTGGCATCTTCTTCGGTCATCCAGCCAATTTGGGTCAGGACGTGCACATAGGTTTTGTACCAGGCAAAGGATGATGCTTCGGTCGCGCCGTCGATTTGCTTGTTCGCGGCTTGCTGGGCAAAAAGGAAACCATTGGCGATCTTTTCCCGCAGTTCGGGTTCGACGTTGTCGGCGAATGACGCAATCTGCGAGCCGACCGTGACCGCCAGTTCCGGCTTGTCGAAATTGGGCGGATCGCCGGCATCTTCGATATCGAGACCAAAATCCTCGATCTCTGGAAGGGCGGCGGATTTGGCGAATTCAATCGAGGTTTCTATATCCAGATGCATTTTGTGTTCCTCACCAATCAAGTCATTTTTGAAAGCAGTTTTTCGGTATCCAGGATGCCATTGCCGAAACCGGGATTGTGAATGGGCGAAAAGTTCTGTGTCGTGTGCTTGAGCTGCTGCTGAAGCTGCACAGCATTGGAGTGCCGTACGCCTGCCTGCGTCTGCGCCGAGAATACAAGCGCCAATGCGCCGGTGACATGCGGGGCGGCCATGCTGGTGCCGCTTTTTGAAACGGCGGCGTCGGTGCTATCGGCGGCCCTTGCCGCCACGATCATCTCACCGGGCGCGCAGAGTTCCGGCTTAGGGCGACCGTCCCGGGTCAGACCAAGCGACGACATCTCCAGAAGTTTCATCGGAAATTCGGAGTTGCAGGCACCAACCGTCACGACCGAGTTTGCCGTGCCCGGCACGCTCAGGGTCATTTTCCGGTCCGGGTGCAGGAACCGGATCGACCGCTGCCGGACCCGCTCGGCCCAGATTTGGACCATGCCGTTGCGGCTGAACATTTGTCGTCCAACCATCTCCAGCCGCCAGACGCCCGGCAGAATGCTCTGAGCCCGTTTTTCGATCGTGATGGCCAACCGGTTGTGCCCGTTGTCGCTATGACCTTCGGACAGAGAAAGGCGGAAGTGATTGCCGTTGTGTTCAAGGCTGCTGTCGGGGTGGCTAAAATCGACCGGTCCGATTTCATCGTTCAACGGGCTTATGAGCTTGAAGCTGATGTCGTCACCGGGCTCGAACCAGGCTTCCAGATAGTCACGGCGGCGCGCGTTGTCATCGGTTTGCCACTCGATATCAACGGCGGCGCCCAGGGCCGCCTGGGCCGATGCGTGGCCTGCGTGATTGCGCTCGTTTCCGGCGGATTTCACGATGACGATACCCGGATCACGCCCACCGCCGGTGACGCCGTCAAAGGCCGCTTCAAGCGTGGTTTGCCCGTCATGCGCACCGGCATTCATGCCGAGACTGACATTGATCGCGATTGGATGGGCGGCTTGGCTCACCGCTGTGCCGCCAAGTGAGGCACGTTTGAGAAAGGCAAGTGCGTCGACATGGCTGGCAGAGTAGCCGATGCTGTTCGGTTCGCTTGGGTTGTCGGGATCACTGGAATTATGGGCGGACACGACGAGGATTTTCGCTTCGGGCGCCATGCCGTCGCCAACATCAGCGAATTTGCGGCCCGCTGCGATGCTGGCAACATGGGTGCCGTGGCCGCTGAGTTCGTCGCGCAACCCGCGGGGCGGGGCGGTGCCGTGATCCTTGTGTTGTTGGCGGAAACCCTCAATGTCACCGGCCAGATAAAGCGTGCCGTAGTCCTGCGTGAAGGCTGCTGGATCAACGTCTTTTGGCGTGGGGCCGGTGTCATCGCGTTGCAGCCAGACACCAAGGATGCGCGAGTTTCCGTCGCTGTCGTTGAACGCCTCGTGCAGGATGTCGATGCCCGTATCGATCACGCCGACGATGGCTTCGCTCCCCTTTTCCGGCAAATCCGGTCGCGTGTGAATCGCCGTGCCCTTTACATGCGGCACCGAAACGCTCACGTCTTCGACGCCAGCCTCGCGACTGGCATCGACCGACAAGACCATCGGGTCGCTGGACATATTCTCAACGCCCCTGTGGGTGGCTGAGACCGAACCGATATTTCCCACGATCGAGCGAAGCGTCACACCATCAGGCGGCGACCACATCTGAGAGGCCAGACGCACAAGATAGGTGGCTTCGACCTCCTGGAAGGATTCGACTCCAAAATCCTCCACGGCGAAGTTCTCGTCCTCTGGATCGATGGGTTCCTCTGCAATCGTGGCTTCCAATGAGAATTGCGCGGAGCGGCGGGCAAGGAACGTCTCGTGCACGCCCTGAAGCGATATCTCCGTCGCCGCCCGCGCGTTCACCTCAGCAAGATAGGCATCGATCTTGTGTGCGCTGACTCCGGCAACAATCCCCTCGACGCTGGTTTCCAGAAGTTCTTCCTGGTCTATGGGGGCACTTTCGATCCCGAAATCATCTTCCTCCAGCGTTTGAGCTTCAATTTGTTCGCGCACAGCATTTATCTGATCTTGCATCTCGTGGAATTTGGTTTCGCTGAGTTGCGTGGTGTCCTCGTCTTCTCCGGCATCAACTGACTCGGCCATCAGGTCGAATTCTTCTGCCAAGGGATCATCAAGAGCGCTGTCCATACCTGTGAAATGCCTGCGAATGCCTGCATGCCGGTAGCCGGGCGGCACCCGTGTGACGATGTCGTTGCGGTTCACGAACCGCTGGAAATTTCGGCCAAATTGGGCGTTCACCAACTTGGCGGGACGGCGACCCAAAAGTCGCGGCTGGCCAAAAGTCATGAGGCCCGCAATCTCCCGATCCCGGTGCGTCAGGGCGGCGATCAGAGCCAGCGCACCTCCGAGGCTGTGACCGGTGAACCACAAGGCGCGACCCTGCGAGCTTTCGACCGCATTCGCAATGATCGGCGCAACCGCGTCGTAAGCGTCAAGAAATCCCGCGTGCAGCGACCCGTTGAAAGCATCGACCTGTCTTGGCAAAATTTGCAGGTTGCCCAGCCAATCGGCCGTGCTGTCAGTGCCTCGAAAGGCGATGACTGTCACTTGATCGTTGTTGAGGATGAGCCCTTGCGAGTCTTCCACGTCGAAAGGCTCCGCCGACATCGACCATTCGCCATTGGCAAGGTTCGCGGCATGATCGCCCGGCAGGTACGCGGCCTTGCAGGCCGAAACGAGGGCAAGGGCGGAACGCCATGAGAATTCAGAGTTGTCCAGAAGCCATTCTGGGCGGAAACGAAAACTAATCGGCATGTGATATCTCGCAAATTGTTATTTGAACAAAACCACTTGGGCATCATAAAAAGGTCGCACCGAATTTGCGCAGATACCCCGTGCGCGATATTTCGACCCCAAAACTGAAGAAACAAAAAACTGGTCGCTGAATGCCTGTAGCCTAGCAAACTTTGCCCTGCGAATGAAGTCTGTTGCGCATCGCGTGCCGATGGCCCCATGTAGAGCTTGGGAAGTTCGCAGTTCCAAGTGTATCCTAAAGCACTTTGATAACGTTGCGATTTGAAGGGGGTTCCCCGGCAAATTTGGCTGCGCATGCGGGCTTCGACCGGGAGCTGGTGACGCCGGACACGGACATCGCGTTCTTTGAATTGCGCGATAGCCTGGAGGATGGCGAAGATGTTTTCGCGCATCACTCTGCAATGGCGGGCCCGTTGCAACGCTTCGGTTTCACGCAAAAAATTAGACGCCGGTTGCCACCATACGCCGACGGGCAAAGCTAAGGTATCAGTGACAGGATTGGCGCGCATACCGCCCGGCTATCATGCTGGATTCACGCGGTGAATCCTGCGCGTGATTTGCGCAACAAGGGCACGGCTGCCGAAGCTGACAGCCACATCCCTTCGCTCACCACAAAAAAATCTTGATTGATAACATTATCTTGGCCAACATGTTCAGACATTATTTGACGCATTCCAAACTATGCCCGGCTCAAGTCGCTTTCTATTGGAAAGGTGCCGATGTGACATTTAGTAACCATGTTTTCATAAGCTATGCGCACAGCGACAACGATCCCAAGATCGGGTCCTGGGTGAGTTCTTTTCACGAACTTCTGGAAGCATATCTGGAATCCACACTCAAACGCACAAAGCCGGTTATCTGGCGCGACAAGAGATTGTCGGACAACGAAGTTTTTGACAAATCGATTACTGAAAACTTGGCTCAGAGCGCCGTGATGGTTGCGATTGTCACGGATAACTACGTTGAGTCGCCTTGGTGTCAGCGCGAAGCTCAAGAGTTTTGTGAGCATGCGGAAAAGACGATCGGTCTCGCGCCAAAAAACCTGCTTCGAGTGTTCAAAGTTATCAAACGTCCAACCGAGTCCGAAGCAACGCTGCCCAAGCCGATGCGGAACATCACTGGCACGCAGTTCTTCATCCGGATGAGCAACGAAGAGCGCGAGAGCGACGACGAGAATGATCGGGCCTTTGAACTGAACCCTGAATTCGGGGAACCGTTTGCTCAAAAACTCAAACTGAAGGTGAGCCGGCTTGCTCAGGATATCTCCATTGTTCTGAAAGAGCTTGAGCCTGCGAACGAAGCAGGCGCGCCAACGAGCCGCCCGGATGACGACAAACCGACGGTATACCTGGCGCAAACCGGCGAAGACCGCCTCGAAGATTATGCCACGCTCCGCAGCGAGCTATTGCAACGCGGCTACAGGGTTGTTCCCAATGGGGTGCTGCCTTCGACCGAAGCGGAATGCAGAGCAAAAGTCGAAGAGTTGATGGCCACGGCCAGTCTGTCCGTGCAGTTGATGGGAACCCGATCGGGCGCCCTGCCGGGAGGGGAAGGCGCGGATTCCATTTCGGTCATCCAGAATGAGTTTGCAGTGCAACGTGGCCGGGCCCTGCGCCGCGTCGTTTCGCTGCCCCGATGGATGGCAGATGCCGCCGTTGGTGAGCAGCACAAGGAATTCCTGACCGGCATGCTTTCGAACGCTGAGCTTCAAGGCGACTGCGATCTGATTGGCGCTGACCTTGAGGTTGTTAAAACCGCGATGCTTTCGGCCTTGTCTGATATCGAACGGGGCGTGCTGAAACCGGCTAAGGTGAGCGCGGTCAAATCGATATATGTCATATTCGATCGCGCTGATCTGGCAGCCAGCAAACCGCTGAGAACGGCGTTGGAAGAACACGTGACTGTCTTAAAATCGGCGTTCTCGGGAGAGCCAGATGCGGTCCGCGAAGCCAACATCCAAAATCTTGCGGCCTGTGACGGCGTGGTGATCTTTTACGGAAGCGGCAGTGACGGATGGAAGGCGGCTGTTGATGGGGACTTGCTGCGAGCCTTGGCGTTTCGCGAAGGGCGACCGTTCAAGATACAGGCGACATGGCTTGATGGCGAATTAACCGAAGACAAAGAGGACCTTCTGGGGGGGCCTAATGTGATTGAGTCCGGGAGTGAATTCGACCCCCGCATGATTATGCCAATCATAGAAGCCCTGAACGAGCCGGATGATGGCTAGGCTACAGAACCGTCGAAATCGCAATCCGTTTCCGGGATTGCGACCGTTTCGCCCGGACGAAGAACACCTGTTCTTTGGACGGGAGCGGCAGGTTGACCGGATGGTGGCCAAATTATCGGTACACCGGTTTCTGGCCGTTGTCGGCGGATCGGGCAGCGGCAAGTCATCGCTGGTGAATTGTGGATTACAGCCCGCACTGCATCGGGGCTACATGGCCAATGCGGGGGCCAAATGGCGCATGGCGACGTTCCGCCCGGGCAGCGACCCAATAGGTGCCTTGGCAAGGTCCCTAGCCAAGCCGGGGGTTCTTTTTGATCGCCCCAGGAAGGGCATGCTGACGACACGGGATCTGATCGAAACAACATTGCGATTGGGCAGCCTCGGTCTTGTGCAAATGGTGGAGCGGGCGGACCTTCCCGAGGGAACGCAACTGCTTATCATAGCCGATCAGTTTGAAGAGCTTTTTCGCTACAACGCAGATCAGGATCGTGCTGGCGATCCCGAAAACGATCTGGATCACCTTTCTTTTGTGCGGCTCCTGCTGGAAGCGGCCGCTCAGACCGCTGTGCCAATCTACGTTGTGCTTACGATGCGTTCCGATTTTCTGGGAGATTGTGTTCAGTTTTCCGGCCTCCCAGAAGCGATCAATGAAGGGCAATATCTGGTTCCGAGATTGTCGCGAGATCAGATTCGCGCAGCGATCACAGGACCGGCGCATGTCGGGGGTGGGGTGATTGACCCTGTTCTCGTCACGCGGCTGCTTAACGATGTCGGGGACAATCCGGACCAGCTGTCAATTCTTCAGCATGCCATGAACCGTACCTGGGCTCATTGGAAAAACGAGCGTCACGCCGAGGGCAAGCTGATGCTCGAAGACTATCTGGCGATTGGTACGATGAAACGCGCGCTGAATGAGCACGCTGAAAAAGCCTATCACGAGTTGGATCGTCCTGCGCAAAAACTCTGCGAAAAGGTTTTTAAGACTCTGACGGATGTCGGTACGGATGCGCGCGGTATTCGGCGCATGACACGATTAGATCGCTTGTCCGCCGTTACCGGGGCGTCGATCGAACAGTTGGGCGAAGTGTTTGCGGTCTTTCGAAAGCCAAGCCGATCCTTTTTGATGCCGCCTGAAGGAGAGACACTTGCTCCGGACTCCGACATCGATATATCGCACGAGAGCCTGATGCGATTGTGGAAGCGGCTTCGAAACTGGGCGCAGGAAGAGGCGCACTCGGCCAAGACCTTTCAGGATCTTCGCGAGCGGTCAGAACAATTTGCAGCCGAGGAAGCGGGCCATTTGCGTGAACCTGAACTCGGGTTCGCGTTGCGATGGCGCGATCGCGTTGAACCAACGCCTGCATGGGCCGATCTGTATGGCGGTGGTTTTGCCGCCGCGATGGATTATCTCGATGACAGTTACGCCGTGGAATGTCACCAACTGGCGAAGCGAAAGGGGCGAAAGAGGCGCAACCGGCTGTTGATCATCGGAGCCCTGATCGCTTCGCTTCCCGCCGCCGCCGTCGGGATTGTGACCCAATTTGTTGCTGCCCAAGAGCAATATCAGGCCTCCACGGCCTTGCAGGAAGATCTGCACTATCTGACCGAATACTGCTCCGGCCAGTCGAGCTACTTGCCTGCCCGAGTGGAGAGGGACACTTATCTAAGCGACAAGCCGGGCTCGAACCCGATGAAGGCCATTCGGGAACAATGCGATGGCGATCCAGAGACGCAACCTTTTGCACCGTTTCTGAAGTTTGTGCAGGACGGCGCGATATCCGAGGCGAGCCACTTGTTGAAAGTGATGAGTGCGGAACAAGCCATTCCTGCGCGCCAGGTTCTGGAACTGTTGGCTGACATGCAGTTTTCGGGGATTGAAGCGGAGCGGGTTTGCCTGAATGTCCTTTTCGAAAGCCTCCTTGACCGCAACAAGGCCGAAGCTGAGACATCGGACAAAAAGAATCGACAGGACTGGGAACGCTGCGACTACGCGCCGCGAGACTATGTGCACCCTGTTCACCGGTCCATTCACGCGCATTTTGCAGAAGTTGAACTGGCATTGGTGACGGGCGGCGAATGGTATTATCTGAAAGGATTTTCGAGCTCTATTCCCACCAAGCGCAGGGTGGAAACGCATACGCCTCATTTGCCGGAATGGTTCTGGGACAGAGAACGGGATCATTCGCGGATCTCGGATGAGGACGACGACACCGTATGGTTTTATCGCAGGATGGAGGTGGCCTCGCGGAAAGTGTCATTGTTCCAAAAGTTGCGCGAGCCGGTTGAACCCTACATCGGTGTGGTCCTGATGCTATTTGCCTGGCCCATTTGGTGGTTTTGGCGACGCAGACAGGACAGGCAGGATATCCCTTCGAGCGTGCAGGTGAGTACGATCCGGCGCTCTCTGGCCACCATATTTGACATCGGCATCGCGGGGGCGGTCGGACTGGTGGTCGGAGGTACGGTTTTTGCGACCCCCACGCTTTTTGGCGGCGAGTTGGTACTGGCCAACACGGCATTCCCGGTCTTTGTCGGGAGTATAGCTGCATATCTGTATTTTGTGTTCTGTGATGCCATTCTGGTTCGCTACCGCCGATCTCTCGGGAAAGCGGCATTTGATTTGCGCCCGGTTTACATGGTCGGGAAAAACCGCGGTGATATCGGGCTATTGGCATCTGCGCGGCGCAATACCGTCAAGCTGGTTGCGCTGTGTGTGAGCGCGGTGCTCTTCGTAACTCTGGTTGGAATTTTGAACGTTGACTTCAACGTCGGCATGGGACCGAGCCTAATGGTCTTTATCTATTTTGCCTGCCTGATCGGTGTTGTGAGGATGTCAGTCGGACTTCACCGATGGCGTAACAACATGGAAGAGGACGAACTCCTGCAAACGATCCCGAGGCGACGGGTCATCGGCAAGCGACTTATCTGGATTTCGCCTGCGGTCATTTTGGTTCTTTCGCTGCTAAGCGGGCTGATAACCCCTGTCCTTATTCTGATATTATTGGTACTGCTTTTTGTCGCTTGGCTAATCATAACTTGGCCCTTCATACTGACTTTGGTGAGAGGCCGGGACATGCTGCCGACAACGGTAATCGATGCCGACAGCCAAGAATCGCTCTTGATTGACGCCCCGGAGAGATACCGGGAATCACACATGCCGAAGGCGCGTGTCGATAGAGGATCAGTGGCGGCTGTCTCTGTCTGAGCAAAGCGAATGGCGCAGCACTGCTTTTTGTCTAGAGCGCGAATGCTTTTGAGCTTGATGCCTGCTGCCCGAATACTGGACTAACCGACAATCGCAACCACCCCGGCGCATCAGGTCAGGCGATAGAACCTCGCGGCTGTCCCGCCAAAGATATTTGCACGATCCGCGTCACTCAGATGGCGGGTCAGTGCCTGCGCCGTGTCATGCCAGCTTTTGTAGTCAGATGTCAGCTTGCATACCGGCCAATCGCTACCGAACATGACGCGATCTGCGCCAAAGGTATCGAGCACGTGCGATGCGAAGGGACGCAGCTTCTCGATCGTCCAATCCGCATCCGCCTCGGTCACCAGACCCGAGAGCTTGCAGAACCCGGATGTTTGCTCGGCAAGGCGAGACATGCCCTCCGCCCAGCCCGCAAAGGCGTCTTGTCCTGCGCGGTGGTCGCGAATTTGTGGTTTCATGCAGTGATCATAGACGACGCGCAGACCGGGGTAGCGCGTCATGAGTGTCAGGAAATTCAGCAGATGTCTGGGAAAGCCCAGGGCATCAAATGTCAGGTCCAGATCCATCAGGACGCGAAACGCCCATTGAATGTCGTCGCGCAGCATCCAGTTTACGTCGGCAATGTCCTGAATCATCGGCCGCACACCAAGAAACTTCGGATGTGCGGCCAAACGGCTCAAATGCTGGTAATGATCTTGGTTCTCAAAATCCACCCAGCCGACAACGCCCTTCACGAATGGCGTCGCATCGGCGAGGCCCAGCATGTATTCGGTCTCTTCCAGGCTGGCGGCCGCCTGCACCAGCACCGTCCCTTCGATGCCATGCGCGTTAAGGTGCGGGGCCAGGTCAGACGGCGCATACGCGCGGTTCAGCGTCAGATTGTCCTTGGGCATCCAGTCATAGTCGCCACGCAGGGGTTGCCAGAAATGTTGATGCGCATCGAGCTTCACGTCGGTGCATCCTCTCGCATCAGGCCCTTTGTCTTCAGATCTGCCCAGAATGCGTCTGGTATCTCGGCCTGTGCGGCTTGCAGATTGTCGGCCGTTTCGCTGGCGCGTTGTCCGCCGGGGATGACCGCCACATGCGCCGGATGGAGCAGCGGAAACTGGAACGCCGCATCGACCAGCCGGACGCCATGATCGCGGCATACGTCTTCGATCGCGGACACACGATCCAGAATCTCCTTCGGGGCCGCATCATAGTTGTAGTAAGCGCCGGGCTTGGCACCGGTCGCCAATATGCCAGAGTTATAAGGCCCGCCCGTCACGATCCCGATGCCGCGCGCTTCGCAGAGCGGCAGGAAACTGTCCAGCGCATCCTGTTCCAGCAACGTATATCGACCGGCCAGCAGAAACAGGTCGAAATCGCCGCGCTCTGCCAGTGTCTGGCAGACCTCCCATTCATTGACGCCGCCGCCGATTGCCTTGATCAGCCCCTGATCCCGCAGCGATATCATGGCGTCATATCCGCGCGCGCCAAAGAACTCCTCGATCCGGGTATCGGAGGCCTCTTTGGAGCCATGCGAAAAGATACACAGATCGTGCACATAGAGGATGTCGATCTGATCGACGCCAAGCCGCGCGAATGAATGCTCGAATGAGCGCATGACGCCGTCATAGCTATAGTCGTAATGCTCGCGTCGCAGCGGGACGTCGAACCATTTGCCAATACCGGCGCGGTGTTCTGGCGCGCAGTGCTGGATCAGCCGACCCACCTTGGAAGAGAGCACATAGTCCGACCGGGGTTTGCCGCGCAGAAATGGGTTCAGCCGGGTTTCCGCAAGTCCCAGACCATAAAGCGGCGCGGTATCGTAATAACGCACCCCTCCGTCCCAGGCCGCGTCCAGGGTGGCACGGGCTTCCTCCTCCGAGATCGCCTTATAGAGATTTCCCAGCGGTGCCGTGCCAAAGCCCAATTCCGTGAACGTCAGACCACCATTGCCCAGCCGGTCCCAGTGCCGTGTCTTCAAAGCCATCGAGCTCTCCTTCTCCGATGTCGCAAACTAACCCAATTTCTCTTTACGTAAACAGACCCATGGACTTAGTCTTGCGAGGGAGGGCGGCATGACACCAAATTTTGAACGCGTATTCGGCAAGACCAAACCAGTGATCGGTATGGTCCATATCGGGGCTTTGCCGGGAACGCCGCTCTTTGATCCGTCCTTTGATCTGCTTGCGGCGGCGCGCGCCGATCTTGTTGCGCTGCAGCAGGCCGGGTTTGACGCGGTGATGTTTGGCAATGAAAATGACCGGCCCTACGAGTTTCAGGTGGATACCGCCTCGACCGCGACGATGGCCGCCATCATCGGTCAGCTCAAACCCGAAATCCGAGTCCCGTTCGGTGTGAACGTTCTTTGGGACCCGATGTCGAGCGTGGCTCTGGGGGCGGCCACCGGGGCCGCGTTTGTGCGCGAGATTTTCACCGGAACCTATGCGTCAGATATGGGGTCATGGACGCCGGATGCCGGTAGGGCGATGCGCTATCGTGACAGGCTGAACCGGCCCGATATGGCGATGCTCTACAATATCTCGGCTGAATTCGCACATTCCCTTGATCAGCGGTCTTTGCCGGATCGGGCGCGCAGTGCGGTGTTCTCCTCCATCCCAGACGCGGTTCTGGTCTCTGGCCAGATCACCGGAGAGGCCGCCGCAATGTCCGACCTTGAGGCGGTCAAGGCGGTGCTGCCGGATATCGCCGTGATGGCCAATACCGGGGTCAAACACGAGACGGTTGCAGAAGTGCTTGCCGTTGCGGATGGCTGTATCGTGGGGTCTTCGCTGAAGGTGGATGGCAACACCTGGAACCCGGTCGATCCTGATCGAGCCAGCGATTTCATGGCGCGTGCGCGAAAGGCCCGCGCATGAAAGACCGGATCAAGCGCGATCTTCTGGATCTGATGGTGATACCGGGCCTGTCGGGGCACGAAGATCGCGTGCGGCGGGCGATCCGACGGCGTCTGGATGAGATCGGCGTTGCGAGCACCTCGGATCGGCTTGGCAATCTGGTTGCGCATTTTCCGGGCGAGGGTCCCGGCGTGATGCTGTTTACGCATATGGATCAGCTGGGCTTTGTCGTGCGCCGGATCGAGGCGGATGGGAGCATCAGGCTCGAACGGCTCGGCGGCGTTCCCGAGCGCGCGCTGGCGGCGCAGGAGGTTTTGCTTTGCGTCGGAGAGGGGCGCGATGTTGCGGGCATCATCGCCAACAAAAGCCACCATGCGACGGCGCCGGATGAGAAATACAAGGTTCTGCCCTACGCTGAGCTCTATGTTGACGCCGGGTTCGGGTCCTCCACCGAGGTGGTTGCCGCAGGCATCGATATCGGCACGCCCGTTGTCTACGCGCCGCATGCGCTGTCGCTGGCCAATGACCGGATCGCGGGCACCAGTATCGACGACCGCGCGGGCTGCGCCGTTCTGCTGGAAATCGCGCGGCGTCTGGCGGCGCGCAAGAGCGGGCCGCCCGTGCATTTGACCTTCACGGTGCAGGAGGAATTCAATCTGCGCGGCGCGCAGCCGCTGGCGCAGCAATTGCAGCCCGACATTGCCATACAGATCGACCTGATGCTTGCAACCGACACGCCCGACATGGCCGCGCGCGGGGACATGGCGCTTGGTCAGGGGCCGGGGATGAGCCTCTATTCCTTTCACGGGCGGGGGACGTTGAACGGGGTTATTCCGCATCCGGCGCTGACCGATCTGTTCGAACGAATGGCGCAGGCAAACGGCATTCCGCTGCAACGCAGCGCTCAGACCGGCATCTTGACCGACCTGTCTTATGTGCAACTGGTTGGCGCTGGCGTGGCCGCGATCGATCTGGGCTTTCCCATGCGCTACTCGCATTCCGCCAGAGAGGTTTGTGATCTGGGTGATCTGGTTGCCCTGGCCGATCTGTTGGAGGCTGGCCTCGCCGGCATCGGGCCTAATTTCTCGCTTGATCGGGATGCCTATACCTGATGGCGTACACGCTGGGCATTGATATCGGCACCTATGAAACCAAGGGCGTTCTTGTCGACACTGATGGTGTGATCCACGCCCAGGCCGCCCGCGCGCATAAAATGCTGGTGCCCGAACCCGGCTGGGCAGAACACCGGCCAGAGGAAGACTGGTGGGGTGATTTCATCCATGTCAGCCAGACGCTCCTGCGCGAAAGCGGTATCGACGCGCGCGAGATCAAGGCAGTGGCCTGCAGCGCAATCGGGCCCTGCATGTTGCCGGTCGATGATTCAGGCGCGCCTCTGATGAACGGGGTTCTTTATGGAGTGGACACGCGCGCAGAAGCCGAAGTGCGCGAGTTGACCGAACGGATCGGAGAAGACAGGATCATCGCCCGCTGCGGCAACGCCCTGACCTCGCAATCGGTTGGCCCCAAGATCCTCTGGCTCAGGCGGCAGCGACCGGAGATTTTCGCACGGACCGCCCATATCCTGACCTCGACCAGCTTTCTGGTGCAGCGCCTGACGGGCGAGGTGGTGATCGATCACTATACCGCCGCGAATTTTTCACCGCTTTATGATGTGGCACAACAGGATTGGGTTGACGATCTGGCGGATGACATCATTGGGCTCGACAGATTGCCGCGTCTGATGTGGTCAAACGAGATTGCGGGCCACATCACCAGATCTGCTGCCGAGCAGACAGGGCTGGCAGAGGGCACGCCGGTAACGGTAGGCACGATCGACGCGGCCGCAGAGGCGTTTTCCGTTGGCGTCGATCAGCCGGGCGACATGATGATGATGTATGGCTCGACCATCTTCATCATTCTGCGCGCCGCCAGACAGGTCTCGGACCCGCGAATCTGGTATGCGCCCTGGCTGTTTGCGGGTGAGCATGCCTCAATGGCGGGACTTGCCACATCGGGCACGCTGACCCATTGGTTCCGCGATCAGTTCGCACGCGACTTGGCCGTGGACGAGGCGTTTTCCAACCTGGCCCAAGAAGCGGCCACCTCACCTCCGGGGGCGGAAGGATTGCTGATCTTGCCTTATTTCTCGGGTGAGCGCACGCCTATCCATGACGTGCACGCCAAGGGCACGGTGTTTGGGTTGAACCTGACCCATACCCGTGGCGATATCTACCGCGCGCTGATCGAAGGCATCGCGCATGGCACGCGGCATGTCACCGACACATTCGCCGAGCTTGGTCAGTCGCCCAAACGTCTGCTTGCTGTTGGCGGCGGGACAAAAAACGCGCTCTGGCTGCAGGCGACCTCGGACATTACCGGCATAGATCAGGTGGTTTGCGAAAAATCGACCGGCGCCAGCTATGGCGACGCGTTTCTGGCCGCTCTTGCGGTAGGCTTGGTCAAGCGCGGTGATATCGCTGTCTGGAACCCGCCGGTGAAAGAAATCAAGGCACAGCCCAATGTAGCCTACGACAAGGCCTATGGCTTGTTCCGCAGGCTCTATGAGCAGACCAAGGATATAGCGGCAGAGCTTGACGCGCCCTGAGGGCCGGACGAGGGGTCTACTTCACCGCACCGGCGGCCATGCCTTTGACGATGTATTTCTCCAGAAAGATCGCCACGATGATCAACGGCAGGATCGCGGCTGAGGACAGGGCGGCCATCGACCACCAGTTGATCCCTTGTGATCCGGTTTGCGAGGCGACCATGACGGGCAAGGTCGTCGCATTGGTTGCGGTCAGAAGCGCGGCAAAGAAATACTCGTTCCAGCACAGGACCAGCGATAGGATAAAGGCCGCCACCATGCCGGGCAGCGCGATGGGCAGCACGATCTGCAGAAACGCGCCCCAGATCCCCAGCCCGTCGACCAGCGCGGCCTCTTCCAGCTCAACCGGAATGCCCTGAAACTGGTCGCGCATGATCCAGATGACAATCGGCAGAACCATCAGCGTATAGAGCAGAATAAGCCCGATCCTGCTGTCGAGCAGAGCAAGCGATTTGTAGAGCACCAGAAAGGGCAGGGCGAGGACAACCGGCGGCAGGATCATCTGGCTGAGAAAGAAGAACGAGATGTCTGAGTTTCTCATGAAGCCGAAGCGATAGTTGAACCGCGACAGCCCGTATGCGGCAAGCGAGCCCAGCACCACGGCCAGAGTCGAGGCCGAGATCGCGACGACAGCGCTGTTCCAGAACCGTTTCAGGAACTCCTCGCGCACGGTGGACACCTCGCCGATCAATCGAGGTGAAATGCCAATGGATTCCCAGCCTTTCCACCTTGGTGTGAAATCCCACCAGGGAACGATATTGCCCTTCATCACATCAGGCGCGAGCTTGAACGAGGTTGTGATCGTCCAGTAGATCGGAAACAGGCAGATCACGGTCCAGACCAGCAAGGCGCCATAGATCGCCACGCGGCTGGCCCACCATTTGGCTTTCACCCGCCGATCCGCGTCGTGATCCTTGAAAATCGCGTCGCTCATGCGGGCCGCTCCATCCATCGGCTGACAAGTTTCAGCAGCGCGGTGACGAAAATCACGATCAGGACTAGATAGATGATCGCCAGCAGCGTGCCGTAGCCGACATTGGAGCGGTCGCGGTATTCGCGGAATATGAAGCTTGTCACGCTGTCCGTGGCCCCGCCCGGACCGCCGGAGGTGACATTGATGATGATGTCGGCCAGTTTCAGCTTGAAGATGATGCGGATCACAATTGCGGTCACCGAGACCGGCAGCATCAGGGGAAAGATGACCTCCTTGAAGCTTTGCCAGCCGGTCGCGCCATCAACCTTGGACGCTTCGATGACCTCTTTGGGCAGGGCCTGCAGCCCGGCGAGCAGCATGATCATCATGAAGGGAATGAAGGTCCAGGCATCCATCGCCATGATCATGAAACGCGCAATCTCGGGATTGCTGAAAAAGCTGGGCTCGCCGCCCAGTTCTCGGATGATCCGCGAGATCGGGCCAAAGCGCACCTCCAGCATGGATTTGCCGATCATCCAGGACACGGCCACGGGGCTGAGCATCAGGGGCAGCAGGAAGACGACGCGAAAGAACTTGCGCGCACGGATCTGGGCGTTCAACAGCAAGGCAAGGCCAAAGGCGATGACATATTCAACGCTGACCGCGAGCACGTAATAGACCATGTTCTTCAGCGCGTTCCAGTAGAACCCGTCATTCCACATCTGAGCCATGTTGTCCCAGCCATTTGGCTGAGGACCGGTGGGCGAGGCCAGATTCCAATCCGTGAAAGAAATATAGAGCGCAAAGAGCAGCGGGAAGACGACAAGGCTGATCACAAACAGCGCGGCTGGCAGCACAAACAAGGTGCGTTTGCCTTTCTCGCCGTTGACGATGACTTGTGCCACGCAGAGCGACGTGGCCCAGAGCATGTAGGCATAAAGAACCGGTCGCCAGGTCTCAAACCCTGCGGAGACGCGCCCGGCTTCGTGCAGGGCCTGCAAGAGCGCCAGCATCAGGAACAGCGCGGCGGTGCCCCAGACCAGAAGTTTACCCAGACGCTTCCGGCTGTCCGAGATATTTTCGGCCGTAACGGTATGAAGAAGGTCGCCGTCTGACGTCATGCGAAAACTCTGGCATCGTCATCTGGATAGGCAAAGTAGGGTGACAATTCTGGCCTCGCAGCGGTGATTGAGGGAAGAGCGGGCAGCAATCCCTGCGGCCCGCTCTGAACTTGTCCGGCCCGAGTTACAGGCCCAAAGAGGCCTTGTAGACGGCGATCTGGTTGTCGCGGCCAATCTGGTCGGTGATCTTCTCCCAGGCAGCGGCTATCGCATCCGCGGTTTCTTGGGCAGAACCGTACTGACCGGCGTAGCCCTTGGCCAACTCGTCTTCGGCCACCGAATAGTACTGGAAGATGCCGGGAATGCGCGGCTCGATCGCGGCGTTCTTGTGATTGTAGCTATCCGCGTTCGATCCCAGATAATCCTCAACATAGTCGCGGTCATAGCCCGCCTCTTCCCATTCCTCGAAGCGGAAATGCGAGTTGCGGTAGGGCTGGAAACCAGACGGATAGGCCGAGGCCCAGAGCGACAGGTCCTTGCCACCCAGATGCGCCGCAGCCGACCAGGCGGCTTTCTTTTTCTTCTCGTCGCCCTCAACCGTGGCCATGACGTAGATGCCCCAGCCGATATAGGCCATGTTGGGCGCCTCGTTATAGGTCTCTTCCCATGCGCTGGCCTTGGCGTTGTAGACCTTGTCAGCGCCCGGATTGATGCCAAAGCCGACCACATCACCGACCACGGATGTATCCGATGTCCGCGCGCTGGAGCCCACATCGCCCCACCACATCAGCATCGAACCTGTTCCGGCCAGGAACTGCTGGAACGCCGTGGTGCCGGGGTCTGCGTTGATCTGGTCGGTCGGATAGGCTCCGGCCTCGATCAGGTCCATCACGTCCTGAATGGCCTGCACCCAGGCTGGGTTGTTGACCATCGGCGTCATTGTTTCGGGATCAAACAGCCAGGCCGGGTTGTCGGGATGTTTGGCATAGGCCGCGGCCCGGTTTTCGAGGAAGTAGAAGCCAAACCCACCCCAGCCTTTGAGCGGGTCAAGATACCCGTGAGCCGGAAGGCCGGTCAGCGGGTCCTCCTTGCCGATCAGCTCCTTGGTGATATCATTCACATCTTTCCAGGTCTTCGGCACCTCGCGCCCGGTGATTGAATCGGGGCCGAAATAGTCCTTGCGATATGCAAATGTGTGGCAGTCACCATCAATCGACACGCGATAGGTTTTGCCGTCCCAAGTCCCTACGGGCGCCTTGAGGTAGTCGACGTAATCGTCCATGTCGATCTGCTCTTTCACCCAGTCCGGCATCTCGGAGGCAAGGCCCTTGCCCAGAACATCGCCCTCGAACGGGGCCCCCATTTCGATGATGTCGAAATCCACGGTGCCGGTCGCGATGGATTGTTGCAAGCGCGCGTTGTAATCCGCCTGCGCCAGGTCGATCCAGTTGATCTTGGCGCCGGTATAGGCCTCCCACGGTTTCAGGAAGCCTCGGAACAGGAAGTTGTGCAGGTTCTGGTTATTGAGGCCCATGAAGGTCAGCTCAACACCGTCAAACTCGCCCTCGGCGACATTGGATTTTGTCGCGCCCAGGCACATCTCACCGACTTTTTGCCAATCGCCATCGGTCGGAGAGCCCGCCCCAACGCCGGGTATTTTCAGAATCTCGGCGCGGATATTCTCGCTGTCCTGCGCCATCGCCGACTTTGGCATCATCGCCACTGCGCCAAGCGCGGCGGAGCCTTTGAGCATCTGGCGCCGGTTCATTTTTTGCGCGGCCTTGATGTAGTTGTAGAGTTCAACTTTCACGACAATCCTCCCAAGAAAACGTGTGGTTGTTCTTATCCGCAGGGATGCAGTCGCAGAAAATTACGCCGATAAAAGAACAGGCTGTGCTGACATGAGCCCCCCGCATCGCGCCAGTATGGTCCAGATTGACGTTGAGTCAACAAAACCTGCCGACCGGCGTGGACAGCTTTATTTCCTTTGTCTAACCTCCGGGTTCTGAGGGGGATGTGGGCAGGTATGGCAGACGTCAGAATTCTTGAAGTGCGCAAATCTTATGGCGCGACAGAGGTCATTCACGGGTTGAATGTCGATATCGCGGATGGGGAATTTGTGGCTTTGGTCGGCCCGTCTGGCTGTGGCAAGTCCACGCTCTTGCGCATGATCGCCGGGCTGGAACCGATCGATAGCGGGACGATTGCCATCGGCGACCGGGTGGTGAACAACCTGCCACCGTCCGAGCGTGACATTGCCATGGTGTTTCAGACCTATGCGCTTTACCCGCACAAATCCGTGGCCGAGAATATGGGTTTTGCGCTGAAGGTGGCCAAGGTCGACCGGGCCGAGATCGACCGGCGCGTCAAGGAAGCGGCAGAGATACTGAGCCTGACCGAGTATCTGGACCGCAAGCCGCGCCATCTGTCCGGCGGCCAGCGGCAGCGGGTCGCCATGGGGCGCGCCATCGTGCGCGATCCGCAGGTCTTCCTATTTGACGAGCCGCTGTCAAATCTCGATGCCAAATTGCGCATCCAGATGCGCACCGAAATCAAGGAACTGCATCAGCGTCTCAAGACGACCACGGTGTTTGTGACCCACGATCAGATCGAAGCCATGACCCTGGCGGACCGGATCGTTGTGATGCAGGACGGCGTCATCGAACAGATCGGCACCCCGCTGGACCTCTATGACAATCCAAGCAACGAGTTTGTGGCGGCTTTTATCGGAGCGCCGTCAATGAACCTGCTGTCCGGCGATTTGGCAGGCGGCAAGGTGAGCGTCGGCGGGTTTCTGTTCAGTGGGCCGGGCGGGACAGGGCGCGTCAAGCTCGGAGTCAGGCCCGAACACCTGATCCTGGCCGATGATGGCCTGCCCATGCAGGTCAAGGTGGTTGAACCAACCGGCGCGGAAACGATGGTTTTCGCCCGGTTCCAGGATCAGGACGTCACCGCCATTTTCCGCGAGCGTCATGACTTCGAACCGGGCCAGACCATTCATCTGAAACCCGATCCCGATCACCTGCATGTCTTTGATGCCGAAAGCGGCGCGAGATTGTGAAACCCAACTGTTGAGAGGCCAAAATGCTCAAAGGTATTGACCCGATTCTGAATGCCGACGTGCTCTATGCGCTGCGTGCCATGGGACATGGGGATGATCTGATCATCGCTGATACCAATTTCCCCTCTGACAGTGTCGCGCGCGAAACCGTGCTGGGCGAGGTGCTGCGCATTGACCGCCCCGCCGCCGAGGTCGCAAAAGCGGTCCTGTCCGTCTATCCGCTCGACACGTTTGTGGACGATGCGGCGGCGCGGATGGAGGTGGTCGGCGAACCCGACACGATCCTGCCGGTGATGGAAGAGATGCAGGCGCAGGTCAGCGCGGTGGGGGGACCGGAAATGATCGGCATCGAACGCTATGCGTTTTATGAGCGCGCGAAACAGGCCTATGCCGTCATCCAGACCGGCGAGCGCAGGTTCTATGGCTGTTTCGCCTTTCGCAAAGGCGTCGTGCCGCCGGAAGAGGAGTAAGCCATGGGCAAGGTTGTCATTCTGGGCGTCTTTGTCGCCGACACCGCCTATCGGGCCGACCGTATGCCGAAGATGGGCGAGACCATCATGGGCAACTCCTTTGCGCTGGGGCCCGGTGGCAAGGGCTCGAACCAGTCGGTTGCCTGCGCGCGCATGGGGGCCGACACGCATTTTATCTCCAAACTCGGGCAGGACGATTTTGCAAAGCTCGCCCTTGAGACATGGGCGGGGGCAGGGGTAACGCCCCATGTTGACCAGATCGGCGACAGCTACACGGGGGCCGCGCATATCTTCATCGAGGAACAGACCGGCGACAATGCCATTATCATTGCGCCCGGCGCCGCCGCTCTGATTGACGTGGAAACGGTCGAGGCGCATGCGGACCTGATTGCCAGCGCAGATGTTTTTGTGACCCAGCTTGAGCAACCGATGGATGCAGCCCTGCGCGCGCTGGAGATTGCCCGCAATGCCGGTGTCACCACGATTCTGAACCCGGCCCCCGCCGCCGCGCTGCCTGAGGGGATGCTTGGCCTATGTGACTACGTCACGCCGAATGAAACGGAATGCGAGGCGCTGACCGGCCTCGCGGTCGAAACTCAAGAAGATGCCGCCAAAGCCTGCGAGGCGTTGCGTGCCCTCGGTGTCAAAACACCGATCATCACGCTCGGAGAGCAAGGGGCGTATCTGGATGGCCACGGGCTGGTTCCCGCGGTGAATGCAGGCCCGGTTGTTGAAACCACCGGTGCGGGCGATGCCTTCAACGGTGGCTTTGCCGCCGCGCTGTCGGAGGGGAACGCGCCAGAGGAAGCGGCGAGATACGGCTGTGCGACCGCTGGTCTGTCGGTCACCAAAGCCGGAACGGCCCCCTCCATGCCCGCGCGGGACACCGTCGAAAACCTGCTCCGGACCCTTGGCTGAAACGGGTCTGATACGCTGCGCTGCACGCGCGCGGATGCAGCGGTAAGTACAACCGGAATCGCCTCTACCGCAGAGAACCGGACCCGCAACGAATACGCCCCGCCAATGGCGGGGCGCTCGTGTTATCCAGTGGTGGCTTCGGCGTCTTCGGGGGGATCGGGGTCCTTGCCTTTGGAGCCCTTGAGCCACTCGCGCATGCCCTGCATCACCGCGTAGAGGACCGGCACCAGGATCACGCCGACCAGCGTCGCCGCCAGCATGCCGCCAAAGACCGCGATACCGATCGCCTGTTGGCTCGCCGCGCCCGCGCCGCTTGCAGCGAGCAGCGGCACCACACCCAGCAGGAAGGACAGCGCCGTCATCATCACGGCACGGAACCGCTGGCTGGCCGCTTCGGCAGCCGCTTCGCGGATGCTGAGGCCGTTGGCGCGCTGCTCCATGGCAAACTCGACGATCAGAATGCCGTTTTTCGAGGCAAGCCCCACCAGCATGATGATCCCGATCTGGGTATAGAGGTTGATGTCACTGCCCACCACGGCGACCGCCGCCACCGCTCCGAACAGGGCTACGATCACCGAAAGCAGGATCGAAACCGGCATCGACCAGCTTTCATATTGGCCAACCAGGAACAGGTAGGCGAACATGATTGCCAGCACCAGGATCACCTGCACCAGCCCGCCTGTGGCCAGCTGTTGCTGGGCGGTGCCGGTCCATTCAAAGGCATAACCGGGGGGCAGGGCGGTGGCCGAGGTTTCGGTCATCACCCGGATCGCGTCGCCGCTGGACAGGCCGGGCGCGGGCACTGCCGTGACCGTCGCAGACCGGAACAGGTTGTGCCGTTTCAACAGAACTGGACCCAGCACATTCTCGACATCGATCAGCGTGCCAAGCGGCACCATCTCGCCCAGGCTGGAGCGGACATAGAGGTTGCTAATATCCTCGACCTTGTCACGATATTCGCCCTCGGCCTGGATCATCACGCGATAGACCCGCCCGAACAGGTTGAAGTCGTTCACATAGTAGGACCCCAGATAGGCCTGCATGGTCTGGAAGACCTCGGAAATCGGCACTTCCAATGTCTTGGCCTTTTCGCGGTCCAGGTCGACGAAAAGTTGCGGCACGTTTGCGCGGAACGTGGTGTAGGATTGCGCAATCTCCGGGCTCTGATTGGCCGCATAGACAAAGGAGCCGACCGCCGAGGCCAGATCCTGTGGTGTGCCGCCGCCGGTTTGCTGAACCTCCATCTCGACACCTGCTGACATGCCGAGGCCCTGAATGGGTGGCGGGTTGAAGGCGATTATCGAGGCAGCCGATTCCTGATAGGCCAACGCCAGAACCTGCGCCAGAATGCCATCAGCGCTCAACTCGTCGGTCTGGCGCTCGTCCCAGCCGGTCAGGTTCACAAAGATCGCGGCCCCGTTCGGCGTCACCCCGTTCAACAGTGAGAAGCCATTCACCAAAACGGTGTTGGCGACGCCGGGTATGTTGCGCACCTTTTCATCGAACCGCTCGGTGACCTGCTCGGTTCGGTAGAGCGTGGCGGCATCCGGCAGTTGGATATCGACAAAGAGATAGCCATTATCTTCGAGAGGGATGAACCCTTTGGAGGTGTTGGTGAAGATCGTCCCGGCCCCAGCTCCGATTGCGGCGATGATGACCAGCGAGATGATCGGCAGGCGCAGCATGCGGCGCACGATGCCGACATAGCCGGTGCGCGCGCCACCGATGAAGCCTTCAAACACGGCAAGCAGGCCCTTGGGTGGTCCCGAACGCGGTCGCAGCACCAGACCGCAAAGCGCCGGTGACAGGGTGAGCGCGTTGATCGATGAGATCACCACTGCAGTCGAGATCGTGATCGCGAACTGCGAATAGAGCCGCCCGGTGATGCCCGGCATAAAGGTGACCGGCACAAACACCGCCAGCAGCACCAGCGTGGTGGCGATGACCGGTCCGGTGATCTGCCCCATCGCCTTGCGCGTGGCCTCGGGCGGGCTCAGGCCCTCCTCAGCGATGATGCGTTCGACGTTTTCGACAACAACGATGGCGTCATCCACCACGATGCCGATGGCCAGCACCAGCGCAAAGAGCGAGATGGTGTTGAGCGACATGCCAAAGGCCAGCAGGAAGGCAAATGTACCGATCAGTGAGACCGGGATCGCCACTGCCGGGATGATCGTCGCACGCCAACTGCCGAGGAAGATGAACACGACCGAGATCACCAGAACGAAGGTGAGCATCAGTGTTGTGACCACGTCATTCAGCGACTGTTCAACGAATTTCGTGGAGTCAAACGGCACCCGGTAATCGACATCATCGGGGAAGGCCCGCGAGAGCCGTTCCATCTCGGCCTCGACCCGCTCGGCGACGGCCAGCGCATTAGCGCCTGGGGCCTGGTAGATCGCCAAAACCGTCGCAGGGGTGCCCTCATAATAACCGGATGCGGTGTAGGAGGCCGCCCCCAACTCGACACGGGCGATGTCGCGGACGCGTACAATCGCCCCGGCATCGCCGGTGCGCACCACGATCTCTCCAAATTCCTTGGCAGAGGTCAGGCGGCCCTTGGTCTTGATCGTGTATTGAAAGGTCTGCCCGTCTGGGGCGGGTGGCGCTCCAATCGAGCCTGCGGACACCTCGATATTCTGTTCGCGAATGGCGTTGATCAGATCGCCTGGCGTGATCGACAGTCCCGCCATCTTGTCCGGGTCCATCCACATCCGCATGGCATATTCGAAATTGGTCAGGACATCGGCCCTGCCGACGCCCTGTATCCGCGCCAGAGCGTCCTTGATGTTGATCGAGGCGTAGTTGGACAGAAAGACGCTGTCATAGGTTCCCTCTGGCGAGGTCAGCGTGACCAGTAGCAGCATGTTGGTTGAGGATTTCTGTGTCACGACGCCCGTCGAGGTCACCTCGGTCGGCAGCGAGGCCATCGCCTGCGCCACCCGGTTCTGCACATTGACCGAGGCGATATCGGGATCGGTGCCCACCTCAAACGTCACGTTCAGCGAATAGGACCCGTTATCGGCCGAAGTGGAGGTCATGTAGATCATGTCATCCACGCCGTTCACCTGCGCCTCGATCGGGGCGGCGACGGTGTTTTCAACGGTTTCCGCATTGGCGCCGGTATAGTCGGCGGTCACACTGACCACCGGCGGCGTGATGTCGGGGAACTGGGCGACCGGCAACACCAGATAGCCGATGCCCCCCATGATCGTCAGCACCAGCGAAATGACGAGCGCCAGCTTGGGCCGGCTGATGAACAGGGCTGAGAACATGTGTTATTCCCCCGGCGTGTCAGAGGCGACGATGGCATCCACCGCCACGCCGGGCCGGACCCGTTGCAGCCCCTCGACAATCACGCTCTCGCCTTCGACAAGGCCGTCGGTCACGATGATCGCCGTATCCACCACATCTCCGGTCTCGATATAGCGCTGCTCCACCATCTGCTTGTCATTGACCACAAGCACAAATTCGCCGCGCTGGTCGCGCTGCAGCGCGGCCTGCGGGATCAACAACTGCTGGGTCGGCTCCAACGCCTGGATGCTGACATGCACAAAGGCGCCGTCCACCAGCAGACGGCTGGCATTTTCAAACTCTGCGCGAATGGTGATTGCGCCGGTCAACGGGTCGATCCGGTTGTCGATAAAAACGATCTCACCGGTTTCGTCCAGCTTGCTGCCGTTGGGCAGTTCCACGAATACATCCGGTTTCTGATCCGAGCTGGCAAGCGAGGCGGCGGTTTCACCGAACTCCTCCAGCACATTGAGCAGCAGCTTTTCATTGACCGCGAAACTCACGTAAATCGGAGCCTCGCGGACCAGAGTGACCAGGGGCGGGTTGGAGGGGCCAACAATATCACCGACGCTGGTGGTCACCCGGCCCAGACGGCCGGGAAAGGGGGCGTCGATCTTGGTATAGCTGAGATCAAGCTCTGCCTGCTGGATCGCGGCCTTGGCGGCTTTGATCTGGGCTTCGGCCTCAAGCTCGTTGGCGCGCGCCACGTCGCGTTCCGAGACGGGCACTGCGTCACGGCGCAGCAATTCTTCCTTCCGCGCCAGTTCCAGCTTGGCCAGTTCCAGATTGGCCTCAGCCTTGTCCAGATCGGCTTTGCGGGCCTCCAGCGTTGCCTCATAGAGGTCCGGCTCGATCTCGAACAGCAGCTCGCCTTCTTCGACAATTGCGCCATCCTCGACCTTCGTTGCCTCAAGGAAGCCACTGACGCGCGCGACGATATCGACCTGGTCGATCGCTTCGCCCCGCCCGATGAACACGGCCTCATCGGTGATTTCCTGCGTGTAGGCTGCCGCGATTGACACTTTCGGCGGGGCGGCTTCGGTCTCCTGCGCATGGGCTGGCGCGGTCCAGAGGGCACCGGCAATGGCGATCCCGCTCAGGACATGCCGCAGCGAAAGCGGCGCGCGCGCGTTGGAAAAGATGCAGGAGGAAAGGGTCGGCATGCAATGAGCCTCGCTTGATTTAGACAATCAGGACCAATGACACGCTGCCGAGGGCGGCAGCCCGAGTCACTGGCAATCCTCCGCAGGATGGCCGCATTTCGGGAATATCTCAAGCGTCAGATTGCCAAGTTAAATATTGGCACTGCTGTGTTTTTTAGCTTTCTCGCCGGATCGCGGCGCGTTTAACCTGAGCCGGTGATGGATGAGACGACAAAGATGGGCGCGGCCCCAGAGCGGCTTTTTGTGTTCGTTCTTGACGCAGGTTTTACGATGCAGGCGTTTTCCTCGGCGGTCGAGGTTCTGCGCCTTCTGCACCGCGTCCGGTCCGATGCCGGGCTGCGATACAAGGCCTGCAGCCTGAGCGATGCCCCGGTTCACGCCTCAAACGGGTTTGCGCTGATCCCCGACCTCAAGCTTTGCGATATCCCGCCACGTGCGACCTTGGTGGTGGTGGCGGGCGCCGACGCCAGCATGGCGCCCGAACCTGACCTGACAGCGCGCCTGCGCAGGTGGGTGCGGCGCGGGCACCCGGTTTGGGGTGTCTCCTCGGGCGTGGTGCGGCTGGCGCAGGCAGGGCTGCTGAATGGCCGCTCGGTCAGCGCCCATTGGGAGGATTTCCCTTATCTGCGGCAGGAATTCCCCGAGATCGATCTGACCGCCGCGCTCTTCACCCATGACACGCAGATCGCGACCTGTGCGGGCGGCGGCGCGGCCAGCGATCTGATGTTGCATCTGGTGCGGGACGAGTACGGGGGCGAGACCGCCGACGAGATCGCCGCGCGGCTGGTGATCGACACGGTGCGCGATGGGCGCGCGCCGCAGCGCCGCAGTTCCGAGATGCGGTTCGAAACCGCCAACCATCTGGTCTTTGCGGCGCTGCGCCGGATGCGGGCCAACCTCTTTGCGCCGCTTTCCATCGCGCAGATAGCGGTGGAGCTGGGCATTTCCCAACGCCAGCTGGAACGGCTTTTCGAGCAGGAATTCGACCAGCCGCCGGGGCGGGTCTATTCCCAGCTCCGCCTTGAGGATGCGCGGCTCGACGTGTTGTCAGGCCGCCGCGAACTGACCGAGATTGCTTTGGATTATGGCTTTAAGCCTGTGACATTCTCGCGCGTTTACAAGCGGTTGTTTGGCGTTCTTCCATCTGATGACCGGAAGCGGGCGATGTCGTAACTCTGCCGGGGACATGTCGGTTTCGCTCAGGTGTGGCGGCACGTCATATCTTAGCTCTCTGATGAAAGAGAGAACGCAACATGACACGACCCCGCATCATGGTTGCGCCCAACGGGGCGCGCCGCAGCAAGTCCGATCACTTGGCCTTGCCCCTGACGCCAGATGAGCTTCTGCATACCGCCCGGACCTGTCGCGCCGCAGGGGCGGACGCGCTGCACCTGCATGTGCGCGATGCCTCGGGCGGGCATTCGCTGGATGCAGGTCTCTACCGCGAGGCGCTGGCCGCGTTGCGCGAGGTGGACGGGTTGGAGCTACAGATCACCACCGAAGCGGCCGGGCGCTATGCGCCCAAGGCGCAATTTGCCTGCCTTGAGGCGCTGGCGCCCTCCTGGGCCAGCGTCTCGCTGCGCGAGATCAATCGCGCACCCGAGATCGCCGCGCCGCTCTACGCGCTCTGCACCACGCAGAACACCCGCGTGCAGCATATCGTCTATGGTGCGGATGACCTTGCGCTGCTGCGCGATTGGCGCAGCATGGGCGTTGTCAAGCCCGAGCAGGATGAGGTGATCTGCGTACTGGGTGCCTATGCGCCCGCGCGAGCTGGGCAGCGCAAAGAGCTTGCGGCGCTTTTGCCGAAACTGGCTGGCTTGCGGTTCAGCCTCTGCGCCTTTGGCGGCCAGGAACAGGAATGTCTGATCGCCGCAGCGCGATCCGGGGCGGAGTATCTGCGGGTCGGGTTCGAAAACAACCTGCACGCGCCGGATGGAAGTGAATGGCCCGACAATGCAGCCGCGGTGGCTGCGCTGCGGGCCGAGTTGGAAAGGGAGTTTCCATGAGCCATGTCTTTCCGCGCCATTGCCGCGCGGACCTGCCCACTGCCGTCGCGGGCGAGGGCTGTTATCTGATCGACGGGCAGGGCAAGCGCTATTTTGATGCCTCGGGCGGTGCCGCCGTGTCCTGCCTGGGGCATTCCAACGCGCGGGTGCGGCAGGCGGTCAAGGACCAGGTGGACCAACTGGCCTTTGCTCACACCGGGTTCTTCACCTCCGAGCCTGCCGAGCGACTGGCCGATCTGTTGATCGCGCAGGCTCCGGAAGGCATTGACCGGGTCTATTTCGTTTCTGGTGGGTCAGAGGCGGTGGAATCCGCGATCAAACTGGCCCGGCAATACTTCCTTGAGATCGGCCAGCCCGAACGGCGCAATCTGATTGCACGGCGGCAGAGCTATCATGGCAACACTCTGGGCGCATTGGCGGCGGGTGGCAATGCGTGGCGGCGCCAACAGTTCGACCCGCTGCTGATCGGTGTCAGCCATATCGCGCCGTGCTACGAATATGCCGAACGCCATGAGAGTGAGTCACCAATCGAATACGGACGCCGCGTCGCGGACGAGCTGGGGGCGGAAATCCTGCGCCTCGGCCCCGAAACCGTCATGGCGTTTATCGCCGAACCGGTAGTTGGCGCAACGCTGGGCGCGGTGCCTGCGGTCGAGGGGTACTTTGCGCGTATCCGTGAGATATGTGATACTTACGGCGTGCTCTTGATCCTTGATGAGGTGATGTGTGGCATGGGCCGGACCGGGCATCTCTTTGCCTGCAAGGGTGAAGATGTGCGGCCGGACATCCTGACCATCGCCAAGGGTCTCGGGGCCGGATACCAGCCTATCGGCGCGATGTTATGCTCGGCGGATATCTATCAGGCGATTGCGGATGGATCGGGCTTCTTTCAGCATGGCCACACCTATATCGGCCATCCGGTTGCCACCGCCGCCGGGCATGCCGTGCTGTCTGAGATGCTGGAGCGGGACCTGATGCCACAGGTGCAGGAGCGTGGAGCCCAGTTGGACGCCGCCCTGCACGACCGGCTGGTCCAGCATCCGCATGTGGGCGACATTCGCGGGCGCGGCTTGTTCCGGGGCGTGGAACTGGTGCAGGACCGCGCCAGCAAGGCCCCGTTCGACCCGGCACTGGGGCTGGCGGGCAAGCTGAAGGCGGCGGCGATGGGCCAGGGGTTGATCTGCTACCCGATGCCGGGCACCCGCGACGGCAGGCAGGGGGATCACGTGTTGCTGGCACCGCCTTTTGTGATGGCAGAGAGTGATGCAGACCTGAGTGCCGACCGGCTGACAGCGGCGATCAATCAGGTTCTGGACATTTAGCTCAGTCACCGGATCAAACCCGTTCGAACGGGTTTGATCACGCGATTTAGAAATCGTGCAGCGCGTGCCGTGCCGCGGGTGCGCAACTGAACGCGGGTTTTAGTCGCGCGTGCCGGCGAAGCGTGTTTCCCAATCCTCGCGCTGCTCATCGGTGATCTTGGCAAAGAGCACCTCGGGCACGGCAAAGCTGTGACCCGGCGCCAGCATCGACAGGCTGGCCGCCACATCCTCGGGCCATGTCGTGTCACTGACGCCCATCGCCTCAAGCATCCGGGCCGAGGCGAAGGGGATGAAGGGCGCGCTGAGCACCGCGTAAAGCCGGATCAGGTTCAGACCCAAACGCACCTGTGCTGCGGCCTTCTCAGGGTCGGTCTTGAACGTTGCCCAAGGCGCGGCGCTTTGCAGATATTCATTTCCCGCAACCCAGATCGCCCGCAGCTCCTGCGCAGATTTGCGGACCTCCATCGCTTCCATATGGCGCTCATAGGCGCGCACCCGCGTAGTCAGGTCGGCGATCAGCGCCTCTTCCTGTTCACCATAGGCGCCGCCCTCGGGCACCTCTTCGCCAAATTTCGAGCGGCAGAACTTGGTGATCCGGCTGACGAAGTTACCCAGCACATCGGCCAGATCCTTGTTCACCGATTGCTGGAAATTCTCCCAGGTGAACTCGCTATCGCTGCTTTCGGGCGCATGGCTCAGCAGCCACCAGCGCCAGTAATCCGCAGGCAGAATCTCCAGCGCCTGATCCATGAAGACGCCGCGCCCCTGCGAGGTCGAGAATTGGCCGCCATCGTAGTTCAAATAGTTGAAGCTCTTCAGGTGATCGACCATCTTCCATGGCTCACCCGAGCCCAGAATGGTCGCCGGGAAGCTCAGCGTGTGGAAGGGCACGTTATCCTTGCCCATGAACTGCACATAGCGCACGTCATCGGCGCCCTTGTCGGTGCGCCACCAGCGCTGCCAGTCAGCGTCCGACTTGCCATTGGCCTCGGCCCATTCTGCCGCGCAGGCGATGTATTCGATCGGCGCGTCGAACCAGACGTAGAAGACCTTGCCCTCCATCCCGGGCCAATCCTCATCACCTTTCCTGACCGGAATGCCCCAGTCCAGATCACGGGTAATACCCCGGTCCTGCAGCCCGTCGCCGTCATGCAGCCATTTCTTGGCGATGGAGGTGGTCAGCACCGGCCAGTCAGTCTTGCTGTCGATCCACTTGTCCAACTGATCGCTCATCGCAGACTGGCGCAGGTAGAGGTGTTTGGTCTCGCGCACCTCAAGGTCAGTCGACCCGCTGATCGCGCTGCGCGGCTCGATCAGATCGGTCGGGTCCAGTTGCTTGGTGCAGTTCTCGCATTGATCGCCGCGCGCGCGCTCATAGCCGCAATTGGGGCAGGTGCCCTCGATGTAACGATCGGGTAGGAACCGGCGATCGGCGTTGGAGTAGACTTGCTTTTCGGTCACTTCGCGGATCAGTCCGGCATCGGCCAGCCGCCCGGCGAAATGCTGCGTCAGGTGATGGTTCTGGGTGCTGGAGGAACGACCGAAATGATCAAAACTCAAACCGAACCGCTGGGCGATATCGGACTGCACCTCGTACATCCGGGCGCAATACTCGGCCACCGGCTGACCGGCCTTGGCGGCGGCCAGTTCGGCGGGCGTACCATGTTCGTCGGTGGCGCAGAGGAACATGACCTCATTGCCCCGGCCACGCAGATAGCGTGCATAGAGATCGGCGGGCAATTGCGAGCCAATCAGGTTGCCGAGGTGCTTGATCCCGTTGATATAGGGGATCGCCGAGGTGATGAGGATTCGTGCCATGTACCCAGTCCGCGTATCTGTCTGCGCGCCCGTCTACCCCATGTGACGCGCCAGCAAAAGGGCAGCTTTGTGAGAGGTGCAGTTTGGAAGTGACGCAACGCATCATGCAGGATTTGCGAAAGCTTAGCGCTGGTGCCTCATTTTGGCCTCTGATTAACCTCAGGTTGAGCCGCAGAATCACAAACTCTTGAAATGTTGAAATGAGTCCCCATCTATTTCGTATACCACCGCATACAAAAATGAGGGACATCCGGTGATGTTTGACTTCCTGCTTGAGGGGGCCTTTGCGCCCTTTACGATGGCGCTTGCCTTGCTGTTGGGCCTGCTGGTTCTTGAACTGGTGGCCCTGATGGTGGGCGGCAGCCTGATGGCGGGCGAGGGAGAGGTCGATCTGGATGTTGCTGAGGTGCCGGATCTGGACGGATTCGATCTGGATATTGACGCTGATCTGGATGTCGATATCGATCTGGACCCGGTCGATCTAGCTGAGGCTGATCTGGAGGCCCCAGCAACCGATGCGGTTGGCCCGGCAAGCTGGCTGGGTCTGGGCAAGATGCCCACGATGATTTGGCTTGCCACCCTACTGATGGGCTTCGGCCTGAGCGGCTTGGGTCTGCAACTCGCCTTGCGCGATCTCATCGGGCTCAACCTGCCCGGATGGCTGGCCGCGATCCCGGCGGCTGCCTTTGGCATCTGGTTCGCGCGCGGCTTTGGCGCGGTCTTTGCCCGGCTCTTGCCGCGGACCGAGACCGAATCCACGTCCGAGCGCCGCCTGTCCCGCCGCCGTGGCGTGATCACGCAAGGCACGGCCAGCAAGGGTCGCCCGGCCGAGGTGCGTGTCATGGATCGTTTCGGCAATGCGCATTACCTGCGCGCCGAACCCATGCGCGAGGGCGAGAACCTGTCGCAAGGCACCGAGGTTCTGGTGCTGCGCGACCGGCGCAGCGGTGGTTTCGTTCTGATCGGCATGTCCGAATAACCCAATTAAAAACTCTAAAAGGAGACGTTTTGATGGAATTGCAATTCCTGTTGATTTCTGTGCTCACCGTTCTGGTGTTCCTGTTGTTCATCGGTCTGGTCCTTGGCCGATTGTACCGCCGCGCCACCCGCGAGGTGAGCCTGGTCAAGACCGGTGCGGGCGGCAAGAAAGTGATCATGGATGGCGGTACCATCGTTGTCCCGCTGTTGCATGAGGTCAGCCCGGTCAACATGAAGACCCTGCGCCTTGAAGTGCAGCGCAACGGCGAGGCCGCTTTGATTACGCAGGACCGGATGCGGGTCGATGTGGGCGTGGAATTCTATGTCTCGGTCATGGCCACTGATGAAGGCATTGCGCGTGCCGCGCAAACGCTGGGCAGCCGTACCTTCGATGTGGAATTGCTGCGCGAGATGATCGAAGGCAAGCTGATCGACGGTTTGCGCGCCGTGGCCGCCCAAATGACCATGGATGGGCTGCATGAAAACCGCGCCGACTTTGTGCAGGAGGTGCAGAATGCGGTCTCCGAGGATCTGCTGAAGAACGGTCTGTCGCTGGAATCGGTCTCGCTGACTGCGCTGGATCAGACGCCGTTCGAAGCGCTGGATGAAAACAACGCATTTAACGCCGTCGGTATGCGCAAGCTGGCTGAGGTTATCGCGGCGTCAAAGAAAGAGCGCGCGCAGATTGATGCGGATGCAGAGGTCGAGGTGCGCCGCGCCGCGATGGAAGCAGAACGGCAGAAATTGCTCATCGAGCAGGACGAGGCGCAGGCACGGATCGAACAGGCCGAAAAGGTCGAGACCATGCGCGTCGCACAAGAGGCCGAGATTGCCGCTCGGACCGAGGACTCGGTGCGTGAAACCGAGCGCGCCCGGATTGCCCGCGAGGAAGCCATCCGGTCGGCTGAGATCGAGCGCGAGCGCAAGATCCGCGACGCCGAGATCGCCAAAGAGCGTGAGCTGGAAGTGGCCGAGCAGGAGCGCCAGATCATTATCGCGCAGAAATCCGAAGAGGAAAGCCGCGCCCGTGCCTCCGCCGATCTGGCCCGTGCCGAGGCGACCAAAGCGACCGAAGCCGTGGCAACCGCCCGTCAGGTGGCCGAAGCCGAGCGTGAAAAGCAGATCGTTCTGATCGAAGCCACCCGCGAGGCCGAGCGTCAGGCCACCGCGATCCGTCTGGCCGCGCAGGCCGAGAAGGACGCCGCCGCCGACCGCGCCGAAGCCCGCCGCGAAGAAGCACAGGCCGAGGCCGACGCGCTCAACATCCGGGCCGAGGCCAAGAAGAACGACATGCTGGCCGAGGCCGAAGGTAAGCGCGCCATTGTCGAGGCAGAAAACGCGCTGTCGCCGGAACTGATCCGGATGAAAGTCGATATGGCCCGGATCGACACCATGCCCGAGATCATCACCCAGATGGTCAAGCCTGCCGAAAAGATCGACTCGATCAAGATCCATCAGGTCAGCGGCATCGGTGCGGCAGGGACGCCCGGCAGCGCCACCAATAGCGAAAAGCCGGTGGTCAATCAGGCGCTCGATTCCATCATGGGCATGGCGGTGCAGATGCCCGCGCTTAAGAAGCTGGGCGAAGAGCTGGGCCTGTCGATGGAAAACGGTGTCGGCGGTCTGGCCAACGGGGCGCTCGCTGCACCGGAAGAGGTGCAAGCGGCAGAGGCCGAAATGGAAACCGACGACCGCGTCGAGCATTAAACCGCAGATTGAAACAGGAAAGGGGCCGGTTTTTCGGCCCCTTTTTCAATACCCGTCGGATTTCTGACCAAAGAACACTTTCGTCACATCCTCAATCACATCCCATGTCACCCGGCTGCCATCGCGGATGAACAGGCTGTCACCCACCGACAGCTCGACGGTTTCACCGCTGCCATGATCGCTGATCCGGCATCTGCCCGAAAGCACCGTCATCAACTCGTCGCCCTGTTCGGTACAGTCAAAAGCACCTGTTGTGCAGCGCCAGATGCCGAAGCGGCTGGTGTGGCCCGGCCCTCCCTGATCTATTCGCCCCGAGGCGCTGGGCGCGCCGCGCCGGATCACGTATGCGCTGGCCGGGTTGTCGAAAGGCCAATGCTCCAACACGCCCACATCATCGCCCGGTCTGTATCTGCGCATGTGCCTGTCCTTTGCTGCCACTCGGTCGAGCTTAGCTGTTCTGGTCCTGCTTTGTCTGCTCCGGCATTGTTGCCTCGTCGGTGCGCAACGCCTGATCACGTTGCCTGCGGGTCAGACGCCCGATGGTGAATGAGGTGCGCGGGGCATAGACATAGCGGGTGCGATCCTCGGGCGCTGGACGGCTGCGCATCCGCAAGAGGCCAAACAGGATCAGGAACAAGTGGCCAACCGCCACGAAGGCAAACAGCGCGCCGGGGCCATAGGCACCGATCAGGTTGGACGAGATATAGGGGCTGGCGATGGCTCCCAATGCATAGAAGAACATCAGCGCCGCAGACAGTTCGACCCGCTGTTCGGATGTTGCGAAGTCATTGGCATGGGCCGCCGAGATCGAAAAAATCGGGAAGGTGGTGAAGCCAAAAAACGCCGCGCTCAGCATGATGCCAACGGTGCCGGCGCCGCTGGCGATCATGGTGATCGCGCAGCTCAGGATGGCAACACCGGACAGCCAGATCAGCACCCAGCGGCGGTCATATTTGTCCGCCAGCCAGCCTATGGGATATTGCGCCAGCGCACCGCCCAGCACGAAGGTCGCCAGGAAAAAGGCGATCTGGTTGATGTCCAGCCCCACCTCCTGGCCATAAACCGGCCCGATCATGCGGAACGAGGCGGAGCTGAGCGCGGCCACGATCACGCCTGCCACAGCCAGCGGCGAGCATTGCCAGGCCAGTTTCGGGCGCAGGCGCGGCGCATCCGGCGTTTGTGGCTGGCTCGCCCGTGTCAGCATCAGCGGCAGGATCGAGGCGCAGCACAGGATCGCGAGCAGGTTGTAGGATACATATGAGGCGGGTGGGAGGATGGCGATGATCAGCTGCGCGCCCAGCGAGGCGCTCAGATCGGCAATCCGATAGGTGCCGGTGGCGCGGCCCCGGTTCTCATTGGTGACCTTGGCGTTTAGCCAGGCCTCGATCACGGTATAGCAGCCCGCCACGCAGGTGCCCGACGCGATTCGCAGCGCCGCCCAGATGCGTGGATCCTCTGTCAGCGTGTGCCCGATCAGTCCCATTGCGCCCAATGCGGTGCAGACCGCGAAGGCGCGCGAATGGCCGACGCTGCCCATCAGCCGAGGGGCCCACCAGCAGCCCACGAAGAACCCGATGAAATGCGCTGACCCCAGCATACCGATTTCGGCCGTGGTAAAGCCCAGCGTCAGGCCCGAGATCGCATCCAGCGGCCCGACCCCTCCGGTTGAAAGCTGCAGCAGGATGACGGACAGAAACAGGGCGGTAAATGAAATGATCAGGCGCATAATGACTCAAGATGCCGCTTCGTGTCGCCGCTGCACGCGGTTTCTCGACTTTCAGAGGTCGGTTTTGAGGTTTTTTTGGATCAGGGCGCGCGTCGGATCAGCGCGAAAATGTCCAGCACGATCGGATCGGGCACCAGATCGGGATATCCCGTCGCGCCAAAGGCCGACCGGCTGATTTGTCCGTGCAATTGGATGCTCAACTCGCTCAGATCCTTGGCTGCGCTGCCGGGTTTGCGATAGAGCGATGCTTCGAATTCGACCGGTTTCGTCACCCCGCGCAGGGTCAGGTCGCCCTGCAGCTTTGCACCATCAGAGAGCCGCCCGCCGGTGCCCAGTTCGACCTCTTTCGAGACGAAGCGAATGGTTGGATGGGCTGCCACATCCAGGACCTCGGCGCTCTTCATGGCCTGGGTGGCGAAGAACAGGTTGGTGCGCGCGCCTGCGGCATCCACGCGGACATCAACGCTGCTTGCGGCCAGATCGGCGGCATCGACCTGGATGTCAGCGGATGTTACCGGCATGGTTCCACGCTGGGCGTTCCCGGCCAGGGTAAAGATGAATCCGACCTTCGAGGCTGCTTTGTCCAGCAGATAGGGCTGTGGCTCGGCCCCCAGGGCGGGCGCGGCGAGCGAGGCGGCGCTTGTGGCAAGGAATGTGCGGCGGGATAGCGGTGTCATTTCGCCTCCTGAGGACCCCGGATGATCAGAGCCTAGCACCGTTTCCCGCAAGTTCAGGTCATGGTCACCGCAATGTCAGCGCATGTGTGGCGTCAAAGACTCAGGCCGCAAGCGGGCGCGGGCGGCTGCGATGCAGCAGCGCCAGCAGGATCACCAGGTTCATACCGTTCCAGACGATGCCGTTCACGAAGGCCGCCGTGTAACTGCCGCTGATGTCATAGATCCATCCCGACATCCAGCCACCCAGCGCCATGCCAAAGATGGTCATCATCATCACAAAGCCCACCCGCGCACCGGCTTCGCGCGGGGGCATGTATTCGCGCACCACCAGCGCATAGCTGGGCACGATACCCCCTTGTGACAGCCCAAACAGCGCGCTGACCACATAAAGCGGCACCAGCCCGTCATAGGGCAGGAACAGGAACAGCGCGGTGCCCTGCAGGGCCGAGCCGATCAGAAGGGTCCTGAGACCGCCCAGCCTGTCTGCCACCATCCCCGAGATCACTCGGCTGACAACGCCGCCCAGCAGCATCAGCGACAACATCTCGGCACCCACTGCAGGCCCGTATCCCAGCCCCACGCAATAGGCCACGATGTGAACCTGCGGCATCGACATCGCCACGCAGCACCCGATGCCCGCCAGCCCCAGCACGAATTGCAGCACACGGGGCGACATCCCGGCAGTTTGGGCGTTGATCTTCGCCTCGGAGGCGGCTGAGGCCAGATCTTCTTCGGGGACTTGCCGCCGCAAGAGCAGCGACAGCGGGATGACGATGATCAACGTTACCAGCGCCAGCGCCAGATAAACCTGCTGCCAGCCGCTGTCGCGCAGCATGTCTGAGAGCAGCGTGGGCCAGATCGCGCCGGACAGGTAGTTGCTGCTGGCCACCAGCGCCACCGCGATCCCGCGCCGCTTAACGAACCAGTGCGAGATATCGGCGATGAGCGGGCCAAATCCAACCGCCGTGCCGAACCCCAACCCCAGATGAACCAACGACAGGATAGCAATCGAGGGCGCGAGGCTGGCCAGCCCGTAACAGGCCGCACTCAAACACGCCGCGCCTATCAGCGCCAGGGTGACACCCAGCCGGTCCACCATCCGGCCCAGTACCAGGTTGCCAAGCGCAAAGCCGATCATGGTCAGGGTAAAAGGCAGCGAGGCATCCGCCCGGCTTGCGCCAAACTCCGCCTCGACCGCCGGCATGATGACGATCACCGCCCAGATGCCGACATTGGCCACCGTGCCGATCAGCATGGTGATCAGCAGACGGAACCAGGAATAGCGGCTGTCACGAATGGAGGCGGTCATGCGCGCACGCTAGTGCGCCGTACCGCGCTTGGCCAGCGCATAAGAAGCGTGCGACCTTCTCCGGGACAGGGCCACACGCAAGTGTTATCCTCAGTGCAGGGCTTTGCGGAATGTCACCTTGTCGTCGCCCGGGGCCCAGAAATCTCTGATCCGCGCTTCCTCCTCATAGCCCTGCCGGGCATAAAATGCCCGTGTTCCGGCAAAGCTCTCAGTTCCCGACGTGTCCGCGATCAGAATGCGCTGGCCGCGAGCGCGCAGGACCTCCTCCAGATGAGTGACGATGGCACCCCCGCACCCCTTGCCTTGGGCTGCAGGCAGCACGGCCAGCGCCAGCATGTTCCAGGTGCCTTCGGCCAAGGCTTCGGGTGCTGCGTAACAAAAGCCCACGGGTCTTTCACTGTCCAAACAGGTGAGCCAGATGTCAGAGGGCTCAGCATCCGAGAAGAACCCGCTCAACATCTCGGGCATCATCTCCGGTGGGAACAATTCGGTTTCTTGCAGAACACGTTGCAGGGCGGGGATATCGTCGCGTTGTGTCAGTCTGATTTTCATTGATCGTATGTCTTTCCTGATGGCACCGCCGATCGGGTCTCGCCGATATCGGGGGTGCAAGGCTGTCGCCTTGGTCGCAATCATTTGGGTAAGCAGATACAACTCAAAAGCCTGCCGTTAGGTGCGGCAGTCTGGTTGGCCCGGTTGTCCTGCTGGTCAGGACTTAGCGGTTTCCCGCAATCGTAGACATAAAAGCTCCATCATCCGGTCGGGTAACGACCGTGGGCTAGCCCTATCAGCCCCGCCATCTACCGGTCAACGGGCAAGCCTCCAGGTGCCATCGGGCCAGAAGGCGTGAAAGGCGAAGGCGAACATCACGTCATGGGCCAGGTCCCGCCCGGAGGCATCCCGCACCCGCACCGTGCCCACGTCGCGGCCCTTTGCGATCCGGGTCTTGTCCAGCGCCGAGGCCTGCCCGGCGCGCCAGATCAATGTCACGCCGTTTTCGGCGATCTCGCGCTCGGCGCGCAACCGCTCCAGCGGCCAGGCGCTGTTACCCACACGGATGACGCGGGCCAGCGGGTGGATGCCATGGGGCGGGTTCTCGCCGGAATAGAGAAAGGGGCGAGCCGAGCTGTCATAGCCGCGATAGGGGTTGCGGCCATAATCGCGCCTGTGAGCGGGTTCATTCATCACCAGACCGTCGGGATTACGGGTCCGGAACTCCTCCCAGCTTTCCATCCAGGCGGGCAGGGCGGTGAGGGTGGTGCCGGTCAGGTCTCCGACAATTGCCTCGCCGATGGCCTGTTGCCACCAGCTTTGAGTTTCGCGGTCATACATGACCATATCGGAATGGCGCAGCTTGCCCGAGACACCAAAGCTGAGCGTGCCCGCCGCCGTGCGCCGATCAAAGGTCATCCCGGAATTGCACAAGGGGCAATAGGTGACCGCAATCGGGATGCCGCCAATGCTGTCATTCACGATCTCATGCCAGATCAGATAGCGGATCGGATAGGTGCGCGGCTCGGCCCCGTCGATCTCTACCGTTATCACCGGCTCGCGTCGCCCCAGCCGGGTCTCGTCGAAGGCGCGCAGGAAGCTGGGGTTGCTGAGGGCGGGGATGCCGTCCTTGGGCGGCCCGCCCGATTGTATCTCGGCCCAGTTCGCCACGCTTGAGCGGCTGAAATCGGTATCCGGCCATTCAGAGCGCCAGCGCTCTGGGTTGGCCAGCGCGGCGCCTGCGGCAAAGAGCAGAAGGATCAGGATAAAGCTGCGCATCTAAAGAGCCCTTCGGATGCCACATGATGATCCTGAGAAGGCGCAGCGCAAAGCCCCGGCACGGGGATGTGAACAGAGTTCAACCAAAACGGTCGCGCTCTTTGCCGCCCGGTTAAAGCCAGCTTAATGCACGCTACAGCACAGGCTCAGATTGGTCGCCCACCTTTTATTGCACAGGTGAGGAGGACCAGAGGATGAATCTGCATGTCTCTGACAAGAGCGATGAACAGGCGCAAAAGGATACGCTTTTCCAGCGGGTCTGGCGGGATGAGGCGTTTGCGCGCGCGTTAGACGCTGATCCCAGAACCGCGCTGGCCGAATATGGCTACGCGCTCCCCAAGGATTTGGATATCCGCGTCGTTCGGGATACCGCAGCGCTGAAACATCTGCATATCCCGGTCGCGCCCGTTGAAGCGGAAGTGACAGAGGCGGAGTTGATGGGCGTGCAGGGCGGTACATCGCCCGTCTGCGTCACGGCGGTTGCCACACTGACCATCATGATCGGTTCCATGACCTACAGCATCGCCAAGGACTGAAGAGGCGCGACGCATGCGCGTCCGAAGCAAAGACAGGGCACGCTGACCCAAGCGAGAACTCAGAGAAAGGAGCCAATCATGGCACCGACAAACAAGGAAATTCAAAAAGCCCGCTTTCTGGACAAAGTCTGGAGCGATGACGCCTATCGCGCGCGCTTGCAGGCCGACCCCAGGGCCGCTCTCACTGAGATAGGTGGCACTGTTCCGGACAACGTGAATGTCAGGTGTGTGATGGACACCGACAAGGTGAAATATCTGCACATTCCGGAAGCACCGCCCGAAGGAGAGATTTCCGACGAGGATCTGGTGCAGGCGCAGGGCGGGACAACGATACTCTGCGGTGTCACGGCGATCACGGTCACGATGACCGTTGTCAACTCCGCGATTGTCACGCTGACGGTCTACACGACAGACGAATGAACGCAGTCGGAAAGGAGACAGATTATGCTGCTCAAAACCAAAGAAGCACACACAGCCCGCTTTCTGGACAAAGTCTGGAGTGATGACGCTTATCGCGCCCGCCTGCAGGACGATGCCAGGTCAGCGCTTGCAGAGATCGGGGGCGATGTTCCCGAAGGTATAGAGGTCAGATGCGTGATGGACACGGACAGGGTCAGGTATCTGCACATCCCCGCCGCTCCGGAGGCAGGTGAAATCTCTGATCGCGATCTGACGGAGGCTCAGGGCGGAACCACTCTGGCCTGCTTGTCAGGGTTCGTGGTGTCAGTGGTCTCCGGCGTGACCTTCAGCGCGACCATCGACGGCTGACAGGGAGGAAACTAAAAATGCTACAGCAGTCCGAGAACGCCACCAAAGCCCGTTTTCTGCAGAAGGTCTGGCGCGATGACGCCTATCGGAGGCGCTTGAAGGAGGATCCAAAGTCGGCGCTGGCTGAGCTTGGGGTCAATGTTGAGGACGGCGTCACCATCCGATGCGTGATGGATAGTGACACCGTCAAGTATCTGCACATTCCCGCCGCTCCGGAGGCAGGCGAAATCTCCGACCGCGATCTATTGGAGGCGCAGGGCGGCACAACGCCGGTCTGCGTGGTCACCGTCGTTATCGTCACACTTGGATCGGCCTATGAGACGATCGCGGCAACAAAGGGCAGCTAGCGCAACCGCCGAAACCAAGAACGGGTCACTCGACTGTAACAGGACAGAGTTCGCTCAAAAAAGATCCTGACAACCCAACAAGACACCGACCGAGAGGAGCCAAACAATGGCACATAACATCAGCGAAAAGTACAAAGCCGCCTTTCTGGACAAGGTCTTGAGCGACGATGCCTATTGCGCGCGCCTGCAGAAAGATCCCAAAGCCGCACTGACGGAAATCGGTGGGCATGTTCCTGACGACGTGAACATCCGATGCGTGAGGGACACCGGCAAGGTGAAGTATCTGCACATTCCTGCCGCGCCAGCAGAAGGTGAAGTCTTTGAGCGGGACCTGATGGATGCTCAGGGCGGCACAACCGTGAGCTGCCTGTCCGCCATCACCGCCATTATAGGCGCGCTCGGTGTCGGCGTCGTCACGATCTCGGCGACACAGGGCAATTGAAACACCACCGAATCTCAGAACGCGTCACTTGAGGGCAGCAGGAAAGATTGCCCTCACGAAGACCCTGAAAACCCAACAGAACCTACTGACAGAGAGGAGCCGATAAATGGCACATAACATCAAAGCAAAGCACAAAGCCGACTTTCTCGAAAAGGTATGGGGCGACGATGCTTATCGCGCCCGCCTGCGGGAGGACCCGAAGGCCGTCCTGGCCGAGCTGGGCAGCCCAGTTCCGGATCATGTCGACATCAAATGCGTGATGGACACCGATACGGTCAAATACCTGCATATCCCCGCCGCGCCGGCGACGCAGAAAATCTCGGACCGCGATCTTGTGGAGGCGGTCGGTGGCACATCGCCGGTCTGTATCCTGTCGCTTGCAGGGCCTTATATCGCTTCGATGGTCACGCTTTCCATTGCGACCGAAAAAGACTGACGAAGGGCCGGTAGTAAGACAACCTGCTTCTTCAGCAGAGGTCGCCGCAGCTCAGCAATGGCACCCGGCACAAAAAATCCGCGCAAGGGAGAGGCCCTTGCGCGGATTGAAGCTGTTCTGAACAGGCCGATTACTCGGTCACGGTAACCTTTTTCATCACGTCGGGCTGGCCGATCACGGCGCCATTTGGACCTTCGCCGCGCTTGATCGCGTCGACCACATCCATGCCGTCCGTCACCTTGCCCACAACCGTGTATTGCCCGTTCAGGAACGGGCCCGGCTCGAACATGATGAAGAATTGCGAATTGGCGCTGTTGGGGTCCTGGGCGCGCGCCATGCCGACCACGCCGCGCTCATAAGGCAGGTCCGAGAACTCGGCCGGCAGATCATCGCGGGTCGACCCACCGGTGCCTGCCCGGCGCATGTCGCCACCCGACTTGCCGAACTGTACGTCGCCGGTTTGCGCCATGAACCCGTCGATCACCCGGTGAAACACCACGCCGTCATACTGGCCGTCCTTGGCCAGCGCGGCGATCTGTTCCACATGTTTGGGGGCCACATCATCCAGCAGGTCGATGGTGATGGTGCCATTGGCGCCTTCGCCATCGACCTCGATTTCCAGACCTGTGGCGAGCGCGGGGCTGGCCATCAGGGCAAATACGGCGGCCAGCTTACGCATCTGCGGCCACCTTGACGCTGATCATGCGGTCGGGGCTTGCGGGCGGCTCGCCGCGCACGATGGCATCCACATGCTCCATCCCGTCGATCACGCGGCCATAGACCGTGTACTGACCGTTGAGGAAATGGTTGTCCTTGAAGTTGATGAAGAACTGCGAGTTGGCCGAATCCGGGTTCTGCGACCGCGCCGCGCCCAGCGTGCCGCGATCATGGGGCAGCTTGGAAAACTCTGCCGGAACATTGGGCAGCGAAGATCCGCCGGTGCCCGCACGGCCCAGGTTGAACCCGTCTTCCATGTCGCCATGTTCCACATCGCCGGTCTGGGCCATGAAACCGTCGATGACCCGGTGGAAGGCCACGTTGTCATATTCGCCACCGCGGGCCAGTTCTTTCATCCGCGCGCTATGCTGGGGCGCCACATCAGGCAGCAATTCGATGATCACATTGCCGTCCTTCAGCTCGATGATGATCGTGTTTTCCGGGTCCTTGATCTCGGCCATCTGGCCCTCCTGTACTTGGATATGGACGCATACCTAAGCGTGAGCTGCGCGAAAGCCAAGTCGTGCATTGACCTGACGGCGGTTTCCGGGAAAACAAGCCCTGACCATTGGCCAATTATCGCGGAGACCGGGAATGACTTGGAAAACACTGGACGACATGGACCTGTCGGGCAAACGCGTACTTGTTCGTGTCGACATCAACGTTCCGGTCGAAGACGGGCAGGTCACCGACGATACCCGCATCCGCCGGATCGCGCCCACGGTTGGCGACATTCTGAAGGCGGGCGGCATACCGATTCTGCTGGCCCATTTCGGACGGCCCAAAGGCCAGGTGGTGCCCGCGATGTCGCTGCAACCGCTGGTGCCCGCGCTGGAGGCCGCCTTTGATGCGCCGGTCACCTTCTGTGCCGATTGTCGTGGCCCGGCGGCGCAGGCGGCGGTGGATGCTTTGGCCGCTGGCTCGGTCTTGCTGCTGGAAAACACCCGTTTCCATCCCGGCGAGGAAAAGAACGATCCTGAACTGGCCGCCGGAATGGCTGCGCTGGGCGATATCTATTGCAACGACGCGTTTTCAGCCGCCCATCGCGCCCATGCCTCGACCGAGGCGCTGGCGCGGCTGTTGCCCGCCTGTGCCGGGCGCTTGATGCAGGCCGAACTTGAGGCGCTGGAAAGCGCGCTGGGCAAGCCGCAGCGCCCGGTCGTCGCCGTTGTCGGTGGGGCCAAGGTGTCGACCAAGCTTGAACTGCTTGGCAATCTGGTGACCAAGGTCGATCATCTGGTCATCGGTGGCGGCATGGCGAACACCTTCCTTGCCGCACAGGGGATTTCCGTGGGCAAGTCGCTTTGCGAGCATGACATGACCGGCACCGCCTCCGAAATCCTGACCAAAGCCTCGGAGGCAGGTTGCGCGATCCTGCTGCCCAGCGATGTGGTGGTGGCGCGCGAATTCAAGGCAGGTGCCGAAAACGAAACGGTTGCCGCCGATGCCTGTCCCGATGATGCGATGATCCTGGATGCCGGACCCGAAACTGTTACCCGCGTGTCGGACGTTCTGGCGGGCGCGAAGACGCTGATCTGGAACGGCCCGATGGGCGCCTTCGAGATCGAGCCGTTTGATGCCGCGACAAATGCAGCGGCCCGCAAGGCAGCCGAGCTGACCCGCGCTGGATCGCTGATTTCGGTTGCAGGGGGCGGGGACACGGTCGCTGCCCTGAACAAGGCGGGCGCCGCGGCGGATTTCACCTATATCTCGACCGCTGGCGGGGCCTTTCTGGAGTGGATGGAAGGTAAAGCACTGCCCGGCGTTGCCGTCCTGTCTGGGGGGTAACGCCGGGCTGCACGCTCAGAGCCCTCGGGACCGGATAACCGGGAAGTGACACCCGAAGGCATCGAGCGGCGATGGGCGAAGGCTGGGTGGTCCGTGAGTGTACCTCCGCCCGGAGTGCTGCCTCCCATCTAGTCACGCGAAGAGCGGCATAGCAATATGTTGCTTACTCTTTCCCTGTTGTTCTTCGGTGCCGTCATCCGCGCAAGGGCTGCCTCCGTCGGGTCCGTCTTCGTCATCTGTCAGGATCGCCTCGCGCATGTCGGCAAGATCGCTGCTGTGCAAAATACGGACGCTTTTGTTCACATCAAAAAATCCGAACATGTCCTCTCCTATTGATTCAGGCGGGTTTGCCGAGTTTGCCTGGCATCGGCATGGAGTCGAGCATGCGCAGCAGACCTTCGTGACGTGCGAGTTCGTCTTTAATCATCAAGCGACGGCGTTTCAGTTTCCGGAGTTGAACGCTGCAGGGCAGGGGGCGTTTGAGTTCTGTGGCAATACGCGCCTTCAGGTCGTGATGTCGGCTCTTAAGTTCGGCCATGCGGACTCTGAGAGAAGGGGCTTTGACGCGCGGGGATTTATTCATGTGGGTCCTCCTGTTTGCAAACGGGCCGGTGGCTCTCCCCGGCCTTCTCGTTCGATATGGGGTGGGCGAACCTCGAAAGAAGGCAATGGTATGACTAAGTAGAATAGGAAAAACCAATATCATGGAGCAGAGCCGCTCATGCCCAACGACGTCACCTTGCGCCAGATCCGTTATTTCTCCGCGCTTGCCACAGCCGGTCAGTATCGTCGCGCGGCCAGGCAACTGGGCATCAGCCAGCCCTCGCTGAGTCTGCAGATCGGCGCATTGGAAGAGACGCTTGGCGTGCGATTGCTTGAGCGTCGGCGCAGCGGGCTGATCCTGACGCCCGAGGGGCGCGATATCGCCGAAATGGCAAGCCGCGTGCTGCGCGAGGTGGCGCAGATCGAGGATTATGCCAGCCCGTTGCAGACGAGCCTCAGCGGCACGTTGCGGCTCGGCTCGACGCCCACGATCGGGCCCTATCTGTTACCGCGCGTTTTGCGGCGTTTGCACGCGGCCTATCCGGAGCTGAAGCTGGTCATCCGCGATGGCGCGCTGCGTGATCTGACCGAGGATCTGGTCGCGGGGCGGCATGATATCATCCTGACGCAATTGCCAGTGCATAGTGACGAGGTGCAGATGCAGCCGCTGTTTCGCGAGCCCTTGCTGATGGCGGTGGGTCACTCCCATCCGCTGGCGGGCCGCCACAAGCTCAGGCGGGCGGACATGGCCGGGCAGGCCATGCTCAGCCTCAGCCCGGCCTACGCGCTGCATCGCCAGATCGCGGATCTGTGCGAGACCACCGGCGCCACCTTGATGGAGGATTTCGAAGGCACCAGCCTGGATGCGCTGCGCCAGATGGTCTCGCTGGATATGGGCGTGACCCTGTTGCCCTCGCTTTATGTTGAATCCGAAGTGCGGCAGCGCGACGGTGACGTCTCGGTCCTGCGCATGCAGCCCGACCTGCACCGCACTGTCGGTCTGGCCTGGCGCAAGAACAGCGGCAATCCACGCGCCTTTCATTTGTTCCGCGATGTGATCCAGCAGGTCGTTGCCGAGGATTATCCGCACGCGGTCACAGCGGTGAGCTAGATCCGGTCGGAATTGATTTCCGGGGTGGTCCTGTTTAAGGTCAGGATGCCTAACCATGTGCGGCTAGGGTTCCGCTGCTTCGCAGGTCTGGACCGAGCGCCGTAATGAGCCCGTGTACGGGCGGACACCCAAAAGACGAAAAAGCCAGGGGGGATAGACGGGCGTGCTTTTGCACGTCTTGTCGAAACCGTCTTTGAGGTGATCCATGTCCATCCTTGGCTTTGCGCTGGTCCTGTCAGCCGCTGTTTGTCACGCCACCTGGAATTTCTTTGTAAAACGTCTGAATGCGGGGGCGGAACTGGTCTGGCTGTTCTCGGTTGCGGCCGCTGTGATCTATTTCCCCCTGACGCTTTATGTCCTGTCCGGCATCGACGCGTTCGATCGCACGCAGATCCTGTTCCTGGTGGGCAGCGCATTGATTCACCTGGGGTATTTTCTGCTACTGCAAACCGGGTACCGGCATGGCGCTCTGTCGCTGGTCTATCCCACGGCGCGATCCACCGGGCCGTTGCTGGCCAGTTGTTTTGCCGTTTTGTTTCTGGGGGAAGTGGTGACAGTGCAGACCGTGCTGGGTGGGGTCACCATCATCTTCGGTGTTCTGATGCTGACCGGCGGATTCGGGCGTGGCGGGGACAAAGCGCTTGTCTCTGTCGGCTTTGGTGTCGGGGCTGGTCTGCTGATCGGCAGCTACACCGCTTGGGATGCCTATGCGGTCTCGGTATTGCTGGTCCCGCCCTTGCTGCTGGATTACGCCTCAAGCATTGCCAGAATTGTCCTGCTGGCGCCGGTGGCCCTGCGGCGCAGACAGGTGGTGGCGCGGCTCTGGTCCGCGCATCGGATTGAGGTTCTGGCGATCGCGGTGTTCAGCCCGCTGGCCTATATCCTTGTGCTGGTCGCGCTGACCTTCACACCGGTGATCTATGTCGCACCCCTGCGCGAGGTCAGCGTATTGCTGACGGTTCTGATGGGCAGCCTGCTGCTGGGGGAGGGGCATCTGAGAACGCGGCTGTTCTGGTCCTGTATCATTCTTTGCGGTGTTGTGGCGCTGGCGCTCGGTTGAGATGGGGCTTGCCGTGCCGGTCTGGACAGTTAGGTTCTGCCGGAGCTTTTTGGAATTGGGGACAGGTTATGAAACAGAATCCGCTAGGCCGGACAGGCATTCAGGTCTCGGAACTTTGTCTGGGAACGATGACATTCGGCACCCAGACCTCTGAGGCCGAAGGTCACGCGCAGATGGATGTTGCGCTGGGCGCGGGCATCAACTTTGTCGACACCGCCGAGATGTATCCGGTGAACCCGGTCTCGAAAGAGACCATCGGGCGGACCGAAGAAATCCTCGGCAACTGGAACGCGGCCAATCCGGCGCGGCGCGGCGATTATGTTCTGGCCAGCAAACATTCCGGCGAGGGGCTACGCCATGTGCGCGAGGGCGCGCCGATCTCGTCGCAGACCATCGCCGGGGCCATTGAGGGGTCGCTGCGGCGATTGCAGACCGATTATATCGACCTCTACCAGTTCCATTGGCCCAATCGGGGCAGCTACATGTTCCGGCAGAATTGGCATTATGACCCGTCAGGCAATGTCCATCCCGAGGTGATTGCCGATATGGAGGATTGCCTCGACGCGCTCCAACGCGAGGTGGACAGGGGCACGATCCGTGCCTTTGGCCTGAGCAACGAAAGCGCCTGGGGCACCTCGCAATGGCTGCGGCTCTCCGAACAGGGGCTGGGGCCGCGCGTGGCCTCGATCCAGAACGAATATTCGCTGGTCTGCCGTCTGTATGATACCGATCTGGCGGAGTTGAGCTTGCTAGAGGATGTCGGTCTGATGGCCTTTTCGCCGCTGGGCACCGGGTTGCTGACCGGCAAATACCAGAACGGGGCGGTGCCCGAAGGTTCGCGCCGGTCGATATCACCGGGGCTCGGCGGTCGGCATTCCGAGCGGGTCTATGACGCGGTGGATGCCTATCTGGCGATTGCTGCGGAACATGGGCTGGACCCGGTGCATATGGCGCTGGCCTGGTGTAAGACACGGCCTTTCATGATGTCGGCGATCTTCGGCGCGACCACCATGGCACAGCTTGAACATGTGCTGGCTGGGGCCGATCTGGAGCTGTCGGACGAGGTCGTGCGGGCGTTGAACGAAGCGCATCGGTCTCACCCTATGCCGTATTGAGGTCAGGACGGCGCCGACATGTTTCTGGCCAGATGACGCAGGCGGGTCTATTCGGCAGCCGTGGCGCGGCTTTGGCGCAGGTCGCGGGCAGACAGCCCGTGCGCGGTGCGGAAGGCGCGCGCGAAACTGGATTGTGACGAGAAGCCGGTGGCCAGCGCCACTTCCAGCAGCGGCAGGTCGGTATCGGTGACCAGCCGCCGCGCCTCGGCCAGGCGCAGATGCAGGTAGTGATCCTGCGGCGTGGTGTCCAGACGCAGGCGGAATTGCTGCTGCAGACTGCGCGGCGAGGTGCCGAGCTGTCTGGCGATCTCGGCCAGGGGCAACGGGTCATCCAGCGCCGCCTCCATCAGCGCATGCGCCTTCGCAGTCAGGGCGTTGTGCTTGTCGGTGCCGATGCGCGTCTGCGGGCGGCTTTGCGATTGCGGCCCGTCATGCAGGAAGAGGCCCGCCACGCGTGAGGCAAAGCCCGCGCCGTGGCGGGCGGCGATGATATGCAACATCATCTCGATCGCGGGCATCGCGCCGCCGCTGGTCAGGCGCTGGCCGGAGATCACGAAACGGTCGGGGCGGACATCGACCTCGGGGAAGCGGCTGGCGAAATTCTCCAGATCCTCCCAATGGGTGGTGGCGGTATGCCCATTCAGCAACCCGGCCTCGGCCAGCAGCCAGGGCCCGCCATCGATCCCGGCCAGCGTGGCGCCGCCATGTGCGATCCGGCGCAGACCGGCCAGCAGGCTGGGCGTGGCATGGCGGGCCAGATGGAACCCGGCCACCACGATCAGCAATTCGCACCCTTCAAACCGCGCCAGCGGAATTCCGGGCACCCGCAAGGCGCTGGTCAGTTCCGCAGGCTCCGGCGTGGCGGTCACGTAATCCCAGTCGAAGGCCGGGCGGTCGGCCAGCCGGTTGGCGGCGCGCATCGGATCGACCGCAGCGGCAAAGCTGAGCGTGTTGCAGTCGTCCAGCACCAGCACACCCGTTTTCAGGGCGCGATGTTCGGGTTGGAGGATGTTTTTTGCGGGTTTCATCAAGTTCGATTCGCATGGTGACAAGTGGCTTGGAACAGGCTGCGCCAGAGTTGGACATGAAATCAAATCGGAATCCGGGGAGAAGTCTGGGGATATGACCCGGGCCAACCCGGTAAAACCTGTGGAAAACGCAAAATGCCTCTGACCATGAACCGAGACGTCTTTATCACCTGTGCCGTGACCGGCTCGGGCGGCACCCAGGATCGCAGCCCGCATGTGCCACGCTCGCCGCAGGAGATCGCCGAGAGCGCGATTGCCGCCGCCAAGGCGGGTGCGGCGGTGGTGCATTGCCATGTGCGCGACCCCGAAAGCGGCGTGCCGTCACGCGATCTGGCGCTGTATCGCGAGGTGACCGACCGCATTCGCGATGCCGAGGTCGACGTGGTGCTGAACCTCACCGCCGGGATGGGGGGCGACATGGTCTTTGGCGGGGTCGAGAGCCCGCTGCCCACAATTGCCGGTACGGATATGGTGGGGGCCAGCGAGCGGGTGGCGCATGTGGCTGAGTGCCTGCCCGAGATCTGCACGCTGGATTGCGGCACGATGAACTTTGCCGAGGCCGATTATGTCATGACCAACACGCCCGGCATGCTGACCGCGATGGGGCGTATGATGACCGAACTGGGCGTGAAGCCCGAGATCGAGGCGTTCGACACCGGTCATCTGTGGTATGCCAAGCAACTGGTCAAGGATGGGGTGCTGGAGCCCAATGCGCTGGTGCAGCTTTGCATGGGTGTGCCCTGGGGCGCGCCCGATGATCTGAATACCTTCATGGCGATGGTGAACAACGTGCCCGAAGATTGGACCTTCAGCGCCTTTGCGCTGGGCCGCAACCAGATGGCCTATGTGGCGGCCTCGGTGCTGGCGGGCGGCAACGTGCGGGTCGGGCTGGAGGATAACCTGTGGCTCGGCAAGGGCGAGTTGGCGCAGAACTGGCAATTGGTCGAGCGGGCAGGAACCATCATCGAAAACATGGGCGCGCGGGTGATCACTCCTGCGGAGGTGCGCGAGAAGCTGGGTCTGGTGAAGCGGGCACCTCACTCCTGATTTTATGACTTTGAGGGGGTGGGCGGGCCCGCCCACCCACCCCTTTTTCGCCGCTGCGCGGCGTGTTTTGGAGAAACGTGAATGGCAGTAGCTTCCATTATTGGCGGTGGCGTGATCGGCGGCGGATGGGCGGCGCGGTTCCTGCTCAATGGTTGGGATGTCCGGGTGTTCGACCCGGACCCCGAGGCCGAGCGCAAGATCGGTGAGGTGCTGGACAATGCCCGGCGCTCGCTGCCGGGTCTGAGCGATGTGCCGCTGCCGCCCGAAGGGCAGTTGAGCTTCCATGATGATCTGGGTAACGCCGTGCAGGGAGCCGTCTGGATCCAGGAAAGCGTGCCCGAGCGACTTGAACTGAAACTGCGTGTTTACAGACAGTTGCAGGAGGTTTGTGATCCTTCTGCCATCATCGGCTCTTCGACCAGCGGATTCAAACCCTCGGAGCTGCAAGAGGGCGCGCTTCGCCCCGAACAGATCGTCGTCACGCATCCGTTCAACCCGGTCTATCTGCTGCCGCTGATCGAATTGGTGACCTCTCCGGCCAATGATCCGGCGCATATCGAACGGGCCAGCGATATCCTCACCGGGCTCGGCCTCTACCCGCTGCATGTGAAAAAAGAGATCGACGCGCATATTGCCGACCGTTTCCTCGAAGCGGTCTGGCGCGAGGCGCTCTGGCTGGTCAAGGACGGTATCGCCACCACCCATGAGATCGACGAGGCCATCCGCATGGGCTTTGGCATCCGCTGGGCGCAGATGGGCCTGTTCGAGACCTATCGCGTGGCCGGGGGCGAGGCGGGGATGCGGCATTTCATGGCGCAGTTTGGCCCGGCGCTGGAATGGCCCTGGACCAAGCTGATGGATGTGCCGGAATTCACCGATGAGTTGGTCGACCTGATCGCCGCGCAGTCTGACGCCCAGTCGGGCCATCACGAAATCCGTCACCTGGAGCGCATCCGCGACAACAATCTGGTGGGGATGATGCGTGCGCTCAAACACCAGAACTGGGGCGCGGGCGAGGTGCTGAACCGCCATGACCAGCGGATCAAAGCGGCGATGCCCGGTCATGTGGACGAGGTGAAAGACTTGTCGCAGCCAATCCTGACCCTGTCGCGCGCCGTGCCGCTGGACTGGACCGACTATAACGGGCACATGACCGAGTCGCGATATCTTGATGCCTTTGCCAATGCCACCGACCGGTTCATGGAACTGATCGGCTGTGATGCCGACTATATCGCTTCGGGCGGCAGCTACTTTACCGCCGAGACCCATATCCGGCATCTGGACGAGACCCATGCGGGCGCAAGGATCGAGATCCGCACGCAGATGCTGCTGGGGCAGGGTAAGAAGCTACACCTGTTCCATCGGATGTATGAGGGCGACACCCTGCTGGCCACGGGCGAAAGCTTCCTGCTGCATGTCGATCTTGAGACACGGCGGCCCTGCGCGCCATCCGCCGCGATTGAGGCGGCGATGGCCAAGGTCGCGCAGGCGCAGGCGGGCCTGCCCTATCCCGATGGGGCAGGCAGCGCGATCCGGCGACCGGAATGAGCCAGCGGGTTCTGATCACCGCTGGCGCCTCGGGCGTCGGGCGCGCTGTGGCCGAGGCTTTTGCCGCGACGGGCGCGCGGGTCTGGGTTGCGGATCTGGATAGTAAGGCGCTGGGAGAGTGTCCCTCGGACTGGCAGACAACCCGGCTTGATGTGTCGGATGAAGCTGCAATTGTCGCGATGTTCGATGACATTGCCGCGCATTGGGGTGGTCTGGACGTGCTCTGTGCCAATGCCGGGATTGCCGGGCCAACCGCCCTGGTCGAGGATGTGGCGCTTGAGGAGTGGCGCGCCTGTCTTTCGGTCAATCTGGACGGGGTCTTCCTCTGCTCCAAACACGCCGCCCCGCTGATGAAGGCGCAAGGGTCGGGTGTCATGCTGCTGACCGCGTCAACCGCGGGGCAATATGGTTACCCAAGGCGGGCGCCTTATGCGGCGTCGAAATGGGCGGTTGTGGGGCTGGGTAAAACACTGGCGATGGAGCTTGGCCCCCACGGCATCCGTGCCAACGTGATCTGTCCCGGCGCGGTGGAAGGCCCGCGTATGGAGCAGGTCCTTGCCCGCGAAGCGCAGGCCAAGGGCATGAGCCGTGATCAGGTTTATCAAGGCTACGCCTCGGGCACCTCGATGGGCCGGTTCATTGAGGGGCGCGACATCGCGGACCTGGCTGTCTTTCTGGCCTCGGATGCGGCACGCATGGTCTCCGGTCAGGTGATCGCTGTAGATGGGCATACGGTGAACCCCGACCCACAGGTCTAGGCGATCCTCATTTCGAAAAACAGTCGGTCTCAGGCCGAACAGGTCGTTGCTAAAATACCTTTTGCCTGATCAAATTTGATTGACGAGAGGTTTGAAACCATTGCCCGGGATCGAGAGCCGACCTAGTACTTAACAAGAACACTTCCCGGTCGCCTGATTTCCAAGTGGTCGAAACCTCCCTTGATTTTATAGTCAGGATACCCATGCCAGAATTTGCAATTTACCCCAGTCTGAAGAACAAAACGGTCATTGTTTCTGGCGGTGCCCAAGGCATCGGCGCCGAAATCGTCATGGCTTTTGCTGCTCAGGGTGCTCGGGTCGGTTTCCTTGATCTCGACGAAGCCACAAGCGCCGCATTGGCGGAGCACGCCGAGGGTGTCGCGTACGAAATCTGTGACCTTCGCGATATCGCTGCCATGCAATCGGCCCTTGAGAAACTGACCGAACGCCTCGGTTCTGCGCATGTGCTGGTCAACAATGCCGCCCGCGACGACCGCCATAGCTGGCAGGATGTGACACCAGAATATTGGGACGAACGCCAGGCCACCAACATCCGCCACATGTTCTTTGCCATCCAGTCCATCGCACCCGGAATGATCGCAAATGGAGGCGGTTCGATCATCAATTTGGGGTCGAATTCATGGTGGGAGGCGGGGGGCGGCTTTCCGGCCTACACAACGGCCAAGGCCGCCGTCCATGGGCTGACCCGGACGATGGCACGGGATCTGGGCGACCACCGCATTCGCGTGAACACGGTGGTCCCGGGTTGGATCATGACCGAACGCCAGAAAGAGCTGTGGGCAACACCCGAAGGGCTTGAAGCGCATCGCAAACGCCAGTGCCTTCCCGATTTGATCGATCCTGTCTATGTCGCGCGGATGGTGCTGTTCCTTGCTTCAGACGATGCGGCGATGTGCACGGCGAACAATTACATGGTCGAAGCTGGCTCTATTTGAGGCAGTGCGACTGATACTTGCAGGGTGGAGTTATCTGCATTGAGAGCTTTGAGAGTGAGCATTAATGACTTGATATTCAGGGATTTATATTCTCTTTCAGCATCCGTAGGTGATCCGGAAACTGACGGGCGGTGAGTTCGGCTTCGCGGATCAAGGTGTCGAAATGGGTGGTGAAGGTCTCGATCCGGTCGCGGTCACGGAAGGCGAGGTAATGGCCGCCCGCGTAAAACACGCAGAGCAGCGGGCCGAATATGGTGATCGGGGCTGAATAGAGCCGCTTGGCGTCGAACAGGTACAGACGCAGGCGCGGGTAGAGCTGTTCGCACAGCTCCAGAAATCGGTCGATCTGTTGGTGTCGGATGTCTGCGGGAAGGCCTTCGTAATAGCCGGTGGCGCTGGCGAAGCTCTCCAACTCATAGAGCGGCAGCGCGATCTCATAATCCGACTGGGCGCTGCGCATGAAACTCAACCGGTCTTCAGAGGCCCCTATGGCCTGATCGGCGGTTCGGCCCAGATGCGGGGCGTATTCCCATTCCAGCAGCGCGCGGGTTTTCAGCATGTCGGGCAGGGCGGCGGGCACATGACGGATCTTGTAGCCCGCAGCCTCCTGATGCCATTGGAAGATACGCTCATCCACCAGCGCGCGCGGCGCTTCGGTCAGGCTGAGCGCACCGGCCAGCAACTCGGCCGCGCTTTCGGGCCGGTCCGAGAGGCTCAGCAGCCAGTCTGACGACACCCCGAGCGCGGTGGCACAGGCCCCCACCACATGGGCATTGGGCAGGCGCGCGCCCTCATCGGTGAGCAGTTGTGAGATTGTCGAGCGATCAACCCCGATCCACCGTGACAGCGCGCTTTGGCTGATATGGCGCTCCTCCATCGCCCGCGCCAGTCGCCGCCTGAACTGAGCAGCACGGTCGCGTTTGTCGATTTTATCACTCATATGGTGATAAATATCACATCCGCAGATAAATGTTAATCATATTCAGAATTCTCCGCGACCGGCCCGCCCTGTACCCTTTCTGCACAAAACAAAAACATGGGTACGGAGAAGGGAATGGAAACGCGACAGCGATCTGTTGTGAAGGCCTTGGTGTGGAACCTGATGGGGCTGGCCATGATGACCTTGGTCGGCTTGGTCGCCACTGGGTCGGCAGCTGTGGGCGGCACCCTGGCGCTTGTGAACACAGCGATCGGTCTGACCATGTACATCCTCTATGAGCGTGTCTGGGCTGGAATCCGTTGGGGTCGCAATGCCTGACCCGCGCGCCGCCACAAAGCCTGAATGGGGCACGTTTGGTCTGATCGTGATCTGTTATCTGCTTTGGGGGGCGGTTATTTTCTGGCTCTCGGCCCTGTCTATGCTGCTGGCTGTCCTCGTGGCGGGCGTTCTGGTGGCGTTTCACGCCTCGCTGACCCACGAGGTGCTGCACGGCCATCCGTTCCGCAGGCAGGGACTCAACGAGGCGCTGATGGCGCTGCCGCTGAACCTGTGCATCCCCTATAACCGCTTTCGCGATCTGCATCTGGCCCATCACCGCGACGCCAATCTGACCGATCCCTATGACGACCCGGAATCGAACTATCTGGACCCGGCCACCTGGGTCACATTGCCTGCATGGCTGAAGGTTCTTTACGGGCTCAACAACACGCTGCTGGGGCGGATGCTAGTTGGTCCTGCTCTTGGGCAGGCCACGTTTCTTGGTGATGAATGGCGCGCGGTGCTGCGAGGTGATCGGGCGGTCTGGCGCGCGTGGGCGCAGCACCTGCCGGGGGTCGCAATCGTTCTGTGGCTGGTGGCGCTGTCGCTGATGCCGGTCTGGGCCTATCTGATCTCGGCCTATATGGGGCTGTCGCTGCTCAAGATCCGCACCTTTCTGGAACACCGCGCCCATGAAAAGGCGCGCGCTCGTACCGTGATCATCGAGGATCGCGGCCCGCTCGCGCTGCTGTTTCTCAACAACAACCTGCATGTGGTGCATCACATGAACCCCAAGGCGGCGTGGTATCAATTGCCCGCGCTCTACCGCGAGGCGCGCGGACGGTATCAGGCCAGCAACGAGGCCTATATCTATCGCTCTTATGGCGACATCTTTCGGCGCTATTTCCTGCGCGCCAAGGACCCGGTGCCGCATCCGCTCTGGCCGAGGGGCTGATTTCGCGCCATACGGGTCGGCATGAGCCTTTGGATTCCCGTCACAATCGCGGCCGCGCTGTTTCAGACCGTCCGCTTCATGCTGCAGAAAACCCTGAGCACCGTGCGGCTGACGCCTGCTGGGGCCACGTTTGCGCGCTTTGCCTATTCCGCGCCGCTGGTTGTTCTGGGCCTTGTGGCCTATCTGGCGATCACCGGCACGCCGCTGCCCGCGCTTTCCGCGCGCTTCTGGATGTTTGCCGCCATCGGCGGTACGGCGCAAATCCTGGCCACGATCTGTGTTGTGGCGCTGTTTAAGCAGCGCAACTTCGCGGTTGGCATCACCTTCAAGAAGACCGAAGTGATCCAGACCGCGCTGGTCGGGCTGATCATCCTGGGCGATAGCGTCTCCGCAGGCGGGTTCGCGGCCATTCTGTTGGGGCTCGCGGCGGTGTTCCTGTTGTCAAAAACACCCGGCGGCGAGGGCCCCTGGTGGCGGTATCTGAGCAACCGCGCCTCGGTGCTGGGGTTGGGTTCGGGCATCCTGTTCGCTTTTTCGGCGGTCAGCTATCGCGGCGCCTCGCTGGATCTGGGCGATCTCGATCCGGCCTTTCGTGCAGGCATCACCCTGGCGGCTGTCACCAGCCTGCAGATGGTCGGCATGGCGCTGTGGCTGGCCTGGCGGGACCGGGCCGAGCTGCGGGCGGTCTGGGACACGCGCCGGACTGGTATCTTTGTCGGGCTGACCAGCATGGCCGGGTCGTTTTGCTGGTTTCTGGCCTTCACCCTGCAGAACGCGGCTTATGTAAAGGCGCTAGGCCAGGTCGAGCTGGCTTTCAGCATCCTTGCCTCGACTCTGTTCTTTCGCGAACGCATCAGCCGCCGCGAGATCGCCGGGATCGGCATTCTCGCGCTGTCGATACTTGTTCTGGTGCTGGCGATTTAAGTGGCGCTCAGGCCACCGATTGGTCGCGCCGTTCGGCAAAGCTCAATGCGATGAAGCTGGGCATGTGGTCGCCCATGCCCACAACCTTGTCGCGCCCCTTGTGATCGCGGCTGCGGTTGCGGCCCTTGCCCTCGCCGGATTTCTTGCCCTTGGCGTCTGAGCTGCGCGCTTCGCTCGCGGCGCTCGTTTCGGGTTCGGGCTTTGTTTCCTGAGCCTTGGGGGCCTCGGTTTTCAGAGGGCTTTCGATGCGCGGAATGTCCTTCTGGACCAGCTTTTCGATGGCGCCGAGGTTCTTTTCGTCGCGCGGGATGCAGATCATCATCGCCTTGCCGTCGCGGCCCGCACGGCCCGTGCGACCGATCCGGTGCACGTAATCCTCGGGGTGGCCGGGCACGTCGAAATTGAACACATGGCTGACACTGGGCACATCCAGCCCGCGGGCGGCCACGTCAGAGGCCACCAGGATTCGCAAGGACCCGTCACGGAAGCCGTCCAGTGTTTTGGTCCGCTGGCTCTGATCCAGATCGCCATGGATCGGCGCCGCATCATAGCCGTATTTTCTGAGCGATTTCGCGACGATATCCACATCCGTCTTGCGGTTGCAGAAGATGATCGCGTTGGTGCATTTCTCGCCCTCGGCATCGATCAGCGCGCGCAGCAGTTTGCGTTTTTCGCTGGCCTCGCGGTCGCGGCGCGAGCCTTTGAACATCACCACGCCCTGTTCGATATTTTCCGAGGCGGTGGCCTGACGGGCAACCTCGATCCGTGCGGGCGCGCTGAGGAAGGTGTTGGTGATCCGCTCGATCTCGGGCGCCATGGTGGCCGAGAAGAACAGGGTCTGGCGGGTGAAGGGTGTCAGCGAGAAGATGCGCTCGATATCGGGAATGAACCCCATGTCAAGCATCCGGTCGGCCTCGTCCACCACCATGATTTGAACACCGGTCAGCAGCAGCTTGCCGCGCTCGAAATGGTCCAGCAGGCGGCCCGGCGTGGCGATCAGCACATCGACGCCCCGGTCGATCAGCGCATCCTGCTCCTTGAACGAGACACCGCCGATCAGCAGCGCCTTGGTCAGTTTGACATGCTTTGCATAGGTGTCGAAGTTCTCGGCCACCTGTGCGGCCAGTTCCCGCGTGGGGCAGAGCACCAGGGACCGCGGCATCCGCGCCCGTGCACGTCCGCGCGCCAGCAGCGTGATCATCGGCAGGGTGAAACTGGCGGTCTTGCCAGTGCCGGTCTGGGCAATGCCCAGCACATCACGCCCTTCAAGCGCCGCAGGTATCGCGCCTTCCTGGATCGGGGTGGGGGTTTCATAGCCGGCCTCGGCAATAGCCTTGAGGACCTTCGGGTTCAGGTTCAGATCGTTAAACTTCGTCATGTGTGTCCGATATATGCGGACACTAAACCTGGCCCGCGCGTCTTACGTTGGGTGCCGGGTCCGGATGACCAGCGCTATTCGCGCGCTACGGCTTGCGCGGGGGATAACAAAAAGGCGAGCAAGCGTCAAACAAACAAGCTGGGGCGCATGAGAGGGGCGGGATTGTCCCCTCTGGCGCAGCAATACCTCTTTCAACCGGGGAAATGTTTCCGTCGTTTCCACTCCAGCCCCAGATCGCGGGTCTTGAGCATCCCTTCGGCGGCCAGCGCGTTGCGCAAGCGGTCCGTGTCGCCGCACACCTCATCGTAGAACCGTCTGAGGCCTGCCTCACCCTCTTCTTCTTCCAGCGCGTTCAGCAACTCATGCAATGTGGCGCCGCCCTTTTCCCGCGACGTCGCAGGCGAAAGTTCAGAGCGGTACGATCCCTTTTCCAGCCTGTAGCGATAGTGCCCAAGCCAGTCGTCCCATCCCGTCGCGTGGCGATGGCACAGCACGGTATTCTTAAGCTCGATCATTTCCGGATTGCGTTTGTCGCCCATGACATAGCTGTGCAGGCCAATCCGGATGTTGTCGAGCCCCGTGCGCACAAACACCTTTCCCACCACATGGCTGAGGAAGCCGCCCTTCAGGTAGGACCCGAATTCGGGATAGAGGCGCTGGACCAATGGGCCGCGCTCGGGCCCGGACGGGATATAGCTTTTGAACTGGGTGCCGTCGCCGTCAATCAGTTCATTCGGCCGCACAAGAGCCCCCTTGACGGAACGCGGAAGCGCGCCGAGGGTCTCGCCCAGCGGCGCCTCGGGCCAGAGGAACTCATCCACATCGATATGGATCAGCCAGTCCACCCGAGCTGGGCTGCCATAGACACGGGTCGCGTTGAGTGACTGGCGGAACTGATGGGTGGCCGGACGCTTGCTTTTGCCGATCCGTTTTCGCCAGTAGTTTTCAGAGCAGACCGTCACCCGTGTCCTGGGATGCGCGCGTAGCAGGTCCATGACCTCGGGGCAGGGCGTGTCGAGATGGATATAGATGACCTTTGCACCAAGCTCGATATGATAGGCGGCGAAGTTCAGGATGTCCTTTGCCGGTGCCCTGATTGTGGTGACGACGCCCCAGCTATCCTTGCCTTCAGACATGGTGTAAGAGCCCCCGCTTTTCACAACCGGCCCGCAGGCGCATCTGGCGCAGGTTAGGGCATGACAGTTGTAGGGTCATCATCTCTTTGGTCTCGCGCAAGCCGGTAAATGACACGTTAGAAATCGTCGGGGGTTTGTTCCCGATTGGGGAAATGTGTCTGTACTGCGTGATCCAGGTTCAGATCGCGATGCCGGACCAGGCCCAGGGCCCGCAGCCGGTCACGGGTTGCCGGGTCTGTGGCGAAGACTTCGTCGTAAAACCCCTCCAATCCGGCCCTGCCGTATTCGGCCTCAAGGTTTCTGAGCTGTTCATGCACGGATTTTCGGGCTGCTTGTTCTGACATGTTGCGCCGGCGTGGCGCCTGTCTCAGACGCTCGCTGATCTTGTTCACCCATGCATCGCGCTGCGCCGAGGCCAGATTGCAGATGTCCATGCCATCAAGTTCGACAGAGGCCAGCGGCCGCTCATCCGCGTCATAGAATCGGTGTATCCTGAAATTTATGTTCTTCAACCCGGTGCGCGCAAACAGCTTGCCCGTCGGATCGCTTACCAAACCGCCATGGGTCATCCAGCCATGATCGGGATAGGCGCGGGTGGTTCGTTCAGCGTGTTCGGGGCCATGCGGCACTGGAGCCTTGAATGTCGACCCGTCCCCGGCCAACGCCTCAAGCGGGCGGATGCGGGCGCAGTGCATATCGCCGCTCAGGGCGCGCAGTCTGTCGCAGATTGAGGTCTCGGACCACAGGAACTCATCCACTTCTAGGTGGCAAAGCCAGTGGGCATCGCAGGCATAGTAGGCTAGGTCGTTATTGGCGCTCTGGCGGATCAGCGGGCGCGAGGGGCGCCCTTGCCCGAATGCGCTCCAATGATCCTCGTCGCATTTGACCACGGTGACCTGCGGGTGCGGGTCGAGATGATCGAAAGCCGGGGAGTCGGGATCGTCGAGATAGACCTGAACCCGCTTCGCGCCCAGGTCCAGATGATGGGCGACGAAGCGCAGGATGTCCGGCACGGGCGCGTCAGTGGTCGTGCAGACGGCCCAACTGTCGGTCGGGGCCTCGACCCGTGGTTTCGCACCCCGATAGTGGCGCACGCGCGCAAAGACCGTGTTCGGGTCAGAGACAACACGCCCGAGCAGATGCAGCCCCAACGGGCGCAGCGCGTCATCGGCCTCGGCCAGTCGCCAGAGCCGGGCAAGCATGTTGCGGTCCAGATCGCCGCTGACGAGGGAATACCCCTCCATCCCGAAGGCAAGCTCGTGGCGCAGCCCGCCGTCGCGGCGCGGAAAGGCCATGTCGTTGCGCCAGCCTGAAACGCGGCGCTCGCTGTCATGCAGCTTGATCATGTCAAACAGCACCGAAAGGCCCATGCCGCCCGCCCGTTGCTCGGGGGTTTCGCCCTGATCGGCAAAGGTGGTTGCGGCAGACATCATCCAGCGTATCGGCAGCTCCTGCACAAGCTGGTCGCCTTTCTCGCGCCAGATCCGCAGGAACAGGCGGCGCACCGCGTCGGGCGGGTCGTGGCGGCGCAGAACCGCGATGCACATCGCATGCACCGCCCAGAGCGTGCTGCTTCCGTCGAACTCCTGCAGAATAATCTGGTATTTGCGCGCCGCTTCATGGCGATGATCGAACGAAGATGGGAGCACCGGAGCTTGCACGCTGTCGCGGTGAAGCTGGTCGAGGTCGACATCCGGATCGGGCAAAACGGCCTCGCCCCCCTGATAAGGCACAAGCTTGCGCTCAAAGGTTTGCAGCAGGCTTACAAAGCCGTCGGGATATATCGCCTCATCGTCCATATTCCGAGAGCTACCGGGCTTTGCCGCCTAGGTCATCATCTCTTTCGTCGCGGTCAGGCGCACATCCGGGTGATCGCGTTCAATGCGGTCGATATCCCATTGCAGACGGGTCAAATAGACCACATCGCCATCATGATCATAAGCGATATGCTGTTTATTGGCGTTGATGAACTTGTCCAATGCCTGCTTGTCGCCACTGGCCCAGCGGGCCGAGGTGAATTGCGAGACCTCAAACCGGACGGGCAGCCCGTATTCCATCTCGATCCGGCTGGCCAGAACCTCGAATTGCAGCGCGCCGACAACGCCCACGATAAAGCCCGAGCCGATGGAGGGTTTGAACACTTTAGCCGCACCTTCCTCGGCAAATTGCATCAAGGCCTTTTCCAGATGTTTGGACTTCATCGGATCGCCTGCGCGCACCCCTTGCAGCAGTTCCGGCGCGAAAGAGGGGATGCCCGAGACACGAAGCGCCTCGCCCTCGGTCAGTGTGTCGCCGATACGCAGCTGGCCGTGGTTCGGGATACCGATGATGTCACCGGCCCAGGCCTCTTCGGCCAGTTCGCGGTCAGAGGCGAGGAACAGCACCGGGTTTGAGATTGCCATCGGCTTTTTCGACCGCACATGGGTCAGCTTCATGCCGCGTTTGAAATGGCCCGATGCCATCCGGACAAAGGCCACCCGGTCGCGGTGTTTGGGGTCCATGTTCGCCTGAACCTTGAAGACAAATCCGGAAACCTTTGTTTCTTCGGGTGAAATCTGCCGTGGCTCTGCGGTTTGAATCTGCGGTTGCGGACCGTATGCGCCGATGCCTTCCATCAGCTCCTTGACCCCGAAAGAGTTGATGGCCGAGCCGAACCAGATCGGGGTCATATGCCCCTCCAAAACGGCTTGCGGGTCCAGCGCGGGCAGCAATTCGCGCGCCATCTCGACCTCTTCCAGCAGCTTGTCCAGCAGATGCGCGGGCACATGTTCAGCCAGTTTCGGATCGTCGAGCCCATTGATCTCGATGCTTTCGGCGACCTTGTTGCGGTCGGCGCGGTCCATCAGTTCAAGACGATCACGCAGCATATCGTAACAGCCGATGAAATCGCGGCCGACGCCAATGGGCCAGGCGGCGGGGGTGACATCGATGGCCAGCATCTCCTGAATCTCGTCGATAATCTCGAACGTATCGCGGCTTTCGCGGTCCATCTTGTTACAGAAGGTCAGGATCGGCAGATCGCGCAACCGGCAGACCTCAAACAATTTCTGCGTCTGGCTTTCGACGCCCTTGGCACCGTCAATCACCATCACCGCCGCATCCACCGCCGTGAGGGTGCGATAGGTGTCTTCGGAAAAATCGCTGTGACCGGGCGTGTCCACCAGATTGAACCGGAAGGTGCCATAGTCGAATGACATCGCCGAGGCCGAGACCGAGATGCCCCTGTCCTTCTCCATCTGCATAAAGTCGGAACGCGTGCGCCGCGCCTCGCCCTTGGCACGTACCTGACCGGCCATTTGAATGGCACCGCCATAGAGCAGGAATTTCTCGGTCAGCGTGGTCTTGCCCGCATCCGGATGCGAGATGATCGCGAATGTGCGGCGGCGCGCGATCTCGGGCGGCAGAGCGGGGCGGTTTGTGGCGGTGTCCAACATGAGCGGGCGTATAGGTGAGGCTCTGACCGGGTGCAAGAAAAAGGCTCCGCGCGCATCTTTTTGCGGCCGATTTCACGATCCACCGCTTTACCGACTCGAGCAGATCGGATATGAGAACATTAAGTGAACATCAGCGGCGGAGAGAGTGACATGACATTGCAGGAAATCGCCGAAGAACTGGTCTCGGGCTGCCGTCGGAATAGCTGCGAAAGCAACCTGGAAACGCTTTATGCACCGGGGGCGGTGTCGGTCGATGCCGCCGATGCCTGGGGGTTTGGCCGCACGCTGCGCGGTCTTGATGCGATCCGCAGCAAACATGAATGGCGCGCGCGTGCGACCGAGGTTGCAGCAGGCAGTGTCATGGGGCCGTTCCTGCACGGCGACGACCGGTTTGCGGTGGTTTACGAAGCTCGGGGCAAGCGCAAGGATACCGGCGAATCCTTCGACCGGCGTGAGGTTGCGATCTATCACGTGGCCGAGGGCAAGATCGTGCGGGAAGAGTTCTTTTGTTAGCTGCTGATAGCGCCGGACGCTGGAGCGGTGTCAGATCAGCCGAGAGCGGCCCGGCGCAAAAGGTCCATGGCATCGGGCCGGTGCAACAGCGCCGGTGTCATATCCTGCCCGCGTTTGTTGCGGGCGTGCACCAACTGGCTGACATTGTCCGGCAGGTCATGTGGCAGGGCGGGTTTGACGCGCGGATCGAGTGGCAGCAGATCAGCGGCGATCCCTTCGGCATAGACCTGATGCGGGCGCGCAAAGAGGATCTGATAGTATTCGACACGGCCCCCTTCGATCGCAAAGACAGCCTCGCCATCGATCAGATCGCGGGCACTGACCAGCGCTTCGGGTGTCTCCGCGCGCTGCGGGGCGGCGAGCCGATGGTTCGGGCTGACGATCAGATCGTTTTCATTGTTCAACGCACCGCTGCGGATCATCACCAGCGAGGTATCTCCGGCAGCTTCCACCGTGGTGCGGCCCGCCCAAAGCACCTCCTGAGGGCCCCGGTCACGGGTCAGGACGCGGTCTCCGGCTCTGAGTGTTTCGATCCGCGCCTGCGCGCCGGTTGCCAGCGTGATATGGGTGCCGCGGGTGAACGCGGTCGATGGCACCCGCGCCAGCGTCTCGCGCGCCGCGCGGCGATTCACGCCCACAAGCGTGTAGGTGCTCTGTGTGCGCAGCGGGGTCAGGGGGAGCAGATAGATTTCAGCGATCAGCCCGGTTGCATCAACCTCGACCAGCAGCACAGCATCAACGCTTATCCCTTCGGACGAGACAAGGCTCAGCGCGCTGTCCAGATGTACTGTTCCGCCGGGTTGGCCCAGCCTGGTATCCAGCGCGACAGTGAAGCCGCCATCCTGATCGAGATGCATCGCAAGCCGGTCTTGCAGGCCTTCCGGGTGCAACCGATAGATGTCATCCAGCACCAGATCATCTGCGGAGGACAGCGCGTCCCCCTGATTGACGCCTTCGACCACCGTGAAGGCGTCTGCAGGGTAGACAAGAAGAGATTGAACAGGGCTGTTGATGGTCAGATGCATAACGGGTCTTCTACTCGAACTAGGATTCGTACTGGTAACGGTCACACTACATCTTGGCTAGTGCGAGAATGTGGCACAGATTGGTCGGGTTGCGGGCATTTTTATCAACGATCATCAAGGTGACGTGAGGTCCGGACAATCTGGCAGAAGGAGAGAATGATGGATCTTGGAATTGCGGGCAATCGCGCACTCGTCTGCGCCAGCAGCAAGGGGCTGGGCCGCGCCTGTGCCGAGGCACTGGCTGCGGCGGGCGTCGATCTGGTCTTGAACGCGCGTGGCGCGGAGGCGCTGGAAGAGACAGCGCAGATGATCCGCACCACCCATGGCGTGTCGGTGGACACCGTCGCCTGTGATGTGACCAGCGCCGAAGGTCAGGCACAGGTGATCGCGGCAGCTGAGGGTGTGGATATCCTCGTCAACAATGCGGGCGGCCCGCCGCCGGGGCTCTGGTCGGACTGGGGACGTGAGGATTTCCTCAAGGCACTGGACGCAAATATGCTGACGCCGATCGCAATGATGACGGCGCTGCTGCCGGGCATGATCGACAAGGGCTGGGGCAGGGTGGTCAATATCACCTCTCAATCGGTCAAGGCACCGGTTGCCATTCTGGGCTTGTCCAATTCGGCCCGCACCGGGCTGACCGGTTATGTCGCCGGGACCTCGCGGCAGGTGGCGCCCCATGGGGTGAATATCAACAACCTGCTGCCTGGCAGCCACGCCACCGACCGGATCGATGCGCTGGATCAATCCACCGCCGCGCGGGAAGGGATATCCTTTGATCAGGCCCGCGCGGCCCGCCAGTCCACGATCCCCGCCGGGCGGGACGGCCAGCCCGAAGAGTTCGGGGCCGCTTGCGCCTTCCTGTGTTCGCAACATGCGGGCTTCATCGTCGGGCAGAACATCCTGCTCGATGGCGGCAACGTCAACGCGACGTTCTGAGCCATGGCACAGGGATTTTCGTTGAAGGACCAGTTGTTCAATGCCGAGAAGGTCGCCTACCTCGCGGGTCTATTTGAGGGCGCATCCACAAGTTTCGACAGAGACGCGTTCGAGGCCCGCGTCATGGCGCGGCTGCCCGAGCTGGAGTTGAAAGAGCGTATCGACTGGATCGCGGAGTGTCTGGCCGAGGCGCTGCCGGGGGATTTGCCGACGGTTGCGCCGGTGATCCTGAAGGCGCTGCCGGACCCGCTTGACCCGACGCTGAGCGATGATGATTTCGGCGATTTCATCTTTGCCCCACTGGGGGAATTGGTGGTCAAGGTCGGGGCTGATGACCCCGATCTGGCGCTGGATGTGATCGAGCAACTGACCCAGCGGTTTTCGATGGAATGGGCGATCCGGCCCTTTCTGAACGGCGATCCCGATCATGTGCTGACCCGCATGGAACGCTGGTGCGCGCATGACAGTTATCATGTCCGGCGGCTGGTCAGCGAGGGGACGCGGCCGCGCCTGCCCTGGGGCCAGGGGATCACGCTGGCCGTTTCTGATCCGTTACCGCTGCTTGATCGGCTGCATGCGGACCCGACGCGATATGTGACCCGCTCGGTTGCCAATCACCTCAACGACATCGCCAAGAAGGATGCCGATCTGGTGCTCGGGCGTGTCTCTGACTGGCGCGCGCGTGGATCTCAGGATGCGGAGGAGTTGCGCTGGATGACAGGTCACGCCCTGCGCGGTCTGGTCAAGCAGGGGCATCCCGGCGCGATGAAAGAGCTGGGATATGATCCGGATGCGGAACTGAACGCCGTGCTGCTTGTGCCGGACAAGGCCCGTATCGGAGAGGCGCTTGCCTTCACCGTCGATCTGACCGCCCCGCGCCCGACTCCGGTTCTGGTGGATTATATCATTCATTTCCAGCGCCCCGGCGGCAAGGTCTCGCCCAAGGTTCACAAACTCAAGCAGACCCGTATAGAGACAGGCGGGCTGAGCCTGCCGAAAACGCACAAGCTCAAGGGCAACGCCACGACCTTCAAACTGGTACCGGGCAGCCACCTGATCGAGGTTCAGGTCAACGGGCGCACCCGCGCCAGTGCCACGTTCGAGCTGATGCAGGAAACGTAACGCAAGACAGACCTTCAGATAGTTTCGGCCTCCACATCACATATCCTGCCCGTTTGGACATTATGGGAAATGCATCCGCTCGAGCGCTAAACTGAGAGAATGTGGAGGACGTCAGACGACTTTGATCTTTACATTAAAAACTGACTCTACCGGCTCCGGTTGAACTCTCCAGTTTCCGCCACCGAGCGCCAGATCGCCTTTGACGAACCCGCGTTGCGGACATTGCTACCGTTCTGCGTGAATAGAGACCGGCTTGTTTGCTAAACCAATATGTGGATTGTCGTGGAGAGTTGTTCGGCTGAGGGTTGATTGCATGACAACTCGCATCAAGGGTTATGGATCAGGACTGTGACAAAACACTTTGAGCTGTTAAGGCCTCCGACGCGTGATGAACTGCCCCGATTTCGGAAAGGGCTGGGTGCCAAAGTAGCAGTAATATCAATAGTTCTGCTGTTGATTCATCTCGATGCTGGACCACGACCGCTGCTATGGTATCCGGCTGCACTTGGGCTCATTTATATCGTCCTAATGCTTGGCGTGATCGAACTTCGCGTCGAAGCAAGAAAAGATGAATGAACTTTTGCGGTTTCGCGATTGGGCTATTCGATCCCAATATCAATACTTGAGCGGTAAGGGCTCTCAGACTGATTTTGCCGCATTGATAGCCAAGGTCTGCTTAAATTCAACTGTTATCCTTGGGTTGGCATAGCTAGACGTTCGGGTCAGAAATGAGGGGCACAGCCCGTGCTTTTCCTGTCGTTCCGGTTGCTGCAAGAGTCGAAGACGCGCGACGTGCCACAGAATATCACGTGAGCCAAACTCACCGAATACTGCCTGTTGCGTGAGTGCCTGTTCCTGTTTGGATCAAGACTCCGGTATCAAGGTCTTCCCGATCAATCCTGTATGCGTAGGCTGCCCGCGCATTGATGATCTGCACAATCCCCTGCACCGCATTGACCCTGCTCGCCCTGCGCGATAGGGCCATGTCGACAAATCGCAAGGAGAGCCCAGATGTCCAACCCCTCGCTTCTCATTCTGCCCGGAGACGGGATTGGCCCCGAAGTCATGACCGAAGTGCGCAAGATCATTGGCTGGTTTGGTGACAATCGCGACTTGGTTTTTGATGTCAGCGAGGATCTGGTGGGCGGTGCGGCCTATGATGCCCATGGTACGCCGCTGCATGATGACACCATGGCCAAGGCGCAGGAGGTGGATGCGGTTCTGCTGGGCGCCGTGGGTGGCCCGAAATATGACGATCTGGATTTCAGCGTGAAGCCCGAGCGCGGGTTGCTGCGCCTGCGCAAAGAAATGGATCTGTTCGCCAACCTGCGCCCGGCGCAATGTTTCGATGCGCTGGCGGATTTCTCGTCGCTGAAGAAAGACATCGTTGCGGGCCTCGATATCATGATCGTGCGCGAGCTGACTTCGGGCGTCTATTTCGGCGAGCCGCGCGGCATCATCGAAGAAGGCAATGAGCGGGTGGGCATCAACACCCAGCGCTACACCGAATCCGAAATCGAACGTGCCGCGCGCGCGGCCTTCGAACTGGCGATGCGCCGCAACAAAAAGCTGTGCTCGATGGAAAAGGCCAATGTGATGGAGTCGGGCATCCTCTGGCGCGAGGTGGTAACCCGCGTTGCCGCTGACTACCCCGAGGTCGAGGTGAGCCATATGTATGCCGATAATGGCGCCATGCAGCTGGTGCGCGCGCCCAAGCAATTCGATGTAATCGTGACCGACAACCTGTTCGGCGATATTCTGTCCGATTGCGCCGCGATGCTGACCGGCTCGCTGGGTATGCTGCCCTCGGCCAGCCTCGGCGCTCCGATGACCAATGGTCGCCCCAAGGCGATGTACGAGCCGGTCCACGGTTCGGCGCCCGATATCACCGGCCAGGGCAAGGCGAACCCAATTGCCTGTATCCTCAGCTTTGCCATGGCGCTGCGCTACAGCTTCGATCACGGGGGTGAGGCCGACCGTCTGGAAGCAGCCGTGGAAAAAGTGCTGGCCGATGGTGTGCGAACGGCCGACCTGCTGGGCGAAGAGGGGGTGCAGCCTGTCTCGACATCTGAGATGGGCGACAAGATCGTCGAGGCGCTGAATGCCAGCCTCTGATGGCGCGACAATGTGACAGGGACAAACGCGGGCATTTGCCCGCGCTCTTTGATTGGGCAGGCCTTTACGCGGATGGCACTTTGCCCGATGATAGCGCCAACATCCCTCTCTTAGAAAAGCCGACTTACCATGCCGCAGCTGGGTAGAAATCTTCAGGGCAGCCTGTTCGGGCTGCTGGCCTTCGGGATCTTTTCGACCCATGACGTGTTCGTCAAATTCCTTGGCGGCAGCTATTCACCGGTCCAGTTGCTGTTCTTTTCCGGCCTGCTCGGGTTTCCGCTGGTGGTGCTGATGATGATGGGAGATGCCTCCGAAGGTCATCTGCGCCCGGTGCACCCCTGGTGGATCGCCGGTCGCTGCGCGTCAATGCTGTGCAGTGCGCTTGGGGCGTTTTATGCCTTCACAATCCTGCCGCTTGCACAGGTCTATTCGATCCTCTTCGCCGCGCCATTGATCATCACGGTGCTGGCGATTCCTGTGCTGGGCGAAAAGGTTGGCCTGCATCGCTGGGCGGCGGTGACGGTCGGCCTGATCGGCGTGATCATCGTTTTGCGCCCCGGCGACGCGCACCTGTCATTGGGCCATCTGGCGGCTCTTGTCTCCGCCATAGGCGGTGCGACAAATTCGGTCATCGTGCGCAAGATCGGGCGCGAAGAACGCAGCGTTGTGCTGTTGATCTACCCGATGATGACAAGCTTTCTGGTGCTGGGCTGCACGTTGTTCTTTGTCTATGAGCCGATGCCCGCAGCCGATTTCGGTCGGATGGCCCTGATCGCTGCGCTGGCCTTTCTGGCGATGCTGGGTCTGATCCGGGCCTATCGCCTCGGAGAGGCCGCTATCGTGGCTCCGATGCAATATTCGCAAATCCTCTGGGCCACCGCCTTTGGCTACCTGATCTTCGGCGAAACCATCGACCGGACCACGGCCCTGGGCGCCTCGATCATCATTGCCAGCGGTCTCTACATCATCTTCCGCGAAAGCCGCGGACCAACCTCGACCACAACACCCGTCCTGCGCACCCGGACCCGTGGAGGCACCGGAAACTCGCTGCGCGCAAGCGCCATCCTGCGCCGCATGCAGAGCCGCGACGAAGAAGAAAGCTCGGGCAAGTAGCGGATCTGGCTTCGCGCAAAGTCTTTTCTGGAAATCCGCGTTTTCGAGCGAGACAGTCTTGCCAATCCCATCACTTGGCTATATTGCCCAGCGTCACGGTCGGAGTGTAGCTCAGCCTGGTAGAGCACTGTCTTCGGGAGGCAGGGGTCGTGAGTTCGAATCTCGCCACTCCGACCAACAAAATCAGCCACTTGTGAAATTGCGTGCACTTTTTCCCTGGGACCGTTACTTCGTCCTCGGTTAGCGGCCGCGCTTCTTGAGACATGCTATATACTTCCCGAAAAAATGCTCTTCCGCATGCATAAGCGCCTTGAGTTTGACAGTTACTTCATCTGGCCCTCCCGCAATGGCTCCGCCAGCGTAAAGCGCTGTTTAGTCATTCTCGGCGTTGTTTGGGTCTTCTGAGACCCCACGCGACGTTCCACACGCAACCTCACGCTCAATTGAATCGTCGTTGTCGCACCTGAATGCTAGCTGCGCCACAAGACAACAGCAGGAGAGTCCATGCAAGTTTCAGCGATCATTGCCTTATTCGGTGCCGTCATTCTGGCAAGCCTATGGATCTCACCGCGACGCGCCTCGGTTTCGGGGTTCTTTGGTGGAACCACCACCGAGGGGGCCGCGCCGGGCTTGTGGACGTTGGTGCTGAGCCAGGTCACCACGTGGATTTTTGCCCGCTCGCTGATGAACTCTGCCATTCTGGGTTATTTCTACGGTATTGCCGGGGTGCTGGCCTATGCCGCTTATTACGGCTCTTTCCTGACCGGCGGCTTTGTGGTGCAACGGCTGCGCGCGCGTGGTGCGCGGTCGGTTCAGGACTGGCTGCGCGACAGTTTCGGGGCCACGGGAACGGGCTGCTATAACCTCGTGATCGCCCTCAGGCTCCTGTCCGAGGTCTTTGCCAATCTGATCGTGGTTGGCCTGATCTTTAGCGCGGTATCACCTGACCGCGCGAATATCGGCACGTATTCGATCCTTGTGGTGGGGCTGTTGGCATTGGCCTATTCGGCCTGGGGTGGGCTGAGCGCGGCGTTGCGGACGGATGTTCTGCAGATGGCGGTCTTTCTCGTGGTCTTTGCGGTGGCTTTCGTCGCGCTGGTGCTCAGCCCCGGCTTTGATCTGGGCGCGGTTCTGACGGCCAAGGGCACTTCGGGGCCGCATAATGGCTGGGTGTTGCTGGTCGTGGCCTTTCTGCAGGTGTTTTCTTATCCCGTGCATGACCCGGTCATGATGGATCGCGGGTTTCTTGCCGATCGCGACACGACTCGAAAAAGCTTCCTGCACGCGTTCTGGATTTCCTCGCTTTGCATCGTGGCCTTTGGCTTCTTCGGCATTCACGCGGCGCTGGATGGCGCGACCTATGAGGGCGAGTTGATCGGCACCTGGGCGCAATCCCTGCCGGGCTGGGTCTTTGTAGCGCTGTTGGTTTCGCTGTTGGTGTCGGCGCTTTCGACGCTGGATTCCGCGCTGTCTTCGGCGGCGCGGCTGGTGGTCGAAGAATTGCGCCTGGCTCCGCGCAGCCTGACCGGCGGACGCATTGCCATGACCGTGTTCGCGGTCGCAGGTGCAGCGCTGACGCTCTGGGGGAACCAGACGCTGTTTGACGCGGTTGCGGTCTCGGGCACCGCCTCGATGTTTCTGACACCGATCCTGCTGGCCGGGCTTGTTGGCGGACGGCAGGTGGCGCTCTGGGCGTATCTGGTCAGCTTTGCCGCCGCGATGCTGGGCGCGATGGCCTATCTGTTCCGCGGGCAGACCTTTGTGACGCAAATGCTCTATGACGGGCACAAATATGAGCAGCTTTTGCAGATCTGTGTCTGCGTGCTGGTCGTGGGGTGCACCTCCGTCTGGATCGGGTCGCAGCGCGCGGCGGGCAGGGTTGCGGGCGAATAGGGGGGCTGCTAAGTCTCGCCGAATTCCGATTGTTTTGATCGGGCTTGGCAAGAGGCAGCATCCGTGAATGCACAGGACGACCTGAAACCCGCCCCCCGGCTAGAGGTGCGCAACTTCATGCGTCGCTTCGAGGGGCGCGCGGTGGTCGATGATGTCTCGCTCAGGATCGAAGCGGGGCAGGTGACCTGCCTGCTGGGGCCATCGGGCTGCGGCAAGTCGACGACACTGCGGATGATCGCCGGGGTCGAGATGCAGGATTCCGGTGAGATCTATGTGGATGGCAAGCTGATTTGCGACACCGTGTTCCGCGTCCCGCCGGAACGTCGGCAAATCGGGCTGATGTTTCAGGATTTCGCGCTGTTCCCGCATCTGAGCGTCGCTGACAATGTTGCCTTTGGCCTGAAAGGCGCGCGCGATGTCAAACGCGCCCGGGTCGAGGAATTGCTGAACAAGGTCCACCTCAAGCGGTTCATCGATGGCTATCCGCATGAATTGTCAGGCGGGGAACAGCAACGGGTCGCCCTGGCGCGCGCGCTTGCCCCGCGCCCTCGGATCATGCTGATGGACGAGCCGTTCTCGGGTCTCGACAATCGGTTGCGCGATGGCATCCGCGACGACACGCTGAGCCTGCTCAAGGAAGAGGACGCGGCCGTTCTTCTGGTCACGCATGAGCCGGAAGAGGCGATGCGCATGGCCGATGAGATCGCACTGATGCGCCGGGGCCGTATCGTGCAGCAAGGCGCGCCATATAATGTCTACACCCGTCCCGCCGACAAGGCGGCGGTGGCGTTTTTCAGTGATGTGAATGTGTTGCCCGCACAGGTAAACGGCGCCCTGGCCGAAACGCCCTTTGGTCAGTTTCTGGCTCCCGGCGTGCCGGACGGCACCGATGTCGAGATCGTCTTCCGCCCGCAGCATGTGAAGCTGGATTTCGATCGCAAGGGCGCTGGGCCTCTGCCAACGGCGACAACCGGCGTCCCGGCGCGCGGCGTGGTGCAACGCGCCCGTTTCCTGGGCAATGAGAGCCTGGTCGAGTTTCGCATGGATTTTGATGGCTCGGTGCTGAAAGCCACGGTTCCCAATGTTTTCATGCCGGAAACGGGTCGCGTCATGTGGCTGACCGTGCGCCGCGACCGCTGTTTTGTGTTTCCGGTTGACTAGCGGCATCGGAGCATTCGCAAACGCTGGGGCTCGCTAACAGGCTTTCGCAAACGGGTTTGTCTGATCCGAGGTCGGGCCAAAACGTCGAACCAACGCTTTGGACAGGAACCAGATGGCCACCGTGAGCGGGATCGACACATATCCGTCAACGGCATAATGCCAACCCAGATGAACCGACCCGATCAGGATGAGCCCGGTGAAGGCCACCATGATCAAGCCGAGCCAGCGGGCATAGCTGAACGCGAACATGGTCAGAACCACGCTTGTTGCCACATGCATACTGGGCATGGCCGAAATGCCCCGGATCGTGCCGGGGCTGTTGTAATTGTCCAGCAACATCTGCTGCGCATCCAGCGCCCAGAGCGGTGCGACCTGATCCAGCATGTTCAGCCTCTGCATTTGTTCGCCGAACTGCGACCCGAACCCGAAGGCTTCGAAATATACCGGCCCAGCTGATGAGAACAGTGTGGCCAGAACATTGCCCCCAATGATCCAGGTCAGCGTGAATGCGACCAGAAACACCATGCCGCGAGCAGGGTTTCCTGTGCCGAAAATCGCCGCAAAAAGGCCGACATAGAGCAGGATGAACCAGACACCATAGGAGATGTCCAAAAACCGGGTAATTTCCGGTGTTCCCAATGCGGGCCACAACCACTGCCAGGGGTCGGTCCCGAAATGTAGAATGCGATCCAACCCGGCAAACGCGACATCCCAGGAGTAAGGGTTCAGCGCGGGGATCACGTCTTTCAGAAAGGTGAACGACGTGGACATGACTGCGATCGCTGCAATGCGGATTACCCAGTCCAGAAGCTTGTCCAGATCCAAAAGGAAAGAGCGCAGGTCGGACAGATACCACTGGATGGGTTTTTTGGGTTTGACATAGATTAGGCCATAGGCCAGCCGCCAGAAGATCACACCTGCCGCCGATACTATCAGGATGCGTTTCAGGATATCCATCAGAACCACAGCAGAGCCGGTCCAGAAGGCGGTTCCGGACAGATTGCTGATCCAGAGAGCGGCCAGCAAATGCACAAGAACGATCCCCAGCAATAGCCGGTTACGCCAGATCGCGGCGGCAACAACCGATTGCTCGGTCGAGACGTCTGCTCGCATGCTCATGATTGCCCCGCCAAATCCTCTGAGTCCGCAACATATCTGGGACAACCTGCCTGCCAACTTTGGCCAGCCGGCGGCCCGAATCTGGCTTTTTTGAGAAAGCTGGCCCGCAACCCCTTTGGACGTAGCGGCGGGGGCGCTCCGCAGGTCTGGTCATTAAGCGCCGAGTGGTCTATCTGCGGGCGGGACGATGCCCATGTGAAAGGCTGCCCCATGAGCTTTGAAAATCCCGGTCCGGTCGAGACCAAGCTGCGCGACGCGATCAGCCCGATCGAAGAGATCATCGACGAGGCGCGCAAGGGCCGGATGTATATCCTGGTCGATCACGAGGATCGCGAGAATGAGGGCGATCTTTGTATCGCGGCCGAGTTCGCCGATGCCGCCGCGATCAATTTCATGGCCACCCATGGGCGCGGGCTGATCTGCCTGCCGATGACCGCCGAGCGGATCGACGGGCTGGGACTGCCGATGATGGCGGTGAACAACTCGTCGCGGCATGAGACGGCGTTCACCGTCTCGATTGAGGCGCGCGAAGGTGTCAGCACCGGGATTTCCGCCGGAGACCGTGCGCTGACCGTGGCCACCGCGATCAACGAACAAAACACGATGGCCCATATTGCGACCCCCGGCCATGTCTTTCCCCTGCGCGCCAAGCGGGGCGGGGTGCTGGTACGGGCCGGTCATACCGAGGCGGTGGTCGATATCTCAAGGCTGGCCGGGCTGAACCCTTCGGGCGTGATCTGCGAGATTATGAAACCCGACGGCACCATGGCGCGGCTGCCCGATCTGGTGGCGTTTGCTGCCCAACATGGCCTCAAGGTCGGCACGATCAGCGATCTGATCGCCTACCGCTCGCGCAACGACAATCTGGTGGTCGAAACCGGGCGCGAGACCGTCACATCAGAATATGGCGGCGACTGGGAACAGCGCATTTTCACCGATCAGACCCATGGCATCGAACATGTGGTGATGATCAAGGGCGATATCTTTGACGGCGCGCCGGTACTGACCCGCACCCATGCGCTGCATGAGGCTTCGGACGTGCTCGGCCTCGGCCCGAAATCGCCGCGCGAACTGCCCCGCGCGATGGAGTTGATCGCCGCTGAGGGGCGCGGTGTGGTCTGTCTGTTCCGCCAGCCGCGCAACTCGCTGCATGCCAGCGATGATGACGGTGTGCGCACCATCAAACAGACCGGTCTGGGGGCGCAGATTCTGTCCAAGATGGGGCTGCATGAGCTGATCCTGCTCACCGACAGCCCACAAACCAAATATCTCGGCCTCGATGCTTTCGGTCTGACCATCGTCGATACCCGACCCATTCTAAAGGACGCCTGACATGGCCAAACCCGATAGCGCAGAGGGGCTGGCACGGCCCACATTCGACAAACCTGTGAAACTGCTGATCGTTGTCGCGCCGTTTTACCGAGACATCGCCGACAATCTGGTGGATGGCGCGAAGGCAGAGATCGAGGCGGCGGGTGGCACCTGCGAGGTAGTCGAAGTGCCTGGCGCGCTGGAGGTGCCCACCGCCATCGCCATGGCCGACCGGCAGTGCAATTTCGACGGCTACGTGGCGCTGGGTTGTGTGATCCGGGGCGAGACCACGCATTACGAAACCGTCTGCAATGACAGCAGCCGCGCAATCCAATTGATGGGACTGCAGGGGCTGTGCATCGGTAACGGTATCCTGACCGTCGAAAACCGCGCACAGGCCGAAGTGCGCGCCGATCCGGCTGAGATGAACAAGGGCGGTGGCGCGGCCGCTGCGGCCTTGCATCTGATCGCGCTCAGCCGTAAATGGGGCGCTTCGACCAAAGGTGTCGGCTTCAAACCGCCTTCCGAGGACATTCTTCTGGCTGGCGACAGCAACGGACCCAAGACTACATGACCACGCAACCCAAGATGCGCCCGATCGACCAGAAACGTCAGATGAAATCGGCTGCCCGCCTTTACGCGGTTCAGGCGCTGTTTCAGATGGAACAGTCCAACCAGACTGTCGAGGCGGTGGTGGCAGAGTTTCTCGATCACCGGTTCGGCGCGGTCTACGAGGGCGACGAGATGGCGGAGGGCAATGCCGATCTGTTCCGCAAACTGGTCGAGGACGCAGTGAATTATCAGGCTCCGGTCGACCAGATGACCGATCGGGCGCTGGTTGCCAAATGGCCCATCGCGCGCATTGATCCGACCCTGCGCGCGCTGTTCCGCGCCGGTGGGGCCGAGTTGCAGCAAAGCGAGACGCCGCCCAAGGTGGTGATCAGCGAATTCGTCGACATCGCGCGGGCCTTCTTTCCCGAAGGGCGCGAGGCCAATTTCGTGAATGCGGTGCTTGACCACATGGCGCGCGAGGCCAAGCCAGAGGCGTTCTGAAACCGGGTCGCAGGTTTTCTGTCTTACGGCAAACGGAATAAGACGCGGACACGACAGGCGTGTTCCGCGTCTGAAAGACTGAAAAGCGTTTTCAAAAACGCCCTAGCGACCACCACTCACAGTAACCTCTGGGACTCATCCAGCTTATTCCACCAGACCGATCTCGTCAGCTATCGATTCCGATGATGGCTACCTGATCAGCCCCAGTTGAACCGCACGCACGAGGGCGGCCTCGCGGGTTGGGGCTTCCAGCTTTTCGCGCGCACCGCGAATATGGGTGCGAATAGTGACTTCCGACAAGCCAAGCAGTTCGGCAATCCGGTCGTTGCGGTGCCCTGCGGCCAGCAGGCTCAGCACCTCGATTTCGCGTTCGCTCAATTGCGGACCAAGTGCAACCAGATCGGCGATATCGTAGACGCGGCCAAACTCGCTTGGCATTTCCGCACCGAGATTGGTCGCCAGAACGGTAGCGAGTATCCGCATCTCTTCCTGGTCTGTGGTCATCCAATCGTGTGCCTCCGGCCGGTCGGATGACAGGACCACCAGTTTCGCCTCGTTATTTGGGCAGGGCACGACCAGAGAGTAAAGGTGCAGATAGCCTGCGGTTTTCAGGCCGTGATTCAAGGCCAGCGCCTTGTCAGAATGCCCATCCTCAGCCGCCAGCGATGCCGCCTGGACATAGAGGCTCTCGGTGCCGTTCTGAACCTGCGCCAGCATCGGATCATCCACAAAGAAGCCGTTCTTTTCGTATGTGTCCAACCAGCCCTTCGACATCGAACTTCGGACCCAGTGAACGGCACCGCTATTGGGGGAAAAGCACAGCATGTTCAGCGCGTTGAAGCCAAGTTCGGACAATCTCGTCAGCACCAGTTCCCAGCGCTCGTCATCGGCGTGCAGGCGCGACAGGGACTCAAGCAGGTTGATGGAAAATTGAATGAGGTTGCTCACCCGTGCTCCGAAATGATTTTCCGGCCGATTGGCCGCAGTTTATTCCGCTCAACCATGCGGTATGCTCGCAGTGAAAAGCAAGGGAAGTGATCATGCCGAAGTTGATTCGTCTTTACATCACGCAGGTCCTGATCGGGTTTGGTATCTCGGGTCTGTTTGTCGCGTTGCTGCTCTGGCTCGACGTGGCCAATCTCTGGACACTGATCCGCGGCTCTGACGTCACGTTGCTGGCGATCGCAATGTTGTGGTTCATGAACGGGATCGTCTTTGCCGGTGTTCAATTTGCCTGGGCGGTCATGAACATGGCCGAGAAAGACGAGGGGCCAAAGGGCGGATCGCTTGTCGCCCATGGGTTCGTCCCGGTGCGGGTTGTCGCGAAATCCGTCAAGAAAGCGCGCTAAGGCGCTCTTACTGTTAGGGAAAAGTGTGGCGGGACCACCAGGGTTCAACCGTGAGGCTTTGATTCCCGAGGACCTGTATATACAGGTGGGCGCCAGGTAAACGGGCCAGGACCCGAACAGAGCCAGCTCCCTCGGATTTGCTTAAGGCCACCGGAATGCTGCCTGTCACGAGAGGGGCAGAACCCGCCACACGCCTAAGTAGGATGCGCGGCGGGTCATGGCAAGGGGGCTGTGCCGATCAGGCGGGCACAACTTCGTTGATGGCCGCGCGCATCTCGCCGAAATGCTCGTCCCAACCCTTGTCGAGCGATAGGACAAGGCCAAAGGCGTCGGCATTTTGCGGCAGGCCCTCATGTTCGAGGCTCAGCTTGGTGCCGCCCTCGACAGATTGCAGGGTCCATTTCACAAGGCTCACGGCATCACCCATCGGTTTGACCGTAAAAGAATATTCCAGATATTCCGGCCTGCGCGCGGTTTTCACCTCGCCCCAGATCAGCAGATCGCCACTTTCGCGTCCAAACATCTCAAGCTTGGCGCCTTCCTGCAGCGGGCGTTCGGGTTTGTGAAACCATTCCGCCAGTCGGTCCGGTTCGGTCAGGTAGGCCCAGACGGTCTCGCGATCGGCGCGCAGAAAGATGGATTTGTGCAGAACGGTGGGGGTTGAAACAGCGATATTCATTCGAATTTCCCTTCGATGGCGGTTTTGAGGGTGGCAAGGCGGTCGTCCCAGAACCGGTCGAAATAGGCGATCCAGTCGCGGACCGGGGACATGCCTTGCGGATTCAGGCGGTTGATGCGTTCACGCCCGCGCGGCTCGACGGTAATCAGCCCGCCATCGCTGAGCACGGTCAGGTGCTTCTTGACGGCGGCGCGGGTCATGTCGAAGCGATCCGAGACCTCGGCGATGGTCATGTCCTGTTCGGACAGCATCACCAGAATCTCACGCCGGGTCGGGTCGGACAGGGCACGAAAGGCAGGTTGCGGTGTGGTGGTCATCGGCATTCCATTTGTGAAACCAAAAGGTATCATATAAATAAGATACCAAAAGGTATCACGTCAAGCCTGATTGTGGCCTTGATTTTTGTTCACGAATTGTTCACCATTTCCCGCATGATGCTTGATCTGCAACCCGGACAGAAACTCGCCCGTGGCGTCGCCCGACACCTGACTAGCCACGGCTTTGTTTCCATTGAGGAATTCGTACCAACGCGCGGGCTGCGCGTGGATGTGATGGGGCTGGGCCCGAAGGGCGAGATCTGGGTGATCGAGTGCAAATCCAGCCGCGAGGATTTTCAGACCGACAGCAAGTGGCAGGGCTATCTGGATTGGTGCGACCGGTATTTCTGGGCCGTTGATACCGAGTTTCCCACCGATCTTTTGCCGGAGGAAACCGGGTTGATCATAGCTGACGCCTATGGGGCCGAGATCATCCGAATGGCGCCCGAGGACAAGCTGGCCGCCGCGCGGCGCAAGGTTCTGATCCAGAAGTTCGCCGTCAATGCCGCGCGCCGGTTGCAGGCGCTGCGCGATCCGGGGCCGGGGCGTTAGCGGCTATCGCTTCTGGGCACGCGCTGCCTGGGCGGCGGCGCGGACTTCTTCGGCGATGTCGTCGGCCTCTTCGGGATCGAAATCCATCGGAATCTCAACACCATCGGCTTCGATGAAAAGCCGCACCATGCCCGCATCGGTCGGGCCGATCTGCAGGTTGGCCACAATGTCGCGCTCGGTATTGATACCCATGATCACCTCCGTGAATGAACGCCTCTGCTAGCCTGCAAAGGCTTGAGAATCAAGCGCGCTTCGGTCTGAGATGCCCCATGGGCGATATCATCCTGCGCAGATTCGACGCCGCGGATGCGGAGTGGCTGGTCGAACAGCACCGGCATCTCTATGCACGCGACGAAGGGTTCGATGAAAGCTTTGCTGCGCTGGTGGCCGAAATCCTTGAGGCCTTTATCGATGACCACGACCCCGCATGCGAAAAGGGCTGGATCGCGGAAGGGAACGGTCAGCGTCTGGGCAGCATTTTCTGCGTCAGGCTGGACGAGACAACCGCCAAGCTGCGCCTCTTCCTGTTGGTGCCAGAGGCGAGGGGCAGGGGGCTGGGCAAGCGCCTGCTCTTTGAGTGCATGGGGTTTGCCCGGGCGCGGGGATATAGCGAGATGCAGCTCTGGACCCATGAAAGCCACCGTGCCGCCTGCGCGCTTTATGCGGCCAACGGGTGGCAGTTGCTGGGCAGCAAACCGGTGCGCTCCTTCGGGGTTGATCTGGTCGAGCAAAGCTGGAAAATTGCGCTCTGACCCTCTTGCAATCTCAAGTCGGCTTGGGTACATCGCCCTTCACGAGTGCCGCCTTAGCTCAGTTGGTTAGAGCGCTGGATTGTGGATCCAGAGGTCCCCTGTTCAAGCCAGGGAGGCGGTACCATTTCTCTCCATCATGGCCCGGAACCACAGAGCCGCAGGATTGCCATTGAGGCTGGTCATTCGCCGTGAGCCGTGTTCCCAGTTACCCGGCCTTGATCTGGCGGAACCGTGTTGACTTGCTTTCACGGAGTGAACTAAACCTCACCCTGGTAAGTGCGGGCCCTTAGCTCAGCTGGATTAGAGCAGGGAACTTCTAATTCTCAGGTCGGGGGTTCGAGTCCTCCAGGGCTCGCCAGCATTTTCACGACCAAAGCTAGCCGGACCTCGCTGTGTTTCGGTAGGTGTTGCCGCCCAATTTCGGCACCACTTTCCTTTGATAAAAGGTCACAAGACGTGTGCCAACGCAGTTCTGGCAATGTCCGTTGTTCCGTAAACCTGAACAAATTCAGTGTCTTGAAATGGCAAGGCCGCGATCCCTGATCGCGGCCTTGCTGATTGTGTCTTGCTTCAGACGAGGTCGAAAACATCGATGGGCAGGGCCACTTCCATGTCGAGGAAACCATCCACTGCTTCAACCGTGCTGGAGACACCGTGACCGATGACGGGGATGTTCTGCGTGACATCTGACAATGTGGCCATCCATCCATCAAAGGCGGCGGCGAATTGCTGGTCGACGGCGCTGTTTGACACCATGCCCGCTGCGTATTCGCTCAGGTCGACCGCGCCGGTATTGAATGCCCCGAACTCGGATCTGGCGGTAAACGCGCCGTCGGTGAAGGCATCGGAGAGGTCGAAGCTTTGGCCAAGCTCGCCGTTCCAGATCGTCAGGGTTTCGACGGCTTTCTCGCTGTCCGACATGTTCTTGATCCGCAGGCTGGCCCCGTCATTGACGATCACCAGATCCTTGCCGCCATCGACCCAGAAGCGCAGGTCCCCCGCGTCGAGCCCCCCAGCATCGCGCAATTCGATCGTGTCTGCACCACCGGCACCGCCGGTCAAAGCATCGATCCCGTCTTCGGCCAGATCGACCAACCGACCGGCATCCTTCAGGGCGTCAAGGCCCGCCTCGTCGATAGTGCCGTCCTCGTCGAAGTTGAAGATGTAGGTGTCTGCCCCCAGACCGCCGATCATGTCACCTGTCGATGACAGGATGTCATCGCCCGCGCCGCCGAACATTTGCGTGCCGGAATAGTCCAGAAGCGAGCGGATATCGGCGGTGGCGTCGGCCACCTCGTCGGTCACCTCTTGGATGGCGTCCCCTGCCGCATCGATCAGATCGCCGAGCGGGTTGAGATCGGCAATCGTGTCTTTCACGTCATGCGCGAACCCGATCATCTCGTTTATGGGCGCAAAGACATCCACGCCGAGCAGGTTGGAGACATCGAAAGAGGGCAGGTCGGGCAGCACCGCAGACATGAACAGATCGCCAAACGTGTCGGTGTCGATCATCCAATCCGCCCCTTCTTGCCCGAACGAGAAGTTGAGCGTGTCGCCCGAGGTGAGCATCAGATCGCTGTCATCGCCCCCCAGAGACAGGTTGAAGCTGCCGCCGCCGAGGAAGATGTCATTGCCCTCCTGACCCAGTTGGAAGCCCAGATCGCCCCCAACATGGAAGAGGTCGTCGCCTTCGCCCGCGAACTGGATGTTGAAGGCGGTGGGCAGTTCATCCTTGATCATGTCCTTGACGGTGTCGGCCAGTTCTTCATCCTGATTGTCCTGCACGCTTTGTGCATCCGCGCCCACGGGGGCAGTGTCAGGATTGGTCTTGTCCTCGACCACGTCACTTACGATTTCCTTGAGGGTGCTCCAGGTGCTGGAGGCCCAGTCCACCGGGTCGCCCTCGCTCGCCATGAGGTCATTGCCGCTGCCGCCGTGCTGCACCTGCAGGCCGACCTTGCCGCCAACTTTCATCGCCAGCATTACATCGCCATCATCGCCGCCGGATTGAACGCCGATCTGGCCCAATCCGATGATCGCGTCATTGCCTGCGCCGCCGGTCTGGACATTTGCCTGCCCGCCGCCGAGCAGGACGTCATCGCCTGCGCCGCCAACTTGCAGATTGCCGCGACCACCACCGATCATGACATCCGCGTCCGAGCCACCCACTTGCAGGTTGCCGTACCCACCGGCCAGCATCTTGTTCATGCCATCCTCTGCGGCGGAGACGTCGAGATATTCTTCGATCGCGTCGCGCGCGGCGTCGATATCAAGCGAGCCAAGCTCGAAATCCTCGGGAATGGCGGACCAGATATGGGCACCGAACTGAATGTTGGACGCGCCCGCACCAACCATCCAGTCATCGCCTTCTGCGCCGATCTGGATATTGGAACTGCCCGCACCGACCAGAACGTCGCCGTCCTTGCCGCCGTGCTGGATGTTTTGCAGGCCCACACCGACCAGCAGGTCCGCGTCATCGCCGCCAAATTGCAGGTTCTGCTGACCCAGGGCAAAGAGCTTGTCATCGCCGTCCTGACCAAATTGCACATTGGTGTTGCCGCCCGCGCCAAGCACGTCGTCTCCGCTGCCACCCCATTGCAGGTTGGCGGCTCCGACGCCCAGGATCGTGTCCGCTCCGGCACCGCCCCATTGGCTGTTGCCGGCAGAGATGGCGATCATGGTATCGTCGCCTTCTTCGCCCGATTGCGCGGTGATCGTCAGCGATGCGGCCGTCATCTTGTCGTTGCCAGCCCCGCCGAACATGGTGTTGGCGCCACCTGCGGCCTCCATCACGTCATCGCCGTTGCCGCCGAAGAAGGTGTTGACCCCGCCGAGGCCCTGGATCACGTCGTCGCCATCGCCCCCCGATGCGGTGTTGATGCCACCGATTGCCTCCAGCAGATCGTCGCCATCCTTACCAAAGATCGTGTTCACCCCACCCTTGGCCGTGATGTGGTCATCGCCCTCATCGCCCGATGCGGTGTTAACGCTGCCTTTTAGCTCGATCCGGTCATCACCGTCGCCGCCAAAGAAGGTGTTGATGGTTTTCCCGGCAGCCAGGATGTTGTCGCTGCCCTCGGCGAGCATCGTATCCTCGCCCGCCCCGCCAAACGCCGTATTGACGCCGCCGACCGCTTCGATACGGTCATTGCCTTCCTCGCCAGACAGCGTGTTGACGCCACCTTCGGCAACCATCGTGTCGTCGCCGCTGCCGCCTTTGGCCGTGTTGACGCCACCGCTGAGATCCATGCTGTCATCACCTGCTTCGCCGAAGAAGGTGTTAACCCCACCTTCGGCGCTCATGCTGTCATTGCCGGTACCACCCTTGGCCGTGTTTATGCCACCGGTCGCGACGATGACATCATCGCCGCTGTCGCCATAGAGGTTGTTGGTGCCGCCGATCCCCTTGATCGTGTCATTGCCACTGTCACCATGGGCGACATTGGTGACACCGCGCGCCTCGATCACGTCATTGCCGGTCCCGCCATGCATGACATTCACGGCCCCTTTGCCGATCATCTTGTCATTGTGATCGCCGCCATACATCCGGTTCGATGCACCGGTGCCCACCATGTAGTCATGCCCGGATTTCCCGTGCATCTCATTATCGACACCATAGCCATAGACCGAGTCATTGCCCGAGCCCGCATCAAGGTGGTTGCTGGCACCATAGCCATAGAGCTTGTCTTGGTCGCTGCCGCCATAGAGCACGTTGCGCGCGCCATATCCTTTGAGCACGTCATTATGGTCACCACCGCTCAGCCGGTTATAGGCGCCATAGCCATAAAGGGCGTCATGGCCGCTTTCGCCATAGAGCTTGTTGGTCGCGCCATAGCCATAAAGCTTGTCAGATCCGGTTCCGCCAACGAGGTAGTTATAGACACCCTTGCCCTTGATCGTGTCGCTGCCGCTGCCGCCGTAGAGGTAGTTCCGCGACCCCCAGCCTTCGACATAATCATTGCCGGACCCGCCATAGAGCGTGTTCTTGTCAACGCTGTAACCGTAGATTTTATCATTGCCGGAGCCGCCATCCGCCTTGCTGCTCCAGCCGTATTTCTTGATCGTCTCGTGAATGCTTTTTTTCTTGAAGAGGCCCATCATCCAAATCCTTCTTTTGCTTGAACCCACCGACGGGTGCCGGTGTCTATGACCTCAAGCTAAGAAGGAGTGTGCTGCGGTGTTATGGGGTCGATCCCCCAATTAGACCGTGGGCAGGCGCAAATAGAAACAGGTTCCCCGACCGGGAACCGAGTCTGCTCTTAAGGTGATGCCAAGCTCTTCGGCCAGTTGGGCGCAGACGGCAAGCCCGAACCCATGCCCCTCAGAGGCGTCGGTTTTTGCGCCATGGGCCTTGTATTGCTCGAATTCCTCCGGGGTGAAGCCGGGACCCGTATCGGCCACGCAGAGCCAGATACCGCCCGCACGGCGCCGCACTCCCAGCACCACGCCGCCGCGCTGCGAATGCTTGATCGCATTGACCACGAGGTTGCAGACAATACGCATCAGCGGTGCGGCGGGCAGGGTCGTGCGATGCGCGGTGTCAACGATGCGCAACTCGAGGCCCTTCCTCCCGGCTTCCGGGGCAAACATGCGGTGCACGGAAGCAAAGATCATTGAGACATCATAGGTCTCTTCGGCAGGTGGCTCGTCGCCGTCGTCGTCAAGGCTGCCGCCCTCCATGTAGTTCGAGGTCAGCGAGTCGATGTAATCCAGCGCCTCGCGCAGGCGCTTTTCGGTGTCCTGCGTGACGGTGCCGGTCAGGCTGTCGAGCCTCAGGCGCAGGGATTGAACCGGTTGGCGAATGTCATGCGCGGCGGTTGCAAGCGTCCTTTGTCGCTGCGCTGCAAGCGCCTGTGCTCTGGCATAATTCTGTTCCGACCCGGCGAGCTCCCGGCTCAGCTTTGCTTCCCGCTTGAGCGCCGCAATTTCGGCCTGCTGCGCCTCGTCCTGCGCCTGTCGAACAGCAAGAATCTGGACGGTGAGGTTGGTCAGTCCGCCAAGGATGAGCACCAGATAAAGCAGCTTGGTCGTTCCCAGCAGCCCGAAAGGGGCCGGGATTGCGGGGACGACAAGCGGTGCAAGCAGAACCAGCACGCCGCCCATGACGGCCAGACTCAGGCCGCGGGCCAGACGACGGCTGAAGGTGGTCTTTCCCGGCGGAAGGCGCGTCCCAAAGGCAACGGCGACGCACATCCCGATCAGCAGCAAATTGGCGAGAAAGGCCGCAATCGGCCCCGGCGCTAGCAGTGAAAAGACAAAGAGCGCCGCGCTTGCACCAGCCAGAGCCCAGCATAACCGGGCGGCGGTAAACGCAGCGCTGTGTCGAAACCCGATGCCCGCCAGAGCGTAGCCGAACCCCGATATGGCCAGAAACAGGAGGAAGCCGAGCGCCGACTGAATCTGGGGCGTGTCGGGATAGAGAAACCGAAAAAGCAATCCGTCCATATAGGCCAGAAAGGCGAGGCCCGTCAGGAAGAGCAGCGCATAGAGCAGGCTCATACCGTCGCGCAGCGCGGCAAAAAAGGCCAGGAACACGCAGATCGCGGCCAGGGAAAACGCATAAAACGCCGCGCTATAGGCTGTGTCCTTGATAACGCTCTGGGTCAGATGGGACTCGCTTTCAAGCGTCAGGCTCAGCCTCTGAACCGGGCCGAACTTGAAATGGACAAGCAAGAGCTGCGTTGCCCCGGCAGGCAGATCGAGGATCTGTGATTGCAGCCGTGCGCCTGCATGCTGGTTGGCCTGAAAGGGCCGGAAAATCGAGTAGCTCAGGATGTGATCCGCCGGGCCTGCGTCATAGGCGTAAATGTCCACTTCGCTGATCATCGGCACCCCGACAAGGACCCGGCGCGAAAGATCTGTCGTCGCAGCGACCTCAACGGCTCCCCAAAGCTCTGCGGCATGATCCCCTTCGAAGCGATTCAGCGCCACGTCGCGGGCGAACTGCCCGGCGCGATAGACCTCGCGCATGGCGTCGGGCGCTGCGGCGGTGCCATGGGCAAAGACCATATGCGGCACAAGATCGACCACCGCGTCGCGTTCCCCGATCTCGATCGCGGCGGCCAGCGTGGCCCAGCATGACAGCACGAGCGCGATCAGGCCGGTCGCAAATTTCGGGCTGGGGCGCATCATAGGAAACTCCGGGCATGGATCGTCCCATCAGACGGATTTTCCTGAGCCGTGACAAGGCGGTGACCATCAAAATGGGGGATCGACCTCAGTTGTGACCGGCCCCTTCGCCGCGCCGATGGGCCTCATCTGCGGCGCGCAATTCGTCGGGGCTGACGCGTTGGTCATTGTTCTTGTCGGTGATCCCGAAGGCAAACCGATAGGCGGCAAACATGCGGATCTGTCTTGCCGTGGGTTGCCCGGCCTCCGCCATGAGGCGGATGAAGGTCCTGAACTCGGAGAGTTGCAGCACCGCGTCCTGGTTCACATCCGCTGCCAGGAACGCATCAACTTCCGTCGGTGTCGGGTTGAGGTCAGAGGATTGCGCCGCTGCACTGAGCGGCACCAGCGCCATAGCGCTGGGCAAAAGATACCCGATCCAAACTGATCTCATCCTGGCCATATTGGGCAATTTACGGGACCACAGGTTCAGTTGACAACAACCGCCTGTCTCCGCCAGTTTTCCGCGAGCAGGCTGAAAACTGGGCAACACCTTTTGAGAACCTTTACCGCGATCATCGCTGACGATCATGCCATCGTGCGCTCTGGACTGCGCGCGGCGCTCGAAACGCCGGGTCTGATCGAGCCCGGCGGCCTCAGTGTGGTTGCCGAGGCGGCAAACGGGATCGAGTCCATCGCGGCGGTGCGTGTGCACAGGCCGCATCTTTTGCTGCTGGATGTGCAGATGCCGCTGGCGGGAGGGACCGAGGTGGTCCTGGAAACGCGCCGCTGGTCGCCGGATACCAGGATCGTCGTGCTGACCGGTATTTCCGCGATCGGGAAAATATCCGAGCTGCTGGACACAGGCGTGGACGGGCTGTTTTCCAAGGCCACCGAGAATGCGGAACTCTACCGTGCCTTGCCCCTTATCCTGCGCGGCGGACGTCACGTGTCGGAATACATGCTGGACCTGCTGGAAGCCGCGCCTGACCGCGTTTCGCTGACGGACAGGGAGCGCCAGACGCTCAACCTCATCGTTGCGGGGCGCAGCAACAAGGAAATGGCCGAACTGCTGGGCATCAGTCCGAAAACCGTCGATCGCCACCGCACCAATCTGATGCAGAAGCTGCAGGTTCATTCCGTTGCGCAACTGATCGCCTTCGCCCTGCAGGAAGGCCTGATCGATCCGAGCGCCGAGTTGTGACCAGCCAAGGTACAAGTATTGAGCTGAGTCGGCGTATCTCGATGGGTGAGGCGGCGCCTTGAGGCCATCGATGATCCTGTAGGGTGATGGTCACTCCACCTCGACCGTCTGGCGCAGCTTGCCGGTAGTTTTGTCGAAGATCAGGATGCGGTTGTCGTCGGTGACGACACCATACCAGTTGGGGCCGATCGTGACTGCCTGCGCGCGGGCACCATCAGGCAATTCGACCTCTTCGGGCAAAGTGGGGGTGCGGTCACTCAAGCGGATGACAATCAGGGCGAATGTCAGTAGAACCCCGCCGATCATCACTGCCGTCAACGCCATGACCATCCGTCTGAGCAGCCTGAGCTGCGGTGTTTCCTGCGGTATCTCGGGTTCGGAAGGAACAGACATGGGCACCCGCCAGATTGACTTCGTGATCGCGGCAGCACCACCGCCCCGCCTTGATAAGGCGCTTTCGCGGGATGTGCCAGACGAGGCGGCCCTGTCGCGCACACGGCTGGCGCGATTGATCACCGAAGGGGCCGTGACCGTGAACGGGGCCGTCACCACTGACGCCAAGGCGCGGGTGGAAGAGGGGGCCGCAATCTCGATCACGGTCGAGGCCGCCGAGGACAGCCATATCGGGCCCGAAGCAATCGCGCTCGATGTGATCTGGGAAGATGACGATCTGATCGTGGTGAACAAACCGGCGGGCATGGTGGTGCATCCGGCACCGGGATCGCCCAGCGGTACATTGGTCAACGCGCTGCTGTATCATTGCGGCGACGCTCTGTCAGGTGTGGGCGGGGTCAAGCGACCGGGCATCGTGCACCGGATCGACAAGGACACCAGCGGGCTGCTGGTGGTTGCCAAATCCGACGCCGCCCATCAGGGGCTGGCAGCGCAGTTCGAGGCACATAGCGTCGAGCGCTATTATCAGGCGCTGTGTTACGGCGTGCCCGAGGCCAGCGATCCGCGTCTGCGCGGCGTCAAAGGCGCCAGTTTCGAGGCGGGAAACATCCTGCGCATGACCACGCAACTGGCCCGTCACAAGACCGATCGCCAGAAACAAGCGGTCACCTTTCATGGCGGGCGGCATGCGGTGACCCGTGCCCGTGTAATCGAGCGGTTCGGGCAGCCCCCGGTGGCCGCGCTGGTGGAATGCTGGCTGGAAACCGGGCGCACCCATCAGATCAGGGTCCATATGGCTCATGCGGGCCATGGCCTGATCGGTGATCCGGTCTATGGTGGGCGGCGGAAACTTGCCGCCAAGGCGCTGCCGGACCAGGCCCAGCAGACGGTTCGGGACTTCCCCAGACAGGCCCTGCATGCGGCGGTTTTGGGGTTTATACACCCTGTGAGCGGCGAAAACCTGCGGTTTGAGGCGCAAATGCCCGAGGATATGGCACATCTGGCCGAGGCCTTGCGCGCGCCGCTGACATAATACGCAAAACAGCGTGAAAAAGATGATCTCACCTTTCCTTAACAGTGAGTTAATCGGAAACTGATAGCACCCTCTTGTAAGGGCAGCATAGGTGACCCATATGCTATGTTAAGAGGCTAAACATTACTCCGGAGGGACAACGGATATGTCGAATTACGCAAATCTACCCGCACCCAGCCCAGAAGGCGGTCTGAACCGCTATATGCAGGAGATTCGCAAGTTTCCCCTGCTGGAACCGGAAGAGGAATATATGCTCGCCAAGCGGTGGGTCGAAGAGCAGGATACCGAATCCGCCCACAAGATGGTGACCTCGCATCTGCGTCTGGCGGCCAAGATTGCGATGGGATATCGCGGCTATGGTCTGCCCCAGGCCGAGGTGATTTCCGAGGCCAATGTGGGTCTGATGCAGGCGGTCAAGAAGTTCGACCCCGAAAAGGGTTTCCGCCTTGCGACCTATGCCATGTGGTGGATTCGCGCCTCGATCCAGGAATACGTCCTGCGCTCGTGGTCGATGGTCAAGCTGGGGACCACCTCGGCGCAGAAAAAGCTGTTCTTCAACCTGCGCAAGGCCAAGGCCCGCATCGGCGCGCTGGAAGAGGGGGATCTACGGCCTGAAAACGTGGCACAGATCGCCAGCGACCTGGGCGTGACCGAAGAAGAAGTGGTCAGCATGAACCGGCGCATGTCCGGTGGCGATGCCTCGCTGAACGCCACGGTGGGTACCGAGGGCGAAGGCTCGATGCAATGGCAGGACTGGCTTGAGGATGAAGATGCCGATCAGGCCGGGGATTACGAAGCGCGTGATGAGCTTGAAGCGCGGCGCGAATTGCTGGCCGAGGCGCTGGAGGTGCTCAATGACAGGGAAAAGGACATTCTGACCCAGCGCCGCCTGATGGATCAGCCGGTCACTCTGGAAGAGTTGAGCAGCCAGTACAATGTCAGCCGCGAGCGCATTCGTCAGATCGAGGTGCGCGCCTTTGAGAAACTGCAGAAGAAGATGCGCGAACTGGCCCGCAACAAGGGCATGCTCGCCACCGCCTGACGCATTGCGCCGGAACAAAAGACAGCCCGCCGAACCCGGCGGGCTGTTGCGTTTCAGATCACAGGATCAGGCAAACAGGAAATCGTCTGCGTCCAGTTGATGAGCGCGTACGCCGAAAAGGCTGATCTGGTCGCCATCATCCAACTCGATCACTGTCCGGAAGAACCGGGCGCTGATGTCGTCCTCGATGTCGTGGAAATCGTGAATCCCCTCATAGCCGGTCAGGTCGATCTTGTCGCTGCCGACGCGGAAATCCAGGATCGTGTCGCGGCCATCGCCGTTTTCAAAGACGAAGCTGTCCTTGCCCCAGCCGCCGAAGATGTAGTCATTGCCTTCCCCGCCATCGACCACATCCTTGCCGCCGCCGCCGAAGATCTTGTCGTGGCCCTCATCGCCGCGCAGGATGTCCTTGCCGCGCCCGCCGCCGATCACATCGTTGCCGGTGCCACCAAGCACGATGTCGTTGCCACTGCCGGCCCAGATGATGTCACGCCCGCCATTGCCGTCGATGAAATCGTTCCCCCGACCGGTGAAGTTGAACGAATTGCCGTCATCATCCAGAATGAAATCGGTATCGGGTTGCGACAGGATGCCTGTCACCGAAACCGGCAGCAATACGCCATCCAGCACGTGAATGATGCCGTTGGTGGCCTTGATATCGAAGGCGATCAGACCCGGATCCGCAATCCCGTCATCGGCATCCCCCAGACTGGGCGGCATGCTTTCCAGGTTCAGCGTGACCGCGCCGCCCTGAAGTGTTCCGATCTCGGCGCCGTTGCCCAGCCCGGCCACTGCCTCAAGATCAAAGGCGCCATTGACCACGTGATAGGTCAGCACATCGGTCAGCAGCGGGATCGGGTCGCCGCCGCCCAGCAACGTCAGGGCTTCGACGATATGGGTCAGCGCGCCAGCCTCGTCATCGCCGTCAAAACCCAGCGCACTGGCCAGACCGATAAAAGCCGCATCCGTCGGCGCGAAGACGGTCAGCGATGCGGCGTCATCGTTCAGGGCATCCGCCAGCCCGGCGGTGATCACGGCCTCTCGCAGCAGATCGAAATCGCCATTGTTATTGTCGAACGTGCCGGGCGCACCGCTGTTGAGTACAATACCGGTCAATGTTTGTGTCGCGTCCATGTCTGGGAACCTCCAACCCTGTTTTTCTTCTTCCCTCGCTGCGAAGCGCGCGTGTGAGTGGCGTCTCTGTGCCCGGAGAAGATGGCAGTGTTACGGCGCGCAAGGCGGGTTGGATCAGCGATGCACAGTACACGAAAGCGTGATCGGCCATCCGGCGCCGATCACGGGCGCGCGAGTCTAGGGCAGGGGGGCGGTCTGGTAGAGTTTGACCTTCAACCCGCCATGCGCCACCGGCGGGCCGGGGGGCAGAAAGGGCAGGGCAGTGGCGCGGGCAAGCCCGCCATCACTGGTGATCACGCCTACACGCCAGCCCTGGAAACGGTCTTTCAGCACCTGTCCAAACGCACCGTAGAGCCCGAAAAGGACTTTCTTGTTGCCAATCCGCGCCCCGTAGGGCGGGTTGACGATGACGAGGCCGGGCGGCCCCTCGGGCGGTGCGATATCGCTGATGGCGGCCCGGTGAAAGCGGGTGATTGCGCCGACACCGGCAGCCTCTGAATTGCGTATGCTGTTCGCAATCGCCCCATCATTGCGATCTGATCCGAAAAACCGCGCGTCTGGCGTGCGGGTCGATGCGGTGTTTCGCATCCTGTCCCATGCCTCGGCATCAAAGCTCGCCAGATGCTGAAAGGCGAAACCGCGGGAACGTCCCGCTGCTAGCCCGGTGGCAATCTCTGCGGCCTCCAGCACAAACGTGCCCGAGCCACACATCGGGTCATAGACCGTCTCGTGGCCGTCAAAGCCGCATTGGCAGAGAAACATCGCCGCCATGGTCTCGCGCATCGGGGCTTTTCCGACCGCAGGTTTGTGGCCCCGTTTGTGCAAACTTTCGCCGGACGTATCGAGGCTAATGGCGCAAAGATCATCCTCGATCCGGACCTTCACGACCAGATCGGCTTTGGGATCGATCGTTGCGCCCAGCACCTCTGACAACGCCCGTTCGATCCGCTGTGCGGCGGCCTTGGCATGGTAGATTTTCGACTTGCGGCAAGTCACCTCGACCCGCAGCGGCACATCAGCGCGCAGGGTGTCGGCCCAGGGAAACTTGCGCGCCCGCTTGTCGAGCTGTGCCAGATGGAAGGCGCGGAAGGCACCGATGCGCACCAAGACGCGGGTGGCCCCGCGCAGCCACAGATTGGCACGCCAGATATCGGTCCAATGCCCCTGCATGGTCACGCCACCGGGCGAGACGACCGGGGCGTCGAACCCCAGCGCACGGGCTTCTTCGGCCAGCGGCTGTTCCAGCCCCGGCGTGACCACCAGAAAAATTTCGAAAGGCTCACTCTTGTCCATCCGCCCTGCTTAAAGCGATTGCCAGGCGGGTACGACCGCTTTCTGGCTCTCTACGGGGATTGCGGCTATGATGCCTAACCTGCAACGGAGGTTTGATATGGCGGGCGGATGGGCGCGCGACGGCGCGGTGAGCGAACAGATCGAGGCCTCGATTTCGGACGAACTGGCACGGATGAAAGCGGCCAAGCGCCCCGTTGGCGACAGCCTGACCCATTGCGCCGATTGCGAAGAGCCCATTCCCGAAGCCCGGCGGCAGGCAATACCGGGTGTCAAGCTCTGTATCGAGTGCCAGCAGGACCGGGATGTGGCCTTCAAACCGCGTGCGGGGATCAACAGGCGCGGCTCGAAGGACAGCCAGTTGAAATAGATCTTTCCGGTCGCCCGGAAGCGCGGGTGGCCCCCCGAAGTTGTTAGTCATGGCAAGCAGAACCCCCCTGGTCGCGACGCCGTAAGCCTGTGATTTCGACGGACCTGCGCAGGCGTTTGCGCTTCCTGCGATGGATGGCGGGATTTGCTTGCCTATCGCCCCTGCCGGGCGAGAACCTCTCGCGCCAGGGTGACGGCGTGTTCAGCTGGCGAGGCTGGTGTCTTGCCGAAATCGAGATTGTCCGGCGAAATAGCGTGGATAAGCTCGGTAAAGCCCGAGGCCGCGGGAGACGGCGCAATTTCCAATGCATCCGCGCGCCCTTCGTAGAAACTCGCCAGCCGCGTGTTGTAGCGATAGAGATTCACAAGAATCTGCACGAGGAATATTATCAGCAGCATGGCACCTACCCGTGTGCTCAGGGTCGAGACCAGCAGCGTCGTTTGAACCTGATCTGACTGGTTCGCCGCGTTTTCCAGAACGTCACCGAAGGTGGCAGCGATCTGGGCGCGCATATCTTCGTTCAGCGTTTTCAGCAGTGTCACGGTCTCGTTCATCACGAGTGTGCTTGTGCGGGTGAGGTCGGCCAAACTTGCGGCAGTAAGCTGTGAATCCTCGAGCACGAATGTGAGTCTTTTGCCAACCTCAGCAATTTCTGTGCGAAGGGCTTCTGCGGTCGCCTTGACCTCTCCCTCGGCTTCGCTCGCGAATGGTCCGTTGATCGAGATAATGACCCCATCTGCGACAAGTTCCTCAACCGCAGTAAGGGTGCCGGTAAAGTCATTGAAAACAAGCCGCATTTCCGATGACATCTGACCAAAGGCTCCTAGTGTTTGTATCAACTCCGGTTGCAGTTCTTGCATCGTCGACGAAATCGTCTCGGTGCCGCGCGACAGCCGGTCCAGCGTGATATTGGCCTCGCGGGAGGCGATTTCGCCCGCAAAGACGAACAGATACATACCGCCGCTGATGGCCACCAGGATCAGCATAAGCGAGATGGTCGCAGAGATTCGCAACCTGCGGGCACGTTTCCGAAAACGCTCGATCACCTCACTGGTTTCGATTTGCGCTGTTGCTGCACCTTCCATACCCGAATCTCCATAAGCAAGATCACGGGTTAACACTAACTCCCGGCGAGGATTGCGCAATCGACGGCAGAGGCGTGCCCTAGCTCTCCATCGTCTCCAGCTCGTCGATCATCTCCGAGATCATGCTCAGCCCCTTGTCCCAGAACTTGGGGTCGCTGGCATCGAGCCCGAATGGGGCCAGAAGTTCCTTGTGATGCTTGGAGCCACCGGCTTTCAGCATGTCGAAATACTTTTCCTCGAAGCCTTCAGCACCATCGGCATAGACCGAGTAAAGCGCGTTCACCAACCCGTCGCCAAACGCATAGGCATAGACGTAGAAGGGCGAGTGGACGAAATGGGGGATATAGGCCCAGAAGGTCTCATAGCCTTCCATGAACTCGAACGCAGGCCCAAGCGATTCCGCCTGCACTGACATCCACAGCGCGTTGATGTCATCGGGCGTCAGTTCTCCTTCGCGCCGCGCGGCGTGCAGCTTGCATTCGAAATCATAGAACGCGATCTGGCGGATCACCGTGTTGATCATGTCCTCGACCTTGCCCGCCAGCAGGATCTTGCGCTGCTCGGCGCTTTCCGCTGCATCCAGCATCTTGCGGAAGGTCAGCATCTCGCCAAAGACGCTTGCGGTTTCGGCCAGCGTCAGCGGGGTCGAAGACAGCATCTCGCCCTGATCTGCAGCCAGCACCTGATGCACGCCATGGCCAAGCTCATGGGCAAGCGTCATCACGTCACGCGGTTTGCCCAGATAGTTGAGCATCACATAGGGGTGCACCCCTGTCACCGTGGGATGGGCAAACGCGCCGGGCGCCTTGCCGGGCTTCACGGCGGCGTCGATCCAGCCCCTGGAAAAGAAGGGAGCAGCCAGCTCGCCCATGCGGGGGTCGAAGGCCTCATAGGCATCCATGACCGTTTTCTCGGCCTGCGCCCAGTTGACGATGCGTGTATCTTCCATCGGCAGCGGTGCGTTGCGGTCCCAGACCTGCATCACATCAAGCCCCAGCCATTTCCGCTTGAGCTCATAATAGCGGTGGCTGAGCTTGGGGTAGGCGGCCACAACCGCCTCGCGCAGCGCCTCGACCACTTCGGGTTCCACATCATTCGACAGGTGCCGCCCGGTCTGCGCAGTCGGCATCCCACGCCAGCGATCAACGATTTCCTTTTCCTTGGACTGGGTGTTGTGCACACGGGCGAAGGTCTTGATGTTCTCGCCAAAGACCCGCGCCAACTCGCGGCTGGCGGCCTCGCGCTTGGACCGATCCTGTTCGGTCAGCAGGTTGAGCGTGCCTTCGATGTTCAGCTCTTCCCCATCAACGGTGAAGCTGAGCCCGGCGATGGTCTCATCGAAAAGCCGCTCCCAGGCGTCACCGACAACGCCGAGATCATGCAGAAATTTCTCAAGCTCGTCGCTCAACTGATAAGGCTTCATCGCGCGGATGCGGCGGAAGACGGGCGCGTAACGGGCCAGATCGGCGTTCTGCTCCAATAGCTCCTTCAGGTGGTCATCCTCCAGCCGGTTCAGTTCCAGCGTGAAAAAGACCAGCGGGGTTGTGAATATGGTGATTTTCTCCTGGCAATCGGACATGAACTTGGCCCGGTCGGCATCGGTGGTCAGCTGGTAATAGCGCAGGCCCGCAAAGGACATGATGCGGCCCGCAATGGCGCTGATCTTTTCGTTGCGCTGAACGCAGGTCAGCAGGCCTGCCGCATCCAGATCGCCGAGCTTGCCCTCATAATCGGCGGCAAATGACGCGCATTCCCCTTCCAGCCAGTCCAGGTCGCGGGCCAGTTCCGGGGCGTCCTCACCGGTGTAAAGATCGCTCAGGTCCCATTCCGGCAGATTGCCGAGATTGTCGGTGCCTCCGGTGGCATTGGCGTCATGAACGGGAAAGGGAAGGTTGAGCATATCTGGGCCTCACATGGTGCTTTCCCAGACATCTAGTTGCCGGGTCCGGCGATCACAAGGCGGATCGCCGCAACCATGTCCAATGTGAAGAAGTGTTCAGGCGCTGAGCGCGGACTGGGTGGAATTGGCCGCAAAGAAATTGGCGAGGCGTTCGTAGACCGGGCCGCGAACCTCGGGCGCTTCCATCAGAACTTCGTGCTCGCCATCAGGGATTTCGATCAGCTCGCCCTTGGGCCAGCCCGCCATGCGCGCCCTTATCGCCTTACGGTCGACGATCTGTTCATGGCTGCCAAGTACGGTGATGCAGGGCATATCGGGTGCGGGGCGTTCGGACAGGTCCTGGCACTCATTCAGCGCCTCGCGCAGCCAGATGGTCGAGGGCGCGCCCAGCGACAATTCGGGATGCGCGCGCAACTGATCCTTCATCATCTCGAACATGGCCGGATCGCGGGTCAGCACGTTGCCCTCGAAAGGTTGCGAGATGACATAGCTGTCCAGCGTTGTGGTTGGCGGGATCTTGTGGCCCAGACCCACTTTCGGCCCCCAATAGGCGGTCACCCAACTGAGCGGCTTCATCACCGGCGTAAAAAAGATGCCCCACATCGGCCCGGTAAAGGCGCAGCTGGCAATATCCGTGCCCTCATAGATGGCCCGCAGCCCGATCGCACCGCCCATGGAGTGGCCGATGATATGATAAGGGCGCGGCAAATCCAGCGCGGCGGCGGCGTCAAAGACCGCCCGGACATCGTGCTGGTAATCCATGAACTGCTCTACATGGCCGACACGGCGATCATCAAGCGGCCTGTCGGCCAGCCCCTGTCCACGCCAGTCAAGGGCCAGAAAGGCGAACCCGCGTGAGGTGAACTCGCGCGCGCCATCCCCGTATTTTTCGACATATTCCGTGCGACCGGGAAACATCAGGACAGTGCCTTGCGCCTCACCCTCGGGTTTCCAATACCCGATGCGAATGCGGACATCGTCGCTGGTGGTCAGCCAATGCGCAAGGCCTCCGGTCGGACCGCCAGCCACATCTTCAAAAAGGGGGGCCGGCGACATCTCCATCAGGCCAGCACCGAGGCAAGCTGCATGGCAAGGCTCATGTCACCATCAACGGTCAGACGGCCGGACATGAATGCGCCCGTTGGGTCGAGCTCGCCACCAATGATCTGCTGGAACGTCTCGGCATCCGCGCTCAGGGTCACATCGGCATCGTCATCGCCAACACGGGCGCCGCTGCTGTCCAGCATGATCGCGCCCAGATCTGCAACGTCGAATTTCGCGGTCGCGGAAAACGCCCCCCCGGAAAGTTTTTCATTCAGGGCGCTGACGGCCTGGTCAAGTAGTTCGCTCATGGTCTTCCTCTATCTTGCGCCGGTCTGGTGATTGGACATTGTGACGGGCGACGCTACAGTGACCCGTGTTATGACCATTGCATACCCCATTCTCAAAGATATCGTGGCGGCAACCTTCGTCATAGTGATGTTTTCCGGGTCTGGACATTCCCAGCAGGCCGATATCAACGACGAATCGCAGCTTTTGGCCGCTCTGGCGCTGGCCGACGAGTCGCAGGCCCGCCGCCTGAACCGGCAATTGCAGTCGCTGTGGTCGAAATCCGGCTCCCCCTCGGCCGACCTGCTGCTTCAGCGCGGGCGCGATGCGCTGGAGGCCGATGACATCGAGGCGGCAATCGAACATCTGACCGCACTGACCGATCATGCGCCGGATTTCGCCGAAGCCTGGCACGCACGCGCCTCGGCCTATTTCGCCGCGGATCTGCTCGGACCGGCAGTGGCCGATCTGGAGCGGGCGCTGGCGCTGAACCCCAACCAATATGACGCGATCTTCGGGCTGGGGCTGATCTTTGAGGCGCTGAACCGCCCGGAACAGGCCTATCAGGCCTATGAGCGCGCGCTGGCTATACATCCCCATCACGAGCAAGTAACCAATGCCATGAATCGGCTGCAATCCCGCGTTGAGGGGCAGTCACTCTGAAGCCCGGTGAACCGGGCAGGGGGCGAAGGTGAACGGGTCATCCCGGATTGTGGCCGTTCTTGGCCCGACCAACACAGGCAAAACGCATTACGCGATTGAGCGGATGCTGGGGCATCGCACCGGTGTCATCGGGCTGCCGCTGCGCCTTTTGGCGCGCGAGGTCTATGACCGGATCGTCGCTGCGCGTGGCCCGTCCGTTGTGGCGCTGGTCACCGGCGAAGAGCGTATCGTGCCGCCGCGCGCGCAATATTGGGTCTGTACCGTCGAGGCGATGCCCGAAGGCATGGGCGCCGATTTTGTGGCCATCGACGAGATTCAGCTCTGCGCCGATCCCGAGCGGGGGCATGTGTTCACCGACCGCCTGATGCGCGCGCGCGGCACCCATGAGACACTGTTTCTGGGTGCTGATACAATGCGCGGTCCGATCCGGGCGCTGGTGCCAGAGGCGGAATTCGTGCGGCGCGAGCGGATGTCGCAGCTGGTCTATTCGGGCTCGAAGAAAATCAGCCGGATGCCGCCGCGCAGCGCCATCGTCGGGTTCTCGGTTGACAACGTCTATGCCATCGCCGAGTTGATCCGCCGTCAGAAAGGCGGCGCGGCGGTGGTGATGGGCGCGCTCAGCCCGCGCACGCGCAACGCGCAGGTGGCGCTCTATCAGAATGGCGAGGTGGACTATCTGGTGGCCACGGACGCCATCGGCATGGGGCTGAACCTCGATATCGACCATGTGGCCTTTTCTGCGCTCAGCAAGTTCGACGGGCGGCGTATGCGACCGCTCGCCCCCAATGAACTGGCCCAGATTGCGGGCCGCGCTGGGCGTGGCATGTCGGATGGCACTTTCGGCGTCACAGGTGAAGCGCCAAAGCTGGCCGATGGCATGGCGCAGGCGATCATGGATAGCCGCTTCACCCCGCTGAAAAAGCTCAACTGGCGCAATCCCGATCTGCGTTTCGGGTCTGTTGATGTGCTGACCAACGCGCTGGAACAGTCGCCCAGTGATGACTCCCTGCTCAAGGCGCGCTCCGCCGATGACCTGCTGGCGCTCAAATCGCTGTCGCAACAGACCGAGATCATGGCCCGCGCCAGCGATGCCGCCTCTGTCCGGCTGCTCTGGGATGTGTGCCGGGTGCCCGATTTCCGCGGCATCAGCCACGCCGAACATGCCAGCCTGCTTGAGGTCATCTATGGCCATCTGCATGAACGCGGCAGCATCCCGAATGACTTCATGGCGCGCCAGATCCGGCGCATCGACCGCACCGATGGCGATATCGACGCGCTCTCCAAACGATTGGCATATATCCGCACGTGGACCTATGTCGCACAACGGAATGGCTGGGTGGCCGACGAATCCCATTGGCGTGACGAAACGCGCGCTGTAGAAGACAGGGTGTCGGACGCTCTGCATGACCGTCTGACCCAGAGATTTGTGGATCGGCGCACGTCAGTGCTGTTGCGCCGGCTCAAACAGAAGGAGGCCCTTTTGGCCGAAGTGAACGACAAAGGTGAAGTGACCGTCGAAGGCGAATTCGTCGGCCGTTTGGAAGGGTTCCGGTTCAGCCCGGACAAAAGCGCGCAAGGCGCTGAGGCGAAGGCGTTGAAAACCGCATCGCTGCAGGCGCTCGCGCCGCAATTCCATCTGCGGGCTGACCGGTTCTACAACGCACCCGATACCGAGATCGATTTCACCGATCAAGGCGGGTTGATGTGGGGCGAATACGCGGTCGGCAAGCTGGTAGCAGGCGATGAGCCGATGAAGCCGCAGGTCGAGGTGTTTGTCGATGAGGCCGCCGGCCCGGATGTGGAACAGAAAGTGCAGCGCCGGTTGCAGCATTTCATCGATCGCAAGGTTGCGGCCCTGTTCGAGCCGCTGTTGAACCTGTCCCGCGACGAGGAACTGACCGGGCTGGCGCGGGGCTTTGCCTTCCGCATGGTCGAAGGCTTAGGCATCCTGCCGCGTGCGCAGGTGGCGCAAGAGGTCAAGGATCTGGATCAGGAGGCCCGTGGCGCGCTGCGCAAGCACGGTATTCGCTTTGGCCAGTTTACCATCTTCATGCCGCTCTTGCTGAAACCGGCGCCGACGCGGCTGCGTCTGGTTCTGTGGTCGCTCAGCCAGGGTCTGCAAATGTTCCCCGACGCCCCGCCGCCGGGTCTGGTGACGGTGCCCGCGGATGCGTCTGCGCCCAAGGGCTATGACACCATGTGCGGCTACCGCACCGCTGGCGAACGCGCGATCCGCATCGACATGCTGGAACGTCTGGCCGACATGCTGCGCAGCGAGGACAGCCGCGGCGGGTTCGAAGCCAAGCCCGACATGCTCTCGATCACCGGGATGACGCTGGAACAGTTTGCCGATCTGATGCAGGGGCTGGGCTACAACGCCGAGCGCGGCGAGCGCGAGAAGGTGAAAGCGCAGCCTGCCACAGATGCGAAGCATACCGAGGCCGACGCCCCGGCAGAGGCGCCCGCCGAGGCCACAGCCAAAGACAGCCCGGCAGAACCGCCTGCTGCGGACGCCAAAGACCCTGCCGAGTCCGTTGCAACCGAGGCCAAAGCCGAAGAGGTCGCGACCGAAGAGACTCCGGTTGAGGCCACCTCAGATGTCGACGCCCCTGACGCTGCTGCTCCGGCTGAGCCCGAGGTTGAGGTGTTTTTTACCTTCACCTGGGGTCGCAACCGGCAGGCAGGCCGCGGTCCGCGCCGCGATCAGAAACAGGGCCGGGGCGCACCGCGCGGCGGCATACCGCAGGGCAAACCGCGCAAGCAGGGTGGCAAAAAAGGCGGGCCACCCAACAAAGGGGCCAAGACCTTCTCTTCGCGCCCGCCCAAATCGGAAAAGCCCATCGACCCGGACAATCCGTTCGCGGCGCTGATGGCGCTGAAAGAGGGCAAGTAGAGCCCGATGTCCGAGGCGCCCATCCGGCAGCGCCTGGACAAGTGGCTGTGGCATGCCCGCTTCTTCAAGACCCGCAGCCTCGCCGCCAAACAGGTGGCGGGGGGCAAGGTGCGGGTGAATGGGACGCGTACCGAAAAGCCCGCGCAATCCGTTGGCCCCGGTGATGTCCTGACCTTTGCCCAGGCGCGCGAGGTGCGGGTGATCCGGATCGAAGCGATTGGGGAACGGCGCGGTCCAGCGCCCGAGGCGCAACAGCTGTACCAGGATCTGAGCGAACCAAAGGACAAGGTGGCGAAAAACCCCGGCTATGAGGGAAAAGGTCGTCCGACCAAGAAAGAAAGACGATCACTTGATCTTTCTCGCAGGCAGGACCCCTGATCGCGGCTTGAACTGTTGCCGGGTCTGAATTAGCTAACCGGTCAAAGAGCCAGTAGGAAACGGACCATGACCTATATCGTCACCGACAATTGCATTGCCTGCAAATACACCGACTGCGTCGAGGTATGCCCGGTGGACTGTTTCTACGAGGGCGAGAATATGCTGGTCATTCATCCCGATGAATGCATCGATTGCGGTGTCTGCGAACCCGAATGCCCCGCCGACGCGATCCGCCCGGATACCGAGCCGGATATGGAAAAATGGGTCGAGTTCAACCGCAAATATTCCGAAGCCTGGCCGGTGATCGTGACCAAGAAGGATCAACTGCCCGAGGCAGAGGAACGCGACGGCGAAGAGGGCAAACTGGACAAGTATTTCTCGGAAGCGCCCGGCGAGGGCGGGTGATCAAAACGGGTAAGTGATTCGGTCCTATTTGTACCGAACATCTAGGCTTTGAGTTGAACAGAGTCCGATAACGCATTGAAATATATGGTGTGTTATCTTTCTTAATCTGCTGCCGCTTCCGATTCCCCCGAAATTATGGTAAGTTAACAGCTCAACAGAAGTTATGACCGGGATATCCTCCGTTGGACCTCACACCTCGGAGCTAGAAAAAAGCGTCACAATCTCCACCAACCGGGAACCTAATAGGGGTCCCCCGTGTGGTGTTTTGACGTCGAAACATCCCGACGCAAGCAAAGGAAAGATCTGTATGTCGAAGTCGAAGAAGCTCGAGTTCCGCCCCAATGACTATGTTGTCTACCCGGCGCATGGTGTGGGCCAGATCATTTCGATCGAAGAACAGGAAGTGGCGGGATACGCGCTCGAGCTGTTTGTGATCTCGTTCGAAAAAGACAAGATGACTCTGCGGGTGCCCACCAACAAGGCCACCGAATCCGGCCTGCGCTCGCTCAGCTCGCCGGATGTGATCAGCCAGGCGATGCGCACGCTCAAGGGCAAGGCCAAGGTCAAGCGCGCCATGTGGTCGCGTCGGGCGCAGGAATATGAGCAGAAGATCAATTCGGGCGATCTGATCGCAATTGCCGAAGTGGTCCGCGACCTGCACCGCACCGACGACCAGCGCGAGCAGAGCTATTCCGAGCGTCAGCTCTATGAGGCCGCGCTGGAACGTCTGATCCGTGAAGTGGCTGCCGTATCCGGTGGCGACGAGATCGTGGCCGCCAAACAGGTGGATGAGGTTCTGACCTCGCGCGCCGCGGCCGCCTGATCCTGAATGATCTGAAATGATCCGGGCCGCCCTTTGTGGGGCGGCCTTTTTCGCGCTCCGCAGGGGAGTGGCGGCGCAGTCTAGGCCGCAGCGCAGAGCGTCAACAAGAACGCGATTTCACCAATCTGCTGGGTTGCGCCCAGAACATCACCGGTCTGCCCGCCGATCTTGGCCAAGGCAAGCCGGGCCAGGCCCAATGCCGCAAGGCCAGAGATTAGCGCCGGGACCACGGCAGCGCTTCCCGCAACCAGCAGCCCCAGCGACAATGCCAGAATCAGCCCCGCAATGGCGGCCTTGCCGGAGGGTGAGCCGACCCTATGGCTCAAACCCGCGCCGCGCGCATTGGGCATGGTGGCCATCAGCATTGGCATCAGCGCCCGCGACCAGATCGCCGCCGCCAGCAGCAGCCAGAGCGCGCCTGCGCCGATCAGGGTAACAATCGCCCCCCAGCGCAGGAGCAGCGACAGGATCAGCGCCAGCACGCCATAAGTGCCGATATGGCTATCCTTCATGATCTCCAGCCGGCGTTCGGGGGTGAATCCGCCCCAGAACCCGTCCACGGTGTCGGCCAGACCGTCTTCGTGCATGGCTCCGGTGACGCCCACCAGCACGATCAGCACCAGCGCGGCGCTCAGCATCGCGGGCAGGTTGACGGCCAATGCGATGGCGCCTGTCAGGCAGGCCAGCACGCCCACAACCAGACCAGCAAGAGGAAAGGCCCAGACCGCCTGTGCCTGCCGCTCAAAGACGCGTTCGGGCAGGCGGGGCAGGGGCAGGCGCGTCAGCAGCACAAGGGTCAGGGCAATATCCCAGCCCGAAACCGGGCGCATGTCGCTTTTTGTCATTCACGGGCCTTTGTTGGTCTTGTCGCATCACGCGCATTGGTTAAACACGCAGGAACGACCTGATGCAACGAGGCTCTTGATGCTCCCTGACCTGACCGACCTGTCCGATTTTCGTACCGTCCTGGCGCAGGCGCCGGGTCCTGATGCGGAGGCGCTGAGCGCGGCACAAGAGCGCAATGGGCAATTGACCAAACCACCGGGCGCGCTGGGGCGGCTGGAAGAGCTGGCGATCTGGTATGCGGGCTGGCGGGGCGATGCGCGACCCGTGATCGGCGCGCCACAACTGGTTGTGTTTGCAGGCAATCACGGGGTCACCGCGCAGGGCGTGTCAGCCTTTCCAGCCGAAGTGACCGCGCAGATGGTGCTGAACTTCCAGCATGGCGGCGCGGCGATTAACCAACTCGCCCGGGCCGCAGGTGCCCGCATGGATGTCCGCGCCCTGGAGCTGGACCGGCCCACAGAGGATTTCACCAAGGACCCCGCGATGAGCGAGGCGGATCTGTTGGAGGCGCTGCGGGTCGGTTGGATGGCGGTGGACCCATCCGCTGATCTGCTGGTGGTCGGAGAGATGGGGATCGGCAACACCACCCCCGCCGCCGCCCTGGCCTGCGCGCTTTATGGCGGCGATGCCGCCGACTGGACCGGGCGCGGAACCGGCGTGGACGATGCGGGGCTGACCAACAAGGCGCGTGTGGTTGGCGAAGGCGTCGCGCTGCACGGCAAGACCGATGACGGTCTGGAACTTTTGCGCTGCCTCGGCGGTCGCGAAATCGCGGCGATGGCCGGTGCCATTGCGGCGGCGCGGGTGCTGCGCATCCCGGTCATTCTGGACGGCTTCATTTGTACCGCTGCCGCGGCCTGTCTTGTGCGGGTGTCCGAGACAGCTTTGGATCACGCCGTAGCGGGCCACCAGAGCGCCGAAAGCGCCCATGCGCGTCTGCTGGGGAAGCTGGGCAAAGAACCGCTGCTGTCGCTGGGCCTGCGCCTGGGCGAAGGATCGGGCGGGGCGCTGGCGATCAACATCCTGAAATCGGCTGTGGCCTGCCATTCCGGCATGGCCACCTTTGCCGAGGCGGGCGTGGCGGACGGCTGAGCTGCCCGGCTCAGGCCGACTTCTTGGCGTGTTCTTCGGCCAGTTCCAACAGCGCGGTTTCCAGACTGCGCCGAAGCTCGGTCGAGCGCGCAATGTATTCCGGGTTCTCGCTGGCCGACACGCCGGGTTTCCACAACGGGGCCAGTTCGCGCAGCGATCCGCGGTCGTGGTGATAGAAGGTCTGCTCCGCCCCCGCAGCCTCGAACTCGGACAGGCCCACATTTTCCAGAACATAGCGCCCGGCACGCAGCGAGCTGTCAAACATCTCGCGCACGATGTCGCTGGCCCCGGCTTGATAGAGCTCATAAACATGGTTGCGGTCATAAGCCCGCGCAACAATATGCAGATCGGGCCGTTGGCGGCGGGCATAAGCGACCAGCTTGGTGACCTCGCCGGGGTCGTCCATCGCCGCCACCAGCACCTTGGCCTTGGCCAGCCCGGCAGCTTTCAGCAATTCCGGTCGGGTCGGATCTCCCAGAAACCCCTTATAGCCGAACCGTCGCATCAATTGGATGGTCTCCATATCGGTATCCAGCACGACCGTCTTGAAGCCGCTGGCCTGCACCAGCCGGTTCACGATCTGCCCGAACCGCCCGATCCCGGCAATGATGATGGGGCCTTCCTCGTCGATCTCGTCGGGCTCGTGTTTGGGGGTGCTGTCGCGCATGTTCTTCGACAGCAGGTCATAGATGATGAACAGCAACGGCGTGATCAGCATGGTCAGCGCGATGATCATCAGCAGCTTCTGCTGCAGCCCCGGCGGGATCACATTGTGCTGCGCCGAAAAGGCCAGCAGCACAAAGCCAAATTCGCCCGCCTGCGCCAACCCAAGCGTAAACAGCCACCTGTCGCGCCCGCGCAATTTAAAGGCTCGGCCCACCACATATAGGATGATGCCCTTGGCCAGAATGACCAGCAGGGCAAGCCCGATCAGGTCCAGCGGGTCGCGGAAGAACAGGCTGAAATTGATGCCCGCCCCAACGGTGATGAAGAAAAGCCCCAGAAACAGCCCCTTGAAGGGCTCCAGATCGCTTTCCATCTCATGGCGGAACTCGGAGTTGGCCAGAACAACGCCGGCCAGGAACGAGCCCAGAGCGGGTGAGAGCCCGACCAGCGACATCAGGAACGAAATGCCGACAACGATCACCAACGCCAGCGCCGTATACATCTCGCGCAGGTGAGTGGCGTGGATATAGCGAAAAACCGGGCGGGTCAGGTAAATTCCGGCCAGCACCACCGAGGCCACCGCTCCGATCGTCACCAGCGTCACCGCCCAGCCGGGCAATCCGGCCACCAGCGATAGCCCGGCGCCATGATGATCGCCGTGATCCGGGTCGCCGATGATGATTGAACCATCGCTGCTCAGATGCGGCATCGCCTCCATCGCCAGGAGCGGCAGGAAGGCCAGGATCGGGATCACCGCGATATCCTGGGTCAACAGCACCGAAAATGTGGCTCGCCCGCCATTGGTCTGCATCAGCCCCTTCTCGGACAGGGTCTGCAACACGATGGCGGTTGAAGACAGCGAAAGGGTCAGTCCGATCGCCAACGCAATGGTCCAGGGCTGGCCAGCAAACATCGCCACCGCCATGACCGCCACGGTCGAGATACCAATTTGCAATCCGCCCAGCCCGATCAGCCTGTCGCGCATGTCCCAGAGCGCCTTTGGCTCAAGCTCAAGCCCGATCAGGAACAGCATCATCACCACGCCAAATTCGGCGACGTGCTGCAGTTCTTCGGTTTCCGCACCGACCAAGCCCAGCACCGGACCAATTACGATGCCGGCCGCCAGATAGCCCAGAACCGATCCCAGCCCCAGCCGCGCTGAAAGCGGCACGGCGATCACGGCCGCCGCCAGATAGATCGTGGCCTGGTAAAGGAAGTTTTCCATGTCGGTCCTTTCGCGGTCAGGTCGGCAGCGGCGCGTCGCGCTTGAGCTGATCCATGACGATCTGGCTTTGCACGCGCGCTACCGCAGGATGGGGCAGGATGACCTCATGAAGCAAGCTGTTCAGCGCAGGCAGATCCGCGCAATAGACCTGAAGGAGGTAATCCGCCTCTCCGGTCATCGTCCATGCGCTGATTATCTCCGGTCTGGTATCGACCATGCGGGCGAAACCCGCCGATTGGTCCGGGCCATGGGTGCCCAGATGGACCTGAACGAAGCCCTGCACATGCAGACCCATCCGCTCGGGGTCAAGCCGCGCCGCGTATCCGGTGATATAGCCTTCGCTTTCCAGCCGCTGCCGCCGCCGCCCGGCCTGGCTGGGCGAGAGGTTCAGTAACTCTCCCAACTGGTGCGCGGTCAGATGGGCGTCCTTTTGCAGGGCGGAAAGCAGGCGGCTGTCAGTGTCATCCAGCATGTGCGTCATCTTTTCAATTTTTATCAGATTAGCGCGTAGACTCCGCATGAAAAGGGGGAATCGCGTGCGAATTTGCGCAGAAACCGTGCGGAACCTGGCGTATATTTGCCTTAGCGAACGGAAATTCAGCAAAAATCGGAGACGTGCCATGGGTCCTTTCCCGCATAATGCCCCGAAATCGATCATCAGCGATGAGAATCCCGCTGGCACGGACGGGTTCGAATTTGTGGAATTTGCCCATCCCGAGCCGCAGGAATTGCGCGATCTCTTCGCCCGCATGGGCTATGCGCTGACCGGCCGTCACAAAAGCAAGGATATCGAGCTTTGGCAGCAGGGCGATGTGACCTACATTCTGAATGCCGAACCGGGCAGCTTTGCCGCGCGCTTCGTCGAGGATCACGGGCCGTGTGCCCCGGCGATGGGCTGGCGCGTGGTGGATGCGCAGGCGGCCTATGAACATGCGGTGTCGCAAGGGGCCGAACCTTATGATGCTGATGACAAGACAATGGATGTGCCCGCGATCAAGGGCATCGGTGGGTCGCTGATCTATTTCATCGACCAGTATTACGACACCTCGCCCTATAATCAGGAATTCGAGTGGCTGACCCAGTCCAAGCCGCGCGGCGACGGGTTCTTCTATCTCGATCATCTGACCCACAATGTCTTCAAGGGCAATATGGACAGATGGTTCCGGTTTTATGAAAGCCTGTTCAACTTCCGCGAGATCCGGTTCTTTGACATTCAGGGCAAATTCACCGGGCTCTACAGCCGTGCGCTGACCTCGCCCTGCGGTCGCATCCGAATCCCGATCAACGAGGATCGCGGCGAGACCGGGCAGATCGTGTCCTACCTAAAGAAGTACAAAGGCGAAGGTATCCAGCATATCGCGGTGGGGTCTGACGATATCTATGCCTCCACCGATGCGATCGCCGAAAAGGGCCTGAAATTCATGCCCGGTCCAAACGAGACCTATTATGACATGTCTTATGACCGGGTGACCGACCACGATGAACCCAAGGACAAGATGATGAAACACGGCATCCTGATCGATGGCGAAGGGGTCGTGGATGGCGGCGAGACGCGGATCCTGTTGCAGATCTTCTCGAAAACCGTGATCGGCCCGATCTTTTTCGAGTTCATCCAGCGCAAGGGCGATGACGGGTTCGGCGAGGGCAACTTTCAGGCGCTGTTCGAATCCATCGAACGCGAACAGATCGCATCCGGAGAAATCGCCGCAGAATAATGGGAGAGAGGGCAGGCGGGCCGCTAAAGCGGCCCGCCGTCGCTTTCCGATGCATGGTTTAGGGCTGCATTGAGCTCAAACCTGCGTCAGAAGAGCCCGATACTGGTAAGAACGACGAGCAGCCAAATCGCAAAAACAGTTAGCGCTGCATAACAGACTTTCTTCGAGCCAACATAATACTCAGCTGACAACACAATCAGTGCGCATACCCCCCAGGTAACTACTAAAGCCATTGGAAAGGTAGTGTCGGTCAGCCAGCCCGAAAGGCTCGCAATTGAGACGAAAGCTCCGCAAAACGCGACCAGTCTGACTGAATTGCGCCAGATTGGATGCCTTGGTTTGTCATCTGTTCCATAGATTGCAATGCTCATTGCTGCTATGAACAGTTCAGCGATTTCATCCATAAGATTAGCTCATAACGGTTTTAATCCTATAGCCAACTAACCCAAAAAAGGATGGCCGTAATTCAGCGCTTTTGTCCGAGCACCGACAGCGTCGTCCGTGTTCCGACGACTGCGCTTTTTCGTGTGCTCATCAAAACGGTGCAAGAGCAGCGGCGGTGCCCCCCAACGGGATGCTCTCGACAGCCATGCTGCAATTTGCCAAACGGCGCTTATCGTAGGCGCCAATAAAACGCTTGTGCCTGTGGGTCCGAGCTATCGAGCTGGGCGCTGTGGGTGAGATCATCCTTTGGGCATTTTCAATGTCTGGTTGCGTCCGCTCTTTTGATAGCGCAACTCACTGTCGCCGATTGCCACCACGCGACCACCATCTATGCGGTCGCCTACCTTGACTTTCTTGTAGCGCCCGTTTGGCATCCGAACCAGCGCGCGGCGGTTTGAGGGGGTGCCAAAAACCCCGATCAGGCTGACCTTGCGCAGGCTGATTGCGTTCTTGACCGTGGCCTGCCGCGCCACCGAGTTGGGCGAGGGACGGCTGGGTTTCACCACTTTGGGCGCAACCGTCCGGATCTGGGTCTGCTGGTCGAGATTGGCCAGCGAGCCGAGGTTGCCGCTTTGCTGAGCGCGCGCGGCAAGGGCCTGCGGGCGCGGGCGGGGACGCGGGATCGGATCGACCAGCGCGACCGTGGCGACGATCTCTTCGACCTGTTCCTGTATCTGCGGCGCAGCCGGGCGTTCCTTGGGGCGGATGCCGGACAATTCCGCAAGTGACCGACCACCCAGCCGGGCGCGCTCGTTCAACTCCTGCAGGTTTTCCGGGCGCGGGCGCGGGCGTTTCTGGGCCAGAACCTCGCGCGTTTCATCGACTTCGGGCTCGTTTTCGAAGCGCAGCGGAGTTTCCGGCGGCAGCCTTGGTGGCTTGCCCAGATAGACCAGGATGCCATCGGGGCTGCGTGCTCCTTCCGGCGTTGGTACGACCAGACCGCGATCGTCCAGATCAAACCCGGCATCGGCGATGGCGGGGGCGGTTTGCACCACAACCCTGAGATCGGTGTCGATCTGCGCCGCCGGTGGCAGCGCGACGGGGTCCTGTGACAGATCGGTCCGGTCGATGGAGGCGACATAGAGATCGTCGAGCGTCACCGCTGCGGGCAGGTCCAATTCGCCGGGTGAGACCGACCAGAGACCGGTTTCGGCATAAAGCGTTTCGGGGTCTAGCAATTCCGGCTCGGGCAGGGGCTCGCTGTCCAGCAGCGGGTCATCGGTCAGCACGTCCGGCGCGGTCTCCACGTCCGTCTGGTCGGGGATTTCGACGGGCGCGGGCAGGGTGTCGATAAGATCAGCGATGGCCTCTTCGGCCTCGTTGGGGGCCGCGGGATCGTTGGCAGGTGGCTGGTTCTCGTCGGTTAGCGCGTCCAGAACGGCGGCGTCGGTATCGCTCAGGACCGGGGCGTTATCCGGCGCTGGTAGAGCGTCGATAAGGTCGGCAATGGCCTCTTCGGTCTCGCTTGGGCTTTCGGGCTCGACTGGCTCTGCATCCGTTACCACCACCGGGTCTGGCGCGGAGCGAAACAATCGGCTGACCGGCGTGTCCAGAAACACAGACGCCCAGAGGCCGACCAGAAACAGAGCGACAAGCAGGATCAGCGTCAGGACCAGACCCATGCGCCGCGGCTTTTGCGGAGCAATGTCGGGTTCGGTCTCGGGTTCCCGCATGTCGGTTGGGGCGGGGTCAGCTTCCTCCATCGCAGACGGGTCTGCCGGTTCAGGCGCGACTGGCTCCACTTCCAACTCTGGTTCCGGCTCCTCCGGCGGAGGCGCGGGGCTGTCCGGGGCGGGTATCTCGCGCGGGGGAGGCGCGTCGGCCTCATCGGGGACGGGTTGCGGTTCTGGCAACGTCTCGGGGCCGATATCGACCACCACGCTCGCGTCGGGCTCGACGGCCTCGCTGCCGGTCCAGTGCTGGGCGGTTTGCGACAGGCCGAAAAAGGGCTCTCCGGGGAAATCGCCTGCGCCGGGGCTGGCCACGAAGCTGACCGGCACGAACCCGTGTTCGGCGGCAAAGCTCTCGGCCTCGCCAAGCGTTTCCTGCGCGACGGCGGCGACATGGGTGATCTCGCCCTCGGGCGCGATGTCATAGACCAGTTCGTCAATGTCATAGGGGGTCGCGCTGTCCACCGCGCCCTCGATGATATGCAGCAGCGCTTCGCCCTCGAAACCGTGGGTCTCGACGCTGAGATATTTGATCTGATCATCCGGCAGGATCAGCTTGCACTGAACCTCGGGCTCAAGCCGCAGCGCCTTTTCGCGCAGCTCGGCAAGCTGGCCCCCCAGATCGGGGACGTCCAGCGCCACCTCGCCGACCACGCGCCAGCCACCGGCGGCCCGGTGCAGGAGGGAGATGCCCTCGAAGGACAAAGACAGCGCAAAGGCGGGTTTCATGTTTCGGCGATACCGTCCAGCTCGATTCTGCCGCCGAAGAGGTGGCCTGCGCGACGAGTTTAAAGCAGGTTCATGCCGAGGGAAAGAAAAAGCCCCCCTTGCCCTCTTGCCAAGCGGGGCCTCGCGTACCCATCTAAGAGGCCGCATCAAGAGGAGGAAGAGCCTTGAGAACACTGGTTTTTTTGGTCGCCGCATTGGTGGCCGTGACCGCCGGAATGGCGCAGGCGGAAGCCCGTCGCATTTCCGTGACCGGCACCGGAACAATTGCCGCAGCCCCCGATATGGCCACCGTGACGCTTGGCGTCAGCCATCAGGCCGACACCGCACAGGAGGCGATGGACCAGACCTCGCAGGCGATGGCGACGGTGCTGGAGCGGTTGTCCGGGCTGGGTATCGACAAGAGCGATATCCAGACCCAGAACCTTTCGCTGAACCCGATCTGGAACACGATTATCAATCGCGAGACGCAGCAGCAGGAACGCGAACTGACCGGATTTGCGGCCTCCAACCTTGTGCTGGTCCGGGTGCGTGATCTGGACAGTCTGGGTCAGACGCTCAGCGCTGTGGTGGCCGATGGCGGCAATGAGATGCGCGGGTTGAGTTTCTCGGTCAGCGATCCCAAGCCGTTACTGGAACGCGCCCGCACCGCTGCGGTGGCGGATGCGATGGACAAGGCCCACCAGCTTGCCGAGGCGGCGGGTGTCACGCTGGGTGAGGTGGTTTCGATCAACGAACATGGCGGCAATGGCCGTCCGATGATGGCCCGCGCTGAATTCGCGGCTGATGCAGGCAGTGTTCCGATTGAGGCGGGCGAGGTCAGTTTCAACAACTCGGTCTCGATGGTGTTTGCCATCGGCGAGTGAGTCGCGAGATGGGGTTCTGCGGGCTTTGCTCAGAAAGCCCGCAGATCGTTTTTGAATTCAGGTCAGGCCGTGGCTTTTGACAGCGCCTGATCCAGATCGGCGATCAGATCATCCGCATCCTCGATCCCGATTGAGATACGCACCACATTGGCACCAGCCCCGGCGGCCTCCTGCTGTTCAGGCGTAAGCTGCCGGTGCGTGGTCGAGGCGGAATGGATGATCAGCGAGCGTGCGTCGCCCAGGTTGGCCACATGGCTGAAAATCTCAAGCGCATTGACCAGTTTGACGCAGGCATCATAGCCCCCCTTCACAGCAAAGGTGAACAGCGCCCCGGCACCCTTGGGATATTGCGCCTTGACCCGCTCGGCATAAGGCGATGAGGGCAGCCCGGCGTAAGTGACGTAATCGACCCGGTCATCCGCTTCGAGCCAGCCCGCGACCCTCTCTGCGTTTTCGACATGGCGCTGCATCCGCAGGCTCAGCGTTTCGATCCCCATCAGCGTGTAATGCGCGCCTTGCGGGTTCATGGTCATGCCCAGATCGCGCAGGCCGATGGCGATGCCGTGGAAGGTGAAGGCCAGCGGTCCGAAGGTCTCGTGGAACTTCAGCCCGTGATAGGCCGGTTCCGGCTGACTGAGCGAAGGGAACTTGTCGCTGGCCGACCAGTCGAACGTGCCGGAATCCACGACGCAGCCGCCGGTCACGGTGCCGTTGCCGGTCAGGTATTTGGTGGTCGAATGCACCACCAGCGTCGCGCCATGTTCGATCGGGCGGCATAGATAGGGCGTCGCCGAGGTGTTGTCGACGATCAGCGGCAGGCCCGCCGCATCCGCGATATCGGCCAGCGCGCGGATATCGGTGACATAGCCGCCGGGGTTGGCAATCGACTCGCAGAACACCGCGCGGGTGTTCTCGTCAATAGCGGCCTTGACCGCGTCCAGATCGTCGGTATCGACAAATGTCGCCGACCAGCCGAAGCGCTTGATGGTCTGGCTGAGCTGGGTGACCGAACCGCCATACAGCCTTGTCGAGGCCACCACATTGCAGCCCGGGCCCATCAGCGGGAACAGCGCCATGATCTGCGCCGCGTGGCCCGAGGAACAGCAAACCGCCCCGGCGCCGCCTTCCAGCGTGGCGATGCGTTCCTGCAGCACCGCAACGGTCGGGTTGGTCAGCCGGGAATAGATATAGCCCACTTCCTGCAGGTTGAAGAGCGCGGCGGCATGATCGGCATCGCGGAACACATAAGCCGTGGTCTGATAGATCGGCGTCTGTCGCGAACCAGTGGCCGGATCGGGGCGCGCGCCCGCATGAATCTGCAACGTGTCAAAGCCGTAGGTGGGGCCGTCGGACATGGAATGAACTCCCTCTTGGTAATTGCTTGATGCAATCTGTAGGCCATGATGTGATTTCACACAACGCAGGCCTTGGCCCCGGGCCGGAGGCAGTGACTAGCGCAGCCATAATCCGGCTTCCCTGATCCGCTTGCGCATCGCCTGTTCGCGGCGCGGCAGGTTCTGCTGATCAAAGAGTGCGCGCACCTTCGCGCCTTTGCGCTGAAACACCAGCTTGCGGATCGGCTCATATTGCTTGAGCACCTTCTTGATCTTGTTGGGGGCGGCCACCTGTTCCAGCACCTCGATCACGCGATCATCCTCGCGCGCATAGAGCAGCGGGAAGAGGCGGTAGTGGCAGCTGACATCGCCGTCCAGATAGCCTGCGGGCAGCGCATCGCGCCCGCCGCCGAGCGCATGAATGACCAGAGGCAAAGCCACCTGATCGAGCCAGGGATCAAGGCTCTGGCAGATCAGTGCATCCGGCGGGTCGTCGCGGATCGATTTGGCATAATCCAGAAACCGCTCTCCGAAGGCGCGGGGGCATTTGTAATAGAAATAGCCCGCGTTGAAATACAGGTGACGCCGCCAGTATTCGTCGGGCTGGCTGAGGTCCAGCGAACTGTCGAAATCCAGCCCGAACCGGTCATAGAGCGATTTCCAGATACCGGCATAGCCCGGCCCGTAAAGCGTCGGTTCGGGCCAGCTGCCCTCGCATCTGAGCGAGGCAGAGGGGCGGTCGAAATCAAAGGGCACCGAGGCGAGATCGCCGGTAATCAGCGTGTCGCTGTCGAAGAACACGAACGGCTCGCCCTCGGGCAGCGCCATCAGCGCCTCGATCTTGTTGCCATGGGGGTAGGATTCTCCAAAGACCCTATTCTCGAAAGGCAGGAGTTCGGCACCAAGCCGCTCCAGCGCGTCCCGCGTGGCCTGATTGCGCAGGCTAGGGTCGCCGGACCAGCGCGGTCCGGGCTGCGGGGTGGCCACAAACAGCCGTCCCTGGAAGTCTGGTGAACTGTGGCGCAGGGAGGCGGCAAAAAGTAGCGCTTCGTATTGCAGGCGGTTGTTCTGGCCAATGATCACAACGTTGAATGTCTGGGATGTTGCCAACGGAGTGCCTGCCATTCCTGTTCCTTGCCGCGCGTGTTTTCCAGCCGTCGCGGGTGCTGCTGCGTGAGCGCACTATAGGCAAGCAACCGGGCGCTCAAAAGTCCCGATTTGTATCCTGCATCCCGGAAACGCGCGGTGCCGGTGCCGCAGCCCGAGCGTCAGCACCGCCGCATTTTCAGGCAATCCTGCCGAATGCCGGGCTGGTTCTCGCAAAAACGGCAATTTTTCCCGCTTTCAAAATTTTACCAATTGATAAAATTTTCAGATGTGGCAGTCTGAGTCCAAGAACCACAATCAGGGAGAGCGTCATGGCGCATGGCCAGACAGCACCCGGCATTCTCGCCGGGCGGCTATCCAGCGAAGAGATCGAGACGAATTTCAGCGACCTGCACCCGCCTTATGCGCCGCATGAGGCCGCTGTGGCGGCGGATCGTTGCTATTTCTGCCATGATGCGCCCTGCGTGACCGCCTGTCCGACGGATATCGATATCCCGCTCTTCATTCGCCAGATTCAGGCGGGCAACCCGGAAGGGGCGGCGGAAACGATCCTCAGCCAGAACATTCTGGGCGGTATGTGCGCGCGGGTCTGCCCGACCGAAACGCTCTGCGAAGAGGTTTGCGTGCGCGAGGTGGCTGAGGGCAAACCGGTCGAGATCGGGCGGCTGCAGCGCTTTGCCACCGATGTGCTGATGGAGGCCGGTACGCACCCGTTCGTGCGCGCGGCGGAAACCGGCAAGCGGATCGCAGTGGTGGGGGCGGGGCCTGCGGGTCTGGCCTGTGCCCATCGACTGGCGATGCTGGGCCATCAGGTGACGATCTATGATGCCAATCCCAAGCCCGGCGGGCTGAACGAATATGGCATCGCGGCTTATAAGGCGACAAATGATTTCGCGCAGGCCGAGGTAGACTGGCTGCTCAAAATTGGTGGCATCTCTGTCGAATGCGACGTGGCACTGGGTGATGGCGGCCTGACACTGGAAGGCTTGCGTGGCGAATTCGACGCGGTGTTTCTGGCCATCGGGCTGGCGGGCGTGAATGCGCTGCGCGCACAGGGCGAGGACAAGCCCGGTGTTCACCATGCGGTCGATTTCATCGCGGATGTGCGACAGGCCGATGATCTGCTCAAACACCCGGTCGGGCGTCATGTGGTGGTGATCGGCGGTGGCATGACCGCAATCGACGCGGCAGTGAAATCCAAGCTGCTGGGCGCTGAACATGTCACGGTCGCCTATCGCCGGGGTGCCAGCGCCATGGGGGCCAGCAAGTTCGAACAGGATTTGGCGACCTCAAAAGGGGTCAAGCTGATGTTCAATGTGCAACCCAAACAGGTACATGGCGAGGACGTCGCGACCGAGATCGAACTGGAATATACCGCCACTGTCGATGGCGCGCTGCAAGGCACGGGCGAGACCGTGCGCCTGCCCGCCGATCAGGTGCTCAAGGCCATTGGCCAGAGGCTGGAGGGCGTGCCTGACGCGCTGCATCTGAACGGTAACAAGATCGCCGTGATCGGTGCGGGCCGGACCTCGGTCGAAGGTGTCTGGGCCGGGGGCGACTGTGCTGCGGGCGGCGAGGACCTGACCGTGACCGCCGTCGCCGAGGGGCGTGATGCCGCGATGGATATCGACGCGACACTTCGCGCCTGACCATCCGCCCGCCTAGGGGAAAACCTGCTACAATGATTTCGTTGCAGCTGCAGGAGGCCAAGATGACGATCGAAAAAGACGTCGCCGCGCATTACACAACCGAGGATCTGCTGGGGCGGATTCGCGAGGCGTTGCGCACGGCCGGGGCTGACCCGGACGCCCCCGCGCCCGAGGACCTCAAGGGCATCGACGAGTTTCACACCGGTGGGGTGCAAGCGACCGATGACCTGCTGGATCAGCTAGCCATATCCCAACACACACGGGTGCTGGATATCGGCTGCGGACTTGGTGGAACGTCGCGGCACATCGCGTTGAAATCAAATGCTTTTGTGACCGGGGTTGACCTCACCCCCAGTTTTGTCGAGACCGGCGAAGCGCTCAATCGCATGGTGGGCATGCAAGACCGCGTCAAGCTGCTGCGCGGCAGCGTGCTGGACCTGCCCCTGGTCGAGGACACGATTGATCTGGTGACCATGTTCCATGTGGGCATGAATGTTGCCGACAAGGCCAAGCTGTTTTCCGAAGTGAACCGCGTGCTTGTCCCCGGCGGGACCTTCGCGCTGTTTGACGTGATGCGGATGGACGCTGATGGTGGCCTGACTTTCCCCTTCCCCTGGGCCGAGGAACCTGCCTTTTCCTTCGTCGAGCCCGCCGCCGCTTATATGGAGGCGGCTGAGGTGGCAGGGCTGGTCTTCAAGTCGATCCGCAACCGCAAGGATTTCGCGCTCGACTTTTTCAAGACGGTCTTTGCTCGCATTGAAGAGGCGGGCGGCCCGCCACCGGTCGGCATTCACCTGCTGATGCGTGACACCGCCGGAGAGAAAATCCAGAACTATGTGAACTGTGTTCAGGCGGGGCTGATCGCGCCGTTCGAACTGATCTTCCGCAAGCCAGTCTGAAAAGGAGCCCGCTACATGGCCGATCTGACGACAGATTTCCTAGGAATAACATCTCCGAACCCGTTCTGGCTGGCCTCGGCCCCGCCGACCGACAAGGAATACAATGTCCGCCGCGCTTTCGAGGCCGGGTGGGGTGGCGTGGTCTGGAAAACGCTTGGAGCGGAAGGGCCGCCCGTGGTGAATGTGAACGGGCCACGCTACGGCGCGATCTATGGCGCGGACCGGCGGCTGCTGGGGCTGAACAATATCGAGTTGATCACCGACCGGCCTCTGGAGGTTAATCTGGAGGAGATGGCGCGGGTCAAGTCCGATTACCCCGACCGCGCCCTGATCGCCTCGATCATGGTGCCCTGCGAGGAGGGCGCATGGAAAGAGATCCTGCCCCGCGTCGCCGAGACCGGCGCGGATGGGATCGAGCTGAATTTCGGCTGTCCGCATGGCATGAGCGAGCGCGGCATGGGCAGCGCGGTGGGTCAGGTGCCGGAATATATCGAAATGGTCACCCGCTGGTGCAAGACCTACTACGACAAGCCGGTGATCGTGAAGCTGACGCCCAACATCACCGATATCCGCAAGCCCGCTGCGGCGGCCAAGAATGGCGGTGCGGATGCAGTGTCGCTGATCAACACGATCAACTCCATCACCAGCGTCAATCTCGACACGATGAGCCCCGAACCCTCCATCGACGGCAAGGGCAGCCATGGCGGCTATTGCGGCCCGGCGGTCAAACCCATCGCCATGTCGATGGTGTCCGAGATCGCGCGCAATCCCGAAACCCACGGCCTGCCGATCTCTGGCATTGGCGGGATCACCACGTGGCGCGACGCGGCGGAATTCATCTCGCTGGGCTGCGGCAATGTACAGGTCTGCACGGCGGCGATGACCTATGGCTTCAAGATCGTCGAAGAGATGGCAACCGGCCTGAGCAAGTGGATGGACGAAAAAGGCTATACCAATGTGCGCGACTTTGTCGGGCAGGCGGTGCCGAATGTCACCGACTGGCAGTATCTGAACCTCAACTACATCGCCAAGGCCAAGATCGATCAGGATCAATGCATCAAATGCGGGCGTTGCTATGCGGCCTGCGAGGATACCTCGCATCAGGCGATCTCGATGAGCGCGGACCGGGTGTTCGAGGTAATCGATGAGGAATGCGTGGCCTGCAACCTCTGCGTTGATGTCTGCCCGGTCGAAGGCTGCATCACCATGGAGCAGATGCAGCCGGGCACAGTCGACCCGCGCACCGGCAAACGGGTCGAAGAAGAGTATGCCAACTGGACCATGCATCCCAACAATCCGATGGCGAACGCGGCGGAGTAAGACCCGAAATCTGATTGAAGCGATTTGAGCGGCGCCGAAATCCGGTGCCGCTTTTCTGTATACTTATTGTGTCTACAAAATATCCATGATAAAAATTATCCTCGAATCAGGAGATGCAAATGAAGCTGGGCGATGGGGTCGAGGCGGCCATTCACTGCACAACGATGCTGGCTGGATTGCAGAGCGGGGCGGTCATGCCTGCAAGCGCTCTGGCCGAGTACCACGGCGTCTCACCCAGCTATCTCGTCAAGCACCTCAAGCAGCTTGTCGCCGCAGGTATTTTCCAGTCGGTTCCAGGGCCCACAGGTGGCTATCGGCTGGGCCGTGCGCCCGAAGACATCACCCTGCGCGACATCGTTCTGGCGGTCGAAGGTGATGCGCCCGCCTTTCGCTGCCGCGAGATCCGGCGGCGGGGGCCTGAGGTGCCCGATGCCTCTGCCTTTCCCAATCCCTGCGGGATCAAGCTGGCCATGTTGCGCGCCGAAGACGCCTATCGCGCTGCACTTGCCGAAACCCGGATCAGCAGTCTGATCCACGACTACGCCGAAACCGGCGACCCCCGCGACATCGCCCGCGGTTGCCGCTTTGTCGAGGCAAACCGGCGACCCTGACCTCATGAGAATCTGTTGAAGGAGACCAAAGATGGAACCGCGTCTGAAATACTGGGCCGAAGCGCCCGAGCTGATAAAAGCCTTCGTGGCGCTCAACGACACGATCGAGGGCAGCGGGCTGGACAAAACCCTGATGCACCTGGTCAAACTGCGCGCCTCGCAGATCAATGGTTGCGCCTTCTGCATCGACATGCATACGCGCGAGGCGCGCGCGGATGGCGAGACCGAGCAGCGGCTCTATCTGGTGTCGGCCTGGCATGACAGCTTTCTTTATTCCGACCGCGAACGGGCGGCGCTGCAATGGACCGAAGCGCTGACAAGGCTGGCGGATCACGCGCCGGATGATGCGCTTTTTGCTGCCACGCAAGCGCAGTTCCCCGGCGAAGAAATCGTCAAGCTGACCGCCATCATCACCATGATCAACACCTGGAACCGCCTATCCGTCGCCTTCCGCGCAGTCCACGCCGCGCCAAGGCCCGAGGCGGCTTGATCCACGTTCAAAACTAAAAAAAGCAACACCGCTTCGTCACGGGAGTTACCCGCTGTCAGGAGCGGTGTCGCTTTTCGTATGTTCGAATGTCGGCAAGTGGCGCTATACCGCGCTTCCTGACGAGGACTGGGCACGGCTTTGCTGTTTGCGGCTAAAGCGAACAAAGCTATGCTTTGAGCATGAACATTTATGGTTTCGACCACATCGTCCTGTGTGTCCGCGACGTCAACGCAACGCTTGAGTTCTATCAACACGTGCTGGGCATGACGGCGCGCGAGGAACGCCCGGGCAAGTGGTCTCTTCACTTTGGATCAAGCAAAATCAGTCTTCAGGATGCGCGCACCGCGCCGAGACTGGCAGAAAAGACCGTGCCCGGAAGCGGCAATTTTTGTCTCGTCACCGATACGCCCATTGAAGATGTCGCCGAGAGGCTCCGCGCGCATGACGTCGCCATCGTCGAAGGGCCTGCCGAAAAACTGGGCGCTGTCGGCAAGCTGATGTCAGTTTACTTTCGCGATCCGGACGAGAATCTTGTCGAGGTCAGCAACAGGCTGATCTGACAACGAGGTATCATCGCCGGTTGGATATCTGCCTTTCCGCAGGATTTGCAGGGCTCCGAGGGCCGACATGTCAGGGCGTTAGCAACCGTCGGTACAGTGTTTCCATGAAACCCGGCGCGGTGGCGAACGGGTCTTCTTCGCCCAACACCGCGCGGACCTGCACGTCGAAATCGGCGTAGTGCTGGGTCAGCGACCAGATCGAGAAGATCAGGTGGTAAGGGTGGACCGGGGCGATGCGGCCCTGATCCATCCAGTCTTGCAGAACCGACACTTTTTCATCAACCAGCGCCTTCAGTTCATTGGACAGAGCGGCATGAATGCGCGGCGCGCCCTGCACGATCTCATTGGCAAAAAGCCGGCTTTCGCGGGGATAGTCGCGACTCATCTGCAATTTACGCTGCACATAGCCCAACAGTTCTTCCAACGGCTCGCCGTCGGCGTCCAACTCGCGCAACGGGTCGAGCCACGTGTCCAGCAGCCGCTCAAGCAAAGCGTTGTGCATCGCCTCTTTGGAGGGGAAATAATAGAGCAGGTTGGGTTTGCTCAGGCCCGCTTCGCTTGCAATCTGGTCAACGGTCGCGCCGCGAAAGCCCTGTGCGGAAAACACATTCAGCGCCGCTTCAAGGATCGCCGCGCGGTTCTTTTTCTGGATTCGTGTGGGGGGACGGTCCGCAGGCATGGGGTGTCTGTTTTTTCCTCAAAACTGCCGGATTTTCATCTGGACCGGGGTGAAGGTGATGCAATTTCTTGACTGGTGCGGCCCCCGTGATAGCGTGACTTTGACCAGTTGGTCAAATCAGGAACCGACAAGCGAGCCAAATCGCGAGCAACAGGGGAAAGACATGGCAGCTCCGGCGCAGAATCTCAGGATCAATGGGGACCGGCTGTGGGACAGTCTGATGGAGATGGCCAAGATCGGGCCCGGTGTTGCCGGCGGCAATAACCGCCAGACCGTGACCGATGAAGATGCTGAGGCGCGCGCGCTGTTTCAGCGCTGGTGCGTGGCCGCCGGATGCACGATGGGGCTGGATCAGATGGGCAACATGTTCGCCCGGCGCGAGGGCACAGACCCCGACGCGCTGCCGGTCTATGTGGGCTCGCATCTGGATACGCAGCCGACGGGCGGGAAATATGACGGCGTGCTGGGTGTGCTGGGCGGGCTGGAGATCATCCGCACGCTCAACGATCTGGGCATCAAGACCAGACATCCCATCGTGGCGACCAACTGGACCAATGAAGAAGGCACACGGTTTGCGCCCGCCATGCTGTCTTCGGGCGTCTTCGCAGGCATGCACACGCAGGATTGGGCCTATGACCGCAAGGATGCGGAAGGGCTGAAATTCGGCGATGAGCTGCAGCGCATCGGCTGGCGCGGCGAGGAAGAGGTTGGCGCGCGCAAGATGCACTCCTTTTTCGAACTGCATATCGAACAGGGGCCGATTCTGGAGGCCGAGGGCAAGGATATCGGCGTGGTCACCCATGGCCAGGGGCTGAGCTGGACGCAGGTCACCGTCACCGGCAAGGACGCCCATACCGGATCGACGCCGATGCCGATGCGCAAGAATGCGGGCCTCGCCATGGCGCGGATACTGGAGAAGGTGGATGAGATCGCCCTGTCTCACGCCCCCCATGCGGTGGGCGCGGCGGGGCATATCGATGTCTACCCCAATTCACGCAATGTGATCCCGGGCAAAGTCGTGTTCACGGTTGATTTCCGATCCCCCGACCTGTCGGTGATCACCGATATGGAAAACCGCCTGCACGTCGCCGCCGAGGATATCGTGAACGAGATGGGGCTGAGTGTGGAATTCGAGAAGGTCGGCGGATTTGACCCTGTGGAGTTCGATGCGGGCTGCGTCGCCGCCGTGCGAGATGCCGCCGAGCGGCTGGGCTATTCTCATACCGACATCATCTCGGGCGCGGGCCATGATGCCTGCTGGATCAACCGCGTCGCGCCAACCGCCATGGTGATGTGCCCCTGCGTGGACGGGCTGAGCCACAACGAGGCCGAGGAGATTTCCAAAGACTGGGCGGCGGCAGGAGCGGATGTGCTGTTTCATGCGGTCGTCGAGACGGCGGAGATTGTGGTGTGAGACACTTGGGGTGCCTTGCGGCGACCGTTTTCTTGGTTAGCGCAAGTGTGATTGCCGCTAAGCCGTATGCCGGAATTGGTGGTATGGGTTGTGACCAATTTCTCGAGGCTCGCGGTTTCGAGGGGGATACTCTTAAGCAGGCGGAGATAACTCAATGGGTCAGCGGTCTTGCCACGGGAATCAATCTTGGACGGCAATTGTCAGGGGAAGAGCCAATCAGCTTAGAGCCAGGACAAGAAATTGATTTGATTGAGACGATGCTCGAGAACTGCCGTGTTAACAACGCCGGTACAATCTCGGGGGCGGCAATCATGATAATGATGCCGATCTTCGAAGATATCGCAAAGGAGAGATCAAAATGAGCACGGTCATCAAGAACGGAACCATCGTCACCGCCGATCTGACCTATAAGGCGGATGTAAAGGTTGAAGGTGGCGTCATCGCCGAGATCGGGCCAGACCTGCGTGGCGACAAGGAACTGGACGCGACCGGCTGTTATGTGATGCCGGGCGGGATTGACCCGCATACGCATCTGGAGATGCCCTTCATGGGCACCTATTCCAGCGATGATTTTGAAAGCGGGACGCGGGCGGCGCTGGCGGGGGGCACCACCATGGTGGTGGATTTCGCACTGCCCAATCCGGGCGAGAGCCTGCTGGATGCACTGAAACGCTGGGACAACAAATCGACGCGGGCGAATTGTGATTACTCCTTCCACATGGCGGTGACATGGTGGGGAGAGCAGGTGTTTGACGACATCAAGACGGTGATCGAAACCCGCGGCATCAACACCTTCAAGCATTTCATGGCCTACAAAGGCGCGCTGATGGTCAATGATGACGAGCTTTACGCCTCGTTCCAGCGCTTGGCCGAGCTGGGCGGCATCGCCATGGTCCATGCCGAGAACGGCGATGTGGTCGCAGAACTCAGTGCCAAACTGCTGGCCGAGGGCAATACCGGCCCCGAGGCGCATGCCTATTCCCGCCCGCCTCAGGTCGAGGGTGAGGCCACCAACCGTGCCATCATGATCGCCGATATGGCGGGCGTGCCGCTCTATGTGGTGCATACTTCCTGCGAGGATGCGCATGAGGCGATCCGGCGGGCGCGGATGCAGGGCAAGCGGGTCTGGGGTGAACCTCTGATCCAGCATCTGACGCTGGATGAGAGCGAGTATTTCCACCACGACTGGGACCATGCCGCGCGCCGGGTGATGAGCCCGCCTTTCCGCAACAAGCAGCATCAGGACAGCCTGTGGAACGGGCTGCATTCCGGCTCGCTCAGCGTGGTGGCGACCGACCATTGCGCCTTTACCACCGATCAGAAACGGTTCGGCGTTGGCGATTTCACCAAGATTCCCAACGGCACCGGCGGGCTAGAGGACCGGATGCCGATGCTCTGGACCCATGGGGTGAATACCGGGCGGCTGACGATGAATGAGTTCGTGGCGGTGACCTCAACAAATATCGCCAAGATATTGAATTGTTATCCGAAAAAAGGATCGGTTCTGGTGGGTGGTGACGCCGATCTGGTGGTCTGGGACCCGGACAAGGCCAAGGTGATCACCGCCGATACGCAGCAATCCTCGATCGACTATAACGTGTTCGAGGGCAAGGAGGTGCGCGGTTTGCCGCGCTTTACACTGACACGGGGGCAAGTGGCGGTGCATGACGGCGAGATCCGCACGCAGGAAGGGCATGGCGCATTCGTGGCGCGTGAGGCAAACACCCATGTGAACAAGGCGCTCTCTACCTGGAAAGAACTGACCGCGCCGCGCCCGGTGGAGCGGACAGGGATACCGGCGACGGGCGTATGAGCAAGGCAAAGTGAATGACTGAATACCCCGGCACCGACGCCGTCATCGAAGCAAACAACCTCGACCTGACATTCGAAACCAATGATGGCCCGGTGCATGCGCTCAAGGATGTGAGCCTGACCATCAACAAGGGCGATTTCGTCAGCTTCATCGGGCCTTCGGGCTGCGGCAAGACGACCTTTCTGCGCTGCATTGCTGCGTTGGAGACGCCCACGGGCGGCAGTCTGAGCGTCAATGGCATGACCCCGGATGAGGCGCGTCGGAACCGGGCCTATGGGTATGTGTTTCAGGCGGCGGGGCTTTATCCCTGGCGGACGATTGCCAAGAACATCAAGCTGCCACTGGAGATCATGGGATACTCGAAATCCGAGCAGGAGGAGAGGGTCAAGAACGTCCTGCAACTGGTTGATCTGGAGGGGTTTGGCGGCAAATATCCCTGGCAGCTTTCGGGCGGTATGCAGCAGCGGGCCAGCATCGCGCGGGCGCTGGCCTTTGATGCGGATATCCTGCTGATGGATGAACCCTTTGGGGCACTCGATGAGATCGTGCGCGACCATCTGAACGAGCAGCTTCTGGCGCTTTGGGCGCGGACCGAGAAGACCATCGGGTTCGTGACGCACTCGATCCCCGAGGCGGTCTATCTGTCCACCAAGATCGTGGTGATGAGCCCGCGTCCAGGGCGGATCACGGATGTGATCGACAGCCCGCTGCCCAAGGAGCGCCCGCTGGATATCCGAGACACGTCGGAGTTCATCGAGGTCGCTCACCGGGTGCGCGAAGGGCTGCGGGCAGGGCATTCCGATGGGTGAGTCCAGAGAGCGAATCTGGGTACAATTGCTGTGCCGAGTTCTGATGCTATTTTCACTATGGAGTATCGTCGCATGGGGGGGCTCGCGGGGATGGTTCGATGATCACCCAAGAGAAGGCACGATAAAGCTAGTTGCGAAGTATGGGATTTTCGTGATCCCCATTTTGGCAGTTCTAGATTGGCGTTGGCTCAAGCGCAATGGACATAGGCTATCCTGCATCGGACTCGTTCGCTTTGGTAAACGGAAACGGGGCGACGCATGACAAGTATTTCTCCTATGGTGCTCTGCATCGACAGACTTATCGAGTTGATCAGGATTAAAGGATGGTAGTCTCATGAAATCCATTCTCGCCGTCTTGACAGTGGTGTTCGCCATCATCGCTATCTGGTACGCCGCCAGCGTGCCGATGAATATAAGGGGCGTGCTGGTCGAGGCGGAGCGGGCAGGTGAGGTCGTTGACCCGCCCAAGGCAGCAGACCGGCGTCAGATCGATGAATTGGAGCTGATCCTCGACAACCCCTTTGCCATCGATGACACGTGGGAGCAGGAGCGGCCGCGACTGCCGGCACCGCATCAAGTGGCCGAGGAACTCTGGGACACCACTGTCGAGAAGAAGATCACATCGAAACGCTCGCTGGTCTATCACGCCTGGGTTACGCTGAGCGCGACACTGCTGGGTTTTGCCATCGGGACGGGCCTTGGCATTCTGCTGGCGGTCGGCATTGTGCACAGCCGTGTCATGGATATGTCGGTGATGCCCTGGGCGATTGTCAGCCAGACCATTCCGATCATCGCTCTGGCACCGATGATCATCGTTGTGCTCTATTCGGTCGGCGTGCAGGGGATCATCCCCAAGGCGGTGATCTCGGCTTATTTGAGCTTCTTTCCGGTGGTTGTTGGCATGGTCAAAGGCTTGCGTAGCCCCGATGCGATGCAGCTTGATCTGCTCAGGACCTATAGCGCCAGCAAGGCGCAGGGGTTCTGGAAATTGCGGCTGCCAGCCTCGATGCCCTATCTTTTTGCCTCGCTCAAGATCGGCATCGCGGCCTCGCTGGTTGGGGCCATCGTGGGCGAGTTGCCGACGGGTGCTGTGGCCGGGCTGGGCGCGCGGCTGCTCGCGGGCAGCTATTATGGGCAGACCGTGCAGATCTGGTCGGCGCTGTTTGCGGCGGCGATCCTGGCGGCCTGTCTGGTCGGGTTGCTGGGCTTGATAGAACGCGTCGTGTTGAAACGGATGGGGATGGCATGATGTTGATCCTTGCCGCCATGCTGCTCTGGGCCTTTGGCTGGTGGTTGAACCTGCGACTGGCAGAGGGGCCATATGCGCATACGCGGGCCATTCAGGTGACCGTGCCGCTGATCTTCGGGCTGACCATCTTGATCGTGTGGGAGTTGCTGGTGCGCGGCTTGCAGGTACCGCTGGTCATCCTGCCGCCGCCGACGATGATTGCGGGGCGGTTTGCCAGCAGTACCGACATCCTCTGGGCGGATTTTGTGCAGACTTTCGTCAAGGGCGCGCTCAGCGGCTATATCATCGGCTGTTGCGCCGCCTTTGTGATGGCGATTGCGGTTGATCGGTCGCATTTCCTGCGGATGGGTCTGCTGCCGGTGGGCAATTTCGTGGCCGCGCTTCCCATCGTGGGTACAGCGCCCATTCTGGTGATGTGGTTCGGTTTCGACTGGCAGTCGAAAGCCGCCGTGGTGGTGGTCATGGTGTTTTTCCCCATGCTGGTGAACACCGTGGCGGGGTTGCGCGAAACCACCGCCATGCAGCGCGATTTGATGGAGACCTATGCGGCCAGCTATTGGCAGAGCTTCTTCAAGCTGCGCCTGCCTGCGGCGATGCCGTTCATCTTCAACGGCTTGAAGATCTCGACCACGCTGGCGCTGATCGGGGCGATCGTGGCAGAGTTCTTTGGCTCGCCGACCCTGGGCATGGGGTTCCGTATCTCGACCAGCGTGGGGCAGTTGGCGCTGGACATGGTCTGGGCTGAGATTGTGGTGGCCGCCTTGGCGGGGACATTGTTTTATGGGGCGGTGGCGATGATCGAGAAGGCGGTGACCTTCTGGCATCCGTCGCAGCGTGGGTAGTCTGAAAAAATGAAAAGGACCTCGGAAACGAGGCGAAATAACCAACAAGGAGAGAAGAGAATGAAAAAGCTACTGAGTGGGGCCGCGCTGGCATTGTCACTGGCCGCCAGCCCGGCACTGGCCGCCGATGAGGTGAAGCTGCAATTGCAATGGGTCACGCAGGCGCAATTTGCTGGCTATTACGTGGCGCTGGATAAGGGCTTTTACGAGGAAGAAGGGCTGGATGTGACAATCCTGCCCGGTGGTCCCGATATTGCGCCGCCGCAGGTTCTGGCCGGTGGGGGCGCGGATGCGATGCTGAACTGGATGCCCTCGGCGCTGGCGGCGCGGGAAAAGGGCCTGCCGGTGGTGAATATCGCGCAGCCTTTCAAAACGTCGGGCCTCATGCTGACCTGCTGGAAGGATACCGGCATTACCGGGCCGCAGGATTTCAAGGGCAAGACCATTGGCGTTTGGTTCTTCGGCAATGAATACCCGTTCCTGAGCTGGATGAGCCAGGAAGGCATCCCGACCGAGGGCGGCGATGACGGGGTCACCGTGCTCAAACAGGGCTTCAACGTCGATCCGCTGCTGCAGCGGCAGGCCGACTGCATCTCGACCATGACCTATAATGAATACGGTCAGGTTCTGGATGCGGGCGTGTCCGAGGATGAGCTGGTGACCTTCAAATACGAAGACATGGGCGTCGCCACGCTGGAGGACGGCATCTATGTGCTTGAAGAAAACCTCGCCGATCCCGCCTTTGCCGACAAGATGGCGCGGTTCGTCAAGGCCTCGATGAAGGGCTGGAAATATGCCGAGGAAAACCCGGAGGAAGCGGCGGGCATCGTTCTGGACAATGACGAGACCGGCGCCCAGACCGAAGCGCATCAGGTGCGCATGATGGGCGAGATCGCCAAGCTCACCGCAGGTTCGAACGGAAAGCTGGACCCGGCGGATTTCGACCGCACGGTGAACACGCTGTTGGCCGGTGGATCGGACCCGGTGATCACCAAGAAGCCCGAAGGGGCCTGGACCCACGACATCACCGACAAGGCGCTGAACTAAAGCTGCCTCGAAACTTCTCGAAGCGGGGCCTCCCGGGCCCCGTTTTCTATTGCGGGAACCGCTGGCTATCGCGCATATCGGCTTGGGAAGGAACACACATGTCCGATACAAGGCTTGAATTTGCAGAGGCTCTCGCGCGCCGGGCGGGGCAGTTGGCGGTTGATCTGCGCCAGCATCCCGACGGGCTGACCATCGACACCAAGGGCCCGCAGGATTTTGTCACCGCTGCAGATCTGGCCGTCGAAACGCTGATCCGCGAGGCGATTGCCGACGCCTATCCCGATGACGCGGTGCTGGGAGAAGAGGGCGGTCTGACCGGAGACGCCGCCGCCTGCTGGATCATCGACCCGATTGATGGCACGGCGAACTACATGCGCGACCTGCCCGATTGGGCGGTGTCGGTCGGCTATTTCGATGGCAATGAGCTGACCCATGGCGTGATCTTTGCGCCTGATCACAGGGCGCTGGCCAGCGCCCGAACCGGCCAGCCCGCGCGGCTGAATGGCGCGCAGATCAGCGTCTCGGATCGCGTTGATTTCGATCGGAACATGGTTGTCCTGGGCTATTCCCAGCGCGTTGGCCTGAGCGATCATCTGGACCGGATTGGCCGCCTGCTTGAATCCGGATGCGAGTATCGCAGGCAGGGGGCAGCGACCATCGGCTTGCTATCGGTCGCCGCGGGGCGGGTCGAGGCCTATTACGAACCCTCTCTGAATGTCTGGGACGCGGCCGCCGGGCTTGTGATTATCCGCGCGGCGGGCGGCGCTGTCGCCGCCCCGGCCTTTCCCGGTTTCCTGCAAACCCCCGGCGAGGTGATGGCGGCCAATGGCAACATGGACAGACTTGCCGCGCTCTGCCGGAATTAAGACCTAAACCTGCCCTTTCTGCCCTTTGGCGCAGAGAAGGGGTGGTGAAGCGCCTGAGGCTCAGGCACATATGGGCGCGACCCAGGCCTCGGCCCGGCGGGCAGGGGGTCTTGCTTCGCACAGGATCAAGGAGAGCACAGCCATGAGCGGCGATTACAACATGTCGATGCGCAAATTCCTCAAGCAGGTTGGCGTGACCAGCCAGCAGGCGATCGAAGAGGGCCTGCGCAAGGCGGGCACGCCATCGGGCGGCGCATATGAGGTCAAGATGGTGCTGACCATCGACGGGCTTGAGGTGGAACATATCGTCACCGGTACCATCAAGGATGGCGACGCATGAGCATTCGCGACGCGGTTCTGGCCAACCTCAAGAAGATCACCGACCCGGTCTCGGGGCAGGATATCGTCAGCGCGGGCATCGTGCGAGCGCTGAATGTCGAGGGCGACACCGTACGCTTCGTGATGGAGATCGACCCGAAGCTGGCCGAGCAGATGGAGGCGGTACGCGCGGTGGCTGAACGCGCTGCACGGGCGGTTGAAGGGGTCGAGAATGTCTCGGCCATGCTGACAGCCCATTCCGAGAAAGCACCGCCGGAGTTGAAGCCGAAACCAAAGCCCTCGCAGACCGGCCCGCAACCGGTGCCGGGCGTGGACCGGATCGTCGCCATTGCCAGCGGCAAGGGCGGTGTGGGCAAATCCACCGTCTCGGCCAATCTGGCCTGTGCTCTGGCTGCCGAAGGGCGGCGCGTGGGTCTGCTGGATGCCGATGTCTACGGGCCGTCGCAACCGCGTATGCTGGGGGTCTCGGGCCGTCCGGCCAGCCCGGATGGCAAGACGATCCTGCCGCTGCGCAATCATGGCGTGACCATGATGTCGATGGGCTTGATGACCAACGAGGATCAGGCCGTGGTCTGGCGCGGCCCGATGCTGATGGGCGCCCTGCAGCAGATGATGGGGCAGGTGCAGTGGGGGGCGCTTGATGTGCTGATCGTCGATCTGCCGCCGGGCACCGGTGATGTGCAACTGACGCTCAGCCAGAAATTCGCGGTGGACGGGGCCATTGTGGTTTCGACCCCGCAGGATGTGGCCCTGATCGATGCCCGCAAGGGGATCGACATGTTCCGCCAACTCAAGACGCCGATCCATGGCATGATCGAAAACATGTCCACGCATATCTGCTCGAAATGCGGCCATGAGGAACATGTGTTCGGCCATGGCGGCGTGGCGAAAGAGGCCGAAGCGCTGAATGTGCCGCTCTTGGGAGAAATCCCGCTGCATCTCGATATCCGGATTGCCGCCGATGACGGTGCGCCGATTGTGGTCAGCAAACCCGACAGCAAGCAGGCCGAGGCGTTCCGCAAGATTGCCCGCGACCTGATCGCCAAAGGACAGGCCTGAGCAATACAAGCAATGCCGCGCCTATGGCCGCGCGGTTCATGCTTGGGTCGACGGGCTGATCGGCGGTGCGGAAACGGCCACCGACGCGCTGGAATTCACCCGCGATGTCGGCATGATGTGTGGAACGATTGCGGCGGTCACCATCACCGCGCCGGCCAGCATTCCGGCGGCGATCCTTGTCGGGGCCATCGGAAAATACGGCATGAACTTTCTGGCGCGGCAGGTCGGGTCGAGCCGCTTCATTACCGCTCATGCCAACCGTCTGGCGGGCACGCAGTTTTCGCGCGGCATCGGTCGGTTTTTCACCGGGGCGTAGCGAAAGGTGATCGAGGCCGAGCTGCAGATCGGCGCCAAGGCCGGAACCAAGCTGTTGGCCGATGTCTCGCGCCGGGCCACGATCAAGGTTCTGACACGGGTCGGTGTCGGCGGGGTGATGAAACTGCTGACCTCGGGCGCGCTGAAAAAGCTGTGGGACGGGCATACCAGAAATTTCGTGGCCCAGGGCGGGAAGAAACTGCAGGGCAAATCCGCCGAAGAGGTCGCGCATCGCGCTGCGGATGAGGCGATGAAATCCGGTCTGGCCGATGACATTTTCCGTGAGATGCTCAGGGCTTACGAAAAACAAATCACGGCGGAGATCGTCAAAGAATTGCGGGCGCATAACAAGAAGAAGTGATGGGCATCGACGGAAAGGTTCGCCGCATCTCCGCCGCCCCTACCGCAGCGGCTGACATCACAGAGCTCGTGAGAGTCCGTATCTTGAACATCCCGGTATTCATCGCATCACGGCATGGGGGCATGTTCTGCCTCAGTTGAGGTCCTCCAGCAGCCTGCCGTGTTTGCGTGTCTGGGCGATCACCTCGCCAAAAGTTTTGAACCCGCGCGCCGACAGCATTGGCAGCATTGCCACCAGTACCTCCGCCGTGGCCTGCGCATCGCCCAGAGCCGTATGTCGCAGATTCTCGGGGATGGTCACGCCAAGCCGGTCGCAGAGCGCGTCGAGCGTGTGAGTTTCGCTGGCCCCGAACAGCACCGCGGAAAGCAGCACGGTATCCAGAATGGGATGATCCCAGGTCACTCCCATCAGCTTGGCGTCACGACGCAGAAACGCCATGTCGAAAGGCGCGTTATGGGCCACGATCACGGCGTCGCGGGCGAAATGGTGAAATTGTCGCCCGGCCTCGGCAATATCCGGCGCGCCCTGAACCATCGCATCCGTGACCCGATGGACCCGGGTCGAGGCGGGCGGGATGGGCTTGCCGGGATCGACCAGCGTGTCAAACACCTCGCCCTTGACCAGCCGACCACGTAGCACGCGCACCGCACCGATCTGCACCACCGCATCCTTGTGCGGCAGCAAGCCGGTGGTCTCGGTGTCGAAGACAGCAAAGCAGAGCTCGTCCAGGCTGCGCGCCTCGATCGCCTTATCGCCCGGCGTTTCGAGCAGATCAAAATCATACACCAGCGGGCGGGCTTCTTCCGGGGCGATCTGCGCGACGCTTTCGTCAAAGATCAGCAGGTATCCGGCACCAGCACCCAGCGGCCTCAGGCGCGCGGCGTAGCTTTGCCTGCCGTCTATACTGGTGATCTGGGCGCTGACATCCTGTCCGGTCTTGTTCAGGCGGGCATGGGCGGCCCGAAGGTCTTCCCGGTTGAGATAGTCAAAGAGCGAGGCGTTGAGGCGCGGCGGCGCGACCTGCGCCAAAACCCCTGCGGCCTGTCCGTCATAGAGCGCGATCTGATGGGTCGGGCTGACCAAGACCATTGCGACCGGAATATCGGTCAGCAGCGCGGTCAGCCGGTCCTTTTCGGCTTTCAGCCGTGCCGTTTCCGCCGCCACAGCCTGCGCGGTCGCCAGCGTCTGATCCGAGACGCGCCCCGCAAGCCCGGCAGCGGCGGGGGCCAGATCACCCAGATAGCGCGCGGCATCGGTATCGATCTCAAGATCCAGCGCTGCTGCCTCGCGGGCCCGCAGTGACGCCGCGAGGCGCTCGATCGGCTTGGCGACGTTTTCGTCAAACAGCAGCCAGATCCCGGCGATCAGTGCCAGCAGGCCAAAGCCGATGATCAGCCCCGAGAAGACAAAGGCCTGCGGCACGCCTGAGACAGGCGCGCGCGCCGATCCCAGATAAAGCGCAACGCCGGTCAGGACCAGCCCACCCACTGCCAGCAGGCAAAAGAAGAGAAACACGCGCAGACGCAGACTGAGGCCGCTTAGCATCATGCATCTCCGCAGAGCGCCCGGATCACCGCATCGCTGTCATCGGCGGCAACCCAGTCGGCATCAAGTATCGCACCGTCATCACCGAACTCTGCACCATCGATCAGATTTGCGCGCCGCGATCCGGCGCAATCCACGAGGACCGGCAGTTTTGATACCGCAGCCCAGCGGCCAAAGAAATAGAGATCGGCCAGCCGTTGATCGGGCAGGGTCGGGTTGGTCTGGACCGAGGCGCGGTCCAGCGCGGCAAACCGGTCCACGTAAGGCGCGACATAGGTCCAGGGACGATAGATCGCGCGGCTGTCCACGGTCTCGATCACCTCGACATCCTCGGGCAGGGCGGCGGCAGTACGCCCATACCAGCTATACTCGCTGGAGATGGTGACCGCGATCATCGCCACACCGGCCCCGACCGGGGCCAGCCATTTGGGCAGCCGCCCGCCCAGCACCCGGTTCAACAGCATCACCACACCCGCCATGGCGATCCCGGCAAATACCGTTGCGATCAGTTCCAGAAACATCTCTTTCCTCCCATGCAAGCCCGCTATGGCGTCTTAGCCCAGCATGCCCTTACCGTGCCCGATGGCCGATTGCATGGTCTTTACCACGACAAAGGCATCGCGCAGATGGCTTCTTTCAAAATCCGACAGGCTGCCCGGCGCCATGAAATTGTCCGGTGCGAGGCCTGCCTTGACCTGAGCGGCCTGATGTTCCAGCCGGGCGTCTGCGATCAGATCGTAAGCGTCGCGCAGGTCGCGCGCGCCGGACGGGCTGAGCGCGCCGCTGCGTTCGGCACCATCCAGTCGGGCGCGGGTGTTGACCGGCGTAAGTTGCGCCCGCAGCGCGTAAAGGCGGCCCAGATCAACCACCGGCACGACGCCATTATGTTTCATGTCCACCGTATCGCGATGCTCGCCCGAGCGGATGGTGGCCAGACCGCGAAACAGGCCCAGCGGCACGCTGTGCTTGAGCGCGTTCGAAATCATATGCGCCACAAAGATCGAGTTGGCGCTGGCGGCGCTCAACGTGTTGGCCTGAATATCCTTGAAGAGTTCGAAGTCCCCTCCGATGGGGCGCAGGTCGAACATGACGCTGGCCAGCATCTGCGCCTCGGGGTTGGGTTTGGCGATCCAGCCCGCGAAATAGTCGCGCCAGACCCGCACCGGTTGGCACCAGCGCGGATTGGTCGCCATCATCTCACCGGGGCAATAGACGTAGCCGCAGGTGTTGAGGCCATCGCAGACGAATTTTGCGAGCGCTGCGAAATAGGCCATATCCGCTTCGGTTGCGCTGTCATCCAGCATCAGGCAATTGTCCTGATCGCTGACCCCGGTCTGCTCCTGCCGTCCTTGCGAGCCGCAGGCCAGCCACAGGTACGGCACTGGCGGCGGGCCAAGCTTGGCTTCGGCCAGCGCCAGCAAGCGCCGCGTTGCGGTGTCGGCGATATCGGTGATCAGGCGGGTCACCACGTCATGGCGGTTGCCGCCTGCCACAAGTTGCACCAGCAGGCGCGGGATCTCGGCGGTGACAGCGGCCATCTCTTCGGCTGTGTCGGCGCGGGCAAGGGCGGCCACCATCTCTGCCGAGCTGACCGCCTGAAAGCGGGTCAGGTCGGTCTGGGTGACGATGCCCTGCAGCCGCCCGGATTCGGTAATCGGCACATGGCCGATGCGGTGTTCCATCATCATGTGCAACACGTCCGACCCGATGGCCGATGGCGGCAGGGTCATCGGCGCGGCGGTCATTACATCGCCCACCGGGGTGGTGCTGGGCAGCGCCTGAGCCACTACTTTGCCGGACAGATCGCGAATGGTGACGATCCCGCGCAGCAACCCGTCCTGCACCACGCAAAGCGACGAGATGCGGCGATCGCGCATGACCTGCGCCGCCTGTTGCACCGGTAGATCAGGCGCACAGATCGCCGGATCACGGGCCATCAGCGTCTCGACCGGGCTGGTGGCCAGATCGTTTTGCGGTGTGCGGGCCTGGCGTTCTCGGTGGAAGAACCGCGCGACGATGGGGTGGTCGCGCCGCAGGGTTGCGATCAGCTCTGCCGGGAGCATCAGCAAGGTCGTTTCGTCGCTTGCTGTCGCGCTTGTCGCGGCCTTGCCGTCGCGCAGCAAACCGCGCTCGCCGAAGCTGTTGCGCAGACCCAGATTCGAGACCACTTCGCCATTCTCATCGATCACCTCGACCGATCCGTCATGGATCACGAAGAGGCCAGGCAGGACCTCGCCGAACCGGTAGATCGCCTGCTGCGCCGCGTAAATGCGTATCTCGGTCTGCGCGGCGATATCGCTCAGCACCTCAGGCTGTAGCGCATCATAGGGATGCACCGATCTGAGGAAGCGAATGATCTGATCCTGGGTCAGGGACATGATACAACGCCTTGGAGTCTTGTAAGAAAGTCCCGCCGGGCCAGGGCCAGGCGGGAATAGTAGATCAAAAAACGCGGCACATGGAAATCACCCATGTGCCGCATCATGCTCATTTGTTCTGAGCTGCGCCTGCGCCGCGGGGGATGCGAACGCTTTCGACCAATTCAACGATCTCCGGCGGAGTCTCCTTGGTCATGCCGGCTACGACGTAGGCGACGCCGAAGTTGATCATTGCACCGATGGCACCGAACGAAGTCGACTTGATCGGACCCAGCAGCGGGTCAGCATCGGTGAACGAGTTGGTGCCCGGAATGAACAGCCAGCCTTTGTGCAGGAAGATGTAGACCAGGGTCACGATCAGACCTGCCAGCATACCGCAGACCGCGCCGGTGTTGTTGATGCGGGTCGAGAAGATCCCCATCATCAGCGCCGGGAAGATCGAGGCAGCCGCCAGACCGAAGGCCAAGGCCACAGTTTGCGCTGCAAAACCCGGTGGGTTCAGACCCAGATAGGTTGCAACAACGATGGCCACGGCCATTGCGATCCGCGCCGCCAGAAGCTCGCCTTTTTCCGAGATCTGCGGGTTGATCGCGCCTTTGACAAGGTCGTGGGATACAGCCGACGAAATCGCCAGCAACAGACCCGCAGCGGTCGACAGAGCAGCCGCAAGACCACCGGCCGCGACCAGACCGATCACCCAACCCGGCAGGTTGGCAATCTCGGGATTGGCCAGAACCAGAATGTCGCGGTTGAACTTGGTCAGTTCGTTGCCGACCCAGCCCTTTTCAGCAGCCAGTTCCTGCATGTTTTCCGACTGATCGTTATAGTACTGGATCTTGCCGTCGCCGTTCTTGTCTTCCCAGTCCAGCAGACCGGTCTTCTGCCACGTGGCCATCCAGTCATAGCGCTGATCGTTGTCGATCTGTTCGACCGAAACCGCGCCACCGTCGATACCACCATTGGGCCACATCATATCGGTGATGTTCAGCCGCGCCATTGCGCCAACCGCAGGGGCGGTCAGATAGAGCAGAGCGATGAAGACCAGCGTCCAGCCAGCCGACCAACGGGCATCAGCCACACGCGGCACGGTGAAGAAACGCATGATCACGTGCGGCAGACCGGCAGTACCGATCATCAGCGACAGGGTGAACAGCACCATGTTCAGTGTGTTCGAGTGATGCGCCGTATAGTCGGCAAAGCCCAGCTCGGTCACGATTGCGTCCAGCTTGGTCAGCAGGGGTTCGCCGCCTGCAGTGTCACCAAATAGACCCAGGGCCGGGATCGGGTTGCCGGTCAGTTGCAACGAGATGAAGATTGCCGGGATGGTGTAGGCGGTGATCAGCACGCAGTATTGTGCAACCTGCGTATAGGTCACGCCTTTCATCCCACCGAACACTGCATAGGCAAACACCACACAGGCGCCGATCAACAGACCGGAGGTGTTGGACACCTCGAGGAAGCGGCCAAAGGCCACGCCTACGCCGGTCATCTGACCAATCACATAGGTCACCGATGCGACGATCAGGCAGATCACGGCCACGATCCGCGCGGTCTGGCTGTAGAACCGGTCGCCGATGAACTCGGACACGGTGTATTTGCCGAACTTACGCAGGTAAGGCGCTAGCAGCAACGCCAGCAGCACGTAACCGCCAGTCCAACCCATAAGGAAGGTCGAGTTGTCATAACCGGTAAAGGCAATCAGTCCCGCCATCGAGATGAACGAGGCCGCAGACATCCAGTCCGCCGCCGTGGCCATACCGTTAGTGACCGGGTGAACGCCGCGCCCAGCAGCATAGAATTCCGATGTGGACCCCGCTCGGGCCCAGATCGCGATGCCGATGTATAGCGCGAAGGATGCGCCAACAAACAGCAGGTTGATGGTAAATTGATCCATTTTCCCGCTCTCCCTTATTCTTCATCCACGCCGTATTCGGCGTCTAGCTTGTTCATGCGCCAGGCGTAGTTGAAGATCAGCACGAGAAAGACCAGAATCGATCCCTGCTGAGCGAACCAAAAGCCCAGATCGGTACCGCCGACGGGGATTCCCGAAAGCAGCGGACGCAGCAGAATGCCGAATCCAAACGACACCAGCGCCCAAATCGCGAGGCTGATGTAAATGAGGCGCAGGTTGGCCTGCCAATAGCCTTTATCGGCTTCTGCAGCCTGCGCGGAGTTTGATGATTGATCCGCCATCGCGGGTTCCTCCTTGCTTCCCTTGTTTGTTTGCCCGGCGTTCGGGCAAATCTCCTCCATTTGCCTGCGCCGTCTTACGGGCATCAGGCATGACTTCTCCGGTCCGCCAAAGCGGTCAGTCCGGGTCTTTCATCAGGGGGTGGGGCGGAGTGACCCGGCCCCGGTCTTTCCTGCCTAGCGCATCGCCCCCTTGACGATGGTGGCAAGGCCCCGGGCGATCTCGTCGATCTCGCCCATGGCATTGATTCTCTCCAGAACGTCCTGACTGTCGTAATAGGCGATCAGCGGGGCGGTCTGGGCGTGATAGGCGCGCAACCGGCTGGCAACGGTTTCCGCATTGTCATCGGCGCGGCGCTTGAACTCGGTACCGCCGCAATTGTCGCAGATGCCGTCACTTTGCGGCGTCTTGAACGTGTCGTGATAGCCTTCGCCACAATTGGCGCAGGTGTAGCGGCCCGAAATGCGGGTCACCATCGCGTCATCATTGACCTCAAGACTGATGGCGGCGCTGACCTTTTGGTCGTTTTCCGCCAGCAAAGTATCGAGCGCCCTGGCCTGCGCGTCCGTGCGCGGAAACCCATCAAGTATGACGCCCTTTGCACAGTCTGGTTCGGCCAGCCGGTCGCGCAGGATGGCGATGACGATCTCGTCGCTGACCAGATCGCCCGCTTCCATAACGGCCTTGGCCTGCTTGCCGGCCTCGGTTCCGGCGGCAACCGCAGCGCGAAGCAGATCACCGGTCGAGAGTTGCACCAGACCAAACTGCTCTTCCAGCTTGCGGGCCTGGGTGCCTTTGCCCGCGCCCGGAGGCCCGAGCAAGATCAGCACGGCGGGGGTGGTGAGAACGCCCGTGTCCATCATTTCACCGCCCGGTTTTCGATCAGATCCTCGACCACCGACGGATCGGCCAGCGTCGAGGTATCCCCGAGTGAGCCAAAGTCATTCTCGGCGATCTTGCGCAGGATGCGGCGCATGATCTTGCCCGAGCGGGTCTTGGGCAGGCCGGGGGCCCATTGAATGACGTCCGGGCTGGCGATCGGTCCGATCTCGGTCCGCACCCAGGTGCGCAGCTCTTTGCGGAGGTCTTCGCTGGGCTCGCGGTCATTCATCAGAGTGACGTAGCAATAGATGCCCTGACCCTTGATATCATGCGGGTAACCAACCACGGCGGCCTCGGCTACGGCCGCGTGGGCGACCAGCGCGCTTTCCACCTCGGCTGTGCCCATCCGGTGACCCGAGACGTTGATCACGTCATCGACGCGGCCGGTGATCCAGTAATCGCCATCCTCGTCACGACGGCAGCCATCGCCGGTGAAATAGTAGCCTTTGTAATCCGAGAAATAGGTCTTCTCGAACCGCTCATGATCGCCCCAGACGGTTCGCATCTGGCCGGGCCAGCTGTCTTTGATACACAGCACGCCCTCGACCCCGTTGCCGGTAATCTCAACTCCCGATTGGGGGTCCAGAACAACAGGCTCGACGCCAAAGAAGGGCTTCATGGCCGAGCCCGGCTTGGTGGCATGCGCGCCGGGCAGGGGGGTCATCATGTGACCGCCGGTCTCGGTCTGCCACCAGGTATCGACGATGGGGCATTTGCCCTTGCCGACCACGTCATTGTACCAGTTCCAGGCTTCGGGGTTGATCGGTTCGCCCACGGTGCCCAGCACTTTGAGGTCGCTGAGGTCGCATTTCTCGACAAACTCGTTGCCCTGGCCCATCAGCGCGCGAATGGCGGTGGGGGCGGTGTAGAACTGGTTGACCTTGTGTTTCTCGCAGACCTGCCAGAAGCGGCTGGCGTCGGGATAGGTCGGCACACCTTCGAACATCAGCGTGGTCGCGCCGTTGGCCAGCGGGCCATAGACGATATAGCTGTGCCCGGTGACCCAGCCCACATCCGCCGTACACCAGTAGATGTCACCATCATGGTAGTCGAAGGTGATCTCGTGGGTGAGGGCCGCATAGACCAGATAGCCGCCGGTGCTGTGCACAACGCCCTTGGGCTGGCCGGTCGAACCGGAGGTATAGAGGATGAACAGCGGGTCCTCGGCATTCATCTCGGCGGGCGCGCAGGTGTCGCTCGCCTCCAGCGCCATCTCGTTATAGTCGAAATCGCGGCCATCAACCCAGGTGGTCTGACCGCCGGTACGCTTGACGACAAGGCATTTCACGCTGTCCTTGCAATGCAGCAGGGCCGCATCGGCATTGGATTTCAGTGGTGTCTTGCGCCCGCCGCGCGGGGCTTCGTCTGCGGTGATCACCACCTTCGCGTCCGAGCCGTTGATCCGGGCCGACAGCGCGTCGGGCGAAAAGCCTGCGAAGACGATGGAATGGATCGCCCCGATCCGGGCGCAGGCCAGCATGGCATAAGCGGCCTCGGGGATCATCGGCAGATAGATGACGACGCGATCGCCTTTGCGCACGCCCAGGCCGCTCAACACATTGGCCATCTTGCAGACGCTGCTGTGCAACTGCTTGTAGGTAATGTGCTGGGCTGGTTCATTGGGATCGTCGGGTTCCCAGATGATCGCCGTCTGATCGCCGCGCGTCGCCAGATGCCGATCAACGCAATTGGCCGAGACGTTCAGCGTGCCATCCGCGAACCAGTTGATGCTTACATTGCCGAATTCGTAGCTGACATCCTTCACCTGCGTGAACGGCTTGATCCAGTCGATCCGCTTGCCATGTTCGCCCCAGAACGCGTCTGGATCGGAGATCGAGGCCGCATACATCTGGTCGTATTTGGCCGCATCCACATGGGCATGAGAAACGGTTTCTGCCGATGGCGAATAGGCCTTCGTTCCGGTCAGCGTGTCGGTCGTCATCTGAGGCTCCTCCCAATGACTGTTTTCGTTGATCGCATTTTTCACCCAATATGCAGGGGATTGTCGATCATCTTCCGGGCTTGCTGAAAGTATAGGCAAATTTGAAAATATTAGAATAAACTCATGAAATTGAAGGATTTGTTTGTAAAATGATTTTTCTATTGCGTGGATATTTGTAAATGACTTGCATTTTGTTAGCGCAAGCTGCCTGAATTTATAAGAAAATTGCTGTCAAAATCCACGCTGCACAAACAGGGGGCGTTAAATGCACAGCGACCTGATTCTTGCGCGATCCGGTGGAACAGGGGCGGTTTGCGCCAGAATCGCAGGTGCCGATGCCAGCGCCTCGACACCTCTAGCGCAGGTCCGAGTCGTGTTTTTCCGGGCCTTGGCAGCTCCGCCGCGCGACCCTAATCTGGATCGCGAAAGCTGTCCGCATCTGCTGCGGACCGACCGGGAGGAAAATCATGAAGACCTGTCTGACCGCTGCGGCCTGCGCGGCGCTGAGCGTTGCCCTTGTCAGTGAAGCCGCCGCAACCGAATGGAATGCCTCGGTCTGGGGCAAGCGGCGCGCCTTTACCGAACATGTGGAAAAACTGGCCGAACTGGTCAGCGAAAAGACTGGCGGCGATTTCACCATCAATGTCAGCTATGGCGGTTTATCGAAACCGCGCGAAAACCTCGACGGGATCGAGATCGGCGCGTTTGAGATGGCGCAGTTCTGCGCGGGCTACCACCGCGACAAGAACCGCGCCATCACGGTGCTGGAGCTGCCTTTTCTTGGAGTGAACACGCTGGATGAAGAAGTGGCGGTCAGCCACGCGGTCTATGACCACCCGGCGGTCAAGGATGAGATGGCGCAGTGGAACGCGCGGATAATCATGACCTCGCCCATGCCGCAATATAACCTGGTTGGCACCGGGACCCCGCCTGATGCGCTGGCGGACTTCGACGGGATGCGCGTGCGCGCGACTGGCGGGTTGGGTCAAGCCTTTGAGGCGGTGGGGGGTGTGCCGACCTCGGTCGCCGCGACCGAGGCCTATGGCGCAATGCAGTCGGGCGTGGTGGATACGGTCGCCTTTGCCCAGCATGCGCATCTGAGCTTTGGCACTATCAACGAGGCTGACTGGTGGACCGCCAATCTGAACCCCGGCACGGTGAACTGCCCGGTTGTTGTCAATATCGACGCCTATGAGTCGCTGTCGCACGAGCATCGCGATGCGCTGAACAGCTCAATCAACGAGGCGATCGCGCATTATCTCGACAACTACGGTCAGCTGCTGCAGCAATGGGACAGTGTTCTGGAAGAAAAGGGCGTGACCAAAGCGACGATCCCGGATGAGGTCATCGCCGAGTTTCAGGCCAAGGCCGCTGATCCGATCCGCGCGCAGTGGATTTCCGATATGACAGAGCAGGGGCTTCCCGCGCAGGATCTTTATGATCTCGTACAATTTACGCTCAAGTCGCAGCGTGGCGGCAACTGATCGCGGGCGCCCTTCTGGTCAGAGCGGCAGGGAGAGCTGAAAGGGCGCCAGCACCGGTGCGATTTCAGCGGCGGAGGCGCCAAGATGTTGCTCTGCCCGCAAAACCACCTGAGCCGCGGCGCGCGCATCCTCTTCGGCGTCATGGTGCCTGAAGTCGAGGTTCAGAACGGTCTTTAGGTTGCCCAGCCCATGCCCGCCTTTGCCCCTTAGTTCGGGCCAGGCCGCGCGGGCGATGGTCACGCTGTTGTTCCAGGCCAGCTTTGAGCGGGGCAGGCCATGCGCCCGGCAGGCGGCGTTTATCGCGTGCTCGTCAAAGCGGCTGTGCTGCACAAGCGGGCGGCGCGCGAGCAGGGGCAGCAGATCGGGCCAGATGCCCGCGAAGTTCGGCGCATGGCGCACGGTGTGCGGGCCGATGCCGTGCAAGTCGATATTGAAGGGCGCAAAAGGCATCTGCGGATCGACCAGCGTCGACCATGTCTCGATGCTGTGATCCGCCCGCACGCAGGCCAGCCCGATCTGGCAGATGCTGGCACTGTCACCGCAGGCGGTTTCCACATCCAACGCGATGAACCTGAAATCGCCAATGGGTAGCGGGGTGATCAAGACGCCGCCCCGCGCAGGCGCGTTTCGATCGAGGCGATCAATGTCTCCGCATAGCGGCGCAGAATGGCGGCATCATCGGTCAGCCGGGAATATGACCAGAGCCCCTGCGCGGAAATCATCGTGAAATGTGCCAGATCGTCTAGTTCAGCGGCGCTCAAGGGGCCGTCTGGTCCATTCTCACGCGCCAGTACCTTGCGAAAGCCATTGAACAGGCGCGTGCAATGCGCCTGCAACTTCTCTTGCGTGACTTCCTCTGACGGGTCGATCTGGGTCAGCGTGTTGCCAACAAGGCAACCGATGCCAAACCCTTCCATCGCCTCGAACCCGCTCAGCAGATTATCAAAGTAACAACGGATCGAGTCGATGCCGGCATCCTCCGCTTCGACTTGCGCAAAAACGGGGGTCACGACAGCCTCCTGATAGTGATCAAGGCAGGCGTGAAACAGCTCCTGCTTGCCCGAGAAATCGCTATAGATCCCGCCGCGGCTGACACCGGTTTCGCGCACGAGATCGCCCATGGAAACCGCCTGATAGCCGATCCTCCAAAAAGCTGTCATGGCGTTGTCGACAAGGGCTGAACGGGAATGTGACCGGGGTCTGGGCATGTTTCCTCTTGTTTTGGAATGTTCGTTCCAATAAGTTTCCACCGACTCAAACGCAAGAGCCGAGGGGAGCATCATGACTACGAGCTTTCGCGACAAAAAGAAATTCTCGACCGTGCACGGCAAGCAGATGGCCTATATCGATGAGGGCGAGGGTGATCCGATCGTGTTTTTGCATGGCAACCCGACCTCGTCTTACCTGTGGCGCAACATCATGCCCCATCTGGCGGGCAAGGGCCGCCTGATCGCGCCGGACCTGATCGGGATGGGTGATTCCGACAAGCTCGATGACAGCGGCCCTGATCGTTACACCTATGTGGAACACCGCACATATCTGTTCGCGCTGCTTGAGCAGCTTGGCGTGCGGGATAACGTGACCCTTGTGTTGCATGACTGGGGGTCCGGGCTGGGCTTTCACTGGGCCCATACCCATGCGGATGCGCTCAAGGGCATTGCCTTCATGGAGGCGATCGTTGCGCCGGTGCCGGGTTGGGACAGCTTCCCCGAAGCCGCGCGCGAGATGTTCCAGGCCCTGCGCTCACCCGCCGGGGACGAGATGGTGCTGGAAAAGAACCTGTTTGTTGAGGCGATCCTGCCCGGCTCGATCCTGCGCGATCTGAATGAAGACGAGATGAATGAATACCGCCGCCCCTTTGCCACTCCGGGCGAGGACCGTCGCCCGACGCTGACCTGGCCGCGCCAGATCCCGATCGCGGGCGAGCCTGCGGATGTGGTCCAGATCGTTTCGGACTATTCCGCCTGGCTGGCGCAGAGTCCGATTCCGAAACTCTTCGTCAATGCCGAGCCCGGCGCGCTGATCGCGGGGCCGGTTCGCGACTATGTGCGCGCCTGGCCGAGCCTGTCCGAGGTGACCGTGGCGGGCAGCCATTTCATTCAGGAAGATTCCCCCGATGAGATTGGTCAAGCCATCCGCGACTGGCACGCGACGCTCTGATCCAGCGGCCCGCTTGCATGGGTCGGGGGATCGCTGATTTCAAATAACAATTTCGGGAAAGGACCTCCTGCACTCACCGCAAAACTTTTCTCGCGAGAATTTTTCGATATAGTCCTTCTGCGAAACGGGGCGATTGGCTCCGGAAGGATGACTTGGATTGGACGCGCGGACGGATGAGCGAAAACAAGATCCGGAACATGGAAGAGTTTGCTGCGCTGAGCGGCATCTCGCGTCCAACGGTTTCAAAATACTTCAATAATCCCGACAGTGTTCGCGCCTCCACGCGCGCGCGGATCGAGGCCGCGCTGGAGGAGCACGATTATCGCCCCAACATCTATGCGGTGAACCAGAACCGCCGCCTGACCAAGAATATCGGTATCGTGGTGCCTTATCTGGCCGATCCGTTCTTTGCCGAGATCGCCCGCAAGATCGAACTACGCTGCATCGAGGCGGGCCTGTCCCCGATCCTGTTCAGCTCTCATGGCGAAAAGGATCTGGAGGTCGATATTCTGGACAGCCTGCGCTCGATGAAACCCGCCGGGGTTCTTCTCGCGCCGCTCGGGCGGATCTCCGATCGGGGCGTGATCGAGAAATTCTGCCGGGACGTGCCCACGATTCTGTTTGACAGTAATCTGGATGGTATCGGCGAAGCCTTTGTCGGATCAGACAATTTCAGCTTTGTGTCGCAAAGCGTGGAATATCTGACCCGCAGCGGAAACCCTCCGGTTCTGTTCGAGATGTTGCGTCCGGCCAACCCGAACGCAAACAAGCGCCGAAAGGCCTATATGTCGATGATGGAGCGGTTGGGTTTTGAGCCGCGGATCTTTCAGGCCGAGGGGGATGGCTGGGGGTTCGAGGAAATCGGGTTCAAGGAAGGCCTGCGCTTTCTGGATCAAAAACCCGCGCAGACCGATACCGTGTTGTGCAGCAACGACCGGCTTGCGATCGGGTTTCTGTCGGCCTGTTTTGAACGCGGCATTCAGGTTGGGCGCGGCGAGAGCTGCACGATGCGGGTGGCCGCACATGACGATCACCCGTTTTCGCGATTCACCTGTCCATCGCTGACAACCGTGGCCCATGACTATGATCAGGTCTCAAACAAGGTCATCGAAATGCTGTTCCAACTGATCGAGAGCGGGGGGCATTTCGAAAGCCGGTCAGAGCATCTTTATCCGGCGAAACTCGTGCTGCGGTCTTCGGCCTGATCGAACAAAAACTTTACGCGCGTAAAGTTTTTGTTGACTTACATCCTGAACAGGACGTAGGGTTAGTCCCAACATCCAACACAGGGAGGAACAGGATGTATCTCAAGGCATCATTGGGTGCGGCGACTGCCATGGCGCTTGTCATGGGCTCGGGAGCTATTGCCGACACCATCACCATCGCGACCGTTAATAACGGCGACATGATCCGCATGCAGGGCTACACGGACGACTTCACGGCCAAGACCGGCCATGAGGTTGAGTGGGTCACGCTGGAAGAGAACGTGCTGCGCCAGCGCGTGACAACCGATATCAGCACCAAGGGCGGTGCCTTCGACATTATGACCATCGGCATGTATGAGACGCCGATCTGGGGCGCCAATGGCTGGCTGGTCCCGCTTGACGGTCTGTCCGAGGAATATGACGTCGATGACATCCTGCCCGCGATGCGCGCCGGGCTGAGCCATGACGGCACGCTTTACGCTGCACCGTTCTACGGTGAAAGCTCCATGGTCATGTATCGCAAGGACCTGATGGAAAAGGCCGGGCTGGAAATGCCCGATGCCCCGACCTGGGAGTTCATCCGCGAGGCGGCCGCCGCGATGACCGATCGCGACAATGAAATCAACGGCATCTGCCTGCGTGGCAAGGCTGGCTGGGGTGAGGGCGGTGCCTTTATCACCGTCACCGGCAACTCGTTTGGTGCGCGCTGGTTCGATGAGGACTGGAATGCCCAGTTTGACCAGCCTGAATGGGCCGATGCGTTGAACTTCTTTGTTGGAATGATGGAGGAATCCGGACCTCCGGGCTATGCGACCAACGGGTTCAACGAAAACCTGTCGCTGTTCCAGCAAGGCAAATGCGGCATGTGGATCGACGCGACCGTTGCGGCGTCCTTCGTGACCAATCCTGAAGACTCAACTGTGGCCGATCAGGTAGGCTTTGCGTTGGCACCGAACACCGGCCTTGGCAAAAACGCCAACTGGCTCTGGGCCTGGGCGCTGGCCATCCCCGCCGGATCGCAGAAAGTGGATGCGGCGCAAGAGTTCCTCGAATGGGCGACCTCGAAAGACTATATTGAGCTGGTCGCCGCAAACGAAGGCTGGGCCAATGTGCCTCCGGGCGCGCGGACCTCGCTTTATGCGAACCCTGAGTATCAGGCCGTGCCGTTCGCTCAGATGACGCTGGACTCGATCAACGCGGCCGACCCGCAGAATCCGACCGTCAAGCCGGTGCCCTATGTCGGTGTCCAGTTCGTGGCTATCCCCGAGTTCGCCGGGATCGCCACCGAAGTCAGCCAGGAATTCTCGGCTGTCTATGCTGGCCAGCAGACCGTGGAAGAAGCGCTTGAAAAGGCTCAGGCACTGACCAACGACGCGATGGAAGCGGCCGGGTACCGCTAAGGCGACCGGTCAAGCCACATAAACACGCAGAGGGCGCCAAGCCCGCCCTCTGTCCCCCCATCCCTTCAATTTCACTGTAAGATTCGCCCGAGGCGGTCCCCTGACCGTCAACAGAGGAGGTGTTTCCATGGCTACGCAGCATTCCAGATCAGCCGCCCGCCTAATGATGGCCCCTGCGGTCGTTCTGCTTCTCGGCTGGATGTTGATCCCGCTTTCAATGACACTGTTCTTTTCCTTCAAGAAATACCTTCCGCTGCGCGGCGACTCGATGGCCAATGGCCTCGAATGGGTCGGCTTCGCAAACTACGCGCGGTTCGTCGGCTCCAGCGCATTCTGGCCAAGTGTCCAGGCCACGCTGGTCATCGTTGGCGGCGTTCTGGTCATCACGGTGGTTCTTGGCGTCCTGCTTGCCCTTCTGCTCAATCAGCCGATGTGGGGGCAGGGCGTTGTCCGTATTCTGGTGATCGCCCCGTTCTTTGTCATGCCCACCGTATCGGCGTTGGTCTGGAAGAACATGTTCATGGACCCGACAAACGGGCTGCTGGCCTATCTCTGGAAGTTTTTCGGTGCCGAGCCGATCGCATGGCTCAGCCAGGCGTCCCTGCCGTCGCTGATCATGATCGTGTCCTGGCAATGGCTGCCCTTCGCGACGCTGATTCTGCTGACCGCGATCCAATCACTGGATGGCGAGCAGCTTGAAGCGGCCGAAATGGATGGCGCGCCTTCGATCAAGCGCTTCTGGTTCATTGTGCTACCGCATCTGAGCCGCGCGATCACAATTGTGATCCTGATCCAGACCATCTTTCTGCTGGCGATCTTCGCCGAGATCTTTGTCACCACCGGTGGCGCGTTCGGAACCAAGACCCTGTCTTACCTGATTTTCCAGCGGGTGCTGGAAAGCCAGAATGTCGGGCTCGGATCGGCTGGCGGTGTTTACGCAATCATTCTCGCCAATATCGTTGCCATCTTCCTGATGCGCATCGTCGGCAAGAACCTGGACGCGTGAGGAGGACCCCATGGCACGCTCTGTTACGCAAAACCGCAAGATCATCAACACCTCTGCCGCCTGGGCCGTCGGATTGCTGATCTTCTTCCCGATCCTCTGGACCATCCTCACCAGCTTCAAGACCGAAGCACAGGCCATTTCCGACCCGCCCGTGTTTCTGGCCTTTGACTGGACGCTGGAAAATTATGGCGCGGTCATGGAGCGGTCGAACTATGCCCGCTTCCTGTGGAACTCGATCGTGATCGCAGGCGGCTCGACTATCCTCGGGATCATCATCGCGGTCCCTGCCGCCTGGTCGATGGCCTTCGTGCCCTCGAAACGTACCAAGGACATCCTGCTCTGGATGCTGTCGACCAAGATGCTGCCGGCGGTTGGTGTGCTCTATCCGATCTACCTGCTGTTCATCAAACTGGGGCTTCTGGATACCAAGTTCGGTCTGACCATCGTGCTGATGCTGATCAACCTGCCGATCATTGTCTGGATGCTTTACACCTATTTCAAGGAAATCCCCGGTGAAATCCTTGAGGCAGCACGGATGGACGGGGCCAGCCTGAAAGAAGAAGTGCTCTATGTGCTGACGCCCATGGCCATTCCAGGCATCGCCTCGACGCTCTTGTTGAACGTGATCCTGGCCTGGAACGAAGCCTTCTGGACGTTGAACCTGACTGCGGCCAAAGCGGCCCCGCTCACGGCCTTCATCGCCAGCTATTCCAGCCCCGAAGGCTTGTTCTATGCCAAGCTCAGCGCGGCCTCGACCATGGCGATTGCACCGATCCTCATCCTTGGCTGGTTCAGCCAGAAACAACTTGTCAGCGGCCTGACCTTCGGCGCCGTCAAATAAGGAAACTGACCAATGGGACAAATTCAACTGAACCAAGTGACCAAAAGCTTCGGCGACGTTCAGGTCATTCCGCCACTGGATCTGACCATCGAAGATGGAGAGTTCACGGTCTTCGTCGGCCCCTCGGGCTGCGGTAAATCCACCCTCCTGCGGCTGATCGCGGGGCTGGAGGACATCACGTCGGGACATATCGCCATCGATGGAACAGACGCCACCGATGTACCCCCGGCCAAGCGTGGTCTGGCCATGGTGTTCCAATCCTACGCGCTCTACCCGCATATGTCGGTGCGCAAGAACATCGCCTTTCCCATGCGGATGGCCGGGATTGATCAGGCCGAACAGGACCGGCGGATCGAAGCCGCAGCCAAGGCGCTGAACCTGACGGATTATCTGGACCGGCGTCCGGGGCAACTCTCGGGTGGTCAGCGCCAGCGGGTTGCCATTGGCCGAGCCATTGTGCGCGAACCGGCGGCCTTCCTCTTTGATGAGCCGCTGTCAAACCTGGACGCGGCACTGCGGGTCGGCATGCGGCTGGAAATCAGCGAAATGCATGAACGGCTCAAGACCACGATGATCTACGTGACCCATGATCAGGTCGAGGCAATGACCATGGCCGACAAGATCGTCGTGCTGCGCGCCGGTATTGTCGAGCAGGTCGGCAGCCCGCTGGAACTTTACCAGCGCCCCGGCAACACCTTTGTCGCCGGATTCATCGGCTCGCCCAAGATGAACCTGATCAACGGTCCGGAAGCGGCCAAGTATAATGCCGCGACCATCGGCATCCGGCCCGAGCATATCGACATCTCGGAAACCGAAGGCATGTGGCAAGGCACCGTGGGTGTGTCCGAACATCTGGGCTCCGACACGTTCTTTCACATCCAGAGCGGGCTGAGCCCGGAGCCGCTGACGGTGCGGGCCAGCGGCGAACGCAAGCTGAAATACGGCACCGAAGTCTACCTGACCCCGCAGGCCGATCACTTGCACCGCTTCGATCAGAACGGGCTCAGGATCGAATGACCCGGCTAGAGGGCAAAGCGGCCCTTATCACTGGCGCCGCCCGAGGCATCGGGCGCGCCTTTGCCGAGGCCTATCTCGCCGAGGGTGCCAGGGTGGCGATTGCCGATATCGACATCGCCCGCGCCCGCGAGACCGCCGGCGAGATCGGCGCGGTTGCGATCCATATGGATGTAACCGATCAGGCCAGCATCGAGGCGGGCGTGGCCGAGGTCGTCGCGCAATTGGGCCAGATCGACATTCTGATCAACAACGCGGCGATATTCACTGCCGCGCCGATCACCGAGATCACGCGCGATGATTTCGCGCGCACCTTTGACATAAATGTCGCGGGCACGCTTTTCACACTGCAAGCGGTAGCCAGCCACATGATCGCGCGCGGGCAGGGTGGCAAGATCATCAACATGGCTTCGCAGGCGGGGCGCCGGGGCGAGCCCCTGGTGGCGGTCTACTGCGCTACCAAGGCTGCCGTGATCAGCCTGACGCAATCGGCGGGGCTCAACCTCATCGAACATGGGATCAATGTGAACGCCATCGCGCCTGGTGTGGTCGATGGCGAGCATTGGGATGGGGTGGATGCGTTTTTTGCCAAACATGAGTGCAAGGCGCCGGGGCAGAAGAAACGCGAGGTCGGGCAGGCCGTGCCCTTTGGCCGCATGGGCGTGGCCGAAGATCTGACCGGTATGGCGGTGTTTCTGGCCAGTTCGGAGGCTGACTATATCGTCAGCCAGTGTTTTAACGTGGATGGCGGACAATGGATGAGCTGATGAAAGATATGGCGTCCTCTCCGACCGGGTTGAGCTTGGCAACTCTTGCCGCGATGCCCGGCCATATAGACAGACCGCGCTATGACAGGCGTGACCTCAGGCCGGGCATTGTCCATATCGGGCTGGGCAATTTTCACCGCGCCCATCAGGCCTGGTATCTGCACCGCCTGATGCAGCAGGGCGAGGCGCTGGATTGGGCGATCATCGGTGCCGGTGTGCGGCCCTATGATGCGGCGATGCGCGAGAAGCTGATCGCGCAGGACTGCCTGACAACGCTTCTCGAACTGGCCCCGGACAGCCGCGCCGCCGAAATCATCGGCCCGATGATCGACTATCTGCCCATCGAAGTGGGGCATGGCGCCCTGATCCGGGCCATGGCCCATCCCTCAATCCGGATCGTTTCACTTACAGTGACCGAGGGCGGCTATTTCATCGACGGCGCCACCGGTGGTTTCGACGTCACGCATCCGGACATTCAGCACGATGCGGCCAATCCGGACACGCCGAAAACCGCCTTTGGCGCGATGATCGCGGCGCTTCGGATGCGCCGCGCTGCAAATCTCCGGCCCTTCACAGCGATGAGCTGTGACAATCTGCAAGGCAATGGCCGCATCCTGCGCAATCTGATCGTCGGGCTTGCCCGGCTGAGCGATCCTGATCTGGCCCGCTGGATCGATACCGAAGGCGCGTTTCCCAACTCGATGGTCGATTGCATCGTACCGGCCACCGGTCCCGGCGAGCTGACGCTAGTGCGCGACATGGGGGTCGAAGATGCAGCGCCGGTCCCTCATGAGAACTTTCGCCAATGGGTGATCGAAGACAGCTTTGCGATGGGCCGCCCCAACTGGGACAAGGTGGGGGCCACCTTTTCAGAAGATGTGCATGCCTATGAAATGATGAAGATCCGGGTTCTGAATGCCGGGCATCAGGTGGTGGCAAATGCGGGTGTGCTGTTGGGGGTCGAAACCATCGCGGGCTGCCTGTCCCACCCGCTTATCAAGGCGCTGTTCCGCAAGGTGCAACGCAATGAGATCGCACCCTATATCGCCCCGGTTCCCAGCATGGAGCCCGAGACCTATATCGACCTGATTGAACAGCGTTTCGCCAATGACGCGATCCGTGACACGACCAGGCGCGTGGCATTTGATGGCTCTTCCCGGCATCCCGGTTTTGTGCTGCCGATCCTGCGCGATGCGCTTGCTGCGGGCGGTCCCATTGACGGGCTGGTGCTGGTCGAGGCGCTCTGGGCGCGCATGTGTGCGGGCTCCTGTGAGGATGGAACGCTGATTGAGCCGAACGATCCGGCCTGGGATCAGCTGGTGCCCGTTGCCAAACGCTCCAAGGACAGGCCGCAGGCCTGGCTGGAGGAGACCGGGCTTTATGGCGCACTTGCAACAGATGCCCGGGTCGTGCGGGCCTTTGAACACTGGCTGCCGCTGATTTGGCAGGATGGCGTGGCTGCGGCGCTTGAAACCTATACCCGCTCGCCCGAGGGGGCCTGAGCCTGCGCGTCAGTCTTTCGCGGCGTTTGGGGGCCAGAGCCGCCGTGCCGCCAGCAGGCTGAGCGCGCAGATCACGCCAAGCGCGAGGAAACTCGGGGCCGGGCCAAACCGGGCCAGCAACCAGCCGGTCAGCGGATAGGCCAGCAGCCAGCAGGCATGGGACAGGGTGAACTGGGCCGCAAACAGCGCTGGGCGATCCTCGGGCGGGGCAGAGCGGCGCAGCAGGCGGCCCACCGGTGTCATCACGCCCGAATAGCCGATCCCGATTAGGCACCATCCGCTCAGCAGGATCATCGGCGTCAGACCGGTCAGCGCCGCAATGCTTCCCAGCCCAAGACAGGTTACGACCGCAAGCAAGGTGCAACCCATCATGACCGCGCGGTCAGAGCGGCGCTCCAGCAGCCGAGGCAGCACCAGCGCGGCGGCCATCGACCCTGCGCCAAAACTGCCCAGGGTCAACGGGACCATGGTCTCACCCAGACCCAGCGTGCTGCGGATCAGGACCACGGTGTTGACCAGAACCATGCCGCTCACCATCGCCGCCGACAGGCTCAGCGCCAGCAGCCCGCGCAGGCGCGGCAGGCTCAGGTAAAGCCGGATGCCGCGCGTGGTGCGCTCCCAGATTCCGCGGCGTAGGCTCGGTTTGGGCGAGGGCAGCGTCAGCGCCCCGATCAGCAGCGCCGAGGCGAGAAAACCGATCGTGGTGCCCCAGAACAGCGTGTCGAAACTCACCACAACCAGCAGAGCGGCAGCCAGGGTCGGGCTAGCGAGGTTTTCCAGATCATAGGCCAGCCGTGACAGCGACAGCGCGTTGGTATAGTCACGCTCCTCGGGCAGAACATCCGGGATCGTGGCCTGAAAGGCGGGTGTAAACCCCGCCGAGGCGGCCTGAAGCACGAATATCAGCGCATAAATCTGCCAGATCGCATCAACAAAGGGCAGGCAGAGCGCCGCCCCCGCTCGCACAAGATCCAGCACGATCAGCATCTTGCGCCGGTCCAGTTGTGTGGCAAAGGCCGCCGCAACCGGGGCCAGCCCCACATAGGCCAGCATCTTGATGGTCAGCGCCGTGCCCAGCACCACCCCCGCCTGCTCCCCGGCCAGATCGAAGGCCAGAAGGCTCAGCGCCACCGTGGCAAGACCGGTGCCCAGCAGTGCAACCACCTGCGCCGCAAAGAGATTTCGGTAGGTCCGATGACGCAGAACGCTCAGCATCTCAGGGTGCCGACTGGCGAATGTTGGACTGGTCGCGTGGGGTCATGGCGCAGCCTTATCCGACCGAATGCGTATGTCAAACGCGGGATCATTGGGCGCGTGGCGGTCGTTGGCTCAAATCCCGCACACAATGGCGCGATCCGGTATTTTCGAACCGGCGCGGGTTGTCTATGTCACCGGAATGGAACCGGAATTCAAAATCGAATGGGACGGGCCACGCTCGCGCTATCACGAAACTCGCGTGCGCGCGCACGTCTCGCGGCGGGCGCAATTTCTTGACGATCCTTCCTTTCCGCGTGGATGCAGCTATTTGCGTGTTCCGCTCGTGTCGCAGGACTATGAGGGGCCGGGCATCGATTGCCACTGGGACGACGATCGCCATGTGCTGGTCTGTTATATGGATATCGAAGACGGCCCGCTGCCGGAAGAACTCGAAGCCGTTTTCAGCCCAAATGGCGACAGGCCCGAGGATTTTTTGGTCACTGCCTTTAGCGTCGACCGGCCAAGACGCCTGAATTGAGGCCGAGGCTCCGGCCTTGCAAATTCAATCAAACGCCTGCCGCAAGACCCCCATCGCCTCATCCGGGTCAGTGACCCAGTTCAGGAACGCGCCAAGCGACGCATCGGCAAAACCCTGATCGATCGTGCGTTCGACAAGACTGCGCAGCGGGTCCCAATACCCCTCGATATTCATGACCAGAATGGGTTTGTCATGCAGGCCTAGCTGCCGCCATGTCAGTGCCTCGAACAGCTCATCCAGCGAGCCCGGCCCACCCGGCAGTACCACGACCGCATCGGCGTTCATGATCATCACCTTCTTGCGCTCATGCATGGTTTCGGTGACCACATAGCGGATCAGGTCTGACTTGCCGACCTCGCGCCGCACCAGATGTTCGGGAATGACGCCGAACGTGTCGCCCCCCGCGCTTTGCGCGGCGCGCGCGACCTCGCCCATAAGCCCCACATCACCGGCCCCATAGACCAGCCGCCAACCCTCCTGCGCCAGCAATGTGCCGAAGCTGCGAGCGGCCTTGGTATAGGCAGGCATTGCTCCGGGGCGTGATCCGCAATACACACAGACGGATTTATTGTTCATGGGCGGGCCTTTCGCTGGCACAATAGGGGGAGTACCCCCTGATAACGAGGCGCAAGGGCAGGCTCAATATCAGGTCCGGATTTCTTGCCTCTCATGATGGCAACCGGGCAATGGGGCGCGAAGGGAGCACAATGGCGGAGCACGCTGGTGGCGTAGGAGGCGGCAAAACGACCTGGGCAATTGTCGCAGGCGGGGCCGCTGTGGCGGTCGCGCTGGTCTATTTCCTGTCGTCGCAGGAGCAGCCTGAACCCGAGGCAGATAGCTCCGCAACGCCGGAAGCGAGCGTAGCCGAGACAGGCGAAGCCGACGCGGTCGAAACCGACGCGGTCGAAACGGATGCGGGCGAAGCAGAGGTGGGCGAGACAACCGATCCCGACGAGCCTTCGACAGCGTCGGAGCCCGCATCGGATGACACCGCTGCCGAGGTAACAGATCGAACACCCGCCGAGGCCAATCCACCCGCGCCGACTGACACTGCAGAAGCCGAAGACACGGAGCAGCGTGTCGAGGCGCCAGACACGGAGGTCGTTGCCCCTGAGCTTGACCTGATCCGGGTGGAACCGGACGGGTCGACCACGCTTGCGGGGCGGGCCGCGCCGGGCAGTCAGGTGCAGGTGTTGGTGGACGGGGACGAGGTGCATTCCTTTGAGGTCGACCAGAGCGGGCAGTTCGCCGCGCTGTTTCCCATCACGCCCGAGGACGCACCCCGAACCCTCACCCTGCGCGCTGCGCAGGGGGACCAGGCCGCCCTGTCGGATGATTTCGTGATCGCGGCGGCACCAAAGCGCGCGCGCGACCAACCGGCGGCCTCCGATCAACTGGCTGCGAATGAGACCCCTGCGGAAACACGCCCTTCACGAGAGAGCGCGGCCGACACCAAAACCGGGGAGGAGGAGAAGGCGGCGGATACCGAAGAGACCGTTGATATCGCTACAAACGATACACCCGCCTCGTCAGACGACACTGCCGATGCGCAGCTGGCGCCGTCGGACAGCACCGACGAGACCGAATTGGCCGAGGCAACTCCCGACGCCGCGCAAGAGACCACCGACGATGCGCCGACCATCCTGCGCTCGGATGAAGAGGGCGTGGAACTGGTGCAATCGCCTCAGCCACAAAGCCCGGCGGCGGGGCAGGCACTGCAACTCGACACGATTGGTTACACCGACACAGGCGAAGTCGAGTTGACCGGGCGCGCAGCAGGCGGGTCCACTGTGCGGGTCTACCTCGACAACCGGGCCGCGCGAGACCTGAGCGCGGCAGAAGATGGCCGCTGGCGGGGTGAGATCGACGGGATCGCCCCCGGCACCTATACGCTGCGCCTTGATGCGCTGGGCGCGGATGGCAAGGTGATCGACCGGCTGGAAACCCCGTTCCGCCGCGAAGCGCCGGAACAACTGCTGGCGTCAGACGCAGATATCGAGACGCAAACCGCCACCATTCGCGCCATCACCGTGCAGCAGGGGGATACGCTCTGGGCGATATCGCGCGATCGCTATGGCGATGGGGTGTTCTATGTGAAAGTGTTCGACGCGAACCGGGACAGCATCCGGAACCCCGATCTGATTTATCCGGGGCAAATCTTCAACCTGCCGGAGTGATCTCTGGTCCCAGCAGAGCCAGCCATGAAGCCAGCAAGCGCGACCCAAAGCAAACAGGACATCTCGGACACCGAACGCCGCTCGGGCTGGCGCACGATCCGCAAGGTGACGCCTTATCTCTGGCCCGAGGATGAGCCTTGGGTCAAACGCCGCGTTATCTGGGCCATGGCGGCGCTGGTTTTTGCAAAGCTGATCGCGGTTTACACGCCGATCCTCTACCGCAACGCGGTGGACTCGCTGGCCGGTGACGCGCAATCGCAACTGCTGCTGGGCGCGGTGGGGCTGACCGTGGCCTATGGCGTGGCGCGAATGATGACCGTGGGGTTCCAGCAACTGCGCGACGCGCTCTTTGCACCGGTGGGCCAGCGCGCGCTGAGGGCCTTGGCGCTTGAAACCTTCCAGCATATCCATCGCCTTTCGATGCGCTATCACATCACCCGCAAGACCGGCGGGCTCAGCCGGATCATCGAGCGCGGGGTAAAGGGCGTCGACTTCCTGCTGCGCTTTTTGCTGTTTTCCATCGGCCCGCTGATCCTGGAATTGGTGCTGGTCGCCATCGTGCTGATGTGGCTCTTCGATGTCTGGTATCTGGTCGTCGTTGCCGTCACCATCGGGCTTTACATCTGGTTCACCTTCGCCGTGACCGAGTGGCGGGTGAAGCTGCGCCGCGAGATGAACGAGCAGGATACCGAGGCCAATCAGCGCGCCATCGACAGTCTGCTGAATTTCGAAACCGTCAAGTATTTCAGCGCCGAGGAACGCGAGGCGCTGCGCTATGACCAGTCGATGGGGGCTTATGCGCAGGCCGCGCTCAAGACTGCCTATTCACTGGCCTTCCTGAATTTCGGCCAGTCCTTCCTGATCACCTGCGGCCTTGTCGGCGTGATGGTGATGGCCGCGCTAGGCGTGCAGAGCGGGCAGTTGACCGTGGGCGATTTCGTCATGGTCAACGCCTACATGATCCAGATCACAGTGCCGCTCAATTTCCTCGGTACCGTCTATCGCGAGATCCGCCAGTCACTGGTGGATATGGGCGAGATGTTCGACCTACTGGAACAGCCCGCCGAGGTCAGCGACAAGCCGGGTGCCCCCGCGCTCAAGGTCAATGGCGGAGCGATCACGCTGGAGGATGTGTATTTCGGCTATGAACCCGACCGCGAAATCCTCAAAGGTGTCTCGCTTGCGGTGCGCGCCGGGCAGACCGTCGCCATCGTGGGGGCCACCGGCTCGGGCAAATCGACCATCGGGCGGCTGTTGTTTCGCTTCTATGACGTGACGGCGGGGGCGTTGAAGATCGACGGGCAGGATGTGCGCGACGTGACGCAGCAAAGCCTGCACGAGAATATCGGCGTGGTGCCGCAGGACACGGTGCTGTTCAACGACACGATCCGCTACAACATCGCCTATGGCCGTGCCGATGCAACGCAGGACGAGGTGGAGGACGCCGCGCGTGCCGCCCAAATCCACGACTTCATCGCGCAGTTGCCCGAAGGCTACGACACCAAGGTGGGCGAGCGCGGGCTGAAACTGTCGGGCGGCGAGAAACAGCGTGTGGGCATTGCGCGGACCTTGCTGAAAAACCCGCCCATCCTGCTGCTGGACGAGGCCACCAGCGCGCTTGACACCGAAACCGAGCAGGAGATCAAGGATGCGCTGGCCCGCGCCGGGGAAGGGCGCACGGTGATCACCATCGCCCACCGTCTCAGCACCATTGCCGAGGCCGACCGGATCGTGGTTCTGGATGCGGGCCAGATCGCCGAACAGGGCACTCATGAGGAATTGCTGGGCCATGACGGTCGGTACGCGCAGCTCTGGTCGCGCCAGCAAAGGGACAGCGACGAGGCTGCCTGATCCCGAGCATTTGCGTGACATCGCGCTGGTCTCTGTCGGGGTGGGGCAACCGGTATCTCGCGCGCATAGAGGTTGTGCTTGCGGAAATTCGCTGCCTATATGCGTGTGACTTTGACATGTCTGAACAACAGGATCTCACCCATGAAAAAGCTGTCCGCCCTGGGCGCAATCGCAATGCTGATTGCATCTCAGACTCCTGCCGCTGCTCAAGATCTGGAATTCATGCTGGCCAATGAAAGCAGCGCCGATCTTGTGGAGTTCAACATCTCCAGCGCGTCGTCGGATGACTGGGAAGAGAACCTGCTTGAGGGCGGATACCTCGCGCCGGGTTATGAAAGCGGCGTGCTGATCGCGGATGGGCTCAGCACCTGCATCTATGATCTGCGCGGTGTCTTCGCGGATGGTTCCGAAGTGGAAGATTTCGGCCTCGATCTCTGCGATCTGGGTGGCTACACCTTCACCGACTGATCCCGTCTCATCGGTCTTGCCTAAGGGCTCGCCGCGCGTGTGGCGGGTTCGACCTCTCTGTCTCATATCACAATCGCGCGTGGCTGTTTTGCCGGGCGGCGCGGGCGTGGTAGGCTGACGTTGCTTCAGTTCGAGGTGACGACATGTATCGCAATTTGAGAAACGGCCTGTTGCAGGCCGCCTTTGCAGTTGGTCTTTGCGTCGCGGCGGCGCAGGCCGGGGCTGACCCAATCGTGGGGCTCTGGAAGACAGAACCGGACCGCAAAGACCTGATCTCGCATATCAAGATCAGCGCCTGCGGGGACAAGTTCTGCGGCGTGATCGAAAGCGCCTATGACAAATCCGGCAAAGAAGTGCAGACCAAGAATATCGGCAAACGGTTGTTCTGGGACGTCGCCAGCGAAGGCAGCGGCAAATATGGCGGTGGTGAATTCTGGGTACCGTTGGTCAATGTCGATGCGGTCCCCACCATGACGCTCAGCGGCGACAGCCTGAAGGTCAAAGGCTGCAGCCACCATATCTGCGGCCACCAGACCTGGACACGGCTCTGATCGCTCGACCGACAGAAACAGATCGACAGCTTGGATGCGATCTCTGGTCGGACCGGCTGCTGGACCGCATAGCGCCAGCGACCGATTCGCATGTTTCGTCTAGGCCATTGCTGTTGCCTCAATTTCGAACAACAACTCGGGCATGGCCAAGCGGGTAACACCCAACAGCGTCATTGGGGGCGCGACCTGATGAGGTCCAAAGCGCTGTCCCAGAAGATCGAAATTCTTCAACGCCTCATCAACGTCGGTGGCATATACGCCCAGTTTCGTGACATTGCTCAGGGTCATGTCAGCCTCTTTCAGCACGGCCTCCAGACTATCCAAAGCCAGGCTGATCTGCGCCCGCATGTCACCGGCATGCTGTGGCTTGCCTTCCCCGTCCATGGCAGTTTGGCCCGCACAGATCATCTGACGCGTCGCGCCCTCAATGATCTCAGCCTGATTGTAACCCAGCTTGAGTGACCAGTCCCAGGGGTTCACGGCAGTCCGTTGCATCACATCGACCTCCTTGTTTTGCGTTGCTGAAGCCGGTCTAGGTCTAAATAGTGCCAAAATTTGTCACTATTTGTGATAGACCAGCCGCATGAGCATTCGACTCAGACATGACACCATCGTGCGCAGCCTTCGCCGAAACGGAACGGCCACGGTGGACGCGCTCGCGACAGAGGTTGGCGTCTCACGCCGGACAATTCTGCGCGACATCAGCGCATTGCGCGACGATGGCTTTGTCATACATTCCGATGTCGGGCGTGGCGGCGGGCTGCAGCTTGATCCGCAATCCATGCAAACCACTACCCGGCTTTCGGTCCCCGAGGTGTTTGCCCTTCTGATCAGCGTCGCGGCCATGCGGGCGGCGGGCAATCTGCCCTTTTCGGACCTCGCCGATTCAGGTCTGGCCAAGATCGAAAAAGCGTTGCCATCCGACAAAGTCCGCGATCTGCGTGCTTTTCTCGACTGCCTGCATATCGGCACGCTGTCGCCGCTTCAGGACCTGTCTGACATGGGGAAGATGGACGCTGACCTGTTGCCGGTCTTTGAAACCGCCTTCCTTGGACGCAGGCTCATCCGCTTTGAGTATCGCGATGCCAAAGGTCGAAAAACAAAACGCCGGGTCGAGCCGCAGGCCATGCTCATCCTGCCACCGCTGTGGTATCTGGTTGCCTGGGACCCGATGCGCGAGGATTTCCGGCATTTTCGGATGGATCGGATCAGCGCGCCCGAGGCGCTCGCCGATACCAGCTTCCGCCGCCGCCATGTTCCGTTTGAAGAGGACGTCTGCCCGTATAGTGAACTTGCCGACTGAGAACCGGAGACCCCATCCAAAGACTGGTCTCAGCCGGTTTTGCTCCGGACGCCTGCCGCTACACAGACAGGCGTCCGGGAGTGAGCCTCACTCCGCCGCTTTGATAGGCGATGTGCCGGGGGGGGCCGGTGTTTCGGGAGGCTCGGGGGGTTTGAATTCCGAGACGTCGGCGGTGGACTTGCCGGGTTCGCCCCAGATGATCTCGGTTGCGCTCAGGTCCTTGGCCGAGCGGAACAGGCGCATGTCGCGCGCGATCCGGCTGGAGCGGCCTGCGGTCAGGCGGGCCAGCAACCGGCCAAGCCAGATCGCGTAGGTTTCAACCCACACCCGCAGTGCCAGGAACGAGGGTGTCACGATCAGCGTCAGCACCGTTGCGATGCCCAGGCCGAACACCACCGCCGTCGCCAACTGTTTCCACCAGAGCGCCGTGGGGCTGTCGATGGAATAGCCGCCATTGATGAAGTCGAGGCTCAGCCCGAACATCATCGGCGTCAGGCCCGCCATGGTGGTGATCGTGGTCAGCAGCACCGGGCGGATACGCGCCTCGGCGGTGCGGATGATCGCCTCGATCCGGGGCATGTAGCGGCTGTATTCCTGATAGGTGTCGATCAGCACGATGTTGTTGTTCACTACGATCCCCGCCAGCGCCACGATGCCGGTCCCGGTCATGATGATCGAGAAGGGTTGCTCCATCACGACCATCCCGATCAGCACGCCGGTGGTCGACAGCACCACCGCCAGCAGTACCAGCAGCGAGTTGTAGAAGCTGTTGAACTGGGCCAGCAAGATGATGAACATCAGCCCCAGAGCGCCCATGAAGGCCTTCATCAGGAAGGCGCCAGATTCCTCCTGCTCCTCCTGATCACCGGTCCAGAACCATTCGACCGGGCCGGGGAGGGGGTCGGTTTCCAGCCACTTGGTCAGTTCCGCGATCCGCTCGTTGGGATTGACCGGTGCCGTTTGGGCGCTGCCGTCATCAAATGCGGTTTGAAGCGCGGCGTTGTTCTCGGCCTGAACCAGATCGAACACCGCATAACGAGCGCCGCTTGGTGCGGTTACCGAAGGTCCGCTGGCTGCGGTCCCTTCCGGGACTTCCTTGACAAGTGCCAGAGTTTGTACGGCCCCGTCCGCATCGGTGCGCGTGACCTTGATCAGCCCCGGTTCCACATCCGCTTTGATGTCGAAATAGCGCTTTTGATCAACCCGGTCGATCGAGGCCAGTTTCGGTACCGGTTTGCGGGTCACGAAGTTGCTGAGCGGGACCAGACCGTCAGGCGTGCGCACCTTGATTGTGTCGAGTGTGGAGAGCACGCGCTCTTCCTCGGGCAGGCGCACGCGGATTTCGATCTCCTCGTCGCTGCCTTCGGGGCGCATCTCACCCAGCAGGACACCGCGTGTCACAAGCTGCACCATGGCGCCCACGGTGGCCACATCGGCACCGAAGCGACCGGCATTTGCCACATCCACGTCGATCTGCCAGTCGATGCCGGGCAGGGGCAGGCTGTCCTCGATCTTGATCAGACCCGGTGTTGCCTCGAACTGTTGCCGCGCGGTTTCCGCCGCGAGCGTCAGTTCTTCCCAGTCGTCACCTCTGAGCCGCAGATGCACCGGCTTGCCCTGTCCGGGTCCCTGTTCCAGGGCCGAGACCTCGGCAATGATGCCGGGCAGTTTGACCAGTTCGGCGTTCAACTGGTCGAGGACGAAATTGCCGTCAAAGTTGGGGTCGATGATCTCTTTCTCAAAGCCCAGCCAGCGGCTCATCAGCCCGCCGATAAAGCCAGTCAAAGGTTCCTTGGCGTGGGGTCGATCCTCCCACGGGATAATCTCGAACTGGACCTGACCGATTGTATCGGCAGGGGATTGTCCACCACCGGGGCCGCCAGTGTTCAGTCCGCCCTCACCGGCGAAGGAAAACACGTTGATCACCGCCGGATGCGCCTTGATGATCTCTTCGACCTCGCGCACCATTTCGTCTTTTTCATGCAGCGAGATGTTGCCGCGGGCACGGACATAGGTGGTGGCCTGTTCCGGCTCGCTGTCCACAAAGAACTCGACGCCGCGCGAATTGGCCGGGAACCAGACCGTTGCGATAAATATGACGGCGGAAAAGACAACCGCAATCGAGACGATCGGCATGATCGGGTTGCCGGCGATGAACTTGATGACGTTGCCAAAGGCCGTGTGTTTGGAGCTGCGCTCGACATGATGGCTCTCATGGATGCGCTGAACCGCGCCCATCGTGACGGAGGCTGAAAACGCGCCAATCACGAATACGAGCCCCCCCGAGATCAGACCCGCGATACCCGTATCACCGCTGCGCAGCATCATCATGACGCCTGTGAAGACGAGGTAGAGCGCAACCGGGACAAGGGCGGCCCGCAGCCAGAACGGGGCGCGCGCGCGCAGCCAATCCGAGATGCGGCCAAGCACGCGGCTCATGCGGCCGGAGACGCCGCCCATCACCGGCAGATAGATCAGTGCCACGACCAGTGAGGCCGAGAGCACGAAGATCAGCGTGACCGGCAGCATGCCCATGAACTCACCCGGAACACCGGGCCAGAACAGCATCGGCAGGAAGGCACAGAGCGTTGTGGCTGTGGAAGAGACGATGGGCCAGAACATCCGCTGCGCCGCCTCGACATAGGCGTGCATCGGGCCGATCCCGTCCTTGATACGCTTGTCGGCATATTCCACCACCACGATGGCGCCATCGACCAGCATCCCCACCGCGAGGATCAGACCGAACATCACGATGTTGGAAACGTTGATCCCCATGATCGCCAACAACACGAAGCACAGCAGGAACGAGGTTGGAATGGCAAAGCCCACCAGCAGCGCGGCGCGGCTGCCAAGGGCGGCCAGTACCACGATCATAACCAGCGCAATCGCGGTCAGGACCGAACCTTCCAGCTGTCGCACCATCGAATTGACGACGCGGCTCTGGTCGTTCGAGGTGCCGACCTCGACCGCGGCCTGCAGTTCCTTGGGCCAGCTTACCTGCGATTCAGCGACGGTGGCTTTGACCAGATCGACCGTGTCGATCAGGTTGAACCCCTTGCGCTTGACCACCTGCAGGGCGACGGTGCTTTGCCCGTCAAACCGCGCGGTGCCTTCGCGGTCCTCGAACGTGTAGTTGATCTGCGCCAACTCGCCCAGTGTCACAACGCGGTCGCCATTCACCTTGACCGGCAGGCCATAGACATCCTGCGCCGTGGTGAAGGAGGAGGGGATCTTGACCGAGAATGCACCCTGCGCGCTGTCAATCTCACCCGCCGCAATGAGCTGGTTGTTGTTCTGCACAACCGTGATCAGTTCCGAGGCGGTGACGTTATAGGCCTCCAGCCGCAGAGGGTCGATGATGACCTCTAGCAACTCGTCGCGATTGCCCGCGATCCCGGCTTCCAGAACCGCATCGAGCGATTCAAGGTCGTCCTGCAAATCCTTGGCAATGCGCGCCATTGTCCGCTCGGGGACAGCGCCGGTCAGGCTGACGATGACAATCGGAAATTCCGAGAAGTTGATTTCGGTCAGCGTATATTGCTCGGCCCCAGTCGGAAACTCGGCCTGCGCCGTGTTCATCGCATCGCGCACATCAGCGGTGATCGCGGTCTTGTCCCAGCCGAAATCAAACTCCAGCGCCACACCGGCATAACCTTCGGCAGCGGTTGCGGTCATTTCCTTGAGCCCGTCCAGATCGGCCAGCTCGGTTTCCATCGGCTTGACCAGCAGGTTCTCGCTGTCTTCTGCCGAAATGCCCGGGAAAGAGACCGAGACAAACAGCGCCGGGATCTCGATATCCGGCTCGCCTTCCTTGGGCAGGTTGACATAGGCGAAGCCGCCAATGATCAGCGACAGCGCGATAAAGGCCAGAACCATCCGGGCGCGCGAGGCGGCCCAGTCGACGATGCCCGTCATTGCGCGGCCTCCCGATAGGTGGGCGCGACCTCAACACCTGCGGTGACGAAATCCTGGCCCACCACGATCACATTCGCCTGTTCCGGCAAGCCTGCCAGCCAAACGCCGTTGGCATCGTCACGCAGCAGTTCAACCGGCACAAATTCCACCAGATTGCCATCGCCAACGACCCGCACGCCAAGCTCGCCGTGATTGTCGAGCGTCAGCGAGGATTGCGGCAGCAGATGCGCCTTGGCCCCTTCTGCGGCGATCTGGATGGTGGCGGTCTGCCCGTCGCGGATTTTCAGGTCCGGGTTGGGGACCGAGACTTCGACCTCGAAGGTGCGGGTCGTCTCATCTGCCGAGCGGCTGAGGAAGGTCACTTGCCCCGCCACCTGCAGGCCGGTCGCCAGTTGCGCACCTGCCTGCGCGCCCAGTTGCACCCGGTTGACCTCGGCCTCGGGCACGAAACCCACCAGCTTGATCGGGTCAAGCTGGATCACCGTCGCGCAGAGCGATCCGGGCTGCATCAGGCTGCCCAGTTCTGCCGCGTCGCTTTCCAGCAACCCGTCGAACGGCGCCGTAATGGTGATGCGATCCAGCTCGCGCTCTCTTGCCGCCACTGCGGCGCTTGCGGCTTCGATCCCGGCGCGGGTGGCTTCCAGACCGGATTCGGCGGTCTTGATCCCGGCCTCGGCGCTGCGCACGCCCGCTTCGGTCGCGACGCGGCGCGTTTCCGAGGCATAGCCGCCCTCGGACAGACGTTGGGCGGCGTTGTTATTGATCAGCGCCTCTTCCAGAAGCGCCTTGGCCTCGTCCAGCCGTGCCTGCGACTCCGGTACCCGGCTTTGCGCTTCGCTCTGACGGGCCCGCGCCTCCAGCAGATCGGCCTCGCGGGTGCCGACATCCAGCTGGCACAGCAGGTCGCCCGCCTTGACAAACGCTCCCTTGCGCAACGGTTCGGAGACCACGGTCGAGGTTGTCTCGGCCAGCACCTCAACCTCGCGGATCGCCTTGGTTTGGCCGCGCAGCAGCACCGCGCTGTCAATCTCGCGCGCAACCGAGCGCATAGCAACAACGCCGATCAGGTTTGGTGCGTCTTCCACCGCTTCGGCAGTTTCCCTTTGCGTTTCGACCGGCTCTGCGGCGGCATCGCCTTTGGCGAAGGCCAGGAACGCGTCACGCTCAAATACCAAGAGATAAAGCGCAATTGTCACCAGAATCGCGGTGATTATGGGAATCAGACGCATCTTTTGCCTCTCTCAAATTCTTCACGGCGCAGAGGGGGTAGTCCAATCAGACCTGCACTGCGACTTGTCACATGGTGTCTTGTTTCCATGTTGTCTACGCTAAACTGACCAGTTCAGATTATTTTTTTTCGCCGCGCTGTGCAAGCACTGGCTGTTCCAGCGCCCCAGAGCCCTTGGCTTGCCCGTTGAGCCACGCTATGACAGCCGCCAGAAAACCGCATTGAGGCAGGACCGAGGGCCGGGATGAGCGACACCGACAGTTTCATTGACGAAGTCACCGAAGAGGTGCGTCGAGACCGCATGTTCCTGCTGCTCAAGCGCTGGGGCTGGGTCGGTGCGCTGGCCGTGGTCGCGATTGTGGGCGGCGCGGCCTATAACGAATATTCCAAGGCGCAGGTCCGGTCGCAGGCCGAGCAGCTTGGCGACAGCATCATTGCCGCGCTGAACGAGAATGAAACCGCTGTGCAGGCCGAAAAGCTCTCGCAGGTCGATGCCTCATCCAGTGGCGGCGACGCGATTCTCAAGATGCTCACCGCGTCGGCTCAGGCCGGATCGGATCAGACCGACGCAGCGGTGCAAAGCCTCGACGCGGTGGCGGCAAATGGGGAACTGCCGCAAATCTATCGTGACATCGCCAGCTTCAAATCGCTGACATTGCAGACCGAGACGCTGGCGGTCGAAGACCTGCGGCAACGGTTCGAGGCGCTGGCCCAACCCGGCGCGCCGCTGCGCCTGCTGGCCGAGGAGCAACTGGCCCTGATCGACATCGCCCATGGCGAGGCCGAGGCGGCGATGACGCGGCTGCAGGCCCTCATTCAGGACGCCGAGGCCAGCACAGACTTGCAACAACGCGCCGCACAGTTGATTGTCGCGCTGGGCGGGACGCCGGAACAGGCCCCCGGTCAACGGGGATGATCCGGGCCCGCAGGGTACCGGCAGTGGGTAACGAATAGGCAGGATCGGGCATGGCACACTTCTCATTCTCGCGTAGCGGATTGGCCGCGATGGGCGCAATGCTGCTGCTCGGTGCTTGTCAGGAACCTGATCCGGTCCTTCCGGGCAAGCGCGAAACACTGCGCGGCGCAGAGGTCGGGCAGGGCGAAATTCTCGCCTCGAAACCGATCCGTCTGCCCGCGCAGAAGACCAACGCCGCCTGGCCGCAAAGTTTCGGCACCCAAGCCTACCGCACCGATAACCCCGCCCTGCGGGCAACGCCACAGCGCATCTGGTCCACCCCGATCGGCGCGGGCGACAGCCGTCGCCAGCGCATCACGGCTGATCCGGTTGTGGGTGGTGGCCTGATCTATACGCTGGACGCCGCTGCGCAGGTGACTGCGGTCTCCCCCAATGGCGGCATCGTCTGGAGCCGTAGTCTGGTTCCCGCCGGCGAGGGCGACGGGCAGGCCACCGGCGGTGGCATGGCCTACGACAACGGCACGCTCTATGTCTCCTCGGGTTTTGGCCGCCTCAGCGCGCTGGATGCCAACTCGGGTGCCGTGCGCTGGCAGCAGCGGCTGAACGCCACCGGCAGTGGCACGCCGACCATTCGCGACGGATTGCTCTACCTGGTTGCCGGGGATGAGACCGGCTGGGCCATCAACACCAAGGATGGGCGCATCGCCTGGCAGGTTCAGGCCACGCCCAGCATCGGCAACGTTCTGGGCGCACCTGCGCCTGCGCTGACCTCGGATCTGGTGATCTTTGCCTTTGCCTCGGGCGATATCATCGCCAGCTTCCGCAAAGGCGGGTTGCGGCGGTGGAGCGCGTCGGTCGCCGGTCAGCGCAAGGGCCGCGCGGTCGCGCGCATTGCCGATATTACCGGCGGGCCGGTTGTGGTCGGAAGCCGTGTCTATATCGGCAACCATTCTGGCCGCACCGTGTCGCTGGAAACCCAGTTGGGCGAGCGGCAATGGACGGCGGATGAGGGCGCGATCTCGCCGGTCTGGCCTGCGGGCGACAGCATCTTCCAGATCAGTGATCGCGGTCAGCTCATGCGGCTGAGCACGAGCGATGGCTCGGTCATTTGGGCGCGCGACCTGCCGGGCTTTCTGCGCGACAAGCCGCGCCGCCGGGGCGAAGTGGTCGCCAATTATGGCCCGATCCTGGCCGGTGGTCGCCTCGTGGTCGCCTCCAATGACGGCTTCCTGCGCTTCTTCCGCCCCGAGGATGGCACGCTCCTGAACCAGGTCGAGGTGCCCGGCGGGGCCACCACCGGGCCTGTGGTGGCGGGCGGCACGCTCTATGTCGTCAGCGCCAAAGGTGATCTACACGCTTTCCGTTGACGCAAACATGCGCTAAAGGGCGCGTCTGAGTCTTGAAAGTGAAGCCCGATGTCTTTGACCCTCGCCATTGTGGGGCGCCCAAATGTGGGCAAATCCACGCTATTCAATCGCCTTGTCGGCAAACGGCTGGCGCTGGTTGATGACCAGCCCGGCGTGACCCGCGACCTGCGCGAGGGTGAGGGGCGGCTGGGCGATTTGCGCTTTACGGTTGTTGATACTGCCGGTCTGGAAGAGGCCACCGATGACAGCCTGCAGGGCCGGATGCGCCGCCTGACCGAGCGTGCGGTGGATATGGCCGATGTGTGCCTGTTCATGATAGATGCGCGCGCGGGTGTGACGCCGACGGATGAGGTCTTTGCCGATATCTTGCGCAAGAAATCCGCGCATGTGATCCTTGCGGCCAACAAGGCCGAAGGGGCGTCCGCCGATGCAGGCGTGATCGAGGCTTACGCACTGGGTCTGGGCGAGCCGGTGCGGTTGAGCGCTGAACATGGCGAGGGGCTAAACGACCTCTATTCACAGCTGATGCCGGTGGCCGATCGCATGGCAGAAGAGGCCGAGCGGATCGCGCCAGAGACCGATGTCGAACTGAGCGAGGATGAGGATGAGGGCGAAGCGCCCGCCATCACCGCCGCAAAACCGTTGCAGGTTGCCGTTGTCGGCCGCCCCAATGCGGGAAAATCCACGCTGATCAACAAGATACTGGGCGAAGATCGCCTGCTCACCGGTCCCGAAGCCGGGATCACCCGTGACGCGATTTCCCTGCGCATCGACTGGAAAGGCACGCCGATGCGGGTCTTTGACACCGCCGGGATGCGCAAGAAAGCCAAGGTGCAGGAGAAGCTCGAAAAGCTGTCGGTCAGCGACGGCTTGCGCGCGGTCAAGTTTGCCGAGGTGGTGGTTGTTCTGCTGGATGCGGCCATTCCCTTTGAACAACAGGACCTGCGCATCGCCGATCTGGCTGAACGTGAGGGGCGGGCTGTGGTGGTGGCCGTCAACAAATGGGATGTCGAGGAGCACAAGCAGGAAAAGCTGCGCGATCTGAAGGAGGCCTTCAACCGGCTGCTTCCGCAATTGAAGGGCGCGCCGCTGATCACGGTCTCGGCCAAGACGGGCCGGGGGCTCGACCGGCTGCACGACGCGATCCTGCGGGCCCATGACGTCTGGAATCGCCGGGTGACCACGGCGGCGCTGAACCGCTGGCTGACCGCGATGCTGGAACAGCATCCACCGCCAGCGCCCGGCGGGCGACGCATCAAGCTGCGCTACATGACTCAGGCCAAGACCCGCCCGCCGGGCTTCGTCGTCATGTGCAGCCATCCCGACAAGATGCCCGACAGCTATACGCGCTATCTCGTGAATGGCCTGCGCGAGGATTTCGACATGCCCGGCACACCGATCCGGTTGACCATGCGCGGGCAGGGCGACAAAAACCCGTATAAGGGGAAAAAGAAGGCTGGGCCCTCGAAACTGCGTAAACATCTCAAAGGGCGCGCGTAACCGCGCCAATTTGCTGCATTTTTCATCTCGGGGCGTGACAAGCCCTGCGAATGGGCGCTATTCAGGGCGCAAGAGTATCGTTTTGATTGCATCCTGCCATCCGGCAATGTGACATCCGCAATTGCAAGGAAAGCCAGACCAAACCCAAGGAGACGGGCGGAATGGATCTAAGGGCTTATACACGCCAATATGCCGTGCAGGACAACCTGCTGGCATCGCTCAGCTATTTCGGCACGTTTGCGGTGTATTTCGCATCGCTCTTTCTGGCGATCCGCTATGTGGACAACTGGCTGATCATGCTGCCCGCCGGCGTGGTCTTTGCCTTTGCGGCGGTGCGTCTCTATGTGCTGCAACATGATTGCGGTCACCATTCCCTGTTCGAGACGCGACAGCAGAATGAATGGGCGGGCCACGGCCTGTCGCCCTTTACCTTCGCGCCCTTCGAAGTGATGAAGCAGAACCATAACCTGCATCATTCAGGAATCGGCAATCTGGAACACCGCGAAACCGGCGAGATCAACACGATGACGGTCCGTGAATGGAACGCGGCGGACTGGAAAACGAGGGCCTTCTACCGGCTCTATCGCAACCCGTTCCTATTGGTGCCAGTCGGCGCGGCCTTCACCTATTTCATCCGCTATCGCTGGCCCAAGAACACACTGCGCTTCGGCTGGAAAGGCGTTGTGCTGCACAACCTGTCGATCGTGCTGATGCTGGGGCTGCTTTATGCCGTGGCGGGGATGACCGGTATCTGGGTCTGGCTGGTCTTTTCGTTCCTCGGCGGCATGCTGGGCGTGTTCCTTGTCTATCTGCAGCATAATTTCGAGGATACCTATTGGGACCGCCGCCCCGATCTCGACCCGCAAATTGCGGCGCTGCAAGGCTCGTCGGCGCTGGATTTCGGCTGGTGGTTCGACATGGCGGTCGCTTGCATTACGTTGCACGACATCCACCATTTCAACGCACGCATCCCCTCCTACCGGCTGCGTGCCTGCCACTATAACCTGCCGCCCGAATACGCCCCGCGCCGGATCAAGTTCCCCGAGGCGGTGGCGGCGCTGAACCTGAAGCTTTGGGATGAGGACCGCAAACGGTTGGTTCCCTTCCCGAAACCTGCGCATCACCCGGATGTGCCCCAAGCCAGCTAAGTACATTAGCTGATGCGGTGAGCAGTCCGAGTATCGACCGCAGCCACCCGCCCTCGGGAGGAGGGCGCGGGGCTCCAATGAATAGAAGGACATTTGAATGAACAAACTTTCTGATCTAAGCGGCATCGGCGTCGCGCTGGAAAAGGCGCTGACCGCCATGGGCATCAAGACGATTGCCGATCTGGCCAAGGCGACGCCGGAACAACTGATCGCGCTGCCCCGCGTGGGCAAGGTGCGGGCGCAGGCCATGATCGCATCGGCCAAGGCCGCCGCATCTGCCCCGGCAGCGACCCGGACCAAACGTGCCGCGACCGCCAGACCAAGGGCGCGGACGGCTGCGAGAAAGACGGCAGCACGGCGACCTGCAGCGTCCAAACCTGCGGCGGCAAAGCCCGCTGCGGCGAAGCCGACAGCGACCAGACCGGCCAGGGCAAAAGCCGCGACCGCAACGCCAACTGTTGCCAAGGCAGCGGCCCCTAAGGCGGTGGCGGCAAAACCTGCCGCGAAAAAGCCTGCCGCAGCGTCGACCCCGTCGAAATCTGCTGAGGCGAAGGCCAGGGAAAAAGCCAAGGCCGAGGCTGAGGCCGCCAAGAAAGCCAAAGCCGAAGCGGAGGCTGCGAAAAAGGCCAAAGCCGAAGCGGAGGCTGCGAAAAAAGCCAAAGCCGAAGCGGAGGCTGCGAAAAAAGCCAAGGCCGAAGCGGCCAAGAAGGCCAAAAAGGCCAAGGCGAAGGCCAAGGCCGAAAAGGCCGCCAAGAAGGCCAAGGCGCTGGAGGTCGAGTTCAAGAAGGCCAAGGAAAAGGCCAAGGCAAAGGCCAAGAAAGAAAAGGCCAAAGACGCCAAGGCAAAGGCCAAAGCAAAAGAAAAAGCTAAGGACGGCAAGAAAAAAGCCAAGGACAAAAAAAAGGCGAAGAAGTAAGCCTTCTTCGCCTGTCCGGGCTGCGCGCCCTTAGCTCAGCGTGCCATCCAGCCCCAGCGTGGTCTTGCCGCCCAGATAGGGCGCAAGCACATCGGGCAGGGTGACCGTGCCATCCGCGTTCTGGCCGTTTTCCAGTACCGCGATCAGGCAGCGACCCACTGCTAGGCCCGAGCCGTTCAGCGTGTGCACAAAGGCGGGTTTGCCGCCACCTTCGGGCCGGAACCGCGCATTCATGCGCCGGGCCTGAAAGTCGCCGGTGGTCGACACGCTGGAGATCTCGCGATAGGCATCCTGCCCCGGCAGCCAGGCCTCGATGTCGAAGGTGCGGCGCGCGCCAAAGCCCATGTCGCCGGTGCACAACACCACAGTGCGATAGGGGATACCCAGCGCCTCCAGCAGCCCTTCGGCGCAGCGCAGCATGCGCTTTTGTTCATCGTCGCTGGCATCCGGGTGGGTGACCGAGACCATTTCGACCTTTTCGAACTGGTGCTGGCGCAACATGCCCGCCGTGTCCTTGCCCGCGCTGCCCGCTTCCGAGCGGAAACAGACCGTATGCGCGGTCATCCGAATCGGCAGATTGCCCTCATCCAGAATGTCACCGGCCACCGAATAGGTCAGCGTCACTTCGGAGGTCGGGATCAGCCACCAGCCATTGGTGGTCTGATAGCTGTCCTCGCCGAATTTTGGCAATTTATCAGTGCCATACATCGCCTCATCGCGCACCAGAACCGGTGTCTGCATCTCGGTCAGGCCGTTCTCGTCCACATGGGTGTCGATCATGAACTGAGCCAAAGCCCGGTGGATACGCGCTACGCCTTTCGACAGGTTCACAAACCGGCTTCCAGAGGTCTTGGCGGCCGTCTCGAAATCCATCGCCGCCGCAACGGATGCGATTTCGTAATGCTCCTTGGGCGCAAAGTCGAACGTCCGGGGAGTCCCCCAGCGGGTCACCTCGACATTGTCGTTCTCATCCGCGCCCTCCGGCACATCCTCGGCAGGCATGTTGGCGATCCGGGCCAGCATGTCGGTCAGCCTGGCGTCCAGTTCCTTGGCCTCGCCCTGCATCGCCGCCACTTCGGCCTTCTTGTCGGCGACCAATGCGCGCAGGCGCTGGAATTCATCCTCATCGCCCCGGCCCTTGGCCGCGCCAACTTCTTTGGAGGCCTTGTTCTGCTCCGCCTGCGCCGTCTCGGCGGCCAAAATCTTGGCCCGGCGCGCCTCATCAACCGCGAGCAGTTCCGACGACATCGGCGCATCCCCCCGCCGCGCCAGAGCGGCGTCGAAAGCGGCTGGATTCTCGCGAATAGCGCGGATGTCATGCATGGGTCATCGTCCTTCTGTTTGGCTCCATGTAATTAGCGCCCTTAGACCCAATTCTTTGATGGCTGACAACACCCCGTTTTTCCTGGAGGCTCCGATCCGGCCCGAGCGACCGGACAGAGGGGGGCTGAGCGCGCGCCTCGGGGCAAAACGTCCCGTCAGCCGCGATGCCCCGGCGCGGTCACCTGTTATCAAGGTCTTGAAGAAAGGACCAAATCCTGCTGATCACCACAGACCCGTCACCGACGGCAGACGCAACGCGCTTGACCGATCCGGCGCGCACGTCCCCCACGGCGAAAATTCCCGGGTGTGAGGTTCCATAGAGCGAGGCAGCGCCGACATCGCGACCGGTTTTTACAAACCCCTTGTCATCAAGCGCGACGCATCCTGAAAGCCAGCTAGTATTCGGAGCCGCACCGACCATGACAAAGACTGCGGGGGTCTTGAGCGTCCATTCGGTTCCCTGTTCCGTATCGCGGATCACCACCTCATCCAGATGGTCGTCGCCTGCGCAGGCAGACATCTGTGAATGTGTGTGAAGCGTAATTGAGGGGTCGTTTTCAAGACGGTTGCGCAGGTAATCCGACATCGAGCTTGCCAGCGACGTTCCCCGGATAAGCACATGCACATGTCGTGCGGTACGGCTCAGATACATCGCCGCCTGACCTGCGGAGTTTCCGCCGCCAATGACAACAACCTCGGACTGGCCGCAATAGCGTGCTTCCAGATCGGTTGCGGCGTAGTAAATGCCGGAGCCTTCAAAATCTTCCAACCGGTCGATATTCAGCTTCCGGTACTGAACGCCCGTCGCAACCACGATGGAGCGCGCCATAACCTGCTCTTCATCCTCCAGCGTCACGCAGAACGTACCGTCCGCATCCTCCGACACCGCCTTTGCTCTTCGCGGAACGGCAAAGCGCGTGCCGAATTTCATCGCCTGGACCTCTCCGCGCCAGCACAGATCGGCGCCCGAAATGCCCGTCGGAAACCCCATGTAGTTTTCGATACGGCTAGACGTTCCAGCCTGCCCGCCAATCGCGAGGTCTTCGATGACCAGGGCTTCAAGCCCTTCGGCACCCGCATAGACCGCGGCGGCAATGCCCGCAGGTCCGCCCCCCACGATGAGCACATCGTAAACGCGATCCTTCGACAATGTGACATCGAGGCCGAAATAGGCAGCCACCTGCCTTGGCGTCGGGTTTTGCAGTGCGATCTCAGGGCCGAGGATCACGGCCGGATGGGTCGGATCCAGACCGGTTTCATCGGCCAGTTTTGCGGCTTCCGGTGATCCCAATGCAATTTGGCGGGCCGGGATTCGGTTGCGGTTCGCGAAATCGGCGATTCTGCGGATGTTGCGGTCTGTCTCGCCAGACAGCAGGGTCATTCCTAACAGGTTGTTTTCGATCATGTGGCGGCGTCGGGCGGCAAAGACCGAAACGATATCATCCCCAAGTTCGGGGATTTTCGACATCAGGTCGAGCATAGCCGGACGCGGAATTCTGAGCAGGCGTACATTGGTCGCCGCGCAGATATCGACCTGAGCCCGGCCACCATAGAGGAAGTCGATCTCGCCTATGAACTCGCCTTTGCCCATTCTGCCGTAGGAAAAGGGCACGTTGGTGATCGGGTTTATGACATCGACCAGGCCGTCGGTGATCTGGTAGAAATAATCCTGCGGGCCACCCAGAACAAATATCTTCTGGCCTTGGCTGAACGTTACCTCTTCTCCGATTTTCTGCATGGCTTGAACATGCTCTGGAGAGAGGCGCTTGCGCGCCAGAGAGGCAATATCTTCAGCAAGGCTTTCCATTTAGCGCATCCCAAGCAAGGTTTGAGATTGGTTTCAGGCTCGTGCCCGGATGGTGTCGGAACGCAAGGAGACTGGCAAGTGGTCACCTTGTCTGCCCATGCGCGAAATAGAGATCGAAAACTCTACCCGCAATCCCTGTCTGGCCGCTCAAAACTTTCCTTCTTACATCCCGTCGCCACGCTTGAACCTTTTTGCGCTAACGCATAGGTTCTCGCAAAATTTGCGGGGTGTGCCCGCTCTTCTGGACAAAGGAACATCCCATGGAAGGTGGCGCAATCGCCCAGTTTCTCCCCCTCATTCTGATCTTCGCGATCATGTACTTCCTGCTGATCCGTCCGCAGCAGAAGAAGGTCAAGGAACATCAGGCCATGGTCAACGCGCTGCGCCGGGGTGATCAGGTGGTCACGCAAGGCGGTCTGATCGGCAAGGTGACCAAGGTCAAGGATGATGGCGAACTTGAGGTCGAGATTGCCGAAGGCGTCAAGGTCCGGGTGGTGCAGGCGACCATTTCCCAGGTGCTGAACAAGACCGAACCGGCGAAGTAAGAACGTCGGTCAACCCATTAAAAAGGCAGGGTAATGCTGCAAATCGATACCTGGAAACGGGTCCTGATCTGGCTGGTCGTGGTGGCTGGCCTGCTTCTGGCCCTGCCGAATGCGTTCTACACCCGTGTGGAACAATCCAACGATGCCCGTGCCGCGATTGAGCTGGGCAATGACACGCCGCAGATGCGGGCCGAGGCGGGGCAATGGCCCTCCTGGCTGCCGTCGGGGCTGGTCAATCTGGGTCTCGATCTGCGCGGGGGTGCGCATCTGCTGGCCGAGGTCAAGGTCGAGGATGTGTATGAGGTGCGCATGGATGCCATGTGGCCGGAAATCCGCGATGCGCTGCGGGATCAGCGTGCGACGGTGGGCACGATCCGCCGTCAGGACAGCGCGCCGGGTGAGATTCGCGTCCGCATCAGCCAGCCCGAGGGCATGTCGCGCGCGCTGCAGGTTGTCCGCGAACTGGCAACGCCGATCCAGACCCTTGCCGGTCCGACGGGTACTGATATCGAGGTTTCTGCCCAAGGCAATGACATTGTCGTGACGCTGAGCGAGGCCGAGAAGCTGGCCTCGGATGATCGCACGGTGCGCCAGGCGCTGGAAATCATCCGCCGCCGGATCGACGAGGTCGGCACGCGAGAGCCCACCATCCAGCGTCAGGGCCCGCAACGTATCCTGATCCAGGTGCCGGGCATCGGCAGCGCCTCGGAACTCAAGGAAATCATCGGCACCACGGCGCAGCTTACCTTCAACCCGGTTGTCTCGCGCACCACCGACGCCGACGCCCGTGTGGGTCCGGGGGAAAAGCTGGTCCCCTCAATCGATGAGGCGGGGACGTTCTACATCATCGAAGCTGCCCCCGTGGTCACCGGCGAGGAACTGGTCGATGCCCAGCCTGCCTTTGACCAGAACGGTCGTCCGGCGGTGAATTTCCGCTTCAACACCACCGGCGCGCGCAAGTTTGGCGACTATACGCTCGACAATATCGGCGCGCCCTTTGCGATCGTGTTGGACGACGAGGTCATCTCGGCCCCGGTGATCCAGAGCCATATTCCTGGCGGTTCGGGCATCATCACTGGTAATTTCAGCGTTGAGGAAAGCACCAATCTGGCGGTGCTACTCAGGGCAGGGGCTTTGCCCGCCGGGCTGGAATTCCTAGAAGAGCGCACCATCGGCCCCGAACTGGGTCAGGACAGTATTGATGCGGGCAAGGTGGCGACCATGGTGGCCTTTGCCGCGGTGCTGGTCTTCATGGCGCTCAGCTATGGCCTGTTCGGCCTGTTTGCCAATGTGGCGCTGATCATCAATATCGGGCTGATCTTTGGCCTGTTGTCGCTGATCGGGGCGACGCTGACGCTGCCCGGTATCGCCGGGATCGTGCTGACCGTGGGTATGGCGGTGGACGCCAATGTGCTGATCTTCGAGCGGATACGCGAAGAGTTGAAAACCGCCAAGGGACCGGCCCGCGCCATCGAGCTGGGTTATGAGAAAGCGCTGAGCGCCATTCTGGATGCCAACATCACCACCTTCATCACGGCGGTGATCCTGTTTGCCATGGGCTCCGGCCCGGTGCGCGGCTTTGCCATCACGCTGGGCTTGGGTATTCTCACCTCGGTCTTCACCGCGATCTTCGTGACGCGTTTGCTGGTGGTGATCTGGTTCGAACGCCGCCGTCCCAAAATGATCGAGGTGTGATATGAGACTGAAACTTGTCCCCCAGAACACCTCGTTCGATTTCTTCAGCCGCTGGAAATTGTGGCTGGGCATCTCGGCCTTCATGATGCTGCTGGCGGCGGGGTCGTTCCTGTATCAGGGCCTGAATTTCGGCATCGACTTCCGCGGCGGTACCACGATCCGCACCGAAAGCGCGCAGCCGGTGGATGTGGGCGTCTATCGCGGTGCGCTGGATGCGTTGGAGCTGGGCGATATCACCATCACCGAGATTTTTGACCCCACCTTCGGCCCCGACCAGAACGTCGCCATGTTGCGCATTCAGGCGCAGGAGGGCGAAGAGGCCGCAACCGCCACCATGGTCGCCCAAGTCGAAAGCGCGTTACAGGGCGCAGTGCCAGACATCGAGTTTGTGTCCGTCGAATCCGTTGGCCCCAAGGTCTCGGGCGAGTTGATCCAGACGGCTGTAATTGCTGTGGTCCTCGCGATCGGGGCGGTGCTTGTCTATATCTGGCTGCGCTTCGAATGGCAGTTCGCGCTGGGGGCTGTGGCCGCACTGGTGCATGACGTGATCCTGACGATTGGCGTGTTCTCGGAGCTGCAGATTCGCTTCGACCTCGCGATCATCGCGGCGCTTCTGACCATTGTCGGTTACTCGCTGAACGACACGGTGGTGGTCTTTGACCGGGTGCGTGAAAACCTGCGGAAATACAAAAAAACCCCGCTCAAGGATGTGCTGAACGTCTCGATCAACGAAACGCTGAGCCGAACGGTGATGACCTCGGTCACCACGCTCTTGGCGCTGATCTCGCTTTATGTGCTGGGCGGAGACGTGATCCGTGGCTTTGTCTTTGCGATGATCTGGGGCGTGATCGTGGGGACGTATTCCTCGGTCTTCGTGGCCTCGGCGATTCTGCTCTATCTGGGCGTTAAGCGGGACTGGACCAAGCCGTCCAACACCGCTGGCAACCAATACGCCAATATCGATGCCTGATCCCCGCTCACCCGTCTGGCATAAGGGCCGGAACGGGTGAGCGAACATCTGCTTTCCCTGGAAATTGCCGATCTCGCGGTGCTGTTCGTCGCCGCTCTGATGGCGGGGTGCACAAGGGGCTTTACCGGGTTTGGCACCGCGATGGTTTATCTGCCGCTGGCGGGGATGGTGCTGGACCCGGTTTCGGCTGTCACGACGCTGATTCTGATGGATATTTTCGGGCCGGTGCCGATGGTGCCCAAGGTGCTGCCGCATGCCCATCGCGCAGACCTGCTGCGGCTGCTGGCCGGGACAGTGCTGGCCGTGCCGCTGGGGCTGGTGGCGTTGTTCGTCATGAACCCCGACCTGTTCCGGGTGCTGGTTTCGTCCGTGTCGCTGTTGATGCTGGCGGGGCTGCTTATGGGCTGGCGTTATAGCGGTGCGCTGGGTCCGCGTGCGGTATTCGGGACAGGGCTGGTCGCGGGGTTTCTGGGCGGTGCGGTGGGCATGCCGGGGCCGCCGGTGATCTTCGTCTACATGGCCAGCCCGCATCCGCCGCAGGTGATCCGCGCCAATACCACGCTCTATCTGCTTGGCTATGACATCCTGATGGTGACGTTTCTGGCGCTGGCCAGCCGGCTTGACCCGGCAATCGCGGTCACCGGCTTGCTGCTGACGATCCCGAATATGCTTGGCAATCTCGCGGGCAGCGCGCTATTTGTGCCGGAACGCGAGAAACTCTACCGCTCCGCTGCCTACATTCTGATCCTCGGCGTCGCGCTGGCGGGGCTGCCAATCTGGACCTGACCCATGCGCCTGAACGAGATCGCCTTTACCGATGCCCAACCCGTCGATGGCTACGGCCCGGGGTTTTTCCGCATCGCAGGCGAGGTGCTCTATGGTCCGGTTCTGACCGGTGCCTCTGGTACGTTTACGTGGGGCGGCTACGACGATACCGCGCCGCTACTCGAACTGGCAGGCCAGATCGATGTGCTGTTCATCGGCACCGGTGCTGAGATGGCGCATCTGCCCGACGCTTTGCGCCGCGCATTGGAGGAGTCAGGCATCGGGGTGGAGAACATGTCCTCTCCCGCCGCCTGTCGCACCTATAACGTCCTGCTCTCCGAAGGCCGCCGCATTGCGTTGGCGGCCCTGCCTGTGTGACTGGGCCCGCTTTTCATCGGGTCAAATTTATTTCGGAGAGTTTGCATCATTCCCGCTAGATGTCACAGACGCGACACTCCGTCCCTGCGCGACTCCGGCCTTTTGCCGCCCCCTGCAATCGGTTAAGCGGGTTTCATGACCCTGATCGTCACCGACCTTGCCATCGCCCGCGGAGGCGTTCCCGTGCTCGAAGGGCTGGGATTTGCCCTTGAGCCGGGGCAGGCGCTGGTTGTGCGGGGGCCCAACGGGATCGGCAAGACAACGCTGTTGCGCACCATCGCCGGATTGCAGCCACCGCTTGCGGGCCAGATCGCCGGGGCTGAGGACCGGATCGCCTATGCCGGCCATTCCGACGGCATCAAGCCGACGCTCACGGTGACCGAAAACCTGAATTTCTGGGCCGCCGTCTTTGGCGCGCGCGGCATCTTGGGCGCTTTGGACGCTTATGACCTGCACGAGCTTGCCGACCGGCATGCCGGTAACCTTTCGGCGGGACAGAAACGTCGCCTGGGTCTGGCGCGCCTGCTGGTCACCGGGCGCCCGATCTGGGTGCTGGACGAGCCGACCGTTTCGCTCGACAAAGAGGCCGTTGGAAAATTCGCCGATGCGGTGCGGGCGCATCTGGGGCAGGGTGGGTCGGCGCTGATCGCCACCCACATCGATCTGGGGCTCGAAGCAGCGACGCTGGATGTCGGCCCATTCCGCGCGGTGCCGAAACCGGTCGATGATTTCGACGGAGACTTCCTGTGATCGCGCTGCTGTTCCGGGATCTGAAACTGGCCATGCGCGCCGGGGGCGGCTTTGGTCTGGGGCTGGTCTTTTTCCTGATCGTCACCACGCTGGTGCCCTTTGCGGTGGGTCCGCAATCCGACCTTTTGGCCAGCATCGCGCCGGGTGTGCTGTGGTTGGGCGCGCTTCTGGCCTGTCTTCTGTCGCTCGACCGGCTGCTGGCGCTGGATTGGGAGGACGGCACGCTGGACCTGCTGGCCACCGCCCCGCTGCCGCTGGAGGCCGTGGTGTCGGTCAAGGCGCTGGCACATTGGATCACCACAGGCCTGCCGCTGGTTCTTGCGGCCCCGGTCTTTGGCGTGCTGCTCAATCTGCCGGGGCCGGGCTTTTTCTGGCTGGTGGTGTCGCTGGCGGTGGGCACGCCCGCGCTCAGCGTTGTGGGCACGTTTGGGGCGGCGCTGACCGTAGGGCTGAAACGCGGCGGGCTGCTGTTGTCGCTCTTGGTGCTGCCGCTCTACGTGCCGACCCTGATCTTCGGGGCCGAGGTGGCGCGGCGCGGCGCGCAAGGGATGGAGACGGGCACGCCGCTTCTGATGCTGGGCGGGATCACGCTGGCCACGATCGCTCTGCTGCCATTCGCCAGCGCGGCTGTCTTACGTGTGAACCTGCGTTGATTTGTGTCAATTGAGAATGCAAGCGAGTCGGGCTAGATAACTCCCATGTCGATAGCCGCCAAAGCCAACACGATCTGGCAATATGCCAACCCAAAGAAGTTTCTGGCCACCTCCGAACGGGTGCTGCCGTTTTTCTGGGCCACCGCCGCGATCTGCCTTGTTGTAGGGCTGGTCTGGGGGTTTTTCTTTACACCCGATGATTTCAGGCAGGGATCGACGGTGAAGATCATCTATCTGCATGTGCCTTCGGCGCTGATGGCGATCAATTGCTGGCTGATGATGCTGGTGACCTCGCTGGTCTGGCTGGTGCGGCGCCATCATGTCAGCGCGCTGGCGGCCCGCGCGGCGGCGCCCATCGGGGTGGTGATGACGCTGATCGCGCTGGTCACCGGTGCGATCTGGGGGCAACCCATGTGGGGCACCTGGTGGGCCTGGGACCCGCGGCTCACGTCGTTCCTGATCCTGTTCCTATTCTATCTGGGCTATATCGCGCTGTGGGAGGCGATCGAGGATCCCGATACCGCCGCCGATCTGACCTCGGTCCTGTGCCTGGTGGGCAGCGTGTTCGCCATTCTCAGCCGCTATGCGGTGAATTTCTGGAATCAGGGCCTGCATCAGGGGGCCTCGGTGATGCGGGCAGGGGCCGTAACTGGCACCGATACGACCGAAAAGGTCAGCAACGTGTTCTTCTACCCTCTGTTTCTGTGCATCATCGGTTTTGTGCTGCTGTTCATCGCGCTGGTGCTTTATCGCACCGGGACCGAGATTCGCGCGCGACGCATCCGGGCGCTGCTGGCACGGGAAAGGGCAGGCGCATGATGCCGGATCTGGGGAAACATACCGAGGCGGTGCTGTCCTCTTACGCGCTGTCGCTGCTCATGCTGGTGCTGCTCGTCGCGCTGAGCCTGTGGCGCGGGCGCAAGGTCCGGGCCGAGATGGAAAAGACCGAACAAAGGATGTCGCGCAATGGCTAAGATATCCCCTATGATGATCGCGCCGCCGGTGATCTTTGCCGCTTTTGTGTTGCTGGCCGCCGTGGGCATGTTTCGCGACGACCCCGAGGCGCTGCCCTCAGCCCGTGCCGGACAACCTGCGCCGCCGGTTGTGATGGAGCCCTTTGCCGACAAGCCGGTCTTTGACGATGCGACCCTGCGTGATGGCGAAGTGAAGCTGGTGAATTACTGGGCCAGTTGGTGCGCCCCCTGCCGGGTTGAGCACCCCAATCTGGACGCTTTGTCCAAACAGGGCATCCCGGTCTATGGGGTGAACTACAAGGACCAACTGCAAAACGCTGCCGGTTTTCTGGAGGAGCTGGGCGATCCCTACACCGCTCTGGGCCGCGACCCTCAAGGGCGCATGGCGCTGGATTGGGGCGTCTATGGCGTGCCCGAGACCTATGTGGTGGATGGCGATGGCACGATCCTGCTGCGCTTTGCCGGGCCGGTCACCCAACGCGCCTATAAGGAACGGATCGAGCCGGTGCTGAGCGAGGCGCGCGCGCGGGCCACCAACTGATCAGGTCTTGGGCTGCCTTGCCAGTTGCACGGCAAGAATACCGGCTGTGATCACCAGAACGCCGATGGCGTCCTGCAGCGTCAGCCGCTCGCCCAGCAGCAGTGCCGCGATGCCGACTCCGAAGACCGGGTTGAGAAAGTGGAAGGTGGCCGCGCGCACCGCTCCGATCCGATCCAGCAGCCGGAACCAGATATAGGTCGCGGCCAGACCGGGGATCAGCGTGGTGTAGGCAAAAGCCGCCGCAAGCGGCCAACTGGGGGTGACCCGGATCACCTCAAACAGTGGCGCGGCGAGGAACAGGATCGCCGAGCCGACCAGCATTTGCAGCCCGACCACCATCATGAAATTCCCGCCCGTGGTGGCGTTTCGCACGGACAGGGTGGCCAGTGTCAGCGCCACCGCGCCAATCCCGCAGAGCATCACGCCAAACAGATCAACCCCGGCGCTGATCCGCGCGCCCATGATCAGCGCGACGCCAACCAGCCCCGCCAGCAGGCCCAGAACCCCCATCAGGTTCAGCCGCTGACCTAGGATGAGCCAGTTCGCCAGCGCCACCAGCAGCGGCATGGTCGAGGCGATGATGGCCGCGACCGAGGCCTGCACGGTTTGCATCGCATAGAAGTTCAGACCCAGATAGAGCGCGTTCTGGCAGATGCCGAAGATGATGGTCGCGCGCCATTGCGCCCGGGTCAGATGCCAGCTCTGCCCCATCAGCCGCGCGATCCAGACCCCCAGAAGCCCCGAGATCAGAAACCGGACCGCCAGCGAAAACAGCGGCGAGGCATCCGCCACGATGATCCGGGCCGAGGTGAAGGCCGAGGACCACATCAGGGCAAACGCCAGCCCCATGATCAAAGCGCGGATGTCCAAATCTGGGGTCCTTTCAGGAGAAGGGGCTGATGTGCTGGCGGTCTGTCAAAGACGATAGCCGCCCGAAACGGCCAGAATCTCGCCGGTGATGAAACCGGCCTGATCTGTGGCGAGGAAGCGCACAGCCTTGGCGATGTCCTCTGGCGTGCCGGGGCGACCAAGGGCTGTCTCCTTTACAAAAGCATCGGTCAATTCCTTGCTACGTGGTTTTTCAGGCGTGTTTATGGCCCCTGGCGCCACCGCATTGACGCGTATCCCCTTGGGGCCAAGTTCTTTGGCCATACCGCGCGTCCAGAGGTTCAGCGCGGCCTTGCTGGCACCGTATGCGACAGCTCCGAGAGGTGGCAGGGCGGCATTGATCGAAGAGATGTTGACGATGGCGGCGCCCGGTTCCAGATGCGGCAATGCTGCGCTGAGCAGTGCCGCCGGGCCGGTCAAGTTGGTCTCGAAGAGGCTGCGATGCGCAGCGATGTCCATCTCGTCGACAGGGGTGGCGACCACCAGTCCGGCATTGTTCACGATGACATCCAACCGCCCAAATCTGCCGATAACCTGATCTACAATGCTCTGAGGACTGTCGGGATGGGTCAGATCGGCCCTGATCGCCAGTATGTCGGGGCCGGTCTGTAACAGCGCGTCGGGATCGGTACTGCGCCAGGTGATCGCGACATCGTGGTCTTGGGCCAGATCCTGCGCGATTGCGCGTCCGATGCCGCGTGCGGCGCCTGTGACGAGGGCGACTCTGCGCATTTTGATCCTCCTGCTCGTGAAGGAAGAAGGGCGCCCCGTGGGGCGCCCGTCAAGCGGATATCGGACCGGCTCAGCTGGCCTTGGCCAGATTGCGCAGCACGTACTGCAGCACGCCGCCATGTTCGATATATTCGATCTCGGGCGCGGTATCGATCCGGCATTTCAGTGTGATGGTCTTCTCGCTGCCATCGCCATAGGTGATGGTGCAGGGCACGTCCTGCAGCGGCTCGACACTGTCCAGCCCGTGGATCGAAACGGTTTCATCGCCTTTCAGGCCCAGTGTCTTGCGGGTGTCGCCGCCGGTGAACTCGAACGGGATCACGCCCATGCCCACCAGGTTGGAGCGGTGGATACGCTCGAAGCTTTCGGCGATCACGGCCTTGACGCCCAGCAGCGCGGTGCCCTTGGCGGCCCAGTCACGGCTGGAGCCCGCGCCATATTGCTCGCCACCAAACACGACCAGCGGAGTGCCCTGATCCTGATAGGCCATGGCCGCATCATAGATCGAGGTCTGCGCGCCATCGGGGCCTTTGGTATAGCCGCCCTCGACCCCATCCAGAATCTCGTTCTTGATGCGGATATTGGCGAAAGTGCCGCGCATCATGATCTCGTGATTGCCCCGGCGTGAACCGTAGGAGTTGAACTCTCGCGGCTGCACCTGCCGGTCGGTCAGATAAGTCCCCGCCGGGGTGGTGGTGGCAAACGAGCCTGCGGGCGAGATGTGGTCGGTGGTGACCATGTCGCCGAGAATCAGCAGCACCTTGGCCCCGTCAATGTTCGAGATCGTGCCAGGCTCCGTCCCCATGCCCTGGAAATAGGGCGGGTTCTGGATATAGGTCGAGGTCGGCGGCCAGTCATAGGTCTCTGCATCGGTGGTTTCGACCGACTGCCATTTCTCGTCACCTTTGAAGACATCGGCGTATTTCGACTGGAACGCGTCGCGGGTCACGGTCTGCTGGACCAGATCGGCGATTTCCTTCTGGGTCGGCCAGATGTCTTTCATAAAGACGTCGTTGCCGTCCTTGTCGGTGCCAATCGGTTCCGAGGTCAGGTCGATATCCATGGTCCCGGCCAGCGCATAGACCACCACAAGCGGCGGTGAGGCCAGATAGTTGGCGCGCACATCCGGGCTGATCCGGCCTTCAAAGTTGCGGTTGCCTGATAGGACCGAGGTGGCGACCAGATCGCCTTCGGCAATCGCTTCGGACAGTTCCGCCTGAATCGGCCCGGAGTTGCCGATACAGGTGGTGCAGCCATAACCCACGAGGTTGAAGCCGACCTTGTCCAGATCTTCCTGCAGGCCAGCCGCCTCAAGATAGGCGCTGACAACCTGCGATCCGGGCGCGAGCGAGGTTTTCACCCATGGTTTTCGGTTCAGCCCCAGCGCAGCCGCTTTGCGTGCCACAAGGCCGGCACCGATCATCACATAGGGGTTCGAGGTGTTGGTGCAGGACGTGATTGAGGCGATCACCACCTTGCCCGATTCCAGCGTGTAATCTTCGCCTTTTACGGCAACTTCCTTGCCCATGGGGCGCTTGAAGGTCTCTGCCATTTCTTTGGTGAAGGCCGCTTTGGCATCGGTCAGCGCCACGTAATCCTGCGGGCGCTTGGGGCCGGAAATCGCCGGAACGATGGTGCCCATGTCAAGGCTGAGCGTATCGGTGTAGATCGGTGCGTAATGAGCATCGCGCCACAAGCCGTTTTCCTTGGCATAAGCCTCGACCAGCGCGATGCGGTCTTCGTCACGGCCAGTGTTGCGCAGGTAGCGGATGGTCTCGCCGTCGATTGGGAAGAAGCCACAGGTCGCGCCATATTCAGGCGCCATATTGGCGATGGTTGCGCGATCCGCCAGCGGCAGACGGTCCAGACCGCTGCCGTAGAATTCGACGAATTTGCCCACGACGCCCTTTTCACGCAGCATTTCCACGACCTTCAGAACCAGATCGGTCCCGGTGGTGCCCTCGACCAGATCGCCGGTCAGCTCAAAGCCCACAACCTCGGGGATCAGCATCGAGATCGGCTGGCCCAGCATCGCGGCCTCGGCCTCGATCCCGCCAACGCCCCAGCCCAGAACCGCGGCGCCATTGACCATGGTGGTGTGGCTGTCGGTGCCCACCAGCGTATCGGGATAGGCGACCTCATCCCCGTTCTGGTCGGTATCGGTCCAGACGGTCTGGGCCAGATATTCCAGATTCACTTGATGGCAGATACCGGTGCCGGGGGGCACAACGCGGAAGTTGTTGAACGCGCTCTGGCCCCATTTCAGGAACTGGTAGCGCTCCATGTTGCGCTCATATTCGCGGTCCACATTCATCTGGAAGGCGCGCGGGTTGCCGAACTCGTCGATCATGACCGAGTGGTCAATGACCAGATCCACCGGGTTCAACGGGTTGATCTTCTGTGCGTCGCCGCCCAGGCCCACGATCCCGTCGCGCATCGCCGCCAGATCGACCACCGCCGGAACGCCGGTGAAATCCTGCATCAGGACGCGGGCCGGGCGATAGGCGATCTCGCGCGGGTTCTTGCCGCCCTGCGCGCCCCATTCACCAAAGGCCCGGATGTCGTCGACCGAGACTGAGAAGCCGTCATCCTCGAACCGCAGCATGTTTTCCAGCACCACCTTAAGCGCGGCGGGAAGGCGGGAAAAATCGCCCAGACCGGCATCCTGCGCGGCGGGTATCGAGTAATAGTTGATGGTCTTGCCATTCACGCTCAGGCTGCGGCGTGTCTTGGCGGTATCCTGTCCAACTTTGATGGGCATCTGATGGCCTCCCTCTCAATTGCGGTGGATTGCGGGATTCGCTGATGGGTATCTGCATCAGGCAGGATCACACTTCAAGGATCAAGCGACCAGATGCAGCATTTTTGTATACCATGGCACACAAATTTGCCAATGGGGAGATGCCGCTCACCGATTTTCAAGAATCCTTGATTCGTCAAACCGCGCGCGGGCCGCTAGATCGAAAGGAGCAAAAAGCCGAAAGCCTTATCATGAAAACCCTGACCGCCAGCCTTGCCATTCTGTTCACCAGCCTCGCCGCCCCGCTTGTGGCCGGGGAAAACCCTGTGGTGGTGGAACTTTATACCTCGCAAGGCTGTTCCTCGTGCCCGCCAGCGGATGCGATGATGCACAAGCTGGCCAAGCGTGACGATGTGATCGGGCTGGCGCTGCATGTGGATTACTGGGACTATATCGGCTGGAAGGACGAATATGCTGATCCTGCCCATACCAAACGCCAGCAGGGCTACGCGCGCAGCGGCGGGCGGACGATGATCTATACCCCACAGATGATCGTTGCCGGGCAGGAGGATGTGGTCGGCGCCCGCGAAGGGGAACTGATGGGCCTGATTGAGGCGCATCGTGCCGCGCCCGACACGGCGATGGTTACCGCAACGCGGGAGGGCGATGCCGTGTCGATCTCGGTCGCCCCTTATGAAGGTGCTGCGCAGGGGACCTATATGGTGCAGCTGGTGCGCTATACGCCGATGAAGCACGCCTCGATCCGGCGGGGCGAGTTGGCGGGGCACGAACTGGATTATGCCAATGTGGTCGAGAGCTGGGATCAGGTCGGGCAGTGGGACGGGGCTGGACCTGTTGAATTGAACGCCGCGCTTGCGGGCGATCTGCCCGCCGTTGTGCTGGTTCAGGCCGCCGGGCATGGCCCGATCGTGGCAGCGACGCGGGTCGACTAAGGGCTCAGGCGTCCTGCACGCCCAGCCCGTACCAGGGCTTCCAGCGGCGGTGAATCCAGAACCACTGGCCCATATGCTGGCGCACCTGCGCCTCAAGATCATCATTGATGTATTGCGTCATGGTTTTGGGGTCGGAATGGGGAACGGGCTCGTTCAGCACGATCTCGAAATCCGCGCCATTGGGCTGGCGGATGGCATAACAGGGGATCATCACCGCTTTGTATTTCATCGCCAGTTCGGCATTCAGCACCGAGGTGACGGCAGGCTTGCCAAAGAACATCAGCTCCTCGCCACCATGGGCGTGCAGGTCTGAAACGATGGCGATGATGCCGCCCTTTTTCAGCGAGCGTACCATTTCCATCATGCCGCGGCGTCCCTGTTCGAACATCGGCTCGCCGGTGCGCAGGAAGGCATCGACATAGGCGTCGTTGAAATAGGGATTGGCCATGCGGCGATAGAGGCAGCCAATGGGCTTGCCGTTGCGCGATTGCAGGGCGATCCGCGCCGCCAGGTAATGGCCGAAGTGAGCGGTGATCATCATCACCGGCTTGCCCTCGGCCAGCGCTGTCTCGAAGGCGGCGATGCCGGGGCCGCTGACCTTGGCGTTTTTCTGGCGCTCGGTGAACTCCTCGGGTGAGAAATGTTCCATAATGGCGCGCCCGGCATTGTCGGGCACGGCGCTGCAGATGCGCTTGAGCTCCGCTTCGGGCAGGTCCGGGCAGACCAGATTGAGGTTGTTTTCGACCCGTTTGCGAAAGCCCACCAGCGGCGAGACCGCCCGCGTGATGCGCCCCATCGCCGCCAGTCTGGCTTCATATGGCAACAACCGCAGGCCTGCGATCATGGCCTGAAGGAACAGGTTCGCGACATAATATCCGGCCAGTTTGGATTTGCTCAGTTCCGACTTTTCTGCGGGCATCCTGCCGTCTCATCGCCTGTTTCTTTTGTTCGATCAAACATATAGACCCGAACTCGCGATCACAAGCGTCACGAATGGCGCGCCGGAGGTCGTCTGGCGGCTGCGCTCAGCCGTCTTCCTCCTCCTCGTCGGGGGACAGCAGCGTCAGGCCGCCCTCCTGTTCCAGCGTGCGGATGGCGGCGACAATGGCGGTCATGGCCTGTTCACCGGCGGCCTGCTTGACCTTGCCTTTCTCGGCCATCTCCTCGCGCAGGGCATCGGCCATGCGGCTGGTCATGTTGCTGAGCAGGAATTCCGCAGTGCTGACATCATCGGGCTCACTGGCCGCCACCAATGCGGTCACCAGCACGTCCTGCTCGACCGCGCGCGCCACGGTGGTGGCATCCTTGGGGGCGATACGCCGGGCGATATCGGCAAAGGTGAACAGAACCTTGCGCACGCAGGTGGCGAAATCGGAATCCTCTTCGTCGAGCGCCGTCAGCACCTGATCGCGGGTGGCGGATGGGGATTGATTGAGTATTTCCCCGACCCGCTTTTCGGGCCGGTCTTCGAAGGCGGTGGGCGGGCGTGTCTCGGACTGCGCCAGCAGCGCGCGACCGATCCGGTCCACCGCGTCGGGCGAGATATGGGTGGTGCGCGAAATCGCGTAGGTGATCCGGCGTGCGACCGGGCCGGGCAGCAGGCCCAGCAACTCGGCGGCCTTGGGCGTGTCGAGCTTTGACAGCAGCACGGCGGCCACTTCGGTGCTTTCGCTCTGGGCGAAACCGGCCAGTTCTGCCGCATCGAGTTTGCGCAGCTTCGGCCAGGGATCACCGGTCTGCTGCACGCCAGCAGCGCGGCGCAGGCGCGCGGCGGTGCCGGGAGCGATCTTGCCATCCATCGCGGTGAGCGCATCTGCGATACCATGCGGGAAGGACAGGCCAACCCCCTCAAGCGCCTCGACAAATTCATGCGCCACCGCGTCCAGCGTCAAGCGGTCGATCAGACCCATGCCCGCCATCTGATGGGTCAGGATTTCCTGCAGATCTTCCGGCAGGTCCTCAATCGGGATATCGGCCCCTTCGGTCAGCAAAAGCCGCACGATCACGGCGGCCTTTTCGCGCCCGTCCAGTCGGCGCGGCACCCGCTTATCGGACGGCGCGTACGCCGCGCCGGGTTCCACAGTGTTCATGCCAAGCGGCATCAAGGCGGTATCGTGCTGCATCTGTCCGCGTCATCCATTGAGGTCTGTCGCGGACAGGATAGGTCAGGGGGCGTAAAGAAACCCTGAAACTCAGTAGCTGTAAGTCAGCCCGGTGCGGATGGCATCGCGCAACGAGACCTCGGCCCAGCTGCCTTCACCGCCACGCGCCTTGATCTCGCGCCATTGAGCGACGGCCAGATCGGTCTTGCCTTCTTCGACAAAACCCTGCGCCATATAGCTGCGCGCCAGAAGATTGTCGGGATTGGCGTCGATCGCCTGCTCATAGAACATGTTGGCTAGGTCGATCTCGCCCATCTTGCGATAGGTGAATCCCCAATAGGTCAGGACCCGGTCATCCTGCTGATCGCGCATCTCGGACAAGGCGGTCTGCGCGTGCTCATACTGCCCATTATAGGCCAGTTCCCGCACCGCGTCATACAGCGAGTCATCGCTGAAATTGGTTTTGTTCGGTTTCAGGCACCGACCCGCATTCTTATCCCAGACGCGACCAAACAGGCATTTGCGGGTGGTGTTGGTGGGCTTGGGAGGGTTTGAGCCGCTGCCTGCGGCCAATCCGGCATGGGGCATTGCAACATAGCTGGGCAGCGCAAGCGCCACGGCGAGAAGGATACGCATCGGGAGACTCCTAATAACAAATCAACTTGGAACCAAGGTAGTGCATTTCATCAAAAGTGAAGCACCAGAATTGATCCCGGTGCTTCAAACTAAGGTGAGGTCTCTGTCAGCTATTTACAATAGGGGCGCAGCTCTGGCTGTCAGCGTCCCAGACTGTTCCGGGCGCACAGGACTGGGTTTGCTGGTCATGGCCATAATTGCAGCCCATCGCCAGCGCCAGGCCGGGCGCAAGGCTCAGCACGGTTGCGGTCATGATGATGCGGAGTTTCATGGTCGCGCTCCTTCCCTGTATCGCAGTTACGAGGCGACCATAACATCTTTTGGGCGACTTGTCGCGGGCTGGTCGCGGGACCGCCGGTATCGGCCGATCCGGGCTGGGGCGAGCGCAGCGGTCACCGCCGGTATTGGCGGTGACACGCCTGAAATCATCAGGCCACGGGCGCCGGGCGGGCCGAGAACACAACGCATTGCGGGTTGCGCAGCCATTCAGCATAGCGCGTGCGCAGGTCAGGGCGCGAATAGGGCAGGTCGCATGCCTGCCAATCAAAGCTCTGCAGACCGGCATCCGTCAGATTCGGTTCCAGCACATCGCGGGTCCAGCGCCAGATTGGACAGCTGAATTCGCCGATACGCATGTGGCTTTCGGGGCCGTCGCTGAAGGTGATATGAACCCCTTCTTCGGCCTGTGCCGCAGAATGATCCGCGTTGGGGTCAATATCGGGGTTCAGGGTCACCATCGCGCAGGTCGCGTTCGGCTTCATATGACGGGCAATGAACCGACCCATGCCGCTGATGGCCTCGGGCGAGTCGGCGTAATGCAGGACATAAAGCCCGGTGACGATGTCGGCCTGCGGCAGTTTGAGCGTCGATTTCCGCAGATCCGCCTGAACGAAGCGGATGCGTTCCCGCATGTGCAGCGGCAGCACCTTGCGCTGATCTCCCGCGCGTTTCAGCATTTCGCGCGAGATATCGACGCCGATCACCGATTTCGCGCCCATCTCAAGCAGCTTCCAACCCAGCCGCCCGTCGCCGCAGCACAGGTCGATCACGGTCTTGCCGTTTGGGTCCCCAATCGTCTCCATCAGCGTATGGGTGGCGAAGAGGTCGCGGTCGTGCTGGTCTGCGGCCCGGACCTCCGTGTTCAGATATGCTTCGGTGTTGTGGTTGAAATACGCCATGGCTTTGTGCCCCTTCTTCGTGCGAGTGTCGCGTCTCAGATGGCGAGGCGGGGCGCAATCACAAGGCGCGCGCATCCGCATGAAGAAGGTTTAACACTGCAGCAATGAAACCTGCAGATGACGGGCCGTGCACCGAGTCGAGAAGGTGGCCCAACCCGATGCTTATGTTCTAGTCTTTGAAGACCCGTTTGAAGATCGTGTCGACATGTTTGGTGTGATAGCCCAGATCGAATTTTTCTTCGATCTCGTCTGGGCTTAGCGCCGCCGTCACATTCGCGTCGCCCAGCAGTTCGGTCTTGAAATCCTTGCCTTCTTCCCAGACCTTCATCGCGTTGCGCTGCACCAGCTTGTAAGCGTCCTCGCGGCTGACACCGGCCTGGGTCAGGGCCAGCAATACGCGTTGGCTCATCACCAGGCCGCGGAACTTGTTCATATTGGCGATCATGTTTTCTGGGTAGACCACCAGCTTATCGATAACGCTCGTCAGGCGTGCCAGCGCGAAATCGAGCGTGATCGTCGCATCAGGGCCGATATTGCGCTCGACAGAGCTGTGAGAGATGTCGCGTTCGTGCCAGAGCGCCACGTTTTCCATCGCCGGAACAACCGCCATGCGCACCAGACGGGCCAGACCGGTCAGGTTCTCGGTCAGGACCGGGTTGCGCTTGTGCGGCATCGCTGACGAACCCTTTTGGCCTTTTGAGAAGAATTCCTCGGCCTCCAGTACTTCGGTGCGCTGCATGTGGCGGATTTCGGTGGCCACGTTTTCGATGGACGAGGCCACAACGCCGAGCGCGGCAAAGAAGGCGGCATGCCGGTCGCGCGGGATCACCTGCGTGCTGATCGGTTCCGGCTCAAGGCCCAGCTTGGCGCAGACATGTTCCTCGACCGCTGGATCGATATTGGCGAAGGTGCCGACCGCGCCGGAGATTGCGCCGGTTGCGATCTCATAGCGGGCTTTCTCCAGCCGGTTCAGGTTGCGGTCCATCTCGGCATAGAAACGGGCGAAGGTCAGACCCATCGTGGTGGGCTCGGCATGGATACCATGGCTGCGGCCGATACGCACCGTGTCTTTATGCTCATAAGCGCGTCGCTTCAGGGCGGCGAGCAGCCCTTTCATATCCTCGATCAGGATATCTGCGGCGCGGGTGAGCTGGACGTTGAAACAGGTGTCCAGCACGTCGGAAGAGGTCATGCCCTGATGCACAAAACGCGCCTCGTCGCTGCCCACATGTTCGGCCAGATGGGTCAAGAAGGCGATCACGTCATGCTTGGTCACCGCTTCGATCTCGTCAATGCGGGCCACGTCAAATTCCACATCCTTGGCTTTCCAGACGGCCTCGGCATTCTCGCGCGGGATCACGCCCAGATCGGCCATCGCATCGCAGGCATGCGCCTCGATCTCGTACCAGATGCGGAACTTGGTCTCGGGCGACCAGATGGCGACCATATCGGGACGGGAATAACGCGGGATCATTGGCAGCGGCACCTTTTTGTGATTGGCATGCGGATACGGGGCGGGTCATAGACCCGTGATGACGCGCGGACAAGGCAGGAGAGTGGATATGAGGCGGTTTGCCCTGATTTTGGCGCTGGTGCCGGGCAGTTTGGCTGCGGAAGAGTTCCGCATGCTGAGCGGGGACGAGATTCTGGCCGCCTTAACGGACCGCAAGCTGACCTATGAGGGTGGCGCGACGCAGATATTCGAGTCATCAATGCAGACGCAGTATTTTTCGAACGGTCCCAGCACTGGCAGATGGGCGGTGCGGGGGGATCAGTATTGCTCGGTCTGGCCGCCCTCGGATATCTGGGCCTGCTATAATATCGAACAGAAGGGTGATGTGATCCGCTTCATCGGCGCGGGCGGCGACCTGACCGACGGGACCTATGTGGAATGAGCCTGCCGCAGAGCCTTGGTGACTTCGCTGGCAATTGGCGCATCACGCGTGAGATCACCGATGCGAAGGCCGGGCAGGTGTTGAGCGCCGAGGGCACCGCCTCACTGGTCTGGGAGGGTGGCGCGCTGCTCTATGACGAGGCGCTGCGCCTGCAAGTGCCCGGGCAGGCGCCGATGCAGGCCACACGGCGCTACCTCTGGCAGCAGGGGCAGGGCGGCATCGACATTCGCTTCGAGGATGGTCGGTTCTTTCACCATCTGGCGCTAAGGCAGGACAGCCCACGCGATCATCACGATTGCCCGCCCGACAGCTATGACGCGGCATATGACTTTAGCGACTGGCCCCGCTGGTCGGTGGTCTGGACCGTCTCGGGGCCGCGCAAGTCTTATGTCATGAAAAGCCTTTATGCGCGGCTGCGGGGCAGCTAAGCGCTACTTCTTCGCCTCAAGCGCGCTTTGCCAGGCGCGATCGGCCTTGTCCCAGATCTCTTTGACCCAATCCGCAGGCCACATGAACTGGCGCAGATATCTCAGCTTTCGGTGCGATTTCAGCGACCGCTTGATATGCTGCCAGGGCGGCAGGAACGCGTAACTGGGATGGTAGCGCCCGGCAATGGCGTCCGGCGGGTTGAGCGAGCCCGCAAAGATCACCACGCGCGTGCCTTTGGGCGGGCGCGACGGCTTGAAATAGTTCAGCGGGAAGGTCGGGATGCACTCGATCCGGAAATGGCGCACCCAGCCGCTTGGCCAGAACTTGATCCCGTTTGGAGCGTTCTTGGTGACGAAATGCTGCTCAAACCGGTATTTATCCGCAACGGCTTGAGGGTCGGCGGCAAATTGCGCCTGCAGCGGCGCCAGCGCCCCGACAGGCATGCGATAGATCGAGGTCTGCCCCAGCTTGTGCAGCGGCTTGGTGATGTTGCGGGCGAGGACGACATCCTCTTCCGAACCGAACTCGAAAAACGGGTCCAGCGACCCGGTGATAACCACATCCAGATCGAGGAACAGGAATGGCCCCTTCAGATCGCCCAACTCAGGCGCCCAGAGGCGTGATTTTGGCCATTGACCGATGGTGCGTTCGGGCATGAAGCCCGGCATTTCGGGCAGATCAAAGCAGACAATGTCGGGATGAACCCCCTCGCGCGTGTCGGTGAAGGCGACAAAACGGAAAGGCGGCGTGATATTGGCGCGTACCATCTCATAGAGACGATTGATGTAAGGCGCGCCGTATTTCGTGCCCCAGTTGATGCATACGATCTGCTTGTCCATGAGGGCAGGGCTAGCAGCCGCCCTGCGTTTCAGCAAGAACGAAAGATGGCGGGCGCGACCGTGCGCGCCTTGCGCCATGGCACGGTGTTTCCAGCGATATTAAACATTTACAGGTTGCGCTTGACGGTCAATGATCACGTTAACCGATTAACGAAAGTGAGTTTCATGCGACCTGCCAAAACGCTTCTCCGCCGTGCCATTTGCGCCGCGCTTCTTGCGGGGCTGCCCGGTGCCGCGCTTGCGGATATGCCCCTGACCTATGAAAGCGACGGGCGGGCCCTGTTCCGGCTGAGCGCCCCGGATTTCTGGCAGGTGCGCGCCGGAGGCCCCCGTGCCATCACCGCCCCCGAAACCGGCGAGGCGCGGCTGATCAACCGTGTGATCGGGATGGAGCCGGTGGCGGACAAAGGCGTCTGGGTTGGCTTCCTGTCACCCAACGGCATCAGCACGCTGGATCAGGCCGAAGACTATCTGGCGGGTATCGGCAGATCGCTGGTCAAGGAACCAGAGGTGACCGAGCGCACATCCATCACATTGGGCGGGCTGCCAACCCACCGCATCACCGGAATCGGGCGGCGCGATGGGCGGGCTGTCAGCTTCACCGCCCTTTTGATCGATCTGCCCACCAACCGGGTCGCGATCTCGCTTGCGGTGATCGAGAACGGGGCGAACCCGGAATTGGTCAACGATGTAAATGCGATCTACAGCTCGTTCCGGGCGATCAGGTAAGGAGGGTAAGATGTTGAAAAAGCTTGTTCTTGCTCTCGGGCTTCTTGGTCTGGCGGGCTGCGATGGTGTCTATGTCGGGGCCAGCACCGGCGGTTATTACGATTCGATGCTGTGGAACGACTATTACTACGGCTATCCGCGCCCGCCTGATCAGCCGGATCGCCCCGATCGGCCCGAGCGTCCTGATCCGCCGAACCGACCGGTGCCGCCCATCGCCAAGCCGCCAATTGCACGCCCGCCCGTGGCAAGACCGCCGGTCGCGCGTCCACCGGTGCACCGCCCGCCGGTGGCCCGCCCGATGCCCGCGCGCGGCGGGCGGCGTTAGGTGACCCCGAGGGTTGGGCCATGCGCTCCGCTTGAGCCCGAGGCAACTGTGCGAAGCGTGGCGATCACCTCACTGCGGTGACCAGTTCGAGCATTGCGGCGTATCCGCACCCGGCGGGCGGTAGGAAATACAGTAGTAGCGCGCGCTGCTCCTTGTGTTTGCTGCTGCCGCGCCGGTCCAATCGTGTTGCCCCTCGCCTCCAACCCAGATGTTGATGAATATCTTCTGGGGAAGGGACGGGATCGGAGCGTCCTCAGTGGTTACGTGCAGCAATTCCCGCCCGTCTACATACCAGGTCAGGCTGTCAGGTTGCCAATCAAACGCATAGAGATGCGGCCCCTCGGTGGCGTCAAATCCAAGATCGACCGCCTGACCGGGTTTCTTCTCGCCCTCAACAAAGGCGGTCAACCAGACCTCGGTTGTGTTTCGCCCCAGAAACTCAAAGTCGATTTCATCATGCGGTGTCTCGAAATGCGGGCCCGTATAGGTGAAAAAGGACGACACGACCCCGTCCCCCGGGGCAGCTGTCATGATCACCTCATAGCGACCGAAGGAGGTCTGCTGACGCAGCTGTACCTCGCCACCTTGATAGGATTTTCCGGTGCTGGATGGCGCGGGCGAAAGCGATAACACAAGCGCGCCATCCTTCGGATCGTACTCCACCGCGTCGCGGGTCCAGACCGTGTCGAGCCATGAGGCTTCGTTGTTGTATTTCGAGATGTACCACCTGTCAGAATTCAGATCATCCCCGTAGGAAATGAACCCCGTCTCCGGCGTTTCGGCGTGATTTGATGTTGTTTCCGCAGCGAGAGGGGTGACCAGGGCAAACATTCCCACAGTCGCATTCGAGAAAAATCTGGATAAAAGCATAGAAACGCATCCCAAGTGAACATCACAAAACAACTGGTTCGGCATCCATGAGGATGCCAATCCGCATCGATCATTATATAGGCCCAACTGCATCCCAGGTCTGCGCCTTTGTCACATTGCAAGTTTGATCCTCGCCTAAGTCGCCCCGGGCTCTTGGTGTGTTGTGCTAACCAGCCACCAACTCGGTCACCACATGTGAGGAGCCTTCAAGTGTCCGGTGCACCGGGCATTTGTCGGCGATCTCCAGCAGTTTGGCGCGCTGTTCCGCGTTCAGCGGCCCGTCGAGGCGGATGATCCGGCGGAACTCGTCGACCTTGCCGCGGGTTGCGGCCTCGGCATCCTGGGCGTGGACCTTGTTGTGGAAGATATCGACGCTGACCCCTTCCAGCGGCCAGCGCTTGCGGCGGGCATACATGCGGATCGTCATCGAGGTGCAGGCGCCCAGACCGGCAGAGACAAAGCCATAAGGCGACATGCCGCTATTGGTGCCGCCATAGGAGGCGGGCTCATCCGCCACCGCGTGATGATCGGGGCCCGATTGCACATCCTGCCTGAAACCTGCCGGGTCGGCCTCTGTCACCCGCACGACGCCTTCGGGTGCGCCCGGTGGCGGGGCTGGGGGCGAGAGGTTGACATAGCGTGCGGCCCAGGCGGCGATGACCTCTCCGGCATAATCAGCATCCCCCTGGCGGGTGATCAGGTGATCGGCGTCGTCCAGCGTCACAAAGCTCTTGGGGTGTTTGGCGGCTAGAAAGATCTGCGCGGCATTGTCGATGCTGACGGTATCATCCAGCGGTGCGTGCAGGACCAGAAGGGCGGCATTCAACTCGGCGATGGCGGGTTCCAACCGTGCCTGCGCGATATCCTCGACAAATTGCCTGCCGATCCGGAAGGGGCGCCCGCCAAGGGTGACATCGGCCACGCCCTCGGCCTCGATCTGTGGCAACGCGTCCTCGAAATGGTGCGAGACATGGCCGGGATCAGCCGGCGCGCCCAATGTCACCACGCCCTTGACCGAAGGGATGCCTGCCCGCGCCCGCAGCACCGCCGCGCCGCCCAGCGAATGGCCGATCAGCAGGGCCGGGGCCATGTTGCGGCCCGCAAGATACTGCGCGGCAGCCACCAGATCCTGCACATTCGAGGTGAAGCTGGTGTTTTCGAACTCACCCCCAGAATGGCCCAGCCCGGTGAAATCGAACCGCAGCACCGCGATCCCCATCATTGCCAGCCGCGCCGCGATGCGCCGCGCCGCCGGGATGTCCTTGGAACAGGTGAAGCAATGGGCAAAAAGCGCGGTGGCCAGAACCGGCCCGTCCGGCAAATCAAGCCGCGCAGCAAGCTGGCTGCCGTCATGACCGGCAAATGTGATGCGTTCAGTGGGCATGGGTGATCCTCTCGCTTTCCATCAGAGACTGGCGTCGAGGCGATCAGATTCCAAGAGGCAAGCCGCCTGTTCACGCCACCGTGCATTGGCGTTAACCCGCTCGTAGCTGCTGCCGGTCTTGTACGCGCAGTTGATGGGCGATATTAGAGAAATGAATATTCATTTCTCTAATACGTGACTCGATGCCCAGACCCAGTAAAGATCAGATCCGCAGCGCCATTCGCACCGCCCTGTTGCAGGAAGTAGCGGAAAAGGGGATTGGCGCGGTTTCGATGGCGGCCGTGGCCAAACGCGCAAGGGTCGCGCCCGGAACGCTCTACCTGCATTTCGACAGCAAGGAGCAGATGCTGCAAGCGCTCTACCTCGAAATCAAGACCGAGTTCCAAGCCATCATGGTCGCCGCGCAGGAGGAACCAAGCTCGCGCGCCATGATCCGCCGTATGTGGAAGGACATGTTCGACTATGTCCGCGCCAACCCGCAGGCCTTCCTGTTTGTCGAATATGCCGGTGCGGCACAGGTGCTGAGCCCGATGCAAAGCAGCTCGATCGCGCATATGCAGGACGAGATTCGCGCCATGCTGCAAGCGGCCATCGACGACGGAACCCTTGCGCCTCTGCCGGTGCGAACGGTGACCGTGCTGCTGGTCGCCCCGGCGATGCATCTGGCGCGCATGGCGCTGATGACGAACGAACACCCGAGTCAGGCAGAGATCGACCTGACCTATGAAAGGGTCTGGCGGTCGATCTGTGCTGAGGGTCAGTAAAACATGAGCGTCGATCTATAAGGATATGAAAAAATGAGCAAAGTAATCCTGATAACGGGGGCCTCGACCGGTCTGGGTGTTAGCCTCGCGGTGCAGGCGGCGCAGGCCGGGCACAAGGTTTATGCCAGCATGCGCAATCTGGACAAGCGCGCCGGCCTGGACGCGGCTGTGGCTGCGGCCGGTGTCTCGGTGGAGTGCCTGCAACTGGACGTTCAGGACGATGCCAGCGTGGCAGCGGCGATGGCGCAGGTCATCGCGAGTGAGGGGCGGATCGATGTGCTGATCAACAATGCGGGCGCGGGTTATGTCCGCTCGACCGAACAGGCCGAGATGGCGGATGTGCATTGGGTGGTGGACGTGAACTTCACCGGCGTCTTGCGCTGCACCAAGGCGGCGCTCCCGCATATGCGCGCGGCGCGCTGCGGCCATATCATCAATATCGGCTCGGTCGGCGGGCTGGTCGGTCAGCCCTTCAACGAGATCTACTGCGCCGCCAAATTCGCCGTTGAAGGCTATACCGAGGCGCTGGCCTGTTATGTCACTCCGCATTTCGGGATCAACTTCACCGTGGTTGAGCCCGGCGGCATCCAGACCGAGTTCGCCAATTCGGTGCTGAAACAGGTCAGCGAGACCGGTGGCATGCTGGAGGATGAATACCTGCCCATCCTGCAAAGCTACATCAGCGGCTCACAGGCGCGCGGCGACACGGCCTATCAGAGCGCGGATGAGGTGGCGGAGGTGGTGATACGCTGCATGGAGGCCGAGACCCCGCCGATCCGCGCCCGGACTTCGGACTGGGCCGAAGACCTGTGCCGCCTCAAGACCGAAGCCGACCCTGACGGCCGGAAGCTGCAGGCGAAAGTGATGCGGGATTTTCTGGGTTTATAGACCGGGTTAACCCATAACATCAACATTTGTGATGTGAAAGTGAACATTAATTCGTTTTTGTGACGCGCAATCCATCTCTATCTGTCCCTCATCTCACGATCAGATGAGGAGATATGGATATGCACGATATGATTGCTCACAAAAACACCGGCCTCAGCCTGGAGCGGGGCAGGACCTTCTTGTGGTCCGTCCTCGCCCTGGGCCTTGGCATCGCGCTTGGCGCCGGGATCGATGGCGGCGCGCCGGACAGGTTTGAACCTACGCCCAACACCGCGCAGACCCTGCCAGCAGCAGAAGACTGGCATGGTAATGTGAAAAGCTCTAACTGGTCGGAGACCCGGTGAGTTCTGCGGCGGGCAGGGACCGGACCTGCCCGCTGCTCCGCCTGCGGATGCAAGGCCATCTAACCGGAATTCCGCGGGTCGAGTGTTGCCTGCTGCCCAACTGATCCGGTCGTGACGGGCCGCGCTGACGGGAATCTTGCCCGAAACGGCGCTGTGACCTAAAGTTGGGGCAGTGTTCAACGCACGGTATTTGAGATGGCTACATATTTAAACCTGCTCCCTGGGGATGTTGCCCCGGACTTTGTTCAACGTTCCTTCCAGAACCCGCAATTCGTGTTCAATTCCGCCGCTGGCCGATATCTTGTGCTGTGCTTCTTTTGCAGTGCTAGCGACCCGCATGGTCAGGCTGCATTGCAGGCGATGTTCGAGCGCACGGATCTTTTCGACGACACGTTTGCCAGCTTCTTTGGTGTCACAATCGATCCCACGGACGACGATCCTGCGCAACTGACGGAGCAATATCCTGGCTACCGCTTTTTCCTCGACCTCGATCTGAGCGTCAGTCGGCGCTACGGGGTGGTGGACAAGGATGCCACCGAACTGCCTCCAGCGCCAGAGATACGGCGTCTCTGGGTTGTGATCGATCCTACCATGCGGGTCATGAAGCTGATCACCTTCAAGACTGACCAGAGCGACATTGCCGAACTGACAGCCTATCTGGATGCCTTGCCGCCGCCTATGAGATTCTCGGGGCTGGAGCTTCAGGCACCCATTATCGTCCTGCCGAATGTCTTCGAGGCAGAGCTTTGCGACCGGCTGATCAGCCTCTATGAGGCGGATGGCGGGACCGAGACAGGGTTCATGCGGGACGAGGGCGGCAAGACCGTGGCCAAGATCGACCGCAAGCACAAGAGCCGGCGGGATTTCCAGATCGAGGACAGTGCGTTGATCAGGGAATTGCAGGGCCGGGTCAATCGCCGTGTTGTACCGGAGATCGCCAAGATCCATCAGTTCCATGTGACCCGCATGGAGCGCTATATCGTCTCTTGCTATTCGGCAGAGGATGGCGGGCATTTCAGGCCCCATCGCGACAACACGACCAAAGGCACCGCGCATCGCCGCTTTGCCGTCTCGATCAATCTCAATGCCGATTTTGATGGTGGCGAGGTCTCGTTTCCGGAATACGGAACCCGCAGTTTCAAGGCGCCTCCGGGCGGGGCGGTCATCTTTTCCTGTTCGCTGTTGCATGCGGTGTCAAAGGTCACGCGCGGCAGGAGATATGCCTTCCTGCCCTTCCTCTATGATGACGCGGCCGCAGAAATCCGCGAGCGGAACAACAAGTACCTCAGCGAAGAGGTCGGGACCTACAGGGATACTGCGCCCAGCCCTGCGGGCTGAGTGGTGAAGCGCCAGATAATCTGACCTTTGGGCACGCCCCAAACACTGGTTTTCCGTCAGCGGAGAACCTGAATGAAGCAGTCGTTTGATCTCTGTCGACGGACAGTTTGAATTGGGAATTCAGATTCCTTCGAAACCTGCTATTCATTGGTGCAGTGTCGAACGGCAGGTTTGTCCGGAGGCTGTGTGAAAACTCCTACGATGATCTGAGAGATGGTATGATTTCGGCATTCCTTTCGGAGGCATTCCATGGGGCAATTTATTGAGGGTGTGGATCGACATCAGGCGATGTTGCTCCCTGAATGTTTGGACGATTATGTTTGCACGGGCAGCCCAGTTCGGGCGATTGATGCGTTTGTGGAGATGCTTGATCTTGCTGCGCTTGGCTTCAACGCAACGCCGCCTGCGACGGGGCGGTCGGGCTATCATCCGGGGCTGATGCTTCGGATTTATCTTTACGGTTACCTCGATCAGGTTCAGTCATCGCGGCGACTGGAACGCGAGTGCGGTCGCAATCTAGAACTCATCTGGCTGCCCGGGCGCTTGAAGCCCGATTTCAAGACGATTGCTGACTTTAGGAAAGACAACGGACCGGCGATCCGTAAGGGGTGTCAGCAGTTTGTCGCACTCTGCCGCGACATCAATCTGCTGGACGGGAAACTGGTGGCCATCGATGGTAGCCGATTCAAGGCGGCCATTTCCAAAGCCAAAAACTACACGCGCGGTAAGCTGCGTCAGAAGCTTAGTGAGATCGAAAAAGCCATTGAGCCCTATCTGGGTGAATTGGATCGCGCAGATGATGTGTTTGAGCAGACCGGAACGGTTTTGCCAGGGGCGCGCATCGAACGCGCTCTGCGGAAGCTGGAGCATCTCCGCAAAGAAGCGGCGCGCTATAGATCGATCGAGAAACGCATGGATGAAACGGTGGAAAAACAGGTCTCGTTGAGTGATCCCGATGCGCGATCCATGGCAACCACGCCCCGCATGCCGCGCGTGGTTGGATGCAATGTGCAGACAGCGGTTGAGGCGGAGAACCATCTGATCGTCGCGCACAAGGTGACCATGCAGGGCTATGATCGGGACGCTCTATCGCTGATGGCGGTGGCTGTACGCGACGCGATGGCTCCGGATCAGCTCGAGGCTATTGCTGACAAAGGATATTGCAAAAGCGAGGAAATCCTCGCCTGTGAAGAGGCTGGGGTTGCGGTGGTTGTTCCCAAGCCTCAGACATCGAATGCTGGTGCACTGGGACAATTCGACAAAGCTCACTTCGCCTACGACGCAGAGGCTGACGCTTACATCTGCCCGGCCGGCCAACAACTGATCTATCGCTTCACGGGCCAGCAAGATGGCAAAGCGATCCGAACCTACTGGTCGAGCAACTGCGATGGCTGCGTGCTCAAGGATAAATGCACCAACAGCAAGGAGCGCCGCATTCGTCGGTGGCAACATGAAGATGTTCTAGAACATGTTCAGCAACGGCTACACAAAGATCCCACCCAACTGGCTGTGCGCAGCACGACCGTCGAACATCCTTACGGCACGATCAAATCTTGGATGGGTGCGACGCACTTCAAGATGCGAAGACTGAAAAACGTCGCCGCCGAGATGGCCTTGCACGTCCTTGCCCATAACATGACCCGCGTGATGAAGATCATCGGCACCCCCACCTTGATCGCAGCGATGAGGGCCTAAACGGCGACAGATCGGCCAAACAGCACAGATAGATCGCCACTGCAATGCCATTGAGCCCAGCTCTGAAGGATCAGCAGCGATCAACCGGTCAAAAATGCATCCAAGACCAAAAGCCGAAAACGCTGTGCAATCATCGCGAGTTCTCACACGGCCTCTCCGGATAGTGTTGAAAAAGTCGATTGATTGGTTGGTCGGTCGCTGTTTCACTCATTTTGAGAGTGGAGGTGGGGCGATAGGACGGTGTCTAGATGAGCGGGGGCGGAACCGGACCGTTTGAGGCTCCAGACTGGGATCTTGAGGACCTCGCATTGATCCGTGGCGCTATGAATGACATTGCGATCTTTGGGTTCGATGCGAGCTATGCATTTGGTCTTCCTGACCAGGTCCGCCCGATTGATCACCTCGTTGGGACTGCAGCGGGTTGGGGCGGTCTGCCCCGAGACGCCGCCATGTATCTGCAGGACAGTGTCGACGCCAACGATGGCGAGACCTCGCACGCCGTCACCGTCAGCGATGTGCCGGTTGACGCGTTCTGGTCGGTAACGGTCTACAACGCGGACGGGTTTGTGGAAGCCAACGATCTGAACGTGAACGGCTTCAACGATTTCACCGTGAACCGAAACGACGATGGCACGATCACACTGCACTTTGGCGGATGCGAGGACGGGCGGCTCAACTGCATCCCGGTCAAGCCCGGTTGGAACTACGGCATTCGCCTTTATGAACCGCAAGAGACGCTTTTGAACGGCGAGTGGGCCTTCCCGCAGATTACACCTGTTGACTGAACCCGCCTTGCGCGCACTTCCCCTTCACTTAGGAGACTTTCGTATGGCCTCTGGCAAATGGATTGCAGCTATTGCCGGCGTGGTATTGCTCGTCACCGCCGGGGCGGATGAGACCTCGGACCTTGCACAGGAATTGGCCAACCCGATTGCGGCAATCATCTCGGTCCCGTTCCAGTGGAACAGAGATGACAATATCGGTGCGACCGACAGCGGGCGCAGAACCATGCTGAACTTTCAGCCTGTGATCCCATTTGGTCTGCACAATGGGGCCAACATCATCACGCGCACGATTGTCCCCTATATCGGGCAGGAGAATGGGGTGCCCGTCACATCGCAGAGCGGATTCGGAGATATCCTGCAGAACGCCTGGTATTCCCCCGCTCCGCAGGGCGATCTGATCTGGGGCGTTGGCCCGATCATGCGCATCCCCACCGGCTCGGATGTCTCATCCGACACATGGGCAGCGGGTATCACCGGGATCGGCGTTGTTCAGACGGGAAACTGGACCTACGGCGCGCTTGCAAATCATATCTGGGACATTGAGAGCAATCCGGACACACCGACCAACTCTACACTTCTACAACCGTTCGTGGCCTATACAACGGAAACCGCCTTGATGGTCTCGCTGCAAAGCGAAAGCACCTATGACTGGGAGGCTGAGCAATGGTCCATACCCGTCAACCTCGCAGTCTCGAAGCTTGCCATTCTTGGCCAAGTACCGGTGAATTTTCAAGGCGGCCTGGGCGATTGGGCAGAGGCACCGAGTACCGGCCCGGAAGGCATATGATGCCGACTACAGGCACAGGTCGTCATACCTCGGGGCTAGATGCATTGTGACAACGCAGCCAAGAGCGGAGAAAGCTCACATCTGTTCATTTGATCTGAACAGGTTGAGCTGATCGGACATGAACAACGAGACCTTATTTGTCTTTGGGGTGATCGCTGTTTCGAGCGTGCTCTTGGCCAGCAACCGTGTTCGTTATGACTTTGTTGCCGTACTTGTCGTTTTGTCACTTATCCTGAGCGGTACGCTTTCCTTGCAAGAAGGCCTTGCCAGCTTTGGAAACTCGGTCATCATCCTCGTCGCCTGCCTTCTGATCCTTGGTGAAATGCTGGATCGCACCGGAGTGGAAAAATGCGTCGGCGACACGATCATGCACTACGGCGGCCGGATCGAAGCCGTCCTGATCGCCCTGATCATGGTAAGTGCAACGCTTCTTGGCAGCATGATGTGTGCAACAGCAGTGGTTGCCATTTCCATACCGATTGTCCTGAGGATTGCGGCAGAGACGGGGAATGACAAATCCCGGCTTCTGATGCCGATGTCCTTTGCCGCGTTGATCAGCGGATCAATGACACTGATCGCCTCGACACCCAATCTGATTATCAGCGACGAGTTGATCTCACACGGCTACACAGGTTTTGGTTTCTTCTCGTTCTCGGCGATTGGCCTGATCATCCTGCTGTTTGCAGTTCTTTACATGGTTCTGATCGGGCGCCACAATCTTCGGTCAACCCCATCAGGCCACCCGACTAACAGGGGTACCACCTCACCGACATTGAGTCAGATGTGGGCAAACTATGACCTGAAGCCGCAGATCGAAGCACTTGAAATCATCACTCCCAAAGGCGTTGCCGCGCTGGCTGACCAGAAGATGAGGGTTTTTGCCCGGATTCGCCTGGATCAGAACGGGAAATTGAGTGCAGCGTTGTACCGGCCAACAATGCAATTCGCGGTGGGTGACGTTCTGCTGTTGCCGCGTTATCCAAAGCAACAGAACCCGCTGGTGCAGTGCGAAGGCACACGGCGTGCGCCCAAGGTCATCGACCGCATGGACGAATGGGTGGCAACGCTGGGCTTTGCCGATGCGCTAGTCCACCCCGAGGCCACAATCCTTGGACAGCCTGCACAGACTGCGCTTGACGCTCTACCGGGGCAGATAGCCGTGGTCGGCATCATGCGCCACGGCACGGCCATCCCGGATGCCAAGTCATGCCCGCTGATGCCCGGAGACAGGTTGTTGTTGGCTGCAACTTGGGACAGGCTGGACGAACTGTTCAGACATCACAACGAGCTGGTTCTTTTGTTCTACTCCCGAGAACGCAACGTGCTGCCTGCAGCGCCCGATGGGTTCTGGCCCGCCATCGAGATTGTTCCGGTGGCAGTTGCGGTCGTGTTTGCGTCATTGGCCTCCGTCCTGCTGCGCTTGCTATCTGCCGAAGACGCGTAGCGAGCAGTCAAGTTGACAAGCCTGGTCGTAGTCGGGGGGATGCTGCCACTGGCTGACGCACTGGAAGTGACCGGCGGCTCGGACGTCCTCGTTCAAATACTCCTTGATCTGGTGAGAACGGCGAGTCCAAGAACGGTTATGGCGGCGATCTTCGGTCTGACGGCGATCATGGGGGTGCTTCTACCCAACATTGCTGCCGCTGTTCTAGTTGCGCCCATCGCGATCACGGCCGCAAAAACACTTGGCATTTCACCCTATTCCCTGGCGCTACGCGTCCTCACCGCCGCATCGGCAACATTCTTCAGCCCCGTTTCGACACCTGTGATTACAGTTGTTGTCGCGCCGGGCGGGTACAGGTTTGGTGACTTTGTAAAGACAAGTCTGCCATTGACCGTTCTGGTAGGGATTGTAACGGTGATGATCGCGCCCATTTTTTTTCCTTATTGAAATGAGTGTGTTAACCGATATTGACCTACCTTTGTGTTTGTATCAAAGCGCACGAACTGGACATCTGGTCAATCAGGCAGGCTGAGGTCGGATCCACCAAAACCATGCTGGACCGCGTAAGGGACAAGTTCGGCATGGTCCCAGACTGGATGATTGCCGATACCGCTTACGGCTCCGGCCCGATGCTCGGCTGGCTCGTGGATCGCAAGATCTATCCCTACATCCCTGTGATCGACAAGGCCGGGCGCCTCGACGGGACCTGGACGCGCACAGACTTCGACTGGGATGCGGAGAATGACCAATACATCTGCCCAGAAGGACACGCGCTCAAGCAGTTCCGACGCAATTACTCTGATCCGAACCGGGGTCCGACGGGCAAGGGTACCGCGAAGTATCGTGCTCTGAAACTGACATGCCAGGTGTGCCCGTCAAAACCCAAATGCTGCCCCAACGCCGATGCCAGATCGATCACGCGCGAAGAGCACGAAGACGCCCGTCAGGTCGCCCGAGAGCTGGCCAAGACGGATGAATACGCGATTGCGATGAAGCTCAGGAAAAAGGTGGAAATCCTCTTCGCTCACCTCAAATGCATTCTCGGGTTGGGCCGGCTGCGACTACGTGGCCCATGTGGCGCGAATGATGAATTTCTTCTCGCCGCCACCGCCCAGAACCTCCGCAAATTGGCCAAGCACTTTCCTGCACCGCAGAAAACGTGCAAAGCCTGATAAGAAATGCGCTTGCGCGCTCTTCAGAGCACAACTTTCTGCGCCTGCAACACTTTGTCTTTCAACAGAATCGGCTCTTCGCCGGCATTCGCCGCGCGTTGCATGAGCATTCGCTTGGCTCGGATTGGGCAGCGGTTCTGCTCGAAAAACAAACTCTCTTTCAATTCTTGCCAAAGTGCTGGCCAAAGGGGTCAAACTATGTGGCCACACACATTTCAGCCGCCCATCAGGGCGGGATCGAACGGGTAGGTGGTCAGGTTCTCATGGCCGTTCTCGGTGATCAGGACCTGATCTTCGAGCTTGATCGAGAAGTCGCCGCCAACCTCGCCCACCGCCGCTTCGACGCACAGCACCATGCCTGGTTCCAGCGTGTAGTCATAGGCGCCCGGAACGGCCTTGTCAGGATAGGCCACCAGCGGCCATTCATCGCAAAGGCCCACGCCGTGCATCAGGCAGCCATATTTTTGAGCCTGAAACCTGTCATCCAGACGATGCGTATTGGCGCTTAACTCCGGGATCGTCACGCCGGGCTCGAGCATCTCCATATTGGTCATGATGTGTTCATGCGCGTGTTGCATCGCATAGATCATGTCCGCGCGGGGCGGCTCATCCCCGATCCACCAGGTGCGGCTGATATCCACGCAAATCCCGTAAGACCCGATCAGATCGGTATCAAAGGCAATGATCTCGTTCTTCTGGGTGATCCGCGGCCCGCATTCCTGAAACCATGGGTTGGTGCGCTGGCCCGAGGCGAGCAGGCGAGTTTCGATCCACTCGCCGCCGCGCCGGATGTTTTCGGCGTGCAATATCGCCCAGATATCGTCTTCGCAGGTTACGCCATCCCCCACATTGGCGCGCGCGAAATCCTCCATCGCTTGCACGGCGGTTTCGCAGGCATGGCTGGCGCAGCGCATGGCAAGGATTTCGTCAGGGCCTTTGACCGAGCGCGACTTTTCGGTGACCTCTTCGCCCTCCATGATCTCGAAACCCTGCGCCTCCAGCGCGCGCAGCCCGTGCAGCATCACCTTGTCCACCGCCAGCCGCATATTGCCCGGGGCATGTTCGGCCAGCAAAACCCGCACCTCGTTTGAGAACACATCCGCCGCCACATCCACCTTGTCGCCGCGGTCGAAATAGAACAGGTCCGCGCCCGAGCGCTGTTCGCGCACCAGCGGGTTGAATTTGCTCAGGAACGGCGAGTTCTTGTAGTCCCAGATCACCATGTAGCCGTCGGCACATAGCAGCACTGCCCGGAACGGGTTGTGGGTGTTCCAGAGCTGCATATTGGTGCTGTCAGTGGCATAGCGGATATTAAGGGGATCAAACATCAGCAGCCCGGCATAGCCGCGATCAACGATATGCCGGGTCAGCCGTTTCCAGCGATGTTCGCGCATGCGCTCAAGGTTGGGTAGTTGCAGCCCGGCTGTCTTCCATTCGGCAAAAGCAAGCTGCGTTGGGCCGATTTCGACCCGATCCATGTCATTCGGAGTGCCGTCCCCCAGCGTTGCGCCGCGCGTGGGGTCAATCTTGCGGCTGTCCCTGTAATGCGTGTTCACGGTGGCTCCCCTTTTTGCTGAGGTCAGTTGAGCGCAGATTTTTGCCCCGATGCCGGTCGATTGCGACCTGTAGACATGTCGTTTTTGGGCCGACAGCACGTTCGAGGAATGCTAAGCCCCTGTCATGACGGGTCTTCTTCAGCGCAGCCTTCCCTATGATCCACTGACGCCCCGGCCGCTGCCGGGTATCGCGCCCTTGCGCATAGAGGACTGGCTGATCCGGGACGAGGTCTTTGCCGGACAGATGGCGCGGCGCGAGGAGTTGCTGGCAGACCGCCGCGCCAAGGTTCTGGCGCTGGATGAGTCGGCACGCCCGGCTGCTGAAGAACTGCTCGATCTGGTGCTGCGCCTTGCCTACCCGCAGGCCGGCTCGCATGTGATGCGCCCCGATGGAGTGTCTGTCTTCATTGACCGTTCCGACCCGATGGGGACGCTGGGGCGGTTGGTGCAGGAGGATCTGTGTCTGTTGCAGAAACAGTGCGAGGAACATGTTCTGACCGGCGCGGTGCTATGCTTTCCGGCAAGCTGGCTGCTGGCAGAAAAGTACCAGCGCCCGCTGATTGCGATCCATGAGCCGGTCGCTTCTTATGACGGGGGCATCGCCAAGCGTGTGCAGCGCCTGTTTGATGGGGTACAGCCCGAGCGCCCGCTCTGGCGATTCAACGCGCTTTGGTATGCGGACCCGGAATTGCACCAGCCCCGCAGTGCGGCGGCGCGGCGCGAAACGCCCGAGGCAACGGTGGCGGATTATCTGCGCAGCGAGCGGCAATGCATCCTGCGCCTGCCAACGACTGGCGCGGTGGTCTTTTCGATCCACACCTATGTTCTGGCCCGCCCAGACGTCGTGCAAACGTAAGACCGCCCCGCTCAGCGAACGGGGCGATCTTACAGGCACGAGAGAGACGGTGAGAGAGAGACTACATCACAAAAAGAAGGATGTTACGCTGTCGATCATGCCAGTATTCTTATAGATCATTATCGAGCTGGTGAGCGCCAGCACATGGGTGTTGAGCCTGAAATCCTCGCCCTTGATCAGGTTGACCGCAGCCATCGACACTGCGACCGGGGCCGAGACGAAGTAAAGGCAGCCGGTCATGCTCCAGCTGGTCAGCCGCCGGATGTCGCTTTCGGGCTGATCTTCCAGCGCGATAGCCTCCAGTTCGGCGGGCAGGGGTTCGGTCCGGAAAGACAGCGCAAGCGCCTCTTCCTCGGAAAGTTCAACCAGCCCCAGCCTGCCGCAATGCGGGGTCTGGGCCGCGACATAGTCGTAATGGGTCGTCAGGTCAGCGACCTCTTCTTCGATGGGGGCGAACCGCGCGCCTTTGTTGGCGATGATGTGTTTGCGGTCGCCCACCCGTTTTGGGGAGAGATCTGCGAACGCTCCCATGAACTGCTCGACGGTTAATGTGACATCCGAGTCGAGCCATTCGATCGACTCGGTGGTTGCTAGATCCACCATGCGGTAGAGCATCACCACCAGGATCAGTTCGGATGTGTCCTGATCGGTAAGCTCTGCCGAGACCGGTGTGAGGGTGATGTTGAGACGGGACTTGCCCTGCGCGGTATCAGCCTGGCCTTTGGCGTTCAGGCCCGCGACACGGTCCAGTATCCTGGAACGGGATTCGGGGTTCGGCACGCGGTCATAGGCCAGCTTGACCAGATACTGGCTGGTGACGATGCGCGCCTCATGCGCATTCACCAGCGCCTGCCGTTCGACCCTATGGCCGTGATCTTCCAGAGTTGCCGAGGCGATCTGACCAAAGCGGTCAAGCGCGCCATCCTCATAGCCCTGGTTTACCAGTCCACCGTGATACCTGCCCGTATCCGTCACTGTTCAACCCTCCACGCGATTGTGTTCAGCAACCAAGCTAAAGGGCGAAGAGGGAAAAACTGTGACCGCGATTGCCAGATTCGAGGCAGTCCGGCGGATATCGGCGGATTGATGCCAATACGGAAACCCCTTCATTTTATGGTGATTATGCCGCTTCATGAGGGGAATGTGGCGATCTTGTGGCGGCGTTGCGGCGCTTAGCCGTCAATGCGTGCGCCCATTATGGCGATCGACTGCTGATAGACCGTGGCCGCGTTCCACTGCTTTATAACGGCAAAGTTGGGCTCTCCGGGCTGATAGCCTTTGCCGGGTTTCCAGCCTTTTTGGCGCAAAAAGTTGGCGGTCGAGGCCAGCGCGTCCGTCAAGTTGTAAAAGTCCACCCGCCCGTCGCCGGTCGCATCGACTCCATAGGTCATTGCATTGCCCGGCAGAAACTGCGTATGGCCCAGCTCGCCATGTTTGGCCCCCAAAGTGGCGGGGGTGATCGCGCCCTGATCGACCAGTTTCAGCGCGCCGATGGCGTGGGGGATGAAAAACTCCGAGCGGCGGCAATCATAGGCCAGCGTCACGATGGCCGAGACAACCTGACTGTCGCCCATGAAATTGCCAAACCCCGTTTCCATCCCGTGAATGGCCAGCAAGACGCCGCTGGGCACGCCATATTGCCGCTCCAGCGCGGCATAGAAGTTGGGGTTGCGCGCCTTGCGCTTGCGTCCCTGCGCGACGATCGTATCAGCGCCACGGATTCGCATGAACTTATCGAGCGTGTATTTGAAGCTCTTCTGGTTGCGGTCAGCGGCAATGGTGCGATTGGCATATTGTGCGCTGGCCAGCGCCTGCCGCCCCTTTTTCTTCACGCCCGCCTTGCGAGCCTGCTTGTCGAAATCCTGTTTCCAGGCCTCAAACCCGGCGCTTGTATTGCCGCAACTGGCGGCCTGCGCCCCAAGCGGCGCGGCAAGAGACAGGATCAGGGCAAGGCAGGGCAGGGATCGCATGGCAGGCTCGCTTCTTGTGAGAGGGGATCAGGGCAGGGTCGGAGCGATGATGTGAAGGGCCTGAAGGGCGCCCCCCGGCTCGATCCCCGGCAATGTGGCTTCAAAGAACTCCTCCATCGAGCCGTCCTCGTAAAGCCCCGAGATCACCCGGTCCACAAACAGGCGGAATTCGGCATCGCCGCGGGTCAGCGCCAGCCCGTGTTTCTCGATGGTCAGGATCTGGTCGGACATCTTGAACCCGTCCTGCATCTTGCCGCCCGCAAAACTGACCAGCATGATGCTCTGATCGGCGAAATAGGCGTCGATCTCGCCATCCGCCATCGCCTTGAACCCGGCCTGATGCGAGAGGAAGGGCACCATCTCGGCCTCGATTCCCGCCTGTTCGAAGCTGTTGTGCACCGCAATCTCGGTCGTGGTGGCGCCCCGCATGCCGACCTTCTTGCCTGCCAGATCGCTCAGGTTCTCGCCGCCCTCCTTGGGCAGGAGCAACGCGGTGCCGTCCACATAGGTGGGGATCGAGAAATCGACCTGCGCGCGCCGCTCAAGCGTGATCGTGGCGGCACCGCAGAGAATGTCGATCTCGCCGCTGGCGATCTTGTCAAACCGGTCCTTTGTGTCGACCGCTACAAAGGTTGCGTTGAGATTGTCGAACTCCAACTCGTTGGCCAGGCTTTGTGCGATCCGGTCGCAGATCAGCACGGAATAGCCTGCGGGCTGCTCTTCGGTGTTGATGTAGGACAGCGGGACAGCATCGGCGCGAAAGCCGATATTGAACTGCCCGGACTCGCGGATACGGTCCAGCGTCTGGGCCGGGGCGGCGGTTGCCAATGTGGTGGCCAGCGCAAAGCTTGTGAGAAGAAATCGCATCAATCATCCAATCTGGTTACTTGGGGTGGACGATAGCGGGCGTTGTCCCGTCCAAAAAGGAAAAAGCGGCCTGGGCGTAAGAAAGGCAATTCCTTGACTTGGCAAAGGAGCCTACGCCCAATGATCCGACAAGGATCGCGACGAACCGGTGGCGAGGGCAACAGATGGACAAACGTTGGTGGATACTGGGCGCCATGGGTGCGATCCTGGGTGTGATCCTGCTCGATGAGACCGTGGTCGGCGTGGCGCTGCCAACCATCCAGAAAGAGATCGGGCTAAGCGCGCTGGGCGCGCATTGGGTTGTGAACATCTATCTGCTGGTGCTCGCAGCGCTCTCGGGCGCGGCGGGGCGGTTTGGCGATATTGTCGGCACCCGCGTGCTGGTTGTCGCGGGGCTGCTGATCTTCGGCCTGTCCTCGGCGGTTGGCGGATTTGCCACGGATGGAACCATGCTGATCATTGCGCGTCTGGCGCAGGGCTTGGGGGCTGCGATTATCTTTCCGCTGTCTCTGGTTCTGGTGTCGATGTCGTTCAAGCCAGAAGAACGCGGCATGGCGCTGGGCATCTATGGCGCGATCGGCACCAGCTTTCTGGCGCTCGGCCCGCTGGTGGGCGGGCTGCTGACCGAGTACCTGTCATGGCGTTGGGTCTTCTGGATCAACCCACCAATCGTGTTGGTCGTGGCAGCGGTCACATGGCGGTTCTGGCGCGACCCGCCCCATGGGGTCGAGGGCAGCTTTGACTGGGGCGGCCTGCTTTTGATGGTCGGGGGGCTGGCGCTGACCGTCTTCGCCATTATGGAGGGGCCCGAGCGCGGTTGGTCGCGACCGGATGTCCTGATCCCACTGTGCCTGGGCGTCACGATGCTGGCCCTGTTCGTGTTCTGGGAATTGCGTGCAATCCCGCCGCTAATCGCGGTTGCTTTGTTCGCAAATCCGACCTTTGCCGCCGCGAACCTGATCGTCCTGCTGGCGCAATTCGTCAAGATCGCCACCTTCGTCTTTGGGGCGATGTATTTTCAAACAAAGGTTGGCCTGTCACCGCTGATGTCCGGCGTGGCCTTGCTGCCTGCTGTTGCGCCGCCGATGCTGATGGCGACATTTGCGGGCAAGGCCGCAGATAGACATGGCACGCGCGCGCCCTCGCTCTGGGGTGTGAGCGGGACCTTTGTTGGGATTTCGGCCATGGCCATCGGCATGGGGCTGGGCGTGACACTTCTGGTCTATGCCGGTCTGCTGATCTGGGGGATCGCTGTGTCCTATCTCTTTGTACCCCCGCAACGGGCGGTCATGATGTCGGTGCCGCCGCAGATGCAGGGGCAGGCGGGTGGGATCGTGCTGAGCAGCCAGCTTTTGGGCGGAACCATGGGGATGGCCATTTGCAGCACCATCTTCGCCACGACGGGGGCCTTTGCGGCGGTGTTCTGGCACACAGCCGCCGTGGCGGGGGTGGTGCTGATCTACGGCTATCTCGCGTTGGAACGCCCGGCACAAACCGGCTAACCGTTCCTTCCTGTGGGTGGCCTGTTTGCTTAAATGGCGCGTTGCAGGTCTTCGGCGGTCAGCACCGGCTGAATCTCGATCGCGGCATCAAGTGCAGCAAAAAGCGGCTCGTTGATCACCGGCATGCGCGCCTGATCCGTTTCTTCGAAAATCACGATGCCCATGCGTTTGCCATCCTCCAGAGCAAAATATGAGGCTTCGGCCTGCACCTCCTGCACGAGCGCTGCGATCGCCTTGCCGAGTGAGCCGTTGCGCTCGGCCTCATTTCCCTTTTCTACCGGGATGGTGAATTTCAGCATCAGACGCATATCAGTTCCCCTGTCGCAGATTGATATCCTGCCAGCTTCCGCGCGCTGCATCATCTGGTCAAGCGATATGCGCGGACAAAAAAGGGCGCCCCGAAGGGCGCCCGCTCAGTTCTTCTCTCGCATTAAGATCAGCAGCTGTAATACATGCCGTATTCAACCGGATGCGGCGTGTGCTCGTAGGTTTCGACCTCTTCCATCTTCAGCTCGATATAACCCTCGATCTGGTCCTTGGTGAACACGTCGCCCTGCAGCAGGAAGTCGTGATCCGATGCCAGAGCTTCCAGCGCTTCGCGCAGGCTGCCGCAGACGGTCGGGATACCGGCCAGTTCCTCGGCAGGCAGATCGTAGAGGTTCTTATCCATGGCTTCGCCCGGATCGATCTTGTTCTTGATGCCGTCCAGACCGGCCATCAGCAGAGCGGCAAACGCCAGGTAGGGGTTTGCGGCCGGATCGGGGAAGCGGGCCTCGACGCGCTTGGCTTTCGGGCTTTCGGTCCACGGAATACGCACGCAGCCCGAGCGGTTACGGGCCGAGTAGGCGCGCAGAACAGGCGCTTCAAAGCCCGGGATCAGGCGCTTGTAGCTGTTGGTCGAGGGGTTGGTGAAGGCGTTCAGCGTCTTGGCGTGCTTCAGAACACCACCGATATACCAGAGCGCTTCATCCGACAGATCGGCATATTTGTCGCCTGCAAAGAGCGGCTTGCCGTCTTTCCAGATCGACATGTTCACATGCATGCCGGTGCCGTTGTCGCCGGCGATAGGCTTCGGCATGAAGGTCGCCGATTTGCCATAGGCATGTGCCACGTTGTGGATGACGTATTTGTATTTCTGCAGCTCGTCGGCCTGTTTGGTCAGGCTGTCAAAAATCAGACCCAACTCGTGCTGACACGACGCCACCTCGTGGTGGTGCTTGTCGACCTTCATGCCCAGACGCTTCATGGTGCTGAGCATTTCGGAACGCAGATCCTGGCTTTCATCCACCGGGTTGACCGGGAAATAGCCGCCCTTGACGCCGGGACGATGGCCCATATTGCCCATCTCATACTCGGTGTCGGTGTTCCAGGACGCATCCGTTGCGTCGACCTCGTAGGACACCTTGTTGATCGAGTTCGAGAAGCGCACGTCGTCGAACAGGAAAAACTCGGCCTCGGGACCCATATAGGCCGCATCGCCGATGCCGGAGGATTTCAGATAGGCTTCGGCTTTTTCAGCAGTGCCGCGCGGGTCACGCTCATAAGCTTCGCCAGTGTCAGGTTCGACAACCGAGCAGTGCAGGCAGATGGTCTTTTCCGCATAAAACGGATCGACATATGCGCTGTTGGTGTCGGGCATCAGTTTCATGTCGGAGGCTTCGATGGATTTCCATCCCGCGATCGACGACCCATCAAACATGAAGCCTTCTTCCAGGAAATCTTCGTCCACCTGATCGGCCATCACCGTGACGTGCTGCAGCTTGCCGCGCGGATCGGTAAAGCGGATGTCGACATATTCGGCATCCTCGTCCTTGATCAGCTGAAGAACTGTGTCCTTGCTCATTCTATTCGGTCCCCTTGTTGGAAGATGTTTCGGAATTACAATGCGTCCGAACCGGTCTCGCCGGTGCGGATGCGAATGGCTTGCTCGACAGGGCTGACAAAGATCTTGCCGTCGCCGATCTTGTCGGTCTTGGCGGCGCCCACAATGGCGTCGATGGCGGCATCAACCTGATCATCGTCCAGAACCACGTCGATTTTGACCTTGGGCAGGAAATCAACAACGTATTCTGCGCCACGATACAGCTCGGTATGGCCTTTCTGGCGACCAAAGCCCTTAACCTCGATCACGCTCAGGCCCTGAACGCCAACTTCCTGCAGCGCTTCTTTCACCTCATCGAGTTTGAAAGGCTTGATGATGGCCTCGATCTTTTTCATTGGCGGAGCCTCCCTGAAATCTTGTCAGTCCGGCTCAGATCATGTCTGAATAAGAGCCACAATCCGATAGTGGCGCCGGGACCATTGGAACGAGGCGATTTCTAACGCCCGGTCAAAAAATAGGCAAGTTGCATAAAAACTGCGCAGTTTTGAATCGCGAGGGGTTTTCGATGAGTGAATTGCTGACCGCCGCCCAGATGCGGGCCATCGAAAAAGCGGCCATCGACAGCGGCGAGGTGACCGGGCTGGAGCTGATGGAACGGGCCGGTCAGGGGGTGGTCGAGGCGATCTTTGAGGAATGGCCGGAACTGGCGGAAAGCGCCGGTCGGGCGGTGGTGCTCTGCGGTCCGGGCAACAATGGCGGTGACGGGTTTGTCGTGGCGCGGTTGCTGAAGGAGCGCGGCTGGGAGGTGGAGGTGTTCCTCTACGGTGATCCCGAGAAACTGCCGCCGGATGCGCGGACGAATTATGAGCGGTGGTGTGGAAACGATTTGGGTCGGGGTTGGGATGATCGCGCGATAGAGGATCTGCTAGACGAGCAAAATCATGATCTGGTCGTGGATGCCCTATTCGGCACAGGTATGACCCGCTCGATGCCCGACAACACCGAGAGGGTTTGGCACGGCCTTGTGCCGACCGTCACGCATACCCGACCGGAAAGGCGTCGACAAAAATATGTTGCAGTGGATTGCCCTAGCGGACTTTGCTGTGACTCTGGTGCAAATTTCGGGGCATTCCCGACTGATCTAACGGTTACTTTCCACACAAGAAAAGTTGGTCAATTTCTACTAAGAGAGGGGCATTATGGTGGGGGTCCCGGACTCTGTAAGAAGCTTATTGTCACAGATATTGGGCTGAACACGCCACCGGCGCGAGAGTATGTGAGGATGATCTCTTCGCCCTTGGAGGTTGGTTTTCACGGGAAATGGGAAAGCGACCACAAATATTTCCACGGCCACGCCCTGATCCTCTCCGGTGGCGCGGGTAAAACCGGCGCAGCGCGGTTGGCCGCAAGGGGCGCGCTCAGGATCGGTGCGGGGCTGGTGACGTTGGGGGTGCCGCCCTCGGCGCAGATGGAGGTGGCGAGCCAGATCACCTCGCTGATGCTGCGCCGGGTCGAAGGGGGCGATGGGCTGGCCGAATTGCTGAGTGATGAGCGGCTTAACGCGCTTTGTCTCGGGCCGGGGCTTGGGCTGGAGCGGGCGCGGGATCTGGTGCCAGGAGCGCTGAAAACCGCCCGCCCAACTGTTCTGGATGCAGATGCTCTGTCGGGTTTTGCGGATGCGCCGGAGGGGCTTTTTGCAATGCTGCATGAAACCTGTGTGCTCACCCCGCATGGGGGCGAGTTTGCGCGGCTCTTTCCTGATATCTCCGAAAAACTGAACGCGGTGCCCACCAAGGGACCGGCCTATTCCAAGGTTGACGCCACGCGAGATGCCGCAAAGCGGGCAGGCTGCGTCGTTCTGTTCAAGGGGCCCGACACCGTGATAGCTGCGCCGGATGGGCGCTGTTCGGTCAACTCCGCCCATTACGAGCGCGCCGCCCCGTGGCTGGCGACGGCCGGGTCAGGGGATGTGCTGGCGGGGTTCATCACCGGGTTACTGGCGCGGGGATTCGCACCGATGCAGGCGGCTGAGACAGGAGCGTGGCTGCACGTAGAATGCGCGCGCCATTTTGGTCCCGGCCTGATCGCAGAAGACCTGCCAGAGCAATTGCCAGCGGTGTATCGGGAACTGGGCTTTTAGGCTGCGTGGCTCATCGCTGCGCCCGATGGTTCAGCCGCCAGTTCCAGCCCGCCCGCATAAAGTACATGGGGGGCATCGAATGCGATCTGATAAAGCACCATTTCGCGGATGCCCAAATCGCGGATGAACTCTCCGTCAAGCAGCGCATCGGCACGCACCATGGCGCGGTCTGCATTGAACAGCGCCTGCGCGCGCCAGTCGCGGATCAGCACTTTCTGACCGGCGGGCAGAACCAGATCCTGATCGGGTCGCGTGTCGCCAAGCGAACCTGCAGCGAAGGAGATCGCGCGGCAGCGGCAGGTGGTCCGCTTTACGCCGCGCACCAGAACAAAGCCGCGATCGCGCGTGATGATCTTGTCGCCTTTGGCCAGATCCTCAACCGGGCATTCGCCGCGCTGGGCCATCACCACGGTTCCGGACAGAAACCCCGTATCTGCCTTTGCCTTTGCCTGAAAGCGGGGCAGGGTGGGCTGATCGGTTCTGTGGTTGACACTGGTCTGGGTCATGGCGCTCTCACTTGACGGCATGCGCCAGTGTGGCGTTGGGAATGTGGCAAAAGCGTGAGGCTGGGGCGGCAATTTTTAAGCCACTGGTTTTGTCACCGCCAAATAGTGTGCGCCGAGACTGGCGAGGGTATCGATCCGAAGTTCACTGAAACCCCAGAACTTTGAACGCGTAGCCGGGAAGCGCCAATCGCCTCTAGACCGCGGCCTTTTCCGGTGTGCGCGGGCGGGCCAGAATATTTGTCCACAAGACGGCAAGATCGTCGGGGTCGCGGGATCGAAAACGGGGTGCCAGCACCATCTCGTTCAGGGCATTTCTTGCCCCGGAATCCAGGATGGGTCGCTCCAGCACCAGGTCAAATCCAGCGGCATCCACCATCGCGACGTAATCGGAGTGGCGCAGGCGATTTGTGTAATCCTGCGGGTTCAGGCACAGAAGTTTCCAAATCGTTTCGCTATAGCGCAGGAAGTCGACGCGGCTCAGGCGCGCATCTCTGTGTGCTCGGTGGTCGGAATGATCAATGCCGTGGGAAATGACTCCGCCAGGGCGCAGGATGTCGCGACTTTGCTCCAGCAACGCGACAATGACTGCGGGCGGAACATGTTCCAGCACCGTGTGACTTATGATGGCATCGACGCGGACATCCATTTCCTTGAGTGACGCCTGCACCCGATACGCCAACCCCAGCGCATCCAGGGCTTCATCTAGCGGTGCATCATGGGGAAAGGTAAGGGTCTCCTCGATCTTCTCGACACTGGTGCCCAGGCGCTCTGCCAGATCGGTGCGGCGCGCCCTCAGGAAATCCACCGCTGCCTTCAGCGTTTCCCGGTCGAGCAGCGGGTGGGCGTCCGTCAGGATGACCTGCCTGGCGCCTGCCAAGCGCAACATTAGCGGAATCACCGGATACCAGCCGGTCCCTATCTCGAGAATCGTGCTGCCTTGAAGGTCCAGCCCCGCTTCGCTCAGGAAGTTGATTTGGTCGAAACCACCTGAATAAACCGATTGCTCATGGATCTGATGCGCCTTGCCGGCGATGCGCCTCTTCAAGGCGCGCAGCCTTTGCTGAAAGGGCAACATCGCGGTGAGCGTGTTCTTTGCACAATTGACTTGCCACATATTTGAGAACCCAAACCCTTCCAACCACCATGCAACACGTCGACAGGGCAGTTCCATCAAGCTTTTTGGGAACGCGGCTACCTGGGTCGCCCCCAAATTCCTCGGGTGCCTTCCGACTTGATCTGTTTGCCTGCGAAGATGATCGCCCGAACATGGTTACCGCTTGAGGAGGTTCACGTCCATGTAGTGAATGCTGCGGCAATGGTCGCGGCCTCTTACGCGAAGTTATCCTCGATGATGTAGAAACGCCCATCCGCGCCCATACCGTGAGCGGGCATGAATGGTTCTATATCGACGATCTTCTGTTTAAAAACAAAGTGGTGCGGGTGAAGGGACTTGAACCCCCACGCCTTGCGGCGCCAGAACCTAAATCTGGTGCGTCTACCAATTCCGCCACACCCGCAGCCGCGCAGCCCCAGGGCCGCGCTGTGCGGCGGTGCATAACAAAGGTTGAAACCGAGTGCGAGCGAAAAAAGCGCAAGCTGCCGGTTTCCAATCCCCGAGCGCGCGCCCGGCCTGACTGCCGCAGGCTTTAGTAGTCTGACACCAGCAGATGGGAGGGCGAGACATCCTCGTCGATATCGGAAAAGCGTGCGATCGGGGCTTCGAAGACGTTGTCTGTCCGGTCGTCATTGACCGTCGACACCTCGCCGATCAGGCAATCGCCCTGTTCCGCCCAGAAGGCGTGCCAGATGCCAGGCATCAGGGTGACGCTCTGGCCCGGTTTCAGCCGCAGCAACCCACCGGGGTCGAGCGTGACCATCACACCATCGGAGGGCACGGTGACCTTGGCCTCGCGATCGATATTGCCGCTTGCATCGGGCGACCAGAGTTCCAGCACCAGATCGCCGCCGCCGCGGTTGATGATATCCTCGGCCTTGATGTTGTGGCGGTGCATCGGGGACAGCTGCTTGTCCCGCGAGATCATGATCTTTTCGGCATAGAGCATACCCTTGCCCGCGCCCAGATCCTCGACCGCGCCGTTGCGGGTGGTGAACAGGAACAGGCCCAACTCGTGAAACCGGCCCTCGCCGTAATCGGTGATGTCCCAGCCCAGGCCGCGATCGCGGATCAACGCGGCGTTGTCGCCGCGCAGTTGTTCGGGCTGCCAATACGCAAAGGGGGGCAGAATGACGCCGTGCTGGCGCATGAAGGCATCACCTTCGGCGAGGATATCGTTGATCTCGGATCGTTTCATGATGTGGCCTTTGGCAATCAGTTGGTCAGGTCTTTGGCCCAGGGCGGGTTTGCGCCTGCGCGCGAGACGGTCACCGCCGCCACCTGAGCGGCAAAGGACAGGCAGGAGAGTAGATCGGTTTTGCTGGCGGTTTGCAGCTTCTGCCGAGTCAGCAGGCCAAGCTCTTGCGCCTTGGCCATGAACCCCGCGTTGAACGTGTCGCCCGCGCCCACCGTGTCCAAGACGGTGACCTTTCGGGCCTCTGCGCTGACTGGTTCGGCACCGGTGCGCAAAGCGGTGGCCCCGGCGCTGCCGCGGGTCAGCAGGACCAGCGCGGGACCGGCCTGCAAAAGCGCGTCGGCTCGGCTCAGGTCATCGGGAAGGTCGGGACGCAGCCAGGCGAGGTCCTCATCCGAGACCTTGATCAGGTCTGCGGCGGCGATCAGGCGCGTCAGCCTGTCCCGGTAGGCGACAGCGTCGCTGACAAAGCCCGGGCGGATATTGGGGTCGACCATGATGGTGCGCCGCCCGGCCTCGCGTTCGGCCAGCGCAACAAGACTGTCGCAGAAGGGCGGGTTGCACAGGCTGATGCCGCCAAAGAACAGCGTCTGGACCCGGTCGGGAATATCGGGCAGTTCTTGCGGCGTGATCCCGCGCCCGGCTGAGTTCTCGTCGTGAAAGCTGTAGCTGGCTTGCCCGTCCTTGAGCTGCACAAAGGCCAGCGTGGTGGGGCGGTTGCTGACAACCGAAAACTCGGGATCTACGTTGCTTTGGTTCAAAGCGTCCCGCAGCATCTCGCCCCAGAAGTCTTGCGACAACCCGGTCAGCAGGCCGGTTTCAATCTCAAGACGTCCCAGCGCAATCGAGGTGTTGAACACGGCACCACCGCAATGCGGCGCAAAGGCGTCTGCTCCGGCGGTGGTCCGGGCCGGGAGCATGTCGATCAGGGCTTCGCCACAACACAATATCATGCGACTGCTTTCAGACTTGGAGTGATTGCGCTAACGTTTCTGATATTTCCAAACATTAAACAAGTAATTTGATCGGGGTTGAGGCTAAAAAACGCCGGTCCAGAATATTGAGGCACCGGGTGGGGTCGCTTCGATCGGCGGATGTCGACCGAAACCAGCGGTGCGGCAATATGCGGTCTCCGCTTCTGGCGGCTTTGAAGTATCAGGGTGACATAAAGGTTGGGCGATCAGTCTGCCGATTAGAAGACAAGGTCGTTTGTTTAGATCAACAAAAACAAATCTATCGATCACGTCGAACAGGGTGTTCCAGCAACTACCGTTATGGGTGAATCCAATGACTAAGACTCTCAGGGCCGTTTCCCTCACGGCGCTTATGGTTTCGGCGTTTGCCGCCCCCGCTGCAGCCGAACTGAAATATGAAAACAACTCGGGCGGTTATGTGAAGCTCTATGGGCAGCTCAACCCGGCGATCATTTCGGTCGATGACGGTCAGGAGACCGAGACCAATGTCCGCGACTACGACGCCTCCAACAGCCGGGTCGGGCTGGAGGTGATCCAGCCCTACGGCGCGAACACCTTCCAGTTCCGCTTTGAAACCGCGCTGGGTCTGCCGAATTCGACGGAAACCAGCCAGCTTGGCAATGATTTCGGCGGCTGGACCCGTCAGGATATCCGGCATGTCGATTTTTCGCTAAAAGGCGACTGGGGCAAGGTGTCGGCCGGGCAGGGCAGCATGTTTGCTGATGGCGCGGCGGAGCAGGATCTGTCTTATGTCGGACTGGCGCTTTATTCCTTCACCGCAGATTCCAACTTCAGTTTCCTTTTCCGCGATTCTGCTGGAGTACTGAGCGGCCCGACTGTCGGGGACACAACGGATGATTTCGATGGCTCGCGCCGAGCGCGCATCCGCTATGACACCCCGTCCTTCAACGGCTTCAGCTTTGGCGCGGCCTGGGGTCGCAACGTTTTGGCCGATGATGATGACCGCGACTATTACGATTTTGGCACCTATTACTCGAACGAGTTCGCGGGCACCAAGGTGAACGCGGCGCTGGCCTACCAGGTTCGCGAAGGGGACGGCAGCGCCAAACGCGAGGATTTGATCGGCTCTGCCTCGGTTCTTTTGCAGAGCGGGCTGAGCTTTACCGTGGCCGCTGGTACCCGCGATGTCGATTCCGACATGGATACCGACCCGAACTACTATTATGCCAAGGTCGCCTATGAGACCGAGGACTGGCTGCCAAATGTCGGTAAGACCGGCATCGGTGTGCATTACTGGGACGGCGCGGACTTCAACACCGATGGCTCCGATTCCAGCGTCTGGGGTGTGGGTGTGGCTCAGCGGATCGAAGAATACAACGTCGATACCTACCTGACCTATCAGAACTATGCCTACGATGATTCGACCAACGATTTTGACGATCTGTCGACTATTGTGCTGGGCGCGCGCTGGAGGTTCTGAGCCGTCATCGGATTATACATGTGCGGGCCGCTCCGGGAATCCGGGGCGGTCTTTTCTTTTTGGCGGTCCGAATCGGGAATGATGCGCCAGATGGGCCTTGCACAGGCGGGGCAGGGCCAATAGAAGGCGTCAAATTTGCTTGGCGCGCCAGGGTTGCGCGCCCCAACCTCATGGGGATACCAGATGCAGGTCACCGAGACGCTGAACGAAGGTCTGAAACGCGGCTATAACATCGTCGTCACCGCCGCCGAGCTGGACGACAAGGTCAACGAGAAACTGACCGAGGCACAGCCCGAAGTCGAGATGAAGGGCTTTCGCAAGGGCAAGGTGCCGATGGCGCTGCTGAAGAAGCAGTTCGGCCAGCGTCTGTTGGGCGAGGCGATGCAGGAAAGCATCGATGGCGCGATGAGCCAGCATTTCGAAGACAGCGGTGAACGCCCTGCGCTCCAGCCCGAGGTCAAGATGACCAATGAGGATTGGAAAGAAGGCGACGACGTGCATGTCGAAATGTCCTATGAGGCGCTGCCCGAAATCCCCGAGGTCGATCTGAAATCCATCGAGCTGGAAAAGCTGGTGGTCAAGGCTGATGATGCCGCCGTGGACGAGGCGCTGGGCAACCTGGCCGAGAATGCGCAGGATTTCAAAGCGCGCAAGAAAGGCTCCAAGGCCAAGGATGGCGATCAGGTCGTGATGGATTTCGTCGGCAAGGTTGACGGCGAAGCTTTCGAGGGTGGCTCGGCCGAGGATTATCCGCTGGCTCTGGGCTCCAACAGCTTCATCCCCGGCTTCGAAGAGCAGCTGGTTGGTGTGAAGGCCGGTGAAGAAAAAGACGTCACCGTGACCTTCCCCGAAGAGTACCAGGCCGAGCATCTGGCCGGTAAGGAAGCTGTGTTCTCCTGCACCATCAAAGAGGTGAAGGAACCGGTGGCCGCTGAAATCGACGACGAGTTGGCCAAGAAATTCGGTGCCGAGGATCTGGCCACGCTGAAATCGCAGATTTCAGAGCGTCTGGAAGCGGAATATGCCGGTGCCGCGCGCGCGGTGATGAAGCGCGGCCTGCTGGACAAGCTGGATGATCTGGTCGCGTTCGACCTGCCGCCGACCCTGGTCGAGGCCGAGGCCAAGCAGATCGCGCATCAGCTGTGGCACGAGGAAAACCCCGATGTCGAAGGTCATGACCACGAAGAGATCGAGGCGACCGAGGAGCACAACAAGCTGGCGTCGCGCCGTGTGCGTCTGGGCCTGTTGCTGGCCGAACTGGGCAAGAAGGCCGAGGTTGAAGTGAGTGACGCTGAAATGAGCCAGGCGGTGATGGCGCAGGCGCGTCAGTATCCCGGGCAGGAGCGTCAGTTCTTTGAATTCGTGCAGCAGAACCAGCAGATGCAACAGCAACTGCGCGCGCCGATCTTCGAAGACAAGGTTGTGGATTATGTCTTTGAGCTGGCCCAGGTCAGCGACAAGGACGTCAGCAAGGACGATCTGCAGAAAGCCGTCGAGGCGCTTGAGGACGAGTGATCCTCTTTACTGCAATCGCACGATCCTAAAGGAGAGCCGCCTCAGATAACTGGGGCGGCTCTTTCCGTTCGCGAGTGAGTGGCGAGACGGGACGCGCTTAGGCGCCTTTGGCGAGAACGCGGCCCGCGCCCAAGCGCATCGCGTCCTTTTGTTCGCTGGACAAGGTGTTGGACAGAGCATCCATCAAGCGCAGCGCCGCCTGGCGTTCGCTTTCGTTGGTCGCCTGGTCAAGCTGCTCGAAAAGGTAGTTCTCAAGCTGGCTGCGCGGAAGGTTGTCTTTGTTCGCGGCGGCCGGGGCAAAGGGGTTTTCGGGCGCTGGATCGGGCACTGTTGTGCCGAACCTGGATAACGCTGCTTCTTCATCGATGAAGACGTCATGGTTAATGCCCGAGAACTCACGCACCCGGTTGATCCGTTCCTCCGAACAGTCGAGCAGGGCGGCAAGCGCGGGTACCTTGCCCATTCCGACCTTCTTGCCGACGTAATCATAAGGGGCATTGTCAGAACGTTTCAGGACACGGTCCATCACCGGGTCGATGACGGTCACGATATCCGTTATCCCTGACCGTTGGGCAAACTCCAGCGAACCGATCATCAATTCGCATGTGGCGTAGGAGACAGAGTTGCGGTCCTTGCCGCGAGTCAGGCGGTTGGTATCCACACAGAAGCGCGTCGATTCCCACACCGTCGCACTTCGGATCGGCGGTTCCCCGTCGAGGATCGCAGAGAACACGTCCGAGAGCATATGCGGGCCGGTGGTCTGCAGGGCGCGCACGCAAGAGACGACATTGCCATCGTCATTCAGGCCAACGACATAAGCCGGATCAAGGCTGTCGAAATCATCGATTTCCTTGCCGTCTTCCACATTGACTTCCCAGCCCAGTCTTCCCCCGAAGACGCGTGCACGGAGTTGGAACATGTCCTCAAGGATGTTTGTGAACAGGTGTTTATTTAAGGCATCTATTACCAGTATCATGGTTTCCCCCTTAGCGAGTGGTTATGTAAACTGATAGTTACCCAACATAACCGGAAGCACTATTCGGGGATTCCCGTAGTGGACGAACTTTTTGGTTTAGTTGGAGAAGTCCGAGTCTAGCTTGGGTAGATCAAACCGTTGGCTATGGCTCGTCCGACCGCTTGCGGCGTCGTCAGCGCGCAAAGCTTGTCGCGGCTGGATCGCAGGTGCACTTCAACTGTTCGGTGCGAGATCGAAAGGATGTCTCCGATATCCTGCTGCGATTTGCCTGCTGCGACCCATTGCAGGATTTCAACCTCGCGCGAGGATAGGGAGGGATGATAGAGGATGCGGCTCAACTCATCGGAATGCATGACCGAATCGTGGATATGGACCGCCATGGATTGCAACTCGCCAATGACGTTGCCGACCACCTTTTTCCATTCTTCCGAACTGCAATCGCGGTTGACGCTCAGCAGCCCGATATCCCCGAAGGGGCCGCGAACAGGGACGGTCAGCCCCTGATCGCAAATGCCGAAATCCGACGCATCTTTGAAAACATGCTGAAACTCGCCGCTGCGCTCCAGCCTGCTCCAGTCAACCGGAGCGATGCTGCGCTGACTCATATGCAGCGTCGGATCGATCAGCTGGAACTGATTTTCCTCGTAATGCGCCTTCCACTCGTCGTTGTAGGTGACGTGGCCATGAATCGTGCCAGCGGCCGGGTTCATGCCCGCATAAGCGGCATGGTCCATTTCGAACTGGTCGCACAACTGATGCAGAAACTCTTTGTATTGAGTTTCCTGATCAGGCGCCGCCCCGAGATCGATCAGCTTCACCGCATGTCCCCTTTCAAGCGGGTGGCGGCCCGGGCCGCTATTTGGCTTCGTCGAACCGCCTTATAGTTGCATCTTGCGTCAATGTACGCACAAAGGACAAGACCGCATGTTTATGTGCAGGCTTTAAACTGCGATAGATTGACAACATTTCAACAGCATCATGCTCTTTTAGGAAGCCGAATTCATCTTTTGGTGCAGATTTGTCACCAGAATCCGCATTTCCGGGCCGAATCCCGGCAAAAAAGTGGCTTACATGCACGTCTAGCGCCTCAGCGATCGCCCAAAGGCGCGATGCACTGACCCGGTTGGCACCGGATTCGTATTTTTGTACTTGCTGGAACCTTACGCCAATGGACTTCCCCAAATCCGCCTGGCTGACCCCCATAGCTACGCGACGGGCCCGAATCCTCTGGCCCACGACAAAATCAACAGTCTCCACCTTGTCACCTACTAAACCTATTACGTTTCCCCTCACGACCGATCCGACCAAAACACACAGCCCAATCGATCAACGAACCTCACTGTGCATTATTGATTGTTATCAATCAACTATTTTCAGTTTTAAGTTGTTGTTGTGGTAACGTGGACGTGATTATGCGGCCTTTTGGTCGCATAAGTCAGAAACAATCGCTTTGAATGGCGGGTATTTCACGAGGGAGATAAACATGACGAAGAAATTGATTGCCGAATTCTTCGGGACGTTCTGGCTGGTTCTGGGCGGTTGTGGCAGTGCGGTTCTGGCCGCAGGGGTCGCCGATGTGGGAATCGGCTGGCTTGGGGTCAGCTTTGCCTTTGGCCTCACGGTGCTGACGATGGCTTATACGGTTGGCCATATCTCGGGCGGTCATTTCAACCCGGCGGTGACGCTGGGCCTAGTGCTGGGGGGGCGGCATGAGGGTCGCGAACTGCTGCCCTATTGGGTGGCGCAGGTGCTGGGCGCAATCATTGCGGCACTGATTCTTTATATCATCGCTTCGGGCAAGGCCGGGTTCGAAGGCGTCGGCGGATTCGCCTCAAACGGTTATGGCGCGGCCTCGCCCGAGGGCTATGGGCTGATGGCCGCCCTGGTGACCGAGATCGTGATGACCGCGTTTTTCCTGATCATCATCCTGGGGGCGACATCCAAGGGGGCACCGGCAGGTTTTGCGCCGATCGCGATTGGCTTGGGCCTGACGCTGATCCACCTGATCTCGATCCCGGTGACCAATACCTCCGTGAACCCGGCACGCTCCACCGGTGTGGCGCTATTCGCGGATGGACCGGCGCTGGCGCAGCTCTGGCTGTTCTGGGTGGCGCCGCTGATCGGGGCGGCCATCGGTGCGGTGATCTGGAAGATCATGTCGCCCGAAGACTGACATGAAAAACGCGCCGGGCCTCTTGCGGTCCGGCACTCGCTGCTATTTCGGCTGTACCAGCCCGGTTTCAACCAGCATTCCGGCCCGTTTGGCCTCGGGCCAGTAGCCTTTGGCATAAAGCCGGATCGCGTAGGCCTGATCGCCATCGGCCAGCAACCAGGCCCCGCGCAGGTATTTCCCGGCAAATTCCAAATTGGTGTCTGCGTCCAATAGCCCTTTGGGCGAACCGCTATACCCCATCGAGCGGGCAGTCGCGGGCAGGATCTGCAGCAGACCGTAATAAGGTCGGTTCACCGCCCAGGGGCGATGGGTGCTTTCGCGGATAGCCAGCTTGTGGACCAGCTCGCGCGGGACCTCGTAGTGATCGGCCCATTTGTTGATCGAGGCGCGCAGTTCCGGCGTCTCGTTTGGGTAGAGCGGTGGGTCGAACGCGTCGGGCCGTTCGGTTCCGCGCGCCCGCTCGCCGCAGGCGGTCAGCAGGGTGGTTGCTGCGAGCATCGCAATCGTGTTTCGGCGGGTGATGGGGGGCATTGTGGTCTCCTGTTCGCGGCAGGTTAGCGCCCGGTGATCCCGAGGGGAACTGCAACCAGGAGGGTCTTTGCCAAATTTTGCCGATTCCAGACGCGTTCATCCGGGCAGGTAGTCGTGCACCACCTCTCCCAATCCGATGGTCAGATCTGCAAGGATATGGGTGGCCGAGAGAGTTTCGAGCACCGGCAGATCAGCCACCGGCGCAAAGGCATGCTGGTTGACAGTCAACCCGGCGGGTGCCTGCCACGCGCCCTTCACGGTGACGTCCTCAAGATAATATCTGACTAACTCGCAGATTCGCGGCGTGCAATCGACATGCGGGATGATCTTCAGCAGGAAGCTGGGTTGCTGCAACGCCGACTGCACGGCGGCCTTGTCCAACTCGCGGTGCTTATAGCCCATCGTGCCGGTGACGACCCGCACCGATCCCACATCCAGCGTTCCAACCAGCGTTTCTTTCTCGACCCGCAGGCTGGGTTCGGCGAGTTTTTTGGGAAAGCCCCAGATCTCGCGGCCACCGGCAATCGGGCTGTGGTCGTTGAGATACATGGAGTGCACGTAAGAGCCAGGCTTGCCCTGATAGATCACAGGGATGACCTGACCGGATTCGGTGTAATCTCCGAAACCGGTCGAGTCGGGCATGCGGATGAATTCGTACTTTACGACGGGCTCGATGATCTCCAGCGGTTCAGGAACTACCGCACGCAAACCATCGATATCTGTGCGATAGGTGATGATCATAAATTCTCGGTCGAAGAACTTGTAGGGCCCGCGCGGATAAGACGGGCTGGTCAGCGGCATCGCAAAGGCTTTGGATTTTATGTCACCGGGCGTCATCTGAATATCCTTCTGTCCCAAGAACGCGACCGCAGGCGATGGTCGCCCATCAAATAGGGGTTCTGGTGGTGCAGAATGTTCATGCACCCAGCAGCCAGAACGTTTCATCCTGAGATTAGACTTGGCGTGCGCGGATTTTCCAGATCGAAGTTCAGCGCTTGGCTGGCAGATGCGTCGATAACAAAAAAATGCCGCGCGAAGGGCTTCGCGCGGCATTGAAATCTGTCAAAGCCCAGGGGCTCAGTTGGTGCTGTCGTCCTCGGCGGGCGCTTCGGCGTCGGCAACCAGTTCTTCGTCTTCGGATGCGGCAGAGCCGATATCGTCGAAGAGTTCCGAGATTTCGAACTCGGCTTCGGCTTCTTCTTCGGCTGCCAATTCCTGGATCGACTTACCCGAGGCCTGCAGTTCGGCTTCTTCTTGCGAACGCGCAACGTTCAGCTGGATCGAAGCTTCAACCTCGGGGTGCAGGATCACCGAAACCGAGTGCAGACCCAGTTCCTTGATCGGTGCAACCAGCGCGATCTGTTTCTTGTCGACGGTGAACCCGTCGGCGGTGGCCGCATCGGCGGCGTCACGCGGGGTGACTGAGCCGTAAAGCGCGCCAGCGTCAGAGGCCGAGCGGATCACGATGAACTGCTGACCGTCGAGCTTCTCGGCCAGAGCCTCGGCTTCTTTCTTGGTCTCCAGGTTGCGCGCCTCAAGCTGCGCTTTCTGGGCCTCGAACGAGTCGATATTGGCTTGGGACGCGCTCAGGGCCTTGCCCTGGGGCAGCAGGAAGTTGCGGGCAAAGCCGGGCTTGACGTCAACGACGTCGCCCATCTGGCCAAGCTTGGCAACACGTTCCAGAAGGATAACTTGCATGATCAGTCTCCTTACTTCACGGCGTAGGGCAGCAGGGCCAGGAAACGGGCGCGTTTGATGGCGCGAGCCAGTTCACGCTGCTTCTTGGCCGAAACGGCGGTTATGCGGGACGGTACGATCTTGCCACGCTCAGAGATATAGCGTTGCAGCAGACGGGTGTCCTTGTAGTCGATCTTGGGCGCGTTCTCACCGGAGAACGGGCAAACCTTGCGACGGCGGAAAAACGGTTTTGCAGCCATTTCAGATGTCCTTTCTCAAGCTAAGATCAGCGGCGCTCGCGGCGGCCTTCGCGCTCGTCGCGCTTCTGCATCTGGACCGAGGGGCCCTCGGCATGCTCGTCGACCTTGATGGTCAGAACGCGCATCACGTCGTCATGCAGGCGCATCAGACGCTCCATCTCCTGAACGGCCGGTGCGGGTGCATTGGTGCGCAGGAAGGCATAGTGGCCCTTGCGGTTCTTGTTGATCTTGTAGGCCATCGTCTTGACGCCCCAGTACTCGTGATCGACAAGGTTGCCACCATTGTCGGACAGCACGGCACCGAAATGTTCGATGAGGCCCTCGGCTTGCGTGTTGGACAGGTCCTGACGCGCAATCATGACATGCTCATAAAGCGGCATGTGAACTCCTGTTTCTGTCAAGGCGCACTTCAAAGACGGGGCGTTTGACCTTTCGCTGCCCCACCACGAGAGGATGCGCGGTTCGAAATCCTGCGAAAGGATGGCGCTATATACACCCTCTGGCGGGCCATGCAAGGGCAGAAACAGGGTGCGGCTGCCGCTCAAATTCCCCGCGCATGCCCCAATCTTTCGCGGGCGTGCCGCAATCCTGACGCTTTCTCTTTAGAAGCTTGCAACCAAGGGGAGAACTTCCCGCAAACGGATCAGATGCGACAAGGATGCCAGAAGGATGAAAGCAGTGCGCAAGGATATGATGGAGCAGGCGGTCGCCCTTCCCAGCTTTGAGGAAGCGATGCCATTGATGATTGCCTTTGCGCCAAACTGGCCGGCACGAAAGGTGCTGTTCCGGATTTTCGGCACCGCGATGATCCTGGGCTCGGCGCTGATGTGGCTGTTGCCGGGCGCGGATATGTCGGCCGAGGCGGCAACGTTCAAACTTGGCGCATCGCTGTTTTTCCTGCTCTGCGGGATGGCATTACTGATGATGCACCATGTGGACAATCAGCCCGATGCCTATTTCGACCCGATCCGCCGCGAGGTACGGGTGTTGCAGAAGAACAACCGCGGACGCCCCCAGACGGTCCTGCGCCGCAGCTACGAGAGCCTTGGCGCCGCCCGGTTCACCGAAAACCTGCTGGAGGTCTTTGATGTGGATGGCACCATGCTGATGCGCCTGCCGATCGAGTCCCCCGAGGTGCGCGATGCGCTGCGCGCGCAGTTGAGCGGGATGGTCAATATCACCGCCTGATCGGCGGATGTTCACCTGATCACAGCAATTGTGAGCTTATAGAGACTTGCCGTCGCCCTCGGGCGGCGCAATTCTGTTGTCATGGCGTCGTATTCAGCGGCCCCGTACTGATGCGCAAACAATTGACCGGAGAAGACCCCTATGAAAACCGCCCTTTTTGCCGCCGCTCTGGCGACAGCCGCGACTGCCGGCTTTGCCGCGCCGGAGAAATACCTATTGGATGCCAGCCACAGCCAGGTTGTGTTTGACTATAACCATCTCGGGTTCTCGACCACCTACGGCATGTTCTCGGGGTTCGAGGGCGAGATCATGTTTGACGCCGAAAACCCCGCTGATTCCAGCGTCTCGGTCGCGATGCCGGTCAAGTCGATGTTCACGGGTTGGGAAAAACGCGATGAGCATTTCATGTCCGACGACTTCTTTGGCGCAAGTGACGAAGATCTGGTCACATTCACCTCGACCAGCATCGAGGTGACCGGTGAGGACACCGCCAAGATCACCGGTGATCTGACCATGAACGAAATTACAAAGTCGGTGGTTCTGGATGCAAAGCTGAATCAATCGGCTGAACATCCCATGGCCAAGAAACCCTGGCTGGGCTTTGACGCCACCACCACGCTGGTCCGGTCGGAATTCGATGTCGGCAATTTCGCGCCCTTCGTGAGCGATGAGGTTAACGTCTTCATCTCGGTCGAGGCGATGAAAGCGGAGTAATCCGACCACAAAATATTTCTGATCGACGCCGGGGCTCGCCCCGGCGTTTTTCATGCAGGACCTATGTGCTTGCCGCATCTGCAGAGTTGCCGAGCAAAACCACATGGCTTATCCCAGCGGCTATGCGCGATGCATTTACAATCCGGGAAGCGGGCACAGATGACCTGGCCAGCCTGCTGGAACTCTACACCCATCTGACAATCAACAACCTACCGTTTTCAGTGGAAACCGCCGAAGATATCTTTCGCAGGTTTTCGTTATACGACGGAAGCGCCCTGTTGCTGGGTGAGGTTGACGGAGAATTGGTGGCCTCTTGCGCCCTGGTGGTTATTCCCAATTTGACCAGGGGTGGAACCCCTTATGCCTTGGTCGAAAATGTCGTGACACATACGGATCACCGATGCCGAGGGTATGGCAAGCGCATACTGGATGCAGCGTCACAGCGCGCCTGGGATCAGGGCTGCTATAAGGTGATGCTGATGACCGGCTCGAAAAAGCCCGCGACCTTGGCATTCTATGAGAGAGCCGGGTTCAGGCAAACCAAGACCGGGTTTCAGAAGCGGGCAGATGAGGGTCGCTAGCGCCTACCGGTGGCCTCAGTCATCATCGCGTTCTGCGGTCAGGGACACCACAACCTCCACGCCGAAGGCGAGGGAGCTTTCGTCGGGCATGCTCTGACCGATGCCGAAATCAAGCCGGTTCAGCTGCAGCGATCCGGTCATGTCTGCGCGATCATCTTCAAGCGCCAGATCGAAGGGCAGGACCACATCCAACGATTGGTCGCGGATGGTGAGCGGGCCGCGTGCCTCGTAGCCGGTTTCGGTCTTGAAGAGCTCTGCGGTGAAATTGGCCGTCGGAAACTGCGCGGCGTCAAAGAAATCTGCTCCGAGCGCCTGGCCGGTGACCGAGCCGAGCGTCAGCGACGGGATCGAGACCACAACCTCGACATCGCCCGCCTTGCCGGGGGCGTCTGGCGCGTCGAAACTGATGGACGCGGTCCAGTCGGCGAAACTGCCATCTACCTTGCTGCCCAACTGGGTGACGGAAATGCCCAGGCTGCCTTCTTCGACCTCCCAGTCTGATTGCACCTCGGCCAGCTCTGCCTGGCCCGCATGATGGTCCTCGCTATGATCATGCGCGCCGTGGCTGAACGCGCCGATCATTGCGCCTCCGATGATGGCAGCGCCCCAGGCGATGAGGGCGGCAATCGGTGGCAGGGCCGAACGGTGCTGCGTGGGCGGTTCCGGCGCGGTATTGGGGCCGGGCAGCATCCGGCGCAGGGTCTGGTCATGGTCGATGATGTGATGCTTCACCGCCCCCGCGATATGCAGCACCAGCGCCCCGATCAGCACCCATTGCAGGATCCAGTGCAGCCCGGCGGAGAATTCCGCGACGCTCTCGCTTTTGGGAACAAAGGGCAGGGATTGACCGAAGGGCCACCAGATCGGCGCAAAGCCGGTGGTTGCCGCATGGTGTATCCAGCCGCTGAGCGGGACTGCGACCAGCGAGCCATAGAGCAGCCAATGCATCGTCTCGGCGGCAAAGGCCTCGGGCTTGTTATCGGCATTCAGCAGCCCCGGATGCGGTTGGGTCAGCGTCCAGATGATCCGCGCCAGCGCCACAAAGAAAATGGTCACGCCGATGGTTTTGTGCATCGAGAACAGCAGCGCGGCGCGCGCGACCTGTGCGTCGGTTGTGGGGATGTCAGGATTGACGATCGCCTCGGCAAGCGAATTGGCGATCAGGCCCAGCGGGATCACCGTCAAGATCAACAGGGCGGTCAGCCAGTGGAACCATTTCGAAACACTGCCATAGCTGTGGCTGGTATTGGCGATGGACATGGACGGCTCCTGACTGGGTCTGTGTCGCAACATTATCGTGCCCGCGAGGCGGGACAAGTCACCTCTGCGCACAGGTAACGTGTCCGGATGCAGAGCTTGTGCGGCGCGGGCTGGTTGTCTAAACGGGGCCGACAGGACAGAACGCAGGACCAAGCAGCCATGACATTAGCATTCGTTTTTCCCGGACAGGGCGCGCAGACCATCGGAATGGGCAAGGCGCTGGCCGAGGCCTATCCGGCCGCCAAAGCGGTTTTCGACGAGGTCGACGCGGCGCTGAGGGAAAAGCTGAGTGATCTCATCTGGGAGGGCGATATTGCCGAGCTGACGCTGACGCAGAACGCGCAACCGGCGCTGATGGCGACCTCGCTGGCCGCGATGCGCGCTTTGGAGGCCGAAGGCGTGTCGATTGACCGGGCGTCGTTTGTGGCCGGGCATTCGCTGGGCGAGTATTCGGCATTGGCGGCTGCCGGGGCGTTGAGCGTGGCGGACACGGCGCGGCTGCTGCGCACCCGCGGGCAGGCCATGCAAAGCGCGGTGCCGGTGGGCGAGGGCGCGATGGCGGCCATTCTGGGCCTCGATCTGGAGGCCGTGCGCGCGGTGGCTGATGAGGCGGCGCAGGGCGATGTGTGCCAGGCCGCCAATGACAACGATCCTACACAAGTCGTTGTTTCGGGCAGCAAGGCGGCGGTGGAACGCGCTGCGGTGATCGCCAAGGAAAAGGGTGCCAAGCGGGCGGTGATGCTGCCGGTCAGCGCTCCGTTCCATTGCGCGCTGATGCAGCCCGCCGCCGACGTGATGGCCGAGGCGCTGGCCGGGGTCGAGATCAAAGCCCCTGCCGTGCCACTGGTTGCCAATGTGCGGGCCGAGGCGGTCTCGGACCCGGATATGATCCGGCAATTGCTGGTCGAGCAGGTCACCGGTTCGGTGCGCTGGCGCGAAAGCGTGCAGTATATGGCGGCGCAAGGCGTGACCGGCGTGTGGGAGATCGGCGCGGGCAAGGCCCTGTCGGGCATGATCCGCAAGATCGACCGTGCCATCACCTCATACGCGGTCGGCACGCCTGACGACGTTGCGGCTGTTCTGGCACAATAGAATTGACGAGCGCGGGTTTCCCCTGAATACCCCCGCGCGAAACGAAAACCTTGTGCTGCAAACGCAGCGGGAGACTTGAGACATGTTTGACTTGACCGGAAAGAACGCGCTGATTACCGGCGCCTCGGGCGGGATTGGTGGCGATATCGCGCGCGCGCTGCACGGGGCGGGGGCCACGGTGGGGCTGTCCGGCACCCGCGTCGAGCCTTTGCAGGCACTGGCCGATGATCTGGGCGAGCGTGCCCACGTGCTGCCCTGTAACCTGGGCGATACCGAGGCAGTCGAAGCGCTGCCAAAACAGGCGGCCGAGGCGATGGGCTCGGTCGATATTCTGGTCAACAATGCGGGCATCACGCGTGACAACCTGTTCATGCGGATGTCGGATGAGGAATGGCAGAACGTGATCGACCTGAACATGACCGCCACGATGAAGCTCTGCAAAGGCGTGATCCGCGGCATGATGAAGAAGCGCTGGGGCCGGATCGTGAATATCTCGTCCGTGGTCGGGTCCATCGGCAATCCGGGGCAGGCCAACTATGCCGCCTCCAAGGCTGGCATGATCGGATTTTCCAAGGCACTTGCGCATGAGGTTGCGACCCGCGGCATTACGGTGAACGCGGTGTCGCCGGGCTTCATTACCACCGCCATGACCGAAAAACTGACCGACGAGCAGAAAGAGGGTCTGCTGCGCAAGGTTCCTGCCGGTCGCATGGGAGAACCCGAAGAGATCGCGGCAGCCGTTTTGTATCTTGCCAGTCCCGAAGCCGCCTATGTCACCGGAAGCACCTTGCATGTGAATGGTGGCATGGCCATGTTGTAGGCTTCAAATCGGGCGGGCGGCGAAACCGTTTGCCTTGTGTGCCGACTATGCTATAGGCGGCGCACATCCCGGGGCGGTGATCATTCGCCCCGTCCTTTTGCCCGGCGAGCCGGGATCTAAACCGCCCGGACCGGGCAAAACCAAGCCAACCCGAGCGGGCAAGGGCAGACAATCGGGCCAAGAGGCCCTATGTGAATGAGGAATTGACATGAGCGACGTCGCAGATCGCGTTAAGAAGATCGTTGTAGAGCACCTGGGTGTTGAAGAGGACAAAGTGGCCGAGAATGCGTCGTTCATCGACGATCTGGGCGCAGACAGCCTCGACACCGTTGAGCTGGTCATGGCGTTTGAAGAAGAGTTCGGCATCGAGATTCCGGACGATGCAGCCGAGACCATCCAGACATTTGGCGATGCGGTCAAATTCATCAGCGAAGCTTCCTGAGCCAACGCTGACGACTGACAAAACGGCGTCTCCTGCGGGAGGCGCCGTTTTTTGTTGTTTGTTTGCCGCGCTGTGCCGGTAAATCGACCATCGGTCTCTTGCCCGAATCTCTTGCTGGTCGCACGGTCCGCCTGAGGCACAAGATCAGACGAGCAGAAAATGATCCGATCGGTCCCGATGATAAATACCGCCCGGCTGACGCTGAGCGGAATGCGGCCGGAGGATTTCGACCGCTATGCCGAGATCTGGGCGGATCCGGATGTGATTCGCTTTACCGGCGGGCAACCGCGTTCGCGCGGCGAGGCCTGGACCGCTTTTCTGCGCAATGCCGGGCACTGGCAGATGACCGGGTTCGGGCAATGGGCGGTGATCGAACAGAAAACCCGCCGGATGATCGGACAGGCGGGGTTTTTCTTTACCGACCGCGCCTTAGGCGATGATTTCGATCCTTTCCCCGAGGTCGGCTGGGTGCTGGCGCCCGAGGCGCGTGGCAAGGGCTATGGCTATGAGGCCGCTCAGGCTGCGCATGACTGGTTCGACAGGGTCATTCCCGGACCGCTGGTGGCGATGATCGACGCTGACAACCCGGTGTCGCAGCGCCTTGCCGGACGCCTGGGCTATGCGCCGCTCAGGGATGCGGTGATCCATGAAAAGAGCGTCAATCTCCTTTGCCGCAAGGGGCCGCCCGCCCGCGTCTGAGGCGAAGGCCGCAATTGACACATGCAATGCCGAAACTGGGTGATTTTTCCGAGCTATCGCGAGGTATGGTATGGTGATGAGTGCGTTGGCTCAGCGGAAGGACCGGCCATGATAATTTATCCGACAATGGAACTTCAGAACGGGCATTGCGTGACCCTGACTAAGGGGCGTCTTGAGGACCCGATGCTGTGGCATGTGGACCCTGTCGAAACCGCCCGTGGATGGGCGGCGGCCGGGGCCGAGTACATGCAGATCACCGATTTCGACGCGATTGACGGCAAGGATGGCAATGCCGAACTGATCGAAGAGATCATTCGCGCCGTGGGCATCCCGGTGCAGCTTGGCGGCGGCATGCGCAGTCGCGAGGCCATCGAACGCTGGATCGACAAGGGCGCGGCGCGGATCGTGGTGGGCACGCTGGCGGCAATCGAACCAGATATGGTCAAGGAATTGGCCAAGCGGTATCCCGATCAGATCGTTCTGTCGGTCGATGTTTGGCGCGGCCAGGTTATGACCGAAGGCTGGCGCAGCGCCAGCGCGTTCGCGCCGGAAGCCTTTATTGAAGCATTTGAGGGCGTGCCGCTGGCCTCGATCATCGTCACGGATATCGACAGCGACATGGAAGACCTGGAGGCTCAATTGGGCCTGATTTCCGCATTGGCCAGCCATTCGCGGACCCCGGTGATCGCCAGCGGTGTGGTTCGATCGAGCGATGACATTTCGCGTCTGGCCTATATCCACAACATCTCGGGCGCGATTGTTGGCCGGGCGCTGTTTCTCAAGACTGTGGATCTGAGCGACGCGCTTGACGTTGCGCGCCAGGCGCATGAGCCGGTCGCGGAATTCCGCTGATCCGGCCTTGCTTATCGTCTCAGCCGCATGCCGCCTGTAGTGGCATGCGGGCGTGTATAGATGAACGGAACATTTGTGCTCTGACGCCCAGTTAGGCGGTGGATAGCCGGTTCCGTCACGTGCCGAACACTTGCCCCCGGCCCCCCGCGCAGGCTAAGAGCAGTGACGAACACGAAAAGCAGGCATGAGGCACTATATGCGCAGAGTCGTTGTAACCGGTCTCGGATTGGTCACTCCGCTGGCAAGCGGCGTTGAGGAAACCTGGTCGAGATTGCTGGACGGACAATCGGGTGCGGGCCCGATCACACGGTTTGATGCTGTGGCATCCGGGGTCACGACAACCTATGCCTGCGAGGTGCCGCGCGGGGACGGGACCGATGGCACCTTCAGCCCCGATGACTGGATGCCCCCCAAAGAGCAGCGCAAGATCGAGGATTTCATCCTCTATTCCATCGCGGCCGCTGATATGGCCTGCCAAGATGCGGGCTGGACCCCCGAGGACGAGGCCGACCGGCTGCGTACCGGCGTTCTGATTGGGTCCGGCATCGGTGGTCTGGGCTCGATTGCCGAAACCGCCAACCTGATCAAGGAACGTGGCCCGCGCCGGGTCTCGCCCTTCTTTATTCCGGGTGCGCTGATCAACCTGGCCTCGGGTCAGGTGTCGATCCGTTTCGGATTCAAGGGGCCGAACCATTCGGTGGTGACCGCCTGCTCGACAGGCGCGCATGCCATTGGCGATGCCAGCCGTATCATCCGGGCCGGCGATGCCGATGTGATGATCGCGGGCGGCGGCGAGGGCTGCATCTGCGAGATCGGGATTGCCGGCTTCAACTCCTGCAAGGCGCTGTCGACTAAATATGGCGACGATCCGCAAGCGGCAAGCCGCCCCTATGATGTTGATCGCGACGGGTTTGTCATGGGTGAAGGTGCGGGCATTGTCGTTCTCGAAGAGTATGAACATGCCAAGGCGCGCGGCGCAAAAATCTATGCTGAAGTTCTGGGCTATGGCATGTCCGGGGATGCCTATCACATCACCGCGCCATCTGAGGATGGCGACGGGGCCGAGCGCTCGATGAATGCCGCGCTGGCCAGCGCGGGCCTGCAGGCCTCTGATCTGGACTATATCAACGCCCATGGCACTTCGACCATGGCGGATACCATCGAGTTGGGCGCGGTTGAGCGGTTGCTGGGGGATCATGCGGCGAATGTGACCATGTCATCGACCAAGTCCGCCACCGGGCATCTGCTGGGTGCGGCAGGCGCGATTGAGGCCATCTTTTCGATCCTGGCGATCCGGGATCAGGTCGCTCCGCCAACGATCAACCTGGACAACCCTGCTGTCGAAACGCCGGTTGACCTGGCCCCGAATGCCAAGCGGGAACGCAAGATCGATGTGGCCCTGTCGAACTCCTTCGGATTTGGTGGCACCAATGCGAGCGTGATCTTCGGAAAGGCCAGCTAAATGTGGCGCAGTCTTGCCTCGAACATGCTGACATTCCTGCTGGTTGGCTTGTTTCTGGTTGCTGGCGTGGTGCTGTGGGGTCAATCGCAATACCGGTCCGCCGGGCCGCTGGAAAGCGCGATCTGTCTGCGGGTTGAATCCGGGTCGAACATGACACGGGTCAGCAATGATCTCGTCGATCAGGGCGCAGTGACAAATGCGCGGATCTTCCGGATCGGGGCGGATTATCAGGACAAGGCCGGGGACCTGAAGGCCGGCAGCTTTCTGGTGCGCGAGGGTGCGACGATGGAACAGATCGTCGATCAGATCACCAAAGGCGGTGCAAGCACCTGTGGGACCGAAATCGTTTATCGCATCGGTGTGACCCGCAACCAGATGGAAGTGCGCGAGTTGGACCCCGAAAGCCTGCAATTCGTGGAACTGGCCGAATTTGACCCCGATGCGGATGACGCGCCAGAGGTCTATGGCGAGAAACGGGATCAATCGGACACACGCTATCGCATCGCGATGGCCGAAGGTGTCACCACCTGGCAAGTGGCCGACGCGCTGAAGGCCTGGGATGTGCTGAGCGGTGATGCGGGTGAGCTGCCGGGTGAGGGCATGCTGGCCCCTGACAGCTATGAGGTGAGGCCGGGCACCGAGGTTTCGACGGTTCTGGCCGATATGCAGGACAAGCAGGAATTGCGGATCAACGCGGTCTGGGAAAGCCGTCAGGACGGGTTGCCGCTGAACTCGCCGGAAGAGATGCTGACCCTTGCATCGATCATCGAAAAGGAAACCGGCCTGTCCGAAGAGCGCGGCCAGGTGGCCAGCGTCTTTGTGAATCGGCTCAATCAGGGGATGAAGCTGCAGACAGACCCGACCGTGATTTATGGGATCACCAAGGGGCAACGGGTGTTGGGACGCGGTTTGCGGCGCAGTGAGCTTCGCCGTGTAACACCCTGGAATACCTATCTGATCGACGGGCTTCCGCCAACGCCCATCGCCAATCCCGGACTGGCCAGCCTGGAGGCCGCTGTGGCGCCTGAGGAAACGAATTTTGTGTTCTTTGTTGCCGATGGCACAGGGGGCCATGCTTTTGCCGAGACGTTGCAGGAGCATAACCGCAACGTCGCCAAATGGCGCGAGATCGAGGCGGAGCGGGCAAATTCCGGGAACTGACCGGGTTTGTCCGAAAGGGAGTTTATTTCTTGCACGCAACGGGGTTTAGTATGGTGGGGCCTCATGGCCCTGCCTGACAAACATCCCCCACATCGGACCGCCCATGCCCTGTTTTTGTGACACTGCCGCCTTCAGCATGCCGGTGATGCCGGCGAGCAGCCTGTCGGTCATGGCGGTGCCGCCGCAGATGGTAAAGCTGCAAAGCCTGCTGGGGTTGCAGGCACAGGCGCAGGCCGACATCCGTGCGGATATGAAACTGGCTGCGATGCTGCCGGACATGAGCTCGGATGCATACCTGCGGGCGACCCTTGCGGCCAATGCACCGACGATCCAGTTGCCTGCCGTGCTGCCACCGGGCGGCGGCGGGATGCTGTCGATGATGGTGAAACTGGCGATGGTTGCGCCGGTCTTTCCGGTCACCAATCCGCGTATGCTGATGGCCTATATCCAGCAGGCCGTTGCGAGCCTGGCGGCGAGTGTCCTGCCGCAGGCGCAAGCCTTGCCAGCCGTGCAGATGCAGAACATGGCCATCGCTGCGCGGGTGACGCTGGCGCTGCGGGCGCAGGGCATCTGCCCGATGGCGCTGGCCAATGTGGATGCAAGCTTTGCCGCGCAGGCGGGTGTCGCCAATTCGCAAGGCACATTTTCATCGGCCATGGGGTTTGCCGCTACGCTGCCGCGCTTGCGTATGCCGCCTTTTGCCCTGCCCGGACCAAAGCTGGATCTTGCCTATCAGATGGCAATGGCGGCGCAGGCGGCCAATGCGCCTGGGGCGATGGGGTTGCCCGCCATGTCCGATCCCAACCTGACAAAGGCGCTGCTGAGCCAGCTTGGCGTCTTGTCGACCGTCCCGGTGCCTGCCTTGCCGATCCCGCTTGATGAGTTGAAGGCCATGGCCGAGCAGGTGCAGGATCTGGCGACGATACAGGAAGCCTTCGGGCCGGATGCGCTGACGCCTGCCGGTGTTGCGCGGGTAAACGCGATGCTCAGCTATATGGCCAGTCTGAAGATACCGATGCCGCTGCCTGCGCAGTCGCTGCAGGTGCAGCTGGATGCCTTGCCCAAGATCGAGGATGTGACGCAAGGGGCGCAAGCCGCGAGTTCGGGGGCCATGAATATGGCGGCCTCGATGAGTGTTGCGCCGCCTGCTGTGCCGATTCTGCCCTTGCTGGAAGAACTCGCCGCAATGAAGGCAAAGCTGACGCCGGGATCGTTGGTGCCATGCGTCATCTGCAATGAACAGATTGGGGAGATTGCGGCTGCTATGGCAAATAATCGGCTGCCAGCGCCGCCGCCGCTGCCTCAACTGCCGTTCTAGCTGGCGTCTGATCGCGCGGCGCGTCTGGCAGGGTTTTCCTAATTTTTCGTATATTTAACGGATGGTTATCCGTTGCATCTGTTGCGGGATTCCTTGACTTTCCGCACGTTAACGCGTATAGGTTGTGTCATGCTGGAAGACATGGGTGAGCGGCCTCGGGGATGACCCCGTTGGCCGTTTTTTCATTTCTCTCGTGCGGAGATCACTCACGCAAGAGGTCACGAGCAAACATGACTTTGATTACCCCGGAGGAGCGGATTTCGCGGACGGCAGACCTGTTGGCGTCGTTCGAGGAAACCATTCGCGGTCTGCGAAACGCGGCGGAAGACCTGCGCAGACAGATCGAGGCCGGGGAGGATGCAGATCTTGCTGGCGGAGCCAGGCAATTGGGACAAGTGAGCGGCCTGATCCGCGACTGTCAGAAAGTGGAGAAAAGTTTTGTCGAACTACATCATGCCCAAACCGGAATTGCCCAGGGCGGGTACGCCCTCGACCTTGAGCAGGCTCGATTTGAGGTCGGGTGCCGACTGGCTCGCCTCCGCGCCTGCTGCCGTCAGGGAGGAGTTCCTGAGTGAGATCGGGGAGGGAGGGCTGTGCGCCCTCCCTTTCCTGTTCGAGTTCTGGGCGCTGCCGCATCAGTTGCCGCCCGAGGGCGACTGGCGCGCCTGGGTGGTGATGGGTGGCCGGGGTGCGGGTAAGACGCGTGCCGGGGCGGAATGGGTGCGGTCTATGGTCGAAGGCGCGCGGCCTTTGGATGCCGGGCGGGCGCGCCGTGTGGCGCTGGTGGGCGAGACCTATGACCAGGTGCGCGATGTGATGATTTTTGGCGATAGCGGGATACTGGCCTGCTCGCCGCCGGATCGTCGCCCGAAATGGAAAGCCTCGGAACGCAGGCTGGTCTGGCCCAACGGGTCCGAGGCGCAGGCGTTTTCCGCCTCGGACCCCGAGGCTTTGCGCGGGCCGCAATTTGATGCGGCATGGGTCGATGAATTGGCGAAGTGGAAGAAGGCAGGCGAGACCTGGGATATGTTGCAATTTGCCTTGCGGCTGGGGGATGCGCCGCGCGTCTGTGCAACAACCACGCCGCGCAATGTGACGGCGCTCAGGGATTTGCTGGCGCCCCCCTCGACCGTGGTGACCCATGCGCCGACTGAGGCGAATCGGGCCAATCTGGCGGACTCGTTCTTGGACGAAGTGCGGGCACGTTATGCCGGGACAAGGTTGGGACGGCAGGAGCTTGAGGGCGTTCTGATGGCCGATGTCGAGGGCGCGCTCTGGAGTTCTGAGATGCTGGAGGGCGCGCAGGTTGACGCCGCGCCTGAGCTTGACCGGGTGGTGGTGGCACTAGATCCGGCGGTGAGTTCAGGCGCGTCTGCGGATGAATGTGGGATCGTTGTGGTTGGCGCGCGGATACAGGGGCCGCCGCAGGATTGGCGGGCTTACGTGCTGGCGGACCGGACGGTGCACGGAAAGGGACCGGCGGGCTGGGCGCAGGCGGCCATTGCGGCGATGGAAGAATTTGATGCGGAGCGGCTGGTGGCGGAGGTCAATCAGGGCGGGCAGCTTGTCGAAGAGGTTTTACGTCAGGTTGATCCGATGGTGCCGTTCAAGGCGGTGCATGCGGCGCGGGGCAAGGCGGCGCGGGCGGAGCCGGTGGCGGCGCTTTATGAGCAGGGCAAGGTGTTCCACCTGCGAGGGCTTGGTGCCTTGGAAGAGCAGATGTGCCTGATGACAAACGAGGGCTTCGAGGGACAGGGATCGCCGGACCGGGTGGATGCACTGGTCTGGGCCTTACATGAACTGATGATCGCATCAGCCGTGCACTACAAGCGACCACGGTTGCGGGTTTTGTAAGGCTCTCGGCTGCGGCCGCTCTACATCCAACAAAATGGCGCTCGGGTTTCGGGCGCCTTTTTTTGTGCCCCGTTGCGCGGGGGGCGGACGGTGGGTTCCGAGGCTTTCAACCTCTTTGCGCGATAACGGTGTCAACGAAGCGGTGAGGCGTCACTGGCGCGGTGGGCAATGAGGAGCATCACGGATGGTATTTGATTTCTTGCGGCGCGGGGCAAAGGCGGATGTGCCGGAGGCCAAGGCAAGTGCGGCGGGGCCGGTGGTCACCTGGCACAGTGCAGGCCGCGTGGCGTGGAGCGCGCGCGACACCGCCTCGCTGACGCGGACCGGCTTTGCGGGCAATCCGGTGGGGTTCCGGTCGGTAAAGCTGATCGCTGAGGCGGCGTCGGCGCTGCCTTTGGTCCTGCAGGATGCGGAGCAGCGTTATGAGACCCATCCTCTGCTGTCGCTGATCCGACGCCCGAATGTGGCGCAGGGCAAGGCCGATCTGCTCGAGGCGCTTTTCGCGCAACTGCTCTTGTCGGGCAATGCTTATGTCGAGGCGGTGCAGGGCGAGGGCGGCTTGCCGCTTGAGCTGCATGTTCTGCGCTCGGATCGGGTCAGCGTGGTGCCGGGGCCGGATGGCTGGCCGGTGGCCTATGAATACGCGTTGGGCGGGCGCAAGCATCGGTTCGATGTCACGGGCGTCAATCCGACGATCTGCCATATCAAGAGTTTTCATCCGCAGGACGACCATTACGGTTTTGCGCCGATGCAGGCGGCAGCGATGGCGGTCGATGTGCATAACGCGGCCTCGCGCTGGTCCAAGGCGCTTCTGGACAATGCGGCGCGGCCTTCGGGGGCGCTGGTCTGGAAAGGATCGGACGGGCAGGGAGTCATGGCCGAGGATCAGTTCCGCCGCTTGAGCGACGAGATCGAGGCGAATTATCAGGGCGCGCGCAATGCCGGGCGACCAATGGTTCTGGAAGGGGGGCTCGATTGGAAACCGATGGGGTTCTCGCCCTCGGATATGGAGTTTCAGAAGACCAAAGAAGCCGCCGCCCGCGAGATCGCGCTGGCCTTTGGGGTGCCGCCGATGTTGCTGGGCATCCAGGGTGACGCGACCTACTCGAACTATCAGGAGGCCAACCGGGCGTTTTACCGCCTGACCGTGCTGCCCCTGGTGACGCGGGTGGCGGCGGCGCTGTCGGAGTGGCTGTCCGGGTTCAGTGGCGAGGCGTTCGAGCTGAAGCCGGATCTGGATCAGGTTCCGGCGCTGGCCGCCGAGCGCGATGCGCAATGGGCGCGGGTGAACAATGCGGACTTCCTAAGTGGGGCGGAGAAGCGGGCGTTACTGGGACTGCCCGCAGGAGAGGCGGATGGCTGATGGGCCGGGATACGCGCCGTTTGATTGCGCGCCGGGGCTGCGGCTGGCGGCGCATGAGAAGGTCTCGGCGATCCAGCATGAGCATCTGTGCCGGAGGCTGGACCAGATGGAAGAGCTGATGCAGCGGCTGGAAAAACGGTTGTGGCTGACGGTCTACGGGGTCGCGGCGGTGATACTGGCGCAGGCGTTTCAATCGCTGGTGATTGCAACGCCATGAGTTTCAGGGATTTGCGAGGAGGTGTTCACGTATGAGCACGGAGTTGGAACACAAGTTTGCGCGCTTCGGCGACGGTCTGACGGTCGGGCAGGACGCAACGATCCAGGGCTATGCCAGCCTGTTTGGGCAGGTGGATCAGGGCGGCGACCGGGTGATGCCGGGGGCTTATGCGCGGTCTCTGGAAAAGCTCGGTACGGCGGGCCAGCGGGTCAAGATGTTGTGGCAGCACGACCCGGCGCAGCCGATAGGTGTCTGGGACGAGGTGCGCGAGGATGAGCGCGGGCTGTGGGTCAAGGGCCGACTTCTGGAGGATACCCAAAAGGGCCGCGAAGCGGTGGCGCTGATCAAGGCGGGGGCCATTGACGGGCTGTCCATCGGCTACCGCACCACCAGGGCGCGCAAGGATGAGAGCGGCCATCGGCTGCTGACGGAACTGGAGCTTTGGGAAGTGTCCTTGGTGACCTTTCCGATGCTGCCCAGTGCGCGGGTGACGGCCAAGGGCATCACGCCCGACGAGGCCGAGGCCTGGCGCAGCATTGCCGATGTGCTGGAGGGCGCACGGCAGGACCTGGCGCAGCGATAGCGCCGCGACAAACAGCAGAAAAAGGGGTGTTCCCATGAGCAAGACCGATGCGTCGGCCTTGACCGGCGAGGCTGTGCCGCCGGTGCAGGAGGTGAAGCGGGCGATGGCTGGCTTTGTCAGCGAGTTCAAAGGGTTCCGGGCGGAACTTGAAACCAAACTCAAACAAACAGAAGAGCGAGTGAGTATGCTGGATCGTAAATCTCAACTGGCGGGCCGTCCGCCTTTGGCGGGCTCCATCGAGGCGGGTCAGCCGCATCAGAAAGCCTTTGGCGACTATCTGCGCTCGGGCGATGACGACGCGCTGCGCGGGCTGGAGATGGAGGCAAAGTCTCTGTCCACCGCCGTCAGTGGCGATGGCGGGTTTCTGATCGACCCGCAGACCTCGGATGTGATCAAGTCTGTGCTGAAATCGACGGCCTCGATCCGCTCCGTTGCGTCGGTGGTGAATGTTGAGGCCAATTCCTACGACGTGCTGGTCGATCATTCCGATGTTGGCGCGGGCTGGGCCGCCGAGAACACGCCCTCGACCGAAACCGGCACTCCCAGCATCGACCGTATCTCGATCCCGCTGCATGAGCTGTCGGCGCTGCCGAAAGCTTCGCAGCGCCTGCTGGATGACAGCGCCTTCGAGATCGAGACCTGGCTGGCAGGTCGCATCGCCGACAAGTTCGCCCGTGCCGAAGCCGGTGCCTTCATCACCGGTGACGGTGTCGACAAGCCGCGCGGCATCCTGGATCACGCCAAGGTGGACAATGACGTCTGGGCCTGGAGCAATCTGGGCTATGTGCCGACCGGTGTTGATGGCGGTGTCGAGGCGGATGCGATTGTCGATATCGTCTATGCGCTGGGGGCGCGGTACCGCGCCAATGGCAGCTTTGTGATGAATTCGAAAACGGCCGGCACCGTGCGCAAGCTGAAGGATGCCGATGGCCGCTTCTTGTGGTCGGATGGTCTGGCGGCGGGTGAGCCTGCGCGCCTTATGGGCTATCCGGTGGTGATCGCCGAGGACATGCCTGATCCCGGTACAGACAGTTACGCGATTGCCTTTGGTGACTTTGCGGCGGGCTATACCATCGCCGAGCGTCCCGATCTGCGGGTGCTGCGCGACCCGTTCAGCGCCAAGCCGCATGTTCTGTTCTACGCCACCAAGCGCGTGGGCGGTGATGTGAGCGATTTTGCCGCGATCAAGTTGCTGAAATTCGGCACCGCGTAAGCGGTACCGAGTGGCGGGCCGGGGAACCGGCCCGTGCGCGGGCGTGCGCCGTGAAGGCCTTTCACGTTGTCTAGCTGCTCCCCTCCGTTCGAGCGACGTGGGGTGGTGCGCGTCCGCATCAATCAGGGAACGCGACCCGGAGGGGTCCGAGTTTGCGGAGTGTATCTATGATGTTGACCGAAGAAACCTCGATCCCGGACGCGGCGCTGCCGGTGGATCAGTTCAAGGCGCATTTGCGGCTGGGCACCGGGTTTGCCGAGGGCGACCTGCAGGATGGTGTGCTGCGCGGGTTTCTGAGGGCTGCGATCGCGGCGATCGAAACGCGCACGGGCAAGGCTCTGATTTCGCGGTCGTTTTCGCTGGTCCTGAACCGCTGGCGCGATCCGGCGGGCGAGGTGCTGCCGGTGGCGCCGGTCACCGAGCTGCGCTCGGTGGTGCTGGAAAACGCGCAAGGTCACGAGAGCGTGTTGAATGCTGAGAGCTATTGGCTGGAGAAAGACAGCCAGCGGCCAAGGCTGAAACCTGTGGGCGGAGCACTGCCCCTGATCGCGCAGGGCGGCAGCGCGCGGGTTGTCCTGAATGCCGGAATGGCGGCGGATTGGGGCGGGTTGCCCGCTGACCTGGGTCAGGCGGTGCTGATGCTGGCGGCGCATTACTACGAGTACCGCCACGAGACTGCGCTGGGCGATGGCTGCATGCCCTTTGGCGTGACCAGCCTGATCCAGCGCTACTGCAGGATGCGTCTAGGTCTGGGAGCGGGGCAATGAGCGCGCCGCGTCTCAATCGCAAGCTGGTGCTGGAAGCCCCCGCGCGGGTGGCGGACGGGGCTGGCGGGTTCAGCGAAAGCTGGCAGGCGCTGGGCACGCTCTGGGGCGAGGTTAAGGCGCGCAGCGGCACGGTGCGGTCGCAGGCCGGGGCTACGGTGTCGCGGGTCAATTACCGGATCGTGTTGCGGGCGGCACCCCAGGGTTCGTCGATGCGACCCGAACCGGATCAGCGGCTGCGCGAAGGCGACCGGATCTATACGATCCGGGCGGTGGCTGAACTGGGATCGGACGGGCGCTATCTGACCTGTTTTGCGGATGAGGAGGTGTCGGCATGAGCTATGGCATGGCGGCGGCCTTGCAGGCGGCGGTGTTTCAACACCTGTCGGCGGATGTGGATATCAGCGCGCGGGTTGGCGATGCGATCTATGACGCGCTGCCGAGCGGCACGGTGCCCGAAACCTACATTGCGCTGGGCCCGGAAGAGGCGCGGGACCGCTCGGATGTGAACGGGCGCGGTTCGGAGCACCGGTTCATCGTTTCGGTGATCTCGGAGGCGGCGGGGTTTGCCGCGGCCAAGGAACTGGCGGGCCTGATCGGGGACGCGTTGGACGATGCGCCCCTGGCGCTTGGCCGAGGACGGCTGGTGGGGCTTTGGTTCGAACGCGCAGTGGCGCGCCGGACCGGCTCGGGTGGGGCCGTGCGGCGTATCGATCTGCGTTTTCGCGCGCGCGTCGAAGACAACTAAATTTCTGGATTTGGAGACACGATATGGGTGCTCAAAACGGCAAGGACCTGTTGGTCAAGGTGGATATGAATGGCGGTGGTCTGTTCGAGACCATTGCGGGGCTGCGCGCCACGCGGGTGAGCTTCAACGCGGAAAGCGTGGATGTGACCAGCCTGGAAAGCCAGGGCGGCTGGCGTGAGCTGCTGTCGGGTGCGGGTGTGAAATCGGCGGCGATCTCGGGGTCGGGCGTGTTCAAGGACGCCAACACCGATGAGCGGGCGCGGCAGTTGTTCTTTGACGGCGAGACGCCCGAGTTTCAGGTGATCATCCCCGATTTCGGCATTGTCGAGGGGCCGTTTCAGGTGACCTCGATCGAATATGCGGGCAGCCATAACGGCGAGGCGACCTATGAGATGTCCATGGCCAGCGCCGGGGCGCTGAGCTTTACGGCGCTTTGAGCCATGGCCAATCCGTGGGCGGGCGAGGTGGCCCTTGTGATCGATGGCGAGCGGCGGGTGCTGAAGCTGACGCTGGGCGCGCTGGCCGAGCTTGAGGCCACGCTGGACAGCGGTTCGCTGGTGGATCTGGTGCAGCGGTTTGAAGGCGGGGCGTTTTCGGGTCGCGATGTGCTGGCGCTGATCGTGGCGGGGCTGCGCGGGGGCGGGGCGGATGTGACGGCCTCCGATCTGCTGCGCGCCGAGATTGCGGGCGGTCCCATGGGGGCGGCCAAGGCGGCGGCGGAGCTGATCGCACGCGCCTTCATGGTGCCGGGCGAGGCATGAGCGGGTTTGACTGGCCCGATCTTATGCGGGCCGGGATGCAGGGGTTGCGCCTGTCGCCGCAGGCGTTCTGGCAACTGACGCCTGCGGAATTGCGGTTGATGCTGGGGCAGGCGGCGGCGGGCCGGCCATTGGACCGGACAGGGCTGGACGCGCTGCTTGCGGCCTACCCGGATGCGGGAAATGGAGAGAATGATGACGGATAGCGACGGAATTTCCGATCTGCAGGAAAGCGGTGAGGCGCTGGGCGAAACGCTTGGCAGCACGGCGGCGATGGCCGCAGGTTTCGACACCGAGCTGCGACGGGTGCGGTCTGCGCTTGCCGCGACTGGCAAGGACGTCGAGACGCTGGAGCGGGGCATGTCGAGAGGGTTGCGCCGGGCTTTTGACGGGATGGTGTTTGACGGCATGAAACTGTCGGATGCGCTGTCGACGATCCGGGATTCGATGATCCAGACCGCTTATTCGGCGGCGATCAAGCCGGTGACCAACCATGTGGGTGGGTTGCTGGCCGATGGCGTGGGCAATCTGGTGTCAGGCATCTTTCCTTTTGCCGATGGGGCGGGGTTTGCCCAGGGGCGCGTGATGCCCTTTGCCAATGGCGGCGTGGTCTCGGGGCCGGTGAGCTTTCCGATGCGCGGTGGCATGGGGCTGATGGGTGAGGCCGGGCCGGAGGCGATCATGCCGCTGGCGCGCGGTGCCGATGGCAAGCTGGGCGTGCGCAGCGCGGGCGGCGGGCGGCCGGTGAGTGTTGTCATGAACATCTCGACACCGGATGTGCAGGGCTTCCGGCGCAGCCAGGGCCAGATCGCGGCACAGATGGGCCGCGCACTGAGCCGGGGCAACCGCAATCGCTAGGGGAGAGCAGGGATGGTTAACTTTCACGAGGTACGGTTTCCCGCATCGCTGAGCTTTGGCTCGGTGGGCGGGCCCGAACGGCGGACCGATGTCGTCACGCTGGCCAACGGGTTCGAGGAGCGCAACTCGCCCTGGGCCCATTCGCGCAGGCGTTATGATGCCGGGCTGGGCATGCGGTCGCTGGATGATGTCGAGACGCTGATCGCCTTCTTCGAGGCGCGGCGCGGGCAGCTCTGCGGCTTTCGCTGGAAGGATTGGTCGGATTTCAAGTCGTCATCAGCCTCGGCTGAGGTGTCCCATGATGATCAGGTGATCGGTGTCGGGGATGGCGTGCTGCGAACGTTCCGGCTGACCAAGCTCTATCGCTCGGGCGAGTTCAGTTACGAACGGCCCATCAAGAAGCCGGTGCGTGGCAGCGTTCGGGTTGGCATCGAGCAGGACGAGCAGCGCGAAGGGGTGGATTATGAGATCGACGAAACCTCGGGGCTAGTGAGTTTTGTGGTGGCCCCCGCGGCAGAAACGCAGATCACCGCCGGGTTCGAGTTCGATGTGCCGGTGCGTTTTGATACCGACCGCATCCAGACCAGCGTGGCCAGCTTTCAGGCAGGCGATGTGCCGAATGTGCCAGTGGTGGAGGTCCGGGTGTGATGGCGGGTCTGACGCAAGGGTTTCAAGACCATCTTGACAGCGGGCTGACCACGCTGTGCCGCTGCTGGGCGATCCGGCGCAAGGACGGCGCGCGGCAGGGGTTCACCGACCATGATTGCGATCTGGAGTTCGACGGGCTGCTGTTCCGCGCCGATACCGGGTTGACGGCGGCGGCCCTGCAGCAGGGCACCGGGCTGTCGGTCGACAATTCCGAGGCGGTTGGCGCATTGAGCGACGCTTCGATCCGGGCCGAGGATATTGAGGCGGGCCGCTATGACGGCGCCGAAGTTACGGCCTGGTTGGTGAATTGGACGGACCCGCAGATGCGGCTGATGCAGTTTCGCGGCACGCTGGGTGAGTTGCGCCAATCGGGCGGCGCCTTTCAGGCCGAACTGCGCGGGCTGACCGACCAGCTGAACCGGCCGATTGGGCGGGTTTATCAAAAGCCGTGTACAGCGGTTTTGGGTGATCGCGCTTGTACCTTCGATCTGGATAGGCCGGGATATGCGACCGAGCTGGAGGTGGTGGAGATCGACGAGGATGTCAGCCTGCGCTGGCCCGCGCTGCCCGGCTTTGCGCCGAGCTGGTTCGAGAGAGGCAGGCTGGATGTGCTGGACGGGGCGGCAAAGGGGCTCTGGGGTGCGATCAAGACCGATCGACTTCTTGATGGGCGCCGCAAGATCGAGCTGTGGGAGCCGTTGCGTGCGGTGGTCTCGCCTGGGGACCGGGTGCGGTTGACGGCGGGGTGTGACAAGCGGATGGAGACATGCCGGCTGAAATTCAACAACCTGCTCAACTTTCAGGGATTTCCGGACCTGCCGGGCGAGGATTGGCTGATGGCAGTGCCGAAACGGTCAGGCGTGAACCAAGGCGGGAGCCGCAGATGATCGCGCGTGGCTCGGAGATCGTGGAGGTGGCGCGGGGCTGGCTGGGCACGCCTTACCGCCATCAGGCTGCCGCCCGTGGGGCAGGGTGCGATTGCCTCGGGCTGATCCGGGGCGTCTGGCGCGAGTGCTATGGTGCCGAGCCCGAGGCCGCCCCGGCCTATAGCATGGACTGGTCCGAACCCCAGGGCGAGGAACGGATGTGGGCGGCGGCGCGCCGTCATCTGATCCCGTGCGATGCGGGGCCATGGCGGCCCGGTGACATGTTGCTGTTCCGAATGCGGTCGGGGTCGGTGGCCAAACATGTAGGCATCCTGTCCGAGGTGGGGGAGGTGCCCCGCTTCATCCATTCCTATTCGGGGCATGGGGTGGTGGAGAGCGCGTTGAGCGCGCCCTGGCGGCGCAAGGTGGTTGCCCGGTTTGAATTTCCTGTGGAGGTGAAGTGATGGCGACGATCGTCCTTTCTGCGGCCGGAGCGGCCATTGGCGGGTCCATCGGGGGCACCTTTACGGGTCTGTCCTCGGTGGCGATTGGGCGCGCGGTTGGCGCAACGGTGGGCAGGCTCATCGACAACCGTTTGCTGGGGCAGGGTGCCGAGCCGGTCGAAACCGGCAAGGTGGACCGGTTCCGCCTGACCCATTCGGGTGAGGGCGCGGCGGTTTCTCGGCTGCATGGCAGGATGCGGATTGCCGGGCAGATGATCTGGGCGTCGCAGTTCCGCGAACACGTCAGCCGCAGCGGTGGCGGAGGGGGCGGCAAGGGTGCGCCCAAGCCGCCGGAGCCGGAAGTGACCCAATACAGTTACACGGTGTCTGTGGCACTGGCGCTTTGCGAAGGAGAGATCGCGTCGGTGGGGCGTGTCTGGGCCGATGGTGAAGAGATCGAACATGACCGGCTGAACATGCGAGTCTATACCGGCAGTGCCGATCAATTGCCCGATCCGACCATGGAGGCAATTGAGGGCACCGGCGCGGTCCCCGCCTATCGCGGCACCGCCTATGTGGTGATGGAGGATCTGCCGCTGGGTCAGTTCGGCAACCGGGTGCCGCAATTCTCGTTCGAGGTGGTCAGACCGGCGCAGGAAGAGGCCGAGGATTCCCGAGACGATCTGGGGCGGATCGTGCGCGCCGTGGCGATCGTGCCAGGGACCGGGGAATACTCGCTGGCGACCAGGCAGGTCAATTACAGCAAGGGCTGGGGGCAGCATTGGGCGGCAAATGTTCACTCGCCGACCGGCGGGACCGATTTCGTGCAATCCATGAAAGCCCTGCGCGAAGAGGTTCCGGGATGTGATGCCGCCTCGCTGGTAGTGTCCTGGTTCGGGGGCGATTTGCGTTGCGGAGAATGCCGGATCGAACCCAAGATCGAGCGGCGCGAGATCGATGGCGCCAACATGCCCTGGCGGGTGTCGGGCGCGGGCCGCTCCGGCGTGGCCGAGGTGCCGCGCAAGGATGGCGAGCCGATCTATGGTGGTACCCCGGCAGATGACTCGGTGGTCGAGGCGATCCGGCATCTGCAGGCGCAGGGCAAGCGGGTGATGTTCTATCCCTTCATCCTGATGGATCAGGATGAAAACAACACGCTGCCCGATCCCTGGAGCGGGGCCGAGGCCCAGCCGGTTCTGCCTTGGCGTGGGCGGATCACGCTCAGCGTTGCGCCGGGGTGGATGGGCAGCCCGGACAAGACGGCGGCGGCGGATGACGAGGTGGCGGCGTTTTTCGGCACCGCGCAGAGGTCACATTTCCAGATCAGCTCGGGCCGAGTGTCCTATAGCGGTCCGCAAGAGTGGAGCTTTCGCCGCTTCATCCTGCATTACGCCGCACTCTGCGCGGCGGCGGGAGGTGTATCGGCCTTCTGCATCGGCTCGGAAATGCGGGCGTTGACGCAGATCCGGGGGGCGAATGGCTTTCCGGCGGTTGACGCGCTGCGCCAGTTGGCGGCGGAGGTGCGCGACATTCTCGGGCCGGATACCAAGATCAGTTATGCGGCGGATTGGTCGGAATATTTTGGCTATCAGCCCGGCGATGCGCCCGGCGACCGGTATTTCCATCTGGACCCGCTTTGGGCGGATGAGAATATCGATTTCATCGGCATAGACAATTACATGCCGGTGGCCGATTGGCGCGATGAGGAGGATCATCTGGACGCGCAGGCCGGTATCAACTCGATCTACGATATCGACTATCTGCGCTCGAATATCGAGGGCGGCGAGGGGTTTGACTGGTATTATGCCTCATCCGAGGCGCGCGCGGCGCAGGTTCGCACCCCGATCACCGATGGCGATCATGACGAGCCGTGGGTCTGGCGCTATAAGGACCTGCGCAACTGGTGGTCGCAGCGGCATTACGAGCGGATCGGTGGGGTGCGCCAAGCGCTGCCGACCGATTGGGTGCCGGGGTCAAAGCCGTTCTGGTTCACCGAACTGGGTTGCGCGGCCATCGACAAGGGGTCGAACCAGCCCAACAAGTTTCTGGACCCGAAATCCTCGGAATCCCGGTTGCCGCACCATTCTAACGGGCTGCGCGATGACTTCGTGCAGATGCAGTATCTGAAGGCGGTTCTTGGCTATTGGACGCAGCCTCAGAACAATCCGGTGGCAAGCGAATATGACGGGCGCATGATCGACATGGCCAATGCCTATGTCTGGGCCTGGGACGCGCGGCCTTTTCCCGCCTTTCCGAACAATCGCGAACAATGGAGCGATGGGAGCAATTATGCGCGCGGGCATTGGTTGACTGGGCGGGTGAGCAACCGGTCGCTGGCCTCGGTCGTGGCCGAGATCTGTCGTGCCTCCGATCTGGTGGACAATCTGGATGTCTCGGAACTCTGGGGTGTGGTGCGCGGCTATGTGCTGGATCAGGTCGAAGATGCGCGCGCGGCCCTGCAACCACTGATGCTGCGCTATGGCTTTGATGCGATTGAGCGCGACGGCAGGCTGGTCTTTCGCCTGCGCGATGGCAAGCAGGCCATCGAAATCCTGCCCGACCAGTTTGCCGAGAGTCGCGAGCTGGACGGGGATGTCGAGCTGCGCCGCGAGGCGGATGTGGACATGACCGGGCGCGTGCGGCTGCGCTTCGTACAGTCAGGCGGCGATTTCGATGCGATCTCGGAAGAGGCGATCTTGCCCGATGACGCGACCCATGCGGTGGCGACGAGCGAGATTCCCCTGGCCATGACCCGCGCCGAGGGACGGCAGACGGTCGAACGCTGGCTGGCCGAGGCGCGGGTGTCACGCGACACGGCCCGGTTTGCTCTGCCGCCCTCGAAATTAGCGCTGGGCGCGGGCGATGTGGTGCAATTGCCCTCGTTGGATGGCAAAACGGCGCGGTATCGCGTGGACCGGGTGGAACAGACCGATTTGCAACTGATCGAGGCGGTGCGGATCGAACCGGGCATCTACGAAACCACCCAAATGGTCGAGGATGTGCCTGCGCTACGCGCCTTCGCGCCACCCTTGCCGGTGACGCCGATGTTTCTGGACCTGCCGCTCATGACCGGGGACGAGGTGCCGCATGCGCCTTATCTGGCGGTCGCGGCTGACCCGTGGCCAGGTTCGGTCGCGGTGTATCGATCCTCCAGTGACCAGGATTATGAGCTGGGTGAGATCATCGCGGCGCAATCGGTGATCGGCAGGACAGAGACGCCGCTGTTCCGGGCGGGGCAGGGGTTGTGGGACCGTGGGGCGGATTTGCAGGTTCGTCTGATCTCGGGGGAATTGGAATCACGTGGGATCGATGCGTTGCTCAATGGTGCGAATCTGGCGGCGATCGGAAATGGGTCGAGCGGGACCTGGGAATTGCTGCAATTTTCCGAGGCAGAGCTGATCGCACCGGACACGTACCTGTTGCGCAACCGGCTGCGGGGGCAGTTGGGCAGCGATGCGCTGGTGCCCGAGGTCTGGCCGGAAGGCTCGGTCTTTGTGCTGCTCGATCGCACGGTGACGCAGCTGGGCCTGTCCAGCTCGGCGCGACGGGTTGCGCGGCACTTCAGGATTGGTCCGGCGGCACGTGGTTATGATGACCCTTCTTATCTACACCGGGTCGAAGCCTTTGACGGCAACGGATTGCGGCCCTATGCGCCGGTACACTTGCGGGCCGAGGCAAGCCTAAGCGGGCATCGGATCAGCTGGATTCGCCGGACCCGGATCGACGGGGATAGCTGGGACGCGCCCGAGGTGCCGCTAGGTGAGGAGAGCGAGAGCTATTTGCTGCGGGTGACGCGTGAGGGGGCAATGCTGCGCGAGGTGGTGCTGGGTGGGACGGACTGGACCTATACAGAAGCGATGCAGGCGCAGGATGGCGCTGAGAACGGCGTCCGGATCGAGGTTGCGCAGGTTTCGGCGCGGTTTGGACCGGGGCTTTTTGCGATTATGGACTGGGCGGCCTGAGCTTGTGTTGCCTCTGCTGCATGGTGACATCAGCAACGCCGCATGCGCCTTGCTGAGGGTCGCACCAGACATGCGCCGTCGGATATGCGTGCAAATGGTGGCGGACGCATCCCAGGCGGCGGAGCATGTGCGGCGCACCGGGCGGCTGCATCCGCGCTATGGCAACGGATCGCTGATGGCGGCCGCACGCGCGCGCGGCATCGCCGATGAGCCGGGATTTGACGACCCGGACTATTGCGGCTGTGTGATTGAGGTCCTGCAAGCCGTGATGCGATACCGCGAAACCGAAGGGTTTCACGTCAAAGATAGTCTCGATTACAAGGGGTTGCCAGAAAGTTGAACCTCCACCGCTTTCGGCTTGCTCCAAGATGCGCTACATATAAGAACTGCGCAAACATGGAGGCAGATTGATGGCCGAAACGCGTGCACATATTTCTTCCGTTGATCCGGTTTGGGATCGCATTACCAAAGAAGCTGAAGAGGCGGTTCGCGATGAGCCGTTGATGGGTGGTCTGGTTCATGCCTGTATCCTGCATCACCGGTCGCTGGAAAAGGCTCTGTCTTATCGGATTGCCGCCAAGCTGGCCTCGAACGAGATGTCGATGGTGATCCTGCGAGAGATCGCGGATGACGCCTATGCGAAGGCGCCGGAACTTGTCGAAGCGGCGCGCGCCGATCTGGTTGCGGTTTTTGAGCGCGACCCGGCCTGCCACCGCCTTTTGCAGCCCGTGCTGTATTTCAAGGGCTATCAGGCGATGCAGGGCTATCGCATCGCGCATTGGCTGTGGCATCAGGGCAAGCACGACCTAGCCTATTTCTTCCAGATGCGAATATCTGAGATTTTCGGGATCGACATTCACCCGGCAGCGCGGATCGGCAAGGGGATCATGATCGATCATGCCCATTCCATCGTGATCGGTGAAACCGCTGTGGTGGGTGACAACGTCTCGATGCTGCATTCGGTGACGCTGGGCGGGACCGGCAAGGAAGAAGAGGACCGCCATCCCAAGATCGCCGATGGGGTTCTGATCGGGGCCGGTGCAAAAGTGCTGGGCAATATCACTGTTGGCCGGTGCAGCCGGATTGCCGCCGGTTCGGTGGTTCTGTCCGAAGTGCCGCCCTGCAAGACGGTTGCGGGCATTCCGGCCAAGATCGTGGGCGAGGCGGGCTGCGACCAGCCTGCGGTCAGCATGAACCAGATGTTTCGGTCCGGGTTGTGACGGCTAAGCGTCACTGACCTGATCCCAAAAAATGAAAACGCCGCCGGAATTCGGCGGCGTTTTTTTGTATCTTGGCGATGCTTCAGGCCAGCATCATCATCGGGTTTTCCAGATTATCGACAATGGCTTGTAGCAATCGCGCGCCAAGTGCACCGTCGATGACCCGGTGATCGACCGACATGGTCACCGACATCACAGTCGCGACCGTCAACTCGCCATCATCTCCGACCACAGGCTTCTTGACGCCGGTGCCCACCGCCAGAATACCGGCATGGGGCGGGTTCACGATGGCGTCGAAATTGTCGATGCCGAACATGCCCAGGTTCGAGATCGCAAAGCTGCCGCCCTGATATTCATGCGGCGCAAGCTTGCGGTCGCGGGCACGGGCGGCGAGGTCTTTCATCTCTGCCGACAGCGCCGAGAGCGATTTCATGTCGGCATCTTTCAGCACCGGCGTGAACAGGCCACCTTCGATCGCGACCGCAACGGCGACGTCGGAGGGTTTGAGCTGGAATACACGGTCCCCGGCCCAGACGGCGTTGCATTCGGGGACCTGTTGCAGCGCATTGGCCATCGCCTTGATGATGAAATCGTTGACGCTGAGCTTGGTGCCGCGCGATTCCAGCTGTTTGTTGAGCTGGCTGCGGAATTTGAGCAACGCGTCGAGCTTGATGTCGCGGCGCAGATAGAAATGCGGGATCGACTGTTTTGCTTCGGTGAGACGTGCGGCGATGGTCTTGCGCATGCCATCAAGCGCAACCTCTTCGTATTCGCGGCCTTCATACATGCGCGCGACCATATCAGTCGAGGGGCCAGTCGCTGCGGCTGCGGCAGGGGCTGCGGCGGCAGGTGCGGCAGCGGCGGGCGCGGGTTTGGCGGCGGTTGGGCTGGCGCCTTCCACATCCGCCTTCACGATCCGCCCATGCGGGCCGGAGCCTGCGATCTGGCTGAGGTCCAGCCCCTTCTGGGCGGCAATGCGGCGGGCCAGCGGCGAGGCGAAGATGCGGGTGCCGTCAGCGAATTTGGCTGCGGCGGGGGCAGGGGCGGGTGCATCGGAGCCCCCTGCGGGGGCCGCCTCTTTACCCGCGTCGGCAGCGGGGGCTGCCTCCGGCGCCTTGGCGGGGCTGGCGGCGATATCATCGGCGCTTTCGCCCTCTTCCAGCAGCACGGCGATGGGGGTGTTGACCTGCACGCCTTCGCTGCCTTCGGCGACGAGGATCTTGCCGACGATGCCTTCATCGACCGCCTCGAATTCCATCGTGGCCTTGTCTGTTTCAATCTCGGCCAGCAGGTCGCCGGACGACACGGTGTCGCCCTCCTTGACCAGCCATTTTGCCAGCGTGCCTTCCTCCATTGTTGGAGACAAGGCGGGCATCAGGATTTCGGTGGGCATCTCAGCGGTCCTCAATCAAAGTAATTTGGTCGAAAGGCGCCCTGGGGCGCCCGGTGCCGCGGGCGAGGGTCTCGATCGCGGCTGTGATCTTCGTTTTGTTCTCGGCCATCCAGACATAAGCGGTCTGGTGGCTGGGGCGGGACCCGATCAGGCGCAGATCCGCGGCCAGCCGTTCGGGAACCAGGCCGGTCACCTCACGGCCATCGACCGTGAGGCTCACCCGGTAGCATTCCGTCGCTGGATCGCGGCCCCTGATCTCCATCCCAGTCCCTTAGCGGTAGGTCACTTCTTTGACGGCGGCGATCACCTCATCCGTGGTCACCAGCGCCAGTTTCTCAAGGTTGGCAGCATAGGGCATCGGCACGTCCTTGCCGGTGCAGTTCACAACCGGCGCGTCAAGATAATCGAAGGCCTGTTGCATCACCACCGAGGAGATGTAGGAGCCGACCGAGCCCTGCGGCCAGCCTTCTTCGACCGTCACCAGGCGGTTGGTTTTCATCACCGAGTTGATAATTGCACCGGTATCCATCGGGCGCAGCGTGCGCAGGTCGATCACTTCGGCATTGATGCCGTCGTCGGCCAGCTTGTCGGCGGCTTCCAGCGCGAATTGCATCGAGATGCCGAAGCTGACGATGGTGACATCGCTGCCCTCGCGGCAGATTTTGGCCTTGCCGAAGGGGATGGTGAAATCATCCAATACCGGCACATCGAAGCTGCGGCCATAGAGGATTTCGTTTTCCAGGAAGATCACCGGGTTGGGATCACGGATGGCGGTTTTTAGCAGGCCCTTTGCGTCGGCGGCTGAATAAGGCATCGCCACTTTCAGGCCGGGCACCTGCATGAACCAGGCCGCATAGTCCTGGCTGTGCTGGGCGGCGACGCGGGCGGCGGCGCCGTTGGGGCCACGGAAGACCATATGCGCGCCCATCTGACCGCCGGACATGTAGAGCGTCTTGGCCGCCGAGTTGACGATGTGATCCATGGCCTGCATCGAGAAGTTGAAGGTCATGAATTCGACAATCGGCTTCAGCCCACCAAAGGCCGCGCCGACACCGATGCCGGTGAAGCCGTGCTCGGTGATCGGCGTGTCGATGACGCGTTTGTCGCCGAACTCGTCCAGTAGGCCCTGGCTGACCTTGTAGGCGCCCTGATATTCCGCGACTTCTTCGCCCATCAGGAAAACGTCCGGATCGGCGCGCATTTCTTCGGCCATGGCGTCGCGCAGGGCCTCGCGCACGGTTTGCGGTTTCAGTTCGGTGCCTTCGGGCCAGTCCGGGGTCAGATCGACCTGCGGGGCGGCGGGGGCCGCAGCGGCAGGGGCGGGCGCTTCGGAGCTCCCTGCGGGAGCCGCCTCATTACCCGCGTCAGCCGCTGGTGCGGCTTCCGGCAGGGCGGAGGCGTCTTCGCCTTCTTCAACGAGGATCGCGATGGGGGTGTTGACCTTGACCGCTTCGGTCCCTTCCGCGACGAGGATCTTGCCGACGATGCCTTCATCGACGGCCTCGAATTCCATCGTGGCTTTGTCGGTTTCGATCTCGGCCATGATGTCGCCGGACGACACTGTGTCGCCCTCCTTGACCAGCCATTTTGCGAGCGTGCCTTCTTCCATCGTGGGCGAGAGGGCGGGCATGAGAATTTCGGTTGCCATGTCTGGTTTGTCCCCTCAGGCGTAGATGTCGGTCCAGAGCTCGTCGAGCGCGGGCTCGGGGCTCTCTTTCGAGAAGTCGGCGGCTTTGTTGACGATCTGCTTGATCTCTTTGTCGATCGCCTTCAGGTCGTCCTCGCTGGCGTGTTTGCCGCTGAGCAGCAGCTCGCGCACATGTTCGATCGGGTCGCGTTCCTCGCGTACTTTCTGCACCTCTTCGCGGGTGCGGTACTTGGCCGGGTCGGACATTGAGTGACCGCGATAGCGATAGGTCTTGACCTCGAGGATATAGGGGCCCTTGCCCGCGCGGCAGTGCGCTACGGCCTTTTCGCCCGCCGCCTTGACCGCCAGCACATCCATGCCATCGACAATCTCACCGGGAATGCCAAACGCCTCGCCGCGGTGGAAGATATCCTTGGTCGAAGTCGAACGCTGTTGCGAGGTGCCCATGGCGTATTGGTTGTTCTCGATCACAAACACCACCGGCAGATGCCAAAGCGCGGCCATGTTGAAGGTTTCATAGACCTGGCCCTGGTTGGCGGCCCCATCTCCGAAATAGGTGAAGGTGACGCGGCCGTTTTCCTTGTACTTGTCGGCAAAGGCCAGACCCGCGCCTATCGGAACCTGCGCGCCGACGATGCCATGGCCGCCATAGAAATGCTTCTCTTTCGAGAACATGTGCATGGAGCCGCCCTTGCCTTTGGAATAGCCGCCCTCACGTCCGGTCAGTTCGGCCATCACCCCGTCGGGGTTCATGCCACAGGCCAACATATGGCCGTGATCGCGGTAGGAGGTGACGCGCTTGTCGCCTTCTTCGGTGGCCGCTTCAAGCCCGACCACGACGGCCTCTTGCCCGATATACAAATGGCAGAACCCGCCGATCAGACCCATGCCGTAGAGCTGGCCCGCCTTTTCCTCGAATCGCCGTATCAACAGCATCTCACGATAGTATTCTTTCAGCTCTTCAGCGGAAACGTTTGGTTTCCTTGTGCTTTTACGCGCTGCCATGGCCGGCGGATCCCCTTATGCTGAGATAGTTTAGCGTTAAACTATCTCTTAAAGCATTTCCGATGCCATTGCGAGACATAATATTACGTAGGGGAAAACGCGGCTGAAAACGGCTGAAAATAAGGGCGATCAGCGAATGACGATCTCATCAGAGCGCAGCAGACCCAAGACCGAACGCGCTTGCTGATCGAGCAGGTCGAGGTCAAGGTAATCGTCGGACAGGCGCTTTGTGAGGTTTTCCATCCGCTCGATCTCGGCATCAAGCGTGGCCAGGTTCTGTTGCAGGTCACTGCGTTCGGCGCTGATTTCGACCCGGCGAAACAGCCCGAAATCCCCCTGCACGGCGGCGAAGGTGAAATAGGTGCCGATGGCAAAGGCGAAGGCAAAGAACAGCAATGCGCCAAGGCTGGGTCGATTGGATCGGGTCACGTTGAAACCGTTTATGAAAACTGCCTGTCTTGCGCCCTTTGCGGACGTCTCAGCGCAGTATGGCACAGGTGATTCGCGTTGTGAATCCAAGAAATGTGACGCGCGCGCAGTTTTTGTTGCGGGTGTTGCCCACCAAGACCGCGCATGCAGCTGGGATTAGACCTACGGGATATTGGAGCACTCAATACCGTTTCTCAGACGATCTGCTACTCGAACTCGACGATATAGCCTTTTGCCTTCTCCAGACCCGAGGCATCGCCCCATTGCGGCTTGCTGTCGCCGCCCCAGTAATGGAACCGCGCGACGCTTTCGTTTCCATCCCGATTGTCGGGCTGATGTTCATACCAGTTGCTATAGCCCAACGGCGCGCCGTTGACCCAGATCCAGCCCTTCTCGGCGCTTTCTACGTCAGGCTGATGCAACAACCCGATCCACGGGCCGATGAAGTGACCGGGTTTCCATTCCTCCCAGAGCGTGTCCTCCTGCCGGATCAGGTCGGCGATGAAGTCGTTTTGCGCCTGCGAGGTAATCGAGACGAGGCTGCCCCCCATGGCGCGCGCTTCGGCATCGGCTTCGGCCCAGTTGATGCCATCGGCCGCCACGATCGAGTAATCATGCCCGTTAAACGCCTCGGTTCTGAGGATATCGCGCCCGGTGATGGCCTCTTTTGCGGCGGCCTCCAGCGCCTGCCGGTCCAGCGCGTCGCGTGCGGCGCTAAGCCCGTTTGCGCCTCCGCCTTCCCAGACATGATGATAGACCACCACACCAGCCGCCGCGCCAACGCAGAGCAATGTGGTTAGGGCGAGGCCGGTTCCGCGCCCGCGCAACTGGCGTCTTAGAATTGCGATCACAGACAGGCGCGCGCCGTCCTCCAGCCCGATCTGATAGGCGCGAACCGGGCGGGGGATGTTCTTGAGCCGTTGATTGCCCAGCGACTGGACCTGCAAGGTCAGTTTGCCCTCGATCTGGTCGCGCACATCGCTGGAGACACAGATACCGCCCGGAGCGGCCAGCGATTCCAGACGGGCCGCGATATTGACGCCATCCCCCAGCAGGTCGCCCTCGCGTTCGATCACGTCACCGACGCCGATACCGATCCGAAACCGGATGCGCTTGTCGCTGGGCAGGGGATCGTTGCGATGGCGCAGCGCCTCTTGCACCTCGACCGCGCAGCGCACCGCCTCGACCGAACTGGTGAATTCGGCCAGCACGCTGTCGCCTGCGGTATTGGCGATGCGTCCGCCGTGATGGGCGATCAGCCCATCCATGATTTCGCGATACTGCGTCAGAGTGGTGGTGGTGAATTCCTCATCCGCCGCCATAAGCCGGCTATAGCCCGCCACATCGGCCGCAAAGAGCGCGGCGAGTTTGCGCTGAATGCCCGTGTCCTGCTGCAAATGGTCCGTCCCGGTTCTCTCTGTTGCCTTGCGCGGCTCTTCCGCCTTTCTCTCAAAGCCTATACTAACCAGGCGTTTTTGCACCATGTCCTGTTTGAGGATATGCGTTCAGGCCTGCTGCTGATCGACAATTTCACTCAACTCGCGATCAAGCGCGCTCCAGACCCGCCGGATCAGCGGGCTGTTGCGAAGCGCCTCTGGCGTGGTCAGCCAGATCGGGAGTGTCGGCAGGGGCAGGGAGAGCGGTATTTCTTCCAGATTCGGATCGGCGCGCCCGACCGAGGCCTGCCCAAAGCCCAGGCCGCAGCCCGCACGGATGAGTTCCCAGTAAGCTGTCTGGAGATCGCATCTTGTCGTAAAGAACTCCCGATCGACGGCGAAGCCCGCGTCGCGAAAGCCCTGAATGATCTGATCGTTGCGGTCATAGCCGACGAATTCATGAGTCAATATGTCGGCATCCCGGGTCGGTCGCCCCGCCCGATCAAGGTAGTCCTTATGACCGAACAGGCCCACTTCCAACTTGCCCACATACCGGCTTACCACGTCCAGTTGGTCTGGCCGCACCATGCGCACCGCGATATCGGCCTCGCGAAACAGCAGATTTTCGGTTGTGTCCGAGGCCACAAGTTCCAGCGAAATCTCGGGCACCGCGCGCCGGAGGCGGGCAAAGATCGGCGGCAGCACGTGATGGGCCATGAAGATTGACGCAGTAATGCGCACGGACCCGCTTTCCGCCTGCGCCGCGCCCGCTGCGTGCAACTCCAGCAGATGCGCCGCCTCCTGCATCCGGCGCGCCGGAGTGAGCAGGTCAAGCGCGGCTTCGGTCGGCTGCATGCCGCTCGCGGTGCGTGTGAACAGGTCAAGGCCAAGCCTGTCTTCCAGCGTTGAGATATGCCGCCCGACCGTTGGCTGGGTCAGTCCCAGACGACGCGCCGCCGCCGAGAGTGACCCGGTCTCAGCCACGGCAAGCAGCGTTTGAATATGGGCCCAGTCGAGCCGGGAGAGCGGAGCTTGCATACATAAATGCATACCAAATGAACATATTTTGGCAATTCTCAAACGAAGAAGAATATCTCAGATTGCCGTTCATACCTGAAAAGGAGCGTCGATATGGGTGGAACGGTTCTGATACTTGGCGCAAGCGGGCGCTTTGGTAGCGCCGCTGCGGATGCGTTCTGGAAAGCGGGATGGTTTGTGCGGTTCTTTAATCGCGAGGCAGATGATCTGGGCAGCGCGGCCTCGGGTGCCGATGTGATCGTCAATGGCTGGAACCCGCCTTATGACCAATGGGCCGCAACCGTGCCCGAGCTGACGCGACAGGTGATTGCCGCCGCCCGGACCAGCGGGGCGATGGTGATCGTGCCGGGCAATGTCTATGTCTTCGGGGTGGACTCCCCGGCGCGCTTTGATGCGGACACGCCGCATCACGCCACGAATCCGCTGGGCCGCATCAGGATCGAGATGGAAGACGCCTATCGCAAGTCGGGGGTCAAAACCCTTATCCTGCGGGCGGGCGATTTCATCGATACCGCACGCTCGGACAGTTGGCTGGACAAGGTCATTCTGGCCAAGCTCGACCGGGGCAGGTTCACCTATCCCGGCGACGCGGACCAGCCCCATGCCTGGGCGTTCCTGCCGGATATGGCGCGCGCGACAGTGGCACTGGCCGAAAAGCGTGACCAGCTTGCCCGGTTCGAGGATGTGCCCTTTCCCGGTCACACGCTGACGGGGCGGGAACTGGCAGAGGCGGTGGCGTCGGCATTTGGGCGTCCGCTGGGGCTGCACCGGTTCAACTGGCTCCCTGTCCGGATGATGTCGCCATTCTGGAAAATGGGCCGCCACCTGGTCGAGATGCGGTATCTATGGTCAAAGCCGCATGCATTGGACGGCACGCGCCTGAGCGAGCTTCTGCCGGAGTTTGAGGCTACGCCCGTGCAAGAAGCCCTGACCTTGGCGTTGAGTGCTGCGCAGTACAGCCAGACCGATCTGGCGCGCGTCGCGAATGCAAAGGCCAGAGAAAAGAAAACGCCGCAGACATTATCTGCGGCGCGTCCTGAATTCTGAGCCGTCCTGAGGCTTTCAGGCTTCGGCCTTGGCGGCAGCCGGGTTAGCGCCGGGCTTGGCCGCGCGGCCGGGGTTCAGCGGGTCGTCCTGACGCTGCACCGAACCTTCGAAATGCGCGCCGCTTTCGATCGCGATGGTCTTGTGGATGATGTCGCCTTCGACCCTTGCGGTCGAGGTCAGGCGCACCTTGAGGCCCCGGACACGGCCCACGATACGGCCATTGATCACCACGTCATCAGCGGTGACTTCGCCCTTGATGGTGGCCGATTCTCCGATCGTCAGCAGATGTGCGCGGATATCGCCCTCGACCGTGCCTTCGACCTGAATGTCGCCGGTGGTCTTGAGGTTGCCGGTCACATGCAGATCCGAGGACAGCACCGATGCGGGCGCTTTTGGCTTGGGCGCGGTGGGCTTGTAATCACTCTGGGCAGGCGCTGCGGGGGCCGCTGCGGGTGCAGCGGATGCGGGTTTGTCCGCTTCGGGCGCCTTGGTTCCGGGCTCGTTGATTTTGCTCTTAGAAAACATCTCTTGCAGCCTTGATGTAGGTCATAGGGTTCACGGGTTTACCATTGACGCGCACCTCATAGTGCAGATGCGTGCCTGTGGACCGTCCGGTGCTACCCATATCAGCTATGTGATCGCCGCGCGAGACCCTTTGACCGACCTTTACGCGGATCTTGGTGTTATGAGCGTAAAGTGTCTCAATGCCGAATTCATGTTTGATTTTAACCAGCCTGCCAAAGCCCGATTGCCAGCCCGCATGGGTGACCACACCATCGGCTGTGGCAAAGATATCGGTGCCATGCGCGCCCGCGAAATCGGCCCCGTTATGCATCCGGCGACCGCCCGTTTTGGGGTCGCGCCGGGTGCCGAACCCGCTGGTAAAACGCACGGCGGCGTGAACCGGGCTGGCAAAGGGCGCTTTCTGGGCGGCGATGCGATAGAGGTTCAGCTGATCCATCTGCTGCAGCAGCTTGTTGGCGCGAATCTCGTCGGGTGAGGCTTCCTCACCGCGTGTGCTGAAGGATAAAGGGGTCAGCGGACCGCCCACACCGCTATAGCCGCGCCGCACCTGTTCGATGATCCGGTCGGTGGGCATGCCCGCGCTGCGGAACATCTTGTCCAGCGGTTCGACCGAGATGGCCATGGCTTCTTCGAGCTGACGGAAGATCTGTTCATTCTGCTCACGCATCAGCGAGATTTCCAGCTCCAGTTCGTCGCGGGCCTCAAGCGCTGATTGCGCATCAGAGATGATCTGGTCGCGCTCGGCTGCAGTCCGGCTGAGCGCGTCAGCGATCAGGTCCATCTGCGCGGGGGCGGCGGAGGCCAGTTTCTGCGCGTCGTCGCTCTCGGCCTCAAGCTGCATTTGTGCCAGCGTGGCGCGTGCCGTCTCGCGTTCTTTCATTGCCGTGCGCAGCGTCGTCTGGACCACCTCGATCCCGGTTTCCAACTCGCTGCGGCGGATTTCCGAGTTCAGTAGTTCGGACTGCATGGCCGAGACCTGCGCCAGTGCGGCGTTGAACCGCTCCTGCGCGGCCAGCGCCTCTTCGGCGCGGGCGTCGCGTTCCTGCGACAGGGCGTTGAGCCGATCCTGATAGGTGGCCTGATCCCGGCGCGCCTGCTCGCGGAAATTGCCCGAGCCGATGCTGTCCATCAACAGGATCGCGGTCGCCACAATGGTCCAAGCCACAAGCGCCGAGGCACCGGCAAAAGCCATAAGCTGGGTTTCAGGTCGGAGGCGGATAAAGCGGGTGTCGCTGTCGGATTTGAGGAAAACACGGCGTTCCGGGAAGCGTCGTTCCAGAAACGCATGAATTTTGATCGCCAGCCTTGTACGCACGCGTAGGTCCCTGTCTGCCCCCAATAGGCGGCCCATCGGTTTGGTCCTGCGGGCCTTGGTGCGACTGAATAGCCACATGTTAACAATTGAGCAAGCGTGACACCTTACTGCTGGTCTCAAGGTGGTACTTTCCGCCGCTCTTGCGCGGAAAATTGCCGAAAATTGAGGCAAATCCGCCTGTCTCAGCGCAGATAGGCCGGAAACTCCTCGGCAAGTGGCCAGTAGAAGTCGGGCGGCAATCCGGCTTCGGCGCGTTTTTCCTCATTGAAAGGCGGCTTCAGGCCGCCTTTGAAATAGTGTTTGACCAGGGCGTGAAAGACCTCTTTCGGGTCGCTGTTTTCCCTCCCGCAGCAGAAATTGAACCATTTCGCCCCATAGGCCACATGGCTGACCTCTTCGGCATATATGGTGTTCAGGCTTTCCACCGCCGCGGTTTCACCGGCTTTTTCGAAGATGGCGATCATGCCGGGTGTGACGTCCAGACCGCGCGCTTCCAGCACCATGGGCACGATGGCTAGCCGTCCATGCAGGTCGTCAGCGGTATCCGTCGCGGCCCGCCACATGCCGTGATGTGCGGGCAGATCACCATAGAAACTTCCCATGTTTTCAAGACAGTCACACATCAGGTTAAAGTGCTTTGCCTCGTCATCAGCGGCCTTGACCCAGTCGTCATAAAACCCGGTTGGCATCGGGGTGTCGGAAAAACGCGCGATGATATCCCAGTGCAGATCGACCGCGTTAAGCTCGATATGCGCGACCGCGTGCAGCAGCGCGATCCGACCGGCGGGCGATCCCGGTTTGCGTTTCGGCACATCGCGCGGGCTCAGCAATTCCGGCCGTTCGGGTCGCGCGGGGTGATCCGGCGGGGTCGCGTTGCCAAGCGGAATGATCTCACCCGCATCGCGCGCCGCCTTCCAGGTCGCGGCATGTGCGCGTGATTTCGCCGCCTTGGCGCGGCCATCGGCGGTGCTCAGCACATCAACCGCCATCGCGCTCAAGGTGTCAGGGGCTGGGGTGCTGGGGGCATCGGTCACGGCGTAGGGCGCTCCGGGGTCGTTTTGAAACAGATCTGTGCCCGGCTATCAAATGCGCGCGGGTGATACCAGCAGATCCGCAGATCGATATCGGCTGCGGGTGCAACAGGGCACTGGACAAGCGCGCCATTCCGTCCTAGCACGCCCTCGAAACTCAGCATTCCTGCCAGGCGACCCCTTTCAACTCAGAATGGAGGCCTGCATATGGCACGGCTTGTTTCCCGCACCCCCAATGGCATTTTGGTGGGCGATCAGCGCAAAGATCAGATCCTTCTTCTTCAGGACATGGATGGCGACGGCACCGCCTCGGGCGTCGATGAGACGCGCGTGTTCTTCGATGCCGACAACGCCTCGGGACTGGTCGCGCCCACCGGCAATGTGTTCACCATCCATCAGGCCAGCGACAAATCGGTCTATTTCGGCGATGGCAATACCGACACGGTCTATCGACTGAGCGATACCAATGGCGACGGCGACGCGCAGGACGCAGGCGAGGCGCGGGTCTGGTTCTCGGCTGATAATGCGGCAGGATTCTCGACTGTGACGCCGAATGGCGTGCATGAGGGCGCTGACGGCGCGATCTATATCGCCAATGCTGGCGTGTCCTCGGCCCCGCAGGATGCGATCTATCGCACGCTTGATCTGAATGGCGACGGTGATGCCAATGACGCGGGCGAGGCGACGCTGTGGCTGGACCTGCAAAGCGTCATCGATACCGCCGTGCCTTTTGATCTGAGCTTTGACGGCGATGTGGCTTATCTGAACGACCTGACCGGAGCTGCGGTGGATGTGATCTACCGGATCGAGGACAAGAATGGCGATGGTAGCATTCAGAGCGACGAGGTCGTCAACTTTATCTCCGACGACATGAATTTCGGCGCGCCGGTGGATATTGCCAGCACGGTTGCGGTGGACGGTGCGCTCTATACGCTGACCTGGTTCCCGGATGCAGGCGAGGTGCTGAAGGTCTATCGCCTGGAGGATCTGGACGGATCGGGCCAGATCGACTCGCAGCACGAGGCGCGCGAGGTCTGGAACGCCAACCAGATGCCCGACGGGATTGATGCAGAGATCGGGTTTTCCATCACCGCGGATGAGGATGGCAACCTGGCGCTGAACGGCAACAGCTTTGCCGGTGCGGGCAATGTGATCCGGTTGAGTGACCTCAACGGTGATGGCGATTATTTCGACGGAGGCGAAACTGCGTTGTTTGGCTCCAGCACCTATGACGATCAACTGACCCGCCCACGCGCTTTGGAAACTTATGAGGGCAAGGCGCAGGTAACCGCCGGGACCGCTGGCGCGGGCAACCATTTCTCGGTCTTCCTCGATACCGAGAGCAACACGCTTTATGCGAGCGGCGAGAATGTGGTGGGCCAGTTGGGCAATGGCGCGACGGGGTTCGATATCAAGACGCCCTTGGCGGTCGAGATGCCGGAAGGGTTTGACGCCAAGATCGTCTCTGTCTCCGCCGGTCTGCTGCATACCACCTTTCTGACCGAGGATGGCGATGTCTATGCGTTTGGCTTCAACAATCGCGGGCCGCTAGGGACCGGGGATGAAGAGACCCGCACCAGTGCCGTCAAGATTGACGCGCTGGATGATGCGGATATTGCCAGCATCGAAAACGGCAATGGCGCCTCTTATGCAATCTCCGAGACGGGGCAGCTCTACGCCTGGGGTAATAACAGCAACGGGCAGTTGGGGCTGGGCGATCTGGAGGAACGGCTGACACCGCAAATGGTCGAGGCGTTGGGTAATGAAACCGTGGTCACCGTGTCATCGGGTACTGCCCACACGCTGGCGCTGACAGCCGATGGTCAGGTCTGGGCCTTTGGCAGCAACACGGACGGCCAATTGGGTTCACCCGACGCGCTAGACGAGGATGGCGCGCCCGCGCGACGCTCGGCAGAGCCAGTTCTGGTCGAAGGTCTGCCCGAAAACATCACCTCGGTGACAGCAGATACCAAGACTTCATACGCGGTGACCAGTGATGGTAGGGTCTTTGGCTGGGGCGAAAGCCGCAATGGTCAGTTGCTGCAAGGCGCGGATAATGGCGATGGCACTTTCGCGCCCGATACCTCGGACTTGCTGGCCCCGGTGGAACTGACCGGGCTGCCGGGTAACGTGGTCGAGGTCAAGGGCGGTGCCCGCTGGGCGATGGCCCTGACCGAGGACGGTGATGTCTATGCCTGGGGTCCGAATGACGAAGGCCCAACCGGTGGGCTGGACGGTGATCCAGCATTGGAAAGCGATGCCAGCTTCTACCCGACCCTGATCGCCGAGCTTGATGACGTGAACGTGGTGGAACTGCAGACCGGCCCGAACTCGATCATCGCGGTGACCGATACAGGTGAGATCTTCACCTGGGGGTCCAACTCTGACGGGCGCCTTGGCTTCTCTTCCGATGGATCGGTCTATGCCCCGACCCAGATCGAGCTGGGCGGCGAGGCTGACCCGTTCCTCGTTTCCGCAACGCCGGGGGACAACGCCCGCGAGGTGGAGAATGACAGCGCGCTGACGCTCTCCTTCACCGAAGAGGTCGAGGTTGGTGAGGGTCTGATCACCTTGGTCAACCGCACCGACGGCACGCGGACCGAGATCTATGTGAGCGACGCGCGTCTGATTCAGATCGACGGCGACACCGTGACGGTTCTGCTGCCAGAACATCTGGACGCCGATACGCGCTATGCGGTGGAAATCACCGACGGTGCCTTTGTCGATCTCGACGGCAATCCGTTTGAAGGCATCGCCGAAGGTGACACATCCACCTTCAACTTCGCCACCAGCGAGACGCCGTCGCTTGCCGAGGCGGGAAAGGGCACGTTCGGGGATGACCTGCTGCGCGCTGGTGCGGGTGATGACCGCGTCAACGGGCGCTGGGGGGATGATATCATCTCTGGCGGTGCCGGCGACGACCGGCTAAAGGGCGGCTTTGGCAATGATCTGTTGAATGGCGGTGCGGGTGATGACCGGCTGAAAGGCGGGTTCGGTCGGGATACGCTGGCTGGCGGCGAAGGTAACGACGTGCTGACCGGCGGCTGGGGTCGCGAAAGTTTTGTCTTTGACGGCGGGCATGACGTGATCCGCGATTTCGACCCGGGTTTCGATTTCTTCTGGTGGAGCCGTCCGGGCGACAGCATCGTTCTGGATATCGAGGGTGTTGAGAGCTTCGATGACGTGCTGGCCTCGGCGTCGCAGAATGGGCGCAACACCGTGCTGGAATTCAGCGAAGACGACAGCCTGACGCTGCGCAATATCTGGGTGGCCGAACTGGACAGCGACGATTTCGCTTTTGTTTGACAAAGTCACCCCGGGCGCGTGTTTGAGCGCCCGGGGTGATTGGAAAACTGCACGGAACTGTGTTGCGATCCGGTGCCGTGCCCGGTGGCCGGAAACTTTCAAAGTTTCCGGACCGATTTCATTCAATGAAATCGGCTGCGCCCAGCCTTCCCATCTCAACTTGCCTCACCGCTGTAGTCTGAAAGCAAAGCTTTAAAGCAGGTCGACCCAAGTCGTCCTGCGTTGCCGAGGTGGGCGGGCCTCAGAGCGCTTCGACCGCCTCCAGCACCTCTTCCACATGGCCGGGAACCTTCACCTTGCGCCAGATACGCGCGATCTTGCCATCCGGGTCAATCAGATAGGTGGCGCGTTCGATCCCCATTGATTTGCGCCCATACATGTTCTTTTCCACCCAGACGCCATATTGCTCGCAGGTGTCAGACTCCGCGTCCGACAGCATGGTGGTGGTCAGCCCGTGCTTGGCGACGAATTTATCATGCTTGATGACGGTATCCTTGGAAATCCCCAAAACGTGAGCGCCCGCATCGGAAAAAGCCTGCAACTGCTCGGAAAAGCCGATGGATTCCTTGGTGCAGCCCGGCGTATCATCACGGGGATAGAAGAACAGGACAACCTTGGAGCCGCGCAGGTCGGACAGCGTGACCTCGCCGCCCCCATCGCGGGGCAGGGTAAAGTCCGGGGCGGTATCGGAAAGATCGGGCATAAATGTACTCCGGCGGTAAATTGGTGACAGACACTCGGCATATTAGGCCGCCCAAGTGAAGCGGAAAGGCGTGAGCGACAAAAATAATACCCCTCCTGGCGCGACGCGCCGCCGCTCGCGGGTGGCGCGTGTCTCGATCTGGTCTATGCGGGGGTTTTTGCTGCTGGTCCTGCTGGCCGGGGTCTCCGCATTTGTCTCTCTGGGCCGGAACCTGGATGCGCCCGACTGGATGCGGCACCGGATCGAGGCGCGGCTGGAACGGGTGCTTGGTGGTGCGCAGGTCGAATTCGGGACGGTCAGGTTCATCATGGATCAGGGCTGGCGCCCGCGCCTGAGCCTGCGCGATGTCACGCTAACCGCCGCCGACGGCACGCCGATCGCGCGTCTGGCTGATACCCAGGCCAGCCTGGCCATGCGGCCGCTCTTGCGGGGCCAGATACGCGCCAAACGGATCGTGCTGGACGGGCTGTTTGTTCTGCTGCGGCGCGATATCGAGGGCAATTTCGCGCTGACCTTCGGGGATGGGGCGACGCCTGTGGAAAGCGCTCCGAACCTGTCCGGGCTGATCGAAGAATTTGACGAGGTGTTCGAGCTGCCGCAATTGTCCGCGCTGGTTGCCGTTGACATGAACGGGCTGACGCTGAGCTATGAGGACGCCCGCCATGGCCGCGCCTGGACGCTGGATGGCGGGCGTATCCAGCTCTACCGCAGTGATGATACCCTGCGCATGGCCACCAGCTTTTCGTTGCTGGGCGGGCGCGATTATGCCAGCAGTATTGAAGCCAATTACACCAGCAGCATCGGATCGCGCGAGGCGTCTTTTGGCGTTTCGATCAGCGATCTCGCCTCCGAGGATATCGCGGTCCAGAGCGTGGCGCTGGCCTGGCTTGAGGTGCTGCGCGCGCCCATTTCGGGCTCCTTGCGCGGTGGCATCGATGCACAGGGCGTGTTGCAGCCGGTCTCGGCCACGTTGCAGATCGGCGAGGGCGTGCTGCAACCCACCAACGAGACCCGCCCGATCCCGTTCCGCAGTGCGCGCACCTATTTCAGCTATGATCCGGGCGCGCAAGTGCTGCGCTTTGACGAGCTCGCCGTGGACAGCGCCTGGGGGATGGCCTCGGGTCTGGGCACGGCCTTTCTGAACGGTGCCGATCGAGGGCAGCTTGACAGTATCGAGGCGCAGTTTCGCCTCAGCGGACTGGAGGTCAATCCCAGGGATGTCTATCCCGAGCCGCTGCAACTGGATGCAGCGGATCTGGGTTTTCGGCTCGACCTGCGCCCGTTCCGCCTGCGACTGGGGCAGATGACCATCCGCCACGCCGATCGCAATCTGCATCTGACCGGTGATCTGGCCGCCGCGCCCGAGGGATGGGACCTGTCGGTGGATGGCAAGCTGGACCGGATCACGCCGCAGCAATTGCTGCATTACTGGCCCGAAGGGCTGGCGATCAAGCCGCGCAAATGGGTCAGCGAGAACCTGCGCGCGGGGCAGGTCAGCGATGCCGAGCTTGCGCTGCGGCTGCGCCCCGACCAGCCTCCGGACATCTATGCGGGTTTTGATTTCGACGAGGCCGAGGTGAGATTCGCGCGCACCCTGCCACCCTTGACCCAAGCGCAAGGGCGGGCCGATCTGTTCGGGCGGCGCTTTACCGTCACCGCCAGCGCCGGGCAGGTTGTCAGCGATGCGGGCGCGGTGATCGATGCGGCAGGCTCGTCTTTCATCATCCCTGATATCGGCATCAAGAAAGCCGCGCCCGGCATCGCGCGCTTGGCGGCACGGGGTCCGGTAACGGGTATGCTGTCGCTGCTGAACCGACCGCCGCTGAACCTGATGGACAAGGCCAACCTGCCGGTTGATGCGGTGGACGGCAATGTCGAGATGACGGGCACACTGGCCCTGCCGCTGAAAGACAAGGTGAAGCTGCCGGATATGGAGTTTCATTTTGCCGGCACGGTCAGCGATGCCGCCAGCGATATTCTTGTGCCGGGTCAGGAGGTCAGCGCCGCATCTCTGGCGCTCAGCGGTGATCAGACCGGTGTCAACCTGTCCGGCCCAGCGCTGTTCGGCGCGGTTCCGATGCAGATCGACTGGCGGCAACCCATTGGCAAGGGCCCCGAGACGCGCAGCCGCCTGACCGGCTCGATCGAGCTGTCGCGCGCTTTGCTGGACGAGTTGAACGCGGGCCTGCCCGAGAGCATGGTCAGCGGCTCGGGGCGGGCGGATATCGTCTTTGAGGTCGGCGGGGGCACGCCGCCGGAACTTGCGGTCTCCTCCGATCTGGTGGGCGTGGTGCTGGCGATCCCGGAACTGGGCTGGCGCAAGCCCGCTTCAGCTTCGGGCAATCTTGAGATCTCCACCGTGCCCAAGCCCGGCGCGGATATCGACCGGATCGCGTTGCAGGCGGCGGGCCTGCGGGCGCAAGGCCGGATTAGCTTTGGCGAGGAGGACCAGTTCGAGCGCGCCAGTTTCAGCAGTTTTGAGTTGCGCAACTGGATCGCGGCCCCTGTCGAGTTGATCGGGCGTGGCAGGGGTGCGCCCGATATCCGTCTGCTTGGCGGGCGGGTCGACATGCGCAACGCCACATTCGGAAGCGGCGGTTCGGGCGGTGGCGGCAGCAGCGGCAGTGGGCCAAAGATCACCGCCAATCTGGACCGGTTGCAGATCACCGACAGTATTGGGCTCACCGGGTTTCGGGGAGAGTTCGTCACCGGTGGCGGCCCAAGCGGGAATTTCACCGGCGCCATCAATGGCGGCACGCAGATCACCGGTCAGGTGCTGCGCCGGGGCGGGCGGAGCGGGTTTTTCCTGCAATCCGAAGATGCGGGCGGTGTGTTCCGCTCGGCAGAACTGCTCAATCAGGCGCGCGGCGGCTCGTTCCAACTGACGCTCGAACCGGTGGAGAGCGCGGGGCATTACGACGGGCAACTCAGGGTGCGCAACACGCGGATCAAGGACGCGCCCGCCATGGCCGCGTTGCTGAACGCGATCAGCATCGTCGGTCTGATCGATGAGATGTCGGGGCAGGGCATCCAGTTCTCGTCGATGGATGGCCGGTTCCGTCTGACCCCAACCGAGGTGATCGTGCTGGAAGGCAGCGCGGTGGGGCCGTCGATGGGCATCTCGGTTGATGGCCGGGTCGATACGGAACGGCGTGTGCTGAACCTGCGCGGGGTGATCTCTCCGGTCTATCTGCTCAATGCGGTTGGGCGGGTGATCAGCCGCAGTGGCGAGGGGTTGTTCGGGTTCAACTATACGCTCACCGGGCCGATGACCGACCCGCGAGTCGGGGTGAACCCGCTTTCGGCGCTGACGCCGGGCATCCTGCGCGATATCTTCCGTGGCGAACCGCGCCCGACGGTTCCGGGGCAAGAGCGCGCTCGCCCACAGGAATCGAGACGCGACTCGCTCACCCGACGCCATGGCGAAGATCGCTAGTTTCCAATCCGGCCGCATCGCCGTATAGGGCGGCGCATGAAACTCAGCGATTTCGATTTCCACCTGCCTGAAGAGTTGATCGCAACCCGGCCCGCAAACCCGCGCTCCTCGGCGCGGCTGCTGGTGGCCGAGGGCGCGCGGATCAGCGACGCCCATGTCTATGACCTGCCCGACTGGTTGCGGCCCGGCGACCGGCTGGTGCTGAATGACACACGGGTGATCCCGGCGCGGCTGAGCGGGCAGCGTCACCGCGACAGCGCGCAGGGGCCTGTTTCGGCCCGGATCGAGGCAACCTTGCTGGATCCGCGTGCCGATGGTAGCTGGTCGGCGCTGGTGAAGCCACTAAAGAAGGTGAAACCGGGCGAAGATATCCGCTTTTCGGACGCGCTCAGCGCCACGCTGGTCGGCGTAGAGGAGGGGCAGGCGGTGCTGCGCTTTAACCTGAGCGGCGAGGATTTCGATGCCGCGCTGGCCGAGGCGGGCGCGATGCCGTTGCCGCCTTATATCGCCAGCAAACGCCCGGCGGATTCGCGCGATAAGACCGATTACCAGACCGTCTGGGCCCGCCATTCCGGGGCGGTGGCCGCTCCCACCGCCTCGCTGCATTTCGACGAAGCCTTGCTGGCAGCCCTTGCCGCGCGCGGTGTCGCATTCACCCATGTGACGCTGCATGTGGGCGCGGGCACCTTCCTCCCGGTCAAGGTTGAGGATGTGACCACCCACAAAATGCACGCAGAATGGGGCCGGGTTAGCCCGCAGGCGGCCGAAGAGATCGCCCAGACACAGCGCGCAGGGGGGCGGATCATCCCGGTCGGCACCACCGCGCTGCGCCTGATCGAAAGCGCGGCACGCGGTGGCACGATCGCGCCCTGGGAGGGCGAGACCGACATCTTCATCTATCCCGGCTTCGAATTCCGGGTGACCGATGCGTTGATGACCAATTTCCACCTGCCCAAATCGACGCTGCTGATGCTGGTCTCGGCCCTGGTCGGGCAGGACCGTGCCCGCGCGATCTATGATCATGCGATTGCAGGCAAATACCGGTTTTTCTCCTACGGGGATTCCTCGCTGCTGATCCCCTGAGCATGGGCCGGAACCGACAGTGAAATTGTCGTAGACAAACGCGTCACACCCGCGCAGAGATGGCACCGTGGACGCAAGATCGGCCAAGCACAGGGAGGCGCAGATGCTACAGGTTCTTTCCAGCGCTTGGGCGCTTTTGCTGGGCATGGGCCTGCTGATGGTGGGCAACGGGCTGCAGGGGACCTTGCTGGGTGTGCGCGGCGAGATCGAAGGGTTCTCGACGCTTGAGATGTCTTTTGTGATGTCTGCCTATTTCCTGGGCTTTCTTGGGGGATCGCGACTGGCCCCCGAGATGATCCGCCGGGTTGGGCATGTGCGGGTGTTTGCGGCGCTGGCCTCGTTCATCTCGGCGGTGATGATCATGTATCCGCTGCTGACCAACCCGGTTGCCTGGTTCGTTGGTCGCGTGGTGATAGGGTTCTGCTTCTCGGGCGTCTATGTGACGGCCGAAAGCTGGCTGAACAACGCCGCCGATAATGAAAACCGGGGCAAGGCGCTGTCACTTTACATGATCGTGCAGATGACTGGCATCGTGACCGCCCAGGCCCTGATGCTGGTGGGCGGGCCGGAAGGCTATGAATCCTTCGTCATCGCCTCGATCCTGGTTTCGATTTCTTTTGCGCCGATCCTGCTGTCGATCTCACCGACCCCGGCCTTTGATACCGCCAAACCTATGAGCTTGCGTAAGATCCAGCAGATCTCGCCATTGGGCTGCGTTGGGATGTTCCTGCTGGGGGGCGTGTTCTCGGCGCAGTTCGGCATGGCGGCGGTCTACGGTTCTGTCGCCGGGCTGACATTGACGCAGATTTCGATCTTTGTGGCGACTTTCTATGTCGCGGCACTGCTGGTGCAATATCCGCTGGGCTGGCTGTCGGACCGGATGGACCGGCGGCGGCTGATCTTTCTTGTTGCCAGTGGCGGGGCAGGCGGTGCGCTGCTGGCGATGCTGCTGGGGGACTATTTTGCCATTCTGCTGATCGCGGCCTTTGTGATCGGGGGCATGTCGAACCCACTCTATTCGTTGCTGCTTGCCCATACGAACGACTTCCTTAGTCACGATGACATGGCTGCGGCCTCGGGCGGGTTGGTGTTCATCAACGGGCTGGGCGCGATTACGGGGCCGCTGATTACCGGTTGGTTGATGAGCGACAAGGTCTTCGGGCCTTCCGGGTTCTTCTTTCTGATCGCGGTGCTTCTGATCGTCCTGGCGCTTTATGCCGCTTTCCGCATGACCCAGCGCCCCTCCATTCCGGTCGAGGAAACCGGGACCATGTCGCCGATGGGTCCGATCGCGACTCAGGTCGCGATGGAGGTCGCCCAAGAGGTGGCCATCGAGGCCGAATTGGAAGGGCAGGAGGCGGAACAGTCGGCCTGAGCGCCCGTATGTTCCGGCAGGGATGGCGACAATGCGCGGCTCACCTCACGCATTGTTTCATTCCGGCGCGCGGTTTTGCTCACACCTGTTCCTTTGATCTGGAAACAATCCCGCGCTCCAAATGGGCGATTACCGCAAAACATTCATAAAAGTGTTATAATTTTCACATTCCGGGTCAAAACTTGCGCACATGACCGGAAACAATCGCAACACTCATGATGTGTTGCAATTCGTGACTATATCGGGGCTGCAAAAAAAGTGTTACTCTACATATGCCTTTGGGGGGCATATGAAAGGTGGAGTGAGGACATGACAGGTCCTGAAGATGTACTGAGTTTTTGGTTGGACGAAATCGGTGAAGACGGGTGGTACCGACAAGACGACGCGCTGGATCAGCAGATTCGCGAAAAGTTCTTGTCCGCCTGGGAGGCAGCATGTGAAGGGCGCTTTGCGCTTTGGCTGACATATCCCAGCGGCGCGCTTGCTTACATTATCCTGATGGATCAGTTCCCGCGGAACATGTTCCGGGGCGAGGGACGGGCATTCGCCTCGGACCGCGCGGCCCTGGCAGCAGCAAAATGCGCTGTGGACAAGGGTTGGGATATGCGGATCGATGAACCCGCACGGCAGTTCTTCTACCTGCCGATGATGCATTCGGAAAGCCTCTGCGATCAGGAGCGCTGCGTGCGTCTTCTGTGTCAGCGGATGCCCGAAACGGGCGCGTCAAACATGGTGCACGCGCAAGCGCATCGCGAGATCATCCGTAAGTTCGGCCGGTTTCCATATCGTAACGAAGCGCTCAGCCGCGAGACAACGCCACAGGAAATGGCGTTTGTGTCAAACGGCGGTTACGGCGCAACCGTTCGCGAATTGCAATCGGCCGCCGTTTAAGACGGCGCCGGAACGCATCCGCGCAGGGCGGTCACGCGTGTCGCGACGGCATCAGCCGTTGTCTCAATGGCTTGGTCAAGCAATTGACCGGGCTGGTCAGCCAGATCGTCGATCCGCGTTTGCGCTGCGCTGAGCCTTGTGTTCAACGCATCCAGTTGTGACTGGATTTTGGCCAGCTGCGGCTGATCAGCCAGCGCTTTTTGTGTGTCGAGCGCCTTGATCTCCCCGCGCAGCGCGTTGAGCTGCGCCACAATCTCCTGCATATCATCGCGCAAGGGTGTCACCACCTGCACCGTCTCTTGAACCGTGTCGGCGACCTGGTTTGCTCTGTCGACGGTTTTCCACGCCAGAAACAGGCAGACCGCCAGCAGGATCAGCGTTGCATTGAGCAGCGCCAGCACAAGATCTTTCAGTATTTTTGCCATGTCTCGGGGGCCTCCGGCGATGTCTGTTTGCAGCTCTGAGGTTAATTTCTAGCCAGCATCGGGCGATGCGTATAGGGTGAATTCCAGCGGATATCCGCGACATAGCCCCGCGATGCGTATTCTTTTCTCATGGGTTGTTGATGCGTCGCAAAAAGTAGTTTAATGCTAAACTAATTTTCACGGACCGGCGCCGAGAGGGAAACATGGCTGCACAATCCTTTGATCTGATCGTAATTGGCTCAGGCCCTGGTGGCTATGTGGCCGCCATTCGCGCCGCGCAACTGGGGCTCAAGACCTGTGTGGTCGAGCGTGAGCATCTGGGTGGCATCTGCCTGAACTGGGGCTGTATCCCGACCAAGGCGCTGCTGCGCACCTCCGAAGTGTTCCACCTGATGGAGCGCGCCAAGGAGTTCGGCCTGTCGGCGGGCAAGGTCGGCTTTGATCTGGATGCGGTCGTGCAACGCTCACGCGGGGTGGCCAAGCAACTCAGCGGCGGGGTCGGGCATCTGCTGAAAAAGAACAAGGTGACCGTGATAATGGGCGAGGCCTCGATCCCTGCCAAGGGCAAGGTCGCCGTCAAGACCGACAAGGGCAGCGAAGAGCTGACCGCCAAGAACATCATCGTGGCGACAGGCGCGCGGGCGCGCGAATTGCCGGGGCTGGAGGCCGATGGCGATCTGGTCTGGACCTACAAGCACGCGCTACTGCCGCCGCGCATGCCCAAGAAACTGCTGGTCATTGGTTCGGGCGCAATCGGTATCGAATTTGCCAGCTTCTACAACACGTTGGGTGCCGATACGACCGTGGTCGAAGTGATGGATCGCGTTCTGCCGGTCGAAGATGCCGAGATCAGCGCATTCGCGAAGAAAGCCTTTGAGAAACAGAGCATGAAGATCATGGAAAAATCCATGGTCAAGCAACTCGACCGCGCCAAAGGGAAGGTCACCGCGCATATCGAAGCGGGCGGTAAGGTTACAAAGCACGAGTTCGACACCGTGATTTCCGCCGTGGGCATTGTCGGCAATGTGGAGGGGCTGGGTCTGGAGGCTCTGGGCGTCAGGATCGACCGCACTCATGTGATCACCGATGAGTTCTGCCGCACCGGTGTGGATGGCGTCTATGCGATCGGCGACATCGCGGGCGCGCCATGGCTAGCGCATAAAGCCTCCCACGAGGGTGTGATGGTCGCGGAACTTATCGCAGGCAAGCATGCCCACCCCGTCAAGCCGGAAAGCATCGCGGGCTGCACCTATTGCCAGCCGCAAGTGGCCTCCGTCGGCTATTCCGAGGCCAAGGCCAAGGAGCTGGGTTATGAGATCAAGGTGGGTCGCTTCCCCTTCATCGGCAATGGCAAGGCGATCGCTCTGGGAGAACCTTCGGGGCTGATAAAGACGGTGTTTGACGCCAAGACCGGCGAGCTTCTGGGCGCGCATATGGTGGGTGCCGAGGTAACCGAGCTGATTCAGGGCTATGTGGTGGGCCGCCAGCTGGAGACCACCGAAGAAGATCTGATGCAGACCGTCTTCCCGCATCCAACGCTGAGCGAGATGATGCATGAAAGCGTTCTGGATGCCTATGGAAAAGTCATCCATATGTAAGGCGCGCTGACCGCGAAAAAGACAGGCTGGGCAGGATGTTGCCCGGCCTTTTTTATGTCGACTCAACGCATCGGCAGGCGCCATCGGCACACTGCTGCTTACAGTCCCTGCTGGACCTTCTCCGGGGTGCCTGTTTAAGTCGCGGCGAACCCGATGGAATGCCATGTCCAGCCTGAATAGAATCGTGATGAACCGATCCAGCCGGCGGCTGATCCGGAACCTGCAGCCCGAGCGGCTGGAGGTGGCCGAGATCTCCGGCAAATGGGGGCAGCATTTCCCGTTTCGCTCTTATGACAGCTTCCGCTATCCAGCGCATGACATCTGTGCCGGCCCGGTTCTGGACCATGACGGGCAGCCCCGCCGCTTCGATCTGGTGCTGGCCAATCAGGTCTGGGAGCATCTGGATCGCCCCTATGAGGCGACGCTCAACGTGATCGAGATGCTCAGGCCCGGCGGGTATTTCTGGCTGGCGGTGCCCTTCTTCATCCCGTTTCACGCAGCACCGCGGGACAATTCGCGCTGGTCGGCGGACGGATTGCGCAACCTGCTGATCGAATGCGGTTTTGCAGAGGATCAGATAGATGCGCATCAATGGGGCAATCGGCAGGCGGCGCTGCGCAATCTGGAACCAGACTGGCCGCCGCAATACGACCCCGAGCGGGACAATCTGGACGACGACCCGGATTTCCCGATCTGCGCCTGGGCACTGGCACGAAAGACATCTGATGACGCCTGAGAGAACCCGCTGGGGCCTGATCCTGCTGATCTGGGCTGCGGGGCTGGGGGCCGCCGCGCAATATGGCAAGATCAGCGTGGTCTTTTACCGGATGGAGGCGCTCTATCCGGGCGTGGGTCATTGGCTGGGCTTTACGGTGTCGATGGTGGCGGTTCTGGGCATCATCTTTGGCATCGTGACCGGTGCTGTCGTGGCCGCGATCGGGTTCCGCCGCGCGCTGGTCGGTGCGCTCTGGATCGGGGCGGCCATGTCCGGCCTGCAGGCGCTGGACCTGTCCTTCGGGCTGTTTTTGCTGACCCGCGCGGTCGAAGGCCTATCTCATCTGGGGCTGGTGGTCGCCGCCCCGACGCTGATCGCGCAGATCAGCAGCGAGCAACACCGGGGCGCGGCGATGACGCTGTGGGGGACGTTTTTTGGCGTATCCTTCACGGTGCTGGCCTGGCTTGGGCTGCCGTTGGTGGATCGCTATGGCGTGCTGAGCCTGTTTGCCACGCATGGGCTGATCATGGCGGCGCTGGCAGTGATCCTGCATCTGGCGCTGCGCAGCGTGCCCGCGCTGCCGCGGCAGCCCATGCCGCGCTTCTCCGCGCTTCCGAAGCTGCACCTGACCATTTACCGCTCCCCCTGGATGAGCGCACCGGCTGCGGGCTGGCTGTTCTACACCGCCTGTTTCGTGTCGATCCTGACGGTGATCCCGCCCTTCATAGCCCCGGAATGGCGCAGCTTTGTCGTCGGCGCGATGCCGCTGGCCAGCATCCTGTCCTCGATGAGCCTTGGCGTGCTGCTGTTGCGCTACTTGCAGGCGGTGCAGGTGGTGCAACTGGGCTTTGGCCTGAGCGCCCTGAGCATGCTCTGGCTCTGGTCCATGCCGGGCGATCCGCTTGCCTGCGTGGTCCTGGCGGCCTCGATGGGGCTGATCCAGGGCGCCAGCTTTGCCGCCATCCCGCAGTTGAACGCCACCGTGGTCGACCGGGCCTATGCACAAGGGGCGCTGGCGCAGACCGGCAATCTGGGCAACGGTATCGGCACGCCGCTGATGGTGGCCCTGCTGGCGCTCTCGGGCTATTCCTCCATGGCGGGGGCGGTCACCTTGCTGTTCCTCTCGGGTTTGCTGGTGCATCTATTACTGGCACGTCTGCGTGCCGCTGGGTGATGTTCTTGTAACGTTCTTATTTTTTTGTTGGAGACTCAGACGCGGTTCACTATGTGTTAACCGGTGAACCGAGGGCATGATGGCTGAGCTGAAAAATATCGAGGTGCGCGGCGCGCGCGAGCATAATCTCAAAAGCATCGACGTGGATATTCCGCGCGATCAGTTTGTGGTGATCACCGGGCTTTCGGGCTCGGGGAAATCCTCCCTGGCGTTTGACACGATCTATGCGGAAGGGCAGCGGCGCTATGTCGAGTCGCTCAGCGCCTATGCCCGCCAATTCCTTGATATGATGGAGAAACCGGATGTGGACCATATCAGTGGTCTCAGCCCGGCAATCTCGATCGAGCAGAAGACGACCTCGAAAAACCCGCGCTCGACCGTGGGCACCGTGACCGAGATCTACGACTATCTGCGCCTGCTTTTCGCCCGCGCTGGAACGCCCTACAGCCCCGCCACCGGCCTGCCCATCGAAGCGCAGCAGGTGCAAGACATGGTCGACCGGATCATGACGATGGAGGAGGGCACACGCGGCTATCTGCTGGCCCCCATTGTGCGCGACCGCAAGGGCGAGTACAGAAAAGAGTTTCTGGAGCTGCGCAAACAGGGGTTTCAGCGGGTCAAGGTCGACGGTGAGTTCTACGAGCTCGACACCCCGCCCACGCTGGACAAGAAGTTCCGCCATGACATTGACGTGGTGGTCGACCGCCTTGTGGTGCGCGAAGGGATGGAAACCCGGCTGGCCGACAGCTTGCGCACCGCGCTTGATCTGGCGGACGGGATCGCGGTGCTTGAGACAGCCCCGAAAGAGGGCGATCCGGAGCGGATCACGTTCAGCGAAAACTTCGCCTGCCCGGTTAGCGGCTTCACCATTCCAGAGATCGAGCCGCGCCTGTTTTCCTTCAACGCGCCGTTTGGGGCCTGCCCGGATTGTGACGGGCTGGGGGTTGAGCTGTTCTTTGACGAACGCCTCGTGGTGCCGGATCAGAACCTCAAGGTCTATGACGGCGCTCTGGCGCCCTGGCGCAAGGGCAAGTCGCCCTATTTTCTTCAAACCATCGAGGCCATCGCGCGCCACTACGAGTTCGACAAGAACGCCAAGTGGAAGGACCTGCCAGCCCATGTTCAGCAGGTCTTCCTCTATGGCTCGGGCGATGAGGAGATTCCGTTCCGCTACGATGAGGGCGGGCGCGTCTATCAGGTCACGCGGGTGTTCGAGGGGGTGATCCCCAATATGGAGCGCCGCTATCGCGAGACGGATTCGAACTGGATTCGCGAGGAGTTCGAGCGCTACCAGAACAACCGCCCCTGTGGTACCTGCGACGGCTACCGCCTGCGCCCCGAAGCGTTGGCGGTCAAGATCGCTGGCCTGCATGTGGGTCAGGTGGTGCAGATGTCGATCCGTCAGGCGTTGGCCTGGATTGAGGATGTGCCGAACCACCTGTCGGTGCAGAAACAGGAAATCGCGCGCGCCATCGTCAAGGAAATCCGCGAACGACTCGGGTTCCTGAATAATGTGGGTTTGGAGTACCTTACACTGTCTCGTTCAAGTGGAACGCTGTCGGGGGGCGAGAGCCAGCGTATCCGTTTGGCCAGCCAGATCGGCTCTGGCCTGACAGGGGTGCTTTATGTGCTGGATGAACCCTCGATCGGGCTGCATCAGCGTGACAATGACCGGCTGCTCGGCACGCTCAAGAACCTGCGTGACCAGGGCAATACGGTGATCGTGGTGGAACATGATGAAGAAGCCATTCGTGCCGCCGACTACGTGTTTGACATCGGACCGGGCGCGGGGGTGCATGGCGGGCAGGTTGTCAGCCATGGAACACCGGATGTGGTTGCGGCGGATGCGGCCTCGATCACCGGGCAGTACCTGTCCGGCACGCGCGAAATCGCGGTCCCGCCCGAACGCCGCAAAGGCAACAAGAAGAATGTTAAGGTGGTCAAGGCCACCGGCAACAACCTGAAAGACGTCACCGCCGAGTTTCCGCTGGGCAAATTCGTCTGCGTCAGCGGCGTGTCGGGTGGGGGCAAATCGACGCTGACCATCGAGACGCTGTTCAAGACCGCCTCGATGCGCCTGAACGGCGCGCGGCAAACGCCCGCGCCTTGTGAAACGATCAAGGGGCTGGAGTATCTGGACAAGGTGATCGATATCGACCAGCGCCCCATCGGGCGCACGCCGCGGTCTAATCCAGCCACTTACACCGGGGCCTTCACCCCGATCCGCGACTGGTTTGCGGGTCTGCCCGAGGCCAAGGCGCGCGGCTACAAGCCCGGTCGCTTCAGCTTCAACGTCAAGGGCGGGCGCTGTGAGGCCTGTCAGGGCGATGGCGTCATCAAGATCGAAATGCACTTCCTGCCCGATGTCTACGTGACCTGCGAGACCTGCAAGGGCGCGCGCTATAATCGCGAGACGTTGGAGATCAAGTTCAAGGGCAAGAGCATCGCTGATGTGCTTGATATGACTGTGGAAGATGCGCAGGAGTTCTTTAAGGCCGTGCCCTCGATCCGCGACAAGATGGATGCGCTGGCCCGCGTTGGGCTGGGCTATATCAAGGTGGGTCAGCAGGCCACGACGCTCTCGGGCGGCGAGGCGCAGCGGGTGAAACTTTCGAAAGAGCTCAGCAAACGCTCAACCGGTCGTACGCTCTATATTCTGGATGAACCCACTACGGGCCTGCATTTCGAAGATGTCCGTAAGCTGTTGGAAGTGCTGCATGAACTGGTCGATCAGGGCAATACGGTGGTGGTGATTGAGCATAACCTCGACGTCATCAAAACCGCCGACCATATCATCGATATCGGCCCCGAGGGCGGCGATGGCGGGGGTGAGATCGTGGCCACCGGCACACCGGAACAGATCATCGAGGAACCGCGCAGCCATACCGGGCATTATCTGAAAGTGATGCTTGACCCGCAGGCGGTGGCGGCTGAATAACAATCGCTGCGATACCGAGCAGGGGATGTCAGAGCGCGACATCATGGATCGCCTGCGGCCCTTGCGCGACCTGCCGGACGGTATCGTCGAGCATCGTCAGGGTCAGTTCGGACAGATCGTCGTTGCCAAGCAGGGAGATGAGCTGTTTCTGGTGTTTTGCCCGGGGGGCGTACCCCTCAGCAATGACGCCCTGAGCGGGGTGATGTCTCGGATCAATCTCGGCACCCCGCTGGTTCTGACCGGGGTATATACGCAGGCGATGTTGCTCTGTCTTGCGTTTGTCGGGTCTCCGAAACAGGTCTATGTCATGGGTGGTGGCGGGGGCCGGGTGCCAATGGTGCTGAGCGCCCTGATCAAAGGTATCACGATCCAGAGCTCCGAGATCGACCAAGACGTGATCGAATTGTCGCGCAAGTATTTCGGGTTGCGCGATGAACCGCGCCATCAGATCGCCTGTTGCGATGGGCAGGAGCATCTGTCAGAGCAGCCGGATGGTTCCTTCGATCACATATATCTCGATTGCTTTGCCGCAGACGGTTTTGTGCCTGAGCTGCTGACGACGGTTGATTTCTTTCAGATGTGCTCGGGAAAACTAAGCGAGGGAGGCGTGATCTGCATGAACATGGTCGATCGCGATCCGTCGTTTGCCATGCAAAGAAAGCGGTTTGCCTCCGCTTTCCCGATCGCCTGGCAGTTGGAGATCGACGGGACCCATGTGCTGTTTGGCCGAATGCCGGGCGCTTCAGCAGCGCGTGATCTGGTCGCAGACGCCAGAGCCGTTCAAACCGATCTGCTGCTGGGGTTCGATTTGTCGGATCACGCCCTGCGCCTGACGTCTCTGGCGGGCGCGGGGTAGTGGCTAGTCGCGTCTGCGCCGCTCAAACCTCGGCAGCATGGCCGAGAAGTCGCGGCCCTTGCCGTCTTCGGCTTCGACAAATTGCTCGTAGAGAGCAGTCGCCGCTTGGCCCATCGGCGTGTCCGCATCGGCGCTTTCGGCGGCTTGCTGGCTCAGGCGCAGGTCTTTGAGCATCAGCTCGGCGGCAAAACCAGGCTGGTAGTCATTGTCCGAAGGCGATTGCGGGCCAATGCCGGGCGCGGGGCAATAGGCGTTCATGGTCCAGCTATAGCCCGACGATGTACTGACCACGTCAAACATCTTTTGCCTGTCGAGCCCCAGCTTGTCTGCCAGCGCAAAGGCCTCGCAAGTGGCGATCATGGTGACGCCGAGGATCATGTTGTTGCAGATCTTGGCGGCCTGACCTGCGCCCGCTTCGCCGCAATGCACGGCCTTTTGGCCCATGATGTCAAACAGGGCGGCGGCCTTGGCAAAGGCATCCTCCGAACCGCCCGCCATGAAGGTGAGCGTTCCGGCGCTGGCGCCACCGACACCTCCCGAAACCGGTGCATCGACAAAGAGCAGCCCGGCCTGTTCGGCTTCCGCCGCGACCGAGCGGGCGCTTTCGACGTCGACGGTAGAGCAGTCGACAAGCGCGGCCCCAGTTTCCATCACCGGCAGGATATCCTCCGCGACCGAGCGCAGGATCGCGCCATTGGGCAGCATGGTGATCACCACCTCGGCCCCGGCAACCGCATCTCTGGCGGTGTCGGCCATGGCGATCCCATCGACCCCGACCGCAGCGGTGTCGAACCCGTGAAGTTGATGCCCCGCCTTGGCCAGATTGGCCGCCATGGGTGCGCCCATATTGCCCAGGCCGATAAATCCGATCCTCATGTCGTCTCCTCCTCGAATGTCAGACCTTCCTGGTCCAATGGGTGCAGCATCCGGGTCACGGCATCCGCCGGGACATCCATGTCCTTGTATTGCCAGCGCGGGCTGCGGTCCTTGTCGATGATCTGGGCGCGGATGCCTTCCAGAAAATCGCCATGCTCCATTGCGCGCGCGGTGAAGCGGTATTCCAGTTCCAGCGCCCTGCGGATGGTGGGCGAGGCCGCGCGCAGACGGTGCAGGATCTCGACCCCACACGCCATCGACAGGGGCGAATGGCGGGACATGGTTTTCAGCGCCTGCCGTGCCAGATCACTGTCCCGCGCGCGCAGATGGGCGAGGATATCACCCAGTGTGTCGCCGTCAAAGAGGGGGTCGATCTCGACCTCCAGACCGCGCAGATCACCGGTTGGGGCAGGGCGAGCATGGGTGTCGACCAGCGTGGCATCGCCCGAGCTTTCCAGCATATCGATCAGGTCAGCCCATTGCTCCTCCGGGATATAGTGATCCGCGAACCCGGCCAGAATGGCGTCATCCGGCCCCAGCCGATGCGCGGTAAGGGCAAGATATTCGCCCAGCCGACCCGGCGCTTGCGCCAGCATCAGCGACCCGCCCACATCGGGCACGAGGCCGATTGCAAATTCAGGCATGGAGATGCGGGAGCTATCACAGACCACCCGGTGCGAGCCGTGGCAGCCAATGCCAACGCCGCCGCCCATGGTGAAACCCTGCAGAAAGCTGACAACCGGTTTGGGGTATTCATGGATCAGCGCGTTCAGCCGGTATTCATCGCGCCAGAAGCGGCGGCCATAGTGAAAGTCGCCCTTAGTGCCGGTGTCATACAGTTCGGCAATATCACCGCCTGCGCAGAAGGCCTTGTCGCCCTCAGCATCGATGATCACCAGATCGATCGCATCATCCTCGCGCCAATTGCGCATCGCGGTGTCGATCCCGAGGCACATGCCATAGGTCATGGCATTCAGCGCCTGAGGCCGGGTCAGGGTGATCCGGCCGGCACGGCCGGTGGTGCGGATGTAGATGTCAGACATTGGCGGGACCACGCTCCATAAGTGTTTCCAAGCGTTGCGTCGCGCGCCGGGGATGTCCAGACATCAGAGCGCCGCATGTCGTGACCCAGCCCAAGAACCAGGGCCCGACAATGACGAAGGCCGCCACGGCGATTAGCAGGGTTGGCGCGAAGCTTATCATCGCGAGCTTCGCGTTCGAACCGATCATCAGCAGAGACAGAGATCCAAGGATCAACACAAGTGGCACTGCCCAGACCCACAGACCCAGGAAGAGAATAGGCGACAGGACCGGGAGCCGGATCGCCTGTTTGAGCGTCCAGATTTCATGGGCACGGAAACAGCCCATTATGCGTTTCCAAATCGCATTCATCCGGTTCGGCCCTAGCGTGCTGCCAGCATATGACGGGCCACGATCACCCGCATGATCTCATTCGTGCCTTCCAATATCTGATGCACCCGCAGGTCGCGCACAAGCTTTTCGATCCCGTAATCGGCCAGATAGCCATAGCCACCATGCAGTTGCAGGCATTGATCAACCACCTTGGACCCAGTCTCGGTCACGAATTTCTTGGCCATGGCGCAGAATTTAGTGGCATCGGGCGCAGCATTGTCCAGCTTCCAGGCCGCCTGCCGCAGAAAGGTGCGGGCGGCCTGCAGCTCGATCTCCATATCCGCCAGGCGGAATTGCAGACCCTGGAACTGGTCGATGCTCTGGCCGAAAGCTTTGCGTTCGGACATGTATTGCAGCGTCATGTTCAGCGCGGTCTGGGCCGCGCCCAGCGAGCAGGCCGAGATGTTGAGCCGCCCGCCATCCAGTCCCATCATCGCGTATTTGAACCCGTCGCCTTCCGTGCCCACAAGATTGCCCGCCGGGATCTTGCAATCATCGAACTGAACCTGCGCGGTGGGCTGGCTCTGCCATCCCATCTTCTTCTCCAGCGCGCCGAAACTGAGGCCGGGCGTGCCATCCTCGACATAGACGGTCGAGATGCCCTTGGGGCCATCGCCGCCGGTACGGACCATGCAGACATAGGCATCGGAATAACCGCCACCCGAGATGAACGCCTTGCTGCCGTTCAGCGTATAGCCCTCATTGGTGCGTTCGGCGCGGGTTTTCAGTGCGGCAGCGTCCGAGCCGGAACCGGGTTCGGTCAGGCAATAGCTGAGCACGGTGTTCAGGTTGAGGATATCGGGCATGATCCGCGTCTTGAGTGTGTCATCGGCGAAACTGTCCAGCATCTTGGCGCACATGTTGTGGATCGACAAGAAGGCAGCAACCGAGGGGCAGGCCATCGACAGCGCCTCAAAGACCAGCGTGGCGTCCAGCCGCCCCAGCCCCGCGCCGCCGCTATTCTCGGAGACATAAAGCCCGCCAAAGCCAAGTTCGCCTACACGCGGCCAAAGCTCCTTGGGGATGGTGCCGTCAGATTCCCACTGACGGGCAAAAGGCGCGATCTGCTCCTGCCCGAAGGCATGGGCCATATCGAAAATGGCGCTTTGTTCTTCGGTCAGTGCGAAATCCATGGGGTCTCCTCCACCGGCATGGTTCGAAATTGAACAGGTGTTAAATTAATACGGCTCCCGCCGGTGCCGATCAAGCCGCAAATCCGCAAAGAGCCTTTGCAGGAATGCAAAGCATTTGCGTTCCGCTGATCCTCGTGACGGTAATTCTGCCGGGTGCGCTTGTGTTTTAGCCAGCTGATCACCGGGACATCTCACTCGAAATCGGATCGCAAGCGTAAGTTGAAATACCGTTTGCCAATACCCGATCACCTACGGCATCGTGCGGGTATGCGATATGGTCCTGTTGTATATCTCCTCTCCGCCTCGGCGGCATTTGCGTCTTGCCCGGCGGATCAGAGTTCTTTCCTGTCCTGTGAAATCGAAGGAAAGTCAGAGATCTTGCAGGTCTGCTATGACGCCGAGGCCGCGTATTATTCCTATGGACCACGCGGAGGGCCAGCCGAGCTTGCCTTGTCAGAGAGCTATGACACGCTCGGCTACACGCCATGGCCCGGTGTCGGGCGCGCGATCTGGGAGGCCATCACATTCACCAATGGAGACTATACATACACGGTTTCGGGCGGTGTCGACCGCATGTTCGGTGATGAGGCCGAAGCAGATAACCCACATCCCCAATTCGGATCGGTAACGGTGAGGAAGGGGGATGACATCCTCGCCGAACTCACCTGCGACCGCGCAACGGTTGCGTTTAGCTGGTCCGATAACCTCTATGACTACAAGGAAGCTGCGGGGTTCGAATGGGATTATCGTGACCGCGGCTGGAAAACCCGCCGCTGAGATCGCCTGAACTTGTTGGTTTCACAGATCGGCGTGGAATTCTTCGATCAGGTGTTGGACCACCGCCTGTCCAGGATCGTCGCCGCGCGCGCTGGCTTCGGCGTGGACGCGGCGCTGTCGGGTGGCTGAGGTGCCGCCCTCGGCGATGCGGCGTAGCCGGGCCAGATCGCCCAGCGTTCCCAGCGCTTCGGCATCCTCGGAGAGCATGCCCATCAATTCATCAACCAGCAGCGAGATCGGCTTGATCGAGCGGTCGCCGAAATCGATCATCCCTTCGCTGACCCCGTAACGCTGCGCGCGCCAGCGGTTTTCACCGATCAGGAACCGGTCATAGGTGCGCCAGCGCAGATTGCGCGATTTCAAACGGCAGAGCATGCGCAGCAGCGCCTGATTGAGTGCGGCCAGCGCCAGCGTATGCTCCAGCCGGGGCTGCACATCCATGATCCGGGTTTCAAGCGTCGGGAATCGATGCGATGGGCGCAGGTCCCACCAAATCTTGGTGGTGTCCTCGATCACGCCCATCTCGATCAGGGTGCCGGTGGTGCGTTCATATTCCGACCAGCTGTCAAACTTGGGCGGCAATCCGGTGCGGGGCAGGTTGTCGAACACGGTCAGCCGGTAGGAGGCCAGCCCGGTATCCTCGCCATTCCAGAAGGGCGACGAGGTCGAGAGCGCCAGCAGATGCGGCAGGAAATAGCTGAGCTGTGGCATCAGGTCGGCACGCAGCGACTTGTCTGCAATCCCGATATGGACATGCATGCCGCAGATCAGCATCCGCCGCGCCACGCCGCCGAGCGCATGTTGTAGCGCGTCATAGCGGTCCTTGCGGGTGTGATGCTGATCTTTCCAGTTTGCGAAAGGGTGGCAGGAGACAGCGATGGGGGCCAGATTATGTTTCGCCGCATGCATCGAGACGCAGGCGCGCAGGCGTTTGAGGTCCTCTCGGGCGCTGGCGATGGTGGTGTGGGGGCGGGTGCCGACCTCGATCTGGCATTGCAGGAATTCGGGACTGACCTGACCCTCGAACTCGGCCTGACAGGCGGTCATCAACGCCTCGGGAGCAGTGGCGAGCTGGAACGTGTCCTTGTCGACCAGCAGATATTCCTCTTCGATGCCCAGCGTGAAGTCTTGCTGCATCCGGTTTCTCCCTTGATGGCCCGCGCCCTGTTTGGCTGCCCTTACGGCCCGCCCAGACACGTTGAGTGGCCTAAACTTCTGCAACCTAACCAGTTTTCTGCTCTCCGGTCGAGAGCGTTGAAGCGCGGGCTGAGCGGGCGGCGACGTCCGCCAAGGTTGGCGCAATGGCGGGTGTCGGAAGCGCGGGCTGATCAGATTAACACAGTTTAATTGCGTGTTCCGGTCTTCGCCAATCCGGCCAACCACCTCTTATCTTGTCCACAAGTGCGTCCCGAGCTTCTGATCACACGGATGGCCGGGCGCAAAAAAACAGAGGAGGATAAGATGAAGACCGAAACAAGCGCCTTCGCAGGCCAAACAAAGACACACCCGCTCAACACGCGCGTTTTTCAGGATGAGGCGTTCGCAAAACGCCTGGAGGCTGACCCACGCGCCGCATTGGAAGAAGTGACCGGCCCGCTGCCCCAAGGGGTCGAATACCGGTTGGTCTGGGATACCGCGACACTCAAACACGTCCATATCCCGCAACCGCCAACCACTGCTGAGATCAGCGACGCGGATCTCCTCTTTGCACAAGGGGGCAGCACGATGCTTTGCACGGCGATTGCCGTCGGAAGTGTGGCCACTGGTGTGATCAGTGCGAGCGTCACCATAAGCTACATGGTCACGACCGAGGTCTAGCGCGCTCCGCTCCGCCCGCGGTTGTGCATGCTTGCACATATACTGGGTGTTCGCGCGGGATACTCTTTCTCGCCGAACACTCTAACTTTGCTCCAAAGGGCCAAGATTGTGGCTCTGCATCCTGGACACGCCATCAGAACGGAGCAAGGCCATGAGTTGGAACCCCGCCCTTGACGCCAATATCCCGACCGGAGATGCGGTCGACGCGATCGAAACTGTCATCGTTCCACGCGCCCGCGATCTGGGCGGGTTCGAGGTGCGGCGCGCTTTGCCTGCGCCAAAACGGCAGATGGTCGGACCGTTCATCTTTTTCGATCAGATGGGACCGGCGGAGTTTCTGACCGGGCAGGGGATCGATGTGCGTCCGCACCCGCATATTGGCCTCGCCACGGTCACCTATCTCTACAAGGGCCGCCTGCATCACCGCGACTCGATGGAGATTGACCAGTGGATCACGCCCGGCGCGGTGAACCTGATGATCGCGGGCAACGGCGTCACCCATTCCGAGCGTACCGATGGCGAGGCGCGCCAGGCCCCGCTGGAGATGTTTGGCATCCAGACCTGGCTGGCTCTGCCGGAGGCGCTGGAGGACGACGCGGCCTCGTTCGAACATGCACCCGCCGATACGCTGCCGCTGCTCGAAGGCGAGGGCAAGCAAGTGCGCGTGATCCTCGGGGATGCCTGGGGCGAACGCGCGCCGGTCACGACCACATCCGAGATGTTCTATGTCGATGCGGTGCTGGAGCCGGATGCCGCCATCCCGCTGCCCGACAATCACGAAGATCGCGGGGTCTATGTGGTCGAAGGCGAGGTGAGCGTTGGCGGCCAGAATTTCGAGGCCGGTCAAATGATGGTTTTTCGCCCCGGCGACCGTCTGAGCCTCAAGGCGGGTCCGCAAGGCGCGCGGCTGATGATGCTGGGCGGGGCGACGTTCAGCGGCTCGCGTTACATTTGGTGGAATTTCGTGGCCTCGTCGCAGGACCGCATCGACGCCGCCAAAGAGGCCTGGCGCGCGGGCGACTGGACCCATGGCCGCTTCCGTTTACCACCAGGCGACAATGCCGAGTTTATCCCGCTACCGGAGCGCTGATCGCGTGGCGGATCGGGGACGGATTGCGAAATCCTCAGGCCGATCGGAAAAAAGTGCGAATGCGTGCTTGACCCTGCACCGCACTGCCCATAATACACGCAAACGCTCGGGCGACCGGGTAAGACAGCGGGCGGTTGTAGCTCAGTTGGTTAGAGTACCGGCCTGTCACGCCGGGGGTCGCGGGTTCGAGCCCCGTCAACCGCGCCACTGCTGTCATCCTGCGGACCCGGGACAAGCGGTCCATGAAAACGATGCGCGGTTGTAGCTCAGTTGGTTAGAGTACCGGCCTGTCACGCCGGGGGTCGCGGGTTCGAGCCCCGTCAACCGCGCCATTTTCTTTCTTTTTGGTAATCCAGATCACAGTCAACGCGCCTCTGCCCGTGATAGCTGCGCGCTGCGGGTCTATTTTGGCCCGTGTGACGGAGACCGATTATGCCGACGAAGATTAAGACCAAGAACCAGAAGCCCAAAAAGAAGATCTTTACCATTTCGGGGATCGATCTGGACGCGCTGACCACGATTCTGGACAAGCGCGACACCTGGGGGGCGTATCGGCCCAATGTTTCGCTCGTGCCCAAATATGACAAGACCAAGACGGTGACCGAGATCACCATCACGCTCAAGCCGGTGATGGATATCCCGAAATGGAAGGAACTCTCCAAATCTACCAAGAAGCGTCAGGCGGAATGGAACCGCATGGTGATCGCGCTGGAAAAGTACCTGCGCAAGCTCTATGCGCTGTCGCTTGAGGCGCTGGTCAAGGTCGTCAAGGATCTGGAAGGCAAGGACGGTCTTAAGAAGGCGGATTTCATCAAGGAACAGAAGAAAGCCAAGGAAGCCATTGAAAAGGCGGCCAAGGACTATGACAGCAAGCAGATGGGCGGCTACAAGCAGGGCGTCGAACTGGCCGACATTCCGCCCGACCCGCCCGAAGTGAAACAAGCGATCTCGAATCCGAAACTGGTGGTCTATTCGGTTGGCGGCAACACCATTGAACAGGTCTTCAACAACCTTAACAAGCGCAAGTTCTGGGGGCGTTACCGCTCGAACCAGTCAAAAACGGCCACCTATCAGCTGGACGGTCATATCAAGACAATCACCGTGACCGCCAAGCCGGTGATCACCATGCCGAAATGGAAGAATTATTCCAAGGGCAACAAGGGGCAGAAGGGCACCTGGGACACTATGTGGAAAAAGCTCAAGGCGCATGAGGACAATCATCACAAAATTTTCCTGAAATGTGTCAAGAGCTTCGAGGAAGATCTTAAATCCGATAACGTCACCAAGAAGGAGCTTCCGACCCATTGGCGGGACGAGACCAAAAGCTGGCAGGATGATCAGGACGCCTATGACTCACCAGCCCAATCGGATCACGGGATCAACGAAGGGGTTGAACTGGATTTCTCGCACGATCCCTGATTTTCGGCATCATGCGAGGTTTTGACTTCGGACCCGAACGATCCTCCGGACGGGGCGGGCTCACGGCAGAGCTTGGCGTCTAGGTTGTCGGGATCGTCGCAAGGGACATTCCCGACCTGATGCGTGACTTGGAGGCCAGATTGCGGGCGGTACTCTACCCCCCGCAGATCAATCGGTTCTTGAGGTGTTTCAGCGCTCGGGGATCAACGGGTTGATCCCCGAACAACCGCCATCAGGTCAGCGCGTCCAGCACCCGCGCCCAGGACCGGATGCCCTTGTGAAAGCTCTTGAGGTCGTATTTCTCGTTGGGCGAGTGAATCGCGTCATCCTCATTGGCATAGCCGATCAGCATCGCATCCATACCCAGAATGTCCTTGAAGAACCCAACGACGGGGATCGAGCCGCCCATGCCGGTGAACACCGCCTCGCGGTCCCATTCATCCGAGAGCGCGCCGCGCGCGGCCTCGAACTCCGGACGATGGATATTCATCACCGAGGCGCGGGAGCCTTCCAGGTCATTGTCCCAGACCACTTTGGTATCCGGGGCCAGACGATCCTCGACATGTTTGCGGATATTGCGGCGCAGCGCGTCCGGGTCCATATCGCCCACCAGTCGGCAGGTCAGCTTGCAATGGGCCTCAGACGGGATCACGGTCTTGGACCCGGCGCCATTATAGCCGCCCCAGATACCGTTGATTTCAAGCGTCGGGCGCGCCCATTGCTGTTCCAGCGTGGAATAGCCCGTTTCCCCATGCGGCTGGCTGTAGCCGACCGAGCTCAGATACTCCTCCTCGTCAAATCCGCAATTCTGCCATTGGCGCAGCTGGTCTGCGGGCACCTCATGCACGCCCTCATAAAACCCCTCAACCGCGACGCGCCCGCTTTCGGGATCGTGGAACGAGGCGATGATGCGGGATATCTCGCGCAGAGGGTTCAGGCCGGGGCCGCCATAGTGACCCGAATGCAGGTCGATGCGCGGGCCGATCAGAGTGAATTCATCCTTCAGCATGCCGCGCAACTGCGCCGCGATCGACGGCACTCCGCGAGATACCATTGAGGTATCGCAGACCAACGCCAGATCGGCTTTCAGCTCGACCTTGTGCGCCTCAAGGAAGGGCACCAGCGAGGGCGAGCCGCTTTCTTCTTCGCCCTCGAAGAAGAAGGTGATGCGGCAGGGCAATTCGCCATGCACGGCCTTCCAGGCGCGGCAGGCTTCGACAAAGGTCATCAGCTGGCCCTTGTCGTCCGAGGACCCGCGACCGCGAATGATGGTGCCATTCTCGGTCTCGTGCAGATCGGGATCGAAAGGCGCGCGTTGCCAGAGCTCAAGCGGGTCGACCGGCTGCACATCGTAATGGCCGTAAAACAGCAAATGCGGCCCGCTGTCACCCACATGCCCCACCACCATCGGATGACCCGGCGTGGTGCGTTTTTCGGCCTGAATGCCGTTGCTTTGCAGATCGCGCACCAGCCAGTCGGCGGCCTGATCACAATTTTCGGTATAGGCCGGATCGGTCGAGATCGAAGGGATGCGCAACAACTCCATCAGGCGCTCGGTGGCCTTGGGCAGGTCGTCGTCGATTCGTGCCAGCACGTCAGCTAGAGACATTCGTGAACTCCGAAGATTTTGAGATTTTCTGCGCCAGACCGTATCATTGTCGCGGCGAGTGTCCAGTTTGACTTGATTGAAGTCAAAGATGCGACATGACGCCCTTGTCTAATGTATTGATTGAACCGGGGAGGGGCTGTATCCACCTCTAACGCAAAATCGGTCGCCGGACCGTCGTTTCGATCCACATCGGGGCGGAAGCCAAGGAGAAGCATGTTGGACTATACCGCACAGCTTGATACCGCCATTGCGCGTCTGCATGAAGAGGGCCGTTATCGGACCTTCATCGATATTGAGCGTCGCAACGGCAATTTTCCACATGCCGTCTGGACCCGGCCCGATGGCAGCCAGCAACCCATCACCGTCTGGTGCGGCAATGACTACCTTGGCATGGGGCAGAACCCGATTGTGCTGAACGCGATGCATGAGGCGATTGATGCCGCAGGTGCGGGCTCGGGCGGGACGCGCAACATCTCTGGCACTACGGTCTACCACAAACAGCTTGAGGCCGAACTGGCTGATCTGCATGACAAGGAATCCGCGCTGCTATTCACCTCGGCCTATATCGCCAATGACGCCACGCTCAGCACGCTGCCGAAACTGTTTCCCGGTCTGATCATCTATTCCGATGCGCTGAACCACGCCTCGATGATCGAAGGCGTGCGCCGCAATGGTGGGGCCAAGCGCATCTTCCGTCACAATGATGTGGCCCATCTGCGTGAATTGCTTGAGGCGGATGATCCCAAAGCACCGAAGCTGATCGCCTTTGAATCGGTCTATTCCATGGATGGCGATTTTGGTCCCATCGAAGAGATCTGCGATCTGGCCGACGAGTTTGGCGCGTTGACTTATATCGATGAGGTCCATGCAGTGGGCATGTATGGTCCCCGCGGCGGTGGCGTGACCGAGCGTGACCGTCTGGCGCACCGGATCGACATCATCAACGGCACGCTGGCCAAGGCCTTTGGCGTGATGGGCGGCTATATCGCCGCATCGGACAAAATGTGTGATGCCATAAGGTCTTACGCGCCGGGCTTCATCTTCACCACCTCGCTGCCGCCGTCGGTTGCAGCAGGTGCGGCGGCATCGGTCGCATATCTCAAGGGCGCGCCTGAGCTGCGCGAGCGGCACCAGACCCAAGCAAAGATTCTCAAACTGCGCCTGAAAGGTTTGGGACTGCCGCTTATTGATCACGGATCGCATATTGTTCCGGTGATGGTCGGAAATCCGGTGCATACCAAGAAGTTGAGCGATATGCTGCTGGAAGATCACGGCATCTATGTCCAGCCGATCAACTTCCCGACGGTTCCGCGTGGAACTGAACGGCTGCGCTTTACGCCATCCCCCGTTCATGGCCCCGATGAGATGAATGCATTAGTGCACGCGATGGACGAATTATGGTCACATTGTGCGCTAAATCGCGCCGAACTTGCCGGATAAGCTCTTCGCTGAGTATGCAAATCCGATAGCTGCGTGTTACAGTTAAGTTAACAATAAGCGTGAACGAATCGCATTGGGGCGATTTCATGCACTGCTTACACTCGCGGCAGGCAAAACGGGGCGGCAGAAATGATTGGGCGTAGACCCCAACCAGTAGAGTCCGAGGAATCGGAAGTCGTGAGACCCAAGGGGTTTGACGATTTTGAATTGCGTCTGGGCGATACCATGCGTGGCGAGCGGGCGACCCTGGGCAAATCTCTGCTGGATGTGCAGCGCGAGCTGCGGATCAAGGCCAACTATATCGCCGCCATCGAAAACTCCGATCCATCCGCCTTTGACACGCCCGGCTTCATCGCCGGGTATGTTCGTTCCTATGCGCGCTATCTGGGCATGGACCCGGATGAGACTTTTGCCTCTTTCTGTGAAGAAAGCGGGTTCGAGGTGGCGCATGGCATGTCGGCGCAGGCCTCGGTGATCAAGAAATCCGGCTCTGAGGTGATCGCCAGGGGACCGATCGGGCATGACCCGTTCATCTCGCCCAACACCCCCTTCATTCCCGGCGGCGACTCCGTCTTTTCGCAGATCGAACCGCGCGCCATCGGCTCGCTTCTGGTGCTGGTCGCGTTGATCGGTGGCATTGGCTATGGCGGCTGGAGCGTGCTGAAACAGGTGCAGCAGGTGCAATTGGCTCCAGTCGAACAGGCGCCGCTGGTGCTGGCCGATCTTGACCCGCTTGAAGGGGCGCTGCTGACCGAAGAGCCCGGCGTCGAAGATGGGGCGCCAACGGCGGATGCGCTGGATCGCCTCTATCGTCCGCAGGCGCTGGATGTGCCGGTTCTGGTTTCGCGCGATGCGCCGATCTCGACGCTGGATCCCCGCACCGTTGGCAGCTTCCGCCCGCCGGAACTGCCCGAGGTGCAGATCGCCGATTACCAGCGCAAGGAAGAGTTGATCGGGCCGCAATTCCCCTCGGTTCCGCAAGTGGTCGAAGATGCGGCGCCCAGCCTGCAGATGGTCGCGGTCCGCCCCTCCTGGGTGCGGGTGACGGCGGCGGATGGCACGCATATTTATGAAAAGATCATGGAGCCGGGCGAAGTCTATGAGGTTCCGCTGACCGAAGAACCGCCGAAATTGCGGGCCGGTGAATCCGGGGCTGTTTATTTCGTGGTGAACGGCGCGCATTATGGGCCGGTTGGCGAAAAGGGCGTTGTGACCAAGAATCTACCGCTCTCGATCGATGCGGTGAACGAGCGCTATCAGGTGGCCGACATCAAGCAGGATGGCGATCTGGCCCGCGTCGTGGCGGAAATGCAGACATTGCCGGACGAAACAGCGCAGGCTGCGCAGTGATCTGACCGTTGCGGGCCGTCCCGCATCGCCCTATGTATCCCCCAAAGACATAGAGACCGGCTCGCCGCCGCAGACAGGGATCCCCATGTCGCTCAATCACGTGCGCCCCTGGCGCAACATATATCGCCGCAAATCCCGTCAGATCATGGTGGGCAACGTCCCCGTTGGTGGTGACGCGCCGATCTCGGTGCAGACCATGACCAACACGCTGACCACGGATGTGGCCGCGACCGTGGCACAGGTGGACGCCGCCGCCGAGGCGGGCGCCGATCTGGTCCGTGTCTCGGTGCCGGATGAGGCCTCCTCGAAAGCGCTGAAAGAGATTATCAAAGAGGTGGCGGTCCCGATCGTCGCTGACATCCATTTCCACTACAAACGCGGTATCGAAGCGGCTGAGGCGGGCGCGGCCTGCCTGCGCATCAATCCGGGCAATATCGGGGACGAGACCCGCGTCAAAGAGGTCATCAAGGCCGCGCGCGACCATGATTGCTCGATCCGGATCGGGGTCAATGCAGGCAGTCTGGAACGTCACTTGCTGGAGAAATACGGCGAGCCGTGCCCCGAGGCGATGGTGGAAAGCGGCCTCGAACATATTCGCATTCTGGAAGACAATGACTTCCACAATTTCAAGATCAGCGTGAAGGCCAGCGACGTCTTTCTGTCAGCCGCGGCCTATCAGGGCATTGCCGAGGCCACCGATGCACCGATCCATCTGGGCATCACCGAGGCGGGCGGGCTGGTCTCTGGCACCATCAAATCCGCCATCGGGCTGGGCAACCTGCTGTGGATGGGGATCGGCGACACGATCCGCGTCAGCCTCAGCGCCGATCCGGTGGAAGAGGTCAAGGTCGGCTATGAAATCCTGAAATCGCTGGGCCTGCGTCATCGCGGCGTTAATATCATCTCCTGCCCGTCCTGTGCCCGGCAGGGCTTCGACGTGATCAAGACGGTCGAAGCACTGGAAAAACGTCTGGAACATATCAAAACGCCCATGAGCCTCAGCATCATCGGCTGCGTCGTGAACGGGCCGGGCGAGGCGTTGATGACCGATGTGGGCTTTACCGGCGGCGGAGCCGGATCGGGCATGGTCTATCTGGCGGGCAAGCAGAGCCACAAACTGTCGAATGATCAGATGATCGACCACATTGTCGAGCAGGTCGAGGCCAAGGCCGAACAGATTGAGGCAGAAAAGGCGGCCTCGGATCAGGCCGCCGAATAAGTTTCATCATGCATGAGCTATGAACGGCAACAATTTGTTGCTGTTTGTTTTTCACCCGCGTTCGGCGCGCACGCCATCCACAATCTGTTGCATCTGGTCGGCGGGCAGGAAGCCGCGCAGCATCTCGGATTCCAAAACAAAGCTGGGCGTTCCCGAGATTTGCAGCTTTTGCGCCAACTCGCGGGTCTGGCTGATCTCTTCGGTCACCGCGTCGCTGTCCATCGCTGCGAGGATCGCATCGCTATCCAGCCCCAGCCCGTCCGAGAGGCGGCGCAGTGTCACATCGGAGACATCGCCGCCGAATTCCAGCAGTGCGTCATGTACCTGCTTATAGGCATCGTCGCCCGCAACCTGTTTGGTGGCGATGGCGAAACGCGACGACAGAACCGAGGCATCGCCCAGGATCGGCAATTCCTTGATCACCAGCCGGATATTGCCGTCTTCGGCCAACAGGCTGGCCACTTCGGGCACGGCGCGGCGGCAATAGCCGCAGCGGTAATCCATGAACTCGACCAAGGTGATATCGCCATCCGGGTTGCCACCGACCCAGCTATAGCCGTCGTTGAACAGCGCATCGGCATTGGCCTGCACCAGTTCCTGATCGGCAAACGCGGCCGCCTGCTGCTGCTGTTGTTCGAGAATTTCAATCGCCTCGACGATCACTTCGGGGTTTTCCAGCAGATAGCTGCGCACCTGTTCGCCAAAGGTGGCGCGCTCTTCCTCGGTCATGGAATTCAGATCAAACGCCTGAACAGGCTGGGCGATTAGCGTGAGCGCGGTCAGGGCCGGGGCGGCAAAGCGGAACATTATCTCTTCCTTCTTTTCTTTTCAGCTCGTTTGGCGGCAAGAAGCACATCTTCGGCCCGTTGCCAACCGGGTGATCCGGTGGACAGTTGAGCAACGGCCCGCTGTGCATGCAGGCCCGCATCTTCCATTCGGCCATTTAGCGCATAACGTTCCGCCGTCACCAGCGACGCCATACCAGTCTGACCGAGTTTTGAATAGGCCACCGCCAGATCGCGCATCATCCGCGCATCGCGAAAATCACGGGTGCGGGCGCGTTCCAGCACCGGCAGCGCCTCTTTGGGGCGATCCAGCGCCAGCAGTGCGCGGCCATATCCGGCAAGGATCAGCGGCTCAGTGGGCGCAATTTCGGCGGCGGCCGCATAGGTCTGCATCGCCTCGGATGTGCGGCGGTTTTCCATCAGGATCTGGCCCTTCAGTTCCAGATAATAGGGATCGTCGGGCTTCAGGCTCAGCGCACGGTCAATGGCCGCGCGGGCCTGAGACAGGTTTTGGCTGCGGTGATAGGCGGCGGCCTCGCGCATGGCGCGGATATCGGCATAAGGTTCCGACTGCGCCCGGCGCATCGTCCATTTCGGGCTGCGCATAAAGGCCGAGAGCTTGCCCTTGACCCGTGCGAACCAGTAGTCGGCATTTTCGTTTGGTTCGGCGCCGTCGCCAAAGGCGGCCACATAGGATTCAGCCGCCCGCATCCGGTCGCGGTTCATCGGGTGCGAGCGCATATAGGGGTCCTGTAGGGACTCGCTCAGCGTTTCCTGCCCCACGAATTTGCGGTGCAGTTGGACCATGCCGCGCGGGCTGATGCCAGCGGCGCGCAGGAAGCTTACGGCGGAGCGGTCGGCAGCGGATTCCTCGGCGCGCGTGTGTTTGAGAAAGCTGCGCAATGCCGATGTCTGCGTGCCCGCAGCTATGCCGCCGCCGGCCTCGGGGCTGCCAGCAGCCGCGACCGCGAGGCCCAGCAGAAAGCCAAGGGCCGAGGCGGTTTGTGCGCTCTGGATGTTGCCGAGGCGGCGCGCGATATGGCCGTTGGCGATGTGGGCGGCCTCATGCGCGATCACCGCCTGCAGCATCTCCGGGGTCTCGACCTGCAGGATCAGGCCGTAATTGATGTAGATCGCGTTGTTGTCGACAACAAAGGCGTTGAAGCTGTCGTCGTTGACCAGCAATACCTTGACCCGTCTGGGATTCAGCCCCGCCGCCCGCAGGATCGGAAAGGATAGCTCGCGCAGGCCGTTTTCGATATCCGCGTCGCGCAGCAGACCTACTGCGCCAGCCTGGATCGCACTCAGCAGCAAGAGCAGGCAGCTCAGCGCCAGAGCCGGGATTGACGCCAGCCGGGATACGCGATCAAAAGCCATGGCCGCAACATGGGAGATGGGCATGAGAAACTCAACCCGGTCCAGGGTCGATCCCTTCATCGTGATGGACGTGATGGAGGCCGCCCGCCGCGCCGAAGAGGCCGGGCGCCACATCATCCATATGGAGGTTGGCCAGCCGGGCACAGGCGCGCCCAAGGGCGCGCTGGCGGCGCTTGGGGCGCGGATGACATCCGATCCGATGGGCTACACTGTTGCGCTGGGTCTGCCCGCTTTGCGTCAGCGTATCGCCCGGCTTTATGGCGACTGGTACAATGTCGATCTGAACCCCGAACGGGTGATCGTGACATCCGGCTCCTCGGCGGGGTTCCTGCTGGCCTTCACCGCGCTTTTCGACAGCGGCGATCGGGTCGGTATCGGCGCGCCGGGCTATCCCTCCTATCGGCAGATTCTGCGCGCGCTGGGGCTCGAACCGGTCGATCTGCCCACCGCGCCGGAAAACCGGCTGCAACCGGTGGCAGAGGATTTCGCCGGGCTTGAACTGGCCGGTCTGATGGTGGCCTCTCCGGCCAATCCAACCGGCACGATGCTGGGCCGTGAGGCGCTGGGGGCGCTGATCGACGCGGCGCAGGGGCAGGGGGCGTCGTTCATCTCGGACGAGATTTATCACGGTCTGGAATATGAGGCCAAAGCGGTCAGCGCGCTTGAGATCAGCGATGAGGTCTATGTGATCAACTCGTTCTCCAAGTATTTTTCGATGACCGGATGGCGGGTGGGCTGGATGGTGGTGCCCGAGGATCACATCCGCACGATTGAACGCCTGGCCCAGAACATGTTCATCTGCGCCCCCCATGCCAGCCAGGTGGCCGCGCTGGCAGCGATGGAATGCGAGGACGAATTACAGGCCAATGTGGATGTCTACCGCCGCAACCGTCAGCTGATGCTGGAAGGGCTGCCAAAGGCGGGCTTAACCAATATCGCGCCGCCTGACGGGGCGTTTTACGTCTATGCCGATGTTTCCGACCTGACCAATGACAGCCGCGCCTTTGCCGCCGAAATTCTCGAACACGCCGCGGTCGCGGTGACGCCGGGGCTCGACTTCGACCCGGCGCGCGGGCATCACACCTTGCGGTTCTCTTATGCGCGGGCCACGGCGGATATCGAAGAGGGGCTGACGCGGCTGCGCGAATTCATGCGATCTCGCGGATAGGTGTTTTCCTCATGCCGATTGCTCTTGTATGATCGCGCAAAACGGCAAGCAAAAGACCGAAGGCAATGAGCAGAATTTTCAAGATCGCAACACTGGCCCTTGGGCTGGTTTTCGCCTTGACGGGCGTACTTTGGGCACAGGGTTTTGGCGGGCTGGCGCGCGTTGACGCCGGGCGCAGCCTGATTACGGATGCGGGTCGCGAGGTGGGCGTCGATCTGCATCTAAGCCAGGGCGTGCCATACCGGGTGTTCACATTGGACAGCCCGCCGCGCCTTGTTCTGGACTTCAAGGAAGTGGACTGGTCCGGGCTGGATGCCAGTGATCTGAACAAAAGCGCGCGGATTTCGGATGTGAAGTTCGGCACTTACGTGCCGGGCTGGTCCCGCATGGTCCTGGCGCTGACGGGGACGCTTTCGGTGGCGCAGGCCGGGCTGGAGGTCGACCCGGTCACCGGCGGCGCGCATCTGGCGATCCGGCTGGCGCCGGTGGAGGCCGAGGATTTCGCCGCTGCCGCAGGCGCGCTTCGCGACCCGCGCTGGGACTTGCCGGACCCCCAGCAGTTTGATCGCCCGTCCCCACGCAGGGCAGACGCGCCGCTGCGCGTGATGCTCGACCCGGGCCATGGCGGGATCGACCCGGGGGCTGAAACCGAACAGGTCGTGGAAAAGCATCTGGTGCTGACCTTCGCGCGCGAATTGCGCGAGCTTTTGGTGCGCAGCGACAGGTTCGAGGTCACGCTGACCCGAGATGCGGATTATTTCGTCTCGCTGGAGCGCCGCATCGCACTGGCGCATGAAGCAGGCGCGGATATTTTCATTTCACTGCATGCTGATGCGCTGGCCGAGGGGCAGGCTCATGGCGCGACGGTTTATACGCTGTCGGATGAGGCCTCCGACATTGCCAGTGCCAAACTGGCCGAGCGTCATGATCGCGACGACCTGCTCTCGGGCGTTGATCTGAGCGATACCGATGATGAAGTCACCGATATTCTGCTCGATCTGGCGCGCCAGGAAACCCGGCCCCGCTCGCAAACCCTGGCGCGCGTGCTGGTCGACAATATCGCCGCCCAGGGCACGCCGATGAACCGGCGGCCGCTGCGCTCGGCTTCCTTTTCGGTGCTCAAGGCCGCCGATATTCCCTCGGTTCTGATCGAAATCGGGTTCCTGTCCTCGCCCCGTGACCTGGAAAACCTGGTGGACCCCGCGTGGCGCGCGACCATGGCAACAGGCATCCGCAACGCGCTGCAGGACTGGCGGGCACAGGATCAGGCCCGCCGCGCACTGGTCCGGCACTGATATCCTCACAAGCCGGTCTGCGCCTTGAACGCGCCATCGGGTCCAGCGGCGGCGGAGCAAGGCTCATGATCGGCAAAGGCCCGCGCGCCGCGCCTTGCGTGACGAAACGTTTCCGGTTCGTGTTTTGACGCCCCGCATCGGGATGCCTATATAGGGCCCATCGCACAAAAGGGCAGCAGCGTGATCCGGTTTATTCTTTCCTTCTTCGGGACGATCTTCACACTCGTCACATTGGGTATTTTCATGGCCGCCCTGACAATCGGCGGTGTGTTCTGGATGTATGGCCGGGACCTGCCCAGCCACGAGTCGCTGGCCCGCTATCAACTGCCCACCATCAGCCGGATCTATTCCGGCGAAGGCACGCTGATTGATGAATTCGCCAAGGAACGCCGCCTGTTCACCCCGATCGAGGAGATCCCCGATCTGGTGAAACAGGCTTTCATCTCGGCCGAAGACAAGAATTTCTATTCCCACAAGGGCTTCGATTTGCGTGGTATCGCCGCCGCCGGGGTTGAGGCGATTCAGTCGCGGGGGCAGAATATCCGCGGTGCCTCGACCATTCCGCAGCAGGTGGCCAAGAATGTGTTCCTGAGCGGCGAACGCTCGGCCGAGCGCAAGATCAAGGAAATCATTCTGGCCAACCGCATGGTCACCTCGCTGAGCCGCGATGTGGTGCTGGAGATTTATCTGAACGAGATTTTCCTGGGCCAGAACTCGTTTGGTGTGACGGCTGCCGCGCAGACTTTCTTCAACAAGACGCTGGCGGAGCTGGAACCCCATGAGGCCGCGATGCTGGCCGCGATGCCGCAGGCGCCCAGCAAATACCACCCGGTGCGCGCCAAAGAGCGCGTGACCCAGCGCCGCAACTACGTGCTGCGCGAGATGTATGAGAACGGCTACATCGACAAGGCGGTTTATGAGGAAGAGAAACAGAAACCCCTGCGCACGGTGCAGAACGGTGATTTCGAGAGCTTCCGCACCGCTTTGCCGCCGCGCGATTATTTCACCGATGAAATCCGCCGTCAGTTGAGTGACGATTTCGGCGAGGGAGAGTTCTTTACCGGTGGCATGGCGGTGCGCGCCACAATCGACGAGGAATTACAGGTCGAAGCCGCCCGCTCGCTGCGCGAGGGGCTGCAGAAATACGACCGGCAGCGGGGCGTCTGGCGCGGCACCGACGTGGTGCTGCTCGCCGAGGTGCTGGGGGACGAGGCCGCATGGCGTCAGGCGCTTGCCGTAGCCGAAGTACCCCGCGACATCACGCTGGGCGGCAAATGGCATCCCGCCGTTGTGCTGTCGGTGGCGGATCAGCAACTGACCGTTGGCGTCGAGGATGGCGACAGCGCAGGCATCGTGCCGCGTGACGACATAAAATGGATGCGCGGCAACTTTCAGGACAACTTCACCGTTGGCGATGTGGTTCTTGTGCGGGCGGGCGAAACAGCCGGTCAGTACTCGCTGCGGCAGGTACCCGAGGTGCAGGGCGGCTTTGTTGCGATGGATGTGAACTCGGGCCGGGTTCTGGCGATGCAGGGCGGGTTCAGCTATCAGGATTCGGTCTTTAACCGGGCCACGCAGGCGCAGCGCCAGCCGGGGTCTTCGTTCAAGCCCTTCGTCTATGCAGCGGCGCTGGACAGCGGTTACAGCCCCGCAACCATCGTTGTGGACGCACCGATCGAGATCAACACGCCGCAAGGCCTGTGGCGGCCCCGGAACTCATCGAATAAATTCTACGGCCCGACGCCTTTGCGCACCGGCATCGAACGCTCGCGGAACCTGATGACGATCCGTCTGGCGCAAGAGGTGTCGATGCCGGTTGTGGCGGGCTATGCCGAACGCTTCGGGGTCTATGACCATATGGGCTCGTATCTGGCCAACTCGCTGGGTTCGGAAGAGACCACGCTTTACAAGATGGTGGCGGCTTATGCGATGTTCGCCAATGGTGGCGAGCGGGTGGAGCCCACGCTGGTCGACCGTATTCAGGACCGCTATGGCGAGACGATCTATCGCCATGACGACCGCAACTGCGTCGATTGCAGCAATGACACCATTGCCCCCAACGCAGCGCCGCGGATCGAGACCAATCGCGAGCAGGTGATGGATCCGATCACCGCCTATCAGCTTACCTCGATGATGAAGGGTGTTGTCGATCGCGGTACCGCCGCCAGCACGGTAAACCTGCCGGTGCCCACGGCGGGCAAGACCGGCACCACCAATGACGCCAAGGATGTCTGGTTCATCGGTTTCACCTCGAATATCGTGGCGGGCTGCTATATCGGTTATGACCAGCCGCGTCCGATGGGGCGCGGGGCCTATGGCGGTGCCATGTGCGGCCCGGTCTTCCAGAGCTTCATGGAACACGCGGTCGAGAAATATGGTGGCGGGCCGTTCGACGTGCCCCCCGGTGGCTATTTCATCAAGATCGACCGCTTTACCGGCGCGCGACTGCCGGACGAAGCCAGCGGCGATTATGTGGTGGCTGAATATTTCCGCGAAGGCGAACAGCCGATCTTTGGCCTGACCTATGATGGCGGCTTTGCCATGGGCTCGGACCTGCCGCTGTTCGAAGAGGCGCGGCAGGCCGGCGTGTCAGTGACCACCTCAACCGGCAGAAAAACCACGGTGGGGCCAAATGCCTCGCAGGGCACGGTGAGTTCCGGCGGGCTTTACTGACCGGCTTCGCGCAGGAAAAGCGCCAGCAGGTCTTTCTCCTTGTCATTGGCTATGCGACCCTTGGCGCGCCAGGTGATCGAGAGCGCGCATTTGACCGCCACCCAGGCGGTCAGCCGCGTGGAATCCACCGACATCGCCTCGGCATAGAGCGCGAGGCAGCGACGAAGGCGCTGTGGATCGCGGACCAGATTGGGCAGCCCTCGGGGATTGCGCAGGGCATTGGCCATCTCAAAAGCGGGATCGCCGAAATACCCCTTGGCGTCGATTATGCGCGGGCCGTTTTCGGTGAGGATCACGTTGTCATGATGCAGATCGCCATGCAGCGGCACCTGCGCGGGCTGGCTGTCCAATAGCTCGCGCGCCAGTTCCTGCGCGCGCTGGATGTCCTGCCACTGCGCGTCATCACAGGCTGCGCCGCGTTCGAGTGAAAAGAGCGGTTCGGTGATCACCTCAAGAGGCGGCAGGCCCGGCACGGGCGGGGCAGGGCGCTGGTGAAGCTGCGCGGCGGTTTGCGCCAGTAGCTCAGCCGCGCGCGTATCCTCGCCACTGCGCGCAATATCCCCCAGCAGCGGGCCGTCGAGATGCTCCAGCAGCAGCACAGGACCGTCATCCACCAGCACCCGGACAGCGCCGCGATCCGCCCAAGCGCTGAGCAGCGCGACGCCCGGCCCCTCATTGGCCCGGTCGGCGCGCATATAGAGCTTCAGTACCGCAGGCGTGCCATCCGCTTTCAGCACCGCCCAGACCTTTGCAATGGGCGACTCTCCCAGCGGGCGCGGGTCGCTCAGGCGCAGGCGGTGCAGCGTGTCGGCAAGCTCGATTTCCATCTCAGGCACGGGGTGGTCCAGGTGATCTTGTGAAGGGGTCAGGCTCTTGCTATCACGCAAGCCACACTTGTGAAGTCAGGAAGTCCCAAATGCGCGCCGAGACGCAGAGTATTGTCGCCGAGATCGAGAAGTCGCTGGAGTTGCTGGCCCAGCGGATGGATTACGAGACCGCGCCGCACCGGCTGGAGGAATTCAACGCCCGTGTCGAGGATCCCAACCTGTGGGACGATCCCGAAGCGGCGCAAAAACTGATGCGTCAGCGGCAGTTGCTGGTTGATGCGATGGACACCTATAGCTCGATCAAGACCGACATGAATGACAATGTCGAACTGATCGAATTGGGCGAGATGGAAGAGGATGACGAGGTCGTCACCGACGCTGAAGAGGCGCTGAAGGCGCTGCAGGTGAAGGCGGCTGAAAAAGAGCTTGAGGCGCTGCTGGATGGCGAGGCCGACGGCAACGACACCTTCCTTGAGATCAACTCGGGCGCGGGCGGTACCGAAAGCTGCGACTGGGCTTCAATGCTGGCGCGGATGTATGTCCGCTGGGCCGAGAAGAAGGGCTATAAGGTCGAGCTGCAATCGGAAAGCGCGGGCGAAGAGGCGGGGATCAAATCCGCCGCCTACAAGATTTCCGGCCACAACGCCTATGGCTGGCTGAAATCGGAAAGCGGCGTGCATCGGCTGGTGCGGATTTCACCGTTTGATTCCGCCGCCAAGCGGCATACATCCTTCAGCTCGGTCTGGGTCTATCCGGTGGTGGACGACAATATCGAGATCGAGGTGAACCCGGCTGATATCCGCATCGACACCTATCGGTCTTCGGGTGCGGGCGGGCAGCACGTGAACACCACGGACTCGGCGGTGCGGATCACCCATATTCCCACCGGCATCGTGGTGACCTCTTCCGAGAAATCCCAGCACCAGAACCGGGACATTGCCATGAAGGCGCTGAAATCGCGGCTCTACCAGCAGGAACTCGACCGCCGCAACGCCGCCATCAACGAAGCGCATGAGGCCAAGGGGGATGCGGGCTGGGGCAACCAGATCCGGTCTTACGTGCTGCAGCCCTACCAGATGGTCAAGGACCTGCGCACCAATCACGAGACCTCGGACACCAAAGGCGTGCTGGATGGCGATCTGGACGGGTTCATGGCAGCCACCCTGGCGCTGGACGTCGCGGGCAAAAGCCGCGCCGAGGCCCAAGGCGAGTAACGCCCGGCCTCGTCAGCCCCCACTTTCCGCGCTTGCCACGAATTAATGTTTCTCAAGTGGCAATCCTAAACTAATTTTACTACCATTCGTCCCTGCCGCGCGGAACAGGCGCGCAAAGTGCATTTAAAGCATCAATTTCTGGGGAGGGGACAATGCCCACATACAATACGACCGTCAACAATGCGTTGGATGTTACGCGTCCAGATGGCAGCACTGTTTCATGGTTCGACAACGAGTATATCGACATTCTTTGGATGAGCGATCCCACAAGCAACCAAATCTCGACCATGAACACGAGATTGACCGGGTCAAACTGGACGATAGATGCGCTGCGATTTTCCTCGAATACCGAATTTACCAATATTCAGGACCTGAATGGTGCGGATGGACGGAACATCTCGTGGGTGAGGCTGGGCCAGAATTCGGATGTCGATCTGATTTCGACGCGCATAAAACACATCGAAGGCAGCGATGGCAATTTGCACGACATAAAGCTGGGCAGCGCCTCGACCAACAGCATCACGCTTTATGCCGATGCCAATCATATAACCACCGGTTCCGGATGGGTCGGGCAGATCGAGACGGGTGGCAAAGACAAGATCACGGTGAATGGGGATGTCGGGCGTATCAGCGCGGGCCGGCAAAATGATCAGGTCAAGATTCTGGACGGTCGGGTGGAATATGTCGATCTCAGCCGCGGCGTCGATCTGCTCGAAATCTCGGGCGAGAGCCGGGTGATCACGGCGCAGGCTTATCTGGGCAGCAACACATTCAAACTGACCAACAATGCGCGCGTTTTCCTGCTGGATTCCTTTGATGGCAACAACACGGTCAATGTTTCCGGAAACGCCCGGATCGAAAATGCAAAACTTGGCGGGGAGGGGACGACCAACAAGTTTACCCTGAACGGGAACGGCCGGATCGACAAATTGCAGCTTTCCGAGACAGATGGCTTGATGATTAACCTTAACGGCAGCAGCCAGATCCGCTATCTGAATCTCTATGATACGCAGAACGCAAAAATTACGGCATCAGGCAACAGCCGTATCGAAATTCTGGAAATAAATGAGGCCAGCATGACGCTCGACACCGACGAGCGCTGGTTCAACTACATATCAAGCTGGGAAAGCTCGAACACTGTGAATATCGGGTCCGGTGGCGCTGGACGTATCGTGATGCACGCCGAAACCGCTCAGACCCAGACGATCACGGCAGAGGGGTATATTTCTTATGTCGAAGTTGGGGACAATCAGAAAACCAAATTGACCCTTGGTGACGAGGGCGCTGGGGTGATCAAGCTCAGTGAAGCGAATGATACGGTCGAAACAGGCAGTGGCTGGGTCGAACTGATCTCGACGCGCGACGGAAACGACTTTGTAAGGATGGGCTCTGTTGGCGGCGGGCTGGTGCGTCTTGGAAACGGAAATGACACCATCGTCGTCAATGAAATGAGCGAGGACAACGGTGTGAGCGTCAATGGTGGATCGGGGATCGACACGATCCGGTTCGGCCCGTTCACAAAAAGCGTGACGTTCGGACTGAACCTGGATGGTGCCTGGCAGAACGTGTCCGATCCGAGCCTGGGCTATGTGCAGGCGATTGGCATCGAAAATATCTGGGGCGGAACCCGGGGCGACTTGTTGACCGGGGATCATCGGGCCAACGAACTGCGGGGCCTAGCGGGGAATGACACGCTGAATGGGCTTCAAGGCAATGACAATCTGATCGGGGACAATGGCAATGACCGCCTGATTGGTGGTGATGGCGCTGACAAGCTTCTGGGAGGCAATCAGAACGACACTCTGTTCGGGAACGCCGGAAATGACTCGCTTACCGGCGGAAACGGAAATGATCGCCTGGTCGGTGGCGCTGGAAATGATCAGCTGGTCGGCAATTTGGGTGCCGACACCCTGGTTGGTGGCGATGGCGGCGACCGCCTCTTTGGAAGTGGCGGGGCAGACCGGCTTGAAGGGGGCAGAGGGAACGATCATCTTGATGGTGGGCCTGGTGCCGACATATTCCGATTTGGCCCCATGTCGGGGGCGGATACGATCAAAGGGTTCGAGGACGAGCTGGATCGCATGGAGATCGTCGGTCAGGCCGGTGGCTTTGGCGGCTTGACGATCACGAATAGCGGCAATGACTTGCTGATCCAGCACGACAATGGCTCGATCCGCTTGCTGGATGAGGCTGGGCTGGTTTTGACCGGGGCGGATTTCCTGTTCGTGTAGGGCACTGGCGGGGCCGGACAAGACGGTCCCGCCCCATCGGCTGGCCTGCTGCCAAGACCGTGCTATGGACAGACGCGGGCCCGCGTCTGCCTTGCCACAGCCACCAGAATTGACAGGTGGATAGAGCACACCGGTTTTGCTCTCTCCCGGGCCTGTGATCGATACGTCTGGCGATATGGTTCGGAGTGCGAAAGTCGCCTCCGCGATGCATCTTTTTTTCCCATGATACCACGACTAGGCTCTTTGCACGGAGACCGCGACATACCCGGCAAGGAGGAGAAATCCGGTGGAGAAGGAGTTTGGCGTGCCGCCCCTGGGGCCTGCAAGTGTCGATATGATCAAACGGGCCTTGCGAAACGGGTGGCAGGATTATCGCAAGGCGCCGCTCTTCGGCCTCCTGATCGCAGCGTTTTTCATTCTTGGCGGTTGGCTGTTCGTCTGGATCACCTTGCAGACCGGGAGCACGTTCTGGCTGATCCTGGCCGCCATCAGCTTTCCGATGATCGGTCCATTTGCGGTTGTGCAACTCTATGAGGTGTCGCGGCGGCTTCAGGAAGGGGAGCCGCTTAACCCCGGAGAAATCTTCGGCGTCATGCTTGGGCAGGGCCGCCGTCAGATGCCATCGATCTGCGCCATCATTGTTGTGGTCTTCCTGTTCTGGTTCTTCATCGGACACATGATCTTTGCCCTCTTCCTCGGGTTGACGACGATGACCAACATCTCATCCTCGATGGAGGTGTTTCTGACCCTGAACGGGATCGTCATGCTGGCGATGGGAACACTTGTCGGCGGGCTGTTTTCGCTGCTCCTTTATATGCTCACCGTATTGTCCATCCCAATGCTGCTGGATCGGGAGCTGGATTTCGTCTCGGCCATGATCGCAAGCTACAAATATGTGATTGCCAACGCCAACGTAATGCTGCCCTGGGCTGCCTTCATTGCCCTCGCGACCTTTGCGGCGATGATCCCCTGGTTTCTGGGCCTCTTCATTGTTTTGCCCGTGCTGGGTCATGCCACCTGGCATCTCTATAGCGAGATCACTGGCGCAGGTGGGGTGGGCGCGGCCTCAGCGGGTCAGGTCAGCGCCTGATCCTCTGGCAGATGCGCCTTTTGTAGCGCAGAAAGCTGATCTGCGGTGATTGCGCCGCTCTGTCGCGCGGCGCGCAGGATGCGCGCGGGGTCGCGGCCCAGATATTCATAGATCACCGGAACCACATGCGGGCATCCGGAGGCGGGGCGGCGCATCGCGTGGCCGGTCCAGACAGGGGTATCTGCGTCGGGCAGCGGGGACAGGAAAGTGACCGCACAGGCCTGCGCGCCGCGTTGCGATGTCACCAGCATCAACCCGGCATCCTGGCAGGCTGCGTAGCCCCGGAACTCGTGCCGGGGCAGACCAGCCTCCGCCGCGTTATAGCCCCGGACAAAGACCTCGCCAACTTCGCGGAAGATCAGGATCAGCGCGGACAGGAACCCGGCCGAGGCGTCCCCCAGACGGCGGGTCACCTGGTAGAGTCCCGAAGGCAGTACCCGTTCGTCCAACGCCGCGTGATCCTGCGTCATGAAACCCTGCAGAAAATCCGCGCCCAAGAGCGGCGCTGAGCGCGAAATTACGGCGACGGGGTGCAACAGGATACGCGCGTCGGTGCCAAAGAAATCGCAGATCCGGTCGAGCACATCGGGGCGCGGAAAGCTCTCGCCCGAGAGATACCGGTTGAACTGGGTCCTGTTGATGCCCAACTGGCGCGACAATTCAGAGATCGACGGGTAGGCGCGCGAGAGGAGGCGCAGGTTATCCCCGAAAATCATGCGAAGCTGCGTCTGGGTCCGTTTTGTTCTTGGCATTTCTGATCCGGTTGCAGCAAGGAAGTTTGGCCAGAACCAGAAGGTCGGGCAGAAGACCCGACCGATGACCGAATTAGCTAACGATGACACGAAACGGCACCGGTGGAGATGCCGCATGGGCGGCACCGTAGCTGCAAACGGTCAAAAATCAACTCTATTGAGGTGTTATGGTTGCACATTCTTGGAAATATGCACGGTATTCGCAACCACAAGGTCAGCGGGTGATCCCGCATTCGACAGATGCGGGATCGTGGCTTTTGTAGATCCTGCGGGATCAATCGCCGCGCATCAGGGCGGCAACACCGGTACGGGCAACCTCAGACAGGCCCAGCGGCCGCATCAGATCAGCGAAGGCGTCGATCTTGTCCGGCGCGCCGGTGATCTCGAACACGAAGGAATTCAGCGTGCTGTCAACCACGTTGGCGCGGAAAATATCGGCCAGCCGCAGCGCTTCGACCCGCTTTTCGCCGCTGGCCACAACCTTGAGCATGGCCAATTCGCGCTCGACCGAGGCGCCTTCGACGGTCAGGTCGTGCACGTCATGCACGGATACGATCCGGCCGAGCTGCGCCTTGATCTGCTCGATCACCTGCGGCGTGCCGGTGGTGACGATGGTGATGCGGCTGAGATGGCCGGCATGGTCCACCTCGGCCACGGTCAGGCTTTCGATATTATAGCCGCGCCCCGAAAACAGCCCGATCACGCGGGCCAGCACACCGGGTTCGTTTTCCACCAGCACGGCGATCGTGTGGCGTTCCTGCACATCCGAAAAGTTCGGGCGTAGGTTATAGGCCGAATGGCGCGTGGCGCCTTTTTTGATTTGTAGGGCAGACATTTACGTCCCTTTCTTACGTCTCGCGACCAAGAATTTTTCAAAAATTCTTGGCAAATTTCTTTTGAAGAAATTTGGCTACACCAGGACCGACCCTTTGGTGTCGATCACACCTTGTGTCTCGGCTTCGCCCAACAGCATCTCGTTATGGGCCTTGCCCGACGGGATCATCGGGAAGCAGTTCTCGTGCTTTTCCACCAGACAGTCGAAGATCACCGGGCCGTCGTAGTTGATCATCTCCATGATCGCGTCATCCAGATCCTTGGGGTCGGAACAGAGGATGCCCTTGGCGCCAAACGCCTCAGCCAGTTTGACGAAATCGGGCAGGGCCTCTGACCAGGAATGCGAGTAGCGCTCGCCATGCAACAATTCCTGCCACTGGCGCACCATGCCAAGGCGCTCGTTGTTCAGGATGAACTGTTTCACTGGCAGGCGGTACTGCACGGCGGTACCCATCTCCTGCATGTTCATCAGCCACGAGGCTTCGCCCGCCACGTTGATCACCAGCGCATCCGGATGCGCCATCTGCACGCCGACCGAGGCCGGGAAGCCATAGCCCATCGTGCCCAGCCCGCCGGAGGTCATCCAGCGATTGGGATCCTCAAACCCCAGGAATTGCGCCGCCCACATCTGGTGCTGGCCCACTTCGGTACAGACGTAGCGGTCGTGGTCCTTGGTCAGCGCCTCAAGCCGTTCCAGCGCGTATTGCGGCTTGATCGAGGTTTCGCTGGCCGTGTATGCAAGGCAGCTCACCGCGCGCCAGTCGCTGATCTGTTTCTGCCACTGCGCCACATCCGCCTTGGCGGTCTTGCGCCCGCGCGACTTCCAGACCTTCAAGATGTCCTCAAGCACATGACCCACATCACCCACGATCGGGATATCGACGCGGATCACCTTGTTGATCGAAGAGGGGTCGATATCGATATGCGCCTTTTTCGAATTCGGGCTAAACGCGTCGATGCGCCCGGTGATCCGGTCGTCGAAGCGGGCGCCGATATTGATCATCAGGTCGCAATCATGCATCGCCATGTTGGCCTCATAAAGACCATGCATGCCCAGCATCCCGATCCAGTTCTCGCCCGAGGCCGGGTATGCGCCCAGACCCATCAGGGTCGAGGTGATGGGGAAGCCGGTGGCATCGACCAGTTCGCGGAGCAACTGGCTGGCGGCCTTGCCGGAATTGATCACGCCGCCGCCCGTGTAAAAGACCGGTTTCTTGGCGGTCTCGATGGCGGCGACCAGTTCGGTGATTTCCTCCATGTCGCCCTTGACGGCGGGCTGGTAATGCGAATCCGTCGGGCGTGGGCCGGTATAGTCGCCGCTGGCGAATTGCACATCCTTGGGAATGTCGATCAGCACCGGGCCGGGCCGGCCGGCGGTGGCGACATGGAACGCCTCATGAATGGTTTTTGAGAGCGCGTCCGTGTCCTTGACCAGCCAGTTATGCTTGGTGCAGGGGCGGGTGATGCCAACCGTGTCGGCCTCCTGAAACGCGTCCGAGCCGATCATGAAGGTGGGCACTTGGCCGGTCAGCACGACGATCGGGATCGAATCCATCAAGGCATCGGTCAGCCCGGTCACGGCGTTTGTTGCTCCGGGTCCGGAGGTCACCAGCGCCACGCCGGGCTTGCCGGTGGCACGCGAATAGCCTTCGGCGGCGTGGACCGCGCCCTGTTCGTGACGGACCAGAATGTGGCGAATGTCGTTTTGCAGGAAGATCTCGTCATAGATCGGCAGCACGGCGCCACCGGGATACCCGAATACCGTGTCCACGCCCTGATCCTTGAGGGCTTGCACAACCATCTTTGCGCCGGTCATCTCACGTGTCATCTGCTTTGCTCCATTGGCGACATCCGTGTCAGCATAAAAAAAGCCCCCGAAGGTTCGGAGGCGCATGGGGTCGATTATGGTCTACCGTTACCGGCCCATGCGCGCGTGTCCTACGATGACTACTAGGGTCGTCATGATCCCGAGGCTCCTTTAACTGCGACCGGACATTATGTGCGCTTGTCGGGGGCGTCAACAGGCAATCCGATGAAAATCATGCGGTCAAAACCGGTTTTTCGACATTTTATTGCGTCATCGCCCCTCTGTCGGACATTTCACGCAAACCGGCGGGCCGTCCTGCAGTGGCAGGGTGGCCAAAACCGGCATCGCGCTGTCTGAAACAGGCAAGAGCCGGGCGAGTCGCGGTGTCACGCTCAATCTCAGCGATGAGGATGGAGGCGGCGATGGACCTGCATGAGATAGTCGATCTGGGTCGATACCCGGTGGATTGCCCTGACAGCGCGGCGCTGCGGCGATTGAAACTGGACCTGCAGGAGGAACTGGCCGAGGATGGCTGCGCCGTTTTGCCTGGTTTTGCCCATGCCCGGGGCGTCGCGGCGCTGGTGGCAGAGGCGGATGGCGCAGCGGGCGCGGCGCATCGATCCTTCAACCGCACCAATGCCTATTTCACCAAGGACAACCCGCAGCTGCCCGCAGCGCATCCGGTGCGGCGCTTCTTTGAGCGCTCCAACGCGTTTGTTCCGGCGGATAATTTTGCACAGACCGGCCCGCTCAGGACGATCTATGCGCATCCCGGTTTTCTGCCATTCATCCGCGAGGTTCTGGGCGAGCCCGAGAGCCGGTTTTTTCGCTATGACGACCCGCTGGCGGATGTGATCGTAAACGTGGTCGAGAAGGGGCAGGGGTTTCCCTGGCATTTTGACACCAACACCTACACCGTCACGCTGGCGATCCAGAACGGCGAGGGGGGCGGTGCGTTTGAATATGTCCCCAACCTGCGCAGTCCGAGTGACGAGAATTTCGCCGGGGTTGCGCGGGTGCTGGACGGAGATCGGCGCCATGTCCGGCAGCTGGAATTGCAACCCGGCGACCTGCAGATATTCCGGGGCCGCCATTCCCTGCATCGCGTGACCGGGGTCGAGGGCGACCGGAAGCGCTATGTGGGCATCTTCTCCTTCGTTGAGGTCGAAGGCATGTGCGGCGGGGTCGAGCGCACGCGCCAGCTCTATGGCCGCGTCTTGCCGCATCATATCGAGCGCGCGGGGCGGCGCGAAGACCAGTTGCTGGATTGAGGTCCGCCGGGCATTCCTGCGCGCGCGTCTGCGATCGTTTTCTGAGAATCCGCCGCCGTGACCGGGTACTGGTCTCGGACGAGCCATGACTGACGGCGGCAAGGGAACTCAACGCTGGCAATGGGCACGACCCTTGGGCTAGGCTTTTCGGGATCGTCATCTGATCACGCTTCACCCCAATGGACGAGACAAGGACAGGACCCGATGCACTCCAAGATCATCTTTACAGGAGCCGTTTGCGCCGCGATTGCGCTTTCCAGCCTGACGGCGAGCCCGGTTCAGGCCAAGGATACCGGCGCGCTTATCGCAGGGGTCGCGCTTGGCGTGCTGGGGGCCTCGATCGCGCATCACCACCACAAGCACGGGGCACCGTATCAGAAACATCCCGGCGTTTCTCCGGAGGAGAACGCCATCGGCCTGTGCATGCACCGCACCAAAACCGCGATGTCCAACCAGGGCTATTACGCCGTGGATTTCGAGCAAACCCTGTCTTACGAGACCAATGCGGACGGGATCGACCTGATTGACCTGGAGGTGGCCCGGTCCAAGGACAGCAACGATCAGCGCAGCACCATCAAGGCCCATTGCGCAATCCAGAACGACGCCGTGGTGAATTTCCGGTATTCGACCTACTGAACCAAGAGTTGCCGCTAGGTCGATGCCGATTTCGATACTGGCATCACATAAATTCAGTGGGACCGGGATCGAGGCTAAACTAGCGTCTTTGTGCGCCGTGCCAGGGGGCGGCCCGGCGATGCGCGGCGGCCTGCGGCCTTGATACAGTGCTTTCTTCCCATACCAAACAAATGAAAAGCCAGTGAGATTTCTGACAAGATCGAGTTGGATAGCTGAGCAGCACCCAGAGGCTCCACCGAGAAGCCCATCAACTTTATGTCTCAAGCCGTCTTGGGACTACAGTTGTTGGAGATTTAGAAGTTGGGCCAATGCCCTGGCGTGGCAAGCTCTATGACGTTTCCGGATGGATCGTCAAAATACAGGCTTCTTCCGCCACTGGGAAAAGTAACCTCTCCGGTGATCGCTACCTTTCGTGATAGAAGGTAACTTTTCCAGTCGTCAAACTCTCGCACGGAGATATGGAAAGCCATGTGAGCTGGGCCATCAGCTCTGTGACCTGGAATGAAACCGCCATAAAGCTCGTGATCCTGTGATGCAAAACCGCGATCGAATATCAGCAAAGCTTGGCTTGTTCCCGCGTCAAATGCCAGCATCGTGTCTGTTTGCATCATCAACTGAAGGTTTAAGACATGGGCATAAAAACCCAAACTCGCTTCAACACTGTCCGTATAAAGGACAGTTTCACATATGCCGCGTATTTTAGGTTTATAAGGTATGGTAGCTCCAAACTACGCATCGTTGCGTTAAAAACCGCTACCCTAGAGGTAACGAGCTGTCTATTGGTGTGCCGCTCTAGACACTGGACGGGACCAGCAAACCCGCAGAGAAGTGATAGGCTATCTTAAGACTGTGAAAGGTGCGAAAGTCTGGAGAAGATGTTATATTTTCGGATGGTTGCATCTCTAATGCAGCAACCACCAGGGTTGACCTTTTGTGATCATTCCATGGAGTTTAGAACCGCCCGCCCGTCCCCTGCAATACCCCATGTTCCAGCGCATAGCGGGTGAGGCCTGCGGTTGAGGATATGCCCAGCTTGCGCTTGATATTCTTGCGGTGGGTTTCGACCGTGCGGACCGAGATATCCAGCGCGATGGCGACCTCCTTGTTGGATCTGCCCTGCGCCAGTTGCAGCAGGATCGTCTGTTCGCGGCCCGTCAGTGCCTCGCGGGTCTCGCCATCCTTGGGCTCCAGCGAGCCGCTGGCACCGGTGCAGAGATAGCGCTCGCCGCGCATCACCGCGTCGATGGCCTGCTTGATCTCGTCCGTGGGCACGTCTTTCAGCACATAGCCCATCGCGCCATGGCTGAGCGCGGTGGAGATATATTCGGAACTATCATGCATCGACAGGATCAGGATGCGCGTGCCGGGCGCGCGTTCCAGCAGGATTTCGGTGGCGCTGAGCCCGCCCACACCGGGCATGTTCAGGTCCATCAGGATCACGTCCGGTTGCAGCGCCAGCGCGCGGTCCACCGCCTCTTGTCCGTTGTTCAGCGTGCCGACCACCGCGATATCGTCATAGCTTTCCAGGATGGACTGGATGCCTTCGGCAACCATCGGGTGATCGTCAACGATCAGGACGCGGATGGGCGTATCGCTCATGTATTCACACTTCTTCGCTTCGGTGCGCCCTCGTCTTCGGGCGGCAGCAGGTGGCTCAACGGCAGATCGATCTCGATCACGGTGCCGCTGCCTGGGCCGCGTGATGACAGGATGCGCAAGGTGCCGTCAAGCTGTTCGATCCGTTCCTGCATGTTGCGCAGGCCCAGCCCGGCACCCGGGCTGGCGGTATCGGCCGGCAGGCCCTTGCCGTTATCCGTGATCCGCATGGTGGCCCCCTTCTTGTGGCCGCGCAGATCGATACTGACCCTGGTGGCACCCGCGTGACGTTCGATATTGGTCAGCGCCTCCTGCGCGATCCGGTAGAGCGCAATCTTGCTGTCCTGATCCAGACGGTTGCGGAAGACCACGGTGGAAAACCCGGTCTCGATCCCGGTGCGTTCCCTGAAATCATCCGTCAGCGCCTTGAGCGCGGGGCCAAGGCCCAGATCGTCCAGCACGCCGGGGCGCAGATCGCGGCTGATCCGGCGCACTTCGGTGATCGCGGTGCTCAGATTGTCGAGGCCTTTCTCTAGCGGTGCCGCCGCGCCGTCACCATCGCCGCGCATCAGCCGCCGTCTTGCATTGTCCAGCGCATAGCGCACGCCCACCAGGATCTGACTGATCCCGTCATGTAATTCGCGCGCCACGCGACCGCGTTCTTCCTCCTGCGCGTCAAAGACCCGCTGGGTCAGTTCCTTGAGCTTGGCATCCGCCAGCCTGCGCTCGCGGATGTTGATGACCATGCCGCTGAGAAACACCACCAGCAGCGCGATCAGGGCGATGCCGCCAATATAGTAGAAGGTGCGGCGGGCGCGGTTCTCGACCTGGGCACGGGCGGCGGCGACCGAGGCCAGAACGTCGTCGATGAATACCCCGGTGCCCACGGCCCAGCGCCAGCTGGGGAACGAGGTGACATAGGTGATCATCCGAGCCTCCTCGCCGGTTGAGGGTTTCGGCCACAGATAGGTGTGATAGCCCGCGCCCTGTCGGGCGATGCGGATCAACTCGTCCACCACCGGTGTGCCTTCGCTGTCGGACAGGCCGATCCAGTTGCGGTTGATCATGTCGGTCTGGCGCGGGCTGACCAGGTTGTTGCCGTCATAATCATAGACAAAAAAGAACCCCTCATCGCCAAAGATCATGGCCGACAGAATCTGCGCGACCTGATCCTTGGCCTCCTGATCGTCGGGGGCGGCTGAACCGTAGATGAAGTAGAACCCGTTGCGCGCCTGAGTGACGTAGTTGCGCAGCTCTGCCTTCTTGGCCTCGATCAGCTCATGTTCCAGCTGCGCGATTTCGCGTTCGGCCAGCCTGCGCGACTGATAGGACACCAGAAGCGCGATCGCCGCCACGGCCGCGATCAGCGGCAGCGTCGCCAGCAGAGACAGCTTCTGGGCATAGTTGGGGCGAAAGAGCGTGCGCAGCCATTGCATGTCCGAATCGATAGGCAAGAATCAGCCAGGATGCAAAGCCCATGAGTCGCGTATCACCCGGATGGCGACAGGGATTGAGCTCCGCAAGTCCATGGTTGCCCGCCATCGTCGGGGAATTTTTTTTGCGGCAAGACCGGTCATCTACGCAGTCATGGGTATTTCCTTGCCTCACGTCTTGGTTACTGTGGCGCCACGGAAACATTCTGCCCCGCGCGGGCAGACAAGAACTTGTTTGGGAGGAATACCGTAATGGATCGCCGTTCATTTCTGAAGGCATCGACCGCTGGTGGCGCGGCTGCCGCGGCCACGTCGCTGGCTGCACCGGCCTATGCACAGGGCAAGCGCACACTGACCATGGTCACCTCGTGGCCGCGTGGCTTTGCCGTGCTGGACGATGCCGCCAGCTACATGGAAAAGACCGTGTCCGAGCTGTCCGACGGTCAGTTGACCATTGAAAAGAAAGCACCGGGCGAACTGGTGGGCGCACTGGAAGTGTTTGACGCGGTGTCGTCGGGTCAGGCCGACATGTACCACTCGGCGGATTACTATTTCGTCGGTCAGCATCCGGGCTATGCCTATTTCACCTCGGTTCCCTTCGGCGGTACCGCGCAGGAGGTCACCAACTGGTACCTGCATGGCGGCGGTCAGGAGCTGCATGACGAGCTGGGGTCGATCTTTAACCTCAAGGGCCTGATCGCAGGCAACTCGGGGTCCCAGTCAGGCGGCTGGTTCCGCAAGGAGATCAACAGCGTCGACGACTTCAAGGGTCTGAAATTCCGGATGCCGGGTCTGGGCGGCCAGGTGCTGACCAAGCTGGGCGCATCGGTGCAGAACATCCCCGGTGGCGAACTCTATCAGGCGCTGTCTTCGGGCGCGCTGGACGGTCTGGAATGGGTTGGTCCGCTGGCCGATGAACGCGCTGGTTTCCAGGAGGTTGCCAAGGTCTACTACACCGCCGGTTTCCATGAGCCGGGCTCGGCGCTGGCCGCGTCGGTCAACCTGGATGTCTGGAACGACCTGACCGATCAGCAGCGCTCAATCATGACGCAAGCCTCTTATGCCACGACCTACTGGCAGCTGGCGCAGACGCTGGCTGGCAACGGTGCAGCACTGGCGCGCCTGCAGGCGCAGGGCGTCAAGACGCTGCAATTCCCCGATGATGTCTGGGACGGCTTTGGTTCGGCCTCCAAAGAAGTGCTGGACGAGTACATGGATGACGAGCTGTTCGCGAAAATCCGCGCCAGCTATGAAGCCTCGATGGCTGAATCCTCGGGCTGGCTCAGCAAGTCCGACGCCTTCTATGTCGAACAGCGCGTGCGCGTGCTGGGCGGCTAAGTCGCAGCCACATTCGGGAAAGGCCCCGCAAGACGGGGCTTTTCCTTTTGATCCAACGACGTTGCCGGGGCAAGCTATCCGGCAATGGACGTATCGGGGGACAACATGCAGGACGTCAAATCCGCAAGTCTCGGGTCGGCATTTTCCGCAATCGGAAACGGTGTGCTCTGGGTGCTGCAAAACCTGGCCGAGGCCTTTTACAACATAGGTTATGCCATCACGCACCCGATGCTCTGGCTGAACTGGTCGGACAAAGAGGCGGTGATGCGCTTTGTCTACTATGGCGGCTCGGTCGAGTTCTTCTTTGCCGTTACCGCGCTGGTGCTGGTGATGACCGCGATCGGCATCTGGCACCGTCCCTTCATGTGGGGCTGTGTGCGGGTGATGGAAGGGTTCGCCAACACGGTGGGGCGCTTTTTTGCCTGGGCCGGGCTGCTGATGGTGCTGCAGCAGATCATCATCGTGTTCATGCAGCGGATTTTCACGCGCCCGGATATCATTGTGGGTTTTGGCATTCCGATGCAGTTTGACATCAGCTGGTATGCCGAACAGCTAAAGCTCTATAACGCGCTGATCGTGGCCCTCTGCGTGACCTACACCTTTGTGCAGGGCGGACATGTGCGGGTCGATCTGATCTATTCGGCGGTCCGGTTCCGCACCAAGAAGGTGATCGACATGTTCGGATCGCTGTTCTTCATGGTGCCGATTGCAGTGATGACCTGGATGTATGGCTGGTACTTCCTGTGGCGGCACCTGATCGTGCCGAAACCCTCGGCCAGCGACACGCTGGAGCGCTTGCTGACCAAGTCGCGCGCGCTGCGCTGGAACGTCGAGACCATCGGTTTCAGCCCCAGCGGTTTCTCGGCCTATTTCCTGTTCAAGATCCTGCTGGTGGCGTTTGCCGGGCTGGTCTTTATCCAGGCCGTCGCCTTTTTCTACCGCTCCTGGCTGGAATTCGTCGAAGGGCAGGACAGCGAGAACAAATACCTCGACAAGGATACGCTTGGCGAGGGCGAAGAAGCCTTTGAAGGCGTCCATTGAGAGTGAGAATCTGAACCATGCTATTCGGTCTTGATGGCGTCGAAATCGGCCTGATCATCGTCTTTTTCTGCCTCTTTGGCAGTATCCTGTCGGGCTTTCCGGTGGCCTTTGCCATCGGCGGGGCCGGTATCATCTCGTTCGGGATCATCGCCGCGCTGGACAGTGCCGGGTTGCTGATCCATCAGGCGATCGACACCTCATCGGTGATGTATCGCGACCTGATCAGTTCCGGGGTGCATCCCGATACCGTGTCGGTCTTCCGCTTTCCCGACCTGCCTCGCATTGACGAGCCGGTCTTTGTGAATGGCTGGGAAACCGCGCTGGACCGCAACGTGTCCTTTATCGTCAACCGCATCAACGAGCGCGTGCTGGCCGGGCAATCCATCGAGACCCTGCTGGCGGTGCTGATGTTTGTGCTGATGGGCATCACGCTGGAACGCTCGAAGATCGCCAATGATCTGCTGACCACCATGGCGCGGGTCTTTGGTCCGCTGCCCGGTGGTCTGGCCGTGTCGATTGTGGTCGTGGGCGCCTTTCTGGCCGCCTCGACCGGTATCGTCGGCGCGACGGTGGTGACCATGGGGCTGCTGGCGCTGCCCACGATGCTGCGCAACAACTATTCGCCGGAACTGGCAACCGGTGTGATCGCCGCCTCGGGCACGCTGGGGCAGATCATTCCGCCTTCGATCGTGATCGTTCTGCTGGGCACGCTTGCGGGCGATCTTTATTCCGCCGCGCAGGAAAGCCGTGCCGTGGCGGCGGGCTGTACCGATGCGCTGACCTATCTGGGCGAGCCTGCGGTGGTTTCGGTCGGCACGCTGTTCCAGGCGGCCTTGCTGCCGGGCATCATGCTGGCACTGCTCTATGCGCTCTACGCTTTTGGTTACGCCATGTTGAACCCGGACAAGGCACCGGCGGTGCCAATGGGGGATGCCGGTAACGAGCCGATTACCCGCGGCGAGGGGCTGACCTGGTTCCTGGGTGCGCCCCTGGCGCTGATTGCCGGTGTGATCCTGCTGTCCAGCGCGGGTATCATCGGATCGCAGAGCACCACGGTTTCGGCCTTTTCGGATATCGGCGAGGGTGCCAGCCTGCGCACCAATGTCTCGGAGCAATGCCAGGCCTCGATGATCGAATTGCATGGGCAACAGGCCTGGGACGCGGCGGTGGCCGAGCAGGCCGCCATCAACGAGGCCGGGGGCGTCACCGAAAGCCAGCGTCTGAGCGAAGAGGAGTTCGCGGCAGCCCAGCAGGCCAAGATCGATGCAGCGGCACCCATCGGAAACGGCATGGCGGTCATCATCGTGCTGTTGGGCCTGACCCTGATGCTGGGCCGTGGCGTCGCACCCTCGCGCGATGTCAGACCGCTGATCGCCGGGGCCATCGGATTGCTGCTGATCGTTCTGGTGGATGTGCTGTTCATTTCACCGGTCACCTCATCAGGGGCTACGGTACTCATCATGGCCTTGCCGCTGCTGTTGGCGCTCTATGGCTGTCGCGAGGCCGCGATCCGTGCCGCGCGCAACGAGTTGATCCGGGTGGTCTTCCCGCCGCTGGTACTGATTGTTGCGGTGCTGGGCTCCATTCTGGGCGGCATAACGAACCCGACACCGGCGGCGGCGCTGGGTGCAGGCGGGGCGATCATGCTGGCGGCCTATCGCAAACTGCAGGATCAGGGCCGGTCCGGCATGGTGATCATCTGGTCGACCTTCGCCATCATCATCTGCGTTCTGATCGGCGTGAATTTCGACCTGCGCATCAATCAGAGCAGCGTCAGCGTCGAAAGCTGGGTCGCCTTCTTCCTGGCCTATGCCGCCTATCTCTATGCGCTGTTCGGGCTGCTTTTTGGGTGCTGGGTGCTGTTTGCGGGCGGGGTTCTAACCCCAGTGGTGCGCGAGACGGCCAAGGTGACCTCGATGGTGTTCACCATCCTGATCGGCTCGCAACTGCTGAACCTGGTGGTGATCTCTTTCGGGGGCGAGCACTATATCCAGCAATTCCTGAAGAGCTTTGACAATGAATTCACGGTCTTCCTGATCGTGATGCTGGTTCTGTTCGTGCTGGGTTTCGTGCTGGATTTCCTTGAGATCATCTACATCGTGATCCCCATCGTGGGGCCGGTGATCTATGGCGGGTCGTTTGATCCGAAATGGGTGACGATCATGGTGGCGGTGAACCTGCAGACCTCATTCCTGACGCCTCCCTTCGGCTTTGCGCTGTTCTACCTGCGCGGGGTGGCCCCGAAAGAGGTGACGACAGGCCATATCTATCGCGGGATCATTCCGTTCGTGATCATCCAGGTGGTGGGGATCGCGATCCTGTGGTTCTTCCCGGCCATTGTGACGATCGTACCGGATTTGATCCCGAACTGATCCGCTTGTCGAAGATGTAAAAGGAGGCCGAAACCGGCCTCCTTTTTTCTTTGGTCAGACGGTGCCTTTTTGATGCGTGATGCTCTCGAAGGCGCGTTCCGCTTCGTGGTCGATCTCCAGCCCGCTTGGATCGAACGTACCCGCATGGGGGTCGTCGAACACGGCGCGGTCCAGTTTGCCGACCCGCTGCCCGACAATCGTGGTCACAACCGCGTCGCCGGTGATGTTCACCACGGTCCGCATCATGTCGACGATCCGGTCCACGGCGAGGATGATGGCGATCCCTTCCAGCGGCATGCCAAGCTGGTTCAGAACCATGGCCAGCATCACGATGCCAACACCCGGTACGCCCGCCGTGCCGATCGAGGCCAGAACCGAGATCGAGATCACGGTCATATAGCCGCCCAAACCCAGTTCCATGCCATAGGCATTGGCCAGAAAGACCGTTGCCACCCCATGCATGATCGCGGTGCCGTCCATGTTGATCGTCGCGCCCAGCGGGATGCCGAACGAGGCCACCGAGCGATCCACGCCGATGCGCTGCGTCACGCATTGCATGCTGGCCGGGATCGTGGCGTTTGAGCTGGATGTCGAGAAGGCAAAGACCTGTGCCGAGCGCATTTTCTTCAGGAATGCCAGCGGGCTGAGCCCGGTGCAGACATAGAGCAGCACCATCAGCGTCACGCAGAGATGGAAGATCAGCGTCAGGCTGATCGTGGTCAGATAGCCGATGACGGGCGCAAACAGGCTGAACCCTTCCAGCGCAAAGGTTCTGGCGATCAGGCAGAACACGCCGATCGGGGCGAAGGCCATCACGATCTGGACGATCTTCATCGCCAGCTCGTTCATGAACTCGCAGCCTTCGACAAATTTCTTTGCCTTGGTGCCCAGCATCAGAACCGCGATCCCCACAACCATCACATAGAAGATGATCTGCAGCATCTCGCCATTGGCCAGCGCGTTGATCGGGTTCTTGGGAACGATGTTGGCCAGGATATCCCAGGTGCTCAGCTGCGCGGCAACATCCACATTGCCACCGGCCAGATGCACGCTTTCAAAACCCGTGCCCGGCCCGATAACATTGGCAAAGACCAGCGCGGTGATGACAGCCAGCGCGGTGGTCGCCAGATAGGTGACGAAGGTCAGCCCGCCAACACGGCCCAGAATCTTGATATCGCCAATTCCCACAACCCCGCAGAGCAGCGAGAAGACCACCAGCGGCACAACAAGCATCTGCAGCGCGTTCAGGAACATCTGGCCGAGCATCGCAAAAAGCCCGTTGACCAACCCGTCCTGCAGGGCAGGGATGGCGAGATAGTTCAGACCCAGCCCAAGAGCCGCGCCCAGAGCCAGCGCGATCAGGATCTGTGTCGTCAAAGTGGCCGACAGCAGTCGGTGCGTAGCATGTACCATGGTCTTTACCCTCCAAAAACCGTAGCAAACCGGCGGCTGTCTATAGCCGCAGTGACAGGGCCTGCGCCCATTCTCAGGGCCCGGCCAGAATGTTTCAGATGTGTGATAGGCGTCGCAAAAGCTCGACATACTTGGTGACGCAGCGTCACCATTCAAGCGCGTGAAAGCCGGCAACGGGCATTTCTTGATTAAATTGTGTTAATGGCGGCGGCGAGGCCCCGCCTGAAATGCCGATTCCGAAAATTAAAGATTATATTTCAGATAGTTAGCGGCGTCACTTGAACTCGATCAAATCCCAACGGTTGCCGAAGGGATCACGCCACACGGCGACGATCCCGTAAGGTTCATGGCGCGGGTCTTCCTCGAACAGCACCCCGGCGGCGGTCATCGCTTCATGGTCGCGGGCAAAATCATCACTGCTCAGGAAGAACCCGACGCGCCCGCCGGTCTGGTTACCGATGGCGGCCTCCTGCTCCGGGCCATCGGCCTTGGCAAGCAACAGTGACCCGGCACTTCCGCCCGGCGGCGTCACCCGCACCCAGCGCTTGCCGCCGCCCAGATCCACATCCTGATCGAGGGTAAAGCCGAGCGTGCCCACATAAAACGCAATCGCCGCATCATAGTCGGGCACCACCAGCGTGGTCGCAAAAAGCTGTTGGGTCATCTCGTCACTTACGGGTCGGCCAGCGGTCGGGCAGGCTGATATTGGCGACCTGTTCGGCAATCGGATCGGTCGAGAGCGGGTGGGTATCGGCCTCATAGGTCTTGGGGTCGCGCATCTTCTGCCAGATACCGCGATGATAGACTTCAAGCCCGGAAAACCGCGCCTTGTAGCCCATCTTGGGGCTGCCGGGCACCCAATAGCCCAGATAGACATAAGGCAGACCTGCCCCACGCGCGATCTCGATATGGTCGAGGATCATATAGGTGCCCAGCGAGTTCTGCTGCTGGTCCGGGTCGTAGAAGGAATAGACCATGCTCAGCCCATCCTCCAGCACGTCAGTCAGGCTGACGGCGGTCAGATCGCCGCTCTCCTTATCGACATATTCGATCACCCGGCTGCGGATCGGGGTTTCCTCGATCATCGCGGCAAATTCGAACACATCCATATCGGCCATGCCGCCATCGGCGTGGCGCGCATCGAGATAGGTGCGGAACAGCTCATATTGTTCATCGGTGGCCCAGGGCGAGGTCGCGCGCCGTTCCAGCGCGTTGTTACGGCGCAGGGTGCGTTTCTGCCCCTTGTTGGCCTCAAACGCGCGCACGTCGATCCGGGCCGAAAGACAGGCGGCGCAATCGGAACAGGAGGGCCGGTAGAGCACGTTCTGCGAGCGCCGAAACCCCTGCTGCGACAGCGCGTTGTTCAGGCTGTCCGCGCCTTCGCCCTGCAGCGCGGTGAACAGCTTGCGCTCCATCCGCCCGTCGAGATACGGGCAGGGTTGCGGGGCGGTCACGTAGAACTGAGGCGCTATCGGCAGCGTGTGGCGCATGAATGATCCCTAAACAATGGCTTGTCGGGATGATAGCAACCGATTCGGGACCCGCCAAGAAGGGATTGCACCCCTCAGGCAATCGCACGACGATTGATGGCAACCGTGCCAAGCACGGTGTCGCTCAACCCTTGTCCGCGCGCGCCAGTCAGCATCATGACGATCGAGATTACCTGCAGGATCGGAAACGCCATCGAGATCGTATAGCCCGCTGTATGGGCCAGCGCCTGTCCAGGATCAAGGCGGCTGCCGTCACTGTCGCGCAGCTCAACCCCGACAAAGCGCATGCCCCAGGTGGATGAGCCCGAAGCAATGGTGGCGGTACGGTAGACGAAGCCGATCACCAGATACAGCACCGGGAAAAAGAACAGCCCGATAAAGGCGGTGAAGGGAATGGCGATCAGGCTGATCAGGACGATCAGCAAGCTGTCAAACACCCAGGCAAAAAAACGCTTCGCGGGGACCGAGGCATAGAATTCGGGCTGATAGTCAGGGTTGGGCAGGTGGGTCATGGCTTACATGTCTGATAAGATGGGGATGCCCCGCCATGAGGCGGGGCAGGGTCAATGCCGGGGGGCAGTCTAGAGTGTTCAGGCCTTGCTGTCGCCGTCCGTTTCCGTGCCGGTTTCGCGGTTGGCGCGGCTGCGCTCATCCATGAACTGGTCGAACTCGGACTTGTCCTTGGCCTCGCGCAGACGCTCCAGGAAGGCCTCGAAATCGTGCTGTTCCTGTTCCAGACGGGCCAGCGTATCGGCCTTGTAGGAATCAAAGGCGCTGTTGCCGGTGGGGGTCATTGCGCGCATTCCGTGGCGGGGCCAGGCGGCGCTGCGGCGGCAGGATTTGCTGAACATGCGTTTGCTCCAGATCATATAGGCAAGAAGTGCGAGGCCGACAGGCCAGAAGAAGATGAACCCAAGGACCATCGCGGCGATCCAGGCGCCTTTGCCCTTGCTGTCCATCCAGGCTTCGGTCCGCTGAAACCACCCTTGGGTCGAAGGGGAAACGGCGGGTTCAGTCATCATACTCATTGTTGGTTTCTCCAGATCGAGGGGATGTAAATCGCTTTCACATCATACCAGATGGGGGCGGGCCGCGGCATTGCAAGAGTTGATGTAAAACTTTTTTACATTCAGCCCGCGTTGACCTGCTGGCGCCACAATGGTCTAGGTGCATGCATGACCGGTTCGCTTGAAATCACCCGCCTGCCGCTGGCCTTCGACCCCGATCTGGGCGCCGAGGCGCGCGCTTTGGTTCCGGGCCTGTCTGACGATCACGCGCAGCTGATCGCGGGGACCGGCGGTAGCAGCCCCTATCTCAAAGGTCTGATCGAGAAAGAGGCCGATTGGCTGCCGCAGGCTTTGAGTACGCCGGACAACGCGATGCAGGCCGAGATGGCCGCGTGCCGCGCGCTGCCGCCCGATCAGTTGAAACCGGGCTTGCGTCAGGCGAAGCGGCGCATCGCATTGTTGACGGCGCTGGGGGATCTGTCCGGGGCATGGCCGCTGGAAAAGGTCACAACCGCGCTGACCGATTTCGCCGATCTTGCGGTGGGCCTCGCGGCACGGGCCGAAATCGCGGTGCTGATCCGGCGCGGCAAACTGCCGGGCCAGAGCGAGGATGATATCCACGCGGCTGCCGGGATGGTGGTGCTGGCCATGGGCAAGATGGGCGCGCACGAGCTGAATTACAGCTCGGATATCGATCTGATCGTGCTATTTGACGAAACCCGTTATGACCCCAACGATTTCTACGAGGCGCGTCAGGGCATGGTGAAGGCCACCCGCAATCTCTGCGCCACGCTCAGCGACAAGACGGCTGATGGCTACGTCTTTCGCACCGATCTGCGCCTGCGCCCCGATCCAGCAGTCACCCCGGTCTGTATGGCGATGGAGGCGGCGGAGCGCTATTATGAAAGCCTCGGGAGAACATGGGAACGCGGGGCCTATATCAAGGCGCGCGCTTGCGCCGGTGATCTGGAGGCGGGGCAGCGCTTTCTGAAAACGCTCACGCCTTTTGTGTGGCGACGGCATCTGGATTTCGCCGCCATCCAGGACGCCCATGACATGCGTCTGCGTATCCGTGAGAACAAGGGAATGGGTGGTGCGCTGCAGGTGCCGGGGCATGACATGAAACTGGGTCGTGGCGGCATCCGGGAGATCGAGTTCTTTGCCCAGACAAGGCAGTTGATCGCGGGCGGGCGCGACCCCGATCTGCGCCTGCGCGGTACGGTTGAGGCTCTGCGGGCCCTGGCTGGTAAAGGCTGGGTGCCGCAGGAGGTGGCGGATCAGCTGACCATGCATTATCGCGCCCATCGAGAGGTCGAACATCGCATCCAGATGGTGCATGACAACCAGACCCATAAGGTACCCCAGACCGAGGACGGGATCGCGCGTGTGGCCTGCCTGATGGGCACCACGCCAGAGGCGCTCTGCGCGGATCTGAGGGAACGTCTGGCCGAAGTGCATGCACTGACCGAGGATTTCTTTGCCCCCGAGGCCAGCCCCGCCGCCGCGCCGCAGCCCGAGATCGCCTTTGATGCCTCGATCCTGGCGCGCTGGATGACCTATCCCGCCTTGCGCTCGCAGCGGGCGCGGCGGATCTTCGACCGGCTTCGCCCCGAATTGCTGAGCCGTCTGGCCCGCACCACCAAACCCGAAGAGGCGCTGATGGCGCTGGACGGGTTTCTGGCCGGGTTACCCGCCGGGGTGCAGCTCTTTTCGCTGTTCGATGCCAATCCGCATCTGATCGACCTGCTGATCGACATCGTCGGCACCGCGCCCGAGCTTGCCGGGTACCTCTCGCGCAACTCCTCGGTGTTTGACGCGGTGATCGGCGGCAGCTTCTTCGATGACTGGCCCGGGCGCGCGGCGCTGCAGGCTGACCTTTCTGCCCAACTGGCAGATGAGGGTGACTATGAACGGCGACTGGATCTGGTTCGGCGCTGGAAGAAGGAATGGCATTTCCGGGTCGGGGTGCATCACCTGCGCGGTCTGATCGACGGCGCCACGGCCGGGGCGCAATATGCCGATCTAGCCGATGCGGTGATCCTGTCACTGCTGCCCGTTGTGATGGAGAATTTTGCCATCAAGCACGGGTCGGCGCCGGGACGGGGCGTGGCGGTTCTGGGCATGGGATCGCTGGGGGCGGGGCAGCTTAACGCCGCCTCGGACCTTGACGTGATCCTGATCTATGACCCGGAGGAGGTCGAGTTTTCCGACGGGCGCAAGCCATTGGCCGCACGGACTTATTTTGCGCGCCTGACCCAGGCCCTGATCACCGCATTGACCGCGCCGATGGCGCAGGGGCGGCTTTACGAAGTCGATATGCGCCTGCGCCCCTCGGGCAATCAGGGGCCGGTTGCCACCAGCTGGGCCAGTTTCACCAACTACCAGCGCAACGAGGCCTGGGTCTGGGAACATCTGGCGCTGACACGGGCACGGTTTGTAGCGGGCAACGAAGGTCTGGGTCATGATATCGAGACCTTCCGCCGCGACTTGCTGGGCCAGCCTCAGGACCGCCGCAAGGTCTTTGCCGAAGTCTCGGAAATGCGCGAGCGACTAGAGGCGGCCAAGACCCCCTCGGGTATCTGGGACGCCAAGACCGGCCCCGGTCGGATGCTGGATATCGAATTGGTGGCACAGACCGGCGCGCTGCTGTCCGGCAGCCCGGAACGCGATGTGGCTGCGGGGCTGGACGGCGCGGTCGCTGCCGGGTGGTTGAATGTCGCTGAGGCGCGGCAATTGCAGGACAGCTACGCGCTATTTCTATCGGTACAATCGGCAGCGCGGCTGCTGGTATCGGACACGGCGATCGAAAGCGGCACGATCGGCGAGGGCGGCGTGGCCTTCCTGTGCCGCAGCAGCGGGATCGACCGGATCGATGCGTTGCAGGCCGCGCTGGCGGCAGCTTATGAAACAAATGCCGGGATCATCTCGGCAGCAGTGAGGGAAAGCGCAGATGGCACGCGGCAGTGATCCTCTGGACCCCAAGGGGCTGATACGGGAAGCCTATCGCATCGACGGGATCACCCCACCGGAATGCCGCAGCATCTTTCTGGACTGGGCGCTGAGCCTGCCGGCGGAGGTCGACCAGAACACCGCGCTGCGCACGCTACATGACAGGTTTGGGGCCGAGACCCCCGATCACCCGATGACCGAAGTGCTGGCGCAGGGGCTGAAGGCGGCCCAGAACCCCAGACGCCGGGGTGGCTGGCGCTCGCGCGAGCGCGGCTGATTGGCCACACCTGCGCGACAATTTCCGCTCTGGTTGCAAATCGTCCCATAGCTGCCGCAATTCGCCGAGAACATGCTCCGCATGACCCGGGTTTCGTAAAGAGGCCCCAATACGCATAAGGAGCAGGGACAATGAATTCCATGCGAGCAGTGGTGTTAATCGGTTTAGGCGCGGGCATGACTGCCTGCAGCACGTCCGACATTCCCAGTCGGCACACCGGCATCGACCAGGTGCCTTTGATTGAAACCTCGGTGCTGCCACAGGATGGCGCGGGTGCCACCACCGTCATCTCGACCCCCGAAGCGGTGGTGGATCGACAAGTGGTCGAACGCCCGGCCGACGAGGAACAGGATGACCCGGTGGCGGCCATCGCCTCTCCGGTGTCGGTTCATGCGGTGCAGGTGCGCGTGCCCCGGTCGCTGAAAGTGTCAGAGCGCAACAGATATCTGCCCTTTGGCGATATCGTATGGCGCGAGGACCCGATCGGGGACCGGCACGCGCAGGTGCAGAAGATCATGCAGGATGCGCTGATGCATGGCGTCACCCCGCTGGAAGGACCGGGGAAGGTCGATGTCGAGGTCGAACTGGTGCGCTTTCATGCGATCACCGAAAAGGCACGCTATACCACCGGCGGCGTGCATGCGATCACCTTTGATCTGACGCTTAGGGATCCAGAAACCGCCGCGATGGTGGTGCCCCAGCGCCGCATCCGCGCCGATCTGGAGGCTTATGGCGGCCAGCAAGCCGTCAATGCCGAGGCGCTTGGCGTGACCCAAAAAGCGCGGATTTCCGAGCATCTGAGCGACGTGATCCGGCAGGAACTGACCAGCCCTGAGGGCTATCAGAACGCAAAACTTGGTGTCTTCCAACTGCTGAACAATCTCTGAGGCTTTCACTCGCGCAGCGATGCACGTAAGAGGGCGCCATGACAGCGCCCTCTTTGCTTTCCGACCGCCCCCGTGTCCGCCTGAAACCCAAGGCCAATGCCCGCGCCATCCGGCATGGCTTTCCCTGGGTCTACGCCAATGAACTGGTGACCGACCGCCGCACCAAGAAACTCGCCGCCGGTACCCTGGCGGTGCTGGAGGATGAGGGCCGCGCGCCGCTGGGGTTGGTCTCGGTAAACCCTGCCTCCAAGATCATCTGTCGCGTGCTGGATGCCGCGCCTGACGCGGTACTGGATCAGAGCTGGTTTGAGTTGCGCCTCACCCGCGCGTTGGCCCTTCGGGACCGCCTGTTCGATGCGCCGTTCTACCGGTTGGTGCATGCCGAGGCGGACGGGTTCCCCGGTGTGATCATCGACCGGTTCGGCGAGACCTGCGTGATCCAGCCCAACGCCGCCTGGGCCGAAGCGCATCTGGAGGTGCTGACCGAGGCGCTGATCTCCGTGACCGGGGTGCGGAGTGTGCTCAAGAACGGCTCGGGCCGAACCCGCGCGCTTGAGGGGCTAGATGATGCCAGCGCGGTGCTGCGTGGAACCGAACCCGCCGCGCCGGTGCCGGTGCCGATGAATGGCGCAACCTATCTGGCGGATCTGACCGGCGGGCAGAAAACCGGGTTGTTCTACGATCAACGCCCCAACCACGCCTTTGCCGCAAGGCTGGTCCAGCCCGGCGCGCAGGTGTTGGATGTGTTTTCCCATGTCGGTGGCTTTGCCTTAGCCATGTTGGCGAGCGGCGCTGGGGACGCGCTGTCGGTCGACGGATCAGTCGCTGCATTGGCGCTGGCCGGGCAGGGGGCAGAGGCCTCTGGCTTCGCCGACCGTTTCTCCACCCGTCAGGGTGACGCGTTCGAGGTGCTGGCCGCCTTGGGCGAAGAAGCCCGCCGCTTTGACGTAGTGATCTGCGACCCGCCCGCCTTCGCGCCGAACAAACAGGTGCTTGAGGCCGGTCTGCGCGCCTATGAACGGGTGGCGCGGCTGGCGGCCCCACTGGTCAAACCCGGCGGCTATTTGGGCCTGTGTTCCTGCTCGCATGCGGCGGATCTGTCGCGCTTCCGCAGCGCCTCGGCGCGCGGGATCGGGCGGGCGGGCCGGCAGGTGCAGCTGATCCATACGGGCTTTGCCGGGCCGGACCATCCGCTGATGCCGCAACTTGCCGAAAGCGGCTACCTCAAGGCGCTGTTTTTCCGGCTGTGAGGGCGGTTCTCGACACCTGCGTGATCTTCCCCACGATCATGCGCGAGATGCTGCTGGGCGCCGCAGAGCAGGGGCATTTTGAACCGCAATGGTCGGACCGCATTCTGGAGGAATGGGCGCGCGCCGCCGCCCGGCTGGGACCGGAAGGCGAGGCGCAGGCCCGCGCCGAGGCCGCCCTGATGAGTGCGGCATGGCCCAAGGCGCGGGTGGCGCAAGCGCCGGGGATCGAGGCGCGGCTCTGGCTGCCCGATCCGGCGGATATCCACGTGCTGGCCACGGCGATTGCAGGATCGGCGGACACGATCATCACGCTCAACGCCAAGGATTTTCCCCGCAATATCCTCTCCGAAGAAGGGCTGACCCGCATCGACCCCGACGGGCTGCTCTACCAGTTCTGGCTGCAGGATCCGACTGGCATCGAGGCCGTGGGCCGCACGGTTCTGGAAAAGGCGCGGGGGCTGTCGGAAGGGGAATGGCAGATGCGACCGCTCTTGAAGAAAGCGCGCCTGCCACGGCTGGCCAAAGCGCTTGCCGGGATCACCTGACGCGGCTCAGGCGTCGGTTTTCCAGCGCGCTTCCAACTTTTCCAGCGCGGCGATGCGGTCCTGGGTCTTCGGGTGGCTCATCAGCCAGGCCGGGGCCACGCCCGCGCGCTGCTGGGTGAGATCTTCGAGCTTGGCAAACAGCGACTTCTGGGGTGCCACGCCGATCCCGGCCTTGGTCAGCAACGCGGCGGCGTACTCATCGGCCTCGTATTCATCCGAGCGCGACAGGTGCGAGGCCAGCAGGCTGGTCAGCATATTGGCGATCATCGCGCCGACAAAGGGGATGAAACGGTTCAACACCATGATCAGCGCGGTGCGCAGCGCGTTCTGGCCCGAGAAATCGATCATCCGCCTTTTGGCATGCCCCAGCGCCACATGGCCCAGCTCATGGGCGATGACGCTGGCCATCTCCTCGGCACTGACCTCACCATTGCGGAACTTGCGGTAAAACCCCCGCGTGATGAAGATACGCCCGTCCGGCGCGGCCAGCCCGTTCACCGGGTCGATCTCGTAGATAAAGACCGGGATACGCTGCAAATCCAGCGCCGCCGCCAGCTGATCCGTGATCCGCTTGAGCGCGGGGTCGGCCAGTTCGGTCGATTTCTGATCCAACTCCCGATGCGTGCGCCAGACCGAGACGCGGTACATCACCAGCGCGTAGAGGATGGCCAGGAGGATCGGGGTGAACTTCAGCATGGGGTAGATATGTGGGCTTGCAGGTCGGGAGGCAAGACAAAGAATGTCTTGATGTCTGCTTGGCGGACAAAGCAGGCCTGCGCGGCAAAAGCGAAGCAGCCGCCTCAACGAACGGTTTAAGAGCTAGGCGTTGTTGCGGTTGGGAGAAGGAATTAAGCCGACTGATAGAGGGCTACTCACCGTCGGTCAAAAGTGAATTCCATAGAATTGTGGGCTGACGCGCATCGAACTCTTGTATCCTTGATTGAAGTTCTTGTTCCCAAGGACCCGGTTTTGCCCGCGCAGCCTCTATTGCTCGTTCAAAGGCGGTCAGAGCTTCTTCTTCGCGCCCAATTTGCGATAGGGCTATCCCGCGCTCAAGGTGGATTGCAGCACTTCTTGCAAGCATAAGAGGCAAAAAGTCTAACCAAATACGTGTAGCCAGTGAAATGTTGCAATAGCGAAGCTTCTTGTGCCCTTCGTAGCTATCATTCCTGCATGCCATAGCCATCGAGTCGGATAGCAGGCCCAATGGCAAGAGGAGCAAAAACAAAAAAACAATCCAGACGCGAACTGCCTTCCCGATCCACTTGGGAATCGCAGCAATCCACTTCCACCTTGGCGAGGCGGCATTTTCTGATGATGTGCTCATACCTGTTGTTAACAGAGAGCATTGCTCTGAGGAACGGGGTCGCTAACCAAAAGCAATACTCCTGCGACATCGGATACCGATTGCAGCGTAGGTCAATGGAATGTCGCCATGGGCTCAAACCAGACAAACCCTACCGCGTGAGTTCCCGCATCCCCTGTTCCAGCCCGGCGAGCGTCATCGGCACCATGCGGTTCTCGAAGATGTCCTGAACCATGGTGATGGAATGGGTGTAGCCCCAGTATTTCTCGGGAACCGGGTTGATCCAGAGGTTTGACGGCCATTGGTCGCGGGCGCGCGCTAGCCAGACCTGTCCGGCCTCCTGATTCCAGTGCTCATTCGCGCCGCCGGGATAGGCGATCTCGTAAGGCGACATGCTGGCATCACCCACGAAGATGCATTTGTAGTCCGAGCCATAGGTGCGCAGCACTTCATGGGTGGGGATTTGATCCGTCCAGCGGCGGGTATTGTCGCGCCAGACGCCCTCATAGAGGCAGTTGTGGAAGTAGTAATATTCCAGGTGCTTGAACTCGGTGCGCGCGGCGGAGAAGAGTTCCTCGACCACTTTCACATGCGGGTCCATCGAGCCGCCCACATCCAGAAACAACACCACCTTGACAGCATTGTGCCGCTCGGGGCGGGTTTTTACGTCCAGATAGCCGTGCTCGGCGGTGGCGCGGATGGTGCCGTCCAGATCGAGCTCATCGGCGGCACCTTCGCGCGCCCAGCGGCGCAGGCGTTTGAGCGCCACCTTTATGTTGCGGGTGCCGAGTTCGACCGTGTCGTCGAGATTCCTGAATTCACGCTTGTCCCAGACCTTGACCGCGCGCTGATGGCGGCTTTCCTTCTGGCCGATGCGCACGCCCTCGGGGTTGTAGCCATAAGCGCCGAACGGAGACGTCCCGCCCGTGCCGATCCACTTGTTGCCACCCTGATGGCGGCCCTGTTGCTCTTTCAGGCGCTCTTTCAGCGTCTCCATCAGCTTGTCGAAACCGCCAAGCGCCTCGATCTCTGCCTTTTCCTCGGCGCTCAGGTGCTTTTCGGCCATCTTCTCCAGCCAGTCGCCGGGGATGTCCACGGCTTCCATGACTTGAGACATGCTGATCTGTTCCAGCCCCTCGAAACTGGTGGCGAAGGCGCGGTCGAACTTGTCGATATTGCGCTCATCCTTCACCATCGAGACGCGGGCGAGGTAATAGAACGCCTCGACATCATAGGTGGCGAGGCCGAGCTTCATGCCCTCAAGAAAGGTCAGGTACTCGCGCAAGGAAACAGGGATTCCAGCGCTGCGCAGGTTTTCGAAGAAGGGCAGGAACATGTCGGCTCAGATCAGGGTACGGTCGATCACTATGGTAAGGATCAGCCCGAGCAGAGCAAAGGCGATTCCGTAACCCGCCGCATATTGCGCAACGTCAGCTTTCGAGCCGTTGCGTTTTTTGGCGGTCCTGCCGCCGATAACGGCCCCGATCAGGGCCATTGCGATTACGATCATGCCGTTTTATCCGCCCAGTTCCTGCCGGGGATTCAGCGCCGCGACCTCTTGCATTCTGGCGCGCACCGCCCAGTCCGAGCCGAACCCGTATCGCGCCCAACCCAGACTGTCCAGCCTGACATCTTCGGCCTTGTCGCGTTCGCCCTGCAACTCCAGCGCCTCGGCATCAAGCAGCATCAGGGTCGAGAGCAGCGCGGCGTTTTCGGCCCGCTGAGCCACTTTCAGCTGCGGGCGGATTTGCTGGCGCGCCTCCTGCGGTTGCCCGTTGGCCAGCGCATAGGCCGCTGTCTGGGTCACCACATAAGCGGTCTGCAGATCGGTGCCCGGCGTTTGTGACAGGTAGTAGAGCGCGCTGCGGTAATGCTGCTGGGCGGCTTCGGGATCGCCCGCCTGCACCATGCGCCCCAGGATATAGTGGCTGAAGGCGCGGCGGTGATCGGTCCAGCCTTGTTGCTGCGCGATCCGCGTCGCCTCGGTCGCGGCCCGTTGGCGCTGTGACTGCGTTGCGCCAGGTCCCAGGGCGGTCTGGGTCGCCTCGATCCAACTGCGCGGGGTCTTTGAGATCGGGCGCTCGGCCACGCGCACGCCGCGCGGGTTCTGCCGCGCGAGAATGCCGGGCAGGGCGGCTGCGACCTCGTCCCGGGTCATGCCATTGCGCAATGCGGGGTCATAGCTGGCCCGCAGGATCAGCATGTCAAACCCGGTCAGCACCGTATGCACATTGTCGTCGTTAAAAACCGAGTCGGGCAGGCGATAGAGGTCGTTCAGCGGACCGATGGCCTGGGCCAGTTCCTCATGCAGGCAGTCGCGCACTTCCTGCGGGCTGACATCATTGGGGATGAAAATGCCCAATTGCTTGCGTTCGCGCAGCAGCGCCCAGTTGGTTTCCGGCTTGCGGCGCTTGCGGCGGAAGTCTGCCAGGCTGGAGACATTGGGCACCACGAAACAGGCCGCATGGGGCAGGGCCCGGCGAATCTGGTCGCGGCTGACCGCTTCGATGGTGATATTCGCCTCGCTGCCCGAAACCTGCTGGATGTTGATCCCGGCTTCGCGGCGTAAGCGTTGCAGCAGTTGTGACAGATCGCTTTGCAGGCTTTCCGGCGGCGCGCCGGTGACGCGCAGGGTGATCGGCTGCTCGAACCGGGTAAAGAGCGGCAGCTCGCGCCCGCTTTCCAGCTCGAAATGCAACGCCAGGAAATCACTTGCGATATTGGCGTTGGAGCGGACCGGCGCAGGCGGTCGGGTTGCGGCAAAGGATTTCATCGGCGGCAGCGGCGTCGGCGACACCTGCGCCCGGGTGGGCGTGTCGCGCACCGAGGAGGCGGCGCATCCGGCTAGGACCATCACAACAGGGAACAATAAACGTTTAAACATAATTACCTTTGGTACTTGATAAATGGCGTAACGCTGCCAACTCGATCATACAACTTTCTTGCGGTTTCGTTAAAGTCCTGTGTGAGCCAGTAGACCGTCGGGCAGTCCCGCGCATCCGCTGCGGCATAGACCGCCTCGATCAGGGCGCGTCCGGTGCCGGTTCCGCGGGCCTCTGGGCGGGCATAGAGATCCTGAAGATAGCAGACCTCTTCGATCTTCCAGGCATGGCGATGAAACAGATAATGGGTCAGCCCGACCAACCGCCCGTCCTGTTCCGCCACCAGGCAAGAGAAATCGGCGGGGTCATCCCCCAGCAGACGCGCAAACGTGACGTCATTGACCTCGGCCGAAACCGAGCTCTCATAGAAGTCCAGATAGGCTGTCCATAGCTCAGCCCATTCCGACCTGTCGCCGGACCGCAATGCGCGGATCGTCGTCACAGACGCCATGCTACTTCTGCCCCCACTCAGAAGTTAACGATCGGAGCAGTTGATCCGCAATCTGACGCAAGGTCAATGGGCGCGAGGGGGGATTCGCGCCCTGGTTGGGAAATGACGAAGGTTTGAGAAACAATCACCGCAACGCCCGGCATTCGTTTCCCCTATGGGGCCGTTAGGCAAGGTTTATCGCTGTCCGCGCGCCATGAAGGCCAGACGTTCGAACAGATGCACATCCTGCTCGTTTTTCAGCAGAGCCCCGTGCAGCTTTGGCAGGGCATTGGCGCCGTCGCGCTTGAGGTCCTCGGGCGTCAGATCTTCGGCCAGCAGCAGCTTGAGCCAGTCGAGCACCTCTGAGGTCGACGGCTTCTTCTTCAATCCGGCCGTGTCGCGGATTTCGTAGAACTGGGTCAGCGCGGTGGTCAGCAGCGCCTCTTTGATGCCCGGATGATGGACCTCGACGATCTTACGCATCGTGGTCTCATTCGGAAAGCGGATGTAGTGGAAGAAGCAGCGGCGCAGGAAGGCGTCGGGCAGTTCTTTTTCGTTGTTCGAGGTGATGATCACGATCGGGCGCTGACGTGCCTTGATGGTCTCGCCGGTCTCGTAGACATGGAACTCCATCTTGTCGAGTTCCTGCAGCAGGTCGTTGGGAAACTCGATATCGGCCTTGTCGATCTCGTCGATCAGAAGAACGGTTTTGCGTTCCGACTCAAAGGCCTGCCAGAGCTTGCCCTTCTTGATGTAGTTACCCACATCATGCACGCGCTCATCGCCCAACTGGCTGTCGCGCAACCGGCTGACCGCGTCATATTCATACAAGCCCTGCTGCGCGCGCGTGGTGGATTTGATGTTCCACTCGATCATGTCGAGCCCCAGCGCACCGGCCACCTGACGCGCCAGTTCGGTCTTGCCGGTGCCCGGCTCACCTTTGACCAGAAGCGGGCGTTCCAGGGTCACGGCGGCATTCACCGCAATGGTCAGATCGTCGGTTGCGACATACTCGGCCGTACCCTCGAAACGTGTGGTCATCTTTCGTGCTCTCCAAACCGTGGAAATTGCTGAACGGGCATGCGCAGAAAAACGCCCCTTGGCCCTAGCGACGCACGGGGCGATTTGCAAGCCGCGCCGCCCCTTTGCTACGCTGCGTGACGCGATCCGGTGCACGCGCTGGCCGCTTTTACAAAGCCAGCGGAAACAGGGTCTGAGTGCTTTGCCTCTCCGGGCAGCTGGATTGGCGGCCATCGCGCACTATTTGTGCGGGTTTGTGACTAATTTCACAGAAAAACAACAGTTTGTGACGTAGCATTTTAATTGCAACACGATCCGCGAATTTGGGGGTGTTGAGGTAGCTTTGACTAGTGACAATCTTCTGCGCGTCAGATAAACGCTGCGTCAGAAGGGGCGCCAATGGTCTTGGAACAAAAGACATGACGGACATAGTTGGCCACACCGAGGGAGCCAAGATGAAACAGGAAGTGTTTCTGCCGGAGGATTACCGTCCGGCAGAGGATGAACCATTTATGAATGAGCGTCAGCTCGAATACTTCCGCCGCAAGCTGAACAACTGGAAAAGCGAATTGCTGGCGGGCAGCCGCGATACGATCGAAGGGCTGCAGGATAACACACGCAACATCCCCGATGTCGCAGACAGGGCAAGCGAAGAGACCGACCGCGCGTTGGAATTGCGCACCCGCGACAGGCAGCGCAAGCTGGTTGCCAAAATCGACTCGGCCCTGCGCCGGATCGACGAAGGCGAATACGGGTATTGCGAAGTGACCGGTGATCCGATCTCGTTGCGTCGTCTGGACGCGCGTCCGATCGCCACCATGAGCCTTGAGTCGCAAGAACGTCACGAGCGCCGCGAGCGGGTCCACCGCGACGACTAACCGCGCCTGACGCGACGAAGAACCAAGCGCCGGGGCCTGTCGCCCCGGCGTTTTTGCGTTAAACGGGCGCCATGAGTATTCGCGATCAGAAAATCGTTGTGGTCGGGGCCGGTATTGGCGGGCTTTCAGCAGCGCTTGCCCTGCGACAGCGCGGCGCCGATGTGACGGTTCTGGAACAGGCCGCCGCGATCAGCGAAGTGGGCGCAGGCCTGCAGATCTCGCCCAACGGGGTGGCGGTGATGCGCGCGCTTGGTCTGGCGGATGAACTGATCGCGGCAGCTGTCAAGGCGCGTGCGGTATCGCTCAGGGATTATCGCCGCCCCGGAGAGGTTTTGCGGCTGGATCTTGAAACCTATGCACCGGATCTGAGCTATTGTTTTGTGCATCGCGCCGATCTGATCACAATTCTGGCCGATGCGGTGCGCGCCAGCGGTGTGACCATCCGGTTGCTGCAAAGGCTCGATTCGGTCGATCTGGACGAGCAGGTGGTCCTGAACATGGGCAATGGGGCCCGCATCCGGGGCGATCTGGTGGTGGGTGCGGATGGGATGCACTCGCGGCTGCGCAGCCATCTCAACCCCGCTGAGCAGCCGTTCTTCACCGGGCAGGTGGCCTGGCGCACCACGGTTGCCAACAGTATCGACATGCCGCCCGAGGCGCAGCTCTATATGGGGCCGGGGCGGCATCTGGTCTGTTACCCGCTGCGCGATGGCCACCTCGTCAATATCGTGGCTGTAGAAGAGCGCAAGAATTGGACCGCCGAGGGCTGGAACCATCAGGACAGGCCCGAGACTCTCAGGCGTGCTTTCGCGGAGTTCCGAGGCGCGCCCAAGGCGCTGCTGGATCAGGTGTCAGAGGTCAACCTCTGGGGATTGTTCCGGCACAAGGTGGCGGAGCGTTGGCACAGCGCCAACGCGGTGCTTCTGGGCGACGCGGCGCATCCGACGCTGCCATTCCTGGCACAGGGGGCCAACATGGCGCTGGAGGATGCCTGGGTTCTGGGCGATGAATTGGCGCGCGCGGACAGTCTCGAAAGCGGGCTGGCGCTTTATCAGGCGCGCCGGCACGCCCGCGCAAAGCGGGTGATCGCGGCGGCCAATGGCAATGCGTGGAAATACCATCTGAGGTTTCCACCATTGCGCGGGGCGGCGCATCTTGCGCTGCATCTGGCCGGTCGTGTTGTGCCCGCGCGCATGGTGGGGCAGTTCGACTGGCTCTACCGCCATGATGTCACCCAGGAGCGTGCCGCCTGAGCGGCGTCAGTTGTCGAGCGTCACCCAGACTGGCACGTGATCCGAAGGCTTTTCATGGCCGCGCACCGCTGCGTCGATCTGGCAATCCGTCATCAGATCGGCGGCTTGTGGGGTGAGCAGAAAATGATCGATGCGAATGCCGTCATTACGGTTCCAGGCTCCGGCCTGATAATCCCAGAAGGAATAGTGCTCGGGCCCCCGCGTGCGAGCGCGGAAGGCTTCGGTAAAGCCCAGATTCAGAATGCGCCGGAACGACGCCCGGCTTTCGGGGCGAAACAGCGCATCCTCGCGCCAGGTGTCCGGGCGTTTGGCATCTTCGGCCTGTGGGATGATGTTGTAATCGCCCGCCATCAGCGCCGGGATCTCCTCGGCCAGCAGGGCTTGCGCGCGCTTGTATAGCCGTTCCATCCAGGCCAGCTTATAGTCGTATTTCGGCCCCGGCACCGGGTTGCCATTGGGCAGGTAGAGCCCGCAGATGCGCAGCGCCTGTTTGCCCACGACCGTGGCCTCGATCCAGCGCGCCTGCTCGTCACTGTCATCGCCGGGCAGGCCACGGCTGACATCCTCCAGCGGCAGTTTCGACAGAATCGCCACCCCGTTGAAACTTTTCTGCCCATGGGTTTCGACATTGTAGCCACGCTCCTCGAAAATCTCGCGCGGGAAGTTCTCGTCGACCGATTTGATTTCCTGCAACAGCACGATATCGGGCTGCGCCTCATCCAGCCAGCGGGGCAGCGCCTCGGCTCGGGCCTTGATGCCGTTGATGTTGAATGTGGCGATTTTCATGGGTGGGTCTCCGGCTGCCTGTGATGATCTATCGCCCAGATAGAAGGGCGGAGCAAGATCAGGACAGCCGCGAATGTGTGAGGCTCTGCCTCACGCACCCGATCCCTACATCGAGAAGCTGGTGCCGCAGCCGCAAGAAGCGGTGGCGTTCGGGTTGTCGATCACGAATCGCGCGCCGATCAACTCTTCGCTGAAATCGATCACCGCGTTTTCCAGAAATGGCAGCGAGACCGAATCCACCACGACACGTTCGCCCTGACCTTCGAGCACCAGATCATCATCGGCAGGCGCGTCCAGCGCGATCTCGTACTGAAAACCGGAACAGCCGCCGCCTTCCACTGCGACGCGCAGCGCCTGACCCTGATCGGCGGCGCCGATCTCAGCAAGACGGGCAAAGGCGCGGTCTGTGACTTTGGGCGGCAGGTTCATGGGGCCAACTCCGGCGGTTTTCTTATTGAGCGAGGACCAATATAGAAAGCCTTGATGCAGGCGACAAGGACAGGACGTATGGAACGGGCAGGTTTCGCCTCGGATCCCGCAAAAGCGCGGGGCAGGCTGGTAGCGGAAGAAGAAAGCAGTTTTCGGTCATGTTTCCAGCGTGACCGCGACCGGATCATCCACGCCAGCGCCTTTCGGCGGCTGAAACACAAGACGCAAGTGTTTGTCGAACATGAGGGCGACAATTATCGCACAAGGCTGACCCATTCGATCGAAGTGGCGCAGGTGGCCCGTACCATCGCGGGGACTTTGCGGCTGAACCCGGAACTGACCGAGGCCGTGGCGCTGGCCCATGATCTGGGCCACACGCCGTTTGGGCATACCGGAGAGGACGCGCTGCACGCCTTGATGGCACCTTATGGCGGGTTCGATCACAACGCGCAGGCCATCCGTATCGTGACCCGGCTGGAACGGCATTACGCGGCATTTGACGGGTTGAACCTGACCTGGGAAACCCTTGAAGCCATTGCGAAACATAACGGACCGGTGCTGGGAGAGCTGCCCTGGGCACTGGCGGAATGCAACGCGGCGTTTGATCTGGAACTGCATACCCATGCCAGTGCCGAGGCACAGGTGGCCGCGCTTGCCGACGACGTTGCGTATAACAATCACGATCTGCATGACGCCCTGCGCGCCGGGCTGTTTTCCGACGATGACATCGCGACCCTGCCCATAATCGGCGCCTGTTACGGCGAGGTCGACACGCTCTGGCCGGGGATCGAGGCCAAGCGGCGGCGGCATGAGGCGCTGCGGCGGGTCTTTGGCGTGATGGTGTCGGACGTGATCGAAACCTCGCGCTCCCGGCTTGCGGCAAGCGGGGCCGAAACGGTCGAGGACATCCGCGCGCTGGATCATCCGGTGATTGCCTTCTCGGACGCGCTTTGGCGCGATCTGAAAGAGATACGGGCCTTTCTGTTCACCCGCATGTACCGTGCGCCCAGCGTGATGAAGAAGCGCGCGGAAGTCGCTAAGGTCGTTGAGGAATTATTCCCGATCTATCTGGGTGACCCGCATCAGATGCCCCAGCGATGGCACCCGGAGATCGACGCCGCGCCGGACGAGACCGCATTGGCGCGGATTGTGTCGGACTATATTTCAGGCATGACCGACCGCTTTGCGGTGCAGGACCATGCGCGCCTGACCGGGGCCGATCCGGCGCGGCTATGAAGCGCGACCCGCAAAGTGTGAAGCGGTTTTCGGAACAAATTGGGCGCTCAAAACGGGCTTACTCGATCCCGATATAGGCCACCGCCCAGACCTGCAGGTTGCCAAGCTCTTCGGTCAGCGCCGGGTCTTCGACTTTGGGAAAGATCACCACCGAGGGGCCGTAACCGCCCAGGGCCAGCGGTTTTTGATCGGCATGGGTGGCCAGGATCGGCTCGAACCTCTCGATCTGTTCCCAGGAGATTTCAGCGCGGTAGCCGTCCAACGCGATGGGGATGGCGATTTTTCCGGTCGCCCCGGCCTGTGCCATCACATCAGCCAGTCGCGGGCCGGTCATGGCGCGGTCAACCGCCTGACCGGGCGGGCCGAAGGGCACGGTCAGCTCATATTGCTCCATCGCACCGAGAGCGTTGGCATCAAAGCCCATCCCGTTGGCATAAGTGATGTCAAGGAACCCGAACAACCCGCCATCGTCCTCGCCGCGCGCGGGCAGGTTGGAAGTGGCCAGATCGCCCCCCAGCGTCACCAGAACCGGTCCCTGCGCCTTGGCCATCAAGGGCAGGCAGAGCGCCAGAGCCAGTATGATCATGCGTTTCATCGCGAAACTCCCTGTTGTTTTTCGGCAGGCTACAGGGTTGGGGCGCGAATCCAAGCGGTGATCGCCCGCATTGACCTTGGCGGCTTGCGTGGTAAACCGCCCGCAACCAAGAGGACGCAAGTCATGAACCTATTTTCCGAAATCCGCAGCCTTGTGCTGGACGCGCTGGCGCAGATGCAGGCCGAGGGCGCGCTGCCCGGTGATCTGAGCTTTGACAATGTGGCGGTCGAGCCGCCCCGCGATGCGGCCCATGGCGATATGGCGACCAATGCGGCGATGGTTCTGGCGAAACCGGCCAAGATGAAGCCGCGCGACATTGCCGAAGCATTGGCCGCGAAGCTGGCAGAGGATGACCGGATCACCAGTGCCGAAGTGGCCGGGCCGGGGTTCCTGAATATGCGGCTGGCCTCTGGCGTCTGGCAATCGGTGCTGGCGGCTGTCCTGCGGGGCGGCGCGGAGTATGGCAAATCGACCATGGGGCAGGGCCGCAAGGTCAATGTAGAATATGTCTCGGCCAACCCGACAGGTCCGCTGCATGTGGGTCATACGCGGGGCGCGGTCTTTGGCGATGCGCTGGCAGGGTTGCTGGATTACGCGGGCTATGACGTCACGCGCGAATACTACATCAACGATGGCGGCGCGCAGGTCGATGTCCTGGCGCGCTCGGTCTATCTGCGTTACCTCGAAGCGCATGGCGAGGCGGTCGAGTTCCCCGATGGCACCTATCCCGGCGAGTATCTGGTCGAAGTAGGCCAGGCGCTCAAGGACAAGGTGGGCGATGAATATGTCGGCAAGGGCGAGCAATATTGGCTGGCCGAAATCCGGGAATATGCCACCGAAGCCATGATGGATATGATCCGCACCGATCTGGCGCAACTTGGCGTCGTAATGGACCGGTTTTTCTCGGAAAAATCGCTTTACGGTACGGGCCGGATTGAGCAGGCACTGGACAGCCTCGATGCCAAGGGTCTGATCTATGAAGGCGTGCTGGAACCGCCCAAGGGCAAGAAGCCCGAGGATTGGGAGCCGCGCGAGCAGACGCTGTTCAAATCGACCGAACATGGCGATGACGTGGACCGGCCGGTTAAGAAATCCGATGGCAGCTGGACCTATTTTGCGCCCGATATCGCCTATCACTACGACAAGGTGACCCGCGGCTATGATGCGCTGATCGATGTGTTTGGTGCCGATCATGGTGGGTATGTGAAGCGGATGAAGGCGGCTGTTTCGGCGCTGAGCGACGGCAAGGTGCCGCTGGATATCAAGCTGACCCAACTGGTGAAGCTGTGGAAGAATGGCGAGCCTTTCAAGATGTCCAAGCGGGCGGGGAACTTTGTCACTCTGCGCGATGTGGTCGATCAGGTGGGCCCGGATGTGACCCGCTTCGTAATGCTGACCCGCAAGAATGACGCCCCGCTCGATTTCGATTTCGATAAGGTTTTGGAGCAGAGCCGCGAGAACCCGGTCTTTTACGTGCAATACGCCCATGCGCGGGTGATGAGCGTGCTGCGCCGCGCCGCCAAGGCGGGCGTGGCAGCGGATGATGCGACCCTTTCGGGGGCAGACCTGAGCAAGATTTCGCATGAGGCTGAGCTGATCGTTGCCAAGAAACTGGCAGAATGGCCACGCCTGGTCGAGATCGCCGCGCGCACCAATGAACCGCACAGGATCGCTTTCTATCTCTATGAATTGGCTGGGGATTTCCATGCGCTGTGGAACCGTGGCAATGAGCTGCATGAGCTGCGTTTCATCCAAGATGGCGATGTTGCCACAAGTCAGTCGAAAATCGCGCTGGCCCGCGCTGTTTCCGTTGTGATTTCAGCGGGTCTCGGTATTCTTGGCGTCACACCGGTGCAGGAGATGCGGTAACTCAAGCCGCCCAGACCGCCGGTTCGAGGCAGAAACAAGAAAACCTTGAACGCAAAAGGCTTTGCGTGATGGGCAGTGAGGCGGAAATGGCGAGTTACGATGGTGGCGGGCAATATGACCCGCGTGGTCCCCGATATGACCAATATGGTCAGGAAGTCCACTATGACGATTACCCAGAGGCTGACATGGATGTGGCTCGGCCGTCGCTGGGTGGCAGGCTGAGCCGGATGGCCAGCATGTTGGGGGCGGTCGGCTCGCTGGCACTGGTTGTGGGGATTGGCGTCTGGGGCGTGAAACTGGTGGTGCGCGACGTGAGCGGCGTGCCGGTGGTGCGCGCGCTCGAAGGGCCAATGCGTATCCAGCCCGAGAATCCCGGCGGAGAACGTGCCGATCATCAGGGTCTGGCCGTGAACAACGTGGCCGCGCGCGGCACCGCCGCGCCGCCGCCCGATCGTCTGGTTCTGGCACCGCGCCCGGTCGATCTGGCCGAAGAGGACGGCCCGATGGGCGAGATCAACCCAAGTCAGGAAGAGGTCGAGAGTGCTAAACCGGTGACTGACGGAGCTGTTGCCGCCTTCAAACAGGGCAGCGTTGATGCGCTGGTGGCCGAGCTGACCAAGGATGTGCAGCCAATGGTGCAGAATGCGGTTCTGACCGGCGATGCGCCCGACGAACAATTGGCCGCGATCACGCAGACTGATCCGCTGCCTGCCATTGATCCGGCCGATCTGGTGGCGCAACTGCCTGATCCGGACCTGCTTGAGGCTCCGGGTGTCAAACGCTCGCCACGGCCCATCATCCGGCCCGCGCGCGCCGTGCCCTCGGGCAATGTGGTCAAGGCCAGCCTCAACGACGCGATCAACGCTGCTGTCGAAAGTGCCGCCGGGCTGGAGGTTGATCCTGCGGAGATTCCGGCCGGCACACGGCTGGCGCAGCTTGGGGCGTTTGAGTCCCCAGAAATTGCGCGCTCCGAATGGGATCGGCTGTCAGGGCAATTCTCGGATTACATGTCGGACAAGCAGCGCGTGGTGCAGAAGGCGACCAGCAACGGGCGCACCTTCTATCGCCTGCGTGCCATGGGCTTCAGCGACATGAGCGATGCGCGCCGCTTCTGCGCCACCCTGGGTGCCGAACGGGTTGATTGCATCCCGGTCACCGTCAGGTGAGGTTCGGCGCCACGATCCAGGATGCCGAAGGGCTGCGGCTGACGGCGGAGGAAAAGGCGCTGTTCCGGAGGGAGAACCCGTTTGGGTTCATCCTGTTCGGGCGCAATATCGACACTGCCGATCAGATACGCGCGCTCTGCGGTGATTTCCGCGAGGCGGTTGGGCGCGACTGCCTCATCACCATTGACCAAGAGGGCGGCCGTGTGCAACGGCTGCGCCCGCCTTTGGCGCGTGACTGGCTGCCGCCCCTGGATGAGGTGGCGCGGGCGGGCGAACTGGCCGAACGCGCGATGTATCTGCGTTATCGCCTGATCGCGCATGAATTGCGGGCGCTTGGTATCGACAGCAACTGCGCACCGACACTCGATCTGGCCTTTGCCGAGACCCATTCGTTCCTGCGCAACCGTCTCTATGATGGCGACCCGGCGAAGGTGGCGCGTATCGGGCGCGCGGTGGCGGACGGCTTGATGGAAGGCGGCGTGTTGCCGGTGATGAAGCATATGCCGGGGCATGGCCGCGCCACGCTCGACACCCATCACGAGCTGCCGACGGTGTCGGTGGACACTGACCAGTTGGACAGCAGCGATTTCGCGCCGTTCTTGGCGTTGAACGATCTGCCGATGGGGATGACCGCGCATCTGGTCTTTGACCGGATCGGGCCGGACCCCGCCACTATTTCTGCGCCGCTCATCACGCTGATCCGTTCGCAGATCGGCTTTGACGGGTTGTTGATGACCGATGACATCTCGATGAAGGCGCTCAGCGGGTCTGTTGCTGACAAGGCCACACGCGCCATCGCCGCCGGAGTTGACGTGGTTCTACATTGCAACGGAACCTTTCAGGATCGCGCCGCCGTGGCCGAGGCCGCAGGCGAAATGAGTTCCGTCGCCCAAACCCGCGCCGAACGGGCCATGGCGCAGCGCCACGCACCACAGCCGCTTGACATCGAGGCCGCCGAAGCGGAACACTCCCGCCTCATTGGCGGGCAGGGCTATGGTGGATAATTTCAGTTCCGAAGATCCGATTTCAGTTGCCGAACGGCTGGCCGCCGAGGCGCTGATCGTCGATGTGGACGGGTTCGAAGGCCCGCTGGATGTGCTGCTGACCCTGTCGCGCACGCAAAAGGTGGATTTGCGCAAGATCTCGGTGCTGGAACTGGCGCATCAGTATCTGGCCTTTGTTGAACGCGCCAAGGAATTGCGCATCGAACTGGCTGCCGATTACCTCGTCATGGCCGCCTGGCTGGCCTTCCTGAAATCCCGCCTGCTGCTGCCCCCCGATCCCGAGGATGAGGGGCCATCGGGTGAAGAACTGGCGGCGCATCTGGCCTTTCAGTTGGAACGGCTGCAGGCCATGCGCGACGTGGCCGCACGGTTGATGGCGCGCGATCAATTGGGGCGCGATTTCTTCCGGCGCGGGCAGGGCGAAGATGTGACGCGGCTCAGGACCGTGACCTATTCCGCAACGCTGCTGGACCTGATGCAGGGCTATGCCCGTATCCGCACCCGCGACGAATTCCGCCCCTTCGTGATGGATCGCGAGGCGGTCTTTACCATGGAGCAGGCGCTGGACCGGATGCGCGGGCTGATCGGCTTTGCCGGAAGCTGGACCGAGATGGCCAGCTATCTGCCCGAAGGCTGGGAGCTGGACCCGATGCGGCGCCGCTCGGCCACCGCTTCGACCTTCGCCGCCTCACTGGAACTGGTCAAGGAAGGCCATCTGGAAATCCGCCAGAGCGACACATTCGCGCCGATCCATCTGCGCAAGAGGACAGAAACACGTGACTGAAGACCCCCAGGACGCCCCAGCAGAAAGCCTGTTTGATGCGCCGCCCATGGCCGAACAGGAACGCATGGTCGAGGCGGTGCTGTTTGCCAGCCCCGATCCGGTCAGCGTGCGCGATCTGGAAGCCCGGATGCCCCATGGCAGCAACGCGTCCCAGGCGCTGGAACTGCTGCGCAAGCGCTATGAGGGGCGCGGCGTGCGTGTGGTGCAGGTGGGCGAGGCCTGGGCCATTCGCACCGCGCCCGATCTGGGCTTTCTGATGCAGAAGGAAACGGTTGAAACCCGCAAACTGAGCCGCGCCGCGATCGAGACGCTCGCGATCATCGCCTATCACCAGCCCTGCACACGGGCCGAGATCGAAGAGATCAGGGGGGTTTCGGTCTCACGCGGCACCATCGATCAATTGCTTGAGATGGAGTGGATTCGACTGGGCCGCCGCCGCATGACGCCGGGCCGCCCCGTGACTTTTGTGGTCACGCCCGAATTCCTCGACCATTTCGGGCTGGAAAGCGCCCGCGATCTGCCGGGCCTGAAGGAGTTGCGCGCCGCTGGCCTGCTGGAAAACCGGCCCCCGCCGGGGGCGATGCCGCTGGGTGAGGGGCAGGACGCGGGCGAGGAGTCCGACGACGAGGATCAGATCGAGCTCTTCGAGGAAGAGTGAACGGACAGGCCCTGAAATTGGCGCAATCAGGCGCTATCTTGCAGGGTGAGGCTCAGCAGAGAGGCAAGGCTGATGAATGTTGAAAGACTTCTGAACATGGTGATCCGCAGGGTGATGCAGCGGGTGGTGTTCCGGGGTGTTGATGCCGGAATCGACGCCATGGCGCGCAAGGGCAAGGGAGCCGGTGCGCAAGCCGACGCTCCGCCAAGCCCAGAGATTACGCGCGCTCAGAAGGAAAACACGCGCAAGGCAAAGAGGGCGGCGCGGATGAGTGCGCGGATGACGAAGTTCTGAAATATCAGTCCGTTAACCTGTGGGCTTGAAGTGCTTCGACAGCTTCAGCCCCTGACCCTGATAGTTCGAGCTGATACCCGCGCCATAAAGTTGCGAGGGTGTCTCTGCCATGCGTTCATAGACCAGACGGCCCACGACCTGCCCGTGCTCCAGCACAAATGGTGCCTCGTGGCAGCGCACTTCCAGCACTCCGCGCGAGCCTGATCCACCCGCAGCGGCATGGCCGAAACCGGGGTCAAAGAATCCGGCGTAATGCACCCGGAACTCCCCGACCATGGCCAGATAAGGCGCCATTTCAGCGGCGTAATCGGGCGGGATATGCACCGCCTCGCGACTCACCAGAATGTAGAAGGCGCCGGGATCGAGGATGATGCGACCATCGCTGCTGTGCACTTCCTCCCAATATTCTGCTGGGTCATAGGCGCCGATCCGGTCCAGATCGATCACACCGGTATGCGGCTTGGCGCGGTAGCCCACCAGATCGGTCTCGGGCAGGCGCAGGTCGACGGAGAAGCCCAACCCGTCCTGAATCACCGCCTCGCCATCAACCAGAGGGGTTTCGCCATGCAGCTTTCGCAATTGATCGTCGGTCAGAACGGCCTGCCCGGTGCGAAAGCGGATCTGGTTAAGCCGCATGCCGGGCCGGACCAGCACCGAAAAGGAACGCGGGCAGATCTCGGCATAAAGCGGCCCGGTATAGCCTGCGGGCACCCGGTCGAACTCGGTGCCGCCGTCGGTGATCGTGCGGGTCAGCAGGTCAAGCCGCCCGGTCGAACTTTTGGCATTGGCCACCGCGCTGATATCGGCGGGCAGGGCCAGCGATTCCATCAGCGGCACCAGATAGACACAGCCCTTTTCCAGAACCGCGCCCTGGCTCAGGTCGATCTGGTGCATCTCAAATTCAGAGAGCCGTTCGGCCACCGAGTTGCCCTCACCTGCAAGAAACGAGGCGCGTACGCGGTAAGCCACTGCGCCCAAACGCAAATCAAGGCTGGCGGGCTGGATCTGCCCCTCGGGCATCGGCGCGGGCGCGATGATCTCGCCTGCGGCGATCATCGCTTCGATCTGCTGGTTCGGGCAAACACCGGTCATACAAAACTGCTCCATTCCCTTTGGGGCCGGAGTGCAGTCTTGCAGCGAGGGTGTGAATTGGTCGGGCTAGCAGGACTCGAACCTGCGACCTTCCGTCCCCCAGACGGACGCGCTACCAGGCTGCGCCATAGCCCGACTTTGAGGTGTTCATAAAGGTTTTGCGGGCGGGGGCAAGAGGAAATCATTGCCTTTTTCTTATCCGTCTCAGCGCGCTGCCTGCCGCTCGATCCAGGTTTTCAGATTCCGCGCGACGCGTGCTGCTGCGGGCAGGTCGGCGGGGTCAAACCGGGCGACTCGCGCCAGTTTCGACAGCGGTCCGGGCGCGTGGGAGAGGCTGCTTTCATGGGCCAGATCGGGCTGTTCGAGGATCAGCGGTTCGGTGGCTGATATCGGATCGACCGTTTCCGATTCGGGGGCTTCTGTGCTCGTCGCCGTAGCCTCTACTACCGGGGCAGGCTTTGCTGGAGGCTCCGACAAATCCATATCGATCTGGGAAACAACAGGCCGCGCTTCGATCGGCGGTTCATGCAGCCGGATGACGTTTGCAGCTTCGGACAGATCGTCAGGGGCTCTCTGTTCCAGGCTTTGTGAAAACCCCTGCACATGGGCCACGCCTTCTTCACGCAGCAGTTTCTGGAGGCCTTTGATCGTCATGCCGTCATCGTGAAGCAGGCGTTTGATGCCACCCAGCAGCAGCATGTCGGCAGGCCGGTAATAGCGCCGCCCACCGGCGCGTTTGACCGGTTTTACATGGGTGAACTTGCTTTCCCAGAACCGCAGCACGTGGGCTTGCACACCCAACCAGTCCGCAACTTCACTGATGGTGCGAAACGCGTCACGAGACTTTGCCATAAGGAGGTGGTCCTAGGTTTTGCGGTTGCCGTCGGCGACCCGGTCTTTCATCAGATGCGAGGGACGGAAGGTCAGAACACGGCGCGGCTGGATCGGTACTTCTTCGCCGGTTTTCGGGTTGCGCCCGATCCGGGCCGATTTGTCGCGCACGCTGAAGGTGCCGAAGGACGAGATCTTGACCTGTTCGCCGCGCACCAGAGCATCCGACATGTGGTTCAGAAGGCTTTCCACCAGTTGCGCGCTTTCATTGCGCGACAATCCAACTTCGCGGAAAACGGCTTCGCTCAAATCCATTCTGGTTAAAGTCTTGTCGCCCATGCTGATCCCCTTGTTATTGAGCGAGCATAGGGTGCCGGGTTTTTCTCTGTCAATATCAATGAAATTCAATCGTTTGGCTGGGCTGGTTTGTGCCGGATCACCAGCGCAGGACAACAGCGCCCCAAGCCAGCCCACCGCCGATCGCCTCGGTCACGATCAGGTCGCCCTGTTTGATCTGACCGCGCGCCTTGCCCACCGACATGGCCAGCGGGATGGAAGCAGCGGATGTATTGCCGTGATCCTGCACCGTGACGACCACATTCTCCATCGGCAGGCCCATTTTCTTGGCCGTGCCCTGGATGATGCGGATATTGGCCTGATGCGGCACGATCCAGTCGACGTCCTTGTTTTCCAGCCCCGCCTTTTCCAGAGCCGTCTCGGCGGCATTGGTCAGCTTTTCAACCGCGTGGCGGAAGACCTGGTTGCCCTGCATGCGCAACTGCCCGGTGGTCTGGGTCGATACGCCGCCATCCACATAAAGCAGGTCCTTGAAACGGCCATCGGAATTCAGGTCAACCGAGAGGATGCCGCGATCGGCATTGGTGCCGGATTCGTCCTGATATTCCAAGACCAACGCGCCGGCACCATCGCCGAACAACACGCAGGTCGCGCGATCCGACCAGTCCATGATCCGCGAGAATGTCTCGGCGCCGATCACCAGAACGCGTTTGGCCTGACCGGACAGGATCAGCGCGTTGGCATTGCACAAAGCGTAGACGAAACCAGCGCAGACCGCCTGCACATCAAAGGCAAATCCGCGTGTCATGCCGATCTTTGATTGCACCATCGTTGCGGCAGAGGGGAAGGTCAGATCAGCGGTCGAGGTGGCGACGATGATTGCGTCGATGTCATCTGGCTCCAGCCCAGCATCCGCCAGTGCGGCGCGGGCGGCGTTTGACGCCAGATCCGAGGTAGTCTCACCCTCGGCGGCGAAATGCCGCCGTTCAATGCCAGACCGGGTCCGAATCCATTCATCGGTCGTGTCCAGTGTCGCCTCGAACTCGGCATTTGGAACGATGCGCTCGGGCAAATAGTGTCCAATGCCTTTGACGACTGCACGGCCTGTCATGGGTCACCTGTGTATTTGTTATTGTTCTGCCGTCTCATTGGCGTGAGCGGCATCTTGAGTAAGCTCGCCGGTGGATGCAACCCGTGCGGCCAGTTTTTCCGTAAAGCCGGACTGCGCAAGGGTGAAGGCCAGTTTGACGGCGGCCGACACACCGGTGTCATCGGCCGAACCATGGGATTTGATAACCGTGCCGTTCAGCCCGAGGAACACGCCACCATTGACCCGGCGCGGGTCGATCCGTTTTTTCAGGCGGTTGAGCGAGGTGATCGCCAGAACCGAGGCCAGCCGAGACAGGAACGAGTATTCGAACGCCTCGCGCAGCAGCCCGCCGACCATACTGGCAGTGCCTTCGCCGGTCTTGATCGCCACATTGCCGGTAAACCCGTCGGTCACGATCACGTCGGCCACGTTGCCGGTGATATCGCTGCCCTCGACGAATCCGGCGAAATCGAAGTTCGACCGGTCGGCAAACTCCGAGATCAGCGCATGGGCCTCTTTCAACTCGGCGCGGCCCTTGTGTTCTTCGGTGCCCACATTCAGCAGCCCGATGCGGGGGCGGGGAAGCTCCATCCCGTTGCGCGCGTAGGATGCGCCCATCAGCGCATATTGCAGCAGATCGCGGGCATCGGCGCGGACATCCGCGCCCACATCCAGCATCACGTTGAACCGTTGCGGATTGCGGGAGGGGAACAGGATCGCGATGGCAGGCCGGTTCACTCCGGGCAGTTTGCGCAGGCGCATCATGCTCAGCGCCATTAGCGCGCCGGTATTGCCGCAGGAGACAGCGCCGGACGCCTCGCCATTGCGCACCGAATCCAAAGCCGACCACATCGAGGTCTGTTTGCCGCCGCGCACAACTTGGCTGGGCTTGTCATCCATGGTGACAACGTCCTGCGCATCACGAAATTCGACGCGACCTTCAAGGCCGCGCCGTTTCGCAACTAGCTTGCGCAAGCTGTCTTCCGGACCGTGCAGGATGAACCCGATATTGGGGTTCTTTTCCGCCGATTTGGCGATTCCCGCCACGACGACCGAAGGACCGGCATCACCGCCCATCGCATCAACCGAGATGATGATCCGCCCTTTCGTCGATCCGGGGGCTGATCCGGTTTGATCGGGCTGTGCCGTCATGCTTCAGTCTGCAACCATTCAGGCCGCGTCTTCGTCCAGATCGATCTCGTCGGCCTGAGCGATGACCTCGCGGTCAGCATAGTGGCCGCAGGACGGGCACACGTGATGCGGACGGCGCAGTTCGCCGCAATTGGGGCATTCGTTCGGGTTTGCAGCAACCAGTGCATCGTGCGCGCGGCGATTGTTGCGGCGCGACTTGGATACTTTATTCTGTTGGACAGCCATTGTCTCAACCTTTGTCTCGCTAAGGGCCGCGGTCAGTGCCGGAGGGCCGGTTATTGTCTACGTTTCTCTTGGTGTGACGCGCGTGTAGGGCGTTGCCCCCGCATTGTCCAACCTTAAATCCGATGAGCGCGCGAAAATACTGCGAATCTCGTCATGTTCAAGCGGTTTTTCTGGTCGCGTCCTATGACATGCCAAAGCGGTGTTGTCATGGCTCTTTTTTGAGCGCATCGCGCAAATCGGCCAATCCTGCAAAGGGTTTGGCATCCTCGTCGCGCATCGGTGTCTTGCCCGGTTCGGTGAACACCATCTCGCCGGAGTCAGCCCCTGCGCTGCGGGGATAGAGCGGCAGCGCCAGCGCCAGCGACTCGGTCATGATCTGCGACAGGTCCAGTTCGGGGGGCAGCGCCTCGGTCTCGTCATCCTCGGGCATTTCAACCTCGGAGGCTTCGGGCTCCTGCCAATCCGCCAGGAACAGCCGCTTGACGGGAATGTCGATGCGGGTGGTTACAGGCTCAAGCGTCACGATACAGGGCTGCACGACCGTGGCGCCCAGCTTGCCGGTGAGCGCCCAGTCCTTGCGACCCTGGGTCGCGATATCGCCCGAAAAAACCAGTTTTCGCAGGCCCAGCAAATCCAGGTCCGCAGCGATCCGCGACAGTTCCGGTGCTGCGGGGCGCAGATGGAATTGGGTGGGGCTGTTCTGGGGCAGGTCTGCGACCCGAAACACATCCTTGTGGGGCATGACAGGACTTTCGTTGGTTGAACCACTTGGCCGGTTTATGTAATCGGGATAAAAGGCGCGCACAGCCAAGGCAAGGGGGCCGGGATGATAGACGCTGCAAAGCTGCCAGGACAGAGGATGTCCCGCATCGTTGTGATGGGGGCTCTTGCACTGTGCCTGTCCGCTTGTGCCGAGATCTATCGCAACCACGGCTATGTCCCGCCCGCCGAAGACCTGTCGAAAGTCACCGTTGGTGTCGACACGCGCGACAGCGTGATCGAATCGATCGGTGCGCCAACCGCGTCAGGCGTGCTTGAAGATAGTGGCTTCTATTATGTGCAGACCCGCTTCCGCCATTATGGCGCCCGCGCACCCCAGATCGTGTCGCGCGAGCTGGTGGCGATCAGTTTCGACAACTCGGGCGTTGTGCGCAATATCGAACGTTTTGGCTTGGAAAAGGGCCAGGTGGTGACATTGCAGCGCCGGGTGACCGAATCGAGCCTTGAGGACAAGACCTTCCTGCGGCAGCTGCTGGGCAACCTGGGTAACTTCGATCCGGGCACGGTGCTTCCGTCACAGGAATAATCTGGAAGCCGTCAATCTTGTGTCATACTTTGCGTGATAGTGACCCACCCATCGGGAAGTCGTACAGCACTGCGGAGGGCGCGATCATGGCGCAGGTGATGCTGAACAACGGGCGCTACCAGGCGCGGCTTGCGGCGGGCGAGGCGGATATCGCCGCCGCGCAAGGCTTGCGCACACGGGCCTTTGCCACTGAAACCATGGACAGCGATTCTTATGACCACCAGTGCCAGCATGTACTGGTCGAGGATACGCGGGCGGACAATCATCTGGTTTGCTGCTTCCGGCTGTTCGACATGCAGGGCGGGTCAGAGATCGGGCGCAGCTATTCGGCGCAATTCTATGAATTGTCGGCCCTGAAGGCGTTTGAAGGGCGGATGGTGGAAATGGGCCGGTTCTGCATCGACCCGGACTATAGCGATCCCGATATCCTGCGTACGGCCTGGGGGGCGATGACGGCTTATGTGGATGAAAACGGGATCGAGATGCTGTTTGGCTGTTCTTCCTTCGCCGGGACCGAGACCGAGGCCTATCTGGATGCTTTTGCGATGCTGAAGCACCGCCATCTGGCCCCCAAACGCTGGCTGCCGCGGGTCAAGGCCCCTGATGTGTTCCGCTTTGCCGCGCGCCTGCGCCGCAAACCCGATTCGAAAAAGGCGATGCTGCGGATGCCGCCTTTGCTGCGCAGCTATCTGGCGATGGGCGGCTGGGTCAGCGATCATGCGGTGGTGGACCGGGATCTGAACACCCTGCATGTGTTCACAGGGCTGGAAATCGGCGCGATCCCCCCCGCGCGCAAACGGCTGCTGCGCATGATTGCCGGGTGAGCTGGCGCAATCGGAACAACTAGGCACAGGACGTTGACGCGCTGAGCCAGCCGGTTTAGCTGGCGGGCATGGCACGTATTCCTCTTTTGCAGATGTCCGGTATCTCGCTGACTTTCGGCGGCGATCCGGTGTTTTCCGGGCTCGATCTGGTGGTTCAGCCGGGCGACCGCGTGGCGCTGGTGGGGCGTAACGGGTCGGGCAAATCCACCCTGATGAAGGTGATGGCCGGACTGGTCGAAGCGGATGCGGGCGAGATCACCATCCCGCCGGGCAAATCGGTGGGCTATATGGAGCAGCACCCGGATATGGCGGGGTTTGCGACATTGGGCGATTATGCCTCAAGCGGGCTGGGGCCGGGCGAGCTCTACAAGGTGGAACGCGCGGGCGAGGGGCTGAAATTCGACCCTGCCCGCCCGGTCGATACCGCCTCTGGCGGGGAACGTCGCCGTGCGGCGCTGGCCAAGCTGATGGCCGAAGCGCCCGATCTGATGCTGCTGGACGAGCCGACCAACCATCTCGACATTCAGGCGATTGGCTGGCTGGAACGGGAATTGTCCAGCACCCGCGCGGGCTTTGTCCTGATCTCGCATGACCGGGCATTTTTGCGTGCATTGACCCGCGCAACCCTTTGGATCGACAGGGGAATGGTGCGGCGGCAGGAAAAGGGCTTCGACGCCTTCGAGGCCTGGCGTGACAAGGTCTGGGAAGAGGAAGACAGCGCACGCCACAAGATGGACCGCCTGATCAAATCCGAAAGCCGCTGGGCGGTCGAGGGCATCAGCGCTCGGCGAACCCGCAATCAGGGCCGGGTGCGCGCGTTGCAGGCGCTGCGCGCCGAACGCGCCGCGCAGATCCGGCGGCAGGGGGCTGCGGCGATGGCGCTGGAGGCGGGGCCGAAATCGGGCCGCAAGGTGATTGAGGCGCAGGGGATCGCAAAAAGTTTCGACGGCAAGCCGCTCATCCGCGATTTCGACCTGCTGGTGCAGCGCGGCGACCGGGTGGCCTTTGTCGGCCCCAATGGCGTCGGCAAGACCACCGTGCTGAATATGCTGCTGGGACAGGTTCCGCCCGATGAAGGTCAGGTCAAGCTGGGCACCAATCTGGAGGTTGCCGTGTTCGATCAGGCCCGCGCGCAGCTTGATCCCGACATAACGCTTTGGGACAGCCTGACCGGCGATCCGAGTATGCGGGTCTCGGGCAAGGCCGATCAGGTCATGGTGCGCGGCACCCCGAAACATGTGGTGGGTTACCTCAAGGAGTTTCTGTTTGACGACCGGCAGGCCCGCGCTCCGGTGCGCTCGCTGTCGGGGGGCGAAAAGGCGCGGCTGCTCCTGGCCAAGCTGATGGCGCAAAGCTCGAATGTTCTGGTGTTGGACGAACCGACCAACGATCTGGATGTGGAGACGCTGGATCTGTTGCAGGAACTGCTGGACGATTATGACGGTACCGTGCTGCTGGTCAGCCACGACCGCGACTTTCTGGACCGCATCGCCACAACAACCATCGCCATGGAGGGCAACGGCCGCGCCACCGCTTATGCGGGCGGGTGGAGCGACTATCAGGCGCAGCGCGCACCGGATGATCCGCAGGTCAAAGACGCGCCCAAAAGCGCGAAACCCAAACCCAAATCAGCCCCGAAACCCAAAACAGGCCTGTCCTTCGCTGAAAAGCACCGCCTGGAAAATCTGCCCGCCGAGATCGAGCGCTTGGAGGCCGAGATCGGCAAGCTGGAGGGTTTGTTGGGTGATCCGGAGCTTTACTCCCGCGAGCCGGTCAAGTTTCGGAAAGCCACGCAAGCCCTTGTGGAACGGCAGGAAAAACTCTCTGCCGCCGAAGAAGAATGGTTGCTGCTGGAAGAAAAGGCCGAAGGCTAGCTTCAAAACGTCAGATCAGTTCGTCCAATAAGCCAAGACTACCCCAAATGGGGATGCAACGGGCGCGTTATGAAGGTCCGCACCGAGTCCAAAGTTGCCTTTCGTTACTGACCCATTTGGGCTTCTTCTTTGATGACGGAACGCACCCAGGTGGCCAGTTTTGAGCGATCGGAAGAGGCTGTCCAATACATGTGCTCGGCCATACCTGTCTCGAAGGCGAAAGGCTTCAGGGTCAATCGGTCTGCAAAACGTTGCGCCATTCTGGACGGCAGAGCAGCCAGTAGGTCTGTTCCTACGAGAAGGTCTCCAAAGGAAATTGCATCGCTGCTTACAACCGCGCGGTTAAGATTGATCCCCTGCTCTCTGGCATAGCGAACAGGGGCCTGCTGCCATCCGGGTCTCGGCTCAAAATAGATAAAGTCGGCATCACGAATATCGGCCAAATCAATGACCGATCTTCCAGCCAGGGGATTTGACGGGTCCATCATGCACAGGTGTTGTTCGCTGTTGAGGAATTCTTCTCCGTAGACACCGTTTGTATCTATTCGCTGTGGGCCAAGATAGATGTCGGCGCGTCCACTAAGAAGAATATCCTTTGCCGAGCCAAAATTGTAGTTCAGCACCAATCTGATACCAGGCGCCTCGCTTCTGAGGCGTCGCACGACATTTGGCAGAACCAACATCGTTTCGTAACTGCTGATGTTTACGGTGATTTCGCCAGCGGCGCGACAAGGATTGAACTCTTCATCATCTTGAAATTGTTCAGCTTCTCCCAGAATGACATCCACGCGATTAATCAGTCTGTCACAATGCTCCGTAGGAACAACGCCACCGCCCCGTTTGATAAAAAGTGGGTCTTTGGCGGCTTTTCGGACGCGTTCGATGGTATAGCTGATAGAGGATGGGTTCATCCCCAATTCTGAGGCTGCATTTGCAAATGAACGGTGCTTGTGAACCAATTTCAAAGTCCGCAGTGCAGCAAAATCCAGTGCGAGAATTTCAGGTGAAAGGGACATGGATGCGACCTGAGAGTTAGATTGAAAAGTTCAATCTAGAATATCGAATTGATCTGATTGTTCAATGCGCGGTCGAAATTCAGTTTCATGAATTAGGACTTAGAGACAGGAGATTTGAGATGACTTTGAAAGTGATTGGCGCTGGATTCGGACGAACGGGAACAGAAAGCCTAAAGCGTGCCCTTGAAATTCTGGGGCTTGGGCCCACGCATCACATGTACGAGGTCATGGACAGCGAGAAACAACGGGATCGTTGGAGCGCATTCGTGAACGGAACCGTTCCTGATTGGCCGAAACTTTTCGACGGATTCAACAGCGCCGTGGACTGGCCTTCTGCGGCTTACTGGCGTGATACTATGGCCTTTTATCCAGACGCAAAGGTGGTTTTGACTCACAGACCCGCCGAAGATTGGTGGTCCAGTTTCACTGGCACAATACAGAAAGCTCTGAAATCAGGCAAAGACGTAGGGGGTATTGGCTCAAGGGTCGTCACCGAGCGGGTCTTTGCGGGCAATATCGACGACAAAGCGCATGTTCTTGCAATCTACGAAGCATCGATCGCCTGTGTTCGTGCCGAGGTTCCCGCTGACCGGCTGATTGATCTGCCGCTTGGAGCCGGTTGGAAGCCACTGTGCAGCGGGCTTGGTCTTTCAGAGCCAGAGATTGCATACCCAAAGGGTAATACTAAGGCCGGGTTTCGCTCAGTCGCATAGCCATTTCATCATTGTTGCCAAAGTCCGCTTCGTCCGCAGAGCCGTCATTGGCTCTGACATGTGGCAAGCTTGTTTCAAGACTGACCGGTAACGCAATTAATGCAGGCTTCAGAACATCGACTGTGTTGAGCCTAAGATGCGTGATGTTCCAACTAGCGCGCCCTCGCCGGGTTGCCCATAACCGTCTGGTCGGGCGCGACATCCCGCGTAACCACGCTGCCTGCGCCGACAATGGCGTTATCGCCGATTGTCACGCCCGGCATGAGGGTCGCGCCGCCGCCGATCCAGACATTGTCCCCAAGTGTGACGGGCAGGGCGATCTCCATGCCTTTGGCGCGCTCGACGGGGTCCTTGGCGTGTTGCGCGCAATAGATCTGCACCGCAGGTCCCAGCATCGTGCCAGCCCCGATCCGCACCGGCGCGGAATCGAGAATGACGCAACCCGCATTCAGGTAGGACAGGTCGCCAAGCGACAGGTTGACCCCGTAAGAACAATGAAACGGGGCCTCGATCATGCACTCCCGGCCGACATGACCCAATAGCTCCGCCAGTTGCGGCGCCATCTGACCTCTTGCATCGGGCGGCATCGTATTGTGTTGATGCACGGCGGTGCGGGCGCGCTGTCGCATCATCTCCAATTCGTCATCAAGGCAGCTATACCATTCGCCTGCCAGCATTTTTGCTTTCTGGGTCATGAGCCCGGAATTACCTCATCCGCAACGCGCCGTCGAGCCGGATGACCTCGCCGTTCAGATAGCCCATCTCGACAATGAAGCCCGCCATCCGCCCAAACTCCGCCGGGTCGCCCAGCCGGGGTGGGTTGGGGACATCTGCTGCCAGTTGTTGCTGCACCTCTTCCGGCAGACCCGCCAGCATCGGTGTCATGAAGATGCCGGGCGCAATGGCCATCACGCGGATACCGGAGGAAGCCAGATCGCGTGCCATCGGCAGGGTCATCCCTACTATTCCACCCTTTGAGGCCGCATAAGCCGCTTGCCCTTTCTGCCCGTCAAAGGCGGCGATCGAGGCGGTGTTGATGATCACTCCGCGCGCGCCGTCAGGATCGGAGTCGTTCCGGGCCATTTCGGAGGCAGCCAGGCGCGAGACGTTGAACGAGCCGACGAGATTGATGTCGAGGGTCTGCTGGAACGGTTCCAACCCGTGCGGGCCGTCCTTGCCAACGGTTTTCATGCCGATCGCAATGCCTGCACAGTTCACACAGGCGGTGATCTTTCCCATCCGCTCCAGCGCGACGGCAATGGCACCGGCAGCCGATCCCTCATCGGTCACATCGGTCTGCACGAAATGCCCGCCAATCTCGTCGGCAACGCGCGCTCCGCGTTCGCCGTCCCGGTCCAGTAGCGTGACCTGCGCGCCCTGCGTGGCGAAATGGCGCGCGGTGGCTTCTCCCAGCCCCGAGGCACCCCCGGTCACGATCGCGGCTGTATCGGGCAGTTGCATGGCAAGGCTCCATTATTTGAACATGTGTTCAAATAGCCGGGAAGCCGGTGTCCTGTCCAGTGTTGGATGCGGCCTGCGTCAGACGACAGACAGGCAGGAGCAGTTGGACAGCTTTCCGATACGTTGCGTGGTGCTGCCCTGGACCAGCGCCTGCAAGTTGCCCAGCCCGCGCCGACCGGTGACGATCAGGTCCGCGCCCGCGCTTTCGGCGCAGTGCACGATCTGCTCGGCCGGATCGCCGCGATCGGTATGGGTTTCGGCGATCTCTATGCCTTTCTCGTCGGCGATCGCCTTACCCGCGTTTACGATCTTGTCCGCGGCCTGCTTGACCTCAACCTCGGTCGGCATGGTTGTCACCGCGTGATAGCCCATCGTCGCGCCAAGGGCGAAAGCAACGGTCTGCGGTTGCGGTGTGTGGACCAGGATGATCCGGGCGCCGAATTTTCCGGCAAGCTCGCAAGCCACGCGCATGGCGCGATCCGATGGCTCCGATCCGTCGAGGCCTACAACGATTTTCTCAAACATTAGTACCCTCCTCTTTGGTTCATGCCGCAATGATGGGGCAGGCAGAGCGCCTGCCCCATGACATGGATCAACAGAAGGGGGTCTACGCCGCGTCAGACGTCCAGTTTAACCAGGGCATGGCGCTTCTTGCCCGCACTCAGCTTGATCGGTGCAGCCAGTGCGCCCGCGTCGATCATCAACCCGGCATCGGTCAGCGGCGCATCATCCAACTTGGCACCGTTTTCGGCAATCAGGCGCTTGGCCTCCTTGCCGGATTTGGCCAGACCGGATTTCACGATCAATTGCACGATGGACATGCCGTCCCCCAAATCAGCGGCACTCAGCGTCAGGGTGGGCAGGTCGCCACCGACGCCGCCCTTTTCGAACACTTCGCGGGCGGTGGCCTCGGCCTTGGCGGCGGCCTCGGACCCATGCAGCAGCGTCGTGACCTCATTGGCCAGCCGGATCTTGGCCTCGTTGATTTCGGAGCCTGCCAGCGCACCCAGACGGTCGCATTCATCGACGGGCAACTCGGTATAGAGCTTCAGGAACCGGCCCACATCCGCATCTGTCGTATTGCGCCAGAACTGCCAGAATTCATAAGGCGAGAGCATATCGCCATTCAGCCAGACCGCGCCGGATTGCGATTTGCCCATCTTCTTGCCGTCGCTGGTGGTCAGCAAGGGTGAGGTCAGGCCATAGACCTCGCCCTCGATCACCCTGCGGGTCAGGTCGATACCGTTGACGATATTGCCCCATTGGTCGCTGCCGCCCATCTGCAAGACGCAGCCATAGCGGCGGTTCAGCTCAAGGAAGTCATAGGCCTGCAGGATCATGTAGTTGAATTCGAGGAAGGACAGCGATTGCTCGCGATCCAGCCGCGATTTCACCGATTCGAAGCTGAGCATCCGGTTGACCGAGAAATGCCGCCCGATATCGCGCAGGAAGTCGAGATAGTTCAGATCATCCAGCCATTCGGCATTGTTCAGCATCAGGGCGGCGTTTTCCGCGCCGCTGTCATAGTCGATATAGGCGGCGAACACCTTCCTGATCCCGGCAATATTGGCGTCGATCTGTTCGGGGCCGAGCAGCGGGCGTTCATCGGCGCGGAAGCTGGGATCGCCCACCTTGGTGGTGCCGCCGCCCATCAGCGTGATCGGCCTGTGCCCGGTTTTTTGCAGCCAGCGCAGCATCATGATCTGGATCAGGCTGCCCACATGCAGCGACTTGGCCGTGGCGTCAAAGCCGATATACCCCGGCTGACACCCTTTGATCAGCGCCTCGTCAAGGCCCTGGTAATCGGTACAGTCGGCCAGAAAGCCGCGCTCAATCATCACTGCGATGAAATCCGATTTGGGATGGTAGGTCATGTCTTGCCTCGGGGTTGAATTGCGAGGCAGGTTATAGGCGGCAGGAATGAGAAGGAAAAGGCCATGAATAGGGCCATTGCGAAGGCAGGCACGGTAAAGGCGCTTGGGGCGATGTCGGGCACCTCGCTGGACGGGGTGGATACGGCTGTGATCGAAACCGACGGGCAGGTGATCACCGGCTTCGGCGAGACCGGCTATCGCGCCTATTCAGAGGCCGACCGCGCGTTGCTGCGCGCCGGGCTGGGTCAGTGGCACGGGGCCGAGGTCGAGGCCGCGGGCGATCTGGTGACCGAGGCGCATCGCGCGGCGCTGTCGGGATATGAGGGGATCGACCTGATCGGTTTTCACGGCCAGACGCTCAGCCACGAGCCGCGTGGGCGCGGCACCTTGCAGGTGGGCGATGGCGCGGCGCTGGCTCATGCGCTGGGTGTGCCGGTGGTCTGGGATTTCCGATCGGATGACATAAATCTTGGCGGCGAGGGGGCGCCCTTGGCACCGTTCTTCCATTTTGCCTGCGCCAAATGGGCCGGGCTGCGTGAGCCGCTCTGTTTCCTCAACCTCGGCGGGGTCGGCAACCTGACCTTTGTTGATCCGATTTTCGACCGCCCCGAAGATGCGGGCGCGCTGCTGGCTTTTGACACCGGGCCTGCCAACGCGCCGATTGACGATCTGGTGCAGGCGCGGCTGGGCCTGCCGATGGATCGCGACGGCGCGCTTGCGCGCAAGGGCAGTGTGGAAACCGGCGCGCTGGAGCTGTTTCTGGCCGAGCCATACTTTGCAAAAATGCCACCCAAATCTCTGGACCGGAACGATTTTTCTGAAATGATCGAGCTGGTGCGCGAATTGAGCGACGCTGACGCCGTGGCCACGCTGACTGGCATGTGTGCCGCCGGTGTGGCCCAAGGGGTCGAGCATTGTCCGGTCCCGCCATCGAGGGTTTTGGTCACCGGCGGCGGGCGGCTTAATCCGGTACTGATGCAGATGCTTGAGGTCTCGCTCGATTGCCCGGTAGAACCGGTTGAGGTGGTTGGCCTGAACGGTGACATGCTGGAGGCGCAGGCCTTTGGCTATCTCGCGGTCCGGGTCGCGCGCGGTTTGCCGACCAGCTGTCCCGGCACCACCGGGGTCAGCGCGCTGGTGGGCGGCGGGGTTGTGAGCATTCCGGTGCCTGCCTGATCGGGCGCGGGGCGCTGCCCCTGGGATATTGTTAGCCGGATGACGGGCGGATCGGGTCTCGGCGCATGCTGCGCGCATAGGTGGTCGCGAACCCGGAATAGCCATTCGAGGTCGATTTCAGAAGCGCCTGCGTCAGGGTGTGAAACTGGGGCAGCTTGTGGAACGGCACGTTGGGAAAGGCGTGATGTTCGGCATGATAGGGCATGTTCCAGGCCATAAACCGCACCAGGCGGGTGGTGAACGTAGTGCGCGAGTTTTCCAGCATATCGGCGACCGGCGGGCAGAGCCCGTGTTCGGCCAAAAGGTAAAGCCGCAGGAAGGGCTGACCGAGCAGCACCGGCAGCAGCCAGACCCACAACAGCAGCGGTGAGAGGAGCAGGCTGAGCGCGCCCAGCCCGTAAAGCGCGAGCAGAAGCCGGGCCTCGCGGCGCATGGCGGCGTGCTGGCGATCCGGCAGGTAGGGGGCGTCGATTTTGCCGAATGCGTTCTGAACCAGCACCTGCGCCATTCCGCGCCAGTAGAACCATCCGCTCAGGTAAGCAAGCAGGCTCGGCCAGCTATCGGGGCGCGGTTTGCCGGCAAGCTCGGGGTCGCGCTCGGGGTCATTGGTCCATTTGTGATGGGCCAGATGGAAATAACGAAACCAGATGAAGGGCAGGGCGATGGGGACTGCGCAGGCATGGCCCACCACCTCGTTAATCCAGCGGGTCTGGAACGGGGTCTGATGGGTGCATTCATGGCTGAGCGTGAAGAGAAACACCAAAAGCAGCCCCTGCGGCAGGATCAGCAGCGGCCAGAGCGGGATTTTTGCGATGATGGCAAGACTCGTGAGACCTAGCGCGAGGCCATAGAGAGCCAGATGGCGCAGACCGGCACCATCGGATCGCGCCGTGAGCGCAAATTTGGTCTCGGGCGGAAGTGAGGCAATCAGAGCGCGGTGATCCATCCAAGCAGCCTAGCCGGGGTGCCGCTTACGTCAAGCGCGCGGGATGTCGAAGCCGGGGGCGGCCAGTTCGAACCCCTCGAACTCAAAGCCGGGGGAAACGGTGCAACTAACCAACGTGTAATCGCCGGTTGTGCGCGCCGCTTGCCAATGTTCCTTGGGCACAATCACTTGCGGCTGGCCCTTGCTCAGATCGGGGGTCAGCACATGCTCGGCCGCTGGTCCCTGATCATCGGCGCTGAGCGACAGGATCAGTGGCGCTCCGGCATGGTAAAGCCAGATCTCGGTGGCATCGACCCGGTGCCAATGGCTGCGCTCATCCGCCTTGAGCAGGAAATAGATGCAGGTGCCGGTGGCGCGACCGGGAGTGTCGGGGCGCCAGGTCTCGCGGAACCAGCCGCCCTCGGGATGTTGCTCCAGACCCAGATGGGCGATGATCTCGTCTGCGGTCATGATGGTGCCTTCCGATTTGCGCTGCCGGTGATATGCGCAAAGCCAGATGCCTCTGGCAATCCCCGGGCGTGCGCATATGTTCAGCCCATGACATTGATGATCCCCTTCGACAACAGCTATGCCCGCCTGCCCGATGCCTTCTATACACGGCTGGAGCCGCAGCCGGTGGCGGCGCCGCATCTGCTGGCCTTCAACACCGATCTGGCCCGACTCATGGGGATCACCCCCGGTGAGGTCACAGAGATGGCGCAAGTCTTTGCAGGCAACGCCATCCCCGAGGGGGCCACGCCGCTGTCACAGCTCTATTCCGGTCATCAGTTTGGCAATTACAACCCGCAACTGGGTGACGGGCGCGCGGTTCTGCTGGGCGAAACGGTGGGCACGGACGGGGTGCGCCGTGACATCCAGCTCAAAGGATCGGGGCGCACGCCTTATTCGCGGGGCGGAGACGGGCGTGCCTGGCTGGGGCCGGTGCTACGGGAATATGTGGTGTCCGAGGCGATGCACGCGCTTGGTATCCCCACCACGCGGGCGCTGGCGGCGGTTGAAACCGGCGAGCAGGTATATCGCGAAACCGCCTTGCCCGGCGCTGTGCTGACGCGCGTGGCCTCCAGCCATCTGCGTGTGGGCACCTTTCAGGTCTTCGCCGCGCGTGGGCAAACCGACAACCTCAAGCGCCTGACAGACTATGCGATTGAGCGCCACTATCCGCAGGCCGACGGGCCGATGGGATTGCTGCGTGCGGTGAGCGAGGCGCAGGCGCGGCTGATCGCGCAGTGGATGGCGGTGGGCTTTATCCACGGTGTGATGAACACCGACAATTGCTCGATCGCCGGAGAGACCATCGATTACGGCCCCTGCGCCTTCATGGACAGCTATCATCCCAACACGGTCTACAGCTCGATCGACCGGATGGGGCGCTATGCCTATTCGAATCAGGCCGATATCGTGGTCTGGAACATGGCGCAGTTTGCGACCGCGCTGATCCAGCAGATGGACAGCCGCGATGCGGGCGTCGAAGAGGCGACCGAGATCGTGCATGCGATGCCCGGATTGCTGCAATCCGAATGGCTGACCCGGTTCCGCGCCAAGCTGGGACTGACGCAACAGGAAGAGGGCGATCAGGCCATGATCGCCGATCTCTTGACCCGCATGGCCGAGAACCAGGCGGATTTCACCAACACGTTCCGCGCGCTTGGCACCGGTGAGGCTCGCGATCAGTTCCTCGACCCTGAGGCGTATGACGCATGGGAGCCCGGCTGGAAAGACCGATCCGAGCGGGAGGCGGACCCGGCAGCGGTGCTGCGCGCCGCGAACCCTTCGGTTATTCCCCGCAATCACCGCATCGAACAGATGATCGAGGCTGCGGTCGCGGGCGATTATGCGCCATTCCACCGGTTGAACGCGGTCCTGTCGCAACCCTTTGACGATCACCCCGATGATGCCGATCTGACCCGGCCACCGGCTGAGAGCGAAGTGGTTCAAGCGACATTCTGCGGCACCTGAGCAATCTTGCATCCGCAGCGACCTCATCGCAAAAAGAACCGGCCTCGCTGAACCGGACCCCTCATGCGCCAAACCGCTACGCTGCGCCTTGCCAGCTACAACATTCAGAAATGCGTCGGGCTCGACCTGCGGCGCCAGCCGCGGCGTATCCTGCAGGTGCTGGACCGGTTGGGCGCGCAGATCGTGGTGCTGCAAGAGGCCGACAAGCGCCTGCCGCCGCGCCCGGCGGCGCTGCCGCATTTTGTGCTGGATGAGGCCGGCTGGCAGATCGCTGATCTGGGCGGGGCGGGGTCTCTGGGCTGGCACGGCAATGCGGTGATTTGGAAAGGCGACGGAATCACGGTCGACACGTTGGCCCATCACGATCTGCCGGGGTTTGAGCCGCGCGGCGCGGTGCGGGTGGAACTGGCAACGCCCATCGGCCCGCTCAGGGTGGTTGGGCTGCATCTGGGGCTGCTGGCGCAGTCGCGCCGACATCAGGTCACCCATCTGGCGCAGGACATTGCCGCGCTGCCGGTGATGCCCACGGTCTGGGCCGGGGATTTCAACGACTGGTCGCGCCAGCCCAGCCTTGACCGGCTTGCCCCCAGCATGCGCTTTCTGCGGCCCTTGCCCAGCTTTCCCGCCCTGCGGCCGTTGGGCCCGTTGGACCGGATCGCACTGGGGCCGGAACTGGAAGCCGTGCGGCACGAGGTCTTTTCCGATCAACCCGCCCATATCGCCTCGGACCACCTGCCGGTCTGGGCGGATCTGCGACGGCGCGATTGAGCTCGGGTTTTGAGCGAAATCCGGTGGCGCTGCGAGGCGCAAGGCATTAAACCGGGGACCCAGACGGAGCAGAGGGCGAACTATGTCCAGTACGATCATAACCAGATGTGAGGCCAAAGGGCTGCGTCTGACCGGGCAACGCCGCGTCATCGCAAAAGTGCTGGAGGAAAGCGCCGATCACCCCGATGTCGAAGAGCTCTATGCCCGCGCCATCGCCATTGATCCGGGCATCTCCATCGCCACCGTCTATCGCACCGTCAAACTGTTCGACGAGGCGGGCATTCTGGACCGGCTGGAATTCGGTGACGGGCGCGCGCGTTATGAGGATGCCGAACGCGATCACCATGACCACCTGATCGACATGAACTCGGGCGAGGTGATCGAATTTGTCGACCCCGAGATCGAGGCGCTGCAGGAAAAAATCGCCGCCAAGCTGGGCTATGAGCTGCGTGGTCACAAGCTGGAACTTTACGGCGTCCCGCTGCGAAAACGCTGAGGCGGGCTTGCGCATTCCGGCCAAAGCCTGCACTGGGTTCTCCGACGATCCCGCAGGAGAACCGAGATGAGCAAGATAGGCGCAAACCTGCGCGGTGCGACCTTGATGACGCTGGCGATGCTGGGCTTTGCGATCGAGGATATGTTCATCAAGTTGATGGCTGAACTGCTGCCCACCTGGCAGATATTGGCGGTTCTGGGCACAGGCGGCGCGCTCGTCTTTGCCGCGATGACCAAGATCAGCGGTCAGCCGCTCTGGACGCGGGCCTATCTGAAGGGGCCGGTTCTGCTGCGCAATGTGGCCGAGATTGTCGGCACGGTTGGCTTTGTGACCGCCATTGCGCTGACCCCGATTTCGCAGGCATCGGCCATATTGCAGGCGACGCCGCTGGTGGTGACCCTCGGGGCCGCGCTGTTTCTGGGCGAGCAGGTTGGCCTGCGCCGCTGGAGCGCGGTTATGATCGGGTTTCTGGGCGTGTTGCTGGTGATCCGTCCGGGCACCGAAGGTTTTGACGCCAAATCTCTTTTTGCAGTGCAGGGCGTGATCGGTCTGGCGGTGCGCGATGTGGTAACGCGGCGCGTGGGTGCCGAAACCTCATCGCTGCAGCTCAGCTTTCTGGCCTTTCTGACCTTGATCCCTTCCGCCGTGATCCTGGCCCTTTTTAGCGACCGGCCCTTTGTCCCGACCTCGCTAGACCTCTGGGTCATATTTGCGGTCTTCATCCTGATTGCGGCGGCGGCTTATCTGGCGATTGTTGCCTCGATGCGGGTCGGTGAGGTTTCATTCGTGACCCCGTTTCGCTATTCGCGCATCGTATTTGCCCTGATCATTGGCATGACCGTGTTCCGCGAAAGGCCGGATATGATGATGCTGATCGGGGTTGCAGTGATCGTCGGGGCAGGCATCTATGTGATCTGGCGCGAGCGTTTGGCGGGCACTCAAGCCGAAAAAGATGCAATTCCCGGGATTTGAGCCGCGATCAGGTGTGGTTTCCTGCGGGTCAACTCTGTTAAGACGCCCTCAATCAGGAACCAGCTGGGAAAAGAACATCATGAGCACGATAATCGACATTTATGGTCGTGAGATTTTGGACAGCCGGGGCAATCCGACGGTTGAGGTGGATGTCGTGCTCGAAGATGGCACGATGGGCCGCGCCGCGGTGCCCTCGGGTGCCTCGACCGGGGCCTATGAGGCGGTCGAAAAGCGCGACGGTGACAAGGCGCGCTATCTCGGCAAAGGCGTGCTGGAGGCGGTGGCCGCCGTCAACGGCGAGATCGCCGAGGCGTTGGTGGGCTTTGACGCCACCGAGCAGGAAGCCATCGACGGCACCATGATTGAACTGGACGGCACGCCGAACAAGGCGCGTCTGGGCGCCAATGCGATCCTCGGCGTCAGCTTGGCCGTGGCCCGTGCAGCGGCTGATTTCACCACCCAGCCGCTTTATCGCTATGTGGGCGGCACCCAGGCGCGGGTGCTGCCGGTGCCGATGATGAACATCATCAATGGCGGCGAACATGCCGACAACCCGATCGACATTCAGGAATTCATGATCATGCCGGTCGCGGCGGATAACATCCGCGACGCGGTCCGCATGGGCTCCGAAGTGTTCCACACGCTGAAGAAAGAGCTGTCGGCGGCGGGCCTGTCCACCGGGATCGGCGATGAGGGTGGTTTTGCGCCCAACCTGTCCAGCACCCGCGACGCGCTGGATTTCATCCTGAAATCCATCGAGAAAGCGGGTTACAAACCGGGCGACGATATCTACCTGGCGCTCGATTGTGCGGCGACGGAATACTACAAGGACGGCAATTATGTCCTGTCCGGCGAAGGAAAAACCCTGACCTCGGAAGAAAACGCGGCCTATCTGGCGGCGCTGGTCAATGACTATCCGATCATTTCGATCGAAGATGGCATGTCCGAGGATGACTGGGACGGCTGGAAAGCGCTGACCGACGCCATTGGCGACAAGGTGCAACTGGTGGGCGATGACCTGTTCGTGACCAACCCCGAACGTCTGGCGATGGGGATCGAGCGCGGCTGCGCCAACTCGATGCTGGTGAAAGTGAACCAGATCGGCACGCTCAGCGAGACCCTGCGCGCGGTGGAAATGGCGCACCGGGCGCGGATGACCAATGTGATGAGCCACCGCTCGGGCGAGACCGAGGATTCCACCATCGCCGATCTGGCGGTGGCGACCAATTGCGGTCAGATCAAAACCGGCTCGCTGGCCCGCTCGGACCGGCTGGCCAAATACAACCAATTGATCCGCATCGAGGAAGCGCTGGGAGAGACCGCGCAATATGCAGGGCATTCTATCCTGCGCGGTTGAGTTAAGCAGCGTGAAGACATCCAAAACCCCGGTCGATTGGCCGGGGATTTTGCTTTTGCGGGCGCTGCGGCGGGTCTGTCGCTGCCGACAAGCCACCGGACAGAACCGGATCAGACCGCCGCAACGTCATCCTGAAAATTGATTGGGATCAAGGACCGCGCCTGTGCTCAAGTGGCAGATTTTGCGCATGACTTCAAAAGAGGAAGCGCAAATGACCCCCTTTACAAAAGCCCTGCTTGCCGCCGTTGCAACCCTTGCCCTGTTGGGCGCTTGCGTCAAAGAAGACACCTATCCTGTCACGGGTGAGCAATGCGGTCCGGAAGATCCGGTCAAGGAACTGGATGCCGCCGATTGTTATGTCCCGCCCGCAGGTATCTAGCGGTTTCCAGGACAGACTCTTGACTCGGCCTGTCACCCCAGCGAACGGCTCATAAGCATGTAGCGTTCGCGCGATTTGAACCCGCTGCGCAGATAGAGCTTCTGCGCGGCGGAATCTTCGCGGTCGACCTCAAGATGAACCGCCTTGATCCCCCCTGTCGCAAGCGCCTTTGGCAGTTCCAGCAGTGTTTCGCTGGCAATGCCGCGGCGTCGGACCGCAGGGCGGATATAGATCTCATCCACAAACGCGTCCATGCCGCCAAATTCCACCGACCAGCCGAAGGTCAGGATGATATAGCCCAGCGGCGCGCGGGCCGGGCCGATCAGGTAGATGCAGCCATGGGGGATGCCCTGCAGCAGCGGTAGCAAGGCCGCGTGCCGATGCTCTTCGTCCTGATCAATGCCCATTTCGGCGTGAAAGGCCGCAACAAGGCCCATGAGCCGGGGCAGATCCTCTGGCTGGGCGAGGCGGAGTTGCGCGCTCATGTCTGACGCTCCAATGCTGTGCGTTCGGTTTTATCGATCCAGCCGGATTTGCACGCGCCATAAGCCCTGTGATCGCCCGGGTGCAGAGCGGCGCATCTGGCCTTGACCGAGCTGTAAGCCGCCCTGAGAGCTGCGTTCTGACGCAGCGCGTCGCGGAAGGCAAGATGGCGGGTTATTTCTGCCGATCCGGCGGCATAACAATGCGCGTGGATCAGACGCGTTCCTGTTTCCGGGTCGTCGCGACGCATATAACGCCGCCCGGGCAGCCCAAACGCGCCCATCCATTCGTAGCCAAGCGCTTCGATAGGCTGGCGCGCCGCGTCGCAGGCCTCAAGCCGCTCGAAAACCGGCAGCAGATCGATGATCGGTTTGGCGGGCAGTCCGGGGACGGCGGTCGAGCCGATATGATGGATCGCGATCAGGCCCTGCATGCCGGAGCTGCGCCAGCGTTCAGCCTCGGCCTGCGCCTGGGCGGGCCAGGTCGGATCAGGGGCCGAAAGCAGGCTCATAGCCGGGCCAGACGCTCGGTCAGCAGCTCAAAGAAACCGTCCGCGTCGATCTCGCCCATGAACATCGCGTTGGGTGTGCGGCCCGTTACGCGCCACCAGTCGGCGACCGTCATGCCGAGGGTCAGTTCCGACTGCGTTTCGATTTCCACATTGATATGGCGGCCCGAAAACAGCTCAGGGCGTATCAGATAGGCGGTCACGCAGGGATCATGCAGGGGCGCGCCGTCGGAGCCATATTTTTCCTTGTCGAAGCGTTCGAAAAAGTCCGTCATCTCGGCGACGGCATGGCCGATCTTGCTGTTCAACGCGCGGAAGGCGTCATTGCGGTGTGGTGTGACCAGAGCATCATGGGTGACATCCAGCGGCATCACAACAATATGAATGCCGGATTTGAAAACGATATCAGCGGCTTCAGGGTCGACATAGATGTTGAATTCAGCAGCGGGCGTGATGTTACCCACCTCGAAATAGGCGCCGCCCATCAACACGATCTCCTGCACCCGCGGGATGATATCGGGCGCCTTTTGGAAAGCGCTGGCGATATTGGTGAGCGGCCCCAGAGGGCAGAGCGTGACCGTGCCCGAAGGTTCGCGGCGCAGCGTGTCGATGATGAAATCGACCGCATGGCCTTCGGCCAGCGGCATCTCTGGGTCGGGCAGCACCGGCCCGTCGAGGCCTGTCTTGCCATGCACATGTTCCGCCGTGACCAGCTTGCGTTTGAGCGGCGCGTCACACCCCGCATAGACCGGCACATCAGGATGGCCCGCCAACTCACAGACAATGCGGGCATTTTTGGCGGTCAGACGCAGCGGCACATTGCCTGCAACGGCGGTGATGCCCAGCACATCGATCTCGTCGGGGCTGGCCAGCGCCAGCAGGATCGCAACGGCGTCATCCTGTCCGGGATCGGTGTCGATAATGATCTTGCGGGCGGTCATGGGCGGCTCCTGTCAGCTGCGGCGGGACAGTCGCATCGGGGCCGCGCCCTGTCCAGAGGGTGTGTGCGGCACAAGCCGGGAACCGCCATCAGGCGGTCTGTCGCGCCGCCTGTTTTTCTTCGTGCTTGACCTCGTCCCAGAGCGCATCCATCTCGGCCAGATCGCTTTCTGACGGGGTTCTGCCGCGCAGCGCCAGCCGGTCTTCGACGGCGGCAAAGCGACGGGTGAACTTGGCGTTGGTGCGGCGCAGGGCGGCTTCGGGCTCGATCCCCAGATGGCGGCCCAGATTGACCATCACGAAGAGCAGATCGCCAAACTCATCCTCCAGCGCGTCGGGGTCCTTGGCGTTGCGCGCCTCTTCCAGCTCGGCGGCCTCTTCGGTGATCTTGGCCAGCACATGACTGGCATCGGGCCAGTCAAAGCCGACGCGGGCGGCGCGTTTCTGCAGCTTATGGGCGCGCAGCAGAGCGGGCAGATTGGCGGCCACCCCGTCCAGCGCACCCTTCTGTTCCTTGCCCGCGCGCTCTGCCGCTTTGATGGTTTCCCAGTCCAGCGTCTGCTGTTCGGCGGATTTGTCGCGGGATTCGTCGCCGAAGACATGCGGGTGGCGGTCGACCATCTTGTCGGACATGGTGCGCACCACGTCCTGAAAGGTGAAATGGCCCGCCTCGCTGGCCATCTGCGCGTGAAAGACCGACTGGAACAGCAGATCGCCCAGCTCGCCCTTCAACTCGTCCCAGGCCTCTCGTTCGATGGCGTCGGCAACCTCATAGGCCTCTTCGATCGTGTAAGGGGCGATGGTGGCGAAATCCTGTTCGATATCCCAGGGGCAGCCGGTCTCGGGATCGCGCAGGCGGCGCATGATTTCCAGCAACCGCTCGATCCCGGCATCGCTGTCATTGATCAAAGCATTATCTGTCATTGCGGCGGCCCCTGTTCCGGTGTCTGATGCATCAATTCCCGACGTTGACGCAGGAGTCCACCCCATGCCCGTTGTAAACCGCATTGCCGATTATGCGAGCGACATGACGGCATGGCGTCAGCATCTGCATACTATCCCCGAACTCGGGCTGGATTGCCCCAAGACCTCGGCGTTTGTGGCGGCGAAGCTGCGCGCGTTTGGGGTGGATGAGCTGCATGAGGGGATCGCCCGCACGGGGCTTGTCGCGATCATCAACGGGCGTGGTGACGGGGCGACCATTGGCTTGCGCGCCGATATGGATGGGTTGCCGATCACTGAGGCGACGGGGCTGGATTATGCCTCGGAGCATGAGGGGTGCATGCATGCCTGCGGCCATGACGGCCATACCACGATGTTACTGGGGGCCGCGCGCTATCTGGCCGAGACGCGCAATTTCGCGGGACGCGTCGCGCTGATCTTCCAGCCCGCCGAAGAGGCTGGCGGCGGCGCGGAAATCATGGTGCAGGAGGGCATCATGAACCGGTTCGATATTAGCGAAGTCTACGCGCTGCATAATGCGCCGGGCTTTGGCGAAGGCGGGTTTTATACCACGCCCGGTCCGATCATGGCGGCGGTGGATACGTTCCACGTGCATGTGAAGGGCGTCGGCGGGCACGGCGCCATGCCGCATGAGGCCCGAGACCCGGTGATGGCCGCCTGCGGCATCGCGCAGGCGCTTCAGACCATCGTCAGCCGCAACCATTATGCGCTGGATGATCTCGTGATCTCGGTGACGCAAATCCATGCCGGGACGGTGGACAATGTGATCCCCGACACCGCCTATCTGAACGGCACCATCCGGACCTTCGACCCGGCGGTGCAGGCGATGGTGCAGGGGCGCATGGAACAGATCGTGGCCGGGCAGGCGGCCAGTTACGGGGTCGAGGCACGCTTGGACTATGAGATCGGCTATCCGGCAACCATCAACCACCCCGATAAGACGCGGTTTGCCGCCGCGGTTGCGCGTGACGTTGCAGGCGAGCATCGGGTGATCCCGGATACGGGGCGCGAGATGGGGGCAGAGGATTTTTCCTACATGCTGCAGGCCCGGCCCGGCGCTTACCTGTTTCTGGGACAGGGCGATAGCTCAGGGCTGCACCATCCCGAATACAATTTCAACGATCAGGTGGCACCGATCGGGGCGTCGTTCTTTGCCCGCCTGGTCGAAACGGCGCAACCGCTGGCGCGGTAGGGAAGGGTATTTGGGAATGGCACTGGAAGATGCAAAAAATCAGGTGGATGAGGCCTTTACCCGCACCGATCTGCGCGGGCCGTCTTTCGAGAACACATTTGGCGGGGCGACCTCGTTCCTGCGGCGCAAATACACCAAGGATCTGCGCGGCGTCGATATCGCGGTGACCGGCGTGCCCTTCGATCAGGCGGCGACCAATCGGCCCGGCACGCGGCTGGGCCCGCGCGCGATCCGCGAAGCCAGCGCGCTGCAATCGCCCGATGCGCCCTATGGCTGGCCTTTTGATGCGCTGAGCGAGCTGGCCATCGTCGATTATGGCGATGTCGCCTTCGATTATGCCAATGTGCCCGCCTTTCCCGATACCGTAAGCGATCATATCCGAGGCATTCTGGCGGCGAACGTCGCCTCGGTCACTTTGGGGGGTGATCACTATATCAGCTTCCCAATTCTCAAGGCCTATGCCGAAAAATACGGGCCGATGTCGCTGCTGCAATTTGACGCCCATACCGACACCTGGGTCGACGACGACATGACCCGAGTCGATCATGGCACCATGTTCTACAAGGCGGTGAAATCGGGGCTGGTGGACCCGGTGCGCTCGGTTCAGGTGGGGATCAGAACCACCAATGACGACACGCTGGGCGTGAACATCATCGACGCGCGCGAGGTTTACGAGGCCGGGCCAGCCGCCACGGCGCGCAAGATCAAGGAGATTCTGGGTGACCACCCGGTCTATCTGAGCTTTGATATCGACGGGCTGGACCCGGCCTTTGCGCCCGGCACCGGCACCCCGGTCTGGGGCGGGATGAGCTCGATCCAATCCTCGATCATCCTGCGCGACATCGCCGGGATCAACATCAAGGGCGGCGACGTGGTCGAGGTCTCGCCCCCCTTCGACACTACCGGGGCGACGGCCATCGCCGGCGCCCATATCGCCACCGAGATCATCTGCCTGCTGGGATGGAACAAATTCAGATGAAGGGCACTCTGCGCGGGGTTATCGGCGCTGTTGCTCCGGTTGGTGTGCTGGTGCGCAGCCCGATCTTTCGGGGTCTTAACATTTGGTTAGTCATACTTCCGGTATTCGCTGTAGTTGGCAATAAGACCGGGTGGGAGAAGCAAAGAGCATGAGCGAGTTCAACCAACCCATCAGCGGCAATGATCTGGCGCGGTTTTCCGGACCCAACACCTTCATGCGGCTGCCGCAGGCGACCAATTTGGACGGGCTGGACGTGGCCGTGCTGGGTATTCCGATGGATATCGGCACCTCTTGGCGGTCGGGCACGCGGTTCGGACCCAAGCAGATCCGGGCGGAAAGCGCGATGATCCGGCCTTATAACATGGCCACCGGGGCAGCGCCCTTCGAAAGTTTGCAGGTCGCTGATATCGGTGATCTGGCGATCAACACGTTCTCGTTGTCCGACAGTCTGAAGATTATCCGCGACAGTTATTCCTCGATCCTGAGCTCTGACGTGATCCCGGTGGCGATGGGGGGCGATCACTCGATCACCCTGCCGATCCTGCGCGCTATTGCAGCCAAACACGGCCCTGTAGCGCTGGTCCATGTGGATGCCCATGCCGATGTGAATGACGATATGTTCGGCGAGCGCGAGACCCATGGCACCGTCTTTCGCCGCGCTTATGAAGAGGGGCTGATCCAGCCCGACCGGACCTATCAGATCGGCATTCGCGGCTCGGGCTATGCCGCGACGGATTTCAGTGAGGCGCAGGGCTGGGGGTTCCGGCAATTCCCGGCCTGGGATCTCTGGCACAAGAGCCTGGCACCGCTGGGAGTCGAGATTTGCAAGGAGATCGGAGAGAGGCCCGTTTATGTCACCTATGATATCGACAGCCTCGATCCGGCCTATGCGCCCGGCACCGGCACACCTGAGATTGGCGGGCTGACCACGCCGCAGGCGTTGGAGCTGATCCATGCGCTGAGCGCGGCCAATATCGTCGGTTGCGATCTGGTCGAGGTCTCGCCGCCTTATGATCCGTCCGGGAACACCGCGCTGACTGCGGCAAATCTACTCTATGAGCTGATTTGCGTTCTGCCTGGTGTTGCGGCGCGCTAGGCTGGGTCTCGCCGCAATGGCCACAACCATGAGGAACCGGGCTTGGGACGGATCGCGATGCTGATTTGGGTGCTGTTGATCGCCGTTGTTGTGGTTCTGGGCTATATCCGCCTTGCGCCGTCTGAGGTGACAGAATGGCACGTGGCCCCGGTTGGGGACAGCGATGCTGATACGCGCGGCAGTGTGTTGCGGGTGCTGCAGGCGGGGCCGGAGGCGCTCAAACAGTTCGATGAGGTGGCGCGCGCCGATCCGGGTACCAGGGTGCTGGCCGGATCGCTCGATCAGGGGATGATCACCTATATCACCCGCAGCAAGGTCTTTGGTTTTCCCGACTACACCACGGCGCAACAACAGGGTGAGATATTGCGCATTTATGCAAGGCTGCGCTTTGGCAGGTCTGACCTCGGCGTCAATCGCGCGCGGGTCGAAGCCTGGATCGCGCAGATGCCGTCAGGAGGATAAGCAGCCCTTCTGAACCTCGCGCCACATCGGTACGTTCAGCGACATCTGGCATTGCGCCATGAACATACGCCCATCGACCTGCATGCAGATTGTCTGCCCCAACTCGATGCGCGACCCGCTCTTGTCGGTGCAATAACAGTCCTGAACCTTGCCGCCGGGACCCGTGACATCGGCCAGAACCGGGCTGGCGATCAGCAGAAAAACAAACAGGTGTCGTATCATGGCCGGAAGCCTAGCACAGTCTAAGCTCTTGACCAAAGCCCCGCGATATCGGACACCGCCGGGATGGTTCCTGAAGAACGACTAGAACAGATTACCCAAAGGTTTCAGTACCTCGAAGCGGCCATGGCCGATGGCGCGGCGGGCGGTGATATCGCCCGGCTGGCAAAGGAGTATTCCGATCTGAAACCGGTGGTGGACCAGATCGCCGCCTGGCGTCAGATTCTCGCCGATCTGGCCGAGGCCGAGGCCATGCTGTCGGACCCCGACATGAAGGAACTCGCCGAAGAGGAACTGCCCGCCCTGCGCGAACAGCTGCCGCAGGCCGAGCACGCGTTGCAACTGGCTTTGCTGCCCCGCGACGAGGCCGATGCGCGCGCCGCGATGCTGGAAATCCGTCCCGGTACCGGAGGGGATGAGGCGGCCTTGTTCGCCGGGGACCTCCTGCGCATGTATCAGCGCTTTTGCGAGGCGCGCGGCTGGAAATTCGAGATTGTCGAGGAGCAGGTCACCGAACTAGGCGGCATCAAAGAGGTTGTGGTGCATATCAAGGGCGAGAATGTCTTTGCCCGGATGAAATACGAATCCGGCGTGCACCGGGTCCAGCGGGTGCCGACCACCGAAAGCGGCGGGCGTATCCATACCTCGGCGGCCACCGTGGCCGTGCTGCCTGAGGCCGAGGATGTCGATGTGCAGATCGACGCCAACGATCTGCGGATCGACACGATGCGCAGTTCCGGGGCAGGGGGGCAGCATGTGAACACCACCGATTCCGCCGTGCGGATCACCCATATCCCCAGCGGCATCGTGGTCACCAGCTCCGAGAAATCCCAGCACCGCAACCGCGAGATCGCCATGCAGGTGCTCAAGACCCGGCTCTATGATCTGGAACGCCAGCGGATCGACAGCGAACGCTCGGCGGATCGGGCCAGCCAGGTGGGCTCGGGCGACCGGTCGGAGCGCATCCGAACCTATAATTTTCCGCAAGGCCGCATGACCGACCATCGGATCAACCTGACGCTCTACAAGCTCGATCAGGTGATGCAGGGCGATCTGGATGAGGTGATCGATGCGCTGACCGCCGATGATCAGGCGCGGCTGCTGGCCGAGATGGGCCAATGACCACGGCGCAGACAGCCGCGCAGGCGATGGTTGCGGCCACAGCCCGGTTGCGGGCCGCAGGCGTGCCCAACCCAGCCCGCGACGCGCGGGTGCTGCTGGCCCATGCCGCGCGGATCGAGGCCAGCCGCGTGACGCTCATCGCGCCCGAGGATCTGGCTCTCGAGATTGCCGAGCGCTACGACCATCTGATCGCCCTGCGCGCCATACGGGTGCCGGTCTCGCACCTGCTGGGCGAGCGGGAATTCTATGGCCGCCGCTTCAAGCTGAGCCGCGACGTGCTGGACCCGCGCCCCGAAACCGAAACCCTGATCGAGGTGGCGCTGTCGCTGCCGTTTGAGCGAGTGCTGGATCTGGGCGTGGGCTCGGGCTGTATTCTGGTGACGCTGCTGGCCGAACGCCCCGATGCCACCGGGATCGGCGTTGATTTGAGTGAGGCCGCCTGCCTGCAGGCCAGCGCCAATGCGGTGCTGCACCGGGTCGAGGATCGAGCCGAGATCAGGCGCTCGGACTGGTTCGGTGCGGTTCAAGGCAAGTTCGATCTGATCGTCGCCAACCCGCCTTATATCGCGCTGGATGAAATGCCCGGCCTCGCCGCCGAAGTGCGCGAACATGAGCCGGAAATGGCGCTGACCGATGGCGGGGACGGGCTGGAGGCCTATCGCCAGATCGCTGCCTCGGCCTGCGATTTTCTGGAGCCCGGAGGACGCCTGATCCTTGAGATAGGCGCCACACAGGCAGAGGCGGTTAGCGCTCTGGTGCAAGCGGCGGGGCTGGCGCAGGTGCAGGCGATCCGCGATCTTTCCGGCCATGACCGGGTCATTCAGGCGCAACATCCCGGCTGAAACCGGCTCTCTCAAGCGTCAAATAGCCATATCACGCGCAAATTTTCGTTTTTTTCGAACTGCCCTCTTGTTTGTGGCGGCAGGACGTGTTTACTCAGACATGTCGCAGCGGATGAGGCATTAGGCTCGCCCGCGACACCAAGCCCAAAAAGTCGATACCCGGCGCAAGTGGTCGCATGAAGCGGAAAACAGGGTGGTCGACATTCGAAAGACAAGGCTGACTAAAACAAAATGAGATCGTCCAAATCCCGTTCGCGGTCGAAGAACAACCGTAACCGGCCCTCTGGTGGCAATGTCGTCAATCGCGTGTTTGACAGCTCCGGCCCCGAAGGCAAGGTGCGCGGTACGCCGCAGCAGATCATTGATAAATACAACCAGCTTGCCCGCGATGCGCAGCTTGCCAATGACCGCGTGGCCACCGAGAACTTCCAGCAGCATGCCGAACATTACCTGCGGCTTCTGAGCGAAGCGCAGCGTGAGATGGATGCGCGGCGCGAAGAGCAGGAGCGCCAGAACCGCGAACGCCAGGCAGAGCGCGACCGCGAACGCGCGGAACGTCAGGAGCGCGAAGCGGCGGCCCCGGCTCCGGCGCAACCTGCCCCCGTTGTCGACCCGGCAGAAACGACGCAGCCCGATGTTCTGGACGTGGCGGGTGAGGATCAGTCGGGCGATAGCGGATTGGTCGAAACGCCGGAAAGCAAGCCCAAGAAACCGGCGCGCCGACCTCGGACCCGCAAGCCTAAAGCCAGTGACAGCGCCGAGGCCACGACGCCCGCCGCTGACTCCGGTGACGCGCCCGAAGCGGCAGAATAAGATCGAAAAAACTGCGTTGGAACGCCTGCGGATCAAGCCGGGCGTTCTATTAGATGTGCGTTCTCGATTGCGCGCAGATGCGCGGGATCAGGACAGGATGAATGCCGCCAGCGCGCCGGTCACGCCGAAGGCGCAGGCAAAGATGACCAACTCAAGCACGGGAAAGACCGCGCCAGCGTCGCTGGCTTTGCGCGAAGACGCATCGCGCGCCGCTGAAAAAGCGTTGTTTGGGTGATGAATGGTTTTCAAAACGGGCCTCACACACACAGAAACTGACCAACAGGGCTATTAGCTTAGCCGATCAGCGCCGTCCGGACTGTGATTTTGTTCACTTCGCTGATTTTGAGGCCCGTGAGCGCTGCTATTCCGAACAATGAAGGGTTTTACGCCCTCATTATCGCGATTTTGGCGTCAATGAGAGCGGATTGGAGCGGCTTTTCCACCTGCGCGGCGGCGTTTAACCCTCCTCGATCTGGCGGGCGAGACTGCAGAATGCCTCAAGCGAGACCTGCTCGGCGCGCTCGGTGGGCTTGATTCCCGCCGCCAGCAACCGGTCCTCGATATCCGGGCTGACGCCCTTGAGCGCGGCGCGCAGCATCTTGCGGCGCTGGTTGAAGGCGGCGGCGACCACGCGGCTCAGCACCTGCGGATCGGCCGGAAAGCGCGGCGCGGGCAGGGCGGTCAGGTGGACCACGGCGCTGGACACTTTGGGCGGCGGGGTGAAGGCGCCGGGCGGCAGGGACATCACGATTCGCGCCTCGGCCCGCCATTGGGCCAGGATGGCCAGCCGCCCATAGGCCTTGCTGCCGGGCTGCGCCACGATGCGATCCGCCACTTCGCGCTGGAACATCAGCGTCAGGCTCTGCCAGAAGGGCGGCCAGTCTTTCGGCGTTAGCCAGCGCACCAGTAATTCGGTGCCGATATTGTAGGGCAGGTTGGCTGCGACCCGAATCGGTGGTGTGAGATGGGCCAGCGGGTCGACCTCCAGCGCGTCACCATTGAGAACCTCCAGCCGACCGGGATAGGCGGCGGCGACCTCTTGCAGCGCAGGTATGCAGCGCGTGTCCTTTTCCACCGCCAGAACCTGGCGCGCGCCCTCAGCCAGCAGGCCCCGGGTCAATCCGCCGGGGCCGGGTCCGATCTCCAGCACGTCGCATTCCGAAAGCGCGCCTGCCTGCCGGGCGATCTTGGCGGTCAGGTTCAGATCCAGTAGGAAGTTCTGGCCCAGCGATTTGCGCGCGGATAGCTGATGGGTCGCGATGACCTCACGCAGGGGCGGCAGAGTGTCGATGGCGCTCATTGAGGCGCGCCTTTGCGGGTCTTTGCCATCTTCTGCGCCAGTTTCAACGCCTCGATCAGGCTTGTCGGGTTGGCAACACCCTTACCGGCGATGTCAAACGCGGTGCCGTGATCGGGTGAGGTGCGGATGAAGGGCAGGCCAAGGGTGATATTCACGCCCTGGTCGAAATCGAGCGTCTTGATTGGGATCAGCGCCTGGTCGTGATACATGGCGATGGCGGCGTCATAGCGCGCCCTTGCGGCGGCGTGAAACATCGTGTCGGCGGGGTGCGGGCCCGTGATGCGCAGGCCTTCGGATTGCATCTGTGCAATCAGGGGCGCGATCCAGTCCAGTTCTTCCTGCCCCATCGCGCCGCCTTCGCCGGCATGCGGATTGAGGCCCGCTATGGCGAGCCTTGGCTCGGTAATGCCGAACTGATCAGTCAGGCCTTGTGCGGTGATGGCGACGGTGTTGCGCAGCAGGTCGGGGGTCAGGGCCGAAGGCACCTGCGCAAGCGGGATGTGGATCGTGGCGGGCACCACGCGTAGTGCGTCGCTGGCCAGCATCATCACCACATGGTTCACCTCGCCCAGAGCAGCCAGAAACTCGGTATGGCCGGGATAGGCGAAGCTGGCCCCGTCAATCAGCGCCTTCTTGTGGATCGGCGCGGTACAGAGCGCTGAGGCGTGGCCGGAGCGTACCAGATCGACGCCGGTCTCGATGGCCGAGATCACGCCTTTGGCGTTACGCGGGTCGGGCTGGCCGGGCGCCGTGCTGCCCGCAAAGGGCAGCGGCAGCACCGGCAGCGCCGAGGCCGAGATCGCCCCCGCAGTCGCCGGGTCCGCAACCGTCACGATCGGTGTACCGGCGGGCAGGTGGCGGGGATCGCCGATCCAGACAAAGGGGCAGGTATCGCGCAGCGCCTGCCACGCGCTCTGCGCGATCTCCGGGCCGATCCCGGCCGGTTCGCCGCAGCTGAGCGCGATGGGCAGCTCGCTCATTGCTCGACGATCACCGCGTCGGCGCGCAACTGTTCCATCAGGCTGGCGGCAAAGGCGTTCAGGCGTTGTTCGGTCAAGGCGCGGGCCACATCCTCACGCGAGGCATCATCGCCCAGATCGCGGGTCCGGCTGCAGAGCATGAGCAGCACCAGTGTCTGGCCATTGTTGCGGGTCAGCGTGGTCGAGACCTCGTCGGGGTCGAGCTTGGCCAGCTCCAGCGCGATATCCTTGGGGATTTCCGAGGGCTTCACGTTTTTGCGTTCCAGCACGGTTTCGGGCTGGCCCTTGGCGATGCCATAAAGATCATCGCAGGTATCGATCCGCTCAGTGATTTCGGCGGCCCTGGACAGCGCTTCAGGGGTGCGGCCACCGGAGATGAAATAGGTGGCATAATCGATGCTCGCATAGGGGGGCGTGCCGGTTGCGACTTCCTGAATGCCGCGCATCTGGAACAGGGCAATGGCGTTGGGCAGCGGGATCGGCGGTGTGATGTCACCGGGGGCCAGCGCCAGGATCTGGGGCTGCAGGGCGGGCGGGATCTGAGTGATGGGCAACCATTCTAGGCGGCCACCATTGGTGCGCGTATCTGACGCCGAATACTGCGCTGCAGCGGCTGAGAAAGCGTCATAACCCTGGACTTGCGAAATCTCTTTGGCCAGCTCCTCGGCTTGCGCAAGGGTCTGAGGGGTGATCGGAATGATCACCTCCGACATCAGCACCCGCAACCCGCCGCTGCCACCTGCCTGACCCAGCGCGCGGTCGATCTCCTGCTGGGTGGGGCGGGCCTGTGACAGGTAGCGCGCCTGAACATAATCGCGCCAAGCTAACTGGTTACGGACGAAATCGCGCAGCGTTTCCTGTGAAATACCAACGTCGGTCAACGCCTCAACAAACTCTTCGCCCGTCAGATCGGCGCGGCTGGCAAATTCGTCGATCCCAAGCTGCACATCCTCAGGCGCCACCTCGATTCCGGCCTCGCCAATCACCTGTTGGCGCAGGCGGTCGTCGATCAGCGCTTGGCGGGCGTCTTTTTCGGGGTCGCCGGGCAGGTTCAGGATATCCATGAACCTGACACGCTGCTCGAGTTCGAAATTGGTGATGATCCCCTGATTGACGCGGATCGCGGGCGAGAACAGGCCCTGCGCCTGCGCCGTACCCTGGGTCAGGATCACGCTCAGCACCAGGGCGATGCCAAGCGCGAGAGGTCTCGTCAACTGTGTCAGGTCTTTCTGCATGATCGCCTGTATTCTTTGCTTGCGCCTTCGACGGCAAACCCGTCCAGTGAAAGCGAGATTCCGAAGTCCGTGGACGGTTCCACGCTGGTTGAGGATGTATAGCGGCGGCTCAGGGAAATGTTAATGGTCAGGCATTCGTTCTTGTAGATGGCTCCGATCCCGGTTCGCACCGCGCGCGAGTCCTGAATATCATAGCGCACATCCGCCAGCGCCCGCCAGTTCGGATCGACCTGATAGCCACCATCAAACCACACTTCCGAGACTGCCATGTCACGGTCTTCCTGCGGATCACGCCCAAGCCAGAGATAGGTGCTGCTGAAATTCAGCCGCTCGCTGAACCAGTCTGCCCGTACCTCTGCCTTGTTGAAATTGAACGACCCGTTCAGCAGACCCCGCGTAGTCAGGGCCAGCCCGTTATCCATGCGAATCTGCCCGGCGAGCAGCAGGTCAGACGAGGTGCCGTTCAGCCCCGATGTCTTGGTGAAGTTCGCGTTCGCGTATTGCCGGAACACCTGACCGATCGTGGCATAGGCCTGCCAGCCATTCGGATCGAACCGCGCCCAGTTCAGGCCATATACGAAGGTTGCGCCATCCTCGCGCACATCAGGTGCCGGAAAGCGTGACAGGCGCAGCAGATCGCCCTGATCGAATTCAACAAAGCCGCTTTCGTCATTTGGAACGTCCTGATTGGTCACATGGGTCCAGCCCACCTGCGCGATCGGTTCGAGATATTGCGTGGCACCGGAGTCCTCGCGACGCGTCATCGGATAGCGCAGGGTAAGCGCCGCCCGCGGTGTCGCGCGCAGAATACTGTCGGGAGAGGTGGTGTCGTCGCGAATCTCGAACCCGTCCACCGATGTACCCAGATGCAGATCGGTGCGCAGGCCCGTGCCCAGAATCCAACGGCGGTCCCAGGCCGCATCGGCCGTTGCACGAGCAAGATCGCGACCGACAATGTCCTCGTTCGAAGACCTGTGATGGGCATGCCCCTCAAAGCTCAGGCGAAACTCGCCGCCGATCCGGGACGGGAAATAGCGCCTCTCATAGTCCAGATCGATCACGGCAGAGGCGGTCTCGCCATCCTGGTCATCGTCACGCAGCGACTTGTAGTGAATGAAACGGGCCAGGAAAGCCTCGTCGCGGGTGGTACGCTCCAGCGCGACCTGGCTGCGCAGACGGTCAAAATCGGGCAGGCCGTAATCCAGCAGATAGCCATCATCAGAGACGGTTTTGAGGTCGAAGCTGAGCTTGTAGCCATTGCGCAGCGCAAATGCCCCGTCCGCAAAGAGATACCCTCGGTCCTCGCCCGGCAGAATATCATCGCGGGTAAACGCGCCGTTGATGTTGATGCGACCGCGCCGGAAGGCCTGCCGATAGCGGAAGCCCAGCGTTCTTGTCTTGGGCGACAGGTAGGGCGTCAGCGTCAAATCCCGGTGATCGCCGATCTTGAAGAAATAGGGCACCCGCACCCCAACCCCCAATTGCGAGGTGGACCGGATCGAGGGCACAAGGAACCCGCTTGCGCGGTCAAGCGTCGGGTCGGGCAGGCGCAGGGCCGGAAAATAGAAGATCGGCACATCCAGAACCCGGAACTGCGCCCCTTCGAAATAGAGCTGCCGCTCGGCCTGATCATGGGTCACCTTCTGCGCCCGGATCTGCCAGAGCGGCGGGCGGCCATCCTCGCAGACATGACATGAGGTGACGGCGGTCTTGTAGAGCTGCGTATAGCGGCCTCCGACGCGGGTCATCTGCAGCGAGGCCAGCTGCACCTGCTGCTCGAACACCATGCGCGCGCCGCGCAACAGGCCGTTCTGTAAGCCCTGATCCATCTCGGCGGCATTGGCCAGAATAGTGATCTCGCCGCCTTGATCGATGCGGATCGGGCCTTCGATGGATAAGGTGCCGTTTTCGCGGTCAAAGGTGATCTTTTGCGCCCGCAGCCGCACGTCGCCCTGATAGGCCTCGACATTGCCTTCTGCGATCAGTTGCCGCTCGGGCGTGATAAAGACCTGATCGGCCACCAGCAGCGCCGGGGTCTGTTCCAGTGTTTCGGAGTCTGGCGGCAGGGCGGTGGTCTGCGCTTGCACGGAAGGGGCCGCAGCCAAACAGGCAAGCAAGAGGACAAGGGGCAGTCGGGGCATTATCCGTCCTCTGCGTGCAGCAGCAGACCCAGCGCCAGCATGATTGCGGCGGCCGGCGGTGCCCAGGCGGCCAACGCCGCGGGAATCTGCCCGTTTTCGCCCAGAACCTGCGCGAAATTGCGAATGAAATAGAGCGTGAAGCCCAGCAGGATCGAGGCCAGAACCGCGATGCCCGTACCGCCAAAGCGCGCGTGTCGCATGGTGAAGGCCGCGCCGATCAACACCATCGAAATCAGGAACAGCGGCCGGGCCAGTTCCACCTGCAGCCAGACCTCGTGCCGCTTGGTCGAAAACCCGGCCTCGCCCAATTGCTGGATCATCTCGGGCAGATCATAGATCGAGATGCTTTGCCGCCGCCCGATACTGTCGCGGATGCGCTCTTCGGTGATGGTTGTGCCGATCTCAAGCGTGTCATGGAAAGCGGCGTTGGTTTCCGGGTTGATCCCGGCGATCAGCGGCCAGACCTTGGCGTTGCGCAGAATCCATTGGTCATCAACCAGTTGCGCGCTTTCAGCATCAATTTGGCGCAGCGGCCCGCCATCGGGGGCATAGGTCAGGATGGTGACGCCTTGCAATGTGCGGCTGTCCTCCTCGAAACCGGTTGCGTGGATGACCGATTGCCCCTGATCATCGCCCTGCCGCAGCCAGAGACCCTCACCGCTCAGCGACAGGACAGAGGGGCCGCCATTGCGATAGGTGTCGCCCAGAATCTGTACCCGCTCCGAGGTTGCCGCCACCATCGGGTTGAGTGTCGAGACCGCAAGCCCGCCGATGCAGGCTGCAACCAGCACAGGCGCGACCAGCACGCGCAGGCCTGATCGACCGGTGGCGCGTGTGACCACCAATTCCGAGCTGCGCGCCAGCCCGACAAACAGCACGATGGTCGACAGGATCATCAGCAAGGGTAGGATTTCGTTGATAGCGGCAGGGGCGCTCAGCAGCGTCAGGGTGAAGATCTGACCGATGCTGACATCCTCGCCCTCGAAACGGCGCAGCTGTTCGATCAAGTCAATCAGCAGGATGAGGGTCAGAAAGACCATGCCGATCACCATGAACCCCTGCATGAAACGGCGGGCGAAATAGCGGTCCAGAATCATGTCGCCTGTCCCCCGGTCTGGCGCGACCCGCGCAGGATGACCGAAAGCGGCCGCGATCCGATCTGCAGGAACAGGCAGGCAATCGCGATCCCCAGCACCGTGGGCAGATAGGTCAGCGGCCAGAGGCTGGCATCCTCCAGCACCGCATCCGACACCACACCGCGCAGCACCTCAAGACAGATCAGGATCACAAAGGCCAGCAGCGCCTGCTGCCAAACGCCAAACCGCGAGAACCCGCCCAGCATTAGCGTGGCATAGCCGATCATCGTCACCGCGATACAGACCAGCGCCCGGGCAAAGCGCAGATGCAGCTCTTCGGCGATCTTGCCGGGGCTCAGCTCGTCCTGTTCCCCGACTCCTTCGGGGTCGCGGATCATTTCGATCGTCGGGATGGCGCGTACATTGCGTTTGCGCATTTCGCTGCGGCGGATCAGGCTGGTAATGTCGTAAGAAAAGTCGGAAAAAGCGGTCGAGGACAGCGTGTTGCCCGCCTTGTTAAGACGCAGTGCCAGCCCGTCCACCATGATCAGATTGGCATTGTCGCCATCACGCACCAGAAACGCCTTGGCTCCGGTATAGATGGTGCTTTCTTCCGGATTGCGGCGATCGGACAGGAACACGTCGTTGAGCGTGCCGTCTGTGTCGATCTGGCGGATATAGAAGGTGACACCATCGGCCGGGTTCAGAAAGCTGCCCTCGGTCAACAGGCGCGCGGTGACATTGCGGGCCACCTCGGATTGGCGTAGTTCCAACTGCTGGATCGAAGAGGGCAGCAGGAAGTTGGTCAGCGCGCTCATCATCAGCGCGGTTACCAGACCAAAGACGATGGCGGGCCGTGCCAGTCGCCAGGGGCCGGAGCCTGTGGCCTGCATCACCGTCAACTCGCTGTCGTTCTTGAGCCGGTTGGTGACATAGACCGCCGCCGCAAACGCCGCCAGAGGCAGAACCATGCGGATCAGGTTGGGCAGGGCCAGCGCAGTGAATTCCAGGAAAACCAGCGCCGACTGGCCATCGCTGATCAGCGTATCAAACAGCGACACCGCCCGGTTGATCCAGAAGACGGCAACCAGAATCAGGGCAAAAAACCCGAAGAAGAGCAGAAACTGCGACAGCACATATCTGTCGTATCGTGTCACTGCGATCTCCTCGAACCTGCCAATCGTTTCTTTTCGCGCGACATTAGATCAAATGATGCGCCGGGAAAACTGCTATCTGGTCAAGGCAGGGGCATCGCGTTACCTCTTGGGGCAAATGATGCCAAGGAGCCGCAGATGAGCAGCCTGATCCCGATCCGTTTCCAGCCCACCGATCTCGACACCATCGCCGAAGCCACCGGTCGCGTGGTTATCATCGTGCCGCCCGAAGGCAAGCTGGACCCGGCAGCGCGGCGCGCCAACCGGCTGACCAAGGGCGGCGTGGCGCGGCTGGTCGAGAGCGAGAAGTTCGAAAAGGCCAAATCCGGTCAGGTGATCACGCTGGCCTGGCCTGCGGGTATGCAGGCCGAGGCGCTGGATGTGCTTGTGCTGCCGCGCCGTCCGTCTGTGACCGAGGCCCGCAAGGCAGGCGCAGCACTTGCCAAGGTCAAGGGTGCGGCTGCAATGCAGGTCATGGCCGGTAGCCAGAACAAGGCTGAGGATCTGGCGCTTGGCGTCGCTCTGCGAAGCTACAGCTTTGATGCGCATAAAACGGCGGATGCCGAGGACCCGGGCGAGGTGGTGATCGCGCATACCAAATCCGATGAGGTTGCCGAGGCTGCTGCACCCCTGCTGGCGATTGCCGAGGGCGTGCATATGACCCGCGACCTGATCAACGAACCGGCCAATGTGCTGACCACCACGGAGTTTGCCGACCGTGTCAGCGCCCTGTCCGAGCTGGGCGTCCTGGTCGAGATCCTCGAAGAGGACAAACTAGCCGAACTGGGCATGCGCACGCTGTTGAGCGTCGGGCAGGGCTCCGACAGCCCCTCGAAAGTGGCCGTAATGCAGTGGAAGGGCGGCGCCAAGGATGACGCGCCGCTGGCGCTGGTCGGCAAGGGCGTGGTGTTTGACACCGGTGGCATCTCGCTCAAGCCGTCGGCGGGCATGGAAGACATGACCATGGACATGGGCGGCGCGGGGGTTGTCGCGGGCACCATGAAGGCGCTGGCGCTGCGTAAGGCCAAGGCCAATGTGGTCGGCCTGATCGGTCTGGTGGAAAACATGCCCTCGGGCAATGCCACGCGGCCCGGCGACGTGGTGACCTCGATGAAAGGCGACACGGTCGAGATCATCAATACCGACGCCGAGGGCCGCCTCGTGCTGTGCGACGTGATGTGGTACGCGCAGGAGCGGTTCAAACCGGCGGGCATGATCGATCTGGCGACGCTCACCGGCGCGATCATCATCGGCTTGGGGCATGAGAATGCCGGGGTGTTTTCCAACAATGACGAGCTGTGCAATAGCTTCCTCAAGGCGGCAGGGGCCGAGGATGAGGGGGCCTGGCGGATGCCGCTGGGCAAGGCCTATGACGACCTGCTGAAATCCCGGATTGCGGACATGAAGAATATCGGCGGTCGCCCGGCAGGTTCGATCACCGCCGCGCAGTTTTTGGCCCGTTTCGTGAAAGAGGACACACCCTGGATTCACCTCGACATCGCCGGGGTCGCTTCGGTCAAGGGTGAGACCTCTTATGCGCCCAAAGGGGCGACCGGCTGGGGTGTGATGGCGCTCAACCGGCTGGTGCAGGACAAGTTCGAGCAGGGCTGAGATGGGGGCTGCCTACTTCTACCACCTGACCCGGCGGCCATTGGAGCAGACGCTGCCCGTGTTGCTGGAAAAGGCCCGCGGCGCGGGCTGGCGGATCGCCGTGCGGGGCACCGATGCGGGGCGGCTGGACTGGCTGGATGAACGGCTGTGGCTTCACCCCGAAGAGGGGTTTCTGCCCCATGGCCGTGCCGGCGGTCCGCATGACGCGGCCCAGCCCATCCTGCTGACAGACCGTGCCGAAGCGGCAAACGACCCGGCCTGCGTCATGACGATCGACGGCGCGGAGATCTCACCCGAGGAAATCGCCGCGCTGGAACGGGTCTGCATCCTGTTTGACGGCAACGACCCCGAGGCGGTCCAGCGCGCGCGCGGTCAATGGAAATCCCTGACTGACGCTGGCTGCGCCGCGCAATACTGGTCCGAGGAATCGGGCCGCTGGGAGAAGAAGGCCGAGAGCGCGGGATAACGGGGTCTGCGGTCCGTTCTCGCACGCGCTGATTTCGGGATCAGGTGGTCAGACGGTCTTCACCAGATGCCAGACCTGTTCGACAGGGTATGTCTTGGCCCATTCCGCCGGAATAGCCGCCCGTACTCCCTGTGCCCATTCTGGCGCGAACACCTCCTGATATCTGCTGACGGTGAAGCCGATCGTGGCAAACAACTCCATCCAGTCGGAGATTGTCAGGTTGAAACAGACCCCGCTTGGATCGAATTCGACCTCGGTCCAATCCGCGCCCCACATGTCACGATAGGGGCGGTGCAGCGTGGAATCGCAGGGCGATCCGTCGAGCGGTGAGCAGAGCAGGGAAAGTGGGTGATTGCCCAGAAACACCAATTGCCCGCCGGGGCGCAGCAACCGCCACGCTTCGCGAAGCCATTTATCCGGCGCACACCAGATCGCTGCGCCATATTCCGAGATTGCGAAGTCAAACGAGGCGCCGAGCAGGCCGGTCTCTTCGGCATTTCCTTCCATGAACGTGATCTCAACCGCATGTTCCTTTGCAAGTCGCGCAGCGGTCACGAGTTGCAGGGGAGAGACATCAATTGCGGTAACCCGCGCCCCGCGCCGCGCCATCCAGCCGGACACATAGGCGGTGCCGCATCCAAGCTCGATGGCATCCTTGTTGGTCAGGTCCAACGGCAGGAGCTGCAAGGCATTATCTGGGTTGCCCCAATTCCCCCATTCAGGCGTCTCGGTACGCCAAAGACGCTCACCGACGGCAACCCAATTGGCGGCATCGGCGTCCCAGACGTCTCGGTTCACGGAAACATAGTCGCGCGTCATGGCTCACTCTCCGGTTGTCCTGACGCTACTCTACGTCATTCTACACCTAGCTGACACCCAGCGGCCCGCGATGATTGCAGACGAGATTGTTTCTTCGCTGATTTAGCGCTGCAGGATCAAAGCGCCGTTGGTGATCTGTACGCTTGGCCAGCGCTGCAGATACTCCATCCCCAGCAGGGACCGGTCCATTTCGCCCTCATTGACCCAGGCGGTCAGGTCGTGGTCGGTGAAGCCGCCCAGGCTAACCGCGTCGATCTCGACCGGGGCGGTGCGCACTTCGCCGTTGGCGGTCATGGCGCGACCGAAATAGTTCAGCGCATCGGTGTCGATGCCCACGCGTTCCGCGTCACGATGGCTCAGCACCACCTGGCTGGCGCCGGTATCGACCAGGAAATCCACCGGTTTGTCGTTGATCATCAGTTGCAGGTAATAATGCCCGTCCGGCGCGCGCGGGACCGAGATGCCGCTGTCGCTGACATTCATGCGCATGCCCGGATCAACGCTGCCCTGAATATCCTGCCACAGCCCATAGGCGGCAATCACGCCGATGAAGATAAAGGCCCATGCCGCAATCTGTTGCAGCGTTTTGTTCATGCCTTGCCGGTTCTGGGTGAAGAACCAGAACAGCAACACGGCCCCGAGCAGGGACAGATAGGCCAGCCGTGCAATATTGTCGCCGTCCATATGCGCCACCCAATTCACTGATACGAGGTCGATATAGGCGCTCAGCCCGCGAAACCAAAGTCCCTGAGACCGTCCAGAATGAACTGCACGGCCAAAGCGGCCAGCAACATGCCCAACAGCCGCGTGACCACATTCAGGCCGGTCTTGCCCAGCAGCCGCCCCAGAAGGTGGGAGTTGAGGTTGAACACCAATAGGATCGCCATCACCGCCAGCATCACCGCGATCACGGTCGCAAGCCCCTCGATCCCCGGATTCTGCCCGGCCAGAAGGATGATCGTGGCGATGGCGCCAGGTCCTGCAATCAGCGGGATGGCGAGCGGAAAGACCGAGGGGTCGGGATGTTCCTCTTCCTCTGCCGTGTTCTCGCGCCGTTTTGTGCGCCGATCAAACAGCATGTCCATGGCGGTCAGGAACAGCAGCGCACCGCCCGCAACCCGAAAGGCCGACATCGAGATGCCCACGAAACCCAGCAGCGCCTCACCAAAGGCGGCAAACAGGATCAGGAGCAACGTTGCGGTGATACAGGCGCGGATCGCGATGCGCCGCCTGTTCTGCAAATCCATATCCTGGGTGATCGCCAGAAAGATCGAGGTCTGCGCGGGCGGGTCGATCACCACAAAAAGCGTGGTGAAGGCCGAGATCAGAAACGCCATGTCGATCATTGGGCCGCGTCCTTTTGCAAATCTGTCAATATCGCAAATGCCCGTTCCGCCATGTCGGCGGGCACATAGACATGGTCATGATGATAAGCTGCCACCACATTGGCCGGAATGCGGGCTTGTGCCAACGCCGAGGAGACGACGGCAGTCAGCCCGACGCCGTCCAGCGCGGAGTTAACCTGCAGCGTGATGCAGCGCATCGCCGCAGCCTCTGCCGGAGCGGCCTGCGCCGGAATGATCAGTGACAGCCCTTCCGGTTCGACATAGCTGGCAACGGTGCCCTCCGGCCATGGGACATCGTGGGGCCAGAACACAAAAGCATATGTATCTGCCAGCAGAACCGGGTTCATGCCCGAGATCATCGCATTGGTGTCCGTGACACGCTCGCTCATGACACGGCCTCGGCCGCTTCCAGCCGTTCGGCGGCCTCCATCCACAGGGATTCGGCCCGTTCCATCGCGTCGACCACTTCGGCGAATTTGCGGTTCCAGACCTCAAGATCGCCGAGCTTATCCTCCTCATACAGCGTGGGATCGGCCAGTTTCGCGGACAGCTTGTCATGCATGTCATTCAGCTTGCCAAGCCGATCCTCGCATTTGCGCACTTCCGAGCGCAGCGCCAGGATGGCGTCGCGCGACGGGCGCTTGGGCTTGGTGGCGCGGGGCGCTTTCGGGGCGGGTTTGTCGCGCGCCAGCAGCATGGTGCGATACGCGTCCAGATCGCCCTCATAGGGTTTCACCGTCTTGTCCGAGACCAGCCACAGCCGATCCGCCACCAGCCCCAGCAGATGCATGTCGTGGCTGACCAGAATGACCGCGCCACTATAGGCAGTCAGCGCCTCGACCAGCGCCTCGCGGCTTTCGATATCCAGGTGGTTGGTCGGCTCGTCGAGGATCAGCATATGCGGCGCATCCAGCGTGGCCAGCAGCAGCGACAGCCGCGCCTTCTGCCCGCCCGAGAGCCGCCCGACCAGCGTTTCGGCCTGATCGGCGTTCAGACCAAAGCCTGCCAGCCGCGTGCGCCATTTGCCCGGCGCCTCGGTCGGGCGCAGACGGCGCAGGTGATCCAGCGGGGTTTCATCGACGCGCAGCTCATCGACCTGATGCTGGGCGAAATAGCCCACGCGCAGCTTGCCCGCCCGCGTGGTCTTGCCCGCCATCAGGGGCAGACGCTCGGCCAGCAGTTTCGAGAGCGTCGACTTGCCCTGACCGTTCTTGCCCAGCAGCGCGATCCGGTCATCCTGATCGATGCGCAGGTTCAGCCGCTTCAGCACTTCGGTCTCGCCATATCCGGTTACGCCGCCTTCAAGCGTGACGATGGGGGGCGACAGTTCTTCGGGTTCGGGAAAGCTGAAGGCGCGCAAAGCGGCTTCCTGCGGGGTTGAGATCAGTTGGATGCGCTCGATCATCTTCAGCCGCGATTGCGCCTGTACCGCCTTGGAGGCCTTGTAACGGAACCGGTCCACGAAGCTTTGCAGATGCGCGATCCGGGCCTTGGCTTTGGCGTTTTCCGCTTGAGCCACGGCCAGCCGTTCGGCCCGGCGCTCGGCGAATTTGTCATATGGCACAGCATAATAGGTGAGCTTGCGATCCTCCAGATGCAGGATCGACCCCACCGCGCGGTTCAACAGGCCCCGGTCATGGCTGATGATGATGACCGTGTGGGGGTATTTCGCCAGGTAGCTTTCCAGCCACAGCGCGCCTTCAAGGTCGAGATAGTTGGTCGGTTCGTCCAGCAGCAGCAGATCGGGCTGCGCAAAAAGGACGGCGGCCAGCGCCACCCGCATCCGCCACCCACCCGAGAAATCGGAACAGGGGCGTAGCTGGTCGGCATCATCGAATCCCAACCCCTTAAGGATCGAGGCGGCGCGCGCCTCGGCGGACCAGGCGTCGATATCGGCCAGACGCGTCTGGATCTCGGCGATGCGCGCGGGGTCTTGCGCGCTTTCAGCCTCTGCCATCAGCGCGCTGCGCTCGGAATCGGCGGCCAGCACGGTGTCGATCAGCGAGACCTCAGACGAGGGCACCTCCTGCGCCACACCACCGATACGGGCCTGACGCGGGATCGAGATGCGCCCCGATTCCAGCGCCAATTCGCCCCGGATCAGCCGGAACAGCGTGGTCTTGCCGGTGCCATTGCGCCCGACCAGACCGACCTTGTGACCGGTGGGAATGGTGGCGCTGGCACCCTCAAAAAGCGGCCGTCCCTCGACCGCATAAGATATGTCTTCGATCCGCAACATGCCCGGCTCTTAGCAGAGCGCCGGGACCGCCGCCAGCGTGTAGGGCTGGTCAATATGCAGAGCGCGTGTTACCGGCAGGTCATGGCCGCAACCCGCACAGCACCGCACCTGATCACGCTGATCTTTGCGACGGGTCTGTCGGTGCTTTCGCTGAACATGTTCCTGCCGTCGCTGGCGCGGATGGCTGCGGATTTCGAGGTGACCTATGGGTTGGTCAACTTGTCGGTCGCGGGCTATCTGGGTGTTTCCGCCGTTCTGCAACTGATCATCGGGCCGCTTTCGGACCGTTTCGGGCGCAGGCCGGTCATTCTGGTCTGTATGGGTCTTTTCGCATGCGCCTCGCTGGGATGCGTACTGGCTGAGTCGATCTGGGTTTTTCTGGGCTTTCGGATGCTGCAGGTCGCTGTGGTGGGCGGGCAGGTCCTGTCCAACGCAACCATTCGCGATATGTACCCGCCGAACGAGGCCGCAAGCCGTCTGGGCTATGTGGCGATGGCCATGGCGCTGGCCCCGATGCTGGGCCCGATGCTGGGCGGCGCGCTGGACATGATGTTCGGATGGCGCGCGGGGTTTGTCCTCTATACGCTGCTGGGCGCGGGGATGCTGGTGCTGCTTTGGGCGGATATGGGTGAGACCAATACCAACCGGTCCTCGACCTTTGCCGCGCAGCTGCGGGAATACCCGCACCTCTTTCGGGCGCGCAGGTTCTGGGGATATGCGCTGTGTGTTTCTTTCTCGATTGGCGGGTTCTTCAGCTTCATCACCGGTGCGCCGCTTGTTGCCGCTGCCTGGTTTGATCTGAGCCCGGCCATGCTGGGCTTGGGCATCGGGATCATCACCGGCGGTTTCATGGTGGGCAACTTCATCACCGGGCGGATCGCGGCCCGCACGCACCTGACCACGATGATCCTGGTGGGGCGGGTGTTTGCGTCTTTCGGGCCGTTTATGGGGCTGCTCCTGTTTCTGGCAGATCGTGGCTCGATCTGGGTGTTTTTTGGCTCGGCCATCTTCGTGGGCTTCGGCAATGGTCTTACCAATGCCAACTCCTCTGCCGGGCTGATGTCGGTGCGGCCCCGGCTTGCGGGCAGCGCCGCGGGACTGGCCGGGGCGATGGTCGTGGGGTTGGGGGCCGTTCTGACCCTGATCACCGGCGCTCTGGTGACGCCGCAGAACGGCCCGTTTGTGGTGCTGGGCATGATGAGCGGATGCAGCTTTGTCGGGCTGCTTGCGGTGCTCTACGTGCGCCGGGTCGATGCGCAGGACCCGCTGCCCGACGCGATCTGAGTGCCAATGGCGCGTGCAGCACAGCATAACGCTTTTCATGGCGCACATACCGTGCTAGGCGGCGCGCGGAACATTTCGGCGCGCCTGCGCCGCCAGAACAAGGAGAGCCGCATATGGCACTGGAACGCACCTTTTCGATCATCAAACCGGACGCAACCCGCCGCAACCTGACCGGCAAGATCAACGCCAAGTTCGAAGAGGCGGGCCTGCGCATCGTCGCGCAGAAGCGCATCCACATGACCAAGGCGCAGGCCGGCAAGTTCTACGACGTGCATGCCGAACGCCCGTTTTATGACGAGCTGTGCGACTTCATGTCCTCGGCCCCGGTTGTTGTGCAGGTGCTGGAAGGCGAAGGCGCCATCGCAAAGAACCGCGAAGTCATGGGCGCCACCAACCCCGCTGACGCCGCCCCCGGCACCATCCGCGCAGAATTCGCGGAATCGGTGGGCGAGAACTCGGTCCATGGCTCGGACGCGCCGGAAACTGCCGCGGTCGAGATCGCCTATTTCTTCTCGGGCATCGAACTGGTCGGCTAACCCCGCCGCTCGATCACCCCAATCGCATCAAGGGCCGCTTCGAAGTCGGAGCGGCCTTTGTCGTAAGAAGAGGTCACCAGCGCGTCGAAACGCGTGCGCAGTTCCGCCTTTTCCTTGCCCTTGCAATCGTTCCACGGGCGACCCTGCAAGGCCATGTCCAGCACGTAATAGCCGATGAAATGTGGCTTGCTGCCGGTCCTGAGCAGCATCGCATAGGCCGCATCTGCGCCCAGCTCGCGCTGGGTTGCTCATAAGCGGGGCCGAGATTGCGGATGGAGGAGACAGAGGCGGGCATACAGGCGATTTAGACAGGCAGGATAGGCGTGTCACGTCAGGATAACGGCTCTGGTAGCCTGGCTTATTTGTTAACGTGACATCTACTTTTTAATGACGCATATAGGTTGAGTCGCGCGCGCTGTCTTTCAGGTTTTGGCAGTAAGCGCGCCGGGGGAAATAGAAGGTAGAAAATGGCAAGAGTAGTTGAAACAGAGCAAACGTCCAAAGCATTTGGTCCTTTGCTTCACAATTATCACTGGGCAGATAAAACGGTCACATACAGTTTTCCGGATGATGGGGCTCTACTTTCATGGCTTGATGCGGACGAGAGTGCGGGCCTCCGGCAGTTTTTTCCAAAGCAACAAGATGCTGTGCGATCCAGCTTTGATGCAATCGCAGGCTTCACCGGTCTGGATTTTGTGGAAGTAACAGAAATCGAAGGCACCGAAGCTGCCCTTAGGTTCATGCTCGAAACATCCAGGCCTGCCAGCTACTTCAATGCTCCCTTCGAGGAATCGGCCGGCGGAGATGCTTTTACCTCAATATCTTACTTCGACTTGGCACCCGGTGGCGAGGCATTTCACGAAATTCTTCAAATGGTTGGCAACTCGATGGGCCTTGTGAACGGGTCGTTTGCGGGTGAATTTGCAGGTTCGGAATTCGATAGTCCCGAGTTCACCGCACGTACGTGGACGGAATACGTGGGCGACCCTGATCCCCTGAGTTCGACTTACACTCGCGTAGACGGGCCGCAGTCCTTTATGCAGCTTGATATCGCTGCATTGCAGTATCTCTATGGCGCGAACTACTCCACGTCAGGCGAGGTCTGGAGCGGGGACACCACCTATCGCTTCAATCCAAATACCGGCGAGATGATGATCAACGGTCAGGGGCAGGGCGCACCTTTCGGCAACCGGATCTTTCGCACGATCTGGGATGGCGACGGCAATGACACCTATGACCTGAGCAATTATGAAACGAAACTTCAGGTCGATTTGAGACCGGGCGCCTTTTCCACATTTTCCAAGGCTCAGTTGGCGCGTCTTGATAGGTTCGCGGATGACCCTATCCCGCTTGCGGCTGGCAATGTGGCAAATGCTCTTCTGGTCGACGGCGATACTCGCGCTCTGATTGAAAATGCAACTGGCGGTAGTGGCAATGACCATATTGTCGGAAACCTGGCAAATAACATCCTGAACGGCGGAACCGGTCACGACACGCTGAACGGTTTCAAGGGTACGGACCGTTTGATCGGGGGGCAAGGCGACGACAATTTGATCGGCGGGCTTGGCAATGACCGGCTGTGGGGCGCTGATGATCACGACCGGTTGTCGGGTGGAGACGGGCTGGACCGCCTCTATGGCGGCGCTGGGAACGACACCTTGCTGGGCGATGATGGCAATGACGTGATACTTGCCGGCCATGGGGTGGACCTGCTCGCCGGTGGCAACGGAGATGACCGCTTGTCCGGGCTTCAGGGGCGGGACCGCCTTCAGGGCGGTGCCGGAAATGACACCCTGCTGGGCGACGATGGCGATGACGTGATATTTGCCGGCCATGGGGTGGACGTGCTTACAGGTGGCAACGGGCATGACGAATTGTCGGGGCTTCAGGGACGCGACTATCTCTATGGCGGTGCTGGAAACGACACCCTGCTGGGCGGTGATGGCAATGACGTGATGCGTGCCGGCCAGGGAATGGACGTGCTTGCCGGCGGCAACGGAACTGACCGGTTGTTCGGACTTCAGGGGCGCGACACGCTCAAAGGAGCAGCCGGGAACGACACTATCAACGGCGGGATCGGCGCGGATCAGCTTTATGGCGGCGCAGGGACGGATCGATTTGAGTTCGTGTCAGCCTCCGACAGCAACGGCGCCAATGGGATCGACACGATCCACGACTTTGCGGTCGGGGTGGATGTGATCGACCTGTCCGCCCTGTTCGAGGGGCAGGCAACGCTGGTCCTCGGTGGCGATTTCGCGGCGGGCAGCGCGTCGGTGCGTGCGTTCGATCAGGCGGGGGCCACGATTGTCGAGGCGGATACCAATGCCAATGGGATCGCGAATTTCCGGCTGGAATTTACAAGCGCTTTGCAACTGTCCGAAGCGGATTTCCTGCTGTAACCTGGTCAGTGCGTTGCGCAGCGCGGGATGACATGTGGATATAGCAAAAGCGGTCGGCGAGAACTCGGTCCACGGCTCGGACGCACCGGAAACCGCCGCAGTTGAGATCGCCTATTTCTTCTCGGGTATCGAGCTGGTCGGCTAACTCCGCCGCTCGATCACCCCTATCGCATCAAGGGCCGCTTCGAACTCGGAGCGGCCTTTGTCGTAAGAAGAGGCCACCAGCGCGTCGAAGCGCTTACGCAAATCCGCCTTTTCCTTGCCCTTGCAATCGTTCCACGGACGCCCCTGCAAGGCCATGACCAGCACGTAATAGCCAATGAAATGCGGCTTGCTGCCGGTCCTCAGCAGCATCGCATAGGCCGCATCCGCGCCCAGGTCGCGCAGCTCTTCGGCGCTGTGAATACCCGCCCGCGCGCAGGCTTCTTCATAGGCCGGGCCAAGGTTGCGGATCGAGGAAACAGGGTTTGACATGGGTCGACCATATTTTGGCGCGTCACCCATGTCACGTGCAAGTATCGCACGGAGATTTCACCGAAATTCCCTTATATCGCCATATGTCGTATTCACATTTAGGGCGAACAGGCAGTACAAGGCTTGCGTTAGCGTTGATTAAGAGTGTGCCTTGGCCGGTATCCGCCAAAGCTCCGGAGTAGTATCGATTATGAGTGACACGACTTACACCCCGTCATCCCCTGAGGTGTTTGATCCCTGGCTGTTTCATTCTCATTGGGATGTCAGGGAAGCGGGAAAAACCTTTACCCCTTCAAACGCGCCGGGACTGAATGTTCTGGAATATAGTTTTCCGAGTGCTGCAACGATGGCTCGGGCCTATGACTACGACCCGGAATACGCCGGGTTGTCTTCCGCCCCCTCAGACGTGCGGATGGCCGTTTCCGATGCCTTTGCCGAAATCGCCAGCTTTACAAATATCTCGATCTCGCAAAGCAACAGTGTAAGCGCGCCGATCCAGGTTGCCACAGACCCGGCAGTTGGCGGCGGATACGCCTATCTGCCAGGCAATTTTCGACTGGCTGGCAATATCGGTCTCGGACGGGATGTGATAAATCCTATGCCCGGAAACGAGGCCTATCTCATCATCATACATGAAATCGGCCATGCGATGGGTCTCGAACATGGCCATGAATACCCGGAATTTGTGGCAAGCGGGTTCGACAGTCAGGACTACACCGTCGTCACCTATACGGACTATGTCGGGGATACGGATACGTTTTCTTTTGACACCGGGCATATAGACTGGCCGCAATCCTATATGCAGCTCGACATCGCGGCGATGCAGTTCCTTTATGGCGCGAATTACGCGAGCTCTGGCGAGGTCTGGAGCGGGGACACCACCTATCGCTTCAATCCCAATACCGGCGAGATGTCGATCAACGGTCAGGGGCAGGGCGCACCTGCGGGCAACCGGATCTTTCGCACGATCTGGGATGGCGACGGCAATGACACCTATGACCTGAGCAATTATGCGACACATCTTCGGGTCGATCTGAGCCCCGGCGCGTTCTCGACCTTTTCGCAGGCACAACTGTCCGATCTCGACCGATTTTCCAGCGATCCGGATCGGATGGCGATAGGCAATGTGGCAAATGCCAGGCTGGTGGAAGGGGACACCCGGGCGCTGATTGAAAACGTGATCGGCGGTAGTGGAAACGATGTCGTTAAGGGAAATCAGGCCGCCAACCGTTTGGAGGGTGGTGCCGGAAAGGATGCCATAAACGGAGCAGAGGGCAACGACAATTTGCTCGGCGGGCTTGGCAATGACCGGCTGTGGGGGGCCGATGATCACGACCAGTTATCGGGTGGAGACGGGCTGGACCAGCTTTATGGCGGCGCTGGGAACGACACACTGCTGGGTGACGATGGTAATGACGTGATACTTGCTGGCCATGGGTTGGATGTGCTCGCCGGTGGCAACGGGCATGACCGGTTGTCCGGGCTTCAGGGCCGGGACCACCTCTATGGCGGCGCTGGAAACGACACCTTGCTGGGCGACGATGGCAATGACGTGATGCGTGCCGGCCATGGGATGGACGTGCTTGCCGGTGGCAACGGGCATGACGAATTGTCGGGGCTTCAGGGGCGGGACCACCTCTATGGCGGCGCCGGAAACGACACCCTGCTGGGCGGTGATGGCAATGACGTGATGCGCGCCGGCCACGGGATGGACGTGCTTGCCGGCGGCAACGGAAATGACCAGTTGTCCGGGCTTCAGGGGCGGGACACGCTCAAGGGAGGGGCAGGGAACGACGTTATCACCGGCGGGATCGGGGCGGATCAGCTCTATGGCGGTTTGGGAGCTGATCGTTTCGAGTTCACTGCGGCCTCTGACAGTAACGGCGCCAATGGGATCGACAGGATCCACGACTTTGCGGTCGGGGTCGATGTGATCGACCTGTCCGCCCTGTTCGAGGGGCAGGCAACGCTGGTCCTCGGTGGCGATTTCGCGCCGGGCAGCGCGTCGGTGCGTGCGTTCGATCAGACCGGGGCCACGATTGTCGAGGCGGATATCAACGCCAACGGTATCGCGAATTTCCGGCTGGAATTTACAAGCGCATTGCAACTGTCCGAAGCCGACTTCCTCCTGTAACCTGCTCAGTGCGTTGCGCAGCGCGGGATGACATGTGGATTTAGCCAAAGCAGATATAGAAAGGTTCGATCTGGCAAGCGCGCCGGATGATTTCCTGCGCGACCCGTTTGTATATTACGATGCGCTGCTGGCGCATGCGCCGGTGCTGCCGCAGCCTGACGGGTCGGTACTGCTCAGCCGTCACGCGGATCTGGATCGAATCTATCGCGACACGAGGCTCTATTCCTCGGACAAGAAGGCGGCGTTTGCTCCGAAATTCGGGGCAGAGTCGCCGCTGTTTGAACATCACACCACCTCGCTGGTCTTCTCCGACCCGCCGCTGCATACGCGGGTGCGGCGGATCATGACCTCGGCGCTGACCCCGCGCGCGATTGCCAAGATGGAGCCGGGGCTGATCAAGACGGTGGATCATCTGCTGGAAGGTTTGGGGGGGCGGGATCAGGTCGACCTGATCGAGGATTTCGCCGCGACGATCCCGATCCAGATCATCGGCAATCTGCTGGATGTGCCGCTGGAGGAACGCGCGCCGCTGCGTGATTGGTCGCTGGCGATTCTGGGCGCGTTGGAACCCAGCTTGACCGAGGCTCAATTGACGCGCGGCAACCACGCTGTGGAGGCCTTCAAGACCTATCTGTCGGACCTTGTCGCGCGGCGCCTGGCCAAGCCGGGCGATCTCGAGACGGATGTGCTGACCCGGCTGATCCGGGGCGAGGGGGCGGATGCGCAACTCTCCGAGATCGAGCTGCTGCAGAACTGCATCTTCATCCTCAATGCCGGGCATGAGACCACGACCAACCTGATCGGCAACGCTCTGGCACTGCTGCATGATCACCCTGAGTCGCGTGCGCACCTGCTGGCGGAGCCTGATCTGACGCCTTCAGCCATCGAAGAGGTGCTGCGTTTTCGCTCGCCCAACCAGTTCGGTAATCGCGAAACCACGGCTGAGATCGAGATGGATGGGTGCGTGATCCCAGCCGGTACCAACCTGCATCTGTGCATCGGGGCGGCCAATCGTGACCCGGATGTGTTCGACCACCCAAGGCGGTTCGATATCACCCGCAAGCCGAACCGGCATCTTGCCTTTGCGGGCGGGCCGCATGTCTGTGTCGGGCTGACGCTTGCACGGCTTGAGGGACGGGTGGCGATCGGCAGGTTTTTGCAGCGCTTTCCGAGCTATTCGCTGCTGCCGGACCGTGTGCATGGGGGCCGGATTCGGTTTCGCGGCTATGCGTCGCTGCCTGCGGTCACTGGCTAGGGGCCATAGCCTAGCCGCCAACCGCCCGCGCAAAGCTCAATTCGGCTTTGAGACCTGGATTTGCGTTGCTCAGGCTCAACGCGCCCTCATGCAGCCGGGCAATGGCGGCCACCAGCGCCAGGCCCAGCCCGGCATTCTTCTCGGTCCGGCTGGGGTCGAGGGTGACGAAGGGCTGGGCGAGCTTGCCCAGATCCTGCTCCGGCACGCCCGGCCCGCCATCCCTGACCGACAACAGGACGTGGTCGTTGCACTCAGCTACGGTGATGTCGATCCGCGCGCCTTCGGGAGTGTAACGCAGGGCGTTTTCCAGCAGGTTGGACAATGCCTGTGCGATCAGTGTCCGGTGGCCGAGGACTTGCCCGGCACTGCCAGCCTCGGCAATAGTGATCCCCTTATCCGAGGCGACGGGCTCGTAGAACTCCATCACGTCATGCACCAACTGTTTCAGGTCCAACGGTTCGAATTCCTCGCGGCCAATCCCGGCCTCGGCGCGCGAAATCTCGGTCAGTTGAGAAAACACCCGCAGCAGGTGGTCGACCTCACCCATAGCGCGGGCGGCGTCGAGCTCGCGCTCTTCTGCGGTGCGATCTTTTGAGGTCAGCAACTCGACGCGCTGGCGCAGGCGCGAGAGCGGCGAGCGCAGGTCATGGGCGATGGAATTGGTGGTCATGCGCAGATTGCCGATCAGGTTCTCGATCAGGTCCAGCATGTCGTTGAGGGTGGCGGCCATGCGCTCGAATTCGTCATCCGATCCGCGCAGGGGAATCCGGCGCGACAGGTCGCCCGACATGATCTCATCTGCGGTGCGGGTGATATCGGCAAGCCGCGAGAAGACCAGCCGAGTCAGGAGCCAGCCGGTCAGCAGGCTGAGCGCGACCGAGGCCAGCAGGGCAAGCCCGACCGATTGTAGGAGCACCTGATCAAAATTGCGGGCTTCGGTGGTGTAGCGCCCGACCAGCAAGCCCTCGCCTCGGTTCAATTGGATCGAGGCGGCGGCGACCGGCTGGGTTTGTGTGGAATTCGGGCGTTTCAGCGTCAGTTCGACCCAACCGCTGCCAGGCTCGACCTGTTGGGGCCAACCGCTGATGTTGCCGGCCAGCACGCGGCCATTGGCGCTGACCAGCAGATAGATCGCGTCGCGCTCTGCGGCATTTACCGTGCGGCGGTTGATCGCCGTGATCAGGCCGATCATGCCCAACCGATCATATTCATCCGCCAGACCCGCCAGTTCGGCAGTCACCACGCTGCGAGTCTCGCCTGAGATGGTGCGGTTGGCGTTGACATAAACCAGCGCCAGCACCGCCGCAGTCAGGATGGTGCTGAGCGCGATGCTGGCCAGGGCCAGACGGGTACGCGCATTGCGAAAGACCGACAGGGTTTCAGCCATCGCGCATGATATAGCCCGCGCCCCGCACCGTTTCGATCAGCGCAATCTCGGCGCCCTCGTCGATCTGGCGGCGCAGTTTCGAGATATGCACATCCACGATGTTGGTGTTGGGGTCGAAGTGATAATCCCAGACGCCTTCCAACAGCATGGTGCGGGAAATGACCCGGTTTTGGCGGCGCAGGAAAAACTCCAGGATCTGGAATTCGCGCGGGGTCAGCGTGATGTCGCGCCCGTCGCGGGTGACCTTGCGCTTGAGCAGGTCCATTTCCAGATCGCGGCAGGTCAGCGTTGCGGTTTCCTCGGTTTCCTGCGGACGGCGCAGAAGCGCCTCGATCCGGGCATGAAGCTCCTGAAACGAAAACGGTTTGACCAGATAGTCATCGGCCCCGGCACGCAGGCCTTTGACGCGTTCGTCCACCGCGCTCATGGCGGTCAGCATCAGAACCGGGGTCTGCAAGCCTGCGGCGCGGATGGATTTGGTCAGCGACAGCCCGTCGAGCCCCGGCATCATCCGGTCAACGATCACCACGTCAAAGCCGCCATCGGTTGCGTGATAAAGCCCTTCGCGCCCATCTTCGGCGGTTTCGACCGCAAAGCCTTCTTCGGCGAAGCCTTTGGCGACGAATTCACGGGTTTCCGCATCATCTTCTACAATTAATACGCGTCTGCTCATGGTCTTAATCCTGTTCTAGTAAAAAGGTATAAGCCGGGTTTCTTCGGATTGCACGCGTCGGGCGCATCTTGGTTGCGCCCGACGGGTCCGGCGGATCGGGGACAGAGGTGACCCGCCGGACCTAACGCGCCTCCACCCCCCCAGGCAGCGCGCATCTCTTGGGGTGGGATCGTCTTACGCGATCCTCACCGGGACAAAGATCTGGCTGCCGGAGCGGTTGATCAGCAGAAGCGCCGGATCGGTCTTTTCCGATTGCAGCGCGTTGATCAGGGCTTCGGGCGTTTCGATCTCCTGGTTGCCAAGGCGAACGATCACGTCGCCTGTGCGCAGCCCCGCTTCGGCGGCAGGGCTGTCGGGGGACAGAGACTTGATGACGACGCCATTGACGTCCTCACCCACACCGATCTCGGCCCGTGCCGCCTGATCCAGCGGTGCCACGGTGACGCCCAGTTTCGGGTCGTCGGCCTTGTCGGTGATGACATCCGCCGCGCTGGCGCTGTCCTGATGGGCCCCCAGCGTGACCGTCATGGTCTGTTCCTTGCCGTCACGGATCAGGGTGATCTCGCTGGGTTTGCCGCTTTGGGTGCCGCCGACCAGTCGGGGCAGGTCAGAGCTGTCGTCGACGGCGCTGCCGTTGAAGACGGTGATGATATCGCCGGTTTTCAGAATTCCGTCCGAGGGGCTGCCCTTGACCACATCAGAGACCAGCGCGCCCTGCGCGTCCTCAAGCCCCATCGCGGCGGCGATTTCGGGGTTCACGTTCTGGATCGACACACCGAGCCAGCCGCGATCCACCTGACCGTCATCGATCAGGTCGGCCACGATATCCTCGACGATGTTGGAGGTCACCGCAAAGCCCAGACCAACCGAGCCGCCCGAGGGCGAATAGATGGCCGAGTTCACACCGACCACTTCGCCGTCCATGTTGAACAACGGTCCGCCGGAATTGCCTTTGTTGATCGCGGCATCGGTCTGCAGGAATTCCGCGTAAGGCCCGGCCGAGATATTGCGGCCCTTGGCCGAGATGATGCCGGTGGTCACGGTCGAGCTCAGCCCGAACGGGTTGCCCACGGCCACCACGTCTTCGCCGACGCGGATGACTTCGCTGTCGCCGAATGTCACGGCTTGCAGCGGCTCATCTGCCGCGATCTTGAGCACGGCCAGATCGGTCAGCGGGTCGGTTCCGACAATTTCGGCCTCATATTCGCGATCATCGCTGAGGCGGACGGTGACGCTGTCGGCGCCGTCCACCACATGGTGGTTGGTGACGATCAGCCCGTCCTCTTCAAGAACAAAGCCGGAGCCCAGACCGCTGCGCGGGCCGGGGGCGGGCATCGGTGAGCCACCGAATGACCCTTCGGGCAGGCCGAAGCGCTTGAAGAACTCATCAAAGCGGGGATCGGTCGCGCCGGGATTGGGCGCATTGGCGGGCTGGGGTTGTGCCTTCTGCTTGGCCAGAATGGTCACAACCGAGGGCGATACCTCGTCGACGAGGTCGGCCAGGGCGGCATCTGCCGCTGCAGGCAGCGCCGCGCTCGTCAGCAGCAGCGCGCTCAGTGCCGAAGCACCGGCCCATTTGGAAAGATTGGAAGGAAAGCCGGAATGGCTGCGATCGCTCATAGTTGTCTCCTGTATTGGCTCCGGTTCAATCCGGGTCCGATCACGAAATAGGCAGGATGCCTTTCGGGATTCTTTGCGGGACATGAAGATTTCTTAATGAACGTTAAGCCTTGCTTTATATTTCCTGAACGGAAGAGGCACCGTCGCGGTTGTCCCGTCGGTGCCCTCACCAGGCCTGCCCGATGTCGGGGTGGTGGTCCCAATTTGGGTGCGGGAGAGCGAATCGTGATAGCTTAAACCCCGCATTGTTCCCGAACTGAAAAAAATGCCGGGGGCTAGCAGTTTATTGGTTCCATGATTTTCTGCTATTGCGGCGAAAAAAAGGCACCCGTGTCTTGGTAACAATCCGGTTGAGTCGGACCCGCGGTTGTTCTCGCTATAGCGACAAACGCGTCACCGCCTTTTGCCCTTCGTTTGCCGGGACCAGCCTTGCGAAACAGGCGCGTCAAAGGGGTGCTTGCAGGTGGCGTGCGGAAACAGTCAACAACCACAGGGAGAGCAATGCCCACTGGCCAAACAGGTTAATCACAGCGGCAGAAACGTTTGGAAATAATTTATGTGACTTTTTTCCTTTTTCACGCGCCCTCCCTTCGCTATCCATGAAGCAGCCCGACTGGGGGGCGGTTTGAGTTGGTCACGGGGGCGACCGCACAAAAAAGCATCGGAAGATGCGAGAGGGGGGCGCGACGTCTCAGGCGGTATTTTTCGCCACGTGACGAGTGCTTGACCGGTACGCAAAGTAGCGTGCCGGATGTTGATTGGTATCGTTGTGTACCCCCCTCTTGCTCGCTTTCGGCGTGTCGTGCGGCGTTGGATCAGGTTGGGCTGTCTCGTGGATGGGCGAGGCCTCTGTGTGTTGGAGGCCAGCAGAACCCATTGCGGAGACGAATATGACGCGCAGTCGCAACATCTCAGGCTCGGATCGGATCGCGGATAGGCCGCGTCGCCGTTTCGGCGTGGGTGCGCCCGGCGGTCTTGGGGGTAAGATTTCACCGCAAACAAAGAGGCTGTACCGGATTCGGGGAAACCCGAATGGGGAGGCCGGGGTGTCGTACCGTGTTGGGGGAATTGGCACGGAACTTGGCACCTCGACCGCCTTTTCGGCAAGGAACAGCCAGAAGCGGATTGTTTGCAGGGGTATGGAATCCGGGCAAAGGGGGATGCAGCACGGTGTCATTGCACGCAATGACGCCAGACATGAAGGGCGTGTTACATTCGACAGCAGAAACACTGTTTTAAGTGGTGTGGGGACCGTAACGAGTGTCATCGGAGAGGGGGGCGGCCTTGCGGCTGTCACTGGTGACTATGGTGTTCGAGCTGGGGGCGCATTTAGCACAACTTTCATCAGGCACTGGGCCGGAGAAGATGTCGGCGGGCGAAATACCCGTTTGTCGGCGGGCTCCGGTCCGGTGTCGCGTTCTTTGAGGCCGGGCCAAGGTGCGCGCCGGTCCGTGTGTTGTTGATGGTTTAGAGCATAGCCAGAGTCTGGCGGAGATTGGTGTTTGTGTTGCCGGTTATCGCGCCCCGCTTTGGTTATGGTCGAGTTTTGAAAGTGAGTAACCTGTGTCCTGTTTTACGCCCGGAACCCTGATTGCCACGCCAAAAGGCGAGCGGAAGGTCGAAGAACTGCGCGCTGGCGATCGCGTAGTGACGCGCGACAACGGGATTCGCAAACTGAGCTGGACCGGTCGGCGCCGGGTTTCGGCGCGGCAGATGGCTCGGGCCGGGCATCTGCAACCGATTCTGATCCGCGCGGGTGCGCTGGATTTTGAACTGCCCGAGCGTGACATGCTGGTCAGCCCGAACCACCGGGTTTTGGTCGCAAGCGACCAGACCGCGCTTTATTTCGAAGAGCGCGAGGCGCTGGCAGCGGCCAAGCATCTGACCGGGCTGGTTGGCATCTTGCGGGCAGAGCTGCCCGAGATAAGCTATATCCATATCGCCTTTGACACCCATGAAGTGGTGCTGTCGGACGGCGCATGGAGCGAGTGTTTTCAACCCGCCGACCCCTCCCGGACCGGGGTTGGGGGCGGCAATGCGCAGCGCACCGAGCTTTATGAGCTGTTTCCGGCGTTCAAAACGCGCCAAAGCCCTATGCCAGCGCGCATGCCCAGGGCACGCGAAGGCGTCGATCTGCGCCTCTCGATCTGAAGCCTTATTGGCGGGCGAGCCAGTCGGACCAATCCTGTTCGGTATCCAGATCCCGCAGCGCATTGTGGCCGGGCAAGGGCACGCAGATCGTCTGATCCGCGTGGGAGTGCGCCACGCTCTGCGCCCCGGCATCTCCGGTTAGGGTCAGCAATTCGGGAAAGAGTGAGCGGGCAAAGACCACGGGATGGCCGGGTTTTCCGGTCTCCGCGGTGCCGCGCCAAATCAAGGTATCAGATTTCAGATCAACCGCTTGCATTACATTGTTCAAGTCATCATTGGTGATGTCGGGCAAATCCGCTAGCAGCACCATTGCCGCCGGTGCCGCAGGCGGGATTGTTGCGAGTGTGCGGCGCAGGCTGGCATTCATCCCCTCCGCCGCGTCGGGCACGGGCACGATGTGAACATCAAGCCCTGAAAGCGCCGCGTGGCGCGGATGCGGTTCGGGCGGCAGCGCGACATGGACCGGGCCAGCCGAAAGGGCGCGGCGGGCGGTGCGCCGCAACAGCGGTTCACCTTCGATCGAGCGCATCAGCTTGTCGCCGCCGCCCATGCGGCTAGAGGCCCCGGCGGCCAGCAGGATGATCGGGATCGAACTCATGCCACCACCATGGCCATCACGCGCGCCGTTGTCACCCGCGCATGCGTGTCCCATCCGCGTCAAAGAGCGTACGGTCCAGAACCCGCGCCTTGCGCATCTGGCCGAGGATCTCGATCTCGACCTCAAGGCCGGGCGCGATACGGTCGCTGGGCAGAAGGCCAAGGGCGATGGATTTCTCCGCATAATGCGAATACCCCCCCGAGGTGCAGAAGCCCACGACTGCGTCGTCCAGCCAGATCGGCTCATACGCGTTGACATCCGCGTCTTCGGCATCAACCTCGAACGCCACCAGCTTGCGGACCGGACCGGCCTCGCGTTCGGCCTCGGCTGCGGCTCGCCCGATGAAATCGGAGTTTTTCTTGAACGAGATGAAGCGATCCAGCCCGGTCTCAGCCGCCGTGTAGTCGGGCGAGAACTCGGCCAGCCACGAACCAAAGAACCTATCGAGCCGCAGCGACATGATCGCTCGCATCCCGAATAGGCTCATCCCGTGCTCTTGGCCCGCGTTCCACAGCGTCGACCAGAGCGCGCGCTGGCTGAGCGCATCGCAATAGATCTCATAGCCCAGATCGCCGGTATAGCTGACCCGCTGCACGATGCAGTCACTCATGCCCAGCGTCAGGCGGCGGACATCCAGGAATGTCATGTCGTTTACATCCGACAAGGTCACCGCCTGCAGCACCTCGCGCGCTTTCGGACCGGCAATCGAGAAGCCCGTGCGCGTGTCCGAGATGTTCTCGATCCCCACATCCCCGTCGAGATTCTGCTCGAACCAGCGCATATGGTAGGCCTGTGCGCCATAAGATGCGGTGAGCTGGAATTCCGTTTCGCTGAGGCAGGAAATGGTGAAGTCGCCGATCAGCCGCCCTTTGGGCGACAACATCGGTGTCAGCGCCAACCGACCCTGTTTCGGAACCCGGCCCGCCATCACGCGATCCAGCCAGCCCCGCGCGCCAGTGCCGGTCACGCGGTATTTGCCAAAGTTCTGCAATTCGGTGATGCCGACGCCCTCGCGCACCCCTTTGACCTCGCGCGCCACGGCGTCAAACGCGTCCGAGCGGCGGAAGGACGGGGTTTCATAGCCCGGCTCATCGCCCTGCGCGAAATAGTTGGCAACCTCCAGCCCGTATTGGTGGCCCCAGACCGCGCCCATGTCGGTAAAGATGTCATACATCGGTGTGGTGCGGAATGGGCGCGCAGCGGGCAGTTCCTCGTTCGGATAGGCGACCGAGAAGCGTTTCTGATAGTTTTCGATCACCTTGGGCAGGGTATAGCCCGGCGTGATCCAGTCGCCGAAGCGGGCAACGTCCATGGCGCTGACATCGCGCTCGGTCTCGCCTTCGGTCATCCATTGCGCCAGCATCAGGCCAACGCCGCCACCCTGGCTGAACCCAGCCATCACGCCGCAGGCGGACCAGTAGTTGCGCATGCCCGGCACCGGGCCGACCAGCGGGTTGCCATCCGGGGCAAAGGTGAACGGGCCGTGAATCACCGATTTGACGCCCGCCTCGGCCAGGGCCGGGAAGCGGTCATAAGCGAAGGTGATCGAGTCCTCGATCTTGTCGAAATCATCCGGCAGCAGCTCATGCCCGAAATCCCAGGGCGTGCCTTTGACCGCCCAGGGCTTACAATTCTGCTCATAAAACCCGATGCACAGACCGCGCCCTTCCTGACGCAGATAGCTTTCGCCTGCCGGGTCCATCACATGCGGATGCTCGCCGCCATCCGCGATGATATCGGCGATCAGGGGCACGTCATCTGTCACCAGATAGATATGCTCCATCGGGTGCAGCGGCATGTAGGTCCCGGCCATCGCGCCCACTTCGCGCGCCCAGAGGCCGCCCGCATTGACGATATGTTCGGCATGGATCGTGCCCTTGTCGGTCACCACATCCCAGGTCCCGTCAGGGCGCTGGTTGGTTTCACGCACCATGCAATGGGTCTCGATCGTGGCGCCGCCCATCCGGGCCGCCTTGGCATAGGCATGGGTGGTGCCTGACGGATCAAGATGGCCGTCCAGCGGATCATATAGCCCGCCGATGACACCGTCGACATTGGTGACCGGCGCGATCTTCTTGATCTCTTCGGGGCCGACGATTTCGGTGTCCAGCCCCATGAAACGGTGCTTGGCGCGCTCGGCCAACATCATGTCGAAGCGATCCTGATTGTCGGCCAGCGTCACCCCGCCCACATGATGCAGGCCGCAGGACATGCCGGTGATCTCTTCCAGCTCCTTGTAGAGCCGGATGGTATAGCCCTGCAGGGCGGCCATGTTGGTGTCGCCATTGAGCGTGTGAAAGCCGCCCGCCGCGTGCCATGTGGACCCGGAGGTCAACTCGGAACGTTCCAGCAGCATGATGTCCGACCAGCCCAGCTTGGTCAGGTGATAGAGGACAGAACAGCCAACGACGCCGCCCCCGATGACGGCGACTCTGGTGGTGGTTTTCATGAACACTCTCCGGGTTTTTGCGCCAGTCTGGGTGGCCTTCCTGTCAGCGGCTGTCCGGTTTGCGACATCACCATGTCGCGCTGGTCAATCCGCGCACCAGGAGGCCATTTCAGCAGTTTGCTGTTTCAACCACAGCACATCGAACCCGGCAATGACGCGATGACCGCGTTCAAACAATGCCGCCGCCTGCGTTGCGTTCAGTGCCGCGCCGCCAAGGGGCAGACCGGCGCGCAGCGCGGCCTCTTCGACGCGCTGTTGCGCGCGCATATAGTCGGGATGATCGAACTGACCGCTGACCCCCAGCGAGGTCGAGAGGTCGAAGGCGGCCACCACCAGCAGATCGATTCCTTCGACCGCGCAGATTGCGTCGATATTCTCGACCGCCTCGGCGGTTTCGATCAGCAAACAGCAGATCAGCTGATCCTCAATCGTCTCGCGATAGTCCATCAGCGAGGTGCCCCAGCGCGAATGGGCGATAAACGGTCCGAACCCGCGCGTGCCGCGGGGCGGATAGCGCAGGCTGGCCACCGCCGCACGCGCATCCTCGGCGTCGCGGATCAGCGGAAAGACGATCCCTTCGGCCCCCATATCGAGGACGCGCTTGACCTGCGCCGTGTCATTCTCGGCCACCCGAACCAGCGGGGCACAGTCACTTCCGGCTGTCGCAGCGATCATCGCGTGGCAAGAGCCATGATCCACGGCGCCATGCTCCATGTCGATCATCACGAAATCCATCCCCGCCGCCGCCATGGCCTGCGTGACGATGGCGGACGGGATCGTGCAGAGCGCCGAGGTGAGCCGACGGGCCGGATCGCCGAGTTTCTGTTTCAGACTGGGCATAGCGGGTCCTCCTTGCGCCAGATTGGCGCAAGCCTGCCTGCATGACCACAGAATTTACGCGGCGGGCGGATCAGTTCGACATCAGCAGGGGGCGGATCTTCAATTCTGTGACCCGATTGCCCTCGCGCGCGGTCACCTCGAAACGGAAATCGTGGAAGGCAAAGACCTGGCCGACCGTGGGGATCATCTGCGCCTCGTGAATGACCAGACCGGCCACGGTATTGGCCTCGTCATCGGGCAAATGCCAGTCGGTGGCGCGGTTCAGGTCGCGGATCGTCATTGCGCCTTCGACCAGAAACTGGCCGTCTTCGGCTTTTTTGATCTGAATCTCTTCATCCGGATCGAACTCGTCGGTGATCTCGCCCACGATCTCTTCCAGGATATCCTCCAGCGTGATCAGCCCGCGCAGTGAGCCATATTCATCCACCACCAGCGCGAAATGGCTGCGCATGCGCAGGAATTCCCGCATCTGGTCGTCCAGCGTGGTGGTTTCAGGCACGAAATAGGGCGCGTTCCAGACCTTGGAAATGTCGAAATTCTTGATCTGATCCGCATCGCCACCCGCGCCGCCCACCTGCGCATACATGGAACGGAACAGATCCTTGGCATGGACCACGCCGACAATATTCTCGGGTTCGTCGCGAAAGACGGGCAGGCGGGTATGGGGGCTTTGCAGGCACTGTTCGAGGATCGCCTCGGGCTGGGCGGCGGCGTCGATCATCTCGATATTCGAGCGGTGCAGCATGATCTCTTCGACCGCCCGGTCGTTCAGATCGAGCGCGCCAAGAATGCGGTCGCGATCCTCTTTCTCGACCACGCCTTCGGAATGGCCCAATTGCAATGCTCCGGCGATCTCTTCGCGGACCGCAAGGATGCGGCTGTCAGGGTCGATCTGCACGCCAAACAGGCGCAGCACGCCGCGCACCAACAGCCGCACGGCGCTGACGACGGGGGCAAAGAGGGTCACGATGATGCCAATCGGGCGCGAGACAAGCCCGGCGGCGGTTTCGGCATTGGTGATCGCATAGGTCTTGGGCAGCACCTCGGCAAAGATCAGTACCAGCAAGGTCATCACCAGCGTTGCCAGCGCCACGCCGCTTTCGCCGAAAAGCCGGGTGAACAAGGCCGTGGCCAGCGAGGCGGCCAGGATATTCACCAGATTGTTGCCCAGCAGGACCGAGCCAATCAGCCGTTCATTGTCGTCGGTGATGTCGAGCGCGCGCTGCGCCCCCAGATTGCCCTTATCGGCCTGCGCACGCAGCTTGCCGCGCGAGGCGGCGGTCAGCGCGGTCTCGGAGCCGGAGAAGAAGCCGGAAAGGATGAGAAGAAACAGAATTGCGCCAGAGGTGATCCAGAATGCGCTGTCGATCACAGAAGGGGTCGGGTCCATTGGTCCTTGACTATCATAAATACATGCCCGTTATGGGCACCATGCCCTGCGCGTTCAAGAGCTTAGAGCGCAATCCGAAAAGTGGGAGCCGGTTTTCGGATCAAATTGGGCGTCAAACTAGCCGCTTCGCGGTTTCTTGGACAGGGGGTGGTGATCCAGCACCAGCTCGGACAGTCGTTCGTCCAGAACATGGGTGTAGATTTCGGTGGTGGCGACGTCCGCGTGGCCCAGCAATGTCTGGATCGAGCGCAGATCGGCGCCATTGGCCAGCAGATGGGTTGCAAAGGCATGACGCAGCGTATGTGGCGTGACCTTGGCCGGCGACACGCCGCCCGCAACGGCCAGTTCCTTGATCAGCAGATAGAACCGGTGCCGCGTCAGATGCCCCAGCTTGCCACGCGACGGAAACAGGAAGCGCGAGCGAGGCTTGCCATTATCGGCGGCTTTCTCTTCGGCCTCGTCGCGCAGGGTCAGCCAGGCGGCAAGCGCCTCGCGGGCCGGGGGTGACAGTGGCACCATACGTTCCTTGCCACCCTTGCCGAGTATCAGCAGCATGCTCGGGTCGCCGCGCGCGGCGGAGACGGGCAGCGAGACCAGTTCGGTCACCCGCATGCCGGTGGCATAGAGCAACTCCATCAGGCAGGTATTGCGCACCCGATCTGCCGTGTTGCGCCCGGTTTGGCGCGCCGCGGCCAGCAGCCGGTCGACCTCGATCACCTCCAGCGTCTTGGGTAGCGATTTCTGCCGTCCGGGGCCGCGGATCTGAATGGCGGGGTTGTCGCTGCGCCAGCCTTCCTCGAAGGCGAAGCGGTAGAGCTGCTTGATCGCCGACAGCCGCCGGGCACGGGTGGCGCGTGACAGGCCCTCAGCATCGCAATCGATCAGATAGGCTTCCACCTGATCGCGTTCGGTGCGCGCGAAATCAAGCTTTTTGCGCGTCAGCCAGCCGGAGAAATCCTGTAGATCACGGCCATAGGCCAGCAGCGTATTGGTGGCGGCCCCCAACTCGGCGGCCTGCGCTTCGAGGAAGCTGGAAATCCAGAGATCCTGTGTCTGGGGCGCGTCCATGCTCATCCCCGATCCAGCAGCATCAGTTGCAGGCCCGATTGGCGCGCGGTGTCTTCCAGACCCACCGAGCGGAACAAGGCGATGGCCGCTGTCAGATCCGCAGGGTTGCCGCTGGCCCCATCGCCAAACAGGATCATCGCTTCGAGAATGGCCTCGCCCAGCCGACCGCTGTCGATCATGTCCTGCAATTCGGGGCGCAAGGGCGGGCGGGCGAACCCGTCGGCTATGGCTCGGGCGGTGGCGTCTGGCGCGCTCAGATCGCCGGGGTTGCCATTGGCGAGGGCGGCCAGAAACAGCGAGGCCGCCGACCCGTCCGAGGCAGGCGGGCGGTCCCCTGAGAGCAGGGCAATCTCCCACAGCACGCGGGACGCGCCGGGATCGGTTATTGCCAGACTTCCCAGTTGCTCGGCAAAAAGCTCGGCAAAGGGCACCTCCAACTCGGCTTCGCGCATCACGGCCCAGGCAGTGGGCAAGGTCTTTGACACCGCTTCGGCGCTGCCGCTTTGTAGCGCCTGATCAAAGCGTCGCAGGGCATCGACCCGGTCCCAAACCCCGCCCGAGGCGGAGGCCTTGCGTTCGGTATAAAGCCCCAGCAGATGGTTGGGGGTCAACGCGCCAATCCGTGTCAGCCGCTCGGCGGCTTCCAGTTGGGCTTTCCAACCGGCGACATCGCGCAGGTCAGCCGTGGCAAAGGCGCGCGGCAACGACGCTGTCGGCAGGCGCTCTCCAATCGTTTCGTAGAGCCGGAAGATCAGCGGGTCGGGCATGTCGGGCCGGGGCAGGGGCGGCGCGCCCTCGAACAGGTCCGGGCTGAGGAACCGGTCCATCAGGTTCAACTGATCGGGTTCTAGCAGCTCCAGCGCATGGGCGGCCTCAAGCGTCAGGGCGGCGGATTGCCAGTCGCCGCCACGCGCCTGGCAGAAAATCATCGCGTCATAGCCGGGCGACAGATGGGGTGCCGAGGCCAGCACCTCGCAACTGCGATCTTCATCCCCGGTCAGCAGCGTCGCGTCGAACCAGCGCCGGAACCGGTCGGCATTCCGGGTGGCACCGGCCACCTGCGCGAGGTTCTGCGCCGGATCGGTTGCGCCCAGCTCCAGCAGCCGGTCGAGCCGGGCATGCAGCAGGATTTCCTCGGCCCCGGTGCCGGCAGGGGCTGTCGCCTCGGTCAGCAGCAGCGAATAGAGCAGTTTCTGCATCGCGGGCGAGTTGCGCACGGGCACCTGCGCGATGAGCTGCGCGAGCCTGTGCGGGTCGCTGCCGCGCCACAGATCCACCGGCAGGCCCGTCACCGAGGAGGGCACAAGACCGATGGGCGGGCTGGGGGCATCCAGCGGCTGGACTGCGATTTCGGGCAGCCGCCCCACGGCGGCGACCGGCGGCTCCATCAGCACCGTGCCGGGAAGCCCGGCGGTTGGAGGGTCATTCAGCCATTCGATCGCAGAAAGCGGTTGTTGCGCCGATGCCAGCACCGGCAGCGCGGCAAGGGCCAGCGCCAGTCTAGTCCGCATCCAGTGTCACCGGTTCGCGCACCTCGCTCTGCGGGGCGCTAAAATCCACACCGAAGAACGGACCAAGATAGGCATATCCAATCAGCGCCACGAAACACAGGCAGATCAGGTATACCAAGAATTTTATCAGACGCCCCATAGCCGCAACTGCCTCTTTTCGTCGTTTTGCCCCAAGTTATAGCTAGCCTTTTTCACAAGATCACGTCATTCAAGGGCAAATGAGCGAAATTGAGCACAACTTGACCAAATCCGCATCGCACGCCACCTGGCGGTTGCACAAGACGGTGGTCATGGTCGGCATGATGGGAGCCGGAAAAACCGCAGTGGGCCGGGCGCTTGCGCAACGCCTGGCGGTGCCCTTCCTCGACAGTGACGCCGAGATCGAATCAGCCGCCAACATGACAATACCCGAAATTTTCGCCCGTGACGGCGAGCCCTTTTTCCGGACCAAGGAAAGCCAGGTGATCGGGCGGCTTCTGGATGAAGAACGGGGGATATTGTCCACGGGGGGTGGCGCGTTTCTGACCGAGGGCAACCGCGCGATGATCTCGGCGCGCGGTGTCTCGGTCTGGCTCAACGCGGACCTGCCGGTGTTGTGGAACCGGGTCAAACACAAGGACACAAGACCGCTGCTGAGAACCGACAATCCGCGCGCGACTCTCGCGGCGCTTTATGAGGCGCGCGTGCCGCTCTATGCCAAATCGGACCTGACCGTGGTCTCTGACGGTGAGGCCGCGATTGAACAGATGGTGGACCGGGTGATCGGGGTGCTTGAAACCCGGCCCGATGTATTGGAACGACTCTAGATGCAAGAAACGGTGTATGTGGACCTGGGCGACAGGTCGTATGACGTTGTGATCGGTCCGGATCTGCTGGCTGAGGCAGGAACCCGGATCGCGCCGCTGCTGCGGCGGCCCCGTTTGGCCGTGGTTTCAGATGAACAGGTGGCGGCGCTGCATCTTGACGGTCTGCGCGCCGGGCTGGCCACGGCAGGTATCGAGATGGTTTCTCTGGACCTGCCCGCAGGAGAGGCCACCAAAAGCTGGCCGCATTTCGAACGCACGGTGGAATGGCTGCTGGCCGAGAAGGTCGAGCGCAATGATGTTGTTGTGGCCCTGGGTGGCGGCGTGATCGGCGATCTGGTGGGCTTTGCGGCGGCTGTCCTGCGCCGGGGTGTGCGGTTTGTGCAGATCCCGACCTCGCTGCTGGCGCAGGTGGACAGTTCGGTTGGGGGCAAGACCGGCATCAACGCGCCGCAGGGCAAGAACCTGATCGGCGCCTTCCATCAACCCTCACTGGTTCTGGCCGATACCTCCGTCCTGCAGACCCTGACGCCGCGCGATTTCATCGCGGGCTATGGCGAGGTGGTGAAATACGGCCTGCTCGGGGATGCCGTGTTCTTCGACTGGCTTGAGCAGAATGGACCGGCGCTCTCAGCGGGTGATATGGCCGCGCGCGTACGGGCGGTGACACGCTCGGTGCAGATGAAGGCGGACATTGTCGCGCGGGACGAGACCGAGCAGGGGGATCGCGCGCTGCTCAATCTTGGTCATACCTTCTGTCACGCGCTGGAGGCGGCGACCGGCTACTCCGACCGGTTGTTGCATGGCGAGGGCGTTGCCATCGGCTGCGCGCTGGCCTTTGAGCTGTCCTCTAGGCTGGGGCTCTGTTCGCAGGAGGACCCGAGCCGGGTGCGCGCGCATCTTAAAGCGATGGGGATGAAGACCGATCTGGCCGACATTCCTGGCGACCTGCCGGGGGCCGAAGCGCTGCTGGACTTGATGGGGCAGGACAAAAAGGTGATCGACGGGCAGTTGCGGTTCATCCTGGCGCGCGGGATCGGGCAGGCCTTTGTCACCTCGGAAGTGCCTGCCGATGCGGTGCGATCCGTGCTTGAGGATGCGCTCGCAACCTGTTGAAAATCAACGACGGCCCTGGATCACCATAAGCTCGCCGATATTCTCGGGCGTTATGTATCCCAGCATGATCCCGTTGGCGGCACAGACGGCAACGGCCGGGGCGCCGTTATGCAGGGCCTCCAGCACTCTTTCCAGCCCATCGGTCAGCGCAACGCGCGGGATATCCGCGTCCATCACCGAGATCGCCGGGGTGGTGCGGGGCTCTTCCCCCGCCAGCGCGGCAAAGAGGCGCGCGCGCGTCACAAAGCCCAGCAGCGCGCCGGATGTGTCAACCACGGGAAACTCGTGCTGCGTGCTGCGGATCACCGCCTGGGCCGCTGAATTCAGCGTGTCGGCAGGCGTCAACGTCTCGAAGCTGGTGATCATCGCATCACGCGCCACAAGGCTGCGCGAGACGGCCCGCATGGCGACATCCTGACTTTCCGCGCCAGCGGCAAAAAACACGAACACCGCGATCAGCACCAGCACGGGATTGCCGGAACTGAGCCCGTAGAAACCCAGACCCAGCGCCAGAACTCGCCCGGCTGTGGCCGCGACCCGTGTGGCCATGACCCGATCCAGCCACAGACAAAGCAGCGCGCGGAACACCCGCCCGCCATCCATCGGAAAGGCGGGGATCAGGTTGAAGACAGCAAGAAACAGGTTCACCAGCGCCAGGCGGCCCCAGAAATCGGCATTGGGATTTTCGACGCTGCTGAGCGTGTCTGTGCCAATCCGCGCGCCCAGCAGAAACAGCACCGCGCAGATCACGATATTCACCGCTGGTCCTGCCAGGGCTACGGCAATCTCTTGGCCGGGTTTTTGGGGCATCCGTTCCAGCCGGGCCAACCCGCCGATTGGCAACAGCGTGATGTCAGGGGTGCGAATTCCATAGCGCTGCGCCATCAGCGCGTGGCCGTATTCATGGGCGACGACGCAGGTAAAGAGCGCCAGAACAAAGAGAATATTCCACAAGGCGCCCACGGCGCCGCCGCTGCCATAGGCCGAGAAGCCAACCCAGGCGATCAGCAGGAAAAACGTGACATGGACCCTCAGCTCCGACCCCAGAAGGCGGCCTATCGGGAAGGACCATGTCACCGGTTCATGTCCTTAGAACGGAATCTCGTCATCATCGATTCCGCCCGAGGCCGGGGCCGGGGCGCTGCCGCCGCCGCGTGACCCGCCATAGCTGTCGCTCTGCGGCCCGCTGTCATAGCCACCGCCCTGACCACCGCCATAGCCGCCACCACCGCCGCCGCCTTCGCCGCGGCCATCCAGCATGGTCAGGGTCGAGCCAAAGCCCTGCAGCACAACTTCGGTTGAATACCGGTCCTGACCGGATTGATCCTGCCATTTGCGGGTCTGCAACTGGCCCTCAACATAGACCTTCGAGCCTTTGCGCAGATATTGCTCGGCAACGCGGACCAGACCTTCGTTGAAGATCGCAACCGAGTGCCACTCGGTCCGTTCGCGGCGTTCACCGGTGTTGCGGTCTTTCCAGGTCTCGGAGGTTGCAATGCGTAGGTTGCAGACCTTGCCGCCGTTCTGGAACGAACGCACCTCGGGGTCGCGGCCCAGATTTCCGATAAGAATGACTTTGTTGACCGAGCCTGCCATGGCTTTCCCCATCTGTTGTTCTGTCTTGATGTCGCGAATCTGCGCGATCCGTCCCGGAGACCCTATACGGCCCTGAACTTGGTTAAAACTAGGTATAGCAGCACGGAACCACTCGCGCGGGGTACATATCCCGAACTCTTTCATTTCCGGGCAAAATATGTATAGTCCCGCGTCGAGGTGTAGTAGGCGGGCAGTGAGTATGCGCAGGTTTGTATCGGGGCTTGTTGTTGTTGGGCTTGTGCTATCGGCGGTGCCGGCGGCAGCAGATATGTTCGGAACCAAGAGCCGCAGGGACCTGTTCAAGAATCAGGCGAAATTTCTCGATACGCGCGGGGCCAGCCAGTATGAAAACTCGGTGCGCCTGCGTCCGCCCTCGGCCCGTGGCAATTTTGACAAGCGCTATACCGGCAAATACCGCGGCCAATACACCGCCATGGCGCGCGACGCGGCGCGGCGGCACAATATACCCGAAGAGCTTTTCCTGCGTCTGGTGCAGCAGGAAAGCAACTGGAACCCGCGCGCCAAGTCCCACAAGGGCGCGCTGGGTCTGGCGCAGCTGATGCCCGCGACTGCGCGGTCTCTGGGTGTGAACCCGCATGATCCTTATGAGAACCTCGATGGTGGCGCGCGCTATCTGTCGATCCAGTTCCGCGAGTTCAAATCCTGGCCTCTGGCCTTGGCCGCCTATAATGCCGGACCGAAAGCGGTTCAGAAGCATGGCGGTGTACCTCCCTATAAAGAAACCAAGAATTACGTGAAAAAGATCTGGGGCGGGTGACGCTGGTTTGCGTTGCATCAATTCCTGATTGATTTTATCTGGTATGACGAAGCCAATGATCCCGCGCTTCGGAGGCCACATATATGCGTTCCTTTCTGATATCCGCACTTTTGTGCCTCGCGGCCGGCGTGGCTCAGGCGGACCCACTTGACAGTCTGGAATCGTTGGGAGAGGCGTTGTTTTTCGACGCCAACCTGTCGGCCAACCGCACCATGTCCTGCGCCACCTGTCACGACCCCGAGGCAGGATTTGCCGATGCGCGCGAAACCGATCTGGGCCGGGCAGTGTCTTTGGGGGATGACGGAGGCTCCCTTGGCGACCGCAACGCGCCCACCGCCTCTTATGCGGCGCTGGTGCCGGGGCTGCACCGCACCGAAGAGGGTGTCTGGGCCGGGGGTCTGTTCTGGGACGGGCGCGCTACGTCGCTGGAGGATCAGGCAGGCGGACCTCCGTTGAACCCGATCGAGATGGGGATGGCTGACAAGGCCGCCGTCGTTGAACGCCTGCAGGAGAACCCTAATTACGTCACCGCCATGCAGGACCTGTTTGATAAGGCGGTGTTTGAGGATGCGGATCGGGCCTATGCGGCGATGACCTCGGCCATTGCCGCGTTTGAGCGTACGGAGGTCTTTGCGCCCTTTGACAGCAAGTATGACCGGTTTCTCAAGGGGGAATACCAGCTTACCCAGGAAGAGGAGTTGGGCCGTCTTCTGTTCTTCTCGCAGCAATTCAGTAATTGCAACCAGTGCCATCGGCTCAAGCGCAGCGAGATCGACCCCGGCGAGACTTTCACCAACCACGAATACCACAATATCGGCGTGCCCATCCATAAGGCGGTGCGCGCCCGCAATGGCGTGCCGCTTGATCTGGCCGATGCCGGGTTGCTCGCCAATCCCGAGATCGATGATGTGGCGCAGGAGGGCAAGTTCCGGGTTCCGACGTTGCGCAATGTGGCGGTGACCGGGCCTTACATGCATAATGGTGTCTTCGAAGATCTACGGACCGTCGTGCTGTTCTACAACAAATACAATACCAAGGCGGCGGCCCGTCAGATCAACCCTGAGACCGGCGCGCCCTGGCGTGACCCCGAGGTGGCGTCAACGCTGTCCTTCAAGGAACTGACCGACGCCCCCGCGCTGGATGATCAGCGCATCGACGCGCTTGTGGCTTTCATGAAAACGCTGACAGATGCGCGCTATGAACATCTGGTTGATGCCGATTGAGGCAATGTCGGGCGGGTGAATCCGCGGTCTTCGGAGCGGGCGCGGCTCAGAGCTGCGCCGCCGAGACAGCGCGGCGGGCGGCGGGATTGGCGGCGCGCTGTTCGATCCAGTCAAAGACCAATTTCGGGCCCCGTCGCGTGCTGGAGTGATCGCGGGACATGACATAGCCCGCATTGCTGACCACTACATCCTCGGTCGCCTGCACCAGCAGGTTCTGCTGTATCAGACCATCGATCAGTCCAAGCCATCCCAGCGCAAAGCCATTCCCGGCAATCGCCGATTGGGTGACCATGTCGTAATTGTTGAAGCTGATATAGTTCTTGGACCGTTCGCCGGAAATGCCCAGCCCTTCGAACCATCCCTGCCAGGTTTGCCAATGGGCGGATGGTGGTTTTGACAGGCTCAGCAATTGGTGATCGAGCAGGGCTTGCGAGGATGTGATCGGGCCGTTTTCCGCCAGAAAACCAGGGCTGCACACCGCAGCAACCCGTTCGCGCAGCAGCGCGACATCCCTTTTCTCGATTGTGTTGAAGGATTGGACATGAATTTTGATATCCCAGTCGTCGGACCCACTCTCGGGTGGCGCTTGCGAGGCGAGAATCTGGATCTCGATCTCATCCCCCAACTCTTCGCGCAGGTCAGAGAGTTGCGGCAGGAGCCAGAAGGTCGCAAAGGAAAAATCTGCCGAAATACGCACACGCGGTCTGGATTTGCGTTCCAGCAAAGAGCCCACGGAACGGCCCATCTGGCTCATGGCAGGGCGCACAGTGTCCAGCAGGCGCACGCCTTCATTGGTCAAGCTCACGCCACGATGTTCGCGCCGGAACAGGGTGACCCCAAGCTCAGCCTCAAGCCCTTTGATTTTCTGCGATATTGCCGATTGCGTCACACCCAAGGCCTCTGCCGCGCCGGAGAGGTTCCCAAAGCGTGCGACCAGATCAAAGGCGTGTAGCGCTACAAGCGTGTGACTAAGCTTCCTATTAACACTGCTAAGATCATCCATAATCAATTCACTACTGCAAAACCGCCCCGGGTTCTAAATAAAATTCCCCAATGCGAACGATTAGCTTAGACTCGGGCTATCGAACAATAAAAACCGCGAACAGAACAGGGAAGTTACATGTCAATCAAACCACCCTTAACAGACCTACCCATCGGCGTTGCCGATGAAGGTTTTTACCGGGGTTTCAGCCATATCGTCACCATATCGTCAAAGCTGGCGATTGGCGGGCTTGTGGTCTGGGCCATCGCGTTTCCGGAGCAATCGGGCGCCGTCCTGAATTCGATTAACGCGTTTATCCTTTCATCCTTTGGCGCCTGGTATATCTGGACCGTGGCGCTTTTCGTGTTGTGCTGTCTGGGTTTTGCGATCTGGCCCACAGCGGGCAGGCTGAAGCTTGGCCTGGACAGTGACGAGCCGGAGTTTTCCAATTTCTCATGGTTTTCCATGATGTTCGGGGCCGGGATTGGTGTGGGGATGCTCACCTGGGCCGTGGCCGAGCCGATGTATCACTGGACCAATAACCCGGAGGTCATTCAGGGCGTCACCGAAGGCAGCACCGAAGGCAACGTGAGGATGGCCTATAAATGGTCCTTCCTGCACTGGGGTCTTGGGGCCTGGGCCTGTTATGCGATTGCCGGTCTGGCGCTTGGCTTCTTTGCCTATCGCCGGGGTCTGCCACTGACCATGCGGTCATCGCTGACCCCGCTTTTTGGCGCGCGTCTTTCGGGCTCGCTGGGGCATATCGTGGATATCGTGGCGGTGGTTGCAACCATTCTTGGTGTTGCGCAGACGCTGGGATTTGGTGTCGAACAGTTTGTTGCGGGTCTGACCCGGATCGGGATTGGCGGCTTGACCAACGCCGAAGGCACGGCCAACACCGCCGGGGTGCTGATCGCCATCATTGTGATCATGGCTGCCTCGACCGCGTCGGCCTTGTCAGGTGTCGGCAAAGGCATCAAGTGGCTGTCCAACATCAATATGGTGCTCAGCATCGCGTTGCTGGCCTTCTTTCTGGTGTTCGGCTCGACCTTTTTCGGGTTGCAGGCGCTGTTCCTGGGCCTCTGGGATTACATGATCGCGCTGCCGGACATGATGTTCCGGGTTTGGGGTGGTGACGGTGATCCCGACAGCATCGCCTCCAAGCTCGAAGGCTGGCAGGGCGGCTGGTCGGTGTTCTACTGGGCCTGGTGGATCGCGTTTGCGCCTTTTGTGGGCCTGTTCCTGGCGCGGATTTCCAAAGGGCGGACCATTCGTGAATTCGTGCTGGGTGCGATGATCGTGCCGTCGCTGATGTGCTTTGTCTGGTTCACATGGGCCGGTGGCACCGCGATTGATTTGGAGCTGAAAGGCGCCGAAGGCATCATCAAGAGCGCACCGGATGGCGACAAGATTTTTGCCATGGTGCAATACATGCTGACGCCGTTCCTTGGCTGGGCCATGTCGGTGATGATTGTTGTGCTGCTGATGACCTATCTGGTCACAACGGCGGACAGCGCCGTGCTGATCGTGAACACCATCAACGCCGCTGGCGATGAAGGTCCCAAAGCACGCCCGCATATCATCTTCTGGGGTGTGGCTCTGGGGGCTGTGGTGACCGCGCTGCTGCTTGTTGGTGGACTCAAGGCGATCCAGACCGCGATGGTGATCGGGGCCTTGCCCTTCTCACTGGTGATGGTGTTGCAGTGTTTCGCGCTGATCAAGGCGATCTACAATGACGGCAAGCGCGAGAAAGCCGGGATACCAACAACCGTGGCGCAGGAGCCTGCTGAATAGGAAACAACGTCAAATTGCCGCGACCAAGTCCTGATGGTGGCGGCAACGAAAGGGCTGGGTCGGATGGCCCAGCCCTTTCAATTTGTGACGGCCGTGATTTATTCGGCGGCGATCTTGATGACCGGCCGCATCCGCTCCAGCACATCATCGGAGAGGTGACATTTGATCTGATGCCCGTCGGCCAGCGTCTTAACCGGCGGCACGTCTTTTTCGCACAGACCGCCAGCCACTTCGGATTTCCAGCGGCAGCGGGTCTGGAACGGGCAGCCCGGCGGCGGGCTCATCGCCGAGGGGATGTCGCCCTCCAGCACGATATGTTCCTTCTCGATCGAGGTGTCCGCAATCGGCACCGCGCTCAGCAGCGCTTCGGTATAGGGGTGATAGGGCGGGGCGAAGACCTGATCGGTCGAGCCCAGCTCCACCACATGACCCAGATACATCACCATCACCCGGTCGCTTAGATAGCGCACGATGGACAGGTCATGGCTGATAAACAGCAGCGTGGTCTTGTGCTCGCGCTGGATCTCCATCAGCAGATCGGTCACCGCCGCCTGCACCGACACGTCCAGCGCCGAGACCGGCTCATCGGCGACCACGATCCGTGCGTCCCCGGCAAAGGCGCGCGCGATGCCCACACGCTGTTTCTGGCCACCCGACAATTGCCGTGGCATCCGGTCAGCAAAGGCGCGGGGCAGCTTCACCAGGTCCAGCAGTTCCAGCATCCGCTGCTTGCGTTCGGCCTCGGATTCGCCGATGCCGAAAATCTCCAGCGCGCGGATGATCTGTCGTCCCACGGTCATCGAGGGGTTGAGCGTGTCGAACGGGTTTTGGAACACCATCTGGACCTCGGACACGGTCTTCGTGTCACGTTCCTCGATCGGCACGCTTTCGATATTGCGGTTATCCAGCAGAATCTGCCCGTCGGTCGCCGTCTCAAGCCCCATCAAAACCTTAGCGAAGGTGGATTTGCCACAGCCGGATTCGCCCACAATCGCGAGCGTCTCGGATTCGCGGGCCTCAAAGCTCAGCGTCTCGTTGGCCTTCACCACCTTGGTCTGACCACCACCAAACAGCGCATTGGCGGCCACCTCATAGTATTTCTTGAGGTTGTCCATCTTCAGAACAACATTGCCGACCTCGGCCTTTTCCTTTTGCTCGCCGACGGTGATCGGCGCGCTCCAGTCGATCTCGTTGTATTTCAGGCAGCGCGTGTGGTGCCGGTCATTGCCGGGCACCGACACCATTACGATGTCCTGCGCGTCGCAGCGCCCTTCTTCGAAATAGTCGCAGCGGGGGCCGAAATTGCACCCCGGCGGACGTTCATGGGGCAGGGGGAAGTTGCCGGGGATCGCCACCAGCGGGCGCGCGTTCTTATCCGCGCCGGGCAGCGGGATCGAGCGGAACAGCGCCTGTGTATATGGATGCTGCATGTCGTCAAACACATCCTTGATCGAGCCGCGTTCAACCGCTTCGCCGGAATACATTACGCAGAGCCGGTCGCAGGTCTCCAGCACCAGACCGAGATTGTGGCTGATGAACAACATCGAGGTGCCGTATTTCTTGCCCAGATCCTTGACCAGTTCGACGACCGCGGCCTCAACCGTCACGTCCAGCGCGGTTGTCGGTTCATCCAGAATAAGCAGCGCCGGTTTCGACATCAGCGCCATAGCGATGACGATCCGTTGCTGCTGACCACCTGAAAGCTGGTGCGGGAAGGAATTCAGCATTCGTTCCGGATCGGGCAGACGCACATCAGTGACCACTTCCAGCGCGCGGGCATAGGCCTCTTCCTGACTGACGCCCTCGTGGATCATCGGCACTTCCATCAGTTGTTTGCCGATCTTCATCGCAGGGTTCAGCGAGGCCATGGGCTCCTGGTAGATCATCGCGACTTCATTGCCGCGAATATCGCGCAATTCCTCATCGCTCATCTGACCCAGATCGCGGCCCTTGAACTTGATCGTGCCGCCCACGATGCGCCCGTTTTTACCCAGATCCTGCATCACGCCCAGCGCAACGGTGGATTTGCCGCACCCGGATTCACCGACCAGCCCGACCGCCTCGCCGGGCTGCACCGTGACCGAGAAATCCATCACGGCGGGAATTTCCCGCAGGCGGGTGAAAAACGAAATTGACAGCTTGTCGATTTCAAGGATCGGCCCGTCATAATCCGCTAGCTTGTTCATCTTGCTTGCTCCTCACCAGATCGCGGGGTTTCCCATCATCCGGCTAAAAATGTCCCGCTGGGTCCGGGGGGGTTGCCCCCCGGCCTCGGTTGCATCAGTCCTTCAGGCTCTCTTCCCGCAGCCCGTCCGCCAACAGGTTCAATCCAAGAACCATGGTCAGCAAGGCCAGTGCCGGGGGCAGAGCAGGGTGCAGATAGACCGAGAGCAGCTTGCGCCCCTCATTGATGGTCGACCCCCAGTCCGGGCTCTCGGGCGGCAGTCCCAGCCCAAAGAAGCCCAAGGTCCCCAGAAGGATCGTGGTGTAGCCAATGCGCAGGCAGAAATCGACGATCAGTGGCCCGCGTGCATTGGGCAGGATTTCCCAAAGCATGATATACCAGGGGCCTTCGCCGCGGGTCTGCGCGGCGGCTACATAGTCGCGCGTCTTGATGTCCAGTGTCAGGCCGCGCACGATGCGGAACACCGTGGGAGAGTTGACGAAGACCACCGAGACGAACACCACCAGCACGCCGCCCGGAATATCGAACAGATCAAGGATGTTCGGGATTCCCGGTATCCAATAGCTGCTGGTCTGCACGATCGCGCCGTCATTCGAGATCAGCGACAGGTAGAGCCAGATCGCCACCCCGAGCACACCGATCAGCAGCGGCGTTCTGAACCGTGGCTGCGTATAGAACCGCGAGTTGAGCAACACGGCCAGAAACACGATGGGGAACACAAACAGCACCGTCGCCATATAGTTCGGCACGCCGGTTGCCACGATCTCGGGCGTGACCAGCAGGTAGAACAGCAGGATCACCGGGAAGGCCAGGATCAGGTTCGACAGGAAGGACAGGATCGTATCCAGTCGCCCGCCATAATAGCCTGCGGGCAGGCCCAGCGTGATCCCCACCATGAAGGCAAAGACCGTCGCCAGCGGTGCGATCTGCACCACGATCCAGGCCCCTTTGACCATGCGGCTGAACACGTCACGCGCCAGGTTGTCGCCACCCAGAAGATACCAGGCATACTGGCCTTCTTCGGCACCGCTCACCGGGGTTCCCGGCGGCTTGTTCTTCATGCCCGAGACCTGCGCCAGCGCATCCTGCGTGACGATCAGGTCCATCGCGCCGAAGATGCCGGTAAACACCCAGAACATTACCAGGCCAAAACCGACCATGCCAATGGGGCTGTCATAGAGCTTGCCATAAAGCCCCAGCCGCCGCTTGAACGCCATCGAGACGGCAAAGAGCAGGATCAGCGCAATCCAGACCGAGGTGAACTGATAGAAGATGCGGGTAATGATTTCGAATGTCGTGAGAGGTTCCATGCTCAATCTCCTCCCTTAAGCAATTCGAATACGCGGGTTGAGGTAGACATAGCCGATATCCGATATCAGTTGTGTCACCAGCACCACGATGACGGACACCACCGACACTGCCAGCAACAGCTGGATGTCGTTATTGCTCGCCGCCTGCACCAGCACCCATCCGAAGCCCTTGTAGTTAAAGAGCGTCTCAACGATCACCACACCGTTCAGCAGCCATGGGAACTGCAGCATGATGACGGTGAAAGGGGCGATCAGCGCGTTGCGCAGCGCGTGTTTCATCACGATGTTGGAAAAGCTGACGCCCTTTAGCCGCGCGGTGCGGATATATTGCGCCGTCATCACCTCTGTCATCGAGGCGCGGGTCATCCGGGCGATATATCCCATCCCGTAGAGCGAGATGGTCAGCACCGGCAGGAAGAAGTTCTCGAACGTGGCGTGTTCCATCGCCGAGGTTGCGGTACCCTTGAACCATTTCAACCCAACGGCAGAAGAGGCAAAGACCGCGATGAAGATCACGCCTGAGACATATTCCGGCGTCGCCGTCGTTGTGATGGCGAAGGTCGACAGGGTCCGGTCGGTCTTTGATCCCTCCTTCATACCCGCCAGAACGCCGAGCAACAGCGCTGACGGGATCATCAGCAGCATCACCCAGAACATCAGCTTGCCGGTCAGGGCCAACCGGGTTCCGACAACGCTGGAGACCTCATCCTTGAAGACCGTGGAATAGCCCCAATACCCCTGCAGGATACCGCAGAACTCGGGCGAGTCCTCGGCGGTCTGGCCGGGCAGAATGCAACGTCCCTGAATGCTGCCATCTTCATTCGTATGCCGGTAAGACGGCAGAATACCCAGCCATTCGCCGTATTTCACCGGCACCGGTTGAAGGTATCCCCCCTTTTCCAGAAAACTGCTGACCTGCTCATCCGACATCCGGAAGTTGCCCTGGGTCTTGGCGAGTTTTTCGAGGTTGGGGTAGAGGTTGGTCAGAAAGAAAACGAGGTAGGTCAGACATAATGCGGTCAAGAGCATGACGCCGACGCGTTTTAAAATGAAGAGTCCCATGTAAGCCCCTGTTGGTGGCCGGCGCGAGGCGTGTCAGACCTTGCGCTTTGCTTTTTTTGTTCTCCGTTCGTCGACGAAGAAGCCGCGCCCGATGGGCGCGGACTGTGTTTTTTTGGTGGTTCAGCCGACGATGCCGAACTTGTAGATCTGCGGCAGGTCGGCGATGTGCTTTTCAACACCCACCAGATTGTCGCGGTGGTGGCGCATGGCCGTCCGCCAGTACGGCTGGATGGTCACGCCCTCGTCGATCATGATGCCCTGAAGCTTGCCCATCACTTCGCGGCGCTGGTCCACATCCGCGATCGAGTTTGCTTCTGCCAGCAGGGTGTCGAATTCCTCATTCGCGAACCCGGATTCGTTCCATGCCTCACCTGATTTATAGGCAAGCGCCAGAATCTGGACGCCCAGCGGGCGGTGGTTCCAGTTGGTCGACGAGAACGGGTACTTGGTCCAGTCGTTCCAGAAGGTCGATCCCGGCAGCACGGTGTGGCGCGCCTTGATCCCCGCATCGTTGAGCTGGGCCACAACGGCAGCCGTTGTGTTACGGCGCCAGTCATCGTCGATCGACTGAACCTCATGCTCGTAGTCGCCCATGCCGGCCTCATCCATCAGGGCCTTGGCCCGTTCAGGATCGAAGGGCAGACGCTTGATGGTGGAATCAAACTCGGGATGCATCGGTCCGACATGGCAGTTATCCGCCGGGATGCCGTAACCTGCCATCCCAAGTTCAAGGCAAACCTCGTTATCCACCGCCATGGCCAGAGCCTGACGCACGCGACGATCGCCGTAGATCTTGTTGCCATCGGCGTCTTCGGCCAGCTGATTGGGACGAATGACAATGGTGAAGCCGGACGGGATTTCCGAGCGGGTCAGGCCGAGGCCGTCGAAGATATCGACAAACTCACCCACCGATTCCCAGTTCATGTCGATCTCTTCGGCCTCGTAAGCCGCCAGGAACGCGGCGGGATCGGTGCCGTAGTCGATAAACTCGATCCGGTCCACGTAACCGCCTTTGCCAGCAGCATAGCCCCACCAGTCATGGTCTTCATTGCGCACCAGAACGCCCTTGACGCCAACCTCGTGGCTTTCTGGCAGCATGAAGCCCGTGCCAACCGGGTTGGCCAGCATGTTGTCGGGGTCGTGACTGCTGTGCACGATGGCGGCGGGGTAATCGGCCATGCCCGGAATAATGGTGATATCGGGATTATTGCTCTTGAGCTTGACCGTATGAGAGTCAACGACCGTGATCGCCCCGTCGGCCGCCTTGTTGGTTTCCGGATCAACCAGCGAGGCCATGCGCGACGCCATAGAGTTTCCTTCGACGGTACCGTCGCACCACCCCGCAATGTTGCGGGCCACGTCATCGGCGGTAAAGTCGTCGCCGTTGTTCCACTTGACCCCTTTGCGCACGTTCAGGGTGTGCTCGGTCGCATCGTCGTTGGTTTCCCAGCTATCAAGCAACATCGGCTTAAAGGAGCCGTCATTGTTGTATTCGACCAGGTATTCGAGCCAGCCCGCGGTGAATGTCGCGATCTGGGTCCAGTCATAAGTGCGCGGATCTTTCAGGCCACGGACTTCCATCTGATAGCGGATCGTACCGCCCTTTTCGGGCACCTGCGCCTGCGCGGGTGAGGCCAGCCCGATCATGCTGTAGGCTGCGGGCACGGTCACGCCCAGTGCCGTCACGCGCGCCATGAACTCACGGCGGCTGAGCTGGCCATCGCGATACTCGCGAGCATGCATCTCGGCCGCGCGGTGCACCGGCTTTCCTGTCAGTGTTTTGTTTGTCATTTAGGTCTCCCCTGAGTGAGTTTGTTTTTGATTAAAGGCGGGAGCGGCTGCGTCAGAAGTCGTACCGGATATCACTCCGTCGCGCGCGGATGGCGCTTTGGTTCTTTCAAGCTCCCCATTGCAATATACGGCAACAGAAAATCCCGGTCGTCAACGATCGCTTTCGCCCTTTCGGGGTCCAAAAGCGACATTGGGATGCTAAAAAAACGACTTGACGGCAAAAGCCTGGCTAAGGGAGGTGCAAGTTGGCCTTATGCTGCGCTGCGGCGCATCGCTGAGGGGGCGAGCCCGGTATGGTGCTGCATGAAGCGGGTAAAGTAGGCTGCGCTGCTAAAGCCGAGGTCCTTGGCGATATGGCTGGCGGGGCGGTTGCTCTGGATCAGCGCGGCGCGCGCTTCATGCAGGACGCAGTTGGTCAGCAATGCGGCTGCGGTGCGCCCGGTCTGGGATTTGCAGACCCGGGTCAGATGGGTGGGCGTCACGCCCAATGCCTCGGCATGGTCAGCCATGCTGGCGCCGGTGGCATGGGCGTGCACCAGCCTGTCGAAATAGCGGCGCGCCAATCGCCGTGCGGCGCTGTCGCGGGGTGGGGTGGGTTCTGCCTCGGTGGTGCGCTGCAACCAGATGGCGGCCAGTTCGGCATAGGCCAGGACCGCCTTTGTGTTCAGGCTTTTGGTGCTGTCCTGTTCACGGGCGATGGCATCCAGCAGACCGGCCAGATCGTTCTGGGTGGCCACATCGCGCACCCGCAGATGGACGGGGCGATCGGGCAGCGACAGGGCGCTGGCCACCGGCAGCACCAGCGCTTGCCCGAAACACTGCCGTCCCAGATCGATCGCCAGAAGCTGCCGAGCGGGGACAAAGATGGCGTTATGGGTGCCGATCCCGGCGCGCGCGCCATCAAACAGCGCCACGCCCTGACCGCGCGTGATCCAGAGCAGCAGGTGATCGGCGCGGCTGTGCGGCAGCTCAAGCTGCCAGCGACCAAGCGGCGCAAGCTGTGGCAGGCTCAGCAGCCGCACGTCATTTGCCTGATCGGGTCCGCTCGTCATGGGTTTGATCCGGTGGGAAACACTCTGTTTGCGCCATTTACAGCATGAAAGCGCGGGGCGGACAACCAGCCCGCGCCACTCACAGGTCGGGCCGCAGCCTGTGCCAGCCCGCCATCCGCGCGCGGAACCAGGTGCGCTGGCGTTTGGCAAATTGCCGGGTTGCGATGGTGGCGCGTTCGCGGGCGGTCTCAAGATCGATTTCGCCGTCGAGATAGGCGATGAGTTCCGGCACGCCGATCGCCTTGCAGGAGGGCAGGGTGGCGTCATAGCGGTCGCGCATGGCGGCCACCTCCTCCAGCGCGCCGCCCGCCAGCATCGCGTCAAAGCGCCGCGCGATGCGATCCAGCAGCCAGTCGCGGTCGTTTTCCATCACGATCGGCACAGTCTGGTCGAGTGGCAAGATCGGCGCAGAGGTCTCAGCCTGCCAGTCCGCGAGCGGTCGACCGGTGGCCTGCAGCACCTCCCAGGCGCGTTGCACCCGCGCGCGGTTCTGACGGTCGATCCCGTGCGCCGTGTGTGCGTCCAGCCCGGCCAGAAGCGCCTCAAGCGACAGGGCGTCGCCTTCGGCGCGAATCTCGGGCGGCGTTGGCGGGATGTCGGCCATGCCTTCGGTCAGTGAGCGGAAATAGAGCCCGGTGCCCCCCACGATGATCGGGCGCTGCGAACCGGTCAGCAGCGGCGTCACCTCGCGCAGCCAGTGGCCTGCCGAATAGGCCACGTCATAGGGGATGTGACCATAGAGCAGATGCGACGCGCGGGCTTCTTCCGCAGGGGACGGGCGGGCAGTGATCACGCGCCAGCAGTCATAGACCTGACTGGCATCGGCATTGACGATCACCCCGCCATGGCGCTCGGCGATCTGCAACGCCAGGTCCGACTTGCCCGAGGCGGTCGGCCCGGCGATCAGAACCGGCAAGTCGTCGGGGATGTCAGGCAGTTGCGCGGCAAGCCTCATGTGAGCACCTGCGCATACCGCAAATTCCTTAGCATCTGACACCCAACCCGCATTGAACCTCGCTGCGTTTTGCTCCATTTTGCGCCGCAATTACACCGGTGCCGCAGCGGAGCGCAACATGACCTCTCTTTCCCCCGAATTTGTGACGCAAGCCAAGTATAAACGGGTGATGCTGAAAATATCGGGGGAGGCGTTGATGGGGGATCAGGGGTTCGGCCTGCATCCGCCCACCGTGCAGCGCATCGCCGAAGAGGTCAAATCGGTCCACGACATGGGGGTAGAGATCTGCATGGTCATCGGCGGCGGCAACATCTTTCGCGGGCTGCAGGGCTCGGCCCAGGGGATGGAGCGCACCACCGCCGACTATATGGGCATGCTGGCCACGGTGATGAACGCGCTGGGGATGCAATCGGCGCTGGAAGGAGTCGGGGTGTTCACGCGCGTGATCTCGGCCATTCCGATGGATCAGGTCTGCGAGCCTTATATCCGCCGCCGCGCGGTGCGCCACCTTGAGAAAAAGCGGGTCTGTATCTTTGCCGCCGGCACCGGCAACCCCTATTTCACCACCGATACAGCCGCCGCCCTGCGCGCCAGCGAGATGGCCTGCGAGGCGATCTTCATGGGCAAGCAGGTGGACGGGATCTATGACAGCGATCCCAAGACCAACCCCGATGCCAAGCGCTATGACCGGATCACCTATAACGAGGTGCTGACCAGGAACCTCAAGGTGATGGACGCCTCGGCGATTGCGCTGACGCGCGACAACAACATGCCGCTGATCGTGTTTTCACTGGACGAGCCGGGCGGGTTCCGGGGCATTCTGGCCGGTGAGGGCACCTATACAAAGGTGATGGGCTAAGGCATCTGCCCTGCGGGAATCTCGTTGACGCCTGGTTGTATGGTTTGGTGACAGGTCTTGGCGGGGTTTCGTATCCCATTTGTGACTTCCCTCGGGATTCTGACGACGAGCAGGGTCATGTCTTCCCCTCTGACATCCCGCCACACCACCTTGCTTTTTACACATGTTCTCAAGATATTCCGGCGATTTGTTGATCTGCGCCGCCACATGCAAGCACCACCCAGCGCCCCGCAGGGTCTGGATGCCAATTGGAAAGCATCCAAAAAGAAAGATCACAATACATGAGTGTGAAAAGTGGTCGGGGCGGCGAGATTCGAACTCACGACCCCCTGTACCCAAAACAGGTGCGCTACCAGACTGCGCCACGCCCCGGACCGTGCGCCTACCTAGCGATGCGAAACGGGTTTGAAAAGCCCTAAAAGCACCCGTTTCTGCCACAGCTTCATTTTACCCGGTTTGCGTCCTGCGCTGAGGATTACCCGATTCCGCCAGCAATCAGTTTAGCAGCCGATCGCGGCGCAGATTCGTTGGCGATAAGCTGCGTTGGCAGCGCTATCGGGAACGGATGCCGCGGGCTCCTGTTGGCAATTGGGGATGTAGTTCACATCAAGTCCCCGGTTGACGCATGACCCGATATCCCATCCCGGTGGCAGTTCGTTCAGGTCAACCTGGCCCCATTTGGGGTGGCCAATCTGCTGCAATGCTGAAAACTGGGTCAGGATCAGGTTCGACACATCCGCCACCGCATCACAGCTGAGCCGGTGATAGTTGTTCTTGCGCCTGTCATATTCATACGTCATCAGCACCGCCTTTACCGCGACGGTATCAAGCGGGTCAGAGACGAAACCATAGGTCCCCGAAGGGATCTGCACCGGAGTGTAGACCGCCTGCAAGACCGGGTCGACAATGGGCAGCAGGTGATACGTTGAAGCGTCCAGATCCGCCTCTGCAAACAAGCGCGCTGGCGCCCCGGCAACGTAGAAGAACGCATCGATCTCACCGCTTTTCAGACGTGCCATCGACTCGTCGGGTCCAATTGTCAGCGTTTCCCCGGGCTGGACGCCGACCAGATCAAGCAGCAAAGATGCCGTCAGGAACGTGCCGCTATCGGCAACACCCACGGCGACGCGCTTGCCGCTCAGATCAGCGACCGATCCGATATCTTTGGAGGCCAGAATATGCACCTCCTCGTTATAAAGCGGGAAGGCGATCCTTACGCCGGCAATCGCGCGGGCAATGTCCGGGTCGTTTGCGGAATAGGTCTTCAGATATTCAAGAACGTCGCTTTGCACGATCCCGAATTGCGTCGCCCGGCGCTTGCGCACACCCAGAAAGTTTTCCAGGGAACCGGCGCTTTCATTGACGGTCAATGTCTGTCCGCAGCCCGCCATCAGATTCGAGATATCGCGACCAATCTGAATATAGGTGCCGGTCGGGCCGCCGGTCAGAATGTTCTTCTCGAATTCCTGTGCCTCCATGCTGGTGGAGCCAAAGCACACGGCCAGAACAGTGCCCAACAGTTGCAGTGATCGTGTCGCAAAATTCGTCATCTTTCTTCCTGTCCCTTGATATTGATTATCTCAGCAACGCCCAAGATCGCGCACCAGTGAGGCGAGCGTCTGACGGTTGATCGAGGTGAAAACGGTGATCAGGGCGTCATGCGCGCAGACGCCTTCCACCAGGAGCTGTTGCAGCTCACCGCGTTTTTGGGCCGTCGTCCCGCCCAACCCCGGCGCTGCTGCTATCGCCCGGCTGACATCAGCAGGCTGCAAGGGTGCTGCCCGGCGCCGCAGCGATCTGGTCTGGTCTTGGGTCGGCGCCACCTGGATCGCGGCCTGAGCGGGCTCCGGCGCGGCTCTTGAGACATCGATAGCCGCCTGTGTCTCTTGCCGCTCGGAGCGAAGCGCGTCGAGTTGCGATCTGAGATCTGCTGTACTCGCTTCCAAACTGGCCAGCTCGGCCAGCGTGGACTGGATTTCGGCTTGTTTGGCCTGCTGCTGTGCCGCAATCGCATCGCGTTTCGCCGCCATTTCCTGCGCTTGCTGTTCTGTCGCCGCGCGCGCTTCTTCGGCCTCTGCGATCTGGGCCTGCAGCTCGCTGCGGGACTGACGCAGTTGGTCGATCTCGGTGCTCAGCGCGGCGAGGTCGGATTTGGCTTCGTCGGTCTGGGCTACCACGGTGTCTTTTTCAGTCAGCGCGGATTGAATGTCAGCCTGCGTCGCCGCCACCTGCCGAGCCTGCTGTTCCGCCGCCGAATGCGCCTCTTCGGCCTCGGCGATCTGAGCCTGCAGTTCGCTGCGGGATAGGCGCAGCTGGTCGATTTCGGTGCTCAGAGCGGCCAGATCGGCTTCGGTCTCTTCGGTCTGCGCTAAGACCGCGTTTTTCTCGGTCAGCGCGGACTGAATATCGGCCTGCGTCGCCGCCAGCTCCTGCGCCTGCTGTTCCGCAGCCGCGCGCGCTTCTTCGGCCTCTGCGATTTGGGCCTGCAGCTCGCTGCGGGACTGTCGCAGTTGGTCGATCTCGGTGCTCAGCGCGGTCAAGTCGGCCTTAGCTTCTTCGGTCTGGGCTATCACGGTGTCTTTTTCGGTCAGAGCGGCCCTGATGTCGGCCTGTGTCGCCGCCACCTGCTGCGCCTGCTGGTCTGCTGCTGCGCGCGCTTCTTCGGCCTCGGCGATCTGGCTCTGCAACTCACTGCGGGTCTGGCGCAGTTGGTCGATCTCGATGCTCAGCGCGGCGAGGTCGGATTTGGCTTCTTCGGTCTGGGCTATCAAGGTGTCTTTCTCGGTCAGTGCGGATTGAATGTCAGCCTGCGCCGCCGCCACCTGCTGCGCCTGTTGTTCCGCTGTCGCGCGCGCCTCTTCGGCCTGGGCGATTTGGGCCTGCAGCTCGCTGCGGGTCTGGCGTAGTTGGTCGATCTCGGTGCTCAGCGCGGCCAGGTCGGTCTTGGCTTCTTCGGTCTGGGCTACGACCGCGTCTTTCTCGGTCAGCGCGGACTCAATTTCGGCCTGCGCCTGCTGTTCCGCCGCCGCTCGTGTCTCTTCGCCCTCTGCGATCTGGGCCTGCAGATCGCTACGGGACTGGCGCAGTTGGTCGATCTCGGTGCTAAGCGCGGCCAGATCGGTCTTGGCTTCTTCGGTCTGGGCGATGACCGTATCTTTCTCGGTCAGTGCGGATTGAATGTCGCCCCGTACCACCGCCACCTGCTGCTCCTGGAATTCCGCCGCCGTGCGTGCCTCTTCGGCTTCGGCGATCTGGCTCTGCAATTCGCTGCGGGACTGGCGCAGTTGGTCGATCTCGGTGCTGAGTGCAGCGAGGTCGGCCTTGGCTTCTTCGGTCTGAACTAAGACCGAGTCTTTCTCGCTCAGCGCGGACTGAATGTCGGCCTGTGTCGCCGCCACCTGCTGTATCTGCTGTTCTGCCGCCGCGCGTGCCTCTTCGGCTTCGGCGATTTGGTGCTGCAACGCGCTGCGGGACTGGCGTAGTTGGTCGATCTCAGCGCTCAGAGCAGCGAGGTTGGTCTCGGCCGCTTCGGTCTCTTTGATCATTTGATCGCGACGTTCCGCCAGCGCTTCAAGATCCGGGCCCGCATTGTCCTTCACCACCGAAAGGTCAGCCTGTATCGCCGAGCGCTCAGACTTCAGCTTCTGAAGCTCTTCACGGGCAGCATCTACGCGCGCATTCATGTCTGCCTCCGTGCTCCGGAGGTCGTCTATCTTCCTGGCAAGCTGGCCGACTTCTGCAAGCGCTGTCTTGAGTTGAGAACGGGTGGCTGCCAGCATGTTCTCCGCCATCCTGGCGTCATCTTCGAGCCCTGCGATGATACTTTTGAACGACGACACCTTATAGGAGAGGACATCGGATTGGTCTGCACCTAACAATGGCGCATTCTCGCTGCCCGAGCTCTGCGCGATGGTTGGCTGTGCCCAACCAAACGAAATAAAAAAGGATGCCAACGCGACACGACGGATAAGCAAAGACATCAAAACCTGACCTTAGAACACAAAAAAACAAAACAATAATATTATCCTAGCACTATTGTCTCTTGAAAAAAAGATTTGAATGCGGGCGGGGCAGGGCAATATTTGATCGCGGCCTATGGTTTTGGTTCTGGTTGACCATCGGACGGCGCATCGACCGACGAAGAAAGGCCGCATGCGCGCGCGAAGATAGACAGCTGCATCGGTTTCCAACGGGTTCCTCATGCGCCAGTTTGATTTGATATATCCCTGCCATATTCCCAGGTTCGACACGCGAAAAGTCTCCGGACACTTCGTCCCAGCGGTTCGGCCATTTGGCCCCCAGCGGTTGACCTGACCCGCGTGTCGTGCTTTGCCGGGCCCGACCACGAGGCAGTGAGCATATCAATACGATGCTGAAAAAACTCTATGACTGGACCATGCGTCTTGCCGAACACCCGCACGCACTTTGGGCGCTGGCGGCGGTGTCATTTGTGGAAAGCTCAGTCTTTCCGATCCCGCCGGATGTGCTGATGATCCCGATGATACTCGCCACGCCATCACGCGCCTTCCTGATCGCGACGGTTGCGCTGGTGTCCTCTGTGCTGGGCGGGCTTTTGGGATACGCGATCGGTGCGTTCTTTTATGACACCATCGGCCACCCGGTTCTCGCCGCCATGGGCAAGGCGCAGGCGATGGAAGAGTTCAACACCCGCTTCAACGATTTCGGATTCTGGGCGGTGCTGACCGCAGGGATTACCCCGTTCCCCTACAAGGTCATCACCATCATGTCGGGCTGGACCGGTATGCCGCTGGGCACCTTCATCGCCACGTCGATCCTGGCGCGTGGCATCCGGTTCTTTGTCGTGGCCGGGCTCTTGTGGAAATTTGGCGAACCCATTCGCGATTTCATCGAAAAGCGCCTTGGCCTCATGTTCACATTGTTTGTGCTGCTGCTGATTGGTGGCTTTGTGCTTGTGAGGTTCCTGTGACACGTCGAAACAGGCTGGTTCTGACCGCCACGGCCACCTCGACCGCCCTGCTTGTCGGAGCCTATGTCGCCGAGTTCTTCGGGTGGGAGCCCTGTGCCATGTGCCTGTGGCAGCGCTGGCCGCATTTTGCCGCAATCGTCGCGGGGCTTTGTGCGCTGGCCATACAGGGTCCGGTCTTTCCGCTGCTGGGGGCGGCCGCCTCGGCCACCACGGGTGGCATCGCGATCTTTCACTCCGGCGTCGAGCGTAAGTGGTGGGACGGTCCCGCCAGTTGCAGCGGGAGCGGGGACGGTTTGGGTGCGATGAGCGGCGACGCGCTACTGCCCGGAGGCGCCGATCTGGCGCCGCTGGTAATGTGCGATACGTTGCAGCCATTCCTTTTTGGCCTGACCATGGCGAACTGGAATGCGTTGTTTGCCCTGTTCCAGATATTCGTCTGGATCTCGGCCGCCCGCGCCGGACGCAGCTGATCAGGTCGTCTTTTTCGTCGACAGCAGCAGGCTGGTTTCACTGGTCTGCACCCCTTCGAAACTCCGTATCCGGGCCAGCGCCCGGTCCAGTTCTTCCAGCGTTTCGGTGCCAAGCTCGACAATCAGATCCCAGCGTCCGTTGGTGGAATGGATGGCGCGCACCTCGGTCAGCCCCTGAAGCTGGCGGGTGATCCGCTGCGCGCCGCGCCCCTCGATCCCGATCATCATCAGCCCGCGCACCGGGTCTTGCAGCGTGTCTTCTTTCAACACCACCGAAAAGCCCAGGATATCACCGCGCTGGATCAGCCGTTCGATCCGGGCACGGACCGTGGTGCGCGACAGGCTGAGCTGGAGCGCCAGATCGGACAGAGACGCCCGCGCGTCATGACGTAGAGCAGAGACCAGGCGCTCGTCCGTTTTGTCCATGGTAAATTTCCATATTGATCAGATTGCCTTCTAAATGATCAAAATTTCAACTAGATCGCAACTCGTTTTGGACAGATTTTGGAGTGAGACCTCCAAAGACAGGCAAATGAAGATGTCCAGGAAATGCATTCTGATCGGCGCTCCGGTCGATAGTGGCAAGCGGCGCACGGGCTGTTTGATGGGTCCCGATTCTTATCGCACCGCAGGGCTGGCCGAGGCGCTGAGCGATCTTGGCCACAGCGTTGAGGATATGGGCAACCTGACCCCGGCCTCACATGCGGCAGAGCCCGGCGATACCATTCTGCACCAGCCCAACCGGACCATCGGCTGGACCCACCGGCTGATCCGCGCCGGGCAAGAGGCAGCGCAGCGCGGGCTGCCGATCTTTCTGGGCGGCGATCATGCGCTTGCGCTGGGAAGCGTGGCCGGCATGGCGAACCATGCAGCCTCGGTCGACCGCCCGCTTTTTGTACTCTGGCTGGATGCCCACAGCGATTTTCACACGCCCGAAACCAGCCCCTCCGGCAACCTGCACGGCACGCCGCTGGGCTATGTGACCGGGCGGGGCGGGTTCACCGGCTTTCCGGTGATCACCAACCCGGTGCCGGAAGAGAATATCTGCATCATCGGTCTGCGCTCGGTCGATACGGCGGAACGCGAGGCACTGCAGAACTCCAACATCCGCTTTCACGACATGCGCCAGATCGACGAGCATGGCATCGCCCGCCCGCTCTCTGTCTTCCTGGAGCATGTGGCCAGCCAGAACGGGATGCTGCATGTCTCGCTTGACGTGGATTTCCTCGACCCCTCCATCGCGCCCGCAGTCGGCACCACCGTGCCGGGCGGGGCCACCATGCGCGAGGGGCATCTGGTGATGGAGATGATCAATGATAGCGGGTTGATGACCTCGCTCGATCTGGTCGAACTGAACCCGTTTCTGGACGAGCGCGGGCGCACCGCGCATCTGATGGTGGATCTGACCGCCTCGGCGCTTGGCCGCCGCGTCTTTGACCGCCCCACAAGGAGCTTCTCGTGAGCATCATACAGGCCCCGTCTTCGGTCGTGATGATCCGACCGCATGCTTTTCACCCGAACCCCGAAACCAGCGCCGACAACGCCTTTCAGACGCAGGCTCAGGTCGATGACGTTTCGGTCCGCGCCCGGGCCGAGTTCGACGCCGCCGCCGAGACCCTGAGCGCAGCCGGTGTGACAGTGCATGCGTTTGACGATTTCGGTGACAGCGACACGCCTGACAGCGTGTTTCCGAATAACTGGTTTTCCACCCATACCGGTGGGCATGTCGCGCTGTATCCGATGTATGCCGAAAACCGCCGCCGCGAACGGCGCAGCGACGTGATCGAGATGCTCAAGCGCGACTACCGCGTCTCGGACGTGATCGATTACAGCGGGTTGGAACAGGACGGGCTGGCGCTGGAAGGCACCGGGGCCATGGTGCTCGACCATATCGGGCGCATCGCCTATGTGACGAAATCCAACCGCGCCGATCCGGTGCTGCTGGAACGGTTCTGCGCACATTTCAACTATGAGCCGATCAGCTTTGATGCGACCGACGCGCAGGGCACCGCGATCTATCACACCAATGTGCTGATGGGGATTGGCACCGACTATGCGCTGATCTGCCTTGACATGATCCCCGATCCCGAACGTCGCCGCACCGTGGCCGAGCGACTGTCCGAGAACGGGCGCACGGTGATCGACCTGACCCATGACCAGATCGCAGATTTCGCCGGAAACGCCATCGAGTTGACCGGAACCGAGCGCCTGCTGGCGCTGTCTGCCCGCGCCTATGAGGCGCTGCGTCCCGACCAACTGGCCATTATCGAGCGTTCGGCCAGGCCGCTGCCGCTCACCATCCCCACAATCGAAACCGCGGGAGGATCGGTGCGCTGCATGCTTGCCGGCATCCACCTGACCCGCCGCCCCGAAAGGACCGACCGATGAAACCCTCCGACAAGGCGCTCGTGCCCTTCGTCTCCGTCGATCACATGATGCAACTCATCCACCATATCGGCGTGGAAGAGATGATGTCCGGCATTGCCGAGTATATCGAGGATGATTTCCGCCGCTGGGAGCTGTTTGACAAAACCCCGCGCGTCGCCAGCCATTCCGAGGTCGGCGTGATCGAACTGATGCCGACATCCGACGGCGAGATGTACGGGTTCAAATACGTCAACGGCCACCCAAAGAACACCAAGGAAGGGTTGCAGACCGTCACCGCCTTTGGCCTGCTGGCAAATGTCGAAACCGGCTATCCGATGCTGCTGAGCGAGATGACCATGCTCACCGCTTTGCGCACGGCTGCCACCTCGGCCATGGTTGCGAAACATCTAGCGCCCAAGGGTTCGGATACCATGGCGATGATCGGCAATGGCGCGCAATCGGAGTTTCAGACTTTGGCGATGAAAGCGATCTGCGGGCTGAAAACCGTCCGACTCTATGATGTTGACCCCGCCGCGACCGAAAAGTGTGCGGCGAACCTCGCGTCACAAGGCATCGAAGTGGTGAGGTGCAAAACGCCCGAAGAGGCTATCGAGGGCGCACAGATCCTGACCAGCTGCACCGCCGACAAGCAATATGCCACGATCCTGAGCGACAACATGGTCGGCAGCGGCGTCCATATCAATGCAATCGGCGGCGATTGTCCGGGCAAGACCGAACTGGCCGCAGGCATCCTGCAGCGCTCCGACATCTTCGTGGAATACCCGCCCCAAACGCGGATCGAGGGCGAAATCCAGCAATTGCCTGAGGATCATCCCGTCACGGAACTGTGGCAGGTGATCACCGGCAAGGCCCCGGGCCGCACCTCAGACCGGCAGATCACGCTCTTCGACAGCGTCGGCTTCGCTATCGAGGATTTCTCAGCCCTGCGCTATGTGCGCGACCAGTTGGAGGCGACCGGGCTTTATCACGCGCTCGACCTGCTCGCCGACCCCGACGACCCGCGCGATCTGTTCGGAATGCTGCAAAGGGCGGCACCTGACAAGACCTGAAACAGAAACGGATCGGAGGCCAGCCTCCGATCCGGTTGAGCCTTTGATCGTCATGCCCGAAGCAGGGCGCACCGCATGCTGGCCGCGATCTGGATATTGCACGCCCACGCAATTGACGCTGCCGACATATCGCCGAGAACCTGTATTCGGGATGGCGGGACGAACTGCCAGAGCTTCACGAGCGCAACCGGATGACGTTGGCAGCATATCGTAAGTGCCGGACGGCCAATCTGTGACCAATACGCGCGCGATACAGGTCTTATCCCGCTGCCGGTTTTTACATTCGGTCATAGAGTTACATCCCAAATGCCGACAGCGGTCGGAGGACAGTGTTACACCGTAGTCGGGGGTATTACCGAAGCAAGCGTAATAGTCATCCAAACTGACGCACAAATGGGCGATGTTCCTCCTTGAGCCTCCATTAAATCCTGGTCGGAAATCTCACCCTGTTTGGGTGCTGCCGGGATGTGCAGGTACTTCGTACCCGCCGTGTCCCGCACCACCTTGAGCTCCATGTCCTGGGGCAGTTCTCCGACGACTTCCTCAATCGCCGCCCTTGTGTTGCTCTCAAGGCGGGTGCTGAAGGCTTTGTCGCTCCAGGCACGTTCATAAATCGCGGCGAGTTTATCGCTGCCTTTCTGATGCATGTCAGTCATCTGTACTTTCCTCTCGGATAATGCTGTGCCGGGATGTGCACCGAGCAATCAGCTTTCTGGTGCTAGGTTAGGCTGGCAAGCTGCGTCGCTGATGAAGCGTTGGTTAAGAAAGCTAAAGTTCTGATCCCGACGTTGCGGGCGCTTGCGGCGCAGACCGGGGTCGCCCTCAAAAGGTGTGGCGCTGCGAGCCTTTCAGAACCGGTCAAATTCCGGGCCGTGAGGGTTAAGCGGCCTGTTCTGAACCGCAATGCTCAGCAGGCACGAATTTTCGCGTGTTCCGGCGGCATGAGCCTTTCTTACCGGTCTGCTCATCCGGGGTGCAGCACCCGCTGCTAGCGCTATGGGCCTAGCAGCGTCTCAAGCGGGGTTTCTCCCGCGCGGCGCATATGCTGGACGCCAAGGGCATGCGCGTTGCAGCCCGCGTCCGTCGCCCCGGTTACTCGATGCTCTACCCCAACCAATTCAACTTTCGCGCGCAGGTGCCATCAGGCGCAGAGGCAGAGCTATCCAAGATAGTGAACGGGTACGGCGACTGGATGTTCTACGGCCATGCGGGCATTGACGGGCTATCGCTGCAAAACTGGTGGCTGATAGACCTGCGGGCATTCAGGGCCGCTCTGATCCGTCACGGGGCCAATGGCAGTTTCATTCGCATGGGGGACAAGCGGACCCCGGACGGAACGTGCTTCAAGTGGTTCGATATCCGGTCTTTCCCAGACGATCCGCCTTTGGTGGTGGCGCGGGGGTAGGAGCTTGGCATCCAAGCTGCGCTTTGAGCGCTTGCTGCATGACGCTCCAAGGGCTGCGATTCTAGGTTAATAGAAGGCTTGGAAGCCAAAATCCTACTCGCCCCGCAAATCAGTCTGGAACATTAACGGAGACTGCGACCACTGCTGTCGTCAGCATTACGCTTGCCATAACCCAAGAGAGCGATCCTCCGTTAGCACCCACCAGGTCTTCATCAGAGACCTCGCCCTCCGCTGGCGCGGCGGGAATGCTGAGGTACTTTGTATACGTCGTGTCTCGCACCACCTTGAACTCCATGTTCTGGGGCAGTTTTCCGACAATTTCCTCAATCGCCGCCTTTGGGTTGCGCTCAAGGCGGGCGTTGAAGGCTTTGTCAGTCCAGGCACGTTCATAAATCGCTGCAAGCTGGTCGCTGCTTTTTTGATGTTTGTCGCTCATCTGAACTTTCCTCTCTGATTGTGCCGATGCCGAGATTTATCCAGCGCAACCGGCCTTATTGTTCAAAGCTAGGTGAGCAATCTGCGCCGCTGATGGACTAACTGTTAAGAAATCTGAAAAAACCTATCCCGGCGATTGGCGAAAGTCCGACTAGTCCTGCTCTGCGTATCTTAGCTCAATGATAACGGCTGCACGTCCGTGGTGGCCGATACAGCACCTCAATCACAGAGCTTCCCTTCATGCTCTCAACAATCTCCTTGGCCGCGTCTGGCGCGTCCCCAACAAGTGGAATGGCGCGGTCTCGAGCGTCGGTCTTGAGTGTATCACGAATGCTATTCGCTCTGATTTCAATGACTTCTTTCTCGAGGTTCAAGTCTTGCAATTCAATGACGGAGACTTCTTTTGCATGCGCGGAGGTGCCTGCCATCAAACGCCACGCCAGGCGCAAGGTCATGACCAATCATCCAGCGCGCCTCGGTTTCATCTAAACCTGTGACGCCCTCTAGCATGCCCTCAGCTTCCAGCACAGTCTCTTGCCACGTCGTAACTGGGTTGCGGTCGTCAATACCATTCAGCTTCTTTCGAGCTTCGGCCACCATTCAGTCGAACCTGACGCAAAACTGCTTCATGCTCGATTTGTAATTTCGCGCCTGCACGGTTCTTCAAGGTTAACCGTAGGTGCGTACTACCGATCTGCTTTTGGCAGTCCTGAGGGAATCTTCGCCGGAACAGCAAAGCCCCGTTTGGTCGCCGGTCGAGATGGTTCAATTCCACGGTAAGACTCATGCTTGTGTCTCGATTGCGTGTCTAAATGTGTGTCAGGATATAAGCCCAGAACCCTTATTTTTAGGCATTTATAGCTATCAAGGTTCTATTGTGGTGCCCAAGGTGAGACTCGAACTCACACGCCCGTGAAGGCGGGGGATTTTGAATCCCCTGCGTCTACCATTCCGCCACTTGGGCCACTCGAAATGACCTAACGCCGCTTTTGGGGAAGGTCCAGCGGCAATTCGAGGTGGGTGGACAGTTTTCCCCAAAAAGCTTGCAAGGAATTACTGCAAGAGCGCCACGACCCGTCAGAAGAACAGCGGCGGGAAAGGTTGGCAGAATCCGTTGGCCCGTTGGACTGTCATGTGGTCGCCGATGATCAATCCGGTTCTGACGTTCACATCCACGGGTTCGAGACCAATGGCCTGAGGATTGAGCGTGAACTGAACAGCTGTGCGACCTCCAGCTGCTGCGCTGCGGACAGTCTTGCTGGCCATATAAATCTGTTGTGACCACGCGGCGCCCAGTCGACGGCGGGCATAGTCTGAAGCACCACACCAGTACTCGTCACGACCGGCAAGCGGGTAGGGGACAACTTCGAAGATATTCGCGTCGACCTGATAGACGCGTGTTCCGTATGGGGTGGAAAAAGCGGCGCCGGTATTGGTTGAGACTGCAACCCCTGCGCCCGATCCGCCGGAATACTGCGCTCCGGTAGCAACCTGACAGGCCGACAGAACCGAAAAAGCCAAAACCCAAAGTTTCTTCATCACACCTGGCCCTTCCTACCTATGGTTGAAAGGTTAGGGAAGGGATGCTGTCTTGGCAATGGTTGCGATTGCCGGTGGTGCCGAAGATTTCTGGAGCGGGTAACGGGAATCGAACCCGTAATTAAAGCTTGGGAAGCTGCCGTGATACCTTTTCACCATACCCGCGCCGGTGCCTTGGGATAGCCAGTCGCTGCCATGGCGTCAAGCGGATTGAGAGTAGGGCGATTCGGAAGGGGGCGGGTTTAGACGCGAGCCTCAAAAAGGTTGATCTGCGCCGGGATGCGCAGGCCGTCCGAGGTGATCATCTCGTGCAGGCGCCGGGTAATATCCTGCTCGATTTCGGCGGCATCCTCCTGGTTTCCCTCAAAGAAGCGCATCAGGCGTGCGGCGGGGCCGACGCGCAGACATTGGGTCGCCACATCTTCAACGCGGCCCATCGGGGTCATCAGAACATCGACACTATCGCAGCGCACATCCTGCAGGCCGGCAGCGCGCATCAGTCCGGTGACACGCTCGGCGTTCTGAAATCCCATCGGACCCGGTGCGTCGGGATCTGCGGGCGGCGGGGTGCCGAGCCGGTCCGCCGCCGCCTCAAACGGCAGGCGAAACCAGGGATTGCTTGAGAACCCGCCCCAGGCGGCGAAACACATTCGGCCACCGGGTCGCAGGGCGCGGGACAGATTGGCGAAGGCGGCTTGGGGGTCGGCAAAGAACATCATCCCGAACCGCGAGATCAGGACATCGCGGGGTGGCCCGTCGAAAGACGCGACCTGCGCATCGCCCTGCCGGACCGAGACATTGGCCAGCCCGGCCTGCGCCGCTCGTGCGGCGGCGCGTTCCAGAAACGGTTCTGCGATATCGAGGCCAAGCACGTCGCCGGTTGGGCCCACCCGCTCTGCGGCGGCGAGCAGGCTTGCGCCGGTGCCGCAACCGATATCGATGACGCGCTCGCCGGGCTGTAACTTGGCCCGCTGCACAACCAGATCGAGGATCGGGGCCATGGCCGCGTCAAGGTGGTCCTCATAGGTCAGCCATTTGCGTCCGCTGGGTGTGGCGCTCCAATACTCCTGTTGTTCGGCATTGGGGCTGTCCGTGGTGTCTCCGTTCATATCGACCGATCCCGCCCGTCACTGCGCAGGTTTTTCAAGAAAGAACTGGGCGCGGCCCGAGGGGCAGCAGCGTGCGTCCGTGTCGAGGTATTCATAGACCACCAACAGCACGCCATTGGCGTAGAGATTGAGCGATTCCAGGCCAACGCCGGGCATGAGCACTTCCTGACCGAGCACCGGGCCGCTCGCTTCAAAATGCACGAACTGGTGGTGCAACGTCACCGCATTGCCGCCGGTCGGTGAGGCCAGCGACAGCTGCACCAGCAACTCGTCCTGCGGTCTGTCACTCCAGTCCAGCGTCCAAGCGACGGCGGTGTCGATGATCGCGCCCGATTGTGCAAAGAGGTTCAGCACCGCCTGTGGCACCTCGACCTGCTCGATCACTTGCTGCGCGGCAAGCGGTGTCGCGGTCAGCGAGGCTGCGAGCAAAGCGGCGCAGGGTTTCATCCGCGTCTCCGGCGGCGGCGGCCTCCGCTCTCGGCGTAACTGCCGCCGGTGTTGAAGGCCACGGCGGGCAGGGTGACCACCTTGGCCAGATCGGGGAAGGGGTCGGTCTTGTGCGGGATGGCGTTGGCGGCGACGAAGTGTTCCTGGAACTTGGGTTCGATCGCGGTTTCGACCTTGGTGATCTGGCGCACGACCTGTTCGATTTCAGCCCGCGCCGCGATGTTGCAGAGCGCGATGCGTGCGCCGGTCCCGGCGGCGTTGCCCGCGCTGGTGACCTTATCGAGCGGTGCGTCGGGGATCATGCCCAGAACCATGGCGTGTTTGGTCGAGATATGCGCGCCAAAGGCCCCGGCCAGCACCACCCGGTCGACCCGGTCCACGCCCATCTCATCCATCAGCAGACGCGCGCCCGCATAAAGCGCGGATTTTGCCAGTTGGATGGCGCGGATATCGCCCTGGGTGACGGTGATGCGGGGGCCGCCCTCGGCGCTGGAATCGTGGATCAGGTAGGAATGGGTGCGCCCCTCGGGCACGCAGCGCGCGGTCCCGGTCTGCTCGGCCGAGCCGATCAGCCCGCTTTCATCCAAGAGCCCCGCCATGCGCATTTCGGCCACCGCCTCGATAATGCCGGACCCGCAGATGCCGGTGATGCCCGTGGTCGCAATGGCGGCGTCAAACCCGTCCTCGTCGGACCACAGGTCGGATCCGATGATGCGGAAGCGGGGTTCCTTGGTTTCGGGATTGATCTCGATCCGTTCGATCGCGCCGGGCGCGGCGCGCTGGCCGGAGCTGATCTGCGCGCCCTCGAAGGCGGGGCCGGTGGGCGAGGAACAGGCCAGCACGCGGCTGGTATTGCCCAGCAGAATCTCGGCATTGGTGCCCACATCCACGATGAGCACGAGGTCTTCGGATTTGCCGGGCTCCTCGCTCAAGGCAACGGCGGCGCAATCGGCCCCGACATGGCCCGCGATGCAGGGCAGAATATAGACCTGCGCATTCTCGTTCATCACCGTCAGATCCAGATCGCGGGCGTTCAGTTCCAGCGACTCAGAGGTGGTGAGCGCAAAGGGCGCCTGTCCCAACTCGACCGGATCGATGCCCAGCAGGAGGTGGTGCATGACCGGGTTGCAGACAAAAACCGTCTCAACGATCTGGAAGGGGCGGATGCCCGCCTCGGTGGCGATGGATTCGGTCAGCCCGTTGATGGCGACGCGCACCGCGTTGGTCATCTCCTTATCGCCGCCGGGATTCATCATCGCGTAGGACACCCGGCTCATCAGGTCCTCGCCAAAGCGGATCTGCGGGTTCATCACGCCGGACGATGCCTTGACCTCGCCATTGCGCAGATCGCACAGATGCGCGGCGATGGTGGTCGAGCCGAGGTCGATGGCCAGCCCGTAGATACGCTCTTCGGTCAGGCCGGGCCAGATTTCCAGCACTTTGTGGGTGCTGTCCTTGTGGGATTTGTGCAGGGCGACCGTGACCTGCCACTTGCCCTTGCGCAGCACCGGTTGCAGGCGCGACAGGATGGTGAGGTCGGCGGTGATACGCTCGATCCCCCATTGTTCGTGCAGGGCGCGTTCCAGCCGTTCCAGATCACCGGTGGGTTCGTGCATGTCGGGTTCCTGCACCTCGACAAAATAGAGATGCGTGGCCGGGTCCATGGTAATGGTGCGGGCGGTGGCCGCCTTGCGCACGACCTGGCGGTGAACCTGGCTTTCGGGCGGCACATCGATCACGACGTCACCCTGAACGGTGGCCTGACAGCCCAGCCTGCGCCCGTCGATCAGCCCGCGCTTGTCCTTGTAACGCTGTTCGACCTTGTTCCACTCGCTGAGCGCGTCCTCACTTACGGTGACACCATGTTTGGGAAACTCGCCATACGACGGGGTGATCTGGCATTTCGAACAGATGCCGCGCCCGCCACAGACCGAATCGAGGTCCACGCCCAACTGCCGCGCCGCAGTCAGAATTGGCGTTCCGACCGGGAAATTGCCGCGTTTGCCGGAGGGGGTGAAGACAACGAGAGGGTCGGTGCTCATCTGTGATCTGCCTGGATATCGTGCATTTGCGCAGCACCATATGGGTTCTGTGCCAAAGGGAAAGAGCCGTGAGCGGCAGGTTGCGTTCTTGCGGCGTCGTTTTCGACATCACCACCACGCTCAGCGCCAAGACTGCCCCTCAATCAACGGGGGTTTCCCCCGCTTTCGATCCATGTCATAGGGTGACCGCCAAACGGGATATTGCACGGGGATTGACGATGCAGATTCGTGAGGCGTTTACCTTTGACGATGTACTTCTGGAACCTGCGGCTTCGTCGGTGCTGCCCTCGACGGCGGATACCACGACGCGGGTGACCAATCGCATCACCATGAACATACCGCTGCTGTCCTCGGCGATGGATACGGTGACCGAGGCGCGCATGGCCATCGCCATGGCGCAAGCGGGCGGCATCGGGGTGATCCACAAGAATCTCGACCTCGAAGAGCAATCCCGCGAGGTGCGCCGCGTGAAGCGGTTTGAATCCGGCATCGTCTACAACCCGATCACGCTGACCGCTAATCAGACTCTGGCCGATGCCAAGGCGTTGCAGGAACGCTATCGCGTCACAGGGTTTCCGGTGGTCGATGATGCGGGCCGCGTGGTCGGTATCGTCACCAACCGCGACATGCGCTTTGCCAGCGATGACAGCACGCCCGTAAGCGTCATGATGACCTCGGACAATCTGGCGATGCTGCAGGAACCGGCCGAGTTGGAAGAGGCCAAGTCGCTGATGAAGGCGCGCCGGATCGAAAAGCTACTGGTGGTGGACGGTGGCGGCAAGCTGACCGGTCTGCTGACGCTGAAAGATACCGAACAGGCTGTGTTGAACCCGACCGCCTGCAAGGATCAGCTGGGCCGCCTGCGGGTGGCGGCGGCCTCATCGGTGGGCGAGTCCGGTTTTGACCGGACCGAAGCGCTGATCGATGCGGGCGTCGATATCGTGGTGATCGACACCGCGCATGGCCATTCCGAAGGGGTGATCGCGGCGGTGCAGCGCGCCAAGCGCCTGTCCAACGATGTGCAGATCGTCGCGGGCAACGTGGCCACCGCAGAGGCGACCCGTGCCCTGATCGATGCAGGTGCGGATGCGGTCAAGGTGGGCATCGGGCCGGGCTCAATCTGCACTACGCGGATGGTGGCGGGCGTGGGCGTGCCACAGCTGACCGCGATCATGGATTGCGCGGCGGCGGCCGGGGACACGCCGGTGATCGCCGATGGCGGTATCAAATTCTCGGGCGATTTCGCCAAGGCGATCGCGGCGGGGGCGTCCTGCGCTATGGTCGGATCGATGATCGCAGGCACCGATGAAAGCCCCGGAGAAGTCATTCTCTATCAAGGCCGTAGCTTCAAAAGCTATCGTGGAATGGGGTCGATGGGTGCGATGGCGCGCGGCTCGGCGGATCGCTATTTCCAGAAGGACGCCGCCAGCGACAAGCTGGTGCCCGAAGGGATCGAGGGTCAGGTGCCCTATAAAGGTGCCGCCGGAACAGTGATCCATCAATTGGTGGGCGGGCTGCGCGCCGCGATGGGCTATACCGGCTGTGCCACCGTCGACGAGATGCGCCGCAATTGCCGTTTCGTGAAGATCACCGGCGCCGGTCTCAAGGAAAGCCACGTGCATGATGTGCAGATCACCCGCGAGAGCCCGAATTATCGGGTCATGTGATCTGGTCGTGCCGGGCGTGCCCTCATGATCCCTGCCGCCCGCATTCAGGCGGCGATCGAACTGCTGGACGAGATCGCGGCGGGCAAACCGGTCGAGCAGGCGCTGACCGGGTGGGCGCGACGCAGCCGGTTCGCAGGCTCAGGAGATCGCGCGGTGGTGCGTGATCACGTGTTCGAGGCGCTGCGCCGCAAACGCTCTTTTGCCGCTCTTGGCGGGGCCGAAACCGGGCGCGGGCTGATGCTGGGCGCGCTGCGGCACTCGGGCACTGACCCTGAGACTGTTTTCACCGGCGCACGTCATTGCCCCGAGCCTTTGAGCGACGCGGAGCGCGCCGGTGGGCGGGCTCCCGTGAACGCCGCGGAACGCTTTGACATGCCTGACTGGCTCTGGCCCGCGTTCAGCGCCAGCCTGGGGGCGCAGGCAGAGGAAGGCGCCATCGCATCCCAACACCGCGCCCCGGTCTGGCTGCGCGCCAATCTGGCCCGGACAACGCGTGAGGGCGCGGTGCGCGTATTGTCGGAAGATGACATTAAGTGTGACCTGCATCCATCTGTAGACACAGCGATTCGTGTCATTGAAGGTGAGCGCAAGGTTGCGGCAAGCAGGGCCTATCGCGAGGGTCTGGTTGAACTTCAGGATGCCTCCAGCCAGGCGGTCATCTCGGCGCTGCCGCTGCGGAGCGGAATGCGGGTTCTGGACTATTGTGCCGGGGGCGGCGGCAAATCCCTGGCGCTTGCAGCCACAAAAGGGGTGCAGGTTTGCGCCAGCGATATCGACCCGCGCCGGATGCGTGACCTGCCCGAACGCGCCGCGCGCGCAGGTGTCAGCATCAAGCTGCTTGATCCCGGCGCGTTGGCGCAGGCAGGCCCGTTCGATCTGGTGCTGGTCGACGCGCCCTGTTCCGGCAGCGGCGCGTGGCGGCGTTCCCCCGCTGGGAAATGGGCCCTGACGCAGGAGCGCCTTGATGCGCTTACCGGCATACAGGCGGAAATTCTGGATCGCGCCTCGCGCCTTGTCTCAGCGGGCGGAGTGCTGGCCTATGCCACCTGTTCTGTCCTGAGCGCCGAAAACGCCCGACAGGTGCAGGAATTCATTGCCCGGCATTCCGCATGGCGCTGCGTGTTCGACCGGGTCTGGCCGGTCAACGACCTCGGGGACGGTTTTTTCACAGCACACTTGACGCGGTAGTGATTATCATTGCTACACTCATAGGTAGTTTTGAAGCATGTTAATCCGGATTTAACCGGATTGGCGTGAGAAGAGACTGTCTTGTTTGTGTCGCCGGAGCCCTCAGTGCCATTCTCTGCCCAACTCGCCCCTTTGATGTCCAGACCGGAACGAAAGACCCAAGGGCGTCTTTTGGTGCTGTTCATCGTTGGTGCCGCCCTGTTTCTGGCGGCGCTGAATGGTGGATTTTTCTGGCCGGTCCCGATGATTTTTGCCGGCGCCGGCGCATCGGTTCTGCTGGTCGGCATCCTGTCGCTCTGGGTTAGCCATGGCCAGGGGCGGGCCGATCACAAGGCGATGGAGATTTTTGCAGGCTTTATCGAAAAAGATGCCGCGCCCAGTTTCATCACCGATGACGAGGGCGAGGTGCTGGCCCGCAACTCGGCAGCTGCAGTGCGATTTTCCGGCACGCGCGAACAGACATTTGCCGCTGAATTGCGGTCGGTCTTTGCCAATCCCGATGCGGTGATCTATCGCCTGCAATGCCGCGCCCGTCTCGAAGGGAACGCCCGCGAGGATGTGGTCACCCGTCGCGGTCATGTGCGGCTCGCGGTGCATGTACTTGAGGACGCGCGGTTTTTATGGCGATTCGAGGATGTGCAGGAGCGGAGTTCGGGCGGCAAGGGCAGCGAGGCGCTGCCGATGCTGACGGTCGGGCGGGGCGGCGCGGTCTTGTTCATGAACGACGCGGCGCGGGTGCTGGTCGGTCAGCGGGTCAAATCAATGGATCGTCTCTTTGCCGATCTGCCGCTGGAAAATGGCAGCATCGTTGCGATCTCGACCGCTGAGGGCAATCGCAGCGTCGTTGTTTCTGAGCTGGGCAAATCCAGCGTGCGCAAAGAGATCTTTCTGACGCCCATCAGTCCCGAGACTAAGGTGTCGGGCGCGGACTTCGACACGCTGCCGGTACCCATGCTGAAGCTGGACGCAGAGGGCTGCATTCTGGGCATCAATGGTCTGGCGCGCGAGTTGCTGGGTCCGGGCGCGCAGCCCGGTACGCAGATTTCGGAGGTTATGCACGGGCTGGCGCGGCAGACATCAGACTGGTTGCGTGAGAATGCGCGCGAAGATGCCGGTTCGAAATCCGAGTTTCTACGCTTGTCCCGCAATGATCGCGAAACCTATGTTCAGGCGACGCTGTCCCGCGCGCAGGAGGACGGAAAGACCGTTTTTGCCGCAGTGCTCAGTGACGCCACCGAACTGAAGACATTGGAAGCCAAATTCGTGCAAAGCCAGAAAATGCAGGCGATCGGGCAGCTTGCAGGTGGCGTGGCGCATGATTTCAACAATCTTTTGACCGCGATTTCAGGCCATTGCGACCTGCTGCTGCTGCGCCACGATCAGGGCGATCCCGATTATGGCGATCTGGTGCAGATCCACCAGAACGCCAATCGCGCCGCAGCGCTTGTCAGCCAGCTTCTGGCGTTTTCCCGCAAGCAGACGCTGCGCCCCGAAACGCTCGACCTGCGCGATACACTGTCGGATCTGACCCATCTGCTGAACCGTCTGGTGGGCGAACGGGTGACGCTGACGCTGAGCCACGATCCGGTGCTTAAACCGATCCGCGCCGACAAGCGACAATTGGAACAGGTGCTGATGAACCTCGTGGTCAATGCCCGCGATGCCATGCCCGAGGGCGGAGAGATCAGGGTCGATACCGAAGTGGTCACGCTGGATAAACCGGTCGAGCGCAATCGCGCGGTGCTGCCGGCGGGCGAATATGTCACCGTCAAGGTCTCGGATGAGGGGATCGGGATCGAGCCGGGCGTGCTGCAGAAAGTGTTCGAACCGTTCTATACCACCAAGCGCACTGGCGAGGGCACGGGCCTGGGGCTGTCCACCGTTTATGGCATCATCAAGCAAACCGGCGGCTATATCTTTGTTGATAGCGTGCCGGGGCAGGGGACTGAATTCATTCTCTATTTCCCGGTCAGCGAGGCGGAAGAGCCCGTGGCGGACATCACCAGCGAATCCACCCCGGCGACGGTGCACAAAAACGGCGACGGGGTTGTGCTGCTGGTCGAGGATGAGGCGCCGGTGCGCGCCTTTGCTTCACGCGCGCTGCGCTTGCGTGGCTACACTGTGCTTGAGGCTGAATCGGCTGAGGATGCGCTCAACATGTTGCAGGACAAGGACCTGGCGGTAGATGTCTTTGTTACGGATGTGGTCATGCCCGGCCTGGACGGACCGACCTGGGTCAGGCAAGCGCTCGAGGACCGGCCAGATGTGCGCGTGGTCTTTGTGTCGGGCTACGCACAGGGCGCGTTCAGCGAGACCGGGCCGCAAGTGCCGAACTCGGTCTTCCTGCCCAAACCTTTTTCGCTCAACCAGTTGACCGAGACGGTGTTCCAGCAATTGCATTAAGTCGGCCCCACGGCGCATGAATGCCGCGCCCAGACTGGATCCGAACCGCGTCAACCGATCCTTAACCTTGATTGGTCTACTGATGACGTAGATAGAAATTTCTTGAAATGTTCTCTTTTTGATCTCATAAGGAACAAGAGGCGAACAAAGCAGCGATTGCCGCCCGCAAGCGGGTGTGACAAAAGGAAAGAGAACAGGGTAATGGCGGATCTTCTGACGATGAGCAGCAAGCAGAACGCGGATAAACAAAAGGCGCTGGACAGCGCATTGGCGCAGATCGAGCGGCAATTTGGCAAGGGCTCGATCATGAAACTGGGTGGCGACAATGCCATGCAGGAGATCGAGGCAAGCTCGACCGGCTCGCTAGGGCTGGACATCGCGCTGGGGATCGGCGGGCTGCCGATGGGCCGGATCGTGGAAATTTATGGCCCGGAAAGCTCGGGTAAGACGACGCTGACACTGCATTGCATCGCCGAACAGCAAAAACGCGGCGGTGTCTGCGCCTTTGTCGATGCCGAACACGCGCTTGACCCGCAATATGCCCGCAAGCTGGGGGTCGATCTGGACGAGTTGCTGATTTCGCAACCCGATACCGGCGAACAGGCGCTTGAGATCACCGATACGCTGGTGCGCTCGGGCGCGGTGAACATGGTCGTGGTCGATTCGGTTGCCGCGCTGACGCCGAAATCGGAGCTTGAGGGCGATATGGGCGACAGCAGCGTTGGCGTGCAGGCCCGCCTGATGAGCCAGGCGATGCGCAAGCTGACCGGCTCGATCAACCGCTCCAACTGCATGGTGGTCTTCATCAACCAGATTCGCATGAAGATCGGTGTGATGTTCGGCAGCCCCGAAACCACCACTGGCGGCAACGCGCTGAAATTCTATTCCTCGGTGCGTCTCGATATCCGCCGCATCGGTGCGATCAAGGATCGCGACGAGGTGGTCGGCAACCAGACCCGTGTGAAAGTGGTCAAGAACAAGGTGGCCCCGCCCTTCAAGCAGGTCGAGTTTGACATCATGTATGGCGAGGGCATCTCCAAGATGGGTGAGCTCTTGGATCTGGGCGTCAAGGCCGGGGTGGTCGACAAATCCGGCTCGTGGTTCAGCTATGGCGATGAGCGGATCGGGCAGGGACGCGAGAATGCCAAACAATTCCTGCGCAGCAATGTGCGCATCGCGCTGGAGATCGAGGACAAGATCCGCGCCGCCCATGGTCTGGATTTCGACATGCCGCCCGAATCGGACGAGGATATTCTGGAAGCCTGACGCGCCTGTTCAGGCCGGAATACGGGACCACTCGGGGCGGCTATCGGGCCGCCTCGTTTCGTTTCAGGCCGCAGCACCTGTGGACTATCGCCCGAGGCAGGGCTAAACCGATCCGAACCCTTCCGATTGCGCCCAAGAGAGCCCGATGCCCACGCTGAACGATATCCGATCCACCTTTCTGAATTATTTTGCCAAAAACGGGCATGAGGTGGTGGACTCCAGCCCGCTCGTGCCGCGCAACGACCCGACGCTGATGTTCGTCAATTCCGGTATGGTGCAGTTCAAGAACCTGTTCACCGGGCTGGAGCATCGCGACTATCAGCGCGCGACTACAGCGCAGAAATGCGTGCGCGCCGGCGGCAAGCATAATGACCTGGACAATGTGGGCTATACCGCTCGCCACCATACGTTTTTCGAAATGTTAGGCAATTTCAGCTTTGGCGATTACTTCAAGACCGAAGCGATCCCCTATGCCTGGAACCTGATCACCAAAGAGTTCGATATCGACCCCAAACGCCTGCTGACGACAGTCTATCACACCGATGACGAGGCGTTCGAGATCTGGAAAAAGGTCGGCGTCCCCGAAGACCGGATCATCCGCATCGATACCAGCGACAATTTCTGGCAGATGGGTCCGACCGGGCCCTGCGGGCCTTGCACCGAGATTTTCTATGACCACGGCGATCACATCTGGGGCGGCCCTCCGGGCAGTGCCGAGGAAGATGGCGACCGGTTCATCGAAATCTGGAACATCGTTTTCATGCAGAACCAGCAGTTCGAAGACGGCTCGATGAAGGCGCTCGACATGCAGTCGATCGATACCGGCATGGGGCTGGAGCGGATCGGCGCGCTGCTGCAGGGCAGCCATGACAATTACGACACCGACCTGTTCAAATCGCTGATCGAAGCCTCGGCCGAGGTCACTCATGTCGACCCCTATGGCGATCAAAACGTGCATCACCGGGTGATCGCGGATCACCTGCGCTCGACCTCGTTTTTGATCGCGGACGGGGTAATGCCCAGCAATGACGGGCGCGGTTACGTGCTGCGCCGGATCATGCGCCGCGCTATGCGCCATGCGCATCTGCTGGGGGCGAAAGATCCGGTCATGCACCAGCTGGTGCCGACGCTGGTGCAGAAAATGGGCGCGGCCTATCCCGAGCTGAGCCGGGCGCAGATGATGATCGAGGAAACGCTGCTGACCGAGGAAACCCGGTTCAAGCAGACGCTGGATCGCGGGTTGAAACTGCTTGATGACGAGTTGGAGCAACTGGACGGCGACGCGCCTTTCCCGGGCGAGGCGGCGTTCAAGCTGTATGACACCTATGGCTTCCCGCTGGACCTGACGCAGGACGCGCTGCGCGGCAAGGGTCGGGTGGTCGACACGGATGGCTTTGATTCGGCGATGGCCGAGCAGAAAGCCAAGGCGCGCGCCGCCTGGGCGGGCTCGGGCGAATCTGCTGACAACGCGGTCTGGTTCGATGTGTTGGACGAAAGCGAGGCCACCGATTTCCTCGGTTATGATACCGAAAAGGCCGAGGGGCAGATCGTCGCACTGATCGCCGACGGCGCGCGGGTCGAGACGTTGCCTGAAGGCACAGAGGGCTGGATCGTTGTGAACCAGACGCCGTTTTACGGCGAGGCGGGCGGTCAGATCGGCGACACCGGGGTGATCCGCCGTCTGGAAGATCTGGACGATGTGGCGCAGGTCGAGGACACCCGCAAATTCGCCGAAGGCAAGGTCTATGCCCATAAGGTGCGGGTCGAAAAGGGGGCCATGCGCAAGGGCGACGCGGTGGAGTTGGAGGTCGATCACACCCGCCGCTCGGCGATCCGGGCCAATCATTCCGCCACCCACCTGCTGCATGAGGCGCTGCGCGAGACGCTGGGCGATCACGTGGCGCAGCGCGGCTCGCTGAATGCGGCCGACCGGCTGCGCTTTGACTTTAGCCATGCCAAGGCGCTGAGTGATGCGGAACTTGCTAAGGTGGCCTCGGATGTGAACGCCTATATCCGCCAGAATTCTGCGGTCGAAACCCGGATCATGACGCCGGATGATGCCCGCGAGATCGGGGCGCAGGCCCTGTTTGGTGAGAAATACGGCGACGAGGTGCGCGTTGTCTCAATGGGTCGCGCCGAAACCGGCAAGGGTCATGATGGCATGACCTATTCGATCGAACTCTGCGGTGGCACCCATGTGAAACAGACCGGCGATATCGGCACCTTTGTGTTGCTGGGCGACAGTGCGTCCTCTGCCGGGGTGCGCCGGATCGAGGCGCTGACCGGCGACGCAGCCTTCCAGCACCTGTCGCAGGAGGCCGGGCATCTGGCCGAGATCTCGGGCCTGCTCAAGGCGCAGTCGGGTGAGGCTGTGGACCGGGTCAGGGCGCTGATGGACGAGCGCAAGACGTTACAAAGCGAGGTTGCGCAGCTGCGCCGCGATCTGGCCATGGCGGGCGGCGCCGGGCAGGGTGGCAATGGCGCGGATGCGCGCGACGTGAACGGCGTGAGCTTCCTCGCACAGACGCTCAGCGGCGTCTCGGGCAAGGACCTGCCCTCGCTGATCGACGAACACAAGGCGCGGATCGGGTCAGGTGCGGTGCTGCTGATCGCTGATGCCGGTGGCAAGGCTGCTGTGGCTGCGGGCGTGACCGAGGACCTGACGGGCCAGGTCTCGGCGGTGGATCTGGTGCGCGCGGCGGTGGCCGAACTGGGTGGCAAGGGCGGTGGAGGCCGCCCCGACATGGCGCAGGGCGGCGGCAAGGACGCAGCAAATGCCGACGCGGCGATCAAGGCCGCCGAGGCCGTATTGGGAGGTTGAGGAAAAATGGCTGCACTCTGGATTGCACATGTGACGGTGACCGACGCGGAGGCGTATGGCAAATATGCAGAACTGGCGGGCCCCGCACTGGCCAAACACGGCGGCGAGTTCATTGCTCGCGCGGGCCGCTATGTTCAACTGGAAGGCAAGGAGCGCCCGCGCAACGTGGTGGCGCGCTTCCCCTCGGTCGAGGCGGCGGTGACCTGCTATAACTCGCCCGAATATCAGGCGGCGCTGGATCATGCGCGCGGTGCCTCCGAGCGTGAGCTGATCGTGGTTGAAACCACCGACTGAGCCGGAGCGACCTTAATCATCGGGCGGGGTTTCGCCCGATAGTCTTCATGTCCTGCCTTAATCTCCGGGCTGTTGATCGTCACTGGCTCGCCCTAAGATTGTACGGAAATCCGCCGATCCTCCTCTGAAATGAAATCCCTGCTTGAGCAGTTGGTTTCAGCCCGTTTAATCGGAGAAGAGAGGAGCAGGGATGATCTATCGAGCGAGGCGCAGAACGGGATCGCGCAATGGCGCTTTGCTGGCTGCGGGCGTATTTTGCATGCAGATGATGGCAGGTGCTGCGCAGGCGTCTGATGGCCGGTTCATGGAGGTATCAGCCAGTTTTCCGGCGCCGAGCGGTGCTAGTGATCTGTGCCGGACCTATAGCTGGGCCTGCGCAGGGTCTCGGGGCCGCCAGCTGGGTTCGGTGCGTGAATTTGATCTGGTGCGGCAGGTGAACCGGCAGGTCAATGCGGTCACGCGCGATGTGACCGACAGGCAGCAATACAATATGGAAGAGAAATGGGCGCTGCCGACCCGGCTGGGCGGGGATTGCGAGGATTTCGCCCTGCTCAAGAAACGAGACCTGATCCGACTGGGCGTGGACCCGCGCAAGCTGTTGCTGGCGACCGTGCTGGACCGGCGGCGCAATGCCCATGCCGTGTTGATCTATCGATCCGCGCAGGGCGATCTGGTGCTGGACAATTTGAGCAATCAGATCAGGCCGTGGCAGGCGACGGGCTATATCTTTTTGCGGATGCAGGACCCGCGCCGACCTCGCAGCTGGGTTGGTGTACAGAACAAGACGTGAAAAGGCGCGCCAACTGGCGCGCCTTTTGAATTGTGATCTTCCGGCTAGGAAGCGGATGCGTTAGCGATTCTTGCCGCCTTTGCCGCCGCCGCCCTTGCCGTCACCGCCTTTGCCGCCGCCACCTTTGCCGCCGCCACCTTTGCCGCCGCCGCCTTTGCCGTCACCGCCTTTGCCGCCGCCACCTTTGCCGCCGCCGCCTTTGCCGTCACCGCCTTTGCCGCCGCCACCTTTGCCGCCGCCGCCTTTGCCGTCACCGCCTTTGCCGTCACCGCCTTTGCCGCCGCCACCTTTGCCGTCACCGCCTTTGCCGCCGCCACCGTTGCCGTGACCTCCGCCGCCATTGCCTGATCCGCCACCTTGGCCGTTATTGTTGCCACCATTGCCGGAACCGGGGCCGTCTCCATTGTTGTTGCCGCCACCGTTTCCGGGATTGCCGTTGTTTCCATTACCGTTTCCGGGGCCGCCATCGTTGCCGCCACCGTCGTTGCCGCCACCGCCGTTGCCGCCGCCGTCGTTGCCGCCACCGCCGTTGCCGCCGCCATCGTTGCCGCCACCGTCGTTGCCGCCACCGCCGTTGCCGCCGCCATCGTTGCCGCCACCGTCGTTGCCGCCACCGCTGTTGCCGCCGCCGTCGTTGCCGCCACCGCCGTTGCCGCCGCCGTCGTTGCCGCCACCGTCGTTGCCGCCACCGTCGTTGCCGCCACCGCCGTTGCCGCCGCCGTCGTTGCCGCCGCCGCCGTCGTTGCCGCCGCCGTCGTTGCCGCCACCGCCGTTGCCGCCGCCGCCGTTGCCGCCGCCGTCGTTGCCGCCGCCGCCGTTGCCGCCGCCGCCGTTGCCGCCACCGCTGTTGCCGCCGCCGTTGTCGGCAAGCTGGTCGCCACCTGTGTTTCCTATGCTGCCCGAGTTTCGGTCGTTGCTGCCGTCCCGGTCTTCCCCGCGACTAAAGAGGCCGGACCGGACAGAGGCCGTCGGGTAGTCAGTCAGTACCGCCGCAAAGGCGGGGCAGGATTGTGTGGTGCGTGCAAGAATATCTTCAAAATCCGATCGCCGCTGCAGATAGCGCAGCATTCTGTCCTGCACCACGCCGCAAGAGCACAAGGTCTCGGTCGAGACCGATTGGCGCGCCGTGTTGACCGTGCAGCGCTCCGTCGCCGCAAAAGCTGCGCTGCCGACAAAGGTCAGCGCCGTGCAGGTCATCGCCAGCGAGAGCATACGTGTTTTCACGCTCATATTTTATCTCCGAAAAATCATGTCCTGAGAATGCGCCTCATCTCTGAGCCACACTCGCCGCTGACGTGATCCTGCGCCGCTGGAATTAAGCACAGACATGCGGGAGATTGATTTTCGTTAACTTTCCAAAATTTTCTTTTCTAGCCACAAAAAAAGCCGCAGAGCGGTTGGCTCTGCGGCTGATTGTTTGCGGAAACCGGCGGCGTCAGGCGCTTTTTGCCATCCGCTTGCGCTCATGCGGGTCGAGATAGCGTTTGCGCAGGCGCACCGCGTTGGGGGTCACCTCGACCAGTTCATCATCGTCGATATAGGCGATCGCCTCTTCCAGCGAGAAATTGATATGCGGGGTCAGGCGCACTGCATCATCCGAGCCGCTGGCGCGTACATTGGTCAGCTTCTTGCCCTTGAGCGGGTTCACTTCCAGATCATTGTCGCGGCTGTGTTCGCCGATGATCATGCCCTGGTAAATCTCGGCTTGCGGTCCGATGAACATGCGGCCCCGCTCTTCGAGGTTCCACAGCGCATACGCCACGGACTGGCCTTTCTCCATCGAGATCAGCACGCCCGCGCGGCGGCCCGGGATCGCGCCCTTGTGCGGTGCCCAGCCGTGGAACACCCGGTTGAGAACACCGGTGCCGCGCGTGTCGGTCAGGAATTCGCCGTGATAGCCGATCAGCCCGCGCGACGGCACATGGGCGATGATCCTTGTCTTGCCGGCACCGGCCGGTTTCATCTCGGTCAGCTCGCCCTTGCGACTTCCGGTGATTTTTTCGATCACTGCGCCGGAGTATTCGTCATCGACGTCGATGGTGACCTCTTCGATCGGCTCGACGCGCTGGCCGTTCTCTTCACGCAGCAGCACTTGCGGGCGCGAGATGCTGAGTTCGAATCCTTCGCGGCGCATGTTCTCGATCAGAACGCCCATCTGAAGCTCGCCCCGGCCTGCAACTTCGAAAGCTTCGCCGCCCGGTGTGTCGCTGACCTTGATTGCGACGTTGGATTCGGCCTCTTTCATCAGCCGGTCGCGGATGACGCGGGATTGCACCTTCTTGCCGTCGCGCCCCGCGAGCGGCGAGTCGTTGATGCCGAAGGTGACCGAGATGGTCGGTGGATCGATGGGCTGGGCGGGCAGGGCCTCGGTCACGCTGGGGGCGACCAGCGAGTCGGCGACGGTGGCCTTGCTCATGCCCGCAAGCGTGACGATATCGCCCGCTTCGGCCAGATCGATGGGCTGTTGGCCGAGACCACGAAAGGCCAGGATCTTGGTGGCGCGGAAGTTTTCGATCAGAGCTCCGTCGCGGCTTAGTGCCTTGATGGTTTCCCCTGCCTTCAGCGTGCCGCTTTCAACACGCCCGGTGAGAATGCGACCGATGAACGGATCGCTGCCCAGCGTTGTGGCCAGCATGCGGAAGGGTTCATCCTTATGAGCCACCTGCGCAGGCGCGGGCACGTGATCGACGATCAGATCAAACAGAGCGGTCAGGTCCTGACGCGGCCCGTCCAACTCCATATCGGCCCAGCCGGAGCGGCCCGAGGCATACATGGCCGGAAAATCCAGTTGGTCGTCATCGGCGCCCAGATTGGCGAAGAGGTCGAAACACTCATCCAGCGCCCGGTCGGGCTCGGCATCGGGTTTGTCGACTTTGTTCAGCACCACGATCGGGCGCAGGCCCAGCGCCAGCGCCTTGGAGGTAACGAATTTGGTCTGCGGCATCGGCCCTTCGGCGGCATCCACCAGCAGGACAACCCCGTCGACCATCGACAGGATACGTTCGACCTCGCCGCCAAAATCGGCGTGACCGGGGGTGTCGACAATGTTGATCCGCGTGCCTTTCCACTCGACCGAGGTGGCCTTAGCCAGAATGGTAATGCCGCGTTCACGTTCCAGATCGTTGCTGTCGAGCGCGCGCTCGGCCACGGCCTGATTGTCGCGGAACGCGCCGGATTGCTTGAGCAGCCCATCGACCAGCGTCGTCTTGCCGTGGTCCACGTGGGCGATGATTGCGATGTTACGCAGGTCCATGAAACTTGCCTTAAATGGGGAGGTTGCGCGCGCCATAACGCGCCAGCGCCGCAAGTTCCAGCAAAAAGCAGGTCTGACGCGCGGCAAAGGCCGAAATCCGGCGGGTGATCAGGATAGCGGCAACACGTATCCGCCCAAAACGCTGACCTGAAGCCGGAAAACAGATCATATATGCTGCAATGCAGCGCAAAAGGACAGGTAAACCGGACTACGCAAGTCTCAATCAGGGACTTATATTGTAGGTGTTGTGTTGTTTTTGACTAGTGGTGGTCGGTATGACTGGATTTACGAAGGTGATCGTGCTGGTTGCGGGGGTTCTCGCGTTTGTGGGGTGGCTGACAAACCAGCCCGAAGCGGGGTCAACGTCGGGTGCGTTTTCAGAGGGCGGAGTGCAAATCTCTGTCCCGTCCTGAGTAGTGAAAGAAAGGAGCTCTGCGGCTCCTTTCTTGCTTTTGGGGCAGGCGGTTCTAGCCAGCCAGCGCTTTGCCAAGGTTTTCGTCGATCTTTTCGAGGAAGCCCATGGTTGTCAGCCATCCCTGATCCGGGCCGACCAGCAGGGCGAGGTCTTTGGTCATGAAGCCGCTTTCCACCGTATCGACGATCACTTTCTCCAATGTGGTGGCAAAACTCATCAATGAGTCATTGCCGTCCAGCTTGGCGCGATGCTTCAGCCCGCCGGTCCAGGCGTAGATCGAGGCGATGGAATTGGTCGAGGTCTGCTCGCCCGCCTGGTGCTGGCGATAGTGGCGGGTGACGGTGCCATGGGCGGCTTCGGCCTCGACGATCTTGCCATCGGGCGTCATCAGTTGCGAGGTCATCAGCCCGAGCGAGCCGAAACCCTGCGCCACCGTGTCGGATTGCACATCACCATCATAGTTCTTGCAAGCCCATACAAATCCGCCATTCCATTTCATGCAGCAGGCGACCATGTCGTCTATCAAGCGGTGTTCATACCAGATATTCTTTGCCTTGAACTGTTCTTCGAACTCTGCCTCGTAAACCTCTTGAAAAACCTCAAGAAACCGCCCGTCATATTGTTTGAGGATGGTGTTCTTGGTCGACAGGTAGACGGGCCAGCCGATCTCCAGCCCGTAATTGAACGAGGCGCGGGCGAAGTCGTAGATCGAGGCGTCGAGGTTGTACATCGACATGAACACACCCGATGAGGGCGCATCAAACACGTCGCGCTCGATCTCGGTGCCATCTTCGCCGATAAATTTCATCGTCAGCTTGCCGGGACCGGGGAATTTGATGTCGGTGGCCTTGTACTGGTCGCCAAAGGCATGGCGACCGATCACGATGGGTTTGGTCCAGCCCGGAACAAGGCGTGGCACGTTGCGGCAGATGATCGGCTGGCGGAACACCACCCCGCCTAGAATGTTGCGGATCGTGCCATTGGGGCTGCGCCACATCTGTTTCAGGCCGAACTCTTCGACCCGCGCCTCATCCGGCGTGATGGTGGCGCATTTTACTGCAACGCCAACCTCTTTGGTCCTTTCGGCGGCGTCGATAGTGATCTGATCCCCGGTCCGGTCGCGTTCCTCGATGCCCAGATCGTAATAGAGCAGCTCGATATCCAGATAGGGCAGGATCAGCTTATCCTTGATGAACTGCCATATGATGCGGGTCATTTCGTCGCCATCCATCTCGACGATGGGGTTGTCCACCTTGATCTTGGTCATTCGGAAACGCGTCCTCTGTCAGCATCGGGTGCCGCAGGTGTAGCGGGTTTGGTAGAGGATGGATAGATAGTATACGATGGTATACTTAAATTTTCTACCAGTGGACATTGTATGGCTACAGAGACCTGAGCGGTTGAGCCCCGGTCAGGGTCACAGGGCGGCGCGCACCTGTGGGCGCAGCCACGCCCAGATGTTTGGCGCGCCCTTATTCAACGGCACGCCGACGCGCTGGTCTAGCTGTTCCATCGTGACGCTGTACTCAACCCAGCTACCGCCGCCGTTTTTCAGATTGGCAATCGGCGGGTGGAGCCGGTCAATGGCCTTGGTAAAGACCGCATCTGCTGTTTCCGCCGCTTCAAACTCGCGCCATAACCTGTTGAAGTCTCGATCTTGATCGGGCGGCAGTAATCCAAACAGACGCTCGGCCGCTGCGTCTTCCTTGGCGGCCATCAGAGCCTGATCAGATTGCCCGTGAATGGGGGCGTCGCCTGCGTCGATCTCGACAATATCATGCAACAGCAGCATGCCGAGCACGCGGTCAATGTCGACGCCTGGTGCGGCCTGATCCGCCAGAACCCAGGCATAGAGCATGGCGTGCCAGGAATGTTCGGGCGAGTTTTCATAGCGTGAATTGTCCAGCAGGCGCGAGGCGCGAGTGACCGATTTCAACCGGTCCGCTTCACAGAGGAAACGCAGGCGCTGCGCCACATCCCCAGTGACCTGCTGCACCGCTTCGCCCAGAAGCATCAGCGCATGGTGATAGGCCTGCGGAAAATCGTGGTGCAGGGGCGCGACACGCCCCGTGGACAGGTTGTGCCGGACAATCTCGACATGTTCGGGCACCGGGGGTTGTGCGCAGAGCACCTGAAAGATCGGCTGGCAGCGATCCAACTGCTTGGCGAATCTGGAATCGGGGCAGGCCTCGGCCTCAAACGCGCGCCAGAGGTCCAGAAATTGCGGTGCCTGATCGGCGGGCAACATCCCGAAAAGCCGCTCTGCCGCACGCTCTTCGGCTGCGGCGACTGCCGTCCAGTCGTGATCTTCATGGATTGGATGATCGCCGACCTCGATCTCGACCAGATCATGCAGCAAGAGCATCCGGATGACGCGGGCGATCGAGACATCCGCATCAGCCAGCGGTGCAAAGACCAGCGCATAAAGCGCCAGATGCCAGCAATGCTCTGCCGCGTTTTCAGGGCGTGAGAGGTCCAGCAGCAGGTTGGCGCGGTCCACCTGCTTGAGCTTGTCAGCCTCTTTCAGGAAGGCGATCTGAGCCGAGAGCCGCGCGCTCATTGCGCCTGCGGCGTTTCGGCCTTTTTCTTGGCCCGCAGCTGCACGATCCGTTTGTTGAGAAAATCGCGCGCCTTCTTTTCGGCCAGCCGCACGCGGACCTCGGTCAGAAACGCCTCTTCCAGCGTTTGCGAGGCCGCGCCCAGCACCGTGCCGATTTCGACAAACAGGCGATCCTCGCCGGTTTCGTCCATGATGTTCACCGTATCCTCGGCCAGCTTTGCAGCAAGGGTTTCGAGGGTGGAACTCATCAGCGGGTGGTCTCTGTCAGGCGGCGTTTCACATAATCGGTGACCGAGTCGGTCAGCGTGTCCATATGCTCGCCCTGGAAGAAGTGATCAGCGCTCTCCACCTCCTGATGGGTGATGGTGATGCCCTTCTGTTCATGCAGCTTTTCCACCAGCGTATGGGTGTCGCTGGGCGGGGCCACACGGTCGGAGGTGCCGTTGATGATCAGACCCGAAGACGGGCAGGGCGCCAGGAACGAAAAGTCATACATGTTTGCCGGCGGCGAGACCGAGATAAACCCGGTGATCTCTGGCCGCCGCATCAGCAGTTGCATCCCGATCCAGGCCCCAAAGGAGAAGCCCGCAACCCAGCAATGCTTGGAGTTGTTGTTCATCGACTGCAAGTAGTCCAGCGCCGAGGCCGCATCGCTCAACTCGCCGATGCCCTGATCATATTCGCCCTGGCTGCGCCCGACGCCCCGAAAATTGAACCGCAACACGGTGAAGCCCATATTGTAGAAGGCATAATGCAGGTTGTAGACGACCTTGTTGTTCATCGTCCCGCCAAATTGCGGGTGCGGATGCAAGACAATCGCAATGGGTGCGTCTTTTTCCTTTTGCGGGTGGTAGCGGCCTTCCAGCCGGCCTTCGGGGCCGGGAAATATCACCTCGGGCATCTGTGCGTCGGTCCTGTCTCTCGTCGGGTGGCGGTCCAAGAAATTCTTGACGGTATTTCTCGACTACCTTAGAACGGTTCTAATTTCTGGTGACGCGTCTCCTGCGCGCCAATGCGAGATACGCATTGGCGGCGGAAACGTCAATGATGTCCCCGAGGCAAGTGAGATGAGGCCACTGGCATGAAACTGTCGACCAAAGGGCGCTATGCGATGGTGGCGCTGGCGGATATGGCGCTGCAATCTGACGATACGCTGGTCACGCTGGGTGAGATTTCGGGCCGTCAGGATATCTCATTGCCTTATCTTGAACAGCTTTTTGTGAAACTGCGCCGCGCCGAACTGGTGTCATCGGTGCGCGGCCCCGGCGGCGGCTACCGCCTGGCGCGCCCCGCCTCCGAGATTCGCATTGTCGAGATTCTGTCCGCCGTCGATGAAACGGTGGACGCGATGCACAAAGGGGCCGGTGCCTCTGGTGCGTCTTCGGGCAGCCGGGCGCAATCGCTGACCAACCGGCTCTGGGAAAGCCTGAGCGCGCATGTCTATGTCTTTTTGCACCAGACCCGGCTGTCAGATGTGATCAAGAACGATCTGGCCCCATGCCCGGCGGTGCCGCATCTGTTTGACGTTGTGGATTCGGAATGAGCCGTATCTATCTGGATCATAACGCAACAACCCCGCTACGCCCCGAGGCGCGCGCGGCGATGATCGCGGCGATGGATCTGGTGGGCAACCCGTCCTCGGTCCATGCCGAGGGGCGCGCGGCCAAGGCGCTGGTGGAAAAGGCGCGGGCGCAGGTGGCGGCGGCCTTTGGCGCGGATGGGGCGGATGTGGTCTTTACCTCCGGCGCCACCGAAGGTGCGGCGCTGGCGCTTGCAGGGCGGGATCTGGCCGGTTCCGGCGTTGAGCATGACGCGGTGCGGGCCTGGATGAGTGAGCGTCTGAGTGTTGACGGCCAAGGCCGCGTTGCGGTGCCCGATCCGGCATCAAGCGCGGTGCAGATGGCCAATTCTGAAACCGGCATCGTACAGGACCTGCCCGAAGGATTGGCGGTGACCGACGCAACGCAGGCCTTTGGCAAGCTGCCGGTGGCCTTTAACTGGAGCGGTGCGCAGATGGCGCTGATCTCGGCCCATAAGCTGGGTGGCCCCAAGGGGATCGGTGCTGTGGTGCTGCGCCGTGGCACCGAGCTTGCCGCGCAGATTCGCGGTGGCGGGCAAGAGATGGGGCGCCGCTCCGGGACCGAAAACATCATTGGTATCGCGGGGTTCGGTGCCGCGGCTGAAGTGGCGGCGCAGGATCTGGCCTCGGGTGTCTGGGAGCGGGTTGAAGAATTTAGAAATATTCTAGAAAACGCTCTTGAGGCTTCTGCAAACGAGACTATTTTTGTCGGGAAAGACGCGCGCCGCCTCCCGAATACGTCATGTTTTGCGACGCCCGGCTGGAAGGGCGAGACGCAGGTCATGCAGATGGACCTGGCGGGGTTTGCGATCAGCGCGGGCTCGGCCTGTTCCAGCGGCAAGGTGCGCGCCAGTGCGGTTCTGACCGCCATGGGATATGACGAGACGGTTGCATCATCCGCAGTGCGGGTGTCGCTGGGACCCGAGACGACGGAACAGGATGTGCTGCGCTTCGCCGAGGCGTGGCTGAGCAAGGAAAAGAAGTACCGCGCGCGTGCCGCGTGAGTAACGGAGGAAGATAAAATGGCCGCATTGGACCAGGTTCAGGTCAAGGAAGGCGTCGATCAGGAAACCGTGGACGCGGTGCGCGAGGTTGGTGGCGCCTATAAATACGGCTGGGAAACCGATATCGAGATGGAATATGCGCCCAAGGGCCTGACCCCCGATATCGTGCGGCTGATTTCCGAGAAAAACGAAGAGCCGGAATGGATGACCAACTGGCGGCTGGAGGCCTATGAGCGCTGGCTGACCAAGGAAGAACCCAAATGGGCGATGGTCGACTATCCCGAGATCGACTTTCAGGATCAGTATTACTATGCCCGCCCCAAATCGATGGAGGTGAAGCCGAAATCGCTGGACGAGGTCGACCCCAAGCTGCTGGCCACTTACGAAAAGCTCGGCATCCCTTTGAAAGAACAGATGATTCTGGCCGGTGTCGAAGGCGCGGAGGCCGCTCCCGCTGAAGGCCGTAAGGTGGCCGTGGACGCGGTGTTTGACAGCGTTTCGGTCGGCACGACCTTTCAGGCCGAGTTGAAAAAGGCCGGTGTCATCTTCTGCTCGATCTCCGAGGCGGTCCGCGAGCATCCGGACCTGGTGAAGAAATATCTCGGCTCTGTGGTTCCGGTCAGCGACAATTTCTACGCCACGCTGAACTCGGCCGTGTTCTCGGATGGCTCGTTTGTTTACGTGCCGCCCGGCGTGCGCTGCCCGATGGAACTCAGCACCTATTTCCGCATCAACGCCGAAAATACCGGCCAGTTCGAACGCACGCTGATCATCGCCGATAAGGGCTCTTACGTGTCCTATCTGGAAGGCTGCACCGCGCCCGCACGCGACATCGCACAGCTGCACGCGGCAGTGGTCGAGATCATCGTCGAGGAAGATGCCGAGGTGAAATACTCTACCGTCCAGAACTGGTATCCGGGCGATGAAAACGGCAAGGGCGGGATCTATAACTTCGTGACCAAACGCGCCGATTGCCGGGGCGACCGGGCCAAGGTGATGTGGACGCAGGTGGAAACCGGCTCCGCCGTCACCTGGAAATACCCGTCCTGCATCCTGCGCGGTGATGACAGCCAGGGTGAGTTCTATTCCATCGCCATCGCCAACAACATGCAGCAGGCCGATACCGGCACCAAGATGATCCATCTGGGCAAGAACACCAAAAGCCGGATCGTCTCCAAGGGTATCAGCGCGGGCAAGGCGCAGAACACCTATCGCGGGCTGGTCTCGATGCATCCCAAGGCCAAGAACGGGCGCAACTATACCCAATGCGACAGCCTGCTGATCGGCGATAAATGCGGTGCCCATACGGTGCCGTATATCGAGGTCAAGAACAACTCGGCCCGGGTCGAGCATGAGGCCACCACATCCAAGGTCGATGACGACCAGCTCTTCTACTGCCGCCAGCGCGGCATGGACGAGGAAGAGGCGGTGGCGCTGGTGGTCAACGGGTTCTGCAAGGATGTCTTGCAGGCCCTGCCCATGGAGTTCGCCATGGAAGCGCAGCAGCTGGTGGCCATTTCCCTCGAAGGTTCCGTGGGATAACATGGGCACCGCCGACTTTCAGAAGCGCCTGGAGAAGATTCAGGCCAAGCAGGACGCGACTTACCGGCCCGCAAGGGGGTCGTCCCCTGCAAATTCCAAGGGTGCCTCGCCTATCGGAAAGGTGCTTGTCGGGGTGTTTTGCGGGCTTCTGGGCTTGGTTTCTCAAATGGTGGTCACGTTCGCCAACGCCAACTACGACAGTTTGAAGGCGGATTATGCGAGTGCGCAGGACTTCGTGGTATTCGTCTTTGCTTCTACTGCGGCGGCGTTGGGAGCGTTCCTGATCTTTGGCATTTGGGCATTGGTGACTTTGTTTGCGTTTAAACGCGGGCGTATTCGGAACGTTGCGGTCGCTTCCTTTTTCATTGGCGCTGCAGTTAGCGCATTGACGCTGAACACGATGTCGCTGGGCTGACCGGGAAGGTGAGAATCGAAATGGCTATGATCATCACCACCACTCCAACTGTCGAAGGTCGCAAGATCACCGACTACAAGGGCATCGTCGTTGGTGAAGCGATCATGGGGGCCAATGTCGTGCGCGACGTGTTTGCCTCGATCACCGATATCGTTGGCGGACGTTCGGGTGCCTATGAAAGCAAGCTGCAGGATGCGCGCGACACGGCGCTGCGCGAGCTTGAACAGCGCGCCGCCGAAAAGGGCGCAAACGCCGTTGTGGGCGTTGATCTGGATTATGAGGTGGTGGGCCAGTCGATGCTGATGGTGTCGGCCAGCGGAACCGCGGTGGTGCTGGGCTAAATCATGAAACCCGCTGAAACGATCAATCTTTTCTGGTGGAAGGGAGAGCCGAATTTCGGCGACGCCCTGTCGCCGTTGATTGTCGGGTCGCTGTCCGATCACAGGGTCGTTCATAGCGGGGCGGGTCGGTGCGAGATGCTGGCGCTTGGCTCGCTTTTGCAGGTGATGCAGAAGCACTACGCGGAACCCGCTGACGGGCGCCGCCCGGTGATCTGGGGGGCGGGCCTGCTGCGCGCCATCCCACGGGACTTTGTCGCAAATGTCGATATCGCGCTGCTGCGCGGACCGGTGAGCGCGGCGCTGCTGGGCGTTCGGACCCGCAGGTTCGGTGACCCCGGACTGCTGTCGCATCTTGTGGTCAACGGTCCGTTTGAGCGGCAGGACCGCGTCGCGCTGATCCCGCATCACAGCATGGTCGGAACGCCTCCATTCGAAAAGCTGGTTCAGTCTGACCCGGCGCTGGACGTGATCCTGCCCGAGGCCGACCCGATCGAAGTCTGCCGCCGCATCGCAACGTCTGCGCATGTGATCTCGGCCAGTCTGCACGGGCTGATCCTGGCGGATTGTTTTGGTGTCGCCTCGACCTGGCTGGCACCGGGCACACAATCGCATCTGAAATACTACGATTACGCGGCCTCGGTCGGGCGTCCGATGACCAACCCGACCCTGGCTGAAGATATTCCCGCCCTGCTGCGAAGCCTGCGCGACGGCCATGGCTTAAGCTATGCCGATGGCATCGAACGGGCGCGACAGGATCTGATTGAAACCTTCCCGGCGCAGTTTCGCGCCACCCCGAACACCGCCGGCGCGATGGCGCGGGCCTGAGACAAGAGACGAGGATAAAATGCTGGAAATCAAGAACCTGCATGTGAAACTTGAAGAAGAGGAAAAGCAGATCCTCAAAGGCGTCGACCTGACGGTTGAGGCGGGCAAGGTTCATGCGATCATGGGGCCCAACGGGTCTGGCAAATCGACGCTCAGCTACGTTCTGTCGGGGCGCGACGGCTATGAGGTGACCGAGGGCAGCGCGACGCTGGACGGCGAGGACCTTTTGGAGCTTGAGCCGGAAGAGCGCGCGGCATTGGGCGTGTTCCTGGCGTTTCAGTACCCGGTGGAAATTCCGGGCGTAGGCAACATGACTTTCCTGCGCACGGCTGTGAACGCCCAGCGCAAGGCGCGCGGCGAGGACGAACTAAGCGCCAGCGACTTCCTCAAGCTGGTGCGTGAACGCGCCAAGGCGCTGAAGATCGACGCCGACATGCTCAAGCGTCCGGTCAATGTCGGCTTCTCAGGTGGTGAGAAAAAGCGCAACGAGATTCTGCAGATGGCGGTTTTGGAACCCAAGATGTGCATCCTGGACGAGACCGATAGCGGTCTGGATGTGGATGCGATGAAGCTGGTGGCCGAGGGCGTGAACGCGCTGCGTGACGAAGGGCGCGGATTCCTTGTTATCACGCACTATCAACGACTTCTGGACCATATCAAACCTGATGTTGTGCATATCATGGCCGATGGCCGCATCGTGAAATCCGGCGGGCCGGAGCTTGCGCTTGAGGTCGAACATAACGGCTATGGCGATATTCTGGCCGAGGTGCAGTGATGGCGGTGCCCGAACAGAAACAATCGGCAACCGAGGCGCGCCTGAGCGCCATGGAATTGCCCGAACCCGGATGCACCCGCGCGGCGCGCGAGGCAGCCCTGGCCCGTGTGTGCGAGATGGGACTGCCATCGCGGCGTGACGAATACTGGAAATACACCCGGCCCGATACTCTGGTAGACCCCGTTGCCCTGCCCGCAGCTGTGTTCCAGAACGATGAGAAACCGTTGTTTGACGGGGTGGACCGGCTCAAGATCGTCTTTGTTGATGGCGTGTTTGACCCTGACCAGTCCGATGATCTGAGTCTGGAGGGTGTTCGCATCGACCGGCTCGAAGATATCTGCTGCAAGGATATCCATTGGGCCAAGGACCTCTATGGCGTGTTGGAAGCGCGCGGCCATAACCCGGTTCCGCGCCCCTTGGCGGCGCTGAATACGGCCTTTGCAAGCGATGGCGTGGCGATCCACATCACGCAGAAGGTCTCCAAACCGATCAGCCTGATTTATCGCCATGCATCAGAGAGTTCCGATGCGATCCTGCACCACGTGGTGCGGGTCGAGGAGGGGGCCGAGGCCACCATTCTGGAAAACGGCCCGGCAGCGTCGCGCTTCAACAAATGCATGGAGATCGACATCGCCGATGGTGGCACGCTGCATCATGTGCGCGCGCAGGGGCGTGATCATGAACGCCGCGCGGTGACGCACATGTTCACCCGTTTGGGCCGGGAGTCGGTCTATAAATCCTTCACCCTCACCGTGAATGGCGTGCTGACCCGCAACGAGCAGGTGATCGAACTGACCGGCGATGACGCCGTAGCCCATGTGGCGGGCGCCTGTGTTGGGGATGGCGATTTTCACCATGATGATACGGTTTTCATCACCCATGACGCGGTGAATTGCGAAAGCCGTCAGGTATTCAAGAAAGTGCTGCGCAATGGTGCAGTGGGCGTGTTCCAGGGCAAGATCCTGGTCAAGGAAGGCGCGCAGAAGACCGATGGCTACCAGATCAGCCAGTCTCTGCTGCTGGATGATGACAGCCAGTTCCTCGCCAAGCCAGAGCTTGAGATCTATGCCGATGACGTGGCCTGCTCGCATGGCTCGACCTCGGGCGCGATCGATGAGACGGCGCTGTTTTACATGCGCTCGCGTGGCGTGCCGGAAAAACAGGCGACCGATCTGCTGACGCTGGCCTTCCTGGCCGAAGCCGTGGAAGAGATCGAGGATGAGGCGCTGGCCGGGGATATCGTGGACCGGCTCGATGGCTGGCTGTCACGCCGGGCCTGAGCCATGTCGGTGACGGCTGACATAACAGCAACCTATCGCGGCCCCTCGCGCGTGATGCAACGCCTGTTGGCGATGGGGCAGCGTGAGGACCGTGCGCTGGCCATCCTGATGGGAGCCTGCGCGCTGGTGTTTGTCGCACAGATGCCCAGGCTCGCGCGCGAAGCGCATCTGAGCGGGCAGGAGTTGAACATGCTGCTCGGTGGCGCCTTGTTGGGCTGGCTCATCATCGCGCCGCTTCTGCTGTATGTGCTGGCCGCGTTCAGCCATGTGCTGGCCCGGCTGGTGGGCGGTAAGGGCGAGTGGTATGGGGCCCGTCTGGCGCTGTTCTGGTCGCTGCTTGCCTCGACGCCGGTTCTGCTGCTGCAGGGGCTGGTGGCGGGTTTCATCGGTCCGGGGCCGGGGTTGAACCTTGTGGGCATGGCCTGGATCACGGTGTTTTTCTGGTTCTGGATCGCCAGTCTCAGGCAGGCCGAAAGGGGCGGGCAATGAACCCGGCGGCGTGGCGCGATCTGGCGATCCTGACGCTGAAGGCGCCTGCGCAGGCCGCGCGCGAGCTGCTTGCGCTGCAACTGGAGCGCAACGTGCTGTGGCTGGCTTTCGCGCTGGCCATTGTGCTGAACACGGCCGCACAGACCCTGTCGGATCTGGTTCTTTCCAACATGACCGGAGAGTTGCCGGTTCTTGCCTTGCCCCCAATAGCTTACGCAGGGTTCTTTACCGGTGCGATACTTCTGTTTGTCTCGGTTTTGTCATTTGTCGGCCCCAAAATGGGCGGCTCGGGCCGGTTCAACGATGTCTTCGTGTTGATCATCTGGCTGCAATATCTGCGCTTCGGGCTCGAATTGCTGGTGCTGGTCCTGCTGCTGGTCGCGCCGGTGTTTGGGGCCCTGATCGGGATAGCCGGGTCTTTGGTCGGTCTTTACATCATGGTCCATTTCATTGATCAGGCACACAGGCTCAACTCGTTGGGGCAGTCCGTGCTTCTGTTGCTGATTTCGATCATTGCAATGGCGGTGGTTATATATTTTGTCCTGTCCCTTGCCGGGGGACCAGTCGTAGGGAATGCAACCTTTGTATGATGTTCAGAAAATCCGAGGGGATTTCCCGATCCTCAGCCGCGAGGTGAATGGCAAGCCGCTAACCTATCTGGACAATGGCGCCTCGGCCCAAAAGCCGCAGGTGGTGATCGACGCGGTGACGCGGGCCTACTCCCAGGAATATTCCAACGTCCATCGCGGGTTACACTACCTGTCTAATCTTGCGACCGAGCAGTATGAGGCGGTGCGCGGCACTATCGCCCGCTTTCTGGGCGCGCCCAACGAAGATGAGATCGTCCTGAACTCCGGCACCACCGAAGGGATCAATTTGGTCGCCTATGGCTGGGCCATGCCCCGGCTTGAGGCCGGTGACGAGATCGTGCTGTCGGTTATGGAACACCACGCCAATATCGTGCCCTGGCATTTTCTGCGCGAGCGGCAGGGCGTAGTGCTGAAATGGGTTGATGTGGACGCCACCGGCGCGCTGGACCCGCAAGCCGTGATCGATGCGATTGGGCCAAAGACCAAACTGGTCGCTGTGACTCAGTGTTCCAATGTTCTGGGCACGGTTGTTGACGTCAAGGCGATCACCGAGGGTGCCCATGCCAAGGGCGTGCCGGTGCTGGTGGATGGCAGCCAGGGCGCGGTGCATGTGCCGGTGAATGTGGCTGATCTCGGCTGCGATTTCTACGCGATCACCGGGCACAAGCTCTATGGTCCCTCTGGCTCGGGCGCGATCTATATCAAATCCGAACGCATGGCCGAGATGCGCCCCTTCATGGGCGGCGGCGACATGATCCGCGAGGTCAGCAAGGACGCGATCACCTATAACGACCCGCCGATGAAGTTCGAGGCCGGCACGCCCGGCATCGTGCAGACCATCGGGCTGGGGGCGGCGCTCGACTACCTGATGGATCTGGGCATGGATCAGATCGCGGCACATGAAGGTGGCTTGCGCGACTATGCCATGCAGCGCCTGACCGGGCTGAACTGGCTGCAGCTGCAGGGCACGCGCCCCGACAAGGCGGCGATCTTCAGCTTTATCTTGAACGGTGCCGCGCATGCCCATGATATCTCGACGATTCTCGACAAGAAGGGCGTGGCTGTGCGCGCCGGACATCACTGTGCCGGACCGCTGATGGATCATCTTGGCGTCACGGCCACCTGTCGTGCCAGCTTTGGACTTTATAACACGGTCGAAGAGGTCGACACGCTGGTGGACGCGCTGGAACTGGCGCATGAGTTGTTTGGCTGAAACGCGCAGGCAAAAAGGCGCGGCGCTCGGGCATTTCCGATTGCAGCGCGCCGGGTGATATCCTATAGCCCGTCACAGGCACCTGTAGCTCAGCTGGATAGAGCGCTGCCCTCCGAAGGCAGAGGCCAGAGGTTCGAATCCTCTCAGGTGCGCCACTCAAAATATAAACCAAAGAAGAACAACTGGTTACGCACTTATTTTATTCGTGGCCTTCCAGTCCGAGCACTTTTTGTTCCGGGCCTGTCCGTTGAAAGCAGTGTCTTTTCGTTGGCTTCTTACGTGTATTGCTCAGCCTCAGGCCAGGTTTCATTACCTGACCATGCTATGATCTTCCGCGCCGGCATGACCTTTGTTTCAAATCTCACCAGATCACTAAGAATTCGTGTGATCGCGAAGATCTTGTGCCGCAGGGCGTCAAAACAACAAAAACCCCCGGGCAAGGCCGCGGGGGTTGCGTAGAGAGTGTGGTATGAAGGTGTAGAAGCCCTTGTTCAGCGACCCCAGTTACGCACGTCGCCGCAATCCATATGCACGAAGTTCGAGCGCGAGTAACGCCCGACGCCACCGGCGCGGCAAGATTGCGCGGCGCGGGCGATCTGGCCCACGGAGCGCGAGGAGAGGCGCAGATCGGCGGCCTGGCCCTTCATGTGCAATGAGTTCTTGGCCACGCCACGCGACCGGCTGCGCAGCATCGCGTTGGTCTGCGGGCTGCGATAGCCGGAGAGAAGCATGTAAGGTTCGCTCACATCCATGAGGTTATGCGCGGCGGCCATGATGTCGACGGTGCGCAGGTCCATGGATTTGACCTGATCGGTACGCCAGTCGCGCATGAAGTGGTTCACTTCTTTGACAGCGTCCTTGATATAATCGCCGTCGATCCAATATATCATGTCAATTCGCTCGCCTGTGCGACCGGAATACATGCGGATGCGCCGGATGTCGCCGCCTCCGCGCAGGAAACCTGCGGCTTGGGAATATGTCGGCGCTGCTGCAACAGCGCTTGCTGCGAACGCACCCAATAGAGCGCGCCGGGTCAGACCCGTCGATGTGATGTCAGTCATTTGCTGCTCGTCCCGTACTAGTCCTGCCTGCGCCCGATGTTACGGGTGCTTTATTAATATTCATCCCCAAGTGGTGACGTTATGCCATAGTGGGATTCGTCGGCCAAGCGAGGAATTTTTGGTTTAAAGACTAGGGGGAATTTTCGGCAATTTTCTGCGCAAAGAGACATCAATGCATGTTATTTTGACAAACGTGACCTTCGGGCAACGTTCTATGCCGATGCAGCGCTGCATCATCTGCAAAAACTGTGATGCGCTGATAGGATTGTGAGTGGACATTTTCCACTTTTGTTACCGAAAATTACGGAAGATGTGACGAGTGATGCGTTTAACAAGGATTTTAAGGATTTTCCCCATGGCTCATAAAAAACGGCGTCAACAAATCAAATCGCTGTCGGCGGTTTTCCGCGCGGCTATTGTGGCTGTTGCGTTGGGCACGCCGGTTGCCGCGCAGGATATGGCGTTCAAGCAATCCGTTGCCGCAGCAACCTATGGCAGCGAACATCTGGCCAGCTTTTATCGCGACAACGCCTATCAGCCGATCTGGACAGGCGACGGCCCCGAGTTTCAGGCGCGCCGTGCCGCCCTGATCGCCGCCATGCGCAACACTGATGTGCATGGGCTGCCGCAGGGGCGCTATGACACCGCCGCGCTGATCGAGCAGATGTCTCAGGCCAAAACCCGTCAGGATCTGGCCCAGGTCGAGGTTACCCTGAGCCGGGCGTTCCTGAAGCTGGCGCGTGATCTGCAATCCGGCATCCTGCGGCCGTCCGATATTGATTCGGAATTCATGGTGCGCAAGGTCGATCGGGCAGATCCGGTTGCGACGCTTACGGCGCTGATGCAGGCCGAACCCAATGCCTATATGCGCTCGCTGGCCCCGGCCTCGCCGCAATATCGGGCGTTGCAAAAGGAAAAGATCAACCTTGAAGCGCTGCTGGCGCAGGGTGGCTGGGGGGCTGGCGTCCCCTCGGGCAAGCTTGAACTGGGCGACGAAGGGCAGGGCGTTGTTGCACTGCGCAACCGTCTGGTCGCCATGGGCTATATGCGCCCCAATGCGGGGCGCGAGTTTGACACCGCGATGCAATCGGCGGTTCAGGCCTTTCAGGCGGCCCATGGGCTGGAACAGGATGGCGTTGCCGGGCCTGGTACGATCGAGGAGCTGAACCGCTCGGTTTCGGATCGGCTGAAATCCGTGATTGTGGCGCTGGAGCGTGAGCGCTGGCTGCCCGAAGAGCGTGGCACGCGCCATGTTCTGGTGAACCAGACCGATTTCTCGGCCAAGATCGTCGATGACGGGCGCATCACATTCGAGACCCGCGCGGTGATCGGCAAGAACACCCATGACCGTCAGAGCCCCGAATTCTCGGACGAGATGGAGCATATGGTTATCAACCCGAGCTGGTACGTGCCGCGCTCGATCATCGGCAAGGAATACCTGCCCAAGCTTCAGGCCAACCCCTATGCGGTCTCACATCTGGAGATCACCGATCGCCGGGGCCGGGTCGTCAACCGGGGGGCGGTGGATTTCACGCAATATTCCCGGCGCAACTTCCCCTTTGCCATGCGCCAGCCCCCCAGCACCAAGAATGCGCTGGGTCTGGTTAAGTTCATGTTCCCGAATAAGTACAATATCTATCTGCATGACACCCCGCAGAAGAGCCTGTTCGCCCGTGAAACCCGCGCGTTTTCCCATGGCTGTATCCGTCTGGCGCAGCCCTTTGACTTCGCCTACGCCCTGTTGGCCAAACAGGAGGAAGACCCCAAGGCGTTCTTCCACCGGGTGCTGAACACCGGGCGCGAAACCAAGGTCGATCTGGAACAGAACGTGCCGGTGCACCTGATCTACCGGACGGCCTTTGTGGGTGCGGATGGCAAGGCGCAGTTCCGCCGTGATGTCTATGGCCGCGATGCCAAGATCTGGAACGCGCTAAACCGGGCAGGGGTGGTCCTTCCCGGCGTTCAGAGCTAAGCACGGGGGGCATCCGAACAAGCCGGAGGTCCCCAAGTGTTCACAGTTCAGGAAATAGCCGAAACGCTCGGCGCCGAGGCGGCGGGCGACCTGTCGCTGGAAATCCAGCGCGCGGCGGAACCGGGTGATGCCTCCGCTACCGATCTGGCGCTGGCCATGTCCCCAAAATATGCCGACGCCCTGTCCGGCGGGCAGGCCAGAGTTGCCATTCTCTGGCCCGACGCTGATTGGCAGGCGCTTGGGTTGAGTGCAGCGATCTTCGCGCCGCGCCCGCGCATGGCGATGGCGGGGGTCACGGTGATGCTCGACAAGGGGCAGGGCGTGGCACCGGGCATTCACCCATCAGCGGTTGTTGACCCCTCAGCAGAGCTTGCCGAGGGCGTCTCGGTCGGGCCGCTGGCCGTGATCGGCGCGCGGGTGCGCATCGGTGAGGGGTCGGTCATCGGACCACAATGCAGCATCGGGATGGATGCGGTTCTGGGTGAGGGCGCTTATCTGCGCGATCATGTCAGTATCGGCGCGCGGGTCACCATCGGCGACCGCTTCATCGCCCAGCCCGGCGCCCGGATCGGGGCGGACGGGTTCAGCTTTGTCACGCCCGAGGTCTCGGCCGCCGAAAACGCCCGCAAGACCATGGGTGATGCAGGCGGCGCACGGGCGCAATCCTGGCTGCGCATCCATTCGCTGGGTGCCGTGGAAATCGGCGATGATGTGGAGATCGGCGCGAACTCCACCGTCGATAATGGCACCATCCGCAACACGCGCATCGGCAGCGGCACCAAGCTGGATAACCTCGTACATGTCGGTCACAACACCCGCACCGGCACCGATTGTCTGCTCTGCGGTCATACCGGCGTGTCAGGGTCGGTCGAGATCGGCAACAATGTGGTGTTGGGCGGCATGTGTGGCGTGGTCGACAACATCTTTATTGGCGACGGGGTTGTCGCAGGGGGCGGATCCAAGATTCTGTCCAATGTCCCGGCAGGCCGGGTCATCATGGGCTATCCCGCGATCAAGATGGACAGCCACACGGAAATCTACAAAACGCAGCGCCGCCTGCCCAGATTGGCCCGCGACGTCGAGACGCTGAAAAAGGCGGTTTCCAAACCTGAACCTAAAGACTAAATCTGCCACAACACAAACAGACAGAGGTCTGACATGAGCATCAACGACCGCGTCATCGCCATCATAGCCGAACAGGCGGTTCTGGAACCGTCCGATGTGACCCCCGAAAGCACGCTGGAAGATCTGGGCATCGACAGCCTCGGACTGGTCGAAAGCATCTTCGCCATTGAGGAGGAATTCGATATCTCGATCCCCTTCAACGCCAATGAGCCCGAGGCGAGCGATTTCGATATCTCGAACGTGGCGGCGATCATCGCTGGTATCGAGAAGCTGGTGACGGAAAAGGCCTGATTCCCGCACATGAAAAGAGTTGTCATCACCGGTGCCGGCACGATCAACGCGCTTGGCCATTCTGTGCCCGACACGCTTGAGGCCATGCGCGAGGGCCGCTGCGGGATCGGCGAGCTGGAGTTCCGCGATGTTGACCGGCTGGCCATTAAGATTGGCGGCCAGGTGCGCGGCTTCGAGGCCGAGGGACGTTTCAACCGGCAGCAGATGACGCTCTATGACCGGTTCACCCAATTCACCCTGACCGCCGCCAAAGAGGCGATCGATCAGTCGGGAATCGAATTCCATGGCGATCTGGCGGCGCGTTCGGGCGTGGTTCTGGGCACCGCAGGTGGCGGCGTCAGCACCTGGGATGACAATTACCGCTCGGTCTATGAGGATGGTAAGAACCGGGTGCATCCTTTTGTTGTGCCAAAACTTATGAACAACGCGGCGGCCAGCCACGTGTCGATGGAGTATAACCTCAAAGGGCCCAGCTTCACCGTCTCGACCGCCTGCGCCTCATCCAACCACGCCATGGCGCTGGCCTTTTCGATGGTGCGCAGCGGGGCGGCGCCCGCAATGGTGACGGGTGGATCGGAATCGATGCTGTGTTTTGGCGGCGTGAAAGCCTGGGAAGGCCTGCGCGTCATGTCCAAGGACGCCTGTCGCCCCTTCAGCGCAAATCGCAACGGCATGGTGCAGGGCGAAGGCGCGGGTGTCTTCGTATTCGAAGACTACGACCACGCGCGCGCGCGCGGCGCGGACATCCTGTGCGAGGTTGTGGGCTTTGCCATGTCCTCGGACGCTGCCGATATCGTGATGCCCTCGAAACAGGGCGCGGCAAGGGCTATGTCAGGCGCGCTTGCGGATGCTGGCCTCAATGCTGATCAGGTCGGTTACATCAACGCCCATGGCACCGGGACCACGGCCAATGACAAAACCGAATGCGCTGCCGTGGCGGGCGTCTTTGGGCCGCATGCCGATGATCTGATGATCAGCTCCACCAAATCCATGCATGGCCACCTGATCGGCGGCACCGGTGCGGTGGAACTGCTGGCCTGCATCATGGCGCTGCGCGACGGGGTGATCGCACCCACGATCGGTTATGAAGAGGCTGATCCCGAATGCGCGCTGGACGTGGTCCCGAACGAAGCGCGCGAGGCCAAGATAGATGTGGCGCTCACCAATGCCTTCGCCTTTGGCGGTCTGAACGCAGTGCTCGCCCTGCGCAGGGCCTGACGTCGGCCAACCGATCCGCTCTTCATCTGACTAAAAACATCCCGGTGGAGGCGGGCGGAAAGCGACGGGGGCAGCGCCCCCATCGCCAATGCAGCTCAGTTGTCGACAACATCCACCGCGTTGAAACCCGCGGTGAAGCCCTTGAGCGACATCTTGATGTCGATCTTCTGATCCGGGGCCGGGGCGGGCACCAGCGAGATCGTGGCCTCGGTGCCTTTTTTCATCGCGTCGATATCAGCCTGGGTCAGCCCGATCTGCGCCACACATCCGACCGGGTTACACAGCGTATAGTTATAGCGTTTGCCCGGCGCCCCATCGACCGAGATGACCAGCGGCGCGGTCAACAGCGTCTCAAGCGGGACGATGATTGTTGCACCCGCAATTGCCGCACCGCTGTTCTCGATCCGGAACAGCGACATCTCTGCCATCGGCTGGCCATCAGGACCGTTCATGACCTGCAACAAAGAGCAGGGGTCGGTCTCGGCTTCGGTCTTGATGCAGGCCAAGGTCCAGTCGCCAAACGTTTCCTTGGCATAACGGCTGCCCAGTTGCGGGCCGTCAGTAACCGGCTGCCCGAGGTCCAGCACACCCTCGCTTTGAGCGGATTCGACGGCGCCCTGATCCGCCTCCGGGCTCTGCGCCGCTTCCTGCGCATAGGTCGCGCTGCTCAGCGCCAGAAGGGCCGCTACACAGGCTGGTGTCACTCTCTTGAACATGCTTGCCTCATTGGTTTTCGCTCTGTTTGAGCCGGGTCTAGCATGGCGATCCGAGCATGTCAGGAGCAATCGGCAAGGCGAGCAGCGTTTTGCAGGCCAGAGCTGGACAGCTCTGCGGCAAAAGCAAAAAGAGAGGCCGTTGGTCAGCCTCTCTTCAGAAAGTTTTCTCCCCGTCGGACTGGCCGACTTGTTTATGGGCAGACGTTACGAGAGCAGAGCCAACGGGTCAACACTTAAGCGCAAAAAAACGAATCGCGCGAAGCGAAACGCAAAAAAAAGCCGTACCCGAAGGTACGGCCAGTCTGACAGGGAGGAAACCGCCCCGCCAAACGGCGGGACAGAAAGCACTATCGCAGGCAAAGGTTAAGTTTGTATGGTCGGGGCGAAACGGTGATATTGGGGCGCAAGAGCAATGAGTGGCAAGATTTTCCTGGGCGGCGGCGGGCCGGATTATGGCGTGAAGCAGGAACTGGCGCTGAACTATGCCAACCGCCACGGTCTGATCGCCGGGGCAACCGGTACCGGCAAGACCGTTACGCTGCAAATCCTGGCCGAAGGGTTCTCGCAGGCCGGGGTCCCGGTCTTCCTGGCCGATGTCAAAGGCGATCTGTCGGGGTTGGCCAAATCGGGGCGCGCTGATCACAAGCTGCATCAGGCCTTCACCGACCGCGCCGCGCAGATCGGATTCGAGGATTACAGCTACGGCGCCAGCCCGGTGACCTTCTGGGACCTGTTCGGCAAACAGGGCCATCCGGTGCGCACCACGGTCAGCGAGATGGGGCCGCTGCTGCTGTCGCGCCTGCTGGAGTTGACCGAAGCGCAGGAGGGCATCCTCAACATCGCCTTCCGCCTGAGCGACGAAGAGGGGTTGCCGCTGCTTGACCTCAAGGACCTGCAGGCGCTGCTGGTCTGGGTCGGTGAAAACCGGGCGCAATTGTCACTGCGCTACGGCAATATCTCGACCGCATCGGTGGGCGCAATCCAGCGGCGTCTCTTGGTGATCGAGAACCAGGGGGCAAGCAAACTGTTCGGCGAACCGGCGCTGGAGCTGTCCGACCTGATGCGCCAGGACGCTGAGGGGTGCGGCATGATTAATATCCTCGCCTCCGACAAGCTGATGTCGGCGCCAGGGCTCTATGCCACCTTCCTGCTCTGGCTGCTGAGCGAATTGTTCGAGGAACTGCCCGAAGTGGGCGACCCGGAAAAGCCGAAGCTGGTGTTCTTCTTTGACGAGGCGCATCTGCTTTTTGATGATGCGCCCAAGGTGCTAGTCGACAAGGTCGAACAGGTGGCGCGGCTGATCCGCTCCAAGGGGGTCGGGGTCTATTTCATCACCCAGAACCCGGCGGACGTGCCCGAGGATATTCTGGGCCAGCTCGGCAACCGCATCCAGCACGCGCTGCGCGCCTTTACCGCGCGCGACCGCAAGAACCTGCGGCTGGCGGCAGAAACCTATCGCGAAAACCCCGCCTTTGACACCGAAGAAGCCATACGCGAGGTGGGGGTCGGCGAGGCGGTGACCTCGATGCTGCAGAAGAAAGGCGTGCCGGGGATTGTCGAGCGCACGCTTATCCGCCCGCCCTCATCCCAGCTAGGCCCGATCACCGCGGCTGAGCGCAAGGCGATGCTTGCGAGTTCCGATCTGGCCGGGAAATACGACGCCACGCTGGATCGCAAATCCGCCTTCGAAATTCTGTCCGCGCGCTCCCAGCAGGCGGCGCAAGAGGCCGAAGCTGCCGAGGTCGCTGCCGAAGAGCAGCCCCCCGCAGAGCGTGAATATGCCTCGGCCCGGCGCTATAGCGGGTCGCGAGTCAGCCGGTCCTCGTCGCGGATCACACGGCGCAAGGATACCTTCGCCAGCGCAATGGGCGAGGCGGTGATAAAGGAATTGAAAGGGACAACAGGCCGCCGCCTCGTGCGCGGCATTCTGGGCAGCCTGTTCAAGGGGCGGTAAGCGTCAGCTCCGCTTTTGGCGTTTGCCTTCTTCCTTGCAGATGGCGTCGGCCTCTTGCACGCCCATATTGTTGGGGCGATGGATCGAGCGATCCCAGGCGACCAGATCCTTGGAATAAAGCTGACAGGTGACCATGCCCTTTTCGGACTGAACCTGAACCGGCGTCGTTTCGTAATTCTCCGGCGAGGGCACGCATCCCGACAGGATCAAGGCGGCGGCACTGGCAGATAACAGAACGGTACTCTTTACACTTTTCATTACTTTCTTCCCCCAAAGAAACGTTGGAGGGGTATAAACCTTGTGACCCCTCTGCGGAAGGGGAAGATCACGTGGCCTGCGTCACGTTTGCGGGCGGGATCACTTCTCGGGGATCAATCCGCGCGGGCTGAACCTCAGCACCACCAGAAGAATAATTCCCATTGTTAACAGGCGCATATGGGCAGCTGCGTCGATCAGATGGGTCTTCAAACCGCTGCCATCGGGCAGGCCCGATGTGATCAGTTGCATCAGCCAGAGACCAATCGGCTCTACCTGTATCCAGAGGAACCAGATCAGAAACGCTCCCAGCACGGCGCCGAAATTGTTTCCTGACCCGCCTACGATCACCATGACCCAGATCAGGAAGGTGAAGCGCAGCGGCTGATAGGTGCCGGGTGTCAACTGCCCGTCCAGCGTGGTGATCATTGCCCCCGCGACGCCGCAAATGGCCGATCCCAGCACAAAGATCTGCAGATGGCGGCGGGTTACATCCTTGCCCATCGCCTCGGCCGCAACCTCATTGTCGCGGATCGCGCGCATCATTCGTCCCCAGGGGCTGTGCAGCGCTTTCTGTGCCATCCAGAGCAGGGCCAGCAGCACCACCAGAAACAGGAATGTATAGACCAGCTTAACATAAAGCGTCGAAGCGATTACCGGATCGAGGCCCATTGCAGTGGCGCGGTTCACGAATTCCGGCGTGTTCTGCAAGGTGATCTCATAAGGGGCCGGACGGGGGATGCCGATCACGTTTTTAACCCCGCGTGACAGCCAATCCTCGTTCTTGATCACGGCGATGATGATCTCGGCAATGCCCAGTGTGGCGATCGCCAGATAGTCCGAGCGCAGGCCCAGAGCCGTCTTGCCGATCAGCCAGGCCGCGCCAGCCGCCAGCAACCCGCCAACGGGCCAGGAAAGCAGCGCAAACAGGTCCGCGCGCAGCTCGGTCCGTTCGGCGGCAAAGACGTTCAGCCCGCCGAGATAACCGGTTGCCGCCGGATTGACCGCCTCGATGGCTGCCACTGACGGGTCGAACACCGCGCGAAACAGGAAAAACCCGCCCACAAGCACGACGATCACAGTGAGCGTGCGCGCACGGCCCTTGGGCATCTTGCTCATCACCATCACCGCCGCAAAAACGGTTGCGGCCCCCAGCAGCAAGCCAAGGATGACGCCCAGCCCGCCGCCCGACCAGGCCTCGGGCACCGGCGGCATGGCAACCAGCACAGCCGCCAGACCACCCAGCGCCACAAAGCCCATGACGCCCACATTGAACAGCCCGGCAAAGCCCCATTGCAGGTTCACGCCAATCGCCATGATGGCCGAGATCAGCCCCATGTTCAGAATGAACAGCGCGCTGTTCCAGCTCTGCATGAATCCGGTCAGAAGGATCAGCCCGGCAACGATGGCAAACAGCCCGGTATTCCTGACGCTCTCGCTCATATCGTTTGCCCCTTGAACAGGCCCGTCGGTCGGAAGAGCAGCACGATCAGCAGGATCACGAAGCTGACCGCGAATTTGTAATCGGTGCTTAGCAGCTGCGCGAGGCCCGACGGTTCAAGCGCCTCGGGCATCATGTAGACCAGCACTTTTTTCCAAGCATAGGTGATCAAAACCTCGGAAAACGCGATCAGGAAGCCACCTGCAATGGCGCCCAGCGGGTTGCCCAGACCGCCGACAATGGCCGAGGCGAAAATCGGCAGCAGCAGTTGGAAATAGACAAACGGCCGGAAGCTCTTGTCGAGCCCATAAAGCACCCCCGCCGTGGTCGCCAGCGCGGCCACGATCAGCCACGTATACATGACGACGCGTTCCGGGTTGATGCCCGAGAGCAGCGCCAGATCCTCATTATCGGAATAGGCCCGCATCGATTTGCCGGTGCGGGTGCGGTTCAGGAACCAGAACAGCAGCGCCACGCAGATCACCGCCACAACAACTGTGATGCCTTGGGTGGTCTTGATCGCCAAGCCCTCTTTCAGCCCGGTCATCGCCTTGAACTCGCGCGCCGAGATGATGAAACGTTCGCCATCCACAAAGCGCTGATCGCCGGGGCCGATGATGAAGCGCGTTAACCCGTTGAAGATGAACATCACGCCCATCGAAACAATAACCAATATCACCGGCTTGGCCTTCTGCTCGCGGTAGAAGCGATAGACCAGTCGGTCAGTAACCAGCAGCAGCGCCATGCAGCCGAGAATGGCAAAGGGCAGGGCGAGCAGGGCGGTCGGTAGCGGCCCGAGGCTGATCCCCACGCTCTGCATCCACCATGTGACCAGCACCGCAATCATCGCGCCAAAGGCCATCGTGTCGCCATGGGCAAAATTCGAAAACCGCAGAATGCCATAGATCATCGTCACCCCCAACGCACCCAGCGCAAGCTGGCTGCCATAGGCGATGGCGGGGATCAGGACGAAATTGGAGAGGGCGACGAGGGCGTTGAGAAGGTCCATTAGTCAGTTTCTCCACAACCACCGTACAATACGGTTACCCTTACTGGAAAACCTCGGGATTGTGCCGTGATTGTGAGATCAGTTGCTTCTCGATCCCGAAGCTCTAGTTGAGCACGAGCCAGCTCACCCTCTGTTGTGCTCTTCGCAATGAGTATTTCGTCATTCGAGAGCTCTTGTTCGACAATAAATGCGCCGAACGGCAACTTTGAATCCTTTTGGCGCGAGACACCAAATAGGTTAATCTGGCTTCCAATACTCGAAACTTCCAACAGGAAGCTGCTGTCGCTACATGTCGTTGCTGCGCAAGGTGTGACCATGCAGATAGTATCCACTTCGCACATTCTCATCTCGCAATAGCTCGTTGGGAACGACATAGCAGTTGCTGCGGAAGGGAGTTGGAGAAAGCCCAACATAGCGGCGAAAGTGAGCCCGCGGTTTTCTCTCATGGCTTCATCCCCCCAAAAAACTCTTCCGAACATCCGGATCGGCGAGCAACTCCTTGCCCGTCCCCGTATAGGCATTCCGCCCCTGCACCAGAACATAGCCTTTGTCCGCGATCTCAAGGGCTTGCTTGGCGTTCTGTTCCACCATCAGGATCGGCAAGCCGGTGCGGGCGACCTCGATGATCCGGTCAAAGAGCTCATCCATCACGATGGGAGAGACGCCCGCCGTGGGTTCATCCAGCATCAGCACCTTGGGCTGGGTCATCAGCGCGCGGCCCACGGCGACCTGCTGGCGTTGGCCGCCCGACAATTCGCCCGCCGCCTGATTGCGCTTTTCCTTCAGGATCGGGAACAGGTGATAGACCTGCTCCATCGTGCCCGAGATATCGTCGCGCCGGATGAAGGCCCCCATCTCCAGATTCTCCTCGACCGTCATGGAGGTGAAGATGTTTGAGGTCTGCGGCACAAACCCCATCCCCCTGACCACCCGGTCCTGCGGAGACAGCCCGGTGATATCCTCGCCATCCAGCCGCACATGGCCCGAGCGCACATCCAGCATCCCAAAAACCGCCTTCATCGCGGTTGACTTGCCCGCGCCATTTGGGCCGACAATGACCGCGATCTCACCTGGGTTCACCGCAATCGTGCAGTCATGCAGAATATCCGGCCCCTTGCCATAGCCGCCGGTCATGGTATCCCCGATCAGAAACGGGCTGGACTGTGCATCCGTTGAGGTCGCTGTTTGGTTAGATATCAATGTCTTGGCCTATCGTTTTCGTCCACCGAAAGTTGCGTGCCAAAGCCGTCTTGGTCCTGATCGTGATTGTCGTCATTGGGTTTGATCTTCGAAGCTCAAACGAAGGTTGGCAAGGAAATCGCTGTTCCATTCGCGGTGTTCGTCGGTGTACTCGCTAGCAATGTTCCAAACGACAACCTGCATTGTCAGATTATCTTCGATAAAGATGTTGTTGGCATAGACTATGTTCAGGCCATCTATGCGCGCGCCGTAGACAATTGTTTCGCCGGAAAACTTGCCGATTTCGCTTTCCTCAACAAGCAGCACAGGTATTTGTTCCGGTAAGACACCGCTCGCGTCAGCCAGTGTATCTATCGCGTTTCCGCGCATGAACTCGATATTGTTACCATCCTGAAAACCTATTTCTTCGATGATTAGACCTGCGTGCAGTCTGTTGGTGTGTTGAAAAAGATGTGAAAAATCAAATCTTGCTCCAACCGGTTTCCAGTCAAAGACGCTTCCGCAAAAATCGATATTCTTGTGGATCGCGACGCATTTCTGAGGCCCGTCCGACTTGGAATACTCCCAAGTGCCGTCCCCGAGCAGGTGAACCTTCTTTCCACCTAAAACCGCGGTTCCTACCACTTCTTGAGCACCGGCTTCAGACGGGATGCCCAACGGAGCTAGTGCGGAGAGAAAGATTGCTAAGAGAAGCGTTTTCTTCATGTTCCTGCCTCAAGTTTTTCCTTGTTCTTCAGACCGGTGCCCAGATAGGCCTCGATCACATGCTCGTTGGCTTTGATCTGATCCAGCGTGCCCTCGGCCAGGACCTTGCCTTCGGCCATGCAGATCACCGGGTCACAGAGACGACCGATGAAATCCATGTCATGTTCGATGACGACGAAGGTATAGCCGCGCTCTTTATTCAGCCGGATGATCGCGTCGCCGATGGTGTTGAGTAGGGTGCGGTTCACGCCCGCCCCGACCTCGTCCAGAAACACGATCTTGGCGTCCACCATCATGGTGCGGCCAAGCTCCAGCAGCTTCTTCTGCCCGCCCGAGACCTGGCCTGCCTTGTGATCGGCCAGATGCTCGATGGTCAGGAATTCCAGCACCTCTTCCGCCTTGGCCTTGAGCGCGCGTTCCTCATCCGCGATGCGCTTGCGCCCGAACCAAGTGTTCCAGAGCGACTCTCCGGATTGCCCGCCGGGCACCATCATCAGGTTTTCACGGCAGGACATGGTGGCAAATTCATGCGCGATCTGGAAGGTGCGCAACAGTCCCTTGTGAAACAGCGTATGTGGCGGCAGGCCGGTGATGTCCTCGCCATCCATACTCACGCGGCCCGAAGTGGGTGGAAGAACGCCCGCTATCACGTTGAAAAGCGTAGTTTTTCCAGCACCATTTGGGCCAATCAGCCCGGTGATCGTGCCCTGTGAGATTTCCAGCGTCGCCCCGTCGACGGCGTGGAAGCCACCGAAGTGTTTGTGCACGTCCTCTACGGTGATCATGAAAAATTGCCCCCGCGCCGCTTTGTTGCGGCTTTTGATTTTATTGAAACAGCCCGAGGGGGAACCCCGGGCCGTTCAATTCGTCACAGATCAGAGGATCAGCGGAAGCCAACGGTTTCGTTGCTGCCGTCCTTGACCTCGATTTCGCGATAGGTGCCCGCGCTTTCGCCCGGTCCGATCAACTCAACCGCCGAGCCGCCGACATAGTCGATCTCGCCGCCATCCTTGAGGATCTGCAGGCCCTTGGCCAATTCGCCGGGATAGATCTTTTCACCGGGCGCGTTGGCGACTTCCATGATCTTCGGGCCGTACTCGGCCGGGTCGGTCGAGTTGGCCGCCTGCATGGCAAACATGAACAGTGCCGCCGCATCGTAGCTTTCGGGTGCATAGGGCGAGGTGGCGTCAAAGGCGTCACCGGCCAGCGCTGTCAGACGCTCGATACCTTCACCGCCCGAGCCTGCGATCTGCCCGAACGAGCCGTTCAGGTCAGGTCCCACATTGGCAGGCAGGCTGTCACCGATCATGCCGCCGGGCAGGCCAAACGTGTCAAACGCACCGCTGTCCAGCGAGGACTGGATGATGCCCAGACCGCCTTGATCCAGATAGCCTGCGACCACCAGAATGTCGCCACCGGCCGAGGCCAGCGCGCCCACTTCGGCGGAATAGTCGCCTTTGCCGTCCTCATGGGCGGCCGCGATGGTCACTTCGCCGCCTGCTGCGGTGAAGGCGTTGGTGATCGCATCGGCCAGACCCTTGCCGTAGTCGTTATTGGTATAGGTCAGCGCGATGGAGTTGATGCCGCGATCCTTCAGCACATCAGCCATCACCTCGCCTTCGCGCGCATCCGAGGGGGCGGTACGGAAGAACAGGTCATTGTCCTCGACCGTGGTCAGACCCGGCGAGGTGGCAGAGGGCGAGATCATCACCATCCCATTCGGGATCGCTACGTTTTGCAGGATCGCACCGGTCACGCCGGAACAATCTCCGCCAATAAGCCCATGAATACCATCGGAAATCAGACGTTCCGCGTTCGATGTGGCGAGGCCATTGTCGATGCAGTTGGTGTCGGCGCGCATGGGTACAACGGTGGCGCTGTCCAACAGCAGGCCGCTGTCTGTGACTTCTTGCATGGCAAGCTCTGCACCGGACGCCATGGCAGGGGCCAGCGATTCAATTGGACCCGTGAAACCGATTAATATGCCCAGCTTGACCTCTTTTGCGTGACCATCGGCAAAGGCGGCTCCCGACAGCAAAGCAGTGGCCGCAGTGGCCGTCAGCAGTTTCTTCATGAATTTACTCCCAACTTGGATTTTTTTGTTCTGATCCGACCCTAGGCAAGTGTCATAAAAAAGAAAAGTGCAAAGGAAACCGGCTGGCATTAGGTAAACTTCACTCTGTGAAGGCTCGCCTCGGGGGCCTACCGGCTTAGATATCAGACAGGCATTCTCAGGTGTTCGGGAGGTTTCATGCGTCTGCTCAGTTCAGTTTTAGCGGCCTTTGTTCTTGCCGGGGTGGCGCAGGCCGCCGATCCGCTGCAAACCAGTGCGGGACAGGTCAGGATTGACGAAATGGTAAGCGGTCTGGATGCGCCCTGGGCCATTGCGCATCTGCCTGATGGCGGGTTTCTTGTCACCGAACGCTCTGGCGATCTGATCCATGTGGCGGGCGGCAAAAAGGCCCGCGTGAAAGGCGTGCCCAAAGTGGTGGCGCGCGGGCAGGGCGGTTTGTTGGATATCACCTTGCCGCGGGATTTTGCGCAAAGCCGCGAGGTGTTTCTGACGTTTTCAAAGAAGATGCAGGGCGGGGCTGGTACGGCTCTGGCGGTTGGACGGCTCAGCGCGGATAGCAGCCGGTTGCAGGATGTCCGGGTGATCTTCGAGGCTTCCGAGGGCAGCTCGGGCGGGCGGCATTTTGGCAGCCGTGTGGTTGAGGCGGAGGATGGCACGCTGTTCGTGACCATCGGCGATCGGGGCGACCGCCCCTCGGCGCAGGATGCAAGCAACCACAACGGAACCATCGTGCGGATCAACCGGGACGGAACCGTGCCCGCCGACAACCCCTTTGTCGGGCGGGAAGGCGTGCGTCCGGAAGTCTGGTCTTACGGCCATCGCAATCCCCAGGGCGCCGGGCTGGACCTGCAGGGGCGGCTCTGGACCTCGGAACATGGAGCGCAGGGCGGGGATGAGGTGAACCTGATCCGCAAGGGGGCCAATTACGGTTGGCCGGTCATTTCCTACGGGCGACACTATTCGGGCGCGAAGATCGGTGAGGGCACCGCAAAAGACGGGATGGCGCAGCCAGAGCACTACTGGGATCCTTCCATCGCCCCTTCGGGCTTGATGGTCTATTCCGGCAAACTCTGGCCGGACTGGCGTGGCGATATCTTTGTCGGCTCGCTGAAATTCGACTATATCTCGCGGCTTGCCGGACGTGATATGCGCGAGGTCGAGCAGATCGAAGGCCAGTCAACCAGCCGCGTCCGCGACATTGTCGAGGCACCGGATGGCTCGATCTGGTTCATTTCGGTGGGCGATGGGGCGGTCTACCGGATGACCCCGGGCTGACCTGACTCAACGACCAAAAAGAGGAGGCGGTTGCCTCCTCTTTTTCATGTGCGGTCATCGGGTGTTATGCGCCGAATTGCGGGGGTCAGTGAAACGACGTCGCGTAAGGTGCGTTCTGATAGACGCTCGCATAGGCTTTGTGCTTGATGTCCGGGCGTGCGATGCCGATATCGTCCAACTGCTGATCGCTAAGGTTTTCAAGCTCGCGCACGGTTCTGGTGTAAAGAGCGCGGCGATACTGGTCGAGTTTGTTCTCGGCCCAGGCAGAATAGATCCGCGTGAGGAAACCGGGGCGTGTTGCTGTATTTGCATAGGTCATAACGTCTTCCTCCAAATTTGCTATCGGGGCTTCCGATACAATTTGATGAAAGCATCGCGGATTAAGCGGGCCAGTCCCGAGAGTTAATTCTCGTTAACATTCGGGAAAATGGCAGGGAAATCCCGCAAACGCCTACTAGCCTGGCAAATCTCTGGCACAAGCCCGGCCCTGTCGGCCATGCTTGTGAGGCGCGGCCTAATCCGATGTGCGCCCGGCTTGCGCGCCACGCTCACGGTAAGGCGTGGTGTTGTAATGCGCGCGATAGCATTTTGAAAAATGGCTGGGCGAGGCGAAGCCGCAAGCCAGTGCCACGTTGATCACCGTCATGTCGGTCTGCATCAGCAGATTGCGTGCCTTTTGCAGGCGCAGCTCCATATAATACCGCTTGGGGCTGCGGTTCAGGTAACGGCGGAACAACCGTTCAAGCTGGCGCGTAGACATGCCCACATCCTTTGCCAAGATCGAGGGGCTTATCGGTTCCTCGATATTGCGCTCCATCATCTGGATCACCTGGCTCAGCTTGGGGTGGCGCACGCCGATGCGGGTGGGCACCGACAGGCGCTGGGTGTCCTGATCGGTGCGGATGGTGGAATAGATCATCTGATCGGCCACGGCATTGGCCAGTTCCTCGCCAAAATCATCGGCGATGATCTTCAGCATCAGATCGATGGAGGAAGTACCGCCCGCGGTCGTCATCCGATTGCCATCGATCAGAAAGACGGATTTGGTCAACTCGACCTCGTCGAATTCCTCGGTAAAACTGTCGGAGTTTTCCCAATGGATGGTGGCGCGCTTGCCATCCAGCAAACCCGCCTTGGCCAGCGTAAAGGCCCCGGTGCAAAGCCCGCCGATCTTGATGCCCTTGCGCGCTTCGCGGCGCAACCAGCTGAGCAGGCGCTTGGTGGTGGCCTGCTGCACGTCGACGCCGCCGCAGATCAGCACCGTATCATCGCGCGACAGCTCGCCCAGATCGCCGGCCAGCTTGAAACTGGTGCCAGCCGAGCAATGCGCCAGATCCCCACCTTCGCCAATCAGGCTCCAGCTATAGAGCTCACGACCCGACATGCGATTGGCGATTCTCAGACTGTCCAGGGCAGAGGCAAACGACAGGACGGAGAACTTGTTCAGCAGGACAAAGACATAATGCTTCGGTTTTGTGGATTCGGTGTCCACATCGACAACTTGGCGTTGCTCTTTCATTCCAGGATCTTCCCAAACTGGCGCCTGTTTCGGAGGGTGCCGAACAGGGTGGCGTGCGCAGCACCATGCTCTGACGTAAATTGTCGCGTCAAGGGCTTCAAATCACGTATGGCCTCTGTTTCAGGCTTTTTGTATAGAAGCCTCCTGAACAGTTCTTAGCGGAGACGAAAAGCTATGAGTGAGTGGCAAAAAACCGACTGGCGCAACAAGCCTCGGGTTCAGATGCCCGACTATACCGATCCGGCGGCCCTGGCTGCGGTTGAGGCGCAGCTTGCGAAATATCCTCCGCTGGTCTTTGCGGGCGAGGCGCGGCGGCTGAAACAGCATATCGGCGCGGCTGGCCGGGGCGAGGCGTTCCTGCTGCAGGGGGGCGATTGCGCCGAAAGCTTCGAGCAATTCAGCGCCGATGGGATTCGCGACACGTTCAAGGTGATGCTGCAGATGGCGATGGTGCTGACCTATGGCGCCAAGGTGCCGGTGGTGAAAGTTGGCCGCATGGCCGGCCAGTTCGCCAAGCCGCGCAGTGCGCCGACCGAAACGGTGGATGGCGTGGAACTGCCCAGCTACCGCGGTGACATCATCAACGAGCTGGATTTCACGCCCGAAGCGCGCATTCCTGATCCCAAGAAGATGCTGCAGGCCTACACGCAGGCAGCGGCGACGCTGAACCTGATCCGGGCTTTTTCGACCGGGGGTTACGCGGATGTGCATCAGGTCCATGCTTGGACGCTGGGCTTCACCGAAAGCGAAAAGGCCGAGGCCTATCGCGAGGTGGCCAACCGGATCACCGACACGCTGGACTTCATGAAAGCCGCCGGTGTCACCAATGACGCCGCCCACACGCTGCAATCGGTGGAGTTCTACACCAGCCACGAAGGCCTGCTGCTGGAATATGAAGAGGCGCTGACGCGGCTTGATTCGACCTCCGGCAACTGGCTGGCTGGCTCAGGGCACATGATCTGGATCGGCGACCGCACCCGTCAGCCCGACGGGGCGCATGTGGAATTTGCGCGCGGCGTGCTGAACCCGATCGGTCTGAAATGCGGCCCCACCACGACGCCTGAAGACCTCAAGGTGCTGATGGCCAAGCTGAACCCGGAGAACAAAGAGGGGCGCCTGACCCTGATCGCGCGATTCGGGGCGGGCAAGGTGGGCGAGCATCTGCCGCGTCTGATCAACGCGGTGAAAGAAGAGGGCGCAACCGTGACCTGGGTCTGCGACCCGATGCATGGCAACACGATCAAATCGGCCACTGGTTACAAGACGCGGCCCTTCAACGCGGTTCTGGGTGAGGTACGCGACTTCTTCGCGGTGCATCAGGCCGAGGGCACCATCCCCGGTGGCGTGCATTTCGAGATGACCGGTCAGGATGTGACCGAATGCACCGGCGGCGTACGCGCCGTCACCGAAGAGGATCTGAGCGACCGCTATCACACCGCCTGCGATCCGCGCTTGAATGCCAACCAGTCGCTGGAACTGGCTTTCCTCGTAGCCGAGGAATTGTCCCAGCGTCGCCGCAACGGCAGCAAGCGCGCGGCCAGCTGAGCCAAGCGACTGAGAAAATGGACAAGGCGGGCAATGCGCCCGCCTTTTTCATGTCTCGTCAACCGAAACCAGACGGACCCCGGCGCGTGCGCGCGGGTGCAGCGGCGACGTGGCATCCGGGCGCGGTGCAGGCTCAAAATCCGGGTCGACCGCCCGATGATGTGCGGCCTCGATGCGCAACTGGCCGATATTCCGGTCAGCGTCATCGTCTGACACGACCACCCCCAGCGCCCGGTCAATTCTGCCACATTCACTGCGCAGGGGCAGCAGGATCATCCGCGCCCCGGGCGTCTTGCGCCCAAAACGGCGCTGGCCGTTGAGTGTCAGTTCCACAATGGCGGGACCATCGAAAAGGCGGCTCAGATGGTCACTCACCGCCTGCCGGTCGGACCCTGCAAAAAGCGCAGTCAGCGGGATGCCCGACACTTCCATTTCCATCAGCTGCGTGAGGTGCTGCCCGGCCAGCCGGAAGCGGGCCACACCCGGGGCCACACGTTCCAGAATGAAGGCATATTGCAGCAGGTTGGACAGCCCGCGCGGATCGATCGCCGCCCGCTTGGGGACCCCATCCCCTTCGCGCAGCGCCGCCCAATAGGCCTCGGCCTGACGCAGCGGCGACAGGCTGGAGCGGGGCCGGAAACTGTCGAGCGCGAAAATTTTTGCGCCCTTGTCCGAGATCTTGTCCGGTCCGGCCAGCGGTTTCATCGATATGCTCCTCTTGCGGTCTCATGTCCGGCTTCATGTGGGGATGGATCACCCCGCGAAACCTCTGCTGTCTCTTATACTGACATGATTTGCTTCAATTTTGGATCAATTCTTTAACGACTGGTTAACGAAGCTGCTTTGCGCGACGGGGAATTCTAACGCTCAACGCCCCCTGTCATGGGCTGTCTTTCCTCGCTGGGGCTTATACAGAAGGGGCAAAATCGGGACGCGCAGTGCGTTGCATGTCGCTTGCGGATCCGGCTTTCATTGTCTCCAAGGGTAGGGGGCTTGCCCGGCTCCGTCATCAGAGCAAATTCGGCGATAAATCGTCTCCCGACAGGCCTCAACCTCGCATCTTCATAGATCATCCGATTGCCAACCTGTTCAGGTATCCTGCGGTGTATCCATAGCATTTCGGCTAGCCAGAACTCCGAGAAGACTTCTGTTGAGCGCTTCGGAACCTGCGCCATCTCGCGAACGCGGACCTTCGCACGCTGTCAGCAATTAATCCTGAGGCTTTCTTCTGGGCTTAGTTGTGAATATACGGCGCCCATGCCATGATCCTTCCGTTAGATAACCCTTTGGTTTCTAACAGGACCCGCACTTGAAAGTAGCGCGTATCACCATGAGTGATAATATGTATAATTGGTATTATGGTAAATGAACTGAGCATGATATGAACATCAAAGATCGAGTGATCGTCGTTACCGGTGCTGCTGGTGGGATTGGACGTGCGCTGGCAAAGGCATTTGCCGAGCACGGCGCAGCGAAAGTTGTCTGCACGGATTTGCAGGCGCAGGACGTTGAAGACGTCGCGCGTGATGTTGATGGCATCGCATTTGCTGCTGACCTGCGCAACGAGGCCGAGGTCGCGCGACTGGTCGAGGAAACCGAAGACCAGACCGGCGGAATTGATATCTTCTGTTCCAATGCGGGTATCCTGACACTGGGCGGTGTCGAAGTCAGCGATGCGGATTGGCAAAAGACATGGGAAATCAACGTGATGTCGCATGTCTGGGCTGCGCGTCACGTGGTCCCGCGCATGATCGAACGCGGTGGTGGTTACCTTCTGAACACGGCGTCGGCGGCTGGCTTGTTGAACCAGATTGGTGCTGCGCCCTACGGGGTGACCAAACATGCTGCGATTGGATTGGCAGAGTGGTTGCATATCGAGTATCACGATCAGGGCATCGGCGTTTCGGTCCTGTGTCCGCAGGCCGTACAGACCGATATGATCCAGGGGAATGAAGCGTCAATCGCCAGTCTGGATGGCATAATATCTCCAGAAACTGTTGCGAAATCCTGCATGGAAGCCATTGAAAAGGAAGAATTTCTTGTGCTTCCGCACCCGCAGGTTCGGGATTATGTCGCCCTCAAAGGCGCCAATTATGAACGATGGCTTGGCGGCATGCGCAAGCTGAAGCGGCAATTCGGCCTCTAACGGTCCAGCGCCTCCAGTCCATGTTGCGCGAAGAGTGGAACGTAAAGTCCTAATTTTGCGGCATGTTCCGGGTTCGATGCATTGCCGTCCTGCGCCCTTTTTGCGACACCTTGCAGGATTCCAGCCATACGGAAAAACGTGAATGACAGGTAAAAGCCGAACCGATCGATCCCCGGCAAGCCGCGCCTCTCGCAATAGCGCGCCACGAATGCGGCATCCGTGGGCAGACCAAGGGCCGCGCGATCGATGCCCGCCAATCCCCGCCCTTCCCGGCCCGGCGGCATCTGCCATTGCATGATGACGGCAGCCAGATCGGCATAAGGATGACCGATGGTGGACAACTCCCAATCTAGGACCGCCAGACATGCGCTGCCCTCTGGTGCGTAGATCAGATTGTCGATCCGGTAGTCCCCATGCACCAGCGTCCGTTGGCAGTCATCAGGTGGCATCGCCTTGGGCAATGCCGCGATCAAGGCGTTCATGCCCGGAATGTCATGGGTTTCCGAGGCGCGGTATTGCTTGGTCCAACGGGCGATCTGACGTTCGAAGTAATTCCCCTCGGGGCCATAATCCGACAGCCCTGCCCGCTCGATATCGACACCGTGCAACGCCGCGAGTACGCGGTTCATCTCGTCAAGGATCGCGGCGCGCGCCTCGGGCGTTTCCTTCGGCATGGTCGGATCGGAAAATATGCGCCCCTCGATATGTTCCATGACGTAGAAATCCGAGCCGATCACCGCATCATTCTGACATAGAACATGCATCGCCGCGACCGGAACATCACTGCCTTGCAGCGCCCTCTGAACCCGGAATTCACGGTCGACCGCATGGGCCGATTTCAGCAGCGCGCCCGGCGGCTTGCGACGCAGAACATATTTCTTTTCAGGTGTTTGCAGCAGGAAGGTCGGGTTGGATTGCCCGGTTTCGAACTTCTGAGCCGTCAGCGGCCCTGCGTAACTGGGCAGCCGCTCGGACAGATAGGCATCAACGGCCTGCAGATCAATGGATTGTGCCTCGTTGGTCATGGGCTCATCTTTCGCGTTTGTTCAGCGTCGCAAGGTTGGCTCATTCGAATGCGGCGGCAAAGATGTTCTGCCCGGACATCACGTTGATGCCGCCGGAGACCGGAATGATCGCCCCTGTCACATAACCGCCACCGGGGCCGCACAGGAACTGCATCGCGGCGGCGATATCCTCATCGCGGCCAACGCGGCCCAGTGGAACCGATTTGCCGACCTTATCGCGGGTCTTGGGGTCTGCTGTTGCAAACGCGGTCATGCGCGAGACAAACGGCCCCGGTGCAAGCGCATTTGCGGTGATATGCTCATGGGCCAACTCCTTGGCCAGGATCCGCGTCATGTGGATGATGGCGGATTTCGACGCCGCATAGCTATAAGCCCCGTCACCCATCGGAACCTCGCCCATGACCGAGCCGACATTCACGATCCGTGCCGGGTCCTCGGGACTTGCCGCGGCGCGCAACAGGGGCAGCAACTGGCGGGTCAGTTCGAACGGCCCGGCAACATTGACGGCCATGACGCTTTGCCAGGCGTCATACGGGAACTCTTCCAGCGGGGCTCCCCAACTTGTCCCAGAATTATTCATAATAATATCAATCCTGTCCGTTCGACTCTTAATCTCTTCCGCAAGGGCCGAAAGACCGTCGGCCGAGCCGACATCACCGCCAAATCCCTCTACGCTGCCCTCGGCCCCGATCGCGTTCAACTCATCGGCCACAGCCCGGCAGGCGTCGGCCTTGCGCGACGCGATAAGGACCCGCGCGCCAGCCTCGATCAAGCCTTGGGCGGCCATGCGACCGATACCGGTAGCCCCTCCGGTCACAAGGGCGGTCTTGCCATGCAGCGAGAACAGGGTCTTTGGGCTCAGATCGGTCATCGGGATTCCTGCGATACTCGGGTCGGTGTCAATGAACCATTGCATCGGGGGGCACGATAAACAACATTTGCCTGAACGACTTTGCGTCACCCCGCAGAGCCAGACGAAATCACAAGAGCGAGACCCCGATGAAAGCCATGCTGAGCACCGAGCCGGGCGGCCCGGAAACACTGGAACTGACTGACCTGCCCGATCCCGAACCGGGCAAGGGACAGGTGCTGGTGCGCGTGCAGGCGGCGGGCGTCAACTACCCTGACACGCTGATCATACGCGATCTCTATCAGATGAAGCCGCGCCGCCCCTTCGCTCCCGGCGGCGAGATCGCTGGCGAGGTTCTGAGTTGCGGCGAGGGCGTTTCCAACGTCAAACCGGGCGACCGGGTGCTGGCGTTGACTGGCTATGGCGGGTTTGCCACCCATGCGGTTATCACCGCCCTAGCGCTGGTTCCGCTGCCAAAGGCGATGCCCTATGACGTGGCGGCGGCGTTCATCTTCACCTATGGCACCTCTTACCATGCCTTGCATGATCGAGCGGCGATCAAGCCGGGTGAAACGCTGCTGATCCTTGGCGCGGCGGGCGGCGTCGGCTCTGCTGCGATTGAGTTGGGCAAAGCTGCGGGTGCGCGTGTGATTGCCGCGGTCTCGTCTCAGGAGAAAGCCGAGTTCTGCACCTCTCTCGGCGCGGATGAGACCCTAATCTATGCCAAACACATGGATCGCGACGCTCAGAAAGCGCTGTCAAATGAGATCAAATCGCTGACCGGCCATAGCGGCGCGGATGTGGTCTATGACGCCGTGGGCGGAGATTATGCCGAACCGGCGCTACGGGCCATGGCGTGGCAGGGGCGCTATCTGGTTGTGGGGTTCCCGGCTGGAATTCCCAGCCTGCCGTTGAACCTGCCGCTGCTGAAGGGGGGCCAGATCGTCGGCGTGTTTTGGGGGGATGCGGTGCGGCGTGACCCGCAAGGGCATGCCGCCAATATGAAGGCGCTGTTTACCCTCTATGCCGAGGGTGCGATCGCCCCACCGATCAGCGCCCGCTTTCCCCTGCCCGATGTGGCAGACGCACTGAACCTTATGCAGGACCGCAAGGTGATGGGCAAAGTTGTGATCCTCACGGACGAACCGGAATGATCCCGCCAAGCGTGCTCAAAAAATAAGCAAAAGGCTCATTTGCCCGGTGCAAGTCGCCCGCAAAGCGGGCGCATTGTTGCTTGCTGCGACATTCTGACACCGCTGGCGCAATCAACTTTCGGCGTGTTCATGCCCTGAATGAGGTTTCTCGGATTTAGGAGCGCACACGCATTGGCTGCGGTATATCTGCAGCTAACGTGATTTATCCAATGAAAATAAGGAAATTTCAGCCCTAAGTTGATTTTGACATCTCGTTTTTGCGCCTGCCGGACGAACCGACCGACCTTCGGGCGCCTGCGCGTGCCGTCTCTGGACAAGCAGGGCGCAACGCGCTTATTGGTTTTATGAATGGGGACATTTGATATGGCGAATATTCTGGTTCTGAATGGTCCGAACCTCAATCTTCTGGGCACGAGGCAGCCCGAGGTTTATGGCTCAACCACTCTCGCGATGGTTGAGGACGCCTGCACGCGTCACGGCGCGGGGATCGGGGTGAGCGTCACCTGCGCTCAGAGCAATCACGAAGGCGCTCTGATCGACCTGATCCACGAGGCGCGCGGCACGCAGGACGGGATCGTTCTCAATGCCGGGGCCTATACCCATACGTCGATTGCACTGATGGATGCGATCGCCTCGGTCGAGTTGCCGGTTGTCGAGGTGCACCTGTCCAACATCCATGCGCGCGAGGCGTTCCGCCACAGCTCCTATATCGCAAAGGTCGCGATCGGCCAGATCAGCGGTTTCGGGGCTGACAGCTATATTCTGGCGCTGGATGCGCTGGCCGCGCATATCCGTGGGGGACGGCCGGAATGAAGCTGATCGAATATCTTGAGTTCATCAGTTACACGAAGACACTCGAAGAACTCTGGGCCGGCCATTCAGCCCAGATGGCCAATTATGGTTTTGACCGGCTGCTATATGGCTATACCCAATACCGCACGGCCACATCGCTGGGTGATCCCGAAGATTTCGTCATTCTGACCAACCATGATCAGGATTATATCGACGGGTTTCTGCATTCGGGTCTCTATTTTCACGCACCGATGCTGCATTGGGCGCTTGAGAACGAAGGTGCGGGCAGCTGGCGCATGATCGAAGAGTTGATGAACGGGCGCGGCGTGTCCAAGAACGCCCGCAAGGTCCATGAATTCAATGCCAGTAAGGGTGTAACGGTCGGGTATACGATTAGTTTCAACTCGGTCTCGATGCGGTCCAAAGGCGCGATATCACTGTGCGCCCAATCCGATTTGTCGCAGGACGAGGTTGATGCGCTTTGGGCCGAAAAGGGCCGCGAAGTGCTGTTGATGAACAACATCGCGCATCTCAAGATCCTCACCCTGCCCTACACCGCCCCCAACCGCGCGCTGACCAAACGGCAGCGCGAGGCACTGGAATGGGTTGGCGATGGCAAGACCATTCAGGATATCGCCGTTCTGATGGGGCTGACATCGGCAACGGTCGAAAAACACCTGCGCCTTGCGCGGGAATCCCTGGCCGTGGAAACCACGGCCCAGGCGGTTCTGAAAGCCGCGTTACACAACCAGATGTTTGTGGTCGAAGCATAGGATTTGGGCGATATTTCTTTACCCGCGTCAAGTTTACGTAAGGTAAGGAATCCATTACTTTCGTAATGACACATATTTTAGCAATATGTTTACGTTCCGTGAGTGGTGGCTTTAGCCAAGGGACATTGGGATATGATCCCTGTGATTTCAGGGCTCTCTAACCTGTCCGGAGTCGGGTGTGTATAGTCCGCATCCGCTTCGGAGCTTATGAGGGGCTCCGTCCATCCCCATTGAACTGGGGCCCCTCTTCCAAATACCCTTGAAAATACGTGCCGAAAGCAACCGTGCGGGCTGCATATGAAGGCATCCTGCGCGGCGCAAAAAAACCGGCCACCCTGGGAGGCCGGTTTTAGGGCTTTGGAGAGGATCAGGCTACCCGATCCTCAGATCCTCACGGAGGCTGCTTCAGCCCTGAGCGGCCTTGGCCACCTCGGCTGCGAAGTCTTCTTTTTCAACTTCGATGCCTTCGCCGACTTCCAGACGCACGAAACCGGTGATGGTTGCGCCCGCTTCTTTGGCGGCGGCTTCGACGGTCAGGTCGGGGTTCACAACAAAGGCCTGGTTCAGCAGGGTCGATTCAGCGACGAATTTCTTCATCCGACCGATGATCATCTTTTCGATCACCTGCTCCGGCTTGCCGGATTCGCGGGCGATGTCCATCTGAACCTGCTTTTCCTTCTCGACAACTGCCGGGTCCATATCGGCCTCGGACAGCGCTGCCGGGTTGGCGGCGGCAATGTGCATTGCAACCTGCTTGCCGATGGCAGCGTCGCCACCGTTCAGCGCGACCAGAACACCAATCTTGCCCATACCGCCGGTTGCCGCGTTGTGCACGTAGCTTACAACGGTGTCGCCTTCCAGCTTGGCCATGCGGCGCACGGACATGTTCTCGCCGATGGTGGCGATCTTGTCGGTCAGCGTGTCGGCCACGGTCTTGCCACCCAGGTCCGCCGCTTTCAGCGCGTCGACATCGTCAACACCCAGCGCCGCAAAGGCGATCTTGCCGACCATTTCCTGGAACTCGGCATTCTTGCCGACAAAGTCGGTCTCCGAGTTCACTTCGACCGCAACACCGGTGCCACCGTCAACAACAACGGCCACCAGACCTTCGGCAGCGGTACGGCCCGATTTCTTTGCAGCTTTCGCCAGACCCTTGGTACGCAGCCAGTCGACGGCCTCATCCATGTTGCCTTCAGTCTCGGTCAGCGCCTTCTTGGCGTCCATCATGCCTGCGCCCGTGCTGTCGCGCAGTTCTTTCACCATTGCTGCTGTGATTGCCATCTCTTGGCTCTCCTCAATTCAAAACGGTTTGGGGCAGGTCATACCCTGCCCCTCATGTCATTCCGATGACGGTCGGATCAGGCTTCGGCAGGCGTTTCCGCTGCAGGAGCTTCTTCAGCGACAGCTTCTTCGACCGGCGCCTCTTCCATCGCGCCCAGATCAACACCTGCGCTGCCCAGCTGAGCGGTCATACCGTCCAGCGCGGCGCGGGCGGCCAGATCGCAGTACAGCGAGATCGCGCGTGCGGCGTCGTCGTTGCCGGGGATGATGTAATCAACACCATCGGGCGAGCAGTTGGTGTCAACCACAGCCACAACCGGGATACCCAGCTTGTTGGCTTCGGCGATGGCCAGCGCTTCTTTCTTGACGTCGATGACGAAGAGCAGGTCGGGTGTGCCGCCCATCTCGCGGATGCCGCCCAGCGAGGCCTGCAGCTTCTGCTGGTCGCGCTCCATGCCAAGACGCTCTTTCTTGGTCAGGCCTTCGGCGCCGCCTTCCATGGTCTCGTCGATCTGACGCAGACGGTTGATCGACTGGGACACGGTTTTCCAGTTGGTCAGCGTGCCGCCCAGCCAGCGGTGGTTCATGTAATACTGCGCCGACTTCTCGGCGGCTTCGGCGATCGGCTGCGCCGCCTGACGCTTGGTGCCGACGAACAACACGCGGCCGCCCTTGGCGACGGTGTCACGGATGGCCTGCAGGGCCTGGTCCAGCATCGGTACGGTCTGCGTCAGGTCCATGATGTGGATGCCGTTGCGCGAGCCGTAGATGAACGGACCCATGCGCGGGTTCCAGCGCTGGGTCTGGTGGCCAAAGTGAACGCCAGCTTCGAGCAGCTGACGCATGGAGAACTCAGGAAGAGCCATGCTCAAGTATCCTTTCCGGTTTCGATCCTCGACGGGGGTGCAGAGCGGATGCTCCAACCGGGGGTCTGTCAGGGATGTCTCTCCTGAACAGGCCAAAACCCCGCCTGTGGGTTAATGGCGCGCGTATAGTGCAGGGAAATTCACACTGCAAGTTGAAACTTCACTCAAAAGAGGAAACTCAGATCGAAATCTGACGCATCTCGACATGCCCCTGCCGCACGGCGTTTTCGCAATAAGCCGCCAGCGCCTTGCGGTCGGCAAAGTCGCTGACTTTCACCGGCGGATGATAGATCAGTTCCACACGTCCTTGCGGCCAGGCGGCCAGTGTTTTCAGCAGATGCGGGCCGAATTCCATCTCGCCCCACCAGCCATAGAACCGGTCCGGCAGGCCTTTGGGCGCATGAAACACGACCGAGACCGGCTGCACATACATGAACTCGCGCAATTGCTCGGTAAAGAAGGCGGCAAAAAGCGTGGTCTTGAAGGGCAGCACCCGTTGCCCGTCGGTCGAGGTGCCCTCGGGAAAAAACAGCAGCTTGTGCCCCGCCTTCAAACGGCGTTCGAACATCTCGGTCTGCTCGCGCGCCTTGCGGCGATCCCGCTCGATGAACACGGTGCCGGTTGCGCGGGCCAGCCAGCCGATGCCGGGCCATTTCGCCACTTCGGCCTTGGACACGAAATAGATGCGTTTGCGGGCGTTCAGCGCAAAGATATCCAGCCATGAGCTGTGATTGGCCACAACCGCGCCCCGCTCGGTCATCAGCGCGCCGCGCGTGTGGAACCCCATTCCCAGAATGCGGAATGCGTTGCGGCAGACGAATTGCGTGATGTAGGGCGTCACCGGTCGGCGCGTGCCGAATATCGGTCGTTCAAACAACCGCAAGAGCAACAGGATCAGCAGGCCACCAAACACCAGCACCGCTAGAGAGAGCCCGCGCAGGGCCACAAGCCCCCAGCCGATCACTCCGATCCGCAGCGGATCAGGCGCATCATCACCCTGCCACGTGGCGCTCATGGGGTGCGATCCCCGCCATAGATGCGCCGCTGCCGGGCGTTGAGGCGCGTCGTGTCCAGCACCAGACAGATATCGGTGGTGTTGAAGGCATGGTCGATAAACGCTCCCTCGCCCACGAAGCCGCCCAGCCGCAGATAGGCCTTGATCAGCGCCGGCACCTGCACCATCGCGGCGCGCCGGTCCAACTGATCGGGCGCGACCAGATCCATCGACTGAAAATGCGCGGGCTGGGCACGGACCCGCAGCTCGGGCGGTGCCAGATGGTTGTGATGCAGCATCGACAGCGGTTGCGCCAGGGCGCTCATGTCAGTGCCGTGAAAGCTTGCCACGCCGAACAGAACCTCGATGTCGTGATCGGACACATACTCCGACAGCCCGTTCCACAGGTGATACATCGCCGCCCCGCCCCGGTAATCGGCATGCAGGCACGAGCGGCCCAGTTCCAGCAGCTTGCGCCCGCTTTGGCGCAGCACGCTCAGATCGTACTCATCCTCGGAATAAAACTGGCCCACTTTCTTGGCCCGATCATCGCGCAGCAGGCGATAGACACCGACCACCTCACCCGTGCTGTCATCCGAGATCAGCATATGGTCGTAGAACGGATCGAATCGGTCCTGTTCCAGCCCCCGCTCGTGATCGACCATCTCCCCGCCGCCGCCCAGCTCGCGCACGAAAACATCATAACGCAACCGCTGCGCGGCGCGCAGATCGGCGTCACTGTCGGCCAGTCTGACTGTAAAGCTCGGTCCGCTATCCGGCATGGGGCGCAAATCTCAAATAAAGCGTGGGTTTCAGCGCTGATACCGCATCTCAATCAACGATTGCAACCGAGGCCGGATTAACCATTCGTAAACCTATTTCATGGATCAAAGACGGGCATCAGGGCGATGCGCGTGCCGTCGATCACCACTTTCCCTTGATCGGGAAAATTCACGGTTATCTTGCCGCCGATATTGGACTGCACCTGTCCAATGCCCCAATCGGGGTAATCGGGGTGGCGCACGAACATGCCCGGTGCAAGGATAGCGTTCAGATCAGACATGTCGGCCCCTGTCTGGTATGTAAGAAAGCGATTTACCGGAGGTAGCGCATGGGCGAAAGCACCGTCAACCTGGCAACCCTGATCGGGTCGCGTATCTGTCATGATCTGATCAGCCCCATCGGTGCGATCAACAATGGGCTGGAACTGCTTGAAATGACAGGCGCACCCAGCGGCCCCGAGATGGATTTGATCACCGACAGTGTCGGCAGCGCCGGCGCGCGCATTCAGTTCTTTCGCATCGCTTATGGGATCGCCGGGGCGCAGATGCTGGGCGCGACGGAGATCAACGCGGTCCTGAAAGAGGTGAACCGGGGCGCGCGCGTCACCGCAGAATGGCATTGCGAAGATCCCTGTCCGCGCACCGCTGTGCGGCTGGCCTTTCTGGCCTTTCAGTGCTGCGAAACTTCCTTGCCCCAGGGCGGGCAGGTGCGTTTCGATCAAGCCGATGGACGCCGGAGCGTGACCGCAACCGGCCCCGCCCTGTCACTGGACCCCAATATCTGGGAAACGCTGAGCAATCCCTCCGCCGGGGCCGAAATCACGCCTGCGCTGGTTCAGTTCGCAATGCTGCCCGCTGCAGCCGCCGAATTGGGTAGCCGGGTCGAGGTGACCTCGGACGAGACCCAGATCACCATCCGGTTCTGAGAGCTCAGGACCGGACGGTTCCGTCGCCTTCAACCAGATATTTGAAACTGGTCAGCTGCGCCGCGCCCACCGGCCCGCGCGCGTGCATCTTGCCGGTGGCGATCCCGATCTCGGCGCCCATGCCGAACTCGCCACCATCGGCGAACTGGGTCGAGGCGTTGCGCATCAGGATCGCACTGTCGAGCCGTTCAAAGAACCGCGCCGCTGCCGCATCATCCTCGGTTATGATGCAATCGGTGTGGTTTGAGCCATAGGTGCGGATATGTGCGATGGCCTCATCGACGTCGGCCACCGGTTTGGCCGCGATGATCATGTCGAGGAATTCCCTACCCCAATCCTCCTCGGTGGCGGATGAGGTTCCTTCCTGCGCAAGCGCGCCCTCGGCATGCACGTCAACGCCCGCCTGCAACAGCGCGGCGATGGTGTCATGCCCGATGCCATCAATGATATCCTGATGCACCAGCAGGCATTCGGCAGCGCCGCAAATTCCGGTGCGCCGCGTTTTGGCGTTCATCACCACCTCACGCGCCTTTTTCGGGTCGGCATCCTTGTCGATATAGATATGTACGATGCCTTCGAGATGGGCAAAAACCGGCACCCGCGCTTCACGCTGCACGAGGCCGACCAGCCCCTTGCCGCCGCGCGGCACGATCACGTCGACACTGTCGGTCATGGTCAACAATTCCTGTACCGCCGCGCGGTCACGGGTGGGCACAAGCTGGATTGCGTCCTCGGGCAGGTTTGCCGATTTCAGCCCGTCCACCAGACAGGCATGGATCGCACCGGAGGAGTGAAAGCTCTCTGACCCGCCGCGCAGGATCACCGCATTGCCCGATTTCAGGCACAGCGCGCCGGCATCTGCGGTCACGTTGGGGCGGCTTTCATAGATTACCCCGATCACGCCCAAAGGCGTGCGCACCCGGCGGATATGCAGGCCAGAGGGCATGTCCCATTCGGCCAGCACCTCACCAACAGGGTCGGGTTGTTCGGCCACCGTGCGCAATCCGTCGACCATGCCGCAAATGCGGTCCTCGTCCAGCATCAGCCGGTCCATCATCGCCGGGCTCAGACCCTTGTCGCGGCCATGGTCCAGATCCTTGGCATTGGCTGCGATGATCTCGGCCCGGCGGGCCCAGACCGCTTCGGCAGCGCCGATCAGCGCGGCGTGCTTGCGTTCGGCGCTGGCAAAAGCCAGCTCGGCAGAGGCTGCTTTGGCGCGGGCGCCGATATCAGCCATCAGGGCGGGAATGTTGTCGAGGTCTTTCATCACATGCGCCTTTGGTCAGGTCTTTGTTTGTCTTTAGCAGGGATACGCCTCATAGCGCCATATCGTCCCGGTGAATCAACGCCGCCCGACCGGGATAGCCCAGCGTCGCTTCGATCTCGGAGGATTTGCGCCCCTTGATGGCGTCAGCCTCCTGCGCGGTGTAGCGGCTGAGGCCCTGGCCCAGCCGGTGCGCCTTGGGTCCGAGAATGGCGACCGGATCACCCCGCCCGAAATCGCCCACGACTTCGACGATCCCGGCGGGCAACAGGCTCTTGCCGTTGGACAACGCCCTGGCCGCTCCGGCATCCACCAGAATTTCGCCGCGCGGCTTCATCGCCGCGATCCAACGTTTGCGGGCGGCCTGCGGATCAAGCGTGGCGGTGAACCAGGTCCGCGCGGCACCATTTTCAAGCTTTTTCAGCGGGTTATCTGGCGATCCTTCGGTGATCGCCATTGCACAGCCCGCCGCCGTCGCCATCTGCGCCGCCATCAGCTTGGTCTTCATGCCGCCTTTCGACAGACCCGATCCCGCATCGCCCGCCATGCGCTCGATCTCGGGCGTGATGCGTTCGATCACGTCATAGCGTGTGGCAGTGGGGTCCTCGGCAGGGTTGGCGGAATAGAACCCGTCCACATCCGACAGCAGGATCAACTGATCCGCGCCCACGGTAACAGCCACCTGCGCCGCGAGCCGGTCATTGTCGCCATAGCGGATTTCGTCCGTCGCGATCGTGTCGTTTTCATTGACGATCGGCACCACGCCCAACCCCAGCAGGGTCTCCAGCGTCGCGCGCGAGTTCAGGTAGCGGCGGCGGTCGGCGCTGTCCTCCAGCGTGACCAGCACCTGTGCGGTCTTGATCTCGTAAGGCGTCAGCGCCTCTTCATAGGCGCGGGCCAGCCGAATCTGGCCAACAGCGGCCGCGGCCTGCGATTGTTCCAGCGCCAGAGTATCGCCATTCAGACCAAGCACGCCGCGCCCCAGCGCGATGGAGCCGGACGAAACCAGAATGACATCCGCCCCCTGCCCTTTCAGCCAGGCCACGTCCTGCGCCAGCGAATGCAGCCAACCGGCGCGCAGCGCGCCGCTGGCACGATCCACCAGCAGGGCCGAGCCGATCTTGACGACGACCCTTTTCGCCGCGCTCAGGGTTGCCAAGGCTGCGCCTCCTCCACGGGTTTGTGGAGCAGACGGTCGGCATCGATCTGGCTGCGCAGGGCCCGCAACACCTCGGTCACGCCCTCGCGAGCCACGCCGGACATCAGCATCACCGGGCCGCCCGATGCCTCGCGCAAGGCCTGCGCGGCCTCTTCGCGCTGCTCCGCGTCCAGCGCATCGACCTTGTTCAGCACTGTCACGCGGGTTTTGTCAGCCAGATGCCCGCCATAGGCCTCAAGCTCGTGGATGATGGTGTGGTAATCTTCGACCACGGTGTCAGAAGTGCCATCGACCAGATGCAGCAGTACGGCACAGCGTTCCACATGGCCCAGAAACCGGTCGCCGATTCCACGGCCCTCATGCGCCCCCGCGATCAGGCCGGGAATGTCGGCCACGACAAATTCCACATTGTCCACACCGACAACGCCCAGATTGGGATGCAGCGTGGTGAAGGGGTAATCGGCGATCTTGGGCCGCGCGTTGGAAGTGGCCGCCAGAAAGGTGGACTTACCCGCATTAGGCAGGCCCAGCAGGCCCACATCGGCGATCAGCTTCAGCCGCAGCCAGAGCGTGCGCTCAACCCCCTCCTGCCCCGGATTGGCGCGGCGCGGGGCCTGGTTGGTGGCGGATTTGAAATGCAGGTTGCCGAAACCGCCATTGCCGCCGCGCGCAAGCTGCACGCGCTGACCAACCTCGGTCAGATCGGCGATCACCGTCTCTTCATCCTCATCGAGGATCTCGGTGCCGACGGGAACGCGCAGCACGATATCGTCGCCATCCTTGCCGGTGCGCTGCTGGCCCTTGCCGGGCTGGCCGTTCTTGGCGAAGAAATGCTGCTGATAGCGGAAATCGATGAGCGTGTTCAGCCCCTGCACCGCCTCGGCCCAGACCGAGCCACCCTTGCCGCCATCACCGCCATCCGGCCCACCATATTCGATGAACTTTTCGCGGCGGAAGCTGACACAGCCGCCACCGCCACCACCGGACCGGATATAGACCTTTGCGAGATCGAGAAATTTCATATACGTCCCCTAATGCAAAGGCCCCATTGGCCTCAAGTCAGAGTTTTCGGCTATAGGTCCAGGTGGGCACATTTGCATCGCGCGCCACCGAGAAATTTTCCGCATCGCCCAGATATTCAAAGCCGCAGCGGGTCAGCACCCGCGCCGAGGCCGGGTTGTCCTGAAACACGCTGGCAAACATCGTGTCGTTGTCCAGCGGGTTACTCTCGACCAGCGCCTCAACAGCAAGCGAAGCGATGCCGGTGTTCCAGAAGACCGGCGCGACCCAATAGCCGATCTCGGACTGGTTGCGGTCCATCCGCTCCAGCGAGATCAGCCCCATCAGCTCAGGGCCGCCATCCTTGGTGCCGTCAATCGCCCAGACATCCTCGTCCCGGTCCTCGGACATGGAGCGGGTCACGAAGGATTCAACCAAACCCGGCGGAATCGGGTGCGGCACCGACTGGGTCATGAAGGCGACCCGCTTGTCGCTGGCGTAATGCTCGATCAGCCCCATATCCGAGCGCCGCAACCGGCGCAGGACAAAGCGCTCGGTTTCAATGACCGGCTGATTGATGATGGTATCAAATTTCATATGTGCGCCCCTCCTCCGAACAGCACAAACAGGACGGATGCGACGGTGAGCACCGCCAATGTCCACATCAGATATTTCTCCGCCGGGCGTCCTGCAACGCTATGCGCGATCCGGTCCCCGGCGAAGGTCCAGATCGGGTGCAGGATCACCTGGCAACTCAACAAACAAAGAGCGATTGTGAGCGTAGACCAGAATGGTGACGATCCTGGGGCGACAAAGCCGGTAAACCCGGCCACGATCATGGCCCAGGCCTTGGGGTTAAGCGGATGGACGATCAGACCGGGCAGAAATCCCGGCGCGGCCTGCTCCGCCTGTCCTGGTGCCAAGCGCAGGTTCGCGACCTTCCACGCCAACCAGCAGATATAGGCGGCCGAGGCGTATTTCAACGTCGCGAACACAATGGGTGCCTGATCCGCCAGCTGCATCAGGCCAAAGCCAACCGGCCAGATGATCAGCTGTTTACCCGCGATCACGCCCGCGACGAAAGGCAAGGCCGCCCGGAACCCATAGCGCGCACCGGTGCCCAGCAGCACCATGTTGGCCGGTCCCGGCGTGCCGACCTGGCTGGCGGCAAAGATCAGGAAAGAGCCCGCCGCGACGCTCATTGCAGGGCCTCCCAATCGTCGCGGCTCAGCATCATGTCCTGGACCGTCACATCCGTACCGGTGGAAACCACAGTGATCCTGCGCTGGTCGGTCGGGCGAAAGCCAAGCTTGGTCAGAACCGCGCCGGAACGGTCGTTGCCCAGGTGATAAGCCGAGGGCAGATCATTGCCGCCCGCGTTAAAATGCCAATCGACCATGGCGCGGGCGGCCTCGCTGGCATGGCCCTGCCCCCAGAACGGGCGCCCGATCCAGTACCCCAGATGCCGATCGGTCAAGATGCAGCCGATCAACTCATAATCCTTTGTCATTGCAAAACAGGTGGGCGTCGCGCAGGCGAAGTTCTCCAGAAACGCGACCGCGTGATCATGCGTATAGGGATGTGGCATCTCGCTTAGCCAGCGTGCCACCTCCAGATCATTAGCCAACGCGACCACGTCACCTGCATCGCCACGCCGGAAGCGGCGCAGGACAAGGCGTTCGGTTTTGATCACGTCGGTCATGGGACCGCTCCTGAAAACGAGAAAGGGACCGGCATTTCTGCCGATCCCCTGATTTTGTTAAACCTTTTTGGGTTCCGGCTTACTCGGCGGCCTCCGCTACTGGCAGGACCGAAATAAAGGTGCGGCCCTTGAGGCCCTTGTGGAAGGTCACGGCGCCGTCAACGGTTGCAAAGATCGTGTGATCCTTGCCCATGCCCACGCCTTCGCCCGGCCAGAACTTGGTACCGCGCTGACGCACGATGATGTTGCCCGGGATAGCCGCCTGGCCACCATAGAGTTTCACGCCAAGGCGACGACCCGCAGAGTCGCGACCGTTACGGGAGGAACCGCCAGCTTTTTTATGTGCCATTCTCTCTCTCCTTAGCCTTTGGCCAGTTCTTTGGCCTGCTCAACCCATTCGGGTTTCACTTTGACGCTGTCGATAGCAGCAATCTGCTCGTCCGACAAGGCGGCCAGCGCGGCAAAGCTCTCGATACCGGCCTCGGCCAGCTTCTTGGCGGCGGCAGGGCCAACGCCGGTCAGCTTGGTCAGATCATCCGCTGCAGCGGCTGCGGCAGGCGCTTCGGCTTGTGCCTCAGCCTTCTTGGCCGGTTTTGCGGCGGGCGCAGCAGCGCCTGCAGGTGCGGAACCGGTTGCAGCCTTGATGCCCGACTTGTCTGCGCCAGCGGCCAGAATGTCGGTGATCTTGACCAGCGTCAGCTTTTGACGGTGACCTTTGGTGCGCTGCGAGCTGTGCTTGCGGCGGCGCTTGACGAAGTGGATGAGCTTTTCACCCTTGATCTGGTCGATGACCTCGGCCTGAACGGCAGCACCGTCCACAAAAGGCGCACCAACAACCGGTGCGTCACCGCCCAGCATCAGAACTTCGTTGAATTGAACTGTTTCGCCGGCATCAGCAGCAAGTTTTTCGACGCGCAGGATGTCGCCCGCCTGAACCTTGTATTGCTTGCCGCCGGTCTTGAGAACCGCGAACATGCGAGTTTCCTTTTCTTTACCGCGTTCTGTGGTCCCCGGTGCGGGCGTTTGCGACCCCCCGTTTCAGGCAGGGCCACCTTCGAACAGCGCGCCCTTTATTCGGGCGGATTTGCGGTCCCAAAGGGACCAATGATAACGAAACCCGGCGCGGAATACCGGGCCGGGATGGGCGCTTATTGATGGATCAGGCTCAGATGTCAATCCTTTTTCAGTGATCTCTGGCCCTTTTCAGAGATCGCTGGATTGCATCGCGAATCCTACCGCCTCGCCCAGCTCGAACGAGATCCGGTCATAGATGCGGTCAAAGCCCACGAACAGCGCTTGGTTGAGCGCCTGCCCCGTCTCGGAGGCGGAAAAAGCGATATTCTCGCGCATCTGTGCATCAGAGAGCGGCTGATAGGCCAGCACCAGGAAGCCATGCAGCCAGTCCCGCGTCTCGCTTTCCATTTCTTCGCGCTGGGAAAACAGTTCTGCCAGCAAGGCGCGGTCATCGGAGTGCGTTTCCTGAACCGAGCCCATGCCCTTAAAGAAGCTGAAATCGGAGCTCAACGTGCCCTCGACATTGCGCACGACCAGTTCGTTGACCTCGATATATTCTTCGATCAGGTGAAACCGGTCACCCTCACGGTCCATCAATTTTGCGCTTTCCTGCGCCATCTCTTCGACCGCAGGGTCGCTCAGTGCTCGCCGGGCAGAGTTTTCCAGCGAGATGATGGTCTGTCCCAGATCACTGCTGAAAAACACCGCCGCCTCGGAAATCTGTTCCGGGTTCAGCTCTTCGCGGATGGTGTCGCGCATGGTCTGCACCATCTGCTCCGGCGCATAGATGTCATCGACCTTTTTGAAGAAATAGCTGCCTGCATCGCCATCCAGCATGTCGGTGTTCAGTGTCGCGGCATAGCGATGACCTTCATCGACAAGGATTGTGACGACCTCGTCCAGCCGCATGGCACCCATCAACTCGTCCAGCGATTCCTCCGCCTCTGCCGGAACCGCCAGCAGCATGGCGGAGGCCAGGATTGCCGCCACCCGGCGCATCACAATTCCTGCGAAGGGCGCAGATCGGCCATACGCGCAGCCAGCACTTCGAACCGATTGGCCATGATCTCGTACTGCACAGCATTGAGCAACTCGTACACTTCCTGCATCAGCGGCTGTTCCAGCGCCTCGGTATAGGCCAGCACATCCTCGTCCGAGAACTCCTGATAGGTATAGGCGGCCCCCGCCAGGGCCGAGCGTTGCAGGGCCAGCCGCAGTTCGGTTTCGTTGTTTTTCAGCATTTCGCGCAGATCGCCAGGATCAAGGCGCAGATCGACCACTCCTGCCGCGCTGGCCGCCAACAGAAACCGGTACTGGATTTCCTGCAGCGCCCGCAGCGAGGTGCCGGTGGAGTCGATGGCCATGTTCATCCGCTTGAGCGTTTCGACCCGGTGCGATCCGTCCGCGACCCATTGCGCCACCAGCGCCTCGCCCGCGTCGCGCTTGGCACCGTCATCCTCGATCATATGCGAGGCGTTTTCAGCCTCGACCAGACGCTGGCCCAGATTGCTGGCGTAAAACTCGACCGCATGGGTCAGCGCCTCGTCGCTCAGGGTCTGTTCCAGGATGTCGAGCGCGATGCTGCGCATCACCTCGGTATCAAAAACCTCGTTGGTCAGGCGTGTCCACTCGGACCCAAACTCGCCGGGATCGAACCCCAGCATCTCAGGGGCCGAGGAGGAGGACAGCGCGATACTGTCCAAAGCCACGTCAAATCCGGTGGTTGCAAGAAATGCCTCGACCCGCGTCCGATCCGCAGCTTGCGCTGCGGGTGTCGTCCAGAGGATCAGGGCTGCGATCAGGGCCATAAAGACCGGCGGTGTAAAAACTCGTCTCAGCATGCCCCCAAGCCTAATCCATTTCCGTAGACGGGCAATCAATTTCGGGTGATAACTTCGCGAGTGTGTTTTTCGAAAATTTCTGCTTGCACCCTGTGTCGTTCCTGACTACATCCCCGCTTCACAGACCCCCGCGGAGAGGTGCCGGAGTGGTCGAACGGGGCGGTCTCGAAAACCGTTGTGGGTGCAAGCCCACCCAGGGTTCGAATCCCTGTCTCTCCGCCACTAACCATCAGAAATAAATGATATTTCCAGGTCTACCGCTCCCTCGAGGGACGCCGATAAGACGCTTTGCGCAGCCGAAACATGTCATACTAAGACAACATTTCGGGTTTCAATTGCACCAACTATGCCATCTCTTGGGTTCAAATCTTGTCGTGAGAGCATCAGTTTCTGAGCTGAGGCTGTCTCCGGCTGATATCTTTCTGGCCATGCTCTCTGCGTAGCACAAGCCGCAGCCAGACCTGCCGCGCTGCAACGCAGTAACAGAATTTGTGGCCAACCATGAGCAGATAGCGGAAACCTGGTTCCGGAATTTCGATCATCGATTGGGCCATCGCTGGCAAGACGCATAGCCAATTCGAGATACGACAGAGCCCGTTGGAAATTCAGAACCGTCTGACGTAAAGGGACAAATCACAGGCGGCGCTTCAGCATGCGTTTGGGCCCAACCGACCCTCACGCTCAATAAAACGCCTGCAATCCGGTTTGCGCGCGCCCCAGGATCAGCGCATGGACGTCATGGGTGCCTTCATAGGTGTTGACCGTTTCCAAATTCACCATGTGGCGGATCACCTGGAATTCGAGGCTGATCCCGTTGCCGCCATGCATGTCGCGGGCATGGCGGGCGATCTCCAACGCCTTGCCGCAATTGTTGCGCTTGATGATCGAGATCATCTCGGGTGCAGCATTGGCCTCATCCAACAGTCGCCCGACCCGCAGGCTGGCCTGCAGACCCAGCGCGATCTCGGTCTGCATATCGGCCAGTTTGCGCTGGAACAGCTGCGTTTGCGCCAGGGGTTTGTTGAATTGCTTGCGGTCCAGCCCGTATTGCCGCGCACCAAGCCAGCAGGCCTCGGCCGCGCCCATCACACCCCACGAGATGCCATAGCGCGCGCGGTTCAAACACCCGAACGGCCCCTTGAGGCCCTGCACATGGGCCAACAACGCGTCTTCGCCGACCTCGACTCCGTCCATCACGATCTCGCCGGTGATGGAGGCACGCAGGGACATCTTGTTGGCGATCTTCGGCGCGCTCAGGCCCGGCAAGCCCTTGTCCAGCACGAAACCACGAATCTTGCCGTCATGGGCATCGGATTTGGCCCAGACCACAAAGACATCCGCGATCGGTGCGTTGGAAATCCACATCTTGGTGCCTGTCAGACGATAGCCACCCTCGATCTTCTCGGCGCGGGTCTTCATGCCCGCTGGGTCAGAGCCCGCGTCTGGCTCAGTCAGGCCGAAACACCCGATATACTCACCGCTGGCGAGCTTTGGCAGGTATTTCTGGCGCTGTGTTTCGCTGCCATAGGCATAGATCGGATACATCACCAGCGAGCTTTGCACCGACATCATCGAGCGATAGCCGCTATCCACCCGTTCGATCTCGCGCGCGACCAGCCCATAAGACACATAGCCCGCGCCCAGCCCGCCATATTCTTCCGGGATGGTGATGCCCAGCAGCCCCATCTCACCCATCTCGCGAAAGATCGCGGGATCGGTGACCTCGGATTGAAACGCTTCGGTCACGCGCGGTTGCAGTTTCTCCTGCGCGTAAGCCTGGGCGCTTTGGGCGATCATGCGCTCGTCTTCGGTCAGCTGGTCCTGCAGCCGCAGCGGGTCTTCCCAGTTGAACGGCCCCAGATCTGGCGCGTCCTTGGCTTTCAGGGTCGGTTTGGCAACAGGGGCGTTCATGGCAGGTCTCCTATGCAGGGCTAGGGTAAAAATAACGTGCGCAGGACGCAAAAAACAGCGATAAAACCGCATCGATACGTGAGATTTTCGCATAGATGACCCCTGCCCGCCGTCTGATCCCGTCCCTGTCCGCGTTGCGCGCGCTGGAGGCGCTTGACCGTCTCGGCTCGGCCTCGGCCGTAGCCGAGGAAATGGCCCTGACGCAGAGCGCCATCTCGCGCCAGCTTCAGGGTCTGGAAGAGCAATTGGGCGTCACGCTGATCCGGCGCGACAAGAAGCGTCTGTCGCTGACCTCGGCAGCCGCCGACTATGTGGTCGAGATTCGCGCGGCCCTGAACCAGATTGCGCAGGCGTCGATCCAATTGCAGGTGCAGCCTACGGGCGGCAGCCTGACCCTCGCGATCCTGCCCACATTCGGGATGCGCTGGCTGGTGCCCAGATTGCCCGAATTCACCCATCTGCATCCCGACATAACGATCAACCTGTCGACCCAGCTCAGTCCGTTCAGCTTTGACGTGGAACCCTTTGATGCGGCGATACATTTCGGTCAACCGGATTGGCGCAGTACCGAGGCGCTTTTGCTGAAGACCGAGCGCGTCGTGCCGGTGGCGGCCCCCACTCTGATCGCAACACCCCCCGATGACCCGACGGACCTGTTGAAACTGCCGCTGTTGCATATCCAGACCCGGCCCAATGCCTGGCAGGACTGGTTTGCGCGCGTGGGCGTTGCGGTGTCACCGCCCCTGCCCGGCATGATCTATGATCAGTTCTCGACCATCACACAGGCCGCCCTGCACGGGCTTGGTGTGGCCCTGATGCCGGAATACCTGGTCGAGCAGGAACTGGCGACCGGGCGGTTGGTTCCGGTTCATGACCATTCGGTCGAAGCCAACGGTGCCTATTATCTGGTCTGGCCCAAATCCGGCTCCGAGGACCCGGTTTTGCGGCAATTCCGCGACTGGCTGGCGCAGCGCGCCCAGCCCGAGGATGATCTGCCGCGCTAGATTGTCAGCCCAGAGCGTATCCCGCGCCGCGCACCGTGCGGACCGGGTCATCGCCGCCATGCTGGGTCAGAGCTTTGCGCAGACGCCCGATATGCACATCCACCGTCCGGGTATCCACATAGATGTCGCGGCCCCAGACCCGGTCGAGTAACTGTTCGCGGCTCCAGACCCGGCCTGGCTTTTCCATGAAGGTACTCAATAGACGAAACTCGGTCGGGCCCAGCTTCAGCGGCTGTTCTGAGCGGCTGACCTTATGGGTTTCGGCATCCAGCACGATATCTTCGAATTCCAGCCGCAACCCGACGGTCGAGGGGCGCACGCGGCGCAGCTGGGTGCGCACGCGGGCCATCAGCTCGGCGACGGAATAAGGTTTGACCACATAGTCATCCGCTCCGGTTTCCAAGCCCCGCACCTTGTCGACCTCCTCGGAGCGGGCCGAGAGCATGATGACCGGGATGCCCCGCGTATCAGGGCGAATCTTGAGCCTGCGGCAGACCTCGATCCCGCTGAGATTGGGCATCATCCAGTCCAGAACGATGATGTCGGGATTGTCCTCTTCCACCAGCAGCAGCGCGTCTTCGCCATTCTCGGCCTTGACGACACGAAACCCTTCGGCCTCCAGATTATAACCCAGCACTTCGCGTTGCGCCGGTTCATCCTCGACCACCAGAACGGTTGGTTGTGCAGCGGCCATTTCCTGATCCTTATACTGTCAGCGAGGTTTTGTCTGCTTTGGGGCGTGCCTCGTCAGGCCGCGCGCCAGTAACCAGATAGATCACCTGCTCGGCGATTGAGGTGACGTGATCACCCATACGCTCGATGTTCTTGGCGATGAAATGCAAATGCATACAGGACGTTATGCTGCGCGGCTCTTCCGCCATGAAGGTCAGGAACTCGCGGAACAGCGCATTGTACATCTGGTCGACCTCACGGTCGCGTTCAATCACATCGGCGGCCAGTTCGGCATCGCGCTGGATATAGGAATCGAGCGCGTCTTTCAGCATCCCCTCGACCTCGCGCGCCATGCGGCGCAGGGATGCGGCGCTGTCATTGACTGGCGGCACAGTGATCAGCACAGTGTTGCGCTTGGCGATGTTCTTGGCGTAATCGCCGATCCGCTCCAGGTTGCCCGCAACTTTCAGCACCGACAACACCAACCGCAGATCGATCGCGGTGGGCGCGCGCAGGGCGATCAGCCGCGCGGCTTCCTCGTCGATCACCTCTTCCAGCGCGTCGATGGCCTTGTCATCGGCCCGCACTTTCAGCGCCAGTTCCTCATCGCGGGTTTCCAGCGATGCCGCCGAGGCGCCGATGGCTGCTTCGACCAGGCCGCCCATCTTCATGATATGTGCCTGGATCGACTCAAGCTCACGGTCGAAAGCGGATGCGATATGTTGTTCTGACATGGTCATGACTTTCCCTAGCCGATGCGCCCGGTGATATAGCTTTCGGTCCGCGGGTCCTGCGGATTGGTGAATATCTGGCCGGTCTCGCCGAACTCGACAAGATTGCCCAGATGGAAAAACGCGGTCTTCTGGCTGACCCGCGCGGCCTGCTGCATCGAGTGAGTCACGATGACCACCGAATAGCGCTGGCGCAGCTCGTCAATCAGCTCCTCGACTTGGGCGGTCGCGATGGGGTCAAGCGCCGAACAGGGCTCGTCCATCAGCAGAACCTCGGGCTCGGTGGCAACGGCGCGGGCGATGCACAGGCGCTGCTGCTGGCCACCCGACAGGCCGGTGCCCGGCGCATCCAGACGGTCCTTGACTTCGTTCCAAATCGCGCCGCGACGCAGGGATTTCTCAACGATCTCATCCAGTTCTGCCTTGTTCTTGGCCAGACCGTGAATGCGCGGGCCATAGGCCACATTATCATAGATCGACTTGGGAAACGGATTGGGCTTTTGAAAAACCATGCCGACCTTGGCGCGCAATTGCACCGGGTCGACCCGCTTGTCATAGATATCCTCACCATCCAGCAGAATGTTGCCCTTGACGCGGCAGACATCAATCGTGTCGTTCATCCGGTTCAGGCAGCGCAGAAAGGTCGACTTGCCGCAGCCCGACGGGCCGATGAAGGCGGTGACCGTCTTGTCGCCGATGTTTACGTTCACATCCTTGATGGCGTGGGTGTCGCCATAATGGACTTGTACGTCGCTGGCGGTGATCTTGGCTTGGCCAGTGTCCACAACTCTCTCCACTCGTGCCATATCGTTCATATCGTGCCCCTCCATTACCAGCGGCGCTCAAAGCGGCGACGCAGGATTACGGCCACAGTGTTCATTGTTACAAGAAAGATCAGCAGGATGATAATGCCACCCCAGGCGCGTTCATAAAACGCCGGGTCGGCCCGTTTGGCCCATTCATAGATCTGGGCAGGCATGGCCGAGTTCGGTGACAGCAGCCCGCTTGCGACGCTGTCCGGCGCGTTCGAGGCGATAAAGCCCACCATGCCGATCAGCAAAAGCGGTGCGGTTTCCCCCAGCGCCTGCGCCAGCCCGATGATGGTACCGGTCAGGATGCCCGGCGCAGCCAGCGGCAGCACGTGGTGGAACACCGACTGCATCTTCGAAGCCCCGACCCCAAGAGCGGCATCGCGGATGCTGGGCGGCACAGCCTTCAGCGAGGCGCGCGTCGAGATGATGATGGTCGGCAGTGTCATCAGCGTCAGCACCAGGCCACCCACCAGCGGGGCTGACATCGGCAGGTGCATGTAGTTGATGAAGACCGCTAGGCCCAGAATACCGAACACGATGGAGGGCACCGCCGCCAGGTTCGAGATATTGACCTCGATGATATCGGTGATCCAGTTCTTCGGTGCAAACTCCTCCAGATAGATCGAGGCGGCCACGCCGATGGGCAGCGCCAGGGCCAGAACCACCAGCATCATGAAGAGCGAGCCGATCATCGACACCCCGATCCCCGCAGCCTCAGGCCGCTGGTCGGAGGCATCCGCACCAAAAATGAAATCCAGGTTGAAGGATTTGACGATCACGCCATCCGCCACCAGTTGATCCACGAAATCCAGTTGCGCCGGTGAGATCGACTTGTCATTGGCGATGCTCTCGCGGCTGACCCGGCCTTTCATGTAGCCATCAACGCGCGAATTGGCGAGGAAGCGGAATTGAACCGTTTCTCCGATCTTGTCGGGGTTGGCGATCACATAGTCACGCAGCTGCGCCGCTGCACTTTTGGACAGGATGGCAGCCTGATCCTTGGCCGACAGATCGGTCTGGATGCCCAGCTTCTCGACCTCGCTGCTGATCGCGTCCTTGATCAGCGGTGCGTATCCGAAGGTCGAGACCTTCTTGATCTCATCAAGGTTGCGGTTGCCGTTCTTGTCCAGCTTGTCCTCGGCCAGCGTTACGTCCAGCGTGACGAAGGTCTGCGTGAATGCCCCGGTGCCACGGCTGACAATGTTGTAGACCAGCGTGATCAGCATCAGTAGGCCAACCGCAATCGCAAGAATGCCGTAGAGCTTGAACCGGCTTTCCGCCCGGTTGCGCTTTGCGGTGCGCGCGTCTTTGGACAATAGCGAGCTTGCGTGTTTGGGCGCGCCGCTTTGACTGATATCGGTCATTCGTACTGCTCCCGGTATTTGCGCACGATGTAAAGCGCCAGAATGTTGAGCCCCAGCGTCAGAACGAACAGGGTCAGCCCCAGCGCAAAGGCCACCAACGTCTCGGGGCTGGCAAAGTCGGTATCCCCGGTCAACTGGCTGACGATCCGTGTGGTGATCGTCGTCATCGATTCCAGCGGATTGAGCGCGAATTTCGCAATCGCACCCGCGCCCATCACAACGATCATGGTCTCACCGATGGCGCGCGACGCGGCCAGCAGCACCGCGCCGACGATCCCCGGCAGGGCCGCGGGCAAAACGACCTGCCGCACGGTTTCGGATTTGGTTGCCCCGAGGCCCAGAGAGCCGTCGCGCATCGACTGCGGTACCGCGTTGATGATGTCGTCTGACAGCGAGGACACGAAGGGGATCAACATGATGCCCATCACCACGCCCGCCGTCAGGACCGAGGTTGCCCCGGCCATCCATTCGACGCCCAGAAACCCGCCTTTGCCAAAGAAATCGACCAGCATCGGACCAACGGTCAGCAGCGCAAACAGGCCGTAAACGATGGTGGGGATACCGGCGAGGATTTCCAGCAGCGGCTTTGCGAAACTGCGGGTCGCTTTGTTGGCATATTCGGCCAGATAAATCGCCGCAAACAAACCGATCGGCACCGCGACCAGCAGCGCGACGAACGAGATATAAAGGGTGCCCCACAAGAGCGGCAGGATCGACAGTTCTGAATCGCCCCGGAAGTTCGGCGCCCAGGTGCCACCGAAGAAGAAATCCTTCCACGAATGCAGGCCGAAGAAATTCATCGTCTCGAACAGCATCGAAAAGACGATGCCAACCGTGGTCAGGATCGCCAGCGACGCCGCCAGGATCAGCAGGACCAGAATGCCGCGCTCGACCACGTTGCGGGCGCGGAAATCCTTGTGGGTGCGCGCATAGGCAATCGCCAGACCGGCCACTGCCAGCAGCGCGACGATCAATGTCATCGCATGTGTGCCGGTTGTGGTCATCTGCCGGTAGCGCTGCGCGGCATCTAACACTTCGGCTTCAACCTCGGCCCCAAGTGCGACGCCGACCTCACCGAGCCGTGCGCGGATATCACCGGCTTCGGCTTTGAGAGATTGCGACTCCGCCAGTGTCATCGCGCCCTGCTCGACGGCAAAATCCAGACCGCTGGCAACCCGGCGCACATCAGACATGACCAGACCGCGGGTCGAATCCTCAGGGATCGCCTCGTCCGGGATCAGCCCCGAAACCGAGTTTTCGACGATCATCGGCTGCGCGAGCAACCAGATGAGCAGAACGCCCAGGGCCGGGATCAACGCCGCAAAAGCAACGTTCAGACCGTAGTAGTTGGGAAGCGAGTGCAGCGCCCGCACGTCGCCACCGGCAGATTGCAGGGCGCGTTTGCGGCCCAGCACATACCCGATAGCGGCGAGAACAAGCACCGAAACGACCAGCCAAAGTGTCGGCATCGGTTCACAATCCGTTGTCGAAGGAAGGGGAAATGCCGGGGCGATCAACCCGCCCCGGCCAAGTCATTTGGGCGTTCCGATTAGGAATTGCCGCCCAGAACCGCCTCATCCGCGACGGCGCCCTGGGTGTCGCTCAGCTCGGGGTCCGACACCAGGCCATATTCGGCCAGCGGGCCGTCGGGGCCTGCGATCTCATCCGCGACAAAGAACTCGGCATATTCTTTAAGGCCGGGGATCACGCCGATATGTGCTTTCTTGACGTAGAAGAACAGCGGGCGCGAGACCGGGTATTCGCCGGTTGCAATCGACTCGGTCGAAGGAACGATGCCCGACATGGTCGCAACCTGCAGCTTGTCGGTGTTATTCTCGTAGAAGGCCAGACCAAAGACGCCGATGCCGTCCTTGTTGCTTTCGATACGCGCCAGCGTCTCGGTGTAGTCGCCGTCGATATCGACCGATTTGCCATCGGTGCGCAGACCAATACAGGCTTTCTCGGCGGCTTTCTTGTCGTCGCCATTTGCGGCTTTCAGCGCGTCGAAGGCACCGGTGTGCTCGCAGCCCGCCAGGATCACCTTGTCTTCGAACACTTCGCGGGTGCCGTGCTTGGTGCCCGGGATGAAGGCCTGGATGTCGACGGCCGGGAAGTTCGGGTTCACGTCGGCCCAGGTCACGTTCGGATTGTCGACCAGTTCACCATCAACCAGCACCTTGTCTGACAGCGCCAGGAACCAGTCATCTGGCGTGAACTCGTAGGAGTTGCCGGCGATGTCGCTGGCAAAGACGATGCCGTCATAGCCGATGCGCACTTCGATGATGTCGGTCACGCCTGCTTCGGCGCATTTGGCGATCTCGGAGTCCTTGATCTTGCGCGAGGCGTTGGCCACGTCGATGGTGTTTTCGCCCACACCTTCGCAGAACCGCTTCAGACCCGCCGACGAGCCACCCGATTCCACGACCGGTGTCGGGAAGTCGAAGTTTTCGCCAAAGGCTTCGGCAACGATCGAGGCGTAGGGCAGAACAGTCGACGAACCGGCAACCTGAACCTGATCACGCGCGGCAGCAGCAGTTGCCGAAACAGCAGCGATGGCCAGTGCAGAGGCGGAAAGTTTCACAAAGGACATTCAAGTCTCCTTGGTAAAGAATGTGCAGCGATCACCCCCATGATGATCTCGTCGCGGTAGCTAGCCGCGCTGCGTTTGCCTTTTGTGACAGGTTTGTAACAGGAGTATGACAATCGGGGTTTTGTGGGAAATAAGTTAAAATGCCTTCATTCCAATAAGGCATTGATTTTGAACGGATACCTTAGATCTCCGTTACATTCCCTTGCGGCAGGATAACTGTAAACTTGGTTCCTTGCCCCAATTCGCTTTCGATCCGCAGGCGGCCGCGATGGCGATTGATGATATGTTTGACGATGGCAAGCCCCAGCCCGGTTCCGCCAAGCTCGCGCGAGCGGTGGCTGTCGGCGCGATAGAAGCGCTCGGTCAGGCGCGGCAGATGGATCGGGTCGATGCCCGGCCCCTTGTCCGCCACCAGAATGCGTGCCGATGGCGCGCGCAGGGTTGGATCGCGCTCCTTCGAGGTCAGCGAGATGTCGACAACGCCGCCACTGCCGCCATATTTGATCGCGTTCTCGATCAGGTTGGTGAAGACCTGACGCAGCTGATCGGGATCGCCCGCGATCAGAACCGGATTGTCGGGCGTGGTCAGATTCATCACAACGCCCGCTTCTTCGGACAGCGGCTTGATCGAGTTCAGCGTCGATTTCAGCAGCGCGCTCAGGTCCACCTCTTCGCTAGGGCGCACCCGTTCCTGGCTTTCGACCCGGTTCAGCGACAGCAGGTCACCAACCAGACGGTTCATCCGGCTGGCCTCTCCCTCCATAATCTGCAGAAACCGCTCGCGCGCGACACCGTCGTCGCGGGCTGGGCCGCGCAGGGTTTCGATGAAGCCCATCAGCGCGGTCAGCGGAGTGCGCAATTCGTGGCTGACATTGGCGACAAAATCGCGCCGCATCTGCCCCGCTTTTTCCATCGGGGTCACGTCGGTGAAACACAGCAGCGCGCCCAGATCGGGAATGTAGCGGCAAGAGACATCGAAGGTGGTGTCCTGCCCACCGGCATTGGAGAGCAGCCGCGTGCGCGTCGCCTCGCGGCGTTGCAGGCAACGCTCCAGCGCGTCGATCACCGGGGGTTGACGCAGGATGGTGGCGAAATGCCTGCCGACGATCTGGCGCCCCAGCAGCGCCTGCGCCTCGGCATTTGCGCCGATGATCCGCTCGGCAGGGTCGACGATCAGCGCCACCAGCGGAATTCCGGCCAAAAGCCCTCGTATGGTTTCCTCGGGCAGCGGAGTCATGATCCGGTGGCCTCAGCAATGGCCTGCGAGAAGATATCCTTCAGCAGGTCCGGGTCTTCCAGACCGACGGAGACCCGAAAGAACCCCTCGGTCAAACCACGCGCCGCGCGCTCTTCCACGCTGAGGGCGCGGTGAGAGGAGGAGGCGGGGTGTGACAGGGTGGTGCCGACATCGCCCAGCGTTGGCGCAAAACTCAAACCATCCGCTGCGCGGGTGAAAGCATTGGCGGCAGCGCGGCCGCCGTCCAGCTCAAAGCTGACCATGTTACAGCCCTGCCCGTTCAGCAATGTCATGGCGCGGGCATGATCGGGATGATCAGGGCGTGTTGGGTAGAGCACGCGTTTGACGCCCGGCAGCGTCGCAAGATGATCGGCGAGTGACGCCGCGCTGCCCTGCGCCCGGTCAAAGCGCAGATCAAAAGACAGCATGCCGCGTTCGGCCAGCCAGCAATCAAACGGGCTGGGGGTCAGTCCGGTGGTGACCGAGAACACGCGCATGCGGTCGCTCAGCTCCGGATCGCGCGCCACCGCATAGCCCAGCATCACGTCGGAATGCCCGGCCAGCAGCTTGGTGATCGAATGCAGCACGATATCAGCGCCATGATCCAGCGGCCGGAACGCACGCGGCGTGGTAAAGGTGTTGTCCACCATCAGCAGGATGCCGCGTTCCTGGCACAACGCCGCCAGCCCTTGAATATCGGCCACGTTCAGCGCCGGGTTCGAGACGACCTCGACCAGGATCATTCGCGTCTCGGGCCGGATCGCAGCGCGCATCGCGTCGATATCGCCCGAGTCCGCCAGTGTCGTCGCAATGCCCAGACGTGGCAGGTCTTCCTTCATCAGACGCAGCGATCGCCCATAAAGCTGACTGCCGCCAATCACATGATCGCCTGTCGAGAGCAACCCCATGAGCGCCGCTGTCACAGCCCCCATGCCGGACCCGGTCACAATACCGCCCGAGGCCCCCTCCATCGCATCCAGCCGCTTGGCCACCACATCGGCATTGGGATGCCCCTCGCGCGAGTAGGTATAGCCCTGCACGCGGCCCTCATATTGGTCGTCCAGCGCATCGGGCGTGTCCGAGGCATAGACCACCGATGGGCTTAGCGGCGTGGCGACAGGCCGACTGGCGCTTTCTGGCAGCGGATCGGGCCGGATGATCGAGCCCTTTTCGTTTCGGCTCATGTCACCTCAACCATCCCGTCACGGAAACGCCGCATGTTCTTCTGATAAACCATTGCGCTCAGGGTCAATTTCTGCGCTGCGGCCTCGTCCAACTCGCGCACCACCTTGCCCGGCGCGCCCATCACCAGGGAGTTGTCCGGTATCTCTTTGTTTTCCGTAATCAAAGCCCCTGCCCCAATCAGGCAGTTCTTGCCGATCTTCGCACCATTCAGAACCGTTGCGCCCATCCCGATTAAGGAGTTGTCGCCGATGGTGCAGCCATGCAGCATGGCCTTGTGCCCAATGGTGCAGTTCCGCCCGATACTCAGCGGGAAGCCCGGGTCGATATGCATGACCACGTTTTCCTGGACATTGCTGCCCGCGCCCACGCGAATCTCTTCGTGATCGGCGCGAATGGTGCAGCCGAACCAGACCGAGGCCCCCTCCTCCAGCACCACCTTGCCGATCAGATGCGTGCCGGGGGCGATCCAGGTGTCTTCGTGGATATCCGGCGCGTGGCCGTCCAGAGCGTAAAGTGTCATGTCAGTTCCTCGAACTGGGTTTGCAGATTGCGCACATGGCTTTGCAGCGTAGGTTGCTGAATGCGGCGCATCCGCTCGGCGCTGATGATGGTTTTCAGCCGTTCTTCGGTCTCGTCCAGGTCATCATTGATCAGCACATATTCGTAGTAGCCCCAATGGCTGATCTCGTCCCAGCTTTTGAGCATCCGCTTGCCGATCACCTCTTCGCTGTCCTGTGCGCGGGTTTCCAGCCTTCGCCGCAGCTCGCGGATCGACGGGGGCAGGATGAAGATCGACAGCGCGTGCTTGCCGAGGTCCGAGTTGCGGATCTGAATGTCACCCTGCCAGTCCACGTCGAACAGAACGTCGTTCCCGGCATCAATTGCCGCGCGGACAGGGGCAGCGGGCGTGCCATAGAAATTGCCGAACACATGGGCGTGTTCCAGCATATCGCCATCGGCAACGGTCTGTTTGAAGCCCTCTTCGCTCATGAAGTGGTATTCACGTCCGTCCCGCTCGCCGTTACGCGGCGCACGCGTGGTGGCCGAGACCGAAAATTCCAGACTTGTGTCCCATTCCATCAGCCGCCGGGCCAGGGTTGATTTCCCCGCGCCCGAGGGCGAGGACAGGATGATCAGCAACCCGCGTCTGTTGGTCATGCGAAGCGTCCTTTATTCGACATTCTGTACCTGTTCCCGCATCTGGTCGATCACCGCCTTGAGGTCCAGCCCAATCGCCGTCAGATCGGTGTTCTGAGATTTCGAGCAGAGCGTATTGGCCTCGCGGTTGAACTCTTGCATCAGGAAATCCAGCTTGCGCCCCACCGCGCCGCCTTTTGCGACAAGATCGCGGGCGGCCTTGATATGTGCGCCAAGCCGGTCGATCTCTTCGGTCACATCCGCCTTGACCGTGAGGATCGCCAATTCCTGCGCGACCCGGTCCGGGTCGGCCCCGTCGGTGTTTTCCAGAATCTTGGCCAGATTAGCTTTCAGCGTGTCGGCCATGGCCTCTTTGCGGGCCTCGGCGACGCTTGCGGCCTGTGTGGTCAGCTCTGCGATCCGCGTCAGCTGCCCGTCCAGCAGCTCGGCCAGGGCTGCGCCTTCGGTGGCCCGCATCTGAACAAAGGCCTGAACCAGCGCCTCGAATTCCGATTTCAGCTGTGCGACCAGCGGGGCCTGATCCTCTTCGCCTGCGCCCGCCTCCAGAATGCCGCGCACAGACAGAAGGTCGCTGGCCTTTGACGGCGCAAAGGTGATCCCGCGCGCCATCGCCTCGACCTCGATCTCGTGCAACGCCTCTAACGTGGCGGTCAGGACATCGTGATTGAGCGACAATGCCGCGCCCTCTTCGTTGCGGCTGAGGCGAAGCGACAGGGTGATATTGCCGCGCGCGACCGACTTTGCCAGCATGGGCCGTAGCGCGGCCTCCAGCCCGTCCAGCCAGTCGGGCACCCGCAGCCGCAGATCCAGCCCCTTGGCGTTGACGCTGCGCAATTCCCAGCTCCAGGAGAAGGGCGCATGTTCCCCCTTGCTGGAGGCGAACCCGGTCATCGACTTGATCATCACAATCCTCAACTGCGGCAGGTCGTTGCACCTAATGGCAATCGCCTGCCCAGAGCAAGCCCCGAGCCGCGCGAAAAGCCGCGTCGACTGACCATGTCGCGTCGTGCTGAAACACCAAAGGCCGGGCGTAATACCCGGCCTTTCAATCCTTTCAGGTCAAAGCCTTATGCGCGGCGGCGACGTCCGCCAGCACGCCCGCCCCGCCCGCGGCCCTCTTCTCCGGCCTTGGCGGGTACTTTGTTGGCCTTGATCCATTCGCCGCCATGCGGGTCATTGTTGGTCAGGAAGTTGGCGGCGCGGATGGCCTCCATCTCTTTGCCCGCGCGCGGCAGGGTCGAACCCATGCCAAACATCTGAACAAAGGCTTCGTCATCCATCGCCTCGGGCAGGATGATGCCCGCCGCTTCGACCTCGGCGCGCTTTTCGGCGATCTTCTTTGGACCGATGGGCAGCGCCACCGGGTTCATGATGGCCGATGTCATGCCCGCGCCCATCGCCATCGGCAAAAACGCGTTGTTGATACCATGACGGTTGGGCAGGCCGAACGAGATGTTGGACGCGCCGCAAGTGGTGTTCACGCCCAGCTCTTCGCGCAGGCGGCGCACCAGGGCAAAGACCTGCAGCCCGGCCGTGCCCATCGCACCCACCGGCATCACCAGCGGGTCCACCACGATGTCATGCGCCGGTATGCCAAAATCGGCGGCGCGTTCGACAATCTTTTTGGCCACGGCAAAGCGCACGTCGGGATCTTCGGAAATACCGGTATCGTCATTCGAGATCGCCACCACCGGCACGTTGTATTTCTTGACCAGCGGCAGGATCTGTTCCAGCCGCTCTTCCTCGCCGGTGACCGAGTTCAAGAGCGGGCGGCCCTCACAAACCTCCAGCCCCGCCTCAAGCGCGCCGGGCACCGATGAATCGATACAGAGCGGCACATCGACCAGCCCCTGCACCAGCTCGACGATCTTGCGCATCAGCGGCGGCTCGGTCTCGTTCGGGTTGGGGTTGGAGTTATAAACCACGCCCGCATTGATATCGAGCACGGTCGCGCCTGCGGCCACCTGCGCCACCGCGTCCTTTTCGACGGTCGAGAAGTCGCCCGCCTCAAGTTCGGCGGCCAGTTTCTTGCGGCCTGTCGGGTTGATCCGCTCACCGATCACGCAGAACGGCTGGTCAAAGCCGATGATCGCTGTTTTTGTTTTGCTTTCTACGATTGTCTGCGTCATGTCAGGCCTTTCACGCCGGGTTTGCGGGGCGGGTGCTCTCGCCGCCATTCTTGATTGCCCAGTTGGCATTGGTCTTGATGCCGCCAAGCGGGAAGAAGTGGACATTGGTGATGTTGAAGTCCGGGTTGGCCGCTTTGTATTCGGCCAGTTCGGTCACGACATCGGTCGGCTCGTAAGGCAGCAGCAACTTGGAGACATCCATCGCGCGTTTTTGCAGAACCTTCAGCGACGGGCCGACGCCACAGGCAATCGCAAACTTGATCAGGGTTTGCAGCTTGGCCGGACCGGCGATGCCGATATGGATCGGAATGTCGACGCCCGCCGCCTTGACCGCATTGGCCCATTCGATGATCGGCTCGGCCTCGAACGCGAACTGCGTGGCCAGCGCCATTTCGGCATCCGTGCGCTCGGAGAATTTCTGTTTCCAGAGTAACGCTTCAAAGACGTTCTTGGTCGATCCGTCCGGATCGATATCCTTGTTGCCCTCGGGGTGACCGGCCACGTGCAGGCGCTTGAACCCGGCCTTATCGAAGAGCCCGGTTTCCATCAGCTGCATCGAGCTGTCGAAATCTCCATAGGGCTTGGCGACACCACCGGCCAGCAGCAACGCCTGCTCGACGCCCGCCTCGCCCTGATACATGGCAATCCAGTTTTCCAGCGTGGCGGCATCCTTGATGATCCGGGCCGGGAAATGCGGCATCACCGGATAGCCGTCATCGGCCAGACGCTTGGCGGTCTTGACCATGTCCTCGATCGGGGTACCTTCGATATGGGCGATATACACGCGTGTGCCCTCGGGCAGCAGCGCGCGAAAATCCTCGACCTTTTCGGCGGTGCGCGGCATCACCTCGATGGAATAGCCTTGCAGAAAGGCTTCGACGGTGGGGTTCACGGGGCCGGTTTCGACCGCATCGCGTTTCTTGAAATTCAGCAGAGCCATCACGGCCTCCCTCAATGATCGTAGGCTCATGCCCACCCGTCATTTGCGATCAGGGCTTTGATGCGATCCTGATCATACTCCGTTTCCAGACGCATAGCCTCGGCCTCGGCGATCTCGGACGGATCGCCCTCGACCGTGTAAGGAGCGGCCTTGCGCCATTCCGCCAGATAAGCATCCGTATCCTTCGCGTCCACCTTCATCGCAGCACGGTCGATGGCCTGCTCGAACCGTTCCTCAAGCTGACGTTTGGCCCCACGACGCCCTTTGCCCACGATAACCTGGGCGGGAATGTCGCGCCAATAGACCACGGTGACGTCCGGCATAGATCTGATTCCTTCTGACTTCCTATGGCGCTTGATATCCGCCATTGTGACGGCGGGACGGTTCGATTTCGACACGTCCCGTTTTCACAGCGACGTTTTCTGCCCGCGCGAGCCTAGCGGATTTCCGACCGCAATGGCCATCCATGCCAAAGCCCAAATTGTTCATGACCTTCATGAGCGGGTTGCGCCAAACCCAACCCCAACCTATGGTCGGGGTAACTCGAAATCGGAGGGCGTGTAGATATGGCGCCCAAGCGTCCCAAAGGTGCGGGCGCGTTCCCGAAAGCGGTCGATACCCCCGCGCCGTCCCGGCCGGATCCAGATGCGCTCTATGCGGCGCTGGATCTGGGCACAAATAGTTGCCGCATGCTGATTGCCCAACCTTTGGGCAGCGGTTTTCATGTCGTAGACAGCTTCTCGAAATCGGTGCAACTCGGCGCGGGTCTGGAACGGACCGGTCGGCTGTCACGCTCGTCCATGGCGCGCACGGTGCAGGCGATGCGGATTTGCCAGCAGAAACTCAAGCGCAACCGGGTGACGCGGATGCGACTGGTGGCGACCGAGGCCTGCCGCCGGGCCAAGAATTCCCGCGACTTCACCAATCAGGTCAAGCGCGAAACCGGCCTGACGCTTGAGATCATCAAACCCGAGGAAGAGGCGCGGCTGGCGGTGATTTCCTGCGCGCCGCTGGTCTCGACCAAGACCGAGCAATTGCTGGTCGTCGATATCGGCGGCGGCTCGACCGAGCTGGTCTGGATCGACCTCAGCTCGGTGCCGCGCCGCGACCGGCCAGCGGCGATCATGCGGCTGCATGCGGGGTTCCACACCACCGACAGCCCCTTCCCCGCCGCCAAGGTGGTGGACTGGATTTCTGTCCCTCTGGGGGTGGCCACGCTGCGCGATCAGTTCAATGACGTGCATGACGATGCTGCACGATTTGCGCTGATGAGTTGGTTTTTCGAGGAGAACCTGGCCGATTTTGCCCCCTATAAGGACGAACAGGCGCGCGAAGGCTTCCAGATCGTCGGCACCAGCGGCACGGTCACCACGGTGGCCGCCTCGCATCTGGGGCTCAAGCGTTACGACCGCACCAAGGTGGACGGGTTGCGCATGACCAGCGATCAGATCGATAAGGTGATCCGCGGCTATCTGGAGCTCGGGCCCCACGGTCGCCGCAAGGACCCGCGTATCGGCGAAGACCGGCAGGCGCTGATCATGTCCGGTTCGGCCATTCTGCAAGCGTTGCTGCGACTCTGGCCCACTGACAGGCTTTCTGTTGCAGACCGGGGCCTGCGTGAGGGGCTGCTTTATGCCCAGATGAGCGCGGATGGCGTGCTTGAAGACGGGCCATTCTGACCCCACCTTTGTGGGACATGTCGTTTACAACCGTCGCCATAACCTATCGGGCCTCAACGGCTGCGACCACGATCTGCGCCTTGGAAGCAGCAGGTTTCGATGTGCTGTGCCCCGGCTATCAGATTGCCAACACGCTGCCCCATTTTGCACTGGCCATCGGTGGCATCGCGATCAAGGTGCCCACGCCACAAGCCGAAGATGCCGCAGCTCTGCTGCGCAGTTTCCACGCCAATGAACCCTCAGAGGCGCCTTTGACCAGCAAGCTGCTGAACGGTGTCGGGTGGTTGGTCTGCGGGGCGTCCTCTCCGTGGCCAGACATCATGATCCGCGAACCCGGCGCGGCCATGGCTTGATACCCACCCTGCCTGCCGATAAGCACAAGTTAGATTGCAGGAGATTGGTCCCATGGCAAAATCGCCGGGCGGAAAGAACACATCAGGCCGCGGCCAGCGCGACCTGAAGGTCAAGGTCAAGACCGCGCGCGGGCGTAAGCTGAGTTCAACGCGCTGGTTGCAACGACAGTTGAATGACCCTTATGTCAAGCGCGCGCAGGCCGATGGCTATCGCGGACGTGCGGCCTATAAGATTCTGGAACTGGACGACAAATACCGCTTTCTGGTGCCTGGTGCGCGGGTGGTCGATCTGGGCTGCGCGCCCGGTGGCTGGCTGCAGGTTGCGGTCAAACGGGTGAACGCCCTGGGCGAGAAATCGGGTAAGGCCATCGGCACCGTGCTGGGCGTCGACCTGCAAGAGGTCGAGCCTGTGGCAGGTTCCGAGGCGCATGTGCTGGATTTCATGGCGGTTGATGCCGATCAGCAGGTCAAGGACTGGCTGGGCGGCAAGGCGGATGTGGTCATGTCGGATATGGCGGCAGCCTCTTCCGGACACAAGCAGACCGACCATTTGCGGATCATCTCCTTATGCGAGGCGGCCGCTTACTTTGCCTTTGACGTGCTGGATGAGGGCGGCACCTTCGTGGCCAAGGTGCTGGCCGGTGGGGCTGAAGGTGATCTGCAAAAGCTGCTGAAACAGAAGTTCACCAAGGTCGCGAATGTGAAACCCCCCGCCTCACGCTCGGACAGTTCCGAGAAATTCGTGGTTGCCACCGGATACAGGGGGTAGGATTCAGCGCAAGGGACCAGACCAGCCAAACACCGCAGGACCGAAAGGATCAGACATGAAAAGCCTTGGTTTCACAGCACTCATTTTGGCTATGCTGCCCGCCGTGTCGCTCGCCGATACGCTGATTGTGGCAAATAAATACGAGGGAACTGTCAGCTTCATCGATCTGGACAGCGGCGCGGAATTGGCCCGCCGAGCAACCGGCCCCTCGCCTCATGAACTGGCCCTGTCGCCCGACCAAACTCTGGCCGTTGTCGTGTCCTATCTTGAGGATGGCTATATCGGGCGTGAGCTGAATGTATTCGATGTGGCGTCAACCGAGTTGATCAGAACGATCGACATCGAACCTCACCTTGCGCCCCACGGCATTGCCTGGATCGGCGACAGCAACAGCGTGATCGTCACCACGGAAGAGACCCGCGATGTCATCCGTGTCGATGTGGAACGCGGCAAGGTCGAAGGTGCAGCCGTGACCGATCAGATAGGCTCGCATCTGCTCGCGCTCTCGCCTGATGCCTCACGCGCCTATGTCACAAGCCGCGGCTCTGACACGGTCAGTGTTATAGATACGACTGCAATGAAGACGCTTGAGACGATCGAGGCAAACAAAGGGCCAGAGGCCGTGTTTGTCAGCCCGGACGGCAAGGAAGTCTGGGTCGGCAACAATCAATCAGAGAATATCATCATATTTGATGCCCAGTCGATGGACCGGATCGAAACGATCGAGATGGGGTTTGTGCCCATTCGCGTGCGCTTCAACCCAGCCGGGGATCGCGTTGCCATTGCCGACCTGCATGGCAACCGCGTGCTGGTTTACGACGCCGCCGACCGGAGCGAGCTGGCCGTCGTGGATCTCAATGAATTCGACATCAAAAGGCCGCCCTCGCTGCTCTTCTCACCGGATGGCGCGCATCTTTATGTCGGGTCGGAATTGTCGGAGAAAGTTGTTGAGATCGCGACGGACAACTGGAAAGTGACGCGGCTGCTGGAGGCCGGTGCCGGAGCGGACGGGTTGGAGATCAGCTCTGTAAAGGCCAAACCCGACGGCGCGAACTGATGTCGGGATTATGGGGAGGCTAGATAGGCCTTTCTACGCAGTGGCCTGGTGCGGGTCCCGAACCTCTGCGGCGGATATCTTAAGCTAAACTAGACCCGTGTCGCGCGCGGCAGACGTTGTTCGCGAAACGACGAGGCGGCCAGTGATTGCAGCAGGAGAGCATCCCCTCTCGACACCTGCGGCTTCTGGTCCTCGACCCGTTTCGAAGTCTCCTCCGACAGATGCTTCTGGCGCAGAAGTTCAAACAACATGTTATGCCGCGCGCGCGGCTGAGTGGTGGTCATCTTATTCCCCCCGAGGAGCTACTTTCCCGGTCTGACTACTCGTCTAAAAGGCGATTGGGACCGGAAAATGGCAACGCTGGGGCAATTCGGGGATCAGGGTTTTTTTGTGATTTGGAGCCACGACCTGCTCAGGATCATTCCTCGGCCAGAAGATCCATCAGCGCCCCGTTGAACTCGGCCCCCAGGATCAGGATGGCCGAGATCAGGTACAGAAAAATCAGCGCCGACATGGCACCGGCCAGCCCCGCATAGGTCGCGCTGTAGCTGGCAAATTGCGACACATAGATCGAAAACCCCCAGCCAACCACCGCCCAGAGCACCAGCGTCAGCACCACGCCCGGCAGGATCTGGCGCAGCTTGTGGCGCCGTGCGGGCAGCAGCATGTGAAAGGTCAGGACACCGCCCGCAGGCATGGTGATGATGAAAATCCAGCTCAGCCGCTCGACCGAAATCAGGTCCTTGGACTCACCCGTCAGCGCCTCGGACACAAGCTGGCCATAAAGCGGCAGCACCACTTCGATGGCAGCAACCACGATCACGATGGCAGCGCCAGCCACTACAATCGCAATACAGAGTAGCCGCGTCTGCCAGAAGGGGCGATCGTCGTAATCGTGGTAGGCCCGCGTCATGGCCATTCGCACCGCATCCACACCGTTGGAGGCAAAGAACACCGCAAGAAGCCCCCCAAAAGTCAGCACTCCGGTGCCGGAACTGTTCAAGACATTCTTGAGCTCTGCAATGATCGGTCCTGACACATCGGGCGGCCAGGCCCCGAAGATCAGCGCGATGACATCGTCGTTGATCACATTCTCCGAAAGGCTGCCCGCCAACGCGATGCTGAACAGGATGAACGGAAACAGCGCCAGCATCGCAAACATTGCCACATGGCTGCTCATGACCCAGCCGCTTTTGAGCGTGAACCGTCTCAGCGCGGTCAGAAAGGCGCGCGCCGGCAGTGCCGGATCGGGATGGGTGCGAAAGAACATGACCCCCAGCCTAGTGACACAGACACACAGCGCAATGGTCGAGGCGGGTCTCAATCCCCGATTGCACCGCGTGGCGCTCCGGTGCAACATTGCATCACGCAAACCGGGGTCCGCCTGCATGTCCTTCAACCCAGACGAAAAATCCGAGCTCTCTAAGAGCGCACCATCGTCCGCCGAAGGGCTGCATCCCACGCTGTCCACATTTCGGGACGTATCGCTGATCATCGCGGTGATCGTCTTTGGCCTTTATGCGGGGTCCGGTTTCCTGATCCCTCTGGTGCTTGCGCTGCTGGCTTATGTGCTGATTATCGCGGTCAGTGACCGTATTCTCGACTTCCTGCCCCTGCCCGTCTGGCTTGCCAATATCCTGGCTGTGATCGTGGTTCTCGCCGGGTTGTTCCTGATCATGTATGTGCTGGGCAGTCAGGCCACGCAGATGGTGCGCAATTTCAGCAGCTACGAGACCGCTTTTGACGCCGCGCTGGACAAGCTGGTCACGTTGGTCGGCAATGATGTGACCAAATACATCCGGGACAGTCTGGTCAATCTCGACATGTCCTTCATCGCGCGCAGTGCCGTGGGCGGGGCAACCTCATTTCTCAGCACCTTCGTGTTGATCAGCCTCTATGTGGGGTTCCTGATGGCCGAGCGGCTGATGTTTAGGCGCAAGATCCTGCTGGCCGCCAATGACAAGGTGTTCGGCCAGAAACTGAGCGCGGTGATGGCGGCGATCTCACAAAGCCTGCAAAGCTATGTGGGGGTGAAATCAATGGTGTCGGCGATGACCGCCCTGATCAGCTATGGCGTGTTCAGATGGCTGGATCTGGAATATGCGGAGACCTGGGCGGTGCTGACATTTGGCCTGAATTTCATTCCCAATATCGGCTCCATCGTGGCGGTGATATTCCCCGCTCTGATCGCATTGGTGCAGTTCGACTCGTTGTCACCCTTCCTGACGATCATATTCCTCTGCGGCACGGTGCAGTTTCTGATGGGCAACTTCCTGGACCCCGCACTGCTGGGGCGGTCGCTGAACATGTCGACCTTCATGGTGATCATTTCGCTCACGTTCTGGAGCTCGGTCTGGGGCGTGGTCGGCGCGTTTCTGAGCGTGCCGGTGACCGTCTGCCTGCTGATCGTTTTCAGCCATATCAAGGCCTTGCGGCCCGTTGCTATCCTGATGTCAAAGGATGGGACGATCTTTGATTCTGACACCGAAAGGACTTCGTGATGGCCACCAAAGCCGAACTAGAGGCCGAACTGGCCACGCTGAAGGCGCAACTTGCCGCTAAGCCCGCAGCGGTAGAGCCACATGACGAAGCGGAGCCAGAGCCCGGTGAAATGCGCTCCAGCTTTGACAAGATGCTGGCCGGTCACGGCATCGACAGCAGCGAGTTGGACGCGCTCTGGGCGCAGTTTTCCAAGGAGCTGGGCGATTTCCCGACGCAAAAGCCGCTCTTGACCACGATCGCGGCCTTTGGCCTGGGATTTGCCCTGGGCCGGATCACCAAATTCTGACAGGAGTGCCGAGATGAGCCGGATCACCAGAAACCTCTCGATCATCTACCGCACCGAACGCCTCATCACCCGGCGCCAGATGGCTGTATTCCAGCAGCAGACCGGACTTATGCTGTTTGCCGCGCTGATCACCGGGATCGGGATCATCATGCTGAACGTCGCGGCTTATCAGGCGCTTTCCCTGGTCATGCAGAGCTATCTGGCGGCTGTGGTGGTCGCGGGGGCCAATCTGGTGCTGGCGGCCATTCTGGTCTCGGTTGCCAGCCGCATGAGCGCGGAAAAGGACGTGGGTCCAGCCATCGAGATGCGTGACCTCGCCATCGCAGAGCTTGAGAGCGATCTGGAAGAGGCGGTGGACGAGGTTCGGGGTATCAGCCGTCAGGTCACGCAGATCGCACGCGATCCGCTGGGCTCGGCCCTGCCCGCCATCATCGGCCCACTGCTCTCGCTCCTGCTGAAAAGCGCCAAGAAATAGATGCCCGCCCCGATCCTGATCGGATCAGAGATTTACCGGGGCTCAAGCTATGGGCTGAAACACCCGCTGGCGATCCAGCGGGTGTCGACCGTTCTGGACCTCTGCCGCGCATTGGGTTGGCTGCCCGAGACGCAATATCGGGTCAGCCCGCGCGCCAAACCCGCCGCGCTGACGGGTTTCCACACGGAGCGATACATAAACGCCCTGCAAGAGGCTGAAAACGCACAATATGTCAGTGAGGATACGCGGGCGCGTCATGGTCTCGGGACGCTCTCCAATCCGGTCTTCCCTGAGATGTACCGCCGTCCCGCCACCGCGGCGGGCGGGTCGATCCTGGGCGCGGAGCTGGTGGCGCGTGGTGGGGTTGTGTTTAACCCCGGCGGCGGCACCCATCACGGTTTTCCCGATCGCGCCAACGGGTTCTGCTACCTCAACGATCCGGTGCTGGCGATCAAACGCCTGCTGGCGCTTGGCGTGGGCCGAGTCGCCTATGTCGATATCGATGCCCATCACTGCGACGGGGTCGAGGCTGCCTTCGTCGGTGAGGATCGCCTGCGTCTGATCTCGACCCATGAACAGGCGCGCTGGCCGTTTACCGGCACGCTTGTTGACACCGGCGGCGGCAACGCCTTTAACCTGCCGGTGCCGCGCGGCTTCAATGACAGTGAATTCCACGTCCTGCGCGAGGCGGTCATTCTGCCCCTTCTGTCAGATTTTGACCCTGATATCATTATCTTGCAATGTGGAGCGGATGCAGTTGAGGAAGACCCGCTGTCCCGGCTTGCCCTGTCCAACAACACCCATTGGCGCCTGCTGCGCGATCTCATGGGCGTGAGCGACAGGCTGCTGGTTCTGGGCGGTGGTGGCTATAACCCGTGGAGCGTGGCACGACTCTGGACCGGGGTCTGGGCGGTGCTGAACGGCCATGAAATCCCCGAGACCTCACCACAAGACGCCCAAGAGGTGCTGGCTCAATTGCGCTGGACTCGCAAGGCGGGCCAGCCACCTGCGCACCACTGGATCACGACCTTGCGCGACCCTGCCCGTCCCGGGCCGGTACGTGAGGAGATCTGGCAGATGATCGCTCACATGCAACGCCGGATCGCGGCCTTGGCCTGAACGGGGTGATTGTGGACATGGCCAAGGGCAGCAACCGCCTATAGACTGGCGCGTGGTAAGTCGCTGAAAAGGCCCGAATCTCATGTGGACCGTACTGGTCTCGCTGTTTGTCCTCGCACTTTATGCAACCGCAGCCTTCTTCGCCCTGCGCGCCGCGCAAACGGCACGCACGCCGCAGGGTTCCGTCGGTTGGGTGATCTTCCTGCTGACCTTCCCGGTGGTGGCCGTGCCGGCCTATATGTTTCTGGGCCATCACCGGTTTCGCGGCTACAGGATCGCGCGCCGGGAAAGTGAGCGCGTCGTCGAGGGCATCAAGGCCTTTGCCACGCAGGCCCGTCCGCCCTCTGATGAGTTGCGGTTGAATGCAAAGCCGTTCGAAGATATCGCGCATATGCCCGTTATCCGGGGCAATACCGCAGAGTTGCTGATCGACGGAGACGCCACGTTCGACGCGATCTTTGACGCGATTGATGCGGCGCAGTCCTATATCCTGATCCAGTTCTACATTCTGCGCGATGACCTCCTTGGGCGCGAGTTGCGCGACAAGCTGGTCGCAGCGGTCGATCGGGGCGTGACCGTCAATATGCTCACCGATGCGGTGGGCAGCTATGGCCTGCCAAACGAGTTCATTGCCCGGATGATCGAAAGCGGCATCGACATCGCAGACCCGCGCCAGCAGCGCGGTCCGAATTTCCGCTTTCAACTGAACTACCGCAATCACCGCAAGACCGTGGTTGTGGATGGTAAGGTCGGGTTCATCGGCGGTCACAATGTCGGGGTCGAGTATCTGGGCGATGACCCGAAATTCGGCCGTTGGCGGGACACGCACCTGCGCCTGACCGGCCCGGTCGTCCTGCAACTCCAACTGATCTTTGTCGAAGACTGGCATTGGGCGCGCAATGTCGAAATCATCGATGATCTGGACTGGTCCACCAGTTTTGCTGACCCCGGCGTCAATGCTCTAATCGTTGCCACCGGCCCGGGCGACCGGACAGAGACAGGCTCGATGATGTTTTTCTCGGCGATCGTTGCCGCGCAGGAGCGGGTCTGGATCACCTCGCCCTATTTCATCCCCGATCTGGACATCATGTCAGCCTTGAAGAACGCGGCGCTGCGGGGTGTCGATGTGCGTATTCTGTTGCCGGACTCAATCGATCACACGATGCCCTGGCTCGCGGCCTTCGCCTATTTTGACGAGATCTGCGAAACGGGTGTGCGGTTTTTTCGTTATACCGACGGGTTCCTGCATCAAAAGGTCATCCTAATGGATGATACGATGGCGGCAGTTGGCACGACCAATCTGGACAACCGATCCTTCCGGCTGAATTTCGAAGCTATGGCGTTGATCTTTGATGCAGGCTTCGCCGCGCAGGTCGAAGAGATGCTGCGCGCGGATTTCCTCAACAGTTTCGAGTTGACCAAGACCCTCGATCTGCAGCCGCCTCACATCCGCTACGGCGCCCCGCTGGCGCGGCTGCTGGCACCTGTCCTGTGAGACAGCTCTAGTCGTTTGGGCGAAGCTGCTTGTCAAAGATCATCGACATCAAGGCCACAAGATAGGCCGTGGACAACCCAAAGGCCAACAGCCCGGCCACAGCCGAAAACGCCGCAAATATCCGCAGATCGGGCCCAAGCACGATGTCGCCATAACCCAGCGTGGTATAGGTCACCAGTGAGAAATAGAGCGACTCGTTCCAATCCGCCAATGTCCCGTCCATCATCCAGGCAACGGCCCAGACCCAGACCTGAATCGTATGGGCCAGAACGATGAAAAACAGCGCAATGCTGATCAGCCCGCCCGCCTGAACGGAGATTGAATGCCGTTCATACCGCTTACCGAAAGAGCGCAGGATCAGCGTGCACCAGACCAGCAGCATGATTTCGACGACAAAGCAGATCCCCAGATAGAGACTGCCCCAGACGATCTGATGTGGCAGCGACACGTGGCTCTCCTGTTGCTGATAGCGGCTCGCTATTTGCCCCTTTGGTGTCCCAAAGCCTGACCCGCGTCAATCCCGCGCATCCCCCTTTTGGACTGGACAGCGAGGCTCACCCGGTCAGATTGTCGATTGGAAATCACAACGTGATCAATTTGCTAGGCTTTGGACCTGCCATGCTTCTGAGTGTCGAAACTGTCAGCAAGACCTATCCGGGCGGGCGGCCCGTGCTCGATCAGGTCTCGCTGGTGCTGGAGCGTGGCGAGACATTGGCGCTGACCGGAGAAAGCGGCTCGGGCAAGAGCACGCTGCTCAACCTCGTGGGCGCGTTGGATCATTTCGACAGCGGTGAGATTACAGTCGCGGGCACGCCCCTTTCCGCTCTGAACGAGCGCGGGCGCGCAGCCTTGCGGCGCGAAAGCCTGGCGCTGGTGTTCCAGCAGTTCAACCTGATCCCCTCGCTGAATGTCGAACAGAACCTCGCCTTTCACGCGCGCCTTTCCGATCAAAGTGATACCACATGGTTGTCTCATCTGACGGATCGGCTGGGGCTGGCCCCGTTTCTTTCGCGCTCTCCCGAACAGCTCTCGGGTGGGCAGCAGCAGCGTGTCGCCATCGGGCGGGCGCTGGCCACGCGCCCTGCCCTGTTGCTGGCGGATGAGCCCACCGGAAATCTGGATGAAACCGCAAGTGCCGCCGTGCTGGACCTGATGCTAGAATTGGTGGCCGAGACCGGCTGCGGTCTGCTGCTGGTCACCCACTCCGCTGCCATCGCCGCCCGGCTGGACCGGCGCGCGCATCTGAGCGGAGGGCATCTGGCATGAGGCGCGCCGCCATTGCCTGCCTGTGGTCGCACTGGGCGCGGCATCCTCTGCAACTGGTGACACTTCTTGCGGGGCTCGCACTGGCCACCGGGCTCTGGTCGGCGGTGCAGGCGATCAATGCCGAGGCGCGCACCAGCTATGCCGAAGCCAGCGCGCAGCTGGGTGTCGGCCAGTTCGACGAGCTGCGCGCCGCCAGCGGCCCGATCCCCTTGGCGCGCTATGTCGCCCTGCGCCGGGCGGGCTGGCAACTGGCGGCGTTGCTGGAGGGGCAATTGCGCCTGCCGGGCGGCTCGGTTGACGTGATGGGCGTCGATCTGCTCTCTTACCCCGCGCTGCCTGCGGTCGAGGAAACCTCGCAGGAGGACGGGATCGCGCCCACCGATGCGCTGCTGGCGCCGGGCTTGCTGATCGCCGGGCCAGAGACGGCAGAACGACTGGAGTCGCAACCGGGATTGCCCCCAGTGAGGCGCACGCAAAACCTGCCCAGCGGCGTGGTCCTGACCGATATCGGCACTGCCGAGATGCTGTTGAACCGCCGCGCAGAGATCACGCGCCTCCTGATCCTGCCGGATCAGTCTGCCGGGCTGACCCCGCTTGCCGACCTCGCCCCCGATCTGATGCTTGTACGCGCTGAGGGCCGGTCGGAACTGGCGCGGCTGACCGACAGTTTTCATCTGAACCTGACCGCTTTCGGCTTGCTCTCCTTCGCGGTGGGTCTGTTCATCGTGCATGGCATGGTCGGCCTGTCCTTCGAGCAGCGGCGCGGGATGATCCGCACCCTGCGCGCCCTGGGCCTGCCGCTGCGTGACCTGACATGGCTGATGCTGGGCGAGTTGCTGCTTTTTGCGCTGATCGGCGGCCTGATCGGTCTGGTGCTTGGCTATGGCGTGGCCGCCGCGCTGCTGCCCGATGTGGCCGCCACGCTGCGCGGGCTTTATGGCGCGCCGGTGGATGGCGATCTGGCGCTGCAGCCCGCCTGGGTCGCGCTGGGGCTGATGATGGCGGTTGCGGGCACGTTTGCCGCCAGCGCGCAGGCGCTCTGGCATTTGTCGCGCGTGCCGATCCTGCAGGCGCAGGGTCAATATGCCTGGACAGCTCAGGGCCTGCCTGCCCGCGCGCAAGCAGGCTTTGGCGCGCTGCTGATCTGCGCGGGGTTCCTTGCGCTGGTGGTATTTGACGGCCTGATCGCCGGGTTTGCGATGCTGGGCGGGTTGCTGATGGGGGCGGCTTTGTTGCTGCCGCCGATCCTGTCACTGGCCTTGCGGCTGGGTGAGCGTTTTGCGCGCGGACCTCTGGAGGAGTGGATCTGGGCCGATATGCGCGCGCAACTGCCGGGCCTGTCACTGGCGTTGATGGCGCTGCTGCTGGCGCTGGCCGCCAATATCGGCGTCGGCACCATGGTGTCGAGCTTTCGCCTGACCTTCACCGGCTGGCTCGATCAGCGGCTGGCCTCGGAGCTTTATGTGACGGCGCGTGACGAGGCACAGGGCCATGAGATCGAGCGCTGGCTGAACTCCCGCGCCGATGCGGTGCTTCCGATCCGGGCAACCGAGGTGCAGGTCGCGGGCGAGACGGTGTTCCTCTATGGCATCATCGATCACCCGACCTATCGCAACAACTGGCCGCTGATTGCCGAGCTGCCCGAGGTCTGGGATGTGCTGGCCGAGGGGCGTGGAGCGCTTATCAACGAACAGATGGCGCGGCGGATGGACCTCTGGCCCGGCGATCGCGTTGAGTTGCTGCCCGGCTGGAGCCTGCCGGTCGCCGGGGTCTATTCCGATTACGGCAACCCGACCGGTCAGGCCATCACCGCCCTGCCCGCGCTGCTGGAACGCGTGCCGGACCTGCCCAATACCCGCTTTGGTATCCGGATCGATCCGCCTGAGGCGGAGGACCTGCGCACAGCACTTGCCGACAGGTTTGCGCTGCCGCCGCAGGCCGTGGTGCCGCAGGCCGCGATCAAGGCCTCGTCGCTGGCGATCTTTGAAAAGACCTTTGTCGTTACCGGTGCGCTGAACATCCTGACCCTTGGCGTTGCGGGATTCGCCATCCTGACCAGCCTGCTGACACTCTGGGCGCATCGCCTGCCGCAGCTGGCCCCGGTCTGGGCGCTGGGTGTGCAGCGCGATACGCTGGCGCGGCTGGAGGTGCTGCGCAGCGTCGCGCTTGCGGTGATGACGGCGGTTCTGGCGCTGCCGCTGGGGCTGGTTCTGGCCTGGGCGCTGCTGGCCATCATCAATGTCGAGGCTTTTGGCTGGCGCCTGCCGATGCATCTCTTTCCGCTGCAATGGCTTGTCCTGTTGCTGCTTGCGGTGGCCACGGCCATTCTGGCAGCCCTTCTTCCCGCAAGGCGGCTGCGGCACCTGCCGCCATCGGACCTGCTGCAGGTGTTTGCCAATGCGCGTTAGGCTGCTGCTCTTCCTGCTCTTGCTGCCGCTGAGCGCCTATGCGCAGGGCTTTGCCGGGCTTGGCAGTGATGCCGACGGGTTTGCGGTGCCCGAGCGTGGTCACGCGCTTGCCTTCCCACGCGATCACGGCCCGCATCCGAGCTATCGGATCGAATGGTGGTATGCCACTGCAACGCTCACCGGCGCGGATGGTCAGGACTATGGTATCCAGTGGACATTGTTCCGCTCGGCATTGGCCCCCTATGACAAGGCGGGCTGGCAGAGCCCGCAGCTCTGGCTCGCCCATGCGGCACTGACCACGCCCGAACGGCACTTCGTGGCCGAGCGGCTGGCGCGCGGCGGGATCGGACAGGCCGGGGTCACTGCCGACCCGTTTGAGGCCTGGATCGACGACTGGCGCATGGCAGGCCCCGATTTCGACAGGCTCGATCTGCGGGCGCGTAGCGCGGAGTTCGCCTATGATCTCAGTCTGGCCGCGCAGGGGCCGCTGGTGCTGCATGGGGATCGTGGCTATTCGGTGAAATCGCAGGACGGACAGGCCAGCTATTACTACTCGCAGCCCAATTTTGCGGTGACCGGCACGCTGACCCTGCCTTCGGGTCCTGTCGCGGTGACCGGCACGGCCTGGCTGGATCGCGAATGGTCCTCGCAACCGCTATCGGAAGATCAAACCGGCTGGGACTGGTTCTCGCTCGGTTTTGACGATGGCACCCGTCTGATGGCGTTCCGGCTGCGCGGCGGGCGCGGAGATTTCACGTCGGGCACCTGGATCAAGGCCGATGGCAGCGCGACGCCCCTGCCCGATGGTATGATCGCGGTTGAACCGCTTGATATGACCCGCGTCGCCGGGCGCGATCTGCCCACGCGCTGGCGGCTGGCCTTGCCAGACAAGGCGCTTTCGGTTGAGATTGAGGCGCTGAACCCGCAGGCCTGGATGGCGACCTCGTTCCCCTATTGGGAAGGGCCGGTGCGCGTCACCGGCAGCCATGATGGCAAGGGATATCTGGAGATGACGGGCTATGACTGACACACCGGGACTGACGCAAACGCTGGATCAGGCCTGGGGGCTGTTGGATCTGGCGATCTCTGAAGGGCGCTCGCCATTGCGCTATGTCACGCTGGGCACGGTGGATGGGAAGGGTGCGCCGCAGGTGCGCATCGTGGTGTTGCGCAAGGTGGATCGCGCCGCGGGCCAGTTGACCGCTTTTACCGACAAACGCTCCGACAAGGTGGGGCAATTGCGCCAGAACCCGCAGGTGGCGCTGCATCTGTGGTCGCCCGATGACCTTGTGCAACTGCGGATGAATGGCACCGCCTGGGTAACGCAAGGCAGCGCCGGGGATTGGGACGCAGTGCCCGAGCACATGCGCGAGGCTTACGGCCATGTGCCGCCGCCCGGTATTAAGATCGACCGGTCCGATGATTGGCAAATCCTGCCCGATCCGGCCCATTTCGCCGCGCTGGACATCACATTATCGCGGATTGAATCGGTCTGCCTTGACCCCGCCGGCCACCGCCGCGCAAATTTCGAGCGGGCCGATGGATGGATGGGCCATTGGCTATCCCCCTGACCTAGGGGAATGCGAAATTTGCAGAAAAACCAAGAACACCCGTTGCAACCTTCGCGCCGATTTGGATGATACCCTCCATGACACCCGGTCCTGCGCCGGGGCGTTCAAACCGGAAAACCGGTCGAACAACGATAATGGGAGAAACTACATGAAACTCAGACATCTCATGCTTGCGGCAAGCGCCACCGCCCTGATGGTCGGCGCGGCCTCGGCGGAAACACTGCGCTGGGCGCGTGCGGGCGACTCGCTGACGCTGGACCCGCATGCCCAGAACGAAGGCCCAACCTCAGCTCTGGCGCACCAGATCATGGAAACGCTGGTGATGCGCGACCATTCCGGCACGCTTGTGCCCTCGCTGGCCACCGAATGGGGCCCATCTGAAGAGAACCCCAATGTCTGGGTGTTCAAGCTGCGCGAAGGCGTGACCTTCCATGACGGGGCCGAGTTCGACAGCGAAGACGTTGTGTTCTCGCTCAATCGCGCAATGACTCCGGACAGCGACTACAAAGAGTTGCTGGCCTCGGTGAAAGAAGTACGCGCGCCCGACAAATACACTGTCGAGATCGAAACCGACGGTCCGAACCCGATCATGCCCAACAACCTGACCAACATGTTCATGATGGACAAAGGCTGGGCCGAGGCAAACAACGCCGTGAAGGTGCAGGATTATGAGGGCGGCGAAGACACGTTTGCAGCCAAGAACGCCAATGGCACCGGCCCCTACAAGCTGGTCAGCCGCGAACCGGACGTGAAAACCGTTCTGGCCGCCAATGAGAACTACTGGGGCAAAAACGAATTCCCGCTGGAAGTGACCGAGATCATCTATACCCCGATCCAGAACCCCGCGACCCGCGTAGCGGCGCTCTTGTCGGGTGAGGTGGACATCATTCAGGACGTCCCGGTGCAGGACCTTGAGCGGGTCGCGGGCACCGATGGTCTGGATGTGCGCACCGCACCGCAGAACCGGGTCATCTTTTTCGGGATGAACCAGGGCGATGCGGATCTGGCCAATGACAATGTCGACGGTAAAAACCCGCTCTCGGATGTGCGGGTGCGTCAGGCCATGTCCAAGGCGATCAACCGCGATGCGATCCAGCAAGTGGTTATGCGCGGCCAGTCTGCCCCGGCGGGCATGATCGCGCCTCCATTTGTCAACGGCTGGGATGAGGGCATGGATGGCTCCTCGACCACGGATATCGAAGGCGCCAAGGCGCTGATGGCCGAGGCAGGCTATCCCGACGGGTTCTCGATCCAGCTGGACTGCCCGAACGACCGCTACATCAATGATGAAGCGATCTGTCAGGCCGCCGTGGGGATGCTGGCGCAGATCGGTATCACCGTGAACCTCGATGCCAAGCCCAAAGCGCAGCACTTCCCGCTGATCAACAATCTGGAAACAGATTTCTACATGCTGGGCTGGGGTGTTCCGACCTACGACTCAGAATACATCTTCAACTTCCTGACCCACACCAAGGGCGAGAAATATGGCTCGTGGAACGGCACCCGCTATTCCAACCCGGATCTGGATGCCAAGATCGTGGCGCTGGCCTCGGAAACCAACCTGCCCAAGCGGGACGAGATGATCGCCGAAATCTGGCAGGTGGTGCAGGATGATCAGCTTTATATCCCGATCCACCACCAGGTGCTGAACTGGGGCATGAAGTCCAATGTCGGCACCATCGTCGAACCCGAGGATTCGCCGAAGATCAAATATTTCACGATGCAATAACCTGTAGCTGAGCATTAAGCGGGGCGCAGAGGCGCCCCGTTTCGTTTGACGGCTTTGTGTTCCATGCCCCTGATAGTGTTTCTTCTTACCTTGTGTTTTGTCCTGACCGGTCCCAATCGTGCCGAGGCGCAATATGTGGATGTCACCGACCTCGCTTATGAGATGCTGGGCGAGTTGCAGGCCGTCTCTTTTGCTGAAAATCGCGAATTCTGCGGCTTTATCGGCGAGGATCTGGACGGCCAACTGGTTATCTCGGACCCCAGACGCGGGGGTACCGACAGTTGTCGGCCCGAATATCCGCCCGGCACCTATGTGCAGCCGCTGGCGAGCTTCCACACCCATGCTGCCCATGACCTCGCGGTGGACAGCGAGATTCCCTCCTCCTCTGATATCGTCGCGGACATGGAGGATGGTGTTGATGGATATGTTGCGACGCCGGGCGGGCGGTTCTGGTTTATCGACGGTATCGAAGGCACGGCACGGCTGCTCTGCGGCCCCGGCTGCCTGCCCCAGGACCCGAGATATGACCCGGAAGATGGTGCACCCGTCGGAGATTTCTATACTCTGCAAGAGCTCGATATCCGCGAGACCGAGTGACAAGCCCAACCCAAGGAGATGCGACATGCGCCTGATGACCCTCACTGCCATCCTTGCCCTGAGTGCCGGCTCGGCGCTGGCCCAGAATAGCTGCGCCAACGGCAAGACGCTGAAGGACGGGGTGCTGACGGTGGCCACTGGCAACCCGGCCTATTTCCCCTGGGTGCTGGAAGATGATCCCAGCAGCCAAAGCGGGTTCGAGGCGGCCATGGCCTATACCGTGGCCGAGCGGATGGGGTTCAAGGCCGATCAGGTAGACTGGGTGCGCACCAGCTTTGACGAGGCGATCCAGCCCGGCGCCAAGAATTTCGATGTCAATCTGCAGCAATTCTCGATCACCGAGGATCGCGAGAAGGTGGTCGATTTCTCCGTCCCCTATTACTCCGCCGCGATGGCAGTCCTGACCACGAAACCGGTGGTCGATGGCGGAGCGAAACCTGACTTGGCCTCGCTCAAGACGCTCAAATGGGGGGCGCAGGCCAGCACCACCGCTGTGCCGATGCTGCAGGACCTAATCGGGCCGGACTCCGATCCGCTGCTCTATAATGACAATGCCGATGTGGTCGAGGCGATGAAATCCAACCAGATCGACGCCGCCCTGTTCGACCTGCCCACCGCGCTTTACCTGTCGGCGGTGACGCTCGACAATGGCGTTTTGCTGGGTCAGTTCCCGGCAGATCGCACGGAGAATCCTGACCGTTTTGGCATGTTGATGTCCAAGGGCAATCCCCTTAAGGAATGCGTCGATGCCGCGCTGACGGAGATGTCCGGTGACGGCACGCTCGATCTGCTGGAGGATGAATGGCTGGCCCAGAATACCGGTGTTCCCGTCATAAAATGAGCGCGGCATGACAGTGGCCCGGGCAGCGCCGGGCAGAACCCGGCGCGAAATCCACGAGGCGCGCGCGCGCAAACGCGGCATCGTGATCGCCTCCCTCTCTACGCTTCTGGTCGTTGGCGCGATCATGCTGCTGGTGCCGCTGGCCCCTGGATGGGAGGCGGTGCAGAAGAGCTTCTTCAACGGCGAGGTTTTCCTCAAGACTTTTCCCAAGCTGTTGCAGGCCTTTCTGCTGGACGTGGCGATCTTTGCCTGGTGCGCGCCACTGATCGCGGTCTGGGCGCTTGTGATCGCGCTCTGCCGTGACGTGCGCAATCCCGCGCTCTATCCGCTGCGGCTGTTTGCGATCCTTTACACGGATATCTTCCGCGGGGTTCCGGTGGTGTTGGTGGTCTATCTGATCGGGTTTGGCGTGCCGGGGCTGGGCCTGCCACGGCCGTGGAATTCGCCCTATATCTGGGGCTCGCTGGCGCTGATCCTGACCTATTCGGCTTATGTGGCCGAGATTTATCGCTCGGGCATCGAGTCGATCCACGCCTCGCAACGCGCCGCTGCCCTGTCGCTGGGCCTGTCGAAATCGGACACAATGCGGTTCGTGGTCCTGCCTCAGGCCCTGCGCCGGGTGGTGCCGGCCAACATGAACATGTTCATCGCGCTGCAGAAGGATGTGGCACTGCTCTCATTCATCGGTCCGGTCGAGGTCCTGCGTCAGGCTGGCGTGTTCAAATCGCTACTAGCCAATTTCACACCTTACGTGGTGGCCGCGATCATCTTTCTCTGCGTGACCATTCCGGCCACGCGTTATGCCGATTACCTAATCACGAAACAGAACAGGGCCCGTAGCTGATGACGCATCTGGTGTTGCGAAGCCTAAAAAAATCGTTTGGGAACAAATCAGTCATCGACGGTCTTGATCTTCAAGTGAACGAGGGCGACATGGTCTGCCTGATTGGCGCATCGGGGTCAGGAAAGTCCACCCTGCTGCGCTGCATCAACCTGCTTGAGCCTATCGACGATGGTTTCATTGAATTGGATGGGCAGGATATTTCGGACCCCGAGCGTGATCCGCAGCCGGTCCGCCAGCGCATCGGGCTGGTGTTTCAGAGCTTCAACCTGTTTCCACATATGACCGCCGAGGAAAACGTGATGCTGGCGCCGCGCCGCATCAAACGCCTGTCGCGCGACCAGCTACGTCCTGCAATCACCGCGCTTTTCAACCGTTTTGGCCTGTCCGAGCATATGCAGCACTACCCCGATCAGCTCTCGGGGGGTCAGCAGCAGCGCGTGGCCATCATCCGCGCGCTGGCGATGCAACCTGAGATCATGCTGTTCGACGAGATCACCTCGGCGCTGGACCCGGAACTGGTGGGCGAGGTTCTGGACGTGCTGCGCCAGCTCAAGTCGCAAGGCATGACCATGGTGATGGCCACGCATGAGATGGGATTTGCCCGCGAAGTGGCCGACAAGGTCTGTTTCCTCTGCGAGGGCCGCATTCTGGAACAAGGTCCGCCAGAGGCGCTGTTCGGCAACCCGCAACAGCCACGGACAAAAGCCTTTCTCAGCGCGGTTTTGTAAACCGACCTCGCCTCAGGAACTCGTGATTACGGAGTAAACGGTGATCGCCGAATACATGGAGACAAGACTTATAGTGCAAATCCTTGTCGTGCCACCCTGCGCATTCACGAGATCGTAGTCGCTGATCTCACCCTGCGGCGGCGGCGGTGGGACATGCAGGTATTTTGTCTGCTCGGTATCCTGTACCACTCGGATCTCGATATCGCTGTCAATCGGGCCGAAGTATTCTTCCAGCGCTTTGTGCGGATCGCGTTGCAGCTGCGTCCGAAACGCGGGGTCGTTCTGTGCCCGGTCCTGTATTTGCGCCATGCGTTGGCTGCTTTCATTCTTTGGTTGCATGCTCTCTCTCCTCAGGTTGAGTTTGGAGGGGCCTGTGTCGGTCTCCCTCAACGTGACCAAATGCGCAGTTCCTTGGGGTGATCTTCCAAGGAATTCGGGCGCGTTCAGTCGATGAGACTCGTCTGTGCGATGCTCTGGGCTGAGACACTTACCAGAGATAATGCCGAGATGACCGAAGCGCCGATGCAAACCGGGGTGGTCCCGCCCTGCACGCGCATCAGGTCATGTTCATTGACCTCGCCTTGCGGCGGCGGCGACGCGATATGCAGGTATTTCGTTTCATCGGAGTCCTGCACGACCCTGATCTCGATTTCCCTGTCGATTGGGCCAACATACTCCGCCAGAACCGCATGCGGCTCGTCTTGAAGCTGTCTAAGGAATGCGGGTTCAGCCTGCGCGCGACGCTGAAGCTCCACGAAGCTCGATATCTTAAAATGCGGGTTTTCCATGTTCTCTATCCTTTCGCAGCACCGAGTGGTGCTCGCTGCTTATGGATTTTCGATCGTGGTGTAGACCGTGACACCCACCGCCGACACAATGGTGGTGACGATGTAGCTGACGCAGACCGGCGTTGTGCCGCCCTGGGCCTGCAACAGATCCCGCTCATCGATCTCACCTTCGGTTGGTGGGGTCGGGATATGCAGGTATTTCTTGTCCGAACTGTCCTGTACCACGCGGATCTCGTAATCGCCGGGAATGCCCTCGAAATAGGTCGCGAGGGCCGCATGGGGATCGTTTTGAAGCTCCCGCGCAAACACCGGATCACGCCAGGCGCGCGCAGAGATGTCCTGCAAGCGCGCTTTGTAGGTCTTTTCGTCCAACATCTGTTGCCCCCTTGATTTCGCTGCGCGGGATGCCGCGCTATTCGACTTACCTCAAAACGTGGGAGGCAAGCCTTTGGGTCGTCTGTTCAAAGGCTTAACTTTTCTTAACGCTGCCCAAGATGGCATCTGGCGCGGCTCGGCCCGCGCGGATTGCCGAAAGAACCTGCCGCTTGCCCTTTACGCCGTCCGCCAAATCCTCAAACATGTTTGCGATACCATCAGGGAGTTTCCACCATGTTCCTCAGATCCTCCGCCATCGGGCTGGTCCTGCTGGCTGCAACTGCCGCGCAGGCCGCAGATTTCAAATGGGCCTCAACCACCGATCCGCAGACATTGGACCCGCATGCGGTCAACTCCGCCCCGGTGCTGGGCTTTCTCAACAATGTCTATGAAGGGCTCGTCAGGCGGAATCAGGATATGGCGGTCGAACCGGCGCTTGCGGTGTCATGGGAACCAATCGGGGATGGCGAAGGCTGGCGCTTCAATCTGCGCGAGGGGGTCACGTTTCATGATGGAAGCGACTTCACCGCCGAGGATGTGCTGTTTTCCTACGAGCGTGCTTCGAACGAGGTGGCCGACACCAATAGCTGGTTTGCCCCGGTCAAAGAGGTCAAGATCGTTGACGACTACACGATCGACATCCTGACCCATGGCCCGAACCCGATCTTTCCCGGCTCGATCGCTAACTGGATGATCATGGATAGCGGCTGGGCCGAGGCCAACGCGGCCGCCCTGCCCGACAAGGACAATGGCAACTACGCAACCCTGAACGCCAATGGCACCGGCGCCTTCAGGGTGACCGCGCGCGAACCCGGTCTGCGCACGGTGTTGGAGCCGTTCGAGGGCTGGTGGGACGATGCGACGCATAACATCACACAGGCCGAGTTCACGCCGATCCAGAACCCGGCCACTGCGGTAGCGGCCCTGCTGTCGGGCGATGTGGACATGATCAATCCGGTGCCCATCCAGGATGCCGCGCGGCTGAAGGAAAGCGATGAGGTCGAGATCATTCAGGGCATTGAGGCGCGGGTGATCATGCTGGGTTTCCCGCATGAAGCCGAGGCGCTGAAATACGGGGGCGACGCGGGCCAGCCCAACCCCTTCAAAGACGTACGCGTGCGGCAGGCCGTGGCCCATGCCATCAACGTGCCTGCCATCCTCGCCACCATCATGCGCGGCAACGCCGAAGAAGCCTCGCAACTGGTCAGCCCGGCGATGAGCGGCTATTCCGCCGCCCATGCCGACCGCCGTGCCTTTGACGTGGACAAAGCCAAGGCGCTGCTGGATGAGGCGGGCTATGCGAACGGGTTCTCCTTCGGGCTAAAATGCCCCAATGACCGCTATCTGAATGACGAGGCCGTGTGTCAGGCGGTGGTCAGCATGCTGGCTCAGATCGGCATCACGGCCGAGCTGGACGCGATGCCGGTGCGCAACTACTGGCCGGAACTGCGCGAAGACAATTACGACATGTACCTGCTGGGCTGGAGCCCGGGCACTTTCGATGCCGAGCATCCCATCCGGTTTCTGGTGACCACGCCCAACCCTGACAAGAAACTGGGCAGCTGGAATTTCGGCGGCTTCTCGAATGCGCGGGTCGATGAGTTGCTGCCGCTGATTCAGGCGGAACTGGATGCAGGCAAACGACAGGCTATGCTGGATGAGGTGACGCAGATCATTCAGGACGAGCAGACCTATGTGCCACTTTACGTCCAGCCCTTGGTCTGGGGCACACGCAACAATGTCGCGCTGACCCAGCGACCTGACAACTTCTTCATCCTGCGCTGGGTGAACGTGAACTGACCCGACGCCAACCAAAAAGCCGGGATCTAGCTCTGGTGGGTCCCGGCAAACTGCACTATCACCAAAGGATGGCAAGGACGGCACAGATCGTCCGACGGCAATCCGGGCGTCGCAAGAAACCGGACTAAAAGGGAGACAGAATGCTAGCCTATATCATCCGGCGGGTGTTTCAGTCCGTGATCGTGCTGCTCGTCGTGGGGCTGGTCGCGTTTTCGATGTTCCGCTTTGTTGGCGACCCGATCGACAACATGCTGGGGCAGGAGCGCACCCAGGCCGACATCGACCGGCTGCGCACGGAACTGGGCCTCGATAAGCCGTTCCCGGTGCAGTATTTCAAGTTCCTGCAAGGCGCGGTCGAGGGCAATTTCGGTGTCTCCTACCGTCAGGGCCGCCCGGTTTCGACCATCATTGCCGAACGCGCGCCCGCCACGCTGGAACTGGCCGCCGTTTCGGGGTTTCTGGCGATCACCTTGGGCATCGCTCTGGGTGTCTTTACCGCGATCCGACGACAAGGCTTTGCCGCAAATGCCATCATGACGGTTAGTCTGATCGGGGTCTCCTTGCCCACCTTCCTGATCGGGATATTGCTGATCTATATCTTCTCGGTCGAGCTGGATTTGTTACCGAGTTTCGGCCGTGGTGAGACGGTGAAAATCGGCAATTGGTCCACTGGGTTCCTGACCGCATCAGGCCTCAAGGCGCTGATATTACCGGCGATCACGCTGGGCCTCTATCAGATGACACTGATCATGCGGCTGGTGCGCTCAGAAATGCTGGAAGTGCTGCGCGCCGACTATGTGCGTTTTGCCCGCGCCCGTGGTCTGACCGACCGGGTGATCAATTTCCGCCATGCGCTCAAGAACACGCTGGTGCCGGTGATCACGGTGACGGGGCTGCAGCTGGGCTCGATCATCGCCTTCGCCATCATCACCGAGACGGTGTTTCAGTGGCCCGGCGTGGGCCTGCTCTTCATCAACGCGATCCAGTTTGTCGATATCCCGGTCATGGCCGCCTATCTGATGCTGATTTCGGTGATGTTTGTGTCGATCAACTTGATTGTTGACCTGCTCTATTACGCCATCGACCCGCGCCTGCGCATCGACGGGAGGACCGCATGAGCGATTTGACCCAAAAACCCGCCCCTGCCCCGTCCCGGCCCTCGCGCCTGGCGCAGATGTGGGACAGCGATTTTGCCTATGCGTTCCGCCATTCGCCGGTCGCCATCGTGGCGCTGCTGGTGGTGCTGGTGCTGTTTCTGGCCGCGCTCTTTGCGCCCTGGATCGCACCGCATAACCCGTTTGATCCGGCCACGCTGAACCTGATGAACGGTTTCACCCCGCCGGGACAGCCCAACGCGTTCACGCAGGACACCTTCCTGCTGGGCACGGATGATCAGGGGCGCGATGTGTTCTCGACCATCCTTTACGGCATGCGCATCTCGCTTTTCGTCGGCATCTCGGCGGTGCTGCTGGCGATGATCATCGGCGTGATCCTTGGCCTTGTCGCAGCCTATGTCGGCGGCTGGGTTGAGACGCTGATCATGCGGGTCGCGGATGTACAGCTGACCTTTCCGGCCATTCTGGTGGCCATGCTGATCTTTGGCATCGCCAAGGGCTTCACCCCGCCGGAATACCGCAACCAGATGGCAATCTGGGTGCTGATCGTGGCCATCGCGCTCTCTGACTGGGTGCAGTTTGCCCGCGTGGTGCGTGGTGCCGCGCTGGTCGAGAAGAACAAGGAATACGTGCAGGCCGCGCGGCTGATCGGGCGCGGATCTTTCCCGATCATGTTCCGCCATATCCTGCCCAACGTGCTGTCACCGGTGCTGGTGATCTCGACCATCTCGCTGGCGCTAGCGATCATCGCCGAAGCGACGCTCAGCTTCCTCGGGGTTGGCGCGCCGCCCACACAGCCCTCGCTGGGCACGTTGATCCGCATTGGCCAGGGCTTCCTGTTCTCCGGCGAATGGTGGATTCTGTTCTTCCCCGCCGTCACTCTTCTGGCCCTTGCCCTTTCCGTAAACCTGCTGGGCGACTGGCTGCGCGACGCCCTGAATCCGAAGCTGCGATGACCTTACTTGATATCAAAGACCTGACCGTCGAATTCCCCACCCGGCGCAAGATATTCCGGGCGGTGAACCATGCCTCGCTTGTTGTAGAGCCCGGCCAGATCCACGGGCTGGTGGGCGAATCCGGGGCTGGCAAATCCACCATCGGCGCGGCGGTGCTGGGGCTGCTGGAACGGCCCGGCCATATCACCGCTGGCGTGATCAGCTTCAAGGGCGACCAGATCAGCGGTTTGGATGACGAGGCCATGCGCAAGCTGCGCGGGCGCAGCATCTCGATGATCTTTCAGGACCCGCTGACCTCGCTGAACCCGCTTTTTACGGTCAAGGAACAACTGGTCGAGACTATTCAGGCCCATCACGATGTCTCGGAGGGTGAGGCCACCAAACGCGCCCGCGACCTGATCGACCGCGTTGGCATCCCCGATCCCGATACGCGGCTGAACCAGTATCCGCATCAGTTCTCGGGCGGTATGCGGCAGCGTGTGGTGATCGCGCTGGCGCTGTGTTCAGACCCCGATGTGATCATTGCCGATGAGCCGACAACGGCGCTGGATGTGGCGGTGCAGGCGCAGATTCTCGACCTGATCAAGGAGCTCGCGCGCGAGCGTCAGGTTGGCGTTATCCTTGTAACGCACGATATGGGCGTGATTGCCGAGACCACCGATCTGGTCACCGTGATGTATGATGGCGAGCCGGTGGAAAGCGGGCCCACACATGAGATCATGGGCAACCCGCAGCACCCCTATACCAAGTCGCTCATCGCTGCTGTGCCGCGCCCGACGCTCAAGCTGCATCGCTTTCCGCAGATCAGCTATGGCGGTCGCGAGACCCGCTTTGCCATCGAGGATCTGGCGCGCAACTGGCCCAAGACCGACAATGACATGTCGAAGCCGCTCTTCCAGATCGAAGGCATCACCAAGCGCTTCTTGCTGCGCAAGGGCCTGTTGCCCTGGGATCGGGAGTTTTTCACCGCCGTGGATTCTGTGAGTTTCGACATCAGACCGGGCGAAGTCTTTGGTGTGGTCGGCGAATCCGGCTCCGGCAAGTCCACCGTCGCACGGATGATTTCCGGGCTTTATGATGTGGATGAAGGCCGCATCACCTTTGACGGTCAGGTGGTTAGCGACCTGAGCGATAAGGCGGCGCTGAACGCCTATCGCCAGGAAATCCAGATGATCTTTCAGGACCCCTATTCATCGCTGAACCCGCGCATGCGGGTGGATGATATCGTGGCCGAACCGATCCGCCATCACCGCCTGCTGGAAGGCAATGCCATCGACAAGCGGGTGCGCGAATTGCTGGATCAGGTCGGACTGGGTGCTGAAGCGGCAGTGAAATACCCGCATGAGTTCTCGGGCGGGCAACGACAGCGCATTTCGATCGCACGGGCCCTAGCCACCCAACCCCGGTTCCTGATCTGTGACGAACCCACCAGCGCGCTGGACGTGTCGATCCAGGCGCAGATTCTCAACATCCTCAAGGACCTGCAGGAACATCTGGGCCTGACCATGCTGTTCATTAGCCACGATTTGCCGGTGGTGCGGCAGATGTGCGACCGCGTGGCGGTGATGAAGGGTGGTAAGATCGCTGAGATTCAACAAACCGATGATCTGTTTGCCAATCCGCAAACCGAGTATGCGCGCGAATTGCTGGAGCTGATGCCCAAGCTTGACGATCTGTCGACCGAAAACCTCGTGGCCGAGAGTTAAGCCGTCACTGCAACCCTTGTGGCGCAAGGTCTCCGATAGACGCTTCATCCCGCTCGGTTGCCTTCCGCCGTTGCGTCTTTGCTGTCGCGGGCAGCGGCGTGTCGAACTCATAATCCGGGTCCGCCTTCTGTCGCTCCCAGGTATCGAGCATCTCGCGCCATGCCCCGCGCAGGCTGCGGGGTTCGGGCATGTCCTCGCGTATTTCGGACGCGAGCGCGGGAAGGTTGTAGCAGGGAATGCCTGCATACATGTGATGTTCGGTATGCCAGTTCATGTGCCAATACAGAAACTCGACCGGTTTGGGCAGGCGGATTGAGCGCGTGCTTTTGCGAAAGTCCGTGGTGTTCTCCATCAGTCCGCAATGCTGCGGCAGCGCGACGAAATAGCTGAGCCAGTTGGCGATATAGCTGGGCACGGTCAGGATCAGCGGCAGCACCCATTGCCCCGTTGCAATTGCAAGCACAAGCACAGCGCCGTGAAAGGCCAGTTGCACGCGCGACCACCAGATTGACCGGCGATGCTGTTCGGGTTGGTCCTGATGCAGCGCCTGCAGCCATTCGTTGAAGGGAATCTTGGTGGACCCCACCTGCCCCATTGCATCCAGCAGCGTGACCCGAACCGTCGAGATGAACCCGCCCTTGCCAAAGGTGCGCCCCGGCGGGGTCAACAGGTTGATCGTGAAAAGCTGCAACAGAAAGGTCCGCCCTACATTAGGATGCAGCGGCAGCAGGTTCTCTCGATCGCCTTCGGGATGCAGCGTATAGCGGTGGTGATAGGTGTGGCTGGCGGCATAGTCGAACGGGTTCCACCAGCTGATCAGGCTGAAGAGATACAGGAACAGCTTGTTGAGCCAGCGCGTCTCGAACACGGTGCCATGGCCAAGCTCATGGGTTGCAGTGCCGCGAAAGAAACTGGCGACGGTGCCGTGACAGAACAGCGCCACCACAAAAAGCAGCCACAGGCCCTGCGCCCAGGTCACATAGGTTGCCAGACCGGTCAGGCAGAACAGGGCCAAATGACCGCCCGCCTGTTTCCAGCCCTGCCGGTCGCTGCGCCTGGACAATTCGCGAAACCGCTCGGGCGGCATGCGCGAGCGGTACCACTGGACCTTCAGCGTCTCACGGACCTGCGACAGGGGTTGATATTGCATGTCTCACCATCACGATCGATGCGACATGAGAATGGCGCGCAAACCGGGACCGTGCAAGCTTTGAGACATTCACGAAAAAGCCCCGGACGGGTCCGGGGCCTTGAGAGAATGCCGGTCGCGGCTTAGCGCACTACGTAGACCGACACTGTTGAATGACGCACCACGCGCGCGGCATTGGGACCCAGCAGATAATCCTTCAGGTCAGGGCGATGCGCGCCGATCACGATCAGGTCGCTGCCCGCGCTTTCGGCGGTTCTCAGTATCTCCTGATAGGCCGAACCAGTTGCCACCACATGGCGGACCTTGGCGTTACGCTCCTCGCCCAGCACCGACGTGCCCAGAGCCTCCAGCGCCTGCTGCGCCTGTTGGATCGCATGCTCGTGATGCTGCGGTTCGAAGAATTGCGAGACAAAGGATTCGCCGAAATCCGGCAACACGGTGACAACATCCAACTGCGCATCATCCAGATCCGCCAGACGCGCAGCCTGACGCAGCACTTCGGCGTCGCTTTCGGGCTTGCCGGCATCGACGGCACAAAGAACGGAACGGGTCATGCGGTCACCTCTGTTTGTCTTGCGGCACGGCCGCGCTGCAGGAAGGCGATCAGGCCCAGAAGCAGCAGCGCGGGGATGAAGACCAGCTCTTTGGGAGACTGGCTCTGCGGGGCAAGAACGGTTGCCAGACGCACCGGTTCGTCAGCATAAAAGTCGAACGTGCCCATTTCGTCCGAGATCGGCGTCCCAAAGAGCGGCTCGTCCAGTTTCACAACCCCGTCCTCGGGCAGCAGCATCAGGCCAAGCGCGTCGACACGGGCTTGACCATCCGGCTCTTCTCCGATGGTCAGTTGCAGCGTGGTCTCTTTCATCTCGCCGGTATCGAAATCCGGGCCTTCCACGGTGACCCGCATCTCACTGCCCGCAGGTGCCGCGCCAACCGCCTCGACCAGAGCTGCCGGTTCGATCTGGGCATAGGGGGGCGAAATACGGTCCATGAAGAAGTCTGGCCTAAACAGCGCAAATGCGATCAGGATCAGCGCGACGCTTTCATAGATGCGGCTCTTGGTCAGGAAGTAACCCATGGTGCCCGCCGTGAAGATCAGGATCGCGATGGTGGCCGAGATTGCCACGATGATCCCCTGCATCCATGTCACGTCGATCAGCAAGAGATCGGTATTGAAGATGAACACAAACGGCAGCGCCACGGTCCGCAGGCTGTAGAAGAACGCGGTGAACCCGGTCTTGATCGCATCCCCGCCCGAAACGGCGGCGGCAGCAAAGCTCGCCAGCCCGACGGGTGGCGTCACATCGGCCATGATCCCGAAATAGAACACGAACAGATGCACCGCGATCAGCGGCACGATCAGCCCGTCCTGCGCGCCCAGTTCGACGACCACACCAGCCATCAGAGAGCTGACCACGATATAGTTCGCAGTGGTCGGCAGGCCCATGCCAAGGATCAGGCTGAGCAGGCCCACCAGCGCCAGCATGGCGATCAGGTTGCCACCCGACAGGAACTCGACCAGATCGGCCATCACCTGCCCCACACCGGTCAGCGTCACGGTGCCCACGATCACGCCTGCGGTGGCGGTGGCCAAAGCGATGCCGATCATGTTGCGGGCGCCGTCGATCAGCCCCTGCCACAGGTCGACCACGCCGTCCATGAAAGCGTTGGCGGTTCTGTTTTCACCGCGGAAGATCGACTTGAGCGGCTTCTGGGTCAGCAGGATCGCAAAGAGCAGCGTTGTGGCCCAGAAGGCAGACAGGCCCGGCGATTTCTGTTCGATCATCAAGAAGTAGACCAGCACGATGATCGGCAGCAGGTAATAGAGCCCCGCCTTGTAGATCTCTGCGATCACCGGCAGTTCGACCTCTTTGGCATTGGGGTCATCGGGCACGAGGTCCTTGACCCCGGCGGCCAGTTTCAGCAGCACCAGATAGACGACCACAACAAGCGCGGACAGTACTAGGCCGGATGCTCCGGGCATGAGGGCGATGACCGCTTTGATCGGGTATTGCACCCCGTAACACAGCGCCGCAAAGCCGACGAAGAAGATCGCCATGCCACCAATGGTCCGACCCATCGAGACGACGCGGTTGCCCAAGGTCGGCATGTTCCGCTTCACCGCTTCCAGATGCACGATATAGACCAGCGCGATATAAGAGATTGCGGCGGGCAGGAAGGCGTGGGTGATCACCTCGACATAAGAGATGCCGACATATTCCACCATCAGGAAGGCGGCGGCGCCCATCACCGGCGGCATGATCTGACCGTTAACGGACGAGGCGACTTCGACCGCACCGGCCTTTTCTGACGAAAAGCCGACCCGCTTCATCAGCGGGATGGTGAAAGTGCCCGTGGTGACCACATTGGCGATGGACGAGCCTGAGATCAGGCCGGTCGCGGCTGAGCCCACAACAGCAGCCTTGGCCGGGCCGCCGCGCAGGTGCCCGAGCGCGCCGAAGGCCATCTTGATGAAGTAGTTGCCCGCACCCGCCTTATCCAGCAGCGCGCCGAACAGAACGAAGAGGAAGACGAACTTGGTGGAGACACCAAGGGCAATGCCGAACACGCCCTCTGACGTGATCCACATATGGCTCATCGCCTTTTGCAGGCTGGCGCCCTTCCAGCGGATCACTTCGGGGACCCATTCGGACGAGCCAAAGAAGACGTAGGCCAGGAAAATCGTTGCGATGATCGCCATGGCCGGGCCAAGCGCGCGACGCGCGGCCTCAAACAGCAGCAGCAGGCCAACAAGCGCGAACCACTTGTCGGTATCATCCGCCAAACCGCCCGCGTCGACGATCTTGTTGTAAAAGAAATAGCCATAGAGCGCGAGGAACGACCCGGCGAGCCCCATGATCCAGTCCTGAATCGGGATGTAATTGCGCGGGCTGGATTTCAGCGCGGGATAGGCGGAAAACGCCAGGAACATGGCAAAGGCCAGATGAATCTGGCGCGAGTTATTCACCACGCTGCCGGGCAGAATGTAGTTGGACAGGGGCGAGGCCAGAATGACCTGAAACACCGACCAGATCACCGCCACGATGGCGAGGAACAGCCCGACATTGCCGGCCGGATCACGCGCACCCGCATCCGAGGAGGCGACCAGTTCCTGTAGTTCTTCTTCGCTGAGCGGGCGATTGCCCTGTGTGTCAGAGGCCATGCGTCATCTCCCTGTCCGGTCCGTCTTTGTGACGGTTCTGGTTCTGGGCCCGTAAGGGCAAACGGGGCGCAATTGATGCGCCCCGCTGTTCAGCCGATCTTATTCGATCCAGCCTTTTTCCTTGTAATACTTCGCAGCACCGGGATGCAGCGGAGCGGACAGACCGTCCTTGGCCATTTCCTCGGGCTTGAGGTTGGCAAAGGCCGGGTGCAGCTTCTTGAAGTCGTCGAAGTTTTCAAAGACCGAGCTGACCACTGCATAAACCGCGTCTTCCGACACATCTGCCGAGGTCACAAAGGTTGCGCCCACACCAAAGGTCTGTGTGTCACCATCGCTGCCGCGATACATACCACCGGGAATGGTGGCGGTACGGTAGAACGAATTGTCATCAACCAGCTTGCCGACCGTATCGCCGGTCACGTTGACCAGCACCGAGTCACACGCCGTAGTCGCTTCTTGGATCGAACCCGAGGGGTGACCCACGGTATAGACCATGGCGTCAATCTGGTTGTCGCAGAGCGCCGCCGACTGTTCAGCCGCCTTTAGTTCGGTCGCCAGTTCGAAATCATCGGTGCTCCAGCCCATGGCTTCCAGCAGCACTTCCATGGTGCCGCGCTGGCCGGAACCGGGGTTACCGATATTGACGCGCTTGCCCTTCAGGTCCTCGAAATTGGCCACGCCGGAATCGGCGCGCGCCACAACGGTGAAGGGCTCTGGGTGGACCGAGAACACCGCGCGCAGGTTTTCAAACGGACCTTGCTCCTCGAATTTGGAGGTGCCGTTGAAGGCGTGATACTGCCAGTCGGATTGGGCGACGCCAAACTCAAGCTCGCCTTCGCGGATGGTATTGATGTTGTAGACAGACCCGCCGGTCGATTCGACCGAACAGCGGATCCCGTGTTCTTTGCGGCCCTTGTTAACCAGGCGGCAGATCGCGCCACCGGTTGGATAGTAAACCCCTGTCACACCACCGGTACCGATGGTGATGAACTCTTCGGCCATCGCTGCAGGTGCCATGAAGGCGGCGGTTGCCAGCGATGCAAGGCCCAGCTTTCCGAAATGTTTCATTTATATCTCCCACTGTGTTTTTAGCGGGCGCGTCATCAGGTGCAGTCCGGGCCCGCCTTTACGGACCTCAATGGTTACAGGACCTTTCCGATCCGCTTCAACCGTTTTCCAAGCACTTGATTTAATTATCGCTCCCAGTGCCGACCAAGCTGTCACCCGGTGCGACAAGATGTCAAGTCTTGCCGAGGCGAAGCAGGGCAAAGACCTCACATATGATCGCAATGCCGTGATTTTCCCCGTTGGCGCGGTGCCGAAACTCTTAGTGACCAGTCCCGGTCAACCGGTCAGCGCATCGCCAAACTGATCGCGCAGCGTCCGTTTGAGAACTTTCCCCGTCGCGTTGCGTGGCAGCGCCTCAACAAAGACCACGGCATCGGGGATCTGCCATTTGGCGATCTTGTCGTCGAAATAGGCCAGCAACTCATCCTGAGTCGGGTCCTGCCCCTCATCGCTTACCGCCACTAGCAGAGGCCGCTCATCCCATTTCGGATGCGGCACGCCAACCACGGCGGCATCGGCCAATTTCGGGTGGCCCACGGCGATGTTTTCCAGCTCGACCGAGCTGATCCATTCACCACCCGACTTGATGATGTCCTTCGAGCGATCGCGGATGGTCATGTAGCCATCGGGATCAATCGTGGCCACATCGCCGGTGGCGAACCAGCCATCCTGCAGCAAATCCTCGTCCTGTTTGCGGAAATAGCTGTCCAGCACCCAATGCCCCCGCACCATCAGATCGCCCTGGGTTTCGCCATCATTGGGCAGCGCATTGCCGTCATCATCAACGATCTTCATCTCGACCCCGTAAGGTGGTCGACCCTGGTTTTCGCGCAGTCGGTGCTGTTCCTCGACGGGCAGATTGGCGTGCTTGGCCAGCGGCACATTGGTGGTGCCCAGCGGGCTCATCTCGGACATGCCCCATGCATGCACCGTCTCAACCTCGTAATCGTCGCGGAACTCAGCGATCATCGAAGGTGGGCAAGCCGAGCCGCCGATCACCGTGCGCTCAAGGCTGGCCAGCTTGGTGTCGCTGCCGCGTGCAAAAGCCAGCAGGCCCTGCCAGATCGTCGGCACGCCGAGTGCCAGGGTGACGCCAAACCGGTCGATCAGGCCAACAAGCGCCTCACCGCTCAAATCCGGCCCGGGCAGCACCATGCGAGAGCCCGACATGGCGCAGGCATAAGGCGAGCCCCAGGCGTTGACATGAAACATCGGCACGACGGGCAGCACCACATCGCGCGCCGAAAAGCCGATACAATCGCGCGTGTTCGAGCCGAAGCTGTGCAGCATGGTGGAACGGTGAGAATACAGCACGCCTTTGGGATGACCCGTGGTGCCCGAAGTGTAGCACATGCTCGACGCGGTGTTTTCGTCAAACGAGGGCCAGGCAAACTCCGGGTCGCCTGTTGCGATCCACTCGTCATAGAATTTTAGCCCCGGAATCTGTTCCGCCGCCGCGTCGCGCGGCCCCAACAGCACCACATGTTCGACCGTCTCTAGCTGCGGCAGAAGCGGTGCAACCAATGGCAAAAAAGTGGCGTCCAGCAACAGCACCCGGTCTTCGGCATGGTTCATGATATAGACTAGCTGCTCGGGAAAAAGCCGGGGGTTGATCGTGTGCAGGACCAGTCCGGCGCCGGAGACCCCGAAATAGGTCTCAAGATGGCGGCGGTTGTTCCAGGCGAGTGTCGCGATCCGCGCCTGTGGTTCCAGCCCCAGTGCGCTCAGGATTGACCCCAGACGCCGGGCGTTGCCTGCCACCTGCGCCCAGTTTGTTTCTTCGACACCCCCGGTGGTGTTGACCGACCAGATTGCTGTTTCACCGTGGTATTTTTCGGCGTGGTCAATCAAAGACGAAATCAGCAAAGGTTGCGTCATCATCTGTCCGAGCATGGCGGTATCCTCCCAATCCGCGGCCCATCTTTTTGCCGGGGCCGTCGTTTCACGTCACTCCAAACGGGAACAGCGCGCGGCGCATCGCCTCAAGCGAATACCACGGTCTCTCCTCCCGCCCAGCACTCTGACGAGCATGGGCGGGGCTGACAAGATGGAAGAACGCTCAGCGATAGCGCAGCACGTAATCGACCAGCGCGGCGGTCGAGCCGTCTTTGCCTTCGGCGCTTTGCTCGCCCTCCACGATGGGACCCAGCGAAGTGGCAAGCTCTTTGCCCAGTTCAACGCCCCACTGATCGAAAGAGTTGATGCCCAGGATCACTCCTTCGACAAAGACCCGGTGTTCATAAAGCGCGATGATCTGGCCCAGAACAAAGGGCGTCAGTTGCGGGTAGATCAGCGTGGTCGAGGGCCGGTTGCCCGCAAAGACCCGGTGCCGCGCCTGCCGCTCCAGCTCGTCGCCGGTCAATCCCTTGGCGGCCATCCGCGCGCGCGCCTCCTCCAGCGAGCGGCCCTGCATCAGCGCCTCGGACTGGGCCAGGCAATTGGCGACCAGCAAGCGGTGGTGATGGGCCAGATCGCGCTCGTGCCCTTCGGCGGCGATCATGAACTCGCAGGGCACAACACCGGTGCCCTGATGGATCAACTGGTAGAAGGCATGCTGCCCGTTGGTGCCGGGCTCGCCCCAGACGATGGGGCCGGAGGGCACGGTCAGCGAGGTGCCATCCATCGCCACGGATTTGCCGTTCGATTCCATCTCAAGCTGTTGGAAATAGGCCGCCAGACGAGACAGGCGCTGATCATAGGGCAGCACGGCGCGGCTGGGATAACCGCAAATCTGGTGATGCCAGATGCCCACCAGCGCCAGCAGGACCGGCATGTTCTCGTGCCAGTCAGCGGCGCGGAAATGCTCATCCATCGCCTGCCCGCCACGCAGGAACGCGTCGAAGGCTTTGGGGCCGATAGCGATCATCAGCGACAGGCCAATTGGCCCCCAGACCGAATAGCGCCCACCGACCCAGTCGGCAAAGCCAAACACGTGCTCTGCCGGGATGCCGAATGCCGCAGTCAGATCCTGCGCAGTCGAAAGCGCCGCAAATTGCTTGGACGGATCGCCGCCGCCTTCACTCATCCAGGCCCGCGCGGTGCGGGCGTTGGTCATGGTCTCGATGGTGGTGAAGGTCTTGGAGGCCACTATCACTAGCGTCCGTGTCGGGTCGAGCCCGCGCAATGTGTCGGCAATATCGGCCCCGTCCACATTGGACACAAAATGGCAGCGCGGCCCGTCATGATAAGGCGCCAGCGCCAGCACCGCCATCGCAGGCCCCAGATCGGACCCGCCGATGCCGATATTGACCACATCCGTGACGGGGCCGCCTGCCCCGGTCAGCGTGCCCTCGCGCACCGCTTCGGCAAAGCGGTGCATATCGTCAAGCGTTGCCAGAACCTCCGCCATCACATCCTGACCGTCCACCAGGACCGGACCGCCATCGAGGTTGCGCAGGGCTGTATGCAGCACCGCGCGGCCCTCGGTCTCGTTGATCGGCTTACCCGAGAACATGGCCTCGCGCTTGCCGGCCAGGGCAGCATTGTCGCACAGGGCAATCAAGGCATTGCGGATATCCGCGTCGATCTGCGTCTTGGAATAATCCAGCCGCATATCTGAGGTTTCGCAGCAAAACCGGCTGGCCCGCGCGGGATCGGCGTCAAACAGATCGACAATTCTGCGCCCCTGACTCTGCGCCTTAAGCGCCTTCAATTCGTCGAACATGATCTATCCTATTCCGCCCAGTGAACCGTGATCCCGTCGAGCACCGCCGCGATGGGGGCCTCTTCCGGGGGCAGTGACATGGCGCGGTCGAGCACATCGCGCTTTTCCTGGCCGAAGATCAGCAAATGCTTGGACAGCGCCCCGTTCAAAACCGGCGCGGTCAGGGTGATGCGCGCCTCTGGCTGGGTTTCAGGCTGCGCCAGCGCCACTGCGGGCGCATGGGCATCCAATGCGGCCGCCAACCCGACCATACCGGGAAAGAGCGACGCAGTGTGCATATCCGCGCCCATCCCCAGTACCAGAACCGACAAAGGCCGCAGCGCGGTGACCTGTTCAGCGACCGCGGCCAGACCATCGGTCGGATCGTCGGCAGGCGCATAGAGCGGCAGGAAATGCGCTGCGGCGGCTCGGTTGACCAGCAGCCGTTCGGCGATCAGACGCGCGTTGGAGCGGTCACTGTCGGCGGGCACGCAGCGCTCGTCTGTCGGCAACACGTGCACCCGGTCCCATTCCAGATCGGCGGCGCAGAGTACGTCATAGATCGGCCCCGGCGTGGTGCCGCCAGGCACTGCCAGCGAGACGGTGTCATGATGCAAAAGCGCGGTCTCAAGCTCGCCCGCCAGCATATTGGCCACATCAATGGCCAGCATGTCGCGATCCGCGTATTCCCTCAGGTTCATGGGTTGATCCCCTGCCATTGGCGACCGTCGCGTTTCATCAGCAGCTCGGCGTCGCCCGGTCCTGTGCTGCCAATCTCGTAGGGTTTCGGCACATCGCCTGCCGCTGTCCAGCCCGAGATGATCGGGTCCGTCCAGGCCCATGCGGCCTCGACCTCGTCGCCGCGCATGAACAACGTCTGGTTGCCCCGGATCACGTCCATGATCAAGCGTTCATAGGCATCCGTTGCGCTCTGACTGTCCGGCCCCAGCGCCTCGGCAAAGCTCATGTCGAGCGGCACGTCGACCAGCCGCATGCCCCCCGGCCCCGGTTCCTTGATCGTCACTTTCAGCGTGATGCCCTCATTGGGCTGCAAGCGGATCGACAGCAGGTTGGCATGGCGCCCGGCCTCTTCGCCGAAGATCGAATGGGGCGCATCCTTGAACACCACGTTAATCACCGAGGAGCGCGCCACCAAGCGTTTGCCTGTGCGCAGATAGATCGGCGTGCCCGCCCATCGCCAATTGCTGACATTGGCCTTGAGCGCGATATAGCTTTCGGTGAATGAGCGCTCATTGCCAACCTCTTCGCGGTAGCCGGGCCGCTCACCATTGGCCTGATATTGCCCCCGCACGATATGATAGGGCTCGACCGGCCCCAGCGCGCGGATGACCTTGAGCTTTTCGTCGCGCACCGCGTCGGGGTCGAACTTGGCAGGCGGTTCCATCGCGATCAGGCACAGAAGCTGCATCAGGTGATTCTGCATCATGTCGCGCATCGCACCTGCGCGGTCATAATAATCGCCACGCCCGCCAACCCCCACGGATTCGGCCACGGTGATCTGGATGTGATCCACATACTGGCTGTTCCAGAGCGGTTCGAACATCATGTTGCCAAAGCGGATCGCCATCAGGTTCTGGACGGTCTCCTTGCCCAGATAGTGGTCGATCCGGTAAATCTGGCGCTCGTCGAAATGCGCCGCAAGCGTGGCGTTCAGCGCGCGGGCGCTGTCCAGATCGTTGCCAAAGGGCTTCTCGACCACGATCCGCGTATGTTCAGAGGCCAGTCCGTGCGCCTGGATGCGCTCAGCCAAGGCTCCAAACAGGCGCGGCCTGACGGAAAAGTAGTAGGCGCGCACGCGACCGGGCAGCAGTTTATCAGCCAGTTGATCCCAACCCTGCGCGCCTGTGACATCAATCTGCACATATTGCACCAGATCGAGAAACGCGCCCTCGATCTGTTCACCTGCGGCCGAGAGCCCGTACTCCATCAGCGCCCCACGCACGAAGGCGCGGTAATCCTCGACCGAGCGGTCCGCCCGCGCGGCCCCGATCACCCGCGCCCCGGCTGGCATCTGACCAGCCCGGAACCGGCGATAGAGCGCGGGCAGGATCTTGCGCCGGGCAAGATCGCCTGTGCCGCCGAAAATGACGAGGTCGAACGGCTCGACCGGGATGACGCGCGATACCATGGCCTGTCCTTAATCCGTCGCTGTGGCAAAGTCCAATGTTAGCGCCAACAATATTCATCCAAGACGACATTTCTCTAACAATCACAAACCTGTCACCTGATGGGGCGTTTCGTTCCCTCGCCCCCATCTTTGGGATACACAGCTTTCAACTCACCACTCCGGAAGACAATCATGAAAGACCTTGAGCAGCCAACCGCGAATGCGGGCAAGTTTCAGAACAGGCACGTGACCGCTGACGGATCGAACCGTGCCAGCGTCGCGCTGAGCAAGCCCGAAACGCTGTGGTTCAATACCGGAACGCTGTGCAATATCGAATGCGCAAACTGCTATATTCTCAGCAGCCCGACCAATGATGCGCTGGTCTATTTCACGGCGGATGAGGTTACCTCCTATCTGGACCAGATAGAGGCGCGCGGCTGGCCGATCCGCGAGATCGGCTTCACCGGGGGTGAGCCCTTCATGAACCCGCAGATGATCGATATGGCCAGGGCCTGTCTTTCGCGCGGCTATGAGGTGCTGATTCTCACCAACGCCATGCGTCCGATGATGCGCAAATCCATGCGCGCCGGGCTGCTGGAGTTGCGTGATGACTATCGGGACAAGCTGACGCTGCGCATCTCGGTAGATCATTACCGCCCCGAATTGCATGACGAGGAGCGCAGCGCAGGCAGCTTCGAAAAAACCCTCGAAGGCATGCGCTGGCTGCGTGACAACGGGTTCCGCATGGCGGTGGCCGGGCGCACCGTCTGGGGCGACAGTGACGCCGAAAGCCGGGCGGGATATGCCGCGTTTTATGAACGCAATGGCTTTGACATCGACGCCGGTGATCCCGGCCAGACCGTGCTCTTCCCGGAAATGGATGAAACGGCGGAAGTGCCAGAGATTACAACCGCTTGCTGGGGCATCCTGAACAAGTCACCGACGGATGTGATGTGCGCCAGCTCGCGCATGGTGGTCAAGCGCAAAGGCGCGCCGTCGCCCACGGTTCTGGCTTGCACGTTGCTGCCCTATTCGCCCGAATTCGAACTGGGCGAAACCCTGGAAGAGGCTGAGCGCGACGTGCATCTCAACCACCCCCATTGCGCCAAATTCTGCGTGTTGGGTGGGGCAAGCTGTTCCGCCTGAGCCGCAGAAAATCCAGATTGTGATAAAATTCACTGATCGCGCTGACGCGGGATTCGTATAGTGCAAGGCAGGTCCGCTGTATTTCGGGTCTGCCATACACAAGGAATTCGTCATGCGCTTTGTTCTGATACTGCTGTTCAGCCTGCTGCCGTCCAGCCTGTTGGCGGCGAACCGACTGGCTCTGGTCATTGGCAATGACGACTATGCCGATGTGCCGGTGCTGGAGAAAGCCGGTGCCGATGCGCGCGCCGTTGGTGAAAAGCTGCGCGAGCTGGGCTTTGACACGGTCGAAGCCATCGATCAGGACCGGCGCGGCATGAACCAGCGCATCTCGGAATTCACCTCGAAACTGCAGCCCGGAGACACCGCCTTTGTGTTCTACGCAGGCCATGGCGTTGAAATCGATGGCGAGAATTACCTGCTGCCCACCGATATCGTGGCCCCCTCCAGCGGCGAGAGCGACTTTGTGAAATCGGAATCCATCGCCCTGTCGGACCTGCTGGATCGGGTGCGTCAGACCGGCGCGCGCACGGCCATCGCCATCATCGATGCCTGCCGCGACAACCCGTTTGAAACCGTGCAGGGCCGCAGCATTGGCGGCACGCGCGGTCTGGGCCGGATCACCGCGCCCCAGGGCACCTTTGTGATCTTCTCGGCCGGTGCGGGTCAGATGGCGCTGGACCGGCTGCATGACGGGGACGAGGCGCAGAATTCGGTCTTCACCCGCGCCCTGTTGCCCAGGCTGTCGAAACCGGGTCTGGAGCTGCGCGCGCTGGTCTCGGACCTGCGGCTTGAGGTGCGCGATCTGGCCAGCACCGTGCAGCATCGCCAGGTGCCCGCCTATTATGACGAGTTGCTGGGCAAGTTCTATTTCACCCCCGCAGCGGCGGCGGCGACCCCGGTGGCAGAGGCCCTGCCCTCGGCATCACCCGAAGCCTCCGACGACATGCGCGCCGATCTGGCGCTGGCCCGCTCGGTTGGCACCGTGACCGCGCTGGACAGTTTCCTGGAGCGCTATGAGGATCGCTCAGAAGATTACAGCTATACCGTTGCTCTGCAGTTGCGTCAGTCGCTTGCGCAGGCCGACACCGCGCCCGTGTCACGTCAGACGGAAACGGAAACCGTCGAAGTGGCCGCCGCCCCAGTTGTGGCCGATCAGCGTAACGTCATGCGCGACACGCAGGTTGCGCTGAACGCGCTGGGATGCAGTGCCGGGGGCGCTGACGGCGTTGCCGGGCCGCGCACCAAACGGGCATTCAGCGCCTATCTGCGCGACAGCGGCTCGAATCTGGGTTCAGATGATCTGGGAACGACCCATGCGCTGGAAGAGTTGCAGGGCCATAGCGGCACGATCTGCAAGGTCGCGGTTGCGCCCAAAGCTGCTCCGGCGCCCAAGACCACAACGTTGAGCATGGCCGGAACCTGGAACTTCAAAGCGACCTGCGCCCTCGTGGTCAAAGTGACGGGTCAGGTGCGATATACGCGTGCCGGGGGCAACAAATATAATGGCAATTTGACGGATTCACTGGGTCAAAAAGCCAATACCGTGATCTTTCTGAATGAAAACCAGCTTTCGGGGACCGATTATTTCCCCGGTATCACGGTCACATGGCGCGGTCGGCTTGCGCCGGATGGCAACAGCTTTACCGCCAACGGCTCCACCGGGTGTGCCGTTTATGCCTGGCGGGTCGGTTAATCCTGCCCGTCAGTTAAGGTAAAATTCCCCCTTCACATTCCGCCATTCCCCCGGCGAAATCATCTTGCGATGCGTGAAGCGCACCGAATGCAGCGGGCCTTCGATCTCGCGCTGCCAGAATTCCACGAATTCAAAGAGCTTCGGGTGATCCGGTGCCAGATCGTAATCCTGCCAGATAAATGTATTCAGAACATGGATATAATCAGGCATGTGGTAGAAGAATTCCGCCGTGGTCAGCCCGTACCCCTTAAGCATCAACTCTGTTTCAGTTTTCTCCATCTATGACCTCCAGTTTGTGCTGTGGTCCCCCTATGGTAGCACGAAAAAGGTTAATCCTTCTGGAAAACAATATGTTAACGTAACGTGAACTGCGGTTTTTCGATCACAAATCACACCGCTTGCACCCCATATGTGCAGTCTGATAAGATACACCCACAAGATATAGACCCAGAATGAAGATCGGGCAGACCACTTGAGCGATACGCCAGAAACTCCTGAAAACATGGATGAAACCCCGCCTGAACGCCCAGTCTATGACGGGCCGACGGTCTCCATCGAATCCGAGATGCGCACATCTTATCTCGATTACGCGATGAGCGTGATCGTCAGCCGTGCCATCCCCGACCTGCGTGACGGGTTAAAACCGGTGCATCGGCGCATCCTTTATGCGATGCACGAGACCGGAAATACCCATGACAAGGCCTATCGCAAATCGGCCCGTCCGGTGGGGGATGTGATGGGTAAGTACCACCCGCATGGCGACAGCGCGATCTATGACGCGCTGGTGCGGATGGCTCAGGATTTCTCGATGTCGCTGCCGCTGCTCGATGGTCAGGGCAACTTTGGCTCGATGGATGGCGATAACCCGGCAGCGATGCGGTATACCGAAGTGCGGATGGACAAGCCTGCCGCCGCCCTGCTGGCCGATATCGAAAAAGAGACGGTCGACTTTCAGGACAATTATGACGGCAAGGACAAGGAACCGACCGTCCTGCCGGCGCGCTATCCGAACATGCTGGTCAATGGCGCGGGTGGTATCGCCGTGGGCATGGCGACCAACATCCCGCCGCATAATCTGGGCGAAGTGGTAGATGCCACATTGGCGCTGATCGACGATCCGGACCTGACCAGCGAGCAGCTGATCCAATTCGTCCCCGGCCCCGATTTCCCCACCGGGGGCGTGATGCTGGGCCGATCCGGTGCGCGCAAGGCTTATCTGGAAGGGCGCGGCAGCGTCATCATCCGCGCTAAGACCCGCGTCGAGGAATTGCGCAAGGATCGCTACGCCATCGTTGTGGATGAGATCCCCTATCAGGTGAACAAGGCCTCGATGATCGAAAAGATCGCCGAGCAGGTGCGCGAGAAACGTATCGAAGGCGTGAGCCATGTGCAGGACGAATCCGACCGCAACGGCGTGCGCGTCGTGGTCGAGCTGAAGCGCGATGCAACGCCCGAAGTGGTGCTGAACCAGCTTTATCGCTTCTCACCGATGCAGACCTCGTTCGGCTGCAACATGCTGGCACTGAATGGCGGTCGCCCCGAGCAACTGACCCTGCGCCGGTTCCTGACCAGCTTCATCGACTTCCGCGAGGATGTCGTCGCACGGCGCACCGCCTACGATCTGCGCAAGGCACGTGAGCGCAGCCATATCCTGTGTGGTCTCGCGGTTGCGGTTTCGAATGTCGATGAGATCGTGGCAACCATCCGTGCCTCCGCTGATGCGGCAGAGGCGCGCGAGAAGCTGATGACCCGCCGCTGGCCCGCCGCCGATATCGCAGGCTACATCCAGCTGATCGACGATCCGACCCATAAAATGAATGAGGACGGAACCTATAATCTTAGTGAAACGCAGGCCCGTGCGATCCTGGAACTGCGTCTGCAGCGCCTGACCCAGATCGGGGTCAAAGAGGTCACCGACGAACTTGAAGAACTGGCCGGTAAGATCAAGGAATACCTGGAAATTCTCAGCTCGCGCGAGCGGATCATGAGCATCATCGCAAATGAGCTGCGTGAGGTGAAAGAGAACTTCGCCGTTCCGCGCCGCACCGAGATCGTCGACTGGTCCGGCGACATGGAAGACGAGGACCTGATCGAGCGCGAGGATATGGTCGTGACCGTCACAAGCGGTGGCTATATCAAGCGCACCCCGCTGGCCGATTTCCGGTCGCAGAAACGCGGCGGCAAAGGTCTGAGCGGCATGCAGACCAAGGAAGAGGACGTGGTCACCACTCTCTTCGTTGCAAACACGCATACGCAGCTTCTGTTCTTCACCACCGACGGCATGGTCTACAAGCTCAAGACCTGGCGCCTGCCGCAATCGGGGCGCACTGGCAAGGGCAAGGCCATCGTCAACATCCTGCCGATCCCGCCCGGTGTGTCGATCGCCGCGATCATGCCGGTAGATGTACCCGATGACGAATGGGAAAACCTGCAGGTGGTCTTTGCCACCAGCGCCGGTGACGTGCGGCGCAACCGGCTGTCCGATTTCACCAATGTCCGTCGCAACGGCAAGATCGCTATGAAGCTGCCTGAGGGCGTGCAACTGGTGAATGCCCGCATCTCCTCGGATGAGGATGATGTGATGCTGGTGACCAATTCCGGCCGCGCCATCCGCTTCCGCACCACCGATGTGCGCGTGTTCAATTCGCGCGAGTCGACCGGGGTGCGGGGCATCAAGCTCAGCAATGGCGACCGGGTCGTGTCGATGTCGGTGATCCGCCATTTCGAGGCCAGCCCTGAGGATCGTGCTGCCTATCTGAAGATGCGGCGCGCCGTTGCGGGCCTGACCGATGAGGACAATGGCGAAGAGGACGGCGTGGCCGCCAGCAGCGATTTCAGCCAGGAGAAATATGCCGAGATGTCGGCCTCCGAAATGCTGATCCTGACCATCACCTCCGGCGGCTCCGGCAAGCTGAGTTCCAGCCACGATTATCCCGTCCGCGGACGCGGTGGTATGGGCGTGGCCGCCATGGACAGGGCGATGCGCGGTGGTGATCTGGTGGCCTCCTTCCCGGTGGATCTGGACGATCAGATCATGCTGGCCACCTCTAGGGGCCAGTCGATCCGGGTGCCGGTCGATGGCATTTCCTTCCGCTCACGCTCGGCTGGCGGGGTGAAGGTGTTCAACACCGGCAAGGATGAAGAGGTCGTCAGCGTCGCCTGGATCGCCGAGCAGGCCGAGGACGAGGCCGAAGAGTAAAGCGAGGGGCGCTCCGACCGGGGCGCCCTTTCCACATGCCCAGCCGCGCCGGGCTATTGCACTGCAGCTAGAAACACGTTCACCTCTGCTGACAGAGCGTCCCAATCCGTGAACACATGCTCGCCGGATTCTGGGTCAACATCCTGATCACGCAAAACCACATGCCGGATGACCTGCATCGCGAAATAATCGTAGCGCGTGGTGCGAACCGCCCCTGCAACCAGCGCCTCGGCGTCGGGGTCCAGACCGGTGCGCATCTTCATCTCGATCACATACTCCCAGGCCTCCTCGACCCCTTCGGGAAAGGCCGCGTTCAGGCTGACCGACAGCAACAGCGTCTTGACCGCGCGCAGCTCTGCCTGCCGGGCGCTCAGCAATGCTTCGAAACTCTGTGGATGCCGCCGTTGATGCACTGGCGCCGCCAATATCACCGCATCCGCCTTGTCGAGCGGGATGTCCGTGCCCTCGCCCGTGTCGAAAATGGCTGCGTCATGACCCAGTGAGGCAACCGCCTGTTCGACATAGCGGGCAATCTTGCGCGTCTGCCCTTCGACACTGGCATAAAGGATCAGGACATTCATCTGGGTCTCCCATTCATTCCGTCGGCGTCATCGGTGCTGGTACAGAGCGCCATAGCGTTGCCGACAGAGGCCCGGTTAGAGGCACCGTTGCCCGGCGTCGTTGTTCTGGATCAATGCAAGATGCGTTTCGCGGCATCGACCGCGCTTTTGCAAGCCACCCAAGGCTCTTGCCGCCATCGCGGAATTGGCTCAGGTTGCCCGTGACCTTTTTGCTTTCAGGCATGGGGGCACCGCTGACAGGAAAGGTAGGAAATTTTGGAGCAGCTTTTTCTGCATGTCCTGAACGTGGTGCTGCCGGTGATGATCTGCGCCGGGATCGGCTGGTGGCTGGCGATCATCAAAGCCCCGTTCGACAACAAGGTCATTGGCGGGATCGTGAGCAAGGTGGGTTATCCGACCCTGATCCTTTCACATCTTTCGACCACCAAGATCGCGGTGAGCTCCTTTCTCGACATGCTGGCGGCGGCATCGCTTGTGGTCGCGGGATTTGGCATCCTGGGCTTTGTCGCGCTCAAGGCCATGCGCCTGCCGGTGCGCGCGTTTCTGACGCCGCTGATGCATTCCAATGTTGGCAATATCGGCCTGCCGATTGCGCTGCTGGCCTTCGGGGATGCGGGCATGGCCTATACGATGGCCTTCGTGGTGGTGGTTCTGGTCAGCGTCTTTACCATCGGCATGTGGATTCCCGCCGGGACGTTTTCGCTGAAAAACCTGCTGACCTCGCCCATCATCTATGCCGTGATCCTCTCGCTGGGGCTGATGGCGACGGGCCAGTCCCTGCCCACCCCGATCGAGAAATCCTTCGACATTCTGGGGGGGCTGTCGATTCCACTGATGCTGCTGACGCTGGGCCATACATTGGCGACGCTCAAGGTCGGCGCGCTCTGGCGGTCAGGTGTTCTGACCCTGCTGCATCTGATCATGGCGGTGGCCATCGCCAGCGTTCTGGTGCCGGTCTTTGGGTTCACCGGGGTCGAACGCGGGGCCTTCATGCTGTGCTGCCTGATGCCGTCCTCGGTCGCGACCTATCTCTTCATCGACCAGCATGTGCCGGACTACGCACCCGAGGTGGCTGGCTTCATCCTAGTATCAACGCTGGCCACCATCCTGGTGCTGCCGCTTGCGCTGACCTATTGGATTTGAGCCTGGCCAGCGTCAGTTTTGAGGCAGTTCGGAGGGATCGCGCAGCAACTCGCCATTGGCATGGCGCCCGGAGCGAACGACAACCTTCGGCCGCCCCATCCGCGCAACAAGCTCCTGCATGCTCAGCCCGAGAAAGCGCAAGCCGCAGAGGCGCTGACCGTTCCGATCATCGATGATCGAAAACGTGCCGCCGCGGAAGGCAAGGCTGTAGTCTCTCGCCTGCATCTCATCAATCAGCGCCGTCCAGCTGGAGACGCGATTGAAGATCGGCAGAAGGATGGAGCGAAGAAGGATAGCCGTTTCACAATCCCAGACCGCAGGTTGCGGGCCGGAAGGGTTCGGAACTGGATTTGAATGCAACATAACAACACCGCACAATTTTACTCATTACTACAAGGCAAGTGTGGCATAGATCGCGCAACAATGCTTCAAAAAATGTCCGTTTCTTTGAAACTTTATGCCGCCACACGGCCCCTTACCAAACAATACTAGCAGCGCGTGGCTATTGTTTCTGTGAAAGATATCACAATGCGTGTTTTTGCACATCTTAGACGGGAAGCGCTTCGCCAGACCGGAGCCGATTACCTGCGCCAGCGCGACGATTCTGTGACCGACCCTCCCGCGCCTGCACGATTTCATTGAATGAAATCGTCCCGGAAACTTTTGAAGTTTCCGGGGCCAGAGTCCATGCCGCTCTTTGAACCTGCTGAATGCCTCTGAGCGCCTATTTTCTCAGCAATTGGCCCAACTGCGCATAGGGAACTGGCGAAATCTTGCCGGGGCATGGCCAAGCCTCTTTTCATTCGCGCTCAGACCACCGTAAAACCGCTTAACCCCTCGAACCGGCACTCAAGCTTCTTGCAAAACAGAACCCGCAACATGACTACGATTTGGCCGCGCCTGCGCGGCACCGCTCGGGCTGCGGTTGCGCTGGGGCTTATCACTCTTGCCTCTGCCTGCGCCCAAAGCCCGACTGAGGCGAATCTCAACCCAGAACGTCAGTCCATGGCGCTGCGCGAGGTTGCGCAAAAGCGCGCCCGGGGGCAACGGGTGTGGTGCGTGCCCTATGCAAGAAACCTCAGCGGCATCCAAATTCGCGGCAACGCCAAGGATTGGTGGGGCAAGGCGCATAATCTTTTTGAGCGGGGCACTGAACCGGCTGTTGGTGCGGTGATGTCATTCCGGGCGACCAGGGGAATGCCGCTGGGCCATGTGGCGGTTGTGTCCGAGATCGTCACCGACCGGGAAGTCATCGTGAACCATGCCAACTGGCACCGCAACAGGGTATCGTTGAAGATGGGCGTCAGGGACGTCTCCAAAAACAATGACTGGACGTTGGTCCGGGTCGAAAGCCGGCCGGGCCAATATGGCAGCTCCTACCCGGTGAACGGGTTCATCTATCCGAATTTTGACGGGTAGCCCACTGCAGAGCACTTCTTTGGCCTGCGGCGACCCTAAAACTCAAAGCTCGTAAAGCGCGCCGAACTTAGCCTCAAGGTAATCCAGCAGCGGCTCCGGTGACGGTTCAGTTCCACTGGCCCTCCTGATCACCTCGCGCGGCGCATAGAGGCTGCCAAAACGTTGCAGCTTGTCGCGCAGCCAACCTGTCGCGCCCGAGGTATCTCCGCCAGCAAGTTGCGTGTCCAGATCGGGAACCGCCCGGCACAGCGCGTCATAGAGGCATCCAGCATAGACATTGCCCAGGCTGTAGGTCGGGAAATAGCCGAAGAGGCCAACCGACCAATGCACATCCTGCAGGCACCCGTTTGAGGGTTTGTCGACCGCATAGCCGAAATCAGCCTCGAACCGGTCATTCCAGGCAGCTTCCAGATCGCGGACTTGCAGGTCGCCCTGCATCAAGGCGCGTTCCAGGTCAAAGCGCAGCATGATGTGCAGGTTGTACTGCACCTCATCCGCCTCGGTGCGGATATAACCGTTATGGACGCGGTTGACGGCAGCGTAGAAGGCATCGGCATCCGCGAATCCAAAATCGCCGAACCTGTCGCGCATCTGCTCATATAGCCAGCCGGTGAAGGCGCGTGAGCGGCCCAGCTGGTTCTCATAGATCCGGCTCTGGCTTTCATGCACGCCCATCGAGGCGCCCTGCCCCAGCGGTGTCAACAGATAGGCCGGGTCAATGTTTTGTTCATAGGTGGCGTGGCCGACCTCGTGAATGGTCGAGTAGAAACAGTTGAACGGGTCTGTCAGGCTGGTGCGCGTGGTGATGCGCACATCATTGCCCGAGCCCGAACTGAACGGATGCACCGCCTTGTCCAATCGCCCTCGTGTCAGGTCATATCCAAAGGTGCGGGCCAGAAGATGGGTCAGCTCCATCTGCCGGGGCTCGTCAAACTCGCCCTCCAGGCCCGCAGGCATGGGCTGCGCCAGCAGCCTTGCGCGCAGATCAACCAGACGGGGCCGCATCGCATCAAAGATCGCAGCGATCTGGGCCGCGGTTGTGTGCGGCTCATAATCCTCGATCATCGCGTCATAGACATCCCCGCCCGAGGCCAGCGCCGCGCCCTCTTCGCGTTTGAGCGCGACCACCTCCTCCAGCACCGGGAGGAACGCGGCCACATCCTCATCCGCGCGGGCCTGCGCCCATTTGCCCTGCGCCTCGGAGGTCACCTGCGCGATGCGCTTGGCCAGATCAGCAGGCACTTTGACCGTGCGCTCATAGGCGCGGCGGATTTCGCGCAATTGTGCGGTACCTGCCTCATCCGGGGCCTCAGCGCGCGCCAGCCAGTCACCCACACGCGCATCCGAGCGGCGGGCATGCAGCACCGCTTCGATTGCGGCCATCTCCTCGCCGCGCTGACTGGCTGCGCCGCGTGGCATCACGGTCTCCTGATCCCAGCCAAGGCGGCCCGCAATCATGCCAAGCGCGGTCGTCTCGCGCTGATAGGCCATCAACTCGTCATAAGCACTCATGTCAGATCCCTCGGACAGAGGTGGAAATCGGATAGGCGCAGAGGAACCGCGCCCGCAGGATCAGCACCCAGACCAGAACGGCCATCAGCTGATGCAGGATGGCGATCTGCCAGGGCGCGGCATAGATCACGGTGACGATGCCCAACACCACTTGCAGCGACAGCCCGGCCAGCACCGCGTTGAAGGCAAAACGGGTCTGGGGATGGGCGCTGCTCCGGCCCCGTCGCCAGACAACGATACCAAAGATCAGCAGCAGATAGCCCGCCACCCGGTGAATCCACTGCACCAGACCGGGGCTTTCGAAAAAGTTCCTCCAGATCGGCTCCAGCACGGTCGCATCCGGCGGCAGGATCTGCCCGCCCATCAGCGGCCAGTCGGTATAAGAGCGCCCGGCATCAATCCCCGCTACCAGCGCGCCCAGCAGGATTTGCAGGAAGGCGAAATGCATTAGCCCAGTGGAAAGGGAAAAGAGCTTGGCCTCCTTGGTGCGCCGCGCCTGCATCAACGCGCGTTCTTCGCGGCCCAGCAGGAAGATATACCAGCCCAGCACGCCCAGAATGACAAAGGCCAGCCCCAGATGGACCGCCAGACGGTAACTGGCGACCGCAATCATCCCCTCGCCCTGCGTCACGCCCGAGGCGACCATCCACCAGCCGACACCGCCCTGCACAGCGCCCAGAGCGCCGGGAATGATCAGACGACCCGTCCAGCCGGTGGGGATTTTACGCAGCACCAGAAAGCCCAGGAACCCAACAGCCCAGACCAGACCAATTACGCGGCCCAACTGCCTGTGGCCCCATTCCCACCAGTAGATTTCCTTGAAATCCGGCAGTTCCATCCACTGGTTCTGGATGCGCCACTGGTCTATCTGCTTGTATTTGTCGAACTCAGCCTGCCATTCGACCTCGGACATGGGCGGGATCGCTCCGGTCACGGGCCGCCATTCGGTGATCGACAGCCCGCTATCGGTCAGCCTTGTCAGCCCGCCCACCACGATCATCGCCACGACCAGCGCAAACAGCACCATCAGCCAGGCGCGAATACCGCCCCGAGCACCGCCGCGCCCGCGGTCGATCATGCCCGGCTGCACGGCCTCTTGCTTGCTGTCGTCCGAAACCTCTTCGAAGATGCTGCGCTTTCCGCTCATCTCGCCCTCATATTCCGTGTCTGGCCGCAAGCTAGGGCGCTTGGCTGGGAAGGTCCAGCGTCAGTCACCGCGTTCCTTCCAGCGCACCATTTGTCGCATGATCCCGTGCAGCATCTGCACATCGGCCCGCGTCATCCGCATCCGCGACCAGAGATTGCGCAGGTTCAGCTTCATATTCGCGGCCTTGGCGGGGGGATAGAAGAACCCCGCCGCCTCCAGCCGTTCCTCGTAATGCTCGACCAGCTTCTCGACCTCCTGCCCGGTCGCCCAGTCGCCCTTGCCCAGATCAGTGGTCTCATGCACCACATCGCCGGTCCGGCGCATCCATTCATAGGCCACCAGCAGCACGCATTGACCGAGGTTGAGCGAGGCATATTCCGGGTTCACCGGCACCGAGATGATGGCATTGGCCTTGGCGATATCCTCGTTTTCCAGCCCGGCGCGTTCCGGCCCGAACAGCACCGCAACCTTTTCCCCTGCCGCGATCTTCTCGGCGGCCATCTGCATCGCCGCTTCCGGGCTCAGCACCGGTTTGGTCAAACCGCGCTGGCGCGCCGTGGTGGCAAAGACGAAGGTGCAATCCGACAAGGCGCCGGGCAGATCGTCAAACAGCTGCGCCTCATCCAGCAGCCGCCCCGCGCCCGATGACATGGCCACCGCCTTGGGGTTGGGCCAGCCATCGCGGGGCGCGACGATCCGCATCCGGTCGAGCCCGAAATTCCACATCGCCCGCGCCGCCGCACCGATATTTTCGCCCATCTGCGGGCGCACGAGCACAAAGGCGGGCTGGGGTCTGTCGCTGGGCATTGCGGTCTCCTGATCAGGCGCGCCCGCTCTACTGCCCCAGCCCGGTCAGGGCAAGTGGGCGTTACAGAAGCCGCACCGCCATGCCGCCATCCACCGCCATGGACCCTCCGGTGACAAAGCTGGCCCGGTCAGACAGCAGGAACATGGCGGCCTGTGCGATCTCCTTTGGGGCGGCCATCCGTTTCACCGGGTGCAATCCAGAGATGAAGGCGTGGGCGTCAGGGTCGTCTCCGGCCATGGCGGTCATGGTCCCGCCGGGCAGAAGCGCGCTGACCCGGATACCCTCGGCGGCATGATCGGCGGCAAGCGAGCGAACCAGACCGGCCAACCCGGCCTTGGACGCCGCATAAGCGCCCATTCCCGGCAACCCGCCATTGCTGATGCCGACAAAAGACCCGGTGAACACCAGGCTGCCGCCGCCCGCTTTGCGCAGCGCGGGCAACTGCGCCTGCGCCGCCAGAAACGCGCTGGTCAGGTTGGTCTCGATCACCGCCTGCCAGTTGGAGAGTGCCATCTCAGGTGCCGGAGCCATGTCGCCCATCATCCCGGCATTGTTGAACGCCCCGTCAAGCCCGCCGAACTCCGATTGCGCCAGCGCAACCAGCGCTTTTGCATAGGCCTCATCGGTAACGTCGCCTGCCAGACAAACCGCCCTGCCACCGCTTTCGCTGATCTGGTCTGCGACCTGCTGCAACTCGGCCCCACGCCGCGCGCCAAGCACCAGATTCGCGCCCTCAGCGGCAAACAACAGGGCTGCCGCTGCGCCGATCCCACTGCTGGCACCGGTGATAATGAGTGTTTTTGCGTCAAGTTCCATGATCCATGTCCTCGCTGATGTGAATGATCAGCAGATACCCATCGCCGCCCCAGCGCCGCGATCCGTTTCCTGCGCTCTTGACCTCACCCCCACGTGAAACCGCAGGAATCGGATCGGGCGTTCCGATAGTCTTCTGGCTGAAAATATCCCGTGGGGAGTCGCAGCTTGCCCGCGCGCCAGCAGTCGTGCCTTTGATATTCCCATCCCCGCCGCAATCCAGTAAACGGCCCGGAACGAAGACGTGAAGGACCGCCATGATGGACAGCCCCGAGCAGCCGCAGATCTATCTGATCACCCCGCCCGAGATCGACCTGGAACAGTTCCCGGATCAGATGGCGAAGGTGCTCGACGGGGCCGAGATTGCCTGTATCCGTCTGGCGCTCTCCAGCCGCGACGAGGATCATGTTGCCCGTGTGTCGGATGCTCTGCGCGAGGTGGCCCATGCCCGCGACATCGCGCTGGTGATCTCGGATCACGTGCTGATGGCGCAGCGGCTGGGGCTGGATGGCGTGCATCTGAGTGATGCCGCGCGCTCGATCCGCGCCGCACGTAAAGAGCTGGGACCGGATGCGATCGTCGGCAGTTTCTGCGGCATTTCGCGCCATGACGGCATGACCGCGGGCGAGGCCGGCGCGGATTATGTCAGCTTCGGCCCGGTTGGTGCGACGGCACTGGGCGATGGCGCTTTTGCCGAGGCCGACCTGTTCCAGTGGTGGTCGGAAATGATCGAGGTGCCGGTGGTGGCCGAAGGCGGCCTGAGCGACGAATTGATCCGACAACTGGCCCCGCAGACGGATTTCTTCGGCATCGGTGACGAGATCTGGACGGCACCAGATCCGCTTGCAAGGTTGAAGGAACTACTGGCTGTAATGGCCTGATATCAGGTCAGATAGACCCGCTCGACGCACCAATACATCCCGATTCCGGCAATCACGAGCGAGGCCGGGATGGCAATCCGGCCGCGATACCAGCCGCGATCCCGGAACCAGAGCCCGACGCTCAGAAAGGCGATGGCGATCACCGTGAGCTGGCCAATTTCGACCCCGATATTGAAGCCGACCAGAGCGGGTATGAACTGCGCCGCTGGCAGCCCGTATTCGCCCAGCACCGAGGCAAAGCCCAGCCCGTGCAGCAGACCAAAGCCAAACACAACCAGCACCCGCCACGGATAAAGACGCCGGATAAAGACATTCTCCAGTGCGACAAACACAATCGAAAGCGCAATCAGCGGCTCGACGATTTCAGGATTTATCCGCACCACGCCGAGCGTCCCCAGCGCCAGTGTCAGCGTATGGGCCAGCGTGAAGGCGCTGATCTGCCAGACCAGCGGGCGCAAGCGCGGGCTGAGAAAGAACAGCCCCAGCACAAACAGGATATGGTCGATCCCATAAGGCAGGATATGTTCGAATCCGATGGGGATATAGGACTGAAACGTCGCCCACGGCCCCAGCGCCGCGCCGCCTGCAAGCGCGATGGCGGGGCTGGTTTCTCCACCTTTCAAATAACCGGTATAGGGCGCCTCGACTCCCTGCTGACGCAGCACCAGATCCCCGGCCCCACCGGGCCATGTTATCTGAAAATCGCGCGCGCTCTCAGGCACCGGCCCGGCAAAGAGGATATGCGAGGCGCGCGGCAGATCGGTATCCCCGATCACCGGTATGCGCGCGCCTTCGAACGACAATTCCACCGGCCCGCCCACGGTCACGCCAAGCCTCTCGATCCATTTAATCGCAAACTCCCGCACCAAAGGCTCCAGCTCGGCAGAGCCCATGGCACGATAGCTGTCATAGCGGCCGGAGAGCTCCGATTCGTCGGTATCGCTCATCCCGTCCAGATCGATCCCGGCCAGAAACGCCTCGACATTCAGGCGGAATTCCATCGTCAACTGGCCATCAGCGACCGAGAAATCGGCGATGCTGGGCGTGACCTCATGGGCGTGAACAGGCAGGCAGAGACACCAGAGGCTTGACAGCAGGGCCAGCAGACGCAGCTTGAGATGCATTGCGTGAAAGGTCCTTGCCATGATCCGCCGCCCCCTGCTCGCCCTTGTTTTGGCTTGTGTCTTTGCCCGTCCGGGCCTTGCGCATGAGTTTTGGATCGAACCGTCCGAGTTTCAAGTCGAAACCGGCGCGGAGCTGACGGCGCAATTGCGGGTGGGCGAGAAACTGAAGGGCACGCCACAGGCCTATTTTCCCAACCGCATCACCCGCTTTGAACAGCGATATGGTGATGTCGCGCTGCCCTATGAGGGGCGTCTTGGCGACATTCCGGCGCTTGCCATGCAGCCTGACCGGGATGGCTTGCTGGTCCTCCTGCATCAGACTGCGCCCAGCACGCTGGACTACAAGGCGTGGGAGAAATTTCAGGCCTTCGCCGATCATAAGGATTTCCCCGATATCCGCGAGCGGCATCTGACACGGGGCTTGCCGCTGGACGGGTTCACGGAAATCTATACCCGTTTTGCCAAATCACTGATTGCGATCGGATCTGGCGCAGGCACAGACACCGCAAGCGGCATGGAGACCGAGTTTGTCGCCCTGACAAATCCTTATACCGACCCGATCACCGACGGGATAGCGGTGCAGCTCTTCTATCAGGGCCAGCCGCACCCGAACGCACAGGTCGAGATTTTTGACCGCGCGCCTGATGGCGGTGTCACCGTTACTCTGACCCACACCGATGCGCAGGGGCGCGCCCTGATCCCGGTGAAATCCGGTCATGACTACCTGCTCGATGCCGTCCGGCTGCGCCCTTATGACGGGCCCGAAGAGGCAGTCTGGGAAAGCCTTTGGGCATCGCTGACATTCGCAGTGCCCTAAGCGGCGGCAACCCTTGCGCAGCAGGTGATTTCTGGGCAAGAGAACGGATATGACACAGCAGACAGATATTCTTTGTATCGGGTCGGTCCTGTGGGATGTGATCGGACGTTCGGCCAGTCACATGCGACAAGGATCAGACGTGCCGGGGCGCATCACCCGCCTGCCCGGCGGTGTGGCGATGAATATCGCGATGACGCTGGTCCGTTTCGGTATGACACCCGCCCTTCTGACCACCATCGGGCGCGATCCGGAAGGTGATGAGTTGATCAATGCCTGCGCGCGCATGGGTATGGAAACCAGCCATGTCTACCGCTCCGAGGACCTGCCCACGGATCGCTATATGGCGGTCGAGGGCGCCAACGGTCTGATCGCCGCTATTGCCGACGCCCATTCGCTGGAAGCGGCGGGTGCCAAGATATTGCGCCCGATGGAAAACGGTGCTTTGGGGTCGCGCGATGCTCCCTATGACGGGTTGGTGGCGCTCGATGGCAACCTGACCCTGACCTTGCTGAAGGAGATCGCAAAGAGCCCTGCCTTTGCTCGCGCCGATCTGCGCGTGGCTCCGGCCTCGCCCGGCAAGGCCGAGCGCCTGCTGCCCTTCCTGCAAAACGCCCGCGCCACGCTTTATGTCAACCTCGAAGAGGCCGGGCTGCTGTGCCAGACCGAATTCGCCGATTCCGCCACCGCCGCGCAAGGGCTGCTGGGCCGTGGCGCGTTGCGCGTGCTGGTGACAGATGGCGGCAAATCCGCGACCGAGGCTGATGCCAGCGGCGCGATCACCCAGACCCCGCCCGAAGTGCTGGTCACCCGTGTGACCGGCGCGGGTGACACCTTCATGGCCGCCCATATCGCCGCCGAGGCGACCGGCGCAAACCGCGCAGCCGCGCTCAACCGCGCGCTGCTGGCCGCCGCGACTTATGTTTCAGGAGAGACCCCGCTGTGATCGATATCCGACATTCCTCCGAGGTTGCCGCCGCGCGCGCCTCTGGCAAACCCGTCGTGGCGCTGGAAAGCACCATCATCACCCATGGCATGCCCTACCCGCAGAATACCGAGGTGGCCGCGCAGGTCGAACAGGATATCCGCGACGCGGGCGCCGTGCCCGCCACCATCGCGGTGCTTGAGGGGCAATTGCATGTGGGGCTGGAGGCACAGGAATTGCAGGCGCTGGGCCAATCACAGGGCGTGGCCAAGCTGTCGCGCGCCGATATGGCGGCCTGTATCGCGACGGGCGGCACCGGGGCCACAACGGTTGCCGCCACTATGATCGCCGCCCACCGCGCCGGGATCGAGGTGTTTGCCACCGGCGGCATTGGCGGGGTCCATAAAGGCGCTGAAACAAGTTTCGATATCTCCGCCGACCTGAACGAGCTGGCGCAGACCCCGGTCACCGTTGTGGCTGCGGGGGCCAAGGCGATCCTTGACCTGGCCAAGACGCTGGAGGTGCTTGAAACCCTGGGCGTGCCGGTCATCGCCCATGGCCAGGATGCCTTTCCCGCCTTCTGGTCGGCGCGCTCGCCGCTGAAGGCTCCGCTGCGGATGGATGATGCCGCCAGCATCGCCCGCGCGCACGCCACCCGCGCTGCCCTCGGCCTGCCCGGCGGGCAGTTGGTCGCCAACCCAATCCCCGTTGCGGATCAGATCCCGGCAGAGGAACTGGCACCCATCATTGCCCAAAGTCAGGCCGATGCGGACGCTCATGGCATCACCGGCAAGGCAGTGACACCCTATCTGTTGCAACGAATCTATGAGCGCACCGAAGGCCGGTCGCTGACCGCCAATATCGCGCTGGTTCGGAACAACGCCCGTCTGGCCGCAAAAATCGCCCAATCGCTGACCGAAATCACCGGCTGAGCCTACGGAAACCACCCCGCCCCATTGTTACCGAGATGAGAAAGACTTAACTAACCAGCGGGCTGGACGGGATAGACATGAATACGCCATTTGACGAGGAACCCCACCGACGCCCCGGTCTGCTGGCCGGGCTGCGCGCGTCCTTTCTGACCGGCATTGTCGTCATCGCACCGGTCGGGCTGACGATCTGGCTGATCTGGAGCGTGGTCGGCTGGATCGACAGTGTGGTTCTGCCGCTGGTGCCACACACGATCCGCCCCGAGCAATATATCGGCATCAACCTGCGTGGTGTCGGCGTCATTATCTTCCTCATCTTCACGGTGTTCGTGGGATGGATCGCCAAGGGCCTCATCGGCCGTTCGCTGATTCAGATCGCCGAAAGCATGGTGGACCGGATGCCGGTGGTGCGCTCGGTCTATTCCGGCATCAAGCAAATCTCGGAAACGGTCTTCGCCCAGAGCGAGCGCAGCTTCGAGAAAGCCTGCCTCATCCAGTATCCACGCCGGGGGATCTGGGCCATCGGCTTCGTGTCGATCGCGGCCAAGGGCGAAGTGGGGCAGCGCGCCGAAACAGGCGGCCAGTTGCTGGGGGTATTTGTTCCCACGACCCCGAACCCGACCTCGGGTTTCCTGCTCTTTTTCCCCGCCGAGGACGTGATCATTCTGGACATGAGCGTTGAGGAGGCGGCCAAGCTAGTGATTTCTGCCGGGCTCGTCTATCCCAATGGCAAGGACCCGACCCAGCCGCCTGAGGAGTGATCAGCCGAACATCTCGGCCAGATCAACCGTACTTTGCGCGCCCAGATCGGGTTTATGCTGGCTCAGAAAGCGGTCCGCCGCCTCTCGCCCGGCAGTTTTCAACCGGTGCAGGATGGGCGGCGTCGGCACCAGTTTTGTCGCCACCGAGAGCTCGTTCATCAGATCGTCATCGGCGATCATGTGGACCAGCACCCGCTTCATTCGGCCCGCTTTCAACGTCCCTTCGGCCAACAGCCGCTGCACAAAATTGATCGCCCGCAACTCGCGAAACAGCGATGAGTTGAAGCTGATCTCGTTGATCCGGTTCTGGATCTGCTGTGGTGTCACCGGCAGTTCATCCCGCTCCAGCGGGTTGATATTGACGATCACCACATCGCTGGGCAGGTCGTCATGGAACAGCGGAAACAGCGCCGGGTTGCCGGTATAGCCACCATCCCAATAGGCCTCGTCACGTCCGGTTTTCGGATCGTGAATCTTCACCGCCTGGAACATGCTCGGCAGACAGGCCGAGGCGAGGATGGCATCGGTACTGATCTCGCCGCCCTTGAACACCCGGATCTTGCCCGAGCGCACACAGGTCGCGCAGATGAACAGATTGGGCCCGTCTTCCGCACAGACGGTTTTGTAGTCGAACCCGTCCACCACCGGTCGTAACGGGTTCGAATAGAACGGCCCATAGGCATAAGGGGACACCATGCGCGACCAGGTATCCGCGACCGAAAACGGCAGCGAATATTCAATCGTGCGCGCCAGATGCCCGGGATCAAGCGCCGACATCCAGCCCGTGAGGCGCAGGTCATCCACCGCCCCCATCCGCGCCCAGAGCGCATCCAGATTGCGCCGCGCGCCGTCGCGCCCATCCGCCACCATACCGGACTTGAACGCCGCGCCATTCAATGCCCCAGCCGAGGTGCCGGTGATTGCCGCCACCTCCACATCTGGCTCGTCCAGAATGCGGTCCAGCACCCCCCAGGTAAACGCCCCATGCGCCCCGCCGCCCTGCAGAGCAAGATTGATCCGTTTCACCTGATCCGCTCCTTCATCTGATCAGACATACCGCAGGAGGCTGGCGCCTCACCCCGGATCACAACGCGGTCCAGCCGCCATCCACTGAAATCGTGGTCCCGGTGATCTGCGCAGCGGCATCCGAGCACAGGAACACGGTGGTGCCGCCCAGCTGTTCCACGGTGGCAAACTCTTTAGAGGGCTGACGCTCCAGCATCACCTTCTTCACCACCTCGTCCCGCCCCATATTGTATTTCTCCATCGTGTCGGGAATCTGCGCCTCGACCAGCGGGGTCAGCACATAGCCGGGGCAGATGGCATTTGCCGTAATCGGTTCCTGCGCGGTCTCCAGCGCGACGCTCTTGGTCATGCCCACGACGCCATGCTTGGCCGCAATATAGGCCGTTTTGAAGGGCGATGCGGTCAGCCCGTGGGCAGAGGCGATATTGACCACCCTGCCCCAACCAGCCGCACGCATCATCGGCAGAGCAGCAGCGGTCGTATGAAAGGCCGAGCTCATGTTGATCGCGATGATCGCCTCCCATTTGTCGACCGGAAACTCATCGATCGGGGCGACATGCTGAATGCCTGCATTATTCACCAGGATATCGCAGGACCCCGCCTGCGCGATCAGGTCACGGCACTCCTCCCCTTTCGACATGTCCGCCTTGATATAGCGCGCCTTTGTGCCGGTCTCCTCGGCGATCTGGCGCGCCAGCGCGTGATCCTCATCCCGGTCGGTGAAAGAGTTCAGAACCACGTCCGCGCCCGCGCGCGCCAGTTCCCAAGCAATCCCCAGCCCGATGCCGGAATTCGATCCGGTGATCACGGCGGTTTTTCCCGATAAGGTCATGGTTCATCCTCTTATGCATCCAATCCGATTGCGATGCAGCCTGCCATGCTGCAGTTGCAAAGAAAACGGGGAAGTTGCGGCGCGCTGTGACCCGGCCTCAAGAAGACAGGCGGGTTCCTGCGCAGCCTGACAATATGCCGCAAAATCAAACGACAAATCCGGGCTATATGGGTTTACCAGTCAAGTCTGCCCGGATGCCAGCACGGCGAAAAAAAACGCCCGCACGAAGCGGGCGTTAAGTTATTGAGGCAGGTTTCATACAGGCAAGAAACCTATCGAGCAGTGACCCCTTTATAAGCAATTCCGCTGCGGCATCCAAGCTAAAAGTTTGAAAAGACGTGAATCCATCGCTACGCTCAAAGCATAACAAAATAAGGCCAGAGCAGGATTGTTGCTAAAATGCTACAGGATATCGCCCCCCGGATACGTGCGGTAAGTGCCGGAATCGGCCTGATTTTTGCTGCACAACTTGCGCTTGCAGAATCGGCCCATGGCATAGCTATGTATGGTGCCCCCGAGCTGCCACCGGATTTTGTGTCGCTCCCCTATGCCAACCCCGAGGCGCCCAAGGGCGGGCGCGTTGTCTTTGGCAATACCGGTGGTTTCGACAGTCTCAATCCGTTTGTGCAGAAAGGCACCGTTCCGTGGCAATTGCGGTTCTGGACCCACGAGAGTCTGATGGGCCGCTCTTTTGATGAACCCTTCACGCTTTACGGTCTGCTGGCCGAATCGGTCGAGACCGATCCGGACCGCACATGGGTCGAATTCACCCTGCGGGAGGAGGCCCGATTCTCTGATGGCAGCCCGGTCACGGTCGAGGATGTGATCTGGTCCTATGAGACATTGGGCAACGAAGGCCACCTGCGCTATCGCGGGCTCTGGGACAAGATCGCCGGTATCGAGGAGACCGGGCCGCGCAAGGTGCGCATCACCTTCAATGTCGAGGATCGCGAGCTTGCCCTGATCACCGGGATGCGCCCGATCCTGCAAAAGGCGCAATGGGAGGGCAAGGATTTCGCCGCGGCGCAGCTGCAGGATATCCCCATCGGCTCGGGCGCCTATGTGATCGACAGCTATGAGGCGGGCCGCTTTGTCAATTTCAAACGCAACCCGGAGTATTGGGGCGCAGACATCCCCTTCCGGCGCGGTACGATGAATTATGATGAGATGCGGCTGGAATTCTTCGGCGACCAGACCGTGCTGTTCGAGGCCTTCAAGGCAGGCCAGCTATCAGCCGTGCGCGAGTTCAACGCAGACAAATGGGCCACGCAATACAACTTCCCCGCCGTGCAGCGCGGCGATGTGGTGAAAACGGAAATCCCGCATCTGAAACCCTCGGGCATCACCGGCTTTGTGATGAACACCCGCAAACCGCCCTTCGATGACTGGCGCGTGCGCGAGGCGCTGATGCATGCGTTCAACTTCGAATTCATCAACGACACGATCACCGGCGGCGCGCAGCCACGCATCACTTCGTATTTCTCGGGCTCGGAGCTTGCTTTGCAGCCCGGCCCCGCAGGAGAGGCGGTGCGCGCGTTACTGGAACCCTTCGCCGATGAACTGTTGCCCGGCGCGTTGGAAGGCTACGACCTGCCCCAAAGCGATGGCAGTGAGCGCAACCGCCGCAACATCCGCGCTGCAACCGCATTGCTGGAAGAGGCCGGATGGACCGTTACCGATGGCGTGCTACAGGACGCAAACGGGACACCGTTGCACTTCAACATCCTGATCAGTCAGGGGGATAAGGAAAGCGAAACCGCGATCGAGATCTTTGCCCGCGCGCTTGAGAGGTTGGGCATCGTGATCGCCGCCGAGAAGGTGGATGATGCGCAATTCACCTCGCGCACCAATGAGCTCGATTTCGACATGACCTATTACCGGCGGGCCCTATCGCTGTCGCCGGGCAATGAACAGAAGCTCTATTGGGGCAGCGAAAACGCCCACACGCCGGGTACGCGCAACCTGATGGGCGTGTCCTCACCCGCCGTAGACGCCATGATCGAACACATGCTGACCGCGACCTCGCGCGAGGATTTCATCGCCGCAACCCGCGCGCTTGACCGTCTCCTGATCTCGGGGCGCTATGTGATCCCGTTCTGGAATTTCGACGTCGGGCGCATCGCCCATGTCAAAGAGATGAAATTTCCCGAGGCGCTGCCAATTTATGGCGACGGGCCGCAATACATGCCCGATGTCTGGTGGTATGAGGCCAACTGAGCGACCCGAATCGAGTCCATCGGAGGCATGACGTGACCGCCCGCAAGCTATTCGCCGAGTTCTTCGGCACCGCCTTCCTGCTGATCGGTGTCGTGGGCTCGGGCATCATGGCGCAGACACTGTCAGACGGGAATATCGCGCTGGCGCTTCTGGCCAATGCGATTGCCACCGGCTGTATCCTGTTTGCGATCATCACCACGCTTGGCCCGATCTCTGGCGCGCATTTCAATCCCGCCGTCACGCTGGCCTTTGCCCTGCGCGGGGAACATGCCTGGAAAGATGTCGCGCCTTATGTGGCCGTACAGATCATCGGCGCGATTATCGGCGTCTGGGCCGCGCATCTGATGTTCGACCTGCCGGTGCTGCAAGCCTCGACCACCATGCATCGCAGCGGCGGCGCGCAGTGGTTTTCCGAGGTCATCGCAACGCTCGGCCTGGTCTTCGTGATCTTCGGCGGCGTGCGGCACAGGCCCGATGCGGTGCCGCCTTTGGTCGGCCTCTATATCACCGGGGCATACTGGTTCACCTCATCCACCAGCTTCGCCAACCCGGCGGTCACCATCGCGCGCGGGTTTACCGACACGTTTGCGGGTATCTATCCCGGCCATATCGCGATGTTCATCCTGATGCAGATCATCTCCGTTTTCATCGGCCATGTGGTGCTGAACTGGCTCTTTGCCGCAGATGAGAGCAAAGGCCCTAACAGCTGACCCGGCTCAGGCCAGCGACGTCACCCAGAGGATCGTCGCATCCTCGTCGCTGACCGACACCACGTTATGCCCCATCGTGGCATCGTAATAGGCGCTGTCGCCGCGGCGCATTTCGACCGGCTCGTAGAACTCGGTGTAAAGACGGACCACCCCGGTCAGCACGTAGAGAAATTCCTCGCCGTCATGGCGCACCCAGCCGTCGAACTCCTCCATCGTCCGCGCCCGGACCCGCGCGCGATAGGGCAGCATCTGTTTCTTGGTCAGGGCACCGGCCAGCAGCTCATGTTCATAGGTGGCGGTGGCATGTTCCGACCCTTCGCCGGATTTGGTGATCGACATGCGCCCGTTGACCTGCCCCTTTTCCGGCTGGGTGAATAGCTGCGGCACCGAAATGCGCAGCCCCACCGCAAGCTTCTTGAGCGCGTCATAGGTGGGCGACATCTGCCCGTTCTCGATCTTGCTGAGCGTCGAACGCGCCAGACCCGCCTGATTGGCCGCCTGTTCCAGCGTCCAGTCCTGCGCCTTACGCAGCTCGCGCACCCGCGCGCCCAGATCCAGCGGTTCCGAGCTTTCCTCGGTCCCGTTTTCGCGAGCGATGCGGATCAGCGATGTGGGGTCATGCGGTTTCATGGCGCCTGTATAGGAGCCGCGCACGCCGCTTGCAACGCGCGCCCGCGCAAGATAGCCAAACGTCATGCTAGCAATCTTCGATCAGGGGCCGCCGCCGCCCTGCCCGACCCCGTTCAACCTTGCCGCTTTTGTGATGCGCCAAGCGCAGGCACTGCCCGACAAGGTGGCGCTGTCCGTACTGGGCGCGCAGGACTGGACCTATGGCCAGTTGGAGGGCGCCATTCGCGGCACCGGCACCGGCCTGCTGGATCGCGGTATCCAGCCCGGAGAGATCGTTCTGATGCGGCTCGGCAATACGGTCGATTTCCCGATCGCCTATCTCGGTGCCATCGCCGCCGGGATCGTGCCGTTGCCCACCTCGTCACAACTGACCGAAGCGGAAACCGCCAAGATCATCACCGATCTCTCCCCGGCGGCGGTGCTGCGCGACCCACAGGTCGCCTGTGCGCACCATGAGCGGACCTTGATGCTGGCTGATCTGCAGGCCATGCGCAGCCTGCCGCCCGCCGCCTATGACATGGGCGATCCGGATCGGATGGCATATGTGGTCTATACCTCGGGCACATCCGGCACACCTCATGCGGTGGCCCATGCCCATCGCGCCATCTGGGCACGGCAGATGATGGTCGAAGGCTGGTATGGCCTCACGCAGGAAGACCGCCTGTGCCATGCCGGTGCGTTCAACTGGACCTATACGCTGGGCACCGGGCTGATGGATCCCTGGGCCATCGGTGGCACCGCGCTGATCCCCGCCGCCGGAACCGCGCCAGAGCAGTTGCCCACACTTTTACGCGATCACAAGGCGACGATTTTTGCTGCGGCTCCCGGCGTTTACCGCAAGCTCTTGCAGCGGGGGGAAATGCCGGACCTGCCCGATCTGCGCCACGGGCTCTGCGCCGGGGAAAAGCTCTCGCCCGCACTCCACGAGCGCTGGAATACGACCACAGGGACCGAGCTTTATGAGGCCTATGGCATGTCCGAATGCTCGACCTTCATCTCCGCCTGCCCTGGTCATCCGGCCAGCGGTGATGTCCTGGGCAGGCCTCAGAAAGGCCGCCGGATGGCGATGCTGGGCGAAAGCGGACCGGTTGGGATCGGTGAGGAAGGCACAATCGCCATCCATCGCTCTGATCCAGGCCTGATGCTGGGCTATCTGAACGCGCCCGAGCAGACCAGGGCGCGGTTTCAGGGCGAGTGGTTTCTGACCGGCGATCAGGGCGTGATGCAGGAAGATGGCAGCATCGCCTATCTGGGCCGCAATGACGACATGATGAATGCGGGTGGCTACCGGGTGTCGCCGGTCGAGGTCGAAGCGGTACTGAACCGCCATCCGGGCATCACCCAGTCCGGTGCTGCTGCTGTTGAGGTCAAACCCGACACGTTCATCATCGCCGCCTTCTATACCGGCCCCGAGGCACTGGACGAAACAGCCCTGCAGACCTATGTCGAAACCCGGCTCGCCCGGTACAAGCAACCGCGCGCCTATATTCACCTGTCCGAGCTGCCCATGGGCGGCAATGGCAAGCTTCTCCGCCGCGCGCTGCCTGCGCTTTTCAAGGTACCGACCTCATGACCCAGACCACCGTCAAGCTCGATATCATGTCCGACCCGATCTGCCCCTGGTGCTATATCGGCAAGACGCATCTGGATAAGGCGCTGGCCTCGGTGCCCGACCATCCCTTTGTCATCGAATGGCATCCGTTCCAGTTGAACCCCGATATGCCCGCCGGGGGCATGGATCGCCGCGCCTATCTGGAAGGCAAGTTCGGCGGCAAGGACGGCGCGGTCAAAGCTTATGCGCCCGTGGTCGAGCATGCCGAACAGGCGGGTCTGAAGATCAATTTCGACGCCATGAAACGCACCCCCAATACGATGGACGCCCATCGGCTGATCCATTGGGCGGGGATCGAAGGCAAGCAGACACAGGCCGTGGACGCGCTGTTCAAGGCCTATTTCGTTGATGGGCGCGATATCGGTGACCACGAGGTGCTGGCGGATATCGCGGACGGAATCGGCATGGATGCCTCGGTGGTCTTGAAACTGCTGCAATCGGAGGCCGATCGCGAAGATATCGCCGCACGCGACACCCATTCGCGCAAGATGGGTGTGAACTCGGTGCCGACCTTCATCGTGGCCAGCCAGCACGCGGTTCCCGGCGCGCAACCGCCTGAACTGTGGGAAAAGGTCATCCAAGACATCAAGTCTCAGCTTGAAACCGGGGCTGCGTAAGAGCACAAGGCTTGTGCGATTACGTCTATGGCTCTGATCCCATCCGCGTGATAGCGCGGGCGGAGAAGGAGCCTTGGAATGAGCACCCGAATCTCGACAGCAGAGTTCATCGCGCTAATCGGCGTGATGTTTGCGACCATCGCGTTTTCCATCGACGCGATGCTGCCCGCCCTGCCCGAGATCGCAGAAGAGCTTAGCCCCGATGAGGAAAACCGCGCCCAACTGATCCTGACCTCCTTTGTGGCGGGGATGGGGATCGGCACTTTTTTCACGGGCCCGCTCTCGGATGCATTCGGGCGCAAACCGGTGATCTATGCGGGCGTCGCGCTTTATATCTTCGCGGCGATACTTGCCTGGGCCAGCACCTCGCTCGAAACCATTCTGGCCGCCCGCGTCTTGCAGGGCATCGGTGCAGCGGCCCCCCGGATCGTGGCAGTGGCAGTGGTGCGCGACCTCTATTCCGGTCGTCAGATGGCGCGGATCATGTCGATTGCCATGATGATCTTCACGCTTTTTCCCGCAGTGGCGCCTGCCTTGGGCGCGGGCATCATCGTGTTTGCCGGCTGGCGCGGCGTCTTCATGGCATTTGTCATCTTTGCCTGCATCATGGTGACCTGGATGGGCCTCCGGCTCGACGAGCCCCTGCCGCGCGAAAACCGCCGCCCCTTCCGCGCGCCGCTGCTCTGGAGCGCGGTGCTGGAGATGTTCCGCAATCCGACCGTGCGCCTGTCCATCGCGGTCCAGACGCTGTGCCTTGGCATTCTGTTCACCATGCTCACCATGGTGCAGCCGGTTTATGACGTGATTTTTGATCGGGAAGAGAGCTTCCCCTTCTGGTTCGGCGCGGTGGCGCTGGCCTCTGGCTCTGCCAGCCTGCTGAACGCCGCCGTTGTGGTCCGGCTTGGCATGCGCCGTCTGGTGACCTGGGCGCTGGGGGCGCAGATCGCGCTGTCGGGCAGTGTGTTGTTCCTGACCAGCCTGCCGCTGCCCGACCTGGCCGGTTTTGCGATTTTTGTCGCGTGGCAGACGACCGTCTTTGCCATGGCAGGCATCACGCTGGGCAATCTCAACGCAATCGCGATGGAACCGATGGGCCATATCGCGGGCATGGCGGCTTCGGTAATCGGGGCCATTTCGACCGTGCTGGCCGCGCTGATCGCGGCACCGATCGGGCTGTTCTTCGATGGTACGTTGCTGCCGCTCACCAGCGGCATCTTCACCATGTCGGTGCTGGCCTTCCTGCTGATGCTGCAAATGGCGCGCGTGGAACAGCGCGTCACAGCCTGAGCTTTGCGAAACCGCGCGCCTCACCTATCCTGCCTGGCAGGAGGGGCCACCATGTCATATGATTACGACCTCGGCACGCATAGCTGCCGGATCACCACAAATTCGGATGAGGCGCAGCTCTGGTTCGACCGGGGGCTGGTCTGGACTTATGGCTATAACCATGACGAGGCGATTGCCTGTTTCGAGCGCGCGCTGGAACATGATCCGGATTGCGCCATGGCCTATTGGGGTGTCGCCTATGCTGCCGGTCCCAATTACAACCTGCCCTGGGCGCTGCTGGACGAAGGCGGACGCGAGCGGGCGCTGACCAAGGCCTATGACGCCACGCAGCAAGCGCTGACAAGGCTGGAGGGACTTACCAAGCTGGAAACCCAGTTGATCAACGCCCTGCTCGCCCGCTATCCGCAGCGCGCGTCTGCGCCGCTGGAAGACATGCAGGGCTGGGACCGCGATTTCGCCGACGCCATGCGCGCGGCTTTCGCCGCCTGCCCGAACCAACTCGACTTGCGCACGATCTATGTCGAAAGCCTGCTGAACGTCACGCCCTGGAAGATGTGGGACCTGCGCAGTGGTGGCCCGGCCGAGGGCGCGGCCACGCTGGAGGCGCAGGACGTGCTGGAAACCGCCATGCGCGACGATCCGGCAGCGATGTCCCACCCGGGCATCCTGCATCTCTATATCCACCTGATGGAGATGTCGCCCACGCCCGAAAAAGCGCTGAAAGCCGGGGATATCCTGCGCACGCTAGTGCCCGATGCGGGCCATCTGGTGCATATGCCCAGCCATATCGACGTGCTCTGCGGCGCCTATGAAGACGTGGTGCGCTGGAACCAGCAGGCGGTTGTCGCCGATCTGCTCTATTACGAGCGCGAAGGCGCGTTCAACATCTATACCGGCTACCGCCAGCACAACTATCACTTCATCATCTACGGCGCTCTTTTCCTTGGACAAATGCAGCCCGCGCTAGACGCCAATCGCGGCATCTGGGCGACCACACCCGAAGAGATGCTGCGCATCGAAAGCCCGCCCATGGCGGATTTCTTCGAAAGCTACATGGCGATGGAACCGCACATCCTGATCCGCTTCGGCCAATGGGAGCGCGCCAAGGCGCTGGAACTGCCAGACGACACCGATCTGTACCGGACCGTGACGGCAACCGTGCATTACGCCCGCGCCATCGCCCATGCAGCAACCGGCGACGTGCCTGCGGCAGAGGCCGAGGAAGAACTGTTTGACGCCGCCCGCGCCAGGGTTCCGGATACGCGGCTGATGCACAACAACAAGGCCGTCCACCTTCTTGAAATCGCTTCAGAAATGCTGCGTGGCGAGATCGAGTACCGCAAAGGCAATTTCGAGACCGCCTTTGCCCATCTGCGCGCCTCGGTCGCCCTCGATGACGGCTTGCCCTATGACGAGCCCTGGGGCTGGATGCAGCCCACCCGCCACGCGCTCGGAGCGCTGCTGTTTGAACAGGGCCATACAGAAGAGGCCGAAGCCGTCTATCGCGAAGATCTCGGTCTTGGCGGCCAGCTCAGCCGCGCCACCGTGCATCCCGACAATGTCTGGAGCCTGAAAGGTCTGCATGACTGCCTGAAGGCGCGCGGGGAAGATATTGAAATCATTCAGATCAAGCAGCGTCTCGACCTTGCGCTGGCCCGCGCCGACCGTTCGGTGGCGGCCTCCTGTTTCTGTGCTCAGGCTGCGATGCAGGCAGCGGCCGTGTGATCGCGCTGGACCCGCAGCGGGGCTGTGCTCCGATTAGGCGGTTTTTGCTTTTTTCCGCGTCCCCACGACTTTCTCGGCCAGATCGCGGGCTATCGCAAAGGCCCCTTTGATCTTGTCGCTTTCCTTGGCCCAGTCGCGGCGCACCACGATCTTGTTGTCCTTGACCTTGGCGAGGCCCTTCTGGTTCTGAATGAACTCCACCAGACCCTCGGGCGAGGCAAATTTGTCGTTGTGGAACTGGATCGTGGCCCCTTTTGGCCCGCCATCTAGCTTGGCGATGCCCGCGCGTTTGCACATCGCCTTGATGCGCACCACCAGAAGCAGCGTGTTCACCTCTTTTGGCAGCGTGCCGAAGCGGTCGATCAACTCCGCAGCAAACCCTTCCAGTTCAACCTTTTTCGACAGCGACGACAGGCGGCGATAGAGGCCCAACCGCACATCCAGATCGGGCACATAGTCTTCGGGGATCAGCACCGGCACGCCCAGATTGATCTGCGGCGCCCATTGATCATCCGCATCGCTGAGCCCCTCCATCTCGCCCGCCTTAATCTTGGCGATCGCCTCTTCCAGCATGGACTGGTAGAGTTCATAGCCCACATCGCGCATCTGGCCGGACTGTTCCTCGCCCAGCAGGTTACCTGCGCCTCGAATATCGAGGTCTTGAGACGCCAGCGTGAACCCCGCCCCCAGCGTATCGAGCGAGCCCAGCACGCGCAGGCGTTTTTCGGCGGTGTCTGTTAGCTTGGCACGGGGTTTCGTGGTCAGATACGCATAGGCGCGGGTTTTCGAGCGGCCCACGCGACCCCGGATCTGGTAGAGCTGCGCCAGACCAAACATATCTGCGCGATGGATCACCATCGTGTTGGCGGTCGGGATATCGAGGCCGGATTCGACAATGGTTGTGGCCAGCAGCACATCGTATTTGCCGTCATAGAAGGCATTCATGCGGTCATCGAGCTCTCCGGCGGCCATCTGGCCATGAGCGACCATATAGGTTAGCTCGGGCAGTTGTTCTTTCAGGAACGCCTCGATTTCGGGCAGATCGCTGATGCGGGGCACCACATAGAAGCTCTGCCCGCCCCGATAATGCTCGCGCAGCAGCGCCTCGCGGATGGTGACCGCGTCGAACTCGCTGACATAGGTGCGGATGGCCAGCCGGTCGATGGGCGGCGTGCCGATGATGGACAGGTCCCGCACGCCCGTCAGGCTCAGTTGCAGCGTGCGCGGGATCGGCGTGGCGGTCAGCGTCAGCACATGGATATCCGAGCGTAGCTGTTTCAGCCGTTCCTTATGGGCAACGCCGAAATGCTGTTCCTCATCGATGATCAGCAGGCCCAGATCCTGGAACCGGATGCCCTTGGCCAGCAGCGCATGGGTGCCGATGACGATATCGACCGTTCCGCGCGACAGGCCATCGCGGGTTTTCTGCGCTTCGCCCGCAGAAACAAAGCGCGACAACTGTTTGACTTCCAGGGGAAACCCCCGGATCCGTTCAGCAAAACTGGCCGCATGTTGCCGCGCCAGCAAGGTGGTGGGCGCGATCACGGCCACTTGCAGGCCGGACATGGCCGCGACAAAGGCCGCGCGCATGGCCACTTCGGTCTTGCCGAACCCGACATCGCCACAGACCAGCCGATCCATCGGCTGGCCGGATTGCAAGTCCTCCATCACGTCCCCAATGGCGCGCAACTGGTCATCGGTTTCCTGATAGGGAAAACGGGCAGAGAATTCTTCCCAGGCATGGGCAGGCGGGTCCAGCATCGGGGCCTTGCGCAGGGCGCGCTCGGCGGCGATGCGGATCAGCCGGTCCGCCATCTCGCGGATGCGTTCCTTAAGCTTGGCCTTCTTGGCCTGCCACGCGCCGCCGCCCAGCCGATCCAGCAGCCCCTCGTCATGGCCGTATTTCGACAGCAGCTCGATATTTTCGACCGGCAGGTAGAGCTTGGCCGCTTCGGCATATTCCAGCAGCAGGCATTCATGGGCGGCCCCGGCGGCGGTCACCACCTCCATGCCCTGATAGCGCCCGATGCCGTGATCCACATGCACCACCAGATCGCCGGGGCTGAGTGATTGGGTCTCGGTCAGGAAATTCTCGGCCTTGCGGCGCTTCTTGGGCGCGCGGATCAGCCGGTCGCCCAGCACATCCTGCTCCGAAATCACCACCATCTCGGGCGTCTCGAACCCGTGTTCCAATGCCCAGACCGCCAGATGCAATCCGCGCTTGCCGATCCGCGTACCATTGGGAACCGGGATCGCCTCAGCGAGGCCCTCATCCTCGATCAACCCGGTCAGGCGTTCGCGCGCACCTTCGGAGTATGAGGCGATCAGGACCGGTTTGGCGTCTAATTTCACCTGAACATGACCAGCCAACGCACCGAAAAGACTGATATTTTCCTGTTGTCTCTCGGGCGCGAAATTGCGCCCGATACGGCCGCCCGCATCGATCACGCCCGGCCCGCTGGCCTGCGGTAAAGGGTTGAACTGCATCACGCGACGGGCCGCCACAGCCTCACTCCAAGCGGTATCATCGAGATAGAGCAGCCCCGGCGGCGTCGGCTTATAGACACTGTCCATGCGCGAGCGGTTTTGCAGCGCGTGGGTGCGGGTCTCATACTGGTCCTGGATGCTGTCCCAGCGCGCCAGCCGCGCGGGCGTGACCTGATCATCCAGCGTGATCGTGGCGTTGGGCAGGTAGTCGAACAGGGTTTCCAGTTCTTCATGGAAGAACGGTAGCCAGTGTTCCATGCCCTGATGCTTGCGCCCGGCGCTGACCGCCTCATAAAGCGGGTCATCAGTGCCCGCCGCGCCGAACTCGATCCGGTAATTCTGCCGGAAACGGGTGATCGCAGCCTCGTCCAGGATTACTTCGCTGACCGGGGCCAGTTCCACGATATCGAGCTTTTCGGTGGTGCGTTGCGACACCGGGTCGAACCGGCGCGCCCCGTCCAACACGTCGCCGAACAGATCCAGCCGCACCGGGCCGCTTTCGCCCGGCGGGTAGATGTCGATGATGCCGCCGCGGATGGCGTAATCGCCGGGCTCCATCACCGTGGGACTCTGGGTGAATCCCATCCGCACAAGAAAGGCCCTGAGCGCCTCTTCGTCGATGCGCCGATCGACCTGCGCGGTGAAGGCCGCCTCGCGCAGCAGCGCGCGTGCGGGAACCCGCTGGCTGGCCGCGTTCAGCGTGGTCAGCAACACAAAGCGCTGCGGCATCTGATGCACAAGGGCGGCCAGCGTGGCCATACGCGCGGCAGATATCTCGGCATTGGGTGAGACCCGGTCATAAGGCAGACAATCCCAGCCCGGAAAGACAAAGACCGGCATATCAGGCGCAAGGAAGGCGAGCGCGGCGCGCGTCGCCTCCATCCGCTTGTCATCCCGCGCGACATGGCAGACCGGGCCATCGGCGCGGGCAATCTCGCGCAGGATCAGCTGCGCGTCGTAGCCTTCGGGGGCACCGCCAACCAGAACGTGATCCGCTGCTGTCATGCTTTGGGTCCTTTCCCCGCCCTAGAGGGCTCCGATGGAGAGGTTCTGATACATGCCCCAAAGGGCGGTGACAAAGATCGAGATCATGCCAATGACCTGCGTGATGATGCGGCAGCGGTTCAGGAAACGCGCAATCTCGACCCCTTGGGCGTTCTGCCCATGAATTGCGCGGGCCGTCGCCAGATTGACCAGACCGACAATCGACATTGGGAAGGCCAGCAGGAACAGCGCCTGAGCAAATTCGATCCCGTAAAAGAAGCCAAGCATCGCCATCCCGGACAGGAAGAAACAGCCGATGGCCAATATCCAAAGCCCCGACACCTCGGTGATATAGAGCAGCCGGTTCACGTTCACCCGGGTGATATCGTTGAGGTCCTGCTCAGCCTGCCCGCCCAATCGGCGCGCGCGGGTCACCATGTCAAAGGGGATGCCCATCACCCAGTGGCTGGCGGATGACCACATGACCGCAAGCCCGATCCAGAACCAAAGGTTCGAGAAGCTGCGCATATCGATCATCTCGAAGATCGAGTCGTACCAGTCCAACCGTCTTGCCCTGCCCTATGCTCTTGTCCTGAGGCCTCTGCCATGGCGCGCATTCAATTGCCACTCTTGAGACCGGGACAATTCCATGCCACCCAGAGCGCAATTGCGCAAGGAGTATCACCAAATGAAACCCATCGTTGCCCCTTTTCCGACCGCCCGGTTTCGCCGCGCCCGGCAATCCGAAGCCATTCGCGGGCTGGTCCGCGAGAACGTGCTGACGGTGGATGACCTGATCTGGCCGGTCTTCGTGCGCGATGGGGATGGCGTCGAGGAACCCGTGCCCTCGATGCCCGGCGTCATGCGGCGTAGCGTCGACCGGATCGCGCAGGCCGCCGTCGAGGCGCAGGCGCTTGGTATCCCGGCGATCTGTCTCTTTCCCTATACCGATCCGTCCCTAAAAACCGAGGATTGCGCCGAGGCCTGGAGCCCCGACAACCTCAGCAACCGCGCAATCCGGGCGATCAAGGCGGCAGCACCAGAGATCGCGGTGATGACCGATGTGGCACTCGACCCCTATAACATCAACGGGCATGACGGCTATGTGGTGGATGGCGAGATCGTCAATGACGAAACCGTCGAAGCGTTGACCAAGATGGCGCTGGCGCAGGCCGATGCGGGCGCGGATATCATCGGGCCATCGGACATGATGGACGGGCGCATCGGCGCGATGCGGCAGGCTTTGGAGGCAAACGGTCACCGCAATGTGATGATCCTAAGCTATGCCGCCAAATATGCCAGCGCCTTCTATGGTCCGTTCCGCGATGCGGTGGGGGCCTCCGGCGCGCTGACCGGCGACAAGAAAACCTATCAAATGGACCCGGCCAATTCTGACGAGGCCATCCGGCTGATCGCCCGCGACCTGAACGAGGGTGCGGATATGGTGATGGTCAAACCCGGCATGCCCTATCTGGATATCTGCCGTCGCAGCAAGGACATGTTCGGCGTGCCCACCTATGCCTATCAGGTGTCGGGCGAATACGCGATGATGCAGGCAGCGGCACAAAATGGCTGGGTGGATGGCGAAAGGATCATGCTGGAAAGCCTGATGTCGTTCAAACGCGCCGGCTGCGACGGGGTTCTGACCTATTTCGCCCCCGAAGTTGCGCGAATTTTGCAGGGCTAACCCTTTAATTTATGAAATTTTCCGGGCGATATCCCGCCCGGCGCTGTCATGAACAAGGTGACAGCGCCCCACATTCCGCGTATGCTTGCCGCCAAGACCGGACAAACCGGCTTATCAGGCAACCCACAGAGACAGAGAAAATGAGCAGTACCCAATCCCCACGACTGAGCCGTCGCGGCTTTGCCCTTGGCATGGCCGGGCTGACCGTCACCGCCGCCTGCGGCAATGGCGTCGGAAATTCCAACGCCGCCGTTATTGACGCCCGGGTCGATGCGACCCTGCAGGAACTCTATAACCAGTACCCAAACACCGTCGAAATCGGCAACAAGGCCAATGGCATCCTGGTGATGCCGCTGATCACCGAGGCCGGTTTTGGGTTTGGCGGCGCCTATGGGCGCGGTGCGCTGCGCGTCAATGGCGTCACAGTGGATTACTACCAGACCGTCAAGGGCACTGCCGGCCTGCAGATCGGCGCGGCGCAATATGCCACGGTTCTCTTTTTCATGACCGAGGATGCGCTGGGCAATTTCCGCCGCTCCAGCGGCTGGGAGGCAGGTGCCGATCTGGCCTATGTTGTCGGCGATCAGGGTGAATCCCTGTCAGCCACCACCACCACTACCACCTCGCCGGTGATTGCAGCGGTCTTTGGTCAGGCCGGTCTGCTGCTGGGGGCCACGGTCGAAGGCACCAAATACACCCGCATCATACCCTGATGCAGGCCTGCGCCGACGGGGCTATGCCCCCGTCGGTCAATCCGGTCGGGTTTCCGCAGGGAATGGACTTTCGGCCCCAAGCCGCTTGCTCTAGTTTGGCCGCGATCCGGACAGCAGAAGGCACGGCACACCCATGAGATTGATCTTTCGCTGGCTGCTGCGGATTGCCTCCGGTCTGATCCTGCTGGTGCTGGCAGGCGTTGCCCTGGTGTATTTCCTGGCCAGCCAGTCGCTGCCCGATTACAACCGCGAGGTTGCCGTAACGGGCCTGACCGCGCCGGTCGAAATCGTGCGCGACAACGCCAATGTGCCCCATATCTTTGGTGAAACCGACGCGGACGTCTATTTCGGCCTCGGCTTTGCCCATGCGCAGGACCGGATGTGGCAGATGACGCTGATGCGCCGCACGGTGCAGGGCCGCCTGTCCGAAGTCTTCGGCGAACGCACGGTCAAATTCGACCGGTTGTTGCGGCGGCTTGACCTCTATCGCGCGGCACAGCAGTCGGTCGCGGTTCAGGACGAAGAGACGATGGTGGCCTTGCGCGCCTATGCCGCCGGGGTAAACGCGCGCCTGAACCAGATCAACGAGGAATCCCTCGGCCGCGGCGCGCCCGAGATGTTCCTGTTTCCGACCCCGATGGCCCCCTGGCAACCCGCCGACAGCATCGCGATGATCAAGCTGATGGCGCTGCAATTGTCCGGGCATCTGGAAGAAGAAGTGTTGCGCGCCCGCACCTCGCTGATACTGGACGATCCCGACCGGCTGCGCGACATTTTGCCCGATGTGCCTGGCTCCGGCATTGCCGCGCTGCCGGAATATTCGGCGCTCTTCCCCGATCTGCCCCGCTATGCCTCGGGGGAACGGCCCGCTGCCGACCCGATCTCGCCGATCCCGGAACGCGGGCTGGCCGGGGCCTCCAATGCCTGGGCGGCTGATCCCAGCCGCTCTGCCAGCGGTGGCACCCTGCTGGCCAATGATCCGCATCTGGGATTCTCTGCCCCGTCAACCTGGTATCTGGCGCGGCTGGAGCTGACCTCGGGGGGGGTGATCGGCGGCACCATCCCCGGCATTCCCGCCGTCCTGACCGGGCGCAGTGACTATCTCGGCTGGGGCATCACCTCGTCTTACGTGGATGATCAGGACCTCTATATCGAACAGCTCAACCCGGATAATCCTGAAGAATACCTGACGCCCGAGGGCTACAAACCGTTCGAGAACCGCCCCTCGATCATCCAGATCAAGAACGCCGCCCCGATCACGCTGACCCTGCGCTGGACCGAAAACGGGCCGGTGCTGCCGGGCAGTATGTACAATCTGGGCAGCATTACCCCACCTGGGCATGTGGTGTCGCTGGCCTGGACCGCGCTCAGCCCGAACGACACGACCATGTCGGCGGCCATCGCGCTGATGAGCGCCAAGACCGTGGCGCAGGCCATCGAAGAAGGCGAGCGCTACCTTGCCCCGGCCCAGAACCTGACCCTGGCCGATCGGGAAACGGTTGCGATGCAGACCATCGGTGCGATCCCGCGCCGCGATGCGCGCCATCAGAGCCAGGGGCGGATGCCCAGCCAAGGCTGGCGGCCCGAAAACCGCTGGCAGGGCCGGATGCCCTACGACACCAACCCCTCCTTCCTGTCGCCCGAGGGAGGGTTGCTGGGCAATACCAACAACAAGACCGTCGACCGGCCCTTCCCGAACCATGTCTCACATAGCTGGGGCGACACCCAGCGGGTGAACCGCTGGGAACGCCTGATGCAATCGCGGCAGGTCCATACCCGCGACAGTTTCATCGAAGCGCAACTTGACCCGGTCAGCTTCGCCGCCCGCTCGCTGCTGCCGCTGATCGGCGCCGACCTGTGGTTCACCGGCGAAGCCGCGCCCGAAGGCACGCCCGAACGCCAGCGCCAGATCGCGCTGTCGCTGCTGGCCGACTGGAATGGCGAGATGAACGAGCATCTGCCCGAACCGCTGATTTATGCCGCCTGGCTGCGCGCCCTGCAAAAACGCCTGATCGAGGATGAGCTTGGCCCGCTGGCCGATGAGTTCAAACATGTCGATCCGCTCTTCATCGAACGGGTCTTCCGTGATGTGGACGGTGCCTCGGTCTGGTGTGATGTCAGCCAGAGCGCCCCGGTCGAAAGCTGCACCGAAATGGCCCGTCTGGCGCTGGATGACGCGCTGGTCTGGATCGCCGAGACTCACGGCAGCGCGCTGGAAAGCCTGCGCTGGGGCGACGCGCATCAGGCCACCCATGACCACCCGATTCTGGGCGAGGTCCCGGTGCTGCGCTATTTCGTGAATATCCGGCAATCGACCAGCGGCGGGGACAACACCCTGCAGCGGGGCCGCACCTCGGGCGAGGACCCGGCCCCGTTCCAGAACGTGCATGGCGCAGGGTTTCGGGGCGTCTATGATTTCGCCGATCCCGATAGCTCGGTTTTTGTCATCTCCACCGGCCAATCAGGCCATTTCCTGTCGCGTCACTATGACGATCAGGCGCAGCTCTGGCGGCGTGGCGAATATATCCCGATGTCGCTGGATGCCGATCTGGCGCGCGCGGCCTCCGTCGGCGTGACCACGCTCATCCCGCAATAAGCCCATCTGGACGCGGCGCACCGGTTTGGCATAGTTTCGCCGGTGTGAAGGCAAGGAGACTCCCCCAATGGCCACAGCCCAGGACAGATTGCAAAATCTCGCGCGGAACTATGCCCTGGCCTGGAGTTCCGGCAACCCCGATTACGTGGCCAGCTTTTTCGCCCCCGGCGGCCAGATCACCATCTATCGCAGCGCGCCGCTGGTCGGTCAGGCTGCGGTGGCGGAAGTGGCCAAGGGTTTCTTTACCGAATTCCCCGATCTCGACATGACCTGCGATACGATGCGCAAGGCGGGTGACCATGCGCTCTTTGCCTGGACGCTGCAGGGCACCCATGCCGAAACCGGCAATCAGGTCACCATACGAGGCTGGGAAGAGTGGGAGATGGACGCGGATCTGCGCATCCGGTCAGCCCATGTCTGGTTCGACCCCGACGATCACCAGCGCCAGATTGACGGGCGCTAAGGACTCTCGCAGAACTTCCGAAAGGTTCTGGCAAAAGAATCCGACATTGATTGCGCCTTACAAAAGTTACTTGATAAAGGATTCTATTTTGCTGAAGCCGCCAAAGCCTCTGCCTTCAGCAGCCGCCAGAAACGCGTCTGAGACGCAAAACCGGTCGCCCAAAAAGCGGTCAGCAAAGACGTGCCGCCCCTTGATCTTGTCGCTGCGCCAGACAAGTTTAGGCCAGGCGTTACTGCTGTAGAACCCGATCTTGCCCCTGCGCATCACGGGCTCCACACTCGACTCATCAACGATGATCCCGTCTTCAATGAAATCCGCAAACTTGTGCAGGAAATAGGCATCCTCCAAGACGCGCCCGTCATTGCAATGCAGAATAACGGGATAGTAGTGACTGTGGCCCGGGTCCATCTCCTCAATCAGATCGCGAAATGCGCGGCTGACAAGGTGTACTCCCAGACCTCCGCCACGCATGAAGTGAGTAAATTCAGTCTGATCGGATGTTTGCACGAAATGAATCGGAAGCAGTTTCGGATCGCCGCTAAAGCGCGGCGATGAAACACCTTCTATGAAGCCTTGCCTGCCGGTCTTGGTGTCCAGCATCGCCCATGTCACATCTTCTTCGTCCGAGATGCTCTCGTGCAAAATCCAAGGCATCACCACTCTCCTGCCTGATCTTTTGTCTAAACGCCGCGCTTCAAGCAGCACATCGCGGGATCAAAGCGCCGCGAATTGCGCCTCTTGCTTGTCGGTCCAGAGCACGAGGATCTCGAACCCCTCCTCGGTCTGTTTCTCACTCTGGATCAGGTCCTGCTCAAACAGCCAAGCCCGTTTGCGGCCGTCGGAAAAGCCCAGCCGCAGCACCGTTTCGTGGCGCGCGCCTTGCAGCTCGACCGCAATCCGGTCCAGCAGCGCATCAATCCCTTCGCCGGTCACCGCCGAGATTGCAAAGACCCCGTCCTCGCGCCCGGCGCGGGTTGCGATGCTGTCACGCATCTCATCGGGCAGCTGGTCAATCTTGTTCCAGATCTCCAGCCCCGGTCGGTCCTCCTCGACCCCCAGAGAAGTCAGGATGGCTTCGACATCCGCCGCCTGCGCCTCGGTCTCATCATGGCTGATATCGCGCACATGTAGGACCAGATCAGCGGCCAGAACCTCCTCCAACGTGGCGCGGAAGGCGGCGACCAGTTCGGTCGGCAGGTTCGAGATGAAGCCCACCGTGTCCGACAGGATCACCTCGGGTCCATCGGGCAATTGCACCCGGCGCATGGTGGGATCGAGCGTGGCGAACAGCATGTCCTTGGCCATCACCTCGGCCCCGGTCAACCGGTTGAACAGCGTCGACTTGCCCGCGTTGGTGTACCCCACCAGCGCGACAATCGGGTATGGCACCTTGGCCCGCGCCTTGCGGTGCAGCTCACGCGTCTTGACCACTTTCTGCAATTGGCGGCGCAGACGCACCAACTGGTCGTCAATGGCGCGGCGGTCAGCCTCGATCTGGGTTTCGCCGGGGCCGCCGACAAAGCCGAGCCCGCCCCGCTGGCGTTCCAGGTGGGTCCAGGCCCGCACCAACCGCGTGCGCTGGTAGGACAAAGCGGCCATTTCGACCTGCAACACGCCTTCTCGTGTCCGCGCGCGGTCCGAGAAAATCTCAAGGATCAGCCCGGTCCGGTCGAGGATCTTGACCTTCCACGCCTTTTCCAGATTGCGCTGCTGAACCGGGCTCAGCGGGCCGTCGATCAGCACCAGCTCAACCTCGGCGGCTTTAACTTCGGCGGCCAGTTCCTCGATCTTGCCGGAGCCAAAGAGATATCCGGGCTGCGGTTTTGCAAGCCGCACGATACCGGACCCGATCACATCAAGATCGGGCAAGGCCGCCGCAAGGGCCACGGCTTCTTCCAGCGCCGGTTCGGGTGTCCGGCGCTCGGCGTCTGATCGGATATCGGGATGCAGCACCCAGGCTCGGGTGCGCGCCCTCTCATGCTCCATCAAGTGGCGTCTTCGCCCTCGTACAGGCTGATCGGTTGTGCCGGCATGATGGTGGAGATTGCATGCTTATAGACCAGCTGCGATTGACCATCGCGCCGCAACAGCACGCAGAAATTGTCAAACCAGGTGATGACACCTTGCAGTTTCACGCCGTTGATCAGGAAAATTGTGACTGGAACTTTGGTTTTTCTAACATGGTTCAGGAAGGCATCCTGAAGATTCTGTCTGTCCGAAGCCATTAATTCTGTTCTCGCCTTTGTTCTTGCGACGCGCTGCGGACCAACGCGCTCCCTCTGAGGACCGAGTATGGAGTGCCCGCAAGGGATATTCCAGACGAAAAATCAACAATGGCAACGCAGTGGCAAAACTGTTCAGTTGCGCCACAGGTCCGGTGTGATCAGCGCGATGATCGCCAATGTCTCAAGCCGCCCGACCACCATGGCGATGCACATGATCAGCTTGGCCCAGGCGTTGAGATCGACCAGCCGGATCGAGATTTCGCCGGACATGTCGATCAGCGGACCGGTGGTGGACAGCGTGGCGATGCTCAGCACCAGCGCCTGATCGAAGCTGAGGCCAAAGGCGGCCAGGAGCGCGCTGACCACGGCCAGCGAGATCGCAAAGAGCATGAAGAAGATCCAGGCGATGAACGCCCCGTCCCGCCGGATGCGGCGGTTTCCCTTGTCGCCTGAATCGACCGAGGATGGGTGAACCAGCTTCTCCATCTCTCTGTAACCGTTGAGATAAAGCGCATAGACCCGCAACAGTTTCACACCGCCCGCAGTGGTGGCAACCCCGCCGCCGATCAGTGCGAGGCCCAGCAGGATCAGACCGGGATTGCCCAGCCCCGACCATTGCCGCGCCTCCTCCCAATCGGCGCTGACAAAACCGGTTGTGGTCAGAAAGGACATCACCGTGAATACTGAGCCCCAGAGCGAGCGCAGGGCGAATTCCACGGTCACCACGATGTCGATCTCGAAGGCGGCCAGCCAGTGCCGCAGAAACAGCAGCAGCGGTAAGCCAAAGACAATCGCAACGCCGATGCGGAATTCCGGGTCCTTGTCGAGACGCGCGTGGCCACTGGTGGCGGTGTCGCTGGAAAAGGTCAGGCGCGACAGGGCAAAGAACATGAACAGGAACAGGATCGCCTCGCCGGTGATGCCCGAGGTCGACCCGGCGATTCCCCCGACCGGCGAAATCCCGGAGGTCGCCAGGATCGACATGGCATGACAGACTGCCGTCAGATGCGCCTCGCCCGCGATCAGGAGCAGCACGCAGACCACCGCCGTCAGCCCTAGATAGACCGGTGCCAGCGTGCGACTGATCCGCAGCAAGCGGCCGCGCGGGTCAGCGCGTTCGCTCTGCGCCGCGCCCGGTACGGCGCGGCCCGGCTGGCCGCGCGCTGTCACCTCGAAGCCCCCCAGCGACAGCGGCGCCAGAATGGCCGCCGCCGCAATCCACATGACCAGCCCGCCCATCCAGGCCACCAGCGCCCGCCACAGATGCAGCGACGGTGCCAGTCGCCCCGGCTCGGTGAACAGGTTTGCGCCGGTGGTGGTGATCGCGCTGACCATGTCGAAATAGGCGTTCAAAAAACTCGTGGTGCGCAACGCGTCGTGAAACGGCACTGCCAGAAACAGCGGCAGCAGCGCAAATGTCGCCATCAGTGCCAGCAACTGCCCCAATGTGCCACGCCGCGACCGGCGGCCCTGCAGCGCCAACGAGATCATGGTGACCACCGTCAACCCCACGATGCCGGAATAGAAAAACGACCGCGACACATCGTGGTCATTCTGGATCAGCGCCATCACCGCCGGAATCCACATCAGCAGCGAGGCAACGCCCCAGATCAGCAGAAACAGCGGCAATTGCCGCACCAGGCTGATCTTCTGAGCGCTGCGTGCCATCAGAAGAAGTCGATCGAGACCTGCATCAGGCGTTCGACCTCCGGCACGTCCTTGGCCATGGCGAAGAGCGCGATGGTGTCACCCTCTTCGATGCGCAAGCCCCCCGAGGGGCGCACGACCTCGTCCCCCTTGCGCAGCGCGCCCACAAGCACGCCTTCGGGAAAGTCGATATCGCGGAGTTTCTGGCCCGCCATGGGCGAGGTCGACAGCACTTCGGCCTCGATCACCTCGGCCTCGGCATCACCGATAGAATAGACCTGCCGCACCCGCCCATGGCGGATGTGGCGCAGGATCGAGCTGACCGTGGTGGCGCGCGGGTTGATATAGGCGTCAATGCCCAGCGGCGTCATCAAAGGCACCAGCGTCGGGTCGTTGATCAGCGCGATGGCGAGCGGGCAGCCCTCGGCCTTGGCGCGCACGGCGGCCAGCAGGTTGGTCTTGTCATCATCGGTTACTGCCAGCATCGCATCGGCACGCGATATCCCGGCCTCGGACAAAAGCGAGGCATCCAGCCCGTCCCCGTTCAGCACGATGGTGCGTTCCAACGCTTCGGCCGCCATCTCAGCGCATTTGCGGTCGCGCTCGATCACCTTGGCGCGGATGCGTGTCTTGTGCTGCTCCAGCGTGCTGGCGACCTCCAGCCCGACATTGCCACCACCGACGATGACCACCCGGTCCTGCTTGCCGTGCTTCTTGCCGAAGATCTCCATCGTGCGTTCGACATCGTCCACATGGGAGAAGACATAACATTCATCGCCGGTGAAGATCTGATCGCCCGGTTCCGGCGCAAAGAGCGATCCCTCGCGCCGGATTCCGACCACGATGGTGCGCAGCGTCGAAAACAGATCGGTCAACTGCCGCAGGGGCGTATTCACGATGGGGCAATCCTCGTCCACCGAAATGCCCAGCAGCTGCGCGTCGTCATCCATGAACAATTCGGTATCAAATGCGGCTGGCACCGACAGGCGGCGCATCGCGGCGGCCGCCACTTCGCGTTCGGGGCTGATCACCACATCAATCGGCAGGTGGTCGCGGCGATAGAGGTCGGAATAGATCGCCGTCAGATAAGATTGTGAGCGCAGCCGCGCGATCTTGCGCTGGATGCCAAAGACCGAATGGGCCACCTGACAGGTCACCATGTTGACCTCGTCGGAATGGGTGGCGGCGATGATCATATCCGCATCCTTGGCCCCGGCCCGGTCCAGCACATCAGGATAGCTGGCAAACCCCGAAATCCCCTGTACATCCAGCGTCTCGGTGGCGCGCCTGACCAGGTCGGGATTGTTGTCGACTACGGTCACGTCGTTCAACTCGCCCGAGAGATGGCGGGCAATCTGCCAGCCCACCTGCCCGGCCCCACAAATGATGACCTTCATCGCACTGGTCCCTTCATGCCGGATTTCTGAATGACAGAAGCCCAAATCAGGGTCAATTGAATTGTCAGATCAGCAACATTGCGCCACAGTAAGCCTATGAAAATGCTGGTTCGGATTGTGTTCTTTGGGGTGTTTCTCGCGGGATGCGGGCCGCTCTCGCTCTATTACAAGCCCGGCGTGTCTGTCACGCGCCAGCAGAACGACACCACAAACTGTCAGGTGCAGGCGCTTCAGGAGGTGCCCGTCAACACCCAGATCCGGCAAGGCCCACCGATCTACTATCCCGGCAACCGCTACTGCAATCGCGGCCAGTGCTGGCGCACTGGCGGCTATTGGGATCGTGGGCCGGTTTACTCCGTCGATGCCAACAAGGGCCTGCGCAATCGGGTGACGCAGATGTGTATGGCGCAAAAAGGCTATCAGCCGGTGCAGATCAAGCCGTGCAGCGCTGGCATCAAGGCGCAGGTACCACCGGGAGCAACGACACAGCTGCCGCCACTTTCAAGCACCTCCTGCTTCATCCGTAACGAGGATGGCAGCTATCAGATCGTGACGCCTCAACAGGCCAACTACCAGATCGTCACGCCGCAACAGGGCGGCTGAAACCAAGGCATTCGCAGTATGCCCCCTTTATGCCGCCGGTCCGCGTCGGCGCTTTCTCGGCAGTAACAAGCGCTGCCGCACCAGCTCGAAGGCCGCTCGATCCTACTCAATTAAGTAGATCGCCGCGTCCCCATTTTCGTAAACGAATTTCACCGCAGACTTCGAGACCGCCACATCAGGGCAATACTGGGGATAATGTTCCCCACGGTGCATGAACTCTTCACAATACCTGCTATCGACAAAGGCCCAGCTGCCGGTGCCAGTTCTATTGCCGTAACTAAACCCGTCGATTGACCCATCCCGTCCATACTTTCTGACATAGAATGTATCATTGCTGAAAAACAAATCACGGCCAGTGACAAAGCGTAGAAAATCAACCTCCGTCTTGATGGGCTGAAACACGCTTGAAGTGTTTTCGATTGTGCCAACCGATGTAACCGGAATACCCGCCTCCAGCGCCTTGTCCACTGCGCTGAAGTTATCGCCGTCGAATATATCGAGAACGGCCCTCTGAAGCAGATTGGTGTCTGCGATATTCTCATGATAGGCGCGAATTTCAGCGGTGAGCTTTTCTACATCCGCATAAGGGCTTTGCAGATCGGACTGCCGGGAGTCGATCTTTTGCAACGTCTGCCGCGAGCTCTGGGCGTCTTTTGTAGAAATGCTGGAGTCTTTGAGAAGTCCTACAATCTCGGTTTCGCGCCGCTTTAGTCCCGCCTCGTATTGTTCGAGCGTGATGCCCTCAATCTTGTCGCCCTGCACATGATCGCCAAGGACGGTCACGATATTTGTTGCTGCCACATCCTTGCCCGATCCCGAGGTCAGATAAGTCGCGATCACAAGAACTGAACCGACGACTGCGCAGATTGCGGCTATGGCGGCCCAATTGAAGTTGCCATTCTTGTCGGTGAAAAACGCATGATCCGAACTCGAACTGGTGTGCTGATTATAGGTATTGCTGCTGCAAATTGTTTCGGGCTTCAAATCGGATGCCCGCGCAGAAAGTAACATATTTCTTCGCAAACCAATAGCGGAGAGAGCCCCTTCCCGGTCGGGTGAATGCAGCCGAATATGCCGCGCTTCAATCCAAACGCGGCATATCCGAAAGCTCACGCGTCCTGGAGACGCTAGTCACAAGGGTCAAACCAGCCCCTATTCGGCGGCTTCGGTCACCTCTTCATCCACATGCGCAACCCGGTTGCCCGCCTTGTTCGAGGTGACCACGCCCAGCGATTTGAGTTTGCGGTGCAGGGCGCTGCGCTCCATGCCGACAAAGGAGGCGGTGCGGCTGATATTGCCGCCGAAGCGGTTGATCTGGGTCAGCAGATACTCGCGCTCGAACGCCTCGCGCGCCTCACGTAGCGGCAGTGTCGCAAGGGCGCCAGAGAGCACAACGCGCCCGTCTTCGCTTTCGCGTTCTTCTTCGCTGGGCAGTTCGCGCGCCTCGATGGGACCGGTACTGTCACCCAGGATCAGGACCCGCTCGATCAGGTTCTTGAGCTGGCGCACATTGCCCGGCCAGGCCATGGTCTGCATCAGCGCGATCGCCTCGTCGCTTAAGGGTCGCGCCGTAAGCCCCTGGGTTTCATTGCACATCTCGATGAAATGCTCGGCCAGCAGCGGAATGTCCTCGCGCCGCTCCTCCAGTGAGGGTACTGCGATCGGCACCACGTTCAGGCGATGGAACAGCTCTTCGCGGAACCGCTCGGCGCGGATTTCCTCCTCCAGATCCTTGTTCGTCGACGAGATCACCCGCAGATCGACACGGACCTTGTCGGAACCGCCAACGCGCTGGAATTGCTGATCGACCAGCACCCGCAGAATCTTGGACTGGGTGCCCAGCGGCATATCCGCCACCTCATCGAAATAGACCACCCCACCATGGGCCTCTTCCAGCAGGCCCGGTTCGACCCCGCGTTCGGCGGTTTCGCGGCCGAACAGCACCTCTTCGACCCGCTCAGGCTCGACGCCCGCGCAGTTCACGGTGACAAAGGGGCCGTTGGCGCGGTTCGATTGCGCGTGTACGAAGCGCGCGGCGATCTCCTTGCCGGATCCCGCCGGACCGCTCAGCATCACGCGCCCGTTCGAGCGGGTGACTTTTTCGAGCTGCCCCAACATCGACCGGAAGGCCGCGGAATTGCCGATCATATCGGCATTGGTCACTTCGCGGCGTTTGAGCGCGCTGTTCTCGCGGCGCAGGCGCGAGGTTTCCATCGCGCGCCGGATCACCACCATCAACTGATCGATGTTGAACGGCTTCTCGATGAAGTCATAGGCCCCCTGTTTGATCGCGGCGACCGCAATCTCGATATTGCCATGCCCCGAGATGATAACCACCGGAATGTCCGGGTTGTCGCGCTTGACCGCCTTGAGGATGTCGATCCCGTCCATGCGGCTGTCTTTCAGCCAGATATCCAGGATCAGCAGCCCCGGAGGTTCGGCATTGATGGCCGCCATGCAGTCATCGGAATTGCCCGCCAGCCGGGTGGCATAGCCCTCATCTTCGAGAATATCGGAAACCAGTTCGCGAATGTCGCGTTCGTCGTCAACGATCAGAATATCACTCATCTTGCCCCGCTTTCACCTTTTTACCGGTTGTTTGTTTGGATGACGCGGATTTCCGGGCCGCGTCCTGCCCGGGAAGGCGGATCACGGCCATGGCGCCGAAATGATCCTGTCCTTCAAAGATCGGCGCATCTTCCAGCGCCAATGTTCCACCATGTTCTTCAATGATTTTCTTGACGATGGGCAGGCCCAGCCCGGTGCCCTCGTCTCGGGTCGTCACGTAAGGCTCAAAGAGCCGTGCGCGATCCTCGGGCAGGCCGATGCCGTTATCAGCGATGGTGATCAGGTTGCCGTCACCGCTGCTGCTCAACGTCACCTGAATCTCTGGGACCAGATTGCCAGGTGCGCCTTTTTCCTTAAGCGTTTCAATCGCTTCGCCTGCGTTTTTGATCAGGTTCGTCAACGCCTGGCTGAGCATGGTTGCATCCACATCGCTCATCAGCGGACCGTCGGGCAGCGTGGCCGAAACCTTTACATCCGGTTGCCCGGTCTGCTGCAACAGCACCGCGTCGCGCACCAGCTGGTTGATATCTTCATCCCGGCGCACCGGTTCGGGCATCCGCGCGAATTTCGAGAACTCATCCACGATGCGGCGCAGATCGTTGGTCTGGCGGACGATCACATCGGTCATCGACACCAGCGTGTCGGCATCACCCTCGTCCAACTGGCGCGCAAATTTGCGTTTGATGCGCTCGGCGCTGAGCTGGATCGGGGTCAGTGGGTTCTTGATCTCATGTGCGATCCGCCGCGCCACGTCACCCCAGGCCGCCATCCGCTGGGCGCTGACCAGATCGGTGACGTCGTCAAAGGCCACCACATAACCTTCCAGCCGCCCCTCTTCGCCGCGCCGTGTCGCCATCCGCACCAGCAGGTTCTCGGCGCGGCCCTTGCGGGTGACCTTGACCTCACCCTGACCTGTTTCGTTGCCGCCCTCCTTGAGCGCCTCGAAGAGAGGCAGGAATTCGGGCACGGCGACGCCAATGGCCGGGTTGCGACCACCGCCGGACCAGTCCAGCAGACGTTCTGCAGAGCGGTTCACGAAGGTCACACAGCCATCCGGGTCCAGGCCGACAACGCCCGAGGTGACCGAGCTGAGCACCGAGTCAAACAGTCTGCGGCGGCTTTCGATCTGGCGGGTGTTTTCCAGAAGCGTGTCGCGCTGGCCTTTGAGTTGGCGGGTCATCTGGTTGAAATAGCGCCCCAGCATGGCGATCTCGTCGTCGCCCTTCTCCTCGACCACCTGCACAGCCAAATCGCCCGCCCCCACGCGCTGCGCCGCCGTGGTCAGACGCCCCACCGGGCGCGACAGGCGCTCGGCAAACCAGAGGCCCAGCCAGACCGCCGCGAGGATCAGGATCAGCGCAAAGCCCAGATAGAGCAGGCCAAATTCGAACAGCACTCGACCCCGTTCGCTTTCAAGTTGCTGGTAGAGCCGCACGGTTTCCTTGGTGTCATCCAGCAGGTTCAGTATTTCGCCATCCACCACGCGGCTGACATATAGATAGCGGTCAAGATAGGCATAAAGCGGCACGATGGCGCGGAATTCGTTATTGTCCCAGTCCTGAATGATCAACTCGCCATTGATCTCGGCCTCAGACACCTGCTCGGGCGTGGGCGCCTCAAAACCAAACAGGTAAGACCGGTCGCCCCGCACCCTGATCTCGCCCGTGCCGTCGATGATATAGGCCTCTTTCAGACCGCGCTGGATCTGCGCCTGCCCCTGTGCCAGCACCTCGCGCAGCTCGGCGTCGTTGATGTAGAAATCGATCGCGCGGGCCTGATCCAGGAACCGCCCCAGCGCCTGCGCGTCCTGGCTGAGGTCCTCGCGATGTTCCAGTTCATAGGCCTCAGCCGCAGCAAGTGAGTTGCCGACCACCTGACGCACCCGGTCCGAGAACCAGCCCTCAAGCCCGATATTCACTGTGAGCCCGGCAAAGATCGCCACGGTCACGGTGGGCACAAGCGCCAGAAAGGTGAAAACGCCTATCAGTCGCAGGTGCAGGCGTGAGCCCGCCGATTTCGCCCGTCGTGCCGCAATCAGCCGCCCGACCTGCGCCAGCACCAGCGCCGCCAGAACAAGAATATAGACCAGATCAGTAAGAAGGATCAGTCGCAGGGTCGGCCCCGAAACATCCAACTCGAACGGGCCGATCACCAGATAGGTGGCAAGCGTCAGGATGGGCCCAAGAACAACAAGACCCAAGGTCCCGAAATTACGGACCTTTCGGGATCTACTCCACTGGCTCAGTGATGGAATTGGCCCGTTCTGTGACCAGGTTGCCACCTGCTGCCCTCATACTGATGTGTCGCCGAAGCGACGTACCGCCATATCTCGTGGTCGTTTCCAGGTCGAAACCCGTTTGCCACGGTTTGTGTGGCGATATTACATCAGTTTGCGTCTGCGTGTCACCTTTATATCGAGGTCCGAGATCTTTTTTCTCAGCGTATTCCGGTTGATCCCCAAAAGATCGGCGCATTTCGCCTGGTTTCCACCGGTCGCGTCCAGCGCGATTTCTATAAGCGGGCCTTCAACTTCGCGCAGAATCCTCTGGTACAATCCCGGCGGTGGCAGCATCCCGCCATGCAAGTCGAAATAGCGCCGTAAATGCCGCCCGACAGAGGCGGACAGCTTCTCGCTGTCACCGCCGCCAAGGGCGGGTTCCGCCTCTGGCTGACTACCCAGGACCGACTCGACCTCGGCGCGGGTGATCTCTTCGGCGCGGCTGGTCAGGCCCAAGCGTCGCACCGCGTTTTCCAACTGGCGCACATTGCCGGGCCAGGAATAGACCCGCACCAGCTCATGGGCCTCCTCGCTGAGCCAGCGTTTCGGCGCGCCCTCTCGTTCGGCCCGGCCCAGGAAATGCTCGGCCAAGAGCGGGATGTCTTCGACCCGTTCGCGCAGAGCCGGAACCTCTACCGTTGCGCCGCTGAGCCGGTAATAGAGGTCCTGCCGCACCCGCCCGGTTTCCATCGCTGCGGCCAGATCATCCTGGCTGGTGGCCATGAAGCGCGGCACGTGATCGCCCGGCGCATCCATCATGCGCACGATCCGGGCCTGAATCTCATCCTCGATATCAGAGACCTCGTCGATCAGCAGCGTGCCCCCCTTGACCCGCGCCAGCACCCGTGCCGGGCCCTCAAGATCCTGCAGATCGGCGGCGGTCACGGTGACGAAGGGCAAGGTCCGCCGGTCAGAAAAGTCGTGAATAGCTCGCGCGATCAAGGACTTACCGGTGCCACTTTCACCGGAAATCAACACCGGCAAATCGGTGTTCATCACCCGCGCCACCAGCCGGTAGAGCGATTGCATCGCCGGTGTCCGCCCGACCAGCGGCAGCTCATCCGGGCGGGTATCGTCCTCTGGCGGGGCCTCGGCCGGGCTGCGGCGTCGCTGGTCCAGCGCCCGCGCGGTACGCTTCATCAGGTCCGGCAGGTCGAACGGTTTGGGCAGGTAATCATAAGCGTCAGCCTCAGCCGCCTGAATCGCGGTCATAATGGTGTTCTGGGCCGAGATCACGATCACCGGCAGACCGGGGCGGTCCTCGTTGATCTTGGGCAGCATTTCCAGCCCGTTGCCATCCGGCATGACCACATCCGAGATCACCAGATCGCCCTTGCCTTCGCCCACCCAGCGCATCAGCGTGGTCAGCGACGAGGTGGCATGCACCTTGCACCCTGCCCGTGTCAGTGCCTGTGTCAGAACCGTGCGGATCGTGCGGTCGTCATCCGCGACCAGAACCGTGCCATCCATCAGGTCTTCTCCTCTATGTCATAGCCGCGCGGCACCCGAGGCAGCGACAGCCGAAAGACGGTCCGCCCTGGAACCGACGTGACCGAAATCCATCCATTGTGGTCCGAGATAATCTTGCTGACCAAAGCCAGCCCCAGCCCCGTGCCGTTCTCACGCCCCGACACAAACGGGTCGAACACGTCATTGCGAATGTCTTCCGGCAGTCCCGGCCCGTCATCGATGATCTCGACCTGCAGCGGCAGGGACTGGCCGGTGCCATCACTGCGGCGCAGGCGGAAGGAATGTTCGAAATAGCTGTGCAGGCGGATCGTGCCGCCCTTGGGCTCCGCTGCCTCGGACGCGTTGCGCAACAGGTTCAACACCACTTGCAACAGCTGGTCAGGGTCACCAATGGCCAGCGGCAGCGAAGGGTCGTAATCCTCGATCATTTTCATATGCGCGCCGAACCCCAGCAGCGCCGAGCGCCGCGCCCGGTCCAGCACGTCATGGATATTGACCGGGCGGAAATCCGGCGGGCTGAGATTGCCGAACTGTTCCACCTGTTCCAGCAGCTTCACGATGCGGCGGCTTTCGGCCACGATCAGATCGGTCAGTTCCAGATCGTCTGGGCTGAGGTTCATGCTGAGCAATTGCGCGGCGCCGGTGATGCCAGCCAACGGGTTCTTGATCTCATGGGCCAGCATCTCGGCCATGCCGATCGCCGATTGCGCGGCAGATTTCACCGTATGGCTCTGAGTCATCCGCCCGGCCAGTTCGCGGGGCGAGATCAGCATCAGCATCTTGCCCGGCTGCCCCAGCAGCGGCGCGATCTGCAGGGCGCATTGCAAAGGCGCGCGGCTGCCGGTGCCCACGTCGATATCGTTGACAAAAAGCGGCGTTCCGTTGTGGCGGGCTCGCTCGAACGCCTCTTCTATCGGCGCGTCGATGGCGATCAGGTCCCAGACCGGCGTGCCGACCACCGACTTGACCGAAGCGTTCAGAAACCCCTCGCCAGCGGAATTGGTATCCTCGATGCGGTCCTCTGCAGAGATCACAAAGGCGGGGACTGGCAGCGAGGCCCAGATGGTTGGATCGGTGTTCATGCGGCCTGCTCTCCCTGCCCGTCCAGCGCCAGTGGCAGCAGGCGCAGCACGTCGCGCGGATCGCGGCTGGTCAGGACATGACGGCGCAGCACCGGCGGTGTTCCGGCCCGGTCCATGTACCAGCCCAGATGTTTGCGGGCGACGCGCAGCCCCAGATCGGGGCCGTAAAAGCCCAGCATCGCCTCGTAATGGGCAGAGACCATGTCGACCAGCGCCGGGCCGGTCGGAATATCCGGATAAGCCGAAGACCCAAGCGAGGCCGCAATCTCGGCCAGCAGCCAAGGCCGCCCCTGCGCACCGCGCCCCACCATGACCCCATCCGCGCCAGAGCGTTTGAGCGCCATCCGGGCCGAAGCCAGATCGACGATATCGCCGTTGGCGATTACCGGGATCGACACCGCCTGTTTCACCGCGTTTATCGCCTGCCAATCGGCATGGCCCTTGTAGAACTGGCAGCGCGTGCGTCCGTGAATGGTGATCATCCGCACCCCTGCCGCCTCGGCCCGGCGGGCGATCTCGGGCGCGTTCAGCAGGGCGTCATCCCAACCCAGCCGGGTTTTGAGCGTCACCGGTATTTCCACCGCGCCCACAACCGCCTCGATCAGGCTGAGCGCATGGTCGGGCGTCTTCATCAGGGCCGAGCCGGAATAGCCACTTGTCACCTTCTTGGCTGGGCAGCCCATATTGATGTCGATAATCCGCGCGCCCCGATCGGCCACCTGCCGCGCGGCTTCGGCCATCCATTCCGCATCGCGGCCCGCCAATTGAACGGCGGTGTTTTCCACATCGGCCCCGATCTCGGCGCGCTCACGCACGCCGGGCTTGGCCTGCACCATTTCCTGACTGGCCACCATCTCGCTCACCACCAGCCCGGCACCAAAGCGCATCACCAGATCGCGGAACGGGCGGTCGGTGATTCCGGCCATCGGGGCCAGGATCACAGGAGGTGAGATGTGTTTGTCGGCAAGACGCAAGGTCACTTTGCCCAATCCTTGTGCATTTTTCTAGGTGGTATCGAAACCCCGCCAAATGCACAAGAAAACAGGGCAGGAATTGCCTTGCGGCAAATTGGTTTGCATAATTTTTAAGCAGGCGATCGGAGTGATTGCCCTTGGCTCTCTCTGGTCCTAAACAGAGCCCGACCCCAGCAGGAGCTCACCGCCCATGACAACAGCTGCCATCATCGTTGCCGCCGGGCGTGGGCGTCGGGCCGGTGGCGAAACGCCCAAGCAATGGCGTGCGCTTGCCAGTCGGCGCGTGGTGGACTGGACGCTGGACCGCTTCCGCCTGCCTGAGATCACCCACATCGTTCTGGTCCTGTCGCCTGATGACGACCCGGCATGGGAAGAGTTTGGCGCAACCGATCTGCTGCTCGCCAAGGGTGGCACTGAACGGGCAGATTCGGTGCGCAACGGGCTGCAGGCGCTGGCCGGGCGCGGTGTCACGCGGGTGCTGATCCATGATGTGGCACGGCCTTGCGTGACTGCGGCGCTGATCCGCACGGTTATACAGGCGCTTGACAGTCACGACGCCGCCGCGCCGGGTCTGGTGGTCACCGATGCGCTCTGGTCGGGCGCGGACGGATTTGTCGAGGGCACACGGGACCGTGCCGGGCTTTTTGCGGCGCAGACGCCGCAGGGGTTCGACTATGATCTGATCTGCGCCGCGCATGAGGTCCGCTCGGGCGAGGCCGCCGATGATGTGGAAGTGGCGCGCGCGGCGGGCATTAAGGTTGCCATCGTTCCCGGCGAGGCAGACAATCTAAAGATCACGCGGGCCGAGGATTTCGCTCGCGCAGAAAGGGTATTGAGGCGCGACATGGATGTGAGACTGGGCAATGGCTATGACGTGCATCGCTTTGGGCCGGGCGATCACGTGATCCTGTGCGGCTGCCGTATCCCGCATGGGCGCGGGCTGCAGGGGCATTCCGATGCTGATGTGGGCATGCATGCGGTCACCGACGCGATCTATGGCGCGCTGGCGCAAGGCGATATCGGTCGTCACTTCCCGCCCTCGGACCCGCAATGGAAAGGCGCGGCGAGCGAGATTTTCCTGGCCCATGCGGTAAGCCTTGCCGGAAACATGGGCTACCACATCGCCAATATCGACTGCACGCTGGTTTGTGAGCACCCGAAGATCGGGCCACATGCCGCTGATATGCAAACAGAAATGGCGCGGATCATGGGGCTGACGTCCGATCAGGTGTCGATCAAGGCCACCACCTCGGAACGGCTGGGCTTCACCGGGCGCGAGGAAGGCATCGCGGCGCTGGCCACCGCCTGCCTGGTGCGGTCATGAGCGCCGGGCGCGACCGCGCGGCGCGGCTTATCGCGACCGTGGGCGGCATCGGCTACCTGCGCCCCGCGCCGGGCACATGGGGCTCGCTTGCGGCGCTGCCCATGGCCTGGGTGCTGCATCAGCTGGGCGGCTTTCCCCTGCTGTTTCTGGCGACATTGCTGGCAGCGCTGGTCGGAAACTGGGCCACCCATGTGATGACCAAGGACAGCGACGACCACGACCCCTCCGAAATCGTGATTGACGAGGTGGCCGGGCAGTTTCTAGCGCTCTGGGCGGTCTCGGCCCCGGCCTGGGCGCATGGGCTGGATATCTCTGCGCTCTGGCCCGGCTGGATCGCGGCGTTTCTGCTGTTTCGGCTGTTTGATATCATCAAGCCCGGCCCTGTCGGCTGGGCCGACCGGCGCGGCGATCCGCTGGGCGTGATGCTGGACGATCTGATTGCCGGGATTTTCGCGGCCATCGGCGTCGCCGCACTGGCCTTCCTGTCGCATGGGGTGCTGGGGCTGTGACTGCCGAGGCGCTCCTCTCGCTTGCCCGCGCGCGTGGTCTGCGGGTCTGCACCGCCGAAAGCTGCACGGGCGGCATGGTGGCCGCCGCGCTGACCGACATCGCGGGCAGCTCGGATGTGGTCGAATGCGGCTTTGTCACCTATTCCAACGCCGCCAAGCAGCAGATGCTGGGGGTCCGCGCCGAAACGCTGGCCGCTCATGGCGCTGTATCCGAGGAAGTAGCGGCACAGATGGCCGAGGGCGCGCTGGCGCATAGCGCGGCGGATATCGCTGTGTCGATCACAGGCATTGCCGGTCCCGGCGGGTCCGAGTTCAAGCCCGAGGGGCGCGTCTGTTTCGGTGTTGCGGCAAAAGGCGCACCAACCAGAACCCAGACCATCGAGTTTGGCGCATTGGGCCGCGACAAGGTACGCGAAGCCGCGCGCGATCACGCGCTGGACTTTCTGGGCAAAGCCGCTTCGCGCAGCGATCAATAAGTGACCGTCACCACCAAATTCACGCCTAATTTTTACTCACTTTATAAAAAGCGCGCAAAATAGGCGGCTTTTCCACCCCCTGCCTCTTTTTTCCCCACAGATCCTCCGCTTGAACCGCCCACACCATCACTCATCCGCGATGCGGATGCATCGCTTGCAGGCAGGAAAGGAGAGCGGTTCATGAACGGAGCCGACACAGCCTGGATCATCGTGGCAACCGCGCTGGTCCTTTTCATGACATTGCCGGGACTGGCGCTGTTTTACGGCGGTCTCGTGCGCGCCCGCAACGTGCTCAGCGTTTTCATGCATTGTTTCTCGATCGCCTGTCTGATGAGTATTCTCTGGCTCGTCGCGGGCTATTCCATCGCCTTTGGTGGCGGCGCAAGCGGCTATTGGGGCGGGCTGGACAAGATGTTCCTGCTGGGTATCACGCCCGAGACCCTGGCAGGCACCCTGCCCGAGGTGCTGTTCTTTGCCTTCCAGATGACCTTTGCGATCATCACCCCGGCACTGATCGTCGGCGCCTATGTAGAACGCATCGGGTTTGGCTTTGTGCTGACCTTTTCGGCGCTCTGGATGCTGCTGGTCTATGCGCCGGTGGTGCATTGGATCTGGGGCGGCGGGTTCCTGTCCGATGGCGGCATATTCGGCGAGATCGGCGTGCGCGACTTCGCGGGCGGCATCGTGGTGCATGAGACCGCCGGTCTGGCGGCCCTTGTCATCGCCATCTTCCTCGGCCCACGCCGCAACCACACCACCCCACCGCACAGCCCCGGCTTCGTGATGATCGGCGCGGCGATGCTCTGGGTCGGCTGGTTCGGCTTCAACGGCGGTTCGCAACTGGCTGCTGATGGAGGAGCCGCAATGGCGCTGACGGTCACCCATATCTCGGCAGCAACCGCCTCGCTCAGCTGGGCGCTGTGGGAGAAGATCAAATATGGCAAGGCCTCAATGGTGGGTCTGGTCACGGGCACCATCGCCGGTCTGGCCTCGATCACACCGGCGAGCGGCTTTGTCGGCCCGGTCGAAGCGCTGATCATCGGCTTTGTCGCCGGAATCCTCTGTCAGGAAGCGGTGAATGTGGTGCGCAATATGCTCAAGATCGACGACACGCTGGATGTGTTTGCCGTACATGGCGTGGGCGGCATTTTCGGCACGATCATGATCGCCGTCTTCGGTCAGGGCGCATGGGCCGCGCAGCTTGGCGGGCTGGTGATTGTCGGGCTGTTCACAATCGTCGCCACCGCAATTCTGGTCAAACTGGTCGGGCTGGTCACGCCGCTGCGGGTAGATGCCGAGACCGAAACAAACGGGCTCGACCTCTCGGTACACGGAGAGCGGGCTTACGACATGACCAGCTAAGCCCACCTTTTGCTGTGTCAGGCCGGAAACGGCCGGAAAGCGGGTCCCGAACGCGGCCCGCTTTTCCTATTCTGCCATACGCGCGACAAGCTCGGCGGCCGACCCGCCGGTGCGCAACAGCGACCAGATCTCATCGCTGGCCTGCGCGCCGATCAGCTTGGCCGACTTGGCGCGCACCCGTTCCTCGCGCGTGGCGAGCGACAGCGGTTCCATCAGATCATGGCGCGCCTCCAGCCTTTGGCCGTCGCGACGCAACACGCTCAGATGCGCCTGGGTCTCACTCAGGGTCTCATCGGCCTCGACCGTGATGTGATCGCGCAGGCGCTGCAGCCTGGGGTCGGCGCAGACCTTTTCGCAGAAGCTGTCGAGCCGCGCCGTGTCATATCCCAGCGCGCGCATGGCCAGGACGGTGCGATAGGAGAATTTCGCGCCCAGCCCGGTCGTTGGCGCGGGCTGGTTGCAAACGCTCATCCAGCGCGGATGGGTTTTGACCGCCATTTCGGCCACTTCGGGTTCCGCAATATCAAGACTACGCGCGGCCTCAAGCGCCGCATGCAGCCCGTGACAGCAGGCGTGGAACTTGTGGCTGACCTGTTCGAACAGCCACGTCTCGCCGATCCCGTCCAGCGCCGCATCGCTGTCATCCGCGCCGTGATGGATGGCGCCAAAGCCGGTCGGCCCCTCCATCGCGTCGGGGTTGGCGATAAATCCGCGCAGAACCAGTTGCACCGCTTCGACCCCGCAACTTGCGGCGATCCCGGCATTATAGGGCTTGCCCATGGTGCCGAACTGCGCCTTGAGCCCTGCCGCGCGCGTTGCCGTCAGCCCGAATACCTGCGCCATCTGATCCGGCGTCAGCCCCGCCAGCCGCCCCGCTGCGGCTGCCGCGCCGAAGGCCCCGGCGGTGGCAGTCTGATGAAAGCCAGTCTGATAATGCCCCCGACCCAGCCAGAGACCGACGCGCACCGACAGCTCCATCCCGACCAGCGCCGCCTCCTGCAGATCGACCAGCGGCAGCTCGTGCAGCTCTGCCATGGCAAGTGCTGCAGGGATCACGGCGACCGAAGGGTGACCGATATGGGCAAAATGCGTGTCGTCATAATCCAGCGCGTGAGAGATGGTGCCATTGACCAGCGCCGCCGCGCGTGCGGGTGCAGCAGACCCGCCAAACAGATGCGCCTGCCCGACCCCGCCCTCAGCCAGCACCATATCGCGGATGATCAGCGAGACAGGCTCGGCCGCCCCCGCATGCCCCACGGAAAACCAGTCGAGAACCGACAGGGCGGTGATCAGACGCGCGGCGGTGCTGGTGTTGACGGGACCGGCGGCAAATCCGGCAAGCTCTGAGGTCAATCTGGTCATGGGCGCAGTCTAGCGCCGACCTGCCAGCGGTAAAGCCTAACCGTAGAGCGCGTGCGCCCGCTGCTCAAAGGCACGCACGATCCGATGCATCGCCTCGTTGAAGACCACACCGATGATTTTTTGCAGCACCGCGTTCTTGAATTCGAAATCCACATGGAAGGACACGTCGCAGCCACCGTCAGCGGCATCCGCGAAGGACCAGTTCGATTTCATGTATTTGAACGGGCCATCCAGATATTCGGTATCAATGCGGTGATCGGCGTCATAAAGCGTCACCCGGCTGCCGAATTTCTCGCGGAACACTTTGAACGAAATGACCAGATCGGCCTCCAGCACGCGTGCGCGGCCATCATCATAGGTGCGCCGCATGCGGGCCGCCGAACACCAGGGAAGGAATTCGGGGTATTTGCCCACATCCGCGACCAGATCATACATTTGCTGGGCGCTATATGGCAGGCGTCTGGTCTCGGAATGGGTTGGCATCAGGTCTGGCGTCTTCGTACATGACAATGGCGGGTGATGTCGTATGTTGGGCGCAAAAGATCAAGGGGGATGCCATGAGTGACCGCGCTTATGTGATAGATCAGATGATCTCGGCCAAGGCCATCGCGGCGCGGATCGAGGCGCTGTGCGATGAGATTGCGTCTGAATTCTCGGATACGGACAAGCTGGTCGTTGTCGGCCTCTTGCGCGGCAGTTTCGTGTTCATCGCCGACCTGGTGCGTGAGCTGGACCTGCCCATCGAGGTGGATTTCCTCGAAGCATCCTCCTACGGCGATTCGATGGAAAGCAGCCGCGAGGTCCGCATTCTCAAGGATTTGCGCGGCGCCATCGAAGGGCGCGATGTGCTGGTGGTCGAGGATATCGTCGATACCGGCCACACGCTGAACCACGTCACCAAACTGCTGCGCAGCCGCAAGCCCAAACGACTTAAATCCATCGCGCTGCTCGACAAGCCCAGCCGCCGCGAGGTCGATTTCCGCTCCGACTGGGTTGGGTTCGAGATTCCGGATGAATTTGTCGTCGGCTACGGCATCGATTACGCGCAGCGCAACCGCAACCTGCCCTTTATCGGCAAGGTGCGGTTCACCGAATAGCCGATAGCGTTTGACGAAAAGCCTGAGACATCAAGCATCACTTAACGCGTTGAAATCTATGATTTCAGGCAGCGTTAAGGGATTCAAGTTTTTCGCATAACGCTTTAGCCCTTGCGCCCGCTGAGCTTCGCTTCGCGCGCCTCGCGCAGGCGGGCGAAATCGTCTCCGGCGTGGTAGGAGGACCGGGTCAGCGGAGTCGCCGACACCATCAGGAAGCCTTTGCCGAAGGCTACCTTTTCATAGGCCGCAAACTCATCGGGCGTCACGAAACGATCCACCTTGTGATGTTTGGGCGTGGGTTGCAGATACTGGCCGATGGTCAGGAAATCGACATCCGCAGCGCGCATGTCATCCATCACCTGCCGCACCGCCTGCCCGTCCTCGCCCAGGCCGACCATGATGCCGGACTTGGTAAAGATCGACGGGTCCAGTTCCTTGACCCGCTGCAACAAGCGCAGGCTGTGGAAATACCGCGCGCCGGGGCGCACCTCGGGGTAAAGGCCGGGCACGGTTTCGAGGTTATGATTGAACACATCCGGTTTTGACTCGACCACGACTTCCAGCGCGCTGTCGTCGCATTTGATGAAATCGGGGGTCAGGATTTCGATTGTGGTTTTGGGGCTGCGATGGCGCACGGCGCGGATGGTCTGGGCAAAGTGATCGGCGCCGCCATCTTCCAGATCATCCCGGTCGACGCTGGTGATCACCACGTGATTGAGCCCCAGCTTCTGTACCGCATGGGCCACCCGGCCCGGTTCAAACGCGTCCAGCGTGTCGGGCTTGCCGGTGGCGATGTTGCAGAAGGTGCAGCCACGAGTACAGATCTCGCCCATGATCATCATGGTGGCGTGACCCTGAGACCAGCATTCGCCGACATTGGGGCAACCGGCCTCTTCGCAGACGGTGGTCAGGTTGTTATCGCGCATGATCTTGTGGGTTTCGGCATAGCCCTTGCCGCCGGGGGCCTTGACCCTGATCCAGCTTGGTTTCTTGGGCTGGGCATTGTCCGGGCGATGCGCCTTTTCGGGGTGGCGTTGCTCGGGGATTTTCAGATCGCGCACGGTTTTGCGTCCTCACCTAGGGTCAGCTTGCGTGTGCATACCATAATCCGTCCGGAGACAAACAGCCAGTGGCGCATGGCCGCTATGCAACGCCAATATGCAGACGCAGCATACTTGCCACCAAAAAACAGCTAACAACATGTTTTACATAATATTTACATACGTCGCTACTGCAGAAAGATCGACTTGAAACCGGTTTGGAATCATTTTAATCGGCGGCGAGTTCACAGCCCCGAAAAGGACATTGCACATGAAAACCGGCACAAAACTCCCCGACGTCACGTTTCACACCCGGGTGCGCGATGACGCGATTGAGGGACCAAACCCGTTCCGCTGGCAGGATGTGACCAGCGCCGATTACTTTGCCGACAAACGAGTTGTTCTGTTTTCGCTGCCCGGTGCCTTCACCCCCACCTGCTCGACCTATCAACTGCCCGGATTCGAAAACGGCCATGCTGATTTCGTCGCCCAGGGCATCGACGAGATCTATTGCCTGTCGGTCAATGACAGCTTTGTCATGAACAAATGGGCCGAGGCGCAGAAGCTGAAATACGTCAAGGTCATCCCCGATGGCTCGGGCGAGTTCACCCGAAAGATGGGCATGCTGGTCGACAAGGACAATCTGGGCTTCGGCATGCGCTCGTGGCGTTATGCGGCCATCGTCACGGACGGTGTGGTCGAGGCCTGGTTCGAAGAGCCCGGCCTGATGGATAACTGTCCCGAGGATCCCTATGGTGTCTCCTCGCCGGAAACGATGCTGGCCTATCTGGCCGAGCAAAAACAGCCGGAGCTGGCATAAGAACAAGGCCCGCCATTTTTGGCGGGCCTTTTGCTGTCCGGGGGAAAGCGGCGGGTTCAGCCGATCATGGCATCCGCTTCGCTTGCCATCTCGTAATGTCGCTTGAGCCGCTGCAGCGCGATACGCAGTACGATCTTGCCCGAGCGGGCCGACCAGCCCAAGTGCTTTTCCGCCAGTTCCAGCCCTTCGAGGTAGCAACAGCAGCGCAGCGCCACCTCGCTCAACCCCGGCCCCAGATCGCTGAGCGCGCGGGTGACCCGGTCGCGCGCGGTCGATGACCCGCTGCTGAGCGGATCTCTACGGCGGTCACCGCCAGATTTCCCGGCCAGAAACCCATCCCAGCTCTGGGTGACATTGGGGCCGATCTGCGCCAGTTCGAAATCCTCGCGCAGCCGCTCACCGGCGCGCACCAGATCGTCGGCCAGAAACGGTTTGCCGTCACGGTCCTTGCGCCGCGCCAGCGCGGCCAGCGGGCTTTCGGCCATCCCATAGCGCATCTTGCGCCGGCCTGGCGCCTGCCCCGGTCTCTCCATTTCCGCGCGGCCAGCAGGTCCGGTGAAACCGGCCTGCGCCTCGGCCAGCCCGTCTTCGCGGGCGCGGCGGGCGCGGTTTTCGGCCTCAGCCAGCAATTGCCCCAGCGCGGCCCGCCCGGCAGCGGTGATCCGGTAGCGGCAGATTCGCCCCGGCTTGTCGCAGGAGATCCAGTCATTGAGGGCCAGCGCCTGCGCGATTGCCGCCGCAACCACAGCCGTGCGCGTGTTGCCCGCCGGTCCGCTGTCACGCACGACAACCGCCTTGTCCATATCCTCGGCCACGGCCAGCACCGCCCCGGTCTCGCATAGCCGCCGCAGCACCCGCGCGGCTTCGTGATCGAACATCGCCTTGTCGACGGGCTGCTCACTCTCTGCCCGCGGGTCGCTTTCCCATTGCATGTCGGTCGGGCTGGGCTTCTGGCGCGGCTGGCAATGCGACGTGGCCAGGTTCTGCAGCGCCGCATCCACCAGCGGATCATCCCGACGCAGTTCGACCTTGCGAATCTGCCGCAGCACCGTCGAGGCGTGGCAGCCTGCCACACGCGCAAGCTCGCGGATGGAATGTCCTGCTTCGGTATGCGCGAGATAGCGCCGGGCGCCTTCTGGAACCCATGCCGGAACAAAAAAGCCGGACCCGTCATTCATCATATCGTACCCTTATTTTGTCATCCCTTGGTGCCCCGCCACGTCCCCTGAAAAACAAAAACAACCTATGGGAGCATTTGTTACCTGTTTGTTAAGGACGAACCTATGGGGAAACTATTGTTTAAAATTGATAAACAGGATTGAACCCAAAGAACGGTTAAAACGCCCACTCGGCAACACTCGTAAAAGTTGTGCAACAAATGACGCAACAACGCACAAACCAAGAGGGATCAACCATGCAAGACCTGACCACGATGCTGTCCACGCTCCGCCGCCCGCGCCTGTTGATTCGGGCAGCCCGGCACGGCGTGCAGGAATACAGCCGCGACCGCCATCTGCCGCGCATTCTGGGCTATGGCACGCTGCCACGCCCGGCGGCGACGCTGATGCGGCTGATGGAGCTTGAGCGGGAACTGAATGAGCAACGGCGCAGCGATGATGCGGGCTATTCCGTCATCCGCCATCTGGATCTGCTGATCGCCATGATGGGTGAGGCGCAGCTGCTGAAGGCCAGCCGCGCCCCGGTCTGAGAGACCTTACATGAAGGCGTCGGGCATCGAGGCCTTCTTTTCGTCGATATAGGCCTTGAGCGCCTCGGAGATGGCCGGGTCGAGCATCGGCTGCTGGTAGTTGGCTAGCAGATACTCGACCCGCTCGCAGGCCAGCATCCGCGTATCGCGCGCGCCCTCTTCCTCCCAGGTTTCGAACGGCTTGTAGTCCAGCAGATCGGATTTCCAGAAAGCGGATTTGAAGTTGGCCTGGGTATGGGCGCAACCCAGATAATGCCCGCCCGGACCTACCTCGCGGATGGCATCCATGGCCTGCGCTTCTTCATCCACAGACACGCCCTTGGCCAGCCCGTGCAACGCGCCCAACTGGTCGGCATCCATCACGAATTTCTCGAAATCGGCAACCAGACCGCCTTCCAGCCAGCCGCAGGAATGCAGCATGAAATTCACGCCTGCCAGCAGCCCCATATTGAGCGAGTTCGCGGTTTCATAGGCCGCCTGCGCATCGGGCAGTTTAGAGCCGCAGAAAGAACCCGCCGAACGGAACGGTAGCCCCAGACGCCGGGCCAACTGCCCCGCACCATAGGTGACCATGGATGCCTCGGGTGTGCCAAAGGTTGGGGCGCCCGAATTCATGTCGATCGAGGACACAAACGCCCCAAAGATCACCGGAGCACCGGGACGGATGATCTGACTATAAGCGATGCCCGCCAACACTTCGGCCAGCACCTGTGTCAGCGTCCCCGCGACCGAGACCGGCGCCATCGCACCGCCCACGATAAAGGGCGAGACGATACAGGCCTGGTTGTTGCGTGCATAGACCTCAAGCGCTCCCATCATCACGTCATCGAAGGTCATCGGCGAGTTGATGTTGATGAGCGAGGTCATCACCGTGTTGTCCTGCACGAACTCCTTGCCGAACAGAATGCCACACATATCCACCGAATCCTGCGCCCGGCTGGGATCGGTGACCGAGCCCATGAAAGGCTTGTCGCTGAGCGTCATATGGGCATGCAGCATGTCCAGATGGCGCTTGTTCACCGGCACGTCGGTCGGCTCGCAAACCGTGCCGCCGGAATGGTGCAGCCATTTCGACATGTAGCCCAGCTTCACGAATTTGTTGAAATCCTCCATCGTCGCATAGCGACGACCGCCACTGGCATCGCGCACGAAGGGCGGCCCGTAGACCGGGGCCAGCACCAGGTTGCGCCCGCCGATCACCACCGATTTCTCGGGGTTGCGGGCGTGCTGGGTGAACTCTTTCGGGGCGGTGGCGCAGAGCTTTCTGGCCAGTCCACGCGGCAGGCGTACCCGTTCGCCATCCACATCGGCCCCGGCCTCGCGCCAGCGCTCAAGCGCTGCGGGGTTATCGACGAAATTGACGCCGATCTCTTCCAGCACGGTTTCGGCGTTGGCCTCGATGATGTCGAGCGCCTCTTCGGTCAGCACCTCGAAATTCGGAATGTTCCGCTCGATATACTTAGCGGTCTCGATCCTCACCGCCGAGCGCTCGGCCCGGCGCGCTGCCCCGCCGCCGCCCCGGCCCCTGCGGCGCGCTGCTGCTTCTGCCATGGGTCATTTTCCCCTAAACTGCGTATTTATTTCACTTCTAACGGCTGTCGCGCCCCGCCCGCCGAAAGATAGCGGCGCAATAGGGGGAAAAGCGACATGGGCGGAGTAACCATGGCATTCTAGCGGCTATTCCTGTCCGCACTCATCACAAGCGTCAGGAGGGCAAAGCTCGGCGTTGCGTATTACATAGAATTCGCTGCGCGGCTTCGCATGGGCCTTGCAGAGAGGCGCAGTATAACGATCAAACCGCGTTCGCCGATCTTTCGAGCGTACAGGTGCCGCGACAACTGCCGGTTTGCTACACGGCATGGCGACACAGCGCCGCTTTCTACTATTTCCGGTGTAGACCCTGTAATGTGCGATATGACTCGAACAGCCGCATTTCGGTTTCCCGCCAGCCTTTGTCACTGACACGCGATAGTAGTTCTGCCTGTTCTGTTGATAGACAACCGTCTTGCATTCGTCGCGCGCCTTGTCATCGATCAGATTGCGCGAGGCATTTACAAAGAAGGGCGCCGTGAATCGGGACCGATTATGGGTCCCGCAAAGCGGGATGATGAACACGGTGCCGTCCAGTTGCTTTGGTTTGTAAAGCTCAGTTGCCGATTTGCGCTCAACTTTGACGAAAACGACATGTGCCCCGTCTTCGGCCTTCTTGCTGCACCCCATATAGGAGCAGTTCACCTGCGCCGCCAACCCAGCACCGCTGTAGATTTTCCAGTGATTCAGCCACGATCCGCAACCGCATCTGGGGCGCTTGGCCGAGCCTTTCTTGTTCATCACCGGGTGTCGATCGGAATATTCCTTCTGACACCCATCCAGTCCGTATCCGGTTTTCTTCGCCATCTATTCATATCAAACTGCTGAAACCAATGCCTTTTAGCCTACCACAATTTCCCTTAGCCTGCATCAAACGCACTCACAGATCGTTTTGCATCGTGACCACCTGCCCGCTCACGCCAGTCTCAACCCAGCCCAACTTGGCATAGAACCTGCGTGTTGCCGACATGCCCGCATGGGTGCGCAGGATCAGCCGGTCATATCCTTCGCCCCGCGCCATCTGTTCCGCCAACCGCATCAATTGCCCTCCGATCCCGGCGCCCTGCGCCTCGGCAGAGACCGCGACATTGGCGACCATCAGAGCGTTTTCCTGCTTTACTAGAACAATGACACCCAAAAGCGCCCCCGCCCGTTCGGCCAGTTGCACGATGTCATCACGAATATGCGCATCGAGCCCCTCGGTCACGTCCGGGATACCGCTCAGCCGCGCGCGTTCGGCGGCATAGGCGGAGGCAATGACCTCGACCAGTAGAGGAAGATCACCATGCGTGGCCGCGCGCAGTCGAATATCCGTCATCACCCTCTCCTCGCCCTGCGTCCAAACTGCCTGAAATCCCTTGCGCTTGCCAGTTCCGCAACCTAGTAGCTGGGCCATGAGCCAGACATCCCATGACCGCCTTCTCATCATCGACTTCGGCAGCCAGGTCACGCAGTTGATCGCCCGCCGCCTGCGCGAGTTGAACGTCTATTGCGAGATTCATCCCTATCAGAACGTCACGATGGATTTCGTGCGCCGGATGGGACCGAAAGCCGTGATCTTTTCCGGCGGTCCTGACAGCGTCACGCGCGAGGGCAGTCCGCGTGCGCCGCAGGAGATCTTTGACTATGGCGTGCCGATTCTAGGCATCTGCTATGGCCAGCAGGTGATGATGCAGCAGCTTGGCGGCAACGTTGAAGGCGGCAAGATTTCAGGCGGCGGCGGTACAGCCGAATTTGGCCGCGCCTTTGTCACGCCGGAAGGTACCCTGCCGCTGCTTGAGGGCTGGTTTGCGGATGGGGATGAGCAAGTCTGGATGAGCCATGGCGATCATGTCAGCCAATTGGCGCCCGGCTTTGCGGTCTACGGCACCTCACCCAACGCGCCTTACGCGATCACCGCCGATACCCAGCGCAATTTCTACGCTGTCCAGTTCCACCCCGAGGTGCATCACACGCCGCGAGGCGCGAAGCTTTATGAAAACTTCGTGCGTCTCGCCGGGTTCACCGGCGACTGGACCATGGGTGCCTATCGCGAACAGATGATTGAGGAGATTCGCGCGCAGGTGGGCGACAAGAAGGTGATCTGCGGCCTCTCTGGCGGCGTCGACAGCTCGGTCGCGGCGATTCTGATCCATGAGGCGATTGGTGACCAACTCACCTGCGTGTTTGTCGATCACGGGCTCTTGCGCAAGAACGAGGCGCAGGAAGTCGTCGCCATGTTTCGCGACAATTACAACATCCAGCTGATCCATGCCGATGAATCCGAGCTGTTCCTGGGCGAGTTGGACGGCCAGTCCGACCCTGAAACCAAGCGCAAGATCATCGGCAAACTGTTCATCGACGTGTTCCAGAAACACGCCGACACAATCGATGGGGCCGAGTTCCTCGCCCAAGGCACGCTCTACCCCGACGTCATTGAATCGGTGAGCTTTTCCGGCGGCCCCTCGGTCACCATCAAAAGCCACCACAATGTCGGCGGGTTGCCCGAAAAGATGGGCCTGAAACTGGTCGAGCCGCTGCGCGAGCTGTTCAAGGACGAGGTCCGTGCCCTGGGCCGCGAGTTGGGCCTGCCACAGAGCTTCATCGGCCGCCACCCCTTCCCTGGCCCTGGCCTGGCAATCCGCTGCCCCGGCGAAATCACCCGCGAAAAGCTGGAGATTCTGCGCGAGGCGGATGCGATCTATATCGACCAAATCCGCAAGCACGGGCTCTATGATGAGATCTGGCAGGCGTTTGTGGCGATCCTGCCGGTACGCACCGTCGGCGTGATGGGCGACGGACGCACCTATGACTACGCCTGCGCCCTGCGCGCGGTGACCTCGGTGGATGGCATGACGGCGGATTACTACCCGTTCAGCCACGAGTTTCTCGGCGAGACCGCGACGCGCATCATCAACGAGGTCAAAGGCATCAACCGCTGCACCTACGACATCACCTCAAAACCGCCCGGCACCATCGAGTGGGAATAGGGCCGCCATAGACAATCAAAAAAGGGAATCTGATTTGAATACGCAACCCTTTCAACTCGGGGATGTTCCTTGGGGTGATACCGAGATGGTCGAGGCCTATCCCGAGTTCAAGGAAGTCTATGCCCGCAAGCCGGTGTCGGACAATACCGGCGGTATGAAAGCCCCGCATGCCTTTCTCACTTGGTTCATGCTGTCCCGGCTGAAACCCGATCTGATTGTCGAAAGCGGCGTCTACAAGGGTCAGGGAACCTGGTTGATTGAACAGGCCTGCCCCTCAGCACGACTGATCTGTCTGGACATCAATTTCGGAACCCTGACCTATCGCAGCAAAACGGCGGACTATATCGAGCGCGACTTCTCACTGATCGATTTCACCAGCGAGGATCTCAGCAACGCCTTATGCTTCATCGACGATCACCAGAACGCGCTTATGCGCCTGCAACAGATGAAATGGAAAGGCTTTCGTCAGGCCATTTTCGAAGACAACTACCCAGTTCGGTTTGGCGATTGTTATTCGCTCAAACATGCGGCCTCCGGCGCCGGGTTCGATGCGCCGCCGCCCCCGGCGAAACCTCTCGGCAAACGGCTCCGGGCGGCTCTGGCATCCGATCCACTGACCGACCGACTTATCGAGAGCGTACCGGCCAATGAGACTCACCGCAGGGAACTCGAACAGAATCTTGAGGTTTACTACGAAGGGCCACCGCTTTTTGGCGCTGAGACCACACGCTGGGGCGACGCTTGGACTGGCGATGCCTTCCCGACCAAGGCCCCACTGTTTAATGCAACCAGCGAGGATCCTCTGAAATCCGAAGCTTTGGACTATACGTGGATGTGCTACGTCCGGTTCAAATGATATCTGCGCCGGCTTCGCAAAGACCCGAAAAACCGGCCACAGGTTCAGCGGAGGGTTAAGAATTGGTGCTTCAAAGACTGAAGAGGTCAATCGACAAACGCCGACGAGCTAAGGAACCCAAGTATTACGGGCTGAATGATCTCGACAAGAAGATGGAGGCCTATCTTGACTATGATAACGGCTTCTTTGTCGAGCTGGGGGCCAATGACGGTATAAACCAGTCTAACACATACCGCTTGGAACGCACGCGCGGTTGGCGCGGCGTTCTGGTGGAACCAGCGCCGCATAACTACCTGAAGTGCCTCGCCCTGCGAGGAGAGAACAACTCCGTGTTCTGCGGTGCCTGTGTCGATTTTGAATATTCGGATCGGTTTGTGGAGATGGTGTATTCCAATCTCATGAGCGTCAGTCTTGGTATGGAGAGCGCGCTTGATGACCCGATGGAGCATATCGAGCGGTCGAAGGTTCATTTGCCAAAATCTGAAACGAATTTTCGTTTTGGCGCAATTGCGCGAACCCTTGACGCGATCCTTACCGAAGCCGGTGCCCCTGAGCGGATCGACTTTCTTTCATTGGATGTCGAAGGAGTTGAGATTCCCGTGTTGAAAGGCATTCGTCACCAGAAATACCGTTTCAACTACATGCTGATCGAGCATAAGGATTTTGATCAATTGTCCACGTATCTCGGGCAGCACGGCTATTTGTTTGAAGCACAATTGTCCCACCACGATTACCTCTTCAAAGATGCTACCCATGTCGACGAAAACCCACTTGCGTCTGGCGTCTGATACGATGCCCTTAAGCGCAGCATGCAATCATAAAGCGCTGTCCGTTGGCCGCGGCTAACGTATTGCGCGCGGCGCTGTGGATGACCGGCGCGATCGCCTCGTTCACGCTGATGGCGGTCGCGGGCCGGGCGACGGCCAGCACGCATGACACGTTCGAAATGATGATGTATCGCAGCGTGATTGGCATAATCATCGTCTGCGCAGTCCTCACCTGGACTGGAACCTGGCACCGGGTCAGTCGCGACCGGCTTGGGCTGAACATGGCACGGAATCTGGCGCATTTTATCGGACAGAACCTCTGGTTCTACTCGCTGACGCTGATTCCGCTGGCGCAGGTCTTTGCGCTTGAGTTCACCACACCGCTTTGGGTGATTCTTCTGGCGCCACTGTTGCTGGGCGAGCGGATCACGCTACCCAAAGCGCTGGCGGTCGGGCTGGGGTTTCTGGGCATTCTCGTTGTTGCACGCCCCGGCGCGACACCGCTCAATTCAGGAATAGCGGCGGCGGCAAGCTGCGCGATTTTCTTCGCGCTCACGATGATTGCCACCAAAAGGCTGACCCGTACCGAAGGCATCGGCAGCATCTTGTTCTGGCTCACAAGCATGCAGCTGGTTCTGGGTCTGGTCGCCTCGGGCTATGACGCAGAGATCGCCCTGCCTACCGCAGCAACGATTCCCTGGCTGATTCTCATTGGTGTTTGCGGGCTGACTGCGCATTTTTGCATCACCAAAGCGCTCGCCATCGCACCCGCAACGATTGTGGTGCCATTCGATTTTGCACGGCTACCGATCATCGCTATCGTCGGCGCGCTAATTTATCATGAACCTATTGATTTATTTGTATTTATCGGCGGAATTATGATACTTTCAGCCAACTATGTTAACGTTAAAACTTCCCTAGCGTAACTGACGCAGATAGATCACAAAAAAGAAAACTTTGCCGTTAGGTCAGAGTTGACCGTGAAAATTACGTTCTGTTAGCCGACACTGCGTAAATAATAGCACTCACAAAAACCCGCCAAAAAACAGGGACAGCACAGGTCATGAAAAAACCACTCATAGCGTTGGCTGCGGCAGCGCTCTCGCCCACATTGGCATCTGCCGGAGGACTTGATCGTAGCGGTCAGGGCATCAACATTATATTTGAGGAGGGCGACGCGCTGCTGGCTGCGCTGGCATTCACCAGCCCAAGGATCAGTGGGTCTCAGGCCGGTACAAATTCCGGCAATGTCGGAAAGAATTTCTTTTCGCCTGAACTGGCTTACAAGAAAGCGCTGAACGACAAGTGGGATGTCGCACTGATTTACGACAAACCGTTTGGTGCGGATATCGCATATTCGCCAAGTTACATCCTGTCGAACTTTCCACCGGTACCCGGCGGACCTGTCGACCCCAACACCCGGTTGTCCGCCGATGCTGATACCGACGCATTGACCGGATTGGCACGTTACAAGTTTAACAACGGTTTCAGCGGAATCGGCGGTGTGCGGCTTGTTCGAAGCACGACGAAAGTTACCGTGCCGGCTGTTGGGAACTATGAAGTCGAGTCGGACGCTCAGTACGACTTTGGCTATGTTGTTGGCGTTGCCTGGGAGAAGCCGGAGATAGCGGCGCGTGTCGCGCTAACCTACAATTCGAAGGTGACGATTGACTTCGATCAGACAGAAACAATCGGTGTTGCCGGTATTACTGTTAACAGCCAGTCGCAAGTTGAGCTTCCACAATCAGTTAATCTAGATTTTCAGACTGGTGTAGCACAAGACACGCTGGTCTTTGGCACAATCCGTTGGGTCGACTGGCCGCAGCTGGAGTACGATCCACCTAATTACCCGTTCACAGAGCCACTTGTTAGCTACGAAGACTCTATCTGGACCTTTTCGCTGGGCCTCGGGCGTTCCTTCACAGATGAGTTTGCTGGAGCGATCACGGTTGGATACGAACCGTCAAACGACGTGCCCCAGTCCAATCTTAGCCCGACAGACGGTTTCTGGAATATTGGCATTGGCGGGACGTACACTCTTGAAAATGCAAAGATATCGGGGGGCATCCGCTACACTGATATCGGAGATGCTACCACCACGACCGGTGGTGAGTTCAAAGACAACCATGCTTGGAGCGTGGGTTTCCAAGTGACTTACGCGCTGGGAAATAGCTGAGTTCATCAATCACTCAGCCAGCTTAAACCCGCCGGTCCCTCCGGCGGGTTTTTCTTTGCTTTGGCCGGCCCGCCCACGCACACGCAAGATTGACCCCGCTTGCGCGGCGCTCTAGCTAGGGTCAAAATTCGGGACTGCGGGATATGCTTTACACTTCAGCTCAGGACTGGCGCAATGCGCCGCGCAAGAAGGTGCTGTTCTTTGGTATGTCCGGTTTGGGCAAGACCCATCTTAGCAATATCCTGAGGGCGGGTGGCGACTGGTTTCATTACTCGATCGATTATCGCATCGGTACTCGGTATATGGGCGAGTACATCACCGACAATGCCAAAGCGCAGGCGATGAAGGTGCCCTTCTTGCGCGATCTGCTCTTGTCGGATTCGATCTATATCGGCTCAAACATCTCGTTCCAGAATCTCACACCGGTTTCGGCCTATCTGGGCAAGCCCGGAGATCCTGACAAGGGCGGGCTGGCCATTGATGAATATCGCCGTCGCCAGGAGCAGTTCCGGCAGGCTGAAATCCATGCGCTGCTCGATACGCAATATTTCATCGACCGGGCCGAGCGGCTTTATGGCTATCCCAACTTTATCTGCGACACGGGCGGCTCGATCTGCGAATGGATCGATCCTGACGATCCCAAGGATCACGTGCTGTCCGAGCTTGCAAAGGATACGCTGATGATCTGGCTCAAGGGGGATGAGGCCCATACCGACGAGTTGATCCGCCGCTTCGACAAGGACCCGAAACCGATGTCCTATCAGGCGGAGTTTCTGACCGAGATGTGGGAGTGTTACCTGTCCGAACAGGGCTGCGCACCCGATGCGGTGGACCCGGATGCCTTTGTGCGCTGGACCTATTCCAAGGCGCTGGCCCACCGGCAGCCGCGTTATGAGGCGATGGCGCGCAACTGGGGACTTACGCTGACCGCCGATCAAGTGTCCACGGTGAGGGACGCGGCGGATTTTGACGCGCTGATCGGCGACGTGCTTGCGCGCTGATCAGCCGCCGCAGGCCGCCCGCACCTGCCAGATCGCCCCTTGCGCATTCAGCAGGCTATAGCCCGCCCTGTACGCCCCATCGGGGTCCACAATGGCGATGGCACGTCCCTGCCCCAGCAGGTTCAGAAACGGCGCTGAGGGCGGCAGATCACTGGTCAGCTCTCCGCGTCTGTTATGAAAGGCCAGCGGATAGGCGCGCCCATCGATGCTGATCTGAAACACGCCTTCGCGCGCCTTGAGACCGTAGAGCATCAAGTAACCGCCCCTCCCCGGCACACATTGATAATACAGCCCCTGCCCGCTGCCATCCGGCGCGGCCAGCCCGGCCGACCAGGTTTGGCCATCCGCAGCCATTCCTGCCGCCCAGCCCTGCGCCACGGGCGCTGCCGTTTGCGGCACATATTGAGGTTCGCTGCAGAGCCTGCTCACGCATTGGTGATAAATCGGGCTATGGGCACCCGGAGAGTTTGCCAGACAGCGCCAGATGCAGCGTTGCAGTTCCATGGGATCGCCGTGCTGCGCCATAACAGGTGGCGCACACAGCATCAGCGCCAAAAAAACCAATCTTTTCATTCCGGTCCCCTCTCGCCGGTCTGTCTCTGATTGAGAGGCCACAGTCCCGCTCTGTCAAGCGTTACGAGGCTTGGCACCACCGCCCACCCGGACTATCTAGCGCAGACACACACGCAAAAGAGCCCCTGTCATGCCTATCAAGATCCCCTCAGACCTGCCCGCCTTTGACGTCCTCAGCCGCGAGGGTGTCATGGTCATGGCCGAGGATCAGGCCGCGCGTCAGGATATCCGCCCGTTGCGCATCGGCCTGCTCAACCTGATGCCCAAGAAGATCCAGACCGAGAACCAGTTCGCCCGACTGATCGGCGCGACTCCCTTGCAGATCGAGCTCAGCCTCATCCGCATGTCTGAACACCGCACCAAGACCACCGCCGCCGATCACATGGCCGAATTCTATCGCCCCTTTCAGGAGGTCAAGGACGAGAAGTTTGACGGTCTGATCATCACCGGCGCCCCGATCGAGCATCTGGAGTTCACCGACGTCACCTATTGGGACGAACTGGTCGAGGTGATGAACTGGACCCAGACCAATGTGCATTCCACCTTCGGCGTCTGCTGGGGCGGGATGGCGATGATCAACCATTTCCACGGCGTCAGGAAACACATGCTGGATGCCAAGGCTTTCGGCTGTTTCCGGCACCGCAATCTTGCGCCCGCCTCGTCCTTCCTGCGCGGGTTCTCGGATGATTGCGTGATCCCGGTCAGCCGCTGGACCGAGATGAAGCAGGAGGAGATCGACGCGGCCGATGGCCTGCGCACCTTGTTGGGCAGCGATGAGGTCGGCCCCTGTCTGGTGCGCGACAAGGCCCATCGCGCGCTCTATATCTTCAACCATTTCGAATATGACAGCGACACGCTGAAACAGGAATATGACCGCGACGTTGCCAATGGCACGCCGATCAACGTGCCGCAGAACTACTACCCCGATGACGACCCCTCGCAAGAGCCGCAGAACCGCTGGCGCAGCCACGCCCATCTGCTCTATGGCAACTGGATCAGCGAAATCTACGAGACCACGCCCTTTGACATCAGCCGAATTGGCCTTAGCTCGACTGATTTGAGGGCCTGAGCGGAGATGCGCGTGCTGGTGATCATCCTACTTGTTCTTGGCGCCTTCTGGGCGCTGACCCTCTGGCTCGCCAGCCGCAATGAGGCGCGGGCCGAGGCCAGCCATCCGCCACGCGGCGAGTTGCTGCAGGTGGACGGCCATCAGGTCCATGCCGAAGTGATGGGAGACGGCCCCGATGTGGTGCTGATCCACGGCTCGAACGGCAATACCAACGACATGACCTACCGCCTCGCCCCGGCGCTGGCCGACCGCTACCGGGTCATTGTCTTTGACCGCCCGGGCCTGGGTTATTCCGATCCGCTCAATCCCAAAGGCGCGACGATCACCGAACAGGCGACCCAGTTGATGAAGGCCGCAGAGCAGCTTGGCGCGGACAAGCCCATCGTGGTGGGACAAAGCTATGGCGGCGCGGTGGCCTTGGCCTGGGCGGTAACCCATCCTGACCATATTGCGGCCCTGGTGCCGATTGCGGGCGCATCGAACCCCTGGGACACCGAGTTGGAGCTGTTCTACAAGCTCACCGCCAACCCGATCGGTGCGGCGGTGGTGAACCCTCTGATCACGGCCTATGTTCCGCAGTCGGTGGTCGAAGATACATTTGTCGATGTCTTCGCCCCCAACCCGATGCCCGAGGATTACGCCGATCATTTCGGTCCCGGCCTCAGCCTGCGGCGCGAGTCCCTGCGCGCAAACGCGCTGCAACGCTATAACCTGCTGGGCGAGATCGAGGAACTGGCACCGCATTACCACGAAATCTCGGTCCCGACCGAGATCGTGCATGGCACCGACGACACGGTTGTGGGGCTGGAAATTCATTCGCAGACGCTGGCTGAACAGATCCCCGACGCCGTGCTCACCAGTCTGGAAGGCGTAGGCCACATGCCGCAGCATGTCTCGGTCCCCGAAGTGGTTGACGCAATTGATCGTGCCGCCGAACGGGCGGGTTTGCGTTAAGCCCCTTAACATTCCATAGTGCGTGTACGAGCAATTCAGGAGGCACGGAATGTCTCGCAAAAACAAGGGCGAAATCGCCAAGTTCATCGCCGAGGACGCGCCCGGCCATCTGCGCAAAGCGCTGGAAAAGGCCGCCAAGGACGACATCATCACCGATAGCTACCCTTACGCGGAACGCATGGGCCGCAAAGCCTATGACACGCAGATGGAGGCGCTGCAGATCGAGCTGGTGAAACTGCAATCCTGGATTAAGGAAAGCGGACAGCGCGTCGCGGTGATCTTCGAAGGGCGCGATGCCGCCGGCAAGGGCGGCACCATCAAGCGGCTGCGCGAAAACCTCAACCCGCGCGGCGCGCGGGTGGTGGCGCTGACCAAGCCTTCGGATACCGAAAGCAGCCAATGGTATTTCCAGCGTTATATCGAACATCTGCCTTCGGCCGGGGAAATCGTGTTCTTTGACCGCAGCTGGTACAATCGCGGCGTGGTCGAGAAAGTGTTCGGTTTCTGCACTGATGAAGAGCGTGAGCGGTTCTTCCGCCAGGCTCTGCCTTTGGAAGAAGGCCTGGTGAATGACGGGATCAAGCTGTTCAAGTTCTGGCTAAACGTGGGGCGTGGCGAACAATTGCGCCGCTTCCGCGACCGCGAAACCGACCGGCTGAAGCAATGGAAACTCAGCCCCATCGATGTGCAGGGCCTCGGCAAATGGGACGCCTATACCAGTGCCATCGGCGAAACCCTGACCCGCAGCCATTCCGGGTTCTCGCCCTGGACCATCGTGCGCTCGGATGACAAGCGGCGGGCAAGGATCGCTGCTATCCAGACGGTGCTGCAGGGGCTGGATTACGAAGACAAGGACGCCGATGCGGTTGGTACCATCGACGCCAAGATCTGCGGGGGTCCCGATATCTGGGATGGCTAAACGCGGCTATCATCACGGCAACCTCAAGCAGGCCCTGATTGAAGGCGCGCTGGTACTGATTGAGGCGCGTGGACCCACCGGCTTTACCCTCTCCGAGGCCGCCAAGACCGCTGGCGTGACCCCGGCAGCGGTCTATCGCCATTTTGAAGGCCGCGAGGACCTGATCGCCGAAGCCGCCCGGCAGGGATTTGAGATGTTCGCCGACCTGATGCAATTCGCCTATGACAAGGGCCAGCCCTCGGCCTTGGCGGCCTTCGAGGCGACGGGCCGCGCCTATCTGGCCTTTGCCCGCAAACATCCCGGCCATTACATCGCGATGTTCGAAAGCGGTATCTCGGTCAACCGCACCCCCGCACTGGCCGACGCCGCCGCCCGCGCCAAGGCGGTGCTGGAGAAAGCCGCGCAAGAGCTGTCAGAACACATCCCGCCGGAGAAACGCCCCCCCGCCTCGATGGTCAGCGCCCATATCTGGGCCATGAGCCACGGCGTGGTCGAGCTTTACGCCCGCAACACCGGCACCGCCTCGCCCTTCCCGCCCGAGGATCTGCTGGAATCGGGCGTGGGAATTTACCTGCGCGGTCTGGGGCTGATCTCGCCCGACGATTAAGGCTGGAACCGTGAGCGGGTCTGCCCGGCGCGCAGATCGGCGCTGACATTGATCAACTCCATCTCGCCCATGCCCTTGATGTCGTAAGCGCCGATGTCTGAGACCTGAAACTCGTCGATCAGATCGTATTTCATCGACTCGGGTGCGACGATCTTCATCGGGTGGGCGAAAATCTGTAGCCGCGCGGCCATGTTCACCGCCGGGCCAAACACGTCGTAGACGTATTTCTGGATGCCCACGACCGAGCCCACCGCGGCCCCCGATCCCAGACCGATCCGAGCGCGCCATTTATGCGGGTGGCTTTCGTTGCGCCGCTCCAGATAGCGCAGGAAGCGAATGGCGCAATGGGCCACCGCCGTGGCGTGATCGGGGGTTTCGTCGGGCATGCCCGAGACCGCCAGATAGGCATCGCCAATGGTCTTGATCCGCTCGCAGCCATATTGTTCGACGATCCGGTCGAAGGCGGTGAAGATGTCATTCAACTCGCCCAGCGTTATCGTGGGATCGGTCTTGGCGGCGAAATCGGTGAAATCGACGAAATCCAGCATCACCACCGAGACATTCTTGTAGAGCTGCGGCGTCACGACACCAAAGGTCTTGAACTCCTCATAAACCGAACGCGGCATGAGGTTGAGCAGCAACCGCTCCACCCGCTCTTTTTCCCGCTCCAACTCGCGGGTATTGCGCTCGACCATGGTCGAGTAGCTGTCGATCATAGTCTCCAGCTCGCGGATGCGGGTGATGTTCTGGCATTCCACGATCAGCAGCGGCTCTTCGGTGCCGCTGGTCAGCGAGATATTGACCGCAAAGATCAACGTCCGGCGGCGCGGCTTGATCTCAAGCTCGGCGGAGTAGCGCTGGCCGGTTTCGCGCACCTGATCCAGAGCGTCCGCGTCCAACTCTCCCAGGACCGAGGTCAGCGTGGCGTCGGCGTCGGGCGCGCCGAACCATTCCGCAAAGGGCTCATTATGGAAGACCAGGCGCAAATCCGAGGCCCGCGCCAAGGCCACACCGACGCCAATCGCCCGCAGCAGATGCTCGTTGATGGCCGAAATGCTCATCCCACCTCGCGGGTCACGATGACCGAGCGCTTGGCTTCGACGGCAGCCAATGCGATATCGACATCACCGGGAGACATGCCATGTTCCAGCAAAGCCTCGCCCAGCAGACGCGCCACCTCGTCAAAATGATCATGGGTGATGCCCAGTGGCCTATGCACCACCTCAAGCCGGTCGTCGCTGAACGAGGCCGGCCCGCCCAGAAGCGATGAAATGAACTTGGTCTGATGATCAATCAGGCGCGGCATGTCGATATCATCGAAATGATGGCCGATCTCTTCGGACTCCAGCACCATCTCGTAGAAGTACAGGACCACCCGGCTCACGGTTTTGAAACCGCCATGCTTTTCGTAGATTGACTGCGCCATCCCTGATGCCCTGATCCGCCCGCCCGGGCTTGAGCCTCAACGATAGGTCACTTCGCGCAAAATGTTAAACATTTTGAACATTTGCCGGATTTTCACCTTCCGGTTGCACCTGCGAGGCATCGCCAGATCGGGGCAAAAAGAAAGGCCGCGCATCGCTGCACGGCCTCTCAAAATGATCGGATGGCTCCGGCTTAACGCTTCGAGAACTGGAAGCTCTTACGCGCTTTGGCCTTACCGTATTTCTTACGTTCCACAACACGGCTGTCGCGGGTCAGGAAGCCTGCGGCTTTCAGAGCGCCACGCAGCGACGGATCGTAGAGTTGCAGCGCCTTCGAGATGCCGTGCTTGACCGCACCGGCCTGACCGGTCAGGCCACCGCCCTTGACGGTTGCGACCACGTCGAATTCACCTTCGACACCTGCCACCTGCATCGGCTGGCGCAGGATCAGCTGCAGAACCGGGCGCGCGAAATACACGTCCTGGTCCTTGCCGTTCACGGTCACCTTGCCGGAACCGGGCTTGATCCAGACACGGGCAACCGCGTCTTTACGTTTGCCGGTGGCGTAGGAGCGGCCCAGCTCGTCCCGCACGGGCTCGTGTGCAACAACTTCTTCGGCCACGGTTTCAACGCCTGCAACGGCGCTCAGCTCTTCGAGAGTATTGATCTGATCAGCCATCGGTCATTAGCTCCGGGTGTTTTTCTTGTTCATGGACTTCACGTCCAGAACTTCGGGCGCTTGCGCCTCGTGGGGGTGTTCGCCACCGGCATAGACGCGCAGGTTGGTCATTTGCTGGCGCGACAGGCGGTTGCCCGGCAGCATGCGCTTGACCGCCTGGGTCACGACGCGCTCGGGGTGTGCACCCTCGAGGATCTGCTGCTTGGTGCGCGACTTGATGCCGCCCGGATGGCCGGTGTGCCAGTAGAAGTTTTCTTCGCGCTTCTTGCCGGTCATCTGGATTTTGTCAGCGTTGATCACGATGACATTGTCGCCCATGTCCATATTCGGGGTGAACGACGCTTTATGCTTGCCACGCAGGCGCATGGCGACGATCGAGGCAAGACGGCCCAGAACAACGCCCTCGGCGTCGATCAGAATCCACTTCTTGTCGATGTCTGCAGGTGTTGCAGAAAAGGTTTTCATGGCAGGATAGTCCTGTTTGATGTGAAAGACCGCCCCCGTGCGGAGCGGCCCGAATTCGATGGAGGGGGTTTAGACCTGACAGACATGCGGGTCAATACATTGAAACCTAATTTTTCGCCACATTAACAAAGGATTACAAAATAGGTATTATTTTACCCCATACTTCATCCTGTTTTCCTGCCCTATCTTTAGGCTATTGGTCAGCACATCACAGGAACCACTGCCGGAGGCCCGGATGACTGCCCTGAATGAAACCCTTGCCAGATATGGCGCGGCGTGGCGGGAAAGCGATCCCGACAGGCGGCTGGCGCATCTCGCGGCCTGTTTTGCCGAGACGGGCCGCTATGTCGATCCAAGCGCGGATGTGACCGGGCGCGGCGCACTCAGCGATCACATCGGACAGGTTCTGGCAGAGTTCGGTGGCCGGGTGGAGCTGACCAGCGCGCCGCAGCACCATCACGGCACGGTCCATTTCAAGTGGCATATGGTGGCAGGTGACGGCTCGGTCATGATTGCGGGGCGCGATTTCGCCCGTCTGGATGCGAAAGGCCAGATCGCCGAGCTTGTGGGGTTCTTTGGTGAGCCTGAGGCGTTGGGATAAAAGCTCAGACCCCGATCCGTTCGGGCGGATTGTCCAGTAGGTGGCGCAGGCGAGTCATGGCGGCCTCGAACGTCGCAAGGCTGACACCGGCATTCACTGCCAGCCTGACCGCATGCGGGGTTCGCGTGGTGCGGCAGGCAAACTCCTCGGCCGAACGGATCTGGATGCCCTCGGCCTCGGCCGCACGGCAGAAAGACGCTGCGCGCCAGCCCTCCGGCAAGGTCAGCCACAGAAATGGCACCGGAGGGCGCCAGCTCAGTTGATAAGCCCCCAGGATATTCACCGCCGCCTTGATGTAGTCACCGGTCACGCGCTGCAATTCCTCCAGCATGGCGTCCAGTTGCGGGTGGGCCAGCAGTTTTGCGGTCAGATCGATGAGCGGGGTGGCCAGCCCGAAGAACCCGTGCTCAGCCGCCCGGCGCAGGTCGGCGATATGCCCGTCCGGTGCAACAGCGACCCCGATGCGCAGCGCAGGCGTGATGGATTTGGAGATCGAGTTCACGAACCAGGACCGTTCCGGCGCCAAAACGCGGTAGCTCGGCGCATCGGCGGGCATGTGGCGATAACAATCATCTTCGAGAATAGAGAAATCACGCTGTCGGGCGACCCGAACCAGCGCCTCGCGCCGTTCCAGCGGGGTGAAGAGGCAGGTGGGGTTGTGGACCTCGGGCGAGGTGCAGAAGATTTGCGCATCATGGGCGCGCGCGGCGGCGTCCAGCGCGGCGGGTATGACGCCATGTTTGTCCATGGCAACCGGCACCACCTCGGCGCGCAGCAGATCAGCGGCCCGTCTGAAGCCGGGATAGGACAGTTCCTCGACCAGGATCGCCGGGCGCCTGCCCCGCAGCACCGCCTGCATGATAAGCGAAATGGCATTCTGGCCGCCATTGGTCAGAACCACATCACCTTCCCGAATACGCCCGATCGGCGCGCGCGACAGCCATTGCACCGCCGCCCGCCGCGCCGGCAGCGAGCCGGCACGGCTGGGATAATGCATGAGGCCCGAAGGCGGGTCCTGCGCGATCTCACCCAGCAAATGCCGGATTAGTTTCGACTGGCCGACGCCGGGCAGATGCGGCGAGAAGAGGTTCACGGTGTACCCGTCACCACCCTCGCTATTATGTGCAATCACATCGACCTCGATGGGAGCAACACCCACCTGATCGGTCTTGGGCGGCGCCACAAATGTGCCCCGCCCCACCTCGGCTTGTAACAATCCTTCATCGGTAAGTATCGTGTAAGCCCGCGCAACAGTGCCAGGCGTGATGCTCAATTGATACGCCAATTCGCGCACCGGCGGCAGCTTTGCACCGGGTTGCAACACCTTGTCTTCGATTGATTTTCTGATTGTGTCGGCCACCAGTTTATACTTGGGGCCTTTCTCGCGCGGCAGGGTGTCGGGCCAAATTGTACCCATTACAATCTTTCCTTTGATTTGACACAATGCAAAATGTATCCATACACCATATCCTCTATTATTCGCATTGTGTCAATACAATTGAAAGGACCCTGCCATGACACACGCTTCGCAAAACCCAGCCCTGACGCTCCTCAACGCCAGCCCCCGGCTGCCGCTGCTGGCCGCCCTGGCGGTCCGTTTTGCAGCGACAGTGACACGGTGGGAACAACGGCGCCGCACCCGCGTCAATCTCAGCTATCTCGATGATCGGCTTCTGTCGGATGTCGGGCTGACCAGATGGCAGGCCGACCGGGAAGCGGCGCGCCCCTTCTGGGATTGCTAACCAACTCCCCGTCCCAATCCGGGACCTCTGACTGGCCGGGCTTTGCCCGGCCTTTTTTCAGCCCGCCTGCGCTGCAGCAGACCCAACCGGCGGGATCGAATAGGTCATCGTGGCGCGCGCAACCGGCGCGTCGCTGCCCTCGGACAGGATCAGAACATCGCCCACCGCAAGGCTGCGCCCGAGCTTGAGCAGGCGACATTGCGCGATCATCGGCACGTCCCCGCGCGGCTTGCGCATGAAATCCATCGAACAATTCGTAGTCACCGCCAGCGCCTGCCGCCCCAGCCGCGCCAGCACGATCGCATAGACGCTGACATCGGCCAGCGCGAACATCGACGGGCCCGACACCGTGCCACCGGGACGCAGATGCCGCTCGGCGGTGAGCAGCCGCATGGTCACGCCATCCTCGGACAGCGCATCGATTGCGAAATCCTCGCGCACCTGCGGAAAGATCTCAGCCAGATACTCTGCCAGTTCTTCCTTGTTCATCTTCAGCGACATGCTTCCCCTCCGCCCTGCTGGGGCATAGAGTTGGCGCGGAACAGGGGTGAGGACAAGATGGCAATTCTGGAACGACATGACAAAGAGGCTGTGGCGCATCTGCGGCTGAACGCGCCCGAGCGGCTCAATGCGCTGTCAGACGAGATGCTGGCCGCGCTGCAGGAGACGCTGGAGCGGATCGGCGAAGACAAGACCGTGCGCGCGGTGGTCCTGTCAGGGGCTGGCAAGGCTTTCTGCGCCGGGCATGACCTGAAACAGATGACGGCGGGACGGCAGAACGAGGATGGCGGTAAAGCTTATTTCAAGGACCTGTTCGACCGCTGCGCCCGGATGATGATGACCGTGCAGGCGATCCCGCAACCGGTGATCGCGCAGGTCCACGGGATTGCCACCGCCGCTGGCTGCCAATTGGTGGCGACCTGCGATCTGGCCATCGCTGCCGAGGAAACCCGATTCGGCGTCAATGGCGTGAATATCGGCCTGTTCTGCTCAACCCCCATGGTTGCGCTGACCCGCAACATTCCCCGCAAGCAGGCGTTCGAGATGTTGACCACAGGTCAGTTCATCGACGCCCCCCGCGCGGCCGAACTGGGCCTGATCAACCGCGCCGTGCCTGCAGACACGCTGGCAGACGAGACCAGCGCATTGGCGCAGACCCTGACCCAAAAGCTTGGCGTGGCTGTGAAAATCGGCAAACGCGCCTTTTACGAGCAGCTTCAGATGCCGCTGGATCAGGCCTATGCCCATACCGGAAACGTCATGGTAGAGAACATGCTGCACCGCGATACTGAAGAGGGTATTGCCGCCTTTATCGAGAAAAGACCCCCCGATTGGAACCAATGAGTGTAACGTCACACAATTATTTTAGCATTGTTTCGAAATTCGCGCTTTTAATCTGGGCGAGACTGTGTCAAAGCTAGGGCATGGCGACAGCCAAGGATAGTTTTGGGTCGTTGTAGGTGGAAGGTCCCTCCTGGTCAGTTCTCTCGCTGACTTCGACATTCCCGCCACAACGACCCCAAATCCTCCCTCCCCTTGAATTCGCTTCTGATCGTCGCTGGCGGCGTTGCGTCTGCGCGCGCCCTGCCCTATGTGGCAGCCCATGACAGAGAGATTGCATATCGTGGGCGGCGGCATGGCCGGGTCCGAAGCGGCCTGGCAGGCGGCGGAAATGGGCGTTCAGGTGGTGATCCACGAAATGCGACCAAAGGTTGGCACCTTTGCCCATCAGACCGGCAATCTGGGCGAGATGGTCTGCTCGAACTCGTTCCGCTCGGATGATGATGAACAAAACGCCGTCGGCCTGCTGCATTGGGAGATGCGGGCGGCACATGGCCTGATCATGGCCAGCGCCGATCAGCATCGCCTGCCCGCGGGCGGCGCGCTGGCGGTGGACCGCGAACCGTTTGCCGAAACCGTCACTGCGCGGCTGCGCGCCCATCGCAATATCAGCATCTCGTCTGAAGAAGTCACCGAACTGCCCAAGACGGGCCAATGGATCTTTGCCACCGGCCCGCTGACCTCGCCCGCCCTGGGCGCGGCGATCCGGGCCGAGACCGGGGCCGAGGCGCTGGCCTTTTTCGACGCCATCGCCCCCATCGTCTATGCCGAGAGCATCGACATGGAAAAAGCCTGGATGCAGTCGCGATACGACAAGGGCGAGACCGAGGAAGAGCGCACCGCCTACCTCAACTGCCCGATGGACCGCGACCAGTATGAGGCGTTCATCGACGCGCTGGTGACTGCCGACAAGACCGAGTTCCACGAGGGCGAGACTGCGGGCTATTTTGACGGCTGCCTGCCGATCGAGGTGATGGCCGAACGGGGTCGCGAGACCCTGCGCCATGGGCCAATGAAGCCGGTGGGCCTGACCAACCCGCATCAGCCCGACGTGAAGGCCCATGCGGTGGTACAATTGCGCCGCGACAATGCGTTGGGGACGCTGTTCAACATCGTGGGCTTCCAGACCAAGATGAAATACGGCGCGCAGACGGATGTGTTCCGCATGATCCCCGGTCTGGAAAATGCCAGCTTTGCCCGGCTGGGCGGCATTCACCGCAACACGTTCATCAACTCGCCCACCCTGCTGGATGACCGGATGCGACTGCGGTCGCGGCCCAATATCCGCTTTGCCGGGCAGATCACCGGGGTCGAGGGCTATGTGGAAAGCGCCGCGATGGGTCTGCTGGCCGGACGGCTGGCAGCGGCGGATATTCTGGGCCGCCCTCTGGCCACCGCGCCGCAGGACAGTGCCATGGGCGCGCTGATCCATCACATCACCGGCGGGGCCGAGGCCAAGACGTTTCAGCCGATGAATGTCAATTTCGGCCTGTTCCGCCCGGTCGAGGGGCTGAAAGGCGGGCGCCGGGGTCGCAAGGACCGCTACAAGGCCTATACCGACCGCGCCAAGGCGGCCTGGCAGGGCTGGCTGGAGCAATGCGCGCTGGACGCCGCATGACGGGCGCGCTTATTCTTGGGCCATGTCAGATAAGTTCCTCGCCAAGACCTACGGGCTGAGCTCCGCCGAAGAAACCCGCGACCATTACGACAAATGGGCCGCCAGCTATGAAAGCGAGGTGGCCGAGAACGGCTATGTCACACCGGGCCGCATCGCTGACGCGCTCTGGAGCAAATTGCCTGAACCGCAGACACCGATTCTTGATTTCGGCTGTGGCACCGGCCTGTCCGGCCTCGCCCTGCGCGGCGCCGGGTTTGAGGTGATCGACGGCATGGACCCGTCATCCGAGATGCTGGAGGGCGCGCGGGCCAAATCCGCCTATCGCAATCTCCACCTGCTGGATATCAATGACCCGACACCCATTGCCAAGGGCGCCTATAAGGCGATCACGGCGATTGGCGTTCTAGGAACCGGCGCCGCCCCGCCAGCCACGTTCGACCTGCTGATGAATGCGCTGGATCGCGGGGATATGCTGGCTTTTTCGTATAATGACCACGCTTTGGCCGACAGGGGTTTTACCGGCAAGCTCAACGAATGGATCGATTGCGGCGCGGCGCGCCTGCTGTTTCGTGAATACGGCCCCCACCTGCCCGGTCAGGATATGGGCGCCGATGTCTACGTGCTTGAAAAAGCGTGAGCCTCACCACCCGTTTTGCGCCCTCGCCCACGGGACCGCTGCATCTGGGCCATGCCTATTCGGCGCTATTGGCCCATGACATGGCGCGCGCCGCCGGCGGGCGATTCCTGCTGCGCATCGAAGACACCGACACCAGTCGCGCCCGCCCGCAATGGGAGGAGCTGATCTACAAGGACCTCATCTGGCTGGGCCTGACATGGGAAGAGCCGGTCTTGCGCCAATCCGACCAGACCGAGGTCTATGACGCTGCGCTCAGCACACTTGCCGCTCGCGGGCTGATCTTTCCCTGTTCCTGTCGCCGTCGCGATATCCGCGCTGCCCTTTCGGCCCCGCAGGAAGGCGCGCCGCTGGCGCCCGGTGTCTATCCCGGCACCTGCCGCCACCGACCGATGAGCGACAGACAACCCGGAGACGCGCTGAGGCTGAACATGCGCGCCGCCGTGCAAAGCATCGACATGCCGGGATTCACAGAAGGCGGCGCGAAACATGCGGGCACGCATCGGCTGGACCCCGACCGGATGGTTACCGAAATCGGCGATGCGGTTCTGGGCCGGATCGAGATCGAGACAGTGTCTTACGTGCTGGCCTCGGTGGTCGATGACGCGGCGCAAGGCATCACCTGCATTATCCGCGGCGAGGACCTCTATCAGATCACCTTCCTGCAGGTTCTGCTTCAGGGCCTGCTGAGCCTGCCCACACCCGCGTATCACCACCACTGCCTGATCCGCGATGATCACGGCAAGCGGCTGGCCAAGCGCAACGACGCACGCGCCATTGCCAAATACCGCGCCGAGGGGGTCACCCCGCAGGATATCCGGCGGATGGTAGGGCTATAAAGCCCTCAAACCATCGGCGCCATCAGCTCGCGCTCGGTCCCGTCATTCACAGAGGTATAGAAACAGCTGCGCCGATTGGTGTGGCAGGCCGGACCGGTCTGGTTCACCACGGCCAGCAGGCAGTCGCGGTCACAATCCACGCGCAGATCGACCAGTTCCTGCACATGGCCCGAGCTTTCGCCCTTGATCCAGAAGGCCTGCCGCGAGCGCGACCAATATGTGACGCGGCGGCTCTCAAGGGTTCGCCGCACGGCGTCTTCGTTCATCCACGCCATCATCAGCACTTCGCCGCTTGTGGCGTCCTGCGCGATGGCCGGGATCAGCCCGTCGGCGTTATAGGTCAGGGTCTTGGGGTAGAAATCCATCTGCGAAAACCTTTTGCATCCCGGAATTGGCCCCTTATGTATGGGGAACGCATAACGAGGGAAAGCCATGTCCGGCGAAACCGATCTGATCAAGCTCTATTCAGGCCGCATTCTGGCGCTGGCCGCCGATATTCCGCATCTGGACCGGCTTGCCGACCCCGATGCCACCGTCAAGAAACGCTCACCGCTCTGCGGGTCGACCGTGACGGTGGATGTCAAGATGAAGGACGGGCGCATCGCCGAATTCGGGCAGGATGTGAAAGCCTGCGCGCTTGGCCAGGCCTCGGCCGCCGTGGTGGGCGCGGCCATCATTGGCACCACCCGCGATCAGGTGGAAACCGCCCGCGATCAGCTCAAGATGATGCTGAAACAGGACGGCCCGGCCCCGGACGCACCCTTTGACGGGCTCGAAGTGCTGATCCCGGCGCGCGAATACAAGAACCGCCACGCCTCGATCATGCTGGCACTGGAAGCCACAGCCGAGGCCATGGCGCAAGCCGAACAGGCCAACTGCGCCTGACGGTGGCCCTGCCCCTCGCGCATCGCTAGTGTTGCACCCATATCGGAGGGGACGCCTTGGAAGACCTGCTGGACCGTTTTGTGACCTTGTGGGTGGTGATCGACCCGATCGGCACCATTCCGGTATTTATCGCCGTCACCGCCGGTCTTGACGCGGCCACCCGCCGCCGCACCGCGCGGCAAGCGGCCCTGGTCAGCATTGGCGTTCTGCTGTTCTTCCTGCTGCTGGGGCAATTGCTGATCGATGCGCTGGATATCGGGCTGAATTCCTTTCAGGTTGCGGGCGGCATCGTGTTGTTCCTTTTTGCGCTCACCATGATCTTTGGCGAATCGAAACCCGAATCCGATCAGCGCCTGGCCGAAGCCGACAAGGCCGCCCATGTGCGCAAGCAGAACCCGGCGATCTTTCCGCTGGCGGTGCCGTCGCTCGCCTCACCCGGCGCGATGCTGGCGGTGGTGATGCTGACCGATAACGAACGGCACGGCATCGTCGATCAGGGCATCACGGGGCTGGTGATGGTGATCGTCATCGCCGCCGCCTATGTCCTGATGTTGTTTGCCGAGCCGATCATCCGCGTGATCGGTCATTCCGGTTCCGCCATCATCAGCCGGGTCATGGGCATGATCCTGGCCTCTGTTGCGGCCAACGCTGTGTTGTCGGCGCTGATCAACATCATCCAGACCGGTAAGCTCTGATCCGCCCCGATCGTCTTGTGCGCAAAAAAACCGCCGCTCCTCCCGGGCGGGAGAGGGCGGCGGCAGGAATGCGTCTCTCGTGTTGGGACCGAAGCGCCCGGCGGGGGAACGGGATATCCCCCGGAAGGGTTAAAGACAGGCAGGTCACCCTTTGCATCGGGACGGGATAGGATGCAGGGGCCTCGGCACGAGATCGCAGGCAGATACGGGGTCAGAGGCCGGGCATATGCAGGGCGACCATCAGCATGACAACCAGCGAGGCCGCACCCAGCGCATCTTGCAGGATGGTCGTGCGGGAACGGGTCAGCGCAGTTTTGATCTGGGTCAGCATGGGTCACCTCCGGCTCAGGTCTTAAGCATTTGTTGACCTTTTGTTCTCATTTCCGAAAGGCTTTGTAAAGAACTTTATGAGAACATTCGCGAACCTTTTGTGATCCAATCCGCTAACCCCTTGGGTCTATAGTGTTTTGGAAGTCGCGATTTCGGCCTATATCCGGGGCCCCGCCCGTTCGCTGCTGTAACCGTCCGGGGACGGTTTCCGGGACAAGGCTCACCCCACAGATATCAACCGGATCGCCTGATCCTGCCGCATCAGCCAGAGCAGAACGCGCGCTGCCTGCCCTCGCGCGCTTGCCAATTCCGGATCGGCCTCAAGCAGCGCGCGTGCATCCCGTTGTGCAACCGCCATCAGCGAGGCCTGCCTTTCCAAATCGGCGATGCGGAACTTTGGCAGACCCGATTGCGCGGTGCCGATCAGGTCTCCCGCGCCGCGCATCTCCAGATCGGTTTCGGCAATCCGGAACCCGTCCTCGGTCTCGCGCAGCACTTCCAGCCGCCGCCGTCCGCTTTCGCTGACCGGAGCCTGATACATCAGCAGGCAGGTCGATTCGGCCTCGCCCCGCCCGACCCGTCCGCGCAGCTGGTGCAGCTGCGCGAGGCCGAATATCTCGGCCCGCTCGATCACCATGATGGTGGCGTTGGGCACGTTGACCCCCACCTCGATCACTGTTGTGGCCACCAGCACCTTGGTCTCGCCCGCCTGAAACGCCGCCATCGCGGCGTCTTTCTCGGCAGGCGGCATCTGCCCATGCACGAGGCCGACAATACCTTCACCAAGAGCGGCCCGCAGGCGTTTGAACCGGTCCTCGGCCGAGGTCAGGTCCACCAGTTCCGAGTCCTCGACCAGCGGGCAGACCCAGTAGCATTGCCGCCCCTCACCAATCGCCTGCCGCAGCCGGTCCACCACCGCCTCCATGTTCTGCGTGCTGATCACCGCCGTCTTGATCGGTTTGCGCCCGGGCGGCTTTTCATCCAGCACCGAGACATCCATATCGCCATATTGCGCCAGCGACAGACTGCGTGGGATTGGCGTGGCGGTCATCACCAGCACATCCGCGCCCATACCCTTTTCCGCCAACTCCATCCGCTGGCGCACCCCGAACCGGTGTTGTTCATCGACGATCGCTAGACGCAGATCGGAGAAGGAAACATCCTCCTGAAACACCGCATGGGTGCCCACAAGGATCTGGATATCGCCGCGCGCCAGCGCATCCAGTTTGCCGCGCCGTTCCGCCCCCTTGTCGCGCCCGGTCAGCAGTTCCAGCACCACGCCCGCCTCTTCGGCCAGCGGGCGCAACCCCTCCAGATGCTGGCGGGCGAGGATTTCGGTGGGGGCCATCATCACCCCCTGCCCGCCCGCCTCGACCGCGACCAGCAGCGCCATAAAAGCCACCAACGTCTTGCCCGCGCCCACATCGCCCTGCAGCAGCCGGTTCATCCGGGTCTGAGCCGCCATATCATCAGAGATTTCCGCAATGGCGCGGGTCTGCGCCCCAGTAGGCTTGTAAGGCAAGCTGGCGAGCACCCGCGATTGCAACGCGCCGGTAGCAGCGCTGGAAATCCCCCGCCCCTTGCGTTCACGCCGCCGCGCCAGCGCCAGCGTCATCTGATGGGCAAACAGCTCATCATAGGCCAGCCGCGCCCGCGCCGGGGCATGTGGCAGCATGTCATCCAGCCCGCGCGGCGCATGTCCGGCCTCGATCGCCCCATGCCAATCGGACCAGCCCTCACGCTGGATCAGAGCGGGATCGATCCATTCATCCAGCAGCGGAGCGCGCGCGACCGAGGCGCGGGCGGCCTTGAACATCGTCTTTTGCGTGACGCCCTGCGTCAGGTGATAGACCGGTTCGAAATCGGGGATATCCCCGGCCTCTTCCACCGGCAGCATATGGTCGGGATGCACCATCTGCGCCATGCCATCGAACAGTTCCAGCTTGCCCGAGATCACCCGCCGCGCGCCTTGCGGCAGGACGCGCTTGAGGTAATCGCCGCGGGCGTGAAAGAACACCAGCTGGAAATCCGCCTGCGCATCCTCTACATGCACCCGGTACGCCCCGCCCTTATTGCGCGGCGGGCGATGGGGCCCCACCGTCACCTCGACGGTCAGCGTCGCGGGCAGATCGACCCCCTTGATCGTGTCGCGGCGGCGGCGGTCCACCACCGCATAAGGCAGCGAGAAAAGGATATCGCGCGGCGCGGTGATCTCGGCCTGTGTCAGCAGCTGCGCGGTTTTCGGGCCGACACCTTCCAGCGTCTCAAGCCCGGCAAAAAGCGGGAAAAGCTGTTCGGGACGCCCGCTCATGCGTCGCCGATGAGGTGCAACCAGCCATCCTCGTCCAAGGTTTCGATCCCCAGATCAGCAGCTTTCTTGGCCTTTGACCCGGCCCCCGGCCCCGCCACCAGCAGATCGGTCTTGGCCGAGACCGAGCCCGAGACCTTGGCCCCCAGCGCCTCGGCCCGCGCCTTGGCTTCGGCGCGGGTCATTTTTTCGAGCGTGCCGGTGAAGACCACGGTTTTGCCCGCAACCGGACTTTCTGATGCGGGCGCTTCGGGCGGCACGATGCTCAGATGGGCGCGCAGGGCGTCAAAGGCAGAGCGTTCTTCGGTATTGGCAAAGGCATCCGACAGTGACAGGCCCAGCGTCGCGCCGATCCCGTCGATTCCGGTCAGATCCCCCCAGGCGGCACTTGCCGCATCTGGCACCTCGCATGTGGCCATGGCGGCCTCCCGCGCCTCCTTGATCCGCGCCCGGCGCGCTTCCGCCGCCGCCGCGATCCGTTCGGCCTCTTCCGCCTCATCAGCGGCGCGATGGGCCAGTGCCGCTGGGCGGGCCGTATCGACGGCAGCAGCCATCGCGTCCCAGTCCCGGTAAAACAACGCCAGATCGCGCGCGCCGACCTCGCCCACATGGCGGATGCCAAGCGCAAAGATCAGCCGCGCCAGCGGGATCGTGCGCTTTTCCTCGATCGCGGCGAACAGATTGCTGGCCGAGGTCTCACCCCAGCCATCCCGGTTCTTGAGCCTGGCGAGGTTCTGCGCGTCGCGCTGCTCCAGCGTGAAGATATCAGCAGGCGTGTTGATCGGCAGGACATCGTCGCCATGAAACATCTCGACCTGTTTCGCACCCAGCCCTTCGATATCGAACGCTTTGCGCGACACGAAATGTTTGAGTTTCTCCACCGCCTGTGCGGGGCAGATCAAGCCGCCGGTACAGCGGCGGACCGCGTCGCCTTCTTCGCGGATCGCCTCGCTACCACATTCGGGACACGCGGTTGGAAACTGATATTTTTCTGAGCCTTCCGGCCTCTTCTTCAGGTCCACATCCGCCACTTTCGGGATCACATCCCCGGCGCGATAGACCTGCACCCAGTCGCCCACGCGGATATCCTTGCCGCCCCGGATCTCTGCCCCATTGGCATCTCGGCCCGCGATGTAATCCTCGTTATGCAGGGTCGCGTTCGAGACCACGACCCCCCCCACCGTCACCGGATGCAGCCGTGCAACCGGGCTGAGCGCGCCGGTGCGACCGACCTGAATGTCGATCGCCTCAAGCCTTGTCCAGGCAAGTTCGGCGGGGAATTTATGTGCAATCGCCCAGCGGGGCGTGGTCGAGCGGAACCCCAGCCGTCCCTGCAGGTCCAGCGCGTCGACCTTGTAAACCACCCCGTCGATATCATAACCCAAGGTGGCGCGTTGCGCCTCGATGTCGCGATAATGGCTGATCATCTCGGGCACCGTCTCGCACAGCCGGGTCAGCGGGTTGGTTTGAAACCCCAGCGCATTGAGCCGGGTGATCGCGCCCATTTGCGTTTCTGCAAGAGGTGCCGACAATTCGCCCCAGGCATAGGCGAAAAATTTCAAAGGGCGCGCGCGGGTGATCGTGGAATCGAGCTGGCGCAGAGAGCCTGCCGCCGCATTGCGCGGATTGGCAAACACCTTCCCGCCCTCCTGTTCCTGCCTTGCGTTCAAAGCGTCGAAATCGGCATGGGTCATATAGACCTCGCCGCGCACTTCAAGCACGGCGGGGGCATCCGTGAGCATGACGGGGATATCGGAAATGGTCAGCGCATTTGCGGTGACATTCTCGCCGACTTTGCCATCCCCACGGGTGGCGGCCTGTACCAGCCTACCCTCTTCATAGCGCAGCGATAGCGAAAGCCCGTCGATCTTGGGCTCTGCAGTGAACCCCAGCTGCGCATCAGCAGAAAGACCCAGATAGTTGCGAATCGACGTGACGAACCCGCTCACATCCCCGTCGTCAAAGGCATTGCCCAGAGATAGCATCCGCACCGCATGGGTGACCTTGGAAAACCCGTCAGCGGCGCGGGCACCGACCTGATCCGACGGGCTGTCATCGCGTTTGAGATCGGGAAACCGCGCCTCGATCGCGGCGTTGCGCCGCTTCAGCGCGTCATATTCGGCATCGCTGATCTCTGGCGCGTCCGACACGTGATAGGCTTGATTGGCCCGATCCAACAAACCGGTGAGCCGCGCGAGTTCGTCGCGCGCCTGATCCTGCGTCAGCGTGTCGACTGATTGTGTATCTGACATGGCCTCGCCCCCGCTTGTGGATTCGGTCACAAGTGTTAGGACGAGGCCATCGTCAGGTCCAGACGTTGCGTGTGAGTGGTGGAGCTGCTCTGGACGGGCAGCCGGGGGTGGTGTTCAGGCGCCAACGGCCAGTCTGGATTGGGTCATACTGTCATCCTGCGGGTCGCGCAGCACATAACCACGGCCCCAGACCGTTTCGATGTAATTCTCGCCATCGGTCGCAACGCTCAGCTTTTTGCGCAATTTGCAGATGAAAACATCGATGATCTTGAGTTCGGGTTCATCCATACCGCCATAAAGATGGTTCAGGAACATCTCCTTGGTCAGCGTGGTGCCCTTACGCAGGCTCAACAGTTCCAGCATCTGGTATTCCTTGCCGGTCAGATGCACCGGCTGCCCGTCCGCCTCGACCGTCTTGGCGTCCAGATTGACCGCGATGCGACCGGTATGGATGATCGACTGCGAATGACCTTTGGAGCGGCGGATAATCGCGTGGATGCGCGCTACCAGCTCTTCGCGGTGGAACGGTTTGGTCAGATAGTCATCCGCGCCAAAGCCGAAGCCCTTGATCTTGTTTTCCGTGTCATCCGCGCCGGACAGGATAAGGATCGGTGTTTCGACCCGCGCCAGGCGCAGCTGGCGCAGCACCTCATGCCCCTCCATATCGGGCAAGTTGAGGTCCAGAAGGATCAGGTCGTAGTCATAAAGCTTGGCAAGATCGATCCCTTCTTCGCCCAGATCCGTCGCATAGACATTCAGGTTGGCATGGGTCAGCATCAGTTCGATGCTTTTTGATGTTGTTGGGTCATCTTCGACCAAAAGTATGCGCATGCACCGCTCTCCGTATCCTACAGAAACTTGCTCTCGGGATCACCGTGGACAAAAATGGTTAACCCAACGTTACCGTTAATCAAACTATCGCGTATCAACTTTAGGTTGTCTATATTTTTTCAGCGCCGTGACCTTCAAAGCGTTCTCGCCATGGGTTGCGGCGGCGGCGACCCAGCTATTGAATTCCTCTTCACTCAACCCATAGGTTTTCTGAGCGTCTGACTGCGTGATCAGCCCGTATAACACGCCCCGCACCACCGCGAGTTTGCGGGATGCAACCCATCTGCTCGTGCTTGCAGGCGGCAGATCAGACCGCGTCATGATCGACCCGTCCGGCAGCGTGACCGAGCTTGGTCCTTCAACTTTGCGCAAAAACATCACCTTATCCCCTTTCTTGGCCCACAAACTGTTGCGCAGCATACTTAACGGCACATGAAACCGCCCCTTGAGAGTATCTAGGATTTTCCTATATTCTGCCGGTCTTTCACCGATCCGCAGGAGTCGCCCGATGGCGCTGGACACCGATACGCAGCTGAATTCGCTTGGCATCGCCAAACCCCCGTCTGAAACACGGGTCGTGGTGGCCATGTCCGGTGGTGTGGACAGTTCGGTCGTGGCCGCCTATCTGGCCGATCAGGGCTATGACGTGGTGGGCGTGACGCTGCAGCTTTATGACCATGGCGCGGCGCTGGCCAAGAAAGGCGCGTGTTGTGCAGGCATCGACATCCACGACGCGCGCCGGGTGGCCGAGGAACGCGGCTTTCCGCACTATGTTCTGGATTACGAGAACATCTTCAAGGACGCCGTAATCGATGAGTTTGCCGACAGCTATCTGGCGGGCGCGACCCCTGTGCCCTGTATCCGCTGCAACGAGCGGGTGAAGTTCAAGGACCTGCTGGAAACCGCCAAAGATCTGGAGGCCGACTGCATGGCCACAGGGCACTATATCCAGCGCAAGATGGGGCAAAACGGCCCGGAACTGCACAGCGCCGAGGATGCCAATCGCGACCAGTCCTACTTCCTGTTTTCGACCACGCCTGAGCAGCTGGATTTCCTGCGCTTCCCGCTGGGACATCTGCCATCCAAAGACGCCACCCGCGAGATGGCGGCACAGTATGGGCTGGCCGTGGCGGACAAGCCCGACAGCCAGGACATCTGTTTCGTGCCCGATGGCAACTATGCCAGCGTGATCGAGAAACTGCGCCCCGGTGCTGCGGAACCGGGCGAGATCGTGCATGCCGATGGCCGGGTGCTGGGCAGTCATGAGGGCGTCATTCATTACACGATCGGCCAGCGCCGGGGCTTGGGCATCGGCGGGCTGAGCGAGCCGCTTTATGTGGTCAAGCTGGATGTGGATGCCAAACAGGTTGTGGTCGGCCCGAAGGAGATGCTGGCCACCCGCACCGTCCCGGTGCGCGAGATCAACTGGCTGGGCGATGAACCCTTCACCTCGCAAAAGGAATGGCATGTCTCGGTCAAGGTCCGCTCGACCCGCCCGCCGCGCGAGGCGGTGATCCGACCGTTGAGCGAGACCACCGCCGAGGTCGAATTGCTGAACGCCGAGGAAGGCATCTCGCCGGGGCAGGCCTGTGTGTTCTACGAAACCGGTGGCAGCCGCATCTTTGGTGGTGGCTGGATCTGGCGCGGTTACTGAACCATATCGGTCCAGGTGTTGCTGAGGATAAATATCCCGGCGCAGATCATCACGTAGGGCACGATTTTCTCCATCCGGCGGGCGATGCGCTCGGCGAAGCTGGTGGCGCGTGCGCCGGCCAGCGCAAGCGCAGCCAGGGCGCAGACTGCCAGTACAGCGCCGATCAGCCCGGCGATACGGTAGCTCGGCGCGGAATCGGCCAGCAACGGCGCCATCACGATGAAGCTATCCACGGACATGCTGAGAAACAGCAGCGTGGTCACCACCACCGATGCACCCGCAGGGAGTGGTGAGGCTGGCGCCTCTGCATCTGAGGAGAACTGACGCCACAGGCCCCAGAGCCCAAGACCCACGGGAAAGACGCCGAGATAGCCCGCCCAATGCGGCACCGCATCGCTGACGCCATAGGCCACAGCCATCGCGGCCACCAGCACCAGCATCTGGGCCAGCAGAAACCCTGCCACCGAGCTGACCGCGCCGGAAACCAGCATCAGCGCGATCAGCGCCGCCAGATTGTCGAGATTGGTCAGCACCTGCGCCAGCGCGGCGGAGAGGGCAAAGATCACATGATCCAGCATCAGCCCTGCATCCGTTTCAGAACCGCGCGGGCCGCGCGCAATCCGGGCGCTTCGCCGCCGCGGCCCAGACGTTCCATGGTCAAGGCCATGGCGTCGGTTTGACCCGAGGGGTCAGCCTGCAAAGCTGCGAGCGCAGCCGCGACGTTTTCGGGCGTGCAGTCGGGGCCGAGGCATTCCGGCACCACACGCGTCTCGCTGACCAGATTGACCAGCGTGACCGTATCCAGCTTGACCATCCGCTCGGCGATCTTCTGGGTGAGCCAGCTGAGCTTGTAGGCGATCACCATCGGCGTGTTCTGCGCCGCCAGTTCCAGCGAGACTGTCCCCGAGGCTGCGAGCGCCAGATCGGCCATCGCAAAACCTGCGCGTTTACGCATCGCGGCGGCATCGCTGTCCAGCCCGCGCGGGTCGAGGATGACGGGATTGCCCGGCCAGTCGGCGGTCTGCGCCTGCACCAGATCGACCACATGCGGCACCGCCGGGACAACCACGCGCATATCGGGCCGGTCATTCAGAAACGCGCTGAGCGCCGCCCCAAAGACCGGCGCGAGCCGCTCGATCTCGCCCCGCCGCGAGCCGGGCAGCGCCAGCAGCACCGGTGCATCGCCCAGTTCCAGGTCGGCCCGCAGCGCGGCGATCTCCTCCGCGCTGGCGACCGGGTCGGCAGCCACGGGATGGCCGACGAAGTCGCATTCCATTCCGGCGCGTTCCATATAGGGCGGCTCGAAAGGCAGCAGCGCTAGAACGTGATCAATCACCTTGGCCATCTTGTCGGCCCGCCCCGGCCGCCAGGCCCAGACGCTGGGGGCCACGTAGTGCACGGTGCGGATCGTGCTTTGCGCCTTGACCAGTTTCGCCACGCGCAGGCTGAAATCGGGGCTGTCGATGGTGATCAGCACGTCGGGCTTCATCTCAAGCACTGCCTGCGCGGTCTCGGCGATGCGGCGTTTGAGGTGGAAGAATTTGGGCAGGACCTCGGTCAGGCCCATGACGCTGAGTTCCGACATGGGAAAGCGGCTCTGCAACCCCTGCCCGGTCATCATCGGCCCGCCAATGCCGTCGAATTTTACATCCGGGTCCAGCTGGCGCAGCCCCTGCATCAGCGCCCCGCCCAGCCGGTCGCCCGAAGGCTCGCCCGCAAGGACAAAGACCCGCATTCAGACCGCCCGTTCGCGCACGGTCAGAAACAGGCCGAGCCGGTTGCATTCCTCGATAACCCGGTCCCGTTCCAGCACGATCACCCCGCCCTTTTCAATCACGATCCCTGACAGGCCAGCGGCAACGGCGCTGGTCACGGTATCCGGGCCGATGGCGGGCAAGTCGGCGCGGCGGTCCTGATCAGGTTTCGGTGCCTTGAACAGGATGCCGCCCCCCGCATCGGGGCGCTGGGTCAGCGATTGCAGCATCCAGGCGGTGCCATAGATCCCCTCGACGGCCAGAGCCTGCCCCTTGGCCACAACACAGGCCTGACCGATATCCGCAGCGCTCATCGCCCGCACGATCATAGTGCCGCGATCTGCGTCGCGCAGATCCCCCTCGCTCGGCTGCGCCTCACTCAGGGTGCCGAGTGGCGGCAGCAGGTCAGGCGCGATCTCATGTGCGGCATGGACGGTCAGATCGGCCTCTTCGAGGAGACTGATGATCGCGCGCAACGCGCTATCATCACCGGACAGGATCGCCTTTTGCAGGATCGGCACCAGAGGCATGGTGGCAGCATCTATGCGCGACGGATCGATCGGAGGCCGCCCCACGGCACCCGCCATGCAAATTCCGGTCACGCCTTTGGACTTGAGCTCTACGATCAACGTGCCCAATTGCTCGATCACAAAAGGGCGATCCACGCTCAGGTGGTCCGGCAGGAACGGCTCCATCGCGCAGATATAAGGTCGCACTGGCAGATGGGCCACGATCTCGTCGGGCAGAACACCGGTCCCGGCGATCAGCGCCAGCATGGATCAGCGCTCCGGCGTGAGGAAGGACCGGTCGCTTTGCCCGGTCACAAAGTCGACGATCTGCTGAACATAATCGCTGTCAGCGCTTTCGCCCAGACGTTTGGCGCGCTCCTGAAAGGTGCCGTCGCCTTCGGACAGTTCCTTGAACGCCGCGCGCAGGGCCGAGATATCGGCTCGTGACAACCCGCGTCGCTTGAGCCCGACAAGATTCAACCCGTCAAGCCGCCCGCGCTGCGCCTGCACCAGCCCGTAGGGGATCACATCATTGGGCACCATGGTCAGCGCGCCGATGATCGCGCCGCGCCCGACCCGCACCCATTGATGCAGCCCCGAGATGCCGCCGACGATCACATCGTCCTCGATCACGCAATGCCCGGCGGCACCGGCATGGTTCACCATGATCACGCGGTTGCCCATCTGCACGTCATGGGCCACATGCACCCCCGCCATCAGCAGGCAATCATCGCCGATGCGGGTCACCCCGCCACCGCCTTCGGTACCGGTATTGACCGTCACATGTTCCCGGATCCGGTTGCGCTGTCCAATCACCAGCGACGTATTCTCACCGCCGAATTTCAGGTCCTGCGGGATCTCTCCGATCACCGAGAAATTGAAGATCACTGTGTCGTCGCCAACCTCGGTGTCACCGGTCACCACCACATGGCTTTTGAGCTCGACCCGGTCGCCAAGCCGCACCTGCGGCCCGACCAGACAGAACGGGCCGATGATGCAATCCTGACCGATCTGGGCGCCCTCTTCGATGATGGCGCTGGGGTGGATGCGGCTCATGTCGTCTTTTCCATGTCCCAATCAACATAGGCTGAAAACTCGGCCTGCGCCGCTACCTCGCCCTCGACTGTGGCCACGCCGCTGAACTTGAATATCTTGCCACCCTTCTTGCCGCGTATGGTCTGGACTTGCATCTCCATCACGTCACCGGGCACCACCTTGCGGCGGAACTTGCACTTGTCGATGGACATGAAATAGATCAGCAATTCGGTATCGATCACGTCAAAGCCGACGCCCAGCATAACACCTGCCGTCTGCGCCATCGCCTCGATGATCGTCACGCCCGGCATGATCGGGGTGCCCGGAAAATGGCCCTGAAAATGCGGCTCGTTCATAGTGACATTCTTGATCCCGCGCGACGATGCGTAGCCGTCGATATCCACCACCTTGTCGACCAGAAGAAAGGGATAGCGGTGCGGCAGAATACGCTGGATCAGCTGAATATCGGCGCTCTTGGTCTCTGATGTCATTGCGCGGTCGTCCCGTGGTTCATTCTTGTTGGTGGCGTCACTAGCAACAGACGCCCGTTTGAGCAAGCGAGCTAGCGCTCGATCTGCGTTTCCAGATCGGAACCATCACCGATCGCCGCATTGATCCGGGCGATCGCATTGGCGGTGATATCGGTGGCGTTTGCACTCAGAAACACGTCAGAGCGCTCCAGTATCACGCCAGCCCCGGTATCGCGCATCAGCGTTTCCAGCACCGGGCGGACAGCCTCAAAAAACACCGCTCGTGCTTTTTCGCGGTTGAGTGTCAAGGCATCCAGCTTGGCCTTCTGGTTAACGCGATGCTCTTCTACCTTCCTGTCGAATGCATCAGCCAGCGCGCGAAATGTCTGCGGGTCAGTTGTGGCGCGCCGCCCGGTCAGCGCCTCTTCCTCACGGCTCAGCTCTTCGATGATACGCTCATTTTCGGCGGAAAGAACGATACCCTCGGCTTCAAGCTCACTCAGAACCCGCTGTCCGAAATCGGACTCGGCAAAAAGCCGGTCAGCGGAAATGGTGAGAATTTGACCTGTGGGCAGACCGGTTTGCTGCGCGCCCACTGAAGGCGCACCCAGCAAGAGCGCAACCGCCAGCAACAAGGCAGTACGCGGGCTGGATCTGCGCCCAAGCGCCATCCCAGATCAGAACCGCGCCTGAAGCGTCACGTCGAAATTCTGTTCCTTGTCAAAGTCTTCTTTCTGCAACGCTTTGGAAAAGTTGAACCGCAACGGGCCGAATGGTGTTGTCCAGAGAATCGAGAAGCCGACCACCTGTCTGAGCGACCCATCGGCTCCCACGATCGATGCCCCATCGGTGTTTACGTTATCGATGTTCCAAAGGTTGCCCAGATCATAGAACAGGCCCCCGCGAATCCCGTACTCCTCTGGCAGCCCTAAGGGGAAATCAGCCTCGAGCCGCGCGACCGCGTAATAGTTGCCGCCAATCGCGTCATCGACACCGTTGGACAGATCACGCGGGCCGATACCCGCCGGCTCGAAGCCGCGGAATGTGCGCGGTCCTAGCAGGAACCGGTCAATTGTGCGGCTGTTGCCACCACCAAACCAGTGGAACGCGCCCAACTCGACCGTGGCTTTGAGTGTCACCTCTTCACTCCAAACCAGCCGCTGAGCGGTGCTGCTGACAACAGCTTTGACATATTTGTCATCTCCACCAAGCCCTGCCGTATCAACGTCAGCTCGGAACAGAACCCCGGCAGTGGGATCCAAACCACTAAGGCGACTGTCATAGACATAGCTCACCCCCAGCCCGCTTGCGGTACGCTCGCCCTGAGCGATCTCTGAGGCGATGACCGCGCCCACCGTCTGGTCATCACGCTGGCGCATTTCGCTCTGCCCCCAATCATACCGAAACTGCATGGAGGACAGCTCGCCCACTGGAAACGTCACACCCGGTGTGAAAAATACGCGCCTTGTATCGTAGTTAGAAAAGCTCGAATCGCGCGCCGCATATCCAAGATCAAGATCACCGCGCAGATCACGTCCCAGAAGATTGGGTTCGGTGAAACTGAAGGTATAACGCTCGGATTCCTGCGCGGTCGAGACGTTCAGAGAAACTCGTTGCCCCCGACCAAGGAAGTTGTTTTCGGTCAGCCCGATTGCCAAACCGAACCCGTCCGCCGCCGAGTAGTTACCACCGAGGCTAAGTGCCCCGGTCGGCTGTTCTTCCACATCCACATCGACAATGACCCGATCCGGGGTGGAGCCCTCGCGAGTTTCCACATCGGAATTGGCAAAAAAGCCCAATGCGCGGATGCGTTCCGCGCTCTCGCGGATTTCGCGCGGGTTGAACGGGTCGCCTTCGACCGTTCTGAACTGGTTGCGGATCACCCGGTCCAGCGTCGTGGTGTTGCCCTCGATATCGATCCGTTCGACAAAGATGCGCGGTCCACGCACCAGAGCAAAATCAACGTTCAGACTTAAGTCGCGATCATTGCGGGTGATCCGGGGTTCAACGCGCAGGAAGTCGACACCATTGCGCAAGCCGAGTTTTTCCAGGCGCGCGATCTCATTATCCACCAGTGACGGGGAATAGGTCACCCCGGGCCGGACCCTGATCGCATCAAGATAGGGCGCAGGATCAAGACCCTCGATCTCGCTGGAGACGGTGATCTCGCCAAACGAGAATTGCTGACCCTCGGTGATGTTGAGCACCAGAAAGAACGCGTCCCGTTCGCGGGTGAATTCCACGTTCGAACTGTTGACCCGGAAATCCACATAGCCGCGCGACAGGTAGAAGTCACGCAACACTTGCTTGTCAAACTCGATCCGGTCGGCGATGAATGTATCGGCCTGAATGAAGGTGCGCAGCAAACCAGCCTGTTTGGTCTCAAGCACCCGGCGCAGGCGGCGATCAGAGTAAGCGCGGTTACCGACGAAACTGATGCGCTCAACCTCAATCGTGTCACCCTCGGCAATCTCAAAAACCAGATCGACCCGATTATCGTTGCGGCGGATGATGCGCGGCACGACCGTGGCGGCAACACGGCCCCGCGCGGAATAGACATCCGAGATCGCAACCGCGTCGCGTTCGGCCTGCTCAGGCGTGTAAACACGGCGGGACTCCGAGGAGACAACCTGGCTCAAAACATCGTTTCTAATCCGCTTGTTGCCCTCAAAGCTGATCTGGTTGATCGTCGGGTATTCCGCGACCTTAACAATCAGTGTGCTACCGCGCGGGATCATCTCGACTGTTTCAAATACGCCACTGTCAAGCACACGCTGCACGGCGTCGTTAAGCTGACCGGCGCTCACTTCCTTGCCAGCTTCGATTCCCGTTCGGGTGATGATGGTCGAGGTTTCGATCCGCTCGTTGCCCTCGACCTGCACCGAATTGAAGACGTAGGTCTGCGCCGCCGCCATGTCGGGCAGGGTTGCAAAAGCCGTTGTCGCCAAAAAGAAAATCGCTGCCAGTGCACGCCACAACATATTGCCGCCGCTCCGCACTCCGCCGCAGGATATACCCGTCCCCGTGCCAGTCTTCATTTTTGAACTACCCGATTTCAAACCGCTATTTTTGCTTTTCAGTAGCGGGATTGAAGCGCGTTGTCAAAACACCAAAGGCACGCAACCTTTCGATTTACGTGCCTTTTTGGATTGTTGATTGCCGAGAATCAGAAACTGTTGAGATAAGCGCCCATGGCAAGACCCGCCCCAAGCGCGCCGAGAAACAGGAAACGGTCCCAGTTCAGCTCAAACAACAAGCTGAGGCCGCGATAGGATTGCTGGAGTGCAGGCATGGTAAGACCCTCGAAAACGATGGCTATACCCTAGTGCCGGAATATGGCGAGACTTGGGCAAGCTTGCGGCAAGATCGGGGACCGCCTCAGCAGAACAGGTCGTTGGTGAGGGCAAAAACCATCAGCCCCAGGATCAGCGAGATGCCCACTGTCATCAGCACCCGCAGCGCCATATCGCTGGGCGGTTTCCCCGCAACCGCCTCATAAGCGTAAAAGACCAAGTGACCGCCATCCAGCGCCGGGATCGGGAACAGGTTCATCAGCCCCACCGCAGCCGACAGCACCGCAATGAACCAGATGAAACTCTGCGCGCCCTGGCTGGCCATCGCGCCCGAGGTCTCGGCGATACCGATAGGTCCGGAGATATTGCAGGTGCTGATCGCGCCGGTGATCATGTGCCAAAGGCCGGAAACCGAGCCGCGGATGATCCGCCATGTCTGTTCGGTGCCCTCGGCCAGAGCCTGCACCGGCCCGGCCCGCTCGGTCGCGGGCTCCAGAGCCATGCCGCCGACGATGCCGATCCGCCAATGGGTGACAAAGCCACCTTCGGGCTGCGGCTCGTCGGTGCGGCGCGGCACCAGAGCAAATTCAAGCGTCTCGCCATCACGCCAGACATCCAGCAGCAACCCCTTGCCGTCTGATCCTTCAACCGCCTCTTTCAACTCGGAAAAGGCAAAGACCGGGGTGCCGTCTATAGCGGTGATCACATCACCGGGTTTCAGGTCGATATCCATCGCAGCACTACGCGGAGCGACAGCGGTGATAAGCGGTGGAAACAGCCATGGGCCCTGCACAACCATGTCTCGCCCATCACGAATGACCGCATAGTCCAGGACGGGCTCGGGTTGCAGGTCGTCGATGAAGTCGTCCCATGCGTCGGCATTTGTGAATTCGGGGACTATCGCCCCGTTGATCGCCGTGATCTGGTCCCCGACCTGCAATTCCTCGACAACATTTGGCAGCGGTTCGATCGCGGCCACGGTCAATGGGTCGCTGGCGACGCCGCGAAACATGAAGATCGCGCCAAAAACGATGATCGACAGGATGAAGTTGAACACCGGACCGGCAGCCACGGTTGCGGTGCGCGCCCAGAGCGGTGCGCCATGCATGGAGGCGCGCAAGGCCTTCGGATTGCCCTCGGCCAGCGTCTGCATAGCCGCCTCATCCTTGCCCGACGCCGCATCGGCATCGCCCAGAAACTTCACATAGCCACCAAATGGCAGCAGAGCGACCTGCCAGCGCGTGCCGTGACGGTCGACCCGGCTCCAGAGGACGGGGCCGAAACCCAGCGAAAACACCTCGGCATGAATGCCGGACCAGCGCCCAACGATGTAATGGCCATATTCATGGACGGCGACGATCACCGAAAGTGCCAGCACAAAGGCTATGATGGTATAAAGAAGTCCGCCAAACTGCGGGATCATCCCAAGAATGTCCAAGTGTCTACCCTGCTCTTGCGCCGATGGTTTCATCCGCCCGGATACGTGCGAGATGGTCCGTTTGCGTCACGTTATCAAGTGTCATTGGGGCATCAATAAGACCGGGATCGGCCTCAAACCTGTCAAGCACCGCCTCGACCGATGCCGCCATGTCGAGAAATCCGATGCGTCCCGCGATGAAGTGATCCAGCGCCCGTTCCTTGGCGGCGTTGAACACCGCCCCTGACAGCCCGCCGCGCCGCATTACCTGCCGCGCCAGCACCAGCGCCGGATAGCGGGCATTGTCAGGCGCACGGAAGTTCAGCTGCGCCAGTTGCGCCAGATCCAGCCGCGACACCGGCAGATGCTGCCGGTCAGGCCAGTTCAACGCATAGCCGATCGCATGGCGCATATCGGGTGCGCCCAGATGCGCCATCAGGGCCCCATCGCGGAATCCGACCAGCGCATGGATGATCGATTCCGGGTGCACGATCACCTCGATCTGGTCAGGTGCGACGCCGAAATACTCTTTGGTTTCTATAAGTTCCAGCGCCTTGTTGAACATGGAGGCGCTGTCGATGGTGATCCGCTGCCCCATCGCCCAATTGGGATGTAAGGAGGCCTGTTCCAGCGTCGCCTCTTTCAGCGCCTCCAGCGGCCAGTCGCGAAACGCCCCGCCGCTGGCGGTGATCACGATCCGCTCGACCGCCGAGATATCCTCGCCCACCAGCGCCTGAAAAACCGCCGAGTGTTCGCTATCCACTGGCAAGAGCCGCGCCGCGTGGCGCCGGGCGGTATCCAGCACCAATTGCCCGGCACAGACCAGCGATTCCTTGTTGGCCAGGGCCAGCGTCGCGCCCTGCTCCAGCGCTTTCAGCCCCGGCGCCAGCCCCGCCGCACCGACAATTGCGGACATGACCCAATCAGCGGGCCGTGCGCCCGCCTCGATCAGGGCATCCGGGCCAGCAGCCACTTCGATACCGCTGCCCGACAGCGCCTCACGCAGCGCCTGATAGTGCTCCGCATGGGCGGTAACGGCCAATTTTGCCTTTAAAGCCCGCGCATCTGCTGCCAGTTGGTCGATATTGGCGCCACCCGTCAGGGCCACCACCTCGAACCGCTCGGGGTTTCGGGCGATCAGGTCCACCGTGTTCTGCCCGATCGATCCGGTCGCCCCCAGAATGGAAACGCGCCGCATCACATCGGCCCCGGCGCATAGAAAAGCCCCGCGATCAGAACAAAGAGCGCCGCCCCCATCATGCCGTCGAACCGGTCCAGAAAGCCGCCATGTCCGGGGATCAGGTTCGAGCTGTCCTTGATATGGCAGGCCCGCTTGAGCGCGCTTTCAGCCATGTCACCCGCCTGGCTGGCCATCGACGCCAGCACCGAGACGACCACAAAGGCCACGCCAAACCCGGCCTGCAGGGCAACCACAGCGCCCACCAGCGCCGCCGCAGTCCAGCCGCCGACAATGCCCGACCAGGTCTTTTTCGGGCTCACGCGCGGCCAGAACTTGCACCCGCCGATGGATTTGCCCACGAAATACCCAGCTACGTCGGTGGCGACCACAACGCCAATCAACCACAGCATCCAGCCAAAGCCCATGTTCAGCCGGATCGAGATGAAGCCCAGCCCCGCCACGCTGATCCATAGGGCAAAAAGCGCATAGATCCCGCGCCGCGCAGGCATTTGCAAAGCCCCCACAACCACCGGAGCCAACAGCACCGGCAACCTATAGATCACGGGCAGATGATAGCTGAGCAGGATCGCAAACCCGGTCAGAATGCCCAGATGCAGGGCCTCGCGGCGCTTCTCCGGGGCGATGATCCGCACCAGTTCCCAGATCATCACACCGCAGGCTGCCGCAATGAAGCTTTCAAACCACAGCCCGCCCAGCCAAAGCTCAACAGCGGCGATTGCAACCAGCACGATCGTCGACACGACTCTCGCCGCCAGATCGGACCATTTGCCCTCGCTCATGCGCGCACCGCACCGAAGCGCCGGTCGCGGGTGCCATAGCTGCGACACAGATGCCCCAGCTCATCTGCCGTGAAATCCGGCCAGAGCGTGTCGATGAACTCATATTCCGAATAGGCCGATTGCCAGAGCAGGAAGTTCGAGATCCGCGCCTCGCCGCTGGTGCGGATGACCAGATCGGGGTCCGGCAGCACGCAGGTATCGAGATATCGCGGCAGGGTTTCCTCGTCCACGTCATCGGGGTTCAGCTTGCCCTGGGCGACGTCCTGCGCCAGACGCTTGGTGGCGCGGGCCACTTCGTCGCGACCACCATAGTTCAGCGCGATGGTCAGGTTCACGCGCGCATTGTCGCGCGTCTTTTCCTCAAGCGTGTCCATCAGGGCGACCAGCTTGTTGTCCAGCCGCACCCGGTCACCGATGAAACGCACGCAAACGCCGCGTTCGGCCAGGGCGCGGGTCTCTTTGGTGATATAACGGCGGAACAGGGTCATCAGCCCGGCCACTTCGACCTGGGTCCGCTTCCAGTTCTCGGTCGAAAAGGCGAAGATCGTCAGGTATTCGATCCCCAGTTCCGGGCAGGCCTCGACCACTTCGCGCACGCGGCGCGCACCGGCGTGATGTCCGAACAGGCGTGGCCGACCGCGCGCCTGCGCCCAACGGCCATTGCCATCCATGATGATCGCGACGTGGCGCGGGCCACCGGCCGTCTCAGATGAGGGATCCTTGAGCATCGGTTGACGCGTTTACACCTGCATGATTTCGGCTTGTTTGGTTTCCAGCGCGGTATCGACGGCCTTGATCATCTCATCCGTCAGTTCCTGCACCTCGGTCTCCCAGAATTTCTGGTCGTCTTCCGACATGCCGTCGGCCTTGGCCTTCTTGATCTGGTCCATCCCGTCGCGGCGCACGTTGCGAATGGCGACCCGCGCGCTTTCGGCATATTGGCCCGCCACCTTGCCCAGCTCGCGGCGGCGTTCCTCGTTCAGTTCCGGGATCGGCAGCATGATGATCGTGCCGTTGAGCTGCGGGTTGATGCCCAGCCCGCTTTCGCGAATGGCTTTCTCGACCTTGCCGACCAGCGATTTATCCCAGACATTGATCGTTACCATGCGGGGCTCGGGCACGTTCACGGTGCCGACCTGATTGATCGGGGTCATCGAGCCATAGGCATCCACCATCACCGGCTCCAGCATCGAGGCCGAAGCCCGACCCGTGCGCAGCGACGCAAACTCGGTTCGCAGATTGGCCATCGAGCCATCCATGCGGCGCTTCAGATCATCGGTATCCAGTTCGAAATCTTCAGACATGCTGCCCACTCCCCTTGCTTCAGGTGCTGTTTTGACGGGTCATACGCCATCGGCTTCTGGATGTATAGCAATCATGAACCACAATCACAGCAAAGACGAGGCCGACCGGCCGCCCTATATCCTCCGCAGATGGCAAACTTGTCGCCACCACCGGTTAAGGCCCGCAGCCCGACCGTTAAGGGTTTGCGACCCGCTCCAGCAATCCAGCTTCAGCCATCGGGGCCATTCAGGCGTCTTGCCTCAACACCTACGGCATTGATCCGTTACGCACCTTCTCAGTGGGGGTCCTGAGCCGTTTCTACCTCAATCCAACGGCGGAAAAGCCTGATCTTGTTCAGATTTCTGCGCGCTTCCGGATAGACTAGCCAATGCGCCATGCCATCTGTCGCAACCAGCTCGAAAGGTTGGATCAGACGCCCGGAGGCAAGATCCTGGCGAAAGAAACGCGGCGAGAGCATCGCGATCCCGTGGCCGGCCATCGCAGCTTGCGCCGCTTCGGTCTGTGAGGCCATCGAGGTTCCGGTCAGACGTTCCAGCCCGGACGGGTCACAGCCTGCGGCGTCGAACCAGATGCGCCAATAGGAATCGCGCGGGCAGATCAGCGGATACTCCAGCAACTCCTGCGGCGAGGATGGCACTGCCCCCAGCGCAGGGCCAAAAACCGGCGTGAATTCGGTAGGCATCAGGCGATGCGCGCGCAAACCCGGAAACCCGCCATCGCCATATCGGATGGCGAGATCAATTTCAGAGCGCGCAAAATCCGTTCGCTCCTCGTTGGCAAAGACCCGCACCGCGATCTCGGGATGCGCGATCTGGAACCGACCGATATTGGGCGCCAGCCAATTCGCCGAAAAGGTCGGCGTCGCAGAGATAGTCAGCGTGGCATGCTGGTCGGCCTCGACCGTCTGAAACGCCGTGCGCATCAGATCAAAGGCCTCGACCACCGATTTGGCCAGCCGTTCGCCATCGCGGGTCAGATGCACCTTGCGCGCCGCGCGGGCGAACAGGCGAAACCCCAGACGCTCTTCCAGCACCCGGATCTGATAGCTGACCGAGGCCTGGCTCATGCCAAGCTCTTCAGCCGCGCGGGTAAAGCTCTGATGGCGCGCGGCGGCTTCAAAAGCCCGGATGGCAGCGAGGGAGGGAAGGATCTGCACCATGCATAAATTCACCTTATGCTTTCATACTGTCTCTGCGTTTCACAAAACGCCTGCTCTCAACAATTATTGAGCACAGATCATAGCAGTAAATCAGAAAGCGTATCCCATGCATAGACTGGCTTTGGGCATCAAACGCCGCGTGTCTCGCTGGCGTCCCCTGTCAACGCGGCCACGACCGCGTCGCACGATCCATGTGGACCAATTGGACGACCATATGCTCAGGGATGTCGGGCTGCCGCCCAGAAGCGACCGCTAGGCCCGCAGATCAGGCGTCCAGCTCGGTGTCCCAATAGAGGAAGTCGATCCAGCTATCATGCAGGTGATTGGGTGGAAATTTCCGGCCGGTGTTACGCAATTCCTCGGCTTGCGGCCGACGCGGGGGCTTGCGCAGGCTCATCCCCGCGCGGCGCAGGGATTTCGATCCTTTGCGCAGGTTGCAGGGCGCGCAGGCGGCGACCACATTCTCCCAACTTGTGACGCCGCCTGCTGCGCGGGGCACCACATGATCAAAGGTCAGGTCACCTTTGGCGCCGCAATACTGGCAGCAGAATTCGTCCCTCAGAAATAAATTAAAGCGCGTGAAGGCCACGCGCTTTTGAGGTTTTACATAGTCTTTCAGAACAACGACCGAGGGTATCCTGATTTGCATCGACGGACTTCGGACAACCTCGTCATATTCCGCGACAATATCCACCCGATCCAGCCACGCGGCCTTGATGGCGTCCTGCCAGGCCCAGAGTGACAAGGGATAATAAGACAGCGGCCTGTAATCCGCGTTCAGCACCAGTGCGGGGTGCTGTTTCAGGGCGCCTGGCTCCCTGACAAATTCGGTCCTGAAATCGCCATCCATACCTGACTCTCCACTCGCCCTGCTCTGTCCTCTTGTGACATCAGGGCGGGGAGCCCCGCCCCTGCCTTTGGTATAACTATATATCGTGGTCAGCCCGTGACAAGCCTTGAATTTCCACAACATATCGCCGTCTTGCTAGCGGGCTTCCGTAACAGGATCGTGACGGTTATCCACATACTTGCCCACATCGGCCCCGCCCGCTAGGACGGGGCATGAGCTGGTTCATCCGTTTCAACAAACCCTTCGATGTCTTGTCGCAATTCACCGACAAAGGCACCGAGGGCAGTCCGCGCCGCACCTTGTCGGAGTTCATCGATCTGCCTGGCGTCTATCCGGCCGGGCGGCTGGACCGGGACAGCGAAGGGCTGATGCTGCTGACCGATGACGGGCGGTTACAGGCCCGCATCGCCGACCCGAAACACAAGATGGCCAAGACCTATTGGGCGCAGGTCGAAGGTATTCCAGATGCCGCGGCGCTGGATGCGTTGAGAAAGGGTGTCCAGCTCAAGGACGGTATGACCCGACCGGCGCGGGCGCGGCTGATCGAGGAACCGGAAAGCCTCTGGCCCCGGACGCCACCGATCCGGGTGCGCAAATCCATCCCCGACAGCTGGATCGAAATCACCGTCCGCGAGGGTCGTAACCGGCAGGTGCGGCGCATGACCGCCGCCGTGGGCCACCCGACCCTGCGCCTGATCCGCTGCCGGATCGGCGACTGGTCGCTGGAGCGGCTAGAGCCGGGCAGATGGGAGGCGCTGCCGCCGCCTGACAGGTCTCGCCGCAAATGATACACTCGGGCATGACCGACACGTTGCCCCCTGCCCCCGCCCCGTCCGCGATCCTTGAAGCGACGCTCTATGCCGAGGATCTGGATCTGGCCGAGGCGTTTTATGGCACCCTGCTAGGACTCGAATGTATCCAGCGCATCGGCGAACGGCATGTGTTCTTCAGGGTTGGCCCATCGATCTTGCTGATCTTCAACCCGCATAAGACAGTGCTGCCCCCCAACAACCCGCGCCTGCCGGTGCCTGCCCATGGCGCGCATGGGCATGGTCATGTCTGCTTCACATTGGATCGCGAGGCGATTGACTCGATGCGCCAGCGGCTTGCGACCGCCAATGTCACCATAGACACCGAGTTCCACTGGCCCAACGGGGCGAAATCGCTCTATGTCCGCGACCCTGCCGGGAACTCGGTCGAATTCGCGGAAGGCTGGCTCTGGGGGGCCACGGATTCGGGGTCACCCGCCTAGATGGGCGTCTTTTCTCCGGCCTCGAAATGCGAGATATCGCGCGAGATGACACCGACCGACCCAAGGGTCGCGCGGAACTCGGCCATATGCGGCGTTTCGAAATGGGCTTGCAACGCGGTCAGGCTGTCCCATTCCTCATAAACACGGAACCGCGTTTCCGAACCGATTACCTGGCTGAACTCATAGAGTCTGCAGCCGTCTTCCTTGAGGGTCTCGGTGACCATCTTCTGCACGGCCGCTTTGGCGGCTTCCACGCCATCAGGGGCGATTTCAACAATTCCGGTAACAGTCAGCATCCAATCTATCCCTTTGTGATCCGTCAAAGACTCAGCTTGTCGCGCATAAAGGCCAGCGCCACGCTCAACCCATCCGGCGCGATCCCGTGGCCAGTGCCTTTCATGACATGGGCATAGACCTCTTTGAAGCCTGCCTCTTGCAGCGCCTCGGCGGCTTCGGGCAGGGATTGCGGCGGCACCACGTCATCAGCATCGCCATGCACCAGCAGCACCGGCATGCGGCTGACCGCCTCCTCGCTAAGCGCTTCGGGGTTCAGCAACCGGCCCGAAAAGGCGACGATCCCCGCCACGGGGTCTTCGCGACGCGGCGCGACATGCAGGCTCATCATTGTGCCCTGGCTGAAGCCGAACAGCACGACCTGTTCCGGCAAGACATCCTCATCCACCATCAGCGCGTCGAGATAGGCGTTCAGATCATCGGTGGCCGCCGCCATGCCGCGCATGGCCTCTTCCTCGGACGAGCCGTCGATCCATGGGATCGGGAACCACTGATAACCGCCGGGCATGCCGGGAATCTGCTCCGGCGCATCAGGGGCGACAAAGAGCGTGTCCGGCAGGTGCTCGCCCAGCACATCGGCGAGCCCCAGCAGGTCGGCCCCGTTGGCGCCATAGCCGTGCAGAAACACCACCACCGATCGTGTGCTGCCCGATTGCGGCTCTTTGCGGCCGGAGGTTAAAACGCGCGTCATCTGATCCCTTCCCTGTCTTTGGCCAAGCGGTAATAGGCCCAGAGCACGCGGGCCGCAACCGACCGCCAGGGCGACCAGTCCTCTGCCATCGCGCGCAGGTCCTTTTCCCTGGGCCGCTCCGACAGGCCATAGAGATCCCTGGCCGCCTCCTGCAGCGCCAGATCGCCAGGTGCAAAGACATCGGCCCGGCCAAGCGAGAACATCGCGTAAATCTCGGCGGTCCAGGCGCCAATGCCCGGCACTTCGACCAGCGTTGCAACGACCTCATCGGAGGGCGCGGCGCGCAGGGCGTTGTAATCAATGCGTGCCTCGGCCAGGGCACGGGCGTAGCGGATTTTCTGGCGGCTCAGCCCCACCGCCCGCAGATCGTCATCGCTGGCCCAGAGAATCTTGCGCGGTCCGGTCAGCTTTGCCGCCTTCATCCGCCCCCAGATCGCATTGGCCGAGGCGACGCTGACCTGCTGGCTGACAATGGCGCTGAGTAGTTCCGCAAACCCGTCCGGCTTGCGCCGCAAGGGCAGCGGGCCGGTCAGCGTCATGGCATGGGACATGCGCGGGCATTGCGCGGCCAGCCAGTCTGCCCCTTCGGCCACGCAATCGGGCGTTTCGATGATCCGTTCGCTTTGTGCCATCCCTGCCCGTTTCCGTTGCGCGCTGCTGCGGCACCGTAACCGCATCCGCCGCACGTGCAAGCGCTTGTCGCGCCATGCAAACAGGGATACGCATGGCGCATGACAGACACCCTCGCCCCTGCTGACGACCGTATCGCCCGCCGCAACGTTGTGGTTCTTGTGGCGGCGCAGGCCGTGCTGGGTGCACAGATGCCGATGATCTTCACCATCGGCGGGCTGGCCGGGCAATCGCTGGCCAGCAATGTCTGCCTCGCCACGCTGCCGATTTCCATGATCGTTCTGGGCTCGATGCTGGCAGCCACTCCGATGTCGGCGATCATGCAGCGCTGGGGCCGCCGCGCCGGGTTCATGCTTGGGGCGCTGATGGGGGCGCTGGGCGGTATCGTGGGGGCTTATGGTCTTTACCTGAGTTCCTTTCCGGTCTTTCTGGCCGGGAGCCTGCTGACCGGTATCTATATGAGCGCCCATGGCTTTTATCGCTTTGCCGCCGCCGATACTGCCTCTGATGCGTACCGGCCCAAGGCGATTTCCTATGTGATGGCGGGCGGTCTGGCTGCGGCCATCATCGGACCACAACTGGTGAAACTCACCGCTACGGCTTATGTGATCCCGTTTCTTGGCACCTATGTGGCGGTGATCACGCTAAATATCGTCGGCTCGCTGCTGTTTCTGTTCCTTGACATCCCGCGCCCCGCGCCGCCCTCGGCAGACAGCCCCAGGGGCCGCACGAGGTGGGAGCTGATCAAGACGCCCCGCATCGCGGTGGCCGTGATCTGCGGCATGGTGTCTTATGCGCTGATGAACCTGGTGATGACCTCGACCCCGCTGGCAGTGGTGGGCTGTGGCTATGCCACAAACGATGCAGCGGATGTGGTCACCAGCCATGTGCTGGCCATGTTCATTCCCAGCTTCTTCACCGGCCATCTGATCGCCCGCTTCGGGGTCGAGAAGATCATGGCGCTGGGGCTGGTCATTCTCGCCGCCGCAGGAGTTGTGGCACTGGAAGGCGTCGATCTGAACAACTTCTTCCTGGCCCTGATCCTGCTGGGGGTCGGCTGGAATTTCGGCTTTATCGGCGCCACCACAATGCTCGCCGCCTCACATACGCCCAGCGAGCGGGGCCGGATGCAGGGGCTGAACGACCTGCTGGTCTTTGGCGGCGTCACCTTCGCCTCGGTCGCGTCGGGCGGTTTGATGAACTGTTCGGGCGGCAACCCGGTCGAGGGCTGGACCGCCGTGAACCTCGCCATGGCGCCGTTCCTGGTGCTGGCGGGCGGCGCGCTGATCTGGTTGATGCTGCGCCCGAAAGAGGAACTGGCCTGAGCCAGCCTGTCACCAACGCCCCGTTGCCGCCTGCCACATCAGGCCGGTGCGTCTGCGGAACTCACTTTGACCCAGCGTCCCGTCAGCCACCCGTTCCGGCTGCGCTACCGCCTGCTTTAGAAGTGCCTCGGCCTGCCATCCCGCCAACAAAGCCGCACGCGCTTCTTTTGAGATGGCCGACCGGTTTCGGCGTGCCTTTGAGAGGCGCTCAAGCCCGCTTTGCGCCAGTTGCCGCACACCCGACGCCGTTCCATCCAGCAAGGGAATACGCCCGCGCGCCTCCAACTCCGGCACAGCAACCAACCAATTCGCAACCCCCACCGCATAGCCGTAGTCGCGCAGGACATCCGCATCCGCCGGGCCAAGGCTTTGGGCGGCTGCCACCATCAGCGCCCCGGAACTGTAGTCGATATAATTGTCCAGATGCGCCTCATCCTCGAACGGGTCTTTATAAATATCCCAACGCCTTACCGAGACATATTGATCCAGATACGCAGCAAGGTCGGGTGACAGAACCTCAGCCAGAGGGGTGACCACCTGATGCCGCCGGACGGTCTTTCCCTCTGCGATCTCTTCCAGTGCGTCGCGCCACCATTGCAGGCGCATTTCGGCGATCATCGGCTCTTGGGTGACCCAGGGCGCGCGCGACACCTCGACATTCAGCGCATAGAGCGGGAACAGCACCCGGCGCGCCGCAACCGGCGCGGCCATGGCGGCCAGAAACCGGTCCGGATCGGCCTGCTCGACCAAGGCCGCGCAGGCGGTCAGGTCCGGATCAAAGCTCATTTTGGCCGGACGAGCATCAGCGCATAGGCGATATGCTCGGGCGCGGCCTCCCACAGGGCAATCTCTCGCGCATTCATATCCAGCATCTCGGTCATCGCGGGGTCGGGATCGGCAACACGCAGTTCAGCAATGCGCTGGCGCAGGGGGGCATAGTAGCTCTCCCACCCCTGCCCGATGATCAGGCGTGTGCCCAGAAGCGCATACCCCGCCGCCGCGACGCGAGCCTCGATCCCGGCCATATCGGTTATGCCCCGATACTCCTCCCAAAACTCACGCGCCGCCTGTGGCATCTCGCCGCGCAATTTCACCGGCTCGGAAAAGGCGACAAACCCGCTCGGCGCAAGCGCGGAACGCCAGGTCTTCAACCCTTCGGTCACCCCAAGGAAATAGAGCGCGCCCGCGCACCAGATCAGGTCATGCGGGCCACCGGGTTCGGCCATATCCCCGAGGCGGGCCTGAACACGGTCCCCGAACCGGGCACATCGTTTTTGGGCACTGGCGACAAAACCGTCATGCATTTCCAGACCCAGCAGCCGCGCCTCGGGCAGACGGTCGGCGAGCGTTTCCAGATCAGCCCCAGGCCCGCAGCCCGCGTCACAGACAGAGATCGCACCGCTCAGCCCGGTATTAGCCAAAACCCAATCCACATCCTCGGGGGAGCCCGGCCCCTCACGCGGCAGACCATTGTGAATTTTGAAAAACGCATCCCAGTCCATTATTCCGCGGCCTCCACGTGATGGATCAGCTTCCAGCGGATCGCATCCAGCAGCGCCTCGAAACTGGCATCCACTATGTTCGCGCTGACCCCCACCGTGGACCAGCGCCGCCCGGCCCCATCCTCGCTGTCGATGATGACGCGGGTGACGGCCTCTGTCCCGCCCTGGGTGATACGCACCTTGAAATCGACCAGCCGCATATCCTCCAGCACCGCCGAATACTGGCCCAGATCCTTGGCCAGCGCCTTGGCCAGCGCGTTGACCGGCCCGCGGTCGCTGCCATCCTCATCCAGCGATTCACTGACCGACAGGCGCTTTTCGCCGTCAACTTTCACCACAACCACCGCTTCGGACAGGCTGATCATGCGGTTGTACTTGTTCTTGCGCCGCTCGACCGTCACCTTATAGCGCTTGACCTCGAACAGTTCAGGCAGCAGCTCCAGTTCCTCGCGCGCCAGCAACTCGAACGAGGCCTGCGCGGTGTCATAAGAATAGCCCTCGGCCTCGCGCTCCTTGATCCGTTCCAGAATGCGCCCCAGCGCCGGGTCGCCCTTGGTCACGTCCAGCCCGGCCTCAGTCAGCCGGTTGCGCAGGTTCGACTGCCCGGCCTGGTTCGACATCGGAATGATACGGTCATTGCCGATGACGGAGGGCTCCACATGTTCATAGGTCGAGGGGTTTTTCAGGATCGCGCTGGCATGCAGCCCGGCCTTATGCGCAAAGGCCGAGGCCCCCACATAAGGCGCCTGCTTGGTCGGCACCCGGTTGAGGATATCATCCAGCATCCGGCTGACCTTGGTTAGCCCCGCCAGCGCCTCGGGCGTGACGCCGGTGTCAAACTGGCTGGTATAGGGTTCTTTCAGCAGCAGCGTCGGGATCAGCGAGGTCAGGTTGGCATTGCCGCAACGCTCGCCCAGCCCGTTCAGCGTGCCCTGGATCTGCCGCGCGCCGGCCTCCACCGCGGCCAGCGATCCAGCAACAGCCTGCTCTGTGTCGTTATGGGTATGGATGCCCAGCCGCTCGCCGGGAATGCCCGACGCGATCACCTCCGTAACGATCCGCCCGATCTCGGAGGGCAGCGCGCCGCCATTGGTGTCACAGAGCACGATCCATCGCGCCCCGGCCTCCAATGCAGCATGGCAGACCGCCAGCGCATAGCCAGGGTTGTCGCGGTAGCCGTCAAAGAAATGTTCGGCGTCAAACAGAGCCTCGCGCCCCTGCGCCACGATATGGGCGATCGAGGCGCGGACGTTTTCAGTGTTCTCCTCTAGCGCAATGCCAAGCGCGTCGGTGACATGAAAGTCATGGCTTTTGCCCACCAGACAGACCGTGCCGGTGCCCGCGTTCAGCACTGCGGCCAGCACGTCGTCATTCTCGGCAGACCGGCCAGAGCGCTTGGTCATGCCAAAGGCGGCAAGCCGCGCGCGTGTCTCGGGTGCATCGGCAAAAAACGCGCTGTCGGTGGGGTTGGCCCCGGGCCAACCGCCCTCGACATAATCCAATCCCAACTCGTCCAGCGCGCGGGTGATCTGGACCTTTTCCGGGGTCGAGAACTGCACCCCCTGCGTCTGCTGCCCGTCCCGCAGGGTGGTGTCGTAGAGGTAGAGGCGTTCGCGGTTCATCACACGCTCTCCAGTTTGGCAGCGTCGAAATCGGGGCCGGGCACCAATTCCACGCCCGCCTTGCTCATGCGCACCTCAAGACCTGCGGCCAGATAGGCGGTTTTCAGGCGATCGACCTCAGCGAAATCCTTGCTCTCCATCGCAACGCTACGCGCATCCGACAAACGGGCCTCATGCGCTGACAGGTCCAGATCACCTGCTTCAGCCCATTCCCCCATCTCATCCGTCAGCAAACCCAGCAAACGCGCCGAGGCCAGCAATTCCGCAGCCTTTCCATCCGCCGCCAGACGGTGGAGTTCTGCGAGGGCACCCGCCGTGTTCAGATCATCACCAAGCGCGGCGATGATTGCGGGGGCCGCGCTGGCGGCGGGCTCGATGCCCGCTGTCAGCGCCCGCCATTTCCGGAGCGTTCCTTCCGCCTCACGCGCCTTTTTCTCGGTCCAGTCCATAGGCTTGCGGTAATGGGTCTGCAGGAACACAAACCGGATCACCTCACCGGGCACGCCCTTATCCAGCAGGTCGCGCACGGTAAAGAAATTGCCCAAGCTTTTGGACATCTTCTTGCCCTCGACCTGCAACATCTCATTGTGCAGCCAATAGCGCGCAAACTGACCCTCGGGATGGGCGCACCGGCTTTGCGCGATCTCGTTTTCATGATGCGGGAACATCAGGTCGTTGCCACCACCATGAATGTCGAAACTGTCGCCCAGCAGCTCATGCGCCATGGCCGAGCATTCGATATGCCAGCCGGGCCGCCCCCGGCCCCAGGGACTGTCCCAGCCCGGCAGATCATCGGTGGAGGGTTTCCACAGCACGAAATCCATCGGGTCTTCCTTGAAGGGCGCCACCTCGACCCGCGCACCGGCGATCATGTCATCCACGGAGCGGCCCGAGAGCTTGCCGTAATCCTCGTATCTGCGCACGCGAAACAGCACATGGCCTTCTTTTTCATATGCGTAGCCATCCGCGATCAGCCCGTCGATCATCGCAATCATCTGGGCGATGAACCCGGTGGCGCGCGGCATCTCGTTGGGCCGCATCGCACCGACCTCATCCATGTCTTTCAGATACCAGCCGATGGTTTCGTCCGAGCGCGCCTGAACCAGCTCCTCCAACGTGCCTTCGGCCCCGGCCTGCTTGCGAGCCAGAGCGGTGGCGTTGATCTTGTCATCCACATCGGTGAAGTTGCGCACATAAGTCACGTGATCCGCGCCATAGACCTGCCGCAGCAGTCGATAGAGCACATCGAACACTACCACGGGCCGGGCATTGCCCAGATGCGCCCGGTCATAGACGGTGGGTCCGCAGACATACATCCGCACGTTTTCGGAATCGATCGGCTCGAAATCCTCTTTCCGGCGGGTTTTGGTATTGTGCAGTCTGATACGTGTCATCGTCTTTTCCTCGGGCACGGCAAAGCAAGCGCGGTGGCGCGGGCTTAGCAACTTGTCTCAGGGAAGAAAACGAAAGAAACCGGCCCGCGTGATTGCTCAGCAGGGAATGCAGCAGATAATGGTGCAAATCGGTGTCATGGGTCTTGCATAGCGCCCCTTTGCCGAGATTTCAAGCGTGCTGCCTAGGGGGCTGCGGTGCTGTTTGTTTTGTGCTATCCTGCAACCACAGGGAGCTATGTATCAAATATGAACACCTCAAAAGCGATGTGGCCCATGGGACCGCAAAGGATTGACGACACTGCAGATAATGCCGCTTCGCAATCGCCTGACTCGGTGGTTGTTACACGTGATTCCGACTATTCGGCGCTGGTCTCAGACCTGCGCGGCAAGCAGCAAAAATTCGAATCCAGCATCCACAAACACCTGCGCGAACTGGATCAGTGCCTAACTCGTCTTGAATCCGAACAAGAGCATCTGACCCATTGCCGGACCCAGATCGCCGGCCATGAAAAGATCCTGTCCAGCCATCGCAAGAGCTTGAAGAAAGCACGATCTGACGGTGACAAGAAAAGACGCAAATCCATTGAAAAGACGATGAAAAGGGAAACCCTGGCTTATGAGGACAGCCTGCGTCAGGCGGCCAAGCATTCCGCGCGTATTCAGCGTGAGCTGAAGGCGGCCAAAACCTCGTTCGAGGCCGCCGGATCGGTCGGCAATCTGATCTCGGATGGTGACCTGAAGCTGCGCACCCCGCTCTAGCCCATGTCACGGGACAGTGTGAATCGGATCTGCGCCGCGCTGCCGGGGGCCGAAGTGTCGGACCCGTGGGGTGGTGGGCATGATGCGTGGAAGATCGGCGGCAAGATGTTCGCCTGTATCGGCACCGCCAATGACGGTGTTTCGGTCAAGACGCCCGATATCGAAACCGCCCAGATGCTGATCGAGGCTGGCGTGGGTGAACGCGCGCCCTATTTCCATCGCAGCTGGATCAGGCTGGGCTGGGATACCCCCGAAGAGGAAGCAGAGCATCGGATCGAGGTCTCTTACGACCTAGTTCGCGCCAGCCTGACCAAGAAATTGCAGGCGACACTGCCGCCGCGCGGCTGAGATTGACAAATCGGCACGCCTCTGTCCCTGTCCGCTGGACTGAGACTCAGGGAGGTCGGGATGAAGCTGTCTCATCGCATCACGAATATCACCGGCGGCGGCTCGGACGGCTGGGATGTGTTCAACAAGGCGCGCGCAATGGTGCGCGCGGGTGTTGCCGTTACCGAACTGACCCAGGGCGAGCATGACATCCGCACCCATCCGGTGATCCTTGATGCGATGGATGCCGCGGCGCGGGCGGGCAAGACGGGTTATTCCGCTGTGCCCGGTGAACATGATCTGCGCGACACGGTTGCAACCCGCATTCAGGACCGGACCGGCGTGGCGACCACGCGCGACAACGTGCTTATCACGCCGGGCGGTCAGGCCGCACTGTTCGCGGCCCATAACGCAACCTGCGATCCGGGCGATACCGGCCTGTTCATCGATCCTTATTATGCCACCTATCCCGGCACGATCCGGGCGGTGGGTGCGGTTTCGAAACCGGTTCAGGCCCATGCCGAGGACGGGTTCCAGCCCCGTGCCGCGGATATCGATGCCGCCGCCGAAGGGGCCGCCTCGCTGCTGATCAACTCGCCCAACAACCCCACCGGCGTGGTCTATTCGCGTGAGACGCTGGAGGGGATCGCAGGGGTCTGCCAGGATCGCGATCTGTGGCTGATCTCGGACGAGGTTTATGACACACAGGTCTGGGAGGGCACACATCTCAGCCCGCGGGCCCTGCCCGGTATGGTCGAGCGCACGCTGGTGGTTGGCTCGATGTCGAAATCCCACGCGATGACCGGATCACGGTGCGGCTGGGTCGTGGGGCCACAAGAGGCCATTGCGCATCTGATCAACCTCGCCACCCACACCACCTATGGCGTACCGGGATTCGTCCAGGCGGCCGGGAATTTCGCGCTGAATGCGGGCCTCTGGCTGGAAGATGAGGTTGCCGCCCCCTTCCGCCGTCGCCGCGCGCTGGCACAGGAGGTGCTGCAGGCCCAGAACGTACTGCGTCCGGTTCCCGCACAGGGGGCGATGTACCTGATGCTGGATATCCGGGCCACCGGCATGAGCGGCGAAGACTTCGCCTATGCCCTGCTGGATGCCCATCACATCGCGGTCATGCCCGGCGAGAGCTTTGGCGTCGCCGCAGCGGGCCATATCCGCGTGGCAATGACGGTGGAGGATGAGGCCTTTGTGAGCGCGCTGAACACGATTTGCGATTTCGCGACGGGCCTCGCAAATCAGCGCGCCGCCGAATAGGCCCCGCGCGCCGCAATCACCCGGGGATCAGAAACGGAAAGTTGTGCGCAGATTGAACGTATCGGTGTCGAAATCGCCGGATTGATCGTTCAAATCACTGAAATTATGGCGCAAAATCTCGCCACCGATCTCCAGCCGGTCTGTCACCGGGACCGCGATCCCGATGCCATAGACCGCGCCAGTGTCGCTCGCGCCCGAGGTTTCCGCGCGCGCCGCACCGACCACCACATAGCCCAGAGCGTTGCCGAAATCATATCCGCCACGTAGCTTCAGCCGTCCGATATAGTCAATCTCACCGGCGGACCCGCCCAGATCGATATTGGTGCGGTTATACTCGAATTCCCCACCCAGCACGAAGTTGCCGAAGTCATGGTCATAGCCGATATGCGGACCAAAGCTGACATCATCGCCCCCGACACTGCCCGGGCCATCCACATCGGTATATCCCAGCGCAAAACCGCCATACACACCGGTCCAGTCCTCAGCCAGCGCCGGGGTAGCGCAGGTGAGGGTCAGAGCGACACATATAGGGAGGGCTTGCCTCAACTCCGAACTCCAATCTCAATTATAAACCCGTTGTCGCCCGATATAGGCGGACATGTCATGGGTGCGTTCCCTTGAAATATGGTTGACCCGAATTGTGCTTTCAAGGAACCGAATCCGCATGTGAACATATGTGAACACTATAGCACGTTTCGCCTGTTAGGCGCAAAAAATCGCTCAAATCCACCGGGTTATTGGTCGCAAACAGGACAGAACGTGGGCGGTATTCCTGTCACCCTTGCCTGAAATGGGAGGGTCCGAATGCAAGGCGAGTTGTCCAAGATTGGTCTCGTCAGCCGAACCATCGGCGCCGATCGCGGGCGGGCTGCGCGCGGTCGACCCCAAGCTGTCTGACGAATTCGCACAGCCTGCATCTCAGACAAATTTGGACCTTTCAGACTCATGAACGATCAAACCAGACCCTCTTCGCGCAGCGGCGGACGCGCCGCGCGCCGGGCCGCGCGTGCCAGCGCCCTGCCCGATCACCTCCGCCCGGTACGCCCTGGTATGGAAGGCGGAGCGCTGAAACCGCTGACACAGGACGGCGTTGAAAGCATCCACCGCGCAGCGCTCGACGCGCTTGAACAGATCGGCCTGGCCGACGCGCCGCCAAGCGGTATCGACTACCTCACCAAAGCCGGCTGCATCCTGGGCGATGATGGCCGCCTGCGATTCCCCCGCGCGCTGGTCGAGGATACGCTGGCCATCGCCAATCGCGCGGTCACGCTGTGCAGCCGCGACGGCAAGACCGATCTGGATCTCAGCGGTTCGCGGGTCCACTACGGCACCGCCGGGGCCGCCGTGCATATGGTTGATGTGCATGGCAGGGAATATCGCGATTCCACGGTGCAGGACCTGCATGATGCCGCGCGAATCTGCGACCAGCTCGACAATATCCACTTCGTGCAGCGCCCGATGGTCTGCCGCGATATCGTTGACAATCGCGAGATGGACCTGAACACGATCTATGCCTGCTGCTCGGGCACGTTCAAACATATCGGCACCTCGTTCACCGATCCCGATTATGTCGCCCCGGCGCTGGAAATGCTGCATATGATCGCGGGTGGTGAGGATAAGTGGCGCGAACGCCCCTTTGTCAGCAATACCAACTGTTTCGTCGTCCCGCCGATGAAGTTCGCCACCGAAAGCTGCGAGGTAATGGAGCGCTGTATCGAAGGCGGCATGCCCGTCCTGCTGCTGAGCGCGGGCATGGCCGGGGCCACCGCGCCCTCGACGGTGGCAGGGGCCATCGTGCAGGCCGTGGCCGAATGTCTGGCCGGGCTGGTCTATGTCAACGCGGTCAGGCCGGGCCACCCGGCGATATTTGGCACCTGGCCTTTTGGCCTTGACCTGCGCACTGGCGCGATGTCGATCGGCTCGGGCGAGCAGGCGCTGCTCAGCTCGGGCTGTGCGCAGATGCACCAGTTTTATGGTCTGCCCGGTGGGGCCGCCGCCGGTGGCTCGGATTCGAAACTGCCCGACATGCAGGCCGGGTGGGAGCAGATGTGTTCCAACGTGATGGCCGGGCTGTCGGGGCTGAACATGGTCTACGAGGCCGCAGGTATGCATGCCTCGCTGCTGGGCTTCTGCCATGAAAGCCTGATCCTTGGTGATGACCTGATCGGTCAGGCGCTGCGCTGCGTGCGCGGCATCGAAGTGACCGAGGAAACGCTGGCGCTCGACCAGATCGCCGAGGTCTGCCTGAGTGGGACCGGGCATTACCTGGGCACGGGTCAGACACTGGAGCGGATGCAGGCGGATTATGTCTATCCGACCCTGGGGGATCGCACCTCGCCCAAGGAATGGGCGGAACTGGGCAAGCCGGATCTGCTGGACAAAGCCACGGAACGCAAAGAGATGATGCTGGCGCAGCCATCGCAGGCCCATTGGGACCCGGTGCTGGACATGGCGCTGCGGGAGCGGTTCAACATCCACCTGCCCGCCTGAATAAAGAAAGGCGGCGGGCGCTAATACGCGACCGCCGCCGGACCGGAGTGGTGGGTTGTTACCGGCCCCTGCCCCTTCTCGTGGGGATCAGCCTTCGGTCGCCGGGATCAGACCAGCTTCCTGCGCGGCAGATACTTCGGCCTCGTCCAGCGCGCCATCGGCATTCACGTCGATCGCGTTGAACCCATCAGCGGACATTTCGGGGAAGACGGCCTGCACCTCATCCAGCGTCCAGACGCCATCGCCATTTGCATCCACCTTTCCTGCAGCCCATGCCAGCGCGGGCAGAGACACGGCAATCGCAAGCAGCGCGGTCGTTTTGGTCGGTTTCATTGGATCACTCCTAATTATCGTTTTTTAACGCGTTCCTTTGTGGAACACGGACAGAGAAACCGAACCGGGAAACGCCGTCACCCACCCGCGTGAGTTGCGACTGTTTCAGGCCACTCGCCGCCGGATTCGCACGCGTGACTGCGCGGCAGACCGCACGACCAAGTCAGCGGAGATTTGCTGAGCGGAACCTGACGAATTGCATCGGGGAATTTGGGCAAGCCTCTGCCGAAACCCGCCGGGATTGCGACAAAAAAGAAGGGGGGCTTGCACCCCCCTTGTTGAGTTTCGCCGTTCAGGCTCATCTAGTTTACCGCCCGTGTTTTATTGCCTGCGGCCTGAACGTCGTTAGGGGCGAGCGCACCCGCCCCGGATGAGAGTGGGAGGACCGAACTTCCGCCCCACCCTAGCTCGTCGGGGTCAGGCGAACCTGTCGCCTGCACCCCTACACGCCATCTCTGGCGCGATTCTCTTACACGTTGTCTGGCGATCCCAACCGTGAGTGGCTTGGCTTTGCCTGGGTGTTTTCCACAGAGCTGTGAGGTTTTCTGAGGTTAAGTCTTGGGACAACTCTGTATTTCCCCGCCTGAAATTGATCGCCTGTTACGCCCGTGTTTCCTTTCGCTATCCGACCTCCCCCGGTTGGACCCGGTTCTTCCAAGCCCCCCGCTTGCGGGAGATCCATCGGGGGCCGGTGCATTCACACCGGTCCCCTCAGTTTCTTCAGCTACACCCACTCGTTGCGCCGCAGGTGTTGCACTTCATGCAGGTGCCGTTGCGCACCAGCGTGTAGTTGCCGCATTCGCCGCAGGGATCGCCCTCATAGCCCTGCATCTTGGCTTTGGTACGAGCATCCATGCTGACCATGCCGGTGCTGAGCGCGGTTTCGCCCCCGGTTTCCGGGACCAGCGTGCTCAGCGCCTGAGCGGGGTCCATCGCGCCGTCCAACGCAACGCCGCCCATGGTCTGGCCACCGTTCAGCACCACCAGTTCCTGCGGCAGACGTTTGCGCAGATAGCCGGTCGAGCTGATCTGTTTCAGCACCTCCAGTGATTTCGAGGCCGCGGTTTCGCTGATCTCGGTGACGTTGGACACGCCCTCTTCCTCGCCCCGGCCCAGATCGTCAAAGCTCGCGCCTTCGGGTTTCACATGGGCCAGATCGGTGCGGTCCAGATAAGACACGGCAAGTTCGCGGAAGATATAGTCGAGGATCGACGTGGCATTCTTGATGCTGTCATTGCCCTGCACCATGCCCGCCGGTTCGAACTTGGTGAAGGTGAAGGCATCGACGAACTCCTCCAGCGGCACGCCATATTGCAGACCGACCGAGACCGCGATGGCGAAGTTGTTCATCATCGCCCGGAAGCCCGCGCCTTCCTTGTGCATGTCGATGAAGATTTCGCCCAGATTGCCATCCTCGTATTCGCCGGTGCGCAGATAGACCTTGTGGCCGCCCACGATGGCTTTCTGGGTATAGCCTTTGCGGCGTTCAGGCATCTTTTCGCGATGGGATTTGACGACCTCCTTGACCACCACCTTTTCGATGATCTTCTCGGCCAGAACAGCAGCCTTTTCCTGGGTCGAGCCGCTTTCCAGCACCTCTGCCGCCTCGTCGTCATCCTCGACCAGCGCCGCCGCCAGCGGCTGGCTCAGCTTCGAGCCGTCGCGATAAAGCGCGTTGGCTTTGATGCCCAGCGACCAGCTCAGTTCATAGGCCTTCTGGCAATCTTCGATGGTGGCGTCATTGGGCATGTTGATCGTTTTGGAGATCGCGCCCGAGATGAAGCTTTGCGCCGCCGCCATCATGGTGATGTGGCTGTCGACCGACAGGAACCGCTTGCCCTTCTTTCCGCAGGGGTTGGCGCAGTCGAAGATGCCGTAATGCTCTTCGCTCAGATGCGGCGCGCCTTCCAGCGTCATGGTTCCGCAGACATGGTCGTTGGCCGCGTCGATATCCGCCTTGGAGAAGCCCAGATGCCGCAGCAGGTCGAAGGTGGGATCGTTCAGCTTGGCCGCCGGGATGCCCAGTACACCGGTGCAGAAATCCTCGCCCAGCGTCCACTGGTTGAAGACGAAGCGGATGTCGAAGGCCGAGGCCAGTGCCGCATCCACCTTGGCCAGTTCATTGGCCCCGAAGCCATGCCCCGCCAGCGAGGTGTGGTTGATACCGGGCGCGTTGCCGATGGTGCCGTGACCCACCGCGTAAGACACGATTTCCTCGATCTGGGCGCTGGAATAACCCAGCTTTTCCAGCGAGGCGGGCACCGAGCGGTTGATGATCTTGAAATAGCCACCGCCTGCGAGCTTCTTGAACTTCACCAGCGCGAAGTCCGGCTCGATGCCCGTGGTGTCACAATCCATCACCAGACCGATGGTGCCGGTGGGCGCGATGACAGTGGCCTGCGCGTTGCGATAGCCGTTCTTTTCGCCAAGGCTCAGCGCCTCGTCCCAGGCGGTCATGGCCAGTTGCACCAGACGCGGATCGGGACAGTTGTTGTGATCCATCGGCACCGGCTTGACGCTCAGCTTTTCATAGCCGTTCACCGCGCCATGGGCGGCGTTGCGGTGGTTGCGGATGACGCGCAGCATATGCTCGGCATTGCGCTCATAGCCTGCAAATGGCCCCAGTTCCCCGGCGATCTCGGCCGAGGTGGCATAGGCCACGCCGGTCATGATCGCGGTCAGCGAGCCACAAAGCGCCCGGCCTTCGTCGCTGTCATAGGAATAGCCCATGTTCATCAGCAAACCGCCAATATTGGCATAGCCCAGACCCAGCGTGCGGAAGTCATAAGACAGCTGCGCGATTTCCTTGGACGGGAACTGCGCCATGGTCACGCTGACCTCCAGCGTCAGGGTCCAAAGGCGGGTTGCGTGCATGTAGCCCTCGGCCTGGAACTCGCCATCCTTGAGGAAGGTCAGCAGGTTCATCGAGGCCAGGTTGCAGGCGGTGTCGTCCAGGAACATGTATTCCGAACAGGGGTTTGAGCCGCGAATCTCACCATCTGTCGGGCAGGTATGCCAGTCATTGACGGTGTCGTGGTACTGAATGCCCGGATCGGCGCAGGCCCAGGCCGCATGACCGACCTTTTCCCACAGATCGCGCGCCTTGACGGTCTTGGCTACCTTGCCATCGACGCGGTTGATCAACTCCCAATCGGCGTCCTTTTCGACCGCGGTCAGGAAGGCGTTGGTCACCCGAATCGAGTTGTTCGAGTTCTGGCCCGAGACCGAGTTATAGGCCTCGGAGTCCCAATCCGTGTCATAGGTCGGGAATTCAATGCTGGTATGGCCCTGCTTGGCATAATCCAGCACGCGTTTGATATAGGTCTCAGGCACGGCCACGTTTTTGGCTTCGCGCACAGCGGCTTTCAGGCCGTCATTGACCTTGGGGTCATAGGCGTCGGCTTCCGCTCCGTCCCAAGCGCGGATGGCCTCGAAAATGCCGTTCAGCATCTTCTCGTGCATCTTCGATCCGGCAACGATCGAGGCCACCTTTTGCTCTTCGAGGACCTTCCAGTCGATGAACGCCTCGATATCGGGGTGATCGGCATCCACGATCACCATCTTCGCTGCCCGACGGGTTGTCCCGCCTGATTTGATCGCGCCCGCAGCACGATCGCCGATTTTCAGAAAACCCATCAGGCCAGAGGACTTTCCGCCCCCCGACAGCGGTTCACCTTCGCCGCGCAAGTGGCTGAAATTGGTACCGGTTCCCGAGCCGTACTTGAACAACCGTGCCTCGCGCACCCAGAGATCCATGATGCCGCCGTCATTGACCAGATCGTCATCGACAGACTGGATAAAGCAGGCATGAGGCTGGGGATGCTCATAGGCCGATTTCGACTTGGTCAGCTTGCCGGTCTTGTGATCGACATAGTGATGCCCCTGCGCCGGGCCGTCGATGCCATAGGCCCAGTGCAGACCGGTGTTGAACCATTGCGGCGAGTTGGGGGCTGCGCGTTGAGTGGCGAGCATGAACCGCATTTCGTCGTAATAGGCCTGCGCGTCTTCTTCGGTCGAGAAATAGCCGCCCTTCCAGCCCCAATAGGTCCAGGCACCGGCAAGACGATCAAACACCTGCTTGGAGGAGGTCTCGCCGCCAAATTCGGCATCATCAGTAGGAACGGAGCGCCACAGGAATTCGGGCACATCCTTTTCACGGACCTTTTTCAGTGCCGAGGGGACACCGGCCTTGCGGAAATATTTCTGCGCGATCACGTCGCTGGCGACCTGGCTCCAGGAGGACGGAATCTCGATATCGTCCAGCCGGAACACGATGGTGCCATCGGGGTTGCGGATTTCAGAGGTCGCCGACACGAAATCCAGCTCTGCATAGGCGTCCTGTCCAGCCTTGGTAAATCTTCTCTCAATTTTCATTCGGCAACCCCGGTTTATCCGCATTTCTTATGTCGGGTCAGCGACCCAAATCCTCCCGGTCCGAGACCGGTCGCCAAAAAACGGGACAAAGCACCCCGGCACCGCATTCCTGACGGTGCAAACGCGATCAGGTCGCGTGTTGCATGATGAATTGGTATTCTGTCCCGCCCGCTTTGCTGCCTCGGTATTCCCTACCATATTTAGTGGCTGCGCCGCTGGCCTACACAACTTGGCGTATGTAGTCATATATCGTCAACGGAATTTTTGCCCCAAAAGCCAACTATTTTCTGTTGACCGTCAGGTAAGGAATTTCCGCGTTAGGCGGGCAGACGATTCCTCCACACCCCCAACCGCCGAACTTAACGGGGTGCGGCATAGGATTATTCCTTAAATTCCAGATCATTACCCATGAATGCGTCCCAAAGAACACAAAGATTAACACTTCCGTTTTTCGAAATTATCCCCATCGTAACTGTTACCATTTTGCCCTAGTCTTGGTCTCAGACCGGGACAAAACGTAAATCGGAACAGCACGTGAAGCACTTCGGAATATCCGCCCTACTGATCCTGCTGGCCGCCTGCGCACCCCAAGATGTTGTGCCTGGCAAAAGCTCAGCCCGGTTCAACGAGTATCCGACACAGCTTTTCGACATTTTCGAACTGGCTTGCGACGGGCCCGCCTATACGTTCAATCGGCCAGGAAAAGACGTCTATGAGTGCCGCGAGTTGCTGCCCCCGCCCGAGGCTGCGGCCACGATTTTGGCCTATGACGGCTATCCCGAAGACCTGCCGCAACTGGTGATCCGGTTCAGCGCCTCACAATCCGCGCCGGGATATGTGGTGGATGCGGAACTGTTTCTGAATGTGCCGCAGAAAGAGGGGCTGGCGCAGCGCGTGGTGCCCGGTGATCCGCGAATCAACCGCAAGATGTCCAGCCTGCTGCGTATGGCGGGCGGCGTCCCGATCACCCCTGATGCGCCGGCAGACCCCGGTTAACGCATCCTGCTCTTGGTGTGGCATGCGCGACGCGCTGCTCATCTGTCTTTAGGCGTAGTTTGCTCTGGAACCCCATTGATTGCGTGCGAGGCTCACAGTTGAGGCACTTCGGGCGTCAGGCAGGAAGCAGGCGTTCAGGTTTGGGGAGAAACACCCTAGCAGGACCAGGCGGCCGGACCATCGGAAAAAACCTCGTGCCGCAGCACGCTTCCCGGCGCGATTCCATATTTCCTCGCCAGCCCACCATTGATTTCCAACACGGAAAACACACCTGTGCCGCCATCTATCGCTGTCAGATCGCCGGGAATCGCCTGATGATGCACATGGGTCACGGTTCCGGTGGCATCGACAAAGATCATGTCGAGCGGGATCAGCGTATTCTTCATCCAGAAGGAGGCCCGCTGAGGCTGCTCATAGACAAAGAGCATCCCGGCGCGCGGCGGCAGGCTTTCGCGGAACATCAACCCGCGCGAGCGTTCCTGCGGGGTGTCGGCGAGTTCAACCTGAAACCGCAGTTCCGAGCCGTCGCTACGCAGCTGAACCACATCCTCCCGGCAGGCTTCCGCCCAAGCCGAAAACCCCGAGATCATCATGAGGGATAGGGATGCAAGCAGCGCCTTGAGCGGGGTCACTGGCCACCCTTGGTGGAAATCGCGGTTTCCCAGGCCAGCACCTCAGCCGCCATGCGGCCCCGCTTGCCGTCGATCACCCGCATGGCGATCGCCTCTCCTGGTTGCAGGTCGGCAAGGCCCGACTGGCGCAGCACTTCAATATGCAGGAATACATCCTCGCCCCGACCGAAGATATTGGCAAAGCCAAACCCCTTGCCCTTGTCGAACCATTTCACCCGCGCGGGCTCCATCGGTGTTTCCTGAATGATGCCGGTATCGAGATGCTCGAAATCCGACAGCACCAGCGTGTCATCCCGTTCGGGTGGCGCGATGGAAAGCACCTCAACCGCCTGAACGCCGCGGTCGGTGCGATGAGTCATGATCTCGATCGCCGCGCCGTCAGCGACAGAGCTTTGCCCGAAATTCCGCAGCACATTCACGTGCAGCAGAATATCCGGCCCACCTGAGTCAGAGACGACGAACCCATATCCCTTGGCCGGGTCGAACCACTTCACCCGACCACGTATGTGGGACATCCCGCCTAGATCTTCTGCCACAGAGCGTTCCATAGTTAAGAGAGAATTAACATTCGTGTTAAGATTTGCAGGATTCTACCCTCCGGATTCAAGTTAAAAAACAAAAGAGCGTACATATTTGTGCATTTACCGTCATATTCGTCTCATGGGTTGAGCCGTTCTATCTTCCAATCTTTGTCCGTGCCTTCGCGCCGCCAGACAAACCTGTCATGCAGACGAAACGCGCCATCGGCCCAAAACTCTATCTGGCTGGGAATGATCCGGTAGCCCCCCCAGAACGGTGGTCGCGGCGGGTTCGGACCCAGCCTTGCCGTCACTTTTGCCACCTCGGCCATCAATGCCGCGCGACTTTCAAGTGGCTGCGACTGCCGTGATGCCCAGGCCCCCAATCGGCTTTTGAGCGATCGCGACGCATAGTATTCATCCGCAAGCGGCCCATCCTCGCGGCTGACTGCCCCCCGCACACGGATCTGCCGCCGCAGCGATTTCCAGTGTAGCACAAAGGCGGCCTTGCCTGCACCGTCAAGTTCGTGGGCCTTGGCGCTCCCGTAGTTGGTGTAAAAGACAAAAGCCGCTGGCTCGATCTCTTTCAGCAGAACCATGCGCACATCAGGCAGCCCGTCTGAATCAACCGTAGCGAGTGCGATGGCATTTGCATCATTTGGTTCTGAGGTTTCGGCCTCGGCCAGCCACTGGCGCGCAAGCGCAAAGGGATCTTCCCCCGCAAAAATGCTGCCCCGCTCACTCATTGTCTTCTCCGATACGATCCCGTTTTGAACCCTAAGCGCAGTTGTGCCTATCAGCAAGCACGCGTCGCACTTGATGCCCAAAGGTCAATGGCCTAAACCACAAGGTCATAACGACAGGCGGAGAACCGAACATGTCAAATCAGTTGATGGCCGGAAAACGCGGCCTCATCATGGGACTGGCGAATGACAAATCCATAGCATGGGGCATTGCACGCGCGCTGTCCGAGGCAGGCGCAGAATTGGCTTTTTCCTATCAGGGCGATGCGCTGAAAAAGCGAGTCGATCCGCTCGCCGCGCAATTGGGCAGTGACATCGTTCTGCCCTGCGATGTCGGCGACGAAAGCTCGATAGACGCGCTGTTTGACGCGCTGTCAGAGCGCTGGGGCAAGCTTGACTTTGTTGTTCATGCGATTGGTTTTTCTGACAAAAACGAGCTGCGCGGTCGCTACGTCGATACCAGCCGGGCGAATTTCAAACTGACCATGGATATCTCGGTCTATTCTTTCACCGCTGTGATGCAGCGCGCCGAGAAACTGATGACCGATGGCGGCAGCGCCGTCACCCTCACCTATTACGGCGCCGAGCAGGTGATGCCGCATTATAATGTGATGGGTGTGGCCAAGGCCGCGCTTGAGGCGTCGGTGAAGTATCTTTCCGAAGATCTGGGCAAGGACAATATCCGCGTCAACTCGATCTCGGCGGGACCGATCAAGACACTGGCGGCCAGCGGTATCGGTGATTTCCGTTACATCATGAAATGGAATGAGCACAACTCGCCCCTGCGCCGCAATGTCAGCATCGATGATGTCGGCAATTCCGCGCTCTACCTGCTCAGCGATCTGAGCTCGGGCGTGACAGGAGAGAACCTGCATGTGGATGCGGGCTATCACGTGGTCGGCATGAAGGCGGTCGACGCGCCGGATATCGAAAAGAGCTGACCCGGAATGGGCTGGGAACATCTGGTTGCCTTCAACCTGACGCTGCTGGCGGCTATCCTCAGCCCCGGACCGGCCATGCTGTATTTCGTGCGCCAGACCCTTAGCCAGGGGCGGCGCACAGGAATCTATGCGGTTCTGGGGCTGGGCAGCATGGCGGTCTGCTGGACCATAACGGCGCTCTTGGGGCTGGATGCGGTGTTCCGTCTCTTTCCTTGGGCTTATGCGATTTTCAAGGCCGCCGGTGCGCTCTACCTGATCTATCTCGCCTGCAAGACATGGCGCGCGGCGCGCGATCCGCTGGGGGAGATGCAAGTTGCCCCTGCCCGCGCCTTTCTGGGCGGCGTTCTGGTCAATCTGGCCAATCCGAAATCCATACTCTTTGCCGCCGCGCTGCTGGTGGTGATCTTTCCGCCCGGCCTGACGCTGGCTGACAAGGCGGTGATCGTGCTCAATCACCTGATGGTCGAGTGGCTGGTGGGCGGCGTTCTGGTCCTGCTGCTCTCGACAGGGCGGGCCCGTCAGGGCTATCTGCGCGCAAAACCAATGCTGGACCGGATCGCGGCGGGAATCATGGGCCTTCTCGGCCTGCGTCTGCTGCTCAGCCGCTAATATGAGGAACATCCGATGACCGACCGCCTGCCCCATGAAAAAGGCTTTCACATCAGCTGGGATCAGATTCACCGCGACGCGCGGGCGCTGGCCTGGCGGCTGGATGGGCAAGGCCCCGATGATGGCGGCTGGCGCGCGGTGGTGGCGATCACCCGTGGTGGCATGGCCCCGGCGATGATCGTCAGCCGCGAACTGGACATTCGCACCGTCGACACGATCAGCGTCCACTCCTACCACCATCAGGATCAGGGCGAGGCGGAAGTGTTGAAGTCCCCCGACAAGGATCTGATGGGCGATGGTGAGGGCATCCTGATCATTGACGATCTGGTCGATAGCGGCAAGACCCTGGAACTGGTGCGCACGCTCTATCCCAAGGCGCATTTTGCCACCGTCTATGCCAAGCCGCAGGGCCGCCCGACCGTGGACACGTTCATCACCGAGGTCAGCCAGGACACCTGGATATTCTTCCCATGGGATATGGCCCTGCAATATGTCGAGCCCTATCGCGGCACAGATTGAGCATCCCCATGACCCAGACCCGCACCGCCACGACCTTTGCGCCCCCTGTAATGGAGGCGCGGCGCTGGCTCGAAGGCGTTGAGTTTCCGCCGGAACGCCCCTTGATCAATGTCAGTCAGGCCGCGCCAGTTGATCCGCCGCCCGAAGCCTTGCGCAAGGCGATTGCGGAATTTACCGTCACCGAGGACGCGGCGCATCTCTACGGACCCGTACTGGGCAACCCGGCGTTGCGGGCGGCACTGGCCCGCGAGATTTCGGAGCATTACGACGGGCAGGTCGGTGCAGAACAAGTAGCTATCACCTCGGGCTGCAATCAGGCCTTTGCCGCCAGCATCGCCGCGATCACAGGCGAAGGGGATGAGGTCATCCTGCCAACGCCATGGTATTTTAACCACAAAATGTGGCTGGACATGGCGGGTGTAACGGCGGTGCCGCTGGCCACTGGCGACGGGTTGCTGCCAGACCCGGATGCGGCCCGCGCCTTGATCACTGATAAGACTCGCGCCATCGCGCTGGTCACCCCGAACAACCCCGGCGGTGCGGAATACCCCGCCGATCTGGTCCGCGCCTTCTATGATCTCGCCGCAGAGACAGGCCTGCGCCTGCTGGTTGACGAGACCTATCGTGACTTTGACAGCCGCGACGGCGCGCCGCACGGGTTGATGGGACTGCCCGAATGGGACGAGACGCTGGTGCATCTCTATTCCTTTTCGAAAGCCTACCGCCTGACCGGGCACCGCGTCGGCGCGCTGGCAAGTAGCCCGGCGCTGCTGGCTGAGATTGAGAAATTTCTGGACACGGTCGCCATCTGCCCCGGTCAGATCGGGCAATATGCGGCGCTCTGGGGGATGCAGAACCTGCGGCAATGGCTGGCGGGTGAGCGGCATGAAATCCTCGACCGCCGCGCCGCGATCACCGAAAATCTGCCCCGGCTTGAAGAACGCGGCTGGCGGCTGCTGGGGCTGGGGGCCTATTTCGCCTATTTCGAGCACCCGTTTGACATCCCATCGGACGAACTCGCACCGCGCCTTGTTAAAGAGTCAGGCATTCTGCTGCTGCCCGGCACCATGTTCATGCCCGAGGGCGACCCGGCGGGCCTCAAGCAGCTGCGCATCGCTTTCGCCAATCTCGATCGCGCAGGCATCGGGAAACTCTTCGACCGGTTGGCGAATCTGCCCTTCTGAACTTGCCCCCCGCCAGCGCCCGTCGTAGACAGTGCGGCAAGTCAAAATTCCGGTCTGAACCGGAGGTGAGGGAGCGCCATGGCCGCAGTCGCCAAGAAGATGTCGAAAACGTTTGTGTGGATCCTGATGGGTCTGCTGATGGTGGGTCTTGCCGGGTTCGGCGCGGTCGACATGATGGGCTCTGCCCGGACCGTTGCGACGGTCGGCGACGAGACCATCAGCGTCGACGAATATTACCGCGAATTACAACGTGAAATCAGCGCGTTGCAGCAACAGACCGGGCAAGGTCTGACCCCGGCGCAAGCGCGCGAGCTGGGTCTGGATCAACTGGCCCTGTCGCGGCTGGTTGCGCTGGCCGCGCTGGATCACGAGGTGGCACAGCTGGGCGTATCGCTTGGGGACGAAAACCTGCAGCAGGAGATCGTGGAAATTCCTGCCTTTCAGGGCGTGAATGGCGGCTTTGACCGCGAAGCCTATCGCTTTGCCGTTGAGCAGGCGGGCCTGAGCGAATCCGAATTCGAGGACAATCTGCGTAAGGAATCCGCCCGCACGCTGGTACAAAGCGCGCTGGTCTCGGGCGTTTCGATGCCCGACACCTTTGCCCAGACCATGACCGATTATGTGGGCGCGCGGCGTAGCTTCACCGTCGCCACGCTTGGGGCCGACCAGTTGCAGACCCAGGTTAGCACCCCCACCGACACACAGATATCGGACTATTATGAGGCCAATATCGATCAGTTCACCCTGCCCCGCACCAAGCGCGTGACCTATGCTCTGCTCTCGCCCGAAGCGATGCTGGATGAGGTCGAGGTTGATGAAGAGTCGATCCGCAATCTTTATGAGACGCGCGAGGCCGAGTTCAACCAGCCTGCGCGCCGTCTTGTGGAGCGTCTGGTTTTCTCTGATGACGAGGCCGCGCAATCGGCGCTGGCGCAGATCGAAGTGAATGGCACAACCTTTGAAAAACTGGTCGAGGATCGCGGCCTGACGATGGTCGATGTGGATCTGGGCGATCTGTCCGCCGCTGAACTGGGGGATGCCGCCGACGGGATCTTTGCCGCCGAAATCGGCGCGGTGGTCGGGCCCCTGCCCTCGGATCTGGGACCGGCGCTCTATCGTATCAACGGCACGCTTGAGGCGCGCGAAACCCCGTTCGAAGAGGTTGAGTCTGAGCTGCGCGACGAGCTGGCCGCCGCCCGCGCCCGCCGCCTGCTGGAAGGCGAGGTCGAAAACCTCAACGATCTGCTGGCGGGTGGTGCCACCCTGGAAGAGCTGCGCGATGAGGCCGGGACGGAAGTTGGCCAGATCGACTGGACTGAGGAGAGTTCAGACGGTGTGGCCGCGTATGACGGCTTCCGCGCTGCCGCGTCCAACGTGCAAGAGGGCGATTTCCCCGAGATCGACTTTCTCGAAGACGGCTCGCTTTTTGCCCTGCGTCTGGACGAAGTGCTTGAGCCGCGCCCCGAACCGCTGGAGCAATCTCGCGAGAGCGTGATCGCCGCCTGGCAGCAGGCTGAAACCGAGGCGGCGCTTGCCGAAATGGCGCAAGCGACGGCGGATCAGCTGGAAGCGGATGGCGATTTCACCGCCACTGGCCTGCCCGTACGCGTCGAAAACGGCCTGACCCGCACCGCCTTTCTGGAGGGCACGCCCCCCGACTTCATGACCCAGGTCTTTGAGATGGAGCCGGGCGAGCTGCGGGTGATCTCTGGCCCCGGTCAGGCGCAGATCGTGCGTCTGGACGAGGTGTTGCCGCCGGAAGAGACCGACGAGTTGAACCAGATGCGCCAGGCATTGGGCGCGCAGATGGACCAGACCCTGGCCCAGAACCTCTTTGACGCATTTGTGCGCGACGCCCAGACCCGCAGCCGCCCGACGGTGGACCAGCAGGCGCTGACGGCGGTGCACGCGAATTTCTAGGGCAACGCAGATGGCCGTCGTCCCCGAATACGAAGCCTTCGCTCGCGCCTATGAGGCAGGCGAAAACCAGGTGGTCTATGCCCGGCTTGCCGCCGATCTGGACACGCCCGTTTCGCTGATGCTGAAGCTGACCGGCGCACAGAAAGATGCGTTCATCTTGGAATCGGTGACCGGCGGTGAGGTGCGCGGGCGTTATTCGATCATAGGCATGAAGCCCGACCTGATCTGGCGCTGTCATGGCGAGGCCTCATCGATCAACCGCTCAGCCCGGTTCGACCCTGACGCCTTTGTTGCCCAGGACGGCAATCCGATGGACACGTTGCGCGCGCTGCTGGCAGAAAGCCGGATAGACCTGCCCGATGACATGCCACAGGCCGCAGCGGGCCTGTTCGGCTATCTCGGCTATGACATGATCCGCCTGGTCGAGCATCTGCCAAATGTAAACCCCGACCCGCTGGGCCTGCCCGACGCGGTGATGATGCGCCCCTCGATCGTGGCAGTGCTGGATGGCGTCAAAGGCGAGGTCACGGTGGTTTCCCCTGCCTGGGTCAGCGAGGGTCAATCAGCGCGCGCGGCCTATGCACAGGCGGCTGAGCGGGTGATGGATGCCGTGCGCGATCTGGAACGCGCCATGCCCAGCGAAAGCCGCGATCTGGGTCAGGCGCATGAGGTCGCGCCACCAGTGTCGAATTTCACCAAGCAGGGCTATCTGGACGCGGTTGAGAAGGCCAAGGAATATATCCGCGCCGGTGATATCTTTCAGGTCGTTCCGGCGCAGCGCTGGACGCAGGACTTCCCGCAGCCACCCTTCGCGCTTTATCGCTCGCTGCGACGCACCAACCCCTCGCCCTTCATGTTCTATTTCAACTTCGGCGGCTTCCAGGTGGTGGGCGCAAGCCCCGAGATCTTGGTGCGGGTCTTTGGTGATGAGGTCACGATCCGCCCCATCGCAGGCACGCGGCCCCGCGGTGCGACGCCGGAAGAGGATCGCGCCCATGAGGTCGACCTGCTCGCCGACCAGAAGGAACTTGCCGAACATCTCATGCTGCTCGATCTGGGCCGCAACGATTGCGGGCGCGTGGCCAAGATCGGCACCGTGCGCCCGACCGAGCAGTTCATCATCGAACGCTACAGCCACGTCATGCATATCGTGTCAAACGTGGTGGGTGAGCTGGAGGAAAGCAAAGACGCGCTGGATGCGTTCTTTGCCGGGATGCCCGCAGGCACCGTGTCAGGCGCGCCCAAGGTGCGCGCGATGGAGATCATCGATGAGCTGGAGCCGGAAAAGCGCGGCATTTATGGCGGCGGGGTGGGCTATTTCTCCTCGGGTGGCGACATGGATATCTGTATCGCGCTGCGCACCGCGATCGTGAAGGATCGCAAGCTTTATATCCAGGCCGGGGGCGGCGTGGTCTATGATAGCGACCCCGAGGCCGAGTTCATGGAGACCGTCCATAAATCCAACGCCATCCGCCGGGCGGCTGAGGACGCAGCGCGTTTTACCGGCGGCGGTAACGGCTAGGAGCCGACCGCCGCTTCGGGATCACTCAGCATCTTGCGTCAGGACAGCCGAGACCGGGGCCAAGGCCACCCGGCTGGCGCGGTCCTGCAAGCCCCAGAGCAGCAGCGCTGATACCGTGTCGGGACGCACCCGTCCCAGCATCACGACGGCCCCTTCCTGCCCGGCTCGGAACGCGGCCTGATCGAGGAAGCGCCGCATCACCGTGGGCGTCTGGCCCGCCCCGTCAAAATCGCGGAACACCACGGTCGAGGGCACGCCCTCGCGCGCGGCGAGTTTCTGCACCGTGTTCAGGCCCTTGCCCTGAGTGATCAACCCCCGCCCCGTGCCACCCGCAATCGCGGTGATCTGATCCGAGAGCGGACGGTTGCCCTGAATACCGGTGCGTGTGCCTTCCAGAATCGCCACCGTTTCAGGTACGGCCTCCATCCAGACCGACAGCGACACTTCGGCATCCTGCGCGGTGGCGGCCAGCGGCATATCCGTCAGCATCACCACCTCGAACCCTGCGGCGCGGTGGCCCGCCATTTTCTCGGCGGCATCAGGCTTGGTCGGATCGACCGCAAAGGTCAGCGGATAAGGAAACTCGCGCAACGCCTCGACACCCAGAGCGGCATCATCATCGATCAGCACGATCGACATCAGCGGCTTTTCTTCTGGGTTATCGAACCCCACCGCATAGGCCGAAATCGGAGGTTCACCACCAAGCTCTCCGACTCCCGGTGCCGACACGGTCTTGTGGCGGTCGGTCAGGGGCACAACCGGCGTGCCGATTCGTGTACTTGGCTCTGATCCGGTACCCTGCCGGACGGGCGGCAGAGCGGCGAGCCGGGGCGAATCACTTTCGGTCTCGGCCGCTTCGGTTTCAACCTCGGGAACCAGCGGCGCTTCGGGCTCAGCGGCGGGCGCTGCAGGTGCAGCCGGGGGCTGTTGCCCTTCCGGTGCCTGTGGGGTGACCAGCGCAGGCGGCGTTGCCTCTGCCAGCACCGACGGCTCTCCGTTGCGGGTGACCACGGGCGGCTCGGCGGGCTCAGGCGCGGGCGGTTCCGGCGCCTCGGTCGACACACTGGGTGTCTCGTCCTGCTCCGGAATTGCCGGAGCCTCAATCGCCGCCGTTTGCGAGACCGGCTTTTCCGCCTCGACCTCCAGTTCAGGGGCCGCGCCCGCTTCGGGGCCGGTCAGACCCGCGGTTGTCTCTGTAATATCTGGCTTGTTTCCCGGTTGCGTATCGGCCCCGGTGCTGGCTGCAATGGTGTCGCTTTCGCTTTCAAGCTCGTCGGGCGCGCGCGGCGCAAGATCGACCAGATCGGCATCCGGACCGGGCTGAGCCACGTCGACCTCTGCCGCCTCCGGTTGCGCGGGCACCGCTGTGGGCGTCTCAGTCGCAACCTCGGGTTGGGGCGAGAGCGGCATCAGCAGCGACGCTCCCACGCTTACACATAGCACAACCGCCGCACCGGCCAGCAGTCCTCCGAAAAATCCGCCCATATCCTTGTCGCCTCTTTCGTGCTCTTCTTATGGTATTGCCCGGCTTGCGCTCTTGACGCTGCGCGGCAAGCCTGAACAAGTATGCCCACACTATACTGCGGCGGGGCGGGTCCTCGCCAGCCCTTAATCAACGAGCTGACATGCTGCTGCTGATCGATAACTACGATTCCTTCACCTACAACCTCGTTCACTATCTGGGCGAGCTTGGGGCCGAGATGGTGGTGCGCCGCAACGACGCGCTGGACGTGCAGGAGGCGATGGGCATGAAGCCGGACGGCATCCTGCTCAGCCCCGGTCCCTGCGACCCGGATCAGGCGGGCATCTGCCTCGCCCTGACCCAAGCCGCTGCCGAAACGAAAACGCCGCTGATGGGTGTCTGCCTGGGCCATCAGACCATCGGTCAGGCCTTTGGCGGCAAGGTGGTGCGCTGTCATGAAATCGTGCACGGCAAGATGGGCATGATGCAGCACAGTGGCAAAGGCCTGTTCGCCGAGTTGCCCTCACCATTTGAGGCAACGCGCTATCACTCGCTGATTGTCGAACGCGAGAGCCTGCCGGACTGTCTTGAGATCACCGCCGAGCTTGAGGATGGCACAATCATGGGTCTGCAGCATCGTGAATTGCCGATGCATGGCGTGCAGTTCCACCCCGAATCCATCGCCTCGGAACACGGCCATGCGCTGCTGCGCAATTTTCTGGATGAGATGAAGGTCCCCGCATGAGTGATGCGCTGAAGCCGCTGATTGATGCGGCCGCCAATGGTCCCCTGTCGCGCGCGCAAGCCGAACAGGCGTTTCAGGTTCTCTTTGAGGGCGAAGCAACGCCCAGCCAGATCGGCGGGTTGCTGATGGCGCTGCGCACGCGAGGCGAGACGGTGGACGAATATGCCGCCGCCGCCGCCGTGATGCGCGCGAAATGCCATGCGGTGTCCGCGCCCGAGGGTGCAATGGACATTGTCGGCACTGGCGGCGATGGCAAGGGCACGCTCAACATCTCGACCGCGACCGCTTTTGTGGTGGCCGGGGCGGATGTGGTGGTGGCCAAGCATGGCAACCGCAATCTCAGCTCGAAATCCGGCGCGGCGGATGCGCTGGGGCAGATGGGCATCAACGTGATGATCGGCGCGGATGTAGCTGAAAAGGCGCTGAAAGAGGCTGGCATCTGCTTCATGATGGCCCCGATGCACCATCCCGCCATCGCCCATGTGATGCCCACCCGGCAAGAGCTCGGCACGCGCACCATCTTCAACATTCTGGGCCCGCTCACCAACCCTGCAGGTGTGAAACGGCAGCTGACCGGCGCGTTTTCCCGCGATCTGATCCGACCCATGGCCGAAACGCTGGGACAGCTCGGGTCCGACCGCGCCTGGCTGGTCCATGGCTCGGACGGCACCGATGAGCTGACCATCACCGGCATCAGTTGGGTCGCGGCCCTTGAGGATGGCGTGGTGAAAGAAGTCGAACTGCATCCCGAAGATGCGGGCCTGCCGGTGCACGATTTCGAAGAGATCGTCGGCGGAACACCGGAAGAGAATGCGCGCGCCTTCAACGCCTTGCTCGATGGCGCGCCCTCGGCCTATCGCGACGCCGTCCTGCTGAACGCGGCCGCTGCGCTGGTGATCGGCGAAAAGGCGAGCGACCTGCGGGAGGGTGTTGAAATCGCGGCGGAAAGCATTGATAGCGGTAAGGCGCGCGAAAAAATCTCGGCCTTGGCCAAAATCACACAGGACGCCTCATGACGGAAACCATTCTGGACAAGATCAAGGCCTATAAGCTGGAAGAGGTTGCAGCCGACAAGGAAGCGACCCCGCTTGAGCGGATGGAGTCGCTGGCCCGCGAGGCACCTGCCGTGCGCCCTTTCCTGACCGCGCTTCGCGAGGCCAAGCGGAATGGCTACGGGCTGATCGCCGAGATCAAGAAGGCCAGCCCGTCCAAAGGTCTGATCCGCGAAGATTTCGATCCGGCGGCGTTGGCCGCAGCTTATGCGGCTGGGGGCGCGACCTGCCTGTCCGTTCTCACCGACACGCCCAGCTTTCAGGGTGCGAAGGCGTATCTGAAACAGGCCCGCGCCGCCTGCGACCTGCCCGTTCTGCGCAAGGATTTCATGTATGACCCCTATCAGGTGGTCGAAGCGCGCGCGCTGGGTGCGGATTGTATCCTGATCATCATGGCCTCGGTCAGCGATGAACAGGCCGCCGAATTGGAAAAGACCGCCCATGACTGGGAAATGAACGTGCTGATCGAGGTGCATGACGCCCATGAGCTTGAGCGCGCCGCCAAGCTGACCAGCCCGCTGATCGGCATCAACAACCGCAACCTGCACACGTTTGAAACCTCGCTCGACACCACGCGCACGCTGTCGAAACTGGTGCCCTCGGATCGCACCATCGTCTGCGAAAGCGGGCTGCACAGCGCCGCCGAACTGGCCGATATCGCCCGCTATGGCGCGCGCTGCTTCCTGATCGGCGAAAGCCTGATGCGCCAGGAGGACGTGGAAAAGGCCACCCGTGAGATGCTGGCCAATCCGCTGGTGCCCGGAGCCATGTGATGGCACTGACCCATTTCGACAGCAAGGGCGATGCCCATATGGTCGATGTCTCGGACAAGGAGATCACCGACCGTATCGCGGTGGCCCAAGGCCACGTGAGTATGCAGCGCGAAACCTTTGATATCATTTCAGAAGGCCGCGCCAAGAAAGGGGATGTTCTGGGTGTCGCCCGTCTGGCGGGCATCATGGGGGCCAAGAAGACCCCCGACCTGATCCCGCTCTGCCATCCGCTGCCGGTCACGAAGGTCGCCGTTGAATTGACGCTGGACCCGGACCTGCCCGGTGTGCAGATCGAGGCCACCGTACGCACCACCGGTCAGACCGGCGTCGAGATGGAGGCGCTGACGGCGGTGTCGACGGCGGCGCTGACGGTCTATGACATGACCAAGGCGGTGGACAAATCCATGCAGATCGGCGGCATTCGCGTTATCCTGAAAGATGGCGGAAAATCAGGCCGCTACGAGGCACAATGATTTCTGTTGACGAGGCCCGCGCCCATCTGTTCGCCCTCGTCTCGCCGCTGGAAGCCGAGACCATCCCACTGGCACAGGCGGCAGGCCGGGTTCTGGCCCGCGATGCGGTCGCGACCCGCGACCAGCCGCCCTTTGCGGCCTCATCGATGGACGGCTATGCGATGAATTCGGCCGAGGTCGAATTGCATGCCATGTTCAAACTCGTCGGCGAAGCCGCTGCGGGCAAACGCTTTTCCGGCGATGTGAAACCGGGTCAGACGGTGCGCATCTTCACCGGTGCCCCGATGCCCGAAGGCACGGATTTTGTCGTCATTCAGGAAAATACCGAACAGCGCGGTGATCTCGTCACGATCACCGATGGTCCGGGCACCAAATCCAATATCCGCCCCGCAGGCGTGGATTTCAAGACCGGAGACCGCCTGACCGCCCCCCGCCGCCTGTCGCCATCCGATGTCGCCCTGCTGGCCGCCATGAACATCGCCGATGTGCCGGTCACCCGTCGCCCGGTTGTTGCCCTGATCTCGAACGGCAACGAGCTGGTGATGCCCGGCGAGATCCCCGGCCCGGATCAGATCATCGCCTCCAACACCTTTGGCCTGAAGGCGCTGTTCCAAGAGGTCGGCGCGCAGGTCCGGATGTTGCCGGTGGCACGTGATACGACACGCTCGCTCACCGCCGCGCTGGAACTGGCGGCGGGTGCCGACTTGGTGATCACCATCGGCGGTGCATCGGTGGGCGATCACGATCTGGTCGAAGAGGTCACCGGCACGCTCGGTATGGAGCGGTCGTTTTACAAGGTGCTGATGCGCCCGGGCAAACCACTGATGGCAGGGCGCCTGGGGAATGCGGCGATGATCGGGCTGCCAGGAAATCCCGTCTCTGCAATGATTTGTGGGCATATCTTCGTGCTGCCCCTGCTGCGCTACATGTTGGGCTTGCCCGACACGCTGCCCCAAATGCGCAAAGCCGTGCTGAGCGCGCCTTTGTCAGAAAACGGCCCGCGTGCGCATTACATGCGCGCCACATTGGACGGAAGTGACATCGCAGCGGCGGAGGACCAGGACAGTTCGCTGCTGAGTGTTCTGGCACGCGCCAATGCGCTGATCCTGCGTCCCCCCAAAGACCCAGCCCGAGCGGTCGGAGAGATAGTCAGCTACATCCCGCTCTGAGCGCCTACGTCAAACGCATTGACACAAAACAGGAACATGCGTAGAACAAATGTAAACGCATGGAGCAGAGGTGTGCGCAATGCTGACCAAGAAGCAGTTGGATTTGCTGGAGTTTATTCACAAACGTCTACAGGCTGATGGCGTGCCGCCCAGTTTCGACGAAATGAAGGTGGCACTGGATCTGCGGTCGAAATCCGGCATCCACCGCCTGATCACGGCGCTGGAGGAGCGCGGCTTTATCCGCCGTCTCGCCCATCGCGCCCGCGCCATCGAGATCGTGAAGCTGCCGGAAAGCCTGGGGGGTGAATCGACGCTCGGGTTCCAGCCGCGTGTCATCGACGGCGACCGCCCCGACATGCCCCGCCCGGCCAATACCGAACCGGTTGCTGTTCACGCGATGGAACTGCCCGTCATGGGTCGCATCGCCGCCGGTGTCCCGATCGAGGCAATCAGCCACGTCTCCAGCCATGTCTCGGTACCTGGAACGATGGTGTCCGGCACCAGCGAGCATTATGCGCTTGAAGTCAAAGGCGATTCGATGATCGATGCCGGGATCAATGATGGTGATATCGTGGTGATCCGCGAAAGCGGCGCCGCCGATAATGGCGATATCGTGGTGGCGCTGGTCGAGGATCAGGAAGCCACGCTGAAGCGCTTCTTTCGCCGTGGCAACGCCATCGCGCTTGAGGCCGCCAACCCGACCTATGAAACCCGCGTCTTCCCGGAAGAGAAAGTGCGCGTTCAGGGCCGCCTGGTCGGATTGATCCGCACTTACTGAGGCCTGCGCCCTGCCCCTTTGGCGCGCGTCCCGTGCCAAAGGCGCTGCTGTGTGGCCTTGCTGGCAGCGATCTTACCAGTGTTGCTGATCGACAGGCTGCCGGTTCGGCGCAGCTTGGCAGGATCGAAGATGCGGCAGCCGCCGGACAGATCCAGCGGCACGGCTGTCACGATGATCTGGTCCGCCGCGCATTCGGTGACTGTTTGCGCCGCCCTCTTACCCGCAACATGCACGATCTGCCAGGACCCCAGCCGCATTTTCGGCACGGGCCCTTCGCTTGCGGTCCAACGGGTCGCCGCCGCTGCCTGATCCTTGCCGTCACCATCGTTTTCCAGCCACACCTTGGCCACGAACCCGCTGCCCCTGGCCCGGCTGAGCGCCCGGCCCGTCTCGGTCATCACGCCAACCAGCTTGCCGCTATCGGCGATCAGCACCTGCGGACGCTCGGCCCCCGCCCAGAGTCCAAACGCACAGAGCACCGGCACAACGCCCACCCATCGCAATCGACCTTGCCACAGGATCACAAAAAGCGCGCCCAATGAGAGGAGCGGCAGAACCAGCGGGCCGGGGCTGACCACAAAGCCGCGCGCGCCTTCCAGCGCCGCCACGTAATGGGCGACCCCCAATATCCATGTCAGCCCCAGCCCCATCAGCTTCAACCCGATCCAACCCAGCCCGAAAGGCGACAGGCAAAGGGCCAGAACCGCCGCCGGGATCACCAGCAGACCCATCAACGGCACCGAGAGCAGATTGGCAGGCAGGCCATAATGCGCGATGGCGTTGAAATGCGCCGCCGCCACCGGTGCGGTGGCAAACCCCGCCACGGCGGAGGAGATCACAACCCCCGCCGTCGGTTTCAGCCATTTGGGCAGCACCGAAGCCTCCCACCTCCGGATGGCGCCAAAGACCGCGACCAGTGCCGTGGTTGCCGCAAAGGACATCTGGAACCCGGGGCTGAGCAGGGATTCGGGCCGCAGCACCAGAACGATCAGCGCCGCCATGGCCACGGCGCGCAGCGAAATCGCGCGGCGATCCACCAGCACCGCGCAGAGCATCACCGAGACCATGATAAAGGCGCGCTCAGTCGCAACATTGCCACCCGAGAGCGCCAGATAGACCGCCGCCGCCAGCAGCGCGCCGATCGCGGCCAGTTTCTTGACCGGCCAGCGCAGCGCCAAAGGCGGGATAAGGCAGAGCCCGAACCGCAGGGCAGCAAAGACAAAACCGGTCAGCAACCCCATATGCAGCCCCGAAATCGCCAGCAGATGCGCCAGGTTGCTGGCCCGCAGAGCATCAAGGGTGGCCAGGCTCACGCCGCTGCGGTCGCCGGTTGTGACCGCAGCCGCGAAGCCTCCCACATCGCCGGGCAGCACCTGCCGGATGTGATCCGACACCGCCATGCGCAGGGCGAAAATCCGCATCCTCAGGCTTCCCAATTCAGGCGGTGCCACCGCCAGAACCGGAACGCGCGTATAGCCCACCGCGCCGATGCTCTTGAACCAGGCATGGCGGCGAAAATCGAACCCGCCGGGCTCGACCGGGCCTTGCGGGGGCGACAGATGCCCAGTGGTCATGACCTGCTGGCCCGGCACCAGTTGCGCAACAGCATTGCCATGCAGCGACATGCGGACCCGGCGCGGCGTTTCAACCGGTGCGACACGCAGCAGTCGAACCCGGTCCAGCGTGACGCGTGGCGCATCCGAGGCCGACCGGTCCAGCCCGACCACGCGACCCTCAACCGGGCCGTAATAGTGCCAGTCCAGCACCGGTCCGGCGACCTGATGGGCGCGGTAGCCAGACGACAGGAACCCGACGGCGGCAAGGGCCAGCGCGGCTCCGATCGGCGTCCATGCGCCGGGACGGCGCCGCGCGACCCAGATGCCCGATAGCCCCGCCAGCGCCACCGTCAGGTAAAATGCGCGGGACGGCTCCTGCGGCAGCAGGAAATACGCGCCGATCCCCAGCGCCATGCAGACCGGCGCCCAGGGAAACAGGTATCCGCGCTGCGCCAGCAGCGCCGCCTCGATCCGCGCCAGAACGCGCATGCTTGCTCCTGTCCGTCCGGCTCGTTATTCAGACGCAAACGCTATCTCCCACATGGTTACCAAAAGGTAAAAGGCATCGATGTCTGATCAGGTTGTCACCCGTTTCGCCCCGTCTCCGACCGGGTTCCTGCATATCGGCGGCGCGCGCACGGCGCTGTTCAACTGGCTCTTTGCCCGTGGTCGGGGCGGCAAGTTCCTGTTGCGGATCGAAGATACCGACCGCGAACGCTCCACCCCCGAAGCAACGGCGGCGATTCTGCAGGGCATGGCGTGGCTGGGCCTTGACCATGATGGCGAGGTGATCAGCCAGTTCGAGGGGGCTGACCGCCATGCCGAAGTCGCGCGGCAATTGCTGACCGAGGGCAAGGCGTACAAGTGCTTTTCCACCCAGGAGGAGATCGCCGCTTTCCGCGAGCAGGCGCGGGCCGAGGGCAAATCCACCCTCTTCCGCAGCCCTTGGCGCGAGGCTGATGCCGCGACCCACCCCGATGCGCCCTATGTGATCCGCATCAAGGCCCCGCAGGAGGGTACAACCGTGATCCGAGATCAGGTGCAGGGCGATGTGACCATCCGCAACGACCAGTTGGACGACATGGTGCTGCTGCGCTCGGACGGCACGCCGGTCTATATGCTGGCCGTGGTTGTGGATGACCACGATATGGGCGTGACCCATGTGATCCGGGGCGATGACCACCTCAACAACGCTGCACGGCAGATGATGATTTACGAGGCGATGGGCTGGGAGGTTCCGGTCTGGGCGCATATCCCGCTGATTCACGGGCCCGACGGCAAGAAACTGTCCAAGCGTCATGGCGCTCTTGGTGCGCAGGAATATCAGGCGATGGGCTATCCCGCCGCCGGGATGCGCAACTATCTGGCGCGGCTGGGCTGGAGCCATGGAGATGACGAATTCTTTACCGACGCGCAGGCGCGCGACTGGTTCGATCTGGGGGGAATCGGCAAAAGCCCAGCCCGGTTCGACCTGAAGAAACTGGAAAACCTCTGTGGCCAGCATATTGCAACCACAAATGACGCCGCGCTGCGGCAGGAAATCGAAGCCTATCTGGCGGCGGCGGAACAACCCACATTGAGTGAAATGCAATCAAACAATCTTGAGCGGGCGATGTTCTGCCTCAAGGATCGTGCGCGCACCTTCCCAGAACTTCTTGAAAAAGCGGCGTTTGTTCTGGCCTCCCGGCCCATCGTGCCGGATCAGAAAGCCAGCAAAGCCCTAAATTCTGTATCCGATGGTATACTGAACGATTTGACGCCGCATCTGCAAAATGCTAGCTGGTCGCGAGAAAGCTTGGAGGAGACCTTAAACGCCTTCTGCGAGGCGCGCGAAACGAAGTTTGGCAAACTGGCCGGGCCCCTTCGCGCCGCTTTGGCAGGCCGGTCTGTAACACCTTCGGTGTTTGACATGATGGTCGTTCTGGGTCGTGAAGAAACCCTGGCCCGATTGGCAGATGCGGCGGAACTGGTCCGGTCGTCCTGACAGGGACCACGCCTCCCCGATAACCCGGCTTGCGCGGCCCCCGCGCGAGCAACATCCGCACGGTTCTGATGCCTCCGTCTGGCACCATTGTCGTGTTTAAAAGAGGAAGGGACATAATGACTGAAAACAAAAAATCGGCCACGCTGAACGTGCACGGCGAAACCTATGAATTGCCGATCTTCTCGCCGACTGCCGGTCCGGATGTGATCGACATTCGCAAGCTTTACAGCAATGCAGGCGTTTTCACCTACGACCCCGGCTTCACTTCGACCGCAAGTTGCGACAGCACCATCACCTATATTGATGGCGACAAGGGTGAATTGCTGCATCGTGGCTATCCGATCGACCAACTGGCCTCGAAATCGCATTTCCTCGAAGTCTGCTATCTGATGCTCTATGGCGAACTGCCGAATGCCTCGGATCTTGAGGAATTCGAAACCACCATCACCCGCCACACGATGCTGCACGAACAGATGCAGTATTTCTATCGCGGCTTCCGCCGAGATGCGCACCCGATGGCGATTATGGTCGGCGTGGTCGGCGCGATGTCGGCCTTCTATCACGATTCGACCGACATTCATGATCCGCGTCAGCGAGAGATTGCCTCGCACCGCCTGATCGCCAAGATGCCGACTATCGCGGCCTGGGCCTATAAGTATCACACCGGACAGCCTTTTGTGTATCCGCGCAATGATCTGGACTATGCCTCGAACTTCCTGCGCATGTGCTTCAGTGTTCCGGCCGAGGAATATGAGGTCAATCCGATCCTCAGCCGCGCGATGGACCGGATCTTTACGCTACATGCCGATCACGAGCAGAACGCCTCGACCTCGACTGTGCGTCTGGCCTCGTCCTCAGGCGCGAACCCGTTCGCCTGTATCGCGGCTGGTATCGCTTGTCTCTGGGGTCCGGCCCATGGTGGCGCCAATCAGGCCTGCCTGGAAATGCTGGAAGAGATCGGGTCGGTGGATCGCATCCCCGAATACATTGCCCGCGCCAAGGACAAAGACGATCCGTTCCGCCTGATGGGTTTTGGTCACCGGGTCTACAAGAACTTCGATCCGCGCGCGACGGTGATGAAGCAATCCGCGGATGAGGTTCTGGATCTGCTGGGGATCGAGAACAACCCCAAACTGCAGGTCGCCAAAGAGCTTGAAAGAGAAGCACTGGAAGATCCGTATTTCGCCGAGAAGAAGCTGTTCCCGAATGTCGACTTCTATTCGGGCATCATTCTTGAGGCGATGGGCTTCCCCACATCCATGTTCACCCCCATCTTCGCGCTCAGCCGCACGGTGGGCTGGGTCAGCCAATGGAAAGAGATGATTGCCGATCCACAAAACAAGATCGGTCGCCCGCGCCAGCTCTATCTGGGCGAAACCGAGCGCGACTACGTGGATATCGAAAAGCGCTGATCCCATCTCGATCATTCCGAAAGGGCCCCGCGACATGCGGGGCCTTTTTTGCTTGCACCGCCCCCGCAACTGGCGCGTTTGGCGAGAAGCCGCGCCATTTGTGGACCCCGAAGCGACGTGCAATACTGACCGCATGGCAGAACTTCAAAACGCGTAGCGCGACCGGGTCAGAGGGATGTGATGGTCGAAATCGAGTGCCTTTGGGAATGTGACGACGGTCTGGGTGAGACACCCATCTGGGTTGCCGAAGAGAGTTCGATCTACTGGGCGGATCACGTCGGCCCCTCCATTGATCCAACCGACACGCGAACGCCTTCACTGCGCCGGCTGAACATCGCCACCGGAGCCCGCAAAACCTGGCAAATGCCGGAGCAGATTGGATCATTTGGGTTTCGCGTCGGCGGCGGCCTTGTTTGCGGCGCGAATTCCGGCTTCTGCACGATCGACCTTGATACCGGCGCGTTCGAGAAGGTTTTTGACCCGGAACCCAGGATGCCCAGCACGCGTCTCAACGATGGCAAGATCGACCGACGCGGGCGGTTCTGGTGCGGCAGCATGGACTCGAGTCTCACGGACGCCTGCTGCCACATCTACTGCCTTGACCCCGACCTCACCTGCCGTAAGGCGGCTGAGGACTATTCCTTTATCGTGAGCAACGGGATCGCCTTCGACCCAGAGGACACAAGGATGTATTTCGGCGATACGTTCGGCGGCATGATCTATGTGTTCGACTTCGACATCGACGAGGGGCGCGTCCACAACCGCCGCCCCTTCTTTTCCGTCGAGGATCGCAAGCCCGCCATTGTTGATGGCGCGACGGTCGATGCCGAGGGGTATTATTGGTTTGCGTTGAATCTCGGTGGCAAGATCTTGCGGGTCGATCCGAAAGGCCGCCTTGACCGCGAGATCGACATGCCGGTGCGCAGCCCCACCTGCGTGGCATTTGGCGGTGACAATTACGAGACGCTTTTTGTCACCTCGCAACAGGCGTTTCTGACACCTGAGGAACTCGCCCATCATCCTCTGCCCGGCAGCCTTTTTGCCATCCATGGGCTTGGTGTGCGTGGCCTGCCGGAGCCGCAATTCGGCGCCTAACAGCGTGTCTACATCATCGCGGCGGGCGATTGCGAGGTGAAGACCCGGATATAGTCGCCGGGTGACGAGCCTGCCCAGTAGACCCAGAGGCGAAACGGGTCCTCCTCCTCAATCCAGACATAATCGCCGGGCTCAAGACCGCGCAGGTCGGTGCTGATGTAATTGACTGAGGTATTGGCCAGAAAATCGGTGGCATCCATGGACGCGGGCAGCGCCGCCACACCGAGGATCGGCGCGTCAAAATCCACATAGCCGTAGTGGATTCCATTGTAGCTGTCGAAAAAGACGTAGTGGCTGGCGATCACCATGCCCGCCGGAATCTCGCCGCCTTCGCCGCCGATATCAACTCTGATCGGGGCCTCCAGCGTGATGTTCTGATCCTCGTCAAAAGCGTAGAGATTGTTGGTATTGAAATTGTCTGCCCCCACATCAAAGGGCGTGGTCGTGTCCAGTTTGACAAACTCTCCGGCCCCGCTTTGCCGCAGGATGCGCCCGTCCAGAACCGTCGCAAGCGCCTGCTGAGAGCCCATCGCACAAAGCAGCGCCGCTATCAGTGATCTTTTCATTCGGCACTCTCCCAGGCGGCGTCTGCCCTTACGTGGTAAGCAGGCCTTGCCCCGCCGACCAGCATCGCGCGCCATTCTCGCAGAAACGTGAAACTCAGCGCCTCAGAACAGGCTCAGTTGATCCCCGGCTTGCGGCGGGACCGCAAAAAGGTCGGTTCTGAGCGGCGGGGCCTCTATCGACAGGCCGAGCCTGCGGCAGGCGGTCCTGAACCGTTGCGCCACCATCTCGGCGCAAGGGCCCTGCCCCTGCATCCGATGCCCCCAACGCGCGTCATATTCCTTGCCGCCATGCATCTCGCGCAGCCGCGCCATCACGCGTGCAGCCCGGTCCGGGTAATGCGCGGCCAGCCATTCCTGCCAGAGCGCCGAGACCTCGCGCGGCAGACGCAGCATGATCCAGCTTGCGGTCGTTGCCCCGGCCTCGGCCCCCGCCTCCAACAGCGCCTCAAGCTCATGATCGCTCAACCCCGGCACCAATGGCGAGGTCATCACCCGCACCGGCACGCCCGCCTCAGTCAATCGCCGGATCATCGTGAGACGCCGCGCGGGCGACGGCGCGCGCGGCTCCATCCGGCGCGACAGATCCGTGTCCAGCGTGGTCAGCGAAATCCCCACCCGTATCAGCCCCCGGGCAGCCATTGGCGCCAGAATATCCAGATCCCGTTCGATCAGCGCGCCTTTTGTGACAATCGCCACCGGATGGTTGAAATCGGCCAGCACCTGCAGACAGGCGCGCGCAATGCAATGATCGCGCTCGACCGGTTGGTAGGGGTCGGTATTGGTGCCGATCGCCATGGTCGCTACCTTGTAGCGCCGCGCCGACAATTCCCGCCGTAGAACCACTGCGGCGTTGGGCCGCGCCACCAGAACACTCTCGAAATCCAACCCCGGTGACAGGCCCAGATAGGCATGGGTTGGCCGTGCAAAACAATAGACGCAGCCATGCTCGCACCCCCGATACGGGTTGATCGAGCGGTCAAATGGCAGATCGGGCGAACGGTTATAGGTGATCAGGCTGCGCGCCTGCTCCATCCGCAGCTCGGTACGCAACAACGTCGCCTCTTCAGCTATATCCCAGCCATCCCAGACCTCTTCACGAGCCAGCTCAAACCGCCCGGACGCGTTCGAAACCGCACCGCGAGCGGGCCTGCGCTGCGCCGAAAAAGGAGAAGATTGATCCATATCCCCAGACTAGAACATAACAAGAACAATCACAACAAACGCATCATCTTCCTGCAAATTTCTCATTTCCGGATTTCCGAATTCGTCTCTATAGGTCGGTTGTAGCTTCACCTGTGTCGCAATTAACGCAGTCGATTTGCGCCCTTTTGAGCAAAAAGAAACAAGAAATAGCCTAGGGTCACATACCCGTAACACCGAGGAATCGCGCGCATGTCGGAAGAAGATGACATCATCCTGTCGGAACTTGACGACGAGGAACTGGTCCAGCAGATGTTCGACGACCTCTATGACGGTCTCAAGGAAGAGATCGAAGAAGGGGTCAACATCCTGCTGGAGCGCAAATGGATGCCCTATGACATCCTGACCAAGGCGCTGGTCGGTGGCATGACCATCGTGGGCGCTGACTTCCGTGACGGCATCCTGTTTGTGCCAGAGGTGCTGCTGGCCGCCAATGCGATGAAGGGCGGCATGGCCATCCTCAAGCCGCTGCTGGCTGAAACCGGCGCGCCGCGCGTGGGCAAGATGGTGATCGGCACGGTCAAGGGCGACATCCACGACATCGGCAAGAACCTGGTGTCGATGATGATGGAAGGCGCGGGCTTCGAAGTGGTCGATCTGGGCATCAACAACCCGGTCGAGAACTATCTGGAAGCGCTGGAAACCGAAGCGCCTGACATTCTCGGCATGTCCGCCCTGCTGACCACCACGATGCCCTACATGAAAGTCGTGATCGACACGATGGTCGAGCAGGGTATCCGCGACGACTATATCGTGCTGGTTGGTGGCGCGCCGCTGAACGAGGAATTCGGAAAGGCCATCGGCGCCGACGCCTATTGCCGCGACGCCGCCGTTGCGGTCGAAACCGCCAAGGATTTCGTCAGCCGCAAGCACAACCAGCTTTCCGCCTGACGGCACGTTTCCGAGAACACGCAGATCGGGGCGGGCCGCAATCGGCGCCGCCCTTTTCATTTACCCTAAACGCGGGGGAGAAAAGCAATGATCAGCGATACGGAACTGACACAGAAAGGCCTGCCAGCGCGTGGCGAGGGGCGGATTCTGCTCATCGCCTGTGGTGCGCTGGCGCGCGAGATTCTCGCCCTGATCAAGGCCAATGGCTGGTCGCATATGACCCTGACCTGCCTACCCGCGATCTATCACCTCCACCCTGAGAATATCCCGCAGGCTGTCGAAGACGCGGTGTTGAAGAACCGCGAAGATTATGACGACATCTTTGTGGTCTATGCCGATTGTGGCACCGGCGGGCTGCTGCAATCGCTCTGCGACCGGCTGGGCGTCCAGATGGTTGCCGGGCCGCATTGCTATTCCTTCTTCGAAGGCAATGACCGTTTTGCCGAGTTGGCCGAAGACGAGTTCACCGCCTTCTATCTCACCGATTTTCTGGTGCGCCAGTTCGACGCCTTCATCTGGAAACCGATGGGGCTCGACCGGCATCCCGAATTGCGTGACATGTATTTCGGAAATTACACCAAGCTGGTCTATCAGGCCCAGATCGACGACCCAGAGCTGACCGAAAAGGCCCGCGCCTGCGCCGAGCGCATGGGCCTTGAATTCGAGCGCCGCTTCACCGGATATGGCGACCTGAAAACCGCCCTTGCCGCCCTCGACCGCGATCCCGCTTCATCCGGCTGAAAATATCCCGGGGGTGAGGCCCATCAGACGTTTTCCGCCGCCACCTCACGGATACGCTCAATCATCGAGCGCAACCCGTTCGAGCGCTGCGCCGACAGATGGTCGTTCAACCCCAGCCGCTCCAACTCGGCCCTCGCATCGATTTTGGGCACATCGCCCACGGGCGTGTCATTATAGAGCGCACGCAGCACCGCGATCAGACCACGCACGATCAGCGCATCGCTGTCGCCGTCAAAGCGGAACACCCCGTTTTCGATCACCGGATGCAGCCAGACCTGGCTCGCGCAGCCATGCACCTTGGTGGCAGGCACTTTCAGCGCGTCATTCAGGGGCGCCATCGCTTTGCCCTGCTCGATCACATGGCGATAGCGATCTTCCCAGTCGTCGAGAAACTCGAAATCCTCGACAATATCTTCAAAGGCTGGGCGGGCCATCGGTGTCTCCGTCATCAGGCATGTCTGAACCGTGACCTAAGGCGGCCCTGCCCGCCTGTCCAGACCCGCGATGGGTTTTCAAGCGCCGCTGGATAGGCTAACCGGTTTCAAGGCAAGATGAATTGACCGGGGCGGTTGCAGATGCGGGTTTCATTGACAGTTCTACTGATCGGATCACTGACGCTGAGCGCGTGCAGCGCATGGCGCGAGTCGCGTGTGAACCCGTCAAACTGGTTTGGCGGACCGGAACCGGTGTCGGTCAATGTTGACAGTGAAGGCGCGGTCAATCCGCTGCTGCCGTCCGAGGATGACAGACTCGGCCTCTTTGACCGGCCCGAGCCGGTGGATACCTCCGTTCCGATCACAAAACTGACCACGATGCGGGTTGAGAAGACCAATAGCGGCGCGATCATCTACGTGACCGGCGTTGCTCAGCGGCAAGGCGCGTTTGATGCGTTCATGCGCCGCAACCGTTCCGAGGAAAACACCAAGAACGGCGTGCTCAGCTACACCTTTCGCGTGACGTATCCTGAGGGTGCCACCTTGCAAGGGGATGAGGCGTCGCGCACAATTCATGACGCAATCACGGTCTCGAACGAAACGCTGGAAGGCATCCGGCTGATCCGGGTGACCGCCGAGCAGAACGCGCTGGAATCACGCCGCCGCTGAGCCCTAAAGCGAGACGACCTTGACGCTCTGCCCTTTGGCAGAGAGCGCGATCTGGCCGTCACACAGCCTCAGCGCATCCTCGCCAAACACCTCATAGCGCCACCCCGACAAGGCGGGTACATCGCGCTCGCCCGCCGCGATCAGGTCTAGATCGGCGCTCGGTGCGATCAGCTTGGCCGCCACACCGGAGCTTTCGGTCTTGGCCTTTAGCAACACCCGCAGCAGATCGGCCAGCGCCGGGTTCACCTGCAGCTTGTCGCGGCTGCGATCGGGTTTTGGCATCTGATCGGGCGGGCAGTTCACCCCGCGCTTGACCGCCGCCAGAATCCCGTCGGCAATCGGCCCCTTGCGGGCTTCGCGCAGCAGCAGGCGCGAACCGCCCAGATCTGCCGGGTTGCGCGGCTTGGTCGAGGCCAGTTCGATCAGCGCGTCATCCTTGAACACCCGGTTGCGCGGCACATCCTGGGCCTGCGCGTAGCCTTCGCGAAACTTGGCCAGTTCCCGCACCACCGCCAGAAACTTGCCGGAATTGGTGCGCGTCTTGACCCGCTGCCAGGCCTGCTCGGGTTGCACCAGATAGGTGGCGGGGTCGGTCAGGACCTGCAATTCCTCGGTCACCCAGTGGCTGCGGCCGGATTTCTCAAGCTCTGACGCCAGATATTCATAGATCAACCGAAGATGGGTCACATCGGCCAGCGCATAGGTTTTTTGCGCCTCGCTCAGCGGACGGCGGGACCAGTCGGTAAAACGCGAGGATTTGTCGACGCCCTCTTTGGCGATCTTGCGCACCAGCGTCTCATACCCGACCTGATCGCCAAAGCCGCAGACCATGGCCGCGACCTGGGTATCAAAAAGCGGCTTGGGGAAGACCTGCGCATTGATCCAGAATATCTCCAGATCCTGGCGCGCGGCGTGAAAGACCTTGACCACATCCTCGTTACGGAACAGGTCATAGAGCGGTTCCAGCGACAGGCCATCCGCCATCGGATCGACCAGCACGGCATTCTCGTCCCCCTCGCCGGGAAAGGCCATCTGCACCAGACACAGACGCGAGTAATAGGTCCGCTCGCGCATGAATTCGGTGTCTACGGTCACATAGGGATGTTGGGCGGCAGCGGTGCAGAAGGCGGCCAGCTCTTGGGTCGTTGTCAGTGTTTTCATTCGGCTCGGATGCCCTGTTCTTCTTGTTGTCGCATTCGCCCCTGTTCCGGCATGCCAGAACCCCAAGCTAGAGCATACGCAGAACGCTGCCCAACTGCAATTGCTCGCGTAACAGTGATTTGAAGGTCGTCAACCCAGAAAAATCGGGCTGCGATCACCTGCCGCATAGCGACGCAGCACTGCCGGATAAAGGTGGTGTTCCTGCACCAGAACCCGCGCTGCCAGCGTCTCTTGCGTGTCGCCTTGTTCAACCGGCACCCGCGCCTGTCCCAGAATGGGCCCGTCATCCAGCGCCGCCGTGACCTCATGCACGGTGCAGCCATGTTCGCCATCCCCGGCCTCAAGCGCGCGGGCATGGGTGTGCAGGCCCTTGTATTTGGGCAAGAGCGAAGGATGGATGTTCAGCATCCGCCCCTCGAACTGGGCGACGAACTCCGCCGTCAGCACCCGCATGAACCCCGCCAGACAGAGGATATCGGGGGCGCTGTCCAGAAGCGGTTGCAACAAAGCCGCCTCAAACGCCGCACGGTCGCCCTTAAACGGTCGGTGATCAACACTGGCAACCGGCACGCCACGCGCTGCCGCTTTGGCAAGCCCGCCCGCCTGCGGGTCGTTGGATAGAACCAGACAAGGTCTCGCTGGATGGTCACCGGTCATACTATCGAGCAGCGTCAGCATGTTCGACCCGCCGCCCGAAATCAGGATCGCGACCCGTTTGGGGCTCACAGCAGCTTGCCCTGATAGGCGATCCCGCTTTCGCCTGTCACATGGCCCAGCACGGTGACGCTTTCGCCTTGCTCACGCAGCAGCTCAGCGGTGGCCTCGGCACGTTCCGACGCGCAGGCCACAACCATGCCGATGCCGCAATTGAAGGTCTTGAGCATTTCCGACTCGGCAATGCCGCCTGTCTGGGCCATCCAGCGGAAGACCGGCGGCAGCTCCCATGCGTCCAGATCAATTGCCGCGCCCATGCCCTCGGGCAGAACACGCGGCAGGTTCTCGGTCAGACCGCCGCCAGTGATATGGGCCAGCGCATGCACACCACCCGCCCGGATCGCCGCAAGCACCTGCCGTACGTAAAGCCGTGTCGGCGCAAGTAGCGCCGCGCCCAGCGAGCCCTCAGCCCAAGGGCAATCAGCTTCCCAATCGAAGCCGGAGATTTCGACCAGGCGCCGCACCAGCGAATAGCCGTTGGAATGCACCCCGTCCGAGGCCAGCCCCAGCAGCACATCGCCCTCCTGCACGCCCTCGGGCAGCGCGGTGCCGCGCTCCATCGCGCCCACGGCAAAACCCGCCAGATCAAAATCACCTGTGGGATACATACCCGGCATCTCGGCGGTTTCGCCTCCGATCAGCGCGCAGCCCGAGTGTTCGCAGCCCGTGGCGATCCCTTCGATGATGCGCGCGGCCTGATCCGTCTCCAGCTTGCCGGTGGCGAAATAATCGAGAAAGAAGAGCGGCTCGGCCCCCTGACAGACCAGATCGTTGACGCACATGGCCACCAGATCGATGCCCACGCCATCCACCAGACCGGTGTCGATGGCAATCCGCAGCTTTGTACCGACGCCGTCAGTGGCGGCCACCAGAACCGGGTCGTCGTAACCGGCAGCCTTGAGGTCGAACAAGGCGCCGAACCCGCCGAGCCCGCTCATCACGCCGGGACGGTTGGTGCGTTTGGCAGCCGGCTTGATCCGGTCGACCAGAGCGTTGCCCGCATCGATATCCACGCCTGCATCCGCATAGGTGATGCCGTTCTTGCCCGCCGTCATGATCGCGTCCTCGTCGTTGCCTGCGCGCGGGTTAGTCCATTGCGCGCGCGCATGCAACGGTCAGGCTTGACGCGACCCGCGATCCTGTTAGGCATGGGCCTCAGGCGGGCCTGTAGCTCAACGGTTAGAGCAGAGCGCTCATAACGCTTTGGTTGGGGGTTCAAATCCCTCCAGGCCTACCAGACACCTCCCGCAATTGGCCGATATCCGGCCAAAATCACGTGCAGGTTGCAAGGATCGGCAAGAATCCGCAAACCAGCCTGCTTGGATTCGTTTAGTTTTCTGAACCTTCCTGCTTGCTGCATACTTCTTTGAGCGCGCATAGGCGGCTAGCGGGGCAAAAGATGACACATCCAGAACCACATGCATCCGGCACTCGGTTCCAGGCAACAAACCATCCGATGCCCGCGCCGGACGAGGCGCAATCTTTCACGACATGTGAGGCCGCGACGCCAACCGAGCGGGCGCTGGCCGAGATACGCTCGGATGCGCGGGTCTTTCGTGTCATCAAGGCCGTATTGTCGATGCAGGCTCTGGCCCGCGAGGAACAGGTCATCGTTCTGGACGAATTGTTGCAGCACCGGCGCAGCCCTGCACTAGCGAACCTGCTCACCCTGCTGCGGGCGGATATGTCCGCAGCCTCACCAGCCCAGCAATTCCTGACCCCGCTTGAGATTGTCGCGCGCCACGATTGCCTGCACGATCTGGCGGGATGCCTGCGCAAGACCGGCCAACCCCCGAGCGATGAGCTGTGTTACCGCGCCTTTGAGGTCGGTCTGACCCTGAACACCTACAAGGGTATTGTCGAGGCGGCGGAACTGGCCGCCTGACGCACATTACGGCTCGCTGTCTCAGAAGAGTCTATCGCCCGATCACGATATCAGCACAGAGGCCGCCCAGCCGCTCGCTCTCTCCCAGCCGCAGCGTGCCGCCATGGGCTCGGGCGATATCGGCGACGATGGCCAGCCCCAAACCAACACCTGTTCCCTTGTTCTGATTGCGCGACGGGTCAAGCCGGGCGAACGGCTTCAACGCTTCGCCGCGCTGATCGGGCGGGATGCCCGGCCCATCATCCTCAACCCGCAAACGCAGGGATTTGGGCGTGAAGGCCACGCTAACCTCTGCGCGATTCCCATAGCGGACCGCATTATCGACCAGGTTCTGCAACGCGCGGCGAATCGAATCGGGGCGCAGTTTGACCCTGCCCTCACCCTCCGGCGGCAGGAGCGTAACGGGTTTGCCAGCACGCTGAGCATCTTCGACAATGCGCGCGGCTAAGGCCTGCGGGTCCAGCTTTTCAACTTCGCCTTCGGAGGCCCCGCGCGAGAAGTCCAGAAAGGAATCCACCAGACGCTGCATCTCGTTGACATCTTCCAGCAAGGGTTCGGCATCCCGTTCGTCCAGCATCGACAGGCCCAGCTTCAGCCGGGTGAGCGGTGTGCGCAAATCGTGGCTGACCCCCGACAGCATCATCGTGCGCTGTTCGATCTGGCGTTCGATCCGCGCGCGCATGTCGATAAAAGCGTTTCCCGCCTCGCGCACCTCGGTGGCGCCACCGGGATGGTAGGCAACGTTCTGTCCCCGGCCAAACGCCTTGGCGGCGCGGGCCAGCCGGGTAATCGGGCGCAGCTGATTGCGCATATAGAGCGAGGCGATCGCTGTCATCAGAAAGCCGCAGAACACCATGGTGACGATCAGCTGATGCGGTGCCGTAGGTGTCAGGCGGCGGCGGTTGATTGTCAGCTCGATCGGTCCCAGATCGCTGTCGAGATAGACCAGCGCCGTCTTGTCAGGCAGGAGCTCGACCGCCTCAACCGCCGCGAGGCTCAGTTTCAGCGTGTCCCGCGCGACCCCGCCGGTGAAGTCGAAAATCCCGACGCGATCCGCCTCGGGCACCTCCTGTGACGACAGGAACCGAACCTTCATGTTCAGCGAGGCCAGGAACGGCCGGACCCGCGCGATCAGCTCCTGCTGGGTCTCGGCCCCCGCCACCTGATCGCGCACCATCCGGACCTCGCGCACCACGGTGCCGGTCATCTGCTGCGTCACATCCTCCAGATGCCGCTGGATGAAGGTAAACGACATGATCGCCAGCAGCATCGCCACCGGCAGAACCAGAATCAGGGCCGCACGCCCATAGAGGCCACGCGGCATATAGTGTTTGAGCCAACCAAAGGACATGCGCTAAGGGTAACCGCGCAGAATTCCAAGAGAAAGAGCCGATGCTTCCGCCTCCCGACGATTTCAACCCGCCTGTGGGTGTCGCCATCGAGCTGTCGCCCGGTCTGCGGCGCGTGCTGGCGCCCAACCCCTCGCCGATGACCTATCGCGGCACCAACACCTATCTGATCGGGCAGAGCGATCTTGCGGTGATCGACCCCGGCCCCCTGGACGAGGCCCATCTCGACGCCATACTTGCGGCAGTCGCGCCCGGACAGCGCATCTCGCATATCATCGTGACCCATAGCCATCTGGATCATTCCCCGCTGGCCCGCCCCCTGTCCCAACGCACCGGCGCACCGGTTCTTGCCTTTGGCGGCCCCGAGGCGGGGCGCAGCCCGGTCATGGCCGAACTCGCCACCGCCGGGCTGGCGGGCGGCGGTGAAGGCATCGACCACAGCTTCCGGCCCGATATCGAGATTGGTAATGGCGCGGTCATAGAAGGCCCCGACTGGACGCTGGAGGTGATCCATACGCCTGGCCATCTGGGCAATCACATCGCGCTCGGCTGGGGTGATATCTGCTTCACCGCAGACCATGTGATGGGATGGGCCAGTTCGCTGGTCTCGCCCCCCGATGGCGATCTCACGGATTTCATGGCCTCCTGCGCCCGCCTGCGCGCCCACAACTGGTCAGTCTTTCATCCCGGCCACGGCGCCCCCGTCGAGAACCCCGCCGGACGGCTCGACTGGCTGATCACGCACCGTCAGGGCCGCGAAGCCGCGATCCTGAGCGCGCTTGCTCAAGGCCCCGCCACCGCCCGCCAAATCGCCGAGCAAGTGTATACAGACACGCCCCCGGCCCTGCTCCCCGCCGCCGAACGCAACGTCTTTGCCCATCTCGTCGATCTTCTGGGCAGGGAGATGGTTTCCCCGACCGGCCCCCTCGGCGCAGAGGCGGTTTTCAGTCGGCGATCGTGACGCGCAGAGACAGGTCGAGAAAAGCGCGCAATCCCTCTGGACGCCGCAAAACGGGATTGCTATATGGCGCGAACCGTTCCGGCGTAGCTCAGCGGTAGAGCAGTTGACTGTTAATCAATTGGTCGTAGGTTCGATCCCTACCGCCGGAGCCAATCCTCCCCTAGCCTATTGGATTGCCCCAACGCTTCCCCACGACATTGGCACAATGAACGTTTTGAGCCCAAAGTACTTGATGCTGCAGCTTGCACCAACGACCTCTTTCTAGGAGCGACCAAAAACGTGCCAAAATCAACGGTGGTTTTGCCAAGGGCTTGGGGCACAAGGTTTTCAACTGCTCCGGCGTCAGCAATGCCTTTGGCAAAAACGACCGTTTTGGCGCGAACAATGGGACGGCAACCACCCTAGGGTTGAAGATGTGCCTTTCTGGTAAAGTTCGGGTGGGAGCCCCATCCAGACTTCCAGCCACAAACCGCTTTCACCGCGTGACGACGCTTGCTACCTTCAAGCGCATCCCGGAAGGAACGGCGAAATGGTTAGAAACACACCACTTATCGGTACATGGGAGCTGGTGGCCTGGTACAATGAAACGCATGGCGGCGAGCGCATTTACCCTCTCGGTGAGCGAGCAACTGGCTACATAAGCTATTCGAATGACGGCTTTGTTTTCGTACATCTCAGTGCGGCGGATCGGGCGCTCTACGTTTTGAATGATCCCTTCGGTGGCACCGCGGACGAAGACGCCGCGGCCATCAAATCTCAGATCACTTATGCTGGGCCGTTTGAATTTTTTGGCGACCACGTGATCCATCGAGTCACGCATTCCTCGTGTCCGAATTGGGTCGGGACCGAGCAGAGGCGCATGGTCGAGTTCAAGGGCGAGGGACTTCGCCTGAGTGCAGCAGGTGCCCTTTTTCAAGGTGAGGAAGTAACTGCAATTGTAGACTGGCAGCGTGCGATACAGTGAAAGCCAGGTTCCCCACAGGTTGAGTGCTCAAATTCGGGCGCAAACGATCGTTTTTGACATGGCGGTCATGTCTGACCGTTCTTTAGATTGATCCCGTAAGCAGCCATTGGCACCGCCGCGGCGAAAGCTCACTTTGTCCGCTTTATCGACATCAGACCTCAGATCCGCGCTGTCGTACCAACCAGCGATACCCGGCGCGCAAGCTGGGCTCAGTTTTTTGATTTCCCCTCTGGACGGCCTGAATCGGGATTGCTATATGGCGCGAACCGTTCCGGCGTAGCTCAGCGGTAGAGCAGTTGACTGTTAATCAATTGGTCGTAGGTTCGATCCCTACCGCCGGAGCCAAAAGTTTCCAAGAAAGACCTCGTGCGGTTGCACGGGGTCTTTTTTCTTGCGCCCACCGGCATGTCCTTGCCTGCCCGTCCCACCCGGTTTCGCAAGAACCAGCCAACCCCGCAACATGTTGAAAACCCTGTCGTCATCCGGACATCTTCTGCAGATACTTGCAGTGCGACTCCACTTGATTTTGAAAGGTGATCCACATGTCTAGATTGATTAGCGTTGTCGTACTGCTCGCCGCGCTGGCCGCGGTATATTATTTTGTGATCCATCAGGAACCAACCCCGAGCGAACAGCTCGACAGCGCTGCACAAGACGCAGGCGATGCGGTGCAGGATGCCGCCTCCGGTCTGGGCGAGGCGGTTTCCGAGTCGGCCCAGTCGGTGACGGAACAGGGTGCGCAAGCGGTCGAAGACACGACCGGCGCCGTGACGGGCGCGATCAATGACGCCACCGCAGCTCTTAGCGACGGCGCGTCCAGCCTTCAGGAGCAGGGTCAGGCATTGATCCAACAATTGCAGGATGAAGGGCTGCTGAGCGAGGCCGGGTTCGACTACGACAAAGTCGTCAGCCAGGTCGAAGCCAGCCCGCTCGCGCAGGTGGTCAAGGAGCAATTCATTGCAATCCTTGCCGAAATCCGCGACACGCCTGCGCAGTTCGATGCCGGGATGGACAAGCTAAAGGCGCTCTTTGCGGGGTGAGTGTCGCGCTCTGATTGACAGCACCGGCGGTGCATGTTGTCCTCATTTTAAACCAATAATCTGCCGCAGCCTCGCCCGCCAGCAAGCTGGGGCGTTCACCTGAACAGGTGGCCGAAAAGGAGGACAGGATGAGCGAAATTCCCGACACGATGCAGGCCGCGCTGCTGATCCATGATGGCTATGCCCAGACGGCCTCAGGCCCTGCGATTGAGGACGCAGCAGACTGGCTGCAGGACGCGGAGATACCGGTGCCGCAACCCGGCGCGGGTCAGGTGCTGATCCGTGTGCGGGCCGCATCGGTCAACCCATCGGATCTGCATTTCATCAAGGGCGAATACGGCCAGCCACGCATCAAGGGGCGCCCCGCCGGGTTTGAGGGCTGCGGCGACGTGGTCGCCACCGGTGCCGGCGCTGAAAATCTGACCGGTCAGCGGGTTGCCTTTGTCGCTGCGGGCTCGGGCGCATGGGCCGAATATGCGCTGACACCGGCCATGATGTGCATCCCGCTGCGCCCTGATATCTCGGATTTCGACGGGGCCGCGCAGATCGTCAATCCGCTGACCGCGATGGCTATGGTCGATATCGCAAAACAGGCGGGCGACGCGTTCATCACCTCTGCGGCAACCAGCCAGCTTGGCAAGCTGATGTGCGCCCTTGGCCGAGACCTGGGCCTCGCCCCCATCGCGCTGGTGCGCCGCGCCGACGCGGTGGAGCAACTCAAAGAGCTGGGCGCGGCAGAGGTTCTGGTCACAGGTGAGGCCGACTTCGCCACGCGACTGACCGAGATCATTCGGGCGCGAAAACCCCGCATCTTCCTTGATGCGGTGGCGGATCAGCAATGCGAAACCGTCTTCACCGCCATGCCCAACGGCGCGCGCTGGATCATCTATGGCAAGCTCAGCACCGAGCCGCCCGCATTGACCCAGACCGGTCAGTTTATCTTCATGAGCAAGCAGATCGAGGGGTTCTGGCTGAGCAAATGGATGACCAGCACCCCGCCCCAAGACCAGATGCGCGTGGTGGGTGAGGTGCAGGCCCGCTTCGCCGATGGCCGCTGGAGCACGGATGTCGCGGCAACCATCCCGCTGCGCGACCTGGTCGGCACACTTGCCGAGACTCTAAAGACCACAAAAGGCAAGATCATGATCGTTCCCGAGTGATCGCCGATCCGGACAAAAGACGTCGCAGCAGCCTGGGGAGGAGCGCTTGGACAATCTGCAACTGGTAATCAGCGGACTCGCAAATGGCTGTGTCTATGGCCTGATCGCACTGGGTTTTGTTCTGATCTACAAGGCGACCGAGGCGGTCAATTTCGCCCAGGGCGACATGATGATGCTGGGCGCCTTCGTCACCATCGGATTGACAAATGCCGAATATATGGGGCTACCATTCTGGGTGGCGGTTCCGATCTCGCTGGGGCTGATGGCAGGGTTTGGCGTTCTGCTCGACCGGCTGCTGATCCGGCGCATGTTCGGAGAAAGCCAGACCTCGGTGGTGATCCTGACCATCGCTCTGGGCTTCGTGATCCGCTTTGTCGCCGGGCTGATCTGGGGGCATGAACCGCAAACGCTGCAGAACCCGCTGGCTGGCAAGGATATCCGCTTTGGCGGCCTCGTCTTGGGGCTGGAGGATGTGGCAGTGATCACCGTCACCGTTTTGCTCACGCTCTCGCTTTATCTGTTCTTTGCCCGCACCAAGCTGGGGCTGGCGATGCAGGCCGCCTCACAGAACCAGTTAGCGGCCTATTACATGGGCATCCCGGTGAAACGGGTGCAGGGGCTGATCTGGGGTCTTGCGGGCATGGTCGCATGCGTTGCAGGCATTCTATTTGCGGCCAAGGGCGCGGTTGATCCCAGTTCCGGCCTGCTGGGGATCAAGGCCTTTGCGGCGGCGGTGATTGGCGGGTTTGGCAGCCTGCCCGGTGCGTTGGCGGGCGGGTTGATCGTGGGCGTGATCGAGCCCTTTGCCAGCCGCTATATCGCCGCAGGCTACAGCCAGATCGCGCCTTATGCGCTGGTCTTGCTGGTGCTGATCCTGCGACCACATGGGCTGTTCTCGCAAATCCGCCTCAAGAAGGTCTGACCAGATGCGGATCGTGTTCAAAACCAGTTACTTGCAGGATATCCGCCCCTGGAAGGACGGATATCAACTGTCGCTCTATCTGATCCTGCTGGCCTGCGCGCTGGCGGCACCGCTGCTGTTGGATGATTTCTATCTGGGCGAATTGACCAATGTGCTGATCTGGGCCATCGCGGGCATGGGGCTGATGGTGCTGACCGGGCATACGGGTCAGGCCAGTCTGGGCCACGCCGCCTTTCTGGCAATCGGATGTTATGCCAATATCATCCTGCTGGAGCAGGGCCTGCCTTTTCTGCTGGCCTTCCCACTGGCCGGGCTGATCACCGGCGTTCTGGGCGTGATCATCGCCATTCCGGCCCTGCGCATGCACGGTATCTATCTGGCGATCGCCACGCTGGCGCTGTCGGTGCTGATGGATGACATCATCGTCCTGAGCGAGCCGCTGACCGGCGGTGTCGCTGGCAAATTCGCCCCGCCCGTGCGTGTCTTTGGCATTGAGATCGACCGCTGGGGCACGCCGCGCGCTTTCTACTGGCTGGTGCTTGCGGTCGTGGTGATCGTGACGCTGGGCTATATCAACCTGCTGCGCGCGCCGCTGGGCCGCAGTTTCATCGCCGTGCGCGACAGCGAGGTTTCGGCCCAGGCGATGGGCGTGCATATCGCCCGGACCAAAGTGATGTCGTTTTTCCTGTCCTGCGCGGTGACAGGGCTCGCCGGGGCGCTGATGGGCCTGTTTGCAGGCGCGTTCAACAATGAAACCTTCAGCGTGGTAATCTCGATCCTGCTTCTGATGATGATCGTGATCGGCGGGCTCGGCTCGATCCATGGGGCGTTTTTTGGGGCCATCGTCATCGGCTTCCTGCCGCAATTCCTGTCGATCAGCAAGGAATGGGTCGGCGCGCTGATCGGAGGAAACACGGTCGCAATTCCCGGTTTAGAAACAGGGGTTTTCGGCCTGATCCTCATCTTTTTCGTGCTGTTCGAACCGATGGGCATCTATGGCCGCTGGCTGAAAATCCGCACCTGGTTCGAGCTGTTCCCGTTCTATCGCCGCGATATGTTCAAGCGCCAGAAATCCTACCTGAAGACGGAGCGTCTGCGATGAGCCTGCTGACGCTGGACAATGTCACGCTGCGCTTTGGCGGCCTGACGGCGGTGGATGCCCTGTCATTCTCGGTCGAACCGGGCGAGGTTTTTGCCATTGTCGGCCCCAACGGTGCGGGAAAATCCACGGTTTTCAACCTGATATCGCGGTTTTATGATCCTGCTTCCGGGTCCATCCGCCTCGAAAACGACGACCTGCTGGCGCATGAATCCAGCGACATCGCCAATCTGGGCATCGCGCGGACGTTCCAGAATATCGAGCTGTTCGAACATGCCACCGTCTTGCAGAACCTGCTGGTCGGACGGCACCGCCACCGCCGCAGCACGATGCTGTCGGAGCTGTTCTTCCTGCCCTCGGTCCGCCGTGCCGAGATCGAGAACCGCGAGAAGGTCGAAGAGATCATCGATTTCCTCGACCTGCAGCCCCATCGCGACAAGATGATCGCCGGGCTTCCTTATGGCGTGCGCAAGGTGGTCGAGGTGGCCCGCGCGCTGGCCACCGGCCCGCGCCTGCTGTTGCTGGACGAACCGGCCTCGGGGCTTTCGGTCGAGGAAACCAGCGATATGCGCTGGTGGATCGAGGATATCCGCCGCCAGATGGGGATCACCGTGCTGATGGTCGAACATGACATGGGGCTGGTCTCGGGCGTCTCTGACCGGGTGCTGGCCATGGCCGATGGCGCGAGACTGGCGCTTGGTACCCCCGAAGAGGTGCAATCGCACCCGGCGGTGATCGAAGCCTATCTGGGCCGCGCCTCATGAGCGATCCGATCCTCTCCGTCCGCAATGTGGAAAGCTACTATGGCCCGATCATGGCCATCCGAGGCGTGTCGATCGACGTCACGCCGGGCCGGATCGTCACCATTCTGGGGGCCAATGGCGCGGGCAAGACCACGCTGATGAAGACAATCTCGGGCGTGATGGACCCTGAAAAGGGCGCCATCACATTTGAAGGCGACGAGATTCAGGGCCGCGAGCCCCATAAGATCGTCGAGCGCGGCATTGTCCATGTCCCCGAAGGGCGCGAGGTCTTTCCCCTGCTCACGGTTGAGGAGAACCTGACCCTTGGCGCCTATACCCGCCACGACAAGGCACAGATCGACCGCGACCGCGATTTGGTTTTCTCCTACTTCCCCATTCTGGCCGAGCGTCGCCTGGCCGAGGCGGGCACTTTGTCGGGCGGGCAACAGCAGATGCTGGCCATTGGCCGGGGCTTGATGGGCGGACCGCGTCTGATGCTGCTGGATGAGCCCTCGCTGGGCCTGTCACCCCGGCTGGTGCAGGAGATCTTCGAGATCCTCGCGCGGCTGAACCGCGAGCAGAACATGACCATCGTTTTGGTCGAACAGAACGCGGCCGCCGCGCTCGATCTGGCCGATGACGGCTATGTCATGGAGGTGGGTCGTATCGTGATGAGCGGCACGGCGCAGGAGTTGAGCGCCTCGGACGATATCCGGAACTTCTATCTCGGCGTGCAGGAGGAAGGCGCGCGCGCAAACCGGCGCTGGAAACGGCGCAAGACGTGGAGGTGAGCGGAATGGATGCCAGCACCCTGCCCCCCCAGACCGAGATCAACGGGATCAGCGTCAATACCGATCCGGGTCATCGCCCGGTGCTGGTGGATGGCAACCTTACCATTGTCAGCCTGTTTGCCAGCCGCTGCGCCGATCTTGGCCCCCGCACCGCTCATCGCGAAAAGGACATGGGGCTGTGGAAATCCTATAGCTGGGCCGATTACTGGACCCATGCCAAATGGATCGGCCTTGCCCTGCGCAAACTCGGGCTGAAACGGGGCGAGGTCGTCTCGATCCTCAGCGAGGACCGCAAGGAATGGGCCTGGCTCGATCTGGGCATCCAATGCGTGGGCGGCATCGCCTCGGGCGTCTACACCACCGATTCCGAAAAGCAGCTGTCTTACCTGCTGCGCGACAGCGACAGCCTCTTTCTGATCGTCGAAAACGAAGAGCAGCTCGACAAGTTCCTGCATATCCAGGATGAGGTGCCCGATCTGCTGAACGTCATCATCCTCGAAGAGGAAGGGCTGCATGATCTGGATCATCCCAAATGCCTGATGATCGACGCGCTCTATGAGATCGGTCAGCAGGCAGAGGTCGCACAGCCCGGCCAGTTTGAAACCGAGATCGCGCTGGCTGAGCCGGAAGATACCGCCCTGCTGATCTACACATCCGGCACCACCGGTCCGCCCAAAGGCGCGATGTTGAGCCATGAGAACATCATGGCCGCGATCACCGCCGGTCTGCATGGGCTGCCCGGCCATGAAGATGACGAGCAGCTCTGTTTCCTGCCGCTGTGCCATATCCTCGAACGCGATGTGTCGATTTATTATCCGCTCGCCACCAAATGCACGGTCAATTTCGCCGAGAGCCCCGAGACGGTGTTCACCAACCTGCAAGAAGTCTCCCCCGCGACCTTCACCGCCGTGCCGCGGGTCTGGGAGAAAATCCACAGCCAGGTCACCATTCTTGTCAACGAGGCCACGCCGCTGGGTCGCATCGCCTTTGCCGCCGCTTTGTCTACGGGGATAAAGCGTGCAGACTACCTGCTTGAAAACAAACCGGTTCCCGCAGGTTTAGCCTTGCGTTACAGGCTTTGGGACTTTCTGGTTCTGCGCAATCTGCGGCGGATGCTGGGCTTTGACCGGTTGCGTCGCGGCGGGTCCGGCGCGGCCCCGATCTCGCCCGAGTTGCTGCGCTGGTATTGGGCCATCGGCGTGCCCTTGATCGAAGGCTTCGGCATGACCGAAACTGCGGGTATCGCCACGGTCAACACGCTGGAAGCCAACCGCATCGGCACCATCGGCCGCGTGGTGCCGGGGTCCGAGATCCGGGTCTCGGAACTGGGCGAGCTTGAGACACGCGGGCTGAACATCTTCAAAGGCTATTGGCGCAACAATGAAAAAACCGCCGAAACCTTCACCGATGATGGTTGGCTGCGCACCGGCGATCTGGGCCGGATCAACGAAGATGGCTTCGTGACGATCACCGGCCGGATGAAGGACATCCTGATCACCGCTGGCGGCAAGAATATCGCCCCCGCCGAAATCGAGAGCCGATTGAAGTTCTCGCATTTCATCTCTGATGCGGTGGTGATCGGGGATGCGCGCAAACACCTGACCGCGCTGATCATGATCGATCAGGACAATGTCGAGAAGTACGCGCAGGAGCAGAAAGTGCCGTTCTCGGATTTCCCCTCGCTCTGTGCAGCCCCGGAAGTTCGCGCGCTGATCGACGGCGAGGTGAACAACGCCAACAAAGATTTCGCCCGTGTCGAGCAGATCAAGGATTTCCGCATCATCGACGTGCTGCTGACCGCCGAGGATGAGGAACTGACCGCCACCATGAAGCTCAAACGCGGCCAGGTGGAAAAGAACCATGGCGCGCTGATCGAAGAGATGTACGATTAAGCACATATCAGGGAGGAACACATGAAACGGATTATCGGAGGCTTCAAACGGATCATCGGAGGCTTCGCGGCCAGCGCACTTGCATTTGCCAGCGGCGCATGGGCCGACACGCAGGGCGTAAGCGATACCGAGATTGTCATCGGTGCCGTCAACGACCTGAGCGGAATTTTTGCCGCCGTTGGCGTTCCGGCCACCAAGGGGGCCAATCTCTATTTCGACAAGGTCAACGCCGAGGGCGGCGTGCATGGCCGCACCATCCGATATGTGGTCGAAGACAATGGCTATCAGATGCCCCGCGCGATGCAGGGCTATAATAAGCTGCTCAATCGCGACAAGGTTTTTGCCATGCTGCAAAGCCTCGGCACTCCGATGAATGTGGCAGGCTTCAAGCTGCTTGATCCCAAGGGCATCCCCAATGTGGCCCCGCTTTCCGCCGCGCGTCAGATGCTGCAAGAGCCGATGGACAACAAATTCACTTCCTTCTCGACCTATTACGATCAGGCACGGGTGGGCGTGAAATATCTGGCGGAAAAGGATGGCGGCACCAAGGTCTGCAGCATGTATCTGCCCACCGATTTCGGCAAGGAAATCCTGGAAGGCACCATCGCGGGCGCGGAAGAGGCCGGGATCGAATTTGTCGCTGAGACCACGCATAAACCGGATGAGACGGATTTCGTGGGCTCGCTGAGCAAGCTCAAAGAGGAAGGCTGCGATATTGTCACCATTGCGCTCGGCGTGCGCCAAGCGATCACCGTTGTCGGCACCGCCAAGAAGATGGGGCTGGACGACATGGATTTTCTAGGCACCTCGGCCAGCTTCCTAACGGTCGTGGCGGCTGTGCCCGGTGGCGTGACAGACGGGTTCTATGCAGCGGCAAGCTGGCAAGACCTCTGGGCGCGCGCGGATGAGCCAGCGCCAAAAGCCTTTATCGAAGAATACAAGGCCGCGTATGGCGAGGACCCGGTGGGGTTTTCGATGCTGGGCTATTCCGCCGCTGACATGATGGTCCGCGCGCTTGAGGCCGCGGGACCGGACCTGACGCAGGAAAGCTTCATCGCCGCAATGGAAAGCCTAGATTACACCGATGATCTGGTTGGCAACCATCTCGACTACAGCGCCGAGGACCATCAGGGCGCCAATACGGTCTATATCGCCGTAGTCGAAGATGGCGGCTGGAAAAAGATCCACGAGGAGTGATCACCGCTCCGGCTGCGCGCGACAAGGCCGTTTGATCGGCCTTGTCCCTTTCCGCTAACCGGCATCAAGGTGCCGTTCAGCCGCAAACGTCTGAATCGTGCTCTCAACAATTCCAAGTGCGTGATCGAGATCTTCTTCGCTGATGACCAGCGGCGGCGACAGGGTCAGGACGTTTCCGGCGCTGATCTTGAAGGAGAGACCCTGATCCAAACAGGCATAGAAAATCCGCTCGGTCAGTTCGGGATCTTTCGTGCGCGCCGCGCGATCGGACACGATCTCGACCCCGAACATCAACCCCCTTCCCCTTATATCCCCGACGACGGGACAATCGCCCAACGTCTCCCGCAATCGGTCCAGCGCTCGGGCGCCCAACTGCTCGGCGCGCGCAACCAGGCCTTCCTCCTCGAGGATCTGCAAGGTGGTCAGCGCGGCGCGGGCGGTGACCGGGTTCTTTTCGTGGGTGTAATGCCCGATGGCAAACTCCCCCGCCACGTTCAGATCATCCCGCGCCAGCACCGCCGCAATCGGCAAGACGCCCCCACCCAGCGCCTTTCCCAGCGTAACGATATCGGGGGTAATCCCGTCATGCTCGAAGGCAAAGAACCGCCCCGTCTTGCCCAGCCCGGTGGGAATCTCATCCATGATCAGCAGCGCCCCGTGGCGATGGCAGGCCGCCTGCACAGCTTGCCAGTAGCCCGGCGGCGGCACCACCGGCACTGCGCGCATCGGCTCGGCGATAACGGCGGCGACATCACCCTCGCGCTCAAGCGCGAACTCGACCATGCGGGCGCAGGCTAGCGCGCAAGTATCGGGACCGGAATGCCCATAAGCGCAGCGATAACAGTTGAAGGGCGCGACATGTTCCGTCCCCGGCAGCAGCGGGCCCGCCACATGGCTGCGGAACGTGGCCTCGCCACCGACGCTTGAGGCGCCAAAACCCGCGCCATGAAACGCATCCCAGAAGCTGATCGTCTTGAACCGCCCGGTGGCCGCGCGCGCCAGACGCAGCGCGACCTCATTGGCGTCGGACCCGCCGGTGGTAAACAACACCCGCGACAGCGCGCCTGGCGCAATCCGGCCCAGCGTTTCGGCCAGTTCGACCGAGATCTCATTGGTGAACCGGCGCGGTGCAAAGGGCAGCGTGTCCAACTGCGCCTTGATCGCGGCGATCAGGCGGGGATGGCCATAGCCGATGTGATGAACCGAATTGCCATGGAAATCCATGTAGCGGCGACCCACCAGATCCTCGATCCAGATTCCCTCGGCCTTTGCGATGGTGGACAGGCAGGGGGTCGATAGCGATTGATGCAGGAAGGCCTCGCTGTCCCGTCTCAGCAGAGCCTCGCCAGGGCCATCCGCAACGCGCGCGCGCCACTCCCGCCCCGCCGCCGAGATATTGGACTCACCTTCGGTGTGGCGCTGGACACTCATGATCTGGCCTCCGCTGATTGGGCGTGCCGGGCGGTCGGCGGATGCCCCGCCCGCCGATTGCAAGCTGGCTGTTGGTGCAGGATGGCGGGCGGCTGGCACTATGTAAAATCTATATATGCTATCAGGTGATAAATCGAACCGATGCCAGCTCTGTCCGCAGATGCGAATCAACTGGTCGATAATTTGGCATATTGCCCGGCCAAAAGCCTCATATCGGGATTTATTCGGTCACTTACCAACATAAACCCACAACCTTCCTCATATCGCTTGCTCCGACTCAAGCGAGCGAATCTTCTCGAAATGCCGCTATCCGTGAAGGAACCAATGCGCCCGCCAATGGCCAGACCCACCGCAGACCCGTACAAACGAAGGGAAAAACCCGCCCGCGCACAAGACGTTGCGCAGGCCGCGTCGCAAGCGCTAGGGTTTTCAGCATCGCTGGCACTGACACAAAACTGTCGTAGGGCCGTGAAAAAAAATGGGGTGTCTCGGAATGCGCGGGCGAACGCATCGCGGCAGCTTTTGAAGCGAACAAAGCTACGGCGGGGGGGTGTTTTGTTCAATCACGATAACAGACCTGACGACCACCGCTGCTCCGTCCGTTACCGGGTCGAACCCGATCCCATGCTGGGTGCTCTGAAGCAACCGGACCACTCGCAGACTGCAGCGCGCGGCGCAGTCCAATCCAAAAACAAAACAAACAACGTCCAACAACAGGAGATAACATGAAGAAGTTCCTACTTTCGGGCGCGGCGATCCTGCTGCCCGCTGCCGCTTATGCAAACTGTGCGGGCATTACCGTGGCTGACATGCAGGGTGTCGCGCCGGGTGCGTTTCCGCAGCAATACGAGCTAAGCGAGTTCGAAGCCGCCGCTGGCTGCACAATGGAGTTTTCGGCCAACCCCGAGATCGAGGCGCTGAACGCCCGCATTCAGGGCAATGGCGAACTGCCGGCACTGGCGGACCGGCTGCCAAAAGAGCCGCTGGTGATCGTGCCCTATGAAAGCGTCGGCAAATATGGCGGTGAGCTTGACGCGCTGTCCAACGCGACCGAGGCCGGCACCTCGGATTTCCTGTCCACTCGCCACGTCAATCTGGTGCGCTATGCCGATGATCTGCAGACCATCGTGCCCAATATCGCCAAAAGCTGGGAATGGAATGACGACTATACGCAGCTGACCTTCCATCTGCGCGAAGGCCATAAATGGTCCGACGGCGCGCCCTTCACTTCGGCGGATGTGAAGTTCTGGTATGACAACCTCGCCCTTGATCCCAATGTGATCGAAAAGCCCAAGGACTATGTTCTGGTCGGTGGTGAGCGGATGACCGTGGACACACCAGACGAAACCACCGTGGTCTTCAACCTGCCCTCGCCCAAGCCGGGTCTGGTCAACCACTTTGCGATCTCGTTTGCGCAGGGCTTCCAGCCCAAGCACTTCATGGGCCAGTTCCACCCCGATATCGACGAAAACGCCGATGCCAATGCGCAGGCGCTGGGGTTTGAAAACGGCTATGACGCGATCAAGGCCTATTACGGCAATTCCGACTGGACGGACACGCCCAGCCCGATGCTGTCGAACCCCGACAAGGTCGCGAACCTGCCCAAGGCAACGCACCCGACGCTGGAAAGCCATATCTACGTCACCGACACGACCGAAGGCCGCTATCTGGTCGCCAACCCCTATTTCCACATGGTGGACACGACCGGCCAGCAACTGCCCTATATCTCGGCGCAGGATGAGCTGTTTGCCAATGACAATGAGGTGCGCATCCTCAAGCTGGTCAATGGCGAGGCAGATTACAAATCGCAATCCCTGACACTGGCCGCCGCGCCGCTGCTGCTGGAGAATGCGGAAAAGAACAACTACTCGGTTCAGCTTAAGCCGACCATCGCGATGCCAGCGTTTTCCTTCAACATGACCTCCGAAGACCCCGCCAAGCGTGAGGTGTTCGGCGATTTGAGGTTCCGTCAGGCGATGTCGGTGGCTATCAACCGCGACGAGTTGAACGAGGTGTCGTTCTTTGGTCAGGGTGAGCCGAAGCAATATATCGGCTTCTCGCCCACGCCGGATTTTGTCGATCCGGAGCTGACCAAACACATGATCCAGTTTGATCCGGACATGGCCAATGCGCTGCTGGATGAGATCGGCATGGTCGATACCGATGGCGACGGGTTCCGCGAATTGCCCAATGGTGACAAGCTGGTGCTGAACATGCAGTTCGCCACGCAGGGCATTGGCGGCGAAGTGGTGCAGCTTGTGGCGCAGAACTGGGCCGATGTGGGCATCCAGACCACGGTGAAAGAGGTGACGCCGGACGAATACCGCTCGGCGCAATCCTCCAACCAGCTAGATGTGGGCATGTGGGAAAAGGGCCAGCCGGTTGCCATCGTTCTGGGCAATAACGAACTGTTCGTGCCGCCCTTCGAGAACTATTTCGGTCACCGCACCGCAATGCTCTGGGCCGAATGGGTCGACAGCAACGGCGCTTCGGGTGTTGAGCCGCCGCAATGGGTCAAGGATATGGCCGCAGATGTGGACGCTTTCCAGGGCGCAGTGCCGGGCTCGCCGGAACAGGCCGAGATCGGCGCGCGTCTGGCCAAGTCAATGGCTGAAAATTTGCCCTTTATCGGGACAGTTCAGGCTCAAAACCTCATTTATCATCGCAATGCGCTGAAAAACGTGCCTGAATTCAAGACACAGTCTTACGAATACTACCGGACCTACCCGTATCTTGCCCCGCAATGGTGGCTGGACGAGTAAGACGATCAGCTAAAAGGCAGCGGTGGGCGTAGTGCGCCCGCCGCAAGACCCAAACCGAACAAGAGACGCCCACCCGCCTGCGATGCGGACAAACGGGCGCAAGGACAGGGAATAGGTATGCTGGGCTTTATGCGGTTCGTGGCCACCCGTGCAGCGATGGCGCTGGTGACGCTGGTGATCGTATCGCTGGTCGTGTTCTCGCTGATGGAACTGGTGCCCGGCGATTGCGCCGAGCGGTATCTGGCCTTCAAGAACACCCAAGGTTCCGGCATCTCGGTCGCCGATATCGAGGCCGAGCGTGTCCGGCTGGGTCTGGATCGCCCGTTTCTGGAACGCTGGACAAGCTGGCTGTTCAACGCCTTTCGCGGCGATTTCGGCGATAGCTGCATCCTGCGGCTCAATATCTCGCAACTTCTGGGCGACAAGTTCTGGCTGAGCCTGTCGATCTGCCTGGCCTCGCTGGTGCTGGCCTATGCGATCGCCCTGCCCGTCGGCATCATCGCCGCCGCCTCGCATAACGCGGTGCTGAACAACGTGCTGCGCTTTGTCAGCTATCTGGGCCTGGCGATGCCCAACTTCCTGCTGGCGCTGATCATCATGCTGATCTCGACAGTCTATTTCGGCGATACGTTGACGGGGCTGTTTTCCGACCAGTATCGCGACGCGCCGTGGAGTTGGGCGAAATTTCTCGACATGCTGGGCCATGCCTGGCTGCCGGTCTTCATTCTGGGCTGGTCGGCCACGGCCTTTGCTCTGCAGACAGTGCGGGCGCTGATGTCGGATGAGATCGGCAAGCTCTATGTCACCGCCGCCTCGGCGCGCGGGGTGCATGGGCGCAAGCTGCTCTGGCGATACCCGGCCCGGCATGCGCTGGGGCCGATCATCAACTCGCTCGGCTTCGACCTGAACCGCATCTTCAACGAATTGCCCATCGTGGCGCTGATCCTGACGCTGACCGAGGCCGGATCATTGCTGATCGAGGCACTGGCGCGCTCTAATGACCAACAACTTGCGGGCGCCATCATCTTCATGCTGACCGCCTCGATCGTGACGCTGAACTTTGCAACAGACGTGTTGCTGGCCGTGCTCGACCCGCGCGTCCGCAAGAGCATCATCCGGTGAGCGCCATGACATCTGAAACCACAAACCCCGCCACCGAAACCGACCAAAAGGCCAAAGAGGCCTATTTCACCGCCTCTCAAGGGCAGTTGATCTGGGCGCGTTTCAAGAAACAGCGCAGCGCAATGATCGCCGCCTGGGTGCTGATCGCGCTGCTACTCTCGGGGCTCTTCGCCTCGTTCCTGTCGCCCTATGACCCGACCGTTGCGGGACGCGACAAGGATTACCTGAACGGCGCGCCCCAGCTGCCGCAATTCTGTGACGGCAATGGCTGTTCGCTGCGCCCCTTCATCCACCCGGTCGAGCGTGAGCGCTCGCTGGCGACCAATTTCCGTTGGGTGACCAAGGTCAACGAGGACAAGCGGGTCTATTTCACCTTCCTGCCCAAGGGTTGGGATTATAAGCTTTTCGGCCTGATCCCGATGGACCGGCACCTGTTCGGGGTCGAAGAAGGCTATGTTCACCTGTTCGGCACCGATGCGACCGGCAAGGATATTTTCTCGCGAACGCTGCATGCGATCTGGACGTCGATGCAGGTGGGCACGATCGGGGTCATGATCGCCTTTGTGCTGGCGCTGATCATCGGCGGCATATCAGGATATTACGGCGGCTGGATTGACAGTTTCATACAGATGATCACCGATGCGGTGCGCACGGTACCCGCGATCCCGCTGTTCATGGCCATCGCCGCCTTCATCCCGCAGGAATGGTCGGCCGAAACCCGGTTCTTCATCATATCCATGATCCTCGGGCTGATCGGCTGGCCCACATTGGCGCGGCGCGTTCGAACCCATCTGCTGACCGAGCGCAATCAGGAATATGTGCTGGCCGCCCAGCTTTGCGGCGCCTCGCCCGGCCATGTGATCCGGCGACATCTGCTGCCCAGCTTCACCAGCTACATCATTGTCGACCTGGTGATCTCGTTTCCTTACATGGTACTCAGCGAGACCGCGCTCAGCTTTATCGGGCTGGGCTTGAAGGATCCGGTCAACTCGCTGGGGGTCATGCTGCAAAGCGTGACCTCGGCGGATGTACTGCTGAACTACCAGTGGTATTTCATCCCTGTCATCTTCTTCATCGCGCTGGTGATGGCCTTCGTCTTTGTGGGCGATGGGCTGCGCGACGCCGCCGACCCCTATTCGGATAGCCATAAATGAGTTCCTTGATCGATGTCGAAAACCTGACGCTGCAATTCCGCACCGATGAGGGGCTGGTTACGGCGGTCGATGATGTCAGCTTTTCGCTAGCCAAGGGCGAGGTGATCGGGCTGGTGGGCGAAAGCGGGTCCGGCAAGTCCGTGACCGCCAAATCGCTGATGCACCTGAATGCCCGCAACGCCCTCTACGCGCCGCAAAGCAAGATCACGCTGTACACGGATGCGGGCGAGGTCGATGTGCTGTCGCTTCGCACCGCGCGCGAGCTGAACGTGGTGCGGGGCGGCGCGATCAGCATGATCTTTCAGGAACCGATGGCCTCGTTCGCGCCGGCCATCACCATCGGCAGCCAGATGGTCGAGCAGCTGCAGCTACATGGCGACATGTCCAAGGCCCAGGCCCGGAAGATTTCGGTCGAGATGCTGGACCGCGTCGGCATCTCGGACCCGCATAAGCGCATTGACCAGTTCGCCTTTGAGCTGTCGGGGGGCATGCGCCAGCGGGCGATGATCGCCATGGCGCTGTCGACGCAGCCCAAACTGCTGATCGCGGATGAGCCGACAACAGCGCTGGATGTGACCATTCAGGCCCAGGTGATCGACCTGATGAAGGACCTCGTCAACGAGTTCCACATGGGCATCATCTTCATCACCCATGATCTCGGCGTGGTGGCGCAGACCGCCGACAAGGTCTGCGTGATGTATCTGGGTCGCATGGTCGAGGAAGGCCCGGTGCGCGAGGTGATCCGCCATCCCAAACACCCTTATACGCGGGGCCTGATTCAAGCCCTGCCCCGGCTTGACGATCTGGATTCGCCGCTGACCCCGGTGCCAGGTGATATCCCCTCGCCGTTGGAACGGCCCTCCGGCTGCGTGTTTCACACCCGCTGTCAGGAAATCCTGGGCGATATCTGCAAATCCGCCCTGCCCCATGACACGCAACTGGACGCAACGCACCGGGTGGCCTGCCACCTGCATGACACCAAGGAGGTCGGCGCATGAGCGATGATATCCTGATCTCGGCCGACCGGCTGACCGTCGGCTACCCGCTTGGCAACAGTATCCTGCGCAAGTCGGTGCTGAAGGCGGTGAACGAGGTTTCGGTCCATATCGAACGCGGCTCGTTCTTTGGTCTGGTGGGCGAAAGCGGGTCGGGCAAAACCACGCTGGGCCGCGCGCTGCTCAAGGCTGCGCCGATCACGGAAGGGCGCGCGATCTATCGCGATGACGAGGTCGAATATGACCTGTCCACGCTCGATGGGGCCGAGCTGAAAGATTACCGAAAACGCGCGCAACTGATCTTTCAAGACCCCTATGCGGCCTTGTCGCCCCGCATGACGGTGCGCGACATCATCGCCGAACCACTTGAAGTGATGGGCCTGACCGCCTCGCGCCAAGAAACCGACGAGCGCGTGCGTGAGATCGCGGCAAAATGCCGGTTGAACCTAGAACATCTGCGCCGCTTTCCGCATGCCTTTTCGGGCGGGCAGCGGCAACGGATCTCGATCGCGCGGGCGCTGGTCTCGGGACCGAAATTCGTGGTGGCCGATGAAAGCGTCGCGGCGCTGGACGTGTCGATTCAGGCCGATGTGCTGAACCTGCTGAAACAGCTTCAATCAGACCTGGGGCTGACCTTCATGTTCATTAGCCACGACCTGTCTGTGGTCGCCCATACCTGCGACCATGTGGCCGTGATGTATCTGGGTCGCCTGGTGGAATCCGCGCCCACACGTAAATTGTTCGCGATGCCCCGGCATCCCTATACCCGCGCGCTGTTTTCAGCGATCCCGTCGCTTGACCCCGATGATCGCGGCAAGGCGCAAAAGCTTGAGGGCGAAATACCTTCGCCCCTCAATCAGCCGCCGGGTTGCAAGTTTCATACCCGCTGCCCCAACGCCATCGACCGCTGCAAACGCGAAGAACCCCGGCTGGAAGACCCCGGCGACGGGCATGAAGTGTCCTGCCATCGCTGGCGCGAATTGCTTGAGACTGTTCCAGCCTGACCGGTGCCCTACATTCCAGCAAACACCACCCATAATTTGCAGCTTTTCCGGCATCTGAGGCAGATTTCGGGAAGGCTTCAACTCCCTGTCACAATTCCCCTCTAGGAGGTGCAGACACTCAAGCTATGGAGCCAGAAATGACCAAGATCGACCCGACCGAGTTGTCCCCCGACGACTGGGATGAACTGAACTTCCCCCGCCCTGAAGAAAACGAGTTTGACCGTGTGGTTGAACGCGCGATCTCGCGCCGCGGTTTCCTGGGTGGCGTGCTGGCCTTTGGTTCGGGTGCGGCGGCGATGGGCGCTGGTCTGATGTCCTCGACCTCAGCGCAGGCGCAAAACGCATCGCGCTTTGCCTTCACCCCGATCGCGGCACAAACGGACAACACCGTGCATGTGCCCGAAGGCTATAACTGGAAGGTTCTGGCGCGTTGGGGCGATCCGCTGTTCTCGGATGCCGACGGATATGACATCACCGGCGGTGGCCCGGTCGAAAAGTCCGACCTCATCTTCGGCGAAAACACAGATGGCATGGAAACGTTTGGCTATAACGGTCGCCAACTGATCGCCATCAACCACGAATACCCGAACCGGAAAATCAACTTACCGAAGCTGCGCGCGGGCACACCTGGCAGCGCCGACGAGGTGAAGAAACTGCAGAACATCCAGGGCGTCACCGTGATGGAAATCACCGAGACACCCGAGGGCTGGGCCGTGGTCAAGGACAGCCCATTCAACCGCCGTATTCACCACAACACGCCGATGAAAATCGTGGGCCCCGCAGCTGGTCACGACCTGCTCAAGACCGAGGCCGACCCGACCGGGACCACGTCGCTGGGCACCATGAACAACTGCGGTGCTGGCAAGACCCCCTGGGGCACCTACCTGACCTGCGAGGAAAACTTCAACGGCTATTTCGGCTCGTCCGACGAGACTGCCAGCTACGACCAGAAGGTCGCGGACGGCTTCGGTCGCTACGGCGTGAAAGCCGAAAGCTGGAACGGCTATGAGCTGTTCGATCCGCGTTTTGACACCTCAAAGCACCCGAACGAACCGCACCGCGCCGGCTGGATCGTCGAGATCGACCCGACCAAGCCCGACAGCACGCCAGTCAAGCATACAGGTCTGGGCCGCTTCAAACACGAGAACGCCGCAGCCACGGTTGCGCCGGATGGCCGCGTGGTCGTCTATATGGGCGACGACGAGCGCGGCGAGTTCCTCTACAAATTCGTCTCGACCAACCCCTATCAGCCGGGTGGCCCGACCGAAGGTCTGTTGAATGACGGTCAGCTCTATGTGGCCAAGTTCAACGACGACCAGACCGGCGAGTGGGTGGCCCTGACGCCCGATGCCACAGGCATGGACGCCGCCGAGATCGCGATCTTCACTCGGACGGCTGCCTCCAAAGTTGGTGCAACCACCATGGACCGCCCGGAATGGGTGGCGATCAGCCCGGTCGCGGCTGAGGCCTATTGCTGCCTGACCAACAACAAGAACCGTGGCGTCAAGCCGAACGCTGGCGGCGACGACACCTCGGTCAACGGCCCCAACCCGCGCGAAACCAACCATTACGGTCAGATCGTGCGCTGGCGCCCGGCCAATGACGATCACGCGGCTGACGGCTTTGACTGGGATCTCTATGTGATGGCGGGCAACCCCACCGTGCATAGCGACGCCTATGCGGGATCGCCCAATGTGAACGAGGGCAACCTGTTCAACTCGCCGGACGGTATGCAGATCGACACAACCGGTCTGGTCTGGATCCAGACCGATGGCAATGATGACAATGAGGGTGATTTTGCAGGCAACGGCAACAACCAGATGCTGGTTGGTGACCCGGTGACCGGCGAGATCGTGCGCTTCCTGACCGGCCCGAGCGGGTCGGAAGTGACCGGCCTGACCTGGTCGGATGACCTGCGCACCATGTTCGTAGGCATCCAGCACCCCGGTGGCACCTGGCCCGATGGCGAGGGCCTGCCGCGCTCGTCGATCATCGCCATCAAGCGCGACGATAACGGCATACTGGGCTGATCCAGTCCTGAACATCTTTTGCAGCGCCGCCTCTCAGGGCGGCGCCGTTGCGTTCATAGGGCTGGACATGGTGCAAAATACCAATCCCCGGCTTAACTTGCGGGAAGTTTGTCTTTGCGCTGCCTCTAAGACATGTATGCTTTGCCCGAGCAGAACCGGGCGATGTAAACGCGTTCCGGAACAGAGAATCGACCCACCGGAACGGGGATCATGAGCGCAGAACAGGACACCTCCGACACAGAACACGCCGCACCGGCCGAGTTCCTGACCAAACTGCTGCATCACCCGCTGACCAAGGTGGTGCTTCCGATCCTGGTCACGGGCATTGCGCTTTTTGCCCTGCATGATCTGTCCGCGCGGGTGAGCTGGTCGGATGTGAAATCCGATATCAGCGACACCCCCTGGCGTATCTTCATCGCTGCGATCGGCTGGACGGCGGTCAGTTATTTCAGCCTGTCCTTCTATGACATTTTCGCGGTGCGCAGCGTGGCTGACGGCAAGGTGCCCTCGCATATCGCGGGCATGGCCGGGGCCAGCGGCTATGCGGTGTCGAACTTTCTGGGCTTTTCTTATGTCACTGGCACCGCCGTGCGCTATCGCATCTACGCCTCGCTTGGTCTGGATCTGGAGCGGGTGGCCGGTGTTATCGCGACCTCCTGGGTGGCGTTCTGGATGGGCATGACGCTGATCCTTGGGGCGCTCATGGTGCTGCATCCGCAAGGCCTGTCCACGGTGCTCCCGCTCAACGACACGACCGAGACGCTGATCGGTGCCGTGCTGTTATGCGCGCTGCTGTCGCTCTTTGTCTGGTTGGCCATGGGCGCGCGCCGACTGGCTGTTGCTGGGATGGGGTTCGATCTGCCAAGTTTCCGTCTGGCCGTGTTGCTGACGCTGGCGGCGATGGGTGACCTGCTGGGCGTGACGATGACGCTCTATGTGCTGATGCCCAGCGATCTGGCGGTTGGCTTCCCCTTCTTCTTCACCATCGTCATCGCCGCCATCGCGCTGGGTGTGCTGAGCCACGCGCCGGGCGGTCTTGGCGTCTTTGAGGCAACAATCATCGCGGGGCTTGGCGCGGCAGGCCGGTCCGATGTGCTGGCCGCGCTGGTGCTCTATCGGCTGATCTATACGCTGATGCCCTTTGCCGTTGCCTGCTGCGGCATCGCGGTGGTTTGGACGGTAGCGCGTCGACGCTCAGTCAGTTCGGCTGCAACGGCGGCCTATCGCATCGTCAAACCGATCGTGCCCATTGCGGCGGCCGCCGTGACCATGTTTGCGGGCATCATCCTGCTGGTCTCGGGCACCCTGCCCGCCGACAATGAAAGCATGCGCATCCTGCGCTCGATCCTGCCGCTGTCGCTGGTCGAGGCCTCGCATCTGATCGGCAGCATCACCGGGTTATTGCTGATCCTGATTTCGCGCGGGCTTTATCGCAAGCTCTACCGGGCCTGGGTAGTGGCGATGATCCTGATGGGTGTGGGTTTTGTCGCCTCGCTCAGCAAGGGGCTCGATGTGCGTGAGGCGATCAGCATGTTGCTAACCATCGGTTTTCTGGGCCTCTTTCGCGGGGCGTTCTATCGCGTTGCCGGGGCGTCGATCTTCCGGCTGAACGTGCCGTGGTTCGTCAGTATCGTGGCGCTGCTGGCGGCGGTGTTCTGGCTGGGGCTTTTTGCCTATTCCCATGTGGATTACCAGAACGATCTGTGGTGGGACTTCGCCTGGAACGCCGATGCCTCACGCTTCCTGCGCTCCAGCCTCGTGGTGGCGCTGGTGCTTGCCGCTATCGCGCTGAACTCGCTGCTCAGCCAGCGCATGCCCGATCAGCGCAGCTTCGAAGTGCCGCAGGTGGTGCATGATCTGGCGATGGCCAGCGAAGATACCGAAGCACTGATCTGCCTGACCGGCGATAAGCAGTTCCTGATCGCTGAGGATGAAAGCGCCTTTCTGGCCTATGCCGATACCGGTAGCTCGCTGATCAGCAAGGGCGAGCCGGTGGGCGAAGAGGAAGCCGGCAAGCAACTGATCTGGCAGTTGCGCGAGAAGGCAGACAAGGAAGGCAAGCGCTGCGCCTTCTACAGCGTCTCGCCGCGTTATCTGCCGACCTTCCTTGATCTGGGCCTGTCGATCCTGAAAATCGGCGAGGTCGCGCGTGCCGACCTGACCGGCTTCACACTCGACGGTAAACCCCGCAAGGGTTTCCGTCAGGCCCGCAACCGCGCCGAGCGCGAGGGCTATGTGTTCGAGATCATCCCCAAGGAAGAGCTGCAGCCCGCCCTGCCCGAGCTGAAAGAAGTCTCGGACAAGTGGCTGACCAACAAACAGGGCGAAGAGAAAGGGTTTTCGCTGGGTGGCTTCAGCGAGGCGTATCTGCTGAATTTCGACCATGCCGTGCTGCGCGATGGTGAGAGCGGCAAGATCGTGGCCTTTGCCAACCTGTTTCAGGGCGCGAACAAAAGCGAATTGTCGCTGGACCTGATGCGCTATGACCCCGAAAGCCCCAGTTTCATCATGGACGCGCTTTTCGCTGAAATGATGCTGTGGGGCGCGGAACAGGGCTTTCACTGGTTCTCGCTGGGGGCCGCGCCCTTTTCGGGGATCGAGAACCGCCAGCTTGCCTCGCTCTGGAACCGGATTGGCGGCTTTGTCTATGAACATGGCGAGCAGTTCTATCACTTCGAAGGGCTGCGGTCCTTCAAGCAGAAATTCGACCCGGTCTGGAGCCCGAACTATCTGGCCAGCCCCGGCGGTCTGGCAGCCCCGCGCATCCTCTATGAGATCAACGTGCTGGTCTCGGGCGGACTGCGGGGCCTGACGAAATAGGAGCCTGCGCCGATGATCGACAGCTACCGCGAACATGCTGCAAACGAGCGGACCTTTCTGGCCTGGGTCCGTACGGTCATAGCGATCGTGGGCTTTGGCCTTGTGGCCACACGGATGAATGACGAACCGGTGACGATCTGGACCGAAACGCTGATGATGGTGGCGGGCGCGCTGGTGCTGCTGCTGGCTTATGTGCGGATGCGGCGCATGCATCACCGGATCAGAAGTGACAAGGCCACGGATGACTACGAAGACAGCGCCGACATTATGCTGTTGGTGCTGGTCGGCTCACTTTTTGCGCTGCTCGGAGCCTTTGTGCTGCATGTGTCGTGAAGTCATGAGGGCGGTGCTTTCGGCGCAGCTGCCCAGTATACCCCAGCAAAGCGCGATGCACCGCATATCAAAACAAACGGCTTCACTCTGTATGTAAACGGGGGCCGAAGCCCCCGCCGCACCAGGTAGAGAGGCTCAGGCCTCGACCCAGGAGATGGCAGAGATTGTCAACGTAAGCGCCGTTATGCATCCCGGCGTGGTTCCGCCCTGCACACCGAGCAGTTCGGAATCGGAAACCTCACCCTGTTTGGGGGCCGCCGGAATGTGCAGGTACTTCGTATCTGCGGTATCCTGTACCACGTTGATCTCGATATCGGCGGGCAGTTCGCCGATGATTTCCTCGATCGCGGCTTTTGGGTCGGTTTTTAGACGGGCATTGAACGCCTCGTCAGTCCAGGCGCGCTCATAGATGGCGGTAAGATGGTCTGCGCCGCTCTGTTTATCCTTGATGGTCATTGCGTTGCTCCTTTCCTTATGCGCCGCGCGGGAGAAGCCCCGCTTGAGACGCTGTTAGGCCCATCGAGCTAAGGGCGGATGCTGCACTCCGGATGAGCAGACCGTTAAGAAAAGCTCATGTCGCTGGAACACGCAAAAATGCGCGCATACTGAGCATCGCGGCTCAGAACTGGCCGCTTACCCCCACGGCCCGGAACTTGACCGATTCTGAAAGGCTCGCGGCGCCGCGCCTTTTGGGAACGACCCCGCTCTGCGCCGCAAGCGCCCACACCGCCGGGATAAGAACTTTAGCTTTCTTAACTAACGCTTCATCAGCGACGCAGCTTGCCCGCCTAACTTAGTGCCAGAAAGCCGACTCTCCGGGGCAGATCCCGGCACGGCCCAATCTGAGAGGAAAGCACAGATGACTTACACACATCAGAAAAGCAGCGACAAACTCGCGGCGATTTATGAACGCGCCTGGAGCGATAAAGAATTCAGTGCCCGTCTTGAGAGCGACCCAAAGGCGGCGATTGAGGAAATTGTCGGCGAACTGCCCCAGGACATGGAGTTCAAGGTGGTGCGGGACACGGCGGGTACGAAATACCTGCACATCCCGGCGGCACCCACGCAGGGTGAGGTCTCTGACAATGACCTGGTCGGTGCTACGGGCGGCACAACGCAATTCTGTCAAACCCAGTCCATCAGCGGGTTGACCTGCACGGTCACGCTCCCACCCAATCTTACGACCACATTTGTCCCCTAAGGCGGTGGATGTGTAAACCAAACACACGAAGATAGACTACTCGACTTCGCTGCCTATATCGCGAATGGCTGGTCTGCTCGTTGCGCGGGAGCGGAAAAATCTCCGCCCCGCCGCGTTTTTTCAAGCCGAGAGCGCATGCAATAAGATAACCGAGCTCTCAGCTTTTGAGCTCAAGGCGGTCAAACGGTGATGTCTCCCCAAGAACACCCAGAATGTGTCTCTGTGCTTCACTCCTGCATCCGAACGGAGGCGGATCGCAAAAAACATGCCGTGGATTCGAGAAAATACGCTAGTATTGCAGTATTTTTAGTCAAGTTTTGTGGGAGGAACACATGGCGACTTACATTGTTACCGGAAATTATACTGTTCAGGCGATCCAAGGCATGATGGCCAATCCATCTGATCGGGCTGCCGCCGTTAAGCCCTTGGTTGAGGCGGTTGGCGGCAAGTTGATTGCCTACTATGCCACGACAGGTGAAACCGACTTCCTGATGATCTGTGAAGCGGCAGATGGGGAAGACATCGTGCCTGCACTAATGGTCGCGGGGGCGACTGGCACCGTGTCCAACATGAAAACGGTTCGCGGATATTCCAGCGAAGAGTTCATGGAAGCGCAGAAAAAGGCAGGAGGGATCGCCGCCAAGTTCAAACCGGCCGGTTAAGACCCTCGTCAAGTTTGAAAATGCCGTGATCGGGCGGAGCCCGTCGGGTCTTCTGCACGTCGTGGCTCGCGCTGCGGGAACCTCGCTTCATCGCCCGCCCTGTGTCAGGGTGATCACAGGGCGGGCTGAGCCGAGTTTCCGGCGATGTTTGTCCGACGGCTTTGCAGGAACAGTTTAACCCTTCCGGGTCAGCAACACCGCCATGGCGATATAGTTGAACGGGTAGCGCTCGGGCGTCTCGCGGACGCGCTGTTCGGCACGGGTGTAGACATAGCGCACAAGGCCATCCAGATCCGCGCTGTCGGAAAGGTTCAATCGCAGCGAGGTCTCGGTGAAGGCGCGGAAGAAATCGGTATAGGCTTTTGCATAGGCCTCCACATCGCCGTTTTGTTTGAAAGCCTCGACAAAAGAAACGGGGATTTCATAAAGCTCGGATCGTTCCAACGTGAACAGGGTGCTCAGGTCCGAATGGCTGTCCTCAAACGGGGCCATGACCTCATCCAGTGTGCGCATATAGACCGGCTGGTAATAGCGCGCGTAGGCCTCCTGCGTCAGCATCCCGGCCTTCAGCGCGTCCAGCACCGCGTCGTTGAGCACGTCATAGATGCCGTCGCAGGTGCGCAAAGCTTCGCCCGCGCCAAAAACCTCGATCAGCAGTTTGCCGCCCGGAACAATTTCGGCGGCGCGGGCGCGCGCAAAGCTGCGCAGATCGGCATCGGCCTGTTGTGCGAAGGAGGAGCGCTCGAACTCACTGACATGGCCAATGGGATTCAGGGCGCTGGGACCGTTGGCCAGAATATACCCCGGCAGGCGATCAAGCGGCCTGCGGCTGAGGAATCCGATCGCGTTGAACGTCATCGCCATCTGCACCGAGGCGGGAGGCAGCAATTGGCGGAACATGCTGCCGCCCACAGCCGAAGAATAGACGTGCTCGTCCTCGAAAATGCCGCCCTCCGGGTCCAGCAGCTCAAACAAGTCCGAGAAATCGTTGGTGGGCAGATCGCTGTGAATGGTCTGGATCGGTCTGTCACTGTGGGCCCTGAGCGCCGGAACCAGATGCCGCATCACCCCGATGGAGTTCCGCCCCTCCGAACAGCCGAAATCGGCCAGCGTGACAGTGCCGCTGCCTGAGAGGTCCAGTTCTGCGGCGGTCTCTTCAAGCCAGGACAGCACATGCGCGGTGGCCGCCCATTGGGGGGCGGAATGGCCATCATAGAAGCCGTGGCCAACCATGCCTTTGGTCACCTGCATGCGCGTATCCCTCTGTTACCGGATGCTGGCCCCTTCCGGGTCCTGGCTCAGCAGATCGCCCCAATCGGTGCGATAGGCCATTTCGGCCAGCACGTCCGAGGGCAGGAACTCGCGCCCCTGACGGATCTGCCAGCCGCCACCAAGCCCCTTGTAGATCGACACCAGATTGTTCGACACCGAGGCCCGCGCCTGAATCAGATCGGCATCAGCGCGCAAAGCCGCCGTCAGCGCATCAATCACGCGCGAATAATCCTGCGTGCCGCCCTGATACTGGTCAATGGCGATCTCGACCGAGCGATCCGACGCCTTGACGCTTTGATCATAAAAGCCCACCTGCTTGCGCGCCTGGGTGTAGCCGACCATGGCATTCTCGACCTCGGAATAGGCCGTCACCACGGTGTTCTGGTAATTTGCGATCAACTCCTGATAGGCGGCGTCCTGGGCGCGCACATTGTCCTTGATCCGACCATAGTTCAGCACGTTCCAGACCACGCCCGCACTGGCCAGGCTGGTGGTGCCGGAGCTGTTGAACAGGTTCTGATTGGCCGAGGCCTGCAACCCGATGGAGCCGGACAGGATGAACTGCGGATAAAGATCCGCCATGGCGATCCCCACCTGCGCCGATTGCGCGGCGGCCTCCAGCTCGGCGGCGCGGATATCGGGGCGGCGGCGCAGCAACTCGGCTGGCACGCCGACTGCCACGATGCTGGAGCGCGCCGCCGGGATGCGCCCAGTGCCCAGCAGCGACGTCATCTTTGAGGGCGTTGTCGCCAGCAGCACCGCCAGCGCATTCTTGGCCTGTTGCAGATCGCTTTCCAGCTGCGGCACCAGCGCCTTGGTGTTGTTGAGCAGGGTCAGCGATTCCTGCACGTCCAGCTCGGTTGTGACGCCGTTGTTGAAGCGGATCTGAGCGATATCCGCCGCCTGCTGCTGCAACTTGATATTGGTCTGCGCGACGCGCAGCGTTTCCTGCAACGCGCGAATATTGATGTAGATCGCCGCAACGTCCCCGGTCAGCGTCACCAGCGCGTCATCATAATTGGCGACCTGCGCGGCAAGGTTGGCCTTGCCCGATTGCACGCCCCGGCGCTGAGCGCCCCAGACGTCAGCCTCCCATGTCGCATCAAATCCGATCTGGTTGGTGGTGAAACCCGTATCAAACGGCACCACCTCGCGGATTTCCCGGATCGGATCGAGGTTCTCGCTGATCACCCGCCGCGATGTCGAGGCACCGACCGCCTGTGACTGCGGAAACAGTTCGCCATAGGCGATCCCAAGTTGTGCGCGGGCCTGCAGCACGCGTGCGCCTGCGATCTGCAAAGACAGGTTCTGGGCGTAAGCCTGCCGGATCAGCTTGTTCAGCACCGGGTCGTTGAAGTTTTTCCACCACTCCACCACCGGCTCACTGCGCGCGGTCAGGCCCGAGCTTTGGCTGGCGGCAGGGCTGTTGGCCTCGATCCACTGGTTCATAACAGGCGAGTTCGGGCGCACGAAGTCGGGGCCAAGCGGCGCACAGGCGGTCAGCGCCGCGGCCGCACATAGCGTCATCAGCCTGCCGATACTCTGTCTGCCCCTGCCTGTCATGCCCTGCCCGCCTTGTTTTTATTGGCCTTAGATATTGAGCGGCCTGATGAAGTTCGCGAAGGAATAAAGCCGCATATTGATGCGCCGGAGAAACTCGAAGCTCTGCCCCTTGCCGGTATAGATCGCCACCGCCGCATGACCGCCTGCGGGGAAGGTATGCCCCTCGGGCACATCGACCTTGATCTGAACGGCGATATGTCCGGGCGCCTTGGGCAGCACGAAGTTCGGCAACCGGCCCGAGGGCAGGTATTGCCCCTGCCGCGTGGCCCACCAGACCGCCTCGACCTCCCCATTCAGGATCTCACCGGGATAGAGATCCAGCGCCACTTCGACCGGCTGACCCGGCTCGACAAATTTCAGATTCTGCTGGCGGTAAGAGGCGAGAATATAAGGATCTTCGTCCAGCACAAAGCTGGCGATGGAGCCCAGGCGAATCTCACCCACCACAAGGCCGGGTTTTGCCTGTTGCGAGACGATCATGCCATCGGCTGGCGCGTAGATCGTGGTATTATCCATGAAATACTGCGCCTCGGCCAGTTGCGCCCGCGCCTCGGCCACCCCGGTATTGACGCCGTCGATCTGCGAGCCCTGCCCGAGCTTGGCCTTGGCCAGATTGGCCTCGGATTCGTGAACCGTGGCCGTGTCTTCGATCACCCGCTCGTTCCAGCGGTCCAGTTCCTCTTGCCGAGCACCGCCTTGCGGCACGAGCGTTTCATAGCGCTTCTGTTGCGTCTTGGCATAGTTTAGCTGCGCGTTGGCACGTACCACCGCTTCACTGGCGGCAATCACATCCTGCTCGAGCACTTTGGCGTTTTGCTCGGCGGCCGCCAGTTGTGCTTGAGCCAAGGCCAGCTGCTGCGAAAAGATCGTATCGTCGAATTTATAAAGCGGCTCGCCTTTCTTGACCGGCTGGTTCGGGGTGACCAAAACCTCAGATAGCAATGTCGGCTGGGTCAGGCGCGGCACGATCTGGATGGTCGAGCGCACCACATGGCTGTCGATCGACATCGGTTGGAAAAAGCGCAGCGCCACCAGAAAGATCAGCAGCAGATGCGCCCCGACCCAGAACGAGACAATGCCCCAGGCGATGTTGAATTTCAGCCACTGCGCCTTGAAGAAGACGAACCAGACGAAGATGATGTAAAAGAGCGTGATGCAGAGCGCGACAAACATATCCGGTTAGATTTCCCTAGCTCTTGGCATTGTCATCAGAGGGGGTGCCATCGTCGCTTGCCTCACGGTATTCTTCTTTAACGTCACCGCCCAACCGCTTGATTTCATCTCTAATATTCTTGCGCTCATCTTCGGGCATCCGACGCAGATCGACCGTCACCCCATCGTGAAAGGCCCACATGAAGGCATGGACCCAGGGCACAACGGCCAGGAATCCCATCCAGCCCATGATCTTGACCGCTTCGGCATGGGGATGGTTGCGCTTGATCGCGATGCGGCCCGGCAGGCCCATCAGGAACAGGAACAGCCCCATCACCGCCGCCAATATCAGGATCAGCGCCAGAAAGGTCAGATAGTCGTAACGTTCAAGCGGTGCGCCAAGCAGTCCCATGGCATCCCTCCGGTTTTGGTCGCGGCGCGGGTCGCCCGCCGCTTTCGACTGGGTTCGGAAATGGGCATTGCACCAGAGGATCGACACAGGTTTTTCTGCCCTGCCCGAACCGGTGAAATGACCAACAAAGAAGCTATCATGACCTCGATTAACCTCCTGCGTGGCTTATACGCCATCGTCTTTTGAAGAACTGTGTCACCCGAGGGTTGTCTTGGCAAGCGTAGCGGTCAAGTTTGGCTGAAACCTGACGCGGTAATTCAACGGTCCTTGGGGCTAACTCTCGTGCTCTGCGGCGCAGGCGCGCTCGCGCGCGGGGGCAAGATCCAAAAGCTGAGGATCGCGGCCAGAAGGCTCACCACAGTGATAAAGACAATCGCCCAGGCGACCTCAGCCGAGTGGGCAACCGCCGCCAGCGCAGCGGAGATCGCGACAATGGCGATCCGGGCCAGGCTGGTGGACACCGCCTTGGCCGCAACGCGTTGGTCTTTCGGGGCCACCTCCATGAAATAAAGCGAGCGGGCGCCGCCCAGCCCAGTCACCGCGATGGTCACCAGAAACAGCGATACAGCGTGTACATGGATGTCATGGTCAATGCCCGCATGGTGCAGCACCATCAGAACGCAGCCCGTCACCGCGACCATCAGGGCCGCCACCGCCATCACCAGATTGAGCGAATAGCCGTTCAGCACCCGCCAGAGCGGCGTCGCCACCAGCACCGCCGCTGCGGACGAGATGATCAGGGCGGTCAGCCCCTTGGCCGAGCTGTGATGCGCCTCGGCGGCGATCAGGGCAAAAAACGGCACGGACAGGCCCACCACCACGAAGGATAGCCGGATCACCATGAAACGGCGGAACCAGGGTTCGGCAAACAGGTCGCGAGCGCGGCGGAAAAAGCCGGTCAGCGCCCAGGATTTGCGTGCGCTCGGCTCTGGCGCAACCTTGGCGCCAATCGCAGTTTCACGAAAGGCCAGCATCGAAATCGCCGACAGCAGGAAGCACAGCACACCGATCATGACCACCGTGGAATGCCGCGACAGCGCGGGCGCGTCCTGCATCAGTTGATGAACAAGCAGCACCAGCGCGATGGTTCCTGCCCCGCCGATGGCCTTCTGGACGTAGCTGACCTGCATGCGGCTGCGGCTGTCCATATTGTCGCTGACGAAATCGACAATCAGCATCGCCTTGATTTCCTCAAGCACGCCGATCAGGAAAATCGCGATGACAAAGGCCGCAATCGTGGCCGTGCGATCGCCCATCAGTGTGACGACAACGACCAGCAGGAAACAGGCGGCAACCGCAATATCCATCCAGATGATCGCGCCCTTCTTCCTGGATAGCCGCGCAATGCGGTCCGAGACGAAGATATCTCCCAGCGTGCCTGCGCCGTGACGGATCGTCACCAGAAGCCCGGCCAGAAACATCGGCAGGTCAAGCGAGACCGCCAGAAAGGCCAGCACGATCGAGGGGCTGGCCATCGACCAGGCCATCATGTTGAACGCCCCCTGCCCGGCAAGGATCGGCACGTTCCGGCGGGCAACCGCTGCGCTCTTTGCTTGGGTGGTGTCCTGCTGGGTAGTCATCGGGTGCGCTTGGCTTTCGGAGCGGGGTTTCGCGAGCATAAAAACAGCGTCCCACAAAGGGCAACGCAATTTCGGCCGATGAGCGCAGAGTGAGCGTAGTAGCGGCGTTCCGTCCACAACCGCAATCGGGGCTTGCGTCATTTTTAATTTCATATATTCATGAATTATGGAATCAACGCTGCTCGATCGCCTCTCCGTTCTGAGCCATCCGCAACGGATGGCCATCTTTCGCCTGCTGGTCCGACGCTGCCCCGATCAGGTCTCGGCCGGAGAGATTGCGCATGTGCTGGGGCTGAAGGCCAGTACAGCCTCGGTCTATCTCTCGGCGCTCCACAAATGCGGGCTGATCCTGCAAAGCCGCCGTGGCACTTCGGTTCTCTATCAGATGAACCTCGATGCGGCGCAAAGTGTTGTGTCTGACCTGTTTCTGGATTGCTGCAGGGGGCGACCCGACCTCTGCCCGCCCAACTTACCCGACCCGTTTGCAAGGAGTCAGACCATGCCTGACAAGACCTTCAATGTCCTTTTCATCTGCACCGGAAACTCTGCCAGATCGGTCTTTGCCGAGGCGATCCTGCGGCATGAGGCCGGCGACAGGTTCACCGCCTATTCCGCCGGCACACAGCCCAGGTCCGAGCTGAACCCCTATGCCATCGAGATGCTGAAAAGCCGAGGCATCAACACCTCGATCCTGCGCGCCAAGAACATTGCCGAGTTTCAGGGGCCCGATGCGCCCCCGCTCGATTTTGTCTTCACGGTCTGCGATCTGGCCGCAAACGAGGATTGCCCGGCCTGGACCGGTCAGCCGATCTCGGCCCATTGGGGTCTGCCCGACCCGGTCAAGGCCACCGGCACCGAGGCCGAAAAACGGCTGGCGTTCCAGCAGACCTATGGGGCGATGCATAACCGGATCAAAGCCTTTGCGGCGCTGCCCCTGGGCACGCTCGACCGCGCATCACTACAAAGACATGTCGATGACATTGGAAGGACGTCGGAAACCGTATGACAACTTATGCACTCAATGGCCTGGGCCGGATCGGCAAGCTGGCGCTACGCCCGTTGCTGGAACGTGGCGCAATGATCGCCTTCGTGAATGATGCGGTGGGCGATCCGCATATGCATGCCCATCTGCTGGAATTCGACACTGTCCATGGCCGCTGGCCTGCCGCGTTTTCGGCCACCGATCACAGCATCACCATCGACGGCACAACCATCCCCGCGCTCTCGACCCGCAAGCTGGAGGATCTGCCGCTCGACGGGGTCGATGTGGTGATCGACTGCACTGGCGTGTTCAAGAGTGAAGCCGCCCTTGCCCCCTATTTTGCAGCGGGCGTGAAGAAGGTGGTCGTGTCGGCCCCGGTCAAGGATCAGAGCGTTGCCAATATCGTCTATGGCGTGAACCACGACATTTACGACGCCGAAACGCACCGGATTATCACCGCGGCAAGCTGCACCACCAATTGCCTCGCGCCGGTGGTGAAGGTCATTCATGAGGGGCTGGGCATCAAGCATGGCTCGATCACCACGATCCATGACGTGACCAATACCCAGACCATCGTGGACCGGCCAGCCAAGGACCTGCGCCGCGCGCGCTCGGCGCTGAACGCGCTGATCCCGACCACAACCGGCTCGGCCACGGCGATCACGCTGATCTATCCCGAACTGACCGGCAAGCTGAACGGCCATGCGGTGCGGGTGCCGCTGCTGAATGCCTCGCTGACCGATTGCGTGTTCGAAGTGGCCCGCGAAACCACAGCCGAAGAGGTCAACGCGCTGTTCGAAGCCGCAGCCGAGGGGCCATTGAAAGGCATTCTAGGCTATGAGACCCGCCCGCTGGTTTCGACCGACTACACCAATGATCCACGCTCATCGATTGTCGATGCGCCCTCGACCATGGTGGTGAACGGCACGCAGGTGAAGGTCTATGCCTGGTATGACAATGAATGGGGCTACGCGCACCGGCTGGTGGATGTGGCGTTCATGGTGGGCGATGCCTTATGAGCAGGCCTGAAGGCCTAGCCGCCTATTTCGCCGTGACGGCGGCTTATTGGGCCTTCATGCTGACCGATGGCGCCTTGCGGATGCTGGTGCTGCTGCATTTCAACACGCTGGGCTTTTCGCCGATCCAGCTGGCCTATCTGTTCGTGCTCTACGAGATCGCGGGCGTGGTCACCAACCTGTCGGCTGGCTGGATCGCGGCGCGGTTCGGGCTGACCAGTACGCTTTATGCCGGTCTCGCGCTGCAGGTGGTGGCGCTGCTGGCGCTATCGATGCTCGACCCAGGCTGGACAGTCGCCGCATCGGTAGTGTTCGTGATGCTGGTGCAAGGGCTGTCCGGCGTTGCCAAAGACCTCGCCAAGATGAGCTCCAAAAGCGCGGTGAAGCTGCTGGCCCCGACCGAGGGGGCGGGCCTGTTTCGCTGGGTGGCGCTGCTGACCGGATCAAAGAACGCGGTGAAAGGTCTCGGCTTCCTGCTGGGGGCTGGCGCACTTGGGCTGATCGGCTTTGTCCCGTCGGTGCTGAGCATGGCGGCTATTCTGGCCGTGATCCTGGTGGTTTTGCTGTTCCGGATGCCCTCGGGCCTGCCAACCGGCAAGAAAGGTGCGAAATTCAAAGAGGTCTTTTCCAAGAACCGCAACGTGAACTGGCTGAGCCTTGCGCGGGTCTTCCTGTTTGGCGCGCGCGATGTCTGGTTTGTGGTGGGCATCCCGATCTATTTCTACTCGGTACTTTCAGACGGCACGCCCGAGGGCAACCGCGCAGCGTTCTTCATGGTCGGCACCTTCATGGCGCTCTGGATCATCCTCTATGGCGCAGTGCAGGCCAGCGCGCCAAAGCTGCTGCGCGCGCGGGAGCGCAGCGAGGCAGAGATCGTCGCCGGAGCCCGCTTCTGGGTCGGGCTTTTGTTCTTCGTCCCGCTCGTGCTGGCCGCTCTCGCCTGGCTCGCCGCAACACCGGCCCTGTGGCTGACCATCTGCGTCGTGATCGGCCTGCTGGCCTTCGGCGCGCTCTTTGCGCTGAATTCATCGCTGCATTCCTACCTGATCCTCGCTTTCACCAGTTCCGAGCGCGTGACGATGGATGTGGGGTTCTACTACATGGCCAACGCCGCCGGGCGACTGCTGGGCACGGTTCTGTCCGGGCTGAGCTACCAGCTTGGCGGATTGCCCTTATGCCTCGGAATCGCCGCGCTGATGATCGCGCTGAGCTGGCTCAGCATCGGCAATCTGTCTGCGAAGACTGTTTCGAGAGACTAGCCTTCAGCTTATTGGCGCCGACCCGTGCTATTGCGGCGTCTCGAACAGGGAGAGCGCCATTGCGACCAAGAACAGGGGCTTGCGATGGCATTGCGGCAACGGGATCAACAAAGGCAAGATGAACCCGCGCACAAATTAGGTCATCTCTGAGCACCGCGCCTATTCTGAAGAACAAACTAATCCCAGATTAAGTTGCTCGGGCAGTGCATTGACTGAAACAGTTCATGTCTATGTAGTGTTTCAAGTGTCCTAGCCATACGCGGGGAAATGCAATGAAACGACTATCTATCGCCATAATGGCAATGCTTGTTTTGCCGCTGCTAGCTAACTTAGCACACGCGAAAACGCAGGGTTTTACCACAACCTCGGCCCACATGCGGGCTGGGCCAGGGATCAGCTACCCGGTTGTCGCGACGTTGCCGCAGGATGCAACGATCGAAATCTACGGGTGTCAAACGGGCTATAGCTGGTGTGATGTATCGTGGAACGCTGCACGCGGTTGGATTTCATCCAACTACATACTGACAGACAGAGATGGCAAGAAATCAGTTCTGACACCAGTACTCGCCGCAGAAATCGGTATTGCGATCATCGAGTTCAATCAAGCCTACTGGAACAACCACTACGAGCAATACCCGTGGTATGCCGATTGGAACCGCTACTACCACCCCTACCATCCGGCTCCTGGCCCCTATTGTTATCACGCGCCGCAGGATCCGGCGTGCCACTATGCTGCGCACAACGCCACTCACCCACTGTATCATCCCGCTCCACACTATCACACACATGATCACAGCGCTCCGTACTACCAACACCATGGGGCCTATGGTCATCACCACCATCATTCGCATCCCGGATCACACCAAACCGGCGCTCCACATGGCGGTCACGATTCGCATGGCGGGCATGGCGCTCCACATGGCGGACATAGTGGACATGGCGGTTCACATGGCGGGCACGGCGGTTCACATGGTGGGCATGGTTCACATCACTGAAGAAAGTTATCGAAGTGATCCACCCGACCAGAGCCAAAGCCTGGATATTGGCAGCGTTAACACCTTAAACCGGAGGGTATAGTGGATAGTATCTTCTGACTCCGATCACCTGCTCGCTGTTTCGATGCTCCGGTGTTCCTGTCACAACGGAGGACCACCTCAAAATGAGGATCAGCAGTACTGGTGAGACCATCTTCAAGCTAGACCGTCGCACCCGCGTTTTCAGAACCATTGGCGAGCTGCCAAAACGAGGATTCCAGCATCCAATTTAACGCTATCATTCCGAGTATCAGGTCTTGATATACTGCAACAAAGCTTGATGGCGGAGAGACAGGGATTCGAACCCTGGAGACGGTTTCCCGCCTACACACTTTCCAGGCGTGCGCCTTCGACCACTCGGCCACCTCTCCGGTAGGCGTGACTTATGCGAATTCGATCGGGGAACGCAAGAGCCAATCAGAAAATGCGAAAACTCGCGATAAAAGGCAGATGGTCCGAGACCTCGTCCCTGAACGCCTCGCGCCCCATATTCATGGTCCAGTGCATCGGAAACAGCCGCAAGCTGCCGCGCACATAGTCGGTGGCAAAGGTGCGCGAGACCGCAAAACCATCCAGCAGATTGGCTCGTCCCTTGTCCAGAATATGCGAGAACCGGTCCTGCAAATCCCAGCAAGACACAAAATCCATCAGGTCATCCCCACCCAGATGGTGGAAATTGCTGACATCCTGACCGGGGATCATATTGAAATCCCCCATCAGCAGAATCGTCCGCTGCGTCAGGCCGGGCGTTTGTCGAATGCGGGCGATCTCGGCGCCGATGATCTTGCACTGACTGTCGCGAATCTGCTGTTCGGGACGGTTCCGGCCTGATTTCAGATGCACTGCGATCAGCTTGGCCTTGAAGCGGCCCACCGAGACATCGACAACCACTGCCTGACGCCCATCCGGGTCATCGCCTTCGGAGCCATCGATCAGCTGCGGATCGGAGACCTCCAGCTCGGGTTTGTGCAGGAAACCGATATGGATGTTGCCATGGGGCTGGGCGATGATCTTTTTCTCGTAGGTCAGACCAAATGCCGCGAGCGCATTGGCGAGGCGATCAATATGCTCAATCGGGCTGACCTCGACCAGGGTGATCAGCTCTGCGTCTAACAGCGCCAATCCTTCGGCCTGCTTTTGAACGCGCTCACTGGTCGCCGGGATACCAAGAGCCTGATTGAACGGGTTGAACCCCGCGAGGTTCCAGACCGCGATCCTGGCCAGGCTGTGTTGAAATGACGCCACAGGTGATCCTCCGTTGCTCCGATCCGAGCTTAGCAGAGAATTGTGACCATTGCGCTGTTGGCAATGCGGCTGCCCGACTGGGGGCCAGATTAGTAATCCCCGTCGGGGTCGCCATCCATGTCTGAATCGGTCAGGCCAGCCGGTTTCGTCGAAGCTGGTGCTGCGGATGTTGCGGCCGCCTGTGGCGGGCTCGCCTGCCCCTGCAACGTCTCGGGGTTGCGCAGCCAGACATCGCGCTGTGCGAACGGGATCTCGATCTCTTCTTCGGTGAAGCGGCGGTTGATCTCGTGGTTCATGTCGGATTTCACCGACAGCACCCAGTTCACATCCCGCAGGATCGCGCGGATTTCGAAATCCAGCGAATCCGCGCCAAAGCCCTGGAACACGATGCTGGGCGCGGGGTTGGCCAGCACCATCGGGTGGGCATTGGCGATCTCGCCCAGAATGGTCTCGACCTTGCGGGTATCGGTGCCATAGGCCACGCCCACCGGCACGATCACCCGGCCCACCGTGTTGCCGCGCGTATAGTTGGTGACCGACTGGCTGATCAGGTCCGAGTTCGGCACGATCACATCGGTGCGGTCAAAGGTCTCGATCCGTGTCGAGCGCACCGAGATGTCGCGCACATACCCCATCTGCCCGTTCACATCGATCCAGTCGCCCTTGCTGATCGGACGTTCGATCAGAAGGATGATGCCCGAGACGAAATTTGATACGATGGTCTGCAACCCGAAACCGATACCGACCGACAAGGCCCCGGCCACGATGGCCAGCGAAGACAGGTTGATCCCGGCGCTGGTTACCGCAATCACCGCCGCAAGCGCGATCCCGATATAACCGGTGCCGGAAACAATTGCATTCTGCGCACCGGCATCAAACTTGGTCTTGGGCAAAAGCGAGTTGCGCAACCCGCCCTGCAACAGCCGGGTGATCGTATAACCTGCGGCAAACACGGCGGCGAAGGTGATGAACGCGCCCGGCGAAATCTCGATACCACCCAGGCTCACGCCCTGCTTTGCGCGGCTCCAGAACTCCTGCAGATCGGTCTCGCGGGCCCCCCAGAACAGCGCCAGAATGGGCAAAGAGAAAATGACAAGGACAAATCCGGCAATCACCGAGAACAGGGAATCCCGCCCCGCCGCACCCTTTCCGGTCACCCAGCCATAGAGATTGCCCAGAAACCGCTGCACGATCACGATAATCGACATCAGCGCCAGTGTCTTGATCGCCGGAAAGATGATCGACTCGGCGGCTGTCACATAACCCAACGCCGCAGCCACCGCCGACAGCACGCCCAGTATCATCAGCAGCCGCCGGACCTGACGCGCGAATTTCGAGAACCCGGCGCGGCGCGTATTGTCTTCGGGGTCAGAATCTGTGCCGGTGCTGCGCAATGGGCCGGTGCGATGCAGCCTGAGCAGCACAAGTGCGGACATGACGATGACCGGGAATGTCACCACGGACCGCGTTGCATCGGGGACATTTTCGATCCGCTGGAACAGCAGCACCAGATCAAAGAGGATCAGCATGACTGCCAGCAGGTCGATCACGATCCGCAACTCGGCCATGCGCACCCGGCTGAGCATCGGCTTGCGGTCTTCTTCGCGGATCACAAAGAGCTGCCGCCCGATCCAGTCGAAACAGAAGAAGATCGCCGCCCAGTTGGGAACCTGATCCAACAACAACTGTCCCCTGACCCCGGCGATACCAGTGGTTGAAATGGCCGTTGCCAGCAGCACAACGCCCAACCAGGGCAGGAAAATCCGGGACAGGGAGACCATAAAGGTCCAGACGCCGCTGCCATTGCCACCGAAGGTCCGCAGATAATCCCCTAGCCGTTCAGACCACCTGCGCCCGCGCGCGATCAGGATCAAACCGAACCCGGTCAACAGCACAATAGAGGGCAAATGCTGGCGGATCTCGGTTTTCACCACATCCGTATTCAAATTCGCGATGATCTCATTCCAGAGGCTTTGCAACGCCTGAGCGACATCCGCACCCGCAGCGGGCCAAAGCTCGGGGTTGAGCGGGGACGGGCCGCGCGTGGTAAATTCCTTGGTCTGGCGCTGCCGAATGATCCGGTCAATCTCGGAAATCAGACCATTGGCACGGTTATAGGCTTCCTCGGAAATGATCCGTGGCACCCGCAACGCATCAAGCTGGTCCTGAAGATGTTCGCGCAGCGTGGCGATATCCTGAGGCTCGTCCGCGCCTTCCTCGGGCTTGGCGCCGAGCGCCTCCAACTGGCTTTCCAGCGTCTTGATACGATCCGAATTGCCGCCCCGCACCTCGTTGAAGATAGAGCGATAGGAATCCAGTTCGGTGCGCAGATTCTCCAGCGCGGCGTCAGACGCGCGGCCTGCATTCACCGCATCTTCGGCCCTGTCGGCGGTCTTGAGCCAGTCCTGATAATATTGCTTCTGCTCAATGGACAACTGCGCTGACGCGGCGTTCGCCGCGACGAGCAGCAAGGCCATCAGCCCCGCAGCCAGTAGCCATTGCAGGGCTTTCATGTCAGGCGTCCTCGAAAACGCCCGGGATCGAGCGCGGTGCCTCGGTCATCCAGCCCGGCACTGGCAGGTCCTTGCTGCGCAGGAAATCGGGGTTGAAGAGCTTGGACTGATAGCGTGTCCCATAGTCGCAGAGCACGGTGACAATCGTGTGCCCCGGCCCCAGATCACGCGCGAGACACATGGCGCCGGCCACATTGATGCCCGTCGAGCCGCCCATGCACAGCCCTTCATGCTCCAGCAAGTCAAAGACGATCGGCAAGGCCTCGGAATCGGGAATCTTGTAGGACATGTCTGGTTTGAACCCCTGCAGGTTCGCCGTCTCGCGCCCCTGCCCGATCCCTTCGGTGATCGAACCGCCCTCGGCGGCAAATTCGCCGGTGGTATAGAAGCCGTGAATGGCCGAGCCCTCGGGATCGGCCAGTGCGATCTTCACGCCTTTGGGCTGCAACGCCATGCCGACACCGGCCAGCGTGCCGCCGGAGCCCACCGCGCAGGCAAACCCGTCGACTTTGCCGCCGGTCTGCTCCCAGATCTCGGGGCCCGTGGTTTCCAGATGCGCCTGCCGGTTCGCCACATTGTCGAACTGGTTGGCCCAGATCGCGCCATTGGGTTCGGTTTTGGCCAGTTCATTGGCCAAACGCTCGGAATAGCGCACATAGTTGTTGGGGTTGCGATAAGGCGCAGCGGGCACCTGCACCAGTTCCGCACCGGCCAGACGCAGCATATCCTTTTTCTCTTCCGACTGGGTTTCCGGGATCACGATCACCGTTTTGAATCCCATCGAGGCACCGACCAGCGCCAGACCGATCCCGGTATTGCCCGCCGTACCCTCGACAATGGTGCCGCCGGGCTTGAGATCGCCGCGCGCGATGGCGTCGCGGATGATATAGAGCGCCGCGCGGTCCTTCACCGACTGACCGGGATTCAGAAACTCGGCCTTGCCGAGGATTTCACACCCGGTTTCCTCGCTGACACGGCGCAGCCGGATCAGGGGAGTGTTTCCAACAGCATCAGCCAGATCACGTGCGGTGCGCATGGTGCCCTCAATTCTTCGGTTTCACACATGTGGTGTACCCTCGCCCCCCGCCGACCTCAAGCAGAGTCACGCGTATCGGGAAGCGCATGGGAAAAGGCCCATCCGCGCAATCACGACAAACGCCGATCAGACTCGGTAGATTGGCAAAATGCGCGCGCCGCACAGGGTTCACCGTTTCGCAAGTGTCAACGGAATTCACTTTTCCGGAATGCTGGACAAATCAGTTGTCCACACACTAGGTCTCAATGCCCGCTTCGGGATCAGTGAACAAAGTGCAAGGTGTCAAACTCGCGCCGCCATTCTGAGACCTCGTTGCCGATCCCGCCTTCAACCAAGCCACGCTTGATCAAGTCTGCCAAACGGTCCGCGTCACCGGAGGTCATGCCCCAGCGGACCAGTTCAGGCGTGCCGATCCTCAGGCCATTCATGTCACCTGCCGCGGGTGCGATTGGCAAACCGATGCCACAGGCCAGGAAACCGTTCTGGCGCAGTTTCTTCGAGGCCGCCTGACCACCGCCATAGGGCGCGGCAACAACGGCGAATTGATGCGAGTTTGTAAAGCCTTCCTTCCCGGCAAAGACCGGCACGCCTTTGTTATCCAATGCAGCTGCCAGCGCTCTGGACGTCGCGATCATCTCGCTTGCGTAGGCAACGCCGAAATCTTTCCAATCCAGCATGGTCACAGCCAAAGCAGCGGTCTTTGCCGCGTCGAAATTCGCCGTCATGCCGGGAAAGGCAATCGCGTCGAGCGCTTTGGAGATCTCGGCGTCGTTTGACACAATCAAACCGCCAGCGGGTCCACCTAGGCTTTTATAGGTGCTCATGGTCATGAAATGCGCCCCTTCCGCCAAAGGGTTGGACCATGCCCGCCCAGCGATGATGCCACATTGATGGGCGGCATCGAACATGACTTTTGCACCGATTTCGTCAGCGATGGCACGGATTTCCGCGACTGGGTGCTCAAAGAGATTCAAGCTGCCCCCGACCGTCATCAGCCGGGGCCGCTCCCTCAGCGCCAGCGAGCGGAGGTGATCCAGATCGACCGTGTAGCCATCTGCATTGACCGGAGCCTCGATGCTCCGCAAACCGTAAAGCCCTGCGCATCCCGCCGAATGATGCGTGACATGCCCGCCAATCGACGCGGGCGGGACAATAATTGTGTCACCGGCTCTACAGGTCGCCATAAACCCGTAAAGGTTGGCAATGGCGCCCGAAGGAACGCGAACCTCGGCAAACTCGGCATCGAACACTTCGGCGCATAGCTCAGCGGCGATAATCTCGATCTCTTCAATCGCCTCCAGCCCCATCTCGTATTTGTCCCCAGGATAACCCAGCGAAGGCCGCGAACCGATGCCAGAAGACAACAGCGCCTCAGCCTTTGGGTTCATCACATTTGTTGCGGGGTTGAGGTTGAAACACTCTTCCTCGTGGATCACCCGGTTCTGCTCGGCAAGCTGCTCGATACGGGTAAGAAGGTCCGCTGACGACGTTAACGCAGCCTTGGCCGCAATCTTCTGAACCAGAGTTTCGCTGGTGCCGGGCACCCAATCCCGTTGTGCTAGTGTCATGGTTGATCCTCCTGTTGGGGCAATCTGGCGCGCAAACGCTGACAGCGCAAAGCAGATTTGCTAAAACTTGGCGTAGAAAAACTAAGGCTAATGCAATGAGCGTCGCGCCCAAGCGCCCCAAAGGACCGCCCCTGAACGCCATGCGCGCATTCGAGGCTGCTGCGCGCCATATCAGTTTTGTCGCTGCGGCAGAGGAATTGAACGTTACTCCGGGCGCGATTTCGCAACATGTGAAAACACTGGAAACATGGGCAGGAACGCCGCTTTTCCGCCGCAACGCAAAGGGGGTCGAACTGACCCAGGCGGGTGTGTCGCTCTTGCCGGAGTTTCGTTTGGCTTTCGACGCGTTGGCAAATGCAACGCGCGTCCTTCGCGATCTCAAACCTGATGCCGACTTTCACATCGCGGCGCTGCCGTCAGTGGCGCAGCTGTGGTTACCGAAGCGACTTGCTCAGGTAAGGGCCGCGTTCCCGCACATAAACTTTTCCGTCACGGCGATGGAAAGCCCGCCGAGCCTGGGGCGTGAATTGTTTGATATGTCGATCTTCATGGGCCTGCCCGACGGGTCGCGGGATCAGTTCTGTATTTGCCCGGATGAAATCATGCCAGTCTGCGCCCCGTCGCTAAAGGACAGCGCTGCGGATCTTGATAGCGTCGCAAGGCTGCACGATCAGACCTGGATCGAGGATTGGTTGACTTGGTCCGAAGCGAGTGGTGAACGGCTAACAAATCCGCAGGCGGGTCCGCAATTCTCACTCTACAGTCTCGCGGTTGAAGAGGCGAAGGCCGGTGCAGGTGTTTTGATCGGCCACGTGTGCCTGATAGAAGACGCGTTGGAGGCAGGGTCACTTGTGAAGGCACATGAGAAATCATGTGAAACCGGTCGCTTTCTGATCATTCGCATGCCGTATAAATCCCGTCAGCGGCCTGAGACAGAGCAAGTCCTTGCCCTCGTTTCCGAGCTTAAGGGCAAGAGTTGACGATCGCTAACGGCGCGGCATTGAACTTTTGCGCGATCAATTGCCGTCGTCGTCAATGCTCTTCGCGCAGGCGGTCGCGGTGGCGGGCCAACCAATGGGCAATCGACAGCAGGGGCAGGTCCTTGACCTCATGCGCATCCACCTTTGCCATCAGCTCGTCAAAAGACAGGATCGCGCTGCGGATATCCTCCCCCTCACCGTCGAGCCCGCCGTTTTCGGTGGTCTCGGTCAGATTGGCGAGGCCCACATAAAGGTGCAGAAACTCGGTCGAGGACCCGCTGGAGGAATAGGCCCGCCCGGCACATTCAAGCCCGCGCAACGCGACATGCGCCTCTTCCCGCGCCTCGCGATGGGCGGCCTGCTCGGGGGTTTCGCCGGGATCAACCATGCCAGCCACAGGTTCCCACATCCAGGGCGCCGCGTCGCCGATCATATAGACCGGCGCGCGGAACTGTTCGACCAGCAACACGCAATCGCGCTGTGGATCATAGGGTAACACCACCGCCGCCGCGCCCTGCATGAGTGCGCTGCGCCCCAGCATAGGTGTCATGCCACCCTCGTAGCGTTGGTGCTGAACCTGCATTTCATCCACCGCAAAATACCCCTGATAGGCGCGATGATAGCTGTGGACGACCACCTCACGCGATTGCGGGGCGGACCGGGCTTCGGCGGCGATCCGGGCGGCGGCGCGCATGCGGACCGCCGGAAAGCTGCGCGCCACGTCTTCAGCACTGCGCCGACCATAAAACGCCATCACTTCCTGCGCGGCATATTCGGAAAGCTGGCCCCATTGCGCCACCCAACCTTGCAGCGACCAGAGCGCGTCGGGCTGCCAGAGATCGGGATCAGGAAAGAACAGTTCCGCCGCCGCGCTTGACCCGTCCTCACAAATCACCTGACGGACCGACAGGGCGTAATCGAACCCGCCCTCATAAAACTCTATCCGGCTCAGGTCTTCGGCGGACAACCCCCGCACAAGCAGGCCGGGCGCGGATTGACCGGCGGCTGACAGGATCATCGGAAAGGGCTGCCCCGCAACGGAATGCACGGCGTGATCGGGCAGATGGGCCGGGACCAAATCAATCTGCTCCGCCGAACGCCCCAGAACAATTTCAAGCAAGGGGCGATGCCGCAGCGTGCCGTAAAAGAACAGGTTTTTCAAAACAGGAGGACCGTTGAATGAGGGTTCAGCGCCATCTGCGCCATGCGAATTCGGTGGCCAGACCGGCGAGAACTCCGCCAATCAGCAGCGTCAAGATAACGTTCGGCACTGCGATCGTGTAAGCGTAATCGATCCCGATCCGAAAAATCGCGCCGATGGCCTCGAAGGGCCCGCCATAGCGGTTGCGCATCGCCTGTCGGAACATCTCATAACAGCCCTGAACGAACAGCCCCCAGAAGACCAGAACGACGATTCCAGTAATGCCGTTATTGATCGCATTGGTGATACCCCTGCCTGCGCGTTTGCCCATCGTGATCCAGCCGACGAGAATGCCGAGCCCCATATTCACATAGGTGAAATAGCCGAAATCCAGCCCTTCGGGCATCAGCGGGATAATCTGCCCCGATACGATGAACGCAATCAGCGCCAGACAAGTGGCGGCGACGAGTCGGGCGGCGTCGGGCATATTGTCCTGGATCCTGCTCAGCTTGGTCTTGCTAAGGTAATCTGTGTCACATCGCAGGTGCCGGTGTCAAAGGCCGCTCCGCAGGAGGTCAGATAATAATTCCACATGCGGCGGAACCGCTCATCAAACCCCATGGCTGCGATCTGTTCCCATTTCTCGTTGAAGGTCTCGTGCCAGCGCCGCAAGGTCAGGTCATAGCTCTTGCCGAACTCTTTCGAACTGACGAAGTTCAACCCCGCCATATCCACCTGCTGACGCAGGATTTTCGGGGCCGGGAGCATGCCGCCTGGGAAGATGTATTTCTGGATGAAATCGACACCGTTGCGGTAGATCTCCCAGCGCTTATCCGCCACGGTGATGATCTGCAGCGTCGCCTGCGCGCCGGGCTTGAGCCGCTCGCGCACGGTGTTGAAATAGACCGGCCAGTATTTCTCGCCCACCGCTTCGAACATCTCGATCGAGGCGATGCCGTCATAGCTGCCGCGCTCATCGCGATAGTCTTGCAGCTTGAATTCGACATGATCGGATAGACCTGCCTTTTCAATGCGTTCTGATGCGTATTTCAACTGTTCCTGGCTCAGGGTCAGGCCGGTAACCCGCAAGCCACGCTCTTTCGCGGCATATTCGGCAAACCCGCCCCAGCCGCAGCCGATCTCAAGGATATGATCGCCGGGTTTCGCGCCCATCTCATCGACCAGACTGGCATATTTGGCGATCTGCGCTTTTTCCAGGCTTTCCTGCCCGGTCTCGAAGATGGCGCTGGAATAGGTCATCGTGTCATCCAGCCAGGCCGCATAGAAGTCATTGCCCAGATCATAATGGTACGAGATATTCTTCTTTGCCTGTTGGCGGTGATTGCGCTGCAACCAGAACCGCAGCCTCTCATAGGCGCGGGCCAGGAACTGTCCGGTGAATCCGTCATAGACCGTTTCATTGCCCAGATGCACCAGATCCATGAAGGCGCGCAGGTCCGGTGTGCTCCAATCCCCTTCCAGATAGGCGTCGGAAAAGCCCAGATCGCCCTCGCGGACCAGCCGGGCAAAGATATCCGGATCATGCACATCGATCTGCGCGACCGGGCCAGGCAGTTTGCCCTCGGACCGGAACACCCGCCCATCCGGCAGCACGATATCGAGCCGCCCGGCATTCATGGTTTCGAGCAGTTTCATGACTTGCGTAAAATATCTGGGCAGGTTTTTTTGCCCATGGGTCGATGTCAGGATCATCCGCTCTCCCTATCGCGGTGCGTTACAAGGCTAATTCGAGTTGGTTTTTCAGGCAAGCGTTTGTTTTAACACGATTACACTCCCTTTAGTTGATAGGCGGCAAGCGCCCGCTTACGCCCCTCATCCAGCGCCATGACCGGGTCAGGATAGCGATCATCGGGGGCAAGGCCCCATGAGCGTGGCGCCGCCCGGAAAAAGCTGAGCGCCGTATCCGGCGGGTCGGCCTGCATTTCCGCCAGCCACCGCGCCACGTAAGCCCCGTCAGTGTCGAACTTTTTTTGCTGTAGCTCTGGGTTGAAGACCCGGAAATACGGCGCGGCGTCGGGGCCGGTTCCAGCGACCCATTGCCAGCCCATCGCGTTTGAGGCCGGGTCCCAGTCCACCAGGGTATCAGCAAACCAGTCCATGCCGATTTTCCAATGTGTCATCAGATGCTTGGTCAAGTAACTTGCCACGATCATCCGGGCGCGATTATGCATGCGTCCGGTGACATAAAGCTCGCGCATGGCCGCATCTACAAAAGGTATGCCGGTGCGGCCCTTTTTCCAGGCCAGAACCTCGGGCGCATCAGGGTCGGTGCGCCATGGAAAGCTGTCCCAGCCCTCTTTCCAGTTCTCATCCAGCATATGGGGCGCGTGGTACATCAGATGATAGGCGAATTCGCGCCAAGACACCTCTTTGAGGAAGTGTTCGGCCCCGTTTTTGTGTTCCGTCCTTGCCCGCTGCCCCGCCAGCCACAGCAGCCTTGGGCTGATTTCGCCAAGGCTCAGGTAGTCGGACATACCTGATGTGGCGTCGATCGCGGGATAGTCGCGCTGCGCCTTGTAGCCGTCGATCGAGGTTTCGATGAAGGCATCCAGCCGCACCCGCGCCGCTGCTTCACCTGCGGAGACATGCGCGCCGACCACCGCAGCGCCGCGGTTCATTGCAGCGCCAAGTTCCCAACCCTCAAGCCGTTCTGAATGAGGCCAAGCCGCGGGCGTTGCGATGCGGGCGGGTTCCGGCAGCGCGGCAGCGACCTCAAGCCCTTGAACGGCGCGCCACATGGCGGAATAGACCTTGAAATACCCGCCGGTCTTGGTGCGCACGGTCCAGGGCTCAAACAAAAGATGCCCGTCAAACGAGCGCGCGTCATAGCCCTCTTGCTTGAGCCCCGATTTGATCGCGCTGTCACGGGCCTGCGCGCCGGGATCATAGAGACGGGTCCACCAGACCGCGCTTGCCCCTGTCTCTTGCAGCACATCACGCAAAACCTGCGCGGCGTCACCCCGGCGCAGGATCAACCGGCTGCCCCGACCCTCCAGCGCGCGCGAGAAGGCCTCAAGACCCCGTTCAAGTCGCCATTTCGGTGCAGCGCCAAGTTCGGCAACGGACTCGTCGGCGATGAAGACCGGCAGAACCGGACGACCGCTGCGACACGCCTCGTGAAACCCGGGATGATCCGCCAACCGCAGATCACGCCTGAACCAGAAAATGATCGGTGAACGCTGCCCGTCCATCATGCCCCCGCCGCTTTATCCTTGATACGGCGGCGGCGCGAGGCCGGATCACAAAACGTGGTCAAGTGCCTCGATCAACTGGTCAATTTCGGCCTTCGAGGTGTAATGCGTGAAGCTCATCCGAAAAACGCCGCGGGCCGGATCGACGCCCATTCCCGCCAGCGGGCGTACCGCGTAAAAATCGCCCCCATCCGCCATGATCCCGTGTTGCGCCAATTCAGCGGCGACCGGTTGGGCGGGACGATCCAGCGACAGGGCAACGGTCGGCGCGCGCAGTTCCGCCCGGTCGGGACCCAGCAGGCGCACCGAATTGCGATCTTTCACCGCGTCCAGCAGCGGTTGCAGCAGCGCAACCTCCTGCTCCCGCATCAAGTCATGCACAAAAGCGCCGCGTGCCGCCGCACCTTCAACCGGGCCACCGTGATGATCGCAGAGCGCGTCAACGTAATCCGCCATGCCCGCACAGGCCGCGATCTGCGCGTGATCCGGGCCCGCCGGGGTGAAGCGCTTGTAGAGGGTATCACCGTTGAAATAATGCCCCTGATTGGGAAGCAATTCGCCCAAGGCGCGCCGGATCACCATGCAGCCCTGATGCGGGCCATAGGTCTTGTAGCTAGAAAACAGGTAGATATCCGGCCCCAGCGCGCCCACATCCGGAAAGCCATGCGGCGCGTAAGAGACGCCATCGACGCAGACAAACGCCCCGGCGGCGTGAGCAATCGCGGTGATCTCGGTCACCGGGTTGATCTCAGCCACCACATTCGAGCAATGGGGAAAACAAACCAGCCGTACCTTCTCGTCCAGCAGGTTTTCCAGCTGCTCGGGGTCCAGATGCCCGGTCTCGGGATCAATGCGCCATTCGCGGATCTCGATCCCATCCTCAGCCAAGCGCCGCCACGGCCCGCTATTGGCCTCGTGATCCTGATCGGTGACCACGATGGCCTCGCCCGGCTGCATCCATTTGCGCACCGCTTGCGCCAGAACATAGGTGTTCTGCGTGGTCGAGGGGCCAAAGCTCAACTCATCCTTCTCAACGCCCAACAAGGCCGCCATGCGCACCCGCGCCTCGTCCATCTCTTCACCGCCCAGGCGGCTGGCATCATAGCTGGCATAGGGCTGCACCTTGCGCTGGGTATAAAACCGCGTCAGCCGGTCGATCACCTGACGGCAGGTATAAGACCCGCCCGCGTTCTCGAAAAACGCTTGTCCCTGCAGGGACGGCTCGGCAAAGGCGGGGAATTGCGCGCGCACGAAATCGGTATCTAGGGCCATGACTGCTCCGGGGCTTGGGTTTGCGAAATGGATGCAGATCGCGGGCAGCGCGGTCAAGAGCGATCCTGATGACAGATTCTGACATCAGCTCATGACAATCTACTGCCATTCCACACATACAGGAGCATGTGAAATGAGCTTTCAACCCAAGGATTTTCTGGTCTGGGGTGAAGTGCCGGTCAGCGACCTCGACAAGGCGGTTGCCTTCTATAGCCGCGTAACCGGCGCCGATCTTTCGATCGACAAAAGCGGCCCCAATCCGGTGGCCATGTTCCAGCCCGAAGACCCCAAGACCGGTATCGCCCTGCACCTCTATCCCGGCACCCCGGCCAGCGACGGGCGAGGCCCGACGCTGCACCTGACCGCCGAGGGTACGCTGCAAGAGGTGATGGATCGCGTTTTTGAGGCCGGAGGCCGCGTCACATCCGACATCATCGAGATTCCGCCGGGTCGTTTCTTTTACGCAACCGATCCCGACGGCAACTCTTTGGGCTTCTTCAAGGCCAATCCCGACTGAGCCAATCGGCCCGTCAGGCGTTCACATCCACAACAACGCGGCCCTGAACCTGCCCGGCGAGGATGTCGGCCCCCAATTGGGGCAGATCGCTCAGGGTCGCGGGCCGCACCATCGCCTCCAGCTTGTCCATGGGCAGGTCGGTGGCGATGCGCTGCCAGGCCCGCAGCCGATTGTCATAGGGCTGCATGACCGACTCGATGCCCAGCAGGTTCACCCCGCGCAGCAGGAACGGAATGACCGAAGCCGGCAGGTTCGCGCCACCGGCCAGCCCCACCGCCGCAACCGAGGCGCCATATTTCATCTGGCCCAGCACGCGGGCCAGCATCGCACCACCCACTGCATCGACACAGCCTGCCCAGCTCTCGCTCTCCAGCGGACGCTTGACCGTTTCGTTCAGCTCTTCGCGCGCAACGATCTGGGTCGCCCCAAGCGACGTGAGATAGTCAGCGCTCTCGGGACGCCCCGTCACCGCCGCGACCTCATATCCCAGATGCGCCAGAATAGCTGTGGTGACGGAGCCGACACCACCTGCCGCCCCCGTAACCAGAACCGGACCATGGCCGGGCGTCAGCCCGTGATCCTCCAGCGCCATCACTGACAGCATCGCGGTCAGCCCGGCGGTGCCCACCGCCATCGCCTGACGGGAACTCAGCCCATCGGGCAAAGGCACCAGCCAGTCGGCCCGCATATTGGCCTTCTGCGCATAGCCGCCCCAATGCGCCTCGCCCACGCGCCAACCGGTCTGCACCACCTTGTCACCGGGTTTGTAGCGATCATCCGAGGAGGCCTCGACCGTGCCGGAAAAATCCACACCCGGCACATGCGGATATTTCCGCACCAGCCCGCCGCCATGCGAGCTCAGACACAGCCCGTCCTTGTAGTTGACCGTGGAATACTCCACCGCAACCGTCACCTCACCCTGCGGCAGGTCGCTTTCGGTCAGTTGCTTCAGAACGGCACTCGCCTTGCCGCTTTCCTCGTCCTTTTCCATCACCAATGCGTTGAACATCTCAGCCATCCTTTCAAAAAATCACGGGGGGTGTCGCGACGCGACGGGGCAGAGCCCCCTATATCCAGAAGCGATCCCGCACGATTGCGGGGCGCATGCCCTGAGGCGTTTCAATTTCCAGCGCGGTGCCGGGGTCCCAATGGCTCAGATGCAGCATGCCGATCGAGACATTGGTGTCGAAATCCGGCGACCAGGCGGCAGAGGTCACCTGCCCGACCCGCTTGTCACCGACATAGGCGGGCCACGCGCGCTCGCATGGCGGCACCGGATCGCCTTCGATAGCAATCGGCCGAATCTGTTGCACCGGGCCTTCCTTAGCCACGCGCAGCAGCGCATCGCGACCGATACAGCCAATCGCGGTGTGGGTGTTGCAGAACCTGCCCAAACCGCATTCATGCGGCGTGTTGTCGTCGGTCATGTCATTGCCATAAGACAGCAGCCCGCCCTCGATCCGCTCGATCAGGTTCGGACATCCCGCGCGCACCTGCAAATCCTCACCGGCGGCAAAGAGCGCGTTCCAGAGCGGCATGCCAATTTCACCGCCCTCAACATAGATCTCGAAGCCGCCCTGTTTGGAATAGCCCGACCGCGCAACGGCCAGATCGCGCCCTTCGAATTCGAACATGTCGAACCTGAAGAACCGGATATCGCGCACCCGATCCCCGAAGAGGCGCGCCATCAGATCGTCGGCTTTTGGTCCCTGCACAGCCAGTGGCGAGACATCCGGCTCGTCAACCAGAACGTCCAGACGATAGCCATTCGCCAGCCCCTTGACCCACAAAAGCAAATCACTGTCGGCAATCGAGATCCAGTAACGATCCTCGGACAGTTTCACGGCTACCGGATCGTTCAGCATGCCGCCGGTCTCATCGACGATGGGTACATAATAGCACTGGCCGGGCAACATGCCGCGCAAATCGCGCGGGGTGAGCATCTGCATAAGCCGCGCCGCATCCGGGCCACGCAGTTCCACCTGACGCTCGCAGGAGACATCCCAGACCTGAACATGGCTCTTGAGGTGGCGGTAATCGGCCTCGACGCTCTCGAACAGCGTTGGCAGCCGCATCCGGTTATATACGGTGTAGGCTTTGGCACCGGCAGCCTCGACCCCGTCCGAGAAGGGGGTGCGCCGCAAGCGGTGTGACAGGGAAATCTGCGCCATGTCAGGCCTCCTCGGGCATAAAGACCAGATCGCTGACCGGCGCTGCCGAGCCGGTCTCGGTCAGCATCTGGTGCAATTGGCCCCGGTGATGGGTCTGGTGATTGAACATGTGGATCACGCATTGCGCATGAGGCTTCACGACATCCGCCTCCTTGGCCGCCGAATACCAGGAAAACGTCCCGCTCAGCGGCCCATCCCCAAGCCCTGACGCCCAATCGGCAATGCGCGCATCGATCTTGTCGCGCAGGGGCAGCCACTGGGCCAGATCAGCGCAGAGCGAGACGCTTTCGGGAATGCCGCCACCCGGCCCCTCGCCCTTGTCGAAACGCGAGATCCAGATCCAGTCACCCCAGAGCAGGTGGTTCGCCGTGCCCATGATCGAGCCGAAGAACGCCCCGCGATCCCGCGTCAGTTCCTCTTGCGGCAAGGCTTGCAGAAACCCCGCAAGCTGGGTGTTCTGCCAATGGCCATAGCGCGCCATCTCGCGGGCATAGTCCCCGGTGATCATCACTTTGGTCCGTGCCAGTCGATGGGGCAGATCTCGGCCGATTTGCCGCCGAAATCCCAGACCCGGCCATAGTCGCGCACCCTGGATTTAGTGCCCTTGGCGACGATGATGTCCGGCCCCATCCAGTATTTCGAGTTGGTGACCATGACTGGATGCTCGGCATCCTTGCCCCCGATCATCTCGATCTCGCCCTGAATCTTGCGCCCGATCATGATCCGCCGCTTGGTGCCGTCGCGCTCGATCTCGACGGGTGCGCGTTCGGCTCCGATGATCTCGCTGACCAACATCGTGAACAGACCCGTGGTGCCCCCCGCCTGACCGCTGAATATCTGCAGGATACCATTATACGCCTTGCCGCTGGCGCGCTCATCCACATAGGCCGCGACCTTCCACTGACCTTCGCCCATGCGGCCCGGAATATCGACCAGCAGGCCGACATTGAGGCCGGACAGATCCTCGCCCTCGTAATGGCCCTCATCGATGATGATCCCCATCCAGGCGTGGCAATGGCCCTCTGTCGGGGGATGCGCGCCCAGTGAAACCACGCAGGGGCAGAACACGTCGCAGGAGCAGTTCAGGATCAACTCGCCCTTGATCGCCCATTCGGTCGGCGACATCTCGCGCCGTTTCGGGTTCGGCATGCGGCTGTCGATGCGTTGGCTGATCGGCAGACGATCGGCATCCGGTTTTCTGTTCTTTGCCATAAGGTTATCCTCCGAACATGACGGGATAGATGAGAAGTGCGAGACCACCCGCGATCAGCGCGACGCCCATGGGGCGGGTCACCACATGGCCAATCTGCGGCAGTTTTTCGAGGACCATGAACAGCGTGGCGAGCCCCATCCACAACAGGCTCATGACCCCGCCGACAAAACCAAGCGCCATGAAGCCCCAGCAGCAGCCCATACAGAACGCGCCCAGCCCCAGACCCATGCGCAGGCCGCCAGCAAAGCCGGTGCGCCAATGGCCCAGAAAATACGTCATCGGCGCATGGCAAACGCCATGGCAGACCTCTTTCGCGCGGGTGAACTGGAACGCGCCCACGACGATCAGCAGGCCAGCGGCGACCAGCGGTGATTTGGCAATGCCCAGCATATCGACCACACCACCAAAAAGCAGCGCCAATTGCACGCCGGTGATCAATGCAGCAAAGCCAACCCAGACCAGCATGTACCCGGACACAACGCCCACCCACCCGACCCGCGTGCCATCAGCACTGACTATCAGGTCCTCGTAACTGCGCAGGGTCGGCACCAGCGTGGGCAGCATCATCGCCGCCATCATCACCCCCCACATCCAGAAGAGCGGCCCGAACTCGGCCATGGGCATCACCATATCCATGCGCGGGTCCATTGCCGCCATCGCCTGCCCCATCGGACCCGGTCGCCCGATCAGGTCCAGATCCATCCCGACGCTCATGGAATAAAGGAACCACCACGCCCACAGGATCAGGCCATAAAAGCCAAGCCACAAAATGCTGCGTATCGATCCGGCAGACACGTGTCCCTCCCCGACTCAGTTCTTGCAATTCAAATGTCAGACTTTTAAATGTCAGACAAATAAAATCTGAGTCTGCCCCGTGAAAATTGATCCCAGCAAACCTGCCGACCTTTCCGCCCAGATTGCCGCCGCGATACGCGACGCCATCATCGGTGGTGATCTGATCGTGGATGAACGCCTGCCATCTGAGGCGGAACTGGCCGATCATTTCAACGTCTCACGACCCACGGTGCGCGAGGCTTTGAAGCGGCTGGCCGCGCAATCACTGATCCGCACCCAGCGCGGTGCCAGCGGCGGGGCCTTCGTCAATCGGCTGAGTTTCGAGGATGCCTATGCCCAGCAGATCACCACTTCGACGTTGCTGCTCAGTATGAATGCGGTCAGCTTTGATACGGCGTGTGAGGCGCGGTTTGCGCTGGAGCGGGCCTGCGCACCGCTCTCAGCGCAGCGCCGCAGCGCCGATCATCTGGCGACGATGCGGGCCGAGATTCACCGCCAGCAACAACCCGGCCTGACCGATGAGGCCTTCTGCGCCTCGGACGTGGCTGTACACCGGGCGCTGGTCGACGGCGCGGGCAATCCGGTGCTGTCCTATCAACTGGCGGGCGCGGTCGAGGCGATGCAGCCGCTGATGAACATGATCACCTTCAGCGCCCGCTCGCGCGAGGAAATCGTAGCCATGCATACCGAACTGGCCGACGCGATCGAGGCGGGCGACGGCCCGACCGCTGATGCGGTTCTGCTGCGGCTCGAAGACTATACCCGCACCCTCGCCCGAGATGTGATGGCCGCGCGCGCCGCCAGGGCATCCTCTTGAACCCGCGCTAAAAATCCGCTTTGTCTCGCGGCAGGTAACACGCAGGCGGAGACAGGACATGCGCCCCACCGATCAGTTGAAACAGGCCGTGGCCGAGGATTGGCAGGCCGCCACAACCCATGCCTTTTGCCGCGAATTGTCGGACGGCACGCTGCCGCTGGACAAGATGCGCTGGTATCTGCAGCAGGATTACCAATTCGTGGACGGCTTCGTGCGCCTGCTGGCCAGCGCCATCGCGCATGCGCCCAGCCTCGCCGATTCGGTTCCGGCAGCGCAGTTTCTGGCCGTGATCACGGGGCCGGAGAACACCTATTTCCTGCGCAGTCTTGAGGCGCTGGACGCCACCCCCAGCACAGACCCCGCCCCGGTCACCCGCGCCTTTCAGGACCTGATGGCCGAAGCCGCAGCCTCGGGCCGGTACGAAAACATGTTGGCTGTGCTGGTCGTGGCCGAATGGATCTATCTGGACTGGGCCACGCCCGAAAACCCGCCCGCCGATGACCTACCCTTCTGGTTCGCCGAATGGATCACCCTGCATGCGGGGGACGGGTTTGAGGCGGTCGTGGCCTATCTGCGTGATCAGTTGGACAAGGTCTGGCCCGATCTGACCCTCGAAGCACAGGGTGAGGTCACCCGGCTCTTCACCCGTGCCGTCGCGCTGGAGCGTGCTTTCTTTGACAGCGCCTATGCTGCTTAGACCGGCGCAAGTGTTCGACCGGTCGCAACATCTGGGCGGCGTTCAGCGCCGATAACTCAAGAGATTGCAGAGGGCGACCTGCGCGGCAAAGCCAGCGCAGGTCTGGTCTCTACTTAGATTTGCCGGTTAGGACTGTGCCGCCGTACCAACTTGAGGCACGGCAAGACCATGGACCTCGTCCCCCTTAGACTTACCGGCCACAGGACAGTAACCGTAAAACGCGTCTGGAAAAAGAGCGCATAGGTTGAGCAGCGGGGTTTGGTCGCAGTTTGGTGACATCTCAGCAACAATTAATCTTGGCTTGACATTATTGTCTTTGAAACCCGGCTCATATGGCCCCGATTCGCCGTTTAGACGCAGGTTTCACAAAATCGAGAGCCATGCCGAGCTAGGCCCGAATTTTCCGCTTGCCCCCTCATCTTGGGGGGTTTGCATCCGCAGGGCATGCGCTTATATTCGCTCTGTTCCCTTGGGAACTATGGACATAAACGCGCTCGTAATAAACGGATCGGACCCGGGGGCGGTACCCGGCGACTCCACCAAACATCCTTCATTTGGGGATCATGGGGTCGAAACAGGATCGACGGACGTCTAAAGGGGTTAGCTTTGTCTCGGCGGGGTGCCACCGTATCGGCCCGAACAGTACAATTGCAAATGACAATCGTGCTCCGGTTGCCGTTGCTGCGTAAGCAGTAACCAGACCGAAACTTAAGCCCTTGCGCCTAGCCGCGTAAGGCGGGGTTCGCAGGTACCTGGCAACAGAAACCTGCATTCCACTTTCGATCGCAAACATTAAGAAAAATTAACATGCCAAGCGTCTTGGCCGAGACGGTTTGACCGGCTAGCTTTTCTGACCAACGCCACCAGAGCGTTCTTTTGTTGCGTCAAAATGGGGGAAAGACGATGGCAGCCAGCGCGTCCGACAAAAAAATCCAGGATATGGAAAAGCAGATCAAGTCACTCGAAAAACGGCTCAAGTTGAGCGAGGACATGATCAAAGTCTTCCAGAAGAACATGACCAACTCTGCCGACATGATGAAAATCGCCAAAGTCATGGAGAAACACAAGGTCGATACAGCCAAGACGTTCAGGTTCAATCAAGATGTTGAAAAGGTACGACAAAAAGAGACCCAGGAACTCCATAAAAAAGTGGAAAAACTGTCCAGCTCGCTCGCCAAGCGGGCCGAAATCCAAAAGATGCAGATCGAAGTGAAACAGGTCATGGCACGGATGAACGCCATAGAGGCAATGGCAAACGCCGCATTCAGAAAAAAGTAAGCCAGCCGAGGGTGGTGCACCGGACTGTGGGGCGCGGTTTCAGACGACTGCGGTTCGACCACCCAAAAGCTACAGATATGTCTCTTTGACCCGCAATCTCCCATCAAGACTGGGAACCTTAGCGTGAAGAGCTTTGAATTCTAAATCGCGCCTGTGGGCTGCATGGTTTTGCCGTGACTATTTCCCACTCAGCGAGGCTCTCATGACACAAGAAATACGCGTAACTGTACGCAACACCTCTGACTTTGGCGGCATCGCCGTCACACCGCTTTTCACAGGGTTCCACGATAACAGTTTCGATATTTACGATCTGGGCGGCAAAGCGTCGGCCGGGCTGGAGGCTCTGGCCGAAGACGGCAACAACGCGGTCCTTGCCGGGGAACTGCAGGCTGCGGATGCAGACGGTCAGAGCGTCAATATCGCCGCCGCGCGAGGCCCCATTGCCGCCCGCGAGATCGCCTCGCAAACCATCGACGTGGATGGCGCATCCAACGGCTATCTCAGCGTGGCAACCATGGTATTGCCCTCCAATGACGCGTTTTTTGGCACAGCGAACGCTGTACAGATATTTGACGAAAACGGCGTGTTCCTCGGCCCGCAGACCCTGAATTTCGATGGCGGCAGCGTGCGGGACGCGGGCACCGAGGTGAACACCGAACAGGATGCCGCCTTCATCAATCAGACAGCGCCGAATACCGGCATCACCGAAGGCGGCGTGGTGACCGTGCATCCCGGCTTCAACGGCTCGCTCGGCAATCCCGGCGGCGATCAGATCATTCTGGGCGGCACCAATGCCTTTGGCGAAACGGTCGATCCCATCGCCGCCGATTTCACCCGCCCCGACAGTGATCTGGCCACCGTGCATGTGAACACCGTGGCGCGCCAGACCGGCAGCGATCGCTCGGACATCCTGATCGGCGGGCGGGATGATGACTTCATCGATGGCGGCGCGGGTCGCGATATCATTTTCGGCGGGCGCGGCTGGGACGTGCTCAATGGCGAGGATGGCCGCGACTTCATTCGCGGCGGTCGTGGTAATGACCTGATTGATGGCGGTTCGGGCCGCGACATCCTGCTTGGCGGCAGCGGCAATGACGACATCGCGGGCGGTTCGGGCCGCGATCTGATCAAGGGCGGAGCCGATGATGACAACCTGTTTGGCGGCGACGGGCGCGATGTGATCGCTGGCGGTACCGGGAATGACCTGATCGCTGGCGGCACTGGCCGTGACACGCTCAAGGGCAATGCCGGTGACGACATCTTTGTCTTTGCCACCGGAGACGGGCGCGACGTGATCGGAGATTTCGACAGTCGCGGTGACGACCGGCTGGCGCTGAATGTGGAAGCCATCGAGGATTTCGATTCCGTGTTGCACAGCGCGCGCGACAGCTATTACGGCGTCGCGCTGAACTTTGGCGGCGGCGATTCGCTGTTTCTGGCCGGTGTACATTCCGAGGATCTGACGCAGGAAGACTTCCTGTTCCAGTAATTTCGGTCCTGACGGCCTCCCCCGGGCCGCAGGCCACCCAAGAATCGCGTCGGGTCATTCTTCCGGCGCGATTCAGTTTTTGTTCACCAATGGCCGCCAAGATGCTCCTGCAAGGCTGGAGGTGAGCATGACGAAGTCCGATGTGCTAAAGCAATGGTATGATCAGGTCTGGGTGCAGGGGGATCTGGACGCGATAGATCAGTTTTTTGCCCCTGAAACCGCGGCTGAGGGGATCATTCCCGAGATGCAGGTGGGGGCCGACGATTTTCGCGATCTGGTCACCGCGTTCCGGTTCCATGTGGGGGACATCCGTGTAGACATGCCCAAAACCATCGAAAATGGCGACTGGGTGGCCGCGATCCTGCATGTGAACACCTCGCGGGCGGATAATGGCGCGCCGATCGAGGTGACCGGTCAGGTGATGGCGCGATTCAAGGACGATAAGGTGGTCGAAGCCTATAACCAGTTCGACTTCGTCTCGCTGTTCGAACAATTGGGGCAGTTCCCCGCCGATACGCTGCCGGTTTGCATGACGGGTCAACGGCTCGACTGGGCCTGAGGCGCGGGCAGCGGGCGGATCGCTTGACAAGGATGGGCCAATTGCCTTTTGCTATGCGCAGGGGGCCGGCGAACGCCCCGTGAGGCGCCAGCTCAAGTTTCGCATGTTTCCAGAAGCGCAAGGATACATGCCATGGCTGCACCCAATGAAATCACCGTCCCGCAACTTCTGCGCCTGATTGGCACGCCTCAGGCCCCGGTGATCGTGGATATCTGCCTCGATCCTGATTTCGAGGCTGATCCCTACCTGATCCCCGGCGCGATCCGCCATCCCCACGATGATATCGAGGGGTTGAAACAGCGCCTGAACGGGCGTCCTTGCGTTATCCTCTGCCAGAAGGGGCTAAAACTCAGCCAGGGGCTGGCAGCCTGGCTGCGCAATGACGGCTTGGCTGCCGAATACCTCAAGGGCGGCATGTTTGCCTGGCGCGATCACGACGGCGCACCACGTATCCCGGCGGGCAAATGCCCGGATCCGGTGGGGGGCAGCACGCTCTGGGTGACCCGTCACCGGCCCAAGATCGACCGCATCGCCTGCCCCTGGCTGATCCGCCGCTTCATCGACGCCCAGGCAAGGTTCCTCTTTGTTGCACCAAGCGAGGTTGCGGGCGTGGCCCAACGCTTTGGCGCGACGCCCTTCGATATGGAGGATGTGTTCTGGAGCCATCGCGGCCCCAACTGCACCTTCGACACGATGCTGGACGAATTCCAGCTTCGCACCGACGCGCTGGATCGCCTCGCAACCGTGGTGCGCGGGGCCGATACAAACCGCCATGACCTCGCGCCCGAGGCGGCGGGGCTGCTGGCGCTGTCGGTGGGCCTGTCGCGCCAGTATCGCGACGATCACCAGCAGCTTAATGCGGGAATGGCGTTTTATGACGCGCTCTATCGCTGGGCGCGGGATGGTCAGGGCGAAAGCCATGACTGGCCTGCGGACCGCCGCTCATGACATTGCCGACATATGCTGAAATGGTCCGGGTGTTTGGCCGCATCGGCGTGCTGTCCTTCGGCGGTCCCGCCGCACAGATCGCTCTGATGGAACGCGAACTGGTCGAGGAACGCCCCTGGCTGGAAGAACGCAGTTTTCTGCGCGCGCTTTCGCTCTGCATGCTGCTGCCGGGGCCGGAAGCGATGCAGCTTGCCACTTATTGCGGCTGGCGGCTGCGCGGCGTGCCGGGCGGGCTGCTGGCCGGGTTGCTGTTCGTGCTGCCCGGCGCGCTCGTCATCGCCTGCCTGGTCGGGCTTTATGCGGCATATGGCGACTTGCCACTGGTGCAGTCGGTCTTTCTGGGCGTGAAAGCAGCGGTGGTGGTGATCGTGCTGCAGGCGCTGCGCAATCTGGCGCGGCGGGCGCTGTCGGGCCGGACAGATTACGTGATCGCCGGGCTGGGGTTTCTGGCACTTTTTGCGCTCAACCTGCCCTTCCCGCTTGTCATCGCCGCAGCCGCTCTTTGGGGGCTGGTGACGGCCAGAGCGGAGCCGCAGCCCGACCGGCCGCCCAGGCAGGCCGCACGCCCGCTGCAAACGCTTTGCCTCTGGTCCGCGATCTGGCTGCTGCCCCTGATCGCGCTCAGCCTCAGCGGTCAAATCCTGCTGTCTGAGATCGGCTGGTTCTTTGCAAAACTTGCGGTGGTCACCTTTGGCGGCGCTTATGCGGTGCTGGCCTATATGACCCAGGCTGTGGTGCAGGAGTTTAACTGGATTTCAACCGCGCAGATGATCGACGCGCTGGGGCTGGCGGAGACCACCCCCGGCCCCCTGATCCTGGTCACCCAGTTCGTGGCCATGCTGACCGGCCAGCTACAGGGCGGTGCGGGGCTGGCGCTGCTGGCGGGTCTGGTGGCGCTCTGGGCCACTTTTGCGCCCTGCTTCCTGTGGATATTCCTCGCCGCCCCTTATCTGGACCGGATTGCCGCACAGCCACGCCTTGCCTCTGCCCTGCGCGCCATCAGTGCGGCGGTGGTGGGCGTGATCCTGAACCTGTCGGTCTGGTTTGCGCTGCATGTCCTGTTCGACAACGTCAACACGGACAGCACGGCGCTGATCAGCCTGCCCCTGCCCGACCCCGCCACGTTCAACCCGCGCGCGGCGGTGATGATCCTTGCTGCGATGGCAATCATGTGGGGGTTGAAACAGGGATTGGGCCGCACCCTGTCGCTGCTCGCGCTGGCCGGGGCCGCAAGCCACTATATTTGATGGCTTAACACCGTGCATGCCCTTTTGTTTCCCTCCGAATCCCGTATGTTGGGCATAACACCAGTCGGGAATGGAACATGTCGCAAACCATTGACTATGGGAACCTGATGCACACCGCCATGCGCGGCCTCATCAAATCGGTGCTGGAGGACGTGGCCGAGCGGGGCCTGCCCGGCGCGCATCACTTCTTCATCACCTTCGACACCACCCATCCCGACGCACAGCTGGCCGACTGGCTCAGCGACCGCTATCCCGGTGAAATGACCGTTGTCATGCAGCATTGGTATGAGAACCTGCTGGTGGGGGATGAGGGGTTTGGCGTCACGCTGAATTTCGGCGACTCGCCCGAGCCGCTCTATATCCCCTATGACGCCATCAAGACCTTCGTTGATCCCTCGGTAGAGTTTGGCCTGCGCTTCGAATCGCCCTCTGACGAGGAAGACGAAGACGATGACGGAGAGATCGTGCTCGCCGCTGAGGAAGTGGAGGAGGCTGACGCGCCCGAGGTCAAGCCCGATGCAGAGATCGTCTCGCTGGACAGTTTCCGCAAATAACGACGCCCGGCGCTATTTCTTCTCCAGCATGGTGTTGATCGAGCGCTCGGGCACCCCGTCGCGCACCCGCGAGAAATTCAGGTCCAGCCCGTCCTTGGTCAGGGTGCGGTCAAACTGCTGCATCTCATAGCCGCCCGCGTCGTCGATGAACAGGGAATAGACCGTCAGCGTATCCCCCCAGATGCGGCCCCAGACAAAGGGTTCGCCTTTCATCGGGTCAAGCTGCACCTCATGGCCAAAGACATTGCGTTTCATAGCGGCGGAAAAGACGTCACTGCGGTCTGTCGGGATGAAATCGATGGAAAAGGTCTGCTCCTTGACCCGGCCATCATGTTTGAAGGCGATGGTTTTCCAGCTCACGTTGAAACCATTGCTGGTTTCGGAAATCGAAACGCTCATATCTCGGGATTCCAGCGTCCCATCGCTGCGCAGCATTTCCGCCGATCCGGTAAAATCTCCGACAAAATCAGCAATATCCGCCGCAAGCGCGGGGCGTGCCAGCAGCATCAGCACGACAAGCATGAAACCCGTCAGGGACAGCATTCGGGATAGGGCAGATACACGCATGACGGTCCTCCGGTCGCTCACCTGTTCATCTTACCGCTCTGCGCGCCTTCGGCAATCGAAAGCAGGGTTATTTTGGCTTAATCTGCAGCCAACGCCACCTATACCTCGGATCGGGTTACAACTAAGGTGCGCGCGACTGACCCGTTGTTTTTGGCCTCCGGGCCGGGTACACGGCATGCAACGGCATACAATACGGAGTGACGAGATGTCTCAAACGCGCACCGAAACCGACAGCTTTGGCCCGCTAGAGGTTCCCGCGGATAAGTACTGGGGCGCGCAGACGCAGCGGTCGATCATGAACTTCCCCATCGGCTGGGAACAGCAGCCCGTGGCCATCGTGCGGGCGCTGGGTGTGATCAAACAGGCCTGCGCCATGGCCAACAAGGCCAGCGGCAAGCTGGACGCGACGCGCGGTGTTGCCATCATTCAGGCCGCCGGAGAAGTCATCGAGGGCAAGTTTGACGACAACTTCCCGCTGGTCGTCTGGCAGACCGGTTCGGGCACGCAATCGAACATGAATTCCAACGAGGTCATCGCCAACCGCGCTATCGAAATCCTTGGCGGCGTGATCGGGTCGAAAGACCCGGTGCACCCGAACGATCATTGCAATATGGGGCAAAGCTCGAACGATACCTTCCCCACAGCGATGCATATCGCCACCGCGATGAGCGTGCGCGACGTGCTGCTTCCGGGGTTGAATAAACTCGCCGAAGGCCTTGAAAAGAAATCGGAAGAATTCCGCGACATCATCAAGATCGGCCGCACCCATACGCAGGATGCCACACCGCTGACGCTGGGCCAGGAATTTGGCGGTTACGCCCATCAGATCCGTCAGGGCATCGCCCGGGTCGAGGCCGCCATGCCTGGTATCTATGAGCTGGCGCAGGGCGGCACCGCCGTGGGCACCGGGCTGAATACCCAGAAAGGCTGGGGTGAAACAGTTGCGGCCAACATGGCCAAGATCACCGGCCTGCCCTTCGTCACCGCCCCCAACAAGTTCGAGGCGCTCGCCGCCCATGACGCGATGGTTTTCCTGTCGGGCGCCTTGGCGACCATCGCTGGGTCCTGCTACAAGATCGCCAACGATATTCGCTTTCTGGGCTCCGGCCCGCGCTCGGGTCTGGGTGAGTTGATCCTGCCGGAGAACGAGCCGGGTTCCTCGATCATGCCCGGCAAGGTGAACCCCACCCAGGCCGAGGCGCTGACGCAGGTGGCCGCCCATGTGATGGGCAATGACGCGGCGATCAAATTCGCAGGGTCTCAGGGCCATTTCGAACTGAACGTCTATAACCCGATGATGTCCTATAACCTGCTCCAATCCATCCAGCTTCTGGGCGACGCCACCGACAGCTTCACCGAACGGATGCTGAACGGCATTCAGGCCAACGAGCCCCGCATCGATAAGCTGATGAAGGAAAGCCTGATGCTGGTGACTGCTCTGGCCCCCACCATCGGCTACGACAACGCTACCACGGTGGCCAAGACCGCGCATAAGAACGGCACAACCCTCAAGGAAGAGGCCATCGCGCTTGGCTTTGTTGATGAAGCCACCTTTGATGCCGTCGTCCGCCCCGAGCAGATGATCGGCCCGGAAGACTAAGGGCCCAAAGGCAAGACCCGATCACATCGGGTCTTGCCGGATCGATCTGCCAAACGCGGCAGATCGATAAAACTCTCGTGAGTTGCCCCAATGCTGACAGGATTCAGTATTCCTCACCATAATTTGGCGATAATTCCCTGTTAGCGTCCGCGAAACGACGAATTTGTGCAGTTTAAAGAGTACATGTGATGCCCGTTACGACCTATGAAGTCTATACGCCTACCGATCTTGTCTTTGCCGGAAACACCGTGGCCCTTGTTGGCGGATATACCGGCGACAATGATGTGATCCTGACCGTTGACGATGATGACAATGTCCTGAACGGCGACCGTTTCCGCAACGAAGACGGTAATGACACCAACCAGTTCGGCACGGCGGTGCTGGCCGATGGTTCCGTTATCGGTGGACCCGCTGTTACGGTCTATTCCGAACAACAATTCTCGCTGACCGCCCCGGGTCAGGATTCGATCACGCTCTATCAGATCGAGATTGATTCGAACCCTGCCTCGACCGCTGGCGCCGGTATACTTGTTGGCTATTTGCCATCGGTGCCGCTAGTGCCGGGCGTGACCTACACCTTCACCACCTCCAACACGGTGGCAAGCAATGCGCCCGAATATCCCACGATTGACGGCGCAATCTGTTTCACCAGCGACAGCATGATCGACACCGACGCCGGCCCCTGCCGCGCCGGCGCGTTGACCCCTGGCACGAAGGTCAGAACCCGCGACAACGGCTATCAGCCGCTGCGCTGGATTGCCCGCCGCAAACTGGACCGCCGCGACCTCGAACAGGCCCCGGCGCTGCGCCCGATCCTGTTCGAACCGCATGCGCTGGGTCCGTTGCAGCCCGAGCGCGCCATGCACCTGTCGCCCCAGCACCGCGTGCTGGTCGACACCGCTGCAAATGAGCTGCTCTTCGGGTCCGGGCCGGTGCTGGTTCCGGCCAAGGGTCTAACCAACGGCACCACAGTCCGCGTTGATGACGCGGTGGACGGGGTCGAATACATACACCTGATGTTCGACCAGCATGAGATTGTCTTTGCCGACGGGGTCGAGGCTGAAAGCTTCGTGCCCGGCGCATGGGCTCTGCAGGTTCTGCCGCCCGAGGCACGCGCCGAATTCGACGCGCTTTTCCCGCAATTCAGCACCGATGGCGTCCCTGGCAGCTACAACGCCTATCCCGCGATCAGCGTCCGCGAGGCGGCGCTGCTGAGCCAGCCCGCCGCCTGTACAGACAGCCCGGCCTCGCCTAGGCTCTGAATGACCCCTCAAGCCGAGAGTCGTGACATGGCCAAAGTGATCAACCTGCGCCGCGCCCGCAAAGCCGCCGAACGCTCGGCCAAGAAGACCCGCGCAGAGCATAACGCCGCGAAATTCGGCCGCAGCAAGGCGGAGAAAGAGCTTGCACGGGCTGAGCAGGACAAGGCCAGACGCGATCTGGACGGTCACGAGATCGAGGAATGAATCCGCGCCCCGTCAAGCGGTCACTGACCCTGCAGGGCCATCGCACTTCGGTCTCTCTGGAAGATGCGTTCTGGCAGGCATTTCGCGAGATAGCGCGTGAAAAGGACAAACCGATCAACGTCTTGGCCTCGGAAATTGATGCTGAAAGAGACCCCGATACCGGCCTCGCCTCGGCCATTCGCCTCTATATTCTGGCCTGGTATCGCGACCGGTGCTGAGCGGCGGGCGTCATCGCGCTTGACCGAATTAGGACAAATGACCTAATCTCTAGGACAATTGTCCCAGAGGTGTCACATGAGTCAGCCCCCGACCGATCAGATCACCGCCAAAGACCGTCTCTCCACCAAAGAGCGGATCGTCGCCATGGCGGACGAGATGTTCTATCACCATGGTTTCGCGCAAACCTCTTTTGCCGATATCGCTGCCCGTGTCGGCATTTCGCGCGGCAATTTCTATCATCATTTCAAGACCAAGGATGACATCCTGCGTGCGGTGATCGCCCTGCGCCTGACGCGCACCCAGGCGATGCTGGATGCGTGGGAAAGCCGCGCCGCCACGCCCCGCGCGCGCATTGAGCGTTTCATAGATATCCTGATCATGAACCGGGCCAAGATCAGCCGCCATGGCTGCCCCGTCGGCACGCTCTGCACCGAACTTACCAAGCTGGATCATAGCGCGCAGGGTGAGGCAAATGCGCTGTTCACCCTGTTTCGCAACTGGCTGCGCATCCAGTTTGAGGGGCTTGGCCGGATCGAGGAGGCCGACGCGCTGGCCCTGCACCTTCTGGCCCGCAGCCAGGGGGCAGCGACGATGGCCCAAGCCTTCGGAGAGGAACGTTTCCTCTACCGCGAGGTCGACCACATGTGCGAGTGGCTGGATCAGATTGCCGCGTGAACTCACCCAAACAGAGGATCATATGTTTATAATATTGCTGAGGTTTTCCGAAAACCGCGCCCAGGCTGGTGACCATATGGACGGACATCGTGACTGGTTGAAACAAGGTTTTGACGAAGGGGTGTTCCTGCTGGCAGGGTCGCTGAAACAGGATCAGGGCGGCGGGATATTGGCCCAGGCCGGATCGCGGGAGGAGATCGTCGCGCGCGTGCAGGCCGACCCCTTTGTCGTGGCGAATGTCGTGACCGCGGAAATCCTGGAGCTCGACCCGGCCCACGCCGATGACCGCCTGTCCTTCCTGATGAAGTGAGCCTAGCCGATGACCCAGACGATCCCGGGCCCCGATGGCCTGCAGCGCTGCAAATGGTGTCAGTCGGCGCCGGAATTCTTCGACTATCATGACAATGAATGGGGCTATCCGGTCGACAATGACCAGCGCCTCTTTGAGAAGATTTGCCTGGAGAGTTTCCAGTCCGGGCTGAGCTGGCGCACCATTCTGGCCAAGCGCGAGAACTTCCGGGCGGCTTTTGCCGGGTTCGATTTCAACGAGATGGCCAAGTTTGACGCGGGCGATGTTGAACGTCTGCTGGGCGACAAAGGCATCATACGTCATCGCGGCAAGATCGAGGCGGTGATCAACAATGCCGCACGGGCGCAGGAATTGGTGGCCGAAAAAGGATCAATCGCCGCCCATGTCTGGAGCTTTGAACCTGATCCGATCACCCTGCCCGAACCGCAAACCGCGTCGACCTCACCCGAGTCGCATGCCTTGTCGAAGGACCTGCGCAAGCGGGGCTGGAAATTCGTCGGCCCCACCACGGTCTATGCGTTCATGCAGGCGATGGGGTTGATCAACGACCACGCGACGGGCTGCGTGATGCGCGAAAAAGCCGCCTCGGAGCGGCAATCCTTCACAAAACCCACCTGAGGCGCACGAAAAAACCGCGCCCTCTAGGGCGCGGTCAAAACGGTTTGCGAACCCGTTAAAGCGTTTCCAGATGCCTTGCCCGGTCTCAGACCGAGGCGCGGTAAATCTTGTCGATATTGCTGCCCAGGGCCGCGTTGAATTCCGCGTCCGACATTTGTTTCGACAAGCCTTCGGCCAGCGCGCGCGAGAACGACGCGATCATGTTGTCATTCTGGTCCAGAAGGTCACAGGCCTCATCGGTTGAATACCCGCCCGACAGCGCCACCACGCGCAGCACACGTGGATGGGCGGCCACGTCGGCATAGAGGTTGGACTTGCTCGGCAGGGTCAGCTTGAGCATCACCTCCTGCCCTTCACCCAGCGTATCAAGGTTTTTCAGCAGTTCCGCCTTCAGAATATCCTCGGACTCGGCCTTGGTTTCGGAGTGGATATTCACCTCGGGCTCGATGATCGGAACCATGCCAGCTTCAAGCACGGTGCGCCCAACCTCGAATTGCTGTGCAACAATGGCTGCAATGCCATCGGCATTGGCCTCGTGGATCACCGAGCGTTCCTTGGTGCCGAACACGCCCAGCGGCGCCGCCTTTGCCAGCGTGTCGGCCAGGCCGGCGATCGGTTTCATCATCTGAACGCCGTTGGCCTGATCCTCAAGCCCCTTGTCGATCTTCAGAAACGGCACCACGCCGCGCTCGGACCACATATACTCGGCCACCTTGCGGCCATCGATCTCTTCGCCCAGCGTGCGCTCGAACAGGATCGCGCCGATCACTTTCTCGCTGGTGAAGTCATCGGCCAGAATGATCCGCGCGCGCATGCGCTGGATCTCGTCGAACATCTCTTCTTCGGAGTCGTATTCCGCCGCGTCCACGCCATAGAGCGCCAGCGCTTTCGGGGTCGATCCCCCACTCTGGTCCAGCGCGGCAATGAAACCGGCACCTTTTGTCATCTGTTCGCGCTGCGCTTGATTGGACATGTCACTTACCCGTCATCTTGATTCCACTTACAAATCGCATACCCGATGAACTGCGTCGATGGTAGGTTGTTAGCGTCGGACAACCCGCAACCAGATGCCATCTTTCGCCCGAACGGTCAGATGCGCAACCGGAACCGGGTCTTTGCCCGGCACAATCTCAAACCGGAAGCGCTGCAGCAGCACCGACAGGATCAACGGCCCCTCGACCATGGCAAAGCCCGCCCCGGTGCAGACACGCGGCCCGGCAGAGAACGGGATATAGGCCTCGCGTTTGCAGGTCTTGCCGTTCTCTGTGGCCCATCGGGCCGGATCGAACCCGTCGGGATTGTCCCAGAGTCGGTTTTGGCGATGCAGATGCCAGGGGCTGATCACCACCTGCGCGCCTTTGGGCACATCGCGGTCGCGGAATTGATGCGGGCAGTGCGCCTCGCGCACCATCATCGGCACCGGTGGATATAGCCGCAGCGCCTCGCGGAACACATCGCGGCTGATTTTCAACTGCGATACGGTGCTGAAATCGCTGTTGCCGTCCAGCGCCTGCGCCTCTTCGGCCACCCTCTCCTGCCAGTCGGGATAGAGCGCCAGCAGGTAGAGCGCCCAAGCCAGCGCCGAGGCGCTGGTTTCGTGACCGGCGAGGAAAAAGATCGCCACCTGATCCACCATCTCAGCCATGTCAAAGCGCGCGCCGGTCTGCGGGTCCGCTGTGGTCATGATCTTGGTGGCCAGATCGTCAGGCGCGCTGCCCGCCTCGATCGCGCGCATCCGCTCTGCCGTCAACGCGGTGATCAGCGCCCGGATGCGCGCCGCATTGCGCCGTGTGGCGCGCGAATGGAAGCGGGGCAGCCAGCGCGGCAAGGGCACGAAAGCCGCAAGGTTCAGGATCGGCTGCGCACGCTGATAGGCGCGGAAGCGGGTGAATACCTCTGCCGCGATGTCATGTTCGATGGGGATCGAGAACAGCGTGCGAAAGATCACATCTGCGGCTGCATGGCTGGTCACTTCTTCGATCTCGGTCACCTGCCCAGCCTGCGCCTCCAGCCGCTGCGCTGCGGCCTGTGCTGCAGCCAGCATCGCCGGGAAGGTGTCGCGCAGACGTCCACCCTCGAAGGCCGGATCGATGATCCGGCGCTGCCGTTTCCAGGTCTCGCCATTGGTCAGAAACACCGAATTGCCCAGAAGCGGGCGCAGCCCTTCGCCGATCCGGTCGGATTTCGGGAAATCCTCGGGGCTTTCTTTCAGGACCCTGTTCACCAGTTCGGGCTGATTGATCAGGAAAGAGCGGAAAAACGGCGTGCGGAACTCGGCCATCCACGCGCGATAAAGCCGCTCGGGTTGGGCCGACAGAATATCACGCCGGAACAGCCGCAGATAACGCAGGAGCGAGACCTTGTCGGGCCGTGCGGGGGGCTTGGGCGGGATCATGCGGCGTCCATCGAGGTGTATTTGGACACAGGTATATCGATGCGTGATTTTGACGGCGCGCGGGCGGCATAACGCTCGGCCAATGTCAGCGGCCCGGCAGTGATGCGGAAATAGTCGTAATCGCCGGGTTGATCAAAAGCGCAGAGATACTGGAAATGCAGCCGGAAGAAGCGCCAGCGCAACGCCCGCCAGCGCTCGGGGCTGAGCGTCTGGCTGAAGGCCGCCGAGAAGACCAGCGGCCAGCGCTTGCCCTCCGGGGCCACGCCGCTCACCGTCACTGGGTCACAGAGCGCAAAGGCGCAGCCATCACCGGGGGCCGAAACATCGACCCAAGCCAGCGCGTCACTGGTGCTGAGCGCGTTCAGATCCGCCCGCAGACGCTGCGCGCGCGGCAGGAAAGACACCATCGGCACCACCTGCCCCAGGGAAAGAAACCCCAGCGCCGGGCCATCCTCGGGCACATCCTCCACGCGGATCAGATCGGCCAGAACCGACACGCCCAGATGCGCGCCGGAGCTATGGCCGACCACCAGAACCTCATCCACATCCGTGAATAGCGCCGCGCGAATCGTCGCCCTGAATTCGGCCATCCGCGCCTCAAGCTCGGGTGTGTTGGCCCCGCGAAGCTGCGCCGAATAGGCATAATCATGCATCAGATAATAGGCAAAGAATCGGCTATCCCGCGCCCGAAACCAGCGCAGCAGGGCTATGCCCGCCGCCATACCACCAACCGCCCCCAGCAGCGCGACAATCCCGCCGGGCAGCAAGGTGGCCGCCCGATAGACCAGCCAGCCCAGCCCCACCGCCAGCAGCAATTGCCCCAGCAGCATCACCACCGGATAGAGCGCCGCAATCACCGGTCCCTTGCGCAATCGCATCAGCCGCCAGAGGGTGCCAGACCCGATATAGATCCACGCCGTGCGCAGCATCTGCAGATAGGTCGCCGGGATCGTGTTTGACATGCTGTCGCGCACAATATCGGACCAGACCATCACCTCGACCTCAGCCTCGATCTCTCGCCCGTCCTGTGTCGAGCTCAGATTCCACCCATAGGGGCCGGTCCCGGTCTTGCCCGTCAGCGCGATCTCATACCCCGAGATCGCGGCCTGCGCCGCACCTTCCTTACGATACAGCTCGCGATAGCGGCGCGGATGGATAGGGTCATAACCGGGGATGTAGAACACCCGGCGTCGAAAGGGTTTATCTGGCCGTTCACTGCTCATATCGGACCTCTTGCGGTCAGATTAGCGCAGCGCGCGGGCAAGAGTAAGGCCCTGAAAGGGCGCTTGCTTTTGTGGCTCAGCCCAGATTGGCCAGCGGCGGGAAGGCCTCAAGCAGCCAATAGGAGAAATCCGAGAACCCACCCGTCAGCATCAGCAGCCCGATGGTCCAGAGCAGCAGGCCCATCACCCGTTCAATCCGGTCCATATGGCGCTTCATCCAGCCCATGAGCCCTTTCAGGCGCGGCAGGAAGGCGGCCACCAGCAGGAACGGAATGCCCAGCCCCAGCGCATAAATCGCCAGCAGCATCGTGCCCCGTGTCAGCGAGGCCTCGGAGGCGGCCAGGGACAGGATCGCACCAAGCTGCGGCCCGATGCAGGGCGTCCAGCCAAAGGCGAAGGCCAGACCCAGCACATAGGCGCCAAAAGAGCTGCCACCACGATCGCCCACGTCGATGCGTGCCTCACGGTCCAGAAACCCGATCCGGTAAACACCTACGAAATGCGCGCCAAACACCATTACGATCAGACCCGCGATCAGGTTGAACGTCTCCTGATGTTGCAAAAACACCGTTCCGATGGCCGAGGCCGTGAAGCCCAGAAAGAGGAAGACGGTCGACAGCCCCAGCACAAAGAACAGCGCCGGCAGCATCACCTTGTTGCGCCCTTCGCTCTCTTCGCTCAGATCGGTGACCGACACGCCGCTCATATAGGCCAGATAGGGTGGCACGATGGGCAGCACGCAGGGCGACAGAAAGCTGATCACCCCCGCCATGAGGGCAATGGTCATCGCCGGAATCAGACTGGCGTCTATGATGGAAAACTCGAACATGCCCGTGACATAGGCGATCTGACCCGGAAGGTCACGATGCCATTGGGTCACATCCTTGTGGTGTCCATCCGGACACGGGCTTGTGGTGATCTTCTGGACACGGACCACACGGCGCAATAAGTGCGTCGCATGAGCGATGATACCGATACGCTGGATGCGCTGGGGCTGCTCTGCCCCCTGCCCGTCCTCAAGGCCCGCAAACGGCTTAAATCCCTGCCCGCAGGGGCCACATTAAGGATATTGGCAGACGATCCCGCCGCAGTGGTGGATGTGCCGCATTTCTGCGCGGAGGCCGGTCACGCGCTGATTTCGCAGAGCGATGAGCAGGGGCATCAGATTTACGTGATCCGCAAGGGCGGATGAAAAAAGGCGGGCCCTGAGACCCGCCTTTATCGATTCTACAACCGGTTGCGTCTTAGCTGCCCAGCGACCACCAACCACGCCGTTTCGGCTTGGCAGGTTTCGCCTCTGGCTCCGGCGTCTCAGCGACCGCTTCCAGCACCGGCTCGGGCGCAGCTTCAACCACAGGCTCGGGCGCCGGTTCGGCAGTTTCGGGTTCGCCAACCTCTTCTGCAACTTCAGCAGCGACGCTGGGCGTTTCCGGCTCCGCCGCGGCCTCTCCGGGCGCAGCGGCGATCTCGGGCTCTGAGACAGGCGCATCATCATCGGCCACCGGGGCCTCCTCGGCCGCCTCAGTCACAACCTCTGCGGCGGGTGCGTCATCGCTCTGTTCGACCGGTGCCTCGTCCTTCTTGGCCGCCCGTTTGCGGGTGCGGCGCTTGGGCTTCTCGACCACGGCATCAGGCGTTTCCGCCTCCACAGCAACCGCATCATCGCTGACAGGGGCATCACCAGCGGCCTCCGCCGCGTCAGTTTCGGCGCCGGCCTCTGGTGCCGCCTCCTGCACCTCGTCATCGGTCTTTTTCTTGCGGCTACGCGATCTGCGGGTCCGCTTCGGCTTGGCACTTTCCTCGCCCTCACCCGCGTCAGGAGCCGTCTCTGCCTCCGCTTCGGCGGGTTCACCCTCAGCAGGCTGGTCGTCGCTCGAGTCCGCGCTGGCCTCCTGCGCCTCGGTGCTCTCTGCGCCGTCGTCGGACCGGTTGCCTTTCCGCTTGCGCCGACGCCGACGTTTGCGCTTGGGCTTGGCTTCGCTTTCAGCATCGACCGCCTCGGCATCGGATTGCGCCTCAGCCTCGGTCGGCGCTTCCGCCTCATCCGCGTCGATCTGATCCATCAGCGAGGTGTCGACCGACACAACGGGTGCCGCCACTTCGGCCACGATACGCGTCGCCGTCTTGAACTTCTCGATCGAGAAATCGGGGCTGACCAGATGGGCATCCCCCTCAAGACGGACCGACAGACCATAGCGGGACTCGATCTGGGCAATATGCTCGCGCTTCTGGTTCATCAGAAAGTTGGCGATATTGACCGGACAACGCACCAGAACCTCGCGGGTACGGCGGCGCGTGCCCTCTTCCTCGATCTGGCGCAGGATGGCCAGCGCCATGTTGTCGTCGGAGCGGATCAGGCCGGTGCCGTGACAGGACGGGCACGGCTGCGTCGTCGCCTCGATCATACCGGGGCGCAGGCGCTGGCGGCTCATCTCCATCAGGCCAAAGCCCGAGATGCGACCCACCTGAATGCGCGCGCGGTCGGTCTTGAGCCGGTCCTTCATGCGTTTTTCAACGGCCGAGTTGTTCTTGCGCTCGTCCATGTCGATGAAGTCGATGACGATCAGACCGGCCAGATCGCGCAGACGTAGCTGGCGTGCCACCTCATCGGCGGCTTCAAGGTTGGTCTTGAGCGCGGTTTCCTCGATCGAAGCCTCTTTGGTGGCCCGGCCGGAGTTCACGTCGATCGCTACCAGCGCCTCGGTCACGCCGATCACGATGTAACCGCCGGATTTCAGCTGCACCACCGGGTTGAACATGCCCGCCAGATAGGTTTCCACCTGATAGCGCGCAAAAAGCGGCAAGGCATCCTCATACCGCTGCACGTTCTTGGCGTGGCTCGGCATGATCATCTTCATGAAGTCCTTGGCGGTGCGATAGCCCGCCTCGCCCTCGACCAGAACCTCATCGATATCGCGATTATAGAGGTCGCGGATCGAGCGTTTGACCAGATCGCCCTCTTCATAGATCTTGGCGGGCGCGATGGATTTCAACGTCAGCTCGCGGATCTGCTCCCAGAGCCGCTGCAGATATTCATAGTCGCGCTTGATCTCGGCCTTGGTGCGTTTTGCACCTGCGGTGCGCACGATCAGACCGGCGCCGGACGGCACATCAATTTCGGCGGCGATATCCTTGAGTTTCTTGCGATCCGTGGCGTTGGTGATCTTGCGGCTGATGCCGCCGCCACGAGCGGTATTGGGCATCAAGACGCAGTAGCGACCCGCCAGCGACAGATAGGTTGTCAGCGCCGCACCCTTGTTGCCACGCTCTTCCTTGACCACCTGCACCAGCATGACCTGACGCACCTTGACCACTTCCTGGATCTTGTAGCGGCGCGGGCGCGGTTTGCGCGGCGGGCGAATATCCTCGCTGTCATCGTCATCAGCGACGGATTCGATGCTCTCGTCTTTCTTGGACGCGTCGGAGCCTTTTGCCTTTGGCGTGTCGTCAGCCTCATCGTCGGCATCATCCGTATCCTCAGACGCATCATCGGCGGCTGCCTCGGGCGCGGCCTCCGGTGTTTCATCTACCGGAGTTTCATCCGCTGGGTTTTCGCCCTCAGAAACATCCGCTTCCGCTGCTGCTTCTTCTACCTCAGCAGTCTCTTCCGTTGCGATTTCGGCCTCTGCCGCTTCAGCAGCGTCGGCGCCGTCATCCTCGGCCTCCGGTTCAGGCTCGGCAACCGGCGTTTCCGCAACCGTCTCCATCGGAGAGCTGCCTTCGGGAACGATATCGGCGTCCGTCTCGGTCTCGTCGCTCAGATCGATGGTTTCCATCCCGTCGATCTCGACCTCCTTGGTCTCGACGGCATCCTCGCTCACAACGTCCTCGGCCTTGGTTTTTGAGCGCGAGCGGCGGCGCGGTTTCGACGATTTCGCCACTTCGGCCTCGTCGCGGGCGCGCAGCGCCTCGGCATAGGCGCGCTCTTCCTCCATCAGCGCCTCACGGTCAGCGACGGGGATCTGGTAATAGTCAGGATGAATTTCAGAGAACGCCAGAAAGCCATGGCGATTGCCGCCATAATCCACAAAGGCGGCCTGCAGCGAGGGTTCGACCCGCGTTACCTTGGCGAGATAGATATTGCCGGCAAGCTGCCGGCGGCTTTCGGCCTCGAAATCAAATTCCTCGACCTTGTTTCCGTCAACCACCACGACGCGGGTCTCTTCCGCGTGGGTGGCATCGATAAGCATTTTCTTTCCCATGTTTCCTTGGTGCACCGCGCCAATGGCACGCGTCGCCTGAGACCAGGCGGTCCGGCATGTCTGGGGGGGTGTCTTGTCAGGGCGATTTCAGACGCAGCGCGGCAGGGTCCGGCCAACTGGCCCCCTGCCCGATTTCTCAATCCTTGCGCGCGCGTCATCGCGGTTCTTCTCCGACAGACGCGGGTGTTCCGCCGCCTGCCCACTTATTTCCTTTCTTCCAACGCATCGGAAGAAGGCACTCCACTGCCCCTCATGCGGGGCAATTATCTATCTGCAATGTCCTGCGGGTATCTCGTCCAACCTGGACAAAGCAGCGAATCTCTAAACGGGGTTTAAGGACCAAAATTGGGGTCCGACCCGTTCGGTTAGCATAAAGGCAGTCCTGCGGAAAAGACAATGGGCAAACGTGGCACGCCTGGGTCAATGCTGCTCAGAGGCCGATTTTGCACCGTCATCTCGCGCCCGTATATGAAAATCCAAGATCATCGCCCGATGATCCGAGACGATGGGTACAGCAGGCAGATCAAAGCGCGCGACGCCAATTTCCGCCCCGACCAGGGTATAGTCGGCAAACCGTTGCGCCTTCTCATAAAGGCGCGTTCTGGTGTCAGTATGTCCATTGGCCATGACCAAGTCGGTCAGACCAAGACCGGACAAATCCGCAAAGAACGGATTGTCGGGCAACAAGTTGAAATCTCCGGCCAGAATCATTCGATCTATCGGCTGAAAGACCGAGAGCGCAGAAACCACGGCCTGCGTCTGCGCCGCACGGGCTGGTGTTTGGCCCTTGCCGGACGGGTCGCGCAGACCGTGAAAATGCCCAAAGACAAAGCTGTCGCCAGCCTCGGGGGGCGTAACGCGCGCCATTTGTATGGCACGCGGCACCGGTTCCGCGCCCCATCCCTTCGGCCTGTATTGGCCATGAATGAAGCCTTGCCGCAGTTCCGTGACAGCCAGACGCCGGTGCACCCAGATGGCAATCCCGTGTTCGGACTGAACCTCTCGCCGCTGGTCATCCCATAAAGGACCGCGCGCGGCGGCGGCGAAATAGCCAATATGATCCGGCAGCAGTGCTGAGATATCCCGGAACAGGTCCGCGCGCTGATCCAAGCGGCGATAGGCATCCTCGTAGATCAGCCAATCGGAGCCGGGCACTGGCGCGCGTGTTACTTCCTGCAGGCAGAGAATATCCGCGCCGACCTCAGGCACCCAGCCCGCCATGGCATCCCAGAGCTTACCGCCCCAAGCGTTGAGCGAGACAAAACGCAAGATCCTAGAGGTAATCCGACCGCTGCAGGCCGTATTTGGCCATCTTTTCGTTCAGCGTCCGGCGCGGCAGGCACAGCTCGTCCATGACGGATGCGATCGAGCCCTTGTGGCGGCGCATGGTGTTGTCGATCAGCATCCGTTCGAACGCTTCGACATACTCCTTGAGCGGCTTGCCCTCGGTGGTCATCACCGGCTGCATCTCTTCGTGATCCGACATCAGCAGGGATGCGATCGTGCCCGAGCCGCGCCGCGCCTGCAGCACCGCGCGTTCGGCGATATTGATCAGTTGACGCACATTGCCCGGCCAGGGTGCCTGCAGCAGCTGCGCGGCCTCCTGCGCGCTGACTTGCGGCGCGTCGCAGCCATATTCCTCTGCAAACTGTTCGCTAAGACGCGTGAACAGCGTTAGGATATCCTCGCCGCGCTGGCGCAGCGGTGGCATGGTGATGCGCAAGGCGGCCAGCCGGTAGAACAGGTCGGGCCGCAGCGCGTCCTCGCAGGTCTTGCCCGCCTCTTGCAGGTTCGAGATCGCCACGATCCGGGTCTCGGCGGGCGTGCCCTGCTGGTTCATCACGCTCAGAAGCTTGGCCTGCAACGTGTCGCTCAGCGCTTCGATATCCTCCAGCACCAGCGTGCCGCCCCGCGCCTCTTCGATGGCGGGCAGTTCAGCATCCTCGGGGTTCATCGGACCAAAGAGCCGCTTGGCCAGCGCCTCTTCCTCAAGTGCGGCGCAGGAGATCAGCACGAACTTCTTGCCCGCCCGACTGCCCACCGCATGCAGCGCATGGGCCGCCAGCGTCTTACCGGTGCCGGTTTCGCCATCGATCAGCACGTGACCGTCGGCCTGGCCCAGATCGAGAATATCCTCGCGCAACCGCTCCATCACCGGGCTGGCGCCGATCAGCTTCTTCATCAGTTGGGAGCCATCGCTCAACTCGCGCCGCAGCGCCCGGTTGTCCAGCGTCAGGCGGCGGTTCACCGTGGCGCGTTTGGCCAGTTCCGACATCCGGTCCGGGTTGAATGGCTTTTCGAGGAAATCGAACGCCCCTACCCGCATTGCCTCGACCGCCATGGGCACATCGCCATGGCCGGTGATCATGATCACCGGCAGCGTGCTGTCCGATCCCATCAGCTTCTTCAGGAACTGCATCCCGTCCATGCCGGGCATCCGGATGTCAGAGATCACGATACCGGGATATTCCGGCCCCAAAACCTTGAGCGCATCCTCGGCGCTGGCAAATGTTTCGGTGTCATAACCGGACAGAGCCAGCCACTGGCTGATCGACTGCCGCATGTCCTGTTCGTCATCCACAATCGCAATTTTCATGGCCTGTGCCATTGATGTACCTCTTACTCTGCGGCCTCTATGCCGTCTTCCAGTATGGGCAGGCGCATTTCGAACACCGCGCCCCCGTGTTGTCCGTTGCGCGCCGTCAGACGCCCGCCATGGTCGTTGACGATCCCCGACGAGATGGCAAGCCCCAGCCCGACACCATCCCCCGGCCGCTTGGTGGTGTAGAACGGCTCGAACAGCGCATCGAAATCCTCGATCCCGTCGCCATTGTCGCGCACCGTCAGGATCGCGGTTTCGCCCGCCGCGAGGATAATCTCGACCTCGGGATCCGCCACCGTTTTGGTGGCATCCAGCGCATTTCTGAGCAAGTTTACCATAACCTGTTCAATTCGCATACGATCCCCCATCACAAGGACCGGAGTGTCGGGCAGAATTTGGGTGATCTTAACCTGCCGATGGCGCAGCTGCGGCTCCATCATCGCCAGCGACGCGGCCAGCGCATCGCCCATATTTACGGGCGAAAACGCATCCGCGCCTTTACGTGCATAAGATTTCAGCTGCCGCGTGATCGCGCCCATCCGCTCGATCAGATCGTCGATCCGCCCGAAAGACGACAGCGCCTCCTCCGGACGGTTGCGGCGCAGCAGAAGCCGCGCACCGGCCAGATAGGTTTTCATCGCCGCCAGCGGTTGGTTCAACTCGTGGCTCACCGCCGCCGACATCTCGCCCAAAGCCGCCAGTTTCGAGCTTTGCTCCAGCGTCTGTTCGGCCACGGCAAGCGTTTCCTGCACCCGCTGACGCTCAGCAATTTCCCGCTGTAGCCTGCTGTTCAATGCGCGAAGCTCTGCCGACTCGCGCTGGAACAGCGCCATGCGCAACGCGGTTTTCCGGCTCAGCCCATAGAAGACCAGCGCCAGCAGAATCGCGAATCCCATGATTTCCAACGCCAAAACACCGTTCACACGTTCGCGGACCGAGGCGTATGTGGTGAAGGATGTCATCTGCCAGCCGCGGAACGGGATGCGGTTTTCCATCCGGATCACCGCCTCGCCCTGCAGATAGGCATCGGCGGGCAATGCGGTCCAACCGGCGGTGGCGCGGATGGCGCGTTCGATCGCCCCTTGCGGGGTCTGGCGCTGCAGCGCCTCTTCCTCGTTCAGCCCGCGCCAGCGCGGCTCGGTTGACAGGATGATCGTGCCGGTGCTGTCAGTCACCAGAACCGCATCTGATATCCCCGCCCAGGCGCGCTCGAATTTCTGCAGATCGACCTCGACCACGATGACGCCCAGCAGCTCGCCATTGGCTTCGATCTTACGCGAATAGCTGAAACTGTACCCGCCAGACTCGCGCCGGATGACCGTGAAGATGGTGGCGTTGGAACGGATCGCCTCAATAAAATTAGGGGCTGTTCGGTGTTGTTCACCGATCCGGTTGCGGTCAGTTGCGGCCACCGCGCGCCCGTCCTGATCCAGCAGCATCAGCGAGGCCGCGCCGATTTCCTCGACAAATGAGATCAGCCGCTGGGTCGACAGCGAAAAGTCATTCGATTGCAGCGCTGAGATCAGCGTCGGATCGCGCGCAAGCAATTGCGGCACAATCGCGTTACGGCGAAGCTCGCTCAGCAGGTTGCCAGAATAGAGCGCCAGCCGCAGCTCGGCACGATTGCGCGTGCTCTGGGTAAAGCGGTCGGTAAGCAGCCGGTTGGTTACCCAGACCGTGGCCGCCACCGCAACCAGCAGCACCAGCAAAATACCGCGAACCCGCCAGGACACCGCCCCCGAGTCAGACACCGCCGGGGCAGAGTCCCGCGCATTGGAAATGTCACCATTCATGAGGCAACGCTACTTGGGCGCGGAGTTCTGCTCAAGTCATGCTGGCGTGAGCACACCCGCCAATGCGCGGAAGAGCGCCACCCCGTCCGTGCCGCCATGGCCTTCATCAGCGGCGCGCTCGGGATGGGGCATCATCCCCAACACCCTGCGGTTCTCCGACAGGATCCCCGCAATATCGGCCACCGAGCCGTTGGGGTTCTGGTCATAGGTAAAGGCCACGCGATCCTGATCGTGCAGCATCGCCACGGTGTCGTCATCGGCGAAATAATTGCCGTCGTGATGGGCAATCGGGATGCCGATCACGTCGCCTGCGTTATAGCCTTCGGTGAAGGCGCTGTCGCTGGTGGCAACTTTCAGCCCAACGGTCTTGCAGATATATTTCAGCCCCGCGTTGCGCAACAATGCGCCGGGCAGAATGCCGGTCTCGGTCAGAATCTGGAAGCCGTTGCAGATGCCCATCGCATAGCCGCCGCGCTCGGTATGCGCCTTAACCGCGCGCACGATGGGCGACTGTGCCGCAATCGCGCCACAGCGCAGATAGTCACCATAAGAAAAGCCACCGGGCACGCCGACGATATCGACGCCCTCGGGCAGGTCCGCATCCTTGTGCCAGACCATGGCAACATCAAACCCCGCGCGCTCGAACGCTACCGCCAGATCGCGGTCGCAATTGGAGCCAGGAAAGACAATGACCGCCGCCTTCATCCCTGCATCTCGATGCTGTAGGATTCGATCACGGTGTTGGCCAGCAGCTTTTCGCACATGGCGGTGACATCCGCCTCGCTGGCGCCCTCGGCCAGTTGCAGATCGATCACCTTGCCCTGGCGCACGCCCTCGACCTTGTCGAAGCCCATCGCGCCAAGCGCGTGGCGCACCGCCTCGCCCTGCGGATCGAGAACCCCGTTCTTGAGCATCACATGCACCCGTGCCTTCATCTGTCGCAACTCCCAGCGCGGCCCGGACTGTCCGAGGCCCTTGTTCCGTTGCGCGTCGCAATAGCGCGCCTGCCGGATTTGAACAACCCTTCCCGCACAGTGATCTCAACTGCCAGCCGCACCGGACATCAGTTGCGGGTAATGCGCGTCGATGGACGAGAATATGCCGGTCAGCACCATCTCGACCGAGATGGCGACCAGAATGATTGCCATGATCCGGGTGATCACGCTGATCATCGTCTTTCCCAGAAGGTTCGAGATCTGATCGGCGAAGATCAGCCCCACCCCCACAATCGCGCAGGCGATCAGCGCGGCCGACCCAAGCGTCACAACCTCGGCTCCGTCCGACAACTGATGAGAGAACACGATCGTCGTGGTGATCATGCCCGGCCCGATGGTCAGTGGAATAGCTAGTGGCACCACTGCAAAGTTCATCTTGCGTTCATGCCCGTCCGCAGCAGCGGTCTGATCGCCTTTCGCCCGGTCTTCGGCATTGAGCATCGACATTCCGATCCCAAAGATGATGATCCCGCCGGCGACCCGGAACGAGGGTACATCAATGCCGAAAATCGCGAGTATCTCTTCACCCGTCACCACAGCAATCATTGCGATGATGGTGATCGCAATGGTCACAATGATCGCAACACGAAGCCGCTCGGCCTTCGTACAGCCCGATGTCATGCTCAGAAAGATCGGGATGTTGAACAACGGGTTGAAGATCGCCAGCGCCGCGCCGAGAAATTTCAGAAACACCGCCTGATCAAAAAGCTCCGCCATTGTTCCCTGCCCTTCGCGCCGCCCCGCTGCGCCTATGAGAACAATAGTTCAGGACAAAAATAAAGGCCGCTCTGGAACGATCCGGAGCGGCCATATTTCTATAAGCGTTCTTTTAGTTGATCAGCGTCGGCTTGCTCACCGGGGCCGATTTCGGCATCACGCCCAGACGGCGGGCCACTTCGGAATATGCGTCGGTCAGATTGCCCAGATCACGGCGGAACACGTCCTTGTCCAGCTTCTGGCCGGTCTCGATATCCCACAGGCGGCAGCTGTCGGGGCTGATCTCGTCAGCGATGATCAGGCGCTGGAAATCGCCATCATAGACCCGCCCGATCTCGATCTTGAAATCGATCAGCTTGATGCCGACGCCATACATAAGCCCCGACATGTAATCGTTGACCCGCAAAGCAAGGCTCAGGATATCGTCCATGTCCTGCTGGCTGGCCCAGCCGAAGGCGGCGATATGCTCCTCGGTGACCAGCGGGTCGCCCAGCCCATCATCCTTGTAGCAATATTCCACGATCGGGCGCGGCAGTTGCGTGCCCTCTTCGATGCCCAGCCGTTTCGACATGGTCCCGGCGGCAAAGTTGCGCACGATCACTTCCAGCGGCACGATCTCGCAGGCGCGCACCAGTTGCTCGCGCATGTTCAGCCGCTTGAGGAAATGGGTCGGCACGCCAATATGGTTGAGGCCGGTCATGAAGAACTCGGACAGGCGGTTGTTCAGCACCCCCTTGCCTTCGATCACGTCCTTCTTTTCGGCGTTGAAGGCGGTGGCGTCATCCTTGAAGTATTGCACGATGGTGCCCGGCTCGGGGCCTTCATACAGAATCTTCGCCTTGCCTTCGTATATTTTCTTGCGACGTGCCATTGCCGACCTTTCGGGGTGAGGACGGAGGATCGACCCTCCACCGCGCCCTCATAGTGCAAGTGCGTCGGTGCCGCAAGCGAGCTGCTTAACAGCCGAGAAACAGTAATCGGAAACCGAAACCAACCCGCGTCTCACGCTGCGATGCAAGACTGTTACAGTGTCACTGCCGTTCAGTTAACCGCACCCAAAAGGTTCTCCTCTACCATGATGATGCGCACCCGCACCGGATCGTTCAGACCAAACAGACTGCGTGTGGTTTGATCAAGGGTCTCGGCCAGCGCCTGTAGTATCTCGGGCGTTCGGTTCGCCTTGTGCCGACAAGTAAGTTCGACATAACAGCCGGAGAGGTTCACTTTTGCATCGGGAATAACGGCAACCACTGCGTGTTCGCCATGTGCCTCCAACCCTTTGATGACCACATCATTCAGCGTTTCCAGAACCGCGTCCGAGACCGGATCTTTCGTATCTACAAAAACTTTCAAGCTGGGCATCGGCTCACTCCGGCTTTATCGCGCGAAAAATGCGATTTGGGACTTTCATCGAAATACTGTCGCCCTCGTCCTTGTAGTCGACTTCGGTTCGGATGGCGTCGGGCGTGCAGCGCCGTACAAACGCATTGAGGTCATCAAGCTTGTGGTGATCGCCACCAAGTTCGCTATCCAGACGGCCAAGGGTGCTTTGGTGGAAGTTGGCCTCAAAAACCTGCTTCACCCCAGCAAACCCGGCCTCTTCGTAAAGCCACGGCATCTGCTCGCCACGGGTAAAGTAACGGTCAACAACGATGGATTCGTATCCGGCCAGCTCATTCTTCTTCTGCATCTGCTCGGTAAACGCATCCTGCTGCTCGCCGGTATCCGGCATGACCTCCCAGATGACAAATCGCCCGCCGGGTTTCAGCACCCGAAAAACCTGCTGAAACACCAGAGGCTGGTCGATATGAGGCACCTCATGCAGCCCCATTTTGATGACCACGGCGTCAAAACTGGCATCCTCGTAGGGAAGGTTGCGTGCATCACCAACTGTCACATCGGCCGCCGCCTCGCGCACCTCATCTGGTATCCGGTCAAGCTGGACCTTGTGCAGATCGCACATGCTGAGTTCGATGCTATGCCCCTCATTTGCTGCCCGATTCAATATGTGTGCGCTCACGGCGCCATATCCGCACATCAGGTCAAGCACGCGGGCGCCATCGGGTATCTCCATGGCGTCAGCAAGTTTGCCGAGGTCGTTTCCGGCGACGCCGTGTATCTTTGAGAAATCGACTTTGCGGATGTTGTAGCCATCCGCAATTAGCTCGCCCCGGAACTGCAGCTTCATCGCTTGGGAAAGTTCAAGCAATTCTGGATCAGCCTCCAGTGTCGAAGACAGCACGCCTTGATCATCTACTTCGATCACCACGCGCATCTTCTTGCCCGCCCCTCCTACTTCTGCAAGGAACTTCTGCGCCTGTTCACTGACGGAAAGCAGAGTGGGTATCTTGTCGGCGTGTTCTTCAGCAAAGTTCGCAGACAGCATCTTACGGGCTTGTCTCATATGGTCGATCTCCCTCGGTCTTTAGTTACAGGCTGCCAGCTCATTTTCTGGTCGCGCCGTCTGGTTATCTGTGACGCGGCTCCAACAAATCAAATTTGATCGCAGGCGCCCTTCAGTTTTTCATAACCCGCGCAGGCAGGCGGAACCTGCATCCCTCGCTTTTCCTCATCACTGGGCGCACAACGATCAATCGCTCGATGTTGACCTGCAAACCCTGCAGGCTACGGTCAGAGGAGTGGCGATAGAGGACATATCTATGAAACACTTGACCCTTGGCTTGCTCGCCTGCCTGCTGGCGGCACCCTCGGTGCAGGCACAGATGACAGCGGATGTGAAATTCGCACCGGGCAATTACGGGACGATGGTCAATGGCACCATCACCGGCGACGAGTATTTCGACTACAGGCTCGGGGCGAATGCTGGTCAGAAGATGTTTGTTGAACTGCAAGCGACCGACACCAATGGCAATGGCACGATCTATTTCAACATTCTGCCGCCGGGCAGCGACGGAGAGGCCATCTATATCGGCTCGATCAACGGCAATTCGACAACGATCGACCTGCCCGACAGCGGAGATTACACGATCCGCGTCTACCTGATGGGCAATGATCGGGATACCGATAAAACCGTGGGCTACAATATCGACCTGTCGATTCAATAAGCTTCGAGACCGCCGATCCGATCCGGGACAGACATAAAGGCGCAAAAGCGTGGCTTTGCCGCATGCCAACCCTCTTGCGAACGGGGTTTTGCGGGGGCATATCACTGGTAACAGTCTCAACCTGATAAGGGTCCCCATCCATGACCACGTTCGATGAACGCGAAAACGCATTTGAAGCCAAGTTTGCTCATGACGAGGAAATGCAGTTCAAGGCAGAAGCCCGTTGCAACAAGATGCTGGGGCTTTGGGCCGCAGAATTCTTGGGCAAGACCGGTGCCGCCGCAGACGAATACGCCCAAACCGTCGTGAAGGCCGATTTCGAGGAACCCGGCCACGAGGATGTCCTGCGCAAGGTCACCGCTGATCTGGAAGGCCGTGTGCCCACCGATGAGATCCGCGCCAAACGCGCCGAGTTGATGGTCGAGGCAAGAAGGCAGATTCTGAACGAAGCCGCTGGCTGACCGGAGCCTGCTGCGACCCTCATGATCTTCATGAGTTTTATGAATTTGATTTGACACCCCGCTCGTGAGAGACGGGGTGTCTCAGCTCAAGACCGCCCTTTTGGCGGCAAGACCGGTATGACCCCATGACAAATGCTTTGACCCGCCTGCTCACCACCAAGGACACTCTATTGGCCGACGGGGCCACGGGTACCAACCTGTTTGCCATGGGCCTGCAATCGGGTGATGCGCCCGAGCTGTGGAACGCCGATGCGCCCGAGAAGATCACTGCACTCTATCAGGGCGCGGTTGATGCGGGTAGCGATCTATTCCTGACCAACACATTCGGCGGCACCGCCGCCCGCCTGAAACTGCACGAGGCGCAGAATCGCGTGGGTGAGTTGAACCGCCTGGGGGCTGAGATCGGCCGCGAGGTGGCCGACAAGTCGGGGCGTGAGGTCGTGGTCGCAGGCTCGGTCGGCCCCACGGGTGAGATTTTCGAGCCCGTCGGCACGTTCAGCCATGCCGAGGCGGTCGAGATGTTTCACGAACAGGCCGACGCCCTGAAAGCGGGCGGTGCAGATGTGCTCTGGCTGGAAACCATCAGTGCGCCCGAGGAATTCCGCGCCGCTGCTGATGGTTTCGCGCTGGCCGATATGCCCTGGTGCGGCACGATGAGCTTTGACACTGCCGGGCGGACCATGATGGGTGTGACCTCCTCCGATCTGGCGCAGCTGGTCGAGACGCTCCCCAACCCGCCGATTGCCTTTGGCGCCAATTGCGGCACCGGCGCGTCCGATATCCTGCGCACCGTGCTGGGCTTTGTCGCACAAGGAACAGAGCGGCCCATCATCTCCAAGGGCAATGCGGGCATCCCGAAATATGTCGATGGCCATATCCATTATGACGGCACGCCGGAACTGATGGGGCAATATGCCGGGATGGCGCGGGATGCGGGCGCGCGTATCGTTGGTGGCTGCTGCGGCACCATGCCCGAGCATCTGCGCCACATGCGTGCCATACTGGATCAGGGCACGCGCGGCGCACCTCCGACGCTTGACCAGATCACCGCAGCGCTTGGCCCCTTCACCTCGGCTTCGGACGGCACCGGGGACGAGGCGGTGCCCGAGCGTCGCATGCGCCGCCGCCGCCGCGCCTGAGCGCCCGGCCCGCGGGGCTGTTTCGAATTGACATGAGCGGCATATTCGCCGACCTGTCGGGGTGGGCGGAGTTGCATTGGGCAGGTGCCGCGACAATATCGGGCATTTCGTGGCACCCCTGATCGCAACCGACCGTCGGGCCAATCTGATCGGCAGTCTCTGGATGGTTGCGGCCATGGCCGGGTTTGCCATCGAGGACGCGCTGCTCAAGGCCTCTCACAGCAGCCTGCCCATTGGCCTAATCATGATCTATTTTGGTCTGGGCGGCACCTGCGTCTTTGCCGCTCTTGCGGGGATCCGGAACGAGCCGATCTTCACCCGCGACGTGGTCTCGCGCCCGATGTGCATCCGCGCTGTCTTTGAGGTGTTCGGGCGATTATTCTACGTGCTAGCCATCACGCTCACGCCGCTTTCTTCGGCGACCGTGATCCTGCAGGCGACCCCGATCGTGGTCGTTGCGGGCGCAGCGCTGGTCTTTGGCGAGCAGGTGGGCTGGCGCAGATGGGCGGCGATCCTGATCGGGCTGGCGGGGGTTGTCGTCATCATCCAGCCCGGTGCCGAGAGCTTTTCGGCGCTCTCCATCCTCGCGGTGCTGGGCATGTTGGGCTTTGCCGGACGAGACCTCGCCAGCCGCGCCGCCCCGGCCACATTGGGCACGGCGGTTCTCGGCTTCTACGGCTTCCTCTCCATTATTCTGGCGGGTGTGATCTATTCGATGTGGGAAGGCACGCGCCTCCAACTGCCGGATGCGGTTACGACGCTTATTCTCGGTGGCGCGGTGCTGGCCGGGGTTCTGGCCTATTCGAGCCTCATGAAGGCGATGCGCACCGGTGAGGTTTCGGCGGTCACGCCGTTCCGCTATACGCGGCTGTTATTCGGCATCGGTCTGGGTGTGTTCGTCTTTGCCGAACAGCTCAACGCGGCGACGCTGCTGGGCTGCGGGCTGATTGTGCTGTCAGGGTTGTTCATCCTGTGGCGAGGACAACAGAAAGCCAACTGAGGCTCAGTCCGTCATAACAAACAGGGAATCATCCGGTGTTTCGGCCACGAAACCCGGTCAGGCGGCAATAGGCTGTTTCAGTTGCCGCTTTTGATCTTCAGATCATTATGCACCCGGTGATAGGGTGCCGATTTCACGATGTCGCTGACATCAGCGTTCTCGGTCGCGGGTCGAGCCCGATAGAACATATAGGCCCCTGCCCCTAGGCCGAGCGCACTGAACCCGATCGCTGCCCAGAGCATCGTTGTGTCCAGTCCAATCCCTTCCAGCATGACAGTCTCCTTTCACATCCCCAATATAGGCCCATTGGGATAAAATTTCCACATCAGAGCGACATTAGAGCGATGGCGCGGTCTTTATTGCCTCCAGAAGGTGCCGCGACAGGGCTTCGGCCTCCTCCCGGTTGCGGGCGATCTGGTTACGTTTGGACCGTCCGCGCAGCCGACCCGCCGCGGCAAAAGCGCCCGCTGACATGGCCAGAAGCACCAGCGCGATCGCAACGCCGCCGCTCAACGTGCCCGGAATCGCCGCGCCCATCGCCGCCAGCATCGCGCCAACGGTCAGGCGCTGGCCCCAGACGCCAGTCACCTGATCGGCATCGAGCAGCCCGTTTTCCTGCTGGCGCAGCTCGGCCACATGGGCCGCAAGCAGATGCGAGACGATCAACGCGGTATGGGGGTTGTTGGTCAGCCCCAGACCGGTGATCAGCGCGGCCTGTTCGGCCTTTTTGCTCAGCACCGCGCGGATCAGGCGGCGCAGCACTTCTTCGTCGACATCGTCATCCATCGCCATGGAACTGGCAAAGGCGATCAATGCCGTCGCCGGGCGGCGGCTGAGTTCGGGAGGCTCTTCGAGCCCGTTGTTTCCGCTCTTTACCAAACCGGTCAGCGCCCTTCGAAGACCGCCGGGCGTTTTTCCATGAAGGCCACGACACCTTCCTTGAAATCCCGGCTGCGGCCACATTCGCCCTGCAGATGCGCCTCGGTGGCAAGCTGATCCGGCAGGGTAGCGCTATAGGTGCCCCGGATCGCCTTCTTGATTGCGCCGAAAGCCTGGGTCGGACCATTTACCAGATAGGCAGCCCGGTCGCGCCAATGGGTCTCGAAGGCGTCATCCGACACGGCTTCCCAGATCATGCCCCATTGCTCGGCCTGGGTGGCGGTGATCTTGTCGGCGAAAAGCGCCGCGCCCATCGCTTTGGCCATGCCCATCTGGCGCGGCAGGAACCAGGTACCGCCCGCATCGGGCAGCAGGCCGATCCGGGCAAAAGCCTGCAGGAAATAGGCACTTTCGGTCGCGATCACCACATCGGCGGCCAGTGCCAGATTGGCCCCGGCCCCCGCCGCCGGGCCATTCACCGCTGCGATGGTGGGCAGCGGGCAATCATAGATCGCCTCCAGCATGGGGCCATATTCGTCGCGCAGCGTGCGTTCCAGATCGATCCGCCCGGCACCGCCCGCATCACCCAGATCCTGCCCGGTACAGAACGCGTTACCTGCACCGGTCAGCACAATGGCGCGCGCTGATTTGGCGGCTTCGTGCATCGCATAAGGAATCTCGGCCCGCATCTGGCTGTTCAGCGCGTTCATCTTCTCTGGGCGGTTCAGGGTAAGAACCGCGAGATTGTCCGCAATCTCAAGCGTGATGGTGTCGTATTCCATGAAAGGCTCCGGTCAGAGGGTTTGGCGCATAGAACACCGGTCAGGGCCGGTTGGCAAAGGCAAATGGCAGGTCCCGTGGCGACAAGCGCCAGATCAGACGGGGCTCATTCGTCCAGCAACTCGCTCAGCCGCTTGCGCTCTGCCGGTGTCAGCGCCGTCTCTTCGGGTGCGGTGGCGGTCGCGCGTTTTCGCAGGTAGAAGAACCCGGTCAGCGCCGCCAGCAACAGCATGAGCGGCCCCGCCGCCCAGAGCATCAGATTGGCCCCATCCGCCGTAGGGCGCAGCAGCACATACTCGCCATAGCGGTCGACCACAAAGGCGATCACCTCATCATCGCTATCGCCCGCCACCAGCCGTTCACGCACCAGAATGCGCAGGTCGCGGGCCAGCCCCGCGTTGCTTTCATCGATGCTCTCATTGCGGCAGACAAGGCAGCGCAGCCCCTTGCTCAACTCGCGGGCGCGTTCTTCGAGCACCGGATCATCCAGAACCTCATCGGGTTGCACCGCCGCGACGGGCAGCGCCATCAGAAACATCAGCACAACAAGTTTCACGCGTCTGAGGATAGCCATCATTCTGCCGGCACCCCACCCGCAGGCGCCTTGCGCGCACCTGCCGCGACCCGGAAACGCCGGTCGCTCAGGCTCAGCGCCCCCCCCAGCGACATCAACAGGCATCCGGCCCAGATCCAGTTGGCGAAGGGCTTGATATAGGTGCGTACCGTCCAGCCGCCATTCGCCTGCTCATCGCCCAGCACCACATAGACGTCGCGCATGATCCGGTAGTCGATCGCCGCCTCGGTGGTGGGCATCCGCGCCACCGGATAGTCGCGTTTTTCGGGGTGCAACATGGCAATCTCACGCCCGTCGCGCGACAATTGCACCGAACCCATCGTGGAGAAGTAATTAGGCCCGGCCAGACGCTCGACCTTGTCCAGCCTTACGGTAAAGGCCCCGACCTCAAAAGGCTCGCCAAATTGCGCAACCCGGATATCCTCATGCTCCCAAGCGGTCAGACCCGCAACGGCGAAGATTGTGATACCCAGACCCGAATGCGCCACCGCCTTGCCCCAATCAGCACGCGGCAGGCGGAACAGGCGGCCAAGGCTGCCTTTGCGCCCCGTCCGGCTCCACAGATCGACAATCGCGCCGGAGGTGACCCAGACGCCGAGGAACACGCCAGCTGGACCCAGCGCGCTGCGCCCGGTCTGCATCGCCCAGACCAGCAGCGTCACCGCCACCGCCAGCCCGAACGCATAGCGCATCGACCAGGTAGCGCGGCCCAGCTTGCCACGCTTCCACGGCAGGATCGACCCAAGCGGCAGCGCCAGCCCCAGAGCCACCATGAACGGCGTGAAGGCCGCGTTGAAGAAGGGCGGCCCGACCGAGAGTTTCCGGTCGAAGAACATCTCGGCCACCATCGGCCACATGGTGCCGAAGAAGACCACGAAACAACTGACCGCCAGCAGGATATTGTTCAGCACCAGCGCGCTTTCGCGGCTGACCATGCCAAAGACGCCCTTGGCCTCCATCGCTTGCGCGCGCGCAGCGTAAAGCGTCAGCGCCCCGCCGGTGAAAAACGCCAGAATGGCCAGAATGAACACGCCGCGCTCAGGGTCATTGGCAAAGGCATGGACCGAGGTCAGCAGGCCCGAGCGCACGATAAACGTCCCGATCAGCGAAAAGCCGAAGGCCAGGATCGCCAAAAGGATGGTCCAGCTTTTTAAGGCTTCGCGTTTTTCCACCACGATAGCGGAATGCAACAAGGCGGCGGCCAGCAGCCAGGGCATGAAACTGGCATTCTCAACCGGATCCCAGAACCAGAAGCCGCCCCAGCCAAGCTCGTAATAGGCCCACCAGGACCCCAGCGCGATGCCGATGGTCAGGAAAATCCACGCCGCCAGCGTCCAGGGCCGCACCCAACGACCCCAAGCGGCATTCACGCGCCCTTCGATCAGGGCGGCAACGGCGAAGCTGAACGCCATGCTCAGTCCCACGTAGCCGAGATAAAGAAACGGCGGATGGAAGGCCAAGCCTGGATCCTGCAACAGCGGGTTCAGGTCCTGTCCGTCAAAGGGCGGCACGGCCAGCCGGATGAACGGATTCGAGGTAAAGAGGATGAAGGCAAAAAACGCCACCGCGATCGCCGATTGAACCGCCAGCACCCGCGCTTTCAAGGTGGGCGGCAACCCACCGCCAAACCACGCCGCCATAGCGCCGAACAGAGTCACGATCAGCACCCATAGCAACATCGAGCCCTCGTGGTTTCCCCATGTGCCGCTGATCTTGTAGAGCATGGGCTTGGCCGAGTGACTGTTGACCGTCACCAGCTTCAGCGAGAAATCCGAGGTGACAAAGGCCCACATCAGCGCGCCGAAGGAAAAAGCCGTCAGCAGGAACTGCGCTGTGGCCGCCGGTTCGGCCATGGCCATCCAGCCAGGCCAGCGCCGATGCGCGCCAACCAGCGGAACAACCATCTGCACAATGGCCACCAGAAAGGCGAGGATGAGGGCGAAATGTCCAAGTTCTGCTGTCATGGGCCTTGGTATAAACCCGGCCCTGTCCGCGTCCAATCACAATCGACTGGGCGCGGCGCGCATAGTGTCGCGGATCAGGCCCTTTGCAGCTGCCGCCAATCCTCCAACGCCGGGTTCGGATCGGTGGTTTCAAGCTCCAAGGCGAGCGCCGCATCAGGTCCGGGATCGGCACTACCGGGGTTGTCGGCGCGCAAATCCCGCAGCCTATCGATATTGGCTTTGAACTGCGGCGCGCGGGTAAGGGTACGGGCCAGATCGCGCTGCAAATCCTGGGTCTTGGCCTGATAGCGCGCCCCGAAATAGAACGACACGATCACGCCCAGAAGCCACCAGAGCGGCTCGGGCACCAGCGCGATGCCCTGCATGCGTTCGGCAAACCACAAAGGGTCGACCATCGCCGCCACAAACAGGCCCAGCGTGCCAAAAGCCAGCGCCGGGCGCGGCAAGCGGTTGAGCCCGTCGACAAAGCGGTCAAAGCCCCCCTGCCGGGGTTGCGCAAATTCCGCCCGGAACTGCGTCAAGGCCTGCTGCCGGGCTTCCGCCCCGCGCACTGCACCAGCCTCGGCGTTTTCGCGAAACACCTCCGCCGTTTCACGCACCACATTGCGCCCGCCTCCAAACAGCAGGGCCATCACCCCGTCGATCAACCCCATGTCGCCACCCTTTGCTGAAATGCCGCCTGATCCAGATGATAGCGTTGCGACAGAAACTCTTCGGCGCGCTTGATCCAGCCGCCCTTGCCGCCTGCCCGCGTGCGCGCATATTTGCGGCTGGCGGGGCGGCGATCCGCGAGCCGGAAGTAATAATTCCGCCGCGCCACGCCATAAGCGTCGCGCAAGGCAAGCGCATCCGGCTCCGCCGCCCGATGCGCAGCGCCTGCGGTTTTTGGACCGATCACGCCATCCACCGCCACCCCAAACCCCATTTCGCGCAACAGGCGCTGCAGGATTTTCACCGCCTGCGCGCCGGCATTCACATACATATCGAATACCGTTGCGTGCAGGATCTGCGGCAGATCGTCGATCCGGGGACGTTCGAAATAATGGGCGACGAAAATCTCCACTGCGCGCGCCCGGCTCAGCGCCCGCACATCGCTTGTGTCCACATCGCCGTCGCGATCCAGATCGAGGCCGAGACGGCGCATCGTGTGAATGGTGACGCCATATTTGGTGGCCCCGCCCGGATCGTCCGGATCATCCACGAAGCCGCCCTCGCGCGCTACAATGCCTTGTGCAATTTGTTTGACTGTCTGCATCACCTACCCTCTGCAATCTCAAGCAAACGGTGCGGCTCAGGTCTTTAAGCGGCGCAAACAAGAAGGGCGCTGCCTGCGCAACGCCCCGCTTTCCTTCTTCCTGAATACGCACCGTGCAAGCGGATCAGCTTTCGCCCGGCTCCTGATAAACGCCCTGTTCCTTCAGCGCGTCCACCACTTCCTTGGGCATGTAGGTCTCATCATGTTTGGCAAGAATTTCAGAGGCTTCGAAGACGCCATTCACGTAGCTTCCGGTCCCCACCATCCCCTGGTTCTCGGCAAAGAGATCGGGCAGCACTCCAGCAAATACCACCTTCACGCTCTCACCACCATCGGTCACCAGAAACTCAACCGTCTCGCCTTGTCCACGGATCAGGCTGCCTTCTTCGACCAGCCCGCCAATGCGGAAAACCTCGCTGGGCTGGGGCGGTTCGGCGACCACCTGGCTGGGGGAGCGGAAGAAATTGATGCCGTCGCGCATCGCATAACCGATCAGCCCGGTAGCGATGACCAAAGCAACCGTGGCCAGCACGATCACCTGTATGCGACGACGTTTCTTCAGCGACTTCATGTCATCCTCACGGGAACAGGGGGGCCATCATCAGCCCCGTTGTTTCAGGTTCACCTAACATCAGGTTGGCGTTCTGCAAGGCCTGCCCGCTGCTACCTTTTGTCAGGTTATCCAGCGCGCCGATCACAATAGCGCGCCGTTCGATCCTGTCGGCAGACACGCCGATATGGCAGAAATTCGAGCCGCGCACATGATGGGTTGAGGGGGCCTCGCCGAAGGGCAGAACCTCAACAAACGGCTCGTTTTCATAGGCCCAGCAGAGCGCCTCATAAACGCTTTGCGGATCGCCCTTCACATATGTGGTGGCCAGAATGCCTCGGTTGGCCGGGATCAGATGCGGGGTGAACTGCACGTGGACGGGCCGCCCGGCGAGCTTGGTGAATTCCTGATCGAACTCGCCCAGATGCCGGTGGGTGCCGCCAATGGCATAGGCGTTGTAGCCTTCGCTCAACTCGGCATGCAGCAGGTTCTCTTTGAGCGAGCGCCCTGCACCAGAAACCGCGCATTTCAGATCCATGATGATATCATCTAGATCGATCACCCCGGAGGTGATCAGCGGGCGTAGCACATATTGGCCGGTGGCCGCATTGCAGCCCGTGCCTGCCACCAACCGCGCCGCCTTGATCTCTTCACGGTAGAACTCAGTCAGGCCATAGACCGCCTCTTCCTGATGGGTAAGCGCCGCATGCGCATTACCATACCATTTCTCGTAATCCTCGGGATCGCGCAGCCGGAAATCCGCCGATAGGTCAACGATTTTGAGCGTATTCGGCAACTCCCGGATTACTTCCTGCGAAGTCTTGTGCGGTAAGGCGCAGAAACACAGATCGATCTGGCTGAAATCGATCTCGGAAATCTTGCAGAGCTCGGGCAGGTCAAGATGCCGCAAATGCGGAAAGACCTGCGCCATGCTCTGGCCCGCCTTGCGTTCAGCCGCCAGCGCCACGATCTCCAGCGCGGGGTGTTCGGCGATCAGCCGCACCAGTTCCGCGCCGGTATAGCCGCTGGCGCCAAGGATTGCGATTTTATGGGTCATGTCAGACCTCTTTCATTCGATGTCATGGGGTCGGGCCGCCCATGGACGGCCAATTTACTACAAATCAGGGAGGTTGCCGACATTGACTTATGTCAGGCTGCCTGAAAGCTGATCTGTCGTCGGAGGAACTGCGTCGCCCGGTCGCTGACGCTCGACGGATTGCCGGTGGTCAGATATCCACCGCCGCCATCACCCAGCATATCAGGGTGCCGCGCCAGGTAGTCGGCAAGGCTTTCGGCCACCAAATCGCCTTGCGAATAAACCTTGACCTCCGGGCCCAGCGCCGCCTGAAACGCCTCTTCCATCAGCGGGTAATGGGTGCAGCCCAGAATGGCAGCCTGCGGCTCCGGCATCTTACGTTTCAGCGCATCCACATGAGAGCGCACCAGCGCCTCGGCCAGGATCATGTCGCCATCCTCGATCGCATCGACCACGCCGCCACAGGCCTGCGCCTCGACATCGACACCGATAGCGCGGAATGCAAGCTCGCGCTGAAAGGCACGGCTGGAGACGGTGGCAGGCGTGGCAAACAGCGCCACATGTTTGACCTCGACCTCGCGCGGCGGAGAGTTATCGCCCCATTGCCGTTCGGTCAGCGCCTCGATCAGCGGCACGAAGACGCCCAGCACGCGCTTGCCCTGTGGCACGCCCTCTTCCTGCATCCGGCGCAGAGCGGCGGCGCTGGCGGTATTGCAGGCCAGAATCACCAGGTTGCAGCCCGCACCCCACAGCTCATTCACGGCTTTGCGGGTCAGTTGATAGATATCTTCGGCATCCCGCACCCCGTAAGGCGCATGGGCGCTGTCGGCGAAATACAGGAAATCCAGCTCCGGCAGACGGGTCTGCGCGGCGTTGAGGACGGTCAGGCCGCCCAATCCGGAATCAAAAATACCTACTGCCATGGTCCCTGTCAGGCGCGATGCTGTTCCTCGAACTCGAAGCCGTAGTCATAAGACTTCAACGGCTTTGGGGAAAGCTCATATGTGGCTTTGCGCAGGAAATCCATCATCTTGCGCGTATCCGTCGCCATCGGGTTCAGAACGTCGCGCTTTATGGGCTCTCCGATCACGACGCGCACGGGCGTGTCGACGCGCTTCTTGAACTCCTTGATCAGCAGCCCCATGCGCAGAGTAACATGCAGATGGCTGGCAATCTGGAACAGGCGCGAGGTATGGCCGTCGAAGAAAACCGGCACCACAACAGCGTTCGACTTGCCCACCATCCGCGCGGTGAAGCCCCGCCAGCCCGGGTCCATCGGGTGGGCGAACGGCTTTGCCGCGGTGCTGACAGTGCCGCCCGGAAAGATGCCGATCGCGCCGCCATCATCGAGATAGGAAAGTGCGGTCTTGCGGGTCTCGATATTCAGGCGCATCGCCTCTTTGGTTTGATCGAACGAGATCGGCAGCACGATCCGGTTGATATCATCGGCCTTGCGAAACACCTGATTGGCAAGAATACGGAAATCGCCACGTGTTTTCGACAGGATATGCCCCATCATCAACCCATCAAGGATGCCATAGGGATGGTTGGCAATCAGGATCAGCGGGCCGTCCTGCGGGATGTTCGAGAGCGATCCCCCCACCACATCCAGGGTCAGCCCGTAGCGTTCGACCATGACCTCCCAGAAATCGCGCCCTGCGGCCACTTCTTTTTCATAGCCATCCGCCCGTTTGATCAGCCGCATCCGCCCGGTGGTGTTTTCCATCAGCCGGATCAGCGCGCGCCCGCCCTTGGTTTCGGCGGAATAGGCATAGCTGATGTCACGGGCGATATGACGGCGGGCAGGCATTGGGGTCTCCGGGCTCAATGCGCGCTAGATAAGCGCGAACACTGATTCTGCATAGGTCTGGTTACACCAATGTGACGCCTATTCCGCAGCTTCGCGCACCTCAGGGCCGCCCTGACGGATCGTGGCCAGCAATTCCTCTCGCCGCTTGGCGGCCTTGACTTCATTGGCCTGTTTGACCGGACCAAAGCCACGAATGTCGAGTGGCAGCCGCGCCAGTGCGATCACCGCATCCCGCGTTTCCGGGCCGGTTTTGGGCAGCACCTCTTTGAGATCCTTCTCATATTGCCGGATCAGCGCCCGCTCCATCCGGCGCTCGGCGCTATAGCCGAAAATGTCCAGCGGCGTGCCGCGCAGGCTCTTGAAACGCGTTAGCAGTTTCAGCGGCCCAAGCATCCACTCGCTGAATTCCCGCTTCGTCGGGCGCCCGTCCGAGCCGGTGCCGCCCAGGATCGGCGGCGCCAGATGGAAGGTCATTTTCAGATCCCCATCAAACTCGGCGGCGGCCTTCTCCCGGCTGTCCAGCAACAACCGCGCGACCTCATATTCGTCCTTATAGGCCAGCAGCTTGTGGTACCCCTTCGCAACCGCCTCTTTCAGATCGGCATCTTCGATCCCCTCAAGCAGCTTCAGATAACGCTTCGCCAGTCGCTGCCCCTGATAGGCCACCAGATGCGCCGCGCGGTAGGAGATCTTCTCGTCCAGCGTCCGGGGCATCTCGACCACATTCGGCTGCAGGATTCCAGCCACCTCGGAGGGATGCAGCACCGCCCAGCGGCCAATCTCAAAGGCGCGCTTGTTGCGTTCCACCGCCGTGCCGTTCAACTCGATAGCCTGCGTAATGGCCTCATGGGTGATCGGCAGCAACCCGCGCTGCCAGGCCGCGCCAAAGACCATCATATTGGAATAGATCGCATCCCCCATCACCGCGCGGGCCAGATCATAGGCATCAAACAGGTCGAGCCGATCTTTCAGCCGCGCCTGAAGCGCCAGTTCAAGTCGGTCCGAGGGGATCTGGAACTCGGTATCACGGGTGAAATCGCCGGTGATGATTTCATGATTGTTGACCACTGCGCCGGTCTGGCCGGTGCGCGTCAGACCCAGCGTCTTGGCCCCGGCGCTCACCACCAGATCGCCACCGATCAGCGCATGCGCCTCGCCGGTTGCTACGCGGATCGCGCTGATATCCTCGGGATCATTGGCAAGACGACAATGGATATGCACCGCGCCGCCCTTCTGGGCCAGCCCCGCCATCTCCATCATGCCCGCGCCCTTACCGTCGATCTGCGCCGCCTGCGCCAGCACCGCGCCGATGGTGACAACGCCGGTGCCGCCCACGCCGGTAATGACCACGTTATGGGTGCCGGTGATCTCGGGCAGGTCGGGCATCGGCAGGTCGGGCAAATCGATCTCGGTCGTCGCTTCCTTGCGAATCTGCGCGCCTTCCAAGGTTACAAACGACGGGCAAAACCCTTTGAGGCAAGAGAAATCCTTGTTGCAGCTTGACTGGTCAATCGCCCGTTTGCGGCCCAGCTCGGTCTCTTTCGGTACGATCGATACGCAGTTCGACTGCACCCCGCAATCTCCACACCCTTCGCAGATATCGGTGTTGATGAAGACCCGCTTGTCAGGGTCCGGGAAGCTGCCGCGCTTGCGGCGACGGCGTTTCTCGGCAGCGCAGGTCTGGATATAGACAATGGCCGAGACACCCTCGATCTCGCGATAGCGTTCCTGCACCGCCATCAGGTCGGAGCGCTCATGGGTTTCGACGCCCGCAGGCAGCACCTTGAAATTCACGTCTTCCTTTTCGTCATAGACGACCGCAACCTGCTGCACGCCCATCGCCTTCAACTCATTGACGATGCGTTCTGCCGTCAGATCGCCCTCATTGCCCTGCCCGCCGGTCATCGCGACGGCGTCATTGTAGAGGATCTTGTAGGTGATGTTTGTCCCGGCAGCCAAAGCCGCCCGGATCGCCTGCACGCCGGAATGGTTATAGGTGCCGTCGCCCAGATTCTGGAACACATGCTTGGTGGTAGAAAAGGGCGCTTCACCGATCCAGTTGGCCCCTTCCCCGCCCATATGGGTGTAGCCATCGGTTTCACGGTCCATCCATTTGACCATGAAGTGACAGCCAATCCCGGCATAGGCGATGCTGCCATCGGGCAGTTTGGTGCTGGTGTTATGTGGACAACCGGAACAGAAATAGGGCAGCCGCGCCGCAATCTCCTGCGCGTTATCAGCGCGACGCGCCTCTGAAAGTGCGGCCAGACCAGCGCGGACACCCTCGGTCTCGCGCCCTTCCTCGATCAGAATCTCGCCCAGTTTCTCCGCGATCATGATCGGGTCCAGCGCGCCACGGGTCGGGAACAGTTCCTCGCGGTGCATCGCACCAGCCCCGCCCTTGTACCAGCCATAGACCCGGCGGCCCCGCCGGTCGTCAAAGATCGCCTCCTTGACCTGCACCTCGATCAGCTTGCGCTTTTCCTCAACGATGACGATCAGGTCCAGCCCTTCGGCCCAGTCATGGAAGCCCTGCATGTCGAGCGGAAAGACCTGCCCGATCTTGTAGGTGGTGATGCCCAGCCGCTCGGCCTCTTCACCGTCGATATTCAAGAGTGACATCGCATGCGCCAGATCAAGCCAGTTCTTGCCCGCGGCCACGAAGCCGATCTTGGCGCCGCGCTTGCCCCAAATACGCTTGTCAATCTTGTTGGCGCGGGAAAACGCCTCAGCGGCGAAGCGTTTGTAGTCGATGATGCGCGCCTCCTGCGGGGTGCGGTCATCCATCAGCCGGATATTCAGCCCGCCCTCGGGCATGTCGAATTCGGGCGTGACGATGTTCATCCGGTCAGTGCGGCCATCGACGACCGAGGTCACCTCAATGGTGTCCTTCATAGTCTTGAGGCCGACCCAGAGCCCGGAAAACCGCGATAGCGCAAAGCCATAAAGCCCGTAGTCGAGGATTTCCTGCACACCTGCCGGGCTGACAATCGGCATATAGGCATCCATCAGCGCCCATTCCGACTGATGCAGTACGGTCGAGCTTTCGCCGGTATGATCATCGCCCATCGCCATGACGACACCCCCATGGGCCGCAGTGCCCGCCATATTGGCATGGCGGATCGCATCGCCAGAGCGGTCCACCCCCGGCCCCTTGCCATACCAGAGGCCAAAGACGCCGTCATATTTGCCATCGCCGCGCAACCCGGCCTGCTGACTGCCCCACAGCGCCGTGGCGGCGAGATCCTCGTTCAATCCATATTGAAACGTGACATCAGCAGCGGCCAGTTCCTTGGCGGCGCGGTTCATCTGCATGTCCACCGCACCCAGGGGCGAGCCGCGATAGCCGGTGACCAGCCCCGCCGTGTTCAGCCCGGCAGCCTCATCGCGCGCCTTTTGCATCAGCATCAGGCGCACCAATGCCTGCGTCCCGTTCAGCAGAACAGGGCTTTTGTCCAGATCGAACCGGTCGTTGAGCGAGATCATGTGCTTACTCATCAGACGCCTCCCACGTCAGATTAGTTTGCGAATTATATAAGCAATATTAGGTCAAAATTACTGACCTTACTAGGTGTTTTTTCCCGCTCCCTGCGGCGAAGCGTCCAATACTAATGGAGCTTTTGCATTCTTTCATATAGGTCGTACCCAAAAGAACGGAAGTTTCGGGGATGGATTGGGATAAACTCAGAATATTTCATGCGGTGGCCGATGCGGGCAGCCTGACCCATGCGGGCGACAAGCTGAATCTGTCGCAATCGGCGGTCAGCCGACAGATCAGGGCGCTTGAGGAATCGCTGAATGCGACCCTGTTTCACCGCCATGCGCGGGGACTGATTCTCACCGAACAGGGCGAGTTGCTGTTTGACGCCACCTCGTCGATGTCCAAACGTCTGGACGCGGCGGCTGCGCGCATCCGCGACAGCGAAGAAGAGGTGTTTGGCGAGTTGCGGGTGACCACCACCTTCGGCTTCGGCACGCTCTGGCTCGCCCCGCGCCTGCCCAAACTTTATGAAAAATACCCCGACCTCAAGATCGATCTGATGCTGGAGGAACGCGTGCTGGACCTGCCCATGCGCGAGGCGGATGTGGCGATCCGGATGAAGGAGCCCAGTCAGGCAGACCTGATCCGCAAACGGCTGATGACAATCCGGATGCAGCTTTTCGTCTCGGATGCCTATTACAAAGCGCATGATGCACCGGTAACTCCTCCCGATCTGTCCCAGCACCGTCTGATCTGCCAGAACACCACGGCTGCGCAGGTCGGCGCGGGCGCGTCGCTGGTTGTGCAGCTGATGGAACACAACCCGGCATCGCTTCTGACGGTGAACAATTACTTCGGTGTACTCCAGGGCGTGCTGCACAACCTAGGGATCGGCGTATTGCCCGATTACGTCGCGCAGGAAGTGCCCGATCTGGTGCATGTCCTGCCCGAGATCGAGTCCTCCGACGTGCCCGTCTATCTCGCCTATCCGGAAGAATTGCGCCATTCGCAACGTATTGCAGCGTTTCGTGATTTCGTGCAGGAGGAAATCACCGCAAGCCGCAAACAGCTGAAAATGCAAGGCAAAGTATGAGATATGCGGCATTCGCATAGCGGCAATACCAAAAATGCGACATTATTAACCTTGATAACTCATGAAGCGCTGATTAAATCAACTCTCGAAGGAGGCGACGCCTTCTTCATACCTCCCTGTTGGACTTCGGCCGAGCTTATTGCTCGGCCTTTTTTTTCGCGCCACACGCGGGGCGTGCCAACCAATGGTGGAATATACCAGATCGCTATCGCGAATAACATGAGTTCACCCTGAGACTCCGAACCGGATTACGCGGTCAATCCTCTCGCTGCGTATCTTTGGTCGGCAACATGATCTGGCGGATGGCGGCATCGGGGATCGCGTCTCCGGCATAGGTAAAGGTGCCGTGCTGCCGTACCTCGCGCGCCGCGCGCACCATCGCGCCGATTGCCGCACGCGCAAATGACCCGCCAACGCTGATCCGGGCAACGCCCGCCTCAGAGAGGTCGGCAACCGAACAGGTAAGGCTGCTCAGCCCCATCACAACATTGACCGGCTTGCTTACCGCCCGGCAAACCGTGCGGATCGCCTCAAGGTCGGGCAGACCCGGTGCATAGAGCACGTCGGCGCCCGCCGCCTCGAACGCCTGCAGGCGTCGGATCGTGTCCGCAAGATCCGTTCGCCCACAGATGAAGTTCTCGGCCCGTGCCGTCAGCAGGAAATTCCGGTCGCGCGCGGCCTCAACGGCGGCCTCGATGCGCTCAACGGCATGGGACATCTCGAAGATCGGCGCATCAGTATTGCCGGTTGCATCCTCGATCGTGCCACCGACCAGCCCGATCTGCGATGCCATCTCAATGGTCTTGGCGCAGGCCTCGGGGCTGGCCCCGAACCCATCCTCCAGATCGCCGGATACTGGCAGATCGGTAACCGCAACGATCTGCGAAGCGTTTTCCAGAATCTCGTCGCGGCTGAGCCCGGTGGACGAATCGCGCTTGCCAACGGAAAAAGCATAGCCCGCGCTGGTGGTGGCCAGCGCCTCAAAGCCCAGACTGGCCAGCAAAAGCGCCGACCCCGCATCCCAGGCGTTGGGAAGAACGAAGGCCTCACTGCTGGTATGAAGCGCTCTGAGGCGCTGAAACTTCTCCGTTTGGTTCATGATGTCAGCCCCGATCTGTTTCACCCAACTCTAGCCATGCGAGGGCGCAAGGAAAGCGTCGTGGTGCCGGATGGCTCATCGCGTGCCCAGCAGATCGCGCGCGATGCGTTCGAATATCGCAGTGCCCAACGGGATCAGATCATCAGGGAAATCATAGCCGGGGCTGTGCAGCACCGGGTGATCCTCGCCTGGCCCCAGACACAACATCGCAGCCTTTGCCCCCCAGCCAAAGACACCAAAATCTTCCGACGCACGCATCGGCAGGCCTGTGTCACCATGGGGCACATTGATCGCCTCCATCGCCCGAACCGCCACTGCGGTTGCTTCCGCATCGTTGATTGAGGCGGCGAATTCATCCTGCACCTCGAACTGCACGGTCAGGCCCGCCTCCTCGGCCGCCGCGCGCGCCAGCGCTTGCGCCGACGCAACCAGTTCTGCCATCATGTCGTCCCGCGTGGTGCGCAGCGTGGCGTGGATCACACCCTCGCCCGGCGCGATGCCAAAGACCGGCTCGCCCATGCGCAGATGGGTGAGCGTCACCAATCGAAACCCGTCATCCAGATTACCGCCCTGCCCCAGCGCCTCCAGCGCCGGGACCAGATGGGCGATGGCGCGCCCGGGTGAGACGCCTTCCTCGGGCTCTGCCGCATGGGCGGTCCGCCCGGTCAGCGTGATCTTTAGCCCCTGAGAGGCGCAGTTGATCAGGCCCGCACGGGTCGAGACATAGCCGAAGGGCCGCCCAGGCTCATTATGGATCGCAAAGGCCCAATTGGGCCGGAGCGACTCAAAGCCCGGGTCCGCGACCACAGCGCGCGCGCCGCTGCCATCCTCTTCGGCGGGCTGGAACATCAGCACCACCCGCCCGCGCGCCACCGGCTTGCGCGACAACAAGCGCCCCAGCCCCAGCAACATGGTCATATGCCCATCATGGCCGCAAAGATGCCCTTTGCCCGGCACCTGCGAGGACCAGGGAACACCGGACAGCTCTTCGATGGGCAAAGCGTCCAGTTCGGCCCGAAACAGCACGGTGTCGCCCGGCGTACCGCTGTCAAACACTGCCGCGACACCATACCCGCCCAGCCCGGTCACGATGCGGGTCGGAGTCAGCGCCTCAAGCGCCGCAGTGACAGTAAGCGCGGTTTCCACCTCTTCGCCGGACACTTCCGGGTGCCGGTGCAGGTCGCGGCGAAAAGCGGTCAAGGCAACCAGATCCGAGTTCGTGAGCATTGCAATTCCGTTGCTGAAGACAGGCTTGTCAGCTCTTAGCCGAACCCAACACGGTTTTGCAGCCCCCTCACCACCAACGCCAGCGATCCCACATCTCACAGAGCGGCACGCAAGACACATGCAGGCACCGAACCCGTGCCATAATCCAAGACACCTAGCGCAAGGGCACAACCTCCAGTAAGTTCAGGAAAAACAAGACTCATATATTGACGAGGGTTTCTCATGCTCCGGTTGACGCAACTGGTTTTAGTGCTTTGCTCAGCAATTCTGTTCAGTTCCCCCACATTCGCACAAACGTCCTCCTCACCCTCAAGTGGTAGCACCGCTGCCGCCCCTGTGGTTCCGACCGATCTGACACCGGAACAGGTGGACGACCTGGTGGCCCGCATGAGTGACGATCAGGTCCGCGCCCTGCTGCTGGAGCGTCTGGATGCCGTGGCCGAGGCCCATGCCGCCAAGACCGAGGGCCAGGAAGACCCGCTGACGGAAATCAATGAAATCTGGGCCGAGATGGTGGCCTCCTGGACGCATGTTCTGGTGACATTGCCCAATATTTTCAGCGCACAGGCTGAGGCATTCGGCAATTTCGGATCAACCTTCGGCACCACCGGCGTATTTGTCCTGCTGGGGCTGGTCCTGACCGTTTTGGTCTTGGGATATGCCGCGGAAAAGCTCTTTGGCCTGCTCACCCGCAAATGGCATGCCCAGTCCAGCGAGGGAGAGGATGGCGATCTTTGGGGTGCAGTGCGATATCTGTTCACCCGCTTCTGCCATGAGATTGCCGGGCTTATCGTCTTTTATGTCGTCATTCGTGCCGCCGGGCGCGCCATCCTGACGACAGAACAGATCACCTATGCGGCGCCATTCGTGTTCTTCCTGATCTGGATTCCGCGCCTGGGCGCGGCGGTATCGCGATTTGTTCTCGCCCCAAACAAGCCCCGCCTGCGGCTGGTCAATGTCGACGATCACTGGGCAAAATACCTGCATCGCAACCTGATCGGCCTGCTTATCCTGATCGGGCTCACATTGTTCACGTTGCGCTTCAATGCGCTCAACGGCATCACCGGCGGTGAAACACGCATCGGTTTCTGGCTCAATACCGCGATCCACATTTACATCGGCTTCATTGCCTGGACGGCCCGCGAAGGTCTCACACAAATGATGCTGGGCACCGATCCCGATCGCACCAAGTTCGACGAAGAGGTCGCCCGATACTATCCCTATTTCGCCATCGCAGTCTCGGCTGTGATCTGGCTTCTGGTGGAATTCCTCGCCGCACAGCGCGATCCATCGATCCGCGCTCTGCTGGTCAAGGGACCGCATTTCACAACCATGTTCTGGCTGTTGATCGCACCGGCCCTGGACACGTTGATACGTGGGCTGGTGCGCCACCTGCAGCCGCCAATGTCCGGCGAAGGCCCACTGGCCGAAAAAGCCTATAAATCAACCAAGCGCAGCTATATCCGCATCGGTCGCGTGTTGGCCGGGCTGTTTGTGGTGATGATGATCGCGCGGGCCTGGGAGCTTGATCTGCGCCATGTCGCCTCTGCCGGTATCGGTGCCGAGGTTGGCGGTGCGGTGATCGAATTCCTGCTGATTGTCGCGGCAGGCTATATCATCAACGAAGTCGTCTCTCTCTGGATCAACCGCAGACTCGCAAAAGAGCAGACCGCAGCAGAATCGGTAGACGAAGAGGCCGGTGGTGAAGGCGGAGGATCAGGCGGATCGCGCCTTGCAACCGTGTTGCCGCTGATCCGGGTTACCGCGCAGATCACCATCGCGGTGCTGTTTGGCCTGCTGGCGCTCAGCTCTTTGGGCATCAACATCACGCCCCTTCTGGCTGGTGCCGGTGTTCTGGGTCTGGCCATTGGCTTTGGCGCGCAGAAACTGGTGGCCGATATCGTGGGTGGTGTGTTCTTCCTGATCGACGATGCGTTCCGCGTGGGCGAATATGTTGATGTAGGCGGCACCACCGGCACGGTCGAAAAGATCTCGATCCGGTCGATGCAGCTGCGCCACCATCGCGGTCCGGTGCATACGATCCCCTATGGCGAGATTCAGAAGCTGACCAATTACAGCCGCGACTGGGTCATCATGAAGCTGAAATTCACCGTGCCCTTTGACACCGACCCCAACAAGGTGAAGAAGATTTTCAAAAAGATTGGCGCCGAGATGATGGCCGACGAAATCCACAAGGACGGTTTCCTGGAGCCCTTCAAGTCACAGGGCGTGTTTGATTTCGATGATGTCGGCATGATCATCCGGGGCAAGTTCATGGCGATCCCCGGCAAGCAATTCACCCTGCGCAAGGAGATCTATAACCGCGTCAAGGCTGCCTTCAAGGAGAACGGCATCGACTTTGCCCGCCGCGAGGTGCGCGTCGCGATCCCTGGTTTGGACGAGGCCGAACACGTCACCGACGAGCAGAAAGCCACCATTGGCGCTGCGGCGGGCGAAGCGGTGAACCAGCAACTGGCCAAAGATCAGGGCGGCCAATAGTCCTAAGAAGCCGGGTAGCCTGAGCCTATGGTCAGGCTACCCGTGCTGTTCTCAAATCTCGCGCAATGCGGCGATATCCGCCTCAACACCGGATGACAGACTTGGCGAAACATGCGCGAGTATCTTCTCCCGGTTGGCAAAGAGATCAATACCCCCGTCATTGAACATGACCCCTTCGGGATGGTCCGACCGCCACTGCGCCACCACACTCTCCATCTCGGAAAAGTAAGCGGCCTGCGCTGCGTCAGAGCGGAACTTCACCCCGCGCACCAGCGTGATGTGAAACGGGTTGCCATAGTCTCCGCAGGGACAGGCCAGCGCGGTGCTGAATATGCCCAGAAGTTGACCAATCACCGAGCCCGGATCGTATTCCAGCAGCAGTTCCAGCTCGTTTGACGGCGTCAGATTCACCCGCGATGGTATGACCCGGATCGGTGCAAATTTGATCGCGCGCATAACAGCCTCAACATAATCGAAGGGCAGCCCCCCATCCGCCTTGTTGTCCGGTCCGAACCGCCAAATCTCCGCATGCGCGGTGTCGGGACGCTCCAGCTTGGTGTTGTCCCCGCCCCCGATCAGCCAGCCATCATCGCTCGTCTCGCATAAATGAGTATAGCTGCGGTCGGTCAACAGGTTCAGGTCGATCTGAGGGCTGACCTCCGCCCGGCAATCAAGTCCGATATTGGCAAGCCGGTTCAACTTGCACGCCGGATGCATATGCCCGCTGGGGGTCAGATGATCATATCTCGCCATGAACTCAGGCGTGACAACGTTGGGGCGATCCGCTTCATCTTGCATCCGGTCCTCCAGGGTTTGTTACAAATCTAGCGTATTTACATCTGCTCAATACGAAGGTCGCAATTGTCGTTAGTGCCCTCACCAACCGGAGGTAGACCAGTAGGTACATGACGATCAGAAGTATCGCAACGTCACTCTCTCCAACCCAAAGTTCTGACCGAATGGTGCATCTTACTTGCCCCATACGATATTCACATCTTCGGCGAGCGATATGGCCGCGACGATTGCAATGGCGCTGCAGGTTAGGCCTACCAAGTCAAACGCGAATACTTCAGTAACACCTCAAGTCCGGAAAGTTGTGAACCGTTCTTCCGCACAACCAACATCAATTCAGCTGATAGCGACCCTACGCCACGGCTTTGTCCGATCAATATCAGACGTCTACCGAGGGGAAGAGCATCCTTCGCTTCGCCCTTCTTAAACGTCCGATTGCAAATGAATAGGCTGTATGGCATCTGCGGCTGATGATCAGGAGACCCAGCCTTGAATACCGGCAAAAGAGAATACCTTTGGACAGTTGCCCCGTTGGCTTTGGGTGCTTTGTTGGCGATTCCCGTTTTTCTGGCCGGGCTCGTTGACGACGCCTATATCCACGCCCGGATCGTAGAGGCCCTGGTCCAAACCGGCCAACCAACTTTCAACCTTGGCGATACTTTCAAGGCCAGTTCTTCGACCGGGTATATCTTTCTACTGGCTGCTATGGGAACTGTGTTTGATACAATCTTCGCGATGCGTTTGGTCGAAGCAGCAGTGATCGTATCAGTATTCGTGCTCGGCGCACAACTTGTCCGGCAGCTTGAGGCCCACCAAGCGTTCGCTGCATTCGCGCTGTTGTCAGGAGTTCCGTTTGTTTTGCTGGCGGCATACGGGGGCATGGAAACGCCTATCTTCGTAGCGCTCATGTTGGGGACAGCTCTTGCGTTGCGCCAAGATCGTTTCGGACTGGCGGTATTCTTGGTAGCTGTGGCCGTCTGGTTTCGAATTGAGACCCTGCTACTTCTATTGCTGCTGTTGGTTTGGGTCCTCAGGCAAGGGCAACGCATTGCGGTTCTCTGGAATGCCTGGCCAATACTGGTCCTGTTTGCGATCGAATTTGTGCTCTATGGAAGCATCTTGCCTCACGCGGCGGGAGCTAAGTCCCTTGCCTACGGTCATTCTTACGAGGCCTCGGCCAAGTTGGCCTTGCGATTCGGGACCGGAAAGTTGTGGGCTGGAATTCTACTATTCGGACTGTTGATCGCGAGACTTGTCGGGGTGCTGAAATCGCGCGATTTCAACGGTTATGCTGACGTCTTTTTCGCTTTCTCCGGTGGAGTACTTTGCGCCTGGATGATTGGACGGTCGAATTTATTCACGTGGTACTATCCACTTGTATTTATACCATTCGCAATTGGGCTCGCGACCATGCCCTCTGCAGGCCGCGTGTTTCGTGGTGTCGCGCTATTGGTTTTGGCAACATATCTGGTTTTGGGTGGGCGCACGCTTCTGAACGGTCTGGGCGTTACGGATACGACAGCAAACTTCAGGGTGGCCAAATATCTCGACATTGGCCGTACCCTCTACACAGCCTGTCCCGATTGCAGCCTGGTGACATCCGAAATCGGCGGGTTGGGCTATGGATTTCGTGGTCGGGTCTATGATGGCTTCGGGTTGGCTGACCCTGAGGCCCTGCAGTTTCACCCCATGAGCGTGCCCAAGCAGCGCGCGTCTGCCTTCATTGGTGCAATCCCACCAGAGTATATTAAGTTCCGCAATCCAGATTTCGTCGTGTCAATGCCAGTCTTCACCGCTGCTGCCCGCGAGTCAGGCGTACTCGGCGGGTATACAAAACATCATTGCCCGTTCAGCGCGGACGGCTCGATTTCGATCTTTGGTGATGAGGGAATCGACATCTTTTCGAAACAGCCACTCCCGGCTTTGACAATCACTCAGCTGAACTGCTCAGGCGACTCCCCGACATAAACGAAGGGCCAAGCTTGGCGAAGAACACTACTCAGGTCGCCAAGTGCTCTCATACGCACTTGCAGAGCCTTCCCTCTTTCCCCCGCGCGCGGCTTCCCCTAAAAGGCGCGAAACTTTGCCATCTCGGGGACCCAGACAGGATGCAAGAGCCAGCCATCACGCCGGAACTGATCGAAAGCCACGGGCTGAAACCCGACGAATACGATATGATCCTCGACATCATTGGCCGCGAACCGAGCTTTACCGAGTTGGGTATTTTCTCGGCCATGTGGAACGAACATTGCTCCTACAAATCCTCCAAGAAGTGGCTGCGCACCCTGCCCACCTCCGGCCCGCAGGTGATTTGCGGCCCCGGCGAGAATGCCGGTGTGGTCGATATCGGTGACGGTCAGGCGGTCGTGTTCAAGATGGAGAGCCACAACCACCCCTCTTATATCGAGCCCTATCAGGGCGCGGCGACCGGCGTGGGCGGCATCCTGCGCGATGTGTTCACCATGGGCGCGCGTCCCATCGCCTCGATGAATGCGCTGAGCTTCGGCGAGCCTGATCACCCAAAGACGCGGCAACTGGTCAATGGCGTGGTTGAAGGCATCGGCGGCTATGGCAACTGTTTCGGCGTGCCTTGCGTGGGTGGCGAGGTGCGGTTCCACCCTGCCTATAACGGCAACTGCCTCGTGAACGCCTTTGCCGCAGGTCTTGCTGACAGCGACAAGATTTTCTACTCGGCGGCCTCCGGCGTCGGCATGCCGGTGGTTTACCTGGGCGCAAAGACCGGGCGCGACGGCGTCGGTGGTGCAACCATGGCCAGCGCGGAATTCGACGAAACGATCGAGGAAAAGCGCCCCACCGTTCAGGTTGGTGACCCCTTCACCGAGAAGCGCCTGATGGAGGCGACGCTGGAACTGATGCAGACCGGGGCCGTGATCTCGATCCAGGATATGGGCGCGGCCGGCCTGACCTGCTCGGCCGTTGAAATGGGCGACAAGGGCGGTCTGGGCGTGCGGCTCGATCTGGAAAACGTGCCCCAGCGCGAAGACAACATGACCGCCTATGAGATGATGCTGTCGGAATCCCAGGAACGCATGCTGATGGTGCTCAAGCCCGAGCTTGAGGCCGAGGCCCGCGCCGTGTTCGAGAAATGGGATCTGGATTTCGCCATCGTCGGTGAAACAATCGCCGAGGACCGCTTCCTGATCGTCCATAACGGCGAGGTCAAAGCTGATCTGGTTCTGTCCAAACTCTCCTCGACCGCCCCGGAATATGACCGCCCGTGGGAACCGACCCCCGAGGCCGAAACCTTGGCCGAGGTGCCCCAGATTGACCCGATCGACGGGCTGCGCGCCCTGCTCGCCTCGCCCAATTACGCGGGCAAGCAGTGGGTTTATGAGCAATACGACACCATGGTCATGGCGGACAGCGCCCGCACACCGGGGCTGGGGGCTGGCATGATCCGGGTGCATGGCACCGACAAGCTGCTGGCCTTCACCTCTGACGTGACCCCGCGCTATGTGCGCGCCAACCCGGTTGAGGGCGGCAAACAGGCGGTGGCCGAGGCCTATCGCAACCTGACCGCCGTGGGCGCGACGCCGCTGGCCTCGACCGACAACCTAAATTTCGGCAACCCCGAAAAGCCCGAAATCATGGGTCAGTTCGTCGGCGCGATCAAAGGCATCGGGGCCGCCTGCGCCGCCCTCGACATGCCGATCGTCTCGGGCAATGTCTCGCTTTATAATGAAACCGATGGTCAGGGCATCCTGCCCACCCCTACCATGGGCGCGGTCGGGTTGCTCAGCCATACCGACGATATCATCGGCAACGAGGTACGTGAGGGCCATGTGGCGCTGCTGATCGGCGAGACCGCAGGCCATCTGGGCCAATCCGCCCTGCTGGCCGAGGTGTTCAACCGCGAAGACGGTGACGCACCCCATGTCGATCTGGAAGCGGAAAAGCGTAACGGCGATTTCATCCGCGCCAATCGCGCCCTGATTAAGACCTGCACCGATCTCAGCGATGGCGGGCTGGCCCTGGCCGCGTTTGAACTGGCCGAGGCTGCTGGCGTCGGCGTGCAACTTGATGATGCGCCCACCGAGAAACTGTTTGGCGAGGATCAGGCGCGCTATCTGGTGGCCTGCAATTTCGATCAGGTCGAGGCGCTGATGATCGCCGCCGGACAGGCGGGTGTGGCCATCGAAACCGTGGGCCGCTTCACCGGCAGCAGCGTGCGTATCGGCGGCGCTGAGGCGGCGCTGGACGATCTGGCCGGCACCTATCGCGAGAGCTTTGCCGCAGCGGTCGCCTGAGATTGGGAAAACAGGCAAATCCGGCACCCCGGATGGGTGCCGTGTTTTGCGCGATCCGGCTGCGTGCCTCCCTTGCACGCGCCCGCACTCCGCTCTACTTCTTGAATAGTGACCATCAGGAGACGACCCACATGCCAATGAGCGCCCATGAAATCGAACATCTGCTGCGCGAGGCGTTCCCGGATGCCGACATCCAGGTCGGCGGCAGCGACGGCGTTCACATGTCCGCCATGGTGGTGGATGAGAGCTTTCGCGGCAAGAACCGCGTTCAGCAGCAACGCGCCGTCTATGCCGCGCTGAAGGGCAAAATGGACGGGCCGGATGGCGAATTGCACGCGCTGGCGCTGACGACCAAAGCGCCGGAGTGACTATCTCGGGCTGGATATGGGCTGTAGCGTTCATTCTGATCGTAGTCGGAGCGTTCCTCGCAATCAGATTGAGCTTTTCAAAGCGCCAGCCGAAGTCGCGACAAGGTGTGAAACCCGGTCAGGGCGATACGTTAGTAACTGGCGGAGAAACCGCCGGGCGTGGTCACACGACACCTGTAAGGATAAGCAAAGATCCGCAACTCTACGCTAAATCAATGGCGCCGAAGAAATGACACCCTGGTTCATCTGGACCGCAGGCGGAATTGCCGCTCTTGTGGTTGCCGCCGCACTGACAGAGGCCTATGTGAAGCGGAACAGAAAACGACGCCTGTCGGATATGCGCCCCGATCCGGACAAGATCAGCAAGATCGCGGGTATCGAACGACACGGGCTTGATCCGGTGGCTCTGGCGCAGGCCGAACATCGGCGATTGGAAGAAGAAGGCTGGGTCAAGGACCAGCCGAACACGGACATAACACGCGCGCGCGCGCGAAGAGGGAAAGCAAGATGAGCGACGTTAAGACCCAGATCGACGAAACCGTCAAAGCCAATGATGTGGTGCTCTATATGAAAGGCACCAAAGAGATGCCGCAATGCGGGTTCTCGTCCCGTGTGGCGGGGGTGCTGAATTATATGGGCGTGGATTACTCCGACGTGAACGTGCTGGCCGATGAAGCGATCCGTCAGGGCATCAAGGACTATTCCGACTGGCCCACCGTCCCCCAGCTTTATGTCAAAGGCGAATTCGTCGGTGGTTGCGACATCATCACCGAGATGACGCTGTCGGGCGAATTGGACACGCTTTTTGACGAAAACGGCGTCACCTATGACAAGGACGCCGCCGACAAGATCCGCGAAGCCAACGCCTGATCCAAGGCTACGGCGCGGGATACTCCGACTGACAGTCCGAATAGATCGCCTGGGTGGTGTCCCCCTCCTCCCAGAGCAGCAGCGCGCTGCGGCCTTTTTCGTGCCAGACATATCCGCCACCGGGTTCGGCATAGCGCACGCCCGAGCCTGAGCGGGTCACCGGCAGGCCGATCTGGTTGCCTTCGATCAGCAACACCACCGCCGCGTCGGAATCCTTGCCGACATGGGTGGCCGTGACCTCGGCACCCCGCTCACAGGTATAATAGGACGTCTCGATCCAGACCTCTGCAACGGCGGGCGCTGCCAGCATCGCAAGCGCGCAGACAAGTGATACGCGCCTCAAGAGGCCTGCGCCTTTTCCTCAACCTCAGCGGCCAGGGATTCCGCGCGCGCGGCAAGCTCGGCCAGCGTGTCGGTGACAAAGGGCGGCACCACGGCCACCTCGATCTGTTCCGGTTCCGGCAGAGGCATGTTGCGCAGTTGCGCCAATTCGTGCCCTTGCTCGGCCAGTTGCGCCTCAAGCTCTTTGACCCGGTCGCCCAGCCCGGCGGTCTTGTCCGCCAGCATCAGCCCCGCCATCAGCAGCATCCGCCCCTCGGGCATGCGACCGATCTGATCCGACAGCACCTGAGCCTCGTCATCCAGCATCGCGGCGGCGGAGTGCAGGAACTGCTCTTCACCGGGCTGGCAGGCAACCTCGAAGGCGCGACTGCCGATGGTGATGGTAATATTGGGCATTACGCTTCCTCTCCCTCGACCAGTTCCGCTTTCGCCAGCAGCGGCTCAAGTAGCGCCAGCACCGCCTGCGCCTCGGCCATGTCGGTGGCGCGCGCCGAGCGCAGCGCCTCAAGCTCGGCCTGCAGTGCCTGATTGATCAGGGATGGATCGCCAATCCCGGCGGCATTGGCCTCGCGCAGCGCGCCATTGACCTCACGCAATTGCGCATTGGCCTTGCGCAACCGCTGCAGATCATCGTCCAGCCGCGCCATCGCCGCGCCGTGGCTGACCCGCTCGGCGCGCAGCATGTCATTTTCAGAGCGCAGATCACCCGCCTGCTCGGTTTCGTTCAGGGCCGCGCGCAGCCTGTCGATCTCGGCTCTCAGCGGCTCGGCATCCTCAACGCTCTGCAACCGGACCCGCATCACTTCATTCTCTGCACGCAGCTCTTCGACCGTGTTTGCAGCAAATGCGGCGGCCTCTTCGGCCCCGGCCCGCTCACCCAGCAGCGCCTGCGCATCATCCAGCTGCGCGCGCAGGGCAGCAATCTCTTCATCGCCGCCGCCGGCCCGTTGCGCCATCTCGACCTCGTGGCGCGCCTTCAGGGTCTTGATCCGCTCCTCAAGCTGGGCGTTGGCCAGCTTTTCGTCCTCCAGAGCGGCCAGCAGATCCGTATCGAGCGCGCCCTCTGCCTCGGCATATCCTGCCGCCGGTTCGGGCAATCTTGACAATGTTTCAACTCCGGCACCGATCCGATCCATCGCGGCGGCAATACGGCGTTGCAATTCCTCAATCTGGCTCATGCCCCTCACCCAATCTTCCTGCGGTTCTTGTTCTTCATCCCGGCTGCCCCCGCATCAAAAACCACACGAATCGGGCACCGGTTCGATTGAAATTACTCTAGCGAAAGCGGGGCGAAAATACCCCCCTTTTGCTTTCAACCACTTGAGACCTGCTCTTCATGCGCGGAAAGACGCAAATCCCGGTTCTGCTTGCACTTCGGGGGCTGGATGGTATTGAGCCCCGCAACCGCCCGTAACCCAAAGGAACAAGCCTCGTGGACCTGACTGCGCTGCGCAAAGCGAACCCTGAACATTGGGCCAAGGCAACGGCCATCCGGACCCTGACCCTCGATGCCGTCGCCGCCGCCAATTCCGGCCATTCCGGCATGCCCATGGGGATGGCCGATGTCGCGACCGTGCTGTTTGAAAAGCACCTGAAATTCGACGCCGCCAACCCGACCTGGCCCGACCGCGACCGGTTCATCCTGTCGGCAGGCCATGGCTCGATGCTGATCTATTCGCTGCTCTATCTCACCGGCAACGTGCATATCACGCTGGAAGAGATCAAGAACTTCCGCCAGTTGGGCGCCAAGACCGCAGGCCATCCGGAAAACTTCCTGGCCGACGGGATCGAAACCACCACCGGCCCGCTGGGCCAGGGCATCGCCAATGCGGTGGGTTTCGCCATCGCCGAAGAGGTGCAGCGGGCTCACTATGGCAAGAAGGTCGTCGATCACTACACCTATGTGATCGCGGGCGACGGCTGCCTGATGGAAGGCGTCAGCCAGGAGGCGATCGGCCTCGCGGGTCGTCTGGAACTGAGCAAGCTGATCGTGTTCTGGGATGACAACAACATCACCATCGATGGCACCGTCGATATGGCCGACCGCACCGATCAGGTCGAACGCTTCCGCGCCTCGAACTGGCATGTGATTGAGATTGACGGCCATGATCCCGCCGCCATCGACGCCGCGATCATCGGGGCCAAGAAATCCGACCTGCCCACCATGATCGCCTGCGAAAGCCATATCGCACTGGGACATGCGGCGCAGGACACCTCCAAAGGCCATGGCGCGCTGACCGATCAGGAACAGCTTGAAGCAGCAAAAGAGGCTTATGGCTGGCCGCACGGGTCGTTCGAAATCCCGGCGGATGTGAAATCGGCGTGGGAAGAGATCGGCGCGCGCGGCGCAGAGGCGCGTGCGGAATGGGAAGACCGCTTCGCCCAGCTTTCCGAGCGCAAACAGGGCGAGTTCACCCGCGCCTATGCCGGGGACGCCCCCAAGAAACTGACCAGCGCCATCCGCGCGCTGAAGAAACAGATCTCCGAGGATCAACCCAAACTCGCCACCCGCGCCGCCTCCGAAAAGGTGCTGGGTGTCGTAAACCCGATCGTGACTGAGACCGTGGGCGGCTCGGCGGACCTGACCGGCTCGAACAACACCAAGACCGCCGATCTGGGCGTGTTCTTGCCGGAAAACCGCAAGGGCCGGTATATCCATTACGGCATCCGCGAACACGGTATGGCCTCGGCGATGAACGGTATGGCGCTGCATGGCGGCATCCGCCCCTATGGCGGCACCTTCATGGCCTTCACCGACTATGCCCGCCCGGCCATGCGCCTGGCCGCGCTGATGAAGATCCCGACCACCTTCGTGATGACTCACGATTCCATCGGTCTGGGCGAGGATGGCCCGACCCACCAGCCGGTCGAGCATCTGGCGATTTCCCGTGCGACCCCCAACACCCATGTGTTCCGCCCCGCCGATATGGTGGAAACGGCCGAGGCCTGGGAACTGGCGCTTTCATCGAAGGAGACGCCCTCGGTCTTGTCCCTGACCCGTCAGGGCCTGCCCACCGTGCGGACCGAGCACAAGACCAAGAACCTGACCGCCCAGGGCGCCTATGTGCTGGCTGATGCCGACGCCAAACGCCAGGCCATCCTGATCGCCACCGGCTCCGAGGTCGCCATCGCGCTGGAGGCCAAGGCCAAGCTGGAAGCCGAAGGCATCGGCACCCGCGTCGTCTCCATGCCTTGTATGGAGCTGTTTGCAGCCCAAGACGAAGCCTATCGCAAGCGAGTCCTGCCCGGCGGGCCAGTCCGCGTCGGCATCGAAGCCGCCGTGCGTCTGGGCGGCTGGGACCGTTGGCTGCTGGGCGAGCGCGGTCGCGAGGCCAAGGCCGGTTTCATCGGCATGTCCAGCTTCGGCGCCTCCGCCCCCGCCGGCCACCTCTACGAACATTTCGGCATCACGGCGGAGGCCACCGTGGCGAAGGTCAAGGAATTGCTGGGCTGATCCAAACTCCGATCAGAACGGCAGAAAGGGCGCTCTGATGAGCGCCCTTTGTTGTTCGGGTGTATCGAAGTTGTTCGGGTGTATCGAAACTCGATTGACCGAATTGCAGACCTTCTTGCGGTTCGTCTTACGACCGCAAAGTCAGGTTTCGACAGTATGCAAATTCCATGACAATGGCGATGGTAACTCAGATGACGAAAAGTCAATTCGCAATACCCTTCGTCCAGATTGGATTAGCGCGGGTTTTGATGAATGCAGTGTCAACATTTTGAGCACTAGAATGTCGCCACGCTTTGCCTCGCACACCTCAATTGGATATGCGAGTGCCGTCTTTTCAGCCATTGCCGTTGGAACAATCCCTTCCTTGTGGCTACCAACAGCAATTTCCATAGCACCATTAGTTTGATCGGTGTCATCTAAGTGCAAGCGAACAAAGAGCATTTCATCCAAGATGGACTGGCGTGGTTCACAATGCCAAGTCCCTGACTTTTTGGTCCAATTGTGAAAGCCAGTAACTTCAACCTTATCTGCAACTGCGATGACCCTATCTTGGTGCCATGGCACCCCCCAGTTTGCCTTCTCCGACTTGTTGAACGCAACTATGCGGACGGGCACCGCCTTTGGGTCGAGCCTCCGGATGACTTCCAGCAACGAGCTGTCATTCGAAATCGCGGCAGCCAAGGCCATCGAAGAGCTCAACCTTTGTCCTGCTTTCGTTGTGTCTACAGCGGCCTTGTCAAACAGTTCTAGGTCAGCATTCGACACGGCTCCTCGAATCCAAACGCGTCCGCATTTTTCGAGCTCATTCTTTAGGGTCTCATCGGTTCCATTGCTGTCCATATCCTTGTCACCCAGCCAAGCGACACTAGCTGAGTCGCGAAAAGAAGCCACTCTGCGCCCTATGCGGACTTTCCAGAAAGCGCCCCAAGCACCGGCCCGATCACCTTCGTCGCCAGCGGTATCAGCACAAAGCCCCAGGCCAGACCAAGGATGCCGTCCATCGTGGCCTTGGACATCCATTCCACCGCGCCAATCCACTGCTCCGACACCATATGCCCCACCACATAAGCCCAGTCGTGGATGTGGTGACCCAGCCAGCCGAAGCCCAGCACCTCCAGCCCGTGGATCACGATCGAGCCACCGACCCAGAGCATGGCGGCGGTGCCGACGATGGACAGCGTCCTCATCACGCCGGGCATCGCCTTGACCAGCCCCCGCCCCAGCCCGCGCCCGATGGGCGTTGGCGCGTTTTTTGCCATGTAGAGACCCACATCGTCCATTTTCACGATCAGCGCGACAGAGCCATAGACCGCAACCGTCACGCCAAGACCCACAACCGCCAGTGTCGCACCCTGCATCCAGACATTCGGGGCTTCAATGGCGGCCAAAGCGATGGTCATGATCTCAGCCGAAAGGATGAAGTCGGTCTTGATCGCGCCCCTGACCTTTTGTTCCTCCAGATGGCCGGGGTCGCGCTCTTTCAGGTCCTCGTGAACGCTGTGACTGCCATGCGGGAACAGCAGATGGAAGATCTTCTCGGCCCCTTCGAAGCACAGATAAGACCCGCCGATCATCAGCAGGGGTGTGATCAGCCAGGGCGCGAAATTGGCCAGCAGCAGCGCCACCGGCAGCAGCAGAACGAGCTTGTTGAACACGGATCCGCGCGCGATGCGCCAGATGATCGGCAACTCGCGCGCAGGCGCAAAGCCCTGCACGTATTTCGGCGTCACGGCGGCATCGTCGATGATCACACCCGCCGTTTTTGCCCCCGCCTTTCCCGCCGCCGCGACCACATCATCGACCGAGGTCGCCGCCACTTTGGCGATGCCCGCTACGTCATCCAGCAAGGCCAGTAAGCCGCTCATACCCGATTCTCCTGATCAATCCGACCGCAGGCAGGTTATCTGTTCACACTGTTAGCACAAGCGTTAGCGCAATCGGTGCAGGTTTGCGCTAACAGCTTCGTTTTACTGACTTTTTTCACTTCACCTAAGAGCGACGGCTGGCTATATGGCAGCAAGTTACATGTCGCTGGAGTTCCATATGACCATTAAAGTAGGTATCAACGGGTTCGGTCGCATCGGCCGCTGCACCCTGTCCCATATCGCGGCATCGGGCCGCAACGATATCGAAGTGATCAAGGTCAATGCAACCGGCCCGCTGGAGACCTCGGCGCATCTGCTGAAATATGACAGCATCCATGGCCGCTTCCCCCGCGACATCATCGTCGACGAGAAGACCATGGATTTGGGCCGCGGCCCGATGCAGATGTTTTCGACCTATGACATGGGCCAGTTGGACTGGGAAGGCTGCGACGTGGTGCTGGAATGCACCGGCAAGTTCAATGACGGGCTCAAAGCCAACACCCATTTCGAGCGCGGCGCGCAGAAAGTGCTGCTGTCGGCGCCTGGCAAGAATGTGGACAAGACCATCGTCTACGGTGTGAACGACGAAACGCTGACGCCCGAGGATCGGATGATCTCGAACGGGTCCTGCACCACCAACTGCCTCGCGCCACTGGCCAAGGTGCTGGACCGCGCGATCGGGATCGAGCATGGCATCATGACCACGATCCACGCCTATACCGGCGACCAGCCGACGCTGGATCGCCGTCACGACGACCTCTACCGCGCCCGCGCCGCCGCAATGGCGATGATCCCGACCTCGACCGGGGCCGCCAAGGCGCTGGGTGAGGTTCTGCCAAACCTCAAGGGGCGCTTGGACGGCTCGGCCATTCGCGTGCCGACCCCGAATGTCTCGGCCGTTGATCTGACTTTCCGCGCCTCGCGCGATGTGACCCGCGAAGAGGTGAACGCCATCGTGGCCGAAGCCGCACAGGGCCCGATGTCGCGGGTGTTGGGCTATGAGCCAGCGCCGCTGGTTTCGGTCGATTTCAACCATTCCGAGGAAAGCTCGATCTTTGCGCCCGATCTGACCCGCGTGGTCGATGACCGCATGGTGCGGGTGCTGGCTTGGTATGACAATGAATGGGGTTTCTCGGTCCGGATGGCAGACGTCGCGGTCGCCATGGGTCGCTTGAATTGAACCTATTAAGCGCTTGAGAAAAAACGCCCGCTCAGGTTATCTGAGCGGGCGTTTTTCATTTCTCCCGAGGGCTGGATGACAAATCAGATTGCCATTTGGCTTGCCGGTCTGCTGCTGGTCGCCGTGGTCGGAGATGTCATGCTGTTCGGGACCGAGCATCTTCTGTTTCTGGGCCGCAAACTGTATGATCTGCTGCAATGGCTGGCCTTTTGGCGCTGAGGGTCAGAGCGGGACCTTTCGAACCACGCTGGTACTGCCCTGCCCCCGGGCGCGCGTATAGCGCATCTGATCGCCGCAAATCTCGATGATTTCGCAATCGGTTTCGGGGGGCTCGTCGTCGAAGATCAACGTGCGGCAAAAACAACTGTCTTTCCAGACCCAGCGGCCCTCGAATGTCTCGCCCTCCGCAGTACCGGAAAAACCGCCATCCGCACGGATCACGAAGCGCAGCCCGTCGCCCTCGAACCGGCTCTGGGCGACATAGCGGCAGAAGGCCTCGCGGGTGCGGATGCGGGTCCAACTATCGGTCACAGACACCAGCCGGGTCGATCAGCGCGCCAGCCGTTCGAGCAGCGCGGCCTTGACCCGTGGCGGCACGAATTTCGACACATCCCCACCCAGCCGTGCGATTTCCTTGACCAGTTTCGAGGCGATCGCCTGATGCCGCAGATCCGCCATCAGGAACACGGTCTCGATCGTGTCATCCAATGCCCGGTTCATGCCAACCATCTGATATTCATACTCGAAATCAGCCACGGCGCGCAGCCCGCGCACGATGGTCTGCGCGCCGACGTCGCGCGCGCAATCGATCAGCAGGTTTTCAAACGGATGCGCGACGATTTCGGTGCCCGTCTCCTGGCTGAGCGCGGCACATTCCGCCTCGATCATGGCGACGCGCTCTTCCAGCGTGAATAACGGCCCTTTGTCGCGATTGATTGCAACCCCGATCACCAGCCGGTCCACCATCAGAGCCGCCCGGCGGATGATATCGACATGGCCTAGCGTGATAGGGTCAAATGTTCCGGGATATAAAGCAGTTCTCATGGCAGACCTCTGCGCAACAAAATTGCGCGGCAAGGAACCACATGCGGCCCCCGAGCGCAATATGGCAAATCAGTGCCCCATGATCATGCCCTGAAGCGCGTCCTTTTCCATCGCAAGTTCAGACAATTGCGCCTTGACCACATCCCCCAGCGTCACGATGCCGATCAGCTTGCCATCCTCGACAACCGGCATGTGGCGGAACCGCCCTTCGGTCATCTGCTCCAGGATATCCTGAACGCTGGAATCTCGGGTACAGGTGACGAGGTCGCTGGTCATGTATTCACTCACCGGCTGGTTCAGGCAGCCGCTGCCGCTGGCGCCAAGCTCGCGCACGATGTCGCGCTCAGACAGGATGCCGTCCGGTGTTTCCCCGTCATCAGAGACCATCACGGTGCCGATGCGTTTCTCGGCCAGAACCTGTGCCGCTTCGGACACCAATGTCGATGCCTTCACGGTCACCACGCCGGAATCGGCCTTGGATTTCAGGATTGCCTGGACAAGCATTTGCAGCACCTCGGTATTATTCCTGTATCCCCAGAGCGTTGCCCCTTGGCCGCGTTCTGTCAAGTCAGCCCTTCCAACCGGGCCACTTCGTCGCGTATCCCGGCGCTCAGCGCGGCGGCAAAGCGGTTCAGGCGCGCGCTGCGCCGGTCCCCCTGATGGCGGACCAGATAGAAACTGCGCGTCAGGCTGATCTGATCCGGCAGCACCTTGGCCAACCGCCCATGCGAAGGCAGCGTGAAATCATGCGCCACACACAGGCCGGTAGCCTGCGCCACCAGACGCAATTGCACCGAAACCGCATTTGAGGCCAGCGCGACACGCTTGACGCCAAGGTCAGTCAGGTAGTCCAACTCGCGGTCAAAGATCATGTCCGGAATATAACCGATCATCGGGTGCCCGCCCAGATCTTCAATCGCCTTTATGTCCGGGTAGCGGCGCAGATAACGACGATGGGCGACCAGATGCAGCTTATAGTCTGTGATCTTCTGCACCAGCAATTGCCCTGCCGTGGGCGGGCTGACCGTGATCGCCATATCCGCTTCGCGCCGCGACAGGTTGATGACCCGAGGCAAGGCGAGGATTTGAATGTCGAGATCGGGGTTGGTGGCGCTGATCCGGGTACAAACCTGCGGCAGAAGGTAGTTGGCGCAGCCATCCGGAGCGCCGATGCGAATCTGCCCGCTCAGCCGATCTGCCGGACCGGTCAGCGCCTCTGCTGCAGCTCGCATCGCCTCTTCGGCCTGTTCGCCATGGCTCAGCAACCGCTCGCCCGCCGCGCTCAGCGCATAGCCCTGGGGCGATTTCACAAAAAGTGATGCGTCCAGCGCCGCCTCCAGCCGGGCAATGCGGCGGCCCACAGTGGCCGGGTCCATCTTGAGGATACGCCCCGCCGCTGACAGGCTTTCCTCGCGCGCCACCGCCAGAAACACCTTCATATCGTCCCAATGCGGCTCCATCACCTGCCCTTCTGCAAATTTGCAAAACCTTTTTGAAATCTTGCCTCTGTTCAGTGGATTTTTGCAAGCCTATCCTGCCCCCAAATCTGATCGGAGGAGACCCCATGCAGGAGCTGACCCATTATCTGAACGGTGAACATGTCAAAGGCGGCTCGGGCCGTTTTGCGGATGTGTTCAACCCCGCCACCGGCGACGTGCAGGCGAAAGTGCCGCTGGCCAGCGCTGACGAGGTCGCCAGGGCCGTCGAAATCGCCGCCGCAGCGCAGCCTGCCTGGGGCGCAACCAACCCGCAACGCCGCGCGCGGGTGATGATGAAATTTGTCGATCTGCTGAACCGCGATATGGACAAGCTGGCCGAGGCGCTCAGCCGCGAGCATGGCAAAACCGTCCCCGATGCCAAGGGTGACGTGCAGCGTGGGCTTGAAGTGGTAGAATACTGCATCGGCGCGCCGCAACTGCTGAAAGGCGAATTCACCGACAGCGCGGGCCCCGGAATCGACATGTATTCCATGCGTCAGGCGCTGGGTGTCACGGCCGGCATCACGCCCTTCAACTTCCCCGCCATGATCCCGATGTGGATGTTCGCCCCCGCCATCGTCTGCGGTAACGCCTTCATCCTGAAACCCTCCGAGCGCGACCCCTCCGTGCCGCTGATGCTGGCCGAATTGCTGGAAGAGGCCGGGCTGCCCAAGGGCATCCTGCAGGTGGTCAACGGCGACAAGGAGGCGGTGGATGCTATCCTGCACCATCCGGTGATCCAATCGGTGGGTTTCGTGGGCTCCACCCCCATCGCCGAATATATCTACGGCACCGGCTGCGCCCAGGGCAAACGCGTGCAGTGTTTCGGCGGCGCCAAGAACCACATGATCGTGATGCCCGATGCCGACATGGATCAGGCCGCCGACGCGCTGGTCGGCGCGGGGTATGGCGCAGCGGGCGAGCGCTGCATGGCAATCTCGGTCGCGGTCCCGGTGGGTGACGAGACCGCCGACCGGCTGATCGACAAGCTTGTGCCGCGCATCGAGAAGCTGAAAGTGGGGCCTTACATGGCGGGAAATGACGTGGATTACGGCCCGGTCGTGACCGCCGCCGCCAAGGCCAATATCGAACGTCTGGTACAATCCGGGGTCGATCAGGGTGCGAAACTGGTGGTCGATGGGCGCGATTTCAGCCTGCAAGGCTATGAGGACGGCTTCTTTGTCGGCCCGCACCTCTTCGACAACGTGACCAAAGATATGGACATCTACAAAACCGAGATCTTCGGCCCCGTCCTCTCCACCGTGCGTGCGCAAAGCTATGAAGAGGCGATCGGGCTGGCCATGGACCACGAATATGGCAATGGCACGGCGATCTTCACCCGCGACGGCGACACCGCCCGCGATTTCGCCAACCGGATCAATATCGGCATGGTCGGCATCAACGTCCCGATCCCGGTGCCGCTGGCCTATCACACGTTCGGCGGCTGGAAGAAATCGGTCTTTGGCGATCTGAACCAGCACGGACCGGACGCGTTCAAATTCTACACCCGCACCAAAACCATCACCTCGCGCTGGCCCAGCGGGATCAAGGAAGGCGGCGAGTTCAACTTCAAAGCCATGGACTGACCCGCATAACACATGCTGTCCGGCCCCAAAGCCGGGCAGCATCCTGCCGGATTGCGCGAAACAGGCCCCAATCACGCAGTTTTCAACAGCCCCCTCTGGTCAGACGCCCCGCGAACCCCTATTTTCGCGGCGAAGAATTGAGCAGATGATGGAGGCACCCTTGCCCAACTCCAAGATCACCCGCCGTGGCACCCTGTTGGGCGTTGCCGCCACACTTGCGACCCCGGCGCTGCTGCGCGCCCAGAGCAGTGACGCCTTCCCCCAGACCGAGCAACCCATCAGCACCCAGGTGCCGGTGAACCGCAATGTCTCGTCCTTCCGTCGCCAGAACTGGCAGGATCATTTCGACACGCTTGGCAAGGGCGCGCTCTTGGCCGATATCACCAGCCGGGCGGTGCATTACTGGGGACCAGATGGCGAAACCTATCGCCTCTTCCCCTCATCCGTGCCGATGAGCGAGGAACTGACCAAGCGCGGCTATACCAAAGTGGTGCGCAAGACCGAATTCCCAAGCTGGACGCCCACCGCCAACATGCGCGAGCGCGACCCGACCCTGCCCATCCGCATGGAAGGCGGCGATCCCGGCAACCCGCTGGGCACCCGGGCCATGTATCTCGGCTGGCCCGCCTATCTGGTCCATGGCACCCACGATACCCGCAAGATCGGACGGATGAGCTCGTCGGGCTGCATCGGCCTCTATAACGAGCATGTGGAACAGCTCTACCCGCTGGTGCAGGTCGGCACCCAGGTCCGCCTGATCTAAAACATTCCGGCGCTCGGAAACGCTGCGGGGTCTGGGGCAAAGCCCCAGCGCCTGCGTGGCGTGAACGCAAACAAAATCTGCGCGCCGCAGGCGCTCCTTTGGATCAGACCTAGCGCTTGCGCACCCACAGGCTCTGCGCCCGCCCGCCCTGCAGGAACGGCAGCGCCTGCACCGCATCGGGTCGGTCCTGCTGCAGATGATATCCGGGCCAGAGAATCTCATACCCCCCACCCTGCAACAGCGCATGCAGCATGTATTGCTCGCCCCAGGAGGGGCAGTCATAGAAGAACCGCTTGGGGTATTCATAGGGCAAAAAGACATCATGCACATGGATCACCACGCCCGGCGCCAGCTGCGGAATGATATTGCAGAACAGATGTGCCACGTCATTGCCCAGACGCACCTGATGGCTGGAATCGATAAACAGCACATCGCCAGCCTCCAGCGTTGAAAACAGCGCCGGATCAACCTCTTCCACCCGCTTCTGTTCAAACGCATCCACCACATGGGCGATATCGGCGCGCGGATAAGGGTCGATGGCGGTAATCTGCGTCTCCAGCCCGCCATCCAGCACCGCCTGCCGGCTCACGCGGGTCGAGTTGCCACAGCCCACCTCGATCACCCGCTTGGGCGCATAACGGCGGATCATCAGATAGAGCGCATCCGCATCCGGGCGGTCATAATAGCCGTTGTGAGGCAGATAGCCGGTCTGGTTCCGGTCGGGATCCTGCAAAGCGTGCAGGCTCTCGGCGTGGGTGTCATATTCCGCCGCCAGAGGTGCGATATCAAACCCCTCCATCCCCGGAGACAGCGCATAGGCAGGCCGGGTCAACCCGCCGCGCCGCTCGAAGGCGACCAGCCGCTCGGTCTCGGCCATCTCATCCATCCGGTCGATGAGTTTCACATCAAACGGGTCGAGCAAAGCATTGAGTTTCGGGAATTTCCGCTTTTTCTTCTTCACGCCCTGCTCCTGATCCTGCGGGTTTCCGGCTCAATAGCGGGATTTGCCGGGATTTCAAACCCACCCCGTCAGGGCGCGCCTCCAGAGACGTGTTATGCCCTCAGCAGCGCCCCTTCCGCGTGGCGCACGAACGGGCGGGCGGGCGCGATGGGGTCCCCATCGGCGATTTCAGGGAAAATCCCTATCAGTTCATCGTAACACGCGTGATCAGCCTGCAGGATATGTTTGCCCGCATAAAAGCTCTCCATTGGCGCATCTTCGCAGAACACGATTTCGTGCCGGTCGAACATCAGGTGGATATAGGTGACCTGATCGCAGAGTGCGGCGTGAATGCGATCGCCGTCACATAGATGCCGGGCTGCGCACAGCACTTCTGGTGCATGAAACAGCAGCTCGCATCTCCAGCCCGAAAGCAGCACGCGATGCTGGGGCGAGACCCGGACAGGCCGGTCATTTCCGATGGTACCGGGCGCAAAACGGATCGGTGCATGCCGACCCCGCCCGGCCACCCTGCGCCTGCCGATCCATCGGATGGGTTGCGGGCCATGATCCAGCGTCTCCACCAGATCGCCGACCTGCAGCGTTTCAATCGCGCGCTCACCAACCGGCGTTCGCATCATCGTGCCTTCGGTGAAACAGGCAATTTCGACATTCTCGATATTTGTGTAGGTAAAGCTGTTTGCACCACCTGGCAAATCAACCGTGCCGCCGGTGGCGCCCGGAAAGAAGGGCGTGACGGTCGAGCCCCTGGGCACAATCAGCGTGTCGTTCCCGTTGCCGCCATTCACAAAACTGGTATTCAATCCGGCATGGATTTCGTCGGCGCCGCCGCCGCCTTCTAGGTTGCCGCTGCCATCCTCGGCAAAAAGTGTGTCGCGTCCTCCGCCGCCGTTGAGATTGTTGTTCCCCGATCCGCCCCGCAAGACGTCGCGACCCTGACGGCCAAAGATGTTGTTGTCACCCGTTCCGCCCTGCAACGTGTCATTGTCGCGCCCGCCATCGATGGTACCACCGCTGCTGCCACTATCGGTGAACGAATCGTCGCCGCGATCGCCGAAATAGCCACTCGCATCCAACCCGACCGAGCCGCTGACATTGTCGTCATTGTTGTTGCCGGTGTATTCGACAAATTCACTGAACGAGCCCGAAGCGATATCGGCGTTGGTGTAGGTGGTCACCGCCCCAGTATTGGTATTGGTGAAGGTGATCGAGCTACCGGTCATGGTGACCTGGAACGCGTTACTGATCCCGGACACATCGATGGTGCTGTCCGGCCCGATATCCAACCCGGCCCAGAAGGCCGCGTTGTTGATATCGGCATTGGTCAACGTCAGAAAAACAGGCATCTCGCGTCCAGCCCTGCAATCATTAAGTGTATGGGCCTAGCCCACACCAGTCAGAATAGCTTGCCCGCTGGATTGAAGCCACCGGAATGCGCAGACATCACCAATCCGGGCAAAAAGCCCCCGACGTTGGATTGCTGGCGATCCCAGCAGCTAGGTCGCTGGCCTATTCGACCTGTGTTTCGATGGTATCGAACGCCGCGCTCAAATTGCTGAGATCGATCGATGACAATCCCAGATAGGGGTTGCTCATCTCGATGATGAAGAAAAGGGTAAGCCCGGTATAAATGCTGTAAAGCGCGACAAGACCCGAGCGAATCCAGGAAAACGGCGTTACGAAAAACACCAGCAGCAGAAAGACATACCCGACAACGGATAGGGTCCAAAACAAGTTGGATACACCCCGCGCAGTCGCAGCCACACGTTCCAGCCGCAGGCTGAAAGCCTGATCGAGCTTGCTGACAATCCGGTCAAGCGTGATGCTCTGTTGTTCTTCCTCTGGCTCGATCGCAAGCAGAGCCTGATAGATCTCGCTAGAGACTTGCGACGCCTCGCGGAAGATAAGGTCCGAATTGCCGATGTTGTGAACGTCCATCGCAGGTGTGTCATCTTGCTCCAGCACGTCGATATACTCGAAAAACTTGGCACGCACCGGATCAATATCCTGGTTGCGCAGCCGGGCAATTTCATGTGCCGCTTCGGACAAGATAATAACTTCGGCCGCAATGGTTTCCCGGGCCTGTTCGTATTGTTCCTGAGCGCCGGAAAAGATCAGCGCCAGGATCAGCGCATGCAGCGTACCGATGCGGAACCCGATATTGACGGCCATTTCCCTGGTTGCGTCCGAGGGTGGACGCTGCCTGAACCGGTGTATGAAATAGTAGGGCAGCACGCTGATCGCTGACATCACGAGGATGATCAAGGCAATGCTGGCCCAGGGATGATACAGCATCCAATCAAGCGCCTGTCCGCTTTCTTGCTCGCTCATGAAACTGCCATTCTCCAAAATGACAGGCCTCAAAAAGCCTGTCCTGTGGAGAGCTTAACAGGGTCTGGCCGGATTTTTCCAGATGCTTGCACAACCCGGCATTGCAGCCTCGTTGGCGAACGCTGTATGCGACGCTACCCTTGCCCACGGAACAGTCTTGTGGATGAGAACATGGCCTCCAACTCCTCGATCCGTTCCTTGCTCTGCTCCCAGCGGGCATCCTGAACCTCGGCGATCAGCGCCTCGACGATCAGCATCAGCGCGATGGTACTGTCCCAGCTTGACGGCGCCTCGACCAGCGAGTTGAACGTATATCGGGCCGAGCGCGCGATGGGTGAGCCCCATTGGTCGGTGAACAACACCACCGTCACCCCGCGATCCGAGGCGATCTGCGCAAGCTTGGCCAGATGCGCCTCATACCGGCGGATGTCGAAGATCACCAGCACCGAGGTTTCATCCATATCCAGCAGATATTGCGGCCAGACATTCGCGGAATTGCCCAGCATGGTCACGTTGGGCCGGATGATCTGCATGTGATTGTAGAGGTAGTCGGCATTGGACCGGGTGATGCGCCCCCCGACCACATAAAGCGGGCGCGCGGTATCGGCGAGCAGCCTGGCCACCGCGTCGAACATGTCTGTGTCGATGCGGTCAAGCGTGTGGCGCATATTGGTCCAGGCGGTCTGGGCAAACCGTGTCAGCGGGTGTTCGGCCCCCTCATCCACCACCCAGGCGTCGCGCTTGGCGATGGGTTTCTTGATTTGCGCGGCCACCTCGTCCCGCAGCGCATCCTGCAGCGCCGGAAACCCGTCGAACCCCAGCTTGCGCGCCATGCGGATCACCGTGGGGGTCGAGACGCTGGCCGCATTGGCGAGCTTGGTGATCGATTGCAGCCCACCCATCGGATAATCCTGCAGCAGAATCGAGGCCAGTTGCCGCTCGGACGGCGTCAGCGCCTCCATCTCTTCCTGTATCTGCTGTTTGACAAGCTTGGTGGTCGGGGTCACGAGACGCTACCTGATTACGATTTCTACAGCCTATGCGGTTTTGTAATCATGTCTACAGAAAAATTGTTGACAGAGGATGCGAAGCTGTAACCAATGTTTCACATGGCAATCGATCCCGAGTCACCCCTGCTGTCCGCGTCGGAAGGTCCGGCGGCGCGCGTGTTGAACGCGCGAGGCGTGGGCGCTGCGGTGCTGGTTTGTGAACATGCGAGCCGGTTCATTCCGGCATCGCTCGAAGGGTTGGGGTTGGAGGATGAGGCTGCGGGCTCACACGCCGCCTGGGATGTGGGCGCGATGGAGCTGGCGGTGGAGCTGATGGGCGCGCTGGATGCACCGCTGGTACACTCACGGGTGAGCCGGCTGGTCTATGATTGCAACCGCCCGCCCGAAGCGACGGGCGCGGTATTGGCGCGCAGCGAGCGGTTTGAGATACCCGGCAATCAGGGCCTCAGCGCCGCACATCACGCCCAGCGGGTGCGCGATGTCTATGCGCCGTTCCGCGACCTTCTGGCAGATGCGGTTGCGGGGCGCAACGACCCACCTTTGATGATCACCATCCACAGCTTTACGCCCGTTTACAACGGCATACATCGTGATATTGATCTTGGAATTCTGCACGATACGGATAATCGGGCAGCCCGTGCTCTTCTCGGCAAGGTCTCACCTTGCGGGCTGCGCGTGGCGCTGAACCAGCCCTATTCGGCCCGCGATGGCGTCACCCACACGCTGCGCGAACATGGCGTCCGCAACGGTCTGCACAATGTGATGCTGGAGGTTCGCAACGATCTGATTGATACCCCCACCGGCGTCAATCGCATTGCCGGGCTGCTGTCGCCCATGCTGGCAGAACTGGTCGCCGACCTGACACCCGAGGCAGCATCCTCATGACAAAAGGGGCTGGGGGTTTGCATTTTCTGAGGCAATATGTCCGCGTCATCGACCGGCTGAACCGCTGGATCGGACGGGTGGTGATGTATGGCATCTTTGTCATGATGGGCATCCTGCTCTGGTCGTCGGTGTCCAAGACCTTCTTCCTGCCCTCGCTCTGGACTTTGGAAATGGCGCAGTTCGCCATGGTGGCCTACTACATCCTCGGCGGGCCGTATTCGATCCAGATGGGCAGCAATGTGCGGATGGACCTGCTCTATGGAGAATGGTCGAACCGGCGCAAGGCGTGGACCGATGCAATCACTGTCCTCTTCCTGATCGTCTATCTGATCGTGATGCTCTATGGCGGCTACGACTCGCTGAGCTATTCGCTGCAATATGGCGAGCGCAGCCCGACCGCCTGGCGACCCTATCTTTGGCCGATCAAGGTGATCATGATCACGGGGTTGTTCCTGATGCTGCTGCAGGCAATCTCGGAACTCTTCAAGGACATCCTGCGCCTCAAGGGCGATGACATCCCGCGCGAGGTGATCTGATGCCTTATGAGCTGATCGCCATCCTGATGTTTTCCACCATGATGCTGATGCTGCTGACCGGGCAGCGGGTGTTTGGGGCGATCGGGTTCGTGGCCGTGGTGGCGGCGCTGCTGCTCTGGGGTGACCGGGGCGGGTACGATCTGGGTTTCTCGGCGGCGATGAAGCTGATGAAATGGTACCCGCTGCTGACCCTGCCCATGTTCATCTTCATGGGCTATGTCCTGTCGGAATCGAAGATCGCCGATGACCTCTACAAGATGTTCCATGTCTGGATGGGCGGGCTGAATGGCGGGCTGGCCATCGGCACGATTGGCCTGATGGTGCTGATTTCGGCCATGAATGGCCTGAGCGTGGCGGGCATGGCCATCGGGGCCACCATCGCCCTGCCCGAGTTGCTGAAACGCGGCTATGACAAGCGGATGGTGACCGGCGTCATTCAGGCCGGATCGTCGCTGGGCATTCTGGTGCCGCCCTCGGTGGTGCTGGTGCTTTATGCGATGATCGCGCGCCAGCCGGTGGGGCAGCTGTGGCTGGCGGGTGTGGTGCCGGGATTGATGATGGCGGCGATGTTCATCCTCTATATCGCGATCCGGTGTCGGCTGAACCCGTCGCTTGGGCCGGTTCTGCCTGCTGAAGACCGCCAGATTCCGATGGGCGAAAAGCTGGCGCTGCTGCGCGCGGGGCTGCTGCCTATCGGAATCTTCGCGGCGATGATGGTGCCTTTTGTCAATGGCTGGACCTCACTGGTGGAAAGTTCGGCCATCGGCGCGCTGACCGCCTTTGCCGCCGCTGTCTTGAAGGGCCGGATGACGCGTCAGGTGTTCGAAACCTCGGTACGCTCCACCCTGGGCATCACCTGCATGTTCATGTGGATCATCCTGGCCGCCTTGGCCTTTGGTGCGGTCTTCGACGGGCTGGGCGCAGTCAAGGCCATCGAGAACCTGTTTACCGAGCGTCTGGGCCTGAACCCCTGGATGATCCTGATCCTGATGCAGCTCAGCTTCATCCTGATGGGCACGTTTCTGGATGACACCGCCATGCTGGTGATCGTCGCCCCGCTCTATGTGCCATTGGTGGGCGCGCTGGGGTTCGACCTGATCTGGTACGGGGTGCTTTATACAATCACCACCCAGATCGCCTATATGACGCCGCCCTTCGGTTATAACCTGTTCCTGATGCGGGCCATGGCCCCACCCGAGATCACGCTGCGCGACATCTATGGCTCGATCCTGCCTTTCGTGCTGGTGATGGTGCTGGCGCTGAGCATCATCATGAGTTTCCCGCAGATCGCGCTATGGCTGCCCGAGTATATCTACAACAAGTGACCCCGGCCAAACCGGGGCGGAGACGACCGTTCGAGTAACAACACAGACCAACGGAGAGAGAGTATGACCAACAGACGTACATTCCTGAAAGGTGCCGCCGCTGCCCCGGCCGCCGCTGCGCTGGCCACACCCGCGCTCGCGCAGAGCCAGATCAAATGGCGGATGCAGACCTATGCGGGCGCGGCCCTGGCCGAGCATGTGATCGACCCGGCCATCAAGATGTTTAACCAGATCGCCGGCGACCGGATGCAGATCGAGCTGTTCTATGCCGATCAGCTGGTACCCACCGGGGAACTCTTCCGCGCCATGCAGCGCGGCACGATTGACGCGGTGCAGTCGGATGATGACTCGATGGCCTCGCCCACCGAAGTCACTGTCTTTGGCGGCTATTTCCCCTTCGCCTCGCGCTACAGCCTCGACGTGCCGGTGCTGTTCAACCAATACGGCCTGAACGAGATCTGGGATGAGGAATACTCCAAGGTCGGCGTTAAACACATCAGCGCCGGTGCCTGGGACCCCTGCCACTTCGCCACCAAGGACCCGATCAACTCGCTGGAGGATATGAAGGGCAAGCGTATCTTCACCTTCCCGACCGCAGGCCGGTTCCTCAGCCAGTTCGGCGTGGTGCCCGTCACCCTGCCCTGGGAAGATATCGAGGTCGCGGTGCAGACCGGCGAGCTGGATGGCATCGCCTGGTCCGGCATCACAGAGGATTACACCGTCGGCTGGGCGGATGTGACCAACTACTTCCTGACCAACAATGTCTCCGGCGCTTGGGCGGGGCATTTCTTTGCCAATATGGACCGCTGGAACGAGCTGCCCGAGGATCTGCAGACGCTCTTCAAGGTCTGCTGTGATCAGTCGCATTACTACCGCCAGTGGTGGTATTGGGGTGGTGAGGCCAATCTGCGGGTCAATGGCGACAAGCTCAAACTGACCACCATCCCGGATGAGGAATGGGCGCAGGTCGAACAGGCCGCCGTCAAGTTTTGGGACGAGATCGCCGCCGAGAGCGAGACCAAGGCCAAGGTGGTCAACATCTTCAAGCAGTACAATGAAGTCATGCAAAAGGCCGGACGGCCCTATCGCTACGGCTGATCCGTCGGGATTGGCACCTGCCCCGGCGCAGATAAGATCGCGCCGGGGCGCTTCGCTTCCGAAACTCGGAACGCGTGTTGAAAGGAACGAGAACTGGCCATCGCGGGTTTCATAGTCGAGATTTTCGCAGCAACAATGTTGCTGCTTTTTGCCGTGCGCTTCGTGCGCACCGGCATTGAGCGGCGCTTTGGCGCCATGTTCGAACGGCTGCTCACCGGCCATACCAGCACGGTGCTGGCGGGTCTGTCGGGCACTGCACTGGCGGTGGTGATCCAGAGCTCGGCTGCGGTGGCGCTGCTGCTGACCGGCTTTGCGGCGGCGGGTATGGTGGGGTTCGGCTTTGCCTTGGCCGGTGTGCTGGGGGCTGATCTGGGCTCGGCGCTGGTGGTGCAGCTTCTGTCCTTTGACCTGCGCTGGCTTATGCCGTTCCTGCTGGCACTTGGCGGCTGGCTCTATCTGAAATCCGATCGCAACCACACGCGGCTGAACGGGCGCATCCTGCTGGGGATCGCCTTCATCCTGATTTCGCTGCAACTCCTGCGCGACGCGGTCGACCCGATCCGCGAAAGCGCCTTTCTTCCGGCGGTCGCGGGCTATCTCAGTACCGATTATTTCGCCGCTTTCCTGGTTGGCGCAGCGCTGGCCTTCGTGATGCATTCCAGCGTGGCCGCGATCCTGATGTGCGTCGCGCTTGTGCAGGTCGACGCCCTGCCTTTTGCCGCTGGCCTGTCGCTGATGCTGGGGGCCAATCTGGGTGGCGCGCTGATCCCGATCTGGCTGACCCGCGATCTGGAGCCTGCGCCAAAACGCATCCCGCTGGCCAATTTCCTGCTGCGTGGCAGCGCGGCCCTTGCCTGCCTGATGGGGATCAACCTGTTTGGCCTTTCCGATATGCTATTACTGGGGCAGCCGGGCCAGTCACTGGTCACCGCCCATATCGCCTTCAACATGGCTTTGGTTCTGATCGCGCTTGCCTTCGTCGCCGCGATGGAACGCCCGATGACATGGCTGTTGCCCGACCGTGAAGAGCCACCTGCCAGGATCGCTGACCTTTTTGAGCCGCTCAGCCCGCTGGACGCACCAAATGGATCACGCGCTGGTCTGGCGATGTCCTCGATCCGGCAGGAACTGTTGCAGATGGTCACGCGGGTTGAACGGATGCTGCGCCCCGCGCTCGACCTCTATGAGCGGGACGACTCCGAAGCCATCGCCAGCCTGTGGCAGGAAGACGAGAAGGTGAATGTCCAGCTGACCCAGATCCGGCAATTTGTCGCGCGGATGCCGCGGCAGAACATGGCGAAATCCGATGTGAAAACCGCGCGCGCGCTGGTCGAATATGCGATCCGGGTCGAAGCGGCAGGCGATATTGCATCCAAACGCATGACCCGTTGTGCGCAGGACAAACATGAAGAGCGCGTGAGTTTTTCGCCCGCCGGATGGAAAGAGCTATCCGACCTGCACATGGCGGTTCTGGAGAGCTTTGCGCTGGCGCGTCACATCATCCTGGTGGACGACCTGGAATGCGCGCGCCGTCTGGTGCTGGACAAGGCCGAGATCAAGCGCTTGGAACGCGCCAGCCGCAAGGCGCATCTGAAACGTCTGGAACGCGGCACCACGGAAAGCTTCCAGTCCAGCGACCTGCATCTGGAAACCCTGCGGGCGCTGCGCGACCTGCACGGCCATATCGCCTCGGTCGCTTACCCGATCCTTTACCGTTCGGGCCAGATTCTGGAAACCCGATTGGTGACCGAAATGAAAAGCGAGCGGGTCAGTGACTGATCCCTGGAAACGATAGAAAACGGAATGACGCGATGAATGATGCATCTGCTCTGAAAGAGCTTTCGGCCCAGGTGGCCAGTGGCGCGGTGGATACGGTTCTGGTCTGCCTTGTGGACATGCAGGGCCGCTTGATGGGCAAGCGGTTTCACGCGCAGAACTTCCTCGACTCTGCGTGGCAGGAAACCCATTGCTGTAACTATCTGCTGGCCACCGATCTGGAGATGGCGACACCCGACGGCTATGCGGCCACCTCGTGGGAGGCGGGCTATGGCGACTATGTCATGAAGCCCGATCTGTCCACGCTGCGCCCGATGCCCTGGCTTGAAGGCACGGTGATGGTGCTGTGTGATGTACTGGATCATCACAGCCACGAACCAGTTCCGCATTCCCCGCGCGAGGTGCTGAAACGCCAGATCGCCCGCGCTGAGGCGCTGGGGCTGACCCCAATGATGGCAACCGAGCTGGAATTCTTCCTGTTCGAGCAGACCTATGACGCGATCCGCGCCGGGGGCTTTCGCGATCTGACCCCGATCTCGGGCTATAATGAGGATTACCACATCCTGCAGACCACCAAGGAAGAGCATGTGATGCGCCCCCTGCGCAATCACCTCTTTGCCGCCGGTATCCCGGTGGAAAACACCAAGGGTGAGGCCGAGGCCGGACAGGAGGAATTGAACATTCGCTATGCAGATGCTCTGGCCTGCGCCGATCATCATACGATTGCCAAACATGCCACCAAGGAAATCGCGCATCTTCAAGGGCATGCGGCTAGTTTCTTACCTAAATGGCATGCCTCGCGCGTTGGCTCGGCCAGCCATGTTCATCTGTCGCTCTGGCGCGGGGATGAACCCGCGTTTCATGACCCGGACGCGCCCCATGGGCTGAGCGAGATGGGGCGGCAATTCTGCGCTGGCATGATCGCTTATGCGCCCGACTACACCGCGTTTCTTGCGCCTTACGTGAACAGTTACAAACGCTTCATGAAGGGGACCTTTGCGCCGACCAAGACGGTCTGGTCGGTGGATAACCGCACCGCCGGGTTCCGTTTATGCGGTGAAGGCACCAAGGCGGTACGGATGGAGTGTCGGATCGGGGGCTCGGATCTCAACCCCTATCTGGCACAGGCGGCGCTGCTGGCGGCGGGCCTTAAGGGGATCGAGGACAAGATGGAGCTGGCCGCGCCCACCTCGGGCGACCTCTATGAAGATACTGAGGCCCGTGAAATCCCCCGCACCCTGCGTGATGCGGTCGAGACGCTGCGCGGCTCGGCCATGCTGCGCGCGGCGATGGGGGATTGGGTGGTTGACCACTACACCCGCTGCGCGGAATGGGAGCAGGAAGAGTTTGACCGGGTGGTGACCGATTGGGAAATCGCCCGAGGGTTCGAAAAGGCCTGAGGCATGACAAAGACAACGCAATGTATCTCTCCGATCGACGGGTCACTCTATCTGGAACGTCCGGTTCTGACCCCCGATGCGGCTCGCGCCACTGCCGCAAGCGCGCGGCAGACGCAGCGTGATTGGGCCGCGCGTCCCCTCGCGGAGCGGATCGCGCTGGTTCAGGCCGGCGTGGCGAAGGTCGGCAAGACCACCGGCCGCATGGCCGTGGAACTGGCCCATCAGATGGGCCGCCCCGTGCGCTATGGCGGTGAGTTCGGCGGGTTCGAAGAGCGAGCGCTGCATATGGCAAAGATAGCCGAGGAGGCCCTCGCGCCGATAATCGTTGAAGACAGCGACGCGTTCCTGCGCAAAATCACCCGAGAGCCACATGGTGTCGTACTGGTGGTGGCCCCGTGGAACTACCCCTACATGACGGCGATCAACACCGTGGCCCCGGCCCTGATCGCGGGCAATACGGTGTTGCTGAAACATGCCGCCCAGACCCTGCAGGTGGGCGAACGGCTGGCCGAGGCGTTTCACCTTGCGGGCGTGCCGGAGGATGTGTTCCAGAACCTGGTACTGGATCACGACGCCACCACCGACCTGATCGCGGGGCGGCACGTGGATTTCGTCAACTTCACCGGCTCGGTCACCGGTGGCCAGGCGATGGAGCGCGCAGCGGCTGGCACTTTCATTCCGGTCTCAACCGAGCTGGGCGGCAAAGACCCGGGCTATGTGCGGGCCGATGCCGATCTGGACGCGGCAATCGAAACGCTGATCGACGGGGCGATGTTCAACTCCGGCCAATGCTGCTGCGGGATCGAACGGATTTATGTGCATGGCACGCTGTTCAACGATTTCGTGGAAAAGGCCGTGGCACTGGTCAATGGCTACAAGCTGGGCAATCCGCTGGACCCCGAGACCACGCTGGGCCCCATGGCGCATATACGCTTCGCCCGCGTGGTCCGCGACCAGATCGAGGACGCGATGGCCAAGGGCGCGACCGCCCATATCGACCGCTTCGCCGAAGATGATGGCGGTGCTTATCTGACACCGCAGATCCTGACCAATGTGACCCACGACATGGACGTGATGCGCGAGGAGAGCTTTGGCCCGGTCGTGGGCATCATGCCGGTGAACGATGACGAAGAGGCGATTGAATTGATGAATGACAGCCGGTTCGGGTTGACCGCGTCCATCTGGACCCAAGACGCCGCCAAGGCGGACGAAATCGGCGCGCGGCTGGAAACCGGCACCGTGTTCCTGAACCGCTGCGACTATCTTGACCCCGGCCTGTGCTGGACCGGTTGCAAGGATACCGGGCGCGGCGCGGGCCTGTCGGTGTTGGGCTTTCACGCCCTGACCCGTCCGAAATCCTACCATCTGAAGAAGGCGTGAGCCCATGAAACTTGTTGGAACCTGGTCCTACCCCACCTCAATCCGCTTCGGCGCGGGACGTATTTCTGAAATTGGCGAGGCCTGTGCCGCCGCCGGGATCACCAAGCCGCTGCTGGTCACCGACAAGGGCTTGGCCGATCTGCCGGTGACCCAAACCACGCTCGACCTGATGGAGGCGGCGGGGCTGGGCCGGGCCATGTTCTCGGATGTGGACCCGAACCCGAATGAAAAGAACGTCGCTGCCGGGCTGGCCGTCTACCGCGAGGGCGCGTTCGACGGGGTGATCGCCTTTGGCGGCGGCTCAGGGCTGGATCTGGGCAAGGTGCTGGCCTTCATGGCAGGCCAGACACGCCCCCTGTGGGATTTCGAGGATATCGGCGACTGGTGGACCCGCGCCGACCCGGCGGGCATACATCCGGTCGTGGCGGTGCCCACAACTGCCGGAACCGGGTCCGAAGTGGGGCGTGCAGGTGTGATCACCAATTCCGAGAGCCACGAGAAGAAGATCATCTTTCATCCCAGGATGCTGCCCCTTCAGGTGATCTGCGACCCGGAACTGACCGTCGGCATGCCCAAGGCCATCACGGCGGGAACCGGCCTCGATGCCTTTGCCCATTGTGTCGAGGCCTATTGCTCGCCGCATTATCACCCCATGTCCCAGGGGATGGCGCTGGAAGGCATGCGACTGGTCAAGGAGTATCTGCCTCGCGCCTACGCCGATGGCAGCGATCTTGAGGCGCGCGCGCATATGATGTCAGCGGCGGCCATGGGCGCAACCGCGTTCCAGAAGGGCTTGGGTGCGATCCACGCGTTGAGCCATCCCATCGGCGCGCATCACCACACCCATCACGGCACCACCAACGCAGTCTGCATGCCCGCCGTGCTGCAATTCAATCGCCCTGCCGTGGAAGACGTTCTGGCGCAAGCCGCCGGCTATCTCGGCATCGAGGGCGGGTTCGACGGGTTCTGTGCCTATGTCGGCGGCTTGAACGCCGAGTTGGGTATCCCCCGCAGGCTGAGCGATCTGGACGTGCGCGACCCCGATATCGACACTCTGGTGCGGGACGCGCTTAACGACCCCTCAACCGGCGGCAACCCGGTGGAAATGACGGCTGAAAACACCCGCAAACTTTTCGAAGCCGTATTGTAGACCCCCGGCGCAATCACCGCTGATGTCCTCAGGCTGGGCATTGGCGGTGTTCTGCCTTGAGTTGAACAAATCTCATTCGGTGACGGTTTTGCACTTCTTAATCCGTTGCGAAGCCCCTATTATTGACGCCAGAGCGCAATAGCGCCGAACGCGGACAAAACGCCCGCAAACAGGAGCAGTTTGATGAAAAACATCATCGTAGCCGGGGCATTGGCCTCGGGTGTTTGTGCTGGTGCAGCCAGTGCGGCAGAATTCACCGGTGGCTATCTTGATCTTGGGTATTCCACCTTCACTGACAGCGACGACGGTTCCAAGATCTACGGGGCCGGTTCCGGGGAGCTCGGATTCACACGCAATTTCAGCATCCAAGCGGATGTCGGCGTCTACCGTTACCGCGAAATTGAGGAAACTGGCTATAACGGGACGCTTCACTTCATCTATCACACCAATGACGCCCTATCCGTTGGCGCTTACTACACCCGCGACGATCTGGACGGTGACAACGACGCCAACACCTACGGGATCGAAGCCGGTTATGAAATCGGCAATGTCGGGCTCGAAGGCTATGTCTCTCGGATTGATTTTGTTGATGCGGGGGATGCGGATGGCACGCTGCTCGGCGTCAAACTGGACACAGAAGTTGCACCTCAGATCACATTGTCCGCCTCGGTGGATTACCTTGATGCCTCCGGTGATGTTGACCTGACCCGATACAGCATCGGCGCTGATTACGATCTCGGCAGCGGGGCCCATATCTATGGCGAGGTTGGCGGCGCCCGCGCTGGTATCGACAGCTTCAGTAGAACCGAAGCCTATATCGGCGCCGGCTTGCGCATCAATTTTGGCAACGAACGTGGCACGACCTTCGGTCGCCGCGGTCTTCTTGACAAGCTGCCAGGTCTTTGATCAGCACGCGCCCGGCAGCCAAGCTGCCGGGCGCTCAAAACAACTACCTGCGACTGGCATCCGGCACCACGAGTTTCCGTGAAAACCTCGTGCCAAGCTTAAACTAGCTATGGGGAAATGGTGGGTGATAAGAGATTTGAACTCCTGACATCTTCGATGTGAACGAAGCGCTCTACCACTGAGCTAATCACCCGTGCGCGCGGTATTAGCGCTAGTCGGCAGGCTGTGCAAGAGGTTCTTTTTCCTTCTCCGCAACCGCTGCGGATTGCCGCAAACGGCAGATCACGACGCGACCATTTGCCTTTTCCTCGCTGCGATTGATCTTGAGCTTTCCGAATGGCTGCAGGTTCAGCTCGCGCCCTTCCGCGACCGTTTCACCGAGGATGGCGAGCAGCGCCTCAATCGCCGGTTTGGCATCCTTCTTCTTGACGCCGGAACGCACAACCACCTGATCGATCAGTTCTTTCTTGCGCAGCTCGGGCGCCGCCACAACCGGGGTCGAGGCGACCACTTTCGGCTTTGGTGCAGCCGCGTCAGCCGGTTTGGGTGCTGCGGGTGTCTTGCTTGCGTCGCCGGGTGTTTTGGTGGATTTCCGTGCCATTGCCTGCCTCACTGAGTGAATTTTGAGGCAAGTCTAGAGGGCGACACCCGTAATTGCCACAACCACTGGTGATTGAGCCATCTTTGTGGATCTCTGGTCCCCAAGTGCAACATGGAGACCGCAAACAACGCCGGGCGGGCCGCATGGCCCGCCCCGTTATTGGTAAACTGGTGCCGCGTTAATGCGCAGTCGCAATCGGCCCCTGCCCCGACGCAGCGGTCGCGGCGCGGGCTGCAGCAGCTTCTTCCTCGGCAGCTTCGTCCCATTCGATGGGCTCAGGCTCTGCGATCAGCGCATGTTTCAGCACTTCCGAGACATGCGCCACGGGGATGATCTCCAGCCCTTCTTTCACGTTGTCCGGGATCTCGGGCAGGTCTTTCTCGTTTTCCTGCGGGATCAGCACCGTCTTGATGCCGCCGCGCAGGGCCGCGAGCAGTTTCTCCTTGAGCCCGCCAATGGCCAGCGCATTGCCGCGCAAGGTAACCTCGCCGGTCATGGCGATATCCTTGCGCACCGGAATACCGGTCAGCACCGAGACGATCGAGGTCACCATGGCCAGGCCAGCACTGGGGCCGTCCTTGGGCGTGGCGCCTTCGGGCACGTGCACATGGATGTCCCAATTGTCGAACCGTGTCGGCTTGATCCCAAGCTGCGGGCTGACCGAGCGCACATAGCTCGACGCTGCCTCGATGGATTCTTTCATTACATCGCCCAGCTTGCCGGTGGTCTTCATCCGGCCCTTGCCCGGCAGGCGCAACGCCTCGATCGACAGCAGTTCACCGCCAACTGACGTATAGGCCAGCCCGGTCACAACACCGACCTGATCCTCTTTCTCGGCCAGACCATAGCGGAACTTCGGCACACCCAGGAAATCATCCAGATTGTCTGGCGTCACCTCGATTGAGTCGGCCTCTTTCTTGATGATCTTCGTCAACGATTTCCGTGCCACCTTCGCGATTTCGCGCTCAAGGTTCCGCACCCCGGCCTCGCGGGTATAGGTGCGGATCATCTCGGTCAGCGCGGCGTCGGTCAGCGCGAACTCCTTGTTCTTGAGCCCGTGGTTCTTGACCTGCTTGCTGATCAGATGCTGCTTGGCGATCTCGCGCTTTTCATCCTCGGTATAGCCCGCCAGCGGAATGATCTCCATCCGGTCGAGCAGCGGCCCGGGCATGTTGTAGCTGTTGGACGTGGTCAGGAACATCACGTTGCTGAGGTCGTATTCAACCTCCAGATAGTGGTCCATAAACGTGTTGTTCTGTTCCGGGTCCAGCACCTCCAGCATGGCCGAGGCCGGGTCGCCCCGGAAATCCTGCCCCATCTTGTCGATCTCATCCAACAAGATCAGCGGGTTGGTGGTTTTCGCCTTTTTCAGCGCCTGAATGATCTTGCCGGGCATGGAGCCAATGTAAGTCCGGCGGTGGCCCCTGATTTCACTTTCGTCGCGCACGCCGCCCAAGCTGATGCGAATAAACTCGCGCCCCGTGGCCTTGGCAACCGATTTGCCAAGCGAGGTTTTCCCCACACCCGGAGGCCCGACCAGACACAGGATCGGGCCTTTCAGCTTTTTCGAGCGCTGCTGCACGGCAAGATATTCGACAATCCGTTCCTTGACCTTCTCAAGCCCGTAATGGTCGTTGTCGAGGATTTCCTGCGCGCGGCCCAGATCCTTTTTGACGCGCGACTTGGTGCCCCATGGGATCGACAGGATCCAGTCAAGGTAGTTGCGCACCACAGTGGCCTCTGCCGACATCGGGCTCATATTCTTGAGCTTTTTCAGCTCGCCCTCAGCCTTTTCGCGGGCTTCCTTGCTGAGCTTGGTCTCGGCGATCTTGGCTTCCAGCTCGGCGACCTCATTGCCGCCATCCTCGCTATCGCCCAATTCCTTCTGAATGGCCTTCATCTGCTCATTCAGATAGTATTCACGCTGGGTCTTCTCCATCTGGGATTTAACCCGCGTCTTGATCTTCTTCTCGACCTGTAGAACAGACATTTCGCCCTGCATCAGGCCATAGACCTTCTCCAGCCGCTCGCTAACACTGAGTGTTTCCAGCAAGTCCTGCTTCTGATCCACCTCGATGCCCAGATGGCCCGCCACAAGATCGGCCAGCTTCGCCGGTTCCGAGGATTCACCCACAGCGGCCAACGCCTCTTCGGGAATGTTCTTGCGCACCTTGGCGTAACGTTCGAATTCATCGCCGACCGAGCGCAGCAGCGCCTCAGTGGTAGTCACATCGCCAGGGATTTCGGTCAGATATTCAGCCCGCGCCTCAAAGAAATCCTCGTTTTCCAGAAACTCGGTGATCCGCACCCGCGCCTGCCCCTCGACCAGCACCTTCACGGTGCCATCGGGCAGTTTCAGCAATTGCAGCACATTGGCCAGAACACCTGCGGTAAAAATGCCATCACTATCCGGGTCGTCCACCGCCGGGTCAATCTGACTGGACAGCAAAATCTGCTTGTCATCCTGCATCACCTCTTCCAGCGCGCGGACGGATTTCTCACGACCCACAAAAAGCGGCACGATCATATGCGGAAACACCACGATGTCGCGCAAAGGCAGGACGGGGTAGGACGAGTTGAGAGGCTCTTGCATGCTCTTTCCTTATCGTTAGCAAGACGGCGCGGGTCCCTGATGCAGGCAACCTGTGGCCATCTCCGGTCTAAGAGAGGTGAAATGGGGCGTGAGCGCTCACATTTCAACCTTACCTGTACGCCCGCCACAATGGCGCGAAGCCCGGAGGGCCGCAAGGCGATAACGTGTCACAACCGGGCAAAACCCCGCGAGACGGGACGATAACGGGACGGCGGGCGGGGCGATCCGCGCAACGCGCGGGAGCGGCGTCCCGCAGTCCCTAAAATCAAAACACCGACTGCACCGCGCGTGACAGGAAAAACCCGTGACCATCCAGATTGCGGCAATCAAGCCCTTTGGTCGAGGAATGACACGTAAATCCGCCAAATCGACCGGTAACGCCATACTCGGCCCGACTGTAGCCGCCCCTATTGTGGTTCACGGGCGCGCAGAGCATCTGGACCGGTCCCCTGTCATACATCAGAAAACTATGCCCCCAATCCGACGCGCAGCTTGCCGGGCGCGGCAAGGCAGGCGGTCCATAGCGCTCGATGATCGTGCATTCCAGATCAGAGGAGTTGGGCCCCTCACCAACCGTACACTGAATATTCTCGGACGGGGTCTCAAAGGTCCAGACATCCGCCAGAACTGGCGCGGCAACAAGAAGAAAACAAAAAAGAAAAATACGAAACACGCGACCTCTCCAAAGCAATAGGAAATTAGACAAAACAGGCTGATATCCTCAACAAGACTAACCCAGGGGCATCCGATTGTCACTTTGGCGCCACGGCACCTGTCAGATCGGGGACGCGCGGTAAAGGACGTCGCGCAATTGAGCCCATATCAATGGCTCACGAGCAGCGCCGGCAACGAGCAAAAGAAACAACCCGACGCACGAGTTTAAGTCCAAGAGGCTCACTGTCTTATGCTCCCAAAGCATTGGTCATGTAGTAGTTTTTCTTGGCTTTGCGGGCGACTTCAAGCTCGTGATGTCCCGTAGACGCCCGCGCGGCTGTTCGCCTTCACAAAATTTCGACTCTGGTGCTTGCCGATGGTCCCTATCGCACTCTTTTTGGCGCGCGCGAGAGAATTGGTCCGGCCACCTCGAACAGTGCGGCCGACAGGATCAGGGCCGTACCTATCGCCTGCGGCAGACCAAAGGGCTCGCCGCTGAACAGGAAGGCGGTGATGACGGCAACCACCACCTCGCTCATCAGCAAAAGCCCGACCCGACCGGGGGACAGCAGCCGCGCGGGCCAGATCGTCAGGAACAGCATAGGCAGCGCATAAAATGCCGTTGCCAGCACCAAAGGCGCGGCGGATGTGATCTGGTCTACGGACGGAACCGGTCCCATTGCCGAGCCAAAGATAAGTACTGAGGCGGCGGTGACGATCAGGCTGCCCCACACAAAGCCGAGGATTTGGCTGCGAACCGGAACCCCGCTGTATTTGTTCAGTTGCAGCGTCCCAACCGCCCAGAGGATGCCGGAAATCAATGCAAGCCAGTCACCGGTGTTCTTTGGCCAAGGGATCGCGCCGCCATCACCCAGCACGACAACCAGCCCCAGTAGGCCGGAAACAAGGGCAAGAACACGCCAGAGTGTCAGCCGCTCTCCCAGAAACACGATACCAAGGACCGTTCCCCAGACGGGTGTGATGTAGAACAGCAGGATGGCGCGCACCACGTCCGTAAAGAACAGGCTGGTGATATAGAAGCTGAAGGCCGCCCCGGTGAGCAGGCCGCAGGACATCATCCCCCACAGATTTAAGCGGATTTCCCGGTGGTTCCGGATCGCGAGCGGCATGAGCAGGACAGTCAGACAGGCGTAGATCAGCAGGCCCGGCCAGGCCAGTTGCGGCCCGGTCTCACCAATGGCGCGCAGCGGAATCCAGATCGCGCCCCACATGGCCCCGCCAAGACATAGTCCCAGGCTGGGCAGGAGGAGGTTTTGCTGCGGCTTGATCATGGGTGTCCTCGATCGGTGCGGTGACTATTCAGATCGGTTCAATGTCGCCTTGGGCACGTTGCGCGTGGAATTCAGCCTGCCAGGCCTCGAAGCTGCCCGCCGCGATGGCGCCGCGCATGCCGGCCATGATGTCCTGAAAGTAATGCAGGTTGTGCCAGGTCAGCAGCATGCCCGAAATCATCTCATTGGCGCGGAAGACATGGTGCAGATAGGCGCGCGAATAATGCGAACAGGCCGGGCAGGTGCAGGCCTCATCCAGCGGGCGCGGGTCGTCGGCGTGGCGGGCGTTCTTGATGTTCACCACGCCGTGGCGTGTGAAAACCTGCCCGGTGCGGCCCGAGCGCGATGGCAGCACGCAATCCATCATGTCGATACCGCGCGCCACCGCGCCCACGATGTCGTCGGGCTTGCCCACCCCCATCAGATAGCGCGGCTTGTCCTCGGGCAGCATGTCGGGCGCGTAGTCGAGGCAACCGAACATGGCCTCCTGCCCCTCACCCACCGCCAGACCGCCTACCGCATAGCCATCAAAACCGATTTCGCGCAGCGCCTCGGCGCTTTCCGCGCGAAAATCCTGCTCCAGCCCGCCCTGCTGGATACCGAACAGAGCATGGCTGGGCCGGTCGCCAAAGGCATCGCGCGAGCGCTGCGCCCACCGCATCGACAGCCGCATGCTTTGTGCGATCCGGTCCCGGTCGGCGGGCAATGCCGGGCATTCGTCAAAACACATCACGATATCCGAACCCAGAAGGCGCTGGATCTCCATCGACCGTTCGGGTGTCAATTCGTGCTTCGACCCGTCGATGTGAGATTTGAAGGTCACGCCCTTTTCGGTCAGCTTGCGCAACCCGGCGAGGCTCATCACCTGAAACCCGCCTGAATCGGTCAGGATGGGACGTTCCCAATTCATGAACTTGTGCAGCCCGCCCAGCCGGTCGATCCGCTCGGCGGTGGGGCGCAGCATCAGGTGATAGGTGTTGCCGAGCAGAATATCGGCCCCGGTGGCGCGTACACTTTCCGGCATCATCGCCTTGACCGTCGCCGCCGTGCCAACCGGCATGAAAGCAGGCGTGCGGATGTCCCCGCGCGGTGTCGCGATCACACCGGTGCGCGCCTTGCCGTCAGTGGCACTCAACTGAAAGGAAATTCTGTCGGTCATACTGCGCTCCGGCTCGCTCAACCGGGCAGGATTTGCCTGATCATACGCGGCAATGCAAGAGTGCCGATCAGTGCAGCGAGGCGATCCGGCTGGTGAGCACCTGCATCACAGCCTGCGTCTCCATATCCCGGCAGACGGTGACCGGCGGGCGGTCAGGATCGGGAACCGTGGCGCCGCTGCGCGCGCCTTCGGTGAGGGCGCGCAGGCCAGTTTCTACCGTCTCGAAAAGCTGCGGATGGCTGCAGGCCACCACAGCGGTCGGGTCCTGCAACCCACAGCCGTCGATCCCAAGGGTGACACAAAAGAAATTCAGATGGGATTGCACCGCCCGGTTCAGAAACCCGCCAACCCTGGGTGATGCCGCCGACAGAACGGCAAAATCCGCGATGCCATAGAGCGGCTTGAGCGTGACATCCAGCCCGACAAGCGTGATCGGCAGGCCCGAGGCGAACACCGCATCCGCGGCCAGCGGATCACGCGCCATATTGTCCTCTGCGGTATCGCTCGCATCATTGGTCTCTCCGAGCGCACCGCCCAGCACGATCACCCGGCCCGGCATCTGGGCAAATTCAGGGTCCAAAGCCAGCGCGTTGGCAATATTGGTGAGCGGCCCCAGCGTGCAGATGGTCAGGTCATCCCCATGCTCTCGCGCCATCTGAACGAGGAATTCGGCGGCGGATTGCGGATGGTCGACGCCAAGGTCGGGGATTTCGATCACATCGCCAAAGCCTTCGCTGCCATGCGCAATCCCGGCTGGCTGAAAGTCCGAAGCACCCAGCGGTGCTTCCGCCCCGCGCGCCACCGGTATATCCAATTGCAGCAGATCGACCAGATAGCGCGCGTTGCGGCTGGCCTGGTGAATGCTGGTATTGCCGTAAATCGTTGTCAGCCCGACCAGATCAATCTCAGGCGCGGCGGCGGCATAGGCGATGGCCAGCGCGTCATCAATGCCGGGATCAGTGTCGAGAATGACCTTCATGCCGCAAACCTACGACAGGATATGTGACTCTCAAACCCCGATTTTGGGCATTCTGTACAAAAAACCTCTATATGTAGATGCAGCACAGGTCATTTGCGAAACGCGGTTAGGGCTTGAAGCAACCGCGAAACCCGCCATACCTGTCTTGAAACTGGGCGACTCAACCCCCAAATGTATACAATAGTACACAAAGATTAGGAGCCTCAATGTCAGAAGATCTGATCCTCGAATTGATATCGTCCAACATTCTTTACCTGCTGGCTGCAGCCCTGATCATCCTGGTGATTTTCAAGGGCATCAAGATTGTGCCGCAATCCGAGAAATACGTGATCGAACGGTTCGGTCGGCTGCATTCGGTGCTTGGACCGGGGATCAACTTTATCGTGCCATTTCTGGATGTTGCACGGCACAAGATATCTATCCTGGAACGCCAGCTGCCCAATGCCACCCAGGATGCGATCACCAAGGACAACGTGCTGGTACAAATCGACACCTCGGTCTTTTACCGCATCCTAGAGCCGGAAAAGACCGTCTATCGCATCCGCGAAGTGGACGGCGCCATCGCCACCACCGTGGCCGGGATCGTGCGGGCCGAGATCGGCAAGATGGATCTGGATGAGGTGCAGTCGAACCGCGCTCAGCTAATTTCACGCATTCAGGAAAGCGTGGAATCTGCCGTGGATGACTGGGGCATCGAAGTGACAAGGGCAGAAATTCTCGACGTAAATCTCGATCAGGCCACTCGTGACGCGATGCTGCAGCAGCTCAACGCCGAACGCGCCCGTCGCGCTCAGGTGACCGAGGCTGAGGGCCAGAAACGCGCGGTCGAATTGCAGGCCGATGCCGAGCTTTATGCCGCCGAACAAAGCGCCAAGGCCCGCCGGGTTCAGGCCGATGCCGAGGCTTACGCGACCGAGGTCGTGGCCCGTGCGATCAAGGATAACGGCCTTGAGGCGGCGCAGTATCAGGTTGCCCTGAAGCAGGTCGAGGCGCTGAACGCGCTCGGACATGGCGATGGCAAACAGACGATCGTTCTGCCGGCAAACGCGCTGGAGGCCTTTGGCGACGCGTTCAAGATGCTGAAAGGAGGCCGCGCATGATACTTGACCTGGTCCTGCTCTGGTGGGTCTGGATGGCCTTTGCGCTGGTGCTGGTGATCCTGGAGGTCGCCATACCCGGCTTCATCTTCCTGGGCTTCGCCATCGGTGCGGCAATCACCGGGCTGCTAGTCCTGTTCTCAATCTTCACGATGGGGGCCGCAATTCTGCTGCTGATCTTTGCAGGACTGTCGCTGGCGGCCTGGCTTGGCCTGCGTCATTTCTTTGCCCTGCCCGGCGGGCAGGTCAAGAAATTCGACCGCGATATCAACGACTGAGGAAGGCTGCGGCATTTGATGCCGCAGCCCTCGCTGCAATCATAGGCTGTGTCGAGAGCTAGCCTTGATGCGGGCCGCGCATGCTGATGATGGCGCGACGCACCGCTTTCCAATCCTGCGCCTCGGCATCCTGACCCTTATCCTTGCAATCCTGTATTTTCCGGGCGATCTCGGCCTCGGCCTTGGGGCCCTGCGCGGTATAAAGCGCGCGTGCATATTCCGTGGTCTTGATCATATCCATCGCAGTTTGTCCTCCCGCTTTGGTTCTGCGCTACATGAGTCATCCCTCGCGCAGGAACCACCATAACACGAAAATCGCCCGGCTTGCATACGGCGAATTCCGCAGGAATTGACGATGCGCCGCTCTGGACGCCCCGCCTTGCTTTCCCTATATAATCACTCAAGTAAAAAACCGAGGCCCGAATGACCAACACCAACGAACATATGGAAGGGACACCGCTGATTGCGCCCTCTTCCGTTGGCCACCCGCTGTATGAGCCGGTGGTCGAGGCCTGCCGTTCCGTCTATGACCCTGAAATTCCGGTCAATATCTATGAACTGGGGCTGATCTACACGATCGATATCAGTGATCAGAACGAGGTGAAGGTGATCATGAGCCTGACTGCGCCGGGTTGTCCGGTGGCAGGTGAGATGCCGGGCTGGGTGGCCGAGGCCATCGAACCGCTGGCTGGCGTCAAACAGGTAGATGTGGAACTGACCTGGGAGCCACCCTGGGGCATGGAGATGATGTCGGATGAGGCCCGGCTGGAACTTGGCTTTATGTGAAGCCGGGCGACACCCGCTGCCACGGCGCGCCGTTACAAAACGGTAATGCCGCCTTCATGCCCTTGTTGCGCGCCTGTCCAAGAAGACCAGTCTATTCCAACCGGACCAGCACCAAGAGGCCCACCATGCGACGGATATTTGCCAGCGCCCTGCTCGCGCTTTCCCCAACCCTTGTTGCCGCCGACGTAGTACCGCATGTCAGCTACGGACCCCGCCCCGCCTATCTGATCGACAAGCTGCCAGAAGGCACACTGAAATCAACGCTGCAAGCCTGCGCAGCGCAGACCCCGGCGGCGAGCACGTTTTCCATCGGCCATCGTGGCGCGCCGCTTCTCTTCCCGGAACACACGGTCGAGTCCAATGTCGCGGCGGCGCGGATGGGGGCTGGCATTCTGGAATGTGACGTGACCTTTACCAAAGATCTGGAACTGGTGTGCCGCCATGCCCAGAATGATCTGCACACAACAACCGACATCCTAACCAGCGATCTGGCCGCGACCTGCGCCACCCCCTTCGCTCCGGCGACCGGCGGCACGCCCGCAACCGCCGAGTGCCGCACCTCGGAACTGACCCTGGCCGAATTCCGGACGCTGACCCCCAAGATGGACAGCTCCGACAAATCCGCAACCACGCCAGAGGAGTATCAGGGCGGCGTTGCCGGGTACCGGACCACGCTCTATGCCGATCAGGCCCAGACGATGACCCACGCCGAGTCGATCGCGCTGTTCAAATCGCTTGGCACCAAGTTCACGCCAGAGCTGAAATCGCCGGCCGTAGAAATGCCCTTCAACGGGTTCACCCAGGCCGACTATGCGCAAAAGCTCATCGATGAATACAAAGCCGCCGGTATCCCTCCCAGCGATGTCTGGCCGCAGAGCTTTGACTTGCAAGACGTCCTCTACTGGATTGAAAACGAGCCTGAATTCGGGAAACAGGCCGTGCTTCTGGATGCAAGCTACAGGGCTGCAGGATTCGATCACACCAACCCCGAGACCTTCCCGCTCGATTTTGCGGAACTGCGTGCCAAAGGCGTCAACTATCTCGCCCCGCCGACCTGGATGCTCTTGACGGTCGAGGATGGCAGGATCGTCCCATCCCCCTATGCGACCGAAGCCAGCGCGGCGGGTCTGAACCTGATCACCTGGACGCTGGAGCGGTCCGGGCCACTGAGTTCCGGCGGCGATTGGTACTTCCAATCGGTCGCGGATCTGACGCGTGATGACAGCATGTATTACCAGATGCTGGATGTTCTGGCCCAGGATGTGGGGGTGAAAGGCGTGTTTTCCGACTGGCCCGCGACGGTCACCTATTACGCCAATTGCATGGGGCTTTGATCTCGTATTGCCTTTGCGCGGTCTACCCCTTGAGCCGACCGCGCGGGCGAACTAGATTACCCACAAGGGCGCGAGACGCGCGAAGGAGTTCGTAAATGTTCGGTATTCCCGGCAAACAGGCGGTGACGATGACACCGCGCGCTGCAGCGCAGATCGCCAAACTGATGGCCAAGGGCGGGCATTCGGGCCTGCGCATCGGCGTCAAGAAAGGCGGCTGCGCTGGCATGGAATACACCATGGACTATGTCGATGCTGCCGAATCCCATGACGAGGTGGTGGAGCAGGACGGCGCGCGCATTCTGATCGCGCCGATGGCGCAGATGTTCCTTTTTGGCACCGAGATCGACTATGAGGTCTCGCTGCTGGAGGCTGGTTTCAAGTTCAAGAACCCCAACGTGGTCGATGCCTGCGGCTGCGGCGAGTCGATCAAGTTCGATGAAAGCCTGCCCGCGACCAAGTAACGCTTAGGGGAACGCAGCAACCGGCGGCGCTTCGGCCAGAACCGGGCGTCGGGTCGTCAGACTGCGGCGCGCCTCGTCGATCTGCCCGAGTTTCAGCAGAACATTCACATAGGTCAGTTCCAGCAGATCCCGCTGCGCCCGGCTGCCGCCCAGCCGTTCGGTACGCGCCATGGTCTGTGACAGGTCAGCCAGTGCGCCCGCCCAGTCCTCGCGCGCGATCGCGCCCCAGGCGCGGGCGACCGGGCGCACCAGATCGCCCGCGAAGCCCTTGGCCGTTTCGGCGATCTTTGCCAGACGTGCGCCCTCACCCGCCATCGCATGGGCCAGAGCCGCGTGGATATCAGCAAAGCTCTGCCCGGTTTCGGGGAAATTCTGCGCGGCATAGTCACTCAGGACCGACCAGCGGCGCGGTTCCACCGCTATCCCCGCAAGCTCGGCGCGATAGAGAATCGCCGCCGTATCGGTCAGAACATTGATCGGCAGCCCCTTCGCCGCCCCCGGTGCGACACCGCTATCGACCGCCTGCCACATGGCCTCCTCATCACCCGCATGCAGCGCCCACAAAGCGCAATGCCAACTCAGATGGCCATGCAGCACGGAGCGGTTATCGTACTCGGCCAACCACGTCTCAAGATAGGCGCGTCCCCCTTGGGTGTCGCCCGCCTCATATTGCGCGTGGGCCTTGAAATGCGACCCGTTTGCGTTTCTTGGGTTCAGCGCCAGCGCCTTCTCCATCAACCGCATGGAGGCGTCGATCTGACCAGTCTCGCAGAGCGACAGCGCGTGCATCGACATCATCCACCAATCCTCGCCATACTGCGGCAACAGGGCCGAGGTATAGGCCAGCAGCTCAGCCTCGCGCCCGACCTCGCCGGAAAACCCGATCAGGCCAAAGACATTGGTACAAAGCTGCGCCACAAGCGCATCACGCGGATAGGTCTGTACATGTTCCAGCACGGCCTTGCGCGCCTCGTCCGGTTTGCCCGCAAGCAGCAGGCCAAGCGCCGCGATATGCTGGCGTTCCCTTTCGGTGCCACGCCCGGCCAATTCTGTGGCCCGTGCCAGCGCGGCTTTGGCATCCGCCATCCGAGCCTCCATCATCAGCGCCCGTGCCAGCGCCGCATGACCAAGCGCGAAATCTGGATCGACCGCGACCGCCTCTGCAAACGCATCCGAAGCGCCGAAATTGCCCCCCAAAAACAGCGCAACGCCCCTGTCGTAGTGATCCCGCGCCGCTGGTTGATCGGTCGAAAGCCCGTTGCCGTATCTGTCTTTCATCCCCATTGCGCATGCCCCCTCGGCGTTGGTCCCAAGCGCCACATTAGGCGCTGTGGCCTCATTTGCACACTCCCCCCAATCGGCGGGGTCACCCAATCACCATCCGTCAATTGTTTCGCCGCGCCGGGGGTGCTATCGGATGGGGGACAAGGTTCAACAGGATATCGGGGACAGGCATGCGGCGGAAACTGGCGGCGGGAAACTGGAAAATGAATGGCACGGGCGAGAGCCTGAGCGAGCTGACCGCATTGGGCGCGGCCTACCCGTCTGCCAACGTGGACATCCTGATTTGCCCGCCCGCCGCCTTGCTGTCGCGCGCGGCGGAGGCCGCCTCGGGCAGTGCCGTCACGATTGGCGGTCAGGATTGCCACGCCGCCGCGTCAGGTGCGCATACCGGCGATATCAGTGCAGCGATGCTGATGGATGCGGGGGCCGGATCGGTGATCCTTGGTCATTCCGAACGGCGCCAGGATCATGGGGAAAGTGACGCCAATGTGCGGGCCAAAACAGAGGCCGCGGTGGCCGCCGGTCTGATCGCCATCGTCTGTGTCGGTGAAAGCCTGGAGCAACGCGAGGCCGGACAGACGCTGGATGTGATCGGTGCGCAGATGGAGGGCTCGGTGCCCGATGGGGTGACGGCAGAGACGCTGGTGATCGCCTATGAGCCGATCTGGGCCATCGGCACCGGCAAGGTGCCAACGCTGGAGCAGATCGGCGAGGTGCATGATTTCATGCGCGCGCGCTTGGCGGCACGGTTCGGCGAGGCCACGGCATCCGGCATCCGCCTGCTTTATGGCGGGTCGGTCAAACCGGGCAACGCAGCCGAGATTTTTGCCGTTAGCAATGTGGACGGCGCGCTGGTCGGCGGCGCGAGCCTGAAATCCGCCGATTTCTCACCCATCATCGCGGCGCTTGAGAGCGCCTGACGCGCAACTCCTGCGGGGCGGGTCCGCAGGAGCGGTCTAGCAATGGCAGCAGCCCCGCGCTGAACTCGCCGCTAGACCTGCGTCGGATTCGGGGCATATGCTGCGGCATCCGAATGATGCGGAACAGTCGTGCCCCCTGCCCTTGCCCGCCCGAGCCTCTCTCAACTTTATGCGCGCCACGCGGCGCGCTGGCATGAGTCTATCACCCATCTCGGCTATCCCGAGGCCTATGCCCTGCTTGCGGAAACCGACATGGCCGCGCGCCAAGAACCACCGCGCTACGTGTTGGACGCGGGATGCGGCTCCGGAGCTTTTGCAGAGCAGGTCATAGCGCGGTGCCCCTCGCAGGCGCATCTAACACTGCTCGATCCATCGGAAGAAATGCTTGCGCAGGCCCGAAAGCGCGACTGGCGCGAAGCACCAGAGACCGTGTCGGGGCGGCTGCAGGACATCAGCGCATTGCCAAGACGGTTCGATACCGTCCTCTGCGCACATGTTCTCGAACATACCGCTGATCTTGAAGCCTCGCTAAGACAGCTTGCACAGGCGTTGACGCCTGGTGGCAGCCTGCTGCTTGCCGTCAGCAAGCCACATTGGTGTACGGCGATTTTGCGTTGGCGCTGGGGGCACAAGGCCTACCAGCCAGATGACATATGCGCAGCGCTCGCACGGGCCGGGCTGACCGGGATCAACGCAATCCGGTTCATCAAAGGCCCGCCCTCCCGCACCAGTTGCGGATATCGGGCGATAAAACCGGGCTGAGGATCACTCGGCCTTCTCGCGGCTGGTCAGGATCACCGCCAACACGATCATCGCCGCCCCGATCAGGCCCGCTCCGGTGATCTCGGCCCCCAGAAGCAGCCCAGCATTCACGAAGGTGAAGACCACCGACAACGCAAACATCAGCGTGGCCGACAGGGTCGAAACGCGGGCAGCGGCCTCGTACCAGAGGTAATAGGCCAGCGCCGTGGGCAACACGCCCAGCAGGATCAGGAACGCGCCATCCCGGACGCTTGGCATCACCGGGTCAATCAGGGCGAGCGGGGCCATCAGAATGCCCGCGCAGAGGAAAATGCCGAAGAGAAAGTTCAACCGCTCGGGCGTGGAGTTTGTCCCCTGCATCGCCCGGCTGCTGGAAATCAGGAACACCGCCCAGCTGAGCCCGGCGGCGATCTCCAGCAGATCGCCGATAAAGCGGGTGCCGCCGGTCTGGAAATCCGGCAGAACGGTCAGAGCCACGCCGGTGACCGCGATGGCCGTGGCCAGCAGATCGCGCCAGCCCACCGGAGCCTTGACGAAGAAATAGAGAAAGATCAGCACGAAGATCGGCGCGGTGTTTTCCAGTACCATCGCATTGGCCGCGCCAGTGCGCTCCAGTCCTATATGGAAGAAGATGTAATTTACCACGGTGGACAGCACTGCCAGCCGGAAATTCCAGTCGCGCAGATTGATTGACACACCCGCACCCAACACCCGCAGAATGACATAGATCGCGGCTGCGGCGATGAAGAGGCGTATCGCAGCGATCTGCAATCCGCCCATATCGCTGGTCAGATAGCGCACGATGACGCTGTGCATGCCCCAGAAAAAGGCGGCCAGAAGACCAAAGATCAGACCCCGATTAAGACTTTGTCCCGACATCACATCCCGATCCCCAAGTGTTTCGCGCAGTGCAAGCCTGTTCAGCATAGCAGCGTCTGCCACAACATGGAGTTCATATCTGGGGTTCGGGTAATCAGCAAAACCAAGGGATGCTGGCCAATAGGCATCAGGCAAACGCATTTATGCGCGCGGCAAAAGCCCGAGCCTATGCAGTCCCCTCCGCTTACCCTATCAAGACCCGCAGAACATGATCTTTCCAGTTGATCGGATGGGACCAATGGGGGCGGCGGGCAAACTCTTTTTCAGGCTGTTCATGCTGTTGCTGCCGCCGCAGGTCGCTTATGCGCAGACCGCCGGTGAGGACCTGTTCAAATCCCTCCAACGCGAAAACGCCGCCGGGTCTCTGGCTATTCTAAGCCTTGTAGGCATCCCCGACGACTCGGCCAGCACGATCTTTCTGCAATCGGGGCAAAGCAACCGGAGCTACGATTTCAGGTCTGCGCAATTCGGTGGGGGTTTCCGGGTTGCTGAGGGCTTTCCGCTCTATCTTGAGGGATATGCCGGCTACGCGCGCTACGATCCGGTTCTCGTCTTTGAGCAAGGCGGCGAAACCAGCCGTCTGCCGCTGAAATGGACCAGTTTCGCCGCGACCGGCGGGATCGGCTGGGAGTTTGACATTCGGGAGCATTGGAAGTTCAGACCGCTGGCGCATATCTCGGTCGGGCGCACGCAATCGGATGCCTCTATCGGGGCGCAGGCCATTGCCAACAGGCTCGGACTGGACCGGGAGTTCTTGGAGAGTGGCGGTATCTGGGCTGGCGGCCTGGGCGGATCGGCGACGCTGGCTTATGACCGGCGGCGCGAAAGCGGTCACCAGTTGGAGGCCAGCCTGCGCTATACGCATATCGAGTATAAACCGATCGGTGATGACGAGGACCTGCTGGTGACCTCAACAGCGGCAAATACCGTGCTCTGGAGCCGCTATCGCTGGCCGATCCGGGCGCAGGCCTTTGGCAAGCCGATGCGCGGTGTGACCGACCTCTCGCTGTCTTATCTGATCGGGGATCAGGCGAAGGTGCTGGGCACGGATTGGCTGGCCCGTGTTGGCGTCGGGATGGAGGTCGATGTGTCGGAAACGAAGCTGCCCTGGGTCACCAGCGCGCGGCTTATGGTCCGGTATTATGGCAGCGATACGGTGGATGGGTTCAGCGCCGGAATTGGCATCAGCTTCTGATTTGAACCGGCGGGCGGCCTTGCACACGACGGATAGGCAGCCCTTCGAACATTCAGAAGCCCCCGCCATCGGCAGGGGCTCTTGATCCTGTTACGTGCCATTACTGGGTGACGATCTCCGGTCCCATGAAGGTGTTGGGCAGGAAGGTCGAAATCCACGGAATATAGGTCACCATGATCAGGAAGACGAAGAGCACCGCGAGGAACGGCAAGGCCGCCCGTACCACCGCCATCATCGGCATCCCCGCCACGCCTGAGGTGACGAAGAGGTTCAGACCAACGGGCGGGGTGATCATCCCGATCTCCATGTTGACCACCATGATGATGCCCAGATGGATCGGGTCGATGCCCAGCTCGATCGCGATGGGGAAGACCAGTGGCGCGACGATGACCAGCAGGCCCGAAGGCTCCATGAACTGACCACCAATCAGCAGGATTACGTTCACAACGATCAGGAACATGACCGGCCCAAAGCCCGCCGACAGCATGGCAGACGCGATCTGCTGGGGCACCTGCTCGTCGGTCAGCACGTGTTTCAGGATCAGCGCGTTGGCAATCACGAAGAGCAGCGTGACCGTCAGCTTGCCTGCCTCAAACAGCGTGTGCTTGGTGTCGGGGTGGAACAAGGCCGTTACCAGCGCAATTGGTTTGCGCATCAGCGACAGGTTCTGCGCCTCTCCTTCCGTGCTGAGCGGCCCCATGTCCTTGTAAACGAAGCTCGCGATGAAGAAGGCATAGACGGCGGCCACGGCGGCGGCTTCGGTCGGGGTGAAAATCCCGCCATAGATGCCGCCCAGAATGATCACGATCAGGAACAGGCCCCAGCCCGCCTCACGCGCCGAAGCAAAGATCTCGCCCCAGCCCAGCCAGTCGCCCTTGGGCAGGTTCTTGACCTTGGCCATCACATAGATCGTAACCATCAGCATCAGACCTGCCATCAGACCGGGAATGACACCAGCCAGGAACATCCGGCCCACCGAGACCTCAACCGCGGCGGCATAGACCACCATCACGATGGAGGGCGGGATCAGGATGCCCAAGGTACCTGCGTTACAAATGACACCGGCGGCGAAATCCTTGGAGTAGCCCACCTGCCGCATCCCGGCGATCACGATGGAACCGATGGCGACCACGGTGGCCGGGCTGGACCCGGAAAGCGCGGCAAACAGCATACAGGCAAAGACACCCGCGATCGCCAGACCGCCCGGTAGGTGCCCCACGCACGCGATGGAAAAGCGGATGATCCGTCGCGCCACGCCGCCAGTGGTCATGAAGGACGAGGCCAGAATGAAGAACGGGATCGCCAGCAGGGTGAAATGGCCCTCGAAGGCTTCGAACAGCGTGCCTGCGACCGAGGCAAGCGAGCTGTCGGAATAGATCAGCAGGAAGATGGTGGAACTTAGGCCCAGTGAGATCGCGATGGGAACACCGATCAGCAGCAGGCCAATGACCATGCCGAAGAGAATGACAACTTCCATCAGTTGTGCCCTCCCTGCTGCTGGCGTACCTCTTCCAGTTCATCCTCAACCTCATGGCTGGCCACGATCCGGTCGGTCTCACCCTTCCAGATCGCAATGGCCGCCTGAACGAAGCGGATTACGAGTAGCAGCATGGAGATCGGCAGCACGATATAAGGGACGACCTTGGGCAGCTTCTCATAGGCCTCGTCGTAGTTGATCGCGCCTTCCAGCCAGCGCAGCCATTCGACCATCGGGACGTCCTGCACCTCATAGAAACTCTGTGAGCGCGCTTTCAGGTCAAGGCCGGTGGGGAACCAGCGGCCCGAGGTCGGAGGCAGATCGGCAAACACGGCCCAGTAGTCATAGGCGCCCTTGAGCATCAGCAGCGAGAACAGCAGGCAGCAGGCGACCGAGATCAGCGCCAGCACCCTGCGCGGCGCGGGGCTGAGCATGTTCAGGATCGCATCGACGCCCAGATGCGCATGTTTCTTGACCGCATAAGACGCGCCCAGCAGCACCAGCCAGGCGAACATGAACACGGTCAGTTCCAGCGCCCAGAGGATGTTGGAGTTGAATACGAAGCGCGCAATCACATTGGCGAATGTCACCGCCGTCATCAGACCAAGAAGCACCGCGATCACGGTCTCCTCGATCTGGTCGATGAAACCGGACGGACCGGCAGTCGAACCAGACATGTTACTGTCCCCGATTGTTTGTGTGTTTTGTGGCAGGTCCGTCCACAGACCCGCTAGGGCGCGGCGCCGATCACTCCCCAGTACCGGCGCCGCGCGTAATGCGCCGGATCAGAACCCGGCGTTGATTGCCTGTGCGGCGTCGATCTTGTCCTGACCGACGTCATCCGAGAACTTGTCCCAGACAGGCTTCATCGCATCGACCCAGGCCTGACGCTGTGCAGGCTCCAGCACGCGGATGGTGCCGCCCGCGTCAATGATCGATTGCTTGGCGGCATCGTTCACAGCGGTCGCTTCCTTGTTGCGCGTATCGCTGACCTCGCCAAGGATGGTCAGGAATTGCTCGCGCACCTCCGGCTCAAGACTGTCGAGCCAGTCCACCGAGGTCACGACCAGATAGTCGATGATGCCATGGTTGGTCTCGGTGATGCCGTCCTGCACCTCAAAGAACTTCTTGCCATAGATGTTGGACCAGGTGTTCTCCTGACCGTCCACAACGCCCTGCTGCAGCGCGCCATAGACCTCGGAAAAGGCCATTTTCTGCGGGCTGCCCCCGATCGCTTCCATCTGGGCGACCAGCACGTCCGAGCTTTGGACGCGGAATTTCAGACCATCTGCATCGGTGGGCTCCACCAAAGGCTTATTGGCCGACATCTGCTTCATGCCGTTGTGCCAGAAGGCCAGCCCCTGCAGGCCACGGCGCTGCATGCTGTCTTTCATCGCCTGACCCTGCTCAGAGGCCTGGAACGCATCAACGGCATCGATATTGACGAACATAAAGGGCAGGTCGAACAGGCGGAACTGCTTGGTGAATTTCTCGAATTTCGACAGCGAGGGCGCGGCCAGTTGCACATCGCCCTGCAGCATCGCCTCCAGCACCTTGTTGTCATTATAGAGCGTGGAGTTCGGATAGACCTCCATGCACATGGTGCCGTTCATCTCGTCATTGACGCGGCTCTCCAGCAGCGAGGCGGCAATGCCCTTGGGGTGTTTGTCGGTGTTGGTCACGTGGGCGAATTTCACCACGATCTCGCCATCGTCGCAGGCCGCAAATGCGGCGGTGGCGGTCAGTGCCAGCGCGGTGGCAGCGGTTGCCAGGAATTTCATCGGTATCCTCCCGTATATTTTCCGATTCAGAGGCTCAGCCCTGATCGCATTCGAGTGAAGCCAATCCCGGGGCCCCGCTCAACCCTGTGAAATGCGGGAATGAGTGAAATGTCTTTCCTGAATAAATTCAGAGTATTGCGTGATGTTCCGAAGGTGTCTCAAAGATGGGCATTTGCCGGATGTGCGGATTTTCGCACAGGCCAGACCCCACTTGTGCGGATTTCCGCACAGTCCTGACATCCGCCTTGGCCCCGCGATTCGACCCCTGCGCGCAGGACGGGCCCATCAGTCTTCGTCGTCCTCATCGGGGATCGGGTACGGGCCATCTTCAAACAGGAACGCCTGAAGCGCGGTCAGATAGTCGCGCCATTCGGCCTCATCCTCGAACTCATCATCGGTCAGCTCTTCCCAGTCGCTCCGCCCGATACCGCTGCCACTCAGGGTTTCGGCGAGGGCGGACTGGAAGGCCGTGCGCGCATCGGCGTTATGGGCCTCGTCCAGAAACTCCTTCAACTCCTCAACATCATAAGCTTGCGGGTTGAGGTAGCCGCTGGCCATATCGCTCAGGACCTGCTGCGGGGTGCGGTCAGCCATGTCTGGGGTCTCCATCAATTGGTTTCACGGCCGGTCCTTTCGGCGGGACCAGCTATGCGATCGGGTTGGGGTAAAGCGTCACCAGACGCAAGGTGCCATCGTCAAGCAGATCATAAATGGCCTTGCAGTTGCTATCGGGCCCCCAGGTCGCATCGACGCAGGTGTCTTTCTGACCTTTCTGCTTTTTGCGTTTCACACCCTGCACCGCGCTCTGCCAATTCGGGCCCAGCACATCGACCAGCTTGGCCTTCATCGGGGGTAGCCTGACGGGCTTGCCGCCTTCGGGCGGCGGCTTGATGCCGTTATCGTCGATATGATCCAGCGCCTGGGTCCGCAACGCCATCTGGCTTTCGACAAACGCCGCCTTGTCGAGGAAGTTCGACGCCTTGTGCACCGGCTTTCCCTTGAATTTCTTGCCGGTGCGCGGGTTCTGCTTTTTAAGGATGCGGTCTTCCTGCTGCTGAATGGTCAGCCCCGGACCGTGGCATTCAGGCCCATGTGCGCGCGGCGGTTTGTCGACATGATCGTAGAACATCGTGTCCAGCGTCTCTTTCATCGCCTTGAGTTCGGCGATGTTGGAGGGCGGCGGTTTCTTGTTCATAGCGGTTTTCAGCGCCGTGCGCATGTCGCGCATTTCGGGAAAGGCGCGGTCCATGAAAGCCGGGTCGCTGGTCACCTGCGCCGCGCAGGTCTTGACCAACCCGTCGAGCTTGCCCAGCGCCTCCGCGTCGTCGCCCGCGCTGGAGAGACGATCGGTGATGATCACCGGCGAGGGCGTTGCGGCCACCAGTTTGCGCAGCGCCGCCAGCGCCTTGAGCGCGGTATCCGGGCTTTTGGCCTTCATGGCCTTCTTGTAGAGTTCGACCGCCTTCACCACCCGTTCGCGGTAATCAGCGGGGGCAGAGTTCAAACAGCGCAGCAGCGGGGTTTTCATCGCCTCGAAGTGCTTTGCAATCTTTTCCAGCACCTGTTCGATATCATCGCCCAGTTCGGGCGGTGTATCTGCGCTGTCTTCGTCCTCCTCCTCCCCATCATCGATGACGTCGCCGTCTTCGGATAGCAGGCGGACTTTCATCTTCTGCCCGCGGGCTGAAAGGTATTTGCGGAAGGTCTTGCCAAAGTTGGCGGGTGTCGAATCCGGGTCCTCGACGAAGAGGTTGGCGATCTTGCCATCGACCTCCAGCGCGCCGACCGCGCCCTTGGCCCCGGCGCCCTCATCCTTGGCCATCTTCCGGCAGGCGGATTTGTTCTTGGATTTGTGGGCCTTGAAAATCAGGTCATCCTTGCCGTGAAACAGCGCGAAATTGTGCCGGACCTTGCGCGCGGCAGCAATGATGGTCGCCACCTCTTTTGCCTCCGCCGCAAGTTCGGATTTGGATTTCTTCGCCACGCCAACCTCTCTGAGATAACCGGGTCCAAGGCGCTGTCACGGCCTCCTTGCCGGGTCACAATAGCCAAAACCCGGATCAAAGCCACCCTGCATATCGGGGGTTTCAACGCCGGAAAGTTTCAGGGCGGATCGCGTATTTGGCCAGCTTGTCATAGAAGGTCTTGCGCGGCAGTTTTAGGGCCTGCGCCGCCTGCGCCGCCTTGCCATTATGCCGCCCAAGGGCCGCGACCAGCAAAGAGCGTTCCACCCGCGCCATCTGTTCAGCCAGACCAAGCTCTGCGGCCTGGGCCACATCCTCTGGCATGCCCAGCACAAAGCGCATCGCCGCTGACATCAGCGAGCGTGCATTGCCCGGCCAGTCCTGCGCCATCAGCGCTGCCAGATGGTCCGGCGTGACCTCGGGCGGCTCGATCCCGGCTTGTTCAGCGGCTTGCGCCAAATAATGGCGAAAGATCACCGGGATATCGTCGGGCCGTTCCGACAGCGCAGGGATACGGACGCGCATCCCGTCGAGCCGGTAGAAAAGTTCGGGGTTGAAGCGGCCCTCCTCGGCCAAAGCGGCCAGATCGGCGGTGCTGCCCGCAATCAGCCGGGTGCCTATCCCCTGCTCGATCATCTCAAGCGCGGCATATTGCGTCGGTCCCGGCAGGGCTGAAACCTCATCCAGAAACAGCGATCCACCCGCCGCATTACTTATTGCGGCACCAAGGTCGGTGGGTGTCATATCCGCGGCTGAGCGTTTTACGAATGGCCCCTGCGCGGCGGCGGACATCAGGTGCACCACCTCGGCCACTTTCGAAACCCCGCTGCCCGGCGGGCCAGTCACCAGAACCTCGGCGTCAGTCCCCGCGACGGCACGCACACGGGTGCGCAATGCCTCGGCCTGCTGTGACGAACCAAAGAGCATCCGCGCCGCCGGATCGCCGGTCTCCAGCTGCTGCTTCAAGGCGCGGTTCTCCAGCACCAGCGCCCGGGTTTTCAAAGCCCGCTGCAGCACCGCCACCAGATCAGCGGGCGCGCAGGGTTTTTCCAGAAAGTCGAACGCCCCCTGCCCCATGGCGCTGACGGCGGTCGGGATATCCCCTTCGCCGGTCAACAGGATCACCGGCAGTTCCGCATCGATTTCTCGCGCATAATTCAGCAAGTGAAACCCGTCGCGACCGGGCATCCGGATGTCCGAGACAATGACCCCCTGGAACCCGGGTGTGATGTGATCCTTGGCCGCCACGAAGGAGCCTGCCGTGATGGCCTGAAAATCGCTGAGTTCCAGCGTCTGGCCCAGCGCCTCGCGCACGGCGGCATCGTCATCGACCAGCAACACAGTACGGATCATGCGGCCTCTTCCTCTCTGAACCGGTCAAGCTGAACCGTGAACATGGCACCGCTATCGGTGTTGCTGCCCCGGATATTGCCGCCAAAGCTCTGCACCAGACCATATGAGATCGACAGGCCCAGCCCCATCCCCTCGGACGACCCCACCGCCTTGGTCGAATAAAACGGCTCGAATATCTTTTCCGGGTCTTCAATCCCCGGGCCGGTATCGCGGACGGTGACGGTCAGCTTGTCGCCCTGTTGGATTTCAATGCTGATCCGGCGCATATCCTGCCCGGTCATGGCATCGGCGGCGTTGTTGATGAGATTTACAAAAACCTGCACCAGCCGCACCTCACCACCCCAGGCCGGGATCGGCGCAGAGGGCGCTGCCCAAGTCAGTTCCACCCCGTCATTGGTCAGCCGCGCGGCGGTCAGTTCCACGGCGGTGTCGATAACCTGAACCAGATCAACCCGGCCCATTGGTTCGCTTTCATTGCGGGCAAAGGCGCGCAGGTTCTTGATGATCCGCGCCATGCGCTTGGCCATTTGTGAGATCCGGCCCAGGTTTTCGCCCGCCTTCTCTGACTTGCCGCGCTCCATAAAGGCGCTGCCATTGTCGGCGAACTGCTGGATCGCCATCAGCGGCTGGTTCAACTCGTGACTGATCCCCGCCGACATCTGGCCCAGCGCGCTGAGCTTGCCCGCCTGCACCAGTTCCGCCTGTGCCCGTTTCAACGCGGCTTCGGCCTCTTGTCGTTCGACCACCTCGCGGCGCAATTGGGTATTGGCCTCGGACAGCGCTTGGGTGCGCTCGGCCACCCGGCTTTCCAGCACTGCGTTGGCCTCGGCCAGGGTGCGGCGGCGTTCTGTGGCCAGAAACAGCAGCGCCCCAAAGGCCAGACAGATCGCCGCCACGGTTGCGGCCTGCAGCCAGGCAAGGCGTCGCGCCGGAGCCAGGTCGACCACTACCTCACCGCTCATGCCGATGACGGGCAAGTCCTGTACCAGATGCAGCGCGTGGCGCGGCAGGTACGGCCCCCAATCCAGCGTCCAGATCTCGAAATTGCCCAGCAAGTCAGTTTCGAACGGGCGCGGCGGTCCTTGGGCAGGTTGCAGCCCTGCGTCAACCCCATCGCGACGCCAGAACACCATCTCGGGCCGGTTGGACATGAAAACCTCGCCCGCCCCATCCACGAACAGAACCGCCGGAGAGCTACCGCGCCAGTCGAACTCGGTATTGTCGATATCCACCACGACAATCAACGCGCCCCGAACCTTGCCATCGGGTCCGAAATCCGGCGCGGCATAGTAGAATGCGCGCTGATCAAAGGGCGCAATCACACCGTGATCGCTGCCCAGCGCGCCTTGCATGGCCCGTTCGAAATAAGGCGCCCCGCTGAGCGAATGCGCCGTCTCGTCGCGCGCGGCCACCAGCACACGGCCCGAACGATCCGCATACATCACATCCAGCGCCGAGGTCTTGTCGGCCACATCCAGCAGCAGATCGCGCGCGGCGGCGCGACCTCCGGGCAGGTCGAGATATTCCAGCGCCGGATGCTCGGCCAGCAGAACGGCGGTTTCCTGATAGCGCAGCAATTGCGCGCTGAGCCGGTCGCTGGCCAGTTTCAGATCGGCCTCGGCCCGCTCGGCCAACTGCCCGACAGCCTGCCGATAGCCATAGGTCCAGAGCCCGGCGGCCAGCAAGCCCACCAGAACGAGGAAACCAACGATGATCCACAGCCTTCGCATTGTCCATAGGGTCTTGCATTGCGCGCGGCGCAAGGCAAGGGTGCGCGCGATGAAGACATGCCGCCAGAGCCCCACCGAGCCCGCCTTTGTGCAAGACCCCTACCCGTTTTACACCCGGATGCGCGCGGGCGGCCCCCTGGCCTATTGGGAGGAGTATGGCAAGGTTGCAGCCTTCAGCCACGAGGCCGTGCAGACCCTGCTGAAAGACCGCCGCTTCGGGCGCGAAGTGCCCCCGGAACTGGTGACCGAAGGCCCGAGCCATCTGGCCCCCTGGCTGGCGGTTGAGGCACACTCACTGCTTGATGCTGAACCGCCGCGCCACACAAGGCTGCGCGCGCTGGTGCTGCGCGCCTTCACCTCCCGCGCGATCAGCGACCTGGCACCGGGAATCGAAGCGCTGTGCCATGAGTTGATTGACGCCTTCCCGGAGGGTGAGTTCGACCTGCTAGACGCCTATTGCTCGCAGGTGCCGGTGATCACCATTTGCCGCTTGCTGGGCGTGCCCGAGGATATGGCCCCGGACCTGCTGCGCTGGTCGCATGCGATGGTGGCGATGTATCAGGCGGGCCGCACCCGCGCGACCGAAGATGCGGCGGCACAGGCGGCGACAGAATTCACCACATTCCTGCGTGGTTATATCGAGAAGCGCCGCAACGATCCGCGCGACGATCTGATCACCCGGCTGATTGCTGCGGAAGAAGAAGGCACAAAGCTTTCGACCGACGAGTTAATCGGCACCTGTATTCTGTTGCTGAATGCCGGGCACGAGGCAACGGTGCATGCCATCGCCAATGGGGTGAAGACGCTGCTGGAAACCGGCACCTCCCCTGCGGCCTTGGCGCCCGATACAATCGACCGCACCATCGAAGAGATCATGCGCTTTGATCCGCCGCTGCATATGTTCTCGCGCTATGCCTATGAGGATGTCACGCTCTTTGATCATATGTTCCGGCGCGGCGATGAGGTGGCGCTGCTGCTGGGCGCGGCCAACCGTGACCCTTCTGTCTGGGCACATCCCGACAGGTTTGATCCGACGCGCGCCACCCTGACCAATACTAGCTTTGGCGGCGGGCTGCATTTCTGCGTCGGCGCACCGCTGGCCCGGCTGGAGATGCGCATCGCCCTGCCGAACCTGTTTGCGCGCTGCCCGGCGCTACGGCTCGCCAAACCGCCGAGCTATTCCGACAGCTACCATTTCCATGGTCTCGCCAAGCTGTTGGTTTGCCACTGAAGCGCGATCAAAGCGGTAGCATCGTCGTTGATTTGATCTCTTCCATCGACAGCAGCGCGGTGACGTTATGCACCCGCACCTCCGAAATCAGCGCCTGATAGAAGGCGTCATAAGCGCGGGCATTCCTCACGCGCACCTTCAGGATGTAGTCGATATCGCCCGCTAGCCGGTGTGCCTCCTGCACTTCGGGGCGATCCTGCAGGGCCTTCAGGAAAGCGTTCTGCCATTCCGCCTCATGCTCGGAGGTGCGGATCAGCACAAAAAAACAGGCCTCATAACCCAGCGCCTCGGCATCCAGCAGAACCGTCTGCTGGCCGATCACCCCGGCCCCGCGCAGTTTGCGGATTCGATTCCAGACCGGCGTCTTGGAACTGCCCACCTGGCTGGCAATCTCGTCCAGCGACTGGCTGGCATCGCGCTGCAGTTCAGCCAGAATTTTCCGATCTGTATCGTCTATGCGCACTGACATTCCTGTTTTTTCCTTCAATCGAAACCCACATCCCGGTTATTTGCAAAGACAGAACAAACGTCCTTATTTGTCGCGCCATATGGCGATTATGCGGGATTATTTCCTATATTGGGGGTCACGTCAAACAGAACAGACATGACCCATGACCACGCAACACGTAGACAACACAACCGGCCAGATCGACTTTGTCGGCGCAGGACCCGGTGATCCGGAGCTGCTGACCGTCGCGGCCCTGCGCGCCTTTGAGGCGGCGGATGTGGTTCTGCATGACCGTCTGATTTCGGACGAGGTGCTCATCCTTGCAGGCGCATCTGCAAAGCTGGTTGATGTGGGCAAGGCCGGTTTTGGCCCCTCCTGGGATCAGGGTGATATCAATGACCTGCTGGTGGCCCATGGCCAGAACGGCAACCGTGTCGTGCGCCTGAAATCAGGCGACCCGACTGTCTTTGGTCGGCTGGACGAAGAAATCGAGGCCGTCGAGGCCGCCGGGTTGAGCTGGAGCATCGTGCCGGGCATCACCGCCGCCTCTGCCGCAGTTGCCGGTATCGGCCAGAGCCTGACCCGGCGCGGGCGCAATTCGTCGATCCGCTTCCTGACCGGCCATGACATGAAAGGCTTTGCCGATCACGACTGGGCCGCGCTGGCGCGCCGGGGCGAGGTTGCTGCGATCTATATGGGCAAGAAATCAGCCCGCTTCATTCAGGGCCGTCTGATCATGCATGGTGCTGTACGAAACACGCCGATCACATTGGTCGAAAACGCCTCACGCCCCGATCAACGCGTGCTGGCCACGACCCTGGACCGCCTGCCCGCCGATCTGGCGCAGGCCGATATGAACGGCCCTGCGCTCACACTTTATGGCCTTGCCCCGCGGGAGGCGGTGCAGGCCCTGACAGAATTCAACAAGGAGCATGCCTGATGGCCCGCGCTTTTACCCCTAAAGTCGTCACCGCCAATGACCTGCTGGAAGGTGATGTGATCTATCTGACCGCCGATGACCGCTGGTCGCGTGACCTGACCGAGGCCGAACTGATCACTGACGAGGCGCATGCACAGCTGCGCCTACTTGATGCCGAAAGCCAGCCGAGCAAGATCGTCGGCGCTTATCTGGCAGATGCGGTCGCCGGAAACAACGGTCCGGAGCCAACACATTTTCGGGAAGATTTCCGCCGTACCGGTCCCTCCAACTACCGGCACGGCAAGCAGGAAACTTCCCCGCAGCCCCAGGTCTGAACAAAGGCCCCTTCTCTCCCCCTAAAAGGCCCCAGATCCGGGGCTGCACCAAGGACAGCAAACGATGTATCGCTACTCCGAGTTTGACACCGCCTTCCTCACCGAACGCAACGCGCAGTTCCGCGCCCAGGTCGAGCGCCGCATTGACGGATCGCTGACCGAGGATGAATTCAAGCCTCTGCGCCTGATGAACGGGCTCTATCTGCAGCTGCATGCCTATATGCTGCGGGTGGCGATCCCCTATGGCACGCTAAACCCTGACCAGATGCGGCAACTGGCGCTGCTGGCCGAGAAGTGGGACAAGGGCTATGGCCATTTCACCACCCGTCAGAACATCCAGTATAACTGGCCCAAGCTGAACGATGTGCCCGACATGCTGGACGCGCTGGCCGAGGTTGGCCTGCACGCGATCCAGACAAGCGGCAACACCATCCGCAACGTGACCGCCGACCATTTCGCCGGTGCCGCCGCTGATGAGGTCGCCGATCCGCGCCCCTACGCGGAACTGCTACGCCAGTGGTCGACCGATCACCCGGAATTCCAGTTCATGCCGCGCAAGTTCAAGATCGCGATCACTGGCTCGGAAAACGACCGCGCCGTGATCAAGGCGCATGATATCGGTCTGCAACTGGTCGAACGCGACGGCGTGCTGGGCGCCCGCGTGCTGGTTGGCGGCGGCTTGGGCCGGACCCCGATGATCGGTAAGGAGTTGAGCCCGTTTGTGGCCTTTGACGATCTGCTGGCTTATCTGGAGGCAACCGTCAGCGTCTGGAACCAGATCGGTCGCCGCGACAATAAGTACAAGGCGCGCATCAAGATCACCGTTCACGAGCATGGTATCGACGCCATCCGCGCCAAGGTGAACGAGCGCTTACTGCAAGTACGCCCGCAATTCAAGGGCGCCGATATGGCGCTGCTGGAAGAGATCAAGACCCACTTTGCGCCGCCCGCCTTCCGGGACGGCTCGGTCGCGGGCTTCAAGGACGCCTATCACCATGATCCGGTCTTCCGGTCCTGGGTGGACACCAACATCGCCGCCCATAAGAAGGACGATCATGCGATTGTCACCATCTCGCTCAAGAAACAGGGCGAGACGCCCGGCGACGCCACGGCTGAACAAATGCGCGTAATGGCTGATCTGGCCGAAGAGTTCGCCTATGGCGAGCTGCGTATCAGCCACGAGCAGAACGTGATCCTGCCGCATGTCCATAAATCGGACCTGCCCGCGATCCATGCGCGCCTGAAAGAGCATGCGCTGGCCACCGCCAATATCGGGCTGATCAGCGATATCATCGCCTGCCCCGGCATGGATTATTGCGCGCTTGCAACGGCCCGCTCGATCCCCGTGGCGCAGCAGATCGCGACACGCTTCGAAGAGCTGAAGCTGGAAAACGACATTGGCGAGCTGAAGATCAAGATCTCGGGCTGCATCAACGCCTGCGGGCATCACCATGTGGGCCATATCGGTATCCTGGGCCTCGACCGCGCGGGGGTGGAAAACTACCAGATCACCCTGGGCGGCGACGGCACCGAAACCGCGGCCATTGGTGATCGCACCGGACCGGGCTTTGCCTATGACGAGATTGTGCCAGCGATCGAACGACTGGTCGCGGCCTATCTCGACCTGCGGGAAGGGAAGGAGAAGACCTTCCTGCAGACCTATCGCCGTCTTGGGATGGCGCCGTTCAAAGCGGCCCTCTACCCCGAGGCACAGGCCAATGCCGCTTGACGAAATCCAGACCGAGCTGGGGGCTGAGCGCAGCGCACTGACCGAAAAGGTCGAGGCGCTCAACGCCCGGTTCCGCCACCACAGCGCCCATGACGTGATGCATGGTGCGTTGGAGGAGGCCGGGCGTCTGGCGCTTGTGTCCAGCTTTGGCGCGGAGTCGGTGGTGTTGCTGCATATGGCCGCTGTGATCGACAAGAGCACGCCGGTGCTCTTTGTGGACACTCAGATGCTGTTCACCGAGACGCTGGTCTATCAGCAGGAGGTCAGCGAGCGGCTGGGTCTGCGCAACGTGCAGATCATCCGGGCAACGGATGAGGATCTGGCCCGCGACGATCCCTATGGCGCCTTGCGCCTGCGCGACACGGATGCCTGCTGCACGCTGCGCAAGACGATCCCGCTGCAACGCGCGCTCAAGGGCTATGACGGTTGGATCACCGGGCGCAAACGGTTTCAGGCGGGCACCCGCGCCGCGCTCGACTTCTTTGAGGTCGAGGACGGCACCGGGCGCATAAAGGTCAACCCGCTGGCCCATTGGGCGCCGGAAGATGTGCGCGCCTATATGGACGAAAACCGCCTGCCCCGGCATCCGCTGGTGGCCAAAGGATACCCTTCGATCGGCTGTGCGCCCTGCACCTCGCCAGTCAAAGAGGGCGAAGACCCCCGCGCCGGACGCTGGCGCGATCAGAACAAGGAAGAATGCGGCATCCATTTTGTCGATGGCAAGATGGTGCGCGCAGGAGAGAAAACATGAATGTAATCGTAACGGATGAGGGGTTCTCCCCCGATGACTGGACCGATGGCTATGTCCCGCTGGAAGACGCGGCCAATGACGTGGTCGCGCTGGATGTGGCCTCGGACGCGGACCCGGATGAGTTGATTGACCGCCTGGGCAGCACGCAGATGGTGCGCGTGGATTTTCCGTCCTCGGCGGATGGTCGCGGCTTTACCATCGCGCGCATTCTGCGCCTGAAGGGCTATACAGGCCGTCTGCGCGCCAAAGGCCATGTGCTGGCCGACCAATATGCCATGGCGCGCCGCAGCGGCTTTGACGAGGTCGAGATCGACCAGGCCCTCGCCAACCGTCAGCCCGAGGATCAGTGGCTGGCACGCGCCGACTGGCAGGACCACAATTACCAGGCCCGCCTGCGCGGCTGACCCCGCCTATCGCCAGCTTGTGACCACAAAGGGGCAAGAAGCCCCTTTTCCTGACTTGGATCAAAGATTAAACGGAGATGCCGGTTTAGCAGACCGGAGAGTGAAACGATGACAGAGATGAAATCCGTGACTGAAGCAACCGCCGTAAAGGCCCCTGTTCTGCCCGACGCGCAAACCGTGCTGGACGTGAAGCATTGGACGGACAGCCTGTTCTCGTTCAAGGTGTCGCGCCCCGCCTCTTTGCGCTTCCGCTCGGGCGAGTTCGTGATGATCGGCCTGCTCGGTGACAATGGTAAGCCGCTGCTGCGGGCTTATTCCATCGCCTCACCCAGCTGGGACGACGAGTTAGAATTCTACTCGATCAAGGTGCAGGATGGTCCGCTGACCTCAAAGCTGCAGCATATCAAGCCCGGCGATCAGATCATCCTGCGGCCCAAGCCCGTGGGCACGCTGGTGCATGACGCGCTGTTGCCGGGCAAGCGGCTGTGGTTCTTCGCCACCGGCACCGGCTTTGCCCCCTTCGCCTCGCTGCTGCGCGAGCCTCAGACCTATGAGGATTATGACGAGGTCATCATCACCCATACCTGCCGCGAAGTGGCCGAGCTGGAATATGGCCGCCGCCTGATCGAGGGCATCAAGCAGGATGAGATGCTGGCCGAGTTGATGGGCGCGGATTTCCACAAAAAGATCCGCTATTACCCCACCACCACCCGCGAAGAGAGCCCCAAGATGGGCCGCATCACCACCCTGCTGAAGGACGGCACGGTGTTTGCCGATCTGGGCATCGAAGGTATTGCGCCGGAAAGTGATCGCGCCATGGTCTGCGGCAGCCTCGCCTTCAACCATGACATCAAGGCAATCCTCGAAGAGTTCGGCCTGCGCGAAGGTGCCAATTCCGAGCCCAAGGAATTTGTGGTCGAGAAGGCCTTTGTCGGCTGACCGGCCCCAACACGGGATTCAAGAGAAGCCGCGCCATGATGCGCGGCTTTATCTATTTCAACCCTAACGGGTCATAAATTCGCCTGATTTCCTCTGTTTCTAGCGAAATAGACGCGGTTTAGCATCAGGGGATTTAAGGGTGGCATTGGTAACCGGAACGACATTGGGCGAAACACTTGCCGGAACCAACGGTAATGACACAATTCTCGGACTGGGTGGGAATGACAGCATACTGGGATCGGCCGGCGATGATCTGATCCGGGGCGGCACTGGAAACGACACGATACAATCGGGTACCGGTCGTGACACCCTTGAGGGTGGCGGGGGAGATGATCGGTTCGAGGTGAGCCTCATTGCACCGCCCGGGTTTGCCTCTTGGACGACGACAAGTATCCTAGACATCGAAACACCGCCCGATGCCGTTCTCAACGATCCGATCCGCATTGTGGGGGGCGCAGGTCATGATGTGCTCGAACTCGACTTCTCCAAATCCGGCTCAAACAACATTTATCTGAAATGGGCTCGGGAAGAGGATTTGATCGTAACCGAGGGGTCCGTTGCCTTGGAACTGGAAGGCAACGAAGATGGCCAAGGAATAATCGACATAGAGTCATTTCACATCTTTGGCGCTGAGGGCGATGACGTCATCTGGGGAGGCGAAGGCCACGACCTGCTCGTCGGCAACGGAGGTGATGATGCCCTGATCGGGACATTTGGGAACGACACACTGATCGGTGGCGCGGGCGACGATGTTCTTGCCGGCGGGTGGATGGGTCAGCAGTGGCTATCGGCAGGATCCGGGAATGACTCCGTCTCCTTGTGGCATGAAGCCTTCGAAGACCCCTCCGAAGAATATGCCAATGGGGGCAGCGGAAACGATCTGTTGTTGCTCGTTATAGAGGGCGAAGAGGACCATCTGATCACATTTAATCCGGGCGGCAGATCGACTGTGTCCAACGGGTTGATCCTGGATGATTTCGAGTATCTCTATCTTGAGACCGAAGCAGGAAATGTGACGCTGGAACTTGGGCTGCACGACGCCGACTGGAATTACTATTGGACAGCCGGGCTTGGCAGGGATCATGCAATTATTGACATATCTGCTTTCTCGGGCGCGGTCTCTTTCGATGTGCAATATGGATACGATGAATTGCCAGAGATGTTTGGGCCGATCTGGGCGGGGCCTAGAATTAGCTTGCACGATGTGGACCGGCTAACGTTCCGGGGCAACAACGACGCAAACGAAGTCTACGGTGGGGATTTTCGCGACGCTCTGTTTGGCGCAGGGGGCGAAGACACTCTGTTCGGTCGCGCTGGACAAGATCAGCTCTTTGGCGAAGCAGGCAACGATAGTTTGTCAGGCGAAGATGGGGCCGACAGCCTGAATGGCGGCAACGGCAACGACGCGTTGGATGGCGGAGCGGGCAATGATTTTCTGTCCGGTGGCAACCAGAATGACAGTCTGCATGGCGGGCAAGGCGATGATGTTTTGCTGGGCGGAAATGGCGCTGACTGGCAAAGCGGCGATGAGGGAGCGGACCGGCTTCAGGGAAATCAGGGACATGACAGGCTCATCGGCGGTGATGGCGCTGATACCGCCTATGGGGGCGACGGAGAGGATGCATTGGGCGGCGGTGCGGGCGACGATCATCTGGGCGGCGGCACCGGCAAAGACAGGGTGTTCGGAGGGCTCGGAAACGATGTGATCTTCGGCGGGTCGGGCGCGGATGTGCTGTTTGGCGGCGCGGACAATGACCTGATACGAGGCGGCCTGGGCAACGACACTCTGAACGGTGGTAGCGGCTCTGACATTTTTGTTTTCAAGGCGAAACACGGGAAAGATCAGATCGTTGATTTCGAACTTGGACTGGACAGGATTGCGGTGGAAGGGGAAGGCATTGCCTTTGATGACCTGAGTTTCACCTCCAATGGCGGCGGTGTGACGGTCGAGATTGCCGATCTTGACCATCCGCTCGCATTGAGCGTGCAGATCGATGGCGTGAGCGTCGACGATATCGCCCAAGAAGCGAATTTTGTGTTTCTGGGCTAGGCGCTGAGCGGTGCTATCCAGAAGGCTTTTAGCCTAAGCGCCCAACCAAAAAGAAGGGCCGCGTACCCGTCCGGTACGCGGCCCTTCTCTTGTTTTTCGGGTATCAGTTGCCCGATGTGGTCGTGTCGTCGGCTGTGCCGGTGGCAGCGTCATTTGCCGTGCCAAGCGCATCCGAGACCGAATCGTTGACCGCATCTGCCGCGTCCGAGGCCGCGTCACTTACCGCGTCAGCCGCATCGCTTGCCGCGTCCGTAGCCGCCTCGGTTGCATCTGTCGCTGCATCACTTGCTGCGTCAGTCACTGCATCTGCGGCATCGCTTGCAGCATCACTTGCCGCATCGGCGGCGTCACTTGCCGCGTCGCTTGCTGCATCAGCAGCATCGCTCGCCGCATCGGTGGCCGCGTCAGCCGCGTCGCTTGCCGCATCGGTGGCAGCGTCAGCGGCATCACTTGCCGCATCCGTGGTGCTATCGACGGCCTCTTCAACCGCCTCTTCGACCGTTTCAGCCGCCTCTTCCGCAGCATCGCCCACGCTTTCGACAGCTTGCTCAACCGATTCTTCTGCGGTTTCAGCGGCGGTTTCGGCCTCCTCCGTTGCGGTTTCAGCCGCAGCCTCTGGCGTGGCGGCCTCTTCGCCTGCACCCTCGGACTGTGCGTTGAAATAGAAATAGCCACCCGCTGCGAGCCCTGCGAGAATTATCAAGACAACAATTGGTTTCATTACTGTTTTTCCTGTTTTCGCGATAACGCCCCTGGGGTGGGCGCCCGATGATCAAGTGGTCGGATTCAGCATCCGGCACAAGGGGGAAAACCCGATGATACCACATCATCGCGCCGGACCGCGCTGCGTCGGCAGGTAATCGCCTCTTGAAATGTACGCAGCACATCGGCATATGGCGCTAACCGCTTGAATCACTGGTGACAGAGCGTTATTTTTCCGGCACTTTCAGCTGAAACTATCAAAGGATTGAACCCATAGCTCGCAGACCTCACAACGCGCCGCCGCAACGAGACACTGGCCCGCGCGTCAACGAAAAGATCCGTGCCAACGAAATCCGCCTGATCGGCGCTGATGGTGAGAATGTCGGTGTCGTGACACCTGCCCGCGCCATCGACATGGCGGTTGATGCCGGTCTGGATCTGGTTGAGATCTCTCCCAATGCGAACCCGCCGGTCTGCAAGATCATGGATTTCGGCAAGTACAAATATGAGCAGCAAAAGCGCGAGAGCGAAGCGCGCAAGAAGCAGAAGATCATCGAGATCAAAGAGGTCAAGTTCCGCCCCAACACCGACACGCATGACTATGACGTCAAGATGCGCAACGTGTTCAAGTTTCTGGAAAACGGCGACAAGGTGAAGGTCACCCTGCGCTTCCGTGGCCGCGAGATGGCACACCAGAACCTGGGCCGCGAATTGCTGGAACGGGTGGCCGAGGACACCAAGGAAATCGGCAAGGTCGAAAACTTTCCAAAGATGGAAGGCCGTCAGATGATCATGCTGATCGGGCCCCTGCCGCAGAAATAACAGCTCTGCTGAACGGTTTTATTCGAAACGCCCCGGCCCTTGCGCGGGGCGTTTTTCTTTGCGGGAACAGGCGTTCCAACCACCGACCATAGTCGGTACCAACATTATTCTTCTTGACCAAAGGGAAGCCCGGCACCGACCATATCTGCGTTGGAGGACGGGTACGCAGCACCTGGGCCAGTTCGGCGCAAAGCATGCGAATTAGAACTTAGGGAGAGAATTCATGAACTTACGACCGGATCCTACCTTTCATCCATCCCCCCGGCTGGCCATGGAAGCACCTGCCGAGACATTGGCATTCACCCTCATGCTCAGCCCGGACGGGTCGCAACCCGACGGTCTGGCAGTGGTCGATGTGGACCCCACCTCGTCAACTTACGGCAAAATCGTGCATTCGGTCATCATGCCCAATACCGGCGATGAGTTTCATCATTTCGGATGGAACGCCTGTTCCTCGGCGCTGTCGCCGCTGTCGGGCCACGCCTTTCTGGAGCGCCGCTATCTGATCATTCCGGGTATCCGTTCTTCGCGGATCTATGTGATCGATGTGAAAGAACCGCTCAAGGCCAAGATTCACAAGATCATCGAACCCGAAGAGGTCTTTGCCAAGACCGGTTATTCCCGCCCCCACACGATCCATTGCGGTCCCGAAGGCATCTATGTCTCGACCCTGGGTGGCGGTGGCGAAGACGGCACCGATGGACCGCCGGGCATCTTCATCATGGATTGCGAAAGCTTCGAGATTCTGGGCCGTTACGAGATGGATCGCGGCGTGCAGGACAAGCATTACGATTTCTGGTGGAACCTGCCGCGCGACTATATGGTCAGCTCGGAATGGGGCCTGCCGCCGCAATTTGAAAACGGTCTGGTGGCCGAAGATCTGCTGTCGAACAAATACGGCCATTCGATCCATTTCTGGGACCTGCGCGGGCGCAAGAATATCCAGACCATCGATCTGGGCGCCAATCACCAGATGGCGCTGGAAATCCGCCCCGCCCATGATCCGTCCAAGGAATACGGGTTCTGCGGTGTGGTGGTAGACACCACCAATCTGCAAGGCTCGATCTTCACCTGGTGGCGCAATGCGGATGGCAGCTTCGAGGCCAAGAAGACCATCACTATCGATCCGGTCCCGGCCGACCCCGACGACCTGCCCGAACTGCTCAAGGGCTTCTCGGCGGTGCCGCCATTGGTCACCGATATCGACCTGAGCCTGGATGACAAATATCTCTATGTCGCCTGCTGGGGGTTGGGAGAGATGCATCAATATGACGTCTCGGACCCGATGAACCCGGTTCTGGCCGGCAAGGTTGAGATTGGCGGCATCGTCAAAAAGACCAAGCATCCCAATGGGAAAGACTTCGGCTATGGCCCGCAAATGGTCGAGATCAGCCGCGATGGCAAGCGCGTCTACTGGACCAACTCGCTCTATTCGACCTGGGATGACCAGTTCTATCCAGATGACGAGGGCGCGGCGATGGTGATGGCAAATGTCGGCGAGACTGGCGGCCTGACGCTGGATGAGAACTTCTGGGTCGATTTCCCCGAAGGCTACCGCTCGCATCAGATCCGGCTGGAGGGCGGCGACTGTTCCACTGACAGTTTCTGCTATCCCTCGGCCTGATCGGTGAACCCTGACATGACCACCGCCGCGCTTTGGCTGGCGGTGGTTCTGAGCGGTCTTTATCACGGTGCCAATCCCGGCATGGGATGGCCGCTGGCGGTATCCTCGTCGCTGATGGAGCGCCGCCAGGGGGCGCTGTTCTCCGCACTTGGCGCGCTGGCGCTAGGGCATTTCCTAGCGATGCTGGCGATCCTGCTGCCGCTGTCGGCGATGACGGCGCTGGTGGCTTATGAACGCGAGTTGCGGCTGGCCACCGGCGGCGTCGTTGTGCTGTGGGGTTGCTGGATCCTGATCACCCGCAAACATCCGCGCTTTCTGGTGCGGGTGCCGCCCTCGCGGCTGGCGCTGTGGTCCTTTCTGGTCGCGCTGGCCCATGGGGCGGCGCTGATGTTGGTGCCGATTTATCTGGGACTGTGCAAGATCGATGAGTTGGATACCGGCCATCTGGCCGCCTCGGAACTGATGGCGCGCAATGCTGGGCTGACGCTTGGCGTGGCCCTCTTGCATACGGGCGCGATGTTGTTGGCCGGGGGAACGATCGCCTTTGCCGTCTATCGCTGGCTGGGCTTGCGGTTCCTGTCGAAGGGCTGGTTCGATCTGGAGATTCTCTGGGCGCTGAGCCTGATCCTTGTCGGTGGGCTTGGGCTCTATACCGCGATCTGAAAAAACGACATTTGGCGCGACGGAAAGTGCGCGTTGAGGCGTTCTATCCCCGAAGACATGGAAACTCGGGACAGACATGCGCGCTATAATCCTCACCATTCTCATTCTTGTGGCCTATCCCTTCGTGAAATCCGACAGGGCTGATCCCCATCGCTACGTGGTCGATCCGCCGGAGCGGATCGAAGTCAATGATCTGAAACCGTCCTTGAGACCGATGCGTTATGGCCTGAACGGGTCGGGTTGTGCCGGGCAGCGTGGCGACTGCGCGCCTGCCTGAACGCTCAGCCGCGTTTCTTCCCTGCGCGTGGCTGCGGGCGCGTGGGAATCTCTTTGAGCAGCCCCCCAACCCCCATCGCGGCAATATCCGCACCCGTGGTGGTGACCCCGCAAGCCACCCGCGACAGCACCCAGTCAGCACCGTTGAGCGCAGGTGAGCGGGCGCAGCCCGGCAGGCCAATCACCGGGCGCGGGCCAAGCTGGCCCAGAAACAGCAGGTTGCCGGGATCGACCGGCATCCCGAACCGATCCACCCTGCCACCCGCATGACGCAGCGCCGCCGGGGCCACATCCTGCGGGTCCGAGGTGGCCGAGCCGGTCAGGATCATCACCATATCACCTGCCACATCCTGCAAAGCGGCGCTCAGCGCCTCTTCGCGATGGGGCACAATGCGGATATCGCTCAGGTCCATACCCAGCGCCTCGACCCGGCCGCGAATGGCCGCGATGCCCTTGTCGTTGGACGGCCCGCCGGGAATCTCACTCACGATCAGCCCGGCCGAGCCGTGTACCGGTGCAATCAGCCGGATCGCGTCGCGGGCAGCCTCTGCCGCGCGGGTCACGTCAATCTCGGGCACCGCGTAAGAGATCACCTTGATCGTCGCCAACATGCCGCGCGGCGACATCTGCTGATAGGGCGGCACCGTCGCCACGGTGATCATCGGATGGACCTGATTGAACCGCTCAACCGCGGCCACATCCAGATCGACGATGCCGGGCGACGCCGCCAGAATATTCACCCGCCCGGTAAAGGGTGCTGTCAGCGTGACATTGACGGCGGCGGGATCGGGCACCAGCGCAGCCGCCAAAACCTTGGCGGCGGTATCCTCGTGAACATCGCCCGGCTCCAGCCGGGCCACGGTGACCTCGCCCACGCCATTCTCGGTCAGCAGGGACAGCTCCTGCGCGCCCAGCACGATCCCCTTGCGCAGCTTTCGTCCACCGGCACTGACCGAATGCGCCAGAACGGCACCCTCCGCGTCAGCAACCGGAACCGGGCCGAACCTCATGCCTTGCCCCTCAGCACAGCGGTCATTTCCGCCAATATCGCCACCGCAATCTCGGACGGGCCAGCGGCCCCAATATCAAGCCCGATTGGCCCGTGAATGCGCGAGATCTGTTCTTCGGAGAACCCCGTTTCCTGCATCCGCGCGACGCGTTTGGCGTGGGTGCGGGTCGAGCCCAGGGCGCCGATATAGAAGACATCTGCGCTCAGGGCCGCCTGCAGCGCAGGGTCGTCCAGCTTGGGGTCATGTGTCAGCAGCACCAGCGCCGTGCGCGTATCAAGGCCGATCTCGGCCACCGCCTCATCCGGCCAGTCGGTCAGGATCGTCTCGCCGGGGAACCGTTCGGAGGAGGCAAAAGCCTCGCGCGGGTCGATGATCACCGGATCATAGCCCGCGATCCGTGCCATTGGCACCAGCGCCTGCGCGATATGCACCGCGCCTACCACCACCAGCCGCAGCGGCGGATTGTGCACAGCGACAAAGGTCTTGCCATCCTCTTCGAAGCCCGAGCGATCCAGGCGCATCCGATCCGCATGGCGCCTGCGCCGAAGCGCGCGGCGGCCCGTGTCGATATTGACCTCATAGGCAACGGGAATGCGCGCGGCGCGCAAGGCAACCAGCTCGGCCAGCATCACCTCGGACAACACCGCGCCGATCGGTTCCACCAGAATGCGGATGGTGCCGCCACAGGCGAGACCCACGGCAAAGGCATCCTCGTCGCTGACGCCAAATTCCAGCATCCGCGACGCGCCCTCTTCAATGGCCTCCAGCGCCTCGACAATCACCGCGCCCTCGACGCAACCGCCCGAGACCGAGCCTTCGATCCGGCCATCGCCGCCGATCACCAGTTGCGCCCCCACCCGGCGCGGCGCGCTGCCCCAGGTTTCGACCACCGTTGCCAGCGCGGCGCTGCCGCCCTCGCGATACCAGTCGAGCGCGGTTTCCGGGCTGTTATCAAAACGTTGCATGCGGTACCTCCCGGCGGTGAGTATGGCCCAGACCCGAAGCGGTGTCTGCTGTGTTTCAGCACTCGGAGCGAGGATTTTTTGCCGCCGCGCAAACTGTCCGAAAATGCTCAACCTTGACTTGCAGACGCAGCAGGTGCGGCCTAACCTGCCGCCAACGCGCGACGGGTCGGCGAGGTGTCATCGGCGGCCCGGAAACTCCCTTATTATTCACCAAGACAAGGATAGATCATGACATATGCAAAACTGGGTTTCGCGGGGCTGCTTGCCCTGATGGCCGGCGCGGCGCAGGCCGATGAGTTCGAGGCTTATGGCACCACCGAAGGCTGGAATGTCTATTTGGATGCGACCAAGCAATCCTGTTTCGTCGAAGCCGTGGACGAATCTGAAAACGTCGTGCAGATGGGCCTGACCACCGATCGCGGCGTCGGCTATGTCGGGGTCTTCACCAAGGCCAAGACCGATATCAAGAAGGACGAAACCCAGGCCGTGGCGATCCTGATCGGAGAAGACATTTTTATCGGCGACGCCACCGGCATGCGGGGTAACATCACCAAGGGCTATTCGGGCGGCTATGTCCTGTCCGATGATCCCGCTTTTTTCGAGGACATCGCCAAGCAATATACGATGACCGTCTTCCCCGAGAAGGAATACGCCTTCGAGGTCAATCTGGCGGGCACCTACAAAGCGTTGGAGATGGCGCGCGAGTGTAACCAGAAACAAATCCAGTGATATGCTGACCAGGGCGGCCGCAAGCGAGCCGCCCTACCCCCGCGCGGCGGCCAGCAGCCGCGCTTTTTCCCCAACATCATCGGGACGCGAGATCACCTCGGCCAGATCTTCGAGCGAGGCGATGGAATGGCCCGCGCGAAAGCTGTCCACATGAGGCAGCATCGCGGCGATGCCACGCGCCTTGGGCGCGAAGCCCTGCCAGCGCAGCAGCGGGTTCAGCCAGATCAGGCGACGCGCCGAGAGGTGCAAACGCTCCATTTCCTTGGCTAATTGGTCGGGGTCGTCCCGGTCCAGCCCGTCGGTAATCAGCAGCACCACCGCGCCCTGCCCCATCACCCGCCGCGACCAGTCGCGGTTGAACTGATGCAGGCAGTGGCCGATCCGCGTGCCACCTTCCCAATCCTGCGCTTCGCCCCCCGCAGCAGCAAGCGCGGCATCCACGTCGCGTTGATGCAGGTGGCGGGTGATATTGGTCAGCCGCGTGCCAAAGGTGAAGGCGTGCACCTTGGCCCAACCCGCGCCCTTGGCATTGGCGACCGCATGCAGGAAATGCAAGATGATGCGGCTGTATTGGCTCATCGAGCCCGAGATGTCGCACAGCACCACCAGATTGGTCCAGCGCGGGCGCGGCTGCAGCGTCGCGATATCGCGCAGCTCACCACCCTGCCGCATTGCCTGCCTAAGCGTGCGGGTCCGGTCGAGGCGGTGGCCCAGATGACTGGCCTGCCCGCGCCGTGAGGGGATCGGCTTCACCGGCAATTCCAGCCGCGCCAGCATCCGCTTGGCACGGGCCACTTCCTCGGTGCTCATCTGCTCGAAATCCAGGCTACGCAGACGTTCTTCGGAGGACATGGTCATCGAGGCATCGACTTCGATCTCGGTGCCCTCTTCCTGGTCTTCGATCTCGGGCAGGTCGCGCTGCGCCCCATCCAGCAGAGCTTCAGCGGCGCGTTTTTCGGCGGCCTGCGCCGTGCGATCCTCCTGCACGCCACGGATCGCGGGCAGCATCATCGCCATCATATGTTCAAGGTAACGCGGGTCGCGCCAATAAAGGCGAAAGACCTGAGCGAAGACCGCCCGGTGTTCGGGACGGTTCACGAAACAGGCATGCAACGTCCAGTAAAAGTCGCGCCGGGCGGTGAACCCCGCCGCTTCGACCGCCTGGATCGCATCCACCACCCGGCCCGTCCCGATCGGCAACCCGGCCTTGCGCAACGCGCGGGCGAAATGGATGATATTCGCTGCCAGACGCGGATTTTCCGGAAGGTCGAGTTTGGCGTATTCAGGCACGCGGATGCTCCAGATGCGCACAGATGTGATCCGCTGCGGTTTGGGCGGTCATATCCGTCACGTCGAGTACAATTGCCCCCTCCGGAAGAAACAGCTTTTCTTGATCGCGCAGGGTTCTCAGCACATTGGTATCTGTAAGCTTGGCGCTTCCCGTGCGCGATGGATCGGAAAGGCGACGCTGGTTCTCCTCAAAAGTCAGGTCCAGCACAAAGGTCCGCAACGGCGCTTTGCGATCTCGGGCAAGATCCAGCGTCGGCTGGAACAAGGTCTTTGCCTCTGGTTCGTCCGCCAACGCATCCGTCAGAATGATTGGCACGTCGTCCGGCAGGCGACGCGCATGGGCGAGGATGAGACCTCTGACCTCTTCCCGCATTGCAATACTCTCGCTTGTGTTACGCGCGTAGATTGCCCGCGCTGCGTCAAGCATGAGATGATTGTGGATCAAACGACCGCCCAAAGCCTCGGCAACGATGCGTCCAATCGTCATTTTGCCCGCACCGGGCCAGCCGCCGATATGAACCACGGGAGCGACCGGCATCTGGTCACGCAGGCTCCAGCGACGCCCTGGCCTGATCCAGCAGGCGTTTGGCCTCGGAGCCTTCGAGCCGCTGGATGTCGTCCTGGTATTTCAGCACCGCGCCCAGCGTGTCGGCGATCACCTCGGGGCTGAGGTCGATCACATCCAACGCCAGCAGGCATTTTGCCCAGTCGATGGTCTCGGCCACGCCGGGTTTCTTGAACAGGTCCTCGGTGCGCAATTGCTGGACAAAGGCCACAACCTCGCGGCTGAGCGCTTCAGCGACCTCGGGGGCGCGGGCGTGCAGGATTTCGACCTCGCGGGTGAAATCCGGGTAGTCGACCCAGTGATAGAGGCAGCGGCGTTTCAGCGCATCATGCACCTCGCGCGTGCGGTTTGAGGTCAGGATAACGATGGGCGGTTCGGCGGCCTTGATCGTGCCAAGTTCGGGGATCGTCACCTGAAAATCGCTCAACGCCTCCAGCAGGAAAGCCTCGAACGGTTCATCGGTACGGTCCAACTCGTCGATCAGCAGCACCGGCGCGCCGTTTTCGTCAGGGCGCATGGCCTGCAGCAGCGGGCGTTCGATCAGATAGTCGTCGCTGAAAAGCTCGGATTGCAGTGCCGTACGATCCGCACCACCCGCTGCCTCGGCGGTACGGATGGCCACCATCTGGGCGGGAAAGTTCCACTCATAGACCGCGCTGGAGGCATCGAGGCCCTCGTAACATTGCAGCCGGATCAGGCGACGGCCCAGCGCGGCGGAGAGCGCCTTGGCAATCTCGGTCTTGCCCACGCCCGCCTCGCCCTCAAGAAACAGCGGGCGGCCCAGTTTGAGAGCGAGGAACACAACCGTGGCCAGCGCGCGGCCGCAGACATAACCCTGCCCGGTCAGCGCGGATTGAACCGCGTCGATGCTGTCTGGTCGCTGCATGTCACCTCCCTCTTTGCCGGTGCAGCAGGTCATGGCACGGCGCTGGCGTCAAGCAAAGAGCCGTGCGACCTTAGTCGCATCACACCAACCCCGGTCCGGGTGATTGACGGGTTGAGGGCAAGATGCCATGACTCGCGCGGGCAAGATGCAAAGCATCCCGGTTACGGGATCGGGGAGATTGCATGCGATATCTGGCTGTGCTGACGGTTCGCAACGAAGGTGCCTTTCTACTGGACTGGCTGGCCCATCACAGGGCCGCCGGGTTCACCGATTTCCTTGTTTTTTCAAACGATTGTCAGGATGGCACCGACGCAATCCTCGACCGGCTGGAGGAGATGGGCCACCTGACCCATCTGCGCAATGACGGCCCCTATGACAAAGGCGGCATCCAGTTCACCGCGCTCAAGGCGGCGTCAAAGCATCGTTTGGTCAGAAAAGCGGACTGGATTTTGCCGCTGGATGTGGACGAGTTCGTCAACATCCATGCCGGTGACGGCACCGTTCAGGACCTGACCGCCGCCCTGCCCGAGGCCACGGCCATCACGCTAACCTGGCGGCTTTTCGGCAATGGCGAGGTCACACGTTACACCGATGCCCCGGTGCCCCGCCGGTTCACCCGCTGCGCCCCGGTGATCATGCACTGGCCCTGGCGCGCGGCAATGTTCAAGACGCTCTACCGCAACAATGGCGCCTACCGGAAACTAGGCGTGCACAGGCCCCGCTCACCACATCCCGAGAAAGAGGCCAAAGCCCGCTGGTTCGACGGGTCAGGCCGCGAGATCGATCTGCGGCAGCAGAAAAAGCGAGTCTTTTCCGATTACGGGCGCGACAATTACGGACTGGTGCAATTGAACCATTATCCGCTGGGCGCGATGGAGAGCTATGTGCTCAAGGCCGATCGCGGTCGCGCGGTGCATTCCGATGACATGCTGGGCATGGACTACTGGGTGGAGCGGAACCTCAACACCGATACCGATGACAGCATCTCGCGCCTCAGCGACCGCACCGATCCGCTGCGCGCCGAAATGATGGAGGATGCCGAGCTTGCCCAACTGCATGACAACGCCGTGACCTGGCGCCATGAGCGGTTCCGTGAATTGATGGAGCTGGACCCCTATCGCGCGCTGTTTTCGCGCCTGCTGATGACGCCCCCCTCGCGCCCGGTATCTGCCACCTCGGCCGAGACGCTGGCCTCTTTCGCCAGTATCGGGATCATGAAATCAAAGCGTGCCACAGCCGGGACGAGCCAGAAAGAGACCTGAGTTCAACCTATTTTTGGCCGCATTCCCCTTTTATGCATAAGGTTACCCAACCGGTCCGCCAAGCGATCGGATCTCTGAGGATCGGCATATGAAGGACATCGAAAGCGCCCTTGACCAGCCGCTGGTCAACCTGCGCCCCCGCGTATGGAAGGCGCGATTGCTGGATCAGGTCCGGACCGAAGGCGAGGCGTATGAGCTGGGCCAGCGACATTTTGCAACCTTAGTAAACCGTGGCCCGACCCTGCTGGTGAGCTTCGAGACGATACAGGGTATTCGGACGCTCTCGGACAGCCAGCAACCCTTGGGCTTCGAGATGGTGCGCAAGAAATCCTGGTCGCATCTCTGCCTCATCTCCAACGGGGACACCTGGTTTCGCGACGACGAGGTTTATGCCTTTTTCGACCGGTTGATCGATGACGGGATATTCGAGGGCTATGACAAGGTTGTCTTCTATGGTGCGGGGTCGTGCGGCTATGCGGCGGCGGCGTTTTCGGTCGCCGCCCCCGGTGCCTCGGTCATCGCGCTTCAACCGCAAGCGACGCTGGACCCGCGGATGACGGAATGGGACGACCGCTTCACCGAGATGCGCCGCACCGCCTTTGATGACCGGTTCGGTTATGCGCCCGACATGCTGGACGCCGCCGATCGGGCTTTTGTTCTCTACGATCCCGGCCAGCGACTGGATACGATGCATGCCACGCTCTTTGCGCGGCCCAATGTGACGCGGTTGCGCATGCGTCATATGGGCAGTGAATTGCAGGCCCGTCTGATCGAGATGAGGCTGCTGCCCCGCCTGCTCACGCTGGCCGCAGAAGACATGCTGACAGAGGGGGAATTCTACCGCATGTTACGGGCGCGCCGCGCGTCTTCGCATTATCTTCTGATGCTCCGAAACCATCTGGAACATCACGAACGCCCCTATCTTGAGACGCTGTTATGCCGCAATGCAATCGCCCGATTGCCCATACGCCGGTTGCAACGCCGCCTGGAACAGCTGCAACAGCTTGCGGCGGAGGGGGCCTTCAGGCCGCCGCCGGACGTGCCCACCTGAACAAGCGCCGCAGGGGCTTTCCCGTCCCGGGCTCCTGTGCTAGCCGAGGCGCATGAGCCAAAGCCTTACGATCCGCCGCCCCGACGACTGGCATCTGCACCTGCGCGACGGCGCGATGTTGCAGGCCGTCCTGCCCGAAACCGCCCGCCATTTCGCCCGCGCCATCATCATGCCGAACCTGGTGCCTCCGGTGGTGACCGGGACCGATGCCGCCGCCTATCGCGATCGCATCCTCGCCGCCCTGCCCGATGGCATGGTGTTCGAGCCGCTGATGACGCTCTACCTGACCGAAGATACCGACCGCGAGGATGTGGCCGCCGCCCATGCCAGCGGCTTGATCAAGGCGGTCAAGCTCTACCCGGCGGGGGCCACCACCAATTCCGCGAGTGGCGTGCGGGATTTCGACAAGGTGCGCGGCGTGCTGGAGCGGATGGCAGAGATCGGCCTGCCGCTCTGCGTGCATGGCGAGGTCACCGACGCTGAGATCGACATTTTCGACCGCGAGGCCGTGTTCATCGACCGGGTGCTTGACCCGATCCGCCGCGACACGCCGGGTCTGCGGGTGGTGATGGAACATATCACCACCTCCAACGCTGTAGACTACGTTAAGGCCAATGCGCAGGACCTGGGTGCGACCATCACCACCCATCACCTGATCATCAACCGCAACCATATCCTGGTGGGGGGCATCAAGCCGCATTACTACTGCCTGCCCGTCGCCAAGCGCGAGGAACATCGCCTGGCTTTGCGCGCCGCTGCCACCAGCGGAGACCCTCGGTTCTTTCTGGGCACCGACAGCGCGCCCCATACCGACCCCCTCAAGGAAAGCGCCTGCGGCTGCGCGGGCTGCTTCACCGCCACCAACACCATGTCGCTGCTGGCCCATGTCTTCGAACAAGAAGGCGCGCTGGACAAGCTGGAGGGGTTTGCCTCGCGAAACGGCCCCGGCTTTTACGGCCTGCCGGTCAACCAGGACAGCCTGACCCTGACCAAAGGCGAAGTTGTGCGTTATCCCGACAAGATCGACACCGGCGACGGCCCGGTCACCGTGTTCGACCCCGGCTTCGAGGTGCATTGGCACGTCACCACCTGAGCCGCAAATTTCTTGCAAGAAATTTGGCCAAGAAAATTCGAATTTTCTTGTTCCCCGAAAGGACCCGATGATGATCCCTACCTCCTACCCGCCCGCCGAAGAGATCGCCCGCCTCACCGCGCGCATGTTGCTGGAAATCAAGGCCGTGCATTTCAACGCGCGCGAGCCCTTCACGCTGGCCAGCGGATTGCCCAGCCCGACCTATATCGACTGCCGCAAGCTGATCTCTTACCCGCGCATCCGGTCCACCCTGATGGATTTCCTGTCCGTCACGGTAATGCGCAATGCAGGGCTTGAGGCCTTCGACAATATCGCAGGCGGCGAGACCGCCGGTATCCCCTTCGCCGCGCTGGTGGCCGAGCGCATGGCGCTGCCGATGACCTATGTCAGGAAAAAACCCAAAGGCTACGGCCGCAACGCGCGAATCGAAGGCGCGATGAGCGAGGGTGAGCGCGTTCTGCTGGTCGAGGACCTGACCACAGATGGCGGATCGAAGCTGAGCTTTGTGGATGCCATCCGCGAGACCGGTGCCACCTGCGGGCATACGGCGGTAATTTTCTATTACGGCATCTTCCCGGAAACCGAAAAGACGCTGGGCGATCACGGGGTTGCGCTGCATCATTTGTGCACCTGGTGGGATGTGCTGGCCGAAGCCAAGGCCCAAGGCACGTTTGACGCCGAGACGCTGGAGGGGGTTGAAGCCTTCCTCAACGACCCGCGCGGCTGGCAAGAGGCCCACAAAAAAGACTGAGACTTCCCTGTGAGCGCTTTGGGGACAACCCGATCTCGAATCGTTTGCGACCCACGACATATTGCGGCCTTCCTTTAAAGCGCCGCATGATGTATGGTTGGCCACCTGAGAGCAGGCCATAGAGCAAAGTTATCCAGACTGCGCGGCGCAGGTTGTCCAACCGTTATCCACAAGAATTTCCAGATGGCGGCGCGCCCTTGCAGCGGGTTAGAAGTGCCGCTCATGCAGGGACAAAAACAATGAACGAGATCAGCAGCATCGATCAGGCGCAGATTCAGATCCAGAATGCGGAAACCATGCCGCATTCGGTGGAAGCCGAGCAGCAGCTTCTGGGCGCGATCCTGACCAATAACGACCTCTATGACCGGGTGGCGGCCATCATCGGGCCCGAGCATTTCTATGACCCGGTCCATGCCCGCATCTTCGAAGTCGCCTCGGCCCGCATCGCCAAGAACGCGCTGGCCTCGCCGGTCACGCTGAAATCCTTCATGGCCGATGATGAGGGCCTGAAAGAGCTGGGCGGCGCCACCTATCTGATCAACCTCGCCGGGGCCTCGATCAGCGCCTTTGCGGTGCACGACTATGCCCAGATGATCTATGATCTGGCGATCCGGCGCGAACTCATTGGGCTGGGGCGCGAGATCTCGGACAAGGCGGCGCGGGTCGATGTGGCCAGCGAGCCCAAAGAGCAGATCGTCGAGGCCGAGCAGAAACTCTATCAGCTATCCGAGCAGGGCCAGACCGAACAGGGGTTCAAATCCTTCCTCAAGGCCGTCACCGAAGCCGTGAACGTCACCAACGAAGCCTATCAGCGTGGCGGCGGCATGGCGGGCCTCTCGACCGGTCTGGCCGACCTGGACAAGCAATTGGGCGGCTTGCATCCCTCGGACCTGATCATTCTGGCGGGGCGACCCTCGATGGGAAAAACCTCACTGGCGACCAACGTGGCCTTCAACGTGGCCAAGGCCTATAAGCGCGGGACCAAGCCCGATGGCACCGAAGGCGCGGTTGATGGCGGTGTGGTCGGGTTCTTCTCGCTGGAGATGAGCGCCGAACAGCTTGCGGGGCGGATTCTGGCGGAGGCCTCGGAAATCTCGTCCCATAAGATCCGGCAGGGTGACATGACGGAATCCGAGTTCCGCCGCTTCGTCAACGCCGCCAAGGATCTGGAAGCCTGCCCGCTGTTCATCGACGACACTCCTGCCCTGCCCATCGCCCAGCTTGCGGCGCGGGCGCGGCGGCTGAAGAGGACCCATGGTCTGGACCTGCTGGTGATCGACTATCTACAGCTCTGCCGGGGCATGGCCGACAACCGCGTCAACGAAATCGCCGAGATTTCCATGGGCATGAAGGCCATCGCCAAAGAGCTACAAATCCCGGTGGTCGCCCTGTCCCAGCTGTCCCGTCAGGTCGAAAACCGCGACGACAAGCGCCCGCAGCTCAGCGACCTGCGGGAATCGGGCTCGATCGAGCAGGACGCCGACGTGGTGATGTTCGTGTTCCGCGAGGAATACTACAAGGAACGCGAGAAACCCGGCGATCATGAGCTCGACAAGATGGAAGAGTGGAAAACCGCGATGGAACACCTGCATGGCAAGGCCGAGGTGATCGTGGGCAAGCAGCGCCACGGCCCCATCGGCACGGTTGAACTCAGCTTCGAGGCGCAATTCACCCGCTTTGGTAATCTGGTCAAACCCTGGCAGCAGGGGATCGAAGACATGGGCCACTGATGCCCCGCATTCGAGGGATCAACCATGTCACGCTGGTGTGTTCCGGTCTCGATCGCTCCTGCACTTATTACTGCGACATTCTGGGGGCACAGCCCCGCGCCCGTTGGGCCACCGGGGCCTATCTGGAACTGGGCGCGTTGTGGTTGTGTCTTGAGCTGGGCACACCCGATAGCCGCGCCGATGACACGCATCTGGCGCTGGATTGCGATGCGTCTGACTACAACGCTTTGGCCGCGCGTATCACAGCGGCCAGCGCGCAATGGAAAGAGAACGGGTCCGAAGTGGCCTCGCTGTATTTCCTTGATCCTGATGGTCACAAGCTGGAACTGCATGTCGGTGATCTGTGCACCCGGCTTGTCGCCTATCAGGGCCGAGACGATGTGGAGATTTTCCCGCCTCCTGTTTCCGGGGCGGAAACGGCAAGCTAGACTTTGCCACCGTCTCTGCGTAAACCCGCCCGACTGCGGGGATTTCTGACTTGACCTGCCCTGCCTCCATGTCATGAACAGGGCCCATGAGCACATCACATCTGACAATCGACCTGACCGCGCTGGCCGACAACTGGAAAGCGCTGGACGCCAGAAACAGCAGCGAGACCGGGGCCGTGGTCAAGGCGGACGGTTATGGGCTGGGTGCGGGCCGTGTCGCCAAGGCGCTGGCGCAAGCCGGTGCGCGGCAGTTCTTTGTTGCGGTTGCCGAAGAAGGCGCCGCAGTGCGCGAGGCGCTGGGGGACGGGCCGGTCATCTCGGTCTTTTCGGGCCATATGCCGGGCGATTCCGCACTGTTGCGCGACAACAAGCTGGTGCCGATGATCAATTCGGTCGAACAGATGCTGCGCCATGCCCGCGAGTTGGGCGGCCACCCGTTTGGCATCCAGCTCGATACCGGCATGAACCGGCTGGGGCTGGAGCCGCATGAATGGGCCGCGCTCAAGGATGTGGCCCTGCGCCAGCAGCCCACGCTGATCATGTCGCATCTGGCCTGCGCCGACGATCCGCACCACGATATGAGCGCGCAACAATTGCAGGTTTTTAAAGAGATAACGGATGAGCTTCAGGTTCCACGCTCGCTGGCCGCCACCGGTGGCCTGCTGCTTGGGCCGGACTATCATTTCGACCTCTGCCGGCCCGGTGTCGGGCTCTATGGGGGCGAGCCGTTTGACGAGGCAAAGGCGGTTGTCACGCTTGATCTGCTGGTGATTCAGGTGCGCACGGTCGAAGAAGGCGAGACCGTGGGCTATGGCAATGCCTGGACCGCACCACGCAAATCCCGCATCGCCACCGTCTCGGCCGGATATGCGGACGGGCTGCATCGCGCGCTTGGCTCCGGCATCGACCTGTTCCACGGCACCCAGACCTGCCCCGTTGTCGGCCGTGTGTCGATGGACCTGATCACGGTCGACATCACCGATCTGGAAAAAACGCCCGAAAACCTGCAGATCCTGAACCGGTTGCAGACGGTGGATGATCTGGCCGAAGCCGCCGGGACAATCGGCTATGAAATCCTGACCTCGCTGGGTAACAGATACCGCCGGAGCTATATTACATGAACCTTCTGGCACCCTTGGGCTGGCTCGGACGCATCACGTTCGAATTGCTGAGCATGTTCGGAGCCGTGTCGCTTTTTGCGGCCCGCGCCATCAGCCATATCTTCCGCCCGCCCTATTATCCGCGCGAATTGATGATCTCGCTGCTCAATGTCGGATGGTTGTCGCTGCCCGTGGTGGGCCTGACCGCGATCTTTACCGGTGGCGCGCTGGCGCTGCAAATCTATGCAGGTGGCGCGCGCTTCAATGCCGAGGCCGTGGTGCCGCAGATCGTCGCCATCGGCATGGTGCGCGAACTTGGCCCGGTTCTGGTCGGTCTGATGATCGCGGCGCGCGTTACCTCGTCGATTGCCGCCGAGATTGCGACAATGAAAGTGACCGAGCAGATCGACGCTCTGGTGACGCTGTCGACCAACCCGATGAAATACCTCGTCGCGCCCCGCGTGCTGGCGGCGCTGATCACCGTGCCGGTTCTGGTCGGCATCGGCGACATCATCGGTATCGCGGGCGGTTATACCGTCGCGGTGCAGAATCTGGGCTTTAACCCCGCCGCCTATCTGCGCAATACCGTTGACTTTTTGGAGATGCGCGACATCGTCTCCTCCCTCGTCAAAGGCGCGGCCTTTGGCGGCATCGCGGCGGTGATGGGCTGCTATTACGGCATGAATTCGGGTCGCGGTGCGCAGGGTGTGGGCCGGGCCACCAAAAGCTCGGTCGAGTCGGCGGCGATCCTGATTCTGGCAGCCAACTTTGTTCTCACGGGGGTGTTCTTTTCGCTATGATCCTGATGGAGAACGTTCAGAAGTCCTTTGATGATAACCACGTGCTGCGCGGCATGAACCTAGAGATCCCCAAGGGCACCTCGATGGTGATCATCGGCGGGTCGGGCACCGGCAAGTCGGTGGGGCTGAAATGCATCCTCGGCCTGATCAAACCCGATGCGGGCCGCATCATGGTTGATGGCAAAGACGCCTCAAAAGGCGACCGCGACAAGTTTCTGGCGCGCTTCGGGATGCTGTTTCAGGGCGGCGCGCTGTTTGACTCCCTGCCGGTCTGGCAAAACGTCGCCTTCCGCCTGCTGCGCGGCTCGCTGAAACGGCCTGTCGAGGAAGCCCGCGAGATCGCCATCGAGAAATTGCGCCGCGTCGGGCTGAAATCCGATGTGGCCGACCGCTTCCCGGCAGAACTGTCAGGCGGGATGCAGAAACGCGTGGGCCTTGCCCGCGCCATCGCCGCCGAGCCCGAGATCATCTTTTTCGACGAGCCGACCACCGGCCTTGACCCGATCATGTCCGGCGTCATCAACGACTTGATCCGCGAGATCGTGGTCGAGATGGGGGCGACGGCCATGACCATCACCCATGACATGTCCTCAGTCCGCGCCATCGCCGACAATGTGGCCATGCTGCATGACGGGGTGATTCAGTGGACCGGACCCGTGAGCCAGATGGACAGCTCCAGCGATCCCTATCTGGAACAGTTCATCACCGGTAGCGCCGAGGGGCCGATTGAGGCGGTGCGGTGAGTCTATCGAGCGCGATTGTCAGTTTTCAGATCATAGCTCTGATTTCGACACTCTCGATAACGTTTTGTGGGCAAAGCAGACTTGGAACCGCGCCTCAATTCCGTCGCATCAAAGCCCTAGCAGCTTTGGTTTTGATGCTGGGCATCGTGACTTTCATAGTTCACCTAACGATGCCGGATCACTCTTCGAAGATACGAGACGGCTTTGCGATCACGGCCTCGGGTCTATGGGTTGTGACCTTGATCGTTTTTATGGCCAACCTGATGACTTTCGAGTGGCGTGGACTTTGGTTTTTGTCGGCAACACTTTGCATAGTTTTGAACTTTCTGGCTGCGATAAGCTTGTTCTTCTATGCTGTGATACTTGTGCTAGGCGACTAAAGTGGCTTGCCTCTCGCGCACTCCCTACGTTTCCACCCAGGAACTTTGAGTGAGCCAAGCAAATAGGTACTTCTTGATACTCCGCCTCCTCACCCTCGCCCTCCTGATCCTCTACCCCATCGCGTGGTTCGCGCCCCTGATGCGGGCGGGGTTGCTGCCGATCTTCGGGCTCAGCGAGATCAGCGTGATCACCGGGTTGCAGGCGCTTTGGGGGACGGATGTGTTCCTCGCCCTGCTCGTCACCTTCCTTGCGATCTTTGCGCCCTATCTCAAGACGCTCGGCCTCGTGCTGGTGCAATGGGACCTGCTGGACCGCCGCCTTTTGCCCGCGCTGCACGTGCTGGGAAAACTGGCGATGGGCGATATTTTCCTGGCCGCGGTCTACATAAGTGTTGTCAAGTCCATTGGTGTCGGAACCATCGAAACGGCCTGGGGACTCTACCTGTTCACCGCCTGCATCCTGGCCTCACTGTTGCTGGGATATCTCACCGAAAACACGCTCAAGCGCGGTCACCACAGCGTGTAATTGCTTGAAAACCAATATCTGTGTATCATCTTTGATATTGAGGCCAGAGCTATTGTGCATGGGTGAACCATGCGGACGGTGCTGGGAATATAGTTGAGCGCTTTTCCGCCGGTTCATCAGAGATTGATGAGGGTGGAGAGTTTTTGCCATGTTGGCGTTGCGTTCAATATTATTCCAGAGTCAGGAGCTGCTGACGCGTCTGACAATTTTCACTATCTGTGCAGGTGCAGTTCTGAGCGTCGGGTTGACCCTGCTTTCGGCTATGGGCGTGCTGCCCTGGCTGTCACTTTCGGCGGGGGTTGGGGACACGATGTCGCCGCTGGCCGGTCCGATTGCCCAGATCGCGCTGACCTGTCTGATCCTGATGCTGGCCTTCTACCTGCCCGCCAATGCGCGGATCATGGCGCTGGAGCGCTCGCATCGCAATTTTGCCATCAACATGAACGATGTGGCCAACGCCTATCACGCCGCCCATTCGGCGGATCGCGAGGGCTACTTCAACCTGTCCTCAGAATTTGACGCGGTGAAAGAGCGGCTGGCCTTCATGCGCGAGCATCCCGATCTGGAGGATCTTGAACCGGATGTTCTGGAACTGGCCGCGCAGATGAGTCAGATCAGCCGCGAACTGGCCCGCATCTATTCCGACGACAAGGTCGCCCGCGCCAAGGGCTTCCTGCTGCAGCGCCAGGAAGAGCTGGAGCGGTTCAACAAGCGGGTGGGCGATGCCAAGATCGTCCTGCAGGAGATGCGGCAATGGCACCACGAGATCGAGATCGAGGAATCGGTGGCACGGTCGCAACTGGCCCGTATCCGCGAAGAGATGTTCGAGCTACTGCCCGAACTTGCGGTCTCACAAAATGCCGAAGATGGTGACAATATCCTGCCCCTGCAGCCGGGGCGCGCCGCCGAGTGACGTCGCTCCGCGCCGAACCCGCAGGATGCTTGCCTTGGCACCCCCACTGTTGTCAGACACCGGCGGCGGCGATAGCCTGAGGTTTTCAAGAGCTATTCGATGCCGCGCAAGGTCTATATCAGCAAGCGCAAGCCCCCCGATACCTCGGCGGTCGACCGGATCAATGAGCTGTCCAAGATCGCGCGCACCAGTTGGTTCGGGCTGTTGGCCTATCTGGCTTTTGCGGGCGTTACCCTACTGGGCGTGCAGGACGCGGATTTCTTTATCGACAGCCGGCAGACCGCGCTACCACTCATCGGGGTCGAGATTCCGACGCGCGATTTCTTTGTCTTCGGTCCGATCCTCGGCACCGCGCTCGTTGTCTACCTGCATCTCTACCTGCTGAAACTGTGGGAGGCGCTGGCCACCGCCCCACCACGCCCCAAAGGAGAGGCGCTGTCGCTGCAGGTGACGCCCTGGCTGATCAACGATCTGGGTCTGGCCCTGCGCCGAGATGGCGCGTTCCACCGCCGCCCGATGGATTGGCTGTCGCATCTGGTGACTTTTTTGCTGGTCTTTGCCATCGGGCCCATCGTGACGGGCTATTTCTGGGTGCGCTACTGGCCCGCCCATGAGCTTGGCTACTCGATCCTCAACGCGCTCTTGTTCACGCTGACCACAATGACTATGCTGTCGAGCCTTTTCACTGCCGTCACCCGACTGCGCTATGGCATGACCTATCGCGGCGGCTGGTGGCACCTGCTGGCACTTGTGCCGACTCTGGCGATCGCCGTACCGACCATCGCGCTGACCATCGCAAAGACCGACGGCCCCGAAAGCCTTGGCCCATTTCGCGGCGTGACCGAATGGGCCTATGACCGAACCAACAAGGCCCTTGTTGCCATCAGCCCATTACACAGGCCTCACCCCGCAGGCTACCCTCTCCGGATCGCGCGCGCGGACTTGCGCGAGGTCGTGTTTACCCCGCTTCCCGATGACTGGTTGGCCCATGAGGTACATCGACGGCAGTTCCGCGTGGACTGGTGCGCCCGGCAAGGGCTTGATCCCGAAACCTGCGGCAGAGCGAGCGAAGATGGAGGTCTCGACCGACACAACGAAACTGCACGTGCCAAATGGTGCGAAGAGAATCGCTATGATCCGGGCTTCCAATGTGATGACCACTTCAGCAGGCTGGAGGCTCGCTTTGCGGAGGCCTGGAAAACAGAACGCAGGGCAGCGCTGAGCGCCCTTGCAAGCTGGTCACCACGCAACAAGGACCTCCGCCATGCGGATTTGGCGCGCACAGTGATACTGGCGGCGGACCTGCGCGTGGCGCAAATGCAGGGGGCGGTCCTGCGCGAGGCGGAGATCCAAGGGGCGGACCTGCGCGCGGCGGAGATGCAGGGGGCGGACCTGAGCGAGGCGGAGATCCTGGGAGCGGACCTGAGCTTTGCGGACATGCGGGGGGCGGATTGGGCGGGTGGCACATCGGCCGCACTCGCCCAATCCGCAGATATCAGGGGAAGTGACAGCCTGACGCAAGTCCGCCTTTCGTCGCTGATTGGCGACGCGCGCACGCTGTTGCCCGACACACCTGATCCGGGGACGGGGCAGCCCCTATTCATTCCCTCCTGCTGGGTCAGTGAGCCCGAAGGCTGGTCGGTACTTGTTGAGAACCTGAGCCCCTCCGGCTTCTCGGAGGATGATATGCGCGCCGACTTCCTCTGCAAACCCGGCACCCGCCCCCAGAAGACCGGAACGCCCTGGCCCGTGGACCAGCCGCCACCGTGGGAGAGTGATCCGAACTGGCAACCCGAAGACCGAGGGCCGGTGGCCCAAGATGCGCCGGACGCGGACTGACTGATCTCGGATCCATGCAAATCGGCTCAGGGGCATAAGTATCGCCCTCTGAATGCGGGGAACGAAACTGCCGCGCGATTGCCGGTTGTGACCGGGCGGCGGCTCGGGCACTAAGCCTCTATGGCAAAGAAGACATTCTCCTGCTCGGCCTGTGGGGCGAGCTTTTCCAAATGGTCGGGGCGTTGCGAGGGCTGCGGTGCGTGGAACACGATCTCGCAGGATGCGGGGCTGTCTGCGGGTCCGCCCTCGAAATCGCTGGGCAATCGGCGCGGCTCGCCTGTGCAGCTGAGCGATCTGAGCACCGAGGAAGCGCCAACGCCGCGCACGCTCTGCGGGCTGGGCGAGTTGGACCGGGTGCTGGGCGGCGGGCTGGTACCTGCCTCGGCCATTCTGGTGGGCGGCGATCCCGGCATCGGCAAATCCACCCTGCTGTTGCAGGCGGCGGCGCAATTCGCGCGCTCGGGGCTGAAGACGATCTATGTCTCAGGCGAGGAAGCCTCAGCGCAGGTGCGGATGCGGGCGCAGCGGCTGGGCCTGACCGAAGCGCCAGTGAAACTGGCCGCCGAGACCAATCTGCGTGACATCCTGACCACGCTGGAAGCAGAGAAGCCTCAACTGGCGGTGATCGACTCGATCCAGACCATGTGGGCCGATAATGTGGACAGCGCGCCGGGCTCGGTCAGTCAGGTGCGCGCGGCGGCGCATGAACTGACCACCTTCGCCAAACGCCATGGCGTGTCGATCGTCATGGTCGGCCATGTCACCAAGGAAGGCCAAATCGCCGGTCCCCGCGTGGTCGAGCATATGGTCGACACGGTGCTCTATTTCGAGGGCGAACGCGGCCATCAGTTCCGCATCCTGCGCGCGGTCAAGAATCGGTTTGGCGCGGCAGATGAGATCGGCGTCTTCGAGATGACCGGCGCGGGGCTGAGCGAGGTCACCAACCCCTCCGCCCTCTTCCTTAGCGAACGGGGCGAAACCAGCCCCGGCTCGGTGGTCTTTGCGGGGATCGAGGGCACGCGCCCAGTGTTGGTCGAGCTGCAGGCGCTGGTCGCCCCCTCGCCCCATTCACAGCCGCGCCGAACGGTGGTGGGCTGGGATGGCGGACGATTGGCGATGATTCTCGCGGTTTTGGAAGCGCGCTGCGGCATCCCCTTTGCCGGCCTCGACGTCTATCTGAACGTGGCGGGTGGTATGAAAATCAACGAACCTGCCGCTGATCTGGCCGTTGCCGCAGCGTTACTCAGCGCGCGCGAAGACGCCGCCTTGCCCGCCGATACGGTGGTTTTTGGCGAGATTTCCCTCTCTGGCGCGCTCAGACCGGCGGCACAGACAGAAAACAGGTTGAAAGAAGCGCAAAAACTTGGTTTCACCGCCGCGATTGCTCCGGCTGGTGGCAAGACGGGCACCGTTGCCGGTCTGCAACTCACCCGCCCCTCCGATCTGGCGGGGTTTGTTGGCGAAACCTTCGGAGCGGGTTAAGGTCGCCCGCAAACGGGCAGGAAACGAAAGAGCAGGCGCGCGCCATGGAAGGTTTCACCATAATCGACGGGGTCGTGGCCCTTGTCATCGTCTTGTCGGCGCTCCTAGCCTATGCGCGCGGGTTCGTGCGCGAGGTCATGGCCATCGCGGGCTGGGTCGCGGCTGCGGTGCTGGCGTTTATCTTTGCCCCCACCACAACGCCGCTGGTGCGCGAGGTTCCGGTACTGCGTGACCTTCTGGGCGAGAATTGCGAACTGTCGATCATCACGGCCTTCGCAGCCGTGTTTGCCCTGGCGCTGATCATCGTCAGCTTCATCACCCCGCTGTTTTCCTCGCTGGTCCAGCGCTCGGCGCTTGGGGGGCTGGATCAGGGGATCGGGTTTCTCTTTGGCGTGCTGCGCGGCATCCTGTTGGTCGCCATCGCCTTCTTTGTCTACGACACGGTGATGACGGGCGAGAACTTCACCATCGTTGATGAAAGCCGCTCGGCGCTGGTATTCGAGCGCCTGACCCAGCAGATCGAGGCGCAGGACCCCGAAGCCGCGCTTGGCTGGATCACCAAGCAATATGAGGACCTAGTCGGCACCTGCACCCAGTAAGCCCCAGCGAGATCCGACAAGACCCGGCCGGTAATATCGCGCCGGGTTTTCTTTTGTCCCGGCTTTGTGGACGCGGTGCCGTCGCAAGGCTAGAATTGCCCTGTCATCCGCTTGAACGCAGGGGTTCACATGACGCGCAAAACGATCTCCCCAACCGTCGCGCTGCTTGCAGCGCTGGCCGTGACCGGCCCCGGTCTGGCCGAAGAATTCTCCCTCACCGGCAGCTACACCGGGCTTTACGCCTGCGACAGCACGACGGCTGGCGTCCCCTCAAGCTGGGCGCGCCCGATGATGGCCGGGATCGAGCAGGAGGGTGCGAACTTTACCATGCAGGTGACCTATTCCGATAAGCTGGAAAGCCCGGATGCGGAATATTCGCTCTATTCCGGACAGGTCGCCCTGTCGCAGGACAACAGCCTGCTCAGCGGTTATTTTGAGGCTTGCGGCGGCAGCTTCCCCTCGAAAGAGCTTGGCCGATTCTTCCCCGCCGCCACGGATGTATCGGATTTCAGCGTCACCATAGACAGCGTCTGGGCCTCTGATCAGGTGCCCAACCTGCCCGGCCTGACGGTCCAGACCTGCCGCTGGAGCCTGACACGCAGTTCGGGCACGGCGCCGGATATTCGGCAATGCACGACGGAATAACAACGGCTGGTTGCTCAATCTGGCGCGCGCAGGGCAAAGTCACGTATGGGAAGCGCAAAACTAATGTGATCCTTTCGTGACAGCGCGCGGTTAAGGCATTATGTGGAGGGCAGAACCTGAAACGGATTCGGAGCTGCCCGCCTTGCCAAGCAAGCAGATGCCCCCCGCCCACCCATTCGATGACGACAAACTGCACGAAGAATGCGGAATTTTCGGCGCTGTCGGCGTCAAGGATGCCGCGAATTTCGTGGCACTTGGGTTGCACGCGCTGCAGCATCGGGGACAGGAGGCTGGCGGGATCGTCGCCCATGACCCGGAACAGGGCTTCAACAACGCCCGCCGCTTCGGCTATGTGCGCGACAATTTCACCTCGCAGAAGATCATGGAGACCCTGCCCGGTCCGCTGGCCATCGGCCATGTGCGCTATTCCACTGCGGGCACCAAGGGTCAGACCGCCATCCGTGACGTGCAGCCGTTTTTTGGCGAGTTCTCGATGGGCGGTGCGGCGATTGCCCATAACGGCAATATCACCAATGCCAACGCCCTGCGGCGTGAGCTGATCGAGCGCGGCTCGATCTTTCAAAGCTCATCGGACAGCGAATGCATCATCCATCTGATGGCGCGTTCTCTGCAGCGCAATATCCCCGAACGCATGGAAGACGCGTTGCGCCGGGTCGAGGGGGCGTTCTCGGTCGTAGCGATGACCCGCACCAAACTGATCGGTGTGCGCGACCCGCTGGGCGTGCGCCCGCTGGTTCTGGGTAAGGTCGGCGACGGCTGGTGTCTCGCCTCGGAAACCTGCGCGCTCGACATTATCGGGGCCGAGTTCCTGCGCGAGATCGAGCCGGGCGAGATGGTGGTCATCACCGCCGAACGCGGGGTCGAAAGCCATTTTCCCTTCCGCCCGCAACCCTCGAAATTCTGCATCTTCGAACATGTCTATTTCTCGCGCCCCGATTCGATCCTGGGCGGGCGTTCGGTCTATGAAACCCGCGAGGCGATTGGCCGCGAGCTGGCCAAGGAAAGCCCGGTCGAGGCCGATCTGGTGTGCCCGGTGCCCGATAGCGGCACCCCGGCGGCCATCGGCTATTCGCTGCAATCGGGCATTCCCTATGCGATGGGCATCATCCGCAACCAGTATATGGGCCGGACCTTCATTGAGCCGACGGAACAGATCCGCAACATGGGCGTGCGGCTGAAGCTGAACGTCAACCGCGCGCTGATTGAAGGTAAGCGGATCATTCTGGTCGACGATTCGGTGGTGCGCGGCACGACCAGCCGCAAGATCAAGGAAATGATCCTGGATGCCGGAGCAAAAGAGGTGCATTTCCGCATCGCCAGCCCGCCCACCGCCTGGCCTTGCTTCTATGGCGTCGACACGCCCCAACGCGACAAGCTGCTGGCCGCCACCATGACCGAAGAGGAAATGCGCGATCATCTGGCGGTGGACAGCCTTAAATTCATCTCGCTTGATGGACTCTACCGCGCCGTGGGCGAGGCCAAGGGCCGCGACAAGGGATGCCCGCAATATTGCGATGCCTGTTTCTCGGGCGAATACCCGGTTCAGCCCGCCGATATGCTGGAACAGGGGTTCGAACTCAAACCCGCCGCAGAGTAGATGCCGCACCGCAGCGGCGGGACTCCGCCCGCCGCGCCCTGTGACGCCCAGTCGTTCTTTCCAACGCCCCGCCCGCTTGCTATCGCGGCGCGTCTGTTAAAGTGGGACCGGTACGCACCGGTAAATTCCAGAATGCCGAGCAATGCTGTGAACAAGGCGGCCACCCAGCGTGGCGCGCTGAAGAAAAACGTGATGTCGCTATTGGGGGTCTATGGCCCCAGTGACTCCATGCAAGCGCTGGTGCGCATGCCGGGTGGCCGGGTGAGAACGGTCAAACCCGGCGCACGTCTGAGCGGCGGCCGCGTTGCGGCCATTGACGCGGATGGGCTGATTGTCCAGAAAAACGGCCAAGCCGAACGGATACCCCTGCTGCAGTGACCATCTCCGATCCCGACACCAACCGGCTCCGGTTCCGGCCGCATCACTTTCTCTGCGCTCTGGGCTATCAGGGCAAAGGCTATAGCGATGCCTTCACCCGCAACATGGACCGAATCGTTCAGGGCAGGCTGCGCGGCAAGGAGGGCGACGCGGTTGAGATCGAGGTGACCGCGCAGACCGACTCGATCTGTGCCCCCTGCCCGCATCGGCGCGGTGCGCTGTGCGAGAGTCAGGAGAAGATCGACGCGCTGGACGCACGGCACGCCACGGCGCTGAACCTGCGCGCCGGGGACCGGCTGAGCTGGGGCGCTGCCAAGTTGCGTATTCGGGCGCAGTTAAAACCCGGCGATCTGAGTGTGATCTGTGAAAGCTGCCAATGGCTGGAATACGGCATGTGTGAAGGCGCGCTGCGCCACCTGCACGAGGCTGCCGAAACGTCAACCTGACACTGTCAGCACCGCCGCTCCCTGCAAGCGACCCATCCTGAGATCGTCGAGCGCGGTATTGGCCTGCTCCAACGGGTAACGGACGGTTTCGGTCCTGACGCCTGCCGCCTCGGCCAGCGGAAAGAACGCCTCGCCATCCGCGCGGGTCAGGTTGGCGACCGACAGGATGCTGCGCTCTTCCCACAGATCGGCATAGGGGAAGGCGGGGATATTGCTCATATGGATGCCGCCACAGACGACGCGGCCGCCTTTGCGCACGGATTTCAGCGCCAGCGGCACCAGCGCGCCTACCGGCGCAAAGATGATCGCGGCGTCCAGGTCCTCCGGCGGTGGTTGCGAGGACGGACCGGCCCAGACCGCCCCCAGCGCGCGGGCGAAGTTCTGCGCCGCATCATCGCCATCGCGGGTGAAGGCATAGACCGAAATCCCCTGATGGCGGGCGACCTGGCACAGGATATGCGCCGCCGCGCCAAACCCATAAAGCCCCAGCCGTTCGACAGGCCCGGCAAGCCTGAGACTGCGATACCCGATCAGGCCGGCACAAAGCAGCGGTGCCAGATCAACCGCGTCCGCTTCCTCGGGCAAGGCAAAGACGAAACGGGCATCCGCCACGCAATATTCGGCATAGCCGCCATTGATTGTGTACCCGGTGAAACCGGGCGTATCGCAGAGGTTCTCGCGCCCCGATCCGCAATAGGCGCAGTGCCCGCAGGTATGGCCCAGCCACGGCACCCCGACCCGTTGTCCTTGCATGAGAGCCTCAACCCCCGGCCCCAGCGCCGCAACCCGTCCGACGATCTCATGGCCGGGTACCAAAGGCAGCGCCGGAAAGGTCAGGTCGCCATCCACCACATGCAGATCGGTGCGGCAGACCCCGCAGGCCTCGACCCGGATCAGAACCTGCCCCGCGCCCGGTTCCGGGATCGGGATATCCCAAAGGCTCAGCCGCGGGCTCTCGCCATCGAAGATCATCGCGCGCATCTCACCCTCCTTACGGTCCTGCCTAGCGGAATCTGATTGCAAGTTTGCGATACGGGCAACAAAAAAGGGCGCCCGGGGCGCCCTTTTGTTTGCATTGGAACGGGGTATCAGCCCTTGCGTGCCTTCAGCAGCGACCAGCCGCCGGTGACCACCAGCGCGGCGATCACGGCCTTGATGGCATCACCCAGCAGGAAGGGGCTGACCCAGTAGGTCCAGATCGAATCTGCGGTAGAGCCGACCCAGCTGCCCTCGATGCCGAACATGCCAGCCACGGCCATCGGCCAGGCTACGCCCGGAATATAAAGCAGCGCCGAGACAATGATGCCAACGATCGCCGTGCTGACAACGCCTTTGGCCAGACCACGCTCGGCCGCCAGACCGGCCAGCCACGCCACCATCACAAAGCCGAACAGGAAGCCAGCGGTCGGACCAAATAGCGATGCGGTCGAGCCACCATTGGCAAAGACCGGCAGACCCATCGCGCCCTCGCCCAGATAGGCCAGAAGCGTCACCGCACCCAGGCGCGAGCCATAGGTCAGACCAACGATCAGGATCGCCAGCATCTGCAGGGTGATCGGCACCGGCCACATCGGCACGCTGATTTGCGCGGCGACCGCAATGAACAGCGAACCGCCCAGCACCATCGCCGCTTTCCAACCCAGAGCTTCAGAGCCGATGACGGCTTTGCCCAGAACAGTTTCGCGAGTCATTTTGTTTCTCCTTCGAATTTGGGCGCATAATTTTGCTGCGGCTGCAAAATGTCAAGCAACGCGGCTTGAAACGCAGCGAAAAGGATGAAATCAGCGGCCCATGAGTGAAATCAGGAAAACCGCCCTCGTCACCGGTGCATCCCGCGGTCTTGGCTTTGCTATGGCCGAGGCGCTTGCGCCCGAGTATCACATAATAGCCGTGGGTCGCACAACCGGCGCGCTGGAGGATCTGGATGACCGCATTCAAGCCAAGGGCGGCGCGGCGACACTGGCGCCGATGGACATCACCAACAAGGACGCGATGGCAACGCTCTGCCGCGGCATTCACGACCGCTGGGGCCATCTGGACCTGTGGCTGCACACCGCGATCCATGCCGCGCCGCTGACGCCTGCGATGTTCGTTGAGGGCAAGGATTGGGACAAGTCGCTGGCGGTGAACGCAAATGCGACCGCGCTGCTGATCTCTTATGTCGCGCCGCTGCTGGGCGAGGCCGGTCAGGCTGTGTTCTTTGACGATGCCCGCGCCGGAGAGAAGTTCTTTGGCAGCTACGGCGCAACCAAAGCCGCGCAAATGGCGCTGGTGCAAAGCTGGGCCACCGAAACCGAGCGGACCGGACCCAGGGTGCAGATCCTTGCGCCGGAGCCGATGAGTACAGCGCTGCGGGCGCGGTTCTTTCCCGGCGAGGACCGCTCGGCGCTAGCCAGCCCCGCAGATGAGGCTGCACGTCTGCTGGCGACGCTTTAGCCGCCGGTCAGCCGCACACCCTGACGACCCGCCAAATCGACGAAGAACTGCCAGGCGACGCGCCCGGACCGCGCCCCGCGCGTGGCCTGCCATTCGATCGCCTCAGCGCGTAGCGTGTCAGGCTCGGTCACGACACCATAAGCCGCGCAATAGCTGTCGATCATCGCCAGATACTCGTCCTGCGTACAGGGATGGAAGCCCAGCCAAAGCCCGAACCGGTCGCTGAGCGAGACTTTCTCCTCGACCGCTTCCGACGGGTTGATGGCGCTGGAGCGCTCGTTCTCGATCATGTCGCGTGGCATGAGGTGGCGGCGGTTTGAGGTGGCATAAAAGACCACGTTTTCCGGCCGCCCCTCGATCCCGCCATCCAGCACCGCCTTGAGGCTCTTGTAATGCTGATCGTCATGGCTGAAGGACAGATCATCGCAGAACAGGATGAACCGGTAGGGCGCGTGGCGCAGATGGTTCAGCAAGCGCCCGACCGAGGGCAGATCCTCGCGCTGTAGCTCGATCAGTTTCAGTGTCGGGAATTCCGGTTGAAGTGCACCGTGCACCGCTTTGACAAGGCTTGATTTTCCCATGCCGCGCGCACCCCAGAGAAGGGCATTGTTGGCCTTGAACCCTTCGGCAAAGCGGCGGGTGTTGTCGGCCAGCGTATCGCGGGATCGGTTGATGCCCAGAAGCAGCTCAAGTTCCACCCGGTTGACCTCTGCCACCGGTTCCAGCCGTTCCGGGGCCACATGCCAGACAAAGGCCGTGGCGCTGGCAAAATCGGGCGCGGCAAGCGGCGCGGGCGACATACGCTCCAGCGCCTCGGCAATGCGGGTCAATGCGGTCTGGTCCAACGAAAATGCCTCCCGGTTATTTGCGCCCCGTGTCAAAGCATGGATTGCGCCGGGCAACAAGCGCTGCCACAAAAAACGCGCCCGGAGGGGACCGGACGCGCCTGTTTCAAGGGTCATGACAGTTAGCTGGTCTTGTCCAACTCGTCGGCAAGGTCCATGTCATTGGCCTCTTCATCGTCGTAATAGCCGTCAGCGCGCAATTGCTCTTCGCGCTTTTTCTCAACGCGGGCGACGAGGAAGATCGAGACCTCATAGAGCCCGTAGACCACGACAAACAGGATCACCTGGGTAATCACGTCGGGCGGCGTGACAAGCGCCGCAAGAACCAGAATGCCCACCACCGCGTATTTGCGGACCGCGCCCAGACCCTCGGCGCTGACCAGCCCGGCCTTGCCCATCAGCGTCAGCAGCACAGGAAGCTGGAAGCAGAGGCCAAAGGCTACGATGAACTTGATCGTGAGGTTCAGGTATTCCTGCGCCGAGCCCTGAAAGACCACGCTGAGCGGGGCAGCTGCATCTGTGGGCAATGCCTCACCCTCGGCCCCGAATTGCTGGAACCCGAGGAAGAAGTCGTAAGCCAATGGTGTCACGACATAAAAGGCGAACGAAGCCCCCAGCAGGAACATGAAGGGCGAGGCGATCAGGAAGGGCAGGAACGCGCCCTTCTCGGACTTGTAAAGCCCCGGTGCCACAAACCGCCACATCTGCATCCCGATATAGGGAAAGGCCAGAATGAACCCGCCCAGCAGCGAAACCTTGATAGCGACAAAGAACCCTTCCTGTGGCGAGATGAAGATCAGCCCGCAATCCTGCCCGCGCTCGTTCAGCACCTCGCAGAGGGGTGCGGTGAGGAAGTTGAAGATCGGCGTCGCCACGGTGAAGCAGATGATCATGCCCACCAGAAACGCCACCACGCAGTGAATGAGCCGTGTGCGCAGCTCGGCCAGATGTTCGATCAGCGGGGCCGCGGAATCGTCGATCTCGTCTGTCTTGCTCATGATTTGGTCTCGGGGTTAAGCGCCGCTTCGGCTTCTTCGGCCTTGGCCAGCGCCTCTTCGGCCTCGCGTGCCTTGCGTTCGGCGGCCTTGCGCGCGGCGGAGGCCTGTATTTTCTTGGCCTGCTCGGCGCGTTCGGCGGCCAGCTTGCCGGTCTCGCTATCGGGGTCGAACTTGCGCGGGTCCATACTGTCGGTGAGGTCCTTGGAGGCCTGTTTGACGCTGTCCATCGCGGTATTCACCGGGTTGGTCGCGGCCTTCAGCCCCTTGGTGATGTCGTTGACCCCAGCCTCATCGGCGGCCTCGTTCATGGCCTGGCTGAATTCGCGCGCCATGCCGCGCGCCTTGCCGACCCAACGGCCGACATTGCGAAAGAGAACCGGCAGGTCCTTTGGCCCCACAACGATCAGAGCCACGATGCCGATGACCAGCAGCTCGGTCCAACCCAGGTCGAACATGCGCGATTAGGCCTTGTCTTTGTCGGACTCGGGCGTGATGTCCTTGGCCAGTTCCGAGGCATCCTGCTCGATCTCTTCCGAGCCTTCCTTGATGCCTTTCTTGAACGAGGTGATGCCCTTGCCCACTTCGCCCATGAGCGAGCTGATCTTGCCGCGTCCGAACAGGACCAGAACCACAACGGCGATAAGCAGGATGCCCGGAAGGCCGATATTGTTCAGCATGTCTATTCTCCTAGTCTGAGGCGCAGAGGCGCCACTCCCCTTGATCTGCGCCCGGTCTAGCGCAGCGGACCACAGAGGTGAAAGCGCTGGCAGGTGCAAATCCCACCGATTTGATCCGCCGGACGTCATTTTTTGCGCTGGCCTTGATCCAACTGACAGGTTTATGTCAGTTGTGGACTGCTAGCACCGGCGCAGTGTCAACACTTACAGGAGAACTGATCATGACCCATGTCGCCGAAATCGTCACGTTTCATCTGGCCGAGGGCGTTTCCCCCGAGGCTTTCGTCAAACTCAGCCAGGCCACCGAGGCATTCGTGAGCGCCCACCCCGGTTTTCTGCATCGTCAACTGAGCCAGGGCGAGGATGGCAGTTGGACCGACTACGTGGTCTGGCGGGATATGGACACGGCGCAGCGCGTGGCCAAGGCATTTGCCGATCAGGCGTTTGCGCCAGAGCTGATGGCGGCGATCGACCCCGAAACCGTGAAGATGCGGCACGAACATATCCATTGGGACATGGCCGCATGACGGCCCGATCCCGAACAGGCGCGGGCCATGCGCCGCACTGACCGCCTGTTCGACATCATCCAGATCCTGCGCGACGGCAAACTGCACCGCGCGCAGGACATTGCGGAGCGGCTCGAAGTGTCGGTCCGCACGATCTATCGCGACATGGACACGCTGGCGGCCTCTGGCATCCCGGTCGAGGGCGAGCGTGGCGTGGGTTACATGGTGCGCGAGGCGATCACCCTGCCGCCGCTGACCCTGACCGCCGAAGAGCTTGAGGCGCTGAATCTGGGCATGGCCATCGTGGCCGAGGCCGCCGATCCCGGCCTGCGGGCGGCAGCGGAGTCACTGGCTGACAAGGTGGATGCGGTACTGCCGACCGAGGTGATCTCGGAAGCGGATACGTGGAAATTCGCGGTCTATCCCTTTGCTGACGCAGCGCGCGGATTTGCCCATATGGCACCACTCAGGGCGGCGATCAAATCCCGCCAGAAACTTGATCTGCACTATCGCCGTATCGATGGCACGCTGACGCATCGCAAGATTCGCCCGCTGCATATGGAATATTGGGGCCGGGTCTGGACCCTGACCGCCTGGTGTGAGGCCCGCGATGATTTCCGGGTGTTCCGCGTCGATCTGATCGAAGACCTCACGCCCCTGCCCGAGCTTTTTGTGGATGAACCGGGCAAGCGCCTGTCGGACTACGTGCCGGATTGAGCGGGCGCGCTCAGATCCAGCCAACGGGATCGAGCCGAAACAGTTTCGACAATTGCTCATACACCTCCGGCACGTCGCTTTTCAGCGCCTGCGGCCTTTCGAAGAACACCTCGACCGAGACGGCAAAGAACTCCTCATGCCCTTCCGCGCCATAGGGATCGATCACCGTTTGGTGCCCGGTTTCCACGGCACGCAAATGGGCCTCATAAGCGGTCAGGAACACGCGTTCCCATTCGGCAAAGCTCTGCCCTTCGCTCAGGATAGGCACCCCGTTGGTGCGCCCCGACAGATCATCGATCTGATGGGCGAATTCGTGAAAGACGACATTATGCCCGTCGTGATCATTTAGGCCGCCCTGTCGGCTATGCGCCCAGGACAAGATCACCGGACCGCGATCCCAGCTTTCCCCGGTGCGCACGACCTCCTGTTCGGTCACGACATAGCCCGAATGCCGGCGCTGGCGCGATTTGAAGGCGTTCGGGTAGATCAGCACGGTTGTCAAGTTATCGTACCATAGCTCGCTATTCACAACGAGCAGGCAGGCCTGCGCCGCGATCGAGAGCCGCATATCCTCGGTCACGTCCAGACCGTCACAGCCAACGAAATCCACCTGATCCAGAAACAGGTTCACCTTGCCATCGAGCCCCGCGCGCAGCTCTGGCGGCATCCTGCGCACAATCGGCACCAGATCTTCGATGGTTTTGTGCTGCGCATCGGAAAGCGGCGTGTCCAGCAGCGCACGGCGCGTCTGTTTTTTCGACCAATAGCGATAGCCCAGCGCCGCCGCGATCAGCAACAGAATGGCAAAGAAGATCAGCATCGTAGGACCGTACCCTCAGATTGGATCAAAGCGGCAGCGGTCGCCCTTCGGCAATCGCCTCCATCGCGAAATAAGAGGTGACGCTGTCCAGTTCCACCTTTTCGATCAGCCGCTGATAGACCTTGTCATAGCTGGTCATGTCCTGCGTCACCACCTTGAGCTGATAGTCATAGTCACCTCCGATCCGATGAAAATCGACCACTTCGGGGATGGTCAGCACATGACGTCGAAAGGCCTGCAACCACTCCGCCGAATGATGCCGGGTGCGCAGCATCACAAATACCACCAGCGTCAGCCCCAGCTTTTCCCGCGCGACGCGGGCGCGTGACCCTTGCAGGACCCCCGCCTCGGTCAAAGCCTTCAGGCGTCGCCAGCAGGCGTTCTGAGACAACCCCACCCTCTCCGCCAGATCGCGCTGCGACAGGCTGGCGTCCAACTGCATCTCGCGCAGCAGCTTGAGGTCAATATGATCTACTTGATGGCTCATTTTAGATCATTTGACACATAATTTGGGATTATTCCACAAAGAATGGTGAAGATGTTTGCCTTTGCGAGGGTCATATTGATCCTAAAGAAGGAGCCACGCCCATGCCATTCACCCAGTTTCGCAACAGTATAGAAGCCGCCACGCACGCTGGAACCCTTTGCGACGGGCTGATCGGCGAAGGTGTGATGGTCCCCGGTCTCTTTGGGGATGTCCCGCTGGTTTATGCCGATTACGTGGCCTCCGGGCGCGCCATGCGTCAGGTCGAGGAGTTCATCGCCACGCAGGTGCTGCCCTACTACGCCAACAGTCATACCGAGGCGTCTTATTGCGGTGCCTACATGACCCGGCTGCGCAGCGCGGCACGGGCCGAGATCGCGCGTGCGGTGAATGCGGGCAAGGACGATGCTGTGATCTTCACCGGATCAGGGGCGACTGCGGGTCTGAACCGCTTGGTCAGCCTGATGGGCGTGGAAGAAGCGGATCGTCCGGTCGTGTTCATCGGACCATACGAGCATCACTCCAACATCCTGCCCTGGCGCGAGAGCAAGGCCGAAGTTGTCGAGATCCCCGAGGCGCCGGGCGGCGGGATCGATCTGGCCGCGCTGGAGGCCGCGCTGCGCGCGCATGGCGACGCCGACCTGATGATCGGCAGCTTCTCGGCAGCCTCGAACGTGACCGGCATTCTCACCGACCCCGACCCGGTCAGCCGCCTGCTGCGCCGCCATGGCGCGCGGGTGGTTTGGGACTATGCCGGGGGCGGCCCCTATCTGCCCATCGATATGCGCGCCGGAAGCGATGCGCAAAAGGATGCGGTGGTGATTTCACCACATAAGTTCCCCGGTGGACCGGGCGCGTCCGGCGTGCTGGTGGTCAACAAGGCCGCGGTGCAGCGGAGCTGTCCGAGCTGGCCCGGCGGCGGTACGGTGTCGTTTGTCTCACCCTGGCGGCATGATTACAGCGGTGATCTGGCCGCCCGCGAAGAGGCCGGAACGCCCAATGTGATCGGCGATATCCGCGCCGCGCTGGCCTTTATCATCAAGGATGCGGTGGGCAGCGACATGATCGCGGAACGCGAGGCACGCTATAACCAGATGGCGCTGGAGGGCTGGCGCGACAATCCGAACCTGACCCTGCTGGGCACCGATGCCGGGCATCGCCTGCCGATCTTTTCCTTCCTCGTGCGCGACGATACGGGGCAGCCGGTGCATCAGCAGCTCTTCACCCGGATGCTGAGCGATGTCTACGGCATCCAGGCCCGTGGCGGCTGCGCCTGTGCCGGGCCTTATGCGCATCGCCTGCTGGGGATCGATCACGCGGCCTCTCAGGCCCTGCATGACGAGCTTGCGGCGGGACATGAGCTGAGCAAGCCGGGCTGGGTGCGGCTGAACTTCTCCTACCTGATGGGCGAAGAGACGGTGCAATTCATCATCGATGCGGTCAACGACCTGTCGCACCGGACCGCAGAGCTTGCGCCGCATTACCAAGTTGACGCAACGACAGCCCGATTCAAGGCCGCCTGAACGCTGATAATGTGAACCAGCTCACAGTCATCGCCTCCGCTCTTTGCCAGATTATGCCCATATTTTATTCTGCATTTGGAGCTGAGGCATGGCCTTGAAAATTTCCGCCCCTGTTGGTGACAAGACCCGAATTACCAAACCCGATCCGAAGAAGAAGAACGCCAAATTCAAACCGGTACAGAACAAACCCGGTGACGTTGAACTGGTCCGCCTGATGCTGAAGGCGAACGGGTATGCGATTGCGGTCAACGGCAAATGCGATGCCGGGCTGATCAAGACGATCCGCGATTTCCAGAAGAAAAAGCTGGGCTTCAAAAAGCCTGACGGCATCGTCGATCCCGGCATGCGCACCTGGAATGCGGGCCTGCCGAAACTGGCCGCGCAGGTCTCGGCGGACGCCAAGGTCGAGGTGTATGAGGTCTATGAAGGCGGCAAGAAAAAGCTGGTCACCAAGAAGGAATACGAGGCCGGCGTCAAAGCGCTGCAGAAAGAGGTGCTGTCCAAGGCCAACAAGATGTATTCCGAGGCCGAGGTCTGGGTCGATATCTGCAACGACATCGAAAAGACACGGCAGGCGCAGGACGGGCTGATGAATGCGCTGGTGGAATTTGCCGTCAGCACCGTCAACGACACGACCGACCCGCCCTGGACCGACATTCTGAATGCCCGTTCCGAGGCCTCGTTCCTGAAGACATTGGCGGGCAAATCATCGCCGGATTGGAACAAGGTCTACAAGCAGGATCAGAAGGCGACGAAGGCCTATAACAAGGCGGTCAAATCCTACAAGAAGTTCATTCAAGCCCGTATCAGCACTGCGGGGTCGATGTTGAGCGGTCTGGAAGTGGTGCGCGACACCTCCTTTGCCACGGTCGAGGCCTATATGACCGCCCGTCTGGTGGTCACCAAAGGCATGACCCCGGCCAAGGCCAATGCCGTGGCCGCCGCCAGCACCGAGGCGCTGAAATCAGGGGCCGGACAGTTTGGCGAATATCTCGCGGGCAACAAGGTGACCTGGGACGGGGCGGCCAAGAAAGTGTTCATCGACAGTTTCATCGCCGGTCTCGCGGGTGCCGCGGGCGGCAAGCTGGGGGATGCGCTGTCCAAGGGGCTGGCGGCCAAGCTGGCGGCGGCGGTGCTGCCGAAGCTCACCGGCAATATCTCGAAAAAAGCGGCGGAGGCGTTTTTCAAACGCTTCCTCACTTCCAAGGCGGGTGAGGCATTGGTCACCAACGCATTGAAGGAAACCATCGGCCTGATGAAGCCCATGATCGAAAAGGGCCGCGCCCCGAACCTCAAGGAGGTGAAGGAAGCGGTCGCCAAAACGCTGACGGCGGGCATCATGTCCCATGCCTCGGCCAAGGCGCTGGAAGGGTTCACCAAGAAGCTGCCCGGCGCGGGTGAGGCGTTTCTGCGCAAGACCATGGCACCCAAGGTCATGGAATCCATGCGCGGTGATCTGGTCAAGCTCTATGGCGCCGATACTTTTGATACGCTGGCCAGCAAACATGCGGGCGAAATCTATGTGAAAGTGGCCGAAAGCCTGACCGGCAAGGCGATCGAAAAGGCGGCGGTCGATGCGGTGAACGCCTCGGACGGATCGCAGAATGCAGGCCAGATGCAGAAGCTTGCCAATGACGCGATGCGCAAAGATGCCGAGCTGCGCAAGAAGATGCAAAACATGATCAAGGCCGAGTTCGCGCGCAAGGCAAAGGTGATGAAGAAAGCCGCCTGATCTTGCCGCTTTCCTCTGCGGTGTGAGGCCGCTATTAGGGGTCCATCAAGGAGCCTGACATGAACAAACTCACACCGCAGCCCGGAATTATGGACATCACCCTCTATCAGGGTGGGGCTGCGCATGTGAAGGGCGTCAGCAATGTCATCAAGCTCAGCTCCAACGAAAACCCCTATGGGCCAAGCCCCAAGGCGATGGAGGCGGTCCGCGACAGTGCCGCGCTGCTGCACCGCTACCCCTCGACCAATCACGCGCCGCTGCGCGCCGCCATTGGCGAGGTGCACGGGCTGAACCCCGACCAGATCATCTGCGGCGTCGGCTCGGACGAGGTGCTGCAATTTGTGGTCCATGCCTATGCCGGACCCGGCGACGATGTAATCTACACGCGCCACGGATTTTCCATGTACCCGATCCTGGCCCGCATGGTCGGGGCCACCCCGGTGCAGGTGGATGAGAGCGAGCGCAAGGTCGATGTGGATGCGATCCTGGCCACCTGTTCGGAGCGCACCAAGGTGGTGTTCCTCGCCAACCCCGCCAATCCAACCTCGACCATGTTGGCCGAAGGCGAGATTGCGCGGCTGGCCGATGGCTTGCCGCCACAGGCGATCCTGGTGCTGGACGGGGCCTATGCGGAATTTGTCGAGGGTTTCGATGGCGGCGCGGCGCTGGTGGCTGCGCGCGATAACGTGATCATGACCCGCACCTTCTCCAAGATCTACGGTCTGGGCGGCATGCGGGTCGGCTGGGGCTATGCCCCGCAGGACATCATCAATGTGCTGAACCGCATCCGCCAGCCCTTCAACCTGTCCTCCACCGCGTTGGTTGCGGCAGAGGCGGCGGTGCGCGACCGTGATTATGTTGAGCATTGCCGTGCTGAAAATACGCGCCTGCGCGCCTGGCTTGCCGGGGAACTGGCCGAGGCGGGCGTGCCGTCGGACACATCCTGCACCAATTTCATTCTGGCGCGGTTTGCCGATCAGACCGAGGCAGAGGCCTGCGACGCCTATCTGCAGTCCCAGGGCCTGATCGTGCGCAAAGTGGCGGGCTATGGCCTGCCCAACGCGTTGCGCATCACGGTGGGTGACGAAGATGGCTGTCGCCGGATCGCCGAGGCCGTGCGCGGCTTTAAGGCGGGGCAGGCATGAGCCAGATATATGACCGCGTGGCCCTGATCGGTCTGGGCCTGATCGCGTCTTCGATGTTCTGGGCGATCAAGCGGGCCGGCCTTGCTGGTGAGGTCACCGGCTATGCCCGCTCCGAGGCCACCCGCGACACGGCTCGCCGCATCGGGCTGTGTGACCGGGTCTGCGACAGCGCCGCCGAGGCCGCGGAAGGCGCCGATCTGGTGGTGCTCTGCGTGCCGGTGGGCGCGATGGGCGCGGTTGCTGCCGAGATCGAACCGGCGCTGAAACCCGGCGCGACCGTGTCGGATGTCGGCTCCGTCAAGCGCAGCGTGGTCGAGGCGGTGTCGCCGCATATCCCCGAGGGCGTGCATTTTGTTCCCGCCCACCCGCTGGCGGGGACCGAGCATTCTGGGCCCGAATCCGGCTTTGCCGAGCTGTTCGACAACCGCTGGTGCCTGCTGGTCCCGGTCGAGGGCAGCGATCCCGAGGCGATCGCCAAACTGCGCGCGTTTTGGGAGGGGCTGGGCTCCAACGTCGAAGAGATGGAGGTCGAGCGTCACGATCTGGTGCTGGCGGTGACCAGCCACGCACCACACCTGATCGCATATACGATGGTGGGCGTGGCCGACGATCTGCGCCGGGTCACCGATAGCGAGGTCATCAAGTATTCTGCCGCGGGCTTTCGGGACTTCACCCGGATCGCGGCCAGTGACCCGACCATGTGGCGCGATGTGTTCCTGACCAACAAGGAAGCGACGCTGGAGATTCTCGGCCGTTTCACCGAAGAGCTTTTTGCGCTGCAACGGGCCATCCGCACCGGCGATGGCGACATGTTATTTGACTATTTTACCCATACCCGTGCTATCAGACGCGGCATTATCGAGGCGGGGCAGGATACCGATGCCCCCGATTTCGGGCGAGGGAAGGCCAAGACATGACAAGGTGGAGATGGTGTCTGGCGGCAATGGCCGCATCACTGATCGGCAGCGACATGGCGCAGGCGCTCAGTCCCGACACCTCTCCCCGCCCGCAGATGCGCCCCGTCGAAACCGTTGAGGTGACCCGCGCGGCCTTTGTGGCCACAACTACGCGCATCCGCCCGGTCGCGCGCCCGCCCTCTGAGCAGGCGCTGCAGGCGACCGCGCGCATCCTGGAGTCGATCACACCCGGACCTGCTATCTCGCTGCGTCCCTCAGAGAGACCGAAGGGGCTGGAACAAAAGGTCTTTTTCAAGAAACGCAAGCTGCGCAAGACCTCAGTCTGCGGTGATGTCGACATTCAGGGCGAGAAAATCGGCAATGTTCCCGGCAAGCTGCGCGGCTGCGGCGCGAAGAACGCCGTGCGGGTGAAATCGGTTGGCGGTGTCTTGCTGAGCCGCCCCTCGGTGATGACCTGCGAGACAGCGGAGGCGCTGAACAGATGGGTGCAGCGCGGGGTCAAGCCAGCCTTCCAGCCGATGGGGCGCGTGGCCCGGTTGGAAGTTGCGGCGCATTACTCCTGCCGGACCCGCAATAATAAACGCGGTGGGAAAATCTCTGAGCACGGAAAAGGCAAGGCGATCGATATCTCAGGTTTCACGCTGGATACCGGCCGCACCATCACCATCTTGGGCGGCTGGCGGTCTGGCCAGTCCCGCAAGGCGTTGCTTCGCGCCTGGCGCTCGGCCTGCGGCCCGTTTAGCACTGTGCTGGGCCCCAATGCCGACCGCTACCATCAGGATCATTTCCACATGGATACCGCCAGCTACCGGGGCGGCAATTACTGCCGTTAGGCGCGGGTCCGGCCACGGCTACCAGGGCGCCAAATCACTTCAGATAGGGTCCAGGATCAACGCTCTCGAACCCTTCGCGCACTTCGAAATGCACATAGGCGTCATTGCCGCCGCGCAACTGAGCAACCTTCTGACCACGTTTGACACTGTCGCCCTTCTGGACCTCGATATCGGTCACATTGGCATAGACCGTCAGCAGGTTGTTCTTGTGGCGCACCACGATAATCGGCACTTCGTCGGCATCAGCGGTGATTGCGGCCACCGTGCCAGCCTCGGCCGCCAGAACGGCGGTGCCGGGGGCGGCGGCGATATCGATCCCCTCGTTCTTGCCCTTGGAATAGGTCCGGATGATCTTACCGGTCACCGGATAGCCCAGCCGCGCGGAACTGCTGGTGGCTTGCTCTTGCAGCGACACATCCGGCGTTTCGGGTGCCTTGGCCGAGATCTTCTCATCCGGCAGCGCGGTGGTTGAACTGGGCGGTGTCGGGGTCGGACTGCCTTGCCCCGGCCCGCTCACCGCCGTGGTGGTGGTAGCAACGGCGACCGGGATCGGCGCGGGCTGGTCCTTAACCGGGATCAGCAGGAACTGCCCCTCGCGGATCGCGAAATCGGTACCGAGCCCGTTCCATTCGGCCAGTGACTTGACCGGCACCTGATAGAGCCGCGAGATGGTATAGGCGGTCTCGCCGCGTTTGACCTTGTGGCGGATCGGTTCCGGACCGGTCGGTTTGGCCGGTGCTGCGGCGGGGGCGGCAGGCGTGGCCGGGGCCAGCGTCGTGGTCTGTACCGGCGTGGTGTCGGGTGCCTGATCGATGGCGGACCCGGCGAGCGTGGCGATATCCACATTACCGGTGCCCGGCGCGGGTTCGGCCACCCGACGCGGCAGCGACACGACCTCGCCATCGCGCAGCCCATCATTGGCGTTGAGCCCATTGAACCGCGCCACTTCGCTGGGCGTCAGCCCGACGCGGTTCGCCAGTGAGGTGACAGTGTCACCGCGTCGCGCCACCGCAACCTGATAATTCGGGTAAGAGATCACGCCCCGGCTATCGGGGCTTGGCCGGGCCTGCGTGTTGACGTTCTGGGCCGCTTCGGTGGTGTTGAATGCTCCGACCTGGCCGCGCAGATCATAATCCAGCGGTCCTTCGCAAGCCGCGAGGAGCCCCGTTGCCGCGATGGCCAGCGGCCAGCGCATCCGGGAACCGACAAAGGGTACTGCCATAGCTCAATCCTCAAAATCCGCGCCCCCTGTTGACCGGAGGCTTGATGTGCCGGGTCTGCCCTACCCGGTTCAGCCGTCTTTTCCCAGCCCTTCCAGCAAGGGCACGAAGCGCACCGGGCGCAATTCGTCATAATCATAGCCCGTTTCCGTCCGGCGCACCCGGATCAGGGTCTGAACCGCATCGGACTGGCCGACCGGTACCACCATGATACCCCCGATCTTGAGTTGCGCCAAGAGCGGGCCGGGCGGATCTTCGGCGGCTGCGGTCACAATGATGCGGTCAAAAGGGGCCTGTTCAGGCAAACCGTGCGATCCGTCGCCGACCATGGCGGTGATGTTGACCAGATCGAGCTCGTGAAACAGCTGCATGGCCTCGCGCACCAGCCGCGCGTGTCGCTCGATCGTATAGACCCGCCGCGTCAGCCGGGCCAGAACGGCGGCCTGATAGCCCGAGCCGGTCCCCACCTCCAGCACCTTGTCGCGCGGTGTCAGCTCCAGCGCCTGGGTCATGATCCCCACGACCGTGGGCTGGCTGATCGTCTGCCCGCAGGCGATCGGCAGCGGCATGTCCTCATAGGCGCGCCCCGTGAACAGCCCGCGCACGAAGGGGCCGCGATCAATCTCTTCCATCGCGGCCAGTACTTTGGCATCGGTCACCCCGCGCGAGCGCAGGTGATAGAGGAACTGCATCTTGGTTTCGGCGTCGGGTCCGCTCATTCGATCGCTTTCAGCGCCTGTATCTGGTCATGGGCCGTCAGATCGGCGCGCATCGGCGTGACCGAGATATAGCCATCCAGATTGACCGCCACATCGGTATCCGGCGCGCTGCGCTCGCGCTGATCGCCGCCCTGTATCCACAAAAACCGGCGGCCCGTGGGCGAATTCTGTGGCATGACTGAGAACCGCGCATGCGGGCGATAGCCTTGAGGAACAACGCGAATACCGGCCAGATCACCAGCAGGGATCGGCGGAAAGTTAACGTTGTAGAACAGGCGGTAATCGCCGTCCTCGGGCGGGCTGTTGTCGAGGATCGACCGAACCACTCCCGCGCCATGCACACGCGACACCTCGAAAGGGTCCTCAAGGTCGCGATTTTCAGGGCCATAAAACTGCGACAGCGCGATGGCGGGCAAGCCCTGCAGCGCTGCTTCCATAGCGGCGCCGATGGTGCCGGAATAGAGCGTGTTTTCACCGGCATTGTTGCCCCGGTTCACACCGGAGAGCACCAGGTCAGGTGCCGCATCCTTCATCACGTCATGCACGGCCACCATCACGCAATCCGCCGGGCTGCCCTCGGCGGCATAGCGGCGATCCTCCAGCTTGATGACCATCATCGGGCGGGTGTAGCTGATGCAGTGTCCCACGCCCGATTGCTCGAAGGCAGGGGCCACGACCCAAACCTCGCCATCGGGGCCAGCGATCTCGGCAGCGATCTCTTCCAGCACCGTGAGACCCGGCGCGTTGATGCCGTCATCATTTGTCAGAAGAATGCGCATATTGTCCCTGCCCTGTCTGAGCTCTGCCCTTGTTCAGCCTTGATAGACCTCGCCCGGATGCGCGGCAAGCTGCCGATGCGGTTCAGCCGACCTCGTTCAGCCGCGCGACGTAGCGTGCCAGCGTGTCGATCTCAAGATTGATGTGATCGCCAGTGGCAACCTCACCCCAGGTTGTGACCTCTTTGGTATGCGGGATGAAGTTGATGCCGAACTCGGCGCCCTGCACATCATTCACCGTCAGCGAGGTGCCGTTGAGCGCAACCGAGCCCTTGGGCGCAATGAACCGGGCCAGATCGTCCGGCGCGCGGAAGGTGACACGCGTGCTGTCGCCCTCATCCTCGACCGCGATCACCTCGGCCACGCCATCCACATGGCCCGACACGATATGCCCGCCCAACTCGTCACCCACCTTGAGCGCGCGTTCCAGATTGACACGCTTGCCGATCTGCCAGGTGCCAAGGTTGGTCTTTGACACGGTTTCAGCGCTGATCTGCACGTCATACCAGTCCTCACCCAGCGCGATCACCGTCAGGCAGACACCGTCGCTGGCGATTGAGGCACCGATATCGATGCCCGCCGTATCATACCCGGTCCGGATACGCGCCCGCAGGTCTCCCTGCTGATCCAGTTCGATGACCGTGCCCACATCCGTGACGATACCCGTGAACATTTTCGAAACCTCTGCGTGTTTGCCTTATTGCTGACCTAACGACGCACCACGCAACGGGCAAGCCCCCGCTTGCCTGCAAGTGCGGTTCTGGTCATAGTTTCGACCAAAAGACAGAGCAGTATCGCGCAGATGATCCAAGAGGCCCAAAAACCGGACGATGCCACGCCGCCGAAAGCACGGCGCGTGTTCCTGTTCCTGCAAGGTCCGCATGGGCCGTTCTTCCACAGCCTGGCCCGGATGCTGCACGCCACCGGTGCCGAAACCTGGCGCGTGGGCTTCAACGCGGGCGACCAGGCCTTCTGGCGTCACGCGGCGCGCTTTATTCCCTATCGCGGAACCCTTGCGGACTGGCCCGATGCGCTGAGCGCGCTTCTGGATCAGCACGGGGTGACCGATATCGTGCTTTATGGCGATGCCCGACCGATCCACGCAAACGCGATCCGGATCGCCCATGCGCGCGGGGCGAAAGTGCATGTGTTCGAAGAAGGCTATCTGCGCCCCTATTGGGTGACCTATGAGCGCGACGGCTCGAACGGTCATTCGCGGCTCATGGACATGAGCGTGGCGCAGATGCAGGACGATCTGGATCACTCGGATCACGATTCTCCGCCGCCCCCCGCCCATTGGGGCGACATGCGTGAACACATCTTTTATGGCGCGCTGTATCACTGGTTCGTCATGTTCCGGAACCGCCGCTACCGGAACTTCCAGCCCCATCGCGAGTTTCCGGTGACGGCCGAGTTCAAGCTCTACCTGAAACGGTTGTTGCTGATGCCGGTTCACGCGATCGAGCGCCGCATCGCCACGTTACGCGTGCGCAGCGGCGGGTTTCCCTATCACCTTGCTCTGTTGCAACTTGAGCAGGACAGCTCGTTTCAGAACCACTCGCCCTTTGCCCGCATGAGTGAGTTTCTCGGCGCCCTGTTCAAAGGATTCGCCGAAGGCGCACCGGGCCATCATCATCTGGTGATCAAGGCGCATCCGCTCGAAAATGACCGCGTCCCGCTGCGTCAGGAGGTCCGGCGGCTGGCCCGCGAACACGGGATCGGCGCGCGCGTGCATTATGTGCGCGGCGGCAAGCTGGCACAACTGCTGGATCACGCGCGCAGTGCGGTCACGGTCAATTCCACCTCGGGGCAGCAGGTGCTGTGGCGCGGCATTCCCCTGAAAATCTTCGGCACGGCGGTCTATGCAAAGCCCGAATTCGTCTCGGATCAGCCGCTGGCTGCGTTCTTCGAAACCCCCGCGCGCCCCGACAAAGACGCCTATCGCTGCTATCGGCGATATCTGCTGGAAACCAGCCAGGTGCCCGGCGGGTATTACGCCCGCAAGGGGCGTCAGCAATTGCTGCGACAGGTGGTTGACATGATGCTGGCACCCGGCGATCCCTATGAAATGCTGAAAGCGGGAAACGCGGCTCCACAGCAACAGTTACGTCTGGTGAACTGACTGTCGCACCCGCGGCCTCTGGAAATTGACGCTCGATTTCGGTAGCTTGCCCCGAAACCCGAGGCAGGCCTACAAAAAGGGTCGAGGAGACCGACAGTGAATTCCATTTCCAATCGCTGGGCGAAACCCATTGCGTTGCTGGCTGTTCTGGGTCTGGTGACGTCTTGTTCGCTGCCCCGTTCCGGACCAAGCAAAAACCAGATTTTTGCGGGTTCGGTGCAAAATGAAGGCGATTCTTTTGTCGTGGCGGTCAACGACCGCGTGACGCGTGCAACCGCCGTGGTGCCTGCGCTTGGGTTTTCCGACAGCTTCAAATCAGCCTCGCAGCTCACCTCTGACACGATTCGCCCCGGTGACGTTCTGGGCCTGACCATCTGGGAAAACGTCGATGATGGGTTGCTTTCAGGTGAGGTCAGCAACTCGACCCCTCTGGAAGAGGTGCAGGTTGACAGCGACGGGTTTATCTTCGTGCCTTATGCCGGACGGGTGCGCGCCTCGGGCAGTACCCCCAATCAGCTGCGCCAGGAGATCACCGCAAAACTGGAAGAACAGACACCGGACCCGCAGGTCGAGGTGCGACGCCTGGCAGGTGATGGCGCAACCGTCTCGGTCACCGGCTCGGTCGGGGCACAGGGTGTCTTTCCCATCGAGCGCCCGACGCGCACCCTGTCTGCCATGCTGGCACAGGCGGGTGGCATCGTTATCGAGCCTGAAATTGCCCAGGTAACCGTCATTCGCGGGCGCCAGAAAGGCAAGATCTGGTATCAGGATCTGTTTCAGCATCCCGAGTTGGACGTGGCGCTGCGCGGCGGCGATCGCATTCTGGTCGAAGAAGACGACCGTACATTCACAGCTCTCGGCGCGACCCAGAGCCAGGCGCGTGTCCCGTTCGAGACACAGGATCTGTCAGCGCTGGAGGCGATCGCACAGATTGGCGGACTTATCTCTTCCGCTTCGGACCCGACGGGCGTTTTTGTCCTGCGCAACGAGCCGGCCGAAATTGCGGGTCAGGTTCTGGGCCGCAACGACCTTCAAGGCGCGCAGCGGATGGTCTATGTGCTGAACCTGACCGAACCCAACGGGCTGTTCCTGGCGCGGGATTTCGTGATCCGGGACGAGGATACGCTTTATGTGACCGAAGCGCCTTATGCGCAATGGACCAAGGCGATCTCGCTCATCGCGGGTGGCCTGACACCCTTTGCCAACGTCAAGACGCTGACGAACTGATCTGTGACCTCAGAATTTGAACAGGCAGCTGGTGGTGATCGCCACCGATTGTTTGTCTATAACGGCGGCTTCCTGACCCAACGCCGGGTGCGCCGCATTCTCTCGCTGGCCGGTTATGACATCCGCGTCGGACTGTCGGGTGCGGATGATCTGGTGGGCATCTGGGGCGACAGCCCAACCGCCCATCGCGGCAAGGCCATCGCGGCGCGCCGTGGCGTCCCACTCTTGCGGGTCGAGGACAGCTTTCTGCGCTCGCTGCATCCGGGCCGCGCTGGTGAGTCGCCCATCGGCCTCAATCTCGATCGCGCGGGCGTGCATTTCGATGCCACCATCCCTTCCGATCTGGAGGCTCTGCTGACCACGCATCCGTTGGATGACACGGCGCTGCTAAACCGCGCGCGTGACGCAATAGCCCGGATGCGCGCCCAGCATCTGAGCAAATATTGCGCCGTCGATCCGTCGCTGCCCCCACCCGAGCCCGGCTATGTGCTGGTGGTGGATCAGACGCGCGACGATGCGTCGGTCCGGGCCAGCGGCGGCAATGACGCGCTGTTCCGCGAGATGCTGGTCTTTGCACAGGAGGAACATCCCGGCGCCCGGGTGATCATCAAGACTCATCCCGAAACCACGGCAGGCTATCGGGGCGGCTATTATTCAGAGGCGGACGAAAATCACCGCGTCAGCCTACTGGATCAGCCCATCAGCCCGTGGTCACTGCTGGAGGGGGCGGTGGGTGTCTATACGCTGTCCTCGCAACTTGGGTTCGAGGCCATTCTGGCGGGGCACAAGCCGCGCATCTTCGGCGCTCCTTTTTATGCGGGCTGGGGTCTGACGCAGGATGAAAACCCGGTTCCCCGGCGCGAACGCAAGCTGACCAAGGCGCAGCTTTTTGCGGCGGCGATGATCCTCTATCCGGTCTGGTACGACCCTTGCCGCGACCGGCTCTGCGATCTGGAATGCGCACTGGATATGATGGAGGCGCAGGCACGGGCCTGGCGACAGGATCATCACGGCTGGATCGCTTCGGGCATGCGGCTGTGGAAACGCCCGGCGATCCGGCGGTTTTTTGGCAGCCACGGCAAGGTCAGTTTTACCGAAACCCGCCCGCCGGACGACACCCACCCACGCATGATCTGGGCCTCGAAAGCCGATGCGGATAACGATGCCACCCTGGTCGAGGATGGCTTCCTGCGCTCGCGCGGTCTGGGCGCGGAGCTGGTGCCGCCCCTCTCCCTGGTGACCGACACCAGCGGCATCTATTACGACCCCAAGCGCCCTTCTGATCTGGAAGAGATGATCGCGCGGCGTGAACACCTGAGCGATGGTGAACGCAGACGCGCAGAGCGGCTGGTGGCGCGGCTGACCGCAAATGGTGTGACCAAATACAATCTGGCGGGTGACCAGCCGGACCTGCCAGCGGGGTATCGCATTCTGGTACCGGGACAGGTCGAGGACGATGCCTCAATCCTGCAGGGGACCGAGCTGGTGCGGACCAATCTGGACCTGCTGCAAGCCGCGCGCGCCGCCCATCCTGACGCGGTCTTGATCTACAAACCGCACCCGGATGTCGAGGCAGGTCTGCGTGCGGGTAAGCTCGACGCCACAGGCCTAGCCGATCTGGTGGCCGAGCAGAGTGACCCGGCGGCCCTGTTGGCGCAGATAGACGAGCTCTGGACCATGACCTCACTCATGGGGTTCGAAGCGCTCTTGCGCGGCGTCAAAGTGACAACGTTAGGCGCGCCGTTTTATGCCGGCTGGGGCCTGACCGAGGATCTGGGGCCAGTTCCAGCGCGGCGCGGCGCGCGGCCCGACCTGATGGGGCTGGTCCATGCGGTGCTGATCGATTACCCGCGCTATCGCGATCCGGTGACCGCCCTGCCCTGCCCGGTCGAGGTGGCCATCGACCGACTGGCCAGCGGCGACATCCCGCATCCAGGTCTGGCCAACCGGCTGTTGTCAAAGCTGCAAGGCGTATTTGCAACCTATGCGCCCTATTGGCGCTGAGCAGTCACTTCAACGCGCGCGTCCATCGGTGCAGGATATCCGCGCCGATCTGGTGGGTTTCAGACAGGGTGAAGCGCGGCGCATCCTCCAGCCGGTCCAGCCCCATCGCGCCAATCGCTGGCAGCCCCTCCGCTCCGATGGCAAGCCCGGCGCCAAAGCCCACGAACTCGTCAACCAAATCATCAGCCAACAGCGACGCCGCAAGCGCGGAACCGCCCTCGCAGAACACCCGTGTCAGCCCTGCGGCCCCAAGCTGCTGCAACAGGTCACCCGCATCCAATTGGGTGCCATGCACCGCGCAGGGGATCAGCTTTGCGCCCAATCCTTCCCACGCTTGCATGCGTTCATGGTCCGCCCCCGGCCCATGGCAGAGCCAGACCGGATGCTCGGCGGCACTGCGGGCCAGCTGGCTCATCAAGGGCAGGTCCAGATGGCGCGAGACGACAACCCGTACAGGCTGTTGCGCAACGCCCAGATCGCGCACGGTCAGCGGGGGATCATCGGCACGCGCGGTTCCCGCCCCGACCATCACGGCGTCATGGCGTGCCCGCATCGCATGCACGGCGCGGCGCGCCTGCGGGCCGGTGATCCATTTGCTCTGCCCCGTGGCGGTGGCAATCCGGCCATCAAAACTGCTCGCCAGTTTCAACGTCACCAACGGTCGCCCCTGTTCGGTGCGCAGGAAAAACCCCGCATGATCGCGCATCGCCTGCTGATCCAGAACGCCGGTATCCACCGTGATCCCCGCCGCGCGCAGCATCGCAAAGCCCTGCCCCGCAACGCGCGCATCGCTATCTTCAACCGCGGCAACGACCCGCGCGACGCCCGCGTCGATCAACGCCTGCGCACAAGGGGGCGTCCTGCCCTGATGGGCACAGGGTTCCAGCGAGACATAGGCCGTGGCACCGCGTGCGGCCTCCCCAGCCTGCGCCAGCGCCTCGGTCTCGGCATGGGGTCGTCCGCCGGGCTGAGTCCAGCCGCGCCCAACGACGCGCCCTTCGCGCACAACCACGCATCCGACCGCAGGGTTGGGCCATGTCATACCCTGACCGCGTCGGCCCAGGGACAGGGCCAACGCCATATATCTTTCGTCTGGTGACGTCATTCTTCGCTGGGCGGGTTTGGCGGACGCAATTCGTGGACGAACTCCTCGAAATCATCCGCCGCCTGGAAGTTCTTGTAGACACTGGCGAAGCGCACATAGGCCACGGTGTCGATCCGGGCCAGCGCCTCCATCACGATCTCGCCGATGCGATTGGAGGGAATATCCGTTTCACCCATGCTTTCCAGCCGCCGCACGATGCCAGAGATCATCTGGTCGATGCGATCTGGCTCAATCGGGCGTTTCTGCATCGATATGCGGATCGAGCGTTCCAGCTTGTCGCGGTCGAAATCCTCGCGTTTGCCGTTGGATTTGATGACCACCAGATCGCGCAATTGCACCCGCTCATAAGTGGTGAACCGGCCGCCGCAGGCCGGGCAGAACCGCCGCCGCCGGATCGAAACGTGATCCTCCGCCGGTCTGGAATCCTTGACCTGAGTGTCGATATTTCCGCAAAACGGGCAGCGCATTCGCCGTCTCCCTCGTTGTCTTGACTTGTATTTCCGCCTCGAATTGTGAGCGCTTCGGCCCACTTATCCACAACTATAGGCTACCCTCTGCATTTTGGGTAGCCGGAAAAATGCACCGCTAGATTATGGTGTTGTATCAGGCGAAATGGAGCACGATCCGGCGTTGATGCGGCGCGTCGCGATGCTCAAACAGATAGACGCCCTGCCACGTGCCCAGCATCGGAACACCACGCGAGACCGGGATTTGCAGACTGACTGGCAAGAGCGCCGCCTTGATATGGGCGGGCATATCGTCGGGCCCCTCATAGGTGTGGCGCAGATACGACATCGACGGATGATCCGAGGGCGGCACCAGCCGTTGAAAGAAGGCTTTCAGATCGGTCCTCACCTCGGGATCGGCATTTTCCTGAATGAGCAACGAACAGGAGGTATGCCGCACAAACAACGTGACCAATCCGTCGCCTTTGGTGGAAACGGTCGAGCGGAGGCCATCGGTGAATTCATATAGACCCTGCCCGCAGGTCGCGATTTCAAGCTCCACAATCATATCGCCTCACGCAAAACCTACGCATAACCGTCCTGGCAGGTTCCATCGCTGATGGGCATGTCAGAAACGTCCTGCCCTGATAGGAAGAGCTGTCTCGCATCGGGTACGCCCTTGCGAAATCGTCATGCTGTCACCGACGTTGATGCCCCACCGAAAGAACTGCTCAGTAGGTGTTACTCCAATTGCCGCCGGATCAAGCGTGAAACGTACCGCTGAAGACCGTTCAGTCGTAAGGCTTGGGCCGATTGGACTCGCCACATAAATTCTGTCCGACCACCCCGCCCCCAGTTTGCGCCGCGCATATTCCGAAGCGCCGCACCAGTAGCCATCGAATGTACCACTTGGCCCGAGGATCACCTCAAACTCCTGTGCATTCACGGGATTTACACGGGGTCCATAGGGTGAAACGAATGCATATCTATTCGAGGTTCCTTCCCCTGGAGGCAAATCACAAGCAGCCAAGGCCATGGCGGCAATCAAAATTTTCAGCTTCATCCCGACTAACCCTCGGTTGTACGACACACGTGATTAACCTAGCCGGGAATGAGGAGCTAGCACAGTTATGTCTGGACGAAAGTTCGCCAAGACACGGCAGGTGTCTTATTTCCGCCGCGCCCTCCTGACTTACCTCTCGTTGAACGGAATCCTGTTGCATCTGGTGTTTGCTTTTTGAACAGTCACATTCGCACCGGGATTGAAACCTGAGCCAAACCCTGACGACTTCGACCTGACATTTGCGGCACCTGGATCAAGCGTGAACTGCACTGACGTCGGGCTTCCAGTTGTTTGACTTCTCGCATAGCCACGCACCACGTAGAGATTTTGCTTCCAATCCGCCCCAAGCCTGCGCACAGCGTATTCAGAAGCAGCGCACCAGAAGTTATCCGTTCTGGACGTCCCTCGCGGGCTGGTTTCGAAAATCGCAGAGTTGACCTGGTTCACAGCGACTTTGTTGAACACGAAGTCGGGGCTCTGACCCGAAGCTGACACGCTTTGCGCGGCAAGTGCGAAAGTTGCGATAGCGAGTGCCTGTCTCATCTATAAGCTCCTGACTGGTTAATTGATCGGCCCTACAAAGGTAAAACTCTGATCATGATGGAACAGAGCGCATAACAACCTTGTCAGAGCGTCTCCGGCACTCAACAAAAGAACCCACTGGAAAGCCAGTGGGTTCAAAGCACTACGCGATGTGATTGCGTCTTACTGATCCAGGAACGACCGCAGCTTGCGCGAGCGGCTGGGATGTTTGAGCTTGCGCAGCGCTTTGGCTTCGATCTGCCGGATACGCTCGCGGGTCACGCTGAACTGCTGGCCGACCTCTTCCAAAGTGTGGTCGGTGTTCATGCCGATGCCGAAGCGCATGCGCAGAACCCGCTCCTCGCGCGGGGTGAGCGAGGCCAGAACCCGGGTCGTGGTTTCCTTGAGGTTTTCCTGAATGGCGCTGTCCAGTGGCAGCACGGCATTCTTGTCCTCGATGAAATCGCCCAGCTGGCTGTCTTCCTCATCACCAATCGGTGTTTCCAGAGAGATCGGCTCCTTGGCGATCTTCATCACCTTGCGGACTTTTTCCAGCGGCATCTGCAGCTTTTCGGCCAGTTCTTCTGGCGTCGGCTCGCGACCGATTTCGTGCAGCATCTGACGACCGGTCCGGACCAGTTTGTTGATCGTTTCGATCATATGCACCGGAATACGAATAGTCCGCGCTTGGTCTGCAATCGACCGCGTGATCGCCTGACGAATCCACCAGGTCGCATAGGTCGAGAATTTGTAGCCGCGGCGGTACTCGAACTTGTCCACCGCCTTCATCAGGCCGATATTGCCTTCCTGGATGAGATCAAGGAATTGCAACCCGCGGTTGGTATATTTTTTGGCGATCGAGATCACCAGACGCAGGTTCGCCTCGACCATTTCCTTCTTGGCCTGACGCGCCTCTTTCTCGCCCTTCTGGACTTGCTGGACGATGCGGCGGAATTCGCTGATGTCGAGGCCCACATACTGGCCGACCTGCGCCATGTCGGCGCGCAGTTCCTCGACCTTGTCAGTGGAGCGTTCGATGAACATCTGCCAGCCCCGGCCCGGCTTTTCAGCCATTTCGGTCAGCCAGTTCGGATCAAGCTCGCGCCCGCGATAGGTGTCGATGAATTCGCGGCGGTTGATGCGGGCCTGGTCGGCCAGCTTCACCATTGCGCTGTCCAGCGACATCACCCGGCGGTTGATGCCATAAAGCTGGTCGATCAGCGCCTCGATCCGGTTGTTATGCAGGTGCAGCCCATTCACCAGTTCCACGATCTCGGACCGCAGCGCCTGATAGGTGTCCTCGTCCTGGTTGCTGAAAGAGCCATCCTCGTTCAGCGTGGCCGAAATCCGGTTGTCCTGCATCTCGCTGAGCTGCGCGTAGTCCGACGAGATCCGTTCCAGCGTGGTCAGCACCTGATCTTTCAGGGCCGCTTCCATCGCCGCCAGCGACATATTGGCCTGATCGTCCTCGTCCTCGTCATCGTCCTGTGCGATGGGATTGCCATCGGCATCCAGTTCCGGCCCCTTGTCGGTATTGGCGGGTTTCGCCGCATCCACAGGCGCGGCTGCCGGGGCAACAACAGGTGCGTCGCCTTCATCGTCCTCGCCCATCTGGTTGCCGAACGTGGTCTCAAGGTCGATCACATCGCGCAGCAGAATGTCCTCGGACAGAAGTTCGTCATGCCAGATGGTGATCGCCTGGAAGGTCAGCGGGCTTTCGCAGAGCCCTGCGATCATCGTGTTGCGCCCGGCCTCGATCCGCTTGGCGATGGCGATCTCGCCCTCGCGGCTGAGCAGTTCGACAGACCCCATCTCGCGCAGATACATGCGCACAGGATCGTCGGTGCGATCCAGCTTTTCGGTTGCGGCGCTGGCCAGCGTGATTTCACGCGCGCCTTCGGTGGTGACCAGATCGGTCGAGCCCTTCTGCTCTTCCTCTTCGGCCTCTTCATCTTCGATGATATTGATGCCCATTTCAGAGAGCATCGACATCACATCCTCGATCTGTTCAGAGCTGACCTGATCGGGCGGCAGCACCTGGTTGAGCTGATCGTAGGTGATGTATCCCTTTTCACGGGCCTCGGCGATCATCTTCTTGATCGCGGCCTGGCTCATATCCAGCGATGTTTCGGGTTCCTGTTCGTCGGGCTTGCGGTCGTCGTTGGTGTCTTTGGCGGCCATTCAATGCTCCTGCAGGGCTGGGTGATTCGGCTGAAACGAATCATTAGCGCGAAGATCTGATTCGGCCACCCGTTTACCCTGTTTTTTTCCCATGTTCCTTAGCAAAACGCCCCTATCGGCGTTTTCGTTCAAAGTTGATTCCCGAGACAATTGCATCCAGCGCGTCCCGTTCGTCCCGCTTGATTCGCGCGCCATTGTCGGCCACGTCAAAGATCGCCTTGTCCTCGTTCTGCGAGCGACTGGCGCGATTATGCTCTTCGGCGGCCTGCGCCACCCGCCAGGTCACCGCCTCATCTTCGAGCTCGGCAATCTCTTCGCGTGCTTCGGCCATCTCGGCGGTCAGCCCGCGCAGCGCGGTGAGTTTTGCGAGTTCTTCGGCCAGGGTCATCTCGGCCAGTTCGACATCGCCGGGTCGGCGCACGCAGGGGCTGATGGCCACATGGCGAAACCTGTGCAGATTTTCAAGGGCCTCGGGGCCAAGCGCCTCGTGAATTCTGTCCGATAGGTGTTCTGGTGCATCAATCGCGTGGCGCAGGACCTGATCGCGTAGCGCCGCAGTGTCGGGATCGCGGCACTCCATCTCTTCGATCTGCGCCTCAAATTGGACCACGACTTCGGGCGTTGCGATGGCGGCGGCCAGAATGACAGCCTCGCGCATCTGGATCTGGCTGTGCTCGCCTTGCGAGGCCAGCAGCGAGGCGCGGGTCTGTGGCAGCGGTGTCGGTTTCGGCGGCTGCCATTTGCCACGCGGTTGCCAGGTCCCCTGTTTCGGCTTGCGCTGCGGGCGGAACAATTCCCAGCGCAGATCCTTGATCTCCTGCCCATAATGCGACCGGATCGACGGGTCACGGATCAGCTTGATCTTTTCGCGCAACGCCTTGTCCAGCGCCGCCTTGCGCTCGGGGCTGTCGAACACCTTGTCGTCGGTCTCGCGCTGCCAGAGCAGGCGCACCATCGGCATCGCCTGATCCAGCACATTTTGCACCGCTGCAGGCCCTTCGCCCCGAATCAGATCATCGGGGTCCTTGCCTTCGGGCATCAGCGCAAAGCGCAGCGATTTGCCAGCCTCCAGCAGTGGCAGGGCCAGATCGATGACGCGCATCGCCGCGCGCAGACCGGCAGTGTCACCATCCAGCGCAATGATCGGCTCGTTCGCGATCCGCCAGAGCAATTGCAGCTGATGTTCGGTGACCGCCGTCCCCAGCGGCGCGACCGAAGCACCAAAACCGCCCTCGGCCAGCGCGATCACATCCATATAGCCCTCGGCCACGATCAGCGGCTGACCCTTGCCCGCTGCGGTGCGGGCGGGGCCGTGATTGTAGAGGCTGCGGCCCTTGTCGAACAGCTCGGTCTCGGGCGAGTTCAGGTATTTGGCATTGTCATTGGGATCCATGGCGCGACCGCCAAACGCGATACAGCGCCCGCGCACATCGCGGATCGGGAACATGATGCGGTTGCGGAAGGTGTCATAAGGCTTGCCGCCCTTGGTCGAGGGTTTGGCGAGCCCCGCGCCCATGATCCGCTCTTCCTCAACGCCCTTGCCCCGCAGGTGATCCCAGAGCCCCTGCCAGCCATCCGGGGCAAAGCCGATCTCCCACCGTTCAGCCGCCGCCCCGTCCAGACCGCGTTTCACCAGATAGTCCCGCGCCGCCGTCCCTGCAGCGGTCTTCAGTTGCAGGCGGAAAAACTGCACAGCCTGCTCCATCACCTCGGCCAATTGCGTGCGGCGATCCTGCTTTTCCTGCGCGCGCGGGTCGCGTTCGGGCATCGGCATACCCGCCTCGCGCGCCAGAATCTCGACCGCCTCAATAAAAGAGACATTCTCGGTCTCTTTTACAAAGCTGATCGCGTCGCCCTTGGCGTGGCAGCCAAAGCAGTAATAAAACCCCTTGCGATCATCCACATGGAATGACGCGGTTTTCTCATGGTGGAACGGGCATGGTGCCCACATGTCGCCCTTGCCCTGATTGGATTTGCGCGGGTCCCATGTGACCTTGCGCCCCACCACCTGTGACAGGCTGGAGCGGCTGCGCAATTCATCCAGAAAGCCGGGCGGCAGCGACATATCAGTTGTTCAGCTCTTTCTGCATCTTCTGGATCTTATCCCAGTTCTCCAGACATTGGGCCTGCAATTGCGCCCCCAGATCGGTCTTGCGCAGATCGCGCATCTTCTGCTCATAGACCCATGGCACGAATTGCGGGATCGCGGCGTTGTACTGCGCGGGCCATGTTGGATTGCTCGCCGCAATCGTCGAGATCACATCGGCCTGTTTCACCCGGTCCAGCCGCGCCTGCTGAATGGCCTGGATGACCTGCGCCTGATAACCGCAGCTTTCCTCCTTGGTTTCCTTGGCCAGAACGGGCGTCGCCAGCAAAGAGGCAGCAAGCACATAGCGGATCATCGGGTCCTCCGGAATCAGTTGAGACGCCGCAAGACTACCCGCCTGCCGCCAGCGCTGCCATCGCCGTTTTGGGGTCATGCGCATTTGTGGCGACCCTGGGCCTGCGATCGCGGAGCAAAACCGTCAATCGGCGCACTCCGCGTTTTCGCTGACAAGCTGTTGCTGCGCTATGAGGGGTCGAGGATCTCGGGTCTGACAACCGCCTTGCCATCACTCGTAAAAAACGGTGTTTTCCGGCCATCGCGCTGAAACCCCGCGCGCAGATGCCGTCCCAAAATCTGCGCGACCATCTTCATCCGCCCCTTGGCTTTCAACCCGGTTGGCGAGGTCGCATCCTCCACGTTGCCAACGGCCACGACCGGCCCGATGACATCAGAGACGTCCGCGTCCGGGTAAGCAGCCAACAGAGTGCCCATGAAGCGCAGCTTGGCGCCAACCGTATTGACCAGCGGCGTGTTGCAGCAGGAAGCATACCAGCGATAGAGGCCCTTGGGGGTCAGGCGCAAACAGGCCAGTTGCTCGACCCCTTGAGTGAGTTCGAGCCGCGATGGCAGGGTCTGGTAGAGGGCGGTGCCGCCTTTGGGGTCCATCGCCCACTCTGCCCCCAGATGCCGGGCGAAGGCCTGGCAATCGACGCAGTAACACAAAACATGCGTGCCGTTTCGAGGTGAAACGCCACGCACGATACCGCGGAGCTTGCCGCACTGACAACCGAAGGTCAGGTCGCACTCCGCCATCCTGGGTCAGAGCCCTTTGGCACGATAGCTGGCCGCAACCTTTTCGATCGAGACGATATAGGCCGCCGTGCGCAGGTCCTCGATATCGGCCCGGTCATGCCAGACATTGCGCATCGACTGATAGGCGATCCGCATCGTGTCATCGAGACCCGAACGCACAAGTTCCAATTCGCCCGCGCCACGCAGATACTTGTCCTTGAAATCCGGAGACATCGACCATTTGTCGCCCAGATAATCGTCAAGCCGCTGCAACTCGTCGATGACCAACTGGTGGCGTGCCTCTTCCTGGCGGCGCTGCATCCGGCCAAAGCGGATATGGCTGAGGTTCTTGACCCACTCGAAATAGGACACCGTCACACCACCGGCATTGGCATACATGTCGGGAATGATCACGCAGCCTTTCTTGCGCAGCACCTCGTCGGCACCTGCAGTAACGGGGCCATTTGCGGCCTCGATGATCAGCGGAGCCTTGATGCGTTCGGCGTTGCTGAGGTTGATCACCCCTTCCAGCGCCGCCGGGATAAGGATGTCGCAGTCTTCTTCCAGCAGGACCGCGCCGTCCGCCACATGGGTGGCATCCGGGAAGCCGGAGACGCCACCATGTTTGACGATCCAATTGCGCACACCCTCCACATCCAACCCGTCAGCGTTATAGATGCCGCCGTCGCGCTCGATGATACCGATGATCTTGGAGCCATCCTCTTCTGACAGGAACTTGGCGGCGTGGAAGCCCACGTTGCCCAGCCCCTGCACGATTACCCGCTTGCCATCGAGCGAGCCGGTCATGCCCGCCTTGTCCATATCGCGCTTGTCCCGGAAGAACTCGCGCAGCGCATATTGAACGCCGCGCCCGGTGGCCTCGGTCCGGCCCTGAATACCGCCGGCATTGATTGGCTTGCCCGTCACGCAGGCGCGGCCATTGATGTCGGTGGTGTTCATCCGCATGTACTGGTCCGCGATCCAGGCCATCTCGCGCTCACCGGTCCCCATGTCCGGGGCAGGCACGTTCTGCGAGGGGTGGATCAGGTCGCGCTTGGCCAGCTCATAGGCGAAACGGCGGGTTATCTGTTCCAACTCATGCTCGTCATATTGGCGCGGATCGATACAGAGGCCACCTTTGGAGCCGCCAAAGGGTGCCTCGACCAGCGCACATTTATAGGTCATCAGCGCCGCCAGCGCCTCGACCTCGTCCTGATTGACCGATGGCGCATAACGAATGCCCCCCTTCACCGGCTCCATATGTTCGGAATGCACCGAACGGTAGCCAACAAAGGTTTGAATCTGCCCACGAAGCCGCACGCCGAACCGGACCGTGTAGGTGGCGTTGCAAACCCGTATCTTTTCTTCGAGGCCCGGAGGCAGGTCCATCAGGGCGACCGCCCTGTTGAACATCAGGTCCACACTCTCGCGAAAACTGGGTTCGTTCCTTGGGCTCATATTGGTCCTCCCTGACCTTATGCGACTCGCCATACACATCGAGTGTTATCGCCACCTTAAGCAGGTTCGACGCGGCGATGCGACATTTTTGAGCATGTTGCTAACCACTCTTTCAGGTCTCTGGCGCGAATCAGCTGATACCGGGGCCGCATTGTGGCACTGTCGCGTGGCGGGAAACAGAAGCCCAAATGCACGCATAAGTGTCCGCGAATTGCCCCTATTAATCTAGGTTTGGGGCGGGTTATGCCCAATTATCGCCATGTTCCCAGCGCATCTAGGATAGTCGAAGTAAGTCTGAAGTATGTCTTCGGAATTGGATCATCGGGTCCGGGGGATAGAGGTGTAGTATGCACAACCATGTTAACAAACCGCACGTATGGGGGCGTCGTGCGGCCAAACAATTTCACAAACGCGGCAGGTCATTCCTGTCGGATGACACGGGATCCATGACGATTTTCTCGTGCTACATTTTTCTCATCATCATCGCATTGGGGGGCATCGGCGTAGACGTGATGCGTCACGAACGCGACCGGGCCCGCCTGCAAGGCGTTCTGGACCGGGCGGTGCTGGCCGCTGCCGACCTCGATCAGACCCAGGACCCCAAAGACGTGGTCATGGACTATCTGACCAAGGAAGGCCTGCAGGACTATATCGACCGGGACACCGATATCATCGTCACTCCGGAATTCTCGGGTGAAGAGAATATCGGCCCGCTGGGGTATCGGATCGTCGAAGCAACCGCCCGATCCAGCTTTCCGACGCAGTTTATGCATCTGTCCGGTATCGACACGTTGAATGTACAGGCACACAGCGTTGCCGAAGAACGCATCGGCGAGGTCGAGATTTCGCTGGTGCTGGATGTATCCGGTTCGATGAACAGCTATAACAGGCTGGTCGATCTGAAAGTTGCGGCGAAGAATTTCGTCAACCAGATGTCGGCGAATACCCGCGATGGCGACCTGTCGATCTCAATCATTCCTTATGCCACGCAGGTGTCCTTTCCGGACAGCATGCTGCCGCATCTGAGCCTGAGCGGTCAGAACGATCATGCCAACTGCATCAACTTCTCGGATGACGAGTTCCTGACAACCTCGATGGATCTGGGCCGTGAGCGTGAGCGCACACTGCATATGTCGCCCTGGCCCTGGAGCAGTTACGCCTTCGATCTGCGTGCCGAAAACAAGCGCGTCTACTATGAGATGTGCGACGATGGTGTTCTGATTGAAGAGGGCGAAACAGACGGCAGCGTAAGCCGCAACAACCGCGAGATTCTGCCGTTTCAGAAGGACGCAAATGCGATCAACACCTATATCGACGAGCTGCGTGCCTGGGGCAACACCTCAATCGATATCGGCATGAAGTGGGGCGCCGCCCTTCTTGATGACAGCACGGCCGACATGATCTCCGCAATGGCGGACGGCTCCGAGAGTGCCACGGTTCCCAGCGAGTTTGCCGATCGGCCCTCAGCCTATAACAGCGGCGACGCGATGAAGGTTTTGGTGCTGATGACCGATGGCGCAAATACCGATCAGGGCGCGATCAAAGCCCCCTACCGGGAAGGCCCATCGAATATCTGGTGGAATGGCGCGGAAAAAGTTTATTCCAGCTACAACGACTCCACCAACCAGTATTTCTGGCATCATGAGGGCATCTGGCAGGACCATGCCTATGGCGCGCAGCCCGGATCGGAATATGAAATCCAGACCCGGGTCCGTGTCTGCGGCTACTACAATTGCTGGTATGAATACCAGACCGAAACCAAAGAAGAGGGTGGCAACGCGGCCCGGCTTGACTATGCCGAGCTGTGGGAACAGACCTCTGTTCGCTACGTGCGCAACCTTCTTGATGACTGGATGGGCAGTTCGGCTGCAGGCAATTGGTATAACTCGGTTGTCGATTGGACCTACAACGATACCAAGGACCAGCGCGTCAGAGCGATGTGCGACCTGGTGAAATCCCCCGAACGCGGCGCCTACATCTACAGCATCGCTTTCGAGGCACCGGAATCCGGCGCAACGCTGCTGGATTACTGCGCAAGCTCTGACAATCATTTCTACAAAGTCGGCGACGCATCCAACGAGTTGACGATTGACGAGGCCTTCTCGTCCATCGGATCGTCGATCCGCAAACTGAGGTTGACACAATGAGACCTGGTTTCCTGAAACGCCTCCGCCGTGTTCTTCGTAACGAAAGCGGCACTGCGACCATCGAATTCGTAATGGTGTTCCCTGTCGTGATGTTCCTTGTCGCCTCCGGCGCCGAGATGGCGATGTTGAACATCCATCGCGGAATGCTAGAGCGGGCCGTGGACACGACCGTTCGCGACATCCGCCTCAGCACCGGCACGCATTACGAACATGATGATGTCAAACAAACCATTTGCGAGCGGGCAGAGTTCATTGAGGATTGCAATAGCAATCTCAGGCTGGAGTTGGTGCCGGTGGATCCCCGCGTCGCGGTAACCACCCAGGAAGGGGCCGATTGCATCGACCGGGTCGAAGTGATCAACCCGCAATACAGATTTACCAATGGTCAAAGCAACGAGCTGATGGTGATGCACGCCTGTGTCCTGATCTCTCCGATCCTGCCCACAAGCCACCTTGGCGCCGCCTTGGCCGACAACGAAGACGGCAAGTATCGGCTGTTTGCGACAACCGCCTTTGTGCAGGAGCCTCAGTAAAATCATGGTACCTTTTATTGCACCCAGACTTAAGCGCTTCTCGAAAGAGGAAAACGGCGCAATTTCGGTCGAAGCCCTCATGATGCTGCCCCTGCTGTTTTGGGCGTTCCTGGCGGTCTTCACGTTCTTGGACGCTTACAGAGCCAACGCGCTGAACCTCAAGGCGGCCTATACGATCGGCGACCTCGTTTCACGCGAGACCGAGGTTATCAACAATACTTATATCGACTCGATGGCCACAGTGTTCGGGCTGATGACCAAGCCCGGCTCGGAAAGCCGCGTGCGCATCAGCGTCGTTCACTATGACGAGGATACCGACGGATATTATCTGGACTGGTCGGCAAATCGCGGCTTTACGAATGCGATGGATGACGACCGGCTTGCGGAAATCCGCGATCGCCTGCCGATCATGCCGGATGAGGAACGGGTCATTCTGGTCGAAACGTCGAACACCTATGTCCCGCCCTTTGCGGTCGGTGTGAACATCACCGACATGGAGAACCTTGTCTTTACGCGGCCGCGTTTCACCGGGCTGGTGCGCGCCGAGCTTTAGTCTCGCTCTGCCATCAGGGTGGCGATGGCCTCGGCCATGAACTTGCCCTGAGACCCCGGCGTGACACCGCCGATACCGATACGGCGTCCCAGGCGCCACCAGAGCCCCGGTTGCCATGTACGGCCACCGGGGTTTTTCATGCGGATCAGAAACCCGTTCGAGGGTTTGAAGGCAAACGCGCCCCGATCCAGGGCTTCGATTTCGGAAATCTCGGCGATCACCACGCCCGCGCTGCTGCGCAGTTGGGTCGCGGTCAGCTCGATCCGGTGTTCGGTGGCCCGATAAAGACGCAGAGCCAGCCAGATCGACAGCCCCCCTGCCCCGATCAGAAACAGTTGCCATCCTGGCGCAGGCGGGGTCGCAAGCGCGACGTAGAACACCAAGACTCCCAATGCGCATAGGATGGCTATCGCAAACCACCGCCGTGGAGCGGATGCCTCAATGACCGCCAAAACCTCATCCGACATGCTGCCCCTCCGCCTGTTGCGCCCGCCTGCTTACTCCATCACATGAGCAGCGAACAGAGGGGATTGCCCTGTCTTCGCCTCGTGGCTAGCCTGACGCCATGGTCTATCCTGCAAATCGTGATGCACTGACTCGACCCACCGATGCCGCGGCGGGGATCGAGGTGACGGAGGCCTTCGAACGATTCAGCCAGCGTAACGACATCTTCACGCGCGCGATGTGGGATGATCGGGTCAAATCCAAGCACAGCGACAAGTTCTTCAGCTCCTACCGGATGGATGCGACACCGCGCCGGGGCGACGGGTTTTCGCAGCGTGACTTTGCCCTGCGCAATGCGGCCTGGCTGATCTCGGACGTGATGACCAATCGCTACGCCGATCAGGGGCGCCGCGAAGGGTTTCAGGCCGCGATCAGCGATGACACGCCGGTTGCCCCCAAGGCGGTCGAGATCGACGCGCCCGATAAAATGTCTGCGGAAATCAAACGGGTCGCCGCCTTCTTCGGCGCCGATCTTTGCGGCATCACCGAGTTGGATACACGCTGGCTCTACACGGCACGCGTCGATACCCGCGACATGAGCGAAGCACCCTCGGACCTGCCAGACGGCATGACATCGGTGATCGTGCTGGGCCATGAGATGGATAAGGAGTTGGTCGCCACCTACCCTTCGGCGCTGGCCGGTGCGGCGACGGGGCGGGAATACAGCCACGAGGCCGCAGTGGTGATGCAGGTGGCGGGCTATATCCGCAATCTGGGCTATCGCGCGGTGGCGTCGATGAACGATACCGGGCTGGTGATCCCCTATGCGATCAAGGCAGGCCTGGGTGAATATGCCCGCAACCAGATGGTGATCACCCCGGAATTCGGCCCGCGCCTGCGGTTTTCCAAGATTTTCACCGATCTACCGCTGGCCCACGACCTGCCCCGCCCGCTGGGCGTGCGGGCCTTCTGTGATATCTGCACCAAATGCGCCGATGCCTGCCCGGTCAAAGCCTTGCCTTATGGGCCGCCTTCGACTGAAACGGCGAATCTATCCGCGATAAAGGGCGTGCGCAAATGGACATCGGATGCCGAGAAATGCTTTGGCTTCTGGGCCAAACTGTCCACCGATTGCGCGATCTGTATGCGGGTCTGTCCGTTCAACCGCGACTTCACCCGGTTGCGCGACCGGCTCTGGCTGAAACTGGCGCTGTCGCGCTTGCGCAAGCTTGCGCTTTGGCTCGACCGCAAGCGAGGTGGACGGGTCAAGCCAAGTGCATGGTGGCAGGAGACAGATTAACCTTTACGCCTAGGTATCTGATATTACTTGTTAGTTACCCTTTGCACCAGCGATGATCAGCACAGCAGCGTTGCTGCGCAAAATCGCACACCCATCGTTCGAATGGCGGCAATTGCCCTGCCGGGCAAAACCCATAGCTTTGTCCCAAACCGACATTGAAGGAGGCAAACTATGTCCCTCAGACCCACCATCGAAACCCGAAAAGCCATGCCGCATATCGAAGGGGCCGGCGTAAAGCTGCACCGCGCTTTCGGCTTTCAGGACCCTAGCGAGTTGGACCCGTTCCTGCTGTTTGACGATTTCCGCAATGACCATCCCGAGGATTACCTGCGCGGCTTCCCCTGGCACCCCCATCGCGGGATCGAGACGATTACTTACGTATTGTCCGGCACCGTCGAACATGGCGACTCGCTGGGCAATACCGGCACGTTGGGTGCGGGCGATGTGCAATGGATGACCGCAGGGTCGGGGATCATGCATCAGGAGATGCCGCAGGGCAACGCGGCGGGCCAGATGCATGGGTTCCAGCTCTGGGGCAACCTGCCCGCCAGCCAAAAGATGACGGCCCCGCGGTATCAGGATGTGGCCTCGGGCGAGATTCCGGAGGTGATCGATGATGACGGCACGCGCGTTAAGGTGATCGTGGGGTCGTTCTGGGGCAAGACCGGTCCGGTGGACGGTATCGCCGCTGACCCGCAATATCTGGACATCCAGATACCAGCCGGGGTGCGCAAGACCTTCCGCATCGACACCTATCGACGCGCGTTCGCCTATATCTTCGAAGGTCAGGCGGCGTTTGCCGATGCCTCTGCGCCCAGCGGTGTGTTGCTGGAAAAGGAAGTTGCGGGCGAAGAGGTCAATATCCGCGACCTGTCAGGCGACCGCACACTGGTGCGCTTTGGCACCGGGGATGAGATTACGGTGCAGGCAGGCCCCGAGGGTGTGCGTTTCTTGCTGATCTCGGGCGCACCGATTGCCGAGCCGGTCGCCTGGCACGGGCCCATCGTGATGAACACGCAGGCCGAGTTGCAACAGGCGATGCGCGACCTGCGCAATGGCACCTTCATCCGCCCGGCGCACTGAACCCGCGTAATTGTGCTAGAATGGCCTCCTTTCAAAAGAGGGAGGCCATCATGATCATCCGCATATTTCGCGCCATTATCTATGAAGAGCGCGTTGATGAGCTTCGCACATTCCTGACCCAGACCGCCCTGCCCCTGATGCGCGAGCAAACCGGGCTGGTCTCGATCACCGCCGGGTTGCCCCGCCCCGAATCTCCGAACGAGTTCTGTCTGGTGATGGTTTGGGACTCTGTAGCGTCGCTCGCGGCCTTTGCCGGGGAAGACTGGCAGAAGCCCCATATCATGCCGGAAGAAGAAGGCATCGTGCGCGACCGCTTTCTGCACCATTTCGATATGGCCTAGCCGTCAGGCGGCCACCGCCTTGCGCACCATCGACCAATAGACCGCCTCGACCTCGTCCAGCGACAGCCGCCCGCCGCTGCGATACCAGGTGTTGACCCCGTTCAGCATGGCAATGACCCCCAGCGTGGCAAGCTTGGTGTCGGGCACCGAAAACACCCCCGCAGCACTGCCATCGCGCAGGATGTCCTGCAGGTCGCGCTCATAGTCTCCGCGCAACTCCTCTATCCGGGCGAAGTTTTCGGGGGTGAGGTTGCGCAACTCCATATAAGCGATGAACACCGCATCGGGCCGTTCCAGATGAAAGCGGATGTGGAAGCGGACGAAATCACGCAAACGCGCTTCGGGATCACCCGCCCCCGCCTGCATGCGCCGCGTGTCCAGAAGCGTCTCCATATGATCCCGCATCAGCCGGAACAGCAGCGTCTGCTTGTCGGGGATGTAGTTATAAAGCGCCCCGGCCTGCACCCCCACCTGCGCCGCAATCTGGCGCATCGAGACGGCGGCATAGCCGTGCCGGGCAAAAAGCTCCAGCGCCGCTGCCTGAATGCGCGGGCCGGTAATGTCGGAATGCGAACCTTGGGTACGTGCCATGAGACAAAGCTATCTGAACATATGTTCAGATAAAACCCCACTTGCGCGCGCAGCCATGCCGTTGCATCACCGGTATGTGGAAGGATGTAAGTGCATGACGGGACGGGTTCTTGTGTTGATCGGGGCGATGCTGCTGGCAGTGACCGCCTGCACCAATGTGCCCGAGCTTGATGACGAGATCAGCCCGCAACTGCGCAATAGCAGATATCCCGCACTCATCCCGCTGGAGGACGCGCTTGGCCCGCCGGTCGATCCGCAAGCCGAAGCGCAAGAGATCGAGGAAGAGCTGGAGGCGCGCGCCGCCGCGCTGCAGAACCGCGCGCGGCAATTGCAGGCGCCACAGCCCGATGATGGCGCAACCACGCCCGACAACGCCCAATAAGCCACCACGCTCCATTGCACCGGCCCGGTGAACCCGATAAGGCACGGTCGCAAGTGACATGCCGCTGCAAAGGCGCGGCCAATACGAGCAGAAAGGACCGGTGAGACATGGCGCAGCCGCTGCGGTTAGGGATTGCAGGTTTGGGAACCGTCGGCACCGGTGTCGTCAAGATCATACGACGTCAGGCCGACCTATTGGAAAAACGCACCGGGCGACGGATCGAGATCACCGCCGTATCGGCCCGCGATGCCAGCAAGGATCGCGGCGTCAGCCTGTCCTCCTATGTCTGGGAAAGCGACCCGGTTGCGCTGGCGCAGCGCGACGACGTGGATGTTTTTGTTGAGCTGATGGGCGGCTCCGAGGGCACCGCCAAGGACGCAACAGAGGCAGCGCTGGCGGCGGGCAAGGATGTGGTCACCGCCAACAAGGCGCTGCTGGCCATTCACGGTCAGGCGCTGGCTGAACAGGCCGAGGCCTCGGGTCATGTGATCCGCTTCGAGGCCGCCGTTGCCGGGGGCATCCCGGTGATCAAGTCACTGACCGAAGGTCTGGCGGGCAATGAGATCACCCGCGTCATGGGCGTGATGAACGGCACCTGCAACTATATACTCACCCGGATGGAAGCGGACGGTCTGGGCTATAACGCCCTGTTCGAGGAAGCCGAGCGGTTGGGCTATCTGGAGGCCGACCCCAATCTGGACGTGGGCGGTATCGATGCCGGGCACAAGCTGGCATTGCTGGCCTCCATTGCCTTCGGCACCAAGCCGAATTTCGACGACGTGGTGCTGGAAGGCATCCAGCGGATCAGTCTGGAAGACATCCGTCAGGCCGCCGATATGGGCTTCCGTATCAAGCTGCTAGGCGTGGCCCAACGCACCGCTCGCGGCTTGGAACAGCGTATGCAGCCCTGTCTGGTGCCTGCGCAATCTCCGTTGGGCCAGCTTGAGGGCGGCACGAATATGGTGGTGATCGAAGGCGACGCGGTCGAACAGATCGTGCTGCGCGGCCCCGGCGCGGGCGAAGGCCCGACCGCCAGCGCCGTTGTCGGCGATATCTGCGATCTGGCGCGCGGTCTGCGCATCTCGACCTTCGGGCAGCCGGCAACCACGCTGGAGGCGGCGCAACCCGCCCGCACCGGCCTGCCCGCCCCCTATTATCTGCGCATGGCGCTGCTGGACAAACCCGGAGCACTGGCCAAGGTGGCCTCGATTCTGGGCGACGCGGGTGTCTCCATCGACCGGATGCGCCAATACGGTCATAGCGACACCAAGGCGCCGGTGCTGATCGTGACCCACAAAACCACCCGCGCCGCGCTCGATGACGCGCTTGAGGCGTTTGACCGGACCGATGTCATCGCAGAACAACCCGTGGCGCTCAGGATCGAAGAGGTATGAGCGGGTGGCAGGGACGCTCCCTGCCCCGCCAAATCTCTTGCCGTGCTGGTGCAAGCCGCGCTATCCCCGAAACACGTGTTCAAATGACCAAAGGACTTTGCAATGAGCCCCGCCAAATATGATTTCAATGACCGGATGCTATCGCTGGGGCTTGCCCGCGTGGCCGAACAGGCGGCGCTGGCCTCAGCCTCGCTTGTGGGACGGGGCGACGAAAAGGCCGCTGATCAGGCGGCCGTGAACGCCATGCGCGAGCAATTGAACCTGCTTGATATCGCGGGTGTCGTGGTGATCGGCGAAGGCGAGCGCGACGAGGCCCCGATGCTCTATATCGGCGAAGAGGTCGGCACGGGCGACGGCCCCGGCGTCGATATCGCGCTGGATCCTCTGGAGGGCACGACGCTCACCGCCAAGGATATGCCCAATGCGCTGACCGTTATCGCCATGGGTCCGCGCGGCTCGATGCTGCATGCGCCGGACGTCTACATGGACAAGTTGGCGGTTGGGCCGGGATTCCCCGAAGGTGTCGTGTCGCTGGATATGAGCCCTGCGGAACGGGTCGAGGCGCTGGCCAAGGCCAAGGGCTGTTCGGCGGCGGACATCACCGTCTGCATCCTTGAGCGCCCGCGCCATGAGGCGATGATCGCCGAGGTGCGCCAGACCGGCGCGTCGATCCGCCTGATCACCGATGGCGACGTCGCAGGCGTGATGCATTGCGCCGAATCCGAGACCACCGGCATCGACATGTATATGGGCCAGGGGGGGGCGCCCGAGGGCGTGCTGGCCGCTGCCGCGCTGAAATGCATGGGCGGGCAGATCTTCGGCCGCCTCGTCTTCCGCAATGATGACGAAAAGGGCCGCGCCGCCAAGGCAGGGATCACCGATCTGGACCGGATTTATGCCCGTGATGAGATGGTGACCTCGGATGTGATCTTTGCCGCTACCGGCGTCACCGGCGGCTCGCTGCTGCCGCGCATCAAGCGCGAGCCGGGCTGGGTCGAGACCACGACGCTGCTGATGCGCTCCAAGACCGGCTCGGTGCGCCGGATGTCCTACCGGACGCCTCTGCACTCGCATCAGTAACCGCGCACCATGCTGGTCAGAAAACACAGGCCGGGCCGATCAGGTCCGGCCTTGTCATGTCCGGGCAGGAATGAGAACACGGGACCATGAGCTTTCTTGGGGTTGAGACATCGCTGACCGGGCGCCGCTGGGTCGGACCGTCAACAGATACCGATCGCGCCGCCGACATGATCCGGCAGCAGGCGGACCTGCCCGATGCGCTGTGCAAGGTGCTGGCGCGCCGCGGCGTGCCCGCGATCGAGGCCAGGGGATTTCTGCACCCAACCCTGAAAGACCTGCTGCCTGATCCGCGCAGTCTGAAGGATATGGAGGCCGCCGCCGCCCGGTTCCTCGACGCGGTCAGCAAGCGGCAGCGGATCGCGATCTTTGCCGATTATGACGTGGATGGCGGCAGTTCGGCGGCGCTGCTGCTGGTCTGGCTGCGACAGATGGGCCTTAAGGCGACGCTCTATGTGCCTGACCGGATCGACGAGGGCTATGGCCCCAACGCCCCCGCCATGGCGGATCTGGCCCGGTCACACGACCTGATCATCTGCGTCGATTGCGGCACGCTCAGCCACGAGCCGATCGCTGCGGCCAAAGGCGCGGATGTGATCGTGCTGGACCACCATCTGGGTGCCGAAACCCTGCCCGACTGTATGGCGGTGGTGAACCCCAACCGGCAGGATGAGAGCGGCGATCTGAGCTACCTCTGCGCTGCCGCCGTCGTGTTCCTGATGCTGGTCGAAGCGCGACGGCAATTGCGCGAGGCGGGCCAGCCCACCGGCCCGGACCTGCTGGCGCTGCTCGATCTGGTGGCGCTGGCGACCGTGGCCGATGTGGCCCCGCTGGTGGGCGGGAACCGCGCGCTGGTGCGGCAGGGGCTCAAGGTCATGGCGGCACGCCAGCGCCCGGGCATCGTCGCCCTGTCCGACATCGCGCGAATGGAAACCGCGCCGACCTCCTACCATCTGGGCTTTCTGCTGGGGCCGCGTGTCAATGCGGGCGGGCGGATTGGCAAGGCCGATCTGGGCGCGCGGCTGCTGGCCACCGATTCGATGGTCGAAGCGGAAGTGCTGGCGCAACAGTTGGACCAGTTGAACACCGAGCGGCGCGAGATCGAAAATGCCGTGCGTGCCGCAGCCCTGGCGCAGGGTGAAGAGCGCGGGCTCGACGCGCCGCTGGTCTGGGCCGCCGGGGACGGCTGGCACCCCGGCGTTGTCGGCATCGTGGCCTCGCGCCTGAAGGACACCGCCAATCGTCCCGCCATCGTGATCGGCTTTGACGGAGACGAGGGCAAGGGCTCGGGCCGCTCGGTGCCGGGCGTCGATCTGGGCGCTTCGATCCAGCGACTGGCGGCCGAGGGGCTTCTGGTCAAGGGCGGCGGGCACAAGATGGCCGCAGGTCTGACAGTGATGCGCGACAAGCTGGAACCGGCAATGGAACGGCTGTCTGAGATGCTGGCCAAACAGGGCGCCGGAGAAGGCGGCGCCCGCGACCTGCGGCTGGATGGTGCGCTGATGCCCGGCGCGGCCACGGTCGAATTGATCGAACGGCTGGAAGAGGCCGGACCCTTTGGAGCCAGCGCCCCTGCCCCGCGTTTCGCCCTGCCCGATCTTGCGGTTCGCTTCGCCAAACGGGTGGGCGAGACGCATTTGAAACTGTCGCTGAGCGACGGAATGTCGGCTGGCATAGACGCGATCGCATTCGGCGCGTTCGACAGCGATCTGGGATCCCGGTTGAGCAACCATGGCGGCGCCCGCTTTCACGTTGCCGGTCGGCTGGAGATCAACAACTGGGGCGGCCGCCAGAGCGTCCAACTGCGTCTGGATGATGCAGCGGAGGCTGCAAGGCAATGAAATTATTGAGAAATGCCGAACCGACAAAAAAATCCCCAAAAAGCTCATTTTTCCGCTTGCAGGGTTACCCGCTAAACCGTAAAAGCCCCTCCACAAGCTAGCGTGGCCCGTTCGTCTATCGGTTAGGACGCCAGGTTTTCAACCTGGAAAGAGGGGTTCGATTCCCCTACGGGCTACCAAAAGCTTCCTCTAAATCTCTGAATATAAATATATTTCTGAGCGGCGGCTCAGCAATGCCAGACGTTTTGCCCAGCAAATGAAATCTGATCCTGGCACCTCCCGGCACGCGGCAGGTTTCCGCACTTCGGATCGGTTGCAGCGCATTTATGCCGCGGTCAGTATGTATGCCAATCCACAAGATGGGAGGCAGGGAGACCTCCACTGAGTCAGTGTCCCCCTGCCATTCCAAGACGCAAAACGCGTTTTCTCGGCTTTGCTTACCCTACTCTGCACACTCGTAACTGAAGCTGGCCGCACCATCAGCGACATCCTCGATCGTGACCGAGCATGTGTTGCCGATATCAACGCTATCGCCCGACGCACCTGTGCTCAGAGTTTGGCCGTTTACCGCAAAACGCACCTTGTCATCGGGGGTCACGGAACCCACAAAAATCCGTGCAGCTCCATCGCCCAGGATGACTGTTTTGCCAGCCGTCACTGCGCTGGATACCGATATTTCCGATCCACATTCAGCACTTACGCGCACATGCCCCCGGTCAATGTCATCGACTCGGACGCGGCATTTGTCTTCTCCTTCCGAGACCGGGGCGGACCTGCGCACCGGCAGGCTAACCATCTGCCCATTTACGGATAGGCGCGCAGTATCTTCGCCCACCAAAGAAACGAACACGCGGACAGCCCCATCCTTAAGCAGCGCCGTATCACCGGCCATATACCCCTCGGGCGCGGGCAAGGCATCACCACATATCGCGGAAAGGACAGCGCCATCGGCTGAAACGCTTTCGAGCAAGAGCTTGCAGTGGCTATCTCCGGCCGGCAGAACCACACCGCTTCCGGCAGTCAGAGTCTTGCTCTCTTGCTTGACAGACACGACGGCCTGCGCGCTTTCGGGCATGAGACGCGACACGAATACTGCCAAAGCACCGTCATCGAAAATCGCCGTTTCGCCCGGCGTAAAGCCATTTGAAGCCGCATTGGCTGTTGTTGCGCTTGCGTCAGACTCCGCCGTGTCTGCTGGGGCTGCGGTATCGCCTGTTGGTGTGGCCTCCGCTTCCGCAGGCTCAGCGGGCTGAACCACGGCCATAGCCGCCGCCGCTGCCGATTGGACCGCCTTCTCCAGGGCCGCCTCGGTTTGCTCAATTCTTTCGTGAATGCCGCTGATCTCTCCCGTGACCGAAGCGGATTTCTGCGAGAGCGCGTCAATCTCGTCTCGTAGGCCCGTCAGTTCCTCAACCCGCGATACCAACGATGCCAGATCCTCGGCACTCGCCGAAGAGACCGCCTTCTGTGACACGTCGTTCAACGAAGATTCAAGCTGGCCAATTTTGTTTTCAAGTGCAGCAATCTTATCTTCGGTGCCTGAGATGGCCTCGGAGATGGCGTCGTTAACATCCACCTCTTCGCCCCCATAAGAAAACAACGCAATCACCAGAAGAATGGCAACCACGCCTCCCAAACCCATAGCTATTTTTCTCTCGTCCAAATCCGTTTCCTCCCTGATCAGCAACACACTCACAAGACAATAGAACGATTCCCGGCCGCTTCGCACGACCGACATGTCTAATTTCTTTGAACGAGAAGTCTGTTGGTTGCCGTTGAAGCTGAGTTTCTGGCGCTCACGCAGATTGCAGGGCCTCTCAAAAGGCCCGAAGGTGCGTCAGGTGCAAAGGCAAATCAGGGGACGCAAATTGCTTATCCTGAGAAAACAGCTCGGCGGGTTGCATGTCTCACGCGGGACATGCAGAAAGGTTGATGTAAAGCGGCGCATTGATAGACTTCAGCCAGTCATAAGGAGAGCGCCATGAGATACCTCGCCCTTGTCCCGGCCCTTGCCGTTCTGGCAGGATGTCAAACCCCGACCAATATCGAGGGCGTCCAAACCTACTATAACGGCAGCGAGGTCATCATCGACGGGTTGCAGACCCCGACCCCGACAGACGCAGAGCATCTGAATGCCGAACAAGGCTGCGGCGGCCCCGCAACGTTCAAGTCCTCCGAGCCTGCCGCTCAGGGGTTCTATCGCCTGACGTTTACCTGCGACTGATCCCTCCACCGGTCCTTTCCAATATCCACGCGTGCCATCGCCATGTCTGGCTGCGTGTTTTTGGCGACGTTTCACGGCACATGTGGCCATAGAGGCCCCTTGGGCGTGCGCGTTTAATGCCACGCCCTTACGGCTGCTACGGGGCCAAGTTTGCCACGCGCCGGTCGCTATCCCCCTCAAAGGGGTCGCATTTGCCCAATGGATGTTGCCGATTTACACGATGATCAGGGTAATATTGCCCTAAGGGCACCCTGTTGCCGAATACCGGGTCTTGTGGGCCCGCATGACGCGCTGATCGGGTCAAACCAAGAATAATCAGCCTTGATAAAGGGAGGACACTTAATGGTCGTTAGCAGATCTATTGCATCCAACGGGCACACGTTTGGATTGGCGGCGCTCATAGCGGCGATGTCAATCGGTGCCGCCAGTGCGCAAGAGGCGGCTGATACCCCAGCGCCACCAGCCGCAATGCCGGAGATTACCTTCACCTCCTGGACCGGTCCCTATATGCGCAGCCAGATGCTGGGCTTCGTGCGCCCCTATGAGGCCGAGAGCAAGTCGAAGGTGAACGTGGCGCATTACAATGGCGGCATCTCGGAAATCCGCGATCAGGTCGAAAGCGCCAATGTCATCTGGGACGTGGTTGATCTGACCCAGGCGGATTCGCTGCGCGCCTGCAAGGAAGGCTTGCTGGAGGATATCTCGGATATCGAGCTGCCCGATGGCGTGGATGGCACTCCGTTTCGTGAGGATTTCGTCGAAGGCGCGCTGAACGATTGCGGTGTCGGTGTGATCGTCTGGGGCACGGCATATGCCTATAAGAACTCGCAATTTGCCGACACACCGCCATCGACCATCGCGGATTTCTTCGACACAGAGACTTATCCGGGCGCGCGGGCCATCCGCAACGACCCCACGGTGATCATGGAATGGGCGCTGATGGCTGATGGCGTGCCGCGTGAAGAGGTCTATGCCACGCTCGAAACGGACGAAGGCGTCGAGCGGGCGCTAAAGAAGATGGAGGATATCCGCCCCGGCCTGCAGATCTGGGAAACCGGGCGCGAACCGGTGCGCCTGCTGAATGCAGGTGATGTGGCGATGTCTTCGATCTGGGCCACGACCGGTGCCACCGCCGCGCAGGAGGAAGGTGCCGATTTCACCGTCAATATGGATGGGCGCGTGATCGAACTGGACCTGTTCGGCATCCCCAAGGGCAGCCAGAACAAGGACGCCGCGATCGAATTCATCCGATACGCCAGCAGTTCCAACGCGCTGGCCGATATGGTGGGGTATCTGCCCAACGGGCCGACACGGAAATCCTCAATGGCGCTGCTGTCGGATGACGTGCTGCAGCGCATTCCTAACGGCCCCGCCTATGAGGATAACCTCTACATCCTGTCGGATGCCGACTGGTGGGCCAACAACCACGCGCGTCTGGAAGAAGCGTTCCAGACATGGGCATCCGCCACGGCACGCAGAGGTGCCGCAGGATCAACAAGATAAGCCGGACCAACAGGGCAAAAAGGGATATGAAATGAGTGATCAATCAAAAGAGAGACCTGACAATCTTGTTTCCAAGTCAGGCTTGTTCAAAGGGATGAACGCCACGATGGGCATCGCCTCGATGGTGATGATCCTGGGCTTCGTCTTTTACACGATCCGCGATGTCGAGGCGTCGAGCGTGGTTTTTGCCGCTGGCAAGGACTTTATCATCGGCTCGCTGGACTGGTTCTATGTGCTGGTGGTGAATGCAGCGCTGTTCTTCGTGCTATGGCTGATGATCAGCCGCTTCGGCCATGTCAAACTGGGCAAGGACGATGATGAGCCCGACTTTTCGACCTTTTCCTGGATCTGCATGCTGTTCAGCGCCGGACTGGGATCGGGCCTGATCTATTGGGGTGTCGCCGAGCCAATGTTTCACATCCAGGGCAGCCCGTTCCAGGAACGCGCGGGACTCGAGCCCGGCTCAGTTGACGCTGCGATTTCCGCCGTGACCATCACCAACTTTCATTGGGGGTTCCATGGCTGGGCGCTTTATGTGCTGGTCGGGCTTAGCCTCGCCTATTTTTCGTATCGCCACGGTCTGCCTCTGACCCTGCGCACAGCGCTTTATCCTGTGCTCAAAGAGCGCATTTATGGCCCGTGGGGGCACCTGGTGGACCTGATCGGTGTGTTCGGCACTATCTTTGGACTGGCGACCTCGCTGGGTCTGGGAGTCACCCCGATTGCTGCCGGGCTAGAGGATCTGGGCTGGATGGCCAATACGCAGACCAACCAGTTGATCCTCGTGGCAATCATCACCTGCATGGGCACCGCCTCGGCCGCGTCGGGCGTGGGCAAGGGTGTGCGGATTCTGTCCGAAACCAATGTGATGGCCAGCGTCTTCCTGCTGATCCTGTTCATTGTCCTGGGACCCACCGCCTTCCTGCTCGGGATCACCCTTTCGGGCTTCGGCGATTATCTGTGGACGGTCATCCCGATGGGCTTCTGGATCAATGGCGAACCCGATAACCAGTGGCAGAGCTGGTGGACCATCTTCTACTGGGGCTGGTGGATCGCGTGGTGCCCGTTTGTGGGCCTGTTCATCGCCCGCGTCTCAAAAGGGCGCACCATCAAGCAGTTCTGCTATTGCGTGCTGCTGATCCCGACCTCGGTCGTGATGCTGTGGATGGGCGTCTTTGGCGGGGCGGCGGCTGGCGTCGATCTGTTCTATGATGCCGGTGTGGTTGAGGCCGTGAACAATGACTATGCTGCGGGCGTCTTCGCGACCGTGAAAGGCTTCGGCTATACTTGGCTGACCTATCCGATCACCGTGTTGATCACGATCCTGCTGATCTCGTGGTTCGTAACCTCGTCGGACTCGGGCACTTTGGTGATGTGCACGATGCTCTCGATGGGGGATGAGCATCCGCCGGTCAAATTCCGCGTGTTCTGGGGTCTGACCGCCGGTGTCGTCGCGGGTGTTCTGATGCTGGCAGGCGGTTTGAGCGCGCTGCAGACAGCCTCGATCGTGGCCGGTCTGCCGATCGCGGTGATCCTGCTGTTCATGATCTACGGCATCGTCACCTCGCTGCATGCCGAGCACCCGCTGCCGGATTATGCCGATAAATACGATCTGGAGTTCCTCAACCGGTAACTCCCGAACTCGGACACAAAAAAGAGAGGCAGCCCCGGCTGCCTCTCTTGCGTTTCGTTCAGCCCTGGCGGCCTGGCTCAGCCCACCACGTTGAACTCCGGACCATAGGGGTAACCGGTGATGTTCTCGTTGCCGTCCTCGGTGATCACCAGAATATCGTGCTCGCGATAGCCCCCTGCCCCGGGTAGCCCGTCCGCGATGGTCAGCATCGGCTCCATCGAGATCACCATGCCCGGCTCCAGCACGGTGTCGATATCCTCGCGCAGTTCCAGACCCGCCTCGCGCCCGTAGTAATGCGACAGCACACCGAAGGAATGGCCATAGCCGAAGGTGCGGTATTGCAGCAGGTCACGCTCGGCAAAGAATGCGTTGATCTGCTGCGTGACCTCGGCACAGGAGGCGCCGGGCTTCAGCAGCGAAATACCAAGCTCATGCGCGCCGATATTGGCCTGCCAGAGTTTCAGGCTCGCCGCGTCCACCTCACCCACAAACAGCGTGCGTTCCAACGCGGTGTAATAGCCCGAGATCATCGGGAACGTATTCAGCGACAGGATATCCCCGCGCTCAAGCCGCCGACCGGTGACCGGGTTATGGGCGCCGTCGGTATTGATGCCCGACTGGAACCAGACCCAGGTGTCGCGATATTCGGCATCCGGAAAACGGGCGGCGATCTCCAACTCCATCGCGTCGCGTCCCGCCATGGCGACATCGATCTCGCGCGTGCCTTCTTTGATCGCGTCGCGGATCGCATAACCGCCCACATCCGCCACCGCCGCGCCCGCACGGATCATCTCGATCTCGGCAGGCGATTTGTGCATGCGCTGGCGCATGGTCGCCTCGTATAGGTCGACGGTGTTCGACGGCGCGAGAAAGCTCTGCAGCTTGCCCTGCTGCAACAGTGTCAGGTGATCGCTTTCGTACCCGATCACCCTGCCCGGCCCCGTCACCGACAGGATCGCGCGCCAGTAATTGTCGCGCTGCCAGTCGGTATAGGTGATGTTGTCGCTATAACAGCGCCGCCAGGGCTGGCCCGCGTCAATCCCGGCCGAGATGGTCACGCATTCGGTGGGCGTCACCACCAGCGCATAAGGCCGCCCGAAGGCGCAATAGGTGAAGCCCGAATAATACGAGACATTATGCATCGAGGTGAAAACGGCGGCCTCGGCACCGCGCTCGGCCAGGATTTTGCGTAAACCGTCGATGCGCGCGGCGTATTCGCTATCGGCAAATTGCAGACCGGCTTTTTCGCCGTTGTGGAAACGATAGAATTCAGGACGTGCAGTCATATTGACCTCCGATCAAAGAGGTCCCGGCGTTCAGGACTGTGTGTAGTGGCGCGTTTCGATACACTCAAAACGTGGCGACGCCATCGCCAATTTGCCTGAACAGACGCTGCCAAAATCAAGGAGGCAAATCCAGCCTTTTCTGGGCTGCTCGACGCAGGGGAACCCCTAGGCGCCCTGTTTGGCCTCATGAAATTTACACGACAGAATGAAAGCGCTGCATTCATCGGTCAGGTCTTGGAACCGCGACTTTTCCCGGCTGTAGAGATAGACCTGTCGCTTGTCCGGCAAATCCGCGATGGGGCGAAAGACGGTGGTTTCGGGGATGAACTGCGCGACGGTCTGCGGCAGCACCGTGACCCATTTGCCGGTTTGGATCATGGTGATCAGCGAATGAGTGTTCTGGATGGTGACATCCGCCGCCTCGATCGCGTCCAGAAAGCGTGGCGTCTCGATCAAATCACACAAGGCGTTGCGCAGAAACGCTCCGGTCACCACATCCGCGATTTCCGGCTGGCAGGCCTGCGTGTTCAGGGGATGATCTGCGGCGCAGACCAGGCCAAAGTGATCTTCCAACAAGGGCACCGCCCTGATCCCGTTCAGGGGGTGGAACCCCGAGGCGATCCCGATCTCGGCCTTGCCCTCGGTCAGCGCGTCCAGCACCTGCTGACTGTCCGTATCACGCAATTCCACTTTCAGCCCCGGAAAGCGCCCGGTCATGTGTTCGAGAACCTGCGGGAAAAGCAGTGCTGCGATGGAAGGCACCGAGACGATGCGGATCAGGCCATGGCTTGCCTCGGCGGCGGCCTCGATCTCCTGCACCGTTTCGTCAAACTGGCGAACCTGCCTGGAGGCCAGATCAAACACCTGCTCTCCCAAGGGCGACAAGGTGCTTTTTCGCTCCCCTTCGAACAGCTTCTTTCCCAGGTGATCTTCCAATTGTTTCAGCGTCATCGACACCGCAGACTGCGTGCGCCCCAACCGGTCGGCGGCCTCGGCAAGAGTGCCGGTCTGGGCCACAGTGCAAAAGCAGCGCAGCATTTCGATCTTGATAGCCATGCTTCAGATTTTCTGAAATTATATTCAATTGTTTGAGTTTGACTGATATCACAACCAAAGTCCATCCTGATCCAAATTTGACCACGGGATTTGGGGCTGACCTTGACCAAACTGAACCTGATTGCTGGCGAATGGCTGGCCGGCGAGAGCGAGATTGAAAACCGCAACCCTTCGGATCTGAGTGATCTGGTCGGGATGTTCGAGCAAGCCAGTGCGGATCAGCTTGACGCGGCACTGGATCAGGCGCGTGTCGCTCAGGTCGAATGGGCCGCCTACGGGATGGAACGCAAGCAGGCAGTGCTGACGGCGATCGGCACCGAGCTGATGAGCCGCGCCGAGGAACTGGGCACCCTGCTCAGCCGCGAGGAAGGCAAGCCGCTGGCCGAGGGCAAGGGAGAGGTCTATCGCGCCGGGCAGTTCTTTACCTATTACGCTGCCGAATGCCTGCGCCAGCTGGGCGAAAACGCCGACAGCGTGCGCGACGGGGTCGAGATTGACGTGCGCTGCGAGCCGGTTGGTGTTGTGGCCATTATAAGCCCCTGGAACTTCCCCACCGCCACCGCCTCGTGGAAGATCGCCCCGGCGCTGTGTTATGGCAATGCGGTGGTCTGGAAACCCGCCAATGTCACCCCGGCCTCTGCCGTGGCTCTGGCCGAGATCATCGAACGGCAGGACATCCCCAAAGGTCTGTTCAGCCTAGTGATGGGCTCGGGCCGCTCGGTTGGTCAGCACCTGGTGGAAAGCCCCAAGGTCAACGCGATTTCCTTCACCGGCTCGGTGCCCGTGGGCAAAAGTATCGCCGCCGCCGCGATCCAGAACCTCACCAAGGTGCAGATGGAAATGGGATCGAAAAACGCGCTGGCGGTGATGGACGATGCCGATCTCGATCTGGCCGTGACCCTGGCGCTTGGCGGGGCCTTTGGCGGCTCGGGCCAGAAATGCACTGCCTCCTCCCGCCTCGTGGTCCATGCGGGCGTGCATGATGCTTTTGTCGAGAAACTCGTCGCAGGCGCGCAGGCGATGAAGGTGGGCCACGCGCTGGAAGACGGCGTGCAGATGGGCCCAATCGTCAGCGAACAGCAGCTTCGGGAAAACCTCGCCTATGTCGATCTGGGTAAGTCGGAAGGCGCCGAACTGGCCTGCGGCGGGCAGCGTCTCGATATGCCACATGAGGGGTTCTACATGTCGCCGGGCGTGTTCCTGAACACCAGTAACGATATGCGCATCAACCGCGAAGAAATGTTCGCACCGCTCACCAGCGTCATCAAGGTCGCCAGCTATCACGAGGCGCTGAGCGTCGTCAACGACACCAATTTCGGCCTGACCTCGGGCATCGTCACCCAAAGCCTCGCCCGCGCCACCCATTTCCGCCGCAACGCCCGCACCGGCGTGGTGACCGTGAACCTGCCCACCGCAGGCACCGACTATCACGTGCCCTTCGGCGGGCGCGGCGACAGCTCCTACGGGCCGCGCGAACAGGGCAAGGCGGCGGCAGAGTTCTACACCACCGTCAAGACCGCCTATATCAGCGCCGGAACCCCGGTCTGATGCTTATCGACGGGCTGCAATATGCCAACTGGTCGGAAAAGATTTTCCGGCAACTGCGCGAAGGGGGCGTCGATGCTATCCACGTCACCATCGCCTATCACGAGAACTTCCGCGAGACGGTGCTGAATTTTGAAAAGTGGAACCGCTGGTTCGAGCAATATCCCGACCTGATCATGAAAGGCCGCTGGGCCAGCGATATCGACGCGGCGCGCGAAACGGGGCGCACGGCGGTGTTCTTCGGCTTCCAGAACCCCTCGCCTATCGAGGATGATATCGGGCTGGTCGAGATCCTGCACGATCTGGGCGCGCGGTTCATGCAACTGACCTATAACAACCAATCGCTGCTGGCGACGGGCTGTTACGAGGCCGAAGACACCGGCATCACCCGCATGGGCAAACAGGTCATCAAAGAGATGAACCGTGTAGGTCTGGTGGTGGATATGAGCCATTCGGCGGATCGCTCGACCATCGAGGCGGCAGAGATCTCGGAACACCCCATCGCCATTACGCACGCGAACCCGCATGACTGGTCGCCCGCCCTGCGCAACAAGCGCGACACGGTGATCCGGGCGGTGATCGAAAATGGCGGCATGATGGGCTTTTCGGTCTACCCTCATCATCTGAAAGACAAATCCGCCTGCACGCTGGAGAGCTTCTGCGAGATGATCGCGCGCACCGCCGAAAGATACGGGCCCGAACATCTGGGGATCGGCACTGACCTGTGCCAAGACCAGCCCGACAGCGTGGTCGAATGGATGCGCGTCGGGCGCTGGACCAAGGAGGTCGACTATGGCGAAGGCTCCGCCGCCGCACCCGGTTTCCCGCCCATGCCTGCATGGTTTCAGGACAACCGCGACTTCGGCAATATTGAAACAGGTCTGCGCGCAACCGGGCTGAGCGAGGATGAGGTCGCAGGGATCATGGGAAGGAACTGGTACAGGTTCTTCTCAGAAAACTTCACCCCAAGGGGATGCGTGTGATGAAACCGGTCGCGCCAACACAGATCCAGCGCAGAGCCCCGGAAGAGGTGATGCGCCTGTCCCGTCTTGGTTCGCTGCATCAATGCCGACTGAGCTTCATGCGGGTCCTGACGCGGCGCATGGCACGGGATGGCTGGACCTTCACGCGCCCGGTTTTTGCGATTAATGACAAGGGCGTAGGCCACGCTGTTTATACGGCGCAAGGGCCGGAACGGGCGTATTCTCTGGTGGCCTTCGCCCATGACCTGCCGCCCGAAATGCGCTCGGACCGGGTGATCGCCGAGGCCTGGGATGCCACTTTCACCCTGTTCGACGGCATCCCCAAGGATGAGGATATCGACCGGCTGTCCCGCAATGTCCCCCTGCAAGAGGCCGGGCGCGTCAGCGAAACCGAGCTGTCGCTGTCGCGCGCCAACCGCTCGGTTCGTCTGTGGTCCCATGTGGTGGACCGGCTGGCGGCGGGACGGCAACCCGATCCCGAACAGATCGAAGGCGTAGGCTATCTTATGCGTACTACGGCCGTCTATGGCTCGGGCAAGTTCGGCGCGGCGGATCGCGTGGTGATCGCGGATCGCGAAGAATTGCAGGTGCCGTTTCAGGCCGAGATGTTATCGGTCTACCTGACCCGCACCTTCGTACGGGACCTTGTTGAACATATGGCCCGGGTCAAGGGCAGCGATCAGGCGGTGCAGCTTGATCCGGCGATCGCCCGGCAGCTGGGGATCGGCAATTCCACCGGGCTGGGCATGGCGCCTTTCATCATCAATCACCCGATCCTGTTCAATAACTGGATCATGGCCCGCGAAGAGGCCATCGCCAGGGTCCGCAGCCGCCCAGACGCCACGCAGATCGAGGCGGATATCTTTCGCGCTGTCCTGAAACGAAGCGCAATCTCGGTGGATCGCTGGCGGTCCAAGCATCCGATCCAGATCAAAAAGCTGGCGCATCTGACCTCAGACATGCAGGCGCTTGAGGCGCATGTTCAGCAAGAGACCCTGCTGCACGACTATCCCTGGGACCGGCTGGTGCTCTGGTCGGAAACCGCGTTGAGCGAGGAAGGTCAGGAACTGGTCGCCTCACTGATCCTAGAGCCTTATGCGGATGAGGTGGATGGTCTGGCCAGCTGCATGGCTGACAGCAACGCGGACGCCTTCGTGATTGATGGCGCGATGCAGATCAAAGAGGTCCGCGCGCTGATCGAAGGCCGGTTCGGCTGGGCCCTGCCGCTGGATTGGGACGCGCCGGAGCATTGCGCGCGGGCGTGGTATGTCTCGGAAGAAAAGCTCGAACCGCGCATGGGGGAGCGGTTCGAGGAGCCCATCGGCGCCTACGAACAGCCCCTTGCCCCGGCGCGGGACGCAGTGGCGGCGCATCGCGCGCTTGCCAATCAGGAAGACGACCACCCGATCGCGGAATTCCTGATGCGCCACCCCGAACATCGCCACACGGTCCGCCGCCTGCAGATGAGCCGCATCGCGCCTTATAGCGAGGTGCAGGACAACACGATCAGCGCGGCAGTGCTGCCCATCGACATGCTGCGGGCCAAACTGTCCTTCTTTGGCGCAACCCATTTCGATCCCCGCTCAGACCGATGGGTGCGGATCTGCATGTATGCGGGTGCACCCTATCCCGAGGACCTGACGACAGAGAATGCCGATCTGTGGGTCTATCCAGAGTGTGCGGAATGACCCTGTCGCTGAACGAGATGGAGGCAACCGCCAAGCGTGCAACGCGCGGCGGCCTCTATAGCTGGGGTCTGGCCGAGGAGGCCGCCAAGGCGACCCGCTGGCTCTGCGCGCATGGGCTGGATGGCGGGGCTGTTCTTGCCGCTCTGCTGCAACGAAGGTTTGCCGCATCTTTGCAAGACCATACGCCCGAGAACCTGGATGAACCCTGGCAGTGCAAGACCACGCTCTGCCCGTTGACCGCCGGGGTCACCCTGTCGGACTGCGCCGAGCGTTTATCTCAACGCCCAACCGACATGCGGCAGGTTGCCCACCCTTTGCTGATCCTGCCCTTCGCCGCGCAAGTCGCGCGCAAGCTCGAACGTTCCGTGACCGTGACCAGCGGGAGCTGGGAAGCGGTGACCGACGGCACCGCGCTGAGCATGCCGCAGGAGGCCCCGGATCATTCGGAGCACCTGCGCATAGAGCTTGGCGGCGTATTGTCGGAGCTTCGCCCGCATCGCACCCGCGCCACCCCCGCCCCCGAGACCCGCGCGATACTAAGCCGCTTCGCTCAACTCACCTACGCCCCGGCCACTGAAGAATCGCGACGGCTCGGCGCGGGTGCCGGTCTGTCCGACAATGACTGAGGAGACGCCCACGTGACTGAAACCAAGACACTTTCGTTGTCCGAGATCGAGGCACTGTCCTTTGACGCTTTGGTCGCTGCAGGAACGTCGGAGGCCAACGCGCGCCCGCTTGCCGTGGCAACCGCAGCCACCGAGGCCGACGGCGTGGCCAGTCACGGGCTGGCCTATATCCCGATCTATTGCGAGCATGTGCAATGCGGCAAAGTTGATGGGCAGGCAATCCCTACCTTATCAACGCCCCGCCCCGGCGTGGTCGCCGTTGACGCCGCCACCGGTTTTGCCCATTCCGCAATCAATCTGGGGTTCGAGCCATTGATCGCGGCGGCGCGCACGCAAGGCGTGGCGGTTCTGTCCATCAGGAACAGCTATAATTGCGGGGTCCTGGGCTATCATACCTACCGTCTGGCGCAGGCCGGGCTGGTGGGGATCGGCTTTACCAACGCGCCTGCCTCCATCGCGCCCTCGGGCGGCTCCAGACCGGTGGTCGGCACCAATCCTTTCTCACTTGCCGTGCCCGGCAGCGATGGCCAACCCGCCCTGCTGATCGACCAGAGCGCCAGCACCATCGCTAAAAGCGAGGTGATGAAACACGCGCGCGAGGGCAAGCCGATCCCGGTGGGCTGGGCGCTGGACAGCGACGGCAAGCCGACAACCGACCCTGATGTGGGCCTGAAAGGGTCGATGGCCCCATCGGGCGGCTACAAAGGCGTCGGCATCGCCCTGCTGACCGAGGTCATGGCCGCCGCACTAACCGGCGCAACGTTGGGCATTCACGCCTCGCCCTTCTCAGGCACCGCAGGTGGCCCGCCCAAGACCGGGCAGTTTTTTATCGCAATTGACCCATCTGCGACCGCCGGTGACGTTTTTGCAGCCGGTATTGCCGATCTTGTCGAAGCGATCCGCTTTCAGGACCGGGCACATTTGCCGGGTGACGGTCGCCGCGCCAAACGGCTGGCGGCCCAAAAAGATGGCGTTGCCGTGAATTTGGCAACGCTGAACAGGATCGACGCCCTACTGCAAGGACAACAGCGCGACGGATAACCGGGAGACCCCGCGCGACAACAAACCTTCCCGGCAAATCAGGACACGTGCGAACAGGGAGGAAACACATGTCAGTGAAACAACCGTTTACCGACTTGCAGATCAAGAGGTCTGCCAGCGGGTTTTATGAAGGGCACAGTCTGGAGATCGCCCTACTGAGCAAGGCGATCATGGTCGGCCTAGTGATCTGGGCTCTGGTCTGGCCCGCCAATGCAAATGGCGTTCTGGGCAGCCTCAACTGGAGATTGCTTGAAGATTTCAACGGCTTCTACATCATCATTGTTGGTCTCTTTATCTTCTTCCTCGTCGCCGTGGCCCTCATACCAGGCACCGGAAAGCGGGTTATGGGCCCCGAAGGCGAGAAACCGGAATTCTCGGATTTTTCCTGGTTCTCGATGATGTTCGGCGCGGGTCTGGGCGTCGGGTTGATGGTTTTTGCAACCGCAGAACCTCTGGGCCTCTGGGGATCGAACCCGGTGGTGCTGGCAGGCACGGTCGAGGCCAATACCGAGGCCGCGCTGCAATCGGGATACCGCTACACCTTCCTGCATTACGGCTTTCACGCCTGGGCGATTTACGTGGTCACGGGGCTGTCGCTGGCCTATTACGCCTATACGCGCGACATGCCGCTGACCATCCGGACGGCGCTGACGCCGCTGTTTGGGCGGTTGATGAACGGCTTCCTGGGACATGTGGTTGACGTGCTGGGGGTGGTTGCGACCATTCTGGGCGTCTCGGTGACCATCGGCTATGGCGTCTCACAATTCATCGACGGGCTCTATGCCATCTCCGGCATGGAATGGATGATGGATCTGACCGGAGAAACGCCGGAGCCCAGCACGGTTGGCCTGATTTCGGGCCTGGTCGTCATCATGGGACTGTCGATCATTTCGGCGGTGTCAGGTGTTGGGCGGGGTGTGAAATACCTGTCGAACCTGAACCTGGTGCTGTCGCTGATCCTGCTGCTGGTCTTTGTGGTCTTCGGGTCTTTCCTCTTTGCAATGACCAACTACGCGACCGCCTTCGTGGACTACATGCTGCATTTCATCTCGCTCAGCTTCAATGCCATCGGGCCGCAATCCGAGACAGCGTTTGCATCGGCTCTGCCGTCCGAGGCGGCCCCGATGGCAGACGCGCTCTATAGCGGCGCGACCAATGCGTGGGGGTCGTTCGATGCGTTCAAATCCGGTCTTGAAGGGGAAGCCGCCGCATTGCCCGACGATGTCTTGACCGCCGCCTATGCGGCCGGTGAGCAGGGACGCCAATTCGGCTGGCAGGCCGGTTGGACAACCTTCTACTGGGCCTGGTGGATCGCATTCTCGCCCTTTGTCGGCCTGTTCCTGGCCCGCATCTCCAAGGGGCGTTCGGTGCGTGAATTCATCATCGGCTGCGTCTTTGCACCCGCGCTGGTCTGCTTTGCCTGGATGACCATCCTTGGCGGCACCGCGATCGATCTGGAACTGAACGGCACCGCTGAAGGCGCCATCATCGGTGCGTCCAACACGGCTAAGCTGTTCGTGACCCTGCAGGAGATGATCACCGGCGGATTGCTGTCTGGCATCACCGTGATGTGCGTTGTGCTGATCATGACCTTCCTGGTGACCTCGGCAGACTCGGGCATCCTGGTGATGAACACCATCATGTCGGGTGGCGACCAGAAGATCGGCAACAAGCACAAGATCGTCTGGGGTCTGATCCTGACCGCAGTGATCGGGGCGTTGATCCTGGCTGCGGGTGAAAACAACCCGATGGACGCGCTGCGAAACGCGATGATCATCGGCGCGCTGCCCTTTACCATGGTGATGGGTCTGATGTGCATTGCCCTTGCCAAGGCGCTCTATCGTGACGGGTTGCGTGCGAAGCACACCGTCGCTGCAGAGTAAGACATCGCAGCGGGCGGCCCCGAGCTGAAGGCCGCCCGCATCTGCGCCCGTTTCCACAACAAGACCTGTGAACGCGCCCGCCCTACCGGTGACCAAGCTGGCCCAGTATCGGCAGAGCATCCCCAACATTCGCAAGCCGCAGCATGTGCCAGGCCAACGCCTGATTGCTGGTGATCACGGGCAGGCCGGTGCTGGTCTCGATCTCGTCAATGACGTTCAGGCAGCGCAGGTTGGTGCAGGAAATCACGATGGCATCGCAAGGAGCCGCCGCAGCGACCTGCGTCGCCGCCGCGATAATCGAGGCCTCGGTGATGCGGGCGACCACCCGGTCATCGCCTTCCTCGAATGAGCCGAACCCGGCGATCTCGAACCCGGCCGCTTCCAGCCTCTGCCGCATCCGGCTCGAGACTTCGGGCACGTAAGGCGTGAGGAAGCCCAGCCGTTTCACCTCAAGCGCCTGGGCAGCGGCGATGACGGCGGCGAGTGGATCGCTCACCTTGGCATCGGGGAATACCGATTGGATTGCGCGGGCCACATTGTCCGATCCGATCACACTCGAAGCGGAAGTGCAGCCATATCCGATGACATCGAACTTCAGCGACTGCGGAAAGAGCCGTGCCGAAGCGGGCAGATCATTTTCCATCCGGGCCAGCGTATCGGGACGGATTTCCGGGACCATCGGAATGCGGCTGTGATAAAGTGCAATCCCCTGCAACGCCATGATGCGCGCAAACTCGGCCTCGATCGTCTCGTCGTTTTCCAGCACGATCACACCCAGCGTGGCGCGGGTTCCGATGCCCTGATCCGTGTCGTACTCCAGTTTCATGCCCTGCCTCATATGATCGGAAGGTCTGGTGCGGCGCGCTCGGACAAAAGCTGCGCGCCATCCGCGCGTATCACGATATTCTCTTCATGCACCATGATCTTGTCATCGCCATAGCTGAGCGAAGGTTCCAGTGTCAGCACCATGTTTTCGGTAATTTCTGTGTCGTCAAACGCGGCATGCGAGGGCCATTCGGTCAGTTGCATCCCCAGCCCGTGGCCAAGACGCCCGACATCGCCACCCTGATCGTCCAGTTCCGCGATCACATTCTGCATCACCTGAAACAACGCGCGGCTGGTTGTGCCGGGGCGCGCGGCGGCGATACCGGCCTCGGTCGCGCGCCAAAGCACCTCATAGGCGCGCTGCGAGGTGCTGTCGGCCACGCCAATCGCAAAGTTGCGGTCGAAATCGCAGAAATACCCGTCCCAATTGGCCCCGGTATCCAGCATCAGGATATCGCCCCGTGCCAAGGGACGGCACGAGGGGGGCGAGATGACGTCGCGATAGCCACCGGTATCTGCACCGCCGACCAGATAGGGTACATCATCCGCCCCCTGTGCCAGCGCCTCGCGCCGGAAAGCCCGAAACAGCGCCTCCAGCGGCAGGCCTTCGCGGGCAAGCTCGGGGACGCGGGCAAATGTGCGCGAGCCGATGGCACAGATATGGGCTAGCTTTTCGATCTCGGCCTCGGATTTCACCATGCGCAAGGCTCGGATCAGCCCGGTGCAGTCGCTCACGCGCAACCCGGTCAGCCCCTGCATCAAACGTTCATAATCGCCCAACGGCATGCGTAGCGCGGTCTCGTGCCCTTTCAGGATGCCGATCGTCTCTCCGTTCCGTGCGAGCGGGGTCAGGAGATCCGTGAGCAGGCTGATGCCATCGTCATCCGGCGCGGGTGCGCTCCAGGTGCGGATATCGTCGATCCAGGTGCCGCGCATCAGCTCCGCCCCGATCTCGGGTATGATCGCGATCGGCTTGCCCAAGGCCGGAACGAACAAGAACCAGGGCCGGGTCGGGCTTTGCCAGAACAGCGTGTGAAAGCCGCTGAAATAGCGCAGCTCCGCCTCGGTCATCAGCAGCAGACCGGCCATGCCGGACCCCGCCATGAGAACTTGCGCGCGCCGAGTACGCGCCGTGAACTCGGCCTCGGGGAATCCGCGCTCCGGGGCCGCCATCACGCCTGGTCCTTGCGGATCGGCAACCGGTCTCGCACCAGCTGCACCCAGAACTCTGCCCCGATGGGTAGGAGATCATCGTTGAAATCATAGTCCGAAGCGTGCAGCGGCTGGCCGTTTGCCCCGTCCTCACCATTGCCGAGCAGCAGGAAGCAGCCGGGAACGGCGGCGCAAAAATGAGCGAAATCCTCGGAAAAGCTCATTGGGGGGCGGTTGCGGATCAGATCGCACCCCGCGGTGTCAGCGGCGCGATAGACGGCCTGGGTCGGGGCGTCGGCATTGATGGTTTCGATGAACTCGGTGTTGAAGGTCACACTCGCCTGAATACCGTGCGCCGCAGCGATGCCTTCGGCGATCCGGCGCATATGGGCCTCGATGGCGACGCGGTCCTGCGGAGATCGCGCTCGGAAGTCACCTTTGAGCACGGCCTTGCCAGGCAGGACATTGCGCTGCCCGTCGCTCAGAAATTCGGTGACCGAGACAACCGCCCCCGCCCCGGGCGCCAGTTTGCGAGCCACGATAGTCTGCAGCGCCAGCACCAGTTCCGCACCAACGGTAATCGCATCCACCCCGGCCTGCGGCATTGAGGCGTGCCCGCCCTGCCCGTGAATGGTGATCTCGAACAGCGTTTCGCTGTTGCAGATGATGCCAGACCGGGTCGAGACCTGCCCCACCGGCGCGCCGGGCAGATTGTGGATGGCATAGACCTCATCAATCGGAAATGTCTCCAGCACGCCTTCGTCGATCATGGCTTGCGCGCCCAGCCCATGCTCTTCGTTGGGCTGGAACAGAAAGACCACGCTGCCGTCAAACCCGCCTTCGGCTGCCAGCCTTTCAGCAGCACCCAGCAGTATCGTCATATGGCCGTCATGGCCACAGGCATGCATGACACCAGGGGTTTGCGAGCAGTAGCCATGGGCTGAGTTTTCGGTGATCGGCAGCGCATCCATATCCGCACGCAGACCAATGGCGCGATTGCCCTGCCCCATCCGCAACACCCCGACAACACCTGCACCTTCATGCGTTTCGATCCCCAAGCGGCGCAGAGACTGGGCCACCGCGGTTTTTGTCCGCGCCTCCTGAGACCCCAGTTCGGGATCACGATGAAACGCGCGGCGCTGCGCGATCAGTCGGCTGTGAAAGTCAGTCATATCGGTCCATCTCGGTGACATCTGGTCAGGGTGGTGGCGATCAAGACGCCTGTTGGCGGGCCATTCAGGATATTGCGGCGCATGCTTGTTGCTTTTCGCGGGGAATCCGACTTCTTTCATGCCATGGACGCCAACGTCCTGAAAACCTCAAACACGACATAGGCGGGGCCTGCTGGCATGACATATTCCGATGACCTTCACTTCGCTCCGGATTTCGGCCGCGCTCTGAGCTTCTTTCGCACGCAGAACGCCTATGCGCCCTCGCCCCTGCTGCGTTTGCAAGGGCCGCACGGTCAGGAGGTTCTGGCCAAGGACGAAACCGGTCGGATGGGGCTGGGCGCCTTCAAGGCGCTTGGCGCGCCTTATGCGGTGGCCCGGATCATCGAGGCGGAGTGGCTGTCCCGAACCGGAGAGATTCTGACGCCGGCTCGCATCGGCGACGCGGATATCCGCGCCTTTGCCGCCACGCTCTGCTTTGTCTGCGCCAGCGCGGGCAATCACGGGATGGGCGTTGCGGCGGGCGCGCGGGCCATGGGGGCGAAGGCAAGGGTTCATCTTGCCAATACCGTGCCCGAAGGCTTTGCCGACCGGCTGCGGGCGCTGGGGGCCGAGGTCGTGCGCTCGGGCGAGGTCTATGACGAGAGTGTCGCCGCAGCCATCGCTGATGCCGACACCAGCGGCGCGATCCTTTTGGCCGATGGCACATGGCCGGGCTATACCGAAATCCCCAAGCTGGTCATGGAAGGCTATTGCGTCATAGCCGAGGAACTGCGCCGGGAGTTCGAGACCTCGGGCAACTGGCCGACCCATGTTTATCTGCAGGCAGGCGTTGGCGGGCTCGCTGCTGCAATGGCGCATATGATCCGCCTGAACTGGGCCGAGCAGCCGGAATTGATCATCGCGGAGCCCGAAGCCGCGCCCTGCCTCAAAGCGAGCCACCTTGCCGGACACCCCATCCGCGCGGATGGGCCGGAATCGAATATGGGTCGGCTGGACTGCAAGGAACCCTCAATCGTCGCCTGGCAGGTTCTGGAACGCTGCGGCGTGCGCTATGAGACATTGTCCGAGGAGGAAGGCCGCGCGGCCTCGGACGCCGTGGGCGCGCTGGGAGTCGCCACTACCCCCTCCGGTGCTGCCGGGTTTGCCGCCTTGCGCAAGCATGTTCCTCACCTGGATGACGACCAGGCATTCCGGCCACTGGTGATCGTGTCAGAAGGACCCGCCTGAGCGGAACTTGTTGACGCGGACCCAGCGCCATCTTTCACGTCAATTCAGCCACAGGTTTTGCGCTCTGTCCCCAGCTCAGGAGTCAGGGGGTGAATCGGCTTTTTTTAAAAAAGTGAACTATTCGGTTCAGTAGCTCTTGAAAACTGAACTGACCTGTTTAGATCATGTAATGTGAACCGAACAGTTCAGATTGGAGAAGACGATGAAACCCCTTTTGATTGCAGCAGCATTGGTCCTGACAACCGCCGCAGCGCCAGCAATGGCAGGTGGCTTCGCAATTGGCAGCCCCGCGGTAACCCTCACATTCCCGGAAAAACCAATTGAGCCGGTCAGCAAGTCCGTCACCGTTCTGAAGCGCTAATTCAGCCGCCCTCCCCCGGCACGGCTGTGTCCCCGCCCTTCCTCCGGCGGGGGCACACCATCATAAGCCCGGCTGCTCATCCCCGCGATCCACGCTGTCGCCCGCCGATCAGTGGGTTAAGGGAAAAAACCAACACCGCTAGCCAGATCAGCGAAAAAGCAACCACATGCCAGAAGCTGAACGGCTCGCCAAACACAACAACCGCGCAGATAAATTGCAGCGACGGATTGATGTATTGCAGTACGCCCATGGTCGACATCTGGACCCGCTGCGCGGCATAGCTGAACAGGATCAGGGGAACCGCCGTCATCGGCCCTGACAGGACCAACAAAGTGCTGATCAGTACATCGCTGCCGAAGAGACCCTTGCCCACCCAACCCGCTTGGACCAGAACGGCCAGCCAAAGCGGCAGCAGGATCAGAATCTCGCAGGTCACCGACAGGACCGGACCCTGCTGCAACCCTTTCTTGATCGCGCCATATAAGGCAAAGGCCGCCCCGATCAGCAGCGCAATCCAGGGCGGCACGCCGGTCCCGAAGCTCAGCACCAAAACCGAAAGCGCAGCGAGCCCGATCGCAGCCCATTGCGGGCGAGCGAGTCTTTCACCAAACCAGAACCGACCGGCCAACACTGCACAGAGCGGAAAAATATAATAACCCAGCGCCGCATCGGCTACCTTTCCGATCTGAACCGAAACCAGGAAAACCAGCCAATTCAGCGAGATCATCAGCCCTGCCAGCAACAGCTTGACCGTCTGCCCACCGCTATAGGCGGCGGGGATCTCGCGCAGCCTACCCTGCAGCGCCAGCACCGCGGCAAAGAACACAATCGACCAGACAGCCCGATGCGACAGAAGCTCCAGCGGAGGCACCATCTCGAGTTGCTTGTAAAACAGCGGCGAAAGGCCCCAGACCGTACAGGCCGCGATCATCGCTGCTATACCTTTGGTCGTTTCCGTCATAGGGCCCCTCCGCCGTCCGGGGTGTCATGCGTCTGATCTGCGGTCAAGCTGACAGCTCAATCACGGTGATCTCTGGCACCACTCCCAATCGCACGGGCAGGATCGAGCAACCTATGCCGCCGGATACAACGAGATCACGGCCATCCTCACGCACATGCCCGTATGCATATTTGTTCCCAAAACGCGATGGGACGAACGGGGCCCAGCCAAAGACCCTAATTTGCCCACCATGGGTATGACCCGAAAGCGTCAATGCAACCTGCTTGGGCATCTCGGGAAACGCGTCCGGTTCGTGTGCCATCATAACCACCGGTGCATCATCAGTGATTTGCGCCAAGGTCGCGGGTAGATCATCCAATCCGTGACACCTTCGCAATCCACGCAGGATAGCCCGCTGATCTTCAAGCCCGGCAAGCCAGATACCGGCACTTTGCAGCTTTAGGGCAGAGTTCGAAAGCACCGGTATCCCGTTGCGCTCAAGCGCCTCGCCATAGATGTTCGGCCCGCTTTTGCGCCGTTGAGCAGCTCGGTCTGCCCACCAATCATGGTTACCCAAAACCGCATAAACCCCATGCGGTGCCTCTAGCTGCGCCAATACGGGTGCGATATCGTCAATTTTTACCGGACGGGTCTCAAATTTATGACCCCGAGCAAAATCGCCCAACAGCAATACCAGGTCCGGTGCGATCGCATTTGTACGCCGTACGATACGTTCGATCCGCTTCATTCCGACAAAAGGTTCACCCGCGTGCAGATCAGACACAACCGCGATACGAAGCGGCGGTATTGGCCAGTCCTCCCGCTGAACGTGCCATTTTTGAACACGCAATCTCAACGATGGTTCAACAAAAAACTCGTAGCCGGCACGAAAAAGGCCTGCTCGCTTTCGCGCCAGCAGGCCTTTCAGTAGTTTTCTTAGATTCAACCGATCACATCCGGCTGGCGACGTTTTCCCAGTTCACCAGATTGTCGAGGAAGTTCGACAGGTAGGCAGGACGCTTGTTGCGGAAGTCGATGTAATAGCTGTGTTCCCACACGTCACAGCCCAGCAGGGCGGTTTGACCGAAGCAGAGCGGGTTCACCCCGTTCTCGGTCTTGGTCACGGCCAGCGAACCATCGGCATTCTTGACCAGCCAGGCCCAGCCCGAACCGAACTGGCCGGCACCGGCGGCGCTAAACTGCGACTTGAACTCGTCAACCGAGCCAAAGCTCTCGGTCAGGGCCTTTTCCAACTCACCGGGCATGGCGCTGTCGCCGGGACCCATCATCTCCCAGAACTGGTTGTGGTTCCACAGCTGGCTGATGTTGTTGAAGATACCGTTCTGCGCGACGGCGTTTGCGTCATACGTGCCGGAGATGATCTCTTCCAGAGACTTGCCGTCCCATTCGGTGCCCGCGATCAGCTTGTTGCCGTTATCGACATAGGCCTTGTGGTGCAGATCGTGGTGATATTCCAGCGTTTCCGCCGACATGCCCTTAGATGCCAGAGCGTCATGTGCGTAAGGAAGATCAGGAAGTTCAAAAGCCATCGTGGACCCCTGTTGAAAATGAATGTTGCGGTTCCCCCGGTTACATGCGGCGATGGTGCGCGCAGGTCAAGAGTGGATGACGCATGCAACCGAGGTTAAGAACAAAGCACAATGCTCGATACGAGCACTTGATGCGCCTTCCGATCCGACTTCCTAAGATCTACCGCTTGGATATCTTGCAGGGACCTTGACCACTTGGACGGTTATCTGCCGCCCCGCCCAACCGAACACGCATCTGGGCCCTACCGGTTTTCTTTGAAACCAACGCGGAATATGTGGCGCTTATTGCACCGCTACCGCGTACTTTCATATCTTCATGCTTCCATGTGACACGAAACTTTCCATTCCTAAGATCTTTGTATGTGACGGGGATCGGTTTGTCGTAGTAGTGGTTAATATAATCGTCGATTGCCATCGCGGTGCTGTCCTGTTCGTCGACGATAATCACCAAGCGCTCTGGGATCCAACCATAGACTCTTTGGTTGTTTTTCATCTCGCAATCATAGATCGTTTCGGCAGCGGCACCAGTCACGGCCAAAACACTTAACGCTGAAATGACGAGCCATCTCATCCGTTTTTCCCCTTTTCTTTTGAATCAACACGTTTGCACGCCCCGGTGGTATTAAACTTCAAGTGGAGGTACCTAGTGTCCTCAAATCGGACCTTGGCCTGCATCGATCTTTTGTCAACAAAAACAGAATAATCAAAGGTATCCATATTGATTGTCATATATCCGTTACCTCTGTTGGTCTTCCTACCATTTTTGGTAAAGACATATTCGTTTGCTGGCCATGCTATCGACAGTGCATTTCTACCGTTTCGTTCGACTTTTGCCGTACGCTTGTGGGTTTCAACACCCGAGATTACTGTTTCGTGCAGCTTTGCGTGCGTGTCAAATTGCCCGACCGAGAACACAACCCTTTCTGGTAAATACTTGTTTGAACTTTGTTTTTTGAAGACACAATCCAACGTGTCCGCATAAGCGGTGCCCGAAAGTGCCATAGCGGCCAGAAGGCTCAACAACACTCGCATATTAGGTGAAGACATATTTTTCCTTGATTTCACTACTGCTCCGACCGCATGCAAGCGGCCCATTTCTGACTGTGATTAGCTTGCACTAGTTGAGCAGGATCAGGGTCTTCGGTCACAACGGTCAGCGCACGGACTAAACAAAGCCCAACAAACCGTTAGCGCCTGCTTTCCCCTTTAACTCATACTACCCCAGATTATTTTTATGATTCTCCTGAGGAATGTAATAGAGTCGTATGAGCACGCAAGTTAAAACCGATCAATGTCATCGGGTACGTAACGGCGTTTTGGCATTCGGACGCAACGATCAGAACGCGCCAACATCACTTCCCGGCTGCGCAGCGATCTGGAGCAGGTTGAAGACATACCCGGCGACCGACCGGAAACAGACGATGCGGAACGCGCCGTCCTCTTCCATCCAAAATGCCGCCGCGACCTGCGCCAGACGAGTGCGGCGGAAATCGCCGGGTTTGAATCCCTCGGGGCTCAGATCGACAGGTGCCATTTTCGCCAGCACCTCGCGCGCATTGGGGCCCGAGACACGGAACACCGCGCGGGCGTCCGAGACATTGACCGCCCGTGCATGGCTGGACCCAAGTGCTTTTTGCATCTCGACAAGCTTGGCATCGACCTCGGTATAGGGCACGAGAACGAGCAATTCGTCTGGCGACATCCAACAGAGTCCGCTCTCACCCTCGACCAGCGCCTGCCTCTGCCCGGGCATCTTTTGGCCCGTCGCACCGGTCGCGGCCTTGACCAGCCCTTTATCGCTGTGATCGCCGCGCAGGGTGATCATGCCCTGCAGACCCAGTTCTTCGATAACGGCGATGCCTTCGATGCGGGCGCCATTCAATGCGCTGATGGGTTCAGACATTCTGCTTCTCCCCGTCCTTGTCGTAGAAGATCGGTTCGACGATCTTGGCCTTGTAACTCTTGCCGTCAGTTCCGGGGATCTCGATCACCTCGCCCATCCGGTCCGGCCCGTGTTTGACCAGCCCCATGGCGATGCCGCGACCCAGATTGGCCGAGTAATAGGTCGACGTGACCCGCCCGATCATGTTGCGCTGCCCGTTGGCGTTGGTGCCCTCGCCCACCGCATAGGCCCCGTCGGGCAGAACCGAACCATCCACAGTCTCAAGACCGACCAGTTTCCAGCGGTCCGGGTCGGCCATGTGACTGCGTTCCTGCGCGCGCTTGCCCAAGAAATCCTCTTTCTTTTTCGACAGCGCCCAGTGCAGGCCAAGGTCCTGTGGGATCACGGTGCCGTCGGTCTCGTCCCCGATCATGATGAAGCCTTTTTCGGCGCGCAGGATGTGCAGGCATTCGGTGCCATAAGGCATCACGCCAAACTCTTTGCCCGCCTCCATCAAAGCATCCCAGAAGGCCTGCCCCCGAGAGGCGGGAACCGCGATCTCATAGCTGAGCTCGCCCGAGAAAGAGATACGGTAAGCCCGGCAGTCAAAGCCACCAATTTGACCATCGCGCCACTCCATGAACGGCAGCGCCTCTTTGCTAACATCCATGCCACCGAGTTTTTCCAGTACCTTACGTGCATTGGGGCCGACAACCGCCACTTGCGCATATTGCTCGGTCACGTTGGCGACATAGACTTTCCAGTCCCACCACTCGGTTTGCAGCCACTCTTCCATATGGCCGTGGATGCGCTCTGCGCCTCCTGTGGTTGTGTGACACAGCCAGGTATCCTCATCAATCCGGGCGACAACGCCATCATCGATCAGAAAGCCGTTTTCCGAGCACATCAAACCGTAGCGGCACTTTCCCTGTTTCAGCGTCGACATCATGTTGGTGTACATCATGTCGAGGAACCGGCCCGCATCGGGGCCCTTGACGATCAGCTTGCCCAATGTGGAAGCGTCAAGCAAACCAAGGTTTTCGCGGGTATTCTTCACCTCGCGATTCACCGCGGCCTCAACGCTTTCGCCGGGGCGCTGATAGGCATAGGCGCGCCGCCAAAGGCCAACCGGCTCCCAATCAGCGCCGTTTCGGTCATGCCAGTCATGCATCGGCGTTCGCCGGATCGGTTGAAACACTTTGCCGCGCGCCTCACCGCCGATCGCCCCCATCGAGATCGGTGTATAGGGCGGGCGGAAGGTGGTAGTACCCACCTGCGGGATTTCCGCGTTCAACGAGTCGGCCAGAATTGCCAAGCCGTTGATATTGCTCAACTTACCTTGATCCGTCGCCATGCCCAGCGTTGTGTAACGCTTGGTGTGCTCGACGCTTTCATAGCCTTCGCGTGCGGCCAGTTGCACGTCCGAAACTTTGACGTCGTTCTGGAAATCCAGCCAGGACTTCATCCGCAGCGGCGTGTCGGCATTTGCGGGCATCAGCCAGACCGGTTCCATCGGCGTTTCGGTGGTGCTATCGCCGTTCGGCGCTTTGGGGCGTTTGGCCTTGCCGCCCGCCGTCTTTGCCGCGGCAAGACCCGTCGCATGGGCATCACTTAGCACCTCGCCCAGCGCCAGCGCACCGTTGGCCGAACCGGCGGCGCTGACAAAGCCCGCGCCATCCACGCCCAGCGGGGGGCGGTCGGGGTCGGGGCGGAAATGGGCCTGCGCCTCATCCCAGATCAACTTGCCGCCACAATGGGACCAAAGATGCACCACCGGCGACCAGCCGCCTGACATGGCCACCGCATCGCAGTCGACCTCGTCGCGCGCGCCACCGATCCCCTCCTGGTTGCAGATTGAGACTTCCTTAACACGTTTACCACCCGAGACTTTGGCGATGGCCTTGCCGGGGTCGACCCGGATGCCCAGCGCCCGCGCCTCATCCGCCAGAGCCCCGCCGCCCGAGGCGCGCGCATCGAGGATGCGCAGCACATCGACACCGGCATTTTTCAGCGTGATCGCGGTGCGGTAGGCATCGTCATTATTGGTGGCCACAACCACTCGCTCGCCCGGTGTCACACCCCAGTTCACCACATAGTCGCGCATGGCCGAGGCCAGCATGACGCCGGGCACGTCATTGCCCGCGAAGGACAAAGGCCGTTCGATTGCGCCGGTGGCGGTCACGATCTGTTTGGCGCGGATACGCCACAACCGGTGACGCGGGCCTGCAGCATGCGGCGCGTGATCGGTCAGACGCTCATAGCTCAGCGCGTAGCCATGGTCATAGATCCCCGCCCCCATGCAGCGCAGCCGCATCGTGACATTGTCCATCGCCTCCAGCTCAGCGACGATTTGTTCCACGAACTTATCCACAGGGCCATCGTCGATACTTCCGCCATCAACCGGCGCGCGGCCGCCCCAATGGGCGGTCTGTTCGACCAGCAGCACCTTTACACCGGTCACCGCCGCCGCCTTGGCCGCCTGTAAACCTGCGACCCCCCCGCCGATGACCAGCACATCGGTAAAGGCATAGAAATGCTCATAAGTGTCGGCGTCGCGCGTCTCGGCATCGGGCGCTTTACCCAAACCGGCTGATTTGCGAATGAACGGCTCGTAGATGTGCTTCCAGAAAGGCTGCGGGTGGATGAACATCTTGTAGTAAAAGCCCGCAGGCAAGAACCGCGCCAAATGGGTGTTCACCGCACCGATATCGAAATCGAGGTTCGGCCAGTGGTTCTGTGACTGCGCTTTCAGCCCGTCGAACAGCTCGGTCGTCGTTGCGCGCTGGTTCGGCTCGAACTTGCTGCCCTCGCCCAGACCGACCAGAGCATTGGGTTCTTCGGCCCCGCTCGCCACGACGCCACGCGGGCGGTGATACTTGAACGAGCGGCCCATCATCATCTGGTCATTGGCTAGCAAGGCCGAGGCCAGCGTGTCGCCTGCAAAGCCGCGCATGGTGGTGCCGTTGAAGCTGAACGTGACCTGCTTGGAGCGGTCGATCAGGCGACCGAGTTTCGAAAGACGATTGCTCATTTATGCGGACCTTTCGCGGAGGGAGGTCATAAGGTGGAGGCCGCTGGACATCAGGAGAACTCCCTCCATGTCCAGCCGGGCCGCTTGGCGGTGATGGCGTCGCGGATCTCCTGCGGCGGCTCGGTGGTCTGGGCCGGATAGGTGCCGAACACCTCCAGCGTCGCCGTGCAGCGGGCGACGTGGAACCACTTGCCGCAGCCGTTGGCGTGCTGCCAGCGTTCAAAATGCACGCCCTTGGGGTTTTCGCGCATGAAGAGATAGTCGTGGAACTGGTCATCATCCGAGCCCGGCCCGAAGCGCTTGACATGCGCCTCGCCGCCCGCGTGCAGTTCGGTTTCCTCGGCATCGACGCCGCAATAGGGGCAATGAAGGATCAGCATCTCGTCATCCTTTCGGCGGTAGGCTGGCAGCATTGGCCAGCGACATTTCGGTCAGTTTGGCGCGCAGATCGGCATCCTCGAAGCCGCCCTCATCCAGTTCCACCATCCCGCCCATCGGACGGCCGGTGAAGCTGAGCGGCTGCGCGCCTGCTTCCAGCGCCTCGGCCTCGCGGGTCTTGCCGGGCCGGTACATGGCACCGTCCTTGTGGACACCGCAGACCATGTTGCCATGCAGCAGAAAGCAGAGCCCGCCAAACATCTTCTTCTCGGACAGCCCCGGCTCCACGCCCAGATCAGCGCGCATCAGGTCGGCCATGGTTTCGGAATAGGGCACTTACATTCTCCCCCATTCAGCGAGGCAGAGCCTCTTTGAGAGGATCACGCTAATGGCATCAAAATCATAAGTCCTGCAGAACAAGGTCAGCATTGTCCCACCCTGCGCGCGCCTCTACTCTTGATCACATGCTTACTTTGGGAACGATCATAGTTTTGGCGCTGATTGGCTGGTACGGATACCATTTGTATCTCGGTTTCAAATGGCGCCGCCTTGTCAAAAAAGACCCCGAAGAGGCAGACAAACTGCAAGCCGAAATGCGGGCCAGAATTGGCGGGGGGCTGGCATTTCGAAACCGTCCTCCGACCGACCCGCGCAATTCTTCCGAAGACTGACATCAATGCGCCACCCCCGCCGCAACGCTTTCGTCGATGAAGCGGCCTTCCTTGAAGCGGTCGAGGGTGAAGGCTTCGGTCAGCGGCGAGTGGCCCGTGGCCATAAGCTGCGCCATGCCCCAGCCCGAGCCGGGAATCGCCTTGAACCCGCCGGTGCCCCAGCCGCAATTGATGAAGCAATTCCCAAGCGGCGTTTTTGACAGGATGGGCGAGCGGTCGCCGGTCATATCCACGATCCCGCCCCACTGGCGCAGCATTTTCAGGCGTGAGATCATCGGGAAGGTCTCGACCAGTGCCCGGACGGTTTCCTCGATATGATGGAACGACCCGCGCTGGGTGAAGTTGTTGAACCCGTCCGTGCCGCCGCCGATCACCATCTCGCCCTTGTCGGACTGGCTCATATAGCCATGCACGGTATTGGCCATCACGACCACATCCATGCAGGGCTTGATCGGTTCACTGACCAGCGCCTGTAGCGCCACCGCCTCAAGCGGCAGGCGGAACCCGGCCATCTCGGCCAATTGCCCGGAATGGCCCGCAACCACGATGCCCAGCTTTTCGCACTCAATCGCGCCTTTGGCGGTATCGACCCCCACGACACGGCCCTGGTCGGAGCGCACGCCGGTCACTTCGCATTTCTGGATGATGTCCATGCCCATGGCCGAACAGGCCCGCGCATAGCCCCAGGCCACTGCATCGTGGCGCGCCGTGCCGCCGCGCTCCTGCCAGAGCCCGCCCAGAACCGGATAGCGCGGCCCTTCCAGATTGATGATCGGGACCAGTTCCTTGACCCGCTGCGGCCCGATCCATTCGGTCGACACTCCCTGCAGCGCGTTGGCATGAGCCGTGCGCTGATAGCCGCGCACCTCGTGATGGGTCTGCGCCAGCATGATCACGCCACGGGGGCTGAACATCAGGTTGTAGTTCAGATCCTGGCTCAGATGCTCATAGAGGCTGCGCGACTTCTCATAGATCGCCGCTGACGGGTCCTGCAGATAGTTCGAGCGGATGATGGTCGTGTTGCGCCCGGTATTGCCGCCACCCAGCCAGCCTTTCTCGATGATCGCGACATTCTGAATGCCATAGTTCTTGCCCAGATAATAGGCCGTCGCCAGCCCGTGCCCGCCCGCGCCCACGATGATCACATCATAGCGTTTCTTGGGTTCAGGCGACCGCCAGGCCCGCTCCCATCCGGTATGAGAGCGCAGGGCTTCGCGGGCGACGGCAAAGGCAGAATAGTGTTTCATGAGCGAATCCATCCGGGTCTGCGGGATTGCGGCAGGTATGCCGCGCGGGCCAAGAATACCCACGCCACGTTACGTCGCAATATCGACCTATTGCGACATGGTAACCCGTGTCGTGCTTTTTATCTTTTTCCCGCACGCCTGCGGGGCTAGATGAGGGCAATCCGAAGGAAGACACCATGACGTTCTGGATCCTCATTTCGCTGACCGCGCTGGTGGTCGCTGCTCTGCTGGTGCTGGCGCTGCTGCGGGGCCGCAGCAAGCACGAGCACACAGCAGCTTATGACCTGCGCGTCTATCGCGAACAGCTGGCCGGGGTGGATCGTGATCTGGCGCGCGGGGTGATTGGTGAGGCCGATGCTGAGCGCATCCGCACCGAGATTTCGCGCCGCATTCTGGCCGCCGATGCGATGGTGCGCAAAGAGGCCGAGGGCGTAGCCCAACCGCGCGGCGGCACATGGGTGGTGGCGCTGCTGCTGACTGCGGCGCTGATGGGGGGCGGTCTGATGCTCTATCGGTCGCTTGGCGCGCCCGGCTATGGCGATCTGCCGCTGAGCCTGCGCAAGGAAATCGCCGAGGAAAGGCGCCTGACGCGTCCCGATCAGGCCAGCGCCGAGGCGGAACAGCCAGAGCGGCCGAAGCCCCGCATCGAACAGCAATATGCGGAGCTGATGGAGCAGTTGCGGGCTGCGGTCGCCGCCCGGCCCGATGATCTGCAGGGCAACATCCTGCTGGCGCAGAACGAGGCCAATCTGGGCAATTTCAAAGCCTCCTACGAGGCGATGGCGCAAGCGATCCGGCTTTTGGGCGAAGATGCCTCGGCAAGTGACTATTCCGAGATGGCGGAGATGATGATCGCGGCGGCGGGTGGCTATGTCTCGCCCGAGGCCGAGGCCGTGCTCCAACAGGCGCTAGATATCGATCCCAACGATGGCCCGGCGCAATATTACTGGGGCGTGATGCTGCTGCAGGTGGGGCGCCCCGATGCGACCTTCCGCGTCTGGCAGGAGGCGCTGCGGGCCAACCCGGTCCCTGCCCCTTGGGTCGACGCCATCCGGGCGCGGATCGAGGAAGTGGCCGCGCGCGCGGGCGTCAGATATGACCCGCCCCAGCCGGCCTCCCGACCCGGCCCCAGCGCCGAAGACATGGCCGCCATGGAAGCGATGACGCCCGAGGCGCGGCTCGACGCCATTCGCGGCATGGTGGCCGGATTGTCCGAACGGCTGGCGACTGAGGGCGGCACCGCCGAGGACTGGGCGCGGCTGATCCGATCGTTGGGGGTGCTGGACGAGCGCGCGCAGGCCAATCGCGTCTTCCACGAGGCCCAACAGGTCTTTGCGGGCGACGATGCAGCGCTTGCCTTGATCAGACAGGCCGGCCAAGCGGCGGAAATACTGCAATGATCGCGGATCCGTTCGAAGTGTTCGCCGCCGCCCTGCCCACTTATACCGCTCTGATCGGTTTGGATCTGGGCGACAAGACCATCGGGGTGGCCGTGTCAGACCGGATGAGTACCGTCGCTACGCCGTTGGAGACCGTCAGACGCAAGAAATTCACGGCAGACGCCGCCCGCCTGCTGGAAATCATCGCGGATCGCGAGATTGGCGGGATCGTTCTGGGCCTGCCCCGCAACATGGATGGCACCGAGGGGCCGCGCTGCCAGTCGACGCGGGCATTCGCGCGCAATCTGACCAGTTTGACAGATCTGCCGATCGGCTTCTGGGATGAACGGCTCAGCACCGTTGCGGCGGAAAAAGCCCTGCTTGAGGCGGATACGACACGAAAACGTCGCGCCGAGGTGATTGATCACGTGGCCGCAAGCTATATCTTGCAAGGGGCGCTGGACAGATTGCGCCTGTTGTAGAAAGCCTGTGACCTGATGGACAAACCGGTCTGGAAACGAAACGAGATCGACAGCCCCTGCGTGGATATCTGCGTCGTCCATCCGGTCGAGCGCATCTGCACCGGCTGTTACCGGACCATCGACGAGATCACCCGCTGGTCCAAGATGGACCCCGCCGAGCGCACCGCCATCATGGAAGAACTGCCCGACCGCGCGCCTCGCCTGGTCAAACGGCGCGGCGGACGGTCGGCCCGGCTGAAGCGTTGAGCTTCACGGAGGCAGCCTAGCATATAGCGGATCTCACCGGATCAAACCTGGTACCAGCAGCGCGTGAGGTAGCTCCGTTTTGCCGCGAGGGCTGCTATGTCGCCAGCGCTTTTGATGGGGTTTCAACCGTACCGCGCCGACTTGATACACGTCAATGCAATGAAAGACTGATGTTTTTACCTGTGGCTCATGCCAGCAGCTACCAACAAGTCCGATTTACTTGCGGCCTTCGACAAGGAGTTGGCGAAGCTGCGCAAGACTTTTGATGGCATCAATGACGCGCAATCCTCATTATCACTCCAAGACGATAACACGACGATCAAAGCTGTCATTGCGCATCGCACCCACTGGATGGGCATGTTCCACGGATGGTACGAAGACGGTATTGCGGGTCGCGAAGTCCATGTGCCAGCCAAAGGCTACAAATGGAACCAGCTCAAGGAATACAACGATCGACTTTATGCGATGGGCGACGCTACGGCTTGGGACGATCTGCTTGCAGAGTTCGAAACCGCCTGCAAAAAGCTACGTGCGTTTATCGAGTCCCATGAAAACATTGAACTCTATGCAAGCGGTGTTCATGGCTGGACAGGCAAATGGACGCTCGGCAGATACGCCGAAGCTTCTGGCCCGTCTCACTTTCGGTCCGCAAACACCTACATCCGAAAGGTGCTGCGCAACTCCTGGTGAGGCCCGCCTTAGCACTCATCCCAGTTTTCCCTAAACATTGCAAAAGCTCTTCGCTCATTGCGCGGCTCCGGTCGCAATAGGCTCATCGCTTTCATTTGCCCGGCTCACTCAGCGCCGCAAGCTGTCAAATACTAACGACCAATTCCCCACAAGACCGGCTTCAGGAGCCTCAGGCCTTCAACCACGCCACCGCGCCGTCAATATCCGAGACATCGAAGAAATGACTTTCGGCGTTCAGAAACCGGCGCATCAGGTGCTGTGCGGCGCGCTGCCAGGCCTGGTCGCCCACCACGGCGACGCGCTCCGGAATGGCGGCATGTTCGCGCACAAGGCTGAAATGCGCCGCCATTGCCGATAGGCCCTGCCAGCCGTCAAATTGACTCAGGTCCAGCAACAGGCGAAAGCCATCGCGCGCCCGGATTTGCGCATCCAGATCCTTCTCGGCATTGGCGATCACTTCGGGGTCGAGCTTGCCCATCAGTTTGACCTGCAGGCACGGCCCGCCCAGATCACGCATATGCACTGAGCCCAGCGACTCACGCAGCCAGCGGCGGGCGATTTCGGCGTCGATCAGATCGAAAACCTGCACCGGGCATGGCATAATCGGCGCGGCCAGCCGGATCGAATTGCGCAGCCATTTGGTATCGGTGACCACCGCGATCCGGTCAAAGCCGCGCCAATGGCCCAGGCCAAGTTTGCTGTCGGCCCAGGCGGCGGACAGGTCATAGCCCTGAAACTCCTGCCCGAAACTCATCATCAGCCGGATGCGATCATGGTTTTCCAACGCTTTTTCAACCGCCGGGATCAGGACCGTGTCGTAATCCTGCGCCGTGATCTGGCCCGAAAGCTCGACCTCCAGCAAGGCGCCATCCATCTGTGTTTCAACGGAAATCATTCACACGCTCCCTTCATGATCTGAGGGCAGCCTAATCGCTTTGCAACCACCGCGCGAGGCCTTCCGGAAACTCGGGCCGGAAATAGGCGATCATCCGGCCATCACGGTCGGCTGTCGCATTTGCCGCCCAAGGCGCGACCCCATGCAACAGATGGCGGTGCAGCAGATAAGCCTCGCCCGGACACCCGTGCAACTCGATCCGAGGGCAGCTTTCGAACACCTCGCGGCGCGTGGCCTGATAGGCATCGGTTATGTCGAGCGTGGCATGCGCCTCCGCAGGATGGGCGGAAAACGCATCAGCAAAGGCACGGCCCAAGCGGTGATGGCTGCCCTCCCACAGAACCAGCGGTGCGGCGTCGGGGCTGGCCTCGCTCAGGGGAATACCGAGTATCCAGGCATGCGGTTCTTCGACCCGGCGGCGGCGCTCCGGCCCCGAGGGCCTCAGCCCGTCTACATGCGCCGCATCCCGGCGCGCGCGGTAGCGAAACGCGGCTTCGCCTTCACCGCGCCGCGGCTGCGGATAACCGGGATAGATGACCGAGATCTGCCCCTTGTGTAGCACCTGCGCGCCCAGATGGCGGTTGATGAACTCCACCGCCTGCCCGGCCAGAGGCGGTGAACCATTCACCCGACCTTCGCCGTCATTCTCCATCGCATCCACGCCGATAAACCACGTGCCCTCGCAATCATGCCATTCGCTGTGTTTTGGATCACTGACGGCGGCGCGCGCGACGGGCAAAGCGTGGCGAACCCAGCGCGCCAGAACCGGATCGAGAGGAAACTTGACCCAGCCCTTTTGCAGGTACCCCTCTACCATCCCAGCGCCTTGCGCAGCATGTTCAGCGCCACGAGGGTCAGGAATACAGCAAAGACCCGCTTCAGCGGCTTCGGGTCCATGGCATGGGCCAGTTTCACCCCCCAAGGCGCGGTGATCAGGGTCATCGCAATGACCACAAAGAACGCAACCAGATTGACCGCGCCGATGGTGTAAGGCGGGCGATGCTGGGGATCGATATCAAGAAGCAGGAACCCGGCCACCGAGGGCACGGCGATGATCACACCAAACCCCGCCGCCGTGGCTACGGCCCGGTGAATGGGCGTGTTGAACAGGCTCAAGAGCGGCACGCCGAAACTACCACCGCCAATCCCCATCAATACCGATAGGAACCCGACCGAGGGCGAGAGCACCGCCCGTTTCACCCCACGCGGCATCGCATCATCCAACCGCCATTCCGGCCGGCCGAGGCCCAGATAGGCCCCGATCACCATCCCAAGCACACCAAACAGCGCCTGCAGCACCGTCGTATGCAGATATGAGGCCACCAGCACGCCAAGAACAGACCCGATGGCGATGCCCGGCCCCCAGCCGCGCAGGATGTCCCAATCCACCGCGCCTTTCTTGTTATGGCTCAAAACCGACCGGAACGACGTGACGATAATCGTCGCCAGCGAAGTGGCGAGGCAAAGCTGCATCAGCTGCGGGCCACCATAACCAAGGGTCTGGAACGCATAGAAAAACGCAGGCACCAATACGATACCGCCCCCGACCCCCAGCAACCCGGCCAGCACCCCGGCAAAGGCTCCGATGGCCAGCAGCATCGCCAGCATCTGCAGCAACAATCCGGTCTCCGGCATGAACATCCCCCGTTTCGGCAGGCCTTGGTTACACCGGCGCAGGGGAAAGGAAAAGCGCCCTAGCCCGCCCGTGCCTTGGGCTGCGGGATCACATGCGTCAAGGCCGCCTCGACCAGTTCCGGCCCGGCCTCCTTGCGCGCCGCGCCTTCCGACAGATGCCGACGCCACGCCCGCGCGCCGGGTCGCCCGGCAAAGAGGCCCAACATGTGGCGCGTGATCTGGTGCAGCCGCCCGCCCGCGCTCAGATGCGCCTCGATATAGGGCAACATGGCGCGCACCACCTCGACCGGATCGCGCACATGGTCCCGCCCGAAAATGTCCTGATCCGCAGTGCACAGGATATCGGCAGGCTGATGATAGGCGGCGCGCCCGATCATCACACCGTCCAGCCCGGCCTCCAGATGCGTCTGCGCCTGAGCCAGTGAGGTGACGCCCCCATTGATCGAGATATGCAGGTTGGGAAACAGCCCTTTAGCCCGGTAGACCAGATCATAATCGAGCGGCGGAATATCCCGGTTCTCTTTCGGGCTGAGCCCCTGCAGCCAGGCCTTGCGCGCATGGATGGTCACCCGCTCGCAGCCTGCCGCCACGATCTGCGCCAGAAACTCGGGCAGCACCTCTTCGGGGTCCTGATCGTCGACACCGATGCGGCATTTGACGGTGACATCCACATCCACCACCGCCCGCATCGCCGCCACACAGGCGGCAACCCGCGCCGGGTCTTTCATCAGCACCGCCCCAAACGTGCCCGATTGCACCCGGTCCGAGGGGCAACCGCAATTAAGGTTGATCTCATTATACCCCGCCGCCTGCCCCAACCGCGCGGCAGCGACCAGCTCCTGTGGGTCCGAGCCGCCCAACTGCAGGGCAACGGGGTGCTCTTCGGGGCTGAACTCCAGCAGGTGCAAGGCCCCACCTCGCACCAGCGCCGGCGCGGTGACCATTTCAGTATAAAGCAGCGCCTCGCGGCTCAGCAGACGGTGCAGATACCGGCAATGCCGATCGGTCCAATCCATCATCGGGGCGACGGAGAGCCGCGCAGAGCGTCGAACATCGGAAAACCCTGATTTGTCCCGGTTTTTCGAATGCGACATCTTCTACATTTCCCCGCTTTGGCCCGTTCTAGCCCCGATTTCGGAAGCGGTGCTACAGAGTATGGCACCGTAGATGCCGTGTAGCACTTTCCCCTACCCAAATTCCAGCGCCTGAGATCACCCAGCACCGGGCCACTGCCCAAAGAAGAACAGTTATCCTGGGGTTATTTCCAAAAAACAAAGGGTCACGCCGAGATGGCGTAACCCTTTGTTTTTACTGGTGCGGTCGAGAAGACCCATTTAAATGATTTTTTACAATTGGTTGCGTCTCTAGTTGCGTAAATTATGCGGTTCACGTTTGCCCGTCTCGCAAATGTTCCCCATATGTTCTGAATGCCGCTTGTCGTATACTTCCACTGTGTCTGCGGGCACTCGAAAGGGTTTGAAGACCCGGAGCTTGTGAGGAGGTTCAGGGAGATGACCTTGCCAAGAGCGCGGTGTACCCGGTGCGGGCGCGAGAGCTTCAGTAAAACTATGTCTTGGCGGACACCGTCTCTAAACGAGGGCAATGACGAGTAGCTGCCTCCCCGCCACACGCTGCATATCCCGCAGCGTCTATCCAGTTGTCCTCATGGCCGGGAACGCCTCTTGCGCGGGCCATCTTTAGAAGCACCATCATTGCGGCTACGTCTGAGGCCGATACATCAACACCCAGGTAAGCAGCCCACATCCCCGCGATGCGGTTGAAGTTATCTTCCATGTCCCCGTGATCCGCAGCGCGGTCCTTGGTGACGTATTCCGTTGCTGTGCTGAGAATTTGGGCTCGGTTCATGCGTTCTTTCCCCTCCGGTGTTCTGCTACCACACGGGCTGTGTCGAAGTCGTAGAAGGGCTGTAGGCGCTCATGGCTGGTAACGGGCTCTCGGGTGTCATAGGCGCACCATACGACCGGGTGACGCTTCGCAGACATGAAACCTCGGTCATTGGCGTAGTCGTCCAGTTCCTTGAAGGCATCCAGCTTGATTAATCGCTGCACACGGCCATCAACAGGCCTGACATGCTCGCGTACCTCGCCTTTATGGTCATGCGCACCGACAAGTGCATCCGCATCAGAGTAGCCGAACGTAGCCGCGCGCTTCAGCTCATGAGCCTCGGAATAGATACTGCTGCCCTGCCAGATGTGCCTCAGGTCCAGAGAAAGCGGTGTGCCTTGGTCCGTCTTGATAACGATGTTGCCGCCAGAGCGGCGCACAACTGTTCCGATGGAGCGAAGGAACTCTACAAGATAGTTTGCAACCCCCGTGTTCCAGATATCGTGGTTGCCCAGAATGAAAACCAAGAATGGGTATCGGCGCAGTAAGTCCTCAACCACGATCCACGCGAAGTACGGGTCCGTCGATGACTGTCCCGCGTGGGCCAGCGCCCGAACCCAATTGTCGAACAGATCACCATTGAAGATGCCGTAGACGTTCTGGGAGGGGTCCAGGCGGCTCATCTCGGATTCAAACAGATCGAAGTCACAACCAGGGTTGTCGGCGTGCACATCTCCGAACAGGCCAATTACGCCCACCGGTGATTTGATCTTTGTTATGAGAGAGGTTTTGCGCCAGTCGCCCTTTTCGACCTTGGCTTCGCGATGAAGGTCCATCGCCACACGGGCGCGCACCAGCTCTTCATGAGTGCGGTTGGTGTTGCCCTTATCGCCAAACAGCAGAACGGGGTCTATTCGCTCATCGCCCGCGTCATATGCCTTTCTTATGCGGCGGGATATGTTGGCAGGATCGCAACCAAGCTCTGCGCCCGCCTTGCGAAAGCTGCCACCGTTTCGAATCCAGGCGTCGATAATGACGCCCAACTCCAACCCATGCTTCTTTCCTGTGGGATTAGCCATTACGCGGGGTCCCCGTCCACCAGCGCTTCGCTCAGCTCCTCGTAGGACTGACCAGAAGCACCGAGGCAGGAAATCCCACCGGGCATTGTGAGGAGAATGGTCCATGAGCCTGATTCCTCATTAGCCCAGACCTCCATCAATGATCTGCCAGCAACACCCATGGCCTGACGGGTCTCGCCGTACTTGCTTTGCAGGCGCTCAACGACCGTGTCGCGTGGTGCGCAGTTGCGAGGCTGTGCGGCAACCTGAGTCGCCAAGAGCGCCGCCAGGGCGGTTGCTAGGAGTTTCATGGGTGGTCTCCTTAAATTGCGGGATCGATTAGAAAGCGGTAGGTGCCGACTTCAGGCCAGGTCAGGCTGACCCCGTTATCGAATGCAACGGATACGGTCGCCTCCCAGATGCCAGGAACATCTGTATCGGCTGTCGTGAAGGTGTAAGAACAAGTGCTCTCACCAATGTCCTTATCCATCGTCGCCGTGATGTTGTAGGATCGATCACTGCTGTATGCCCCGATGCGCCGCATGTTGAGCGTGGCCACGTCGTCTGAGACAAAGGCTACAGCGGTGCCGTCCGGGTTTGTGAGAGACACCGGAAACGTGACACCGACGTCGCCCTGCTTCATTTTCAAGTCATATGCCATTAGCCGAACCTGCTTGTTCTCTGGGCGCGAGTAACGCCACCCACTCTGCCCTGCTTGGTGACGCTAGATGATGATCCGCGCCGGTGGATAATGGTTGCGCCGCTGACCACTAAGGGTGCGAAGCCTAAGCCTGTCGCCGTACCGGTCCCTGGTGCTGCCGAGGCGCTGAAATTTCCGGTTACAGTTGGCGCATACCCCAAACCCGTGGAACTACCCGTTCCCGGCAGAGCGGTTGCGTTCGAGCCAGCGACCACAGTCGGTGCGTACCCGAGGCCAGAGGCCGAACCCGTTGCGGGCTCTGCTGTGACGTTTGCGCCTGCCGAAACTGTGGGAGCGTATCCAAGACCCGTTGCGGTACCGGTCCCCGGCGCTGAATCTGCATTGGCCACAACGACGGGCGCATAGCCCAAGCCTGTTGCTGATCCGGCACCAGGTTGTGCGACTGCGCTATCTCCGGTCGAGACAATTGGCGCGAAACCAGTCCCGCTCGCTGTACCGGTGCCCGGTGACGCGGAAGCGTCGGAAACAGCGGATACCGTTGGTGCGAAGCCTGCCCCGGCGGCTGATCCTGTGCCGGGCGTTGCGGTTGCGTTAGACCCCGCAGACACAGAGGGGGCATATCCGAGCCCGGTTGCGCTACCTGCGTTGGGTTCAGCCGTGGCGCTTGCGGAAACCGTCGGAGCTTGACCAAGCCCAGTAGCAGTACCGTTTGCGGGGGTTGCCGTTGCATCACCCCCGCCACCCGCAGCAGTGTAGTGGACCCGCATCTCCACTATATCGATGCGACCGGCGGTACTTCCGCCACTTCCCACATCGGCATATCGCTCAATCTGGAACGTGATGCCAAAGTCCGAGGATATTACGTCGGCTTGGGTGATGGTGGTGCCCCAAAGATTGGTTGCGCCACCATGTGTTACTTCGGCATCGGTTGAGCTGCTCGACCAACTTGTCAGGTCTGCTTGATCGGTACCTGTAGCCGTACCCGAAGCGCCGTCTTTGATGATGTGGGCATTCTTGAACCGAATGTGCCGACCACCGTTTGCGACGAGCAATCCGCCGAAGCGAAATTCTACGCCGTCAATCGTTGCGCCACTCGGAACATCGGTAGCGGTCAGCCCGAAGTTGTAGGCTTGCGCATACTCAGTGTCGTTGCCAGTTGATGATCCGGTGAACCCGTAAGCACGCGTGCCATCGGCAGTGTTGACTACCGATGTTTCCCAATCGGGATTTCCAAAGTTTCCCCAATTCTGCCCATCCGCGTTGTCAGTCCACGTTGCCGTGCCAACTACCTTCCAGCCTGTGTCGGCCATTGGGGCTAGCCTGCGGCGAAGGCGCTGGACGCAATCACACCATCAAGTGGTGCTGCGAGTGATGCCAATTCTGACAGCGGAATGCTTGCGGTCTTGTGCCCTTCTGCCAACGAAAACGTCACGTGTGTCAGCTTGGAAAACACGACCTCGTAGGCGGAGTAGAACGCCTCAAGGTCCGACCTTAGCTGGATAAGCGCTGCATGAGTGTCTGCAGGCGCACCTATGGTGTGAGCCGCGACCGTGGTGTTAACCGCCGATGCGCTGTTTTGTGCGGCATCCAGAAGCGGCTGAACCGTATCTAGGTACTGTTTGCGCATTCGGTCTAGGTACGCTCGAAGGTTGTCAAATTCGATCTCAGATGAGCGCGCACGCAGATTTATCGCGTCCGAATTAATTGCTCGGACGCCGAGAATCGCTTGGCGAACCAAAACATCGGGGAATATTACTGGCATAATCTTTCCCCCTATGCCGCTGCGGCCACGGTGGTTCGATAAACACCATTCGCATCGATAGTCACAGACAACGTGCCGTTGGTGGTCGAGAGAGACCCGCCGTCTTCCAGTTCACAGCAGAATACCGGGATGTCTGTTCCCGCGAGCGTGCCGTTGCTGTCCGCGTCTCGCACAATGATGGCATAGGCAACATTCGACAGCGTCGAAGATGTCCAAGACTGATCGTCGCAGTCGATTTGAATAACGCGTGCTGTCGGATTGCTGGTGGTAACTGTCAGCAGCTTTCCGTTTGCCGTGTATCCCGTGCCAGATATTTCATTCGCGGAAATATCAGACCACGCATCGTCGGTGGCCTGGTTGGGGGTGTAGCCAGTGCCGACGAGGACCATGCGGAATGCGTCGGTGTCAAAGTCAATGCCGCCATTTGCATGCGCAAGTGCGGCCTGGTCATAAAAGAAGAATGGGTTAGCAGCCATTATCTTGCTCCATGTTGTAGGATGCGGCTCAGCCGCAGGGGATGAATTCCAGCGCCAGAACAAAGCCAGCAAGGAACGAAAGCGCCGCGCCAAGACCCATTAGGAGGCGCGCCGCAGTTTCAGGTGTCATTGGGACTTCAGGCCGATCTGCTCTTTGGCAACGACTCGGCCATACATTGCGTAGATACCGCCGAGGGCCGAAATGATCGCAGAGACCTTCTCTTGCAGGTCAGCCGCGTCCGCCTCGGTGAACTGGAAGCCGAAGATCAGCGCCAGTTGGGGTAGGATGGCGATAACTGCACCCCACACCGTCTTGGACGTCAGAAAGCTCTTCACATCGGTCATTGGGTTGCCTCCTTCACAGCAGCGCAAACCGTCTCTATGGTTGCGATTTCTTCCGGAGCGAAAACTGGGCCAAGGCGGCATGCGCTCTCCAAGACCTCCAACTGCTCAGGAGAGAGGTCAACGATGGTCTCGCCTTCGTCTTGCATCGCATCGGCAATGAACACGGCCTCGGCAACAAGTGCTGTCTTTTGCTCCGGCGTGAGATCGGAACAAGCCGCAAGAATTGGAACCGCCATGAGGGCGGCAATCATACGTTTCATGGGGTTTTCCTTTAGGTTTTGATTTTGGAGGTCTTGTCGTCTTTGCCGTAGACAGCCCACGGCAATTGCCAGTGGGGGCCATCCTTGAAGCTCCGCCAGTCACCGCCCCACTCAATCTGTATGCCCAGCTTTTCGGCGCATTGCTTCACGACAGGGGCTAGCTCGTGGTAGTGTGGCCAATGCCAGGAAATCTGACCATCGACGTAGGGTGCGATGTCCACTGCATGGCCTGTCAGGTGGCGGCTGTTCATGGTTCTGGACGCGCCCGAGCGAACCAACTTCCTCTGCCGATCTACGCTCCGCAGCCCCTCTAAGATAGTGAAGTCGATGGGCGTTTCTTTGATGGCAAGGTGCATCAATGAGACGATGTCAGGGTGCACGCCTTTAAGGCGCTCAAGCGAGCGCTTCGAAAATCTGAATGTCATGATATTACCTCTGGGGTTAGTCTTTGCTGCGAAGCGCGGCTTCGATATCGTCCAGCTTGCCCATGATCTGCCGGTACTGCTCTTTGTGGAACCCTACCTGCGTTTGGAGCACGGCAATGTCTGTATCCTGCTTTGACTGCTTTCGATGCAGTAACCAGTTCCAGCCCAGAAGCGGTGCAACCACGAAGTTAACGGCGTGGATAATCCAATCGGGAAGCGTCATCTCAACCAGTCCTCAGCCTCGTGGCGCTCAACGTTGCGGCGTGACCGTTCCACTTCCCACTCCCACCACTTGCGGCAATGGTTCTCTTCACCGAACATCGAGAAAAGCGCGTCAATCCAGCGTTCTGTCCATAACTCCTCAACGTGAGACCGAGCTGAGAAAGTGATATCGGCGCTTCCGCCCAGCAAAACGTTAATCAGCCGCGAAACGACCGACAGGACTTCAAGCGCGAACCTCTTCACGTCACACCACCTGCAATAGTCGCCACCAGCCATCGGTCCCGTGCGCGTCCTTGCGCTGCGTGAGCTGATCGCCGGATTCATTGAACTTTATCCTTAAGCTGCTGTAGCGGTTGGTGATCTGGACCAGGCGGCCACCAGAGATGAACGAGCCGTCCCTAGCGCGCACGTCGTGAACCGGGCTCACCATCCACTGACCCGCATAGTTGGCGCTGCCCGTTCCGGGGCTGTCGAACACAGCACAGAACTTGTTGTTGCCGCGCCCGTCATCGCGCACCCGCAGGATTTTATTGGAGGCAACATTCGTCAGGAGCGAGAACCCGACCTCGTCAGAAATATCCCACAGGTCACGATCTGTCCCCGTCAGCGCGCTCCCCTCCACCAGTGCGTCCTCAGTGGTGTCGGTCGCGACCATGTAGAGGCCGGTCTTCACGTTTTGAATGCGATACCGCCCAGCAGGAACCGCTACGGCGTCCCAGTCTTCGAGAGCAAGGCGGCTGCCCCATTCCACCACCATTACGGACTTGTAAGTCGTCGGGAACATATCATCGTCGTTGCCGCTGTATGGGGTATCGCGGCAGTCCAGCATATCCTGTGACCCGACCTCGCCAAGATCATTGATCCCCCACATCTGATAGAGGCCGTAGAACCCATCGCCGGTATCGATGAACGATAGCTGCCACGTCCCGCCCTCAGTGGGATCACGAAGCATGACGGGGCGCGGGTACTTCTCCCAAGTGTTGTCTGTCTGATCGATAAGCGAAAGCGGCGTGCGGAACAGCGTCATGCCTTCCGGCCAGTCAGGATGATCGACAGTACCAATCGACGGCACCAGCATGTAAGCATAGGTGGCGTCCTGCCAGCCTCGGCCCGTCACATGGCTGTAGCGGTCAATCTCGCCATCAACGCCAGTGGGCTGCATGATGTCATTCTGACCGGTCCAGGTATCACCGAGGCCTGTCGCAGAGCGCCGCACCCGCTTTCCGTTTCCGAGCAGGGGATCATCGGCATTAACACCTCCAGCGAAAAAGAAGTTGCCGTTATGGTGGTAGATCGCCGCAATGTTCGATCCCCAAATGCCCCCATTCCAAAGACATTCCCCGTCGAAGTTGAGCGCCGGGGTAACAGGATCGAAGGTAAACCTCACCAAACGCTGTCCGGCCTCTGCAATCATTACATAGAGGTAGACGGTGCCAGCGACATTGATCGCGTGCATGTCGCCCCATTTTTCTGCGGCGGTTGCGGTTAGGCCCGGCTCTGTAGCGGCAAGAACATCAGGCGTATCAACAAGTGGGTTTGTCCGCCAATCCCCCTTCCAACCCGGCTTACCGAAGTCAGCAAGAGGCGTAGACATCATGCTTAGTTGAAACTCGCCCCCTGCGGTCTCCCGCATGTCGATGCCGCGATAGAAGACATAGACAGTATCGTTAAGAACCACCGGAGTGCAGGACAGAGCCCCCATGCCGTCCCATTCGCCGGATCGGGTTGTATTGCCCCCTGCCCTGATTGATCTCTCGTTAACGCGCTGTGGAAACATGACTTAATTCCCGAAAGCGACATAGAAGACGGTGCGCGCTACGCGCGTGGTTCCGGTGTTGTCCTTCCGGTTCACGGCAACGTCAAAGCCAGTGATGGTGCGGTTCTCGGTGATAATTTCGCGGACATTGGTGTCGACGGGTCCATTACCGCTCGTGAGAACCCCGTGGATTTCTGTCGAAAATGGCGTGTCAAACACGACAGCGGTGGTCCCGGACGTCGTGGTAGTTACAAATCCTAACCTGATCTGGGTGACGGTTGAATCTGTATAAGCCGACGGCAGGTTGAGCGAATGCTGGTTGCCTCCTGATGCCCCTGCAAAGCCCATCATTTCCTGCAGTTGAGCGTTCCCCATATTGATAGGGGTGGCAAGGCTGTCGGTCGGATTGCCGACAACAGTTCGAGCCGTCATCTGCACAAGACGATCAACAGCGACCTGATTGACCGCATCGTCAATCTTTGCGCCTGCAATTGCTACTGCGTCGTCTGCTGTGTACCGGTCCACCCATCCAGAAGAAGTTTTCTCAAACTTCGAAGTTGGTGACTCAAGCACAGTGCCATTTTCGTAATTGGCACCATAGTTTGTCAGGTAAAGTTGAAGCTCTGCATCCGAAGCGAACGTGATGGTGTTGTTCTCTTGGTGGATGTTGTCAGCTTCGTAGATTGTGACGTCGCTCGCATCCTTGACGACAAACTTGTAGACGCCAGCCGCCGCATAGACCTGCGCAAAGAACCCTGCGGCATCGGCAACAATGGGCTGGGTGTGAGGTGTGGTCAACGCGATGTCCGAGTACACCGTTTTGTCGGTGGTGGAACCGCCCTCATAGACGTACATCCGAGCGCCGGATACAGGGTCGCCGTTGCTGTCCAACGCGCGAGGGACAGCCTCAAAGTCTGATCTTGCCATGTGTTATCCCCTAGAAATAAGACGCTTCACGCGCCCTGCGACTGCGATTTATGCCGTCGTTGTGGCTGCCAAGCGCCATTATCGCGCCTCTGGCGTCTCCGCCGGTCCTGAGGGCATTCGTGACCCCGGATAGATCGTCATCCCACGCTCCTGCTCCGTAGTTGTAAGCAAGAGATACAAGCGCGGCTTGCTGCTGAGGATGAAGCGCGTTGAACTGATCCTGTCCAATCGCATTGACAGCAGAGGGCATGAATTCGGTATTGACCCGGCGCATCAGGTCACGCTCGGCGGCTTCGCGATCCACGCTCATCCCCTGTCGAACCGGGATCACCGTTCCATCCTCAAGCGTGACGGTGTCCGACCCGTACCCAGCCCGATAGGCGTTCACGTCCCAATAGGGGCTTTCCCGGTAGCCTTCAAAATCACGGATCAGGCCGAGAATTGCATTGTCACCTTGCGGCGCGGTCTGACCGGTGCTCTGGGTCGTCTGATTTCCACCGGCCAACGCATTTCTCAGATGCATCACGTTGGCATAGGTCGAGAGCGCGTTGCCCGAGATGTTCGGTCCGCGAATTTCTGGAAGCATGGGGCCTCCTATCGTGTCTGCCAGATGGGTGGACGCCGGTCAGTATTGGCGCTGGGTGAGACTGTCGCGGCATCTGCTGCGGCCAGTCTGAGGATCGTCTGGGCATCCATGGCATAGGGCGAGCCACCGCGAGCAATGGTCTGCATGGCCTTGTAGTCGCCCCGTGCGGCCCTGTTGGCGGCTTTTAACCAGCGCTCAGAGGTCAGCGCCCGTGCTGAGATGTTTGCGGCACCTACAGCAGCGGCTGTGGCCCCTACGTCCACTCCAGCGCCGAACACAATGGCGAGCCAGGTTTCTACTGTGCCGGTATTGGAAAAGTTTCGCTCTGCGTTGGCGTTCTTCAATCCCTCGGACACCTTGGCCAGCTTATCCAACTGCACACGCGCCTTGGGTGTAACCAGCACACCCTTTGCGTCTGAAGACATCTTGTTCCACTCGGTCAAGAATATGCTTGGTGAAAAAACGTCACCGGCCGCGTTCTGCTGACCCGCTGGGGCTTTGCCGAGGCGGTCAATGATACTGGCCGAAACCGTGTTCCATTCCTCAGTTGGCATGGATTTCCTGATCTTGCGCATCCTGGTCACATCGGCAGTGGCGCGATCTGCCTTGGCCATATTCACGAACGCCTCGAATGCACGCTCAGGACTGTCTGCCTTGATTGTTTTGTCTAGAGCGCCCTGAATGTGCTGAGCGCCCTTGCGGTAGTGCGTATTGGCGGTTTTCCATGCGGCCTCAGCCTGTGGCCCGGCCTGCTTGACTGCGGCCTCCATGTCAGAGGTCAGCTGAGCATACATCTGCTTCAGACGCCCTTCGCCCATGTCTGAAAGCGGCCCCTTTTGACGTCCGATACTTTCCCCGATGCTGGACCGAAGATCGCTCATCGCACGCCAGGTCAGGCCGCCCTCTAAATCCTGACCGATGCTTGCGAAGCGGTTCAGGCCAAGCTCTCGCTGAATGCTGGGTTGACCCTCATATTTGGCCATCATGTCGTTGATAAACTGGACCGTGTTCGGTGACTCCACCCGCACAGTTTCAGGCACATGCTTGCCGACCTGATTGTAGAGCCGTGTTGAAACTTTCTCGAAGCGCTGAACAAATTTTCCCAATCCGCCCTGCAAGGCCTCGCCTGCGCCCGCAGCATCGCTCGCGGGGCCGATACCTCGACGCACTTTGTCGAATGCTTCTTCAACATCCCCGACAAACCGGGTCGCGTCCCGCTCAAGAACCTTACCAACACCCGGCACCTTTTCGAGGAAGGCCCCCGCTTGCGCCTTGGTCTTGCTGGTGGCCCCGAGGCTTGGGACTATCCCAAGATCATCAGCCGCCCTTGCAATCTCCTGCCTCGGCGTCGGGGGTTTGGCTGCCTTTTCCGCTGCTCTTGCAACTTTACCTGCCGCTGTAACACCGCTTGATACACCCGCCATTTCAGGCACAGCCACCTCGCCCATCATCATGAGGTCACGGGCGAGCTTTTTCTCGTTCGTAGGGCTTCCGCCGAGGGTTTCGCCAACAAGGCCCGCTCCAAATGCGTACGTGGTGCCTGCTGCGGAAAGGGCTGTTTGCCCAGCCGCCAAAGCCCGTTCTCCCAGGCTGTTCTCCGGGTCCATCACCTCACCAGCAAAATGCTTGGTGGCCGCGAGCGGCTGCTTTGTTGCTGCTCTGATGGTGTCGCCAAACCGATCAACTTGAGGCGTGGCGACGTCCTGAGAGGGGTCGTATGCAACGGGAGCAAGGTTCCCGGTACCCGCTACATCCTCCTGCGTAACGGGTGGGGCCTGCAGGAGCGACTGCGCCATCTGCACCAATTCACGCGCTGCATTGGTATCACCGGCGTTCTCAGCGTTTTCCGCTGCACCCATGAGTTCTTGAAAAGTTGCCATGCCGCCCCCATGCTAAGGGTATGATTTTACGCTGGACGCCGCACAAAACGGCTATTTGCATTGCCCTAGGCCTATTAGCCGCGTGGTCGGGAATCGCCGTTCACACTCTTGGTGCAGATTGGTGGATACCAACCATTTGGCCTGCGATATTCGTTACTTACGTGGTGTTTCTCATTATCCGCTGGGAGTGGCGTATTTTTCGAAGATCGCCTTCTGACGATCATTCTGAAACTGGAATTGCGAACCAGGATCGACCTCCAGCTCGCTAGGTGCCTCGGTTTGACCAGGAGGGGCAAACCTGTTTCCTGACGCAGCAGAAACTGCCTGAGCCCATTGGTCGCGAAGCTGCTTCTTATAAGCAACCGTTTCGGGTGTATCCCCCGCCTCCGCGAAGTACGTTCTCACAACACGCTCAATTTCAGGCTGGGTTGCCGCCGCACCGGTGGACAATCGCAACGCACCTTCGGCCCACGCCGCTGCCGCCGCCCGATACTTTTGCATATCCTCGCTGCGGACAAAGTTTCCGAACGTGCCAAGGCTGTCTGCCGCTTTATCCCTGAGGTTGGCGGGATTAAACTGCTCTTCTAAGCCATTGATAACAGGCATAGTGCTGTCCATCATCGACCCGAATAGAGCAATTTGCGACTGCTTCTCGGAAAGCTTGACGGGTTTCTGACCCCCTGTCCCGAACTCAATACTGCCATCAGGCCCAACGCTTAGGGAGGTTCCGCCTGTCCGTAGGGGCGTGCCCTCGGGCAATATGCCTGCATCGATGTCGGCCTGCACCTTGCCCGGCCCCGACATAGGCTTCGGCCCCGCCTGACTCTCCAAGATGTCCGCAGCGGTCGCATAACGATTCAGCCACGCATCCTTGTTTTCAAACTGACCCACGAGGTCTTGAGCGCCGAACTGAGTTGCAATCGCGTCCCACTGTTCCGGGGTTTGAGCCGAAGAAGCGGCAAACACGCCCTGCCTGATTTGTTCCGCCTCTTTCGCAGCCTGGGCAGCATCAAGGGATGCCGCGTACTTCTGCACATCCAGATCGAACTGCTTGGCCATACGCGCCTCTTGACGCTCGCGGAACCCATAATCCCGCTCATTGTTGCGGATGCTTATCGCCTGGCCTGCATCAACACCAGCCAAGGCATTCATGGCGTTCGGGTCTCCGGCAAGGATGCCCTGACCGTGTTCCTGGTAAACGTCGCGCAAGGCGTTTTGCTGACGAACGCGGTTCATGACCGCAGCCGTGCCGACGCCCCGCGTGATGCCGTCTAGGATGCTCATGCGAATGCCCCCAACTGGTTCATCATGTAGAGGCCACCAACATCACCGAGAGTGTTATTGAAGGCGTTGGCGGTGTTCGTGTAGCCAGAAGCGCGCGCATTACCTGCATTCAGGAAGGCATTAGACGCTCCGGCTGCATAGTTCTGTCCTGCGCCAATCTGCTGGTTGGTTGCAGTCTGTCCCGTGCCCGAGATAGACGCCAGCCGGTTGAACGCGTTCCCGTATTCCTGAGACGCAAGCCCGCTGGCATAGTCCCCGATGCCCTTCATCGTAGCGCCGGATAGACGGAGACCACGTGCCGCAGCCGCCCGCTCCATCGCCTTGGTGCCCTCATCCAGGCGGAACTGATAACCGGGGTCCTGCTCGAAGCTGAACCGCCGACGGTCCATCATGCGCTGCGCACCACGCTTTTTGTCGAATGACCTGATGACCTTACCGAAGTTGTTCTGGACTTCCCAAGCGCCATCATTGTTGTGCACGCTCAGCCGGTTGCCCGCGCTCCCAAACGACGGCATGTCGCCAATGCCTGCCATACCCTGCATGGCCGCAAGTGCGTTGTTGCCCGCATGGCGTTGCGGTTCGGTCAGCTTGACAGAGCGGTCAAACATGTACTTGTTGACCGCTGCGGAACGGTCTGCGGCTTCCACGTGCGCGTCTGCCGCCTTGTCGGAGCTTCTCGCACTAAGTGCGCCGCCAAGAAGGGAACCACCGATAAGTGCGCCTATGCCCATTTCTTCCACCCCTGTAGAATTACGTCGCCTTCAGGCAGTGGCATGCGTCCATACTCGAAAAACCCGAGGCGGCGCGCAAATGCGATAGCTGCTCTGTTGGTAGCGGGCGTCCAGCCCGTGATTAACTTTGCGTCACTGGCGTCCCAGAACGCGCTTAAAACGGCGGTTGCTGGCCTCGTCAGCCTTCCCCACCCTACAGGCTTTACGCCGTAGTGAGCGTTGAACACGCCCGGCCAAAGGCCATAGACAAACACTCCGCAAACCGGACCGCTGGCCCAGAACTCCATTGGCTGCTCATCCGTCAGGTCTTCCGGCGTGAAGCCGATTTGCTGTGATCGGTGCTGGAAGAACTCTCGCGCTTCACCCGCACTGATCCTCACGACTTCACTAGCCAATTCACACCTATGACGGGCGGCAGAATGTCGAACGCATCGCCTGACCCTGTGTTATCTATCGTGATGCCAGTAGTGCCCGACCCAACCGTGCCGTCAGCAGTCGCGTTATCGATGGTGATACCCGTTGTGTCCGTGGATGTGCGAACCGTGTCGTTTTGCAACGGAACCCGACCATCCGCACCGGCGGTAACGTCCACCGTCGCAGTTCTGGTCATATCGATATGGCTATGGCCCGGATCGGTGATCGTATGATTGTGCGGCGTGCCTGTGAACGTATGGCTATGACCCGCATCCGTAACGCCGTGATTGTGCGCCGGAAGGTTGCCAACATTCAGAGTCGCGGTTGAACTGCCTGCGAGCGCCATTAGCGCCGTTGTTCCAGCCCCAACAGGCAACCTGTCCCTTAAGTCCGGAAGGTTGAAGGTGGTCTCTGTTTCTCCGTATGTGCCCCCGAACACCTCGTAGAGCGTCGGAACGCCGGTCTTGCTAAGCGCCTGACCGTTCAGAAAGTACCAACCATCCGGCTCGACGCTATTGAACGTCACCTTGACGTCTCCAACGCCTGACGCCGCTACGGTTAGTGAATTTGCACGAAGGATGATCTGCTCAAGCCATCGTATGAACTCTTGGCTTGGCGTGACCAATCCCCCAACAATCTGCCCAATGGACAGACGAGATGGAAACGTTGGTAGGTTACTCATAGGTCAGCCCGTAGATATCCCGACCGACTGGATCGGTAATCCTCACTCGGATTTGCATTCTCCGGCCCGTACCGAGGCTGTGCCACACCACACGCCGCCAAAATTGACCGAGCTTGCCCAGTTTGCGCCAGCGCTCAACGCCCCATGTGCGGCCATCCTTGGAGACCTGGAGCATCACCTCGCCTTGGGCGTTCACATCCCCGGCCTCAATGTTCATATGAACCTTGTTGATGGTGACGTAATCGGCCTCCGAAATCGGAACCGAAACTGCCTCCGCCTCGATATACGCCCCGAGGTCTTGGTACGTGTCCTTGTCTAGGGTTGCTATCACCCCCGAGGACGTTCCGACATAAAACGCTGATCCCACACGGCCTGAACAGCACCCGATCCAAGGACCTTCACCAATCCCGGTAGAAAACTCACACCAAAGCTGCGTTGTCAGGTCATATGCTTGGGCGGGCTGGTCCTTAAACCGAACAACAAAGAACTTGTGGCCCCTGATGTCAGCAATGAAGCTGGTGTCCAATGACCCCGCCTCTATGACCTCCTCAACCTCTCGCGTGCTGATAACCTGGGGAGTGGATCCGCCCGACCGATAAGCCCTCAGATCAGCGCCAATCCAGAAAACTCCATTATCTTCTTTCGAAGCCGTGTTGGCAGTACAGCCTCGTTCAAGCGTCCGCCCCTGGCTTCTTGCGAACGGAAAACCTGATGCCCCCGCGTTGTACCAGACCTCTACGGTCGAAGACCCAAACAACCAAAGTTCGTTGTGATCCTCGATAATCGAAACGATGTCATCCGGGGAGTTTTCCGCGAATGCGAAGTCCAGCGCATCAAACGTTGTCCCATCATCCAGGCCAGACACCGTGATTGCATCACCGCGTCCACCAGACGTGCCCGCAACGACGAAATAGCCGTCGATGAAGGCAACCCCTACCGGATTGGTCACCGCCCCCGTGGTGTACTCTGTCGTCGTGGTGCCATCACAGATGTAGTATTTGCCATTGGCGACAATCGCGACCTCTGTTGCAGATACCGCCATTTGGGTCGGCGCATCATCCACTGTCCCTACGTTCGTGGCGACGCCAGAGGCGATTTTGTATACCGCGCCCCCCGATACCGCGAACCCCGTCCCGTTCTGATCGACTATCGCTCGGACAGCCCCTGTGAGACTGAAGGCGGCCTTCAGTCCAGACCGCCCTATCAGCGGCGTTTGCTCATCAGACGGGCGTAGAAACAGGTTCTTCAGGCGCTCGCCCGAATACCCCGCCTTTTTCGATTGGCGCGCGAAGGGAATGAGAGGCATTAGTAGAACGCCGCCCGGTCATCTGCCTCGACCTCTTCCTCGGTCCAAGGCTGCTCGCGGTCATCGTTGATGTGGTAGGCTCTCAACCTTGCAATAGCGCCAGAGCGCGACGGGCCTGCCTTGCCGTATGTTGGTGCGATTTCCGACGCAAGAATGTCTGCAAGCGGTAGAAACGCGGCGTCAGGCGTCGCATCCAGTGACCATGCTAGGGAAAGCTCCTGTGTGTCTTTGAGGTCTTCAAACAGCGCCTCTAGAATTGTCGTTGCGTCCGCTGCGTCTTCGGCCTCGGGAACCTCCGCGACGCTAACGACCTGAATCTTGCGAAGTGCGCGGGTTACGATGTCCAGTTTTGTTTTTGGCATTGCCGCGCCCCTTCACTTCCTGCCAATCGGGCAGGTCTTTCAGCTTGTTGCCGATATGCTCGGTAACCGTGGTGATCTTGTTGGGGATGAAGACGGCCCCACGATAATTGCAGGGCCGTTTTCCTTTGTACTTAAGACGCATTAGGCGTCTGCGACCGACGCAAAGTAGCCAGTCAGCAGGCCGTGGTCCTTGTTGTTGAAGGTCATCTTTTCAACGCCAAGACACTCTTCAATGCCGCGACCGGCTGCGAAGTCGTAGTCGTCTTCCTTCTTGCGGGTCATGCGAGGCTCCTGGCCCCATGCAATCCCCAGCGCCTGCGCGCCGCAGAACATGACACGACCAACGTCAATACCGCCGTTACCAACGCCCGAGATAACGCCCATTTCAGGGATTTCCCGAACAATGACACCGTCATAGATCAGATCGCCATCTTGGAAGATCGGGTTGGCTTTGACATCGCGCGGACGCGCCTCGCGGTTCGCCTGCTGCATGACCGAGTCCTCTTTCAGGTCGCGGAACAGCAGCGAGTTGACGAACGCCACGAAGTACTCACGGCCCTGCGAGTTATTCACCCGGATCGGGCGAATGTGAGCGTCAGCGGTCTTGGCCATACGCTTCATCAGCGTGAGCGCAGCCGCGTCCAGCTTGTCGTTGGTTGCGTCAACTGTAAGCAACGCCGCCGAGTGGTCGTTCGACGCGTTGTTGGCTTTGGCAGCACCAAACAGAACACGATCAGCGTTGTTTGCCAGCCAGGTGTCTTTCTGGCCTTCAGTTGCCGTGCCGTATGCAACGCCGTCAATCGAAGCGCCCGCAGCAATGATATCGTCACGCAGCTTTTCAGCCGACCAGACTTTCAGCATGTCACCAGCGGCGCGCAGCAGGTCCATTTCGGTCCAATGGCGCTCGGGCTTCTTGATCTCGACAGCGTTACGACGCCAGTCAACCGAGATCGGCATGTTGTAGTTGTTCAGCGCCTCTTCGTTGCCAACCAACGTGCTGGAGCCGGTAACACCAGCGCCCGTCAGGCGCGTGATGAGCGGCAGGTTGACGGTCTTGCCGCCAGACGTCAGTTCATACTTGACGCAGATAGGCATGTTGACCGATTTGCCCATGTACGGCTTGAAGCCGGATTCACGAACATACTCTTGGAAGTACATGGACTCCCATTTTGCCACCTGTGAGGCGGTGGCCAGGACTGTAGTAGCCATTTTGAAGTTCCTACTAAGGGAAAAGGCGACGCCTCACGGCGGGCCAAGTGGGTTTAGGAGAACATCCCGTCGAAGGTGTTCCCCGGCGTGATCGTATCCCCCTTGCCTGCGGATGGCGCTTTGCTCATCGAGGGCGGGGGCGCTTTGGGTTTGGGCGTCTGGGAAGTGGTCATTTCCGCCATGATTTCCTGGCGGATTTGCTCACGCATCTGCTCCTTATACGCCTCCGGGTTTTCCCCGACCTCGCTTAGGAACTTCTGCTTTTGATGGAACTCGACAGCCGCGTGAAACGGTGATGCCTCGCTCATCAGTTGGTGCGACAATTGAGGGTTCTGGTTGAAGTATTCGAATGCCTCAGCAACAGCCTCCTTGCCAAACTCTCGCTCAGCGAAGAAGCGTGACTGATTAAGTCGCTGCTGCTCCATTTGCTGGTGAATAGTCTGCTGCTGGAACTGTGCTGCGGCCTGCGGATCTTCATCCCAATCCGGGGCCTTCTGCTGTTCGGCCCGTTGCTTCGCCTCAAGCTCGGCCAGTCGTCGCCCGGCGTCTTCTGCCTTGCGCTCGGCCAGTTGTCGCTTTTCCCGTTCGTCCAATAGTGCTGTGACAGGGATGGCTTGTGGCTTTTCTTCCTGGGCAACCGGCGGCGCTGCCTCTTCTTCGCCCGTAGCTTCGACCTCTTCTTGAACCTCCGCCTCTTCGGCGTTTTCCTCGGTCTGCTCAGCGGCTTCGGCCTGCTCTTCCTCAACCTGTTCGGTCTCGGCTTCCTGAGCCTCTAGGGTCTCGTCTGTTTCGTCTAGAAAATCCAGTTTGTCATCGCTCATCTTGCACTCTCCAATATCGCTGTGAGACACGAAAACGCCCGATCCCCGGCGGCGGGGACTGAAAACACTCAGTCAGATGTAAACGCCCGTTAAACCCGGCGGCGGTTAGCGCAGTCCTGCGGCCATCTGGGCCGACTCCACCTGCGTTTTCTGTGCGGTCGCTGCGTCCTTGTTCGCTGCGGCCATATCTCTCTGGGCCTTGGTCTGAACCTCGATAGTGCGAAGCTCACCCTCTTGCGCGGCCTGTTGCATCTGAGCCTGCATCTGCATTTGCCTCTGCTGCTCCAGAAGCTCCAAGACCTCATCTTTGTCCTTCAGTGAGGACGCCTTGATAATCATTTCTGGCGGGATCGGTATGCCCTGCGCGGCCATCTCGGAGAGCTGCTGGAATTGCTCGTGCTGCAACGTGATGTGGTCGGGCGTGTCCTCAATGATGATATCCACATCCATCTCGGCCAGAACGTTCTCCATTTCCGGCTGAAGCATGGCCCCCTGTGGCCCCGTGACCTGAACAAAACCACCCGTCGGTATGTTTACCCCGATCCAATCATTGCCCCGCTTGAACTCATCAGTGACCCTGATCCAGCGCTCCTCGGTCCAAAACTGGCGAATGCGCTCCCAGATGGCCCGATATACCCGCAGCGTCCAATCTCTCAGGCTATCATAGAGCGGTGCAAGCTCGGCCATGCCCGCCTGCTGCTGCGCCATGATGGCTCTACCCGACGCATCACCCTCAGTCTGACCGATCAGCGACGGGTTTGGCCCAATCATGTCAATCTCTGCCTTGCTTTCCTGCAAGAGCGAAAACTGCCCGGCTACCTGATCGTTTTGCTGAACAACTTCGAACGGACGCATGCCAACGCGCATTGCGTCTTCCATGACCTCGGTCTTGATCTCTACATGACCATCCGGTGCGGCCAGCTCCCGCTTCATCCTCGGTACGCTGTCGATAGCGCCCTTGATCCCGATGGTCTGGCGACTGTTCAGTTGGTGGAGCAGTTTAGACCGGCGCTTGTTGATCTCGTCTTGCTGGGAAATCATCGACCGAACCATGCCATAGCGGCGGTTTTCGCGATCAACATACCCCGTCATCAGGTGAATGGGGCAAGTCGGCTTTCCGTCTTCATCCTGGTAGGGGCTTTCACCGTGCCATACCTCGCCACCCGAGACGAAGATGCAGTAGTGCCAAACTCCCTTGTATGTGTAGTACATGCTCGCCACACGGACGCGGCGCTTGCGCTTGTCAGACCAACGAAACGTTGCTGACTCATACGGGCGGTCTTCATAGGTGATACCCGTCTCAGTGCTGGTCATGGACGTCTGTAGAAGGTCCTCAAGCTCGCCTTCCTCGCCCTGCCAGGCCCCGGACAGCATGTCCATCGCCTTGTCGACGTCCATCCACTTGTAGGTCCCGAGGTAAGCCGCGTCCGAGAAATCCTTCTCCCGGCTGTGGGGATCAAAGAATATCTCCTCCCAACGAAGGCGATTGATCTCGATCTCGAACTTGCCCCGGCGTTCCTCAACGATAACCTCAACGCCCCCGAAGCCCTCGACAATCATGTTCTCGAATGCAGCAGAGCGCTTGGTATCGAAGCGAGTGTTATCATCCACGAACGTCAACGCCTTAGTCGCGACGTCAGCTACTTCCTCATCGTTCGGGTTGCGCGGGTGCGCTTTCGGGTCAACCCGCATGCGCTGCTCAAGGCCGACCATGGCGTCAACCTTGCGCTTGATACGATTGATGGTAATCACCGGTTGCTTGCGCTTCTCAAGAACCGCCTGCTCCTCTGCGGTCCATTGATGCTCGTCGTAATAGTCGCGGTCGCGCTCAGATGTGACACGCGCCTCCTGCGTCAGGTCTGCGGCGTTCTGCACCATCTGCTTAAGCTTTTGCAGGTCCAGACCTGTTTGCTTTTCCTGCATCATGCCACCTTCCAACTGTCCGCATCTTCGCGAACGCTGCTGTATGCGTCCTGTGGACGCTCCAACCTGTTGTTCTGCTCTTCCACCACACCCTCAAGCAGCTTGCCCTTACGGTGCGCTCCTTCGGCCCCGTACCGAAGCCCGTCTATGTGGTGATTGTCCTTGTCTTCCGGCGTCGTCAGAATCTCGCCAGTGTGCTTAACGATCTTGTACGAGTGCACCTTGAACTCGTTCAGCGTATTCTTGCAGCGAGGGTGGACCACGATATCCAGCCCCTGAAGGAACGAGTAACCGTCCTCAACGCTGCCTTTACCCTTCTTGGCCGACCGAATCTTCGGAAGACCATTTCGACGACAGTAATCAACCATTTCAGGCCGGGCGCTGTCAGCCCTGCTCACACGATCCGCTATGCCTGGCAACTCTAGCAACTTACCCGGTACATCCTCATTCCGTATCCCCGTGCCGTGGGCCTCATGGCTGATGTACATCGTGCTCTTGCTCGGGAAGCAGAACCGGTTGGCCGCCATCGGATCAGACGCAAAGCCCCAGTCAATCCCGTAGAACCAAACGACATTGTCAGGCACGTCCAGTTCGCCCTCTTTCCAGTTGTGGAACACAAGGCGCTGTGAACGGTTGTCATAGTAACCAAGCCAGACGTGGTTGAACTTATCGACAATCGCTAGGTCTGCGTCGGCTGGGTCTTCCTTAATCGCTCTTGCCGCTGCAATTCGCTCCCTTGCCTCAACGGCTCTCGCCTTCTCCCGTCTGTACTCTTTCCAGGCAGTGTCGCTTACGAATGGGTTGTCAAAGATATTGACGCTCAGGACTAGAAAATCCTCGTGTCCTTCGTTCTCCGCAATGAAGACGTCTATCGGGTCTGTCTCTTGGTCTGGGTTATACGCAAACCAGATTTCAGACCCTTCTTTTCTGAGCGTAGGTGTAAGCTTCTTGATTGACGTAGCACTGAGGTTGTTCGCCTCATCCACTAGGCCGAGGTCGAAATCCTCAAGACCCTTTACCGCATCTGCTGTGTGATCCTGCATCCCGAAGAAGGCCGCAGCAGTGTCCCCGTTGTGCCGCTTGATCTCCGTTGATTGCATGTCAAACAGATATGAAGCGCCTTGCTCGTGTATCTTCTGCTCAAGCAAGCTCTTCATGCTGTGCTTGATGGACTTCTGGACCTCACGAATACCCGCGACCTTGAACGTCGGGTTGGACGCCATTTTCTCTGCGGCTATCTCGCAGAACTGGTGCGACTTGCCTCCCGACCTTCCGCCCCTAGCAATCTTGTACCGAGAGGGCTTCAGAAGCGGCAACGCCCAACGCGCTACCTTTGCTTCAATCGTCGTTCCGCTTTGGGTCATGCACTGTGTACTTCACGGCCTCAACGGCGATAGGCCCACCGCCCGGCCCCTGAAGTTCGTGTGTTTGCTTGTCGCCGTAGACCTTTGGCCGCAGCTTGCCTGCCATCCACTTACGCGCGTCAATGCGCAGTTTAGAGCGCTGGATATGTTCGCCATTAATCTGCCAGCCCACGCCTTCTTCTCCGCTACGCTCCATCCAATCATTCGAAGCGTCGTCTGCAATCTCTAACACCTCATCAAAGATTGCATCCGCCTGCACTTCTCTTGCGCGCGCGTACTGGTCTTGAAACTCTTGGTGCTTTGCCAGCCATCGGAAAACTGTTCCTTTTGCGGGCATATCATCAGCCCTACAAATCTCACGTAGGCTTTCACCTTCTGCTAACCGCTCACAAATCGCGCCTGCAATCTCTTCACAGTAATCAGATGGCCTGGCCATGACTTACCCCTTCTGCGCCACTAGTTCGGACGCAACGCACATGTCGCACGCTTCACCATGAACGGCATCTTCGATTTCTTTTGGCGATTGACCCCTTCATAGTAGTCCTTCACCCCTGCCCTTTGGTCTTTTGCCAGGTCATTCCAGTCGACCCATTCAATACTGCAACCGATAGACTTGGCCATTAGATTCATTGCTGAGAATGTTGGCGTGCCAGTAGCAGCGAAGCGCTCCCCGAACTTTCCCGCAATGGCGTTCAAGTCGTGGCTCGTGTTCTCTTTGTTCAGGCATATCATCGGGCGCGATCTCTGTACGAACTCGCTGTCGATGATAATTAACTTCGGCCCAAGTGACCGAACGAGATCAAGCAGCCTGAAGTGATCCACAACATGGTAGAAAACGCCATAGATCGCTACGACGTCGTACTTTTCGCCCGCCTTTACCTCAGATTCCAGCTCAGCAAATAGATCGTTACAACGAAGCTCGATGCGATCCGTGATCTCGGACTTGGGGTAAGCCTTGAACAGGTCCAAGACGTCGGCCCGGCCCTCGACACCAACAACTTTTTTCGCACCGGCGAAGGAAAGCGCATAAGACCACCTTCCGTCATGGCACGCGAGGTCCAAAACCCGACCGCCTGCGATGTCGCTCTTGAAGGGCTCCACTATGTGGCGATACCTCTGCTCAAGGCGGTTCATCCCTTTCTTGTTGTACTTTTCCCCTTTGAGAAAATCCTTAAAAACGTACATTTCATCTCCGTTGCTCTGTCAGTGCCAGACAAATCAATCTGACACCCGGAGGTTGTCTTTGTTCTGGATCAGAGACAACCCCAGTTTTCAAGAACTCAACGGAAAGATGTGATTGAAGTGGGCACCATTACCCACTCTGCGACGAGCTGGCCTCAAGCTTGTCCATCAGGTCGATGGCAGCTTGGCGGTCTCCAGTGTCGTCAATGACCCGCATCCCGGAAATCTTGTTGTCCTCAGGAATAGTGATGATCGTTGCGGACATCTGGCCTTGCAGGTTGTTGGGTTGGAAGATGCGTAGTTCTCGTGCCATGGTGCCGTGCCTCTGGTTGTGTTAAATGATTGTGCGGTTCAGCCGCCGTAGGTCTCGTATCGGCGCTTCTGCTTTCCGCCGTTGATAGACTGATACCAATTCAACCAAACCCAGCCTTCGCCAGTCATTCGGCGGGGTATCCATGCGAACTTGGGCTCATACGATGTTGAGGTGACGCAAAATGCCATATCCGACCCCGCTGAATTCGGTGCCTCCGCTCCCGCCCCGGAGGCTGGGCGTACTAGTCGTTCTTCCAGTGATGATGCCACTTGTTCACCATGCACTTGCACTTGGCGCACCACTTCACCTTCGGAAGTGACCGCAGCCATTCATGGGTTGTCATGACGTACCCTGCATATCTGCCGTGATTGCTACCTGAACGCCCACGTCCAACGCTTCTGCCTGCGTGGGGGCCTGTAGCGCTGGCCTGTGTCGCAGGTGCGAAGAATGCGGCCTCTCGCTAGCTTGCACTTCTTAGCCCAACGTCTGCATTCCCTATGGCTGGGCATTGTTAGAATTCCTGACTTTGCTCCGCCATTTGTACGTTAGGACCCATACCATTTGTATAACAGCTACCTACACGTGGTACCTTGGTGTGTAGGTATGAAAACTGACCCTTACACTTTCGCGCAGAGGGGTCAGCCATGGGCCGGTGATCAAATCCGGCGGGTTGTTACCCAAGAAGGGCTGCTAGGTTGGCGCTTAGCAGCGAGCACGGATGGGCTGTCCTGCAATAGGCCCCTCGTTACCGTATGAAGCCCCGCGCTCGTGACGACACACCGTGTGTGCCGACAGGAAGGCGGGCCCAGAATCAAAAAAGCGCCCAAACTCTGGACGCAATTCCGCAAGGTCAGAATCGCACACTTTTTTTGTGATTGCAATAGCTTCATTTGTGAATGGTCTTTGCGCCCACGACCGCAAACCAGACCACCGCAAGGACGAACGCCATAACCATGCCGGTGGTGGGGCCGAACGTATCGGTGATGAGGTTTAGAAACGTCACCAATCCGAAAATCATCGCAAAGAATCCGACGGCGATGGCTAAGCCAGCAAACAGTCCATACCAGTTCATTTGAAAAACCTCACTGCTTCATTGAGCGCCTCTCTCAGCAAGCCGACCTCACTGAGTTTGGGCTCGTTGTGGTCAACGCATATCCAGCGCAACAGCTTGTCACGTTGCATTCCGAGGAACAGGTATAGCTCTTTCCTGTCCCGTGCGGCCTCTACAGGCCCGTCTCCGCTGTCGTGGCCCTGTGGTTCCCAGATTGTGGTGGAGTCGCGCGCCTGGGGCGTCTCCTGCGCTCTGAGGTACAGGGATTCAAACTCCCTCGCAGCGCTTGCCTGCTCGTTGCTGAGAGCGCCTGAGTTTTCCAGCCTGTCAATCGGAGTTGATGCCATATCCTTTGCCACCCTGCGGCCTGCTATTTCGGTATCAATGAACACCCAATCCCCCCGCTTGCGGCGTTCGAGTGTAGGCCTGTCCTGATCTTCACGCGGTTCCCAAGTGCTTATCTGCTTGGGCTTCGCGGCACCCACATGCCACGCCCCGCAGTATTGGCAGCGGTATTCGTGGATGCGACCATGGCCCGCCCGTCGCTGGGCCTTTGCGACCTCTTTCGCACGCGCCTTGCTGGTGAACTTGTGCTTGCCTTCGCAGCTCGCGAGCTGTCCCTCGTGTATGCTCATCTGCCTGTGTTCCTCATTGCCCGAAAACCTGCATTGCCGATGCTATCGGAATCCACGACGCCCAAATCGCCAGCCAAACAAGGAAGGCCCAGTTAGCCCAGCGTTCTACCTTCTCGGTTCTTTTTCGCCGCGCCTCTTGGTTTGCCTTCATGGTCGCAAGCCGCTTTGGACTCAGCACTTCAAACAGATCCGCAAACGCCCCCGCATCCTCTGGAGAAAGCCGGAACTGAACCTCCATGCCTGAGTGCTTGGCGACCTTCAGCCGTTCGACCAGTGTTAGCTCACTCACGCCCCTGCCCTCCTGCCGATTGCGTACTCGCGCTTGTATTTCAGGTCTTCAGGGTTGAGACGCCCAGAACGATAGCTGTCCAAGACGAAATGCCCGTCCATTCCAGCCAGTGCGCAGACAGTGTGGAAGTCCCTCGTTCCAATCCAGGCGCGGGCTTGGTCAGCGTGACACGGCTCGATAGATATCCTCCGGCCCGTGGTGTCTATCAGGCCGTTGATGAGGACAGTTTGCCAGAGAAGACGCTCAGGTGTCACCACGCGCCTCCATCTCTTCGAAGCGGCGCAGACCATGCAGAACGCTTGTGTGGTCCCGGTTCCAGAAGCGGCCAATCTGAGGAAGCGTGTAACCCAAGTCCCGAGACTTCTTGAAAGCCTCAAAGCGCGCACTGGTGTAGTCCCTCGTCCGCTCATGCCCGCGCAGTTTCTGAGGACACAGGCCGTGCTTAACGGCGACGATGACGTTTATCTCTCCCATCTTCATCTTGCCGGTGGCCAAGCTTTGCCCCTCCAGGCCGCGCCGATAGGACGACGACCTTTCGCCTTCCAGCATCATCATGCGTTCACGCCGGTGGCGGGCTTCCATCTCCTCCCATGTCTCGGTCATTGGGCACCGTCCCAGTCGTAGGCTTTCATTTTCTGAGGTTCAGGCTTGGGAACGGGGCGGCCTGCGGGCTGTCGGTCGTCTGCCTCTATGGACTCGTGCAATGCCTTTGCCGCATCCTCTTTTTGACGGGCATATTCCTCGTCGTACTGGGCTTTGAGCTTGAAGTACCAAGCCGAACGGTACTTGCGCAGAGTGTCTGAATTCACCAGTCCGCGCGCCTGCATGTCCACCGCAATCCGTCCGTAAAAACACCCGTCTGGTACCGGCTCGCCGCGCTCCATGCGCTTGGCGTAGATATCCAGCGGGTCAATTTCGTCGCCCTGTGCGGGACGCTTCGAACTAGGCCCCGCAATCGCTGTGGCTGCTGCCTTCACCTCACCAGCCGTCGGCCAAGCGCGCGTCTTAGCGTCCTCGTCAAGCCGGTCCTCGAAACGCGGCCACCATTCCTCGAACCGGTCCCTCGGGGCGTAGCGCATGAAGCACCGAACGAGGCTCTGCATTTCGTCGGCCTGCGCTCTTGCACCGAGATTGCGAGGTGGCGACTTGCGGTCGAGGTATCCAGTGATTTTTTGGGTCAGAAACGTTTCACGCTGTTTTCGGTCATATACGCTCACGGTTGGCCTCCATTGCTTGCGCCACGAGGTCAGCCGTTGAGGGCTGCTCGGGCTTCTGTTTCAGTCTGGCGGTAATCCACGACACCGGCTCGGTAACGCCCTCTCGGTTCGCGTCACGAAGGGCGTTGAAGGTTTCACTGTCCCCAGCGTCTTTGCGCCACATCCCGATTAGACTTCGGGCCTTCTTTTCCGGTGTTCCGTATTTGCTGAGAAAGGCGACGCCTCTGTCGAAAACCTCTTTCGTGAAATCGACAGGCGACGCTTCAGCGTCCGATACGTTAGTATCGGAACTAATTGGTAACTTGGTTACTTGGGAAGGATGGTCCGGGGATTTATCCACCGCATCTTCCGCCGTAGCATCCGTGGATGGTGGCGGTTCATTATCTTTCAATGCCTTATCTGGTTTTTCGGCTGTTTTGCGGTCCGATTGAGCCTTGCACTGACGTTCCACATAAGTGGCTTGTTCTCGTAACTTCTTGGACTTCAGCACCCCATCTTCGGCAATCAGGAACTCGCGAATGACCGGCCCGATGCGTGACTTCCAGAGCCTTTGAGACACCCGACAGACGGCAGCGAGGCGGCGATCCTCGTCGGGGAAGTCGCACGACTCCCGCGTCCACATCGCCATCAGGATCATCATGTAAGCACCCACCTCGTCAGCCCCGAGGTGCTGCGTGTCGCGCTGGAACGCATCGACCCAAAGAGGGCATGGGCGCTTAGCTCGGGCACGCTGGGGATTGAAATCACTCATTCAACGCCGCCCCTCAACTCTATGAACTCGGTCAGCGCCGCGCCTGACATGATTTCCCGCGCCAGGGACGCAAAGCCCTGCAGGCTCAGGTCTGCCCACTGGTGACGTGAAAAGGCCGCGCAGAAGGCGTACATCGGGACACTGACGCGGGTTTCCATGCGGTCTCCGCGCCAACAGACGGCAGGCAGCTTGTCTTGCCTCTCTGCTGCCTCTTCGGCCTGCTTCTTCCATGCTGGCGCGCAGGTGTTTGCAGTGGCGTATCGCTTGCACTCAATCGCGAACGGCCATGCGTCATCATCGGCGCGCAGATCGTCGTCACCCGACTTTTGGTACTGTCGAAGGTTGCGAGCGAAGTTGATGCCGGTGAGCGCATGTAGCTCAAGAGCCACCTCGCGTTCATAGGCCGCGCCTTTGGTTCGGCTGAGATTACCCATCCCCCTGCCCTCGCTTTACGAACTCAGCCATTACCCGCCCCAGACGTAGCTTTGGGGTTCGGCATCGCTGAACAGCCCGGCGTCAACCGGTGTCAGAAAAGGGCGTAACTTTTCGAACTGATCCGGGTTGATTTCCGTGCCGTCTGTCAGGTCGTATTGCTTGTATTTCATGCGACCGGTTGGCAGCGTGACCATGACGCGCTCACCGCGCTTGATGCGCTCAAGAATGTGCATAACGTTCATCTCCGCTTCCTCTGCTTGGGTGTCAGGGCCTTGCGTCGCTCGTGGATCGCAACCAGTTCCTCACCGGTGATCCCGCGCTTCTTGGCCTCGGCCTCGTATGCGGCGAGTTCCTCAAGGCTGGTGATTGTCTTGATGATCTGGGGTTTAGTCATGTCCGCCCCACTATTCCGCCGCCAGCGCGAAGGCCTGCTCAAGGCCCCACTGATCAGCTATTGCGTCCGCGATGCCTTGAGGTGTTTCAGACCGCTTCTCGCTGCGATCCGGCCCCGGTGGCATCCGAAAGACCCATTCCCATTTCTTGTATTCCTCGGTCCCCTTTTCCGGCGGGGTCAGCTTGTTTGTGGGCACCAGCTTGGGGAGACCCTCAAGATGAAAACCCGTGGCCTTGAACATCTTCTCGCCGAACCACCAGGGCTGCACAAACTGCGTCGCCCTCGATCCAATCCGATTGGCGGCGTGCTTGTGCATGATGGGGTTTTCAACCGCCTTCTTCTTTGCGTTCGACCGCAGGCACAGCTTGAAGAACGCAACAGCCTCACCCATGTCGGCCCACCGCTGCGGGTCAGGACCGTTTGCTTTCTTGCCATCGACATAGAGGTGCTTTGACCCGGCATTGGTCAGGTAAGTGCACTCGGGATGCGCAATGATGCCCTCCCAGCGCTTGAACAGAAGCTCTGTTACGTCACCTTGAATGTGCGGACCTTCGGTCTTGCTGGGATGCAGGTCGCACGACACAGCGTCGATACCGCGAGCCAGCATGGCATCCCGAATGCGCCCTGAACGCTCGCAAGCGATGAGCCAAGTCATGCCGTGCCCCCTGTATGTGCTGGGGTGGGGATTGACCTGCCTACGAACTCAGTCGGGCCAGTGTCTTTCTGGTCGAACAGGTACCAGCAGCAGTTGTCTTTGCCGGTGTACGGGCTGTCTGGAATCCACTTGACCCGGCCAACTGAAACGATTTTGCGCAGCCATTTGATGTACGGGGCGCTCTGTTTCGTGTGGACCCAATCCGCATCGAACAGCAGCCACGTCGGACACATTGCCGAGAAATGCTCGATCATGGGGTGCAGAACTTTGCGGTCCCATGGTGGATTGGTGATGATGAGGTCAGCCTTGGAGTTCTCGACCTCAAGCGCGTCTCTCTGGAATACCCATGCTGCGCGAGGCTCAATATCACTGCCGCACAAGATCGCCCCATCATGGTTGTCCATGATGTGCTCAATAAGCTGGCCACGTCCCGCACAGGGTTCCCAAGCCCAAAAGCTATCGGGAAGTTGGGGAATGATCGGTAGCACTGCCTCAAGCGGCGTGTCATAGGCATCACGCGGAATGCGATCAAACGAACTACGCTTACCCATGACGCCCTCCAATGTGTGACCCCGGCTTCGGACACCCCGCCGGGGAGGGGCTAGCAATCAGGCTTGCGTCAGGAGTACGAAAAAACCGCTCGCCTGCTGTCCATTCGGGCCGTGAGCGGCTTGCCGAATTCTGGTGCGCGCTTACCCGGCGCGGGCGGGATGCAAGCAGGCTCATTGACTCGACCTCCGGTTTACCGAAGGCTGAGAAAACCTGACGTTTTCAGAATCTTGCCAATTGGAGGAGCCGCTTTGAGCGAAGCACCGTTTATTTACTTCGACGTCATCACCGACACGGGCTGCGTGCCGAACGTTGCTCAAGTTACCTTGGCAGCGCTCATTCGCGTTAGAGAGGACAGCGTTATGACCGGCATTGAGCAAGTTCCCGTTGCTCACCTCAGATGCAATACCACTGCGGCACGTGAACTTATCACCGCTCTGGAAGTTGCGATTGAACATGCCGAGGCACCACCGCAGATACCGGAGGGCAAAGCGAACTAGCGGGCGGGATGCTGAGAAATGACGCGTAATCAACGATTTTTCCCCCTACCTGTGGGTAAGGATTTCCTGACCGGGGTGTTGAACGCGGCGGAGATGTAACTATTTTCGTTACATGTTAAAGAGTAATCCATGTTCGATTTCCCTTCACTTGTCATCCGCTTGGGCCTTGCCCGGCTTGGGAAAGAAGTCTTCCGCAGTGATCGGCAGGTCGTTTTTACGAGCGTACGCAAGTAGGTCTTCGGCTGGTTCGGGCGGAATCCTTCCGTCCGTGCCGCCCTCGCTCTTCTTCTTGGTCCAAGCGTAGGTTCGAACGCGATGACGATTGGTGATTTCGGCAACTTTGGCGTGACCGCCAAATGCTTTTATGATGCTGCTGGCTGGTTCCATGCTGATAGTTTGTAATGATAATCATGACAAACGTCAAGCAACACGTACCGCACTTGTAAAGAATTTAGCGAATGTTCTTTTGTTCCGAAAATAGTGATTTTGACTGCATGGAAGCACATGCAGAAAAAATCGACGGCGACTGGATCAAGGCGCGCATGGACAAAAAGCGTGGCGCTCAGGCCCGGATAGCCGAGGCACTAGGTATCACAGCGCAGGCCATGTCCGCCCTTATGAAGGGTGATCGAAGCGTGCAGTCGCATGAAATTCCGATATTGCTTGAGTACTTTGGCGAGACACTCACTGGTAAGCAAAACGAGGACTTCAAGGCGTCCCTGGTTCTGTTGCAGGAGATTTCACCCGAGAAACAGAGCGAGGCGCGTCGCTACCTTCAGTTTCTAAAGGACTCTGAAGAGAGCGGAGAAAGCTAAGCATTTTCTCCCTTTTGCTGGCGGGCAGCAGCGCAATTTCGAGAGCCAGCATCGTAATGTCGTTGTCGTTCATCACTTCCCCTATATTCCCCCACCCTGAACAAAGCTCGCCCATGCGCCCCTGAGCGTTAAAAATGGTCATGCTTTCCGTCAGGTTAACCCCCGGTCACCCTTCGGGGGCTGACTGCTGTATTGCAGTCTCATTTTCATAGTAGACTGTCGGTCACATTTTCGTCAAATTTGATCTGTCCAAAAAACGACACCCCTAAAGCCATGATATCTCAGGAAAAGGGATTGATATCATTGGGGAAACTGATTGTTGAACATGCCGGATTTATCTCGGGAAGGCCCGCATCTCTGAAAATCCGAATCAACCCTTCAGAGAAACCCACACGCTGACCGAGTGCGATTTCTCGGGTCTCTCTATCGACCCAGACGAGAACGCCTAAACCCTCATCGGATATGCATATTTTATAGCGCCTGCCGCGCTTCATGTAACCGGCCTTTAGGTTCCGTTCGATAATTGGGCGGATAGTGTCTCTGTTGCGATTAAAGCGTTGCGATAGTGTCGTCATGTTCCACGTGCCGTCTCCCTCGAACCATAGCGTTCGGAATATCTGGCGGGCCAAAGGGTCCACCCCGAGCATCCGCGTTGCTCGCTCGTATCGGTACATGAATAAATTAAACTGCCGGACTGGTTCCGGTACATCTATCAAATTCAAGCGCGCCCCCAGGCTGGCCCACACCCATTATGCCACGCTTATGTCTGTGCTTATAATTAATTCCGTTGCGGTGGACGCACTCCCTAATCTCACTCCCCCATCAAGTGACCGTACCAACCCCGCTCCGGCGGGTTTTTTGTTGGGTAAATCCGTACAAGTCAGCACGGTACTTACTCAGGCGCCAATTAGTTTATCATGATTTTCTTTACATTAGCGCTTGACAGTTTGTAACGATAATCATTACATTGGTCTCAAGCAAACGGAGACCAACGATGCCTTTCGACAGACACCACACCCGCCCAGACTGGACGATTTGTGACCGCAAGGTGGACATGTCTGACGTCTGGATTGAGGAGATGGACCCGGAAGGCGAGCGCGGGGAAGAAGTGACCGCGTTCATGGATAGCGCCGACCTCATCGCCAGCAACGACCGCCACGAGGACGTTCATGTCACCGGCATGAAGCTTGTCGGTATCTGCATCAGCGACGGTTCGACGCCTGTCTACCGCGACCGCGAGTGGTGCGTGAACAAGCTGGGCGTCGATGTCGTTTGGCGTGTCGAAGAATACGAGATGGAGGCGTGACCATGGACAAGCGCACTCTAGAAGCCCTCAAGGCCAGTATTGACAAGTGGGAGAAGAACTCGCGGGTTCGGAAGGCTGAGAATGCAAAGGTTGGTTCGACACACAGCCCCCTTTGCCAAATCTACAATCGGGCCGAGGAAAAATACAGTGAGCGCTGTCTCGGGTGTCCTGTAGCGGAATTTGCCGACCGGAGGTGGTGCGAGGGTACGCCATACGTTGATGCCGAGTACGAGCTTCGCGATTGGAGAGATGGAATATCCTCTAACGGCAAAGACTTCCGCGCCGACGCCCGTGCCGAGGTCGAGTTCCTAAAGTCCCTCCTCCCCGAGGGCGAGCAATGACCGCCTATTACGCCATACCCCCTGCCGCCGCCTTGGCTGGTGTTGGTTGGTATCTCTGGTGTCGCAAGGCCGAGAGGATAGCAGCCCGGAACGCCAAGGCGGTGTGTGACCGGATAAGGGTTCTGGATGAACTAAACCGACCGATTTCTTCAGCCCTGCTGTTTCGGGAACTAAGGGCGGTCAAGCACCTCTACCACGAGCGCGCAGTCCGGTACTTCCGCGACCCTGCCAAGCTCTACGGCCCGAACGTGGCCCGGATACTTAGACCTGAGAATGGAGACGAGTGATGACGCGTTTTGAATACACCGAGAATGCCCGCCGCATGCGTGCAGCAGAGCAAAGAGACCCTGTGGAGGCTGCCTTCTATGCCCTTGCGTCTCTCAGCCAGTCTGACCGTGAAAGGGCCGTAGCCCGGTTCAATCTAACCTACCGGGACGTCCAGTCCGTTCCCCTTCTCTCGTGGGGCACGTCATGACCCCCGACCGCGAAACGAACTGGGACACGTTCCCTATTGGACCCCTTGGAGGTGATTTGGGATGATTTACTGGAACTTGTTTGGAGTGGCGATAGGCGGCGCGTGCATTGGCTTAAGTACGATGTCGGTGATTGTTGGCGCTGGTTCTGCCTTAATTTCCCTGATGGCTGCGCTGCTGGGCCTGATGTCCTGCACCCTCAACTCTGTGTCCATTCTGGCTCTTCTTGAGTGGCACAAAGCCCGAGGTGACGCATGACCCACCTCACAGCAAACCAACTCCGCCGCCGTGAGCTTGCGCGAGGCATGAACAAGTTCTGTCTGACCCTCTTAGCCATGGCCATCGCGTTCATGGTCGGAATTGAGGTCGGAAAGATACTGACGACAGCAATAACAGACGTGAACGACGTTCGGCTGAACCATGAAGAAGAGAGGTACTGAGGATGATTGGCCATACCGAAAGCGCGGCCAGAGGTTCGCTCTGCTACCAAGGCGACGATAACTGCCGTGGCGGTTCGTGCATGGCGTGGCGTTGGCTGCCTCTCACCACCAGCGAGCCGGGATATGTGCAGGCCGTCAAGGACGCCATCGGCATCACACCAGAGGGCCGAGAAAAGCCGCTCACCGAGAAAACCGCCCCCGCATGGGTAAACGAGAACCGTGAGGCTCTTAGCCTGCGCACTGAGCCGTATCTGGGCTTCTGCGGATTAGCCGGAAAGCCCGAAGCATGAACAGAACATAGGGTGGTCACTAGTGGGAGAGGCAGAACCACTGAGCACGACGGTGCCAGCGACACGACGGGACGCCGGATTTGTCGCCCGCCTCTCCACCCCAATACTCCCCGCGCGGCTTTTCCTCCCTGAACTAGTCCGCCGCGCCAACTCCCGGTCGGGTTCCGACCTGGCCGGGTCTTTTGAACACCGAATGGAGATGATGATGAAGGTCCAAGATATGCCGTCCCGCGTCAGAGAGGCGTGCAAAGAGCGCGGTCGCATGGATGACGAAAATCTGACGCCGCTTGTGGCCATGAGAGAGTGGTCTGGGTGGCACTTAGGCGACCCGTATTGGGCCGATACCATCATCAATCTCTACGAAGAAATGAAAGACCAAACCTAACCACCACCCCCGGTGGCCCACCGAGCCCAAGGGCTCACAGCAAGTCCCCGCGCCTTCGGGTGCGGGGCAGGAGAACACAGAACCCGCAAGGGGCGGACGGCGGGCGCGCAGGTAACGCGACCAATGGAAAGGGATGCTCGGTAAGCCCCGCCGCCCACTAAACGAAACGCATCAACTGGAGAAATGTTAGATGCCCTTGAATATCACAAGCTCTTACGAACCCATAGAAATCACCAATCTGGTGATGACAATATACTCGCAACCCGGCTTGGGTAAAACAAGCCTTGCGTTCACTGCATCGGAACCGTTGCTGATAGACTTCGACCACGGGGCACACCGCGCGGTAGACCGGCGCGACGTCGTGCTTGCAAGCAAGTGGTCGGACATATCCAGCATGGATGCTGACGACCTCGCCCCGTATGACACCATCGTCATTGATACCGTCGGGAAGGCGCTTGATGCCCTGACGCAGGACATCATCAACACCGCCCCTCGCCTTGCTTCTGCTGGTGCATTGAACCAGCGCGGGTGGGGCCAGCTTGGGGTTCGGTTTGGGGCGTTCCTGCGCCGTGTCCGTGGCTTTGGCAAGGATGTGGTCCTGCTGTCCCACATGGATGAAAAGGCCGATGGCGAAGTGGTCAAAGAGCGCCTGAAAATCCAGGGCGGATCGAAAGACCTCGTGCTGACCGATAGCGACGTGATCGCCCGCATCTCAATCTACAACCGTCAGCGTCAGTTTATGTTCTCCCCGACTGAGACGTCATTCGGGAAAGACCCGGCCAACATCGGTTCGTTGGTTATCCCAGATGCAGGATCGCCCGAGTTCAAGACCTGTCTCGCTGGCATCCTTGATCGGGTGAAAGAGGGCATCAACCAGCTTTCGCAGGAGCAAATCGAGCGCCGCAGCGAAATCGATTGGTTCGAAAACACCCTACCGGACATCAAGACCGCAGCGGACATCAATGAGGTTCTCGGACGGGCCAAGAAAGCGGGTCGTGACGTGGCCCTGATGGTTGCCCAGCACGCAAAAGACCTCGGCCTTGAGTTCGACCCCACAACACACGCCTACGTGCATCCCGAGGATGACCTTGAGGACGCGCCAGAGCCAGAAGAACCGGAGGCCGCGTGATGTCACCCCTCGCCGCCATGAAGGCCGATGCCAAGCGCTGCAACAATCGCTTCCGCCGCGTCTGGGGCTCCGAGAACCATGGTCCCCCGACGCCCAATCGCCGCGCTTCAAAGCAGGTGTCAGAGCGTCGTCAGGCGGTAAAGGATATGCGCGAACAAGGCATGAAGCTCTGCGATATCGCCAAGGTATTGGGCGTCAACTACGCGACCATCCAATACGACGCCTATGCAATTCGGCGGGGTGCGTGATGGGCAAGGAAACCGAAAAGCTGGCCCGAACAGTTCGCCTGCTTCTTGAGGGCTTCTTCGTCTGCATGGGGCTTGTAGTGGTCATTGTCGTGATTGGCTGGGTGGTGCTGTGATGGAGCCGCAGACCCTCCCCCTTACCAGCCTGACCAAGAAAGGCGAGGCAGCAGAGGCCGTGCTTAAGGCCCCTGATGGGTGGGTTTGCATACTAGAACCACCCCACCGCTCGTCTCCGCAAAACAACCTGTCGCACAAGTGGTACGCGGAGATTGCCAAGCAGCGAGGGGACACCCTGCCTATAGACGTGAAGGCGGAATGCAAGGGCTTCTATGGGGTTCCCATTCTCTGCGCGGAAGATGCCGAGTTCAGCGCCGCATACGACCGAGCAATTCGGCCCCTGCCCTTTGACGTGAAAATCCAGGCCCTGCGCTACTGGCCGGTCACCAGCTTAATGAACAAGGACCAGAAGCGTCGGTATCTGGACGCGGTTTACCACGACCAGACCGCAAAGGGCTTTCGCCTGACTGAACCGGAGGACGCGTCATGAGTCGTATCACCCCGCAATTCCCACCCGCTCAGAAGGTCCGCACAATGCGCGGCTCGACCGAGGAAAAGCGCTACTACAAGTGGCTGCACCTCAACTGTGTCTGCTGCCTGTCGGGTCGGATTGATATCGAACTGGCGCACACGGGTGGACCTGCCGAGGGCAAGGGTATGTCTCGTAAGGCAGCGCTATGGACTGTCCTACCCCTTTCTAAGCCCCTGCACCACGCAGAGGAACGGAACAGGCGGGAGTTCTGGAAGAACGTGGGCATCCCTTATCCCCAGCATATCGAATGGGCTGAGCGTTTGTACGACCACTTCACCAAGCAGGACGACCCAACAGCGCTGTTGGCAGACATGCAGGCACGGGCAAACCGCGCGTTCCTGGCGCAGATATTGGAGGCGAGATGAGTTTGACTGATGGGACATTCGTCTGTGCTCTTTGTGGAGAGTGGATGACGGGCTGCCTTCTATGTGGATCGGCACCCATGATCGACATGCGCAGCGCCTTAGAAGCGGAGAAACGGCAGGAGCGTGACGCTGAGCGAGAGGCTTGGATGCAGGAGAAAGCGATCAGAATCTGCGCTGAGGCCCGCAGGGAAGGTCAGTCATGATCCGCACCATCATGCCCTCCGGCCCCAATGGCCCATACGTGCAGGGGGAGTACGTGCGCACAGAGCCGGATGGCAGGATCACCGTCAAAGCGGGTGGCGAGGAAATCACCGGCCATCCATGCCCAATCACCAGAGAACGCCTAATCGACATGCCATAAGAGGAGCAGAGCATGACTGACAGAGGGCCAGCGCCGGTAGACCACCCAGCATTCGACACGCCCACGATTGGCGGAATGAAGCCGTGGACGTGCAGCCACTGGAAGGACGGCAAGAAGTTCGCAATCACACTCTATGGCACCAGTGCAGAGCAGGTGCTTGAAGACAATTGTGATGCGCTGGACCGGCTTTCGGTCGATGGGGAATTGGCGGCAACAATACCGCTGAACGATGACGAAGCTTGGGCTGTGATCGACGCATATGAGAAATCCAGGAGAGGCTCGCCATGACTGAGCAGAGACAGAAGGACGCCCCACACGTCCCCGCCGCATTCATCAATGCAATCCGAGAGGAAGGCACCCACGAGGAGGCCTGCAACTTCCTGCAAAAGGTTTGGAACGAGTTTTGCGAGGCATGCGACGAACGCGATGCGGCATGGAATGAGGCGATAGAGGCGATGGCGGTCTACTGCGAAACCACCGCAATGACCACGCCGGGTGATCCCTCCAAAGCGAACTGCGACATTTACATGCCTCAACCGGCGCACCCGATAAAGGGAATGTCGCACCCCGGAATGGGATACGCAGCGGGCATCCGCGCCCTCAAGAAGGGAGGCGAGGCATATGACAACGGATAAAGCGCCAGAGAAGATCTGGGACTACTGCCCCGAATGTGGGTCGGAGAATTATCATGGCGGCTATTATACCCGCACCTTGAGGCTCTGCACTGACTGCGGCCAAGACTGGCACACCGACATTGATTACACCGAGGTCGTCGGAAAAAACTTGCGGCCTCTCCGCGCCGATGCCCGCCCCACCGCGCAGGTGAAGGTCAAGCCGCTGGAGTGGTGTAACTCGGTAGATGGTCGGGGCCAAATCGCCGTAACTGAAGTCGGTCAATACGCCGTCTTTGACGAAGGGTCGCCCCGCTGGGCTTTTTCTAAAAGAGGCGGATACACCTATCACCCAACGAAAGATATAGATGAAGCCAAAGCCACAGCCCAAGCCGATTACGAGAAGCGCATCCTCTCGTCCCTCGACACCCAGACAGGGCTGAGGGAGGCGGCGCGGGTGCTGCGAGAATTACGCGAAACGCTAGAGACAATCGAATACTGCGCGAAAAACTGCATCAAAAGTCCCGGGCAAAAGTCAAACTTTGAGTTGGCACAGGTCGGCAAATTTAAAGTGGATACCGCCCTCCGCGCTCTGGCAGAGGAAGGTGACCGATGACCCTCTATCTGCGAGCAGCATTCATGTACCTCTTCGGCTGCATATTGTTTCCCTACGAGTGGATATTGCAGCAGCGCCGTGCAGTTTCCATGGCCTACCGGCTCAGCATTGGAGTCGTTCACACCCAGGTCAAGCAGGCGTTCTGCAAACACGTAGATGTGGACATCCAAGAGGACGACTGCACCTACACCTGCCGGAAGTGCGGGAAGATCGAGAGAATGGATATCTGAGGAGAGGGTGATGGGCGAACACGCAGAATATCAGTGGCAGCAAGCTATGTACCGGGGAATGCGCGACCCCAAAACAAAGCGCACGGGGCCAAACCCCTTCACAGCCGTGTGCCCGATTTGCGGCAAGAAAACCCGCTCTTTGGCTGGCGATCCGAATGGCGGTCTCAAGCAGCACATGAAGGACAAGCACCCAAACGAGGAGCCAGCCCAATGACCGACGATCCGAAAGCAGAACCACGACGGATTGAAGCGCTGCGGGAGATGACAGATTCGGAATATGCTGAGTTAGTCCACTGCGACCGAGAATGGTTTTCGTGGCCCGGCATCGCGTCCATTCGCGCGCGCTGTGAGGCAAAAGCGCAGGTCGAAGGAATCCGGGGTGGGCTCGAATTGTTCTTTCGGCAGCAAAAGCTTTTCAGCGAATGTCTCGCTCGCAAGCCGACAATGAAGGACCGCCAAGCCCAAAGGGCCACCGTTGCCAAAGTGAATGATCCGCTACGCGAGGCGCTTCAGGCAATTGCAGATGGGCACAATGACCCGCGCTCGTTGGCAATTTCGACCCTCCGCGCCCTGCTATCTGAGGGAGAGCAGACATGACTGACTATGACGAACTGTTCCGGGAATTGAGAAAGCTTGAGTTCGATACGACCGAGTTGGGGCAGACGGGTCCAGCCGCCAAGGCCGCCCAAGCCATCGAAGACCTGCGGGCGGAGGTGCAGCGTTGTCATGAGCGGCTAGAAATCACGCACGTCTGGCGTGTTGAATTCGACGCAGAGCCAGACGACGGTGAGGATTACTCGCTGATAAAAACAGAAATCCCATACGACGAGCGCGCGACGACAACAGACGGCATCGAATGCCGAGATTGCACGATCCAGTTGCTCGAAGAAGACATAGCAAATCTCAGGGCAGATAGAGCGAAGCTGCGGGAAGCACTGACCGAAATCGCCACGGGTCGCAATGCGAAGGGCGAGAAGTCAGATTTCCCCGAGGAGATAGCCCGCGCCGCCCTCTCCCCCAGTGAGGATGGGTGAATGCAGCTATCAACAGTTTCAGGCCTTGTCAGAAAAGTGCAGATAAAGCCACTAAAGGACGGCCAAACAGTCGTGAACTTCTGCATTTGGGCGCGCCCCTATGGAACTATGGAGGATGTCAGGGTCGGAATCCATGTTCTCGGCAGACAGGCGAATTCCATCGCAGAAGTAATCGATGATGACTGTTATGTTACCTGCTTCGGCGGGCTGTTCCCAATCCAGCACACAGACGGGTCATTGGGGCTTCAGATGAAGGCAACGAAGATAGAGATGCTGGGTGTTCAAGTGGACTACTTGGAGGACACCCCATGACCTGGAAGCAAATCAACGACCCTGTGAACCCAGCACCGAGGGATGGGACACCGTTCTTAGCTGCATGGTCGTACCCCGACCAAGTGGGCATAACAACGGGCGTTACGGTCCTGCACTTCGATGACACCGAAGTACATGGCAACCCTTGGTTTGATTGGGAGGACCAAGCTTACTTCAACGCGACTTACTTCACCCACTGGATGCCACTGCCCGAGCCACCGGAGGGAGAGCATGATGCCTGAGACAGTTACCGGATACATGTGCGCGACTGATTGGGAATTCGAGCTTGGTGAGGCTGCGGGCGGAAACATTGTCTACGCTTCCGTGGCCGACGCTAAAGAGCACCGTAAGTGCCTCGATGGCTGCGGAATAGTCGAAGTTAAGGTGACATTCTCTCGCGTCATTGAGAAGGGCAATCGCTGGATAGACCAGCTTGAGCCGAACCCGGAGGGCAAGTAGATGCAGCCCGACCAGATTGCAACCAAGGCCGACGTTGAGGCTGTGCGCCGCGAACTGGCCGACCTTAAGAAAATGCTTGCAAGAGTCGCAGTCTCACCGCAGCCGCGATGGATTAGCGCCGATGACTATGCTGAGAAAGTCGGGAGGTCTCTACAGACCGTACGTCGCTGGGCTTCTCTGGGCCGCGTCGAGACCCACAAGGGCCTATTCCGAAACCCGGAGGCCTAGTCGAGACGTTTTGCTAACTCTTCCGCGCTCTCGTTGTAGTAGACCTGAAGCATTCTCAAGTCTGTATGTCCGACCATCCGTGCCAGCGCCAAAACATCCAACTTCCTCGCCAGAGCCGTAATCGCTGCATGGCGGGAGTCGTGAAACGTAAGGTTCTCTATCTGGGCCTTATCACGGGATTTCCTGAACAGAACATCCAATTGCCTGCTCGAAAGCCCGAAGACCGGATCCGCATCTGGTAGCTGTTGAAGCAATCGAATGGCCTCAGACGAAAGGGGCACATCGCGAGGCCGCCCGTTCTTGGTGTGTTTGAGATGGGCCACCCGACGTTCAACGTCCACACAGTCCCTCTCAAGCCCCGCAATCTCGCCAGCTCGCATCGCGGTTTCCATTGCAAAAAGGAAGGCGTGAAAGGCGCGTGCAGTCGCCTTCGATAGGTCTTCTCCAGCACAATGCCGCAGCGCCTCGACTTCTTGCTGCGTCGGTAACCTGTCTCTTGGCGGTGGCTTCTTGGGCTTAGACACATCGCTAATAAAGTTGTGCTTGATTAAGCCCCACTCCCTACGGGCTGTATTCAAGACAGATGACATAAGCTGCAACTCGCGGATGACAGAGGCCGGGGCCACTTCCTTCAGCCGCCTGTCTCGCCAATCTGCAAAGTCCTGCGTTGATAAATCCTCAAGCTGTATCTTCGCGATACTATCACGACCCAGCATTTCGAGCCTGATTGTCTCCCAGCGTGCCCCCCGCTTGCTCGGTGACACTTCACGGGCGTAGCGGCCGAACACCTCACCGAGTTGTAGCTTGGAGGCTATCTTTTCTCCGTTCAGTATCTCGTATTCAACCCGGGTGGCCCACTCCTTAGCGTCCCGGCGAGTCGCAAAGACCTTGGATTTACGCACACCTTTACGCGCGACCTCAGCGCGGTATCCTGTCTTGAGCTTTCGAATTGATGCCATGAGTTACGCACTTTTGCGGAAAATATGCGTAACTGGTTGCACAGTTTTGACGCTCATGGGAACTCAAAACTTGTGGCAGTGGGCCGCTTGGGCCTTAATTTGATAGTTTTTGATAGTTTTTGATATCAAATGATATCGCCTGCTGGTGCGGTCGAGAAGACTCGAACTTCCACGGGTGTTACCCCACAGCGACCTCAACGCTGCGCGTCTACCAATTCCGCCACGACCGCACTGTCAGGCTTGGTAGAGCGGCATATAGACGAGGGGTGCGGCGATGTGAAGAGGGAAATACACACTTCAGTTTGATTTCCCCCCGGGTGCGATCTCTGCTAGCGATGCGGTTGCAGAAATCGCAGGAAACACCGCCATGAGTGACGCGCAGAACCGCCCTATTGTCCAGATTGATGTGGTCTCGGATGTGGTTTGCCCATGGTGTATCGTGGGGTTTCGGCAACTGGATCAGGCGCTTGGGGAAACCGGGATCGTCGCACAACTCAGATGGCACCCGTTTGAGCTCAATCCCAACATGCCGCCCGAGGGTCAGAACCTGCGTGACCATATTATGGAGAAATATGGCACATCGGCCGAACAAAGCCAGCAGGCGCGGGAGCGGCTGACGGCGCTTGGGCAGGGGCTGGGAATTACCTTCAAATTTACCGATGACAGCCGCATCGTGAACACGTTTCAGGCGCATCAATTGCTGGATTGGGCCGAAACGCAAGGAAGGCAGCACCCGCTGAAGCTGGCGCTGTTTGAGGCCTATTTCACCCATGGCCGCGATATCTCCGACCCGGATTTCCTCGTCGCGGCAGCGGCACAGGCGGGGTTGGAGCCGGAGGCCGCGCGCGCGGCGCTGGACTCGGGCCAATTTGCCGCCCCGGTGCGTGAGAAACAGCAATTCTGGACCAGCCGCGGCATCACCGGCGTGCCCGCGATGGCGTTCGGCGGCAAATACCTTCTGACCGGAGCGCAGGGCCGTGAGACCTATGCTGAGGTGCTGCAACGCTGCCTGGCAGAGGCCGCCTGACCCCTTCCCTCGCCCGGCAACGAGGGGTAAGGACAGGCCATGGACTGGATCACTTCAGACGGTTTGACCGATTATGACGAGGCTGTCGCCTTCATGGAGGCGCGCGCTTCCGCGATTGCGGCGGGCGAGGCAGAGGAATGCATCTGGCTACTGGAACATCCGCCGCTCTATACCGCTGGCACCTCGGCGCGGCGCGAGGATCTGACCGATCCGGACCGGTTCCCGGTATATGAGAGCAAGCGTGGCGGCCAATATACCTATCACGGTCCGGGGCAGCGCGTTGTCTATGTGATGCTGGATGTGGGCAGGCGCGGCAAGGATGTGCGCAGGTTCGTGCAGCAGCTTGAGGAATGGGTGATCGCCACAATGGATCAGTTCAACCTGCGTGGCCATATCCGAGAAGGGCGCGTGGGTGTCTGGATCGTGCGCGATGACAAACCGCTGACCACCAGCGGCGCCAAGCCCGAGGACAAGATCGCCGCCATTGGCATCCGCCTGCGCAAATGGGTGAGCTTTCATGGCATCTCGATCAATGTCGAACCAGATCTGAGCCATTTTGACGGGATCGTGCCCTGCGGCATCACCGAACATGGCGTCACCTCGCTGGTCGATCTGGGCCTGCCGGTCACGATGGGTGATCTGGATGTTGCCTTGCGCAAGAGTTTCGATCAGGTCATCGGCCCCCTGCCCGCGCACGCGGCGCAAGACTGATAAGGAACCAGACTCGCGGCTATAGACCGTCCTGCGCGCTCAAGTTGCGGCTGCTCGGCAAGCGCATGACATAGTAGGCTGCCGCGAGATTGAGCGGGATCATCCCGATCAGGGCCGCTTCCGCGCCTTGCACATGCGCAATCATGCCCAAAACCAGCGCCAGCAGAAACCCCAGAACACCGCTGACGAGATTGGACGCGGCAACGCAGTAGGGCCGGGTGTCATCGGAAGCGGCGTTCACCAGATAGACGGTCTTGCTGACGCTCACCCCCTGATTAGCGATCGCAAGCAGCAGAAAGGCGGCGCTGTGGGTGGCAAGGTTTCTGAGATCGGGAAAAAATTGCAAGCTCAGCGACAAAAGCGCCCCCAGACAGGCAATCAGCGCCGAGACATTCATGGTCAGACGGTCGGATTTCCGACTGAATGCCGGAAAAACTGCACCCCCGATCATCATGCCCAGCGCTCCGGCAACAACAAAGGTCGGTAGGCTGGGCGCTGTGTCGGGATGCAAGGCAACGGCGTGAATGGCAAAAAACGGTGTCGCAACCTCGATCGGCGTCAGCAGCATTCTTGCCACGAGGTACTTGCGAAACCACGTCTGGCGCCCGGCAATCGCAAGCCCGCCGCGCACCTCGTCCGAGAAATTTCTGAAAGCGCCGGTGTCGGTCTGCTCGGTGCCGCCGGAAGTCGTCTTTGCAGGTTCGCGCAGCATCAGCGCAGCAGCCGCCGACAGCGTCAGCAGAACCGCTCCAACGACAATCAACTCGCTGTTAAAGCTGTCATCGCCGTCAAAATCCAGATAGTTGACCGACAGATAGGTCGACGCGATCACGCCTAACCCGGTTACAGCCCCGGTCAGGAACAACAGCCGCGCGCGCGAGGACTGCCAGAGCGAGCGACCGAAAACATCCTGGAAAGCCAGCACGCCCAATCCCTTTCCGACACCGATCAGCGCGGCGGCGAGCAAAAAGATCACCACAACCGTCTGCGCGGCGAAATCATCGCGCATCATCGCGACCGCAGCCAGTGCAGCGACGCAAATCAACGTCGAGCACGCCATCACGCGTTTGCTATATCGCACGCGGGTCAGGAAGGTCGCGCCAGGGACCTGGGACAAAAACTTGGTGATATTCACTGTCGACAGGATCGTGCCAGCGAAATAGGCCGGCCCACCCACCGCAGTGTAGATAAACGGCAGGACCAGCTTTTCGCTGCAAAGCTCGAAACCGACCTGGTTGCAAACGCCCTGTACTGTCAGCGACCCGAAGTTCCAACGATTGGTCTTGGTATCAAGAGGTACCATCATCCGACATTCTGCACCGTTTCACGCCGAAGAGGTCGGGCGCTTTGTGAGCGATTGTCGAGGTATCGCACAGGCCCCGACAGTAAGCTAGCCGGACCGGTGCGCCACCAATGGCCGGAAAGAGTTCGCAGCGACCGGGGTCAGGGCAGCGTGATCGCCCCGGTCACATCGTTGCGGTAGCTGCCATCATCGCGGGTGCCAGCGCGAAACGCGCCGCCGCCCGAGGCACCGTCCCATTTGCCGGTGCCGCCCTCGACCGACCAGATGCCGATCGTCAGCCCGTCACGCCCGATCCCCTGCGGCACCCAGCTTAAGATCGCCATATCGCCATCCTGATCGGTGTAATTGCAAACGCCCCCGCCCGAGACCTGCCCCGACTTGATCATGATCGATCCAAAGCAGGGCCCTTTGACCGTCGCCAACGGGTTCTGCGGATCGACGGCGTCGAACTTTTCATACTCGGTGTGGACGTCAACGACGATCAGCGCCTCTGAGACTTGCGTCGTGACCGAGGTCGAAATGGCAATCCCCGTACCATATGCATCAAAAGACTCCGCCCAGGCCCCATGAGAAAACACAAAAGGAAAAAGAACGAAGAGCAGCCTTGAACCAAACATCAAAAAAAATCCCCCAAAAAAATCTTGCGACCCGCCAGTTGAAATAAACGGCGGCGAGAGCAAGGATATCACAGTTTCAGGTTGAGACCAATTTAGCCGCGGTGCCCGGCAGGGCAATCACTCCAGTGCGGCGCGGATTTTCTCGGCATGTTGCGCGATCAGGTCGAAATCGCCCATGTTCCCGGGCGGGCGCAGCGACACCCCCTCATGGCGTGGCAGCACGTGGAAATGCAGGTGAAACACCTCCTGCCCGCCAACCTCTTCGTTGAATTGCTGGATCGTGACACCTTCGGCGCCGAAGGCCCTCATCACCGCATGCGACAGCTTCTGCGTGGTTGCGATCACGGCTGAAAGCTGCTCGGGCGTGGCATCCAGCAGGTTGCGGCAGGGCGTTTTCGGGATCACCAACAGATGCCCGTCGGCGCGCGGCATGATGTCCATGAAGGCCAGTGTCTGATCGTCCTCATAGACGCGCGTGGCCGGGATCTCCTCGCGCAGGATCTTGGCGAAGATGTTGTCGGGATCGTAAGCCATGGCGCACCTGAAGTTTCTGCTAATGCCCCGTTGTTGCCAGCCCGGTGCGCAAGGTCAACCCATGATCGGGTTGCGCCCTTTCCAAACCGGTCTTTTCAAGAGGCGGCACTCAAAGCTGGCTGCGCGGTTGCCTCTTTGACGGGCCTCTATCCGAAGTACAGCGCGCGCCTGCATCCGGGACAGCACAGGAATTAACTTTACCCGATGCATCGCCCCCGCCTAGTCTTTGCGCAGGTCGAATGCGTGCAGGATCACTCTTGCGCACAACCGGGTGAGTTGCCCCTGCAGGTTGTGGCGAGCGAAAGACCTGCTGCTATTCTTCTGAAAATGCCCGACAAAATCCGGGCAGCCTTTCGGAGAGGTGGGGCCAGATGATGGTAAGGTGCAGCAACAGAATGTGCAGATGGGTCGTGGCGATTTTTGTGGCCACAGGATGCGGTGCAGCAGCCGTCCACGCGCAAACAAGCGCCGAGAGCGCCCATATCGCGATCGAAAACCCCGCCGACCTGACCAAGGAAGAGGCGCAAGAGATCTATGATGAAATGTCCCGCCGCATGGCGCGGGGCTATGCCGCATCCCGGCTCGATCTGATCGCGCGGTTTCAGGACTGGCCGAAGTTCAACGACGCCCCCTATGTCTCGGCCACCCATGGGCAGCGCTATGTCAACAGCTATGCCAACAAGATGGCCACGAATTACGCGACGCTGAAACCCGGTGAAAAACTGCCCGTCGGAACCGTGCTGGCAAAAGACAGCGTGACGGTGACCGACGATGGCGGGGTGTTCCCTGGCGCGCTGTTTGTGATGGAGAAGCTGCCCGCAGGCCAAAACCCCGATACCGCCGACTGGCGCTATATCATGGTGATGCCGGACGGCTCGCTCTTTGGTGACACGATGGGCAGCCGCCGCGCTGCGGTCGCTTATTGCCATAGCTGTCATGAGGCGGTGGCGGATCGCGACTACACCTTCTTCGTGCCCGAAGACTATATCGCCTCAGAATAACGCCTCACCCGGCCCAGCAGGCGTAGACACCCCTGGAATGCAAGGGGGTGCGGCTATTTTACTTGATCGAGATCAAACTCTGCCATTGAAGGGGACGCCGCCACCCACTAAAACCGGCTGGAATCCGCGCGGTCCGGAGCCAACCGTCTGCGCGTCAAAGTCGCAACAGGAGGCACCTATAATGGCAGATGCAGCCATTCATGGTCATGAACATGAAGATCAACGCGGGTTTTTCACCCGCTGGTTCATGTCCACGAACCACAAGGATATCGGGATTCTCTACCTGGTATTCTCGGCACTTGCTGGTTTCATCTCGGTCGCACTGACCGTATTCATGCGGCTCGAACTGATGGAGCCGGGCGTTCAGCACATGTGCATGGAAGGGTTCCGCCTGTTCGGCAGCGGTGCCGAGGTCTGTACCCCGAACGGCCATCTGTGGAACGTGATGATCACCTATCACGGCGTCCTGATGATGTTCTTCGTGGTCATCCCCGCCCTGTTCGGCGGTTTCGGCAACTACTTCATGCCGTTGCAGATCGGCGCGCCGGATATGGCCTTCCCGCGGATGAACAACCTCAGCTTCTGGCTCTATGTGGCCGGGACCTCGCTGGGTGTTGCCTCGATGCTGTCTCCTGGCGGCAATGATCAGCTTGGCTCAGGTGTCGGATGGGTTCTCTATCCGCCGCTCTCGACCACCGAAGGCGGGATGTCGATGGATCTGGCGATCTTTGCGGTCCACGTCTCGGGGGCCTCGTCGATCCTGGGCGCGATCAACATGATCACCACGTTCCTGAACATGCGGGCACCGGGCATGACCCTGTTCAAGGTGCCGCTGTTCTCCTGGTCGATCTTCATCACAAGCTGGCTGATCCTGCTGTCCCTGCCGGTTCTGGCAGGCGCGATCACCATGCTGCTGATGGACCGCAACTTTGGCTTTACCTTCTTTGATCCCGCTGGCGGGGGCGACCCGATCCTGTATCAGCATATCCTGTGGTTCTTTGGTCACCCGGAAGTGTATATCGTGATCCTGCCCGGCTTTGGTATCATCAGCCATGTGATCGCCACTTTCTCGCGCAAGCCGATCTTTGGCTACCTGCCGATGGTCTGGGCGCTCATCGCGATCGGTGTTCTGGGCTTCGTCGTCTGGGCACACCATATGTACACGGTTGGTATGACCGTGAACCAGCAGGCCTATTTTATGCTGGCCACGATGGTGATCGCGGTGCCCACGGGCGTGAAAGTGTTCAGCTGGATCGCGACGATGTGGGGCGGCTCGATCGAGTTCAAGACGCCGATGCTGTTTGCCTTCGGCTTCCTGTTCCTCTTCACCGTGGGCGGTGTGACCGGCGTTGTTCTGTCCCAGGCGGGTGTCGACCGGGCCTATCATGACACCTACTATGTGGTTGCGCATTTCCACTATGTGATGAGCTTGGGTGCCGTGTTTGCGATCTTTGCCGGTGTCTATTTCTACTTCGGCAAGATGACCGGGCGTCAGTATTCCGAGTTCTGGGGCAAGATTCACTTCTGGCTCTTCTTCGTCGGTGCAAACCTGACCTTCTTCCCGCAGCACTTCCTGGGCCGTCAGGGCATGCCGCGCCGGTATATCGACTACCCCGAGGCCTTCGCCTACTGGAACTACATCTCAAGCTGGGGCGCGTTCATCTCCTTCGCCTCGTTCCTACTGTTCTTCGGCATCGTCTTCTACGCGCTGTTCCGCGGCGCGAAGGTGACTGAGAACAACTACTGGAACGAATATGCGGATACGCTGGAGTGGACCCTGCCGTCGCCCCCGCCCGAGCATACGTTCGAAATCCTGCCCAAGCAGGAAGAGTGGGACAAGGGCCACGCGCACTGATCCCCGCCAATAGCTGACAAAAGCCCCGCCATCGCGCGGGGCTTTTTCTTTGCCGATTGCAGATTTGACGTCCTTGCTTAAGCTAAGCACATCCCTCCGCTGCGCGCGTCACCCTGCCCCACACTCCGGATGCCTGATGAGCTCTGACATCACCTTCACCAGATTACCGGCAATCGATCTGGCCGAAATCATCTCTCATATGTCCGACCCGCGCGTGGCCGAGCATATGCCACTGCTGACCTTCGAATGGGACGCCGCCACAGCCGCCGCCTTTGTCGCTCAGAAAGAGGCCCGCTGGCAGCAAGACGGGCTTGGACATTGGGCGATCCTGTCCGATGGCTCTTATGTCGGCTGGGGCGGGTTTCAGAAAGAGGGTGAGGACTGGGATTTCGGCCTGGTCCTGAAACCTGACCATTTCGGGCTGGGCACGCGCATTTCGAAAAAGGCGATCGCGTTTGCCACCGCTGATCCGCGCATTCCCTATGTGACCTTTCTGCTGCCGCCCTCGCGCAAGAATCGCGGCGCGCTTGCGCGTTTCGGTGCAAAACCCGTTGGCGAAACAGAATATGACGGCGCGACCTTCCTCAAGTACCGGCTTGAAACAACGTAGCCCCTTGGCCCGCAAACCCCGATCGACAAAGAACCATCGAAATCTTACGGATTTTGCTTTACCCTAGGAAAAGACCCCATAGTCGCCGGAGCAAAGCAATGCCCGAGATCGATTTCTGGTTTTCTATCGGCAGCACCTACACATTCCTCACGGTGATGCGCCTGCCCGAGTGGGCGCGCGAACGGGATGTGACCCTGCGCTGGCGGCCCTTCAACGTGCGCCGCGTGATGACCGAGCAGAACAACATCCCCTTCGCCAACAAGCCCGAGAAAACCGCCTATATGTGGCGCGACATCCAGCGGCGCGCGGCGAAGTACAAGCTGCGCTGCGCCCTGCCTGCGCCCTACCCGATCTCCGACCTGCCACTGGCCAATCAGGTGGCGCTGCGGGGCATGAGCGAAGACTGGGGCATCCCCTTCGTGCGCAATTGCTATCGCTTGTGGTTCGAAGACGGGATCGAGGCCGGGTCCGAGGCCAACCTGACCGAGGCGCTGCACCGCGCGGATCAGGACCCGATGCAGATATTGGCACGCGCGCAGGACCCCGAAACCGTCGCGGAACTTGCAGCCGAAACCGAGACCGCCGCTGACACGGGCGTATTCGGCGCACCCAGCTTCGTGGTGCGCGGCGAGGTGTTCTGGGGCGACGACCGCCTGGAGGATGCTCTGTCCTGGTCACGGCTGGGGCACGTGGCCTGAACGTATATCCCGTTCAAGCATCGCCGTAATCAGCTTGCGAACGGTCTCCCCGATACGATGAAGCGAAGTTAATGCAGTCATAGTCATGCCATCACACTCGGGAACTAGCTCCTGATTCAGGCAACGAGCCATGGAAAGGGGAGCGCTGTCTCAGGCGGCGAGACCCTCTGAAACAGGAGATGATGATGACACCATCGAAGCAAAGCGCAGCCGAGGCCCAAAAAACGGCATTCTTTGAAAAGGTCTGGAATGACGATGCGTTCGCGCAGGCACTGGAAGATAATCCTAAATCCGCTTTGGCAGAACTTGGGCAAACCCCGCCAGAAAATGTGGACATTCGGGTCGTCCGCGACACCGAGAAAGTGAAATATCTGCACATCCCGGCAGCACCAAAAGAAGGTGAGATATCTGACGCCGAATTGCTTGATGCGCAAGGTGGTACAACACTTGCCTGTGTCTCCCTTTCCGTGACTGTCGTGACCGTCGCCACAGCCACTACTGTCTTGACCGCCGCCACAGGCACTAATTGAACCGATGTGACCAACTGTCAGGCTGCGTCTGACCGGCATATACGGTGCTGGTTTCGGCGTGGGGCCGCAGCGGGGGTCACGTCGTGCGTGTGCATTTCCCCTTCGACCAACGCCACAGCCATGCTAGGTCACACCCATGCCCTACCGCTGGACCATATCGTCTGACACCAATGCCGAGCTGCGCCTCTGGCCGCATAACTCGCTGCCGCCCAAGGGCTTTGCGGCAACGGTTCTTGGGATCTTTGCGCTGGCCACCATACCGCTGATCATGCTGCTGGGGTCGATCCTGCTTTGGGGTATCCTGCCCTTTGTTCTGCTGGCAGTGGCCGGAATCTGGTGGGCGCTGCAGATCAACTACCGCAGCCGCCGCATTCTGGAAGTGCTGACCCTGTCAGACGCAAACGCGCATCTGGTCCGGCACGACCCCGGCGGGGCGATGCAGGAATGGCAGTGCATCCGTTACTGGGCCCAACCCGAGTTACACCCCGATGACGGACCGGTGCCGAACTACGTGACGCTGAAAGGCGGCGGGCGCGAGGTCGAAATCGGCGCCTTCCTGTCCGAGGACGAACGCAAGGCGCTGTATGACGATCTGCTGACCCGGCTCAGACCCGCTTGAGCCAGATCAGCACTGCCCGTTTGACGATGCGCAGAGGTGATCCTTGACCATCGGTCCGACCTTGCCGAAATCCATCCGCCCGGTATAGCGCGACTTCAACTCGCCCATCACCTTGCCCATGTCGCGGATCGAGCCCGCGCCGGTGGAGGTGATAGCCGTCTGGATGGCATTAGCGACCTCATCCTCGTCCAACTGCTTGGGCAGGAATTCGGCGATGATCTCGACCTCTCGGGTTTCCCGCTCGGCCAGATCCAGCCGCCCGCCCTCTTCATAGGCGCGCGCGCTTTCCTGGCGTTGCTTTGTCATTTTGCCAAGGATCGCAAGCACATCCGCCTCATCGCAGCCGGTCGCCTCTTCCGCGCCTGCACCGCGCGCAGCGATATCCTTGTCCTTGATCGCCGCGTTGACCAGCCGAAGTGTCGAAACACGTTCGCTGTCCTTGTCTTTCATCGCTTGTTTCAGGGCCGCATTGACCCGAGAGCGCAGATCCATCTGTGTATCCATCCCCATGGAAAGCCAGACCCGACCATACCCAAAGAAAAACTCTGACACAACCACAAGCAGCAGCATCTAACCCATTGAAATCTCTTGATAGGCCAAAAAACCGGCACTCTTGACCGGGGCGATGAACCCCCTTAGGAACAAGCCGGTTTACCCAACAGGAGAGTCGCGCCATGGCACACCCCGCCCCGTCAAAGCCCACCGCATGTCTGGCATTGGCGGATGGGACGCTGTTTTATGGCATGGGCTTCGGTGCAACCGGTCAAACGGTGGCCGAGCTGTGCTTCAACACCGCGATGACCGGCTATCAGGAAATCATGACCGACCCGTCTTATGCGGGCCAGATCGTGACCTTCACTTTTCCCCATATCGGCAATGTGGGCGTGAACCCCGAGGATGACGAAACCGGTGATCCGGTGGCCGAGGGCATGGTGGTGAAATGGGACCCGACCACATCGTCGAACTGGCGCGCGGCAGAAGAGCTGAAGGACTGGCTGGCCCGGCGCGGACGCATCGCCATCGGTGGTGTCGACACAAGGCGGCTGACTCGTGCGATCCGTCAGCAGGGCGCGCCGCATGTGGCGCTGGCACATGACCCCGAGGGCAATTTCGACATCGCCGCGCTTGTTGCCGCCGCCCGCGCCTTTGCCGGGCTCGAAGGCATGGATCTGGCCAAGGAGGTCACCTGCGCGCAATCCTATCGCTGGGACGAAATGCGGTGGGCCTGGCCCGAGGGCTATACACGGCAGGAGGCCCCGCAGCACAAGGTGGTCGCCATCGATTATGGCGCAAAACGCAACATCCTGCGCTGCCTTGCCTCGGCGGGCTGCGATGTCACGGTCCTGCCCGCCACGGCCACCTCGGACGAGGTTCTGGCCCACAAACCCGACGGCGTGTTCCTGTCCAACGGCCCCGGCGATCCGGCGGCCACAGGCGAATACGCGGTACCAATGATCCGCGAGATCCTCGACAGCACCGATCTGCCGGTCTTCGGCATCTGCCTCGGGCACCAGATGCTGGCGCTGGCGCTTGGTGGCGAGACGGTCAAGATGAATCACGGCCATCACGGTGCCAACCATCCGGTGAAGGACATGGAGACCGGCAAGGTCGAGATCACCTCGATGAACCACGGCTTCGCGGTGGATGCGCAGACCCTGCCCGACGGCGTGGTGGAAACCCATCGCTCGCTCTTTGACGGTTCCAATTGCGGTATTCGCATGGCCGGCAGACCGGTCTATTCGGTGCAACACCACCCCGAAGCCTCGCCCGGACCGCAGGACAGCTTCTACCTCTTCGAACGTTTCGCCAGCGCTATGGCGGACCGGAAAGCGGCAAGCTGACACTCACGGGACGTAGTTAACCCGGCGTTAACCTTGGTAAGAGACCCTGCCATCCGGGGGTTTACCGAGGCGCGCGATGAGCGATTTGCAACTGATTTCCCAGCGGCGGAGCGCAGCGGTTCCGGTTGCTGCGCCACATGTGCCTCTGGGGCGCATTCTGGTCAGGAATGGTGCGATCACTCATGCGCAGTTGCACGCCGCGCTTGAACTTCAATTGCGCCTGAACGCCCCGATTGGCGAGATCATCGTCGCCGAAGGCTGGGCCAGTGAAGATCAGGTACAGGCCGCCCTGGTCGAGCAGAGCAACCTTGAACAAGTCGAACTGGCCCGGAACCGGCCCGAACCGGCGCTTTGGGACCTGCAGCCGCGCGCCTTCTGGCAGCGCGTGGGGTGCGTGCCCTACAAACAAGCCGGGGCCTTTCTGCAAGTCTCAACCGCGCGTCCCGATCGCTTTGCCGAGGTCGAGGCGGCCTTTTCCGAATCCGGCCTGATCCCGCTGCCTGTCCTCAGCCGCAGGGCAGAGATCGACGCAGTGTTTGCCGACCACTTTGCCGCCACTCTGGCGCAGCGGGCCGAAACGCGGGTTGCGCCCGCCTTCAGCTGCCGCAGCTATGCCCGATCCTATGCACTTTGGGGTGGCGGCGCGCTGACCGCTATTGCAGCGCTTGGCGTTCTTGCCCCTGCGGCGCTGGCCATCACCGCTTTCACCCTTTCCTGCCTGACGTTACTGTTGTTCTTTTCGTTGCGCGGTGTCGGGTTTCTGGCGCATGTCCTGGCCCCGCCCATGGCGGTTGATGAGCCCCCCATCCAGACCAAACTGCCAAAGGCCTCGGTCATCGTGCCGCTTTACAAAGAGCGAGAGATCGCGACTGCGCTGATAAAGCGGCTGGGCCGTCTGACCTATCCCAAGGCCCTGCTGGATGTGATCCTGGTGCTTGAGGCCAAGGATGAGGTGACAAGCGAAACCCTGCGCGGCCTGACCCTGCCCCATTGGATGCGGGTGCTGGAAGTGCCCGAAAGCGACGGCCTGACCACCAAACCCCGCGCGCTGAACTATGCGCTGGATTTCTGCGTCGGCGAGATTGTCGGCGTTTGGGATGCCGAGGATGCGCCCGAACCCGATCAGATCGAAAAGGTGGTGCAGCAGTTTGACCAGGCGGGGCCGGATGTTGCCTGCCTGCAGGGTATTCTGGACTACTACAACCCGCGCACAAATTGGCGCGCACGCTGCTTTACGATCGAGTACAGTAGCTGGTTCCGCGCCGTGATGCCCGGCATCGCCCGGCTGGGCTTGGTGGTGCCGCTGGGCGGCACAACGCTGTTCATGCGCAAAGCAGTTCTGGAAGAGCTCGGCGGGTGGGACGCCCACAACGTCACCGAAGACGCCGATCTGGGCGTGCGGCTGTGCCGGGCCGGATATCGCACCGCCTTTATCCACACCGTCACCCATGAAGAGGCAAACCACCGGCTCTGGCCCTGGGTCAAGCAGCGCTCGCGCTGGCTCAAAGGGTTCATGGTCACCTATCTGGTGCATATGCGCGCGCCTCGCCAGCTTTGGCGCGATCTGGGCAGTTGGCGGTTCCTGGGGGTGCAGGCCTTTTTTCTGGGCACTCTGGGGCAGTTCTTGCTGGCCCCGGTGCTCTGGTCGCTCTGGCTGGGCGTGCTGGGCGCACCGGGTCCCTGGGCTGGGCTGATCGACACGAGGATATTGACCACTGCCGCAGCGCTGCTGCTGGCGGTCGAGGGGATCGGGGCACTGATCGCTGCCAAAGCCATCTGGACACCCAACCGCCGCTTTCTGCTGCCCTGGGTTCTGACCATGCCACTCTATTACCCGGCGGGGGTGATCGCGGCCTACAAGGCGCTCTACGAATTGGCGGTCAAACCCTATTTCTGGGACAAGACCCAGCACGGCCAAGCGACCGGAGATGGCACGATCTAGACGCGCTCGCGCTCATCCGCGTCCTGTTTCAGCCGGGTCACGAAGGCGACCGAGATATGATCCTTGAGCGCCCGGCCCGCCGCCTCTTCGTTGCGCGCAGCGATGGCATCGACGATGGCTTTGTGTTCGGCCTGCGCAATCTCGCCCCGGCCCTGCGCGGCCAGCGAGGTGGTTGCCATCAGCGCCATGGTGCGATGCACCAGATCCAGTTGCTGCACCAGATAGCGGTTATGCGAAGCCAGATGGATCTGCTCGTGAAACCGCCGGTTGGCGCGGCTGAGCGCGGGCGGATCATCGACCAGCGCATCGTCCGCCTCGACCATTTCACGCAGCACCTTGATTTCCTCTTCGGTGGCATGACGCGCGGCAAGGCTGGCGGCCAGCCCCTCCAACTCGCTGCGCACCACATAGAGCTCTGCCATCTGGTTGTGATCCAGCGAAGCAACGATCAGCGACCGGCCATCGCGTTCAAGCAGCGACTGGGTCTCAAGCCGTTGCAGCGCCTCGCGGATCGGTGTGCGTGAGACACCGAAGCGTTCCGCCAGATCGCTTTCCACCAGCCGGTCACCGGGTTTGAACACCCCGACATCGATTGCTTCGAGAACGAGATGATAGGCGTCTTTCTGATTGGACTGGGTGCGGTTCATGCAAGCGGCTTTCCTTGTTCGGACCTGTCTAGCGCCCCCTGCCCCCGCCAATCAAGCCAAAGCGTTGAAAACCTGCGCGCACTGGCCTAGACCCGGCCCATGGTCAGGCAAAACTTCTCACATGTGGCGCATTGGGTGTTCGATCTGGACAATACCCTCTATCCGCCGCACATGAAGCTCTTCGATCAGATCGAAGTGCTGATGACGCAATATGTGATGGAGGCGCTGTCCGTCTCTCAGGCCGAAGCCGACCGGTTGCGCAGCCACTACTGGCACACTTATGGCACCACGCTGGCAGGGCTGATGCGCGAGCATGATCTGGACCCTGATCCCTACCTGCACGCTGTCCATCAGATCGACACGGGCCATATGGAGCCAGATGCCGAGCTTGCCGCGCATATCGCGGCGCTGCCCGGGCGGCGCATCGTCTATACCAATGGCTCGGCCCCTTATGCCGAACGTGTGCTGGCCGCGCGCGGGCTGAGTGGGCTGTTTGACGCCATCTATGGGGTCGAGCATGCGGAGTATCGCCCCAAACCCGAGCGCGCCGCGTTCGAAGCGGTGTTCACGCAGGACGGGGTAACGCCCGACCGGGCCGCTATGTTCGAGGATGATCCGCGCAATCTGGCCGCGCCCTTCGATATGGGGATGCGCACGGTGCATGTGGCACCCGAACCGCTAGATGCTAACCATATCCATCATCATACGGATAACCTGACGGCATTTCTGGCCCAACTGGTCTGAAGCGGGCCCGCTGCGACACTCTGCGCAGGGGCGGCGGCTTGGCAAAACGCTATGTCACGCCAGACAAAGATACATCCAAAAGGTTCCTAATGAGCAACGTCGCCATTCCCGCCAGGCTGCCCTTCTGGCAGCGCCTGTTCTTTGCCATCCCGGTTCTGGGATGGATGGCCAAAGAGGTCGCCTATGGCGATCCCGAGAACATTTGGTACGCGATCATTGCGGGTGTCAGCGCCTGGGGCTGCGCGATCCTGCTGTTTGGTTTGCCCGGTCTCTACCTGCCGGCGCTGGCCATGGTCCCCGTCATCTGGTTCATCCTGATCCTGATCACGCTGGGCTGACCCGCGAGACAGGATGTCGCTTGGCCTCTTCCCATCGCTCGGATTACAGTCCGCGCGAATGGAGGGCAGCGACATGACCCAGACCTGTGACATCCTGATTTCGGGCGGTGGCATTGCCGGGCTGACGGCGGCGGCGGCCTTTGGGACTGCCGGATTCGAGGTGATCTGCGTCGACCCCACGCCCCCGGTGACAGAGCGCGACGCGGCAGGTTCAGATCTGCGTACCACCGCGTTCCTGCAACCGGCACAGGCGCTGCTGGAGCAATGCGGCCTCTGGGCGCGGCTGTCGGATCATGCCGCGGCACTTCAGATCATGCGGATCGTCGATGCGGGCGGCGAGGTATCTGAACCCCGCATCATCCGTGATTTCAACGCCGCCGATATCTCTGAGCAGCCCTTTGGCTGGAACCTGCCGAACTGGCTGCTGCGCCGCGAGATGACCCTGCGGCTGGATGAGTTGCCGACTGTCGATTTCCGCCCCGGCACCGGCACCAGCACGCTGTTCACCCGCACCAGCGAGGCGCGGGTGGGCCTGAGCGATGGCAGCCGTGTCCGCTGCAAGCTGGTGATCGCAGCAGACGGGCGCAACTCGCCCATGCGCGAGGCGGCAGGAATCGACGTGAAAACCACCCGCTACGGGCAGAAGGCGCTGGCCTTTGCCGTCACCCATCCAAAGCCGCATGACAACGTCTCGACTGAGATCCACCGCTCCGGCGGGCCGTTCACCATGGTGCCGCTGCCGGATTGGCAGGGATCGCCCTCCTCCGCGATTGTCTGGATGGAGCGGGGACCGATCGCGCAAGACCTGCTTGCCCTGCCCGATGAGAAATTCGAGGCGGCGATGACCGAGCGATCCTGCGGCTTGCTCGGGGACCTAAAACTGGCCTCGCGCCGCACCATCTGGCCGATCATCAGCCAGTCGGCGACTCACCTGTCGGGGGAACGGATCGCTCTGATGGCCGAGGCGGCCCATGTGGTGCCGCCCATCGGCGCGCAGGGGCTCAACATGTCGCTCACCGATCTGCGCAGCCTGCTGGATCTGGCCGAGACGCATCGCGGCGATCTTGGCAATGCCGCCATGCTTGAGGCCTATCACAAGGCCCGTATCCGCGATGTGGAATTGCGGGTTACGGGCATCGACCTGCTGAACCGCGCCTCAATGGTCGAGGCGCAGCCGCTGCGCGATGCCCGCGCGATGGGGCTGGACGCGCTTTACGCCCTCCCCGCCATGCGCCGCACGCTGATGCAGATGGGGCTGGGTGTGCGCTAAAGCACCTTGTCCAGCACCCGTTTCAGCCGCGCGATGGTGCCGTCCACATCATAGAGCTTGTCGAGCCCGAACAGGCCCAGCCGGAATGTGCTGAACCCTTCGGGCTCGTCACATTGCAGCGGCACGCCCGCGGCGATCTGCATGCCTTCGGAGGCGAATTTCTTGCCGCTCTTGATATCGGGATCACCGGTATAGCTGACCACCACCCCCGGCGCGCCGAACCCGTCACCGGCCACCGAGGTCACGCCCTTGTCCTTGAGCATCGCCCGCACGCCATTGCCCAGCGCCCATTGCGCCTCGCGCAGTTTCTCAAAGCCATAGTCTCGGGTTTCAACCATCGTATCGCGGAACGCCTTCAGCGCGTCGGTCGGCATGGTGGCGTGATAGGCATGTCCGCCATTCTCATAGGCCGCCATGATCTCGCGCCATTTCTTCAGATCCACCGCGAAACTGTCCGACGTGGTCTCCTGCAAATGCTGTTCGGCCCGCTCCGACAGCATCACCAGCCCGGCGCAGGGCGAGGCGCTCCAGCCCTTTTGCGGGGCCGAGATCAGCACGTCGACACCGGTGGCTTTCATGTCGATCCAGATGCAGCCCGAGGCGATGCAATCCAGCACCATCAGCGCGCCCACCTCATGGGCGGCTGCCGCCAGCGCGGAGACGTAGTCATCCGGCAGGATTACCCCAGCCGAGGTTTCCACATGCGGGGCAAACACCACATCAGGCTTCTGCTCACGGATCGTAGCAACAACCTCTTCGATCGGTGCGGGCGCAAAGGGCGACGGGCTGGTATTGCCGGTCTGGCGTGCCTTCATCACCGTGGCGCTCGCCGTCAGCCCGCCGGTCTCGATGATCTGGCTCCAGCGATACGAGAACCAGCCATTGCGCACCACCAGCACATTGGCGCCGCGCGCAAACTGCCGCGCAACGGCCTCCATGCCATAAGTGCCGCCGCCAGGGATCACCGCCACGCCATCAGCATTATAAACCGATTTCAGCAGATCCGAGATGTCGCGCATCACCTGCTGAAAATCGGCAGACATATGGTTAAGCGAGCGGTCCGTGAAAACAACGGAGAATTCCTCCAGCCCGTTCGGGTCGACGCTATCAAGCAATGCAGGCACGGCAGCTATCCTTCTGATTTTGTCAGCCTTGTAGTTATCGGCTGATTGACGTTAGGGAAACCGGGAAACATGATAAGCAACCGGCCAATCCCACTTTCCCCTATCATCTTGGCAGCGGAAAAAATCTGACAAAAACGTCAAAATCAACCGATAAAAAGGGGCTTCCCCAACGGCATGACGCCAATTAGTGTCAATTTCACTTTACACCATAAGATGTTTGCGAACAGATTAGCACACGCAAAGAAAGATAAGGTCGTAGCCAGTTGCAGGAACGTAAGAGAACCAGCTTTCAAGCGGTTCGCCAGTTGGTACAGAGCAGGATCGAAAAGGGTATTTGGCCGCAGGGCACATTGCTTCCCACCGAGTCGGAATTGGCAGAAGAATTCGGCTGCGCCCGCGCCACGGTGAACCGGGCCTTACGAGAACTCGCCGATGGCGGCTTTGTCGAACGCCGCCGCAAAAGTGGGACGCGGGTGACAACCGCACCCGTCAAGCTGGCGAAGTTCGAGATCGCGCTGGTGCGCAAAATGGTCGAAGAGCAGAACGCGGACTATCGCTATACGCTGGTCAACCGCTCGATCGATCCCGCACCAGCCTGGCTTAGCTCGCGGCTGGGCCTGCTGCCTGACCGCCGTGTCCTGCACGTGCTCTGCATGCATTATGCCAATAACCACCCCTTCCAGTTCGAGGAACGCTGGGTCAATCTGGACGTGGTGCCCGAGATCGAACAGGCCGATCTGTCGCAGGCCGGTCCGAATGAATGGCTGCTGGCCAATGTGCCCTTCACCGATGCCGAGATGATCCTGTCCTCGGTCCCAGCGGATGCGCGGTTGGCCGAGTTTCTGGCGACCTCGGCGGGCACCTCGGTCATGCAGATCGAACGCACCACCTGGAAACAGGGCATTCCCGTCACCTTTGTGCGGATGACCCACCATCCGGGGTTTCAGGTCCGGGCGCGCTACTGACGCCGATCGGGCCGGGCAGTCGTTCTTCGCTCAGCAGAACATTTGCCTCGACATCGCCTGCCCCGGGCAGCGTCATGATCCGGCGGCGCAGCACCCGTTCGAAATCGGCCAGATCGCGCGCTACGACCCGCAGGCGATAATCATAAAGCCCCAGAACATGTTCCACGGTCTGCACTTCGGGGATTGCAGAGACCGCGCGCTCGAAATCCTCCAGGCTGACCTGACCCTTGCGCGCCAGCTTGACCCCCAGAAAAACCGTCACGCCAAACCCCAGCGCTTCGGCATTGAGCCGCAACCGGCGGCCCTTGATTGCGCCGCTGTCCTGCAACCGCTTGATGCGACGCCATGAAGCCGGCTGCGACAGCCCAAAGCGCCGCCCCAACGCGCCAGCGCTTTGGGTGGCATCCTGCGCCAGCGCCTGCAGCAACTTGCGATCGATATCGTCCAACTCGATCATACCGGCAGCGCCTCGTCCCGCTTCACCCGCGCGATATGCATCAGCGCCTCGATATCGGCGATATGCGGCAGGGTCAGAATACGGTCGCGATAGATCTGCTGGTAATGCGACATATCCCGCGCGATGACAGAGAGCCGCACATCGACCCGGCCCAGAAAGGTCTGGATCTCGATCACTTCGGGCACTTTGCGCGCCTGTGCGGTGAATTCATCAAAGGCCCGCGCCTGTGTCTTGTCCAGCGTCACCCGCAGCGACACCTCGACCGCATATCCCAGCGCCGCCCAATCGATGACCGCCTCCTGCCCCTGAATGATGCCGCTTGCCTCCATCTTCTCGATCCGTCGCCAGCAGACGCCCGAGGTAATCCGGCATCGCTCTGCCAGTTCAGAGGTCGACAGGCTGGGATCGGCCTGCAGATGGCGAAGGATGCGTCTGTCGATATCATCAAGCATGAAATTTTCATTATCACTTACGTTTTCGAATGAAAATCTCTCACGATGCAAGAAATTGCAACCAAACGCTCTCACACTGCACGGCAATGTGGCTTAGAACGCCCCCAGACAAACTCATGGAGGAACGCCGAGATGCGCGTCTACTACGATCGTGATTGCGACATTAACCTGATCAAGGACCTGAACGTGGCCATTCTGGGCTATGGCAGCCAGGGCCATGCCCATGCGTTGAACCTGCGCGACAGCGGCGCCAAGAACCTTGTTGTCGCCCTGCGCGAAGGGTCCGCCTCGGCCAAGAAGGCCGAAGCCGAAGGTCTGCAGGTCATGGGCATCGCCGAGGCTGCCGCCTGGTGCGACGTGATCATGTTCACCATGCCCGACGAATTGCAGGCTGAGACCTACAAGAAATACGTGCATGACAACATCAAGCCCGGCGCCGCCATCGCATTCGCCCACGGCCTGAACGTGCATTTCGGCCTGATCGAGCCGAAAGACGGCATCGATGTCATCATGATGGCCCCCAAAGGCCCCGGCCACACAGTGCGTGGGGAATATGTCAAAGGCGGCGGCGTGCCCTGTCTGGTGGCCGTGGACAGCGACGCAACCGGCAAAGCGCTGGAAATCGGCCTGTCCTACTGCTCGGCCATCGGTGGCGGTCGCTCGGGCATCATCGAGACCAACTTCCGCGAAGAATGCGAAACCGACCTGTTCGGCGAGCAGGCGGTTCTGTGCGGCGGTATTGTCGAGCTGATCCGCATGGGCTTTGAAACTCTAGTCGAGGCCGGTTACGCGCCGGAAATGGCCTATTTCGAGTGCCTGCATGAAACCAAGCTGATCGTCGACCTGATCTATGAAGGCGGCATCGCCAACATGAACTACTCGATCAGCAACACCGCCGAGTATGGCGAATATGTCTCGGGTCCGCGGGTTCTGCCTTATGATGAGACCAAGGCAGCTATGAAAGGCATTCTGCGTGACATCCAGACCGGCAAATTCGTGCGCGACTTCATGCAGGAAAACGCCGTGGGTCAGCCCTTCTTCAAAGGCACCCGCCGTCTGAATGACGAGCACCAGATCGAAGTTGTCGGCGAAAAGCTGCGCGGCATGATGCCGTGGATTTCCGCAGGCAAACTGGTGGATCAGGAAAAGAACTGATCTCAGCCCCATATGCTGATTTTCAGACGGGCGGGCCTATTGGTCCGCCCGTTCTGTTCGTATCGCATGCTTCGACATAGAACGAACTATAGACAATTGACCACCATCCCATAGCAGTTCAGCATCCGCCAAACCCCACAGGAGCACAGATGACCCAATCGCCCGAAATCACCGCAAAAAGCTGGCTGATGGTCGCCACGCTGGGGTTGGTCTGGGGCGCGACCTTCATGGTGATCGAACTGGCCCTGCGCGGGATCACCCCGTTCTGGCTGGCCACAGCACGGATCGGCTTTGCAGCGCTTCTGACACTGGTGATCTGGCGTCTGATGGGCGGGCGGATCTGGTTGGGCGAAGGCACCGCCTGGGCGGCGCTTGCGGTGACCGGTCTGCTGAGCACCGCGCTGCCCTTCATGCTGCTCAGTTGGGGGCAGCAATATGTGACCAGCGGGTTCGCAGGCGTGTCGATGGCAGCGGTGGTGCTGATGGTGCTGCCGCTGGCACATGTCTTCGTTCCCGGAGAACGCATGACGCCGCGCCGGGTTTTGGGTTTTCTGATCGGCTTTGCCGGAGTGGTGGTTCTGATCGGCGGGCAGGCGTTTGACACCACCGGTGCTCGGCTGGAGGGCTGGGGCCGCCTCGCCTGCCTGTCGGCTGCTTGCTGTTATGCAACCAGTTCGGTGATGATGCGCAAACTTCCCGCGATCGATCCTTACGCGCTGGCTACATTGCAACTGAGCATCGGGACCTGCATCGTCTTGCCCGCAGCCTTGCTGGTCGAAGGCCCACCGCCGCTGCCTTCCTCCGAAACCCTGTTCTATCTGGCCCTGCTGGGCCTTGTGCCGACGGCAGGCGCAAACCTGTTGCGCGTGCTGGTGATCCGCAGCGCGGGGCCTGTCTTCATGGGGCTGACGAACTATCAGGTACCGCTCTGGTCGGTGATCCTGGGGGCCGTCTTTCTGCACGAACCCCTGCCCCACAGTCTGCTGTTGGCAATGATCCTGATCCTTGGCGGTATGGGGCTCAGCCAGTATGGCGCGCTGAAACGGCTGTTCTTCGCTGGGCGTTAAGCCACCGGAGCGGCGGACCCGACCGCCAGTTCAACCGCATCCACAACCGCCCCGACGCTCGCCTCCAGCAGCGCCTCATCCTCGCATTCGGCCATCACCCGGATCAGCGGCTCGGTGCCCGACTTGCGGATTAGCAGGCGGCCCTGACCGTTCAGCGCCGCCTCAGCGTCGCTGATCGCGGTTTTGACGGCCGCCAATTCCAGCGGTGTCTGGCCCTCGGCAAAGCGCACATTGCGCAGCAATTGCGGCACCGGCTCGAACCGGCGCGCGAGTTCGGATGCCTTTTTGCCGCTGCGCACCATCTCAGCCAGGAAATGCAGCCCCGCCATCAGCCCGTCGCCGGTGGTGGCAAAATCGCTCATCACGATATGGCCGGATTGCTCGCCACCCAGGTTGAAGCCCCCTTCGCGCATGCGTTCCACCACGTAGCGGTCGCCAACCGCTGTGCGTTCCAGCCCGATGCCCAGCCCCGCCAGATGCCGTTCCAGCCCCAGATTGGACATCACCGTCGCCACCAGAGCGCCGCCCGACAGCATTCCGTCGGCGCTCCAGCGTTCGGCCAACAGCGCCATCAACTGATCGCCGTCAGCCACAGTCCCAGCCTCATCCACCAGAATCACCCGATCCGCGTCGCCATCCAGCGTGATCCCCACATCCGCGCCATGGGCCACAACGGTTTCGGCGGCTGCCTCGGGATGGGTCGAACCGCAACCGTGATTGATGTTCAGACCATCCGGCGACACGCCGACCGGGATTACCTCGGCCCCCAGTTCCCACAGGATTTCAGGTGCGGCCCGGTGCGCGGCCCCATTGGCGCAGTCGATCACCACCTTGAGCCCGTCCAGACGCAGCGCGCGGGGCAGCGAGGATTTCACCCGCTCGCCATAGCGGAACCTTGCGTCATCGACGCGGCGCGCGCGTCCGATATTATGCGCCTGTGCCGGTTGCACACCGGCCTCAAGCAGCGCCTCGATCTCTTCCTCGGCCTGATCGGAGAGTTTGAACCCGTCCGGGCCGAAGAATTTGATGCCATTGTCTTCGGCCGGGTTGTGACTGGCCGAAATCATCACGCCCAGATCGGCGCGCATCGAGCGGGTCATCAGACCCACAGCAGGCGTGGGCACCGGCCCCAGCAGCAGCACGTTCATGCCGGTTGAGGTCAGCCCGGCGGTCAGCGCATTCTCGAACATATAGCCCGACAGCCGCGTATCCTTGCCGATCACCACACGGTGCACGCCCTTTGCATCGCGCCGAAAGTAGCGACCTACAGCGGCCCCGAGGCGCAGCGCCAGATCGGCGGTCATCGGGTGGGTGTTGGCCGTACCCCGCACCCCATCTGTTCCAAACAGCTTCCGCATCCTGCCCCTCGCCGATTGTTATTGGTTCTCTGCCGCAAATTAGCGGACCGCAGACCAGAGGCGCAAGGCCTGAGCAGTCTCGGCCACGTCATGCACGCGAATGATCTGCACCCCCTGCGCCAGCGCCGCCAGCGCAACCGCGATAGAGCCCGGCGCGCGCGCATCGGCGCGCGGCTCCTGCGCGATGGTACCGATGAACCGTTTGCGCGATGCGCCCAGCAGGATCGGCACGCCCAGATCTTGAAACAGGCCAATATTGCGCAGCAGCGCCAGATTATGCTCCAGCGTCTTGCCGAAACCGATGCCCGTGTCCGCAACGATCTGTGCACGCGGTATGCCTGTGGTCTCCAGATGGTCGATCCGGTCTTTCAGAAAGTCGAACACATCCAGCAGGACATTCTCGTAATGCGGATCGTCCTGCATGGTTTCGGGATCACCCTGCGCATGCATCACGCAGACCGGAACGCCGCGCGCCGCGCTCAACGGCGCGAGATCGGCATCGAAGGTGAAGCCCGACACGTCATTCACCATACCCGCCCCCGCATCCAGCGCCGCAGCCGCAACCTGCGCCTTACGAGTATCGATGGAAATCAGCGTGTCACTTTCCGAGGCGATGGCAGAGATGATCGGCGCGGTCCGCTCGATCTCGACCTCTGCCGGTACAAAATCTGCGCCGGGACGCGTGGATTCGCCTCCCACGTCCAGAATGCGCGCGCCATGGGCCACCATCTGGCGGGCGGCCGCGCGGGCCGCTTCGACGGTGGCGTGACGACCGCCATCGGAAAAGCTGTCCGGAGTGGCGTTGAGGATGCCCATGATATGGGGCTCATCCATCTTCAGCCCGGCAATGGGCGCGCGCGCATCACTCAGTCGCGCCCGAGTCACATCAGGCAGTTCTCCGACATGCGAGACGCGAGGGGCAGTATCGCGCGACAGGATCTCGACATGGGTAAACCAGAGCGGGCCGCCAGCCAGCGGCAGCGCCTCCGCCGGGCGGGCCTGCCCGTGCTGGACAATCGGCCGGTGATAGTCGGTCACAGTTCTGCCCGTTCCACCGATTGGTGACGCAGCAGCACACCGGCTTCAGTCGGCAGGTCGGCCCCGATCACCAGCATCTCACCCGCCTCGAAAGTGGCGGCAAACCAGGCGGCCAGCGCAACCGCGTCCGAGGGATGCGCCGAGGGGCCATCCACCGCATCCAGAACCACTTTGGAGGGCGCCCAGACACAAATCTGACCATTCTTCATCGCCCAATCCAGCTCGGTCCGGGTCGAGACCACGACACAGCGCGGATCGCGCGCCGCCAGCACCCAGGCGTTCTGTTCGATGGCCAGCAGATCGATCCGCCGCTGGGTCATGGCATGGCCCGTCTGAGGCGCCGCCAGATCGGACGCCCCGACGCACAGGATCAGCGGGCGCGTGCGCGCCTCCAGTTGATCGATCCAGCCCGGCAGATGCGGCGAGGCAATGGCCGCATTTGAAAGATAGACCAGACGCGGATGCGGGCGGTCCTCTTCCAGCGGTTCGTGTTGCACGGTATCGCGGGCGCGCACGATCTCGACCCCAAGCGCACCAGAGCCACGGTCGAGCTTTTCGATCCGAACGAAAGCGCGCACAGCCTGTGGTTCCAGCAGGATACGTTCGGCAACCCGTTCGGCCAGTGTTTCCAGCAGGTTCAGCCGTTCTTCGGCCAGTTCATGCGCGATGGCTTCGGTGACACGATCATAAGACAGGATGCGGTCAACATCATCGTCGATCGGCCCGGTTAGAGGCGTCACCTCGACCACGACGTTGAAGCAGATACGCTGCGTGCTGCCACGTTCGGCCTGAAACGCCCCGATCTCGACCTCGACAATATGGTCGCGCAGGGAAATCCGATCGAGCGGGCCACGCGCTGCCGTGGCTTCGGACCGCTCCGAAGGATGCGCAAAGGCAAGACGAATTTCAGAACTCATATGCAGGCCCTTCGGCTAACGGCAATCGCCAGTGCGCCGGGCTATAGCAGCCCGTGCCGCATGACGCCAAAGGAAATCCGCCCGGCAATGGAATTTGCGACCCGTCGCTTGCGGGTCAGCGCTGCCCGCATTCATAATCCACATCAGCAAGCCGTGACAGCCTGCTGATTTCAAGACATTTTAGTTGCTTGCGGTGCGATAGTTGTGGCGATAGAACAGATGCACACCGATTTTTGCGGTCCGCTTATAGACGCGCGCCCACTTCGGGCTGACAGAGGTGGTGTGGTAGTGCGTCGCGCCATCGGTCAGATCGCCTGACACGCCATCAATCGCGGCGCGCGCAATCTTGCCGACACGCTGGTAAGCCTGCTTTTCCGCGATGACTTCTTTATGCCCGTCACATGTATAGGTGAACTGGCACTGGTATTTGCGGCCCGTGCCCTGATTGATCACACCACAGAGCGTATCGGGAAAGCGACTGCTTTTGACTCGGTTCAGGATGACCTCGGCCACGGCGAACTGGCCTTTCACGGTCTCGCCGCGCGCTTCGAAATAGAGCGCCTCGGCCAGGCACTGCCAATGTTCGTCACCCTGAGGCTCGGGACGCTGGTCCACCCACGCGCGGGAATAGGTCACCTCGACCGGGCGCGCCTTGGGCTGCACATAGTTCAGGTACTTGCGAAATTCGGCTCCGGGCATCGCGCCGAGGGACGCTTGTTCATGTTCAATCAACGAGGACAGCCCCGTATCGGACGCAGAAACAGTAGGCAGCAGCACAGCCACCGCTAAAGCGGCCGTCTTAATTAATCGGTTCATTTCTAAAACCCCACCAGGTTTGTTCGCGCGCTTACCGATCCCCCCGAAAAGCAAGCGCAGGCTGCCCTCTAGCCCAGAGTTCGCCGTAGGTCCAGTTCGCCAAAAATTGCAAGTGCAAAAGCAGTGGATTCTTGCCGATGGCAAGAATCTTCCGACCCCACGTCAGTCTACATCTTGTGGGATTCTTAAGGGTCAGCCCCCACCTGATGAGATATAGCCAATTGCGCTGCAGCCAATCGCGCCACCGGCACCCGGAAGGGCGAACAGGAGACATAATCGAAGCCTGCAGCCCGGCAAAAGGCAATCGATTCGGGATTTCCGCCATGTTCGCCACAGACTGACAGGGTGATTCCCGGTCGCGATTCGCGCCCCCTCTGCACCCCGAGCTGCAGCAATTCGCCCACACCGTCCGTATCCAGAACATGGAACGGATCTTCGGAGAAGACACCCTGATTGACATAGGCCGACATGAACCGGCCCGCATCGTCGCGTGACAGACCATAGGTCATCTGGGTCAGGTCATTGGTGCCGAAGCTGAGGAAGGCGCAATGGGGCGCGATCTCATCGGCACGCAGACAGGCGCGCGGGGTTTCGACCATCACGCCCAGCCGGTAATCGAAATCCCGGCCCTGCTCCGAGGCGACAGACGCCGCGACCGCATCGATCCGTGTCTTGACCAGCTCGACCTCTCGGCAGGCCGAGACCAGCGGGATCATCACCTCGGGCACCACCGGCTCGCCTTCTTGGCTGGCCTCCAGCGTGGCCTCAAAGATGGCACGTGCCTGCATGTCATAGATTTCGGGCACGGTGACGCCCAGCCGCACGCCGCGCAGGCCCAGCATGGGGTTATATTCACTCATGGCGGCCACCCGACGCTCCACATCCGACACTGGCAGGTCCAGCGCCTCGGCCAGTTCGCGCTGGCCCGTTCGGTTGGTGGGCAGAAACTCATGCAGCGGCGGGTCAAACAGGCGGATGCAGACCGGCTTGCCGCCCATGATGCGGAAGAGCTGCACGAAATCCTTGCGTTGGATCGGCAGCAACCGCTCCATCACCGCGGCACGGCCCTTGGGGGTCTGGGCAAAGATCATCTCACGCATCACCGTCAGGCGGCCCGGCTCAAAGAACATATGCTCTGTCCGGCACAGGCCGATGCCTTGCACATTGAAGTTTTGCGCGGTTTGCGCGTCCGCAGGCGTATCGGCATTGGCGCGGATGCCGATATCACATTCCGCCTCGGCCCAGGTCATCAGGGTCTGGAAACTGTCATCCAGCGCCGCCTCAAGCATCTGCGGCTGCCCGGCCAGCACCTGCCCCGAGGTGCCGTCGATGGTCAGCACATCGCCGGTCTGAAAAACGCGCCCGTCCTGCGCCATCAATTGCCGCTTCTTGGTGACGAAACGCAGCCCCGAAGCCCCGACGATGCAAGGCAGACCAAGACCCCGGCCAATCACTGCTGCGTGGCTTGTCATTCCGCCTTTTTCGGTCAGCACAGCCGCAGCAGCGTGCATTCCGCGCACATCTTCGGGCGAGGTCTCGCGGCGCACGAGGATACAGGGCTCGCCCCGCGCGGCACTGGCCTGCGCCTCGGCGGCGGTGAACACGATCTGTCCGGTAGCGGCGCCGGGGCTGGCGGCGATGCCGGTGGTCAGCACGTCGCGTTCGGCGTCCGGATGGACCTGCCTGTGCAGAAGCTCGTTCAGCGCATGCGGATCGACCCGCATCAGCGCCTCTTGCGGCGGGATGATACCGTCCTCAGCCAGCCGCACCGCGATCTGAACCGCCGCGCGCGAACTGCGTGGCACGCGTACGCCATCGAGAATATGCGCATGGCCGTTTTCGATGACGAACTCGACCTGCATCTCTTCGCGCAGCTTGTGGCGCATCAGTTTTGCATGCTGCTGCAGCTCAGCATAGGCCTCAGGCGCAACATCTTCCAGCGAGGGGCCGCGCTCATCACGCGCCAGATACAGCGCGCCGGTGCCCGCCCCCAGCGCATCCCGGCCCTGGCTCTGGCTCAGATAGCGCCCGGTGATCTGCGGCTGGCCTGTGGTCGGATCGACCAGTTGCATCACGCCCGAGCCACATTCACCGCGCCCCAGACCCGGGATCATCTGCTGCACGACAAGGCCCAAACCGGCATCAGCGGGCGCGCCTTTCGCTTGGCGTAAAAGCCGCGCGGTGGTGCCATCCCAGGCGCGCGCCATGGACTGAAGCACCGCCGCCAATTGCTCGCCCGGGTCCTGCGGGAAGGGTTCGTCAGTTTCCTCCTCATAGGCACGCAAAGTGTCGCTCAAACCCTGCTGGCCGTCTTCCAAGAGATCGTCAAACACATCCGGGTCCAGTCGCGCCACGTGCAGCGCATAGGTCTGCACAAAGCGCAGATAAAGCGCCGCCGCCGCATCCGCCCCCATTTTGTCGCTCAAATCCACATAGCGGGCATCGTTCATGCCCACATTCAGAACCGCCCCTGGACCGCCCCAATCGGGATCCTCAGAGGACGGGCGCACGCAGAGCAAGACCGTGGGATCGAACTGTTCGAGAATGCGTTCAATATCAGGCACATGGCCATCTGCGATCGCCTGCACGGTTTCAAAGGACAGGGCAACCGTGCGCGGTACCGGCATATCCAGCCGCACCAGCCGCTGCAAACACTTCGCCCGCCCGCCATGGGTGATGGTCGCCACCGGCGCATCTGGTGTGATCAACGTGGTATGCGGATTATTCTGCACTGCGGCACCTTTTTGTTTTGCCGCAGCATAAGAAGGAATTGGATCGACGCAAGGGAGAGGTTGGGGATGCGTATTTCTACGCATCACCAGCTGTTACCCCTCGATCCGGGTCAGATCGGCCACGCTGGAGCAGATCGCACGGATCTGGCTGAGCAGGTTCAGACGGTTGCGGCGCAGCACGTCATTGTCAGTATTGACCTGTACGTCTTCGAAAAACGCATCAACCGGCGCGCGCAACTCGGCCATGGCTGCCATCGCTGCCGGGAAATCCTCAGCCTCCAGCGCGGGGGCGATTTTCGCCTGCCCGGCATCAAGCGCGGCAAAGAGCGCCTTTTCGCCGTCGGTTTCGGCAAACTTGGGGTCCGCGCCGTAGGAGTATTCGACCCCATCCTTCTCTTCGGCTTGCGTCAGGATGTTATTGGCCCGCTTGAAGCCCTGCACGAGGTTTTCGCCATCTTCGGTGGCCAGCACCTCATTCAGCGCGCGGGCGCGTTTGACCAGCAGGGTCAGGTCATCATTCCCCTCCATCGCGATACAAGCGTCGATGATGTCATGACGAATGCCCTCATCGCGGAGGAAGACTTTCAGGCGGTCGTGGATGAAAGAGAGGAGGTCAATTGATCGACTGTCAACTTGCCGGCCATCCACCAGAGAGGAGACCGTAATTGATCCCGCAAACCCCATTGATACACCGCCACCAGTCTTTTCTTTAAAAACTTTGGCAGCTTCCTTCGCGATCTTAGCAGAAGCACTCCCTATCGACTCGTTGCAACGCTTCAACTGGTTCGATTGATAATCATGCAATTGACAACGTAGGTTAGCCTCCAACATCAATCGAATAACCCCCAACGCCGCGCGCCGCAGGGCAAACGGGTCTTTAGACCCGGTCGGCTTTTCGTCAATCGCCCAGAACCCGGTCAGCGTGTCCAGCTTGTCGGCCAGAGCCACCGTAACCGAGAGCGGCGCGGTGGGGACGTCGTCGGAGGGGCCGAGGGGAGAGTAATGCTCCTGCGCCACGGCGGCCACGGCGGCGTCTTCGCCCGCGGCTTCGATGTAATAGCGGCCCATAAGCCCCTGAAGTTCCGGGAATTCATAGACCATCTCGGAACTCAGATCAGCCTTGGCCAGCCGCGCCGCTTTCTCGGCCTGATCTGCATCCGCACCTGTCACTGATGCCAATTCGCGAGCCAGCGCGGCGATGCGGTCGATCCGTTCGGCCTGCGTGCCCAGCTTGTTATGGAAGGTCACGTTTTTCAACGCATCAGTCCAGGCGCTCATGTCCGATTTGGCGACCCGCAGGTCGTTCTCCCAGAAGAATTTCGCATCCGCCAGACGGGCCGAGAGCACCTTCTGATTGCCCGCCAGAATGGTCGCGCCATTATCCGCCGTTTCGCGGTTGGCCACGGTGATGAAGCGTTCGATCCGGCCCGTCTTGGGGTCCTTCACCGAGAAAAACTTCTGGTGTTCCTTCATCGAGGTCTGCAGGACTTCGGGCGGCAGGTCGAGGAACTCTGCACCGATCTCTCCCATCAGCACCACGGGCCATTCCACCAGCCCGGCAACCTCACCTAGCAGGCCCTTGTCGTCCACCACTTCAAGACCTGCGGCGAAGGCCATGTTCTGGGCGTCAGCCCAGACATGGTCGGCCCGCTCCGTTGGGGACAGAACCACATGCGCGCGCTTGAGCTGCGCCTCGTAATCCTCAAAAGAGGTGACAGAAAACCGGCCCGGCGCCATGAAGCGGTGACCCTCGGTGCTATCACCTGTCTTGATCCCGTCGATCTCCATCGGCACGACCTCTGCGCCCGCCTCATCGGTGAGGATACACAGGATCGAATGCAGCGGTCGGACCCAGCGCAAGGCACCGCCGCCCCAGCGCATTGATTTGGGCCAGGGGAAATTGCGGATCGTCGTTTCCAGCACTTCGGCGATGATGTCGGCTGCCGGGCGGCCCGGCTTTTCGATGCTGGCGAAATAGACCGTGCCTTTGGGTGTGTCGCGCTCTTCCAACTGATCGCGGGTCAGGCCCGCGCCGCGCAGGAAGCCTTCGATGGCCTTGTCCGGCGCGCCCACTTTCGGGCCCTTGCGTTCTTCGCGCACCGTCGGGCTTTCCCCCAGCAGCCCCTGCACCGTCAATGTCAGGCGGCGCGGCGTAGTAAAGGCCGCCGCCCCGGCATAGGTCAGACCGCCCTCGACCAGACCATCGGTGATGCGCTTTTTCAGATCCTCACCGGCGCGGGTCTGCATGCGCGCGGGGATTTCCTCGGAAAACAGTTCGATCAGCAGGTCGGGCATGGGGTCCTCAGAAATTCACGATCGTCTGGATGACGATGGCGTTGGCAATGTCCACAAAGAAGGCGGATACAAGTGGGAGCACGATAAAGGCAATAGGCGACGGGCCATATCGCTTGGTGACGGCGGTCATGTTGGCGATGGCGGTGGGGGTCGCTCCCAGCGCAAAGCCGCCGAACCCCGCCGCCAGAACCGCGCCGCGATAGCCCGAGCCCATCACCGGGAACAGCACATAGATCACGAAGAGCACGGTAAAGAGCGTCTGCGCGGTCAGCACCACGAGGATGGTCATGCCCAGATCGGCAATGGTCCAAAGCTGCAGGCTCATCAGCGACATGGCCAGAAACGCGCCCAGCGCAAATTCCGAAACCAGCGCCAGCGCGGGCGTCCGGCTGACGGCGACCGCATCCGGGGCAAGCCAGCTGCGCAGATTGGCGATCAGGATGGCGACGATCAGGCAGGGCACGAAGAGCGGCAGTTTCAGCCCCGCCTCGGCGATTGCGACATTTGCAGCGTAGCCGAGGATGATTGCCAGATGTAGATAAAGCACCACGCGCATCAGGCCGATGGGCGTGATCGCCGCATCGCGTGCTTCCTCTTGCGGCACGCCCACCGTCAGTTCCTCATCCGGGCGGTCGGGTGTGAGCTTGTGGCGTTCTACCAGGTATTTCGCCACGGGACCGCCCACCAGCGCGGCCAGCACAAGACCCAGCGTCGCCACGGCAACGCCCAGCTCGGTCGCACCTTCAAGCCCGGTCACCGCGCCCACATCAGGTGCCCAGGCGATCGCCGTGCCATGCCCGCCAATCAGCGCGGCAGAGCCGAACAGCACGCCCGATTGCGCCGGAAAGCCAAAGGTGACGGCCCCAAGCGCGCCGATGATGTTTTGTGCCAGGATGGTTGCAAGTGTCAAAATTAGAAGCAGAACCAGAGGCTTACCGCCTCTGATCAGGTCAGAGAACCTTGCGTTCAACCCGATGGCGGCAAAGAATACCACCAGCAGATAGTCGCGGGTCTCCATCTCGAACTCGAATTCGATCCCGGCAATCAGATAGACCGCCAGCGACAGCGTCGCGGCGACCAGACCGCCGCTCACCGCCTCGGGGATGTTGAACCGGCGCAGCACCCCGACCCGCGTGTTCAGCTCGGCCCCCAGCAGGAAAACCGCCAGCCCAAGGGTGGCGGAGATCATATCGGGGACAAAAAGGTTCATTGCCCGCGCTCCCCGCGCGGCGGGCATGCCTCGCCGATCACCGTGCCGTCATAGGCTTTCTTTCCGCAATCGTTCAGCACATGCCAGACATAGCCCCGCCCGTCATCTGTCACAGCAATGACTCGGTCTACTCCGAAATGGATGTTCTTGGTGCCCAGATAGGTCCGCGCGCTACCCGACGCGAGCGCCTCACCCAGCGCGAGAGCATCGTAGCACTCGAACCAGTCCGGGGCGGTCAGAGGTTCAGCCCCCTCTGCCGGTCGGTAGGCCGCGCTCAACTCATCAAGGCTCATATCGGTGTTGAAACAGGCCCTGTAACGGATCGGGGAGCTATCGGCATCAATCGCCTGAAAGCTGCTATAAGAAATGGGCTCCGACGTCTCAGCCTCAAGCGGGACCAACGCAACATCCTGACCCGGCTGTGGCTCGACATCATAGTAAAAGCCATAGATCTGCATGTAGTAGAGCAGCCCGCCCGCAATGGCGGCGCTGGCAAGAATGACGATGGCGAGCAGTTTTCCCTTCATCTCCGGTCCCTCAGTTCGCGCAACCTGTGTCACCCAACGGGGTGGCGGGTTTTGGGTTCGCCAGAAGCGGCGGCATCAGGCCGGGTGCCCACCGGCTGTGGTCTGAACAAACGCATCGGCGCATTGCTTGGCCAGTGCCCGGACACGTCCGATATAAGCCTGCCGTTCAGTGACCGAGATCACGCCGCGCGCATCCAGCAGGTTGAAGATATGGCTGGCCTTGATGCATTGGTCATAAGCCGGGTGCGCCATCACGATGCGCTTGCCGGTCTTGGGGTCGTCATGCTCCTGCGCCAGAATGGTGGCGCATTCGGCCTCGGCCTCTTCAAAATGGCGCAGCAGGACCTCGGTATTGGCGACGTCGAAATTCCAGCGGGCGTATTCCTCTTCGGTCTGATTGAAGATATCGCCATAGGTCAGCGGGCTGGGTGATTGCGGATCGTTGAACGGCATGTCCATCACATGATCAATGCCCAGCACATACATCGCCAGACGCTCCAGACCGTAGGTCAGCTCACCCGAGACCGGGATACAGTCATGGCCGCCGACCTGTTGGAAATAGGTGAACTGGCTGACCTCCATCCCATCACACCAGACCTCCCAGCCCAGCCCCCACGCGCCAAGCGTGGGGCTTTCCCAGTCATCCTCGACGAAGCGGATGTCATGCAGGTCCATATCGATGCCGATTGCTTCCAGAGACCCCAGATAGAGCGCCTGCAGATCGGGCGGGCTGGGTTTGATCAGCACCTGATACTGGTAATAATGCTGCAAACGGTTGGGGTTCTCGCCATAACGCCCGTCGGTCGGGCGGCGCGAGGGCTGCACATAGGCCGCAGCCCAGGGGTTCGACCCAAGCGCGCGCAAGGTGGTGGCCGGGTGGAACGTGCCGGCGCCGACCTCCATATCGTAGGGCTGCAAAATAGCGCAGCCCTTCAAGGCCCAATAGGTCTGAAGCCGCAGGATAATCTCCTGAAAAGAGCGCGGTGCGCTGGATGTGTCACTCATGGGCCTGCCTTCACGAACACGGGTATGGGATCAGAGCTTTCCTATGCAAGCAGCCGGGGAGGGTCAACGGCCCTTCTGAACGCAGTCGCGGGCGCATCCCGCAGGTCTGTCGTGCGAAGATCACACCCGCAGCATCGCATCATTGCAGGCATGGTGTTTGGGGTGGGTTCGCGCGTATGTTGCGCAAAACAGACATGAGTTAAGGCAAGAGTTCCCCAATGACACGGTTTTTCGTCGCATTCCTCCTTGCGGTCACCTTCGGCCTGCGCGTCGTTTCGGCCCAGCAATCCGCCGAAGGCGCCTGGGTTCAGATCGAGGCCCATCCGGATATACCGGTGGCTGAGCAACGCGCGCAGTTTTTTGCCAGCAGCCTGCCCGATGTGCAGGGCTTTGCGCTTGGCGGGGGCTGGTACGGGATCGTGCTTGGCCCCTATACCCGCGCTGACGCCGAACAAGTGCTGCGTGTCTACCGAGCCGAGCGTCAGATCCCCAGCGACAGTTTCATCACCTTCACCCGGTCACTGGGGCGGCAGTTCTGGCCGCCGGAGGGCGCAAGCGCTGCTTTGACAAGGCCGTCTCTGACCCAGCCTGCGGCGGTCCCTGCCCCCCAGGCGCCCGCCGTGGCCGCCGACGAGACGCCCGCGCAGGCGCGGCGCAGCGAGCGGGCCCTGAGCCGCGAGGAACGGCGCGGGCTGCAGACCGCGTTGCAGGCTGCGGGGTTCTACAACGCGACAATCGACGGTGCCTTTGGTCCGGGCACCCGCCGCTCCATGGCCGATTGGCAGAGCTTCAACGGCTACGAGCCCACCGGCATCCTGACCACCAGCCAGCGCATTGTCCTGATGGATCAGTATAACGCACCGCTGCTGAGCGTCGGCATGGAACGTCGTCTGGATGACAAGGCCGGAATCTCCGCCGACCTGCCGATGGGAGAGGTTGCCTTCAGCCGCTATGATCCGCCATTTGCCCATTACGATGCCCAAAGCGACCTTGGCGCGCGGGTGCTGCTGATAAGCCAGAAAGGCGAGCGGGCCGATCTGTTCGGGCTTTATGACGTGATGCAGACGCTGGAGATCGTGCCTCTGGACGGCCCGCGCCAGCGCAAGAAAGACAGCTTCACCATCGAAGGGCGCGGCAATGGCATCGTATCTTATACCGAGGCAGCGCTGCGCGATGGGCAGATCAAGGGCTTTACCCTCGTCTGGCCCGATGGCGATGAGGGCCGTCGCGCCCGCGTGCTGCAAGCCATCAAGTCCAGCTTTGCCCGCACCGATGGCGTGCTTGACCCGGCCGAGGGGTCCGGCGCGTTGCAAAGCGTCGATCTGGTCTCGGGGCTTGAGATCCGCAAACCCCGCATCTCGCGTTCGGGCTTTTATGTGGACAGGTCGGGCGCGGTTCTGACCGTGGCCGAGGCGGTACAAAGCTGCACACGGATCACGCTCGACAACACCTATCGTGCTGATCTCGTCTCGCAGGATGCAGGGCTTGGCGTCGCGGTCTTGCGCCCGACTCAGCCGCTGGCCCCAATGGCGGTGGCGGAACTGCATCTGAGCGAGCCCAAGCTGCAATCGCAGGTCACCCTGTCGGGCTATTCCTACGAAGGGGTGCTGGGCGCGCCGACGCTAACCTTCGGGACGCTGTCCGATGTGGCCGGATTGCGGGGCGAGACCGAGTTGTCGCGCCTTGCCCTGGCCCCGCAGGACGGTGATGCCGGTGGTCCGGTCTTTGACGCAGGTGGGTCGGTTGTTGGCATGTTGCTGCCCGATCCCACAGACGGCCAGCAATTGCCCCGTGATGTAAGCTTTGCCGCTGACGCGCAGGCACTGCGGAACGTGCTCGAAGCATCCGGTCTGACGGTGGAAAGCGCCCCCGAAGCATCTGATATCACACCCGATGAGTTGAACCGCCGTGCAAATGGCATGACCGTCCTGGTCAGTTGCTGGGACTGATCCAAACGGGTGGTTAGGCGCTCAGGCTTAACGAAACAGACAAACGCGCCGATCTTCGGCGCGTTTTTTCGTTTCGCTGCGTGCTGGGATGCGCCGGGCTGGAGCGTCAGACACATTGACGTCGCCCCTATCCGATAGGAAAGTCCGGACAGGCGCGCAGGAACACAGGACAGACAGATGGCTGAGAAAGACAAATCAACCGCATGGAACCGGCGCGGTGTGATCGCAGGTGGCGCGGCAGCCGTTGCTGCACCGTTTCTGCGGCCCGCCCGTGCCGACACTCCGCTTGTGTCACCGGACGAAGCGCTGGAGCGGTTGATGGAAGGCAATGCGCGCTATGTGGCAAATACGCCGGTCAACACCGATCATTCGGTTGGTCGCAGCGCCCGCGCGCTGGGTCAGCAGCCCTTTGCGACAATCGTAAGCTGCGCCGATTCCCGCGTCGCCCCGGAGCTGATCTTTGATCAGGGGCCCGGTGAGCTCTTCGTTATCCGCGCTGCAGGTAACGTGATCAGCGATTACGGGCTGGCGAGCCTGGAATACGGCGCGGCGGTGCTTGGCATCTCGACGATCCTGGTTCTGGGGCACAGCTCCTGCGGGGCGGTCAGCGCCACGATCTCTGCGGTGGAGGATGCCACCATGCCCGGCGGGCATTTGCCGGGTCTGGTTAATGCGATCCGCCCCGCTGTCGAGGACGTTATGGCCGAAAACCCGCCCGACCTGCTGGCCGCCGCCACGGCGCAGAACGCGCGCCTTGGTGCCCAGAAGGCACGCTCAACATCGCCGATCCTGTCTGATCTCTCCCAGAGCGGCAGGTTGAAATCCGCCGCGGCGATCTATGACATCGCCACTGGAAAGGTCGAGTTCCTTTAGCCGGTCCGTTGCGGCAGGTTCACACGATATCGGGCGTCAGATAGATCAGGGTCGGACCCTTTGCCGTGAAAGCGGCGCGCACGGCCTCCTGCATCTCTGTCAGCGAGGCTGGCGCGGCTGAGGCGGCCCCGAAGGCGTTGGCCATGGCGCAGAAATCTGGGTTGCGGGCGATCACCGCGTTCGGGGCGATCTGCGCCCGCTGCATGCTTTCCTCGATCTCTTTCAGCTTGCCATTGTCCCAGATGATGATGGGCAGTGACAGGCCAAGTTCCACAGCAACGCCAAGCTCTTGCATCGTGTAGTGAAAGCCGTAATCGCCGGCAATCACCATGGTGGGTTTTCCGCCACGCGCAACTGCACCGCCAATCCCGGCGGGCAGCGCATATCCCAGCGTTCCAAACCCGGTGGGGTGATGCCAGTGATGGGGATAGTGCATGTCCCAGACCTCTTTCGCGAGATAGGCGAATTGGGTCATGTCGGAATAGATCATCGCATCGGGGGGCACCGCAGCGCGCAGGGCGTCAATTACTGGCAGGATGCCGGGACGCTCTGCATCCGCCTCGGCGCGCCAGCGGGCGCGGGTCTTGGTCACCTCCTCCGCCGACCAGCCGGTGGCGGGTTTAACCCCTTCGGTGGCAGACCAGAGCGTCTTGGCAAAGCTCGTGCCATCGGCCTGCAGCTTAATCAGCGCACGCTGCCCGTCGGACAGCACCTGCGGATCCAGATCGACCCGCACCAGCGTTGTGCTATGGCCGAGATCTTCGCGCCAGAGATCCACCTCGGCCAATTCGGTCCCCACCGCGATCACCAGATCGGCACTGCCGATCACCGCCGCGCTGCCGGGCCGCGCCAGCGTCGCCCCGAAATTGAGCGGATAATCCGCGCCAACCTGACCGCGCCCGGCATATGTGGTGAAACAGGCCGCCCCAAGCTGCGTCACGATCTGACGCCAAAGGTTCGAGCGCGCCCCGCCGCCCAGAATGAACAGCGGGCGCCGGGCCAGGTTGAGCAAGGAAAGCACTGGCGCAATATCAGGGTCCTGCGCCGTGAGGCGCAGCGCGGGCTGGTTGGGAAAAGGTGCCGGGTCGGCCAGTGCTTCGAGCTGGGCAATCGGCACCTGAATGGCTTTGGGTCTGGGCCGCGCCAGCTCGAATTCTTCGAAGGCGCGCTCGATCAGACCATAAGCTGCAGCCGCAGTATGGGCCGTCTCGGACCAGTCGCAGACGGTTGCGGCGGCGCCTTCCTGATCGCGCATCTGGTGCAGCTGGCCTTTGCGGGAGGCGGTTTCATCCAGACAGGACGAGATCGCCAGAACCGGCACGGAATCGGAATAGGCCTGCGCCAGCGGCGTCAACGTATTCAATAGCCCCGGACCGGTGATCACATAAGCCACGCCGGGCTTGCCAGACGCACGCGCATAGCCATCCGCCATGAACCCCGCCCCCTGCTCGTGACGGGCAAGAACGTGGCGGATGCCGGCCTCTTCTATGCCGCGATACATCTCCTGATTATGCACGCCTGGTATCCCGAAAATCACGTCGACGCCCCGGTCGCTCAGCATGTGGGAAATCTGCGCCCCAAGGGGTTTCTTCATCAGGCTCTCCAGAATTGCACGGTCAGGATCACATAGACGGCCATCAGCTCAAGCCGACCGATCAGCATGCCTATGGTCAGCATCCATTTGGCGGTGTCGTTAAGATTGGCAAAATTGCCTGCCGGGCCGATCTGATCGCCCAGACCGGGGCCGATATTGGCGAGCGCCGCGGCGGCCCCGGAAATCGAGGTCACGAAGTTCAGACCGGTCAGGCCGAGCCCCCAGGACAGAATGCCCATGGTCACGATGAAAAAGACGAAAAAGCTCATCACCGAACTCAACACGTCCTGCCCTACGGCACGCCCGCCATAGCGCGGCGTGAAAACACCGCTGGGCTGGCGAATGCGCTGCAACTGCGCCTTGATCGAGGCAAACAGCAGTTGATAGCGGAAGATCTTGATCGAGCAGGCGGTTGATCCCGCACAGCCGCCGATCAGGCCGATAAAGAACAGCATGGTGACCGGAAAACCGCCCCAGCTCATGTAATCGGTGCTGGCATAGCCGGTTCCGGTCATCAGCGACACAGTGTTGAACAGGGTCTTACGGATGACGCCTTCGCCGGTTGCCGGGGTTTGCAGCAGGTTCCAGAGCGTCAGCACCGCCACCAGCACCAGCGCGGTTCCGATAAACGCCCGCACCTGGCTGTCGCGATAAAGCGGCTCGGCGGTGCCCGCGATCATCTGCACGTAGCGCACAAAGGGCAACGCCGCGAGGATCATGAACAACACCGCCACATATTCGGTCGCTGGCGGGAAGCCTCCAAACGAGGCGTCGTAATTGGCAAAGCCGCCAGTCGCCACGGTGGTCATGGCATGGACCGAAGCATCGAAGGCGTCCATGCCCGAGGCGGCATAAGCCAGCGCGCAGGCCATGGTCAGCGAGATATAGACGACGGAAATCCGCGACGAAATCTCGGTCGCGCGGGGCAGGATTTTTCCAAAGGTATCAAACCCTTCCGAGCGGAAGATCTGCATGCCACCGACCCGCAACTCGGGCAGGAACACCATCGCCACAACGATGATGCCGATGCCGCCCAGCCATTGCAGCAAACCGCGCCATAACAGCAAACCGCGCGGTAACTCGTCGAGCCCCGAGATCACGGTCGAACCGGTGGTGGTCAGGCCCGACATCGATTCGAACAATGCATCGACAAAGCGCAGCTCGGTCTCGCCAAACATGAAGGGAATCGCGCCAAAGATCGGCAGAGCCACCCAGACGCCGGTGGTCAGAAGGAAGGTCTGCTGGATGGTCAGGCCCTCGCGCACGCCATTGGCGCAGCTCATGGCCATCAAAGCGCCCACTAGGGTAGTGATCAGGGCACTTTGCAAGAAGACGTGCCATTCGCCCCGCCCTTCGGCAAAATCCGACATCATCGGCAACAGCATGGTCAGGCCAAGAATGGCGACCAGCAGGCCGATCACATATCCGACGGGGCGAAGGTCTAACATGACGCGCAGCGTTGGCGCGCCATGGCTTCGCTGTCAAGCGCTGGCGCGGGGTCAGCTCTTGGGTTTGGGCTGCGCCTTGGCTTTGGTTGCGGGCATTGCCGGCGGCGTGGAGGGCGCCCTTGTGCCGTTGCGGGCCGGGGCGGGCTCGGCCGTTGCCGCAGCGGCGGCTGGTTTTGCCTCTGCAACCGGTTTGGCCGCAGCTTTGGCCGGGGCCGGTTTTGCAGCGGGCTTGGGCGTTGCCGCCTTGGCCGCAGGTGCTGCGGGCTTGGCCGGAGCGGCAGCAGGCTTGGCAGGAGCTTTGGCTGCCGGGGCTGCCGCTTTGGCTGCGGGCTTGGCCGGGGCTGCCTTGGCTGCTGGTACAGTCGCTTTCGCGGCCGGTTTCGCGGCTTCGGCCTTCACAGGGGTCGCTTTTGCCTTGGCTGCGGGGGCGGGCTTGGCCGGGGCGACCTTGGCAGGTGCGGGCTTGGCCGGTGCAGGCTTGGCAGGAGCCGCTTTGGCAGCGGGTGCTGCAGCCTTCGGGGCCGGTTTCGCGGTTTTGGCTTTGGCCGGAGCGGCTTTGGCCTTGGGCGCAGGCTTGGCAGGCGTTTTGGGCGCGGCTTCGGCAGCCGGTGCCGGGGCAGGCTCAGCTGCGGCGGACTGCAGAGCACGCACCTGGCAGAACGGCGCCTCCATCGCGGTTTTGCTCATGACCTCGATGATCCGAAGCTGATTCGCGATAATCTCGCCGGTCACGCGGATGGCTGCGGCCTGGATTTCCAATGGTGTCTTGATGAAGCTCATTTCAGGGCTCCCCTATCTTTGACTGTCGGGAAAAGTGAAGACATAGAGGGCGTTAAGAGAGCCTTCCAAAGCCCATGGGCATTTCTGCCCGGCTCCGAATGTGTGACACGCATAGTCGTCCTCTGCCTGTATCGGTCCGCCCGTTGAACATTCTGTTCACCGGCGTCGGACCTGATCTGGCTCTGAACATACAGACAAAACCGAGCAAGCGCAGCAAGAAATGCTGCGCCGCGGCGTCACAGGCGGAATGCCGACCGGGAAAGGGCTTTGCCGAAGGTGTTATCCGGTGTGGACCAGCGAGTTGAACAGACGCGGCTCCAGACTGTCAGTGGCAAAGGTATCGCCTTCGGTCAGCACCGACACAGCGTCATGGCTGTGCAGGCTTTCCTGATGGCTTGCCACCACCCGGAAGTCACCGATGCGATGATCCGACTGCAACTCGGCGCAAAAGAGCCGCACCGCGTCTTCGACAAAGATCGGATTGGCCGCGTTCAGCTCAGCGAAAGCCTGCTCATCCTCGCGTTTGACCATCACCTGCGTCTCGGTGGGAACCGCCTGCCGACAAAGCCTGAGCAGGTCCTCAAACCACAGGCAGCGGGCGTTGGGGTCCAGAACCACGGAAATCCGCGCCACGGATCGTTGTGAATGCGGCGTTGCCAGCTGGCCGCGCATCACGCGCGCATGTTCGGACAGTTCCAGCGAGCAGGGACAGGTGGAGGAATAGACATAGTCCAGATGCATGATCTTCTTGCGTTCCCCCGCAACCTCGATCAGCTCAAGCGCAAAGTCGTAATACTGATAGCCTTCCAGCCCCGAGCGCAGGCTTTGTACCTTTAGCGGATAGGAAAACCGCATCTGGATGCGGGCATCGAAGCTGTCCAGATCGGATTTATAGTCGTCCAGCGCCGCCTCGATGGTCTCGAAACTGAAGGTCCGCTCGGCATGTTTGTAGAACGAACGCATGATCCGGGACATGTTGATGCCCTTCTTTTCGGCATCAAGGCTCACGGTTCCGGTCACCGATGTTTCCAGCGTCAGATCGGTTCCGCCCTTGGCATGGAACCGCACCGGCAGACGGAAGTTCGAAATCCCCACATGCTGAATATGCTGTTGGGCACCACGGATCAGGCTGGAGGGGCCGTTTTGCAGATCAGGCAGCGTCGCGCGATAGGCGGCGTCGACCTCGAAATTCTCGGGATAGTCCCGCGAGAGCGCCGGATAATTCACGTCGCTCAGCCCCGGTATCAATCGTGCGACAGCCGGGTCCAGCGCCGCAATCTCGGCGTCGCTTGCGCCTTTGGCCCAGGCGCGCAAAACCTCAAGCGCCGCTTCGGCAGCCTCGCGGTTCGGCGCTTCTTCAAAATCGCGCGGTTGGAAATTCATGGGTCTGTCCCCTGTCTCTCGCCTGCGGCTTGGGGCGGTTTGCGCCGCCGACAGCCTTCAATCTAGCTTCTATACGGGGGCGATAGCAAACCGGATCGCAGAAAATCGTCAGAATTCGCAGATTTGCGCCCCGATGCAATCTCAGATGAGGCTGGCAGGGCGCATATCTTCGCGCCCTGCCCTCATTAGGACTGCGACGCCGCCAGAGCTGCCTGAAGATCAGCGATCAGATCTTCGCTATCCTCAAGCCCGACTGACAGGCGGATCAAACCCGGTGTGATACCCAGCGCCGTGCGCTGGTCGTCCGACAGGCGCTGATGGGTCGTGGTGGCCGGATGGGTGGCGATGGATTTGGCGTCGCCCAGATTGTTCGAGATCACCGGGATCGTCAACGCGTTGAGGAAGGCAAAGGCCCCATCCTTGCCACCGCGAATGTCCAGCGACAGAACGGTACCGCCCTTGCCGCCCAGCTGGCTCTGAACCAGCGCGTTCTGCGCGTGGGTTTTGAGACCGGGATAGAGCAGACGTTCCAGCGCCGAATGCCCCTCAAGCGCTTCGGCGATCTTCAGGGCGCTGTCGGCCTGCGCATTCACCCGCAGAGACATGGTTTCAAGCCCTTTGAGCATGACCCACGCATTGAACGGGCTGAGCGCGCCGCCGGTATGTTTCAGATAAGGCTCGACCGTGCCGCGGATGAAGTCACGCGTGCCCAGGATGATTCCGCCCAGCGCGCGCCCCTGCCCGTCGATATGTTTGGTGGCCGAATAGATCACCACATCCGCGCCCTGTTCGATCGCTCGCGAAAAGACCGGGGTCGAGAAAACGTTGTCAACCACCACGGTCGCGCCAACCGCATGGGCCAGCTCGGAAACCGCTTCGATGTCAATGACTTCCAGCGTGGGGTTCGACATGGATTCAAAGAACACCGCCTTGGTGTCAGGCCGCAGCGCCGCCTTCCATTGCTCCAGATCGGTGCCATCCACGAAAGTAACTTCGACCCCGTAGCGGGTCAGGATGTTTTCAAGAATATAGAGGCAGGACCCGAACAGCGCGCGCGCCGAAACCACATGGTCGCCTGCCTGCAACATCGCACACAGCGCGCCGTTCACCGCCGCCATGCCGCTGGCGGTGGCAAAGCCGTCCTCAGCCCCTTCCAGAGCGGCGATGCGTTCTTCGAACATGCGCACGGTGGGGTTGCCGTAGCGGGCATAGATGAACTCGTCATCGCCAGCCTGAATGAACCGGGCCTCGGCCTGTTCGGCATTGTCATAGACAAAGCCCTGGGTCAGGAAAATCGCCTCGCTCACTTCGCTGTATTGGCTGCGGCGGATGCCGCCATGAACCGCCTGCGTGCGCTTGTTCCAGCTTTTGCTCATCTTGTCCTCTTCCGCGCCGATCCAGCGGCGCCAATAAAAAACCCCCGAACGCGGTCAAGCGAAAGGGGGGCTTTCATCCTGACCTTTTAGCGGTGTTGTTTAGCGTGGCCCGCAATCCGGTAACAAATCGCCACGTGTTCTGAGCGTTGCCTTTACGCCGCACCCGGCGGGGCGTCAAGCCCGCAACGGGGATCGTCACAGCGCTGCAATCATTTGTTCACGCTTGCGTCATATGCTTCGAGCAGAACGCAGCCACAACATCTTGTGTGAGGCGACGTATGCCGGTGATCAGGATCAATGCGATTGGGGACAGGCCCGTGCTGCATGGCAGCCCGCAAGCCCCGACAAAACTGCTGCAACAGGCGCAAGGCGGGGCTGGTCCCGTGATTGTGATGACCCATGGATGTAAATACCAGCCCGGCCACGCGCGGCACTGCCCGCATGAGGCTGTGCTGGCCCTGCCGCATGACAGGCGGGGCGCGGCTATAGCGGCCTGGCCCGAGAAGCTGGGTTTTGGACAGGGCAACCCCGATGAGGGGTTGGCCATCGCCTTTGGCTGGGACGGGTTTGGCGGGTTGTGGCAGGCACGGCAACGCGCGATCGCGGCTGGGCGCGCCATGGCGGCGATTATCCGGCACCTGCGCCAAATTGCGCCGCACAGGCCGGTGCATTTCATCGGCCATTCCATGGGGGTCGAGCTGGCGCTTGAGGCGCTGCATCATCTGCCACCGGGCGCGCTGTCGCGGATCATCTCGCTGACCGGCGCGGCCTATCGCCAGCGGGCCCGCGCGGCGCTGCAGACAGAGGCGGGGCACGCCGCATCCTTCATCAATGTCACCAGCCGCGAGAACGATCTGTTCGACTTTCTGTTCGAATGCCTGATCGCACCTCCTGAATGCGGCGACCGCGCCCTAGGTTTGGGGCTGGAGGCGCACAATGCGGTCACGCTGCAACTGGATTGCCGCCGTACCCTTGAGCATCTCTCGCGCTTTGCCGGGCCGGTTGGCGGCCCGGAACGCCGGATCTGCCACTGGTCCAGCTACCGGCGCCCCGGCGCGCTGGCGTTCTACAATGCATTGTTGCGCGCCCCCGAGGGATTCGACCTGTCGCTGCTGCGCATGGGCCTGCCCGCCACATCCGCACCGCGCTGGTCCCGATTGCTGAGCCTGCCGCAGCCCCAGTTCTCCTTGCCGTTCACACAGAAAGCGTCATGATCGCCGTCCAAAGACAGAGGATTGCGGATGCTGCCCATCGATTTCTACTACTGGCCCACTCCGAACGGCTGGAAAGTCTCCATCGCGCTGGAAGAGATGGGGCTGCCCTATGACCTGCATCTGATCGATATCGGCAAGGGCGACCAGTTCGAGGCGGGATTTCTGGAAATCTCACCCAACAACCGGATGCCCGCGATCACCGATCCTGACGGGCCGGATAGCGCGCCCATTTCACTCTTCGAAAGCGGTGCGATCCTGATGTATCTGGCGCGCAAGACCGGGCGGTTTTATGGCGAAACAGAACGTGACCGGATCGCGGTCGAGCAATGGCTGATGTGGCAGATGGGCGGAGTTGGCCCGATGGCCGGACAGGCGCATCATTTCCTGAAGTACGCCCCCCAAATGGAGCCGCCGCAGGACCTTCCCTATGCCAAGGACCGCTACCGCGCCGAGGTCGGGCGGCTTTATGGCGTGTTGGACCGGCAGTTGGCCAAGACAGAGTTTGTGGCGGGCGATTTCTATTCCATCGCGGACATGTCGATCTGGCCCTGGGCCAGCCTGTGGGAAGGGCAGCAGCAGGCCCTGCATGACAAACCCCACTTCGCGCGCTGGCTCCAAGCCGTTGGCGACCGTCCCGCCGTGCAGGCGGGACAATCGTTAAAAATCGAACTGCGCAGCGGGCATCAGGATAAGCAGGCCCAATCGGTATTGTTCAAGCGCTGACGCGCGTCACCACATGCGCTCCTTTGCATATTCAGCGTAACCCGCATCAAAGGCCGCACCGTCAAAGCCCTCATCTTCTTCCTGCACGAATTGCCCGGCTGTCGGAACGCGATGCCCGTCATGATCCCGTGTCCAAAGCCCCGACCGCAGCAGAGCCTTGGCACATTGGAAATAGACCTCATCCACGGTGATCACCGCCACCGAGCGCGGGCGCCTGCCGTTTTTGTCGTAGCTCTCAAGCACCGCTTCATCCGCCGTCAGGACAGCGGTCCCGTTGATACGCACCACATTGTTGCTGCCCGCCACCATGAACATCAGGCTGAGGCGCCCGTCCCGCACGATATTGCGCAGGGTGTCGATGCGGTTGTTGCCCATCCAGTCGGGGAGCTGGACCGTCCGATCATCGACAATCCGCACCACTGGCCCGTCCTCGCCCCTCGGGCTGGCGTCAGTGCCTTCGGGCCCCACACTGGTCAGCACCACGAAACGCGCGGTTTCGATCCATTGGCGGTAAAGCGGGGTCAGCCGGGTGCGGACCTTGCTCAGCGAATGCGGCATCGCCGCGCCGTAAAGAGCCTCAAGATCTTTGATATCGGTGATGGTCTGCATGGGGTGCTCCGCCTGTTTTTTCACCCTGACATAGCTTGTCTCATTTGGCCGATGGGGTCATAAATTTGCCAGATGGGCCAATTTTCGACATCCCCGCTCAGGGCGACCTCTGCCGACGCGTTGCAACACCTGCCGCAACCGGTGGTCAGCATGCGGCGGCAGTATCAGGCGGGCTATGTCTCGCGCTGGCATAGCCATCCACGCACCCAGCTTATCTATGCAGTTTCCGGTCTGATGATGGCCGAAACGCAGGAGGCGCGGTGGACGGTGCCCGAACGCCATTGCCTGCTGGTGCCCGCCGACCTGCCGCATGAGGTGCGGATGGTCGGCGCGGTCGATCTGCAATCGCTCTATATCGCGCCGGACAGCTTTAACGAGGGCGGTGCCCGGTTCTGCCAGGTGCTGGCGGTCTCGGACCTGCTGGCGGCGCTAATCGCGCGCTTTTGCGATCTGGACAATCCCTGGCCGGTCAGCGAGCACGCCCATCACCTGAGCCGGTTGATCCTGCTGGAACTGGCAGAGGCACAGGCAGCACCACTAGCCCTGCCCTTCCCCGACCACCCCGGATTGCGGCGCGCCTGCGAAACGCTCGTTTCAGACCCCTCGCAGCCGCTGACTATTGATGGCTGGGCCACTGAGGCGGGGTTGAGCCGGCGATCCTTCACCCGGCTCTTCAAGCACCAGACCGGACTCAGCTTTGGTGAATGGCGCCAGCGGTTGCGCTGCCAGGCGGCCTTGCAGGCGGTGGCGCGGGGCATGCCGATGGCCCGGGTCGCAGCTTCGGTGGGCTATGACAGCCCCTATTCGCTGACGGCGATGATGCGGCGACTGCCCTGAAGCAGAAAACCAGCGCGCGGATCACCTATTCAGCAATGTCTTCGGCCCAGAGCTCGGGTTTTTCGGCAACGAACCGTTTCATCAACGCGATACAGTCGGGATCATCCGCGATGATCACCTCGACGTCGCGCTCGCGCAGAAAATCCTCGTTGCCGCCAAAATTGACCGCCTCGCCGATCACCACACGCGGAATACCGAACTGAACGATGGTTCCCGAACACATCATGCAGGGTGACAATGAGGTATAGAGCGTGGTGTCGCGATAGGTTTTCTGCCGACCCGCCTTGCGCAGCGCATCCATCTCGCCATGGGCAATGGGATCGCCGCGCTGTACCCGCTGGTTGCGCCCCTGCGCCACCACTGCGCCGCCGCGCGCCAGAACCGAGCCAATCGGGCAGCCGCCCTCGTCAAACCCGGCCTTGGCCTCCTCATAGGCAATGCGCAGCAACTGCCGATCCTCATCCGTCATCATCTGCACCGCTCCTCTGCTGGTTCCGCGATCCCGGCTTCGGCATCCTGGTCCAAGCCGACGCTGGCCGTCCCCGGCAAAACAGTCAAGCACGTGGGTGCATGAGCAGCGGGAAAAGAGAACAAATATGGAAAATCCATAAAGAAACCGCGTCGATCAGCACCGGATCGAAATTGAGGCTGGAAAGGCGGCACCGCCTTGTCTAAGGACTCTGCCGAAACACCGCCGCAGGAGGGGAGCGTCCATGGCCAAGATTACCTATATCGAGCATAACGGGACAGAACATGTCGTTGAGGTCGCCAACGGGCTGACCGTGATGGAAGGCGCACGCGACAACAACATTCCCGGCATCGAAGCCGATTGCGGCGGTGCCTGCGCCTGTTCCACCTGTCATGTCTATGTCGATCCGGCCTGGGTCGAGAAAGTGCCTGCAAAGGACGACATGGAAGAGGACATGCTTGATTTCGCCTATGAGCCCGACCCGGCTCGCTCGCGCCTGACCTGCCAGATCAAGGTCACCGACGCGCTGGACGGTCTGGTAGTGCAGATGCCCGAAAAACAGATCTGATGGCGCACAAAGCGCCGCGACGACCGCTGCGCCTGTGGCAAGACCGATCGCGCGGCACGCTGATAGCTCTGAGCCTGTGGCTGGCGGCGCTCGGGAGCGGTGGAGAGGTCCGTGCCCATGACCAAAACGTAGCAACAGATGAGATTGTCGGCGCGCGCTATATCGGGCCGACCCGCCACTACGCGCACGCAGTACTTGGGGACGATATCGAGTATTCCGGCTTGCTGGTCGAACGCTCGGCAAGCGATCCATACCTGATTGGGTTCAGTGAGGGCGGCCGCGTCTTCGAAGACCTCGCACCGCGCCTTTGGGACGTCACCGGCGATGGGGCACCCGAAGTGGTCGTGATCGAAACCGACCCGGCACAGGGCGCGCAACTCGCCATTTATGGACTCGATGGCAACGCGGTTCGAAAAATCGCCGCAACGCCCCATATCGGCACCCCATTCCGCTGGCTTGCCCCTGTCGGCGCAGCTGATCTGGATGGCGACGGCCATATCGAGATCGCGTATATCGACCGCCCGCATCTGGCCAAAACCCTGCGCATTTGGCGCTACAGTGACGGTGCATTCAGCGAAGTCGCTGCGATACCCGGCCTCACCAATCACCGCATCGGTCAGGATTTCATCTCCGGCGGTTTGCGCGATTGTGGGAACGGGCCCGAGTTGATCCTGGCCAGCGGCGACTGGTCCCGGGTTGTTGCCCTGTCCTATCGCGAGACCTGGATCGAAACCGACCTTGGCCCTTTCACGGGGCCAGAGAGCCTCACCTCCGCTCTGGCCTGCTGACCTTGGTCCAGACAGAAATACCCCGGGGGTGAATTGGCCGCAGGCCAAGAGGGGCACAGCCCCTCATCCAAATAAACAGAGACGGGCGCTAGCCCGGCAATTGGATCAAACCCGGCCTATAGCGCCCGCCAGCCGATATCGCGGCGGAAATAACCGTCCTGCCAATCCACACGATCTGCCATCTCATAGGCCCGGCGATGCGCTTCGCTCAGCGTCTCTCCCCGTGCTGTCACGTTGAGAACGCGCCCACCTGAGGCCAGCACCGCCCCGCCCTCAGCCTTTGTCCCGGCATGGAACACGATATGGCTGCTGTCTTCGGGCAGATCGTCCAGTCCACCGATCTCGGTTCCCTTGCGATAGGCACCCGGATAGCCCTGTGCCGCCATCACCACGGTCATGGCGTGATCGTCCGCCCAGTTCACCTGCATCTCGCCCAGACGCCCCTCGGCGGCGGCATGCATCAGGTCCATCGCCTGCGCGCCCAACCGCATCATCAGCACCTGACATTCCGGATCGCCAAAGCGCACATTGTATTCCACCAGCCGCGGCTGACCGTCCTTGATCATCAGCCCGACATAGAGCACGCCTTGAAACGGCATGCCGCGCTTTGCCATCTCAGCGATGGTGGGCCGGACGATCAGGTCCATCGCCCGCGCCTCGACCTCGGGGCTCAACACCGGCGCGGGGGAATAGGCCCCCATACCGCCCGTATTCGGCCCCGTGTCGCCCTCACCAATGCGCTTGTGATCCTGCGCCGTGCCGACCGACAGGATGTCACTGCCATCACAGAGCACGAAGAGCGAGGCTTCCTCGCCCTCCATAAACTCCTCGATTACGACCTCGGCCCCGGCGCTGCCAAAGGCACCGCCCAGCATGTCATCCACAGCCTCCAGCGCGGCATCGACATCCATCGCCACGATCACGCCCTTGCCCGCAGCCAGACCGTCGGCCTTGACCACGATGGGTGCGCCCTGCGCGCGGATATAGGCCTTGGCCGGTTCAACCTCGGTGAAGCGCGCATACCCGGCTGTGGGCGCACCAGCCGCGTCGCAAATCTCCTTGGTGAAACTTTTGGAAGCTTCCAGCCGCGCCGCCGCTGCTGAGGGGCCAAAGACCAGCACGCCCGCCTCGCGCAACCGGTCGGCGACGCCAGCGGCCAAGGGCGCTTCGGGGCCGACGATGACGAACTCCACCGCGTTTTCTTCGCAAAACCGCGCCACCGCGCCGCCATCCATGATGTCGAGATCGGCGCATTCGGCGATCTGCGCAATGCCCGCATTACCCGGCGCCACGATCAGCTTGTCGCATTTGGGGTTCTGCATCACCGCCCAGGCCAGGCTGTGTTCGCGCCCGCCGCCGCCGAGGATGAGGATATTCATGAAATGCGCTCCGATCTGCTTGGCCCTGCTGTCGCGGCGTTCTAAGCTGGCCAGAGCAGTGACACAAGACCAACAGGCGCGCGCAATGTCCGACCTTCTCGACGACCCGCTTCCCGGCCAGAACATGCCCGAATTCACCGTCTCGGAAATCTCGGGCGAGGTGAAACGCACGCTGGAGGGCACGTTTGGCCGCATCCGCGTGCGCGGCGAGGTGGGTCGCGTGTTCAAGGCGCGATCCGGGCATCTCTATTATGACGTGAAAGACGACCGCAACGTGCTGGCATGCACCACCTGGAAGGGCCAGATCGCTGGGCTGTCCGTGGTGCCCGAGGAAGGGCTGGAGGTGGTTGTCACGGGCCGCCTGACTGCCTTTGGGGCGCAGTCGAAATACAACATGAATGTCGATGAGGTGGCCGTCGCGGGACAGGGCGCGCTGATGGCGCTGCTGGAAAAACGCAAGAAGCAGCTTGAGGCCGAAGGGCTGTTCGCGCCCGAGCGCAAGCGGCCCCTGCCCTATCTGCCGCAGATCATCGGTGTGGTCACTTCGCCCTCGGGCGCGGTGATCCGCGACATCCTGCACCGGCTGCGGGACCGATTCCCGCGCAAGGTGCTGATCTGGCCGGTCGCCGTGCAGGGCAATGCCTGCGCCGCCGAAGTGACTCGTGCCATCGATGGCTTCAACCGGCTGACCCCCGGCGGCGCACTGCCGCGACCCGACCTGATCATTGTGGCTCGTGGCGGCGGCTCCATTGAAGACCTCTGGGGCTTCAACGAAGAAAGCGTGGCGCGCGCGGCGGCGGCCTCGGAGATCCCGCTGATCTCGGCAGTGGGGCATGAGACCGACACAACCCTGATCGACTATGTCTCGGATCAGCGCGCACCCACGCCGACCGCTGCTGCTGAACTGGCGGTCCCCGTGCGGCTGGACCTGCTGGCCTGGACCGGCGAGCAAGGCGCGCGCCTGAGCCGGGCCGCCAGCGACGCGGTGCAGCGCCGCGCGCAAAGGCTGGCCGATCTGGCCCGCGCCCTGCCCCGCCCCGACACGCTGCTGGACGGCCCGCGCCAGCGGCTGGACCAAAGCACCGAGCGTTTGCCCAACGCGCTGATTCGGGGCGTGCAGAACCGGCGGGTGAAACTGCTGGACATCTCCGCCCATCTGCGCCCCGCCACCCTGCGCGGCATTGTCGAGACCCGCCGGGACCGCTGGACCAACCTGTCCTCGCGCCTCTCGACCCGCCCCATCCGGCGCGAGATCGCAACGCAAACCGACCATTTGCAGCGGTTAGCCGAGCGGCTGAACGCCGCACAGTCCCTGCGCATCGACCGGCTGCGCCAGCAGCTCAACGCCACGGACCGGCTGCGCGAGACGCTCAGCTACAAGGCCACGCTGGAGCGCGGCTATGCCGTCGTGCGGGCCGAGGGCAGCGTCGTGACGCGCAAGACACAGGCCGAGAAACATGCCATCCTTCAGATCGAATTCGCGGATGGTGAGATCGACATTGGCGGCGCAACCACAAAACCGAAAACGAAAAAGCCCCAAGACCCGCCGCCCTCACAGGGGTCATTGTTCTGAGCCGATGCTGACCATCTGGGGCCGCAAGACGTCATCGAATGTGCAGGCCCTGATGTGGTGTGTGGGCGAGTTGGACCTACCCTATCAGCGTCACGATGTCGGCCATCGTTTTGGCGGCCTCGACACGGAGGCTTTCGCGGCACTCAACCCGAACCGGACCATCCCGGTGTTACAGGATGGCGAGGCCGCCCCGATCTGGGAAACCGGGGCGATCCTGCGCTATCTGGCCGCCCGGTATGGCGATGATGCGTTCTGGCCTGCCGATCCGGTGCAACGCGCCGAGATCGACAAATGGGCCGAATGGGCAAAGCTCAATATCGCCATGGGGTTCACCGTTCCGATCTTTTGGCATGTCGTGCGAACCGCGCCGGATCAGCGGGACGCCAAGGCCATCAGGCACGCGATCGAGTCTCTGGAACAGAATTTGATCATCGCCGAGGCCCAGCTTGCCGCGCAGCCGTTTCTGGCGGGACAGACATTCTCTCTGGCCGATATCCAACTCGGCCATATTCTGTTCCGCTATTATGATATCGATATAGACCGCCGCGCCCTGCCCGCCCTCAGCGCGTATTACGACAGGATGACGCAGCGACCGGCCTATCAGGAGCATGTCATGATTTCTTATGAGGAGTTGCGCGTGGTCTGATCGCGATCGGTCTCAGACCCCCACATCCGACCCGTAACACAGCATCTCTTCGCCGATATCCTCGGCTTCATAGAGTTCCGTGGCCTCCGGGTTGTTCTCGAACCGGGCGATCAGGCCTTGCGGGCCCTGGCTGAAGCTCCAGCATTGCGGGTCCAGCCGGTCTTCATAGAGAAAGCAGATCTGGCTGTCCTCGCGCTCATACCAGATGCCTTTCTTGCAATCGCCATCCAGGAACGACCAGATCACCCGACGGTCGGGCAGATAGCGCTCGACCCCATAGGCCTGCCCTTGCTGCCCGTAAAACAGGGTCTTACCCTTCGTGTAGCGGTCGAACTCTTCCCCGGACATGGCGGTCTGGCCAAAGGCCGGAAGGCTGACGAAACAGGCGAGAATCAGAAACAGGCGCATCATGGCCCGATCTTTGCAGATCAGAGGAAGGCCCGCCACTCACAGGATGGTGCAGCACCGATTTGCGCGGCTTCCCGTTCGGTCCAGCGCGCGTGACCCTTTGCAACCCGGCACGATCCGCATTAGGTGAGGGAAAACCAAAGCAAGGACCCGGCCGCATGGCGTTATTCTCAAAGCTCAAGGACCGCCTGTTCAAATCCTCCTCCAAGCTGGAAGAGGGGCTGGACGCGATCGTCGAGGATGGCGGCGAGGTCGACACCACGCCCGAGCCGGTTGCACCCCCGCCACCGCCTGCGCCCAAACCTGCCCCCGAGGCCGCCGCCCCGGTCCCGCCCGCCCCGGCCAAGGCTCCGCCGCCGCCGCCCGAACCCGCCCCGAAACCAACAGAGCCCGCCAAGCCGGGCCTGCTGGGCCGCCTGTTCAAAAAGGCGGATGACACCCCCGTTATTCGTCGCACGCTGGATGATGACATGCTGGAGCAGCTCGAAGAGCTGCTCATCGCCTCGGATATGGGCGTCGACACCGCACTGCGGGTAACCGCCAACATGGCGGAGGGCCGCTTTGGCAAGAAGCTCTCGACCGAAGAGATCAAGCAATTGCTGGCGCAGGAAGTGGCCCGGGTGATGGACCCTGTGGCGCGGCCGATGCCGCTTTATCCCAAACGTCCGCAAGTGGTGCTGGTGGTGGGGGTCAACGGCTCTGGCAAAACCACCACGATCGGCAAGCTGGCCAGCCAGTTCAAAGCCGCCGGCAAGAAGGTGGTGATCGCGGCGGGCGACACGTTCCGCGCCGCTGCTGTCGAGCAGTTGCAGGTCTGGGGCGAGCGGGCCGGTGTGCCGGTGCTGACCGCGCCCGAAGGTTCTGACCCCGCCAGCCTTGCCTTTGACGCGATGACCCGCGCGCAGGCGGATGGCGCCGATCTGTTGATGATCGACACTGCCGGGCGGCTGCAGAATCGCGCCGACCTGATGGAGGAGCTGGCCAAGATCGTGCGCGTCATCCGCAAGAAGGATGAGAGCGCCCCGCATAACACGCTGCTGGTGCTGGATGCCACCACCGGCCAGAACGCGCTGCGGCAGGTGGAAACGTTCCGGGCGATCTCCGATGTCTCGGGGCTGGTCATGACAAAGCTCGACGGCACTGCCAAGGGCGGCGTTCTGGTGGCGCTGGCCGACAAGTTCGGCCTGCCGATCCACGCCATCGGGGTGGGCGAGCAAATCGACGACCTCGCGCCCTTCGACCCCGAAGAATTTGCCGCCGCGCTGACCGGGCTCGATGCCTGAGTTCTCGACCGCGCCGCCCAGCATCGCCGAATTCCGGGCATTGAGGGACGCGGCGGGCCTGGGAAGCTTTTCTATCGCCGCCACTGAGATTGCGCTGGCCAACACGCTGCATGGCGTTTGGCTGCGCGAGCGCGATACGCTTATCGGCATGGCGCGGCTCATCGGCGATGGTGGCTGTTTCGCGCAGGTGACCGATGTCACGGTGCATCCCCGGTTTCAGGGTCGCGGACATGGTGGCACGATCATGCGGCGGCTGATGACCTGGGCGCATGAACATTTGCCGCCTGACTGCTATATCAGCCTGATTGCCGATCCCGGGGCCGAGCGGCTTTACGCGTCAGCCGGTTTCTCGCCGCGCACGGGAATGGCCCGCACCGCCGGATGAGCGACTGGCTGATCTCCCTCGAAGGCACCGAAGCGGGCCATGATCTGGCACTGGGGCTGGCGCTGATGGCTGCCTTCCTGCATGCGGTCTTTGGCGCGCTGCAAAAGGGCCGTCATGATCCCTGGCTGTCGCGCGGGGCAATCGATGCCTCCTACATGCTGATGGCCGCCCCCTTCGCGCTTTTCGTGGTGCCCTGGCCCGAGCCGCATATGTGGCCGATCTTCGCCACCGTCTGGGTCATTCATATGGGCTACAAGCTGCTGCAGGCGCAGGCCTATACCAAGGGCTCTTACACTGTCGTCTACCCGGTAGTGCGCGGCACCGGGCCGCTTTTCACTGTGATCGGGGCCTATCTGCTGTTCGGAGAGGTCTTTACCGCGACGCAATGGCTTGGCGTTGCCGTGCTGCTGGCCGGGATTTTCGGCCTTGCGATCTACAACCTGCTGCGTCTTGAAGCCAACCGCGAAACCCTGCCGACCGCTCTGGCGCTGGCTTTTGCCACCGGCCTCTTCGTGGCGCTCTACACCACCTATGATGCTTATGGCATCCGGGCCACCGCCGATCCGTTCACCTTTCTGGCCTGGTTTTTCATGATCGACGGGATGGCAATGCCTGTCATCGCCTGGTTGCGCTGGCGTAGTATGATCGACCGACCCACCCCCGGCCCGCTGATGCTGCGCGGGGTGGCCGGTGGCCTGACCGCATTCATGTCCTTCGGGGCGATCATGCTGGCCACAAGGCTTGACAAGGTGGGCGAAGCGGCGGTGCTGCGCGAAACCTCGACCGTGTTTGCCGCCCTGATCGGCTGGCTGGTGCTGAAAGAAACGGTCGGGCCGCGCCGCATTGCGCTGATGAGCTTGATCGCGCTGGGAGCCGTGATAGTTGAGATGGGCGGATAACGGAGCAAGACGCAACATGACGCAAACCAAAGACATCAACCCGATCCTGAAACAGGTGCTGGAACTGGGCCCGACCCTGGCCTTTTTCTTTATCTATCTGCGCATCAAGGACGACGTCTTTGTCATTGGCGGCACGGAATATTCCGGCTTCATCATCTCGGCGCTGATCTTTGTGCCGATCCTGTTGGTGGCGATGGGCATCCTGTGGATGCTCACCGGCAAGCTGAGCCGCTTGCAGATTTTCACCGCCTTCATCGTGATCTTTTTTGGCGGGCTCACGGCCTATTTCAACGACAAGCGATTCTTCATGATGAAGACCACGCTTGTTTACGGCACGTTCTGTGTGCTGCTGGGCGTCGGGCTGCTGCGCGGCAAGTCTTATCTGGCCTATATCCTGAACGATATGCTTCCGATGGAGCAGGAAGGCTGGATGATCCTGACGCGCCGCCTCTGCGGCTGTTTTGCGGTGCTGGCAGCCGCCAACGAATATGTCTGGCGCACCATGTCGGAAGAAGCCTGGGTCAAGATCGAGACCTTCGGTTTCCCGCTGGCGCTGATGGCGTTCCTGATGATGCAGTTCTCGCTGTTGCAACGGTTCCTTATCGAAACAGAAAGCGATAACGCCAGCAAATCCGAAGACTGACTGTTTCCGTCGCTCAGCACAGTTGAGTTTTGCGCGATTGCCCCTTAGACCGGTGGGCAAGGGAGGATCTGCGCATGGTTTCACTGCCCGAAGCGGGTTTTCTGGCCGAGGCATCCGATCGCCTCAAGACGATGCTGGAAGAAGAGGCGATCGAGGCGCGCCTTGGTGCAGGTGATGTGCTGTTTCAGCACGGCGATACCGGCGATGCGCTCTATGTCATTCTGCAAGGCATGATGGAGGTTTCGATCCTCTCTCAGAACGGTCGCAAGCTGTCGATGGACCTGATGGGCCCGGGCTCGGTCTTTGGCGAGATCGCGCTGTTCGACCCCGGTGAGCGCACCGCAACGATCACCGCAACCCAACCCTGCCGTGTGCTCAAGGTGCAGAATGCCGACGTCATGCGCCAGGTCCGGCGCGACCCGGAACTGGCGGTTGATCTGACAAGGCTGGCCGGGCAGCGGATGCGCTGGATCAACATGCAATTGCACGAGCAGGTCTTCCTGACCGTTCCAACCCGGTTGGCGCGTAAATTGCTGCATTTGGCCCAGTTGCAAAGCGAGGATTGCAGCTCTGTCAGCCTCAGCCAGAGCGAGTTGGCCGAATATGTAGGCGCCACCCGCGAAGCGGTGTCAAAGACGATCTCGGTCTGGAAAAAACAGGGCATCATCGAAGCGACGCGGGGCGGGTTGGAAATCCTTGATATCGACACGATGGAAGATCTGGCCGATCCCGAGCAGATCTGAAACTTTCAAAAAATCACGATTAAGACTCCGGGTGGGAAAAAGTTCACAGACCCCCGCACCTATACCGTGTGACCTTGACTTTGGTTACCCGGCGGACCGGATACGATCCCAGTCGCTCGGTACGTCCGAGTACCAAACCCTAGAGCCATGCGCCCCCGCGCATGGCTCGCTTCTTTTGAGATCAGCTTCGCGGATCACAGCCACTCCTGCGCAACGAAAAACGGCCGGGCAATGCCGGCCGTTTTGCAGATATTTCAGTTGGTTCAGCCTTCCAGGTTCAACGCCACAAAGCGCGGCTCGCCATTGCGGCGGACCAGCAGCAGCAGCGACTTGCGCCCCGCTTCCTTGGCCTCCTCGATGCGGGCATCCAGATCGGCGAGCGAGGTCACCTTTTGCTGGCCCGCCTCGGTGATCACGTCGCCCGCGCGCAGGCCCTTTTCGAACGCTTCCGAGGTTTCATCGACATTGGTCACCGCCAGCCCGGTCTCATCTTCACCGACGCCCAGTTCCGAGCGCAGATCGTCATTGAGCACCTGAAGCGTCAGACCCAGCACATCCTTCTCGCTAACGCTGGGCGCGCCGTCCTCGGTGGTTTCCTCTTCGGTTTCCTCGCGCTCTGCATCTTCGCGACGGCCCAGCGTGACCAGAACCGTCTGGGTGCCGCCATCACGATAGACCACCACTCGCACCGCCTTGCCGACTGTGGTTTCACCGACCTGCCGTACGAGCCCGCGCGTATCGTCCACCTCGACCCCGTCAAAGCTGAGGATCACGTCCCCGGCCAACAACCCGGCATCCTTCGCGGGACCATCCGGCACATCGGTGATCAGCGCGCCCTTGGCTTCATCCAGCCCCATCGCCTCGGCCACATCTTCGGTCACGTCCTGAATGCGCACGCCAAGCCAGCCGCGGCGGGTTTCGCCGAACTCGCGCAGCTGATCGACCACCTTGGTGACCACGTTCGAGGCCATCGAGAACCCGATGCCGATCGAGCCGCCATTGGGGCTGAGGATCGCGGTATTCACGCCCACAACCTCACCATCCATGTTGAAAAGCGGCCCGCCCGAGTTGCCCCGGTTGATCGCCGCATCGGTCTGGATGTAGTCGTCATAGCTGCCACTCAGCGCGCGATTGCGGGCCGATACGATCCCGGCAGAGACAGAAAAGCCCTGCCCCAGCGGGTTGCCCATGGCAATCACCCAATCGCCAACCTTGGCGGTGTCGCTATTGCCGAATTTCACGAATTTCAACGGGCTCTCGGCCTCGACCTTAAGAAGCGCGATATCGGTTTTGGGATCGGTGCCCACGACGGTTGCTTTCAGCTCTTCCGGCTGGCCGTTGCCGGGGAAGAACTCGATCACGATCTCGTCAGCGCCTTCGATCACATGGTTGTTGGTGACGATATAGCCATCCTCGGAGATCACGAAGCCAGAGCCAAGCGCGGAGGATCGGCGTGGCCGGGGCGTGCCGTTTTCGCCGTCATTGTTGCGGTCCTGAAACTCGCGGAAGAAATCCTCGAAAGGTGAGCCCTCGGGCACGATCCCCTGCGGACCGGTGCGCCCCTCGACCAGGGTCGAGGTGGTGATATTGACAACCGAAGGGCTGATCCGTTCGGCCAATGGCGCCAGGCTTTCGGGCCGCGCCTGCGCAATCAGCGTCTGCGCCAGCACGAACAGCACGCTCAGAAGCGCCATCCACATCAGGCGGCTCCTTGTGATCATGCTGCTTTTGTCGAGTGATACGGTACGGGCCTCGGCCTTCACGGGCGCTCTCCTTGTCCTCACGCACTTTCCCCCTCCGGTCGCGAAACCGGTGGCTTGGGCAGTAATGTAGTCAGTTTGTGCCGACCCGCAATGTATGATCGCGCGGTTTTCATCTGATGCGACGAACTCAGCCGAAACCAAGCTGATATGCGCCCCAGACAAGGATCAGCCCCAGGACCATGGACAGGATGCCCACCTGCCGCCGCCCCGCCTCGGGCAAGGTGCGCAGCATTTCCAGCATCCGTTCAACAAGGGACGGGGCCAGAGCATAGACCAGCCCCTCGACGATCAGCACCAGCCCGAGGGCCATCAGAATCATGGTCATCCGCATACCTCATCCAGAAGAAACGGTTGAATTGTGCCGGTTGATGACCGGTTTGCCCCATCCAAAAGAAAAAGGGCCAACCCGTGGGTCGGCCCTGTGTTCTTCTGCTGCGGCGACCCGGTCACTGACCAGCGCCATTGGGGGATTTCAGGTAGTTGAAGAAATCCGAATCCGGGCTGAGCACCATCGAACTGTTGCCGCCCTGGATCGCACGGCCATAGGCGGTGAGCGAGCGGTAGAATTCGAAGAATTCCGGGTCCGCGCCATAAGCTTCGGCAAAGATCAGGTTTCGTTCGGCATCCGCCTCACCGCGAATGATCTCGGCCTCACGGCCTGCCTCGGACACAAGCTCAACCACGGTCCGATCAGCCTGGGCGCGCACGCGCTGCGCCGCCTCGTTACCGCGGGCGCGTTCATCAGTCGCTTCCCGCTCACGTTCGGCGCGCATCCGGTCGAAGGTGGCCTCAAGGTTCTGGGTCGGCAGGTCGGTGGCCTTCAGACGCACGTCAATCACCTCGACACCCAGCGCGCGGGCTTCGGCAATCGCGGCGTTACGGATTCGCAGCATCAGTGCGGCACGGTCCGAACTCAGGATATCCTTGGAGCTGACCGAACCCAGCACCGCGCGGGTTTCGGCACGCAGGATGCTGTCCAGGCGATTTTCGGCGGTGGCAATGCCGCCGACCCCAACCGCTTGCCGGAATTGTTCGACATCGGTGATGCGATAGCGTGAGAAGGCATCCACCACCAGACGGCGGTCATCAAGCGGTGTGACCTCAAGGGGCTGCACATCGATCGACAGGATGCGGTCGTCATAGCGCACAACTTCCTGAATGAGCGGGATTTTGAAGGCCAGGCCCGGCTCTTCTTTCACCGCTGCGACGCGACCAAATTGCAGCACCAGCGCCTTCTGTCGCTCGTCCACGATGAAGATCGACGACAGGCCTATTACCGCTGCGATCACCAGAATCGGAATGAGAAAGGTTGTTTTCCGCATCAGTTCGCCCCCTGCTCGGTCTGGTTGCGACGCAGTTCATTGAGCGGCAGATAGGGAACAACCCCCTGCCCGCCACCAGCGCCCTGCTCGTCCAGAATAATCTTGTCCACGTCTCCCAGAACCTGCTCCATCCGTTCCAGATACAGACGTTTGCGCGTTACTTCGGGCGCTTTGACATATTCTTGAAGGACCGCGCTGAAACGGCTGGCTTCACCTTGTGCTTCGTTGATCTGCTGGGCGCGATAGCCTTCGGCCTCCTCCAGCAACTGCGCGGCTTCACCGCGCGCCTCGGCCAGAACCCGGTTGGCATAGGCGTCTGCCACGTTCTGCAGCCGGTCACGCTCCTGCGCGGCGGCCTGAACGTCGCGGAAGGCGTCGATCACCGAGGGCGGCGGGTCGGCCTTGTCAAAGTTCACGCGGATGATGTTCACCCCGCTGCCATAGCTGTCGAGCGTCAGCTGGATCAGGTCCTGCAGCTGTTCAGAAATGATACCGCGGTCGCGGTTCAGGATCGGCGCCAGATCGGATTGCGCGATGATCTCGCGCATGGCCGATTCCGACACGGCCTGAATCGTCTGGCGCGGGTCGCGCAGATTGAACAGGTAGTTGGCCGGATCGTTGATATTCCAGACCACCTGATAATCGATATCAACCACGTTTTCGTCACCGGTCAGCATCAGACCGTCATTGCCGCCACGGGCACCGCCCATCGCTTCGGTCCGTTCACTGGTAACCGGGATCACCTCGGCGGTCACAAACGGCCAGGGGGCAAAGTTCAGGCCGGGATTGCCGATGCCCGAAAACTCGCCCAGGAACAGTTCAACCGACTGCTCTTCGGGCTTCACCGTATAAAAGCTGGCAAAAAGCCAGACGCCAATCGCGGCTACGATGCCCAGACCGATCGTGCCTTTCGAAAAAGCCGGGCCACCGTTTCCGCCGGTGCCACCACCGCGCCGGTTGTCGCCGCGACCGCCCATCAGGACGCGCAGCTGCTCTTGGCCCTTCTTCATCAACTCGTCGATCTCGGGGATCTGCGGGCTATCGCCTTCGGGCGGCTTCTGCCCGCTGCCATTGTTTCCCCGGTTTCCTCCGCCGCCTGAAGAGCCTCCGCCCCCCCAGGGGCCACCGCTGTTGCCCGCCATATGAGTTCAATCCTCGTCTGTTGTGCCGCGTCTTTGCGGCGTCAGTCATAACCTGTGTGCGCGCCCGTGCAAATCAAGCGCTGCGCACAGGCGTTCGCATGGTTACCAGTTCTTCGGCCATAACGGGGTGTACTGCAACCGTACGGTCGAAATCTTCCTTGGTTGCCCCCATTTTCACGGCGATCCCGGCCAGTTGAATCATCTCGCCCGCGCCGGGCGCGACAATATGACAGCCCAGCACCTTACGGGTCGCCTTGGAGATGATCAGTTTCATCAGCACCCGCGCGGTCTGGCCTGCAAAAGCCGATTGCATCGGTTTGAACGAAGTGGCGTAGATCTCGACCGGTTCCTGCTCGGCAGCCTCTTCTTCGCTGAGACCCACTGTGCCCATTTCCGGCTGGGTGAAGATGGCCGTCGGGATCAGCTCGTGATCGACCGGTGTGGGTTTGCCCCGGAACACCGTATCGACAAAGGCCATCCCCTCGCGGATCGCCACCGGGGTCAGGTTGACCCTGTCGGTTACATCGCCAATCGCATAGATTGAGGGAACCCCGGTCTGGCTATATTCATCAACAATGATCTGACCCTTGCGGCCCAGTTCGACGCCTAGAGCTTCCAGTCCCAGATCATTGGTATTGGGCGCGCGACCCGTGGCATACATGACCACGTCAAAGAGGTTTTCGTCGCCATTGGTGGCCTTGACCCGGATCTGATCGCCTTCCTTGCGCATCTCAAGCACGTTGGTGCCCAGATGCAGGCCGATCCCGTTCTGGCACATCTCTTCGCTGACCAGCCCGCGCGCCTCGTCATCAAAACCCCGCAGGATCTGTGCGCCACGGTAATACTGCGTCACATCGACGCCCAGCCCGTTCATGATGCCCGCAAATTCGCAGGCGATATAGCCGCCGCCGACGATCAGCATCTTGCCGGGCAGTTTGGGCAGGTGGAACACCTCGTTCGAGGTGATGGCCAGTTCCGAGCCGGGAAAGTCCGGCACCACGGGGCGGCCGCCGGTGGCGATTAGGATATGCTTGGCGGTCTTGCGGGTGCCATCGGCCAGTTCCACCGTATGCGGATCGACCAGTCTGGCACGCTGATCGAAGCTTTCGACGCCATTGTTCTTGAGGATATTGCGATAGATGCCTTCCAGACGATCCAGTTCTGCGGCAAGTTTGCCGTGGAACATGTCCCACTCGAATCCGCCCTGGCTGACATCCCAGCCATAGGCGCGCGCCTCGTTGATCATCTCGGGGTATTCGCTGGCAAAAACCATCAGCTTTTTGGGCACACAGCCCCGGATCACGCAAGTGCCGCCATAGCGATCCTCTTCCGCCAGCGCCACCTTGGCCCCGGTCTCGCCCGCGGCCACACGCGCCGCCCGCACGCCGCCCGAGCCGCCGCCGATGACAAAGAGGTCGTAATCAAAGCTCATGGTCCTGCCTCATCCTTGGTTCCGCAAGGGGTGTATCTTATCCCGCGCCACTGTCCAGCCCGTTCCCGGCCTTGATCTGCTCCCGCCAGGGCCTGTCCAGATCGGGCCAGTAGTGGCGCAGCGTTGCAATAAATTGCTCAGATATGTCCGAGGGCATTGATTTCAATGGCACTGCAGAACGCCTTAGTTTCCCGTTTTTCTTGTAGATAATCGTGTTCTTGAAAGAGCGTCCAAAACGCCCTTCGAAGACCTGAACAGCCTCTACTTTTTCCCATTTCAAATGAAAGGGTTTTCCGGTTCCGGTGCGCACATCTATTCCGGAGACACCAACTGCTGCCTTCACATCAGTGAACTTTCTCGCACTTAAGTATTCCCCGACGGCCCAAGCGAGCGCGACAATGCCACCAACAAACAAAAATGCGTTGGGATCGACCAACAGGCTGTGAGCCAGCAACCAAATCCCCACAACAAGTAGAAAGGTACCATCCAAAATTCTCAGACCCCGCCTTAGATTAAGGCGAAATTGGCTTTCTCTGAAAACCAAACTGGGTTCTTCGCTCATCCTCAATCCGCGATATCGCTGAACAGGTTTTCGTTCTCTTCAAGGTCCAGCCGGTCATGTTCCACCGTGCCTTCATTGATGTCGCGCAGCTCGACCCGGCCATCGCCATAGCCCACCACGACGATATCGCAGATATCGATGAACAAGCCGTTTTCCACGATGCCGGGTACCTGATTGAGAGCCAGCGCCATCTGGCGCGGGTTGCCGATGCGGCCAAGATGCAAATCGAGGATGTGATTGCCCTCATCGGTCACAAACGGCGCGCTGCTATTCATCCGCAGGCTGGACTTGCGGCCCAGAACATCCATCGAGACTAGCATCTCTTCGATCAGAGCTTGCGTGGTCTGCCAGCCAAAGGGGATCACCTCGACCGGCAGCGGGAAAGCGCCCAGCGCCTCGACCTCTTTGCCGACATCGGCGATCACCACCATCTGATCCGAGGCGGTTGCCACGATCTTTTCCTGCAACAGCGCGCCGCCACCGCCCTTGATCAAATTCTGCTCGCCATCGAATTCGTCAGCACCATCAATGGTCAGGTCCAGCCAACGCGCCTCATCCAGCGAGGTGACCTCGATACCGACCTCACGGGCCAGTTCCGCCGTGCGGGTCGAGGTGGGGACGCCGCGAAATCTCAGGCCCTGATCGCGCACCTTCTCGCCCAGGCAACGCACCAGCCATGCGGCGGTCGAGCCGGTGCCCAGCCCCACGCGCATCCCGTCCTCGACCAGATCAGCGGCGCGCTTTGCGGCAACGAACTTGGCTTTTTCGATGGGTGACAATTCTCCGATCATGGTTGCATCCCCTGAGTGATCCCAAGGGATTTATAGGCAAGTCCCCCACCGCTTGCGAGAGGGATTCGGCGGCCCTGACCTGCGAGCTGTGGCAGGGCGCGCAACTTGTCCTGCGTGGGTGAGGTGTCGTGGCCCGGTCTACTCCGACCCAGGTCAGCGCGTGGCCGAAAAATTTTGCGTGTTTCCTATCGGAAACGTCGGAAACGGTGTATGGGGAATCACCCAAAGCCCCTAGAAGCCGATCATGACCGAAACACTGCGCCTCCATTACGCCCCCGACAACGCCTCGCTGGTGATCCGGCTGGTGCTGGAAGAGATGGGCCTGCCCTATGAAAGCGTGCTGATCGACCGATCGGTCCGCGAGCAGGACGGCGCCGCCTATCGCAAGCTCAACCCCAACGGGCTGATCCCGGTACTGGAGACGCCGCAGGGGCCAATCTTTGAGACGGCGGCGATCCTGCTCTGGCTCGCCGACACATATGGTCAGATGGCACCTGCGGTGAATGATCCTGAGCGCGGGCCATTCCTGAAATGGTTGTTCTTTGCCTCCAATACCCTGCATGCAGACCTGCGCATCCTGTTCTATCCATATGTCTATATCGACCCCGAACAGGCCGAGACCTTGCGCGCAGGTATCCGACCCCGCCTGCACCGTCATCTGCAGTTGCTGGACAGTCAGGCGGCGGCAGCGCCGAGTTGGCTCAGCCCGGACAGCCCCTCGGTCTTGACCTATTATCTGGCCTGTATGCTGCGCTGGATGGCGATTTATCCCTCAGATGGCGACCAGAGCTGGTTTCGCCTGACCGACACGCCCTATCTGCAACGCATGCTCGGCGCGCTTGAGGCGCGCGATGCCACCCAAGCGGCAATCACCGCCGAAGGGCTGGGGGCTACTCCGTTTACCTCACCCACCCATCCCACTCCGCCGGAAGGGAGCGCGACCTGAATGTTTCTTTCGATCTTCGACATGTTCAAAGTGGGCGTCGGCCCATCCTCGTCCCACACGATGGGACCGATGGTGGCGGCCGCCCGGTTTCTGGACCTGATGCGGGCCTCTCCGTTCGAGTTTCACGGAGTGCGCGGATCGCTGCACGGTTCACTGGCCTTTACCGGCGTGGGTCATGCCACCGATCGCGCCACCATCCTGGGCTTGGCCGGATTCAGCCCCGACAGCTATGACCATGACAAGGCCGAGGCGGAGCTGGCGCGGATCAACGCGGACAAAACCGTGCAGCCAGACAGCTTGCCGAAGCTGCGCTTTGATCCGAAACAAGATCTGATCTTCGATTATGACCAGCCCCTGCCCGGCCACGCCAATGGCATGGTGCTGATGGCCACGGATGCGCAGGGCGACGTGATCCTGCGGCAGGTCTATTACTCGATCGGTGGTGGTTTCGTACTGACCGAAGAGGAACTGGCCAACGGCAAGGCCACCGAAGAGGGCGCACCGGTCCCCTACCCGTTCAAATCCGCCGCCGAGATGCTGGAGATGGCAAGCGCCTCCGGCAAGAGCATCGCCGCAATGAAACGCGGCAACGAGGTCGCGCGCGGCTGTGAAATGTCGTTGAAGACGGGCACTGCGCGGATCTGGGACGTGATGAATGCCTGTATCGAACGCGGGTTGCACACCGATGGTATCCTGCCCGGCGGTCTCAGCGTGCGCCGCCGCGCCAAGGGCATCCATGATGCCCTGCAGGCCGAACGTGGCATGAACCTGACCGCGCCGCATACGATCAACGACTGGATGAGCGTCTATGCGATGGCGGTGAACGAGGAAAACGCCGCAGGCGGTCAGGTGGTCACCGCGCCCACCAATGGCGCGGCGGGCGTGCTGCCTGCGGTGCTGCGCTATTATCTCGACCACGTGCCGGGTGCCGCGCCCAGCCATGTCGAGGATTTCCTGCTGACCGCCGCCGCCATTGGCGGGCTGGTGAAATACAACGCCTCGATCTCGGGCGCCGAAGCCGGGTGTCAGGCCGAGGTGGGCAGCGCCTCGGCCATGGCCGCCGCCGGTCTGTGCTCGGTGATGGGTGGCACGCCGGAACAGGTGGAGAACGCCGCCGAGATCGCGTTGGAGCACCATCTGGGCATGACCTGTGATCCGATCAAAGGGCTGGTTCAGGTGCCCTGTATCGAACGCAACGGGCTCGGGGCCATCAAGGCGGTCAGTGCCGCCTCGCTGGCGCTGCGCGGAGATGGCAAGCATCTGGTGCCGCTGGATGCGGTGATCGAGACCATGCGCCAGACCGGGCAGGACATGCATGAGAAATACAAGGAAACTTCGCTGGGCGGTCTGGCAGTGAACGTGCCGAACTGCTGAGCGCGGCGCCGCTTTCTCGGAAAGAAAGCGGTCCGAAATCTTTGTAAGATTTCGGCGCGGACATTGCCAATTGCGCGACAGACTCGCTGCCGGACTTGGTAATCTTGTCCCGGCTTTAGCCCTGCCAACATCAATTTTGACCATGCAGACCTCGTCGGTGGGGGACTCCCTGGCAGAGCCGCGGGGGTTTCGTCTTTCCCCTTGTCGAGCGACCGGTTAGCGTCGCGCCATGACACAGGATCGCCCGGTTCTTGGCATCACGTTGATGCTTGGCTTTTGCGTGCTCGCTCCGATGGGCGATGCGATCGCAAAGCTATTGTCCGAGAGTCTGCCGATCAGTCAGCTGGTCTTGGTCCGCTTTGTCGTTCAGGCAATCATTCTGGTGCCAATCGTCTGGCTGACCCGGCGGCCCTGGCGCATGCGCAGGCGTTTCTGGGTGCTGGCGGCCTTGCGCACGCTGCTGCATATCCTGGGGATAAGTGCGATGTTCACCGCTCTGAAATTCCTGCCACTGGCAGATGCCGTTGCCATCGCCTTTGTGATGCCTTTCATCATGCTGCTTCTGGGCAAGCTCTTTCTGCACGAGGAGGTCGGCAGGCGGCGCCTGATCGCCTGCAGCGTCGGGTTTGCGGGTACCCTGATGGTGGTGCAGCCCAGCTTTGTCGCCGTTGGCTGGAACGCACTCTGGCCACTGGCTGTCGCGGTGATTTTTGCCTTTTTCATGCTGGTGACCCGGCAATTGGCGAAAGACACCGATCCGATCTCGCTGCAAGCCGTGTCGGGCGTGATGGCGACGCTGGTCATGGTTCCAGCGCTGCTGCTGGGAGATGCCATCGGTCTGCATGATCTGACAGTGACCTTCCCTGAGCAGTGGGAGGTCTGGCTGCTGCTCTCAATCGGCATTCTGGGCACGATTGCGCATCTGCTGATGACGTGGTCGCTGCGCTTTGCGCCCTCGGCCACGCTGGCACCGATGCAGTATCTGGAGATCCCCATGGCCACCCTGATCGGCTGGCTGATCTTCCGGGACCTGCCAAATGGTTTGTCAAGCCTTGGTATCGCAATCACCGTCGGCGCGGGGCTCTATGTCATCCTGCGCGAGCGGGCCATCGCGCGCGATCCGGGGCTAGAAACGCCTGCCTGACCTGCTCGAATGCGGCGCGCGGTACCATCACGATCATACCCGGATCATCGAAGCGCAAATGCACCGGGCCAGTGACCTCGTTCGAGGTTCCGACCGGCCCGTCAGGTGCAAATGCGATCCCGTCAATGGGCCAGCGCAACCCGTCAGAGCGCCCCATTACCGGCGCCAATGGAAACAGTGACAGTGTGGCACCCGGATCCAGCGGCAGCCGGATCTCGGGCGGGGCATGGAAGATCACTTCGCGCGCCCCGATCAGAATGCAAGGCGATGTTTTCCGCCTGACCAAAGTGTTTAGGACGGCAAGTTGATGGTCCACGCGACCGCCCAGAAACCCGGCAGCCTGAACAAGGGGGGCCGAGATATGGCGCAGCGCCTTGTCGAAATCGGTGCTGTCCTGTTCACGTATCGGAAACAGGCGATCGGCGGGGAGTCGCGCCTCTGTTTCCGCGTCCAGCGAATCGAAATCACCGATCACCGCATCCGGTAAATGCCCGTGATCAAGCGCCGCCCGCGCCCCGCCATCCGCCGCGACAAGCGCCGTGCTGTCCGTGCGCGCCAGATCGATATCGCTCGCATCAATCTGTCCGCCACCAATCAAGGCAACCACGCCCTGTCGGGAAACAATATCTGTTTTTTTGCCCATATTGTTTCCCAAATTGGAAGTTGGCCACATTCTGGCCACGAAATGATACTTTCATTTGCACAGATTCGGGCCGAAATTGACGCTACGCCGATGGTAAACGGGTAGCCACAAGTATGTGGAGGGCGAGCAACCCATGGTACAGAATAACAAAGTCTTGACGGTCTCTTACGGAACCTTCTCCTGCACGCTGGAAGGGTTCGACGACTCGTTTGACACCATGAAGGCCATCGCGGAGTATTTCCGCGATCTTGCCTCGGATGACCGTTATTTCGGGGCCGAACCTCCGCAGCCTGACGCCGAAATGCTTGCCCGTATTGCCCAACGCGAAGTCTCGCGCCAGGTCGAGGCACGAACCGAACAGCAACATATCGTCCTGCGTGCGGCCGAAACCGAAACGGCACCTGTCGCCCCGGCAGCGCACTCCGAAGCCCCACCGCAGGTGGTAGCCACACCAGCGCCGCAGCCGGAACTCGTTGCCCCGCCTGCCGCTGCGCATACAGCGCCCGAGCCGACGCGGCCCGAGACTGCCGCGCCTGCGCCGAACGAAAACACTGCCCCTGCGACACCCGCAACACCACCGCAGCCCGAAGAGCAGCCCATCCCCGTTGCGGAACCTGTCGCGCACGGCGAAATCGTCCCCGCCGCAGACAGCATCGCCGCCAAGCTCAAGCGCATTCGCGAGGTTGTCTCGAACGCGGATGAGCAGACCGCCAGCCTGAGCTATTCCGAAGACGAACACGCCGAAGACACCACCCCCAAGGCTGTGGCCAAAGAAGCGGCTGCGAATCTTTCAGAAGCCTTCGAAGAGGACACATCGTCGGTAGAAGCCTTCATGTCGCAGAGCGTCGAGACGGCAGGGTCCGACTATGAGGAAGAGGTCGAGGAGCCCGCCGCGCTGAAACCCGCCAACGTCAAGGCGCTGTTTGATGATGCGGAAGACGACGCCGAGGATGACAACGCGCTGTTCGGGGATCTGGATGACGAGGATGGCGACGACTTTGCGGTCGAGGACGACCTGCCGAACATCCTGATGGGCAATGACGGCCCGGAAAAGGTCGATTCTGCTCCGGTCCATGTTCTGAGGGCCAGCACTGAAATGTCCGAGGCGCAGACCGGTGCCGCGTCAGGCGGACCCGACTTTGCCTCCGCTCTCTCACCCGATGATGAGGCCGACCTGCTGCGTGAGCTGACCGCAGTTGAGGCCGAGTTGAAGGCCGCTGCCGGGGAACCCGCCGAGGACGAAGACGAAACACTGACCGACGCCATCGCCCCGCGCGATGAGGCCCCCGAGACGACCCCTTCCGAGCACGCAAGCCTGTCGCCGGTCACCCATGAGGGCGCTGATGACAATCTGTCGCGCCTGATGGCCGCAGCCGATGAGCGGCTGGACAATCCAGAAGCCTCGACCAGCCGGGACACGTATTCGCATCTGCGCGCCGCTGTCGCTGCCGCCGAGGCAGAGCGGTCGGAGGATGACACGTCGGACCTGTCAGATCAGACGGAAGAACCCGATCAGGTTTCCGACGATCTGAACCATGTGGTGCGCCCGCGTCGGCCGGTTGTGACGGCAAGCGCACCGCGCCCCCGCGCAACCAACGACCGCCCCGCACCGCTGAAACTGGTGGCCGAGCAACGCGTCGATCTGGCGAGCGAGACCAACAACGCTGGCCCCGTCCTGCCCCGCCGCGTCGCCAGCGTCACCGGCAACGAGAATGACGGGGAAAACAGCGGTTTCGCAGAATATGCCTCGGAAAACGGCGCCGTTTCGCTGCCTGATCTGCTTGAGGCCGCCGCTGCCTATATGTCCTTTGTCGAAGGCCGCGAGCAGTTTTCGCGCCCGCAACTGATGAACAAGGTGCGCCAGCTCGACAATCAGGAATTCAACCGCGAGGACGGTCTGCGCTCGTTCGGCCAATTGCTGCGCGACGGCAAGATCGAGAAAACCAGCGGCGGTCACTTCACCGCTTCAGGCGAGATAGGGTTCCGCCCGGACAATCGCGCCGCAGGCTGAACGCCTCTTTCATAACTGATTGAAAACGGGCCATTGCGGCCCGTTTTTTATGCGCGGCCGCCACCTGCTGATGCAATTATGCCGCACCTGCAAAGTCGCCTCTTGCCGCATCGCAGCATGCCCCCCATCTAAACCCGGCAACCTCGTCAGACAGATCCCTTATCAGAGGTAGAAGTCGATGCCGGATACAACGATACGTCAATTGCGATCCTTCGATCAGCACCAGATTGAGAATCATTTTCAGAGACTTAACACCGAAAACCTGATTTCCCGTTTCAGCGGAGAAGTCTCCCACAAACATGTGCAGACATATGTGTCCAAGATTCTGAGCAATGACGCCTATGTCTATGGCGCGTTTCCCGACGGCGAATTGCGCGGTCTTGGCGAATTGCGCCGGATTGCGGATAGTTCACCTGTCGCCTACGAGGCAGCCCTGACGGTTGAGCCGGACTGGCAGCATCGCGGGGTCGGAGATGCCCTGCTATCGCGACTGATTACTGCCGCGCGCAACCGCGGCATCCGGGAACTGCATATGCTCTGTCTGGCCAGCAATCAGAGAATGCAGAGCCTAGCGCGCAAACACGAAGCGGAGCTCAGGACCATGCCGGGGCAGGTCGAGGCCACCCTCACCACACCCTGGCCGTCACCGCTTTCGCTGACCGAGGAGATTGCCGGAGAATGTGATGCCCTTGTCCGAGCGATCCTGCACTGGCCTGCGCAAAGTAAGGATTTTACTTCCAAACCAAAGGCTTGAATTCAAAACTTGAACGCGACCGCCACGTAGGGGCCGGTCAGGGTCAGGTCCACGACGTCGCTGCCGCGCTCGAAATCCACCTTCAGGTGGCGGTATCCGCCAGCCAGATCGACGCGGTCGGTCCAGGCCCAGTTCAGTTCGGCCAGTGCTTCCCACTGGAAATGCGAGCCGACATCGAAGCCGCCGATATTGGCCATCCCGGTCACGCGCAGCCGGTCGTTGATCCGCTGGCTGTAGCGCGCGCCGATCAGCGGGTCGGTCCAGTTGACATCGGCGGATGCGGTGCGGCCCGCCACCGTTGTCTCGATATCCAGATCCCAGTTCCGGACCGCCGCCAGCGCCTCGATGCGGGTGTTTCCGTAATCGTAAAATGCATAGGCTGCGCCCAGCGTCGCCATGGTGCCTTTCAAATCCCAACTGGCGAAATTGTCAAAGCCCGCCACCGCAACATCGTCTCCGAGATTGAGATAATTGAACTCACCGCCGATCGACCACCGCCCCTTGCGCGCCTCACCCGCGATCAGAAAGGCGCCGTCGAGGATATCAAAAATCGAGGTGCTGCCATTCACCGGCGGGTTCGGGCCGATATTCAGCGAGGTCTCTAAGTCCGGCCCCCAGATATAGGGCGTGACGCGATAATCCCAACGCTCGGCATGGGCGGCACTCCCCAGAGAAACCGCCGCCAGCACACCCGCAACGATCAGACTGCCTGGTTTCATCCTTTGGCCCCGCCACTTTCTCAACGCGCGTGACACGCGGTGTTTGTGTTGAGAGCAGGCTGGCACAGACATCACCCCCGGGCAATCGGGGCTTTTACTTATTCCTGCTGTCGGGGTCTTCCTGCCCCACCCCGCGAAAGATGAACTTGAAGGGCAGCGCCCAAAGCAGGCCGAGCCCGACATAGATCACCAACTCCAGCCAGAGCGGCGGGCGGTCCAGAAGGTTCAGAACCGTCACCACCGCAACGATATAGATCGGCAGACCCAGCAGCAGGATCACCAGCGCCCAGCGCCGCCTTGCCTTGTAGCTCAGCGCCATCAGTCGGCAAACGGGTCGGTCACCAGAATGGTGTCGTCCCGCTCCGGGCTGGTGGACAGAAGCGCCACCGGGCAGTCGATCAACTCCTCGACCCGGCGCACATATTTGATGGCGTTGGCGGGCAGATCGGCCCAGCTGCGCGCGCCCTCGGTGGATTCGCTCCAGCCCGGCATCTCTTCGTATATCGGGGTGCAGCGGGCCTGGGCGTCGGCGGCTGTAGGCAGGTAATCCACACGCTCGCCATCCAGCTCATAGCCAGTGCAGATCTTCAGAGTTTCGAACCCGTCCAGAACATCCAGCTTCGTCAGCGAAATGCCGTTGACGCCGCTGGTCGCGCAGGTCTGGCGCACCAGACAGGCATCAAACCAACCGCAGCGGCGTTTGCGCCCGGTGGTGGTGCCGAACTCATGGCCGCGCTCGCCCAGCCGTTGACCATCGCCATCATGCAACTCGCTTGGGAACGGGCCCTCACCTACCCGGGTGGTATAGGCCTTGACGATGCCGAGCACGAAATCGATCGAGCCGGGGCCGATGCCCACACCGGTCGCCGCCTGCCCCGCGATCACGTTGGAAGAGGTCACAAAAGGATAGGTGCCGAAATCGATATCCAACAGCGCGCCCTGCGCCCCTTCAAACAGGATTCGCTTACCGGCCTTGCGCTTTTCGTTCAGCACCTTCCAGACCGGTGCAGAGAAGGGCAGGATTTCGGCTGCGATCTCTTTGAGTTGAGCAATCAGCGAGTCGCGATCGACCGGATCGATCCCGAGGCCTTTGCGCAACGGATCATGGTGCTGGAGCGCCCGGTCAACCCGCGCCTCAAGCGTTGCAGCATCGGCCAGATCGGCCACCCGGACCGAACGGCGCCCCACCTTGTCCTCGTAGGCCGGGCCGATACCGCGACCGGTGGTGCCGATCTTGGTGCCCTTGCTGGCGGCTTCCTCGCGGGCGCGATCAAGCTCGCCGTGAATGGGCAGGATCAGCGGCGTGTTCTCGGCGATCATGAGGGTATCGGGCGTGATGTCGACACCCTGGGCGCGGATCGTGGCGATCTCTTTCATCAGATGCCAGGGGTCCAGCACCACGCCATTGCCGATCACACTCAGCTTGCCGCCGCGCACCACACCCGAGGGCAGCGCGTGCAGCTTGTAGACCGCACCGTCGATGACCAGCGTATGACCGGCATTGTGCCCGCCCTGAAACCGCGCGATCACGTCAGCGCGCTCGCTGAGCCAATCCACGATCTTGCCTTTACCTTCGTCACCCCATTGGGCGCCGACAACCACGACATTGGCCATTGCAGGTCCTTTACTGCGAAGAATGAAAACCCGCGCCGGTATAGCGTCGGGATCGTCCGGGCGAAACATCAAATTCGCCGCAGGGGGCGCGGCAGTATGCCGGGACAGGGTTTTCTGGCAATATGGGCCGTGGCGGAGGATCAAAGATGAAGAAATCAGAAACCGATTTCCAGAAATTCTATTTCGAAAAAGTAGCGACGGGCGAAGGCTGCTGCTGCGCCGAACGCATTATCGATGTGCATGAGTTCGATCGGCTGGCGGGTAGAACCAAACGCAAGCGGCCCGCTTTCCGCCTGCCCCGGCGCTCTGATTTTCGGCGGTTCCTGCAGAAGGCCGGGCTGACCTCGCGCCCCAAAACAGCCTGTGCGCCAAGCCCCCAATCGAGCGAGTCTCAATCCAGGCGCTAGGGTGAGCGTTTCAAATGGCTAAGACACCACGCCGCGATCAATCCGAAGGCCGGAAAAAGCACGGTGCGCCCGATATCCGAGAGACTGGCCTGCCACCGCCAAGTGCCAAGGGACCGCAGATCGTCGAACCGGTCCAAGACCTCCATCGCTATCGCTAGTAACAGGGCCCCGAGAAAGGCCCGCGCAAACTGTTGCAGACGCAAGCCATGTCTGGATGCAAAGACTGCGGTCAGCAAGAACATCAGACCTATCAACACGTGCAAAATGTCCCGATCCACAGGCAGGTATTCTGCAAGCCAAAGCTTGAAGGACTGGTAGGCGGATGACTCCGTTGACATCTGGCCCTCCTGCGCCTCTGTCCTAAGACAGGTCGAGTTTCAGGATAGACTGTTATTCGGACAGGTGCACCGGTTCGCCATGCGGCGTTTCCAGATAGGCGTTTTCCCACGCCCTGCGCATTTGTTCCTGCTCCAAATGCTCCGCTTCACCGCTTTCGGCCAACAAGGCTTCCAGCGTTTCGAGCCAGGCACTGAAGTAATCGGCACCGCCGTTCAATTCCCGCTCAAGCCCGTGTCGTTTCAGCGTCGCCGAGAATCGCGCCGCCCAGTCCGGCCAGTCGAAGCGGCCCGTTTCGTTCAGATGCACGGTCAGCGCAAAAAGCTGGGCATGCCAGGCTTCTTCGAAGACCGGTTCGGGCGCTGCGCTGGTCATACCGGCTCCAGATAGCTTTGCCACAGATCCAGAACCACCTCATCTCCGGGATGTTCCGGCGCGGCCCAGAGCTGATCGGCGTGGAACATGACCGCATAAAGCGGCTCCGGCGCTTCACCCAGACCATGCGCATTGCTGTCCGGCAACACGTGGCTACCGTGCAGGCGCAGGATGTAGCCCTGTGCGCCCTGCGCATAGGCGGGCAATCGTGTATGTCCGCCCTCGACCAGACGGTTTGCGGCAGGGTGCAGGGTGCGCACGGCCTGACCGGCTGCAAAGCGCGGTTCGATCGGGCTGGGCCGGTCCGCCGGACCGCCACTGGCCAGGACACCGGCAACCGCATCGGCGCGCAGGGCCTCGGCGGCCAGCGCATGCAGCTCTGACGCCTCAGCACCGCTGAGATCCGCCTCGCTCAACACCCCGGTTTTTACCAGCAGGTCAGCCAGCGCTGCCAGCCACTTCTCATAATAGGTGAACCGGGCGTAGTCCTTGGGCGAGAGGCATTCGCGCGCGTGACGCGAGACATCAATGTTCCATTTGCCCAGCGATCCGCAGGCCAATGTCACGGCCAGCGCCCGCGCATGCCAGTCTTCGGCAAAAATCGGAGCGCCCTCGGGGTCGGGCATCACCGGGCCGTCGCCAAAACGCCCGCCCATGTCATGCACGCGGGTCATGTCGATCCCTCTGGCGAGCGGGGCAGCCCGGTGCCGATCATGCTGTCGCGGGTGACCAGCGTGGCCAGTGCCTTTTCGGACAGACCCTCGCTGCCCTCGGGCCGCATGGGCAGCACCAGATAGCGAATTTCGGCGGTTGAATCCCAGACCCGCACCGATGTTTCTGGCGGCAATGTCACGCCAAACTCCCCCAGCACCTTGCGCGGTTCGCGCACGGCCCGGGCACGGTAGGCGTCGGATTTATACCAACCCGGCGGAATGCCGAGCAATGGCCACGGGTAACAACTGCACAAGGTGCAAACGACCATGTTGTGCTGGGACGGTGTGTTTTCGACCACCACAATATGTTCGCCTTGACGGCCATAAAACCCCAGGTCGGACACAACGCTGGTGGCATCCTCATGCAGCGCGGCCTTGAAATCTGGATCGCTCCAGGCGCGAGCAACCACCCGCGCGCCGTTCTTGGGACCGATGCGATTCTGGTAGGTGTCGATGATCTCGTCCAGCGCCGCCGGATCGATCAACCCCTTGCGGGTCAGGATCGTCTCAAGCGCCTTGACGCGCAGTGCGGGATCGGGCGGCAGAAGGGCGTGCGGGTGGTCGGAATGGTCATGCGGCATGGAAGGCAGAGTGCGACCCCCGACCCGCCCCTGTCCAGTGCCTTTCTAGTGATGGCGCCTATCAGCGTTTCTGATGGCATTCCTCCCTTGCCCCTGCCCGCAAACTTGCATACATACCGCGCGATACACGGCCCAAGCTGCTCAGGATTTCCGATGGAAAACGTCGTCCTCATCATTCACCTTCTTCTGGCCCTCGGGCTGATTGCCGTTGTGCTGATGCAACGGTCCGAAGGGGGTGGTCTGGGCATGGGCAGCGGCGGTGGCGGCGGCGCGATGACCGGCCGCGCCGCGGCAACGGCTCTGGGCAAGGTGACCTGGGTTCTGGCGATTGCCTTCATCATCACCTCGATCACTCTGACGATCATCGCGGCAAAGAACGCCTCGGGCAGTTCGGTCGTTGACCGGCTGGGCGTGACGGCCCCTGCCTCAAGCGACGAGGGCAGCAGTGATCTGCCCGCAGGCCAGGACCTGCTGCCGCCGGGCATCGGTGATAGTGGCCCGCTGACGCCAACTGCCGACTAATCCACAACACCTTGCCATCGAGGAAAGAACCGCAACAGCATCTTGCGGTTCCCTTGCGCAATGCGCGCGAATCCTTTATTAGTGAAGTCCCGTGATGCAGCGGTTTTTCAGCGGACCGCCGGGCATGCGAATCTTGAATTCTCACGGGGTAGACCAACACTCATGGCGCGTTTCATCTTCATCACGGGCGGGGTCGTTTCCTCGTTGGGCAAGGGTCTTGCATCGGCGGCCTTGGGCGCGCTGCTGCAGGCACGCGGCTTTTCGGTCCGGCTGCGCAAGCTTGACCCCTACCTGAATGTCGATCCCGGCACGATGTCGCCCTTTGAGCATGGGGAGGTCTTCGTGACCGATGACGGGGCCGAGACCGATCTGGACCTAGGCCATTATGAGCGTTTCACCGGGGTCGCTGCGCGCAAGACGGACTCGGTCAGTTCCGGCCGCATCTATTCAAACGTGTTGGAGAAAGAGCGGCGCGGCGATTATCTGGGCAAAACCATTCAGGTCATTCCCCACGTCACAAACGAGATCAAGGACTTCATCGCCATTGGTGAGGATGAGGTCGATTTCATGCTGTGCGAGATCGGCGGCACCGTGGGTGATATCGAAGGGCTGCCGTTTTTTGAGGCCATCCGCCAGTTCAGCCAGGACAAGCCACGCGGCCAGTGCATCTTCATGCATCTGACGCTGCTGCCCTATATCAAGGCCAGCGGCGAGTTGAAAACCAAACCCACCCAGCACTCGGTCAAGGAGTTGCGCTCCATCGGATTGGCGCCCGATATTCTGGTCTGCCGATCCGAAGGGCCGATCCCGGTCAAGGAACGCGAGAAGCTGGCGCTGTTCTGTAACGTGCGGCCCGACAGCGTGATCGCGGCGCAGGACCTCAGCACCATCTATGACGCACCACTCGCCTATCATGCCGAGGGGCTGGATCAGGCGGTTCTGGATGCGTTCCAGATCAGCCCGGCCCCGAAACCCGATCTGGCCAAGTGGGAGGATGTCAGCGACCGCATTCACCATGCCGAAGGTGAGGTGAAGGTGGCCATTGTCGGCAAATACACCCAGTTGGAGGATGCCTATAAGTCGATCGCTGAGGCGCTGACCCATGGCGGTATGGCCAACCGGGTCAAGGTGAAGGTCGAATGGGTCGATGCCGAGGTGTTCGATGGAGAGGACGCTGCCCCGCATCTGGAAGGCTTCCACGCCATCCTCGTGCCCGGCGGTTTTGGCGAGCGCGGTACCGAGGGCAAGATCAAAGCGGCGCAATATGCGCGCGAGAACAACGTGCCCTATCTGGGCATCTGCCTGGGCATGCAGATGGCGGTGATTGAGGCCGCGCGCAACGTTGCCGGAATCGCCAAGGCCGGGTCCGAAGAGTTCGACCACGAGGCGGGTCAAAAACGGTTCGAACCGGTGGTCTATCACCTCAAGGAATGGGTGCAGGGCAATCACAAGGTCGAGCGCAAGGTGGGCGACGACAAGGGCGGCACCATGCGTCTGGGGGCCTATGATGCGGCACTGACCGACGGGTCACTGGTGGCGTCGGTCTATGGCTCAACCGCCATCGAGGAGCGCCATCGCCACCGCTATGAGGTCGACATCAAGTATCGCGACAAGCTGGAAAAGGCGGGGCTGAAGTTTTCCGGCATGTCCCCCGATGGCCGCCTGCCCGAGATCGTCGAATGGTCAGAGCACCCGTGGTTTATCGGCGTGCAGTTCCACCCGGAGCTGAAATCGAAGCCTTTTGAGCCGCACCCGCTTTTTGCCGATTTCGTGCGCGCCGCCAAAGAAAGCTCGCGGCTGGTCTGAGGCGTCCGGGCCGCTCAGCCGCCCCAGGTGTCGCGCAGCACGCGCATCCAGTTCGACCAGCAAATCCGCTCGATCCGGTCGGCAGTGTAGCCATGGCGCTCCATGGCCGCGATCAACGTGGGCAGGTTTTCGGCCCCGTTCAGCCAGAGCGGCGGGGTGCAGCCGTCGAAATCGGACCCCAGCGCCACGCCCTCTTCGCCCAGCGCACCCAGCAGATGGTCAAGATGCGCCATCACCGCCGCCTCGGGGATATCCGGTTTGGGCTGTCCGTCGGAGCGCAGAAAGGTGCTTTCGAAGTTTAGACCGACCACGCCGCCACTCTGCGCGATCAACGCCAATTGCGTGTCAGTCAGGTTGCGGGCATGCGGGCTGACCGCGTGGGCATTGGAATGGGTCGCAACAAGCGGAGCGTTGCTGATCGCCGCCACGTCCCGCACACCCGCCATATTGAGGTGGCTGAGGTCGATCATCACCCGCATCTCGTTACATTTCTCAACCAGCGCATGACCCGCTGCACTCAGGCCCGGCCCGGTATCACCATCGGAGGGGTAGCGGAATGGCACGCCGTGACCGAATCGATTCGGCCTGCTCCAGACCGGACCCAGCGAGCGCAGGCCCAGATCATAGAGTACATCCAGCTCGCGCAAGCTGTCGCTGATCGGTTCAGCCCCTTCTAGATGCAGGATCGCGGCAATCTTGCCCTGCCGTCGCGCGGCCTCGATCTCGGTCACTGAACCACATACATTGAGCGCCCCAAAGCGCTGCAATTCAAGAAAAATATCTGCCTGCATACGAGCCACGCGCCAAGCTGCGTCCTGCGCGATCTCATCGGGGGGGGGCAGGTCATAATCCCCGTCAATGCTGGAGAAATCCATCGCGCCGGGTGAGGCGACCCACATGGCGAAGAACCCGCCTCCGAAGCCGCCCGCAGCGGCGCGTGCGGCATCCAGATGCCCGGACATGCCGGACAGGAAAGTCGCCGCCGCAGGAACGCCCCCTGCATCGAACAGGTCGGTCAGAACGTCATTATGGCCATCAAATATCAACATGATCGCACCCTGTTCGAATTCGCGCGCGGGAACAAGCGGCAGCCCGCGCAATAGGCAACATGTCGATGAATTCGCCCGAGGCGTAGTTCGCGCTTGGCGGCTCGCGTTTTCCGCGATAATTTTCGCCCATGTTGAAAAAGTTCTTCCAGGCGTTTCGCCCGAGCGCGCCCGCGCCCCTGCCTGATCCGGATGCAGAACTGGCACTGGGGGCGCTGCTGGTGCGGGTGGCGCAATCCGACCGGGATTATCAGGTTGAAGAGATCAGCCTGATCGATCGTATTCTGGCCCGGCTCTATCAGCATAACGCGATCGAGGCGGCCAAAGTGCGTGCCACCTGCGAAAAACTGCACGCCGCAGCGCCGGACACCGACACGTTCGGTAAGCTGATCCGCGAAACCACCGGTCTGCAGGAACGGCTCAACGCCATCGAGGCGCTGTGGGAGGTCGTGCTGGCCGATGGCGAGCAGAAGGAAGGCGAGCTCAAGATCGTGGAAGAGGCCCGCATCGCCATGGGGCTGAGCTATAATGACAGCCAGGCCGCGCGCCGCCGCGTGATGGATCGCGTTGCACAGGCCCTTGGCTGATCCGTCTGGCGCTTCTATATCTGTCTCATGTTCAAGGATTTCCTCTCCCGCCTGACCCAGGAGGCGCCCGATCCGCTGGCCGAACCTGACGCCCGTCTGGCCCTGACCGCACTGCTGGTCCGGATCGCCCGTTCCGACAATGACTATGCCGATGCCGAGATTCGCCGTATCGACAAGATCATCGAGGCGCGCTACGGGCTCAGCCCGTTCGAGGCAGCCCATCTGCGCGGTCAGGCGGAAACGCTGGAAGCCGAAGCGCCCGATACGGTGCGCTTTACTCGCGCCATCAAGGAGGCCGTCCCATACGATCACCGCAAAGCCGTGCTGGAAGCGGCCTGGTCGGTGGTCCTGGCCGACGGAGAACGCAGCGAGGAGGAAGATTCGCTGCTGCGGTTGATCGCCAGCCTTTTGGGCGTAAACGATGTCGACTCTGCGGTTGCCCGCCACAAAGCCGCGCGCAGCTAACGCACAAACCCCGCATCTTGGCCGCCTGTTGCTGCGCCCCAGGGCGGTGTAAAAAGCGGCAAATCCGTCTTTCCTCATGCCCAAATCGGCGCTTGTCGGCCCCGATTTTGCGTTTTGCACATTGCATTGCGTCAATTTTTCCGACCTATTACCGGACTAACACTTCACAACATCCGGACCAATCGTGTCAGACAGTACGCCCGTCATCCAGATCAGGAACCTGCATAAGAGTTTTGGACAGCTCGAAGTGCTCAAAGGGGTGGATGTCACAGCGCATCGTGGCGACGTTGTCTCGCTGATCGGATCGTCAGGATCGGGAAAATCCACGCTGCTGCGCTGCTGCAACCTGCTGGAACACAGCCAGGAAGGCGAAATCCTGTTCAAGGATGAGCCGGTGCGCTGGCAGGGGCAAGGGCATCATCGCCACCCTGCCGATCCCAAACAGGTGCTGCGCATTCGCACCAACCTGAGCATGGTGTTCCAGCAGTTCAACCTGTGGGCGCATATGACCATCCTGCAAAACGTGATGGAGGCTCCGGTGACCGTGCTGGGCCGCGACCGGCATGAGGTCGAGGAGAGCGCGCGCAAATACCTGCATAAGGTCGGCATCGGTGACAAATGTGATGTCTACCCAGCACAGCTATCGGGCGGTCAGCAGCAGCGCGCCGCCATCGCGCGCGGTCTGTGCATGGAGCCAGAAGCGCTGTTGTTTGACGAGCCGACCTCGGCGCTTGACCCCGAGCTTGAGCAGGAAGTGATCAAGGTCATCAAGGATCTGGCCACTGAAGGTCGCACGATGATCATCGTCACCCATGACATGAAAATGGCCGCTGATATTTCCAGTCACGTGGTGTTTCTGCATCAGGGGCGGATCGAAGAAGAGGGCAGCCCGGAAAAACTGTTCGGCGCGCCCAAATCCGAACGCTTGCGGGGCTTCCTTTCCGCCACGCAGGCTGCATAAATCAAAACACGACCTAATAAGGGGAGACAATTCATGAAGAAACTGATTCTGACCACGGCCGCACTGGCGCTGAGCGCTGGTATGGCGATGGCCGACACTGTGCGGATGGGCACCGAGGGCGCTTATCCTCCGTATAACTTCATCAACGACGCGGGCGAGGTTGACGGGTTCGAGCGTGAAGTGGGCGACGAGCTGTGCAAGCGCGCCGGGCTGACCTGCGAATGGGTCAAGAACGATTGGGATTCGATCATCCCGAACCTGGTCTCGGGCAACTACGACACCATCATCGCGGGCATGTCGATCACGCCCGAGCGGGATGAGGTCATCGACTTTACCCAAGACTACTTCCCGCCAGCGGCCTCGGCCTATGTTGCTGCAAGCTCGGATGCGGACATCATGGATGTGGTCTCTGCCCAGACCGCGACCCTGCAGGCCGGTTTTGTCGCCGATAGCGGCGCAACCCTGGTTGAATTCGCAACGCCGGAAGAAACCATCGCCGCTGTACGTAACGGCGAAGCCTCGGCGGTGTTTGCCGACAAGGACTTCCTGGTGCCGATCGTAGAGGAATCCAACGGCGAGTTGATGTTCGTCGGTGAAGATGTGGCTCTTGGCGCCGGGATCGGCGTCGGTGTGCGGGAATCAGATGCTGAACTGAAAGGCAAGCTCGACAACGCGATCACCTCGATGAAGGCGGATGGCTCGCTGACCGCGCTGATCAAGAAATGGTTCGGCGACGATGCCATTCATTATGGCGAGGACGGCTCTGTCGTCACCAACTAAGACATTGGTCCCCGGGTTCGGCGCCTTGCGTGCCGGACCCGTCCCGGAGTTTTCCGACAGGTCCACTCCGGTCTTTGAAAGCTGACACATGTTTTCCTACTGCGCCGATCCTGACGCTCTTGGCACGTTTCGCTGGTTTTCCTGCTATCTGACCAATGGCGTGCATATGTCCTTCTACCTGTCCTTCGTGAAGGTGCTGGCGCTGCTGGCGATCACGGCCCCGGTCGCGCTGAGCTTCGGCTTTGCCGGCGCGATGGCGGCGCGGTCACATGTCCCACCGGTCAGTTGGCTGGGCAAAGGCTATATCGCCATCGTGCGCGGCGTGCCCGATATCGCCTTTTTCCTGTTTTTTGTGATTGCGCTGGATCAGGGGTTTGAATGGATGCGCCATCAGATCCTGTGCCCCGACTGGACCGATCCGGTGCGCCAAGGCAATGACTTCCTTGTCTGCTCGAACGCGAAACTGCCCCTGGGCTCTGCCCCGGAATGGGTGCATCAGACTTATAGTTTCTTCCTGGCGGTTATTACGTTCTCGATCGTCTTCGGTGCCTTTGCCGCAAATGTGCTGTATGGTGGCATGCGCGCAGTGCCCCATGCCCAGCTTGAAACCGCCGAGGCGTATGGCATGTCGCGCCGCCAGACCTTCTGGCGGGTGCTGGTGCCGCAGATGTGGGTCTATGCCCTGCCCGGCCTCAGCAATCTGTGGCTGGTGCTGATCAAGGCCACGCCGCTGCTGTTCCTTCTGGGGATCGAAGACATCGTCTATTGGGCCCGCGAGTTGGGCGGCACCAAGACCTCGCGCTTCACCGACTATCCCCATCCTGACTGGCGCATGTGGTATTTCCTGTTCCTGCTGATCTTCTATCTGGGCTTCACCCGGGTGTCCGAGATCGTTCTGGAGAAACTGATGGTGCGGTTATCCCACGGCCAGGCGACCACCGGCGGTGAAGCGCTGCGCAAACAGGTGACGGCATGAAAAGCTGCATCCAGACCATTCAGGATTACGGGCTGCGCTCGATCGGCATTGGCGAGCGACGACTGCCGACCTCGGATTTCACCCTGTGCGAGCAGTTCACGCTGATCGGCTCGGGCATGATGTGGAACATCTATTTCGGGATCTTGGCGCTGATCACCGGTTTCATGCTGGCCACCGCGCTGGCAGTGGGAAAATCCTCGAAGAACCGCCTTATCCGCAAGCCTGCGGAATGGTTCATCTTCCTGTTCCGTGGCTCACCGCTCTTCATCCAGTTCTTCTTTGCCTATTTCCTGTTCCTGTCGCTGAAGAAGTCCTACCCGATGTTTGACGCCTTCACCTCGGCCTGGCTGGGGGCGCTGATCGTCTTGTTCCTGAACACCGCCGCCTATTCGGGAGAGATTTTTTACGGTGCGCTGCGCTCGATTCCCAAGGGCGATGTCGAGGCCGCCGATGCCTATGGCCTAACCGGCTGGGCGCGGTTCCGCCGGGTGATCTGGCCCACCATGCTGCGGCTGGCCTGGCCCGCCTATACGAATGAGGCGATCTTTCTGTTCCAGGCCACCACGCTGGTCTTCTTCTCGGCCTTCCCGGCCTGGCGGCAGGAGGGCGATGCGCTCTATTATGCCAGCTATTTCGCGGATAAGACCTTCAACCCGTTTATCCCCTACCCGATCCTGGCCTTCTACTTCATCCTGTTCACGCTGTTCATCGTCTGGGGGTTCGGGCGGATCAATGCGCGGCTGAACCGGCACCTGCCCCAGGCCCAGAAGAAAAAGCTGCGGCTGCGGATGAATCTGGCGCGCTGAAGGGCCTTCCATGGATTTGACAAACCTGCGCAATTTCCGCGTCGCGACCTGCGATCTTAACGGTCAGATGCGAGGCAAATGGGTGCCCGGCGCCTATGGAACCAAGTTGGAGAGTGGCGCGCTGCGGATGCCGCTCTCGGCGGCGAATGTCGATCTCTGGGGGGCAGATATTGCCGACAGTCCGCTGGTGTTCGAAACCGGTGATGCTGATGGCATCCTGCGCCCCACCGAGCGCGGCGCGGTGCCTGCGCCCTGGGCGCGTGGCGAGACCGGGCTGGTCCCGATGGTGTTGCATAATGAAGATGGCACTCCGTTTGACGGCGACCCGCGCCATGCGCTGGCGCGTGTGCTGGGCGGCTTTGAAGCACGCGGCTGGACGGTCATGGCCGCAACCGAGTTGGAATTCACCCTGGTTGACACCAGCGGTGACAGCTTGCGCCCACCGCTCAACCCGCTGACCGGCCAGCGGCTGGAAAGCCCTGCGGTATTATCTCTGGCCGAGATGGACGGGTTCGAGGGGTTCTTCAACGATCTCTACGACGCCTGCGTAGCGATGGATATTCCGGCGCAGGCGGGAATCTCGGAAAGCGGCATCGGCCAGTTCGAGGTCAACCTGACCCATCAGGACGCGATGCGCTGCGCCGACGATACCTGGCTGTTCAAGACGTTGGCGCGCGGGCTGGCACGCAAACATGGCTTTGCCGCCAGCTTTATGGCCAAACCTTATGCCGAGGATGCGGGCAACGGGATGCATGTGCATTTCTCGGTTCTGGATCGCGATGGGCGCAATATCTTTGATGATGGCAGCGCGGAGGGCACCGACACGCTGCGCCACGCGGTGGCGGGTTGTCTGGCCGCCGCTCCGGCCTCAAGCCTGATCTTCGCACCCCATGGCAATTCCTATGACCGGCTGGTGCCCGGCGCGCATGCGCCCACGGGTCTGTGCTGGGCGTATGAGAACCGCACCGCCGCCATCCGCATTCCCGGCGGTCCCCCTGCCGCGCGCCGGATCGAGCACCGCGTGGCCGGGGCTGATATCAACCCCTACCTGTTGCTCTCGGCCCTGCTGGGTGCGGCGCTGGCCGGGATCGAGGATCAGGCCCCGCCCCCTGTCCCCATCTCCGGCAACGCCTATGAGATTGACGGGTTGCCACAGCTTTGCACCTCGCTTGACGAGGCCGTGACCCGGTTTGAAAGCGACCCGCTTATCGCAGGGATCTTTGCGCCGGATCTGATCCGCAACCTGTGCCTGACCAAACGGCAGGAACTGGCGGGTTTTGCCACGTGCCCGCCCGAAACCCACTGGCGCAGCTACGTGGAATGCGTCTGATCCCTTGCCAGCAAATTGACGCTCCACTACCGTCGGGCCAATCTCAATCGGTGACTTATGAAAATCGGACTACTGCAGGCAGGGCATCTGGCGGATAGCATTGTCAAAACCCATGGCGACTATGACCGGCTCTACCCCGCTCTTCTGAAAAATCAGGGCTTTGACTTTGTCTCTTACCCCGTCGTTGACGGTGTCTTTCCCGATGGGCCCGGCGACGCGGATGGCTGGCTGATCTCCGGCTCGCGGCACGGCGCCTATGAGGATCACGACTGGATAGAGCCACTGGAAGCGCTGATCCGCGACATCCATGATAGTGGCGTGCCGCTTGTCGGCATCTGTTTCGGCCATCAGATCATCGCGCAGGCTATGGGCGGCACGGTCGAGAAATTCGACGGCGGCTGGGCGGTTGGCCCGACGGATTATACAGAGGGTGAGGACACGCTCACCCTGAACGCCTGGCATCAGGATCAGGTCACCAGACGCCCCGATACCGCCCACCTGACCGCCAGCAATGCCTTTTGCGAAAATGCCATGCTGACCTATGGCGACCACATCTGGACCATTCAGGCCCATCCCGAGTTCGAAAACGCGTTCATCCACGATCTGATGGCGGCGCGCGGGCGCGGCATCGTGCCCGACCCGATACTGGATGCCGCCGAGGCGCGGCTGAGCGACCCCATCGACAGTGACGCAATTGCGCAGCGCATCGGCGCCTTTTTCCGAGCGGCGAGGACTTCATGAGCGACTGGATCAACACCCTGCCCGACGCCGCGCGCGCCTATCTGGACGGGCGCAGGCTGGATGAGGTGGAATGCATCATCTCGGACCTGCCCGGCATTGCGCGCGGCAAAGCTGTGCCCGCCTCGAAATTCGTGCGCCAGGACTATTTCCACCTGCCCGACAGCATCTTCTACCAGACCATCACCGGTGACTGGGGTGAAGCGGCAGACGAGGACGGCTTCATCGAAAAAGACATGATCCTGAAGCCGGACATGTCCACCGCCACTGCCGCGCCCTGGACCGGCGACTGGACGTTGCAGGTGATCCACGATGCCTATGACCGTGACGGCAACGCGATCCCGTTCAGCCCGCGCAATGTACTGAAACGCGTGGTCGAATTGTACCACAAGAAGGGCTGGAAACCGGTCGTCGCGCCCGAGATGGAGTTCTTTCTGGTCGCGCGCAATCTCGACCCCGCGCATGAGATTAAGCCGATGATGGGCCGCTCGGGCCGCCCGGCCGCCGCCCGTCAGGCCTATTCGATGACGGCAGTGGACGAGTTCGGGCCGGTGATCGACGACATCTATGATTTCGCCGAGGCGCAGGGCTTTGAAATCGACGGCATCACCCAGGAAGGCGGCGCTGGTCAGCTAGAGATCAACCTGCGCCATGGCAATCCCGTCAAGTTGGCCGATGAGGTGTTCTATTTCAAACGGCTGATCCGCGAGGCTGCGCTGCGCCACGATTGCTTTGCGACCTTCATGGCCAAACCGATTGCGGACGAGCCCGGCTCGGCCATGCATATTCACCACTCGCTGATCGACATGGAGACCGGCAAGAACATCTTTTCCGGGCCTCAGGGCGGCGAGACGGATGCTTTCTATCACTTCATCGCGGGTCTACAGACGCACATGCCCGCCGCCTTGGCGGTTATGGCGCCGTATGTGAATTCCTACCGCCGATATGTCAGGGATCAGGCCGCGCCGATCAATCTGGAATGGGCGCGCGACAACCGCACCACCGGCATTCGCGTGCCACTGTCGGGGCCGGAAAGCCGCCGGGTGGAAAACCGCATAGCGGGGATGGATTGCAACCCTTATCTGGGCATCGCGGCTTCCTTGGCCTGTGGCTATCTGGGCCTGACCCAGCAAGATCGCCCCAGACGCCAGTTTTATGGTGATGCCTATGAGGGTGACGGTGATATCCCGCAGGTCATGGGGCAGGCCCTGGACCTGTTTGATCAGGCCGAGGCGCTGCACAAAGTGCTGGGCCCGGATTTCGCCCGGGTCTATGGCATCATAAAACGCTCGGAATACGAAGAGTTCCTGCAGGTTATTTCGCCCTGGGAGCGCGAGCATCTGCTGCTGAATGTCTGAACCTCCAGACCCTGTGTGACGGATTGGTGAAATTTTGCCACCCTAACGCGAAGCCTCTTGGCAGGTCTGCGCATTAGTTTTATGTTTTCGAAAAGTTAGATTAAGTAAGGCCAAATCTGATGCAGGCTCCCAACGTCCACGAAGCTGAACCCATCCCCGCAGCCGCCCGTGATGCGATCGACGCGCTTTTGCAATCGGGCGACCTGTTTCGCTATACCGCGCCGCAAGACGCGCCGGTCTCTCTGCTTGAGGCGGAATTTGCCCAATTGCTGGGATCGAAATATGCGCTGGCGGTCTCCTCATGTTCCGCCGCATTGTTCCTGTCGCTCAAGGCGCTGGACTTGCCCCGTGATGCATGCGTCCTGATCCCCGGCTTCACCTTTGCTGCCGTCCCCTCTTCCATCGTGCATGCCGATTGCATTCCGATGCTCTGCGAAGTTGGCGAGAACTATCGCATCGACATGGGTGATTTCGAGGCCAAGCTGGACAGCGCGCAGGCGGTCATCATCAGCCATATGCGGGGCCATACCTCGGACATGGATGCGATCATGGCGCTGTGTGAGGCGCGCGACATTCCGGTGATCGAGGACGCAGCCCATTCGCTGGGCACCACATGGCATCGCCGCAATATCGGCACCATCGGCAAGGTCGGCTGTTTCTCGTTCCAATCCTACAAGATGATCAATGCGGGCGAAGGAGGCATCCTGATCACCGATGATGCCGATCTGGTCGCCCGCGCCGTCATCATGTCAGGCGCCTATGAGCATAACTGGCAAAAGCACAAAGGCCCGCATGGCGAAAACACGCCCGATCTGGAACAGGCCTTTGCCCGCTGGCAGAACAAGCTGCCGCTTTATAACCTGCGCATGAGCAACCTCAGCGCCGTGGTGATCCGCCCGCAACTGCCCGAACTGGCGCGGCGGGTGCGCGACGGTCTGGCCAATCACGACTATGTTGCAGCGCAGCTCAACGCCTCGCCCCATATCGACGTGCCTGCACCGCTGGCACCCGAGCAACGCGCGCCGGATTCGATCCAGTTCAATCTGGTGGGGCTGGATGACGGCGAAACCCGCGCCTTTGCCGATGCTGCCGCCGCGCGCGGGGTCAAGGTGCAGGTATTCGGGTTGAGCGAGGACAATGCCCGCGCCTTCTGGAACTGGCAGTTCCTGCCTGAGCAAGTCGAGTTGCCGCAAACCCGCGCCATGCTGATGCGTGCCTGTGATGTGCGACTGCCGGTTAGGCTGACCCGCGACGAGCTTGACCTGATCGCAGGTATCCTGCTGGCCGCGATGGAGGATGCGACCGGCCCGGTGCGCGCCTACGGCACCTGATCGCGGGCACGTTGTAAGCCACGCTCGAACAGTCGACTGTTCAGAAACACACCGCGCGCGCCATCCGGCGTCGCGCTGCCTTGTGACAGGATGCCCACCACTTCCGGCCCATCCGCGCCCTCCACCAGCAAGGGCGCGCCGGAATCGCCCTGCATGATCGGGCAGTCCAGGATCGCAACCTCGCGCAACTGGCGCGGGGCCTGCGGTTCGCAGGGTCCGGCGCGGCTCAGCACATGGGGGCGCAGTCCAGAATATCCGGCCACGTTGAGCGCGGCAACAGCCCGCGCGGGATCAGCGATCGGCAGGCTGCCGAGCTGCTGCCCGATCGGGTCCTCAAGGATCAACACCGCCCAGTCTGCGATTGTCATCGGTGTAAAATCACGGCTCTGCACATCCTGGGCCGGGTCGGTCACATAATCCAGAACCTGCGACACCGCTTGAGCCTCGCCCCGCTGATACCCGGCGACAAAGCGGATGCTGTTGGGCGGTATCCAACGTTTGCGGGCGCCGTTGTATAGGCAATGCGCCGCTGTCAGCACCAGCCGGTCAGCGACCAGAACCCCGGTGCAATGCTGCCGGATATCGGTGCTGGCAAAATTCACCCGGCCGATGGCGCGCCATGGCGCGCTGGCCGCATCCAGCACGGGCCGTTCGCGGATCGGTGCGCAATCCCCTGCCAGATCCGGCCCCAACAGACACAGGTTCTGCGCACCGGCAAATCCGGTCGTGACGGCAAGCGCGCATGCCCCTGCAAGCAGGCGCATCACAGGCATGATCAACTCAGTTTCGAAAGCTTGTCCTGAAGCTCGGCCAGTTGCTTCTTGATCTCGTCCAGATCCTCGCCCGAGGCATCCTCGGGCTCTTCAGCATCATGGGCCGGTCCCGACCAATTGCCCGACAAGCCGCCGGTCATCGCCTTGAGGAACGCCTGCTGCTGCGCCTTGAGCGCGTCAAAGCCGGGAATCTGCGCCATCGGATTCATGGCGTTCATGTTCTGCATCACCTTGGACTGGCTTTCGCGCAGCATGTCAAAGGAGCTTTGCAGGAATTGCGGCATCATCCCGCCACCGGGCAACATGTAGCTGCGCACCAAGTCATTGAGCACATTCACCGGCAGCACATTCTCGCCCCTGCTTTCATGCTCGGCGATGATCTGAAGGAGGTATTGCCGGGTCAAGTCGTCGCCGGACTTGAGATCGACAATCTGAACTTCACGTCCATCGCGGATGAAGCCTGCGATGTCTTCCAGCGTGACATAGTCGCTGGTTTCAGTGTTGTAGAGTCTGCGGCTGGCATACCGCTTGATCAGCAACGGCTTTTCCTGTTCGGCCACCCATATCCCTCCCCGGTATTGATGCGATGCAGCAAAAGACTATGCGAGCGCAGCAGAAAAGGGAAGTGCCCGTCTGAATACAAAAAGGGCAGGCCTTGCGACCTGCCCAGAGAAATTGCACCTAAATGGGAGGAAAGGGCGCAATTTTTCGTTAGCGATTACTTCGCGCCTGCTTTCTTGGCAGCGGCGGTCACGTCGTTGGTCGCTTTTTTGACGGCGGCGGTTGCATCTTCGGTGATGTCTTTGCCAGCAGCCATCAGCAGCTCGACGGTGTCCATCTGTACTTTTTTTGCAACTTCAGCGAAGGCAGCCAGGTTTTCAGCAGCAACTTCGGCCGAGGAGGAGGCGAAGTCGGTTGCGGCTTTGGCGTAGTCGGCCGGCTCTGCCTTGGCTTTGGAATAGTCGCCCAGTTTGGCCAGGGTGTCTTTGGTCCACTTGCTGGAGATCTCTGCCGATTTTTCAGCAGCTTCCAGAGCAACGCCCGACAGCTTTTCGTTCAGGCTTGTGGTGGTTTTGAAGGCATCTTCGAACGCTGCGGTGTCGATCGGGAATGCGCCCATGGTGTCTTTGATGATGGTGGTGAAGTCTTGCGTCTTAGCCATTGTCTCAATCCTAATTGCCGAGTCCGGGCCCACCCCGTTTTCTTCGGCTTGAGACGAATATGGATGCCGCAGCGCAGCATTGCAAGAAATTTCTCGCTGCGCCGCAGAATATTTTTGATTTCCTATGTAAGTCAGACCTTTGCGGAGGCCCTCACATAAGTCCCGGGGGCCGGCGCCAAGGGCTTATGTGTCGAATCACCCGGAGTTCTGGCCGGAACCTGCTTGCCTGATCGCTTCTTCAGCCACGCCTCCCACAAAGGCCACCACGAGCCCTTGTTGTATGTCGCGCCTTTCATCCAGCCCTCATGATCGGGTTTCAGATCGGCATTGGTATGATGGCCGTATTTGTCCTTGCTGGGCGGGTTGACGATACCGGCGATATGACCCGACTCCGAAACCACGAACGTCTTGGACCGCGACCCCATCATCTGCACCCCGCGGTAGCAATCCTTCCAGGCGGCGATGTGATCTGTCTCACAGGTGACTGCCATCAGGGGCACCGTCACATCGCGCACATGCAGTGTGTGTCCCATCATCTCGATACCGGTTGTGGTGAACTCGTTGCGCTGACAGAGGCCGCGCAGATATTCGATCGCCATTCTTGAGGGAAGGTTCGCACCGTCCCCGTTCCAATAGAGCAGGTCAAAGGCCGGTGGGGTCTCGCCCATCATGTAGTTGCGGATGGCCGGCCCATAGATCAGATCGCGTGACCGCAGGTAGGAAAAGGTGCGCGCCATGATGAAGGATCGCAACACGCCCTGCTTGTTGACCTCTTCTTCGATGGCATCGATGAAATCATCTTGCAGAAATGGTGTGAATTCCCCCTGATCCGAGAAATCCGTCAGCGCGGTAAAGAAGGTTGCCGATTTGATCGAATTATCGCCGCGCTGTTTGAGCAATGACAGCGTCAGGCTGAGCGTCGTGCCCGCGATACAATAGCCAACCGCATTCACCTGCTTAACACCGCAGACCTCTTTGACGGTCTCGATCGCGGTCAGGAAACCATCCTGAATATAGTCTTCCATTCCAACATCGGCATGCGAGCGGTTCGGATTGACCCAACTGACCACAAACAACGTATAGCCCTGCTCGGTCACCCATTTGATCAGACTGTTCTGCGCCTTGAGATCGAGGATGTAGAATTTGTTGATCCAGGGCGGAAACAGGACGATGGGGGTTTCATGCACGGTCTCGGTGGCCGGAGCATATTGGATCAGTTCCATCATCCGGTTGCGATAGACCACCTCTCCTGGCGTCGTCGCGATGTTCCCGCCCAGCTCAAACGCCGACTCATCGGCCAGCCGCACGGTGAGCTCGCCACCATTGGCCTCCAGGTCGGAGACCAGGTTTTCCAGCCCGCGGATCAGCGACTCGCCCTCGGTCTCGACCGCCTTCTCCAGCGCGTCCGGGTTGGTGGGCAGGAAATTGGTCGGCGCCATCAGATCAATGATCTGCTGAGCGAAGTAGTTCAATCGACGGTTTTGGATGACGTCTGTATCCTCGACCGCAGAAACCGCCGCCTCAATCGTCTTGGCGGTGGTCAGATATTGTTGTTTGACCAACCGGAAATAGGGATTGGTTTTCCACATAGGATTGGAAAACCGGCGGTCGGCGGGCTCATCATCGTCATCCCTAGCCTCACCGGTCAACAACGCCTGCTGGGCTTCGGCAAAGTTCAGAACGGATTTGCCCCAGAACTCAATCTGATGTTCCAGGATCATCGAGGGATTATGCAACGCCTCGGACATATAGCTTGTTGCTGCCTTTGCGAAAACTTCTTGATTCGGCCCATCCAGTGCAGGATTATGTCCAGACTTATTGGACATTGCCTCGAGTAACCTTTTCGACAGGCTCTCTACCTTCTCCAGATTTTTCTTCAACTTATCAAAGCTTTCTTGCGAAATCTCTGAAGGCAGGTCTTCGCTTGTTGTCATTTTAAGGAATTCCTCATAGTCTCGCTGCTGTGCAGAATAATGTTCAGCTCGGGACAACGCAGATCAAAGCGCTGCCTCGTGCATAAGCCATAGCACAAGAGGGATAGATCATGCGATACATGATGACCTACGACCTGATGGAGACCATCAGGAATACCAACCAGTGGTTGGGTGCCACAGCCCGGTCGATGGCCTCCTATCCTGTGTTTGCGATGGCCCCGAACCCTTTGTTCAGCTGGGTGGCCGCCTGGGGCGAAGTGACCGAGCGCACCTATAAACGCATGATCGTGAAACCCGACTGGGGCATCCGGACTTTTACCTGCGAGGATGGCAAGGATCATCTGGTCGAGATCGAAACGGTTGTCGAACGCCCCTTTGGCGATCTTATCCACTTCAAGGTGAACGGTCGCAAAACGCAACCGCGCAAAGTGCTTCTGGTCGCGCCGATGTCCGGCCATTACGCAACGCTGTTGCGCTCGACCGTGAAGAGCCTGTTGGTGAATTGCGAAGTCTATATCACCGACTGGCATAACGCGCGCGACATCCCGGTTTCGGCGGGAAAGTTCGACATCGAGGATTACACGCTCTACCTGGTGGATTTCATGCGCGAGCTGGGGCCTGACACCCATGTTGTCGCCGTCTGCCAGCCCGCCCCGCTGACCCTGGCCGCAACCGCCTATCTGGCCGAGCAGGACCCCAAGGCGCAACCCTCGTCACTTACGCTGATCGGTGGTCCGGTAGACCCCGATGCCACCCCCACCGACGTGACCGATTTCGGTCGCCGCGTCACCATGGGCCAACTCGAAGAGACGATGATCCAGAGGGTTGGCTTCAAATACAAGGGCGTTGGCCGACTGGTCTATCCCGGCCTGTTGCAGCTTGCCTCGTTCATGTCGATGAACGGGGACCGTCACACCCAGGCCTTCGTCGATCAGATTCAGCGTGTCGTGCGCAACGAGGCCTCTGATCATGACGCCCATAACCGCTTTTATGATGAATATCTGGCGGTGATGGACATGCCTGCCGAATTCTACCTGTCGACGGTTGAGCGCATCTTCAAGAACCGCGAGATTGCACGCAATGAATTTGTCGTTGCAGGGCGCAAGGTGGATATGAGCAAGATCACCGACGTGGCGGTCAAAACGGTCGAAGGGGCGCAGGACGACATTTCCGCACCGGGCCAATGTATCGCCGCGCTTGATCTTTGCACCGGTCTACCCGCAAGCAAAAAGGCCAGCCATGTGGAACCCGGCGCCGGCCATTACGGCATTTTTGCAGGCCGCAGCTGGCGCGACAATATCCGCCCGCTGGTCATCGATTTCATGAATGCCAACAGCAAGGGCGGCCCGGCGCGCAAAGCGGCCAATACAAACGCCGCCTGATATCGCTTCGCTCCGGCCCCGCGCCCGGCCGTCAGGCCGGGTTGTGAGGGAGTGCCAGCCACTCGCGCAGCGCTTCAGTGGTTAAGGTCGGCGTCTCCAGCATCGGGAAGTGCCCGGCATCCTCCAGAATGCGCAGCGTGGCCGTCGGGATCAATTCGGACATGAACACGTGCCGTTTCACCGGGGTCAGGGTGTCCTGCGCGCCGCAGAGCACCAGCGTGGGCACCGATATCTTGCGCAGGGTCGCCTGCTGATCGGGACGGCGTTGCAGCGCGCGCATCTGACGTACAAACACCTCGGGCCCCTGACGGGCGCTCATGGCTTGGATGAACTCATATATCTCGGCGCGGATGGGTCCTTCCGCCAGTACCTCCGGTGGCAGCGCCTCGCGCATCACGACATCCAGACGTCCGCTGCGGGCGCCGACAATCAAGGGTTCGCGGGCGGCGGCGATCTGCGGCGTGTCGGCGAAACTGTCAGTCGAGATCAGGCAGAGCCGCGCAACCCGGTCGGGCGCGCGGCGATAAATCTCCATCGCGATGATCGCGCCCATACTGTGCCCGGCCAGCGCAAAGCGATGCGGCAATTGATCCAGCAGGTCCGAGGCGATCTGCTCGACGCGTTCGCCCATCGATGTGGGGGCGACGGTGACCGCGCGATCAGAGGACAGATCCAGAAACTGCGCGCTGAACACCCGTGCGTCACACATCAGACCGGTCAGAAACACCAGCGGTTCAGTCACGCTGCACATTCCCGTATTGGTCAGAAACTTCCACCCTGCCCTCTTTTCGTTGCTTGAGCGCAAGATGCGGATTTTCCCACCCATCGGCAAGCCCGTCTAAGGCAGGGTCAGCCCCCGAAAAGGCGGAAAATCGCCATAGCGGGCACGCCGCTCCGCTGGTGTTTCATCGGGTTGCGCACCGGGGCGCAGCAGGCAGCCGCGCGGGGCAATATAGCTGTCGATCCGGCGCTGCGGCTGCGGTCGCCAGACCAGGTTGAAGGCGCAGAGCTTGGGGAAGAACCAAATCTCGGAATAATCAAGATGATCATGCATCCACCAGGCCAGATCGCGCCAGTCGCGGCCCTTGGCGTAGTGGTCGGCAAACCACGGGATCACGATCGACGCCCCCGCCACACGGGCCTCACCCGTGGCGATATCCCAGATATGACATTCCAGCGGATTGTCATTGCGGGCGCAGTTCAGCTTGTTCTCGTTCCCGAACCGGTTCAGCCCCGGCGCGCGATAGCCGGATCGGATCGCGACGCGGCCAAAGGTTTCCTCCAGCGGGTCCAGCAGGGTCTCACAGAATGCGCGGCCCGTCTCGATGGCCAGGTCCGGGTTTTCGGGGATGTTCTGGATTTGGTGGAAATTACCGATCTCGGAATAGAGAAACTCGCGCATGTAGAAATGTTTCGACAGGCGCACGCGGCCCAGCGTCTCAAGGCTCCACATGCTGCGGGGCTGACGCATCAGCCGTAGCCGTTCCAGCGAAACTCGCCATTTGGACCCAGCGCAGAAAAGGGGTTATGGGCCACTTCCCAGACCGTTCCTTCGGGCGCGCGGAAATAGCCGTGATGGCCGCCCCAGAACACATCGCTGGCGGGCTTCAGGATCGCGGCCCCGGCGGCCTCGGCTGCGGTCAGTAACTCGGACACCTGCTCTTTTGCGGCACAATTGTAACTGAGCGTGGTGGCACCCTGCCCCAAGTCATCTGCACCACATCCAATATCCTCGGCCAGCTTGTCCAGCGGATAGAGCCCCAGCACCTGACCGATCAGATCAAAGGCGATCACGCCATCGGGCGTCTCGACCCGCTGCCAGCCCAGCGCTTCGTAGAATCGGGCCGAGCCCTCCATATCCTTGGTGCCGACCGTGATCAGGCTGACGCGCTGGTCCATCATTCCACTCCGTTTGCCTGCAGCCAAGTCAGGATCGCAGCAACCGCCGCGTCCGTCTGACCCGGCGACATGATATCGCCTGCAATGACATGGGCGTAGGGATCGTCCCCTTGGCCCATCGTCACCGTCTGGATCGTCGCTGGTCCGCTCCAGCGGTCCGCCACCTCTCGCGTTCGGTCTGGCCGCACGACACGATCCTCATCCGAAAACAAGAACAATACGGGAACATTAGCCTGCGAGATATCCAGAGTCACCACTTTTTTGACCAGCGCCGCCATCGACAGAACCGGCGGCCAGCCATAGGAGGTGGTCCAGTACTTTTTCTGACCTGCATTGCGCGGCTCGAAACTGCGCTCCTCTCCCATGAGCAAGGGCAGCCAATACCGGGCCGCCGGCAGCGTCAGGACCCATGCCATCGGGTCGTTGATCCCGAAATTGGGCGACACCAGCACCATCGCGGCGATGTCCTGATCAAGGTCGGGGTCAAGCGCCGCAGCCGCAGCAAGCGTCGCCCCGGTCGAGGTTGCGATCACCACCACCTTGTCGCCAGTCGCGCGCGCTGCCGCCAGCCCTTCGGCGGCATCCTGCATCCAGGCGGTGGCGTTGCCCTCCGCAAACGCCGCGCTGCCGCGGCCATGCCCGCGCAGGCGGGTATAGACCAGATTGGCACCCAGCGCCTCGGCCACACGATCCGGCACCGGGCGGATTTCTTCGGAGGTGGCAGAGAAGCCATGCAGGTAGAGCACTGAATAAGGCGTCCGCTGCTCTTTGAAGCTAGGCTGCCAGATCACCCGTTTTTCGGTGCCCTCGGTAATGTCATCGAAGCGGGATTCCACTGCTTCGAAATAGACCTGCACGCCTTCCCCGAATTTGCGCGGGTCAAAGCGGGCCTTGAGATCGACCTGCTCATACGGTCCGAAAACCCAGAGCAGCCCGCCAGCCACCAGCAAAACCAACAAAACGCGCCCCAGAAACCTTCCGAAGGCGCGCATCATCCCTCCTTCAGGACGTCAAGCACCGCCTGCTCGATCATCCCAAGGCACGGCCCGTCCGAGAACCGGTGATCGGAGTCCTTCACAAGCGTCAGCCGCATATCGTCACATGTCGCGTGATCCAGCAGGCGCAGTGCCGTTTCGGTCGAGACCGCTGTATCAGCTGTGCCCTGCAAGCATCTGACAGAAAACGGCAATTCCAAAGGCCCGCGCAGCACCAACCGCTCGCGGCCATCCTCGATCATCCGTTTGGTGATGATATAGGGCTCCATGTAATCCGAGGGCAGTTCCACCTGCCCGACCTCTTCAAGCGCCTGTTTCTGCGCGTCGGTGAACGAGGCCCAGTAGCCGTCTTCGGTGAAATCCGGCGCGGCGGCGATGGTGACCATCCCCGCGATCCGCTCCGGCATCGCTCGTGCCAGTAGCAAGGCCTGCCAGCCGCCCATCGAGGAGCCGACCACAATGATCGGCCCGTCCGTCAGCGCCTGCACCGCCGCGACGGTATCTTCATGCCAATCGCCGATGCAGCCCTCTTCGAATGTGCCAGAGCTTTCGCCATGCCCGGAATAGTCGAACCGCAGATAGGCGCGCCCCTGCGCCTGTGCCCATGCCTCAAGATGCACCGCCTTGGTGCCCTCCATGTCGGATTTCAGCCCGCCCAGAAACACGATGCAGGGCCCGCGCCCCTCGCTTCGGTGATAGGCGATCCGCCGCCCCCGCGCGGTGTCCAGATACTGCATCCCTGCCTCCTTGTTTGTGGCGATCATGCAAGCGCTGTCGCGCCACCGCAATTGCAGATTTTTACGTTACCATATTGTCACGTGACTAAAAAGTAACGTATAAGTGATTCCCATGGAAGCGATCTTCAAGGCCCTTGCCGACCCGGCCCGCCTGACCCTGATGGACAGCCTGCGCCAGAAGGACGGGCAAAGCCTGAGCGAGCTGGAAGCCCAGCTCGACATGAGTCGGTTCGGGGTGATGAAACATCTCAAGCTGCTCGAAGACGCCTCCCTCATCGTCACCCGCAAGAAGGGGCGGTTTAAATATCACTACCTGAACGCCCTGCCCCTGCAGGAGGCAATAGACCGGTGGATCGAGCCGTATCGCGCCAAACCTGCGGCGCGCGGCCTGCTTGATCTGAAAGCGAAACTCGAAGGAGCTGCCCCAATGAGTGAGGCCCCAAAACCCGATTTCATGATGGCCACGTTCATCCGTTGCACACAGGGTGCGCTGTGGTCGGCACTGACCGACCCGCAAGAGGTCATCCAGTACCATTTCATGGCCAAATCCGCCGAAGGCACGCTGAAAGTCGGTGGTTCGACAACCTACCGCATCGAAGGGGGCATGCCGATGCTGACCATCGACGTGACCGAGGCGCGGCCGAAAACCTATCTCGATATGCTTTTCAAACCCTGCTGGGAGGGGGACGGCATGCCCACGTCGCGCTGCGTCTATCTGATCGAACCACAGGGGGACCATTGCAAGCTCACGGTCGAGCATTACGACATCCCGCCGGGACAGGAGGGTGTTGCCGATGGCTGGTACCGGATGATCGCGGGGCTCAAGACCTGGCTAGAAACCGGCAAGGCGCATCGCTTTGCCATGGCGGCAACCGGCTGAGGCCCGCCCCCTCCGGCGCTTGCTACCGGTTCAGGTCGTCCCTATTGTGAGCGCAACAGAGACGGGGTTTACGCTGCTTACCTTCCTGCGCATTCTGCTGATCGCATTGATCATGATCGGCGTGGCCCTGTTCACGCTTTGGGGCAGCCTTGCCCTCTGGTTCCATGTACCCGGCCCCGAAATAGTCCGGGGCATTGTCGCCGGGGCATTCGGCCTGCTGGGATTGGCCACGCTCATCGCTCAGATCTGGCCGGGTCGGTTGAAAATGCTGGCCGGGTTTGCCACCGCGCTGATTGCGGTCAGCCTTTGGTGGCAGTCAATCACGCCTCCGCACGAGCGGGACTGGGCGCCTGACGACGCCGTGCAAGTGACCGGGACCATTGATGGCAACACATTGACCCTGGACGGCGTGCGCAATTTCGACTGGCGCACCGAGGATGACTTCACCCCGAACTGGGAACGCCGCAGCTATGATCTGAGCAAGCTGCAATCGGCGGATCTGGTGATGTCCCATTGGGACGGGCCATCGATCGCCCATATGATTGTCAGCTTCGGCTTTGAGGGGGGCGAGTATCTCGCTTGGTCCGCCGAGGTGCGCCACATCAAGGGCAGCGAGTTCTCACCCCTCAGAGACGCGTTCAAGAACCACACCCTAATTCTGCTCGCAGGTGATGAGCGCGATCTGATCGGCCTGCGCACCAATATCCGGGGCGAAGACGTCCAGCTCTACCGCATCAACGCCTCGCCCGCGAATGCGCGCGCCCTGCTGGTGGACTATGTCGAACATGCCAACGCGCTCGCCGCTGATCCAAAGTGGTATAACAGCCTGACAACCAATTGCACCACGGTGGTGATGTCGATGATCCGGCAGTTGTTTGATGCCGTGCCGATGGATTGGCGCATCCTGGTCAATGGCTACCTGCCCGAATACGCCTATGATCTTGGGGTTCTGGACAGGCGGCTCAGCTTCGACCAGTTGCAGGACCGCGCACACATCAGCGATACCGCCCGTGAGGCCGGGGTTACCCCGACTTACTCGACCGACATCCGGCAACACGTCCCCGACCCGCTGAAATAATCCGCTCTTCATTTCGGCGGCGGGGGCAGCATCCCATCCGCATACGCTTGACATGGGCCAAAAGCCCTGCCAAATCAGCGCGACACATAACCCGCAACCGGGCGTTCAGTGGGCGCCAAACCGACGAGGAGAGCCAGACCATGGCCCTGGATTCAAAATCCGTCTCTCTTACTTTCCCCGATGGCAATGCACGATCTTATGACGCAGGCGTCACGCCCGCGCAGGTCGCTGCCGATATCTCGACCTCACTGGCGAAAAAGGCCATCTCGGCCACGGTGAACGGCCAGCATTGGGACCTGCAATGGCCCATCGAGGCCGACGCGCAGATCGCCATTCACACCATGAAGGACGAGGAGCAGGCCAACGAACTGATCCGCCACGACCTCGCCCATATCATGGCCCGCGCCGTGCAGGAGATCTGGCCCGACACCAAGGTCACCATCGGCCCGGTCATCGAAAACGGCTGGTATTATGATTTTGACCGCGCAGAGCCCTTCACTCCCGAAGATCTGGGCGCGATCGAAAAGAAGATGAAAGAAATCATCAACAAGCGCGAGCCCGTTACGACCGAGGTCTGGGACCGTGCCAAGGCGGTGCAGCATTACACCGACAATGACGAACCCTATAAAGTGGAGCTGATCGACGCCATTCCGGGCGACGAGCCGCTGCGCATGTACTGGCACGGCGATTGGCAGGATCTGTGCCGCGGCCCGCATTTGCAGCATACCGGTCAGGTGCCGGGTGACTCCTTCAAGTTGATGTCCATCGCGGGCGCCTATTGGCGTGGCGACAGCAGCCGCGCAATGCTGCAGCGCATCTATGGCGTGGCCTTCACTGGCAAGGAAAAGCTCAAGGCGCATCTGCATATGCTGGAAGAGGCCGCCAAGCGCGACCACCGCAAGCTGGGCCGCGAGATGAACCTGTTCCACATGCAAGAAGAGGCCCCGGGCCAGATATTCTGGCATCCCAATGGCTGGACGATCTACACCACCTTGCAGGACTATATGCGCCGCAAACAGCGCACGGGCGGCTATAATGAGATCAACACGCCGCAGATCGTTGACCGCAAGCTGTGGGAGGCCTCGGGCCACTGGGACAAGTACCAGGAGCATATGTTCATCGTCGAGGTCGAGGAAGAACATGCCAAGGAAAAAGCGGTCAACGCGCTCAAGCCGATGAACTGCCCGTGCCATGTGCAGGTGTTCAATCAGGGCCTGAAATCCTACCGCGACCTGCCGCTGCGGCTGGCAGAGTTCGGCTCGTGCTCGCGCTATGAGCCCTCTGGCGCGCTGCATGGCATCATGCGGGTGCGCGGGTTCACGCAGGACGACGCCCATATCTTCTGCACCGAGGATCAGATTCAGGACGAATGCGCGAAGTTCATCAACTTTCTCGCTGATGTCTACAAGGACCTCGGCTTTGAGAAGTTCGAGATCAAGTTCGCCACCCGTCCGGAAAAGCGCGTCGGCAGCGACGAAAGCTGGGATCACGTCGAAGGCGCGTTGGAAGGCGCGATCAAGGCGACGGGTCGTGATTTCACGCTGGAACCGGGCGATGGGGCTTTTTACGGGCCCAAGCTGGATTTCTACCTGACCGACGCAATCGGACGGGTCTGGCAATGCGGCACATTCCAGGTTGACCCGAACCTGCCGGAACGGCTGGGCGCCACCTATGTCGCCGCTGATGGCTCCAAGCAACGTCCCTATATGCTGCATCGCGCCTGCCTCGGCTCGTTCGAACGCTTCATCGGCATCCTGATCGAGGAACATGCAGGCAAGTTGCCCTTCTGGTTGGCACCGCGTCAGGTGGTTGTGGCCTCGATCACCTCGGAGGCGGATGCCTATGTCAACGAGGTCGTGGCCGAGCTACGCGCCGCCGGGGTCCGGGCCGAGGCCGACATCCGCAACGAGAAGATCAACTACAAGGTTCGCGAGCATTCGGTTGGCAAGGTGCCGATCATCTTGGCCGTTGGTCATCGCGAGGTTGAGGAGCGCACCGTCAGCGTCCGCCGTCTGGGCGAGAAAAAGACCAGCGTGCAGCCGCTGGCGGATGTAACAATTGAGCTCAAACGCGCGGCAACCCCGCCCGATCAATTGTAACAATCGGCAAAATCACGCGTAGAAACCGGCCCCCGCGCGGGTCCGGTTTTTCATTTTTCGCCCGGATTTCCTTGATTTACACGGCATTAGGCGTACCCTTCCTATGACATTGTATGACGGGACCGTGAGGCACGGGGTCGTGAATTCAATGCTCACAGCCGAGTAGCTATGTTCTAGTCGTCACCCCAGACGAGTAAAATCACCGAAAGAGGATTTAACGAGATGTCGAACTCCGCAAAAACCCTTGCAGTTGCCGGTGCGGTCGCTGCCGCACTGACCGCCACGGTCACCACCACTGCCGCCCATGCACAAGCCAAGGAAAAGTGCTATGGCGTGTCGCTGGCCGGCCAGAATGACTGCGCCGCAGGCCCGGGCACAACATGCGCCGGCACGTCGACCGTCGATTATCAGGGCAACGCCTGGACGCTGGTCGATGCAGGCACCTGCGACAAGATCGAACTGCCCAAAACAGCGGATGGCAGCGCACGCACCGGCTCGCTTGAGCCGCTGGATCGCGACCTGCCGGCATAAGCTATACATCGAGTGTCGAGGGGCGGGCGTCATATCACCGCCCGCCCCTTTTTATTGATCGGCTCATTCATGGACAGGCGGAGGATGCCCCGATGCTGGACAATTCGCTCAGATCGAACCGCCTGCCCTCTGCCGCAGGGGTAGGCTACAAACCCCAGCATTTTGCGCAGATCCTGGAGGACGCCGCGCCGGTTGGCTGGCTGGAAATCCATGCCGAGAACTATATGGGCGATGGCGGGCGGCCCCTGGCACAGCTGCGCCACCTTTCCGAACAGTTTCCCATTTCCGTTCATGGCGTTGGCCTGTCGATCGGGGGCGAGATGCCGCTGGATGCCGATCATCTGGCCCGGCTGAAACATCTGGTCGGCTGGCTGAACCCGGCCAGCTTTTCCGAACATCTGGCCTGGTCCACCCATGACAGCCACTTCCTGAATGACCTGCTGCCGCTGCCCTATACCGATGCAACGCTCGCCCGCATCTGCGATCACATCGATCAAGTGCAGGAGGTTCTGGGCCGTTCCATGCTGCTGGAGAATCCCTCCAGCTATCTGGCCTTTGCCGAAAGCACCTGGTCCGAGCCCAATTTCCTGCGCGAGCTCGCCCGGCGGACCGGCTGCGGATTGCTGCTGGATGTGAACAATGTCTTTGTCTCAGCCACCAATCTGGATTTCTCACCGCAAGAATATATCGACGCCTACCCGCTGGAAAAGGTGGGCGAAATCCATCTGGGCGGCCATGACGAGGATGAGGATGACCACGGTCACCCGCTGCTGATCGACAGCCATGGCCGCGAGGTGGTCGACCCGGTCTGGGCGTTGCTGGACTATGTGCTGGAACGTTCCGGTCCAAAGCCCGTTCTGGTGGAATGGGACACCGATGTGCCCGACTGGCCCGTTCTGCAGGCCGAAGCCGCGCGCGCCCATGCGGCGCTGGAGCGTATCCCGGCATGAGCGTCAACCAATCCACCTTTCACACCGCGCTGCTGGACCCGGCGCAGCCGGTTCCGGACGGGCTGTTTGATGCCGAAACCCGTCCTGCAGGGCGGCGGTTCAGCGTCTATCGCAACAATGTCGCCGTGTCGCTGACCGAGGCGACGCACCAGGCGTTTCCCATCATCACCAAATTGCTGGGACCGAAGAACATGGACGGTCTGGCCGGTCTGTTCCTGCGCCGTCATCCGCCCTCTTCTCCGCTGATGATGTTCTATGGCGAGGAGTTTCCCCAGTTTCTGGCGAACATGGAGCAGCTCTCGCACCTGGGTTACCTGCCGGATGTGGCGCGGCTCGAACTGGCGCTGCGCCGCTCCTATCACGCCGCTGACAGCACCGGGATCGACCCGCAGGCGTTGGCCATCGAGCCGGAAACGCTGATGGCGGCGACCGTGGAATTTGCCCCAGCAATGGAAATGCTGCGCTCGCCCTGGCCGGTTCACGCGATCTGGCGCTTCAACACCGAGGCGGACGCGCCTGCACCACAACCGCAGGCGCAGGACATATTGATCACGCGCCCTGAGTTTGACCCAATCCCGCATCTGCTTCCCCCCGGCGGCGCGGACTGGATCGCGGCCCTGCAGGCAGGGCAAACCATCGGCACGGCCCATGAGACGGCGCTTGCCGCAAATCCCGATTTCGACCTCGGCGCCACTCTCGCCCTGCTTTTGCAGGGCGGCGCCATTACCACTCTGAATACGGAAAGGCTGGACAGATGACTGCCCTGATAACGCTTTATAATGATGTTTTCGACAGGTTGGATAAACCCTCGGAATTCGTGATCCCAACCCTTGCGCGTCTGGTCTTTATCGCCATCTTTATCTACTACTACTGGAACTCCGCCATGCTGAAGATCGACGGCTCGATCTTTTCGCCCTCAGCGGGCGCATTTGGTCAGATGTTCCCGCATGCGGCAGAGGCGGTTCTGTATGATGTGACCAAAATCACCTTCTTCCAGCGGATCGTGATCTTCTTCGGCACCGTTGCCGAGTTTGTTCTGCCCGCTCTGCTGCTTATCGGGCTTCTGACGCGGGTAGCAGCTTTGGGCATGATCGGCTTCACATGGGTTCAGACGCTTGTCGATGTCTATGGCCACAATGTTCCTTTTGGTGGGCTTTTTGACAATGCCATCACGCTGGCCGATCAGCGCGTGATGTGGACCTTCCTGTTCCTTGTCATCGTGATCAAGGGCCCCGGCCCGCTGTCGATCGACCGCTTACTGCGCCTGCGCTAGGACTCAGAAATGCGCCTTGGGTTCATCGGGTTTACCTGCCTTCACGGCCAACAGCCCGGCCACACCGGCAAACGCAATCGGGAACATCGTGAACGCGTTGAACCCAAAGGCGTGATACATTCCTGCTGCTGAGACCAGCAGCAGAATCCCGCCCCAAAGTGCTCGCGCCCGTGCCATGGCGCCACCGGCGATGGCCAGCAAGGGGGCGAAGATGGACATGGTCTGGATCAACTGCGTGTTGGTGACCTGATTGAACAGCCCGTCGACCTCACCGAAATGGCGAACCGCCTCGACATAGCCAAAGCTAAAAAAGCCGACGATCATCCCGATCACCCCGGCGATTATTCCCAATACCGATGCGGCACTGCGCATGAGTCACCTCCTGTTGCGGTTCTGAGCAGATAGGAACGCTCTCACGCCACGCCAAGGGCCGCGCGTGTCTCAGCGCTCCAGCCGAGAAACAGATCATCGCCCCGCGCGATCAGCGGACGCTTCATCAGGGTCGGGTAGGTCTTCAGCAGGTGCAGCGGCGGCTTTTCACGCTCGGAGGCATCCAGTTGCCGCCATGTGGTCGAGCGTGTATTGACCAGCGCCGCGCCAAAATCCGCCAATGCGCGGGTTAGTACTGCCTCTGAGATGCCGCTTTCACGAACATCCACAAATTCAGCATCCGGAAGCGATTTCAATGCTTTACGACAGGTATCGCAAGTTTTCAGACCGTAGAGTTTCATGCCATCTCCTTGTTGTTAAGAGCAAATATCCGGCATTTGGTCGCGATACATCCCCTTTTCCTTGATTTTTGAGGGCACCGTGCAATCTTGTAGCCGGTGCAACCCAAACGCGATGCCTTCGCCAGTGTCTGACATGGCTTGGCAAGCGGGTTTGCGGCTGTGCTGTCGACCTCCCCGCCAATTTAGGGGTCACGTGGAAGTTTAGAAGGAGACACGGGACATGCCGACCGGCACCGTGAAGTGGTTCAATTCAACCAAAGGCTACGGCTTTATCGCCCCTGATGACGGGGGCAAGGATGTGTTTGTTCATATCTCGGCGGTCGAGCGCTCGGGAATGACCGGCCTCGCCGACAATCAAAAGATCTCGTATGAGCTTATCGACGGCCGTGATGGACGTCAGATGGCCGGAGACCTCAAGGCCACATAAGGCTCTGCGGTGCCCCGGAATTAGACGGGGTACCGCCCACTTGCGACATGCGGGCAGGTCACCCACCGCGCAGGATTGCTTCGAATTCGCGCCATTCGCGCGCCGACAGGCCCGGGTTTTCCTGGCTGACTTCTTCGCCCCGCAGCATGCGCCATAGCCAGTGCAAGAGACCCGCCAACCCTCGCTATGAATGAGGGAGCATTGGAGAGAAGGTCATCAACCATGCAGTGACCCTGCATGTTTGATGTGAGCCCCAAACGGTCTCCGGCTGCGCTGCGCGCCAGTGGCCCCCATTGCGGCGAACACTTCTCACCCGGGTCGCTCAAAGCCCCCAATTGAACCCCGTAGCTTGTTCCGACACGTCCCACAGCTTGACCATGACCGGTTTGTCATAGGCATGGGGATTGAGCGTTCCCCTGCCAACCGGGCCAACGAATTGCGCGCGGCCTGTTGGACCGTAGAGCGCCCGCTGCTCCAGCCCTTCTTCGTTGGCGCACATCACTTCCGGCCAAGAGCCTTTCTCTGCTGATTGCACCATGGGCGACAACGACATGAGCCCAAACATTATCCGCGTCGCCAGGTTGCCGCTGGTCGTGATAAGCGATGTCCGTGACGAGCCGGGGTGGCAAACGTAAACCTCGACATCAGTTCTGCCTGCCGCAACCAGCCGATCCTGCAACTCATAGGCGAACATCATCTGCGCCAGCTTGCTTTGCGCGTAGGTGCGGTTCTGGTGATAATTCTTGTCCCAGTTCATATCGTCGAACTGGATGGTCTTGATGCCCATATTGTAACCAAGGCTGCTGACAACCACGATCCGGCCCTTCGACCTTTCGACCCGCTCAAACAGCAGCCCGCACAGCAGAAAGTGGCCATAGTGGTTGGTTCCCAACATACTCTCGTGACCGTCGACGGTGAGCTTTTGCGTCGGCACCTGCGCGATTGCAGCGTTGCAAATGAGAGCGTCGATGCGCTGAACGGTCTTCAATATCTCGGGCACGGCTTCACGCACGCTGGCGAGAGAGGCAAGGTCCATGCGGATAAAGCTCACCTCGGCCTCGCTGCCAAACTCGTTTTTCAGTTCCGCAACAGCGGCCTGAGACTTCTCAACCGAGCGGTTCAACATCACGACCTTTGCGCCTTTGTTCAGCAGCGTGCGCGCTGCCTGAAAGCCCGCGCCTGCGTTGGCACCGGTGATGAGGTAGGTTTTGCCCATCAGGTCACCGAGGCGATCTGGCATCCAACCCTGGGGTCCAAATGTTGTATCCGGCATTGTCTTGCTCCGTTTGACTCCTGCACAGAGGCCGCGCGATTTGTGTAACTCCGCTGGAAATGCAGATAATTCTCGTATGCGCTCAAAAACAGACGGATTAGTCGCAATTACTTGCCTGATTGTATCAAGATAGTTGCGAGAGCTGACCTGAGGCTTTTAGATCTCCCGCATGAGAAAAGACCAGATCAAGCAACTTATCGCAGGCCGAACCGATAGGGATGGCGTGACGGATACAGGCATCAAGGGCGTGCGCCTGTTCCGGGCCACGCAAGCAATTTCATGTGTTCCGGCCGTCTATGAACCCTGCGTCGTGGCCATCGTAAGCGGGACAAAGGAAGCGGTTCTGGATGGTCACAGATATCTCTACGATGACAGTCAGTACCTGTGCTGCCCGATGTCGATGCCTGTCAAAGCCGGGACACCCTCCGCCTCGCATACCTCCCCTCTCTACGGTGTGCTGATCTCGCTGGACCAGCGCGTGATGATGGAGTTGGCCATGGAGATGGAGGATGCCGGAGGCGCCCTGCCTAGCGTCAAAGGAGAGTTACGGACACAAAGGATCAGACTTGCGAGGTGGGATCACGGTTTCACCGATGCGCTGCTGCGACTGTTGCAGCTTGGAGCCAGCCAGACGGATACGGCGGTTCTGGGTGAGGCGCGGCTTCGGGAATTGTACTACGCGATCCTGAAGGGCGAAGCGGGCATCTTTGCCAGGCAGGCCTTCGGTGCTGGCAACGCCATCGCTCGTTCCATCGCACATATGTCTTCAAATCTGGCCGCACCGATCTCGATCGATGACATGGCAACCCGCGCAGGCATGAGCCGGGCTGTCTTTCATCGCAAGTTCAAGCAGGTCACGACGATGGCCCCGATCCAATTCGTCAAATCGATGCGCCTGAACAACGCCGCGATGAAGATTGCAGCAGGCATGACGATTAACGAAGCCGCGATGGAGGTAGGCTACGTTAGCCCGTCCCAGTTCAGCCGTGAGTTCAAAAACATGTATGGGCAGTCGCCAAGGCAGTGGGTCAAGGCTCAGAAAATTCCGATGGGAATATCTTGAGGTGGCGCTCGCGGTCGGAGAGCGGGCCGCGATCGAACCAATGCGAACAACGCTTCGTTGCACATCTCGGAAACTGCGGGCTTGGTCTTCGCCGAAATGGACTCTGCTCATCGTCTTTCTCCTCAGTTGAAGAACAGACCAAGTTCAAATCGGGTATTTTTCAGGGGAGCGAGTCAATAGCTACGCCTTAGATACTCGTGCAAATCGCATTTTGGGTCGACTGAGCGCAGTGACCTTTCATTGATCAAAGACCAGGAAGCCAGGTCCAAACTGGGAAAAAACGTGTCGGCATCTTGGACCTGGATTTCGACCTCGGAAATCATCAACCTATTCGCGAGCGGGATCATCTCTTGGTAAATCCGTGCGCCTCCGATGCCATAAATCCGATCATATCCCATATCGGAAGCAATCTGGACGGCTGAGGCCACGGAGGGTGCCACAAATTCGGCAGCATCAGACTGTGAAGAGACAACGATATTCAGGCGTTTTGGCAGCGGCTTTACCGGAAGGCTTTCCCATGTGTTACGTCCCATGATCAGCGCGCCGCCGAGCGTTTCCCGCTGGAATGACTTCAGGTCCTCGGGAAGGTGCCATGGGATCTCGCCATTCCGGCCGATTGCTCCGTTTCCGTCACGCGCCACGATCAACGTAATCATTGTCTAGACCGCCACTGGCGCGCGGATCGCAGGGTCGGGATCGTAGCCAAGGATCTCAAAATCCTCGTAGCGGAAATCAAAGATGGACGACACATCGCGCTTGATCCGGATCGTTGGCAGCGCCTTGGGCGTGCGCGTAAGCTGCAATTTCACCTGATCAATATGGTTGGAGTATATGTGGGCATCCCCGATGGTGTGCACAAAGTCACCCGCTTCATAGCCAGTGACATGCGCGAGCATCACAAGCAGCAGCGCATAAGAAGCAATGTTAAACGGAACACCAAGGAACATGTCGGCTGATCGCTGATAGAGCTGTAGATGCATGCGACCGTTCAAGACCCGAACTTGCCACATTGTATGGCAAGGAGGGAGCGCCATGCGTGGCACATCTCCGGGATTCCAGGCAGAGACAATCAGGCGGCGACTATCAGGCGTGGCCTTTATGGTCTCGACCAACTGCGCGATCTGATCAACGCCCTTCCCGAAATAGAGGGGCTCACCATCGCTCACCTGCCCCGTTGGCTGAAGAGTGGGAAAAGCGCGCCATTGATGGCCATATACGGGGCCAAGATCCCCGTTTTCGTCAGCCCACTCGTCCCAAATCGTGACACCGTTATCGTTCAGATATCGGATATTGGTGTCACCGGCCAAGAACCATAGAAGTTCATGAATGATCGATCGCAAATGCAGCTTCTTGGTTGTTACCAAAGGAAAACCGTCCGCGAGCCGATAGCGCGACTGCATGCCGAATAACGAGACTGTGCCGGTCCCCGTGCGGTCAGTCGATTCCTCACCAGTTTCCAGAATGGTGTTCAATGCATCGAGATACTGCTGCAACTTTGCCCTCGTCTTTCTTTCCACTGCTCGGGCATCAGCCCGAAGCTCATATCATAGTGCAATCACATCTACGCCTACGCGAACTTGCCCCCGGAACGAGAAGGCCGACGCGACACATCTATATCAGGCAGCACCTAAACCTCCCCGTTTGAGAAGCCCACCCAGCTCAACAACGGGGAACAGGACCCGGACAAACCCGTGATCAAGCACCGAATGCGCGGAGAAGAGCCGCGGGTCGGACCCTTCGGACACCGCGCGCCGAGTCGGAACAGTCTGTCCGTACCGTTCTTCGATTTCCCTGCGTTGTTCGGTCGACAGCGACATGATTACCCCCTCCCCGCGGGTACTCAGAATCCCTTGGCTACGACTATATCTGGACAAATGCAAAGGTTGAACCGCAATATCGGGGCCTTCATTAATATCACAATTCGCGCTTTGGTGTTTCAACGCGATTGACTTTCGCCTGCCCGTGAAAGATTTTCCGGCAAGCAAAGAAAAAATTTCGAGGTTGAGGCGATGAAGCGGTATTTGCTGACGGTAGCGGCGCTGTCTTTGGTGTCCGCATGCGGTTCGGGCGTGTTCACCGAGGACGGCACCGATGGCGGGGGGAGCGGCGAGAGCGGAGATACCGGCGCAACCGGTTTCATCGCGCCCGACGACATTGCCGGACAGCTTGATTCGGTCGTTTACAATCCCGGCGATCCCGCGACAGGCGAGCCCGCGACACTGGAGGTGACCGGCCTGCCCTTTGATGACGGTGATCTGTCTGCCGAGTATACCCGTGACGAATCTCTTGATGTTCCGGGTTTCCAAGCGTTCACCGGCCAAGCCAGAAGCGGAAGCCGACACTACACGGTGTTGGTAAGTGAGCAGGACGGCATTCTCGTTGCAACATCCGGTTCCGGCTTTAGAGGGACGTTTTTTGGTGGCGCGAACTTCGCTCGCCAAAACACGTTTTCAAGGCCCAGAGACTCCGACCTCTCAGGACCCAACCCAACTGTCGGAAATGTTGAATATAGAGGCGCCTATGCCGGCGTCATCAATGCGGCAACCAATGGCGGACCAGGTGTGAGCCGCATCGTTCGTACATCGGGCGATATTTCTGTGACAGCTGACTTCACTGACAATCAGGTCCAAGAAGGCACAATTACAAATCGGCGATTTGAAGACCCGGTTGTCATAGGAGACACTAGCGGTGGCATCATATCGCTGCCAGCGGGCACCGCTCTTGAAAACCTGAATTTCGAATCCACAACACTTGAGTCAAATGGCACATTCACCGGAAACGTACTGAACCTTGATCGCGACACTGTTGGTTCTTACGCTGGCGCCTTCGCCGGAGAGCGGGCACCTGCCGTAGGTGGCGTGATCCGCGCTGAAGGCCATATCGAAGCACTGGACAATGCCGAAGGGCCAACGATTTTTGAGGATGGCGTCTTTACGGCGACGCGCTAATCCAATCGCGCCTTGGTTCAAAAGCACCGATCATTGCATGCGCAAGCTGATATGTTTTCTGTTCTGCTTGATGCTTTTGCATTCTCATTCGTTACTGGCGCAGACCGAAAGCAGGGAATTGACGCTGGAGCAAGGATTTGCTCTGGCACTTCAGGCATTGCGCAGCGGGCAACCCGATGTAGCCCTGAAACTGTCAGACGCCTTGTTACAGGCCCGGCCACAAGACCCGGTTCTGCACTATTTGAAAGCCAACGCCCATGCCGATCTGGGGCAGGCGCGCGAAGGCCGCAAAGCGGCTGCCCGGTCCTATCGGCTAGCGGAGCGGTCCGAGGACAAGTTTCAGGCGGCTCAACTGGCCTCACGCATGGCGCTGGGGGCGCGGCAATATACGCTGTCGCAAATCTGGTTGCGCCGCACGGCGATCCACGCGCCGGATGACGAATCCGAACGCCTGATCGCACAGGATTATCGGGTGCTGCGGCAGGTGAACCCCTGGGCTTTCCGGCTGCGCGGGGAACTCAGCCCGTCGGACAATGTGAACGGCGGCGCCGACACGTCCCTGCAGATCATCGACGGGGTGCCGGTGCAGGGCCAGTTGAGTGGCGGCGCGCAAGCCCTGTCCGGGCTGATTGCCTCTGTCGACTTGGCACTGACCTACCGATTGCGCCAGACCCGGAACAGCCGCACTACGCTTGGCAGCCGTGTCTATGTACAGAGAGTCAAGCTGTCCTCTTCTGCCAAGGATCAGGCCCCCGAATTTGACGAGTCAGAACTGGATTCGACCTTTGCAGAACTGTCTTTCCGGCATCTCTTCGCGATTGGAAAATCCGAGAAGGGTGGCAGCGCGTCGGTCGGTTTCGCTACAGGCTCCTCCTATTGGGGCGGCGAACGGGCCTATAATTTCGCGCGGATCAGCGGCGACCGGACCTGGCGTCTGGCGAAGGGTGCACAGGTTCGATTTGGCGGGCTGGCCGAAACCCGGTTCGCCGAGCGGTTCGGGACCAATGATTCCAATATTCTGGGTCTGGGCGGCTATCTGACCAAACCGCTGAAAAACGGCGATAGGCTGTCGCTGGACCTGGCCTTTCGCAACACGAACGCACGCCTGGACAATGGCACCTTCTATTCTGCCTCGATGCGCATCGCCTATGGCATTGGCAAGCCGGTCGGTCCGGTGCTGATCGACACCGGGCTGGTGCTAGGATATTCCCACTATCCCCGGTTCCTGTCAGCCGGGTTTATTGAAGTACCGGGCGGGCGCACCGACAAGTCGATCTATGGCGATGTCAGCTTTTTCTTTCATCGCTATGATTATGCAGGATTTGCCCCGGTGCTGCGGCTGCGAACCGGTAAGCGGTCTTCGAATGACAGCCGTTACGACATCTCCGAGACCTCACTGTCACTGGGAATTGAATCAACCTTCTGACTTGCTCTGGTCCTTTGTCGCGTTAGCGCTAAGCTACAGCCAATCGCAAAGGAGTTTCCCGATGAGTCTGACCTACCTGCACACCATGGTTCGCGTGAAGGACCTGGAAAAATCGATGGCCTTCTACGAATTGCTCGGCCTCAAGGAGACGCGCCGCTACGAAAGCGAGCAGGGGCGGTTCTCGCTGATCTTCATGGCCCCTCCCGGTCAGGAGGAGGCACCGATTGAGCTGACTTATAACTGGGACGGCGACGACAAACTGCCCAGCGACAGCCGCCATTTCGGACATCTGGCTTATGGTGTCGACAACATCTATGAGGCCTGCCAGCACCTGATGGACAATGGCGTGACGATCAACCGGCCCCCGCGCGATGGCCGTATGGCGTTTGTGCGCTCGCCCGACAACATCTCGGTCGAACTGCTGCAAAAGGGCGATTCTCTGCCTGCGGCCGAGCCGTGGGAAAGCATGGAAAACACCGGCCATTGGTGATCCGCGCACTGGCGCTGATTGCGACCTGTCTGGCGGCCACCAGTGGCGCCGCCCAATGTCGGCAGGCGCTGGCGCTGGGGCTCGATGTCTCAGGCTCGGTCGACGCTCAGGAATACCGGATGCAATTGGACGGGCTGGCCAATGCGCTGGCCCATCCCGAGGTGATGGCGCTTTTGACTGCGCAACCGGCGGCACCTGTGCGGATTGCGATCTATGAATGGAGCGGTGAAAACGACCAGAGGCTGCTGCTGGAGTGGCGCGACATTCGCCATCGAACGGATCTGGACCAGATCACCGCAGACTGCGCGCCACCCAACGTGCGGAGGCAGACCCCGGCACCGCTGTCGGCGCGGCGATGCGGTTCGGAGCGGGCATGCTGGCGCAACAGGGCGAGTGCAGGAAACACACGCTGGATCTGTCCGGCGACGGCAAGCATAATCTCGGCCCGCATCCCCGCGACGTTCAGGCAAACCTGATCGCCCAGGGTCTGACCGTCAATGGGTTGCTGATCGGGACCGATCCGAGATTCGGGCAAAACCGAAGATATGGCCAGATCGGCGAGTTATCGGCCTATTACCGCGCATGGGTTATTTTGGGCCCCGGCGCCTTTGTGGAAGTCGCGCTGGGGTTCGAAGAGTATGAGCAGGCAATGGTGCGCAAGCTCAGACGCGAGTTGGAAGCACCGGCGATGTCCGCGATCCGTCCCGCACATCGCTTGGCGCTTCGTCGCCCTGCCCCTCAATAAATGTAGCGGATCTGGTCGGTCCAGTAGCGTTCAACCCGGCGCAGCGAACTTGTGATATCCTCGATCCCCTCCATGCCCAGCACTCCCTTGTGCTGCAATCCCACTGCATGGCGAGCAAAAAGATCGGCCACGATGTTGCGAATCTCGCGCCCGCGCTGGGTCAGGCGGACCCGAACCGAGCGGCGGTCGATCTCGCAGCGTTGATGGTGCATATAGCCCATTTCGACCAGTTTCTTGAGGTTGTAGCTGACATTGCTGCCCTGATAGTAGCCCCGGCTTTTCAATTCGCCCGCCGTGACCTCGTTATCCCCGATATTGAACAAGAGCAGCGCCTGCACTGCGTTGATCTCCAGCACACCGACCCGCTCGAACTCGTCCTTGATCACATCGAGCAGCAGCCGGTGCAGCCGTTCGACAAGCGCGAGCGCTTCAAGGTAGGTGGTCATGTACCCCTTGCCGTCCTCGCTGCTGATCTGTGTTTCGATACTCATCCGTTTCTCCGACTCGCTTGCTTTTGACAAGAGTGACCGGAAAAGCCGAACAATCAGTTAAGGGGTATTTTCGTCTATTTTTGGAAGGTTTGCGCGATTTCAGAGATCATCTGACCATAAGGCGCCGGTACGCTGGCCCGCCCCGTAACCCATTGATAGAGGTCCTGATCATTCTCGTGCAGAAGCTGGTCATAGAGATCCAGCGCCGCCGCATCAAGCTGCGCCAGATTGGCGTCGGCATAGGCGCTCAGGATCAGATCCATCTCTTTGATACCGCGCCGCATCGAGCGCATCTTCAGCCGCTTGAGGCGATGCGCGTGGGGCTCGCTCACGCGCGCAACTCCGCCAGACCGCGCAGTTTCTTTTCCAGCCGCGCGGCGCGTTCGGTCAGCCCGCGCATCTCGCCCCGGATTGCGCGCAGCTCGCCCACCAGAGAGGTCAGCTCGCCATCGGTCTCACCTTCTTCGACAGGCGCATCCATGCCCTCGCCCTCGCCGGTCAGCAGCCACATGATCGAGACATTCAGCAGCCCCGCCATCATCGACAGCTTGTTGGCACGCGGTTCGGCCAGATCATCCTCCCATGAGACGATCGTGGCCTTCTTGACACCGATGCGACGCGCGAGCTGGGTCTGGGTCATGCCTGCCGCTTCACGCGCGCCGGCAACGCGATCGCCGAAGGTCGCCGCTTCCGGGCCGTACCAGTCAATTGTTTCATTGTTCATCAGCGCATGTCCTTCATCGCTTGATCGCGGGCTGGGCGCACCCTATGACAGTCGCGCTCAGCATACAAACAGAGGTGGCCCATGAATTTCCTGTCTGCGACATTGTCACGCGTTAAGCCGTCTCCAACCATTGCAATGACGGCGAAAGCGGCGGAATTGAAGGCCGCGGGACGTGACGTTATTGGTCTGAGCGCGGGTGAGCCGGATTTCGATACCCCACAGAACATCAAGGACGCCGCCGTGGCCGCCATTGCCGCGGGCAAGACCAAATATACCGCCCCTGATGGTATCCCGGAGTTGAAACAGGCGGTCTGCGCCAAGCTCAAACGCGACAATGGGTTGGACTACACCCCTGCGCAGGTGTCGATCGGCACCGGAGGCAAACAGACGCTCTATAATGCGCTGATGGCGACCCTGAACGCGGGCGACGAGGTGATTATCCCCGCGCCCTATTGGGTCAGCTACCCCGACATGGTGCTTCTGGCGGGCGGCACGCCCGTGGTGGTGGAGACGACGCTGGCAAACAGCTTCAAACTGACGGCGGCGCAGCTTGAGGCGGCCATCACGCCGAATACGAAATGGTTCATCTTCAACTCTCCTTCGAACCCAACAGGGGCTGGCTATAGCTGGGACGAGTTGAAAGCGTTGACCGATGTGCTGATGCGCCATCCCCATGTCTGGATCATGACCGATGATATGTATGAACATCTGGCCTATGACGGGTTCGAATTCTGCACACCTGCGCAGGTCGAGCCAGGGCTTTATGAGCGCACGCTGACCTGTAACGGAGTGTCGAAAGCCTATGCCATGACCGGCTGGCGCATCGGCTACGCCGCCGGGCCGGTCGAGTTGATCGCAGCCATGCGTAAGATCCAGTCGCAGAGCACATCGAACCCCTGTTCGGTCAGCCAATGGGCCGCGGTCGAGGCGCTGAATGGCACGCAGGATTTCCTGGCCCCCAATAACGAGACATTCAAACGCCGCCGTGATCTGGTCATATCGATGCTGAGCCAGATCGACGGGGTCTCCTGCCCGGTGCCCGAAGGGGCGTTTTATGTCTACCCCTCCATCGCAGGGCTGATCGGCAAGACAACGCCCGCCGGAACCGTGATCGAAAATGACGAGGCTTTTGCCACGGCCCTGCTGGAAGAGGCGGATGTAGCGGTGGTGTTCGGCGCGGCCTTCGGTCTTTCGCCCAACTTTCGCGTCAGCTACGCTACGTCGGACGAGGCACTGACCGAGGCCTGCACGCGCATCCAGCGTTTCAGCGCCGCGCTCAACTAGATTAGGAGCAGGCATGTCCGCCGAACTGCCCGACTATTACTTCCGTGTCCGCGAAAACGGGGCCGTTGTGTTCCGCGTGGACACGGAAAACCGCCAGCGCCGGATCGAGATGGACCAGATCGCGGTGGTCAATATCCGCAACGGCGAGATCAAGCCGCACGGGCAGCGGGAACTATCCGAGCAGGACCTGCAGGAAATCCGAACCTGGATGGCCGCACGCGCCGACCTGCTGGCCAGCCGTGATATCGATGACATCCACCGCGCCGTCGACCACCTGAACCTGACCACGCAATGGGCCCAATCCAAAGCCAGCGCGGCCCAACTCGAAGAAGTAACCGACACCCTGCTGCTCGCCATGCACGACCTGCGCTCGGTCCTGGTACGCAAAAAGGCCGACCGTTTGATGGGCAAAGGGCGATCAGAGTGATCTGGGCCTTCTGAGATAGCAACCAAGCTACGGTTTTGGGAACCTTGGTCATCGACACTGGCGATGAGGTAAAACTGCCCCTGAGTCCGGCATTGCCCCACAAGAAGATACATTTCAGTAAGCGCTGCTTTGATCGAGTTCGCGGCTCAAATCCTCGGCCAGCCTGAAAAAACGCTTCCTGACATCTTCTGCATATGGGTTTGCGTTTTCTATCGCATCGAATACCTCGGGCGCATCGTTTTGGACCATGGCGATGGACTCGGTCAGCAAGTCGAAACTTCGCGTTGTGATCCGCGAGGGTAAAGGTCCCATGCTGGACAGCACTTTAGCGATCAGATGCGTCAAACCCTGCACCATCGCAGCATCCCGGTCGTGTTCATCGGGTGAGGTCACGATAACGCGCAGACACAGAGCTTTGCGCAAGAAGCTCGCAAGACGCAAATGACGTTGGCCCCGGATTGGACAAATCGCGATTTTGAGACCTCGAATGCCGTCGCGCGCGCTTTGCGGGCCAAACAGCGGATGAGTGGCGATTATCTCGACATTATCCGGGAGCACCCTGTTCATCATTTGCGCGGTTAGTACCTTCACCGAACCTACATCGACAACGAGCGTTCCGGGCCGACAGGCATTTGCAATCGAAGTCAGCACGTTCTCAAAGCTGGAAACAGGTGAAGCGATCACAACGACATCGCATCGCGCGGCACCTTCAATGGATGTCAATTTCACTCCATACTTCGATGCGATCGGATCAAGATCAGGCGACGGATCATATGCAAAGAGCTTGAAGTAGGGTCTTAGATGCTCTGCAATCAGACGCCCAAATGCGCCGAAACCGATGATCCCAACGGTTTCCGGTTTGGTTGCCCGGGTCTGCGTGTTCATGGGTATGACCTCCGATTTGCCGCCCGGCGCGAGGTCCTGTGTTGTGAAGACCGCTGTCAGGCAGCGGATAATTCACGATAAAAACTCCGCAGCTATGCTAGCAACGGATAATAGTCTGTTACGATGAAGACATGTTTTTTCATGAACAACGGCCTAGCGCTCAAGGCGGTCTCAAGTCAACCACCTGAAGCACGACGAAGCATTCAATTGCGAGGTGATCTTGGCGGACATAATCCCCAACTCGATGTCCGCCCGAAACCTCACGCCAACGCCCCGACCCTGTTGATCGTCCGGCCCCAGAATCGCGCCATCAGCAGCACTGCCGCACAGGCGAGGCCGAGGACGAGCCCGCTCCAGACGCCAACGCCGCCCCAGCCCATCTGAAAGCCCAGAATGTAGGAAGCGGGGATGCCGACCAACCAGTAACTGAGCGCCGCGATCACCATCGGGCCGGTGGTGTCCTGGACCCCACGCAACACGCCCAGCGCGATCACCTGAGCGCCATCCACGGTCTGGAACAGTGCCGCCACGGCCAGCAGCCCGGTGCCGATCAGCAGGATCTGCCCACGCTGTGGATCGTCGGATTCCATGAATAGCGAAATCAACTGCTCGGGAAAGACCAGGAACAGCATCACCGCCACAGCAGAAATCATAAGCGACATGATCGTGACGACCAGGGCTCCACGCGCCAGATGGGCACGGTCCTTGCGGCCATAGGCGTTGCCCGCCCGGATTGTCGCCGCATTGCTCAGCCCCAGATGCACCATGAAGGTGGCCGAGGCCAGTTGCAGCGCGATGCCATGTGCGGCCAGCGGTATCGCCCCCAGCCAGCCCATCATCACGGCGGAAGAGGCAAACATCGTCACCTCGCTCAGCATGGTCAGGCCGATGGGCACACCCAGCCGGAAGACCCGCGCGAACATCTCCCAGTCAGGCCGCCAGAAGCGGCGGAACAGCTCATGCTCGGGCAGGACCCGCACCGCATAGACCACCACGGCCAGTAGCGAGACCATCTGCGTGACAACCGAGGCGATGGCGGCGCCGGTCACGCCAAGCTCGGGCGCGCCCCAATTGCCGAAGATCAGCGCGTAATTGGTCAGGCCATTGGTGATGGCTGCAGCAATCGTGATCCAGAACACGATCTGCGTGCGTTCCAGCGCCGCCAGATAAGACTTCAACACCATCACCAGCAGTGCAGGCAGCAGGCCCCAGCCCGCAACCCGCAGATAGGTCGCGGCGGTCTCGGCCACCGCGGGCTCCTGCCCCATCAGCAGAAGGATCGGATAGGACCACCACAAGAGCGGCGAGGCGATCGCAAAGAACAGCAGCGACAGCCACAGCCCCATCCGCGTGACGCGGCGGATGCTGGTCTCGTCTTCTTCGGCGGCGGCGGTGGCGACCATCGGCATCACGGCCATGGCAAAACCCGCGCCCAGCAGAAACAGCACGAAGAAATAGCTACCGCCCAGCGTGACCGCAGCCAGCGCCTGAACCCCGTACCAGCCCAGCATGACAGTATCGGTCAGGCCGATGGCAAATTGCGCCAGATGCCCGCCGATCAGCGGCAGCCCAAGCAGGGCAATCGCGCGTACATGGCCGCCATATGTCATTGTGGGACTCATCCGACAGCCATATGGCGGGCCTTTGCCACTTGCAAGAGACAGGATGACACCCGCACAGTCGGATCAGCATTTGATCGCTGAGACCGGAGGCCCCGATGTCAGACCCATTCGACACGCTCATTCCCGACGCCCGCCGTTTTCTGTCGGAACTGGCCGACAACAATACGCGCGACTGGTTTCTGGAGCATAAGCCAAGCTACGAGGAATAGATGAAAGCGCCTGCGCTGGCGCTCCTCGATATCGTCGCCGCAGATCTTGGTCCGGGGACCGAGACCAAGCTTTTCCGCCCGCACCGCGATGTGCGCTTTTCCAAGGACAAGACGCCTTATCACACCCATCTGCATATGCTCTGGTCGCTGCCCACAGACAGCAAGCCGTGCCCGGCGCTGTTTTTCGGGATCGGGCTGGGTTATGTCAGCGTCGGGGCCGGTGTCATGGGGTTCGACAAGACGGCCCTGCCCGTCTGGCGGGCCGCTGTGGATGGCGATCACGGAGCGAATCTGCAGGCGGAACTGGACCGCCTCACAGCCCTTGGCATGCGGATCGGCGACCCGGAACTCAAGCGCGTGCCCGCCCCATACGACAAGGACCACATTCAGGGCACGTTGCTGCGTCGCAAATCCCTGAGCGTCTGGCATGATCTGGAAGAGGCAGAATCTGCCTCTCCGCTCACCGCCATCCGCGCCACTCACCAAAAGCTCAGGCCTTTGCTGGACAGATTCGAGGCGATCTTCTGAGCCTCAGCTTCCCTTGCGCGCCTCGGGATGCAGCGCTGTGCCAAGGATGTGTTCCGACTGATGGATGACATGGTTTGCATGCCCCACGATCAGCGGGTCCAGCGCGTCGACCAGATCATAATCCTTACCCGGATACTCGAGCGTCGACAGGAAATGGCGCATGCAGTTCAACCGCGCGCGCTTCTTGTCGTTTGACTTGATGATGGTCCAGGGGGCATCAGCGGTGTCAGTGTAGAAGAACATCGCCTCTTTCGCCTCGGTGTAGTCGTCCCATTTGCCCAGGCTCGCCTTGTCGATGGGCGACAGCTTCCACTGTTTCAACGGGTCGGTCTCGCGGCTTTTGAAGCGGTTCTTCTGCTCGGGGCGGGTCACCGAGAACCAGTATTTGTAGAACCGTATCCCCGAGCGGACCAGCATCCGCTCCAGATCGGGGGCCTGGCGCATGAATTCGAGATATTCATTGGGTCCACAGAACCCCATCACCCGCTCAACGCCGGCACGGTTATACCAGGAGCGGTCGAAGAACACCATTTCGCCCGAAGTCGGTAGCTCACGCACATAGCGCTGGAAGTACCACTGGCCGCTCTCCTCTTCGGTGGGTTTGTTCAGGGCGACGACACGGGCTGCGCGCGGGTTCAGGTGCTCCATGAACCGCTTGATCGTACCACCCTTGCCTGCCGCATCGCGGCCCTCGAAGATCAGCGCGAATTTCTGACCGGTCTCTTGTGCCCAGTGCTGCACCTTCAGCAGCTCGGCCTGCAACTTGGCCTTTTCAGCCTCATACTGGCGGCGGGGCAGTTTCTTGCTGTAGGGGTATTTGCCGCTTTCAAAAGCTTCCCTCACCTCCTCGGGGCTTGGCGCAGTGGATGCCTTCTCGGGCGCTTTGATTGCCGCACCTTTTGCGACTGCAGCAATACCGGCGGCGGCCCCGTTATTGACTGGCGTTGGTGTTTCTGTCCGGTTTGCTTGAGCCACTTAAATCCCTCCTGTCACGCTATTGCGGCAGAATAACGAAACTGCAGTGGGGCCGCCTTGATCAGTGTCAAAAAACTGTCACATGACCAGCAATGGCCCGACAGAACGCGCCGATAGGACCCAAGGCGGGTTTCCTTTCGGGTCTGATGCCTGTTTGACTGAGCGCAAAAGCGGAGCATGCGATGGACAGTCAGACGGTTACCCTCAACGGTCAGCAGTTCTTTCTGCGGCGATGGGGCGACCCGACCCTGCCGCCGCTGCTGATGCTGCACGGGTCTCCCGAATATGGCGGCGCTTGGTCCGATCTGACCCCGCACCTGGCAGACCGTTTTTTCTGCATCGCCCCCGATCAGCGCGGATATGGTCAAAGCTGGGCGCCCCCCGGCATCCAGCATTATACGACTTCGGCGCTGGTATCGGACATGGAGGCGCTGATCGAGCAGATCGGCGGCCCGGTTATTGTGCTGGGTCACGACTGGGGCGCGTCGGTGGCCTATGGGCTGGCCATGTTCCGGCCCGAGCTCGTATCGCAGCTGATCATTGCGAATGGCGTGCATCCCGTCCCGTTCCAGCGGGCGCTGGCCGCAGGCGGCGCGCAATGTGCCGCGTCACAGTATATTGACGTGCTGCGCAAGCCCGAGGCAACGGAGGCATTTTCCGAAAACAACTTCGCCAAGCTTGAGAGGTTCGTTCAGCATGGCATGGGTCATGCCTGGATGACCGAGGACCGGCTTGCCGCTTACCGCACCGAATGGGCCCGGCCGGGACGGCTGGACGGGATGCTCAACTGGTACCGCGCCTCGCCCCTGAAACTTGCCCAGCCCGGCCAGCCCCTGCCCGATCCGCCTGCCCTACCGCTGGACCGGTTGCATGTGCGCTGCCCGCATCTGCTGATCTGGGGCTGCAATGACACGGCACTGCTGCCCGAGGCAACCGAGGGACTGAAAGAGTTTGCGACCGATCTGACCCGCATCGATATCCCCGGCACCGATCATTGGTTGCACCATCAAAACCCGAGAGCCGTGGCAGAGGCCATCCGCGGCTGGCTCTGATCCGAGGACCTTCCCATGATCAAACTGCACCACCTGAACCAATCACGTTCGCAACGTGTGCTCTGGCTGCTCGAAGAGCTGGACCTGCCTTATGAGGTGATCCGCTACCAGCGTGACAAGACCACCCACCTCGCGCCACCGGAGCTGCGAGCCATCCACCCGTTGGGAAAATCTCCGGTGGTCGAAATCGAGGGACAGAAAATCACCGAATCCGGCGCGATTGTCGAAATCATCTGTGCCCGATATGGCCCGCATATGATGCCAGAGCAGGGAACCGAGGCGTATATCCGGCATCTGGAATTGATGCATTTCGCTGAAGGCTCAATGATGACGCCGCTCCTTCTGAACCTCTATGTGGGTCTTCTGGGCGAGGCTGGCGCGCCGCTGCATCCCCGGATCGAGCAGGAATTGACCAACCATTTCAGCTATATGGAAAGCCTGCTGCGCCCCTCGGGCCATTTCGTGCTGGATGAACTGTCCGCCGTGGACATCATGCTGAGCTTTCCCGCCGGTGCTCTCGCCCGCTTGGATCAGGAAAAAGAGTTTCCCAACGTTGCCTCTTTTTCCAAAGCCATGCGCGCGCGTCCCGCCTATCAGCGCGCATTAATAGCGGGCGGCGAAGGCTGAACGTTTCTAGCGATGCCCCCAATCGTCGGGATCGTCGGAGTTTCCGGGCGACAGCCCCAGATCATCCCCAACGGTCGAACAGCCCAGACCCAGAACCGTCCGGTTGGCATAAGAAAAATAAGCGGTGACCTGGTTGATTTCCAATATCTGACCGTCATCAAACCCCGCCTCTCGCAGCGCGGTGACATCCGCCTCGACCATCTCCGCCGGGCTGAGCGTCAATTTCCGCGCATACGCCATCGCGGCGATCTGTGCAGGCTCCAGCGGGGCTTCATCGGGCGCGCGCGCCTCGATGGCGGCGCGAATGGCATCCCCGCTGCCCGCATCCCCGAGTAGGCGTTGCAAGCCAAGAAAATGATGCTCCACACAATAGGCGCAGCCATTGAGCGCGCTGACCCAGACCCCCAACACCTCAAGAAACCATTTCGGCAGGCTGTTACCCGAATGGTGCAGCACATTCTTGTAGAGGCCCATATGCCCTTCCATCGAATGCGGGCGCAGGGAATGGGCCATCATGATGTTGTCCACATTGTTGCCCGGCCCGGTCACCCGCTCGTATAGCCGCCTGAGTTTGCCGGTGGCTTCGTCAAACGGGATGGTTCTGATCCAGCTCATATGAGTTTCTCCGTTGGTGGACATCATAGGTCTACAAGGTTGTTCTTTTCACGCACAGCCTCGGGTCTGTATACAATACCGATACTGCGACCGGCAGCTCGCAATCGTGACTGAAACAGCACCGGATCAATCGGCCCGCAGCTTGAAAACGGTTTGTTAGAAAAACTTAACGCGATCGCAAATTCGCTCTTCAACCGCAGTCTCCATCTCTTGGCCATGCCGGATCGCAGCGGATGACGCGCGTGATGCCCAACACTTCTCGCGGCAGTTCGAGCAAAGCAACCGGCCCAATAACCAAAAGAAGGGAGCCAGAAATTATGTCAAATTTGAGAACCAAAGTCGTGATCGCGGACAACTCGGATGAGTTTCTCTTCAAGGTCTGGACGGATCAGGAATATGCCGAAACCTTGATGCGCAACCCAAAGGCCGCCATTGAACAGATGGGCGGTTTTGTTCCCGGTGATGTCGACCTCAGGGTCGTTCGTGACACCGATCAGATCGCCCATGTGCATATCCCCGCTGCACCGACTGAAAGAGAGATCAGCGAAGTCGATCTGATGGGCGCGCAGGGAGGAACAACCCTGGTTTGCCTGTCGGCGGTAGGCGGCGCGATGGTGAGCGTTTTCTCGGCACAAATCTATCAAGAGACTACAAAACTCTAACACCGGCTGCGCCGCTTTGAAGACCGTCGGAAGCGGGCTGCGTCATCAGGTCTTGCTGAATGCGCTCTGCGCCCGCCCCGGCCTGAATGTCAAATAGTCAAGGAGAGAGAAATGGAACATAAAAGCATGACTGCAGGCAAAAACCTCATTCACGAAATCTGGAGCGATGAGGCATTCGCTCAGGAACTGCTGGCAGATCCCAAGTCCGCGTTGAAGCCTCATGGTTTCGTCACCGACGACGACGTGGAGATCAAAGTTGTTCGTGATTCAGAAAAACTGAGACATGTCTGCATTCCGGCAGCTCCGTCAGAGGGAGAGATTGGCGAAGAGGACCTCCTTAGAGCACAAGGTGGTACGACCCCCGTCTGCGCCTCGTTTGTCGCGAGCTTCATAGTCTCTGCGGTTGGCACGATCACGATCGTTGAAACGCTTTGAAAATCGGTCTGCTGTTCGTCCCCGGGGTGCAAGGCAAAACGTCTGGTCCTTGCCTGTGTTGATGGAAGCTATCTATGAGCGAATGTCGATGCCGACTTTGCCCGTCTGACGGTTCCGACTTGGCATCGGATGAAACCTTCCAGAGCAGGAAGCAAGCGCCGCTTATCCACAACACCTCGCGTCCCCCTTCCCCCGGACCACATCACCTGCCATAATATGGAAAACTCAAGAACAAGAGCAGGTGACATGCCCGAAGATCTTTTGACGCCAAGCGCCTCCACCACTTATGACGCCTCCTCCATCGAGGTGCTCGAAGGGCTGGAACCCGTGCGCAAGCGACCGGGCATGTATATCGGCGGCACGGATGAGCGCGCGCTGCACCATATGGTGGCTGAAATCCTCGACAACTCGATGGATGAGGCCGTCGCGGGCCATGCCAACCGGATCGAGGTGGAACTGCATGCCGATTATGCCCTCACCGTGCGTGACAACGGACGCGGCATTCCGATCGACCCGCACCCAAAATTCCCTGACAAATCAGCACTTGAGGTGATCCTCTGCACCCTGCACGCGGGCGGAAAGTTTTCGGGCAAGGCGTACCAGACCTCGGGCGGTCTGCATGGCGTGGGGGCCTCGGTGGTCAATGCGCTCAGCGATTCCATGGTCGTGCAGGTGGCGCGCGACAAGCAGCTCTTTGAACAGCGCTTCTCGCGCGGCACGCCCCTTGGCCCGGTGGAAAAGGTTGGCGCGGCCCCCAATCGGCGCGGCACCACCGTGACCTTCCATGCTGATGCCGAGATTTTCGGCCATCACAAATTCAAACCCGCCCGCCTGTTCAAATCCATCCGCTCCAAGGCCTACCTGTTCTCGGGCGTCGAGATTCGCTGGAAATCGGCCATCGACGATGGCGAGACCCCGACCGAAGCCACGTTCCACTTCCCCGGCGGGCTCAGCGATTACCTCAAGGAATCGATGAACGGCTCCTCCACCTATGCCGAGCAGCCTTTCGCGGGCACCGTGGACTTTCAGGATAAGTTCAACACCCCCGGCAAGGTCGAATGGGCGATCAACTGGACGCCCTCGCGCGACGGGTTCATCCAGTCCTATTGTAACACTGTTCCCACGCCCGAGGGGGGCACCCATGTGGCAGGCTTCTGGGCCGCGATCCTCAAGGGGATCAAGGCCTATGGCGAGTTGGTCAACAATAAGAAGGCCACCCAAATCACCCGCGACGACCTGATCACCGGCGGCTGCGCGCTGGTCTCGTGTTTCATCCGCGAGCCGGAATTCGTCGGCCAGACCAAGGACCGCCTTGCCACGGTCGAGGCGCAGCGGCTGGTGGAAAATTCCGTCCGCGACCATTTCGACAACTGGCTCGCCGCCGATACCAAATCCGCGGGGGCAATCCTCGACTTTCTGGTGCTCAGGGCCGAGGAACGCCTGCGCCGCAGGGCCGAGAAGGAAACACAACGCAAATCCGCCACAAAGAAACTCCGCCTTCCCGGCAAGCTGGTGGATTGCTCTAGTTCAACACGCGACGGCACCGAATTATTCATCGTCGAGGGGGATTCAGCGGGCGGCTCGGCCAAAATGGCCCGCAACCGCAAGAACCAGGCGCTGCTGCCGCTCAGGGGCAAGATCCTGAACGTGCTGGGCGCGGCCAGTTCGAAACTGGGCAGCAATGCCGAGATCAGCGACCTGACGCAGGCGCTTGGCGTGGGGCTGGGCACCAAGTTCAACATCGACGATCTGCGCTATGACAAGGTCATCATCATGACCGACGCGGATGTGGACGGCGCGCATATCGCCTCGCTCCTGATGACCTTCTTCTTCACCCAGATGCGGCCGATGATCGACGCGGGCCACCTGTATCTAGCCTGCCCGCCCCTCTACCGCCTGACCCAAGGCGCCAAACGGGTCTATTGCCTGGACGAGCCCGAGCGGGACGCGTGGCTGGAGAAAGGGCTGGGCGGCAAGGGCAAGATCGATGTGTCCCGCTTCAAGGGTCTGGGTGAGATGGACGCCAAGGACCTCAAGGAAACCACGATGGACCCCGAGAGCCGCAAACTGATCCGCGTCACCATCGACGAGGACGAACCAGGAGAGACCGGAGACCTCGTCGAACGCCTGATGGGCAAAAAACCCGAACTTCGCTTCCAATACATTCAGGAGAACGCGCGGTTTGTGGAGGAGTTGGATGTATGAGGGCGAGTCATGGACTTTCCGCCAACATAATAGTTAGTTTCTGATGCCCAAACCTCCTGAAGTCCTAGTAGCATTCTTCAAGCAACCCTATGACAAAATCGGCTCATGGAAGATAGTTGGGGACCAACTTGGCCAATACGATGCCCTTGGTGAAGTACTAGACGAGCTTCAACATGAGAGCGATCGGGGAGCCGCGATTGTTGCGGCAACCGTACTCGATGGCCTTCTAAAAGATCTGTTATTCGCTCTTTTTCAAAATCATGACAAAGAGAGAGAATGCTTTTCAGGAAATGGTCCTCTTGCAACATTCTCGTCAAGAATAGACCTCTCATATTAACTTGGCATTGTTTCCAAAGAAGAACAGCTGGCATTGAACATCAAACGCAAAGTCCGAAATGACTTTGCACATATTCGTAGGCTGAAGTTCGATACGCCGGCAATCGCCGACCGTTGTAGATCTCTAGATTTTGCAACAAGAAACCAAGAATCCGACAGTCCTCGGTATGTTTTCCTAAACAACTCTATTGGTTTGATTTTTCAACTTTTTGACAGATCCAGCGAGATAAAGTCTCGACGACCCAAACTAGAAATTAGGCGAACAGTCAAAGACTTCTCCACAGATGAGAAGTAGGTAAGCGGCTGGATTTGACCAGCAAGCTGTAGCGCGGGTTCTCAACCCATACTTCATCCTACCAAGCCGTCACGAAGGTGCGTGCCCCCTAACCGGGCAACACGCCCCTCGCGCCCGGCCCGAGGGTGGGTGCGGAACGCGCCCGCCCTGTGGGGCGGGTCGGGCGCGTGCGAAATTCAAGGAATTTCGCATTGGTTGGATCAGCCGCTCTCCCATCCATTTGAAATCTTGACGACAAATGCGTGAGGGCTGTTGCGTGTGGGCTAGGCGTGCATAGACTCCCCCCATGACCTCTTTCATCGCCGAAAACCAACTGGCCCTGCTTCTGCTCTTCTTTCTGGGGGGCTGTATCGGCACCGGGTTCCTGTTTCGCAAACCCGCTGGGCACCGGGCCTGGAAGCTGGCCGATCTGGTCTGGGTGCTGCTCGGCGGGATTGGCGCGCTGACGGCGATTATTGCGGGGCTTTATGTCTCGGACAGCTCGCGCCTCGACCGGCAGATCGATGTGGCCTATGCCGCCACGCTGGCCTTTGACCGCGACGCCGCCCGGTTCCGCCTGCGCTTTTGCGACCCGGCCTATGACCCCGATACCGGGGTTCTGTGCGAAAAGGTCGAGTTCCTGTCCGCCTCCACCGCCAGCAATGCCGACCTGCCGCTGTTCATCGCCGTCACCGACGAGGTCGCGCCGCTGCAGGGGCTGAACTTTCTGTTTGGCGGGCGCGACGAGGATGACATGGACGGGATGAAGGGCATGATGGCGCAGGCCGATGCCTTTGACCCCGATCAGTTTCTGGTCTTCACCACGCTGGATGACGACACACAGGCAGCGGTGGACAATATGCGCCGCAAAGTGCCCGCGATCGCCGGGGATTACCTGATCTTGGCGCAGGCCTATGACGATCTGGTGGAACAGGTGGGCAAGCTGAAGGATGAATGGGAATACCTGCAGGCCAATGCGCATATCCTGATCCTGCAGATCATCGCGCTGTGCCTTGTGAGCTTCGCCGCACCCTTCCGGTTGGGAAAATCCGTGGTGGAGTTACGCTGAAGCGCCGCTTGGAAACACCTTTTCAGCGCCGGTAGCTCTCGGCCAGCTTTTGTGGATCGGCACCGGCAAAATACCGTGTCAGCGTCCAGAGGTTGCGCGCCCCGCGCCGGAGCCATCCAGCCTTGGCGTATCGTTTGGCGCTGGTTGTCGCGCGCACGGGCAGGCCCGTCAGCCGTGGCAGGGCGCGCACCAGCGCCACATCCTCCATCAGCGGCTGATCGGGATAGCCGCCGACGCGCTCATAGACCGCGCGCCGCACCAGCAGGCCCTGATCGCCATAGGGCAACCCGAACAGCCGCGAGCGCAGATTGGCCCAGCCCGCAACCCACGCCGGGGCAAATCCACCGGCACGGAAGGCAAGCCGGAAATAAGCCCCCTGCCCCGACCCCTCGATATGTTCGCCGACAACCTGCGACCAGCCCCGCTCCAGTACCGTATCGGCATGCAGGACCAGCAGCCAATCAGCCCGGGCCTCTGCACAGCCGCGCCGCAGCTGCCCCCCGCGCGAGGCAGGCCCGCTCACCAGATGCGCCCCGGCCTCATCCGCGATGGCGCAAGTGACATCCTGCGAGCCGCCATCGGTCACGATCAGCTCGCGGATCAACCCGGTCGTCAGCCCTTCGATCAGGGCCTCCAGACAGGTTGGCAGGCTGTCACCGGCGTTGAGCGTCGGGATCACGATGCTGATCTTGGCCGCCATGTGCTTCTCCTCTGGTGCCCGGGCGGGGTTGTCCTATATCACGGGGGCCAGACCCTAGACGAGGAACCCCAGATGTCCACCCGCCGCATCCTGATGATTACCGGTTCTGACGCTACGGATTTTCTACAAGGCCTTGTCACCAACGATATGAAGGGGCTGGAGCACGGGCTGGTCTATGCCGCGCTTCTGACGCCGCAGGGCAAGTATATCGCCGATTTCTTCCTTGTCCGGCAAGGTGACACTATCCTGCTGGATGTGGCGGAAATCCTCGGTGACATGCTGTTCAAACGCCTGAGCATGTACAAGCTGCGCGCCGATGTGCAGATCGCCGAGAGCGCGCTGAACCTGCAGCGCGGCACCGGCCCTGCCCCCGAGGGTGCCCTGCCCGACCCGCGCCATGCAGATCTTGGCTGGCGGCACTACTCCGAGGTGGAGGAAAGCGATGATGGCAGCGATTGGGATGCGATTCGCGTGGCCCATTGCATCCCCGAAACCGGGGTCGAGTTGACACCGGACAGCTATATCCTGGAATCCGGGTTCGAGGCGCTCAATGGCGTGGATTTCAAGAAAGGCTGTTATGTCGGTCAGGAAGTGACTGCGCGGATGAAGCACAAGACAGCGCTGCGCAAGGGGCTTTGCCTGGTCGATATCGATGGCGAGGCCGAACCCGGAACCGCGATCACCGCCGATGGTAAGCCCGCCGGAACGCTCTTTACCCGGTCCGGCAACCGCGCCATGGCCTATCTGCGCTTTGACCGCGCCAAAAACGATCTGAGCGCGGGCGCGGCCCGGGTCCGGATGGATCAGGCCTGACCCCACAGCCCTTGCCGCATTCAAGGTTTGAGTTTGGATCGGTTTCTTCGCACACTATGCAGACGCGTGTTTGAGGGACGAAGATGCTTCAGCTCTATACCGCGATCTGGCGGGTCAGTTCCGGGCGGCAGATCGTTCTGATCCTGTTGTCGCTGGCCATCGCCGGGCTGGCGGCTGTCCCGCTGGATTTTCAGAAGAACATCATCAACCTGCTGACCGCAAACACGCTGGAGAAGGAAAAGCTGTTGCTGCTGGGCGCAGGGATGATGGCGGCAATCCTGCTGAGCCTGCTGCTGAAATGGATCATGGGGTACCGCGCCAGCACTTTGGGTGAGGATACGATCCGCCTGATCCGGGCACGGCTGCTGGAGCGGACCGACATTCCGGGCCGCACTAAGGGGCGTCAGGGCACGCTGACCACCGCAATCTCGGCTGAGGCCGAAGAGTTGGGCAAATTCGCCGGAAGCGCCTTTTCCGAGCCGGTGGTGCAGATCGGCACCTTGATCAGCGTGATCGGCTATATCGCCTCGACCCAGCCGATGCTGGGGCTGATCGCGCTGATGATGATCGCGCCCCAGATTCTGATCGTGATCTATTCACAAACCCACGTGAACCGCTTCATTGCCGAGCGGGTGCATGTGCTACGCGCCTCGACCGACCGCCTGAGCGCCGAGCAGTCCAAAGAGGTCAAGGCCGCCATTCTGGCCGAGTTCGACCGCATCTATGACACTCGTCGGCGGATCTTCATCTGGAAACTGTCCAGCAAGTTCCTGCTGAGCGTCATTAACGGCCTTGGTACGGTTGCGGTGCTGATGCTGGGCGGCTGGCTGGTCCTGGACGGGCGCACGGATGTGGGCACCGTGGTGGCAGCCACAGTGGGCCTCACCCGCATTCAGGCCCCCACCGCGTTCCTGATCGCCTTTTACCGGCAGGTCAGCGCCAACAGGATCAAGTTCGACCTGTTGCGTGAGATTCTGCCCCCGTCGCCATCGGCTGGGAAACCGGCCAAACCGTGACAGCCGCGAGTCGGTCAAGGCGCGGCCTGATCTGAAATGTTTGTGCAAAAGCCCAATGAACACGCGCCAGCTGCCGGGCGGTTGGCGAGTATTTGGTTGGTTCCGTTGTGACGCCGCGTTACGCGCGTTCGGAATATTCCATGGTCTCGGTGTTCACGACGATCATTTCATCCTGCCCAACAAAGGGGGGAACCATGATCTTGACACCATTGTCGAGGATCGCGGGTTTGAAGGAGTTTGCCGCAGTCTGCCCCTTGACCACCGGTTCGGTCTCGACGATCTGGCAGGTGACTTTTTGCGGCACCGTGGCGTTCAGCGCCTCGGCTTCGTAGAACTCGACCACAATGGTCATACCATCCTGCAGGAAGGGGCGGCGGTCGCCCAGCAACTCGGCCGGGACCTCGACCTGCTCATAGGTTTCCGTGTCCATGAAGACCAGCATCCCATCGTTTTCATAGAGAAATTGCTGATCTTTCTGCTCCAGGCGCACACGCTCGACCTTGTCAGCAGACCGGAAGCGTTCATTCAGTTTCGAGCCGTTGCGCAGGTTGCGCAGTTCGACCTGAGCAAAGGCGCCGCCCTTTCCTGGCTTCACATGGTCGACCTTGACCGCAGCCCAGAGCCCGCCATTATGCTCCAGCACGTTGCCCGGCCGGATTTCGTTTCCGTTGATCTTGGGCATGACTTAAATCCTTCACATACGGTTGATGCCTTGTTTCGCGCTCCTATATCTGGCGCAAAGGACACAGGCAAGACAACGATACCTTGTGCTGCACATGCAGCGAGCCATGCACTCAGCGCAATGCTCTTATGCACTTCTGGGGTACCCGAATCGAGTCTGATCAGTCATAAGCAACGCTACGCCGAAAAATGCAAGAGCAAGAACAACAAGGAAGACGAGATGCAAGATTTCGTTGACGGCACCGCCTTTAACAACGAGCAAGGCAATCGTGCACGCAAACTTTTCGCGGCTGTCGTATTGGCCGCATTGGACGACGCCATAGCCGACGACAAGAAGTACGGCAATGGTCCTGAGCAGATCGCCCGCTGGGCACGCTCGCGCGATGGGCGCGAAGTTCTGAGCTGCGCCGGGATCGATCCGAACGAACGAGTCGTGGGTGGCCTGATGGAATTCGTCGGTCGCGGGGTGCGCACATCCGTCGCGCTATCGCGCGAAGAGAGCGAGCGCCGCAATGCAGCGCAGCAGGCAGAAGCGGCCTGATCGCAATCTCCTCAAGGTTGAAAAAGCGCGCCCCACGGGGCGCGTTTTTCGTCAGAAGAACAAAATCCACTGCCGCGCCGTCCAGAGCTCGGCCGCCAGCATCAGACCAAAGACAGCCACGCCAACCGGCCCCAGACCGCCGCGCCACAGGCTCCAGAACGCCAGACAGCAGGCAAGGGCCACCACTGGCGCCACCCAAAGCGAGTGATGGGTGCTGTCCCAATAGCTGACCGGGCTGTCGAAGACCCAGTTCGTAAGCGGCCAGAATTGCGGCCGCCCATCCCCGGCATGCAGCACGAAATCCGTCGCCAGATGCAAAAGCGCGGCACCGGCAAAAGCGATCAGAACCGGACTGCGCCGGATCAGCGCAACCGTCATCAACAGCCCCCAGAGAACGAAACTGTTGTCGATGGCAAAGACGCTCTGCCAGGCGGGCGAGAAATAAAGCTCGTCAAACACCACTTGCGGTGGGATGCCCTGCACATGGAGCGCCCAAAGCGCCATCACATAAAGCGACGCATCCGGCGCCAATGCCCCCAGAAGCGCCGCAGCCATCACCCGACGGCCCTGCCCCCGCCCAAAGACGGCGGCACCGATCAAAAGATGCGCAGGCGTGTTCATGGGGCTTTTCCTCGGGGCGCAAATCAGGTCATCTGCGGGCCACGTTAGGAGGCGGGCCATGGTCAAGTCCATCATGATTCAGGGCACTGGCAGCAATGTCGGGAAATCCATGCTGGTGGCCGGGCTGGCGCGCGCCTATGCCCGGCGCGGGCTGCGGGTTGCCCCGTTCAAGCCGCAGAACATGTCAAACAATGCCGCCGTGACGGCGGAGGGCGGCGAGATCGGGCGTGCGCAGGCGCTGCAGGCGCGGGCGGCGTTTCGCGCGCCGCATACGGATATGAACCCGATCCTGCTGAAACCCGAAACCGATACCGGCGCGCAGGTGATCGTTCAGGGCCAACGGCGCGGCACCCTGAAAGCCGCCGATTACCGCAAGGACAAATCCAGCCTGCTGGCGGCTGCGTTGGAGAGCTTCGACCGGCTTTGCAGCGATGCCGATCTGGTGCTGATCGAGGGCGCAGGCAGCCCGGCAGAGACCAACCTGCGCGCAGGCGACATTGCCAATATGGGCTTTGCCTGCGCGGCAGGGGTTCCCGTAGTACTGGTGGGCGATATCCACCGTGGTGGCGTGATCGCGCAAATTGTCGGCACCCAGGCAGTCTTGGATCAGACCGATCTGGACCGAATCAGGGGTTTTGCGGTGAACCGCTTCAAGGGGGATATCCGTCTGTTCGACGAGGGGCGTGACGACATCGCGGCGCGCACCGGCTGGCCCTGTCTGGGTGTGGTGCCGTGGTTCGAGGACGCCTGGAAGCTGCCCGCAGAGGACATGATGGACATCCGCTCACATGCGGGCGGGGCGTTCAAGATTGTGGTGCCGCAATTGGAACGCATGGCGAATTTCGACGATCTCGACCCGCTGGCCGCCGAAGCCGGCATCACGGTCGAGATCGTGCCGGGCGGGCGCCCCCTGCCCGGCGATGCCGATCTCGTGCTACTACCGGGCAGCAAATCCACGATCGGCGATCTGGCTTATTTCCGCGCCCAGGGCTGGGATATCGACCTGCTGGCCCATGTGCGGCGCGGCGGGCATGTTCTGGGCCTGTGCGGTGGCTATCAGATGCTGGGACACAGTATCGACGACCCCGATGGCGTCGATGGCCGTCCGGGCAAGGTCGCCGGTCTGGGCCTGCTGGATGTCGAAACGGTGATGGCGGGGCGCAAGCAAGTCAAGCTGACCGAAGCGGTTGCGCTGGAGACCGGCGCAACGGTGCGCGGCTATGAAATTCACATGGGCCGGACCGCCGGGCCGGATTGCGCGCGTGCATGGCTGTCCATCGGTGACCGGCCCGAGGGCGCGGCCTCGGCCAATGGCCGCATCCGCGGCAGCTATCTGCATGGTATCTTCTCGTCGGATGCGTTTCGGGCGGGGTATCTGGCGTCGCTGGGACAAAGCTCAGACACCGCCTATGAGGACGGTGTCGAAGCAACGCTCGACGCGCTGGCCGATCATCTGGAGCGCTACATGGACCTCGACCTGCTGCTGGCGTTGGCCGAAAGCCCGGCGCGGCGGTAGGGGCTCAGCCCCATGACTCAGCCCAAGTCGCGGGCGGTCAGTGCGCGCTGAATTTCGCGGCGGACAAGCTTGCGCACATTGCGCGTGATCCGCTCACCCAGAACGCCTTGCAATTCCTCTCGCAGAATTTCCGCGACAAGCACGCGCAGGCTTTCCTCGTCCAGTACCGCCCCATCCGAGATCGCCGAGTCTTGCTGAGATGCAGCGGCGCCTTGTGGCGCGTCTTCGGTGTGCGTCGTTGCAGTCGTCTCCGGCGCGGGGTCGACTTCATCGACAGCCGGCTCCACCACCGAAGCTGCAGCGATTTCCACCTGTGACATCGAATCCGGTGCCGCTGCCGCGTCTTTTTCAGGCGCACGGTTCCGCCAGGAAATGGATGGATCGACCTTGGTGCCGGAATACTCCTCATTCGTGGTGCCGTCAGGCTCCCACTGATCCTCGGTGCGCGCAATCGCCGCTTCAAGCGCTTCGATCTTCTTGCTCAACGGCTCTTCAATTGGTGCACTTGACGGATTGGCTGTTTCGGCATTGTGGCGAAACGAAAACTCATCCGCCGATTGTTCACGATCTCGACTTTCGTCCGGAACGATCTTTGGGCGAATCCATGCCACCTTGTCGTTCGGAACCGCATCTTCGGGCCGCAGCAGCATCGGACGGGGCTTTGACGGAGGGGTTTCACCCTCTGCCTGCCGAGCCGACTGCGCCGCCTCATAAAGCGTCGTTCTAGGGTTGGTCCACGGAACCGCTGTCCCACGCTCGGGTGGCCCGCGGCGCTCTGCCTCGGGAACGGGCTCCGTCACGCGCAAAGCGGGCGTCAGGACGAGCTTATTGGCCTTTTTTGGCCTTCGGGGCGCGACCGGTCGCGGTTCGGGCACGCCTTCATTGCTGACAAGTTTTCTGATCGAGGACAACACATCCTCGATTCCCAAATCGGCTGCTTGATTGGACATTTTTTTCTACCACTCTGAACCTCACCCCAAGTGTAGCGAAGCCCGGCTGTTCTGCCAACACAGGAGTGGAACGTTATTGCCTGCCCAGCGCTTTCAGGACACGGTCCAGATCCTTGCTCTGCTTGCTGACCCGAGCAGGCGCGTTTTTCACCAGGTTATAATAGAGCGTCGGATCATAGATCTGAACCGCCAGCCCCAGCCGTTCGGCCGTAAGCAACCCCTGCGACAACAACACCTGATAGGCAGCCAGAGAACGTTCGGAGCGCGCAAAAATCTGCTGGGTCTGCGCATCGAGCAGGTCCTGCTCGGCGGTCAACACATCGAGGGTCGTCCGCGCACCCAGCGTCGCCTCTTCGCGAATACCGTCAAACGCGATCTGCGCCGCGCGCACTCGTTCGTTCGAAGCGGTCAGGCTGGCTTCGGCCGTCTGGAACCGCACATAGGCGTCCTTGACCCCCTGAATGACGTCCTTTTGGGCAGTCAACAGCGCAAAACGGGTGGAATCGCGGGTGGCGATTGCGCGCCGAACCTGCGCCGCAAGCGCGCCCCCGGCATAGACTGGTTGCCGAAAGGTCACCCCGGCAGAAGAGTCATTGCGAAAATCGGAACTGCTGAAGTCCTCAGTATATCCCAGATCCGCATCCAGGGTCACGTTCGGCCCAAGTTCCTTGCGTTGCTGCTGCACAATCAGTTCCGCAGCACGTACCTGATGCTGTGCCGCCAGAATGTCCGGGTGGGTTCTGACTGCAACCGCTATGGCCGCGTCAATCGAAGCTGGAAGCCTCGGAAGACTTGGCTGGCCCGCAGTTTTGCCGGGCTCGTTTCCGACGGCGTTTACATATTCGGCCTTGGCCGTCGTGAGACTGCCTAATGCATCAGCCAGGTTTGCGCGGGCTGCGGCAACACTGGCCTCTGACAGAGCCACATCCGTTCTTGTGACTTCGCCCACTTCAAAGCGATCTTGCGAAGCGCGCAATTCCTCACCCAGAACTCGGACGTTGTTGCGGCGAAGTGCAACATTGTCTTCCTGCAGGATCAGGTTCATATAAGCACTGACTGCCCGGAACAGGATGCTTTGCTCGACATCAATCAGTGATTGACGTGCTGACAACACCGATTCCTGGGCGGCTTGCTTGGCCAGCCGGGTTGCACCGCCATCAAAGAGTAATTGCTGGAAGGACAAGCCGATAAAACCCTCGGTATCACCATTGTTAGAACTGAAGTTGTTGTTCTGTTGATCCACCAATTGCCGCTGAATCTGCATGGTCCAGTTGATGATCGGCCGCAGCTGGGCCACTGCAATCGCGACATCTTCGTCCGCCGCCCGCAGCAGTGCCCGGTTCTGCTCCAAAAGCCCGCTGGTATTATAGGCCCCAACCAGCGCATCTGCGAGATTATCCGCGAGCGCCGATCGTGGCACCACTGATGCCGCCAAAAGCGCAACCGACAGGGCCGTTCCTTTTAGTACTGCTCTCAACATTGTTTTCCGCGCCTCTTTATATGTCCGGCCTGTTTTTCCCGACCCAACGGGTCACAGCGAAAATTCCGGTTGTTTTGCGAACCCCGGCAGGACTTGTCCGCCAGCATTGAATGCGTATCGCCATGACAGCTTGCCGCCGGACTTATGCCCGATCCGAACGGTCCCCACGCCGTCCTCGACAAAGGTGCAGGCAATGCGCCCGCCCTCCTTGAGCTGCGCCAGCAGAGCTTCGGGCACCTGTTCGACGCCCCCCTGAACAAGGATGGCATCATAGGGGCCATGCTCGGCGGCCCCTTCGGCCAGTGGACCGTGATGCACAACCGCATTGTCGGCACCGGCCTCAGACAAAAGCGACTGCGCCTCACCTGCCATGGCCGCATCTTCCTCGACAGCCACGACGAGCTGCGCCAAGCGCGCTGTCACGGCGGTGGAGTACCCAAGTGCCGCAGCCACATCCAGAACCGCTTCGTCGTCCTGAATGTTGAGCGCATCAAGCATTTTCGCGAATGTCCGGGGTTCGGGCAACACCCGTCCATCGCCCAGATCGATCATCTCCTCCGCGTAGGCGGCCTCGCGCTTCGCATCGGGCACGAAGGTTTCGCGAGGGACCTCCAGCATCGCCTCGATGATCGGGAACTTGGTCACATCCGACGGGCGGACCTGCGTATCCACCATGGTACGGCGCCGTGCGGCAAATTCAGGCATAATCGTGATCTTCCAACACTGTGTTACTGTGGCTTGTGCCATACTGGCATCCAGGCGGCAATGTCCCATCCACAAGTAACATTTCCTCGGTTGCCCTGTTGCAACGTGCACATTCGCCAGATTGGTCTCTCAAGTGGGTGTTTTTTGGCCGAGACCGTCTGGACGCCATTGAACAAAGCTGCTAGAACACCCCCTGAACCACAGCAAGTGATTGATTTCACTGAGAAAGGCGAGTTGGCGGAGTGGTGACGCAGCGGATTGCAAATCCGTGTACACCGGTTCGATTCCGGTACTCGCCTCCAAATAAAATCAATAACTTATCGAGCCACCATGCCAGTCTCTGGTCTCCCCTCATAATTCTGGGGGACATATAGGGGACAAGGTTGATCGTTTCCTCAGTAGTGTTCGGCCTCGCGACTGCGGCCTAACGTCCTTGGCGACTACCCCAAGACAACCCGCTTATGACGGGAAGCCAATTCGGTGCGGTCCGTCAGATTATTCGCTAGTTTGGCGCAAGAGCCTCCATAGACCAACCTTACCAAGTAATTGATATCTTCCTGCCACTCCAAGATTTCTGAGTGGTCTGCATCATAAAGCGACCTTAGCTCTGACTGAATTTTAGGCAAATCTATCAACCAGTTGTGCGCTGCGCAGTTGCGAATGGTTCGCACTCTGTCACATGTCCGTTGCTCATCCTTGCAAATCAGGCCGAGGCCGAACGAAAGGCTAATACGAGTAGAGAAGTTCATTTCCTTGTTGTCGTGAAGCAACTTTTTGGAAATCTTATGGTCAATCAGGAAGCTTTCGAGCAAGCGAGTGACTAGGACCTCGATCATCGAAGACCACACTAAGATTTGCCCTCGTATAGTTCCGGCAGAGCTTTCCTGGTTCGCCTCCAGGATAAAACGATACACTTCAGGCCATCGATCCAGAAACAGTAATCGCTCAGGTTCAACGGCGTCGTCCTCACCAACCGCTGACTTGGGTTCGAATGCCGCAACTGGTCCAAATTTGCCAGAAGCGCAAAGCTCATAAATCTCCTTGCCATGAGGCTCTGAGACGCTCGGCTCAGCCGTGAATTGAACCTTCTGTTTTATGTGATCGAATTTCACGAAGCAGTTGATCTTGGTTCTTTGAGGATTGGCCCACGCTGGGCTGTCTACTGACGAGTAAGTTAGTTTCATATCTCATAACGGCTTGGGACAACGTAGCATTCATAGCTGTCCCACCAAGAACTGAATTAAGCAAACGCAACAGCATGGACGCTCTCTCACCCCCTCGCCACCACCAACGGCGGATCATCCGGGAATGACCGGATATCGAACCACTTGAAGCACGTCCCGTCCGGGTTTCGCTTATCGCCCATGCGAATGAAGCTGCCATTGGCCCCGTGGCGGATCAGAGCGGCCCTGAACGCTCGTAAGTCGATGAGCCACCAGTTTTGCAGCGACAGCCCATCAACGTCCGCGTGCCCGTAGAACATCCAGTCGCCGTAACCGTTCACTATCTTGGAAAGCTCCGTCTCTGCACCTGACGGCACCTGTGCGCGAATGGTGAACTGGTTGGGGTAGAGCATCGCGTAGCCGGGACGGCGAACACGGGCTGCGATGCGCATGTCTCTGGCGTCCAGCGTAACCAAGTCCGTGGCCTGGAAGTGATCCAGAGGATCAGGCGCGGCCTTGAGCAAGTGGCCCCCGACGATGCGCCTAATCTCCGGCAGGAACTGATCCGACCAGCTCCGGTTCACTTGGTAAAAGGTCATGGAAACACTCGTTACAAACAAAAGAGGGCGCAGTGACTACCGCGCCATGGTTGAAGTTCACTAAGCCGCTTGGGCGTTCTCCCTTTTCTCGGCCAAGGTGGCCCGCCAGTCAGCGAGCCATTCGGGGTGGCGTTTGAAAGTGGTCATGCGTTACTCCCTTCCAAAAAGTCGCCCTGTTCAATGTCGTGCAGCAGGTCATTGGATTTCTCCGCGACGGTCTTGATAAGCGCCCCTACAGCGCTCGCGTTCTGCTCGCCGCCGTCCTCCCAAGTCAGGGCATCAAGGGCCAATGTCAGGCCGTGCAGGATAACTGCATCACGGGCGAGGTCGTGCCTGTCCTTGCCTACCTGTTGACTGCGCTCACCCATTGCACACGGCCTCCGGCTGCTTACGCAGGGCGTTAAGGCCTCGCTGGATGCTGTGATAGAGAGTGCGGCCTTCCCCGGCATAAGTCCTGTCCAGTTCAACACCCTCGGAAGCCGCAAATCTTACATGCGCCGCAATGCCTTCAAGCGTCTGCGCCGTTGCGGCGGTGACTTCGCGTTCTATCCGCTGCCAAAGCAGGTTGAGAGGGCTTTCCACCGGGATATCGCCGCCGTAGCCGTTTATGCCTGCCCTGATGGCCTCGTATTCACGCATCAACTGGCAAACCGGGTCGCCAAGTTCAGGATCGATGGGCATGGGCTTACCGTCACGCATGGCCCTGTGCATCCCGCGTGTGCAGCCCAGAAAGATGAAGTCCAGGCTTGCACCTGTGTCATGGGTGAATTGCAACAACTCGTCGGTTGGCGCGCCTTCCGCATCTGTCAATTCGGCTGGGGCGGAAACGTCCAGCATTTCCGCAATCTCTTTCACGCGACGCTTGGCCGCTTTCATATCAAGCCTGCTCATCGCTGCACCCTTTCTCTTCAGGCTCAAAACCCGGCTGCATGTAAAGGATATCGGATGCGAGGTACGCAGTGCATTCCAGCAGCCCGCGATATCCATCTTTTACAAGGTCGATATTCATGGCGCTGTCGGAGGCCGCGATACCGGTGCGGGCGAGCGAGATAATCCTTGCTGCCTTGTCAAATGTGCCCTCCTGTCGAGCGACTTCATAGTTGGGTCCGAGCATGACGGTATTGGTCGCGCTGGCGCGTTGAACATCATTGCTTTAGCCTCCGGTTGTGGTATTGATAGAAATCATATCATAACGAGCAGCACAAATGTCAATAGAAATTCTATCAATTAGGCAAATCAAGGCGGCGCGAGCTTTGTTGGCTTGGTCCCAAGTGGATTTGGCAGAGCGTTCTGGGGTTTCTTATCCGACAATCGCCAGACTTGAGACCAATGATGGCCCTCTGGGTGGTCGAAGAGAAACGGCAATTGCGATCCGATCAGCCCTCGAAGCCCAAGGCATCCAGTTCCTAGACAGCGGCGAGGTTGCTGCGGGGCCGGGGGTGGCTATGAAGCCCTGAAGTGATTGCGTTCCTAGTTGGCGCAGTGTTCATCGTTGCGCGCATACTCGATCCCATCGCATGGACTCTCGCGCGTTCCTACTTGGCAAAACTGAGCATGCCCCTGTAGCCTTGTGCCACGCTGATAGGGAGACCAGTCACCATGAACATCTCTGTGCTATTTGATACCGCTATTGCCAAGCTCGAAGCTCAAGACACAAAGGCCTTCAATCCGAATTATGGCGTAGGGGCTTATCGCTACAACGGCACAAGTTGCCTATTTGGCGGAATGATCGATGATGCACTCTATAAACCCGAAATGGATGCGCACCGTGACGAAAGCGGCAACGTCGTCAAGCGCGCACCATCCAACGAAAGCGCGATCCTGGACGCCATACGCGCCTCGACCGGCGTCAACTTGCTTGATGACCTGAGCGCGGAGGACATCGAGACTATTCACGGCATCCATGAGGTGGAGTGGCAACCCGGACGCTCCTTCAAAGCACTTCTTCCCGCTGAAGTGTCCGCTAAGATTTGGCCCTTAGAGCCAGTGCATTAAGAGTTAAGCATCGCTAAGAGGTCACGTGCCTCTTGGCAGGTTTGCTCCGCGCGAGAGACTGACCTGTTCACCTGCTTTCGAGTAGTTCCGGTAAGCTCGGCAGTCTCGGCTGCAAACTGTTTCTCATGCTGGGGCTTCTTGGTGGAACCAGTTGTTCCAGCTAGACGCCGGGCCTCCCAAAGCAATTTGCGCTTCGCCAAATGCTCAGACTTCTGCACCTGATCCAACTCCGACCGCATCAGGCTCTCGTCAATCTCCCAGAGCTGGTGAAATCCTCTACCGGGCTGCTATTCCCGCTAATCTTGCTAATCGGTCAGGCGGCCATGGCCCTATGAACGTGAAGACCCCGCACCGTGCGTAACCGGTACGGGACCGATTGTCAGCGCGTGAACAAGTGCGGCCCTGATTCAAGGATCCTGGGTCAATGGGATGGATATTGCGGACGATATGACCGTAACAAGCGAAATTGCCGAGATACATCCGAGTGTTGTCCCACCCTGTACATCTAGTAGGTCCAGGTCAGATACCTCACCTTGAACGGGCGCTGCGGGAATATGGAGGTACTTTGTATCTGCGGTGTCCCGCACAACCTTAAAGGTCACACCCTCTGGTAGCTTACCAAGAACTTCTTTGATTGCTGATGTGGCGTCGCTTTCCAGGCGCGCGCTGAAGTCTTTATCATTCCAGGCGCGCTCTTAGAGTGCTGCAAGCTTGTCGGCGCTGTTTGAAGTTTTGAATTCCATGACCTCCGTGCTCCTAGTTCGCGATGCGTAGTGCCGTCCCCTTTTGGGTGACCTCGAACCAGGAAGTATGAAGGCGACCTGCGGAGTAGATTTCTGAAGCATTAAAATCAACTGATCTGGCGGCAGGAACAGATGCCAACAGTAAGTCCCGCCATTCATGCTAATCGCGAGCCACATTGGCGAAGCTTAATCGGCTGTTAGGTTCATTCTCACAAACGGCTCGCACCATCTGTCCCCCACTGCACAAGCCAAACTTCTCACACCGGAGGCATCCGTATCATGAAGAAAGTATATTGCTGGGCCTACGCAATCGGTATTGCGCTATCGTTGAACTCTGCTGCGCAAGCGAGTGAGGCCTACGTCGGGTGCGGCCAGACAGAACTCTTGCACAGCAACACATCGATTAAGTTCGTCGGTGCAAAAGAGACAGAGGACGAAGTCGGCGACCGGCGGGAATTATACTGGCATCTCAAAAGTCTTGATGGCGACTTTGCCGGGACGTTCGACGTCATCTCCACTATTATTGGCGGAGACACTAAGACAGGACACGACGTTAGGGTTGATGGATTGCTAAGGCTCCCAAACGGAAACATCTTTTTACTAGGCAGAACATCGCTCGAAGATGCAACCGACACCGAACGGTCCGGCAATGCGGCGCAGCAGGTTGACCTTACAGTCACTGGCGGCACAGAAGAGTTTGCTGACGCAAGCGGCGGCGTTACCATCACGGTTCCTGAAAGCGACAAGAACCATTTGGAGAACCGCCCAATGACGATCAACCTAAGCTGCTGAACCCGACTTGAGCATCTGGTTGCACGCAGCGCTGCTTGTCATTCTGGGGCTTGCTGTGACGCTCTGGTGCGCATGGGGGTCGCCAAACAAGGCATGAGCGGGATTCGGGACAAGTTAAGGTGGTGACCGGGTTTGTGTCATAGGTCGAAGTGTCGGCTAAGCGCCCGCAGGCGCGACAAAATAGCAAAAAAACTACAGATGTGTTGACATCGCGGTTAGAGAAATCATGTCTGAACCATCCACCTCATACGGTATATCCTATGAGACAGGCCGCGCTGAAAGGCGCGGCTTTTCCCTTTTCTGAGAATACTTATGAGACGAGTCTACGTCTACATTGATGGCTTTAACCTGTATCACGCAATCGATGAGCTGAATGACGACAGCCTCAAGTGGCTTTGCCTGAGACGCCTTTCAGAGGCAATGATAAGTCCTAGAGAGGAAATCAGCTCTATCAAGTACTTCTCTGCGTATGCCACTTGGATTCCCGACGCATACGCTCGGCATAGGGCCTATGTGCAAGCATTGCAGGCCGAGGGCGTCAAATTTGTCCCAGCGAAGTTCAAAAAAGAAGTATCTAAAGTGCCGGGTCTGTGGTGCCCAGTACCAGACGTATGAGGAAAAAGAGACCGATGTGAACATCGCCATTCACTTGGTTCGCGATACCATGTTGGACGTGTTTGATAGGGCGCTAGTGATTTCAGCCGACACGGATATGCGTAGTGCTGTTGAGATGGCGCGCGACCTGAGTGGAACAAAGTCTATCGACGTTGTGGCCCCGCCTGGACGCAAGAAAAGGTCGAAGTCTCTAAAGCCGTTGTTTGAGATTTCAAAGGGTAAACTTAGGTCTTCTCGTCTGCTTGATAGCTACAATTTGGGCTCGGGAAAAGTTGTTCATATGCCGAGCAGATACCGACTTCCCAACGCCTAGAACTTTGCGTGCCGGTCAAGTGGGCATGCCCTTTGCATTAGGTGAGTAAGCCTTGCTCACGCCCCGCCCGCCTTCACACTCCGGTAACAATCCCGGTCTAGGCCCGGCCATCCTTTGTATTTCTTCGTACTGACCCCACGCCTGTGGGGTCACTTTTTTGCGCCCGCCTGCCTTCGTCATAAGCCATCTAAGCGACTAAGCGCACGAACTGGACCAGTTCCTCGCCTTCCAACTCAACAGCGCCAGCTACGAAGGCCGAGACGTCGGGGCTGTGTGACCACGCCCTTGCCTCTGCGCTGATGTTGTCCAGCGCCTGCTTTATCTCTTCCTCTGGGGTCATGATGGCAGTATGCACATTCATACCGGTTGTGGACAGTATGCCCTCGGTCTTGGCCATCAGCACCGTTAGCGCAACCTTGCCCCAAGTCGGGGGTAGAGACGGTTCGGAGCGTGCGAAAACATGGGGCGAGGCTGCGTGTCCTCGGTATTGTGTTACTGACTGCTCCCCCGGCTGTCCCGTTGTGATTCCGCGCGGCCTCAATAACGCAATTGGGAGTATCCGGGATAAAGCAGCTTCTGTAGGCGTTCCTGCCGGAGTACCTCGCACGCGGAATAGTCAGAGAAATCGGTGACATAAGACTGATTGACGCGCACCCATGCCGCCAAAAACTATGAGATTTGGAGGGGGATCAAATGACAACTTACACCTATACAGGCACTTCGGTGTCATATGCTGGCCCTGACAGCACCACTGTAGTCGCGGTTGACGTCACCACTCTAACAATCGTTGCGGCGGATACGGATGACAGCTTCAGCTATGCCATAACTGCATCAAACACAGGTGGCCTTCCAGAGGTCAGTATCACAAATCAAAATTTCTATAGTGTGCAGGTCAATGGCGTTTCGGCTCTAACGGGCCTTTTCGAAATAGAAATCGGTCAAATTGCTTGGGGTCCGGGAAATATAACCCAATTGATGAATTTCTGGGATGATTTTGATACCGCACATGGATTTACGTTAGGCGGCGCGACAATTCCAGAGATTTCCACGGTGGCGGATTGGCAAGCGTTTGAGGCTAGCGTTACCGACGTTGGCGCTATCATTATTGGCCCATATGTGGCAGGCAGCACAGTCAATCTCGCCAACTTGCCTGGAGTTGTAATCACCGAACATGACCGTATCATCGGCGATACCGACGCCAATTTTCTTGAGGGCGGCGTTGGCAGAGACCAAATCCAAGGGCTCGGCGGCAACGATACTCTGCGCGGTGGCAACGGATTTGATACGCTGAAAGGTGGTGACGGGGCGGATCGGCTCTTTGCGGGTGACGGTGCCGATGTGGCGCGCGGAGAGAACGGCAATGACACATTGCGCGGTGGCAACGGAAACGATACCCTCTATGGCGGTGCGGGCAGTGACGTCGTCTATGGCGGCACCGGCAAGGACGTTCTCGGCGGCGGCAATGGCAATGACCGCCTCTTTGCGGGCCGGGACGATGACAAGGTCACGGGTGGCTGGGGCAACGACAATCTTGGCGGCAACGACGGCGACGATTCACTCAGTGCCGGAGTAGGTAACGACACCATATTCGGCGGCGACGGCGCGGACACGCTGGGCGGCGGCGATGGTGCAGACGCGCTGTGGGGCGGGGCGGGTAATGACACGCTGTTCGGGAGCAACGGCGATGACTCGCTGCGCGGCAGTGGCGGCGATGACAGCTTCTTTGGTGGCGCGGGCGCTGATGTGTTGGACGGCGGCGCGGGCAATGATACGCTTCGCGGCGGCGCAGGCGTGGATGTGCTGGTTTTCACGAGCGGTGCGGATCAGGTACTCAGCTTTGGTCTAGGTGACCGGATTGATCTGTCGGGAGTGACCTCAATCTTCAACTTTGCAGACTTGCAGGCAAACCATCTAACTGGCCCAGTGAATGCGACAATCAACGATGGGGCGGGCAACATCATGACGCTTTTGGGCGTGGGGTCAGGGACGCTCGATGCGGGTGACTTCATCTTCTAAAGCGTTCCGCCCAAAAGCTGAATAGGCATCCAATGCGCTGTTCGACAAGGAAAATACCAGCCTATCGGTTCAGTCCCGATTTCGGCCCCATCAGCCGATATGAACTCTCGCCGGGACGCTCTGGATCACCCTGCGCAAGTTCCAGGTCGAACTCTTCCAGAAACGGCACCAGCAGCCCCGGATCGGCCATATAGAAGGCCGTTGTGTCTCTGAGGTCGCAACGAGGCACACAGTCAGCATTGTAGCCCCACAAGCCCCGCCCTGCGCGCTCGTCCATCCATCTGTGCAGGTCGTCATAACTCCGTCCGAACCCATCTAAAGGAACCAGCACGCGGACCCTCAGAGGATAGAACAGCTCGTCAGCGGCTTTCTTTCGGGAGCGGGATTTGGTGCGCATGGCGGGAAAACTAGGAGCGATTTTCAGCTTGGGCAAGCTGCAATGTTCCCAGTATGTTCTCTTTATGCCTGTCTCTCATCCGCCAGCCCATCCATACCCCGGAAAGGCCCGCACGTTGCGGGATGCTGCGGCTGGTGGTCAGGTCATCACGCTTCGGTGCAACCTGTGCCGTCGCAAAGTCCATTTCCTTGCCTCAGACCTCGTTAACATCGTTGGCCCCGACTGGCCCATGCATGAGCCGGTACTCAGCAACTTTTCCAGGGCGCGTGACCTTGATTAATCAAAATTAACACGGCCAAGGCGAAAGGCTCAGCATTCGCTTCCATCTAACTTGAAGGACGAAACAGAAACAGGCGGCTGGTGCTGGAAATCCGGACATCTGATTGAACGGGTGCGCATCGAACGGTCTGGTGAGTCCAGTGAACCTTGTTACGCAGCAATGCGCTCAAAATGGGAGGAAGACATGAAACCTATGAATAAAAACTCAGCAGAAGCTCAAAAAGCGGCATTTTTCGAAAAGATTTGGAATGATGACGCCTTCGCTCGGGCATTGGAAGCGAACCCGAGGGCCGCGCTTGCAGAATTCGGGAACAACCTGCCCGAAAATGTAGATATCCGTGTCGTGCGCGACACTGAAAAGGTGAAATATCTACATATTCCGGCGGTTCCGGTCGATATGGAACTGTCTGACGCCGATCTGATAAGTGCTCAGGGCGGCACCACGCCGCTCTGCGGTGTCATCCTCGGTAGCATCATCAGCGTTGCTTCGGTCAGCGTCAGCGCCACGTTCACCAAGGATATGTAGCGGCTTTGCCACCGTTTTGGGGGTTAGGGCATCAATCGGCGCCAACGCCTCCCTGGTCGGAGCGTGTTGTGCGCCGGTCCTGATATGGTTCGGGAAGCAAGGCGCCGGTGTCAGCGCGTCGCAGTAACCCCCTTTGGCATGACCTCATAGCCCGGCTCTTCGGGCTCATCATCTGCCATTTCGGCCGGAAAGCCCGCGGCGCGGATGTCGAGGCCGGTGGCCTTTTCCAACCGCTTTATGATGTTGGGAGAGAGTTCTCGCGCGCCGAAACGGGCGATACCGTCATCGATGATATCGATCAGCAGCGGGTTGACCTCCAGCGGCACACCGGCGCGGTCGGCCACGTCCTGAAACAGCCCGATATCCTTCTTCACCAGATCCATGGTGAAAGAGATGTCGCGCGACCCGTTCAGGATCACTTGACTTTCGGTTTCATGCACAAAGGATGTGCCTGACGAGATCGCGATGGCCTCATAGGTCGTGTTCAGGTCCATACCAGCCGCCTTTGCGGTCACCAGCGCCTCGCAGCAGGTCACCAGATTGGCCGTGGCCAGGTAATTCGTGATCACCTTAAGCACCGAGGCCGAGCCCAACTCGCCGGTATGCAGGATGCGTCGGCCCATGGTTTTCAAAAACGGCGCGATCCGCTCGAAGGTGGCGCGATCACAGCCCGCAAAGATCGAGATATTGCCGGTGGCCGCGCGGTGACAGCCGCCCGAAACCGGGCAATCCACCGCCGCCCCGCCCCGCTCAATCACCATCGCGCCAAGGCGCTTGACCTCGGCCTCATCCGTGGTCGACATCTCCATCCAGATCTTGCCGGGCCGGATCTCAGGCAGCATCTGAGCCATCACCGCATCCGAGGCGGCAGGCGATGGCAGGCAGGTGATCACGGCGTCGCAATCGCGCATCAACTGGGCGGGGCTTTCGCCACCTTGGGCACCGCGCGCGACAAAATCGCTGACCAGTTCATCATTGAGGTCATGCACGCTTAGGTCGATCCCGTTTCGCAACAGCGACCCGGACAGCTTGCCGCCCACATTGCCCAGCCCGATGAACCCTACTTTCATACCGTCCCCTCCCTTAGCGGTTTCGCTCAGGCGAGCACGAACGGGTGGGTCCCGTCCTGCTGCTACGCGACGTGCTGCGGTCGCTTTTGCGCCTTGAGCGCAACTCGACCTAGGCCGCCCGCCGATTACCAAAGCGTAGGCGGTCGCCGGTTGACTCGTTTTCTCGACCTTGAATCGGTCGATCCAGTTGCGACTCGTTGCGTCAGCAAGTCTTGCAGTAAGCGGTAGAACGTGGCGCGCGAGGGCAGCATCAAGGCCGAGCGCCTTTAGAACACGGGCAAGAGTTTCCTGTGGGGACTGCGCCAGCCCCTCATAGCTGATCCGCAATGGCGCCACGCGTTCCCGCGCAAACCAGTCCTCCCACGCGGCGTCCATGGCAGCGAGGTCAGCCATGTGCCCCGCAATCTCCGCGCTGTCGTATCTGGGCACCCGCGGAGGTCCAAGGCGTTCCAGTTCCGAACCGTCCGCAGCACGATGCCACAGCCCGGTCTGCTCGGCCATCACCCAAGAGACCGCCTGAGCGAGCGCATCCGAGCGGTGCAGATAGATGAACAGCGTTCGACCAAAAGCGGCCTTGATGCGGTCGACATCATTTATGTGACCGGGACAAAGCAGGCCCGCCTGTTTGAGGAAGTAGGCGAAACTCGGCTGCTGCATGCGCAGACCAAAAACACCGGTGTCACCAGTGCCTTTGTTGCGCGCGCACTCGAACACGGCGTGCAGAGCCTCTTTGCGCGTGCCAAAGCTGTGATTGGGAAGCCCATAAAAGTCCAGCCAGCGCTCAAGCGAAGGTTGATAGAATAGAGAGTCGGGCCGCCCTGCGATGCCCGTCTCCTTGAGAAGCATGCACAGCAACGTGCTGCCACTGCGTGGGCTGGTGCAGATCATGTAGGAGCGGGACTCGGGCATGGGCCGGGTATAGCAACCACCGGTCGGTCGAGAAACCTGTGGTCCGGCTCAGGCACATCCCGTTGAGGTCAAGGAGCCGCCATTCTAAGGCGACCCGAAAGTCCACGATTATGCCGCTGGAAGACACCGGGCCGTCGCTTTTTCACTTCGCGGCGATTGATCTGGTGCGTTGCGCTTGACAAGGCCAGTGCCGGTGCCGCATGTCGCTGGCGTTGGTGTCCTCGAAAGAGGATGAAAAGGGAATGTGCCAGCGGCCGGGAAAGAAACCCGAACTGCTAAGCACAGCCGCCCCCGCGACCGTGACCGGAGAGGCTGCCCAAAGTCACTGGCCCAAAAGGCCGGGAAGGCAGGACAGCCACCGGGGCCGACAGGCCTCGACATCCGCAAGCCGGGAGACCTGCCAGCACCCGAACTGAAACCGGACGGGGTGTGCCGGTGACGGGTCCATGTGTTGCAGCGTGGCCCGCATGTACCCCGTCCCCCACCGCCCGAGGGGGATGAGACGTGACTGACCAAACACCAGTGGAACTGCTGGTCTGTACCACCTGCCGCCGTGGCCTCGCCATCGAGGATGACGCTCAGCGCCCCGGCAGGCTGCTCCATGACGCGCTGACCCAAGCTGACCTGCCCGAGGGTGTGCACCTGAAACCAGTGGAATGCCTGTCGAACTGCGACCAGGGCTGTTCCATTGTTTTACGTGGCGGGCCGGACCGCTGGACCTTTGTCTATGAAAATCTGAACGAAACCGATCATGTCGACGTCATTGTCGAAGGTGCCACCAGGTATCTGGCCACCCAGGATGGTTTGGTCAAATGGCGCGAACGCCCCGAGCATTTCCGTAAAAACTGCGCCTCGCGCATTCCCCCGATTGGAGTCTGAGAATGAGCACCCTTGAAAAACTCCCTGTCACCGTGATCACCGGATTTCTGGGCTCGGGCAAAACCACGCTGGTGCGCCACCTGATGCAGAACCCGCAAGGCAAGCGTCTGGCTGTTGTCGTCAACGAGTTCGGCGATGTTGGCGTGGATGGCGATATCCTGAAGTCCTGCGCCATCCCAGATTGCCCGGCGGAAAACATCATGGAACTGGCCAATGGCTGCATCTGCTGCACCGTGGCCGATGATTTTATACCGACCATCGAGGCGCTGATGGCGCTTGAACCGCGCCCCGAGCATATCCTGATCGAAACCTCCGGTCTGGCGCTACCCAAGCCCCTGCTGAAAGCGTTCGACTGGCCCGATATCCGCTCGAAAATCACCGTGGACGGTGTGATCGCTCTGGCCGATGCCGAGGCTGTCGCGGCAGGCCGGTTTGCCCCGAATGTTGAGGCCGTAGATGCCCAGCGCCTGGCGGATGACTCGATTGACCACGAAACGCCTCTGTCCGAGGTGTTCGAGGATCAGATTTCTTGCGCTGATATCATCCTGCTGACCAAGCCCGATCTGGCCGGTCCCGAAGGCGTGGCCAAGGCCAAAGAGATCATCGCGGCCGAGGCCCCGCGCCCTCTGCCCGTGGTCGAAGTCGCCGAAGGCGTGGTCGACGTGCGCGTGGTCCTGGGTCTGGAAGCAGCCGCCGAGGATGACATGGACGACCGTCCCAGCCATCACGATGGCCATGACGATCACGAGCATGACGATTTCGAAAGCATCGTCGTCGAGCTGCCCGAACAGAGCGACCCGGCTGAGCTGGTCGCCAATATCGAACGACTGGCCAAAGAGCTGAACATCCTGCGGGTCAAAGGCTATGCCGCCGTCACGGGCAAACCGATGCGGCTGCTGGTCCAAGCCGTTGGCGCGCGCGTGCGCCATCAGTATGACCGCCCGTGGAAACCCGATGAAGCGCGCCGTTCACGGCTGGTGGTCATTGCCGAGCATGACAACATCAACGAGGGCGCGATCCGCGATATCCTCATCGGCCTGTCCGAGCCTGCCGAGTAACCGATGCACGTCGTCTTCCGCGAAAGCCACGGGTTAGAGGAAACGGAGACCCCAACCGATCTGGGCCAGAGCCCGGCGGATCTGGTAGTGCTGTCCTTCTCGGACAGTGACCTCGGCGCTTTTGCGGCAGGCTGGCATCGTGGCGGCGGGCCCGAGGGGCGGATGCCGACCCTGAGGCTCGCCAACCTGACCGCGCTGAAACATCCCCTGTCTGTCGACACCTATGTGGAACAGACGCTGGAGGGGGCCAAAGGCATCCTGATCCGCCTGATCGGCGGCGTGCCTTACTGGTCTTACGGACTGCAGCAGGTTCTGGCATTGGCACAGCAAAAGGGCCTCGCCTTGGCGGTTCTGCCCGCCGATGGGCGCGAGGATACGCGGCTTGATGCCTATTCCACCCTACCCGTCTCGACGCTCAGGCGGCTGGCGCATCTGTGTGACACCGGCGGCGAGGTGGCCGCGCAGGCGGCGCTGGCACAGATGGCGCTGGCAACCGGGCTCTATGCCGGGCCGGTCATGGGCGCCAAGACGATTCCCGAATGTGGCGCATGGTGCCCCGATCGCGGTGTGATCGCCCCCGAGACGGGTTTTGAGGCGGACAAACCGCGCATTCTGATCAGCTTCTACCGCGCTTACCTGACCTCCGCCGATACCGCCCCCATTGCCGCGCTGATCCGAGCCTTCCGGGCGCGCGGGTTTGAGGCGGTCGGGCTTTTTGCGCCCTCGCTGAAAGCGCCCCGCGCGGCGGGTTGGCTGTCAGAACAGGTGGTCGCGCTTGCACCCGCCGCCATCATCAACGCTACCTCGTTTTCGGGCAAAGGCGCATCCGGTAAGTCACCACTGGATGCCGCCGGGGTTCCCGTGTTTCAGGTTGCCTTGTCCACCTCGCGCCGCAAGGCCTGGGAAGAAGCAGAGCGAGGTCTCTCGCCCGCCGATCTGGCCATGCACGTGGTCTTGCCCGAGGTGGACGGGCGCATCTCGGCGGGCATCGCGTCCTTCAAAGAACCGGGCAAGCGCGACCCCGATCTGGAATATTCCCGCTTCGCCCATCGGGCCGAGCCGGAGCGGATTGAGGCCATCATCGACCGCGTGTCGGGCTGGCTGAACCTCAACACCAAAGCGAAAGCCGAACAGGTGCCCGCGTTTGTCCTGTCGACCTACCCCGGCAAGGACTGGCAGATGGCCCATGCGGTAGGTCTGGACGCGCTCGCCTCGGCTGAGGCGATGCTGTGTGATCTTCACGAGGACGGCTATGACACGGCACCGGCGGAGCCAATTGCAGACACATTGCCGGGCGCGCGGATTTTGTGGCCGCTGGAGGACTATCTGGCAGCCCTTGGCGAACTGCCGGAGCCACTGCGCACCGACCTCGAAACCGTCTGGGGCAAGCCCGAGGACGATCCAATCTTTGTCGGAGATGCGTTCCACTTCGCCGCCCTCCAACGCGGCAAGGCGCTGGTTGCGTTGCAGCCCGAACGCGGCGCGACCGAGACGCGCGAGGACGAGTATCACGACCTGTCGCGCACCCCGCGCCATGGCTATGTGGCGTTTTATCTGTGGCTGCGAAAGGCCCTTGGCGCCGATGCTCTGATCCATATCGGTGCCCATGGCACGCTGGAATGGCTGCCCGGAAAGTCCGTCGCCTTGTCATCGCAGTGCTGGCCCGAGGCGCTGATCCGTGACCTGCCGGTGATCTATCCGTTCATCGTCAACGACCCCGGCGAGGCCGCCCAAGCCAAGCGCCGGATCGGGGCGGTGACGCTGGGCCATATCCCGCCCGCGTTGAAAGAAAGCGGCACGCCGGACCGGATGGTGCGGCTGGAGGCGCTGCTGGACGAATTTTCGAACGCCGACGGGCTGGACCCGAAACGCCGCGACCGCCTGCAGGCAGATATCCGCGACGAGGCGCAAGCGATCGGGCTGGAGAGCGATCTGGGTCTGGATCAGGCCACCTGCGGTGCCGAGGCCATCACCCGCATCGACCGCTTCGTCTGCGACATCAAGGAAAGCCAGTTCGGCGACGGGCTGCACATCTTTGGCCGCGTGCCCGAGGTCGCAGGCCCCTTTGATGCTGCCCACTCGGCAAAAGCTGAGCGCCGCGCCCTGCTGGATGCGCTCGCGGGCAAGCGGATCGACGCTGGCCCCTCCGGCTCGCCCTATCGCGGGCGCGACGATGTGCTGCCCACCGGGCGCAACCTCTATACGACCGATCCCCGCTCGGTGCCGACACGGGCGGCCTTTGCACAGGGTGTGAAACTTGCTGAAGAACTGGTGCGGCGGCATTTGCAGGAAGAAGGCGATTTTCCCAAAGGGCTGATCGTCGATCTCTGGGGCTCGGCCACCATGCGCACGGCGGGTGAAGAATTTGCCATGGCGCTGCACCTGCTGGGTGTGAAACCGGTCTGGGATAAGGGCTCGGAACGCGTCTCGGGTGTCGAAGTGCTACCGATCACCGATCTGGACCGTCCCCGCCTGGACGTGACTCTCAGGGTGTCGGGCCTGTTCCGCGATGTGTTCCCGACGCTGTCGGCGCTTTACGGGCAAGCAATCCGCGCGTTAAGCGCGCGCGACGAGGCCGCCGACTGGAACCCCTATGCCGGGCGGGCCCCTGCCGCACGCGTCTATGGGCCAGCGCCGGGCAGCTACGGGCTGGGCATGGGGCATCTCAGCGAAACCTATACCGATGACGCCCGCAAGGGCGCTGGCGACGCCTGGCTGGATGCCAGCGCCTTTGCCTTGGAGGGCGAGCATATTGTCCGCGACGCCGACGGCATCCGCGACCGCGTGACCCAAGCGGACAGTTTCGTGCATCCGCAGGACCTGGCCGAATCCGACCTGTTGCTGGCCAACGACTATGCCACTCATGAGGGCGGGTTTGCGGCGGCCAAGGCTGTGACCGGCGGCAGCGCCAAGCTCTACCATCTCGACAACACCAACCCGGCGACGCCCCGCGCCCGCACCCTGCCCGAGGAAATCGCCCGCGTGGTGCGTGCCCGCGCGGCCAATCCAGGCTGGATCGCGGGCATGCAGCGCCACGGTTTCCGCGGTGCCGCCGAAATCGCCGCAACGCTGGATCATATGGCGAGCTTTGCGCATCTGTCTGACAGCGTCGCGCCGCATCTCTTTGACCTCTATCACGATGCCACCTTGGGCGATCCTGATGTGGATGCCTTTCTGCAGGAGGCCAATCCGCAGGCACATCAGGCCATGTCCGACAAGTTCCGCGCGCTTTACGAGGCCGGGCTTTGGGACACCCGCCGCAACTCGATCCGCGCCGGGCTGGAGGCAGGCTCATGACCGCCCCCGTGGTGCAGGGATGGTGCCCCGGCGCCCATCGTCCGATGATGTCCGGCGACGGGCTGGTCGTGCGGGTGCGGCCCCGGCTGGCGCGGTTGAGCGCCGATCAGGCCCTGGGCCTTTGTGCGGCAGCCGAGCGGTTTGGCAATGGCACCATCGACCTGACCAACCGCGCCAATCTGCAACTGCGCGGCGTGGCCGAACCCGATCATCAGACCCTGCTGGAGGAGTTGTCGGCACTTGGTCTGCTGGACGCCGAGCCGGGCATCGAGGTAAAGCGCAACATTCTGGTCTCACCGCTTTATCGGCAGGACGACCTGACGGCGCGGCTGACGCAGGAACTGATCGACCGTTTGGACCAGTTGCCCGCCCTGCCCGCGAAATTTGGATTTGCCATCGATACCAGTCGCGAGCGTCTGCTGGCACGCGACTCTGCCGATATCCGGATCGAGCGTGGTCAGGATGGGCTGATCCTGCGGGCTGACGGGGCCGAAACCGGGCGGACCGTGACCGAGCGCGATGCGATCACCCGGTTGATCGAGCTTGCCTGCTGGTTCTCGCAAAACGCCACGCCGGAGGCGCGACGCATGGCGCGGCTGATTGGCTCAACAGCCCTGCCCACCAAGTGGCAAGGCAACAAACCGGGGCCGCAAGGCAAGCGGATCGAGCCGGGCCAGACTGCCCTGGGTCCGCTCTATGGCGCGCCCTTCGGCCAGCTTCTCGCACGGGGCTTGTCCGACCTGATCAACGCGTCCGGGGCCTCGGCGCTGCGTGTCACGCCCTGGCGGCTGTTCCTGCTGGAAGGCGGGGCGGCGCTCACTCCTGCGGAGTTTGTGACCAGCGGCACAGATCCGCTCATGACAACCGACGCCTGCCCCGGCGCCCCACTCTGTCCGCAGGCGCAAGTGGAAACGCGGGCGCTGGCCCGGGCATTGGCCCCACGTACAGGCGGCGCTTTGCATGTCTCGGGCTGCGCCAAGGGCTGCGCCCGGATCGCCCCGAGTGACCTGACATTGGTGGGCCGCGACGGTCGATTTGATCTTGTCAAACAGGGCCGCGCAGGGGATGAGCCCTGCCAGCGCGGCCTGACCGCCCAAGACCTCATGAGTATGGACCTGACCTGATGCCTTATGAATACGAAACCGATGGCGCGGCGATCTACAAGCAAAGCTTTGCCACGATCCGGTCCGAGGCTGACCTGACCCGCTTTGACGCCGATGAGGAGCAGGTGGCCGTGCGCATGATCCACGCCGCCGGCATGGTCGGGCTGGAAGCCTTCGTACATTTCTCGCCCGGTTTCGTCACCGCCGCCCGTACCGCGCTGGAAGCGGGCGCGCCGATCCTGTGTGATGCGCGGATGGTCAGCGAAGGTGTCACACGGTTCCGCCTGCCTGCCGAGAACGAGGTGATCTGCACCCTGCATGACGAGCGCGTGCGCCCCTTGGCCGCCGAGATGGGCAATACCCGCTCGGCGGCAGCGCTGGAGCTCTGGCGCCCGCATCTGGCTGGCGCGCTGGTGGCCATCGGCAATGCGCCCACGGCCCTGTTTCACCTGCTGAACATGCTCGAAGACCCCGATTGCCCGCGCCCCGCCGCCATCATTGGCTGCCCAGTGGGATTCGTCGGCGCGGTGGAAAGCAAGGACGCCCTGTGGGAGGCACAGCCGGTCCCCTCCTGCATCGTCAAGGGCCGTCTGGGCGGTTCTGCGATCTCCGTGGCCGCCATCAACGCCATCGCGAGTCGCGCCGAATGAGCGTTGGCACCATATATGGCCTCGGCCTCGGCCCCGGTGATCCGGACCTCATGAGCGTCCGCGCCGACCGGCTGCTGCGCGGCGCGCAGCATGTGGCCTATTTTCGCAAAGCGGGCCGCACCGGGCAGGCCCGCAAGATCGTCAATGGCATGATCCCCGAAACGGCCACTGAATTCCCGATGGAATACCCGGTGACCACGGAAATCGCGGTGACCGATCCGCGCTATAACGAATTGCTGGCGGATTTCTACGAAGACTGCACCGCGCGGCTAAAGGACCTGTCGGATCAGGGCGAGAGCGTGGTTGTCCTCTGCGAGGGCGATCCGTTCTTCTACGGATCTTTCATGCATCTTTACAGTCGCTTGCGCGACGAAGCTCCGGTAGAGGTGGTGCCCGCGATCACCGGAATGTCCGGCGCTTGGACGGCGACGGGAGATCCCATCACCTGGGGAGATGATGTGCTGACCGTGCTGGTCGGCACCCTGCCCGAGACGGCGCTGGTGGAACGCATGGCGCAGACCGACGCGCTGGTGGTGATGAAGATCGGACGCAATATCGACAAGGTGAAACGGGCGCTGAAATCCGCCGGGCTCTATGACCGGGCCTGGATCGTGGAATATGCGCAGATGCCCAATCAGACGGTCACCAAGCTCAGCGAGGCCTGTGACGGGATCACGCCCTATTTCTCGATCATCATCGTGCATGGGCAAGGACGGCGGCCATGAGCGGTTGGGTCAGGATCGCGGGGCTTGGCCCCGGCGATGCCGCATTGGTCACGCCCGAGGTCAGCGACGCCTTGGCCAAGGCCACCGATGTGGTGGGCTACATTCCCTATGTTGCGCGGGTGGCCGAACGCGCGGGGCTGACCCTGCATGCCTCGGACAACCGGGTTGAAATCGACCGCTCGCAACATGCCTTGCAAATGGCGGCCGAAGGCAAGCGCGTGGTGGTGGTCTCCTCCGGCGATCCCGGCGTGTTTGCGATGGCCTCTGCGGTGTTCGAAGCGGTTGAAAATGGCCCCGTCGTCTGGCGCGATCTTGAGATTTCAGTGCTGCCCGGCATCACCGCCATGCTGGCCGCCTCGGCCCGCGCAGGCGCACCGCTGGGCCATGATTTCTGCACCATCAACCTCAGCGACAATCTCAAGCCCTGGGGCCTGATCGAAAAGCGCCTGCGCCTCGCCGCGCAGGCGGATTTCGCAATGGCCTTCTACAACCCGCGCTCGAAATCCCGCCCCGAAGGCTTTGTGAAGACACTGGAAATCCTGCGCGAGGAATGTGAGCCCGAGCGGCTGATCCTGTTCGCCCGCGCGGTTTCGACCCCGGATGAAGCGCTGAACATCTCGACGCTGGGTGAGGCCACGCCCGAGATGGCCGATATGCGTACCATGGTGATCGTCGGCTCTTCGCGCACCAGGATCATCGAAAGGCAAGGTCCGCCAATCCTTTACACGCCAAGGTTCACCCCGGAATGAGCGAGCCAGTCCAAAACCTGATCCGGCGTGGCGCATTCGGTGCGCGCAGGCAGAACGGGTCGGTCGATCATCAGGACCGGCAGGCCCAGAACTCGCGCCGCGTCGATCTTGGCGCGCGCGCCGCTGCCGCCAGCGTTTTTGGAAATCAGCAATTCGATCTCGTGGCGGGCCATCAGCGCGATATCATCCTCCAGCGAGAAGGGGCCTCGTGCGACCACCACATCCGCATCAGGCAGCGGGAGGTATCCCGGCTCATCCACCAGCCGAAGCAAATAGCGGTGCTGAGGCTGGGCGGCGAACGCATCCAGATGCAGGCGTCCAACCGCAAGGAAGACCCGTTTGGCCGGTCCTGCCAGTGCGCCGACCGCATCAGCGATATCCGCAACCCGCTGCCATCTGTCACCCGCGCGCTCCTGCCATTCCGGGCGCGCCAGCGCCGCAAGGGCCGTAGCGGTCTGCGCGCAGGCAGCAACCGCGTTGCGACTCATCTGGGCGGCAAACGGGTGGGTGGCGTCGATCACATGGGTCACGGCGTTGTCGCGGATATGAGCGCAGAGGCCCTCGACACCTCCAAAGCCGCCGATCCGGGTTGGCAGGGGCTGCGGGCGCGGTGTCTCCACCCGGCCCGCATAAGAATAGGTTGCGTTCAGGCCCCGATCGGCAAGCGCGCGGGCCAGCGCGTTGGCCTCACTTGTGCCGCCCAGGATCAGAATGTTGGGGTTCGCGGGGTGCGACATGGCTGAGCATCCGTGGCTGACCGTCATCGGTTTGGGCGAAGATGGACCGGATGGCCTGCCCCCCGCAAGCCGCCAAATTCTCGACAGCGCCGAGGTGGTGATGGGCCCGCCCCGCCACCTGTCTATGATCCCCGAAAGTGCGGCGGAACGGGTGGAATGGCCGGTGCCATTCTCGGACGGGTTGCCGCTGCTCGAACGCCTTCGGGGCAAGCGGGTTGTGGTGCTGGCCTCAGGCGATCCTTTCTGGTTTGGTGCGGGGAGCGTGATCGCGCGGCACTTCGAGCCGAACGAATGGACCGCCCTGCCCGGCCAATCGAGCTTCTCGCTGGCTGCCGCCCGCCTTGCCTGGCCTCTGGAACAGGTGCTGACGCTGGGCCTGCATGCCGCTCCGCTCACCCGCTTGCGCCCGCATCTGTCGCCGGGCGTGCGGATGCTGGTCCTTCTGCGGGATGGCGCGGCGGTTCAGACCCTCGCCGATTGGCTGAACGAGATGGGGTTCGGCGACAGTCACCTCCATGTGCTAGAGGCGCTTGGCGGACCGCGCGAACGCCGCCGCTCGACAACGGCTGAAGCGCTGTCGTTTGATGACATCCAGCACCCGGTTTGCGTTGGCCTTGAGATAGACGGAGAAGGCCGCGCTATCTCCAAAGCGAGCGGGCTGCCGGATCAGGTCTTTGAAAGCGACGGGCAGATCACCAAACGCCCGATCCGGGCACTGACGCTGTCCGCGCTGGCTCCGAAACCGGGTGAGCATCTGTGGGATATCGGCGGCGGCAGCGGTTCGATCGGGATCGAATGGCTGCTGCGCCATGACAGCCTGACGGCAACCACGATCGAGCCCCGCGCCGAAAGGGCGGAGCGCATCCGCCGCAACGCCGACGCTTTGGGGGTCGACCGGTTGAACGTGGTGCAGGGCGAAGCGCCGGAGGCACTGGCCGGTTTGCCCATGCCCTATGTCGTCTTTGTCGGCGGCGGGCTGAGTGCGGCCTTGCTGGAATGGCTCAAAGCCAATCTGCCAGGCGGCACAAGGCTGGTCGCCAATGCGGTGACACTGGAAAGCGAGGCACTGCTGGCTCATTGGCACGAAAAGCTGGGCGGCGATTTGCTGCGGATCGAATTGGCGCAGGCAGGTCCGCTGGGGCCGCGCCGGGGCTGGAAAGCGGCCTATCCGGTGGTGCAATGGAGTGTGACGCTATGATCGTGGCCGGGATCGGGTTTGCCTCTGCCGCGACCGCAGAAAGCCTGCATGATGTCTATCAGCGTGCGGCACAAGATCACTTTGTTACCGCGCTGGCCACGGCCGATGACAAGGCGGCGCACCCTGCTCTGACCGCTTTGGCCGCCGACCTGCACCTGCCGGTTCTGCGTGTTGAGGCCGATGCGCTCAGCGCCACCAGAACACTTACCCAATCGCAACGCAGCGCGACCGAGCGCGGCACCGGCAGCGTGGCCGAGGCCGCGGCCCTTGCCGCAGCCGGGCCGGATGCGCGGCTGATCGCCCCCAGACATATCTCGACCGACCGCCTCGCCACCTGCGCGGTCGCCATCGGAGGACAGACATGACCGTACACTTCATCGGCGCCGGGCCGGGCGCCGCCGACCTGCTGACCCTGCGCGGGCGCGACATCATCGCCGCCTGCCCGGTCTGCCTTTATGCCGGGTCCCTGGTGCCGGAAGAGATTCTTTCCCATTGCCCCGAGGGCGCGAAGATCATCAACACCGCACCGATGGATCTGGATCAGATCATGGGCGAGATCGCCGCCGCCCATGCCGAGGGCCAGGATGTGGCGCGGCTGCATTCCGGGGATCTGTCGGTCTGGTCTGCCATGGGCGAGCAGATCAGGCGACTGAAAGCGATGGGCATTCCCGTCAGCGTCACCCCCGGCGTGCCGTCTTTCGCCGCCGCGGCCGCCGCTTTGGGAACGGAACTGACCCTGCCCGGGCTGGCGCAATCGGTGGTGCTGACCCGCACGCCGGGGCGCGCCTCGTCCATGCCCGAAGGTGAAACACTGAAGAACTTCGCCCGCACCGGGGCGACGCTGGCCATTCACCTGTCGATCGGCAACTTGGACACGGTTATCGGTGATCTGACCCCGGCTTATGGCGCGGATTGCCCTGTGGCTGTGGTGTATCGCGCAAGCTGGCCTGATGAGCGGATCGTCCGCGCTACGCTTGCGACCCTCAAAGAGGCGCTGGACGAAAGCATCTCGCGCACCGCGCTCATCCTGGTTGGCCCGGCTTTGGCAGGCGAAGGCTTTGACGAAAGCAGTCTTTATTCCAAGACCTATGACCGCCGCTACCGGCCGCAAAGCGCCGACAGCCCGTGGTCGAGCTGGAGCCATGGGGATGACTGAGGCGATGACAAACCCTCCCGGCCTGCTGATCTCGGCCCCCTCATCGGGGACCGGCAAGACCACGGTGATGCTGGGGCTGCTCCGGGCGCTGGCCGAAGACGGTCTGGCGGTGCAGCCCTTCAAGAGCGGGCCGGATTACATCGACCCGGCCTTTCATCTGGCGGCGGCGAAACGTGCCTCGTTCAACCTCGATACGTGGGCGATGGATGAGGCTCTGTTGGGCGGCATAGCGGCACAGGTGGCGGGAGCGGATATCGTGGTGGCCGAAGGCTCCATGGGGCTGTTCGACGGGGTGGCAAAGCCGGGAGAGACCGGCCACGGCACCAGCGCCGAGACCGCGCTGCGCATGGGCTGGCCGGTTGTTCTGGTGCTGGATGTTAGCGGTCAAGCGCAATCGGCGGCGGCCACGGCGCTGGGGTTTCGGATGTACAACCCCGACCTGCCCTTTGCCGGTGTGATCCTGAATCGCTGCGCCAGCCCGCGCCATGAACGCCTGACCCGGCTGGGTATGGAGCGTGCGGGCCTGCCGGTGCTGGGCGTACTGCCGCGCCGGGGCGATCTGACCCTGCCCGAACGGCATCTGGGTCTGATCCAGGCGGTGGAACATCCCGATCTGGAAAGCGCCATCGCGGGCTATGCGGCTTTTTTGCGCGAACATGTCGATCTGGAGGCAATCAAAGGGGCAGCGTCTTCCTCAGGCCCCAAGGGGCCATCGTCAGCCGCGCTGCCGCGCCCTCCGGCGCAACGGATCGCGCTGGCCCGTGATGCCGCGTTTTCCTTCACCTACCCGCATCTTCTGGAAGGATGGCGCGCAGCAGGGGCCGAGATCCTGCCGTTCTCGCCGCTGGCTGATGAGGCCCCGGCAGCAGATGCCGATCTGGTCTGGCTGCCCGGCGGCTACCCGGAACTGCATGCGGGCACGCTTGCCGGGGCGCGGACCTATCTGACCGGCCTGCGCAGACATGCCGAAACCAAACCCGTGCATGGGGAATGCGGTGGCTATATGGCATTGGGTGAGGCCCTGATCGACAATGAGGGCAACCGGCACGAGATGGCGGGGCTGCTCGGGCTGGTGACCTCTTATGAGAAGCGCAAATTCAACCTTGGCTACCGCAAGGCCACCCTGAGCGCGCCAATGCCCGGCTTTGAAGCCGGAGCCGCCTTGCGCGGGCATGAATTCCACTATTCCTCGATTGTCGAACAGCCCGATGCGCCGCTGGCCCGCGTTGTCGATGCCGAAGGTGTGGAAGGCCCGCAAACCGGATCGCGGCGCGGCAATGTGACGGGCACCTTCTTTCACCTGATCGCCGAGGCGTGCTCATGACCGGGTTTGTGTCTTTTGTCGGTTCCGGCCCCGGTGACCCCGAACTGCTGACCCTCAAGGCGGTGGACCGGCTGCAACAGGCTGACGCGGTTCTGTTTGACGATCTGAGCAGCGGCCCGATCCTGAGCCATGCGCGCGAAGAGGCCGATCTGGTGGGCGTGGGCAAGCGAGCCGGTCGCCCCTCGCCCAAACAGGACCATGTGAGCCGCCTGTTGGTGGAATATGCGCAGACCGGCGCCCGCGTGGTGCGGCTGAAATCCGGCGATGGCGGCATGTTCGGGCGGTTGGAGGAGGAGTTGGTGGCCTTGCGCGATGCCGGGATCGGATACGAAATCATCCCCGGCATTCCATCGGCCTGCGCAGCAGCGGCAGCAGCGGGCATCCCGTTGACCCGGCGTTTGACCGCCCGGCGGGTGCAATTCGTGACCGGTCATGATGTCAGCGGCAAGCTACCCGAGGACCTGAACCTGACTGCGCTCGCTGACCCGATGGCCACCACGGTGGTTTTCATGGGCAAACGTACCTTTCCGCTGCTGGTTGAGGCGCTGCTCGCAAAGGGCCTGCCGCTGGACACTCCCGCGCTGCTGGCCGAATCCGTCTCGACCCCGGATCAGGCGCTGCATCGGACGACGATGGGGGATCTGTCGAAAAAACTGACCGCTGAAATCGGCGCTGCCCCTGCGTTAATCCTCTATGGGCCGCTTGCCGATGAATGAATGCCGCTTTTGGGGTTGACCCAATTGGGGCAGGCAAGACAAGAGTGCAGATACGGTGCTCGGGCCGCGAGGTCCGGGGAAAAGGGAATGGGGTGCAAATCCCCGACTGCCCCCGCAACTGTAATCGGGAAGCAAGCGTGGCAATCGCCACTGGCACACCGCCGGGAAGGCCCTCGCTTGTGACGATCCGTGAGTCAGGAAACCTGCCGTGATTGGAAACAGCCGGACAACCGGCACACGTATCCGCCGGGGATGGCGGGAAGGAGACAGTAAATGCATATCGAACCGGGCGTCGTGCATGGCGCAAAAATGGTTTTCGCCTACGGCACAGCAGCCGCTGCCGCTGGGTATTCTCTGAAACTGATCGCAGACGATCTGAAAGAACGCGCCGCGACCTCGTTCATTGCGCGTTCCATCGCCGCCACACTGGGCGTCTTTATCTTCTTCGAGGTGCTGCCGCATTTCCCGGTCGGCATTTCCGAGGTTCACTTCATTCTGGGGACCACGCTGCTGCTGATTCTGGGTGCGGCACCCGCTGCGGTTGGTCTGGCCGCTGGCCTGGCCATTCAGGGCCTGCTCTTCGCGCCCAGTGACGTGCCGATGTATTTCGTGAACATCACCACATTGCTGGTGCCGCTTTTTGGTATCCATGCGCTGGCCAAGCGCGCGCTGCCGCAGAACGTCGCCTATGTCGATCTGGGCTACACCGATGTTCTGAAACTGTCGGCAGCCTATCAGGGCGGCGTGATCGCCTGGGTCGCTTTCTGGGCCTTCTACGGTCAGGGGTTCGGTGCCGAGAATATGGCCGCCGTTGGCAGCTTTGGTCTGGCCTATATGCTGGTCGTGCTGATCGAGCCGGTCTTTGACCTCGCCGTTCTGGCCGGTGCCAAGTCGCTGAAAGGTATGAAGGGTTCTGGCCTGGTGACCCCGCGCCTCTATCACGCGGCCTGATCCAATCTAACGCGCAAAGGATGGCTCCGGCTCAACACAGGCCGGAGCCATTGTCTGTTATGCAAGAGCTTTTCCTGATCGGTATTGGCACCGGCAACCCGGATCACGTGACCCGCGAGGGCGCGCGCGCGATCTGTGAGGCGGACCTGATCCTGATCCCCCGCAAAGGCAGCGGCAAAGAGGATCTGGCCGGTCTGCGTGAGCAGATCATCACCGATCTGAGCGATACCCCGCCGCCGTTGGCCCATTTCGATATTCCCAAGCGCCGCGCCAACGCCGGTTACCTGCAAGGGGTCGAGGACTGGCATGACGCCATTGCGCAGCGCTGGCAGGAGGCCATTGCGCGCCACAAGGACGCAAAGCGTGTCGCCCTGCTGATCTGGGGTGATCCCTCGCTCTATGACAGTTCGCTGCGCATCGCCGACCGGCTGGAGCCGAAACCGGCGATCCGGGTCATTCCCGGCATCACCGCCATTCAGGCGCTGACCGCCGCTCATGCGATTCCGATCAACGAGTTGGGTGCGCCCTATATCGTCACAACCGGACGCCGCATACGGGACGAGGGCTGGCCTGACCCGGTCACCTCTGTCGCCGTGATGCTGGACGGTGAATGCTCGTTTCAGTCGCTCGATCCCGACCGCTATGACATCTGGTGGGGCGCGTTTGTCGGGATGCAGGAACAGATTCTGATCCATGGCCCGCTGCACGAGGTATCCCGGCAAATCATCGACACACGCGCCACAGCCCGCACCGAGCATGGCTGGATCATGGATATCTATCTGCTGCGCAAGCGCGCGGGCTGAGCGGGCCGTGTAATCCACGCAAATGTGATGCCGCCTTCCCCCATAACATGGCATCAAGGCGAAAAAGATCGGGAGAATGCCATGATCAGAATCGCTTGCCTTATTGTCGCGCTGGGGGTTGCCAGTATAGCTCATGCAAAAGACATGGTGGCGCGTGAGGGATGGGCGGTGCTGCCGACCGGTAAATCCTACGACCAACTCGTCACCGACGTGAAAGCTGCCGTGAAAGAGAACGGGCTGATCGTCGTGACCCAGGCCGGGCCGACCAAGGCGGCCGCAGCGCGCGGCATCACCATACCGGGCAATCGTGTCATTGGTGTCTTCAACAACGACTTTGCGGTGCGCGTTCTGAATACCTCAACCGCAGCGATGATCGAAGCGCCGATCCGGCTTTATGTGACCGAAAATGCAGACGGGACGGCCACGCTCTCCTACAAAACCCCGTCCTTTGTCTTTGCGCCCTATGCAGAGGGTGGCACCGAATTGCAGGCCATTGCACTAGAGCTGGATGGCCGCTTTGACGCCATCGCCAAGTCTGCCGTGACCTCACAGTGACGTGATTCCACTTGCCTCCGGACGCGCAACGCGCAATCTCCGCTCAAAGCTTGTTCGGAGACCCGTTGATGCAGAACCAGACCATTCGCGCCGCTGACCTTCTGGCCCGCAGGCTCTACGAGGCGGGATGCCGCCACGCGTTTGGGATGCCGGGGGGTGAGGTGCTGACTCTGGTCGATGCGCTGGAAAAGGCCGGGATCACCTTCCATCTGGCCAAGCACGAGAACGCGGCGGGCTTCATGGGCGAGGCCGTGCATCACCGCGACGGCGCGCCTGCCATCCTACTCGCCACGCTGGGTCCGGGTGCGATGAACGGGATCAATGTGGTCGCCAACGCGCAGCAGGACCGGGTGCCGATGATCGTGTTGACCGGCTGCGTCGATGCGGATGAGGCGCTGACCTACACCCATCAGGTGATGGATCATCAGGAGGTGTTCCGCCCTATCACCAAGGGCACGTTCCGGATGACCGCCAAAGGCGCCGATATCGTGGCTGACAAGGCGGTGTCGCTGGCGATGCAACAGCGCTGCGGCCCGGTGCATATCGACGTGCCGATCTCGGTCGCGGATACTCAGGTCGCGCCCCCGCGCCTGCGCCGTCTGGCACCAGCGGCCCCGGTCGCCCCCTGCGGCACCGAGGTGGAACAGGCGCGCAAATGGCTGGCCGCCAGCGAGCGGCCCATCGCGATCATCGGGCTGGATGTGCTTTATGACGGGTCGGCCTGCGTGACTCGCGCCTTTCTAGAACATTTCGGCATCCCCTTCGTGACCACCTACAAAGCCAAAGGTGTGATCCCCGAAGACCATCCGCTCTGCCTGGGTGGCGCGGGCCTGTCGCCATTGGCCGACAGCCACCTTGTGCCCTTGGTCGAACGCGCGGATCTGGTGCTCTGCATCGGTTATGATCCGATCGAGATGCGTCCCGGCTGGCGCGAGATCTGGGACCCGGCAACGCAGAACGTGATCGATGTCGCAGCTGCGCCCAACGATCACTACATGCATCAGGCCGGGGTGAACCTTGTGGCCGATACCGCCGCCACTCTGGAGGTCCTTGCCAAGGGCATCCCGGCACGCCCGACATGGTCCGGGAACGAGCCCGATGAGGCCCGCCGCGCGCTGGCTGCGGCCTTCCCCAACGATGACGAATGGGGACCGGCGGCTGTGATCGCCGAGACCCGCGCCACCCTGCCGGACACAACGCTGGCCACCGCTGATAGCGGCGCGCATCGCATCCTGCTTAGCCAGATGTGGGGCTGCTCCGAGCCGCGCGGACTGATCCAGTCCTCGGCCCTGTGCACGATGGGCTGCGCGGTGCCCATGGCCATCGGGTTGAAACTGGCCGAACCGGATCGGCCCGTCATCAGCTTTTCCGGCGATGCCGGGTTTCTAATGGTGGCTGGGGAACTCTCGACCGCCGCAGAACTCGGCGGCAACCCGACCTTTCTGGTCTTCGTCGATGCCAGCCTTGCGCTGATCGAGTTGAAACAGAGGGGCCGACAGATGACGAACCGCGGCGTGGATTTCGGGCACCATGATTTTGCGGCCATCGGGCGGGCCTTTGGTGGCAATGGTCACACAGTGCGCAACCGCACCGAACTGCGCGCCGCGCTTGAGGCCGCGCAAAGCGCTGACCGTTTCACCGTAATCGCCGCCGAGATTGACCGCGAGGGTTATGATGGCCGTATCTGAGGGTGCATTGAGCGGGGTCAAGGTTCTGGATCTCAGCCGTATTCTGGCCGGACCGACCTGCACGCAATTGCTGGGGGATCTAGGGGCCAGCGTACTCAAGATCGAAAACCCCGCGACGGGCGGCGACGACACGCGGCAGTGGGGTCCGCCCTATGCCGAGGATGCCGATGGCAATCCCAGCGATCTCAGCGCCTATTTCATGGCCGCCAACCGCAATAAAAAATCCGTGGCGGTTGATATCACCACCCCCGAAGGGCAGGCCACCATCAAGCGACTGGCCGGTGAGGCCGATATCCTGATCGAGAATTTCAAACCCGGCGGGCTGGCAAAATACGGGCTCGATTATGCCACGCTTTCGGCTGAGCTGCCGGGGCTGGTCTATTGTTCCATCTCGGGGTTCGGACAAACCGGCCCGAACGCCTCGAAGCCCGGTTACGACCTGATGGCGCAGGGCTATGGCGGGATCATGTCGCTGACCGGCGATCCCGAGGGCAGTCCGATGAAGGTGGGCGTTGGCATCGCGGATGTGATGTGCGGCATGTACGCCACCGTGGGTATTCTGGCCGCGCTGCGCCACAAGGAGCGCACCGGCGAGGGCCAGCAGATCGACATCGCATTGGTGGATTCGCAGATCGCCTGGCTGATCAACGAAGGCGTGAACTATCTGACCACCGGCAACACGCCCCAGCGGCGCGGCAACGGCCATCCCAACATTGTGCCCTATGATGTGTATGAAACCGCTGATGGCCATGTCATTCTGGCTGTCGGCAACGATACGCAATTCCAGCGGTTCTGCGCCTTCATCGACCAGCCCGACCTCGCTCGGGACGCGCGTTTCGCAACCAACCCCCAGCGACTGGCGCATCGCGATGCGTTGAACGCCATTCTGCGGCTCGCCCTGTGCCAGCGCAGCAGCGCCGAGGTGATCGCTGGGCTGGAGGCGGTCAAGGTTCCGGTCGGCCCGGTACAGACTCTCGATCAGGTCTTTGCCGGTGATCAGGTGGCGGCCCGCGACATGCGCCTGACATTGCCCGCCGGACCTGGCCCCGTCGATCTGATCGGCAATCCGCTGAAACTCTCGCGCACCCCGGTCACCTACCGCCACGCGCCGCCTGTCTTCGATGCCGATACCGATCAAGTGTTACGCAGCGACACCCCCTTCGACGATTGAAACACATTGCCTGTTTTGGCGGCGTTCGGCTGAAACATGCCACCCAATCGGCGGATTTTTTCGCGTTTTCCGCACACGTCGTTTCACCAATTCGCGAGCACGGTCGATACTGTTACTGGCCTTGAATAGAGTTTGCTAAGGCAATGGCAGCCTTACGAAAAATTACAGAGTGGACCCCGGCATGAAACAAGACGTTTTTGGACAGATGAACAGCCTGACACGCGCGGACAGCGCCGAGGCATGGGATGGCGTTCTTCTGGGCTTCCTGGCGCATGCGGCGGTCACCCCCGAACATCTCGGCAAGGTCCTGACGCTGGAGCCCGATTTTGCGCTGGGTCACGCGGTCAAGGGCATGTTCCTGTCGCTGCTGGGACGCCGCGAACTGATGGCGACCGCCGCCGAGGCGCTGACCCTAGCCGAAGATGCGGCGCGGCACGGATCGATCACCTTACGCGAACAGAAATATGTCGAGGCGCTGCGGCTGTGGCTGAACGGCAACCAGACCGGCGCCGTGCAGACCTTTGAGACAGTGCTGCGCGATCATCCCGACGATACACTCGCGATGAAGCTCAGCCATGCCTGCCGCTTTGTGCTGGGCGATTCCCAAGGCATGCGCCGCTCGATTGAGCGTGTGATGCCTGCATACGCCCCCGACCATGCCGGGCGTGGCTACCTGCTGGGCTGTCACGCGTTTTCGCTGGAAGAAACCGGGGCCTATGAAAAGGCCGAGATCGCCGGGCGTCAGGCGCTTTGGATGGTGTCCGATGATGCCTGGGGCCTGCACGCGGTCGCGCATGTGCATGACATGACAGGCAATGCCAAAACCGGGTTGGAATGGCTGTCAGGCCGCGAGGCCGCCTGGGCGCATTGCAACAATTTCCGCTACCATGTGTGGTGGCACAAGGCGCTGATGCATCTCGACCTGGGTCAGGTCGACCGGGTGATGGAGCTTTATGACGCTGAGATTCGCAAGGATCGCACTGACGACTACCGCGATATCTCGAACGCCACCTCTCTCCTGATGCGGCTGGAACTGGAAGGTGTCGATGTCGGCGATCGCTGGGACGAACTGGCCAATTTGAGCGCCTCGCGAACCGAGGATGGCTGCCTGATCTTTGCCGATCTGCACTACCTGCTGGCCCTGACCGGCAGCGACCATGGCGAGGCTGGTGCCCGGATGCTGGCCCGCATCCACGCCGATGCCAAGCGCAGCGATTGCGATGTCTCACGCCGCATGGCCGATCCGGGTGTTGCGGCGGCCAACGGGCTCTGTGCCTTTGGCGAGGGCCGCTATGGCGAAGCCTTCGATAACCTGTTGATGGCCCGCGACAAAATGCACCTCGCAGGCGGTTCACATGCCCAGCGGGATGTGTTTGAACGCCTCACCATCGATTCCGGTCTGCGCGCCGGGCGGTTGGACGCGGTCGAACTCATTCTCGACGACCGGCAGGCCAAACGCGCGGGCGGTGAAGACAATTATGCTCTGGCCCGCCGCGCATTGATCGCAGCCGGTCGGGGTGGCGCGGACGCGCAAAGCGTGCCCGCCGAATAACGACCTGGAAGGACCTGAACAGTATGGCGACGATTTCGCCCGCTTCCGATTTTGCGATGGTCCGGGATCGCGCGGATACACCCGCGCGCACCCGCGATCCGAGGCTGGATTTCTATCGCGGTATCGCGATGTTCATCATCCTTATCGCCCATATTCCCGGCGACCCCTGGGCCAAGTGGATTCCGGCCCGGTTCGGATTCTCCGACGCTACCGAGATCTTTGTCTTCTGCTCGGGCATGGCCTCGGCGATTGCCTTTGGCGGGGCCTTCCTGCGCAAGGGCTGGTGGATGGGCACCGCGCGCGTGGCGTTTCGCATCTGGCAGGTCTACTGGGCGCATATCGCGCTGTTCTTCTTTGTGCTCATGTCGATGGCTGCACTGGACAATTCTGGGGCGTTTGAAAAGAGTTACGTCAGCTCTTTGAACCTGCAGCACTTCTTCAAGGACCCTGCATCGCAACTGGTCGGCCTGTTCACCCTCACCTATGTGCCGAACTATTTCGACATCCTGCCCATGTACCTGGTGGTGCTGGCGATGATGCCGCTTTTCATGGCGCTGCACCGGATCAGCTTCTGGGCCGCTGCTTTGACCTCGGTCAGCATCTGGGCCGTGGCCCAGACCGGTGTGCTGGCCCTACCCGCCGAACCCTGGTCGGACCGACAATGGTTCTTCAATCCGTTCGGCTGGCAGCTCTTGTTCTTCACCGGCTTTGCGTTCATGCGCGGCTGGATTCCGGCCCCGCCGGTCTCGAAGGTGCTGATCTGGATCAGCGCGCTGTTTCTGGTTCTGTCCGCGCCCTTCGGGTCTTGGAAAGTGTTCCTGTGGGTCGATGCCTGGAACGGACAGGTCGGGGATGCAATCCGCGAGGTCTGGCCGCTGACAAAGGAATTCCGCGACAAGACCGATTTCGGCCTGTTCCGCTATATGCATTTCCTTGCACTGGCCTATCTGGGCTGGGTTGTCGCCGGGGAGAAGGGCCAACGACTGGTGGCAACCGGAACCGGAGCGCTGGCACAGGTCTGGCGGGTGATGCTGACCTGGATCACCAAGGTCGGCCAGCAATCGCTTGCGGTCTTTGTGTTCTCGATGGCAGCCGCCCGCCTGATCGGCGTGTTTCTAGACACCGCTGGGCGAAACTTTGCCAGCGTGACCGCTGCTAACCTCATTGGTTTTGCAATGTTAATCGGGGTGGCCTATGCCGCCGCCTGGTTCAAATCGCAACCCTGGAAGTCCAAGTCATGACCCTGACCCGCCGTGCTTTTCTGACCACGACATCGGCTCTCGCTCTGGCACCCGCTCTGGGCTTTGCGAGCGGCTCGGGCGTGCCCTTTGACCGGTCCGTGGTGATTGCACAGGCCCGCGAACTGGCCAGCCGTCCCTATGCGATGCGCGATGCGGTTCCGCAGCCCTGGCAGGACCTGACCTATGAGCAATATCGCTCGATCCGGTTCAATCTGGATCGTGGGTTGTGGCGCGACACGCCCGCGCCCTTCAATATCGATTTCTTCGCGCCCGGCCTCTATTTCCCGCGCTCGGTCCAGATCCTGTCAGTCGAGGATGGAAATGCGACGCCGGTCGGTTTCGATCTGTCGATGTTCAACAAATCCGAAGACGTGCCAAAACTGCCCTCGGATGAAACGCTGGGCTTTTCCGGGTTTCGGCTGCGCACAGAGATGCACCGACCCGGCCTGACCGATGAGTTCTGCGTGTTCCAGGGCGCCAGCTATTTCCGTGCCATCGGTCTGGACGAGGCCTATGGCCTGTCCGCCCGCGGCCTTGCGCTGAAGACCGGCGAGCCGGATGGCGAGGAGTTTCCCGAATTCATCCGCTTCTGGCTGGAGCGCCCCGCACCGGGCCAGCAAAACATGGTCGTGCATGCGCTGATGGATAGCCCCAGCGTGACCGGTGCCTACTGCTTTGACATCACGCCCGGCGAGGATTGCGTGATGGAGGTTGAGGCGACGCTCTTTGGACGCGAAGAGCTGGACCATGTGGGCATCGGGCCTCTGACTTCGATGTTCCTGTTCGATCAAACCAACCACACCCGGTTTGACGATTTCCGCCCCGCCGTACATGACAGCGACGGGCTGATGATCGAGAACGGTGCGGGCGAGGTGATCTGGCGCCCGCTGGCCAACCCGACCCGGCTGCAGATCTCGTCCTTTGTTGACCGCAACCCGCGTGGTTTCGGGCTGTTGCAGCGCTCGCGCAGCTTCTCGGATTTCGCCGATCTTGAGGCCAATTACCACCGCCGCCCTGGCCTCTGGGTCGAACCCAAAGGGGAATGGGGCAAAGGCACGGTGACTTTGGTCGAGATTCCGGCGGATCAGGAAATCTATGACAATATCGTCGCTTATTGGCGTCCCGCGACCCCGTATGCGGCGGGCGAGCAGGTCGATATCGCCTATCGCCTGACCTGGGGAGAAGAGCCCAACCGCACCGCCCTGCCCCGCGTCATCAACACCGCCATGGGCGACAACACCTTTGGCGAGGGTCGCTTAGCGGTAGTCGATTTTGAAGACGCGCCACTGCTTGACGACATCGACAAGATCGACGTCATCACCTATTCGCCCCATGCCGAGGTCACCGATGGTGTGTTGCAGCGCAACCCAGATACCGGCGGGCTGCGGCTAGCCTTCGGGTTCGAACCTGCCGATCGCGACCATGTGGAACTGCGGGCGCAATTGCGCCGCGATGGCAAACCCGCCTCCGAGGTCTGGCTCTACCGGTGGACCACCACATGAGGCAGGTTCTGCATATCATGCCGCCCCGGGCCGAACTGGAGATGCCGGTTCAGGATTTCGGCGCGCGCTTTCGCGACGCCGATGTCCCGCGCGGGGCGAGGGGTGCGGATTCCGCATGGCTGTGGCGCTTTCTTGCCTTCACCCCGGCGCTGGCAGCTACTCTGGGGCTCGTCTGGGTGATGCAGGACTGGTTCGCGGATGAGGGCGTCTCTCTGGTCGAAGGCATCCTGCTGGGCCTGATCTCGTTCAATTTCTTCTGGATCACCTTCACGGTCAGCACCGTGCTGCTTGGGCTGGTCTCGCTGTCGCGCCGGGCACCGCAGCGGGTGCGTGAGCGCCCGCAGCCCTTGCGTGTGGCGCTGCTGATGCCGGTCTATAACGAGGTGCCCTGGTATGTGCTGGGCAATGCCCGCACCATGCTGGAAGAACTCAAGGCCCGCGGCGGCGCGCATCATTATGCGATGTTCATCCTGTCCGATACCCGCGATGACGCTATCGCCGCACAGGAACAGGCCAGTATCGAGGCGCTGCGCACCACGCTCGCGCCTGACCTGGAACTTTATTACCGCCGTCGCGTGCAGAATACCGACCGCAAGGTGGGCAATATCTCTGACTGGATCAGCAACTGGGGGGCCGATTGGGACGCCATGCTGGTGCTGGATGCCGACAGCCTAATGACCGGGCGCGCCATCGTGCGCCTGACAGATGCGCTGGCGCGCGATCCCTCCGCTGGTCTGGTGCAGAGCTTTCCGCAGCTGATCGGCGCGCAATCGGTCTTTGCCCGCGTGCAACAGTTTGCCAATGGCGTCTACGGCGCGGCCTTCGCCGAAGGTCTCGCGCGCTGGTGTGGCGAAGAGGGCAACTATTGGGGCCATAACGCGATCATCCGCACGCAGGCCTTTGCCAATTGCGCGGGCCTGCCGCGCCTGCGCTCGCTGACGGGCCGCGAGCAACTGATCATGAGCCACGACTTTGTCGAGGCGGGCCTCTTGCGCCGCGCGGGCTGGAGCGTTCGGTTCCTGCCGCGCATTCGCGGGTCTTACGAGGAAACGCCCCCGACGCTGATTGACCACGTACAGCGCGACCGGCGCTGGTGTCAGGGCAACCTGCAGCACCTGAACCTGCTGGGCTCGAAAGGCTTCCGCTCGATCTCGCGCTTTCACATGTTCCATGGTGCGATCGGCTATCTGTTGTCGCCGATCTGGTTTGCCCTGCTGGTGATGTGGGCGCTGATCGGGCGCGGCGAAGATGCCTCTGTTCTGCATTATTTCAGCCCAGACAACCCGATGTTCCCGCAATGGCCCGAGATGACCGAAGCGCGCCACGCGCTGATCATTGTGCTGATGTATGCGATGCTGCTGGCCCCGAAACTGCTGGGCGCGGCGGCGCTGCCGCTGACCGGCGCGCGCTATCGCGAGTTTGGCGGCGGCGGGCGGTTCAGCCTGTCCTTTCTGTCCGAGATTTGCCTGTCGATCCTCTACGCCCCGATCCTGATGGTGCAACAGATGATCGCAGTTTTCCGCAGCCTGCTGGGAGTGCAAAGAGGCTGGTCGCCGCAGGCCCGCGATGGCGGCAGCTATGGCTTGCGCACGCTGCTGATCTGCCACGCGCTGGAAACAGCGAGCGGGCTGATGCTGACGGCGGGCATCCTGGCAGGCGTGGTCTCGGCCTGGCTGATCCCGATTGCACTGAGCCTGACGTTGGCGGTGCCACTATCCGCGCTCAGCGGCGTCAGCGCCGGCGCGGCGCGACGTCTGCTGGGCATGCGCGAGGATTTCCGCGAACCGGCGATCACCCGCACCGCACGCACCTATCGCAGCGAATTGAAATCGCTGCTGGACGGTCAGGGCGCGGTGACCCCTGCGGAATGATCCGCCACGTTGGGTGGCTGTCGGGATAACGAGGCATCCGGGTGACGGAAACTTTCAAAGTTTCCGGTCCGATTTCATTGAATGAAATCGTGCGCTCCCGCGTGGGAGCCCGTCACGGCTCCTTCGCATCTGCTTGGAATTTCGGGCTTTTGGCAAAGAATTCAGGGCGCAGAGTCCGGAACGAGCCATGCGCGCTCATGGTTCAGCGTGCTATGCGCGCGCCCGGAACCTCTCAGCTTCCGGGCAGCCCCTCGGCCCAATCGACGATCATGTCGGCCCAGCCCTGCGGTATCTGGTGCCCGCCCGGAAACAGCGCAAATTCCAGCGCGCTGCCCTCAACACAGCGGGTCCACTTGCGCCGCATGAACTGTCCGGTTTCGGAAAACCCGTCAGGCCGGTTATCGACGCACTCATTTGCCGCACGCCAGATTTCCAGCCCGGCAAAGATATCACCCTGCCGGAAGCGACCACCGCCCAGCTCTCGGCCCTCAAGTGGGACCACATTGTCGGTCCAGCCATGGGTGTGAAACAGGCGAATCGGTCCCGCGCACGCCTCGGGATGCGGTCGCCAAAACCCGCCTGCAACCGACGCATAGGCCGCAAACGCATCCGGCGTGTCACAGGCCAGGTAATAGACCATGAAACCGCCGCCCGAGAACCCGGATAGGATGGTCCGGTCAGGATCAATACCGAACCGCGCGCTTGCGTCAGCGCGCACATCCTGCAGGAATCCCAACTCGTCGCGCCCCTCCCAGCCGGGATAAAAAACCCAGGATCGGGGGCCATCGCCGTTACGTGGCTCGCCGCTGGGCGCGATCACCGCATAGCCGCGCGCCTTGAAGCCCTCGACCATGCCGCGCATTTTCAGCACGCCCTGACCGGACCCGCCATAGCCATGCAGGAAGATCACCGCAGGCATGCTTTCTTTCGGCGTGTCGGGCAGTTCGATATGATAGATGCCGGTGTCGATTTCACAGGCACCCTCAAGATCACCACACCCCGCCAGAGCGCCCTGCCCCAGCCAGGATAGGGCCAGGCACAGTCCTATTGCACGGATCATCCACCATTCTCCTCAAACGTCACAACAGGCAGACCGGCATCGAGCCAGCCGGTCGCAGAGCGTGATCCCAGCATGCCGCCAGGCACGTCTATGATGTTGGTATAGCCCGCTTCGGTCAGGCGCAGGCTCATGTTCGCCGAGCGTACGCCGCGGGCGCAGATCAGCGCAATGGGCTGGTTGGTATCGGACCCGGCAACCTCCTGGAGGGCTGCGATGAAATCCTTGCGCCGCATGTCGATGGGATGCGCGTCTGCACCAACCCCGGTGCGCGCCCATTCATCCGGGCGGCGGATATCGATCAGCACGATCTCACCAGCCGCCGCCTTGTCGCGCGCCTCGCCGACCGTCAGCTTGCCGCCTGCATAGGCGGGCGGGATCAAACGGTATTCCCGAACGGCAAACCCGGCGGCCACGGCCAACGCCCCGCCAACAAGAATCCGCCTGCGCGTCAAAATCCCGGTTTTTCGAGGTTCCGTCATGGCACCGATCTCAGTCCTATTGCTTGCCGCTACCTAACATATTCGTTGCAAAATGCCCGCGCTTTGACACCCCCAACCCCATCAAGATCGCGTCAACGGCGCCGCACTCGGGCCAAATCGTCGCAGGTTTCGCCGCAACTGATTGCCCTTAGGACACATTTGAAAACTTGCAATAACTCGACAGGTTGGAAATTATCCGTAATCAGCGCGTTGATTGATTTTCATCCCAAGACCGGAGAGCAGCTGGTGTCCCTATTTCTGATCGTGGCCCTTCCCTTTCTAGGAGCCGTGTTTCCGGCCCTGCTGATCCGCGCAGGCAGAAATGCCTGTGCCTGGTCCGCCGGGGTTACAACGCTGCTGGCCTTCATAGGGCTGATGATCAACCTGCCCGCCGTGATGCGCGGCGAAGCGGTGACAGCGCGGTTGGAGTGGTTGCCCTGGCTTGGGTTGAACGCAAATTTCTTTCTGGATGGATTGGGCTTTCTCTTTGCCGCGCTGATCCTCGGGATCGGGTTGCTGATCATCCTTTATGCGCGCTTCTACCTGTCGCGTGAGGATCCGATGGGGCAGTTCTATACCTATCTGCTGCTCTTTCAGGGCGCGATGGTTGGGATCGTTCTGTCTGACAACATCCTGCTTTTGCTTGTGTTCTGGGAACTGACCTCGCTCAGCTCCTTCCTGCTGATCGGCTATTGGAAACATCTGCCCGAAGGGCGGCAGGGCGCGCGGATGGCGCTGGCGGTCACCGGCTCTGGTGGGCTGGCGATGATCGCGGGCATGCTGATCCTGGGCCATATCGTGGGCAGCTATGACCTGAGCGTCATTCTACAGAACAAGGAGATGATCCAGTCTTCGCAGCTCTACCTGCCCGCGCTGATCCTGATCCTGCTGGGCTGTTTCACCAAGTCGGCGCAGTTTCCGTTCCATTTCTGGTTGCCACATGCCATGGCCGCGCCGACCCCGGTCTCGGCCTATCTGCACTCGGCCACGATGGTGAAAGCGGGTATTTTCCTGATGGCGCGGATGTGGCCGGTGCTGGCGGGCACGCCGGAATGGTTCTATATCGTGGCCACGACCGGGCTGATCACCATGGTGCTGGGCGCGATCATCGCGCTCTTCAAGGACGATCTGAAAGCGCTTCTGGCCTTTTCGACGGTCAGCCATCTGGGTCTCGTGACCATGCTGTTGGGCTTTGGCACCGAGATCGCGGCCATTGCTGCAATCTTCCACATCATCAACCACGCGACCTTCAAGGCCGCGCTCTTCATGAGCGCAGGCATCGTCGATCACGAGACCGGCACACGGGACATCAAGCGGCTGGGCGGGTTGCGCCACCTGATGCCGGTGACGTTCACCATCGCGCTGATCGCCAGCCTATCGATGGCAGGCCTGCCGCCGCTCAACGGCTTCCTGTCGAAAGAGATGATGCTGGAAGAGACCTTGCATACCGTCTGGGGTCATTCGCATCTGCTGGTACCAGGCCTGGCGCTGCTGGCGGCGCTGTTCTCGGCGGCCTATTCCTTCCGCTTCATCGCGCATGTCTTCCTGGGGCCCAAGCGGAGCGACTATCCCGCCCATCCCCACGACCCGCCGGTTGGCCTGTGGTTGGCCCCGGCCTTTCTGGTCGTTCTGGTGGTTACGATCGGGCTGAACGCGCAAGCAATGGTTGGCCCGCTGGTCAAGGTCGCCGCCTCGGCGGTCACCGGCGGAGAGCTGCCCTATGTCAAGCTGAAGCTCTGGCACGGGTTCAACACCGCGCTTCTGATGTCGACCATTGCCACCATTGGCGGCCTGATACTGCTTGTCATGCATGGAGGGCTGGAGCGGGCCTGGAACGCCATGCCGCGCCCCGAGGCCAAGACCATTTTCGACGCAGTGATCGGCGCGCTGACCAGGCTGAGCCGCGCCGTGACCGACACGCTGCACAACGGGGCGATCTCGCGCTATGCGATGATCTTTGTGGTCTTCACGCTAGCAATCGCGGTCTATGCCTATTTCACCGGCACGATGGAGATGCCGACCCGTGACGTGCAGGACGCGCCGCTGCTGCCGATCGTGGCCTGGTTCTGCCTGATTGCAGCCACGGCGATGCTGACCTTCTTGCACCGCAACCGGCAGCTTGCGCTGGTGCTGATCGGGGTGGTCGGGCTGATCGTGTCGCTGTCCTTCAACTTCCTCTCGGCGCCGGATCTGGCGATGACCCAGATCTCGGTCGAGGTGGTGACAATCATCCTGCTGCTGCTGTGTCTGAACTTCCTGCCCAAGACCACGCCGGTGGACAGCAGCCTGACGATCCGTGTGCGCGACGCGGTGATCGCAGGCGTGGCTGGTGTGGGCTCAGCCGCGCTGATCTATGCGGTGATGATCCGCGATTTCTCGTTCCCGACGATCTCGGAATTCCATCTGGCCAATTCCTACAAAGGTGGCGGCGGCACCAATGTGGTCAACGTGATCCTGGTGGATTTCCGGGGCTTTGATACCTTTGGCGAGATCATCGTTCTCGGCATTGCCGCATTGGTGATCTTTGCCCTGACCGAGGCGGTGCTGGCCTCGAATGTGCGCGCCTATCTGCTGAACCGCAAACCTGAATGGCCGCAATCGGGGGATACGCATCCGCTGATGATGGTGGTTGCAACACGGGTCCTGATGCCAATCGCATTGATGGTCGCGACCTATATCTTCTTCCGCGGGCACAACCTGCCGGGAGGCGGCTTTATCGCCGGGCTGGTCGCGGCGATTGCCTTTGTGATGCAATATATGGCCAGCGGTTTCACCTGGGCCGCCGAGCGCCAGCGCATCTTCTATCACGGCATCATCGGCAGCGGCGTGCTGATCGCGGCGGCGACCGGCATGGGGGCGTGGTTCAACGGGCTGCCCTTCCTGACCAGCGCCTTTGGTTATGTACATCTGGAACCGCTGGAGGAGTTCGAACTGGCCACTGCCGCGCTCTTTGATCTGGGCGTGTTCCTGGCGGTGCTGGGCGCGGTGATGCTGGCGCTGGAAAGCCTGTCGCGTTTTGCCTGGCAACCCGGAATGGTGACCGAACATGCGATGGACATCAATCCCAAACGCGATGATCCGCCACCCGAGCCAGACCCCGATGAACCTGCCACGGAAGAAGGGAAATAACATGGAACTCCTTCTTGCCACCGCCGTCGGCGTTCTGACCGCCTCGGGCATCTACCTGATCATGCGCAAGCGCACCTTCCCGGTGATCCTGGGCCTGTCCCAGCTGACCTATGCGGTGAATGTGTTTCTCTTCGCCACCGGGCGGCTGGCAATAAACCAGCCGCCGATCCTGAACAAATATGCCGAAGTGCCCTATACCGATCCTCTGCCGCAAGCGCTGGTGCTGACGGCCATCGTGATCTCGTTCGGGATGACGGCGGTGATCGTGATGCTGGCGCTCAGCGCCTACCTGTCCTCCCGGAATGACCGGATCGACCTGACCGAAGAGCCGGGAGACGACGCATGAACCATCTGATCATTGCGCCCGTCGTCCTGCCGGCGATGCTGGCCCCGTTCATCATCATGGTCATTCGCCACCATCTGGACCTGCAGCGGGTGTTTTCCGTGGCCGCCAGCGTACTGCTTCTGGGCATCTCTTTTGCGCTGATGGGGCAATCGCTGGGCGGCGAGATCCAGACCTATGAGTTGGGCGACTGGCCCGCGCCCTTTGGTATCGTGCTGGTGCTGGACAGGCTTTCAGCGCTGATGGTGCTGCTGACCTCGGTGCTGGCGCTGCCCATCGTTCTGTACGCGATCGGGTCCGGTTGGGACAAGCGCGGGCGGCATTTCCATGCGCTGTTTCATTTCCAGCTCATGGGGGTAATCGGCGCGTTTCTGACCGGCGATGCCTTTAACCTGTTTGTGTTCTTCGAAGTTCTGCTGATCGCCTCTTATGGGTTGATGACCCATGCGGGCGGCACCCGGCGGCTGCGCGCAGGCGTGCAATATGTGGTCTATAACCTGCTCGGATCGACCTTGTTCCTGTTTGCGCTCGGCACGCTTTATGCGGTGACCGGCACGCTCAACATGGCCGACCTGGCTGCGCGCGTGGCCGAAATGCCGCCCGAGGATACCGCCCTGCTGCGCGTGGGTGCGGTGCTGCTGCTGCTGGTCTTTGCGGTCAAGGCCGCGCTTCTGCCGCTGCATTTCTGGCTACCGCTCAGCTATGCCAACGCGCCACTGCCGATTGCCGCCCTCTTTGCGATCATGACCAAGGTCGGCGCTTATTCGATCCTGCGCATGTACACGCTGGTGTTTGGGCCAGAGGTCGCGGTAACCCAGGGGCTTGTTGGAGAGTGGCTGCTGCCCGCTGCCATGCTGACGCTCGCCGCTGGCGCTATCGGTATTCTGGGATCACGCGATATCGGACGCCTCGTGGCCTTTGCCGCGGTCAGTTCCATGGGAACCTTGCTGATTGCAGTGGGGCTGTTCACCCCTGCATCAACCACAGCCGCCCTCTACTACATGGTGCATTCGACTTTTGCGACCGCGCTGATGTTCCTGGTGGCCGATATGGTGATGGAACGACGGGGTCCCGAGATTAAGCCCAGAACCCCCATGCCCCAATCCGGGCTGATCGCCAGCCTGTTCTTTGTGGGTGCCATCGCATTGGCGGGGATGCCGCCACTGTCGGGGTTCATGGGCAAACTGCTGGTCCTTCAGGCCTCCTGGCCCGCACCTGAACGTGCGGCGATCTGGGCGGTCGTCCTGATCGGATCCTTCGTCACGATTGTGGGGCTGGCGCGCGCGGGGTCGCTGATCTTCTGGAAAAGCCACGCTATCGCAGCTGAGCCCGACCCTAGCCCCCAAGACCCGCCCGAGATCGACACGGCCCCCGAACCTTCTCCGGGCCTCACCTTCAGCGCCGCTTTCGCCCTGCTTGCCGGGTTGATCGCGCTGACGATCTTTGCCGGTCCCGCCACCGAGTTCGCAAGCGCGACGGCGGAACAGTTGTTCAACCCGGACCACTATATCAACGCGGTTCTGAAAGGAGGGGAGAAATGAGACTGCTCCGTCGCATTTTCCCGCACCCGTTCCTGACCCTGCTGCTGACGCTGGTCTGGCAGCTTCTGGTCAATGACCTCTCGCTCAATTCGCTGCTGTTTGGGTTCTTTCTGGGCATCGTGATCCCGGTGGTGACCATGCCCTATTGGCCCAACCGGCCCAAGCTGCAGAATATCCCGATGGTGATCGAGTACATTCTCGTCGTGCTCTACGACATTGTGGTCGCCAATATCGCCGTGGCGCGGATCGTGCTGTTCAAACCTGACGCCGCGCGCACCCCTGCCTGGGTCCGCATCCCGCTGGAACTGCGCTCGCCCGAGGCCATCGCCGTGCTGGCGGGCACCATCACCATGACCCCCGGCACGCTCAGCGCGGACCTCTCAGCCAAGGGGCATAGCCTGCTAGTGCATTGTCTGGATACCGATGACCCCGAAGCGGTGCGCGACGAGATCAAGCAACGCTATGAACGGCGCCTGAAGGAGATTTTCGAATGATCACATATGCCATCTACTTCGCCTTCGCCTGTTTCGGTGTCGCGCTGATGATGAATCTCTGGCGTATCCTGACCTCGGACGGGGTCGGCGTGCGGGTTCTGGCGCTGGATACGATGGTGATCAACACCATCGCCCTGCTGATCCTCTATGGCATCAGCATCTCGTCCGAGATCTTTTTCGAAGCGGCGATGATCATCGCCATGCTCGGGTTCGTTTCAACCGTTGCCTATGCGCGCTTCATGCTGCGCGGCAATATCATCGAGTGAGGCTGGCATGGCATTTGCAGGCGAACTCCTGATTTCCTTCTTCCTGATCGTGTCGGGTATTTTCGGTTTTGTCGGCTCGTTCGGCTTACTGAAACTCAGTGATCCGATGTCGCGCATGCACGCGCCCACCAAGGCCACCACGCTGGGCGTGGGGGGCGTGCTGATCGCGTCTATCCTGCACTCAATCTTCATCGAGCAGCATCTTTCGTTGCATGAATTGCTGATCACGCTGTTTTTATTCATCACGGCCCCGGTCAGCGCGCATTTCATTGCGAAATGGCATATCCATCGCCATGAGACGCCCGAGTCGCTGCCAGATGCTGGCGATGACGGTGTCTGGGCGACCCACGATATCGAAGAAGATGAGGACGCGGCGGATATGCCGCGATGATCTGACAAGATGCACGCACCTCTCCTGCCGCTGACCCGCGATCTGGTTCTGATCGGGGGAGGGCACACGCACGCGCTGGTCCTGCGCAAATGGGGGATGAACCCGCTGGCCGGTGCGCGGGTCACCGTCATCAATCCCGGACCGACCGCGCCCTATTCCGGCATGCTGCCCGGCTTTGTCGCCGGGCATTACCATCGGGACGATCTGGATATCGATCTTGTCCGTCTGGCCCGATTTGCAGGTGCGCGCGTGATCATCGGCAAGGTCGAGGGTCTCGACCCGGTGCGCCGCGAAATCCATGTGCCGGGGCGGCCGCCCGTTGCTTATGACGTGACCTCGATCAATGTGGGCATCACTTCGGACATGCCCGCGCTGCCGGGTTTTGCTGATCACGCAATCCCCGCCAAACCGCTTGGCCCGTTCGCGCAGAGCTGGTCCGACTATCTGGCCCGAACGGGATCAGCGCGCGTGGCGGTAATCGGCGGTGGCGTTGCCGGTGCTGAACTGGCCATGGCGATGGCGCATGCGCTGCGCCATCGCGGGCGCGATGCCACGGTCAGCATCGTCGACAGCGCCACCGCACTTTCCGCGCTTGGCGACCGTGCCGCACAGCGGCTGCGGCAGGCTTTGGCGGGTCTTGATGTGCAACTGATCGAACAGGCCGAGATCGCCTCGCTGCATGCCGACCACCTGCTCTTCTCCGATGGCACAAAGCTTGAGGCGGATTTCATCACCGGGGCCGCCGGCGCGCGGGCCTATGGCTGGATGGCGCAGACCGGGCTGGATCTGGACGATGGCTTTGTCAAGGTGAACGACTATCTGCAAAGCAGCGACCCGAATGCGTTTGCCGCAGGCGATTGCGCCCATCTCAGCCACGATCCGCGCCCCAAGGCGGGCGTCTATGCGGTGCGCGAGGCGCCGGTGCTCTACCAGAACCTGCGCGCAGCACTTGGGGCCGGGCAGATGCGTCGGTATCAGCCGCAGCACGACTATCTGAAACTGATGTCTCTGGGCGCGCGCTCCGCATTGGGAGAGCGGTTCGGCAAGGCTCTGAGCGGGTCTCTCATGTGGCGCTGGAAGGATCATATCGACCAGACATTCATGAACCGGTTCCGCAATCTTCCAAAGATAAGCACGCCCGCCTTGCCCCGTGATCATGCCGACGGCATGGGTGAGGCGCTCGGCGGCAAACCGCTTTGCGGTGGCTGCGGCGCGAAGGTCGGGCGGCTGGCCCTGCGCGACAGCCTGCCCACGCAGCAGGAGCGCGCCGATATCACGCCCCTGCCCGGCGATGATGCTGCCGTGATCCAGACCGGGAATACCCGGCAGGTCATGACCACCGACCACCTGCGGGGCATTACGCTGGACCCGGTTCTGATGGCGCGCATTGCGGCCCATCATGCGCTGGGGGATATCTGGGCGATGGGTGCCACGCCACAGGCCGCAACCGCAACCCTGATCCTGCCCCGATTGTCGAGCGAATTGCAGCGCCGCACCGTGGCCGAGATCATGCAGGCGGCACAGCGGGAACTACGTAACGCTGGGGCCGAGATCGTCGGCGGGCACACTTCGATGGGGGATGAGATGACCATCGGCTTCACCCTGACCGGCCTGTGCGAACGCGACCCGATCACATTGGCCGGGGGTAAACCCGGCGATGCCCTGATCCTGACCAAGCCCATCGGCAGCGGCGTGATCCTCGCTGCTGAGATGGCCGGAGAGGCTCGGGGCGAACACGTGGCCGAGACCTATCGCCTGATGCAGCAATCGCAGAAACTGGCGGCCGAGATCCTGCGCGATGCGCACGCCATGACCGATGTGACGGGTTTTGGTCTGGCCGGGCATCTGAGTGGCATTTGCGAGATGTCAGGCACCGGTGCCGTGCTTGACCTGCCAGCGGTGCCGGTCCTGCCCGGGGCCGAAGACCTGGCGGTTGCGAGCATCCGCTCGACCCTGTTCAACGACAACCGGGCGCTGACACGCGAACTGCCAGAGGGCGGCCAGGTCGACCTGCTCTATGATCCGCAAACCGCTGGCGGCTTGGTCGCCGCGATTGCGCCCGACACGGCGGCGGAGGTTCTGACCTGCCTTCAAAACGCGGGCTATGACGCGGCGCAGATCGGGTTTCTGACAGAGGAGGCCGGGTTACGGCTTCAGAGCTGATCCAGCAGCGCCTCGATCCGGGCAGCCGCCTGATCCAGATCGGCGGGTGACAGCGACGCAAGGGAGAGATGCGACAGCACCGTCGCCCCCCGCCCTTTGCGCGATTTGTCATAAGCCGGGTCATAATGCTGCTGCATCAACGCACGGGTCAGCCCGGATTTGTCCTGAGCATCGATCAACGCATTCCAGCCATCAACCACCGCATGACCGCGAAAGAACCGCAGCGGCTCAAGGCGCGCTCGCAGCGGCTCGGTATCCGAAAGAATGTCGTTATAGGCCCGGACAAGATAGTCCGTGCGTGCTTCGATGCTGGCCTGCAGGACGATCCGAGGGGCAGAGCAGAGCGCCGACCACAGGCTGGGTGGCAAAATGCGCTCGCCCACCTTGCTTGATTCTGCCTCGACCACCACCGGGCGGGCCGGGTCCAACTGGCTTAGCGCACCGGCCAGAGCGGACTCGAATCCCTTTTGGCTTGGCTGCCCGCCGGGCTGCGCCCCCAGAAGCGAGCCGCGATGATTTGCCAGCCCCTCAAGGTCCAGCAACTGCACACCGCGTGCGTGCAGATGCGCCAGAAGCTCCGTCTTGGCGGTGCCGGTGTAGCCGTCCAGCGCGATCAGCCGATGTAGCAGGGGATCGTCATAGAGATACCGTTTCACCAGCCGTCGATAGCTGCGATAGCCACCTGAAACCGTCTGCGCCCGCCAGCCGATCTGCTGCAGCATCCAGGAAAACGAGCCCGACCGCTGCCCGCCGCGCCAGCAATAGACCAGAGGCCGCCAGCCGCCCTCGTGATGGCTGAGATGGTGCTCGATATGATTGGCCGCATTTCGGAACACCAGCGCCGCGCCGAGTTTGCGCGCCAAAAACGGGCTTTCCTGCACATAGATCGTGCCGACCCTTGCGCGTTCCTCATTGTCGAGCACCGGCAGGCTGATGGCACCCGGCAAATGGTCTTCGGCAAATTCAGCCGGGCTGCGCACATCGATCACGGTATCGAAAACATGCGCATGAACATCGGCGAGCTTTGAAAATTCGATTGCCATGCAAAGGCTTTAGCGCGCCCGCCATCGGATAGAAAGTCCAGGCGGTCCAACAGGCCGCGCTCTGGCATTGTTTCCCAGACGGGCGCAAAGCGTCTCTGCGTGATCTAGCCCTCTGTGGCGATCGAAATGGCAACCGACACCCCGACGGTTATGGTCCCGGTCACACTGATGACCGGCGACACCATGGAGATGCAGACCGGCGTCGTGCCGCCCTGGGCCTCCAGCAGTTCCAGATCCGTAATCTCGTCCTGAACCGGGGCTTCGGGAATGTGCAGGTATTTGACGCGATCAGTATCACGCACCACCTTGATCTCGACAGCCTCGGGAATCGCCCCGACATAATCCACCAGAGCGGCTTTGGGATCACTCTCCAGCAGCGCCATGAATACCTCATCCCGCCACGCGCGTTCGTAGAGACTGGTGTTCGTGTTTTGATTCAGCTCTTGTTCTTTGGCCATGATAACTCCCCTTGCTGTTCGCCAGATTGGCGTGTCGATCGCGGTGCTTCCGGCAAGCCATGAACGCTCACCGGCGTCGGCGCGCAGCAATTATGTTCGAAGGTTTCGAGCGTCATCGGCCACCATGCATCCGCAAGACAAAGATGGTTCGCGCGCGCAAGGGTTGCCTGTAGTCGGGATTAAGCCTGTTTAAGAAGGCCCAAGAGGTGGGTTCACATGTGTTAGATACAAGAAAAGACCAGCGGCGCTTCACCGAGGCTAGGCCACGGGCCTGTCGAGCTCTGCCCCGCTGGCCCGGTTTGAATTCACTGCCGGGGCGACCCGGTGATAGGTCAATATCTCTTCACCGCCCGGCCGCATCAGCCGCGCCGCGCCATGGCCCGCCTCGCCCAGCCAAAGCGGCCAGTCATCCGGTTCAAGGATCAGCGGCATTCGGTGATGTATCTGCGCCATGTGTTGATTGGCGGGCGTCGTCACAATGGCGCAGGTGCTTTGCCGGTCCGTCTCTGGCCCCCAATCCTGCCAGATACCGGCGAAAGCGACCATGGCCTCGTCGGTGCGTCGGATAAACCAAGGCAGGCGCGCGGCCTCTGGCGTTTTGGTCCATTCATAGAAGCCGGTTGCGATCAGGATGCAGCGCCGTGCCCGGCAGGCCTCGCGAAAGGCGGGCTTTTCGGCGATCGTCTCAGCGCGCGCGTTTGTCAGCAGCGGCACGGCGTTTTCAGTCTTGTACCAACTGGGCAGAAACCCCCAGCGCATCGGCAAAAGCTGCCGACGGGTGTCGCCGGAGCGCACGACATGCACCTGATTGGTGGGGCAGACGTTGAAATTCGGGACGGGCGGCACTGTGTTTGACGTCAGCGCCGTAAAAAGCCGCGCCATCTCGTCAATCTGCGCGTTCACCACAAACCGCCCGCACATCGTGCCTGCCTCCATCCCTGTTGCGGGTGAGACATAACAAACCCGGCGCGATTCGCCTGCGCCGAAATCGCGACGTGTTGTTCCGGGGGTCTGCGGGTCAGGCCGCTTCCGGCACCGGGTTGATCCTCTGCCAGATGTCGAGCGCCTCAATCCTGCTCATCCAGCGGGCGATGTTGTCATAGGACTGCAACGGGTATTGGCAGGCCTCGCGATAGCACAAGATCGCCGAGACCGAGATATCGGCAGCGGTCATCTCAGACCCTGACAGCCAGTCCTCTTTCGAAAGATGGCCATCCAACACCTGGGCGAAGGGCTCCAAGTTGGTGGCGGCCGCGTCCAGATCCACATCGGAGTTGCCGAAGAGATGGTGCGAGATGAAGGGGCTGCAGGCCGGGGTCCAGTGGCAGGATTCCCAGAATTGCCACCGCATGATATCATAGCGTTGGTTCGATTTCGGCCAGAGCGACGTGTCTACCTCGGCGCAGAGCCGATTCACGATCGCATTCGATTCCCAAAGCGTGCTGCCATCGTCCAGTTCCAGAACCGGCACCCGGCCATTGGGGTTAAGCGCAAGAAATTCCGCGCTTTTCTGAGCGCCCGGGGGCAGATCGACCTGTTCAATATCACTTCCAAGATCAAGATAGGCGTCCACAAACAACGCCTTCCGGCTGTTGGGTGAGGGCGAGAATACGTGCAGTTTCATCAGGAGGCCTCCATGGCTGGCGATCCTTATATTTTACACAAATGTTAAATAAAGAAAAGTGCGTCTATGGAATCCGCTGGCGCACCCCATCTGGGAGGACGAAATGCGCCGCGGCCTATCTGGTCTCTTGAGGAGGAATCAGGGTTGGAACCTTGGCGGCTGGCCGCGCCGCGCGAATTGCGCGGCGCGGCGGGTGTTTACTTTTGTTTGATCCGACCGTCCGTGTAGGGCTGGTAGGGCGAGTTCGCCGCCAGATATTCTGCCGTCACATCCGCCAGATCAGGGCCGAAATCATAGGCATTCTTGTCGTCGCCCGAGAAGACCCTATAGCCGTCGCCACCATTGCGGACATAGTTGTTGGTCACCACAAGATAGGTCTGCGCCGGATCGATCGGCGTGAACCCGTCGGCGCCAGCCACCATGACTTCGGTGATCCGCCCCTCATTCGGAGCCGCCGAGGGATCCCAGGTGAAACTCAGGCCCGCCACTTGCGGGAACCGGCCCTTTACCTCTTCCACCTGACTGACGCCGTTTTCCAGCGCATCGATGACACCCTGACCGCTGATCTCGAAGGTCGAAAGCGTGTTCTGGAACGGCAGCACGGTCAGCACTTCGCCCATCGTCACCTCGCCGGGATCGATTGAGGCGCGTAGCCCGCCGGCATTGGCGATGGCAATGGTTACGCCCTGATCGGCGACCCGATCCAGCATCGCATCAGCCACCAGATTGCCCATGGCACATTCCTGCACTCGGCAAACGTCGCGATTGCCTTCAACCGAATCGGCGGTGCTGGCCACAACGCGTTGCTTCATCTCTTCAATCGGTGCACCCATCTCGGCAACGCGTGCCGCGATGTCGGCATCCGGCTCCACCGAGGCATCCAGAAGGATCGGTTCGCCTTCAGCAGAAATCAGATTGCCATCGTCATCGAAGGTCAGGGTGATCTCGCCCAGGTATTTCGAATAGGCATAGGCCTGCACCACCGGCACATCGCCCACCATCATCGGATAGGCACCTGCGGCATCTTCGTCCTGATTGGACAAGAGCGTGTGCGAATGGCCACCCACGACCAGATCAAGCCCCGGAACCTTTTCCGCGATCTCCAGATCCTTGGGCAACCCGACATGGGTCAGCGCAATTACGATATTGACCCCCTCGTCATTCAATGCCGCCACATCAGCCGACAGACTGTCGATCTCATCCTGAAAAATGACATCCTTGCCGGGGCTGGAGGTATCCACCGTATCGGTTGCAAGCGCGGATACGATACCGATTTTCTGACCCCCGATATCCAGCACGACGTGGTTTCCAACCTTATCTTTCAGCTCCGCAGATGATGACAGGTCAAGGTTGCCGGAAATCACCGGAAAGCTCACCGCATCGATGAAGGTGGCGAGCCCCTCGGGACCGTCGTCAAATTCATGGTTGCCCACCGCCATCACGTCATAGCCAATCGCCTCCATGAACTCGGCCTCGGCGGCACCCTTGTAAGTGGTGTAGAAAAGCGAGCCCTGAAACGGGTCGCCGGCATCCAACAGCAACACGTTCTCGCCGGCAAGCGCATCGCGGCGCGCATCCACCATGGATTTGATCCGGGCCACGCCGCCAAAGCACTCGCCCGCGCCCTCATCTTCGGCATCGCAGGTGGAATCGTATTTGTTGATGGACTCAATGCGGCTGTGAATGTCGTTGGTGTGCAGGATGGTCAGCTTGTAGTCGGCAGAGGCAATCCCCGCTGTCAGGCCGAACACGGCAACCGATGTCAGAAAGCGCGTCAGCATCGTTATACTCCCAGTTGTTGATTGACATGGATGGTGCGCCGGACCGCGACCGGAGTCAAAGGGGAGATAGCGGGAAAATGCCGCTTGATTCCCCGTCACCCGCACGGCATCACCGCAGCCATGCTGATCTACAAGATTTTCCGCGCAGATGAATGGTCCGCCTTGCAAGACGCCGGTGAAACCGCCGGTGCGCCCATCGATCTGGCCGATGGCTATGTGCATTTCTCGACCGCCGCGCAGGCGCGCGAAACGGCGGCAAAGCACTTTGCGGGCGAAACGGGCCTCGCCCTGCTGGCCTGCGATGGCGATGCCATGGGCGATGACCTGAAATGGGAGGTGTCGCGAGGGAACGCGCTCTTTCCGCATCTCTATCGCGTGCTCAGATTGTCTGATGTGATCTGGTGCGAGCCGCTGCCGCTGACCGAAGCGGGCCACAGCTTTCCCGAGCGCATGATATGAGCCGTTTCTGTGACACAGAGCAAGCCCGGCAGTGGCTAGGCGCAGTCGCATGAGCCTGATCGAGAAACTGGGGCTGGCCGCCCTGCACCGTTTCGATCCGGAAACCGCGCATGGGCTGTCGATCCAGGCCCTGAAACTGGGACTTGGGGCTGCGCCCGGCCCAGTGAGCACCACCCGTCTGCGCACGCAGCTTGCCGGTCTCGACCTGCCCAATCCGGTGGGGCTAGCCGCAGGTTATGACAAGAATGCCGAGGTGCTCGGCCCGCTCGCGCGCGCCGGTTTCGGGTTCATCGAGGTGGGCGCCGCCACGCCACGCCCGCAGCAGGGTAATCCCAAACCGCGCCTCTTCCGACTGAGCGAGCATCACGCCGCGATCAACCGGTTCGGGTTCAACAACGAGGGTATGGAGCCTATCGAACGCCGCCTTTCGCAGCGCCCGCGCGACGCGGTGATCGGCCTCAATCTGGGGGCCAACAAGGACAGCGCTGACCGGCCCGCCGATTTCGCAACCGTGCTATCCCATTGCGGACCGCATCTGGATTTCGCGACGGTCAATGTCTCCTCGCCCAACACCGAGAAACTGCGCGATCTGCAGGGCAAGGCCGCCTTGTCGGCGCTGCTGACCGGTGTGCTGGCGGCGCGGGATGACCTGCCGCGACACATCCCGATCTTCCTCAAGATCGCGCCGGACCTGACCGAGGATGAGATTCGCGATGTGGCCGAGGTTGCGGTTGAGACCGGCATTGATGCGATCATCGCCACCAACACCACACTCTCGCGCGATGATGTGCATGAGCGGCACCGGGATGTCGCGGGCGGATTGTCGGGCAAGCCGCTCTTTGATCGGTCAACCCGTGTGCTTGCGCGGCTCAGCCTGGCGACAGAAGGTCGCGTGCCGCTGATCGGGGTCGGCGGCATATCCTCCGCGGACGACGCCTATGCCAAAATCCGCGCCGGGGCCTCGGCCGTGCAACTGTATACCGCGCTGGTCTATCACGGGCTGTCGCTGGTGCAGGAGATCGCGCAGGGGCTGGACCAGCAACTGCAGCGCGATGGGTTTGCGAATGTATCCGAAGCGGTCGGAACCGGGAGGGACGAATGGCTGACATAGAATACTGGCACAATCCCAGATGTTCGAAATCCCGCGCGGGGCTGGCCCTGCTGGAGGACCACGGCGCAGCGCTGAAGGTTCGGAAATACCTTGATGACGCGCCCAGTCTGGATGAGTTGCGACAGGCACATCGCGCGCTGGGAACCCCGCCCGTCATCACCATGATGCGAACCGGCGAGACGCGCTTCAAAGAGTTGGGATTGTCGAAACAGGATAGCGACGAGGTGCTGCTGGCCGCCATGGCAGAGAACCCGATCCTGATCGAACGGCCCTTGGCCATGTGCGGCAAACGCGCGGTCATCGGTCGTCCAACCGAGGCGCTGCTGGACCTGCTCTAGGCGCTGACCCCCGCCTCCAGCCTCGGATAGCGCAGGCCCAACGTCACGCCGCGCATGATGTTGAGCACCATCAGCGCCGCCCAAAGCCCATGATTGCCCATCAGCGGCACCAGAACCAACAGCGCTGCCACATAGACCGCGACCGAGACCAGCATCGCGTTACGCATCTCGCGGGTCCACGTGGCACCAATGTAGATGCCATCGAACATCCAGCTTGCGACACCGATCACCGGGGCAAGCGCCGCCCACCAGAGATACTCGCGCCCTGCCGCACGCACCTCGGGCGATGTGGCCATGAGATCGATCAGTGACGGCCCGGCCAGCCAGAAGAACAGCGCCAGCAACACAGACCCGCCCACGCCCCATTGTGAGGCGATTATGACCGAGCGGTGCAGATCGCGCCGCGACTTGGCACCGACCGCCCCGCCCACAAGCGCTTCGGCTGAGAAGGCAAACCCGTCCAATGCAAAGGCGGTGATTTCCAGGAATTGCAGCAGCACCTGATTGGCCGCAAGCGTCACATCGCCCAGATCGGCCCCGACAAACAGGAAGGTGGTGAACGAGCCGGTCAGCAACACCGAACGCACCATGATATCCCCGTTCACCTGCATCATCCGCCGCAACCGCGCCGGGTCGAAAACCCGCGCACAGTCCCGCCATTGATCGCCCGCAAATGCCTCGCGGCAGAGCCACAGCCCTAGCGCGATGCCGGTCCATTCCGCGATCAACGTGGCGATAGCGACCCCTTCGACCCCCCAGCCGAGGCCCAGCACGAACCACAGATCCAGTACGATATTGAGCCCGTTCATCCAGAGCTGCAGCACAAATACGCCGCGCGTCCGCTCGACGGCGATCAACCAGCCGGTCACCGCATAAAGCGCAATGGTCGCAGGCGCCCCCCAGATGCGAATCGACAGATACTGCCGGGCAAGCGATTCGACCTCGGCGCTTGCCGGGGCCAGACCAAACGCGCCCCAGAAGATTGCCGCCTGCGCCAGAATGAAGATCAGCCCGGCTGCCCCGCCCAACATCACGCCGCGCATCAGCAGCGCGCCGGTTTCAGCGCTGTCCCCTGCCCCGCGCGCCTGCGCCGCAAGACCGGTCGTGCCCATCCGCAGGAATCCGAATATCCAGTAGATCGCCGACAGGATCACCGCGCCGATCCCAACCGCGCCGATCGGGGCCGCCTGCCCCATCTGCCCGACCACGCCGGTATCAACCGCCCCCAGAATGGGAACGGTGGCATTGGACAGAACGATGGGCACCGCAATGGACAGCACCCGGCGATGGGTGATCGGCGCACGCGGGTCGCTCACGAGGCGGTCTTTTCCCTCTTGGGCTGGGGCATCAGGAAATGCCCGGATCCCTGCGCGAAAGGCTTGGCGCGCGCATCCTGCCAGGCCTCGACCCGCACCGTGGCGTAGCGGCGACCAGCTCGCCCGACCCAGGCCCGCGCATAGGCATCGCGCGGCAGCCCCGTGCGCAGATAATCGACGGTGAAGTCGATGGTTTTGGGAAAGCCGGGAATGTTTTCCAGCGTCAGGTCCTCGATTTTCATGTGCCCGTCCTCGACCAGCGGCAGAAAATGCTGCCACGCAAGGGTCATGATCGCTGTGTTTTCCAGAAAGGCCGAGATCACGCCGCCATGCAAAGCCGGCAGAAACGGATTGCCGATGAGCTTTTCATCGTAATTCAGCACCCCGGTCAGCTCATCCCCGCGACGTTCCGCCGTAATACCCAGGAATTGCGCATAGGGAATGCCATCGACCAGCGCCATAAACGCCGCATCGCGACGTTGTTTCACCACATGCATCGGTTCCGGTCGCGCGCGGGCCATCAGAGCCCCTCGACCGTGAAGGCACCGGTCGCGGTGGCGACAGGATTGTCCACATCCTCATCGGTCGCTACGGCCCGGACAAAGGCCACATTGCGGGTGATGTGATAGCAGGTCGCCTTGGCGGTGATGGTCTGGCCAGGATTTGCGCCGCGCATATAGTCAATCCGCAGGTCGATCGTGGCCGTCCCCGTTGGAGCAGCAGCGTGGCACATGACCGCGGCGCCGCAGCAGGTGTCCATCTGTGCCGAAACCGCGCCGCCATGGACAACACCGTTTCGCGGATCGCCCACCAGCTCTGGCTTGTAGGGCATCGCAATTTCCGCCTGCCCCTTGCCAATATGAACCAGTTCCAATCCCAGCGCCTGCGCATGCGGGATCGCCTCGATGAACTGTTTTGCGAGTTTGGCGCTGTGAACCAATTGTGTCCCCAATCTGATTGTCATCCCTTTATGATGTGGCCCATCGCAAAAGAGCAAGTCCAACTGTTGCGCAGAAACAAGCGGCGCAATAGGTTGCGATACAGGGAGAATATCGATGACCGAGACGCGTCTGTCATTCAAGGAAATGTGTGCCAAGTTCGATGTGACGCCACGCACTTTACGATATTACGAGTATATTGAGCTTCTTCAGCCCGATCGCGAGGGGCGGTCCAGATTCTACAGACCCCGCGAAGTGGCACGCATGGAACTGATCATGCGGGGGCGGCGTTGCGGATTTGCCTTGGAGGACATTCGTCAGTGGCTGCTGATCTACGAAGACAAGGGCGACCAGGTGCAGATGGCAACTTTTGTCGAGATGGCCGACCGACAACTGGGCGAACTTCGCAAACAGAGCCAGCAACTGCACGACGCGATGGAAGAGTTGATACGCCTGCGGGATCAGACGGCCAATCTGCTGGAGTAAATGCTCCGACCGGCCTGCCCGGGCCAGAGTCAATTGCACAGATTGATACCGCCCCGTCCGCGAAGAAAATGCGAGAAACAGATCCGGATCACAGGGGATTCGGGGTTAGGCATTGATTTTATTTTGAAATTCTTGCGAGTGGAGCGTATTCCATCTCGTATCGCCAACTTGATCTGACGTCAGCGTTTCAAGTGACGTAGCGTTTTGCTTACGTAAACGTAAAGCTGATGTTGTATTGCGCTCGCAGGCTGCGCACCTCGGGGATGCACAGTTTGTTTAGTTTGAGAGTCTGAGAAGATGCAAGAAGACACGATGACAATTCGCGAGATGTGTGACGCCTATCAGGTCACGCCTCGTACCTTGCGTTTCTACGAAGCCAAGGAGTTGCTGTTTCCGATCCGGGACGGCCAGAAGCGCCTGTTCACCAAGCGCGACCGCGCGCGGCTGAAACTCATCCTGCGGGGCAAGCGGTTCGGCTTCAGCCTCGAAGAAATCCGACAGTTGCTGGACCTTTATCACATTGGCGACCAGCAACACACGCAGATGAAACGCACCTTTGAAATCGCGCAAGATCGCCTAGCCGACATGGAAGCGCAGCGCGAAGAGTTGACCCAGGCCATCGACGACCTGAAAGCCCAGTTGAAATGGGGCGAAAAAATACTCGCCTCTATGGAAGAAACAAAAAAAGCCGCCGAATGATCTCAGCACCCTGAAGATTGTCGCCCAGTCCAAAAGGAAGCCCCTCATGCCAATCTACAACGCGCCCACCAAAGACGCCCAATTCGTGCTCCATGATGTGCTGAACGTCTCGACCTCGGACATTCCGGGTTACAATGAGCTGGAGGCCGATTTCACCGGCGCCGTTCTGGAAGAGGCTGGCAAGATCGCCAGCAATGTGCTGCATCCGCTGAACGTGGTTGGCGACAAGGAAGGCTGTCGCCTGGAAAACGGAATTGTCTATACTCCGACCGGATTCAAGGACGCGTTCGAGCAGATGAAAGCGGGCGGCTGGACCGGCTTGGACATGCCCGAAGAATATGGCGGGCAGAACATGCCCTATGTGCTGGCCACCGCCGTGGGCGAGATGTTCTCGGCCACTAACCAGGCCTTCACCATGTATCAGGGGCTGACCCATGGTGCGGCCTCGGCGATTCTAGCGCATGGCAGCGAAGAGCAGAAGAATACCTATCTGCCCAATATGGTAAGCTGTGAATGGACCGGCACCATGAACCTGACCGAGCCGCATTGCGGCACCGATCTGGGCCTGATGCGCACCAAGGCGGATCCACAGGCAGATGGCAGCTACAAAATCTCGGGCCAGAAGATTTTCATCTCGGCCGGCGAACATGACATGGCCGACAACATCATCCATCTGGTGCTGGCCAAGATCGTGGGCGGCCCCGATGGGATCAAGGGCGTATCGCTGTTCATCGTTCCCAAATACCTGGTGAACGAGGATGGCAGCCTGGGCGAGCGCAATGGTGCGGCTGTCGGCAATATCGAAGAGAAGATGGGCATCCACGGCAACTCGACATGTGTGATGAACTATGACGAGGCGACCGGCTACCTTCTGGGCGAAGAGCACAAAGGCATGCGCGCCATGTTCACCATGATGAACGAGGCCCGTCTGGGCGTGGGCATGCAGGGTCTGTCCCAGGCCGACGCCGCCTATCAGAACGCCGTGGAATACGCCAAGGACCGCCTCCAGGGCCGCGACGTGACCGGCGCGAAAAACCCCGACGGTCCAGCCGATCCGCTGATCGTGCACCCCGATATCCGCCGCAGCCTGCTGGATCAGAAAAGCTTTGCCGAAGGCGGGCGCGCGTTCATCCTGTGGGGAGCGACCCTGATCGACAAGGCGCACCGCGAAGGCGACAAGGATGCCGACGGCGTGATCTCGTTGCTGACCCCGGTCATCAAGGGTTTCCTGACCGACGAAGGCTATGACATGACCGTGAAGGCCCAGCAGGTCTATGGCGGCCATGGCTACATCGAGGAATGGGGCATGTCGCAATACACACGCGACGCCCGAATCGCGATGATCTACGAAGGCGCGAACGGCGTTCAGGCGCTGGATCTGGTGGGCCGCAAACTGGCCACCGATGGCGGCAAGCACGTGATGGCCTTCTTTGAGATGGTCAAATCCTTCTGTAAGGAAAACGGTGGTCAGGACGAAGCCTTTGACCGCGACTTCATCGAACCGCTCAAGGCGGCCTCGAAGGATCTGCAAGCGGCGGGCATGTTCTTCATGCAGAATGCCGTTAAGAATCCGAACGAGGCGTTGGCTGGCAGCAACGACTTCATGCATATGTTTGGTCATGTCTGCCTGGGTCTGATGTGGGCGCAGATGGCGCTGGCCGCGCGCAACGCACTGGCCGGCGATGCCTCGGACAAAGCCTTCTACGAAGCCAAGCTGATCACCGGCCGCTACTACATGGCGCGCCGCCTGCCTGCCACGGGTATGCACCTGGCACGCATCCAGTCGGGCGCTGCGCCGGTAATGACACTGGACGCCGATCAATTCTGATCCCAGATTGGCTCCGGGCCACCCGGCCCGGAGCTCTTCAACCCAGAGGATCAAGATGCCGAAACGTTTCCGCCTGACCCGCCGCTTCCCCGTCGCCATGACCGAGGACGGCTATCGCAGATTGAAAAGATTTGCCGCCGAGGCCGGGCTGGATGAAGGCGAGGCACTGTCGTTCCTCTTCGAGAATTTCAACAGCGTCATCAATGACGAAAACCTGACCCATAGACTGCGTCTGTTCAATGCGGAACTGGAGGACCGCAAACGATGAAAGGTGCACCGACATGAGCCATGACGCACATTTGGTCGGCGTTGCTTCCGCCTCCGGCGGCCGTATTTGGAACGAGAAGAAATACCGGGTGCAGGTCTACCCCGCCATCCGGGGACTGATCTCGCTAGGCGGCACTCAGCCCGGATGGCGGGGCTTCTCCTCGTACGGTCATCGGCTCGGCAGCCTGTACCGCAAACCAAGTAAACCCCGATTAACGTTAATGGCTGGTTACGAAAGAAAGCGCGCCCTGCATCTTCTTCTCGTTTCAAATACGGAAATTCCGACATCAGCCACATTCGCCAAGGGAGGGATGGGGACATGACCATCAAACTGCACTGCTTCGGAGAAAGCGGGAATTCATACAAGGCGGCGCTGGCGCTGGAGCTTTCGGGGCTGGATTGGGAGCCGGTTTTTGTCGACTTTTTCAACGGCCAGACCAGAACCCGCGAATACCGCGCCGAGGTCAACGAGATGGGCGAGGCCCCGGTTCTGATCGATGGCGATTTCCGCACCAGCCAGTCCGGCGCCATACAGGCCTATATCAGCGAGAAATCAGGCGAGTTCGGCGGCAAGACCGAAGCCGAGACATATGACATCCTGCGCTGGGTGCTGTGGGACAATCACAAGCTCAGCTCAATGGCGGGCCTGACCCGGTTCCTGATGAACTTCCTGCCCGAAGACAGCCGCCCCGCCGAGGTGATCGCGTTCAACCAGGGTCGGCTCAAGGCCGCTTACGCGACGCTGAACGCCCATCTGGAAAATCGCGACTGGATCGTTGGCAACGGGCTTACCAATGCCGATATCAGCTGCTGCGGCTATCTCTATTACCCGGAACCTTTCGGGTTTGATCGGGCTGACTGGCCCCATATCGACGCCTGGCTCACGCGCCTCAGCGAGACGCCGGGCTGGAAACACCCCTATGATCTTATGCCCGGCAATCCGTCGGACCGAGCTTGAGGAGAGCAACATGACCGAAGCATACATCTACGATGCGCAGCGGACCCCCAGGGGGAAGGGACGCAAGGATGGCAGCCTGCATGAGGTGACATCCGTGCGCCTGAGCGCTGAGACGCTGAATGCCGTGAAAGAACGCAACGGCCTCGAGGGGCACGCCGTCGAGGACGTGATCTGGGGCAATGTAACTCAGGTGATGGAGCAGGGCGGCTGCCTGGCACGGACTGCGGTGCTGGCCTCTGATCTTGATGAGTCGATCCCGGGTCTTGCCATCAACCGCTTCTGCGCCAGCGGCATGGAGGCGGTCAATCTGGCCGCCAACCAGGTCAAGGGTGGTGCAGGCGATGCTTATATCGCTGGTGGTGTCGAAATGATGGGCCGGGTCGCCATGGGCAGCGACGGCGCGGCCATCGCCGTTGATCCCTCGATCGCCATGAACACCTATTTCGTCCCGCAGGGCATTTCGGCGGACCTGATTGCCACCGAATATGGGTTCACCCGTGATCAGGCCGATGCGCTGGCCATGGAATCCCAGCGTCGCGCCGCACAGGCCTGGGAAGAAAAACGCTTCTCGAAATCGGTGATCACGGTCAAAGACCAGAACGGCCTGCCTATTCTGGATCACGACGAATACATGCGCCCCGGCACCGACATGCAGTCGCTCGGTGGCCTGAACCCCGCCTTCCAGATGATGGGTGAACAGATGCCCGGCTTCGACAAGGTCGCGCTGATGAAATACCCCCATCTTGAGCGCGTCAACCACATCCACCATGCGGGCAACAGCTCTGGCATCGTGGATGGGGCGGCGGCCGTTCTGATCGGAAACAAGGAATTTGGCGAGAAATACGGCCTGAAGCCGCGCGCCCGGATCAAGGGCACCGCCAAGATCGGCACCGAACCCACGATGATGCTGACCGGCCCGGTTCCAGTGACCCAGAAAATCCTGGCCGATAACGGTATGGAGATCGGCGATATCGATCTGTTCGAGGTGAACGAAGCCTTCGCCAGCGTTGTCCTGCGCTTCCAGCAGGCATTTGATGTCGATCCCGAACTGGTCAACGTCAATGGCGGCTCGATCGCGATGGGTCACCCGCTGGGTGCAACCGGTGCGATCATCATCGGCACCCTTCTGGACGAGATGGAACGCTCGGACAAGGAAACCGGTTTGGCCACGCTTTGCATCGCGTCGGGCATGGGTGCGGCAACGATCATCGAGCGTGTCTGATGCCCAAGCTGGACCTCAAACAGATCGAGTGGGTGACTGGTTCCGGCTATCCCGGCAAGCTGGCGCGCAACGGTGACGGTCGCAGCAGCCAGCAGCTGGGCGATGCCGGCGGGCTCACCCAATTCGGGGCCAATCTGGTTCGGCTGGAGCCCGGCGCGGCGTCCTCCCTGCGCCATTACCATATGGAACAGGACGAGTTTGTGATGGTGACCGAAGGGGTCTGCACACTAATCGACGACTTGGGCGAACATGCCATGCTGCCCGGCGATTGCGCCACCTTCCCCGCAGGAGATGCCAACGGGCATCACCTTGTAAACGCCTCAGATGCCCCTGCCGCCTTTCTGGTGGTGGGCACCCGAACCCCGACAGAAACCGGCTATTACAGCGATATCGACATGATGGTGAAGTTTGACCAGAACGGCTTCACCTTCACCCGCAAAGATGGCAGCCCCCTGACGGCTGACCAGATCGGAGATGAGACATGACCGATTTTAGATACGACGTGGACGCAGACGGCGTCGCCATGATCACCTGGGACGCCGTGGGCAAAAGCATGAATGTGCTGACCCGCGAAGCCTTTGGACTGGTCGAGGGCTATATTGATCAGGCCCTGGCCGACGACGCGGTAAAGGGCATCGTGATCACCAGCGCCAAGAAAGACTTTGCCGGTGGCATGGACCTCAACACGCTGGCCACCATTCGCGAAGAAGCGGGCGATGAACCGGCAAAGGCACTGTTTGACTTCACCATGAACGGCCACCGCGTCCTGCGCAAACTGGAGCGCGCGGGAATGGAGCCCAAGACAAACAAGGGCGGCAAGCCCGTGGCCTGCGCCATCAACGGCACCTGCGCCGGTATCGGCACCGAAATCGCGCTGGCCTGTCACCACCGTGTGATGACAGACAATCCAAAATCCAAGATCGGTCTGCCCGAAATTATGGTCGGTATCTTTCCAGGCGGTGGCGGTACGATCCGGTATTCACGCATGGTTGGTGCGATGGCCGCCGCGCCGGTTCTGCTGGAAGGCAAGATGCTGGACCCGGCCAAGGCCAAGGGAGCTAAGCTGGTCGATGACGTCTCTGCCGATCCGGTTGCCGCAGCCCGTGACTGGGTGCTGAACGCCACAAATGCGGATATCATCAAACCCTGGGACGCCAAGGGCTACAAGATGCCAGGCGGTGCGCCCTATAATCCTGCCGGTTTCCCGACCTTTGTCGGTGCCTCCGCCATGGTCAACGGCAAGACCCAAGGCGCCTTCCCGGCCGCCAAGGCGCTGCTCTCTGCGATCTATGAGGGCGCATTGGTCGATTTCGACACCGCGCTCAGGATCGAGGCACGCTGGTTCACCAATGTGCTGATGAACCCTTCCTCCTCTGCGATGATCCGCAGCCTGTTCCTGAACAAGCAGGCGCTGGAAAAAGGCGCGGTGCGTCCCCAGGGGATCGAGGACCAGTCGGTCAAGAAACTGGGCGTTCTGGGCGCGGGCATGATGGGGGCTGGCATCGCGCTGGTCTCGGCGCAGGCGGGCATCGAGGTGATCCTGATCGACCGCGATCAGGAGGCCGCCGACAAGGGCAAGGCCTATACCGAAAGCTATCTCGACAAAGGGATCAAGCGCGGCAAAGTCACGGCAGACAAGAAAGAGGCGATGCTGTCGCTGATCATGGCAACGCCCGATCTGGTCGCGCTCGAGGGCTGCGATTTGATTATCGAGGCCGTGTTCGAAGACCCTGCGGTCAAGGCCGAGATGACCAAGAAGGTCGAGGCGGTGATCCCCGAAGACTGCATCTTTGCCTCCAACACGTCGACCCTGCCGATCACCGATCTGGCCCAGGCCTCGTCGCGCCAGGAGCAATTCATCGGCATCCACTTCTTCTCGCCTGTTGAAAAGATGCTGCTGGTTGAGATCATCAAAGGCAAGGAAACCGGCGACCGCGCAGTGGCCAAGGCGCTGGACTATGTGCGCCAGATCCGCAAAACGCCGATCGTGGTCAATGATGCGCGCTTCTTCTATGCCAACCGCTGCATCATTCCTTACATCAATGAAGGTCTGCGCATGATCACCGAGGGCGTCTCGCCTGCCCTGATCGACAACGCTGCGCGGCAGCTGGGCTTCCCGGTTGGCCCGATCCAGCTGAATGACGAGACCTCGATTGATCTGGGCGCAAAGATCGCGCGTGCGACCAAGGCGGCGATGGGGAATGCCTATCCCGCGAGCCCGGCGGATGACCTAATCTTCTGGCTAGAGGAAGAAGGCCGTCTGGGCCGGAAGGCAAATGCCGGCTTCTTCGACTATGACGAAAAGGGTAAACGCACCGGCTACTGGCCGGGTCTGCAGGACAAATACCCGCTGGCCGAAGATCAGCCCGACCTGATAGAGGTGCAGGAACGCCTGATGTTCGCACAGGTTCTGGAAGCGGTGCGCGCGCTGGAAGAGAATGTTCTGATGGACATTCGCGAAGGGGACGTGGGCGCAGTTCTGGCCTGGGGCTTTGCGCCCTGGTCCGGCGGCCCGCTCAGTTGGCTCGACATCATCGGCACGCCATATGCCGCCGAACGGTGCGACCAGCTTGTCGCCACCTATGGCGACCGTTTCGCTTGCCCGCAGCTACTGCGCGACATGGCTGCCAAAGGCCAAAGCTTCTACGAGCGGTTCGACCCCGAAGCAAAAGCGGCCTGATCTGGATCAGCTCTGAAAAGAAAACCGGCGCCCCGTAATTGGGCGCCGGTTTTTTTGTCTGGAGACCGAGGGGGGTGGAGCTCCAAACATCCCGTAAGGACACGAACCTAGGCAGAGAGCGCCGGGAAAGCGCCCTGCGAGGTGCCGGGGAATGGTGCCACAAGCCCGCCCTCGTCATGACCTCCGCCCAGCAACCGCGCTGCCACGTTGCGCGCGCTAGCGCCGCTCAGCACAGGATAAAGCGGGTTCTGCGCGCCGGTATCGAACAAGGGTTGTTGCGGATGCGGGCAATAGACCAGCAGATCGCCTTCCAGATAAATCGCCTCATCCCCGTCAAAGGCGAGCGTCGTGACCTGCAGCAGCGGGCCGGGTTCGACAGGTTCGATGCCGCGCAGGCCCAGCAGCGCATTTGCCGGAACAACCGCGTAAGGATCGCCCATGGCATCGCAAACCTCATCGCTTTCAATGATCACGCCCTGTTCGGGCATCAGAAAGGTCTCGTGATCGTTGAACAGCGCCCCGGCGGGCACGCGAACCAGTCGTTGATCGTCTGGCAGGATTCCTTCGGGCGGTGCAAAGACGTCCCGCTGAATGTCGGTGACAGCCTGCATCCGGTGATCGAATGTCAGAACCCTGTCGCCCAATGTCAGTGACTCGACCGGGCACCAGCCGCGATGGGTCGCCACCGATGGTCCGCTCAGCAGACCGGAGCGGCCGGTTATCAGAAACCCGCCCAACGCCGCAGAGGCATCACCGGACGCCAGCACTGCAGCGTCGTCTCTCATGTTCCATCCGATCACGTGCCCGTCCTTCCCTGTGGCAGCAGCAAAGCCTGACTGGCCGGAATGTTGACCGTGGGGAAGGAGCGCCGATTCGCGCGCCTTATTCATGCCCAAAGAAGGGCAAAATTGTGGCATTGATCGGGCAGAATTGGACAATAGCACAACCAAAGAGTGATTGAGCCACAACCAGAAACAACAGAATGTGGGACTCACTCAAAATGATAGTTCAACCTGCGGATGTCGTCGGCGCAAGCATCGGCAATCGCATCGACCATGGGCGGTGTATAATAGCCCCGATAGTCCGCCTGCCGTTCTGATCGGTTGACATGCGGCACCTCCAGCACGAACCCAAGATGCAGCCAAAGCGCTGCCGCATCTGTTTCGAAATGCTCTATACGAATAAGGTGATCGCTGCGTTCGACACCGGCGGCGTCGCGCATATAACTACCATAAGGGTTGCTGCGAAAGCTGGCCAGCGTATCGGGATGCAGCAGGAAGGCCTCAAAGCCCAGCCGTTTCGACAAACTGACCGCCGGATGGTCAAAACTCTGCTCTCGCAACCAGTGGTAGTAGCTAACCGCGCGATCCCAGGGGTTGCGTACCAATGTGAAAATAAAAAGGCGATCCAGCTCGGCACTGCTGACCAACCCATCGATATCGCGCAGCTTTGAATGCTTCCAAAGCCGCCCGCGCGCGGGCAGCGATTTCAGCCGGTGACGGCGGCGGCGGGCCTTGGGGGTGTCGCCGATCAGGATGTCATCCTTCATCGCCCGCGCCTCCAGCGCCAGCGCCAGCGAGGTGCCCCCGGTCTTGGGGATGTGAACAAAGATATAGGAGCGGCCGCGCGAGATGATCATGGGGCCACGCTAACCGCATGCGTCGCCGGGCAAAACCTCTAACCGGATCGGAGCGCGATGGTGATCCCAGCGCAGGCGATCAGGGCGATCCCGAGGATCTGCGGCGCGTTCAGCGACTGACCAAAAGCGACCCAGGCAAAGAGCGGCCCGAAGATCATGATCGAATATTCAAAGACCGAGAGATAAGACGGCTCCGCCAGCTGATAAGCCTTGGTCAGCATATAGACCGCGACTACCGATCCCACGGCCTGCAACAGCACAAACGGGATCGCCGGTGTCATCGGCCAGACCCAGCCACGGGCGACGAACCCCTCGGGGCCCGGCGCGGCCTCCAGCGGAAACAGGGATAATCCCAAAAGGGCGATGCCCCCGAAAAGCCCAAGCGTGCCAATCGCCGCACCGAGCAGAACAACCGTACTTTCCTCAGCACAAAGGCTGCGCGTGACAATCACGCTCAACGCATAGAAGAAACCACCGCAAAGCGGGATCAGCATGCGATAATCGAAAGCGTTGGGATCGGGCTGCAGCACCAGCAGAATACCGACAAACCCGAGCAGGACCGCGCCGATCCGCCACGGACCAACCGGCTTGCGCAGGGCAAGGGCTGTGATCAAAAGAACGAAGATCGGCGAACTGAAAAGCCCCGCCAGCGCCTGCGCGATGGGCATGAAGCCCAGCGCCGCGAAGTAAAACATCATGGCGGTGGCCAGCAGAGCGGCGCGCAGCAGAACCGCCCAGTATCGCAGCGGACGCAGCCCGCCCAGCCCCAGCAGCGACAGACCCGCGATTAGCGGCAGTGCCACCAGCGTGCGCGTCACATGGAACTGCCAGAGCCCGATAAACTCTGCCAGAACGACGATATAATTGTCGATCACCCCAATAATGGCCATCGCTGCGATCATCAGCATAGCCGCGCTCAGCAGCGATCCCTGCGATGTTGGTTGCATGTTCCGTCCCGCGCCCTATCCGATCCGGCCCATGCTGCGGCGCAAGCGCGGGCTTTGGCAATCCCGATTTCGAACCGGTTTGCGGCCGCAAGGCGTTTGCGGGGTGGGCGGGGCACATGCTAGGCTGCGCCAAAAGACCAACGAGCAGTTTCAGCGCAAATGACCGCCCTTTCGCAATATGACCGGATCGAGGCCACCGGGCTCTGGCGCCCGCATCCCGACGAGCAACGCCGCGAGGTTGTTGTCTCGATCGGTGAGGCGACGCTGACGATCTCGGATTTCAACGATCAGGCGATCACCCACTGGTCGCTAGCCGCGCTGGAGCGTCAGAACCCCGGTGCCTTCCCCGCCATCTTTCACCCGGACGGAGACCCGGATGAAACGCTGGAACTGGCCGACTCCGAAACCACGATGATCGAGGCGATCGAGCGGCTGCAAAACGCCATCGCACGGGCGCGCCCGCATCCCGGCCGCCTGCGTTGGCTTAGCGTGACGGGCGTGATCGCGGCGGTTGCCGCGCTCCTGGTGTTCTGGCTGCCCGGTGCCTTGCAGCGGCATGTGACATCCGTGGTGCCCGACATCAAACGCGCCGAGATCGGGCGCGCCATTCTGGGCCGCATCGAACGCGCCGCCGGTCGCGCCTGTTCCTCGACCGATGCCAACGCAGCGCTTGATGCGTTGGCGCGGCGCACCGGCGTTGACCGGCTTGTGGTGCTGCCCGGTGGCATCGCCGACACGCTGCACCTGCCCGGCGGTATTATTGCGATCAACAAGACCCTGATCGAGGATCACGAGGACCCCGCCGTTGCCGCCGGATATATTCTGGTAGAGCGCGCGCGCGCCAAAGCAATGGACCCGCTGGCCGAGCTTTTGGAGAGCGCAGGTCCCCTTGCCGCGTTCCGCTTGCTGACTACCGGTGATCTGACCCGCGACAGCCTGGATCACTATGCCGAGCAAGTGCTGTCCTCGCCCCGCACCGAGTTGCCGGATGATGTCATGCTGTCGGTCTTTGGTCAGGCCGCGGTGCCCTCGGCACCTTACGCCTATGCCCGCGACATCACCGGAGAAAGCGTTCTGGGCCTGATCGAGGCGGACCCGATGGCCGGTCGCACTCTGGAACCGGTGCTGCCGGACAGTTCCTGGGTACGGCTGCAGAATATCTGCGGCAACTGATCCGCTACTTGATCAGACGCGCCTTGCGGAACCCGGCCTTGCGCGCCGTAACCAGCGCAGATTTTGCGGCAGCCTCGCTCTCAAACGGACCGGCCAAGACCAATGTCTGATCGCCCCCGCGCGTCACGCCATAGCGCGTCGGCAGGCCGGCCGCCTGCACCTGACCCGTGGCAGTGCTCGCTGCTGCCTGGCTCTCATGCGAGGAAATCCGCAGATAAAAGGCAGGCTTTGGCACGCCCGCAGCAGGGTCCGACCGGGTCGAGACGCGCAATACGCCCTTTTCATCCGGCGTCGCGGCCAGCAGATTGTCAGTGTCGGGCAAATCATAGACGGGCTGGTCGGTCGGCAGTTCCACCAGTTTGCGCGGCACGGTGCGCTGCCAGATCCGGTCACTCTGCGCGTCGCCCGCAGGTGTGCGCACGCCGCGCCGGGGGTTTAGGCGGTCATCCCCACGCTCCACATAGCGATAGCCGCGCGGCACCTTGTAGGTCTGGCGCGTCACCGCAACCGCCGGGGCGATGGTGATCTCGGCGCGATGGGTGTTCAGCCGGTCGTCATCCCAGACGCGGCGATAGCCGCGCGGCACATACTGACCCGTGGTGTTGCGCCGGTTGTCATACACATGCCGGGGCACGATCCGTGTCCCCGGTTTCAGCGTGATCGTCTGGGCCGCCGCGCCTTGTGGCTGGGTCGGGGTCTGCGCCAAGGCGTCCCCGCCACCGATCAGGGCTGCGGCAAGGGCGGATACGATTGTTCCCGGTAACTTCATGACGACCTCGCAAGATTTTGAAAATCATGGCCTATCGGACGCAGCGAGTAAAGGATGCAACCGTTAGAATGCCCGCTACTTGGTGCCAAACATCCGGTCGCCCGCATCCCCCAAACCCGGCATGATATAGCCTTTGGAGTTCAACTCACGATCCAGCGACGCGGTGACGATGGGCACATCCGGATGCGCCTCTTTCATCCGCGCCACGCCTTCGGGGGCCGCCAGCAGGCAGAGGAACCGGATATCGGTGGCGCCCGCCTGTTTCAGCAGGTCAACCGCCGCGGCAGAGCTGTTGCCGGTGGCGAGCATCGGATCGACCGCAATCACCATCCGGTCCCTCAGCCCCTCGGGCACCTTGAAGTAATATTGCACCGGCTTGAGCGTTTCCTCGTCGCGGTAAAGCCCGACAAAGCCTACCCGCGCCGAGGGGATCAGTTCCAGAACGCCGTCCAGCATGCCGTTGCCCGCCCGCAGGATCGACACCAGCGCCAGCTTCTTGCCCGCAAGAATCGGCGCGTCCATCTCTTCCATCGGGGTCTCGATATGCCGGGTGGTCAGCGGCAATTCACGCGTGACCTCATAAGCCAGCAACTCGGTGATCTCGCGCAGCAATTGCCGGAACGTAGCGGTCGAGGTGCCCTTGTCCCGCATCAGCGTCAGCTTGTGCTGCACTAGCGGGTGATCAACGACGGTCAGATGTTCGCTCATGATGTCTCCAGTCTTTTTGCAACGCGCGCGCGTGTGTCCTCGTCGCAGAAGGCGGCCTGCAACGCAGTCTTGTTGATCTCTGCGAAATCGGCCTCTTCCCAGCCAAAGGCCGCGTTCAGCATCTCATATTCGCGCGCCATGGTGGTGTGAAAAAACGGCGGGTCATCGGTCGAGACCGTAACCTTGACGCCAGCTTCGCGCAGGCGCTGGATCGGATGCGCCGCGATCTCGGGATAGAGCCCCAAAACCACGTTCGAGCCCGGGCAGACCTCCAGCACGATCTCGCGGTCGGCCAGTTCCTTCACCAGTTCCGGGTCTTCGATGGCCCGCACACCATGGCCCAGCCGTTCCACGCCCAAGTCGCGTACTGCGTCGCGCACGCTGTCCGGTCCGCCGAACTCGCCCGCATGGGTGGTCAGGCGCAGCCCGGCCTCGCGGGCGCAGTCAAAGCTCCAGGCAAAATCGCCCTGTTTGCCCATCCCCTCATTGCCGCCCATACCAAAGCCAACGATCCGGTCCCCTGCGGTTTCAGCCGCGCAGAGCGCCGAGTCTCGCGCCAGATCGGGGCCGCGATGGCGAATGCAGGTCACCACCGAGCGCATGGTGATGCCCAATTTGCGCTCGGCCTCGTCGCCGGCCTCGTGGATCGCATGCACATATTCGCACCACGCCGTCAGATCGCCGCCGCCGCAGAAATCCGGGCTGACAAAGGTCTCGGTATAGACAACACCATTTGCCGCGCTCTCCTCCAGGATGGCCAGGGTGAGGCGGCGGAAATCCTCGGGCGTCTGCAGTACCTCGCATGCGGCGTCATAAACCGACAGGAAATGCGCGAAATCGCGGAATTCATAGGTGCCGTCGGCGCGGAAAATCCGGCTCAGGTCGATCTTTTTCTCATGCGCCAGTTGGCGAATGAAGGCGGGCGGCGCAGCCCCTTCGTGATGCAGGTGCAATTCAACCTTTGGCAAGGCGGCGACGCTCACGAGCACACTCCTTATCATTCTCATCGCGCCGGGGCGCGCGTGGTCTCTGCGTGATCGGCGCTACCTATCACTTGTTTGCGCCCATGCAAGCGGTTCAGGCCCGGATGACCTCGTGAATTAACTCCGGCGCCTCGACCGGGTCCGGCGACAATGTGATCGCCGCGCGAACCGACTGTTCCGCCCGCCGCGCCGCATCCTCGCGCGCGGCATGGATCACCGCCAATGGCGCGCCCTTCTCGACCCGCTCGCCCAGCCGCACCACCGAGGACAGCCCGACCGAGGGATCAACCAGATCGCTTTCCACCTGACGCCCGCCGCCCAGCGCCACCACCGTAAGGCCCAGCGCCTCGCCATCGATGGCGCTGACATGGCCGGTCTCGCGCGCAGTCACCTCCTGGATCACATGCGCCTCGGGCAGGAACCGCGCCCAGTTCTCGACAAATCTCACCGGGCCACCCACGGCGGCAAGCATGCGCCCGAAACGCTCTGCCGCGCGGCCATCCGCGATGATGGCCGACAGGCGGTCGGCACCCTGCTGCGCATCCTCGGCAATCCCGGCGTCGGCCAGCACCACACCGCCAAGCTCCGCCGAAAGCTGCGACAGTGGGGTCTCCTCACCGCAGGTCAGCGCCTGCATGACCTCATCCACCTCAAGCGCATTGCCCAGCGCGCGCGCCAGTGGCTGGTTCATGTCCGAGATCACCGCTGAGGTCCGGCACCCGGCGGCATTGGCCGTTTCCGTCAGTGCCTGCGCCAGCGTCCGCGCCTCCTCCAGCGTTTTCATGAACGCGCCCGAACCCAGCTTGACATCCAGCACCAGCGCGTCCGGACTGGCCGCCAGTTTCTTCGACAGGATCGAGGCGGTGATCAGATCGAGGCTTTCCACCGTCGCCGTCACATCCCGGATCGCATAGAGCCGCTTATCCGCCGGGGCGATCTGCGCCGTCGCACCGACAATCGCAGCACCTGTGTCGCGCACGATCTGGGCCAGCCGCTCCTGCCCCACCTGCGTGGTGACGCCGGGGATGGCCTCCATCTTGTCCAGCGTACCGCCGGTATGACCCAGCCCGCGCCCCGAGATCATCGGTACATACACACCGCATTCGGCCAGCGCCGGGGCCAGAACCAGCGAGACACAATCGCCCACGCCACCGGTCGAATGCTTGTCGACCACAGGCCCCGGCAGATCCCAAAGCAGCACATCGCCGCTATCGCGTTTGGCCACGGTCAGCGCCGCGCGCCCCTCAGGCCCCAGGCCGCCCATGCAGACGGCCATGGCAAAGGCCCCGGCCTGCGCGTCGCTGACACTGCCATCGGCCAGGCCTTGCGCAAACCAGGCCAGTTCCGCCGCATCAGGCACATCGCGGCGGCGCAGTTTTGCGATGATCGCCCGCGCATCCATCGGCTCAGTCATCCTGCATATGTTCCGCACCAAACGCGCCGGGCAGCAACTCGCCAATGGTCGTGGTCTGTTCCACGCCACCAGTAGTTGCCATGGTCAGGACCACATCCGGCGCACCAAATTCCGACAGCTTCTGCCGACACCCGCCACAAGGCGGCACCGGCGCCGGGCTGCCCGCCACCACATAGACCTCGGTCAGCCGGGTCTCACCCGCCGCCACCATGGCCGCTATTGCCCCCGCCTCCGCGCAGGTGCCTTCGGGATAAGCGATATTCTCGACATTGCAGCCCGCGTAAATCACGCCCGAGGCCGACCGGATCGCGGCGCCCACCTTGAAGTTCGAATAAGGCGCATGGGCGTTTTCGCGAACGGCAAGGGCACTCTCTTTCAAACTCATGGCGATTCCCCGGTTTTTGATCATCTGGTCAGGATGGAATATCGCAAAGCAAACCAAACGGCGAGAGTGGCGCTAAGCAAGCTCGGTATTGAACGCACCCGGCAACGCCACCTCCAACAGTTCCACATCCTCGCTTGGATCACTCAACCGCGTCTTCATCGCCGGCGGGATCACAAAGGCATCGCCCTGCTCCAGCCGGTAGGGTTCACGCCCCTCGCCCTCCAACGTCACCGTGCCGCCCATCACGAATGTAAAGTGAATGTCGGTGTCATGGCTGGCCCAGACCGGATCGCCCTGCCCCTTGCGCACCACTTGAACGCCCGCCACACCCTTGGTGTTTTCGGCAATCGTGGTGTCGCGGCAGATATAACCCGGCAGGCGGAACGGGAGCCACGCGCCCTCCGCGCCCTTGTTGAACACGAACCGCTGCCCCTGCCATTCGCGATCGGGGCGCAGATGCGGGGTGGGCAGTTCCATCTCGTGATCGATCTCGGTCACATGTTCGGCCGGCACCCCGATCTCGATCACCTGCACATTATCTGAGGCCTCCAGCACCCGATGGCGGATTTCGGGCGGCTGGATAAAACAATCCCCGGCATAAAGCCGCATCTTCGGCCCCTGATCCTCATACACCACGTCGACCCAGCCATGGATGCAGAAGATCAGCTGAAAACCCACCTTGTGGAAATGCACCATATCCGGCACCGGCCCGCCATCGGGGATGCGGATATGGCTGGCGATGATCGACCCGCCCAACCGGTCCGGCACCAGATCGCGGTAATGCATCCCCGCCCGCCCGATGATCCACGGGGCCCGATCCTTGAGGCGGCGCACCACAAAGGAATGCACTGTCTCGGGCATCACCATGGGCGGGTTACGCTCCTCAATCTCGATCCTTGTGCCGTTGGGCGCCATCAGGGTGCGCGCGCCGTCCGCAAACCCGTTAGGGTCATCGGTGAGGATGCGGATCGTGCCGGGGGCCTCGGAAGCCTCCTTGTCCACGCGCAGCCGCAGCCCGTGGCCCGAGAACACCGCAACGCGGGGATCGTCAGCGGGATAGATCATGTCCATCCGCATCCCCAACACCTTAGTGAAAAAGGGAATATCGTCGCGCAACTCCTGCGTCGGCAGGCGCATTTCGGCAATCGTGTCTGACATCGTGCTCGATCCTCCGGCGCGGAGAGTGGCGCTGTCCCGCCGCTTTTGCAAGAAGCCGCCCGCGCCCGCTGTTGACGAAACCAGCCATTTCCCTCACGTAAAGGATAGTTTAAGGCTAAACTAAATTCAGTCGGGAGTTGAGGAATGTCGGACAGTCAGAAACTGCGCCAAACGGCGCTGGATTATCACGAGTTTCCCAAGCCCGGCAAACTTGAGATTCGCCCGACCAAACCCATGGCCAATGGCCGCGACCTGTCGCTGGCCTATTCGCCGGGCGTTGCCGAAGCCTGCCTCGAAATCAAGACCAACGCCGAAGATGCGGCGCGCTATACCGCGCGCGGCAATCTGGTGGCGGTGGTGTCGAACGGCTCGGCAGTGCTGGGGCTGGGCAATATCGGCGCGCTGGCCTCGAAACCGGTGATGGAGGGCAAGGCCGTCCTGTTCAAGAAGTTCGCCAATATTGACTGTTTCGACATCGAGGTGGATCAGTCCGACCCCGAAAAGCTGGCCGATATCGTCTGCGCGCTGGAGCCCACATTTGGCGCGATCAACCTCGAAGACATCAAGGCACCGGACTGTTTCATCGTCGAACAGCTCTGCCGCGAGCGCATGGGCATCCCGGTCTTCCATGACGACCAGCACGGCACCGCCATCGTCGTGGGGGCCGCCGCCAAGAATGCGCTGCATGTAGCGGGCAAGAGTTTTGAGGATATCAAGATCGTCTCAACCGGGGGCGGTGCGGCGGGCATCGCCTGCCTAAACATGCTGCTGAAGCTGGGCGTGAAACGCGAGAATGTCTGGCTCTGTGATATTCACGGGCTGGTCTATGAGGGCCGGACCGAGGATATGAACCCGCATAAGGCCGCCTATGCGCAAGCCAGCGATCTTCGCACGCTGGACGAGGTGATCGACGGTGCCGATCTGTTCCTTGGCCTCTCCGGTCCCAACGTGCTGAAGCCCGAGATGGTCGCCAAAATGGCCGATCGCCCGATCATCTTCGCGCTGGCCAATCCAACACCGGAAATCCTGCCCCAGGCCGCACGCGAGGTTGCACCGGATGCCATCATCGCGACGGGGCGCAGCGATTTTCCCAATCAGGTCAATAACGTGCTGTGTTTTCCGTTCATCTTCCGGGGCGCGCTGGATGTGGGCGCAACCGAGATCAACGATGCGATGCAACTGGCCTGTATCGACGGGATCGCCGAGCTGGCCCGCGCCACCACCAGCGCCGAAGCCGCCGCCGCCTATCGGGGCGAGCAGTTGACCTTTGGGCCCGACTACCTGATCCCGAAACCGTTTGATCCGCGGCTGGTTGGCGTCGTCTCCTCCTCCGTGGCCAAGGCAGCGATGGAAAGCGGTGTCGCGAAACGGCCCATCGAAGATCTTGAGGCTTATAAGCAGAAACTGAACCAGTCGGTTTTCAAATCCGCCCTTCTGATGCGCCCGATCTTTGATGCCGCACGGATCGCCTCGCGCCGGATCGTGTTTGCCGAGGGCGAGGATGAACGCGTGCTGCGCGCCGCACAGGCCATTCTTGAGGAAACCACGGAAACCCCGATTCTCATCGGCCGCCCCGAAGTGATCGAGGCCCGCTGCGAACGGCTTGGCCTCGACATCCGGCCCAGCCGCGACTTTCAGATTGTGAACCCGGAAAACGACCCGCGCTATTACGATTACTGGAATTCCTATCACGAGCTGATGATGCGGCGCGGCGTGTCGCCCGATATCGCCAAGGCGGTGATGCGCACCAACACCACCGCCATCGGCGCGATCATGGTGCATCGCGGTGAGGCGGATTCGCTGATCTGCGGCACGTTCGGCGAGTATCGCTGGCATCTGAACTACGTGAACCAGGTGCTGGGACGCGGCGGTCACTATGCCCATGGCGCGCTGTCACTGATGATCCTTGAGGAAGGCCCCCTCTTCATCGCGGACACCCATGTCTATCAGTTACCCAATCCCGAACAGCTGGCCGAAATCGCCATCGGCGCGGCGCGCCATGTCAAACGCTTCGGGATCGAGCCGCAGATCGCGCTCTGTTCGCAATCGCAATTCGGCAATCAGCGCGAAGGCTCCGGCAAGCGTCTGCGCGAGGCGCTTGGCATTCTCGACAGCAAGGCCCGGGATTTTGTCTATGAGGGCGAAATGAACGTAGATACAGCGTTGAACCCGACGCTGCGCCAGCGCATCTTCCCGCATAGCCGGTTGGAGGGCGCGGCCAATATCCTGATCTTCGCCCATGCGGATGCGGCGAGCGGCGTGCGCAATATCCTCAAGGCCCGCGCCGGCGGGCTTGAGGTCGGCCCGATCCTGATGGGCATGGGCAACCGCGCCCATATCGTCTCGCCCTCGATCACCGCGCGCGGGCTGCTGAACATGTCGGCAATTGCCGGAACGCCGGTGACTCATTACGGTTAACCCGTCTGAGTTCAACGGGAGGTGCGTTCAGATGAAGGGATATTGCCATTGCGGCGACGTGCGCTGGGAAAGTGACGGGGCCGTCGCCTGGAGTTGTTACTGTCATTGCGCCGATTGCCGCCGCAATTGCGCGGCACCGGTGACGGCATTCTTCGGCGTTCCACATGACAGCGTGCGCTGGAGCGGGGCAGAGCCGCGCATCTATCGCTCCTCGGAACCAGTGGAACGCCTGTTCTGCGGGACCTGCGGCACGCCGATGGCCTTTCGCCACGCAGAGGATCGCGACAACCTGCATCTTTATATCGCAACGCTAGATAACCCCGAGGACATCGCACCTCAAACGCATGTCTTTCACGGCGAGCACATCAAGTGGCTGCAGATCGATGACCGCTTGCCAAAATATGCAAGTATCCCAGGCTAGGGTGGGCGAATCTAGTAGCGATACCCTTTGCACATCACGCAGTGTGGTTTGCAAAGTGCCGAAATCAGCAAACACGATCCGCTAATAACAAGGGGGTTTGCAGAGTTTAGCAGAGCTTTAGGGGTCTGAATTGCAAATTTTTGCGATAATCTGACGCAACGGAACTTAAATTCCTTGCCCAGCCCGATGCGCGCTCACTAACACCTGTCCCAGACGAATGGAGGAGAGAGGCACATGGGCTATCAGGACGTATATGACAGTTGGAAAAATGACCCCGAAACGTTCTGGCTTGAGGCGGCCACGGGGATCGACTGGGTCACGCCGCCGACCAAAGCGCTCTTTGACGAAAACGCGCCGCTTTATGAGTGGTTCTCGGACGCCAAGGTGAACACCTGCTGGAACGCGGTGGACCGACATGTGGAGGCCGGGCGCGGCGAGCAGATCGCCATCATCCATGACAGCCCGATCACCCACAGCAAGCGGCAGATTTCTTATGTAGAGTTGCGCAACCGCGTGGCCTCGCTGGCCGGTGCGCTACGAGCCAAGGGCATCGAAAAAGGTGACCGGGTGATCATCTACATGCCGATGATCCCCGAAGCGCTGGAGGCAATGCTGGCCTGCGCGCGGCTTGGCGCGGTGCATTCGGTGGTTTTTGGCGGCTTTGCCAGCAACGAATTGGCCGTTCGGATCGACGATGCCAAACCCAAGGCGATCATCGCCGCCTCTTGTGGTTTGGAACCCAACCGTGCTGTTCACTACAAGCCGCTGCTCGACGGGGCCATCGACCTTGCCGAGCACAAGCCAGAGTTTTGCGTCATCTTCCAGCGTGAACAGGAAGTCGCCCAACTGATCGAGGGGCGCGATGTCAACTGGCACGGGTTCCAATACGGGGTTGAACCGGCTGAATGCGTGCCGGTGAATGGTAATGATCCGGCCTATATCCTTTATACGTCCGGCACCACCGGCGCGCCCAAGGGCGTGGTGCGGCCCACTGCGGGTCATCTGGTGGCGCTGAACTGGACCATGAAGAACATCTACAATGTCGAGCCCGGCGATGTGTTCTGGGCCGCCTCGGATGTGGGCTGGGTCGTGGGCCATTCCTATATCTGTTACGCGCCGCTGATACACGGCAACACCACCATCGTGTTCGAGGGCAAGCCGGTCGGCACGCCTGATGCAGGCACCTTCTGGCGGGTGATTTCTGAGCATAACGTCAAGAGCTTCTTCACCGCCCCCACTGCCATCCGCGCGGTCAAGCGTGAAGATCCCAATGGCGAGATGATCCGCCAATACGATCTGTCCTGCCTCAAGGCGCTCTACCTGGCGGGCGAGCGCGCTGACCCGGATACGATCGAATGGGCAGAGCGGGCGCTGAAAGTGCCGGTGATTGACCATTGGTGGCAGACCGAGACCGGCTGGGCTATCGCGGGCAACCCGCTGGGGATCGAGGAACTGCCAGTAAAACTGGGCTCTCCGGCCAAACCGATGCCGGGCTATGACGTGCATATCCTGGATGAGGGCGGCCACCCGGTGAAAGCCGGTGAATTGGGCGCGATTGCGATCAAGCTACCCCTGCCCCCGGGCACCCTGCCGGGGCTATGGAATGCCGAGGATCGGTTCCGCAAATCCTATCTTCAGCAATTCCCCGGATATTATGAGACAGGCGATGCGGGGATGATGGATGAGGATGGCTATCTCTACATCATGGCGCGCACCGATGACGTGATCAACGTGGCGGGCCACCGCCTGTCGACGGGCGGGATGGAGGAGGTTCTGGCCGCCCACCCGGACGTGGCCGAATGCGCGGTGATTGGTGTCTCGGACCAGCTCAAGGGCCAAATGCCCGTGGGGTTCCTCTGCCTCAACGCCGGGGCGGCGCGTGACCCATCCGAGGTCACCGGAGAAGTGGTGCAGATGGTCCGCGACAAGATCGGGCCAGTGGCCGCTTTCAAACTGGCGGTCGTGGTGGACAGGCTGCCCAAGACCCGCTCGGGCAAGATTCTGCGCGGCACCATGGTGTCGATTGCCGATGGTAAGGACTACAAGATGCCTGCCACCATCGATGACCCCGCCATTCTGGGTGAGATCGAAACGGCACTCCGCAGCATCGGCTACGCGCAGTGAGAAAGGGGCGCCATCTGGCGCCCCGCTTTGTTTTTACGCAAACCCGATACCGTCCGGTTTCAGCCCCGCAAGGCGGATGATCGACGCCAGGCTCCAGGACGGATCGTCGATCTTGTCGCACTCTTCCAGCAGCGGATCGTCATCCGGCGTCCAGCAGGGCGCGACATTGATCCACGAACAGGGATCGCCCTTGAGCAGCCCGGCAAAGACCGCCGCGACGATGATCGAGCCCACCGCGCCCAGCGAATTGCCACCTTCCAGATCGGCCTCGCGCAGGATGTAATACCAAAGCGAATCGGGCTCGCTCTCACACAGCTCAATCGGGTCGACGCAGAATTTGCGCGCCACATCCGTCCCGGCAGGTAGCCCCATCTGGATGCTCCGCTTGAGATTGCGGAAGGCGAGAATGTTCAGCTCATCCCCGACCGGCCCTTCATGCAGGAAGGACAGCGCATTGCTGAGCTTGGCGTCGATCTTGCGCGCCATCTGCGGGAAGGGTGGTCGCGATGTCGTCATCGGCAGAAACCAGTCCCACTGGATCGAATTGCGCGCCAGCATTGGACGGAAACCCTTCAGATCATCCGGATCCGGCGCGCCGGAATTGTCGAAGATCGGAACAAACGCACCGAATCCACGCGCCGGGAAATTGGTCTGATAGGCATTACGCACCATCGAATGGCCAAAGCGATAAGCTGCGACCGAGAACTCCACCGGCATATAAGGCTGATGCTTCCAGCTATAGATATCATCCAGCCCGCAAACCCAGCGCTTGCGCCCCCCGCAGGCCTTTTCGAGCGACAGCGCACAGTAATGCGTGTCGGGCAACAGGATGCGGCGCAGGAAGTCATGCCAGACGATATGCTGATAGAGCCAGCGCAGCGTGGTGCGTGCTGCCTCAAACGCGTCCGACGTACTGATCCCCGGCGTAACGGCGCGGGCCCGATCGACCAGTCTGTTATGGGCCAGCAGGAACGCCAGTTGCAACTGGCTGACGATCGAGTTCTCATCATTGCGCATGTCGCCGATCACGGCAGTCCCGTTCAGGCGCGGCAGGTCCGGCAGCGCGGCATCGTCAGACACCGCGCCAATGGCCAGCTTGGCCTTGTCCGCAGGGTCATAAAGATAGGGCTGATCCGCCGGTCCGCGCCCATAGACATTGTCCAGATCCAACCGCGGCGTGCGGAAATTCAGCAGCCCGTTGGGATCGGTGCGGCGCATCGACAGGGCCGTGGGATCGAATGTGATATCATGATCGACGAACTGGCCGAAGTAAGTATAACCGGCCGGGATATCCGATCCGAACTGATCCTCCAGATCGTCGACCGTCTTGGGGTCGGTCAATTCTCCGGGCGTCTTTCCCGGCACCTCAACCATCAGATTGTTGGCGACCTGTTTCAGTTCTGCATCTTCCATGCCCGCCCAGGCTGGAAGATCAGGGCACATACGACCAAACGGGCCGTGGTAGAATTTTGAACGGGGGGCAAGAATGTCGAAATGTCTTGAGCCATGGGCCATGGTCAAATCCTCTTTAAAGTAAGCTAATAGTTAAAATGTGTATTTATATGCGCATTAATTCGCTCATTGAGTGTGCTAAATGCCGCTCGCAACCACAACATGCCGATGCCGCTGGACAAAAGTTCGGCGAGTTTCCGCCAAGCAAGGTGGGTGCCCCGCGCGCCGGGTTTCGCTTGAACTTGCGCCGTGCCCGGCTAGGCTGCCGCGCAGGAGGACGGGCATGAACACCAGCATCTGGCAGCTGACCGCACGCGAAACGGTCGAAAAGACCCGCTCAGGCGATCTGAGCGTTGAGGACACGGTCGCCGCAAGCCTTGACCGGATGGAGGCGGTGAACGCCGCGCTGAACGCCGTGGTCGATAGTTGCGCCGAAGACGCCCGCACGCGCGCGCGCGCGCTCGACAAGGCGCGCGCGGCGGGCAACCCGCTTGGCCCGCTGCACGGGGTGCCGGTGACCATCAAGATCAATGTGGATCAGAAAGGCTATGCGACCTCCAACGGCATACCCGCGCTCAAGGATCTGATCGCACCTGATGACGCGCCAGTGGTGCGTAACCTGCAACAGGCGGGCGCGGTGATCATCGGGCGCACCAATACGCCCGAGTTTTCCTTTCGCGCCGACACCGACAACCCCCTATTCGGGCGCACCCACAATCCATGGGGAGACCATGTCTCGGCGGGCGGTTCCTCGGGCGGTGCGGGGGCTGCGGTGATGGCCGGGATCGGCGCGCTGGCCCATGGCAACGATATCGGCGGCTCGTTGCGCTTCCCCGCCGCCGCCAACGGGGCGGTAACGGTCAAGCCGGGGATCGGGCGTGTGCCCGCCTGGAACCCGAGCCAAAGTGCGGAGCGCGGCATGCTGGCGCAATCCATGTCGGTGCAAGGCCTGTTTGCCCGCGCGGCTGAGGACCTGCACCTGTCCATGCCATCCTTGATCGCCGCCGACCCGCGCGATCCGTTCCATGTGCCCATGCCCTGGCGGCTGGACCCGCCCGAGACCCCGCTCCGCGTGGCCTTCACCCGCGAAACCTACGGCTATGATCTGCACCCTGAGGTCGAGGCCGCCTTGCTAACTGCCCGCGATGCACTGATCGATGCCGGGTATCAGGTCGAAGAGGTCGAAACGCCGGATGTCTTCGCCTCGGGGCGGGCGGGCTATCGCGCGTTGATGGGCGAGGTCTATTCGATGATGAAGGCGGATGTTGATCGCATTGGCTCACAACAGATCCGCGATATCTTTGCGGTCTATTTTCAGGAATTCCCGCCCTATCTGGGTCAGGACCTTCTTGAGATGATGGCAAAGCGCAGCTTTTTCGCCCGCGAATGGACCACGTTCCAGCAGCGCTACCCGCTGGCCCTGACCCCGTTCCTGCCGCAACCCTTCTTCCGCCCCGACCGCGATACCGAAGGCGCAGAAGGCGTGCATGAGGTGCTCGGCAGCGCGCTCTGGTCCTATTCGATGAACTTCATGGGCCTGCCTGCGGCCAGCGTCCCGGCCCGCCTGTCGGAACTGCCCGCCGGAGTGCAGCCGATCAACGTGCAGATCGTCGCCCCGCGCTGGCGCGAAGATCTGGCAGTGGGTGCGGCATTGTGCATAGAAAAGCGGGTCGGACGCATGTGTTCCCATCTTTGGCAACGCATGGCCCGACCCGGTCTTAGCCCCCACTTATAATATCAAAGCCCCCCAGCCTTAATACGTGCCGTGTGGCGTCCCCCCGGACACACCATTAAATTCACGGCTTTGTGGCGGGCCCCGGATGAAACCACTCAAACTCCATCCGGGACCACTTCACTTCAAACCGCCGACTTTTGACGAACACAGGTGCTACCCCCCGGCTTTCCCTGCGCCCACTCATGCAAAACAATGCATACTCGTTAGCGAACGCGTCCCCGAATTGCCACTCACTCAATTTGTCGGGACCATGTCGTCGGCAAGATCAAAACTAGCTGATTCTTGCCGACCGGGCTGTGACCTGCTTCACAGAGCTTTCAAAAAGTTGAAAATTCTCTTCATCGGACCCGTATCAGGTGAATTGTTCCGAGATCAGCCGCTCCTCCAGACCATGGCCAGGGTCGAACAGAATCCGGTGCGCGACTGAGGCGTCGGAGCGGATTTCGACCCAGTCGATATCGGTGATTGAAATCGAATCCGCATCTGCCATGACCGGGCGCTTTTCCGGGTCCTGCACGTCAAAGCGCACCATTGCCGTCTTGGGCAGCAGCGCTCCGCGCCAACGCCGGGGGCGGAACGCGGCAATCGCCGTCAGGGCCAGCACATCTGCCCCGATGGGCAGGATCGGCCCATGGGCGGAGTAGTTGTAGGCCGTCGATCCGGCTGGTGTCGCCACCAGCGCGCCATCACAGACCAGTTCCGCCAGCCGCACCCGGCCATCGATGGTGATCTTTAGCCGCGCCGCCTGTGGCCCGGCCCTGAGCAGCGAGACCTCGTTGATGGCCAGCGCCTCATGGGTGTTGCCGTGCTGATCCCTTGCCCGCATCGTCAGCGGATTGATGATCTCTTCCTCGGCCTCGGCCAGCCGATCCAGCAGGTCGCTTTCGCTATATTCGTTCATGAGAAAGCCGATCGTGCCGCGATTCATGCCATAGACCGGCGTGTTCAGATGCTGCGTGCCATGCAGCGTGCGCAGCATGAACCCGTCGCCACCCAGCGCCACAACGATCTCGGCCTCTCGCGGAGCCACATCACCGTAGCGGCCGATCAGGGCGGCGCGTGCGGTCTGCGCCACAGGCGCATCGCTCGCCAGAAAGGCGATTCTCTTTGTCATGTCACTGGGTTTCCGGTGCTGCGCATATGGTTCCGAAACAAACATACCTTTCCACATTAGGCCAGACTTGACGCCCCCAACGGTGGAATAGTCGCTTTACAGCCTTTCTCACTGGGCCGGTTTCCGATAGGAAATCCGCCAAATCACATCCCAACCAGTCGGAGCGACCATGAACGTCAGCCTACGTGATAC
>NZ_JAVAMO010000010.1 GCF_030758345.1 Ruegeria discodermiae
GATCCAATCCGGCATCGTATTTTTGCGCTTCACAATGCTGAAGCCCCACGCTCTTAAATCTCAAGCATACCATCAGATCAAAGCGATTGCATTGAATCTCCCGCGCCGAGGCCGCCTGTGCAATGGGCAGAGAGGCGATAACGATGGCGCTGTTGCGCGAATACCCAAAAAGTAGGCTGTCTCGATCGCCTTCCAAATTGCTGATATTCGCTGCCACCGCAGGGTTTGGGACTGTGCGAACTCACGCGATAGCGGGCGGAGTGGCCCCCCCAAATCCCTTCTTCACCCACCGGGCTCTGGCTTACGGGCCGCCCTTGCTCCAATGCCTCACCTGATGCAAACTTGCATACGGTGGAGGAATGCCTGTTTCACCGCGGGTCTGCTGCCAAAAAGACCATCGCGGCGATGTGTTTCGGGAGGAGTGCGCCATGACATCCAAGACCGCAGGTTCCACACCACCGGACGATCTGACGCCGCAGCAGCCGGGCAGCCCCGCGGTCAACAAGGTGACAGCGGATGACATCGCCGAGGCACTGAAGGCCGGGTTTTCCGACTTTCTGGCGCGCCCCGTCATGAGCGGCTTCTTCGGCCTGTTCTATGCGGTATTCGGAATCCTGTTTGTTTGGTGCCTGTTCTGGCTCGGCAAGATCTGGATGGTCATTCCCGCCGCCATAGGCTTTCCGCTCGTCGCGCCGTTTGCCGCCGCCGGGCTATATGAAATGTCCCGCCGGCTGCAGAAGGGAGAGAGCTTCGGCTGGTCTGAAATCCTCACCGTCATGGCCAAGCAACGCAAGCGTGAAATGGGCTGGTTAGCCTTTGTCACCCTGTTCATTTTGTGGGTGTGGTTCTACCAGTTTCGGACATTGCTGGTGATTATCCTGAAAGACTCGTCCTTTTCGGATTTGGACGGGTTTTTGAACACTGTGTTCTTCACATCGGAGGGCTGGATCTTCCTTGCTTTTGGCACCTGCGTCGGCGCATTTCTGTCAGCTGTCCTTTTCTCGGTGACCGTCGTCGCCATGCCCATGCTGCTTGACCGGGAAGTTGACTTTATTTCTGCAATGCTGACATCCATTCGCGTCGTTTATGAAAATCCGGTGGTGATGCTCGCCTGGGCGGCGATTATCATTGTCACCATGCTGTTGTCGCTGGTTCCGGCGTTTCTGGGTCTGATTTTCACACTGCCGATCCTTGGTCATACGACATGGCATCTCTATCAGCGGGCCGTGACCCCAGCCGAGGGGTGATCCCCGATACGCTTGGGTCGAAGCTCCCCTGTGTGCAGAACACGCTTTATTCGATTGCCGAAGATGTGCGAGGTCCGCTTTGGACTCTGCGCTGACTTGCGACAGAACGGCAAAACCATACAGGCGAGCCGACCAAAATCGTTTCGAGACTAGGTTGAGAAATATAGGGCAGCTTTAAAGTAGTTCCAGCACTCTGTTGGCGCATAGAGATCGCAAATTGATCCGATGGCCTTGAAGACCTCGTTGAATGTTCTGGCTCCAATGCGGCGCAAGTGTGCTTTCAGTTTTGAGAAGGCCTACTCAATTGGGTTCAGATCGCGAGAGTTCCGGCGGCCACGCCATTCATCATCACCGGATAACGCATCGCTTTGGGTGCTGCCGGGACAACGGTGGTGGCGTCTGAACTGCTGGCAGCGCGAAACGGACTTGGCTTCCTGCTGCAGAAAGGACGGCGCTATTTCCTGGCCGATCAGGTGATGATGGCGATCGTCATCGTAAGCACCTGCGCGTTCGTCATGGACAGGATCTTACGCCGGATTCAGGCGCATCTCATGCAATAGTCGGCGGCGCGAGAATAATGCGCGAGGTTACAGTCGACAATCTGATCCAATCTTGCGGCAAAGGCGGGCCAAGACCGATCCCGTCAGCAACCGCGTGCTCACGAATCTTCGACGCCTTGATCAACCAGAAAAGATGCGCATGAAAACCAATGGTCCGCCCAAGCGTGACCATTGAGACAGGTTTGGGGACATCTCGGCGTGGGTGCAAACGGGTCAGATGCTATTTCTTGTCCAGCACGTTTTCCTTGAACGCGGTTTCGAATTCGGCCTGTTTTTCCGGGCTGGCCTCGGTCTGATAGGTCGATTTCCATTCATCCATGGTCATGCCATAGAAGATCTCGCGCGCCTCAGCCTTGCCCATCTCGATGCCTTTTTCGTTGGCCGCTTCCTGATACCAGCGGCTCAGGCAGTTTCGGCAGAAACCCGCGAGGTTCATCATGTCGATGTTCTGGACATCGGTGCGGTCTTGCATCAGGTGCTGCTGCAGGCGGCGAAAGGCGGCGGCCTGAAGCTCGATTTCGGTTTGAGGGTCCATTGTCGGGCTCCGGGGTTGAGAGAGACTGTTGTGCAGTAACACCACAGGTTGGCTGGAAAAACAAACGCTTGATCGTGGCGGTCTGCTCAGGCCAGCTTCAGGGCCAGCCAGGGTGTCAGGCAGAAGATCAGCGTCATAATTTTGTAATTGGCTAGAAAGGTGAAATAGGCCTTTCGCACTTCGGCGGGGTTCATATCGAACATTCTGCCGTGAATATCAGCGACCCAATCTTTCAGGACGATGATCATGATCGTGCTGAAGCCGAGAATCGCGAAGTTGAGGAACGTTAACCACCCGAAAACGGTGGTGAGCATATCCTGTGTCATCGGCACCTCCATTGCTCAAAAGATGGGGACCGGGCGGCGGGCACACAAGAAACGGCGCGCTGATTGCGCGCCCTTCAGACACTATGTCACAGGCTGCTCTGCGCCAGTGCGTCCTGCAGAATCAGCGCCAGCCGTTCGGCCCAAGCGCGCTGCCCGGCATGATCGGCAATCAGGTCGTTGCGCAACTCGATCAGCACATTTGGACGGTGATGCCCCGTGCAATGCCGGTCGATGGAATCCCCTGGTAAAACACCGCTGTAAGGTTCGTTGACACCAACGCGCAGGTCGTCTTCGAGTTCTAACCGGTCGACCAGGGGGCGCGAGAACCGCTCATCCGGGGTGTGCAGCACGCCCACATGCCAGGGCCGGGGCGCGCGACCGCGCAATTGCCGGGTGAAGGAGTGCATTGCAATCACAACCATATGCGGCAGCGCCGCAAGCCGTTCATACGCATCGTGATACGGGCGATAGCACATGTTTAACCGTCGCTCGCGTTCATCTGCGTCCGCATCGCGGTTGGCGGGAATGACCGACCCGTCATAGAGCTTCATCAACAGGGTGGGATCGTCCTCGCCCCGGTTGGGGTCAATGGCCAGTCGCGAGAAATTGGCGGCGATCACCGGGGCGTTCAACAGCTCTCCCAGATGTTTCGAGACCTCATAGGCGCCGACATCATAGGCGATGTGGCGTTCCATATCCTCGCGCGGCAGACCCAGATCGCCACCATTGATCGCGGGCGGTACCATATTGGTGGCGTGATCGCAGGTGATCAGCCAGCGCCCGGGGCGATCTTCACCATGAATGAAAAAGGGGGAATATGTCATCAGCCTGTCATCTTCTTTGCCGCACCTCTAGGACAGTTGCCTGCAAAAGGGAATTGGGTCATAAGCGGCGCAACCGATGTTTGCGGTAACATCTGGAATGGCAGGAGGGCAAGACGATGCGACGTCTGAGAAATGTGAAAATAGTGGCGACGCTGGGACCGGCGTCAGAGACTTATGAGACGATCCGGGCCTTGCACGAGGCGGGGGCAGATGTGTTCCGTTTGAACATGAGCCATGGCTCCCATGAAGAGATTCGCGAGAAGCACCGTATCATTCGCAAGATCGAGCAGGATCTGGACAGCCCGATTGCCATTCTGGCCGATCTGCAGGGACCGAAGCTGCGCGTCGGTGTCTTTGCAAATGGCGCTGAGGACCTGGTTGAGGGCGCGGCCTTCCGGCTTGACCTCGACGATGCGCCGGGTGATGCCACGCGGGTCTGCCTGCCGCATCCCGAGATCTTTCAGGCGCTGGAACCCGGTGCGCGTCTGCTGGTCAATGACGGCAAGATTCGCCTGATCGTGCAGGAATGCGGCCCCGATTTTGCCAACACAACCGTTGAGACCGGCGGTACCATCTCCAACCGCAAGGGCGTGAACGTGCCCGATGTGGTGCTGCCACTGGCGGCGCTGTCAGAAAAGGATCGCAAGGATCTGGAATTTGTCTGCGAACTGGGCGTGGACTGGCTGGCGCTCAGTTTCGTTCAGCGCTCCAAGGACGTGTTCGAGGCGCGTGCACTGGCCGATGGCCGCGCCGCGATCCTCAGCAAGATCGAGAAACCTGCGGCGATCGAGGCGTTTGACGATATCCTTGATGCTTCGGACGGGATCATGGTGGCGCGGGGTGATCTGGGCGTGGAATTGCCGGTCTCTGCCGTACCACCGATTCAGAAGCGTCTGGTACGCAAATGCCGGGCTGCGGCCAAGCCGGTGATCGTGGCCACCCAGATGCTGGAGAGCATGATCGAAAGCCCGATGCCCACGCGGGCCGAGGTTTCCGACGTGGCCACAGCGATCTATGAGGGCACCGACGCCATTATGTTGAGCGCCGAATCCGCTGCTGGATCCTATCCGGTGGAATCGGTCAGCACCATGAACAAGGTGGCCATCGAGGTCGAGGCTGATCCGACCTATACACAGATCATCGCCGCGTCTCGCTCGGCCGCCGGGACCACTGTTGCGGACGGTATCGTCGCTGCCGCTCGTGAGATTGCGGAAAAGACCGAGATCAAGGCGATCTGCTGTTTTACCCAGAGCGGCACCACCGGTCTGTTAACTGCTCGCGAACGTCCCGGCATCCCGATCATCGCCATGACATCGGTGTTGGGTACCGCGCGACGGCTCTGCCTGTCCTGGGGCTGCAACTGTGTCATCACGCCGGAATTGGAGCGGTTCAAGGGTGCCGTCGTCGCCGCCGCACGCGCCGCGCGCTCAGGCGGGTTCGCCGCCGAAACTGATCAGATCGTGGTCACCGCCGGCGTCCCCTTCAACGTACCCGGCACCACCAACATCCTGCGCATTGCCCCCTGCGACGAGCGGTTGATCTACAATATGGATCCGGGCTGAGGTAGGAGTTCAACCAAGTTAGAAAGACCCAAGCCGACCGACAACGGTAGGCTTGGACGATATCAGCAGCGTAGTCGTGCGGCATCTCAAAGGTCAGCAATGCGGGACAAAGCGAGCTTTCAAATCTTTGGCTAGATGTCCGCTTGCAAGCTAAAACGTGCTATTGCCGATTTTTCATTGAATGCAGATCTCGGGGCTTACATTCTTGTTTTCATACAGTTTTTCCACTGAAAGCTTACATTTCCAAGCCGCTCTTTTTGCCAGAGCTCGAAGCGATAGCGAACTGCAATTATCCAAGGCGAACTTTTTTGAGATGTTGCTGTCGCTTCAGATTCATGATGCCTCGCATCGCTACAGTCTCTGTGCGATTGGTGTTTGTCTTCAAATAAATACGGGTAACGCAACCGCAGTTCGATATCGTTGAAGTTCATATTCGTTCCTCCGATAAAAGATTTGCGTCCAGAATATGCTAGCCAGAACAACAAAACTTCGGTAAATGCCGAAGCATGGCGTCATCGAATAGAATAGCTGCTGTGGCTGCAGCGATGGGAGATTCTGCACGGATCAACATGCTGATAGCGCTGCGCTTTGATTGCGTGCTGTCTGCAAAAGAGCTCGCGGCTGTCGCGAATATTGCGCCAAGCACCGCGAGCGAGCACCTCACAAAGCTCACAGTAGCAGGCCTTATTTCGTGCAAAAAGGTTGGCCGCAGCAGGCTCTATTCAATAACTGATGGAGACGTATGTGACCTAATCGACGGCATCACAGCTCATGCCGACAGAATTGGGTCGCGACACGAGGACAAATCGCGGCTTCCAAAGGCTGTCAAGCACTCCCGGCTTTGCCTTGACCATTTAGGTGGAGAACTCGGGTGTCTTGTCAGCAATGCGATGTTCTCTGGTGGTTATCTTCGTCATACACCGAAGGGTCCAGAGGTCACTCGAGACGGGGAAGGGTGGTTGAGTTCGCATGAAATTGGCAAGCACTTTCCAAATGAACACCTACGATGCCCGCTCCGGCTATGCCATGACTGGACGCACGGTGGTTATCATTTGGGAGGCGGCATCGCTGCGGCATTGCTTGCCACTTTCGTAGAGCGCGATTGGCTGCGTACTCGCAGAGGTGAGATCGCAGTTTCTCTGACACCGAAAGGCATCACCGGTCTGGGTAAGACGTTCGGTCTAGATCTAAGGCAGGTGACTGGATAAGCACCTCTCAGTACGTAGAGAGCTACCACGTTCAGTCCGAACTACTTGCGCACAAAACGGACATTTGAAAAGTCTACAGCATTTTGAAATTTGGGCTCACTACCGTCGTTCGTACCCATGACAAAGACGCGCCGATGGAGGCGCGCCTTAGACTTTGTTCCCGAACTGATCAGACCTTCAGGTTCGGAATGATCTGCTTTTTGCGGCTCATCACGCCTGGCAGAACCACGGTGTCACCTGCCGGGGCGACGTCGAAGGATTTCTCGGCCACGGTTTTCACCAGATCGTTCGGGACCAGCAGGGTGGCTTCCTCGTTCAGGATATCCACCACAAAGAGCAGCACCTGATCGACGCCATCCTCGGAGGCCACGGTGGTCATGCTGTTCATCAGCGAGGCTTTGCGATCCAGCACCACGCCCGGCGCAGTGGTTTCCAGGACAGAAACGCGGAACTTGGTGCCCTCGACCGCGTATTCCTTGCTGTCCATGCGCAGCAATTCGGCATCCGAGAAGCTGGAGACGTCGGATTTTGCGGCAAACATCTCGGCGGCATAGGCCGAGATATCCAGTCCCAGGTCCGCGGATAGCGCCTCGGCGACGGCGCGGTCGTGGTCGGTGGTGGTGGGGGAGCGGAATTCCAGCGTGTCGGACAGGATGCAGGTGAGGGCCGCGCCCTTGACCGCTTCGGGCATCTTCGCGGCATCATCCCCGATCAGGTCCATCATGATAGTTGCCGTGCAGGCCAGCGGGCGCACGGTGATGTCGATCGGGCCTTTGGTTTCCAAGCCGCCGACCAGTTTGTGGTGGTCGATGATGGCGCGGATATCGGCGCTGTTGATGCTGTCGGGCAGTTCAGCCGGATTGTTGGTGTCAACGATGACGACCGGAGCATCCTCGGCCACGTCACCGATGATCTCGGGCTTGTCCAGGCCCCAGCGTTCCAGCATGAAGGCGGCCTCGGTGTTGGGCTCGCCCAGCAGCACCGGCTTGGCGGTCTCGCCCTTGATCTCGTTCAGGTACCAGGCCCAGAGAATGGGAGAGCCGGTGGAGTCGGTATCGGGGGATTTATGTCCAAAGATTTGGGTGGTCATGTCACTGTCCTATCGTCACGAATTTGCGCGCCTTATATGGGGGGTGGCAGGCCTTGTCACCCGGGCTGTTGGCGGCAAATGGACGCCGGGCCGCCAGTGGCATAAAACTAGGGACAATGGAGCGCGAGCAGGATCTTTATGCGCCGGTCAAGGCGCTGCTGCAACGACAGGGATATGTCGTCAAAGGCGAGGTCGGCGCCGCTGATGTGGTGGCAAGGCGCGGTGACGAAGCGCCGGTGATTGTGGAGCTGAAGCTGCGGTTTTCACTGGCGCTTTATCATCAGGCGATCGCGCGGTTCCGGCTGACCGATCAGGTTTATATCGCGGTTCCCAGACCCACAGGCCGCAGTCAGCGGCGGGCGCTGCGGGACAACATTGCCATGTGCCGCCGGTTGCGCCTGGGCCTGATCACGGTGCGGGGTGACGGACGGGCCGAGGTGCAGTGCGATCCGGGGCCTTATGCGCCCCGCAAGTCCCGCAAGCACACCGAGCGTTTGCTGCGCGAGTTCGACCGGCTGCAGGGCGACCCGAATGCGGGCGGGGCCACGCGGCACGGGATTGTCACCGCTTATCGACAGGACGCGCTGCGCTGCGCGGCCTATCTGGCCGAACATGGCGTGACAAAGGGCGCCTTGGTGGCGAAATCCACTGGTGTGTCGCAGGCGACGCGGCTGATGCGGGACAATCATTATGGCTGGTTCGAGCGGGCCGGAAAGGGGTTCTATGCGCTGACCGAGGCGGGCACTGAGGGGCTGCGACACTGGGCTTATAGCTGGGAACCCGACTGAGCGCAGTTTCGGCTCGTTTCGCTGGCCAGTGTAACAAATTCTTCATGCTGAATTCATGCCGACATGTCGTGTATGTTACAAACGCGGTCTCCAGTTCTCTCACTCGTCAAAGCCGACAGGGAGCTTTTCATGCCACTTATTCGACCTTCGCGCCGCGCCGTTCTGGCTTCGGGTGCGGCCTTTGTTGCAATGCCCTCGATCAGCCGCGCCGCGTCGCGCCCCACCTTCACCCACGGGGTTCAATCCGGGGACGTCGATACGACGTCGGGGATGATCTGGACCAGAACCGATCGTCCCGCCCGAGTAATGATGGAGGTTTCGACCACCGAAAGCTTTGACAACGCGCGTCAGCTGTCACCGATGGATGCGATCCCGAATTCAGACTTTGCGGTGAAGCGCCTCGTGGCCGGGTTGCCGTCGGATCAGGATATCTTCTATCGGTTCGTCGCCGCTGATCTCAGCGACATCAACGTCACCTCCGAGCCGCTGGTGGGCCGGTTCAAGACAGCGCCCACCTCGCGCCGTTCGGTGCGGTTCGCCTGGTCCGGTGATACGGCAGGCCAGGGCTGGGGCATCGATGACGAAGGCATGGCGACCTACACCACCATGGCCGGTCATCAGCCTGATTTCTTCATCCATTCCGGCGATACTGTCTATGCAGATGGCCCCATGGAGGATGAAAAAGAACAGCCTGACGGCACCATGTGGAAAAACACCACGCTGATCGATTCCAAGCGCAAGGTGGCCGAAACGCTGCAAGAATTCCGCGACCAGTGGAAATACAATATGATGGACCGCCACGTGCGGGACATGAATGCAGCCGTTCCGACGTTCATGCAGTGGGACGACCACGAGGTGGTGAACAACTGGTCGGACAGCAAGGATTTGCTGGGCGATGACAGATACACCGAGAAGTCGGTGCATGTGCTGCAGTCGCGGGCCACGCGCGCGTTCCACGAGATGACGCCGCTGCGCCGCTCTGCCGAAGAACCGGCACGGGTCTATCGCAAGATCAGCTATGGTCCCATGCTTGATGTGTTCTTCATCGACCTGCGCTCATATCGCGGGCCGAACGCCGCCGAGATGACCGAAACCCTGACTGACGAACAGCGCGTTTTTGGGCCCGAACAAATCGCATGGCTGAAAGAAGAGCTCGCAGGATCAAAGGCGACGTGGAAGGTCATCGCCTCGGATCAGCCTCTGGGTCTGATCGTCTGGGACAACTTCCGCGAACAGGCCGGATCCGAAGGTGTCGCCGATGGCACCAATGGCCCCGCCAAAGGGCGTGAGGTTGAACTGGCTGATCTGCTGCGCTTCATCAAGACCGCGGGCATCGACAACACCGTCTGGCTGACCGCTGACGTGCATTACACGGCGGCGCATTATTATAACCCGAACGCGGCGCATTTCAGTGATTTCGAACCGTTCTGGGAATTTGTTTCCGGCCCGCTGCACGCTGGCAGCTTCGGACCCAATGCGCTCGACAATACGTTCGGCCCCGAGGTGAAGTTTGTGAAAGCGCCGCCCGAGGGCCAAGTCAACCTGCCACCATCGATGGGGCTTCAGTTCTTCGGTCTCGTGGACATTGACGGCGCGACGCAGCAGATGACCGTCCGTCTGATGGATCGCGCGGATACCGAGCTTTACCGTGTGACGCTGGACCCGGTCGGCGCATCAATCTGATCGTTCAGGGGGCGTGCCGCCAGGCGCGCCCCGCTTTCTTGATCGCTCCGATATGAGGCGCGTATCTGCGCTGTTGGGGCCTGCAATCCGGACGATCAAGAATTTGCCAAGATAATTCACGCAGGGCCGTTGACACACACATGCGATATGCCTAGCTATGCGCCGTTAGCACTCAGGATGTCTGAGTGCTAACGGCCCTCCGCGGGAGGCGTGAGGGCGCAAAAGGAAACGTACTTTGAGCCCAAGGAGCTGCAAAGATGGCATTGAAACCGCTTCATGACCGTGTGCTGGTTCGTCGCGTCGAGAGCGAAGAGAAAACCGCAGGCGGCCTGATCATTCCCGACAGCGCAAAAGAAAAGCCCAGCGAAGGCGAAGTCGTCGCGACCGGCGAAGGCGCGCGCAAGGACAGTGGTGAGCTGATCGCGATGTCGGTCAAGGAAGGCGACCGCATCCTGTTCGGCAAATGGTCCGGTACAGAAGTGAGCATCGACGGCGAAGAGCTGTTGATGATGAAGGAAAGCGACATCATGGGAATCATGGCCTAAGCCTGCGTGCTTTGCCGATCCCATATCGCTCAACGCTGACAAGAATTCTCAAGGAGAAAGAACATGGCTGCAAAAGACGTCAAGTTCGAGACCGATGCCCGCAACCGCATGCTGCGCGGCGTCAACGTTCTGGCCGATGCCGTAAAAGTAACCCTGGGCCCCAAAGGCCGTAACGTGGTTCTGGACAAGTCCTTTGGCGCGCCGCGCATCACCAAGGATGGTGTCTCGGTTGCTAAGGAAATCGAACTGGAAGACAAGTTCGAAAACATGGGCGCGCAGATGGTGAAAGAAGTCGCCAGCCGCACCAATGACGAAGCCGGCGACGGCACCACCACCGCGACCGTTCTGGCTCAGTCCATCGTCAAAGAAGGTCTGAAGCAGGTTGCAGCGGGCCTGAACCCGATGGATCTCAAGCGCGGCATCGACCTGGCAACCGCCAAGGTTGTTGAAGGCATCAAGTCGGCCTCGCGCGAAGTGAAGGACTCGGCAGAAGTTGCTCAGGTTGGCACCATCTCGGCCAACGGCGAAGCTGAAATCGGCCAGCAGATCGCAGACGCGATGCAGAAGGTTGGCAACGAAGGCGTTATCACCGTCGAAGAAAACAAAGGTCTGGAAACCGAGACCGACGTTGTCGAAGGTATGCAGTTCGACCGTGGCTACCTGTCGCCCTATTTCGTGACCAACGCCGACAAAATGATTGCAGAGCTGGACGACTGCATGATCCTGCTGCACGAGAAGAAACTCTCGTCGCTGCAGCCGATGGTTCCGCTGCTGGAATCGGTGATCCAGTCGCAGAAGCCGCTGCTGATCATTGCTGAAGACGTCGAAGGCGAAGCGCTGGCGACCCTCGTGGTCAACAAGCTGCGTGGCGGTCTGAAAATTGCTGCTGTCAAGGCACCGGGCTTCGGCGATCGCCGCAAGGCCATGCTGCAGGACATCGCGATCCTGACCGGCGGTCAGGTCATCTCCGAAGACTTGGGCATGAAGCTGGAAAACGTCACCATGGACATGCTGGGTTCGGCCAAGAAAGTGTCGATCACCAAGGATGAGACAACCGTGGTTGACGGCGCAGGCGAGAAGGCCGAGATCGAAGCACGCGTCGCTCAGATCCGCACCCAGATCGAAGAGACCACTTCTGACTACGACCGCGAAAAGCTGCAGGAACGCGTTGCCAAACTGGCAGGCGGTGTTGCCGTGATCCGCGTCGGTGGCATGACCGAGGTCGAAGTGAAAGAGCGTAAGGACCGTGTGGACGATGCTCTGAACGCGACCCGTGCTGCTGTGCAGGAAGGTGTTGTCGTTGGCGGCGGTGTTGCTCTGGTCCAGGCAGGCAAGGCACTGGACGACCTGAAAGGCGCAAACGCCGATCAGGACGCAGGCATCACCATCGTGCGCAAGGCCATCGAATCGCCGCTGCGCCAGATCGCTGAAAACGCAGGTGTCGACGGTGCCGTGGTTGCTGGCAAAGTGCGCGAGTCCTCGGACGCCGCATTTGGCTTCAACGCACAGACCGAAGAATATGGCGACATGTTCTCGTTCGGCGTGATCGACCCGGCCAAGGTTGTCCGGACCGCTCTGGAAGATGCAGCCTCGGTTGCGGGCCTGCTGGTCACCACCGAAGCGATGGTTGCAGACCTGCCCCAGAAAGACACGCCTGCTGCAGGCGGCGGCATGCCCGACATGGGCGGCATGGGCGGCATGATGTAAGCCACCCGGACCGTTTGGTTCACAGATTGGGGCGGCCTTCGGGCGGCCCCTTTCTTGTTATGTCGCCCCCAAGGCATTTGAGCCGCGCGCGCCAAGCCAGCTTGTTTCACGGTTTTTTTGGTTTATTCATTGGACGCATAGATTTTCGGAGATTCACGTGGCGACCCCAGAAATACACCCCTTGGCAGCCGAGCATATTCCCTCTTACGTGGTGGCTGCTGATGGCAGCGACTTTCTGTTCACCTTCATGCTGATCTTTACGGTCGCAGTGATCCTGCTCATCGGGGTGGGTTATTTCACCCTGCATTCGATCCCGGAAAAGATGGCCCATGAGTCCAACCACCCGCAATTCCAGCTTGTGGGCATTCTGGCGCTGCTGGCCCTCTTTACCCATAACGGGATTTTCTGGATCGCGGCGATCCTGGTGGCGGGGTTCCAGATTCCCGATCTTGCCGCGCCGCTGCGTTCGATTGCAGATGCGATCCGCTCTCTGACCCCCGCGCGGCAAGTGCCACCCGCGCCCGAGCCGCCTCGCGACCCCGAAACTCTGGTCGAGGAGCGCTGATCCATGCTGGAAACAATGATGTGCGCCCTGATCACGGTGCTGCCCGACTACCTGTTCCGCCGTTATTTTCAGGGCAAGCGGATCGGCCATGAGATCACCTTGTTCACCATGTGGTACGAGTTGCGCTGGGGTTTGACCGCCTGCGCGATCCTGGCCCTGACGGTGATCACCACCTTGTTCTACTTTCATCCGGCCAGCTCCAGCGTGGCCTCGTATTTCCGCACGGTGACCATTCTGCCCCAGTTGGGCGGGCGCGTCTCCGAGGTCTTCGTCAAGAACAACGAACTGGTGACCGCCGGGCAGCCGATTTTCAGGCTTGAGGATTACACACAGCAGGCGCAGGTGCAGGCCGCCAATGCCAAGATCGCCGAAGTTCAGGCCTCAATGAAGGTTGCCGAAACCGATCTGGCAGAGGCTGATGCGGGCATTGCAGGCGCGCGTGCCTCGCTTGCGCAAGCGGTCGAGGATCTTGAGCGCAATGAAACCCTGCGCGACGAAGGCTCCAGCGCGGTTCGACTGGCCGAGGTCGAACGGCTGGAAAACCTTGTCGCCGAGCGCGAGGCGCAGGTGGTTGCGGCGCAGGCACAGAAGGCAGCAGTTGAACAACAGATTCAGGAGTTGATCCCGGCGCAGATGGCAAGTGCGATTGCACAGCTAGATGCCGCCAATACCGAACTTGAAAAGACGCTCATTCTGGCCGGTGTCACCGGTACAGTCGAACAGTTCGGCCTGCAGGTCGGCGACTATGTCAGCCCGCTCTTGCGCCCCGCTGGCATTCTGGTGCCGTCCTTTTCCGGGCGCGACCGGTTTGAGGCCGGATTCAATCAGATGGCGGCGCAGGTTATTAAGCCCGGCATGATCGGCGAGATCGGCTGCATGACCCGCCCGTTCAAGGTCATTCCGGTCGTCGTCGTCGGAGTGCAGGATGTCATCCCCTCGGGTCAGATCCGCCCCAGCGACGAGTTGCGTGATCCGGCAAGAAACCAGGTTCCCGGCTCGATCCTGGTCTATCTGGAGCCGCTCTATGAAGGTGTGGCCGACCACATTCCACCGGGCAGCACCTGTCTGGCCAATGTCTATACCGACAACCATCACAAGCTAGAGGATGAGAATCTGGGCTTCTGGCACAAGGCGTTCTTGCATGTGGTGGATGCGATCGGCGTGGTGCACGCGGCGGGGCTGCGGTTGCGGCTGATCCTGATGCCGGTCAATACGCTGGTTCTGACGGGCGGCCATTAAGGCTCGGGCTTTCGCTCGCCGAGCCCACCACTCTTTCAAAAGCGCTAGGCGCAATGCGCAGGAAACGGATCGTCTCCTGCGCGCGCGCATGTCATCGCTGGCTTGTCAAAACCAAGGAGCCGGGCGATGGGACCAGTAGCCAAATCAATGGATGTGCAGGACTGGGGTCTGCTTGTTTTTCTGTCGATCCTGTGGGGGGCGACCTTCTTCTGGGCCGGGGTCGCGGTAAAAGAGTTGCCGCCACTGACCGTTGTGCTGATCCGGGTCGGGCTTGCCGCACTTGCCCTGCTGCCGCTCTTGTTCTGGGCCGGTCACCGCCTGCCGCGCAGCCTCTCTGGCTGGGTGCCGTTTCTGGGCATGGGGCTGCTCAACAACGTGCTGCCGTTCGGTTTCATCTTCGCTGGTCAGACACAGATCGGCGTGGGTCTGTCCGCCATCATCAACTCGATGACACCGCTATTCACCGTCCTGGTCATGGCCGGATTCGGTGAAGAGCGTCTGACCCGGTTCCGCTTGATCGGTGTGTTGATGGGTGTCGGAGGCGTTGGCGTTCTGAACGGTGGCGGCGCGGCGCTGCAAGGGGGGCAGATACTGGGTATCGCGCTCTGCATGGCGGGCGCGATGAGCTACGGGTTTGCCGCACTCTGGGCGCGTCGCAGGCTGGCGAATGTTCCGCCGCTCAAATCCGCCACTTGCCAGTTGATGTGTTCGACAGCGATTCTGTTGCCTGTTGTGACGCTGATCGATCGGCCCTGGACGCTTGCCATGCCCTCTGACGGGGTTCTCTATGCGATGGTTGCATTGGCGGTGTTGGGCACGGCGCTGGCCTATCTGGTGTTTTTCCGCATTCTTGCGAGCGCTGGTCCAAGCAATGTGATGCTGGTTACCCTGCTGATCCCCGTAACCGCGATCCTGCTGGGCTGGGCCTTGCTGGACGAGGCTGTGACGGCCCGCGATCTGATCGGGGCCGGGGTGATCGGGCTGGGCCTGCTGTTCATCGACGGTCGCATTCCGTCCCGACTGGGCGGAGTGCGGCGCGCGAGGTCATGACTGCACCCGATCCGGCGCATACGCGGAATTGAGTGTTCAAGGCGCGGCACAGCGGATATGGGCAGGTATGCGCCTGATTTTGCTCATCTGTCTCACCATGGTGGCCTTTGCCGCCAACTCGATCCTGAACCGGCTGGCCGTGGGCAGCGACGCGGCTGATCCCGGCTCTTTTGCTGTGGTCCGCGTCTTGGCCGGGGCGGTGTTCCTGTGCCTTCTTGTGCTGGCGCGGGGGGGGCGGGTGCCGTTGACGGGCTCGGGCCGCGTGGTGGGCGCGCTGTCGCTGACTATCTACATGGTTGGGTTCTCGATGGCCTATCTGACGTTGGATGCCGGGCTGGGCGCGCTGATCCTGTTTGGTGTTGTGCAGATCGCGATGTTTGCCTTTGGTGCGTTGCGCGGCGCACGACCCTCGCCGAAACAGATTCTGGGCGCGGCGATTGCCTTTGCGGGGCTGGCCTATGTGCTCTGGCCGTCTGGTGGCGCGCAGGTGGATGCCGGTGGCGCTGCCCTGATGGCCCTGGCCGGGCTTGGCTGGGCCGCTTATACGCTTGCGGGTCGCTCCGCTCCGGACGCGCTAAAGGCCACCGCCGCCAATTTCGTGGTCGCCCTGCCGTTGACTGCGGCTGCGATCTGGGTGGTTGGCCCGGCATTGAACATGACGCTTACCGGGCTGGCGCTGGCCTGCCTTTCCGGGGCGGTGACATCGGGCATGGGCTATGCGCTCTGGTACCGGTTGGTCCCACAGCTCAGCCCGGCTGTGGCGGCGACGGTGCAGTTGAGCGTGCCGGTGATCGCGCTGGTGGCGGGCGTGTTGCTGCTGGGCGAGGTGGGCAGCCTTTCGCTGGTTCTGGGCACGGCGCTGGTGTTGGGTGGCATCGCCCTTGCGGTCCTGCCCGGCGCGCGGCGCTGAGGGTTTATCCCGGCACGGATTGAAGGTATCCCGCTGCCATGCGTATCCTGTCTTTCCTGTTGCTGATCCTGCCTGCGCCGGCATTGGCCGAATGTGTCATCCTGCTGCACGGGCTGGCCCGGACCGAGGTGTCGCTGACCGTCATGCAACAGGCGCTGGAACTGGCGGGATATGACACGGTTGCGCCGGGTTACCCCTCGACCGATCTGCCGATTGACCAATTGGCCGCGCAAACGCTGCCCCCCGCGATCGAGGCCTGCGGCGATCAGAAAGTGAACTTTGTGGCCCATAGCATGGGGGGTATCCTGATCCGCTACTGGATGCAGGATCACAAGCCTGAGAATATGGGCCGTGTTGTCATGCTGGGGCCGCCCAATCAGGGCAGCCAACTGGTCGATGAGTTGGGCGATTTTGAGGTTTTCGGCCTGCTGCACGGGCCCGCGGGTCTTTCGCTGGGCACCGGATCTGACAGCGTGCCGCTGAGCCTGCCGCCGGTGAATTTCGAGCTTGGGGTGATCGCTGGTAGGAACTCTCTGAACCCCGTCTTTTCGGCGATGATCGACGGGCCGGATGATGGCAAGGTGTCGGTGGCTTCGACCGCTGTGGCGGGGATGGACGATCACATCGTGCTGCCGGTCACCCATACGTTCATGATGAACAATCCGCTGGTCATCAGAGAGACCGAGCATTTCCTGAAGTATGGCCGGTTCGACCCTGATCTGACCTGGATCGATTCGCTGATCGGGCCGGTCAAGGAAGGCTGCGACGGGCAGGATTGCGGCGCCGATGAGGAGGCGCCGCGCGAATGAGCCTGGAACTGACATTTACCGGAGCCCAGGTGCTGTTGCCGGGGCAGGGGCTGGTTGAGGCTGAAGTTTCCATTGCCGACGGGGTGATCTCGGAGGGCGCGGGCCGCAAGGTAAATCTGGATGGCTATCTGGTGCTGCCCGGTATCGTCGATCTGCATGGCGACGGGTTCGAGCGGCACCTGGCCCCAAGGCGCGGCGCGATGAAGCAGATGGACGAAGGGGTGATCGCCACCGAGGCCGAACTGGCCGCCAACGGCATCACCACCGCTGTCATGGCGCAATTCTGGAGCTGGGAGGGCGGCGTGCGCGGCCCGGATTACGCGGCGCAGGTCTTTGCCGCCATCGCCAGAATGCGCGCGCGTGTCGTGACCGATCTGCTGCCGCAACTGCGGTTCGAAACGCATATGCTGGAGGATTATGACGCTCTGCCGGAGCGTCTGGCGGATTGGGGCGTGTCTTATCTGGTGTTCAACGACCACCTGCCGCATGATCGGCTGGCTGCGGGTCGCACACCGCCGCGCCTGACCGGGCAGGCCTTGAAAGCGCGGCGCAACCCCGAGGCACATCTGGCTCTGCTGCAGCAGTTGCACGAGAACGGAGCCAAAGTTCCCGCCGCGCTGGATCGCATATGTGAGATTTTGCGGGCGCAGGGCGTTGTGCTGGGCAGCCATGACGATCAGAGCGCACAGGACCGCGCGGACTGGCGCGCGCGGGGGGCGCGGATTGCCGAGTTTCCCGAAACCATCGAGGCCGCCGAGGCGGCCAAGGCGGCAGGTGATCCGGTTATCCTGGGGGCCCCGAATGTAGTGCGGGGCGGGTCGCATAAAGGCAATGCCAGCGCGCTGGATCTGATCTCGATGGGGCTGTGTGAAGCCATCGCCTCGGATTATCACTATCCCAGCCCACGCCGGGCGGCACTGATGCTGGCGCGCAGTGGTGTGTTGGACTTTGCTTCTTCCTGGGATCTGATCTCATCAGGACCGGCGCGGGTGCTGGGACTGGAGGACCGGGGCGCGCTTGCGCCGGGCAAGCGCGCCGATCTAGTGGTGCTGGAGGCCGAGAGCCATCGGGTGGCGCTGACACTTGCAGGCGGGCGCGTGAGTTATATGAATGGTGCCATTGCCGAGCGGCTGCTGAGGTAGCGCGGACGCGGCGGCTCGGGCCCGGCGGGCCGTCGCCGCCACGTCGAAAATCTGTGATTTTCGGGCGTCAGGTGGCGCGAGTGATGCGATTGACATGGCCCATCTTGCGACCCGGCTTGACCTCGGCCTTGCCATAGAGATGCAGCGCTACGTCCCGTTCTTGCGCCAGTGCAGGAACCCGGTCCATATCGTCACCGATCAGGTTTTCCATCACCACATCCGCATAGCGTTGCCCGTCACCCAGCGGCCAGCCAGCGACCGCGCGGATATGCTGTTCGAACTGGTCTACAGTGCAGCCGTTTTGCGTCCAATGGCCGGAATTGTGTACGCGTGGGGCGATCTCGTTCACGATCAGGCCTTGCGGCGTTACAAACAGCTCCACCCCCATCACGCCGACATAATCCAGACGATTCAGGATATTGGCGGTCAGTAGCACGGCATCGGTTTTCTGCGCGGAGGTCAGTCGGGCGGGGACCGTTGTGGTGCGCAGGATACCTGCCTCATGCACGTTCTCACCCGGGTCGAAACAGGCGACCTGACCGTCGAGCCCGCGTGCGGCAATGATCGAGACCTCGTGCGAGAAGTCCACAAACCCTTCCAGAATGGCGGGTGCCCCTGCCATGTCGGCCAGCGCCACCTCGGCATCGGCGGGGGTTTTCAGGCGGGCCTGCCCCTTGCCGTCATAGCCGAAGCGGCGGGTTTTCAGGATTGCGGGTGTACCGATCTCGGCAATTGCAGCCTGCAGGCCAGCCAGATCGGTGATATCAGCAAAAGGCGCGGTTTGCAGACCGAGATCGCGCAGAAAGTGTTTTTCGGTGAGCCGGTCCTGGCTGATCCGCAGCGCCTCGCGCCCGGGGTGGATCGGGCGATGTGCTTCGAGCAGGTCGAGCGCCTGTGTCGGTATGTTCTCGAATTCATAGGTGATCACGTCGACCGATTGGGCAAAAGCGGTGAGCGCGGCCTCATCTTCATAGGAGGCGGTTGTGACGGCATGGGCAACATGGCCTGCAGGTGGGTTTGCGCCGGGTTCATAAATATGCGTGACAAAACCTAACCGCGCCGCTGCAACTGACAGCATCCGGCCCAACTGGCCACCACCCAGAATACCAATCCGTGCGCCCCGGTTTAGCGTGTCTGTCATTGCTATGTCTCCAACCGTTTGCAAATTTTGGTCAACGCCGCAAGTAGGGCTGCATGCGCTTTGCCTGCTTTCAGGGCTTGTGTCATCTGCAGGCTGAGTGTGCCTTCTGTCGCCAGCGCGTCGCGTTCTTCGGCGAGTCGGCCTTCTCGGTCAGCGGGCATCGTTGCCAGAAATCCAGACAGGAGCTGCGTGGTGTAAAACTCGGCTGCGTCTGCATCGCCGGTTTTCTGGGTCAGCCAGTCTGAACCTGTTGCCATCAGGTCCAGAATGCCGGGGATCATTGCACAGACAGCGAAATGTGCGTTCAATGCCGCTTCATCTGCGACTCTGACCACCGGGTTTTCCGGTTCAAACAGGTCAGCCAAAAGCGCGTCATCGCCAAATGCGGCTAGCGGGCATCCGCCCTGCTGAATGAAGCCCAAAGGAATGGTCCGGACGAAATCCGACGCCGGAGCGCACAGGCTGCAAAGCTGATCGGTTGAGATCGCTGCCATAACGGAAACGATCTTTTGATCCGGGCGAAAAGTCAGTAGTTCAAGGATATTTGGCGCCATTTGCGGACGCAGGCACAGAAACACGATGTCGGTGGTATCAATGACCGTCTGCGGCGATCCCACCGTGACATCCAGATCGGCTTTGAGGTCGGCCGAAATGCGTTTGTTGCGTTCCGTTACCGCAATGTCATGTCCCTTGGCAGCTAGAAAGCGCACCATTGGAGCTGCAATATGCCCGGTTCCGATGAACCCGATGCGGCTCATCCCTGCGGCTCTTCCGGGATTGACGCGGAAAGGGCGTTGCGCCAGGCGTCGAGCCGCCCTGCCAGCGTGTCATCTTGCAGCGCGAGGATACCGGCAGCCATCAGCCCGGCATTGGCCGCCCCGGCTGATCCGATTGCCATGGTCGCCACCGGAAAGCCCTTGGGCATCTGCACGATGGAATAGAGCGAGTCGACGCCTGCGAGCGCGCGAGTCTGAACCGGCACGCCGATCACCGGCACGCGGGTCTTTGATGCCATCATGCCCGGCAGATGAGCGGCGCCCCCTGCGCCCGCGACGATCACGTGCAACCCGCGATCTACGGCGGTTTTGCCATACTCCCAGAGTCGATCCGGCGTGCGATGGGCCGAGACGATGCGCGCCTCGTAAGCCACGTCGAGCGCGTCAAGAATATCGGCTGCCTCTTTCATCGTGGGCCAGTCCGACTGGCTGCCCATGATGATCCCCACTTTGATGTCGCCCATCCGCTCGAACCCCGGCTTTGGAAAGAGCGCGCACTATAGCCAAATCGCTGCGGCTGGCAATGCGGATGCGCGCGTCGGGCTTGCGGGGCAGGGCAGGTCGTGATCAAACCGGATGACGAACAGGGAGGAGGGGGAGAATGCAGATCAGAGAAGCCGGGATCGAGGATGCCGCGGGCATCCATCGCATATTGCAGGAACTGGTTGCAGCGCGGCTGCGCACGCGACCCGCTACGCTTGATTTCGCGCGTGACAATTACATCACCCATCCCGACAAGTTGTGGTGCGGGGTTGCAGTTGACGAAGGCGGGACACTTCTGGGGTTTCAGGCGTTGAAACTGGCGGTCGAGGGAAACGAGTTTGACGTCCAGCCCGGCTGGGGCGTTATCGGAACCCATGTCAGTCCCAACGCGGCCCGGCGGGGTGTCGGCGCAGCCTTGTTCGCCGTCACGCGGGAGGTCGCGCAAAAGCGGGGTCTCAGCAAGATCGATGCCAGTATCGGCGCGGATAACGCGGTGGGGCGGGCCTATTACGACGCGATGGGGTTCGTGACCTACCGCACGCCCAAAGGGCTGGACTGCAAATGTTACGAGGTGGTCTGACCGGCCCGCACCCCCGCCCAAGGGTCAGGCAATGATATCCGGCGTCAGCCGATCCTCGATCAGGGCAATCATGTCCTTGAGGCGCAATTTCTGCTTTTTCAGCCGCTTGATCGTCAGCTGATCCGCCGTCCCCTTGTCCACGAGCGCATGGATCGCCTCGTCCAGGTCACGGTGCTGGCGGCGAAATACCTCCAGTTCGACACGCAGCACATCGTCGGTTTTCATCGAGAGGTCGGTAGGAGCGTTCATGAGTGACTCGGGTCTTTGTTGGATCTTGCCTGTACCCTAGAATACGCGTTCACGATGATTTCGCCTAGACCTTGTGGTGGGCAAGGTTTCTCCCCATATTGTCTTATGCGCGGTTGCCGGAACGGGATCGCGCGCACCGTCGCTTTGACAGAAAAAGGACGATTGGACGTGTCAAAAACAACGCTTGCGTCTTACCCGCATCTGCTTGGGTTCGAGCAATTGGAACGCCTGCTGGAACGCTCGGCGAAATCGGGTAACGAAGGCTATCCGCCCTATAATATTGAACAAACCTCGGATCATTCCTATCGCATCACCCTGGCCGTGGCCGGGTTTGCGGAAGAGGATCTGGCGATTACCGTCGAGGACCGCCAACTGGTCATACGCGGCCGTCAACGCGATGACAGCGAGGGGCGCGTGTTTCTGCATCGCGGCATCGCGGCGCGACAGTTTCAGCGCATGTTTGTGCTGGCTGACGGCGTGGAGGTCGGTGAGGCCATCATGGAAAACGGGTTGCTGCATGTCGATCTGACCCGCGCGATCCCGGATACCGTGGTGCAGAGGATCAACATAAAGAAAGGGTAAGCGATGAATACACCGTTTGAGATGAAGAATGACGCGGACCGGATCGTTTATGTGAAAGCGGTCGATGTGGCTGATTTGCCGGATAAGCTGCGCTCGCAAGCCGGTGATCTGGAGCAGATCTATGCGGTTCACGACGCCTCGGGCCAGCAACTGGCACTGGTGGCGGACCGCAAGCTGGCCTTCGTGCTGGCACGTGAAAACGACTATATGCCAGTGACCGTTCACTGACGCTTTTGCCGCGCGGGCCGGGCAACTTCCCGCGTGACAAGCCGGACAGAACCGGAGATAGATGTCACCCTGACGGCCCGCCAAAGTCAGGGGATACGAGATGAGCAGGTTCGATTTCGATTGGGTTGATGCGTTTACCGACCGCGCCTTTGGCGGCAATGGGTGCGCCGTGGTGCATCAGGGCGCAGGGCTGTCTGATGAGACCTGCATGCGCTTCGTGCGCGAGACATCGCTGATGGAATGCACCTTTACCGGCCCCTCTGACACAGCCGATATCCGGGTTCGCTATTTTCTGGCCAGCCGCGAGATTCCCTTTGCCGGTCACCCGACCATCGCGACCGTGGCGGCGCTGCGCGCGCGCGGCCTGATCACGGGCGACAAGCTGATTCTTGAGACCGGTGCAGGGATTGTGCCGGTGCATATTGACGGCGACCAGATCGAGATGACGCAGGTTGCGCCCGAAATCGGGGTCGAGGTTCCGACAGATATCGTGGTAAACGCAATTGGGCTGAACGTCAGCGACATTGTTGGCCAGCCACAGATGGTTTCGACCGGTCTGCCCTTCTGCGTCACCCTCCTGCGGGATCGCGCGGCGCTGGAGCGGGCAGTGCTGAATATCGATGCGTTTCGCAGCATGACGGATTTTCTGGGCTATGACGGCACCGACATGATGGAGCCATTCATGGTCACGCTGGGCGGCGCGACTGATAAGGGTGATACCTATTCCCGGCTTCTTCTGGCCCCGCCCAGCCCGGCCGAGGACCCGTTCACCGGATCGGCCACCGGCGCGATGGCGGCGTATCTCTGGCATCACGGGCTGATGGACAAGGACAGTTTCATCGCCGAGCAGGGCCACGGCATGGGGCGACCCGGCCAGGCGCGGGTGACGCGGGTTGGGCCGCGTGAGGCCATGACCGGGATTCGCGTCTCGGGCCAGGGCTTTGTGCTGATGGAGGGGCAGGTCAACATGCCCGAGGACGCGGCATGAGCGACGCACCGGGCATCGCGATCCTGCCTTATGGCACCTCGTTGGGGCCGAATCTGGCACAGATGCCGCTGTCGGACCTGACCTGGCCGCTGGGCTGCCCGGACCGCCTGTTGGGCAAGCGTGTGGGTGATCTGGAGTGCACCGATCACCTGATCATGTATCCCAAAACCTCGCATCATTATGTGCTGCGCCGAGGCACCAGGGCGCGGATATCGCTGATGATGGGCGAGCCCTCGGTGATCCATGCCAAGCATATCAAACTGCTGAAATGGACGTGGCGGCGGTTTTATCGGGTGCTGAGTTTTCACGAGGCGTTAGTGGGTGCGATCCCAAATTGCGTCTTTTTCCCCTATGGCACAACCTGGGTGACCGAATGGCGCGATCTGAAGATCGAAAAGACGAAACCCTGCTCGCTGATCGCCTCGGCCAAGCGCGACACGGCGGGGCATCAGCTACGACATGAGATGGTCGATTGGGTGCGCGAGACGGGGCAGGATGTGGATGTTCTGGGGCGTGGCTATATGCCGTTTGACAAGAAATCCGACGGATTGGCGCCTTACCGCTATTCCATCGTGATCGAGAATGTGCGCGAAAAGAACTATTTCTCGGAGAAGCTGCTGGATGCGGTATTTTGTGAGACCGTGCCGATCTATTGGGGCTGCCCGAATATTGGCGACTTCATCGATCCTGAGGGGATAATCATCTGCGAAACGCGCGACGAGGTGCGTGCGGCGGTGCAGACTATGTCCGAGGAAGATTATCAGCGTCGCTTATCTGCGATCCGGTCGCTCAAGGACCCGTTGCAGACTTATGCAGATATCGATCTGCGGGCGGCGAAAGTGATCGAAAAGGAAATCGCGGCCTCCGGTTGACTGGCCGGTCCCACCACGCGGCGGGACCGGATGACAGGCGGTGTTTATTCCGGGATTAGAACCGTGTCGATCACGTGGATCACGCCGTTTGAGGCCTCGACATCAGCGGTGACGACCTTGGCGTTATTGACCTTGACCCCATTGCGGGCGTTGACGGCCAGGCGGTCGCCCTGAACCGTCAGGACCTTGGCGCGCTTGCCGGCAATGTCGCCCGACATCACTTTGGCGGGCACCACGTGATAGGCCAGAACCGCCACAAGCTGATCCTTGTTTTCGGGCTTCAGCAGGTTTTCCACGGTGCCTTCGGGAAGCGCTGCAAAGGCTTCGTCGGTCGGGGCAAAGACGGTGAAAGGCCCGTCGCTTTTCAGCGTGCCCACCAGATCGGCTGCCTGAACGGCGGCGACCAGTGTGCCGAAGGAACCCGCCTCGACAGCGGTATCGACGATGTCTTTCTGGCCTGCCGCAAAGGCTGCGGTCATGCTGGTTGCTGCGATTGCGGCGGCACTAAGGGTGGCGATGAAGTGGCGTCTGAACATTGGTCTCTCCCTGTGTGAATATGGGTCTGTTACGTCCCCGCCCGAAGAAGTGGATCACATTGAGGTCAAAGAAAATTGAGGCCGCATTTTTGAAAAGAAAATGTTTCTATAAAAAACAATCCATTAATAGGCATCCAGAAAATGAAAATGCCCGCCAATTGGCGGGCCTTCCGTTTCAGCTGGTTTAGTGATCAGCCTGCGATCAGGCCCATGCTTTCCAGTTTCAGCAGCACCTGATGGGCGCAATTGTCGACATCGACATTCTCGGTTTCCACGCTCAGCTCAGGGTCTGCGGGAACGTCATAGGGGTCCGAGATGCCGGTGAACTCCTTGATCTTGCCTTCACGCGCCAGCTTATAGAGCCCCTTTCGGTCGCGGCGTTCGCATTCCTCGATCGAGGTGGCAACATGCACTTCGACAAAGGCACCGAAGGCTTCGATATCCTCGCGCACGGCCCGGCGAGTGGTGGCATAAGGCGCAATCGGCGCGCAGATGGCGATACCGCCATTCTTAGTGATCTCGCTGGCCACATAACCGATGCGGCGGATGTTCAGGTCGCGGTGCTCTTTCGAGAAGCCAAGCTCGGAGCTGAGGTTTTTCCGCACGATGTCACCGTCCAACAGCGTGACCGGGCGGTCACCCATCTCCATCAGCTTGACCATCAAAGCGTTGGCGATGGTGGATTTGCCCGAACCGGAGAAGCCAGTGAAGAAAACGGTGAAACCCTGTTTCGAACGTGGCGGGTAGCGGCCGCGCAGCTGGTCCACCACCTCGGGAAAGGAGAACCATTCCGGGATCTCCAGCCCTTCCCGCAGACGGCGGCGCAGTTCGGTGCCGCTGATATTCAGGATCGTGACGTTGTCCTTATCGGCGATCTCGTCATTGGGCTCGTATTGCGCACGCTCCTGCACATAGACCATGTGTTTGAAATCGACCATTTCGATGCCGATCTCGTCTTGGTGTTCGCGGAACAGGTCCTGCGCATCATAGGGGCCATAGAAATCCTCACCGGCAGAGTTCTTGCCAGGGCCCGCGTGGTCGCGACCAACGATGAAATGGGTGCAGCCGTGGTTTTTCCGGATGATCCCATGCCAGACCGCCTCGCGCGGACCGGCCATGCGCATCGCAAGGTTCAGCAGCGACATGGAGGTGGTGGCGGCCGGGTATTTGTCCAACACCGCCTCATAGCAGCGCACACGGGTGAAGTGGTCAACATCGCCCGGTTTGGTCATGCCCACGACCGGGTGGATCAGCAGGTTGGCCTGCGCCTCTTTGGCGGCGCGGAAAGTCAGTTCCTGATGCGCGCGGTGCAGCGGGTTGCGGGTCTGGAAGGCCACGACCCGACGCCAGCCCACTTTGCGGAAATAGGCGCGCAGCTCGTTCGGGGTGTCGCGGCGGGCACGGAAATCATAATGCACCGGCTGCTGGATCCCCGTGACGGGCCCGCCCAGATAGACCTTGCCAGCCACGTTATGCAGATAGTTCACCGCCGGATGGGCCTGATCGTCGGCGCCAAATACTTTCTCGGCCTCGTTGGATTTGTCCGGCGTCCAGCGGTCGGTCACCGTCATGGTCGCCAGAATCACACCTTCCTGATCGCGCAGGGCGATGTCCTGACCCAGTTCAATGCTATCGGCGAACTCTCCGGACACATCCAGTGTGACCGGCATAGGCCAGAGCGAGCCGTCCGCCAGACGCATGTTTTCGACCACGCCGTTATAGTCGGTCTCGCCCAGAAATCCCTTGAGCGGGTTAAACCCACCGTTCATCAGCAATTCCAGATCGCAGATCTGGCGCGGGGTCAGATCGTGGCTGGTCAGATCCGCAGCCTCGACTTTGAGTTTTTGGGCAGAATCGTAGGAAACATACAGCTCCGGGATCGGAGCGAGATTGGCAAGCATGGTCATTCGAATACTCTCTGATCAATCCGTAATTTCGGGTTTGATGGACACTGCCGCGCACTTGCCCGGTCTTGTTTCGGAAGTCCAGAGATTGAGAACAATTGAAGGAGGAGATGTGCGGAAAAACCGCAATTTGGAACAGATTCCTGCTCATATGGCGGGTTGTATACCATATGTTCCCAATCGCGCCCGCAAGGGTCAGCCGAGATACGCCCCTTTTTTCAACGGTGCCAGCGCGATGGTCAGCTGCGACGCGGTGACCACCGGCAGGCCCCGGATCGGTTCGGAAACACCACGCAGCTTGAACGGGTGCAGCGCGATATCATCACCCGAATACCCTGCTGCATTCAGCAAAGGCGCTGAAACGATCAGCTCGACGCCCATTCTCTTGGTTTCCGCCTGCAATCGGCTGGTGGCGTTCACGGCATCCCCGATGATCGTGCGCGGCGCGTTCTCGGTGGTTCCGATCTCACCCAGAACCACATTGCCCAGATGCAGCGCCATGCCAATCTGAACTGTGCGGTCGTTGTGATCCGCAAGCGATTGGTTGAAGGCCTCCAGAGCCTTGCCTGCGCCTTCGGCGGCGCGCAGCCCCGCACGGGCCGAGTCCTCAGCGGTAGCGCTTTCGAACACCGCCAGGAAACCATCCCCCATATATTTGTCCACGTTGCCGCCCGCCTCGGTAACTGCCGGTACTATCGCGTCAAAAAAGCGGTTGAGGAAAAACACCACGTCATAGGGCAGCTGCCCGGCAGTGCGGGAGGTGAAACCGCGCATGTCCAGGAACAGGATGGCAAGCTGGCGTTCTTGCCCCTGACTGGCATGGGCGCGGGTGCGCCCGCCCTGAGGGCGGAAGACCCGGTGGACCGTCAACGGGTCGACAGGCCGGATCTGGCAGGCCAGGCGCGTATTGGCTGTTGCGCCCACGGCCTGAAGGCTACGCGCTTCCGCCTCGCTCGGGGGATGCAGCAGATCGGCACCCTCCTCGATCACCACCCGGCACGTGGTGCAGCGCCCCTTGCCGCCGCAGAGCGCGGTATGGGGGATGTTGTTTGCCCTCGACATCTCCAGCAGAGTCATGCCGCGTTCGGAGGTGATTTCGGGGCCGTCGACATAGCTGACCTTTACCGATCGCCGTCTGCGCAGCAATTTACGTGTGAGATACACGATAGCTGTGACGGCTAGCAGCGCCCAGAAGATGTTCTGGGCCAGGTTTTTGGCTGCAAAAAGCTGCTGGAATGCGGCCTCATCAGGCCAGTTGAAATACTCGATTGCTATGTCGCGCAATTCGGGGTCGCCAAAGGCCGCCCACATGTTGCGCCCCTCAGTCAGCAGCCCGGCAAAGGCAAAAGCTGGGACAAGCACCGCAAGTCCGATCAGATAGGGAACGGCGTGTTGCCACCAGTGCGTCAATCGCAACCAGAAATGCAAACCCATGCAACCATGCACCCAGACCAGCAGCAACAACAGCGATTGATACCAGACCGAAGGGTTGTTCCACATCAGCACGATCAGATAGCTCATCTTGTCATTGACATCGAAAACCTCATGCGCAAAGCGCGTGAAGGCCAGATGCGATAGCAGCTGCAACGGGATCAGCAGGCCAAGAATAACCTGCAGTGCATGTGGCCACGACATGCGCACTGTGCGGCGTGTGGCAAGATCATAAAGCGCGATCCCGATATGGATCAGGAACGCGCCATAGAGCAGGGTCGACCCGATCGGGTTGCGGGTGATGGCATGCCGCCCCGCCTGAAACGCATCCATTGCCTCGACCGATATAAGGCCCATACCGATATTGAGGAAATGGAATAGGGCATAGGCGAACAGGATCAGGCCCGAGATGATCCGCGCCCGTACCAGCCAGCTTCCTTGCCACAACACGTTGGCCACGCGCGTTCCTTTCGGTTTCGAGGGGCCAGAGTGGGGCGCTCGGGCAGTGGGGTCAAGTCACAGCCGCGTGCTGTTGCAGGTATCCTTGGGCCAGGGTTGCGCAGCGGCATCGGGATGTGCTCGTGCGATCTGGGGATCGAAGATCACCAGATGGCTGAGGTCCGGGCGTGAGCGCGAGGAGTAGAGCATTGCCTGCGCGCCATTTGCTCGGGCCGCGTCCGAAAACGCCCAGGTGGGCGATGGCGCGCCGGTGGCGCGGATGTCCTGCCAGATCACAGAGGCGTCGCGATTGCCCCGCAGATCGGCCACGCGCGCCGCATCTATCTGCAGCGGTTGGATCTGGCGCGGCGCATCCTCGGGCGACATGTAGCGGCGGATCGCGATGGCGGTACCCTCAGCGGTGAGCGAACTGTAGATCGCCACCTGCCCCGAATGGTGAAACCGCCCCTCGGGCGAGGTGACCGGGACCCGCGCATCCTGACCCTCAAAGGTCATGCGCCAGACGGTCCCGGTGAAGGGGATCATTCCTGCTCGGCCAGGAAGCGTTCGGCATCCAACGCCGCCATACAGCCCATCCCGGCGCTGGTCACCGCCTGGCGATAGACATGGTCGGTCAGATCACCCGCCGCAAAGACGCCGGGCAGAGAGGTTTCGGTGGTGCCGGGTTTGGTGACGACATAGCCGCCCATATGGGTGTCGAGCTGATCAATCACCAACTCGTTTGCCGGCGCATGGCCGATAGCGACAAAAACGCCTTTGCAGGGGATTTCGGAGATTTCGCCGGTTTTGACGTTCCTGACCTTCACACCTTCGACGCCCAGCGGCGTGTCGGTCCCGGTCACTTCTTCCAACTGGTGGAACCAGAGTGGTTCGATCTTTTCGTTCTTGAACAGGCGATCCTGCAGGATCTTTTCGGCGCGCAACTCGTCGCGGCGGTGGATCAGCGTGACCTTGCTGGCGAAATTGGTCAGGAACAGCGCCTCTTCCACGGCGGTGTTGCCGCCGCCGATCACCACGATTTCCTGCCCGCGATAAAAGAACCCGTCACAGGTGGCGCAGGCCGAGACGCCAAAGCCCTTGAACTTCTCCTCCGAAGGGAGTCCCAGCCACTTGGCGCGCGCGCCGGTGGCCAGAATGACCGCATCGGCGGTATAAACCGTGCCGCTGTCGCCCTTGGCGGTGAAGGGGCGTTTGGACAGGTCGAGATCGCTGATGATGTCGCCGATCACCTCGCAGCCCATGGCTTTGGCATGGTCCTGCATCCGGACCATCAGGTCGGGACCCTGAACCTCTGTATCGCCGGGCCAGTTCTCGACCTCGGTGGTGGTGGTCAGCTGACCGCCCGGTTCGATGCCCTGCACCAGGATCGGCTCCAGCATGGCGCGACTGGCATAAACGGCGGCGGTATAGCCCGCCGGCCCGGATCCGATGATAAGAACCTTGGTGTGACGTGTCTCGGCCATGGGAACCCCGTTTTGACGGATGGCGGGAGCGCCATCTTCGGAGGATGCATATAGCGACGCGCAACCGCAGCTTAAACCCCTTATCTGATACAGCCCAGCGCTAGTGATATGCGATGCAAGCACGCCCGATTGGTCATTGTGATTAACATAATTGCGCTACGATGAAATATTATTGCTCATCCCGGTGCGGCTGATATAACAACCGCAAAAATGAGCGGAGAATTTCATGGTCGCGACCCGACTCGATCCGATCGACAGGAAAATACTGGCAGAATTGCAGGCAGATGGCCGGATGACCAATGTGGAACTGGCCAAAAGGGTCGGCATTTCCGCGCCGCCCTGCCTGCGCCGCGTCCGCTCACTGGAAGAAGCGGGCTATATCCATGGATACCATGCCGATGTGAACGCCCGCGAGCTGGGGTTCGAGGTGCAGGTCTTTGCCATGGTCGGGCTGGAAAGCCAGGCCGAAGTTGAACTGTCGGCCTTTGAAGAGACTTGCCGCAATTGGCCGCTGGTGCGCGAGTGCCACATGCTCAATGGCGAGGTCGATTTCATCCTGAAATGCGTCGCGCCGGACCTGAGCAGTTTTCAGAGCTTTCTGACCGGCGAATTGCTGTCCACCACCAACGTGGCCAGCGTCAAGACCTCGCTTGTCATTCGCGGCGCGAAGGATGAGCCCGGAGTGCCCTTCGACGTGCTCGAAGACCGCCTGAGCCGGAGCGCTTGAGTGCAATCTGCTCCTTAGTGGTCACGGTTGAGGGCAGAAAGGCGCTGATGAAAACGCTGATCATCCATAGTAGCATCAGTTTCATGTCAGACCTCAGACGCCGATCGCGTCATATTCACCATCTCCGGCACGCGGCAGTATCTGCGGCCCGAAATCGGTGAGCTTCTCGATATGCGCGAAGAGGTTCAGATAGAGAGACCTCATCGCGTGGCTCATGACCCGCACCGCATGGATGCCGGGGTGATAGGTTTCGAACTGCAGCCCGTCCACCTTGATCACTGAATGGCGTCTGAGGCACAGATGAAACACCTCGACCGGCGTTGGCGGCGCGGTTTCGACCACGTTCATGCCATCCACGAATTCCTTGATCGGCGTCAGAATCTGATCTCCGGCACATAGACTTCGCAGATGTCCGGGCGTGGCCAGCAACCGGGCCGATGGCCCGACGATCACCCCCGACATCGGGCGCTGCATGCCAAAGCTGTCGGCCATGATTCGGGTCAGGCTCTGCGCGCGCCCTTTCAGGTCGGGTCGACCGGGGATCAGCGTGGTCGATCCCTTCCAGAGCAGTTCCTGCGCCGATCCGTCCTGCACGACCAGGCGGTCACCCGGCAGCAAATCCTCGATCGCCAGCGGCCCCATATCCGTTTCCACCAGCGAGCCACGGGAGAAGGCGCAGAACGCCTCTTCGAACAGCGGCAGCGCCGGAGCGATATGGCGTGTCTGGGCAATCTCGTTCTTGCCGATTAGCGTGCTCACCTCATAGCGCCGCAATTGTGGTTTGGACCGGCTTTGCAGCTTGGCCGGATCCTCTAGCAGTTTGCCGGTTTCGACAGCATTCCGCGCCGCTCGTGCTAGCGAGTGGGGGATAGTCATACCTATTCAACCTTCTTCATACATGTCAGCTCTGTGTTGGCCCCAGACAACGAGTCAGAGCGACTCGGTTTTAATTGTTTTTGCCCCCAAAATTACCTTCCGGCCGCGTGGTTTTTACACCGCGTTCCCCAGTCTGCGCCCATCCGGCTCACGATCCCATTGACCCCCCAATGGCACCGTTTCGTAGCGGGAGGATGTCTTACTCCCGGTCTTCTTTGCTGCCCAAACCCGCCTCGCCATTGGGCGAGGCGGGCTCTTGTCCCCGGCCGGTCAGGGGCAGCGTCCGGCACCGGGTTCCAGAGGTGAGCCAATCAGGCTCACCCGTATTGCGTACCGCTCAACTGCTACCGCGCCTCTCAAGGCCGCTTTGAGCGCGGCGCGCGATCATCTGGGCGCGGCGTGCGCCACGGGTCCAGGGCAGTTGAACCTTCTGAGCAGACACGGCGGTGATCTTTAAGGTTGTATTGCGTCCCTTGATCTTCAACCCTGTCCCTCCTGATCCTGCTTGCGGGGCCGGTCCGGCACCGCGTGTTCGACAGGATCAAAGTCGCAGTTCTTTGGGGCGGCGATTGGGCTGATCCGGGGAAAATAAGGGACGTTAGGAGACGGCGCGGCGTCACAGGTTGAGAGCGCGCCAAACGAGGTTTCGCTCTGATATTTATGACAAAAACCAAAACGGGCAGCCTGTCTACCAGCGGCAGATGGTCTATCTTCGGCCACATTTGTGACACGTCAGAGCCGTCCACCTGCGATGTCAGAGGCGAATGGCCGAGATCAATCGCCCGTAATCGGCCTCTTTGGCATGGGTGCTGCGACGATAGGAATAGAATCGGTCGGCATCCGAATAGGTGCAGTGCCGCGTCCATTCCGCCTGTTCGACCCCGGCGCGGCGCAGGCGGTGAAGGCCAAAGGCGGGCAGGTCGAACTGCATCCGGTCGCCTTGTCCATTGGCAAAGAAACGCGCGTTTTCCGGGTCGTCCTGCATGAACTCGTCAAACATTTCAGGCCCGACTTCATAGGCGCGCTGCGAGATAGCTGGGCCGATCACGGCCATGATCTGCGAGCGCTGCGCGCCCAGACCTTCCATTGCATCCAGTGTGGCTTCTAGCACCCCGGAAAGCGCGCCGCGCCACCCGGCATGGGCTGCGCCGATGACACCCGCCTTCGGATCGGCAAAGAGCACGGGCTGGCAATCGGCCGTCAGAATCGACAGCGCCAGACCCGGCGTAGACGTCACCACCGCGTCGGCTTTGGGCTTGTCGGGCAGTGGGTGGTCCACAATCACCACGTCGGGGGAATGCACCTGATGCACGCCAACCAGATGGGTCTCTGGCACGTCCAGCGCCTGCGCCGCGCGCTGGCGGTTGATTGCGACCGCCTCTCGTTGGTCGGATGAGCCGGTGCCGCAGTTCAGCCCGGCAAACACCCCGGACGAGGCTCCGCCCCGGCGGGTAAAGAACCCGTGTCGAATTGGGGACAGGCCATCTGAGGTCAGGATTTCCAGTGTCATGCTTCCAGCCCGGGTGGAGGGTTCGCGGCAGCTGGGTAGAGGCCCAGCACCTTGAACAGGTTTCCCATTTCCTCGGGATGCGTCAACCGGCGATGCGCGGAAATCAGGGATTGCAGCTCTGATCCGCTCAGGGGTTCCGCAAGTTTCTGCGCGCGCTCGGTGATGCCCAGCCGCTCCAGAAACACGCCTTGCGGAGTCAGGCGGGTATGGGCGCAGCCCGTGCGATGCGCCATCTGCGCCAGGACTTCGAAATCCACATGCACGGTCAGATCGGCCTGTCCGGGCTCTGCCAATGGATCGGTTTTCTGATGATGTCGCACCGCCTGCAGCGTGTCACCCAGCGAGCGCCAGTCACCATAATCGATCAGCAGCGCCGCGCCGCCATGTGCCACGATTCGCTCTGCGATACCCGTTATGATCGGGCGCGCGGCATCGCATATCTCGACCAGATCGCCGGGTTCGGTGTCCTCCAGACGATGCGCCAGACCCGGCTGCGGGGCGTCTGCCCCCAGACCAAAGGCTAGCACCCCGTCCTGCGCACCGATAAGGCGTTCGCGCCACCCCGAGGCCTCGCGGATGAATTGCCGAATCGGCAGCGCGTCGAAGAATTCGTTGGCGATAAGGAAGAGCGGCGCCTGCGGCAGGGTGTGGACATTGTCTGTCCAAAGCGGATCGTCCGTAGCCAGTCTGTCGGCCTGCATCTGTTGCAAGGTGGGCGAGGCCTCGATCAATATGATCTGCGCGGCGGCGTGAAACCCTGGCACCGCGGCGGTTGCGCGCTGAAGATCTGCCATCAACGTGCCGCGACCGGGGCCAAGCTCGGCCAGCGTGAAGGGGTCGGGGCGGCCCTGATCGATCCAGGCCTGCGCCAGCGACAGGCCCAACAACTCGCCGAACATCTGGCTGATCTCGGGCGCGGTGGTGAAATCGCCCCGGACGCCAAAGGGATCGCGCGTAGCGTAATAGCCGAATTCCGGGTGCAGCAGGCAGTCTGACATGTACTGCGCCACGCTCAGCGGCCCGGTTTGGCTGATCCGCTCCAGCAGCAGGGCGCGCAGGCTCATGCCGGTGCGGCGCTGGCCGCGCGACGTGCCCGCAGGATGAACCACAGCCCCAGCGCGATCATTGGCAGCGACAGGATTTGTCCCATGGTCAGCCCATAGCCGCCCACATGCCAGGCGAGCCCCAGCGGGTTGCCGGGCGAGATGAACTGCGCATCGGGCTGGCGCAGGAACTCGACCAGAAATCGCGCAAGGCCATAGCCTGCAAAGAACGTGCCCATGATCTGGCCGGGCCGTTTGAACGCCCCACGCCGATAGGCCAGCCAGAGCAACAGCGCGCCTAGCACCAGCCCTTCCAGCGCGGCCTCATAAAGCTGTGAGGGGTGGCGGGCGCAAAGACCCTCGACCCCCGGACAGTTCTGCGCGGCCCCACCGGGAAAGATCACCGCCCAGGGCAGCTCTGACGGACGCCCCCAAAGCTCGGCATTGATGAAATTTGCCAGCCGACCAAGCAACAGCCCCGGCGGCACTGTATGGGCCACCAGATCGCCAAGCGTCAGCGCGGGAACCTTCTGCCGGACGGCAAAGATCCAGGACGCGGCCACTACGCCCAGCATACCGCCATGAAAGGACATGCCGCCCTGCCAGACCATCAGGACCTCGATAGGATGGGCAAGGTAATAGGCGGGTTCGTAGAACAGCACAAAACCCAGCCGTCCGCCCAGAATCACACCCAGAATGATCCAGGTGATCAGATCGTCCAACTGCACACGATTAAGCGGCGCATGATCCCCGTGCCAAAGCGCCGGGCGCGCGATGGCCATTCGCGCCAGTTGCCAGGCGATCAGGATGCCGACGATATAGGCCAGCGCATACCAGCGCGGCGCAAAGTCGAAACCAAGCAGCGAGATGGTGAAGATCTCGGGCGAAAAATCCGGGAAGGTGAGAACAGCCTGCATGGCGCTTCAATGCCCATGCGGGGCAGTGCAAGTCAACCTTGAGACGCGGCGCATTCTTGCCCATATAGAGGGCAGCCGCGAAACCGGAGACATGACATGCAAAGCCGCAACAAAGTACTCGACGATATCTCGCAACTGATGACCAACGCGATGGGCGTGGCGCAAGGCGCACGGGAGGAGGCCGAAACCGCCATGAAGTCGATGATCGACCGCTGGCTGGCCGACCGCGACTTCGTCACCCGCGAAGAATTCGACGCCGTGCGCGCCATGGCGCAGAAGGCCCGCGAAGAGAACGAAGCGCTGGCCGCGCGGATCGCCGCATTGGAAGAAAAGCAGGGCGGCTGACGCAATACTGCACATCCTCGACGTCAGGGCGCGCGGTGTATCATGCACCGGTGCGCCCTTTTTGCAAGCAAATCCCGGTTAACACCCCAATATTTCGGGCGAAGTGACAATCACTCCACAACTTATTGCCGTTATCCCCAAAATTAGGGGTTGCCACACTGGCTGCAACGCAGCACCATATCTGGTACAAGCTGCGGGAAACGCCCCGGTTTGTAGAGCAGGCAACTAGCGCTGGGGCGCTGCCAGCCCCAATCCGCTAGAGATCAGTGAGGTGGCATCATGGCCCTTTCCGAGCAGTATCTGGAAGAAGACATTCACCCCATCGACATCGTCGAGCATATCGCCGAGCACCATGACTGGGATTTTGATCGTATCGGGGACGATCAGATCGCCATGGCGGTAGAGGGACAATGGCGGACCTATTCCATCACACTCGCCTGGTCGGGTTATGACGAGACCCTGCGCATGGTCTGCACCTTTGAAATGGAGCCGCCCGAGGAAAAGCTTCCGCAGCTATATGAGCTGATCAACGCGATGAACGATCAGTGCTGGGCGGGGGCCTTCACCTATTGGGGTGGTCAGAAACTGATGGTATATCGGTATGGTCTGGTTCTGGCGGGCGGCCAAGTTGCAAGTCCCGAGCAGATCGATACGATGATCAACGCTGCCGTGCTAAGTGCCGAACGGTATTACCCGGCGATCCAGCTGATGGTTTACGGTGATCGCAGCCCGGCGGATGCGATGCAGGTTGCCATTGCAGAGGCGTATGGCCGCGCATAAACCTTGACCCCGAACGTATCGACGGGAGGGGTGTCATGGACATGTCACGGATCGCGGCGCAGGGGCTTGTCCTGCTGGGCTGCGGAAAGATGGGATCGGCGATGCTGGCGGGCTGGCTCTCGGAAGGGCTGCCCGCTTCGTCCGTTTGGGTGATCGATCCGGCCCCTTCGGACTGGTTGCGCGGAACTGGCGTGCATATAAATCAATCGCTTCCCGACGCCCCAGCGATTGTTTTGGTCGCGGTCAAACCGCAAATGATGGGCGATGCGCTGCCCGTCCTTCAGGATCTGGGAGGCGGGGCGACACTGTTCGTATCAGTGGCGGCGGGCACCGCCATCGCCACCTATGAAGAGATCTTGGGCGACCGCACCCCGATCATCCGCGCCATGCCCAATACCCCGGCCGCCATCGGGCGCGGCATCACGGCGCTGATCGGCAATGCCCATGCCAACGAAGATCACCTCGATCTGGCCGAGGGGCTGCTGGCCGCTGTCGGTCAGACGGTTCGGCTTGACCATGAGGGTCAGATGGATGCGGTTACTGGCGTCAGCGGCTCTGGCCCGGCTTATGTCTTTCACCTGATCGAAACCCTTGCTGATGCAGGTGAGGCGCAGGGTCTGCCCGCAGACCTTGCATTGCAACTGGCCCGCGCGACCGTGGCAGGTGCCGGCGCGCTGGCCGAAAGCGCCGAGGAAAGTCCCGGCCAGTTGCGCGTCAACGTGACCAGCCCCAATGGAACCACGCAAGCCGCCCTTGAGGTGCTGATGCACGAAGAGGAAGGGTTTCCGAACCTGCTGCACCGCGCGGTGACTGCCGCGACCGAGCGCTCAAAGGAGCTGTCCCTTGGCTGAGATCTCGTTTGATGACTTCCTTAAGGTCGATATTCGCGTCGGTGAGGTGATCCGGGCGGAGCCTTACCCCGAAGCACGCAAACCGGCGATCAAGCTGTGGATCGACTTCGGCGATGAGATTGGTGTGCGCAAATCCTCGGCCCAGATCACCGCGCATTACGCGCCCGATGCGTTGATCGGCAAACAGGTGATGGCGGTGGTGAACTTTCCGCCGCGCCAGATCGGCAGATTCATGTCCGAGGTGCTGGTGCTGGGCCTGCCGGATGACGAAAAAGAGATCGTTCTGATCGGCCCCGACGGGGCTGTGCCCAAAGGCGGGAGGATGCATTGATGCGCGTCTGGATCACACGTCCAATGACAGAAGCGGTCATCGCGCGAGCGAAGGAGACGCTCGATGTGGAATTTCGAGCGGAAACTACCCCGCTTGACCCCGATGAGCTGCGCCGTGCCCTGACTGAGTTCGACGTCGTGGTACCGACGCTGGGCGACCGGTTCAGTGCCGAGGTATTTGGCGCGGTGAAGCAGCCTCGCTGCCGCCTGCTGGCCAATTTCGGGGTCGGCTACAATCATATAGATGTTGTGGCAGCGGGCGCCTCCGGCATCGCCGTCACCAATACGCCGGGCGCCGTCACTGATGCCACCGCGGATATTGCCCTGACGCTGCTGTTGATGACCGCGCGGCGCGCGGGCGAGGGCGAGCGGCTGGTGCGTGCGGGCAATTGGCAGGGCTGGCATCCGACCCAGATGCTGGGTCATCACGTCACCGGCAAGCATCTGGGCGTTGTGGGCATGGGCCGGATCGGGCAGGCAATCGCGCGGCGCTGCCATTTCGGGTTCGGGATGGAGGTGTCGTATCTGGCCCGCAGCCCCAAGGAACTGAGCTTTGCCGCCACGCAGGCGGATGATCTGCGCGGCCTCGCGGCCTCGGTCGATTTTCTGGTCATCGCGGTGCCGGGCGGGGCCGAGACCACCCATCTGATCAACGCCGGTGTGCTGGCAGCGATGAAACCCTCGGCGCTGCTGATCAATATCGCCCGAGGTGAGGTTGTGGATGAGGCCGCGCTTATTTCGGCCCTGCAGGCAGGGCAGATCGCGGGGGCGGGGCTGGATGTCTATGAATTCGAGCCAAAAGTGCCGGATGCGCTGATCGGCATGGAGAATGTGACCCTGCTGCCGCATCTGGGCACGGCAACTGAAGAGGTCCGAACAGCGATGGGGTATATGGCGTTGGACAATGTGGTGGCCTGTATCGCCGGTCAGGACCTGCCGAACCTTGTGAGCTGACCCCCCGTCGTTCGACCCGGTTCAGCGTGCCTCCGTGGGGAGGTCACCCATCGCCTCGCGCCAATGCTTGCGGCAGAGTGAGACATAGGTTTCATTCCCGCCGATCTGAACCTGCGCGCCCTCAGTGATTGCACGCCCCTGTTCATCCTGCCGGATGACCATCGTGGCCTTGCTGCCGCAGGCGCAGATCGTGCGCACTTCGCGCATTTCATCGGCCAGCGCCAGCAGGGTGGCCGAGCCCGGAAACAGCTTGCCCTGAAAGTCGACGCGCAGCCCGTAGGCCAGAACGGGCACCCCCAGATCATCGACGGCGCGCGCCAGTTGCCAGACCTGATCGGGGGTCAGGAACTGCGCCTCGTCAACAAAAACGCAAGCCAGCCGCCCTTGATCTAGCTGGCGGGCGATCATCACAAAAACGTCATCGCTGGTGGTGAAGGTATCGGCTTCGGCGCCGATGCCGATCCGTGAGGCGATCCGGCCTTGCCCGGCGCGCCCGTCGATGGCGGCCGTCATCAGATAGGTCTGCATGCCGCGTTCGCGGTAATTATGGGATGCCTGCAGCAAAACGGTCGATTTGCCGGCATTCATCGTCGAATAGTTGAAATAGAGCTTGGCCATGGGGCCGGTCTAAATCGCAAGACAGTCCCGGACAAGTTGCGAAGTAAAGGAAAAAACCATCGTCTCCGCACATCCTCGCAACTCTTGTGCTGCGCGCTTGGCAGCAGGCCGCGTTGGATGGCGGAGACCTGTACCCCAACTCACTCTCTAATTCACCACAACGGCTCCAGAGGCTTTGGTATTGCCCACCAGAGCCCACTAGTTAACCGACGCCGTTCGACGCCCCCACTCTCTCAAAAACCCTCAGAAAACCTGAGGGATAGCCAATTTGTTACATTTGATTTAAGAGTCAGGAATGGGAAATATCCCGGGCCTTTCCCCTCTTGGTGACTGTTGGGGGGGCGACAGTTGAGAGAGGGTAACAATGGCCGAGATCGGGTCTTATCTGAAAAAGCACACCGAGGCGCTGGTCAAGGATGTGGGTATTGAGGCAGCCTGCGAACTGACAGGAAAATCCAAGGCGACACTGGGGCGGTATTATTCCGACAATTCCGAACATCTCGACCGCTTCATGCCCGTGGATGCGGTGGCCCGGCTGGAACAGGCGGCAAGCTATCCGCATGTAACTTCGGCGCTGGCAGAGTTGAAAAACATCACGCTGTCTCACGGCAGCGCCCCGGCCAATAGAGAGCGTCAAGGCGGCGTGAACGCGGATGTCATAGCGCTCAGCCAGCGTTTTGCGATGCTGATGACGGAATATCAGGAAGCCATAGAGGACGGCATCATCACCGTGAATGAGGCCAAGCGTCTGCTCAGGGAAACCGTGGCGCTGCAGCAGGTTCTGATCGACATGAAGCTGCATCTGCAGGAAGAAAGCACCTGAACCGGTGGATCTTGACGACCTGCCGAGTATCGTCCCCGAGGCGCTACAACCGATTGCCGTTGATGGCCTGATCGCCGAGGGGGACCCCACCCATCCGCCGCGTATCCTGTTGCTTTACGGGTCGCTGCGCGATGTCAGCTATTCCCGCAAGGCTGCGGAAGAGGCCGCGCGCATCCTGCGCGCCTTTGGCTGCGAAACCCGCATATTCGACCCCGCCGGTCTGCCTTTGCCCGATGATGCGGGGGCCTCGGAACATCCCAAAGTGGCGGAGCTGCGCGATCTGGCGGTCTGGTCCGAGGGTATGGTCTGGTCTTCGCCGGAACGGCATGGCGCGATGACCGGTCTGATGAAGCTGCAGATCGATTGGCTGCCCCTGTCACTCAAGGGCGGCATCCGGACAACCCAGGGCAAGACGCTGGCGGTGATGCAGATCTCGGGCGGGTCGCAATCCTTCAACGCGGTGAACCAGATGCGTATTCTGGGGCGTTGGATGCGGATGCTCACCATCCCGAACCAAAGCTCGATCCCCAAGGCCTGGCTGGAATTTGATGAGGACGGGCGGTTGCCCGAAGGCTCGTTCTATCGCCGGGTGGTGGACGTGATGGAGGAGTTGGTGAAGTTCACCTATCTGGTGCGCGGGCGGCAATCCTACCTCGTCAATCGCTACTCGGAACGCGTCGAGAGCGTCGAAGAGGTGCACAAGCGCGTGTCGAAACCATCCTGAGCTTCGATCTGCTCAAACGCCCTGGCAATGTGATCTGATTGCCGGTCTCTGCCGTATTCAATTCATATATATATTTTTTTGAAAGGAATTGAGATGTCAGGAGGACATGTTTTGGGATTTGGGAGGAGTGTGCCCCTCGAAGACAAGATTTCCGAGCTTGATGATTATCGTCTGACAGATGAGGGCTATTTGCTTTTCACGCTTCTCCACATCGTGGACGACATCGACGTTGATGCGTTCGTTTTCAACGACGAACGGGCCGACGCCCCTGCGCCCGCAGAGCCAAGCGCCGAGTTTGCTCCGTCCTTAGGGGCCGTCGCGCTCGCGGAGGATGCTGGTCAGGGTTTCACTGGTTCCCTCGCGCCTGCACCGTTGAAACCTTCCGACGATGTCATTGAGCATATTGATTTCGAGGATGTTCTTTTTGAACCTGAAACCTATGAGCACGTTCTTTAGGCCCGGCCTTGGCACGTGAGTTTCCGCTTGGCTTATAGTTCGTGCAGACCTGCGCGGGCGGCTCTACCGCCCCGCGCGATCAGCTATGGCGCCGGACGATCACCGAACCCACGGAATAGCCCGCCCCGAAGGAACAGATCAGGCCAAGATCACCCTCGGCCAGATCGTCGGAATATTTGGAAAACGCGATGATAGAGCCTGCCGAGGAGGTGTTTGCATAGTCCTGCAGAATGTTGGGTTGCTCGCCCGCCTCTGGTTCGCGGCCCAGGACCTTCTTGCCGATGAAGTCATTCATCGTCTTATTGGCCTGATGCAGCCACAGCCGTTTCAGATCGGCGCTGCCGACGCCCTCGTCGGCCATGTGATCGGTGATATGCTGGCTGACCATCGGCAGCACTTCCTTGAACACCTTGCGGCCGTTCTGCATGAACTGCATGTCGCGGCGGTCTTCCATGCCAGCGGGGCGCGAGCGACGCAGGAAACCGTTATTGTTGCGGATATTATTCGAGAATTTGGTGGCGCAGCGGGTCGAGAGCACCTCGAAACAGGGGCCTTTGGCGTCTTCGGTGCGTTCCAGAACCACGGCGGTGGCCACGTCTCCGAAGATGAAGTGACAGTCCCGGTCGCGCCATTCCAGATGCGCGGTGCAGATCTCGGGGTTCACCACCAGCGCCGAGCGGATGCTGCCCGAGCGGATCATGTCAGCAGCGGCCTGCAGGCCAAACGTGGCCGAGGAACAGGCAACGTTCATGTCAAAGGCGAACCCGTCGATGCCAAGTGCGTCCTGCACCTCGATTGCAATTGCCGGATATGCGCGTTCGTGGTTGGATGCTGCGCAGATCACGGCATCGATATCGCCTGCTTCGCGACCGGCCTGCGCCAGGGCTTTTTCAGCGGCGTCCACAGCCATTTCAGTCATGAGCCCTGGTTCGTCATCGCTGCGCTGGCGCAGCAGCGGGTGCATCACATCGGGGTCCAGAATGCCGGTCTTGTCCATGACATAGCGGTTCTCGATCCCACTGGCCTTGAAGATGAACTCTTCCGACGAATGCTGCATCGCGTCAACAGAGCCTGCGGCGATCTCATCGGCATGTTCGCCATTCCAATTATCCGCATAGGCATTGAACGCCGTGACCAGTTCGGCATTGGTGACCACATCGGTAGGCGTGAAAACACCGGTGCCTGTGATGGCGGGCGTGTACATGGCTTGCTCCTGCGAAATGATGATTTGCCTAAGATGCTGCGCGGGGCGGCAAGGTTCAAGAGGCGTCGCGCAGCACAATCTTGCTCATATGCGGCATTTGGCTCTGCACACCCGCGCCGAACGGGCCTAGGCTGGCCGCAACTCAACCCATCAGCGCAGAGAGAATGCGATGACAATGACGGTTCCCCCCGACACCAAAGACGCAGCAGGCCAGCTGTTGAGCGGGCAGAACATGCCCTGTTTCGAGGCGCTGCTGCAACGCTCGCGGCCACATGACCCGATCCGCACCGCGATCGTGCATCCCTGTGACGAACATGCGCTTGAAGGCGCGATGCAATCCCGCGCGGAAACGCTGATCGAGCCGGTGCTGGTCGGCCCGCGCGCGCGGATCGAGGCCGCCGCGACTGCGGCCGGTATCGACCTGACCGGGATCGAGATCGAGGACACTCCCCACAGTCATGCCGCCGCCGAACGCGCGGTCGAACTGGCCCGTGCAGGCAAGGTCGAGGCGCTGATGAAAGGCGCGCTGCATACCGACGAGATCATGGGCGCAGTCGTGCATGCCAAAACCGGGCTGCGCACCGAACGCCGCATGAGCCATGTCTTTGTGCTGGATGTCTCGCGCTATCCCCGGCCTCTGCTGGTGACGGATGCGGCCATCAACATCTTTCCCGATCTCGAAACCAAGGCGGATATCATCCGTAACGCGATCGGGCTGGCCAGATCGCTGGGCATCGACCCGCCGAAAGTGGCGATTTTGTCGGCGGTCGAGACGGTGACCGAGAAGATCCCTTCGACCGTCGAGGCGGCGGCGCTGTGCAAGATGGCAGATCGCGGTCAGATCAAGGGAGGTGAGTTGGATGGCCCGCTGGCGTTCGACAATGCGGTCTCTCCCGAGGCGGTCGAAGCCAAAGGCATCGTGTCTCCGGTGGCCGGGCAGGCGGATATTCTGGTCGCCCCGGATCTGGAGGCAGGCAATATGATCGCCAAGCAACTGATCTATCTGGCGGGCGCGGGCTGTGCCGGTCTGGTGCTGGGCGCACGCGTGCCGATCATGCTGACTAGCCGGGCGGATGGGGTTGTGGCGCGGGTGATGTCGGCGGCGCTGGCCCAGCTTTATGTGCGTAACAGACATGGCGCGGTGCCGGGAACGCTGGCCAAGCCGATAGCCGAGGATTGAGGGTGCAGGAAAGGCTTGACCTCAACCTAACTTGAGGTCGTAGCAAGGTCATAGTCACGCGGAGAAGACCATGACCGACCTGTCTCAATCCTCCGAGCCTGCCGTTTCGGGCAGCGTCTCCTGGCGCGCGTTGCTGACTGGGCCTCATGCCGCTGCGCTGGCGTTGATCTGCCTGTCGGTCTGGCTGCACTCCGCTGACAGCCTAATGGTCGCAACCATGCTGCCGTCCATCGTGGCCGAGGTTGGTGGTGCCGCATTGGTGGGTTGGTCGGTGTCGCTTTATGAGATCGGGTCGATCATCGCGGGCAGCGCCAGCGCCCTGCTGACCATGCGTTATGGTTTGCGCAGGCCGATGATCTGCGCCGCATCGCTCTTTGCGGCGGGCTGCCTCGTCAGCGCGCTCAGCCCGTCCATGCCCTTGGTGCTGATGGGCCGCCTGTTGCAGGGGCTGGGCGGCGGCGGCTTGGTGGCGCTGGGCTTTGTCGCGGCGGGCGTGATCTTTCCGCGCAGCCATACGGCGCGGGTCATGGCGGCCATTTCGACGCTTTGGGGCGTCTCGGCCTTTATCGGGCCGCTGATCGCGGCCTTATTCGTGGAATATGCCAACTGGCGTTGGGGATTTGCGTTTTTCGGCCTACAGGCAGTTGCGCTGGCGCTCTGGATCGCGCTGCGGCCGGAACCGGAGAACGCGCGCGGCACGGGCGAGGCGGGCCGGTTCCCGCTCAAGCGTCTGGCGCTGCTGTCGGCGGGGATCGTGTTGGTCGCGTCGGCGGGGGTCGAGATCGGCCCCCTGCGCACCCCCGCGTTGATGGTCGCAGGGCTGGCCTGCCTTGCCACGTTTCTTTGGCTGGACGGGCGCGGCGGTGAGAGCCGGTTGCTGCCGCGCGCTGCCTTTGACCCGCGCCACCCGACCGGCGCGGCGTTGCTGATGATCCTGTGCCTGTCGATGGCCACGATTGCCATCACCGCTTTTGGCCCCCTGCTGCTCACCGCGATCCACGATGCCGCGCCTCTTGCGGTGGGCTATATCATCGTCTGCTCTTCGGTTGGTTGGACGCTCACCGCGATCCTGGTCAGCGGATCACCCGAGCGCTACGACAGGTTCTTCATTGCGCTGGGCATGGGCCTTGTCTGCCTGAGCATTCCCGGCTTTCTCTATGCGGTGCCGCGGGGCCCGCTCTGGCTGATCGCGATGATGGCCGCGCTGGAAGGGGGCGGGTTCGGCATGGCCTGGACCTTCATCCTGCGTCGCTGCACCGCGTTGGCCGCGCCGGACGAAGTGCAGCGCGTTTCGAGCGCTATCCCGACGGTACAGCGCGCAGGCTACGCGCTGGGCGCGGTGGTTATCGGCATGGTGGCGAACGCAACCGGGTTTCTGGAATTGCAGCGCGAGGGGAGCGCTGCCACCGTCTCCAACTGGGTCTTTGTCGCCTGCATTCCCTTCGCGATGATCGGGCTTTGGGCGATGGTGATGTTCCTTCGCGAACGTCCCATGGCGCAGGCCAGAGGCCCGCGCCAGGATGCCGTCTAGTCGCGATCACATCTGCAGTGATTTCACCTCGACATCGCCGTCCGCTTGCGCACGGATTGCCAGCGCAGCGGCATATGAGGCGGCAGCGGTGGTGAAATAGGGGATCTTGTCATAAAGCGCGATTGAGCGGATCGACTTGGAATCCTCCACCGCTTGCGCGCCTTCGGTCGAGTTCATCACCAGTTGCACGCCACCGTTTTTCATCAGGTCGGTGACGTCCGGGCGGCCTTCATAGACCTTGTTGACCACGCCACAGGGCACTTCATGCCCATCCAGCCAGCTTTGGGTGCCGCGGGTAGCAACCAGCGTAAAGCCTTGCTCCACCAGCACTTTCGCGGCCTCCAACATGTCCGAACCTTTGTCGGCATCCTTGATCGAGATGAAGGCACAGCCCGACGATGGGAGCACCATGCCCGCGCCGATCTGCGCCTTGAGGAAGGCGCGGGGGAAGTCGCGGTCCCAGCCCATGACCTCGCCGGTCGAGCGCATCTCGGGGCCAAGGATGGTATCGACACCGGGGAAACGGGCAAAGGGCAGCACGGCTTCCTTCACCGAGAACCACGGCATGTTGGGATCGGCCAGCGTCATCTGGTCGGCGATCTTGGTGTCATCGACATGTTTGTAGGGCGGGCGCATCGGGAAATTCGACAGCGGCTCGCCCGCCATCACCCGTGCGGCGATGGAGGCAATGGCGCTGTCGGTGGCCTTGGCCACAAACGGTACGGTGCGCGAGGCGCGCGGGTTGACCTCAATCAGGTAGATCTCGTTGTCCTTGACGGCGAATTGCACATTCATCAGCCCGATCACATTCAGGGCCTTGGCCAGCTTATGCGCCTGATCCTTGACCTGTTCGATGATCTCATCCGACAGCGAATAGGGGGGCAGTGAACAGGCGCTGTCGCCCGAATGCACACCAGCCTCTTCGATATGCTGCATGATGCCTGCCACATGCACATCCGTCCCGTCGCAGAGCGCATCCACATCCAGTTCCACCGCCCCGGCCAGATAGCTGTCCAGCAACACCGGACTGTCGCCCGAGACCACAACGGCCTCGCTGATATAGCGCTCAAGCTGCGCCATATCGCGCACGATCTCCATCGCGCGACCGCCCAGCACATACGAGGGGCGAATCACCAGCGGGAAGCCGATTTCCTCTGCAATGGCAAGAGCTTGTGCGTCCGTCGAGGCAATGCCGTTGCGGGGCTGCTTCAGACCTAGGTCATTGACCAGTGCCTGGAACCGTTCGCGGTCTTCAGCCAGGTCAATGGCGTCTGGCGTGGTGCCCAGGATCGGGATGCCCTCAGCCTCCAGCGCATTGGCCAGTTTCAGCGGGGTCTGGCCGCCGAATTGCACGATCACGCCATGCAGGGTGCCGTTTTCCTGTTCCTTGGTCAGGATTTCCATGACGTGTTCGAAGGTCAGCGGCTCGAAGTACAGACGGTCCGAGGTGTCGTAGTCGGTGCTGACGGTCTCAGGGTTACAATTGACCATGATGGTTTCATAGCCCGCATCCGTCAGCGCGAAACAGGCGTGGCAGCAGCAATAGTCAAACTCGATTCCCTGACCAATCCGGTTCGGGCCACCGCCCAGAATAACCACTTTCCTGCGATCCGAGGCGCGCGCCTCGCATTCCACCTCGCCCATCATCGGGGCTTCGTAGGTGGAGTACATGTAGGGCGTCTGCGCCTCAAACTCGGCGGCGCAGGTGTCGATGCGCTTGAACACCGCCGAAACACCCAGGTTTTGCCGCGCGCGGCGCACGTTGTTTTCGTCCCGGCCTGTCAGCGCGCCCAGACGGGCATCTGTGAAGCCCAGCATCTTGAGCGAGCGTAACCCGGCCTCGGTCAACGGCAACCCGTCGCGCCGGACCTGCGCCTCGGCTTCGACGATTTCGCGGATACGGGCGAGGAACCAAGGGTCGAACTTGGTGACGCCAAAGATTTCATCATTGCTCAGCCCGTGCCGCATGGCCTGCGCGATGGTGCGCAACCGGTCGGGCGTCTGCTGGCTGATCGCCTTGATCACGGCGGCCTTGTCATCCGCCTCGTCCCAGGGACCCACGTTGAGGCCCGGAATGGTGACCTCGTCAAAGCCGGTCAGACCCGATTCCATCGAGGCCAGCGCCTTTTGCATCGATTCGTGGATGGTGCGGCCAATCGACATCGCCTCACCCACCGATTTCATCGCGGTGGTCAGATAAGGTTCGGAGCCGGGGAATTTCTCAAAGGCGAATTTCGGGATCTTGGTCACGACATAGTCGATGGTCGGTTCGAAGCTGGCGGGCGTGACCTTGGTGATATCGTTGTCCAATTCGTCCAGCGTATAGCCCACGGCCAGCTTGGCCGCGATCTTGGCAATCGGGAAGCCGGTTGCCTTCGACGCCAGCGCCGAAGAACGGCTGACACGCGGGTTCATCTCGATCACGACCATGCGGCCATCCTCGGGGTTGATCGCCCATTGCACGTTCGATCCACCGGTCTCGACGCCGATTTCGCGCAGAACGGCAATCGAGTGGTTGCGCATGATCTGAAATTCTTTGTCGGTCAGCGTCAGGGCTGGCGCGACGGTAATCGAGTCCCCTGTGTGCACGCCCATGGGATCGACGTTTTCGATGGAGCAGACGATGATGGCATTGTCGGCGGTGTCGCGCACCACCTCCATCTCGTATTCCTTCCAGCCCAGAAGGCTTTCATCGACGAGGATCTGCCCCACAGGGCTGGCATCCATCCCCGAGCGGCAGATCGCCTCATAATCATCGCGGTTATAGGCGACGCCGCCGCCAGTGCCGCCAAGGGTAAAGGCCGGGCGGATGATGGCGGGCAGACCGATTTCCTCAAGCGTTTCCAGGGCAAGTGCCACGCCTGCTGTCAGGTCTTTGGTGCCATCGGAATCCTTGGGCGCAGTCACGATGGTGGCGCGCGGGTTTTCGATGCCCAGCCGGTCCATCGCCTCGCGGAACAGCTTGCGGTCTTCGGCCATTTCGATGGCGTCGCGCTTGGCTCCGATCATCTCGACGCCGAATTCCTCCAGCACGCCCATCTCTTCCAGCGCCAGTGAGGTGTTCAGCCCGGTCTGCCCGCCCATAGTCGGTAGCAGCGCGTCAGGGCGTTCTTTCTCGATGATCTTGGCGACAATCTCGGGTGTGATCGGCTCAATATAGGTGGCATCGGCGAGGCCGGGATCGGTCATGATCGTCGCCGGGTTCGAGTTTACCAGAATGACCCGGTAGCCTTCCTCGCGCAGCGCCTTGCAGGCCTGGGCACCGGAATAGTCGAACTCACAGGCTTGGCCGATGACGATGGGGCCCGCCCCGATGATCATGATCGACTGGATGTCGGTTCTCTTCGGCATGGCCCAAACCCCTGTGATGTCGCGAGTCAACGGGCACACCCCTGCGCCCAAATTGTCCTGCGTTATAGGGAGCGCGCGAAAAGGTGCAAGGGGTATCGGAAACCATCAACAACCTGCCGCTTTCCCCCTTCCAGTTTTCTGTGGTTGCTCTATATCCGAAGCCTTCTGACACGGGGCTGGATGTGGACATACGCTTTGATCAGGGTCCGGCGGGTCCGGGCACAGCGTTTACTTCTGCCGATGAGGTGATCCGCGCGGATGTGGCGGCGGATGTGCCAGCGACATTGGCACGCATCGATGCCGCGCGCGCCTCAGGCAAATGGCTGGCGGGCTATGCCAGCTATGAGTTGGGTTATGTGCTGGAGCCCCGGCTTGCACCGCTGCTGCCCGAAGGCAGGCGGCTGCCGCTTTTGTGCTTTGGCGTCTATGACGCGCCCGAGGTGCAGGATGCGCAGATGCCCGGTGCCGCGCTCTCGCAACCAAAGCCGCGCTGGGACGAGGCCCGCTATTTGCGGGCCTTTGACCGCGTGCATGAGGCGATCGGGGCTGGCGACATCTATCAGGCCAATCTGACCTTTCCAATCGATCTGGATATCGAGGGCGAAGCGGCCCCGCTGTACTCGGCGCTTTGCGGCGTGCAACCGGTTCTGCACGGCGCGCTTGTGACACAGGAAGGCTTGCCCGATCTGCTCAGCCGCTCGCCGGAGTTGTTTTTCCGCACGGATGAAGATGGTGTTATCGAAACCCGCCCGATGAAAGGCACCCAACCCCGCAGCGTCGATCCCGAAGAGGATGAGCGCAGCCGCGTGTTTCTGGCCGGTGATGCCAAGAACCGGGCTGAGAACCTGATGATCGTGGACCTGTTGCGCAACGACATCAGCCGGGTCTCGGTACCCAGCACGGTGAAGGTGCCCGAGCTGTTTCATGTCGAATCCTATGCAACGGTGCATCAGATGACGTCGCTGGTGCGGGCACAGCTACAGCCCCGCACGCAATTGTCGGACATCCTGCGCGCGCTCTTTCCCTGCGGCTCGATCACCGGAGCGCCCAAGATCAAGGCGATGGAAATTCTGCGCAATCTGGAACCCTGGCCGCGTGACATCTATTGCGGCAGCATTGGCTGGGCCGCGCCGGACGGGCGGTCGGAGTTCAATGTGGCGATCCGCACATTGATGGTCGAGGAAGGCGCGGCAACCCTGAATGTGGGCGGCGGTGTGGTCTGGGACAGCACCAGCGCCTCGGAATATGAGGAGGCGCTATGGAAAGCCCGCTTCGCCACCCAACTGAGCCTGATTTCCGCCTGATTGAAACGCTGGGCATCGACCCTGCGCGTGGCTTTGTCCGGCTGGACCAGCACCTGGATCGTATGGCGCACTCGGCGCGGGTACTGGGCATTTCTTTCGATCGAGCCGCCGCGGTCTCCTGCCTGAATGGGGCGGAGGGCGACGCGCTTTTGCGTTGCCGATTGACGCTGGATGCAAGCGGCGCATTTGCTCTGGCCACCGGCGCGCTGACGCCATCGCCTGCGCTGTGGCGCGTGGCGATTGCACAAGAGCGCCTGAACCCGGATGACCCTTGGCTGCGCCACAAGACAACCCGGCGTGCGCTTTATGACACCGCCCGCGCGGCCTTGCCCGGCGGTGTGGACGAATGGCTATTCCTGAACACAAAGGGTGAACTCTGCGAAGGCACCATCACCAATCTGTTCGTCACCCGTGAAACAGGTGAGGTGATCACCCCTCCGCTCTCCTGCGGCTTGCTGCCCGGCATTCTGCGGCAGGAAATGCTGATGCAAGGCGCTGCAAGCGAACAGATCGTCACCCTTGACGATCTGCGCTGGGCTCGGCTCATATCGATGGGTAATTCCCTGCGGGGGCTGATCCAGGTGGAGCTGGTTGAGAGTGTTTAGTGATCTGTCCCTCTACAACGCGCCAAGCGACCGAAGACTGAAGCTAGAGTTTGTCTTGTTCTATCTGGCCGCTCCTGTGTTCATTGCCGTGTTCCTGCCGCCCACCATGATGTTCCAGGCGCTTTTTGCCTTCACCGGGCTGGGGCTGGCGCTGTTGCATTTCACCCCGGATTTCCGCTGGGCCGAGCTGCGCTATGGCTGGCGTGACTGGGCCTGGCGCGAACTGGCCCTTTTTGCGATCCTGATGCTGGTACTCTGCGTGGCGTTGATCTACCTGCTGCGACCCGAGGCCGCGTTCTTTCTGCTGCGCCAGCGCCCGGAACTGCTTGCCTTCATCTGGATCGGGTATCCGCTGGTCTCTGCCCTGCCACAGGAATTGCTGTTTCGTCCGCTGTTCTTCCGCCGCTACGGCGCGATCCTGCCACAGGGACAAAGGGCCGATATTCTGAACGCGGCGATATTCTCGTTTGCGCATCTAATGTATTGGAGCTGGCTGGTCGCGCTGATGACCTTTGCCGGAGGGCTGCTGTTCTCCTGGGCCTATCGCCAGCGCGGCGCGTTTGTCTATGCGGTGCTGCTGCACGCTGTTGCCGGAAACATCCTCTTTGCGGTCGGAATGGGCGTCTATTTCTATTCTGGAAACGTGGTGCGACCGTTTTGAGCCTGTTCCGTCCCGTGCTCCCTTGACTTCCCGCGCGTGCCGGGGTGTATCGGCGCGACATTTTACGCGCCCGAAGGGATATCACCGATGCATGTCTATCGCAGCCACACCTGCAACGACCTGACCGCCGCCAATGTGGGCGAGACCGTCCGCCTGTCCGGCTGGGTGCATCGGGTACGAGATCACGGCGGGCTGCTCTTCATCGATTTGCGCGACCATTACGGTGTGACGCAGGTCATGGCCGACCCCGACAGTCCGGTCTTTTCTGAGATCGAAAAGGTCCGGTCCGAATGGTGCATCCGCATCGACGGCAATGTGAAAGCGCGCGACGAAAGCCTGATCAACTCCAAGATCGCCACCGGCGAGATCGAGGTGTTCATCCGCGATATCGAAGTGCTGGGCGACGCGGGTGAGTTGCCGCTGATGGTGTTCGGCGATCAGGAATATCCCGAGGAAACCCGCCTGCGCTATCGCTATCTGGACCTGCGCCGTGAGGCGATGCAGCGCAATATGACCCTGCGCTCGGATGTTGTGGCCTCGATGCGCCGCCGGATGTGGGACAAGGGGTTCCGCGAATACCAGACGCCGATTATCACCGCATCCAGCCCCGAGGGCGCACGCGACTTCCTCGTGCCCTCGCGCCTGCATCCGGGCAAGTTCTACGCCCTGCCGCAGGCGCCGCAGCAGTTCAAGCAGTTGATCATGGTGTCTGGCTTCGACAAGTATTTCCAGATCGCGCCCTGTTTCCGCGACGAGGACCCGCGCGCCGACCGTTCGCCCACCGACTTCTACCAGCTCGACCTTGAGATGTCCTTCGTCGAACAGCAGGACGTGTTCGATACGATCCAGCCGGTTTTGCAGGGCGTCTTCGAGGAATTCGGCGGCGGTCGCAAGGTCGATCAGGACTGGCCGCAGATCAGCTATCGCGATGCGGCGCTCTGGTATGGCACCGACAAGCCCGACTTGCGCAACCCAATCAAGATGCAGGACTGCTCGGACCATTTCCGGGGCTCGGGCTTTGCCATCTTTGCCAAGCTGCTGGAACAGGACGGCACCGAAATCCGCGCCATTCCCGCGCCGACGGGCGGCAGCCGCAAATTCTGCGACCGGATGAACAAGTTTGCCCAGCAAGAGGGCCTGCCGGGCATGGGTTACATCTTCTGGCGCGATCAGGGCGAGGGAATGGAAGCGGCAGGACCGCTGGCAAAAAACATCGGTCCCGAGCGCACCGAAGCCATCCGTGAGCAACTGGGTCTGAGTGTGGGAGACGCGGCTTTCTTCCTGGGTGGCAAGCCGAAAGCCTTTGAAAAGGTTGCAGGCAAGGCGCGCGACGTGATTGGCGCCGAACTGGGCCTGACTGATCAGGACCGTTTCGCCTTTGCCTGGATCGTCGATTTCCCGATCTACGAACAGGACGAGGAAACCGGCAAGATCGACTTCGAACATAACCCGTTCTCCATGCCCCAGGGCGGCATAGCGGCGCTGGAGGGTGATCCGCTCAAGGTGCTGGGCTACCAGTATGACCTGTCCTGCAACGGCTACGAGCTGGTCTCGGGCGCGATCCGGAACCACAAGCCCGAGATCATGTTCAAGGCCTTCGAGATCGCGGGGTATGGCAAGGACGAGGTGGAAAAACGCTTTGGCGGCATGGTCAACGCCTTTCAGTACGGCGCGCCGCCCCATGGCGGCTGCGCGGCGGGCATCGACCGGATTGTGATGCTACTGGCGGACACGGCGAATATCCGCGAGGTCATCATGTTCCCGATGAACCAGCGCGCCGAAGACCTGATGATGGCGGCCCCCTCCGAGCCCAGCAGCGACCAGTTGATGGAGCTGGGCCTGCGCGTTATTCCGCAGGATTAAGCCTGGCCCATTCGCAAATATTTGCCGGCGCGCGACGGAATCCGCGCCGATCTGCGTTTAATGGTCTCAAGAGCGTGATTTCGGTGGTCCGGGCCTCTATGCTAAGTCTCGGGCGATCCTGGAACTGAGGAGGGTAGAGGTGCGCTATTCCCCGGAATTGGCGGCGATCCGGTTTGGGTGCGGGTTGTCTCCTGCTTTGCCTCCGCCACGGTCGGTCAGCGATTTGCTGGACGGGCTGATCGGACCCGATGAGATGGCCCGAACCTATCCGATCGAGCTGTTTGACCGGTACCAGAACCGGTTGATCGACCTTACCGCCCTCTGGAAAGCGCATCGCAAAGCCAAAGAGCGCGAGGCAAAGGGCCAGCTGCGTGACCAGATAGATGCGGTCCGAGATCAGGCGCGGCGCGACGCGTCGATCTGGTTTGCCCATACGCTGATGCGCTGGATCGATACGCAGAGCGGCCTGCGCGAACGGCTGGCATTTTTCTGGGCCGACCATTTCACCGCGCTTGGCAAGAGCGGTGCGATCCGCTATTCTGGCCTGCCTTATGTGGAACAGGCGATCCGTCCCAATATGACCGGGTATTTCTCGGATTTGCTGATCTCCGTCACCACCCATCCGCTGATGCTGCAATATCTCGATCAGGCCTATTCGATCGGCCCCGGCAGTCCTATTGCCCGGAAAAAGCCGGGCAGGGGGCTGAACGAAAACCTCGCGCGCGAGGTACTGGAACTGCACACGATGGGCGTCGATGGCGCCTATACACAGTCCGATATCCGCGCCCTGGCCGAACTTTTCGCCGGGTTGAGCTATGATTGGGCGGGTGGTTTCCGCTATCGGGCCGACTTTGCGCAACCCGGGGGCGAGACGGTTCTAGGCCAGTCTTACGGGGGTAAGAAAGCGTCGCTGTCACCGGTGTTGGAGTTCCTGCGCGATCTGTCGGTCCATCCCGATACCGCCCGCCATATTGCCCGCAAGCTGGTGGTACATTTCGTTTCGGACACGCCCGATCCCGATCTGGTCGCGCATGTGGCGCGGCGCTATCGTGAAAGCAATGGTCATCTGCTGACGGTCTATGGTGCTCTGCTCGAACACCCCGGGGCCTGGCAATCCGAGTTGATGAATGTGAAACCCCCTGCCGATTTTGTGGCGTCTGCCTGCCGTGCGCTCAATGTGCGCCCCGATCGGCTTGATCTGGACCGCCCGGGCCGGTTGCGTCGGCGGCTCGTTCACCCGATGGCCGGGATGGGGCAACGCTGGATGGCGCCCGAGGGGCCGGATGGCTGGCCCGAGGAGGACGCCGCCTGGATCACGCCGCAGGGTTTGGCGAGCCGAATCTCATGGGCCATGACCCGGCCCCGGCAGTTGGTCGGCGACCTGCCCGACCCGAGGCGGTTTCAGTGGGATGCGCTGGGCTCTTATGCGCCCGCATCGGTGCAGTTTGCGGCGCAGGCCGCGGAAACGCGGGCCGAAGGGATCGGTCTGGTGTTGGCATCGCCAACGTTCCAGCGGCGATAGAAGGGGAACGCGATGGCACTTGATCTGACACGACGCAGCTTTCTGACCCGATCGGCACTTATTGGCTGTTCGGCTGCGGCCAGCCCTCTGCTGACGCGGGTCAGCTTCGCTGCGGCCCCTTGGGACACAAGGCTGGTGGTGATCATCCTGCGCGGCGGCATGGATGCGCTGGATGTGGTGCGCCCCCTTGGCGATCCCGACTATACAAGCGCGCGGGCAGGGCTCCTGCGGCAGGACGATCCGGTGATCGATCTGGACGGGTTCTATGCGCTGCATCCGGGGCTGCAACCTCTGCTGCCGCTCTGGCGGGCAGGTGAGTTCGGTGCCGTGCAGGCGGTTGCGACGCCCTATCGTGACAAGCGCAGCCATTTCGACGGTCAGGACCTGCTGGAAGCGGGCAGCACGGGGCTGGGCGATGTGGCGGGCGGCTGGCTGAACCGGGCGCTGGGGCAGGTGCCGGGCGTATCTTTGCGCACCGGTTTCGCACTGGGGCATGGTGAGATGAAGGTGCTGGCGGGCGACACGGCGGTGACCGACTGGTACCCCGATACGGCCCTGACTCTCAGCCCGCAGGCCGCCCTGCTTGCCGAACAGATGATGGCCGAAGACCCGTTGTTCCACGGGGCCTATGCGCAGGCCATGGCGCTTATGGGAGAGGGGCAGGAGGGTGAGACCGCCACCAACGGAGCTGCCAAAGGCAAGCGCCGATTGCCCGAGCATGTGAACATCGCCAGCTACGCCGCCGAACAGCTGCGCGGCGACGCGCGGGTTGTTGGCTTCTCGCTCAACGGATGGGACACCCACCGGGCGCAGACAAAGGGGCTGACCCGGGCGCTGAAGCGGCTGTCGCAAACGATCCTGACGCTCAAGCGCGAGCTGGGCGCGCCAGTCTGGGGCAAGACCGTGGTGCTGGCCATGACTGAGTTCGGCCGCACTGTGCGTCAGAACGGCACCGGGGGCACCGATCATGGCACCGGCGGCGCGCTGCTCTTTGCGGGTGGGGCGGTGCGAGGCGGTCAGGTGCTGGGCGACTGGCCGGGCCTGCAGGAAAGCGCTTTGCTCGATCGACGCGACCTGATGCCGACCGCAGATCTGCGGGCCTATGTCGCGGGTGTCTTGCAAGGGGTTGCGGGTTTGGACCGTGCCGCGCTTGAAGGCACGGTTTTCCCGGGGCTGGATATGGATGGCCCGACAAGCTTGCTGCTGTGATCCATCGCGGTAATGCTGGCGCAAAAACACGGTTGACTCGGCCCATGCCATCTCTATAAGCGCGGCTTCATTGGTGTTGGTGGCCCCCGCAAGGGGATGCCTGTCATGGGGTCAGACCCAAGAGGACAACGCCCTTCATAGTGGTCCATCCCGGACCTCGACCTAACGAAGGAGATCAGCCGTGACCAAACGCACGTCTGCCAAGCATAAAATCGATCGCCGTATGGGCGAAAACATTTGGGGTCGCCCCAAATCCCCCGTCAACCGCCGCGAATACGGCCCCGGCCAGCACGGTCAGCGCCGCAAGGGCAAGCTCAGCGATTTCGGCATCCAGCTGCGCGCCAAGCAGAAGCTGAAAGGCTACTATGGCGATCTGACCGAAAAGCAGTTCCGCCGCATCTATGCTGATGCCGTGCGTGTATCCGGTGACACCGGTGAAAACCTGATCGGCCTGCTGGAGCGTCGCCTGGACGCCGTCGTCTACCGCGCCAAGTTCGTGCCGACCGTCTTTGCCGCCCGTCAGTTCGTGAACCACGGCCACGTGAAAGTGAACGGCAAGCGCGTCAACATCCCGTCCTACCGAGTCAAGGAAGGCGACGTCATCGAGGTGCGCGACAAGTCCAAGCAGCTGGCCATCGTGCTGGAAGCCGCCGCTCTGGCCGAGCGTGACGTGCCGGACTACATCGACGTTGATCATTCGAAAATGACCGCCACTTTCGTGCGCGCACCCGGTCTGGGCGATGTGCCCTATCCGGTCATGATGGAGCCGAACTTGGTCGTGGAATTCTACGCGAAGAACTGATCTTCGCCAGATTTCCGGTTTTTGGAAGGGCTGCGCGGATTGCGCAGCCCTTTTTCGTGCGCTGAACAGTGATTCAGCGCGGATGATAAGTCTTTGAGAAACTCTGATATGCTGGGCCTAAACATCAGAAATGGATGCAGCACCATGTCAGACCCTTACTCAGACCTAGCCGGGCAGAACCAGAGCACCCAGGCTCTGATCGCCGACGCGATGGAGGCACGCTGTATGGAACCGGCCCAGATCGCGATCCGGCGCGCTTATCTGAGCGGGCTTTCCGTGCCCGCCGATGCTTTTGCCGTTGAGTTCGGATCGGGAACCGGTCATGTAACAAGCGATCTCATTGCTATGGCTGGCGCTACGCGGGCGCTTGGCATTGAGCCGTCGCCGGTGATGGTTGCTCGGGCACAGGCGCATTTTGCCGATGATCCGCGTTTGAGCTTTAAAACCGGTGACGCCAAGCGGACCGAGTTGCAGGACGCCACGGTTGATCTGGTCCTGATGCACACGTTGCTGTGCCATGTTCCCGAGCCGCAAGAGGTGGTTGCCGAGGCGTTTCGGATTCTGAAGCCCTGGGGACAATTGGCGATCTGTGACGGGGACTACGATACCGCCACGGCCCAGATTGCGGATTATGATCCGCTGGATCAGATCATTCGTTTCATGATCAATCAAAACGTGACGAACCTGTGGATCATGCGCCAGATCACCGAGATTCTGACGGGCGCGGGGTTCACGCTCGGGCCACGGCAGGGGCATGGCTATGTCGCGGAAGGCGAGGCCACCTATTTCATGACCGTCATCAGCAGGGGGGCGGATCGGATGATGGAAACCGGGTTGCTGTTTCCGGAAACGGCCCAAGCCCTGAAGGATGAGGCGCAACGCCGGGTCGAGGCCGACAAGTTCTTTGGCTTCATGTCATATGTCAGCCAGATTGCGATCAAACCTGGCACTGCGTGATCGCGTCGGGCGGGCCTTCAGCGCAGGATCAGCCGGGGTGCGGGGCCCAGCGGGATCGGGCCAAGAGCTACGAATCCGTCGCGGAAATTCAGCTGTACGTCGAGCGAATTGCGGTTACCGCCAAGGCCGGCCAGCATGCCCAGAACCCGGTTTGCCGGGCCAACCGCCTGTTCAGGGATGGCACCCGCCGCTTGCGCCATGGCCAGCATTTCCTGCCAGTTTTCCGCCTTGAGCGCGACTTCTCCGGTGGGAATGCCCTGGCCATCGACCTCCAGCTCTCCGGTCGCAAAGAGCCTCAATTCGCCCCAGCGCATTTCAGCCAGACGCAGGTCGATCATCTGCGGCTGCGGTCGGTTCTCTTCCAGCGCGCTGCGATCCCAAGGCTTGTCGAAGCGCACCGCCACGTCGAGTTCAAGCGTATCGAGACTGCGGGGCAGGGCGGAATCCGAGCGCAACAGGCGGCGCAGCGCATCGCCCGGCGTGAAGCCTTCGGCGGATATCCCGAACATGTAGGTCTCGGGCTGCGCCTCCTGCGCCATGGCAAGCGACATGGTGTCTGCCTGAAGGGCGGTGCCGTTGACGGTGTCGATACGCCACGGACCCGCTGTCAGCGCCATACGCTGCAGCTCAAGCCGGACGCCGGGATGCAGGTGCAGGTCTGCGGTCAAGTCCTGCGCCGTCACAACGGCGGTCTGGTCGAAATAGGACAGGCGCTGCGGCGTGTCGGCAAAGCGCAAGGTCTGACGACCGGGCCAGATCGCGGGGCTGTCAAACATGATCCAGTCGGCCTGCCAGGCCGCTCCGGTGCGCGGATCGGCCAAGGCGGGGCTGGTCAGGGTGGTTTTGTGGCGCAATGGATAACCGGCGGTCGAGATCTCGGCATAATCGGCCTGCCAGCCCCGCTCTGCCTGGGCGGCAAACCACGCCTCGACACTGCTGCGCAAACCATAGGCGGCGGCCAGCCAGTAGCCGGACCACAGCACGATCACCACAATGGCGAGTTTCAGCAAACGGCGCATGCTCGATTGGCCCCTTTTTCCCGGCTCTGATTTGGTATTTATAGGGCGAAACAGGCAAGGACCAGTGCGATGACGATGTGGGTGTTCGGCTATGGATCGCTTTTGTGGAACCCCGGGTTTCCGGTGGCGCGCAGCGAGGTTGCGACATTGCACGGCTATGCGCGGTCCTTCTGCATGAGTTCCATTCACCACCGGGGCACCGAGGAAAAACCGGGGCTGGTGCTGGCGCTGGATGAGGTTGACGGGTCCCATTGCCGAGGTCTGGCCCTGTCGGTGCAAGAAGGGCAAGAAGACCGGACGCTGGCTGAGCTGCGCGAACGAGAACTGATTTCGTCCGCCTATCTGGAGCGGATGTTGGCAGTCGAGTTGGAAAGCGGCGACCGCGTCACCGCCGTCACCTATGTGATCGACCCTAATCACGTGCAATATTGTGGCGGTCTCGCGCTGGAGGATCAGGCCCATATCATCGCCGATGCGGTGGGCGGGCGCGGCCCCAATACCGACTATCTCTACAATACAGCCGAACATCTGGCCGAGATCGGGCTCAGCGACCCTGATCTGGACTGGTTGACCACCCGGGTACGGGCCCTGACCGCATAAAGCCTTGGCCTTGCGGGCGGCTTTTCGGTAGGTTCTCCCTAGAGCAGAAAATCAGGACACGCGCATGGCGCAGGCACGTTTCGAGGCGAGACCGCAATTCTCGCGCCCCTTCCGGCAGATCATCATGATGCTGGTCGTGATCGGCCTGTCGGGTTTCGGCGTTTTTGTGGCATTGCCGCGCGTCGCCTCGGTCTTTCAGGCAAATCCTTATCTGAACGGATTTATCGTTCTGGTCTTTGTCATCGGTGTTTTGGCCTGTTTCTGGCAGGTCTTCCAACTGATCGGATCGGTGCGCTGGATCGACGGCTTTGTTGGCGGCTTTGAACGCGAGGGCATTCCCGCCCCGCAGCTTCTGGCGCCTTTGGCCACGCTGCTCAGCGCCCGCAGCGCGCGGATGCAGATCAGTTCCACCTCGACCCGTTCGATCCTCGATTCTGTCGCCGAGCGCATCGAGGAAGAGCGCGAGATCACGCGATACATCACCAATGTGCTGATTTACCTCGGATTGTTGGGCACTTTCTTTGGTCTGGCCACCACAGTTCCCGCCATTGTCGACACCATCCGCAGCCTCAACCCGCAGGAAGGCGAAGAGGGTTTGGCGGTGTTCAACCGGCTCATGGTTGGGCTGGAATCCCAGCTACAGGGCATGGGCGTGGCCTTTGGTTCCTCCTTGCTGGGTCTCGCCGGGTCGCTGATCGTGGGCTTGCTGGAGCTTTTTGCCAGCCATGGCCAGAACCGATTTTACCGCGAGTTGGAGGAATGGCTCTCGACGATCACGCGGGTCGGGTTTTCCTCCGGCGATGAGGGCGGGTCAGATACCGGCGCTATAGATGGCGTGATGGAGGCGATGACTGAGCAAATGGATGGGCTGCGGATGATGTTCGAAAACTCCGAACAGGACCGGGCCATGCTGTCGGATAAGATGGGTGAGTTGGTCGACACCATTGCCCAGATGAACCAGCGCCAATCCGATACTGACGGTGTCACGCGCGCGCTGGAGCGCCTTGCCGCAAATCAGGAAGCGCATGTGGAACTGCTGCGCAGCCATGAACACGGCGACGGGATTGATGCTGAAAGCCGGATGCGGCTGCGGTCGATCGACGTGCAGATGCTGCGCATTCTTGAAGAGATCTCAGCCGGGCGGCAGGAAAGCATGGCCGAACTGCGCCGGGATATCGATACGCTCGTCATGGCGCTGATCCGCAGGGCTGATACGCGCGGCATGGACGGGGAGTGATCCATGGCCCTGTCACGGCGCACCGGTCAACGGTTCCAGGGCTCTGTCTGGCCCGGTTTTGTCGATGCCATGACCGGGCTGCTGATGGTGCTGACCTTTGTGCTGACCATCTTCATGGTGGTGCAATTTGTGTTGCGCGAAACGATCTCTGGGCAGGAAAGCGAGCTTGACGCGCTGTCGAACGAAGTCTCGGCGCTGGCGCAGGCGCTGGGGCTGGAAGAGCAGGAAAACGATCAACTGCGCCAACGGGTCGGCGCGCTGAATGCCACGCTTTCGGAAGCGCAGGGCAGCTTGGCGCAGGCGCAGAATCTGATCGATACTCTGACAAGTGAGCGGGATCGGCAGGACGCGGCTCTGGCCGAGGCCCAGACCCGGATCACCACGTTCGAGGCCCAGGTTGCGGCGCTGATCGCAGATCGAGATCAGGCCTTGGCCAATGTGGAAAGCCTGTCGGCTTTGCAGGCCGATCTTCTCTCCGAGCAAGAGGCGCTGAACCTCGCCCTGGCGCAGTCGCGCAGTGAGATCGACGCTCAGACCGAGGCTGCTCGCCTAGCCGCCGCGCGTCGCGAAGCGCTGGAGGCGCTGGTGGCGGATTTGCAGAGCGAAAGCGCCGAAACTTCTGGACAGATAGCCGCGCTTCAGGGCCAGCTTGACGAGGAGGAAGAGGTCCGGCTGGCCGAGGCCGCTGCTGCTGAGGCGCTGCGGGCGCGCTTGCAGAATGCCGATAGCGAACTGACGGCGATGACGCTGGCGCTGGAGGCACAGCGCAAAGAGGCCGAAGAAACGCTGACCCTGCTTGCGGCGGCGGATGCGGCCCGGGATGCGTTGCAGGGCGAACTGGAGGCTGCCCGTTCCAAAGCAGATCAAGCTGATACCCGCGCCGCGCTGCTTGCTCAGGCCCGCGAGTTGTTGGCCGCAGAACAGCAGGTCTCAGCAGCAGCGCAGCGGCAGACCGCTTTGCTGAACCAGCAGATCGCGGCGCTGCGCAGCCAGTTGGGCGGGCTGCAGGCGCTGCTTGACGACTACAAGGCGCGCGATGAGGCGGCACAGGTGCAATTGCAGTCGCTCGGGCAGGACCTCAATACGGCGCTGGCCCGCGCTGCGTCGGAAGAACGGCGACGGCGCCTGCTGGAGGAGGCAGAGCGCAGGCGGCTGGAGGCGGAGGCCGAGGACCTGCAAGCGCAGGCCAAGGATCTGGAACGCTATCGTTCGGAATTTTTCGGACGGCTGCGCGATGTTCTGGGCCAGCAGGAGGGCGTGCGGATCGAGGGCGACCGATTTGTCTTTTCCTCCGAGGTGCTGTTTGCGCCCGGCTCGGCCACGCTGTCACCCGAGGGCCGGTTTGAGATCGCCAAGATTGCGGAAATCCTGCGCAGCATCGCAAGTGATATCCCGCCCGAGATCAACTGGGTGATCCGGGTCGATGGCCATACCGACAACACGCCGCTGAGCGGCGGCGGGCGCTATCGCGACAATTGGGAACTTAGCCAGGGCAGGGCGCTGTCGGTTGTGCGTTACATGGTGGACGCGCTGGGCATCGCACCAAATCGGCTGGCGGCCAATGGCTTTGGTGAGTTCCAGCCGCTGAACACGGACGATACCGAAGACGCGCGCGCGCAGAACCGGCGGATCGAGTTGAAACTGACCGAGAAGTGAGTGCTGAGGGCTACTGAACCGTTGTCGTCGTCGATTTCTGGCTGATCACCTGCCCATCCCGTACCAGACTCACCCTACCGGTGTAGGTTCCCGCAGGCCATCGCTCAGCGGTCAGACGTTTGCCATAGGCCCGGAAGAACCGGGCGCGATTGCGTTCCAATTCGACCTGCTGGCCGCCAAAAGGCCCGTCGGGTCCCACGATCTCGATCCTCATTACATCGCCTTTCAGCCCACCATAGGCGAGACCGTAAAGAACCAGCCCAGAGCTCTGGTCGGACAACACGTCTTGCGCGGCGTCACCTGCAAGAATCGCGTCATATTCCGGGACCAGCGGGGCAAAGCCCACATCCAACAACGCGCCCGGCACATAGTCGGGCGTGTCGGCCCAGAGGTTATCGCCCCCTTGCCCGCATTGCGCCTGTCCGGTGGTGTCGAAGGGGTCGACCACCTGACCGTCCTTGCGCACCGAGAGGTGAAGATGCGGAAACTGCGTCTTGCCGCTCAGCCCCACCTGGCCCAGCACGGTTCCGACATCGATCACATCGCCGGATTTGACCCGGATCGAGCCCTGCCGCATGTGGCAATACTGGGTTTCCCAGCCGTCCTCATGCTTGAGGACAACGCCATTCCCGCATTCGCGCCCGTCGACTTGAGCCGTGGTCTCACTGGTAAAAAGCTGATCGGGCATGGAATTGCGAGTGCCCTGCACGATGCCAGGTGCTGCAGCGCGCACATCCACACCCTGCTGCATGGCGCGCAGCGTTGGCAGGGCAAAATCGGTGCCTTTGTGCCCGTCATAAGACAGCGTGCCACATGTGAAATCGCGGGCTCCGGCACCGGGATCACGGTCGACGAATTGCTGGATGTAGCAGGTCTCGCCCAGCTCGCAGTCAATAGGCAGGCTCAGAACGGGATCGCTCGCCGCCGGTCCGGCAGCGAGCGCGAGAGTCGCGAGCAGTCGCCCGTACATCAATCTGCGGTCAGCAACGGCGGCTTGTCGCCCGGAATGCGCGGCTGGCGCGGGCCGTTGATCTGCAGATCCAACTCGCCGTTCTTCACAGCGACCTTCACCACACCGCCTTTGGCAAGTTTGCCGAATAGCAGTTCTTCGGCCAAAGGCTTCTTGATGTGTTCCTGAATGACGCGTCCCAGCGGGCGCGCACCCATCTTGTCGTCATAGCCTTTGTCGGCCAGCCATTCAGCTGCCGGACGGGTCAGTTCTATTGTCACATTGCGATCCAGCAACTGCGCCTCCAGCTGGAGGACGAATTTCTCGACCACCTGCAAGATGACCTCTTTCGGCAGCGGCGCGAAGGAAATCACCGCATCCAGGCGGTTGCGGAATTCCGGTGTGAACATGCGCTCGATCGCGGCGGTGTCCTCGCCCTCGCGACGGTCGCGGCCAAAGCCGATGGCTTCCTTGGCCTGCTCCTGCGCCCCGGCATTCGAGGTCATGATCAGAACCACGTTGCGGAAATTCACCGTCCGGCCATTGTGGTCGGTCAACTCGCCATGGTCCATCACCTGCAGCAGGATGTTGAAAACATCCGGATGCGCCTTTTCGATTTCGTCAAGCAGCAGCACGCAGTGCGGGTGCTGGTCGACCCCATCGGTCAGCATGCCGCCCTGGTCAAAGCCGACATAGCCCGGAGGCGCGCCGATCAGGCGGGAAACCGCATGTTTCTCCATGTATTCAGACATGTCGAAGCGCAGCAGCTCAACACCCAGCGTATCGGCCAATTGCTTGGCGACTTCCGTCTTGCCGACACCGGTGGGACCGGCAAACAGATAGTTGCCGATTGGCTTTTCCGGTTCGCGCAGGCCCGCGCGGGCCAGTTTGATGGCGCTGGACAGCGCGTCGATGGCCTTGTCCTGTCCGAACACCACGCGCTTGAGCGAGGCTTCGAGGTCTTTGAGAACCTCCGCATCGTCCTTGGTGACGTTCTTGGGCGGGATGCGGGCGATCTTGGCCACCACCGCCTCGATCTCTTTCACGCCGATAGTTTTGCGCCGCTTGCTTTCCACCACCAGATGCTGCGCCGCGCCTGCCTCATCGATCACGTCGATGGCCTTGTCAGGCAGCTTGCGGTCGGTGATATAGCGCGCCGCCAGTTCGACCGCCGATTTGATCGCGTCGGCGGTGTATTTGATGTCGTGATGTTCCTCGAAATAAGGCTTCAAGCCGCGCAGGATCTTCACGCTGTCTTCGACGGTGGGTTCGTTCACGTCGATCTTCTGGAACCGGCGGCTGAGTGCGCGATCCTTCTCGAAATGCTGGCGGAACTCCTTGTAGGTTGTCGAGCCCATGGTGCGCAGCTTGCCGCCTTGCAAGGCTGGCTTGAGCAGGTTCGAGGCATCCATCGCACCACCGCTCGTGGCACCGGCGCCTATCACGGTATGAATCTCGTCAATGAACAGCACCGCGTCTGGGTGGCTTTCCAGTTCCGAAACGACGGCCTTGAGCCGTTCCTCAAAATCGCCGCGATACCGGGTACCCGCCAGCAGCGCGCCCATGTCGAGCGAATAGATCGTGGTGGCCGACAGCACCTCGGGCGTGTTGCCATTGACGATCTTGCGTGCGAGACCTTCGGCGATGGCGGTTTTGCCCACGCCGGGGTCGCCCACCAGCAACGGGTTGTTCTTGCGGCGACGGCAGAGCACCTGAATGCAGCGTTCCACTTCAAGGTCACGGCCGATCAGCGGGTCTACATCGCCATCACGTGCCTTGGCGTTCAGATCGACGCAATATTTCGACAGCGCGCTTTCCTTCTGGTCCGGCTCGCTTGCTGCGGCCTGCGTTTCTTCTTCGGGTTCATCCGAGCCCGAGACGGACCGGTTTTCGCCATAAGCCGGGTCCTTGGCCACACCATGAGCGATGAAATTCACCGCGTCATAGCGGGTCATGTCCTGTTCCTGCAGGAAATAGGCCGCGTTGCTTTCGCGTTCGGCAAAGATCGCAACCAGCACGTTGGCGCCGGTCACTTCGGTGCGGCCCGAGCTTTGCACGTGGATCGCTGCGCGTTGGATCACCCGCTGGAAGGCGGCGGTCGGCACTGCCTCGGATCCGTCGATATCGGTCACCAGATTTGACAGATCTTCGTCGATGAACTCGACAAGAGTGCCGCGCAATTCATCCAGATCGACGCTGCAGGCTTTCATCACCCGCACAGCATCCGGTTCATCGAGCAGCGCCAGAAGCAGATGTTCGAGCGTTGCAAATTCGTGGCGCCGTTCATTCGCGGCTGCAAGCGCTGCGTGAATGGCTTGTTCTAGTGTGCTCGAGAATGAAGGCACCGGCGTGCTCCTCTATACTGGGGTTGGCTGGGGGCAAGTTCGGCGTTGGTCCCCCCAGACCAACCATGTCCTCATATTATTAGAGTTTGGTTGAACGCACGGCGGCTTCAAGGGTTTTTTGTTAAATCATCCTCACATTTAATGTGACTGATGCCATGAAGCTGGAAAAACAGGCCTTAGAAGCGGTCTTTGCGGGCGCGAATCTCGGCGAAAACATCCACCGGCGCACTGCCGGTCATTCCCAGATTTGCCTGAATTCCCGGTTCATTGGCACGCAGGAACGGATTTGTGGCCTTTTCCAACGCCAATGCTGACGGAACTGTGGACCGCCCTACGGCTCTTGCCGCAGATATATCTGCGATGCGTTTTTTCAATGCGGCATTTTCCGGCTCGATTGTTTCCGCGAACCGACCGTTGGCCTGCGTGTATTCATGCCCGGAGTATACGATGGTGTCGTCCGGCAGTGCGGCCAGCTTGTTGAGCGAGGTCCACATCTGTTCTGGCGACCCCTCGAACAGCCGCCCACATCCCAGCGCCATCAGGCTGTCCGCAGTAAAGACCGCATGGCTTTCGGGCATATAAAAGGCAATGTGGCCGACCGTGTGCCCGGGCACCTCGATCACCTGCACATCTTCGCGCGACAGAGAAAAGACGCTGCCTTCGCGCACCTCCATATCCAGTTTGGGCAGACGTTGCGCATCCGCCGCCGCGCCCACAACGCTTGCGCCGAATCGCGACCGGAGCGCTTCGACCCCGTCGACGTGATCCCAATGATGGTGTGTCAGCCAGATCTGGTCCAGTGTCCAGCCGCGCCGGTCAAGCTCTGCCTCGATGGGGGCGGCCTCGGGGGCATCCACGAGGGCAGTCAATCCGCTGCCCGGCGCATGGATCAGAAAGGCATAATTGTCGCTGAGGCAGGGGATTGTGACGATCTCAAGAGGCATGGTCTTTTGCCCTTTCATTGCTAGACTGCGCCCAGCTAAGCCGATCACGCGAGCACCTGCAATGCATCTGGATGTCCAGGATCTAAGGAATTTCTACTATCGCAGCACGCTGGGGCGCGCGGCACAGGCGGCCATTCGCGGTCGCCTGCTAGAGCTTTGGCCCGAGGCGCATGGCCAGACGGTGGCCGGGTTTGGCTTCGCGGTTCCGCTGCTACGGCCCTACTTGAAAGATGCGCGGCGGGTGATCGGGCTGATGCCCGGTCCGCAAGGGGTCATGCCCTGGCCCGCGGGGATGCCCAACGTGTCGGTCTTGGCGGAAGAGACCAGATGGCCCATCGAAACAGGACATGTGGACAAGCTCGTGGTGATGCACGGGCTGGAAACCTCGGAACGGCCCAGCAACGTGCTGGACGAATGCTGGCGAGTGCTGGGCCCCGGCGGCAAGGCAATGTTCGTCGTGCCCAATCGCGCCGGGCTGTGGTCTCGATCGGACAAGACGCCGTTTGGTTACGGGCGGCCTTATACGCTCAGTCAGTTGGAAGCGCAGTTGAAAGAGCATGACTTCCTGCCCGACGCGCATTGCTCAGCGCTGTATCAACCGCCGTCCTTCCGCCGGTTCTGGCTGAAATCGGGAGCGTTGATCGAAAAGGCGGGAACCCGGCTGCCGACCGTTATGGCGGGCGGTGTCTTCATGGTCGAGGCCAGCAAGCGCATGCAACCACCCAGTGGCCGGGTTGTTCCGCATGAGCAGAGGCGGCCCATTCAGGCGCTGGACGGGTTATTAAAGCCCGCCTGAGAGGTGTGAAAAGCATTGTTCAAAACCCGTCAGATCGCTGTAACTTTGCGGCAGGAATCGCGAAAACCTGCGATCTCGTAACATTTTTCAACGAGGGTCGTGAGGTCAAACCGTCACACTTTCTTCTAACCCATTGAAAACAAGTAATTTGGGGATAAGTCTTCTGCTGTTATACTGTATTGCGAGGTTGTGAACGCTCTGCTACATCCCCGGTGATTTTGATGCCCTGCCGTCCTGGCGGGGTTTTGTCACGCCCCCGGTTTGCCTGTTCTGCGCGAATTCGGGGCCAAGTAGCGGAAGGGTGGACGTGTCCGAACCAGCTTCGATTTCCGCCGGCATAGCCGAGCGTTACGCCACCGCGATCTTTGAGATCGCGAAAGAGAACAAGAACCTTGACGGCCTGGAAACAGGTGTCACCGATTTGGCCGAAGCACTGGACGCTAGCGCAGACTTGCGCGACCTGATCCAATCGCCCCTGATCTCGCGAGCTGACCAGGCGGCGGCCATTGGCGCTATTTCCCAAAAGATGAACCTGGCCCCGGTGCTGGCCAACGCGCTGGGCCTGATGGCGCAAAAGCGCCGTCTGTTTGTCGTGCCACAACTGATCGCAGCCCTGCGCGCGGCACTGGCGGATGAGCGCGGCGAAGTGACCGCTGAGGTGGCGTCGGCCAAGGCACTGACCAAGACCCAGATGGAAAAACTGTCCAAAACGCTCGGCGAGCAAGTGGGCAAAACCGTAAGTATCAATGCGACCGTCGATGAAAGCCTCATTGGCGGTCTTGTCGTCAAAGTAGGCTCGAAGATGATCGATAGCTCGATCCGCTCCAAGCTCAACTCCCTACAGAATGCAATGAAAGAGGTCGGATAGATGGGTATCCAAGCTGCAGAGATTTCTGCAATCCTGAAGGACCAGATCCAGAATTTTGGTCAGGAAGCAGAAGTGGCCGAGATCGGTCGCGTGCTGAGTGTCGGTGACGGGATTGCCCGCGTCTATGGTCTCGACAATGTGCAGGCCGGTGAAATGGTCGAATTTCCTGGCGGTATCATGGGAATGGCGCTGAACCTGGAAAGCGACAATGTCGGCGTTGTGATCTTCGGCTCGGACCGGGACATCAAAGAAGGCGATACCGTAAAGCGCACCAACTCGATCGTGGACGTGCCGATCGGGAACGAGCTGCTGGGCCGCGTTGTGGACGGTCTGGGCAACCCGATCGACGGCAAGGGCCCGATCAACGCCACCCAGCGTGGCGTGGCCGACGTCAAGGCACCCGGCATCATCCCACGTAAATCGGTGCATGAGCCGATGTCGACCGGCCTGAAATCGGTTGACGCGATGATCCCGATTGGCCGGGGCCAGCGGGAACTGATCATTGGTGACCGCCAGACCGGCAAAACCGCCGTTGCGCTGGACACCATCCTGAACCAGAAATCGGTCAACGAAGCTGCAGGCGACGATGAGAGCAAGAAGCTCTACTGCGTCTATGTCGCGGTTGGCCAGAAACGCTCGACCGTGGCGCAGCTTGTGAAGCGTCTGGAAGAGTCCGGCGCCATCGATTACTCGATCGTCGTGGCCGCAACCGCCTCCGACCCGGCGCCGATGCAGTTCTTGGCGCCTTATGCCGCCACGGCTATGGCCGAGTTCTTCCGCGACAATGGCCGCCACGCGCTGATCATCTATGATGACCTGTCCAAACAGGCTGTGTCCTATCGTCAGATGTCGCTGCTGCTGCGCCGCCCGCCGGGACGTGAAGCCTATCCGGGTGACGTATTCTACCTCCACTCGCGCCTGTTGGAGCGTTCGGCGAAGCTGAACGAAGACTTTGGTGCTGGCTCGCTGACCGCTCTGCCGGTTATCGAAACCCAGGGCGGCGACGTGTCTGCCTTTATTCCGACCAACGTGATCTCGATCACCGACGGTCAGATCTTCCTGGAAACCGAGCTGTTCTACCAGGGCATCCGCCCCGCCGTGAACACCGGTCTGTCGGTTAGCCGTGTGGGCTCTTCGGCGCAGACCAACTCGATGAAGTCGGTCGCCGGTCCGGTGAAACTGGAACTGGCGCAGTACCGCGAAATGGCCGCGTTTGCTCAGTTTGGCTCCGACCTCGACGCCGCAACCCAGCAGCTGCTGAACCGTGGCGCGCGCCTGACCGAGCTGATGAAACAGCCGCAATACTCGCCGCTGACCAATGCGGAAATCGTTTGCGTCATCTTCGCGGGCACCAACGGCTACCTTGACAAGATCGACGTGTCTGACGTGGGTCGTTACGAGGCTGGTCTGCTGGCGCATCTGCGTGGCAAGCATGCCGACCTGCTTGACTGGATCACCAACGAAGATCCCAAGATCAAGGGCGAGGCATCTGACAAGATCAAGGCTGCTCTGGACGAATTCGCCGCAAACTTCGCTTAAGGAGACGCGGCAATGCCAAGTCTAAAGGACCTTAAAAACAGGATCGAGTCAGTCAAATCGACCCGCAAGATCACCAAGGCCATGCAGATGGTCGCGGCCGCAAAACTGCGCCGCGCCCAGGAAGCGGCCGAGTCCTCGCGCCCTTATGCCGAGCGGTTCAACACCGTGATGGCGGGGCTGGCGGCCTCGGTCGGCGGCAGCGATAACGCGCCGATGCTGCTGCGCGGTACCGGTAAGGATGACGTGCATTTGCTGGTCGTCATGACCGCAGAGCGCGGGTTGTGCGGCGGCTTCAATTCAAGCATCGCCAAACTGGCCCGCGTCAAGGCTGAGGAGCTGCGCGGCAAGGGCAAGACCGTTAAGGTCCTGACCGTCGGCAAAAAGGGCCGCGACGCGCTCAAGCGTGATCTCGGCGAGTTCTTTGTCGGCCATGTGGATCTGAGCGAAGTGAAACGTCTGGGCTACAACAACGCGCAGGATATCGCACGCGACGTTCTTGGCCGCTTTGATGCGGGCGAGTTCGACGTGGCGACGATTTTCTTTGCCAAGTTCCAGAACGTGGTGACCCAGATCCCGACCGCGCAACAGATCATCCCCGCCGCCTTTGACGAGGTTGAGGGCGATGATGCTGGCACGCTTTATGATTACGAACCCAGCGAAGAGGCCATCCTGGCCGACTTGCTGCCCAAGGGGGTCGCAACCGCGATCTTCTCGGCCCTGCTTGAAAACGGTGCCTCGGAACAGGGTGCCCGGATGAGCGCGATGGACAACGCGACCCGCAACGCGGGTGAGATGATCGACAAGCTGACCATCCAGTTCAACCGCTCGCGTCAGGCCGTGATCACCAACGAGCTGATTGAAATTATTTCCGGCGCCGAAGCGCTGTAGAGACAAACCGGAGACGAAACATGGCGAATGCAAAAGGCAAAGTCACTCAGATCATCGGGGCCGTCGTCGACGTGCAGTTCGATGGCGAGTTGCCTGAAATTCTGAACGCGCTGGAAACCACCAACAACGGCAAGCGCCTAGTGCTGGAAGTTGCCCAGCACCTGGGCGAGAACACCGTGCGGACCATCGCAATGGACGCAACCGAAGGTCTGGTGCGCGGCGAGGCCGTGACCGACACGGGTGGCCCAATATCGGTGCCGGTGGGCAATGCCACGCTGGGCCGCATCCTGAACGTCGTGGGCGAACCCATCGACGAAAAGGGTGACGTGAAAGCCACTGAAACCCGTGCGATCCACCAGCCCGCGCCGGAGTTCGACGAACAGTCGACCGAGTCGGAAATTCTGGTGACCGGCATCAAGGTTGTGGACCTGCTGGCTCCTTATGCAAAAGGCGGTAAGATCGGCCTGTTCGGTGGTGCCGGTGTGGGCAAGACCGTTCTGATTATGGAACTGATCAATAACATCGCAAAAGTGCACTCGGGTTACTCGGTGTTCGCGGGTGTTGGCGAACGGACGCGTGAGGGCAACGACCTTTACTGGGAAATGATCGAATCCAACGTGATCAAGCCCGACAACCTCGAAGATTCACAGGTTGCTCTGGTTTACGGCCAGATGAACGAACCTCCGGGAGCGCGTGCACGTGTTGCTCTGACCGGTCTGACGCTCGCCGAGCAGTTCCGTGACCAGTCCGGTACCGACGTTCTGTTCTTCGTCGACAACATCTTCCGCTTCACGCAGGCGGGCTCCGAAGTGTCGGCTCTGCTGGGGCGTATTCCTTCGGCGGTGGGTTACCAGCCGACGCTGGCCACCGACATGGGCGCGCTGCAGGAACGCATCACCTCGACCAAGGCCGGTTCGATCACCTCGGTGCAGGCCATCTACGTTCCTGCGGACGACCTGACCGACCCTGCGCCGGCGACCTCGTTTGCGCACCTCGACGCGACCACCGTTCTGAACCGTGCGATCTCGGAAAAGGGTATCTACCCGGCGGTTGACCCGCTCGACTCGTCCTCGCGTCTGCTGGACCCGGCCATCGTCGGTGATGAACACTATGCGGTTGCGACCGACGTTCAGCAGATCCTCCAGCGCTACAAGTCGCTGCAGGACATCATCGCCATCCTCGGCATGGACGAACTGAGCGAAGAGGACAAACTGACCGTGGCCCGTGCTCGTAAGATCGAGCGATTCCTCAGCCAGCCGTTCGACGTGGCCGAAGTCTTCACCGGTTCGCCGGGTGTTCAGGTGCCGCTGGATGTGACGATCTCGTCGTTCAAGGCCGTTGTGGCTGGCGAATATGACCATCTGCCCGAAGCGGCCTTCCTGATGGTTGGCGGCATCGACGATGTGGTCGCAAAAGCCGAGAAGATGGCTGCAGAAGCTGCCTAAGGAGTAAACCTGATGGCAAACACAATGCAATTCGACCTTGTCAGCCCGGAACGGAGCCTTGCTTCGTTCCCGGTCAGCGCGGTCCAGATTCCCGGCGCGGATGGGGACATGACGGCGATGCCTGATCATGCTCCCACCATCACCACGCTGCGGCCCGGTATCCTGAAGGCCGAAGGGCCCGATGGCAACGCCGAATTTCTGGTGACCGGCGGGTTTGCCCAGATCAACGCGGATGCTATGTCGGTTCTGGCCGAAAAGGCGATACCGGTGGGCGAAGTGACCCGCGCGCATCTGGACGAGATGATCGCCGAGGCCCGTGCCTCGCATCAGAACGCTGTCGATCAGGGTCACCACTCCATCGTGGATGAAGCGGCCAAATTGTTGGCCGATATGGAGGCCCTGGGCACCCATATGAGCCTGTGATGCGGGCGTTTCGCAATATCTGAAAATGGCCGGTTTCCTTTAGGGAGCCGGCCATTTTGTTTCCTTGGAATTGACGATTTCCGTCTTTAGTGCCCATCGGACGCAGTAACTTAGTTGACGTGATGCATGTTTTTTCGACCCACCCGGTGGGCATTTTGCAAGGCGAGCTTGGCCTGTTCTCGGATTTCGAGAATGGCGGCGAGATGTGGACCGGTCATGGCCCGCGTGAGCGCCGCACCAAGGTCAGCTTCCCCGAGCCGTTTCGAAGCATTCCCGCCGTGCAACTGAGCATGTCGCTTTGGGATTTCGACACCAACACTTCGATGCGGGCCGAACTGAAAGCCGAGAATGTGACCGAGGGCGGGTTCGACGCGGTGTTTCGCACCTGGGCCGATACCCGTGTGGCCCGCCTGCGTGTGGCCTGGACCGCGATTGGCGACGTACCGCATGACGATGATTGGGAGGTCTATTGACCAGTGGTCATCGTAAGGCAAGTACCTCAGCGGGACAGGCCGCAAACCGAAACGCACAGAGATTGCATTAAGACGCTCAGGTGCGGGTGAAACCCCCGCACAGAATCCGATCCGTTGCTAAGGCGCGCGCTGCGTGCCGGGAGACATCGACGGCGCTCAAACGCAGGCGCCGCCACCTGCTGCAAGTGACAGATGGAAGTCTCTGGCGATGTGGCCTCTGCGACAGGCAAGAACCTGATCGCACGAGGCGCAGGTCGGTTCAGCGCTGCTCTAGCAGAGATGGAACCGCCGGTTCTTCGCGGTGATGCGCGCGGTTACGCCGAATGTTGCGCGCGCGAAGGCGCAACTGCCCGTAGAGCCCCAGTGCAATTGTTGCCATTGCTGCCAGAAACACCTCGATCATGCCTCATATCGCCTTTCTGTTTTGTAAGCGTTGTTGCACAAGCCCCGCCAATCGCGCGGCGTCGCTGGTGACCGGTGCGCCGCGGGCGCGGGAGCGGGCCAAACGATCCGCGGCATCCGCCAGCGCGGTGTCCTGTACACTATGGGCCACGCCGCGCACGAACTGCGCCACATAATCCAGCATCTTGTCATCAACCTCCTCGGTCATCACGGTCGCGGCATGCGCCATGTCATCGTGATAGGCCACGCGGTCAGGCTCGACCGTTTCGTCACTGATCGACATCAGCGGGGGATAATGCTTGTCCGTCGGCATGCGCGACAGCACGGCGTTCTGAAAGGCGGCGAGGGAATGCACCGGCTTGGCAAGAAACCCGTCGGCACCGGCGGCGATCGCCAGTTCTTCGCCCTGATCATCGCCCGAGATACCCAGGATCACCGGCACGCGGGGCACGGACACAGCCAGTTCGGCAATCAGGTCGGCCCCCGATCCGTCAGGCAGCCCCATATCGATGATCAGGCAGGAGGGGCGATAGACCCGCAGATGCCGCCGCGCCGATTTCAGATTGTCCGCGCGCCGGATACGCGCCCCGCTACGCAAGCAGAGCAGGCGCATAGCCTCGCAGGCATAACGGCTGTCCTCGACAACCAGAATGGTCAGACCCAGCAGCGGTCGGTCGATGGTGGGCGTGACATGGGCGGTGGCGAAGGGATCCGAATCGTCCATGGTGAAACTCCTATCAGCAGACCCGGCCAACGCTAGGTCATGGTGGCTAACGCGGAGTTAATGCCGCACCACCCGCTCTTGCCCTTTTGCCCGCCGCGTGGTCAAAACCGTCCGACCGAGCAACGAGGAGACCCGCCATGATTGGCCGACTGAACCATGTAGCTATCGCCGTTTCGGATCTGGAGGCCGCATCCGAGCAGTATCGCAACGCTCTGGGCGCCAAGGTGGGCGCGCCGCATGACGAACCCGATCACGGCGTCACGGTGGTGTTCATCGAATTGCCCAACACGAAGATCGAACTGCTCTATCCGCTGGGCGAGGACAGCCCGATCAACGGGTTTCTGGAAAAGAACCCGGCGGGCGGGATTCATCACGTCTGCTATGAGGTAGAAGACATACTCGCCGCGCGCGATCACCTGAAAGAGACCGGCGCACGCGTGCTGGGTTCGGGCGAGCCTAAGATCGGCGCCCATGGCAAGCCAGTCCTGTTCCTGCACCCCAAGGACTTCAACGGCTGTCTGGTGGAACTGGAACAGGTCTGAGCCTGAAAGCGGCGGACCCACAGGAAAGGATGCAGCAACATGGGTATCACATCCGGCATCGTGCTTTATGCAGTGATCTGGTTCATGACCTTTCTCGTCGTGCTGCCGATCCGCATCAAGACTCAAGGCGATCTGGGCGACATTGTTGCGGGCACCCATGCCGGTGCGCCGGAACATCACCACCTCAAGAAAAAGGCCTGGATCACCACGGCGGTGGCGGCGGTTTTGTGGGTGATCATTGCCGGGATCATCCTGTCGGGTGTGATCAGCATCAGCGATTTCGACTGGACCGAGAATCTGCCCCCGGTCTAGTGACCACGCCGCTTAGCGCGTTTTGTTAAGTGCGTGGTAGATATGGGTGAATGTTGCGGCACCCAGAACCGGGATCAGCAGGCTTACCAGTGGCACTGACAACGGGATCGCCATCAACGTCCCGGCCAGCCAGATCGTGCCGGTATGGCGCGCGCGCAGTTCATATGCCTTCTCGCGGCCCAGCCTGCGCATGGCGGCGAGCGTGAAATATTCGCGCCCCAGAAGAAACCCGTTCAGCCCCCAGAAGATGAAAGGGGCCAGCGGCGTGAAGATGGCATAAAGGATTAGCGCCAGGATGTTGGCGACGATCAGGATGCCCATGAAACTCAGCGAATCCCGGATCGCCTCGGAAACGGGAACGGGAGATACTTGGGGCAGCGCGGGATAGTGGCGATCCTCGACCGCTTGCGCCACCTCATCGAGAAACAGCGAGGTGATGGCCGAGGCAACCGGCACCATTAGAAACACCGGCAGGATCAGCACTAGCACGATGCCGGAATAGTTCAGCACGTCGTTCAACCAGGGCACCGCACCGATAAATGGCAACGAGATTTCGCTGCCCGATAGCCAGTTGATGAGCCAGATCGCGGCGATACAGGCGGCGATCAGCAGAGCGATGGTCAGGCCGACACCACGCAGCAGCACGCTGCGAAACCTGGGGTCTCCGATCTGGCCCAGTGCCTGAAGGAAGGAATTCAGGATCATCATTGTGATACCCAACCGGTGATCGCGTCCAGATCGGGGCGCGGGCGTTCCGGCGGCTTGCTGCCTTCACTTGCGACATGGATGAACCCGGCGATACGTTCGTTTTCCGCCAGCCCCAGACCCTCCTTGCAGAACCCACGGTCATGCGAGGGCCACCCGCTGAGCCAGTTTGCGCCCCAGCCCGAAGCCAGCGCGGCATTCAGGAGCGCCAGACAGACCGCACCGGCGGAATAGCTCTGTTCGATGGCGGGGATTTTCTCGGAAGGTTTCTGAACCTCGATCACGGCCACAGTGAGGATACCCTGATCGAACTGGCTGCGGCCCTTGGCGATGTCTTCGTCGGATTTGCCCAGCGCCTCGCCCCGGCGCGCGACCAGATCGGCAAGTCGGGGCATGGCACCCTGTTCCAGCACGATGAAACGCCACGGCTCCAGCTTGCCGTGATCGGGGCTGCGGGCGGCGGCTGTCAGCAAGGGCAGCAGCGCCTCCCGGTCCGGGGCGGGCGCAACCAGTGTTTTTGCCGGGCGGGACCGACGGGACAAAAGGAAATCAAGGGCAGGCTGATCGTTTTGAGGCATATGTAAACTCTTTTTACATCCGTGTCTGCTATCTCGGTCACGCGGCCCCCGGTTTCAAGGGTAATCTGGCCACATCTGCCGGGAAATCTTCTGGTTCTGTCCCCTGATCCGGGGGACACTGCGTGCCATGGGAAAACCCAAAACCAAAGACCTGGTCGATTTGCGGAATCTGGCGGTGCCGGGGGCCGAGATCACCTTGCATGTTACCCCCAGGGCGGCGCGCAATAGCCTGATCTGGCGCGACGGCATGTTGCGGACAAAGGTCATCGATCCGCCCGTCGACGGGCGCGCCAATGACGCGGTCTGCGCTCTGCTGGCCCGAGCCATGGGCGTCGCACCCAGCCGCCTGAACCTGGTCCGGGGCCAGAGCGCGCGGGACAAGACGTTTCGCTAAGATGGCGGCTGACCGCGCGGAGCTTCGCGCATCTGATAGACACCCTCGGGCAGGTCAAGGGCTGCGGCCAGATCGCGCAATTGCTCGGGCGACAGGGTGATCTTCTGGACCTGGTCGGTCCGGGGGTCTAGCTGCTCCAGCGTGACGCATTCAGCGAAGGAGTTGATGGTGACATCCTCCAGCAGCGGCGTTTCGCCCTCATCCATCAAGGTGATGACCGTGGCGTCGAATTCGTGCTCAATGGTAAACATAGGCGCAGAGTGACGGCGTGCGCGGCGGGTTGCAAGCAAAACAGATCGTGTTCTTGCAGGGCTGGCAGCCGATGGTCGGACGGGCTAGGTTCCCCTTCGAGCAGTTCTACCGAAAGGCCCCTTTGTCATGCGCCGCCTCGTGCTTTTTCTGGCCCTGAGCCTGACCGCCTGCGCCGAGTTGTCGCCCCAGACCGGCGGCGGACCTCCGATCGCCGGGCAGGAGGGGCCGGCCAACACGCCGGAAGAGGCCGCACGCGCCTTCACCGAGGTTAGCCGCGCCGTCAAGCCTCGCGCGGTCGAGGAATGCCGCCGCCGGACCCGCAATGTGAACTGCGACTTTCTTATCGTTGTCGACCCCGACCCGCGCGCGCCGGTCAATGCGTTCCAGAGCCTTGATGAGGATGGCCGTCCGGTCCTCACCTTTACCGTCTCGATGATCGCATCGGTGCGCAATCAGGACGAGTTGGCCTTTGTGATGAGCCATGAAGCCGCGCATCACATCAAAGGCCATCTGGACCGGCAGGCCGAGAACGCGGCAGCAGGCGCTGCGATCTTTGCGGAACTGGCGACGATCACCGGCGGCAACGAGGCTGCGGTTGAAAACGCGCAAAAGATCGGCGCGGTGGTGGGCGCGCGCAGCTATTCCAAGGAATTCGAACTTGAAGCGGATGAGCTGGGCACCATCATCACCGCCCGGGCCGGATACAACCCGCTCGTGGGGGCTGAGTTCTTTTCACGCCTGCCTGATCCCGGCGACCGCTTTCTGGGCACGCATCCACCAAATGCCGAACGGATCGAAATCGTGCGCCGCACCGCCACGCAGGTGGGATTCTGAGGTGTCAAAGCTCACCCGGCTTGGCGTGATCTTGACCGATCGCGGCTCGAAATACGCGGTATCGGGCGCAGGCGTCGCAAGCCGGGCAGATGTCGACGCGGTGCTGGCCGATCTGAAATCGGACCGCGCCTATGCCAAGGCGACACATAATACATGGGCGGCGATCCTGCCGACAGGCGCGCTCAAGGCCGATGATGGCGAAAGCGGCGCAGCGATGGTGATTCTGCGGATGATGGAACGGGCCGAGCTGCAAGATCACGTGATCATTGTGACCCGCTGGTATGGCGGTAAAAAGCTGGGTGGCGATCGGTTCCGGCGCGTTCAGGACGCAGTGCGGGCCTATCTCGATCAATCAGGCATTTGATCTGAATCAAATTTCGCGCCGAAGGGTCGCGATATTCTCCCCCTGGCCAGAAACGGCGCGGAGGGAAGATCATGCGAAGTCCAAAAATGCTGAAACGTCACGCGTCTCTGGTGGATCGGATGGCGCGGACAGTCGGTGTCGATCTGGAAGAATCGGCACTACGCGGAGACCTCGCATTCGACGAGATCGCAGATGCGGTGATTGCCTGTACCGGATGCACCAACCCCACCCATTGCGAATCCTGGCTGGCTGAAAAAAACAGCGCCGAGTCCACACCAGAATATTGCCGCAATACAGAGCTGCTGAAACGGCTCATGCCCTGAGCTTTTGTTTCCGCAACCGCGCGAGGTGCCAGCGGTAAATCAACGGCGCCAGCGCGTGGTCGTAAAGCGCGCTTGCCAGCCACCGGATGCCGGGCAGGCCGACGATGCGCGCCAGCCAGCGGTATCGCCGCATGTCCTGCCAGAGCACCAGAAACCCGTCGATTCCGCCATAGAGCGCGCCGTCCTTCAATACATAAAGCCGCCGCGCCGCCTGATCGCGGGTCAGCCCCCACTGCGCCAGATCTTCGGTGTTCAGGTCTTCGAATCGCAGTGGCAGGGCGTGGCGCTTTGCATAGCGCTCATAGTGCCTGATCTCGTAATTGCAGACCGGGCATTGGGCATTAAAAAGCACGCGGGTTGTGTGGGTCGTATTCATGCAAATCCACCTAGCACCCATCCGAGCACTGGCCATGGACCGATTGCCGCAGGCTCAGAGCTTGGAATGGCTGCCGTCGCATAGCGGCATCTTGTGGGACTGCTTGCAGCCGCAAAAGAACACCTTCTTATCGGCCTCGGCAGTGTATTTTATTGGCTCGATCGTACTGCCCTTGTGCGATCCGTCGCAGAAAGGCTGCTTCGCCGATTTTCCGCAGGCACACCAGAAATAGGTTTTCCCTTCGGTGACGTCGATTGGATAGGGCGCTTTTTGCGCAACGATGGGCGCGTCTGACATGTGGCTCTCCTTGCTGGCTGATGTCGGGGTTCAACGATAGCGCAACCCGCTGGGATTGGTAGAGCGCGCCTATCGAAGAAATTCAAAGTCTCAAGTTGGGAATTCACTACTTTTTAAACAAATTGGGTCATGACAACCTAAAGAAGAGTAGCAGGGGCAGATATGATTTCATTGGTAGTAAAGGGCAGCATCCCATTGATGTTTGGCGCGGCAGCATCCGTTTACGCGGCCGATCCGTTTTCGTCGGAGTTTGAGCGCTTTTCCCGAGAGACGGTCTGGCAGCTTCAGGCCGATGGGCAGCCCGTTGCGACATCCGAGGTTCTGGGCTTCCTGAGCGAGGCCGGGATCGAGGACAGGGTGTCGTTCCTTCAAAGCAACATGGACGCGTGGGCACCTTATCACGTGGATGATCCCGAACTCTCATCCAATATCCGGTCGGCCCTTGTGGATCAGGACACGCAGGTATTGCGGGTCTATTCCGACTACCATTACGGCCTGTTCGACGGCGGGCATGAATTGCGGGTTCTGATGTGGGAAAAGGCGGATGGCGATGCCGAGCTCGCCGCCTATGTGGTCGATCACAGCCTTTGACGTGACATTCGCCTGAGCAGGCGCTTCACATCTTTGTGATTGGAGGATGACCGACCCTGCGGCTTAGCGCTGGTGTTCTTGGGATCAAGTGATTTCTTCCGCAATAGGGACTGAACCGCACCACCGTTCGGCCCGTATCGGTTGTGATGCACACGAAGCGTCTCAACTCAAGAGGACCGACCATGTTCCGCAATTTTGCTATCGCATCCGCGACCACCATTCTGATGACCACTGCCGGTTTTGCCGGAGGGCACGCCAAGGATATTGTCGACACCGCCGCCGGAGCGGGATCGTTCACCACGCTCGTCGCCGCCGTGCAGGCCGCCGATCTGGTCGACACGCTCAAGGGCGATGGGCCGTTTACTGTCTTCGCCCCCACGGATGAGGCCTTTGCCGCGCTGCCCGAGGGAACGGTGGAAACCCTGCTCAAGCCGGAAAACAAGGATCAGCTAGTTGCTATTCTTACCTATCATGTTGTGCCCGGCAAAGTGATGTCAGGTGATCTGGCCGACGACATGACCGCCGCGACCGTCCAGGGCGGCACCGTGACCATCGATCTCGACAATGGCGTCATGGTCAATGACGCTACTGTTGTCACTCCGGATATCGAGGCCGAAAACGGGGTCATTCATGTGATCGACAAGGTCATCCTGCCCGCAAGCTAACAGCTTGGCGGCCCCGAAAGGGGCCGCAGACCTAGGCCGAAAGTCGGCCCCAGAGGTCGTATTCCCCGGCCTCGTCCACCTCGACAGTCACGATATCGCCGGGTTTCAGCTCCTCGAACCCCTCGTCGATGAACAGGTTGCCGTCGATCTCGGGGGCGTCGGATTTGGTGCGGCAGGTCGCGGCCTCACTATCCACCTCATCCACGATCACTTGCAGCCTCTGCCCAACCTTCGCCGCCAGCTTGGCCTCAGAGATCGCCTGCGCCTTTTCCATGAACCGCTCCCAGCGTTCCTGCTTGAGTTCGGGGGCGACATGATCGGGCAGGTTGTTGGAGCGCGCGCCATCCACGTTCTCGTATTGAAAACAACCGACACGATCCAGTTGCGCTTCGTCCATCCAGTCCAGCAGGGTCTGGAACTCCGTCTCGGTCTCGCCGGGATACCCGACAATGAAGGTCGAGCGCAGGGTGATATCGGGGCAGATCGCGCGCCAGGCGGCGATCTCGTCCAGCGTCTTGGCGCCAGCTGCGGGTCGCGCCATGCGTTTCAGCACATCCGGATGGGCATGCTGAAACGGGATGTCGAGATACGGCAGCAGACCGCCACCTTCGGCCATCAGCGGAATCAGGTCGCGCACAAAGGGATAGGGATAGACGTAATGCAGTCGCACCCAGGCATCGAGCTGTCCCAACTCGCGTGCCAAATCGGTGATATGGCTGCGCACCTGGCGGTCTTTCCACGGGTTCACGTCATAATTGCGGTCCAGACCGTAGGCCGAGGTGTCCTGACTGATGATCAGCAACTCCTTGACGCCGTTATCGACCAGCTTTTCGGCCTCGCGCAGCACCGCATGGGCCGGGCGGCTGGCCAGGCGTCCGCGCATATCGGGGATGATGCAGAACTTGCACTTGTGATTACAGCCCTCGGAAATCTTGAGATAGCTGTAATGGCGCGGTGTCAGCTTTACACCCGAAGCAGGAAGCAGGTCGACAAACGGGTCCGGGTCGGGTGGCACCGCCCCATGCACGGCGTCCAGCACCTGTTCGTATTGATGCGGGCCGGTTACAGCCAGAATGCGCGGATGATGCTCGCGGATATAGTCCGGCTCTGCCCCCAGACAGCCGGTCACGATCACCTTGCCGTTTTCGGTCAGCGCCTCACCAATCGCATCCAGCGATTCTGCCTTGGCGCTGTCGAGAAATCCGCAGGTGTTCACGATCACCGCATCGGCCCCGGAATAATCGGGCGAGATGCCGTAACCCTCGGCGCGCAGTCTGGTCAGAATGCGTTCGCTGTCCACCAAGGCTTTAGGGCAGCCAAGCGAGACCATGCCAATGGTCGGCTGGCCCGCGCGGGGCGTGTCGGCGATCCGGGCTGCGGGGGCAAGATCGGGGCGGAGATCGGGTGGGTTTGTGCTCATGCTCGCGCGTATAGAGGCGTTGGAGCACACGTGCAAACGTTGCACCACGCTGCGGCCCTTGCCATAGTTCGAAAAACCCAGCCAGAAGGGGAAGAACAGAGCATGCGTTGGTTGTTTCGTATCGTTTTCATTGTTGTCGCGGTTCTGGGTCTTGTGATTGGCGTGTTGCTGCTGTTGCCGGGCGAGAAACTGGCGCAGATTGCCGCTGACCAGATCCGCGCCGAAACAGGGCGCGAGGTGACCTTCGACGGCAAGGTAAAAGTCTCGTTCTGGCCGGTTCTGGGGCTGGAAAGCGGGCCGGTCACCATCGCCAACGCGCCCTGGGCCACATCCGGACCCATGCTAAGCGCCGACCGGTTGTCGGTAGGGGTCTCCGCACCCGATCTGCTCACGGGTACGATCCGGATCAAGCAATTGCTGGCGGATCGACCGGTTCTGCGGCTGGATGTGCAGGGGGACAAGGCGAATTGGGATCTGTCGAAGCCGCATGTGGTCAGTTCCAGTGCGCCCAGTAGCGGGACCGGATCAGGCTCGGGAACAGACGAACAAACAGCCGCGGATTTCTCACTGGAAAAGCTTGTTCTGAGCGATGCGCAGCTGATCTATACCCGCGATGGGAAGGTCGATTTCAAGCAGACGGGTGTCGACCTGACGGCGCGCTGGCCACTGGCCGATGGCCCCCTCGATCTGGAGCTCGCATTGTCCCTTGGCGGCGATCCTCTCGCGATCACAGCCGAAATCGCAAAACCGCAGCTGTTGAACGCTGGCAGCGCCTCGCCCGTCACCCTCGACATAAAAACCAGCGCGGGCTCGGTCGGTTTCGATGGCCGGTTCTCGCGCGATGGGGATGCGGAGGGTAATCTGGTTGTGACCAGTACTGACACCCCGCGCCTGCTTGCGGCGTTAGGGCAGGGCGGGATCGACATTCCGCGGGGCCTGGGCCGGGCCGCAAGCTTTAAGGGTAAGGCAACCTATACAAATGACGGCCGCCTGTCCCTACGCAAAATGGTGCTGAAGCTGGATGGTAATCAGATCAAAGGCGGCGCAGATGTGCAGTTGGCGGCCAAACCCAATATCACGGCCAATCTAAGGGCGGGTACGCTGGACTTCTCAAAGACCGCTCCGACCGCAACGGCATCCTCCGGCGGTGGCGGCGCTGCGTCCTCCGGTCAGAGCACCGGTTGGTCGACCTCCCCGATCGATGCCTCCTTACTCGGGCTTGCCAACGCAACGATAAACCTGACAGCGCAAGCGGTTAAACTGCCGGAATTCGATTTGGGCAAGACCCAGGTGACTCTCAAGATCGAGCGCTCCCGCGCCGTACTCAGGATGAAAGAGGTCTCGGTGTTTTCCGGTCTGTTGAGCGGGCGTCTGGTCGCCAATAACCGCAGTGGCCTGTCCGTAGGCGGAGACCTGACAGCACAGGATATCGACCTGAACCAGGCGCTGAGCGCGCTTGCGGATGTCACCCGGTTTTCGGGGCAGACCTCTGGCAAGTTGAAGTTTCTCGGCGTCGGGCAGACCGAAGATCAGATCATGCACTCGCTGTCAGGATCGGGCAGCATCAGCATGGGTAAGGGGGTGATCTCGGGCTTTGATCTGCACCGCCTGATGGACGGCCATACCCGCACGGGCGGCACCACCGTGTTCAACAGCCTGACGGCCAGCTTCACCATGGAAAATGGTGATCTGGACAATCAGGACCTTCTGTTGAAACTCGACAATTACCGCGCTGACGGGAAGGGGCGGATTGGCATTGGTGCCCGCGACATCGACTATCTCTTCACGCCTGTTCTGCTGCGCGCGAATTCCGGCAAAGGGCGCGAGGTGCCGATCCGGATCAATGGGCCTTGGTCGGACCCGTCGATCAGGCCGGATCTGAAAAAAGTAATCGAGGCTGCGGCGGAGGCGGAATTGGACAAGGTCGCAGACACCGCCAAAAAGGCGCTGCATGGTAAACTGGGCGAAGAACTGGACGCGCCTGTCGAAAACACTGCGGACGTCGAAAAAGCTTTGAAGAACAAGCTGGAAGAGGAAGCGAAGAAGGGCCTGTTGAAGCTGTTCGGAGGGGATTGACCGTTTCTCCTATTTTGCGACGGGGGCAGGGCCCCCGATGCAAGTGTGGGTCTTCAGATGGTCTGGTCGTACTCCCCCACCAATGGCTCGGTGCGGATCACGTCGTCGATATCGGCAAAGATCGCCCGCAACTCGGCCTCGCTTTCGGGGCTTTCGCAGACGACCACCAGATTGGGCGTATTGGAACTGGCGCGCACGAGGCCCCAGGCCCCGTTGTCCAGGATCACCCGAGCGCCGTTGACGGTCACGACCTGTGCGATCTTGCGGCCGGCCATAGTGCCACCTTCGGCGGCGCGTGCCTCCAGCTTGCTGACCAGACGTCGCAGCACATCGTATTTCTCGGTATCGGCGCAATATGGTGACATGGTGGGTGTGGAATAGGTTTTGGGCAGCGCTTTGCGCAGATCCGACATGGATTTGCCCGGATTGCGATCCATCAGCTTGCAGATCTCGACCGCCACGCGCATTCCGCAATCATAGCCGCGCCCGATGGGTTCGGCGAGAAAGTAGTGGCCTGACTTCTCGAACCCCGCCAACGCGCCGATCTCTTTTACGCGGCGTTTCATGTGGCTGTGACCCGTCTTCCAATAATCGGCCTTGATCCCATGTGCCTGCAGTTCAGGGTCCGAGGCAAAGAGCCCGGTGGATTTCACATCCGCCACGAAGGTCGCGCCAGGATACAGTTTCGCCAGGTCGCGGGCCATGATCACGCCTACCTTGTCGGCGAATATCTCTTCGCCCTCGTCATCCACCACGCCGCAGCGGTCGCCATCCCCGTCAAATCCCAGCGCAAGGTCGGCGCCGCTGGCTTTCACAGAATCGGCCATGTCATGCAGCATCTCCATGGCTTCGGGGTTTGGATTATAGTGGGGGAAGGTGTAGTCGAGCGTGTTGTGGCTGGGCACAACCTCCACCCCCATGCGCTGGAAAATCTCGGGCGCAAAGGCCGAGGCGGTGCCATTGCCGGTGGCACAGACCACTTTCAGCGGGCGCGAAATGCGGAAATCTCCGACCAGATCATCGATATAGGCTTTGCGCACGCCATCGACGAATTCATAGGACCCGCCGGTGCGAGGCTGGCCCTCACCGTTCAAAATGATATCGCGCAGTTCCGCCATTTCGTCCGGCCCATGGGTCAGCGGGCGCTCAAACCCCATCTTGACGCCGGTCCACCCGTTTGGATTATGGCTAGCGGTCACCATCGCCACTGCGGGCACATCCAGGTGAAACTGCGCGAAATAGGCCATCGGGGACAGGGCCGGACCGATATCCTTGACCTCAATGCCCGCCTGCATCAGCCCCAGGATCAGCGCGTTTTTGATCGCCAAGGAATAGTCGCGGTAATCATTGCCCACCGCGATCACCGGCGCAATTCCACGCCGGTGCATCTGGGTGCCGAGGCCTAGGCCAAGCGCGGTCATGCCGGGCAGGTTGATCTCATCAGGGTATTTCCAGCGGGCGTCATATTCACGGAACCCGGTGGGTTTGATCATTGCATCACGCAGGAAGTTCCAGGTGTTCGGTGACACCTCGGGCAAGGGTTTGGTCATGACAAAAGTCTCTGGGTGTTCAGATTTGAATTGGGTTTGCCTTTGCAAGCCGGTCGAAGTCCATCAAGGAGGCAATCAGCGCGGGCATCTGATCGAGATAGATCATGTTCGGCCCGTCACAGGGGGCATTGTCGGGGTCCTGATGTGTTTCCATGAAGACCCCTGCCACGCCAACAGACACCGCTGAGCGCGCCATGACTGGCGCGAATTCGCGCTGACCACCCGATGCACCGCCGAGACCGCCGGGTTGCGCAACCGTATGGGTGGCATCCATGATCACGGGATACCCGGTGCGCCCCATTTCGGGCAGGGATTGCATGTCTACGACGAGCCGGTTGTAGCCAAAGCTGACACCGCGTTCGGTCAGCAGTATGTTGTGATTGTTCGTACTTTCGATCTTGGCCGCGACATTCTGCATGTCCCATGGGGCCAGAAACTGTCCCTTTTTGACGTTGACCGCAGTGCCGGTCGCGCCTGCCGCCTTCAACAGTGCTGTCTGGCGGCACAAGAAGGCGGGAATTTGAAGGATATCGCAGGTTTCGGCGACGGCGGCGCATTGTTCCTTTTCATGCACATCAGTTGTCACCGGCACGCCGATGGCGTCCTTGACCGACTGCAGGACCGCCAGCCCATTTTCGAGGCCGAGGGCCGGAGCGGCGTTGACGGATGTTCGGTTCGCCTTGTCAAAAGATCCCTTGAAGACATACTGCGCGCCTGCTGTCTCGCAAGCCTCCTTCAGGGTGCCTGCGATCATCTGCGCATGATCAGCGCTTTCCAGTTGGCAGGGGCCCGCGATGATGGTCAGCGGGCGGTCATTGCCGATAGTCAGATCGGCCACTTGCACATGTTTCATGGTCTATGAAGATACCTGTTCTCGTAGGATCGACGCGGTAAGCGAAATCATCAGGTAGATACCAGCAAAGACCAGGAATGCCAAAATCGTATTTTCGAATTTGCGCGGATAGCTGGGTTCCTGGCTGGGCACCGGGTTGACCGACACGGTGAGATAGCGCACCTGCCGGTTCGCCTCCATGCGCGTGGTCTCCATCTGCTGCAGGGCCGATTGCAGCATCATATCGCGCGAAACGAGGTCCGCCTGCGCCATCTGTATCCGCACGCTCAGCTGCGCCAGTGAGTTCTCGCCATTCGAGGCATCGACCATTTCGGCATTCAGCGCGTCCAGCAGGGTCTGCAATCGCTTGATGTCGGCCTGCGTGCCCTCGACTTTGGCGCGGTTCGGACGGGTATTGTCCAGCAGCGCGGCCAGTTGCAGTTCCTTTTCCTGCAGTTCCAGTTCAACCGTGTTGATGCGGCCGCGCAGCCCGGCGATCACGCCCTGCGGATCCAGAACCGCGCCCCTCATCTGCAGTTGAACCAGAGCCTCCTGCGCATTGCGCCTCTCTTGCTGGGCGCTTTCAAAGCTCTTGCGCGCCTCACGCATCTGGTCATCCCGTTTCTGCCCCGAAAGGTCATTCACGCGATCTTCGGCATAACCAAGCAAGCTCTCGGAAAATTCGGTGGCGGTTTCAGGGTCAGCGGCGGTGACGTCCATCCGGATCACACCCTCGGTCGGGTCATATCCGATGGTCACGATCCGCGAATAGGTTTTGTAGGCCTCTTCATTGGTGGCGTCCGGCGAGAGGCGCTGGATTGGATCGACCCAAGGTTGCGAGAAATGCGCCTTGAACCCGCGATCCCGGTCCAGCAGCAGCATCGCCTCTTTCGATTCCAGAAACGACTGAACCGAAATCGAGTCCTGACCGGTCGCAAACTGGGTTCCCGCAAACAACCCGCCAACACTCCCACCACCGCCATCGGCCTGCAGGATCACAAATTCCGACTTGGTCGAGTACATCGGCGTTGCAATATTGTAGAAATACCAGCCCACGATGGCGGTCGGCAGCAATACGAAAAACGCCAGTCGCGCCATCAGCATCGTCAGCTTGCGTCGGCGTCGACGCGCGATGTCGCGCTGTATCTGGGTGATTTCCATTTCCCGGCGTTGAGCGGGGCTCATATCCGGGGCTGGCAGGTTCTGCTGGCCGGGCTTCACGGTTTGCGGCAATTGCACGTCCTGGCGTGCCTTGGCCGAGAGGCGGTCCTGGTCTGGCGCTTCCTCGTCGCGTGGCACCACAAGTTCCAGCAGGTTCGGCCGCTTGAATGGCTCGATCCCGCGTTCCCGCAGCAGCCGGACCGCGTCATAATCCGAGGTGGCAGGCAGGTTGTGCTTCTGCGCCATGCGCCGCGCCATGCGCAACTGGCGTCCGGTCAGACCTTCGCGCTTGATGGCCGCGATGTCGGTCTGGGCGATGTTTTCCGCCCCGCTATCCTGTTCCGGTGGCGGTGATTCAACATTGCCGTCAGCGACCTCGGGTGTTTCGGGCCTTGCGCTGCCTGCATCGGTGCGCCGGATGCGGAATTTTCTAGCCTTGGGTTTCGTAGTCATAGAGCTGTTTCGCTTCTTCCAAGGTGTCGAACATGTAGAGCTGACCGTCCAGCAGAACCGCCGCCTGCCGGGCGAACTTTTCCAGCACTTTCGGGCTGTGCGAGACGATCACGATTGTGGTGGTGCGCAGGCGTTCCTCCAGTATAGACCCCGCTTTGCGGTTGAACTCCACATCGGTGGAGCCGGGCATCCCTTCGTCGATCAGATACATGTCGAAATCCAGCGCCAGCATCAGCGCAAAGGAAAACCGGGCCCGCATCCCCGACGAATAGGTCCCCAGCGGTTGGTCGAAATACTCATCCAGATCGCAAAGCCAGCGGCAATAGGCCTCGACATAATCGGGGTCCATACCATAGAGGCGCGCGATGTAGCGGCAGTTTTCCATCGCCGAGATACGAGAGACCACCCCGCCCATGAACCCCAGCGGAAACGAGATGTTGCATTCGCGATGGATCGTACCTTCATCAGGTTTTTCCAGCCCGGCGATCATGTTGATCAGCGTGGTCTTGCCGGTGCCGTTCGGGGCCAGCACGCCCAGCGATTTGCCGACCTCGACGCGGAACGACACCCGGTCCAGGATCACCTTGCGCTGTGATCCGGTCCAGAAGGACTTGCTGACAGTGTCGAATTCAAGCATCGGTGATCTGCTTTGGCCTGCGTCATTCATTCTGGGGCGCGGCTGCGACCCCTGCTGCATACCCGTTTTCGGGTTTGTCTCAGCCTAAGCGCTGATATGGGCCACATTATGTCGAAACATGAAACAAATAATCAACGCGAAACCGCCCGCCCTGGCAGAAGTGAACAGCAACAGGGGGCGGCAAGTTGGCATGTTGAGTTCTACGCCCCACCATTCACCCGCGTCGCAAAGGCAGGTCACGTTGCTTTTCATCAAGCACAGCCTGGAATAGTGATGTCAGCTCTGACTTTTGCAGCAGCGGTACTCTAGCTTTCTTGTCCGAATTGGCTTCATCGGCGTCATTTGAAGCTGAGGTTTGAACTGGTTCCGCCACTTTAAAGCGGTTGAGAAATGACTTGATTTGCATCTTCAGATTCCTTCAACACTGGGCTTTCAAAGTTGTCGCTGTGGACCTGGTCCGAACCTAGCTGTAGGTGGCTCAAGGACCTGTAATCCGTGAGTGGCGATCCACAGCGACACTGCGCATTTAGGAAAAGCCTTTGTTGTCGTAAGGGGGAAGAATCCGCCGATTTGCGTCATTTTTTGACCGGGCAGTCAAAAAATCGATACATGTCTTACGTTTACGTCAACATACCGAGAAGACAGGCCAGTCAATGCGACGTAACGTAAGATGCAACCAAGAAACGCTCAAACAAATGCGACAACGAAGAACATTCCGCAAGGAACCTCTGCTCGCTATCGGAGCCTCAATAAAGGCGCCGCCACGGAATTGGCTCTTCGGTTGTGCAGGTGTTGACTGACCGTAGCTGCAAGACTGGGGCTCATCGACCTAGGGGTGTTCAATGCTGCTCGAATTCGGCGCAGCGCTAACGGCCGTTTCGAAATGATGAGAGACAAGCTAAACGCGGATGGGACCTTTTCAAACGGTTCGACATCCGGTCGTTTCCTTGTGACGCGCTGTTGATGGTGACACGAGCGTAGATCAACTTTGCCAAAGATCAGGTGTCGAAATTGTGGTACCTGTTCTTCATGAATATGGCCAAGAAGCAAAATCCGGGTGTAGTCTATCGGGAGGTGAAAACGCGCTATTTCGCTATAGCATTCGCTCCGGTATTCATCTTTTTGATCAACACCCTTATTACCAACCATCTCTTCGCCACAGATATAGATGTCCCTACAGACATTCTGCAAACCGAGCGCCCTTGGCTCGAAGCAGTGGGTCGGCACAGATTTCTTGCCGCCACTTGGTTCTTCGCCGCCCTGGCAATCTTTGCTGTCGCAATGCTGATACGAAACCTTGCTCGACCAACCGCGCCAAAAACAAGGGTGGTGGCCATAGCTACGCTGCTCATCATATTGTTGCTGGCCCTTGTCCCGACAATTCAGCAAAGCATTAACCCCGACGGATCGCGGGTCTATCATCGACTGGGGGCTGCCTTCTTTGAGGCTGCGCTGTCGCGGGGAGGTCTGCCAGGATGTGTTGGACCAGATGACCTCTGGCTTCTGGGTCGATGTGGCGAAATACCCGCCATATCCTTGTTCAATCGTATCATCGACATCGTCAATGTTCTTGCCGGTCTCTCTGTCGGTGCACTTGTCGTGGGAATGGTGCTTTGCCTGGAAACGCGCGACGGCGACGATATTGAAGATCAGGCCGCACTTTTGGCGGGAAACCTCAAGCAGATGCGGCAGCAATTATATGTCTCCAGCATCGTGCTCACATTCGGCATGTTGTTTGCGACGAGTTGGATGTACTGGCCGCTCCCTTTGGTAAAAGAGACAGAACAGGCCGCATACAGCGCGCTCGTCCTCGCATCGGCGCTCTTTAGTGGGACGTATTTTAGCCTTTTGATGCTTAGCTTTTACCTGCCCGTAGCCTTGATTCTGGATGGCCGTACGCGAAGGTTGGCCGAGAAGGTGCGCCAGGGTGCACGACCTGATGAGCCTCTGAATGCCCTAGAGTGGAGGAAGGCGAGAGGATTGCAGGAAGGAGCGGTAGACTACTTGCGCGCTGGCTTCGCAGTAACCGCACCGATTCTGGCGGCTTTCGCTGGCGGCATTTCACCGATTGCCCTCTAGGTTCTATGGCAGATGTCGCTTCTCTGCATTCCAGGAATTCTACGTATATCAATGCCGTGAAGGGTGGATTGTAAGAGGGCGCGTATTGCGAAACTCCGCAAGCTTATGAAACTGAGTTGTATTTTCGGGTTCTGCCATGCTTCTGTCCCTGCTTTGGGCTGGCGCTCCCTGAAAACGAAAAAATCGGCTACACTTGCTATCATCAGACAGGAGAATGCCATGCTCTATCCGCTCGCCACGCTTGAAGCCGACAAACTCAACGCGATTCAGAATCTTGAAAAGGAAATCGGCAGCCCGGTGGTGGCGCTTGCTGGAATCGATGCCAATACTGCCAACCTGACGGACGACAAACTTAAAAAGTTGCAGGACCTTGAGAACGAGCTTGATGTCGTTCTTGTCGCGGTACGGCCTAGCTAGCTCGCCCTTGGGGCGTCTACTCGTCCGTCGCGTCGCCAAAGGCGACAATCTCAAGCACCCCATCAGGCGGCGCGCGTTGTAGAGCTCCAGCATCTTCCCAAGGTGCTGTCAGCCACGTCTCAACCTTGCCCGGCGTTTGCAGAATCACGGGCATGGCCTTCGGATGAATCGCGCCCACAACGTCAATCGGTTCTATGGTCAGAAAGCCGTAGAAGTCCGCGTTGACCTCACCTTCCTTTACTTTGCGCGCGCTTGTCCAGTTGGTCCAGACGCCCGCGAAGAACATCAGTGGTCGATCCTCGTTGAGTGCAAACCAGACCGGTTCGGATTTGCCATCCGCATTACTTCCCGGCTCTGAGAATGAGGTGAAGAGGGTTAGCTGGCTTCGATTTGCGCGCTGCTGAAGATCAAGTTTTGTCATGGCCAGTACACTGCTCTGTCTGAAATTCCATGACGTTCAATCTCGTTCCGTAGAGCTTTGAGGTCTGCTCTCGCCCTAACTCTTTCGGTAGTCGACAAATTCATCGCCGTTCAAAATGAGTTTCCTGCCTGGCAAGAAGTCAATAAACTCAAGCAACTTGGCACGCGCCTCTACGCTATGGTCCTTTGAATGCCGGGATCCCATCGAAGTTCTGAACCCTTTTGGGACACCGTATCCCTTTGTCTTTTAACGCATCCCTGAACCAGTCGGCGTCATAGCCGCGGTCTCCGAGTAGCCAATCGACTTTTGGCAGACTGCTGAGCAACGCCCGCGTGCCGATGTAATCGCTGATCTGCCCGGCAGTGACGAATAGATTAAGCGGCCGTCCCTGGCTGTCGCAGATGGCGTGCAGCTTCGTGTTCATGCCCCCCTTGGTTCGACCAATCAGGCGTCCAAGCCCCCCTTTTTCGCGGCCATGCTGGTCGCTGCGCGGTGGGCCTTTAGATACGTCGCGTCGATCATCACGGTCTTTTCCTTGCCATGTTTGGCTGCCAGGCCGACCATCATCCGCGCGAAGATGCCTTTTTCGCTCCATCGTTTCCATCGGCTGTATGGCGTCTTATGCGGTCCGTATTCCTTGGGAGCGTCGCGCCAGCGCAACCCGTTGCGATTGATGAAGATAATACCGATCAGCACTCTCTTGCCATCGACCCGTGGCTTGCTGTGCGACTTCGGGAAGAAAGGGGAAAGCTTGGCCATCTGCTCGTCGGTCAGCCAGTAAAGATCGCTCATCTCACCGCTCCGTTTTCCAAGCCGTGAATCACGCAGCGCGTTGAAAATCAATGCGTCCTGACCCTAGCATCTCCATCAGGCGGAAGTAGACTTTGCCGGAAAGCGCAACGAGGCGCTTAAGTGGGAGGGATTCTGGCATTGCCCTGAGAGCAGTCCACCGATTCTGGAGCTTTGCGTATTCGGCTGCGAATTGCTCCTTCGCCTAGGAAGGGTCTCGGGTGCGGAGTGATTTGGACACTTCGGCCCGCCCAACGATTCCCGTAAGGTCCGCTGGAACGCGCACTTGAAGATAGTAGTTTTCGCTGTTTTTGTCTTTCGCTGGGGTCGGCATGATTAAGGTCACTGTGTAGGGCTCCTGTGTAGGAGTCGGCAAGCGCAAGCCCCTACTTGGGCATAAGTTTTTGAGAAATATGAGGTTTTTATGGTGCTGCTGGAGAGAATTGAACTCTCGACCTCTCCCTTACCAAGGGAGTGCTCTACCTCTGAGCTACAGCAGCATCGTGGGCGGCTCTCTAGACCGAATGGCTCAACGGCGCAAGGGCTATCTGGACGGTTTTTTGTGGCTGCTGTAGAGAAAGGGAATGGCAGAGCAAAGACCATCCCGGGAACGTCAAAAACCCGATGCATCGCGTGAAGACCGGTTGAAATCCGCGTTGAAGGCAAACCTGGCGCGGCGTAAGGCGCAGGCGCGTAAGCGGGCGGATGGCCAGGATAAAAACGAGCAGACAGAAGGCTGAAGGCAGATGGATTCGATTCTTGTGACGGGCAATGGCCCGCTGAATGGGCAGATTCCCATTGCCGGGGCGAAAAACGCCTGTTTGACGCTGATGCCGGCGACGCTGCTCAGCGAAGAACCGCTGACGCTGACCAACGCGCCGCGGCTGAGTGACATCAAGACCATGACGTTGCTTTTGCAGTCGCTGGGCGCCGAGGTGTCCTCGCTGCAGGATGGGCAGGTTCTGGCGATGTCGAGCCACGATTTGACCAGCCATACCGCTGACTATGACATCGTGCGCAAGATGCGGGCATCGAACCTTGTGCTGGGTCCGATGCTGGCGCGGCTGGGGCAGGCGGTGGTGTCGCTGCCGGGCGGCTGTGCCATCGGCGCGCGACCGATGGATCTGCATATCGAGGCGTTGGAAGCGCTGGGGGCGCAGATCGAACTCAAGGACGGCTACCTGCATGCGAAAGCGCCCGGCGGTCTGAAAGGGGCCGTGCATGAGATGCGGTTCGCCTCGGTCGGGGCGACCGAAAACATCGTGATGGCCGCTACGCTGGCCAAGGGAACGACCGTACTCAAGAATGCAGCGCGTGAGCCCGAGATCGTCGATCTGGTCGAGTGCCTGCGCAAGATGGGCGCGCAGATCGCAGGCGAGGGGACCTCGACCATTGAAATTCAGGGAGTCGACCGCCTGCACGGCGCGACTCATCAGGTGGTGACCGACAGGATCGAGTTGGGGACTTATATGCTGGCTCCGGCGATCTGCGGCGGTGAGGTCGAACTGCTGGGCGGACGGCTAGACCTTGTCGGTGCCTTTGTCGAAAAGCTGGATGCGGCCGCCATTGACGTGACCGAAACGGACAAGGGATTGAAGGTCAGACGCCGCAACGGGCGGGTGTCGGCGGTGAATGTCACGACCGAGCCGTTTCCGGGTTTTCCCACCGACCTACAGGCGCAGATGATGGCACTTTTGTGCACGGCGGAGGGTATTTCGGTGCTGGAGGAAAAGATTTTCGAGAACCGGTTCATGCACGCGCCGGAACTGACACGGATGGGGGCGCAAATCGACGTGCATGGCGGTACGGCTACGGTGACGGGGGTCCAGCGGCTCAAAGGAGCGCCGGTGATGGCGACCGACCTGCGGGCCTCGGTCTCGCTGATCCTGGCGGGGTTGGCGGCCGAGGGTGAAACCGTGGTCAACCGGGTCTATCATCTGGATCGCGGATATGAGCATGTAGTGCGCAAGCTGGAAGGCGTAGGCGCAAGAATAGAACGGATCAAAGAGTGATGGTGGACGCAAGTTTCAAGGACGGAAGAGAGGCCCCGTTGAATCTGGGCGCACAGGATGCCGAGGATTTGCAGGTCATCGCAACCCTGTCGCAGGACGCGGTGTTTCCGATCACCGAAATGTCCTGGCGCGCAAAAGAACGGCGCTTTGCCATCCTGCTGAATCGGTTCCGCTGGGAGGATCGCGACGCCGCTGAGCGCCGCAAGCGTGCCTATGAGCGTGTTCAGGCGCTGCTGGTTTTTGATAATGTTCTGTCGGTCGCAAGTCAGGGTGTCGATAGAAGCGAAGTCGATATGGTCCTGTCGTTGCTTTCGATCGCGTTCGAGCCCGGAGAGGACTGTACGGGTGAGATTGTGCTGACGCTGGCGGGCGACGGGGCGATCCGGCTGCGCATCGAAGCCCTTGATGCGACACTCAAGGACGTGACCCGGCCCTATATTGCACCGTCAAAGTATGCCCCAACCCATCCGGAATGATTGGGATTCGCGCTCTTACATCGGCTGAAGTGGACCTCTGGCGCGCGCTTCGAAACGAGGGCGCGCGGCTTTATCCCGAAGCCTTCATCGTCTCTTAAGAGGAAGCCGTCGCTCAGCCCAAAGAGCTCGATGCTCGCTTGCTGGATCAGGGTGGCCGGTTTGCGGCCTTTGACGGGGCGGACCCTGTGGGGATCGCCGCGCTGCGTCCGGAGGTGTTTGCGCGGTGCTGTCATCGTGGCTCGATCGGTCCCTTCTATGTGACAACTGCAGCCCAAGGCGGTGGCGCAGGGCGCGCATTGATGGCGGCGCTGATTGATCATGCTCGGGCACATGGCATCTGGCAGCTTGAACTCTCGGTCGCCGCCGACAACGCTCGGGCGATCCGGTTTTATGAGAGTTGCGAGTTCAAGCGGCAGGGGCGTTTCCCCAATGCGGTGATCCTGCCCGACGGAGCGCAGGACGATCTGTTCTATACGCTCGACCTTCGGGACGCGGAAAGCGTCGCGGCGCATAAGGCTTGAGGCCGCGCGAAACCACGGGTATTCGGGCAGGGCAAAGGGGAATAATCGATGCCTGTATTTCTGGATACAACCGCGCGCGATTTCGAGGCGGAATTCAAGGCGCTGCTGAGCGCCAAGCGCGAAGACAGCCCGGATGTGGATGCGGTTGTGGCTGATATCATCGCGGATGTGCGTGAACGTGGCGACGCTGCGGTGATCGAGTTGACCTCTCGGTTCGACCGTCTTGACCTGACGCCGGAAACGCTGGCCTTTTCACCTGACGAGATCGACATGGCTGTCAGCGATGTGACTGCTGCGGATCGCACGGCGCTGGAACTGGCGGCGGATCGGATTCGGGCCTATCACCAGAAACAGATGCCCGAAGATGCCAGTTGGCAGGATGCCTGCGGCGCGACGCTGGGCTGGCGCTGGACGCCGGTGTCGGCGGCGGGGCTTTATGTGCCGGGCGGGTTGGCCTCTTATCCCTCTTCTGTGCTGATGAACGCGATCCCAGCGAAAGTTGCAGGAGTTGAACGGCTGGCGATCACGGTGCCCACCCCCGATGGCGTGGTCAATCCGCTGGTTTTGCTGGCGGCGCAACTGTCCGGCGTGGATGAGATCTATCGCATCGGCGGGGCGCAGGCGATTGCGGCGCTGGCCTATGGGACCGACGCGGTTGCCCCGGTCGACAAGATCACCGGCCCCGGCAATGCTTATGTGGCGGCGGCCAAGCGCCGGGTGTTTGGCAAGGTCGGCATCGACATGATCGCAGGCCCGTCCGAGATTCTGGTCATCGCCGACCAGGACAATGATCCCGACTGGATCGCGCTGGACCTGCTCAGCCAGGCCGAACATGATGAAAGCGCCCAGTCGATCCTGATCACCGATGATGCCGGTTTTGGCCGTGCCGTGGCGGAGGCGGTGAATACGCGCCTGCAAACCCTAGAACGCGCCGCCATTGCCGGGGCGTCCTGGCGCGATTTCGGCGCTGTCATCACGGTTCGTTCGCTGGACGAGGCCGCCGAACTGTCGAACCGGATCGCGCCGGAACATCTGGAGCTTTGCGTGGCCGAGCCCGAGGCCTTGTCGCAAAAGACCGTCCATGCTGGCGCCATCTTCCTAGGCCAATACACACCCGAAGCCATCGGCGACTATGTGGGCGGGCCGAACCATGTGCTGCCGACTGCCCGTTCGGCGCGGTTCTCCTCCGGCCTCAGCGTGATGGATTTTCTAAAACGCACCACGCTCAGCCAGATGACACCGGCAGCCCTTCGTGCTATCGGGCCTTCGGCTGAAACTTTGGCCCAATCTGAAAGCCTTGAGGCGCATGGTCTGTCCGTGCGGGCGCGTCTCGATCAACTCAACAGGTGATGCCCATGTCGCGTATTGTCGATATTGCGCTGGATGACGCTGGTCTGCCGCCACCAACGCCCGAAATCGAACAGGAACGGCGCGTGGCCGTGTTCGATTTGCTGGAAGATAACAGCTTCGTATTGCCTGCGCGCAATGACCGCGCCGTGCCCGAGGGCCCTTACCGGGTGAACCTGTCGATCCGCGAAAAGCGCTTGGTGTTCGACGTGAACACGGAAGAGGACGAAAAGGCGGCCGAATTTCACCTGTCGCTGGGCCCCTTCCGGCAGGTGGTGAAGGATTACTTCCAGATTTGCGAGAGCTATTTCAACGCGGTCAAAACCCTGCCGCCCAGCCAGATCGAGACTATCGACATGGCCCGGCGCGGCATCCACAACGAAGGCAGCCGGGTCCTGCAGGAAAGGCTGGAGGGCAAGGTTGCGGTCGACACCGATACCGCCCGCCGCCTCTTCACGCTGATCTGCGTGCTGCATTTCGGAGGCTAGGGCGTGACGGAGCTGCCGCAGTCGATCCTGTTTTGTTGCGATCACAACGCGGTCCGGTCCCCGATGGCCGAGGGGATCATGAAGAAATTCTATGGCACCGGCACCTATGTGCAATCCGCCGGTGTTCATAATGATCTGGAGATCGACGGGTTCTGCATCGCAGTTTGCCAGGAACTGAATGTCGAGCTCAGCCGCCATCGCTCGCGCAGCTTCGACGAGATGGAGCAGTGGGGCGACGATCTGAGCTCTTTCGACCTGATCGTGGCGCTGTCTCCGGCCAGCCAGCGCCGGGCCTTGGAACTGACGCGTTTCTTTCATCTGGATGTGGAATATTGGCCGATCATGGACCCCACCGGTCTGGGCGAGGGCCGCAATGATAAGCTTGTCCATTATCGGCAGACGCGCGATCAGATCATCAAGCATCTGAAAGACCGCTGGGGCGAACCGACGGAGGTCCAATGACAGAGACGGTGAAGAAGTATTTTGAGGCGTTCAATGCGGGCGATATTGCGGGTATGCTGGCCTGCCTGTCCGACGACGTGGCCCACCACGTGAACGAGGGGCAGGTGCGTGTCGGCAAGGATCAGTTCGCTGCCTTCTGCGCCCATATGAACCGCTGCTACAAGGAAGTGCTGACCGATATGGTCGTGTTCGAGGCCGAAGGCGGCACACGCGCGGCGGCGGAATATGTGGTCAACGGCACCTATTTGGAGACCGATGACGGCCTGCCAGAGGCGACCGGTCAGACCTACCGCCTGCCTGCGGGATCGTTTTTTGATCTTTCGGATGGGCTTATCACCCGGGTGACCACCTATTACAATCTGGCTGATTGGACCAAGCAGGTGACCGGTTCGGATTGACGTCAGTCTGCAATCGATCACAGGAGAGAAAGGCCAGACATGCATATCGAAGCGCTGAGCGGTCAGAAACTTGTGGACTCACTGGAGGATGTGGCGCGGCTGCGGATCGAGGTGTTCCGCGACTGGCCCTATCTTTATGATGGCGATCTGAAATACGAGCATGAGTACCTGAAATCTTATGCCGAATCCGCCTCGGCCATTCTTGTGGGCGCTTTTGACGGCGACAAGCTGGTGGGCGGATCCACCGGGATGGCGTTGCTGGAACATGCCGACGATTTCTCTGCCGCTTTTGAGGGCACCGATCTGGATCTCGGCACGATTTTCTATTGCGCGGAATCGGTGTTGCTGCCGCAATATCGCGGGCAAGGGATCGGGCATCGCTTCTTCGATCTGCGTGAAGAACACGCCCGAGAGCTGGGATTCTCAAAATGTGCCTTTTGCGGCGTCGTGCGCCCCAAGGATCACCCCGCCCGCCCCGCCGATTACCGTCCGCTGGACGGGTTCTGGACCAAGCGGGGTTATCACCAGTTACCGGGTGTCGTTGCGCAGTTTTCGTGGAAAGACCTTGGCGATGAGGCTGAAAGCCCGAAGAACCTGCAATTCTGGATTCGCGATCTCTGATATCGTCTTACCGGGAGTTTCGGAATGAAAGTCGCCACTGCCGCCTATCCGCTCGACTGGCTCGACAGCTGGGCGCAATACGAGGACAAAATCGCTACCTGGGTTGCACAGGCTGCAGAGCAGGGCGCTGATCTACTGGTCTTTCCCGAATACGGCGCGATGGAGCTGTCGACACTGGCAGGGGCCGAGGCGGCAGACGATCTGGCCAGCTCGATCCACGCTGTATCTGAACGGATGGAGAAGGCCGCAGCGCTGCACCAAAAGCTGGCGGCGGAATACCGGGTGCATATTCTGGGGGCGTCGGCGCCAATTGTCGAAACGACTGCTCTTCCGGTCAACCGCGCCGAGCTTTACGCGCCATCCGGTTTGCGGGACCATCAGGATAAGCAGATCATGACCCGGTTCGAGCGCGAGGAGTGGGGCATCGCGCCCGGTGGTCCTCTGAAATTGTTCGAGACCGCGCTGGGGCGGATCGGCATCCTGATTTGTTATGACAGCGAGTTTCCGCTGCTGGGTCGCGCGCTTGCTGAGGCTGATCTCATCCTGGTGCCGTCCTGCACCGAAGCGCTTGCGGGCTATTGGCGGGTACGGGTCGGGGCGATGGCGCGCGCGCTGGAAAACCAGTGCGTGACCGTGATGTCCTCGATCGTGGGGCGCAACGACTGGTCACAGGCGGTGGACATGAACACCGGCGCCGGCGGCATCTTTGGGCCACCCGACAAGGGCTTTCCAGCAACCGGTGTTCTGGCCGAGGGGAAGATGAATACACCCGGCTGGACCTATGCCGAGGTTGATTTGGCCACGATCACCGAGGTGCGCCGGGATGGGGCCGTGCTGAACCGGCAGCACTGGAGCAAGCAGGACCACCGATCCGTGGCCGAACCGGTTCGTTTTTTCCGCGACGCCATCGAGCAGGTCAGCCCCTGAAGGACAAGGTCGCAACGCCGGCTCAAGAAATCGGATTAATTCCGGCAAAGGTACCTTGAAAAAAAGCGCAAATGGGACCATTTAAGCGCACGGCCTGCATCTGAGCGGGCAAAACTGTAATGGAGACAACATGGCCAAGGAAGATACGCTCGAATTTCCCGGTGTCGTGAAGGAACTCCTGCCTAATGCGACGTTTCGGGTCGAGCTGGAAAACGGCCATGAGATCATCGCACATACGGCAGGCAAGATGCGCAAGAACCGCATCCGCGTTCTGGCTGGCGACAAGGTTCAAGTCGAAATGACCCCCTACGATCTGACCAAGGGTCGGATCAACTACCGCTTCAAGTAACGCCGCCCTCAATGGCGTTCATTCTCGGATCGGGCAGCCCCAGACGGCTGGACCTGCTGGCCCAGCTTGGCGTGCAGCCCGATGCCGCCCGCCCGCCCGACATTGACGAAACCCCTGCCAGGGGCGAATTGCCGCGTCCCTATTGCGTCCGGATCGCGCGCGAAAAGGCATTGGCAGTCGAGGCAGGTGACGATGACCTCGTCCTCTGCGCCGACACCACGGTTGCGCTGGGGCAGCGTATCATGGGCAAGCCCGAGGATGCGGGCGAAGCGGCACAGTTTCTCTATGCGCTCTCGGGGCGCCGCCACCGGGTCATCACGGCTGTGGCCCTGCGCAGAGGCGCACGCCTTTGGCAACGCGATGTCGTGAGCAACGTGAAATTCAAACGCCTCTCTGATGCGGAGGTGAACGCCTATCTCGCCACCGGCGATTGGCAGGGCAAGGCCGGGGCCTATGCCATTCAAGGGCCTGCCGGCGCATTTGTCCCGTGGATCAGCGGCTCGTTCACCGGCATTGTGGGGCTACCGCTTGCCGAAACTGCAGGTCTGCTGCAGGCTGCGGGCTATCCGCTCTATCGCGAGGCATCATGAAGGGACGCACCATCATCCTCGACCATATCCGGGATCGCGAAGCTGCCGCGCTGCTGGTCGATGGCAAGCTGGACGATTTCCTGATCGCCGCTGATGCGCCCGCGCCCGGCACGATCTACCGCGCCCGCGCCGACCGCCCCGTAAAGGGTCAGGGTGGCATGTTCCTGGCCACCCCCGATGGCCCGGCCTTTCTGCGCCAGGTCAAAGGACTGGCCCCGGGCGCGCCACTGCCGGTGCAGGTCACCGGCTATCCCGAACCGGGCAAAGCGATCCCTGTGACCGCAAAGCTGCTGTTCAAGAGCCGCTACGCCATCGTCACACCCAGCGCGCCGGGCCTAAATGTCTCGCGCAGCATCAAGGATGAGGACGAGCGCGATCGCCTGCAGGAGATTGCGCATGACGAGATGGGCGGAAGCGACTTTGGTCTGATTCTGCGGTCGGCTTGCGCGGGCGCCGACGCGGAAGAAATCGCCGAGGATATCGCCCAGATGGCCGACCTCGCCGCGCAGGTGCTGCAGGATAGCGAAGGCGCGCCGAAGCGACTGGCAGACGGGGACGGCCCGCATGTACAGGCCTGGCGCGACTGGACTGACCCGGCCGAGGTTGTGACCCAGCCCGGCGGGTTCGCCGAGCATGGTGTTCTGGATCTGCTTGACGACGCGCTCTCTACCCGCGCCCCGCTTGCCGGCGGCGGATTTCTCTTCATCGAGCCCACGCGGGCGCTGGTCGCGGTGGACGTCAATACCGGCAGTGACACATCGCTGGCGGCTGGTCAGAAAGCCAATTTCGCCTGCGCCAAAGCCCTGCCGCGCGCGCTGCGCATACGGGGCCTTGGCGGCCAGATCGTGCTGGATCTCGCCCCCATGGCGAAGAAAGACCGGCGCGGCTTTGAATCCGCCCTGCGCGCCGCTCTGCGCGCGGATAGCGAGGAAACCACACTGGCAGGCTGGACCCCGCTGGGCCATTTCGAACTGCAACGCAAACGCGGACGCGTCCCGGTCTCGGAGGTGCTGAGATGAGCTGTCCGATCTGCGGTCAGGAGACCCGTAAAAGCTATCGTCCCTTCTGCTCGAAACGCTGCGCTGACCTTGATCTGGCCAACTGGTTCAACGGCAGCTACGCAGTCCCCTCAACCGAGCCCGAAACCCCTGAGGATGCGCCGCAGGAGACTGGCGAAACACCGCCACGCCCACACTGAAAAAAGATCAATTAGCCTCTGGACACCGCCTGAGCCTACGCATAGAACGCCCCCACCCAAAGGCCCAAGCCTTTCCCGTGCCCGGGTAGCTCAGGGGTAGAGCAGTGGATTGAAAATCCTCGTGTCGGTGGTTCGATTCCGCCCCCGGGCACCACTAAAACAATCTAAACCATTATATATCAGTAATTTAGCTAATACCACAATTCCAAGAATGTACGGCTCTATGGACAGTTTTTCTGCCGCAATAGTTGGCTGCATGTTTGAAGCTTTTCTCTTGGTGCATCTGAGAAAGCCTCTGCGCTAGAGAAAATTCGGACGTTGTTCGACTACTATCTTTTTTGCCTTGCCCCTCTGGCAGGGCAGATGCTTACCCCACGGTTCGCTATTGAAATGTTGCTTAGGTAAGTAGCGGAGCATGAATTCAATTATAGGGTGACTTGCCGCTCCTTCGCAGATTGATGGCAAGATATTTCGTGGTTAGTATGCGGTGAAGCACAAGATGCGCGACCTGCGAAGCGTGTACCTTGAAGCTATTGAACTACCATTTGTTTGGGAAAGGCTTGTTTTGGCAGACGATCTTCTATCAGGAATTACACGAGACGCAGAGTTAGGCCGGTCTACGGATGCGGGCCAGGAACTTGCGAACTACTTGGACCCAGAACTCAACATTGGAGAGTTACTTTCGATAAACTACCAAGACGCGCAGGTCTTGGTTCACGACTACGCCCGCCAGAAAGTCAGAGGGTTGCCTCACGGATCATTTCTGGTGGCCAGTCGAATAAATCTGGATGCGTCTACAGAAGTGCCTGCCGAGGATGAAGAAACTGCTTTGGTGCTTCTCCGAATTGTCGGTGACTATCAACTTCCAAACGCTCGGCAGATGGAAGACTACCGTTTTCAAGCAGGTATGCGCGCGACAGACAGTGAGGAGACTTGGGATCACCCTAACCGAGTTGATGAGTGGACGAAAAACAATCTCTCCTACGGTGGTTATAAATGCCGAGTACTTGGAACCTTTCGTATGAAGGAAGCGGACGACGGCACTTATAAGTTTTCGTTTGGGGCAGACCTTGTGAACTACTATTCCGGACGGGGAATGAAAGTTTACAAGCCAATCGGACGATTACTGTCCGATATTGTGAATTTCCAAAAGACAGTAGGCGAAAGCGAGTTTGGTGATGCTGGTCGCTTGCGTGTGGGACGGGTTAGGTTCGCAGCGAGCGAGATAGGCGTAGACGAATCCTTGGACAACGTGCCGGTTGAAGTTGATCCTACTGACTTTGTATCGCGGCGTACATTTTATGGCGGCATGAGCCGAGGTGGTAAATCGAATGCAATGAAGATTACCGCAAAGGCAGTCTATTTGCTGAGAGCGAAGTTAGCATCAGCTAGAGTGGGGCAGTTAATTTTTGACCCGAATGGAGAGTACGCCAACGCGAACATTCAAGATGGTGGCTCGATCCGTTCTGTTCACGAAGCAATTTCTGGGGTTGAGTACGCCGACGAGATCGCGACCTACGGGTTAAATGAGCACCCCAATGATCCGCAACGCAAGATTGTCAAAATCAACTTCTACGGTGCTCGACCGACCAATTGGGCTGACTCAACGGCTGTTGGGCAAGCGCTTGAGCAACTTATCGTTGGAAAGCAGATAATTGCGACATCGCTAGGTGAAGCCGGAGAGAAGTATATTCTAGCGTTTCGTGACGCAGATATTGTTGTTCCCGACGATCTTTCCGGCCGAGGCGATCAAATCCGCCTAAGAAGGGAAGTTCAGGTCTATCGCGGCATTTTGAAAGCGGCGGGCTTCGAGGCTCCGAGCCAGACTGTGGACATTAGAGGTTTGTTTAGTCGCGACCTTCGCACGGCTATGCAGAACAACCGTTGCGACGGCGATAACCAAACCAACATCGCTGCCGCTGTGACCATCTTGGGGAACGATTCTGTTTCGTGGGAGGATTTCGCCGACGCTCTTCGTGGATTGTTGCTGTTTATGGAGGAGCGAGACAGCGGCTGGACCGACTTTGATAGAGGCTATAGAGACTCACACGAAGGTCGCCCTTGGGACCGCGGCACAATTCACAATCTACTGCAAATCTTTAAATACCCAAACGGCGTCAGGAGTTTTATGGGCCTGACAAAGCAGCACTCCGCAAGGTCGACAACAGACTATGCTCAAGAGGTAGTTCGCGATCTACGGCTGGGAAAGCTTGTCATATTTGACCAGTCCACCGGCGATCCTGATCAGAACGTTGCGGCGGCAGAGAGAATTCTTTGGGCTATCTTTAATCGCCAGAAAGCCGATTTTGTGGAACCTTCGGTGGACGACGACGGCGAGATCGTTCCGCCCCCTCCTGTAATGGTCTATCTTGAGGAGGCGCACAACTTGTTGCCTGCAGCCGGTGGCAAGGACGACCTTAGAACCATTTGGGCCAGAACTGCTAAAGAAGGCTCAAAATACAGAATTGGTATGGTGTTAGCTACACAGGAACCGTCCTCTGTAATGCCAGCGATTCTAAAAAACACAGACAATTGGTTTGTGGCTCACTTGAACAACACTGACGAAGTTAGGGCGTTGTCAAAGTTCTATGATTTCGAAGACTACGCGCACCAGATAAAAAGCATCTCCGACCCGGGATTTGTGCGAATGCGAACGCTGTCAAATCCATTTACTATTCCGGTTCAAATTGACTTGTTCAAGGCGAGGTCCGAGTAGCCGCCATGCCCTACGAGAACCAGCGCGCTACTGGAGAATCGCTCATAGCTCTGCAACAGAGCGCTCTCTTTCAAGAATTCGCGGGACGGATCAGAGCGCCTGAAGTAGAAGCTGTAGATCCACTGCTGCCAACAGACATTCCTCGATCAAGTTCAGAAATCAACCGGATCGTTGCGATTGACGGTTCACTTGTAACTGAGACCCTTAAGGATGGGTTTCCCGGCGCGGAAGCTAGTCTTGTGCAGCTAGCTTTGGTTTACGTCGACCTTCGGAAGCTCCAAACCAAAGCCGAAACCAAAATCATCCCACCACGCGCTTTTAATGAAATGGATACCGCGCATACTCTTCAGGCTGTCCTTCCGGGACGAAACGTAGTGCGAGAAGATGGTTTGCCTCCGCGAGACTACTTTCGAGCGTCAGTCTTCGAGGCTTTGCAAGGGAAGGTCGTTGCACATGGCCACGAAACACTGTTGGAAACTTACGAAATACTTGTTTCAGGTAGAGACACTCCATTCAAATGCCCGCATTGCGATGCGCCGACCTTGCCTAGTACTGGACGGAGCACATGCAGTCATTGTGATGGAGAGCTTCTAAGCACCGATCAACTTAGATTTCACGAGCGCTTCAACGAAACGGGCCCCAATGGAGAACCACATGGCGAAGTAATGCGCTTCTTGGAGATTGTGCTTCTTTTGAATGTGCTTCGATACTTCTTGAGTTCTGACGCAGCGATTCGAGTACTGCCAGACATCGCTTTTGTACTCGATGGTCCGCTAGCGGCGTTTGGACAATTCGCATCTGTAGCGCCACGCGTGAAAGCTGAACTTCGGCGTATACATGAAGAGTGTGTTCGGCGAACTGGTCGAGGGCTACTTCTCTTTTCACTGATCAAGACTGGCCAATTTGTTGAGCACTTTGAGCAAATCGATTTTGATCGTGAGAAAGGACCGGGAAGATACTTCACCGAGCAAAGCGCTCTACTGCCCAGCATCAACTACATTCATCGAAACATAGTTTATCGCCCCAGCAACGCGAAGGAATGGGGCAAAGACACCTACTTTGGGCGCATGGTGCTCTATAAAAGTAAAACGGGACAAAAGATGGTGGTAAACACCCCAATGACCTCCGAACAAGCCGACGATTTGTCTGATGTCTCATTGGCTGCATACCCCAGACTAGGTGATGCCCTTACGATTGTTGATAGACTGTCTACTTATCTGTTTGAGGGAGGATTTGTTCCGATAGTTCGAGCACATTCGCATGCTGCCATTCCTCTTAAATTGGGCGGTGAAATATTGAAGAGTCTGTTTGAAGAAGATGTTTGACGATCAAATCGAAAATTGGCCTATCGGAACACCTCAAGGTCGGTGGGCGGGATTTGGACCCTACTATGCAATGTTCCCTGTCAAATTCGCGCGTCAGATTATCTCAGAATATAGTAGTGTAGGAGATACGGTCATTGATCCGTTTTGCGGGCGCGGTACCACAAACTATGTTTCCCAAATCCTAGGAAGAAACTCGTTTGGATGCGAGTTAAACCCCGTAGGATGGCTCTACGCCAAAGCCAAGACCAAACCCGCGCGCCAATTGGGTAGAGTGCTTCGAAGGATTGAAGAAACCGCGGAGGCGAAATCTTCAGAAGACATTTGCCCGGCGAACGAGTTTCAGGAGTGGGCGTGGTGTCCTGAAGTGCTCGGTTTCATCAACAGTGCAAGGCGAAACCTGAATTGGCGATCATCCATTGTCGATAGAACCGTGGCTTCCCTGCTACTGGTCTACTTACACGCAAAGATTGGAGGTGGGCTTTCCAATCAAATGAGACAAAGCAAGTCTATGTCACCAGACTACGCAGTTCGCTGGTGGAAGGAACGAGATATGCGTCCGCCTCCACTAGATCCGTGCTTATTTCTTAAGTCTCGCGCCGAGTGGCGATATGCCAAGGGCTTTAACACTGTGGTCGGGCGCAGCCGATTGTATTTTGGGGATGCTCGAGTCGGTTTGAAACGCTACGATGGCGATTTGGCTTCATTAGTCCTGACGTCTCCACCATACCTTGGAGTCACTAATTACCAGTACGACAACTGGATCCGCTTGTGGGCGTTGGGGGGACCTGAACTCCCGGACTGGAGCCAAAAACAGCGTTATGCCAACAAGGAGAAGTATGAAGCCCTAATCGGCGAAGTTTTTTCCGCTCTTGCCGGTAAATCACGCTCAGATGCTGTGATTGCAGTGAGGACAGATGCGCGCCAATTTACTCTGGAAACTACGGCATACGCCATGGATAGGGAGTGGCCACAACACCGTTTGTTCGGGCGTAGATCTAAAGCGGACAGGCCAACACAAACGACTCTATTCGGTGACAAATCCGAAAAGCCGGGAGAAATTGATTTAATTGCTCTACCAAAAACGAAAACTCCCCCTGCTGGCTTCATAGACGTAGCTTCAGGCGTGGTTGTGTCCTAAAGGCATGGAATATTAAAATGAGTGAATTTGAGATTGCGGCAACAAACTATCGCCCACTTCGCTATTCGCATATCAAGATCAATCCCGGAGCTGACTATGTATTGACTGCTGACCCTTGGTCATACCTGCATAGCCAATTGTTGAAGGATCTAGATTCAAAACGCGGCAAGAACCGAGCAAACAAAGAAAGAGCCATCTTTTATCTTGGTCTTTCTCAAAATTTTTTTCGTGCGTCCGATGCTGCTGAGTTACCGGCCAAGGCTACATTGCTTTATTACGGTATGCTGAATCTGGTAAAAGTCTGGCTGTCGGTAATCGGAGTCGAGTTGGAGAAGACCATAGAACACCATGGTATCTCGCTACCACTTGGCAAGAAACACACCTTAGAAGTGTCCGGCACAGGAACAGGTTCAATTTCGATTTTTGCCGAGTTCGCAAAAGCACTGAGAACGCCGGTGGCAGCGAAGGAAGTCTTTTCTTTAGAAGATGTTATCTGCCGGGTTCCCGAGCTGCATTCGACTCGAAAGAGCCTTGTGCCAGACGAAAAACAGCAATTCTTAAGCATCAACATTAGCTTTTTGACCGACGCTGCGCACAAGAAACTCCTGACCTGTATGAGCTACGACAAAAAGCTAGAAGGTTTAGTTCAGTATGCAAAAATTCTTTCAGGTGCGAGGAAAGGGTATTTCCAAGATCCTGAAAATAAGGACGGCAAAGTTCTTCTCAAGAGTAAAACTGTCCGTACACCTGCCAACTGGAAAAACCTCACCAGAGTCTACAATACTATTCTGGATGAATATGATGAGTTCAATATATGTTCGATCCTCACACGTTCCGGATATCAATATTATCTCGATCTAAAGCCGGGTAAGTATCACCATCTTTGCTACACACTGATGCTAATGTACTACCTAGGTACTGCTGCGAGATACAGGCCATCGGCAGTTAAACAAATACTAGAAGGCGACTTGAGGCAGTCGGTGACCGAAGCTTGTGCGATCTGTCCAAGACAATTCCAATACCAACTAGCAAGCCGAATTACCAACTCTCTTTGTGTAATTCCTTACGCCAGAATTTAAAGGCATTGGCCTTTGACAAGTCACCTAATTTTAGGTGGTCTTTTTTCCTAGTTTCTGTTTCCAAATTGGGGTTGCGAAACCAACAATTCGCCTGTTTCTCGCTGAGGTGTTTTACGCGTTTCTCCCGCTGAGATAACGATAAACCGAAGAACGAGCGATACCCAGTTGCTTAGCGATGGCGCTGGGTGACTTGCCCTCTCGGCTCAGTTTTGCAATTTGTTTTGCATCAATTGATGCAGGCCGGCCCCTAAACGGGCTGCCGACACCCTTGGCTAGTGCAGCATCAATTCCTTCGCGCTGTCTTTCTGCTCGAATAGACGCTTCAAACTCACCGAATGCTGCCAAGATTGTAAAAAACAGTTTTCCTGCTGCGCTCGTCGTATCGATGGGCTGTTCAATAACCTTCAGATGCACGCCTTTGTCATCTAGCGTCTCTGCTATTTGCAGTAGATCTCGCGTTGAACGAGCCAATCTATCTAACCGTGTACAAACTACCGTATCACCTTTTCGAATGCCGCGTTGCAACATGTCTGCAAGCGCCGTTCTATCTTTGCGGGATGTGCCAGAGACTTGTTCCGCGTAAAGGTGCTCCAGTTTCACACCAGCGCGCGTAAGCGCGATTCTTTGCAGTTCAAACGACTGAGACCGCGATGATGTTCTTGCGTATCCAATGAGTTCACCCATTTCCTTAGCCTCATGTCCAAATTGACTGTCCTATAAATCACTGGTGTCCGATAAATGATTCGGCAAGTCTAATAGGACACATTTGGAGGGGTTTTCCTTGTCCGTTTAGAGTATACTCAAAACGGATACCATGATGTCTTGTGCTGCACTGATCCCTTTGGGCACCTGTCGTATCTTGTTGCCACGCGCCACCCATCCTTGAGCCTGTCGAGCATGATCCCGATCCGGTTGATCATCGTCTATAACCGGGTAGTTGAGGGCATGAGTAAGAGTGAGGGCGCGCCTGCCAGTTTCGAGAATGGGTGGAACCAATTGAGCCCTTGTCCAATTGAGCGCTCCGCGTATGGTCGCCTTACAGGAAGCCGCTATCGCCCGGGGCCGGGTGTCGGGGTGGCGGTGCAGTGAATGAAGGAGCACACCATGGGCCTGACCGTCTACCTCTCTGGCGAGATTCATACCGACTGGCGCGAGCAGATCATCGAAGGGGCCTATGGGCTGGATGTGCATTTTGCCAGCCCGGTCACCGATCACGCGGCCTCGGATGATTGCGGCGTTGCAATCCTGGGTGAGGAGCCGAACAAATACTGGCATGACCACAAGGGCGCGATGGTCAACGCGATCCGGACCCGCAAGGGTATTTCTGACGCTGATGTGGTCGTCGTGCGATTTGGCGAGAAGTACAAACAGTGGAACGCGGCCTTCGATGCGGGCTATGCCGCTGCACTGGGCAAGTCGATCATCGTTCTGAACCCGCCCGAGCATCAGCACGCCCTGAAGGAGGTCCATGCCGCCGCGCTGGCCGTCGCCGAAGAACCAGCGCAAGTGGTTGAAATCCTGCGCTATGTGCTGACCGGAAAGCTGCCGGGCTAGGTGGCGTAACGTCACCCTTCCGGCCCGGTGTCATGCGCCTCACCATATTGCTAGCGTCCCTCTCAGGAGGAGCATCGCATGGCATATGATTACGTGATTGTTGGGGGTGGTTCGGCGGGTTGTGTGATGGCCGCGCGGCTCAGCGAGGACCCGAGTGTCTCGGTTTGCCTGCTGGAAGCCGGCGGTGAGGGCAGGGATATCGCGATCCGCGCACCTGCTATGGTGGCGGCGATGGTTTCGGGACGGCCCAAGATCAACAACTGGGCCTTTCACACCGAACCCCAGCCCGAACTGAACGGGCGGCGCGGGTTCCAGCCGCGCGGGCGTGCGCAGGGTGGGTCCTCGGCGATCAATGCCATGCTTTATGTGCGCGGTCATCCGGGCGATTATGACGAATGGGCTGATCTGGGCTGTGAGGGCTGGGACTGGCAGAGTGTGCTGCCCTATTTTCAGAAGTCCGAGCGCAATCAGCTTGGCGGTGACGTGCTGCATGGCAGCGACGGACCGTTGCAGGTGGCAAACCAGTCCGAGCCGCGCGCGATCACCCGGGCCTTTGTCAAGGCGGCGACGCAGGTGCAGATCCGTGAGACAGATGATTTCAACGGGGTCGAGCAGGAGGGGGCGGGCCTCTACCAGGTCACGCAATATCATGAGGGGCAGAAGCGCGGCGAGCGCTGTTCGGAGGCGGCGGCTTATCTGCACCCGGTTCTGAGCCGCCCCAACCTGACGGTGATCACCCGCGCCACCGCGCGTCGCATCCGCTTTGACGGCGGTCGGGCGACCGGTGTGGAATATGCAAAGCGCGGTCAGGTTGCCATGGCTGAGGCGAGGTGCGAGGTTATCCTGTCCGCCGGAACCTTTGGCTCACCGCAACTGCTGCTGCTGTCCGGCGTTGGTCCGCGTGAAGAGTTGGCGGCCCACGGGATTGAGCCGGTTGTGGAAAGCCCGGGTGTCGGTCGGAACCTGCAGGATCACCTGGACTACATCATCAGCTACCACTCGAAACGCAAAGATGTGGTGGGGCTGAACCCGCGCGGACTTTTTGACCTTGCCCGGGCCGGGTTGCAGTGGCGCAAGGAGGGCAGTGGCATGTTCGCGTCGCCCTTTGCCGAGGGCGGCGCCTTCTTCAAGTCGCGCCCGGATGTCACTCGCCCCGATCTGCAACTGCATTTCGTCGTGGGGATCGTGGATGAGCACATGCGCAAGATTCACCTGCAGCATGGCTATTCCTGCCATGTCTGTGTGCTGCGCCCCGAAAGCCGGGGCCATGTGGGTCTGTGCTCGACCAACCCCAAGGCAGCGCCGCGTATCGACCCCGCCTTCCTGAGCGACCGGCGCGATCTGGATCTGATGATCGCGGGCGCAAAACGGATGGAGGCATTGTTGACCGCGCCGCCACTCGACCCGTGGCGTGGCAAGCGGCTCTATTCGCATGACGGCTCGGATGCGGCTTACGAGGCGGATATTCGTGCCCGTGCCGACACGATTTATCACCCGGTCGGCACCTGCAAGATGGGAAATGACGATATGGCCGTGGTCGACCCGCAGGCGCGCCTGCGCGGTTGTGAGGGGTTGCGGGTGGTCGACGCCTCGGTGATGCCACGCCTGATCGGGGGCAACACCAATGCGCCTACCATCATGATCGCCGAAAAGATAGCCGGGGGGATGAAGGCTGAGATCAGTCGCGCGGCGGCGTGACCAGGCCTTTCTGCACGGCGGGACGTTCCAGGAAGCGATCGAGGTAGGCGACCACATTCTTGTTGGTATGCCAGCCCACAATTTCCTGCGCGCCGTAGAACTCCAATCCGCGCAGCCAGGGCGCGATGGCGATATCCGCGATTGAATAGTCGCCAGCGATCCACTCGCGTCCCTCCAGCTGCTTGTCCACCACCGCCAGCAGGCGCATGGCCTCGGCGATATAGCGCTCGCGCGGGCGCGGGTCCTCAATCTCGGCGCCAGCGAACTTGTGGAAGAAGCCAAGCTGCCCGAACATCGGCCCGATGCCGCCCATCTGGAACATCAGCCATTGGGTGATCTGCGCTTTCTCGCCTGCGGTTCTGCCGATCAGCTTGCCGGTCTTCTCGCCGAGATAAAGCAGAATCGCGCCGCTTTCAAAAAGTTGCAGCGGTTCCCCATCCGGTCCATTGGGGTCAATGATCGCGGGAATCTTGTTGTTTGGATTCAGCGACAGGAATTCGGGGCTTTTGACATCGGCATCCGCCAGCGTGACCTTGTGCGCCTCATAAGGCAGGCCGGTCTCTTCCAGCATGATCGAGGCTTTGACGCCATTCGGCGTGGGAAAGGAATAGAGCTGCAGGATATCGGGGTTCTGCGGCGGCCATTTCCGGGTGATCGGAAAAGAGGAAAGATCGGGCATGGGTCACTCCGTTATGTTCCATGTTGCTAACATATGGGCGCGGCGCGGAGGGAACAGCCCAAACCTGGCCAATCTAAGGCACAGAGAATGTGTATGAGCGAACAGTCGACTGCGACTTGCAGGAAGGCGCAAGGTCGCGTTTCGCCCGCATGGCGCAGGCTTTGGAAATCACCCTGCTAACCGATGTCAGAGGCGGCAGCGCGCCCTGCGTTACGGCCCGAGAAGATACAGCCGCCCAGAAATGTCCCCTCAAGGCTGCGATAGCCGTGATAGCCGCCGCCGCCAAAGCCTGACACCTCGCCCGCCGCATAAAGTCCAGGTAAAGTCTCCGCCCCGCGCCCCTCTGCCTGGCGGAAACAGCGCCCACCCAGATCGGTTTCCAGCCCGCCCAGCGTCTTGCGCGTCAGCAGGTGCAGCTTGACCCCGATCAGCGGCCCTTTGGAGGGATCGAGGATCTTGTGCGGCTTGGCGGTGCGGATCAGCCTGTCGCCGATATAGTTGCGGAAGGTGCGGATCCCCATGATCTGCTGATCCTTGGAAAACTTGTTGTCCATCTGCCGGTCGCGATCTTCGATCTGGCGGCGGATTTTGCCCGCATCCAGCATCTCGTTTCCGGCAACACCATTCATCTTGGCGACCAGCTCTTCCAGCGTGTCGGCCACAACAAAATCCGCGCCATGTTCCTTGAACGCCTCGACCGGGCCGGTGGCTTTGGGGCCAAAGGCGCGGCCCAGAACCTGTTTCCAGTCGCGGCCCGTCAGGTCGGGGTTCTGCTCGGACCCAGACAGCGCGAATTCCTTCTTGATGATGCTCTGGGTCAGGATGAACCAGGTATAGTCATGCCCGGTTTTCGTGATCGCTTCGAGCGCGCCAAGGCTGTCATAGCCGGGATAGTTCGGCTCGACCATGCGCTTGCCGGTGGCGTCGAACCACATCGAGGATGGGCCGGGCAGGATGCGGATCGCGTGATCGGGCCAAATCGGGTCCCAGTTGCTTACGCCTTCCACATAATGCCACATGCGGTCCTTGTTGATCGTGTTGGCACCGGCATCTTCCGAGATGCCGATCATGCGGCCATCCACATGGGCGGGCACGCCTTTGATCATATGTTCCGGGGGTGCGCCCAGCCGCTTGGGCCAGCTTTGCCGCACCAGATCCAGATTGCCGCCAATGCCGCCGGAACAGACGATCACCGCAGGCGCGCGCAGCTCGAAGTCGCCTACCACATCGCGGTTGGTCTGCTGCCCGCGCGGTTTGTCATCGGGGGCGAGAACCGAGCCCGACACGCCCACACAAGCGCCATTTTCGATGATCAGGTGATCCACCTGATGCCGGAACTTGAAAGTGATTTTGCCTTCCGCTTCCATCGCGCGCGCGCGGGTTTCGAACACCTCGACGGTTCCCGGCCCGGTGCCCCAGGTGATATGGAAGCGCGGTACCGAATTGCCCTGCGATGAGGCATCGACCCCACCGCGTTCGGCCCAGCCGATGATCGGGAAGATCCGGTGACCCATGGCGCGCAGCCAGTCGCGTTTCTTGCTGGCGGCAAACTCCACATAGGCGCGGGCCCATTTCTGCGGCCAGTGATCCTCATCCCGGTCAAAACCTGCAGTGCCCTGCCAATCCTGCCAGGCCAGATCAAAGCTGTCCCTGATGCCCAGCCGCCGTTGTTCGGGGGTGTCGACCATGAACAGCCCGCCGAGGCTCCAGAAGGCCTGACCGCCCAGATTGGCCTCGCTTTCCTGATCCAGCACGAGCACGCGGCGCCCGGCCTCGGCGGCTTCGGTTGCCGCGACAAGGCCCGCAAGCCCGCTGCCGATCACGATCACATCCGACGTCTGGGCCATGAGCTCCCTCCGATAAGCGTACGCTCGCGCGCGTCATCGCACTATTCTCTCGAAGTGCGGTTGACGCAAGTCAGCAGCCGACACTCGCCGCCGGTTATCCCCCCCGCAGGCGCAACGCGCCTTCAGAAGTCGAACAGCTCGTCCAGAAACCCGCCGCGTTTCTTTTTCTTGCGATAGCCGTGATCCGACCGGTCATCGCGGCTGTGCTGGGGAGGTGGTGGGGGCGCGGAATAGGACGCGGACCTGTCGATGATCTTATCGAGCTCTCCGCGGTCCAGCCACACGCCCCGGCATTGCGGGCAATAGTCGATTTCGACCCCGCTGCGATCAGTGATTACCAGCGCGCTTCCATCAATCGGACATCTCATCTCGGTCTCCCTTTGGTTTGTTTCCCAGATGGGAGCGGGGGCCTCGCTTGTCATCTGCGGCATTCGGTACCGGCGCAAAAAGAGGGCCGTTGCGGGCGGTTGAATGCCGATGTCACATGCCGGTAACATCCGCTGGACAGGCCTGCGGCGCATCTTTGATCGGAACAAATCATGAGTCCCAAATCCCTTTGCCCAGACGACAGGTCCGGCCCGCGTCCTGCCTGGAGTGTCGAGAAGTTCGACGATGCCGGTCAGGTGCGTGCGACACCGGGCCTGACCACGCTCTGCCATATCGACCAACGCTCGACCGCTTATGCGGCGCTGTGCCGGGTGGCATCTGGCCTGCGGGCAGGGCCGCACGCCCACGCCTTTGCGTTTCTGCCGCCCGAGAGTTTCCACATGACCGTGTTTGATGGGGTAATCGATTATCGCCGCGACGGCGCGAATTGGCCGTCCGACATGGCTGCGGATGCCTCGATCGATCAGATCGCTGCAAACTGGCACACCCGGCTGCAAGGCGTCCATCTGCCGCAACAGTTCGAGATTAGCGTTGAGGCGGCAGTGGGCGGCTATACCTGCCCGGCGACCGGCGCTGATGCGGCGCAGGAACGGCAGTTGCGAGCCTGCCGGAATCAGCTTGCTGACTGTCTGGGCGTGCGGCGGGACAATCACGACAGCTACGGCTTTCACATCACGCTGGCTTATCAGGTCCAATGGCTCGATCTGCAATCCGCGCAGGATGTTCTGGCGCTTTCAGATCAGCTTTTTGCCGAGAACGGCGCCGATCTGCAGAACATCCAGATCGGACCGGTGGAGTTCTGCCGTTTCGAGAACATGCTTCACTTCGAGCCGCTGCTGATGCTGTAAGGCTCAGGGCCGGATGAATTTGGCGTTGCCGATGGATCGCCTTTCCGTATTCCCAGCAGCAGGTGCGCTTACGCGGGCGGCCTGCACCGTCTCTTCTGCGCCCACTAGGCTGGCGGTGTTGCTCTGCACCTCGCAGGCGACGCCATTGCCGTCGTGGTCGTTGCTTGCGTGGTATCCCGCCATGCCCTCGCGCACCTCAAACACGCCAACCTTGGCGGCGGCCTCGCACCCTGCCATGGCGACCAGATGTTGCAGCGCCTGTTCGGCGGGGTAGGGGCTGGTGCGGATATAGACGCCAAGCGCGGTGCTGCACATCACCAGCGGCAAGCTGGCAATCAACGCAACGATGCGCGCAGGCGACAAGGCCTTGGCGCGCGTTGCAGCGGCGCGCTTTTCGCGGCGCAGCTGACGCTTGAGTGTTTTGCGCTTGGGCCTGAGTTCGCTGAGCTCGGTCATGCGCCCCATATAGGGGCGTGGCGTGGCAAGGGCATGGCATGATTGCGCCGAAATTCGGGTTGGCCGGAAAAGGGTCGGATTTTAACCGGAGGCAAAGCCGATTGAGATCATCGGGAAATAATATCCGACTGAATGATTCAACTATCTGAAAGATAACGATTTTACCCCTTTACCTTTGGCGGGGCCGTACCTAAGTAGACCACACAAGACAAAGCAAGCCAGATTCAGGTGCGCACCAGCAGCAAGCACTCCAGCCACCTTTGAAAGGTCGCCAGACAGCCAGCGAAGCCAGCCGGACCTGAATCAAGCCAGCATCATTTTGCTCCGCCACCCGCTTTGCCGGGTGGTTTTTGTTTGGATTGCCCGGAACTGCGCCTCTCAGCGCCGCCGCCAGTCAGTGGCTTTGCGGTCGCGGTATTTCACTGTCAGCTCCAGCGGTGCATCACTTTCGTCATAGATGCCCAGCACGATGCCGCGCCCGCGCGATTTCGTGCGCATTTCTTCCAGTTGCCGGAGCGAGCGCGTGGTCCTTTGCGAAGGGCGGCGCGCCCAGGCAAAGAGATCCTCATAGAGATCCTCGATCACGTCTTCATGCCCAGGGCTCTCCCCCAGATCGACCAGTTCCCGCGGGTCGTTTTCAAGATCGAAAAGCAGGGGCCGGAAGCCGCCCTCGCAATGGATCAGCTTCCATTTCTCATTGGCGATCATGAACATCACCGCGTCACGCGTTTCCACGCCCAACTGCTCGGTGATCGGTGAGGTGGAATAGTCGTATTCACAGATCACATGGCTGCGGAACGTGTCGCTGCGCAAACCGTGCAGGATCGGCAACAGGCTTTCGCCCTCCAGGATGTGATCGACCGGATCACCGCCCGCGACATCCAGAAAACTCGGGGCAAGGTCGATGCTTTCGACCAGCGCATCGCAGGTGGTGCCACGCGTGGCGTCCGCCTCCGGCGAGGGGTCGTAGATGATCAGCGGCACCTTGGTCGAGGCATCCTGAAAGAACGTCTTTTCGCCCATCCAGTGATCGCCCAGAAAATCGCCATGGTCCGAGGTGAGCACGATCATCGTGTCCTGCATCCGCCCGGTCTCCTCCATCCAGCGCAGCAGGCGGCCGATCTGGTCGTCGGCCTGTTTGATCAGCCCCATATAGGCGGGGATCACGGCTTCGCGCACATGATCCTCGGAAAACGCCTGTCCAACCTTGGTATCCATGAAGGCCTTGAGCACCGGATGTGCCTGCTGCCGCTCGGCGTCAGAGCGGTTGACCGGCAGGATGTGCTGGGCCCCATACATCGAGGCATAGGGCTCGGGCACGATATAGGGCCAATGCGGCTTGATATAGGACAGGTGGCAGCACCAGGGGCCGTTCTGGCTTTCCATGAACTCCATGCCGCGCGTCGTCAGATAGGGCGTTTCGCTGTCGGGTTCGTCGATATTGGCCGGATGGGCCGCGTGTTTGAGGAACCAGCCGGACAGAACGTTGCCCTCCGCGTCCAGGGCCGAGTTCGCAAAATCATGCCAGGGGTTATCGCTGTCATAGCCCTTGCCGCGCAGGTAGTCGTTATAGGCCTTGGCCCCTTCCGGGTCATAAAACCCGTCCGGCCCTTCGGGGCGCATCCCGTCATCGCGTTCGAACACGTCAAACCCGCATTCCGCCACCCGTGCGCCGATCAGAGTGTCGGGTGACAGGCCCAGCCGAGCCATCCCCTCGGCATCGGCGCGCATATGGGTCTTGCCCACCAGCCAGCTATCCATCCCCGCCTTGCGCAGGTGATCGCCGATGGTCAACTCGCCCACCTTCAGCGGTATGCCGTTATTCGAGGCCCCATGGCTGTGCACATAGCGCCCGGTATAGGTCGACATCCGCGACGAGCCGCAGATGGGTGACTGGATATAGGCGCGGGTGAAACGCACCCCGCGCGCGGCCAGCCCGTCGATATGAGGCGTTTGCAGATGCGGGTGACCGTAACAACTCAGGTAATCCCAGCGCAGCTGGTCGAACATGATGAAGAGGATGTTCTTTGCCTTGGCCATCGCGCCTGTCTCCCTGATCGTGACTGCTAGGCTAGTGGCCTTTTGCCGGACTGGAAACGGCAGCGTTAAGCGCTTTGGCAATCATGTCCGGCAACCTGCGACTGTCAGCATAAGCCAGATGGTGGGGCAGGGCGGAGACCGGGCTTTTGCGGTACCCTTCGGTAAAGAGAGCGAAGGGAACGTCGGCACGCTTGGCCGTTTCCGCGTCCACCTCGCTATCACCCACATAAAAGCGCGCGCCCGCGCCCAGCCTGTCAAACACATGCAGCAAAGGGGCGGGGTCGGGCTTGCGCTGTTCCAGCGTGTCGCCGCCGATCACAACCGCAAAGAACCGCGACAGATCGAGCGCGTCCAGCACATGATGCGCCGCGCCCTCGGGTTTGTTGGTGCAGATCCCCAGCGCATGGCCGTTTGCGCGGAAGCTTTCCAGCATGTCGCGCACACCGGGGTAGAGCACCGTTCGCTCGGTTGGCGCGCGCATGTAGTTGTCCAGCGTAATACGGGTCAGAGCGTCATGCTGGCCCATATCGAGCCCGCTATGGGCCATTACCCGCTCGACCAGTTTGGGCAGGCCATTGCCGACAAAACCGGTGATTGTGGGCAGGTCAAGTTCAGGCATCTTCTGTGCCGTCAGCATGCGGTTCACCGCCGCTGCCAGATCCGGCACGCTGTCAATCAGGGTGCCATCCAGATCGAAGGCGATCACCGCGCTCATTGCTGTCCTCCGTTGGGTTGCGACATGGGTGACAGGGACCGGTCAATGTTGCAACCGCATTTGCGCAGGCATCGTTCCGCCGCGCAAAATACAGTTGCAGAACCATGGCTTGACAAATCTTAGTAATTTACTCAGATTAAAGATGAGACTGTCAGCCACCCTCGCCGATTCCGAGCCAGCCAGACATATTCTGAACCATCCAGAGCGCCGGTGTCGGACATGAAACTCAAATCGACCTCTTTGACCGGTCCCGGTGTCGCTTCCTCACCCACCCAATTCAATCGTCACGGAGAGTCCGCCATGAACGCCCCCAACCCGACCCCCACACAGGCCTACCCGGTTCGCATGCTGCCCTCGCACAAGGCCGAGGACCTGACCAAGGGCGGCAATCTCGCGCAGATCGAGCTGGGCGATCAGCTCTATACGCTGCGCATCACCCGCGCCGGCAAGCTGATCCTGACCAAATGAGCGCGCGTCACCGTGGTGGAGAGGTCGTTGGGCGCGTCGACGATCTTGCCCCCGTCGAGGCGGGTGCGGTGCTGTTCCTGCGGATGTGGGGCAGAAATGACCGCGCGCAAGAGGCGCGCGACCTGCGCCTGATGCGCGAGGTTGATGCAGGCTCGCGCGCGCTGGAGACGCTGGAGCGGATTTGCGCTCTCTGTGCCCAGCACGGGCGCAGGCCGCTGATGCGTCATTCGCTGGGGTGCAATTGTCTGGGGGCCGATGAGAACTTCTTCGCCCAGATGATCGGTGCCGCTGCTGATGGCGTGCGCGAGGATGCAATGATGCTGGCGACCCTGATCGTGCGCCCCGATTTCGCGCCCGCTCTGGCCGCCCTGTCCGAAGAGTTCGGCCTCGCGCTCAAGACCATGTCCGGTCCGGTCACCACCGGCGAGCGCGTACTGCACTAGCAGCAACCACACCCATCGTGATGGTGGGTGTGGTCAAATGCGGCGGGCGGGGCGTAGTCGCCCACCTCACCCAGAATGTCCCGCAAGGTGATCAGGATCATGTCGATATCCTCTGCCTCGATGGTCAGGGGCGGGCGGATTTTCAGGATGTTGTCCTCGGGCCCTTCGCTGCCGATCAGGATGCGGTGGTCGCGCATCCGGTTTTTGACATAGGCGCAGATCTCGGTCGCTTCAGAGCCGTCCGGGTTCACCAGTTCGACGCCCAGAAACAGCCCCATGCCGCGCACGTCGCCGACGCAGGCGAATTCACTCTCGATCTGGCGCAAGCCCTCGATCAGCCGCGCGCCCATGCGCCGGGCGTTGTCCTGCAGGCCCTCCTCATCGACGATATCCAGCACTTCCTTCCCGATCCGGCACGACAGGGTTGATCCGCCGAAGGTTGAGAAGAACTCCGGCCCCTGCGCGAAACTGTCGGCAATGGCGCCTGTGGTGACGACCACGCCAATGGGGTGGCCGTTGCCGATGGGTTTGCCCAGCACCATGATATCCGGCACCGCGCCCTGCTGTTCGAAGCCGAAATAATGCTCACCCAACCGCCCCAGCCCGGTCTGCACCTCATCCGCGATACAGACGCCACCGGCAGCACGCACCTTGCCATAGACCGCAGGCAGATAGCCCATGGGCGGGATGATCTGCCCACCGACCGAAGGGAAGGTCTCGGCGATGAAGCCCGCCAGCCCGTGCCCCTTGGCCTGCAACGCGGCAATGGCCGGATCGACAAGATCAGCAAATTTGCGGGCGCGGTCGGGATCATCGCGCCGGAAGCGACCGCGAAAATCGTCGGCCACTTCGACCAGTTCGACCCAATCGCTTGGCCCGATGCCGCCCGGTGCATTGAACTTGTAGGCCGAGATATCGATCGCGCCGGTGGTGTTGCCATGATAGCCATGATCCGGCGTCACGATCCCCTTCGCGCCGCTATGGGCGCGGGCCAGCCGCATGGCCAACTCATTGGCCTCGCTGCCGGAATTGACAAAGAAGCAGACCTGCAGCGGGTCGGGCAGTTTCGACAGCAGCTTATCCGCAAACGCCATCTGCGCCGGATGCAGATAGCGGGTGTTTGTGTTTATCCGGCCCAGTTGCTCGGCGGCAACGCTCTGTATGCGCGGATGGGCATGGCCCACATGCGGCACGTTGTTATAGGCATCCAGATAGGGCCGGCCCCATTCATCAAACAGGTGATGCCGCCAGCCACGCACGATCATGACCGGATCGTCATAGCTCAGCCGCAGATTTGGTGCGAAATGCGCCTGCCTGTCCTGCCACACCGCCTCTTTGGAAGTCGGCAAGTGGGCGGTCTTCTCATCCGGCAGGTTCAGCAGTGCCGCCGGATTCGGACAGATCGCCTGCCAGAAGCTGAGATCATCCGGGTCCGCGACGCCGGGCCATTCTGGTGCCATGCCGTCTGCGGTCAAAGCCAGCTGAAAATGCGCATGCGGTGCCCAGCCGCCATTCTGCTCAGGTGTGCCCAACCGGCAAAAGGCCGAGCCCTGCGCCACCGGATCGCCGGGTTTCAGCCGGTCACAGATTTCGGGGTCGAGATGCCCGTAAAGCGTATAAAATGCATCGCCTTGCGGTGTTTCGTGATGCAGGATCACCACTCCGCCATAATCCAGCGGATCAGAGCGGTTCTCGACCGCCTCAACTCGACCGCTAAGTGGCGCATGGAGCAGGGTCCCCGCAGGCGCAAAGATATCGACCCCCAGATGCACGGTCCGCCGATCCGACGCCCGCCAGGGTCCGGAACGAAAAGCGGGCCCGGTGTAAATCAACCTTGGCTCGTTGTAAGACCCAAGCCAGACCGGTGCATCGGGCACTACTGAGCCAAGCTGCGCCGCATCCTCAACCGGCATGTGGAACGGATCGCGCGGGTAGGTCGAGGTTTCGACCGACAGGGACCCAATCGGAGCCTGTGCCAGATCCTCGCCGATCAGCGCCGGGTATGAGCCGCGATGCGCATCAATATGGTCGCGTACCCGGTCCGCCGCATCCGTGACCGGAAATCCGCAGGCCGCGCGCAGACGGGCCGGGATCAGCCCACCTTTGACCGCAGTGTTTTCCAGAAACCGCCAGGCGGGACCCTGGCTGATCGTCACATAGGGATCATCCGGCGCTTGCAGTGCCATCAGCGCGGAATTGACCACCGACACCGCCAGCCGCATCCGCAGCAGCGGCCAGATCAGGTCCACCTTTTCGACCGAGAGCCGGTTGGCCGCATGATAGCCCTGCACCAGAACCGCCAGCGCCCGTTCAGGGCGCGGATGATCCAGCACCACATAAGCCCCGGCAATGGCCAATTCGCAGACTTTCGGTGCGGCGCACATATCCCCGAAGTCGATCAACCCCGAGATTGCGGTCCGCCCCAATTCGCCCTCGACCAGAATGTTGTAGTCATTGGCATCATTGTGGATCGCCTGTTTCGGCAAGGCGTTCAGCCGACCCTCGACCCGCGCAAAGTCATCCGCGATACCGTTGATTAGTGCGCGCCGAGTGTCGTCCTGAATGACATCCAATTCGCCCTCGATCCAGCGCGCGGCGGTCAGATCCCATTTGAAGTCACGCGTCAGCGCGGGATGGGCAAACCCCTCTAACGCCCGGTCGCTTGCCCCCAAAACCCGCCCGAGCCGCAGGATCAGGTCTTCTGAATGCGGCGTCACTTCGGCGTAACACGCACCCGGCAGCGCCTTCTGCACCCAGACCAGCCGGGCCTGCCCATCGGCATCCGCGATCTCGACCAGCTTGGAGCCATCCAGCGCCGCAACAGGTTTCGCGACGGGCAGGCCGGGTGCCGCCGCGCCAATATGATCAAGCGCTGCGATCTGCATCTGGACCAGCGTCGGCTCACACCCGGCGCGCATCACTTTCAGCAGATAGCGCGCGCCGTTGGCCGCCTCGGCCAGAAAGTTCAGGTCATATTCCCCGGCCAATTGCGTCAGCTCGGCGGCAATGCCCCAATGCCGGTTCAGCGCGTTCATCCAGTGCTGCATCTTGCCTCTTTCACCAAGCGCGGTGATCCGTTCTTAATATGGCCAAAAATGTTTGGGTTGAGTTGCGCCCCCAACCGTCAGCCCATCGCGCGCAATCGTTTGATCAACGAGGAGGTATCCCAGCGCCCGCCGCCCAGTTTCTGCACGTCCTTGTAGAACTGATCCACCAGCGCCGTGACCGGCAGGCTGGCCCCGGTTTCATCGGCGGTGTCCAGGCAGATGCCCAGATCCTTGCGCATCCAGTCGACCGCAAACCCATGCTCGAAATGGTCGTCTAGCATCGTCTCGTAGCGGTTCGACATCTGCCAGCTACCGGCGGCGCCCTGGCTGATCACCTCAACCACCGCGCGGCCATCAAGCCCGGCCTTTTCGGCAAAGTGCAGCGCCTCGCTCAGGCCTTGCACCAGACCGGCGATAGCGATCTGATTGCACATCTTGGTCATCTGCCCTGCACCGCTTTCACCAGTGCGACGGCAAACCTTCGAGTAGACCTGCATCACCGGTTCCGCCTGCGCATAGGCCTCGGCATCGCCACCGCACATGATCGACAATACGCCGTTCTCCGCCCCCGCCTGACCACCCGAGATCGGTGCGTCGACAAAGGCCAGCCCAAGCGCCTTGCCCGCCTCGTAAAGCTCGCGTGTCACCTTGGCGGAAACCGTGGTGTGATCGACAAAGATCGCGCCGGTTTTCATCGCGGCAAAGGCCCCGTCCGCACCGGTGCAAACGCCGCGCAGGTCGTCGTCATTGCCGACGCATGACATCACGAAGTCGGCGCCCTGTGCGGCCTCTGCCGGGGTCTTGCCGAGCGCGCCGCCATGCTGGGCCACCCAGGCCTCGGCCTTGGCGGTGGTCCGGTTATAGACGGTGACCTCGTGACCTGCGGCTTGCAGATGCCCCGCCATGGGATAGCCCATGACCCCAAGCCCGAGAAATGCGACTTTCGCCATGTGACTGTCCTTCCCTTGATCTCACGTCATTGCTGCCCAGAGACAAAGCAAAGCCACGGCCAAAGGGCAAGGCAGATCAGCCCTCGCGCCCCAGATCGCGCAGGATCGGGCAATCGGGCCGCGCGTCCCCGGCGCAGGCATCGACCAGTTCCGTCAGGGTATCCTGCATCGCGCGCAGATCGGCGATCTTGGCCTCGATCCGTTGCAGATGATCGCGCGCGATCCGTTTGACATCGGCGCTGGCGCGGGTGTCATCCTCATAAAGCGCCAGCAGCGCGCGGCAATCTTCGATCGTGAAACCAAGCGCGCGGGCGCGGGCCAGAAAGGCCAGTTTGTGCAAATCCTGTTCGGCGAAGCGGCGATAGCCGTTGTCGTCGCGGTCAGGAGAGATCAGGCCGATCTCTTCATAGTACCGGATCGTCTTGGCGGGCAGGCCCGAGCGGTCGGCGACATCCCCGATATTCATGCGCTCGATGCCTCCGGCTCATGGCTGGGCTGTGGCGCCGGGTCGCCCTGCGAGGGTGATCCGGCGGGCCGGAGGCGGCGCAGGCGTAGCGCATTGGTGACCACGAAGACGCTGGAAAACGCCATCGCCCCGGCGGCCAGTCCCGGAGATAGCAGCGGGCCGCCAAAGACATGCAGCACACCAGCGGCGACCGGGATCAGCAGGATGTTATAGCCAAAGGCCCAGACCAGATTCTGGCGGATATTGCGCATGGTGCGGCGTGACAGGTCCAGTGCGGTCACCGCGCCATTTGGATCGCCGTTCATCAGCACCACATCAGCCGCCTCGATGGCGACATCGGTGCCGGTGCCGATGGCGATGCCCACATCGGCGCTGGCCAGCACAGGCGCGTCGTTGATCCCGTCGCCGACAAAAGCGACTGCGCCATGTGCGTCGCGCAGCACCTCCAGCGCGCGGACCTTACCATCGGGCAGCACCTCGGCGCTCACGTGATCGATGCCCAGCTGATTGGCCACCGCCTGTGCCGTGGCGCGGTTGTCGCCGCTGATCAGGGCGGTTTGCAGACCCATGTCGTGCAGCATGGCAATGGTCCGGGCGGCTTCCGGCTTGATCGGGTCAGCCACTGCCAGAACCGCCGCTGCCCGACCGTCCAGCGCCATATAGACCGGGGTCTTGCCCTGCACGGCCCAGGCCTGACCGGTCGCGCGCAATCCGCCCAGATCGATTGCGTCGCGGTCAAACAGCCGATCCGCGCCGATCAGGACGTCCACACCATCGATCCGGGTGCTGAGGCCCAGCCCGGTGATCGTCTCGAACTGCACCACCTCGGGCAGGGGGCCGGTCCAGGCGCGGGTGATGGCGCTGGCGATAGGGTGTTCCGAGCGCGCCTCGGCAGCGGCGGCCAGTTGCAGTACGTGGTCGCGATCGATGCCCTCGACAACGCTCAGATCGGTCAGTTCGGGCCGCCCTTCGGTCAAGGTCCCCGTTTTGTCGAAGGCGACCACCTGGGCCTCCTGCAGACGCTGCAGCGCGTCGCCCTTGCGGAACAGCACGCCAAGTTCTGCCGCACGTCCGGTGCCGACCATGATCGAGGTCGGCGTGGCCAGCCCCATCGCACAGGGGCAGGCGATGATCAGAACCGATACACCCGCCACCAAAGCCAGCGGCAGCGCAGGGGCGGGACCCCAGAGCAGCCAGCCAGCAATCGCCAGCGCGGCGATCAGCAGCACCGCAGGCACAAACCACATGGTGATCCGATCAACCAGCCCCTGAATGGGCAGCTTGGCGGCCTGCGCCTCTTCGACCATCCGGATAATCTGGGCCAGCACTGTATCCTCACCAACGCGGGTCGCCTGCGCACGTAAGGCGCCGGTGCCGTTGACCGTGCCCCCCATGATCTCGGCGCCATCAGATTTGGCGACCGGAACCGGCTCGCCGCTGATCATGCTTTCATCGACCCGCGAATGGCCGTCCAGCACGATCGCGTCCACCGGAATGCGCTCGCCGGGGCGGATCATCAGGATATCGCCTTTGCGCAGTTCGGATATCGGAATGTCTACGGTTATCCCGTCGCGCTCGACGCGGGCAAATTTCGGCTGCAATCGCAGCAGCGACTTGATGGCCGAGCTGGCGCGGCCCTTGGCACGCGCCTCCAGTACGCGTCCGAACAGGATCAGTACGGTGATCACGCAGGCGGCCTCAAAATAGACATGCGCGGTGCCCTGCGGCAGCAGGTCCGGCGCGAAGGTCGCCACCACCGAATAGCCATAGGCCGCCGCCGTTCCCAGTGCCACCAACGCATTCATGTCAGGCGCACCGCGCACTAGCGACGGGATGCCCTTGGCATAAAATATACGCCCCGGCCCCAGCAGAAGCAGCGATGTCAAAGCGAATTGGATAAGGTTGCTGGTCTGAGTGCCGATACTCTGCTGCACCCAATGGTGAAAGGCGGGAATGACATGGCCGCCCATCTCAAGAATGAACACCGGCAGCGCCAGTGCTGCGGCAATCAGCGTGGTGCGAAGTAGGGCTGTATCCACATCCTCGGCCGGGGCCGTGTCTTTTTCCGCCCGCGCCGGATAGCCCGCATCAGAGACAACCTGTGCCAGCCTGTCCGCATCGGTCAGGCGTTGATCAAAGCGGATGACGGCTTTGCTGGTCGCCAGATTGACGCTGGCCTCGATCACGCCGGGCGCGTCTATCAACGCCCCTTGCGCCCGCCCCACACAGGATGCGCAGGAGAGGCCGGTCAGATGCAGGGTGGTGCTGTGCGATTCGGACATGCGTGTTGGCTTTCGATGTCAGGGACACCGCTCAGATAAGGCCTCCAGTAGCTGGAAGGTCAAGGTTTCCCCGGTCGTTTTTCGGCGTTTTAGCCGGATTGCTGCCCGAAACGCGGATCGTAGATCCCCGAGTCAAAGCGGCGCGGCATCAGGCTGGCCTGAAACCACTGGATCATGGTGTATATCGAAAACACCGGCAGCCCGGTTCTGCGCCTGATCTCGGCGGCATAGGGCACCATGTTGGTGCATTCCAGAATGATCGCCCCGGCCTGCGGCTCGCCTGCGACAATCGCATCTGCGGCCTCCAGCATGTCCTGTCGGCAGGCCTCGAAGTTGATCTCGGCAGCGTCGCCCAGAATGTCGCGGGTAAACACCTGGCCGGCATCGGTACCATAGATCGGCGTGTCCGGCGGGACCCCGGCTGCGGACAGGTGCTCAGGCGTCAGCGTGGCCCTTGAGATGGTCAGGATCACCGGCTTTTGCCCCGGCGGCAACAGGGCCTGCACCATCGGCACCTGCATCAGCGACGAGGTGGCCACAGGAACGCCAAGAGCGGCGCGCAGATCGTCCTGAACCAGCGACAGGAACCCGCAATTGGTTGTGATCCCGTCGCAGCCCATGGCAACCAGATCGCGCCCGGCTTCGATAAAGCCGTCAAGCCGCGCATGTGGATCACCGCGCACGATCCGGTCGGGCGAGGCCCCGCGCACCACCCGGTACTGCACAGGGAAGGGCCAGGTCAGGGCATTGCCCATATCGCCCGGAATGCGCGGGAACTGCGTCTCCAACATCAGGATACCGACGCTGGCGCCATAGACTGTCTTGCCACCTGTTTGCACGGACATGTCGGAACCTCACAGATCGGGAACATAAAGCTGCGCAAAGGCGTCGCGCACGGCCTGCGTCGCGCCTTCGCGCCTGCGTTCGATATGGGCGCGCATCTGAGCGGTGGCCGCGTCGACATCGCGCCTTGCCACCGCCTCGATGATCCTGCGATGGGCCGACACCATGCTCTGCCCGTCGGGTGCGGTTTCACGCAGGCGGCGCAGGTCGATCAGGCGCAGATAGCGGATGCGGTCATTGAGATTATCCAGTATTCGGCTGAGTTCGCCATTGCCGGACAACCGGCAGAGCTGGGTGTGAAACGCCTCATCCAGCGCCAGCAGGCTATCGGCATCGGCGGCGGGGATGTAGGCGGAGGCCACCGCATCCAGCGCGTGCCCAAGTGCTGCGATCGCCTCATCCGCGGCGCGCTGACAGGCCAGCCGCACAGCTTCGGTCTCGACCGCCACGCGCGCCTCATAAAGGTCCATCACCAGTTCCGGCGAGAGCGATCGGCAGAAAAAGCCGCGGCCAGAGCGGAAGGTCAGGAAGCCTTCGGCCACCAACCGGTTCAACGCCTCGCGGATCGGCGTGCGCGAGGCGTTCAGCTGCGTAGCCAGCGCGCTTTCGTTGATGCGGGCATCGGGCTTGAAGGCGAAATCGGCGGCCATGCGCCGCAGCGCCTCATAAATCCGGTCAACATTGCTTTCGGATTTCGCCATGCCCGCTCCTTGGTTCCCTCAAAGAGTAGGTCGGGATTGACATGTGCGCAACCTGTCATTCAAAACTGTATACAATTTTGAATGCAAACGGATGAGTCGCATGGAAAACCGGATGAACGGGGCCGAGGCCATGGTCCGCATGCTAGAGGCACAGGGTGTGCGGCATATTTTCGGGCTCTGCGGGGATACCACCTTGCCCTTCTATGATGCGATGCTGCGGCTGGATCATTCGATCACCCATGTGCTGACCCGCGACGAACGCTCTGCTGCTTATATGGCGGATGGCTATTCGCGTGTGACCGGGCGGGTTGGCGTGGCCGAGGGGCCATCGGGTGGTGGCGCGACCTATATCCTGCCGGGGCTGATCGAGGCATCGGAAAGCTCTTACGCGGTGCTGGGGATCACCACGGATATTTCTGTCTCGTCTTACGGGAAGTATCCCCTGACCGAGGTTGATCAGAACGCGCTGATGGCCCCGCTGACCAAATGGAACATGGTGCTCAGCCGGGCCGATCACATCCCGCGCATGGTGCGGGCAGCGTTTCGGGCGATGACCACCGGTCGATCCGGGGCCGCGCATATCGGGCTGCCCTATGACATCCAGTATGACCCGGTTGATCCCGGTGACATCTGGGCCGACCCGGCAACCGTCACCTATCCGGCCTATCGCCAGTCCCCACCGCCCGGCGCGGTCGAGGCGGCGGTCGAGGCGATCCTGTCGGCAAGATCTCCGCTGATCGTCTGCGGTGGCGGCGTGGTGATCGCGCAAGCTTGGGAGGCACTCGACCGGTTCGCCACGCGGCTGGACCTCCCGGTGGCGACTTCGATCTCGGGGCAGGGCGCGTTGGCTGAAACTCATCCCAACTGTTTGGGCGTTGTCGGCTCGAATGGCGGCACCGACGAGACATGGGAGATGATGGAGGCTGCCGATCTGGTGATCTTCATGGGCTGCCGGGCCGGGTCCACCACCACTGCGCGCTGGGAGGCACCGGGGCTGGGCACGCGGGTTGTGCATTTCGACAGCGATCCGATGGTGATGAACGCCAATTACCGGACCGAAGTGGCGGTTGTGGGCGATCTGCAACTGGCGCTGGAGGAGGCAAACGCGGTGCTCGATCAACGTGGACAGGGTAGCGACGGGTTCGGCGGTGCGGCAGCAGTAGCCGAGAAGAAGGCGCGCAAGTTCGAGACATTCGAGCGCCTTGCGCGCACCACCGATGGCCCGATCCGCCCGGAACAGATCTTCAAGACGCTGATGGAGGTGCTGCCCGAGGATGCCACCGTCGTCTCGGACCCAGGCACGAGCTGCCCCTATTTCTCAGCCTATTACCAACTGCCCAAGCCGGGGCGGCATTTCATCACCAACCGCGCTCACGGCGCGCTAGGATACGCGCTGTCGGCGGCGCTGGGCGCGTGGTTTGGGCGGCCTGCTTCCAAGACCGTGGCGCTGATGGGCGACGGGTCGTTTGGCTTTACCTGCGGCGAGTTGGAAACCGTCTGCCGGGTCGGTGCGCCGATCACCTATCTGGTGTTCTCGAACGCGAATTTCGGCTGGATCAAGGCCAGCCAATATGCCGACAAGGATGCGCGCTATTACAACGTCGATTTCAACCGGACCGATCAGGCCGCAGTGGCCGCAGCCTATGGCGTAAAGTCCTGGCGGGTCGAGCACCCTGATGATCTCGATCGCGTGCTGCGCGAAGCCATCGCCCATGACGGGCCAACCCTTGTCGATGTCATCTGCCAGCCGCTGGAAGAAAGCAACGCACCGGTCCGCCGCTGGATGGGGTGAGCGCCGTCCCTGAAACGCTCCAGTTGAGCGTTTCAGCCGCGAATGGGCGGAGCCCCGGGGACATGCCGCTTGCCATGCGATTTGCAAATCGCGCGGAACCGGTTTGTCCCGGCCCATGGGAGAATCAGTCGCTCGTCCCCTGTTGCGCAAGCGCCCGTTTCAAGGCGGCGTTTTCGATCCTGAGCTGCTCCATCTCTGCACCGATCCTCTGAATCTGCGGCTGCAGCTGCGCCTCGGTGAAGCGTGGCGTGATATGGCTGGGGCAGTTCCAGTCCAGCGCTTCCACATGGATGATCGCAGCGCGTTCCGCGGTTGCTTCGGCCCCATCGGGAAACAGGCTGGCGGCGGCCTCCGCGCCTTCGGAAAACGCCACTCTGCCGAGTATTTTCAGGCGACGCTGGATCGCATAATCCATCAGGATCATCGCGATCCGGTCGTTGCCATCAAGGTTGCCGCGCGAAATATACTGCTTGTTGCCGGTGAAATCCGCGTAACCGATGGTCGTTGGCCCCAGCACTTTCAGAAAGCCCTCCGGCCCGCCGCGAAACTGCACATAGGGCCAGCCGGTTTCGGACACGGTGGCCTGATAGAAGCCGTCGCGCGCCTCGATAAAGGCCTTTTCCGCATCGCCGATCAGATGGCCCTGCTGCGGGCCGCCCTCGATGAATTTGGCATAGGTTTTGGCCGACCCCATCCGTTCCTGATGGGCGCGGACAGCCGGGGTGAAAGTACGTTCCGAAAAGGCGCGCGGCATCTTTTTTGGTCTCCTTCAAAGCCCCAGATCATTCAGGCCGGGGTGATCCTCGGGGCGGGGGCCCTGCGGCCAGTGAAACAGCCGATCGCTGGCGGATATCGGCAGATCGTTGATCGAGGCGATGCGCCGGGCCATGCGGCCATCGACGGCAAATTCCCAATTCTCGTTGCCGTAGGAGCGATACCACATCCCGGCCCCATCGCTCCATTCATAGGCAAAACGCACCGCAATCCGATTACCCGCGCAGGCCCATAATTCCTTGATCAGGCGGTACTGTCGTTCGCGCTGCCATTTCCCGGTCAGAAAGGCGCGGATCTGATCATACCCCTGCAGGAAGTCCGAGCGATTTCGCCATTGGCTGTCCTCGGTATATGCGCCCGTGACAACTTCGGGGTCGCGGCTGTTCCAGGCATTCTCGGCCATCCGCACCTTTTGTGTGGCAGTCTCGACGGTGAAGGGCGGCAGGGGCGGGCGGGTCATCTGCAATCTCCTTCCCGATCAGGCAAGCGATGCGGCCAGGAGAGCCAGCGACAGCAGGGTGACCAACGTCTGATGCGGGATGCGGAGGGGTTTGGTGGGCATGGCGATCCTCATGGTGTACCGATCTGTAAACTTACCTGAAGGTGTACTGATCGGTAGCCTATTTCAAGGGGTAGGCTGCAATTTCTTTTTCAGAGCAGAGCTGGGTCCTGCGAAGAAGCGGAGAAAATAAATGCGATACCTGACCTACCTTGAATTTCCCCCGCCCATAAAGTATGTACTGATCGGTACATGAAAGGCTGCGAAATGCGCCCCAACAAACGTGATGAACTGGTCCGCAAGGCGTTAGAGATTTTCTATCGCGACGGCTTCAACGCCACCGGCATGGATCGGTTGGTGGTGGAAACTGGCGTTTCCAAAACCTCGATGTACAAGCATTTCCGCACCAAGGAGGACCTGATCCTCGCCGCGCTGCGGCTCCGCGATGAGAACTTCCGCAACTCGTTGTTTCGCGAGTGTGAGGGGCGGGCCGACACGCCCGAAGGGCAAATACTGGCCATGTTCGATGTACTGGCTGACTGGTTCGCGCAGGACGGGTTCCGCGGTTGCATGTTCATCAAGGCCAGCGCCGAGTTTCAGGACAAGGCACATCCGATCAACGCCCAGGCGGCGGAACACAAGCGCCTGCTGTTGGGCTGGTTGACCGGGCTCGCGCAACAGGCCGGTTTTGCCGCCCCCGAACAACTGGCGATGCAGATGCTGCTGCTCAAGGAAGGTGCCATTGTCGCCGCCGCCATGCTGGGGGCGGAAGGCCCTGCGCGCGAAGCGAAAGACGCCGCGCGCCTGCTGCTTGATCACGCGCCGAGATCCGGCTGACGGGGCGTCGCTCCTGTTGACCGGATTGGGCGCGCGATCTTACAAATGAGACAGGCGTTCATCGGCGCGTCACCACAGGGAGGAGGATCCGCGGATGGCAGAGACTCTGCGGATCGGAGGGGCTTGCGGCTTCTGGGGTGAAGCCCCGCATGCCACAGCCCAGTTGCTGGCGGGAGGCGTGGATTTTCTGGTTTACGACTATCTGGCAGAGATCACCATGTCCTTGCTGGCGCGTGCCAAGGCCCGCGATGCGGATGCAGGCTATGCACCTGATTTTGTTACCGACGCCGTCACCCCGAACCTGACCGAGATCACGAAGAGCGGCGTGAAGCTCCTGTCCAATGCGGGCGGGATGAACCCGGTCGCCTGCGCCGATGCAGTCCGCGCGGCAATCGATGCGGCGGGGGTTTCTCTGCGCGTCGCGGTGGTCGAGGGCGATGACATTTTGCCCCGCGCCGAAGATTGTGCAGGCGTTAGTGAGATGTTTTCCGGCGCGGCCTTGCCGCAACGGGATCGGATCGCCTCGATGAATGCGTATCTGGGCGCATTGCCGGTTGTTGCGGCGTTGCGGGCTGGGGCGGATATCGTGATCACCGGGCGCTGCGCGGATAGCGCGCTGACGCTGGCGGCCTGCATCTGGCGCTTTGACTGGCCAACGGACAGCTATGATCTGCTGGCGGCAGGGTCTCTGACCGGGCATCTGCTGGAATGCGGCCCGCAGGCAACCGGCGGCAATTTCACCGATTGGGAGGCGGCGGGTGATCTGGCCAGGATCGGCTATCCGATTGCGGAGGTGGCAGAGGACGGATCGATCCTGCTGAGCAAACCGCAAGGCACCACCGGAACGGTCACCCGCGCCTCGGTCGGCGAACAGATGCTCTATGAGATCGGTGATCCGCGCGCATACCTGCTGCCTGACGTGATCTGTGATTTTTCCCGGGTCGCGCTGACGCAGGCCGGGCCTGACCGGGTCTCGCTGACCGGGGCGCGAGGGCACCCGCCATCCGGCCAACTCAAGGTCTGCGCCACCTATCAGGACGGCTATCGCGGCGGCATGGTGTTTCAGATGAATGGTCGCGACGCTGGGCGCAAGGCGCGGGCCTTTGCGCAGGCCGGCCTCGACCGGGCGCGGGACCGGCTGCGGGACATGGGCGCACCGGATTTCACCCAAACCGCGATGGAGGCATTTGGCGGCCATCCCAACGACGGCAGCTATGAAGAGATTGCCTTCAAGGCGGCGGTCCGGCATCCCGATGCGCGCGCGGTTGGTCTGTTTCTCAAGGAGTTGACGGGGACCGCGCTTGCGACGCCACCGGGGCTGCATTTCTTCACCGGGGCAGGGCGCCCGAAACCCTCGCCTGTGGTGGCGCTGTTTTCGTTCCTGATTGATGCGCGCGACATTACCTGTCGCGTGACACTGGATGGTGACGAATTGGCTTTTGCGCCGGACCTTCCCTCGCTCGCGCAGGAAACACCCGAACCGGCCCCGCAACCGCCCGCGCCGGAAACCGACGGCGATCAAGCTACCGTCCCGCTAGAACAGCTCGCCTGGGCCAGATCGGGCGACAAGGGCGACAGCGCCAATATCGGCGTCATCGCGCGGCATCCTGATGCGCTGCCCCATATCTGGGCCGCGCTAAGCGCAGAGGCGATCGAAAAGCTGTTCGAACCCGAACTCAGGGGCGAGGTTCAGCGCTATTTCCTGCCGGGGTCGCACTCCATGAACATCGTGATGACCCGGGTGCTTGGCGGCGGCGGAATTGCCTCGCTGCGCAATGATCCGCAGGGCAAGAGCTTTGCGCAGCGGCTCTTGTCGCTGCCGATCGCCGTGCCCGCCTCCCTGATCCATCGCATGGAAGGTGGGGCAGAATGAGTTTCACCAGCCAGATCCTGACCGGCAGCGAGGCCTATGCCGAAAACCGTCGCGCCATGATCGCGCTGATCGATGAGTTGCGGGGTCTGGAACAGCGGGCGGCAGACCTGTCCGAGCGCCGCCGCGCGCGGATGGAGGCGCGCGGCCAGATGACTCCGCGCGACCGTTTGGCGGCATTGCTGGATCCCGGTCTGCCCTTCCTGCAACTACATTCGCTCGCTGGTTATCTGACGGATAGTGACGACCCGGCGCAATCGGTTCCCGGCGCATCGGTGCTGATCGGGATTGGCTATGTCTCGGGCACCCGCTGCATGGTGGTGGTCGATGACAGCGGCATCAAAGCGGGCGCCATGTCCGAGATGACCGCTGCCGCCTTCCTCAGCGCGCAGGAGGTGGCATTGCGGCAGAAACTGCCCTTCCTGCATCTAGTGGAAAGCGCCGGGGCGAACCTGATGGAATATCGCGTCGATCTTTGGGCCAATGGCGGCAAGCTGTTTCGCAATCTGGCAAGGCTCTCGGCGGCGGGCATCCCCAATCTGGCGGTGCTGCACGGGCCATCGACGGCGGGCGGGGCCTATATGCCGGGGCTGGCCGATTACGTAATCGGCGTGCGGGGCAACGGTATGGCGGCGCTGGCGGGGGCCGCCCTGGTACAGGCCGCAACCGGCGAGGCAGCGGAGGAGCGCGAGCTGGGCGGGGCAGAGATGCACGCCTCGGTCTCTGGTCTGGTCGAATATCTGGCGGGTGACGATGCCGAAGCCATCGCCATCGCCCGCGATGTGGTGGCGCGGCTGGACTGGAACAAGGCGCTGTCCCCTATCCGGCGCGATGCGGCGGCCCCGTTGCATGCCCCCGACGAGCTTGCCGGGGCGGTTCCCGTCGATCCGCGCACGCCCTATGACATGCGCGAGATCGCGCTGCGCATCACCGACGGGTCTGCCTTTCGCGATTTCAAACCGGGCTATGGTGTCTCGACGATCTGCCTGCAGGCCTCGATCTGCGGCATGGCGGTGGGGCTGATCGGCAATAACGGTCCGATCGATCCTGACGGCGCGACCAAGGCGGCGCAGTTCATTCAGCTCTGCGGGCAGGCAGGCACACCGCTGATCTTCCTGCACAACACCACCGGGTTCATGGTCGGCACCCGCTATGAGCAGGCGGGGATGATCAAACATGGCGCCAAGATGATCCAGGCCGTGACCTCGGTCGATGTGCCGCGCATCGCGCTTTATGTGGGGGCCAGCTTCGGGGCCGGGAATTACGGCATGGGTGGTTATGCTTACGAGCCCGATTTCCTGTTTGCCTGGCCCAATGCCACCACCGGTGTGATGGGTGGCGCGCAGGCGGCAGGCACCATGGAAATGGTCGCGCGGGCCGGAGCGCAGCGGCGTGGCGAGGATATAGACGAGGGTAAACTGGCGCGGCAAAGCGCCCTGATCGCCGAGCATTTCGACCGGCAGGCGGGCGCGTTCTATACCTCAGGCCGCTGTCTGGATCATGGTGTGATCGATCCGCGCGATACCCGCCGGGTTCTGGGCTTTTGCCTGCAAACCTGTCTTGAGGCGCGCGCGCGGCAGGTCCGCCCCGGCTCTTATGGCGTTGCGAGGTTCTGAGGTGATGCGGTTCGATACGCTTCTGATCGCCAACCGGGGTGAGATCGCCCTGCGCATCATACGCACCGCGCGTGCGATGGGGCTGAACACCATCGCCGTCTATACCGATGCCGACCACGCCGCGCCGCATGTGGCGGCGGCGGATCGGGCCATGCGGATCGGTGCGGGGCCTGCAGGCGACAGCTATCTTAGCGCGGAACGCCTGCTGGCGGCGGCGCAAGACAGCGGCGCGCAGGCGATCCACCCCGGCTATGGCTTCCTGTCGGAAAATGCAGAATTTGCCGAGGCAGTGGCACAGGCCGGTTTGATCCTGATCGGCCCCTCGCCCGAGGCGATGCGCGTCATGGGCGACAAAGCCGCCGCCCGCGCTGCGATGATCGCAAGCGGCGTGCCCTGCCTGCCCGGATATGAGGGCGCGGATCAGAGCGACGACGCACTGGTGCAGGCCGCCGAGAGGATCGGCTACCCGGTCATGGTCAAGGCGGCGGCAGGCGGCGGCGGGCGCGGCATGCGGCTGGTCGACGCGCCCGAGGCTTTGGTTTCGGCGCTGACACTGGCGCGCTCCGAGGCCGAGGGTGCCTTTGGATCTGGGGCGCTGATCCTTGAGCGGGCGCTGACCAGTGCAAGACATGTGGAATTCCAGATCATTGCGGACACGCAAGGCACTGTTCTGCATCTGGGCGAGCGCGATTGTTCGGTGCAGCGCCGCCACCAGAAGATCATCGAAGAGGCTCCATGCCCCGTCCTGAGTGACGACCAGCGCGCGCGCATGGGTGCGGCGGCGGTCGCGGCGGCGAAATCCGTCCACTATACCGGGGCCGGGACGGTGGAGTTCCTGCTGGGCGAGGACGGCGCGTTCTACTTTCTGGAAATGAACACCCGCCTGCAGGTCGAGCACCCGGTGACCGAATGCGTGACCGGGCTGGACCTTGTGGAACTACAGATCGCGGTTGCGCAAGGCGCGCCCCTGCCATTGACCCAAGCGGATGTGCAGATCACCGGCCATGCCATCGAGGCGCGGCTTTATGCGGAAGACCCCGCCAACGGCTTCCTGCCTGCAACCGGCCCGGTTCATCTCTGGCACCCGGCCGAGGCGGAGGGTCTGCGTATCGACGCCGGGATCACCCAAGGCCAACAGATCAGCGCCTTTTATGACCCGATGCTGGCCAAGATCATCGCCCATGGCCCCGACCGCGACACCGCGCTACGCCGGTTGCGGCGGGCCGTGGCAGAGAGCGTTCTGCTGGGCTGCGACACCAACGCGGCCTTTCTGGCGGAGGTTCTGGCGCAACCCGCGTTCATGGCGGGGCAGGCGACGACCGACCTGTTGGCGCAGGCCTACCCCGATGGCTTCTCTGCCCCGTTACCCCGCGCGCAGGAGGCTGCAATTGCCGCGGCTCTTTTGATGCAGGACCGCCGCGACCGGATGGCAGTGCGGGCAGGGGGCATGGATGCCGACCTGTTTGGCTGGTCTGGTGCCCCGCTTGCACCGAGGCTGCTGCGCTTGCGCTGCGCAGGGCAGGTGCTGGAGATGAAGGTCAGGGCCAAAGGCGCCGGATGGCAGATCACACAAGAAGACGTAACAACGCAGCTCCACCTGTCGCGGCGGGGTGCGCAGGTTTCGGTCGATATGGATGGTGAGAGGCGCAGTGTGCTGGCTCATCTGGATGAGAGCCGGGTCTATCTTGCCACGCAATCGGGGCAATTAGTGTTTGACGAGGTCACACCCTCGGCCCGGGCGATGGATGAGACCGGTGGCCAGGTTGTTGCCCCGATGCCGGGCGTGGTGCTGAGCATCGATTGCGCGCAAGGCGATCACGTTGCAGCGGGTGATACGCTGGCTGTGATGGAAGCGATGAAGATGCAGCACCGGATCGCCGCGCCGATCTCGGGACGGATCGCGCGGGTCCTTGTCTCGGTCGGGCAGCAACTGGATGCGGGCATGGAACTCGTCGAGATTGAGGCCGATGGCGGACAGGCTGGATAAGGCAAGGGGCAGGCAATGCAACAAACCATAGATTTCGTCGCGGAAAGTGAGGCGCTTGATGTCGTCCTGGATGGTCTGGCGAGCGAAGACTGGGACACCGTCACCCAGTTCAAGGGCTGGACCATCAATGATGTGCTGGTGCATCTGCATTTCTGGAACGGCATGGTCGATGTTGCCCTGCGCGACCCCGACGGGTTCACGCGCGAAGTCGGCGACATGACAGCTGCGATCAGCGCCGGCGGCTTTCGGGAAACGGAAAACGCGCGCGTTATCGAACGCGGCCCGGCCCTGCGCGAGGTCTGGCGCGCGCGCTATCTTGAGATCGGCGAGGGCTGGGCCGCGCTTGATCCCAAGGCGCGGGTGCAATGGGTGGGACCGGACATGTCCGTGCGCTCGGCGATGACAGCTCGGCAGATGGAAACCTGGGCCCATGGGCAGGAAGTGTTTGATATCCTCGGCCAACAGCGACGGGAGCAGGATCGTGTAAGCAACATCGTCATGCTCGGGGTGAACACCTTTGGCTGGTCCTTCCAGGTCCATGGGCGGGAGGTGCCACCAGCCCTGCCGCAACTGCATCTGACCGCGCCTTCGGGTGAGGCGTGGCGTTTTGGCGAGGATGCGGAAAACACGATCACGGGCGCGGCGGTCGAGTTTGCCCAGGTTGTCGCACAGACCCGCAACATCGCGGATACCGCTCTCGCCGTCGCTGGTCCGGTGGCGGCAGAGTGGATGGCGATCGCCCAGTGTTTTGCGGGCGGCCCCGAAACGCCGCCCGCGCCGGGGCAGAGACATCGGCAGGTCTGAAAAAACGTTGCGTAGCGTTGGTCTGCGCCGTCTGGAAATTCTGTTGCTGCCCGTTAGGCTTCGTTTCAAGCCGCGATAAGGAGTTTGCCGCATGAGCCTGTTCACAGACACTTCAAGTTGGAAGATGGATGAGCACCAGATGTTTTCGGACATGGTGGGGCGGTTCCTGGACGATGAACTGGTGCCCAATACCGACGCCTGGGCGGCCAATGGCGTGGTCGATCGCGCGTTCTGGAACAAGGCTGGCGCGGCCGGGATCATGGGCGGTGCGGTTGCCGAGGAATATGGCGGCTCGGGCGGCGGTCTGGGGTTTGACTCGGTGGTTCTTTATGAACAGGCCTCCCGTGGTGATGCGGGCTGGGGCTATGGCATCCAGTCAATCGTGATTCATTACATCACCGCCTATGGCAGCGAGGACCAGAAACAGCGCTGGCTTCCCAAACTGATCTCGGGCGAAATGGTCGGTGCGCTGGCCATGACCGAGCCGGGCACAGGCTCGGACGTGCAGGCGGTGCGGACCACGGCCGAGAAAGACGGCAACTCCTACCGTCTGAACGGGTCCAAGATCTTCATCACCAATGGCCAGAGCGCGGATCTGATCATTGTCACCGCAAAGACGGACAAGAACCTGGGCGCCAAGGGTGTTTCGCTGATTGCGATGGAGACCGAGGGCGCCGAAGGGTTCCGCCGGGGCCAGCCGCTCAAGAAGCTGGGCATGAAGGCCAATGATACCGCCGAACTGTTCTTTGAAGACGTCAAAGTGCCGATGACCAACCTGCTCGGCTCTGAAGAGGGGCAGGGGTTCTACCAGTTGATGAAGCAATTGCCGTGGGAGCGTCTGACCATCGGGATCATGGCGCTGGGCGCGATCGATTTCGCCATCGCCGAGACCGTGAAATACGTGCAGGAGCGCAAGGCGTTCGGGCAGCGGGTGATGGATTTCCAGAACACCCGTTTCAAACTGGCCGAATGCAAGACCAAAGCCGAGTTGCTGCGCAGCTTCGTCAATGATTGTGTGGCCAAGGCCGACAAGGGCGAGCTGGACGCGGCCACCGCCTCGATGGTGAAATACTGGGGCAGCGAGACCCAGAATGAGGTGGTGCATGAATGCCTGCAGCTTTTTGGCGGCTATGGCTTCATGATGGAATACCCCATCGCGCGCCTTTATGCCGACAGCCGGGTGCAGATGATCTATGGCGGCACCAACGAGGTGATGAAGGAATTGATTGCCCGTTCCATCGATCAATAATCAACGGGCCCGTCCGGGCATTTGCTCGCAGACCATGATCTTGCGTCGCGGTTCGGGCAGGGGTCTGGTGCCTTCGTGGGTTTCGGTATCGACCGGTGCCCGAGGCGCGCTAGCGGCGGACGAAAAAGGTGCCAAGGAAGTCGGGAGCCCGCGCGCCGCATTGGGTTTGCTTGAGCTTTTGGTTCACTGCGTCATCAGGAACATAAAGGCCGGTTCCCAACCTGTTCAACGTGACGATCACGGCACCACCCGAGGACGCCGTCAGGGTCGTGCCATCGGCGCGACCTTCGCCGGACACGGGGCCGCAGGTGTAATTTGCGCCGTCTCCCTCGAACTCCACCTTGAGGTTTTCGTCTGACACGTTGGTCACATGGAGTTCCATTTCTCCGAACGGGCCGTCATAGATGCCCGACCAACCAGGCGGAATGTCGTAGCTTTCCGTAAGGTGACGCAAGCGGTCCAGATAAGCCGAGGCAATGCATTCTGTGTCACCTCCACAGCGATTCCGGTGCTTGATCCAGAGCCTCTGATCATCCCTGAGCGTTTCGAATGCCTTCGTTTGCAGGCCCGGCAAAATCGCTTTGTAGCTGCGCGCCATCTCGTCATCCAGGGTTCCCAGATCGGAATTGGTGCAGATCGCCGTCTCTGTTTGGGTGCTTGCCTTTGCGCAATCGAAAGACTGCGCATTGGCCGGGCTTGTGCCCACCACGGCGATTGTAGCAGCGATAGCCACCCAAGGTGTGGCGATCGGCGCATTCACTGCGCGCAGCATCTGTGCCCTCACATTGACAGACAAAGACCTGCGAAGCATGCGCGTGTGTTTTTTCATTGTCTGACCTGCTCTATCATCCACCTGCCCTGTCCTAACAGGCAAGCTTCGCGAGGGCGAGTGTCTGAGGGATCAGACCAGCTTTAAGCGGAACGGAACATGCTCGGTTACGCGGGAAATACATCCCTGCCATCAGACCAGCGATCGCGCAGATTACACTGACCGGGTGATGCCGCCATCCACTCGAATGTTCTGCCCAGTAATATAGCCACCGCCCTGGGAGGCGAGAAAAGCCACGACCGAGGCGATCTCTTCATAGCTGTTACCATAGCGGCCCATCGGGATGCGGGAGCGGAATTCTTCCTTTTCCGGGAGGCTGTCGATAAAGCCCGGCAGAACGTTGTTCATACGGATGTTGTCGGCGGCGTAGCGGTCGGCATAAAGCTTGGTGAAAGCCGCCAGTCCGGCCCGGAACACGCCCGAGGTCGGAAAGACCGGATCAGGCTCGAAGGCGGCGAAGGTCGAGATGTTGATGATCGATCCGCCGCCCTGCGCCTGCATGATCGGGGTGACCAGACGCGAGGGGCGCACGGCATTGAGGAAATAGACCTCCATCCCCAGATGCCAATCCTCGTCGCTCAGTTCCAGCACCTCATTGCGAGGGCCATGACCTGCGGAGTTGATCATCACATCGACGCGGCCCCAATGGGCCATTGCCGCATCCACCAGCTTTTGCAGATCCTCGTTGGACTGGTTGGAGCCGGTCACGCCGACGCCCCCCAACTCCCGCGCCAGCGCCTCGCCTTTGCCCGAGGACGACAGAATGCCAACCTTATATCCATCTGCCGCCAGCCGTCGTGCTGCATCGGCCCCCATGCCGCTGCCCCCTGCCGAGATCAGAGCCACTTTATCTGCCATCTCATCATCTCCTGCTGATGTGTTTAGGACAAGATGGCGGTCTGTGCCGGTTTTCGCCAATCAGTTTCCCGATCTCGTGACTGTAGAAAATCTATCGGGAAGCCTATGGCTCGACACCTGAACGATCCGCCAGAGGGCGCGCGACCGCTTCGATCCGATCCCGCAGCCAGCGATGCGCCGGATCAGCCTGCGAGCGCTCATGCCAGACCATGTAGATCGAGACCGGCGGGCAGTCGAAGGGCAGGGGCGCGCAGTCAAGGCTGGCCAGCGGTCCCAGCCTCATCAGCGCGGTATCGGTCGAGATCAACCGGCTGCCGCGCAGAAAAGGCGGGATCGCGTTGAAATGGGGCAGGGTCACGACCGGTGGGCGCATCTGGCCCTGATCGACACCGCGCAGCGCGACCTGCGCGCTGCGCCCATCCGCAAACCGGACCGCGACATGATCGGAACTGCAGTATTCGTCCCATGTCAGGGGCGGGTCGCGCATTGTGGCGTCGTAATAAATCCGCATCGGGCTGGTCAGCAGGTGTTTCTGATAGAGGTCACGCGTGTCCGGCGGCAGCGGAGTCAGCATCAGCTGGCAGCGATTGCTGCGCAGCAGATCGGCATCCGGAACCCCCGAGGGCACGAAATCCAGCCGCAGACCGATCCCCTGCGTAAGGCTGTCCCGCAGCAGCGCCGGAAAGATCAGATCGCGCGGCATGTCATTGGTCGCAATAGCGAATTGCATCCCCTCGCGTTGCGGATCGAAGGGGCGTGCATCGGTCAGCGCCTTCATGCGGTCGAGCACGTTTTGCACCGGCTCTTTCAGGGTCAGCGCCCGCTCGGTCGGGATCAGACCCTGCCCGGAGCGGACAAAAAGCGGATCGCCCAGCACCCTGCGCAGCTTGCCCAGCGTATGGCTCATGGCCGATTGCGTGACACCCATCCGGTCGGCAGCTTTGGAGACAGAGCTTTCTTCCAGAATGGTCAGAAAGCAGCGCAGCACCTTGCCGTCGAGATCAGTAAAATCGAAATCATTCATGCCGGTTATTAATAGGCATGAATAGATTTGCTGTCGATGACGGGGTAAACCTGTCTGACCAACAGGAGGATCAGATGGGGTTCCGGGTATTTTCGGATCGCAAGCGCCCGGTTCATATGGGGCCATATCCGCTTGAGCGGCTGGCGCGCCAGACCGGGGTGGTGCGCTACGGCGACGTGCCCGCGATGGCCCCGCTCAGCTTCGCTCGGCCAGAGCAGCCCGAAAGCATCGTCAACGCGATGGGCGAGTTTCAAGCAATGATGGATGCGATCCGCGAGGGGCACGCGAACCCGGTGCGCTCGGATATTCCCGAAAACCCGCTTGAGCGCGCCAACCACCTGAAAGCCTTCGGCTATTTCAACGATGCCTCGATGATGGGGATCGGCCCGCTGGACCCCGAAGCATTGCTGTCCGCGCCGCGCCGCAACCCCGAGATCGACCGGCTCGCCCATGCGCTGAAAACCCGCCAGACCAAGACGCTGGCCTCGGGCATCGACATGATCATGGCGGATCTGAAAGAGGCGATGGCGGCGCAACCCAGCTCGATCAACGGGCATAGCCTCGCCATCGTGTTTCTCTACGAACACCACCGCGATCCAGAACCGGACGAGCCGGGCAGTGACTGGATCCTGGATGCGCAGGATCACCGGGCCTGTCTGCGGGCCAGCGAGAACGCGGTGGTGATCGCGCAATATATCCGCCTGCTGGGGTTCTCGGCGCGGGCCCATAGCGTGACCTCAAGCGATGTCGATCTGAACAGGCTGGCGGTCGCGGCGGGGCTGGCCTCGGTCGAGGGTGGGGTGTTGAACGCGCCGTGGCTGGGGCCGCGCTTTGGTCTGGCGGCGGTGACCACGGATATGTCTCTGGCTCATGATATGCCCTTGGCCCCAGAGCAGCCCTGGCTCAAGGTCAACGGACCGGCCTGGTGGCTGGGCGCGGGCTTTGCCAAATCCGCGCTGAACCGCGACCCATACGCAAAGCGACGCTATATGGATGGCGCGCATCCTTTCGAAGACCTGAAGCGGGTCGACACGCCCACCACCTACATTGACGAGGCCAATGTGGCGAAGGTGCCCAAGCGCACCGACATGTTCGCGCGCGCGCTGTTTGGTGACATGGGCAAGGCTCTGCAGGATGGCGCCAAGGGTGGCAAATACGTGATGAAATCTGCGCCAAGCTCTGCCCAGCGGCGGGCGCTGGGTGCGTTTGTCCTGTTGCAGGATGGCGAGAGCGCAAGTGTGGCAAAACCCACCGATGGTGCCCGCAATGCCGCCAATCTCAAGGCCGCGACCTATTTCCTGGGCGTGGATGCGGTTGGTCTGTCGCGCTGCCCGGACTGGGCGTGGTATTCGCATGACGCCACGGGCGAAGAGATCAGGCCGCCCCATGATCAGGCGATCAGCATGATCATCGATCAGGGCTATGAGACGATGGACGGCGCCAGCGGCGATGACTGGATAAGCGTTGCCCAATCCATGCGCGCCTATCTGCGGTTTTCGCTGCTCGGTGGCGTGATCGCCCAACAGATCCGCAACCTCGGCTACAAGGCCCGTGCCCATACGGTGATGGATGGCGAGGTGCTGCAGCCGCCGCTCCTTCTGCTCAGTGGGCTGGGCGAGGTCAGCCGGATCGGCGAGGTGATCCTGAACCCCTATCTGGGGCCGCGTCTGAAATCGGGCGCGGTGACCACCGACATGCCGATGAGTCATGACAAGCCGATCGATTTCGGGCTGCAGAGCTTTTGCGAAAGCTGCAACAAATGCGCGCGCGAATGCCCCTCGGGTGCGATCACTGCCGGGCCGAAGCGGATGTTCAACGGCTATGAAATCTGGAAATCGGACAGCCAGAAATGCGCCACCTACCGGATCACCACGCCCGGCGGCGCGATGTGCGGACGCTGTATGAAGACCTGCCCCTGGAACCTCGAAGGTCTCTTTTCCGAACGGCCCTTCCGTTGGGCCGCGATGAACATCCCCGCTGCCGCGCCCATGCTGGCAAAGCTGGATGATGCCGTGGGCAATGGCGGGTTGAACGAGACCAAGAAATGGTGGTGGGATGTCGAGCGGGCCGCGGATGGCGCCTTTCGCCCGTCTGAACATCCGCTGAACCGACGCGGGCTGCAGAAAGATCTGGACCTGAAATACGAGGATCAGACATTGGCGGTCTACCCCGCACCGCTGGCCCCGCATCCCTGGCCCTATCCCTTCCCGATGGATCGCGAGGCCGGGATCGCCGCTTATGAGGCGCTGGTGAGCGCTGAAGAATACAAAACGCGGCTGTCGGATTGCGACACCTCCGTCATTCATCGCTACAGCATAGACGGTGATGCGCCGGTCATGCGGGTGGCCTTGTCCAAGGTGGACGCGATGACCGACGATGTCACCAAGTACGAGTTCACTACGGTGGATGGAACGCCCCTGCCGAACTGGACCGCCGGGGCGCATCTGGACGTGCTGGTTGCACCGGAATACCTGCGGCAATACTCGATGTCGGGTGATCCTGCGGACCAGAGCAAATACCAGATCGGCGTGCTGCGCGAAGACGAAGGGCGCGGCGGCTCGGCCCTGCTGCACCGGATATTTGACGAAGGGCGCAAGGTCTTCATCTCAAAACCGATCAACCATTTCGAACTGGATGAAACCGCCAGCAGGACCTTTCTGATGGGCGGCGGCATCGGCATCACGCCGATGATCGCCTTTGCCCACCGCCTGCATGCGCTGGGCGCCGAGTTCGAGCTGCATTATTCCGCCAGCACGCGGGCCTCTGCGGGATATCTGGACGACCTGGCCGCAGCCCCTTGGGCCGATCACGTGCACCTGCATATCTCGGATGAGGGGACGCGCGCGGATCTGGATGCGATTCTGTCGGGGTATCATCCCGGCTGGCATGTCTATACCTGCGGCCCGGATCGCTACATGGAGGCGGTGATGCAGGCCGCCGAGGCGCAGGGCTTCCCGGAGGAGGCGCGGCATCTGGAGTATTTTTCGGTCCCCGAGCAGCCAGACTATGAGAACCACGAATTCACCGTGAAACTGACCCGCTCGGGCCGCAACATCCTTGTGCCAAAAGACAAGGATGCGGCGCAGGTTCTGGTCGAACACGGCATTCATGTGGATGTGAAATGTTCCGACGGCATCTGCGGGGTGTGCAAATGCGGGCTGGTCTCGGGCGCGGTTGAGCATCGCGATTTTGTGCTGTCGGCCAAACAGCGCGACGGGGCGATCATCCTGTGCCAGTCGCGCGCAGCCGAGCCGGGCGGCGTGGTCGAGATCGATCTCTGAGTGTGGTTCGTTCACGCTTGGACCTGCGTCGTCATCGCTCTAGGGTTCCGCCAAACAAGGGGATACGCATGATCGACTGGGACGACGCCTTTGACAATTCCAGCTACGTGCCGGGGTCGGACACATTACCGGCGCGCTGGGCCGCCGAGGCCGCCGCGTTCCGCGACCAGACCGGAGAGCTCGACATCCCCTATGGCGACGCCCCCCGCAATCGCATGGACCTGTTTCGCCCAGATGGGGCCTGCAAGGGGCTGGTTGTCTTCATCCATGGGGGATACTGGCACAAGCTCGACAAAAGCTACTGGTCGCATCTGGCCCGTGGCCCGCTGTCGCAAGGCTGGGCGATGGCGATCCCAAGCTACACGCTGGCGCCCGAGGCACGCCTGACCGTCATCGCGCAGGAAATAACTGAGGCCGTCAACGCCGCAGCAGGGCAGGTTGCGGGGCCGGTGCGGCTGATCGGTCATTCGGCGGGCGGCCATCTGGTCTCCCGTCTGGCCTGCGCCGATAGCGCGGTCACCACACGGCTGGACCGGGTGCTGTCGGTCAGCGGCATTCACGATCTGCGCCCTCTGCTGCACACACAGATGAACGCGGTGCTGGGTCTGGATGCGGCAGAGGCAGAGGCCGAGAGCCCGGCCCTACACAAGCCGCGCCAGGGCGTGCAGGCGCATTTCTGGGTGGGCGCGCTTGAGCGGCCAGAACTGATCCGCCAGACCCGATTGATCGCCGAGGCCTGGCAAGCCCCGAACAGCTATGAACCAGAGCAGGACCATTTCTCGGTGATCGAAGGGCTGGGCCGCCCGCAGGCCCCTCTGTTGCGGGTCCTGCTGGAGGGCTGACAACAAGGGTTGTGCTGTGCAAATGCCCAAACGGCCCACGCTTAGGAAAAAAACGTGACGTTTCGCCAATTGCGACTTGGCAGGCAGTGCCGAATTCGCGCAATTAGGGGTTGTTCACGCTGGAGGGTACATGCGCCGTCTGATTCAGATTTCGGGAATCGCAACACTGTGTTTGTTCGCGGTGATCGCGCTCTATGGGCTGAGCGCGTTCCTCTATAACCGCCATCTGGTCGAATACGAGATCGAGGTTGCAGGCTGGCCAGAGGCCGAGGCGTTCAGCGAACCGACTGTCTGGCAGACCGATCACCCAAAACGCGCACGCATTCTGGCGCTGGAGGGCGGCGCGATGTTCGGCCTTGCCGAGCTGGAGGTTCTAAAGGCGCTCGAAGAGAAATCCGGCAAACGCATCTACGAAATGTTCGATTTCGTGGCGGGAGCCTCGACCGGCGCCATTATCAGCACGCTGTTGTTCTATCCCGATCCAAAAACCGGCGAACCGATGACGGCTGCAGAGGCAATCGACGCCTATTCGCGCTTTGGCGCCGATGTGCTGGAAACTCCACTCCATCACAAGATCCTGACCGGAGGCGGGCTGTTTGGCCCGCTAATCCGCAACCAAGGTCGGATCGCGGTGGCAAACGAGTTGCTTGGCGACGGGCAGTTTAACGATCTGCTGCGCCCGGCCATGTTTCCGGCCTTTTCACAGCAGAGCAACGGGCTGACGATCTTTCGCAATTGGGATGACGTTGAGGGCAATATGTATCTGCGCTCGCTCGTGACCGGAGTGACCAGCGCGCCGATCTATTTTCCCGCGATCGTCTTTTCCGGTGCCCATGCGGACGGGCATTTCATCAGCGATCCGGCGATGATCCTGAATGCGCCGGGTGAAGTCGCTTATCTACATGCCCGCACCCACTTGCCCGAGGCCGAGGAATTTGTGGTTGTTGCCCTCGGCACTGTCAGAAACGACTCGATCTCGGGCGAGATTGCCGAGCAGGGCGGGTTGATCCAGTGGTTCAAGCCGATGCTGCGCATGGTGTTCCGGGGCGAAGCAAGCGTCAGCGCCCATGCGCTGGAGCGCCATTCGGGCTTTGAGTCGACGATTGATTTGCAGGCCTTCCTGCTGAAGCCCGAGGAACCCGCCGACGTGAACGAGTTCGATCCGAAGTCCGAAAACATCGCGCTCATCCGCAAGACCGGACAGCAGTTCGTGGCTGACAATCAGACGGTCCTCAACAAGATCGTCGGGATATTGACCGCCCCGACGGGCTGAAAGGTCGGGTCGGTCGATCAAGGCCGCGCGTCGGATTTTAGCGCCCGACCCGATAGTGCCAAACAAATCCGCCTTGATGGTGTGATTTTCCGGTGTTCTGATGATGGACGAGGGCGGGTTGCTGCACTAACGTCCCGGCAAAAGCCCAGCGACTCTCATTTCAGGACATGCGAGGTAGATAGATGGATTATCACAGCCCTGCCAGTTTCACCGAAGCCTCGGCGCTGGCCGCCGCGACAACGGGTGTGACCCGTTTTCTCGCGGGCGGGACCGATGTTCTGGTGCAATTGCGGTCCGAGATGGTGACGCCCGATCTGCTGATCGACATCAAGAAGATCGACGGCGTCAGCGACATCACCCGCACAGGTGATGGCGGCTGGACCCTCGGGGTCGCTGTCACCGGTGCCGAGATGAGCGAACATGGCGAACTGGGCCGCGAATGGCCCGGCATCGTTGAGGCGATGGATCTCATCGGCTCGACCCAGATCCAAGGACGTGCCACGCTGACCGGCAACCTTTGCAACGGCTCACCAGCGGCGGATTCTGTTCCGGCGATGATTGCCGCGGGCGTGACCGTCACCGTGACCGGCCCTGACGCCGAGCGCATCGTGCCGGTCGAGGATATTCCGACCGGACCCGGCAAGACCTCGCTGGCCAGGGGCGAGGTGATTTCGGCGGTGAATATTCCGCCGCGCGGCCAGAATGGTGGAGATGCGTATCTGCGTTTCATCCCGCGCACCGAGATGGATATCGCGGTGGTTGGCTGTGGCGTCAGCCTGCGGCTGGATGGAGATAATGTGACCGAGGCGCGGGTGTCGCTGGGCGCTGTGGCGCCCACCGTGCTGCTGGTCGAGGACTGCGCAAGCGCGATCATCGGCACCGCGCTGGATGACGCGGCGCTTGACGCGCTGGCAGCTGCGGCCTCGGCAGCCTGCAACCCGATTGATGACAAGCGTGGCACCATCGCGTTCCGTACCGAAGTGGCCGGGGTTCTGGCCAGGCGCGCCGCAAAAATCGCCTATGCCCGTGCGAAGGGAGAACAAGCATGAGCAAACTGCACGTATCCACCACCGTGAACGGGGACAGCGTTGAATTCCTCTGTGATCCGCGCGAGACGCTGCTGGATTGCCTGCGCGACAAGCTGAACCTGACCGGCGCCAAGGAAGGCTGCGGCACCGGCGATTGCGGGGCCTGTTCCGTCACCGTCGATGGCCGCCTGGTCTGTTCCTGCCTGATGCTGGGGGTCGAGGCGGACGGCAAAGACATCGCCACGGTCGAAGGCATGGCCGATGGCGAAGAGCTGCATCCGCTGCAGCAGAAATTCATCGAATATGCTGCGCTGCAATGCGGGATTTGCACGCCGGGTGTTCTGGTAGCCGCCAAGGCGCTGCTGGAAAAGAACCCCAACCCGACCGAGGAAGAGGCCCGCTACTGGCTGGCGGGCAATCTCTGCCGCTGCACCGGGTATGACAAGATCATTCGCGCCGTGATGGACACGGCGGCGGACATGCGGGAGGCTTCGTAATGGCACTCGACGACCAGAAATCTGTCTTCAAATTTGTGGGCACGCGCCCCGACCGCCCCGACGGGCTGGACAAGGTCACGGGCCGCGCGAAATTCGGCGCGGATGCCTATGCCGCTGGGATGCTGCATGGCGCGATCCTGCGCTCGCCCCACGCCCATGCCCGGATCGTGAAGATCGACGCCTCGAAGGCCGAGGCGCATCCGGATGTCAAAGCCGTGGTCACCCGCGCCGATTTCTCCGACAAGGTGGAGTTCAAGCCAGGCCTCGCGGGCGAGTTCTGGAACGTGCTGGAAAACGTCATGGCGGGAGAAAAGGCGCTTTATGACGGACATGCGGTGGCGGCAGTGGCCGCAACCTCGGCGCTGGCGGCGCGCGATGCGCTGAAGCTGATCGAGGTCGAGTATGAGGTGCTGCCCCATGTCACCGATGTGGACAAGGCGATGGTCGCCGATGCGCCGGTGATCCGCGAAGGCGCTTCCGATTATTCGGTGCCCGAAGGGCTGCACCCTAACGTGGTGCGCTATCACGAAAGCGGGCATGGTGACGTCGAGGCCGGGTTTGGCGAGGCCGATCTGGTGATCGAGGACAGCTTCACCACCGAGGCCACCCATCAGGGCTATATCGAGCCGCATGCCTGCCTGGCGTCCCTGGGCGGCGATGGCAAGGGCGAGCTGTGGTGCACCACGCAGGGCCACTGGATCGCGCAAAAGACCTGCGCCGCGCTGCTGGGGATCGAAACCGCGCAGCTGCGCGTGACGGCTTCTGAGATCGGCGGCGGGTTCGGAGGCAAGACCACCGTCTTTATCGAGCCGGTTGCGCTGGCGCTCAGTCGCAAGGCCAACCGTCCGGTCAAGATCGTGATGAGCCGGTCCGAAGTGTTTCGCGCCACCGGGCCAACCTCTTCGGCATCGATGGATATCAAGATTGGCATGAAGAAGGACGGCACGATTACGGCCGCCGAGGGGATCTTCCGCCTGCAGGGCGGAGCCTTTCCCGGCGCGCCCGGTGACATGACTGCCATGTGCGCCTTCGCGCCCTATGACCTGACCAATGTGCGGCAGGTTGGCTATGACGTGATGGCCAACCGCCCGAAACAGGCGGCCTACCGCGCGCCGGGCGCACCGATGGGGGCGTTTGCCGTGGAATCCGTGCTGGATGAGCTGTGCAATCAGCTAGGCCTGGACCCGCTGGATGTGCGTCTGAAAAACGCCGCCCATGATGGCTCCAAGGCCAGCTATGGCCCAACCTATGATCAGATCGGTCTGGTCAAAACGCTGGAAGAGGCCAAGGCCCATCCGCATTATTCGGCCCCGCTGAAGCCGGGGCAGGGGCGCGGGATTTCCTGCGGCTTCTGGTTCAACCATGGCGGCGAAACTTCTGTCTCGCTGGCGCTGTCCGGGGATGGCTCGGCGCAGCTCATGGTCGGTACACCGGATATCGGTGGCTCGCGTGCCTCAATGGCGCTGATGGCGGCCGAGGTGCTGGGCATACCTTACGAAAACATCCGCGTGACCGTCGCCGACACCGCGACGCTGGGCTACAACGATGTGAGCCATGGCAGCCGGGTGACCTATGCCAGCGGGCTGGCCACGATCAAGGCCGCCAAACACGCGGTCGAAAAGCTCTGTGAACGGGCGGCGACCAAATGGGGCATTCCGGTGGATGCCGTGAAATGGGAAGACGGTTGTGCGGTGCCCTCGGGGCCCAATGCGGGCGATTTCGATCCGCTGCCACTGGCCGATATCACCGCCAATATGGGTGCGACCGGCGGGCCGATCTCGGGCCATTTCGAAGCGACGCCCGAAGGGGCGGGCGTGTCCTTTGGCACCCATATCGTCGATGCCGAGGTCGACCCGGAAACCGGCAAGACCGCGATCACACGCTACACGGTCATTCAGGATGCGGGCAAGGCGATCCATCCCGCCTATGTGGAAGGCCAGTATCAGGGCGGCGCTGCGCAGGGCATCGGCTGGGCGCTGAATGAGGAATATATCTATGGCGAGGATGGGCGGTTGCAGAACTCGATCTTCCTCGATTACCGCATTCCCGTCGCCTCTGACCTGCCGATGATCGACACGGTGATTGTCGAGGTGCCCAATCCCGGCCACCCGTTCGGCGTGCGCGGTGTAGGCGAGACCGGCATCGTCCCGCCACTGGCCGCCATCGCCAACGCTGTGTCCAACGCCGCTGGTGTGCGGATGCGCGATCTGCCGATGTCACCGCCGCGTATTCTGGCGGCGCTCAAGTCCGGTGACGGTTAAGGTCCATCTCTGGTCGGGGCTGCGCGCCCTGACCGGCGAGCAGGCGGTGGTGGAGGTTGAGGCCGCCACCATCGGTGACATGCTGCGCGAATTGGTGCGCCTGCACCCCGCGCTGCAGGCACCCATTGATGCAGGCGTGTCGGTATCGGTGGATGGACGGATCATGGCCAGCGACCTGACCGCGCCCGTGGCTGCGGAGAATGAAATCTACCTCATGCAGCGGCTGCGCGGCGGTTAATAGACACGCACGATACTCCTCTTTCCAATCAAACCCTTGCAGCGTCATCGCACGGTGATAGGCTTCAGTTATGAAGCCAGTTGGAGATATGGGATGAGCCGCTTTGTGATCGTGGCTGGGCTTTTGGCCCTGGTCGGTTGTTCGGATCTGTCGGATGCGCAGACCGGGAAGGTGCAATCCTTTGACGGCAACAGTGTCGTGATCCGCGGACCCGGTATCGCCGGGCAGAGTAGCCGCCCGCCTGCGGCGATGGCGGTGATGGCCCGCGACTTGTGCGAAGGCGCGCGGTTTATTTCGGTGGAACCGGGCGGACTCTACACCTTCAGTTGCAGATGACGGCGTGCTGGGCTCTACAGCATCATAGCTCAGGGTCAGCATGCTGCAGCCGGATCGCCACATAGACCGGCAACCCGGCCAGCATCAAAAGAAACGCCCACATCACCGGCTCGGACCCGGCGCCAAAGATGGTGAACATCGAAAAACCGAAGGCGATGATGGCGATTGGCAGATAGGTCATCGGCTGCAGAAAGCCGATCCGCCGGCCCAATGACAGCAGAATCATGCCCTCAACCACGCAGCAGAACACATAAGGCGCCATCTCGGTCACGATGGCCAACTGGATGATGAACTCATAGGCTGCAAGCAGGGTCTTGGAACCGGTGGATTGCAGCAGCAGGACCAGAATCGACAGTGACATCGAGATCATGATGCCCTTGGCCGGAACGCCATTGGCGCTGAGCTCGGCAAAGGCGCGCGGCAGCAGCCCGTGGCGCGCCGCAGCCAGAGGCACCTGCGCCATCACCAGCGTCCAGCCATTGAGAGCCGCAAGCGAAGACAGGATTGCGGCGGCGGCGACCACATAGCCCGCCCAGTTGCCCCACATCACCTCGGCGGCATCGGCAAAGGGGGCGTTTGAGTTTTCCAGCGCGGTGCGCGACATCACCCCCATTACCGACACGGTGCCGAAGGTATAAAGCGCGGCGGCCAGCAGGACGCCGGCGATGGTTGCGATGGCGATGGTGCGGCGCGGGTCGCGAACCTCTCCGGCCGGGACGGTTGCGGTTTCGAGTCCGGTGAAGGCGTACATGATAAAAGGTGTCGTGGCGGCAAAGGCCAGAAAGAAGGACATCGGCGTCGGGTTGATCGGGGTAAAGTGGCTCCAATCCACCCAGAAGAGGCCGATGAACGCCACCGCCAGAAACGGGATCAGCTTGATGCTGACGATGATCAGCTGGACCAGCCCGACCTCTTTCGTGCCCTTCAGGTTCAGCAGCCCGACTGCCAGTATCATCGCCAGTGCCACAGCGGAATTGGCATAGGCTTTGCCGTGCAGCGCGGGAATGAAGAAATGCAGGTAATCGGTCGCGCCCAGGGCGATGGCGGGCAGCGAGATCCAGATCGAGATCCAATAAAGCCAGGCCACCAGAAACCCGGCGAAATCCCCAAAGCCCAGCCGCACATAGGCATAAGGCCCACCGGTCTCGGGCGCGATGCGGCTGAGTCGGGCAAAAACCAACCCCAGACTCAGCGCCCCGATCGAGACCACGGCCCAGGCGATCAGCGCCACCGCCCCATAGGGAGCCAGCGCAGCGGGGGCCAGAAAGAACCCCGATCCCACGATATTGCCGACCACCAGCGCGGTACAGGTCCAGACTCCGTAATAGCCGGGTGATCCGGCACGTTCGGCAGCGCGCGGCTGGTCGGGATCGGATGGGGTGCTGTCGGTCACAAAAGCCCCTTGAGAGTGTGCAGGGTCATCGAAGCGCGCGGCTCTGATTCCAGCCGGAGGCGAGGGTCGAGATATCCAACATCCCGCAACTCTCGCACTTATCGAGCCGCGCGGAAAGCCCCGATGCCGCGCGGCAGGCGCAGATTGGGGGTTTGACCGAGTATGGCGTGGCATCGCTGATTTCAGATATGACCCGTTGTCAGCGCTTTCCATTCTTGCCACGATGGAGATCTGCGGCGGGCAGCGAACTGCCCCTTCTTGCAGACCAACGAGATATTGAATTCCAGTCAATCGCTGTTCTGGCGTGACTCTGTTTCCAACCGAAAGGATGTCATGTGATGAGGCTTCCCCCCCGCATTCCACTTGGCTTAGCGCTGTGTCTTGCCGTCGCGGCCCCGGCCACAGCAATTGCGCACGACACGGATATCACCAACGCCATCCTGACCAACCGATCCGGCGATTGCGCGGACTATGCTGGCAGCTACGTGGCAGAGGTCGAGGATATCTCGCGCCAGATCAAATACACCGCCCAACTGGGCATCGTGGCGGAGGGCGACGCCTGCATCCTGACGTCAAACGGCATCCCCAACCACGATTTCAATGGCCCGACCGCCAATTTCGCCAATAACGTCAAGGAACTGCCGGGCACGTTTCGCATTCCACGGAACCCCAAACCTTCGGGATCACCCACGAAGCTGTCGCAGCGTTCCTATGATGGGGTGATGCTGAACGGCACGCCGGTGGATTTGTTGTCGGCAGGGTGCTGGCGACCGAACGGCCCGCGCGCCGATGCGCAGGGCAATGTGCTGGCCGGGTGCCGCGACACCGATCCCTGGTTGATTGATCCGCCCGCCTATGACGACCATTTCGGGGTGGATCAGCACAATGCCCATGCCCAGCCGGACGGGCGGTATCACTACCACGCTAATCCCAACGCCCTGTTTCTGGATCACGATCAGGTAGAGCCGTCTCCGGTCATCGGCTTCGCCGCTGACGGGTTTCCCATCTTCGGCACTTTTTTTCGCGATGAGACCGGAGCTGTTCGCCCCGCGCGCACGGGCTATACGCTCAAGACCGCGCCACGCCCCGCGCCGCCCAACGGGCCGGGCGGGATGCCGGACGGAACCTATCTAGAGGATTATGAGTTCACCGGCGGCGGCGATCTGGATCAGTGCAACGGCATGAGTGTGGACGGGCAATATGGCTATTATGTCACCACCGCCTACCCTTGGGTGCTGAATTGCCTGATGGCCCCTGCGGACCCGTCTTTCGGAAAACGCTAGTCAGCCCGCAAGCCTCAGCCTGAACGGCAGCCGTTTCTTGACGCGCCTTCGCAATCATCCTAGCGAGGGTCGACATGCGGCGGGCACAACAATGACATATCCGAAATCTGCGCCGGAGCATGCGCAGTCCGACCGGGCGATGTTGTCCCCCAATCTGCGCGGCGCGTTGCTGATGTGTGGCAGCATGGCCGGGTTCACCTTCAATGATGCGGTGATCAAGTATCTGGGCACCGCGCTACCCCTGTTTCAGATCGTTGCACTGCGCGGTGTGCTGACCTGCTTTTTCCTCTATCTGCTGGCGCGGCGGCTGGGCATGTTTCACCTGCGCTTCCCAGCACATGATCGGGTGCTGGTGCTGATCCGTTGCCTCAGCGAGGTGGCGGTCACTTATTTCTTCCTCAATGCGCTGCTTCACATGCCTCTGGCCAATGTGACGGCAGTGCTTCAGGCGCTACCGCTTACGGTGACGCTGGGGGCGGCGCTGTTCTTTCGCGAGGCTGTGGGCTGGCGGCGGATGCTGGCCATCGGCGTGGGGTTCTGCGGTATGCTTCTGATCGTGCGTCCGGGGGCAGAGGGGTTCACGTCGCATAGTTATTTCGCCCTGTTGGCGGTGGCGCTGATAACAGTGCGCGATCTCGTCACCCGCCGGATGTCCGCGCAGGTGCCGTCCTTGATGGTGTCTTTTGCCACCGCCGTGACGGTGACGCTGGCCGCAGGTTTTGCCTCGCTGAGTGAGCCCCGGGTGCCGGTGACCTTGCCGCTGGCCGGGCTGATCCTTGCGGCTTCGGGCTTCATTCTGCTTGGCTATCTCTGCAGCGTACTGGTGATGCGGGTGGGTGAGGTGAGCTTCGTGGCGCCTTTCCGCTATTCGGGACTGATCTGGGCCCTTGTTTTGGGCTGGATCGTGTTTGGCGACTGGCCTGATCCGGTGACCATGCTGGGTGGCGCGCTGGTGGTGGCGACGGGGCTTTTCACGCTGTTCCGGGAGCGGTCCGCTCAGGCTTCGCGAAAGACCTGACGCACGCGATCACTGTCGATTGCAAATCTCATGGAGAATTCCACTTCCTGTTCGGGGGTCAGGGGCGTGACCGCTACCGGTTTTACCGGCTTCTGACGGGAATCGTTGTACCCATTATGTGTGCGCACCCACATCGGTTGATCTGTATAGCTGACTGTCGGCATGACGCGATCAATCTTCGAATGGGCGTAATGCATGATCGTCTTTTTGCAATTGCCCGCAACATACATCCCAAGCGAAGCCACATAGAGCCGCCTGTACATGTCGGTGGCCGAGACGCCCTGTGGACCAAGCTCGGCGACAAAACCGCGATTGTAATCGAAGGCGACCGTCAGATTGTCCCGCACCAGCCCGTCACATTCCTCGACCGCGGCTCTGAGGCGCTCGACAAAGTCGATCGAGACCGCGTCATCATCGTCATAGCGGAATTGCAGGCAGGGTTGCGACGGGTCCTTGCGCGCCGCGTTCAGGATGCTCTGCATGGTCGCACGTTGCCTGCCCGGCGGGCGCGAGACGATCTGGACCTGCGGCATGCCGATTGTCAGATCGTGCAGCCTGTCCCGATGGCGCTTTGGCAGGCTGTCTCCGATCACGACGATCAGGTCGAAATCCTGGTCGCTTTGATGGCGCAGGCAGGGGAGGGTAAGGGTTTCAAAGATGCGAAATCGCTCTTCCAGACGGTCTGGCGCGCAAAGGTAATCGATCCGCTCCTCCAGCGTGTCATGGTGCACTTGGAATCCGCCTATTGCGGGATAGGAGAAACGGCAAAGACCGATAGCTTGCATCGCGATCCCGTGGGATGAGGTGGCATGTCGGGACTATTATGATTGTGCACATGGCGCGCCACAAGAATGGGATTTGACCGGATACGAGATTGCCCGCCCTGGCTGGCCGGACCGTTTGCCGTGCTTCGGGAGTGCTCATTCTAGGGGGCGTGAAAAGACCTGTTTGCCCCTTGCGTTATTGATGTTGAAGCGGTTCTTGAAATACCTCTCCTGCACGCGGGTCAGCGGCGTGTAGTCAAATGGCTTGCCCCCGCGTTTCATCCGCGAGTCATTGAAATCATGATGTGCGCGCAGCATCATGTCCTCATGCGGGAAGGTGACGGTGGGCATGTCGGTCCAGAGTTTGCCGCGCGTGTAATCCATGATTGTATCCTTTAGCCCCAGCTGCACGATGATACCCAGCGCAATGGCGCTATAGGCGTAGCTATATGCGCAGACCTGCAACCCCTCGGGGCCGGCGCGAAACACGTAGCCGCGATTGAAATCCACCGCGATGGCGCGATGTTTGGACCAGAGCGCGCGGGTATCCTCCGCCGTTTCGCGAAATCGGGCGATGAAATCGCGGCCCATCGCATCATCGTCATCGAGGCGAAACTGCAATGAGGGCTGTTCCGGCGCGCCGTAGTTGTCGCGCATGGCACGGATCATGACCCGGCGGTGGCGCATCGGAGGATAGGCCCGGATCAGCACCTGCGGCACATGCCGTGTCAGGTTTTGCAGCCGGTCAAGATAGGGGGCAGGGAAATCCTGCCCGATAACCACCAGCAATCGGAAGTCCGGGTCGGTCTGCCCGGCAACCGAAGGCAGAGTGATCGCTTCGAAATGACGAAAGCGGGTTACAAGGCGTTCCTGCTGGTAGAGAAATGCGCGTCGATCATCGAGTGTGTCATGGGTCATTTTGAACCCTCCCTCGCCGAGATAGCTGAATCGGCACAGACCCAGGATATCCAATTCAAAGAGCCTTTCGCGTGGCTGAGCTGAGCCGGGACTATGCGGGGCGCGGGGGAACTGTGTAAGTTGCCCGCTGCGATACCCTCTTCAGGTGCCCGAAACCGGCCTTGCCGGCGCGCCGGGGGAGTGCTGTTGACACCATCGGCGACTCCGCCTATACGCCCGCTATCTCGGCAATGGGGGTCGCCCCACCGCCGACTTCATAGATGAAGTGGTCAAGGCCCGGACAATTTTGCAGTTCGCGCCCTCTGATACCCAACCGCGACGTTCACCTCGGAATGGGAACGCTCGCGGATTTTGCGCTTGTGGACGCATAAGTGCAGCGAATTTAACCGCACGCGACGCGCGTGCATGTCACATGTGTTGCGAAACGGGGAAAGAACCGGAATGCCAACGATCCAACAGCTGATCCGCAAGCCGCGGCAGCCGAAAGTAAAACGCTCGAAATCCATGCACCTGGAACAGTGCCCGCAGAAGCGCGGCGTCTGCACCCGGGTCTATACCACCACACCGAAGAAGCCGAACTCGGCGATGCGGAAGGTTGCCAAGGTGCGCCTGACCAACGGGTTCGAGGTCATCTCGTATATCCCCGGTGAAAGCCACAACCTGCAGGAACACTCGGTTGTTCTGATCCGTGGCGGTCGTGTAAAAGACCTTCCCGGCGTGCGTTACCACATCCTGCGCGGTGTTCTGGATACTCAGGGCGTCAAAGACCGTAAGCAGCGTCGTTCGAAATACGGCGCGAAGCGTCCCAAGTAAGAAGGAGAGGCTGATATGTCACGTCGTCACGCCGCCGAGAAGCGCGAAATCCTGCCCGACGCCAAATTTGGCGACAAGGTGCTGAGCAAATTCATGAACAACCTGATGATCGACGGCAAGAAGTCGGTCGCAGAGCGTATCGTCTACAACGCGCTGGACCGGGTCGAAACCAAGATCAAACGCGCCCCCGTCGAAGTGTTCCACGAAGCGCTCGACAACATCAAACCCAGCGTCGAGGTCCGCTCGCGCCGTGTGGGTGGTGCCACCTATCAGGTTCCCGTCGAAGTGCGCCCCGAGCGCCGCGAAGCGCTGGCCATCCGCTGGCTGATCTCGGCCTCGCGCAACCGCAACGAAAACACGATGGAAGAACGCCTCGCCGGTGAGCTGCTGGACGCAGTTCAGTCGCGCGGTACCGCCGTGAAAAAGCGCGAAGACACCCACAAGATGGCCGAGGCGAACAAAGCCTTCAGCCATTATCGCTGGTAATCCAGAGGATCTGAGACCTATGGCACGCGAATATACACTGAACCATTACCGCAACTTCGGTATCATGGCGCATATCGATGCAGGTAAAACCACCTGTTCCGAGCGTATCCTGTATTACACAGGCAAATCCCACAACATCGGTGAGGTGCACGATGGCGCAGCCACCATGGACTGGATGGAGCAGGAGCAGGAACGCGGCATCACCATCACCTCGGCTGCGACCACCACCTTCTGGGAGCGCACCGAGGACGGTAAGACCGCCGACAGCCCCAAGCACCGCCTGAACATCATCGACACCCCCGGCCACGTGGACTTCACCATCGAAGTTGAACGTTCGCTGGCGGTTCTCGACGGTGCTGTCTGTGTTCTCGACGCCAATGCCGGTGTTGAGCCGCAGACCGAAACCGTGTGGCGTCAGGCTGACCGCTACAAGGTTCCGCGTATGGTCTTCGTCAACAAAATGGACAAGATCGGCGCCGACTTCTTCAATTGTGTTGAGATGATCGAAGACCGCACCGGCGCGCGCGCCGTTCCGGTTGGTATCCCGATCGGTGCCGAAACCGAGCTGGAAGGTCTGATCGACCTAGTCACCATGGAAGAATGGCTGTGGCAGGGCGAAGATCTGGGTGCGTCCTGGGTCAAGGCTCCGATCCGTGACAGCCTGAAAGACATGGCCGAGGAATGGCGCGGCAAGATGATCGAAGCGGCCGTCGAAATGGACGACGACGCGATGATGGAATACCTGGAAGGCAACGAACCCGACGTGCCGACCCTGCGCGCGCTGCTGCGCAAGGGCACGCTGGAAATCGCCTTCGTTCCGGTTCTGGGTGGCTCTGCCTTCAAGAACAAAGGTGTTCAGCCGCTCTTGAACGCGGTGATCGACTATCTGCCCAGCCCGCTGGACGTTGTCGATTACATGGGCTTCAAACCCGGTGACGAAACCGAAGAGCGTAACATCGCCCGCCGCGCGGATGATGACATGGCGTTCTCGGGTCTGGCGTTCAAAATCATGAACGACCCCTTTGTTGGCTCGCTGACCTTCACTCGCATCTACTCGGGCACCCTGGCCAAGGGCGATACGCTCATGAACTCGACCAAGGGCAAGAAAGAGCGCATCGGTCGTATGATGATGATGCACTCCAATGACCGCGAAGAGATCACCGAAGCGTTTGCAGGCGACATCATCGCGCTGGCCGGTCTGAAAGACACCACCACAGGTGACACGCTCTGTGCGGTCAACGACCCGGTGGTTCTTGAAACTATGACCTTCCCCGATCCGGTGATCGAGATTGCGGTTGAGCCGAAAACCAAGGCCGACCAGGAGAAGATGTCCCAAGGTCTGGGCCGTCTGGCCGCCGAAGACCCGTCCTTCCGCGTGGAGACTGACCTCGAAAGCGGTCAGACCATCATGAAGGGCATGGGCGAACTTCACCTGGACATCCTGGTGGATCGCCTCAAGCGTGAATTCAAGGTCGAGGCCAATATCGGTGCGCCGCAGGTGGCTTACCGTGAGACCATCGGTCACGAGGTCGAGCATACCTACACCCACAAGAAACAGTCGGGTGGGTCTGGTCAGTTCGCCGAGGTGAAGATGATCATCTCGCCGACAGAGCCGGGCGAAGGTTACTCGTTCGAGAGCCGCATTGTTGGAGGCGCCGTGCCCAAGGAATACATCCCGGGCGTTGAAAAAGGCATCAACTCGGTCATGGATAGCGGCCCGCTGGCTGGCTTCCCGGTGATCGACTTCAAGGTGGCCCTGATCGACGGTAAGTTCCACGACGTGGACTCCAGCGTGCTGGCCTTCGAAATCGCGGCCCGTATGTGCATGCGTGAAGGTATGCGCAAAGCTGGTGCGAAACTGCTGGAACCGATCATGAAGGTCGAAGTGATCACCCCGGAAGAATATACCGGCGGTATCATCGGCGACCTGACCTCGCGTCGGGGCCAGGTGTCCGGTCAGGAAAACCGCGGCAACGCAATCGCAATCGACGCGTTTGTGCCGCTGGCCAACATGTTCGGCTACATCAACACCCTGCGTTCGATGTCGTCGGGCCGCGCCCAGTTCACCATGCAGTTCGACCATTACGACCCGGTGCCGCAGAACATCAGCGACGAGATCCAGTCGAAATACGCATAAGAGAAGTTTTGAGGGAGCCCACAGGCAGGGCTCCCTTCATTCCCGAAAAAGGAGGCCAT
>NZ_JAVAMO010000011.1 GCF_030758345.1 Ruegeria discodermiae
GGACCAAAACAAAGACAGATGCGCCAATTTCAGCGCTTCCGCCTGCCATTCATGCTTCCGATGCCTCTGTCTTTCCAGAGCGTCTCACCGTCTCTCCGATGTGTCCCCAGCACCTCACCAGCGCCGGTGAAGGGCGTTCTAAGCAAAGCGCACGGCCACCGCAAGAGAAAAAATCGGGAATCCGCAAAAAATCGCAGAAAGCGCTTAAGTGGAATTTTTATGATTATATATCAACGTTTTATAACACAGCGGCACGCACCTTTTCAGCCAAAAACCACCGCCCGGTGTGGTTCGGGCAGGGGAATCGGCGTTGCGTGTCTGATGTGGAAATGAACTGGCCACCAGATATAGTGGATGAACGGAATCGGACCACAAATCGCCACACCCTCACGCGACTCGATTCCGGGTCGGCAAACCGACCAACAGCACCTTCGCCGAACCAAAAACTCAGCGCAGGCTGTCAATCTGGGCGTCGATCTTGTCCAGTTGTTCCTGTTTCTCCGCATCACTTAGGAAAGATCCCGCAAAGGAATTGCGGGCGAGTTTGACAATCTCGCCTTCGGACAGCGACAGATGCTCCTGTACCGCGCGATAATTGTCGTTCAGATACCCACCGAAGTAAGAGGGGTCATCGGAATTCACGGTAACGAGCAGACCGGCATCGAGCGCCTTCTTGACCGGGCTGGCCGCGAGGTTTGGAATGCCCTTCAGACGCCAGTTCGAGATCGGGCACATGGTCAGCGGCGTCTGTTGGTCCGCAAGACGCCGGATCAGAGCCGGGTCGTCGAATGCGCGGTTGCCGTGATCGACCCGCTCCACCTTCAAACTATCCAGCGCACCGCGCACATAGTCGGCATCGCCTTCCTCACCCGCATGGGCGACGGGCACAAAGCCTTCGTCGCGGGCGGTCGCAAAAACCCGTTCGAACTTCTCGGGCGGATGTCCACGTTCGGAGCTATCCAGCCCGACCCCGAAGATATGGTCTTTGTGTTTGCAGGCGCAGTCCAGCGCCTCGAAGGCCTGCTCCTCGGGCAGGTGGCGCAGGAAACACATGATGAGCTTCGAGGTGATGCCAAATTCGCGCCTGGCCTGCTCCAGCGCCGAAGTGATACCCGCGACCATGGTTTCAAAGGCAACGCCGCGCTCGGTGTGGGCCTGTGGGTCGAAAAACATCTCGACATGGGTCAGCCCGTCCTGCTGCACCCGCATCAGATAGGCCCAGGTCAGATCGTGGAAATCACGCTCGGTGATCAGAACCGACATTCCCAAGTAATAGATGTCGAGGAAATCCTGCAGGCAATCGAACTGATAGGCGTTGCGCACATCCTCGACCGTTTCATACGGCAAGCTGACCTTGTTGCGCTTGGCCAGTTCCAGCATCAACTCAGGCTCCAGCGTGCCCTCGATATGCAGATGTAGCTCCGCTTTCGGCAAGGTGTCGATCAGGGCGTTGATTAGGTCGGTCATCCGGACCTCCGGGCAAATTGGGATTTGTTCAAGGATGAGTCCTCTGCCGCCGCCGGGCAAGGGCTGCGGAGGCCATTTGGGCAAATATTCATCCTGGCGTCACAGCAAACTTGCGATAATCCGGCGTCGCTGACATCTTCGCGGCGACGCAAGGCGATGTGTGCTGGCGCAGATCGCGAGAAGAAAGAGAGACGGCATGAAGGTAAGAATGGCGCTGCTTGGCGCAGGACGCATCGGCAAGGTCCACGCCAAAGCAATTTCGGGCAATCGCGACGCGGTGCTGGTCTCGGTCTCGGATCCGTTTGCGGAAGCGGCCGGTGCGGTGGCCGCCGAGTTCGGCTGCGATCTGCGCAGTATTGACGAGGTCGAAGCCTCGGAGGACGTGGATGCCGTCGTCATCTGCACACCAACTAACACCCATGCCGATCTGATCGAACGGTTCGCCCGTGCTGGCAAGGCGATTTTCTGCGAAAAGCCAATCGATCTGGATATCGCCCGCGTGCGCGCCTGCCTTGCCAGTGTGGATGAGACCGGCGCAAAGCTGATGCTGGGCTTCAACCGCCGCTTCGACCCGCATTTCGCTGCGGTCAAGGCAGCGATTGCCGAAGGTCGCATTGGCGCGGTGGAACAGGTCACGATCACCTCGCGCGATCCCGGCCTGCCGCCGATGGAGTATATCGACGTCTCGGGCGGTATTTTCCGGGATATGACCATTCATGATTTCGACATCGCCCGCTTCTTGCTGGATGAAGAGGTTGAGACGGTTCAGGCGACGGGTTCGGTGCTGGTCGATCCCGAGGTTGCCGATCATGGTGACTTCGATACCGCCATGGTCATGCTGCGCACCGCCAGCGGCAAGCAATGCACGATCCTGAATTCCCGCCGCGCGGTCTATGGCTATGATCAGCGGATCGAGGTGCATGGCGCAACAGGGATGATCGCCGCCGAGAACCAGCGCCCGGTCTCGATCGAGATCGCCACTGGCGCAGGCTATACCCGCCCGCCGCTGCATGATTTCTTCATGACCCGCTATACCGAAGCCTATGCCGCAGAAATCGCGGGCTTCATCGCGACAATCCGCGATGGCGCGCCCGTCTCACCCTCAGGCGAGGACGGCCTCAAAGCGTTGGCGCTGGCCGAAGCTGCGCTGAAATCCGTGGCCGAGGGGCGCAGCGTTCAGGTCTCCGAAATCATTTAAGGCCTCCAATGGGAGATACATCTTGAAAAGCGATTTGCTGCGAAAGCCCTCCGGGACCAAGGGCAAGGTACATGACATCACCTCCGAAAGCGCGCGCGGCCCGCAGAGCCCCGATTGGGCCTATGTGGGATTTGGCCTCTATCACCTGAAGGCGGGTGAAACCGTGTCCGAGGCGACCGGAGACCGAGAGGCCATTCTGGTGCTGGTCGAAGGCAAGGCGCGGATCGCCTGCGACAGTCTCGATTTCGGCGAGATGGGCGACCGGATGAACGTGTTTGAGAAAACCCCGCCTCATTGCGCCTATATCCCCGATGGCAATCACTGGACTGCCATGGCGACAAGTGAGTGCGTGCTGGCGGTGTGCACCGCGCCGGGCCACGGCACCCACCCGGCGCAGCGGCTCGGTCCCGAGGGCATCACCCTGACACCGCGCGGCAAAGGCCAGAACACCCGCCATATCAACAACATCGCGATGGAGGACCGCGACGTCGCAGGCAGCCTGCTGGTGACCGAGGTGTTCACGCCGGATGGCAACTGGTCCAGCTATCCCTGCCACCGCCATGACGAAGACAACTTTCCCGACTTGACCTATCTGGAAGAGACCTACTACCACCGCCTCAACCCCGGTCAGGGGTTCGGCATCCAGCGCGTCTATACCGAAGATGGATCACTGGACGAGACCATGGCGGTCAAGGATGGCGATGTGGTTCTGGTGCCCAAAGGGCACCACCCCTGCGGCGCGCCTTACGGCTATGAGATGTATTACCTGAACGTGATGGCCGGACCGCTGCGTAAATGGCGGTTCAAGAATGATCCCGACCACGACTGGATCGCGCAACGTGATGCCTGACGCTGGCGACTGGCAATTGCTTCATCGCAGCCAGCGATAGGCTGTCATTCGCTGTTGCGGTCGTCGAGCTCGTTCAGCAGATCCAGCAGCGTCTCGTATTTCTCGGGGCCCAACCGCGCGCGCGTGGCCTCAAGCAATGCGATACTCTTGTCGAGATTGTCATTGATGATCTTTTCGCCCGCAGTTGTAACCCCCACGATCTGACGACGCCGGTCGGTTTGATCGGTTTCGCGCTCAATCAACCCCTTGTTTTCGAGGTTTTGCAAAATGCGCGTCAGGCTGGGCAGCAGCAGGCAGGCTTTGTCGGCAATCCGGGTGGGGTCCTGCGGGCCATCCTCTTTCAGCACGCGCAGCACGCGCCATTGCTGTTCGGTGATCCCCACATCAGCCAGCATCGCACGCACCGGGCCCATCACCTGCTCGCGCGCGCGCAGCAGCGCGATGGGAAGAGAGCGGGAGGTACGTGGCAAAGTCCTGGTCATATCCCACTGTCACCCAAAGCGTCGCAGGCTGCAACCGCAGAGGGGTAAGCATATGACGGTTAAATGACAAATCGCTTGCAATCCTGGCATCAGATCGCGTTTTGTCGGGGCGCTTGGGGCTAAGGGAGACAGGATAATGCCAGCACCGAAAAACACGTTCAAGCAGGCTCTGAAACAGGGCAAACGTCAGATTGGCTGCTGGCTTAGCTTTGCCGAGGAGGTGACGGCAGAGGTGATGGGAACGGCCGGGTTCGACTGGCTGGTGATCGATGGCGAACACGCCGCCAACGATATCCGCTCGATCCGCGCCCAGCTGATGGCGCTGGAGGCCAGCGCGTCGCATCCGGTGGTGCGGGTGCCCATCGGCGAGACCTGGATTATCAAGCAGGTGTTGGATGCTGGGGCGCAAACCGTGCTGGTCCCCATGGTCGACAGCGCCGAACAGGCACGCGAACTGGTTCGCGCCGTGACCTATCCGCCAAGCGGCACGCGCGGCGTTGGCGCCGCCGCCGCCCGCGCGACCCGGTACGGCGAGATCACCGATTACGTCAAAACCGCCGGGGACGAGATCTGCCTGCTTGTTCAGATCGAGAGCCGCGCGGGTATCGACGCGCTGGATGACATTCTTGCCGTCGACGGCATCGACGGTGTCTTTATCGGCCCGGCGGATCTGTCGACCGATATGGGTCTGCATGGCAACAGCGCCGACCCAGAGGTGCGCGCCGTGATCGCTGACGCCATCTCACGCATCAATGCGTCGGACAAAGCCTCCGGCTGTCTCGGCGTGACCGACGAGGCGGTGCAGGCCTATCTGGATATGGGCACGCAGTTCATGGCGGTGGGGCTCGACGTGGTTCTGCTAGCACAGGCGGCGCGCGCGAAGGCGCAGCAATGGCTCAGTTGATCGCAGATTTGATCTGCTCGGCGGCGCGCGCATAACCACCCGAGGCACCGTCGACCAGATGGATATGATCGTCACGGACCACCGAGGGCACGAAACAGGTGGTCATCGCTTCGTCCTGCTCGAACAAGCCAAAGCGCAGGATGCCCTCGCCTTCGGCCGCTTCAAGGATCTGGCGCAAGCGTTCCACCGTTGCGGCATCACAATCCAGCGTCATCTTCAGCCCGTCATCGAATTTTCTGAAATCAGCGTTGTTGGTGACCATATTGGCGTAATGGGCCGGGTCGAACTCCCCGGCTTTCACACCGGTCTTGAAAAAGAACCACGCGATCAGATTGCCTACCAGAAGCTCCGCCTTGCGCCGCAGCAGCGACCTGTCCCCGCGCGAGACATGCGCCTCAAGCGCCAGGCCCGGCGGCGGCCAGCGCACGCCGGGGCCGCCCAGCGGAAGAGGATGCCCTCCACGGCTGAGCGTTTCGACCACCGCCACAATCTGCCGGGTCACGGCGGCGAAATCGCCCGGCGCGGTCTCTGGGCAGGGCTGGATCACAACCGACAGGATCGTACCGTTGCGCGCCGGTGCATTGTTCCAGCGGCAGGACAAGCCGGTCAGGTCCGGTTGCGCGCCGGGATCGGCCAGCGGGATGGCATTGACGCCCTCTTTCATCCGCGCCTCGGCCCAGGACAGGCCGCCGCCCCCAAACATCGCATAATCAACCCCGGTCGAGGCCTGATACCGCGAGACTGCCACGTCCAGCCCCGCCTCTCTGATCTCGCCAATCGGAAACTGGGCTGCCCGTAATTCCAACCCGAACTCCTCTTCCGCCCAGCGCCGCATGACGCCAAGCACGGCACGGCTGGTGTCGGAAAACTCGGGCGGGATGGCAAAGCTCGCCCCGTCGCCGCCAAAGACATAAGGAAAGGCATGCCCGCCCCCGGCATTGATCTGGGACGAGATCACCGCCGCCCCTACCATGTTCACCATCTTATAGCGCCCCTCGGCGATATGGCGGGTCGACCCGACGATATCCGCAGTGCCGATCTGCCAGCCATCGGGCAAAGGGGTATAGTTTGCAGGGTCAGTCAGATCACCAAAGCGGCTGATCAGTGGCAGGTCTGCGAAATAGTCGCTGCTTGAAATGTGCTGATCCATAATCTGAACATACAATCTAAACCAATTGAAACACCCATGGAAAACTGTTGGTGTCTTGAGATATACGGCAAGCCATGCCGTGCGGATCACATTCGAAGCCCAGATAAAGTACGGATACCCGCGCCGCCAAAGGATACATGTCACTGATGCAGGACCTGCGCGTCATCGCCCCAAATCTCAAGCGCAGGCTGTCCGGCGTGACCACAACCGTGATCCGTCTGGTGCCACTGCAAAGCCAATGGATCGGGATCGTCGCAACCGGGCCTGGCCTGCCCCCCGAAGTGCCCCATATCCCGCTGATCAAAGTGCCGTTCCTGTCGCGCAGGCTGGCGCGCGTCTGGCATGCAAGGCGCAATACCGAGATGGTCATGGGGCTGTTTCTGAAACATGTCCTGCGTTGCAATTTCAAACTGCTGTTCACCTCAGCCGCGCAGCGGGATCACTCGGGCTATACCAAATGGCTGATCTCGAAGATGGATGGGCTAATCGCAACCTCACCGCAGGCCGCCTCCTTTCTCGAACGCCCCGCGAGGGTGATTATGCATGGCGTCAATACCGAGCTGTTTCACCCCGCCGAGGACAAAGCCGCGCTGCGCCGCGAGTTGAACCTGCCCGAGGGGCTGCTGATCGGGTGTTTCGGACGGATCAGACCGCAAAAGGGCGTTGATCTGCTGGTGGACGCAGCGGTGGACCTGCTGCCCTCGCGCCCCGACATCCATATTGTCTTTACCGGGCGCGCAACCTCCGAGTTCGAAGCCTTTCAAGCCGAACAGGAGCAGAAGCTGGCCGCAGCAGGTATCGCTGACCGTGTGCGCTTTCTGGGTGAGCGCCCTTGGGACGAGATCGTCAAGACTTACCGCGCGCTCGACCTCTTCGTCGCCCCGGCCCGGCATGAGGGTTTCGGCCTGACCCCGCTTGAGGCGATGGCGTCGGGTGTTCCGGCAGTCGCCTGTCACGATGTCGGGGCCTTTAGCGCCCAGATCATCGATGGCGAAACCGGGCGGCTTGCCGAAAAGGACAACGCAGATGCCCTGACCGAGGCGCTGCGTCACATGATCGACGACCGCGCGGCGCTGGCAAGCGCCGGAATTGCCGCTCGAAAACATGTGGAATCAAACTTCGCCATCGAAGGTGAGGCGCGTGCCATTATCGAGGTTTATCGCGGCCTGCTGGGCCAAACGTGACCACAAACCGGCACAAACGCCACGTGACCTGTCCATTATCCGGCTATTGCCTCTTTTTTCTCGCGATGAACACGGCTATGTAGCCGCGTCCTTAATCCAGGAGACAAGAAGATGGGCTATCGCGTCGTTGTCGTCGGCGCCACGGGTAACGTGGGCCGCGAAATGCTGAACATTCTGGCTGAACGCCAGTTCCCCGTGGACGAACTTGCCGCGCTGGCAAGCCGCCGTTCGCTGGGCACCGAAGTCAGCTTTGGCGACAAGACATTGACAACCCAGGACCTGGCCACTTTCGATTTCACCGGCTGGGACATGGCGCTGTTTGCCGTGGGCTCTTCCGCGACCAAGGATTACGCGCCCAAGGCGGCGGCGGCTGGTTGCGTGGTGATCGATAACTCGTCGCTCTACCGCTATGACCCGGATATTCCGCTGATCGTGCCCGAGTGCAATCCGCAGGCGATCCACGGCTATGCCAAGAAGAACATCATCGCCAACCCCAACTGCTCGACCGCGCAGATGGTGGTGGCGCTGAAGCCGCTGCATGACCGTGCCAAGATCAAGCGCGTGGTTGTCTCGACTTACCAGTCGGTGTCCGGCGCGGGCAAGGATGGCATGGATGAACTTTGGGATCAGACTAAGGCGGTCTACAACCCGACCTCTGAACATCCACCCAAGACCTTCCAAAAGCAGATCGCCTTCAACGTCATTCCCCATATCGACGTCTTCATGGAAGACGGCTCGACCAAGGAAGAATGGAAGATGGTCGCTGAAACCAAGAAGATCGTGGACCCGGCAATCAAGGTCACTGCGACCTGTGTGCGGGTGCCGGTCTTTGTCGGCCATTCGGAATCGGTGAATATCGAGTTCGAGGATTTCCTCGACGAGGACGAAGCCCGCGACATCCTGCGCGAAGCGCCGGGGGTGATGGTGATCGACAAGCGCGAGGCTGGCGGTTACGTCACGCCGGTGGAATGCGTCGGCGATTTCGCGACCTTCATCAGCCGTATCCGGCAAGACTCGACCATTGAGAACGGGCTGAACCTCTGGTGCGTCAGCGACAACCTGCGCAAAGGTGCCGCGCTGAATGCGGTTCAGATCGCCGAATTGCTGGGCCGCGAAGTGCTCAAGAAGGGCTGAACCCCTTAGAATTTAATGTCAATTTGAGACACCGCTCGGTCTAAATCGGATCGGGCGGTGTTTTGTTTTCGTCCCATTGGCCCTCTGCACAGGTGCAACCAGCGGGCGAAGCGAGGGTGAAGCGATTCGGTTTTTTGCCTTAAGCGCGAACAAAAGACCGCGCGAGTCTCAAAATCATGGCGATCTCGCGACCAGATTGCGAACAGAGATAGTTAATTTCCCGTTAAAAGTGTGATTTACCACATTTCCGCCACGAAATTGCACGATTCCGGGCAGATTTCGCCCGAACCATGAGGCCATAGACGACAAAAACCGAACAAAGGAGATGGCGGATGGCTCCCAACGCGCTCTCTCGTAGTACCGGTAAAGTTGCGGCGCGGGTTATGCGCATTGAGAATTCCACAGCAAGTGACAGCCGCCAGCGGCTTCCGGATTTGACACAGTCCGAGCTCGAAAAGCTGTTCAATCAAGCCCACGGGCTGGAGCCCAACAAAAACGCAAAACGCGATGAAACCCCGAGCAGTCCCAAACCGTCCGCGCAAACCCTCACACCGAACCAACCGGACTGAGCCGCAACCAGATCGGGACAGAGCCTGATCAAAGGGGAATTAGACCATGACCAATGTAATCGCCCTCACCGCCACCACATCCACCGCGCCGAAAACATCGCAGCCCCGCCAATCCGACAATATCGTTTCGATCGAAGACTGGCGCAGCCGCCCCCATCCGGTGCGCACCCCAAATGGCGTATTCTTCGTCACCAACATGTGGGGACATTCGGGCGACGCCGCCTGATCCCTTTTCCTCGAACGCTTTTCACATCTTCGCCCCCAGCCAAGGAATGACCATGACACAATCGCTTCTCGAAACCGCCCGCGCCAACCGCCTGTCCGCTCTTGCCCATCTGAAGCGCACCCGCCAGAGCAAGTCCCGCAGCGAGCACATCCTGAGCTTTGCGGAACGGCGCGCCGAGCGTATGCAGCCGCTGGTCTTCACCTCCTGCCGCAGCAAGCCCGCCGAAACGGCTTTGGCGGCCTGACCCCTTACCCCTCGACCAACAGCCCCCGGTGGTGGAAGGCAACCGAAAGGTTGTCTTTCGCTTTTTTAGCGGCACCCTTGCGCATTCCCCTAGTGATTGCAAAGCTCGGCCCGAATTCCAACGAGGTTGAGTCATGCGTTTCGCGATTTCACTGATTGCACTTGTCTGCGCCCTGCCAGCCCAGGCCGATGTCATTCCGGCAACCAGCAAAGTCACCCAGGTGACGATGCATCCCGACAGCGCGACAATCCTGCGCACAGGCAGTGTCGAGATCCCTGCAGGCAGACACCGGCTGGTGTTGCGGGGCGTCCCCAACAGCGCGGCCGCAGAAAGCCTGCGGGTCACCGTCAGCGGCGTGCGCCAGATCGGCACCATCATTCGGGATGACTTCAGCCCGCCCCATGACGCAACCGCGCCCGAGGTGAAGGCCGCCGAGACGCGGATCGAAGAGATCGAACAGCGCGTCCGCAGCGTTCGCGACGACGCGGCGCAGGCCCGCGCGGCGGTGGCAGCGTCGGAGGTTTCGATCGAGTTTCTGCGCAAGCTGGGCGAGAATGAAGGCATGGCCGAGACCGGCGCAGACACCCTGCGCGACATTGCCCGCATGATCCGCGAAGAGGCAGGTGCGGCCAGCCAGGCCGCGCTGGAGGCCGAGATTCGCGCCAGAGAGATCGAAGCGGCATTGAAAGACCTCCATCAAGACCTCGCAGAGGCGCAGCAAGCGCTTGCCGCAATCGCGCTGGAAGATGCAGACAGGCTCTATATCGCGGTCGAGGTCAGCGCGACCGAGCCGGTGACGTCAGACCTGACCATGAGCTATCTGGTCAATTACGAAACCAGTTGGGCCCCGACCTATGATTTCAACCTGATCACCGGCGACGACCCCCGCGTCGAGATCAAGCGCAGCGCGTTGGTGCAGCAGGAGACCGGCGAAAACTGGACCGATGTCACGCTGCACCTGTCGACAACGGACGCCACCGGGCGGATCGACGCCAGAACGCTGCACCCGCGCCTACATCGCATCGAAGAACCCAGACCGGTTCTGAAACAGCGGGAACTTGTGGCCGCAGCGCCAAGAGCGATGGAGGCGGATGCCGGCAGTCTGGCAGAGCCGGTCGTCGAACCGCCTGTCATCGTCGAAGAGGTTAATCTGTGGTCCGAAAGCAATCTGCTCCTCACCTATTCCGAGCCCGTCTCGATCGCCTCTGGCGCGGATGTCCTTAAGCTGCAGTTGGACAGTTTCAGCGAGGAAGCGGATGTTCAGGCTGTGGCGGTGCCGATCTATGATCAAACCGCCTTTCGCGTCGCCCGGATGGTCAATTCCACCGGGCGCGAGTTGATCCCAAGCAGTCATGCGACCCATTATGTGGATGGCCAACTGGTGGGGTTTGAAGCGTTCGAGGGGCTGACCTCTGGCGAGGAAGCCGATATCGGGTTTGGTCCTATCGAGGGGTTGCGGCTGACGCGGGACATTCTGGACCAGAACGAGGGGGATCGGGGCATTCTGACCCGCTCGAACCAGCGCGAGGATCGGGTCGAGATCGAAGTCGAAAACCTCACCGAAGAAGATTGGCCGCTGCGCATTCTCGACCGCGTGCCCTATTCGCAGCAGGAAGATCTGGAAATCCAATGGGTCGCGCGCCCGAAACCTTCCGAGATGAATGTCGACAAACAGCGTGGCATTCTGGCCTGGGATCTGACCCTGGCACCCGGGCAAAGCCAGACCATCCAGCTCGACACCACGCTGAGCTGGCCGGAAGATATGGTTTTACGTTGATTAGGGCCGAAGAAGGGCCGCTATCGAGGCGGCCCTCAATCCCGGTTCAGCGCGGCCAGGGCAGCGAATAGGTCTTCACATTGGTGAAGAACTTCATCGCCTCAATGACACCTTCCTTGACGCCATTGCCGCTGTCCTTGATGCCGCCAAAGGGCGACATCTCGATCCGATAGCCGGGCTGTTCCCAGATGTTACAGGTGCCCACATCCAGCCCGTTGACGAAAGCGATGGCGCGGTTCAGATCATTGGTGCAGACACCCGAGGACAGGCCGAACTCGGTGGAGTTTGAAATCCGCATTACCTCGGCATCATCATCAGGCACGCGCACGATGGGTACGATGGGACCGAAGGTTTCTTCCATCACCAATTCGCTGTCATGGGGCACCTTGTCGACCACGATGGGCGGCAGCAACGCGCCGTCGCGACCAGGGTGATAGAGAATCTCCGCGCCCTCTTTTTCGGCGATATAGACCCGCTTTTCGAACAGTTCTGCCGCCTGCGCATGGATCACGCAGCCCAGTTGCGTATCAGGGTCTTGCGGGTCGCCGAAACGGATCGCCTTGGCCTTTTCCAGCATCAGCGGCACAAAGCGGTCCGCGACGCTTTCCTGCACCAGGATGCGTTTCACGGCGGTACAACGCTGACCGGAATTGCCGGTGGCCCCGGCCACCGCAATCGTGGCGGCCTTGTCCAGATCAGCATCGTTGAGGTCATTTAGCACGATCAGGGGATCATTGCCGCCAAGCTCCAGGGCCTGCCGCTTGTAACCCGCTTTTTCGGCGATGATCTTGCCGACGGGGACCCCGCCGGTGAAGGTGATGATGTCGATATTTTCATTTGTCACCATCTCGTCGCCAATATCCTGCGGCCAGCCGGTCACCACCTGAAACATCTCGGGCGGCAGCCCTGCCTCATAGAGGATATCGGCCAGCGCCAGACAGGTCAGAGGCGTCAGTTCGGTCGGTTTGCAGACCATGCAGTTGTTGGTCGCGATGGAAGGCGCGATCTTGTGGCTGACCATGTTGAGCGGGTGGTTGAACGGCGTGATCGCCGAGATCGACCGCACCGGCTCGCGGGTGGTGAATATCTTGCGGTCCTTGCCATTATGGGTCAGGTCGCAGGAGAAGATCTCGCCATCGTCGTTCATCGCCTGTGCGGCAGCAAATTGATAGACATCCTGCGCGCGCTTGGTCTCGTAGATGGCGTGCTGGTTGCAGATGCCAAGCTCCAGCGTCAGCCATTTGGCCATATAGTCGCGACGCTCGCCAATAAGCTCGCCCGCGCGTTTCAGGATTTCGCTACGCTCATAGCGGCTGAGGGTCGGCTTATAATTCGCCGCGATCTCAAAGGCGCGCCTGGCGTGTTCCGCAGTGCCGGCCGGGACGGTGCCCACCAGTTCATCCGTATAAGGATAGTGCACAGGCACCACATCGTCGGTGAAGACGATTTCACCCCCGATGCGCATACCTTCGTTGCGAATATCAGCCTTTTTCATTGGTCCATCCATCATTCAAAGCGCCGCCGCTGTTGTTGCATAGAAAAACGCATCGAAGTTGCGAAGCTCCGGTTGCGAGGGCAGGTCGATCCTGCGGTTCACGATAAACGGAACTTCCTGCTCGGTCAGCCCACCATGGCTGCGCAGCGGTTCCTTGAGAGCGGCCAAGTCGTGGCGATGTTCCGAAGTGCCGATGCAGATATTCTCGCCCGACACCATGACCAGGTCCCCGATCCGATCGCCGGGCAATTCGAACTGAGCGATGGCCTCTTCCTTGCTCAGCACATGGGTGATGCCATCGGTCGCCTGCAGCTTGGCGATCACATCCGCCCGGTTCGCGCCCTCAGGCAGGTAGGCGGTGGCAAATGAGCCCAGCGCGCCGTGATGCACCACATACGGGTCGGTGATCGGCAGGATGACGCGGGCGGCGTCCTTGCCAAGCCACTGATCCATCAGGTCCTGCACATAGACAACATTGGGCGAGCCATCGGTATGATGTTTCGGCTTCATGCCGTGATCGGCGGTCACGACGATGGCCGCGCCCATGGCGTCGAGCTCGGTCAGGTAGCGATCGAACATCTCGTAGAACGACTTCGCTTCGGCCTCCTCGGGGGCAAATTTGTGCTGCACATAATCGGTCGTGGTCAGATACATCACATCCGGCTGCCAATCCTTCAACAGCTTGACCCCGGCGGCAAAGACGAACTCGGACAGGTCGGCGGAATAGACCTCTGGCTGGGGCAGGCCCAACCACGCGCTGGCCTTGTCCTGCCCGTGCTCGACTGCGGTGGAGCTGTCAGAGCGCTCCGCCGAAAAGCATCTGGCCCGGTCCTCGTCAAACTTCAGCCCGGCCCCCAGCAGCGCGCGCAGCTTATCCTTGGCGGTGACGATGGCGACCTTGGCACCGGCATCATAGAACTGCTTGAACAGGGTCGGTGCGCGCAGGAAGCGGACATCGTTCATCATCACCTCTTCGCCGGTTTCGGGGTCGATCAGGTAATTGCCGCAAATCCCATGCACGCTGGGCGGACGCCCGGTTGCGATGGACAGGTTGTTTGGGTTGGTGAAGGAAGGGATCACCGAATGTGCCAGCCGGTCGGTGCCGGTCTCGCGCATGCGTTTGAGGGTCGGCATCAACCCATCGGCGATAGCCTTGTCCAGATAGTCCGGCTCGCATCCATCCAGACAGATGGCGATGGCGGGCACTCTGGGCATCGGATAGACGCGCTCATTAGCCTCGACGGGGGTGTGCAGGGTCATTTCGGTTCCTTTGTCAGATCAGGCGGCCAGTTTGGCGCGTTCTTTCAGGGCGGCGGCGGGTGGCACGGCGCTGGCCACTCCCATGTCATCAAGTGTCTCTTTGGCGGCCTCGACCACCTGCCGCATCACATGCTCATCCATCTGCCCGATGCAGCCGATACGGAAACTGTCGACCACGGTCAGCTTGCCGGGATAGATGATGAAACCTCTGTCTTTCATCAACTCATAAAACCGGTTGAAGTCAAAACGCGGATCGTCCGGGCAGAAGAAGGTCACGATGATCGGGCTGAGCCAGCGGTCATCCAGGAGGGTCTCGAACCCCAGCGCGCGCATCCCGTCGACAACAACATCGCGGTTCCGGGCATAGCGCGCGCCGCGCCCGGCAACGCCGCCTTCGGCCTCATGGGCCCACAGCGCTTTTAGAAAGGCCGCAACCGCGTGGGTCGGCGGGGTGAAGCGCCACTGGCCGGTCCGCTCCATACACTCCCACTGGTCATATACATCCAGCGCAAGAGAGTGGCTGTTGCCTCGCGCCGCCTCCAATTCAGAGGTGCGGGCAATGACGAAACCGAATCCCGGAACCCCTTCGATGCATTTATTGGCAGAGGAGACCATCGCCTCGTACCGGATGTCCGAGGGTCGCAGCTCAATTGCGCCAAAGGCCGACATGGAATCGATCAGCAGCTTGCGCCCGGCTGCATAAGTTGCCTCGGCGATCTCATCGATCGGGTTCAGGATGCCGCTGGAGGTTTCGCAATGGATCGCAACCACATGGGTGATCGCTGGATCATCACCCAAAAGGTGGGCGACCTCTGCACCGCGCGGTGGCAGGTAATCGCCCTTGTCCAGCACCGTGTAGTCGCGGCCCAGGCAGGTCAACGTCTTGACCGCGCGCTGCCCGTACGCCCCATTGGCCAGAACCAGCGCCTTGCCGTTGCGGGGTAGGAAACTGCCCAGCATCGCCTCAACCGCATAGGTGCCCGAGCCCTGAATGGGAATGCAGTCGAACGCCTCTGCCCCAGGGCCGAGCAGTGCCAGCAACCGGCTGCGCAGGTCGCGGGTCATGGCGCGGAAATCATCGTCCCAACTGCCCCAGTCGCGCAGCATCGCCTCTTTCACTTCATAAGACGTGGTCAGCGGGCCGGGGGTCAGCAGATAGGGTTCGCCCAGCCTCGGTGCCTCGATCCTGCGATGTTGCGAAGTCATGGCCGCGATTCCCGAGCTGATGCGCTGCGAGCATGTTTGCCAAAGCTGGGTCCATATGTGAAATTGAATTAAACGATCAATCCATAGGTAATACTTATGCGCAACTCAACCTCGATTCCGGTGCGGTACAGTCAATTGAAAGCGTTTCATAATGTGGCTCTAACAGGAGGGTTTTCACGCGCAGCCGAGGCGTTGAACCTGACACAGCCAGCGATTTCCGAGCAGGTGCGCAAGCTTGAACAGGATCACGACGTGCTACTGTTTCACCGCGAACGCAAACGCGTCCGCCTGACCGAGGCCGGAGAGCGCCTATTTCACCTGACCCGGCAGTTCTTTGAGGTCGAACAACAGATCGAAGAGGTGATGTCGGAATCCGGCGCTGCCATTGAAGGCGAGCTGCGCATCATCGCGGATTCCGCCCATCACGTCACCGACCTGCTGGGCCGGTTCCGGGCGCGCTATCCGAATGTGACAATCTCCCTGCGCTCGGGCAACACGGCCGACGTGGTCACGCATCTGCGCAGCTACGCAGCCGAGATCGGCGTAGTCGGCGGCTTGCCTCCGGGCCGGGACATGCAGGTGATAGAACTGGCCTCGACCGAGATCACCGCCTTCGCAGCCCTCGATATGGTGCCGCATAAACGCGACCTGACCCTTGCCGACCTGACACAATATCCGCTGATCTTCCGCGAAGCAGGCTCTAAGACGCGCCAAAAGCTCGAAGAACAGGCCGAGGCGCGCGGCCTTCACCTGAAACCCGCCATCACCGCCGAAGGGCGCGAGGCAGTGCGCGAGGTGGTCGCCTCGGGCGCGGGGATCGGTTTTGTCTCGCGGGCGGAATATGTCGAGGATGCCCGCCTGCGTCAAATCCCGCTCAGCGATATCCGGGCCGAGATGAGCGAGGCCATCGTGCATCTTGCCCAGCGCCGCGACGTGCGAGTGATCCGCGCCTTTATGGAGGTGGCCCGTGAGGTACACGGGCCACGCGAGCCTTGATCAGGCCAGCTTCTCGCGCAGGATTTCTCGCAAATCGAAGGCCGCCCGCATCAGGTCGCGGGTATACTCCTGCGTCGGGTTGTCGAAGACCTGCTCAGTCAGCCCCTGTTCGACGACTTCGCCCTCGCGCATGACCATCACGTAATCCGAAAGCGCCCGGACCACCGCCAGATCGTGGCTAATGAAGAGGTAGGACAGCGAGTGTTCCTTCTGCAGCCGCCGCAGTAGCTCGATCACCTGTTTCTGCACGGAACGGTCCAGCGCTGAGGTTGGCTCGTCCAGCACGATCACTTTGGGTCGCAGCACCACGGCGCGTGCAATCGCGATCCGTTGCCGCTGCCCGCCCGAAAACTCATGCGGGAAGCGGTTGCGCATCGAGGCTTCAAGCCCCACATCCTCCAGCGCCTGCGCCGCGCGGTCGGCCCGTTCGCGCTGGGACAGGCCCGGCTCGTGCACCAACAGCCCTTCGGTGATGATCTCGCTGACCGTCATCCGGGGTGAGAGTGAGCCATATGGATCCTGGAACACCATCTGCAGCCCATCGCGATAGGGCTTCATATGGGACCGATCCAAACCGCTGATCTCTTGCCCCAGATAGACCACCCGACCATCCGAGGGCAGCAATTGCAGCAAGGCACGACCAAGCGTAGATTTACCCGAGCCACTTTCGCCCACGATGCCGATGGTCTGTTCCTGGTGCAGGGCGACGTCGATGCCCTTTACGGCGGTGAACTGCGTGTCCTTGCGCAGAAAGCCGCCCGGCGCGCCAAAGGTCACCACAACATCCTTGCCGGACAGCATCACCTCAGCATCCGCATCGGGTGCGTATTTCTCGCCCGAAGGCTCGGCATCCAGCAGCATGCGGGTGTAATCGGTCGCCGGGTTGTGGAAAATCTGCTCGGTTGCACCCTCTTCCTCCAGCTGGCCCTTACGCATGACATAGACCCGGTCGGCGAAGGCTTCGACGATGCCCAGATCATGGGTGATGAACAGAATCGACATGCCCAGCCGGGCTTGAAGCTCGGCCAGCAGATGCAGGATGTCTGCCTGAATGGTCACATCAAGCGCTGTGGTCGGTTCATCCGCAATCAGCAGGTCGGGATCATTGGCCAGCGCCATGGCGATCATCACCCGCTGCCGCTGCCCACCGCTCATCTCATAAGGGTAAGACTTCATCCGCCGCTCGGGATCGGGAATCTGCACCAGTTTGAGCAGTTCAAGCACCCGTGCCCGCGCCTTGGAGCGCGACATGCCGCCATGCACCATCAGCGGCTCACAAAGCTGGTCCTGAATGGTGTAGAGCGGGTCGAGCGAGGTCATCGGCTCCTGAAAGATCATCGATATCTTGGCACCGCGGATCTTGTTAAGCTTCTTGACCGGCAGGTTCAGAATCTCGTCTCCGCGATAGCGCACCGACCCGGTCGCATGCCCGTTCGAGGCCAGAAGCCCCATGGCCGACATCATGATCTGGCTCTTGCCCGACCCGCTTTCGCCCACAACAGCGACCGTCTCGCCGCGCTGGACATGCATCGACACGCCGCGCACCGCCTCGACGGTGCCGTCGGGCGTGTCGAAGTTGACGCGAATATCGTCGATCTCAAGAACGCGGTCTTTATGGATTTCCTTTGCCATATCAGCGGTCCTTCGGATCAAGCGCGTCGCGCAGGCCATCGCCCAGGAAGTTCAGGGCAAAAAGCAGGATGGTCATTGTCGCCGCCGGATAGAACAGCATGAACGGCGCGTTGCGCATGTTCTTAGCTCCTTCCGAGATCAGCACGCCCAGCGAGGTCAGCGGCTCCTGCACGCCAAGGCCCAGGAAGCTGAGGAAGCTTTCCAGCAGGATCACCTTGGGGATCAGCAGGGTCATGTAGATGATCACCGTCCCGGCCGTATTCGGGATGATATGCCGACGAACGATAGATTTGCCGGACACGCCCAACGCTTCGGCCGCCTGCACAAACTCGCGCCGCCTGAGCGACAATGTCTGGCCGCGCGTGATCCGCGCCATATCCAGCCACTCCACCGCGCCAACGGCAAGGAACATCAGTACCAGATTGCGGCCAAAGAACACGACCAGCAGGATCACGAAGAACACGAAAGGCAGTGAATACATCACGTCGACAAAGCGCATCATCACATTGTCGACCCGCCCCCCGATGAACCCTGCGGTCGCGCCATAGATCACCCCGATCGTCAGCGCCACAGCCGTGGCCAACGCACCGATCATCAGCGAAATCCTCAGCGAGATCAGGATGCGCGAAAACAGATCGCGCCCATTCGCATCCGTCCCCATCAGGAAATAAAGCTGCTGCACCGAAGCCTCGATCACGCCTTTCTTGGGGTCGGTGGGATCGACGGTGATCTCTGCATCCGAGAACACGCTGGAGCGGTCCAGATAGCGCGAAATGCGTGGGTCGATATCTCGGCTGTCGCTCGACACCTCGATACGGACCTTCCCGTCTTCGACATCAATCGCGCCCAGATCCACACGCGCGCGGCGCAAGGCAGATTCGGCCGCCGGAATGACTTGCTCTTCCTGGGGATACGATTCCAGCGAGGGCTTCACCTTCACAAATTCCGGGTAAACCTTGGAATAGGAATGCGGCGCCAGCATCGGCCCGAAAATCCCCGCCAGCGCCAGGATGATCAGCACAAAGATCGAGGCCATCGCCGCCTTGTTCCGCCGTAGCCGCAGCATCGCGGTTGCCCAGAGCGAGCGGCTTTCGCCCTGAATGGGCGCATTATCAACAGTCATATCAGTCATAGCGCACCCTCGGATCGAGAACGGCATAAAGAAGGTCGACGATCAGGTTGAAGACCACGACAAAAACGGCAACGATCACCACGGTGCCCATCACCAGCGTGTAGTCGCGGTTCAGCGCGCCGATCACGAAATAGCGCCCGATACCCGGCAGGTTGAACACTTGTTCCACCACAATAGAGCCAGTCAGCAGCGCCGCCGCAGCGGGGCCGAGATAACTGATCGCTGGCAGGATCGCGGCGCGCAGCGCATGTTTGCCAACCACCATATGGGTGGGCAAGCCATAGGCGCGCGCCGTGCGCACATGGTCGGACCGGAGCGCCTCGATCATCGAGCCGCGGATCAGCCGCGTCACGACGGCGATCTGCGGCAGGGCCAGTGCAATCACGGGCAGGATCATCTGGTTCCACTGGCCCCAGCCCTGCGCGGGCAGCCAGCTGAGGATCACCGCAAAGACCAGCGATAGGACCGGTGCGACCACGAAATTCGGCACGGTAATGCCAAAGGTGGCCACTGCAATCACTGCGAAATCGGTCTTGGTGTTCTGGCGCAGCGCGGCAATGGAGCCCAACAGCGCGCCCAGAACCAGTGCCAGGATCAGAGCGGTCGCCCCAAGCTGCACCGAAATCGGCAGCCCCTCGGCCAGGATCTCGTGGACCCGCTTGTCACGATAGATGAAGGACGGGCCCATATCGCCCTGAAACAGGTTGCTCAGGTAGATCCCGTATTGCTGCCACAGGGGCTTGTCCAAACCGAAGGTGGCGTTGAGGTTAGCCATCACCGTGGCCTCAAGCGTCCGCTCCTGATCGAAGGGACCACCGGGCGCAAGGCGCATCATGAAGAACGACGCGGTGACAATGATAAAAAGAGTTGGAATGGCGGATAAGAGCCGCCGGAGTGCGTAGCTTAGCATCTGAGGGGTTCACCAAAAGAGGGCGGCGCCGAAAAAACCGGCGCCGCGCAAGAAGTGATTACTGAGGCAGGCTCAGGTATCGGGTCGCGTGGACATTCTGAATGTTGTCCTCCCAACCCTGCAGGTCGGGCGAAACCAGCGACCGCGAGGAATAATAAAGCAGCGGGATGAACGGCAGATCGCGCATGAACAGACCCTCGGCCTGCTGCAGAAGTGCGGCGCGCTTGTCCAGGTCGGTTTCGGCGGCAGCCTGATCCATCAACCCGTCGTACTCGGCGTTGTCGTAATTGGCGTAGTTGAACCCGTCATTATCCGACTCGACCATGAACAGGAAGTTCTGCGGGTCGGAATAGTCGCCGATCCAGCCGGCGCGAGCCACGTCGAAATCGCCCTTGTCACGCAGATGCGCATAGTGGGCCGAGGCATCACGGACGTTGAATTCTACATTCACACCCAGGTTCGACCACATATCGGCAATCGCGGTCGCCGCGTTCTTGTGGTTTTCGCTGGTGTTATACATCAGCTCAATGGTGACCGGGCTGTCAGGCGAGATGCCCTTGGCGGCCAGAATCTCGGCAGCCTTGTCTTCACGGTCCAGCATCGACATGTCGAAATACTCGGTCACTGGCGAACCAGCGGCATAGTTGCCAATGCCGGGCGGAACGAAGCTCTCTGCGGGAACCATGGTGCCCTGGAAAATCTCATCAGCCAGAAATTCGCGATCGATGGCCATCGATAGGGCCTGACGGACTTCGGGATCGGCCAGCGTGTCGTCCTTGTGGTTCAGCGCGTAATAGTAGGTGCCCAGATAGGGAACAACGCGAACGGCTGTGTCATGCTGACCGCGCAGACGCTCAATGTCTTCGGCTGGCAGGTCCGAGCAGCTATGCACTTCGCCCGCTTCCCAGGCACGTACGCAGGTGGCCCGGTCTTCAAAAGGCAGATAGTTCACCTCTTCGATGGCGACGTTATCTGCGTCATGGAAGTTGGCATTCTTCGTCAGAACGATCTTGTCGTTCAGGATATTTGAGGTCAGCGAATAAGCCCCGTTAGACACCATATTACCGGGCTGCACGAAATCAGCACCATGGGCATCGACGGAGGCAGGATGCACCGGCAGGCCTGTCTGGTGGGTCAGCAATTCGATAAAAAACGGGGTGGCTTGCGCCAGCGTGATTTCCAGCGTCTTGTCGTCCAGCGCCTTCACGCCCAGTTCCGACGGCTCCATCTCGCCCTTGTTGATCGCTTCGGCGTTCTGGATCGGGTAGAGGATGTTAGCGTATTTCGCCCCGGTCTCCGGCGTCATGATCCGTTGCAGCGAATACACGAAATCGCCTGCGGTCACCGGGTCGCCATTTGACCACGCTGCGTCGTCGCGCAGCTTGAAGGTGTATGTCAGGCCATCATCGGTGACCTCCCATTCCTCCGCCACGCCCGGTGCGATCTCGGCGGTCGGTGTATAGACAACCAGCCCTTCATAGAGGTCGCGCAGGATATTCGCCTCGGCCACGGTCGACGTCTTGTGCTGGTCGAGCGTTTCCGGGTTACCGTCATTGCCCCGCATATAGGTCGCCGCGCTTGCTGCGCTTGTTAGACCTGCGAGGATGGTGGCGGATAGAAGTGTGGTTTTGATCGATAGAGTCATCATGGTTCTCCCTCCCTGATAACGTTTTGCATCCCCTTTCCTACTGCCGAGTCTCGGACGGATACAACCCCAGCAGGAAACAATCGGCCCCGTTCGACCGGAACAATCCTCAGTACGAACAATAATGTCGCGCCTTGCCTTTAACCTTTACGATTGTGTCATGATGAACCGGTTATGGCGCAAAGTCTGAAGGCACACCAAATGGCGTCTCTTTTGCATTCCGTCCGGTCAAGGCGTGCATGAACGCCACCAAATCGGCGATCTCATCATCGGTCAGCGATGCTGATTCGATGTCGCGCGCGCCGCGTTGGCGCTGCATTTCGCGCACATCCTGCCAGATCACAAAATCGGTGGCCGCAAGCCATTCCGCCTCGGGCAACTGTGCAGTCTCGGGCCTCCATTGGGTTAGCGCCTTATCCGGATTGAGGTGATGCCGAATGATCTCCTCAAGCGTCGGATAGGCCCCGTTATGGCCATACGGGCCTGTTAGAGCCACATTTCGCAGCATTGGCGTGCGAAACCTGTAGGCGTCCTCAAGTCGGTCACTTTCGCCCATCCGCCCGACATCGCGTGCATAAGGATCGAAGCGGCGGGTTCTGCCGGGACCAAAGGGCGGCAGGCCAAGCGCATGAAACTTCTGATCGCTCAGCAGAGGGCCGGAATGACATGCGGCGCATTCCGCCTTGCCATAGAACAGCTCCATCCCGCGTTTTTGAGGGGCGGTCAGCGCGGTCGTGTCGCCGCGCAAATAAGCGTCGAACGGGCTGTCTATGCTCTGCCACTCGACCGCCATGAAAGCCGCCAGCGCATTGCCGATTTCGACAATCGTGACCTGTTCCGGCGCGTCGATATGGTCGAACGCGGTCACAAAGGCCTGTCCATATCTCGGATCAGTGCGCACCCGCTTGGCCAGGATCGGCCAGGCTGCGTCGATACGGTCATGCACCGCGCCGATGATCTCATTTTCTGAATGATTACCCGCCATCTCGAACTGCGCCACCAGAGGAAACAGGGCCTGCGCGGACAGAAGCGAGGTCAACCCCTGCGGCAGCCATTCTTCGGCGGGCGAGTCGAAGCCGTTGCCGAACTGGTCCGACTTGCTCAGCCGCCCATCGTGGAAAAACGTGTGCAACTCACGCGCACCCAGGTTCCACAAGCCCGGCGCATTGCGCGGGATGCGTTTTTTGATCCGGCTATCTCCGGTACCTGCGTGCCGCTCGGTGCCTAGCCCGACACCACCCTCGCCGATCCCGAGCGACAGCCCGTCCGAAGTGCCGAAATCGGGGTGGTGGCAATGGGCGCAGGTGATATTCCGGTTGCCCGACAGGATCGGATCGTAAAAGAGTTGGTGACCCAGCGCCGCCTGTTGCGGATCGACCGGAATGAAGTCCGCATCGCTCAGTGGGCGCGGCAGCGGCTCTGCCGCCAAAGGCAATGACAAGACGAGGAAAACCAAGCCATGTATCGCCTTCTGTTTCTTTTGTTTCTGGCGCAGCCTGCCCTTGGTGATATCGAAGAGGCGCGCGATCTGATGGAGGGCGGGCAGTTCAAAGCCGCCTATGAGGCGCTTTGGCCCGCCGCGCGATCCGGCAACGCGGATGCCGAGGAGCTGATCGGCGTGATGTATGCGATGGGGCTGGGCGTCGAGCGGGACGATATGCGTGCATTCGACTGGTATCTGCGCGCCTCGATGAAGGGGCATCCCGGCGCGCAATCCGGTATCGGCTGGTACTACGAGGTTGGTCGTGGCTTGCCCGCCCCCGACCTGACCCGTGCCTATCTGTGGTATGCGCTGTCGGCCATCGGCGGTGACCCCGATGCGGCGATCAGCCTGGAAGAGGTCGTCAAGAAAATGACGCCGGAAGAGATCGCCAAGGCGCAGGAACTGATCGACGATTATCAACCCTGGATGTACCCGTTTCGCTAGAGCACGCCCCGCAAAACTGGGGACCGCTTTTGCGTCCCCCGGACATGCGTGATCAAAAAGGTGAGCCGGGCGGCCTGAACCGCCCGTCTCTCTGTCAGGTTACTGCGTATCCGCCGCGCGGCTGGCATTGATCCGCTCTTCGGCCTGAGCGACCGAACCGACCAACGCGTCATAAGCCTGCTGGCCGCCATCGACATTGGCGGTGAACCACTCATAGACAGGCGTCGCCGCCTCTTTGAACGCCGCCTTTTCGTCAGGGGTCGGCACATAAAGGTCACCGCCACCGGCAACGAAATCCTCATAGGCCTGGATGGACTTGCGCTTGGGCGAGGCAAAAGTCGCCTGCTGAAGCTGATAGAACCCATCCACCACAACGGTGCGCATTTCCGGCGGCAGCGACATGAACTTCTCGTTATTCATGAACCACAGCGCGCCCATATAGGCGTGCCCGTCCAGCGTGACATATTGCAGCCCAGCATCGGGGAACTTCATGTTCATGATGTCGGTAATGCCGTTTTTAGAGCCTTCTACGACACCAGTCTGGAAGCTGGTGAACAGTTCCGGCCACGGGATCGGCGTGGGCGATGCCCCCAGCGCTTCGACCAGAACCTGCGGCAAGTCCGCCACCACAGTACGGATTTTCAAGCCTTCCATGTCCGAAGGGGTCTGGATGCGCTTCTGTGTATTGGCGAAGTTGCGCCAGCCGCCGGTATTGCCGACGGTCATCAGCCGAATTGCGCCGCCCGACCCGTCCGAGACCATCTGCTTCATCGACTGCATGAAATCGCTGTCGTTGGCCAGCACCGCCTCGGCCACCCGGTCATCAGCCATCAGATAAGGCAGGTCCAGCACTTGCACGAATGGGAAGATGCCCGAGGAGCCGCCCGATGTGGAGATATAGATATCTACACTGCCATCCGCGACGCCTTGCAGGCATTCGGCGCCGTTCGAACAAAGCTGCGTACCGATGAACAACTCGACCTCGATCGCGCCGTTCGAGGCGGCCTCGACATAGTTCTTGAAGACGACCAGACCGTCATAATCCTCGTCGTTTTCGTTCGAGTTGGCCGTCGCCCGCAGCGTAAAGTCCGCCGCTGACGCCGTTATGGCAGAGCCAGCCAGTATGGCCGCCACGGCCACCGATTTTAAGGCAGTTTTGAGCACAGCGTTTCCTCCCTGTTCAGATACTCATTGTGCGAACCCGGTCAGTCTCGGGATCGTCATTGATATGGCCGGGATATAGGTGATCAGGAAAATCACCAGAATTTCCACGGCCAGGAATGGCAGAATGGCCTTTGCGATTGTCTCTACCCTCTCTTTCGACACCGCCGCCGCCACGAATAACACAAGCCCCATGGGTGGCGTGGCCAGTCCAACGGTCAGGTTGACGCTCATAATGATCGCGAAATGGATCGAGTCGACACCCAGATCGGTAAAGATCGGCCCCAGAATGGGCCCAAGGATGATGATCGCGGGTCCGGCATCCAGAAACATGCCCACGATGAACAAAAGCAGGTTGATCAGGAACAGCAGAATCAGCGGGTTCTCACTGAGGTTCAGGATGAAGCCTGCCAGTTGCTCTGGCGCATGGCTGAGGCTGACCACGGTTTTGAACGCCATCGCCGCGCCCACCAGCAGCAGCACCACGGCAGAGGTGATCCCGGCATTGGTCAGAATTTGCGGCATGTCGCGCAGGCTGAGGCTGCGCAGGATGAAGAACCCTACAAAGACCGCATAGGCCACGGCGACCGCAGCGGCCTCGGTGGGGGTAAAGACCCCGGCCAGAATGCCGCCAAGGATCAGGATCGGTGTCTGCAGCGGTACCATGGCGCGTTTGCAGACCATGCGGAAATCATGGCTAACCACGCGGCGCAACCCGAGGAAAATGCCATGTGCAATCAACAGCGCACCGATCAGCAGACCCCATTCGATCGCCGCGCTCGCCTCGGCCCCGACCGGCATGAAGGACCACAGCAGCAACCCCAGATTCAGCCGAACCAGCAGGAAGGACACCCAGGTCTCGGTTTTGCCAAGCTTGGTGCCGGTCAGCACCACTCGATGTGCCGGCGGCAGCTCATAGCGGTCGGCCATGAGGCGCACCATTACCATCAGCCCGACGCCCACCAGAATACCCGGCACAATCCCGGCCAGAAACAGCGCCGCAACGCTTTCGCCCATGACATAGGCGTAAATGATCATGATCCCCGAAGGCGGAATGATCGGCCCAATCACCGAACTGGCCGCCGTGATCGCGGCGGCGAATTTGCGGCTATAGCCCTCTTTCTCCATCGCCGGGATCAGCATTGAGCCCAGCGCCGACGTATCAGCCACCGCCGAACCTGAAAGCCCTGCAAACAGGATCGAACTGAGGATGTTGACCTGCGCCAGACCACCTCGCAGATGTCCCATCAAGGCCTGGCTGAACTCCACAAGCCGGATGGTGATTCCGCCGCGATTCATCATCTCGCCCGCGAGCATGAAGAACGGGATCGCCATCAGCGGAAAGCTGTCCATACCGTTATAGACATTGCGGTAGAGCAGCGTGATGTCCTTTTCCTGCCCGCTGAGCCACAACAGCAATCCGGGCGCGGCAAGCAGGCCGAAAAAGACCGGCAAACCGATCAGCAGGAAGAAGAGGAAGGCGGGCAGGAACCAGATCAGCATCTATTCACTCCCCAGCATTTCGACATCATCAATGGGGCGTAGACGGTCACCGCCCCCCATCAGCGTCACAAGACCCCTCAGGATCAGCTCGATATTGACCGAAGTCAGCAGGATCACCCCGACCAGCAGCGAGGCCATCATCCAACTGCGCGGTATCCGGAACCATTCGTCAAAGGAAATCGAAGTCGGCAGATAGAGCGAGGCGGTGGTGAACTTGCCCCCAAACCCGGTGACTTCCCCCCATCCGATCCCAATCGCAACAACCAGAACCAGCAAAGAGATAATCAGCAGAAACAGGCTGAGGATCTGGCCGGGAACGCTGGGCAGCGCGCGGCCGAACATGTCGATGGCAACAAAGCCGCCACGTCGGAACGCGGTGGGTGCCATCAGGCCGGTCATCCACAACATGCAGAACCGCGCGGCTTCATCCGGCCAGGGCAGCGCATTGTTCAGAACATATCGAAAAAACACCTGAATCAGGATCGCAACAACCATCGCGGCGATCGCGACAACGCCAACGGCACGGCCGATCCGCAATGCGAATTCGTTCACGAAGCCAATCGGTGCAAGCACCGACAATAATCCGCCCATGCGGATCGCCCTCCCTTTGGTGCCTGCCGGGTTCGGCAGGTCTTGCTGCGCTTATTGCTGCGCGAATTGGCCGAACTTGCCGGCATAAAAGGCCAATGCGTCCCCTTCGGACATTTCGACCTTGTCTACTTCTCCTACTATGATCACATGATCGCCCGCCTCGTGGCACGCCACATGGCGGCAGACGAACCGCGCCAGACAGCCGGGAATCAGCGGGACACCGGCCTCATCCACGAGATGATCGAATTCTCTCAGCGCATGCGCGTCCTGCGAACAGGCCCAGCACAGGTCGCTTTGATCGGCAGACAGAACGTGAATTGCAAATCGCTCGGCAACACGGAACAGTGGAAACCTACGAGAGCCCTTGCTGGGCGCCCACATCACCAGTGGTGGGTCCATGGAAATGGACGAGAAACTGTTGGCAGTGATGCAGAGCGGCCCGTTTTCACCCGCGCAGGTGACCACCGTCACACCGGTTGCGAACTTCGCAAACGCATCGCGCAATTGACGCGGGTTGGCGGTGTCGGGTTCGAACACCACCGGGGTCTTTGGTGAGAAGGCATTCATCACGGCACCTCCTTGCCCAGAGCGGCCTCATAGAGGCGGAACCAGCTTTCCCGGTCGAGCGTAACCTTGAGCGCATCCGAGATGCGGGCGATCCGATCCAGATTGTTGGTGCCCATGACCGGCAGGATCGACGCAGGATGGGCCAGCAGAAACGCCACGGCGACAGCTGAGCGGTCGACGCCTGCCTCAGCGGCGATCTCGTCTGCGATCTGCGCGGCTTTGCTCTGTCCGGTCATCAGCGCACCCCCTCCCAGCGGGGACCAGGCCATCACAGGATGGCCGTGCTGTTGATGATAAGCCAGATCGCCGTTTGAGAAAGGTGTTATTTCGGAAAGGGATATCTCGATCTGATTTGTGACAAGCGGACTCTTCATCGCCGATTGCAGCAGCGACCAATCCCAGGGGCGGAAATTCGACACACCAACACTGCGCACCTTGCCCGAGGCCACGACCGCATCCAGCGCTACGCCGGCCTCATGATGGTCCATAAAGGGGTCGGGCCGATGGATCAGCAGCAGGTCGATATGATCAATCGCCATCAGCCGCAGCGAGTGATCGACCGACGCCTCGATATGAGCGCGCGAGGTGTCGTAATGCTTCACCTGCGCATCCGAGTACCGTCCGACAGGCGCAACGATGCCGCATTTGGTGACAATTTCCATCTTGTTGCGCAGGCCGGGATCGGCTTTCAGCGCGTCACCCAGAACCGCCTCAGCCATGTAGCCGCCATAGATGTCGGCCTGATCAAAACTGGTGATGCCCTGATCGAGGCAGGCATTGATCTTGGCGGTCACATGCTCGGGCGACATGTCCGTGCCATCGGCCAATCGCCACATGCCGTAGACAATGCGGCTCAGCTCCAGTTCAGTGCCCAGTTTGACGCGATCCATCAGCGGCGTACTCCGTTGCCCAGCGGCGTTGCAGGCGTGTCCGCAGGCACCCGGCCATAGGCCTCAGGCAGCGAACAGGTTTTCAGGTTCGGCAAGACGCGACTGCCGAAGTGGCGCGCCTCGTCGATATGCGGATAGCCCGAGAAGATAAAGGCGCGGATGCCCATCTTTTGATAGTCTTCGATCTTGGACATGACCTGATCGGCCGACCCGACCAACGCCGCGCCACAGCCCGACCGGGCGCGGCCTACGCCGGTCCACAGGTGGTCCTCGGTATAGCCGAACTGATCGGCCAGTTCGCGTGCCCGTGCCTGATGCGACACCCCCAGCGAGGTGGAATCGAGCGCCCGTTCCCGGATCAGCCGACCATACTCATCATCCAATTTAGAGACTATATATTCGGCATATTCGCGCGCCTCAGCCTCGGTATCGCGCACGATCATGTGGACGCGCAGACCGTAATCCAGCGTCCGGTCATAGCGCTGCGCAACCTCGTTGACCGCCTTCATTCTGCCTTCCAGAGCATCCTTGGTCTCGGGCCACATCAGATAGACATCGCAATGCTGCCCGCACAGTTCCAGCGCCGCCGGGGAGTAGCCCCCGAAATAAAGCAGCGGTCCGCCGGTCTGATAAGGTTTCACCGGGTCGGTGGTGAGACCGGCGAAGTTATAAACCTCGCCCTCATAGCTGATCTCGTCCTGTGTCCAGGCCTGTTTCAGAATTTCGACCACTTCGCGTGAGCGTTGGTAGCGGTAATTGCTCTCTGCCTTTTCGCCCGGGAAATCCGAACTGATGATATTGACCGTCAGCCGCCCTTTCAGCATGTGATCGAGCGTCGCAATGGTGCGGGCCAGCATGATCGGCTGCATCTCGCCACAACGCACGGCGGCCAGCAGGTTGATGCGGTCGGTGATCGGCGCGCAGCCTGCCACGAATGACAGCGTGTCCTGTCCGACCTGATAGGAGGACGGGCAGAGGATGTTGCGAAACCCTTGCGCCTCAGCCTCCTTCACGATGTCCGAGCAATGCTCCCAGCTCGACCGCAGCGCGCCGTCCGGCTGCCCGAGGAACTGGTAATCGTCCGAGCACAGAGCCGAAAACCACGACACCTCGGCGGCGTCGAGATCAGGCGATGTGATGGGCACAATGGTCATGTTGATTTTCTCCGCAAGGGGCGCGCGTTTTGCCTTGCGTAGCAGGCGCTTTGATGTAGATCAATAGTGTATCAATTTTTTCCGCGACAGGACGCCGCAACCCGTGACACAGCCCGGCCCAAGCCCGAATGCACTACCGCTCTATGTTCAGATTGCCGAGCTGCTGACCCGCGATATCGCCGCGGGCCGGTTGATCGACGGCGAACGCCTGCCGCCCGAGCGCGAGATGGCGGCGCGGCTGAACACGTCGGTTGGAACCCTGCGCAAAGCCCTGCACCAGTTGACCGAACGCGGGTTGCTGGAACGGGTGCAGGGCTCGGGCAATTACGTGCGCAGCGGGGCGGAAACCAAAAGCGTCTATGCAATGTTCCGGTTGGAGCTGCCCGAAGGCGGCGGATTGCCCCGCGCGGACGTGCTGTCGGTCGATCTGCTGGAAAAACCTGACGATCTGCCGGGCTTTGGCACGTCGGACAGGGGATCGCGGGTGCGACGACTGCGCTATCTCAATGACGTCGTGATCGCGGTGGAGGAGATCTGGCTCGACGCCTCCGCCGGGCTGATTCGGCGCAAAGACCTGTCCGATTCGCTTTATCACTACTACCAGAATCAGCTCGGCTTCTGGATCAGGCGCGCTGAAGACCGAGTCTCGGTCGGGACAGTGCCGGATTGGGCGCCAGAGCAGTTTACAAAGCCCAACGGGACGACCATTGGGTACATCGAACGACTCAGTTGGGCCGATACCCCCCAACCGGTCGAGTTCTCGCGCACCTGGTTCGACCCGGACCGTGCGCTTTATGTCCAACGGCTCAGATAAGGAGAGGCGCGTGACCCGACAGATCAATTACGGGATCATCGGCTGCGGCATGATGGGGCAGGAGCACCTGAAGAACATTGCGCTACTGGACGGCGCGCGCGCGCACGCGATCTTTGAGCCCGATGCTGAAATGGCCGAGATCGCCAGACAAATCGCGCCCGAGGCGCTGCTTGTGCCCTCGCTCGACGCGCTGCTTGCTTTGCCTGATCTGGATTGCCTGCTGATCGTTAGCCCCAATCACTGCCACGTCGAACAAGTCCTGCAGATTGCCGAAACGCGGCCCCTGCCCTTGCTGATCGAAAAGCCGCTCTTCACCGATCCGGCCGATGCCGAAGCGATGATGATGCTGCGCGACAGCTATCCGGCCCCGATCTGGGTCGCGATGGAGTATCGCTACATGCCCCCTATCGCGGCGTTTCTGGAGCAGGCCGATGCGGCGACCGGCGGCATCAAAATGCTGACCCTGCGCGAACACCGGTTTCCGTTTCTACAGAAAGTCGGCAACTGGAACCGGTTCAACCGCAATAGCGGCGGCACATTTGTCGAAAAATGCTGCCATTTCTTCGACCTGATGCGGCTGGCGCTGGGTGCCGAACCGGTGCGAGTCATGGCCTCGGGGGCGCAATCGGTCAATCATCTGGACGAGCGCTATGACGGTGAAGCGCCCGATATCCTCGATAATGGGTATGTCATCATCGATTTCAACAATGGCGCGCGCGCGATGCTGGAATTGTGCATGTTCGCCGAGGGTGCGACCTATCAGGAAGAGATTTCCGCCATCGGCCCCACCGGCAAGATCGAGGCGCTGGTGCCCGGGCCGGGCCGCTTCTGGCCCACGCATCTGGGCGATCCGCCCACGCCGAAACTGATCGTCAGCCCGCGTAAGCCCAAAGGGCCGGTGACGACAGATGTCCCGGTGGATGAGACGCTGTTGGACGCCGGTGATCACAACGGATCGACATTTTTCCAGCATCAGGCCTTCCTGCAGCTTCTGCGCGGGGAACGCGATGCACCGGATGTCTCGCTAATGGATGGCTGGTGGGCAGTCCGCATGGGGCTGGCAGCGCAGCAATCCGCATCAAGCGGCGAATCGGTCTTGTTAGAGCCTGTTTGCTGAGCTGCAAAAAGGTCAGGCTATCCACGACCCTCGCCCAGTCAGGATGACATGGGCGCGGGTCGATGTCTCACCAAATTTCTGAACTGCTTCCACGGTACCACAAGTTTTTCCACTCCGATCGAACTTGGCCGCAATCACCTAGTGAGGGTTTACATAAACCCATCCTGCCGGAAAGATGACGTGCAATCCGAGAAAGGCAGCGAGATGCGGCACTTCGATGAGATCTACGATATCGCCGCCCATCGGAAAGGCGGCCCTGATGCGCTGGAGGCATTACTGAGCACTCCGCGATCCAAGGCGGAACTCAGGGCAATCCCCGATGACCGGTGGCTGTCGGAAATGGCGCGCTGTCTGTTCCAGGCCGGTTTCAACTGGAAGGTCATTAACGCGAAATGGCCAGGCTTCGAAGCTGGGTTTGATGGGTTCGATCCCGCCCGGGTCGGCTTCTATCATGACGATGATATCGACCGCCTGCTGAGCGATCGGGACATCGTGCGCAACGGGGCAAAGATCGCAGCAGTGATCGCCAATGCCCGCTTCGTTCTTGATCTGGCTGCAAAGCACGGCTCTGCAGCGGCCTTTTTTGCCGAGTGGCCCGGCGCTGATCATATCGGGCTTTTGCAGCTTCTTTCGAAATCCGGTGCGCGGCTGGGCGGCACAACCGGCCAGCGGATGCTGCGCAATATGGGCAAGGATGGGTTCATCCTGTCCCCGGATGTCAGCGCGCGCCTCGTTGCCGAGGGTGTGGTCGACAAGCCACCGACCAGTAAGCGCGACATGGCTGCGACCCAGGCCGCGTTCAACACCTGGGCGGAACAATCCGGGCGCGGGCTCACGCAGATCAGTCAGGTTCTGGCCTATAGCGTCTGACCTCGGCGGGATCGGGAATGCCCCGACAATTTTATCTGTTAGCCCCCTCTTAACACCTGAGCAGCTACCACAGAGACGGGTGAAAAGAGGTGGTGGAGATGGGTGCGCAATCAAATGCGGCACCAGTCATCGTCAAACGGAAGAAGGTCGTTGGTGGCGGTGGCCACCATGGTGGCGCATGGAAAGTGGCATATGCCGATTTCGTGACGGCCATGATGGCATTCTTCATGTTGATGTGGCTGCTGAACGCAACGACCGAAAAACAACGCAAGGGCCTGGCGGATTACTTTTCGCCATCAATCCCGCTCAGCCCCGTCTCGGGCGGTGGCGATGGGGCATTCGGGGGCGAGAACGTATTCTCGGATGATGCCGTGGTTCTGGATGGGCGCGGTGCGATAAAGCAGCACCTGACGGAATCGCGCCGGGCACGGGGCGCAACCGGCGTTGACCGAAACGGTGACGAGGCCGCCTCGGAAGAGGCGTTCAGCGATGTACAGAACATGCTGCAGGGGCGCAGCGGCGAAAGCCAGGTCTCTGACCGTTTGCTGAAACATATCGTCACGCGGGTCACCGACGAAGGTTTGATCATCGAGCTTTCGGCAACCGATCAGGTGCCGCTGTTTGATCAACATTCCGACAGACCGACGGCGACGCTGCGGGAATTGACAGCGCTCGTCGCGAAAGCCACGGCAAATGTCACCAACAATGTTGCGGTCGCTGCTCATGTACAGGCGCGACCGGTTGTCTTGGCGCACAGCCCGGTCTGGGACCTGTCAATGTGGCGGGCCACGGCCGCGAAGACACTTCTGGAACAGTCCGGGCTGGACCCGGCGCGCATTCAACGCGTGACCGGGCATGCCGATCGCAAGCTTCAGGACAAGAACCCGATGGCCGCCCGCAACAACCGTATTGAGATCACGCTGCTGCGCGACCCGTCGCGGGAATAGCTCGCATTTTACTTGTTAGCGCGCTGTTAAACCTCAGCGCGTAGCTGTTGCATCAGGCCGAATGACCAAAACAACAAAAGGGGCTCAGATGTCCATTTCCTCTTCGCTGAACGCAGGCGTGGCTGCGTTGTCAGCCAATGCCAACCGACTGGCAACCATTTCGGACAATATCGCAAACGCCTCGACCTTCGGGTACAAGCGGGTTGAAACGGATTTTCATTCGATGGTCACCTCGTCCTCGGGCGGCAATTATTCCGCAGGCGGCGTGCGCACGACCAACCGGCGCCTGATCGATCAGGGTGGCTCGATCGTGTCGACCAGCAACGCCACCGACCTCGCCATCCGGGGGCGCGGGATGCTGCCGGTGCGGCGCACCTCAGAGATTTCAGATGCCAACTCATCGCAGATGCTGCTGACCACGACCGGGTCGTTCCGAACCGATGAACAAGGGTATCTGGTGACCGAATCGGGTCTGGTTCTGCTGGGCTGGCCTGCCGCAGCAGATGGCACGATGCCGTCTTATCCGCGCGATACCTCCGAAGGGCTGCAGCCGATTCAGATGGGTGTGAACCAGGTCTCCGGGTCTCCGACAACCCGGATGAGCCTGCGCATGAACCTGCCCGCCACCGCGACCGAGGCTGGCGCGACCGGTGATTCCCAGCCTCTCTCGGTCGAATATTTCGACAATCTGGGTAAATCGGAAAACGTACAGATCGAATTGGTTCCAACCGTGCCCGCGACCGGTGCCAGCAACGAATGGACCATGACATTGCGCGACACAGGATCCGGCGGGGCGGTTATCGGGGAATACACTCTGACCTTCAACGACGGTCGAACAACCGGCGGCACGCTGGCAAGCGTCACAGCCGTATCCGGCGGTGCCTATGACCCGGCAACAGGCAGTCTTGTGGTCAATGTCGCAGGCGGCCCGATGGAGATCAATATCGGCCTGCTGGGCGACACGGACGGTATCTCGCAGCTTTCTGACACGTTTGCACCGGTATCGACCACCAAGGACGGATCGGCGGTCGGCACCATGACCAGGGTCGAGATCGACGAAAACGGCTATGTCTACGCGTTCTTCGATTCCGGGGTCTCGCAGCGGGTTTACCAGGTTCCGCTGGTGGATCTACCCAATCCCAACGGCATGTTCTCGCTCGACCAGCAAACCTATGCGCCATCGCGCGAAAGCGGCACCTATTTCCTGTGGGATGCGGGTGACGGGCCAACCGGCGACATGGTGTCCTTTGCGCGCGAGGAATCCAAGACCGACATCGCAACCGAACTGACCGCCATGATTCAGACGCAGCGCGCCTATTCCACCAGCGCCAAGGTGATCCAGACCGTCGACGAGATGTTGCAGGAAACCACCAATATCAAACGCTGACATGGTGCCCACTAGGGCCATGGAAGGAGGGCGGATATGACAATCTCGGCAGCGTTCAGCAACGCACTCAGCGGTCTCACGGCCAGCGGTCGCGCTTCGGGCGTGATCTCGGACAATATCGCCAATGCACTGACACCGGGCTATGCGAAACGCAGCCTGGAGCTGACGTCGAACGCAACCGCCGGTCAGGGCGTGCGCGTCCTGGGGGTTGTACGCCGCACCGATCCCGTCCTGACGGACAACCGGCGCAGCGCCGAGGCCATGTCCCTGAATGCGGATAACCTGGCTCGGTTTCATGCCGATTTTGGGGCTCTGATCGGCCCCTCCGACAATCCCGGTTCGCTGACCAACCGCGTGGCCGAGCTTGAGGCGTCTCTGATCACCGCGGCAAGCAACCCCAGCGCGCCCAGCCGCCTCGATGCCACGGTCAATGCTGCCAGCGATCTGGCGCAATCGATCCGTTCGGCGGGCACCGGCCTGCGCGATCTGCGCACCCGCGCCGACCGCACCATCGGCCAGCAGATCGACAACCTAAACGGCACGCTACAAGATATCGAGGCGCTGAACGCCCGTATCCGGCGGGTGCAGCTTTCGGGCGCGGATACTGCCTCTCTGCTTGACCAACGCCAGCAACTTGTGGATCAGGTCAATACTATCATCCCGGTCAAGATCGCCGCCCGTGACCATAGCGGTATTGCGCTTTACAGCGAAGGGGGCGCGATATTGCTGGACGGCTCCGCCGCCACGCTCAGCTTTACCACCGCCGCCTCTGCCGAACCGCATATGACCCAGGCAAACGGATTGCTTTCGGGGCTCGAGATCAACGGCATGGCCATCCGGACCGAGGGCGGGGCGTCACCCATCCGTGGCGGCACCCTTGCCGCCAATTTCCAAATTCGCGACGAGCTTGCCGTTGAGGCTCAGCAAAATCTCGATGCCCTCGCGCGCGACCTGATCGATCGCTTTGCCGACCCCGCTGTTGACCCGACGCTGGCCGCCGCCGATCCCGGCCTGTTCACCGACGCTGGTGCCGCCTTTCTGCCCGCCGATGAGGTTGGCCTGTCGAACCGGCTGGAACTTAACGCCGCTGTCGATCCGTCGCAGGGTGGCAACAGTTGGCGGCTGCGCGACGGTTTGAATGCTGCAGGTCCCGGCGCGCAGGGCGATGCTGCCTTGCTGAAAGCGATGAGTGCCGCGTTGACCGACCCCCGGGCGCTGGCAAGCGGAAATCTCGGAACCGGCGTGATGACCGCCGGAGGGGCCGCGACCGCGATGCTGTCGATCACCTCGCAGGCCTCGGCCGAGACCGAACAGCGCGCGAGCTTTGCTGCGGCCACTTTCACCGAGTTTCAGCGGATCGAGCAGGAAATCGGCGTGGATACCGACGCGGAGCTGCAATCCCTGATGCAGATCGAACAGGCTTACGCCGCCAATGCGCGGGTTCTGGAAGTTGTCGGAACCCTGATGGATACATTGCTGAGGATCTGACCCATGCCCCTGACATCAATCGGCGATCTGGCCAGCTCGCTGGCATTGCGCACCCGCAGCGCTGACATCAAAACCCGGATCGCGACGCTGACCGATGAGCTCAGCTCCGGTCGGACCAAGGATGTAAACACGCGCCTTGCCGGTGATTATTCGCAACTGGCGGATATGGATCGCAGGCTGCGCCATATAAAGGCCTTCAACACCGTCACCGCCGAAGCGGGGGCCTGGGCCAGCGGCATGCAGACGAGCCTTTCCAACCTGCATGACCGGGTCAGGGATCTGTCGGCAAAACTGGTCACATTCACCACACCCGGCCAGGAGGCCACCCGCCAGCATATGAGCAATCAGGCCGCCGATGACCTCAAAATCCTGGTTGCGACATTGAACACACGATCGGGTGGGCGCAGCCTGTTTGCCGGGCAGGCGGTGGATACGACACCTCTGGCCGATGACACGGCCCTTTTGACGGCCTTGCGCACGGCGGTGAGTGGTCAGCCTACGCCGGTCGACATCATCCAGGCCGCCACCGACTGGTTCAACGACCCCGCCGGTTTTGAGGCGGTCATCTATCAGGGCTCCCCTCAGAGCCTAGACCCGATCAAACTGTCGGATACCCAGGACGCCAGCCTGCCGCTGCGCGCCGATCATCCCACCTTCCGCGCCCTTCTGCGCGATACCGCTTTGGCAGCACTTGCAATCGACCCGGCATTGGGACTCTCGGAAACGGTTCAATCAGATCTGCTGAACAGAACCGGCACAAGCCTGCTGCGCAGCCAGGATGACCTGACCCTGCTTCAGGCCGATCTGGGGTATACGGAATCCCGGATCGAGGCGGCGCGGACCCAGAACGCCGCCACCGCGACAGCCACTGAATTTGCCCGCAACAGGCTTTTGGCAGCAGACCCCTATGACACGGCAACGCATCTGGAAGCGGCCCAGTTCCAGTTGGAAAGCCTCTACGCTGTAACGGTCCGATCCTCGCAATTGTCCCTGGTGAATTACCTCAGATGACCCTTTTCAGACTTCTTGCCCTGACCTTCCTGCTGGCCCTGCCCGCCAGCGCCGAAGAAATCCGGCTCAAGGATCTTGTCGATTTCGACGGCGTCCGGGGCAACGACCTGATCGGCTATGGTCTTGTTGTAGGTCTGAACGGCACCGGCGACGGGCTGCGCAATTCGCCCTTCACCGAAGACATGCTATCGAATGTGCTGGAACGCCTGGGCGTCAACGTCACCGGAGAGCAATTTCGCCCCAAGAATGTCGCCGCCGTGTTCGTAACGGCCAGCCTGCCGCCCTTCTCAAGGGTGGGCTCGCAGATCGACGTTACCGTCTCCGCAATCGGGGATTCCAAAAGCCTGCTGGGGGGGACGCTGATCATGACACCTCTGAACGCTGCCGACGGGCAGATTTATGCCGTCGCGCAGGGCACCGTGCTGGCCGGTGGCGCCAGTGTCGAAGGAGAGGCGGCCTCGGTCGTGCGCGGTGTGCCCACCTCGGGTGTCATCCCATCTGGCGCGCGGGTCGAGAAAGAGATCGATTTCGACCTGTCATCGCTGACCCGGCTGCGCCTTGCCCTGCGGGAACCCGATTTTACCACGGCGGGGCGCATCGAAACAGCAGTGAACCGCGAATTCAGGCGCGCGGTGGCGGTGATGCGCGATTCCGGAACAGTCGAGCTTGATATCGCAGCAACACGCTCGGCCTCGGTGGCCCACGCCATCGGACGGGTTGAAAACATCCTCGTCACGCCGGAGCGCCGGGCGCGCGTGGTGGTCGATCAAAGATCGGGCACTATCGTGCTGGGCGATGATGTGCGCATCTCGCGCGTTGCCGTTTCGCAGGGCAATCTGACTCTGCGGATCGAAGAGGCGCCGCTGGTCGTACAGCCAAACCCCTTTGCCAATGGGCGCACCGTGGTTGTTCCCCGCACCACCGCAGAACTTGAAGAGGGTGACGGCATCAAGCTGGCCGAGGTGCCGGAAGGAACCTCGCTGTCGCAGGTTGTTGCCGGTCTGAACGCACTTGGGGTCTCGCCCAGGGACATGATCGACATTCTCAAGACGATCAAGGCGGCCGGGGCTCTGCACGCGGAATTTGTCGTGCGCTGAGACACGCACGCTGTGGTGAGCGATGCGTGCGTTTTCGCCTCTTGCAGACTCACCCGCCACCACGTATATGCCTCTCAACAGCGGCGCGTCGGGCTCTGGCCTGAAGCTCCACCGGGAAATATCGACGGGCCGCGGGCCCGTTTTTTTGTGTTTGGACCAAGATGAGCAACGACCTGATAGCAAAGGCAGCGATTGACCGGCGGCTGGCCGAAATCGTCACCCCCGTGATCGAAGATCTCGGGTTTGAGCTGGTGCGCATCCGTCTGATGAGCGGCAAGCAGTCGACGCTGCAGATCATGGCAGATAAACCCGATGGCGGCATTGAGGTGGACGATTGCGCCGAAATCTCGAACGCGGTCAGCGCGACGCTGGATGTCGAGGACCCGATTCTTGACGCCTATACGCTGGAAGTGTCCAGCCCCGGCATCGACCGGCCGCTGACCCGGCTCAAGGATTTCGACATGTTCGAAGGCTATGAGGCCAAGATCGAAACCGCCGAACTGATCGATGGCCGCCGCCGCTTCAAGGGGGAATTGGCCGGGGTCGAGGGCGATGAGGTTCTGATCAACATCCCCGAGCATGGTGAGACCATCACCATCGGGCTGCAATTCGACTGGCTGAGCGATGCAAAGCTGGTGCTGACCGATGATCTGATCAAAGAAATGCTGCGCCAGCGCAAGGCGGCGGGCGCGTTGCCCGAAAACCTGAACGAAGACCAATTCGACGAAATCGTAGAAGATGCGCCCCTGCGGGGCGACGAAATCGTGCCCGAGGAAGGGTCCGAAGAGGAGACGAACTGATGGCAATCACCTCAGCCAACCAGCTTGAACTGCTGCAAACCGCCGAGGCCGTGGCCCGGGAAAAGATGATCGATCCCGGTCTGGTGGTCGAGGCGATGGAAGAAAGCCTCGCCCGTGCCGCCAAGAGCCGCTACGGCGCCGAGATGGATATCCGCGTCAGCATCGACCGCAAGACCGGCAAGGCCACCTTTACCCGCGTCCGCACCGTGGTCGAGGATGAAGAGCTTGAGAACTATCAGGCCGAATTCACCGTCGAACAGGCCAAGCAATATCTGGAGAACCCCGCCGTGGGTGACCAGTTCGTCGAAGAGGTTCCGCCGGTCGAGATGGGCCGGATCGCCGCGCAATCGGCCAAACAGGTGATCCTACAGAAGGTGCGCGAAGCCGAACGCGACCGTCAGTATGAGGAATTCAAGGACCGCGCCGGCACCATCATCAACGGTCAGGTCAAGCGCGAGGAGTTTGGCAATGTGATCGTCGATGTGGGCGGCGGCGAAGCCGTGCTGCGCCGCAACGACAAGATCGGCCGCGAAAGCTATCGCCCGAACGACCGTCTGCGCGCCTATATCAAAGAGGTCCGCCGCGAGCCGCGCGGGCATCAGATTTTCCTGTCGCGCACCGCGCCGGAATTCATGGCCGAACTGTTCAAGATGGAAGTGCCGGAAATCTACGACGGCATCATCGACATCAAGGCAGTCGCCCGCGATCCGGGGTCGCGCGCCAAGATCGCCGTGATCTCTTATGACGGCTCGATCGATCCGGTCGGGGCCTGTGTCGGGATGCGCGGCAGCCGCGTTCAGGCCGTTGTGAACGAGTTGCAGGGCGAAAAGATCGACATCATTCCGTGGAACGAGGATCAGCCGACCTTCCTGGTGAACGCGCTGCAGCCCGCCGAAGTCTCCAAGGTGGTTCTGGACGAAGAGGCTGGCAAGATCGAGGTTGTCGTGCCTGAGGAACAGCTGTCGCTCGCGATTGGTCGCCGCGGTCAGAACGTGCGTCTGGCCAGCCAATTGACCAATCTGGACATCGACATCATGACCGAAGCCGAGGAATCGGCCCGTCGTCAGAAGGAATTCGAGGCCCGGACCAGCCTGTTCATGGAAACGCTGGATCTGGACGAATTCTTTGCCCAGCTGCTGGTCTCCGAAGGGTTTGGCAACCTCGAAGAGGTCGCTTATGTCGAACTCGACGAGTTGCTGGTCATAGATGGCGTCGACGAAGGCACCGCGCAGGAGCTTCAGGCGCGCGCCCGCGACTATCTGGAAGCGCAAGCCAAGCAGGCGCTGGACAATGCCCGCGCGCTGGGCGTTGAGGACAGCCTGGTTGAATTCGAGGGTCTGTCACCCCAGATGATCGAGGCATTGGCCAAAGACGGCGTCAAGACGCTGGAAGATTTTGCCACCTGCGCCGACTGGGAGCTGGCGGGCGGCTGGACCACGGTCGATGGCGAGCGCGTCAAGGATGACGGCATTCTGGAACCGTTCGGCATGAGCCTGGAAGAGGCACAGGCAATGGTGATGACCGCACGCGTTCTGCTGGGCTGGGTTGATCCGGCCGAGCTTGAGGCGGACCAAGAAGAGATCGAGTCAGAAGACGGCGAAGAAACCAGCGCGGAGGCCGGGGCCTGATCTCAGGCCCGGTTGGGTCGAGATGAGTCGCGGTGGCGCCTCGAAAGACCGGTCGGACGGTCCCGAACGCAAATGCGTCGCCACGGGCGAGGTGCGTCCTAAATATGGACTCATCCGCTTTGTGGCGGGACCGGACGGCACGATTGTGCCCGATGTGATGGGCAAGCTGCCGGGTCGCGGCGTTTATGTCGCAGCCGACCGTGCGGCGCTGGGGCGCGCCGTGGACAAGAAACTGTTCAGCCGGGGCCTGAAGATGCAGGCCAAGGTTCCCGACGGGCTCATCGATGAGCTGGAGCGGCAATTGTCGCGCCGCGTCGTTGACCTGCTGAGCCTGGCCCGCAAGTCGGGTGATGCGGTGGCGGGCTATGAAAAAGTCAAGACCTGGCTCGACAAGGAAGAGGCCCAGGTTCTGCTTCAGGCCAGCGATGGATCGGCGCGCGGAAAGACGAAATTGAGCACGCCGCATTTTGGTAAATACATCGGCTGGCTCACTGCGGACGAATTGGGCATGGCGTTTGGACGCCAAACAGTGATACATGCGGCGCTGGCCTCTGGTGGACTCGCCAAACGTGTTGTAGAGGAAGCGCAGCGCCTGCGCGGCATGCGCGAAACGGATGACGGCGGCAGCGGCCGCACGGAAGGGTAAGTAAGCTTGATGAGCGATAGTGACGGCAAAAAGACATTGGGTCTTCGTGGAGCGCCCCGCTCGGGGAATGTGAAACAGAGTTTCAGCCACGGACGGACCAAGAATGTCGTGGTGGAAACCAAGCGCAAGCGCGTTGTGGTCCCCAAGCCCGGTGCGTCAAAGCCCGGGGCCGGGTCTGGCGCGCCCTCAGGTGATCCCTCGCGTCGCCCGGCCGGGATCTCTGACGCCGAGATGGCCCGCCGCCTGAAAGCGGTTCAGGCCGCCAAGGCGCGTGAGGCCGAGGAAACCGCGCGCCGCGCGGCTGAGGAAAAGGCGCGCGCCGAAGAGCGCGAGCGTCGCCGGGCCGAGGCCGAGGCGAAGGAACGCGAGCAGCGCGAGGCCGAAGAGCGTGCCAAGCAGAAAGCTGCCGACGAAGAACGCCAGCGCAAGGAAGCCGAAGAATCCGCGCGCCGCGCCGCTGCCGAGGCCGCCTCTGCCAAAGAAGCGCCCAAACCGGAACAGCGCAGCGCACCGGCTAGTCGCCCCGCCCCTGCCGAAACGCCGCGTCGCGACCGCGAGCAACGCCCGTCGCGTGGCAAGGGCCGCGACGACAACCGCCGCTCGGGCAAGCTGACGCTGAACCAGGCGCTGTCGGGCGGCGAAGGTGGCCGCCAGAAATCGCTGGCCGCGATGAAGCGGAAACAGGAACGCGCACGGCAGAAGGCCATGGGTGGTTCGGTCGAGCGTGAAAAGGTGATCCGCGACGTTCAGGTGCCGGAAACCATCGTGGTGTCCGAACTGGCCAACCGGATGGCCGAACGTGTCGGTGACGTGGTCAAGTCGCTGATGAACATGGGCATGATGGTCACGCAGAACCAATCGATTGACGCGGACACTGCCGAACTGATCATCGAGGAATTCGGCCACAAGGTGGTGCGTGTTTCGGACGCCGATGTCGAAGACGTCATCGCCGATGTCGAAGACAATGAAGACGATCTGCAGCCGCGCCCGCCGGTCATCACCATCATGGGCCATGTCGACCACGGCAAGACCTCGCTGCTGGATGCGATTCGCGATGCCAAGGTTGTCGCCGGCGAGGCGGGTGGCATCACCCAGCATATCGGCGCCTATCAGGTGAAAACCGATGGCGGCACCACGCTGACATTCCTCGACACACCAGGCCACGCCGCCTTTACCTCGATGCGCTCGCGCGGGGCGCAGGTGACGGATATCGTCGTGCTTGTGGTGGCTGCGGATGACGCGGTCATGCCGCAGACCATCGAAGCCATCAACCACGCCAAGGCGGCGCAGGTGCCTATGATCGTGGCGATCAACAAGATCGACAAACCCGAGGCCAACCCGGACAAGGTGCGCACCGACCTGCTGCAACATGAGGTGATCGTCGAGAAGATGTCCGGTGAGGTTCAGGATGTCGAGGTTTCCGCCATCTCCGGTCAGGGCCTGGACGAGCTGCTTGAGGCGATCGCGCTGCAAGCTGAAATTCTGGAGCTGAAAGCCAACCCCGATCGCGCCGCCCAGGGCGCCGTGATCGAGGCGCAGCTGGATGTGGGCCGGGGGCCCGTCGCAACCGTTCTGGTTCAGAAAGGCACGCTGCGTCAGGGCGATATCTTTGTTGTGGGTGAGCAATACGGCAAGGTCCGTGCGCTGATCAACGATAAGGGCGACCGGGTGAAAGAGGCCGGGCCGTCGGTTCCGGTCGAGGTTCTGGGCCTTAACGGCACGCCCGAGGCCGGGGACGTTCTGAACGTGACCGATACCGAAGCGCAGGCGCGCGAGATCGCGGATTACCGCGAACAGGCCGCCAAGGACAAACGCGCCGCTGCCGGTGCCGCAACCACGCTTGAGCAGCTGATGCAGAAAGCCAAGGACGACGAAAACGTCTCGGAACTGCCGATTCTGGTCAAAGCGGACGTGCAGGGTTCTGCCGAAGCCATCGTTCAGGCGATGGAAAAGATCGGCAATGACGAGGTGCGCGTGCGCGTGCTGCATTCCGGCGTCGGGGCCATTACAGAAACCGATATCGGTCTGGCCGAAGCGTCCGGCGCGCCGGTCATGGGCTTCAACGTGCGAGCCAATACCTCGGCCCGGAACACGGCGAACCAGAAAGGTGTCGAGATCCGGTATTATTCGGTGATCTACGACCTTGTGGATGACGTGAAAGCCGCCGCTTCGGGCCTGCTGAGCGCCGAGATCAAGGAAAACTTCATCGGTTATGCCGAGATCAAGGACGTGTTCAAGGTCTCCAACGTCGGCAAGGTTGCGGGCTGTCTCGTGACCGAAGGTGTTGCGCGTCGTTCGGCAGGTGTGCGCCTGCTGCGCGACAATGTGGTGATCCACGAAGGCACGCTGAAGACCCTCAAACGCTTCAAGGACGAAGTGGCCGAGGTTCAGTCGGGTCAGGAATGCGGTATGGCCTTCGAGAATTACGACGATATCCGCGCTGGCGACGTGATCGAGATTTTCGAGCGCGAGGAAGTCACCCGCACGCTGGACTGATCAGTTCTTACAAGACAAAAAGCAAGGGGTTGGCCGATGGGCCAACCCCTTATCGTGTGAGTGGCAGTTTGCCGTTTCGTCAGGCCGCAGCCTTGACCGGACGCCCCGAATAGAGCTTTTTGCCGACTTTTACTTCGATGCGACCATCAGAGAGCGCACGCACATATGTGCCCTGAACGAACACACACGTGCCAATCGTAATTGTCCGTAGCACGTGACATCCTCCCAAATAGGTATTTGGATTTCATCATTATACACGAAAAAACAAAAATAGACACTGTTTAGCGTCAGGTGATCGAAGGATCTGACGCTGCAACTCTAGATGTAGCGTGGAATTTGGATATTACATACAAAACGCCGTGAATGGCGCGGCTCAACAGCGGAAAGAAAGCCAGCTAATTCAGATCACAGCCAGTCTCGCAGGATCGGAATAAGCGGAATATCGGCGGGCGGCATCGGGTAGTCGCGCAGATCTTTTGCCCGTACCCACTTCAACCTCTGGCCTTCATTGGATTGCGGTATGCCCTCCCATTTCCGGCAGGCAAAAAGCGGCATAAGCAGGTGGAAATCATCGTAGCTGTGGCTCGCAAATGTCAGCGGGGCAAGGCAGGATTCCCAGGTGTTGATGCCCAGCTCTTCTTCGAGCTCGCGGATCAGCGCCATCTCTGGCGTTTCACCCGATTCGACTTTGCCGCCCGGAAACTCCCAAAGACCGGCCATGGATTTGCCCTCGGGGCGCTGCGCCAGCAGCACCCGGCCATCCGGATCAATCAGCGCCACCGCCGAGACGAGAATGATCTTCACGACCGGTAATCCGCGTTGATCTCGATATATCCATGAGTCAGATCGCAAGTCCAGACGGTGGCTTTGCCCGCGCCCAGCCCCAGATCGATGGAGATCACCAACTCCTGCGCTTTCATGTAGGCGGCTGCGTCTTCTTCGCGGTAATCCGAGCTTACCCAGCCTTTTTCCGCCACCAGAATATCGCCGAAGGAAATGCTCAGCCGGTCCCGGTCCGCCGTGGCGCCGGATTTTCCGATCGCCATCACGACGCGACCCCAATTGGCGTCTTCACCCGCGATGGCGGTCTTGACCAGCGGGGAGTTCGCCACCGACAACCCGTGGGTCTTGGCGTCGGAATCCGACACTGCACCGGTGACCCGGATTTCGATGAACTTGGTCGCGCCTTCGCCGTCGCGCACCACCAGATGCGCCAAATCGCGCATCACCTGTTCCAATGCCGCGTCAAACCCGGCGTCCCCGGTCGCATCCACTTCCGCCGCGCCGGTGGCACAGACCAGCAAGCTGTCCGAGGTTGAAGTATCGCTGTCCACGGTAATGCAATTGAAGGTCCGGTCGGCCATGGCCGAGACCACACCTTGCAGTGCCGCCTGATCATACCCCGCATCAGTGAAGATATAGACCAGCATCGTCGCCATATCGGGCGCGATCATGCCTGATCCTTTGACGATCCCCGCGATGGACACGGTCTTGCCCTCGATCTCGACCTGGGCGCTTGCGCCCTTCGCGAAGGTGTCGGTGGTCATGATCGCCTGCGCGGCACCCTCGATGGCACCACCGGACAGGCCCGCGTTCATGTCTTCGATACGTGATACGATCCGGTCATGGGGCAGCGGCTCGCCAATCACCCCGGTTGAGGCGGTGAAGACGCGGGTTACCGGAACCCCGGTGGTCTTTGCGACCGCCTGGGTCACCTCGGCAACCGAGGCCTGCCCGTAATGGCCCGTAAAGGCGTTGGCATTGCCCGAATTCACCAGGATCGCGGCGGGGCCGGTGCTGTCACCGCCCAGCTTTTGCTGGCAATCCAGCACCGGTGCAGCGCGGGTCGAAGAGCGGGTGAACACACCCGCCACCGACGTGCCCGCATCGAGAACCGCCAGCATCACATCGGTGCGCCCGGTATATTTCACACCCGCTGCGGCGGTGGCAAAGCGCACGCCACCGATTTGCGGCAGATCGGGAAAGCCCGCTGGTGCCAGCGGTGAGACCTGGGTGATCGTCGCCAAGGCGCTTACTCCTGCACGAGGTCGAGCTGCTTGATGATCTCGGGCTGCAGGCCTTCGATCTCGGGGCGTTCCACCGTCGCGGCGCTGGTCAGTTCCGCCACTTTCGCCTCGATCACATCACGCTGGATCTGCTGTGCCAGTTCCCCGCGCACGGCATCCAGCGCCGGGGCCTGGGATTTGCGCTTGTCGTTCAGGATAATCAGATGCCAGCCGAACTGCGTCTGCACCGGGTTCGAGACCTGACCCGGTTCCAGCGCCATCACCGCCTGTTCGAACTCGGGCACCATCTGACCTGCCCCAAACCAGCCCAGCGCGCCGCCATTCGGACCCGAGGGGCCGGTAGATTTCTCTTTTGCGGTTTCCGCGAAATTGGCCCCGTTATCGAGATCGGTCTTAATCGCCTTGGCCTCATCCTCGGTCTCGACCAGAATATGCGCGGCGTCAAATTCGTCGCCGCCCTCCCAATCTGCAAACTGCGCGTCATAAGCAGCCTGCAGCGCCTCGTCGGTCACGGCCTCTGCGGTCAGCCGGTCGATCATGGTCACCGCCATCAGCGAGCGCTCCTCGTTTTCCAGCGACAGCGCAACCTGACGCGGCATCTCGTCGCCCAGTGCGGCGCGCAGCAGGTTCTGCTGGATCAACTGATCCAGAATGGCGTCATAGAGCACCTGATCCTCGACCTGTTGATATTCTGGCGGCAGCGCCGCCCGTGCCAGGATCAAATGCCCAAGCGTGATGTCTTCACCGTTGACCGATGCAACAACAGTGTCGGCATCTGGCTGGGTTTGTGCGGCCACAGGCAGCGCCATCACGGCAGCGAGCGCCAGAGATGGCAGAAAAGTGAAGCCTTTGGGCATGTATTCATCCTATATTCAGGCCGCGACAGGGCGCGGCGTTGACACTCTTAGACCTGCCGCTTACATCGCGTTGAAGCCTTGGACAGGGCCGCCTTCACCCCCCGTATCTATGGGTTGCGCGCAGGGCGGGCAAGCCTGTCGCAACCTCGATAAGAATAGATCCGCTGGAGTGAACATGCTGGGACTGGGAACGCTCGCCAAAAAGGTGTTCGGAACGCCGAATGACCGCAAGATCAAGGCGACCCGCCCGCTGATCGCAAAGATCAACGCGCTGGAAGAAGAGTTCGAAAAGCTGTCCGATGACGGTCTAAAGGAAAAGACCGACGACCTGCGCAAGCGCGCCCTTGACGGGGAAAGCCTGGACGATTTGCTGCCCGAAGCCTTTGCCAATGTGCGCGAGGCGGCCAAGCGGGCGCTGGGCCTGCGCGCCTTTGACGTGCAGTTGATGGGTGGCGCGTTCCTGCATCAGGGCAATATCTCTGAGATGAAGACAGGCGAAGGCAAAACGCTTGTGGCCACTTTCCCGGCCTATCTGAACGCGCTGACCGGCAAGGGTGTGCATGTGGTAACCGTGAACGAGTACCTGGCCAAGCGCGACGCCGACTGGATGGGCAAGGTGTTCGGGGCGCTGGGCATGACCACCGGCGTGATCTGGACCGGCATGCCCGAGGACGAGAAACGCGCTGCTTACAACTGCGACATCACCTATGCCACCAATAACGAGCTGGGCTTTGACTACCTGCGCGACAACATGAAGTCAGACCTGGATCAGCTGTTCCAGAAACATCACAATTTCGCCATCGTGGATGAGGTCGACTCAATCCTGATCGACGAGGCGCGGACGCCGCTGATCATCTCGGGGCCAGCGCAGGACCGCTCGGATCTCTACCTGACCATCGATACGGTGATTCCGACGCTGGACGACAGCCACTATGAGCTGGACGAAAAAACCCGGAACGTGACCTTTACCGACGAGGGCAACGAGTTTCTGGAAAACCAGCTCAAGGCGCGTGATCTGCTGAGCGACGAACAGTCGCTTTATGATCCCGAAAGCACGTCCATCGTGCATCACGTCAATCAGGGTCTGCGGGCGCATAAACTGTTCCAAAAGGACAAGGACTATATCGTCCGCGACGGTCAGGTTGTGCTGATCGACGAATTCACCGGCCGCATGATGCCGGGCCGCCGCCTGTCGGAAGGTCTGCATCAGGCCATCGAGGCCAAGGAAGGTGCCCCGATCCAGCCCGAGAACGTCACACTGGCCAGCGTGACTTTTCAGAACTATTTCCGCCTCTATGACAAGCTGAGCGGGATGACGGGTACGGCGCTGACCGAGGCAGAGGAGTTTTCCGAAATCTACGGTCTGGGCGTGGTCGAGGTTCCGACCAACAAGCCGATCATGCGGGTGGATGAGGACGATCAGGTCTACCGCACCACCGGCGAGAAATACGGCGCGATGATCAAGGAAATCCGGAAAGCCAACGAAAAGGGCCAGCCGGTTCTGGTCGGCACCACCTCGATCGAAAAGTCAGAAATGCTCAGCCAGCTGCTGACAGAAGAGGGCATCAAACACAACGTCCTGAACGCCCGCCAACATGAAAAAGAGGCGCAGATCGTCGCCGAAGCAGGCCATCTGGGCGCGGTCACCATCGCCACCAACATGGCCGGTCGCGGCACCGATATTCAGCTTGGCGGTAATGTCGAGATGAAGGTGCTGGCCGCCCTGGCCGAAAACCCCGAGGCCGATCCGGTCGAGCTGCGCGCCGCCGAAGAAGCCAAGCATGCCGCCGAGAAACAGAAGGTGCTTGAGGCGGGCGGGCTGTTCGTGATGGCCTCGGAACGCCATGAAAGCCGCCGCATCGACAACCAGCTGCGGGGCCGCTCGGGCCGTCAGGGTGACCCGGGCCGCACGGTGTTCTACCTCAGCCTCGAAGACGACCTGATGCGGATCTTCGGCTCGGAGCGGCTGGAAAAAGTACTCAGAACGCTGGGCATGAAAGAAGGCGAGGCGATCATTCACCCCTGGGTCAACAAATCGCTGGAGCGTGCGCAGGCCAAAGTCGAAGGCCGCAACTTCGATATGCGCAAGAACGTCCTGAAATTCGATGACGTGATGAACGACCAGCGCAAGGTGATCTTCAGCCAGCGCCGCGAGATCATGGCCGCCGAAGACCTGTCCGAGATCGTGTCGGACATGCGCGAGCAGGTGATCGACGATATCATTGATCAGTATATGCCGCCGAAATCCTATGCCGATCAGTGGGACATGCAGGGGCTATATGCCGCCGTAATCGAAAAGCTGGGCGTCGATCTGCCGATCATCGATTGGGCGGATGAAGAGGGCGTTGACGACGAACAGGTCCGCGAACGTCTGATCAAAGCCACCGATGAGAACATGGCGAAAAAGGCGGTCGATTTCGGGCCCGAGAACATGCGCAACATCGAAAAACAGGTGCTGCTGCAAACCATCGACAGCAACTGGCGCGAGCATCTGCTGACGCTGGAACATCTGCGCTCGGTCGTGGGGTTCCGCGGCTACGCCCAGCGCGATCCGCTCAATGAATACAAGAACGAAAGCTTCCAGCTGTTCGAGGGGATGCTGGACAGTCTGCGCGAAACGGTGACCCAGCAATTGTCACGGGTCCGTCCGCTGACCGAAGAGGAACAGCGCGAGATGCTGGCCCAGATGACCGCCCAGCAGGCGGATATGCAGCGCGCCGCGTCCGGCGAAGGCGAGGCGCAACCGAATGCGAAAGCCAAGGAACCGGCACTGGCAGGCGCAGAGCAGGCCACCGAGAGCGGCGCGCAGGCGGCCCCCGGTTTTGTCGAAGACGACCCATCAACCTGGGGCAACCCCTCACGCAACGATCGCTGTCCCTGTGGCTCTGGCAAGAAGTTCAAACACTGCCACGGGCGCCTGATCTGAGAGGCTTGCCCTTATTCGGACAAAATGACTCCCCCCGGCGGCCACAAACCGGCCGCCTTTTTTAAAGAAAGTTAATCCGAACACAGCCGGGGGAACGGTGATGATTCGGACACGCAACCTACTGACAGTCGGCGGAACGGCCTTTTGCGCACTGGCAATCGGGTATTTCATGCAGCGCGAAACGCCGGTGCAATATGCGTCGATGATCCGACATCCGTCCGGGTTGCAACAACGCGTCCTTGCCCCATTTGCACGCGCCGAGGTGGATGAATACGGCATGCTTGAGGTTCGCGATATCAAGCTGACCTCAACACTGCCGGGCTTGCCACTCCCCTCACGGCTGCCGCAACCAACGCTGGAACATGTGACCGACGGCGCGGTTTCCGCCAAGTTTCTGACCCCGCCAGAGCCGCCTGTTGACTCCACATTGCCGAAGCTGGGATGTGACGTAACCGTGGCATCCTCGGTCTTGCCGCTGGCTCGTGTGGGGCTATCCGTGGATGCCCCCTGTTTTCCGAACCAGCGGGTGACGGTGCATCATAGCGGCCTCTTCTTTACCGACAGCACCGATGGACAAGGTATGCTGAATGTCACCATCCCGGCCCTATCGGAACATGCGGTCTTCATCATCGAGTTTGACAACGGGGCCGGTGCGGTTGCCCGTGCCGAGGTCGACGAGCTGCTGGATTTCGAGCGCGTGGCGATCCAATGGGGCGGCGAATCCGGCCTGCAGATCAACGCCAAGGGCGATGACGAGGCAGACAAGAACGACTTGAATTCAACCGCTTATGGTGATGTCGTTCGCCTGGGAAAACTAAACAACAGCAGCTCTCGCGTGGCCGAGATATACAGCTTTCCCCGCGATCAGCTGGCGCAATCGGATGCGATCTCTTTGACGATTGAGGCCCAGGTGACCGCCGCCAATTGCGACCGCGACATTGCCGCGCAATCGCTGGAACTGCGCGCGAACCGCAGCCTGCGCATGCGTGACCTGACCCTGTCGATGCCAAGCTGCGATGCGACGGGGGACTTTCTGGTGTTGAATAATCTTGTCGAAGACCTGAAGATCGCCGAAAAATAACCCGCAGGCAAATCAGGTTTCCCATGAATTGGCTCCGTGCGGCGGTTTGCGCCGCGCTTTTTGTTTCTGGCACCATGCGTCCCGGTCTGGCACAGGATGTGACGCTCACCTCGCGCGATGGCGCGGTGGCAATCACCGGCGCGTTTCTGGGTTTTGACGGCGAGTTTTACCGCGTCGAGACCAAATTTGGAGAGCTGACAGTCGATGCCTCGGGCGTCAATTGCGATGGCCCGGCCTGCCCCAAGCTGACCGATTTCGTGGCCGAGATCACGCTCGCCGGATCCCCCACCATGGCCGAGGTGTTGCTGCCTGCCTTGCTTGAGGGGTTCGCGCGCCACAATGGCTATATCACCCAGCGCGCACCCCTGCCCGACAACGGGTTCATCTATGAGCTGCGCCAGTCGGACCGGGCCCTGCCTGCAGCCCGCTTCCTGTTTCAGATATCGAATACCGATCAGGGCATCGACGCGTTGCTGAATGGCCGTGCGGATATCGCCCTGGCGTTGCGCGAAATTCGGCCAGAGGAGCGGGAGCGCGCCCGCGAAGCCGGGCTCGGCGATCTGACAGAGCCCAATCGCAGCCGCGTTCTGAGCCTTGACGCCATGGTGCCCATCGTTGCACCCGGCAACCCGGTGCGCAGCCTGTCGATCGATGATCTGGCGCGGGTTCTGTCCGGCGCGGTGACCAACTGGGCCGAGTTGGGTGGGCCGGATGCGCCCATTGCCGTACATCTGCCCGGCGAGGGGTCTGGCCAGGCGCAGGCGGTCGAAGATCGCATTCTGAAACCGGCCAGCGCGGTGGCGACGGCGGATGTAGTGCGCCACGGCCGCGGCAGCCGCCTGGCCCGCGCGGTCGAGGCCGACCCTTTCGCCCTCGGAATTGCAAGTTTTGCCGAGATTGGCACTGCCAGCCCCCTCACGCTCAGCGGGGCTTGCGGGTATTTGATCACCGCCACCCGCAGGTCGATCAAGACCGAGGACTACCCGCTCAATTCGCCCATGTTCCTTTATATCCCTGCGCGCCGTTTGCCGAAAATCGCTCGCGAATTTCTGGTTTATGCGCGCGGTTCGTCGGCGCAGATGGTCATCCGGGAGGCCGGGTTTGTCGATCAAATGCCGGAGCTGGTCGAGTTGAACACGCAGGGTGCCCGGCTGGCCAATGCGATCGCAACAGCCGGGGGCGAAGTGCCGTTAACCGAGTTGCAGCGGTTGACACAAACCTTGTCACCACTGGCGCGCCTGACCACCTCGTTCCGCTTCGAAGCGGGATCTTCACGCCCCGACGCGCAATCCCGCTCGAACATCCAGCAACTGGCGCAAGCGCTTGAAATCGGCACCTATGATGCGCGCAAGCTGGTCTTTGTCGGGTTTTCGGATGGGGTCGGCCCGGCCTCGGGTAATCAGAATATCGCCTTGCGCCGGGCCAAGGCGGTGCGCGATGCGGTGATTGCGGCCGCCAAAACGGTCAATCTCGACCGCGTGGAAATTGGCGTCGAGGCATTTGGCGAGGCGATGCCGATGGCTTGCGATGACAGCGAATGGGGCCGTCAAGTGAATCGCCGGGTCGAGGTCTGGACCCGTTAGGAGAGACGCAATTTGCGCCGGAATCCGGATGCCGTTTTTCGGATCGCGCATCAGAGATACCCTTCGCTGCGAAGACTCAACTCGTTCGATTTTCCGATGATCAGGTGGTCATGCAGAATCAGTCCCAGCGCCTGGCACACGTCCTGAATGCGCATTGTCATGTCGATATCCGATTGCGAGGGGGTCGGGTCGCCCGAGGGGTGATTGTGCACCAGGATCAGCGCCGAGGCATTCAGCTCTAGCGCCCGTTTTGCGACCTCTCTCGGGTAAACCGGCACATGATCGACCGTTCCGCGTGCCTGTTCCTCATCAGCGATCAGTACGTTCTTGCGATCCAGATAGAGCACGCGAAACTGCTCGGTCTCGCGATGGGCCATGGTGGTGTGGCAATAATCCAGCAGCGCATCCCAGCCCGATAGCACATGGCGTTGCAGCACACGTGCCCGCGCCAGCCGATGCGCGCTGGCCTCGACGATCTTGAGTTCGGTGATCACCGCCTCTCCAACCCCATTGACCTTGGCCAAACGCTCCGACGGCGCGCTGAGCACCCGGTTGAAGTCCCCGAATGTCCCCAACAGCAAGCGCGCCAGCGGCTTCACGTCCTGCCGGGGGATGGCGCGGAACAGCACCAGCTCCAGCATCTCGTAATCCGGCATCGCCGCAGCCCCACCCGACATGAACCGGTCGCGCAGGCGTTTGCGGTGATCCTTGATATAAGACGGCATGCGGCCCTTGGGCAGCGCAACCGCCGGGGCCTCATCCGGGTCGAACAGCATCGGGGCATCTTGAAACGCGTCTTTACTGGACATGCCGCGAGGCTGCGCGGGAATCACTTTCTACGAGGTTAACGCGCTTCGCCTGCCATACGCGCAGTCAGCTTGCGCACCACCAGATGCAGCAGCACCGAGAGCACGCCCAACGTCAGCATAGCAGCAAACATCAGATCAGTCTTGGCCCGGCCATTGGCCAGCAGCATCAGATAGCCCAACCCACGCGACGATCCGACCCATTCGCCGATCACCGCCCCGATCGGCGCATAGACCGCCGCCAGCCGTAGCCCCGAGGCCAGCGAGGGCAGCGCCGCAGGCACGCGAATCTGCCACAGGATCGCACGGCGGCTGGCCTGCATCGTGCGCGCCAGATCCAGATACCCCTCGGGCGTGCGCATCAGCCCGTCGAAAAAAGACGAGGTCACCGGGAAGTAGATGATCAGCACCGCCATGGCCACTTTCGACCCTAACCCGTAGCCAAACCACAATGTCAGGATCGGGGCCAAGGCAAAAACCGGCAGCGCTTGGGTGAAGACCAGCATCGGCTGCACCAGCACCCGCGCGGTCCGCGACGAGGCAAGCTGAATCGCCGTGGCAGCCCCTAGCGCCGAACCGACGACAAGGCCGATCAGAACCTCCAGACCAGTGACAAGCGTGTTTTCAGCGATCACCGCACGGTTTGCCCACCAGGCCTCGGCCACCACCATGGGACCCGGCAGAATAAAGCGCGGCAGGCCGGTGAACATCACCACGCCCTGCCAGAGCAGAAGCGCAAAAACCGTCGCTGCAAGGGGGGCGCCGATCCTCATGCCGCGCGCTCTCGCAACAAACGCAGCAGCGCGCCCTGGGTTTCCAGCATCTCGATATCATCCACCAGACGCGGCGCAGACGACGAGGGCACGGCGCAATGATCGAGACTGCGGTGCGACATCACCGCGATGGTCTGGCCCAGACGTGCCGCCTCGCCCGGATCATGAGTCACCAGCAGAACGGTGCGCCCCTGCAACAATTCGACCGCCAGTTCCTGCATATCGGCCCGGGTCCGAGCATCGAGTGCCGAGAACGGTTCATCCAGCAGAATGATCTGCTTGTCCTCCATCAGCGTCCGTGCCAATGCCGCGCGCTGCCGTTGCCCGCCTGACAGCTCCGCGGGTTTCTTATGCGCATGCTCGGACAGGCCGACGCGGCCCAACAACCTTGCCAACCGGTCGGCATCGGGCTTTTCGCCACGCAAACGCGCGCCCAGGGTCACATTGCGCGCCACATCCGCCCAGGGCAGCAGCAGATCGTCCTGAGCCATATAGGCGACGCGCGGCGCCACCGGTTGTCCGTCAGAGGCGCGGATTGCACCGTCAAACATGGCCCCGGTCTGTAACCCGGCGATCAGGCGCAGAACCGTCGATTTCCCAATACCCGAGCCGCCAAGAAGGCAGGTCCATTCCCCCGCCTTCAGAACAAGCGACAGCGGCGCAAAAAGGGGCACCCCATCGATGGAGGCGCCCCCTTCGACCACTATCTCGGGTGCTGCATTCACGGGGTCAGGCCCATTTCCCAGAACTTGACCTCAAGCTCTGTGGCGGTGCGGAAGGTCTTGCACAGGCTCTGCCAGACCGGCAGTTGGTCATAGCCCTCGCCCAGACGGCGGGTTACAGCGCTGTCGATCATGGCCCCGACATCGCGGCAATAGGCTTGGTATTGATCGCCCGCATAGGTGTCGATCCATTGCTGATAGGTGTCCGAGCGTGCCTCTTGCTTCAGGCGCAATCCGATCTCGGCATAGCCCATAACGCAGGGTGCGAGCGCAGCCAGCAAGGTCAGGAAGTCGCCGCTATACCCGGCCTCAAGCACATAGCGCGTATAGGCGAGGTTTTCGGGCCGTTCCGGCGTCGCGGCAAGCTCTTCATGCGAAATGCCAGCCTCGGCGCAAACGCCGACATGCAGCATCATCTCTTCATGGATCAGCCCGTTCACGGTGGACGACGCCACCAGCATTTCGTCATGGGTTTCGGCCTTGACCACCGCCAGCGCCCAGGCGCGCGAGAAATGGGTGAGGAACACGAAATCCTGCCGCAGATAGTGGAGAAAGGCGTCATTGGGCAGGCTGCCATCACTCAGACCTTCGACAAAGGCGTGGCGGGTATAATCCCGCCACGTCTCGCCGGTGGCCGCGCGCATCAGGCCGAAGGCGCGGCCATACTCGGGCGCAGCGCTCATTGTGCGGTCACGTCAATGGCCATGTCGGAGACCGGATTGACGCTGTCGGTCAGGCCCTTGTCCTTGAGGAACTCTTCGAACCTGATGTAGCGACCCGCATCCAACCCGGCGGGGCGCAGTGCAAAGCGGGTCAGAGTGTCTTTCCAGGCCCGCTTGTTAAGCTCATCTTGCAATTCCGGCGAGGTGCCCGAAAAAATCTCCCAGCTTTCTTGCGGATGGTTCACGATGAACTGCGTGGCCTTTTCGGTCGCGTCCAGAAAGCGCGCCACCTTGTCGGCATCCATGTTCGCCGGGTTGGCGACATAGATCAGCTCATCATAAGGCGGCACGCCCTCTTCCTCGATATAAAAGCAGGTGCCGGGGCGCCCTTCGATATCCATCTGGTTCAGCTCGAAGTTCCGATAGGCCCCGATCACCGCGTCGACCTGACCGGACATCAGTGAAGGCGACAGTGAGAAGTTCACATTGACCAGTTCAACTTCGTCCAGCTTGACGCCGTAATTGCCCAGAACCGTGCTCAGCACCGCTTCTTCCACACCGGCGACCGAGAAGCCGATCTTCTTGCCCTTTAGGTCGGCGGGCGTCTTGATCGGCCCGTCCTTAAGCACCAGCAGGCAGTTCAGCGGCGTGGCAACCAGCGTACCGACACGTTTCAGCGGCAGACCCTCATGGATTTGCAGATGCAACTGCGGCTGATAGCTGACCGCCAGATCGCCCTGACCGGCCGCAACCAGACGCGGCGGGGCGGACGGATCGGCGGGGGCGATGATCTCGACCTCAAGATCCTGATCCGTGAAGTAACCCTTTTCCTGCGCCACGATGATGGGCCCGTGATCCGGGTTCACGAACCAGTCCAGCAGGACAGTCATCTTGTCTGCGGCAAAAGCCGGAGTGGCGGCAAGGAGCGCCAATGTGGTGAGAATTTTCTTCATGTTATCAATACCCTGTTCATGAGGTGGAGGCCGCGACGAGGACGATCTCGCCGGGCCAGATTTCTGTGATCTGTTCTGCTGCCCGCCAGGCCCGCAGACCGGTAGCGCAGCACAGCGCAAGCGGAGTATCGGGATCGGGAAGCGCGGCGTGCAGTTGATCCGGCGCGATCCGCACGGCGTCCGGATGGGCCGGAATTGCTGCTTCTATGGCATCACGCAGTTCGAAGATCTTATACTGAGCACCGAGGCTGGCCGGGGCCACAAAGGCAAAGCCGCTTTCGGGCTCAGGCGCGGAGTCAAACCGGAAGGTCGAGAGGCGAAAACTCTTGGCCTCGACCTGCACCATCTGACCGATGGGCGATGGGTCAAACCCCAGCAAGACCGACAGCGCCATCTGTGCTTGCAGCGCGCCGATCATTGCCACAACAGGCCCTAGCACACCCGAACTGGCGCAGTTTTGCGTGTTGTCGGGCATCTCGGGGAACACCGCGCGCAGGCTGGGACCGTTGCCGCAGAACCCGCCGACATAACCGCCCAACCCCAGCGCCGAGGCGCTGATCAGCGGAGTTTTCAGATCGCGACAAGTGTCGCTCAATACATAGCTCGCCGCATAGCTGTCGGCGCAATCCAGCACGATATCCGCCTGCTGGACGAGTTGCGCCGCGTTTGCGGGGGTCAAGGCCTGCACAACGCCAACAGCCGAGACTTCGGAGTTGATTTCCTGACAGCGCATCGCGGCACGTAGCGCCTTGGGTTGACCGCAATCCGCCTCGCTGAACAAGGTTTGTCGATGCAGGTTCGACAACTCGACCGCGTCCGGATCAAGGATGGTCAAATGCCCGACACCCGCGCCTGCCAGAAGCGGCAGCAGCGGCGCGGCAAGACCGCCCGCACCGATTACCAGAACGCGGGCATCAGACAGCAATGCCTGACCGTCAGCACCGACCTCTGGCAACTTCATCTGACGCGCATAGCGGTTCATCGCGTGACCTCGATCCATTGCCGGACACGCTCCTCGGGGTCAGGGTTCAGCGTGATGTCGGTCACGACCGAGACGATATCCGCCCCCGCCTCCAACACGCCGGGCGCGCGTTCCACGCTCATGCCGCCGATGCCGACCAAGGGCACCGACCCGACGCGAGCCTTCCATTCGCTGACTTTCGGCAGGCCCTGCTGATGCCATTTCATCTTTTTCAGAATCGTCGGATAGACCGGGCCAAGCGCGATATAAGCCGGGTCAAGCGACAGGGCGCGGTCCAGTTCCGCGTCATCATGGGTCGAAAGTCCCAGTCTTAGACCCGCTTTTTGGATCGCAGACAGGTCGGCCTCGTCCAGATCCTCCTGCCCCAGATGCAGCCAATCGCACCCTTCATCAATGGCGATCTGCCAATAGTCGTTCACCACCAGCACCGCGTCATGGGTTCGGCACAGATCAACCGCAGTGCGGATCTGCGTGCGGATGATCGCCTCGGGGCGGTCTTTGATGCGAAGCTGCGCCAGCTTGACGCCCAGCGGCAGCATGCGCGCCAGCCAGGAAACATCATCAAAGATCGGATAAAACCGGTCGAGCGTCATGACAGGAACGCCTTTCCGATCACCGGGGTTGACGGGGTCGCCATATCACGTGGTTCGATCGGGTCGGCCTGACAGGCCAACCTGCCCGCCTCGACCGCTTGCGCCATGGCCCGGGCCATCGCTGCGGGATCACCGGCGCGGGCGACCGCAGTGTTGAGCAGGACGGCGTCAAACCCCAGCTCCATCGCGTGGGCGGCGTGGCTGGGCAGGCCGATCCCGGCATCCACCACCAGCGGCGTGTCGGGAAATTCGGACCGCATGGCGCGCAGCGCGTATTCGTTGGCCAACCCCCGGCCCGACCCGATCGGTGCACCCCAGGGCATCAGTACCTCGCAGCCCGCGCCCAGCAATCGCTCGCCCACGATCAGATCCTCGGTGGTGTAGGGAAAGACCTCAAACCCGTCCTCGGTCAGGATGCGGGCGGCTTCGACCAGTTGAAAAACATCCGGTTGCAGGCTGTCGGTATGGCCGATCAGTTCTAGCTTGATCCAGGGGGTGTCGAACACCTCGCGTGCCATATGGGCAGTCGTGACCGCTTCTTTCACCGTGTGACAGCCAGCGGTGTTGGGCAGGATATGCACTTCCAGATCTCGGATCATCTGCCAGAAGCTCTGCCCGGCACCGCCTGCCCCCTCGCGCCGTAGTGAGACGGTGGCAATGGCGGCCTTCGAGTCGCGAAACGCTGCCTCAAGGATCGCAGGGCTGGGATATTGCGCCGTACCCAGCATCAGCGGGTTGGCCAGTTGGCTGCCGTAGAAGCTGCGCATTGCTCAGCCCCCCTGCATCGGTGCGAGGATTTCGACGCGGTCGCCATCGGCAAGCGCGTGGCGGATCCGGGCGGATGAGGCGACAAAGACCTCGTTCACCGCCGTTGCCACGCGCCCGGAATAGCCGCATTCGGCCAACAACTCGGACAGGGTTGTGGCCGCCACCTCGCGGGGGTCACCGTTAACGATGATCTTCATCGACGAACTCCGAATGTGTGTTCTCTAGCGCCAGATCGGCGACACCCTGCGCCAGGGCCGGGGCCAGAAGATAGCCGTGCCGGTAGAGGCCGTTGGCATAGATGCGCCCGTTCCGGCGCCGGATACGGGGCAGGTTGTCGGGAAAGGCCGGGCGCAGGTCGACCCCGGTTTCCAGGATTTCCGCCTCACCAAAGGCCGGGTTGAGGGCAAAGGCGGCGCTAAGCAGTTCCAGCATCGAGCGGGCGGTGATCCGCGCCTTATCCTCGCTTTCGATCATAGTCGCGCCCAGCATAAAGATACCCTCGCCACGCGGCACCACGTAAAGCGGGATGCGCGGATGCAGCAGACGCACCGGACGGCGGAGCGTCACATCGTGGCAGCGGATAACCAGCATCTCGCCCTTCACTCCGCGCAGATCGACGAGCTGGTCGCGGGCGGCATAGCCGCGGCAATCAATGGCGTTTTCGAGCGTTGCAGACGCGGGTTCGGTGTAGAAAGGGACGCCCTTTGCCACAAGCGCCTTGCGTAGGCTTTTCAGCGCAGAACGGGGATCGAGATGGGCCTCTTGTGGAAAGTGCAGCCCAGCTTCGAAACCGCTCAAATCAGGCTCTAATTGGGTGATTTCGTCGCGACCCGCCTGCGCATAGCCTTCGGTGCGGCGCGAGAAACGACGCAGGTCGGGCAGGTCGCGGCGATGGGCCACAACCAGCGTACCGGAGCGATCCACCTCTGTATGTTGCGCCCACCAATCAATGGCAGTCTGGCCGTGGCGCAGCACCGGCTCCTCGGCATTTTCATATTCGCACCAGGGCGCCAGCATGCCGCCCGCCCACCAGGAACAACCATGCGGGCCAGGTGGGCCAGCAGGGTCAAAGACCTGCACCTGCGCGCCGCGCGCGGCCAGTTCAGTCGCCACCGTCAGACCGGCCACACCGGCCCCTATGACAGAATGCAGCGTCATTGTTCCCAGACCTGATGAAAGTGATGCACCGGCCCGTGGCCCTGCCCGATCTTCAGATCGTCGGCCTTTAGGATAGCGCCCTGCAGGTATCCATGGGCGCGCTGCATGGCCTCTTCCAGATCCTGCCCCTTTGCCAGCCCCGCGGCGATGGCAGAGGATAGCGTGCAACCGGTGCCATGGGTATTGATCGTGGCGCGGCGCGGCGCAGTATAATCGGCCAGCAGACCCACGCCGTTCACCAGCATGTCGTGACAGACCGGCCCATCGGCATGACCGCCCTTCATTACCACCGCTTGCGCGCCCAGCCCGATCAGGGCCTGCGCTTGCGCAAACATCTGCTCCTGCGTCTGGGCCGGTTTGACCTCAAGCAAGCGTGCCGCTTCGGGCAGGTTCGGGGTGATGACAGTGGCGCGCGGGATCAGAACGTCGCGCAGGGTCGCGACCGCCTCATTGGCCAGCAGCGCATCGCCGGATTTGGCGATCATCACCGGATCAAGGACAACGGGGCCACCAAAGCCCCGCAAGGCCTCGGCAACCGTATGGATGATCTCGGGCGAGGCCAGCATGCCGATCTTGATCGCACCCACATCCAGATCGCAGAGCACCGCGTCGATCTGGGCACGGATCACCTCCAGTGGGATGCCATGTACGGCGGTCACAGCCTGAGTGTTCTGCGCAGTGACGGCGGTGATGACGCTGGCGCCATAAACACCCAGCGCGGACATCGCCTTGAGGTCGGCCTGGATACCGGCACCGCCCCCGCTATCGGAGCCTGCGATGGTCAGGGCAATTGGCGTCATCCATTGCACTCCCGTTTTGGGGACAATGGGCGGTGGGCACGCTCGGTATTCTGAGACCGTTTCCTACGCCGGCACTGCCCGGATCAGGTTCGATGGGTTGGCGCAGATGCGGCTCTCAGCCCGGAGGCACCCCAACGGTTTGCGCGTTCATCTCAGGGTCGCGACAAAGAATCAAGGGGAGAAATGACACAGCGCTACAAGAGCAAAACAAAAGAGCCGATCCATTGGACCGGCTCTGATATAGGGAATTTCGCGGGCTTTAACCCTTCATGCCGTCCCAGAAGGATTTGACCGAAGAGAAAAAGCTGTGCGATTCCGGGTTGTTGTCATCGCTGATCTCTTCGAACTCGCGCAGCAGTTCCTTCTGGCGCGAGGTCAGATTGACCGGGGTTTCCACCGCCAGTTCGATGAACATGTCGCCAACACCGGCACCGCGCAGCGCAGGCATGCCCTTGGCACGCAGGCGCATCTGGCGGCCCGACTGGCTGCCCGAGGGCACCTGAACCCGGCCCCGGCCACCGTCAATTGTCGGCACCTCGATGGACCCGCCCAGCGCGGCCTTGGCCATCGAGACCGGCACGCGGCAATAAAGGTTCACGCCATCGCGTTCAAATAGGTCATGCTGCGCGACCTCGACAAAGATATAGAGATCGCCCGGAGGGCCGCCGCGCATCCCGGCCTCACCTTCGCCCGCCAGACGGATACGAGTGCCGGTTTCGACACCTGCCGGAATATTTACCGACAGCGCGCGGTCCTTTTCGACGCGGCCCGCACCCTGACAGACCTTGCAAGGGTTCTTGATGATTTGCCCAAGGCCGGAACAGGTCGGACAGGTGCGTTCAACTGTAAAGAAACCCTGCTGAGCGCGCACCTTGCCCATGCCGGAACAGGTCGGGCAGGATGTGGGCTCCGCACCACCTTCGGCCCCGGTGCCTTCACAGGCGGAACAGGCCACTGATGTGGGCACATTGATCGTCTTTTGCAAACCGGCAAACGCGTCCTCAAGCGAGACCCGCAGATTATAGCGCAGGTCCGAACCGCGCGCCGCCCGACGGCCGCCGCCACCACGCTGGCCGCCCATAAAATCGCCAAATAGGTCGTCGAACACATCCGAAAACGCGCTGGAAAAATCGCCGTTTCCGCCAAAGCCACCGCCCGGACGGCCACCACCGCCCATGCCGTTTTCAAAGGCCGCGTGGCCAAACCGGTCGTAGGCGGCCTTTTTGTCTGCGTCCTTCAGAACCTCATAGGCTTCGTTGGCTTCCTTGAACTGCGACTCCGCATTGGGATTGTCTTTGTTGCGATCGGGATGAAGCTCTTTGGCTTTGCGGCGATAGCCCTTCTTGATCTCATCCGCCGAAGCGCCCTTGGACACGCCGAGCACATCGTAATAGTCGCGTTTTGACATCCGATTTTCCTTCTGCCTCAACGAGCATGGGCCGGTCCGGATACCGGACCGGCCCAATCAGGCACGGTTTACCCGTTAGTTACGCTTGTCGTCGTCGAGATCTTCGAACTCGGCGTCCACGATGTCGTCCTCACCAGGTGCGGCATCGGCCGCGGCGGGTTCGTCATCGCCTTCTTCCTGGCTCGCCTTGTAGATCGCCTCACCCAGTTTCATGGCCGCTTCGGTCACGTTCTGGATGCCCGATTTGATCTTGTCGGCATTCTCGGTCTCAAGCTCGTCCTTGAGCGCCGCAATCGCCAGCTCGATGGCCTCGACGGTGGTTGGATCAACCTTGTCGGAATGCTCTTCCACCGACTTTTCGGTCGAGTGGATCAGGCTTTCCGCCTGGTTCTTGGCTTCGACCAGTTCCTTGCGGGCCTTGTCGGCTTCGGCGTTCTCTTCGGCATCCTTGACCATCTGTTCGATGTCATCGTCAGACAGACCACCCGAGGCCTGGATCGTGATCTTGTGTTCCTTGCCGGTGCCCTTGTCTTTGGCCGACACAGACACGATGCCGTTGGCGTCGATGTCGAATGTCACCTCGATCTGCGGCATACCGCGCGGTGCGGGCGGAATGTCTTCGAGGTTGAACTGACCCAGGATCTTGTTGTCCGAGGCCATTTCGCGTTCGCCCTGGAACACGCGGATGGTCACCGCGTTCTGATTGTCCTCGGCGGTCGAGAAGACCTGCGACTTTTTCGTCGGGATCGTCGTGTTGCGGTCGATCAGGCGGGTGAAGACACCACCCAGCGTTTCGATGCCCAGCGACAGCGGGGTCACGTCGAGCAGAACCACATCCTTGACGTCGCCTTGCAGAACACCGGCCTGAATGGCGGCGCCCATGGCGACAACCTCATCAGGGTTCACACCCTTATGCGGCTCTTTACCGAAGAATTTGGTCACTTCTTCGACCACTTTCGGCATCCGGGTCATACCACCGACCAGAACCACCTCATCCACGTCACCCGCGGACAGGCCAGCATCCTTAAGAGCCGCCTTGCAGGGGTCCATCGACCGTTTGATCAGGTCGCCCACCAACTGTTCCAGCTTGGCACGGGTCAGTTTCATGACCAGGTGCAGCGGCTGGCCCGAGGACGGGTCCATCGAGATGAACGGCTGGTTGATCTCGGTCTGCGAGGTCGAGGACAGTTCGATCTTGGCCTTTTCCGCAGCTTCTTTCAGACGCTGCAGGGCCATCTTGTCTTTGGACAGATCGACGCCGTTTTCCTTTTTGAACTGGTCCGCCAGATAGTTGACGATCCGCATGTCAAAGTCTTCGCCACCCAGGAAGGTATCGCCGTTGGTGGATTTCACCTCAAACAACCCATCGTCGATTTCCAGAATGGTCACGTCGAAGGTCCCGCCGCCAAGGTCATAGACCGCGATGGTTTGGGTTTCTTCCTTGTCCAGACCATAGGCCAGCGCAGCGGCTGTCGGCTCGTTGATGATCCGCAGCACTTCCAGACCGGCGATCTTGCCCGCATCCTTGGTGGCCTGACGCTGTGCGTCGTTGAAATAGGCCGGAACGGTGATCACGGCCTGCGTGACTTCCTCGCCCAGATAGCTCTCGGCGGTTTCTTTCATCTTGCCCAGCGTGAAGGCCGAGATCTGGCTGGGCGAGTATTTCTCACCCTTGGCCTCGACCCAGGCGTCGCCATTGCCGCCATCAACGATGGCGTAGGGCACCATTTTCTTGTCTTTCGCAACCGCCGCGTCGTCGTAACGACGACCGATCAGGCGCTTGACGCCAAACACGGTGTTGTCGGGGTTGGTGACCGCCTGACGTTTTGCCGGCTGACCGACCAGACGCTCTTCATCGGTGAAGGCGACGATCGAGGGCGTGGTCCGTGCCCCTTCTGCGTTTTCGATAACCTTTGGCTGCGAGCCGTCCATGATGGCGACACAGCTGTTTGTGGTCCCAAGGTCGATCCCAATAACTTTGCTCATGCGTTTCGATCCCTTTCTATTTCAAGGCGATGTCCCGGAACTTGAACCCGTTCTGGCATTCAAATTCCGATTCAGTGTTGCGCGACAGCACTACACCATCGCGCGTCCCGGCGTATATAGGGGTCGGGCACAGGCGCTGCAAGCACTCTGAAACGCGGGTTTTCGCGAATCTGTGACCTTTTTGGCAAGGCTTTGGCAAGGAATGGGAAGTCGGGGATGAGCAGGCTGCTTTTGCGCGGGTTCGACATCAGGAAATCGTATCTGGATGCTGCCGCGCAGGCGGGTCTGATCGAAACCCTGCGACCGATTCTGAAAGCGGCGCCACTCATCTCTCCGGTGACGTCGCGGGGCCAGAAAATGTCGGTGCGCATGACCTCGGCCGGAGAGTTTGGCTGGATCACCGACAGGGCCGGGTATCGCTATGAGGCGCAGCATCCCAAGGGGCTGCCCTGGCCCGCGATCCCCGAAGACGTGCTGCGGATCTGGCAGGAGCTGACCGGGCTTGACCGGCGGCCCGACAGCTGCCTGATCAACTACTACGGCGAAGGCGCGCGTATGGGGCTGCACCAGGACACGGATGAGGCCGATTTCTCGTGGCCGGTCGTGTCGGTCTCGCTGGGCGATGACGCGCTGTTCCGCATCGGTAACACCACGCGCGGCGGCAAAACGGAATCGACCTGGCTGAACTCGGGCGATGTGGTGGTGATGGGCGGGCCTGCGCGGCTGACCTATCACGGGATCGATCGCATCCGCTTCGGCTCTTCGCGGTTGCTGCCAAAGGGCGGCCGGATCAACTTGACCCTGCGGGTTGTGACCTAACGCGCGGCGATCGAGCAGCACCCGGTCAGGAAGCGATCGTCATCCAGGATCAAATCGATCTCAAGCGCGAAGGCGTTGTTGGACATGCCGTCGGAACACTCGGCCCGCCGGATGATCGCCTGTCCGCTGTCGCCCAGCGCAAAGCGCAATCGGTCGGAATAGCCCATCGCTGGTTGGCGGCCACCCGCGCGCAACGCTGCAGGTTCGGCGTCAAAGAACCGAAACTCTGCTGCACCATCAGGATCAGCGCTCAGCGACCAAAAGGGTTCGGTCCCGTAACAGTGCAACGGTCCAGAATACTCGGCGTCGAAACCGGGGGACTGCGCAGCAAGATACCGCATCGCGACCCAGCCGCCATGTTCCATGATATTGACCCGACCCCAATTGCCGCTTTCATCGCGCCGTACGATTTCGACATCACGCGCATCCGGGGCCAGCGCACCGATCTTGTCAGCACTGGCGCGCGGCTCGCTGCGGATATTGAGGGCATCGTCGGCGGCAACGCCCGTCACCGCATAAAGCCGTGGCCATGAATCCGCCGCAACAACCTGACCTGTTGCCAGCAGGATCATCAGCGCGCAAAGCAGCCTCATCGTTTAGCGTACCAGCTGGCTGAGACGTGGCGGCGGGTATAGAACTCGCCCATCAGACCCAGCATGATCAGCACCACACCAACGCCAAGCGCGTAGTGCCAACTGGTGACATGCGGGAAATAGTTGCGGAAGGCAAAACCACGACTCTGGTCAATGATGTGAAACAACGGGTTCCAGTCGAACACCACCAGCATCGAGGCCGGGATTGTATTGGCCACGAACATCTTGCCCGACGCAATCATCTGCGCCCGTCGATAGACGGTCGACATGATCCCGACCGTCGTTGGAAACCAGGGCTTTATCGATAGGAACATCAACCCGACCGCGCAGCCGGTGAACCAGGCGAGTATCAGCATTCCAAAGGCACCGGCGGGATTCTGAAGCTCAACCGCGTCGAAAACTGCGTGATATCCGAACAGGATCAGAAACACGGTCAGGATGTTGATATAGAGAATCCCCAAGGCCGAGGCGCTGATCGAGATGATGGTGTTCATCGGCGCATGCAGCATCATCGCGCTTGTCGGCCCTTCCGCGCCCATCACGGCGCCAACCGATTTCACATGGGTCATGAACAAGAACACGCCGGTGAGCAGAAACAGCACGAAATCCCCGCGCAGCGGTGCGGTTCTTATCCCAAAGAGCTGGAACATGAAGTAAAACGCCGCCACCATGACGACCACCTGCAGCATGTTCTGCCCCAACGCGAGAAAGGCATTGTTGTGTTTGGACCGCACGCTGCGCGCTACCGAATGAAAGATCAGTTCGGCCATGGTGAGCGCGCCGCTCAGCAGAGATGTATTCCGGCGGTATCGAAACACGTTTGGCTCGTCCCGTAATGCTGCCCAAAATCTCGCACGGAAATCTTGCCGTTCCGTTACAGGAACAGCATAAGAGCACCAATGCCTCAGAGCAACAAATCACAAGATCGGAGCTTTTTTGTGACCTATGACGACCTAATTCCTGTCATTCGGCGGCTGGCCCTGGAAGCCGGGGACAAGATCATGGAGATTTACAACTCCGACGATTTCGACGTGAAGGTCAAATCCGATGACAGCCCGGTCACCGAAGCGGACGAGGCCGCCGATGCGCTGATCTCGGCCGGGCTGCGCGCCGCCTTTCCCGATATCCTGCTTGTCACCGAGGAACAGGCGGCCTCGCATTCTGCCAAGGGCGACACCTTCCTGATCGTCGATCCATTGGACGGCACCAAGGAGTTCATCCACCGGCGCGGCGATTTCACCGTCAACATTGCCCTAGTCGAAAACGGCACGCCCACGCGGGGCGTCGTTTACGCGCCCGCCAAAGGACGCATGTTCTATACGCAGGCCGATGGCCAATCGGTCGAAGAAAGCGGCGCTCTGGACAAGGATCAGGCGGGGGCAACCACGCCGATAACAGTCTCTAACGCGGATAATTCGGCGCTGATGGTCGTCGCCTCGAAATCGCATCGCGATCAGGCCACCGACGACTACATCAACAAATACAGCGTCAAGGACAGCAAGAGCGCGGGTTCGTCGCTCAAGTTCTGTCTGGTCGCCACTGGCGAGGCGGATATCTATCCCCGCGTGGGCCGAACCATGGAATGGGACACCGCTGCGGGGCACGCAGTGCTGGCAGGCGCGGGCGGCAAGGTGGTGCGCTTTGATACGCATGAACCTCTGATCTATGGCAAGGACGGCTATGCCAACCCGTTCTTCATCGCCTACGCGCCCGGTGTGGAGTTGAAAGAGGCCTGATGTCCGTCCTGATCGTCATCCCCGCGCGCTATCCCTCGGCCCGTTACCCCGGCAAACCGCTGGTGCCTCTCAAGGGCGCGACCGGCAAATCGCAGACTCTGATCGAACGGTCCTGGCGTGCTGCCTGTGCAGTCTCGGGCATCGATCGTGTGGTGGTGGCAACGGATGACGACCGGATTCGCGACGCAGCAGAGGGGTTCGGGGCCGAGGTTGTGATGACCTCGGACACCTGCCGCAATGGCACCGAACGCTGCGCCGAAGCGCATGAAGCGCTGGGCGGGAGTTATGAAATTATCGTGAACCTGCAGGGCGACGCGCCGCTGACCCCGCACTGGTTTGTCGAGGATCTGGTGGCCGCCCTGCGTCAAAGCCCAGGTGCCGGTGTCGCGACCCCTGTACTGCGCTGCGAAGGTGCGGCGCTGAACAGCTTTCTGCATGACCGCAAAAACGACCGGGTCGGCGGCACGACTGCGGTGTTCTCAGCCGATCACACCGCGATGTATTTCTCGAAAGAAGTGGTGCCCTTCACCAGCCAGACCTACGGCGATGACGCGCCCACGCCGGTCTTTCACCATGTTGGCGTTTACGCCTACCGGCCCGAGGCGCTGTCCTCTTACCCGAGCTGGCCCATCGGCCCTCTGGAAGAGCTGGAAGGTCTGGAACAGTTGCGCTTCATGGAGCAGAGCCACCGGGTGCAATGTGTCGAAGTGCAAGCCAAAGGCCGCCAGTTCTGGGAGTTGAACAACCCCGAAGACGTGCCCCGGCTGGAAGCGATGATGAAGGATATGGGGCTCGAATAATCGTGCCCATAATAGACACTGTATAAGGCAAATCGGCGCATGACGAATATTCTGGTAACGGGTGGCGCGGGCTATATCGGCTCGCATGCCTGCAAGGCGCTCGCGGCAGCGGGATTCACCCCTGTCACATTCGACAATCTGGTGACCGGCTGGCAGGACGCGGTGAAATTCGGCCCGTTCGAGCAGGGCGACCTGCTGGACCGCGCCCGGCTGGATGAGGTCTTTGCCAAATACCAGCCCGCCGCGGTGATGCATTTCGCAGCCCTCAGCCAAGTCGGCGAGGCCATGTCGCAGCCTGGCCGCTACTGGTCGAACAACGTGACCGGCTCGCTGAACCTGATCGAGGCGGCGGTGGCCGCAGGATGTCTGGATTTTGTCTTCTCCTCGACCTGTGCCACCTATGGCGAGCATGACAATGTGGTGCTGGACGAAGACACGCCGCAACTACCATTGAACGCCTATGGCGCCTCGAAACGTGCGATCGAGGATATTCTGGTCGATTTCGAGGCTGCGCATGGGCTGCGCCATGTGATCTTCCGCTATTTCAACGTGGCGGGCGCCGATCCCGAGGGCGAGGTGGGTGAATTCCACCGCCCCGAGACCCATCTGGTGCCACTCATGCTGGACGCGATCGACGGCAAACGGGACGCGCTGACCGTGTTCGGTACCGATTACGACACGCCCGACGGCACCTGCATCCGCGACTATGTGCATGTCTGCGACCTGGTGGATGCGCATGTTCTGGGTCTGAACTGGCTGCGCGAAGGCAAGGGCAGCAAGGTGTTCAATCTGGGCACCGGGTCGGGGTTTTCCGTGCGCGAAGTGATCGATCATTCGAAATCGGTCACCAATCGCGAGGTCCCCTATGAGATCGGGCCGCGCCGCGCCGGAGATTGCACAAAGCTGGTCTCGGGCTCGGTCCGCGCCCTGCAGGAGTTGGGTTGGAAACCGGAGCGCTCGAAACTGGATCAGATGATCGCCGACGCCTGGCGCTGGCACCAGAACGGGCACTACGAGAAATAGGGTGGCGCGCGTCGTCACCTCCGACCCGCGGAGAGCGATAGGCTGGACAGACGCTTATCGCTTGCGGTGGAAACGGCGGCGATTGCTCTGGCGGTCTCTGCGCAGCCGCCATCACCTGCGCGCGCTGGCGGACCGGACCAAGAAGATCAAACCGGATGATATCCTGCTGGTTGCCACCATGCGCAACGAGATCACCCGGCTGCCGCATTTCCTGGATTACTACCGCACCCTTGGCATCAATCACTTTCTGATCGTCGATAATGACAGCGACGACGGCACAACCGGGTTGCTGCGCGATCAGCCGGACGTCTCGCTTTGGCATACTGATGCCCCATATCGCGATGCGCGGTTTGGTCTGGACTGGGTGACATGGTTGCAGATGCGCTATGCCCATGGGCATTGGGTGCTGATGGCGGACGCGGATGAATTGCTGGTATTCGCCCATTGCGACCAACGTGACCTGCGCGATCTGACCGGCTGGCTCGATGCGCAAAACCGGCGGGTGTTTGGCGCGCTGATGCTGGACCTCTACCCGCAAGGGCCGATCGGCGCGCAAGATTACAATCCCGGAGCTAACCCGCTGGAGGTGGTGAACGGTTTCGATCCCGACCCGTATCGCGGCCAGTGGCAGCAACCGCTGGGCAATCTCTGGGTGCAGGGCGGAGCGCGTGAACGGGTGTTCTTCGCCGACCGCCCGGAACGCTCGCCCACGCTCAACAAAATCCCGCTGATCCGCTGGTCACGGCGATATGCCTATGTGAATTCCTGCCATTCGATCCTGCCGCGCGATCTGAACTTCGCCTATGACGGACCGGGCGGCACCGCCCCTTCGGGCGTGTTGCTCCACACCAAATTCCTGCCCGAGATCCTGCCCAAATCCGCGATCGAGCAGCGGCGCGGACAGCATTTCACCCATCCCGAAGAATTTGGCACCTATTACGACCGGATCGCCAGCGCGCCGACCCTCTGGGGCTCGCAAACGCAGCGCTATGAGGGCTGGCAGCAGTTGCAGCGTCTGGGCCTGCTCAGCGGCGGCGGTTGGGAGGGTCTGTAGCACGGGGCCGATCAAAGACCTATCGACCTTGCCCCGCTATCTAGGTAAGGCGACTCGGCGGCCACAAGACGCTGCGGGCGCAGAAACGAAACGGAGGCAGGCCATGTTCACCAAAGCGCGCAAAATGCTCTACCGCGCACGCGGCTACTACAACGGCGCCCTGAATGGCGAACCCTTCCGGCTGGACCCCTATCATTCGAAATTCTGGCGCAAGACAACCGCGGGCCAGTGGGAGCCCGAGACCTTTGCCGTGCTGGACCAGAACCTGTCGCCCGACCGCGATTATGTCGATATCGGTGCCTGGACAGGGCCGACCGTTCTCTATGCCTCACGCCGCGCGCGTCATGTCTGGTGTTTCGAGCCTGATCCGGTGGCCTATCGCCATCTGATCTGGAATCTTGAGTTGAACAATATCCGCAACGTCTCGGCCTTTGGCGTGGCGCTCTGGAAGGATACCGGCATCGTTCGCATGGCCAGCCTGGGTGGCGAGGCAGGAGACTCGATGACCTCGGTGCTGGGTGATCCGGAACAGGGCACCGATGTGATCAGCCTGTCCTGGGATCAGTTCACCCAATCCGTTGACCTGAGCGGGGTGTCGCTCGTCAAGATGGATGTCGAAGGGGCGGAGTTTTCACTGCTGCCGACGCTGCTGCCCTGGCTGCGCGCCCAGCGCCCGGCGCTCTATCTGTCGACCCATGCGCCGTTCCTGGACGAACAGAACCGCCCCGAGGCGATGCGTGCGCTTGGCGAAAGCCTGGAGTTCTACAGTCATTGCCAGAGCGAAGAGGTTACAGGCCCCATCGCGCAGGCCTTTCAGACCCCCCGCGCGCTGGGGCAATTTCCCAGTTTCCTGCTCAAAGGGTGACGGCGGTGCCAGATTTCCCCTCGATAGGGTCTTGAGCATCACGTATGCACCGGAGCGTGGCACAAAAGCCCAAATGATAACGCATTTTAAACCCATTAATATTCAATACGAATAAATGGGCTATATGTTGCACCAACTGTCCTTGCCGGATTTTTCCGGAGGGGCCTGTCCGGTCGCACCACTCAAGGGTTGGACATTTCGTGGGTCTATGGGATTCGTATCGTATGAGGTTGCGGCGCAGGCGCCGTCTTTTGCGATGCCTGCGCAAGAGCCGCGAACTGTCAAATGTTCAGGACAATACCAGCGCGATCAAACCCGGCGACGTCCTGCTGGTCAGCACCATCCGCAACGAAAAGATCAGGCTGCCCTATTTCCTGAAATATTACAGAGAGATGGGCATCAATCATTTCCTGCTGGTCGATAATGACAGCAGCGATGGCACGCTGGACTACCTGTCCGGGCAAAGCGACATCTCGATCTGGCACACGCGCCACAGCTATCGCCGGGCGACCCATGGTGTTGACTGGATGAACTACCTCAAGCGGACCTATGCGCATGACCATTGGACGCTGGTTGTCGACCCGGACGAGTTTTTTATCTACCCGTTTTGCGACACCCGCCCGATCCAGGCGCTGACCGACTGGCTGGATGGCTCTTCGATCCGCAGCTTTGGGGCGATGCTGGTCGATGTCTATCCCAAGGGCAAGCTGAGCGACGTAGCCTATCAGCCCGGTCAGGACCCGCTGGAAATCGCGCAGTGGTTTGACACCGGCAACTATTCGATCACCAAGAACCTGACCTATGGCAACCTTTGGATTCAGGGCGGGCCGCGCAGCCGCGTGTTCTTTGCCGAAACGCCCAAGAAAGCTCCGGCGCTCAACAAGATACCGCTGGTCAAATGGCAGCGCAAATATGCCTATGTCAGCTCCACCCACGCGCTGTTGCCGCGCGGGCTGAACCAGGTCTACGAAGAATGGGGCGGCGAAAAGGCCAGCGGCGCACTGCTCCACACCAAATTTCTGGACACGTTTTCCGCCAAGGCCGCAGAGGAATTGCAGCGCAACCAGCATTATGCCAAATCGGCAGAGTACCGCGCCTATGAAAAGGCGGAACAGGATCAACCCGACATGTGGTGTAAATGGTCAGAGCGCTACATCAACTGGCGCCAGTTGGAGATCCTCGGTCTGATGTCCAAGGGGAACTGGGCATGAGCAGCGTTGGCATCGTCATGCTGGTACATACCGCGCTGGATCGCGCTGAACAGGTGGCGCGTCATTGGCGCGCGGCGGGCTGTCCGGTTATCATCCATGTCGATCGAAAGATCCCCCGCCCGATCTATGACGCTTTCCGCTCGACCTGCGCAAATGATCCCGACATCCTGTTCTGCAAGCGCCACAAATGCGAATGGGGTGGCTGGGGGATCGTGGCCGCCTCGCAATCTGCATCAGAGCAGATGCTTGAGAGCTTTGCGGATGTGCGGCACGTCTTTCTGGCCTCCGGTGCCTGCCTGCCGCTGCGCCCTGTGCAGGAGCTGATCGACTATCTGGATGAGCGGCCGCGCACCGACTTCATCGAAAGCGCCACCACCGCCGATGTGCCCTGGACAGTCGGCGGGCTGGACAGCGAAAGGTTCACGCTGCGCTTTCCGTTCTCGTGGCGAAAAAACCGCTTCCTGTTCGACAAATATGTCGAGTTGCAACGCGCGCTGGGCCTGAAGCGGAAGATCCCCGACGGGCTGACGCCGCATATGGGCAGCCAATGGTGGTGCCTGACCCGTCAAACCCTGTCGGCGCTCCTGCAAGACCCCAAGCGCACCGCCTATGACCGGTATTTCCGGCAGGTCTGGATCCCTGACGAGAGTTATTATCAGACCCTGGCGCGGCAGTATTCCAGTCGTATCGAAAGCCGCTCGTTGACACTGTCGAAGTTCGATTTCAGGGGCAAGCCGCATATCTTTTATGACGATCACCTGCAGCTTTTGCGGCGCTCCGACTGCTTTGTGGCCCGCAAGATCTGGCCTCGCGCCAACCGGCTTTATCAGGCGTTCCTGACCGACCAGTCCGAGGCGATGAAACGGACCGAGCCCAACCCCGGCAAGATCGACCGGATCTTTGCCAAGGCGGTGGAACGACGCACGCGCGGGCGCGACGGGCTCTACATGCAAAGCCGCTTTCCGCGCCATGGCAACGAAAACGGGCTGACATCAAACCCTTATTCGGTCTTCCAGGGCTTTGCCGAGCTGTTCGAGGACTTTGAACCCTGGTTGAAAAAGGCAACCGGGATGCGCGTGCACGGTCATCTATTTGCGCCCGACCGGGTCCATTTTGCCGGTGGTGACACGATGATCAACGGCGCGCTCTGCGACAATGCCGTGTTGCGCGACTATAATCCGACCGCCTTTCTGACCAGCCTGATCTGGAACACCCGCGGCGAACGGCAATGTTTCCAGTTCGGGCCCGGCGACAATCAGAAGATCAACGATCTGGTCGCTCGCGATACCAACGCGCAGGTCTCGGTGATCACCGGTGCCTGGGCGGTGCCGCTGTTCCGGTCAAACAGCAACTTCGCTGATCTGCGCGCCGAAGCCGCGCGGCTGCAAAAGATCGAAAGCGAGCATCTGAGCATCCTGCGCTCCCCACTGACCAAGGCGCGGGTGCGCATCTGGTCCATGGCCGAGTTTGTGGAATCGCCGATGGAGCCGGTTCAGATGATCATCGACGAGATCACCACAGGCCCGGCACCCCAGCTCACCGAAGCGCCGACGATGGTTGATCTTAGTGGCTTTGGGCAGTTCCTGCAAAACCTCAAGAACCAGGGCATGCATCCCTACCTGATGGGCGATTTTCCGGTCGAACCGGATTTGGTGAATCAGTCGCGGCCACTGCGCAAGCCCTATCTGGTGCGTTGACGCGACATGCCCACTGCCTTCGACTATTTCATCGTTTTTGCCGAGATGCGCACCGGCTCGAATTTTCTTGAGGCCAACCTGAACGCGCTGCCGGGCATCACCAGCTATGGCGAGGCGTTCAATCCGCATTTCATCGGCGGGCCGAAATACTCTGACATCCTGAACATCTCGCAAGAGGCGCGCGACCGCGATCCGCTATCCCTGATTGCGGCGATCCGTGATGTCCCCGGCACGCTGGGCGGGTTTCGCTATTTCCACGATCACGATCCACGAATTCTGGAACATGCACTGTCCGATCCGCGCTGCGCCAAAATCATCCTGACCCGCAACCCGCTGGACAGCTATGTCTCGTGGAAAATCGCGCGCGCCACCAAGCAATGGCAACTCACCAACATAAAGCGCCGAAAAGAAGCCAAGGCCAAATTCGACGGGCAGGAATTTGTGGATCACGTCGAAACGATTCAAGCCTTTCAGGTAACCTTGCTGAACGCGCTGCAAAAGACGGGGCAGACGGCGTTTTATCTGGACTACGAAGACCTGCAGGATGTCGAGGTTCTGAACGGGCTCGCCGCCTGGCTTGGCATCAAGGGGCGCCTGAAAGAGCTGGATCAGAACCTGATGCGGCAAAATCCCGACCCGGTCGAGGCCAAGGTTTCGAACCCGAAAGGCATGGTCAAAGCCCTGACTAAGCTGGACCGGTTCAACCTGACACGCACACCGAATTTCGAACCGCGTCGGGGTCCGACCGTGCCGAGCTATGTTCTGGCGGCCGAGACGCCTTTGATGTTCATGCCTGTGGCGGGCGGACCCGACGATGTGGTCAAACACTGGATGGCCGCGCTGGATGATGTGCCTGAGGTCACTCTGACCTCTGGCGCCAACCAGAAGGCCATCCGCGGCTGGATGCGAGACCGGCCAGAACACCGCCGTTTCACGGTGGTCTGCCATCCGTTGGCGCGGGCGCACACGGTCTTTTGCCGTAAAATCCTTGCCACCGAACAAGGCAGCTATCTGCGGATTCGGCGCATACTCAGGGATCACTACAGGCTGCCGCTGCCGCAAGAAGCGCCGGATGACCGCTACACCAAAGACGATCACCGCGCAGCGTTCGAGGCGTTTTTGGCATTTCTGCGTCTGAACTTGGCAGGGCAGACCTCAATCCGGGTGGATGGAAGCTGGGGCAGTCAGACCGAAACGCTGGCAGGTTTCGCCGGTTTTGCACTGCCGGACTTGGTGCTGCGCGAGGATGAGATCCAAGCACAGCTGCCCGCACTCGCAAGTCAGCTTGGCCATCCCAACCCGCCTGCACCACTGACCAGGATAGCGGACGCGCCTTATGCGCTGGCCGATATCTATGATGCTGATCTGGAAAAAACCTGCGCCAATACCTATCAGCGAGATTACATTCAGTTCGGGTTCACCAACTGGCGCGCGCCTTAGGGGCGCAGGGCGATCGGGGTCCAGTCGGTCACCATCGCATATATCTCTTCCATCTCTTCGTTCTTCACCGCGATGCAGCCTGCGGTCCAATCCGGGTTTCTGGCCTTGCGCCGGTTCCGGTTCGGCTCGCCATGAATGAAGATGTCGCCGCCCGGCTCTTTCCCCATCGCTTTGGCTTCGGCGATGTCCTTGGAGTTGGGATAGGAAATGCCCAACGACAGGTGAAAGCTGCTGTTGGGGTTGCGGCGGTCGATCCAATAGGTGCCTTCGGGCGTCTTGCCGTCGCCCTTGATCCGCTTGTCGCCAGCGGGCGCAAAGCCCAGATCGATATCGTATTCCTTAAGTACCTGCTCGTTATGCAGCAGATACATCCGCCGCGCGCCTTTGTTGACTACAACCGAGGTCACCTCGGGCCCGTTATAGGTACGAAACCGCTTTGCTGAACTGCTGCCACAAGCCGAAACGCTCAGCGTCGCGACCGCGCCCAGTGAAAATGTCCGCCGATCCATTGCCGTCTGCCTCGTTTTTCTCTTTTTTACCCGCATAAAACGAAATCACGAAATATCAAAATCACTTTTTTGTCGGTGATTGCTCTACGAGGCGGGCCTCGATGGCTTCCAACCGCATCAGGACCTCGTCGCGATAGGCATCTGTTTTGACTTCATCTTCGGCATGATGGGCGTCCTGCATCGAGTTCACGATCAGGCCGACCAGCAGGTTCACCACTGCAAAGGTGGTCACCATGATGAAGGGCACAAAGAAGACCCAAGCGTAGGGATAGGCCGCCATCACCGGACGCACGATGCCCATCGACCAGCTTTCCAGCGTCATGATCTGGAACAGCGTATAGGCCGACAGGCCCAGATCACCGAACCAGTCAGGGAAGCTGTGACCAAACAGCTTGGTCGCAATCACCGCGCCGATGTAGAAAATGATCGCCATCAGGACAAAGACGCTGCCCATGCCCGGCAGCGCTTTGACAAAACCCTCAACCACGCGGCGCAGACTGGGCGCGACCGAGATCACGCGCAGCACCCGCAGGATTCTGAGCGCCCGCAGCACCGACAGCCCTTCGGTGGCAGGCGCTAAAGCGATGCTCACCACGAGGAAATCAAAGACGTTCCAACCACTGAGGAAAAACCGATGGCCCCGCGCGATCAGCTTCATCAGAATTTCGATGACGAAGATCGCCAGGCACACCGAGTCGAGACCGGCGATCAGCGACCCGAACCTGTCCATCAATGCGGGCGACGTCTCCATCCCCAGCAGCACCGCGTTGACGATGATGACACCGGTGATGAACTGCCCGAACCGGGCATGTTCCACAAACGCGCCCAACCGATCTCTGAACCCCATATCTGTCTGCTCCTGCTCAGTCAGGCGCCCATATGGGCGATCGAGAATGACGCCGCAAGCTCCACATGGGACGACCAGCGGAATTGATCGACCACCTGCACCCAGTTCAGCCCGTATCCCGCGTCGATCAATGTCTTCGCATCGCGCGCGAAACTGACCGGATTGCAGGACACATAGGCCAGCACCGGTACACGGGCGGCGGCAATCTCGGCGACCTGCGCCTCGGCTCCAGCGCGCGGCGGGTCAAGCACGACCGCGTCAAACTTGGCCAGTTCATCCGGCATCAGGGGGCGGCGGAACAGGTCGCGCGCCTCGGTGGTGAGTTTCTTGAGACCGCTTGCCTTGCGCCATCCGGTATCCAGCGCGCGGGTCATCTCGCGCTCGCCTTCGACCGCGTTCACCTCGGCCTTGCGCGCCAGCGGCAGGCTGAACGTGCCACAGCCAGCGAACAGATCGGCGATCCGCTTCGCGTCCCCAATGGCTTCAGAAACAGCCTCTAACAGGGCCAATTCGCCGTCTTTGGTTGCCTGAAGGAATGCACCGGGCGGCGGTAGAACGGTTGCGGTGCCGAAGCGTTGGGTGGGCGGGTCGCGCATGGCGATCACCTCGTCCTCCCAGGTGAGCCGGGCCAGACCGTGATGTTCGGTGGCTTGCGCCAGCGCCAGTACCAGCGGACCGTCCAGCGGTTTGCCGCCCTTCACCGCCACATCCAGACCGGCATCGGACAGGGTCAGCGTCACCGCAAGCGCGCCTTTGCGGCTGCCGCCCAGCAGGGCCAGCGCCTCGGCCACCGGGATTGCGCGCAGCAGGGCCGGGTCCAGCAACTGGCACTCGGCAATCTCGGTGATCACCCCCGAGGCGCGGCCGTGAAACCCGGCCAGCGCACCCTTTTTGGTACGCCGCACCGCCAGCGTTGCCCGGCGGCGCGAGGCAGCAGGCGAGGTATGAATCGGCCGCAAATCCGTTTCGATGCCCTGAGCGGAAAGCGCTGCGCGCACCACCTCCTGTTTCCAGGTGGCAACAAACCCATCGCTGGCATGCTGCAACTGGCATCCCCCGCAGGCGCGGTAGTGGCGACAGGGCGGCTTGACCCGGTCTTGCGAGGGCTCTTCGATCCGAATGTCGGTCAGGTTGCGCCCGTCCAGCACGCCGCTGACCCGTTCGCCCGGCAAGGTACGCGGCGCATAGATTGGGCCTTCGGCGATCCCATCACCCTGGTGCCCCAATCGCTCGATATGGTAAATCTGGCTCATGACCCGCCTGATACAGGGGCGGCGGGCGACAAAAAACCCTTATTCCGCCGCCTCGGTCCGGATGAACCCGCCTGACTGCCGGTGCCAGAACTGCGCATAAAGCCCGCCTTTCGCCAGCAAGGCGTCATGCGCGCCGTTTTCGACGATCCGCCCCTGATCCATCACGATGATCCGGTCCATTTCGCCGAGCGTGGACAGGCGATGCGCAATGGCCAACACGGTCTTGCCCTGCATCACCCGGCTGAGAGCGGTCTGGATCGAGGCTTCGACCTCGGAATCCAGCGCCGAGGTCGCCTCGTCCAGCACCAGGATCGGCGCGTCTTTCAGGATCGCGCGGGCCAGCGCGATCCGTTGCCGCTGCCCGCCGGACAGTTTCACGCCCCGCTCGCCCAGATGCGCGTCGTAGCCGGTGCGCCCCTGCCCGTCCTGCAGGCCCAGGATGAATTCGTGCGCCTCGGCCTTTTCGGCGGCGTCGATCAACTCGGCCTCACTCGCGTCAGGACGACCATAGAGGATATTGTCACGCGCTGACCGGTTGAACATGGCGGTTTCCTGCGTGACCATGCCGATCTGCCTGCGCAAACTGTCCTGCGTGGCCTTCGCGATATCCTGCCCATCGATGCGAATTGCGCCTTTTTCGCCTGTATAGAGCCGGAGCAGCAGCGAAACCAAGGTCGATTTCCCGGCCCCCGAGGCGCCGACAATGCCCAGTTTCTCACCCGGTTTGATAGTCAGGTCGATGCCCTGAACCCCGCCAATGTCACGCCCATAGGCAAAGCCCACATCGTCAAAGACGATCTCACCCGCCGTGACCTGCAAATCATCCGCCCCGCGCGCATCTTCGATCCGGTTGGCGACGGCGAGCGTTTTCATGCCGTTCTCGACCTCGCCGACATTGGCGTACATCCCCATCAGCGTGAAACTGACCCAGCCGGACATCTGCGCGATCCGGATCGAGATTGTCCCGGCGGCGGCAATGTCGCCTGTCGTGGCACTGCCTGATTGCCACAACAGCAGCGTGACGCCCAGCAACATGACCGGCAGGATCCCTGCAAGGCACATCAGGATGAACCGGAAACTGGCAGAGAGCTTGCCGAATTCCAGCGACCGCTCGCGCATCTCATCCAGCGCCTCAAGCGCGGCGCCTTCCTCGTGATCGGCATGGGCGAACAGTTTGACCGTCTTGATATTGGTGATCGCATCGACGATCTGGCCCGACACCATGGCCCGCGCCCCCGCCCGAGCGGCCGAGCGTTTGCGGATGCGCGGCAGATACCAGCGGATCAGAAAGAAATATGCCCCCAGCCAGCCAATGAACGGCAGCAACACCAGCGGATGGATCGAGCCAAGCAGCGCCAGCGTCCCAACCAACGAGGCCATCGCGAAGACCATCGCACTGATCGTTTCGGACACAACTGACGACATGGCGTTTGAGGTCTGCATCTGTTTCTGCGCGATTCGCCCGGCGAAATCATCGTCGAAGAACGTCACCGACTGGCCCAGCGTCCAGCGGTTCAACCGCGCCAATACCAGCGGCGGGATGTTGGGCATGACGATATAATTGTTCGACAAAGCAGTGAGGCCGAAGAACACCGGACGGATCAGCAGGAAAAACACCACGGCGCCCAGGATCATGCCGAGGTTAGCGACGGTAAAGAACGCCTCCTGACCGCCCATCGTTGCCGCGTCGATCACGCGCCCCAATATCCAGGCCGTGCCCGCCTCCATGATGCCAGCCGTGGCCGAAAATGCGGCGGCGACGAAGAGCATCGGCCAAGCGCCAGCAAGGCACCAGCGCATGAACGCCCCCAGCCGTTGCGGCGGGGGCGTGTCGATCTTGCGGAACGGATCGATCAGGTCCGCCAGCCTCATTCAGCGGCCTCCGGGTTCATGAACCCGCCCGATTGCCGCGCCCAGAACTGAGCGTAAAGCCCGCCCTGCGCCAGCAATTCGGCATGAGGCCCCTGCTCGACAATATGGCCCCGATCCATGACCAAGATGCGATCCATCCGGGCAATCGTGCTGAGCCTGTGGGCAATGGCGATCACGGTTTTTCCTTCCATCATGCCGTATAGCGTATCCTGAATGGCCGCTTCGACCTCGGAATCTAGCGCAGAGGTCGCCTCATCCAACAGCAGAATCGGCGCGTTTTTCAGGATCACCCGTGCGAGCGTCACCCGCTGTCGCTGACCACCGCTCAGTTTCACACCGCGCTCACCGACCTTGGCGTCATAGCCATGCCGCCTCTCGGGGTCGGCCAGATCAAGAATGAACTCATGCGCCTCGGCCCGTTTTGCAGCCGCGATCATCTCATCCTCGCTCGCATCGGGGCGACCATAGAGGATATTGTCGCGTACCGAGCGGTGCAGCAGTGAACTGTCCTGCTGAACCATACCGATATTGCGCCGCAAGCTGTCCTGCGTCACACCGGCTATCGACTGACCATCGATCCGGATTTCGCCGGATTCGGCGTCATAGAACCGCAACAGCAGCTTGACTAGGGTCGATTTACCGGCACCGGACCGACCAATCAAGCCGATCTTTTCGCCCGGCTCGATGGTCATGCTGATGCGATCCAGACCACCCGCGCCGCGCCCGTAATGGTGCGACAGCTCGCGGATTTCGATCCGGCCATCGCTCAAGCACAGGGGTTCGGCCTTGGGCGCGTCCACCAGATCGATAGGTTGGGCGATGGTCTCCATCCCTTCGGCCACGACACCAAGTTCGCGGAAGAAGCTGGTCAGCGCCCACATGATCCAGCCCGTCATGGCGCTCAACCGCAGGGTCAGCGCCGCCGCCGCCGCGACAACCCCAACTGTCGACACCCCGTGATACCAAAGCCAGATGCCCCAACCGACAACTCCGACGATCAGCAGACCGTTCAGCAAGGTCAGCACAACATCCATCGTGGTGAAAATCCGCATCTCGACCTGAAAGGTCCGGCGGGTTTCCTCGATCGCCTCGCGGGCATAGTCGAGTTCCAGGTTGTGATGCGCGAACATCTTGACCGAGTGGATATTGGTATAGCTGTCGACGACCCGACCCGTTACCGCCGACCGCGCATCCGAGGCCGCCTGCGAGGCCGGGCCAACCCGCTTGACCGTCCAGCGCACCAGACAGGCATAGAGCGCGAACCAGATCAGCAACGGCAACAGCAACCGCGGGTCCGCCGCCATCAGCAGGATCGCGGCGCCGATCAGATAGGCAACCGAATAGGAAATCGCGTCAAAGACCTGAAACACCACCTCACCGGCGGCGGGCGGGGTCTGCATGATCCGGTTGGCGATCCGCCCAGCAAAGTCGTTTTCGAACCAGCCCACCGACTGACGCAGCACATGTTTATGCGCCCGCCAGCGGATCAGCGTACCAAAGTTGGGCAGGATCGCGTTGTTCAGGAGCAGTACATCGACGAACTGGATGATCGGCCGCAGGAACAGGATGAACAACGCCACCAGGATCAGCTCGGTACCATGTGTGGCCCAGACCTGCTGCGGATCACCGGTCAGCAGGTCGACAACGCGACCCATATAGTAGATCAGCCCGACCTCGATCGCGGCAACAACAATCGAGACCAGGGAGACCCAGACAAAGACCCGCTTGAACGGCTGCGAATAAGCCAGCATGAACGGCCAGAGCTTGCGCGGCGGCCGGTCGTTTTCTGGATAGGCAACAAAAGGGTCGACGAGATTTTCGAAGTAACGAAACATAGGGGGTGCTCCGGAATGAGCAAACAAAAGACATACGAAAGTGGCGGTGCCAGGACACCACCCGATACGGGTCGGTTATCCCAGCGTTAGCGGAACCAGATCCCGTGATACATTCGCAGCCCTCCCTATATTTGACTGAGCGCAAGCTAACTGGAAACCGGGCGGGTTGTCACCCGGAAATTTTTTGCTCGGCAAAAATCACATCATTCCAAGCAGTTCGTCGCGCGAAATTTCAAACTGAGACTTTATCCATTTCGTCTCTAACTCGGCCAGTTTCGCGCCCAGGGCCGGTCCCTGATAGGTTGGCATAAGATCGCGCGCGGCCACCGGAAACCGCGCGGCGGCCCCGATCTCGACTTGGGGTTTCCACCGGGGATTCCAAGGCTGTTCCAGCAAGGCGCAGCGCAAGACCAGCGATTCCATCGCCAGTGTTGCCTTGATCCGGTAGCCAAGTTCGCCCGCCTGCGCGGTGCCGGTCGCGGCCTCATAAATCTTTGCAAGTGTTCCTGTCTGCGCCCGGCTCAGACGCAGAGTTTCCAGCTGCTCAGGCGCGCCCAGCGCAGCAAGCCGACGCAACGGGTCGGGCGCGAGGCCCGCCTCGGATTCCAGATGAATCAGCTGGGCCAAGGCCCGATCATCCACACCCGGCAGCAGCGCTGTCAAAACCCCGATGGCACGCATGGTGGCAACCGACGGGACCGGGTCGGGGGCAGCCAGTAGTTTCAGCATCTCGGAGCCCACCCGCTCACGTGAGAGCGTAGCCAAGCCCTCCAGGTTTTCGGCAATTGCCGACAGGGCATCCGGGTCGAACCCCAGTGCCGGATCGCCATACCACGCGTGAAATCGAAAATAGCGCAGCGAGCGCAGGTAATCCTCTCGGATACGGTCCTGCGCCACGCCGATGAACCGGACCCGGCGGGCGTTCAGATCATCGATCCCGCCCAGCGGATCAAGCACGGTGCCGTCAGGCCTTGCATAGAGCGCGTTCATGGTGAAATCGCGCCGTGCCGCATCCTCGGCCAGATCGGTGGAAAAGGCGACGACGGCGCGGCGGCCATCGGTTGCAACATCACGACGAAAGGTGGTCACCTCATGCGGAATGCCATCGTTGACCAGCGTAACCGTGCCATGATCAATGCCGGTCGGCACCGCCTTGATCCCCGCCACCTGCGCCAGTTCGATCACACGATCCGGCACCGCATCGGTCGAGATGTCGATATCCGCAACCGGCGCGCCCAACAGCGCGTTACGCACGCACCCGCCAACAAAAAGCGCCTGCGCCCCGCCATCCGTCAGCGCGCGGCACACCGCCTGCGTGGCCGGGCGTGTCAGCCAACTATCGCGGATCTGGGTCACGGATTCATCCGCGCGGCCAGCCCGCGCAGGATACGCGCGGTCGCGCCCCAGATGTAATAGGGGCCATAAGGCACCACGAAATACCTACGCCGCTGTCCACGCCAACGTCGCGCTTCGACCAGGAAATTTGCAGGCTCAGTGACATGCGCAAGCGGGACGGAGAAGACCTCTTCGACCTCGCCCTGTTCGGGCACCACCTCGAAAGGTCGATCCAGCACTGCGACAACCGGGGTCACATCAAACGCGGTCACCGTCTCATGCGAGGGCAGATGGCCGATCACGCGCGGCAGATCGCGCGGCAGGCCGATCTCTTCTTCGGCTTCGCGCAAGGCCGCGGCGTTGACATCCGCGTCGCCTTCATCCTGCTTGCCTCCGGGAAAGGCGATCTGGCCGGGATGGTGTTTCAGGGCCGAGGACCGTTTGGTCAGGATCAACCTTGGCCCGTCCTCCTGTATCAGGATCGGGACCAGAACCCCAGCAGGCCGCAATTTGCGGCCCTCTGGCAGCACCGCCTCGGGGTTGAGATCGAAATCGCTCGACCCCAGCCCGGGACGGGCCAGGGCCGCACGAAGGTTTTCGACCAGATCAGTCACTGGGGTCCGTATCCGCCTCGAACCCGACCGTTTTCGGGTCCAGCACGTAGTGGGCACCGCAGAACTGGCAATCGGCGGTCACGACACCTTCGTCGGTGGTCATCGTGGCAATATCCTGCGCCGAATAGATCGACAGGCTTTGGCGGACGCGATCTTCGGTGCAGGTGCAGCCAAAGCGCACCGGCTGGGCGTCATAGACCCTCGGCTGTTCCTCGTGAAACAGCCGCACTAGCAGGTCGGTGGGCGGAACGGATGGCCCGATCAGTTCCAAATCCTCGACCGTGTCGAGCAGGATATTGACCCGGTTCCAGTTCTCGCCGGTTTCACCCTCAACCAGATCGGCGGCGCTTAGGATGTTGCCCTCGCCTTCGGCACTGGCCACAAAGGGCGATGCCTTGGGCATATGCTGCAACATGATGCCACCGGCGCGCCAATGCTCGGCCGTGCCGGGTTCCGAGGACCGCCCGAAGCTCAACGAAAAGCGGGTCGGCAATTGTTCGGACTGGGCAAAATAGGCCTCGGCACAGGCACTGAGCGATCCGCCAGCCAGGGGCGTTATACCCTGATAGGGCTGGGTGCCGCTGCCCTGATCGATCATGATGGCGAAATAGCCCTCGCCCACCTGATCAAAGGGCGCACCATCGCTCAAGCGGTCGCGGTCGAAACTGGCATATGCCCGGATACGGGCCGTGTCGCCTGCTTTCTCGGGGGCGTAATAATCGGTTGCGATCATCCGCACCGGACCCTTGGACTGCACCTGCAGGGACAGCTTCCAGCGCAGACTGATGGTCTGACCAATCAAGGCGGTGAGCAAAGCCATTTCGGCCACCAGCGCCTCGACCACTGGCGGGTAGTCATGCTGCTTGAGAATACCGTAAAGCACGCCGTCCAGCCGGGCGATCCGGCCACGCATATCCGGAACATCAAGTTGAAATGGCAGGACCGTATCGTCCCACGCGATTTTGGTACTGAGTGTCATGGGGTTTCCTTACGCGCCACAGATTGGCATACCGCGACCATATAGGGTGGGCAAGCCGAGTTGAAAGAGGCGCATACATGATCAGACGTTTTGGCGAAAGACCCGTACCGGGACGTCACTATGTCCGGCGTGCCGGGGTATATGCCCTGCTGCCACGGTCCGGTTCACTGTTGCTGACCTGTCAGATGGAGCCGGGGCCAGACCTGCAACTGCCCGGCGGCGGCATCGATCCGGGCGAATCACCGCTGCCCGCCCTGCATCGCGAGGTGTATGAGGAAACCGGCTGGCAGATCGCCGCGCCGCGCCGGGTCGGCGCATTTCGCCGCTTTGCCTACATGCCGGAATACGACCTCTGGGCGGAAAAGATCTGCCTTATCTACATGGCCCGCCCCGTCCGCCGCCTCGGACCACCGACAGAGGCGTTTCACGAAGCGCTCTGGATGAGCGCCCCTGATGCCGCGCAGATGCTGGGCAATGCGGGTGACCGGTTCTTCGCTAACAGCTATTGCATCGGCGTTTTGTGATCCCGGTCACGGCCCGTTGAATTCGAACAACGTGGCCGATACGTCATCCTCAATTCCGAAATCTGGCGACATGCGCTGACTCAGCTTGTCATAGAGCGCATCCAGGAACGCCCTGCCCTGAAGCTCGGAGTCGCAGGCATGCACGAGGTCCAACAGACCGTCCTCATCCAGCATCTCGCCGTTTTCCAGCCGACATTCGGTGAAGCCATCGGAATACATCAACACCCGGTCGCCGGGTTCCAGCTTGGTTTCTATCTGGTGGTAGGGGACGTCCGGCAACAGGCCGATCGGCACACCACCCTCGCCCAGAAACTCGGTCGTGCCATCACGGCGCAGCAACAGCGGATGCGGATGGCCAGCCTGAACCAGCCGCAACATGCCGCTTTCGAGATCAACAATGCCGTAGGCCATGGTGAAATACTCCTCGACACCGCGGTCGGTCAGCAAACGGGCGTTGAGGATATGGGCAACCTCTTCCGGCTGGCGCAGGGAATAGAACTTGTCGAAACGGCGTTCCATCGCCAGGTTCTGATCCAGATAGCTGCCCGACAGATAGCTGCCCAACCGGGCAGTCATCATCGCCGAGGTGATACCGTGCCCGGAGACATCGATGCTGTAGAACCCCAGCCGCCCTGCGCCGGGCGAGAACATCCCCACCAGATCGCCACCGATATGCCCGCACGGTTCCAGCAGCAGGCTGACCCGCGAGGCACCGAATTCGCGGCTGAGCTCGGGGACCAGCGATTCCTGGATCTTGCGGGCCTGAATCAGGTCCTTGTCGATGGCATCATGTGCCAGCTTCAGCTCTTCCAATGCCTCTTCGATCTGCCTGTTCTTTTCGGATAATTCACGCTGCATGCCCAACACACGGTCACCAGCAGATATACGCGCGCGCAACTCGTCCGAGCTGACAGGCTTGATCAGGAAATCATCTGCCCCCGCATCCAGCCCCTGCGCGACCTCGTTCTTTTCGCTCTTCGAGGTCAGCAGGATGAAATAGGAATACCAATTTGTTTCAAGATCGCGAAAGGCGCGGCAGAAATCCGGCCCGCTGATGCCGGGCATGACCCAATCGCTCAGCACCAGATCGGGCGGGTTTTCAGCGCAGATTCGCAACGCCTCTTCGCCGCTATCGGCCTCAATCACCTCCAGCCCCCATTTCTTGAGCGAGCTGGCAAGGATGCGCCGTTGCAGCCGACTGTCATCGACAACCAGCACATGGCGAATCGAACCCAACACCTTCTGCGAATGCTCTTCTGCCGATCCAGACTGCAGCACCGTTAAACCCCGGACACGATTTCGATCCCGACACAGGCCGAGCCTAGGCACGTGACCTTAACATCTTATGAAACAACGATTGCGCGAGAATCTTAACCTTGTGTTTACGACCTCTTCGCCAGACTACGCGCAGGGCGGAACAGCCCCGCGAGGTGCAAGATGATTGACTGGTCCCGCGTCGCGCAGTTGCGCGACGAGGTTGGCGAGGATGATTTCGAAGAGGTGTTCGATCTGTTTCTGGAAGAGGTCGGCGAGGTAATCGCGCGCTTGCGGGTGACCCCGGATCACAACACATTGGAGCGTGATCTGCACTTCCTGAAGGGCGGCGCGCTCAGCCTTGGTTTCAAAACCTTTTCCACATTGTGCCAGAATGGCGAGCGAGAGGCCGCAAATGGCAATGCCGACTCTGTGGACATCGCCGAGATCATTGCCGAATTCGAAAACTCACGGATCGCCTTTCAGGCCGAAGCCAAGGCGCATCTGCTCTGATCAGATCACAAACTGCGCCAGCGTTTCGTCATTGGTAATATCGGTATAGGTAAATCCGGCATCGTCCAGATGGGCAAAAAGGCGCTCGAAGTTTTCCGGCTTGAGGGTCTCTATCCCGATCAGAACAGATCCGAAATTGCGCGCGGATTTCTTGAGATATTCAAACCGTGCAATGTCGTCCTCGGGGCCCAGAATCCCCAGAAACTCCTTCAAAGCGCCCGGTCTTTGCGGCAAACGCAGGATGAAATACTTCTTCACGCCCGAATATCTCTGGGCGCGTTCCTTTACCTCCGGCAGGCGTTCGAAATCGAAATTGCCGCCCGAGGTAACACAGACAACGCTGCGGCCCCGGACAAAACTCTGCACTTCTTCGACCGCCTCGATGGCCAGCGCCCCCGCCGGCTCCAGAACGATTCCTTCCACATTCAGCATGTCGATCATGGTGACGCAGATCCGGTCCTCGGACAGGACCAGCACATCCGACAAATGGGTTTTTTGCAACAGATCAAAGGTCTTTTCCCCGATCCGGCCCACCGCCGCGCCATCCACAAAGTTATCCACATGGCCCAGGGTGACCGGATGCCCCGCCGCCAGCGCCGCCCGCAGACAGGCGCCGCCCGCCGGTTCCACAAACAGGCAATGGGTGCGGTCGCCAAACCAGGTGGCCACACCCGAGGACATGCCGCCGCCGCCCACCGGCAGCACCACATGATCGGGCGCGCCGCCCAACTGCTCTTCAATCTCGACCGCGAGCGAGGCCTGCCCCTCGATCACATCTTCATCGTCAAAGGGCGACAGGAAATGCCCGCCATTCTGCGCACACCAGTCCTTCGCGGCGGCCAGCGTGTCGTCGAAATAGTCGCCGGTCAGATGAATCTCGATCTGCTCACCACCGAATTTCCGGGTCTTCTGGACCTTCTGCTGAGGCGTGGTGACCGGCATGAAGATCACGCCCCGCACCCCCATATGCTTGCACATGAAGGCCACACCCTGCGCGTGATTGCCCGCGCTGGCACAGACAAACAGGTCCTGGCCCTGCTGCTTGCGCATGGCGTTGAAGGCCCCGCGCAGCTTGTAAGACCGCACCGGGCTCAGATCTTCGCGCTTGAGCCAGATATCGGCGCCATAGCGTTCGGACAGATGTGCATTTCGCTGCAACGGCGTCGGCGGAAAAACGGAACGCATCGCCTGCTCGGCGGCGCGGGCGCGGGTCATGAAATCAGTCATGAGCGCGTCACTGCCGTATGCGCGCGCTCATGGCAAGGAATACATCCGTGTACAGGGTCAGTCGAGCGCCCGGCCTTCGATATAGTGACCATAGAGCGTGGTCAGAATGCTGACGTTAATCAGGGAGAAGATCAGCGTAACGATGACCTGAACCGCGATACCAAGGATCGGAAGGATCGAAATCGCGACACCGAAGACCACCTGCAAGCCCAGCTGAACAATCGCCATGATCACGACCAACAACAAAATTGCGCCGGTACTGCCCTCGGTTGCCCGCCAAGCATCGCCAAAACTCATCGGGCGGCCAATGGCAACGGCAGGCAGGACAACGCTCAAACGGTAGAGCAAAACGATGAGAAAAATCCATACCGCGATCATCACCACGACGCCGAGCGGGCCGAGCAAAGCTGTAATGAGCGACGCGGCCAAACCGATCACAACAATCAGAACGATAATCATCAAACCGCGTCCGAAATACCCCAGCATCCGGTCAAAGTGGAGCGGTGGCACCCAGCCCTTTGGGTATTCTTCAAGCAAGACGAACCGGTGCCAAGCCACAAAAATCCAAAGCGTGATCAGACCCCAGACGAGCCCACCAAGAAACAGCCAGCCGGGCCTGATTTCTTGCTGCGATTCGACCAAGTCTATCGCGACATCACCCGAGATCTGACCCATGGAAAGGCCGCTCTGGTTGAAAATGAGGGCAATCAGAAACGCCATGATCACCGAGGGAACAAGTCCGATCTGCAGGGCTTCTTGCAGGTTCCGAAACACCAGCTTCACGGAATGCAGAAAAAAGCTCCAACCCTTCATGGCAATCCTCTCAATCTATTCGTGCGCCAATCTTTCTGAATTCGCCCGCGCCGCCAAGGTGACATGTCGGCACCAGCTTGCCCTGTTGCCGAAAAACCGCTAGGGGCCATCCGTCATTCGATTGAGAGGAAATTCCATGTCCGCGCCCAAGAAAGTTGTGCTGGCCTATTCCGGCGGGCTTGATACGTCGATCATCCTGAAATGGCTGCAGACCGAATACGGGTGCGAGGTGGTGACCTTCACCGCCGATCTGGGTCAGGGCGAAGAGTTGGAGCCTGCTCGCAAGAAGGCCGAGCTGCTGGGGATCAAGCCCGACAATATCTATATCGAGGATATCCGCGAAGAGTTCGTCCGCGACTTCGTCTTCCCGATGTTCCGGGCCAATGCGCAATATGAGGGGCTCTATCTGCTGGGCACCTCGATCGCGCGGCCGCTGATTTCAAAACGTCTGGTCGAAATTGCCGAGGCCACGGGTGCCGATGCCGTCGCCCATGGCGCCACCGGCAAGGGTAACGATCAGGTGCGGTTCGAACTGGCGGCCTACGCGCTGAACCCCGACATCAAGGTGATTGCGCCCTGGCGTGAATGGGATCTGACCAGCCGCACCCGTCTGCTGGAGTTTGCCGAAGCCAACCAGATCCCGATTGCCAAGGACAAGCGCGGCGAGGCGCCCTTCTCGGTCGATGCCAACCTGCTGCACACGTCCTCCGAGGGCAAAGTTCTAGAAGACCCCGCCGATATGGCGCCCGACTATGTCTATCAACGCACCGTCCACCCCGAGGATGCGCCGAACGAACCGGAATTCATCGAGATCGGTTTCGAAAAAGGTGACGCGGTCAGCATCAATGGCGAAGCGATGAGCCCCGCGACCATCCTGACCAAGCTGAACGAATATGGCGGCAAGCACGGCATTGGCCGTCTCGATCTGGTCGAAGGCCGTTTTGTGGGCATGAAATCGCGCGGTATCTATGAAACCCCCGGCGGCACCATCCTGCTGGAGGCGCATCGCGGCATTGAGTCGATCACCATGGACCGGGGCGCGATGCATCTGAAAGACCAGCTGATGCCGCAATATGCCGAGCTGATCTATAACGGCTTCTGGTACAGCCCTGAGCGTGAGATGCTGCAAGCCGCCATCGACAAATCTCAGGACCATGTCACCGGTACTGTTCGCGTGAAGCTCTACAAGGGTCTGGCCTCAACCGTGGGTCGCTGGTCGGATCATTCGCTCTATTCCGAGGCGCATGTGACCTTCGAGGAAGACGCCGGTGCTTACGATCAGAAAGACGCGGCGGGCTTCATTCAGCTCAACGCGCTGCGTCTGAAACTGCTGGCCGCCCGCGAAAAGCGCCTGAAATAAATACGCGTCAGAGTTGTAGATACCCCCGGAGCGCTACAACTCTGACAAATATTTGCCCCTTTGTTCTGCGAATCCCGAATACGGGCCGCCCAAGGTGAAACCGGGCGGTCCGCGTAACGGGTATCTGGCAGAACACAGAGGCGGACATGCAGGGAAGCAGCGCATTTACATCAAGGGCGGGGTTCGAGTTTCGCGGCACAGCGAGAGAGTTCTTCGGAATCTGGATCGTCAACCTGCTGCTGTCGATCCTGACTCTTGGTATCTATAGCGCCTGGGCCAAGGTGCGGACCAAAAAGTACTTCTATCAGAACACCTATGTGGCCGGGCGCAACTTTGATTATCACGCCACCGGCATGCAGATCCTGATCGGGCGGCTGATCGTCATTGCCGGGATTGTGGCTTACGCATTGCTGAGCACGAATGAGATTGCGGCGGTGGTTATGATCCTGGGCCTGATCGCCCTGATCCCCTATCTTCTGGTGCGGTCGTTGCGGTTCAATGCACGCATGTCCAGCTGGTCAAATATCCGCTTCACCTTTCACGGCAGCTTTGGGTCTGCGCTAAAGGTCTATTACCTCTATCCCTTCCTCGCTGCCCTGTCGCTTTATACCGCGTGGCCCTTTGTCACCCGCGCCACTCAGCGTTTTCTGGCCAATAGTCATGGGCTTGGCACCACGCGGTTCAACTTCAACAGCGCGATTGGCCCCTTCTACAAGGCGTTGGTGGCAGCCATCATCTGGGGTCTTGGCTCGCTGATGATCCTCTTTGCCATCGCTGGCACCAACCTGGATATCCCGCGCGCGCTCCAGGCCTTTGACTCCGGCTCGGATGAGGTCGCGGCCCTGATTGATGTGGGGCTGATCTACGTCATCTTCCTGGTCGCCATTGTTCCGGCGGCTCTCATCTATCACGCGATGGTGCGCAACACGGTCTATAACAACCTCACGCTGGACGGGACGCACAGCTTTCATTCCAGCGTTTCGCCGTTGAAACTGATGTGGATTTCGGTGTCGAACTTCCTGGTGGTGATACTGACCCTTGGCCTGATGATGCCCTGGGCGCATCTGCGGCGCGCGCGCTATCTGGCAGCTCATACCACGCTCTATCCCGGCGGCTCTCTGGATGACTTCGTGGATGAGGAAACCGCAAGCGGCAATGCGGTCGGCGACGCTTATGGTGATCTCGAAGGGTTCGGGATCGAGGTCGCGGTATAACCGCAACAGGCCGATCAGATGCCCTTCATCCGCTCAACCCAAGGCAGTGCCTCGATCCAGGGGCGCGCCTATCCACCGCTCAGCTCGCGTGAGCTGAGCGTGCGGCTGGCGGTGGGGCAGGATCAGGTCTGGCTGATCAATCCGAGGCAGAAGATTGTAACGCAGTCGGCCCTGAGTGACGTAAAAATCGAGCCACGCCTGGGGCAGGCGGAACGGCGCATCATCCTGCCCGACGGCACCCTGTTTCTGACCGAGGATCACGACACGGTGGACGCGTTGCTGGGTGATCACGCGGCGTTGTACGGGTTCGAACAGTTTCATCCAAGACTGATCGCCGTTGTGCTGGCCTGCATCATCGGTGCCTGGGCGATGTGGAAATACGGCCTGACCGCGCTGGTACATGTGGCAGTCTGGCTGACACCGGAGCCCGTTGTCAGCGCGATGGATCAGGGCATGTTGGCCAGCATGGACCGGGTGATGAGCGCGCCCAGCCGGCTTGACGCCGAGACACAGGCCGAGGTGCAGCAGATCTTCGACCGCTTGCAGGAGCATCTCGCCCCCGAGGGCGCGGTCCATGACTACCAGCTTGCCTTCCGCCACATGCCCGGCATGGGGCCAAACGCCTTTGCCCTGCCGGGTGGCACCATCATCGTCACCGATACACTGGCCGAGACCGCCTCTGCCGACGCGCTGGCGGGTGTGATCGGTCACGAGATGGGCCATGTCGCGGGCCATCACGGGCTCAAGCAGGTCTATCGCTCGGTCGGTGGCTTTGTCCTGATCTCCATGCTCGCAGGCGATACCGGTCCGATCCTTGAGGACACGCTGTTGCAGGGCAACCTGATCCTGTCGCTGTCCTACTCCCGAGAGCATGAGCTGCAGGCAGACAGTTTCGGCGCGCGCCTGGCACAACAGGCCGGATATGATCCGGGCGGGCTTCTGGATTTCTTCGACAGCCTCGATCTGCCGGAGCATGTGGATTGGCTCAGCACCCATCCAGGATTCGAGGATCGCAAACGCAATCTGCGGCGGATTGACGACCTACGGTAAGGGACCCTCGGGTTCAGATACAGTCTGCGGTCATCTGTTCGTAATAGGGCATCGCGGCCGCCAGCAGGGGCTGCAAGTCTTCCGGCACATCCGGTAACGGACCCTCGGGTTCGGCAAATCCGGTGGATTGCCAGACCGCGCCATACCAATGCGCCGCCCAGACGCCATCCGCCTTGTGGCCCCCCCTGGGCCAGCTCAACATATGCGGAGACCACGGCACGCCGATCTTGTCACACAGCTTTTCCAGCGTCGCGGCGGGGTTGGCGCGGATGTCGTGGCTGTCGACCACAACCGGCGTTCCGCCCCAGGATTTAACCTCTTCAAACAACTCCACCTGCTGGCGAAACCCGATATCGTCCAGCACCGGGTTTTCGCGCTTGGCCGCGTAGCTGGCGATCACCCGCGCGGGGTGGCGGATCAGAAAGACGTTGCAGACCTCGCGCATCCAGTCTCGCGGAATGCCCTCGACCATGTGTTGGGTCATGTGTTTCTGGTACCAATAGGGCCGCGCGCCCGGATGCGGGCCGGACAGATAACGCGCGACCTGATCGGGGTCCTGTTCCTGAGCGGCCAGAACCTCGCCGCGCATCGGGTGATCGATGCCGGTGCGCGCGAGGTAAGCGGCATAAAACGGCTCGTCGATCACCGCGCAATCGGTACGCGCGCCGAAACTGTACATCATGGCCGTCGACAGGTTACGCGGGCCGGACCACATGGCGATCTTCATGTCGCGCTCTCCCGATCTATCAAGGCCTTGTAGAGTGTGCGGATATGGCTGGTCATCGGCCCCATTTCACCAGTTCCAATCACGCGCCCGTCAATTTCGCCCACCGGGGTCTGCGCACCGAAAGTTCCGGTCAGAAACGCCTCATCCGCGCCGTAGGTGTCGACCAGAGAATAGTTCCGCTCATAAACCGGAATACCATCGGCCTGACACAGGTCGATCACCTTCTGCCGCGTGATCCCGTTCATGCAGTAATCCCCGGTCGAGGTCCAAACCGCACTCTTGCGCACGATAAAGAAGTTGCAGGCATTGGTGGTGTTCACGAACCCGTTCACATCCAGCATCAGCGCCTCGTCTGCGCCTGCTTTTTCGGCAGCGATACAGGCCAGAATGCAATTCAGCTTGGAATGTGAGTTCAGTTTCGGGTCCTGCGTCATCGGCAGCCCACGCAAATGCGGCACAGTAGCCAGTCGGATCGGACGCGGCAGGTTCGGGCGGGAATGTTCCATGATGATCGTCACGGTCGGCCCCTGTCGGCTGAGCGAGGGATGCTGGAAGGGGCGCGTCTTGACCCCGCGCGTCACCATCAGCCGTGCATGGGCATCCGTGGTCATGCCATTAGCCGTCTGCGTATCCAGCAGCGCGTTGATAACGCCGTCACGATCCAGCCCGATATCCAGATCGATCGCCTTGGCAGCCTCGAACAGCCGGTCAACATGTTCGTCGAGAAACGCCCAGCGCCCGTTATACAGTCGCAGCCCCTCCCACACGCCGTCGCCCAGCATGAAACCACTGTCATAGACGCTGACCAGGGCTTTTGCTTTCGGAACGATCTGGCCATTCAGGTAGATCAGAATGGCCTCGTTCCGCGCATCCTCCTCGGCCTGATGCGTGCTCATCTTATCTGCCATGAATTCTCCTCCGGCGCGCACGCTACTGCTGCCGGGCGCGCGGGCCAAGGGGTAAACTCAGGTCACCTGCATGTGACAAACCATGTCACACCCTTGCCTGAGACGGTCCACCGCCACACCATCAGTACAAAGGAGACCCGACATGACCCTGACCGATCACATCAAACCCGTTGCCCTCTTCACCCTGATCGTCTTCGCCGCCGCGCTGCGCAGCCTGCCTGCCTCAGCCGCGCCTGCCGAAACGCTGACTGTCGCTGGCGGTTGTTTCTGGTGCGTCGAATCAGATTTCGAGAAAGTCCCCGGCGTGATCGGGGCGGTCTCGGGCTTTACCGGCGGCACCGTCAAAAACCCGACCTACAAGCAGGTCACCAAGGGCGGCACCGGGCACTACGAGGCAGTGCAAATCACCTTCGACCCGGCAAAAGTCTCGCGCGAACGCCTGCTTGAGATGTTCTTGCGTTCGGTTGATCCAACCGATGCGGGTGGTCAGTTCTGTGATCGGGGCGATAGCTATCGTACGGCGATATTCGTCTCTAACAAAAGCGAAAAGGCGCTTGCAGAGCGTGTCAAGGCCGAGGCGCAGTCCGATCTGGGACAAAAGATCGTCACGCCGGTGAAATCCGCAGGCGCGTTTTATCCGGCCGATGCGTCGCATCAGGATTATTACAAGGGCAAAAACCTTGTCATCACCCGCTTTGGCCCCAAACGCCAGAAAACCGCCTATAAGCTATACCGCGAAGCCTGCGGTCGGGATGCGCGGGTGAAACAGCTTTGGGGAAGCGCTGCACCGTTTGCCGGTAGCTGATTGGTAAGCCGAAAAGAAAAAAACCCGCCGATGAGAATCGGCGGGTTTCTTTGTGTCTGGTGACCCCGTCAGCCCAGATCGTTGGACGCCAGCACCGCCATGTTCAGAATGTCATTGGCAGTGGACACGGTGGAACAAATCTGAATGGGCTTGCCGATCCCTGCCAGGATCGGACCGATCACATTGGCCTCGCCCATTTCCTGCATCAGCTTTACTGAGATCGAGGCAGAGTGCCGGGCCGGGACGATCAGGATATTCGCTGGCCCGGTCAATCGCTGGAACGGATAAGCCGCCTGCGCCTGCGCGTTCAGCGCCACATCGACGGTCATTTCGCCCTCAAACTCGAAATCCACACCCCGCGCTTCCAGCACCTTGGGCGCCTGATGCATCTTTTCGGCGCGTTCCGAGACCGGATAGCCGAAAGTCGAGAAGCTGACAAAGGCCACGCGCGGCTCCAGCCCGATATGGCGCGCGACGCTGGCGGCGCGTTCCGCTATGTTGGCCAGATCCTCGGCATCGGGCCATTCATGCACCAGCGTATCGCCAATCAGAACGATGCGCCCCTTGTGCAGCAGCGCGGTGATCCCCGCTGTTCCACTACTAACATCGGCATCAAACACGTGGTTGATCCGATCCAGCACATGGGCCGATTTCCGCGTCGCGCCGGTCACCAGACCATCACCATGCCCATGCGCCAGCATCAGAGCGGAAAACACGTGCCGGTCTCGCGCGGCCAGGCGATGCACATCCTTCTCGTCAAACCCTTTTCGCTGCAGGCGCTCGTAAAGGAAGCTTTTGTAAGCATCTAGATGCAGAGTGTTGGCGGCATTGACCACTTCGATTTCGCGGGTGGCATCGCTGAGACCGACGCTTTCCAGTTTCTCCTTCACATCGTCGGGTCGCCCTACCACCAGCGCCTTGCCATAGCCCGAGCGTTGATACATCACTGCCGCGCGCAGCACGCGGGGATCGTCACCTTCGGAAAAGATCATCCGGCTTTGGGCCGCACGTGCCCGCGCATTCATGCCGCGCAGAATGCTGGCGGTCGGATCCATGCGGGATTTCAGGCTCAACTCATAGGCATCCATATCCACGATCGGGCGCCGCGCCGCGCCGGTATCCATCCCGGCCCGCGCCACGGCGGGTGGAATGCGGTGGATCAGGCGCGGGTCAAAAGGCGTCGGGATGATATAGTCGCGGCCAAAAGACAGGCTTTTGCCATAAGCCATCGCGACCTCATCCGGCACATCCTCACGCGCCAGATTCGCCAGCGCATGGGCGCAGGCGATCTTCATCTCGTCGTTAATGGCACGGGCATGGATATCCAGCGCACCCCGGAAGAGATAGGGGAAACCCAGCACGTTGTTGACCTGATTGGGGTAATCCGAGCGGCCCGTGGCGACGATCGCATCGGCGCGCACCTCATGAGCGTCTTCCGGCGTGATCTCGGGGTCGGGATTCGCCATGGCGAAGATCACCGGATTCTCCGCCATCTCGGTCAGCATCGCCTGGGTCAGCGCACCTTTGACGGACACGCCCAGGAACACATCCGCGCCTTTCATCGCCTCTTCCAGCGTGCGCAGGTCGGTCTTGATCGCATGGGCCGATTTCCACTGGTTCATCCCCTCGGTCCGGCCCTGATAGATCACGCCCTTGGTGTCGCAAACGATGCAGTTCTCATGCCGCGCACCCATGGATTTCAGCAACTCGATACAGGCGATCCCTGCTGCCCCGGCCCCGTTCAGCACGATCTTGACGTCTTCGATCTTCTTGCCGCTCAGATGCAGCGCGTTGATCAGGCCGGCGGCACAGATCACCGCCGTGCCATGCTGATCATCGTGAAAGACGGGGATATCCATCTCTTCTTTCAGGCGCTGTTCGATGATGAAACATTCCGGCGCCTTGATGTCTTCCAGATTGATGCCGCCAAAGGTTGGCCCCATCAGACGCACGGCGCGGCAGAACTCATCCGGGTCTTCGGTGTCCAACTCGATATCGATCGAGTTCACATCGGCGAACCGCTTGAACAGGACAGACTTGCCCTCCATCACCGGTTTCGAGCCGAGCGCACCAAGATTGCCAAGCCCCAGAACGGCCGTCCCGTTCGAGATCACCGCAACCAGATTGCCCTTGTTGGTATAGTCATAAGCCGTCTCGGGGTTCTCGGCGATTTCCTCGCAAGGCACCGCAACGCCAGGGCTGTAGGCCAGCGACAGATCGCGCTGCGTCGTCATGGCGACGGTGGCCTGCACCTCCCACTTGCCCGGCGTGGGTTCGATGTGAAAGGCAAGCGCTTCTTCGCGGCTGATCTTGGCTTTGGGCATGTGGGTCTTCTTTTTGCTATAGGGGCCAATGCCTCATAGCGCAGCATTGCTGCCGCCTCAACGGCGTTACGTTTTCACCTTTCGTCACATCAAACGGGTTTGTAAGGTCGCGCCGGTTCACCCACGGAGAGGCAGGCCTTGACCACAGTCACGCCGATGATGGCGCAATATCTCGACATCAAGACCGCGCATGCGGACGCGCTGCTGTTTTACCGGATGGGCGACTTCTATGAGATGTTTTTTGACGACGCCGTCGCCGCGTCCGAGGCGCTGGATATCGCGTTGACCAAACGCGGCAAGCATGAGGGCAACGACATCCCGATGTGTGGCGTGCCGGTTCATGCCGCCGAAGGCTATCTGCTGACACTCATCCGCAAGGGGTTTCGCGTCGCCGTATGCGAACAGATGGAAAGCCCCGCCGAAGCCAAGAAGCGTGGCTATAAATCGGTTGTGAAACGCGACGTGGTGCGGCTGGTCACCCCCGGTACGCTGACCGAGGATTCACTGCTGGAAGCGCGGCGGCATAATTTTCTGGCGGCTTACGCTGTGGTGCGTGATGCCGCCGCGCTGGCATGGGCTGATATCTCGACCGGGGCATTTCACGTGATGCCGCTGGCCCCGGTGCGGCTTGGCCCGGAAATCGCCCGCCTTGCCCCCGCCGAAATGATTGTAGCGGACGGGTCAGAGGGCGAACTCGCCGCAATAGTCTCTGATATGGGTGTGCCGTTGACCCCGCTGGGACGTGCCAGTTTCGACAGCACAGCGGCGGAAAAGCGACTATGCGCGCTGTTCAACGTGGGCGCGCTGGACGCGTTCGGGCAATTCTCCCGTGCCGAGGTTTCGGCCATGGGCGGGCTGATCGACTATCTTGAGATCACGCAGAAAGGCAAACTACCGCTGTTGCAACCGCCGTTGAAAGAGGCCGAAGATCGCGTGGTTCAGATCGACGCTGCCACGCGCCGCAATCTGGAACTGGCCCGGTCGCTTTCGGGTGGGCGCGCCGGGTCGCTGCTGGCGGTTCTCGACCGCACGGTCACCCCCGGCGGCGCGCGGTTGCTGGAACAGCGCCTGTCCAGCCCATCGCGCAATCTGGGTGTGATCACGGATCGGCTGGATGCGGTCAGTTTTGCATGCGAAGATCGCCTGACCGCTTCCGACTTGCGCGAGGCTTTGCGCAAAACCCCCGACCTGGATCGCGCCCTGTCGCGGCTGGCATTGGAACGTGGCGGCCCGCGTGATCTGGCCGCGATCCAAAACGGTTTGACCCAGGCCGAGGCGATCTCGCAGATCGCCGGGAAACAGGACCTGCCGCCGCTGCTGACGGACTCCGTCGGTAACCTCTCCGGCTTCGATGATCTGCTGAATCTGCTCGATGCGGCGCTTGTGGCGGACCCGCCGCTGCTGGCCCGTGATGGCGGGTTTATCGCCGAAGGGTTCGATTCCGAACTGGACGAGGCCCGCACCCTGCGCGACGAAGGCCGATCCGTGATTGCCGGGTTTCAGCAGAAATACGCGGAACATACGGGCATCACCTCGCTGAAGATCAAGCATAACAACGTGCTGGGCTACTTCATCGAGACCACCGCCACCCATGTCGACAAGATGCTGAACGCACCGTTCAGCGAGACCTATATCCATCGCCAGACCACCGCCAATCAGATCCGCTTTACCACCGTCGAATTGAGTGAGATCGAAACCCGCATCCTGAATGCAGGCAATCTGGCACTGGAGATTGAAAAGCGGCTCTATCAAAGGCTTTCTGGTGCGATTCTGGACGAGGCGGCAGAGATCAACCAGGCCGCGCGCGGGCTGGCCGAGATCGACCTGACCACCGCACTGGCCGATCTGGCCACCGGCGAAAACTGGTGCCGTCCCACGGTCGATACCAGCCGCGCTTTCGCCATCGATGGTGGTCGTCACCCGGTAGTGGAACACGCCTTGCGTCAGCAGAGCGGCGAGAGCTTTGTGGCCAATGATTGTGACCTCAGCACCGAAAACGGCGCCGCGATCTGGTTGCTGACCGGGCCCAACATGGCGGGTAAATCGACCTTTCTGCGCCAGAACGCCCTGATTGCGCTGCTGGCGCAGATGGGCAGCTATGTTCCAGCGGATGCGGCCCATATCGGGTTGGTCAGCCAGTTATTCAGCCGCGTGGGCGCCTCCGACGATCTGGCACGCGGGCGCTCCACCTTCATGGTCGAGATGGTCGAAACCGCCGCCATCCTCAACCAGGCCGATGACCGCGCGCTGGTGATCCTGGACGAGATCGGGCGTGGCACCGCCACCTATGATGGGCTGTCGATCGCCTGGGCCACGCTGGAGCACCTGCACGCCGCCAACCAAAGTCGTGCACTTTTTGCCACGCATTATCATGAGCTTACGGCGCTTGCGGGGAAACTCACGGGGGTAGAAAACGCCACTGTTTCAGTCAAGGAATGGGAAGGTGAGGTGATCTTTCTGCACGAGGTCCGCAAGGGGGCTGCGGATCGGTCTTACGGTGTGCAGGTCGCGCAGCTTGCGGGCCTGCCTGCCTCGGTCGTGGAGCGCGCGCGCATCGTGCTGGAGCAGTTGGAAAAGACCGAACGCGAGGGCGGCAAGCAACAGACGCTGATTGATGATCTGCCGCTATTCTCCGTCGCGCCTGCTGCTGCGCCCGTGGTGAAAGCCGCACCCTCACCCGTGCTCGACATGCTTGACGAGATCCTGCCCGATGATCTCTCGCCGCGCGAAGCGCTCGACCTGATCTACAAACTGAAAGAGGCGGCCAGATCCTGACCGCCCCTTTAATCTGGCTCGCAAACAATCAGCTAGCTGGCATCGACGACACGCCAACCTGCGCCGGACGCAGCAGACGGTCATGCAGCATGAACCCTTCGGCCGAAACCTGAATGATGTCACCAGCGCGGGTGCCCGGCAGCGGCGCTTCGAACATGGCTTCGTGCATCTGCGGATCAAACCGGTCGCCGACCTCGGGTGAGACGACACGGATGCCGTGCTTGGAAAACACATCCAGCAAGGCTCGCATGGTCAGCTCAACCCCTTCGATCAAAGCGGCTGAAACCTCTTTCTGCTCGTCAGTCGCGGACTCCAGAGCGCGTTTCATGTTGTCATAGACCGGAAGCATGTCGCGCGCGAGTTTCGAGCCGCCATATTGCTCAGCATCGCGCCGTGCCTTGTCGCCGCGTTTGCGAGAATTCTCGGCATCGGCCAGCGCGCGCATGAACCGGTCCTTGTACTGGTCCCGCTCGGCGCGCAGCGCGTCCAGCTCAGCCTCTTCGCTGCTGATCTCGCTTAGCTCTTCGGCAAGCTCCTCGGCCTCGACCTCAGCAATATCGTCCAGGAAATCTTCGTTTTTGGGCTCTGCCATCTTTTCACCTCTAACTCCGGTCGGAAACTAATTTCCCGACCAGTTGCGCCGTGTAATTCACAATCGGCACGATCCGTCCGTAGTTCAGGCGCGTGGGCCCAATAACACCCACAGCACCGATAATCTTTCGATCAGAGTTCATATATGGAGACACCACCAGAGAGGAACCCGAAAGTGAGAAAAGTTTGTTCTCTGAGCCGATAAAAATGCGCACACCCTCGCCTTCTTCTGTCAGTTCGAGGAAATCCGCGATGTCGCGCTTGCGCTCAAGATCATCAAAAAGCGTCCTGATCCGCTCCAGCTCTTCCGCCTGATCGGTTTCCCCCAGCAGATTCGCCCGGCCCCGCACAATCAGCCGAGCCGAATCGACATCCTGACTATCCCAGGCGGCCAACCCGCTTTCCACCATCTCGCGCGCCAGCGAATCGATCTCTTGTCTGCGGGTCTTGATCTGGCTCTGGATGTCGCGGCGCACCGCACCGATCGTGCGCCCTTCGATCAATGTGTTCAGGAAATTGGCCGCCTCACGCATTGAGCTTGGGGTCTGCCCCGGCGGTGGGGTGAACAGGCGGTTTTCGACATGCCCGTCAGAAAACACCAGAACCACCAAGGCACGGTCATGGGCGAGCGAGACAAATTCGATATGCCGGATCTCGGCCTCATGCTTGGGCGTCAGCACCAGCGAGGCGCCCTGCGTGACCCCCGACAGGGCCGAGCCGATCCGGTCGAGCATGCCGCTGACATCGGAATGCTCATTGCCCAAGGTGGAATCGATGCGCGAGCGGTCGGCATCTTCAAGCTCGCCAACCTCTAGCAAACCATCGACAAACATCCGCAGCCCCATCTGCGTCGGCACCCGCCCGGCGCTGATATGGGGGCTGTCGAGCAGGCCCAGATATTCCAGATCCTGCATCACGTTGCGCACGGTGGCGGCGCTGACCTTTTCGCTGAGTGTCCGGGTCAGGGTGCGACTGCCCACCGGCTCGCCACTATCAAGATAGGACTCGACGATCAGACGGAACACTTCGCGTGAGCGTTCGTTCATGTCATCCAACAGTTTCGTCGCATCGTTCATACGCGCATCCTCGGTCGGGCAGTCATTAAAACCCATGTGATACAAAGGTCAATCGGGGTTGCGCTTTCCATCCCACGGACGGTATCCCAAGGCCGAACAGGATAAGGAATTCCCATGCGACCCTCTGGACGAAAACTAGACGAAATGCGCCCGGTTTCAATCGAAACCGGCGTGACCAAACATGCTGAAGGCTCCTGCATGATCCGCATGGGCGATACGCATGTGCTGTGCACCGCCACCCTCGAGGATCGCGTGCCGCCTTTCATCAAGGGCTCGGGCCTAGGCTGGGTCACCGCCGAGTATGGCATGCTGCCGCGCTCGACCAACACCCGGATGCGGCGCGAGGCCTCTTCGGGCAAGCAAAGCGGGCGCACCGTGGAAATTCAGCGCCTGATCGGCCGCGCCCTGCGCGCTGGCGTGGATCGGGTTGCTCTGGGCGAACGTCAGATCACCGTCGATTGTGATGTGATCCAGGCCGATGGCGGCACCCGCTGCGCCTCGATCACCGGTGGCTGGGTGGCGCTGCGTCTGGCAGTGAACAAGCTGATGAAAACGGGCGACGTAATCTCTGACCCGCTGGTCGATCCGGTCGCGGCTGTATCCTGCGGGATTTATGCGGGCCAGCCAGTGCTGGATCTCGATTACCCCGAGGATAGCGAGGCAGGCGTGGACGGCAATTTCATCATGACCGGCTCGGGCAAGCTGATCGAAGTTCAGATGTCCGCCGAAGGGTCGATCTTTTCCCGCGACCAGATGAACCGGCTGATGGATCTGGCGGAAAAAGGCGTCTCGGAACTGGCCGCCGCACAAAAGGCCGCCGCTGCATGACCCGCAAATTCACCGGCGACCGGCTGCTGGTCGCGACCCATAACAAAGGCAAGCTGGAGGAGATGGCGCATCTCCTAACACCTTTTGGGGTTACGGTCATTGGCGCCGGTGAAATGGACTTGCCGGAACCGGAGGAAACCGAGGACACATTTGTCGGCAACGCCCGGATCAAGGCCCATGCCGCAGCCAAAGCGACCGGGCTGCCCGCGCTGTCCGATGATTCCGGCATCACTATCGACGCGCTGGGTGGCGCGCCCGGTGTCTATACTGCCGATTGGGCAGAAACCGATGATGGCCGCGATTTCATGATGGCGATGACGCGCGCGCATGACGAACTGGAAGCGAAGGGCACAGCGCACCCTCACCTCGCGCAATTTCGCTGCACCCTTGTGCTGGCCTGGCCCGATGGTCACGACGAAGTGTTCGAAGGCGTTGCCCCCGGACATCTGGTCTGGCCGGTGCGCGGCATTGACGGGTTCGGATATGACCCCATGTTTGTGCCGCAGGGCTATGATCAGACATTCGGGGAAATGGATCGTTGGGAAAAGAACAAGATCAGCCACCGCGCCGATGCGGTAGCGAAATTCGTGACCGGCTGCTTTGACGGATGACTGGCAACAGGGTGGCTTTGGCCTCTATGTGCATTGGCCGTTCTGTCAGGCCAAATGCCCCTATTGCGACTTCAACAGCCATGTTTCATCCCAGATCGACCAACAGATCTGGATCGACGCCTATCTGAGCGAGTTGAGCCGCACCGCGCCCGCACTTTCAGGCCGGGTGTTGAACACGATCTTTTTTGGCGGCGGCACGCCTTCCTTGATGGACCCCGAAACCGTTGCTGCAGTGATAGAGGCCGCGCGCAAACACTGGCCGGTCGCCAACGATCTGGAAATCACGCTTGAGGCCAACCCCGGCTCGGTCGAGGCCGGGCGGTTTGCCGGATTCCGCGATGCCGGGGTCAGTCGTATTTCCATGGGAATTCAATCGCTTAACGATGACGATCTGCGCCGTTTGGGCCGCATCCACACGGTTGCCGAAGCGGGCGCGGCCTTTGACATCGCCCGCAAGTGCTTTGACCGGGTCAGCTTTGACCTGATCTATGCCCGACAGAACCAGACGCTTGAAGATTGGTCAGCCGAACTGACCCAAGCGCTGTCCATGGCCGTCGACCACCTTTCGCTCTACCAGTTGACGATCGAAGACGGCACCGCCTTTGGCGATCGTTACGCGCGGGGCAAACTGCGCGGATTGCCCGAGGACGACACCGCCGCCGACATGTATCTGGCCACGCAGGACATCTGCGCCCGCCACGGCCTGCCCGCCTATGAGGTTTCGAACCACGCCCACCCGGGATCGGAGTCCCGGCACAATCTGATCTACTGGCGCTATGGCGATTACCTAGGCATCGGCCCTGGCGCTCATGGACGGTTGACGATTGACGGGCAAAGATACGCCACCGAAACCTACCGGATGCCGGGCGAATGGGTGAAGGCGGTCAAGTCCGGCTCGGGCGACGCTCTCCGAACGCCGCTTTCCACCGCTGAACAGGCCGAAGAATACATGATGATGAGTATGCGCCTGTCTCAAGGTCTAGATACCGCCAGATACACCAAACTTTCCGGTAACCCGATAGACTCACACAAGCTGTCACAACTCGTCGAGCTGGGCATGGTCGAGCAGGACGGCGCAATACTGCGGGCGACGATAAGCGGTCGCCCGGTCCTGAATGCCATCCTGCGCGAATTGATGGTGGACTGATCGGATGCAGTATCTCTGGGCAGTGCTAGGTCTGATCTGTGTTGGCCTTGCGATCATCGGCGTGGTGCTCCCCCTGCTGCCGACAGTTCCCTTCCTGTTGCTCGCCGCGTTCTTCTTTGCCCGATCCTCAAGCCGCCTGCATAACTGGTTGCTGAGCCATCGCATATTTGGCCCGATGATCGACGATTGGCACAGCTCCGGCGCAATCCGGCCCGGCGCAAAAAAGGCGGCTACCATGTCGGTCGCCGCCGTATTTCTGCTGTCACTTGTTTTTGGGGCGCCCGGCTATGTGCTGATCATTCAGGCGCTGGTGTTGAGCTGCGTGCTGATCTTTATCTGGACTCGCCCTAACGGCTAAGCTTGGCGCAAAGATCATCCAGTTGATCCAGGTTTTCATAGGTCAGGACAACCTGCCCCGATTCCGCGCCCGGCTTGTGATTGATTGCCACTTTCATCGCAAGGATCGCCGACAAGTCCCGCTCCAGAGCGCGGGTATCGGCATCTTTTGTTGGGGCTGACGGGCGCGGTGCGGCTGGGGTCTCACCCCTTCCATCCTTTTGCTGCTTCTTGACCAGCGCTTCCGTCGCCCGGACCGACAAACCGTCCTTCACCACCTGTTTCGCCAGATCAGAAGGGTTTTCCGCTGTAATGAGCGCCCGCGCGTGCCCGGCTGACAGTTTTCCATCCACCACAAAACTCTGAACGTCCGACGGCAGGGACAGCAACCGCAGCAGGTTCGCAATATGACTGCGGCTTTTGCCAAGCGCTTCGGCCAGCTTTTCCTGGGTATGGCCAAACCTGTCCATCAACTGTCGATAGCCTGCCGCCTCTTCCACCGCGTTCAGATCGGCTCGCTGAATGTTCTCGATAATGGCGACTTCCAGAACTTCGGTATCGTTCAGATCACGAACCAAGACCGGAACCTCGTGCAGCTGCGCCATCTGCGCCGCACGCCACCGGCGTTCACCAGCAACAATCTCGTATTCACCGCCATCCACCGGACGCACAATCAACGGCTGCAAGATCCCCTTCTCCCGGATCGACGCCGCAAGCTCTTCCAGATTCTCCGGTGAGAAACTCCGTCTCGGCTGATCCGGATTGGCGCGCAGTTTTTCGATGGGAACAGTCATATCGGACCGCGTCGGAGCGGATTCGGAATTGACAGGCTCGGGTGTCACATCCGCCATCAACGCAGAAAGACCGCGCCCAAGCCCGCGTGGTTTCGAGGTTTTCATGCTCACTCCTCTCCGCCTTATGCGGCGGCTTTGTTATGTTTGCGCAGCAATTCTTCGGCCAGCGCCCGATAGGCCGCAGCACCTTGCGAGGTCGGATCATAGTTCATCACCGGCAGCGCAAAGGATGGGGCTTCACTCAGTCGTACATTACGAGGAATCTTGGTGTCAAATACAAGCGCGCCCAGATTGTCACGCGCATCCTGTTCAACCTGCTGGGACAAGTTGTTGCGTTTGTCGAACATGGTCAACACAACACCTTCGATCCTGAGGTCGGGATTTGCCGTCTGCCGCACTTCTCGGATCGTCAGCATCAATTGCGACAGGCCTTCCAACGCAAAGAACTCGCTTTGCAGCGGAACCAGCACCGAATGGGCCGCAACCATGGCATTTACAGTCAGAAGGCTGAGCGATGGCGGGCAGTCGATCAGGATAAAATCCCAGCCAAACGCATCCATCGCTGTTTGTCGCAGCGCATCATGTAAAAGGAAGCTGCGCTTTTCATTGGAGATCATCTCGATATCCGCCGAGCTGAGATCAACCGTTGCCGGCACGATCGACAAACCTTCGATATCCGTAGCCCGAATAACCGACGTCAGCGGCGCTTCATCGATCAACAATTCATAGGTCGTGCCCGCGCGTTCATCAATACCAAGACCGGTGGAGGCATTGCCCTGCGGGTCGAGATCGACCACCAGAACACGCAGCCCCTGCTCAACCAGTCCAGCCGCCAGATTGATCGCAGTGGTTGTCTTTCCAACGCCCCCCTTCTGATTTGCAACCGCGATGATACGGGGGCCCTCGGGACGAGACAGATCAGACACGCGCAATTCCTCGGATTTTCAGAATGACCGCATTGGGTTCTGTTAAACTAGTAATCGCATCCGCCGTGAAATTCCATTGCTTCGCTGCGTTATCCACTTCTTTTTTCCAGCTGACCCCCTTGGGAAACAACGCCAGGCCATCCGGTTTCAAATGTCTGTCACAAAAGGAAAAAAGTGCCCCCAGATCGGCCAGCGCTCGGGCAGACAGGATATCTGCCTGCTGCGGATCGACGGATTCAATGCGCTTAGCCAGAACTTTGGCATCACAACCGGTTTCGCGGAGTACGGCGCGCAGAAAGGCGCACTTTCTTTGGTCGCTTTCGATCAACGTGAAGCGAAGGTCTGCTTCGATTTCCATTGCAGCTATTGCGATGACCAGCCCGGGAAACCCTCCACCACTCCCGATATCAACCCAATGGCCGCTGGGCTTCGCAACTTGAAAGACCTGGAGGGAATCAACAAAATGGCGCGTCCATAAGGTTTCAAGACTGGCCTTGGAAACCAAATTGATCTTGGGATTCCACTTTCTGACTAAATCCCCAAAGACTGTCAGCCTCTCGATTGTTTCACGTGAAACATCGAAACCCGCTAGGGCCTCCTGCGCGACATCGCTCATGCGCTGCGCGCCCTATCCAACCGTCGAAGATGGGCGAGGATCAGCGCAAGCGCGGCAGGCGTAACTCCTTCGACCCGCGCTGCCTGCGCCAGATTCTCTGGTCGGGCGGAGACAAGCTTTTGTTTCAACTCAGTGGATAGCCCTTCGAGAAGCGAAAAGTCGAACCCGGCTGGGATGCGGTGGTTTTCGTCGCGCTTTAACGCCGCAACGTCCTTTTGCTGCCGCGCAATATAATTTGCATATAGTGCATCGCGCTCAACCTGACGGCGGATCGGTCCTTGCACCGCGTCCAAACCTTGAATCATTGGCAGAAGATCCTCGAAAGACACATCCGGGAAACCCAGAACAGCCATCCCATCCCGTCGATTTCCATCCTGATTTACGGATATACCCGCATCCTGCAATTGCTTCGGGGTATATGTGCGCTCCGTGAGCATGGATTTGGCAGCATCGACTTGTTCCATTTTCTCCAGAAATTGCTCACGACGCCGATCGCCAACGCAACCGAGGTCAATGCCAACAGGTGTCAGCCGTTGATCGGCATTGTCCGCACGCAAGGACAATCGAAACTCCGCCCGCGAGGTAAACATCCGGTAAGGCTCAGTCACGCCGCGTGTCGTCAGATCGTCAATCATCACGCCGATATAGCTGTTGGATCGGCCAAACAGCACCGGTTCAACGCCTTTGGCCTCCAAAGCCGCGTTCAAACCCGCAACCAACCCCTGGGCTGCGGCTTCCTCATATCCTGTTGTCCCGTTGATCTGCCCGGCCAGGAACAGACCCGGCACCGACTCCAGGGACAAGCGGTTGGATAGCGACCGGGGATCAACATAGTCATATTCGATGGCATAGCCCGGCTGCAGAATAACCGCCTGCTCAAGCCCCTTGATCGAATGGACGTAGTCATCCTGAACATCGCGCGGCAGAGAGGTGGAGATGCCATTCGGATAGATCGTGTGATCATCAAGCCCTTCGGGCTCAAGGAAAATCTGATGCGACTCCTTATCGGCGAAACGGACGATCTTATCCTCGATCGACGGACAGTATCTGGGCCCCACCCCATCGATATGGCCGCCATACATGGCTGATCTCTCAAGATTGTCAGCGATGATCTGATGCGTTTGTGCGTTTGTATGTGTGATGCCGCAGGATATCTGCTGCGCTACCGGGGCATCGGACAAGAACGAGAAAAGGACCGGATCATCGTCGCCGGGCTGCATTTGCAGATCACTCCAGTCGATCGTACGTCCGTCGAGCCGCGGCGGTGTGCCGGTTTTCAGGCGCCCCAGCGGGAGGTCAAAAGATTCCAGTCGTTCAGCGAGCTTCACTGAGGGCTTGTCCCCCATCCGGCCGCCCGGATGGCTGACATCGCCGATATGGACGATCCCGCGCAGGAAGGTGCCAGAGGTCAGGATAACCGTGCGCGACCGGATCTCCGATCCGTCGGCTAGGAGAACACCTGCAACAGCAGAGCCATTCATCAGGAAATCAACGGCTTCGCCCTCAACTACGGTCAGGCATCGCTGTTTCTGAGTTTCCGAAAGCATCGCCGAGCGGTAACGTGCGCGATCTGCCTGGGCGCGTGGCCCTTGGACCGCGGGTCCTTTGCGGCGGTTCAGCAAGCGAAACTGAATACCGGCGTGATCCGCAACACGACCCATAACCCCGTCGAGCGCGTCGATTTCCCGGACGAGGTGCCCTTTGCCCAGACCCCCGATGGCCGGGTTGCATGACATCACACCGATATCACCCTGCTTCAGTGTGATCAGCGCCACACGCACGCCAAACCGAGCTGCGGCGTGGGCTGCTTCACACCCCGCATGCCCTGCCCCGATGACAGCAACATCAAACTCTGAATGTTTCACGTGAAACACTCCTCACTTACCTAGGCAAAAACTCGCGAAGATTTCGTCCAGCAAATTTTCGACATCTACCCGGCCCACCAGAGATTCAAGCGCACGGATTGCTGTGCGCAATTCTTCGGCAGCTATATCATACTGATCCGGTCCGGAGTCGAGAATCAAAGAGACATTCGACAGCGCTGCCATCGCTATGATCATCGCGGTCCGATGGCGTTCGCGGGTTGCAATGCCACGACTGCTGGCACGGTTGAGCAATCGCTCCGAAACTTGCGTGACCAATTGATTGATCCCCGCCCCGGTCAACCCCGATATGAACCCAGGCTGATTCCCATGCAGGTCACCTTTGGGACGGACATGAATGTCATCGGGCTGTGGAGAAATTTTCAGGTCATCCGAAGTTTCACTGAGAAACACCCTCAGATCAGCGCAATCAGCGCGGTCCTTCGCGCGCTGGATGCCGATGCCTTCCACGTAGTCTTCGGTATCGCGCAGACCAGCCGTGTCCAGCAGAGTTACGGGCAGCCCGGACAGATCCATGCGCACTTCGATAATATCGCGGGTCGTGCCTGCAAACTCTGAGGTGATCGCCGCTTCTCGACCGGCCAAAGCGTTGAGCAAAGTGGATTTTCCGACATTCGGAGGGCCAACAATCGCAACCTCAAACCCGGTGCGGATGCGTTCGGAAATCTTGACGCTGGCCGCCTCGCGCTCAAGGTCGGCAATAACGGCGTTAAGCAGCGAGCGTACTTCGGGCGTGACATCGGTCGGAACTTCTTCGTCGGCGAAGTCGATCACCGCCTCCAGCAGCGAGGCCGCGCGGATCAGATCGCGACGCCAGGATTCCGCCAGCCTGCCAAGCTCACCCGCGAGGATCGTCTGCGCTTGCTTCCGCTGCGCCTCGGTTTCGGCGTCAATGAGGTCGGCCAGACCTTCGACCTGAGCAAGGTCGAGCTTACCATTCTCCATCGCACGACGCGTAAATTCACCCGGCTCGGCCAGCCGCAGCGCGTCATGGTCCGATAAGGTGCGCAGCACAGCTGTGATGGTTGCCGGGCTGCCGTGGATCTGAAATTCAACCACATCTTCGCCGGTGAAACTGGCGGGCGCCTGGAAGGACAGCACCAGTGCCTCGTCGAGAACCGCGTCGGACGAATCCGTCAATGTGTGAAATCGCATGCCACGCGCGGGCAAGGTGGCGCTACATATCTGTTCCGCCGCGCTCCGGGCTCGCGGCCCGGAGATACGGATCACAGCAACGCCGGCTTTGCCTTGCGCGCTGGCCAGCGCAAAGATGGTATCCATACTGATGGCCTCGCGATGGTCACGAAAGGATCAGGTGTTCATCGAATCGAAAAACTCGGAATTGGTTTTGGTCTGCTTGAGTTTGGACAGCAGGAACTCGATGGCGTCTGTGGTTCCCATCGGGTTGAGAATCCGGCGCAGAACAAAGGTCTTGGCCAGATCGCCCTTGTCGACCAGAAGGTCCTCTTTCCGCGTACCGGATTTGAGGATGTCGATGGCCGGGAAGACGCGCTTATCGGCAATCTTACGGTCCAGCACAATTTCCGAGTTACCTGTGCCTTTGAATTCTTCAAAGATCACTTCATCCATCCGGCTGCCGGTATCGATCAGGGCGGTGGCGATGATGGTCAGCGATCCGCCCTCTTCGATATTCCGCGCCGCGCCAAAGAACCGCTTGGGGCGTTGCAGCGCATTCGCATCCACACCACCGGTCAGAACTTTACCCGAGGACGGCACCACAGTATTGAATGCCCTACCAAGTCTTGTGATCGAGTCGAGGAGAATAACAACATCTCGTTTGTGTTCGACCAATCGCTTAGCTTTTTCGATCACCATCTCGGACACGGCCACGTGGCGGGTCGCCGGTTCGTCAAAGGTCGAGGATACAACCTCACCCTTCACCGAGCGCTGCATGTCCGTCACTTCTTCGGGGCGTTCGTCGATCAGCAGCACGATCAGATAGCATTCCGGATGGTTCTTCTCGATGGAGTGCGCGATGTTCTGCAGGATCACGGTCTTACCCGTACGCGGCGGGGCCACGATCAGCGAACGCTGGCCTTTTCCGATTGGAGCCACCAGGTCGATAACACGGGCCGAGCGGTCCTTGATGGTGGGATCCTCAATCTCCATCTTCAGGCGCTCATCAGGATAAAGCGGCGTCAGGTTGTCGAAGGCGATCTTGTGCTTGGCTTTTTCGGGCGCTTCAAAGTTGATCTTGGTGACATTGGTCAGCGCGAAGTAGCGCTCGTTGTCATTGGGCGCCTTGATCTGCCCTTCGATCGTGTCGCCGGTGCGCAGGCTGTACTGGCGGATCATGTCGGGCGAGACATAGATGTCGTCCGGACCCGGCAGGTAGTTCGCCTCAGGCGAGCGGAGAAAGCCGAAACCGTCCTGCAGCACCTCAAGAACACCATCACCGCCAATGGCCCATCCCTCGTCCGCACGTTCGCGCAGGATCTGGAACATCATCTCGCCCTTGCGCATGGTCGAGGCGTTTTCGATCTCCAGCTCTTCGGCCATCGCCAAAAGGTCTTTGGGGCTCTTGGCTTTGAGATCGGCAAGATTGAGGGATTCGGTTGTCATGGTGATAGGACCCTTGGCCGCGATAAGGGGCGGCACAGACATTCATGGACTTGGAAAACACGCCACCCGGACGGGCGGGACCATGCCTACATAGGCGGCAGGCGCGGCGGAGTCAAATGCCAGTCAGAACTTTACCACGACCGAGACCACAATGATCACCATCAGGACGGTTGGGACCTCGTTCATCATGCGGAACTGTCGCCCGGTCAGCCGGTTGCGCCCAACCAGGAAATCCTTGCGCCTGATCGCGAGCCAATGATGAAACCACGTCATTGCAACCACCGATGCGCCCTTGGTCCAAGGCCAGACGTAACTCCAGTCAACAATGCCTGGGGTCATCACCATGATCAGGCCACAGACCCAGCTGACAATCATTGCTGGCTGCATGATCACTCGCAACAGCTTGTTTTCCATCGTCTCGAAGATTGCCGAAGCACCTTCGACGTCCTTGGCGTTTTCGACGTGGTAGACATAAAGTCTAGGCAAATAGAAGAGACCGGCCATCCAGGATATCACTGCCATGATGTGCAGTGACTTGATCCACGGATAAAGCACAAAAAGAAAATCGGTCATGGTGTCCCGCCTTGCTCGATCCCTCCCTAATAAAAAAGAAAGAAAGAAAAAAGGATGATGGTTTTGTTGGAACAGAGGTTTCGGTGGATTATTGGGTTTTACCCGGGCTTGTCCCCAGCGGGGAAAAGTTGCCCGCTCAGCGGGTGGGATATGTTGACGGCGTAAATTATGTTATTAAAACAATAAGATAAATAACATCACAGCTCTGTGACTTGTGGATAAAACCGAGATAACTCTGGAAGATCACGATTAGCCCCCGGTTGCGACTTATCCTTGTCCCGGATGGATAGATGACGCGTGATTTCGGGATGCAACCGCATCTTTCATAGCTCTTGCGCGATTTGCTTAAAATCATGCAAAGGGTTCACATCGAAACACAGTCTTTCTCACGGGGTTTTCCACATGTCTGTCCCATTCCTGCTTGCTTCCGGTTCGGAGATCCGGGCGCAGTTATTGCGCAACGCTGCTGTCCCGTTTGAGATTCAAGTGCCGCGCGTGGACGAGGATCAGATCAAGGCGGCGCTATTGGCCGAAGCCGCAGCCCCCCGCGATATCGCAGATACGCTGGCCGAATGGAAAGCGCGCCGGATCAGCGAACGAAACTCCGAGGCGATGGTTCTGGGTTGCGATCAGGTACTGGATTTCGAGGGGCAGCTTTTGTCAAAGCCTGTCTCGCCCGAGGCCGCGCTGGCCCAGTTGCAACAGATGCGCGGCAAGCGGCACATGTTATTATCGGCGGCTGTGATATATGAGGGGGGTAAGCCGGTCTGGCGCCATGTGGGTCAGGTGCGGCTGCGGATGCGGGACAGTACGGATGCTTATCTGGAGGGTTACGTCCGGCGAAACTGGGACAGCATCCGCCACGCGGTGGGCGGCTACAAGCTGGAAGAAGAGGGTGTGCGGCTGTTCACCGCCATTGACGGCGACTATTTTAACGTTTTGGGTATCCCTTTGTTGGAGTTGCTCAATTATCTGACTTTGCGGGGGGTTATCGACCAATGACAGACATGCGGATACCACTGGCCGGTGTCATCGGGCACCCGATTGCGCATTCCAAGTCACCCTTCATTCACCGTCACTGGCTGACCACGATGGGGATCTCGGGGTTCTATATCCCGATGGATGTTGCTGCGCAGGATCTTGAAACGGTCATTCGTACCCTGCCCAAAGCCGGGTTTGTCGGGCTCAACGTGACAATCCCTTATAAAGAGGCGGTGATGTCGATTGCCGATAAGGTAACCGACCGTGCGACGCTGATCGGGGCGGCAAACACGCTGATCTTTCGCAATGATGGGTTGATCCACGCGGATAACACCGATGGTTACGGCTTTATCTCGAACCTGCGCGGTGGCGCGCCGGATTGGGACCCGAGCGCGGGCCCGGCGGTTGTGCTTGGCGCGGGCGGTGCCGCGCGCGCGGTGATTGCTTCGCTGGCAGAGGCCGGTGTTCCGCAGATCATCCTGACCAACCGCACCCGCTCCCGTGCCGAGCGGCTCAAGGATAATTTTGGCCAGCGCGTGGTGGTGGCTGATTGGGTACAGGCGGGCAATGTGGTCGAGGAGGCCAAGCTGCTGGTGAACACAAGCTCACTGGGCATGGTCGGAAACCCCGAACTGCGCGTGCCGCTGGACGGGCTGTCGCCCGATTGCGTGGTGACCGATCTGGTCTACACACCGCTCAAGACCCGGCTGCTGCGGGTCGCCGAAGAGACAGGCTGCACCACTGTCGATGGTCTGGGCATGTTGCTGCATCAGGCAGTGCCTGGATTTGAGCGCTGGTTCGGCCAACGCCCGGTGGTGGATGAGGGGACCAGGGCGGCGGCGCTCAGATGAGTTTCTGCCTCGGGCTAACCGGTTCGATCGGGATGGGCAAAAGCACTACCGCCGCCATGTTTGTCGCAGAAGGCTGCGCGCTTTGGGATGCGGATGCGGCGGTGCATCGGCTTTATGACAAGGGCGCAGCGGTTGCACCCATCGCGGCGCGTTTTCCCGATGCGGTTGATGATGGCCGTGTGGATCGCGCCGCGTTGAAGCGGATCATCACCGACAATCCGGCCGCCCTGAAAGAGATCGAATCCATCGTTCATCCGCTAGTGGCGCAGGACCGCGCCGCGTTTCGCCAATTGGCGCAGGCTGATATCCTGGTCTTCGATATCCCGCTCTTGTTCGAAACCGGCGGGGATGCGGCAATGGATGCGGTGGCTTGCGTGACGATCCCCGCCGATTTGCAACGCCAAAGGGTTCTGGAGCGTGGCACCATGAGCGAGGCGCAGTTCGAACAGATCCGGGCGAAACAGATGCAGAATGACGAAAAATGTGCCCGGTCGGATTATGTCATCATCACAGATACATTGGATCACGCCCGGCGGCAGGTTACAAAGATTGTCGGGCAGATACGGACAGGGCTGGCAAATGCGTGAGATTGTACTTGATACTGAAACCACAGGATTCGATCCGCAAAGTGGCGATCGGATTGTCGAGATCGGTGCGGTGGAACTTTGGAACCATGTCGCCTCGGGCGGCACCTATCATCAGTATATCAATCCCGAACGCTCCATGCCGCAGGAGGCGTTTGAGGTACACGGCATCGGGCCCGATCTGCTGGAGCCGCCGCAAACACCCGCCCCCGGGGCAGTGCTGCTGAAGGACAAGCCGGTTTTTGCGAAGATCGGGCAAGCGTTTCGCGACTTTGTCGGGGATGCAAAGCTGGTCATCCACAACGCGGCTTTCGACATGAAATTCCTCAATGCCGAGCTGCGCTGGATGGGGGTCGAAGAGATCCCGTGGGAGCAGGCCATCGACACGCTAGCCATCGCCCGCAAACGGTTTCCCGGCTCGCCCGCCACGCTGGACGCGCTGTGCCGCCGATTCAATATCGACAACACCGCACGCACGCTGCACGGGGCGTTGCTCGATTCCGAGATTTTGGCCGAGGTCTATCTGGAGCTGATCGGCGGGCGGCAACCCGATTTCGGACTGTCCAACGCAACAGGTCAGAGCGGATCATCCAGCGAAGACAACTGGCGCCCGCAGCCGCGCAACGCAGCGCTTCCACCACGGATCAGCGATGAAGAACGCGCCGCGCATGAAGCTTTTGTAGAAAAACTGGGCGAAAAGGCCCTGTGGTCCCGCGCCTGATCCGGTCAGGCGCGGGATGCAAAATCAGGCGTCAGCCTTTTGATCCTTTTGCTGTGCCTGAGCCTGTGCCTGCACATGGGCAAGGCGCTGGCGATAGATCTGGACGAAGTCGATCTGATCCAGATTCAGCGGCGGGAAGCCACCATCGCTGGTCACATCGCTGACGATCCGGCGCACATAGGGGAACAGAAGGCGCGGACATTCGATCAGCAGAAACGGCTGCAACTGCTCTGAGGGAATGCCCTCGACATGGAAGATACCGTAATAATCCAGCTCCATCAGGAACAGGATATCATCCATGCCCTTGGCCTTGTTGGTGATGTTGAGCTTGAGCGTCACATCATATTGGTGTTCGACCTGACGTCGGCGGGCATCGACACTAACCTGAACATTGATGTCCGGTTCAATCTGACCTGACGCGCCTTTTTGCGCCATGACATTCTCAAAGGACATGTCCCGGATGAATTGCGCAAGTACACGCATCTGGACCTGCGGGGGCTGCTGCTGCTGTTCCTGATCTGCTGCAGCGTCGTCTTCGGCCATGAAACCACTCCTGAATAAAAACCAGCCAATGCTTAGCAGCTTGGCCCATGCACCTCAATGGCGGTCAGGACCCTCGACCCAGCCTGATGGCGTTGCATTCGGGTCGCGGGGGCGAACCACCTCTTCATATTCGCCGTCGATCACGTCGCCTTTGCCCCGGTCACGGAAATCCGCGCGCATGCCGGGACCCGGACCCATCCGGAACTGCGTGACCACCATCCGTTTCTGCAGATAGCGGAATACCGCCACCCGCACGCCCGGGATCAGCAGCGCAAAGCCGATGGCATCGGTGAAAAACCCCGGTGTCAGCAGCAGTACCCCGGACAGCAGGATCATAGCACCATGCGCCAGCGGCTCGGTCGGATCGTCCAGTTCGGAAAACGCGCGCTGCAATTCTCCCATGGCCATACGGCCTTGTGTTCTTACCAGCCAGGTGCCCAAAAACGCTGTGCCAACCACGATGGCCAGCGTTGGCCACAGCCCGATCAGACCGCCCACCTGGATGAACAGCGCGATCTCGATGACCGGTATCAGCAGAAACGCCAGCAGCAGATACATTTTCAGGGTCCTTTCCGTAGGGTTGAGCGGTGGACTTGCCCCCGCCTAGCCCCTACATAATGACGAGAGGCTCTGCTTACAAAGCCTGACGTCTAAGACGAGGACAAAATGAACTCTCCCCTGATCCAGCTTCTTGTGCTGGCCGGCATTGCTATCTTCCTGATCCTGCGCCTCAGAAGTGTTCTGGGCACACGCGAAGGCTTTGAAAAACCGCCTGTTCCGCAGCAGCCTCAAGGGCGCGCGGGGCGCGACTTCGAAGTCATCGAAGGCGGACCCGACCATGACATCACCGATCACGTCGCCGAAGGCAGCGATCAGGCCGAGGCATTTACGGCTATGAAGCGGGTCGAACCGGCCTTTTCGGTCGGTGAATTCGTGCAGGGCGCGCGGGGCGCTTATGAGATGATCGTCATGGGGTTCGAGCATGGCAACCTCAAAGAGATCGAGCCATTTCTGGCCGAGGATGTGTTTGAAACCTTTGTCTCGGTCGTCTCGGCCCGCGAGGATCAGGGCCTGACCATCGAGTCCGAATTCGTCGGCGTGCGCGAGACCACTGTTGCGGATGTCAAATTCGACAAGGACACCAACCTGGCGCAGATCAGCATGCGCTTTGTTGGGGAACTGACTTCGGTCGTGCGCAATAGCGATGGCGAGATCGTCGAGGGTAACCCCAACACGGTCAAACGCCAGAAAGACACCTGGACCTTTGCCCGCACCATGGGCACCGATGACCCCAACTGGCTGCTTGTCGCCACGGACGCATGATTGCAGCGCTCCGGTCGGTTTTTCTGGCAGGTGTCGTGATGGTTGCGGGAACCTCGTCAGAGGCGGAAACCACGCATACCGTGCTGGACTATGACAGTCTGGATGACTGGGCGGCGGATGATCATTCCGCCGCTCTTTCGGTTTTTCTAAACACCTGTGGCGATCTGGATGATCCCGACTGGCGCGCGCTTTGCGCGTTGGGCCGGGAACAGGGCGCGGCGGGAGCGCGGGCGTTTTTTGAACTCTTCTTTCGTCCCGTGTTGATCGAGGATGGCGTCGATCCGCTTTTCACCGGCTATTTTGAACCGGAACTGAATGGTGCGCGCGGACCCGGTGGCCCTTACCAATACCCCGTCTACAAGATGCCGCCTGAGGCGCGGGAGGCTGGCCCATGGCTGCATCGCCGCGATATTCTGACCAGCGGCGTGATGGAGGGCCGTGGGCTCGAAATCGCCTGGGTCGATGATCCGGTGGAGCTGTTTTTTCTGCAAATCCAAGGATCTGGCCGCATCCGTATGCCCGATGGCGATACCGTCCGTGTGGGTTATGGTGGGGCCAATGGGCACAGCTACCGCTCTGTCGGACGCGAGTTGGTGCGCCGAGGCATATTCGCCGCGCATCAGGTCAGCGCCGAGGTGATCAAACGGTGGGTGCGCAGCAATCCGGCGGCTGGGGCTGAGCTGCTGTTTCACAACCCCTCATATGTGTTTTTTCGCGAGCTCAAACGTTTGCCTGCCAACGTTGGTCCGCTGGGGGCGATGAATCGCTCGGTCTCGGCCATGCGCAGCATTGCGGTTGATCCTGCCTTTGTCCCGCTGGGCGCGCCGGTCTGGGTGGAGAAAGACGGCGCCGATCCGATCCGCCGCCTGATGATCGCGCAGGATACCGGATCGGCCATCAAGGGTGCGCAGCGGGCCGATATCTTTTTTGGTACCGGTGACCAGGCCGGTCGAGCTGCGGGGAAACTCAGGGACCCGGGCCGGATGGTGGTCCTGCTGCCCATTCAACGCGCCTATGCGCTGGCACCGGATGGGCTGTGATGACACGGCGGAAACTGCGTCAGGACGAGATCGACCTTTGGAAAAAGGTGGTCGAGCGTGCCGAACGGATGCATCCGCAGCAGGCTGAACCGGTGCGATCGGGTGTGATGCCCAAACCCAAGCTCGCCAAGACACCCCCGCCCCGGATCGAGGCGTTTGATATCGGCCAATCGGCCAAGCAGAAACCCCAGCGCCCCCATTTGAAGCCCGCTGTCACGGATCGCCTTGCCGCCTTGCCCCTGCAAATGGATCAAAAGGCGTTCGCCAAGATGAAGCGCGGCCGCATCAAGCCCGAGGGGCGACTGGACCTGCATGGGATGAGGGTCGACACGGCCTACCCGGCCTTGGTGCGGTTCATCCTTTCGGCGCAAAGCTCCGGCAAACGGCTGGTGCTGGTGATCACCGGCAAGGGCAAGGATCGCGATGAACCCGGCCCGATCCCAACACCGCGCGGCGTGCTGCGCAATCAGGTGCCGCAATGGCTGTCACTGCCGCCTCTGGCGCAAGCGGTGCTTCAGGTTACGCCTGCGCATATTAGCCATGGTGGCGATGGCGCTTATTACGTGTATCTGCGACGCGTGCGCGGCGGGGTCTGAGCGCGGCTGATACCGACCTGGACCAGCAGGCAGGCTATCAGAAAATAGAGACTAAACCAGAGGAATTGCGTCTCCATCCCGATTCCGGCATCGATCAGCACGCCGGTCAGAACCGGGCCGATGGCCGATCCCAGCACCATGACCGCCGTGGCAAGCGCCTTGATGGCTCCGATATGGGCGGTGCCATAGAATTCGGCCCAGAAGGCGCTGGGCAGGGTTGCATTTGCCCCCGTTGTCAGTGCCATCAGCACAAATCCCAGCAGGAGCGCCCCGACGCCATTGCCAAATGCGAACATGAGAAAACCCAGGATGATAGGCAATTGGAACAGCGGCATCATGCGCGCGGTGCCCCATCTGTCCAATGCCACGCCGGTGGCGATGGCGGTCAGGATCGATAACCCGGTATAGACGGGGAACATGGACACAAATGTTAGATGCTCCCATCCCTTGACCTCGGCCAGATGAACCTGATGGAAAAACGTGGCTGTCATAAAGGCGGACGGACCCAGGATGGACGGCACGATGAACCAGAACAAGGGATGCGAGATGGCCTCGCCCCGAGTCCAGTGATGATCGTTCATGCCGGTACTCGACTCGCCCTTAGCCAGGTTCTGCGGCGTGCGCTCGCGACGGAGCAACCACAATAGAACCGGAATCCCCGCGACGCAGACAAGCGCGCAAAATACCCAGAGATCACGCCAGTCAAAGCGCGTCATGGCTTTGACAAAAACAAATGGCAGCACGGCCTCGCCAAAAGCAAACCCAAGCGTTGCAATGGCCAGCGCCCTGCCCCGCGTCGCCTGAAACCAGCGCGCCATCGCCACCAGCGCGATATGCGAGCTCATCCCCTGCCCGAACAGGCGTAGGCCAAAGATCACGACCGGCAACAGGAAGACCCAGTTGTTCAGGGCCATGCCAAGGCAGGCAGTGCCTAACCCGAGCAGCACGACCGGGCCAAGGATACGCACCCGAAACCAATCGGTCATCACACCGGACCAGATCATGACAACGGCCGATAGTGCCGTGGCGATCCCGTAGATTCCGCCCCAGCCACCATGGCTGAGGTCGAATTCAGCGCGAATCTCTCCGGCAAAAACCGAGATGAAAAAGGTCTGGCCGAAACAGGACAGAAAGGTCAGCAACCCACCCGCACCGAGCCACCGGGCATTGCGGATCAGGTATCCGCGCAACCCGCCATCGCTCATCTGTCTTCGCCGGAAGGTGGTGCGGTGAGCGTAACCGATGTTGCACCGGAGGAATTGCGCAGCGTTGCAGGAAACAAGGACTCGATCCCAGAGTTTTCGGTTTCAAGCGCCTGGCTCAAAGGACGGGTCGCTTTGAACATCGCCAGAAGTGAGGGCGAGGTCGCCGCGACGAAGTGGGACGAGGCAGCGTCTTCATTGAACGCGGTGGTGTCGATGACTTCGACCGGCAGATCGGCGATTTTCTGAATCGAACTGATGTTGCCCAAGCGTTCGCTGTCAGCGGTTCCTCGCAAGCGGGCGGAAAACCCCAGTGCCTTGTCCTTTTCCGAGACCATAATGGCAAAGGGTTGCGGCACGTCGGAAATCTCGTCCATCTGTTCGCGGAACAGATCGATATCCAGATCGGGTGAGATCAGGATCACGCCCTCGAAGGTGCGACTGGCCCAGCCGGGGTTCTTGAGCTCGGCCTGGCGCAGCATTTCCATCGTCAGGGCCGAGCCCATGGAATGTGCCACCAATATGACCCGTTTTGCCCCGGCGGCCTTGACCTGATTGACAAAACTCTCCAGCCCGTCGCGCGCGAAGAGCATGCTGTCGAGGTCATAGGCATAGCCATAGGCACGGCCACGGCTGGGCCAGGAATACATCATGATCTGGCCGGGGATTTCCACGTCATGCGCCATCTGCGCGGCACGAAAGGCGGTTTCAACCTGGGTCGTGTTATAGCCGTGGACAAAGATCACGACCTCGCGGTTGTTGGCATCAAAGCTGCGCATCCGCTGGCTCACGCGCGCATTGAAATCGCGCTGCGTTGCAAATTCCCTCTGACCGGCGAGCGTAAACTGTTGCTCAGGATCCGGGTTGGCGTAGGAAAAGCTCAGATCGCCAGGCTGATGGGCTGGTGGGATCGAGACGGTAAGCTCAAGCAGGCTCAGACGATCAGAGCGTCGAAAGCCATAGGTTCCGTCTGCTTCCTTCGCCCGGCTCGATGCCACGAAGACAGTATAGGGCTCGCCGACATCCAGCGCCTCGGGCACGACCGGATTGACGCTGCGGTCGACACAAGCGGTCAGGATAATCGCAAAAAGTCCGAGCAATAGAGGCCGCATCAACAAAACTCCGGTTTGAATGCGGCCCCACGCTAGACGATTCCACGCCGAGGTCTAGAGAACGTAGCGACTGACATCGGCTGATTTCGTCAATTCGCCCAGATTTGCCTCGACAAACCCGGCATCGACGGTGACCGCGTCACCGGACCGGTCGGGCGCGGTGAACGACAGCTCTTCGAAGACCCGCTCCATCACAGTATAGAGCCTGCGCGCGCCGATATTTTCGACGCTCTGGTTCACATCCGCAGCGATCTTGGCCAGTGCTGCGATACCGTCATCGGTGAAGGTGACGGTCACCTCTTCGGTGCCCATCAGCGCGGTATATTGCCGGGTCAGCGCGTTGTCGGTCTCGGTCAGGATGCGCACGAAGTCTTCCTCGGTCAGCGCCCGCAGCTCGACCCGAATGGGCAGGCGACCCTGCAATTCGGGCAGCAGGTCCGAGGGTTTGGCGATGTGGAAGGCACCCGAGGCGATGAACAGGATATGGTCGGTCTTCACTGCGCCATGTTTGGTGCTGACAGTGGTGCCCTCAATCAGCGGCAGCAGGTCGCGCTGCACGCCTTCGCGGCTGACATCGCCGCCGCGCGCCTCGGTGCGGGCGCAAACCTTGTCGATCTCGTCGAGGAAGACGATGCCGTTCTGTTCGACTGCCTCCATCGCGGTGCGATTGACGATTTCGTCGTCCAGCAGCTTGTCAGCTTCTTCGCTGATCAAAACCTCGTAACTATCCGCCACGGTCATGCGGCGTTTGACGGTACGCCCACCAAAAGCTTTGCCAAAGATATCGCCCAGATTCATCATACCCATATTGGCACCGGGCTGGCCGGGGATTTCCATCATCGACATCGGGTTGGAACTGTCGGTCAGCTCCAGCTCGATCTCTGTATTATCCAATTCGCCGTCCTTGAGCTTTTTGCGGAACATCTCGCGGGTCGACTCGCGGGCGTCGGACCCGGCAATGGCCTCGATTACCCGTTCCTCGGCGGCGGCGTGGGCTTTGGCTTTGACGTCTTCACGCATGTATTCGCGGGTCTGGATGATGGCGGCATCGACCAGATCGCGGATGATCTGTTCCACATCCCGGCCGACATAACCGACCTCGGTGAACTTCGTGGCTTCGATCTTGATGAAGGGCGCGCGGGCCAGTTTGGCCAGACGGCGGCTGATCTCGGTCTTGCCGACGCCGGTGGGGCCGATCATCAGGATGTTCTTGGGATAGACCTCATCGCGCAGATCATCACTCAGTTGCTTGCGCCGCCAGCGGTTGCGCAGGGCCACAGCGACGGCGCGCTTGGCGTCCCGCTGGCCGATGATGAAACGGTCCAGCTCGGATACGATTTCGCGGGGCGTCAGGTCGGTCATGATCTCTCGGTCTCATTGTTTCGCTGGGAACCTAAGCATGGCGCGCGAAAACGCAAGCAGATCACGGCAATCTCACGCGCTCACACGGAATGAACACGCGTTTTCAGGGGTTTGTGATGCGCGGTTTTATTTTCGCAACCCGCCTACAGATCACCACAAGGCAATCAAGCCAACATCTCGACAGGAAGGACCCCCATCATGCTGACCCGCCGTTCATTGTTTATCACTGCCGCCGCTTCGGGCGCGGCCATGACGCTTGCCACCGCGGGCACCGCCATCGCCGGTGCTGCCAAGGGCAGCTTTGAGGGCCGCTCCAATCACGAAACGTCTGGCTCGGTCCGGGTTTTCAAGGAAGGTGACCGGTATATCGTTGAACTGGGCGATGACTTTTCGCTGGATGGGGGCCCCGACCCTCGCGTCGCCTTTGGCAAGGACGGCACCTATGATCCCGACACCAAGCTGGGTGCGTTGTTGAACCTGACCGGCAAGCAGCAATATGCCGTGCCCAAAACCTGGGACGCTTCGGCCTATAACGAGGTCTATATCTGGTGCGAGGTTGCCGGTGTTCCGCTGGGCGTAGCCAAGATTAACTGAGCGCCACTCACCTGCTATGTGTCTGGGGGTCGAACGGTGGTTCGGCCCCTTTTCACGTGCTGATACCGGTGTCACCCGGAAATTATGGAAATAATCCAGCTATTTGCTAGGCTGGCCCCGGGATCATCCAATGGCGCGGGGCACGTTTATGACCAAAATCGCGAAAATCACCCTGCTTTTTGTTGTTTTCGTCGATCTGATTGGTCAAGGACTGGTCTTTCCGATCATCAATTCGCTGATCATGTTGCCCGCTTCCGGGTTCCTGCCCGAGGGGACCCCGGATGGTCGGCGGCATTTCTATTATGGGCTGGTGATCGGGTGCTTCTTTCTCGCTTGGTTTCTGGGCGTCGTCTATGTCTCGAAAGTGTCCGACGCGATCGGGCGCAAGAACGCGCTGCTGATCTGCCTAGGTGGGGCGCTGGTGGGCTATGCGCTGACGATCCTGTCGCTTTATCTCGACAGTCTGTTGCTGCTGATCCTGGGGCGTAGCATCACCGGCTTCACCGCCGGAAACCAGCCCATCGCGCAGGCGGCGATGATTGATGGCAGCACTGATGCCGCCGATCGCGACCGCAACATGGGCTATATCGTCACCGGCATCAGCTTTGGTCTGGTGGGCGGGCCGCTGATCGGGGCGGCGCTGTCGAACCTGGCGCTGTTCGGTCAGGCGGCCTCGTTCAAGACCCCCTTTTATGGGGCCTTCCTGCTGGTTCTGATCGCGATCTTTCTGGTGCTCTTCTTCTTCAAGGACCTGCGCACGGAACGCGCGCCTTTTGTGTTCCGACCCGCCGACATCACCGACAGCCTGATCGCGGTCAAAGATCACCCGCTGGTTCTGAAACTGCTGCCGGTCTACGCGTTCTTCATGATCGCCAATGTTACGTTCTATGTCTTTGCCGAGAACTTTCAGACCAGCGCCTTTGGCTACGGGGTGGTCGGGGCCAGCGTCCTGATGGTGACCATTGGTGTGGCGCTGGCCTTTTCCAGCACCTTTTTGGTCAAACCCGCGCAGGAGCGGTTTTCCAAGCACGCCATCCTGCGCGTCTCTTTGATAACGATGATGGTCTGCACGCTGGGCTTTGCCTTCAGCCCCTACGGAGCCCTGACCTATGTGCCGGTCTTCCTGTTCTATTTCTTCTTCGGGGTCGCCTACCCCACCTTGCTGGGCCTGTTTTCCTCCAGCGTGGCCGAGGGCGATCAGGGCTGGGTCATGGGCGTGACTACGGCGGTGTTCTGCCTTGCGGGTGGGGTCATGTCGCTGATCGGCGGCGGGCTGATGAGCGTCGATATAAGGCTGCCGTTTTACGTCGTTTTTGTATCGGCGACGCTGGGTCTGATCGGCACCTATCGCGGGTGGCGCAGCAAAGAACTGAAGACGCTTCTGGAATAGGATGCGCGCTCACGCAGCCTCACGCGCGCATACACGCCATATCAGCGTGTTGTGAGCAGGGCTACAAAACCGCCTCGGCCCCCATCATGTCATTTAAGTCTTCGTGCATCCCCCCGGAAGCGCGAAGCAAGGGCACCACCACTCACGCGCGGAGCCCGGGGGCTGAGGGCAGAAACTCAGCCCCCAATGGCCTCCACGGTCAGGTTGCCATTGGTGTAAACGCAGATATCGGCGGCAATGGCCATCGCAGCGCGCGCCACCTCTTCGGCGTTGCGGTCGCTGTCCATCATGCCGCGTGCGGCGGCGAGGGCAAAGTTACCGCCAGAGCCGATGGCGGCCACGTTATGTTCAGGCTCCAGCACGTCCCCTGCTCCGGTGATCACGAACATGTCGGTCCCGTCGGTGACAATCAGCATCGCTTCTAGCTTTTGCAGATACTTGTCGGTGCGCCAATCCTTGGCCAGCTCGACACTGGCGCGCGCCAGTTGCCCCGGCGTTGCCTCCAACTTGGCCTCAAGCCGTTCCAGCAGGGTAAAGGCATCCGCCGTTGATCCGGCAAATCCGGCCACCACGTCAAACCCACCGGGGCTGAGCCGGCGCACCTTGCGCGCTGTGCCCTTGATCACGGTCTGGCCAAGTGAGACCTGCCCATCCCCGGCAATCACCACCTTGCCGTCTTTCTTGACACCGATAATCGTTGTGCCGTGCCAACCGGGAAAGTCGTTATCCGCCATGAATGCCTCCATCTGATCGTCGCCTATATGGATCGGGCGGTGCAGGCGCACAAGGGGCGTCGTCTCTGTGTGAGAGGCGAGCCGGTTTTGACGTTGCCTATTTGTTATGCACGGCGTGCAATTCGGGGCTGTCGAATGGGCAATTGTGAGTCTCACCCGGTGGGTCTAGATGAACCTCATACCGACGAGATCGGAAAACGCACATCAAAGGAACAGCGCAATGGCAAATGCCTCTGTACAAGCACACGCGCCGCTGGGCGCAACCACCATCCTCCACGTTGTGGACGCAATCGCCTCGGCGTTCCGCCCGCTCAAAGACTGGAACGAAGCCCGCCTGACCCGCCGCGAGCTGTCCAGCCTGACCGACGCGCAACTGGACGATATCGGTCTGACCCGCGAAGAAATCGCGCAGATCTGATCCAGATTTCAGTACCGCGAAGATAGATGAGCCGCTCGTTTCCCGGGCGGCTTTTTCTTTAGCTGGTCAGCTTATATGCGCCCTGCTGATCCGGTAGAAACGCCTCGATCGCGGCGGTGGCCATGATATGGCGATCCCCTGTCGGCAGGTCATCCACATCCAGACCACCTTTGACCGCGCGCACCGACAGGGCCTTGCCGCGGGGCAGGTCGGCAGCCACCAGATCGCAATCGACCAGATCGGGCTGTTGCACGCCGATGGTCACCTTAACCTGCATCTCTTTATGGTCCATGCCCAGTGACGACATCACGGTGATCGAGGAATGATGCAGCGCGTCCTGCACCGCGCGGCGTGCGGCCTTGGTGTAATCCATACCATGCAGGTTGGTGCCAAAGCCCATTTCCAGAATGATGCGCTTCATGCTCATTGCGCAGGCTCCATATCGAAAAAGACAGAAATTGCGGCATTGGCCATGACCGTGCGGCCTGCGCCATCGGGCTTGTCGATATCCAGACCGCCCTCGGCCACCGTGATCTGCACCTGCCCGTAAGGAAAGATCGAGGTGAGCGCGCTGACATCCACCTGATCGGGCTGTTGCACGCCAATCTGGGCCTCGACGATCATCGTCTCCTTGGGAAAGCCAAAAAGCTCGGCCATGTTGACCGAGTTCCGCCACAGCGCATCCCTGAGCGCGCGCGCCGCCGCCTCGGTATAATCCGCGCGCCTGAGCGACGTGCCCATGCCGAACTCTACGAGAACCCGTGTCTTGGCCATGCTGACCCTCCTCAATCCATTGCGCGCAGTTTCACCAACGGACTGCCGGTGGCAATAAAAAAGGCGCCCCGCTGGACGCCTTTGATCGATCGGGTCAGGCCCGGCTCAGATCGAATCGTCGATCCAGCTTTGTAGCGCTGCCTTGGGGGCCGCGCCTGCGCGGTTCGACACCACCTGGCCGTCCTTGAAGATGAACAGCGCCGGAATACCGCGTACGCCCATGGCGGCGGCGGAATTCGGGTTGCTGTCGACATCTACCTTGGCAACCTTGATCTTGCCTTGATACTCGCTGGCCAGCTCTTCCAGAGCGGGGCCGATTTGTTTACAGGGACCACACCATTCGGCCCAGAAATCCACAACGACGGGAATGTCGGAGTTCTTGACCTCTGCGTCGAAAGTGGCGTCGGTGACGGCTACGGTGGACATTATGATGTCTCCTGAATGGAAAGGGTCTGGGCAGTGAACCTAGGTAGCCTTCTATGTAACGTCAAGATATCTGGGTGCGGTGCAACGAAGCCGTCACAAGATCGTGTGGCAGGGACATCAAGCTGCCCGTCCGTGTCCACAGGATAGCGGCCTCGATCCGCCGTCCGGGATAGACCTGCTCCAGCGCGCAGACATAGGCCCCCATCTGGCGCAGCAGGCCTTCGGGGCAGGCTTCGGGGGTCTCGGGAACCGTGGCATTCGATTTGAAATCAATGGCCTGAACATGATCCGGGGTGATGATCAGGCGGTCGATGATACCGCGAATGCGATGGCCATTCATCGGGGCAGTTATACCAACCTCAGCCAGAGTCTCGCGGGCAAAGACGGGGGCCAAAGCTGGATTTTGCAGAACCGCGCTGGCTTCGCTCAGCGCCAGATCCCGCTCTGCCTTGTCATGATCGGGCAGCAGGGTTTCGCTGCGCGCAGGCCAATCCGCAGAATCATATCGCGGCAGATGCTCCAACAGCAGATGCACCGCCGTACCATGCCGTTTCGCGGCGTCTTCGTCCTGACCCTGATCGCCCGGCAGCGCTTTTGCGCCGCCCAGGTCGGACGGGCTGATCGGTTTTGGCTGCGGCTTGGGTTCGGGCGGATCTCGCAGGAACAGATCGGGCAGATCAGCGCTGGGCTTCGGGGCCTCGGTTTCCTCAACAAACGGCAAACCGTCCCAATCGCCATGTTCCAAACGCTGGGTCTGCCCATCCGGCAGCGTTGTCGCACCAGCCGGATCCATCGCGCCCTGCACCATCTGGTACCAGCTGTCACCCGCCTTGCCCAAATCCCCCGCTGCCGCAATGATCAACCACTTTTCTGCCCGTGTTAGAGCCACATAGAGCAAGCGCAAACGCTCATTCATCTGCTTCTCGCGCGCCTCTGCCCGCGCTTCAACGATCAATGCGGGCGAGGCATCTTTCGGCACCCGCCAGACAGGCGTATCCCCTGCCCGCATCACCTCGGCATCGGTGGGTGCACGGCGCGCGCCGGTATCCGGCAGGATGACGATCGGGGCCTCTAGGCCCTTGGCGCCGTGCACCGTCATCACCCGGATCATGTCGCCAACCCCGCTCATCTGGCGCTTGATCTCAAGATCATCGGTCTGCATCCAGACCAGAAATCCGGTTAGGCTGGGCACGTCGCTGCGTTCATAAGCAAGCGCCTGTGACAGCAGCGCGTTGATCCCGTCCTCAGCCTCGGCCCCCAGCCGACCCAGCAGTTTGCGCCGCCCGTCATGACGGGTCAGGATGCGTTCGATCAGGTCATAGGGCCGCAGGAAATCGGTCTGGGACATCAGGTCGCTGAGCATAGCGAGCGTTTGTGGAAATTCCTTACCCCTGCCCCGCAGCGCTTGCCACAGGAACACCTCTTCGCGGCGATGCGCCAGGTCGAAGAGCTGCTGTTCGCTCCACCCAAAGAGCGGAGACCGCAGCACCGTGGCCAGTGACAGGCTGTCCTCGGGCGTTGCCAGAAAGCTCAGAAGCGCGGCCAGATCCTTGACGGCAAGCTCGGCGCCCACTTTCAGTCGGTCGGCACCGGCGATGGGTAGCTCGGCCTTTTTACAGGCGCGGATGATCTCGGCAAACAGGTCTGAGCGGCGCTGCACGAGGATCAGGAAATCGCCCGGACGCACCTTGCGCCGCACGAAGGTCCCGGACCTGTCGCCAGCCTCGGGGATCGTGATTTCGTCTCTGATCATGGATTTGATTTTGCCAGCAATCTTCTTCGCCAAAACAACGGTGTGATGCTGCGCGCCGGGCCGGTCCACCGGGTCGGTCCAGTCGCGATCCTCGTCTTCCTCGACCTTTTCGATCACCGGCCAAAGGTCGACCCGGCCCGGCAGGTCGCCTTTGAAGGCACGATGTTGCGCTTCTTTCCGGAACCCGGCGTCAGGCCGCTCGGCGAACACAAGATCGACCAGCCGCAGGATTGCAGGAGACGAGCGGAAGGAGTATTCCAGCGTTGATTTCCATAATTTAGAGCCTGAACTCTCCAGTCTTGTCCCGAATTGTGCCTGCATCTGATCAAAGGCATCGGGGTCGGCACCCTGAAAGGAATAGATCGACTGTTTCTTGTCACCCACCACAAAAATCGTGCGTTCCACATCCGGGCGCGCGCCTTCTCCGGCGGTGAATTCCTGCGCTAGCTTCTCGATCACATCCCATTGCGCCGGGCTGGTATCCTGCGCCTCGTCAACCAGGATGTGATCGATGCCACCGTCAAGACGGTAGAGCACCCAGGCGGCCACGGCGGGATCGTTCAGCAAGTGCCGCGCCTTGTAGATCAGGTCGTCGAAATCCAGCCAGCCGCGCAATTGTTTGCGGCGTTCATATTCCGGCAGGAAGGCAGCGGCAAAGCGATGCAGTGCAAAAGACTTGCGGGCTGCGGTCAGGGCCAGACGCCGTTCGCGCGCATCCTCCACCCGCTGCATCAGTGCCTCAAGCTGTGGCATCTGGCCCGCCAGCGGCCCTTCGCGCACCGGTTTGGTCGGGAAACTGCCGATCTTGGCGCTGAAGGGTTCCTTGGCGGAGGCACTGGTCAGCAGAACGCTTTCCAGAATGGGCAATTGGACCAGCGTCGCCTCGGAGAAGGCAGCAAGCTTGGCGGCGGCCTTGGCGTTATTGCCGCCGCTTTCGGTCAGGATCGGGCGGATCGAGCGGATTAACTCCACCTCGCCGCCGAGATAGACCGAGCCCGACAGTGCCTGCTCGTCAAACCCTTGCGGCAAGTCAAACAGGTCAAGCAGCCCCGCCCAGTCGCGTATTGTCTGAAACCCGGTCCGGTTCTGGGCGATGGCCTGCGTAAGCGCATCAAGATCAGTGTCGGTCACAAACTGTGCGATGCCATCCACGATTGCGGATTCATCACCATCGGCGAAGTCTTCGACAATTTCCGCGCGCAGCAGCCCGGCGGCGCGGTCTTCCATCTCGGAGAATTGCGGGCTGACCCCGGCCTCCAGCGGGAACCGCCGCAGCAGGGCCGAGCAGAAGGAATGGATGGTCTGGATCTTGAGCCCGCCGGGCGTTTCGATGGCGCGGGCAAATAACGTGCGGGCATGGGCCAGACGGGCACTATCGACCGCGCCCTCTAGGCCCAGATCGGTCAATTCAGCTTGCAGTCGTGCGTCATCCAGCATCGCCCATTCGCCCAGCCGCTTAAACAGCCGGTTCTGCATCTCGCTGGCGGCGGCTTTGGTATAGGTCAGGCACAGGATGTGCTGCGGCTCGACATCGCTGAGCAAAAGCCGCGCCACCCGGTCGGTCAGAACCCGCGTCTTGCCCGAGCCCGCATTGGCCGCCAGCCAGGTCGAGGCATCGGGCCGCGCTGCCTGCACCTGCCGTTCGGTGGCGTCGTTACGGGCGCTCATATCAGATCCTCGGGGTTGGGGATGGCGGTGCGGTCCCACTCGCCGAACCTGGCGAGGTGATCATATTCGCCCTGATCGGTATCGCGATGCAGCATTCGGCGTGCAGTAAAGCCTTGATCAGGTTGGAAATATGCTTCGATCAACTGCCGTAGCTCGGCCCAGACCTGGGCGGGTGGTTCGCTTTCCAGCGGCGCTTGCACCTCGGAATAGCTGCCGCCCATGCCGATGAAGACAGCCCGCGCCACTGGCATCGGGTCGATGCTTTCGAACCCGCCTTCTTCGGCCAGCGCCGCCTCGATCAGCAATTGCTTGTCGAACCGCGCTTGCTGTTTTTCACTGGGCGGGGTGCCGGTTTTATAGTCGTAGATACGCAGCGCGCCGCTCTCGGTCTGATCAATCCGGTCGGCGCGGCCCACCAGCGTGAAATCGAGCGGATCGAGGCGTTTTTTCATACGCGCCTCAAAAGCGATCGGACCGCCGTCGCTTCGGCGTTCAACCTCGGCTGCGAGGAAGGCATCGGCAATGCGCGCCAATCGGGCGAGCCAGAGTTTGCGCGCGGTGGGCCAGGGAATATGTGTCTCTAACAAGGCATGTGCGCGTTTCAGGAAGGCGTCGCGATGCAGGATCGCTCCATCGCGCAGGCTGTCCTTGATAAAGGCTTCGAGGATGTCGTGGATCACGATCCCGCGCAGCAGCGCGTCCGGTGCCTGAACCAGTGGATCGAGGGGCCGTAGCCGCAGCACATGTTTGGCATAGACCGCGTAGGGATCGCGGATCAGATGCTTGATCTCGGTAACAGAAAGCTGCCGGGGCCGGGCCGCTACCGGCGGACGGGGCGAGGGGCGCGGGGCCGGGGGCAGCACTGGCGCGGCCTCCAGCAGATCGGCGCGATGCAGCCAGGTTTGGCCGCGCGCGCGCATCTGCGTCAGCGCCTGATCGCCACCTTGCGCGGGCAGGCCGCGCAGCAGGTTGGTCAGGCGATTGAGCCATCGCGACGGCACCGTTTCGGCGTCATCGGAACGGGTCGCGCGGGTCAGCCAGACCTCTGGCGCGGCGATGGCCTGCTGGAAGTCATGTGCCGACAATCCGATGCGGCGTTCAGGCAGCAGCAATCCTGCCCGGTGGCGCATCTGGCGGTTCAGCCACGGATCGGGGCTGGGCGCCTCGGGCCAGCTGCCGTCGTTCAGCCCGCCAAGAATCAACAGATCGGCCCCCTGAACCCGCGCTTCAAGCGTGCCCCAGATCATGATGCTTTCATTAGGGGCGTCGCGGTCGCGCACCTCTTCGCCCGCCAGCAATGCGCCAAGCAGATCGGCGAAGTCGCGGGGGGACAGGTCGCCACCATGATGCGCCTCACGCTCTAGCGATTCGATCAGCGTCCGCGCTTTCTGGCCTGCGTTCTTGTCCCACAGACCGCCTTCACCCCCGGCATGCCCGGCGGAAATACCCTCGGCCAACTGTCGCAGTCGCTGCATCCAGGTGTCGAGCGGCAGGGGTCCCGAAACCTGCTGGTCGCAGAAATGGCGAACGATCCAGCCGATCCAGTCCGGCGCGATCTTTTTGCGTTCGGCAAACGCGGCAAGGCTAGCCGCATCGGGGAAGGGCGGCCCATTGCGTCGCAGATCCAATTCCAGCTCACGAGTGTTGAGCAGGTGCGCGCTACGTTCCGCGCCATCATGGCAGAGCGGGTGTTTGAGCAGCATCAGCAGCACTTCACCATCCAGTCGCTTGGTGAACAGGCTCGCCACATGTCGCAGGAACCGGCCCGGCGGCGAGAGCTGCAGTGGCAGACCGGCGCTGTCATCGGGCAGGATGTTCCACCGATCCAGTGCGGCGCTGACCTGCCGGGTCAGCATGCGGTCCGGGGTGATCAGCGCCGCTGTTTGCCCGGTTTCGGCCGCCGCGCGAAGACGCAGCGCGATGGCCAGCGCCTCGGATCGGGGCGAGGGCGCTTCGAGCAGGGTCAGGTCATCGGTTGCTTGTGTGAGATCGGTCAGCGCCGGACCTTCGCTCATCCAGGCATCGGTAACCGGCGCGGGGCGCAAAGCCAGGGAGACCAGGCGGTTTCTGGGCGGGCAGGGGGCGGTGCCCCCCGTCCAGGGCTGCACGTCGGCTGGCGTCAAATCAAGATCGCGCAGCAGTTTCGCGAACCGGTATTGCGGGTGGTCTTCTGCTGACTGCGCATCGTCGAGCTTGTCCCAGACATGGCGCGGCTGGTCAAAGTCGAACCCCGGCAGGATCAGCGCCCCTTGCGGCAGCTGGGCAACGGCCTTCATCAGCAGCATCGTCGTGCCACGCGAGCCGGTAGATCCGGCCAGAAGGACCGGGTGTTGCGGTGGGCTCTGCTGCCACTCGGCGCTCAGGCGTTCGACCAGTTGCCGTTGCCGGGCCTGTTGGTCCAGAGCGGTGTCGGTTGCTTGCAGGAACTGCTCGGCGATGCCGATAAAGCTCTGCGTGCGGGCCCAATGGCCGGACAGATCGCTGACATCCAGCGCCCGGATTGCCTCGGGCGAGACACCTTCGCCCTGCATCTCGTCAAGCAGCGCGGCGAGGCTGTCGGACAGATCGAAGAGCGAGGCGCGGGGGGCCAGATCGGGTTGCCGGTCGATCAGGTTGCCTATCAGTTGCGTCAGTTCCAACCGTCGCCGCAGCGCTGGCAGGGCCGGAGGCAAGGGCTGGCTGACAGCCGTGTCGGCATATCCGGTGACCAGCGACAAGCGCGGCAACAGGCAGGGCGGCCCCGCATCAAATAGCGTTCGCACCCGCCGCGCCATACGGCGCGTGTTCACCACCAGATCGGTGCGCGCCAGGGCTTCGGGCGGCTGCCCCGCCGCGCGCGCGCGCAGCCCTTCGACCAGCGCTTTGGGGAAATCCGCGCCGGGCGGGACGGCATAGACGCGCGGGGTGTCTCGTGGCTCAAACATCGGCCAGCAGTGTTTCGGCCAGCGTAATGCCCTCGGGCGTGCCCACATCACACCAGCGACCGGTATAGCGGAGTGCAAACAGGCGCTTGTCCGCGAGCATCAGGTCCCAGAGGCGGTTGAGCGAAAAGACCTCGGCGTCGATTTCGGCCAGCCTCTCGGTTTTCAGAATTTGCACGCCTCCATAGATCAGCCCGCTGCCACGGGTGATGCGGCCAGCCTCATCGCGGGTGAAATCACCCTTCCCGGTATGTCCAAGCGCGTGTTCCGTGGGCACGCACATCAGCAGCGCATCCATCCTGTCAGGTTTCCACGCGTTCAGCAGGTCTGAAACCGGGTTGGGGCCGGACCAGATCGCATCGGTATTCATGGTCACCACCGGCGCTGGACCAAGCAGAGGTAGAGCCGCGCGCAGTCCGCCTCCGGTCTCAAGAATGTCCGGCTCTTCGACATTCACGGTGACGCCCTGAGGTTCCAGATGCGCGGCGAGCATGTCGGATTTGTAGTGCAGATTGGCGGCGATCAGGCCCGGATTGACGGCGTGTGCCAGATCCAGCGTGTGGTCGATCAGCGCGCGGCCGGAGACCAGGATCAGTGGCTTGGGGCGGTCCTGCGTCAGGGTGCCCATTCTTGTGCCAAAACCGGCGGCAAATAGAAGGATATTGGTCATGGGCGCCTCAGCCTGGACAGGTTTTCCGGTGTTGGCTCGGGCAGGCTGTTGCGGAGCAAGCCCGCCACGGATTGCATCGCCGGATGGTAGAGATCGCGCATCAGATGGCCCCAGACGCGCGGGATCAGCTTGACATAATGCGGCTTGCCGTAATCGCGGCAAAGCCGCCCGAACACGCCCAGAATGCGCAGGTTCCGCTGGGTGCCAAGCACGGCATACGCGGTGGTGAAAGGGTGGGCGTCACAACCCGTGCCTTCGATGTAATAGCGGATCGTTTCTGCCTCTGTCCGGGGTGATACATCGCGTCTGGCATCCTGCAGAAGCGAGACGAGATCATAAGCGGGGTGGCACAGAAACGCGTCCTGGAAATCCAGCAGGCCGACGCGGGCCGGGCCGTCGCGATCCGGCAGCCAGATCAGGTTTTCCGCGTGGTAATCCCGCAGCGCCAGAACGGGCGGGTCTGACAGAACCTGGTCGAGGATTTTGTGGAAACGGCTTTGGAATTCAGCAGCGTCCTGCGATTGATCGCGCCCGGTGATCGCTTCGGCATATTTCTCAAATGCGATGCCCGTCATGGTAGCGAGATGGGTGGCATCGGGCTGAGCCAGCGAAGGAACCGGCGCGGATCGCAATGTGATCAATACATCACTTGCCGCTTGATAGAGACTGTTTTCAAGCGCCGCGTCGCGTTCGATCAGGCGCGCGAAAAGGCCGTCGCCCAGATCTTCGAGCAGAAGGAACCCTGCTTTTGGGTCGGCGGCGTGGATCACAGGCGCGCTCAGGCCGATGTCGCGCAGATGCCGCGCGATGGATTGGAACGGTCCGACGTCTTCGCCGTTTTCCGGCGGCGCATCCATCAGGATCAGCCGGTTGCCCGCCGGGTCGGTCAGGCGCAGATAACGGCGGTTCGAGGCGTCCCCCGCAAGTGCTTGAGTCTGCGCATCCTGCACGCCCTCATGCTGCAGAAAAGCGGCCAGCAGCGCGTCGCGTGCGCTCATGCCAGACCGTCCAGACGGTGCTGCCATTTCGGATCGCTCCAGGCAAAGTTCAGATCGCGCGCCTCAGCCTGATCGGGATCGGTGTCGAAACTGATCTGCAGGGCGTTGTCTGGCGTCAGCTCTGCCAGGCGATCGGGCCATTCAATCAGGCAGATCGCGGTCTCGAACGCATCGCTCAGGCCCAGCTCTTCGATTTCACCGGTGCTGGTTAGGCGGTAGAGGTCGGCATGCCACAGCTCGCCCAGGCGGGTCTCATAGGTCTGGACAAGCGTGTAGGTGGGCGAGGGCACATCCTCGACCTCGGTCATCAGGTTCTGAATCAGGTGGCGGGCGAAATGAGTCTTGCCGCTGCCGATCGGACCGATGAGCAGCAGGCAATCCCCCGGCTCCAGCGTTGGACCCAGGTTCTGGGCCAGCGCAGCTGTTTGCGCGGGGGAGCGTGTGTGTTTGGTAAATATCGATGGGCTGCCCGAATTCATGGCGCCACAATGACGCTGGCGCAACCCGGCTGCAAGCGGGTTCAGGCCCGCGTGAGCTGCTTGTTTTCCGCCTCAGCCACGGTGCTTTCATGAGAGAAACTTACCATCGTCGCCATGTTCGGCAGGGGGCTGACCGATACCGCAAGCGGATGCCCCTTGCGAAGCTTCACCTGTGCCCACCAATCGCTGCGATTTTCGCGCGCGGCGACAAAGTCGCGGATGTCACCCCAGACCGGCGTAGCGGTGCAGCGTTCCTGCCAGATCCGGGTCGCATTCAGCACCGATATCTGGTCGAAGCTTTCATCCGGGTCCACTTCCCAGAGGGTGCGGAAGGCCCGGTTGCAATAGCTCAGCGCGCCATCGGCGGAAAACACTGCGATGGCGTCGTCCAGATGATCGAGGATGGTCTGGCCCAGCTCCATATCCGCGCGAAAGCGGCGGGTGAGGGTGATCTCGGCGGTGATATCCTCGAACAGGAAGGCCACAGCACCATCGGGATGTGGCCGTCCGCTGACCGAATAGACCGAGCCTGAGGGCAGCGACCATGTTTCCTGATAGCGCCCGTCAGCGGCCGCCTGCAGCAAGGCGTCGATCTGATGGCGCCAGCTGCTATAGCTCTTGGGTTCGGGCATCATGTTGTTGTTGCGCAACCGGTCAAAAAAGCTGGCGATGCTGGGGCGCGCGCTGAGGAAATCGATGGGCAGCGCGGTCAGGTCGGTCAATGCAGGGTTGAACAGTGCCAGTTGCTGATTGCGGTCAAAGATCGCCAAACCGGTGGAGAGCTGCGCGAAGGTTTTCGACAGGGTCTGAACGAAATCACGCCGCGCCACCTCGGCCTCGACCACGGCATGGGCGTCGACCGCATAGCACAGAAAGCCGCCCTGCTGTTTCAACGCGGTGAAATCATACCAAAGCTTGTGCTGGCCATCCTCGGTTTCGATGCTGATGCGTTTCTTGCGACCCAGCACGCCCAGGGCCTGCGGATCGGGAAAAAACGGGTCTTCCAGCCGGGGCCGGTTGTCGCGCACTTTTCGCGCCAGCATCGAATAGGCTGTATTGCACCATGTCACCCGGTTGGACCCGTCCAGATACCAGGCCGGATACGGCGCCTTGTCCATGGCGAGCCGCATCGGGGCGGTCTCGTCGCAAGCCGTGTCGGGACGGGCCGCGCGCAATTCCACCCGTGTCACCCCGTCGATCCATTCACATAACACCTCGGTCTGGTTGCTGCCATCGATCGGAGGCACCCGGATTTCACCATGCGAGCGGACCTTTTCCGGGCTGTCGGGAAATCCCGGGAAATCAACCGACAAATGCGCATGGAGCGTGTCCCAATCAACCACCGAATCCTGCAATTCGGGGCCGTTATCGGACATTCCGATCAGATCCTCGCCATCGAACAGGTACACCGTCTTGCGGCGCGGATTGAAGCGCAGCAGATGTCCGGCGGGGCCTGCCAATGCGCGCTTGGGCGATATCCACAGCGCGGCCAGTATGGCAGAAAGCAAGCAGATGCTTGCCAGGGTGATCCAATCGCCTGTCGCCATATCCGAACCTTTGCCGAAACCGTATCCGCGACACTGGACCCATAGAGGTTAACAGCCGCTTAATCAGACGGGGATCTGCTGGTTGTGGCCGACGGGAACACGATTTTCGCCCATGCGTGCGTCGATCTTGTTGCGCGGCCAGGCCACCTGCACGATGGCCCCCAACCGCTCGGGCGATGTGCTCAGCGTTTGGTTCGGGTCCCAGCCATTGGCAAAGGACAGCGTGGCCCCGCTGCGTTCCAACAATGTCTTGGCAATGAACAGGCCCAGCCCCATCCCCTCATATTCCGGCCTCGTGCGCTGCTCGCTTTCGCTGCGTCTGCGCCGCATGAACGGATCTCCGATTCTGCGGATCAAATGCGGGGGATAGCCGCGCCCGTCATCCATGATGCGGATGACGATCTTGTCCTCGGTCCATTCGGATTCGATCCAGACCGCGCTGCGGGCGAAATCGACGCCGTTCTGGATCAGGTTGCGTAGCCCGTGGATCACCTCGGGCTGGCGCAGGATCGAGGGTTGCTGCATGTCGCCACCCTCACCGGGACCTTCGTGGAAATGCACCTCTTTGCCACGATCCAAATGCGGCTCGGCGGATTCGTGAATCACGGTCGATAGCGGGGCCTGCCGCAAATGCAGATCGTCTTTCCCGGCCCGGCCCATATTGCGCAGGATATCGCGGCATCGATCCGCCTGCTCGCGGATAAGCGCGGCATCCTCGCGCAGGTCCGGGTGGTCATCCAGCTCTTCGATCAATTCAGAACTGGTTAGCTTTATCGTTGCCAGCGGCGTGCCCAGCTCATGCGCGGCGGCGGCAACGACGCCGCCCAGATCGGTAAGTTTCTGCTCCCGGGCCAGCGCCATATGTGTCGCTGACAGCGCCTCGGACATGGATTGCGCCTCAGTACTGATCCGGTAGGAATAGAGGCCCAGAAAGACAATAGCGATGATAATGGCAATCCAGTTGCCAAAAACAAAGATATCAGCATCCTGCAGGATCATCCCGCTTGCGGTGCGCAGTGGCAGGTAGAACTCGGACAGCAGCGTGACCAGCACAATCGCCGTCCCCCCGATGATCAGGGTCGAGCGCAGCCCCAACACATTCGCCGAGATCGTCACCGGCCCCAGAAGCAGCAATGCAAACGGGTTGTTGAGGCCCCCGGTCAGATAGAGCAGTGAGCCCAGTTGCAGCAGATCGAACAAGACCATCAGAAAGTTCTCGAACTCGGTCAGGCGCTTGTTTTCGGGGAAGATGAAGATCGCGATCAGGTTGCCGATCACGGAAATGCCGACGGCCAGATAGCACAGCGCCAACTCAAGCTGCAGGTGATAGACGCGCTGGGCTACGGTGATCGCGCCCAACTGGCCAATGATCGCGATCCAGCGCAGCAGGATCAAAGTGCGCAGCCGAATCCAGCCGCTGCGTTCCTGGCCGCGCCAGAGGTTGCTATTGGAAATCGCCATTGGTCAACTATGTCCCGTTGCAAAGGCCGACCAAGTTGATAGGTCTCACGGCCAGTATGTTCAACATCTCATTCTTAGAGGTTCAACGCCATGCCCCGTCTCTACGCCATTCTGGCCGCTGTCTTTGTGGTGCTTTTGCTTGCCGTAACCTGGTTCATGACGCGCGGGGGACAATCGGATGATCAATTCGCACAATGCCGCGCCAGCCAGATCGCGGGTGGGGCGGGCGCAATCGGCGGTCCGTTCGAACTGGTCAATGCAGATGGCCAGACGGTTACCGACGCGGATGTGATTACCGAACCGGCGCTGATCTATTTCGGCTACACCTTCTGCCCGGATGTCTGCCCCTTTGATATGGCCCGCAATGCCGACGCGGTGGATGTTCTGGAAAGTCGCGGCCAGATGGTGACGCCGGTCTTCATCTCTATCGACCCGGAACGGGACACGCCCGAGGTCGTCGGGGATTATGCCGAAAACCTGCATGAGCGGCTGATCGGCCTGACCGGATCACCGGAACAGGTCAAGGCGGCCAGCAAGGCCTACAAGACCTACTATAAGGCGCAGGACAAATCCGACGAGTTCTATCTGGTCGATCATTCGACCTTCAGCTATCTGGTGCTGCCCGAACACGGCTTCGTCGAGTTCTTCCGCCGCGAGATCGAGCCCGAGAAGATGGCCGACCAGATCGGCTGCTTTCTCGACGCTGCGTGACCCACTTGCCGTGTTTGACCTTTCAGGTTGCGCCGTTAATACTCGGCACAGCCACATCGAGCCCAAAAACAATGGAATGAACGACTATGGCCGACACTTCTCAGCTTGAAATCGGACCAGACAAATCGCTTTTGCTGGTTGACGATGATGAGCCGTTTCTGAGGCGTCTGGCCAAGGCAATGGAAAAGCGCGGTTTTGAGATCGAGACCGCCGGCTCCGTTGCTGCAGGGCGCGCCATCGCCACCGCCCGCCCGCCGGCCTATGCCGTGGTCGATCTGCGGCTGGAAGATGGCAATGGTCTGGATGTGGTCGAGGTACTGCGCGAAAAGCGCCCCGATTGCCGAGTGGTGGTGCTGACGGGCTATGGCGCGATTGCCACCGCCGTGGCAGCGGTCAAGATCGGCGCCACGGATTATCTTTCGAAACCGGCCGATGCCACCGATATCATGAACGCGCTGCTGGTGGGCAGCGACGAGCTACCGCCCCCCCCGGAAAACCCGATGAGTGCTGACAGGGTCCGTTGGGAACATATCCAGCGTGTCTATGAACTCTGCGACCGCAATGTCAGCGAGACCGCGCGGCGCCTGAACATGCACCGCCGGACCTTGCAGCGGATATTGGCCAAACGCAGCCCGCGGTAGCGGTTTCGAGGCAACCCGCCTGATCGCCTCGCAGACAATGGGCGTGTCAACTGCCCGCAGCAGAGTCAGCAGGGACTATCTGTTCAGCCAGCACTGTAAACTAAACACTTGAGGGCAAGAAACTCGAAGACGGTCGGGATTCACCCCGCCTTCAACTCAGTAGTCTCGCGCCACTTGCCCATAGCGAGTGATCGCATTTACCGAAAATAGGCTGATGTCATTTCGTGGCGGGGCAGGTGGAACAGGTTGGCTATTGGGTCGTTGATGGGTACGAAGCGCTGGAGGTGCCCTGCTGATTTGAAACGCTTCACCACCCTCTCTAATTGTCGCGTTGGCTGATCGGAATTCTCAGCCCTATTGTTCAATCCTTTGTGCGATCGATACTCAACGCTCGGCATGGTCTTCCGCTTTGCTGCGCTGTAGGAGCGTAATTTGTCAGTGATCATGGCGCGTGGAACAGTTACCTGCCGCTTGAGCAGCTTTAGCATCAATCTCCTGGCTGCTTGGGAATTACGCCGGCTCTGCACCAGCACATCCAGGACAAATCCGTCTTGGTCTACCGCACGCCAAAGCCAGTGTTTCTTACCTCGTATGACTATCACGACTTCGTCATCGGCGGAGCGGCGACAAGCTGACGGAAAGCTGGATATTTATCGATCTGCTGCATTTCTGGAACCAGCAAGGTCTCGATCTGCTTTCACGCATACCGTACATGCGCAGCTAAAAGGCTCGGGAGGAATTGGACAGGGGCATCGCTACCAAGGTTTGAGCGTGCCGCGTTTTTTCAGCGATCATATCGCAGCTCGCCAGCCGGTTCAGCGTAAGGTTGTCAGGGCGCAGGTCGGTCGATAGGCTTCCCTCAATGGACGCGCGCGGGCCCAGAGGAGAATGACGATTTGATCGAAATGATTGATCGGCTCTTTGAAGCCTTGCCATATCTGGCCCTATTCGTCGCGATTTCCCTTGGGTATCTTGCCGGAAAGCTGACCATAGGGCGCTTCGTTCTGGGCGGCATTGCGGGAACGCTCCTGATTGGTGTCGGGGTTGGCCAGTTTGGCGTCACCATAGACCCCGGCGTCAAAACGATCTTTTTTGCTCTGTTTATCTATGCGGTGGGGTATCAGGGCGGCCCGCAATTCGCCCATGCCCTGAATCTGCGCTCGCTCAACCAGCTCATCTCGGCATTTGTCATGTGCTTTGCTGGCCTGATCTGCGTGGTTGCGGCGGCCTGGTTGTTCCAGCTTGACCGGGGCACCGCTGCGGGGTTGGCGGCGGGCGGGCTCACACAATCGGCGATCATCGGCACGGCAAGCGGTGCGATTTCCAAGCTGGATGTTTCCGCCGATCTGATCCGCACGATGGAGACCAACGTCGCCGTAGGCTACGCGGTGACCTATATCTTCGGCTCGCTCGGCCCGATCCTGATCGCAACCTGGTTCATTCCCATGGTGATGAAATGGGATATTCGCGCCGAGGCGATCAAGCTGGAACAAACCATGGCTGGCGGGCGCACGGTATTGGGGCCGGGGCAGTTCAACGCGGTGCGCGATGTGGTGACACGCTTCTATCTGGTGTCCGAAGGCAGCGCCGCGATCGGGCAGCAGGTTCTGGCTGCGGATGAAGCGATTGCCGATGCGGCCATCGAATCGGTGATACGCGAGAGCGCCGCACTCGATCTGTCCGAAGCCACAATCATTGCTGCGGGCGACGTGGTTGCTCTGTCCGGCCCGACCGCATTGGTGCAGAAATCCGCAGAGTATTTCGGTCCCGAAGTGATCGCGCCAGCGGGGTTCGAACTAGTTCAGGAAAGCCGCGAGATTATCCTGACCAACCGCGATCTTGTCGGGCTGGAGCTGCAGGAGGTGCATGACAAGGTGGGCGCCGACATCCGCCATGGCGTCTTTCTCACCAGCGCCCGACGGCTCGGACAGGATTTGCCGATCGCGCCGAAACTGGCTCTGCGGCGGGGCGATGAGCTGCATTTCACCGGTGCGCCGAAAGACCTGGACCGGATGCAGAAGCTGCTCGGCTACAAGATCTCGGCGGCAGCGGTGACCGATTTCATTTTCTTTGGTCTCGGGTTGGCTGTCGGCTTCCTTTTGGGGATGATCGAGTTCAAGGTCGCGGGCATTCCGGTCAGCATCGGAACCGGCGGCGGTTGCCTGCTTTCGGGATTGCTGTTTGGCTGGCTGCACAGCACGCATCAGCGGTTTGCCGCGCTGCCGGTGGGGGCCTCGAATTTCTTGCGGGATTTTGGATTGGCGGTGTTTGTCGGTGCCGTGGGCATTTCCGCAGGCCCGCAAGCACTTGAAACGCTGCGCAACTCCGGCCTGACGCTGTTCTTCCTGGGGGTTGCGGTGACCATCATTCCGCAGATCGTGGTTTTCTTTTTCTCTTACTACGTGCTGCGCATTCAGAACCCGATCGAAGCCCTTGGCTGTCTTGTTGGCGGGCGCAGCGCCAATCCAGGATTCGCCGCGCTTCTGGATAAGGCGGGGAATGCCACGCCCGTGGTGTCGTTTACCGTCACCTATGCGGTCGCGAATGTTTTTCTGACGCTTTGGGGGCCGATCATCATCGGCGTGATCAACACCAACCCATCGCCCTAACCCGAGGAGATGTCCGATGGACGATCTGGATATTGCCAAACTTGCCGATCTCAGCCCGTTCGAGTTGAAGGACAAGCTGATCGAAATTGCCAGCTCGGATGCGGATCGGATGATGCTGAACGCCGGGCGCGGGAATCCGAACTTTCTTGCCACCTTGCCCCGGCGCGCCTTTCTGCGCCTGGGCGAGTTTGCGATGCAGGAGGCAGAGAGGTCTTATTCCTATCTCAACAGCGGATTTGGGGGGCTGCCTGACGCCGACGGTATCGTCCAGCGTTTTGATGCTTTTTCGAACCATAACGATTCTGACCCGGGCGTGACCTTCATCCAGTCGGCGATCTCTTATGTGCGCGACCAGCTTGGCTTGGACCGCAAGGCGTTCCTCAGCGAAGCGGTGGGTGCCTTTCTCGGCTGCAACTATCCGGTGCCGCCCAGAATGCTGAGCCATGCCGAAGAGATCGTAAAAGCCTATATCGCGCAGGAAATGTACGGGCCCGTCCCGCAGCAAGGTGACTTCTCGCTTTTTGCCACCGAAGGTGGCACTGCGGCCATGACCTATATTTTCCAGACACTTAAGAATAATCTCCTGGTCGATGCCGGTGACAAAGTCGCGCTTGGCACGCCGATTTTTTCGCCCTATCTCGAAATTCCTCCGTTACCCGGATACGACCTTGAGATCGTCGATATCCGCATGGATGAAGAGGATGACTGGCAATTCCCCGAAGCCGAGATCAAGAAACTCGAAGATCCGGCGGTCAAGGTGTTTTGCGTGGTCAATCCCAGCAACCCACCATCCGCAAAGCTGTCACAGGCGTCGCTTGACCAGATCGCCGATCTGGTGAACGGCCCGCGAAAAGACCTGATCATCATCACCGATGATGTCTATGGCACCTTTGCAGACGACTTCGTGTCGCTCTTTGCCCGCTGCCCGCGCAACACGCTTTGCGTTTACTCCTTCTCGAAGTATTTCGGTGCGACGGGCTGGCGTCTTGGTGTGATCGGCCTGCACGAGGAAAATGCGATCGACACGGCGCTTGCCAAACTTTCCGAGGACGCCAAACGAACCCTCGACCGGCGCTATATGTCCCTGACGACCGAACCCCGCGCGCTGCGCTTCATCGACCGTCTTGTGGCAGACAGCCGTGCGGTGGCGCTGAACCACACGGCGGGTCTGTCGCTGCCTCAACAGCTTCAAATGACGTTGTTCGCGCTGAACGGGCTGATGGACATTGACGGCCGCTATAAAGAGGCCGCCAAACGTCTGGTGCGGCACCGTTTCGATACGCTCTACAAACACATGGGCACAGTGCTGGAACTGGACGATAACGACATCGCCTATTACACGCTGATCGACCTCAAGAAGCTGGCCGCACGCCTGCATGGCGGCGATTTTGCCACGTGGTTCGAGGTGAACAACAAGGCCACGGATTTTCTGTTCCGACTGGCGGATGAGACCGGGGTGGTTCTGCTGCCCGGCAAAGGGTTCGAGGTGGTTGACCCCTCGGCCCGCGTCTCGCTCGCGAACCTGACGGAACATGACTACGCGAGCATCGGCAAATTCGCCCGCAAGGTGATCGACGAATACCATGCGGACTACAGCAGTGAGACCGGATCGCACTAGCGCCATCCTGTCAGGGTCCGGCCCGCGCAAAACCGCGCTTTGACAAGCGTCTGAGTCGAAGAAAAGTCCGGCGCAGCGCACGGGGGCGGCTCAGGTCATGAGCTTGCGCACCGACCCGATTTCGACCTCCTGGCCTGTCCGGCGCGACTGCACTGCGGCAAAGGTCAGGGCCAGCGACTGCAGGTTGGAGCGCGCTGAATTCATCGGGTCGCGGTCCTCTTCGATTGCGCAGAGGAGCTCGCCCATCGCGCCCGAGAACCCATCGTTGAACCACTGGCCCTCAAGCTCTGGTCGCGCGATACCTTCTGCCGTGGTCAGCGTCAGGCTCTGCGAGGAAAGATCCGGCCCGTCTGACATCAGACTGCCGCGCGTTCCGGCAATATAGGTCGTGTCGCGCGCGCCGTGGGGGGTGCTGCCATCAAAAACAAGGCTTGCCTGGCCGCCATCAAGCTGCACCAGGGCCTGAGCGAGCAGCGGAACTTTGTTGGGCTGACCTTGCGCGCGCACCGAGGTAGCGAAGATGCTATGGGCGCGGTCTCCGATCACTGACGTTAAGAAATCGAACCAATGCACGCCAAAATCATAAAGAAGCAGGTCCTCGATTTCATCAAAGGGCGTGCCAGCGGTCCAACCGTGGTTCCAATGGATCGAAATATGTGTCGAAAGCACGTCCCCGATCAGCCCCGCGCGAACGGCTTCGCGCATCCAGGACATATGCGGCGACCAGCGGCCATTCTGGTTGACTGCAAGCTTGACGCCATGGTCGTCGGCGAGCTTCACAAGGTCTTCGCCAATGTCGAGGTCTGTCACAAAAGGCTTCTGGCTCAGCACATGTTTGCCGGCTTTCAGGGCGGCCTCGATGATCGGCAGGCGGTGTTCGGGATGCAAGGTGATATCGATCACTTCAATGTCGCGATCCGTCAGAAGCGTTTGCCAATCGTCTTCTACCCTCGCTGCGGGGCAATATTCAGCAGCCTTTTCTTCCGCCTTGCTGCGGGTGCGGTTCCAGAGCGCGGCAACCTTCCAACCGGCGCTGCGATAGGCGTCCAGATGGCTGGCCGAGATTCCACCGGTTCCGATCATGCCGATCCTGGGCCGATAGGCTTTGGGGCGCGGCGGACGGTAGGGCAAAGAGGGCGCTTCGATCTCGGGCACGCCCGCCGATTTCAGGGCATAGGTATCTGTATCCGCGGCATCTGAGGTCATTGGAGCAGCTCTAATGTACGTTTTTTGGCAGCCGATTGTACGGCGGTATCGACGATCCTCTGGGCTGTCAGGCAGAGGGCGGGATCAAGCGGGCCGCTCACCTTCCTATCCTGCGCGAGGCAGCCCAGAACATATTCGATGGCGTTGCGTTCACCCTCTGGCAATGGATCGGCGGGGATATCATGCCGCGCAGGCCGGGTGCGGGTCTGCACGGTCACATGGTCCGCATAGTCAGGCGACGAGATCGTGCCATCGGTGCCGACAAAGACAAACCCACAGGTGGGTAGAGGTTGCGTCGTCCAGGGATCGGTGAAGGTGCCCCATCGGGTCTCCATCTTCGACAGGCCCTTGGCATAGCGGCAAACGGCGATGGCGTGCTGGTCGACCTCGATGCCGGGGGTTTCGTCAACGGTGCAGGTCACCTCAAGCGGGGCCTCTCCATTCATGTACCAGGTGCCAAGCGTCGCGCCGTAGCCAAGGTAGTCAAGAAGTGAGCCCCCTCCCGACGCCTTCTTGTACCACCAGGAGGAGGGTTTCTGACGTTCGACCTCAGCAGGGCTGACCTCGACCTTGTCGGCAAGATGATAGAGCGGGCCGCGATTGCCGTCATAGAAATGAACTTCGCGCAGCTCTCCGATCAGGCCTTCATCGATCAGGCGCTTTGCGGTCACATGGCTTTCGACCCAGCGCAGCGGCCAGTTGATGATCATCTGTCTGCCCGTCCCGTCCATCGCCGCGATCATGCGCCGGGCGTCCTCAGTCGACGCAGCGAAGGGTTTTTCGACAAAGATATGAAGATCATGCGGCGCCAGCTTTTCGGCGTAATCGGCATGGTCTGCCGTGGCCGCACAGAGTATCGCCATGTCATAGGGGCCAGCCGTCATACAGGTGTAAAAATCGGTGAATACAGCCGCCTCGGGAATGCCAAACGTTTCGATCGCGGATTGCATTCTGGCGCGGTCGGGATCGAAGAGTCCCGCAATTTCAGCATCTGGATGTTCATGCACCATGCGCAACAGATCTCCCATATGCATATGGTCAAAGCTGATGCCGACGATACGGATTTTGGACATGGGAGCCTCCTGTCAACGTGTGCCGGTGATCCTTACATAGAGCGCGGTAACTGCGAGAATGATAAGTCCAAAAAGCGCCGTGCGCGCGCCCTCGGGCATCTGCAAGAGCGTGAGCATTGTATCGAGGACGCGCAGGATCAGCGCGCCGACGATTGCACCCGCATAGCTTCCGCGCCCGCCAAAGATCGATGTGCCGCCAATCACCGCAGCAGCAACCGATGGCAAAAGCAGCGGATTGGCCAGGCTCAGCGAAGTCTGCCGGATCATCCCGAGATAGAGCAGACCGGCAAGCGCCGCGATGAGGCTGGAGAGCACATAGAGAGCCAGATAGACCTGCCAGGCCCGTACGCCCGAAAGCTTCGCCGCATGCTCGTTCGAACCAAGGGCAAAGAGCAGGCGGCCAAAACCCGTATACCGCATGAGCCATAGAATGAAGAGCGCGAAGGGGACAAAGACAATCAGCCCGTTTGGCATGCCCGCCGTGCGACCGGTGCCGAGCCATGCCAGGAATTCGGGGATATGGGTGCCCGCATTGATGACGAGGCGCTGATAGACTTGCAGGCAGCCGGTGGCGATCAGCCCGGTTCCCAGCGTCATGATCAAAGGATGCACCCGCACCAGACCCACACCGATGCCATTCACCACGCCAACTGCCAGCGCAGCGGCAAGGGCGACAAACACCGCTGGCGCGACGCCCCAGACGGCGCTCAGGGTGGCACAGACGAACGCGGACACCGTCGCAACCACTCCGACAGAAAGGTCGATCCCGGCAGTCAGCATCGTCAGCACCTGACAGGCCGCGAGCATCGCCAGCGGGATCGCAAACTTGATGAGGTTGCCGACCCAGAAAGATGAGATCAGCCCGTCCCGGCCAGCGCGGATCGGCATGACTATTCCCGGGCGCAGGACCTCAAGCAACGCGATCATCAGGAAAAGAAAGACCAGCAGCGGGATGATCGGGTTGTCGCGCAGATAACGGCCAAACCGGGTGAGGGGGGTATCTGTGTTCTGGGCACTCATCGTCGTGCCCCTCTCAGGGATGCGGCGGTTCCCAGCATCACGACCGCGACCATGATGGTTCCTTCTATGATCGTGGTGACGTTTGGATCAACAGCCAAAAGCGTCAGGATCGTGCGGATGATACGCAAGATGAATACGGCGATGATCGGTCCCAGCAAGCCACCCTTGCCGCCGCCCAGAACAACCCCGCCCAGCACCACAGCCGCGACCGAGGCCATCAGGTAGGGTCCCGGAACAGGCTCTCCGATTCCGGTCAGGGCGGCGAGGCTCAGGCCGCCCATCGCGCAAAACAGACCGCAAACTGCATAAGCCGCAATCTTGGTCCGCCCGACAGCGACGCCGGATCGGAATGCGGCGCGCTCATCCGATCCGGTGGCATAAATGGACAGCCCAAGTTTGGTACGGCGGATGGGAAGCCAGATGATGGCAATGCCCAGTGCGATGACCAGCAATGCCTTGGGGAGGCCGTCAAAAACAAAACTTCCGCGGATGGCGTGTTCAAGCCAATCGGCCGTTGCACCGCCCGGGCTCTCCAGGATCAAAAGGGCCGCGCCCTCCCAGACAAAGAGCATTGCGAGCGTCACGACGATATCGGGCACGCGGGTCAGGACGATCAAAGCGCCGTTGATCAGGCCCATGGCAAGCCCCAGACTCAGCACGATCATCAGCGCCGGGATGCCCGCCATACGTTCCATGAGTACAGCCGCTGTCACGGCGCAGACGGCCATCATCGAGGCGACCGACAGATCAATGCCGCCGACGATCACAACCACGGCCATGCCAGCGGTGGCAAAGGCGAAAGGCAGGGCGGCGCGGGCGATGCTTTCCAGCCCGGAAGCGCCGAAAGATGGTTGGATGAGCTTTGTGACGATCAGAAGGACAACCAGCAGGGCCGCAAGGCCCGAGACCCAGGCATGTTTGCGAAGAAACCGGCTCACGCCGCGCCCTCTGCCGCGGTCAGGCCATAGGCGGCGCGCATCAGGGTCTGCTCATCCGCCTCGGCTCCGTCGATCACATCGACCACGCGACCATTGAAAATGACGACGGCCCGGTCACAGGCGAGCGGCACCTCTTCAAGCTCTGACGTATAGAACAGGATGGCTGCCCCCTGTTCGGCAAGCTCACGCACGAGCGGATAAATCTGCCGCTTGGTGCGCACGTCGATGCCGCGCGTGGGATCAAACAAAAGCAGCGTTTCGACGCCGGTTGCAAGCCAGCGCCCAATCGTCACTTTCTGCTGGTTGCCACCCGACAGTCGCTGCACTTCGCCCTGCGCGCGCGTGTCGATCTGCAGCTTTTCGATGGCGTACCCCACACGCGCACGCTCGTGGCGCCGGTTCAGCGGCCCCCAATTGGCCGGTCGGGCGGAGAATGGCAGCGCGATGTTTTCCTTTACCGAGCGTTGAGACAGAAGCGCATCAGCACGGTTACCCGGCACGAAGGTGAGACCCGCAGCGATGGCGTCGGCGGGATGGGTGAAACTGACGGGTTTGCCATCAACCTCGACCCTGCCCGCGCTGGGCTTTTCGAAACCTGCGAGCACGTCGAACAGCTCGTCCTGCCCTTGCCCTTCCAGAGCAACGACGCCCAGCACCTCGCCGGGATAGAGATCGAAAGAGACATCGGAGAATTTCGGTTCAGCGGCCAGCGTCCTGACCCTGAGACGCGGTGTTTGGCCCTGAGGGAATGTCGTACGGGCCATCGCCCGCTGGCCAAGATCAAGTTTCTGACCGAGCATCAATTCGACCACGCGATCCTCCACACCGTCTTCAATGTCGAGATCACCGACGGTCTGACCATCCCGCAACACCGTTGCGCGGTCACACAGATCTGAGATTTCGGTGAAACGGTGCGAGACATAGATCACCCCCATCCCATCATTTGCCTTGCCGCGTACCGTCTTGAGGACGCGGTCGACCAGATCGGTGGGCAGTGCCGCCGTCATCTCGTCGAGAAGTAACACGTCGGGTTCGGCGGCCAAGGCGCGCGCAAGATCAAGGATGCGCAAGGTCGCCAAAGGCAGATCGCAAATCATGTCCGACAAGGCGAGATCTGTGATTCCAAGTTCCGAAACCCAATGGCGGAAGGGGTCCGAGGGCGTGCTGGTCAGACGCAGATTGTCGGCCACGTCCAGATCGGGGATGAGCGAGGGTTCCTGATAAACGGGCACGAGACCTGATCGGCGCGCCTCGGCCGGGCTGCCCACCGGGGCTGGTTTGCCGCGGATCAGGACATGGCCGGCGTCAGGTTTCAAAGCGCCGGTAATGATTTTGACGAAGGTGGATTTCCCCGCGCCGTTGGCCCCCATCAGAGCAACGATTTCGCCCTCCGCAACCGTCAGCCGCGCATCGGTCAACGCACGCACGGCACCGAAGCTCTTGGCCACGCCCGACGCGTCAAGGAGGGCTGTGTTTGTCATGAAGATCTCTGGTTGCCTGCTGGTCACCGCGTGGCCCCCCGGCATCGATGTGGGGGGCCAGCCTCGTTTTGGATCAGCCTTCGCCCGGACCTTCGCAGGCAATGATCTGTTCCATCGTATAGTCGGTCCAACCCGGGACGGTCACGGAAACAGGCCATTCCGGATCGAGATTGGGGTTCTGCGCCGCCGAAATTGTGGCCACACCGTCGTCGGTTGTATTTTCCCAGAGAACGGGATCGACAAGCACGGTTTTGCTGTCTGGCGCCTCGCCGTTCAGAATGTCGACCGCCAGGGCAATTCCGGCCCCGCCAACTGAACCGGGGTTGGTCACCGCAGCCCCTTTAAGACCATCCACCTCAGTCAGATACTGAACGAAACCTGCGTTATCCGCGCCGACAATCGGCACCAGCGGCGCGCCGGACTCGGTGAACACATCGACAATCACATTGTCGATTCCGCTGGTCCAGACCCCGTCAAACGGAATGCCGGTCGCCAGGAAATCAAACATCTGTTGCTTGCCCTGATCCTGCTGCCAACCGGTGAAAACCTCATGAACAACCTTGATATCCGGGAACTCTTCCAAAGCGCGTTTGAAACCGTTGTCGCGGTCGGTGTCGGCTGACACGCCAGCAATGCCGCGCATATAGACCACGTCACCTTTGCCGCCGAGCTGCTCGAACAGCCATTTAGCGCCGAGATAGGCGTATTCCTCCTGATTGTTGGAAAGGATATAGGCACCTTCTGCCGTGACACCGGCATCCACCGCGACCACGACGATATCCTGCGCCATCGCCTGCTCAAGCGCAGAGTTCAGAGCATCAGGGTTGGACGGGTTCAGGACAATGGCGTCGACACCGGCTTCGATGAGGTTGTTGATGTCTTCAAGCTGGCCCGCGCTGTCGGTGTTGCGATGCGCCACGATGATGTTGTTCACATCGCCCTCGACCAGCGCCTGCGCACGCATCGCGCAGATCATCTGTTCGCGCCAGCCATTGCCCTGCACGGTGTTGGAAACACCGATCGTATAGCTCTTGTGGCCACCGGCAAAAGCCGCCGGCGTCAAGGATGCTGCGACGGCAAAAGCGGCGACGCCTGATAGTAATGTTTTCATTTTATGTTCCTCCCAGTTCACAATCTGTTTTAGTTTGCGGTGCTTCGCTCTCTTTTCTATTTGATGAAGGGTTGCAGAACGTCCCGAGCCAGAAGAAAGCCGCGCTTCACTTTCTCATCTGTGCCTTCGAACAATCTGTCTTCATGTTCGATGATGATCGGCCCATCATACCCGGCGCGATAGAGACCGGAAAAGAAATTGGACCAGTCCACATCGCCAAGACCGCAGAGCCGGGGTATTTGCCATCCCATCCCCACCGACATGATACCGTGCTCATAAAGCCCGTCGCGATCCACCATAAGATCCTTGGCATGCACATGGCCCATATGCGGCCCGAATTCCTTGATGAAGCGGGTCTGGTCGATGAATTGCCAGATCAGGTGTGACGGGTCGAAATTCATGCCGACCGCATTGCCCCATTGCTCGAAAATGCGTCGCCAGATTCGGGGGCTGTAGGCAATGTTGTGCCCGCCGGGCCACTCATCGTAGCTGAAGATCATCGGGCAGTTTTCAAAACACAGCCTGACCCCTGCATCCTGCGCATGCCGCACAATAGGGTCGAAAATACCGGTCGCGCGCGCCCAGTTCTCATCTACGCTCAAGGAGCGGTCCCCGCCAATGAAAGTGTTGACGACATCGACACCCATCACACCCGCAGCAGTGATGACGTTCTTTAAATGGCTGATGACGTCCTCGCGGTGATCCGCATCCGCATGCAGGGGATTGGGGTAGTAACCAAGGCCTGAAATCTCGATCCCGTGCTCGGAAAGCTGGCCTTTGATCTCGGAACCCTCAGAGGCGGTCAATCCATCGACATTGATATGGCTCGTTCCCGCATAGCGTCGCTTTTCGCCCCCGGCTGCGGGCCAGCATGCGATCTCAAGCGCTGAAAACCCATTGGCACCGGACCAAGCCGCAACATCTGTCAATTCCGTATCTTCGAATGGAGCGGTCAGCAGGCCCAGTTTCATCTTATCGCTCTCCAATCTCGCTCAGGTCTACCCAGCGCTGTTCTTGTGACGATTTCAGCACCGCATCGCAGAACAGCATCTCGTAATGCCCATCCTCGAAGGTTGCCCAGGTGCTGCCGTGTTGTCGACCTCCCCGCACAACATCCGAGTAAACGGCGCGAAAGAAGTTGAAGAAGGAGTCCGCGAACCCCTCTACATGTCCGGGGGGCAGGGTAGCGGCTGCAACGCCTGTATCGTTCATCAGCGTAAAGTCCCGCATCAGGGTTTGGTTCGGGCCGTCGCGATGACCAAAGAACAAGTGATCAGGTGTCTCGCTGTCCCAGGCCGCGCTTGCCGTGGAGCCCGCGACGTCCCAATGCAGCGAGTTCTTGCGGCCAACATTGATCTGGCTGGTGCTCATCACGCCGCGCGCACCATTGTCATAGCGGATCATGATCATGGCCGCGTCATCCGTGGTGATCGTGACCTGCTCTGTTGCGCCAGCTGCGCTGGAAAAGGTTTCGACCGGGCCGGTGGGTTTCTGGCGTTCGGGCAGGAAGGTTGTCAGCTCCGCCATGAGTGATGCGGCCCTCAGCCCGGTGACAAAACTCGTCAGGTCCACCCAATGCGTGCCGATATCGCCGACCGAGCGCAACGCGCCGCCCATCTCGCTTTCCAGCCGCCAGTTCCAGTCGGTGGGTTTGGCCAGCCAGTCCTGATGATAATGCCCGGTGACAAAACGTATATCTCCCAGGTCACCGGCTTTCACCATCCCATGGGCGTGTTGGTTCAGCGGATAAAAGCGGATGTTGTAACAGACCGCGGCAACCTTGCCGGAAGCTTTTGCAATCTCAACCATCTCGGCGCTTTGGGCAGAGGTCATTGCCAGTGGCTTTTCGCAGATCACGTGCTTTCCGGCTTCCAGAATGGCTTTCACCTGCGGGTAATGCGCGTGATTGGGTGAGGTGACATGCACGACGCTGACGCTGTCATCGGCCAACAACTCCTCCAATGACCCATAGGAGTGGGAAAGGCCGATTTCACGCGCTCTTTCCGCGCCGCGCTCCGGTGAGGAGCCGAGGACGCCACGCACCTGAACACCCAGACGGCGCAGAGCCTGCACATGCACGGATCCGATGAACCCGGTTCCTATGACGGCGGCTCCGGTTTCGGCTATGCCCCTCATGTCCACCCCCATTCAGACAACAGAATACCCCCCGTCCACCGGAATGCAGGCACCTGTAAGGAAGGCCGCCGCATCCGAGGCCAGAAACAGCGCCGTACCGACAATATCATTGGGTTGACCCCAGCGGCCCAAAGGCGTGCGGGCCTCAATCGCTGCGGTGAAATCCGGGTTTTCCCGCGCTCTGGCGGATTGCTCGGTCACAATGAACCCCGGGGCGATCGCATTCACCCGGATGCCATCCTGCGCCCAGGCAATTGCCAATGACTTGGTGAGTTGCTCAACCCCCGCCTTTGACGCCCCATAAGCCGGGTTTTTCGGAGAGCCGAAGCGGGCATACATCGAGGCTATGTTGATCACACGGCCGCGGGCCTTCGACAGGGCAGGGTGGAGCACCTCTGCGCATCGGAAGGTGCCGGTCAGGTTCACATCCAGCACATGCGAAAAGAAATCCGGCGCCATTTCTTCGCCGCGACGGGTGATTGCGGCGCAATTGATCAGGACATCCACGCTGCTGCGCGACCGCGCGAATGTCTTCACCGCTTCGGTGTCCGTGACGTCCAGTTGGGTATAGGCGAAACGGTCCGCATCCTGTGGCGCGCAGTTCGGCTCGACACCCGTTATTTCCACCTCTGCACCGGCATCCTGAAACGCGCGCGCAATGGCGGCGCCGATACCGGCCCGACTGGCCCCGATCACAAGCACCTTGGCGCCCGCGAAGTCGAAAGCCACAGCGGCGGTCACCCGAAAAATCCTATCGTCTTACGGCAGCAGATGTGTTTCCCCAAGTCTTCTCGTGTTTCGCATTGAGTCTGTGCAATCGATTTCATGTCCGCTAAAAGTTCTTTTCAGCGTATGAAATCGATTGCATAGTCGCCTTGGCAAAAGATTCGAGTCAAGCCGCAAATTCTCTGACGGGCCATCGATATGTTCCAGAAACCGGCCACAATTCAGGATGTCGCCCGCGCTGCAGGCGTTTCGACAGCAACGGTCAGCCGCGTTTTGTCAAACCCCGGCCTCGTTTCCGATCGTACCCGCGAGGCCGTTTTGCGCGCAGTTCAGGAAACGGGTTACCGGGTCAATCAGGCGGCACGAAATCTGCGCATGCAGCGGGCGGGCGCCGTGCTGATCCTTGTTCCGAATCTCGGCAAGCCATTTTATTCCGGCATTCTGGCGGGCATCAGCGAGGGGTTCGTGGGGTCCGATTACGCCGTGTTGATCACCGATACGGAAAGCAACCCGCTTCAGGATGCGACATTGTCGGGGTACTTCATCGATGGCCGAATTGACGGGGCAATCTCATTGGATGGAGGCTTGTCCGCCGAGGCGCTCGCTGAATGCACCCGCTGTGGTGCGGGAGGGCGGATTGTCTTCCTTTGCGAATGGGTGGAGGGGCAGGATTTCCCGGTGATCTCAAGCGACAATGCAGAAGGGGCGCGGCTTGCCATCCGCCATTTGCATGATCTCGGTCACAAGAAGATTGGCCATGTCACGGGGCCGGACGGAAATGTCCTCACCACCGCGCGCCGCGAGGGCATGGTAGCTGAACGCGAGAGATTGGGACTGCCGGTGCGTCCGGAATGGATCATTCGCGGCGATTTCTCACTAGAGTCCGGTCATGAAGCGGCACATCGAATTTTGGCAATGCATGACAGGCCCTCGGCGGTCTTCTGTTCCGCTGACATGGTCGCTTTTGGGCTGATAGCGGGTCTGATCGCAGGCGGCCTGCGGGTTCCGGAGGATATCTCGGTTGTGGGCTTTGACGATATTGAAATGTCAGGCTCGTTTGTTCCGGCGCTGACCACGATCCGTCAGGATCGCCACAGTCTGGGGCGTCGTGCAGCAGAGGTTCTCCTGGATCGGTTGGCCAAGGCAAATGAGCAGAGCGGTCGTGAACCGGCGCTGCCTGTTGAGCTTGTCATTCGCGCAAGCACCGCGCCGCCTGCGTATTAGGCCGGAGCGCAAGGCGCGGAGTGCTCAAACCCACGGACAGCGTTATCTGTGTTGGCGGCACCGAAACACGGCGCCTGTTCTTTGTCGCAATCGGGCCGGATGCGGAAATCTCTTGAGCAAGTGGGGAGGAGTTGCCAAGCTTCACCGGATATCTTTGACGTTTTCGAGATGTAGCCGTTCCCGGGGAGGACGCATGAGCGACACGGCCCCTTTGCATGACGCCGCACCAATGGCGCGGGATTACTCCTTGACCGGCCCATCAGGGACTCGGGCCGTTGAGATCGGGTTGGCAGCGGCGCAGTGGTATCATAGCGACGTGCCACGTAAGATGTTCAAGACGCTTATAAAACGGCGCGATGGCCCGGCGATGCGCGACACTGCGATCTGGGTCGGGCTGCATATCCTGTTTGCCGCCGGAGGCATCTATTTCTGGGGATCCTGGTTGTGCGTTCCGTTCTGGTTTGCCTATGGCGTTCTATACGGCTCGGCATGCGACAGCCGGTGGCATGAATGTGGACACGGAACGGCATTCCGCACGCGATGGATGAATGATGTGGTTTATCACATCGCCTCGTTTCAGGTCATGCGAAACCCGGTCAACTGGCGCTGGAGTCACGCGCGCCACCACACTGATACGCTCATCGTCGGTCGCGACCCCGAGATTGCCTGGATGCACCCGATCAATCTTGTTTTGAAGGCACTGGCTTTTGTTGGTGTTGTTGAAACCTGGCAATCTCTGAGGGTGCTGGCGCGAAACGCGATGGGTCAGCTATCGCCAGAGGAGCAGACCTATATCCCCGAAAGCGAATGGCCCAAAGCGATCTTCTGGGCGCGGGTCCACATGGCGATTTACGCGGTTGTTCTCTGCGTCTCAATCGGCATGCTGGTTGTTGGGCAGGGCTGGGCCAGCATCATCCCGATCCTGCTGATCGGCGGGCCACGGGTTTATGGGTGCTGGCATTTCGTCATGACCGGTCTTTTGCAACATGGCGGCCTTGCGGAAAACGTCATCGACCACCGTTTGAACTCCCGTACCCTCTACATGAATCCGATCAGCCGCTGGCTGTATTGGAACATGAACTATCATGTAGAACATCACATGTTTCCGATGGTTCCCTATTACGCGCTTCCGAAGCTTCATGAGCAGATCAAGCACGACTTACCAAAACCAAACACCTCAATCTGGGACGCCTATCGTGAAATGATGCGCGCCGTCATGCGCCAGAGGCAGGACCCGGATTACGCGCTGCGCAAAGAGCTTCCGCCAACTGCGCAGCCTTACAACGAAGCCCTGCATAGTGAAGTTCCAGAGCGGTCCCCGGCCTAAGATCGTAATGCTGATAGAAGGAATGATCGATGCCCTGGATTGACGCATGCGCCGTAGATGATGTGGATGAAGAAGATGTCATTCGTTGGGATCACGATGACCGGACTTATGCGATCTACCGAAGTCCGGATGGAGCATTCTATTGCACCGATGGGCTTTGCACACATGAGCAGGTGCATCTGGCGGACGGCCTTGTCATAGATAACGAAATCGAATGCCCCCGGCATAACGGGGTTTTTGACTATCGAACCGGCGAAGCCTTGCGCGCGCCTGTCTGCGTGAACCTCGCCACCTACGATGCCAGGGTTGAGGCTGGCCGCGTGCTGATCCAGATCGACTGACATGTGATCTTTGGTCCTGATGTATTAGAACGATGGCCAGTTTGGAGGGCGTTGCGTGATTGAACTTTCATCGAAAGGTATCCGCCTCTCCTTCGATCCTGACCTGGGCATGATCCAGAGCTTTCATGTATCTGATGGCGAAAAAGAGATCGCGCCCCTGCACGTTGCACCTTGGGTGGGATCGAGTGAGACCCTGCCCGACGACATAGCACCGCATCTGAAAAAGCTGGGCGGAGATTTTTTCTGTGCGCCCTTTGGCGGCACGGAGGGCGGCTCGGCGCTGCACGGCTGGCCCGCAAACTCTTCGTGGCGCGTGCTGAAGCATACCGGCGACCACCTCAGAGTCGAACTGAGGCGGAGGGTATTTGGTGCCACGCTCTGCAAGGAGATTACGCTGCGCCCGAACCACCCGTTCGTCTATCAACGCCATGTCTTTTCCGGCGGTGATGGGCATGTGCCGGTTGCAAATCACGCCAACGTCGCTTTGCCGAATGGAGGAGCTATCCGCACCTCACCGAAACTGTGCTGGAAAACTCCGAATGTTGCACTCGAAACGGATCCGAACCTGGGCAGATCAGGTCTCGTTTATCCTGCCGAAAGCCCCTCACTCGCTGCTTTTCCCGGCATTGGGGGAGATTTGGATTTAACCCGGTATCCATGGTTTCCAAACCACGAGGATTTTGTCATCGGCCTAGAGGCCTCGGGTCACGAATTGGGTTGGACGGCGGTTACACGACCTGTTGAGGGCGACTTGTTCCTGTCGCTTCGCGCGGCGAGCGCGCTCCCCATGACGATGCTCTGGCACTCAAACGGAGGCAGAGACTATCCGCCCTGGTCTGGTCGGCATTTTGGGTGCCTGGGCGTTGAGGAAGGCGCGGCGGGGCATATCCTGAACAGTCAGTCGACAGATGAGGCATCCAGGGTTGGAGGCGTCGCGCTGACCCCGACCGATACAATCGAGGTCGCACATGTGATTGGGGCAATCCCCTGGCCAAGTGGGTCCGCCGTGCGTTCCATCGACCTTGTCGGAGACAGGCTTCGGATTTGTGGCGCGGGCGAAGAAAGCGTGTCCGTGCCAATTGAGGCCGACATGATCAGCTCGACCTGATTGCGCTCAGCCCACTGGCCCGGTGGTTTCGCGCACGACCAATTCTGCCGGGACCGATGAAATGGATTTGGGCATCTGCGGGTCTTTGATGCGGTCCAGAACCACGCGCGCCAGTTTCCTTCCCATCTGGTAGGGCGACACCGCCATTGTCGTAAGGGGCGGTGTGGCAACAGCGGCGTCCTGAATGTCGTCAAATCCGATCACCGAGATTTCCCGACCTGGCTGCATCCCTAACTGGCTGATGCCCAGGCAGGCGCCGATGGCAACCATATCTACATTACACACCAGCGCAGTGATCTCCGGATGCGCAGCGTGGAGCTCCTTAAGTGCGTTCAGGCCGCTAATCTTGTCGTCAAAGTAGTCCCAAATGACGGGGGGATCGAGGTTGAAATCGACAAGCGCCTGTTCATACCCGGCGATACGCTCGCTGCGCCCGCCCGCCTTGGCCACTCCGCCGAAATAGGCAATGTGTCGAT
>NZ_JAVAMO010000012.1 GCF_030758345.1 Ruegeria discodermiae
CACAGCTCTGCTGTGAGGGTGACGGCAGGCGATTGTTCAAAGAACACTCCGCCGGGAACCCTGCCAACGAACAAAGAAGTCCGCTCCAACCCGGAGCGGCCTTTTTTGTCACGAAGAGCCTCTCACGTTGGGTGTGGCTCCGGGACAGGCTGGCCTCTGAGCCGCTTGCGCCTGTCGGCCCAGCCCGGCGCGCGCCGGGGTGTTGGCCGTGGGTCCTCATCTGTTTCAGATCTGATGCGGGGTTCGCTCCGCATCATCTCCGATCTTGGAGTGCGGTGTTCGAAACTCAGGAAATTTGCGGAAATCCGTCGGGTCATGGGGTTGCTCCTCGCGGGATGTGTGAGCCTCAGTCTGGACGCCTGCGGGGCAAGGCTGAACCGACAAGAGCCGCAAGCCCGAACCGACCCGTAAGCCACCCGTAACTCTCTTTGCATTGTGCTGTGCTTGGTGCCATCGTGGCGGCTTGATGAGAGTGTCAAACCCGGTGTTCCCATGTCAGACCTCGTGTCCCTGTTTGCGCGGAAGCTCAAAGCGCATCGCACGTCACACGGCCGGCACGGCCGGATGACACAAGAGCAGCTTGCGGACCTTCTGGGGGTAAGCGTGGAGGCGATCGGGAAATACGAACGCTCGGTTTCGTTCATCCGAGGTGATCTTGAGTACAGGCTGACCGAACGTCTCGGCTGGGGTCGGGGTGATGTGATTGCCTGCCGCAAGGATTGGGATACAAGGCGGAAACCTACGAAAAGCCGCTATCGCCTGCTGGATGACGCACTGGTCGATACCGTGTTCGACGGGTCGTGGCGCGCGGCCTGCCTGGCCTCGATCGCAATGGCGGATGCGGAACTGCAGGATCTGCCATGTGAGCTGGAAGCCAATGAGGATGTGTTCCTGCCGATTTATGAAACCTTCCGCGCCCATTGGGCTGCCATAATGTGCGACGGCGAGATGGTGGCGAAATGGACCCTGCCCTTCCTGTTGCCTGAGGATGAGGCGCTGTTCCGGGCAGGGCAGCTGATCGAATGTGATCTGAGCGTCGATCGGTTGCGCCGCCCGATCCTGCCGGGGACCTATTTTGGCTATTGTCCGGCGTTGATCGTGCGGCCGGGGCACGAAGCGGCGAGCGCGCTGTTGATGTCCTCCTTTGTGGGCTTCCTCGAAACACTGGCCGAAAGGGATGTATATCTGCACGGGATCGGTACGATCTCGGTCTCGCCCGGAGGCGCGCAGGTCTGCCGTGATATCGGCATGATACGATTGGGATCCCATTGCCTGAGCCCGAAATTTGCCGTTTGGGATCTGCCCGGAAACAGCATCCCGCAGTCGATCTTCGGGCGGCGCAGCGCGTTTCTGCGGCAACGCTACGCGGAGGCCTTTGATGGCACTTAAGGTATGCGCGCTGGAGGCGATGTCCTCTGCCTGAGTGTCCGCACCGCGAACGACGAAGGCCGCCCCAAACCGGGGCGGCCCTTTGTATCAATCCGTCCCGGACAGCTTATTGCGGGATTTCGCCTTCCAGCCCTTCGACATAGAAGTTCATGCCGGCCAGCGTGCCGTCATCGGCCACTTCGCCCTCGGCGAGCCAGTCGCTGCCATCCTGCTTTTTCAGCGGACCGGTGAAGGGATGATAGCTGCCATCGGCGATCGCGGCTTTCATCGCCAGCGCCTCTTCCTTCACATCCGTTGGAACTGCGTCGGAAATCTCGCCGATTTTAACCATGCCAGGACCAATCCCGTCCCAAGTGTTCGCGGTCTCCCAAGTGCCATCCATCACCGCCTTGGTGCGGGCGATGTAATAGGGGGCCCAATCGTCGATGATCGAGCTCACACGCGGCATCGGGGCGTATTCACTCATGTCCGAGGCCTGGCCAAAGGTAATCACGTTACCCGCATCCTGCGCGGCCGCCTGCGGTGCGGTGGAGTCCGTATGTTGCAAGATCACGTCAGCACCCTGTTCGATCAGAACTGTGGCGGCATCGGCCTCTTTCGCAGGGTCGAACCATGTATAGGCCCAGACGATTTTGAACTCGACATCCGGGTTCACCTTCTTGGCGTGGATATAGGCCGAGTTGATGCCCCGGATCACTTCGGGGATCGGGTAAGAGCCGATATAGCCTATGATGTTCGATTTGGTCATCTTGCCCGCGATATGGCCCTGCACCGCGCGGCCTTCGTAGAAGCGTGCAGAATAGACCGACACGTTCGGGGCGGTCTTGTAGCCCGTGGCGTGTTCGAACTTCACCTTGGGGAATTTCTTGGCCACGTTGATGGTCGGGTCCATGTAGCCGAAAGAGGTGGTAAAGATCAGATCTGCGCCGTCCAGCGCCATCTGCGTCATCACACGTTCGGAGTCGGGGCCTTCGGGTACGGATTCGACAAACACGGTTTCGACCTGGTCGCCGAATTCCGCCTCGACCGCTTGGCGGCCCTTGTCATGTTCGTAGGTCCAGCCGCCATCGCCGACAGGCCCGACATAGACAAAGCCGACCTTGGTCTTGTCCTGCGCAATGCCTGCGGTCGCCATCCCCAGCGTCATCGCTGCGGTTGCAAGTAGAGTGGTGAATTTCATCAGGTTCTCCCCAGTTGGTTTTCTAAGTTGGCCCCTAGTGCGAGGCGTGGAATATCCTGCCGAGTGAGGCAGGTGCGCTGCTTTTGTCAGCTGAAAGGATCACGAGCACAAGGATCGTGATGATGTAGGGCGACATTGCCAAATACTCCACCGGAATGGCAACGCCTGCTGCCTGCAGGTTGAGCTGCAATACGGTGATGCCGCCAAACAAATAGGCACCCAGTAGAACGCGCCAGGGCTTCCAACTGGCAAAGACCACCAGCGCCAAGGCAATCCAGCCGATGCCTGCCGTCATGCCCTCGGTCCACTGCGGCACGCGCACGAGGCTGATATAGGCCCCGCCCAGACCGGCACAGGCCCCGCCAAACATGATTGCAAGGACACGGATTCGGATCACCTTGTAGCCCAGTGCGTGGGCCGCATCGTGGTTTTCCCCCACCGCGCGCAGGATCAGACCCACTCTTGTAAATTTCAGCACGGCCCAGACCGCCGCGATCAGCGCGATACCGAAATAGAGCACCAGATCGTGGCTGAACAGGATCGGGCCCACCACCGGCAGATCGCTCAGCCCCGGAATGTTCAGCTCTGGCGTGTCGGGTGGTTTGACCCCCACATAGCTTTGCCCCATCAACGCGCTCAACCCCAGACCGAAGAGCGTCAGGGCAAGGCCCGAGGCGACCTGATTGGCCAGCGCAACCTGTGTCAGGAGCACAAACAAGAGCGACAGAACCGCCCCGCCAAGCGCTGCGGCGAGGAAGCCGACGAAAGTCGATCCGGTCTCGACCGTGATCGCGAACCCGCAGATCGCGCCGATGATCATCATGCCTTCGACGCCCAGGTTTAGAACACCGGCCTTCTCGACCACCAGTTCCCCGATCGCGGCAAGCAGCAGCGGAGTTGCGGCCACCATCAGCGAGGCGATCAGCAGGACGGGATTAATCTCAGATAGGTCCATGGCTCAGGCCACCTCTTTCAGCGCCAGTCGCAGGCGGTAATTGGTCAGAAGGTCGAAGGCGAGCAGGAAGAACAGCAGCATGCCCTGAAACACCTGGATTGCCGCGGCGGGCAGGCCCATCTCGGATTGTGCGATTTCGCCGCCAATATAGGTCAGCGCCATCAGGCTGCCCGCCAGCAGGATGCCTACCGGATGCAGGCGGCCTAGAAAGGCCACAATGATCGCGGTAAAGCCATAGCCCACGTTGAAATCAATACTGACCTGGCCCGAGGGGCCGGAGACCTCGAACAGCCCCGCAAGGCCTGCCAGCGCGCCGGAGAGTCCGAGGCAGAACAGGATCAGCCGCGCCGGGTTCACGCCTGCAAACCGCGCCGCACGCGGGGCCTCACCGGTCAGCCGGATGTGAAAGCCCAACATATGCCGGTTCAGCAGCACATAGGCGAAGATCACAGCGATAAACGCCGCCACAACGCCCCAATGCATGCCCGAGCCTTCGATCAGGTCGGCATTATAGGCGCTGGCATAAGACTGAAAGTTGCGCGAGCCGGGAAAGCCGAACCCTTCGGGGTTCTTCAGCAGGCCCAGCGAGACCGAAGCCAGCATCTGTTCGGCCACATATACCAGCATCAGCGACACGAGGATTTCATTGGTGCCGAACCGCACCTTCAGAAATGCCGGGATCATGGCCCAGGCCCATCCCCCCAGCGCGCCGCCGATCACCATCAGCGGAAAGATGTACCACGCCTCCAGCGGGTAGAAAGCCAGCCCAACGCCAGCACCGACGATGGCGCCCATGATATACTGCCCCTCGGCGCCGATATTCCAGATGCCCGCCTTGAAGCCTAGCGACAGCCCGATTGCGATCAGCACCAATGGCGCGCCTTTGACAAGCAGTTGCGGACGGTAATAGAACGAGAATTCCCCAAAAAGCGGCTCCCAGAAGATGGTCATAATCGCCTCGACCGGGTTTTTGCCCAAAGCAGCAAACAGCAACCCGCCAAAGAACATGGTGGCCAGGACCGCGACAAGCGGCGTGGCCAGCGACCAGGCCTGCGAGGGCTGGGGTCTTTTTTCCAGAACGATCATCTGCTTGCGCCCTCGTTGTCTCTGCTTGCCTCAAACATGCGCCACCTCGATCCCGTGTGCGCCGCCCATCATCAGGCCGATCTCGTCCACGCTCAGCTCCGTGGTCGGGCGCGGCGCGCTCAACCGGCCTTCGTTCAGCGCGGCGAAACTGTCGGAGATTTCCATCAATTCATCGAGATCCTGAGAGATGCAGACCACCGCTGCGCCTCCTGCGGCCAGATCAAGAATGGCCTGCCGGATCGCCGCTGCGGCTGCGGCATCCACACCCCAGGTCGGCTGGTTAACCACTAGCACATCCGGGTTTTGCAGGACTTCGCGACCGATGACGAATTTCTGCAGATTGCCGCCTGACAGCGACCGTGCCGCGTTGTCGGGTCCGGGCGTGCGCACGTCGAATGCCTTGATGATCTTTTCGGCAAAACCCTGCGTCTCGGCCCATTTCAGAAAGCCGCGCTTTTCCAGCTTTTCGCGCACTGAACCGGTGAGCAGCGCGTTTTCCGTCAGGCTCATATCGGGGGCGGCAGCGTGGCCAAGACGTTCTTCCGGCGCGGTGAGCAAACCCATGCGTCGCCGTGCGGTCGGGCCTTCTCTACCGATAGGCTCGCCTGCCAGCTTGACCGCTTCGGCATCGGTCGAAATCTCGCCCGACAGCACGCCCAGCAACTCGTCCTGCCCGTTGCCCGCAACCCCGCCGATCCCCAGCACTTCGCCCTTGCGGACCGTCAGATGCAGGTTCTTGAGCGCGGTGCCAAATTCCGAGGGTGAGGGAACTGACAGGCCGGAGATATCCAGCGCGACCGCGCCAAAGTCGCGTCCGGCGCGTTCAGGCGTTTGCAGCGTCTCGCCCACCATGAGCTCCGCCATCTCGCGCGCCGAGGTTTCAGCGGGAATGCACTCGCCCACATTCTTGCCCAGCCGCAGGATCGTGGCGTGATCGCAGAGCGTGCGGATTTCCTCCAGCTTGTGCGAGATATAGAGGATCGACGTGCCCTCAGAGCTCAGTTTCTGCAGCGTCTGGAACAGGATATCGACCTCTTGCGGGGTCAGAACGCTGGTGGGCTCATCCATGATAAGCAGCTTGGGGTCCTGCAAAAGGCAGCGGATGATCTCGACCCGCTGGCGTTCCCCGGCGGACAGATCCCCGACCCGGCGATAGGGGTCGAGCGGCAGGCCGTAGGTTTCGGACACGTCGCGGATGCGCGAGGCCAGATCACCCATGGCGGGCGGGTTTTCCATGCCCAGGGCGACGTTTTCCGCCACGTCCAGCGCATCGAAGAGCGAGAAATGCTGAAACACCATCGCGATCCCATCGGCGCGCGCCGCGCGCGGCTCGGGAGGGGCGTAAGGCTGACCGCGCAGCAACATGGTGCCGCTATCGGGCTTCACCAGCCCATAGATCATCTTGACCAGCGTCGATTTTCCGGCACCGTTTTCGCCAAGCAACGCGTGCACCTCACCCGCGCCGATATCGAAGGAAACGGTGTCGTTGGCGACAACGCCGGGATAGGCCTTGGTCAGGCCTTGCAGACTGAGAAGTGGGGTGGTCACGCGCTCAGATCCTTTTTGTTTTCGAGTGCTTCACGAGGCCGCAGCATCTGCGCGGCGACGCCCACGGCGATCGTTTGAGGATGTTTCCCCAGTGAGGGGTCTCCGATCGGGCAGGTGATGCGCGCGATCTGGTCCGGCGCATGACCCAGCGCCTTCAGCCGGGACCGGAACCGCGCCCATTTGGTGGCCGAACCGATCAGGCCCGCAAAGGCGAAATCATGGCGCAGCAACTGGTTGCACAGGTTCAGGTCAAGCACATGCGAATAGGTCAGAACCAGATGTTCTGCCCGTGGCGGCGCATAGTTCACCAGATCGGCAGGCTTTGCCGCTGGAACGACCGTTACGCCATCGGGCACGGTGTCGGGAAAGCGGTCCGCTGCTGTGTCGACCCAGGTGATCGCCAGATCGGGTAGCGGGGCCAACACATCAACCAGCGCCCGGCCCACATGACCCGCGCCCCAGATCCAGAGCGCGCGGGTGGGTCTGTGAACCGGCTCGACCATCCAGCCATCGATCAGTTGTGGTTCGGGGGCGAGGCCCTGACGGCGCCGCGTCGCCAGCAGGCGCTTCACCGACAAAGGCATATCGGTCGCTCCGACAGGGCGGGCGATCACGTCACCTTCCAACGCGTCCAGCGCCTTGGTGTGATAGACCTCGCTCAGCAACCGTACCACGCCGCCACAGCACTGGCCCAGATCAGGCCCCAACGCGTGCTGGCTCAGAACCCGGTCCACGCTTTGCTGGCGCGCGGCTTCGGCGGCCTGAAACTCAAGCGTGCCGCCGCCGATCGTGCCGGATTGGCCGCCCTCCCAGACCAGCATCGCCGCGCCCACTTCGCGTGGGGAGGAACCCTTGATCGACGCGATCACCACGCGCACCACGCGGCCATGTGCGGCAACCGCTGCGCGCAGGGTGTCAAGGTCAAACCCCATCGCGCACCCTCCGGATTCCGCGCCAGACCTCTTCCGCCGTGGCCGGAGCATTCAGCGCTGGATAGGCGGGTCCGCAGGCCGCCACCGCGTCCGAGAGCGCCAGCCAGGCCGAGATGCCCAGCATGAAGGGCGGCTCACCCACCGCTTTGGAGCGATAGATCGTATCCTCGCGGTTCTCGCCATCCCAGAGCGTCACGTTGAAGATATCGGGCCGGTCCGAACAGGCGGGGATCTTGTAGGTCGAGGGCGCATGGGTGCGCAACGCGCCTTTCTCGTCCCAGACCAGTTCTTCGGTCGTCAGCCAGCCCGCGCCCTGCACATAGCCGCCCTCGACCTGACCGATATCCAGTGCCGGGTTCAGTGACGCGCCCGCATCATGCAGGATATCAGCGCGCAGGATGCGGTTTTCACCGGTCAGCGTGTCCACCGCCACTTCGGTCAGGGCCGCGCCATGGGCGAAGTAGAAAAACGGCCGCCCGTGGCCTTTGATCCGGTCCCATTCGATCTTGGGGGTTTTGTAAAAGCCCGTGGCCGACAGGCTGACCCGCCCTTGATAGGTCAGAGCCGCGGCTTCGGCGAAGCTGTAGCGCGCCTCGCCCACTTCCACATGGCCGTCCGCGAAGCGCACCGATCCGGCATCCGCCTGATGGTGTTCCGCCAGATACGCCGCCATCCGGTCGCGGATCGTGTCGCAGGCGGCTTTGACTGCCATACCGTTCAGATCGCTGCCCGACGAGGCGGCGGTGGCAGAGGTGTTGGGCACCTTGGCAGTGTCTGTGGCGGTGATCTTGATCATCTCAAGCGGGATGCCGAAGCGCGCTGCGGCCACTTGCGCCACCTTCTGGAACAGCCCTTGCCCCATCTCGGTCCCGCCATGGTTCAGATGCACCGAGCCGTCCTGATAGACATGCACCAGCGCACCCGCCTGGTTCAGATGGGTCAGCGTGAAAGAGATGCCGAACTTGACCGGCGAAAACCCCAGCCCCTTCTTGATGATCGGGTTTTCCTTGTTCCAGTCGGCTATGGCCAACCGGCGTGCCGCATAATCGCTGGAGGCCAGCAGCGCCTCGGTCATTTCGTGCAATTCGAAATCGGAAATCTCCATCCCGTAAGGCGTGGTGTTGCCCCCTTGGGGAATCGATCGCACGGGACGGGGGCGGGTGATCTGTTCCACTGCGCCCCGGCTGGTCAGGTCTTCATGTGGATCGACCGGCTCCAGCGCTTCTGGCGGTTTCGACAGCGTTGGCGGCACTGGATGGGTCGGTTCGTAATAATTGCGACGGCGCAATTCGACCGGGTCGATCCCCAGCACATGCGCGGCGTGATCCATCACCCGCTCGATTCCGACCACGCCCTGTGGCCCGCCAAAGCCGCGATAGGCGGTGGCGGATTGGGTGTTGGTTTTCAGCCGGTGACTTTCGATCCGGGCGGTGGGCAGCAGATAGGCATTGTCGGAATGCAGCATGGCGCGGTCGGCCACTGGTAGCGACAGATCCTGCGCCCAGCCACAGATCACGTGATGCAGGAAGGAAACGCCCTGGATATGCCCATCCGCATCGAAGCCTGCGCGGTAGGACATACGAAACGCGTGGCGCTTGCCGGTGATGGTCATGTCGTCATCGCGGTCATAGCGCATCTTGCAGGCGCGGCCCGTCGCCCGCGAGACCACCGCACACGCCACGGCCAGCGCGTTGCCCTGGCTTTCCTTGCCGCCAAAGCCGCCGCCCATGCGCCGCGCCTCGACCCGGACGGCATGCATCGGAACGCCCAACGCATCGGCGACCTTGTGCTGTATCTCGGTCGGATGCTGGGTCGAGGAATAGACCATCATGTCGCCGCCCTCTTGCGGCATGGTCATGGCGGCCTGGCTTTCGAGGTAGAAATGCTCCTGCCCGCCCAGTTCGAACGTGCCTTCGACGACGTGTTTCGCCGAGGCAATCGCCGCCTCGGCATCGCCCTTGCGATAGATGCGGGGGCCTTCTTCGAACCGGCTGTCGGCGTCCAGCGCCTGTTCGATGGTCAGGATGGCGTCCAGTTCTTCATACGCGATCCTGCCCAGCCGTGCGGCCTTGCGCGCCGCCAGATGAGACGTCGCCGCGACCACATAGATGGGTTGACCGATGTAATGGACCATATCCTCCGCCAGCAGGGGTTCGTCATGGATGGATGGCGAAACATCGTTTGCATAAGGTAAATCCGCGGCGGTCAGCACCGTCACCACGCCGGGAGCGGCGCGTGCGGCATCCAGATCCATCGACCGGATACGTCCTTTTGCGACCGTGCTCAGGCCAAAGGCCAGATGCAGCGTTCCCTTGGGCGTTGGAATATCGTCGATGTAGCGCGCCTCGCCTGACACATGCAGGGGCGCGGCGTCATGGGGCAGAGGTTTGGAGACGCTCATGCGGTGACCTCCAGAACGTTGCCCGTAGCCCCGTGGCTTTCCGCAAAATAGCGTTCCAGCATCGCGCGTGCGGTTTCAAGCCGGTACTCGGCCGAGGCGCGCATGTCGCTGAGCGGGGTGAAATCGGCGTCAAAGCCGGATTTGGCATCGTTGATCGTCTCACAGGACCAGGGCCGACCCAGTAGCGCCGCTTCGACCGTTGCGGCGCGTTTGGGAATGCCAGCCATGCCGCCAAAAGCGATGCGTGCAGCCGTTACGGTCCCCTCGTCGAGTGTGATGTTGAAACACCCGCAGACGGCCGAGATATCCTGATCGAAGCGCTTGCTCAGCTTGTAGCATTTCAGCCGGTCGGGCTGGCGCGGGAAACTCACCGCTTCGACAAACTCGCCCGGCGCGCGGTCCTGCTTGCCATAATCGAGAAAAAACTCCTCCAGCGGCAATGAGCGACGTCTCTCGCTGTGGCGCATATGCAGCGTCGCGCCGAGTGCGATCAGTGCGGGCGGGTTGTCCCCGATGGGCGAGCCATTGGCGATGTTGCCCCCGACGGTCGCCGCATGGCGCACCTGTACGCTGGCATAGCGGCGGATCATTTCGGCGTAAGAGGGGTGCAGCGGCGCCAGGGCTGCGCCCATTCGGTTCATATCGACCATCGCACCGAAGCGGATCGTGTGATCGTCGATGCTGATCTCTTTCAGATCGTCGCAACCCGTCAGGAAGATCACCGGATCAAGGTCGCGCAACTGCTTGGTCACCCAAAGGCCCACATCCGTGGCCCCGGCCACCAGCGTCGCCTCTGGTCGCGCCGCATAGGCCCGCGCCAATTCGTCTGAGGAGCGTGGCAGCATCGGGTCGGGCGCACCGCCCGGCGCGGCGTCCTTGACCCAGACCGGCACCGGTTGCCCCTCGACCGCCTCTGCTGCGCGGATGATTGGCGCGTAGCCGGTGCAGCGGCAGAGATTGCCGGCCAGTTGGGTGTCGTGATCCGTTGCGCCGTTGCAATGGCTGGCCACCATCGACATCACAAAGCCCGGGGTGCAGAAACCGCATTGCGAGCCGTGATGGTCAACCATGGCCTGCTGCACCGGATGGGCCTCGCCCCGCGGGCCGGACACTCCTTCGACCGTTCGCACCGCCTTGCCATGCAGTTGGGGCAGGAACAGGATGCAGGCGTTCAGCGCCTTTGCCTCGTCCATATCGGTGACCATCACCGTGCAGGCCCCGCAATCGCCTTCGTTGCAGCCCTCCTTGGTGCCGGTCAGGCCACGGTCTTCGCGCAGCCAGTCCAGCAGGGTTGTCGTCGGCGACGCCCCTTCGATCTCAACAGTCTCTCCGTTCAGAAGAAACGAGATAGTCATCATTTGAAGCCTGTCGCTTTACCCCGTTGATCCCATGCGTGCCAGGCCTCGATGCGACGTAGAAACTCTGGCGGGCGTATTATGCGTGCGTGAAGAGGCGGATGCTCTTGTTTCCGTGAGAGAGGTTAGAAACCGGGTGATCCGTCTGGCAAGAAAAACTCCTTCTGCGGTGCAACATTTTGTGGCAGTTTCACCTGCCAGTGTGCCCCCGTGAGGCAAAGAAAACCATATAAATCATCCGCTTGGGTCTGATCGCAGCTTCGCGGCGCCGAAAGCAGCTTCAAAAATACCCGAACAATCGTGCTCAATTATTTGGCAAGTACAGGGTGCCCGCAGCCTGAGTGCTTTCAACCGACGGGCGGCTGAGATAGCGTCCCGGCATGAGCAGCGATCCCCGATTCATCCATCTCCGTGTCCATACTGAATACTCGCTTTTGGAAGGCGCGATCCGCCTCAAGAAGCTGCCGGGCCTGTGCGAAAAATACCAGATGCCTGCCGTGGCGGTGACCGACACGAACAACCTGTTTTCGGCGCTGGAGTTTTCCATCACCGCCAGCGGGGCGGGCATTCAGCCGATCATCGGTTGTCAGGTCGATCTGGCCTATGTGCAGACACAGCCCGGCGAGAAGCCGAAGCCGCCCGCGCCGCTGGTTCTGCTGGCACAGTCCGAGATGGGCTATGAGAATCTGATGAAACTGAACTCCTGCCTCTACGTGGACAAGGGCGGGCAGTTGCCGCAGGTGACACTGGACGAGTTGGCGACCCATGCCGGCGGCCTGATCTGCCTGACCGGCGGTCCGGATGGCCCGGTGGGGCGGTTGTTGCGGGCCGGTCAGCGCCCGGCGGCCGAGGCTTTGGTCGATCGGTTGGCGGACATGTCCGCAGATCGCCTCTACATCGAGTTGCAGCGCCATCCCGGCGATGGCGTGGCGCCCGAGGCGGAACGATTGACCGAGCGCGGGCATGTGGAGATTGCCTATGCCAAGAACATACCTCTGGTGGCAACCAATGATGTCTATTTCCCCGAGGCGGGAATGTATGAGGCGCATGATGCACTGATCTGCATCGCCGAGGGGTCTTATGTCGATCAGCAGGAAGACCGCCGCCGCCTGACCGCGCAGCATTATTTCAAATCTCCGCAGGAGATGGCGACGCTGTTTGCCGATCTGCCCGAGGCCATCGAAAACACCGTCGAGATCGCTAGGCGCTGCGCCTTCATGGCGTATCGCCGTGATCCGATCCTGCCGAAATTCGCCGATGACGAGATCGAGGAATTGCGGAGGCAAGCCAATGAAGGGCTGCAACAGCGCCTTGCTGTGATCCCGCATGCGGTCAGCGTCGAAGAATATCAGGAACGGCTGGATTTCGAACTGGGCATCATCGAGGGTATGGGCTTTCCCGGTTATTTCCTGATCGTTGCGGATTTCATCAAATGGGGCAAAGATCAGGGTATTCCGGTGGGTCCGGGACGGGGGTCTGGCGCGGGCTCTCTGGTGGCTTATGCGCTAACGATCACCGACCTCGATCCGCTGCGCTATTCGCTGCTGTTCGAGCGGTTTTTGAATCCCGAACGGGTGTCGATGCCCGATTTCGACATCGACTTCTGCATGGATCGCCGGGAAGAGGTGATCCAGTACGTGCAGGAGAAATATGGCCGGGACAAAGTCGGCCAGATCATCACATTCGGTGCGCTGCTTTCCAAGGCTGCTGTCCGCGATATCGGACGCGTGCTGCAGATGCCTTATGGGCAGGTGGATCGCCTGTCCAAGATGATCCCGGTTGAGGGCGTCAAGCCGGTCAGCATCGAAAAGGCGCTGAAGGACGAACCGCGCCTGTGCGAAGAGGCGCGTAGTGAAGAGGTGGTGGACCGGCTGTTGACCTATGGCCAGCAGGTCGAAGGGCTGCTGCGCAACGCGTCGACCCACGCGGCGGGCGTGGTGATCGGTGACCGGCCGCTGGATGCGCTGGTGCCGCTCTACCAGGACCCGCGTTCGGACATGCCAGCGACCCAGTTCAACATGAAATGGGTGGAGCAGGCCGGGCTGGTGAAGTTCGACTTTCTGGGCCTAAAGACCCTCACCGTGATCCAGAACGCGGTCGATCTGATCCGAAAATCGGGCCGCGACCTGCACGTGACCTCTGACGGCACCCAACTTTACGACCCGCCCGAAGGTGCGGTGAACGAGATCAACGCGATTCCGCTGGATGATGAGGCGACCTATAAACTCTATTCGGCGGCCAAGACGGTTGCGGTGTTCCAGGTGGAAAGCTCGGGCATGATGGACGCGCTCAAGCGGATGAAGCCCACCTGTATCGAGGATATCGTGGCGCTGGTGGCGCTCTACCGTCCGGGTCCGATGGAGAATATCCCGAAATACTGCGAGGTCAAGAACGGACTCAGTAAACGCGACATGCTGCACCCGACCGTTGACCATATCCTGGACGAAACGCAGGGCATCATCGTCTATCAGGAACAAGTGATGCAGATCGCGCAGGAGATGGCGGGATACTCGCTGGGTGGCGCGGACCTGTTACGCCGCGCGATGGGCAAGAAGATTCAGGAGGCGATGGACGCAGAGCGGCCTAATTTCCTGAAAGGGGCCGCCGAAAACGGCGTCGATAAAGATAAGGCGACCGAAGTCTGGAATCTGCTCGACAAGTTCGCCAACTATGGCTTCAACAAGTCCCACGCAGCCGCCTATGCGGTGGTCAGCTATCAGACTGGCTGGCTGAAGGCGAACCATCCGGTGGAGTTCATGGCGGGCGTCATGAACTGCGATATCCATCTGACCGACAAGCTGGCAGTGTATTTCGAAGAGGTGCGCAAGGGGCTGGACCTACCCTATGTGCCGCCCTGCGTGAACCGGTCGCAGGCGACGTTCGATGTGGCGGATGGCCAGTTGGTCTATGCGCTGGGCGCGCTCAAGAATGTGGGTGTCGAGGCGATGACGCTGATGGTTGAAGGGCGTGGCGACACGCCATTCGTGAACCTTTTCGACGTCGCCCGCCGGGTTGATCTGAAAAAGGTCGGCAAGCGCCCGCTTGAGATGCTGGCCCGCGCGGGGGCGTTTGACCAGCTCGACCCCAACCGGCGACGTGTCTTTGACAGTCTGGAACCGCTGATGAACTACTCGGCTGCGATCCACGAGCAGAAGAACTCAAACCAGGTGTCGCTTTTTGGCGAGGCAGGTGATGATCTGCCGGAACCGCGTTTATCGCCCACACCCGACTGGCTGCCTGCCGAACGGCTAAGCGAGGAGTTTAAAGCGATCGGATTTTACCTGTCGGGCCACCCGTTGGACGACTACATGCCCGCGCTCAAGCGCAAGCAGGTTTTGACGCTGGATCAGGTGACCGAAAAGGCCCGTGGCGGTCCCTTCATTGCCAAGATGGCCGGTGTTGTCGCCGGTCGACAGGAACGCAAATCGGCGCGCGGCAACCGGTTCGCCTTTGCACAGCTGTCAGACACGACCGGGGCTTATGAGATCACGCTGTTTTCCGAAACGCTGGAGAAAAGCCGGGAGTTTCTGGAGACCGGCGCGCAGGTTGTGCTGACCGCAGAGGCAACGATGGAGGCGGACCAGTTGAAGCTGCTGGGACGCTCGGTCGGGCCGATAGATGCCACGGTGGTCGATGCCGGTGCAACGGGTCTGCGAATTTTCCTGGACGCGGCAGAGGCGGTCCCGACCGTTGCCAAAGTGCTCGAAGACGCCACCGAAGCTGCGCGCAACGCGGCTAAAGGGCCGATCCAGCTTTGCCTGCTCGACCCCGGCCTGCCGGGGGATGTCGAGATGGATCTGGGTCAGGACTTTCCCATCAACCCGCAGATCAAAGGGGCCATCAAGTCGCTGGAGGGTGTTCTGTCAGTTGAGGAGATGTAAGCTGGTTTACCGGGCATAGCAGCCTCTCTCGCCTCGACGCTTGGCCGGAGGCGAAAATCGACTTTTGGGTCGTGCGGTGCTAGGGTGCCTGCCTTGGACCCGCCCATGCAGGAGCAGCTTGTGAAGACCTCATGTGCGATACTGACAGGTGTTTTCGTGCTGCTGGGCTTTTCGGCAAGAGCGCAAGATCTGGCCAATGCAGACTGCTCTCTGGCGCTGGCCTTCGCGCTCGATATCTCGACCAGCGTTGACGACACCGAATACGAGCTGCAACGCGCCGGGCTTGCCGCCGCGCTTCAGGATGCTGATGTGCGCACCGCGATTTTCAGCAATGGCAGCCCGGTGATGTTGATGGCCTATGAGTGGAGCGGTTCCAACCAACAGGAGGTCATCGCGCCCTGGGGTATCATCGCAGACGACGCCGACCTGTCCCGCTTTGTGGCGCAAGTGATGGGACATACCCGGAAGCACAACGAATTTCCGACCGCGCTGGGCGCGGCGATCGGGTATGGAGCGACGATGCTGCAGCGGGCTTCTTCCTGCGCCCGCCATGTGCTGGATGTTTCCGGGGACGGGGCCAATAACCACGGGTATCCCCCGGACAGCGCCTATCGGCATTTCCCGGTGGCGGGCATTACGGTTAACGGGCTGGTGATCGACACCGGTGACGCCAGTGTTGTGGACTACTACCTAGAAACGGTCATTCATGGCCCCGGCGCGTTTGTGGAAATAGCCCTTGGCTTCGAGGACTACGAAGAGGCGATGAAGCGGAAGTTGCTGCGGGAAATTCAGGCACCGCAATATGCGCAGCGCTGAGACCCGAAACAAACCAATAGCCTGGTGCAGTTTAGATCTGCAGTCGTGACGGGGAAACCTCATCTATATCCGTCGGGTGGTCGGCGATCGCCCGTATGCCCGCACGCAATGCCTCTGCCGAAGTCTCAACTGACATGCTGGGCGCGCCGAGGTTCTGCTCCATCGCGGCGACCTCGGGCAGATGTGGCAGGTGGACCCAACCCGCGCGGATATCCGAACCGGTGACCGCAAGATGGTGCAGGATGCCATACATCAGGTGGTTGCAGCAGAAAGTCCCAGCGGCATCGGAGATGTCAGACGGTATCCCCGCGGCGCGCATGTTATGCACCATGGCGCGGATCGGCAGAGTCGCGCGATAGGCCACCGGCCCGTCCGGCGCGGTCATCACGTCCTGCAGCAGCTTGCCCGCATTGTCGCGCAAGCCATAGCGCGCGCCGTCATTGAGGTTTTGCGCGAGGCGTTCCACAGTGACCATGGCCCGCCCACCAAACTCTCCCATCATGACAATTGCTTCGGGGGTCGTGTCGGTGATCGCGGCTTTGACCACTTCGATACATTCAAAAAAACTGTTGGGAATGATACGCGACACGATTGTCAGCCCAACGACGGTCTCACCATCGAGATGGCGTGCGACCTGCTCGGCGGGATTGATCGGGGTGGTGCCGAACGCCTCGAATCCGGTCAGTAGCAGGTTTGGCATGGCTCAGCCTCCGGGTGGAACAACGCGCACCAACATTAGGTCGTGGCCCGGGCTCATGGGAAGCCCTGTGCCGTCAATAATGCGGCGGGCGCTCATCTCCGATCACGACGCCGCCACCAGCATCCTGTTCGCGCCCGGCCTCGCGTTCGATAAGCATCTGGACGCGACGGGTCAGGCGGTCGATCTCGGTCTGCTGGCGCGCCATCACTGCGCTAATCTCGTCGACGGTCTTGGTCAGATGGGCGATCTGTTCTTCCAGATGTTGCATGGACGGGCTCCTTGGCGTTTGCTTGGTGATACAGAGGCATCGCCGCACTTGCCAGTGCCACATGACCTGAAGACGCAGGCAGAGAGGATTACCGTGAGTGTCATCATCCAGCGCCACGTGGCCATCACCACCCTTACCATCGACCGCGCCCATGCGCGCAACGCGGTGGACCCGGAAACGGCGCAGGCGCTTTATGAAGCGTTTCTGGCGTTTGAGGCGGATGACAGCCAGTTGGTGGCGATCCTGACCGGGGCAGGGGGGTATTTCTGCGCCGGGTTCGATCTGAAAGCGGCCGGATCGGGGGCGGCGGATGACTGGATCAAGAGCCTCGATATTCCTCAAGACTGGACCGATCCCGTCACGCAACCCTGTCCTGCTCCGATGGGTCCGACGCGCCTGATGCTGAGCAAGCCGGTGATTGCCGCCATCGAGGGCCCGGCCGTGGCAGGCGGGATGGAGCTCGCGGCCTGGTGCGACATGCGGGTGATGGCACAGGGCGCAGTGACGGGTGTGTTTTGCCGCCGCTGGGGGGTGCCGCTGCTGGATGGCGGCACGGTGCGGCTGCCCGCGATTCTGGGGCAGGGGCGGGCGAATGATCTGATCCTGACCGGGCGCCCCGTGCAGACGGATGAGGCGCAGGCGATAGGCTTTGCCAATTATACCTGCCCGCAAGGCGCTGCGCTGGAAACCGCAATGGGTCTGGCGCAGGACCTGATCCGCTTTCCGCAGGGCTGTTTGCGTGTCGATCATCTCTCGGCCCGCGCCACGCCCGAGGCGCTTGCTCAGGCGTTGCGCAGGGAATGGGCCTCAGTCGCCGTGTTCGAGCAGGAGAGTCGACCGGGTGCTGCGCGATTTGCTGCCGGAAAGGGGCGCGCGGGGGATTTCGCCGATATCTGAGCGCGACATCTAACGGACGTGCAAAGGGGCCGCGCAGTGGCTTGCCCCTTCTTGGGGCATGGGCTAGACCGCGCGCGGAACCACCACCCCAAGGATGCCCCGATGGCAAAGCCCAAGAAACAGCCCCGCCCCAAGGCCGTGACCCCTAAAGGGTTTCGCGACTATTTCGGAGGTGAGGTGACGCAGCGGACCGAGATGCTGCGCGCCATTGCCGGGGTCTATCATCGCTATGGGTTCGAAGCGCTGGAATCGAGCGCGGTGGAAACGGTCGAGGCGCTGGGAAAGTTCCTGCCCGATGTGGACCGCCCCAACGAGGGCGTCTTTGCCTGGCAGGAGGTGGACGAAAACGACCGTGGCGACTGGATGGCGTTGCGCTATGATCTGACCGCACCTCTGGCGCGGGTCTATGCCCAGCATCGCAACGATCTGCCCACGCCCTATCGCCGCTATGCGATGGGACCGGTCTGGCGGAACGAAAAGCCGGGGCCGGGTCGCTATCGCCAGTTCTATCAATGTGATGCCGATACCGTGGGAAGCGCCTCAATGGCGGCGGATGCCGAGATCTGCGCAATGCTCAGCGACACGCTGGAAACTGTCGGCATCCCGCGTGGCGATTATCTGGTGCGGGTCAACAACCGCAAGGTCCTGAACGGCGTGCTTGAGGCGATGGGGCTGGGTGATGACGCAAGTGCCCGCGACAACGTGCTGCGCAACATCGACAAGTTCGACAAGGTGGGCGAGCAGGGCGTGCGCGAGTTGCTGACCAAAGGGCGGCTGGATGCCTCGGGCGCGTTCATTGACGGTGTGGGTCTGAGCGACGATCAGGCTGAACCTGTGATCGCCTTCCTGACCTCGAAGGCGGCGGATGCTGCCGGAACGCTGGCGAACCTGCGCGCGGCAGTCGGCAACAGCCAGACCGGCGCGGACGGAATCGCAGAGTTGGAACAGATCGGCGCATTGCTCGCCGCGGGTGGTTACGGGCCGGACCGGATCGAGATTGACCCATCGGTGGTGCGCGGGTTGGGCTACTATACAGGACCGGTCTATGAGGCCGAACTCACCTTCGAAATCCTCGACGAAAAAGGCCGCAAGCGGCAGTTTGGCTCAGTCTCGGGTGGCGGACGTTATGATGATCTGGTCAAGCGGTTCACCGGGCAGGAGGTTCCCGCAACCGGCGTCTCGATAGGTGTTGATCGTCTGCTCGCCGCGCTGCGCGAAAAAGGCCGACTGACTACCGAGGCAGATGGGCCGGTTGTGGTGACAGTGATGGATCGGGACCGCATGGCCGATTATCAGGCGATGGTGGCCGAGCTGCGCAATGCAGACATCCGGGCCGAGGTCTATCTGGGTAATCCGAAAAACTTCGGCAACCAGCTCAAATATGCCGACAAGCGCAACGCGCCGATTGCCATCATCGAGGGCGGCGACGAAAAGGCCAATGGCATCGTGCAGATCAAGGACCTGATCCTGGGCGCAAAACTGGCCGAAAGCGCGACACTGGAGGAATGGAAGGAACGCCCCTCTCAGATCGAAGCGCCGCGTGGCGAATTGGTGGCGCAGGTACGCGCGATGCTGGCGGCGCAGGCGGACGCATCCTGATGGCAGATCGCGAAACAGTGCTGCTCAAGGCAGCAGATCTGCGGGCGCAGTTCGAGGCAGCGGGTGCGCGGGGGGTTGAGGCGGCGATCCTGCAACCGGCCGAAACCCTGCTTGATCTTTATGGCGAGGATATCCGTGCCCGCGCTTATGTGACCACGGACGCGCTGCGCGGCGAACAGATGCTGCGCCCTGACTTCACCGTGCCGGTGGTGCAGATGCACATGAGTGATGGTGCAGAACCAGCCCGGTATACCTATTCGGGCGAGGTGTTCCGGCGGCAGGAACATGATCCGGACCGACCCAATGAGTTCATTCAAGTGGGCTATGAGGTGTTCGATCGGGCTGACCCCGCTCGCGCCGATGCAGAGGTTTTCGCGCTGATCTCGCGGGCTTTGGGGGACCTGCCCATCACCGCCTCGACCGGCGATATCGGCATCCTGATGGCGGCGGTGCAAGGGCTGAAAACCGATGAACGGCGTAAACAGGCGCTGATGCGGCATATCTGGCGGCCCCGCCGGTTTCGCGCCCTGTTGGAGCGGTTTGGTGGCCAGCGTTCGGTGAGCGAGGCGCGCGCGGCGCTGCTGGCGGGCACGGGCCCGGTCGAGACGGACGCGCCGCTGATCGGCAAGCGCACGCAGGCCGAGATTGCTGCGCGGATTGACGCGCTGCGCGCCGATCATGCGGCGCCGCGGATTTCCGAGACCGAATTGTCCGCGCTCGAAACGCTGCTCACCATCCGTGAGACGCTGCCTTTTGCGTTGGAACATCTGCGCGATGTGGCGGTTGATCTGCCATCGATCGGCCCCGCGCTGGACCGGCTTGAGGCGCGCATTGGTGCGCTCGCCGCACGCGGCGTCGATGTGGATCACCTGGATTTCGAAGCCTCTTATGGGCGCACTTCGATGGAATATTACGACGGGTTCGTCTTTGGCTTTTACCGGCAGGGCCGTCCCGATCTGCCGCCCTTGGCCACCGGCGGGCGTTACGACGCTCTGACCCGCTATCTGGGTGACGGGGCCGAGATACCCGCAGTGGGCGGCATCCTGCGCCCGGGCCTGATCCTTGATCTGCAGGAGAGCCTATCATGAGCCTCAAGCTTGGGGTCCCCTCCAAGGGCCGCCTGATGGACAAGACATTTGCCTGGTTCGCCAAGCGCGGTATCGACTTGTCGCGTACCGGGTCGGACCGGGAATATGCGGGTCGCGTGGACGGGATCGGCAACATGACCCTCGTGCTGTTGTCTGCGGGCGAGATTCCCCGCGAACTGGCGGCGGGGCGGATCAATCTGGGGGTCACGGGCACTGATCTGGTGCATGAGAAACTGCCGCTCTGGGAACAGCAGGTCGAGCAGATCGCGCCGATGGGGTTCGGTCAGGCCGATCTGATCCTGGCCGTCCCGCGCGCCTGGGTCGATGTGGATACGCTGGGCGATCTCGACGCGACGGCAGCTGCCTTTCGCGCGACTCATGGCCACCGCCTGCGGATTGCCACCAAATACCATCGCCTCGTGCGGGATTTCCTGATCGAGGCCGGAGTGGCCGACTATACGCTGGTAGATAGTCAGGGCGCTACCGAAGGCACGGTCAAGAACGAAACCGCCGAGGCGATCGCCGACATCACGTCGACCGGCGAGACCTTGCGGGCCAACCACCTGAAAATCCTGACCGATGGAATGGTTCTGCGATCGCAGGCAACGCTCTGGCGCAGCCGCGTGGCGGCATGCAAGGGGGACGACCGCAAAACGCTTAACGAGTTCCTCGACCGGATCGCGCTTTAGAGCGGCGGGCCGGTGAACTCCTGCCCGTACTGCGGCGCGATGCGGGCCATCTCTTCCGGGTTCAACGCACCGCTTTGCTGCGCGGCATGCAGCGCGCGGAACATCTCCTCCATCTTGTAGGCGGGGGAAAAGACATAGCGCAGGCGACCCGGACTTGCCCCGACATTCTTGAAGGCATGCTCTGTCCCGCGCGGAATGAAGGCCAGATCACCCGGCGCGACCCTGGCGCGTTTGCCCGCGATCTCCACCTCGAAATCGCCCTCCAGAAAGAAAAACGTCTCGTCCTGATGCAGGTGGACATGGCGGGGAGGGCCGACGCCGGGCTGCACGATATCCTCGAACGCTTCCAACGCGCCGCCGGTTTGATCGCCGCCGAGCAGGATGCGCAAGGTGATTGCACCGGGGAAATCCAGAATTTCGCTGTCATTGTAGACGCAATGAGTCATTTCTACCTCCTTCTGGCGACGGGAGGCAGGCTAGCCCTGTGCGCGGGTCAACAAAATACGGATGGCTGCACAGTTTCTGTGCGGTTCAGAGCACGCCGATCTCGGCCAGCGCCCGGTTCAGATCATCGGGCAGCGCGTCCTCCGATTGCCGGGTTTTTGGCAGGTCGGGCGGGGTATCCTCGGGTTTGAGATAGCGCCAGCCCTGAAACGGGCGCTTCTGTGCGCTTTGGGTGCAGTGCAGTTCCGGGTCCAGTACGATGGCACAGCGGCGGATGCCATCCGATCCCATCACCTCATCTAGGCGCAGGATGCGTTGGCGGCATTGCACCAGCCCCTTGATCACCCAGTAGATTGACCCGCCATTCAGGATCTCCGCCTCGCGCTTGGGCCACATACGGGTGACATGGCGCGGCAACCCGTCCTCTGCCTGCGCAGCGCGGGTCTGTTGCCAGTCGGCCAGCGTTTCGACGCTTTCCGATCCAACCGACAGTTTGATGAGATTCACATACTTATCCACAGAGTCGCCCCCAAGAGTGGCTCATATAGTAGCCTGTTGGGAAAGAACTTCAAACTGTTGTAGCATCGTATCGGTGATTTGGGTAAGCTTGATCGCCCGATCAGCCTAGGAATCAGCCAATGACCCGTTTTGCCGCCCCCATCTCGGAACAGATCTGGGACATGAAATACCGCTTCAAACAGGCGGATGGCACGCCGGTCGACCAGACGGTCGAGGATACCTGGCGTCGTATCGCCCGTGATCTGGCCAAGGTCGAGAAAAACCCCAAACTGTGGGAAGACCGGTTTTATGCCGCGCTGGAGGATTTCAAATACCTGCCCGCCGGGCGTATCACGGCGGGTGCAGGTACCGCGCGGCAGGTGACGCTGTTCAACTGTTTCGTGATGGGCACCATCCCAGACAGCATGGGCGGTATTTTCGATATGCTGAAAGAAGCGGCGCTGACCATGCAGCAGGGCGGCGGCATCGGATACGATTTCTCGACCATCCGGCCCAAAGGCGCGGCGGTCACCGGCGTGGCGGCGGATGCCTCGGGTCCCTTGAGCTTCATGGATGTCTGGGATGCCATGTGCCGGACGATTATGTCTGCGGGTTCGCGGCGCGGCGCGATGATGGCGACAATGCGCTGTGATCACCCCGATATCGAAGATTTCATCACCGCCAAATCCGACCCGGCACGGCTGCGGATGTTCAATGTCTCGGTTCTGGTCACCGACGCCTTCATGGAGGCGGTCAAGGCCGACGGCCCATGGGAGTTGCAATTCGACGGCAAAGTCTATCACACGGTTCAGGCGCGTGACCTGTGGAACAAGATCATGCAGTCGACCTATGACTATGCCGAGCCGGGTGTGATCTTCATCGACCGGATCAATACGGCCAACAACCTGAACTATGTCGAAACCATTGCGGCCACCAATCCCTGCGGGGAGCAGCCCCTGCCACCTTACGGGGCCTGTCTGTTGGGCTCGATCAACCTTGCGCGGCTGGTGAGCGACCCGTTCGAGGGTGATGCCGAACTGGACCAGGCCGCACTGCAGGAACTGGTGGCGACCGCGATCCGGATGATGGACAACGTGGTCGACGTCTCGAAATTCCCGCTGTCGGAACAGGCCGCTGAGGCGCAGGCCAAGCGGCGGATCGGGCTGGGTGTGACCGGACTGGCGGACGCGCTGCTGATGCTGGGGCTGCGCTATGGCTCGGACGAGGCGGCGCGTCAGACGGAGCGCTGGCTGCACTCGATCGCCCGCGCCGCTTATCTGGCGTCGGTGGATTTGGCACGCGAGAAGGGGGCCTTCCCCCTGTTCGATGCTGACGGGTATCTGGCCAGCGGGTCGATGATGGCGATGGACGCGGATATACGTGATGCGATCCGCGAACACGGCATCCGCAACGCATTGCTGACCTCGATCGCGCCGACCGGCACGATCAGCCTTTATGCGGGCAATGTCTCGTCCGGGATCGAGCCGGTCTTCGCCTATGCCTACACGCGCAAGGTGCTGCAAAAGGATGGCTCTCGCACCGAAGAAGAGGTCGTCGATTATGCCGTGCAGCTCTGGCGCGACAAGTTCGGTGATGTCGAACTGCCCGATCATTTCGTGAACGCGCAGACCCTCGCGCCTTCGGCGCATGTCAAGATGCAGGCCGCCGCGCAGAAATGGATCGACAGTTCGATCTCAAAAACCATCAACTGCCCGGAAGATATCAGCTTTGAGGCGTTCAAGGATGTCTACATGCAGGCCTGGGATAAGGGCTGCAAGGGCTGCACCACCTACCGGCCCAATGACGTGACCGGTTCGGTGCTGACGGTGAGCGAAAAAGCTGACACCGCCCCGGGGGAAAACGCGATCTCTCCCCATAGCGTTGATGGTGGCGAGGTGGTCTACATGTCGGAACCGCTGGATCGCCCGCAGGCGCTGGAGGGCAGCACCTACAAGTTGAAATGGCCCGATAGCGAACACGCGATTTACCTGACCATCAATGATATTGTTATCGGCGGACGGCGGCGGCCCTTCGAGGTGTTCATCAACTCCAAGAATATGGAGCACTACGCCTGGACGCTGGCCCTGACCCGGATGATCTCGGCGGTGTTTCGGCGCGGCGGCGATGTGTCCTTTGTGGTCGAGGAGTTGAAGGCGGTGTTCGACCCGCGTGGTGGGGCTTGGGTGCAAGGCAAGTACATCCCGTCGATCCTTGCAGCGATTGGTGGCGTTATCGAACGACACATGGTTTCGATCGGTTTTCTTGAGGGCGAAGGCATGGGCCTGAAGTCAGACCCGCAGGCCCAGGTCGTCAACACCGACGCGCCCCGAGGCCCGGCCTGCCCGAGTTGCGGCCAGTACGAGATGCAAATGGTCGAAGGCTGTATGACGTGCCGCAATTGTGGCCACTCAAAATGTCAATAGCGTCCTGAGCTCGGCTTATTGTGTTTCAGGGTGCATTGGGCACCTTTCATTCCATCGAATGGGTCGCACCATAAAACCTTGGGATCAAACACATAAGCTCAGAGCTTTACCTGCACGCATGCCCACTCGGAAAGTGCAATTTTGCATTCGAGGGAGTCACTGACCTTGCGGAAAGATAAGCGCCTGCGGACGCAACGTAATAATGACCGAAGTCATCAGAACGGTTTAAGCAAGCCGAAAGCCGTATCGCATGGCCGGGCGACGGATGACAGGCATAGACACAAGAAAACCGAGGGACTGGTGACAATGAAAACCGAGATCACTGAACTGTTTGGCATTCAACACCCGATCATTCAGGGCGGCATGCATTATGTGGGCTTTGCCGAAATGGCGGCGGCGGTGTCGAATGCCGGTGGCCTTGGCACGATCACCGCCCTAACGCAGAAGACGCCCGAGGATCTGGCCAATGAGATCGCGCGCTGCAAGAACATGACCGACAAGCCGTTCGCGGTCAACATCACCTTCCTGCCGACCGTGAACGCGCCGGATTACCCCGCTATCGTCAAGGCGGTCATCGACGGCGGCGTGCGCGTGGTTGAAACCGCCGGGCGCAACCCGGCGCAGGTGATGCCCTATCTCAAGGATGCAGGCATCAAGGTGATCCACAAATGCACCTCGGTGCGCCACTCGCTGAAGGCGCAGGAGATCGGCTGCGACGCGGTCTCGGTCGATGGGTTCGAATGCGGCGGTCATCCCGGCGAGGATGACGTGCCCAACATGATACTGCTGCCCCGCGCTGCGGATGAGCTCGAGATCCCCTTTGTCGCTTCGGGCGGTCAGGCCGATGGGCGCTCACTGGTAGCCTCAATGGCGATGGGCGCATCCGGCATGAACATGGGCACGCGCTTCATCGCGACAGAAGAGGCCCCTGTGCACCAGAACGTCAAAGACGCCATCGTGGCCGCGACCGAGTTGGACACCCGCCTGGTCATGCGTCCGCTGCGCAATACCGAGCGTGTGATGACCAACGATGCGGTTCAAAAACTGCTGGAAAAAGAACGCGAGCTTGGCCACAAGCTGCAATTCGAAGACATCATCGAACAGGTTGCCGGCGTCTATCCCCGCATCATGAAAGATGGCGATATGGAAGCCGGGGCCTGGTCCTGCGGGATGGTTGTTGGCCTGATCAACGACATTCCGACCTGCCAGGAATTGATCGACCGCATCATGGACGAAGCCAACGAGATCATCACATCGCGTCTGGTAGGGGCCGTTGCCTAGCCGCCGCAGGGGAACACTTGCCCGTCTAGATCGGACAGGAAAAAAGGACAAATTCTTGTGACCAGTGGAAACGCCCAAGTCATTAGCGAAAAATCGGGCGCGATCCTGCACCTGATCATGTCTGCGCCGCAGACAAAGAACGCGCTTACCAACGACATGTACCGCACCATGGTCTCAGCGCTGGAAGATGCGGCCCAAGACAGCGCGATCCGGGTCGTGCTGCTCAGCGGGGCGGGCGGCGTCTTTACCAGCGGCAACGATGTGAATTCTTTTGCCCAGGCGGTGAAGACCGGCGATCTTGCGGCTGCGGATTTTCTCCGGGCGATCATCGGCTTTCCCAAACCGATCGTCGCGCAGGTTGAGGCGCTTGCGATCGGGATTGGCACAACGATGCTGCTGCATTGCGATCTGATCTATGCGGCCGAGGACACCCGGTTCCAGATGCCCTTTGTCGATCTTGGCCTGGTGCCCGAAGCCGGTGCCTCTTATCTGGTGCCGAGAATGGTCGGGCAGGCCAAGGCTGCTGAGCTTATCCTTCTGGGCCGCATGTTCGATGCAGGCGAAGCGCTGGAGATGGGGTTCATCAACGCGGTGTTGCCAGCGACCGAGGTAGCGCAGGCCGCCCAAGCGGCGGTCGATACGCTGTCAAAGCGGGCTCCTGTTGCGATGGCCAAGTCCAAGGCGCTGTTGCGCGCCTCTGAGCCCGGGAACCTGATGGACCGGGTCAACGCCGAACTGGTGGACTTTGCTGAGGGCGTCAAATCCGCCGAATTTGCGGAAGCCTACACCGCATTCCTGGAAAAACGCGCGCCCAAGTTCTGAGGTTTTCAAGGGTGTAAAAGCCGCCTCCGGTGCCGTCTGGCCCCGGGGGCGGGATCGCTCTTCAGAACGCAAGCTGCACCTTGATCGCCTGATTGCGATCAGATGCCAGATCGAAGGCGGATACGGCGTTTGCCATCGGAATCGTGTGGGTGATCAGCGGGTCCACCGACAGACGCCCGGTGCGCATCATCTCGACAGCCGTGAAAAACTCCGAATGAAAACGGAACGAGCCTTGGAGCGTGATCTCCTTGGCGGTCATCGCCTGCATGGGTAACGTCATATCCCCGCCCAGACCCAATTGCACAATGGTGGCGCCGGGGCGTAGAACCGGTACAGCCGAGGACAGTGCCGCAGCTACTCCGCTGCATTCGAAGAGCACATCGAAATGCCCCTTGTCGGCGGCAAATTCATCCAGACCATCCGGTGCGTCCGCGACGTTCAAAGTGAGGTCAGCGCCAATCTTGCGAGCCATGCCGAGGGTAAACGCCATGATGTCTGTTGCCACGACCTGGGCCGCGCCCGCGTACCGGGCGACAAGAACGGCGAGCAGACCGATGGGGCCGCATCCGGTGACCAGAACCCGTTTTCCCATCAGGTCACCCGCCTGCCGTGCGGCGTGTAGCACCACTGACAAAGGCTCGGCCATCGCGGCCTCACCGGCGCTCAACCCGTCGGCGATCGCGCATTGTGCGGCATCGGCCACAAGGTATTCACAAAACGCGCCCTGGATGTGGGGAAACGGCATTGCCGAGCCATAAAATCGCATGTTCAGGCAATGGTTCTGCTTGCCTTCAAGGCAATATTCGCAGGTGCCGCAAGGCCTTGAGGGTGAAATGGCCACAAGTTGGCCCTCCTTCAGGCCGGTGACATTCTCCCCAATTGCCGCCACATGGCCCGACACTTCATGTCCGAGGATCATTGGCTCTTTCAACTGAATGGGTCCAAAACCCCCGTGATTGTAATAATGCAGATCAGAGCCGCAGATGCCCCCGGCGGCCATACGGATCAGAACCTGATCCGGGCCGGGTTCAGGCATCTCGCGGGCCTCGATGCGGAGGTCTTTTGCAGCATGCGCAACGATGGTTTTCATGTCAGCCTCAGAGAACAGGGGTTAGGAGGTCCTGCCCGGCGAAATGGGCGGTCAGGTTGTCGCGGACAAGCTTGCCCATGGCCTTGCGGGTCTCAATGGTGCCCGAGGCATGGTGCGGCTGCAGCAGGACATTGTCGAGTTCCAGAAACCGCGCATCAAGCGCCGGTTCGCCCTCGAACACATCCAGTGCGGCAGCGCCCAGCGTGCCGTCCTGCAAGGCGGTGATCAAGGCGTCTTCGTCGATATTGGAGGCGCGCGAGATGTTGATGATCATACCATCAGGCCCAACCGCCGCGATCAGGTCGCTATTCACCACATTCCGGGTTTGGGCCGAGGCAGCGAGGGTAACAAACAGGAAATCGGCATGCCGCGCTAGATCCAGCGGGTCGGGCAGAAATGTCCAGTCCGGCGCATAGTCTTTGGCGGCGATATCGGTATATGCGATATCCATGCCGAACCCGGCCAGCCGCTTGCCGACCTCGAAACCGATCCGACCCAGACCCAGGATACCCGCCTTGCGCCCGAACACGCGCCGCTTAAGCGGATAAAGGCCTTTGTCGGCCCAGGACCCGTCGCGCACCCAGCGTTCCGCACCGATCATGCCGCGCGACTGACACAGCATCATGGCCACGCCCAGATCGGCAACATCCTGTGTCAGAACATCCGGCGTGTTGGTCACCCGGACACTGCGTTCGCGGCAGGCGTCCAGATCGACGGCATCGAAGCCAACACCATAGACCGAGATCAGCTCAAGCGCCGGGCAGGCCTCGATCATGGCGCGATCCGCCCCCAACTCGCCCCGAGTCGCGATGGCGCGGATGTTCGGGCCGTGTTCTGCCAGAAAGGCGGATTGGTCGGAGACTTCGAAATACCGTTTGACGTCAAAGGCGCTATCAAGAGGGGTTTGATCCCATTCAGGATAAGGGCCAACTTGCAGAATGATCGGTTTCGACACGGGCTGATTCCTTGCTTGACAAGCATTGTTACCCGTAACATGTTATCGGTACCAAATAGATTAAGTCAATGCGTGTCTGCGCAACAAGGGTATCCACATGACCAATATTTTCTCTCTTTCGGGCAAGCGCGCCCTGATCACCGGGTCCTCGCAGGGCATAGGATATGCCCTGGCGCGCGGGATGGCCGCTGCCGGAGCAGAGATCGTGTTGAACGGTCGCGATACATCCAAATTGAGTGCGGCAGCAGAGGCCCTGCGCGCCGAAGAGGCAAATGTGAGCGAACTGGCCTTCGATGCCACCGATCACGATGGGGTGCGTGCCGCCGTTGATGGTTTTGAAGCGCAGACCGGCGCTATCGATATTTTGGTCAACAACGCTGGAATGCAGCACCGGACAGAGTTGGAGAACTTTCCGGCGGACGCGTTTGAGAAGCTGTTGCAAACCAATATCGCCAGCGTCTTTCATGTTGGCCAAGCGGTGGCGCGGCACATGATCGGGCGCCGGGCGGGTAAGATCATCAACATCGCCTCGGTCCAGACCGCGCTCGCCCGTCCCGGCATCGCGCCCTATACGGCGACCAAAGGCGCGGTCGGCAATCTGACCAAGGGGATGGCCACGGATTGGGCTAAACACGGGCTGCAATGCAACGCTATTGCGCCGGGCTATTTCGACACCCCGCTCAATGCCGCTCTAGTGGCTGATCCGGAGTTTTCGGCATGGCTTGAGAAACGAACCCCCGCAGGCCGCTGGGGACGGGTCGAGGAACTGGTGGGCGCCTGCGTGTTCCTGTCCTCGGATGCGTCGAGCTTCGTGAACGGGCATACGCTCTATGTCGATGGCGGCATCACCGCGTCGCTTTGAGGGCAGGCCGGCAGAACCACAAGAGGAGACAGGGATATGAGCGAAAAGATTGCCCTGATCGGGGCCGGGGCCATGGGCGGCGCGATTGGCACACGGCTGCTGGAGACCGGAAATACGCTGAACGTCTTCGATCTGGATCAGGAAAAGGTCGCCGCACTGGTTGCCAAAGGGGCTGTCGCTGCTGCTTCGGCGGCTGAGGCCAGCCAGGGGGTAGATTTCGTCATCACCAGCCTGAACGCCTCGCGCATCGTGGAACTGGCAGCCTTTGGCGCGGATGGCATCGCTGACGGGGCCTCTGAGGGAACCGTGATCATCGACATGTCCTCGATCGAACCCGATGCCACCCGGAAATTCGCTGCGATGGCGGCAGAGCGTGGCCTGGCCTGGGTCGACAGCCCGCTCTCGGGCGGTGCGCCCAAGGCGCTGATTGGCGAGTTGACCTTGATGGCGGGCGGCGCGGCTGCGGATGTGGAACGCGCGCATCTGGCACTGCGCCATGTGGCCTCAAACTACACCCATATGGGGCCGTCCGGGGCAGGCCAGACAACGAAACTGATCAATCAGGTTCTCTGCGGGATCGGGTTTCTGGCTGTGGCAGAGGCGACGCAACTGGCGCTGGATGCCGGCGTGAAAGCTGAAAAGATCCCGCAGGCCTTGAAAGGCGGCCGCGCCGACAGCGCGCTGCTGCAGGAATATCTGCCGCGTTTCGCGACCAAGGATTATCGGCGCACTGGCCGGATCGATAATATGGTCAAGGATTTGAACGCGGTGAATGATCTGGCGCGCCAGACCGGCACCTCGATGCCGATGACCGCCATCTGCGCGGAAATTCACCGGATGCTGACCGCCGCCGGGCTCGGGGGTGAGGATGAGGCGGCGGTGATGGAGTTCTTCAAGGGCGCCAAAGAAGAGATCGCGGGATGACCGCTCGGGTCACGATGCGGGATGTGGCGCGCGCCGTCGGGGTTTCGCCCATGACGGTGTCGCGCGCCTTGCGTGATGACGAGACGGTCAACGAAAAGACTCGCCGCAAGATTCGGCAGGTCGCCAATGATCTGGGTTATGTTTATGACACGACGGCGCAGGCGTTCCGAACCCAGAAAAGCGGCTTTGTCGCAGTCACGCTGCCCTCGATCAACAACGCAAACTTCGCGGAAACTTTTCGCGGCCTCTCTGATGGCCTTGGCCCGAGCGGGATGCAGTTGTTGCTGGGCAGCACAAATTACAGCGTCGAGAAGGAACAAGAACTGGTGCGCCAGCTTCTGACCCGCAACCCCGAGGCAATTGTTCTGACCGGTGGCCATCATACGGACGAAACCCGCGCGCTGCTCAGCGCGCGAAATCTGCCAATTGTCGAGATGTGGGACCTGCCCGCAGACCCTTTGGGCCATGTTGTCGGGTTTTCCAACGCAGAGGCGATGGCCACCTTGGTCACGCATCTGGCCGAAAGCGGCAGGCGTCGGTTGGGCTATGTCGGGGCGACCGATCTGACCGATCTTCGCGGGGCCGAGCGCCGCGACGGGGTGATCGCCAGAGCTGTGGAACTTGGTTTGCCCGAGGTCGAAATCCTCGACGCGGGGCCCGCGCCGGTGTCGATGCGACACGGCGCGCAGGCGGTATCGGCGTTGGGCTCGCGGGTGAGAGAGTTTGACGCCTTGGTCTGCGTTTCGGACCCGGTGGCATTTGGGGTGTTGAGCGAATGCAGACGGATGAGCCTGGATGTGCCCGGCGATATCGCCGTCACGGGGTTTGGCAACTTCGAGGTGGCCTCTGTTTCGGACCCAAGGATCACCACGATTGGCGTCACGGCCCGACAGATCGGAGAACAAGTGGCCTTGCTGCTTGAGGATCTGTTTGCCGGCACCCCACAGGACGGTCCGCGCGTGGTTAATGTCGGTGCGCGCCTTGTGCGGGGCGAGACCAGCTAGGCGCTGTTACGCACCGTCGTGCCGGGAATCAAGCGAAAGCCGATATCCCGGCAGGGTTCGACCGGTTCATCGCTGAGCCGCCCGATCATCATCTCTGCTGCGGCCTGCCCGAGTTTCAGATGCGGCACATGCATCGATGTCAGTCGCCGCGCGATCACCGAGGCAATCGGCAGATCGCCCCAGCCCGCAATGCCGATATCATGCGGCACCAGCATACCCTTAGAGGCGCAATATTGCAGCCCGCCAAAGGCCATCGCGTCATTCTGATAAAAGATGCATTCAACACCGCTGCCTGAGGCCAGCAGTTGCTCGGTGCCATAAAACCCGGGGTAATAGGTCGCCGTGTCATGCAGGCAGAGCTGTTTGACCACCCGCCCACCGCCACCTTCGACAGCCTTGCAGAACCCGTCCAGCCGCGTTGTCGCGGCGTTGGCGGTGTCATGCGACGTGCCGACATATCCGATATTGGAATAGTCGCAACTTGTCAGATAACGGCCCATGTCGAAGCCGCTGTCGAAGTGGTTGATGCCCACCGACATATCCAGCGGGCTGCTGTTCAGGTCCCAGATCTCGACAATCGGAATACCGGCATTGCGCAACATTTCGGTGGCGCGCGGGGAATGGTAGCGACCGGTCAGGATCAGGCCCGCAGGCTGCCAGGACAGAACGGTGCGAATCCAGTTTTCTTCTTCCTGCTGGGTGTGTTGGGTCAGGCCCAGAACGGTCTGCCGACCAAAGGAGCCGAGCTTGCGGTCGATGCCTTCGAGAACCTGCGCAAAGACCTCGTTTCCGAGGTCCGGGATCGACACGCCCACAAAGGTCGAGCTCTGGTCGCCCGCAAAAACCGTGGCCAAACGATTCGGCAGATAGCCCAACTGGTCGACCTTCTCCATCACCTTGTCGCGGGTTTTTTCCGAGTACCCGCCCTCGCCACGCAGAACGCGGCTGGCAGTCATCTTTGACACACCTGCGGCGCGGGCGACCTCGGAGAGGCTTATCCGGTTGTTTTTGCTGCTTTTTTCTTTCATATCGACATGCTTACGTTACGGGTAACTTAAAGCTTGACAGATTGGGCTGCCACGCGAAACACTAGCGCAATGTTACGGGTAACTCAACGGGAGGGTTGGGGCCCGGATCAAGGAGGAGCCCGCATGCAGAACCTGGCCTCAGGTCTGTTTTTTGACGGAATAGACAAGCATTTCGGCGGCACATATGCGCTGAAGGATGTGTCTCTGACCGTGGAGCGCGGCGAAATTCTCGCGTTGCTGGGCGAAAACGGGGCTGGCAAATCAACACTGATCAAAGTGCTTGGTGGCATTCATCAGCCGGATGCGGGACGCGTGCTGATTGATGGTGAGCCCTATGCCCATCGACCCGCCGGATTTGGCGAGCGGCAAAAGGTGGCGTTTATCCACCAGGATCTTGGATTGATCGAATGGATGACGGTGGCAGAGAACATCGCGCTGGCGCTGGGTTTTTCTCGCAAGAATGGTCTGATCAAGTGGAATGATGTCGAGAGCTTCGCCGCTGAGGCGCTGCGAAAGGTTGATTGCGACTTTGACCCAACCACCCGGGTCGAGAATCTTTCGCGCACCGAAAAATCGCTGGTTGCGATTGCCCGTGCACTAGCAGTGGACAGTGAGTTTCTGGTTCTGGACGAACCGACCGCCTCGCTTCCGGCGGATGAGGTGGAGCGGCTGTTCGATGCGCTGCGGCCCCTGCGTGAGCGGGGGGTCGGGATGATCTATGTCAGTCACCGGCTTGACGAGATTTTCCAGATTGCTGATCGCGTGGCGGTTCTGCGCGATGGTGAAATGGTCGGCGTGCGCAGCATAGACCACACCACGCCCGAGGAACTGGTACAGAAGATCGTCGGTCGCAAAACCCGCGAGACCGTCAAGAGCACGGATGCGCCCGGCGAACCGGTGCTTACGTTGGACGGGTTTCGCGTCGCGGGCGTCGGGCCGCTGAATTTCGAACTGCGCAAGAATGAAATCGTTGGCTTGGTCGGGCTGCGCGGGGCGGGGCATGAGGCGATCTCGCGCGCGCTTTTTGGTCTAGAGCCCTATGACGGGCGAGTCACGCTTGCGGGCCGTGTGCCTGATCTGTCGACCCCGCAACGCGCGCTTGCGGCAGGTGTCGGGCTGGTGGCCAAGGACCGGACCGAGGAATCGGTGGCGATGAGCCTCACGATTCGAGAAAACACGTTCCTCAATCCCGAGGGGATCGGGCGCAAACTGCTAAACCTGCTGTCACCCAAAGCCGAAGCCGATCAGGCGGCAATCATTGGGGCGGAGCTTGGGCTGTCCCCAAATGATCCCAGCCTGGCGATCGAGGCGCTTTCAGGCGGCAATCAGCAAAAGGTGGTGATCGGACGCTGGCTGGCCACAAAGCGCAGTCTGCTGATCTGCGAGGATCCGACCGCCGGTGTCGATGTGGGTGCCAAATCCGAGATTTACGCACTGCTCAACCGGGCCTTGGCGGATGGGTTGGGTATTCTTGTCGTCTCTACCGATTTCGAAGAGATCGCGACCATCTGCCATCGCGCCATCGTGTTCAGTCAGGGGGCCATCGTTGATGAATTAAACGGGACCCGACTGACCACCGAGAATCTGATCCAGTCGGCATCTGCCGGGAATATCAAGAAACGAGAGGACAGCCAGAATGCAATCGCTTGAATCGGGCGCACTGGAGCCGACCAAGGCCGAGTTGAAGGGTCTGAGCTTTGGCCAGCGCCTGGTCCGGCTGCTGCCGGTATATGGCCTGGTGATCCTAACGGTGTTTCTGATCGGGCTGTTTTCCGTCCTGCTGCCCAACACCTTTCCGACGATGCTGAACCTGCGTGCGATCGTGTCGGACAAGGCAATCATTGCGCTCTTGTCGCTTGGGGCCATGATCCCGATGGCAGCAGGGCGCATTGACCTGACCGTAGGCTACGGGATCGTCCTGTGGCACATCCTGGCGATCAGCTTTCAGACCCTGCTGGGCATGCCCTGGCCGGTGGCCGTGGCGCTGGTGCTGATGCTGGGTGCGATCACCGGGTTTCTGAACGGACTGCTGGTCGAGGTGGCCAAGATCGACAGTTTCATCGCGACGCTCGGCACCGGCACGGTGCTCTATGCGCTGGCGCTCTGGCATACGGGCGGGCGACAGATGGTTGGCGTGCTGCCGGATGGCTTCTATGCGCTCAACAGCACCTTCGTCTTCGGGCTGCCCATCACCGGGTATTACCTGCTCGCGATCACCGTGGTGATGTGGGTCGTGCTCGAATACACGCCTGTGGGCCGGTACCTCTATGCCATCGGTGCCAACCAGCGCGCAGCGCAGCTGAACGGCATTCCCACCCGCAAATACGTGATCGGCGCCTTTGTCGCCTCTGGCACAATGACGGCTCTGGCAGGTGTGCTGCTGGCTTCGAAATTGCGGATCGGGCAGGCCTCGGTTGGATTGGAATTTCTGCTGCCCGCACTGGTGGGGGCGTTTCTGGGATCAACCACAATCAAACCGGGCCGGGTCAATGTCTGGGGCACCATCGTGGGTGTCGCCATTCTGGCGGTCGGTATTTCTGGAATTCAACAATTCGGTGGCTCCTTCTGGGTCGAGCCGCTGTTCAACGGGGTGACCCTGCTGATCGCCATCGGCATCGCAGGATATGCGCAGCGCAGAAAAGGTGCAGAAAAGCGCTGAGCAAAGACGTGCAAAGGGAGGAAGTCATGAAGAAAAGAACATTTCTGAACGCCATGTTGGCAACCACGATGCTGGCCGGGTTTGGCACAGCCGGGCTCGCGGAGACCGCTTGGGACGGGCCAACCACGGGGCCGACGGCGGCTGAAGGCAAGTCTATCGTCGTGGTCGCCGGAGATCTCAAAAACGGAGGCATCCTCGGGGTGACCACCGGGGTCGAAGAAGCTGCAGGGAAGATCGGATGGGACGTGCGTGTGCTCGATGGTGCGGGCTCGATTCAAGGGCGGACGGCGGCGATAGGTCAGGCCTTGGCGCTCAAGCCGGACGGCGTGATCATCAACGGGTTCGATGCGGTCGAACAGCAGGCCGCGCTGGAGGGTGTTGTCGGGGCCAATATCCCGATGGTGGCCTGGCATTCTGGCCCCAAAATCGGCTGCGATGCGCCGGGCGGAATCTTTGCCAATGTCTCCACCGATGCGATGACCGTGTCCGAAGTCGCAGCCGAATGGGCGATGGAGGACGGCGGTGACAATGTGGGTGCGGTGATCTTTACCGATTCCACCTATCAGATTGCGATCGACAAGGCGGATCGGATCAAGGAAACCATCGAGGCCGCAGGTGGCAAGGTTCTGGAATATGTCGACACGCCAATCGCCGACACCTCCAGCCGGATGGGGCCGCTGACCACATCTCTCTTGCAGAAACATGGCGACAGCTGGACCCACGCGTTGGCGATCAACGACCTCTATTTCGACTTCATGGGGCCTGCGCTTGCGGCGGCGGGCATTCCCGGCGACGGATCACCGAAAGCGGGTTCGGCAGGTGATGGGTCCGAGGCGGCGTTCCAGCGCATCCGCGGTGGCCAGTATCAGACAATCACTGTGGCCGAACCGCTGAACCTGCAGGGCTGGCAACTGGTAGATGAACTGAACCGCGCCATTCAGGGCGAAGCCTGCTCCGGCTATGTGACCTCTCCGGCGCTGGTGACGCAGGACGGGCTGGCCAAGCTGGGCGACAGCAACCAGTTCGATCCGGATTCGCCTTACCGAGAGGCCTATTCGAACATCTGGGGCAAATAGCCACTCTCCCCGGGGTCCTCGGGCCGGAAACGGTTCCGGGGGCCCAAGGAGGTCCTTTTGGGACACCAAAACAGATTGCGGTTCGGGTCGCTGGCTCATGTGAGCCGATGCCGGAACGCTGTATTCAATTCACGGAGTATCTCATGCCAGACACCCCGCCCGACATCCCGCTTGTGAAAATGCGCGGTATTACCAAACGCTTTGGCGGTGTGACCGCCTTGTCGAATGTTGACCTTGACGCCCATGCCGGTGAAGTGCTGGCCATTGTCGGCGACAACGGCGCCGGAAAATCAACACTGATCAAGGTGCTGACCGGTGTTTACCAGCCGACCGAAGGCGATATCTATCTGGCTGGTGAAAAGGTCGACTTTGCCAGCCATGCCGATGCCATCGAATTGGGGATCGACGCGGTCTATCAGACGCTGGCGCTGGCCGATCACCTTGATCCGGCGGCAAACATGTTTCTGGGCAACGAACTGACGCGCAAAGTGTTTGGCATCACCATGCTGGATAACAAACGGATGCGGTCCGAAACCGAGCGCGTGCTGATGGAACGCCTGGGCGTAAAGCTCAAGTCGCTTGATGCGCCCACAGAGAGCCTTTCTGGCGGCCAGCGTCAGGCCGTCGCCATTGCGCGCGCCGTCTACCACGAGGGGTTGCGGGTGTTGGTCATGGATGAACCAACCGCCGCATTGGGTCCGCAGGAAACTGCGCGGACGCTGAAATTGATCAAGACGCTGAAGGCGCAGGGGCTGGCGGTGATCCTGATCAGCCATTCGCTGGACGATGTCTTTGAGGTGTCTGATCGCATTCACGTGCAGCGGCGCGGCCAATGCGTTGGCGTGGTCAAAGCATCAGAAAGCAACACACAAGAGGTTCTGGGCCTGATTGTTGGCGCAGAGGAGGCGGCATAATGGCCACGATTACTGCTCAGAAAACACTCTCCGAACGGATGGAGCCCTATATCGCGATCATCGGCCCGATGGTGATGATCCTCGCGATCCTGCTGTTCATGGCGGTCGCAGAACCCGCGCGGTATTTCCGGGCCACAAACCTGAACCTGATCCTGCTGGATGCGGCGCTATATATGCCGATGGCGATGGCAATGACCTTTGTTATCACGCAACGGGGTATCGACCTGTCGATTGGCTCGATTGCGGCACTCAGTGGCATCATGATGGCCTTTCTGATCAAGCAATACGGCTTCTCCGTCTATGTCGCTGTGCCCATTGCGATCATGCTGGGTGCGGTGATGGGGCTGATCAACGGGCTGATCATCACACGATTCAATGTGCCGGACCTAATCGGTACACTGGCAATGGATCTGGTCTATCGCGGCTTTGCACTTGTGTTGGCTAAGGGGCTTGTGCTTGCGCGTTTCCCGGACTTCCTGACCGAGATCGGGCGGGGTCAAATCCCCGGCTTCATCCCGATCCCCGTCATCATCGGTATCGCGACGATGATCGCAGGCTATGTGCTACTGACCCGCAGTTACTTCGGCCGCTACACCATCGCCATCGGATCGAACCCCGAAGCCGCCGAATTGACGGGCATTTCGGTCAATCGCCACAAGGTCTACGCCTATGTCCTAATGGGCGCCTGCGCGGCTTTGGGTGGGGTCATGCTGACCGGTAAACTGAACGCCATCCAGGCCACATCGGCCCCCTATTTCAATCTGCATGTCATTGCGGCGGTGGTTGTGGGCGGCACCTCACTCTTTGGCGGACGTGCTTCGATGCTGGGGTCGTTCGCAGGGGTGCTGCTGCTGAGCATGATGATCAACGCGCTAGTGACGTTGCGGATAGAGTTCTTCTGGCAATCCGTTGCCTCGGGCGTCGTCATTGTCAGCTCGGTCGCGCTCTATACCTGGATGCAGAAGAAGGACCGGGACGGGGCAGGCGGCTTGTTTGCGGGTCTCATGACCCCGGATGGACAGAAAATGCTGCGCTTCAGCGCGGCCCTGATTGGTGTGCTGATCGCGCTGCTTGCGATTGGCGGACTATTTGCCGGTGACCCCAACCCTAGCGGGTGACCGGCCAACACGCGGGGTGGCCGGGCCGGGGGTGCAGCCCCGACCCGACCGATGGCTCCGCACTCATGCAAAGGGAGGAACCGAAATGAGGTTATTGACGACAACAGCACTGGTGGCAAGCGTGGCCCTGGGTGGGGGCGCCTTCGCCGAGGGCACTCTGCCGCTCAAGGTATTGCCCGATATCGGCGAGCGTGATTATTGGGTGCCGGATGAGGTCAACGCCGATGGCAAGCTCGAAGCGCTGCAGGCGGTGGTCGGATCAGAGGCGGTGCCGTTTTCCGGCGCGCTCGACAAGCCGGTGCAGATCGCGCTGATCTATCCGTCGGCGGATACGTCCGACTTCTGGGCGCGCAACTATCTGGCGCTGACCAAGCGGTTGGACGAGTTGGGCATCAATTATGAGACCACCGAGTTTGCCAGCCGCCAGATCGAGCATTCGCTGCAATCGACCTATGCCAATCAGGTCGAACAGGATGCCGATCTCTATGACTATGTGATCTTCGGCCCGTCGGAGCTCGCCATTCAGGCCGACAATATCGACAAGCTGGCCGGGAATGACGGGTTTTCCACCTATGTCTGGGCGTTCCACACACCGCTGAAGGATCTCAAGACCCAACCTGATGCCTGGTTCGACTTCTCGTCGGCAGCGGGGGCCTTGACCATGTGCGACTACATGCTGGGTCGTTTGGGCAATGACGTGACCATGGCGATGAACCGGGGCATTCCCGGCATCACCGACAATCAGCGCTCGGGTGATTTCAAGGCTTGCGTGGAAGAGAAGGGCAACTGGACAACGGCCTATGAGCATTATGGTGAATACCAGCGCGAGGGTGGCTTCGAGGGCACCAGCCTGATCATGCAGGCCTATCCGGAGGCGACGATCATCCACAACGCCAACACCGCCATGGCCATGGGCTCGGTTGAGGCGCAGGTGTCCCAAGGCAAGGAGAAAGACATCTTCTCGACCGGTTGGGGCGGCACCGGGCTGGAGCTTGAGGCCATTCGTCGGGGCGAGCTGGACGCCACACCGATGCGTATGGGTGATGATGTGGGCGCGGCCACCGCTGAAGCGATCCGCGCCGATCTGGAGGGGCGTGCCGATGAGTTGCCGCTGGTCTTCCTGGGTCGGATCACCGTTGCCCATGACCAGATGAGCGCCGAAGAGATCGATGCGCTGGAACAGGAAGCCTTCCGCTTCTCCGGCGTCGGCGCGCTGGAACGCTAACACCATCGGGGGCGCTGCGAATTTTGCGGCGCCCCTTGATCCGCAGTAGGCGCTGCCGCATTCTGTGACCGATAACAACGCAAGCGGTTCGCCGGTGTCACAGTCCCAGAAAACCCACTCTCCGGTTACCATGCGCGACGTGGCGCGCGCCGCTGGCGTATCGCGTATGACGGTGTCGCGCGCGCTCAAGGCAAACAGCCCGATTTCGAAAGAAACGCGCGAGCGTATCCTGCAGGTGGTGCGCGACATGAACTATGTGCCCGACCAGATGGCGGGCAGCCTGACCACCAAACGCTCGGGCTTCGTGGCGGTTCTGGTGCCCTCGCTGAACAATTTGCATTTCGCTGAAACCGTTCAGGCCCTGACCGAAGAGCTTGAGGGTATCGGGCAGCAGATTCTTCTGGGCTACACCAACTACTCCGCCGAGCGCGAAGAGACCCTGGTTGAGACCATGTTGCGGCGCAGGCCCGAAGCCGTCGTGTTGTCCTATGACGGCCATTCGGATCGCACGATCCAGTTGTTGAGCGACGCCAATGTCCCAGTGATCGAGCTTTGGGAACGTCCCGAGGACCCGATTGGCCACACGATCGGCTTTTCCAACCGCGTCGCCGCTGCCGAGATGACCCAGGCCTTGATCCAGCGCGGCTATCGTAACATCGCTTTTCTGGGTGAGGCTGATGACGCCTGGACCCGGGGGGCCGCGCGTCGCAAGGGGTTTGTTGACGCGATGACAAAGGCAGGCCTGTCCGCGCATCGCATCCTCAAATTCGGCAAGCCGCCGCTCTCCATCGAAGACGGGGCGGCGGCCATGCCTGAATTGCTGGGGCGGTTTCCCGATGTCGACTGCATCTTCTGTGTATCGGACGCTCCGGCCTTTGGGGCGCTTTCAGCCTTGCCCGCGATGGGCAGGTCTGTGCCGGGTGATATCGGGATTGCGGGGTTCGGGAATTTCGAAGTCTCGCGATTCGCCTCGCCCGCCATCACCACGGTGATGGTCGATCCCAAGGGTATCGGGCGGGCCAGCGGTCGGTTGATCGCAGAACTGTTTGACACGCAGGGCGAAGGTGCAGTGATTCCCCAGCATATCAAGATCGAGGCCCGACCGATCCTTCGCGGCTCCACACGGGAATTGTGATCCCCTAGTTTCAAAGGTTTACTGGGAATCGCAATTTTCCTTGTGTTACCGGTCACAATTGTTAATGTGACCGGTAACAAAGCGGAGAGTCAGCCCTGTTATGCCAAACATCCACCTTGAGAACCTGATCAAGCGCTATGGCGATGTTGAGGTCCTGCACGGGATCGAGCTTGAGATGGCCGATAATGAATTCACGGTTTTGGTCGGTCCGTCGGGCTGCGGGAAATCCACCACATTGCGGATGATCGCCGGGCTTGAGGATGTGTCCGAGGGCGAAATTTACATCGGGGGCAAGCCGGTCAGTCGTTTGGAGCCCAAGGATCGTGACCTTGCCATGGTGTTTCAGGACTACGCACTTTATCCGCATATGAACGTGGCGCGAAACATGTCCTTCGCCCTGCGCCTACAGAAACGCCCGCAAGCCGAAATCGACAAGAAGGTCAAAGAGGTTGCCGCAACGCTGGGTTTGACCGACTATCTGGCGCGCAAGCCAGGCGAGCTGTCGGGCGGACAGCGCCAGAGGGTTGCGATGGGGCGGGCGCTGACCCGAGATGCCGCTACGTTCCTGTTTGATGAACCGCTGTCCAATCTCGACGCCAAGCTGCGCGGGCAGATGCGGGCCGAACTGGCGCTGATGAGCCAGCGAGTCCAGAAGAACATGATCTACGTTACCCATGATCAGATCGAGGCGATGACGCTGGCGGATCGGATCGTCGTGATGCATGGCGGCTATATCCAGCAGCAGGGCACACCGGAAGAACTGTTCAAGCGCCCGGTGAACAAGTTCGTCGCTGGCTTCCTCGGCATGCCACCAATGAATTTCCTGGAAGGTGAGATTTTCGAGCGCGACACGGGCGTCTTTGTTTCCGGCGACGGTTTCGATCTGCGGTTGGCGGCTGACAAGGCCGCCGCTGCAAAAGCCCATCAGAACAAAGAGGTCATACTGGGCGTTCGCCCCTCTGATCTGACCTTTGACGCAGACGCGTCGAAACAGGAGGCTTTGACGCTGGATGTCATGGTCTCGGAATATGTCGGTGCCCAATCGGTCCTGCTGTGCAGATGCGGACCGGCCAAGGTGATGGTCGAGGTGAACTCGGAAACACCCGTCGCGCTGGGACAAACCCTGACATTTGCGGTCAATCCGAACGGGGTCCACCTGTTCGACCGCCACAACGAGGTTGCGATCTAGCGACCCGATTTCATGCAAAGGGAGGAACGCATGTCAAATTCACTCAAATCCACGGTCGCCAGCCTGACGGTTGCGGCCTGTATGGCGGGAACGGCCTTCGCCAACCCTTACGCCGATTATGAGGGCACGACGCTGATCGTGAATTTCCCAGCACATCCACATTATGATGCGGTGATGAAGATCCTGCCGGAATTCACCGCGGAAACCGGGATTGAGGTCGAGGTGGATCAACTGCCCTATCTCAAGATGCGCGAACGCCAGACGCTGGAACTGGGTCAGGACGAGGGCGAATACGACCTGATCGCTTATGTGGTGTTTTCCAAGGCCGACTATGTCTTTGCCGATCAACTGGAAAACCTAGCCAAGTATTTCATGAACCCCAAACTGTCTGATCCGGGCTATGATGCAGGCGATCTGATCGACGGGTATGTCTACAATATCGGCTTCGCCGGAGGCGACAAAGGCTACCTAGAAGGCGCAACCGGGTCGCTGTTCGGCATTCCTTACGGGTCGGAAACCTCGGTGCTGGGCTATCGCAAGGATATTTTCGACAAGCACGGTCTTGAGGTGCCCGAAACCTACGATGAGCTTCTGGAGATCGCCTGCAAGATCCCGGAGCTTGAGCCGGGCATGGGCGGGCTGTCATCGCGCGCGGCTTCCGGGCATCACGCGGCGCATGCCTTCCTTCTGCACCTCAACCCGATGGGCGGGGCGATCTTTGACGATCAGTGGAACCCGGTGGTGAACAATGAGGCGGGCGTGAAGGCGGCCGAGGCGCTCAAGACCATCGTGGATTGTGGCCCTGAAGGCGCGACCAATTTTGGCTTTGGCGAGGCGCTGGGGTCCTTCCTGAACGGCGACACTGCGATGTTCCTCGATACGACCGTTGTGGCCGGGCAGATCGACGATCCGTCAAAAAGCCAAGTGGTCGGCAAGGTGGGCTGGGCGCTGCATCCAATGGACACTGAGCGCGCCAGCCAGACCGGCGGCTTCGGTATCGGCATTCCGGCCAATGCTGAGAATAAAGAGGCCGCGTTCCTGCTGATGCAGTGGCTGACCTCAAAGAAAGGCGACAAGCTGGTTGCCATGGCGGGCGGCAACCCCTCGCGCTTCTCAACCCACGCTGATGAAGAGGTAAACGCCAAATATCCCCATATGGCCACCTTTGGCGAGGCGTTGAAACATGCCGATCCCGATTGGCGTCCGATCATCCCGGTCTGGGGCAAGATCAATGCTGATCTGGGCACGACCCTGTCCAAGGTTCTGACCGAAGACCTCGATATCCAGGAAGCGTTGGATGGTGTCGCTGAGCGCACCAAGGGCGTGATGACCGAGGCCGGATATTACACCTGGAACTAACCGAGCAGGTCGGGATCGGGGCGTGCGCGCCCCGGTCCGATAGCAAGACTTCCAAAGGATACCACGGATGCAACGCGCCACGGCCAATCGTCTGACGCCTTACATGTTCATGGCCCCTGCGGTCGTGATCATGGTCATCGCACTGCTTTATCCGCTGGGCTACATGGTCTGGGGCAGCTTTCGCGACTGGGACCCGAGCCAGACCATTGGCGAGGCCGAGTTCGTCGGGCTCAAGAACTACATCACCCTCTGGCACGACCCCAATTTCCGTGAAAGCCTTGGCGTGACGCTCAGCTTTGCGTTTTTCGTTGTCACATTCGAGATGGTGATCGGGGTGGGCCTGGCGCTGCTACTGGACCGCAATATTCGGGGCATGTCGGTACTGCGGACGCTGTTCATCCTGCCGATGATGATCGCGCCGGTCGTGGTCGGCCTGATGTGGCGGTATATGTATCACCCCACGGTTGGCACGTTTAACCGGTTCTTCGAGGCGATTGGCCTGCCCACGGTGGACTGGCTTGGGGCAAACGCTCTGATGTCGGTGATCATTGCAGATATCTGGCAATGGACCCCGTTCATCTTCATCCTGTCACTGGCTGCGCTGCAATCGCTGCCCCGCTCGGCGCTGGAGGCCGCGCGCATCGACGGTGCTACCGGGTGGCAGCAGATCATCCATATCAAACTGCCTCTGATGATGCCGGTCCTGATTGTCACCGGCCTCTTGCGCCTGATCGACGCCTTCAAAGTACTTGAGGTGATCCTGGTCATGACCGAAGGCGGGCCGGGGTTGAGCACTGAAATCCTGGCGCTGCGCATCTCGCGCACCGCAACCGAGTTCCGCGAGTTGGGCGTCGCGGCAGCGATGTCGAATTATCTGCTCATCCTGCTGCTGTTCATCACCGTGATGATGTTTGCCTTCACGCGCTGGCAGGAAATGCGCGCCAACCGCTTGCGCGCTGCTGTGGAGGGGGATGAATAATGGCCACCAGCTATGACAAACAACCGCCAGCCTTTTACGCGCTGATCGCCGCTTTGGTCGTCATGTCGGTGGGGCCGGTGCTACTGATGTTCGTCAACTCGTTTAAACTGGATGTCGATATCATCTCGGGCACGTCAGGCCTGATCTTTCTGCCGACGATCCAGAATTATGAGACCGCGCTATGTGACGTGCTTTGGTACAAGCCCGATCACGTGGACCATTGCTCGCTAAAATTCGGCAATGCCTTTGGCAATTCCCTGATCATTGCTTTGGTGTCGACGGCGCTGACGCTGGTGATCGGTTGCATGGCCGCTTATGCGCTGGTGCGGTTTAAGTTCATGGGGCGGGATTCGGTTTCGTTGACAACGCTGATGGTGCGCATGGTGCCGCCCGCCGTGCTGCTGGTTCCGGTTTTTGGCCTGTGGAACAACGAGTTTTGCATCGGCAAGACCACCTATGTCGGGTCACTGATCCGCGAGACCTTCGGGGGCAGGGGGGATGTCTGCCTTGCAGGCACACATTCGGGAATCATCCTGGTCTATGTCGCCATGAACCTGCCCTTTGTGATCTGGATCCTGCAAAGCTTTATCGTACAAGTGCCGCGCTCGCTGGAAGAGGCGGCGCGCGTGGATGGGGCCGGGCCGTTTCAGGTGTTCTTCAAGGTGGTGCTGCCGCTGATCAAGCCCGGCTTGGCCGCTGCCGCGATCTTTACCTTCCGCATCGCCTGGAACGAATATCTGCTTGCCTCGGCACTCTCGGACCGCAATACCAAGACCGTGCCGATCCTCATCGTGAACAATATGTCCGAGTTCAACGTGGAATGGGGAGTCATCATGGCGACCGGCATGTTGCTGGCGATCCCGCCGATCATCTTCACGCTCTTTGCTTCGCGGCAGATCATCACCGGTATGACTGCAGGGGCCGTGAAGGGCTGATGTGGGACTGGCTGATCTCTCCCCTTGATCCCAGCCGCGCGCATGAGGTTGGTTTTGCCATCTCGTGGCACGCGCGCAGCATGGTTCTGGGTTGGGGCGTGCTGGCCCCGCTGGTGGTCATCGCTGCACGGTTCTTCAAGGTACTACCGGGTCAGGACTGGCCAAGAGAGTTGGACAATCAAAGCTGGTGGCGCGCGCATTGGATGGGGCAGGCGCTGGTGGCTGGTTTGTCGATCTTTGGTCTGGCCCTTGTCCTGCCCAGTCGCTGGGACGCGATGAGCCTGCACAATTGGTTGGGGTATCTGGTTCTGGTCTTGATGGGCGTGCAGGTCCTGCTGGGCGTTTTTCGTGGCAGCAAAGGCGGGCCAACGGCCCCGGCGGCAGATGGCAGCCCGCGCGGCGATCATTATGACATGACCCCGCGACGGTTGGCGTTCGAACTGCTGCACAAGCTGATCGGATATGCCCTGCTGGGGCTGGCGCTTGTGACCATCCTTCTGGGCCTGTGGAAGGCCAACGCCCCGATCTGGATGTGGCTGTTGCTCCTGCTCTGGTGGGCCGGGCTGATCGCGGTGTTCATACTGTTGCAAAGACGCGGGATGGCCGTTGACACCTATCAGGCGATCTGGGGGAATGACCCGGACCATCCGGGCAATAAGCGACCCGCGCCGGGATGGGGAATGCGCAGGTTTGGCAAGACAACAGGCAAGGGAGAAACAGATGTTCGGAGTGATCGAGGGAACCGGGTTCGAGGTCATTGATCCCCGGTTCGAAGAATGCTTCATCGGGCATGTAAAGGTCGAACGTCTGTGGACTGGCGGGCGCTGGACCGAAGGGCCGGTCTGGTTTGCCGCCGGGCGGTATCTGCTGTGGTCGGATATTCCCAACAACCGGATCATGCGCTTTGACGAGACCGATGGCTCGGCCTCGGTCTTTCGGGACCCAAGCAACAACAGCAATGGCCACACAATCGACCGGCAGGGGCGGCTGGTGAGTTGCGAGCATCTGACCCGCCGCGTCACCCGCACCGAACTGGATGGCAGCGTCACCGTCATAGCGGATCGCTATCAGGGCAAACGCCTGAACTCTCCCAATGATGTTGTGGTCAAATCCGATGGTTCGATCTGGTTCACCGATCCCAGCTACGGCATCCTGATGGATTATGAAGGCGAGCGGGCGGAAAGCGAGATCGGTGCCTGTCATGTCTATCGCGTCGATCCTAAGACCAGCGAGGTGCGGATCGTGGCGGATGACTATGTCAAACCCAACGGATTGGCCTTTTCACCCGATGAACGCCGCCTCTATATCGCGGATACCGGTGTCACCCACACGCCCGGCGGTCCCGCGCACATCCGCAGACACCAGGTCGCGGCAGATGGCACGCTGAGCGGTGGCGAGGTCATCGCCGATTGCTGCAACGGCGTTTTTGATGGGTTCCGCCCCGACCGCGACGGGCGTATCTGGAGCTCTGCTGCCGATGGTGTGCATTGCCTGACGCCGGACGGCGAGCTGATCGGCAAAGTGTTGATCCCCGAGATGGTGTCGAATGTCTGTTTCGGCGGTCCAAAGCTGAACCGCCTCTTCATCACCGGCACCACCTCGCTTTATTCCGTGTTCCTGAACGTGAACGGGGTCTCGCCGGTTTGATCAATATGCCGAAAAGCGGCAATGCCGTTTTGGTACCCGCAAGAAAAGGGGTCTAAGCCATGTTTGTGGAACCAAGCCTGCGTCTGACGGATGCGGCCATCCTTGCGATGCTGACCAAGGCCGTGGCCAAAGCGACCGAGATCGGCCAGCCGCAATGTATCGTCATCGTTGATGCAAGCGGCGTGACGCTTGGCAAGATCCGCATGAATGGCGCGAAATATCTGAGCCTGAAGAGCGCACGTGCCAAGGCCCGCACCGCCGCCTCGATCCGGGCCGAGACCACGGCTATTCCCGAGCAGGTCGGTTTGCCCATCGCCGCAGCTACCGAAGGCGATGTAACGCGGTTGGGGGGCGGGTTGCCCATTCTGATAGACGGCCACTTGGTTGGAGGCATCGGCGTGGGGTCCGGCAGCCCGGAACAGGACGTGACCGTCGCCCGTGCAGCGCTGGATGCCATCGGCGCGCAATGATCCTTGCAATCGGGGCAATGTCGGTTTTTGCAACCGGATTTCGTAAAATCATGCGAACGCTGATCTGATTTGTTCGACACTTCCTGCAACACAGGAGGCCAAAGATGACCGCGCAAACCGCAATTCGATCCCGCTCCGGCGGCCGTTCGGCCCGCCGCGCCCTGCGCGCCGCACCAGACTTTCGCATGCTGCCGGGGCTGACCAACGCGCTGCCGCTTTGCGAGGTGATGGACGGCAGCCAGGTCGAGCGTATCGACGCCGCCTCGATGGATATTCTGGAAAATGTCGGCGTGCAGTTCCGCGACCCGATCGCCTTGCAAGATTGGAAACAGGCGGGGGCGAAAGTGGATGGAGAGATGGTTTATCTCGATCGCGGCCTGGTGCGCGAGCTGATCGCGTCCATCCCGTCGGATTTCACCTATCACGCGCGCGATCCGCGAAAGAACGTCCGGTTGGGTGGGCGCAACGCGGTGTTTGTTCCGATGACCGGCGCGCCGTTTCTGCGCGATCTGGATGATGTACGGCGCAACCCGACGCTGGATGATCTGGCTATGTTCCACAAGCTCAGCCACATGATGCCCGCGCTGCATTCCTCGGCGCACCACATCGTGGAACCCTATGATCACCCGATCAGCCAACGGCATCTGCGCATCACCTATTCATCGATGAAGCATTCGGACAAGATGTTCATGGGTATGACCACCTCGCCCAAAAATGCCGAGGATGTTCTGGACATGTGCGCGATCCTCTTTGGCGAGGATTTCCTTGAGGATCACCCCGTCACCACCGGCAATTGCAACGGCAATTCCCCGCTGGTTTGGGACGAGACCATGCTGGGAGCGATGCGCGCCTTCTGCCGCCGCAATCAGCCGGTGCTCTGCTCACCCTTCGTGCTGGGCGGGGCCAACACGCCCGCCAGCGTGCCCGCAACCGTGGCGCAGCTGAACGCCGAGGCGCTCAGCGCGCTGGCCTATACGCAGGTGATCCGCAAGGGCGCTCCGGCGATTTATGGGCATTACCTCAGCACCGTCAGCATGAAGTCCGGCGCGCCGATGGCGGGCACGCCCGAGATCAGCCTGATGAACTTCATGATCGGCCAGATGGCGCGGCATTATGGGGTGCCATGGCGCACGTCCAACACGCTGGGCGGGGCCAAGACCTTTGATGCCCAGGCGGGCTATGAAAGCGCCACCACTTTGTCAGCGGTGATGCATGCGGGCGCCAACTATGTCTGGCATTCGGCAGGTTGGAACGAGGCGGGGATGCATTGCTCTGTCGCCAAGTTCATCGTCGATGCCGAGCAATGCGCAATGGCCTATCGGATGGCCGAGGGCCCGAAATGGGATGATTTCGATCAGGCGGTTTCCGCTGTGCCCGATATCGGGCCGGGTGGGCACTATCTGGGCCATCCACACACGCAGGAAAACTTCCAGAGCGCCTTTTTCATGCCCGAACTGTTCGACAACAACTCGATCGAGCAGTGGGTGGCAGAAGGCGAGGTCGAGATCACCGAACGCGCCCTGAAACGTGCCCGAAAGCTGTTGGGTGAGTATCAAGAGCCGAAGCTGGACCAGGCCAAGGACGAGTCCCTGCGTGACTTTATCGCGCGGCGTGAACGGGAAATCCCCGCGGCGGACGAATTGAATCAGAGCTATTGAAACAGCGCGCACCTACTCGTTGCGCGCGCGCCACTCTTTCCACCGGAGAAGCGCGTTGGCTCCGATCTGTCGGAAGGGTTGCGGTGGCAGGCGCGTTGGGCGCTCTTCTGAGGTGAAGTGCCGGGTGATATCGCTGACCTCTTCGCAGGCAAGTTCAGCCGCACAGATCCCGGTGAGGGTGCCGCGCGCTGTGCCCAGCCCGTTTTGCACGCAACCGGAGTAGACACCATCCTCGATCTCCCGCGCAACGGACACACCGTTGAGGCTGAGGCACAGATGCCCCGCCCAGGCATATTCCATGGCCATACCTGCAAGCTGCGGGAAACGCTGATCGAATTTGCGCTGCATGACGGATACGGCCCGGTTCAGGTCGGTCTGTTTCGACACCATGTCGGGGCGCAGGCTGGCACAGGTGCGGGTGACGATGCGGTTGCCACCCTGACCGGTATCGATCCGGCGCATGGTCGTGCCCATCGGGTCCGACGGGGTGATGCCCCAGCGTGGCTGACCTCCAAGCGTCCGCAGGATGTCGGCGGGCAATTCGGGCGTCATCACCGCAAACAGGAACAACTGCATCAGCTGACCACGTGCGATGCCAAAGCTTTCCAGATGTCCGTTCACCGTCACGATCACCCGGCCGGTGGTCACCGTGCCTTTATCCGTCCGCACCAGCCAGCCGCCGCTTTGCTTTTCGAAGCCGGTGACCGCGCTGTTCTCGAAGATACCGACTCCGGTGCCCGCCAGCCCGGCCCCCAGGCCCCGGATGTATCCGGCCGGTTGCAACATCACCGTCCCGGGCGTGTAGAGACCCGCCTTGTAATAGGCGCAGCCGCTCAGATCTCGCATCTGCTGCGCATCCAGCATCTCGACCTGCTCGCCTAGCGAAGTGAGGTGGCTGGCATAGCTTTGGCTATGGGCGAGCGCCGCATCCCCGACCGCGCCATTCACCTTGCCGACTTCGTCAAAATAGTTCCGGTCGATGCGATACTCGGCCACCGCCTCACGGGCAAAACAGATCGCCTGACGATTCAACGCGATGATCTTTCGGTCATCTCCGTGCCCGGCATAATCATCCGAGGTCAACTCATGCGGCAGATCGATCATAAAGCCGGAATTGCGCCCGGCGGCCCCTTCGGCAAGACGTCCGGCCTCTAGCACTGCGATCCGCGCGCTGGGCTGCAATTGAGTCAGTCTGCGTGCGGCGGAGAGCCCGGCAAAGCCACCGCCAATGATCACGAAATCCGCGCTATGGTTGCCGGTCAGTTGTTGCGGTTCAGGCTGCGGCCCAAGGATCGCATTCCAGGCCGCCTTTCCCCGGTGAACAGGCAGCCGCGCAGCGCGGTAACCTGTCAATCGACCGCCTCGTCTGCGTCATCGGCAAGGTCGATCCAGATGGTCTTGAGCTGGGTGTACTGGTCATGCGCATGGATGGCATTATCGCGCCCTCCAAAGCCCGATTGCTTGTAACCTCCGAACGGGGTCGAGATATCGCCCTCGCCAAAGCAGTTCACTGTCACCGTCCCGGCCAGCAATGCGCGTGCGCCGCGGAGTGCACGTTTGGCGTTTGCGGTGAAGATTGAGGCACAGAGCCCGTAATCGGTGTCATTGGCGATGGCGATGGCCTCGTCAAAGCCCGACACTTCGATCACCGAGAGAACCGGGCCAAAGATCTCTTCGCGTGCCAGAGCTACATCGTTGCCCGTCACTTCGATCACCGTCGCCTCGACAAACCCGTCTTCCGCCTTGCCGCCCAGCACGACGGTCTCAGCCTGATTCAGATAGCCGCAAACCTTGTCGAAATGTGCGCGCGAAACCAGGGCACCCATGCGTGTGTCAGGGGCCAGCGGATCGCCCACAGTCCATTGTTTGGCGTGATGCGCGATACGTTGAAGCAAAGCCTCTTTGATGTCCATGTGCACGATCAGACGCGATGAGGCGGAGCAGTTTTCGCCCATGTTCCAGAACGCGCCATTGACCACATGCTGCGCCACCCGGTCGAGGTTTTCGGCATCCTCCATCACGATGGCCGGGTTCTTGCCGCCCATTTCCAACACCACCTCCTTGGCATTCGACTCTGCCGAATAGCTCAGGAAACGCTTGCCGGTCACGGTCGAGCCGGTGAAGGACAGCATGTCGATATCCATGTGCCGCCCGATGGGTTCGCCGACCTCGGCCCCGCCGCCCGGCACCACGTTCAGCACGCCGCGCGGCAGCCCCGCCTCGGCGGCCAGTTCCGCCACACGCAGCGCTGTAAGTGAGGTTTCTTCGGCCGGTTTCACCACGACCGAGCAGCCCGCCGCCAGCGCTGGGGCGATCTTCCAGGCCAGCATCAGCAACGGGAAATTCCACGGCAGCACCAGACCTACCACGCCAATCGGCTCGCGCACCACCATGGCGATATGATCGTCCGAGGCCGGAGCGACCTGATCATAAATCTTGTCGATCGCCTCGGCGTGCCATTTCAGGCAATGGATGGTCTCGGGCAGGTCCACTGTCTCGCAATCATAGATCGTTTTGCCGCTGTCGAGGCTTTCCATCACCGCCAACTCGCGGGCGTTGCGGGTCATCAGCTTGGTTAGACGGATCAACACATCCTTGCGCTCGGACGGGTGCAGGCGCGACCAGCGCCCGTCATCAAACGCTTCACGCGCCTTCAGCACCGCAAAATCCACATCGTCAGCCCCGCAGGCCGCGATATCGGCCAGCTTGTCGCCAGTGGCTGGATTGACGCTTTCAAAGGTCCGCCCCGAGATTGCAGGACGGTAACCACCTTCGATGAACGCGCCACAAGGCAGGTCCAGACCGGCGGCGAGGGCTTTGTATTCTTCCTGTGTCAGCAATTCCATGGCTCAACCTTCTGCTCGAATGGCGGCGATCGTGGTTTTCAGCACCCGCGTCACCTGTTCCAGCGCGCGTTTGTCGTCTTTGTTCAGACCCTTCAGCGGGGCCCGCATCGCGCCCGCAGGGATGCCGTTCATGGTGACGCCGTGTTTGATCGTCTGAATGAACTTTCCGCCCTGTTCCAGCACCCGCATCAGCGGCATCAGCGCCGACATGATCCGGCGGCCCTTGTCGAAATTGCCCTCGACCATGCAGGCCTCGTAGAGCGCCACATGCTCTTCTGGCAGGAAGTTCGAGCCGCCACAGACCCAGAAAGGCGCACCCCAGGCAAAGAATTCCAAGGCCTGATCGTCCATGCCGCAGCCCAACTGAATATGCGGATAGTCGCGCGCCAGCAGATGCACCCTGTTGATGTCGCCAGAGCTTTCCTTGATGCCGCAGAAGTTGCGCGACCGGCCGACGCGGTCCAGAAATTCTTCGCCCATCATCGTACCGGTACGATGTGGGTAGTTATAGAGCATGACCGGCAGGTCCGCCGCCTTGTCGATGGCCAGCGCGTTCAGCGCGTTTTCTCGGTCGGTCGGCACAGCATAGGGCGGCGAGGCCAGCAGGATGGCATCCGCCCCCATGTCGCGCGCGGCAGAGGCGAGAGAGATCGAGTCCGCCGTCAGCATAGTCCCCGTGCCGACAACCAGCGGCACGCGACCCGCGATCCGGTCGTTGGTGAAGCGCGCAAGCTCCAGCCGCGCGGGGACGGTTTGGGCATAGTTTTCGCCCGTCGACCCGCCCGAGATCATGCCATGCACGCCCTTTTCGATCAGGAACTCGATGACGTCGGCAAGCGCCTCCCAATTGACGCTGCCATCCGCGTGATAGGGGGTGACAACAGGCGTATAAATGCCTTGGAATTGAAAGAGTGGGGTCATCTGATCCTCATGCAGGGGTCTTGCGCGACAGGTCACCCATGGGCATGTCCAGCGCGGCGGGCATCACAAACAGCTCGATCTGGTTGCGCGACAGGTTCCAGTGGTCTTCGGCCAGTTGCGCCGCGGCACCCTCGTCCCGCGCCTCGATCGCCGCGATGATGGCGTCATGCTGCTGGCACGCCTCGGTCAGGTTCTGCGCCATCTGTTGTGTCTGCGGTTGATAGAAGGTCATCGCGATCCGGGCATGGTCGATCAGAAGCCGGTTGAACGAAGGCAGCAGATAGATATTGCCTGCCATCTCGCCGGTGATCTGGTGAAAGCGGTTGTTGGCCAGCGCCCGATGCGCGCCCGAACCCGTCCGCAAGGCGTCGCGAAAATCAAACTGCGCCAGCTTCAGCGCTTCGATCTGCTGTGCAGTGGCATTCAGCGCCGCCAACCGCATCACCGCCCCGTAGATCATGGGCGCGGCAAGGAAAAAGTCCCTGAGCGTGGTGTGCGACAGATCGGATACCCGCGCGCCGCGATTGAGGCGCAAGCTCAGATATCCTTCGCCTGCCAGTTCCCGAAACACCTCGCGCAGCGGCGTGCGGGAGACATCGAACGCCTCGCAAAGCTGCGCCTCGTCCAGATCGGCGCCCGGTTCCAGTGCAAGCGTCAGCACCGAACGTTTCAAATGCGCAGCGAGCCCTGCCTTGCGATCCCCAACACTGTCTTTCACCGGTGAATTCTCCCATTGTCAGAGGTATCGTATCCTGCAAGAATACACATTGTATACAAAATAACGACCCCAATGATCACAGGACCGACACCAATGGCGACGCCGCTTCATTTCAGCTTCATCCTGGTTGAGGAGTTCTCGCATCTCGCGTTCTCCTGTGCGGTTGAACCCTTGCGTATCGCCAATCTGGTCAGCGGTAAGGATCTGTACCGCTGGTCGCTGATTTCCGAGGATGGCACGGTGGCGACCTGTTCGAACGGGACGGTCACGCAGGTCCATCATGGGCTGGCGGATATCCCAAAATGTGACCGGCTGTTCGTGCTGTCGGGTATCAATATGCGCGACCACGTCAGCAAGCCGCTGCTTGCGACCTTGCGGCGAGAGCGGTCGGTTGGCACGCAGATCGGTGCGCTGTGTTCCGGCGCTTGGATTTTGGCCGAGGCCGGGTTCCTTAACGGGCGGCGGGCGGCGATCCACTGGGAATACCATGACAGCTTCATGGAGCACTTCCCCGAGGCAAATCTGGTGCGGAGCGTCTTTGTCGCGGATGGCAAGCACATCACCGCGTCGGGCGGAACCGCAACGGCCGACCTGATGTTGCACCTGATCGAGCAGGACCATGGCCGCGATCTGTCGGTCGAGGTGGCCGACCAGATGGTCTACAACGCCGTGCGGGATGCCAGCGCGGCGCAGCGCGTGTCACTGCAATCGCGCAACGGCATGCGCAACGCGCATCTGTCAAAGGCGATCAAGATCATGCGTGACCGCACCGACAAGGCCATTTCCCCGGCCAGTATCGCCGACGAGGTCGGCATCTCCACACGGCAGCTGGAACGCCTGTTTGGTCGTTACCTGAACACGTCACCCAAGAAATACCACATGGAACTGCGGTTGGAACGGGCGCGCAACCTGCTGATCCAATCCGAGGCGTCAATCATCGACATCGCCCTGTCCTGCGGCTTTGAATCCGCCGGTCATTTTGCCCGCGTCTACCGTGCTGCCTATGGTTTGCCCCCGACCCAGCAACGCGACCGCATTACGTAGCGCGACACCTTTGGTTGGGAATAATCCGGCGTAAGGGTAAAAGCCCAGAAGTTCCGCCTTATGTTTAGGAGGCGATTTGGAGTTCTCCTGGAGGTTTCTATGTCCAAGACCGCGCTTATCACCGGAGCATCATCCGGCATTGGTCGTGAGTTGGCCCGCTATCACGCCTCGCTTGGCGGTGACCTCATTATCACCGCCCGCCGCGGCGAGGCGCTTGATGCGCTCAAGGCCGAGCTTGAGGCGGCCCATGAGGTCACTGTCACGGTCATCCCGCTTGATCTGGGTGCACCGGACGAGGCCGCAAAGCTCTATGAGGCGGTCAAGGCCGAGGCTATCAAGGTCGACTATCTGATCAACAATGCAGGCTTTGGCGGGCATGGCGCGTTTCTGGATCGCGATCTGACCGACGACCTGAACATGATCCGCCTGAATGTCGAGGCGCTGGTTTCGCTCTGTCACATGTTCGGTCGGGATATGGTGGCGTCTGGAGGCGGTAAGATACTCAATGTCAGCTCAACCGCAGCCCATATGCCCGGCCCGCTGCAAGCGACGTATTTCGCGACCAAGGCCTATGTCTCCAGTTTCAGCCAGGCATTGGCGGAAGAGCTTAAGAACAAAGGGGTGACGGTCACTGCGCTCGAACCCGGCTACGTGGTGACCGAGTTTGCAGCGGTGGCTGACCTTGAGGGCACACAACTGGTCGCCCAGAAAGGAGCAACGGCAGAAGCCGTGGCAAAAGTGGGCTATGACGCGATGATCGACGGCAAGCTGACGATCATCAATGACAAGTCGCTGGCTTTCATGCTGGGCTGGGTCATGCCCTTCCTGCCGCGCGGCATGCGTTTAAAAATGGTGCGGAAGATGCAGGAGAAATGAGGACTGACTATGAACTAATGGTCAATGAACTTTCGGTGCTTCTCTTGATGACTGGGCTGTTTAGTTTGAGGCCTGACATTGATTGCGTCAGTCAACCAGCGACCCCATGTTTGTTTTGAGCGCAAATGCGAACAACGCCTGCCTAGTCGAGGCGATTTATTCAAGCTCGCCTGTTTCCTTTGCAGGCATATTCGTACTTTTTATATTGGTACTCTACAGATTGGATTGGAACTTCCGAGAGAGTATTCTGGAGCTTATTGGGCTTCGCGGTATGAAGAACATCTCAATATTGGAGATGTTTGTGATGGCCGCAACGTTTGGCGCAACCTTCTACGCACTGTTTGAAGTGCTGAAAACCTGCAATCCCTGAAGAGCCCGGGGCCAGCAAATCGCGCATATTCCTGGGCGGTCAAACTTTCCCTTGCCACCCACATCCGAACCCCCTATAGAGCGGCATCTTGCGGCTCCCCCGGCTTTGTCGGGGGATTCGTTTTTATCATTCATCCACCAGGCCCAAGGTCACCCGGGCAAATCGGGGCCTTCTGGTGTTTTGAGAAAAGGAAGAGGGCGATGAACGCCAACGAACTGCGTGACAAGACGCCGGACCAGCTCCGTGAGGATCTGGCCAATCTGAAAAAAGAAAGCTTCAACCTGCGCTTTCAGCAGGCCACCGGCCAGATGGAAAACACCGCTGGCATCAAGGCGGCCCGCCGCAACGCCGCGCGCGTGAAGACCATTCTGAATGAAAAGGCCGCTGCCGCGGCATCCGAGGAGTAATCAGATGCCCAAGCGTATCCTTGCAGGCACCGTCACCAGCGACGCCAACGAACAGACCGTAACCGTGTCGGTGGAACGCCGCTTCACGCACCCGGTTCTCAAAAAGACCATTCGTAAGTCCAAGAAATACCGGGCGCACGATGAGAAGAACACCTTCAAGGTAGGTGACTCGGTCCGCATCATCGAATGCGCGCCGAAATCGAAAACCAAACGTTGGGAAGTTCTGGAGGCGTAAGCCCCCAGGACTTTTCCTTTTTAGTCGAAACCCTGGGGGAACTAACAAGACCAGCCCCCACAGGTCGGGAGAAACCACATGATCCAGATGCAGACCAATCTGGATGTCGCTGACAACTCCGGCGCACGCCGAGTTCAGTGCATCAAGGTCCTGGGTGGTTCCAAGCGTAAATACGCCTCCGTCGGCGACATCATTGTCGTCTCGGTGAAGGAAGCCATCCCGCGCGGCCGCGTAAAGAAAGGGGACGTCCGCAAGGCCGTCGTCGTACGCACCGCCAAGGAAGTCCGTCGCGAAGACGGCACCGCGATCCGTTTTGATCGCAACGCCGCCGTCATCCTCAACAACAACAACGAGCCGGTCGGTACCCGTATCTTTGGCCCCGTTGTTCGCGAGCTGCGCGGCAAGAATTTCATGAAGATCATCTCGCTGGCTCCGGAGGTGCTCTGATGGCTGCGAAACTGAAAAAAGGCGACAAGGTCGTCGTGCTGGCCGGCAAGGACAAGGGCAAGGAAGGCACCATTGCTTCCGTTGACCCGAAAGCCGGCAAAGCTGTTGTCGATGGCCTGAACATCGCCATCCGCCACACCCGCCAGACCCAGAACAGCCAAGGTGGCCGCCTGCCCAAGGCCCTGCCGATCGAGCTGTCGAACCTGGCCTATCTGGACAAGAACGGCAAACCGACCCGCGTTGGCTTCCGCATGGAAGGCGACAAGAAGGTCCGTTTCGCCAAGACCACGGGGGACGTGATCGATGCTTGATTCTGCAACCTACACCCCGCGTCTGAAGGCCCAGTATGCCGACAGCATCCGCGCCGCTCTGAAAGAAGAGTTCGGCTACAAGAACGAGATGATGATCCCCAAGCTGGACAAGATCGTTCTGAACATCGGCTGCGGTGCCGAAGCGGTCAAAGACAGCAAGAAAGCCAAGTCGGCCCAGGAAGACCTGACGGCGATTGCCGGTCAGAAGGCCGTCATCACCAAGGCGAAGAAATCCATCGCGGGTTTCCGGGTTCGTGAAGACATGCCGCTGGGCGCGAAAGTGACCCTGCGCGGTGACCGCATGTATGATTTCCTGGATCGCCTGATCACCATCGCGATGCCCCGCATCCGTGACTTCCGCGGCGTGTCCGGCACCTCTTTCGACGGTCGTGGCAACTATGCCATGGGCATCAAAGAGCACATCGTGTTCCCCGAGATCGATTTCGACAAGGTCGATGAGGCTTGGGGCATGGACATCGTAATTGGCACCACAGCGAAAACCGACGCTGAAGCAAAGGCATTGTTGAAAGCATTCAACATGCCCTTCAACAGCTAAAAGCGCGGGAAGGAAAAGACATGGCTAAGAAAAGCATGATCGAACGCGAGAAGAAGCGCGAGCGCCTGGTGGCCAAATATGCTGCCAAACGTGCCGAGCTCAAAGAGATCGCGAATGACGAGAGCAAGCCGATGGAAGAGCGCTTCAAGGCGCGTCTGAAACTGGCGAAACTGCCGCGCAACAGCTCGGCAACCCGTCTGCACAACCGCTGCCAGCTCACCGGTCGTCCCCACGCTTACTACCGTAAGCTGAAGGTCAGCCGTATCGCGCTGCGCGAGCTGGGCTCTGCTGGTCAGATCCCCGGCATGGTGAAATCGAGCTGGTAAGGGAGAGACAGATATGAACGATCCTATCGGCGATATGCTCACCCGTATCCGCAACGCGCAGATGCGCGGCAAGTCTACCGTTTCCACCCCGGCCTCCAAGCTGCGCGGTTGGGTTCTGGACGTGCTGGCGGATGAGGGCTACATCCGTGGCTATGAAAAGACGACCGGCACCAACGGTCATCCGGCCATCGAAATCAGCCTGAAATACTACGAAGGCACCCCTGTTATTCGCGAACTGAAGCGGGTCTCCAAACCCGGTCGTCGCGTGTACATGGGCGTCAATGACATCCCGCAGGTCCGTCAGGGTCTGGGCGTGTCGATTGTCAGCACTCCGAAAGGTGTGATGTCGGACCAGAACGCACGCTCCAACAATGTTGGCGGCGAAGTGCTCTGCACCGTCTTCTAAGGAGGTCTGCAATGTCTCGTATTGGTAAAAAACCGGTCGAGCTGCCCAGCGGCGTATCCGCCGCTGTGTCGGGTCAGACCATCGAAGTGAAGGGTCCCAAGGGCACCCGCAGCTTCACCGCGACCGACGACGTGACCCTCAACGTTGAGGACAATGTTGTCACCATCGAGCCGCGCGGCAAATCCAAGCGCGCACGCCAGCAGTGGGGCATGTCCCGCACTGTGGTCGCCAACCTGGTGACCGGCGTGACCCAGGGTTTCAAGAAAGAGCTTGAGATCCAGGGTGTGGGTTACCGGGCGCAGATGCAGGGCAACACCCTGAAGCTGAACCTGGGCCTCAGCCACGACGTTGACTACGTCGCTCCGGAGGGCGTGACCATCACCGCTCCGAAGCAGACCGAAATCACCGTTGAGGGGATCGACGAACAGCAGGTCGGTCAGGTCGCCGCGGAGATCCGCGCCTGGCGCAAGCCCGAGCCCTACAAAGGCAAAGGCATCCGCTACAAGGGCGAGTTCATCTTCCGCAAGGAAGGCAAGAAAAAGTAAGGACGCAGATAATGGCAAACAGCAAAAGAACCCTGTTTCTGAAGCGCCGCCTGCGCGTTCGGAACAAACTTCGCAAGGTCAACGCGGGTCGTCCGCGCCTGTCCGTGCACCGCTCGAACAAGAACATCTCTGTTCAGTTGATCGACGATGTGCGTGGCGTGACCCTGGCCTCGGCCTCGACCCTGGAAAAAGATCTGGGTCTGGTCGGCAAGAACAACGTCGAAGCGGCCACCAAAGTGGGCGCGGTCATCGCCGAGCGTGCCAAGAAGGCAGGCGTCGAAGAGGCCTATTTCGATCGCGGTGGCTTCCTGTTCCACGGCAAGGTGAAGGCTCTGGCCGACGCTGCGCGTGAAGGTGGTCTGAAGATCTAAGACTTGCGGGCAGCTTCGCGGCTGCCCCGATGATCCGGGGGTCTCGGCAACAGCCGGGGCTCACTTGGATTGAACAAACGGCGCCGCTGGCGCCACCAATGAAAAGGATGCCAAGATGGCAGAACGTGAAAACCGTCGGGGCCGTGGTCGCGATCGCGACGAAGCGCCGGAATTTGCAGATCGCCTGGTCGCGATCAACCGTGTGTCGAAAACCGTAAAAGGTGGTAAGCGCTTTGGCTTCGCCGCTCTGGTGGTTGTCGGCGATCAGAAAGGCCGCGTCGGCTTTGGCAAGGGTAAAGCAAAAGAAGTGCCCGAGGCCATCCGCAAGGCAACCGAGCAAGCCAAGCGTCAGATGATCCGCGTGCAACTGCGCGAGGGCCGCACGCTGCACCACGACATCGAAGGCCGTCACGGAGCCGGTAAAGTGGTTATGCGGACCGCACCTGAAGGTACCGGGATCATCGCCGGTGGTCCGATGCGTGCCGTGTTCGAAATGCTGGGCGTCAAGGACGTTGTGTCCAAGTCGGTCGGTTCGCAGAACCCCTACAACATGATCCGCGCCACCATGAACGGTCTGCAGAAAGAGCAGAGCCCCCGCTCGGTCGCGCAGCGTCGTGGCAAGAAGGTTGCCGACATCCTGCCCAAGCGGGACGAAGCACCGGCTGCCGCCTCTGAAGCCGCTGAAGCGTAAGGAGACGGAAACATGGCAAAAACCATCGTCGTCAAGCAGATCGGCTCGCCGATCCGCCGCCCCGCAGACCAGCGCGCAACTCTGGTTGGCCTGGGCCTGAACAAGATGCACAAGACCCGCGAGCTGGAGGATACCCCCTCGGTCCGTGGCATGGTCAACAAGATCCCGCATCTGGTTGAGATCATCGAAGAGCGCGATTGATAGATGGGGTGAACCCCCGTCCAGCAATACAAAAACGCCCATGGGACACCGGGTACATTCCGGGTCTTGGTACGTAAAACGAACCCCTGCCGAGTTTTTCTCGGCAGGGGTTTGATTTTTTAGGACGATTTTCTGACAGTATCGCTCCCAAATCCGATCCAGCAGGGCCAGGATTGAGCACGCAGTGTCTGTCTTTCCTGGGTAACAATTCGACCTGTCGAAATGTCCAACGCGTATTGACACATCTCGTGGCCTCGGGCACTCAGTCCCCAGATGGTTCCTTATGGTGCGCCCAGGGGATGAAAAGGGAATACGGTGAGGTCTGCCAATCAGCGCCAAGTCCGTGACTGCCCCCGCAACTGTAAGCGGTGAGCAAAGCCAATCAGCCACTGGCCCTATGGCCGGGAAGGATGGCCAAGCAATGACCCGCAAGTCAGGAGACCTGCCATCACATGTTCAACCAACCCGGGGCGGGGCGTCCTGGAAGGAGGCTTTGATGGCACGTTTGCGACGTGTGTACATGACCGGCACCTTCCGTCTGCGCTTGGGCACAAGCGGAGCGGGTGATGCCGGACACAGCTGACCACTTCCTTCTGATCTGCACGACCTGCAAGGGCGGCCCGTCGGTTGGCTCCATGCGGGATATGTTGGCGGACAGGCTGCCCAAGGGTTTTGCGATCCGCGCCATCGACTGTATGGCTGGTTGCGATCACCCGGGAACGGTCGGGTTTCAGGCCAAGAACAAGGCGCAATACCTGTTCGGCGACATCCAGACCACGCAAGACATTGAGGCGCTGGCAGAATTTGCCGAGCAATACCGTCAAAGCCCGGATGGCTGGACCAACGCCACCGATCGCCCGCGCCCGTTATTGACCAAAACCCTGTCGCGGATGCCCCGGATTGCACAGGAGGTGCCGTCATGACGACCACCCCCTTTCTGATCGCCAAAGATCTGGAATACCGCGCCCCGAACGGTGAGGCTCTGCTGCAGGGCGTATCTTTCGAGCTGCACGAAGGTGCCATTCTTGCAATTGCGGGTCCCAACGGCGCCGGCAAGACCACCTTGCTGAACATGCTCTGTGGGGCAGAGGGGCTGGCCTTCGGGGATGTGTGGATCAAAGGGCGCCGACTGAAAGAGCTCTCGGCCAAAGACCGTGCCCAGATGATCGCGGTGGTCAGCCAGCAAGAACTCCCGGATGGGCGCCTGGCGCTGCGGGATTATGTTGCACTGGGGCAAATACCGATCCGGGCGGATCGCTCGACGGATGAACATGCCAGGGAACTCACCCGTATTCTCGAAATGACGGGACTCGGCGCGCTGGCCGACAAGCGGATGGGTCAGCTCTCCGGCGGGGAGCGTCAGCGCGCGCATATCGCCCGCGCCCTGGCGCAGAACCCATCGCTGCTGTTTCTGGATGAGCCCACCAACCATCTGGATCCTGACGCCAAGGGGCGGATGCTGTCGCTGGTTGCCGAATTGGGTATCACCGTGGTGATGATCGTCCACGATCTGGTGATGATCCCGGAATTCGCCACCCATGTCGCGCTGATGAAAGCAACACGGCTCACCGGTTTTGGCGCGGTGGCTGAGGTGCTGACCCCTGAACATGTGCGCGACACCTTTGGCGTTGATTTCCTGTGCTTTCACCATGAAGGCCGCGTGATCCCGGCGCTGGACATCCGAAAAACCGCTGTCTCAATTCAATCCTAGGAGTATTTCCCGATGAAACAAATCTGGTCCGTGGCGCTTGCCGCAGCCATGGCAAGCGGCGCGTCCGCGCACGAGGTGACGGTCGACAATTGCGGCGAACCTCTCGTGTTTGAAACCCAGCCCGAGCGGTTGGTCGTACATGACATGAACATGACCGACATGGCCTTTGCGCTGGGCTTGCAGGACAAGATTGTCGGGCTGACCGGCATTACCGGATGGTACAAGACCAGCCCGGAATTTGACACGTTGCGTGGCGATATCCCCGAGCTTGCGCCGAAATACCCGACCGTTGAGAACCTTGTCGCGGTTGAGCCCGACCTGTTCTTTGCGGGTTGGTATTATGGCATGAAGCCAGGCGGCGATGTCACGCCGGATACGCTGAAGCCATTCGGCATCAAGACCATGATCCTGACGGAAAGCTGTGTCCATCTGGACAAGGACCGCCCAGAGGCCAGCATGGACCTTCTGATTGATGATGTCTTGCGACTGGGCAAAGTCATGCATGTCGAGGATAAGGCCGAGGCTCTGGTCGCTGGCTGGAAAGATGAACTGACAGCAATCCAGACACAAACGGCGGATCTGCCAAAGCCCCGTGTCTTTCTACTCGATGGCCCGGCCGATGCACCCTTTACGGCGGGCAAGTTTGCGATCCCGGATGCGATGATCGCTGCCGCTGGTGGCGAGAATGTCACCCACGATATGGACACAAGCTGGGGCCGGAGTTCCTGGGAAGCGGTTGCAGCGGCAAATCCGGAATTTCTGGTGCTGCTGGATTACCAGACCGGCAATGGCGCGGCAGATACGTTCAAGTTCCTGCAGGAACACCCAGTGATGTCGCAAACCGATGCGGTGAAGAATGAACGCTGGATCGGGTTGCGCTACGAAGAGTTGACGCCGGGGCCCGCGAATATCGACGCGATCTCGAAAATGGCGCAGGCCATGCATCCGGCCCTCAACTGACATGGGCCGGATGGGCCTGACATTTCTGCTGGGGGCGGTCGTTCTGGCCGCCCTTTTGCTGGTTTCGACCATCTATGGCACCACAACTATCCCTCTGTCCGACACCGTTAACGCGGTTCTGCTGGGAACGGGGTTGGCCGAGGGCGAGATGTCGGCGCTGCATCGGATCGTCTTCGATCTGCGACTGCCCCGTGCCCTGTTTGCCGCCGTTATCGGGGCTGGCCTGGGGATCGTCGGCGTGGTCTTGCAAACCACAACGCGCAACGATCTGGCTGACCCATTCCTGTTTGGCCTGTCCTCGGGCGCCGCCGCCGGGGCGGTGTTCGTCATCACCGTGACCGGAGATATCCTGGGGTTTTGGACCTTGCCATTGGCTGCCTTTTGCGGCGGGCTTGTTGCATCAGGCATCGTCCTGGCGCTGGTTCATGGGTTGCGCACCAGCGCGCCGGAAAAGCTCATCCTCGCCGGGCTTGCCGTCTCTTTCCTGTTTTCGGCTATCACCAATTACCTGATCTTCGCCGGCGACAGCCGGGCGGCGCATTCGGTCATTTTCTGGATGCTGGGCGGGTTGGGATTGGCGAGGTGGGAGACATTTCCGCTCGTTTGCGCCGGGTTATTGCTGATCCTTAGCTATTCGCTGTACCGAAGCCGCTGGCTGGATGCGTTGCTGACCGGAGACCTCACCGCTTTGACCCTGGGTGTGCCGGTGCAGGGGCTAAGGTTCAGCATGTTCTTCGCCACCGCCCTTGCCACGGCTGTCTTTGTCTCGGTCGCCGGTGTCATCGGTTTTGTGGGTCTGATGGTCCCCCATATTGCACGCGGGATCGCCGGGCCGCTGCACAGCCAGCTATTGCCGACGGCTGCGCTGGTGGGCGCGGCCTTGCTGACCGGCTCGGACATCCTCAGCAGGCTGCTGTTGGCACCGCAGGAGCTGCCCGTCGGGATCGTCACCACCTCAATTGGTTCGGTTTTCGTTTTCCTGTTGCTGTTCAGAACGGCGAGAACCCGGAGATAACGGATGCGAGCACTCTGAAAACGGCCAAGGTCAGGGTTACCGTCTAGACCTCCCGCAACCAATTGTCGTGAAAGACCACACGGTCCAGATCGGCAAAACGACAGATGCGGTTCAACTCGGCCTCAAGCTTGCGCATCCGGCCTTTGGTCCAGCGGATGCCGGTTTCCGGCCAGAGGGCGCGCAGCTCAAGCGTGCCACGCTCGCGGGCTGCTTTCATATCGAGCCGCCCGACCAGACGGTTGCCTTCCAGCAGCGGAAAGACATAGTAGCCGTATTTGCGTTTGGCGGCGGGCACGAAGACCTCGATCCGATAGTGAAATCCGAACAGCCGCTCGGCCCGTTTGCGATCGCGCAAGGCCGGGTCGAACGGGGACAGGATGCGCAGTCGCCCCGGCAGCGCATCGCCTGCGGCCACCCCCGTCCCGGGACGTGCAAAGACACGCCGCAATGCCCCATCCGCGCATTCGATTTCGACCGTCTCGATATCTCCGGCCTGCTCCGCCCGGGCGCACCAGGCTTTCGCTTCCGCCGGTGTCGCGATGTCCCAGAACGCGGCCAACTCACCCGAGGTGGCAAAGCCCAGCCGGTCCAGTGCCGCATTGCACAGCCAGTCAACGGTGGCGGCCTCATCACACTCCATCGCGCCGGGGCAGAGATGCGCCTCGATCACCCGTTCAGTCAGGTCATAGCGTTTTCGGAACCCGTCACGCCCGATCACCGTCAACACGCCCGATCGCCAGAGATATTCCAGCGCCGTCTTGGACGGGTGCCAATCCCACCAGCCGCCCGAGCCCTTACGCTCATCCTTGCCCACATCAGAGGAGCAGGCCGGTCCATGATCGCGGATATGGGACAGAACCTCCTGGAACTGCTGCTCATAGCCCTCGCGTCGCGCGGCCTGCCAGCGGGATTTCAACGCTTCGGCGTCGCGGCGAAACTTCAGATGCCATTGCGGATAGAAGTCCATCGGAATGACCGCCGCATCATGGGTCCAGTGTTCGAACAACTGCCGGTCACGCTCATAAAGCCGCTTGAGATGCGCCGGGCGGTAGGCCGGGCGGCGGGCATAAAGGATCATGTCATGGGCGCGAGCGACCGTGTTGATGCTGTCCACCTGCACAAATCCCAGCCGCTGGATCAAAGCACTCAGGTCCGCGCCCTTGCCGGGGCCAGCTGGCGTGTCGGCCAAGCCATGACGGTCCAGAAACACATGCCGCGCGGTGCGGTTGTCCAGGCGGCGCACTGCCATCGCGTCAGCGCCGTTTGAGCGTATCGCCATAGCTGATCTTGGGGGTCAGGGTGATCCGCGACTCGATCTCTTGCTCGGGATCTTCCAGCCGTGTCGAGATGATCTGCGCCGCCGCGCGTCCGATCTCCAGCCGGCAGGCATCCATGGTGGCCAATTGCCGTGGCAGGCCCTGCAGCAGTTCCACATCGTTGAACCCGGCCAGGCCGATCTGGCCCGGAATATCAATGCCTTGTTCCAGCAGGTAGAGCAGGCCGCCCGCCCCGATCATGTCGTTGGAATAATAGAGGAAATCCAGCTCGGGTGAGCGTTCCAGCATGGCCTGCGTCATCTCGCGCCCCTTGGCCAGGGCCGAGCCCCCCGAATAGAAATCGCGATCCTCGATCTCGACCCCGTTTTTGGCGAGGACCTCGGTGAACCCCTCGAAGCGCTTTCGCGCCCGGTGATCCAGCGGCATCTTCGTGCCCATGAAGCCGATATGTTCGTAGCCTGCCTTCAGGATCGCCTTGGCCATCTCGCGCCCGGCGCGGCGGTGGGAAATGCCGACCATCGCATCCACTGGTTTACCGTCGGTATCCATGATTTCGACCACCGGAATGCCCGCCGCATCCAGCATCGCGCGCGCAGCTTCGGTATGTTCCAGTCCGGCAATGATCACCCCAGAAGGACGCCACGAGAGCATCTCATAGAGGACCTTTTCCTCTTTTTCCGGGAGGTAGTCGGTGACGCCAACGACTGGCTGCAAATCGGTATCTTCCAGCACCTGATTGATGCCGGTCAGAACCTCAGGAAAGACCATGTTCGAGAGCGACGGGATGATGACCGCCACCAGGTTGACCCGGCTTGATGCCAGTGACCCCGCGATCTTGTTGGGGACATAGCCCAGCTCTTTGGCTGCCGCCAGAACCCGGGCGCGGGTGGCGTCCGATACGTCGCCTCGATTGCGCAGCACGCGGCTGACGGTCATTTCGGATACGCCGGATGCCTCGGACACATCGCGGAGAGTGAGGGGGCGGGCGGTATCTGCGGCCAAGGTGTGATCCTGTGCTTGCTTGTTTGCGCTGATGCTAGCGCGAACGGAACGGCCTGTTCAACCACCGCGCCGATCTAATGCGAAGTCGTGGCATAAAAAATCGCTATCAGATTGTCGCTATTACCGCAGTTCGAACCCGCCCAGTCAGTCGACCACGCATGTCCCGTTAAGGGATGTCTCAACAAATTCATGCGCTTCAAGATCGCGCTGGTCGTTCTCGGCCAAGTCGGGCTGCAAATCGGTCCTTTCAGCTGCAGTGTTTCACCCGGTCTCGGGCCGCACAAAGACGCGCGAGGGGTGCAACTCACCCGATCGATAAAGGCCCACGGCCACGGCCTGACCGTCCAGCGAGGCCCAGGCCTCATCGCCGTACTCCACGTCCGAGGCCAGCACCATGCCGGGATTGCCGTTGCGCAGACGGGCCGCACCTTCGGGGGTGCATTTGAGCTCGGGCAGGTCTGCCAGCCCCTCTTCAAGCGGGCGCAGATAGGCGTCCAGATCGGGGCTCTGCGCCATCTCGTCGATCTGGTCGATGTTCAGGCCGTCCTCGGCGTCAAACGGTCCCGACCAGATGCGGCGAAGCGATTGGACATGGCCGTGGCAGCCCAGCGCCGCGCCCAGATCACGGGCGATGGAGCGCACATAGCCGCCTTTGCCGCAGGTCATTTCCAGCACAACGTGATCGGCATCGGGGCGATCCAGCAGCACCAGTTCCTCGACCCAGAGCGGGCGCGCGGCGAGGTCGATGTCCTCGCCGTCGCGGGCCAGCTTATAGGCGCGCTGGCCATCGATCTTGACCGCCGAGAACTTTGGCGGGACCTGCATGATGTCTCCGAGGAAGGGCTGCAGCGCCTCTTTGATCTCTTCATCGCCGGGGCGCGCGTCACTTTGCGCGATCACCTCGCCTTCGGCGTCGTCGGTATTGGTGGCCTGACCCAGCCGCACAGTGAACACATAAGCTTTCAGCGCATCAGTGATGTAGGGCACCGTCTTGGTCGCCTCACCCAGTGCCACAGCCAGGACTCCGGTTGCTTCAGGGTCCAGCGTACCGGCGTGACCCGCCTTGCGCGCCTGCAGCGCCCAACGGACCTTGTTTACCACCGCCGTCGAGGTCATGCCAGCGGGTTTGTCCACAACCAGCCAGCCGGAAATATCGCGCCCTTTGCGTTTGCGTGCCATGTCGTCTCTCGGGAATTGTCTGAGGCGCGCGGCCTAGCCGATCGCCCGCGCGCTGTCAAACGCGCTACTCGGCATCCACCACCACGCCGACAATGGGGCCGAGTGAGAAGCCAGCATCCGACCGACCGATTTGCGGCGCGTGCATGCGTGAGATATTGCCGTCGAAATAGAGCGCACTGGGCGTGTTCAGCACGTCGCGAAACAGGCTGCCGAACTGGTGGAAGGTGACCGCGTTGCGCGAGATGGCAAAGACCACGCGCTGCCCGTCCTCGCTGGTGCCAACCCCGTTGCGGATATAGCGCGAAGTGGAATCGGGCAGGAAGCGCGGGTGCAATTCGCCATCGATTACCAGCATCGGGCCGGATTGCGTGGCATCGCGGCATTGCGGTTGCTGGTCCTGATAGCTGAGCGTTTCAAACACATCGGCGCGGTCCTCGCGGATGCAGAAGATACCGTTGGGCAGCAGGCCGAAATTGCCAGGACCTGCATTGGGGATCACCCGCATCTCTTCCTGACCGTTTTCGATGTAATGTCCGACCGGCGAGCGGTCGTCGTGATACATCCCGGCATTCATCGCAAAGGCCAACTGCTTGCCCTGATCGGCCAGCGCGGCATCGACAGACTGGAAATGGCCCAGGATCTCACCCGCCTCGTCACGCAGGAAGAGGCGCAAATCCTCGGACCCGGCATCAGCCTCACAGACCGTGAAGCGATTGCCCTCATGCTCGATATCTGAACAGGTCAGCGCCGTGGCAGGCGCAGCCAGAACCATCAGCAGAGTGGCAGCAGCTCGTTTCACTCGTCCAGATCCCGGCGCACAGCGTCCTGACTGAACAGACGGCGGCTCTCATCCATCTGGTCAAAGGTTTCGTCCAGCCGGAACCGCAGATCGGGGGCGAATTTCAGCCCCACCTTCTTGCCGATCACCCGGCGCAGCTCGCCTTTGTTGCGGGCCAGCAGTTTCAGCACATCCTCCTGCCCCTTGCCGCCCAGGGGCAGGACGAAGGCGGTGGCGATCTTGAGGTCGGGCGAGGTGCGGACCTCGCCCACGGTGATCGACATGCGGTTCAGATCGGGGTCATGCACGTCGCCGCGGGCCAGCACCTCTGACAAGGTGCGGCGGATCAGCTCGCCGACGCGAAGCTGGCGCTGGGAAGGTCCGGGGCCATCGTGGAATTTGTTCTTTGCCATACCCCCCGATCTAAGCCGAACGAGAGGCTTTGCCAAGCGCCCCCCGAACGGGTAGGAGGCATAAAGCCGATCTGACGCGAGGATAAGTGACATGACCCATATTCCCGGCATCGCCATCACCGGAGCATCGGGCCGTATGGGCCAGATGCTGATCCGTACCGTGACCGACAGTGACAAGGCGCGGCTGGTGGGGGTCGTGGAGCGCAAGGGACATGACTGGGTCGGGCGTGACGTAGGCGAGGCCATGGGCGGTGCCGCCTTGGGGGTCACCGTCACCGACGACCCGCTGGAGGCGTTTGCCCCCGCGCAGGCGATCATAGATTTTACCGCACCCGCTGCGACGCTGGAATTTGCCGCGCTGGCGGCGCAGGCCCGTGCGGTGCATGTGATCGGCACCACCGGCATGAGTGACGAACAGATAGCCGCGCTGGAGCCTGCCGCGCGCCATGCGGTGATCGTGCGGGCGGGCAATATGAGCCTGGGCGTCAACCTGCTGACGCAACTGACCAAGAAGGTCGCCGCCGCCCTGGATGAGGATTTCGACATCGAGGTGATCGAGGCACATCACCACCACAAGGTCGACGCACCCTCGGGCACCGCGCTGATGCTGGGCGAGGCTGCCGCCGAGGGACGCGGCGTGGCGCTGGCGGATGTCTCGGACCGGGGTCGCGACGGCATCACCGGCGCGCGCAAGCGGGGCGATATCGGCTTCACCGCGATCCGGGGCGGCGACATTGTGGGCGAGCATGATGTACTGTTTGCCGCTGCTGGCGAGCGCATCACTCTGCGCCATGTGGCCACCGACCGGGCGATCTTTGCCCGTGGCGCGCTCAAGGCCGCGCTTTGGGGGCAAGGCAAACAGCCGGGGCAGTATGACATGGTGGATGTGCTGGGGCTGTAGATGGCCGAGCGGATGCAGATACCGCTGTCCTATGGGCATGCGCGCAGGTCTTGCCGGATGTCCGGGGCGTCTGGCTGACACCGGGTCTGCTCAAGACCCCTCTGGCAGAGACGCTTTCACAGCTGAGCCTGCCCTCGATAATGGTGCTGGGCACGGAAGATCCGTGCAATCTGCCCGAGGTGCTTGCCCCTTATGAGGTCCGGCCCGATATCAACCTGCATCTGCTGGAGGGCGTGGATCACGGGTTTCAGCATGTGTATGGCGCGCAGGCGGAAGCGGTCGCCATCACAGAAGTGGCTGATCTGGTGGCAAATTGGGTTGCCTCTCAGGCCTGAGCCATCAGTGTGATCAGGCAGCTGGCAATTGCTGTGTGGCGCAATGGATGCCGCCGCCGATCTCGCCCAATGCATCGACATTCAAAGGGATGATCTCACGGCCGGGATAGTGTCGTTGCAAGGCATCCTGCGCGATCTGGTCGGCCTCCGTATCGCCGAACTGCGCGGCGATCACCGCGCCGTTGCAGACATAGTAGTTGGCATAAGAGGCCACGAAATCAAAACTTTCGACCCGGCGGATTTCGGGTTCAGGGATGGTTTCGACCTCCAGCCCTTCCTCGACGAGGCGGTCATGCGTGTCGAGGGCAGCCATGTGGAACGGATCGCCGGGGTCGGGATCATCCGGCAGGTTGATCAGCACGCGGCCCGGCCCGGTGAAGCGGGCGAGACTGTCGATATGGTAGTCGGTGATATCCTCGTCCCAGACCCCATCGGACCAGATCATCCGTTCGCCTCCATAGGCGCGCAGCAGGCGGTCCTCGATCTGGTCGCGGGTCCAGCCCGGATTGCGGTTGTCATTTACCCAGGGGCTTTCATGCGCCATCAGCAGGCCGTGCCCGTCCTGTTCAACCCCGCCCGCTTCTCCGATAATGCCGCTCGGGATCAGGTCGAAGCCCAGACGCCGCGCGGCTTCGGCGGCGATGCGACCGTCACGCTTGTGAATCTGTCTGTTCCCCCAGCCATTGAACCGGATATGGCTGACCACGCGCTGGCCGGTGGATGTGGTCGCAAAAAGCGGGCCGGAATCGCGGCACCACAGATCCTCGGTCGGGATATCCCAGAGCGTGACTGCCTGCGTCAGCCGCGCCCGCGCACCGGCGTGCTCAGAGGCATCTGCCAGCATGATGACCGGCTCGAACCGGGCAATCGTATTGGCAATGTCGGCAATGGTGGCTTGCAGCACCTCCAGAAATACGCGATCGCGATGGACCTGCCTGCTTGCGGGCCATTGCATGAAGGTCGCCTCATGCGGCGCCTCTTCGGCGGGCACCGCGAAACTGAAATCCGATGCCGCCATGGCAGGCCCTCCAAACAGGCAGAACGCGCCCAGTTGAGCTTGCGTTGCCAGAAATACGCGCCGCTCCATCTGCTGCGCCTATCGGAACGCGGCGAGGCCCGCCGGTTCGCTATCGCCTGTTGCGTCCTGCTCAACCTGTGCAAAAAGCTGACCAAGGCGCTCATGCCATGTCGGGAATTGGCCCGACACGGCCAGCGCAAGCCGTTCGGCTCCCAGCGAAATCCCCAGCGGGGCGGTTTCGCCCGCGATCACGATCTCGCCGATTTCGGTCCAGTTGGCCGAGGCGGGATAGCTGGTCGGGGCGGGTTCATCGATATCGCCCACGCGGTAGTAAACCCCCATCGTGACAAAGAAATCCTCACCGCTCGGATCGGGGAAGAAATAGCCCGACCCATCGCGCGCGTCGAAGGCTTCCTCGGCATCGCGCAGGATCACCTTTTCGCCGTAGGGCAGACCCATTTCATCCAGCACCGGGCGCATGTCCTCGGAGTCAGGCACGCTGACAAACGCCAGCCGCGACGGGTCGAGCCCGAACCCTTCGGTCAGCAGGCGGATCATCAAACGGGTCTGGTCGGCCTTGCCGAGGCTGTTGGGCGGATGGCAGCCAACTTCGTGAAAGATCGGCAGGACATCGGCGCGGTGGCGTTCCGCGATGTCTTCGACGCGGGCGAGGGGTTGGATCACGAAGCCCCCCTGCGGCAGGGCGGATTGGTCGAAATCATGGCGCAGCCCGCCATTATAGGCCGGATTGCCGGACAGGATCGAAAGCGGTGCGACCTCTTGCAAGCCCTGCGCGCCGAGCGCTTCCCGCAGGCGTCTCAGAACGTCGTCATAAGAGGCCTCGAAGGCGGCGTTCTGTGGCGTGGCCAGCGCCACTGAAGGAAGCATCGCGCCAAGTGTTGCGGCGGTGCCCAGTTTGATCACTTCGCGTCGGTCCATGGTCATGCTCTGATCTCCCTCCGATTGCGCGCGCAAGACGCTAAAGCCTGGTCACAGCCTATATAAGACTGGATTTTGCAGCTATCTCAATCTGACGTGAAGACTGTATTGCGCTTTCTTCATCTCGCGCGTGGGGTCAGAGCGTCTTGATCCTGTCTGCGTGCAGGGGGCAGGCGAGGTAGACGCCGAATTCCTGTCCGATATCGGCGCTGACGCGGGCATGCACGGCCCCCTGACGGTCAAGGAAACGCTGGCTGTCTTCGACCGGAAAGATCCCCTCATGCCAGATGCCGGGATGGATATAGAGCCCGCGCGTGCCGTCGCACCAGAAGGCCACAACCTTGTCGGGCGTCAGGTTGTCGCCGGGTAGGGCGGCGGGGATGATGAAGGGTTTGCGCTCAAGCGGAAAGAACAACTGCCCGCCATCGGGATGATAGTTCATATGCCACAGCAGCACCTGATCGCGCGGCGCGGTTCGGGTTTCGGCGCTGGCCTGTTGCGGGTCGGTGGACCAGCCCAACACATAATGGCCGTTCACCGCTTCGTTTTCGCCATAGAGCACGTCACCCTTCCAGTCGCCCCTGAACGTGCCCTCAACCCAGCCGCCCTCGTCGCCGGTACCCTCATCGATGGGCCGCCAGCCCTGTTGCGGCCAGCGGGTGATCTCGATCTCGAACCCGCCGGGGTCATCGACAAGGCAGCCATAGCCCTTAACGCTGCCCTCGGTGGCGCGGATCAGCGGCACCTCATGCCAGGGCAGCGAGGGCTTACTGCTGGCTTCGAAGATATACTCCGGTGCGCTCATGTCGCCGCCATATGCTGATCGACGATGCGCTGCACCATCGGGGCAAAATGGTGGAAATCGGGCGTTTCCATATCATCGCGCTTGCCCGCCTCGTCCAGATACCGCACCTGAATGATCTTTTCGAGGTTTGGGTTCTGTTCGAACGCGGCCACTTCCTCGGCGCTCATCGGTCCGCCCTGAAGGTTCAGCGAGTGGATCGACGCCTCGGAGAGCCGTTCGAAGTATTCCGGCCTGGTGGCGCAGAGGTAGCGCTTAGCGGCGACGTGGTAGAGCACGCAATCGGTGACAACGCTGGGAAAGAACGGGGCCAGAACCTCGGCGCCCGCATCCTCATGAAAGCGATCTTCGGTGTCGTCCATGCTGAAGGTGCCGAATTCAGAGGTGAAATGGCCGATATCGTGCAGCAGAGTGGCGACGATGATGTCCTCGGGCAGACCGTTTTGCTCGGCGATGGTGGCGCCCTGCAGCATGTGCTCGGCCATGGTAACGGGTTCGCCCAGATATTCCTCACCACCGCGCCGGTCGAAGATATCGGCCAGAAAGGCCACAATTGTATCGCGGGTCAGGTCAGGTTTGCCGGTCATTCCGCCGCCTCCGGCTGCACCCTGTCGAGCGCGGCCAAGGTCGACAACAGCCCGTCCCGATCTGCGTAGCAGCCTTGCAGCCAGCGCGATCCGGCACCGGAATAGCCGGTGCGGGCGTGCAATACACGGGTGTTGTCGACGATGAAGCTTTCGCCTGGTTCCAGCTTGAAGGCGACGCCCATGGCGGGGTCGTCGATGATGTCGGCGAATTGCCGGTAGGCCTCATAGTAATCTTCCATCCGCTCAAACGGGATGTCCACAAATGGGGAGGATGAGCGGTTGTTGAAGCGGATCGCGACCAGTTCGCCATCCGGTGACAGCTCGATCATCGGGCGGCGCGAGCGCAGGCAGACGCCATCGCTGCCGCTATATTCGAACCGGGCCGGGTGATGCGCAAGCAGCGCGAACCCCTCGGGGTTCTCCGCGCGCAGTCGCTGGGCCGCACGAAACCCGTCCACCACGATGGATTCGCCACCCTCGGCGGAATTCTCAAGACAATAGAGGATCTGCAGCCCCGGCACCGGGTCCCGATAGGGATTGTCGGTATGGGCCTGAAGCCCCAGCCCGGTATAGGCCAGATTGCTTGGGTTGACCTCAGTCCGGACCTCGAAATAGCGACCATAACTGGTCTCACGCACATAACCGAACAGGTCAACGACGCGCAGCAGCGACTCGGGCTCAACCGGACCGCCGGTCAGCCGGGCAAAGCCGTATTGAGCCACCGCCGCGAGCCAGCCGCGTTTCGCGCGCGGATTGGCATGGACCGCATTCCAGTCGGCGCTGGGCGGCGTCAGCGCGCGATCCCATGTGGTGATGCTAGGCGCGGTGCGGCCTAAGTCGCGCGGGTGGTCGCGGTCATAGGCGTGATCGGCCAGCCAGTCAGCGGGAAAGAGCACGGTTTTGCCTTCGGGCTGGAACGTGACCTCAAGATCGCCCTGCACAATGCGCGCGGCGCTGATCGTGGTATCTGCGGGTATGTCACCGATGGTGATCAGCCGCTGCCCGTTGCCCGGCGCGCGGGTTTCGGGGTCAAGCGCGTTGTCGCGCAGCCAGATGGCGTGGAAGCGGGTGGCGACCCCATCGTCATCGCTGACGGTGACAATGGGGCCGGAGTGAGTGGCGGTGCGCAGCATATCGGGTCTCTCCTGATCGCATCGCGGGAGTGCTTGAGGGAATACCGGCGGCATGGCATTAAGACAATTAATCCTTGTTCGGTCTGAGGCCTGGAAAAACTAATGGTTAAACGCAAGATAGGACTGCCACCGCTGGACTGGCTGCGGGTCTTTGAGGCCGCCGGGCGATTGGGTGGGTTTTCGGCAGCCGCGCGTGAGTTTGGGCTGACCCAGGCGGCGGTGAGCCAGCGGATCGCCAATCTGGAGGCCTGGCTTGGTCGGTCACTCTTCATCCGCGAGGCGCGCGGCGTGTCGCTGACGGTAGAAGGTGAAAGTTATCTGCCGCTGGTACAGGACAGCCTGCGCGCGCTGGAGCGCAATACCGAGAACCTGTTCGGCAAAAGCCCGACCGAGCTGCGCGTTGCGGGGCTCAACTCGCATCTGGGTACGCTGGTGGTGTCGCGACTGTCCGCGTTCCATGCAGCCCATCCGAAATTGCGGCTGGTGATCGACTCGCTGGATCGCTGGTCGGGGTTCGACGAAGAAAAGACCTGGCTGCAACTGCGCTTCGGCAATGGGGTCTGGCCCGGGCGCGCAGCGCATCTGGTCGCGCGCGAGGTGCTGGCCCCGATGGTCGCGCCGGGCCTGTCCCGGGACGCGCCGCTGATCGAGCTGCGTGGCCCGCGTCCGGGCTGGTCGGACTGGTCGGCAGAGACAGGGGAGGCCCTGACAGGGGGCTGGCTCAGCGTCGATTCTATGGAACACGCGCTGGCGGCGGCAGGGCAGGGCATGGGCATCGTGCTGGGCTCGGTCCCGCTGGCGCGCGACCTGCTGCAGAGCGGCGTGCTGCACCAGCTTGATCTGCCCGAATTGATCACCAGCGAGGGGTATTGGCTGACCTGGCCTGAGGACCGGCCCATCAGCCGCAAGCAGCGTCATCTGATTGATGCGTTTTATCAAGCTATCCGTCTGGAGGAAAAGTGATCCGGTTGGGTGGCCAGTGCGTAACCCGGATATCGTTGTCACATCCCCCGGTGTTGTCATGCTTTTAAGATTTGTCTGCTTCACATTGACCTGCGCGCTTGCGCTGCCAGCCCTTGCGGACTTCGCCAAGGTTCAGAACGAGGCGCAATTCAAGCAGATTGTGGCCGGAAAGACTCTGACCCGGCCTTTGGTCAAGCTACAGGTGTCGCCCGAAGGGACCATCAGTGGCAAAGGATTGCGCTGGCCGGTCGAGGGCAATTGGAACTGGCAGAACGGCTATTTCTGCCGCGATCTTTACTGGGGCGGCAGTGAGTTGGGCTACAATTGTCAGGAAGTTCGTGTGCGCGACGGCAAGATCCGTTTTACATCGGATCGGGGCAAGGGTGATTTCGCCGATTTCAGGTTGAGGTCCGACTAGGTTTTGCGCGCCATTCGGGTGTTGATCATCTGAACGATCCCGCCCAGCACCAGACCCCAAACGGCTGCGCTGAGACCGATGATGGTAACGCCTGATGCGGTGACCAGAAAGGTTATCGCCGCAGCCTGCCGGTAAGAGGCGTCCTCGAACGCTGCAAGCGCCGAGGCGGCAAAGACCGGCAGCAGCGCGACACCCGCAAGCGTTCCCAGCAACAACGGCGGGGCAAGGCCCGCAAAGGCAGTGATGATCCCCGCGAACAGGCCGAACAGGCAGTAAAAGAGCCCTCCGAATACCGCCGAGAGATAGCGTTTGTCGGGATCGGGGTGTGACTCTTCATTGGCGCACATGGCGGCGGTGATGGCCGCCAGACAGGTTGCGGGCGCGCCAAACGGGGCTGAAAGCAGGCTCGCCCCGCCTACCGAGGAGATCAGAGGCGCGGGCGCGGGCTGATAGCCGAAACTGCGGATGATCGCGAGGCCGGGAATGTTCTGTGTTGCCATGGTGACGATGAAAAGCGGCAGGCCGATGCCGATCAGAGACGGGATCGAAAACGCTGGTATAGTAAAGACCGGCTTGGGGATCACCGCGCCTGATAGCGTGAAGTCGAAGCCGGGCTGGATCACCACGACCAGCGCTGCCACCACCACGGCGCAGGGCACCGCGATCAGGCGGTTGATCTGCCCGGCGATGAACCAGGTGACGATAACCGGCAGGGCGACCCACGGCGCTTTCCCCATGGCGCTGAAGGGTTGCAAGCAGATCGACAGCAGCACCGCCGACAGCATCGCCTGCGCCAGAGGTGCGGGTATGGCCGCGATCAACCGGCTCAGTGGCCGCCAGAACCCGGCGATGACGGTGAGAAGCCCGGCCAACAGAAAAGCGCCCACCGCTTCGGCAAAACCGGCTTCGGGCATTGTCGAGACTGCCAGCAGCGCAACGCCAGGTGTGGACCACGCCACGCTGACCGGTATCTTTGTGCGCAAGCTCAGCACGATCCCCGCCAGACCCATTGCGATGGCCGCCGCCATCAACCCCGAAGCGGCCACGGCCTTGGAAGCGCCCATGGCATTCAGCCCCTGCAGCACAATCGGAAACGAGCTGAAAAACCCCACAATAGCGACCACAAGGCCGGTTGAGACGGTTTGCAGGCGAATGGCACGTTGGCGCATGTGAGGCTCGTTGGGGTGAGGAGGGTAATTGGGATGAGAGAATTGTTTGTGGTTCAGGAAAAGGCCATCTAAGCGGGCATGGAAGCCAGGGGAAGAATGAACATTGAGCGTAAACTAGCAAGGGGTGAGGCAGATTTTATTCAATGAAACCGGACCGGAAACTTTGAAAGTTTCCGGAGGTGCACGCCAACACTGGTCAAAAAAACCACGTCCTGGAATGTGACTAGAAGTCGATCGCCAGCCCTTTCTTTTCCCAATCGCCATAGCGCACGGGTTCAGGCCCGTCGCGGCCGCCCAACTCCTTGGGCTTGGGTTTATCCTCGGCGGCGGCAAGGCGGCGGCGCTCTTCGGCCTCGGCCAGGGCGCGTTGGGCTGCGGGGGGTAGGTCTTTGTCGGTATCGCTCATGCCTTGGGTTCCTTTCCGGTCTGGGCCTTGATATACGCCCGCGTCTGCCCGTGGCAATGCGGGCATGGCGTCACAGATCGGGATCAGGGGCATGAACGACACCGCGACACGGGCGCGCCAGAGCGCGATCTATCTGCTGGATCAGATATTGGGCGAGCATCGTCTGATGTCGGAATGCCTGGCCGCAGGCGCACTGGACCGGCTGGCCGCCGAAGACCGCGCGCGGGCGCAGCGTCTGGCGCTGGATACCCTGCGCGGGTTGGAGCGGGCCGACCGGATGCTATACAAGCACTTGCAGAAGAAACCGCCGCTGCCGGTGCTGAACGCGCTGCGGCTGGGGGTTGTGGAACTGGCCGGGGGCGAAGCTGCCCATGGGGTGGTCAATTCCATGGTCGAGATCACCGCGCGATCCCGTCGTCACGGGCGGCTCAAAGGGTTGGTCAATGCGGTGCTGCGCAAGGTGGCGGTCGATACGCCGAAACACTGGGAGTTGTTGCGGGTGCCGCGCCTGCCGAAATGGTTGCGCGCTCCGCTGGTCGAGGCCTGGGGCGCGGAAGCGGTGGCGGGAATGGAGCGAGCGCACTTCACCGGCGCGCCGCTGGACCTGACACTGAAACCCGGTGCCGCTGCGCCGGACGGGGTTGCATTGCCGACCGGATCGGTTCGGATCGACGGCCCGGTTCAGGTGACTGCTCTGCCCGGATATGAGGCGGGGGATTGGTGGGTGCAGGATGCCGCCGCTGCTCTGCCTGCAAAGATGTTGGCCGCGCAGCCGGGCGAGGCGGTGCTGGATCTTTGTGCTGCTCCGGGTGGCAAGACGCTGCAACTGGCGGCGCAGGGTGCGAGTGTCACGGCGCTGGATGTCTCGGAGGCGCGGATGCGGCGGGTACGCGAAAATCTCGACCGCACTGGGTTGAGCGCAGAGCTTATGGTCGGGAACGCGCTGGAACATCAGGGCAGTTATGATGCGATCCTGCTGGATGCGCCCTGCTCGGCTACAGGCACCATTCGACGGCATCCCGATCTGCCGTTTGCGAAGGATGGGTCGGAATTCGGCGAATTGATAGCCTTGCAGGCGCGGATGCTGGCCCATGCCCACGGTTTGCTGAAACCCGGAGGGCGGCTGGTCTATTGCACCTGCTCGCTGCTGCCGGACGAGTGCGAAGTGCAGGTCAAAGAGATACTAGCCCAATTCCCTGATCTGAGCGTGGACCGCGCGGCGCTTGATCTGCCGGGCATTGATCAGGGCTGGATAACAGAGGAGGGCGGGCTGCGCCTGCGTCCCGATTACTGGCCCGAGCGTGGTGGTATGGACGGGTTCTATATCGCCTGCCTGCGCAAAGCGGGCTGAGGACAAGATCACCGGTGACTCGCATTGCCCGAACCGCTAAGCTCTGCGACAAACGCCAAAGAGCGTGAGAGGCAGTGAACATGTCCAGTTCCGATACGATGGCGAGCCGTTGGGCACGGTTCCAGAACCGTTTCTACGCGCGCCTGAGCCAGCGCCGCGCGGCGGTGACGGGCTTTGTCTCGCAACCCGAACCGCGCACGATTGGCGTATTTGCCCGGGGGCGGCAATTGCTGGCGGGCAATCTGCTCTTTGCCGGGTATCTGGTTGAATCGCGCGACAGCGGGCTGTGGGAGGTCGCCTCGCCCAACCCCTCCTTCGACGAGGAACGACACGGCTTTGCCTGGCTCGACGATCTGGCGGCCGTGGGGGATATACGCGCGCGGGCCAAGGCCCAGACCTGGCTCTGGGGCTGGATCGAGCATCACGGGCGCGGGCGCGGGCCGGGTTGGACGCCGGAACTGACCGGGCGCCGTGTGATACGCTGGATCAACCACGCGTTGTTCCTGTTGCGCGGGGTCGAACCGGACCAAAGTGACGCGTTCTTCCGTTCACTTTCTCATCAGACCTGGTTTCTGGCCCGGTGCTGGAAATCCGCCCCGCCCGGCCTGCCCCGGTTCGAGGCGCTGACCGGCCTGATCTATGCCTCGCTGGCGCTGGAGGGTCTGGAGGAGCTTGCTGATCCGGCGATCCGGGCGCTTGGGCAGGATTGCCGCAGCCAGATCGACGCGCAGGGCGGATTGCCCACCCGCAACCCCGAGGAATTGCTGGAGGTGTTCACGCTGCTGACCTGGGCGGCGGCGGCACTGCAAGAGGCCGGACGCGGCGTTGGGGCCGATCATGCAGCGGCCATCCTGCGGATTGCGCCCAGCCTGCGGACCCTGCGCCATAGCGATGGCAGCCTGGCCCGGTTCCACGGCGGCGGCAGCGGCATTGACGGGCGCTTGGATCATGCGCTGGCGGCCAGCCAGACCAAGCCGACACCGTTCGACCGGCTGGCGATGGGCTTTGCCCGCCTCGCAGGCGGGCGCACCAGCGTCATCGTAGATGCGAGTGCGCCACCGTCGGGGCGGGCCTCTTACAAGGCGCATGCGTCGACCTTGGCATTCGAGCTGACCTCGGGCCGCCGCCCGCTGATCGTGAATTGCGGTGCGGGCGACAGTTTTGGCCCCGAATGGCGGCGCGCGGGGCGGGCGACGCCGTCGCATTCGACCCTCTGTCTGGACGGCTATTCCAGCGCGCGGCTGGCCGAGCCTGAGCGCGGCTCCGGCAATGAGGCGCTGATCTCTGCCCCGCGCGGCGTTGCCGTGGAATTGTCGGATCTGCCCGACGGACTGCAATTTCAGGGCGGCCATGACGGCTACGAGGCGGTGTTCGGCCTGACCCATGCCCGCACGTTGGAACTGTCCTTTGATGGGCGTGGCTTGGCGGGTGAGGATATGCTGCTGGCCATGGATGACCCGGCCAAGCGGCGTTTCGATAAGGCGATGGATGCGGCGCAACTGGCGGGAATCGGGTTTGATCTGCGCTTCCACCTGCATCCGGACGTGGATGCCGCCGTTGATCTGGGCGGCGCGGCGGTGTCGATGGCGCTGAAAAGCGGTGAGATCTGGGTTTTCCGGCATGACGGCCAGTATAAATTGACTGTGGCTCCAAGCGTTTACCTGGAAAAAGGCCGTTTGCAGCCGCGCGCGACAAAACAGATTGTTCTATCCGGGCGCGCAATGGGGTATGCGACGCGCATCCGGTGGACGCTGAGCAAGGCGCAGGACACGGCAATTGCCATTCGCGACCTGAACCGGGATGAGCCGCAATTCGACTGATCCGCAAAAGGACCAAGACCACATGACCGACCTTCACGCCGTGCGCCGCGCGCTTCTGTCCGTATCTGACAAGACCGGACTGATCGATTTGGGAAAGGCGCTGTCGGCGTGCGGCGTTGAACTGCTCAGCACCGGTGGCTCGGCCAAGGCCCTGCGCGAGGCGGGGCTGGAGGTTCGCGATGTGGCCGAGGTGACGGGCTTTCCAGAGATGATGGATGGCCGCGTCAAGACCTTGCACCCGATGGTGCATGGTGGCCTGCTGGCGTTGCGCGACAACGACACGCACGTGGCCGCGATGGAACAGCACGGAATCGGTGCGATCGACCTGCTGGTGGCGAACCTCTACCCGTTCGAGGAAACCGTGGCCAAGGGTGCCGATTATGACACCTGCATCGAAAATATCGACATTGGTGGCCCGGCGATGATCCGCGCGGCGGCCAAGAACCATGCCTTTGTGAACGTGGTTGTTGATGTCGAGGATTACGATGCGCTGCTGGCCGAGCTTGAGGCCAATGACGGTCAGACCTCTTATGCCTTCCGGCAGGGGCTGGCGCAGAACGCTTATGCCCGCACCGCTGCCTATGACGCTGCCGTGTCGAACTGGATGGCGGACGCGCTGAACCTGCAGGCTCCACGCCGCCGCGCGGTGTCGGGTCGGCTGGCCCAGACGCTTCGCTACGGCGAGAACCCGCATCAGGAGGCGGCGTTCTACCTTGATGGTTCACAGCGTGCGGGTGTCGCTACCGCCCGGCAGGTGCAGGGCAAGGAGTTGAGCTACAACAATATCAACGATACCGATGCGGCTTTCGAACTGGTCTCGGAGTTCGACCCGGTACAGGGCCCCGCCGTGGCGATCATCAAACATGCCAACCCCTGTGGCGTGGCGCGCGGCGCGTCGCTGAAAGAGGCCTATCAGAAAGCGTTCGATTGCGACCGCACTTCGGCCTTTGGCGGCATCATCGCCCTGAACACGGCCCTAGACGCCGACACCGCGCGCGAAATCGTGCAGATTTTCACCGAGGTGGTAATCGCGCCGGGGGCCTCGGTGGAGGCGGTTGAGGTCTTTGCGGCCAAGAAAAACCTGCGCCTGCTATTGACCGATAGTCTGCCCAATCCGCAGGACAGCGCCTTCACCACCCGTCAGGTTTCGGGCGGGATGCTGGTGCAGGACAAGGATGTCGGCCACCGCGATATGGGTGATTTGAAGGTGGTGACCAAGAAAGCGCCGACAGACGAACAGATGGCTGATCTGCTCTTTGCCTGGAAGGTCGCGAAACATGTCAAATCCAACGCCATCGTCTATGTGAAGGCTGGCCAGACCGTGGGCGTCGGCGCCGGTCAGATGAGCCGGCTGGACAGCGCTACCATCGCGGGCGTCAAGGCGCAGCGCATGGCCGATGTTCTGGAGCTACCCGAAAGCCTCGCCAAGGGCTCCGCCGTGGCGTCGGACGCGTTTTTTCCCTTTGCTGATGGCCTGCTGGAGGCTGCCGCCAATGGTGCCACCTGCGTGATCCAGCCCGGCGGGTCGATGCGCGATGACGAGGTGATCAAGGCCGCTGACGAGGCCGGTCTGGCCATGGTCCTCACCGGCATGCGGCATTTCCGTCACTAATGTCGGGTGCGCGCGTCATATGGGCCACGCTTGCGGCCTTCCTGCTTGACCAGTTCAGCAAATACTGGGTGGTGCATGTGATGGAGGTGGACCGGCTGGGCGGCATCGACGTGCTGCCGCCGTTCCTGAATTTCCGCTATGGTGAAAACCGGGGCATCAATTTCGGCCTGTTTCAGGGCGACAGCGATGGCTCGCGCTGGGTGCTGATCGGGTTGTCCTTTGTCATCTGCGCAGGTGTGCTGTTCTGGCTGCGCCGCGCGCCGGGCAACTGGATCACTCAGGTGAGCGCCGGTCTGCTGATCGGCGGGGCGCTGGGCAATGTGGTGGACCGGGTTCTTTATGGCTATGTGCTGGATTTCCTCAACATGTCCTGTTGCGGGATCAACAATCCCTTCGTCTTCAACATCGCGGATGTGTTCATTTTTGTAGGGGCCTTTGGGCTAATCCTGTTTGATGGCAGTAAGAAATCACAGAAAAAGGCCTCGTGACGCGGTGCGGCAAATGGGCTACAACACCGGCCAAACAGGCAGGAGGTGACCATGCGGGGTCCGCTGGGCGCGATCATGATTGCGAGCGTTTTTGCTTTGGCGGCGTGCTCTGACAAGGGTTTACGTGTCATTCGCGCGCCCGGACCGGGCCCGGATGAATTTGCCGTTCTGCCGGTCAAGCCGCTGACCGCACCACAGGATTATGCGGTTCTGCCCGCCCCCACGCCGGGTGGCACGAACCTGACCGACCCGACACCGGTGGCCGATGCGGTCGAGGCGCTGGGCGGTCGCGCCTCTGCGCTCCAGCCGGGTGCTGTGCCATCCTCGGATGCCGCTCTGGTGCGGACCGCCGGCCGCTACGGTGTGCCTGCCAACACCCGCGAGGTTCTGGCGCAGGAGGATGCCGATTTCCGCCGCCGCAAGGGGCGTCTCGCCAATATCCGGCTCTTCAAGGTTGACCGCTACGGAGAAGTCTATAACAATCAGGCGATTAACCCCTATGCCACCGAAGAAGCGTTTCGCCGTGCCGGACGCGAAACCCCGTCTTCACCGCCTGAGGTTCGTTAAGAAACCTCAATTTTCTGCCATCTCGGCTTGAACGGCCGCTTTTGCACCGTAGGTTGTGCGCAAGCTGGAACACATGGCGTGGTCCGGGCGGATGCCGCCCGTGGGTCTGTGCCGGATGGAGGACACCCGATGATACGTTCCCTTGTTGGCGGGGCTGCGCTGGCGCTGATGCTGCCGGTCTGGGCAAGCGCCGAAGACGAAGCCGTGACCACCTTTACCTTGGATAACGGGATGGAGGTGGTGGTGGTCGAAGATCACCGCGCCCCGGTCGTGCAGCATATGGTCTGGTATCGCGCAGGATCGGCGGATGAACCGGTGGGCTCGTCCGGCGTCGCGCATTTTCTGGAACATCTGCTGTTCAAGGCGACCGATACGCTCGCCTCGGGTGAGCTGTCGGCAACCGTGGCGGCCAATGGCGGGCGGGACAACGCTTTCACGTCGTTTGATTACACCGCCTATTTCCAGCGTGTGGCGGCGGACCGTCTGGATCTGATGATGCAGATGGAGGCGGACCGGATGCGCAACATCCGCCTGACCGAGCGCGACATCGAGACCGAGCGCGATGTAATCCTCGAAGAGCGCAACCAGCGCACCGAGAACAACCCCCGCGCGCTTTTTGGCGAGCAAATGCGGGCAGCGCAATATCTCAACCATCGCTATGGCGTGCCGATCATCGGCTGGCGGCATGAGATGGAAGAGCTGGATATGGACGATGCACTGTCCTTCTACCAGACCTATTACGCGCCCAATAACGCGATCCTGGTGGTGACCGGCGATGTCGACCCTGAAGAGGTGCGCGTGCTAGCCGGGAAACACTATGGTGTCATCCCGGCCAATCCTGACCTGCCCGAGCGCCTGCGCTCGCAAGAGCCGCCACAGAACGCTGCGCGGCGATTGACCTACAAGGACCCGCGCGTGGCGCAGCCTTATGTGCAGCGCAGCTACCTTGCGCCTGAACGCAACCCGGGCGATCAGAAAACCGCCGCCGCGCTATATCTGCTTTCCGAACTGCTCGGCGGTGGCACCACGTCTTATTTGAACGAAACGCTGCAATTCGATCAAAAAAAGGCTGTCTATGCGGGCGCGTCTTATGGCGGGGTCTCGCTGGATAACACCACGTTCAGCCTGTTTGTGGTCCCGACCGAGGGTGTTTCGCTGCAAGAGGCAGAAGATGCAATGGATCAGGCCGTGGCTGATTTCATCGCCGCTGGCGTCAACGAGGACGATCTGGAGCGGATCAAGATGCAACTGCGCGCCGCCCAAGTCTATGCGCGCGACAATGTGGACGGGATCGGCAACCGCTATGGCCGGGCCCTGGCCAGCGGCCTGACCGTTGAGGATGTGCAGGAATGGCCGGACCTTTTGCAGGCGGTGACCGGAGAAGAGATCATAGCGGCGGCCCGAGACCTGTTCCGCCCCGAAGCCTCAGTCACTGGCTGGCTGATGCGCGATGAGGAGGTCACCCAATGAGAGCGTTTCTGACAACCTGTCTGGTTCTGTTGCTGGCGCTGCCCGCCTGGGCGGAGGTCGAGATCAAGGAAGTGACGTCGCCCAAGGGTATCAAGGCGTGGCTGGTCGAGGATCACTCGATCCCTTTTACGGCGCTGGAATTGCGGTTCCGAGGCGGGACTTCTCTGGATGCACCCGACAAGCGCGGCGCGGTCTATCTGATGACTGGGCTGATCGAAGAAGGGGCCGGTGATCTGGATGCGCGCGCCTATGCGCGCGAGTTGGAGGCGCTGGCGGCCTCATTTGACTATGATGCCAGCGACGATACCGTATCGATCTCGGCGCAGTTCCTGTCGGAAAACCGTGATGAGGTGGCCGATCTGCTGCGCAAGACCCTGCATCAGCCGCGCTTTGACATCGATGCGGTGGAACGGGTGCGCGCGCAGGTGCTGTCGGGGCTGCGCTCGGACGCCAAGAACCCCAATGACATCGCCGGTCTTGCCTTTTCGCAGATGGCCTATGGCGATCACCCCTACGGCGCCAACGGCAAAGGCACGATCGAAAGCGTGAGTGCCCTGACCCGCGACGATATCATCGCCGCCTATGAGGGCGTCTTTGCCCGCGATCGGCTCTTTGTCGGCGCGGTGGGCGATATCACCGCCGAGGAACTGGGTATCTTGCTGGATCAGCTGCTGGCCGACTTCCCCGAAACCGGCGCGCCGATCCCCGGCAAGGCGGATGTGACCATCGACGGCGGCGTCAGCGTGGTCGAATTCGACACGCCGCAATCGGTGGCGCTGTTTGGTCAGAGAGGCATCGACCGGCATGATCCGGAATTCTTTGCCGCCTATATCCTGAACCAGATCATGGGAGGAGGCTCGCTCGAAAGCCGCCTGATGCGCGAGGTGCGCGAGGAGCGCGGGCTGACCTATGGTGTCTATTCCTATCTGGTGCCCAAGGATCTGGCCTCGGTCTATATGGGCTCGGTCGCTTCGGGCAATGACCGGATCGCCGAGGCCATCACCGTGGTGCGCGACCAGTGGGCCGATATCGCCGAGAATGGTGTCACTCAGAAAGAGCTGGACGATGCCAAGACCTATCTGACCGGGGCCTATCCGCTGCGGTTCGATGGCAATTCGCGGATCGCCTCGATTCTGGCGGGGATGCAGATGGATGATCTGCCAATCGACTACATCGCCACCCGCAACGAGAAGGTCAACGCGGTGACGCTGGAGGATGTGAACCGCGTGGCGGGCGAATTGCTGGACCCAGAGGGTTTGCATTTCACGGTTGTCGGAAAACCGGTTGGGCTGGAAGGATAGGATCGTTCTGCCTCGGCAAAATCACGATGCGTGCCAGAAAGTAGACGCGCGTCATGCCAAACAGCGAGATGGCGCTCAACCCGTGCGGATGATCGGGCCCGGCCATGTGGCACCGACTTCCGCTCTCGCGCCTTTTGGCACGGGATATGTGTCGCGCCCGAGTGCCTAGCGTGCACTCTCGGCAAGAATCCCACATTATTCCGGCCAAAAACCGCCGCTAGACCCAAATGAGGGTTTCCCGGTCCGACATGCCGCCCTACATTCATGAACAGGGCAGGAGCGCAGCTGCGCTTCTTTCCACCACTCACGATGAGCCCGGTTGCCGTGTTCGCTCCGGTGTCGCCTGATCACCCCCCGATCTGGCTGACCCAGAACACGGAACCGGGCGATCTTCGTTTTGGCCAAGCCTATGGCAGAATCGTGTGGGCCTATGCTAGGTTTAGCGGTATGGCTCATCCGAACCCCAATATCAGCGAAGAGCGGCCCGTTATCCGGCAGTTGGATGAGGGCGCGATCAATCGCATTGCCGCCGGTGAGGTGGTCGAACGCCCAGCCTCTGCAGTCAAGGAACTGGTCGAGAATGCCATTGATGCCGGGGCGCATCGGATCGCGGTCGACATTGCCGATGGCGGTAAGACCCTGATCCGGGTGACTGACGATGGGTGTGGCATCACGCCCGAGGATCTGCCGCTGGCGCTGTCGCGGCACGCCACCTCCAAGATCGATGGCAGCGATCTGCTGAAGATCCATACATTCGGGTTCCGGGGCGAGGCCCTGCCATCGCTCGGCGCCGTGGGTCGCCTGTCGCTGACCAGCCGCGCAGCCGGGCATGAGGCAGCGGTGATCGCTGTTTCGGGCGGCCGGACTGAGGCGATCAAACCTGCCGCGTTGCGCAACGGTACCGTGGCCGAATTGCGCGATCTGTTTTTTGCCACGCCCGCGCGGCTGAAATTCATGCGTTCCGACCGGGCCGAGACGCAGGCGATTAGCGACACGGTCAAACGACTGGCCATGGCCGAACCCGGCCTGGGTTTCACCCTGCGCGATGTCTCGGGCGGGGGCGAGGGGCGGGTTACCTTCCGGGCGGATCGCGAGAATGGCGATCTGTTTGATGCGCTGCATGCGCGGCTGGCCCGCATTCTGGGCCGCGAATTTGCCGAGAATGCGCTCAAGATTGATGCCAGTCGCGACGGGATACGGCTGTTCGGCTATGCCGCCCTGCCGACCTATTCGCGTGGCGCAGCGGTGGCGCAGTATCTTTTCGTCAATGGCCGCCCGGTGCGGGACAAGATGCTGACCGGGGCGCTGCGCGCGGCCTATTTCGATTTCCTCAGCCGCGACCGGCATCCGGCGGCGGCGTTGTTCATTGATTGTGATCCGACGCTGGTGGACGTGAACGTGCATCCCGCCAAATCCGAGGTGCGCTTTCGTGATCCGGGCATTGCGCGCGGGTTGATCGTCTCGGCCTTGCGGACAGCATTGGCGGAGGCTGGTCATCGCGCCTCTACTACCGTGGCTGGGGCCACATTAGGGGCAATGCGACCAGAGGCAGCGGGGCAGGCGCGGATCTATCAGATGGACCGTCCCTCTTCTGCCGCGCGCAGTGCGGCGTATGACGCGCAGGCTCCGGGCTTTGCCGATCTGTCGTCAGCCTTTAGCGGGCAGATTACCGAGCCTACCGCTGTCGCCTCTCCAATGCCGGAACAAGCTGAACCGGTGGAAGAGTATCTGCCCCTGGGCGCGGCGCGCGGGCAGGTGCATGAGAACTACATCATCGCCCAGACCCAGGACGGCATCGTCATCGTCGACCAGCACGCCGCGCATGAGCGGCTGGTTTATGAGAAACTCAAACACCAGATGGCCGAGACCGGCGTGGCCGCGCAGGCCCTGCTGATCCCTGAAATCGTCGAACTCAGCGCGGCAGACTGCGCCCGCTTGCTGGAGGTTCGCGAAGATCTGGCGGCGATGGGACTAACGATCGAGCCCTTTGGTGGCTCGGCGGTGGCGGTGCGCGAAGCCCCTGCCATACTGGGCGAAGTCAATGCCGGGGCGATGCTGCGCGACATTCTCGACGAGTTGGCCGATCAGGGCGAAAGCCAGATGGTGCAGGCCAGGATCGAGGCGATCCTGAGCCGGGTGGCCTGCCATGGTTCGATCCGCTCAGGTCGCCGGATGCGCGGCGAAGAAATGAACGCGCTCCTGCGCGAGATGGAGGCGACCCCCCATTCCGGCCAGTGCAATCATGGCCGCCCGACCTATGTCGAACTCAAACTGGCCGATATCGAACGGCTGTTCGGACGCACATGATCGAGATCAACGGCATTCAATATTCTCTGGACGACCCGGCTGTGCTGGCCGCGGGAGGAGGGGCAGCGCTGGCCCTGCTCATGATCGTGCTGCTGTTTTTGGCGCTGCGCGCCGCCAACCGCTCGGCCCGGATGGCGGTTCCCTTGTCGCAGCAGATGGCAGTGCTGAGTCAGCACGTGCAGCAATTGGGTCAGGGTCAGGAGCAGCTACGTGGTGGGCTCAGCCATGTCTCGGATGCGCAGGCCAATGCGCAGGTGCAGGTCATCCAGACGGTCGAGGCGCGGCTGTCGGATGTGCAGCAACACATGAATGACCGGCTGGCCGATAACGCCATGCGCGCGCAGCGGGCCCTGACCGAGATGCAGGAGCGGATGAAGGAAACCCTGCACGGCTCGTCGAAACAGACCGCGACCTCGCTCACGCAATTGCAGGAGCGGCTGGCCACAATCGACAAGGCGCAGGATAATATCACCAAGCTTTCGGGCGATGTGCTGAGCCTGCAGGACATCTTGTCGAACAAGCAGACGCGCGGGGCGTTCGGGGAAATCCAGCTCAATGATATCGTGTGCAAGGCGCTGCCTGCGGACAGCTATGCGCTGCAACACACGCTATCGAACGGCAAGCGCGCCGATTGCCTGATCCGCCTGCCGAACCCCCCGGGACCGATCGTGATCGACAGCAAATTCCCGTTGGAAGCCTATGAGGCGCTGCGCGCGGCGGAAACCCAGGCGCAATTGCAGGAAGCGGCACGGATGATGAAGACGGCGCTGCGGGCCCATATCAAGGCGATTTCCGAGAAATACATCATCGACGGGGAAACCGCCGATGGGGCGCTGATGTTCCTACCATCGGAGGCGGTTTATGCCGAGTTGCACGCCAATTTCCCGGATGTGGTGCGCGAAGGATTCGACAAACGGGTCTGGATCGTCTCACCCACCACCTGCATGGCGACGCTGAACACGATGCGCGCGATCCTCAAGGACGCCCGGATGCGCGAACAGGCAGGTGCGATCCGCAAGGAACTGGGTCTGCTGCACAAGGATGTGGAGCGGCTGGGCGACCGGGTTGGCAATCTGGACCGGCATTTCGGGCAGGCGGCCAAGGATATCTCGGAAATCAAGATCAGCGCCGAAAAAGCGGGTCGTAGGGCGCAGCGGCTGGACAATTTCGATTTCGAAGAAATCGCCGCTGAGGAGACGTCTAATGTCGTCCCTTTGAGCCAGCCTGACGCTTAGAGGGCTTTGCCGGGGATGATCGACCATGTGAATATTCCGGTCCGACACCTGGCGCGTGCCCGCGCCTTCTATGAGCCAGTGTTGGACGCATTTGGGTATCGTTTCCTGCTACAGGAAGGGCCGGTCATCGGATTTGGTGATACGAATTGGGTCTTTGGCCTCGCCGAAACCGAAGCAGAGTTCGTTCCATTGCATCTGGCATTTTCTGCCCGGTCAAAGGATCAGGTCCACGATTTCCACCGCGCAGCCCTCGCCAATGGCGGGACATGCAACGGTGCGCCGGGCCCACGTAAGCTCTACGGGCCCGACTATTATGCAGGCTATGTCATCGATCCGGACGGCCACAATATAGAGGCGGTGAAGCGCGGCTAAAGGTCGAGAGCCTTCTTCGCCGCTTCAGTGACATGTGCCATCGCCTTGAGATAGGGCGCCGGGCCATGGCTGATCCGGGCGACGCCGAGCTTTGCCAGCGTGGCGTGGTCCGGGGCTTGGCCTGTTTGCATGATGTTGACGGGCAGTGGGGATGCGGTGCAGATTTCCCCGATCAGCTCGGGCGTGACAAGACCGGGCAGGAACAGCCCGCTTGCACCGGCCGCTGCATAGGCCCGCGCCCGTGTCAGGGCCTCTTCCATCAGCGCGGAATGATCGCCAGAAGTGCTATCTTGGAAGAACACGTCGCTGCGCGCGTTGATGAAGAATGGGAGATCCGCATGATCTGCCACGCGCCGGAGGGTGGCAATCCGCGCTACCTGCGCCTCGACCGATCTCAGCGCGTCGCCACCAATGATCCGGTCTTCGAAATTCACGCCAACTACGCCGCTCTCGATCACCTGTCCGGCATTCTGGGACAGGATCTCAGGATCGTCGGCATATCCGGCTTCAAAATCGAAACTGACGGGCAGGTCGACCGACGTAGCGATCCGACCGGCAATCTGAAGGGCGAAGGCGAGCGGAATGTCCTCGCCATCTCTATAGCCTTGCGCCTCCGCCAGCGACCAACTGCCCGTCGCGATTGCATCAGCACCTGCTTTGGCCACGGCCTTGGCGCTGCCCGCATCCCAGGCGTTGTAGAGGATCAGCGGTGTTCCGGGCTGGTGCAGCGCGGCGAAGGCGCGAGCTTTGTCTGCTTGTGTCATACGTGTTCCTTTTGCTGTGGCGCATAATGCCGTTCGATCTCGATAAGCTTCTGTTTCCGCCACAGCCCGCCGCCATAGCCGGTCAGCGAACCATCCGCGCCAAGCACCCGGTGACAGGGGATTACGATAGCGATCTGGTTGGCCCCGTTCGCGCGCGCGACGGCGCGAACCGCATAGGGCCGCCCCAGGCGGCGGGCAATCTCGGAATAGGAATGGGTGGTTCCTGCGGGAAGTTCCTGCAAAACCTTCCAGACCTTTTGGGTGAAAGGTGAACCATGTAGCGCCAGTGGCAGATCGAATCGCGCGGTGCGGCCTTCGAAATAGTTGCTCAGTTGTGCCTGCGCCTGGTCTATCGGGCCAAACCTACCCAGCCCCAGCGATCCTTTGCAGCTTTTGTACAGACGCTTCAACTCGGTTGGCAGCGCCTTGCGGTCGGTAAATTCGAGCAGATGCAGGTGGCTTTTGTCGCTGACAGCGATCATCGCGCCCAAAGGCGTATCGATCCAGTCGGCGCGCAGCAACGCATCGCGGCGAAACGCGCCGGGCGGCAGGCCGAGATGGTTTGCAACCGCGGTGCGAAAGGCGGCGGGCGAGGAGAACCCCGCGTCGATTTGTGCGTCAATCACGCGACCGCCTTCGGCAAGCGTTGTCAGCCCGGCCTGCAGCCGCATTTGTCTGGCCAGATCAAGGAAGGTCTGACCGAACTGACGCTTGAAAGCTCGGCGGACGGTGGAGGGATCATGTCCCATCGCCACCAGGTCCTCCTCGCGCCAGCGTCGCGCCGGATTGGCCTCCAATGCGGCGAGAAGCGGCTTAATCAGCGGCTCCGTCTCTGCCGAGGGGTTCATCGGGTGGCAGCGTTTGCAGGGGCGGTATCCGTCGGAGAGACAGTCTGCAACCGAGGTAAAGAAATGACAATGGGCCCGTTTCGGTTTACGCGCGGGGCAGGTCAGGCGGCAGAAGATACCGGTCGAACTGACGCCAACATAGGCCCGGCCATCCCAGCTCGGGTCGCGGGTCAGGAGGGCGGCGTAAAGTGTGTCGTCATCGGGAAGCTCATACTGCATGCGCATAGAGTAAACAAAAACCGACGAGCTTTGCCGCCGGTTTTCGGGCATGTATTCAACTTTTCATGATCGCTTCATATCCGCAGGAACGGCTGCACCAGCTTTGGAATCAGGCTGTTGAATTTCAATGGCGCGTCAGTTACCGCGAGGCAGATGCAGTCGGCTGAGATATCGGCGACAGGCATATGCTCAAGGTCCTCATCCGCGATCTCAATATCGCCACGGGCAAACCGGTCGATCTCGTCCGAAAACGCACCCTGCAAGACCATGGTCAGTTCCATGCCCTTATGCCCGTGATCGGGCATGGCCGCTCCGGCGGGGATGAACAGCAAACGGGCAGAGGCTCCGGCGGAGGTCGGCAGGATCGCCTGTTTCACACCCATCCCCACGGGTTTCCATTTGATGTCCGAAACGCCGCCGCCGACATAATCGCGCAGCGGGGCAGGAAGCACGTCACAGGATGGCGACGCAGGCAGGTCAGGCGCTGCGCCACCAGCAATTAGGGCCAATGTCGCGTCAAGCGCGTCATCGGCCAGATCAACCATGTCTGGCGCGTCCTGCAGCATGCAACCCCCTAGCGCGTCATAGCTTTCGGCTTGCGCGCGGCAGGTGTCGCAGAGCGACAGGTGAGTGGCGACCATGAGGTTGAAAGCTTCGGGCAATGTGCCCGCGGAATAAGCCATCAGCAGTTCGTCGGTCAGATGATGTTTGATCTCGTTGCTCATCTTCGTTCACTTCATCGCATGGCGCAGTCGGTCCAGCGCCAATCTAATCCGAGACTTGATCGTGCCTAGCGGCAACCCGGTCTGGGCGGCTATTTCGCGATGGCTAAGATCGCCGAAATAGGCCTTTTCGATCAACTCCCGCTGCGCCTCCGGCAAGGCTTTCAGAGCCTCGCGCAGATGCGCGGTTTCCTGTTGCAGGGAGACGATATCGGCCTGGTCCGGCTCGGCCTCGGGGCCCCAGGTAAGTTCCTCAGGCTCGGGCCTGCGTTCCTTGCGCAGCAGATCGATCCGGCGGTTCCGCGCAATCGTGTAGACCCAAGTGGCCACCGACGCGCGGGACGGATCGAACAGATGCGCCTTGTGCCACAGGGTGGCCATCACCTCCTGGGTGCATTCCTCGGCCTGGCTCGGGGTCGAGCCGGACTTGATGAGGAACGCTTTTACCCGAGGGGCGAAGTGCCGAAACAGCTCGGCAAAGGCGGTCTTGTCCTGCGCGCTTCGTATGCGCAGCACATGGGCCACCCACTCCCCTTGTGGTTTGCAACCATCGTCTTCCCTGTTCACCGCTGCATTTCCCTTGCGGACAGTCGTTTTCCTTTTCCGCATGACCTGCTGGGCGGCCTCAGCCGCGCCACAGGTTTCAACGGGTTCCACTTCGGCGAACATAAACAGGTTACGCGCGTGACCCCAAGCCGGATCACATGCGGGGATAAAAAAGATTTTCTTTTCATCCGAAGCCGTTGATCAATCGTAATGCAGTTAAGGAACGGAATAGTGTCGGAGAAACACGAAATATGCCATTTGAACACTCTGCGGGCGCGCCCCGAAAGATTGCCGTCATCGGCGGCGGTATCTCGGGGATGGGCGCGGCCAACCTCTTGGCCGATACCCATAACGTCACGCTGTATGAGGCCGAGGGACGATTAGGCGGTCATGCCCGCACTGTCATTGCGGGAAAAAACGGAGATCAGCCGGTCGATACCGGCTTTATCGTATTCAATCGCGCGACCTATCCACGGCTGATTGGTCTTTTTGACAAGCTGGATGTGCCGGTTGCCGAGAGCAATATGAGCTTTGGCGTCTCGGCGCGGGGTGGCGCGGTGGAATATGCGCTGCATGGGGCGGATGCGATGTTTGCCCAGCGGCGTAACATGGCGCGGCCCAGCTTTCTGCGGATGGTGCGTGATCTGTTCCATTTCAACGCCAATGCCGCGCGCTATGCGCATGACCGCGACATTACCGTTGGGGAACTGTTGCAACGCCTGGGCACCGGGTCTTGGTTCCGCAAATACTATCTGGAGCCTTTTTCGGGCGCGATCTGGTCAACGCCAAAAGACAAGATTCTGGATTTCCCGGCCTGGGCGATGATCCGGTTCTTCGAAAACCACGCGTTGTTGAACTATGACGGGCAGCATCAGTGGTACACGGTGCGCGGTGGCTCGGTCGAATATGTTCGTCGCCTGCAACTTGCCATGCAGCGCAAGGGCGTGTCGTTGCGTCTGGGCGCGCCCATTGACGGGGTACGCCGCACCTCGCTTGGGCCGCTGGTCAAGACGAGCGGGGCCGAGTGGGAGCTTTATGACGAGGTGGTGTTTGCCACCCATTCCGATGATACGCTGGCGCTGCTTACGGATGCGACGCCAAGTGAGCAGGCGGCCCTGTCTGCGATCCGCTATCAGCCCAACCATGCGGTGCTGCATGCCGATACTGCGCTGATGCCGCGTCGGCAGAAATGCTGGGCCAGTTGGAACCATACCGAGGATGCGCAGCCGCAATCAGACCGGATCGACCTGACCTATTGGATGAACTCGCTGCAGCCGATCCCCAAGGAGGACCCTCTCTTTGTGACGTTGAATTCGCGCCGCCGCATCCGCGAAGAGCTGATCTACGAGGCGGCGACCTTCCGCCACCCGGTCTTTGATGCTGGCGCTCTGGCAGCGCAGGAAAAGATTGCCGGTTTCAACGGGACGGCGGCCACCTGGTTCTGCGGCGCCTGGATGCGCAATGGGTTCCACGAGGACGGGTTGGCCAGTGCGGCCAGCGTTGTGGAAGGCATCAACCGTGTTGCGATGACACCAATGGCGGCGGAATGATCAGGGCGGTGCAACATATCCCGGCCCATACCTTTCATGGGCGAAAGGGCGCGGTGCAAAACGGGTTCCGCTATTCTCTGGACTATGTCCTGCTCGACCCCGAGAACGACCAGCCCGAGCCGTTGCTGTTCTCGCGCAAGCGCCCCAGCCTGATGGGTTTTCGTACGCGTGATCATGGTGGCACGCCCAAGCAGGGCGAGGGTGCCAGATGGCTGCGCCGGGTGTTCGAGCAATATCAATTGCCGCAACCTCAACGTATCGCGCTGCTGACCCAGCCGAGGATCATGGGTTATGTGTTCAACCCGGTCAGTTTCTGGCTGTGCTATGATGAGGCGGATGACCTGACCGTGGTCGTGGCCGAGGTGACCAATACCTTCGGCACCCGCCATAGCTACATCTGCCACAAGCCAGACCTCACGCCGATCGAACCGAGCGACCGTCTGACCGCGACCAAGCTGCTGCATGTCTCACCCTTTCAGCCGCGCGAGGGCGGCTACACGTTCCGCTTCGACATCAGCGATGCGCGGATTGGCGTCTGGATCGACTATGGGCGAGAAAATGGCGGGCTGATCGCGACGCTGACCGGCAAGTGCCAACCTCTGACCAACCGCGCGATCCTTTGGTCGGCCCTGCGCCGCCCGTTCGGCGCGCGGCGGGTGATGGCTCTGATTCATTGGCAGGCGATCAAGCTGTGGGTCAAACGCGCGACCTTCCGGCGCGAGCCAGAGCCAATTCAGCCGAATGTGAGCCGGGGATGAGCATGGCGCGCACGGATATCCAGGTGTCAGAGCGGCTCGGGGCCTACGCGCTCTTCGCCGCGCTGCTGTCGGCGGCGGGGTTGCCGCTCTATATCCATGCACCGAAGTTCTTTGTCGACAGCTATGGCGTGAGCCTGACCGCGCTGGGCGCGGTCCTGTTCGGGCTACGCCTGCTGGACGTGGTGCAGGACCCCGCGCTGGGCTGGCTGGCCGAACGGTTGCGCCATCACCGTCAGGCGGCGGTTTCTGTGGCGGTCACTTCGCTGGCGGGCGCAATGGTCGGTCTTTTTGCGATCACACCGCCAGTGGCGCCACTCTTGTGGTTCGCGCTGATGCTGACGATCGTGTTTTCTGCCTTCAGCTTTCTGACGATATGTTTCTACGCCCAGGGCGTCAGTAAGGCAGACCATATGGACGGGATGGGCCATATCCGCCTGGCGCGCTGGCGCGAGACCGGGGCGCTGCTGGGTGTCTGTGTGGCCGCCATCGCGCCAGTTGGGCTTGCGGCTTTGACTGATCAGCCTTTTGCCGGGTTTGCGCTGGGCTTCGCGCTGCTGGCCTGCCTTGCAGGGTGGGCGATGCGCGCTGAATGGGTTGCGGGCCCGCTGCGCAAATCCACCGGTTTTGCCCCGGTGCTGCGCGACCGCGTCGCGCGGCGATTGCTGGTGATCGCTTTCCTGAACGCGGCCCCGGTGGCGGTCTCCTCGACACTGTTTCTGTTCTTCGTCGAAAGCCGTCTGGCCGCGCCGGGTGCCGAAGGCCCTTTGCTGTTGCTGTTCTTCCTCTGTGCCGCCTGCGCCGCTCCGATCTGGGGCAAGGCAGCAGAGGTCTGGAGCGCGAAACGCGCGTTGATTGCGGGGATGTGCCTGTCGATCCTGTCATTCTGCTTTGCCATCACTTTAGGGGCCGGGGATGTGACCGCTTTTGCGATGATCTGTGTCTTCTCGGGTGCGGCCCTTGGCGCGGACCTGACGCTGTTGCCCGCGCTTTTTGCCACCCGGATGGCAAAGATCTCGCCCACCGCCGCCGAAGGGTTTGGCCTGTGGGCATTTGTGTCGAAATTCTCGCTGGCCATTGCAGCCGTCGCGCTGCTGCCTGCGCTCGAATACGTCGGGTACCGCTCGGGCGTGGAAAACACAGACGAGGCGTTGCGCCTGCTGTCGATTTTCTACGCCGGGCTGCCCTGCGTCCTCAAACTGGCTGCGCTGGCTTTGCTGGCGGCCACCGATCTGAAAGGAAACTGATGATGGAGGCGATCCTCTATATGGCGCTGGGCGGCGCGATTGTGCTGGCGCTCGGCTTTGCGAAACGACGATTCATGTCCTTCCTGTCGCAAAACCCCGGTGACTATGTCGCACGAGGCCCCGATTTCGATCTGCGCACGCATCTCAACGGTCCCATTCAGTGCGAAGGCGTGATCTATGGGCCAACGGGCCGGGTGACCTCGCGCTTTGTTGGTGATTTTGATGCCAGCTGGCAGGGCAATCGCGGCGTTATGCGGGAACACTTTCGCTATGACAGCGGCAACACGCAGGACCGGGAATGGTCTCTGGAACTGGACGCTGAAGGCCGGATTCGCGCTACCGCACCAGACGTGATCGGTGTGGGCGAGGGGCGGCAGAGCGGCTCGGCTGTGCAATTGCGCTATCGCATCCAATTGCCGGAAAGCGCCGGGTCGCATGTGCTGGATGTTGTGGACTGGATGTATCTGGCCCCGAACGGCACCATCGTGAACCGCTCGCAATTCCGCAAATTTGGCATTCAGGTGGCCGAACTGGTCGCCACGATGCGCCCTCTTGAGGCCCAGATAGAGGAGCGCGACGCCGCGTGAGGGAGTGGGCCGGAAAACGCTACTGGGTGGTGGGTGCCAGCGAAGGGCTGGGCGCGGCGCTGGCCGAGATCATGAGCCGCAGCGGCGCGCATCTGATCCTGTCGGCGCGCTCAACCGACCGGCTTGAGGCGTTGGCCACGGACCTGCCCGGTCCAACCGAAGTGGTGCCAGTGGATGTCTCGGACGATGACAGCCTGCGCAAAGCCGCTGCACAGGTCGGCGAGATCGATGGCATGGTGTTTCTGGCCGGTGTCTACTGGCCGATGGCGGCGCAGGAGTGGGACTATCTTCAGGCCAATGCTATGGCAGATATCAACTTCACCGGGTTGATGCGCGTGCTCGGTTTGACCCTGCCGCCGATGGTGGCGCGGGATGCGGGCCATATCGTGGTGACCGGCTCGCTATCGGGCTATCGTGGCTTGCCGGGCGCAGTGGGCTATGCTGCATCAAAGGCCGGGACAATGGTGCTGACCGAGGGGCTCTATGCCGACCTGCGCAAGACCGGCATTGATGTGCAACTTGCCAATCCTGGCTTTATCCGCACCCGTCTGACCGAAAAGAACAACTTTGCGATGCCTGCGATCATGGAGCCTGAGCGCGCCGCACAGATCATGTTCGATCACATGAACACCGATCATTTCCAGCGCGCCTTTCCGGTTCCCTTCGCCTGGTTGTTCCGGCTGGGACAATTGCTGCCCGACTGGCTCTATTTCCGCCTATTTGCGTAAGATCAAAGACCGCGCGGCGCGTCCCTGATTGGAATCGATCAGATCACGCGGACAGGAGAGCGATGCAGATGTTGGAGATTTCAGCGCGCAAGGTGGCGCAGGTAGCAATGATGGCGCGCGAGTTGGGGCGTGCAGAGGGTGAAATGCGAGCCTTCATTGACCGGATGGGCGAAGATGAGCAGGCCGAACTGGTCGCGATCATGTGGATCGGGCGCGACAGCTTCGACGTCGAGGAACTGGGCGAAGCGATCCGGACCGCCAAGGCCGAGGCCTCGACTCCTTGCGCCGACTACCTGATCGGAACACCGCACCTGTCGGATCATTTGGAGAATGGGTTGGATGCGCTGGGCATCTCTGCCGAAGACGTTGAAAACGATCTGATGTGAGGACGGGCTGATGTGAGGGCGGGGGGCGCTAGAGCGCGTCCAGATGGTGCCGGAACGTCTGTTCCGCCCGCCCCCAAACACCCTTGTTGATATCGCCAAGCGTCAGCAGCGAGGGAAGCAGTTGTGCTGCGTAATCCTGCGAACTTTCAACCGGCAGCATCGAGGGCAGGTTGTCGATCGCCATGACGTCCAGCGCCGGATCATCGGCGACCCGCAGCACTGGCTGCTCCCAACTGGTTGCGCGGTCATAGACCGGCACCGGGTTATAGTCGCTGTCGGGGTCGCAGGCGATATCGCCGATTGCAGTCAGGCGACGCGGGGTGTCTAGCGCCGCTTTTGGGACAAAGACGGGCGTGCCGGGTCGGGCGAAGATGCAGTTCAGGAACAGATCATGTTCGAGGATTTCGGGAAACGGGCCGCCGCTGGCGGTCTCTGCCATATCCCATCGTGTGACCTGCACCCCCATCGCCTCGCACAGATCGGCAGCCCCGCTGCCGACCCGGCCAAGCGCGCCGATCACAATGGCCGAGGGGCGCGGCTTTCCGCTCGCCTCCAGCTCGGAGGATAACGCTGTGCTCAGCGCATCCTTGCTATGATAGGTGCCGACCGGACCGCAAATCGCGCCGTTCTTTTGTGCGGCCCATGCCTTGAGCGTGACCGCCGCCCCGGCATATCCGGCCCAGTAGCCAAAGGCGGCAACACGCCGGCCATCCTCATCCACCAGATATTCCAGATCATAGAGCGTGCCACCACCTGCCTTGAAGCGTTGCAGCAGAGCGCGGCCCGAACCTTGCCCCTTGAAGGCGTGACCAAACATGATGTGGCGATGGGGCAGAGATGTGCCATCTTCGGGCAATTCCTTGAGCCCGAAGATGATCGCGTCCCGTGGTGCCTGTGGCCAGCTATGAGCCGCGGCGATGGCGCAGCCCGCCTGCCGGTAGCCGTCAATGGGGATCGCGCGCGTGTCGCTGACCTCGATGGTGACCTCGACCCCGGTTGCGATCAGTGCCGCCGCTCCATCGGGGGTCAGCCCCACACGTTCCTCATTTGCGCGCTGTTCGGCGCGGACCCAAAGATGTGTCATTGGTCAGAGCATTCCGGCAGCGATTACAGCCTGCACCGAGGGGCGCGCAGCCATGGCATCGCGGAAGGCAGTGATCTTGGGATAAGCGGACGGATCAACGCCGTCCCCCTCTAGCCAGCTACACACCACGTAGAGGTAACAATCGGCAAGACTGACCTGTTCGCCCAGCACGAAAGGCCCGCGCATCCCGTTGGCCTCGATATAGGCGCAGCAGTCGTTCATGGTCTCGGGGACCTTAGCCTTCATGTCCTCCCAACTGCTTTCCTGATCAGCCCAGCGATGACCGCGCAGCCGGTGGGCGTGATTCACATGCATGGTCGAAGCCAGGTAATACATCACCTCGCGCATCCGGGCCGCCAGCACCAGGTCGCCGGGCACTAGCCCCGCCTGTGGCGCCAGCGCAGCGACATAATCCAGCAGCGCGCCGGTTTCGGTCAGGATGCCACCCTCGACCGCCAGCGCCGGTACCCGGCCTTTGGGGTTGATCTGCTGATAGGCGGTCCCGGTTTGCTCGCCCGCCGCGAAATCCAGCTTGATCGCCTCATAGGGCAGCCCGGCTTCTTCCAGTGCGATGGCCACAGCCACCGAGATGGTGCGCGGCGCGTAGTAGAGTTGCATGTCAGCGACCTCCTCAGAGATGGGTCTGCGCGAATTGCCGATCCGGTGCTTCCAGATGCGGAATGGCGTTGAACAGAACCGGGCTCAAATCCGACCCGATCGTGTGCAGACGATGCAGCGAGGTGTTCATGATGGCAAGAGCCACCCGCGCCATCGATCGCGTATCCAGCCCCAGCACCTGCCGCATCGCCATCGAAATCAGACCTCCGGAGGTCACCACAATGGCGGGGCCGCTGCCCTGGTTGATCTCGGTCAGCACGCTGCGCACCCGCGTGTCGAATTCGGTAAAGGTTTCGGGCGGATTGTCGATTTCGTCGTTTTCCCAGGCGGAGAAAGTCAGTGGCAGGTGATCGACGAAACCTTCGCGATCTTTCGGGACCTCCACGCCTTTCTGATCTTCCAGCAGATTTGCAAGGGTGAAGTACTCGATCTCGTTCAAGCGTGCATCCCGAACAGGGTCGGCAAAACCCATGCTGGCGGCGGTTTCGATATGGCGGATCAGCGTGCCGCAATAGACCCTGGTGTGGTGGCTGCCCGTATCGCGCAGATGCGCGCCCAGCCAACTGGCTTGCTGATGGCCCAAGGGGCTGAGCTTGTCATAGCTGACTTCATCGCGGGCGGCTGTATTGGCCTGACCGTGACGAACGAGGGTGATATGTGACATTGGCACTGCTCTCCGGTTTGGTCCGTCTTAGGCCAGCCGGGCGATTTGCACCATATGTGATCTGTGCCCGATGTTCATTGCATCGAACATAAAAGGGGCAAGCCAGTTCAACCCATTCCTGCTGTGCGGAGAAGTGAGAGGTTGGACATCGACCCAAGCGGGGCTCGTTGTGGCTGCTTCCTTCCGGACCTGACCAGGTTGGCGAGGCGCTCGCCCGCGCCAACCTCTCAGGCGTCGATATAGGCGCGATCCGCAGGGTTGGCAAGCCCGTGTCGCGGCCGCGCAGGGCCGGTTTTTCGGGGTCGTTGTGACAAACCCGTTGCTCTTAGCGGGCAGAAGTGGCAGCCCTGTCGCCGATCTCGATTGGGAAGACACATCATGAAACATGCCGAACAGGTGACCTTTGGCGGGTCGGGCCTCAACCGCTCCGCCCATCAGCGCACGGACCCCACGGCGCTGGCGGATCTGGCGCGGCATGTGAGCGCACGCTACCATCTGCTCTGGCGCGGCAAAGTGTTGATGCAGCCCGAGGCAGTGCCGGTCCTGCCGCATGTGGAGCCGGATCATCCCCTGATATCAAAAGCTACGACCCCACCGATCTTTCTGGGTACGGCCGAAGATGACACGCCGCATTTCGCCTGTGATATCTCGGACTGGGCGCCGGACGTCGCAGACATGGAGACGGTTGGCGCCTTCCACGACCCCAGTCAGCAGCAGCATCCCGATCTGCCCGAGGGGCAGGTGTTTTGCGAATTGCGCCGGATGATGACTGCCCTGAATCCGCGCGAGGCAGAGCTGGCGGCGACTGCGCGGGCGCTGTTCAGCTGGCATGAAACGCATCAGTTCTGTGCCCGCTGCGGCGCGGAAAGCGAGATGGTGCAAGGTGGCTGGCAGCGCACCTGCCCGGAATGTGGCGGCCATCACTTCCCGCGTACCGACCCGGTGGTGATCATGCTGATCACTCATGGGGATTCGGTGCTGCTGGGGCGGTCGCCAGGTTGGCCGAATGGCATGTATTCGCTGCTTGCGGGCTTTGTGGAACCGGGCGAGACGCTTGAAGCCGCCGTGCGCCGCGAGGTCGCGGAAGAGGCAGGCGTACCGGTGGGGCAGGTGTCTTATCTGGCCAGCCAGCCCTGGCCGTTCCCGGCCTCGCTGATGATTGGCTGCGCGGGCGAGGCATTGTCGCGCGAGATCACCATCGACCCGAGCGAGATCGAGGATGCGATCTGGGTGTCGAAATCGGGGATGCTGCAGGTCTTTGCCGGAGAGAACCCGGAGATCAAACCAGCCCGCTCAGGCTCGATCGCGCATTTCCTGATCCGTAACTGGCTTGCGGATACACTGGATTGAGGCAAGACTCAGCGAAACCGGAACTCAGCAGGACCCCGTATGCAGATTACAGGCACCGAGGATATCGCAGCGCCCATCAGCGATGTGTTCGACATGCTGTCAGAGTTCGACGCGTTCGAGCGCAGTGCGATCCGGCGCGGGATCGATGTGCGGCGGCTGAACGATCATTCGCGGGTGATGCGGGGGCTGGAATGGCAGGCAGCCTTCCAGTTGCGCGGCAAGCCCCGCAACCTGCATCTGGTGCTGTGCCGGTATGACAGGCCGACTCTGATGCAGGTCGATTCCTCGACCAAGGGTATCGAAAGCACCATGCTGGTTGAGTTGATGCCCCTGTCCCCGCAGCGGACCCGCCTGCATCTGAAGCTGAAGCTGCGGCCAAATACGCTGCCCGCGCGCCTGTTTGTGCAGTCGCTGAAACTGGCCCGCCGCAACCTGAACCGGCGGTTCAAAAAGCGGTTGGGTGAATTTGCCCGCGACATGGAAAGCCGACAGGCCCGGTTCCGGTAGAGTCCGGATCAGCTGCGCTGACGGGTGGTGGGGTAGACGCCCAGAATCTCGAGCTCGGCGGTGAAATAAGACAGTTCTTCCAGCGCCAGTTGCACGTTTGGATCCTCGGGATGTCCTTCGATATCGGCATAGAACTGAGTCGCGGTGAAGGACCCGTCGACCATGTAGCTTTCCAGCTTGGTCATGTTGATGCCATTGGTCGCGAACCCTCCCATCGCTTTATAAAGCGCGGCAGGGATGTTGCGGACCTGAAACACGAAGGAGGTGATCATGCCGTGATCGCCCCGGCGTGTCATGTCGGCCTCGCGCGACATGATCAGGAAACGCGTGGTGTTATTGCCCTGATCCTCGATATGGCGGGCCAGAACGTCCAGCCCGTAAATCTCGCCGGCCAACTCGCTGGCCAGAGCGGCCACCGCCGGATCGGCGCGTTCGGCAATCTCGCGGGCGGCGCGGGCATTGTCGGGGCTGACCCGGCCAGTGATCCCGTGTTCGCGCAGAAAGCCTGCGCATTGCGGCAATAACACCAGATGGGAATGCGCCTCGCGCACCTGATCCAGGGTCGTGCCGGGCACCGCAAGCAGGTTGATATGCACCCGCACAAAGGCCTCGTCGATGATGTGCAGACCGCTATGGGGCAGCAGCCGGTGGATATCGGCCACGCGACCATAGGTGGTGTTTTCGACCGGCAGCATTGCCAGGTCGGCCTTGCCACCGCGCACCGCTTCGATCACGTCCTCGAAGGTGCGGCAGGGCAGCGGTTCCATGTCAGGGCGCGCGTCTCGGCAGGCTTCGTGGCTATAGGCGCCGGGTTCTCCCTGGAAGGCGATGCGATTGGTCATTTGATAGGCTTCCATGCAACAAGCCCGCGAATTGGGCATTTGGTCGCGCTGTCTATACCTTGCCTCTTGCGAGGGGAAGCCTTAGACACCTGCGCAGACAGCTGAAATGGACTCGCGATCAATGTTCGACACGATGACAGTTACAAAGGCCGCTGCAGGCTTCTTTGGCGCCTTCCTGGTGTTTCTTCTGGGGAAATGGGCCGCGGAAGAAATCTATCATGTGGGTGGCCATGGCGAGGCCGCCTATATTGTTGAGCCGCTGGAAAGCAACGACACAATCAGCGAGGCCGAAGAGGTCAATTTCGACGAGCTGATGATGGCGGCAGAAGTCGACAAGGGCGCGAACGTGTTCAAGAAATGCCAAGCCTGCCACAAACTGGAAGATGGCGCCAATGGCACTGGTCCCTACCTTTACGGCGTTGTGGGCCGTCCGGTCGCAGCGGCTGCCGGGTTCGGGTATTCCGCGGCGATGCAGGACAAGGGCGGAGACTGGACCGTGGAAGAGCTGGATGCGTTCCTGGCCAATCCCAGAAGCGCCCTGTCGGGCACATCGATGGCCTTTACGGGCCTGAAGAAGCAAAGCGATCGTATCAATCTGATCGCTTATCTGGACAGCCTCGACAACTGAGCCCGGATACATGGATTTTTTTGGGGCCGCTGCCGTTGCAGCGGCCCTTTTTCTTTCATTAACGCTTCTTCACGAAGCGTTCACATGTTCTAAACTTGCAACTTGAATCGCTGGACCATTTTCTAGCACAAGCGAGATTGGCCTTTAACGCCAACCAGACCGGAGAGGATGAGCCGATGAAAACTCCCAAAACCGCAGCACGTGTGGGTGTCCTTGAGTCAAGGCTAAGGTTCGCTGGTGTTCTGGGATTGTCGGTGGCTCTATTCCTGGGCGGGGCAACGTTGCTGCGGGCCAATGACGAGGTGGTGCGCAGCCATGGCTATTCCTATTTCGGCAATCTGGACTACCCCGAGGATTATCCGCACCTGAACTACGTGAACCCCGAGGCCCCGAAGGGCGGCGAGATGTCGCTTGCGGCGTCGGGCACGTTTGATTCGCTCAACCCGTATTCGCGCAAGGGCCGCCCGGGGGCGTTGACCTCGATCCAGTATGACAGCCTGATCGAAAGCAGCAGCGACTCGGTCGGGCAATATTACGGCGTGCTGGCCAAGAGCCTGGAATATGACAAGGACCGCAACTACGTGATCTTTCATATGCGGCCCGAGGCGACATTCTGGGATGGCACGCCGGTAACAGCTCATGACGTGGTTTACAGTCACAAGCTTTTCATTACGCAAGGGCTGCCCTCTTACGCGCAGGCCGTAAGCCGTCTGGTCACCGGGGCTGAGGCGCTGGATGATCATACGGTGAAATTCACCTTCAACCCCGAGGTCAGCCGCCGCAGTCTGATTGAAACCGTGGGCAACACCACCGTGTTCTCGAAAGCCTGGTTCGAAGCTGACGAGACGCGCCGTCTGGATGAGCCGCGATTGGAAGTGGCCGTTGGCTCCGGCCCCTACAAGCTGGACAGCTACGATATCAACCGCCGCATCGTCTATAAGCGCCGGGACGATTACTGGGGCAAGGACCTGCCGTTCAATGTGGGGCGGAACAATTTCGACACCATCCGTGTGGAGTATTTCGCAGATCAGACGGCCGCGTTCGAGGCATTCAAGGCTGGCGTCTATACTTACCGGATCGAAAGCGACCCCAAGATCTGGGCGACCAACTATGATTTCCCCAAGGTCCAGAACGGTCAGGTGGTCAAGGACGAGATCCCCGATCGCAGCCCGCCAACGCCATCGGGCTTTGTGTTCAACCTCGGCAAGCCGCAATTTGCCGACAAGAAAGTGCGCGAGGCGCTCGCGCTGGCGTTCAATTTCGAATGGGCCAACGAATCGCTGATGTTCGGTCTGAACACGCAGCGGAACTCGTTCGTGCAGGGCACCCATCTTGAGGCGACCGGCACACCCGAAGGGGACGAGTTGGCGTTTCTGAAATCGCTGGGCGATGTGGTCCCGGAGGGCCTGTTCACCGAACCCGCCCTGTTGCAGCACGAGTCCCGCGCGGCTCGGCTGAATGACCGCGGCAATCTGCGCAAAGCCTCGCGGATGCTGGACGAGGCCGGTTGGGAAGTGGGCGCGGGCAATCTGCGCCGCAACGCCGAAGGTCAGACGCTCAAGGTCGAAATCCCGTACCCCTCCAGCCTGCCTACATCGATCACCACAATGATCGAAACCTATGTGCAGAACCTGCAGGCGCTGGGTGTGGACGCAAAGGCGGACAAAATCGATCCCGCGCAATACACGCTGCGCAGCCGCGAGCGCGACTATGACATGATCTATTCCAACCGCTACGGCGCGTTCCTGTCCACGGGCGGGGGGCTGAGCCAGATGTATGGCTCAAAAGAAGCGGAGTTCAGCCTGTTCAATCCTGCCGGGCTGGCAAGCCCGCTGGTGGACGCGATCATTGAGGCCTCCTTCGACACCATCGACCAGACTCAGCAGGATGCAGCCCTGATGGCGCTGGACCGGGCGCTGCGCCACGAGTTCTTTGTGATCCCCGACGGGTATGTCGCGAATTACTGGGTGGCCTACTACGACATGTATGAATACCCCGAAACGCTGCCGCCCTTCTCGCTGGGCCATCTCGATCTGTGGTGGGTCGATGAAGAAAAAGCCGCCAAGCTAAGGGCAGAAGGCGCGCTGCGGTAAGATGGGCGCCTATATCCTAAGACGCCTGTTGCTGGTCATTCCGACCCTGCTGGGCATCATGATCATGAACTTCACCCTGGTGCAATTTGTGCCGGGGGGGCCGATCGAACAGATCATCGCGCAGATCGAAGGGCAGGGCGACGTCTTTGCCGGCTTTGCAGGTGGCGAGGGGTCCAGCCCCGAACCACAAGGTGGGGATGAGCAATATATCGGCGCGCGTGGCCTGCCGCCCGAGTTCATCGCGGAGCTGGAAAAGGAATTCGGCTTCGACAAACCGCCGCTGGAGCGGTTTCTGAGCATGATGGGCAATTACCTGACCCTGGATTTCGGACAGAGCTATTTCCGCTCGATCAGCGTCATCGATCTGGTGCTGGAAAAGATGCCCGTGTCGATCTCTTTGGGGCTCTGGTCCACACTGATCGCCTATCTGATCTCGATCCCGCTGGGCATCCGCAAGGCGGTGCGCGATGGCAGTAGTTTCGATACCTGGACCAGCGGCGCAATCATTGTCGCCTACGCTATTCCCGGATTTCTCTTTGCGATCCTGTTGCTGGTGCTCTTTGCCGGTGGGTCTTACTGGCAGATATTCCCGCTACGCGGCCTGACCTCGGAAAATTGGGACAGTCTCAGCCTGACCGGCAAGGTGCTGGACTATTTCTGGCACATCACGCTGCCGGTGCTGGCCTCGACAATCGCTGCCTTCGCGACGCTGACGCTGCTGACCAAGAACTCGTTTCTGGATGAGATCAAGAAACACTATGTTATGACCGCCCGCGCCAAGGGACTGAGCGAGCACAAGGTGCTTTATGGCCATGTTTTCCGCAACGCGATGCTGATCGTGATCGCTGGATTCCCTGCGGTCTTCATCGGCGTGTTCTTTGGTGGCTCCATCATCATCGAAACCATCTTTTCGCTCGACGGCCTCGGCCGTCTGGGTTTTGAGGCCGCCGTGGCGCGCGATTATCCGGTGATTTTCGGCACGCTCTTCATCTTCGGCCTGATGGGGCTGGTTGTCGGCATCATCAGCGACCTGATGTATGTACTGGTCGATCCGCGCATCGATTTCGAAAAGAGGGAGGGGTAAATGGCGCTCTCTCCGCTCAACCAGCGCCGCTGGCGCAATTTCCGCCGCAATGGTCGCGCCTATTGGTCGCTGATCATCTTTTCGGTGATCTTTGGCCTGTCGCTTTTTGCCGAGTTCATCGCCAATGACAAACCGATCCTGGTGCAATATCGCGGCGAGTATTATACGCCGATCTTCAAGTTCTATCCCGAGACTGCCTTTGGTGGCGACTTCAGGACCGAGGCGATCTATAGCGATCCGGAGGTCAAATGCCTGATCGATAGTGGCGGGATGGAGGAGTGTTTCGACGATCCCGAAGGCATCATCGACGAGATCAAGGCGGGCACGTTTGAGGCCGAGGGCTTTGAAAAAGGATGGGCCATCTGGCCGCCAATCCCTTATTCCTTCAACACCTCCGTGGATCGCCCCGGCGCAGCCCCGCTGCCACCCAATGGTCAGAACCTGCTGGGCACCGATGACACCAAACGCGATGTGCTGGCGCGGGTGATCTATGGCTTTCGCCTGTCGATCCTCTTCACTTTGCTCGTCACCGGGGTGGCCAGCCTGATCGGGATATTCGCGGGGGCCATTCAGGGGTTCTTTGGTGGTTGGCTCGACCTGATCTTCCAGCGCATCATCGAGATCTGGTCAGCGACGCCCTCGCTTTACGTCATCATCATCATGTTTGCCATTCTGGGGCGAAGTTTCTGGCTGCTGGTGGCGCTGATGATCCTGTTCTCGTGGACCGGTCTGGTGGGCGTTGTCCGGGCGGAATTCCTGCGGGCGCGGAACCTGGAATATGTGCGCGCGGCCAAGGCGCTGGGCCTAGGTAACATGACCATCATGTTCCGCCACATGCTGCCCAATGCGATGGTGGCGACGCTGACCTTCCTGCCCTTCATTGTGACCGGCACGATCGGCGGGCTGGCCTCGCTGGATTTCCTGGGCTTCGGCCTGCCATCCTCGGCCCCCTCGCTGGGCGAGTTGACGCTGCAGGCGAAACAGAATCTGCAGGCGCCGTGGCTGGGCTTCACCGCGTTTTTCACCTTTGCCATCATGCTCTCGCTTCTGGTCTTCATCTTCGAAGGCGTGCGTGACGCGTTTGACCCGAGAAAGACCTTTTCATGAGCCTGCTGGATGTGAAGAACCTCAAGGTCTCGTTCCAACAGGACGGGCAGATCTCGGCGGCGGTCAAGGGAGTGTCCTTCACCGTGGATCGCGGTGAGACCGTGGCGCTGGTGGGCGAATCCGGGTCGGGCAAATCGGTCACTGCACTAAGCACGGTCTCGCTGTTGGGCGATAGCGCCATTGTCGAAGGCTCGGTCACCTATGACGGGCAGGAGATGATCGGGGCCTCGAAGCAGCGGCTGATGGATGTGCGCGGCAACGATATCAGCTTCATCTTTCAGGAGCCGATGACCTCGCTCAACCCGCTCCACACGATCCAGAAGCAGATGGCCGAAAGCCTCGCCTTGCATCAGGGCGTGACCGGTGACGCGGCGCGGGCGCGGATCGTGGAATTGCTGAACAAGGTGGGCATTCGCGACCCCGAGGAACGCCTGGATGCCTATCCGCACCAGCTTTCGGGAGGGCAGCGGCAGCGCGTGATGATCGCCATGGCGCTGGCCAACAAGCCCGACATCCTGATCGCGGATGAGCCGACCACGGCTCTGGATGTGACCATTCAGGCGCAGATTCTGGAACTGCTGGCAGAGCTGCAAAAGTCCGAAAATATGGGGATGCTGTTCATCACTCATGATCTCGGTATCGTGCGGCGGATTGCCGACCGGGTTTGCGTGATGAAAGACGGTGAGATCGTTGAGACCGGCGTGACAACCGAGATTTTCGACAATCCGCGCCATCCCTATACGCAGAAACTTCTGGCCGCAGAACCCTCGGGCTCGCCTCAGCCAGTTGATGCAAGCGCCGAAGAGATCGCGCGCACCGATAACCTCAAGGTCTGGTTCCCGATCCAGCGCGGCTTTCTCAAACGCACCGTGGGCCATGTGAAGGCTGTCAACGATGCCACGATCACCGTGCGCGCGGGCGAAACGCTGGGGATCGTGGGAGAAAGCGGCTCGGGCAAGACAACGCTGGCGCTGGCGATCATGCGGCTGATCGGTTCTGAAGGGGCGATAACCTTTCGCGGGCAGGATGTGCGCAAGTGGTCCACGCGCGAGCTCCGGCGGCTGCGCAAGGATATGCAGATCGTGTTTCAGGATCCCTTCGGCTCGCTCAGCCCGCGCATGACCTGCATGCAGATTATTTCCGAAGGCTTGGCCATTCATCAGGTCGACCCGCATCGTGCCCCGCGGGATCTGGTGGCCGAGGTGATGGAGGAGGTCGGGCTCGACCCGGAAGCGATGGACCGCTATCCGCATGAGTTTTCCGGGGGGCAACGGCAGCGGATCGCGATTGCGCGGGCCATGATCCTGCGGCCCAAACTGCTGGTTCTGGACGAGCCGACCTCGGCGCTGGATATGACGGTGCAGGTCCAGATCGTGGAACTGCTGCGGAACCTGCAGCAGAAATACGGGCTGGCCTATCTGTTCATCTCACATGACCTCAAGGTGGTGCGGGCGATGTCGCATCAGGTCGTGGTGATGAAACAGGGCGACGTGATCGAGACCGGCGCGGCCGAAGCACTGTTTGAGAACGCGCAGACCGAGTATACGCGTGAGCTGATCGCAGCGGCAGGCTAGGGAACAAGGCGTTTAGCGCCCTGTTCCCTACCAGCAAGGATCAGGCGCTGGCCATCTTGTCTTTTGCCGATTTTGGCGCAGGCCCGCGCAATTCCTCGTAATGGTCGAAATCCAGCTGCGCCCAGCCGGTGCCGCGTGTGGCGCTGGCGATGGAGCGGTGCAGCTCATCCTGTGCCACTGCGGGCAGCAGGGCGTTGAAAATCTCCCAACCCGAGGCGTTGGGATTACCCTCAAATCCCAGCACCTGACCGTGTAGAGAGCTGATCGTGGGCACCAGATCGCCGACGAATTGCGACGGCAGGTGGATCTCGGCGCGCAGGATAGGTTGCAGGACGACCGGTTTGGCCATCGCAAGAGCTTCACGCACGGCGGCTTTGCCAGCGGTGCGGAAGGCGAAGTCGGAACTGTCCACGGAATGATGCTTGCCGTCTTTCAGTGTCACCTTCAGATCAACAACCGGATGGCCTTGAGGCCCTTCGGCCAGCGCATCCTCCGCCCCGTGTTCGACAGAGGGGATGTGGTTGCGCGGCACGGTGCCGCCTTTGACGACCTCGTCGAACACGAACCCCGACCCGCGCGGTAGCGGAGCGAGGGAGATCACAACATCCGCGAACTGACCTGCGCCACCTGACTGCTTGCGATGACGATAGCGGTGTTCGACCGTTTTCTGGATCGTTTCGCGATAGGCGGTTTCGACCTGATCGGCGGTGATCTCGATCCCGAAATCCTCGGCCAGTTTATCGGTGACCCGGCGCATATGCTGTGGGCCTTGTGTGCCCAGCACCGGATGGCCCGATGTGGCATCCTGTTCCAATGTCAGACCCGGATCGATCTCGGCCAGCCGCGACAGTGCGTTTGACAGGCGCACATCGTCGCGTTCGTGAGTGGGGGTCACCAGTTGACGATGGCCCGGCGCATGGCATTGCGCCCATTCCGGCAGGGGGCTGCTGCTGGCGCTGTCATAAAGCAGGACGGGGTTGAGGTGATCGGATTTCACCGCCAGACCGATCTGGCCCGCCTCCAGCGCGCCGATCTGTGTTTTGGCGTCCAGCGCGGTCAGGCTACCCACGGTTTCACCACCCAGCGCCTCATGCGCCTTGACGCCATCGCCCAGCCCGCGCAGCACGGTGATCTTGCCGATATGTTTCTTTACATCGGCAAAGCCCGCAATGGCGCGCGCCTTCTCGCCTGCCTCGTCACGATCGGCGGCGATGTTGAACTCGGGCGCTTCATGGCGCAGCGCCTTCATCATGCGTGTCAGCCCGTTGCCATGCTCAGCGGCCCCCAGATAGGCCGGGATCAGCTGGTGGTTCTGCAGGACCTTGGCGGCGATCTCGAACACCTCGTCATTGGCGGGTTGCTTGTCCTCGATCAGCTGTTCCAGCAGCGTATCGTCGAAATCCGAGAGGGTTTCGAGCAGTTCGGCGCGCGCCTCCTGCTCGCGATCTTCGGTGGATTGCGGCAATTCGATCAGGGCCGAGGGCTGACCCTCCTGATATTTCCAAGCGCGTTCCGAGATCAGGTCGACCGCGCCCACGATCTGGTCGCCCTCGCGGATGGGAACCTGCCGCAAGGTGATGTGGTGGGTGCAATAGGTCTGCAGGCCCGCAACGATATCGCGGATGCGGCCATTGGGATTGTCCATCCGGTTGATGAACAGGAAACAGGGGATACCCGCCTCTTCCACCAGCCGCAGATAAGGCGCGCACAGCACGGCGGCGTCGGGGTCGGGCGGGACCACCACCACGGCTGCATCGGATAGCGCCATCGCCGGTCCCACATAAGCCAGCGCATCGCCGCCGCCATCCACGTCAACGGCGCACCACGGCTCGCCCAAGTAAGAAAAACCGTGCAGGTGCACGGTTCCGGATACATCGAATTTGGTGGGTCGGTCGTCGAGGCGGCTGATCGCCTCGACGAGCGTAGATTTGCCGGATTGGGTAGGGCCTAGGACCGTAAAGACGCGCATGGTGAGTTCCCTCTTGGTGTGCTGCAGTATTTGTGCTCGCTGCACGACTAGGGCCGAACGAAGGCGGGTTCGTTCGCTTGCGCTGTATGTCTGGCACCTGCCTCGGTGCGCGAGGATCAAACCCGGCGCACTCTTCCCTGAGTGTGAGAAATCAGGGGGTCGGACGTCAAGCCCCTTGCGCACGGGACGGCTGGCTTAGGCGGAATGCAGGGTCACGGGGCGCGGATCAAACGGCCGAACTATGGCCTGCCTTGCTAAGGTCATAGGCGTCAAAGTGCCGGGCGATCATGCGGGTCAGGGGCCGGGCGGGCTGCGGAATAAAAAGCCCGTCATCGGTGATCTGCAGCAGACCGTCAAAGGCGGCGTCGGCGGCCTGGAACATGGTTTCCAGTTTGTCTTTGGGCAGCGAAAAGCTGCTTTCGATCTCTTGCCGGTCGATGCGGAAATCGCACATCAAGGCCTCGATCAGGCGACCGCGCAGCTTATCCTCGCCGTTGAATGTGTGGCCGCGCGCAACCGAAAACCGCCCGTCGCGGATTGCGGCGGTATGTTGCGCCGTGGCCGGGGCATTTTGGGCATAGCCCTGCGGTAATTTCGAGATCGAAGAGGCCCCGACACCGATCAGCACATCGGCGGGGTCATCTGTGTAGCCCTGGAAGTTACGGCGCAGCCGCCCTCTGCGCTGGGCTTGGCTCAGCCCGTCTTCCTGCGTTGCGAAATGGTCTATCCCGATCTCGTTGTAATTGTCCCAAAGGAACAGCTGCCTTGCGGTTTCGAACAGGCCCAGCCGTTGTTCGGGGGTGGGCAGCGCATCCGAGGGGATCATCTGCTGGCGTTTGGCCATCCAGGGCACATGCGCGTAGCCGTAAAGCGCCACGCGGTCGGGGTTCAGCGACAGCAGCTTCTGGACACTTTCGGTGATGCGCGCTGTGGTCTGATGCGGCAGGCCGTAAAGGATATCAGCGTTCAGGCTGTGAATGCTGCGCGCGCGCAGCATTTCGGCGGCGTCGCGGGTGACCTCGTAGCTCTGCAAGCGACCGATGGTCTTCTGGATGTTCTCGTCGAAATCCTGCACCCCGATCGAGGCGCGGTTCATGCCTGCCTCGGCCAGCGCGTCCAGCCGCGCGGCGTCGATTTCATTCGGGTCGATCTCGACCGAGAACTCTGCGTCTTTGGCAAGGGGGACAACGTCGGCGATGGCACCCGCCAGATCGCGCATCATTTCAGGTGACAGAAGTGTCGGCGTGCCACCGCCCCAATGCAGGCGCGACAGGGTCACATCTGAGGGCAGATGTTGCTGCAGCAGGCGCAGTTCTGCTCTGAGCGTTTCCAGATAGGCGGCCACGGGTGAGGCGGTCTTGGTTCCTTGTGTCCGGCAGGCACAGAACCAGCACAGGCGGCGACAGAACGGGACATGCACATAGAGCGAGATGGAACTGCCCGGCGCGATCCCCGAGATCCAGTTACCAAACTGGTCTGCCCCTACGTCATTTCTGAACTGCGGCGCGGTCGGATAGCTGGTGTACCGAGGCACCCTTGCGTCAAATAGGCCTAGGCCCGCCAAATTCGGTTTCGTATTCATGTCACCTCTGTATTATCAGGTCTCAGTTCGAGGCTTTGACCCAGATCAATTAGGACGAATTATGACCAAGCATGCAAAATTGGCGCCCTCAGCCTGCGGTGAGTGTCCGATTCGGCATCGTGCCGTTTGTGCCAAGTGCAATGCAGACGAGCTGGCGGAGCTGGAAACCATTAAATATTACCGCAGCTACGAGGCGGGCCAGACCATCTTGTGGGCGGGCGATCATATGGAGTTCGTGGGCTCGTTAGTATCGGGCGTTGCGACACTTACCCAGACGATGGAGGACGGGCGCACCCAGATGGTCGGTTTGCTGTTGCCCTCGGATTTCGTCGGACGGCCGGGCCGCGATTCGGCGGCCTATAACGTTGTGGCGACCTCTGATGTTGTGATGTGCTGTTTCCGCAAGACGCCGTTTGAAAACATGATGGCCAGTACGCCCCATATCGCGCACCGTCTGTTGCAGATGACGCTGGACGAATTGGATGCGGCGCGCGAGTGGATGCTGGTTCTGGGCCGCAAGACAGCGCGCGAAAAGATTGCCAGCTTGTTGTCGATTATCGCCCGCCGCGATGCCACGCTGGGCATGGGGGTTGCCACGGGTCGGGTCGTGTTCGATCTGCCGCTCACCCGCGAAGCGATGGCGGATTACCTTGGCCTGACGCTGGAAACCGTCAGCCGCCAGATCTCGGCCCTGCGCAAAGACGGGGTTATCGTGCTGGAAGGCAAACGCCATGTGACCGTGCCGGATATGGATCGGTTGATGGACGAGGCCGGCGATGACAGTGATGGCGGGCTGCTGGCCTGAGTGCTCGACTGACGCAGCAGGCATATTTATTCGGACGTGACCGCGGCAGATTTCCGTGCTCTAGTGTGACTTTCGAAACATGTCTCGGGAGTTCGGAATGGAATTCAGTGGCCTTTTGGCAATGCTGTTTATCGGCGCAATCGCGGGTTGGCTGTCAGGCAAAATCATGGAAGGTCGCGGATTTGGCCTGATCGGCAATATCATTGTCGGTGTGGTCGGGGCCTTTCTTGCCGGAACGATCTTTCCGGCGCTTGGCTTTGCCTTGGGCGGAGGGCTGCTTTCCTCAATCTTCTTTGCAACCGTGGGGGCGGTGATCCTGTTGTTCCTGATCGGGTTGATCAGGCGCGGTTGAAACGCATCAAGCCGCCCCTGGTGGGCGGCTTGGATTTGCTGTCGCTCGCGGCTGGATCAGTGGGCGAGAAAGATCGGAACCTTTGCGACCTCCAGCATGTTGCGTGTCGCGCCGCCCAGAATGGCCTCGCGGAAGCGCGAATGCCCGTAGGCCCCCATCACGATCATGTCGGCCTCCTTGTCGTCGGCGTGCCGGTTCAGGATATCCGACACCCGCGTCATGGATTTGTTCAGCACGTCGATCTCGCATTTGACCCCGTGCCGGGCGAGCATCTGCGACAGCAACCCGCCCGGGTCAGAGCGGTCGGGCCCATGGGTTGGAGGCGCGATTGCAACGATCCGCGCGATGTCCGCTGTTTTCAGAAACGGCAGAGCCAGACGGATCGCGCGCATTGCCTCAATGCTTTCGTTCCACCCGATCAGAACCCGCCTCGGTATCGCCGGTGAGGTGTTTTCATCCGGCAGGACGATCACCGGGGCATGGCCCTCGAACATGGCGGCCTCGACCACCGGTTCAGCCTCGGTTCCATGATTGGGACCATAAGGGCGTGGCAGCAAGACCAGATCGGCGAACCGGGCGCGATGGGCCACGTGACGCCCGATATCAGCCATCTGCGCGACGCCTTCCTCGACCGACCAGCGAATCCCCGACCGGGTCAGGATCGATTCCGCAAACTCACGGATTTCGGCCGCTTCGGCGGTGGCGCGCGTTAGGGTCTCCTGCAGGATCAGAGCATTGGCCCCGGCATAGTAATACCCGGTCTGGGTGCGGTCGACGCCCAGGCACATGACCTCGACATGCGCGTCCAGTTCCTGGGCAAGTGTGGTGAGATGGTTGAGCACACCGCGCGCTTGCTCGGTATCGGTCAACACGGTCAAAAGGGATTTATACGACATCTGCTCCTCTTACTGACGAAAGGTCGCACGCATGACGGGAAAAGGCATCCCGTTGAGGATATGACTGCCATGGAATTCGGGTTATCGTCTTGACACAGATCAAGGAAAAGAACCTGTGCGAGATGCATTCAAGCGCCCAGTAAAACAGGCCCGGCGCATGTCAGATTCGTACCGGGTTTAGTAAAGGGACGCGAAATGCTGAATTATATCAAGCTCGTAGTGCTTGGTCTGATTGCCTTGTTTTCGATGATGGCAATCAACTATGCGCGCGATGAGGCATACATGGTTCATGCCATCATCGTTTTGCTGCTGTCCGTCGGAATGTTCTTGTGGATATTGCGTAAGACAGATGAGCCAGACATTCCAATCGACTATTCCGGCGAATATATGGACGGGGTCATTCGCTATGGTGTGATCGCAACCGCCTTCTGGGGCGTCGTCGGTTTTTTGGTCGGCGTATACATCGCCTTTCAGCTGGCCTTTCCGGCGCTCAACTTCGAATGGGCGCAGGGATATGCCAATTTCGGACGTCTGCGGCCGTTGCACACCTCAGCGGTGATTTTTGCATTTGGCGGTAACGCCCTGCTGGCGACATCGTTTTATGTGGTGCAGCGCACCTCGGCCGCGCGCCTCTGGGGGGGCAATCTGGCGTGGTTCGTGTTCTGGGGCTATCAACTTTTCATCGTTCTGGCCGCCACCGGCTATCTGCTGGGCGGGACGCAATCCAAGGAATATGCCGAGCCGGAATGGTATGTCGATCTGTGGCTGACCATTGTTTGGGTCGCCTATCTGGCGGTCTATCTCGGCACGATCATCAAGCGAAAAGAGCCGCATATCTACGTCGCCAACTGGTTCTACCTGGCATTTATCGTGACCGTCGCAATGCTGCATGTGGTCAACAACCTGACCGTCCCGGTCAGCATCTGGGGATCGAAATCGGTGATCCTGTGGTCCGGTGTGCAGGACGCGATGGTGCAATGGTGGTACGGGCATAACGCCGTGGGCTTCTTCCTGACGGCCGGGTTCCTGGGGATGATGTATTACTTCATCCCGAAACAGGCCGGGCGCCCGGTCTATTCGTACAAGCTGTCGATCATCCACTTCTGGGCGCTGATCTTCCTGTATATCTGGGCGGGTCCGCACCACTTGCATTACACCGCGTTGCCTGACTGGGCCTCGACCCTGGGCATGGTGTTTTCGGTGATCCTGTGGATGCCCAGCTGGGGTGGTATGATCAACGGTCTGATGACGCTCTCGGGGGCCTGGGACAAGCTGCGCACCGATCCGGTGATCAGGATGATGGTGATCTCGCTGGGCTTTTACGGCATGTCCACCTTTGAAGGGCCGATGATGTCGATCCGCGCGGTGAACAGCCTCAGCCACTATACCGACTGGACCATCGGCCACGTGCATTCCGGTGCTCTGGGCTGGAACGGCATGATCACATTTGGTGCGCTCTACTACCTTGTGCCGGTGCTATGGAAGCGCGAGCGTCTCTACTCGCTCAGCCTGGTTAGCTGGCATTTCTGGCTGGCGACGATTGGGATCATCCTCTACGCGGCCTCGCTTTGGGTGGCGGGTATCACCCAAGGTCTCATGTGGCGCGAAGTTGACGCCAACGGTTTCCTCGTGAACTCGTTCGCCGACAGCGTATCCGCCGTCATACCGATGTATGTGGTGCGGGCGATTGGCGGGGTGTTCTTCCTCGTTGGTGCCGCGATCATGTGCTACAACCTGTGGATGACCGTTCGTCGGGCACCGGCCAAAGAGGCCAGCCTGACCGTCGCGGTCCCGGCTGAATAAGGAGGGCCGGAGCAATGGCAATTCTCGACAAACATAAGCTCATCGAGACCAACGCGACCCTCCTGCTGATACTCAGCTTTCTGGTGGTGACCATTGGTGGGATCGTTCAGATTGTACCGCTGTTCTATCTGGAAAACACCATCGAGAAGGTGGAGGGGATGCGCCCCTACACCCCACTCGAACTGGCCGGACGCGACATCTATATCCGTGAAGGCTGTTATGTGTGCCACAGCCAGATGATCCGGCCCATGCGGGACGAGGTCGAACGCTATGGCCACTACTCGCTGGCGGCGGAGTCGATGTATGACCACCCGTTCCAGTGGGGCTCCAAGCGGACCGGACCTGATCTTGCGCGTGTTGGCGGGCGCTATTCGGATGAATGGCATGTGGATCACCTGCGCAATCCCGAAGCCGTGGTGCCGGAATCGGTGATGCCGAAATACGCCTTCCTGGAAGAGCGCATGATCGACGGCAAGTATATCGGTGACCTGATGGCGACGAACGCGTTCGTGGGCGTGCCCTATAGCGACGAGATGCTTGAGGCCGCGCAAGCGGATTTCCGGGCGCAGGCCGATCCCGACAGCGACTACGACGGGCTGCTCGAACGCTATGGCGACACGGTCAATGTGCGCAATTTCGACGGCCAGCCGGGGATTTCGGAGACCGATGCGCTGATTGCCTATCTGCAGATGCTGGGCACGCTGGTCGATTTCTCGACCTTCACGCCTGACGCAAGCCGCTGAGGAGGGTGAGATGGAAGAATACACCCTGCTCAGGCAATTTGCGGATAGCTGGATGCTGCTGCTGCTCTTTCTGGTGTTCGTGGGGATCATCTTCTGGGCCTTTCGCCCAGGCAGCTCCAAGACCCACGAAGACACCGCGAACATCCCGTTCCGGCATGTTGACGCACCCATAAGCGATCAAACTGAAGCGCAAGAAGACAAAGCCGCCACAAGCGAGGAGGCAAGGACATGACCCAGCCAGAGGACAACAAACGCGCCGCCTCTCACCAGCCGGGCGATCCCAATACCACCGGTCATACATGGGACGGGATCGAGGAATTTGACAACCCGATGCCGCGTTGGTGGTTGTGGACCTTCTACGCCACCATCATCTGGGGCGTCATCTACACGATCGCCTATCCGGCCTGGCCGCTTGTCAGTTCGGCAACGGCGGGTGTGCTGGGCTGGTCGACCCGTGGTGATGTCGCCTCAGAAATCGTGGCCGCCGAAGAGGCAAATGCCGAGATCAACGCCCGGCTGGCGGCCATCAAGATGGAAGACATCGCCGAGGATGCGGATTTGCGGAACTATGCGGTTTCCTCCGGGGCCGCAGTGTTCCGGACCTGGTGTGCGCAGTGCCACGGATCGGGTGCGGCGGGCGCTGTCGGCTATCCCAACCTGCTGGATGACGCCTGGCTCTGGGGCGGTGATATCGAGAATATCCATCTGACCATTGCCCACGGCATTCGCAACGAGGAAGACCCGGATGCCCGCTATTCCGAGATGCCTGCCTTTGGCCGGGATGAGATACTGACGCCAGAAGAGATCGATCAGGCCGTGAACTACGTGATGTCGCTGTCAGGCACACCGCAGGATGCTGCGCAGGTCGAGGCTGGCTCGGTGGTCTTTGCCGATAATTGCGCCTCCTGTCATACGGAGGATGCGACAGGCGATCCCGAACAGGGCGCGCCCAATCTGGCAGATGCACTCTGGCTCTATGGGGGAGACTACGACACCCTGACGGAGACCGTGAACAACAGCCGCTTTGGCGTCATGCCATCCTGGAGCAACCGCCTGACCGAGGCACAGATTCGCGCTGTCGCGACCTATGTGCACCAACTCGGCGGGGGCGAATAAACAGAACACCTTCGGGCGGTCATACGCCCGAAGGTCCGGTGTCGGCTACTCGATCTGTTCGCGCGTTTCCTGAGCAGCCGACACCACTTTTGCGAAAATAGGACCTGAGGACGCCTCGGTCCAGTTCGCGATTGCCGCATCGGATCAAAGATCGTTCAGATCGACATCGCGCGACGTCTGCAGCCACCAGTGACCCTCGGGCAACCACCGCCTCCGTGGTTTGGCTTTCGGTGCCGGATAATCGCGAATTGTCGGTTGTTTCACGCGGGTGGCGGTCATGAAGGACTTGGCAAAGACGGTGAGCATGATCTGTCTCCTGTGCTGCGTGCCATCTTCCTTGAGGATTGCGATTCAGCGTCAGAAATGCGACTCAATTTCCATTCGATAATGTAATCAGGGGTTACATATGGATTGGATGAACCTGCCCCCTCTCGCCTCTCTGAGGGCGTTTTCAGCCTTTGCAGAAAGGCGAAACGTGACGCAAGCGGGTCAGGCGCTAAATGTAAGTCATGCCGCAATCAGTCAGCAATTGAGGGCGCTCGAAAGCCACTTGGGGATTTCGCTGCTGGATCGCAGCGGCAAGTCTCTGACGCTCACTGCGGATGGCGAGCATCTGGCGCGCGCCCTGCAGCTTGGCTTTGGTGCGATTGGTGCGGCCATCGACGATCTAACACGATCCGGTGCGGATCGCCCGGTGCATGTCTCGCTAACCTCGACCTTCGCGGCCTCGTGGCTGATGCCACGACTGCCCGCCTTTCGCTGCAATCACCCCGAGGTCAGCCTGATTCTTGAGCCCTCGCCCGACGTGGTTGAGCTGCGCCCCGGCGGTGTTGATCTGGCGATCCGCTACGGGGCGGGCGGATGGGCTGGGGTTCAGTCACAGATGCTGCTGCAAACCCCGATGGTCATCGTTGCCGCGCCCGAACTGTTGGGCGGCAAGACCGATTGGTCCCCTGCCGATCTGGCGCATCTGCCCTGGCTGGAAGAGATCGGAACCACCGAGGCCTCAACCTGGCTGGCCGGGCGCGGCGCGTCGATGGACCCGGCGGCGGGGCGCATTTCCTTGCCGGGGAATCTGGTGCTGGATGGCCTGCGCGCCGGGCAGGGGGTCACCATAACAGTGCGGCATTTCGTCCAGCAGGACATCCTGTCGGGACGCCTTGTCGAGCTCTACGCGGAACCCGATACGCGCGGATATCACATAGTTACAGGGCAGGGCGCGCTGCGCCCGACAGTGAGAACCTTTGTTGGCTGGCTCAAGCGGCAGGCGAGCGAAAACTGAGCAAAGGTGATTATGCGATGCGCGTTTTGACCCATATCAAAGTCCGATCTGTTATGATCTGTGAGAAGGCGCAAAACCCCATCCCTTCTTGACCGGAGCATTTGTGTGAACGACCCCCAGCCCGCCCCCAGCCTTTATGCTGCCAGGGAGCCCATTTTTCCCCGCCGCGTCTCCGGCACGTTCCGCAATCTGAAATGGATCATTCTGGCGGTGACGCTGGGCATTTACTACCTGACGCCCTGGATTCGCTGGGACCGGGGCCCAAGCCTGCCGGATCAGGCGGTGTTGCTGGATATGGCCAACCGGCGCTTCTATTTCTTCTGGATCGAGATCTGGCCGCATGAATTCTACTTCGTCGCCGGTTTGCTGATCATGGCCGGTCTGGGTCTGTTCCTGTTTACCTCGGCACTGGGTCGGGTCTGGTGCGGCTATGCCTGCCCACAGACCGTCTGGACCGACCTGTTCATTCTGGTCGAGCGCTGGATCGAAGGAGACCGCAACGCGCGACTGCGGCTGCACCGCCAGAAAAAGATGGATCTCCGCAAGGCCCGGCTGCGGCTGACTAAATGGGTGGTCTGGCTGCTGATCGGGCTGGCCACCGGCGGTGCTTGGGTGTTCTATTTTGCCGATGCGCCGACGCTGGCACGCGATCTGATCACCGGTCAGGCCCACCCCATTGCCTATACGACCATGGCGATCCTGACGGCCACCACCTTCTTTTTTGGTGGCTTTGCCCGCGAACAGATCTGTATCTATGCCTGTCCCTGGCCCCGTATTCAGGCCGCGATGATGGACGAGGATACGCTGGTCGTCGGTTATCGCGACTGGCGGGGCGAGCCGCGCGGAAAAGGTAAGCGGACTGCTGATAGTGAGTTGGGCGATTGCATCGACTGTATGGCCTGCGTGAATGTTTGCCCGGTGGGGATCGACATCCGCGACGGCCAACAGATGGAATGCATCACCTGCGCGCTCTGCATTGACGCTTGCGACGACATGATGGAAAAGATCGGCAAGCCGCGCGGGCTGATTGACTACATGGCGCTGTCGGACGAGGCCAATGCGCGCGCTGGCAAACCGCCTCGCAACATCTGGAAACATATCCTGCGGCCGCGCACGATCATGTATACGTCGCTGTGGTCGCTGGTCGGGGTCGGGCTGCTCTTTGCGCTCTTTATCCGCTCGGATATCGATCTGACCGTGGCACCGGTGCGCAACCCGACCTTTGTCACCCTCTCTGATGGCTCGATCCGCAATACCTATGACGTGCGGTTACGCAACAAGCATGGCGACGATCGTCCCTTCCTGGTGACGGTGAAGGGGGACCCGGCAATGCAGGTCGAGCTTGAGGGCGTGCCAGAGGGTTCGGTCACCGTCCCGGCCAATACTGCTCTGCTTCAACGCGTCTACATCGTGACACCCAAAGACGCGGCACCATCGGCGCAGGCCAATACCCCGGTTCGGATCTGGGTTGAGGATCTGACCAATGGCGATCGGGCTCACAAAGACACGACCTTTAACGGGCGAGGAAACTGATCATGGCGGAACGCAAGTTTACCGGCAAACACGCAGCGGCGGTCTTTATCGGAGCATTTGCGGTCATTATCTCCGTGAACCTGGTTCTGGCCTTCAGCGCGGTTCGTACCTTTCCGGGGCTTGAGGTCAAGAATTCCTATGTGGCATCGCAGCAATTCAACGAGAAACGCGATGCACAAGAGGCGTTGGGCTGGACCGTCGCGGCCGAAGCGGAGGGCGGCCTGGTGGTGCTGTCAATTATCGACCGCAACGGGCACCCGGTCGAGGTGTCAGAGCTGGAGGCGGTTCTTGGCCGCGCCACCCATGTGAAAGAGGATATGGCACCGGAGTTCCGTTTTGATGGCGCGGCCTATGTGGCCAAGGCCGAGCTGGGCAATGGCAACTGGAACATCCGCATGGTGGCCAAGGCTGCGGATGGCACGGAATTCAGCCAGCGCGTCGTGCTGCGGGTGAAAGGGTAATCGGTGACGGCTCAATTGCGTCCAACCGCCGCGGCCTGCCCGGCCTGCGTCGCCGCCCCGGCGCAAACGGTCGAATCGGCACCGCAGGAGGCGCGGATCGCGCTGTCGCTGCCGGGTATCCACTGTCAGGCCTGTATCGCAAATGTTGAACGTGCTCTGAATGCAGTGTCGGGGGTGGACAGCGCGCGGGTGAACCTGACGCTGAAACGCGCCATGGTCGAGGCAGCGCCAGACATGCAGGCCGCCGAACTGATCCCGGTTCTTGAGGCCGCCGGGTACGAGGCGCATGAGCTCGACCCGGGCGCAATCTCGGCCACGCAGACCGATCGGGCGGGGCGCGATCTGCTGATGCGGTTGGCGGTGGCCGGGTTTGCCTCCATGAACGTGATGCTGTTGTCGGTCTCGGTCTGGTCCGGGGCCAGTGACGCGACGCGGGATATGTTTCACTGGATTTCGGCGGCGATTGCGATGCCTGCGATTGCCTTCTCGGCCAAGCCTTTCTTTGTGAACGCCTGGAGCGCGCTGCGGGTGCGACGGCTGAACATGGATGTGCCCATCGTGCTGGCGATCCTGCTGGCGCTGGCCACGTCGCTTTGGGAAACCTCGCTGAGTGGCGAACATGCCTATTTCGACGCGGCGCTGACACTGACGTTTTTCTTGCTGGCAGGCCGATACCTGGATCACCGGACCCGCGCCGTCGCCCGCTCTGCCGCCGAAGAACTGGCCGCGCTGGAGGTTCATCGCGCGATCCGCCTGACAGACGCGGGCGAGGAGCAGGTTCCGGTGGCCGAACTGATGCCCGGCGATCTGGTGCTGGTGCGGCCTGGTGGGCGGATGCCCGTGGATGGTGAGATCGTCGAAGGGCGCTCTGAGATGGACCGCTCGCTGCTGACCGGTGAAACCCTGCCGGTCTATGCTGAGCCAGGGTTCGCTGTCAGCGCCGGTGAGGTCAACCTGACCGGGCCTTTGACTGTGCGCGCCACCGCCGTCGGCCAGGAGACCTCGCTGCATCGGATGGCCGATCTGGTGGCCATCGCCGAGTCGGGGCGATCGCGCTATACCTCGCTTGCCGACAGCGCCGCCAAACTTTATGCGCCGGGTGTACATATCTTGTCGGCGCTCAGCTTCCTGGGCTGGTATATCTATTCCGGCGATCTGCGCACCGCGCTTAACATTGCCGCCGCCGTTTTGATCATTACTTGCCCCTGCGCGCTGGGTCTTGCCGTGCCTGCGGTGACCACCGCTGCCTCGGGGCGTCTGTTCCGCAAGGGCATGCTGATCAAACACGCCACGGCGCTGGAACGGCTGGCTGAGGTTGACACTGTGGTGTTCGACAAGACCGGAACGCTCACGGCCGGAACCCCGCAGCTTGTGAACCTGAACGACATTCCCTTGCGCGATGCGCAGATCGCGCTGGCCCTGGCGCAGGCCTCGTCACATCCGCTCTCCATGTCGATCAGCGCCGCCGCCAAGGAGGCAGGGATCGCGCCCTTGGACGTCTCGGAAATCGAAGAGGTTCCGGGGTTCGGTACGCAAGGGCTCTACCAAGGTCAGCAGGTTCGGCTGGGCCGCGCCGCCTGGGTCGAGGCAGAGCCCGGTGCGCAGACCGCCGCCTGGCTGGCGGTTGGTACTGAAGCACCGTGCGCGTTCCTGTTCCACGACGCGCTCCGACCTGGTGCTGCAGAGGCGGTGACCGCGCTGCAGCAGGCGGGCAAGGATGTGCGGCTGATATCCGGTGATACACGCCCTGCTGTCGAGGCGCTGGCCGCCCGTTTGGGCATCAAGACCTGGCAGGCCGAGGCGCTGCCCGCAGACAAGGCGCAGCGGGTCCGCAACCTCACCGATCATGGCCATAAGGTGCTGATGGTGGGCGACGGGCTGAACGACACGGCTGCGCTCGCCGCAGCGCATGTGTCGATCTCACCGGCCTCGGCGCTGGATGCGGCGCGGGTGGCCTCGGATATCGTGCTGCTGGGCCATGACCTGTCGCCGCTGGCTGACGCCTGTAACACGGCTATTAAAGCCACGCGGCGCATCCGCGAGAATTTCCGCATCGCGACAGTCTACAACGTGATTGCCGTGCCGCTGGCCGTGGCCGGATTTGCGACGCCTCTTATTGCCGCATTGGCGATGTCTGCCTCTTCGATTACAGTATCGCTCAACGCACTGCGCTTGAGGTAAGTGATGAACATCCTGACCTATCTGATCCCGATTTCGCTGCTTCTGGGCGGCGCTGGTCTGCTGGGCTTCATCTATACCGTGCGCTCCAACCAGTATGACGATCCCGAGGGCGACGCGCGCCGTATCCTGAACGATGAATGGGACGACAAGCCCAAACCCTGACATACCTGCGTGATGGACCGCATCCTGCCCTTGAAATCGCCGCAATGCCCGGCTATGTCCCGCCCATCCGCTAGCAAAGAGACGTGTGCCACATGGCTATCACCAACCCGATCCAGTTCATCCAGCAGGTCCGCGCCGAGGTTTCCAAGGTCGTCTGGCCGACCCGCCGCGAGGTGCTGCTGACCACGGTGATGGTGTTCATCATGGCCGCCCTGACGGCTGTTTTCTTTGCGCTGGTTGATCTTGGCATTCGCAGCGGGCTGCAGGCGATCCTGGGCGCGTTCAACTAAACCAGACCCGGTTTCTGCCCGATCCCTCTTGCGTATCGGGGGCACTCGGAGTAGGTCAGCGCGACCCTTCGGGACGGGCGTGCGGCGATTCGAGTTGCGCGCCGCTTTTTGTTCCGGCAGGCATGAATTTAATCACAGGTGTCGCTCGGCAGCCGATCGCACCGCAGACAGGACAAGGACGGCAGGTTCATGGCGAAACGGTGGTACTCGGTCAGCGTTCTCTCGAATTTCGAGAAGAAGATCGCAGAGCAGATCCGCACTTCGGTCGCTGAGCTTGGACTTGAGGACGAGATCGACGAGGTTTTGGTGCCCACCGAAGAGGTGATCGAAGTGCGCCGGGGCAAGAAGGTCACGACCGAACGCCGCTTCATGCCCGGCTATGTTCTGGTGCATATGGAAATGTCCGATCAGGGTTATCACCTGGTCAACTCGATCAACCGCGTCACCGGGTTCCTCGGTCCCCAAGGCCGCCCGATGCCGATGCGCGACGCCGAGGTGAACCAGATCCTGAACCGCGTTCAGGAAGGCGAAGAAGCGCCCAAGCTGATGATCTCCTTCGAGATCGGCGAAAAGGTCAAGGTCAACGATGGCCCGTTCGAGGATTTCGACGGGATGGTCGAAGGCGTCGACGACGACAACCAGAAGCTCAAGGTCACCGTCTCGATCTTTGGCCGGGAAACCCCGGTCGAGCTGGACTTCACGCAGGTTACGAAGCAGAGTTGACAGCCAGACTCCTCTTTATGATTGTCCGTTAGCAACTCAACAGGAGATCATAATGAGATTGGCTTTTTTGGCTGGTTGTATCGTATTGGCCGCGTGCAATACTACCACCGGATCGAATACACCTGATCCGGCACCATTGGCTGTCGCACCCACGTCTGCTTCAGTGAAAACACGTTCCATGACGTTCAGTGCGGAAAACGATGGGGTGCCGGTCGCCGCTAGTTGCACTGTCCGTGGCCCGGAAATTGACAGGTCATTCGCAACGCCTGCCAAACTAGACATACCTGTCGATACTTCCGGCCGAGCCCTGATTTCTCATGTCAGCTGCGACGTGGCGGGAAAGCGAGTCGAAGCAAGCGATATTCCCGGACCAGAAACCAAAACCGTCAAAGCCAGGACTGGCGGGACGGGTCTTTTTGGCGACTCGGCTCTGTTGTTTGGACCGAGTGGCAATATCGTTCAGTATTTCGTTCGAAGCGTTGACGAAGGGGTTATTCGGGTGGGGCGTGCGCCTGATCCGTGACCTGATAGAGAAGGCGGTACCCGGCTTTGCAGTGTTTTTTTTGGTAACTGCCGCCCGCCACTTGCCAACACCTCCGTTCCGCTGTACACGCCGCCTCTATCGTCTTTGGGCGAGATTCTCTCGTGGGAGATTGCTGGGATCGCGATCCCGGATCGGACCACGCAACATAAACCGGGTGGGACGCGTCCTGCCTACGTTGAAAGGAAAACCAAATGGCCAAGAAGCTTGCTGGTACAATGAAGCTGCAGGTTCCTGCAGGTCAAGCCAACCCCTCTCCGCCGGTTGGTCCGGCGCTGGGTCAGCGCGGCATCAACATCATGGAATTCTGCAAGGCGTTCAACGCCAAGACCGCAGATTTGGAGCCCGGCGCGCCGTGCCCGACCGTGATCACCTATTATCAGGACAAGTCCTTTACCATGGACATCAAGACGCCGCCCGCGTCTTACTACCTGAAAAAGGCCGCCAAGCTGAAATCGGGTGCCAACAACCCCAGCCGCGAAATCGTCGGCACCGTTAGCACCAAGCAGGTGCGCGAGATCGCCGAAGCGAAGATGAAGGATCTGAACGCCAACGATATCGAAGGCGCAATGCAGATCATCCTGGGCTCTGCCCGGTCCATGGGCATCGAGGTGAAGTAAGATGGCAAAGCTCGGAAAACGCACCCGCGCCGCGCGCGAAGCTGTGGCTGGCAAGGACAACCTGTCGGTCGAAGAAGCCGTTGCTCTGGTCAAGGCCAACGCAACCTCGAAATTTGATGAAACCGTCGAGATCGCGATGAACCTCGGCGTTGATACGCGTCACGCGGACCAGATGGTGCGCGGCGTTGTTGGTCTGCCCAACGGCACCGGCAAGGCTATGCGCGTTGCTGTCTTCGCCCGTGGACCCAAAGCCGAAGAGGCGCAGGCCGCAGGTGCGGATATCGTTGGCGCCGAGGACCTGATGGAAACCATCCAGGGCGGCACTATTGAGTTTGACCGCTGCATCGCAACCCCGGACATGATGCCCGTCGTTGGTCGTCTGGGTAAAGTGCTAGGCCCCCGCAACCTGATGCCGAACCCCAAGGTCGGCACCGTGACCATGGACGTGAAAGCGGCCGTGGAAGCAGCCAAGGGCGGTGAAGTTCAGTTCAAGGCGGAAAAAGGCGGCGTTGTGCATGCCGGTGTCGGCAAAGCGTCGTTTGACGAAGGCAAGCTGGTCGAAAACATCCGCGCCTTCATCTCGGCCGTGGCCAAGGCCAAGCCCGCGGGCGCCAAGGGTACCTACATGAAGAAAATCGCGCTGAGCTCGACCATGGGCCCCGGCGTGACCCTTGATGTGGCCAGCGCCTCGAGCGAGTAAGCCAAAGCCATAAGGTCAAAGATCAGGTCCCCGGAGTGCCAGGTGCGCTCCGGGGATTTTTTATGCACTGCAATGGCCATTTCAGCCCGCCGAGACAGGAGCAGTCAGGGCCAGGCGCAAGCGGTGGAGCAGGCGTTGGGTTCTTTGGGTCTCGAACTCAGTCGGCTGATAGCTTTCCCCGGACACTTCCAGCCAATCCTTCAGCAGCCTTGCCCGGATGCAGAAGTCCAGAATATCCATGTCGATCGGGTGGCGGTAGCGGCGAAAGAACATATCCTTGTTCACCTTGAGGATACCGCTGCGATCCAGTTCCTGCCCGCGCTCGTCGCGAAACACATCCGCCTTTAGGAAATCGACGATGTCGTAGACTGCCGGTTTCTCGATCACCTCGGTGAAGTCCAGCCCGATCATGGCGCCTTGTCCGAGGATCAGGTTCAAGCCGTGAAAATCGCCATGCGAAAAGACGCGCAAAACGGGTTTGCCGCGCAATCGCCCGGCATCGGCGCGCATGATGTTCATCATCGCTTGCGTGTCATCAGCAATAGCGGGACCGGCAGTCTTGATCGATTCCCGAATGCTCTCCATCATCCATTGCGGCCAGAACGGCATCTGAGAGGGGTCCCGAAATCCGTGCAGGTCATGCAGCCACGACCCGGCCCGGCGGTAGACCTGCGCCACCTTGCTGTCATCGGGAGAGTTGTAGATCAGATCAACCGCCGTCGGTCGGTCGATGAACTCTGTAACGAAAAAGGTATTTCCCGGCGCGTAATAGATCGGGCGCAAGACCTCAGTGCTCTCGTTGGCTTGAAAATATGCGGATAACTCCTGCAGGACACCAAACTCGGCTTTCAGCCGCCCGGTGGCGGGGGATTCGGTGTCGATCTTCAGCGCATAAGCCTCGCCCCCGGCATCCACGCGCAGGACCAGACGTGTCTCGGGGAAGTTGCTGGAGCGATAGATGCAGTCGAAACTGGGGGTCGCCCCGCCAAGGCAGGCCCGCGCAAATTCCTCCACATAGGCCGAAGCAAGATGCGTTTCTTGTTGGGACAGGGTCGGCATTTCTGATCCGTGCTGCAGGCCGGGGAGGGGAGACAGCGGACTGAGCCGCTGCCGCCGGGGCAAATGGACAGGAGGCCCCGCGTGATGTCAATCTCACTTTGGGGGAATGAAAGTGGCGCGATATCGGCCTCTTGGCTTTTCGACCCGGACGAAGCGATGCAGGGTAGGGTGAGACACGCAGCGCAGGCGACCCATGGGAGGACAATATGAGCAAAGACACCCATCTGGCAGAGGTGCGATCCTTCTACGACAGCCATCCGATCAGTTTGCCGCAAATTCTGGAAAAACTGGTCCGGGACGGAGTCGATCCGCAGACCCTCACTGAGGATACGCTGCAAGCCTACGATCAGGACCATTATTCCGGCGTGGCGGCAAATGACGCGCTGGCGGAATTGGTGGGTCTTGCCGAAAGTGATCATGTTCTGGATATCTGCTGCGGGTTGGGTGGACCCGCGCGGTATCTTGCGCGTCACTATGGCTGCCGTGTGACCGGGGTGGATTTGACCGCCAGCCGGATCGAGGGGGCCGAGACGCTGACCGAGATGACAGGGCAGGCAGACCGTGTGACCTTTCTTTGCGCTGACGCGATGAACACGCCCTTTCCGGATGCCGAATTCGATGTGGCCGTCAGTCAGGAGGCGTTCTGCCATATCCCGGATAAGGACAAACTGCTACAGGAAGCGGCCCGGGTTCTGAAACCGGGCGGCAGACTGGCCTTCACAGATATCGTGGCCACCGACGCGACCTCAGCCGAGAAGCGCCAGCGGTTGGAAAGGGAGATGGCCTTTGCCGGGCTCTGTACGATCCCCGAATATTGTCAGCGGCTCGAAAGGGCCGGTCTTGCGGTGCAGAAGGCCATTGATCTGGGCGAGATCTGGCGCGACATCCTGATCGAGCGTCTGGCGATGTACCGCAGTCTGAAGGACCAGACGGTCGAACGTTTCGGTCAAGCTCATTTCGACAATTGGGACAGCGCCTATGCCTTCTTTGTCGATCAGTACCGAACCGGCGGTTTGAGCGGCGCGCGGTTCCTGGCCATCCGGCGCTGATGGCCGGGCTCTACGCCGGTTTTTGCCGAGTTTCGGATGGTTGGTCCGGTAGGTCATATTGTATAATGTGATGCCAAGGGGTCATTTTGCGCAATAAAACTTCCAGAGGGGTGGGGTATGCATAAGCAATGGGAAAAGCACTATTCGCAGGCCGCTTTGACCTTCGATCCAGCCAGGACCGAGAACCGGACGCTTGTGCAAATGTTCGAAGTGGCCGTACGGTCCTATGGCGATCGCCCCGCGCTAACAACCATCCTCCCGACCGGAGCAGACAGCACGATAACCTTTGCCGAACTGGACGCGCAATCGGATCAGTTTGCGGGCTATCTGCGCGAAGATCTGGGGCTTGTGGCTGGCGACACGGTAGCGCTGATGGCACCCAATTGCATCGGGTTTTGCGTGGCATCACTGGGCATCGCAAAAGCGGGTTGTATCAGCACCAATGTCAATCCGCTTTATACGGCGCAAGAGCTTGAGCACCAGTTGGTCGACAGCGACGCGAGGGTTCTGGTGATCATTGATCTGTTCGGTGACAAGGTGGATCAGGTGATCGGCCAGACCAATGTCAAACATGTCGTCACCCTGTCGCTGGTCGACTTTTTCCCAACGTTTAAGAAAGCCCTGCTTGGCTTTGTCCTGAAACATGTGCGCAAGGTCATACCGGACATGTCAACGCCGCATGTTCGGATGTCTCAAGCACTGGAACGGGGCCGTAAGTCCATTCAGGGCAAGAACGTTTCTGCCTATAGCGATCACATAAAGCCGACCGATACGGCCTTGTATCAATACACAAGCGGGACCACCGGGCGCAGCAAGGGTGCCGAGCTTTCGCATGAGGCGGTGGTGCTGAATGCCCATCAGGCGTTCCTGACGACTGAAAGCGAGATGGGAGACAGCGGTGAGACCGCCCTCGTCGTGCTGCCGCTCTATCACATCACCGCCTATGTGCTGCTCTTCGTCGCCGGCTTGCAAACCGGTGGGCACGGGGTGCTGGTGCCCAGCCCGCGCCCACCCTCAAACCTGAAAACAGCGTTTGAAAAATACAAACCCACATGGTTCATCGGGATCAACACATTATACGCCGCGATGATGGTTGAGCCTTGGTTCGATAAAAAGATGCTTTCGGATGTTCGCTTCTGTGGGTCGGGAGGAGCCGCGCAGCAGGTCGGCGTCGCCACCAAATGGCAGGATATGACCGGAATCAGCATCCATCAGGGATATGGGATGACGGAAATCGCGGGCGTTCTCACCATGAACCCGCCATCCGATAACCGCCTGGGCAAGGTTGGCATTCCCGTACCGGGGGCCGAAATCCGAATTGTGGATGAGGACGGCAAAGATGTTCCAACGGGCGAACCGGGTGAGGTGATCGCGCGCGGCCCGACATTGATGAAAGGATATCTCAATCGGCCTGATGCCACGGCTGAAACACTCCGCGACGGTTGGCTCTACTCCGGTGACATCGGTGTCATGGATGGGGACGGGTTCCTCGAAATCGTTGACCGCAAGAAGGATATGATCCTTGTCTCCGGCTTCAACGTATCGCCCAACGAGATCGAAGACGTGATTTCCACTGTTCCGGGTGTGGTTCAGGTGGGTGTCATCGGTATCCCCGACGAAAAATCCGCCGAAGTTCCCGCCGCCTTTGTCGTGCGCGGTGATGACGCTCTGACTGAGGACGCGATACTCGCAGCCTGCCGCGAGGTTCTGACAAGCTACAAGGTCCCAAAACAGGTTCATTTTGTCGATGAAGTCCCTGTGACCCTGTCCGGAAAGGTGCTGCGGCGAAAGTTGAGAGACGATTATCTGAAATAACCCGCAGACTGCGTGTCAAAGCGGGCCGATCTGTCACTTTACCTCTTGGAAACCCCGCCGCTCTGGCCTAAGTAGGGCTGCGGAATAAAGCGTGCGATTCGTCGTGCGCTTTATTTTGTTTCGTCCAAGACGGTGGGTGACCCTGCAAGGGGTCTTAATTTCCTGCCTGAGACGGGTAAAGACCAATGAGATCGAGGGCTAGACCTTCGGGCGAATTTTGGCTCAACCCCGTAACAACGGACCTGAACGCCGGGGCTTTGGCCACGGCAAATATGAGCCGGGATGTCCAACATCCCTAACTTGGAGAGAACTGTGGATAGAGCCCAGAAAGAGAAAGTGGTCGAGGAACTCGGCCAGATCTTTGAAAGCTCTGGCGTCGTGGTGGTTTCTCACTACGTCGGTCTGACAGTTGCTGAAATGCAGGATCTGCGCGCGCGTGCACGCGAAGCGGGTGGATCTGTGCGTGTTGCCAAGAACAGGCTCGCCAAAATCGCCCTTGAGGGTAAGCCGTGTGAAAGCATCGCTGACCTGCTGACGGGGATGACCGTTCTGACCTATTCCGAGGACCCCGTGGCAGCAGCCAAGGTGGCCGAGGACTTCGCCAAGGAGAACAAGAAGTTCGCAATCCTTGGCGGTGCAATGGGCGAGAACGCTCTGGACCGTGCCGGCGTCGAAGCCGTGTCGAAAATGCCGTCGCGCGAGGAGCTCATTGCTACCATCGCGGGCATGATCGGCGCACCTGCTTCGAACATCGCTGGCGCCATTGGCGCACCTGCAAGCAACATCGCAAGCATCCTTTCGACCATCGAAGAGAAGGCGGAAGCTGCGTAAGCGGTTGGCACTGAATGACCGGCGTGGGGTGCACACCCTGACGTTGGAACACACACTGTAAAACGGAAAGAGCTGATACAATGGCTGATCTGAAAGCACTCGCAGAAAGCATCGTGGGTCTGACCCTGCTGGAAGCACAAGAACTGAAAACCATCCTCAAGGACGAGTACGGCATCGAGCCCGCAGCAGGCGGCGCCGTTGTCATGGCTGGCCCTGCTGACGCCGGTGGCGCAGCCGAGGAAGAGAAGACCGAATTCGACGTCGTTCTGAAGAACGCCGGCGCTTCGAAAATCAACGTGATCAAAGAAGTCCGCGCGATCACCGGTCTTGGCCTGAAAGAAGCCAAAGAACTGGTCGAAGCCGGTGGCAAGATCAAAGAAGGCGTTGCAAAAGACGAAGCCGAAGAAGTCAAAGGCAAGCTGGAAGCAGCTGGCGCCGAAGTCGAACTGGCCTAAGTCAGGCGACAGGCGCATCCATTGCGCCGCAAAATTTGGCTGGGCCCGGAGAAATCCGGGTCCAGCCGAACCTGTCTTAGAAAGGGCTTTGCCGACAAAGCGTTTTCTAAGGCAGGGTTTTCGGATCGGGAGGCCGCCACTCGGGACGGTGGCCATGAATTGATCCGGACCTGCTGTCTCGTAGGGGCAAGCTACCGGGGCCCGACGGTAGTCTTGACCGCTGAGAACCTGAAAGGTGACATCTGACATGGCTCAAACGTTCCTTGGCCAGAAACGTCTTCGTAAATATTACGGCAAAATCCGCGAAGTTCTGGATATGCCGAACCTCATTGAGGTGCAGAAATCTTCCTATGATCTCTTCCTGCGCTCCGGCGATGCCGACATGCCGCTTGACGGCGAAGGCATCAAAGGCGTGTTCCAGTCGGTCTTCCCGATCAAGGATTTCAACGAAACCTCCGTTCTGGAGTTCGTGAAATACGATCTGGAGCGTCCCAAATACGACGTCGAAGAGTGCATGCAGCGCGACATGACCTACAGCGCGCCGCTGAAGGTCACCTTGCGCCTGATCGTGTTTGATGTGGACGAGGATACCGGCGCCAAGTCGGTCAAGGACATCAAGGAACAGGATGTCTTCATGGGCGACATGCCCCTGATGACTCCGAATGGCACCTTCATCGTGAACGGCACCGAGCGCGTGATCGTGTCCCAGATGCACCGCTCGCCCGGTGTGTTCTTTGACCATGACAAGGGCAAGACCCATTCCTCGGGCAAGCTGCTGTTTGCCTGCCGCATCATCCCGTATCGCGGCAGCTGGCTGGATTTCGAATTCGACGCCAAGGACATCGTCTTTGCCCGGATCGACCGTCGCCGCAAACTGCCGGTGACAACCCTGCTCTATGCGCTGGGTCTCGATCAGGAAGGCATCATGGATGCCTATTACAACACCGTGCCCTTCAAGCTGGAGAAGAAGAAAGGTTGGGTCACCCCGTTCTTCCCCGAGCGTGTGCGCGGCACCCGTCCGACCTATGATCTGGTCGATGCGAAATCCGGCGAAGTGATTGCCGAAGCGGGCAAGAAGGTCACCCCGCGCGCGGTCAAGAAGCTGATCGAAGAGGGGGCGGTTACCGATCTGCTGGTGCCGTTCGACCACATCGTTGGCAAATTTGTCGCCAAGGACATCATCAACGAAGAGACCGGCGCGATCTATGTCGAGGCCGGTGATGAGCTGACGCTGGAATATGACAAGGATGGCGAGCTGATCGGCGGTACGGTCAAGGATCTGATGGATGCGGGCATTACCGACATCCCGGTTCTGGACATCGACAACGTCAATGTCGGCCCCTACATGCGCAACACCATGGCAGCGGACAAGAACATGGGCCGCGATACTGCGCTCATGGATATCTACCGCGTCATGCGCCCGGGTGAGCCGCCCACCGTCGAGGCCGCCTCGGCGCTGTTTGACACGCTGTTCTTCGACGGCGAGCGCTATGACCTCAGCGCGGTTGGCCGTGTGAAGATGAACATGCGCCTGGCGCTCGATGCCGAAGACACGCAGCGCACGCTGCGCAAGGAAGACATCGTCGCCTGCATCAAGGCGCTGGTGGAACTGCGCGACGGCAAGGGCGATGTGGACGATATCGACCATCTCGGCAACCGTCGGGTCCGTTCGGTCGGCGAGCTGATGGAAAACCAGTACCGCGTCGGCCTGCTGCGCATGGAGCGCGCGATCAAGGAACGCATGTCCTCGGTCGAGATCGATACGGTGATGCCGCAGGACCTGATCAACGCGAAACCGGCTGCCGCCGCGGTGCGCGAATTCTTCGGCTCGTCGCAGCTCAGCCAGTTCATGGACCAGACCAACCCGCTGTCTGAAGTCACCCACAAACGCCGCCTCTCGGCGCTTGGCCCCGGCGGTCTGACGCGGGAACGTGCGGGCTTTGAGGTGCGCGACGTACACCCGACCCACTATGGCCGGATGTGCCCGATTGAAACGCCGGAAGGTCCGAATATCGGTCTGATCAACTCGCTGGCTACGTTTGCCCGCGTGAACAAATACGGCTTCATCGAAACGCCATATCGCGTCGTTAACAAAGGCAAGGTGACCGATGAGGTTCACTATATGTCGGCGACCGAGGAAATGCGTCACACCGTGGCGCAGGCCAACGCGACGCTGGACGGTGAGGGTCGGTTCATCAACGAGATGGTCAACACCCGCCAGGCCGGTGACTATACGCTGGCCCCGGTTGATGCGGTGGACCTGATCGACGTCAGCCCGAAACAGCTGGTCTCGGTCGCGGCCTCGCTAATCCCGTTCCTGGAAAATGACGACGCCAACCGCGCTCTGATGGGCTCGAACATGCAACGTCAGGCGGTTCCGCTTCTGCGGGCAGAGGCACCGCTGGTCGGCACCGGCATCGAAGAGGTCGTGGCGCGCGATTCCGGCGCGGCGATCATGGCGAAACGCGCGGGCATCATCGACCAGGTTGACGCCCAGCGGATCGTGATCCGGGCGACCGAGGATCTGGAACTGGGCGATGCGGGTGTGGATATCTACCGCATGCGCAAGTTCCAGCGCTCGAACCAGAACACCTGCATCAACCAGCGTCCGCTGGTGAAGGTGGGTCAGACGGTTGTGAAGGGCGAAGTTCTGGCCGATGGTCCGTCCACCGATATGGGTGAACTGGCGCTTGGCAAGAACGTGGTCGTCGCGTTCATGCCTTGGAACGGCTACAACTACGAAGACTCGATCCTGATCTCCGAGCGCATCGCGCGCGACGACGTCTTTACCTCGGTCCATATCGAGGAATTCGAAGTCGCCGCCCGTGATACAAAGCTGGGTCCGGAAGAGATCACGCGCGACATTCCGAACGTTGGTGAAGAAGCGCTGCGCAACCTCGACGAGGCGGGCATCGTCTACATCGGCGCGGATGTGGAGCCGGGCGATATTCTGGTCGGCAAGATCACTCCAAAGGGCGAAAGCCCGATGACCCCGGAAGAAAAGCTACTGCGTGCCATCTTTGGTGAGAAAGCCTCTGACGTGCGCGACACGTCGCTGCGCGTTAAGCCGGGCGATTTCGGTACCGTGGTCGAGGTGCGCGTCTTCAACCGTCACGGCGTCGAGAAAGACGAGCGTGCGTTGCAGATTGAGCGTGAGGAAGTCGAGCGTCTGGCCCGTGACCGCGATGACGAACTCGCCATCCTCGACCGCAACATCTATGCGCGTCTCAAGGGCATGATCCTGGGCAAGAAAGCCGTCAAGGGGCCGAAAGGCGTCAAGGCGGGCTCGGACATCACCGAGGATCTGCTGGATACACTGACCCGTGGTCAGTGGTGGCAGCTCGCGCTGGAAGACGAGCAGGATGCACAGGTCGTCGAGGCTCTGAACGAGCAGTACGAAGTGCAGAAACGTGCTCTGGACGCCCGTTTCGAAGACAAGGTCGAGAAAGTCCGTCGTGGTGACGACCTGCCGCCGGGTGTGATGAAGATGGTCAAGGTCTTCATCGCCGTGAAGCGCAAGCTGCAGCCGGGTGACAAGATGGCTGGTCGTCACGGGAACAAGGGTGTGATCTCCAAGGTTGTCCCGATGGAAGACATGCCGTTCCTGGCCGATGGTACCCCGGTTGACTTCTGTTTGAACCCGCTGGGCGTGCCGTCGCGTATGAACGTCGGTCAGATCCTTGAAACCCATATGGGTTGGGCCGCGCGCGGTCTGGGTCTGAACATCGATGACGCTCTTGGTGAATACCGCCGGTCCGGCGACCTGACCCCAGTGCGCGAGGCGATGAAGCTGGCCTATGGCGAGGATGTCTATGAAGAAGGCATCAGCGGCATGGAAGAGGATCGTCTGGTCGAGGCGGCGGGCAACGTGACCCGCGGTGTTCCGATCGCAACCCCGGTCTTTGACGGCGCCAAAGAAGCGGACGTCAACGACGCGCTGGTGCGCGCGGGGTTCTCGGAAAGCGGTCAGTCGGTTCTGTTCGACGGTCGCACCGGCGAGCAGTTTGCACGTCCCGTGACCGTGGGCATCAAGTACCTGCTGAAACTGCACCACCTGGTGGATGACAAGATCCACGCGCGCTCGACCGGGCCCTACAGCCTCGTCACCCAGCAGCCGCTGGGCGGTAAGGCGCAGTTCGGTGGTCAGCGCTTTGGCGAGATGGAGGTCTGGGCCCTGGAAGCTTACGGCGCCGCCTACACCCTGCAGGAGATGCTGACGGTGAAATCGGACGACGTGGCAGGCCGGACCAAGGTCTATGAGTCGATCGTCAAGGGCGAGGACAATTTCGAAGCGGGCGTTCCCGAGAGCTTCAACGTTCTAGTGAAAGAAGTCCGCGGCCTTGGCCTGAACATGGAACTCCTGGATGCGGAGGAGACGGAATAAGGGCTTTGCAAAGACCTTGGGAAGGCGTTTCGAAACGCCTTCCTCGTCCCACACATCCGCACGAATTTGAGGTAAACAAATGAACCAGGAACTGACCAACAACCCGTTCAACCCGCTGACTCCGCAAAAGGTCTTTGATGAAATCAAGGTCTCGCTGGCGAGCCCGGAACGGATTCTCTCTTGGTCCTATGGTGAGATCAAGAAACCCGAAACCATAAACTACCGCACGTTCAAGCCCGAGCGTGACGGTCTGTTCTGCGCGCGGATCTTTGGCCCGATCAAAGATTATGAATGCCTCTGCGGCAAATATAAGCGCATGAAATATCGCGGCGTTGTCTGCGAGAAATGCGGTGTGGAAGTCACCCTGCAAAAGGTCCGCCGCGAGCGGATGGGCCATATCGAACTGGCCGCGCCTGTCGCCCATATCTGGTTCCTGAAATCGCTGCCCTCCCGTATCGGTCTGATGCTGGATATGACGCTGCGCGATCTGGAACGGGTTCTGTACTTTGAAAATTATGTCGTCATCGAGCCCGGTCTGACCGACCTGACCTACGGCCAGATGCTGACCGAAGAAGAGTATATGGACGCGCAGGATGCCTATGGCATGGACGCGTTCACCGCCAATATCGGTGCCGAAGCCATCCGGGAAATGCTGGCCCAGATCGACCTTGAGGCCGAAGCCGAGCAGCTGCGCGCTGACCTGGCCGAAGCCACCGGCGAGCTGAAGCCCAAGAAGATCATCAAGCGTCTGAAAGTGGTCGAAAGCTTCCTTGAATCCGGCAACCGCCCGGAATGGATGGTTCTGACCGTGATCCCAGTCATCCCGCCGGAACTGCGCCCGCTGGTGCCGCTGGATGGGGGCCGGTTCGCAACCTCGGATCTGAACGATCTCTATCGCCGTGTCATCAACCGGAACAACCGTCTGAAGCGTCTGATCGAGCTGCGCGCGCCTGACATCATCGTTCGCAACGAAAAGCGGATGCTGCAGGAATCCGTGGACGCTCTGTTCGACAACGGCCGTCGTGGCCGTGTGATCACCGGAGCCAACAAGCGTCCGCTGAAATCGCTGTCGGACATGTTGAAAGGTAAGCAGGGTCGTTTCCGCCAGAACCTTCTGGGGAAACGCGTCGACTTCTCGGGCCGTTCGGTCATCGTGACCGGCCCGGAACTCAAGCTGCATCAATGTGGTCTGCCCAAGAAGATGGCGCTGGAGCTGTTCAAGCCGTTCATCTACTCGCGCCTTGAAGCCAAGGGTCTGTCTTCGACTGTGAAACAGGCGAAGAAACTGGTCGAGAAAGAACGCCCCGAAGTGTGGGATATCCTCGACGAGGTGATCCGCGAGCACCCTGTCATGCTGAACCGTGCGCCGACGCTGCACCGTCTGGGCATTCAGGCGTTCGAACCGGTTCTGATCGAAGGTAAAGCCATCCAGCTGCACCCGCTGGTTTGCTCGGCCTTTAACGCCGACTTCGACGGGGACCAGATGGCCGTTCACGTCCCGCTGAGCCTTGAGGCCCAGTTGGAAGCCCGTGTTCTGATGATGTCGACGAACAACGTTCTGTCGCCTGCAAACGGAGCGCCGATCATCGTTCCGTCGCAGGATATGATCCTGGGTCTCTACTACGTGACCCTGGAGCGCGAAGGCATGCCGGGCGAAGGCAAGATCTTTGGTTCGATTGAAGAAGTTCAGCACGCGCTGGACGCGGGAGAGGTGCATCTGCACTCGAAAATCACCGCGCGGATTACCCAGATCGACGAAAACGGTCTGGAGGTTCAGAAACGGTTCGAAACCACGCCGGGCCGTGTCCGTCTGGGTGCGTTGCTGCCGCTGAACGCGAAGGCACCGTTTGAACTGGTCAACCGTCTGCTGCGGAAGAAAGAAGTGCAGCAGGTCATCGACACCGTCTACCGTTATTGCGGTCAGAAGGAATCGGTCATCTTCTGCGACCAGATCATGACCATGGGCTTCCGCGAGGCGTTCAAGGCCGGCATCTCGTTCGGCAAGGACGATATGGTGATCCCCGACGACAAATGGGGCATCGTTGAAGATACCCGCAGCCATGTGAAGGATTTCGAACAACAGTACATGGACGGCCTGATCACTCAGGGCGAAAAGTACAACAAGGTTGTCGATGCCTGGTCCAAATGTAACGACCGCGTCACCGATGCGATGATGGGCACGATCTCGTCCTCGGATCGCGACGAGAACGGAGCCGAACAGGAACCGAACTCGGTCTACATGATGGCTCACTCCGGTGCCCGTGGCTCGGTCACGCAGATGAAGCAGCTGGGCGGGATGCGCGGCCTGATGGCGAAGCCGAACGGCGACATCATCGAAACGCCGATCATCTCGAACTTCAAGGAAGGTCTGACCGTTCTTGAATACTTCAACTCGACCCACGGCGCGCGGAAAGGTCTGTCCGACACCGCGCTTAAGACGGCGAACTCGGGCTACCTGACCCGTCGTCTGGTGGACGTGGCGCAGGACTGCATCGTGCGTGCGCATGATTGCGGCACCGACCGCGCCATCACGGCCGAGGCCGCGGTGAACGATGGTGAGGTCGTGTCCTCGCTCGCCGATCGCATTCTGGGTCGTGTTGCGGCCGATGACATCCTCAAGCCCGGCACCACCGATGTGCTGGTCGCTGCAGGCCAGTTGATCGACGAACGCATGGCGGACGCGGTTGACGAGGCTGGTGTGGTCAGTGCGCGCATCCGCTCGCCGCTGACCTGTGAGGCCGAGGAAGGCGTCTGCGCCATGTGCTATGGTCGTGACCTTGCGCGCGGCACAATGGTCAACACTGGCGAGGCTGTCGGCATCATCGCGGCGCAGTCGATCGGTGAACCAGGCACCCAGCTGACGATGCGGACCTTCCACATCGGCGGCGTTGCCCAAGGTGGTCAGCAATCCTTCCAGGAGGCTGGTCAGGACGGTGTGATCGTCTTCGAGAACCCGCAGATTCTGGCAAATGCGGCAGGTGAGAACCTGGTGATGGGCCGGAACATGAAGCTGATCATCAATGACGAGCATGGTGAGGAACGCGCCAGCTTCAAGCTGGGTTATGGCTCCAAGCTGTTCGTCAAGGATGGCGATAAGATCGCGCGCGGCGACAAGCTGTTCGAATGGGATCCCTATACCCTGCCGATCATCGCCGAAAAATCGGGTACGGTGAAATATGTCGATCTGGTCTCGGGCATCGCTGTCCGTGACGAGACCGACGATGCCACCGGCATGACTCAGAAGATCGTGATTGACTGGCGTGCGGCTCCGAAAGGCAACGACCTCAAGCCCGAGATCATTCTGATGGGCGAAGACGGCGAACCGGTGCGCAACGATCAGGGGCATCCGGTGCATTACCCGATGTCGGTCGATGCGATCCTCTCTGCCGAAGACGGTCAGAAGATCGAAGCCGGTGACGTTGTCGCGCGTATCCCGCGTGAAGGTGCAAAGACCAAGGACATCACCGGCGGTCTGCCGCGTGTGGCCGAACTGTTCGAGGCACGTCGTCCCAAGGATCACGCGATCATCGCCGAAATTGATGGTTACGTGCGCTTTGGCCGCGACTACAAGAACAAGCGCCGCATCTCGATCGAGCCCGCAGATGAGACGCTGGAAGCCGTCGAATACATGGTGCCCAAGGGCAAGCATATCCCTGTGCAGGAAGGCGACTTCGTGCAGAAGGGTGACTATATCATGGACGGCAACCCGGCCCCGCATGACATCCTGTCCATCATGGGTGTCGAAGCGCTGGCGGATTACATGATCGACGAGGTTCAGGACGTCTATCGCCTGCAAGGTGTGAAGATCAACGACAAGCACATCGAGGTCATCGTGCGCCAGATGCTGCAGAAGTGGGAGATCCAGGAATCTGGCGACACCACGCTGCTCAAGGGCGAACATGTGGATAAGCAGGAATTCGATGCGGCCTGTGAAAAGGCGATCGCCAAAGGTGGTCGTCCGGCGCAGGGTGAACCGATCCTGCTGGGCATCACCAAGGCCTCGCTGCAGACCCGGTCCTTCATCTCGGCGGCCTCCTTCCAGGAGACCACCCGCGTGCTCACCGAAGCCTCGGTGCAGGGCAAGAAGGACAAGCTCGTCGGTCTGAAGGAAAACGTCATCGTGGGTCGCCTGATCCCCGCCGGGACCGGTGGCGCCACCCAGCGCGTGCGCCGCGTGGCGCAGGACCGCGACAATGTCGTGATCGAGGCGCGCCGGGAAGAGGCCGAAGCCGCTGCAGCGCTCGCTGCGCCGGTTATGGAAGACGACTTCATCAGCGACGATTTCGACACGCTAGTCGATACACCGGAAAGCCGCGAATAAGACATGCGGTTCAGAAGGATAGGGGGCTCCGCCGCAAGGCGGGGCCCTTTCCTTTTGCCATATCTGATGAGACACCGCGATGGATGCTTGATTTTCCCGCCCCGGCCCGGTTGCATCCTTGCGATGACGCCCGAAATGCCGCAGCGGAGGACCCATGCGCAACTTCTTTGCACGCCTGAAAGACCGAACGATCTGGAGTTGGGCCGGGCTGGTCGTGACCTGGCGCGAGGAATATTCGTTCCGCAGTTGGGTCTGGGCCAATCTCGTCTCGGCGGCCCTGGCCCTCTGGCTGCCGCTGAGCGCCGGAGAACGCGCGTTGATCCTGGCGCTGGGCCTGCTGGTTCTGGTGGCCGAGCTTTTTAACACGGCCATCGAACGGGCGGTGGATTTCACCTCGACCAAGCACCACGAATTGGCCGGTCAGGCCAAGGACGCCGCCAGCGCCGCCGTCGCCCTGACCGCAATTGCGGCGGGCGTGGCTTGGCTGGTGGTTATCCTGGGGCTGATCTGAGGCGCAGGCGGAGGTTCCTGAGACTTGGCCAAATCCTCAGCAATTATCGCGCGGGTGCCGCGCACCTGGTGAATGGCGCTTTGGACCTCATGCGTGCTGGGCAGGGTGTTCGAGGTCTTAACAGCAACGGTTTGGAAACGCAGTTTGTATTGAAACAGGGAGGAGTATGCATAGGGCTGCAAGTTCGAGACGCTGCGTTCTTAGGGAAGCAATTTAAGGCAGGTGACTTCACCCATCATTGCAGATGATCGGAAAAGATGGGTGCGAGTGTTCGCCCTGCGGCTCCTAATCTGCAAAGTGCTCTATGAACCTATCTCTTCGAGCCTCTTGAGATTCATTGCTCCGCAACGCGATATCGTCAGCTAACTCGTATCCCGACAAGGTTAGCTCGTTTTCGAATTCTCGTAGGTAGTTCATTTCTCTAAATTTTTCCAGACTGCCGTTTAATTCCAATAAGCGTCTATGAGGTATCATAAACTCGATTTCCCCGGCTACGAAGCGATAACCTTCATCAATTTCGAATGTACCGACAAACCCATTTCCATATTTTGCAATAACGCAAATGAGATCACGTTCTGGCCGGGTTAGAGTGGAAAAGCCGTTTGTGGCGCTGTCAGCCGCTTGCCGATCATCAATGATACCTTCGGCAAGGTTTTCATCAATCTTTTGAGCTCTTTCCAAGCGTTCGGCCGCCGCAATTTTCGCTTCTTCGCGAGTCTTGTCAAGTTTGGCTCGCAGCTCCTCTTCCTCAATCTGATGATTGAGTTGGTAAATCCTCTGCTTGTGAATAGCATCGCTCTGATGCTGTCTTAGCAGTTCAATAGGCCGTCTCGACAAGATAGCCCCGCCCAACTGAATCCATGGAAGCGCAAGAGCCAACCCGAGCCCGACAAAGAGCGGGTACCATAACAGGGTTTGTATGTTCGTGTTGCTATCAAAGAATGCAAATTTTTCGAGCAAAGTGGATTTTGCGAAAAAAAGAAACCAAAATGGTTTCCAATTGATTGCCAAAAAAAAGAAATTGCAACCGAGCCAAGAAGCGGGCTTCTGACCCTCTGGGCCCATGCCTCCGAGACGTCTTTCAAGAACTCCACATACAACTACTAACCTGAGTGTAACTTACGAGGAACCTGTTTCTTCGATTGCGATCCTGCGAAAGCTACCGCCTCCGCCGCTTCACATTCCCACCCCGCTGACCCGGCCTGCCAGCTGTTGACCGTCCGCGCGATTTCACGGCGTCTTCCGAGGCTTTCTCGACCGCCCATCGCCGCGCCATGGGGTCGTCGGCGACGGCCAGATCGACCGCTTCCAGACGTTTGATCTCATCCCGGATATTGGCGGCCTCTTCGAATTCCAGGTTCTCGGCGGCTTTGCGCATCTGCTCGCGCAGGCCGTCCAGATGGGCCTCAAGGTTCGCGCCGTGCATCGGTTTGTCGATGGTGGCGGTGACGCGGTTCATGTCGACGTCACCTTCGTAGAGACCGGCCAGAACGTCCTCGACATTTTTTTTCACCGTCTCGGGGGTGATGCCGTGTTCCTCGTTATAGGCGATCTGCTTGGCGCGGCGGCGGTTAGTCTCGCCCAAGGCGCGCTCCATGGAACCGGTGATCTTGTCGGCATACATGATCACCCGCCCGTCGGCATTTCGCGCGGCGCGGCCGATGGTTTGGATTAGCGAGGTCTCGGACCGCAGGAAGCCTTCCTTGTCGGCGTCCAGAATGGCGACGAGTCCGCATTCGGGGATGTCGAGCCCCTCGCGCAGCAAGTTGATGCCGACCAGCACGTCGAAGGCCCCCAAACGCAGGTCGCGCAGGATTTCGATCCGTTCCAGCGTGTCGATGTCGGAGTGCATGTAGCGGACCTTGATGCCCTGTTCGTGCAGGTATTCGGTCAGGTCCTCGGCCATGCGTTTGGTCAGCGTCGTGACCAGCGTGCGGAAGCCGTTGGCGGCCACCTTGCGCACCTCGTCCAGCAGATCGTCCACCTGCATCTCGACGGGCCGGATTTCAACCTCGGGGTCCAACAGGCCGGTGGGGCGGATCACCTGCTCGGTGAAGACGCCGCCGGATTGCTCGATCTCCCAGCCTGCAGGCGTTGCCGAAACAAAGACCGATTGCGGGCGCATTGCGTCCCATTCCTCGAACTTCAGCGGGCGGTTGTCCATGCAGGAGGGTAGGCGGAACCCGTGTTCGGCCAGGGTGAACTTGCGCCGATAGTCACCCCGGTACATGCCGCCGATCTGGGGCACGCTGACGTGGGATTCGTCGGCGAAGACGATGGCATGGTCGGGGATGAATTCAAACAGGGTCGGGGGCGGCTCGCCCGGGGCGCGGCCGGTGAGGTAACGCGAATAGTTTTCGATCCCGTTGCAGACGCCGGTGGCTTCGAGCATTTCCAGGTCGAAATTGGTGCGCTGTTCCAGACGTTGCGCTTCCAGCAGTTTGCCTTCGCCCACCAGTTGGTCCAGCCGGATGCGGAGTTCCTTTTTGATCTCGATTATCGCCTGCTGCATCGTTGGTTTCGGTGTCACGTAATGCGAGTTGGCATAGACGCGGATCTGTTCCATCGTGTCGGTTTTCTCGCCGGTGAGCGGGTCGAATTCGGTCAGGGTTTCCAGTTCCTCGCCGAAAAAGCTGAGCTTCCAGGCGCGGTCCTCCAGGTGGGCGGGCCAGATTTCGAGGCTGTCGCCGCGCACCCGGAACGAGCCGCGCTGAAAGGCCTGATCATTGCGGCGGTATTGCTGGGCGACCAGATCGGCCATCACCTGTCGCTGGTCGTATTCCTTGCCCACCTTCAGATCCTGAGTCATCGCCCCATAGGTCTCGACCGAACCGATGCCGTAGATGCAAGAGACAGAAGCCACAATGATCACATCGTCGCGTTCCAGCAGCGCCCGCGTGGCCGAGTGGCGCATGCGGTCGATCTGCTCGTTGATCTGGGATTCCTTTTCTATGTAAGTGTCGGAGCGCGGGACATAGGCCTCGGGCTGGTAATAGTCGTAAAAGCTGACAAAATACTCGACCGAGTTGTCAGGGAAGAAGCCCTTGAATTCGCCGTATAATTGCGCCGCCAGCGTTTTGTTGGGTGCCAGGATGATGGCCGGGCGCTGGGTTTCCTCGATCACTTTGGCCATGGTGAAGGTCTTGCCGGTGCCGGTAGCGCCCAGCAGCACCTGGTTCCTCTCCCCTTCGCCGACCCCCTGGGTCAGCTCCGCGATCGCGGTGGGTTGGTCCCCGGCGGGGGAAAACTCCGTCTGCATGACAAAGCGCCGTCCGCCTTCCAGCTTGGCGCGCGCGCGGACGTCTTCAGTGGCAAGCTGGGATCGGTCAGTACTGGCATAAGGCATAGGCAAACTCCAAGTCAGACCCCTAGATTTGTTCTTATTTTGTCCACTTGCAAGGGGGGCGGGGCATGGAACAGCTTTGCATTTGGATTTGCAGCATAGCCGGTCGCAGAGAGTTGCAACTTGTCCGCAAGGCTGCGCTAGCGCATAACGGTTCGGGACGAATTGATCGACGGAGACGGCAATGCGCGCACGCATCTACCAACCTGCGAGAAACGCGATGACATCGGGGATGGCGAAGACCCGGAAATGGGTGCTGGAATACGCCCCCGCGTCAGAGCGCGAGATCGATCCACTAATGGGCTGGACCTCGTCCGCCGATACGCAAAGCCAGGTGCATTTGCAGTTCGACAGCAAGGAAGAGGCGCTGGATTACGCCAAGGCGCATGGGATCGACGCGCAGGTGACAGAACCGCACACGCGCAAGCCGAACATCCGGCCGATGGGCTATGGCGAGAATTTCGCAACCAACCGGCGCAGCCCCTGGACCCACTGAGATGGTCGCGGAACTGGTGATCGGCCGCGATGACGTCCGCGCGGCGGATGTACGCGACCTGCTGCTGCGACATTTTGCGCTGATGCGTGAAAGCTCGCCCGAAGAAAGCTGCCATGTCATGGAGCCTGATGCGCTGCAGGAGGCAGACGTCACTCTGATCAGCGCACGGCAGGCGGGCACGGTTCTGGGCATCGGCGCTCTGAACGAAATCGCGTCGGGCCATGGCGAGTTGAAATCCATGCATACCGCCGCTGAAGCGCGCGGGCGTGGCATTGCCCGCGCCATCCTGCAGGCGCTGATCACCGAGGCGCAGGACCGTGGTTTGCACCGGCTGAGCCTTGAGACTGGATCAGACCCGATCTTTGCCCCCGCCCGCGCGCTTTATGCCGCCCATGGGTTCAGCGAATGCCCGCCTTTTGGGGATTATCAACTCGACCCTCTCAGCACTTTCATGACGCGCTTGTTGTGAGGTTGATTTTGGCAGCGTTAGAGATCGTTACATTTCGTTCTCACGGGCCGCAAACGAGCTTTGCATATCAGCCACAGCGCTTGTTGAGAGGCGTCGCGCAGCCTGCCATCACGTATAAAGCCTCCCGAATGTGTCCGCTCGAGGCCCTCCGGGCCCGGCGTTCAGCTGACCAGCAGTCGCAAGCCCTGGGTGACATCTGAGCGGACGGCCAGGCGCAGCCCCGGCTCATCACCTGCCTTGAGCGCGGCGATGATCAGGCGGTGATGATGCGGCGGATCGGTCCGGCGCAGGCGGCCATATAGCGCGCGCATAGTCGGTCCCAATTGCAGCCAGACGGTTTCAGCCATGGCCAGCATGGCGGGGGCCTGCGCGCGCAGATAGAGCGTGCGGTGAAATTCCAGATTGGCACGGATGTAGCCCACCGCATCGCGTTTGCTGACCATCTCAGCCACCGAACCGTTGATAGTCACCAACCGGTCGATCAGCGCGATATGGGCCCTTGGTAGGGCACGGCTGGCTAACTCCACTTCGAGCAGAGCGCGCAGCGCGGCAAGTTCCTCGATCCGGTCATTGCTGAGTTCCGGGGTCGAGACGCGGCCCGAGTTGGACAGAAACAGCGCGCCCTCAGCCACCAGCCGCCGCACCGCCTCGCGCGCAGGGGTCATCGACACGTCATATTCCTTGCCGATCCCGCGCAGCGTCAACGCCGCGCCAGGCGCAATCTCGCCATGCATGATGCGGGTTCGCAGGCTGCGATAGATGCGGTCATGGGCAACCGCGGCATGATCGGGTGCGCGTTGTGTCAGCATACGCCCATGTGATCACATCCGAGGAGGAGGTCAACCTTCGTCACTTTCGAACCGGAACCGGTGCAGCGTACCCCCCTGTTCGCGCAGCCATCGGCGCGGCGCTTCGTAGGGACCATGGATGCGGTCGACCTGCGCCCAGAACCGCGCCGAGTGATTCATTTCGGCCAGATGCGCCACCTCATGCGCCGCCACATAGCGCAGCACTTCAGATGGCGCGAGGATCAGGCGCCAGGAATACATCAGCGCGCCTTCCGAAGAACATGACCCCCAACGCGACCGCGTGTCCCTGAGCGTGATCCGAGCGTAGTTTCGGCCCAACGCCTGCGCGTAGTGATCGGAGGCCGCCACCAACCTGTCGCGCGCCAGTTCCTTGAGATAGCGCTGCAGCCGCCGTGCCTCCGCCCCTGTGGGCACCGCGATTTCCTCCGCGCGCAACGCCACCCGCCGCCCCTGTGCCGCGACGATGGTGCGTAACGTGCCTTCGACCGGGATCTGCGCGCCCGGCGCTACCTCAACCTGATCGGGCCGGGCACTAATGTGATCGCGAATCCACCCTTCTTTGGAGCGGGCAAAATCCAGCGCCTCGCGCTCAGGCACACCTTTGGGCAGGGTCAGGGTGACCCGCCCATCCAACTGCGATATCCGCAGGCTGATCCGCCGCGCCCGCGCCGAGCGGCGCAGGAGCAGCGGCACCGGCGGCGCGCCGGGAAGGTGATGATCGGCCATGTTTGCGCCCCTTGCCCTCAAAGGCTTTGACAGTCCCTACAGCATATGGCAGGTGACCGGAATCGTCATACGACTCACGTGATATCAAGGGGATTTTCTATGCCCAAGGAAGAATGGGGCGTAAAGCGCGTTTGCCCGACCACCGGCAAACGGTTTTATGACCTGAACAAGGACCCGATCGTCAGCCCCTATACAGGCGAGGTCGTGGAGTTTGACACCGGCAAGAGCCGGATGATCGCCGCCGACGCTGAAGATGCGGCCTCGGTCAAGGCCAAGCAGAAAGCCGACAGCGACGACGCCGTTCTGGACGATGACGACACTGTCGACATCGAACTGGAAGACGATCTGCTGGATGATGACGAGGACGAGGACAACGTCCCCCTCGAAGAGATCGCCGACGTCGCCTCCGAAGACGACGATTCCTGACTCGCTGCCGCCGCGCCGGATGGACCGCGGCAGCCAAAAAATGCCGGCTCCGACGATTTAACACTTGCGCTCGGGGCCAGCCTTTCATAAACGTCCGCCACCGTTTGATCGGTATAGGATCGGGGCCTTAGCTCAGTTGGGAGAGCGCTTGCATGGCATGCAAGAGGTCAGGGGTTCGACTCCCCTAGGCTCCACCATCCCTCTCAAGTCAATATGATAGGCGAATACTAAAGCAGTGTGACACACAGGTGTGACACACGATGAAGCTACCCGCCTACCTGAGCCAGTCGCGACACGGCATTTTCTACTTCCGATGGCCGATACCCCAAACCCGACACAACAGCCCCAGACGGTCTATTCGCATGTGGTTGCGTACAAGGTGTCCGAAGGAGGCTGGAAGTCTGGCGAGATACCTTGCAGTGTGCGGCGAAACACTAAACCGACACACAAGCGGAATAGGCATGAACCACAGCGAACTGCGGGCGAAGGTATACGAGCACTTCCAGGTAAGACTGACTAAGGCCAAGCAGAGGCTAGACGCCGAGGGACCTATGTCGCCAGAGCAATTAGAGCGCAATGCAGACGCACGGCGCCTCTTCGAGATGCCAAACCAAGAGCTTTGGGAACTGCTCGGAAAGGACTTCGCCACCGAAGAGTTCGTGAGGTTCTGCAAACAGGCGGGGGTCGATCAAAAGCAACCCCGCAAAGCACTGTGGATGATCTTGGATGAGATCAGAAAAGCCAACATTGGTATTCACAATGCTCTAGAAGACTACTCCAACTCTCTCGGGGATTATGACTTCACAGCGCCTAAGTGCGCGCAGAAGGGCCGGAACAACATGAGTACAGTAGTAGCCGTTGAGGAACTCCTCCGGGCCTCTACTGTCCGCCCTCTTTGCTCAGCGGCTGAGCCTCCCCAACTGAACGGGTCCACCGTTATGTTCAGGAAACGGAGGACTACGAATGGCAAACAAGAGACCGAAGCCCGAAGAGATTGTCTCGAAGTTACGGCAGGTTGAAGTTCTGATGGGGCAAGGGATGTCCCGTCTTGATGCGATCAGGCAGATCGGCGTTG
>NZ_JAVAMO010000013.1 GCF_030758345.1 Ruegeria discodermiae
AGCGGGAAGGAGACATCCGCTGCGTCGCAATAACTGCGGAGGTCTGGGCTCGAAACAGACGTTCTCCGCGCGCAGGATAAATGACTGCTATCCTGCGGATTGAAGTATTTGTTCGTTTGGTGCTCAGGGGTGTTGACCACTCAACCAGAGATCGCTTCACATAACACCCGTACTGCGATGTATGCGGTTTGTTATGACGCCGACAAACACTCAATGGCTTTGAACCTGCCAATGAACGCATCTATGGGTATTGGATACCTTTATTGGCGCTACGCCTTCTAAGGGCCAAGGGCTCATAGCGGTCTATCTTACTACGTAAGTTAGAATGCTTGGGCTTCCTGGGATTTATTCTCGGAGCATTGCGGGTGTCGGCAAAGCGATATCAACGCAAGAATGGCTTCGCAGCACACCTCAATTACTCCAGATGGGTTTTGAACCATTCAATTGTGCGGTCCCAGGCCAGGTTTGCCATCTCCTCGTCATAGCGTGGCGTGCTGTCATTATGAAAACCGTGGTTGGCGTTTTCGTAGATATAGGCCTCGTATACCTTGTCGTTGGCCTGCAGGGCGGCCTCAAAATCTGGCCAGCCTGCATTGATGCGTTCGTCAAGCTCGCCCATCTGGACAAGCAGCGGCGCCTGAATTTTGGCCACGTCCTCGGCCGCTGGCTGGCGCCCGTAGAACGGAACACCAGCGGCCAGTTCGGGATAGGCCACAGCAATTGCGCTGACCACACCGCCGCCGTAGCAGAAACCAACAGCGCCGACCTTTCCAGTACAATCATCTCGGTTCAATAGGTATTCAAAGCCATTGAAGAAATCGTTCATCAATTCGACCCGGTCCACTGTCTTTTGCAGATCGCGCCCATCCGCGTCGTTGCCTGGGTATCCTCCCACTGACGTCAGACCGTCGGGGGCCAGTGCCATAAATCCGGCCTTCGCCAATCGGCGCGCCACATCTTCAATGTAGGGGTTAAGGCCGCGGTTTTCGTGGATTACCAATACCGCGGGAAGGGGCTCTTCAACGCCGGCCGGTCGGACAAGGTAGCCGCGAACATTACCGGTTCCATTCGGTGAAGGGTAGGTGATGTAGTCCGCGTGGATATCGGGATCGTTGAACGACACTTGCTGAGCCATCGCGTAGTTCGGGCTGAGCATGTTCAGCAGCGCGACCGCTGTCACGCCGCCGACCGCGAACTTGCCGGCGCGATCCAGGAATTGGCGCTTGGTGATCTTGCCGTGCGCGTAAAAGTCATACAGGTCCAGAAGTTCCTGGTCGAAGTCTTTTGCCGTCATGCGAGTCATTGTGGATCTCCTGATGAGTTTGGCAGTCTGAAGGGTGGGTAGTATCCGATCTGAAGGTCTTGATTTGATTGAGCGTCTGGACGGGCTGCCTAAGATACCGCCGGTGACAGTTCTTTGTTCGCGTACCGTTCGCGCAGCACGTTCTTTTGAACTTTTCCCATAGTGTTTCGTGGCAATTCCGGGACAAGTTCGTAGCGGCGCGGATGCTTAAAGCGCGACAGCTTGTCCCTGATGGTCCCCGCAATCCGATCCGTGTCAGGTTTTTCGCCTGGCTCTGCGACCAGAGCGGCGATGATTGCTTCACCGAAGTCGTTGTCGGGGACGCCGAAAACTGCCGCTTCAAGAACACCATCTACGTCGTTCAGGATGTCTTCAATTTCTTTGGGATAGACGTTGTAACCACCGGTGATGATTAGGTCCTTCGATCGGCCGACAATCGACAGATAGCCATCCTCGCTGTATTGGCCTAAGTCGCCGGTGATGAAGAACCCGTTCTCGCGCAGTTCTTCGGCCGTTTTCTCGGGCATCTGCCAATAACCGTTGAACACATTCGGGCCGCGCACTTCGATCATTCCAACTTCGCCTTGGTCCAATAGCGCTCCGGTCTCAGGGTTAGTTACGATCACCTCGGTGCCGGGTAGAGCCATGCCAACAGTTCCCGCGCGACGCTCACCACTGTAAGGATTAGAGGTGTTCATGTTCGTTTCGGTCATGCCGTAGCGCTCAAGGATAAGGTGACCGGTCCGCGTTTCGAACGCCACGTGTGTTTCGGCCAGCAACGGGGCTGAACCGGAAATAAACAGGCGCATGTTCCCCGTGACCTTATTGGTGAAACCTTCATCCGCTAGCAATCTGGTGTAGAAAGTGGGTACACCCATCAGAAGGGTCGAGCGCGGCAATTCCTCCAAGATCAAGCCAACGTCGAATTTTTCCATCAGCCGAACTTCGGAACCGGCAAGGAGTGATGTGTTCATCGCCACGAATAGCCCGTGCGTGTGAAAGATCGGCAGCGCGTGAATCAAGCGATCGTCGTTTGTAATCCCCCACAGATCAACGAGAGCATGGGCGTTGGATAGCAGGTTTTGATGGCTCAACATTGCGCCCTTTGAGCGGCCTGTGGTGCCTGACGTATACAGCAACGCCGCAAGGTCATCGGGTGCGCGATCCACGGTTTCGAATACGCAGCGCTGCGCGTCTGCCTCAAGGCTCAGGCTCGGAGTATCGCCGCCGAGGGTCAGCAGCTTGGCGCCAGATTGGGTCGCCAGTTTTCCGATTTCAGCCTCGTCTTTGCTGTCGCAGACGATCATCGCAGGTTGGGCATCAGAGACGAAATACTCCAGCTCTGCCAATGTGTAAGCAGTGTTAAGCGGCAGGTAGACTGCACCTGCCTGAACCGAAGCGGCGTAGAGCGCAATCGTTTCGGCCAACTTGGGGGCTTGCACAAAGATGCGATCGCCGGGGGAAACTCCGTTGATATGCAAAACATGCGCGATCTGCGCCGCACGCTTCAAAAACGCGTGGTAGGACACCACTTGGCCATCATCGAGTTGCAGGAACGGAGCCTCGTTTCCCTCATGGTGAGCAAACAAACTATCGTAGAGGGTATTGGTCACTCTGTATGTTCCCTTGGCTTGGCAGCAAGTGCGGCGGTTGATGCCGCGCGAACTGAACGCGAGGCTTCGATTGTCGCGTGTGTTGCAAATTCTTCGTGATGACGCTCTGTTTTGTTCAAATCATAAAGGTAGTTGACCATTGCACCGCCGGATTGTGATCGTCCGTTTGGCGATAAATCGGCTTCGGCGTGCAACTCGTGCAACTCGGCACCATTGCCGAGGTGGAAGCGGGCCACGGGATCCAACGGCATCCCATCCTCGCGCTTTGCGAACAACAGGTATCGGGCGGCCATTGCGCGCAAATCTTGCGCCGAGGTCGTTGCCTCAAGCACGGCCTCGGCGGCGTGGCCGTGCTCAGGGTGTTCTGTCTCGCCCGCCAACCAACGGTTAAGCCCTGGTATTGGCGACAAGGTCACAAAGGTATCAATCCCCTGAAGCTCTCGCGACAGCTCGGTCACAACCTGTTTGATCAACAGGTTTCCAAAGCTGATACCCAGTAAACCCTTCTGGCAATTTGAAATGGAATAGAACGCCGCGACTTTTGCTTGTTCGGCTTGTATCGGTTCCCGACCTTCGGACAAAAGCGCATCAATTGCGTCTGGAACTTCATCCGTCAGAGCAACTTCGACAAAAATCAGCGGTTCATCCGGCATCGAAGGATGGAAGAACGCGAAGCAACGACGATCCGGCGGATAGAGCCTGCGTCGCAGATCGTCCAGATCGCTGATCTGATGGACTGCCTCATAGGCAACGATCTTGTCCAGAACGCGGGCTGGAGTATCCCAACTGATTTGTTTGAGGACAAGAAAGCCCCGATTGAACCAGCTCCGCAACAAATGGATGAAGTCAATATCTGTTCGTTTGAGCTCGGGGTTGGATTTGAGAAAGCGCAACAGGTCAACGCGCATTGCTACGAGTTCTTGTGTCGCGCCGGAGGGTTGGTTCAATCGACGCAACAACTCTTGCCGTCTGGGTTCCGCGACTTCACTAACCTTTTGATATAAATCGACACTTCTGTCGTTGGCATAGAGGCTTGCCACTTCGGCAAGCTGATCCGCGTCCAGCTCAAGTTGGTTATTCAAATAGGCAAAAAACTCCAATTTCTCGGTGTCTTCCAAGGTCTGGTAGCGATCAAGAATTGTGGAGGCGAGGGTGAAACCCGATACTTCGCCTTCGGCGGACAACAAGGCCTCACAAAGCTCCACAATGGATCGATTGTCATCGTTTCCGCGCCTTTTGCCGGGACGGTCGAACAGCTGATTCAGCAGATCGCCCAGAAACCAGTTCCGCTGCATTTCAGGACTCCATCTGACTGCTCAGGTACTCACCCGTTCGGCGGTAGTGATTGATCAAGTGCCGGGTTGCGCTGTCCGCGTCGTGGTCGAGTGCGGCATCCAGGATTTGCTGGTGTTCGGCAGCAATATCGCGTTTTTTGTAACTTGGCCCTCCCGCCGCCAGATAACGATAGCGAATGTTGAGGTCGTAAAGCTGCGAGCAATACCGTAGCAACAACGGCAGTTTTGCATTTTCCAACAAAGCCATATGAAACGCTTTGTGGGCGTCTTCGAAGTCCGGTGCACCTTTTTGACTGGCCTTTTTCATATGGTGATGACGCAAGACAAGCCTGTCCTCCCAAGCTCCTTCTGCATTGGCGATGGAAGCGCGCAGCGCTGTTTCCTCGAGGTTGCATCGCAGCAATAGTATTTCCTCGAAGTTGGATTTGCTGACTGGCGCTGCTCGAAATCCGCGCTGATCGATCCTCTCGACCAGCATATCAGAGGTCAGAAGGCTAAGCGCTTCGCGAACCGGGCTTGCGCCTGTATCCAGAAGACCACGGAGTTGTTCGATCTTGAGCTTCTGGCCGGGAGGCAACTCACCTGTGAGAATCATACCGCGCAGCCGTCGATACGCACCATGAGTGGCTGATTTCTCTTTGCCCTCAGTATCAAGCATGACGTCCATATCCGACTGTTCCTCTTTGAATGCGCAATCTTTGAAGTGCCTTTAACTGAGGGCACTTGTTCCGGTCGATAGGCCGACTGAGAGGTTCAGAGAGCCTTCGTTGATCATCCAGCGCCGAAGAACAAAACTGCGCGCCCCGCTTTTATGCATCGGATCGTCCTCGGCCAGCTTTCGAGCGGCCTCAAGGCTGTCGGCGCGATAGATGATCAGGCCCATTCCCTGCATATGCTCACCGGTTTCATCCGACATTGGCCCGGCAAAAGCCAGCTGACCCGAACGTTCAAGCTGCGCCTGATATGCCAGGTGATCGGGCAGTGAAGCCTTCACATCTTCGGGCGCTTTGGCTGGTGTGCTCAGAGCAACATAAAGCTCCAAAGCCATTGCGCCGCGGTTCTTTGCTTCTGATTTGTAGTCCGCCCAAGCAACCATTAGCGCTCTCCAAAAATATCGATATTATTTGACATATTGCAAAATAGTCGGCAAAAATCAAGCGAACTGAAATGGATGGTAAAAAATGAAATACCTGGTGGGAGAGACTTCGGAAGGCACTGCGGTTTTTGCCGTAAGTGGCGAAAATGCAGTAAATTTAACGTCTTTAGACGCTGGTGTTGGCGCAGATCTGATGGGACTGATTGCCAATCCGGGTTTGAGCGACTCACTCGCCGATAAAATCTCGGCAGCAGTGTCTGTGCCGGTCTCGACTATCACCCCGGCTTTGCCAGTGGCCGCCCCCGGCACTACTATTTGCATGGGATTGAACTATACCGACCACATCAAAGAAGGTGGATACGACATCCCCGAGTACCCCACGCTGTTCATGCGTGGAAAGAACTCAATCATGGCGGCTGGCAAACCCATGGTGCGACCGGTGGCTTCCGAGCATTTTGACTACGAAGCGGAATTGATGCTGATTGTTGGCAAGCGCGGTCGTCATATCTCGGAGGAGGACGCGCTGGACCATGTGTTTGGGTATACCGTTTTCAACGATGGATCGGTGCGAGACTATCAGCGCAAAACGGTACAATGGACACCGGGCAAGAATTTTGACGACACCGGAGCAATTGGTCCTTTCACGGTTACCCCGGATGAGTTGCCCGAGGGCGCTGCCGGTCTGAAGATCGAAAGCCGCGTTGGTGATGAGATTCTGCAAAGTTCAAACACCGCCAACATGATCTGGGGTGTTCGTCAGGTGATCGCGACAATTTCAGAATTTATGACGCTTGAGCCGGGTGATCTGATTGCATTGGGAACACCGCCAGGTGTGGGTCACGCAAAGAAACCCGACCCACGATGGCTGAAACCGGGCGAGATCGTTGAGGTCGAAATCGAAGGTATCGGCATCTGCGCCAGCCCGATCGTTGACGAAAAAGATACCAGATCGAAGGTGGCCGCAGAATGAGTGCACCAACCGGGGCAGAGCTGGAGACACTTCGCGCCAAGGCGCAGCAAGATCATCGTGATCTGCGCGAACGCATTCCCCGTCTGTCGGATGACGCGATCGCCCTAATCCTGCGCGATTCCCGGTCTCACTACACGTGGACAGAAAAACCGGTCCCCGACGAGTTGCTTGAAGAGATCTACGACATCACCATCAACGGCGCGACCAGCATGAACACGCTGCCTGCGCGGTTCATTTTTGTCAAAAGCGCCGAGGGCAAAGAGCGTCTGGCCAAGTCTTTGAAACCAAAGAACGTGCCAAAGATGATGAACGCGCCAGTCACGGCCATCATTGCCTACGACTTAGAGTTCTGGAAGGAGCTGTCCTTTCTTTTCCCGCACGAAGATCGTCGGCCATTGTTCGAAAACAATCCCGACTACGTGGCCGACACTGCGTTTCGCAACGGCACGCTTCAGGGCGCTTACTTCATGATCGCGGCCCGGGCCGTCGGGTTGGACGTTGGCGCCATGTCAGGCTTTTCGAACAAGATCGTCGACGAGGAATTCTTCGCGGGCACGACGCTCAAGTCGAACTTCCTTTGCAATCTGGGCTACGCGGACGAAACCGGATTGTTTCACAAGCTGCCGCGTTTTCCGTTTGAAAAGGTTTGCTCATATGCATGAGGAGGGGACGCAGTGGCGATGAAAGTGAAACCTGTCGTGACGTATCGCACGACGGCTCAATGCCCGACACACTCGCGCACCGAGATCCCAATTCGCGATTTGGACGTGATTATCGACGAGCCCGTCGAACGGGGCGGAACAAATCTTGGCCCGTCTCCGACTGAGACCGCAATGGCTGCTCTGATCGCCTGCACAAATGTCATCGGGCACAAGAATGCGCACCGTTTGGGAATCGATCTTGGCACCGTGACAATCGGCGCGAAATGCAGGCTGGATCGGCGTGGTGTCCTAATGGAAGAGGAGATCGAGGTCCCGTTTCCCGAAATTGAACTCACCGTGAATTGTGAAACGCCCGCCAGTCAGGAGGATTTGACACGCGTGGGCGTGGAGACAGCCAAGTATTGCGCCATCGCAAAACTGTTCGAAGCGGCAGGCACCGACCTGACCGTCAACTGGGTCAAAGCAAACTAGTGGAAATTGAATGACCCATCTTTCTGGGAGGAGAGACAATGAAAAACTGGACCAAGCGCAGTCTGTTGGGTATTGCCGTGGCAAGCACTATGGCACTGTCAGTCGAAGCAGAAGAGACCATTTCAGCTGTCGTAATTGATGGTTACCCGGACCGGGCCTTGTGGGTGAAAGAATTCACAAACTTCTTTATTCCCGAAGTGGATAAGCGGCTGGCCGAGTCCGGCAACTACAAGATGAACTGGCAGGAGAACTATGGCGGCTCAATCGTAAAACCCAAAGGTGTTCTGGAAGGCGTACAGCTGGGTTTGGGGGACGTTGGCATCGTCACAACCATCTTCCATTCATCCAAGCTGCCCAGTCAGGGGATCTCGGGCTCGACACCATTCGTCGCGTCGGATGCCCGCGCGGTGGCCAAAGCCGTGGATGAGATCGCGCGAGAATACCCGGCAATGCAGAATGAGTTCGCTGCGCAAAATCAGGTCTATCTGGCGACGGGCGTTGTGCTCGACACATATCAGATGTTCTGCTCAGAGCCAGTCGAGAAGGTTGCAGACCTTGAAGGACGCAAAATCGCGGGTGCCGGCCTGAACCTGCGCTACCTCGAGGGTATCAAGGATGCGGCGGGCGTTCGCGGTGGCCTCACTGATTTCTACAACATGGTTCAAACCGGCCTTGTCGATTGTGTGATGATTTGGCCGGAAGCTTCCAAGACGTTCAAAATCGTCGAAGTGGCCCCTTACATGTTGAAGGCGGACCTTGGCGCGGTGAATACTAAGACAGTCACCGTCAACGCCGATTACTGGGCGAATCTGCCCGATGAGGTCAAAGACGTACTACAGGCCGTGGCTATCGACTACCGTGACCACGTGGCAGGCATTGCGATGGATCGAGCCGCTGCGTCACGAGATGCCTTTGTAGAAGCTGGCGGATCGATCATTGAAATCTCGGATGAAGACCGCGCTGCTTGGGCAAATGCGATGCCCAATGTTGCGCAGGAATGGGCTGCAACGCTGAATGAGAACGGCGAGCAGGGCACGGATATGCTGGCCGCTTATCTCGGCAAGCTTCAGGATGCCGGTTTCACTGGTGTGCGCGACTGGACGGCCGAATAATCGTTCAGCGACCCGAGAAAGGGGCCATACATGCTGAAGACCGCAGTCGACGTTCTGTCGCGTGTCGCCAATTCGCTTGCAATAACTGCCAACGCTTTGGGCACGCTCGTCGTCCTTGCGTTGGTGGTCATTCTGAATTTCGACGTCGTTGCGCGCGGACTGTTTTCGGCTCCGCTTCGAGGCACTTATGAAATGGTGCAGTTTTCGGTCGTGATGATCGTTTTCCTGCAACTGGCCGACGTGGTCAGAGTGGATCGGCTGACGCGCTCGGACGGGTTTCTGAACCTGCTGCATCATCGCCGCCCTGGTCTGACGGGCAATCTGAGGCGCATCATCAATGCCATCTCGGCAATCTTCATGGGCCTAATTGCCTATGTAACCTTTCCGGAATTCCTGCACATGTGGGAGACGCAGGACTACTTCGGAGTTCCGGGTCTTTTCACACTGCCATGGTGGCCGGTCAAACTGGTCATCGCGTGCGGTACTGCGCTTGCCTGCGTGATCTTCCTGCTCAAGGTTGTCACGGCGCAGGACCGCCCGCATCTAATTCGCACCCCTGAACATGACGAGGCCGCAGAATGACGCCGATTGAGATTGGCCTTATCTCGGTCATCGCCATCGTCTTTCTGATCTACGCAGGCGTTTACATTCCGATTGCACTGGGCGTGGTATCGTTCGTGTCGATCTGGCTGATGCGGGACAATTTCACGCTGGCGCTCAACCTGCTGAAAGTGGCGGTTGGCGACAGCGCGATGGAATATAGTTTCGCGACCATCCCGTTGTTTACCTTTATGGGGCTCATCGTTTCAAAGGCGGGGTTGGGCAGGGACATCTACGAAGTCATGACCATGCGATTTCGCAAGGTTAAAGGCGGTATCGGCATGGCAACCGTCGGAGCCAACGCTGTCTTTGCTGCGGTCACAGGGTCATCTATCGCGTCCGCATCCGTGTTCACCAAAGTTTCGGTCCCGCAGATGATGGCGCAGGCTTATAACCCGCGCTTTGCTGTTGGCGTTGTGGCCGGTTCCTCGGTGCTGGGCATGATCATCCCACCGTCGGCGATGCTGATCATCTATTCCTTCGTCGCCGAACAATCCGTGGGGGACATGTTCTTGGCCGGCGTCATACCCGGTATCATGCTGGCCATCGCCTATGTCGGCGCGATTTGGGTTATGGGCCGTTTCACCCCGGCTTTTGTTGGTGGCCGCGTTGTCGAAGACACCGAATGGATGTCGGGACGTGAGATCGCATCTAAGACCCTGCCGACGCTGTTCATCATCACGGTGGTGCTTGGCGGCATTTACACAGGGTGGCTAACCGCAGTCGAGGCGGGTGCCGCCGGGGCCTTTGTTGCGCTGATCATCTCAGTATTACGCAAATCGATGTCCCCGAGGGCGTTCTGGGATGCGCTCCTGGAAACCGGCCATATCACAGCGGCGATCCTGTTTCTGATAACAGCAGCTTCGATCTACAGCCGCATGCTCGGCCTCGCCGGTCTGCCCAACCAGTTGCAGGATTTGCTTGCAGGGAACTCCGCGTCCTTTTGGTCGATCATGCTGCTCTATGTCCTGCTGATGCTGTTCTTGGGAACATTGCTCGATACGGCATCGATCATCCTGATCGTCGTCCCTTTGTTCCTGCCGATGGCCGAAGCGCTTGATATGTCGCTGATCTGGTTCGGGATCATCACCGTGGTGGGAGCTGAGATCGGGCTTTTGACCCCGCCTCTGGGCATATCGTGTTTTGTTATCAAATCCACGATCAACGACGACCGGATATCACTCAAGGACGTGTTCATGGGCGCACTTCCCTTTGCGTTCGTGATGCTGATCGTTCTGTTCATTCTGATCGAATTTCCGATCCTCAGCCTTGCCCTGATATAAGGAGGCCAAGATGCGCTCTGTCACCAAAGACAATATCACCGACGTATTCATGGGGTACTTGTCAAAGGACACGGATCCAAGGATGCGCGAAATCATGGGGTCCCTGGTCAAGCACCTTCATGACTTCGCGCGCGAAACCAACCTGACGCATGACGAATGGCGCGCTGGGATTGCGTTTCTCGAGGGTTGTGCCGCTGTGGAAACCGAGGATCGCCACGAGTTTGTGCTGGCGTCGGACGTCCTGGGCCTGTCTTCTTTGGTGGACATGCTGCATTCAAGTCCAGACGCAACAAGTTCGTCGGTGTTGGGCCCGTTTCACGTATCCGGCGCCCCCCCGCTGCCCATGGGTGGAGATATGAAACGACATTACGGCGGGCCGGTTCTGCTTACTGAAGGCGTCATTCGGGACACAGAGGGCAATCCCATTGCCGGCGCAGAACTCGACATATGGCAAACGGCCCCCAATGGCCTTTACGCCAGTCAAGATGAAGAACAGGACACCTATTCTTTCCACGGGCTGATGACAGTTGGCGACGACGGCAGATATGCGTTCACCACAGTTAAGCCTGTTGAATACACTGTGCCGTCTGATGGGCCAGTCGGCGATATTCTGCGCGCTTGCGGTCGCCATCCGTGGAGGCCCTCACACCTACACTTTATCGTCAAAGCCCCCGGCTATCGCTCACTCGTGACCGAGATTTTTCCGGACGACGATCCCTATCTGGATCAGGATACGGTCTTCGGCGTTCGGGACGATCTGGTGATGACGTATGTCGAACGATCATCTTCAGAATTTCCCAATGACATGGCTCTTTCAGGTAAGATCACTGAACCTTACCTGCACGTGAATTTCGACGTCACGCTTGCTCGGGACTGAACGCTATGGAGGATGTTTGAAATGCTAAAGTATACCTTCATTGTATGTGCAGCGCTGTTCAGTGGAGTGGCCATCGCGGAAGAGCGACCGATCTTCGATGCGCATATTCACTACAGCCATGATGCCGTCAAACTGGTTCCGCCTGAACAAGTGGCCAAAATCCTGCGGGATGCAGGCGTGCGGAAAGCCCTGGTTTCCAGCTCAGACGATAACGGAACGCAACTGCTTTTGGCTGCAGCGCCGGACATCGTTGTTCCGGCACTTCGCCCCTATCGCCGTCGCGGTGAGATCAACACCTGGATGCACGACGAAACAGTAATCGACTATCTGGAAGCAAATCTGTCGAAGAACGACTACGAAGCCATCGGCGAGTTTCACGCTTATGGGGACGATATCAAAACGCCGGTTATCCAGCGTGTGATCGCACTGGCGAAGGGGCGGAACCTAATCCTGCACCATCACGGTGATCGCGAGGCGGTTGACCTGATCTTCGAAACCTGGCCGGAGGCTCGAGTATTGTGGGCCCATTCTGGCTTTGACGATCCGGGAAAGGTGGTCGACGCCCTGGACACGTATCCCCAGCTTTGGGCCGATCTGGCGTTCCGTTCTGATATGGTCTCGCGGGGTCGTGTCGATCCGGATTGGCAAGCTGCGTTCGAAGCGCATCCTGATCGGTTTATGGTCGGTACCGATACGTTTGCACCGGAGCGCTGGTATTACGTCGGCCCGCATGCAGATTTTTCACGCGAGTGGCTGGAATTGCTTCCAGATCAGATCGCAGACAACATTGCCTATGCCAACGCAGAACGTTTGTTGGCATCAAAATGATCCGCTGGCTCGTCTGGTTTCTGGCATCTTCCGGCGCGGCCATCGCTTGTGAGGCGACGGGGCAGCGGATGAGTACAGAAACTCAGAACGCACCTGCGGTGCATGTGGCTGTCGACGAAATTCCGTTGGCCCAGCCGTTTTCGATACTCCTCACGGTGTGCGGTGAAACTGCCGTAAGTGAAATGCGTGTCGATGCAGTCATGCCCGCTCACCAACACGGGATGAACTACCTTCCAGTCGTCACTGCGATAGGCGACGACGTGTTCCGTATCGATGATATGCTGTTTCACATGCCGGGAAAGTGGGAGCTGCAAGTGGACGTAGAGTACAACGGGCAAACGGTATCCTACACTTATGACTTAGCGTTGAAATGAAGCTGTGGGTGTCAGTCGCGTTCGTGGCATTAACGAGTGTAGTGCGTGCCGAGGTCTTGCTATCAGAAGACGAGATCCAACAAACGTTGTCCTTCGGGCCGTGGCCGCCACCAATCCAGCCGGATCCAAGCAATAGGGGTTCAAACGATCCCCGAGCGATTGCTCTGGGCGCTGCACTTTTCGATGATCCGGTGTTGTCGATTGACGGTGCATTAGCCTGTGCAAGTTGTCACAACCCCGAGCAGGCATTTACCACGCTCGATCCGCGTGCGTTCGGTCGCGTGCTTTTGGATCGGAATACGCCATCATTGCGGAACCTTGCCGGGCTACGCTGGTACGGGTGGGGTGGAAAGAGTGATAATCTTTGGGCAGCCAGCTTGCATCCGATCGTCGAAGAACAAGAGATGGCGCACAGTGAGGAAAGCCTGAAGAGGGCCATTTCTGAAAGTCCTTATGTCAGTGATTTTGAGGATATTTTTGGCGATATTGAAAGCCAAAACCCCGAGCTGGTGTTGGTAAAGATTGCCAAAGCCCTATCAGCTTATCTGGAAACGCTGGTAACCGAGCGGACACAATTTGACGATTTTCGCGACGCGTTGGAGCGCAGCGATCTGGCAGAGGCTGCGAACTACCCCGAAGCTGCCCAGCGTGGTCTTCAGCTCTTCTTGGGGCGCGGGAATTGCGCGTTCTGCCATAATGGCCCGAGATTTTCCAACAACGAATTCCACGACGCTGGCGTACCGTATTTTCTGAGTGAAACCGAAGTCGACGAAGGCCGGTTCGGAGGATTGAATTTTTTACTCTCCAGCCCTTACACATTGGACGGAGACTGGAATGACGATCCGGACAAGCAAGGTGCATGGGCGGTTCGAAATGTACGCAGGAGCCATTCTGATTTTGGAAACTTTCGTACGCCCAGCCTGCGAGGCGTGGCGGAAACCGACCCCTACATGCATGACGGCAGCCTGAATGATCTGGATGCCGTGGTCCGACACTACAGCGAAATCGATACGGAAAGGCTTCACACCAATGGTGACGCGGTACTTTCTGAACTGAAATTGACAGAACAGGAGATCGCGGACCTTGTGGCGTTTTTGGAGACATTGTCCAGCGCTACGCGGCCTTGAGATACTCCAATGCAGCCTGGGTGCCGCCTGTATTGTGCGGCACGCCGCTTTTGGCGAGTCCCATTTCTACGCCTGAGAGTGTGCCCATCAACATCAGGTCGTTGAAATCCCCCAAGTGACCTATGCGGAAAACCTTGTCGGCCATTTTAGACAGGCCATTTCCAAGTGAGATGTCATAGTGTTCCAGCGCTGTCGCACGGAAGGCATCAGCAGAATGCCCTTCAGGGACTTTGACAGCGGTCAGGACGCCCGATTCCTGACCTTGGCGAGCACACAGTACCTCGAGGCCCCATGCTTGCACGGCATCTCGCGTCGCGGCTCCGTGGCGGGCATGCCGAGCGAATACGTTGTCGAGTCCTTCTTCATGCAACATATCGATGGCTTCAATTAATCCGTAAAGAAGATTGGTGCCGGGGGTATAAGGGAAAAACCCTGTCTGATTTGGCCCGACCATATCCTGCCAATCCCAATAGCTGCGTGGCGTTGTCACGGATTTTGAATGCTCCAACGCTCGATCGCTTACAGCATTGAAGCTCAGACCGGGTGGTAGCATCAGTCCCTTTTGCGAACCTGAGACGCAGACATCTACGCCCCAGTCATCAAACCTGAAATCGATCGATGCAAGGCCGGAGATTGAGTCGACCATTAGAAGTGCAGGGTGTTCCGCTGCGTCTATAGCTCTGCGAACGTCCTCGATAGGCGAGACAGATCCTGTAGAAGTTTCATTGTGGATGACGCAAACCGCCTTGATCTCATGCTGACTGTCTGCGCGCAAGCGGTCTTCGATCTGATTGGGGTCCGCACCGCCACGCCAATCCCCTTCAATCAACTCTGGCTGCAACCCAATTTTTCCAGCCAAGTTACACCACATGAACGCGAAGTGCCCCGTTTCATACATGAGAACTTTTTCGCCTGGCGAAACGGTGTTCACAAGCGCAGCTTCCCACGCGCCTGTACCGGATGAAGGGTAGATGAACACGTTTTGTTCTGTCTTGAAAATAGTTTTCATCCCAGTGAGGGCCTTGTTTCCGACTTCTGCAAAATCTGGCCCTCGGTGGTCGATGGTCTGCATGCTTATGGCCTTCAGGATGCGTTCCGGCACGGCACTTGGCCCTGGGATTTGCAAAAAATGTCTGCCCGCGTTGCGCATCTGAACTGATCCTTCCGCTGGCGCCGAATAGGTGGCGCGATTACCTATTGGCAAAAGTTAATTATGAATTCATTATTCAGTCAACGGTGAAGTGAGGCTTCCAATTGGTTGGTTGGGAAGGGAAGGCGAACCCGATGCTAGAACATGGATCGTTGCACCGCCGACTGTTGTCTGATGTCCAAGGCGAGGTGATGGCTGACCCGGCATCGCGCGCAAGGTATTCGACCGATGCTTCGATCTATCAGATGATACCGAACGCCGTGGTCATTCCCCGAAACTCAGAGGACGTGCAGGCCGTGTTGTCTGTTGCGCGTGACGAAGGATGCTCCATTCTTCCGCGCGGCGGCGGCACATCGCAATGTGGGCAAACGGTCAATCAAAGCGTTGTTCTAGACAACACCAAGCACTTGAATCGTATTCTGGACGTGGACGTTGAAAACCGTGTCGCGCGTGTTCAGCCCGGTGTTGTTCTGGATCAGTTGAACCAGTCACTAAAGCAATTTGGCTTATGGTTTCCCGTTGACCCCTCGACCGCGTCGCGCTGCACGCTTGGAGGGATGGCAGCCAACAACTCTTCAGGTGGAAAATCCCTGCGCTATGGGATCATGCGTGACAACGTCCGTGCAATAAGTGCAATCCTCAGCGATGGTATGGAAGCACGGTTCAGCGCCGATACGGCGGCACCTGGCGACTATGCCGAACTTGTTGGGGACATGCGCGCTCTGGGGCATCGCGAGGCTGCGGAAATTGATGCCCGGTTTCCCAAAGTTCAGCGTCGTGTGGGCGGGTATAATATCGATGCGCTTGTCGGCAACGACGTCAACATGTCTCATTTGCTGGTGGGGTCAGAAGGAACACTTGCCTATTTCACTGAATTGGAACTTAACCTTGCTTACTTGCCGGGCGAGAAAGTTGTCGGCGTGTGTCATTTCCCGACATTTCGTGCTGCGATGGAGGCTACACAGCACCTGGTGACGCTCAGACCGCAGGCGGTAGAGTTGATCGACGACACCATGATCGCATTGGGGCGTGAAATCCCGCTGTTCCGCAGTACGATTGAGGCGTTTGTCGAAGGCCACCCCGAAGCCCTGCTGTTGGTGGAATTCGCCGAGGGTAGCGCCGAGGCCAATGCTGCAAAACTGGTCGAGCTTTCCCAACTGATGGGAGATCTCGGGTTTGATTTCAGCGGGACTGAAAACCGTTGGGGCGGGGTTGTATCAGTTACTGATACCAAACTGCAAAAATCTATCGCGGAATACAGAAAATCTGGGTTGAACGTGATGATGTCGATGAAAGAGGTGGGTAAACCGATCTCGTTCGTTGAAGACTGCGCTGTCCCGTTGCCTGATCTCGCCGATTACACCGCTGGCCTGACTGAAATTTTCGCCCGACACGGCACAAAGGGGACATGGTACGCGCATGCTTCTGTCGGGTGTTTGCATGTTCGTCCTGTCCTGAACATGCGGCAGGATAAGGACGTCCGTAATATGAGAGCGATTGCCGAAGAGACCTTTGATCTGGTCAAGAGATACAAGGGGTCTCATTCAGGCGAACACGGTGATGGGATCGTGCGATCAGAGTTTCATGGCAAGATGTTCGGCACGCGTATCGTTTCCGCGTTTGAAGAGGTTAAAGACCGGTTCGATCCCGATGGGCTAATGAACCCCGGCAAAATCGTGCACGCGCCCGCCATGAATGATCGCCGCCTATTCCGCTACGGCCCGGATTATTCAGTTCCTGAATTCGAGACGGCGTTGGACTGGTCGGCTTGGCCGGGTGCCGGAGGGGGATTCCAGGGCGCCGTCGAGATGTGTAACAACAACGGTGCGTGTCGCAAGCTCAAGGGCGGGGTTATGTGTCCTTCTTTCCGTGCGACCCGAAACGAGCGTGATGCCACACGTGGGCGGACAAACACGTTGCGTTTTGCGATCAGCGGACAGTTGCCGGGCGGTTTAACTTCAGACGCAATGCAGGACACGATGAAATACTGCGTGTCTTGCAAGGCTTGCGCGCGTGAATGCCCGACTGGCGTCGATATAGCCCGCATGAAGATCGAAGTGCTTTCGGCGAAACGCAAAAAGGACGGGCTGACATTGGCAGATAAATTAATAGCTTATCTGCCCCGATATGCACCTAAAGCAGCGAAAGCCGCGTGGCTTTTGAATGCCCGGAACAAACTTGCTCCTTTACGCTACCTACTGGAAAAACCGACTGGAATTTCGGCGCGACGTGACCTGCCAGTGTGGTCTTCTGACCCGTTCCGGGATGCCGAGGCACAGGACGCTGATCCGCAGGTTCTTCTGTTTGTCGATGTGTTCAACCGGTATTTTGAGCCTGACAATCTACGCGCCGCGGTCCGGGTCCTGCGTGCGCTAGGACTGCGGGTCGCCATAGCACGAGATGACCATAATGGAAGGCCGCTGGATTGTGGGCGCACTCTTTTGTCTGTGGGTTGCGTGGAAGAGGCGCGTCACGAGGCACAGCGCGTGATTGACGCGACACGAAAGGCAGTCGCTCAAGGGGTTCCGGTGGTCGGGCTTGAACCGTCCTCAATCCTCACTTTTCGGGATGAATTTTTGGCTCTTTGCCCGGGACGGGAAGCAGAGCTGTTGTCGCAAGCCACGTTTACCTTCGAGGAGTTTTTGGCAGGCCAACCGAACTTGCCCCTGAAGCCCTTGAAGCACCCAATCTACGTACATGGACATTGCCACCAGAATGCGCACGATGCCGTCACACCGATGCTCAATCTTCTGAAGCGTATTCCCGAGGCGCAGGTTCACATGATTGAAAGCAGTTGTTGTGGTATGGCCGGGGCATTTGGATACGCGCCCGAAACTATCGATGTCTCGATCAAGATGGCAAAGCTCGACCTGTTTCCAGCTTTAGAAAAAGCGCCTGCGGATGCAATTGTTGTGGCGGATGGAACATCGTGCCGGCACCAAATCACTGAGGGTACCCTGCGGCAGCCCATGCATGTCGCGCGCCTGCTGGAAATGGCACTTGACGAGTAGGAAGTGGCAATGAATCTGACGGATAGCATCAAGCGCACGACGTTACATGAAGAGCTGGTCGAACGCTTGCGCAATCTTGTTGTAGAGGATGTGTTGAAGCCGGGTGAAAAAGTGCCCGAGAAACAGCTTTGTGATTCCTTGGGTGTTTCACGGACACCACTGAGAGAAGCCTTAAAGGTTCTTGCATCAGAAGGTTTCGTAGTGCTTCAGGCCAATCGTGGTGCTCGCGTTGCGAGTGTAACGAGAGCGGAATTGGAGAACACGTTTCCAGTGCTTGCATCGCTTGAGCAACTGGTGGGGGAACTGGCCTGTCAGCAGATGGACGCCGTAGAATTTCAACGGATTGAGAGCAGCCACAAGGATATGCTGAGCGCGTACGAGGCGCGTGATAGGCAGGCGTATTTCAAAGCCAATCAGGACATCCATCAGGCACTTATTCAGGGCGCGAGAAACGACATTCTGGAAAACCACCACAAGCTTTTAGCCGCGCGGGTCCGCCGTGCGCGTTTTATGGCCAACTTGTCGGACGAACGCTGGGCGCAGGCAATTGATGAACATGAAGCCATGATGGAGTTGCTTAAAGCCCGCGATGCAGATGGGCTTGGAAAAACTATGAAGCTCCACATGATGAACAAACTTTCTGCTCTTGTGAAAGCGCTGGAGGCACAGGACGAGACACCTCGCTAAACTCTCGTCAAAAGCGCCTACAGCTTCCCACGGATGCGCTGCTAGTCGGCGCTGAGACTAGGAAACAGAGGGGATAGCCCGCAGTCCTCGGCAAGTTTGTTGAGGTCTCGACAAAGAGCGGGGTTCAGCTTCAAACCGTCTTTGCGGCGGGCCTCTGCGGCAGTCGTTTTGCCGTCTCCGGGCAAGCGTACCGGCTCATGACCGGGCAGGGGGGCGGATGCGCGCATTTCAGAGAAGACGCGGGCTGCGTTAGAAGCAAAGTCATTGCCCATCCCAAAGGCTGCCGGATTGAGCGCCATAACGAACTGGCCGGTGTTTGTGGATGAAGTTGTGTCCGAGGTGAAATTGACCACGTCAGAGCCGAATGCCGCGCCATTCAGCACCCCGGCCATCAACCCGATAGCCACGGAAAGGCCGAAACCCTTCGGACCTCCGATCGGCAAAAGAAACCCTTCTGATTTGCGGGCAGGGTCCGTTAACGGATTGCCATCACGCCCAACCATCCAACCTTCGGGCATAGGTTCGCCTTGCTGCAACAGGGTTTTGATCTTACCCATCGCGGCAACGGTCGTCGCCATATCGAACACAAACGGGTCCGGGCCATCGGCAGGGGCAGAGAATGCGATGGGATTGGTGCCAAGAAGCAAGTCGCTTCCGCCATAGGGCGGTACGTGGTTTGCACTGCCCACCGCCGCGGCCATGCCAAGCAACCCAGCCTCGGCCTGCGGGCGCACATAAAGTGCCAGTGGTCCTGCATGATTGCCGCGCCGAACACCAACCCATCCGATGCCGACCTCTTTTGCCTTTTCTATCGCAAGATCTCGCGCAGTCGACATAGCCAAATGGCCAAGGCCGTCATCGCCGTCAATCAACGCGGTCGAGACGGTCTGATGAAGGACGGTGACGTTTGGCTTGGCGTTGCTTCCACCCCCCGCCAGCCGGGCAAGATACTGACGCAGGCGAAAGACGCCGTGCGTGCCATAGCCATATATGTCGGCCTCGACCATCGTTGAGGCCACCTTACTTGCATCCGCTTTTGGCACACCTCGTGTTTCGAGCGCGCTCGCCACGAAATCACGCAAATCTTGGCAGTCTATTTTCACAGGCTCAGAAGTCATCTCTGCCAACCTGCTCTTTGTGCCAGAACACTAGCTTACGCTGTGTCCAAACCACTGACGCAAACACAGCGAGACCAACGAGGCTTAGATACAGGATCAACGAGAACACGCGCGGAGTGTTGAGCTGCGAGGCTGCAACGCGGATCAGCTCACCAAATCCCTTTCCGCCACCCAGGAATTCTCCTGTGATCGCGCCTGCCATAACACCGACTGCTCCGATTTTGAGGCCGGTGAAAATCTGCGGCAAACCGGTCGGCAGCTTCATTTTGATCAATGTCTGCATCCGGCTCGCACCCATTGTCTTGAACAACATGCGCGCATTTTCGTCGGCGGCGTGAAGCCCAGCGGCTGTTCCAACTACAATTGGGAATGTCGCAATAAAGGCGGCAAGTGCCACCTTGGATTCAATACCGAACCCCAACCACGCCACAAACAGCGGGGCGAACGCTACTTTTGGCATGGTGTCGATGGCCACGAGGTAAGGCATCACCGCCTTTTCGCCAAATGCGGTTTCCCCGACCAGCACGCCAAGCGAAAAACCGATCGCGATTGCCAAGGCAAAGCCATAGACGACCTCTTTGAAAGTGATCCACAGCGCACCCAGCATGTAGCCTCCGGTCAAAAGGTTTTGTCCGACGAAAATCATGTCCCTAAGGGTCTCCATCGGGGTGGGCAGGATGATCGGCGATACAAGCCCCAGGCTCGTCACAATCTGCCAGGTGCCCACGAAAACGACGAAAACAAACGTCATCGCGATCCAACGGGGAACCGAGTCGATAAAGTGAACTTTCTGCTCCCAAACAGTGTCTTCTGCAGTGCCAGCGTCCTTTGCGGAAGGCGAGTAATCCTGAACTTGGCTCACATTTCTTCTCCCTTATCCAGGAGGCTGCGAATGTAGTCTACAATAGCGCCGAACTTAGGAGTCGTCATCATATCGAGCGTGCGCGGGCGAGGCAGGTCGACTTCAACAATTTCAGCAATCCTGCCTGGACGTGGCTTCAACACGACGATTTCATTGGACAAAATCACCGCCTCTTGAATGGAGTGTGTCACAAGAAACGCGGTCGCTTCCTGTTCCCGGCAAATCCGCTGCAATTCCATGTTCATCATGTCGCGCGACAATTCATCGAGCGCGCTAAACGGTTCGTCCAACAAAAGCACGGCTGGTTCCGTGATCAGCATACGGCAGATTGAGGCGCGCTGTGCCATTCCGCCCGACAATTCGTTCGGATATACGTTTTCGAACCCATTCAAGCCCACGATATCCAAAAGTTGATGCGCCTTGGCCATAGCTTGCTTGGCCGCCGCCTTTCCATCGCGGATCTCAATCGGCAAGACGATGTTTTCTACGGCCGTTTTCCAGGGGAAAAGCGTCGCTTGCTGAAACATCATACCGATGTCCCGGCGGGTCCCAGTGACTGGTTTCCCCTGCAGAATCACACGCCCCTTTGTGGGCGGGATCAAACCCGCCATTATCTTGAGCAGAGTTGACTTGCCGCACCCGCTGGACCCGATGACAGATGTGAAGCTTCCTTTCCGAAGCGTCAGATTTATATCCTCGAGCGCGACAACCAGATTGCGCGCATAGGTCTTGCTTACGTGGGTCAACTCGTAGACCGGCGTGCCCAAGGGCGCGCCGGAAAACTCATGAGTGACTTCAGCGTTCATTTGCTGACGGCCTCGTTGCCAATGGCAGCAAACTCATTGGTCCACGCAGCGCTCAGGTCATCAAGTGGCCCTGGGATTTCGCCCCCTGCGACCAGCGCATCTTGCCATTCTTGCCAAACCTCGGCGGGATACCATCCCAGGCCATTGCTTGGATCTGCTGCTATGGTTTTTGAACGCACGGCATCGAATAGCGCTGACTGGAACTCTTTGTCTTCGCCTTCCTGCGGATTTCCGTCCGCTAGGTGCTTCAACACGGCTTCGCGGTTGGCATCATCGAGCGCAAAAGCGTGTCCACGTGCGAACGCGCGGCTCCAAGCCTCAACCAATTCGCGGTCATTGGCGATTGTGTCAGCCATAGTTGCAATACCGTTTCCGAAGAAGCGCCCGAATTCCGCAGGGGTGATGTCACGCACCTTCATTCCGCGTTGGTTCAGGATTGCCGTGTCAGCCGTCGAAGCAGAATAAGCGTCGATTTCGCCGTTCAGGAAAGCCGCAGTCGCTGGGCCGCCATCGCCGACGGTCAGGAAGGTAAAGTCTTCACCCTCTTTCATGCCAGCCCCGGTCATTACGTTTCGTGCAAAGCCCACTTCAGCGCCATCCGCGGTACCTGTTCCGATGACTTTGCCCCGCAGTTCTTCGACGTTTTGAATGTCAGAGTCTTCCGGCACGGCGATGCCAAAGTTGCTGCGGGCGGCAACGTTGTAGATGTGTACGGCATCCACGTCGCGCGACCGTGCGGCAATCAAGGGGCCAGGTCCTGGGCGACCGAAATGCGCTTGCCCGGCGGATAACGCCTGAAGCACGGCGCCCGAGCCGTTGATGGCCTCGACGGTCACGTCCAAACCTTCATCCGCGAAGTATCCTTCTCCAATGGCAACAAACACCGGAAATGAATTGATTGCCGAAGGGCTTGGCTGCACGAAAGTTATTTTACGCAAATCCTGCGCAAAACCTTTCGTTCCCAATGCTCCCGCTACCGGAACCGCCGAAAGCAAAGACGCTGTGAAAGTCCTTCTGTTCATCATTATAGTCTTCCTCCCTTGCATGGTTGGCATCCCGCATATTCAGCAATGCAGGAGCCACTTACACGGCGCGCACGGTATTCCTGAGCGTGCCGATTTCTGAAATTTCACAAACCACGATGTCCCCGTCTTTCAGGAACTGTGGAGGGTCCATCGCGTACCCGACACCCGACGGCGTGCCAGTCGCGATAACGTCGCCAGGTTCCAGGGTCATGCCCTCCGACAGGGAAGCGATCAGCGTTGGAATGTCGAAAATCATGTCCGCCGTCGTTCCGTTTTGGCGCTGTTCACCGTTGATCGTTATTCCAATTGATAATGCGTGTGGATCGCTTACTGCGTCGGCGGTCACTATTAAGGGACCCAATGGGCAAGACCCATCCAAACCCTTGCCTTTAAAGTACTGCCCACCATGTCGGCGTTGGATGTCACGAGCGGTAATGTCATTGAGGATCGTGTAGCCGTATACATGGTCGTATGCGTCAGCCTTGGCTATGTTTCGCCCCGGTTTCCCAATCACAACTGCCAGTTCAACTTCATAGTCAATGGCTTGTGAGACCGAGGGGAATATCAGAATGTCCGCCTCTGGTGCCACAATAGAGGTCGGCGGTTTTGTGAAGAAAACCGGATGCTCTGTTACACCAATTTTTTGGTTTTGTGCCCGTTCGCCCTCGGCGATGTGTTCAGCGTAGTTGCGCCCGACACAGAACAGGTTTTTGCGTGGATCAGGAATGGGAGCCAACAACGGCGCATCAGCGGGAACCAACGCGCCCTTGAGTTCGCCTTCTTCGGCCGACGAAACGAGGGTTTTCAACGCTCCAAGCGCAGCTTCGCCGCCCGCGATCAACTGCTGCATTGAACTGGCGTCCAACGCCTTGCCATGCATTTGTGCAGCGCGCAAAACGTCCAATCTACTGCCATCGGCAAGTATTGCCACGCAAACGGCGCGGCCCTTTACGGAAACATTTGCTAACCGCACTCGGCACTCCTCCCTCGTGCTGATGTCAAGCTCTGGACGCGGATCCCGTCCGGCGACTCGTTTTTAGCTTTCCTCTTACCCTTGAGTTTTTTCCGACTTGGCGCTTCAATCAATCAACCAATCACCAAATTGGGTGGGGATATGAGCGCACCAACCGAACTCGCGCAACGCGTACGAGACCTGATCAACAATGCTGGATACCGGCACAACGACAGGCTCCCGCCTGAGCGCGATCTCTGTTCAACGCTTGGGACAACCCGCAATCAGTTGCGAAGAGCGTTGGCAGAGCTTGAGGCGCAAGGGCTTATCTGGCGCCATGTGGGGCGGGGAACTTTCGTCGGTTCCAGGCCGGTTCTTAATCTTACCGACGTAACTTATTTGGGTAACCAAATAAAACCTGAACAAGTTGTATCCGTGCGATTTACGATCGAGCCACAGCTTAGCCGCCTGGCAGCGCTCCATTCCACACGTTCGGATCGTGAGCAAATGAGGCTTTGCGCGGACAAATGTCGCACGGCAGAGGATTGGCGCACTTATGAAGCGTGGGACAACAATTTGCACTACGCCATAGCCCGCTCTACTCGAAACCAGCTCTTTCTTTACTTCTTCGAGACTTTAAATTCGGTTCGAAGATCAATCGTTTGGGGGCAGCCACGGGAGACTTTGAAGCCCGTAGAAGACTATTCGAGTTTTAGTGAACATGATGTGATCGTGTCAGCCATAGCGAAGGGTGATGGCGAGCTTGCGGCCAGTGCCATGGTCGATCACTTGAAATCGGTTTATTCACGTGTGCTGCCAAAGAGCATCCAGTCCGACGACTGAGGCAGCGCCAAGGCCCAACCAATTTGGGAAATGGTCGGGCCGGATTAAAGCCGTGGCTCTTGCAAAATAGCGTAGATTTTGGCGATGACTTGGTAAGCGGCCACGTCCATTTGAATATGACGTGGCATTGATCGGAAGGTGTCTGTCCGTTTGAAAATCCGATCGTTGGCTGTCAAACGCTCAGGAGGAAAGCGATGTCCGACCATGTCATTCCCGCGCCGGAGGTGCATGTAATACCCGTAGCGGGGGGCGGCACGTTCCCGGTTCGTCGTGTTTATTGCATAGGGCGAAACTACGCGGCACATGCGATTGAAATGGGTCACGACCCAAACCGGGAACCCCCGTTTTTCTTTCAAAAGAACCCAAACAACTTAGACCCTTCTGGCGAGTTTCCTTACCCCCCGCACAGTTCTGATGTGCATCACGAAGCCGAAATGTATGTCGCGCTCAAGTCCGGCGGTACAAATATCTCGGTGGATGATGCATTGGATCGTGTCTTTGGGTACGGGCTTTCGCTTGATATGACCCGCCGCGACCTGCAAGGACAGATGAAAAAAATGGGCCGCCCTTGGGAAATTGGTAAGGCGTTCGAGTGCTCAGCGCCGTGCGGACCAATTCACCAAGTGTCAGAAGTCGGACATCTTGATAAAGGTCCAATTACGTTGACGGTGAATGGAGAAATTCGTCAGGAAGGAGACTTGAACCAGATGATCTGGAAAGTCCCCGAGATGATCTCCTACCTGAGTGACCACTTCGAGCTTGCAGCGGGTGACGTCATCCTTTCAGGAACGCCTTCTGGTGTTGGTCCCGTCAACCGAGGGGATGTTATGGTCTTGGCCCTCGACAAGTTGGGCAGCCTGAATGTACGCGTAACTTAGGACCTGCTGCGACAACCTTACTTTGCGAAAGAAACCGACGCTTTTGTAAACGGATAACAGATGCCCCATTTAGTCGCTGAATTGATCGCACGCCACGCAGACACTGAAAATGCCATTGGTGCCCCTGGCCGGTCTTGGTTGAGCTATCTTGGTTTGCGCCAGCATTGCGCGAAGGTCAAAGAGGATCTGAATCAGATCGGAGTAGGGCGCGGCGACAGGGTGGCAATTGTGTTGCCCAACGGACCAGAGATGGCGACGGCATTCATATCCGTCGCCCAAGTGGCGACGACGGCGCCCTTAAACCCTGCATACACTTTCGAAGAATACATCTTCTATCTCAAAGACCTGAAAGCAAAGGCCCTTCTTGTAAGCGAAAACGAAAATGGCCCAGCCGTGCAAGCGGCGACGGAGCTGGGTGTGGTCGTCTTGCGGATTTCTAGCGATAGTTCTCGTCCAGCTGGGCAGTTTTCCGTTTTGGCCTGTGACCCAATTGGAGTGGCTGATACATCAGAGCCGGGCGAAGATGACGTCGCCCTGATACTCCACACATCAGGAACAACGTCGCGCCCCAAGATCGTTCCTTTGACGCAGGCCAACATTTATTCGTCGGCGCGGAACGTTGCTTCGTCTTTGATGCTAACGACAGACGATCGTTGTCTGAGCATTATGCCTCTGTTTCATATCCATGGGTTGATCGCGGCCGTCGCCGCTTCATTATGCGCTGGATCGCAAATTAGCTGCACCCCTGGGTTCAACGCTCTCAGCTTTTTTACGCAGGTCGCTGAGGTTGATCCGACATGGTACACAGCAGTTCCGACAATGCACCAAGCTATTCTCGCCCGAGCCGCCCGAAACCAATCGACTATTGAGGAATCTCGATTGCGTTTCTTGCGGTCTTCTTCCGCGTCGTTGCCCGCGCCGGTAATGGAAGAGTTGATTGCGACTTTTAATGCGCCTGTGATCGAAGCCTATGGTATGACTGAGGCTACGCATCAAATGTGTTGCAACCCGCTTCCTCCACAAAAGCAAAAGCCGGGATACGTCGGACTAGCAGCGGGCCCCGAAGTCAGAATTGCAGACGAAACGGAAAATGTATTGATCGCTTCGCGTGACGTCGGAGAAATCGTTATCAGCGGACCGAACGTGACCCCCGGGTATGAGAGCAACCCCCAGGCAAATGCAGACAATTTCTTTGAAGCGGATGGAAAACTCTGGTTTCGCACCGGTGATCAAGGGTCGTTCAACAAAGAGAATTATCTGCGACTGACCGGACGCCTAAAGGAGCTTATTAATCGCGGCGGAGAAAAAATCAGCCCGCTTGAAGTTGACGCCGTGCTTCTGAGCCATCCGGACGTTGCTCAGGCAGTTTGTTTTGCCGTTCCCCACGAAAAACTTGGCGAAGACATAGCGGCGGCGGTGGTGCTCTCAGAAGGAGCGGCGATTGCAGGTCAGGAAGTCCGGGATTTTGTTGGCGCGCGGCTCGCAAAGTTCAAGGTGCCGACTTCAGTGGTTATTCTCGAAGAGATACCAAAAGGCGCGACTGGTAAGATACAAAGGATCGGGCTGGCCGCTAAATTGGGACTAGCAAAGGCTTAGACACATGAAAGTTTGTATCTTTGGTGCCGGAGCTATCGGAGGTTACGTTGCCGCGAAGCTCGCGCAGACTGACGTCGACGTTAGTGTCATTGCGCGAGGCCCACATCTGGCTGCAATGCAAGAAAAAGGGCTGACTCTCCATGAGGATGGGCGGGACCCGATCAACGTGCCAATATGCGCCTCGGACAATGCCGCCGATCTCGGCCCACAAGACTATGTCTTTATCACACTGAAAGCGCATTCCGTTCCAGCAGTTGTGGGCTCGATGCAGCCGCTGATTGGGGCAGAAACAACAATAGTGAGCGGAGTGAACGGGGTACCCTGGTGGTATTTCCACAAGCTGGGCGGCACCTTCGAGGGGACTAGATTGTCATCTGTAGACCCGGGAGACGCGCAATGGAACGGTTTCGGGCCGGACCGGGTGCTTGGATGTGTTGTTTATCCAGCCGCAGAAGTCATTGCTCCGGGATCGATCAAGCATGTCGAAGGCAATCGGTTTTCGTTAGGCGAACCCGATGGCTCTAAATCAGACCGTGCCGCCAACCTTTCGGCTGCACTGTCCACCGCCGGTCTGCGTGCGCCTGTAAGACCAAGAATTCGGGACGAGATTTGGCTGAAACTATGGGGCAACTTGTCGTTCAATCCTATTTCCGCTCTAACCCACTCAACACTTGATGTCTTGTGTACCGACCAAGGCTCACGCTCCGTGGCTCGCGGGATGATGCTTGAGGCTCAGGAAATCGGTGAGAAACTTGGTGTAAAATTCCCGATAGACGTTGAAAAACGGATCGACGGTGGAGCGGCCGTCGGTGGGCACAAGACCTCCATGTGGCAGGATTTGGAGTTGTGCCGACCGATGGAAATTGATGCCTTAGTAACTTCAGTGCAAGAACTGGGACAACTTACAGGGGTCTCAACGCCCACCATCGACATCGTTGCGTCACTGGTCAAACTCCGGGCAAAGGTCGCCGGTCTCTATTAAAGTTTCTTTGGGCCTTGCAACAAAAGCGTGGCTTGAGGCGGATAACTGAGACTGGTTCGAAAGTGCTATCACGCAACTTTGAGAGTTTATCCGCGGATTCGTTGGCTGAAAATGGGGAGAACGTCCAAGCGGCTTAGTGAACTTCAACCAGGGCGTGGTAGTCACTGCGCCCCTTTTGTTTGTAACGAGTGTTTCCATGACCTTTTACCAAGTGAACCGGAGCTGGTCGGATCAGTTCCTGCCGAAGATTAGGCGCATTGTCGGGGGCCACTTGCTCAAGGCCGCGCCTGATCCTCTGGATCACTTTCAAGCCACGGACTTGGTTACACTGGATGCCAGAGACATGCGCATCGCAGCCCGTGTTCGCCGTCCCGGCTACTCGATGCTCTATCCCAACCAGTTCACCATCCGCGCACAGGTGCCGTCAGGCGCAGAAACCGAGCTATCCAAGATAGTGAACGGCTACGGCGACTGGATGTTCTACGGTCACGCAGGAGTTGACGGGCTGTCGCTACCAAACTGGTGGCTCATCGACCTGCGGGCGTTCAGGGCCGCTCTGATCCGTCATGGAGCCAATGGCAGCTTCGTTCGCATGGGCGACAAGCGGAACCCAGACGGGACGTGCTTCAAGTGGTTCGACATCCGGTCTTTCCCGGGTGATCCGCCACTGGGAGTGGTGTAGGGTGAGAACGGCACACTTTTTTATTCAAACGTGACTCACTTCACAGAAGGTCAGCGGCGATTGGTTCATGCTGGACTTGTTAAGTGGTTACGTCAGTAAGGCGTTGGTTCAGTGAACTCCCCAAAAAGGTACGGGCACGCAACAGGTCGTGCCCGTTCTTTGTTTTGAAGGGCGCGTACTAGGCAAACAGTCACTCGCACTGGCGGCATGATTGCATTGCCGATACCGGCTGTTCGCCTCTGGTGCTATGGCGGCGCAAGTATACGAATGACCGCTCATTGCACCATTCCATCTGAAAGACTCTATTGTATCGATGCCACGAACCGAGCGCTAAGCAGATTGGTAAAGTCGAATTAACGCGACTTAAAGCTCAACGTTAGACCGCTTACCCATCTCCCTTATATGGATGAAGGAGGCTAAAATGATGATGCAGAAATCGGAAGTGAACCCCACTCAGGCAGCAAAGTTAGAATTTCTGAATAAGGCTTGGACCGACAAAGATTTCGCGCTGCAACTGGAAGAAGACCCCAAAGCCGCCCTCGCAGAGTTTGGAATCAACTTTCCCAATGGTGTTGATGTCCGTATTGTGCGCGACACGGCGACAGAAAAGTACTTTCACATCCCGGTGGCTCCGGGAGAGAGCGAAATCTCTGACGCCGATTTGTTGGACGCGCAGGGTGGAACAACAATAATATGCCTGAGCGGCACGGTTTCCATCATCGTAGGGACGTCGGCCACTGTTACACTGTAGCTTCTGGTCTTCTGTCTTGGCGCTGCTGAGAACTCCGTAACCATCTCCGGGTTCTCTCCCGGGATGGCGCGCTTGATCTCTGCTGGAAACCATCTCAAATGCTACGACCACAGGCAATTAAAGCGGCCACTTGTGCGAACGCGGCGAATGCCTGCAAAAGCTCGATCAACCGAACTTGGCGCAATATCACCGGCTCCTCACAAGTGGTAGCCGGTGTCTTTTTTTGGTCCTGGGGCCAGTGAGCAGATTTACTCTTGGCCGATTCAGCGGGCTATTCGGTGGGCTTTGTCCCCCATATATGGCCCTTCTCAGTCACTATGAGGTAAAAAGCATGTTGGGTAACGCAACCTGCCGGACGCAGGCGAGACGTGCGTTGGAAGCGGTGAAGCCAAACGTCATCAATCAGAGGCTCAATGAGTGCTTGGATTATCTAATCGCAAACATCGAAGGAAATTCGAGTTGTATAGCGGACGTCACATTTAAACAATTGTCCGCAGGTCACATCAACTGGCAAGGCTAGAACCGACGCAATCCTCTATGACGTCGCCTTTGTGGGGTCCGCTGAATTTGGACAGGTGGCGGGCGATTACCCTGTTTGAACTGCTCCACCAATGCAGTTTTTTTGAGGGTGTACATTAAAGCCGAGTTCTCAAGGCTTCGACCAATCACCCAGACGTCATCCATACCAAAATCAATCACGACTGGCGCATTTAGGCCGCTCCATTTCTTAAGAAAGCGTGAGTCATAGTAATACACTTCGTAGACATGAGCGCCGCTTGAATTGAGCGGGCGCGCATGTTTCAGAGCATCCATGAACTGATTGATGGTGCTTTCCAAACGCATACCATCGACGATCCAACAAATATCTTTGTGGAAAGCCGTCCGCTTGTCGACCTCTTCGCGAGCAATTGCGGAATGCTGGAACTCGAGCGCCAATCCCTGAGGGGTGAGAACGTCCGCAATGTGCAACTCGCCGTCCTGGTCTCGCCGCCCCTGTTCCTGCCACTCGTTTGGAAACAGGTTCTTCCATGTTCGATGCCATTCCTTTTCGGGCTCCCACCAGTGATCGCAATGCTTGGTCGACTTATGAGCCCAATGCCACACGCGGATCTTGCCGCACCGCGCGATTACCTCGCTTTCGCAAAATGGGCATTTAGCTTTCAGTCTAGGGGCCGGTTCGATCCGTTCACCATTAAGGGCTGCAAATTTCATTCTCGAAGATTTCACCTTCACTATGTTGATCGAATACCTAGTTACTTGTGCACGACTACTAGGCGATCCAAGGTCGTCGCGCGCCAACACTGGCCCAAAGTGTTTTTGCTGGGCACAAATTTTACTTGAGGGGCGCTCTCGAGGTTTCTGGACGATACCTCGCAATGCATCCGCTTTGGCAGTTCAGAGACAGGGCAAATGATCAAAAATCAGTTTGATCCAACAAACAACTATCTGGAAACCCAAAAGAAAATTAGCCACCCCGTCGCAGAGACACTAGAATTCTGCAACGTCTGGGACGGAAAAGACCGAAACCACATGGCGAGACAGAAAATCCAACGCCGCCATTAGAGCTGTTGTACAAGCCGCCCGCCCAAGCTTGGGCGTCATCACCCCAAATGCTATCATCCAAGAAAACAGAAACTGATAGGCTTCATGCTTCGAACCAAAGCTCTGCGCTCCATTATTGAAACCGCACCCATCTACAAAATGTCTCTTGGCAAGTCGGCCGCGTATGAAGAAGAGGCGCTTGAACGAGGTGCCCTTCTGTTTCAGACGGAAGCCCGCCTCTACGATGCAGTTGTAGCTGGCGACCAATCCCAAATCGCTGCTGCTGGTGCGCTCGTTAAGTCTGAGAACTACCCAGATGGAGGAGCCCCATCGAGTGCATGGGGAATATGGGCAGCCAACATCCGTACTTTTTTGGACCTAGAACCAGACTCATTGGTCCTACATTGGGAAGCCAAACGAGATCAGCTATACTGGGGCGTGATCGATCAACATCCGATCGAATACTTGCGCGACGAAGAATCGATTCAAGGCCAGGCCGGCTACTTCTTTGAGCGCAAGCTGAGGGACGGGTGGCAGTCGACATCGATCCATGACGTCCCGTTGAGCAACATCCATCCTAAGGCGAGAAACCTAGCCATCAACATGGCAACGATAAATCTGGTTCAGACCGATGCAGATTTCTTCCGAGCACTTCTTGCGGATGAGCCGATAGACGAGTGGACAGAACGTCAGGATTGGAAGGAGGCAGCCCGGAAGTCCGGGTGGCACCCGAAACCAATTGCCCAACTTAAAAGGCTCTACAGAGAGAAAATTGTTACCCCTACTGTTCGCGAGGTGGCCGATGACTTCGAAGAAGAGGTCAAACGTATGGCAGGCACCGCGATGAAAACGGTCCAGTATGCCAACGGCCAAACAGTACTGACCACCGTAAAGGAGAAGAACACAGATTTAACTCGGGATGAACTTGAAGAAGAAATCGGACGGCTGTTCGTCAGCCAAGAATATCAATGTGCATTGACACGATACGACTTCCGCAGAAAGTCCAAAAACAAGCATCTCTTTCCTAGCCTAGATCGGATCGACTCATCGCTTGGGTACATCAGCGGGAACCTTCAGATCGTGACCCGCGCTGCGAATTTCTACAAGTCGGCCAGCGACGCTGAAGATTGGGAGCAAAAGGCATTGGCATTGGAAAAGATGGCCATCGCCATACAGAAACATCGCAGAACGATGAAATGACCAGATACCCTAATCTCGAACTTATGTGTAAAGGCAACTAAATCTCTCTATTTAGTCGCGTACACTGATCTGACCATTCATCAGCATGGGTAGGAGCCAGTCACGTAGCCTTATTAGTTCTTGGTTTTCTGTCCTTAGCTGAACTTGTTGACTCAGCATTGGAGCGACCAATTTTTCGAAGTCTTTGACTAGCTTCGAAGGCGGATCGATTACTCGGCTCTGCTTTAGGTGGTCTTGAGTGATATGCCCCATAGTGGTTTTGCGCCGCTCGGCCATCATTTTGAAGTGGCTTAAGTAGTTTCTTAACTGGAAATAGACCCAAGGCTTAGAGTGCTCCAGTGGAGTGACTTTGAAAATATGCTGGTTAAGGGCACCGCGACCTCCCGACCAAATCATGACTTCAAGGGTCGCAGACCAAGAGAAGAGAATATCGCCGTTCTCGACAATGGCATCTGACGGCAAATCTGGCTTCGCTCTTTCCGTGCCCTTGTTAAACCCTTCACCCATTTCTCGGATTTTTATCACGGGAAGAAACTCCTCTCCCAAGGGGCGATGCTTCTGCATTGCCAAGCCGTTGAAATATCTTGCAATATTCCAGAGGGACGTAGGTTGCCACCCAAGAGGAACTAGACGCTTAAGTTGTTCGCACCAGACCATTTTGCCGCCTGACGACTTGTATGGTTTACCGTTTCCATCGGGGAAGTCGAACTGAATGAACCAGTAGTCATAAATCAGCTTCGCCATCGCATCGAGCTCAGCATTGATTTCGTTATTAAGGGTAATCTTGGCATCCAAGTTCTTCAGAATCATGGATAGCTTGCGTTGGTCCTGAACATCAAGCAACGGAGCCAAAACGTCGTAGATGCGATCCGGTGACGTGTGTTTTACCTTTGAGCCAGTGGACGAAAGCCGAATTTGTTTGCGTACAGAACTGGTTTGGAAAAGGTAGTATAGGAATTCCGGATCGACCTCTTCAGGGTCACAGGATATCAAACCCAATCTCTGGTTGTGTAGGTATAAATCACTTTCAGGAACGAAGGCACAGCTTCCCAGCAGTCCGTCTGTTTGTTCGGTCATGGCCACGATAAGGTCGCCAGTATCTAGTATATATTCCTCGGGGAAAGCGCTCGTGTAGAACTTGTCTTTGGCTTCGTCGCGCTTGAAGCCTCCACCTTCATGAAAGTTGCCCGGAGTGAGCACAACATACGTACCATGGCTGGCAAAATGCTCACCCTTGAATGCAAAGCCGTGCTTGATCTTGATCTTGCCGCGTAGCGGCTTCAATTCACGCATCTTCAAAATTCAAGCCGTTAAGAGATTTTCGCACCAGCTCTGACTGTGCTTCCGACTTCTCGAACAGGTCAGCCAATTTTTTTTTGCTCTCGTCTATTCGACTTGAAAATTCGCCTGCAGAGATATCGACGTATTCAATCTTCACATCGAAATATTGGCCCGCGCTGAAAGAATAGCTTTTTTGTCTAAGTTCGTCATCGGTCACCATAACCGATAGATCTTCAACAGCTTCTCTCTCATTGAATGTCTCAATGATCAGGAGTTCCTCTTTGGCGCTAAGCAGTGTCTTTTGGTTCTTACCTTCCTTGACGGTTGTCCCGAGCTTTGATGCATCGATCAAGATCGACTTTTCACCTGCATTCTTGTCAATGAAGATGATCGATACATTTGTGCCGGTGGTCGCGAAGATATTGCTTGGCATCGAAACCACGCCTGCCAGCATATGCTTATCAACGAGCTTCTGGCGGATTTTTTTGTCGATCCCTGTCTGCGCGGTCAGGAAACCGGTTGGAACGACCATTGCCGCTTTGCCGTTTTCATCGAGCGAGTGAATAATGTGCTGCAGGAAGAGCTGGTAGATTGCCATGCTTTCCTTCTTCTTGGCAGGAATTTTGGGAATGCCTGCGAAGAAGCGTTCATTGTTTGCCTTTGACTCCAGATCATCGCGAAAATCGCTGAAGTCCATTTTGAAGGGCGGGTTTGACACGATGTAGTCGAATGACTTCAGTTCTGTCTCGTCCTTATGCGACGGATGCAAGATCGTATTGCCTTGGACGACGTTTTGAATGGAGTGAACGAGATTGTTCAAGATCAGGTTGAGCCGCAACAGGCTTGAGGACTTTTGCGATATATCCTGCGAGAAGATGCTGCATCGACTTTCGCCGATGGCATGTGCGAGGTTCATCAACAATGTGCCTGACCCTGCCGAAGGATCGTAGCAGGTCACATCGCGCACTTGGCCCTGTTGGTCCTTCGGAACGAGGATTTCGGCCATAATTTTTGCGACAGCGTGTGGAGTGTAGTACTCGGCATATTTACCGCCGCTGTCTTTGTTGTAGTCAGAAATCAGGTACTCAAAGATCGTCGCATAGAAGTCGAACTTCTGAGTGAATATATGCTCAAAGCTGAACTCCACGACCTTGTTGATAAGAGCGCGGCAGAAGTCGTCACGTTTTGATGTATCTGAGATGTACTCGCTGACGCGGTCGAACATTGGGGCCTTTGAGCCGGTGTCAGACTTCACCGCGAAGATATCATTGTTTTGTATAGCAATGTCCCGCAACGTGTCGTCGAACAACTTGGCAAAGTCGGCTTGGTTTTGGTTCTCGAACAAATGCGCAATGAAGTGATCGGTTTGCAGCCGAGCCGTTCCCGCAGGTAGCTGTAGCTGCAACATCTCGAAGTCGTCAGCGTCCATCGCGCCGATAGCTGCCTCCCAGTTCTCCGCCGCGGCGACCTTCTCGTCGAGCTTCTTGATCTCATAGGCGAACTTGTCGTTCAGAAATTTGTATAGAAAAACTTGGGTGATGATCTTGAACTCGTTGCCGTCATTGCCCAGGCCATATGATGCACATACGGCCTTAAGCCCGTCGATCATCTCTTTTGTTTTTCGTTCGAAGTCTTGGGTGACCATCGGTTAGGCGCCTGTCTTGTATTCTTCCAGATACTCTCGTGTCACCAAGCTGTTGATGAATCGAGATACCTCTGGGTTGAGCTTGATTTTCTGCTTGTTTTTAAACTCTTCGATGACTGGGCGCATCATCGTTTGTTCAAAATAATTTTCATTTCGGACGACTTGCGAGTTCTCAAGCACGACAAGGTCCGCTGCTGCCTTCACACCCGTCAAAGCCTCGTAGATGCGCCTTTCTGACTCGGTCAAACTGCCTTGCTCGACCAAGCGCTTGTGAACGCGAACAAACTTTCGGTCGTTCCCATACTTGGCCCGCAACTGATCGTTCTGTCGGTTCAGTTCTTTTATCCGATCATGGATTTTGTTCAGGCTTCCAATGTTTGCGATCATGGTTTCCTGATCGACTTCGCTAAGTTTCTTCTTTTTGAACAGACGTTCGAGCTCTTCGCGAAGCGACACAAACTCTGGGTCTTTCTGGTCGTAGTTGTTGGCCAACGCCTCACGAGTTTGCCTAAGGGTGTTCTTTAGCTCGTCCGCCAAGACAAGCTCTTCTTCGCCGATTTTCGAGAACATGAAGACCACGTCTTCCAAGGCAGAGTTTAGGAGATTCGACGCTGCATCGCTGTTCTCAAGGTTTTCCTTCAAGTTCAGACGGTCAAGATGGTTCGACACTTCACGATAGAGCCAAGTGATTTTCTTGAAGTCCAATTGCTCCAAGACATCAAAATGCCCCATCAGGCGGATCAAATTGTAGAGGCTCTTTGCGTTGTCCAGCGTCTGCTTAATCTGCTGGACTTGTTTACGATCTTGTATCTGACTGATTTGTTGGGAGAATACCTCCGCGTTTATGAGGTCAAAGCGGAAAAGTTGATCCTTGATATCTTCAATTTCCTGCTCAATCTCTTCACGAGATTTAAAGAGATTTGAATACCTCTCCATTTCATCGCCGAGTTCGGCCTGCAGCTCGTCGAAATACGCTTTGTTGGTTGCGTCAAACTCTTTTCTGATGTCGGCAAAATCGACCACGAAACCGTAGCGCATGTCTTTATAGGTACGGTTCACGCGTGTAAGGGCCTGCAAAAGATTGTGCCGCTTGATCACTCGTCCCAGATACAGCTTCTTCAGGCGCTTGGCATCGAAGCCCGTCAAAAGCATATTGTAAACAAACAGGATATCAATTTTCCCTGCTTTGAAGTCTTCAACTAGGTCTTTTCGGGTCTCCTTGTCTCCAACATCGTGTAGAATGAGCGCCGAAGTCAGTCCAGACGGCGCAAATGTCTTCTGGAACTGCTCCTCCATCTGTTTCGCCTGCTCTGAACTATCGCAGATAACCATCGCGCCGATGGTCGGCTCGCCTAGTGCGATACGGCTGTCTCGGAGGTCATTAATTATATAGTCAAGCATCGGCTCAACAAATCGAGTGTCAGCGAAGATGGCTTTTTTATCTAAGGCACCGACAGCTACTTCAACCTCATCCAGGGCTTGCTGCAGCACAAGTTTGTAATTCGACGCAATCTCCTCGCGGATTAGCCGAAGCGTGTAACCGTCGGCGATGGAGGCGTTGTAGTAGTACTTGTGAATGTAATCCCCAAAAATCGACTTTGAATCATACTCATTGCCGAGCAAAGGCGTTCCAGTCAGACCCAGTTTGATTGCGTTTGGGTCGGCAGTGGTCAGGTTCGCAAGAAAGCTTCCTTTTGGGTTGTAGCTACGGTGTACCTCGTCGAGGAAGAACACTCGCTGCACGCTGAGATCGTAATCTGAAGCCTTCCCAATTTCCGGATCGTCCTGAAATTTTTGAATGTTCACCACTGTGATCTCAGGTAGGCCCTGATCGTTGTGGATCGCTTTGTTTGATTTGATGTCCTTTGCAAAATCGGTACGAGAATTGATCGTCCTTACACTTAGGCCACGTGCTTGAAACTCGCGCTGCGCCTGGATGAGCAGATCAAGGCGATCCACTATGAAATAGAATTTTGGGACTATCGAATTCTTTGCAAAGTAGTCTGTCAGGTGTCCGACGTTGAAGTAAGCAAGCGCAGTCTTGCCACTACCCTGAGTGTGCCAGATTATCCCCTTTTTCGTGCCCGCCCGCAGCGCCCTCTCGATTGCTTTCGTGGCGAAGACCTGAGGGTAGCGCATTACATGCTTCTGCAATCCATCGTCTTCGGCGACATACGCAAGCGCATAACGGAGGAAAAAGCTGAAGCGATCATGTTCCAATATCGAAGTGCAAATTCGGTTTGTCGGAGACGTTGGCTCCTTGTTCGTTAGAAATTCAGGATTGTGTTTTATGACAGCTAGATTGTTGTCTTTGAGCACTTCGTCCTCGGCACCGCTGCTGACGGGCAGCAGCTTGACTGTACGGCTCAAGTCTTCTTCATCTCGGAAGTAGTTGAATACAGGGTCGCTATATGAAGTCGTTGCGTAGAACGCCCCTTCGATTGGATCAGGCGACCCATCATCGTATTCCATATTGTTTGAGAATATCATCAACTGCGTGATGTTCACAAACTTCCGGAACTTAGAGTTCTGGAAACGCGTTTTCATACGCTTGCGCTCAGCCAGAACGCCTTCCTTATTGTTAGGCTTTTTGACTTCAATGAACGCCAAAGGCATCCCATTTACCAAAATCGTGATGTCCGGACGAAACTCCTCATCTTTGTTTTTGCAAGGTAGCTCAGTAACAACATTGAACGTGTTACGAGAGAAGTCCTCAAAATCAATGATCTTTGTTCCGGATTTCTCGGTAAGCCGTTCATAGAATGCTTTCCCGAGATCCTCATTCTCCAGCATCAGAGACAATTCATCCTTGAGCCTCAGAAGTTCCTCTTCGTCCGCCGTTGGGTTGATCAATTGAAGCGCGGAAACGAACACATCGGGAAAGATATTCGTGTCGGGGTCCCATCTAGCCTCCTTCAATGACAGGTATTTGTAGCCAAGCCGCACCAAGTGCAGAATAGCGGGGATCTTTACACGGGAATCTTCGTTGAACTTGCTCAAAATTCACCTTTCTTCGACCGCACATTCCTTGGGCCAAAATTCTATTGTGGGGCGGCTTCTTGAACTTGCTCGTAGGCTGGCATCCACCGGATTAAACTCCAGTTGATTCCGAGTGCCCGCCCCATGGCCATGAGCTTACTATGCTCCGACAAATAAGCACACCCGCTCAGCGGCTTAGAGCGTTATTTGCCTCACAAAAATTGACTTCAAGAACGTCGTTCGGTATTCAGAGTGAGCTGCACGGTACCTTTTCCGAGATCGCGCCCCAATCCGCACATTGCTGATTGCCTACAGGAAGCAACACTAACGTGGTGTCGGTTTCCTATCGTCTCCGATGCCCACAACTCGGAGAGGACAGAGATGTGTTTGACTAAACTGTGGCCGGTAGACCCGGCCGAAACCACGGAGCTGCTTCAGCTTGAGCAAGAGGTTGAAATCGCTCAGCGCGATAGAATGCAGCGTTGGCACGCAGAACTTGCGGCGATGGGTCGTCATGCAAGATACAGAGCTAGACATCAAGCAAAGCGTCGCCACGACCAAGCGCTACGACGAGCGATTGCGCACAACGCTTTGCCGAAGTGGATAACCGAAGATCAGTTGACCTCCATTTGCAAAAGGTATGTGAAAGCTGTCCAGCGCGAGTTCTGGACAGGCGAGCTTTATGAAGTTCACCACGAAATTGCACTGCACGGTTTGTGCGAGCAATCAGGCGAACACATTGTCTGCGGGCTACATGTTCCTGAGAATTTAGTCGTCATAACGCGCGACGAAAATCGCAGGCTTGGCGCTACAGTAACTGAGGACTGCATTTCTAGTTTCGACTATGACCCCTTCGCTCCGTCGGAAGGTGATGGCGACGCAAAATGCCCATTTTGATCGTCTTGAGCAATGTAATGTCGCAGAAACGTTGCAGAACCCTGCACCAGAACAAAAAGGCCGTCCCGTCGGGCGGCCTTCATCATCTTGATCTCTATTGAGAAACAGTGGTGAGCCGTGCAGGATTCGAACCTGCGACCCACTGATTAAAAGTCAGTTGCTCTACCAACTGAGCTAACGGCCCACTCTCTGTTTTCGAGGCCCTTGAACCCCGCGCGATGTCTAGTCATTTCACCGTCGAGGTGCAAGACCAGTTTCGCCCTTCGTGCGGCCAGCGTCCCGGAAGAACTGCCGACCCGATAGGCGGCCTAATTATGAGCAGCACCCGGGGTGGTCAAGCCCTTTTTTGGGGAATCTTCGTCGAAGGCTGGATTCACGCAGATACCGGCGTTATATGCCCGCCATGGCAGACAAATATGACACCGGATTGCCGTTCATGAAGATGCACGGGCTGGGCAACGACTTTGTTGTTGTCGATGCGCGCGCGCAGGCGGTGCCGGTCTCGGCGCGGCTCGCACAAGCCGTGGCGCACCGCCATTTTGGTGTGGGATTTGACCAGCTTGCGGTCATCGAAAACGGTGCAGAGGATGCGCATCTGGTGTTCTACAACGCCGATGGGTCAACCTCGGCTGCCTGCGGCAATGCCACGCGCTGCATTGCGCGGCATTTGATGAGCGAGAGTGGCAAGACCGAGCTGCACCTGACCACTGATCGTGGCGCATTGGTGGCTCGTGACGCGGGCGGCGGCATGACGTCTGTGAATATGGGCCAGCCACAATTGCGCTGGGACGAGGTCCCCCTGGCCGAAGAGGTGGATACGCTGGATCTGCCGATCGAGGGGGCTCCGGTCGCTACCGGCATGGGCAACCCACATTGCACGTTTTTTGTCGAAGATGCCGAGGCGGTGCCGCTTGAGATATTTGGCGCACGGTACGAGCATCATCCGCTCTACCCGCAGCGCACCAATGTGCAGGTGGCGCAGATCGTCGGTACCGATCATATTCGAATGCGCGTGTGGGAGCGTGGCGTGGGCGTGACTCTGGCATCCGGCTCCTCCTCTTGCGCCACAGCCGTGGCAGCGGCGCGGCGCGGGCTGACGGGGCGCGAAGTTCGTATCGACCTGGATGGGGGCACTCTGGACGTTGCATGGCGCGACGACGGTGTCTGGATGACGGGCCCAAGCATGCATGTCTTCTCGGGCGTTCTGACGCCGGGATTCCTGGAAACACTGACATGAGCGCCCCCCAATTCACCACTTTGGGCTGCCGTCTGAACGCCTATGAAACCGAGGCGATGAGGGAGCTGTCGGCGCAGGCCGGAATGCGGGATGCGGTGATCGTGAACACCTGCGCCGTGACCTCCGAGGCGGTGCGCAAGGCCCGGCAGGAGATCCGCCGACTGCGGCGCGAAAACCCCGATGCCCGCGTCATCGTCACCGGCTGCGCGGCCCAGACCGAGCCCGAGACCTTTGCCCGGATGGACGAGGTTGACGCCGTGATCGGGAATACCGAGAAGATGCAGCCAGAGACCTGGATGGGGCTGGCGGCCGACTTTATTGGCGAGACCGAAGCAGTTCAGGTCGATGACATCATGTCGGTCACCGAAACCGCAGGCCACCTGATTGATGGGTTCGGAACCCGCTCGCGCGCCTATGTGCAGGTTCAGAATGGCTGCGATCACCGCTGCACCTTCTGCATTATCCCCTATGGCCGCGGCAACTCTCGCAGCGTTCCTGCGGGCGTGGTGGTGGATCAGATCAAGCGGCTGGTCGACAGGGACTATAACGAGGTTGTGTTGACCGGGGTCGACCTGACCTCCTGGGGGGCTGATCTGCCGGCAGAGCCGAAACTGGGCGACCTGGTGATGCGGATTCTGAAACTGGTGCCCGATCTGCCGCGCCTGCGGATCAGTTCGATCGATTCCATCGAGGTGGACGAGAACCTGATGCAGGCGATCGCAACCGAGCCGCGCCTGATGCCGCATCTGCACCTGTCGCTGCAACATGGTGACGATCTGATCCTGAAACGGATGAAGCGCCGCCATCTGCGCGATGACGCGATCCGTTTCGCCGAAGAGGCCCGCCGCCTGCGCCCTGAAATGACCTTTGGCGCGGACATCATCGCAGGCTTTCCGACCGAGACCGATGCGCATTTCGAAAACTCTCTGAAGCTGGTCGAAGACTGCGGCCTGACTTGGCTGCACGTCTTTCCCTATTCGCCTCGCCCCGGCACCCCTGCCGCACGGATGCCGCAGGTGGATGGCAAGGTGATCAAACACCGCGCCGCCCGCCTGCGTGCCAGCGGCGCGTCACAGGTCGGCAGGCATCTTCAAGCGCAGCTGGGCAAGACCCATCAGATCCTGATGGAAAACCCGCATATGGGCCGCACGGAGCAGTTCACAGAGGTCGATTTCTCGACCCCCCAACGCGAGGGTGCAATCGTCACCGCCGCGATCCTTGGCCAGAACGGCACCCGTCTGACCGCCTGAAGCGAACAGGCCTGCGATCCTGCGCCGTCATCAGGCAAAAGATATCTCGGGGAAGGCGCGTTTAGCGCGGCGGGGCAGGGGTCCCAAAAAGAAAACCCCCCGCAGTCAAAGACGCGAGGGGTTTGGTCGATCTCTTGCAAAGAAAGCGCTTAGTGCTTCTTGCCCTTGTGTGGTGCCCAGAGGCGCTTGTTGGTGAGGTAAAGCAGCGAGGCCAGGATCGTCAGGAACAGAACGCCGACAAAACCTGCCTGCTTGCGGGCCATCATCTTGGGCTCTGCCGCCCACATCAGGAATGCCGCAATGTCTTCGGCCTCGTGATGCAGATCGTTGGAGTGCCCGTCGGCATATTCAACATCCTCGCCGTAAAGCGGGGGCGCCATGGAAATCCAGCCACCTGGAAACGCGGTGTTCTCATAGAGAATAGTACCCGCCTCTTCTTTTTCTTCACCTGTATATCCAATCATCAGGGACGCGATGTATTCAGCGCCCCCGATGCCTTTGAACAACTGGTTGATCCCCAGACCGTAAGGCCCGTGGAAGCCGGCGCGGGATTTGGCTATCAGGCTCAGATCCGGTGCGCCAGCAGCGTGGTTTGCCGGAAAATGGTCGCTGTCGATCAAGGGACGAAACTCGTCCTTTTCCGCATCGTAAAGGTATCTGTTGGCCTCTTCATCGAGCACGGCAAAACCGGCCGCATAGGCGCGGACCTGATCTTCGGGCAGGCCAGGTCCACCCTCGTCTGCCAAGGTGCGCAGGGGCACGTATTGCAGCCCGTGGCAGGCTGCACAGACCTCGGTATAGACCTGAAGGCCGCGCTGCAGCTGGTTCTGGTCGTATGTGCCGAACGGTCCCTCGAACGAGAATGCGAAATCCTCGATATGCTGGTCTCCGCCGCCTGCCGCGAAGGACGCGGCAGGAGCCAGTGCGAGGGCAAAAGCAGCACCGATTGCTAGGTTCTTGAACATCTCAGTCGGTCCCTCTTCTTACTCGGCGGGCGTGGTTTCGGGGGCACCGGAACCATCAGCTTGCTTGCCGTAATGGGCGTTGAAGTCTTCTTCGATTGTTTCAGGCTGCGGCAGCGGCTTCTCGATCACGCCCAGAATGGGCAGGATCACGAAGAAATATGCGAACCAGTAGGCCGAAGCGATCAGCGAGAAGGTTGCATAGGGTTCTTCCGCAGGCATGGCGCCCAGCCACATCAAAACCATGAAATCGACGATCAGCAGATAGAACCACCATTTGAACATCGGGCGGTAGCGGCCCGAGCGCACGGTCGAGGTGTCCAGCCAGGGCGCCAGCGCCATGGCCAGGATCGCACCGAACATCGCCACAACACCGAAGAATTTCGCATCGATGATGCCGCCGGTGATGAAGCTGGCAAACTGCACCACCCAGACCTCGCCGGTGAAGGCACGCAGGATGGCGTAGAAGGGCAGGAAGTACCATTCGGGCACGATATGGGCGGGCGTCACCAGCGGGTTCGCCTCGATATAGTTATCGGGGTGGCCCAGATAGTTCGGCATGAAGCCCACGATGGCCCAGAAAATCACCAGCACGATCGCCAGGCCCACGAAATCCTTGATCACGAAATAGGGCCAGAAGGGCAGCGTGTCTTTCTTCACGTCCTCTTTCGAGGTACGCCGCACCTCGACACCGGTGGGGTTGTTGTTGCCCGTGGTGTGGAAGGCCCAGATGTGTACCACGACCAGCGCGGCGATCACGAAAGGCAGCAGATAGTGCAGCGAGAAGAAGCGGTTCAGCGTGGCATTGTCCACCGCCGGTCCGCCCAGCAGCCAGGTCTGGATCGCTTCTCCCACAAACGGGATGGCGCCAAACAGGCCGGTGATCACGGTTGCACCCCAGAACGACATCTGACCCCAGGGCAGAACATAGCCCATGAATGCTGTGCCCATCATGCAGAGATAGATGAGCATGCCGATGATCCAGGTGATCTCGCGCGGGGATTTATAAGAGCCGTAAAAGAGACCCCGGAAGATATGAATATAGACAGCAACAAAGAACAGAGAGGCCCCATTCTGGTGCAGATAGCGCAGCATATAGCCGCCATTCACGTTGCGCATGATGTGTTCGACACTGGCAAAGGCCAGATCGACATTAGGGGTATAATGCATCACCAGAACGATGCCGGTGACGATCTGCAGCACCAGGCAGAAGGCCAGGACGATCCCCCAGATCCACCACCAGTTCAGGTTCTTTGGGGTGGGGATCATGATCGTGTTGTAGATCAGACCGACAATCGGCAGGCGGCTATCCAGCCACTTTTCGCCGTTTGACTTCGGTTCGTAATGATCGTGCGGAATTCCGGACATGTCGCGCCTCCTTATCCCAGCTTGATGGTGGTTGGGTCGACGAATTCCGCAGTCGGAATCCAGAGATTTTCAGGCGCAGGGCCTTTGCGGATGCGGCCCGACGTGTCGTAATGCGACCCGTGGCAGGGGCAGAACCAACCATGGAAATCGCCCGCACCGTCACCCAGAGGCACACAGCCCAGATGCGTGCACACGCCCATCATCACCAGCCATTCGCCCGCTTCGTCCATTGAGCGGTTCTCGTCGGCGGCGTCCAGACCGGGCTTGTTGGCGTTGCGGTCATTGTTGTCCGGCAGGTCGGCCAGATCGACCGCGCGCGCCTCGTCAATCTCTTCGGGTGTGCGGCGACGGATGAAAACCGGCTTGCCCAACCACTTGACCGTGATCTGCGTCCCTTCGGCGACGCCCGACACGTCCACGCGAATCGAGGACAGCGCCTGAACATCTGCGGACGGGTTCATCTGGTTCACCAGAGGCCAGACAGCGGCCCCCGTAACTACGACACCTGCGCCACCCGTGACGTAGTAGAGGAAATCTCTGCGGGTGCCTTCGTGGTCTTCTGCGTGGGACACGAGCCTTCTCCGATCTCAGCGCCCGCGAACGGGCAAACGTGCATATCCACCGCACGGGGATGCGGTGACTTAACGCGGGTATCTATCGGGGAGAATTCGGTTCGTCCAGCGGTCATAGGCGCGCAGGCCATTTCTTAGGTCGACATTTAGGAACAAAATTTCAAGTGTGGACAGAAAAACACGCGCATGCCTGCCGATAAGGTCAAGCGTCGGGCCGTGTGGCAATCATGCTCGGGCGCGATTCGAAACCGGAATACCACGCGGCAAGAGCCTCGTTCCCGGTACGCCAGCTGCGCGCATCATGGCGCAGATCAAGATAACCCAGCGCGCAGGCCACCGCTATCTGTCCCATATCCAGCGCTCCTGACAAATGCGCCATCCAGCGCTGGTTGAGCGCAGCGCACGCCCGTTCGATCTTGATCCATTGCGCGTCGGTCCAACTATCCCACTGCATGCCCTCGGGACGCAGTCGCCCCTCATATGTCATCAGCAGCGCAGCGTCGAGGATGCCATCGGCCAGCGCCTCAAGTGTCATAACCTCCCAGCGCCGCGCGCCTTCCGGATAGAGCCCTGCCTGCACCCGCGCATCAAGAAACGCGCAGATCACCCGGCTGTCGAACAGCGTCGGACCATCTGCACGCTCCAGAGCTGGGACCTTGGTCAACGGGTTTTTGCCCAACAGGGACTCGGCGGGGGATATGGGCGTGCTGTGGGTGGGTACGATCTCGACATCAGCCAGTTGGCCGGTTTCATGCAACAAAACCATAACCTTGCGCACATAGGGTGATGTCGGGCTGTGAAAGAGTTTCATTTGGGACCTCCTGCGTTGCGGCGAGCTTACAGGACCAGCAAGGAAACAAAAGCAGTCAGATCGCGGGGGCGGCTTAGATCACTCCAACGCATCGCGCATCAGCGCCGACAGAGCCTGCGTGTCGACCCCGAACCCGTCCGATCCGATGCGGTCGGACGCGCGCAGCCGCACCTCATCGGGTTTGTTCTGCTTCAGCTTCCATGTCCTGTCAATCGCCTGTACCCGCATTCGGCAAGGCACGATCATCCGCATCATCCGCATCATCCGCATCATCCGCGCCAGCGCATCATCGCTCATCTTTTCCGCCGTCCAGGGCGGTTTTGGCAGCAGGCGGGCCTCGTAGAAAGTCGATTGCCGGTCCAGCAACGCGCGCAGTTCGGATTGCGGGCGGGTCTCCAACGTACCGTTCAGATGCACGGCAACATAATTCCACGTTGGCACCCGATCGGGGATTTCATACCAGTCGGGCGAGACATACCCATCCGGGCCGGACACAGCGATCCGCACCGCGATCGGGTCTTTCAACAGACGCAGGATCGGATTCGACCGTACGAGATGCAGATCTGCAGTGCTGCCATCCTCGGACAACAGAAACGGCACGTGGCTCATCGGGGGCGGCCCGTCTCTCGCGGCAGCAAGAATGCCGAAACCCCGCTCGCGCGCGAAGCGGATGTTGTGGGCGGTCTCGGTGTCGCGAAAGGCAGGGTTTGGGTGCATGGGCGCTCTCCTCAAACTGGGTCTTGCAGTGTGGGCCGCATCTTGGCAAGTTCCCTGTCGTTCTCAGGGCGGGGCGAAATTCCCCACCGGCGGTATGCGGGCATCGACCCGCGAGCCCGCGAGCGGCCCCGTTTTCAGGGGTGACAAGCAGATCTGGTGAGAGGCCAGAGCCGACGGTTACAGTCCGGATGAAAGAGAACGTGCAGCGCGTCTGTGATACGGCGCGCCTGCCCGTGATCGCCTTGGGTGACGTGTCTGTTACGAAAGGAGTTCACGATGACACACACCCGATATGCTTTTGTCAAAGCCAACTGGCATTCCGATATCGTCGACCGCGCGCTTGACGGGTTTCAGGAACTGATCCCTGCTGCGCAAATCGATGTCTATGATGTGCCCGGCGCGTTCGAGATGCCGCTGCTGGCCCGTGACTTGGCCCAGACTGGCCAATATGCCGCCATCGCCTGCGCCGCCTTTGTGGTGGATGGCGGGATTTATCGCCATGATTTCGTGGCCCAGGCGGTGGTCGACGGGTTGATGCGGGCCGGGATGGATAGCGGCGTGCCGGTGCTCTCGGTCTCTCTGACACCGCATCACTATCAGGAAACCGATCACCACAACGCCATCTATCGCGCCCATTTCGTGGAAAAGGGCCGCGAAGCGGCGCAAGCCGCGCTGGGCATCATCCGCACCCGTGCGGCGCTGTCGCAGGCGGCCTGATACCGTAGCGCCTCAGGGGGAATCCCTCTTGAGGCGCACAGCACAGGTCGCTAAGCACGTCGCGCAAAGGAGCAGCTTATGTCGATGAACAGTTTTGGCCATCTTTTCCGCGTCTCGACCTGGGGCGAAAGCCACGGCCCGGCGCTCGGCGCCACCGTCGATGGCTGCCCACCGGGTGTGTCCATCGACGAGGCGATGATCCAGCACTGGCTGGACAAGCGCAAACCGGGCCAGAACAAGTTCACCACCCAGCGGCGTGAAGCGGATGAGGTGAAGATTTTGTCCGGCGTGTTCGAGGGCCAGACCACCGGCACACCGGTGCAGCTGATGATCGAAAACACCGATCAGCGCTCGAAAGACTATGGCGACATCATGGACAAGTTCCGCCCGGGTCATGCCGATATCACCTATTGGCAGAAGTACGGGATCCGCGACTATCGCGGTGGCGGGCGCAGCTCGGCCCGCGAAACAGCGGCACGTGTGGCTGCGGGCGGGTTGGCGCGCGAGGCGATCAATCAGCTTGCCCCGCATGTGCAGATCACCGGCTACATGGTTCAGATGGGACCACGCAAGATCAACCGGGACCGGTTTGACTGGGACCAGATCGAACAGAACCCGTTCTGGACGCCGGATGCTACGGCGGCCGAGGACTGGGCCGGCTATCTGGACGAGTTGCGCAAAGACGGAAACTCGGTTGGCGCGGTGATCGAAGTGGTTGCGCGTGGGGTTCCGCGTGGGTTGGGCGCACCGATTTACGCCAAGTTAGACACTGATCTGGCCGCCGCGATGATGTCGATCAACGCCGTCAAAGGCGTCGAAATCGGTGAGGGCATGGCCGCCGCCGAGCTGACCGGTGAAGCCAATGCCGACGAGATATTCATGGGTCCCAATGGCCCGGAATACAGCTCCAACCACGCGGGCGGCGTGTTGGGCGGTATTGCGACCGGGCAGGATGTTGTGGTGCGCTTTGCGGTCAAGCCGACCTCGTCGATCCTGACCACACGCCGAACCATCACAGTCTCGGGCGAAGAAACCCAAATCATCACCAAAGGCCGCCACGACCCCTGCGTCGGTATCCGTGCGGTGCCCGTGGGTGAGGCGATGATGGCCTGCGTGATCCTCGACCATCTGCTGCTGCATCGCGGCCAGATCGGCGAAAGTCGTGGCCATATCGGCTGACCTGCGCACATCTCTGCGCGCGGAAGCAGTGAACGTAGCGTTGACCAGCGGCTTGGCATGACAAAGCCGATTAGCCTTCGAAAAAAGGCCGCTTAAGTGAGAAATATGAGCAGAATCAAACGGCGACAGGTCCGACCGGAAACGTCCTGATTTGTGCCAAGGATATCTTTGAGCCCCGTAACACACATACTTCACCGCTTCTTTGCTATCGTAACGCGCGGTTCATCCCGCCGTCTGACAGTATACTCTGACCGTTGATGTAGCGAGCTCCGTCGCTGGCGAGAAACACGCAGGCCTGTCCAATTTCCTCAAAAGTTGCGGGCCGCTGTGCGGGGATTTCCCGACGGGCCTGTTCGGACAGGTTCACGTTCTCGCAGAACCCGGGCAGCAGGTTGTTCATGCGAATGTTGTGCCGTGCATAACGATCCCCATAAAGCTTTGAGAAACTGTGCAGAGCGCCGCGCAGCATGCTCATGGGATAGGGTGCACGTGGCTCGACTGCGTTCATGGACGAGATATTTACGAAAGCACCTCCGCCTTGTTCGATCAGTATGGGCGTGACGATACGGGCAATCTTGACGATGTTCAGCACATACATGTCCAGACTTTCGTGCCATAACGCGTCGCTGAGTTCCAAAAGCGGCCCGTCAAAGTCAGGGTCGAAACCAACCGTCTTGATGGCTTCCGGCACCGTCCCACCGTGCCCCATATTGCTGACGATCGCGTCAATCCGGCCATACTTGCTCATGGTGTCGTCGACCATTGCTTGCAGATCATCCACATCCAGCACAGAGCCCCTGCGGCCAATTCCCCCAAGCTCCTCCGCCAGTTCAACTGAGCGATTGGACGGAGACATCAGCGAGACCTTGTAGCCTGCCTTCGCCATCTCAATGGCACAGCCCCGGCCAATGCCTTGTCCGGTCCCTGTCATCAGTGCGACTTTGCCATCAGGCATGGTATCCACTTTCTTTAGATGCATAGTGTGTGACAATTATTCAGTTGAATTCAGTTTGCCTCCTTAAAATCAGATCGGCCTATCGAGTTTTTGGCGCATTGCTGTTAGATTTTCTCACATGGCGGAGAACCTCAGACACCTTCGTGCCCTTCAAGCCTTTGACGAAACCGCAACCCACTCCAGCCTGACCAAGGCAGCGGATGTTCTGAACGTTACCCACGGGGCGATCAGTCGGCAGATCAAGTTGCTGGAACTGCATCTTGGCGTGACGCTCTTTCATCGTCGTCCGAATGGCGTTGAACTGACAAAAGCCGGGGAACGCCTGTATCAATCTACGCGCGGCGCATTTTCTGCATTGCAACTGGGCGTAACGGAGGTGAAGCGGCTGCATCACCGCCAGTCGCTTACAGTGTCTTTGTCGACATCCCTGGCGCTCAAATGGCTTGTTCCGTTACTCAGTTCGTTTCAGCAGGAACATCCGGGTATCGCATTATTGCTGGACACAAACGACGCCTTTGCGGATTTCGATACGTCTGAGGTCGATGTAGCGCTGCGATTTGGTGAGCCTAGTTGGGACGGGCTGTATCATGAGCGCGTGAGGCAAGAGGAATTGATTGTTGTGGCCGGGCCGTCCCTTGTAGAGGACACACACGTGCCAATGAGTGCAGAGGACGTCGCCGATCTCCCCCTTTTGCGCGACGCATTCAACGTCGGATGGGAAAGCTGGGCCGAACAAGTTGGATTGAACGCCGATCGGATCAACTCCCAGAGCATCAAATACGTGGATAGTGCTGTTCTCTTGGAGGCGGCGATTGATGGACAAGGCGTGGCATTGGCCAGACATCTCTTGGCGGAGAGGGACCTGGAGCTTGGCCGACTGGTCCGTCTTGATGAAAGCCATGTTCCGCTGGACCGTGGGCTCTACTTCGTTTGCCGCCCCGGTGATCAGGAACGGGTCACGGTGAGAATTTTCAAGAAATGGCTCATGTCGATTTGACTATCAGATTCAAAGAAAAGCGCGAGTATATCAATCTTCGCCGTCTTTTCCCGACCGTGGGTAACCAAATTGTTTAAACAGGGCTCCGACGTGCTGGCTATGGTCGGGGTGGGTGCAACAAAACACTGGTTCTGCTTCGGGGTGAGTGTTAGTCAGGCGCGCCGTATCGGGCGTTGCTGACCCGCAATAAGAATGTTCACCGGCCCTATAGACACCCACCCCCAACCCTGCTACATCCGCGCAATCTTGTGGCCTCGGATTCGTTCCGGGGCCTCTGATGTTTGTAAATCGGGGACCTTCGGGGCCCTATATCTCAGGCACCTACGGGGGCCTTCAACATAGCGGGTCCAAAGACAAGAACCTAAGGGTCCGCACGCTAAACGGAAGACAGAAAGCATGGCACTCAAGTCGTATAAGCCGACGACGCCGGGCCAGCGCGGGCTGGTGCTGATCGACCGTTCGGAGCTCTGGAAAGGACGCCCCGTCAAATCCCTCACCGAGGGTCTGACGAAATCGGGCGGCCGGAACAACACCGGACGGATTACCTCGCGTCGTCGCGGGGGTGGCGCCAAACGCCTCTACCGGATCGTTGACTTCAAACGCAACAAATTTGATGTGGCGGCAACCGTCGAACGGATCGAATACGACCCGAACCGGACCGCCTTCATCGCATTGGTCAAATATGACGATGGCGAGCAGGCCTATATCCTCGCGCCCCAGCGTCTGGCTGTTGGTGACAAGGTTGTCGCCTCCGCCAAGGCCGACATCAAGCCGGGCAACGCGATGCCGTTCTCGGGCATGCCGATCGGTACCATTGTCCACAACATCGAGATGAAGCCCGGTAAGGGTGGTCAGATCGCGCGTGCCGCAGGCACCTATGCCCAGTTCGTGGGCCGCGACGGTGGCTACGCTCAGATCCGCCTCAGCTCGGGTGAACTGCGCATGGTGCGTCAGGAATGCATGGCCACCGTTGGTGCCGTGTCCAACCCCGACAACTCCAACCAGAACTACGGTAAAGCCGGTCGTATGCGCCACAAGGGCGTGCGCCCGTCGGTCCGTGGTGTTGTCATGAACCCGATCGACCACCCGCACGGTGGTGGTGAAGGCCGGACCTCGGGTGGTCGTCACCCGGTGACCCCATGGGGTAAGCCGACCAAGGGCAAGCGCACTCGCAACAAGAACAAAGCGTCGCAGAAGCTGATCATCCGCTCGCGCCACGCCAAGAAGAAAGGGCGTTAATAGATGTCTCGCTCTGTATGGAAAGGTCCTTTCGTCGACAGCTATGTGCTTAAGAAAGCCGAAGCTGCGCGCGAGTCGGGCCGCAATGAAGTGATCAAGATCTGGTCGCGCCGTTCCACCATCCTGCCCCAGTTCGTGGGTCTGACCTTTGGTGTTTATAACGGTCACAAGCACATCCCGGTAAACGTCTCGGAAGACATGATCGGTCAGAAGTTCGGTGAATACTCGCCGACCCGGACCTATTACGGTCACGCCGCGGACAAAAAAGCGAAGCGGAAGTAAGTCATGGGCAAGGAAAAGAACCCCCGCCGCGTGGCAGACAACGAAGCAATGGCAAAAACTCGCATGCTTCGCACCAGCCCGCAGAAACTGAACCTGGTGGCACAGATGATCCGTGGCAAGAAGGTGGAAAAGGCCCTGACGGACCTGACCTTCTCGAACAAGCGGGTCGCGCAGGACGTGAAGAAATGCCTTCAGTCCGCCATCGCCAATGCTGAAAACAACCACAACCTTGACGTGGATGAACTGATCGTCGCCGAAGCCTGGGTTGGCAAGAACCTGGTCATGAAACGCGGTCGCCCGCGTGCCCGTGGCCGGTTCGGCAAGATCATGAAGCCGTTCTCGGAGATCACCATCAAGGTGCGTCAGGTAGAGGAGCAAGCCTAATGGGTCATAAAGTAAATCCGGTCGGCATGCGCCTCCAGGTCAACCGCACCTGGGACAGCCGTTGGTACGCCGACACCAAGGATTACGGTGATCTTCTGCTGGAAGATCTGAAAATCCGCGAGTTCATCAAAGAAGAGTGCAAGCAGGCCGGCATCGCCCGCGTGATCATTGAACGCCCGCACAAGAAGTGCCGCGTCACGATCCACACCGCGCGTCCGGGCGTCATCATCGGCAAGAAAGGCGCCGATATCGAGGTTCTCCGCAAGAAGATCTCGGCGATGACTGACAGCGAACTGCACCTGAACATCGTCGAAGTGCGCAAGCCCGAGCTTGACGCGCAGCTGGTTGCCGAGTCCATCGCTCAGCAGCTGGAGCGCCGCGTCTCGTTCCGCCGCGCGATGAAGCGATCGGTTCAGAACGCCATGCGTATGGGCGCCCTGGGTATCCGGGTGAACGTCGCTGGCCGTCTGGGCGGTGCCGAAATCGCACGGACCGAATGGTACCGCGAAGGCCGCGTGCCTCTGCACACTCTGCGTGCCGACATCGATTACGCACATGCCGAAGCGATGACTCCTTACGGGATCATCGGGATCAAGGTCTGGATCTTCAAAGGTGAGATCATGGAGCACGATCCGCAGGCACGTGACCGTAAAGCACAGGAACTCCAGGACGGCCCTGCACCTCGTGGTGCTGGTGGCGGTCGTCGCTAAGGAGAGAATGAGATGCTTCAACCAAAGCGTACTAAATTCCGCAAGATGCACAAAGGCCGGATCAAGGGCGAAGCCAAGGGCGGCTCTGATCTGAACTTTGGCGCCTACGGTCTGAAAGCGCTGCAGCCCGAGCGTGTGACTGCACGCCAGATCGAAGCTGCACGTCGTGCCATGACCCGTCACATGAAACGCCAGGGCCGCGTCTGGATCCGGATCTTCCCGGATACCCCCGTGACCTCGAAACCGACCGAAGTCCGGATGGGTAAAGGTAAAGGTTCCGTGGATTTCTGGGCCGCCAAGGTCAAGCCCGGCCGCGTGATGTTTGAGATCGACGGCGTCGATGACGACATCGCCCGCGAGGCCCTGCGCCTTGCCGCGATGAAGCTGCCGATCAAGACCCGCGTCGTGGTTCGCGAAGACTGGTAAGCGCCAGGGGCGAAGCCCCGCTTAGCTGAACCGACCCCTGCCGGGAAACCGGTGGGGGTTTTCGTTTTTTTGGGCTTCCCAACGACCATTCGTAATTAAGTAACTGGGTAGTTCTTTTAAGGTCGGTCAAGACAAGCGCTATGAATGATGTTCCAATTCTTCCCATCGTCGAAAATGTGCTGCTGCATTCGACATTGCCTGTAGTTCTGACACTTTTCTTTCTAGGTGGAAGATGGCTATTTAGGGCCTTTGTGCTTCTAAGCGCCGCGTGCCTATTTGGTTTGATATGGTTCTTTGTCTTGAACTCAGAATTTTGCCCGACTGGGATGGAGGGTTTGGCGCTGGTAATATGGCCTCTGGCGCTGTTTGTGGCTGGGTTGTGGGGTTGGATTTGTTATGCGGTTCTTTTTAGCTTGGGGTTTTTGCCGCATTAGAGAAGCTGAGGTTGCGCTGGTGCCTACACATGCGCAGCAAAAAGGGCCACATCCAATAGTTGCGGCCCTCTGCATTTTCTCAAAGTGGTAAATCAGCCCAGCAATCGCCGCGCAATCACCTGCGCCTGAATCTCGGCAGCGCCTTCAAAGATGTTCAGGATGCGGGCATCACACAGCACGCGGGAAATCTTGTATTCCAACGCAAAACCGTTGCCGCCATGGATCTGCAACCCGTTGTCGGCCGCCGCCCAGGCCACACGGGCGCCCAGCAGCTTGGCCATGCCGGCCTCAAGGTCGCAGCGGTGGCCATGGTCCTTTTCCCAAGCCGAGAAATAGGTCAACTGCCGCGCGATCATGATCTCGACCGCCATCATCGCCAGCTTGGCCGAGACGCGGGGAAACTCGATCAGCGATTTGCCGAACTGTTTGCGGTCCTGGGCGTATTGCATGGCAATGTCCAAAGCGCATTGCGCCACGCCAATGGCGCGGGCGGCGGTCTGGATGCGGGCGCTCTCGAAGGTCTCCATGAGTTGTTTGAAGCCCTTACCTTCTTCGCCGCCCAGAAGGTTCTCGCCCTTGACCTCGAATCCGTCAAAACCCAGTTCGTATTCCTTCATGCCGCGATAGCCCAACACCTCGATCTCGCCGCCGGTCATGCCTGGGGTGGGGAAGGGGTTGTCGTCTGTGCCGGGGGTCTTTTCGGCCAGGAACATGCTGAGCCCACGATGATCCTTGGTGGCAGGGTCGGTCCGTGCCAGCAGGGTCATCACATGGGTGCGCGCGGCATGGGTGATCCAGGTCTTGTTGCCGGTGATCTGGTAATTACCATTCTCGTCCTTGACCGCGCGGGTGCGTAGGCTGCCCAGGTCAGAACCGGTGTTGGGTTCGGTAAAGACAGCGGTCGGCAGGATTTCGGCGCTGGCGATCTTGGGCAGCCAGTTGGCCTTCTGTTCGTCAGTGCCGCCTGCGATGATCAACTCGGCCGCAATCTCCGAGCGGGTGCCCAGCGAGCCGACGCCGATATAGCCGCGCGACAGCTCTTCCGAGACCACGCACATGGAGGCCTTCGACAGGCCAAAGCCGCCGAATTCCTCGGGGATGGTCAGACCGAAAACACCCATTTCAGCCAATTCCTCGATCACCTCGATCGGGATCAACTCGTCGTTCAGATGCCACTCATGGGCAAAGGGTTCGACCTTTTCAGCGGCGTAGCGGCGGAACTGGTCGCGGATCATTTCCAGCTCTTCATCCAACCCGGAGGTGCCGAACATGGCAGAGGCGGTCTGATCCTGCATCAACTCCACCAGACGCGTGCGCGCGGCCTGCGTGTTGCCACTCTGGGTCAGCGTCATGACCTCGGGCGCCATCATGGCGCGCATATCATCCTGGCTCAGGCCCAGATCCTGCAGGCGCACAACCTCGCCCTGATTCATCTGGATGCCGCCATAGATCTGCCAGAGATATTCTCCGAATGCGATCTGGTGGAGTAGCTGCTCCAACTCACCGAACTTGCCCTCGCCATCCAGCTTCTCGGCCCAGCGCTGCATCTGGGTCAAAGACTGGTGGTAGGTCGCCAGCCAGGCCAGCCCGTGGGCGGCGGTCTGGTTGGCCTCTATCAGGCCGGACGAGACACGGCCATCGGCGCTGACGGTGGCGCGCACCCGGTCGCGGGCCAGTTCAAATACGGTGTCCACTGGGGCGAGCGCGGCGCGCGTGACCGAAAGGAGGTCGGGGATCACCACGGTGTTTTGCATCGCTGAAACATCCTGTCCATCATGGGGCATATGTGATTCCTCCTTGCTTCGCACGGTGATATCATTTTGCACGTGCAGCGCAATAAAAATACGCAGAAACCTCAGAGATTGTGCGATAGTTGCGTGGCATTATTTGCAGTGCAGCGATTGACGGACGTGATATGAGGGCGGCATGGAGCCGCTTTTTTCGATCTTGTCCGGGTATGAATTTGTGCTTGTTCTCGCGATCGCCATGCTCGCCGGAATGGTCAAGGGCTTGGTGGGTTTTGCCATGCCGATGATCTTTGTCTCGGGGCTGAGCACGGTCCTGCCACCCGATTGGGCGCTGGCCGGGTTGATCTTGCCGACATTGGTAACAAACGGGTTACAGGCGCTGCGGCAGGGCGCCCAGGCTGCGGTTGGATCGATCCGGCAGTTCCGGGTGTTCCTGCTGGTTGGACTGGCCTGTTTGCTTGCGACCTCGCAACTGGTGACACGGATACCGGCCTCGGTTTTTCTGCTGCTGATCGCGGTTCCGGTGGTTGTATTTGCCACGATCCAGTTACTGGGAATTCGGTTCAGACTGAACCAAGCTTCACCGCGCAGCGAAGCCCTGGTCGGCGCATTCGCGGGCAGTGTTGGCGGGATGTCGGGCGTCTGGGGTCCGCCGACCGTGGCGTATCTGACGGCGCTGAACACACCCAAGCACGACCAGATGCGGATTCAGGGTGTGATCTATGGGCTGGGCGCATTGGCACTGACGTTGGCGCATCTGGGCTCAGGGGTGCTGCGGGGCGAGACCCTGCCTCTCTCGCTGCTGCTGATAGCGCCCTCTGTGATCGGAATGTGGCTGGGCGGGCAGTGGCAGGACCGGATCGATCAGAACATGTTCCGTAAGCTCACATTGATCGTGTTGCTGGTGGCAGGACTGAACCTGCTGCGGCGCGCGCTCATGGGATAGGGCCTCAAGCGTTCGGACTGCGATTGCCGAAGAAACGGAAGAAATAGAGTAGGCCCAGCATTAGGAAAAACAGCCCGGCCATATCGCCGATCAGAAACGCGATGTATTCAGACAGGGTGCTGCCAAATACAAAATTGGTCGCCCCTGAGATCAGCAGCGATGTTATGGCACCGACGCTCATGATGCAGATCCAGCAGGGTTGCCTATCTGTGCGGGGAAACAGATCCCAGCCCAGCGCCTTTAGCGCGTAAAAAACCGCGGGGGCGGCACAGACGGATACGGTGATGACTGCCAGCCGACTCGGAAGGAAAACGTTCATACCGCCGATATCGGCAAAAGTCAGAAAAACACCCGGAAGAAGGGCGGGTATGGCACGCCATCCCAGTAACCAGGCCGAGAGAACACGCACACCATGCGGTAGGAAGAGGAGGCTCGCGCGACTACCATATTCCGGAAAAAAACTGTCTTGTAGCGGCATCAGCAATCTGAAGGTCAACAGATAAGCCACAAAATAAGCCGTTGAAGCCACCAGGGCTTCGTTAAATCTGGCACGCAGCATGAAATGTCCGAGTTTTCCGGTGCTCAGCTCCGGGGTTGGTGGACCAAATAACGGCCCCGGTTCGAGGCGCGTCCCTGCGAAAGGTAGCCCTTGTTAACAAGCGATTTGAGCGCCCTGAAAAAGGTCGGGCGCGACACCGTCTGCAGCAGGCTGTGTTCGATCAGAAGGACCGTGCGCACCTCTTCATCCGATTTCGAGATCTCGCTTGCCGCGTAATAGACATCGCGCTCGACCGGTGAGAGGTCCTGCAAGCCCAGGGACCGTTCCATGCTCTGCAGCAGTTTTCTCAGTTCAGCTAGTTTCGAAATTTCCATCATTGCCTGCGTCGTTACCTGTTTCGTTCCAATGTTGCGCCGGACCTGTCCGTCTTCCAGCCCGGCGGTCTGAAAATCCTCAAGTGTCATGTTGACACCAGGTGATATTTTCTTAGAGTTTTCATTCTATAGGCTGCTTTGTGAGTGAGTGGTGGCAGCCAGAATCCCTTTTTATTGTGTTGCCCGGTGCATTCATGCGCCGGGCTTTTCCCATACTTGCGACAATATGCCCAAAAAGCACATTTTCAGCAATTAAATTGTTACATAACACGCCCGGATTTCAGGTCTGGTAACGCTTGCCGTTGCGTCAACTTTGGCCAAAATCGCAAAATGTCGCGTGTTATTCGTTTTCCTCCAGCACGGCGTTGACGAGCGCCGAATCTAGGTACGCCGTCAATTTGCAGATGCGCCCTTCGGTGTCGAACCGCATGATCCAGCAATATTGATTGTTGTACCTGCGCCCGTTCAGGGCGGTGCCGGTGGAGCGAAGCTCGGCGATGGCCACCGGACCATCGACGAATACGTCGTGGACCGACATGGCCACACCATTGCGCAGAACGTTGAGCAGGCGACCGAAGGCCCGCTCGAACAGGTCGGCCTTGCCGATATAATGCCCGGCCAGCGGATGGGTTCCCATCACCGTCCAGGAGACATCCTCGTGCACGGCCGCAAAAAAGGCGTCCGGATTACCGGACGCCCATTCCTGAAACAAATCGCGCACATAGGCGTGATCTATCATCGCAGTCTCTCCAGACGGGTCAGCTAATCGAGACAGCTTTGACGTCATCGTCGATGAAGGGCAGATACTGCTCGAAATTGTCGGCGAACATCTGCACCAGTTTGGCCGCCTGCTTGTCGAACGCGGCCTGATCGTCCCAGGTGCGGCGCGGGTCCAGCAGGACCTCGGCCACGCCCGGCGCTGTCACCGGCACATCAAAGCCGAAATTCGCGTCCTTGCGGAATTCTACCTCGGTCAGCGAGCCGTCAAGCGCTGCAGTCAGCAGGGTGCGGGTGGCCCGGATTGGCATCCGGCTGCCCACACCATAGGCGCCGCCGGTCCAGCCGGTATTGACCAGCCAGCAGGTGGCGCCGTGCTGGGCGATCTTTTCGCGCAGCAGGTTGCCATAGACCTCGGGACGGCGCGGCATGAAGGGCGCTCCGAAACAGGTTGAGAAAGTCGGCTGCGGCTCTGTTACGCCGCGCTCAGTGCCCGCCACTTTCGAGGTAAAGCCAGACAGGAAATGATACATCGCCTGCGCAGGTGTCAGCCGCGCGATCGGCGGCAGAACGCCAAAGGCATCACAGGTCAGCATGATGATATTCTTGGGATGCCCGCCCAAAGCGCTGCTGGACGCGTTAGAGATGTACTCCAGCGGATAGGCGCAGCGCATATTCGCGGTCAGCGAGTCGTCGTCGAAATCCAGCTCCTTGGTTTCGGGGTCGTAGACCATGTTCTCGATCACGGTGCCGAATTTCGAGGTGGTCGCGTAGATCTCAGGCTCGGCCTCGGGGCTCAGATTGATGGTTTTGGCGTAACAGCCGCCTTCGAAGTTGAAGGTGCCGCGATCGGACCAGCCATGTTCGTCATCCCCGATCAGCGTACGCGCCGGATCGGCGGACAGGGTGGTCTTGCCGGTACCGCTGAGGCCGAAGAACACGGCGGTGTCGACCGGGTTGCCATTGGCGTGGTTGGCCGAGCAGTGCATCGGCATGATGCCTTTTTCGGGCAGCATGTAGTTCAGCAGGGTAAAGACGGACTTCTTGTTTTCACCGGCATATTCGGTACCGCCGATCAAAATCAGCTTACGATCGAAATTCATCGCGATTACGGTCTCCGAGCGGCAGTTGTGGCGCTCGGGCGTGGCCTGGAAGCTGGGGCAGTTGATGACCGTGAAATCGGCCACGAATTCGTTCAGGTCCTCACGGTCGGGACGACGCAGCAGATGGCGGATGAAGAGGTTGTGCCAGGCCAGTTCGGTGACCATGCGCACATTGATCGAATGTGTGGGATCGGCGCCGCCAATCAGGTCCTGAACGAAATAGTCGCGGCCCTTCATGTGCTCGAGCATATCGGCGTGCAGCGCGTCGAACCCTTCGGGACTCATCGCGGCGTTGTTCTCCCACCAGATGCCCTCGGCGACGCTGTCGGTCTTGACCACATGCTTGTCCTTGGGCGAGCGACCGGTGAACTTGCCAGTGGTGACCAGAAAGGCACCGCCTTTGCCCAGCGTGCCTTCGCCCCGCTTGAGCGCTTCTTCGATGAGCGCGGGCTCCATGAAGTTGTAATAGACATTGCCCAGACCCTCGATGCCCTGATCTTCGAGGCGGAATTGCGGGTTAACCCGTCCAGATGTCATTCGTTCAGTCTCCTGTGGTGGCCCGTGGGCCCTGCGAGCGCCTGCGCTCTAAGTAGGCGAATTCACCGGAAGTTAGCCCGGCATGGGCGGTCTTAGCATGGGGCTTTGGGGCATGAACAGGTGGTGAACCTGTAGTTAGCGCAACCAAGTTTGAGTTTAGCGCAACCATCTTCGACGTGGCCTAATCGCCTTGCCTCTGACCACCCCTGAGACCGCTTTTTTGCAACCCCGGAAGCGAAACGCCCGGGTGATTCGCACTTATTGATTGATTCGAACCCCTAAAACGGCCATGAAGGTAAGAAAATAAGGCAATGCAGAGCAGAGTAGGGACAAAACCATGTCGAAAATTGCGCTCGTAGATGATGATCGGAACATCCTGACTTCGGTGTCCATGACGCTTGAGGCGGAAGGGTTCGAGGTCGAGACCTATAATGACGGTCAGGCCGCTTTGGACGCATTCAACAAGAAGCTGCCCGATATGGCCGTGCTGGACATCAAGATGCCGCGGATGGACGGCATGGATCTGTTGCAGCGCCTGCGTCAGAAAACGCAGATGCCGGTGATCTTCCTGACCTCGAAAGATGACGAGATCGACGAGGTTCTGGGTTTACGCATGGGCGCGGATGACTATGTAAAGAAACCGTTTTCGCAGCGTCTTCTGGTCGAACGCATCCGCGCACTGCTGCGCCGCCAAGAGGCGATCGCAGGTGACGAGGCGGGCGATGCACCGGTCGAGGCGAAGGTGATGGAGCGCGGCCAGTTGCGGATGGACCCGCTGCGCCATGCGGTCACCTGGAAGGGTAAGGATGTGTCGCTGACAGTGACCGAGTTCCTGCTGCTTCAGGCGCTGGCGCAACGGCCCGGCTTCGTGAAAAGCCGCGATCAGCTGATGGACGTGGCCTATGACGATCAGGTCTATGTGGATGACCGCACCATCGACAGTCACATCAAGCGGCTGCGCAAGAAGATGCGGACTGCGGATAGTGATTTCACGGCGATCGAAACGCTCTACGGTATCGGGTACAGATATAACGAAGAATGACCGTCTTGACGGTCCGGATACCAGGACTGGGGGGTATCGTGGGCGATTCAGGTGCGCCTGAGCCGAAACTGCGTGGCGACGTCGTGCTTGGGGATGACTGGGTCACCCCTAACGATGACCTGTCGCAGGAACTGCGCGTCAAACGCTCGCGCCGCAGTCTGTTTGCCCTGCGCAGCTCGCCTCTGACGCGCAAGATCATTACCTTCAACCTGCTCGCGCTGATCATTCTCGTCGCGGGTATTCTGTACCTCAACGACTCGCGCAACGGGTTGGTTCTGCAACGTGCCAACGCGCTTGTTGGCGAGGCGCAGCTGGTTGCCGACGTTTTTGAGGTTCAGCTGCCCGAAGGGTCTGCGGTCAATCTTGCCAGTCGCGGCGGGGTCGATGTCGATGATACTCTGGCGGGGCTCAGCCTGCGGCCAGGGGTCGAGGTGTTGGTCTATGACGGCACCGAACGACTTATGGGCCGAGCCAAGGCGGTAGAGCTGTCCGCCGAGGCACAGGCGAAACAACAGGGCAAGACCGTGATCAGCGATACGCTGGCAGCGGTCTGGGATATGGTCTCGTCGGTCTTTGCTCAGGCGCCCAAGACCACCGCCCCCGATGTCGAGCGGCAGCTACGCACGCTGTTGCCTGCGGCGCTGGCGCAGGGGACCCGCGTGGATACGCTGATCGACGCGCAGGGCGGGACGCTGGTTGCGGCGGCCACGCCGGTACTGCAGGGCACGACGCCGGTTGGGGTCGTGGTCATGCTCAGCCCTGCGGGAGAGATCGACGCGCTGGCGCGGCAGGAACGCGAGCGGGTGCTGCAGATGTTCCTGGTCGCCTTACTGGTCTCGGTCGGTCTCAGCCTCGTGCTGGCCTCGACCATCGCAAACCCGCTGGCTGATCTGGCGGCGGCGGCAGAGTTGGGCCGCGACCGGGACAGCCGCAAGATCAATCCCGGTCGTATCCGGATTCCCGATCTGACCGCACGACCCGACGAGATCGGGCGGCTCAGTGGTGCCCTGCGTGGTATGGTGGGCGCGCTTTACAGCCGGATCGATAGCAACGAGCAGTTTGCGGCCGATGTGGCGCATGAGATCAAGAACCCGCTGGCCAGCCTGCAATCGGCGGTGGGCACGATGCGCATGGTCAAGCGTGATGACCAGCGCGCCAAGCTGCTGGACGTGATCGAACATGACGTCCGCCGTCTGGACCGTCTTGTCAGCGATATTTCAAACGCCTCGCGCCTGGATGCCGAACTGGTCAAGGAAGAGGAGCAGCCCTTCGACCTGATGGCCATGCTGAGCAATCTGAACCAGTATTTGGGCGAAGAGGCGCGCGCCAAGAATGTCGATTTTATCGTCGATATGCCGTCAGACCCGATCATTGTTATGGGGCTTGAGGCGCGCCTGGCGCAGGTCTTTGTGAACCTGATCACCAACGCGATTTCCTTCTGTGATGAGGGCGATGCAATCCGCGTCTGGGCAAGGCATCGCTCGAACCGCGTGTTGATCGTGGTCGAGGATACCGGGCCCGGAATCCCGGATGAGGCGTTAAGCAAGATCTTCAAACGGTTCTACTCGCAGCGCCCCGAAGAGCATTTCGGCAACAATTCCGGCCTGGGGCTGGCGATCTCGAAACAGATCGTCGAGGCGCATGGCGGCGTGATCTGGGCCGAAAACATCCGCCCGACCGAGGCCGACATCACCTCCGAGCCTCTGGGTGCGCGGTTCGTCGTGGGCCTCCCGGTCTGATCCCGTGTCTGAACCAACCGGCCCGGACGCGATTGCCCAATTTGCGGATGCGACCCACGCAAATATCCATGCAAGCTGCGTCGCCTTGGACGGCAACGCGCTGCTGATCGTCGGGCGATCGGGCAGCGGCAAATCGGCGCTGGCGCTTGAAATGATGGCGTTTGGCGCCGTCCTCGTGGCCGATGACCGGGTCGACCTGATCCAAGAGCAGGCACTTGTGCTGGCCTCGGCCCCCAAACAGACCGCAGACCTTATCGAGGCGCGCGGGATCGGGCTGCTGCGTGCCGTGTCCTCGGAACCCCTGCCGGTGCGTTATATCCTTGATCTCGACCAACCAGAGACGGCCCGGATGCCAGCGCTGGTCGAAACCATGCTACTGCGACGCCGATTGCCCTTGCTTGGCACGCCAAATACCCCACATCTTGCCGCAGCGCTAGTGCAACTTCTCAGAGCGGGGCGGGTGCCGCCGGAATGGCCGAACAGATGAATGGAAAGCAACGGATCGTGCTGGTCACCGGCCCGTCGGGTGCCGGACGCAGCAGCGCCATCAAAGTGCTTGAGGATCTGGGTTACGAGGCAATCGACAACCTGCCGATGCGGTTTTTAAATCGCTTGCTCGACGGCCCTGCAAGCGACCGTCCAATGGCCTTGGGGCTTGATCCGCGCAATCGAGATTTTTCGACCCATGGATTTCTGGACATGGTAGCCAAACTCTCCCGTTCCGAAGGTTTGGACCTGACCACGCTGTATCTCGATTGCAGCGAAGAGGTGCTGCTGCGCCGCTTCTCGGAAACCCGGCGACGGCATCCGATGTCTGGCGGGGCCAGCCCGTTGGCCGGGGTGCGCCGCGAAACAGAGTTGCTGCGCCCGATCCGCGACATCGCCGATACATTGATCGACACAACCGCGCTTAACGTCCATCAGATGCGTGATGAGGTCGAAAGGTGGTTTGCCAAGGGCGAGGGGCGGGAACTGGCGGTTTCGATCGAATCGTTTTCCTACAAGCGTGGGCTGCCGCGCGGGGTCGACACGGTGTTTGATTGCCGATTTCTGGCCAATCCGCATTGGAATCCGGACCTGCGCAGTCAGGACGGGCGCGATCAGCCGGTGGCCGACTATGTGGCGCAGGACTCGCGCTTTGATCCGTTCTTTAATCAGGTGCGCGATTTGTTGCTGTTTCTGCTGCCCGCTTATCGCGATGAGGGCAAGACGCATCTCTCGGTTGCGTTCGGATGTACGGGGGGGCAACACCGTTCGGTTACCTTGGCGGAAGCGATGGCAAAGGTCCTTGCAGAGCAAGGCCAGCAGGTGTCAATAAGGCATCGCGAATTGGAACGCCGCAACGCGGGTGAGAGGCAGCAGGATTGATCGGAATCGTGATCGTGGCGCATGGTGGGCTGGCCAGGGAATACCTGGCCGCGACTCAGCACGTGGTCGGCACCCAGCCGGGGCTGGCCGCCGTCGCAATCGAGGCCGATCATGACCGCGAGGCGAAGCAGGCCGAAATTTGCGCCGCTGCCGATTCCGTCGATACTGGCGATGGCGTTGTTGTGGTGACCGACCTTTTTGGCGGATCGCCCTCCAACCTGAGCCTGCGCGCCTGCGTGCCGGCGAACCGGCGCATTCTATATGGCGCGAATCTCCCCCTGCTGATCAAACTGGCAAAGAGCCGCCATTTACCGATCACCGAAGCGGTCCGCAGCGCAATTGAGGCTGGGCGAAAGTACATAAACGTGCAAAACGTGACCAAAGATTGAAGACAAATGTGACTGAATGACTCAACGCAGCCTTAAAATCGTGAATGAAAAAGGCCTTCATGCGCGGGCTTCGGCCAAGCTTGTGGAGGTCGTGGAAGGCTTTGACGCCAGCGCAGAGGTCTCGCGCGACGGGCTATCGGCCGCCGGTGACAGCATTATGGGCCTTTTAATGTTGGCAGCGTCGCGCGGAACCACTATTGACGTTGAAACGTCCGGCCCCGATGCTGAGGCGTTGGCAGATGCGCTCGAGGCCCTTGTGGCCGACAAGTTCGGAGAAGGGTTCTGAGCGCCGCCGCGAAGGCGCAAGGAACAGGAAGACCAGAACGTGGCCGACACCGCGCATAACGACAAGACGGCAGTTCTGCCAGAGGCCGAACCCTCCGAAGGCGAGATTTACGATCGCCGCACGCTGACCTACGCAAACTCCTTTGATGATCGCTGGACGGCCACCGCGATCCGGGCGATCGAATGGGTGACCGGCAAGATTACGATCCTGCGCATGGTCAACAAGTTTGAAAAGCAGAACGAGTATTACCGGGGCCAGAAATTCTGGCGCGGTGCGCTGAATATCATGGGGATCGAATTGCAGACCCCGCCCGAACAGATCGCCCGCATTCCCACCGAAGGCCCGGTCGTGGTGGTGGCCAACCACCCGCATGGCATGGTTGACGGCATGATCTTTGCCGACCTGATCGGGCGCGTGCGGCTGGACTACCGCATTCTGACCCGTTCGGTTTTGACCGGACTGGACGAAGCGGCGACCTCCTTCATGATCCCCGTGCCCTTCCCGCATGACCCCGAAGCGCAAACCAAGATGCTGGAAATGCGCGGCAAGGCGATGGCGCATCTGAAAGAGGGCGGCGCGGTTGCGCTGTTCCCGTCGGGCGTTGTCATGTCCTCAGACACATGGTTCGGCCCGGCAATCGAACGGGAATGGAGCGTCTTCACAGCCAAGATGATCCGCCGCTCCGGTGCGCGCGTTGTGCCGATCTACTTCCCCGGCGCAAATTCGCGCTGGTATCAGATCGCCAACCGCATCTCACCGATCCTGCGGCAGGGACTGCTCTTGAGCGAGATCGTGCGCTCCTGCAATAAACCACAGGCACCGGTGATCGGCGAACCGCTGAGCGATGAACAGATGCAGCTGCTGGAAGAAAATCCGCGTCAGTTCATGTCCTGGCTGCGCGATCATACTCTGGCCCTGGGCAAGCAGGGCTGATCCGCCTTTCATCCGGCTGCAAGTCCCCGGAGATGAATTGGCCATAGGCGAAGAACGGGCTGGCGCTTTCCTTATCGCGTTGGCACCGGGGTTTCGCCGCGATAATCGTAGAATCCGCGCTGCGTCTTGCGACCCAACCAGCCAGCCTCGACATATTTCGTTAGCAGCGGGCAAGGGCGGTACTTGGTGTCCGCCAGCCCGTCATGCAGCACGTTCATGATCGCCAGACAGGTGTCGAGCCCGATGAAATCCGCCAGTTCCAGAGGCCCCATCGGGTGGTTGGCGCCCAGCTTCATCGACTGGTCGATCGACTGCACTGATCCCACACCTTCATAGAGCGTATAGACCGCCTCGTTGATCATCGGCATCAGGATGCGGTTCACGATGAAGGCGGGGAAATCCTCGGCGCTTGCAGCCGTTTTGCCCAGCCGATCGACCACCTCCTTGCAGGCCTTGAAGGTTTCCTCATCGGTAGCGATACCTCGGATCAACTCGACCAGTTGCATGATCGGGACCGGGTTCATGAAGTGGAAGCCCATGAACCGCTCGGGCCGGTCGGTGCCGCTAGCCAGCCGGGTGATCGAGATGGACGAGGTGTTGGAGGTCAGGATCGTGTGCGGCAAAAGGTGCGGCTGCAGGTCCTCGAAAATCGCCTGCTTGATTGTCTCACGTTCGGTCGCGGCCTCAATCACCAGATCTGTCGCGCCGATCTCTGGCAGGTTCAGCGTTGTCTGGATACGCCCCAGCGCCGCTTTCATCTCTGCCTCGGCGATTTTCCCGCGCGAGACTTGCCGCGCCATGTTCGCCTCGATCAACGTGCGCGCGTCGTCCAGCGCTTGCTGGTTCACATCGGACAGGATCACCTCATACTCCGCCAGAGCCATCACATGGGCGATCCCGTTGCCCATCTGCCCCGCGCCGATCACCCCAACCTTGCTGATGCTCATGTCGCCTGCCCTTTGCCCGACTCTCGCCCGGACCATATCGGCATTGCCAGCCGGGCGGAAGAGGGTGGGACCATGAGGATTTGCCGCAAATTGGCGCATTAGGCGAATCGCAACCTATTGGCCTGCACAGTGGTTGCCGGGTGAAGACGATACATTTTGGTGGGTGATATGAGCTATCAGATTCCGGGCGCGGCGTCGCTCGATGAAATGACATGTTTCTATGGCAACTCTCGGTTGCCCGTGCGTGGGCCACGACGCGATCTGGACACGCGCTATCTGGCCTGTCTTGGCGGGGCCGAAACCTTTGGCCGGTTTGTCCCGGCCCCTTTTGTCGAACTGCTTGAGCGGCGGCTCAGGCGCAAGGCGGTCAATCTGGGCAGCTTGAATTGCGGGCTGGACGCCTGGCTTGGCGATCCCGATCTGGTCAGCATCGCCAAGGGGGCAGATCTATGCGTGCTGCAATTGCCCTGCCTGCATCAGCTCTCGAACCGGTTTTATCGGGTGCATCCGCGTCGCAATGACCGATTCCTGAAGGCGTCCGAGGGGTTGAGCGCGCTCTATCCCGAAGTGGATTTTACCGAATTCCACTTTACCGGCCATCTGATCATGCATCTTAAAGCCTCGGATATGGAGCGATTTGCAGCCGTGCAAGCCGAGCTTCAGCGCGCCTGGCTTAGCCGTATGCAGGGGTTGATTTCCTGCCTCGATACACAGGTGCTGTTGCTGCGGTTGCAGAAGATCGACGAAGAGACCGGCGGCGATCCGGCCCCGATCAGCGTCGAGATGCTGGAGCAGATTGCGCCACACGCGCAGGCGGCGCTTGATATTACAGTGCGTCCCGCCGGGCAGTCCATGGAGTTGGGCGACATGATCTTTGGCACCATGCAGCAACCGTCAGCCGAACACATGCTGGGCGCCGTCACGCATCAACTTATCGCCGACAAGCTGGCCCGCGCGATACGCGATCTGGACTGAACAAGGCCGCCGCCTATCCCGAAAGCCGCGCCAAATCGGCACTCAGCGCTTTAGCATCCGCGATGCTGCGCTGCAGGGCGGCCAGTTTCGCGGCATCTGTGGACCCGGTGGGGGTGGAGTTCAGCACCCTGTCGATACGTTGCGCCGTGGCCGGGTCCGTCCCGCCAAGCGCATCGCGTTGTTGCAGGATCTGCAGCTTGAGCTGCGCCAGTTCCGATTCCGAGCCTCGGATTTGCGCGGCAAGCGCATCATTGCGCACCTGTGCACTGGCCACATCCGCCTCGGCGGCATCGATCCGGTCGTCATAGGCTCCGGTGGCAATGCCGGAGACGCCGCTGAAAAAACCGCCCTCAGCCGGGTCGGTAGTGGTTTGGCATCCAGCCAAAGCAAGCAGAGGTAGGGCAAGCAGGGCTTTCATCGCGTCCTCCTCAGATCGCCGTGGCGAGGTCGTTCGCAATCGCACGCATCTGCCCGATCTGGTTCTGCAGCGCCGCCAGATCGCCATCAATGGGCGAGGCGCTTTCACCGCGCTTGACGGTCAGACCGCGCGCCTCGGCAAACTCGCCCTGCCGTTTTGTTGCGCCGTCAATGGCGATCTGCATCTGCGCCAGATTGCCATTGGCCTCGGTGACTTCCTGCTGCATCTGCGTGGCCGAGATCTGCCCGGTAGCCGATTGCGCCTTGAGCGCGTCCAACTCGGCCTTTTGCGCGGCAAGCACTTGGTTCATCACGTTGATCGTGGTCTGCATTTCGACGGCATTGGCATCCAGATCCTTCTTGATCTGGCGCAGGCGGGATTCGCGGCCGATATATTTGCGCTGCACGAAGGCCACATAAGACCCGGCAGCCGCGCCCGCGCCCAACCCGATCGAAATCCCGGACCCGACATCATCACTGCCACCCAATCCGAAGCCGATCGCGCCGCCGGTCGCCCCACCGGCCAGGGCACCTTGCAGCACCGTTTTCTGCAATGCTGCGGCCTGCTTGGCCAGTTGCTCTTCGGCCTGGCTGTCACCGGTCTGGCCCGCAGCGGGTGCGGCGGATTGCGTGTTGGTCGACCCATCGCCGCAGGCCGACAGGGCCAGCGCCGATGCCAGCAGTGCTGCGATCACTCTTGGGGTAACAGGTCTGCCAGCCATTGGTAGCTTCCTTTCTTGCTGTCATCTGCCTGAGCGACATGGGCCAGAAACAGCGCCGCGTCCTCGGTCATGTGGTGCCCGGATTGCTGCAGGTCGCGAAACCGGTCGTCGCCGCCAACCCAGGCGGTGGTGACATCGGGCGGGAAGAACAGGACCGCGCGGTTCAGGACCTCGTCATAATAGCTGCGGCTTTCGTCCAGCCGCCGCAGGATGGTGCCGCGCGAGCGGTGAATGTCATAGATATCGTTATGGGCTTGCCGCAGCACCGGCAAGGCGTCGGCATTGGTTTCGGCGATCTCGGCGATTTGCGCCAGCGCATCCTCGGCGATGGCGAGTGTGCGCTCGACGCTGCGCAGCGCCACCAGATCGGTGCGCAACCGCTGCAGGGTCGTGGCGGCCAGAAACATCGACACTTGTGCGGCATCGCGATAAAGCGCCTCAGCGCTCACGTCACCGCCGTCAGCGAGGTGCCTGCGATATCCGGCCAGCGCCGGGGCCAGATCGGGCTGCACCGTGCGGGCGCGCCCGGCCTCGATCAGCCCAAGCGCTGTTAGGGCCGCCGTCATGCGCTGCGGATCTGCCGAGGCGAGAAGTGTCTCTGCCGGGGCGGCGTTCATGGCAGGCGTATCACCCGACAGTCTGTCCAGCCGGTCTTGGGCGATGCTGACAAACAACCCGTTGGGATAGTCGCGCAGATAGGCGTCGAAATCGTTCGGGTCCACGGATGAAGCGATGGTGCGCCAATGTGCCAGCTCGCTGGCAGTGGCGTCATCGGGAGTGTCCTCGTCCAGCGCAGGGGCAAAGGCATGTTCGCTCAACACCGCCTCTTCGACCCAGGGCACCTGACGCCCACCAGTCTGCATCACCACCTGCTGGCGCACCCGCCCCAGCATCAGCCGGGTGTCCAGGCCGGGGGTTGCAAGATGATCAAGCAGGCTACTGGTAAAGACACTGTTCTCACCGGTGCCATCATAGGCCACATTGCCGGGATCAGTGGCATAGGCGATCAGCAGACCCGCGCCGCCCTTGGCCCGAACCAGCCCCTGTTCGACCAGCCCCTGATCTGAAAACGGATTGTTGCGGCAGGCATCCAGCAGCAGGATGCCAATCTCGGGTCCCGCGCGCGAGATCGTGTCGCGCACCTGCGCCATGGTGATCGAGCTCCGCCGGAGGGCGGCAATATTATTGCCCGAAAACTCGGTGCCGATCAGATGGTTCTCGCCACCGATCTGCACCCCGTGCCCGGCATAAAAAAACACCGCCATCTCGGCGCCCTGTGCGGCCGCACCAAAGGCTTTCAGGGCAGTTTCCATGCCCGCAGCATCCAGATCGGTGGTTTTTGCGACGACGAATCCCAGATCGCGCAGCGCGCGCGCCAGCGCCTCGACATCGTTCAACGGGTTGCGCAGGCTCATCTCGGGCGTGGCATAGGCCGAGTTGCCAATCAGCAGCGCCACCCGCTCACCGGCCTGCGCGGCAGAGGCGACCGCCAGCAAAACAAGGCTCATGCAGAGCTGAAGAGTGACAATAAGAGGGGATTTTGACCTCATGCGGTGACGTTACCGCACTGGTGGGCGAAGTACAGATGAATTGAGCCCGCCCGGAACATCCAGCGCGGCAGCGATTGCCATCACCAGCTGCATTGAAATACGGAATCGACCCGCGCTGCCTCGCCGGGTAGATCTGGGCAGGGGATTTTCACAATGAATCCCCGAAAACCCCCTTGCCACTTGGTCCCGAGTTGCGTACATGGCGGCTCTTATCGCGTGGCCGGCCGGAAGTGGCATGCCGAGTCGCGTGCGAACCGACCCGAAGAACAGGAGACGGAAATGCCCAAGATGAAGACAAAATCGAGCGCCAAGAAGCGCTTCAAGGTAACCGCGACCGGCAAGGTCCTCGCGGGTCAGGCCGGCAAACGCCATGGCATGATCAAGCGGACCAAGAAATTCATCCGTGATGCCCGCGGCAACACCACCCTTTCTGCCCCCGACGCCAAGATCGTCAAGGGCTTCATGCCCTACGACCGTTAAGAGGAGATACCAGTATGTCCCGCGTTAAAGGTGGAACCACAACCCACGCCCGCCACAAGAAGATCATCAAGGCCGCCAAAGGCTATTATGGTCGCCGCAAGAGCTCCTTCAAGGTGGCAACCCAGGCCGTTGACAAGGCCAACCAGTATGCGACCCGTGACCGCAAGCAGCGCAAGCGGAACTTCCGCGCGCTGTGGATCCAGCGCATCAACGCCGCTGTCCGCAGCCATGACGAGGCGCTGACCTACTCGCGCTTCATCAACGGTCTGAACCTGGCCGGCATCGAAGTGGACCGCAAAGTTCTGGCCGATCTGGCCGTGCACGAGCCCGACGCGTTCGGCGCGATCGTTGCCAAAGCGCAGGCCGCACTGGCCGCCTGATCCGGCAACACTCCACACAGATTGCAAGGGCCGCTCCGATCGGGGCGGCCTTTTATTGTGCATCCGGGACGGCTAGGGCGCGGCCGGTGCGAGGGCGATGGCGTGGCTGATCGCGGCCCCGGTATTCACCGTTTGATAGAGCGGGCGCGGGGGATGTTGGCTGGTGTCGATATCTCGTTCTATCCATTGATGCGCGCGCAGCTGTTGCAGCGACTGGGATAGGGCGCGATCCGTGATCGGCATCAGCGCGCCTTTCATTTCGCTGAAATACCGGGGCCGGTGGCCCACCGCCAGGACCGGAACCGACCAGGCGCGCCGTAACAACGCGCTTTCTTGTTGACCGGGAACAATCGCCCTGATCCGCGCAGCAACCGTGGCGATTGCAACGCCTTTGGGTGTTAACCGAAACTCTGGTCTCAGCGGATGCCCGTGACCCGGATTGCGCTCAAGCAGGCCCAGCGCCTTCAGATGTGCAAGGCTCAGGGCAAAGGCGGTACGCCCTGCGCCGGTCTCTGCCAGCAATGGGGCTTGCCGCCCCGGCGCACCTTCGTGCAAGAGCGCAAGTATGCTCAGCGACCAGGCGCGGGAGGTTATCTTGACAAGCATCTCGATGTCCATAAAGTATAGCTACTATATTTTGTGGACATAGGAAAGCTCATGGCCGTTGCATCGCTCGAAAACACGATAACCCTCGCCATGTCCGTCCGGGACCGTCATGCTAGCGCCGAATGGTATGGCAAGATGCTTGGATTTGACCTCTTGTATCATGCTGACGATGCGGGCTGGAGCGAACTTGCCACCAAGACGCCGGGCGTGACGCTGGGGCTGGGTGAACAGGCGGAACCCGCTCCCGGCAACTCGGTTCCGGTTTTCGGCATCGCTGATATCGACGCGGCGCGCCGGGATCTGGAGGCGGCGGGTGTCCGGTTCGACGGTGACACCGAGGTTATCGAGGGCATGGTCAGCACCGCGACATTCTACGACCCGGACGGCAACGCGTTGATGCTGGCCCAGGATCTGACGGGCGGCAGTTGAAGCCTTGTTAGCCTGCCCTCAGCGGGCGTTGCACCACAGCACAGGCCGCCCCCGCCAGGAGCATGGCCGAGGCCACTAGCAACCCATCCCCGATCTGCCCGGTATGATCTCCGATCCAGCCAGCGCCGATTGGTCCCAGAATCTGCGATACCGCAAAGACCACGGTGCAAACGCTGATCGCTGCACCCCAATCCGGTTGCGGCAGATTCTGCCGCACAAAGCTGGTGATCGCGCTGGGCGGCATGAAGAAGGACAATCCGAAGACCAGCGCGGATAACAGCAGGCCCACCGTGTTGGGCAGCAACACCGGCAGGGCCGATCCCGCCGCCACCGCCACAAGGATCACCGCCATCGGCAGGCCCGAGGAGAAACGCGCCAACAACCCACGCCACAGGAAGGGTGAGGCCATCACGCTTACCCCCAACGCCACCCAGGTTGCCGCGATCAGAATGGTGCTGATCTGATGCGATACCATCCAGGCCGACAGAAAGGTCGGGTAGACGATATAGCCCAGTCCGAAGAAGCCATAGCTGATCATCTGCCGCAGCATTCGGCGCAAGGGGGGCTTGCTGCGTGGCGCATCTTTGGTCGCAGGTGGTGTGACATTTCCTGCGGCCCAGATCGTGACCGGCACGAAGGCCAGCGCCGCAAACCCCACCAAAAACCATGCCGTATCCCAGGATTGCGGCCCCATGATATCCAGCATCGGTGGCAGGACGGCCCCACACAGCGCCAGCCCCAGCCCGCCACCACCGCCAAAATAAAGCGCGATCGCCAGCGCGTTGTGGCGCGGGCTGTCGGTGAACATCGACGCCGCCAGAGTGCCTCCGCAGATAAAGGACAGCGCACCGAACACCCCCGCCCCCATGCGGCAGAGCGATTGCGCCGCCAGGCTCTCGTCCACCCCGGTCAGGGCAAGGCTGACCGCTGTGCCCAGCGTCCCGACAACAAAAAGCCGCCCCGGCGTGACCCGCCGGATCATCGCCATGGTGGCCACCGCGCCCGCCAGATACCCGATCGCATTGGCCGTGTTCAGCCACCCGGCCTGCGTATAGCTCCAATGCAGGCTTTCGCGCATCGCGGGCAGGATCAGCCCGTAAGAAAACCGCCCGAACCCGTTTGAGATGGCAACACTCAGCGCAAGGCCCAGCAGCACAAGCCACGGTCTGCTTAGGTGAAAGGCGCGCATATCGGGGTCCCCGGTTTGGTCGGTTCACCCTGCAACGCAGGACGATGCAGCGCAATCCCGCCCTCTTGCTTTCGCGGACCCGTGTGGTAGCAGGGCGCAAGCAGAATTCAGGGGACCGTCATGGACGATCTTAAGGCAAAATATCTGGGTCAGATCGCGGATGCGGGCGACGAAGACGCGCTGGAGGCGATCCGGCTCGCCGCTGTGGGCAAGAAAGGCGAGGTTGCGCTGAAAATGCGCGAGCTTGGCAAGATGACCCCCGAAGAGCGTCAGGTGGCAGGCCCCGCCCTGAACGCGCTGAAAGATGAGATCAACTCGGCGCTTTCCGCCAAGAAATCCGCGCTGGCCGATGCCGCGCTGGATGAGCGTCTGCGCACCGAATGGCTGGACGTGACGCTGCCTGCGCGCGACCGCCGTCAGGGTTCGATCCACCCGGTCAGCCAGGCCAGCGAGGAGCTGACCGCGATTTTTGCCGAGCTTGGCTTCTCTGTCGCCGAAGGTCCGCGGATCGAGACCGACTGGCACAATTTCGACGCGCTCAACATCCCCAGCCACCACCCCGCGCGGGCCGAGATGGATACGTTTTATATGCACCGCACCGAGGGCGACAACCGCCCGCCGCATGTGCTGCGCACCCATACCTCGCCGGTGCAGATCCGCTCGATGGAACTGCAGGGCGCGCCGATCCGGGTGATCTGCCCCGGAGGTGTCTACCGCGCCGATTATGACCAGACCCATACGCCGATGTTCCATCAGGTCGAGGGGCTGGCCATCGATAAAGACATCTCCATGGCCAACCTGAAATGGGTGCTAGAGGAGTTCGTGAAGGCCTTCTTCGAGGTGGACGGGGTCGAACTGCGCTTTCGCGCCTCGCATTTCCCCTTCACCGAACCGTCGGCTGAGGTCGATATCCGCTGCTCCTGGGAAGGCGGTCAGCTGAAGATCGGAGAAGGCGACGACTGGCTGGAGATTCTGGGCTCCGGCATGGTCCACCCCAAGGTGATCGCCGCTGGCGGGATCGACCCGGAGGTCTATCAGGGCTTTGCCTTCGGCATCGGCATCGACCGACTGGCGATGCTGAAATACGGCATACCCGACCTGCGGGCGTTCTTTGATTCCGACCTGCGCTGGCTGCGCCATTACGGGTTCGCGGCGCTGGATATGCCGAACCTGCATGGTGGTTTGAGTAGGTGACTATAACCACCAGCGGTATTTTCGAAGGTATTGCAGCACTTAGCCAAGTTGTCATCGCTGGTTCCGTTTCTGCCGGTGTTTGGGTGGCATACAGGCAACTTGGTTCGTGGCGAACTGAAAGTCAGTTGACAAAAAGAGCCGTTGTTGCCGAAGAACTGATATCGGCAGTGCATGAAGCAGATGAGGCATTGCGCTTTGTTCGGAGTCCTTGGAGCAGCGTTCCAGCCGACAATTTGTCCAACAAGATGCCCTCGCAATGGCGAGAACGCCTTGTGAGATTGGACAAGCGTCGCGATGATTTTCTTAGATTGCGTCGCGCTCAAACTCGTTGCCGGGCCTTCATCGGAGATTCCGATGTAGACGCTTCCGTCGAGGAACTATTCAAAATCAGGCAATCCGTTTGGGCCGCTCTTGAGACTTTGGACTCAGGAACAGAAGATGGTGGCGACGAAGAGCTAAGAGAATTTTATTTGGGTCTAAGTTGGAAGGTCTGGGGCGGCTATAACGAGCGAGATAAACTTGGGCTGTGCCAAGAGGCAGCTTTGTCGACTATAGAAGACCGACTTTATCCGATCCTCCGGTTGCAAAGCTCGAACTAATGCTGGACGGCACGCTGATGGGAACGTTTTTCTTCTGCTAAACATGAGCCTAGATCGCAGTAGCGACATTTTCTTAGTTATCGCGTTCTAACTGGAGCGAGGAATCAAATCCGAAGGCCGCCGCGCCATCGCCAGACCGCCCGGACGGGTTGGCGATTTTGCTGCCTCTAGCGCTTCATTCGCATGTCATAGGGTTTGGCTGGGACAAAGTGACCGGCTTAGATGTTGGATCGCCATCCCGCGGTCTGGCGATGGCGCGGCTCAGCGCTTTTCCCACGGGGTTGTGACGTGACATTGAGCGCGGGGCGGATAGGCTCCGCCTCATGATCCGGTTTTTTCTCTGTCTGCTGCTGTTCACCGCTACCCACGCCGCCGCCAATGGCTGTCAGGGCGATACCGCCTGCCCGCTGGGCGACCGTTCCTACCATGTGCTGGCGCCGGAGGATTGGGATGGCCAAACGCCTCTGCCGGTTCTGCTGCATTTCCATGGCTGGGCGCGGCAGGGGGATGTGGTGGTCAATCACGAGCGCATCGCAGGCGCGACCAAAACGCGGGGCGTGCTGCTGGTTGCCCCCAATGGCCGCCGCAAGAGCTGGGATTTCTGGACCTCGGACACGGACGACGTGGGCTTTGCCAATGACGTACTGGCCGATGTGGCAAAACACTATCCCATCGACCCCGACCGTATCTATGTCTCGGGCTATTCCTACGGTTCGGCCATGGCCTGGCGCTATGCTTGCGAGAGCGGTAATGGCGTGGCCGCCTTGCTGGCAGTCGCGGGCTCGATCAGCCAGCGGGAAGAGTGTGCTGAAGCCCCGCGCGAGGTGCGCCATGTGCATGGGCTGAAGGATCGGGTGATGGATTTCCCCATGGGACCAGGCGGGGATACGAGTTATCCGGTGGCGCTCTGGCGGGCGAAGCTGGGCTGTCATGACGCCACCCCGCAAGGCGATTGGAGCGTTGTGCCCTTCCTGACCCATTCCCGCATTGTCTGGAATGACTGCGATGCGGGGCAGGTCACGCTGGACCTGCATCCGGGTGGGCATTTCATCCCGCATGGCTGGATCGGCTGGCAGTTGGACGAGTTGGCCGGGCGCGAACCGACCTATCCCTGAATTTGACATTCCTCCCAAGCGCGGGCCAACTGGCACCAGCGCAACAGGGCAGGGTCAGATGAAACATATCCTTATTGCGAGCGCATTGGCGCTTGTTGCCACGCAGGTCTTCGCCAAGGACACCTATCCGCCGCTTGATGTGCTGCTGAAGACCGACAAGACAGTGACCGGCCAGCCGATCCGCTACCCAGAGGGGCAGGCGGAAATCACCATGGCGATCGTCGCTTTGCAACCGGGGCAGAGTACCCCGTTGCACCATCATGAAGCGCCTCTTGCGGGCTATATCCTGCAAGGGGAACTGACAGCGGACTATGGCTCCGAGGGTATTCATGTCTATCGCACCGGCGATGCTATCGTCGAGGCGCTGGGCACCGAGCATGTCGGCACCAATTCCGGGGATGATATCCTGCGCATTCTGGTGGTTTTTGCGGGCGCTCAAGGGACACCCAACACCGTCATTGACGACTAGCCTCGCGCGCCCCTTCCACCTGCGAGAAATATCCGTTACACGGCGCTGCGACACGACCAAGCAACCGGCGGATCACGACCAATGAAATTCACGCTTTCCTGGCTCAAGGACCATCTGGAGACCGACGCCTCGGTCGATGAGATCACCGAGGCTCTGACCGATCTCGGGCTGGAGGTTGAGGACGTGTTCAACCCCGCCGACCGGCTGAAGGATTTTAAGCTTGGCTACGTGACACATGCCGAGAAGCACCCGGATGCCGACAAACTGCGGGTCTGCAAGGTCGACACGGACGAGGGCGAGTTGCAGATCATTTGCGGCGCGCCCAACGCCCGCGAAGGCATCACCGTCGTGGTCTGCAAGCCGGGCATGTATATTCCCGGTCTTGATCTGACCATCAACGTTGGCAAGATCCGTGGCATCGAAAGCTATGGCATGATGGCCTCGGAACGCGAGCTGGAGCTGAGCGACGAGCATGACGGTATCATTGAGTTGCCCTCGGGCGCGGTGGGTGACAGTTTCGTGGACTGGCTGGCCGAGAATGACCCCTCCAAGGTCGATCCGGTGATCGAGATCGCCATCACCCCCAACCGTCAGGATGCGCTGGGCGTTGTCGGCATCGCCCGCGATCTGGCCGCGCGCGGCCTTGGCACACTCAAGCTGCGCGAGGATGTGGCGGTGCCGGGCGATTTCGACTGCCCGATCAATGTCAGCATCGACGAGGACACGCTGGATGGTTGTCCGCTTTTTACCGGACGTCTGATCCGGGGCGTGAAAAACGGCCCCAGCCCGCAATGGCTGCAGGATCAGCTGAAGGCGATCGGTCTGCGCCCGATCTCGGCTTTGGTGGACATCACCAACTACATGACGTTCGACCATAACCGCCCCTTGCACGTCTTTGACGCCGACAAGGTCTCGGGCAATCTGCGCATTCACCGCGCCAAAGGGGGTGAGACACTCCGGGCACTGGATGAGAAGGACTATGCGTTCGAGCCTGGCATGATGGTGATCTCGGACGATAATGGCCCCGAAAGCATCGCAGGCATCATGGGCGGCGAGGGAACCGGCTGCACTGAGGATACCGTCAACGTCTTCCTCGAAAGCGCCTATTGGAACCATGTGCAGATCGCGCTGACGGGGCGCAAGCTGCGGATCAACTCCGATGCGCGCTATCGTTTCGAACGCGGCGTCGATCCGGAATACACGCTGCCCGGGCTGGAGCATGCCACGCAGATGATCCTTGATATCTGCGGCGGGGAGGCCTCGGACGTGGTGATCGCGGGCGAGGTGCCTGACCACTCGCGCGCCTACAGGCTGGATAGCGACCGGGTGCAGTCGCTGGTCGGTATGGAAATCCCCGAGGCCGAGCAGCGTCAGACCCTCACCGCGCTGGGGTTCCGGCTGGAAGGCGACATGGCCCATGTGCCCAGTTGGCGGCCCGACGTCATGGGTGAGGCCGATCTGGTCGAGGAAGTGGCCCGCATTGCCTCGCTCACCAAGCTGCAGGGCAAGCCGCTGCCGCGCGTGACCGAAGGGCTGCCGAAACCGGTCATGACCCCGAAACAGCGCCGCGAGGCGATGGCGCGGCGCACCTGCGCGGCGCTGGGCTACAATGAATGCGTAACCTATACCTTCATCGATCAGGCTTCGGCTGCGTTGTTCGGCGGTGGTGACGAAAAGACCATGCTGGAAAACCCGATCTCGTCCGAGATGAGCCACATGCGCCCGGCGCTGCTGCCCGGCCTGCTGCAAGCTGCCGCCCGCAATCAGGCGCGAGGGTTCAGCGATCTGGCGCTCTTCGAGGTTGGCCCGACCTTCCACGATGGCGAGCCGGGCGAGCAACAGACGCTGATCTCTGGCCTGCTGGTGGGGCGCAACGGTCCAAAGGATGTGCAGGGCGCTTCTCGGGGTGTGGATGTATTTGACATCAAGGCTGATACCGAGGCAGTTCTGGCCGCCATTGGTGCACCCGCCAAGGTGCAGATTCTGCGCGGCGCGGATACCTGGTGGCATCCCGGTCGCCACGGCAAGATCTGTTTGGGTCCCAAGAAGGTGCTGGGCGTCTTTGGCGAGCTGCACCCACGCGTATTGCAGGCGATGGATGTCAAAGGCCCGGCGATGGCCTTCACCATCTGGCCTGATGAGGTGCCGATGCCCCGGAAATCGGGCGCAACCCGCTCGGCGCTGGAACTGCGCGATCTGCAGGCGGTCGAACGCGACTTTGCCTTTGTGGTCGATGCCGATGTCGAGGCTTTGACACTGGTCAACGCCGCCGCAGGGGCCGACAAGACACTGATCGATGGTGTGCGGGTGTTCGACGAATTCATCGATGGCAGCCTGGGAGATGGCAAGAAATCCCTCGCCATCACCGTGCGCCTGCAACCGAGCGAAAAGACGTTGAAGGAAGCCGACATCGAAGCCGTCAGCGCCAAGATCGTCGAGAAGGTGGCCAAGGCAACGGGCGGCGTGCTGCGCGGTTGACCTCGCCCGCCGTGCCGACTGAGGATACGTCCTGCTGATTGTCTCAGATCAGCGGGACATCATGTACCGGAGCCCGATATGCCGTCAGCTTCGTTGTCCTGATCCGGTCTAATACCTTAGTATATTTCCGGTTTCGTGACTGGAAGGCTTTCCGGTTTCCGTGGCAGGCTGCCTCCACCGTGTGGCGCAAGTTCTGCGGCACCAAGGAACAGGAGAATAGCAATGAGCGTTTATCTGATTGCAGAGATCAAGATAACCGACGATAGCTGGGTCCCGGACTATGCCGCCAATGTCCACAAGCTGGTTGAAAAACACGGCGGGAAGTATCTGGCGCGCAGCGGCAATATCGACACGCTGGAAGGCGAAGAGCGCGACAGTACACTGATTGCCCTGCTGGAATTTCCCACACGTGCCGCTCTGGACGCGTTCGCCACGGGTCCCGAATACGCCCCTTACGGGCAGGCGCGCCAGGCCGGGAGCATCTCAAGCTTCCGTGTCATTGACGACACCGACATTGCAGGCGCCATCCCTTATCTGAAGAAAGGCTGATCCCTTCGCGAGCCCAGCCGAACCTGATGAAGGTGTGGCGCAATAACGACCACGGTTACGCGGTGCGCACCGCTTCGGGATGCGCCGCCGCAAATGCCGGGTGCGATTTGCAGGCCGCCTCGACGCCCAGCAGGCGTGGCATGTCCGAGATGTCGACCTCCCAACGGCGCGCATTGTAGAGCTGCGGCATCAGGCAGATATCGGCCAGGCCGGGGGTGGCGCCGCAGCAATAGGGGGATTGCTCAAACCCGCCCAGCAGCGCCTCGAAGGCCAGCAGACCGGGGCGGATGAAATCGCGCATCCAGATGCCGGGCATCCCATCGGCCCCGCCGGAAAGCGCCGTGGCCCTTTTGGCCACCGACAGGTTGCAGACCGGGTGGAGGTCAACCGCGATGGCGTGGGCCAGTGCCTGCACCTTGGCCCGCTCGGCGGGGCCTTCGGGCAGCAGGCGCAAATTCCGGGTCGAGTCCAGATAGTCGAGAATGGCCAGAGATTGCGTCAAGTGCAGATCGTCGATCTTAAGCACCGGCACGAAACCTTGCGGATTGCGGGCCAGATGCACGGCACTGCGCTGCTCGCCCTGAACCAGATCGACAGGGACCGCACGATAGGCGATCTCGGCCACGTTCAGAGCGATGCGCACCCGGTAGCTGGCCGAGGAGCGCCAGTAGTCGTAGAGAACCGTCTCGCTCATGTGCCTTTGAGTGCTGCGGCCTGTAATGCCTGCCGCAACACTTGCTGATCGCCGATGTGATTGGCCAGAACCAGCACCAGGCGGGCATTCAGGGCATCGCTTGCGGGTTTGTCCAGACCTTCATGAGTCTCCAGCAAATCGGCATAGAAATCATCTGCTGCGTCGAAATTCGGTGTCAAGATCAGATCGGACATCAGCTTACTCCTTGCCTACGGCGCGACGGATCGCGCTGCGGATCAGATTGTCGTCATAGCTGGGGCGCCGCGCCGCAACATATTGATCCGGCCGGATCAGATAGACCGCGCTGTCATTGCCGCCCAGATACCGCGCTTTTAGCTGCATGCTGGGATCATCCTTGAAGGACAGCGCCAGCCGGTTCACCGTGATCCCGTCTTCCTCGATCACATCCGGCGCATCCGCGTCGATGGTCAGCAGGGTGAACCCGTCGCCAAGTTTCGAAAGCAAAAACGCATCACCCAGCGGTGCATCGGGGCAGGGGGCACCGGGACGAGACCGCGCCGGGCCATCCAGCGCATCTGCCGAATTCAGCGGCGAGCCCTCATAGACCGTGGGCGTCGATAGGCGGCCCGAATTCACCAGCGGTCGCGCGAAATCGTAATGCTCGCTCAAATCCAGAACCGCGTCGCGGAACAGTCGCGAAGTCTCGGATTTCGGGGTGATGAAATCGGTCGACCGGGTAGAGTTCACGATGTTCTCATCCGCGCCCTGCATCCTCTCGCTGTTATAGCTGTCCAGCAGGCTCTCGGGCGCTGAGCCATCGATCACCAGCTTCAGCTTCCAGCCCAGGTTGTCGGTGTCCTGAATGCCTGAATTCGCCCCGCGCGCGCCAAAGGGCGATACCTGATGCGCGCTGTCCCCGGCAAAGATCACCCGGCGGTGGCGGAACTGCTCCATCCGGCGGCACTGGAACGTATAGATGCTGACCCATTCCAGCTCGAATTTCACATCCTCGCCCAGCATTGCCTTGAGCCGGGGGATGACATTCTCGGGCCGCTTCTCGCGTTCCTTGTCGATGTCCCAGCCCAGTTGCAGATCAATACGCCAGACATTGTCGGGCTGCTGGTGCAGCAACGCCGATTGACCCTTGTTGAAGGGGGGATCGAACCAGAACCAGCGCTCGGTCGGGAAATCCGCATCCATCACCACATCGGCGATCAGGAAGTTGTCCTCGAACACACGGCCCACGAAATCAATGCCCAGCATGGCACGGGTTGAGGAGGCCGCCCCGTCGCAGGCGATCAGCCAATCGGCCTCGATATTGTAGGAGCCTTCGGGCGTGTCGACCTCAAGCGTCACATGTTCGGGATGGGTGCCGATGGCCGAGACCTTGTTGCGGCCCCGGATCTCGATCTTGGCGCCTTCACCCTGCAGCGCGCGAATGCGTTCGACCAGATATTCCTCGACATAATATTGCTGCAGGTTGATGAACGCGGGGTATTCATGGCCCTCTTCGGGCTGCAAGTTGAATTCATAGACCTTTCGATCATCGAAAAAGACTTTGCCCCGGTTCCACAGCACACCCTTGTCGACCATGGGCCTGCCGCAGCCGAGCCTATCGGCAATCTCAAGCGTGCGTTTGGAAAAACAGATGGCGCGCGAGCCAAAGCTGACCTTGTCATTGTCGTCCAGCACAACAACCTCAACCCCCTGCTGCGCCAGGTCAATCGCGGCGGCAAGGCCAACAGGACCCGCGCCGATCACCACCACCTGATGCCGGACCGGAGCAGGTGTTCCCTGATCGGGGCTGTGCTCATAGGCATAAAGCGGCGTTTCAAAGATCTTGTTCATGGGTCTCCTCCCCATTGAAGCGGTTTCTCAGAAGCTTGGCACCGATTCCCGTTTGCCAAAACGATCTGGATCAAGGTCTTTTGCGATTTTGTCCGTGATGCTGAGCAGTCTCAGCCCTGTAGCGCCTCCCACATGTCCAGATCGCGCTGGGCGGTCCAGATGCGCGGCGTGTCGACGCCGCGCGCCTCGTCATAGGCGCGCGCGACATTGAAGGGCAGGCAATGCTCGTAGATCGCATAGTCTTTGAACTTCGGGTCGCACTCGGCGCGCACGGCGTCCCAAGCCTCTTTCAGCGTGCCGTTTCGCGCCGCAACCCTTGCGGCGGGGCGATAGGTGCTTGCGACGAAATCGCGGGTGTTCTCGATGGCGGCATTCACCATGTCTTTACCAACAAGCGCGTCCCCGCGCCCGGGTGCGATGGCGTCCACATCAAACCATTTGATCGCATCCAGCGTGTCGCCCCAATCGCCGAAATGCCCATCGCCGCAATAGCAAGCCGAGTGATATTCGACGATATCGCCGGTGAACATCACGTTCTGATCCGGCACGTGGATAACGATATCGCCCGCCGTATGGGCACGCCCCAGATGCATCAGATCGATCCGGCGATTGCCTAGATAGACGGTCATTGTGTCACTGAAGGTTGTGGTCGGCCAAGTCAGGCCCTGAATGCTCTCATGCCCCTCGAACAGACGTGGGAAGCGTTGAAACTCGCTGTCCCAATCCTCCTGCCCGCGTTCCACGACCATGGCACGGGCCATATCCGACATCAGGATCTGTTGTGCCCCGAAGGCACTGGCTCCCAGCACACGCACGGCGTGGTAATGGGTCAGCGCAACATGGGTGATGGGTTTGTCGGTTACGCCGCGCACGCAGTCGATCACCTTCTGCGCCAGACGCGGGGTGGCCTGCGCCTCGACGATCATCACGCTGTCATCCCCGATGATGACACCCGAGTTCGGATCACCCTCGGCGGTGAAGGCATAGAGGCCCTCGCCCACCTCGGTGAAGGAAATCTCTTTCTCGGTCATGTCCCCCTGGGACGCAAATGCCTTGGCCATGGTGTTATCCTTCCCTTTGGTAGGGGTTTTCGAGTGCTGGCAGGACCGTCCCGACGCAGTCTCCGAACCCGATCACATACCCGTCACCCTGTGCCGCGCCTTTCAATGTCAGCGTGTCGCCATCTTCGATAAAGCTGCGGGTCTCGCCACTCTCCAGCGTCAACGGCTCCTTGCCGCCCCAGCTCAGTTCCAGCAGCGAGCCGCGCTCGGGCTTGGTCGGGCCGGAGATCGTGCCAGAGCCGAGCAGGTCACCGGCATGCATCGGGCAGCCCGAAGTGGTGTGATGGGCCAGTTGCTGAGCGGCGGAATAGTACATCTCGGAATAGTTGGTGCGCGCGATGGTGCTGGCGGGTTGGCCTTCCGGGGCCATCGTCACCTCAAGCTCAATATCATAGAGCATGGGACCGCAATCTTTCAGGTGATCTAGCAATTCGACCTCACGCGCAGGCGTGTTGCAGCGGAACGGCTCCAACGCCGCTTTGGTCACGATCCAAGGCGAGATCGAGGTGGCGGTTGCCTTGGCCTGGAACGGCCCCAGTGGCTGGTATTCCCACGCCTGAATGTCGCGCGCCGACCAGTCGTTCAGCAGCACATAGCCAAAGATGTTATCATCGGCCTCCTGCACCGAGATCGGCCCGTCCGAGGGCGTGCCGACAATCGCGCCCATCTCAAGCTCGATGTCAAATCGCGCGCAGGGCGCGAACCGGGGCTGGCTGTCATTCGGTCCCTTGAGCTGACCCCAGGGGCGGCGGATATCCGTTCCCGAGACGACGACCGAGGAGGCGCGGCCATTATAGCCGATGGGGATATGCAACCAGTTTGGCGGCAAGGCGTTTTCCGCGCCGCGAAACATAGTACCCACATTGGTCGCATGATGGCGACCGGCGTAGAAATCGGTGTATTCGCTGACGGCGAAGGGCATGTGCAGTTGCGCCGCCGCCATTGGGGCCAGAAAGGGCTCAACCGAGTCGCGCTCTGCCGCGCCCTCAGCCAGCAGGGCGATCAGACGTTCGCGCAGTGCGGCCCAGACGGCGGGGCCTTCTTCCATCAGCGGGTTCCAGAATGGCATATCGAAGAGCGCATAATCGGCCAGCGTGATCAGGCCGCTTTCCTCGGCTGCCGTCACATCAAGGATCATGTCGCCGATGGCAACGCCACAGCGGGGCGTCTCAACCCCGATGGAAAACACCCCATAGGGCAGGTTGTTCAGGGGAAAAGGGTTGCCAGCGGTGTTGGCCGAAGCGACCCAGGATGTCATCAGGGGCATTCTGTCTCCAAGCGTTTCAGTTGCGCCACCCAAGATTTTTCCAAAAAATCTTGGCAAGAAAATTTGAATTTTCTTGCGCCTATTTCTTGCCGGGTGTTCCGTCGAATTTCTTTTCGATATCGGCCCAGCAGTCAATGTAGTCATCCTGCAACGGTGCCTCATTGGCCGCAAATGCTGTCAGGTGCTGCGGGAAGCGGGTTTCGAACATGAAGGACATCGTGTTGTCGAGCTTGTCGGGTCCCAGATTGGCATTGGAGGCCTTGTCAAAGGCCTCGCGGTCCGGGCCATGGGGCAGCATCATGTTGTGCAGGCTGGTGCCGCCGGGAACGAAGCCCTGCGGTTTGGCGTCATACTGGCCATAGATATTGCCCATCAGCTCGGACATGATGTTCTTGTGATACCAGGGCGGGCGGAACGTATCCTCCATCACCATCCAGCGCTCGCGGAACAGCACGAAATCAATATTGGCCGTGCCCGGCACGCCCGACGGCGCGGTCAGCACGGTGAAGATCGACGGGTCGGGATGGTCGAACAGGATTGCTCCGATCGGGCAATAGTTGCGCAGGTCGTATTTCACCGGCGCGTAATTGCCATGCCAGGCGACCACATCCAGCGGACTGTGTCCGATCCTGGTCTCGTGGAACTGGCCGCACCATTTGATCGTGACCGTTGAGGGCACCTCGCGATCTTCAAAAGCAGCAATCGGGGTCTTGAAGTCGCGCCGGTTGGCCATGCAATTGGCCCCGATCGGGCCACGACCCGGCAGTTCGAATTTCTGACCGTAATTCTCGCAGACAAAGCCGCGTGCCGGACCTTCCAGCACTTCGACTCGGTAAAGCAATCCGCGCGGGATGATAGCGATTTCCTTGGGCTCCAGATCGATGATCCCAAGCTCGGTGCAAAAGCGCAGGCGGCCTTCCTGCGGGACGATCAGCAGCTCGCTGTCGGCGGAAAAGAAATAGCTGTCCACCATCGACTCGGTAACCAGATAGATGTGGCAAGCCATGCCGACTTGTGTGTTGACGTCGCCAGCCGTGGTCATGGTGCGCATCCCGGTCAGCCAGGTCAGGCCCTCATCGGTATGGGGCACCGGGTCCCAGCGGTACTGGCCCAGCGAGATCACGTCATCCAGAACATGTGGCGCGGATTTCCAATAGGGCAGGTCGATCTTTTCGTAACGGTGCGAATGTTTCACCGACGGGCGGATGCGATAGCACCATGTTCGCTCGTTCTGATGGCTGGGCGCGGTGAAGGCGGTGCCGCTGAGCTGTTCGCCATAAAGACCATAGTTACATTTTTGCGGGCTGTTCATGCCCTGCGGCAGCGCGCCGGGCAGCGCTTCGGTCTCAAAGTCGTTGCCGAAGCCGGGCATATACCCCTCGGTTGTGCCTGTCGGGCTGTCAGCCTGGGTGAATTGGTGCGGCGCGCTTGGACGATTCATGACCTCTCCTCCGGTTGCTGCTTGTGGAATATTAGTTGTTTTTGTAACTAACAAGGCAAGGAGGCGCGAAAATGACAAAAAATGATGCGTTCGATCTGCAGAATTTCCTGCCCTATCTGCTCAATCAGGCGGCCGAGCAGAGCTCTTTGGAGTTTCAGCGCATCTATAAGGACCGCTACGGGTTGCTGCGTACGGAATGGCGGGTGCTGTTTCATCTGGGCATGTATGGCGACATGACCGCCAAGGAGATCGGCGCGCGCGCCCTGACGCATAAGACCAAGATCAGCCGCGCGGTTTCGCGGCTAGCGCAGCGACGCTATATCACCCGAACCCGCAGCGAAAACGACCGCCGTGCCGAGCTTTTGGCACTGACGCCAGCCGGGCAGGGGGTCTATCAGGAATTGCGCGGAATCGCCGAGGATTATGATGCCCGGCTCGAGCGCCGGTTTTCGCGCGGCGAGGGCGCGTTGCTGCGAATGATGTTGCGGCGTCTCGCCGGGCTCGATGATTGATCTGGCAATATGCGTCCTGCGTGCTCATGTAGCATGCTGCATGCGCCGCCGTACCGGAGACCTCCTTTGCCCCTGACATCCCCCACTGAACAAAGCGCGGATCATCGCCAGGCCACCTTGAGCTCGTGGTTGTTGCAGAGGGGCCAGGTCGGAGAAGAGCAGCAGCAACTGCTGGAAGGGTATTGCCGCCTGCTGCTCGAATTGGGTGTCCCGTTTTTGCGGCTGCACGTGGCGCAAAGTGCGTTTCACCCAAAATATGGCGGCATCGGCTTTGATTGGCTGCGCGACGAAGGAATGTCGCGCGAGACCTACGAGCACGATCCATCACCGGGCGACGACTGGTTGAACAGTCCGCTCTACTACCTTTTATCTTCGGGCGAAGGTGAGATACGCGAACGGATACCGCGAGGTGATACTCCGGCGCGTTTCCCGATATTGGAGGAGTTGAGGGCGCTGGGTGCGACCGACTACTTCGCCGTGGCCGTGCATCTGGAGGAACATATTCCGGGTCAGCCTGTCGATCCGGAAAACGTGCCCGAAGGTCTGTTGATCTCTTGGGCGAGCGACGCAACCGACGGGTTTTCGGATATCGATATCGACCTGATCCGCTCGGGACTCCCCGCATTGGCGCTGGCGTTGAAATCCGCCGCGAACCGACGGATCGCCGAGAACCTGATGCAAGTCTATCTGGGGCGGGACGCAGGCCAACGCGTGCTGTCGGGCGAGATTCAGCGCGGCTCACTGCAGAAGATCGACGCGGTTCTGCTCTATTTCGACCTGCAGGGGTTCACCAAACTGTCCGAACAGGTGCCGGGCGGTGATCTGATTGCGTTGCTAAACGCCTATTTCGGCGTGGCTGTGCGTTGCGTTCACGACGCGGAAGGCTCGATCCTGAAATTCATGGGCGATGGCATGATGGCAATGTTCAACCTGGACACGGCGGCGGCATCGGCAAGCGCCGGTCTTGACGCGGTGGCCGCGCTGCGCCGGGAACTCGCCCTGTTAGACGCGCGCCGCACCGCGCAGGGTCTGACCACAACCGGAACCACCTGCGCGCTGCATTCGGGAGAAATCCTCTATGGCAATATCGGGGCCGAGAACCGTCTGGATTTCACCGTGATCGGACCGGCCGTCAACCTCACCGCGCGGCTGTCCGGCATGCATCGTGCTGTGGGGCAGGACGTGATCGTGTCCGATGTGGTCCGGCGCGCTGCAGGGCAGACCGAGCATGATTTGATCAGCCTGGGCCGCTATATGCTGCGCGGGGTCTCCGAGCCGCAGGAACTGTTCACCATCTACGACCGGGACGGCTGAACGGGCCAATCTTCTTTAGGGCCGAGACTTCGGTAAAGCTGTCGTTTCGATCAAGTTGGTTGTTCAGACTCACTGATCGGCCGAAGCGTTGCGATAGGGCGCAACTACGCGTCGAAAATCTGCACGTCGTTTTTTTGCTTTTACGGCATGTTTCTTGACTAATTCGGCGAGTTCGGGGCGACAGGACCCACAGTTTGTTCCGGCTTGCAGCAGTTTCCCAAGCTCGTCGATGTTAGCCGGCTGTTCCGATTGTATTGTGCGAATGATCGTTTTGATCCCGACTCCGAAACAGGAGCAGATTACCGGACCGGCATCTTCTGTCAGCGCAGGGGCGCGTCCCGACAGTATCTGGTCCGGCGCAATGTCCGGCAACGTCGAAAGATAGTCTCGCATCAAGGCCATGGGCTTCGGGAAGATGAACAATGCCGCCGCGAGGCGATCCCCTTCGGACAAGGCGATGCGAAACGAACCGCGCGCCGGATCGGCGGTCGATATGGCTGTCGCATGGGGCAACCCGAACCAATCGCGGGCCGTACTCTCCCAATCCTCGATGCTCTCATATCCAGCAATCTCTGTCCGGTAGCCTTTTTCCGTTCTGGCGGTCGCCCAATAGGCCACCGGGGGCGCAATCGGTGTCGTGGAGACGGCAAAGCCGTACCATGTAGCGTTCATGCGCTGCACGGAGACCACAGATGCCTTGCTTTCGGGTTGACCGGAGACCGGGTCAGTCACACTCGGAACCAGCGCATCAACCCGTGCGGAGGGCGCGGTTTCTCCTGTCCAGTGGATCGGAGCAAACACCTGGCCCGGGGCGACGGCATCCGTGAGGCGCAGCCGGAATATGCCACGGCCCACGGGGCTTTCCAGCTTGATAAGATCGGCGGGGGACAAGCCCAAACGCCGGGCATCTTCGGGGTGTATCTCTGCAAACGGTTCGGCAAGATGCGCTGACAAGCGGGGCGACAAACCGGTGCGGGTCATGCTGTGCCATTGATCGCGAATGCGACCGGTATTCAGGATAAAAGGATATCGGTCATCGGTCCTTGCCACAGGTGGCCGGTGGTTGACCTGCACGAACCGAGCCTTGCCATCGGGATGGTAGAACCGTCCATCATGAAAGAACCGCCCACCGGACTGCCGCGCCGTTACCGGCCACTGCGTGGGCTTAAGCTCGGCATATTCAACGTCATCGAGATCGGCAAAGCCTGAGATGTCAAAGTCTTTCCCGAGGCTGTGGGCGACCGAGGACAGCGCGGCATATTCCCGAAAGATCGCTGCGGGTGAGGGGTAGCTGAATGCCGCTTCCCACCCCATGCGGCGCCCGACCTCGGCCAGGATATCCCAGTCGGCGCGTGCTTGTCCGGGCGTGGGCAAAACTGCGCGCTGGCGGCTGATTGTGCGGTCGGAATTGGTCACGGTCCCGCTCTTTTCGGCCCAGCCCGCCGCAGGCAGCAGCACGTCTGCCACGCGTGCCGTGTCCGTCCGGTCGGTCAGGTCACTGACCACGGTGAAGGGGCAGGAGGCAATGGCGCTGCGCACTTTGTCGGCATCAGGCATCGTGACGGCGGGATTGGTGTGAATGACCCACAGCGCCTTGATCTGCCCCTCATCTACCGCGCGGAACAGGTCGACCGCCTTCAGCCCCTGCTGCTCAGGAATCGCCGGAGCCTTCCAGAACTGTTGTACAGCGCTGCGGTGATCGGGATTCTCAATATCCAGATGGCAGGCCAGCGTATTGGCCAGCCCGCCGACCTCGCGCCCGCCCATCGCGTTGGGTTGTCCGGTCACGGAAAACGGCCCCATCCCGGCGCGACCGATCCGACCGGTCGCCAGATGGCAATTGAGGATCGCATTGACCTTGTCGGTCCCGCTGGAGGATTGGTTCACGCCCTGGCTAAAGATCGTGACCACGCGGTCCGTCCTGATCCAAAGATCGCAGAACTCATCAAGGGCGTCGCGGCTCAGGCCGGTCACGGCCGGGTCGTCCTGGATTGCGGCCTGCAGCGCCTCCTCGAAGCCCGTTGTGTGGGTCAGAAAGTCAGGATCGACATGGCCGCCTTCGTGAACCCGCGCCAGCAGCCTGTTGAACAGCGCCACATCGCTGCCTGGCGCAAGGGCCAGATGCAGGTCGGCCTGATCACAGCTTGCCGTGCGTCGCGGGTCGATCACTACGATCTTGGTGCCGCGTGCCTGCCGCGCCGCCAGAACACGTTGGTAGAGAACCGGATGGCACCAGGCAAGGTTTGATCCGACGAGGACAACGAGATCGGCCTGATCCAGATCCTCGTAGCTGCCGGGGACGGTATCCGTACCAAAGGCGCGTTTGTGTCCGGCCACGGTCGATGCCATGCAGAGGCGCGAATTGGTATCGATATTGGCCGAGCCGATGAACCCTTTCATCAGCTTGTTGGCCATATAATAATCTTCGGTCAGCAACTGGCCCGAGACATAAAAGGCGACGCTGTCGGGGCCATGCTCGGCGATGGCCGAAGAAAATCGGTCTGCAACCAGTTGCAGGGCCTCGTCCCAGCTGGTGTCCTGCCCAAATGCGCGCGGGGTGAGCAAGCGTTGCTCCAGGCTCACGGTTTCCGCCAGCGCTGAGCCTTTCGAGCAGAGCCGGCCCCGGTTTGCCGGGTGGTCCGGGTCGCCGCGTACCGCCAGCCCGCCAGCGCCATCCGGGCGCAGCAGCACACCGCAACCGACCCCGCAATAAGCGCAGGTCGAGCGGATTTCGGGCAGACCTGTTCCATCCATCACGCGGCGCTCCGCCGGGTGACCGCATCTGCGTCCAGCAGGATGCGGCCCTCTTCCACGCGAACCGGATAAGTCGTGATCCGGCCCTCATCCGCGCCTTGGGCCTGACCCGTATTCAGGTCGAACACCCAATTGTGCAGGGGACAGGTCACCGACTGCCCGTGCACGATACCTTCCGACAGGGGCCCGCCTTTGTGCGGGCAACTGTTGGAGGCGACAAAAATCTCGGCCTCTGCCGTGCGGAAGACAGCCAGACAGCCCACATGGGTTTTCACCAACCGCGCACCGCGCAGGGGAACCTCGTCAACTGATCCGATGTCGATCCAGCTCATTCTGCGGCCTCCAATGTGAAATCTGCAATCGGCGCATAGGTCTGCGCCTTGTCCCGCACATGCTCGGCCCAGGGGTCTTTGCGGTAGATGCTCTGAGACAGCTCAAATCGCGCGACCAGTGCGGCGCGGTTGTCGAGATCATCAACGACATGGGCCTTGACCCAGTCCATACCGACCTTGCCCAGCCATTTGTACAAACGATCCAGATACTTGCCGCCTTCGCGGTAGGCCTGCGTCACCGCCATGACCACCTCGATCGCCTCGTTCTCGGTGGGCACCTGACACAGCAGCTCGGTCTCTTTCACATCCATACCCGCCGCGCCACCGATGCTGATCTGGTAACCTGAGTCCACACAGACCACGCCAATATCCTTGCAAGTCGCCTCGGCACAATTTCGGGGGCAACCCGAGACCGCGAGCTTCAGCTTGTGCGGCGTCCATGACCCCCAGAGGATTTTCTCAAGCTTGACCCCCAGCCCGGTGCTGTCCTGCGTTCCAAACCGGCAATGATCGGTGCCCACGCAGGTTTTGACCGTGCGCAGCCCCTTGGAATAAGCATGACCCGAGACCAGCCCCGCCTTGTTCAGATCCGACCAGATTGCGGGCAGGTCCTCTCCCTTGACGCCCAGAAGGTCGATGCGCTGACCGCCGGTGACCTTGACGGTGGGAACGTCATACTTGTCAGCGGCATCGGCGATGGCGCGCAGCTCGGCGGGGTTGGTGATCCCGCCCCACATGCGCGGCACAACGCTGAACGTGCCGTCCTTCTGGATGTTGGCGTGCTTGCGTTCGTTTACGAAGCGGCTTTGCGGGTCGTCCTGATATTCCAGCGGCCAATCGGCCAGCAAGTAGTAATTGATCGCCGGGCGACAGACATGACAGCCATTGGGCGTTTTCCAGCCCAGCTCCTGCCAAACAGCGGCCTGGCTTTTCAGCTCCTGCCCCTTGATCAGGCGGCGCACATCCTCATGCGTCAGATCGCTGCAACCGCAGATCGGCTGAGCTGCAGGCATCTCAAACTCATCACCCAGCGTGACTTGCAGCAGCTGTTCGACCAGCCCGGTGCAGGTCCCGCAAGATGCGCTGGCTTTGGTTGATGTCCGAACTGCACCCAGATCATTGGCACCGGCGTTGATCGCCTCGACAATGTCGCCTTTGCATACGCCGTTGCAACCGCAAATTTCCGCCTCAGGCGGCAATGCTGCAACGGCTGAGAGAGGGTCCGCAGTGTCGCCCCCCTGGTAAGCCGGGCCGAAGATCAGCGTCTCGCGCATCTCGTCGATATTGGTGCCGTCCTTGATCAGACCGAAGAACCAGCTGCCATCGGCCGTATCGCCATACATCACGGCACCGATCAGGCGGTCCTCTTCGATCACGAGGCGCTTGTAGACCCCACGTGCGGGGTCGCGGAACACGATATCCTCGCGCCCCGGCCCGTCGGCAAAATCACCTGCGCTGAACAGATCGCATCCGGTGACCTTCAGCTTGGTCGATAGGGTTTTCTGAACAAAGGCCGCCTCGCCACCCAGCATGGCCTGTGCCGCCACCTTCGCCTGATCATAAAGCGGTGCGACCAGGCCAAAAACGGCCCCGTCATGTTCAACGCACTCGCCGACGGCGTAGACGTCCGGGTCGGATGTCAGCATCTGGTCATCCACGTGGATGCCGCGTCCGGTGGCCAGGCCAGCCTCTTGCGCCAACGCCGTGCTTGGCCGGATACCGACCGCCATGACCAGCAGATCGCAGGGCAGCTCGGTGCCATCGTCCAGCAGCAGCGCGCGCACCTTTCCGTCCTGACCGAGGATCTCTTTCGAATTCGCCTGAAGCTGGATCTTGATGCCCTTGTCTTCCAGCGACTTCTTCAGCAGATATCCAGCCGCCTCGTCCAGCTGGCGCTCCATCAGGTGACCCATGATATGGACCACGGTGACATCAACGCCATGCGCGGCCATGCCTGCGGCGGCTTCGAGCCCAAGCAAGCCACCGCCGATGACGACGACCTTGTTGTCAGGTCCCATGCCCATCATCTGTTGCGTGTCTTCGAGATCGCGATAGGCGATCACGCCGTCCAGATCATGTCCGGGCAGAGGGATGATGAACGGCTCTGACCCGGTTGCAATCAGCAGCTTGTCATAGGGCACGTGGCTGTTTTCGCCCTCGACGACCTTCATTTCGCGGTCGATCCGCGCGACCCTCTCACCAAAGCGGCAGGTGATGCCGCGCGTGGCGTACCAGTCATCGTCATGGGTGACGATCTCTTCATATGTTTTCTCGCCGGACAAAACCGGGCTGAGCATGATGCGATTATAGTTTCCGCGCGGCTCGGCATTGAGCAGCGTGATGTCGAAGCTTTCGGGCGCAGTCTCGGTCAGGTGTTCCAACACCCGGCCCGAGGCCATGCCTGCGCCTATTACCACCAATCTCTTTTTCATTGAGTCACTCCGCTGCAATCGCCTTGGGGGCGGACGATTTCGGTTTGGCGCCGTGTTCGTATTCTTCGAGGAAGTCGAGGACTTCCTGCCGGTAGGCGTAGTAATCGGGATGCTCCAGCAGTGCCTTGCGGGTGCGCGGGCGTGGCAGGTCAACATTTGTGATCTTGCCGATGGTGGCCTGCGGGCCGTTCGTCATCATCACCACCCGGTCGGCCAGCAGGATCGCCTCATCCACATCATGAGTGACGCAGATCGCCGTCACCTTGGTGCGGGACCAGACCTCCATCAGGACTTCCTGCAATTCCCAGCGTGTCAGGCTGTCGAGCATCCCGAAGGGCTCGTCCAGCAGCAGCAGCTTGGGCGACAGGGCAAAGGCGCGGGCGATGCCGACGCGCTGCTTCATGCCGTTCGACAGATCGCTCGCCTGCTTGTCCATCGCATCGGCCAATCCGACGCGTTCCAGATAATACTCGACGACATCCTGCCGCTCGGCCTGGCTGGCCCTTGGATAGACCTTGTCGACACCGATCGCGACATTCTCCTTGGCGCTCAGCCAGGGAAACAGGTTGGGTGACTGGAACACCACGGCGCGTTCGGGGTCGGCGCCTTCGACATGGCGGCCATCCAGCTTGATCGCGCCCTGAGAGATGTCGTTCAGCCCGGCAGCCATGGTCAGAACCGTGGACTTGCCGCAGCCGGAATGGCCGATCAGAGAGATGAACTCGCCCTTGTCGATCTTGAGATCGAAGTCTTCGACCACGGTCAGCGGGCCCTTGGGGGTCGGATAAACCTTGTGCAGTTGCGAGAAATCCAGGAAGCGTTTTTCGATCAGACCTTTCTGGGCCTTGGCCATCACTGCCGGAACACCGTGGATCGGGGTAACGTCGGGCAGGATACGCGATCCTTCGACCTTGGCCTCGATTCCGACCTCCATGAGATATTTTGTGACATCTGCCCGTAGGCGCTTGAAACCCTCGTCATTGTTCATCGCGGTGCGGTCGCGCGGGCGCGGGATGGACACCGGGAATTCCTGACCCAGCGTGCCATCAGGGTTCAAGGCGATGATCCGGTCAGCCAGAATGATCGCCTCGTCCACATCATTGGTGATCAGCACGCAGGTCTTTTTGTCTGCTTCCCAGATATGTTCGATCTCATCTGCCAGATTGGCGCGGGTCAGCGCATCCAGCGCGGAAAGAGGTTCGTCCAGCAGCAGCACTTCGGGGTTAATCGACAGCGCGCGCGCCACGTTGACCCGTTGCCGCATCCCGCCCGACAGTTCGGCAGGGCGTCGCGTCGCGGCATGGCTGAGGCCGACCATCTTGACATAGTGGGCGATCTTGTCCGCTTTTTCGGCCTTGTTGAGGCCTGGAAAGACTGTATCGACTGCCAGCCCGACATTGCCGTTGACCGTCAGCCACGGCATCAGCGAGTAGTTCTGAAAGATCACCCCGCGTTCCGGGCCCGGCCCCCTGATCGGCGCGCCTTTGAAGGTGACCTCGCCTTTGCTGGGCGTATCCAGCCCGGCCATCAGATTGATCAGTGTGGTTTTTCCGGTGCCCGAGAACCCGAGGATCACCAGAAACTCCCCCTCTGTTACCTCCAGGTCGATGTCCTTGAGCACATCGGTCCGGGCAGTACCTTCGCCGAAGGATTTCGAGGCGTTTTTGAAGCTCAGAATGCTCATCGCGCTCACCGGCTATTGGTAAAGGTAAAGAGGGATTGCAGCGCGTACATCACCCGGTCCAGCAGGAAGCCGATGATACCGATGGTTAAGACCGCGACCATGATCTTGGCCAGCGAACTGGACGAGCCGTTCTGGAATTCATCCCAGACGAACTTGCCCAGACCTGGGTTCTGCGCCAGCATCTCGGCGGCGATCAGGACCATCCAGCCAACACCCAAGCTGAGGCGCAGACCTGTGAAGATCAGGGGCAGGGCCGAGGGCAGCACCAGCTTGGTGATCTTGGTATAGGTGTTCATTTTCAGAACCTTGGAGACATTCACCAGATCCTTGTCGATCGATGCGACACCCAGAGCTGTGTTGATCAGCGTCGGCCACAGCGAACACAGCGTCACGGTGATGGCCGAGATCAGGAAGGATTTCGCGAACCAGCCGTCATTGGTGACGTAAACGGCCGAGACGATCATGGTCACAATTGGCAGCCAGGCCAGCGGCGAGACGGGTTTGAAGATCTGGATCAACGGGTTCAGCGCGGCATTTGCGGTCGGAGACAGACCAGCGGCGATCCCAAGCGGGACGGCCACGACCGTGGCGATCACAAAGCCGAAGAAAACGGTTTTGATCGAGGTCCAGATCTGCTGGTAGTAAGATGGCGCGCCGGTATAGGCGACCTGTTTCACCTCATCCGCGCGGCCCGCGTCGATCAGCTTCTGGTTACGCTTTTCAACCATCGCCTCGAATTTTGCGCGTTTTGCGGCCTTGGCCTGCGCGTCGGCGTTCAGATTCACCATCTCTTCCCAGACCTGAGCCGGTCCGGGCACGGCGCCCAGCGACGTCTGCACCTTGGGCGCCAGCGTCGACCAGAGCAGCAGGAAGGCGCAGATCGACAGCAGCGGAACAATCAGCAACCGCCAGATCTCGGTCATCTGGGCGCGCGGGTTATCTCCGGCGGCGGCCTTCAGCACCGGAGTGGCCCAGCTGAGACCCAGAACCTGGAACCATTTGTCGGCGGCGTTGATGCGGGTGAAAAGGCGGGCGCGACGCTCTTCGCGATTGGCGCCTGCGTTGAATTCTGGATCGACCGTTGTCATCTGATGTGTCCTTGCGTTGGCGGGGCACTTGTGAAGGCCACGCCCGACCAAGGCCGGGCGCGACGTTTCTGGATTAGCCTTGCACGTCCGTGCCGACGATCTTCTGATCGCCCTTCAGACCGATGGACAGGCTTTCGAGATAGGCGTTGGGTGTGCGGCCGTCATAGGCGATACCGTCGATGATATCCTCGGCTGGGGTCGGGGCCTTGTAGCCGTCGCTGTCCCAGGGGAAGTCGGCTTCGTTCGCCAGGCCCTCGTCGACCAGAAGGCGTGCAGCCTCAAGGTAGATTTCGGGCTTGTAGACCGACTTGGCCACCTCGTCATACCAGCTGTCGGGCTGAGATTCGGCGATCTGGCCCCAGCGGCGCATCTGGGTCAGGTACCAGATGGCGTCGGAATAGAACGGGTAGGTGGCGTTGTAGCGGAAGAACACGTTGAAATCGGGCACCTCACGCTTGTCGCCCTTTTCATATTCAAACGTGCCGGTCATCGAGTTGGCGATGACATCATAATCCGCGCCCACATATTCCGGACGGCTGAGGATTTCGACCGCTTCCGGGCGGTTGGCGTTGTCATTTTCATCGAGCCACATCGCAGCGCGGATCAAAGCTTTGGTCACGGCGAGCGTGGTGTTGGGGTATTCCTCGGCAAACTCGGCGGTGATGCCGAAGACTTTCTCGGGGTTGTTCTTCCACAGCTCGTAATCGGTGATGACAGGCACGCCGATGCCTTTGAACACGGCCTGCTGGTTCCACGGCTCGCCCACGCAGTAGCCATAGATCGTGCCCGCCTCCAGTGTCGCGGGCATCTGCGGCGGAGGGGTCACCGACAGGAACACATCTGCGCCGATCTGACCCGTGACGTTGTCAGGGCTGTAGTACCCCGGATGCAGACCGCCAGCCGCCAGCCAGTAGCGCAGCTCGTAATTGTGGGTCGAGACCGGGAAAACCATGCCCATGTTAAACGGCTTGCCCTCGGATTTGTATTTCTCAACCACCGGTGCCAGCGCTTCGGCGCTGATAGGGTGCTGCGGGCGACCATCATCCATTACGGGGATGTTTGGCTTCATTTCTTCCCAGATCTCATTGGAAACCGTGATGCCGTTGCCGTTCAGGTCCATTGAAAAAGGCGTGACGATATGGGCCTCGGTGCCATATCCGATCGTTGCCGCCAGCGGTTGCCCCGCCAACATATGCGCACCGTCCAACTGCCCGTCGATCACGCCGTCCAAAAGGACTTTCCAGTTGGCCTGCGCCTCAAGCGTCACAAACAGACCTTCGTCCAGAAAATATCCCTGCTCATAGGCCACGGCCAGCGGCGCCATATCCGTCAGTTTGATAAAGCCAAAGGTCAGTTCGTCTTTCTCCAGCTCCAGCAATTCGGCAAGTGCTGGACTGGCTAGCGCTGTTGTCACAGCGAGGCTTAGAAAAAGCTTCTTCATCTCGATCCCTTTCGGTCCTGCCCATTTCCTTTGGGCAAACAAAAAAAGCCGCCGACACAGACCGCCGGGAGGAGTGGCGGTTGGTCGAGCGGCTTTGCTCTTGTCAGATGCCCTATGCTTTGGGCGAATTCTTGCGACAGGCTCCATTGCATGTCGATGGTCCGATCTTAGACATCACCCGTTTTGCGGGTCATCCTATTTCGGCGTTTTGGGGCCTCTTTTTCTGCATCGCGGCATGTTTTGATGCTGCAGTGCAAAAAAATTGTGCGCCCTCATTCTGACGGCTCAAAAATGCGTCGGTCAAAGAACACGTTCGGTGGCAGGATCAGGCTGCCGCTGGCCGATGCAACGGCCGTTGCATCGGGAATCGCCCCTTCTAGTTTTTCCGAAGCACCGGGCAGTTCGACGCCGGAAGACTGCAACTCTCGCCGATAGAGATCGCTGCGAAACACCTTGGCTGCCTGATATTCTGCCTGGGTTGGGTCAAGGCCGTTTCGTCTGGCGAGCTGGTGGGCGATCCATTTCGCCTGACTGCGCCAAGGGAACGAGGCCGCCCCATCGAAAAACTCGACAAACCCGTCCACATGGCGCTGTTCGCCCCGCGAGGATATCGTGAACTCTCCCGAGAGTGCACGGTCAATCAGCTCCGAAGAGACGTTCAGGTAAGATGCACGTGACAACATTTCCGAGGCGGTTGTCCGACTCTCTGGCCGAGACAGCCAGCGCGCCGCGCGCCAGATCGCGCGCATCAATCCGCCAAGCAGATGGGGTTCGGTTTCGGCCCATTCGGTGCGCACTGCGAGGACTTTCTCCGGCGCACAGGTCCAGATCGCACGCCCGGGCAACAAAAGCGCGCCCACCTGATCATCGACCGAGACGGAGCCCCAGGGTTCACCGACGCAAAACGCGTCAATCTCACCGGCGGCCAGCGCCTGCGCCATGAGAGGTGGCGGAACCGTTCGGATCTCGACCTGAGTGGAGGCCAGCTCGGTGCCCGCCACCCAATAGCGCAGCAGCTCGACATGCATTGAAAACGGGAAAGGCACACCAAAAACCAGTGGCCCGTTCGCAACCCGCGCAAGCGCTGCGCCAGCGGCGTTTGCATCCTGGAAATCGAACGCATACCCGCTGGCGCGCAACCGTTTTTCAAGGTCCTGACCAACGCCGATGACATTGCCATTGAGCGACAGTACCGACACCGCCGAAAACGGCGTCGCGATACCGCCCAACCCCAATGCCATGGCGATCGGGACCGGAGAGAGAAGATGTGCCGCATCCACATGTCCAAAGGCCAGCATATCCCGCAGGGACGACCAAGAGGGCGCGGGTCTAAGATCCAGCGAGACGCCCTCGGCATGGTCAAAGCCCATCTCGCGCGCCGCGATCAATGGCGCCGCATCAACCAGAGGCATATAGGCAACGGGCAGCGAAACGGTCCTCATGACAGCAACCCCGATGCCGTGACCAGAGCCTCGGCCACGTCAGCAACCCGGCGGTTCTGGTTCATCGCGGTCTTGCGCAACATGGCATAGGCTTCGTCCTCCTGAATGCCCTTGGCCTTCATCAGCAGTCCTTTGGCCCGGTCGATCACTTTGCGCTCTTCCAGAGCGCGCCGCGTTTCGGCCAATTCGGTCCGCACCTGGCGCAGAACATGAAACCGGGCAATCGCGATGTCGATAACGGGTTTGATCCGTTCGGCCTGCAGCCCATCGACGACGTAAGCCGACACACCTGCTTCGACCGCAGCTTTGGCAAGACCCCCGGCGGCACCGGACACGAACATCGCTACAGGCCGTTCCATCGGGCCCGATGCGATTGTTAGCTCCTCAAGCATGTCGCGGGACGGATTGTCGATATCGATCAGCACGATATCGGGGCTATGCGTGGCGATCTTGCGCGCAAGCCCCGAGACAGCGCCGATCACAAAAACATCGACTTCCCCGGAATCTTTCAGGGCGTCGACAATCGCGATGGCGCGGTCGCGGTTCTGCTCAACAACAACAACGGTCAATTTGCGGCTCATGCCCATCGAACTGGACAAAGTTGCCCAAGGTCACAATGCTAACGCCCTCGACATTCAATCAGCGGCGCGCGTTCTGCCTGAATATTCATCAATGTGAGAAATCTGCACAAACTTCAGGCAACCCTGAAGATCCTATCCCGTCACATCCACAGGCAGCAGAACCGGGCCGATTTCGTCCAGTCCGACGGTGATCTCTGATCCGACCTCAAGCGGGGCATCGACGTTTTCGCTGATTGCAAAAATCTGCCCAAACGCCGCCTCCAGAGTATATTCCATGCGGCTTCCCACATAGGTCGCCTTGGCAATTGTCATATCCATCCCGTCGGATGCTCCGATCTTCAGACGTGTCGGGCGCACTGCCAGCAGCGCCGGGCCAGCCTGCAACCCGCGCGCGGGCAGGGCATGTTCGAAGGCGCCGACGCGGATGGATGCCATATCGTCGCGAATTGCGATGATCTCGCAGGGGATGATGTTGGCCTCTCCGATAAAGTCGGCTACGAAACGGTCGGCAGGCGCGTCATAAAGCTCGCGCGGCGTGCCAATCTGGGCGATGCCCGCATTCCGCATGACGACGATATCGTCGGAAACCGCCAGCGCCTCTTCCTGATCATGGGTGACATAGACGACGGTCAGACCCAGATTTTGCTGGATTTCGCGGATTTCCTCGCGCACTTGCCGACGCAGCTTGGCATCTAGATTTGACAGCGGCTCGTCAAACAACAGCACCTGCGGCTCAAGCACAAGCGCGCGGGCGACGGCGACCCGTTGCTGCTGGCCACCCGACAATTCCGATGGCAGCCGGTCGCCGAAGCCGCGTAGGCCCACAAGGTCCAGCCCCTGTGCGGCGCGATCCTTCGTTTCTGCCTTGTCGAAACCCGAGAACCCAAGCCCATAGGAGACATTCTCCATCACCGTCATATGCGGAAATAGGGCATAAGACTGGAACACCATCGACACATCACGATCCGTCGCCGGCAGCAATGTGACATCACGATCACCGATATGGATCGAGCCCCTGCTGGCCATTTCCAGCCCCGCGATCATGCGCAGCGTCGTGGTCTTGCCGCATCCTGACGGACCCAGCAAAGTCACCAGTTTCCCGGCCTCGATCTCAAGATTGATGTCGTCGACCGCCACCACATCCTTGCCATAGATCTTGGTGACATTGCGAAAACTGACCGGCGCGGCTTTGGAGTTGAGGCTCATATCCTTGCGTCCTTATACGTTGCTGCGCGACTGGGTCATGCGACGGCCGATCTCGGTCCGTCCCACAATGACCTGCATCAGCGCCACAACGCTGAGCATCACGAAAATCAGGGTAGTGGAATAGGCGATGGCGAGGCCGTAATCGTTATTCTCTACCCGCCCGATGATATAGCTGGTGGCCATGTCATATTCCGCCGAGACCAGAAAGATCACCGCCGAGATCGCCGTCATCGCCCGCACGAAGCTATAGACCAGCGCCGCCAGAATCGCGGGCCTGAGCAAGGGCAGGATGATGCGGCGGAAGGTCTGCCACGAGTTTGCGCCCAAAGTCAGCGAAGACTCGTCCAGCGATTTGTCCAACTGCGACATGGAGGCGATGCCCGCCCGCACCCCCACCGGCATGTTGCGGAAGATGAAGCTGACCACGAGGATGATACCAGTGCCGGTGATCTCGATGGGCGGGACGTTGAAGGCCAGGATATAGCTGACGCCGATCACGGTGCCCGGGATGGCAAAGCTGAGCATGGTGCCGAACTCGAACGCGTTCTTGCCCGCAAAGGATTGCCGGGTCAGCAGATAGGCGGTGATCAACCCGACGATTGCTGTCAGAGGTGCCGCGATCCCGGCGATCTTGAGCGTGGTCCAGAAACTGTCCCATGCCGCGCCGGACCAGCGGATGCCGCCGTCCTCGAAGCGGAAAGAAAAGGCGGTGACATAATGTTTGAAGGTCAGCGTGTTGTTCACCCCCCACAATTCAACCACCGAACCGTAGAAGATCATGACATAAACAACGGCGGTAAACCCGGCCCAGATCATCGCGATGACCAGCACCGGCACCGACAGCGCGCGCGGCATATGCGGGTGCACGCCGCTGTCACCTTTGCCGGACACGGTGGTATAGCTTTTCTTGCCCAGCCAGAACCGCTGCGCATAAAACGCACCGAGCGTGAAACACAGCAGCACCATTGCCAGAACCGCCGCCTTGCCCTGATCATATTGCGCGCCCACGATGGCAAAGAAGATCTCGGTCGAGAGCACGTCGAAATTGCCGCCCAGAACCAGTGGGTTGCCGAAATCGGCCATGCTTTCGATGAACCCCAGCAGGAACGCGTTGGCCAGACCGGGCCGCATCAGCGGCAGCGAGACGGTCTTGAACACCTGCCACTTGCTGGCCCGCAGGGTCTGCGCCGCTTCCTCCATCGAGGGCGAGACCCCTTCGACCACACCGATCAGCACCAGAAAGGCAATCGGCGTAAAGGCCAGCGTCTGCGCGATGAGGACACCGGGCAAGCCATACAGCCATCGGGTCGGCTGAACGCCAAAGACATCCGCAAAGAACACGGTGACCGAGCCCGAAAGCCCGAAGAGCAGGATCAGCGCGAGGCCGATCACAAAAGGCGGCGTGATGATGGGCAGTACCGTCAAGGCACGCAAGGCGCGTTTGTAACGAAAGCCCGAGCGCGTGACGACCAGCGCGAAAATAAGCCCGAGAACAGTGGTGATGAAGCCAACAAGAACCGCAAGAAACAGCGAATTCCAGGCCGCCCCGCAGCGCCCGCCCGACAGGCATCCCAGTCCCCAGAGCCGGTCGTCGAAGAATTTCGACAAGAACACACCCACCGAATAGCCGCCCTCATCCGTGATGAAGGCGGCGGTGAGCATCTTGGCGATCGGGAAGAACACGAAGGCGGTGACGATGACGATCACGCCGCCGATCGCGCTCACGACAAAGACGTCTCCGTTGATGGCCCCGCGCGCCGCGATGCCTTGGGTGAGCAGGAACAGGAAGGCAGAGGCACAGATCAGCGCGCCATAGCCCATTCCGTACTGACGATCCCCCAGATCCCCGAACAGTGCTGTCGCCCACTCGAAATTCCAGCCACGGATGCCAATGGCAAAGCCCTGCAGGATCATCCACCCAAAGCCAAACGCGCCCGCCAGGATCAGCATTTTGGCATAGATCGGATCTATCTTGCGTTTCCGGAGCACCGCCAGCGGCGCAATCAGCGCCAGCACCATGGGCGCGAGCCAGAGCTTTTCGCCCTGCGCGACCAGAAACCCGGCCGGAGCGTAGTCTGGGTCGAATGGATAACCGTCAACCATCCATTCGAAAGAAAAAAACGCCTCCACCCCGTACCAGGGGAGGAGGAAAAAACCGACCCATCCGGCAATGATCCAGAAGAGCAGAACCGGATGGGTCGTTTTCTCGGATGTCAGTTCGCGCATCTTTATTGCGGCAGGGTCGACACCTCATCATCCCATTTCTTCAACAGGCGCTTGCGCTCGTCGGAGGAGCCATATTTCTTGAAGTCGTAGTCAATCAGCTTGATCTGCGACATGTCCGGGGCCGAAGGCGAGGTTTCCGCGCTCATATTCGATGGCACCTGAAACGCGCTCACCTGCAAGGCGAGGTTCTGTGCCTCGGGGCTCAGCGCCCAGTCATAGAACTTCTTGGCCTCCTCCATGTTTCGCGCACCGTCGATGATCGACATCGAGCCAATCTCGTATCCGGTGCCCTCACACGGGGCGACAACCTTGACCGGGAAGCCCGAGGTGGCCTGTTTTACCGCATCATGCATAAAAACAATACCAACGGTGTTTTCACCACGTCCCGCCGCCTTGATCGGGGCCGAACCGGATTTGGTATACTGGTTGATGTTCTTGTGCAGACCCTTCATGAAGTCGAAGCCTTCCTCTTCACCAAAGAGCTGCATCATCGTGGCCAGCGTCGTATAGGCGGTGCCCGACGAGTTCGGGTTCGCCATCTGCACATGGCCCTTGTATTCGGGCTTTAGCAGGTCTTTCCAGCAGGCCGGTTCGGGCAGGTTGTTGGCGGCTAGCAGGTCGGAATTATACCCATAACCCAGCGCACCGGAATAAATCCCGATTGTCTTGTTGCCCGCACTTTCCGCCTGCGCGATGGCCCAGGGGTGCAGCTGGTCGCGCATCGGCGACAGGTACTCGGCGGTCAGCCCTTCCTCTGCCGCCTGCAAATGCGGGTCACCGGTGCCACCCCACCAGACATCTCCCTTGGGGTTCGAACTTTCGGCCTTGATCTGCGCGAATGTTTCCCCCGAGGATTTCCGCGTCATCGCAACGTCGATCCCGGTGGCATCCTGAAAGCTGTTGGCCATCAATTGGCACCAGTCTTCCTGCGCCGAGCAATAAAAGGTCAGCTTGTCGGCCTGTGCCGCGCCCGCCGCCACGAAGGCAAGCGCAGACGCGCCCGCCAGTTTCTTCAACGACATCATGTGAACCCTCCCAAGGATCGTCTGCTTTGTAACAGTTTTGTGACAAGAGCCTATGAGGGGATGCCAGTTCTGGCAAACAAATTCGGATCAGTTGATGTTTTACCTTTGAAATCATACAATTGCGGAACACTGACGACCCCGCGTTGTGTTTAAGAATTTCGGCCTATGCAGCGCGGGTCAATTGCGATACCTCTGCGACACCCTCCGTGCGCCGCGCCCGGTTCAGCAGCTCAGTTCGGACAGAAAGCGGGTCTCCTGACCGGGTTCGGCAAGGTCGCTGGGTTCAATTTTCCCCAAACGTCCCATCTGACCGCATTGAATGACAGTGATGCGCGTATTGATCATCTCGGGCTGATCCGTATAGGCGACAAGTCCGCTGCCCAGCACGGTATAGAGACCGGTAGCTTGCGGGCGCGAGAAATAGCCCTGGACCTGGATCAGGCCCACAGCCTCGTCGAACAGCCCGGTTGTCAGCGCGTCCGCACGTATCCCGTCGGGCGTCGGCTGGCCGGTCACCCGCACCAGATCGCCGGGCCGCAGATGCGACGGCTCGATCCCCGACAGAACGCTGCCGCCGATCAACGTGTCGCCATCCGGGTTTGGACCCAGATACGACCCGCTAAGCCGCGCCGGATGATCCGCGCCCTCCAGCGCTTCGATCCGCGAGGCGAGCAGCCTCGGCCCCTGCCACAATCCACTGACCGCCACCCAGTCGCCGATCTGCAGATCGCCAGACAGGTCGCCAGCGTCGACCTGAGTGCCCAGAATGGTCAGGCCCTGCGCGCCCATCCCTGTCACCTGCCCGACCAGCGGCAGGACCTGGCGAACCTGTCTTGCATGCCAGCCATCTTCCCTGCGCTCGGCAACTATTGCCACCGTATGTCCGGGCCGCAGATCGGCCACCGTCATCGTGGGGACGGACCCGGCCACGGGCATTCCGCCTGCGACCTGAACCCGAAGATTGTTCACGAATATGCTGCCGAGATGGGTGATGGTGCCGACAATGCCGGTGCCGATGATGCCGCCTTCGCGTTCTTCTTTGTCCTCTGCGACTGCGGATGTGGACAGCCAGGCCGAGGCCAGTATCGCCGCGAGTGTGCGGGCACGGATGCTCATGTTTCGTCGCCCTCTTCCGGGTCTTTTTCCGCAGTCTTCGCTGGTGAGGGCAGTATATAGGCGCCCATCACAAACCGGCCCCGATGGCCGCCACTTTCGTCACGGTCCTGCAAGGTCCGGGCCAGTGCATTTATGTCCTGCAACAGCGTCTGCGCCTGTTCCTCCGATAGCTGCCGCAACTGCTCAATCGATTCAAGCGACAGGTGGGAATAGCGCACGGCGCGGTCGAAATTCCGCGCATCGCCGGGCGCCGCAAGCAGGTTTTGGGTCGCCGCTCGCAAGTGCGCCGACAGCGTCGCCTGATAGGCCGCCACCTGTTCGGCGCCACCGCCCGACGCCAGGAAGGCGTGGGTCAAAAGGCGCAAATTCCCCGTTTCATCGGTCTCTACGATTTCATGATCGAGAAGTGTATTCAGCACTGTTCCCGGCGCCATGTCGATCCGGGCCAGGCGCACCAGATCGTCAAATCCCGGTCCGTCCTCACCACCCTTGCGGGACAGATCGCGCGGCGCGCCAGAGGCATCTTGATATTCCGGCGAGGTGGCCCAATGGCTGATGACCAGCGCCGCCGCGTTGCTGCTGCGCTTCTCGGGCGCATCATCCGTCAGGCCGCGCAACCGTTTGACATCCTTGCGGTGAAGCCCGGTCAGCAGGCTGGCCCGGCTGTCGCTGAGCGGGCTGGCGGAGGTGCTTTCGGCAGCCGCGAGCAGAGCCTTTTTCAACGCCTCCGTCGCCGTGCCAAGCGTCACCCCATGCGCAACCATTGCCTGCGCCAAGGGCTCAAGCAGAGCGGCCAGGGCGGTTTCAAGAGGAGGCTTGGGTTGCGACGACATTCGGTTAACTCTTAAACGCTTTCTACGCATATAGTTTTCCGGTTGTTTAGGATTTCAACGGTTTCGTGACCAAAAAGTGACCGATTGTGAGGGTTAATGGGAATTTTTCCCATTAAACCTGAGGCGTGACCCTCACACTGGAAGGAAAACGCCATGCAAAACTCTGCTGTCACTCCTTTGAAAGGCTTTCATCCCCCGACTCCGGCCGACGCCACAAGAGACGGTCAGACCCACGCGCTTGCTTGCCTCACCGTTCCGGATCAGAAGCGGTTTCGTGCCTTTGGCTGGGGTCCCAGGCAAGCGCCGCGCCATCCGACCATCGCGGCGGCGATCCGGCATCAGATGCGCCGCAACCCCGCCGAGATTGCGGTTGAATGCGCGGGCCACAGGCTCAGCTATGCGGCTCTGGACGCGGCGTCGAACCGGCTGGCGGGGGTTCTGCGTGCGCATGGTGTTCGACGCGGCGATGCGGTGTGCCTGTTCTTGCACCGCTCGATCGACATGGTGGTCGCCATCGTCGCAGCATTGAAACTCGGGGCTGCCTATGTGCCGCAGCATGTGGGCGTGGCGCCGACCGAAACCTTGCGCCACGTGGCCGATGTGACCGGCGCCAAGGTCGTGCTGAGCCTCAGCGAACTGGCCGATCAGGTGCCGGTTGCGCCGCATCAGACCCTGATCGCGATCGACACCGTGATCTACGACCCGATGCTCGATGCCCCCGGCCCCGACGGCGCGGACTATGAGGCCCGGCCCGACGATCTGGCGATGATCCTGTTCACCTCGGGCACCACCGGCGTGCCGAACGGTGTGCAGGTCACCCATGCCAACCTGGCCAATATCCTGCTGACAGCCCCCGGCGATCTGGGCATGCGGCCCGGGCTGCGGGTCGGGCAGATCTTGTCCATCGCCTTTGACATGGCCGCGTGGGAGACACTGGGCGCGCTGTCCAACGGGGCAACGCTGGTCATTCGCGGCAAGTCCATTCAGGAAACGGCGGAACAGGTCGATGTGCTGATCGCCACCCCTTCGATCCTGACCGCGCTTGATCAAAGGCGCTGTCAGCAGGTCAAGGTCGCTGCCGTTGCCGGAGAACCCTGCCCGCGCCCGCTGGCCGACAGCTGGGCAAGTTTCTGCACCTTCTACAATTCCTGCGGCCCGACCGAGACCACGATCATCAACACGGCCGAACCGCATCATCCCGACAAGCCGGTCCTGTCGATCGGCCGCCCGACCCCCAACAACACGGTCTATATCCTCGACGAGAACCTGCACCCGCTGCCAATCGGCCATAAGGGCGAGATGTGGGCAGGCGGTGATTGCGTGACCGCAGGTTATCTGGCCAATCCAGGGTTGACCGCCGAGCGGTATCGCCCCGACCCGTTCCGCCCTGGCCACATGATGTTCCGCACCCGCGATCTGGGTCGCTGGACCACCACGGGAGAGCTTGAGCATTTCGGGCGTGTCGACGATCTGGTCAAGGTGCGCGGTTTCCGCGTGGAACTCGACAGCGTATCAGGCGCGCTTGAGGCATCGCCCTGCTGCCAGCAGGCGGTGACCTTGCAATATGACCTTCGCAATCTGGTCAGCTTTATCTCGCCCGCTTCGGCCTGCCCGAAACGGGCGGCGCAATCGGTGGCCGACCGGCTGCCCTATTACTGCAGCCCAAGCATGGTGATGCCGATGGACACCCTGCCGCGCACCCCGCGCGGCAAGCTGGACAAGCGGCTTCTGCTCACCCTCGCGCAAACCCATATCGCCGAAACCGGTGTGGAGCTGAACTGATGACGACGGAAACGACAAATCTGCAATCCCGCACGCTGAACTGGCGGCGGGTCACCCGGCACCCCGCATTGATGGAGTATCGCCGTCTGGCGATGCTGGTCGCGGTGGTGAATCTGGGCGTGTTCGTGATGGGGCTGCGCGATGGAGTCTGGTTCACCGGGGACGAGTACGCGCTGAGCCCCATTGCGGACATGGCATTGATCAACCTGAGCCTCGGCATCCTGATCCGCCAGCAACGGGTGGTCAACGCGCTGTTCTGGCTGGCCACACGGGTGCCCGTGTCCTGGCCGCTCTGGATTCGCTGGGGGGCTGGGAAAGTGTTCCATTTCGGCGGGCTGCATTCCGGCGGTGCGGTCGCCGGTACGATCTGGTTTGGCTTCCTGCTTTTTGCCATGGTCGCTAACCGTCTGAGCGGCGCGGCACTGCCCTCGGACCTAACGCTGGGGCTGAGCGGGGCGATGGTGGTCCTGATGACGCTGATGGTGATCTCGGCCCTCGGCCCGATCCGGGCGCGGTTTCACAACATGTTCGAAAAGATCCACCGCTTCGTCGGCTGGACTGTGCTGGGCCTGTTCTGGGCCCAGACGGTGTCGATCACGCAGGACATGGGCGGTGCATTGCTGCACAGCCCGGCTTTCTGGATGTTGTGCCTGATCACCCTGTCGATCCTGTCGCCCTGGCTGACGCTGAAACGGGTGAAGGTCGAGATCGTCAAACCCTCTGACCACGCAGTGATCGCGAAGTTCGATTATGGCGATACGCCGTTCCCCGGCAGTTCCAACGCGATCAGCCACACGCCGTTTGGCGAATATCACTCCTTCGCCAATATCCCCGCGCCGGATGAGCCGGGCTATCGGCTGGCCATCAGTCGTGCCGGGGATTGGACCGGACGTTTCATTGATACGCCGCCCGACAAAGTCTGGGTCAAGGGCATTACCACCTCGGGTGTCGCGCGGATCGAGGTGCTGTTCAGCAAGGTTGTCTATGTCGGAACCGGGTCCGGTATCGGGCCGATCCTGCCGCATCTGCTGGCGGGAGATGTGCCGAACCGGCTGATCTGGTCGACCCGCAGCCCGCGCAAGACCTATGGCGACGCGCTGGTGGATGAGATCGAGGCCCATACCGAGGCCCCCCTGATCTGGGACACCGATACCCATGGCAAGCCCAACCTGTCTGCGCTGGCCCTGCAGGCGATGCGCGACAGCGGGGCCGAGGCGGTCATCGTGATCTCGAACCAGAAATTGACGCGCAAGGTGGTTCACGACATGGAAAGCCTGGGCATTCCCGCCTATGGCGCGATCTGGGACAGTTGAGCATGTATGACACCATCCTGACCGAAACCGAGGGCCGGATCGCCACGATCCGCTTCAACCGGCCCGACCAGCTCAACGCGCTCAACACACAGGTGATGGAGGAGGTGCTGGCCGCCGCAACCGCTTTTGATGCCGATCCCGATATCGGTTGCCTGATCCTGACCGGCAATGTTCGCGCCTTCGCGGCCGGGGCCGATATCGGTGAGTTGGCGGTGCAGACCTATGCCAGCATGCAGGCCAGCGACATTTTTGCCGGCTGGGACAGGTTCGCCGCGCTCCGCCTGCCCAAGCTGGCCGCTGTCAGCGGTTATGCGCTGGGCGGTGGCTGCGAGGTGGCCTTGATGTGTGACATCATCCTGGCGTCAGAGACCGCCAGGTTTGGCCAGCCCGAAATCAAGATCGGCTGCATTCCCGGTATCGGAGGCACCCAGCGTCTCACCCGTCTGATCGGACGCGCCCGCGCGATGGACCTGATCCTGACCGGGCGCATGATCGATGCACAGGAGGCGCTGCAAATGGGTCTGGTCAGCCGGGTTGTTGCGCCCGAAGCATTGCCCGAGGTCGTGATGGACACCGCTCAGCTGATCGCGGGCTACGCTCCGGACATCACCCAAATGGCCCGCGCCTGTGTGAACATGGCCGAGCAAAGCACGCTGGAGACCGGGCTGCGCTATGAACGGCAAATGTATCACGCGCTTTATGGCCTGCCCGCGCAGAAGGAGGGTATGGCGGCCTTTCTTGAAAAACGACCACCTCGATTTCGTCATAACTGATCGTGAGGTGGCCCCGGCCAGTTTAGGTCTGATTGCTGTCGTGGGGATTACGCGACACCGTCTGCCTCAACGACCAATCTTGCCTGAAGCCGTTTTGTTCACGGCGCATCGGGGGGCGTCGAAATGTTCCCGGTTGTGCCTCGAACGATGCATTTCAGCTCGCAACAGACCCTGAAATTCGTCGGATCGTCCGACGTTATGTAGTCTGTGAACCTTTCGCCAGCGAGTGTTCCGATTGTTTCCGCAGGAATTCGGATCGTGGTCAATCCGGGTTCGACATCGGCGGACCCTTTGAAATCCCCAATGCCGATTATTGAAAGATCATCGGGAACACTCAGGCCGAGTTTCTGGGCTGCAAAAAGCGCACCTTGGGCAATGACGTCATTGCCACAAAGCAGTGCGGTTGGGCGTTTGTGCCGGGCCAGCAGGTCCGATGTCGCTTGTTTTGCCTGCGAAACGCTGTAGGGCGCCTCGGTTTTGCGGTGACCGGGCACCGTGATGTTGCGGCTGGCAAGCGCTTCGAGAACGGCGGATAGCCGATGGCTGGCGCGATCATTCCCCGTCGTGTCGGGAAAGATCAGGCCGATGTCGCGATGACCCAGCGCCAGCAGATGCTCTGCGGCCATGTATCCGGCCTGACGGTTATCCGCACCAACGCAGGGAAGAACCGACGTTTCGGCATAGTTCCAGATTTCCAGGGCGGGAATGTCTTGCTGTTCGATCAATCGGATCGTGGCCTCGGAATGTTGCAGCCCGACCAGGGCCACCCCGTCGACGCGATGTTCCAGCAGCTTTCGGACCATGGCGTATTCGCGGTCGAGATCATAGCCGTGAGAGGCCAGCAGCAGGCTGAACCCGGCCTTGTCGATGGAATCCGAAAACGCCTGTATGACTTCGGCAAAGATGGCGTGGTTGATGGTGGGGACAATCAGCCCGATCGTGCCTGACCGTCTGCCATGGATGGTCTGGGCCGCACGGTTGCGGATATAGCCGAGTTTCTGCACCGCGCGATTGATCTTTTTGCGAGTCGCGGGGTTCACCAGATCGGGGTGATTGAAGGTGCGCGACACCGTGGACGCGGACACTTTCGCGGCCTTTGCAACTGCGACAATATCCACCTTACCTTTCTGAAAGTTAACCATAATACCTTCGCCTGCGGCTGAATTTATGAAAACATTTGCAATACTATTTTCATCGCCTAACCTAGTTTGTCAACAAAAGGCAAAGCCGGACTTGGCGGGTTGGGAGGCCCCGGATGGAATTTATTTATTATTTCGGAGATGTGTTCTCGCCGCTGTCGTTTCTGCTGCTGCTTGGAGGCACAATTGGCGGGCTGATTCTGGGTGCGACACCGGGCCTGTCGCCCACGATGGCCGTGGCTTTGCTGATCCCGTTCACATTCCAGCTTGAGGCGGTTCAGGGGCTGATCCTGTTGGGGGCGGCTTATACCTCAACCGTTGCAGGGGGCGCGGTCAGTGCCATTCTGCTCAAGATCCCCGGCGCGCCGGCCAATATCGCCACCACGCTGGATGGGCACACAATGGCCAAGCAGGGGCAGGGCGCGCGGGCGTTGCAATTGTCGTTTCTGGCCTCTGCTGTTGGTGGCATCTTTGGGGTGCTGCTGCTGATCTTTCTGACCCCGGTTCTGGCAAAATGGGCGCTGGCCTTTGGCCCATCTCACCTGTTCTGGCTGGCGATACTTGGGGTCACCGTGATCGGGACGCTGGATTCGTCCTCGGTGGTCAAGGGGCTTTTGTCCGGCTGTATCGGGCTTTGGCTGGCCACGATCGGATTTGACGACATCATGGGCGCGCAGCGGTTCATCTTTCACCCCGCACTCGGGGGCGGGATCAACATCATCGCCGCGCTGATCGGCCTGTTCGCCATTCCGCAGGTGTTGACCATGTTTGCCAAGGGCCGCCGCAATGTTGGGGCCGAGGTGATCGAGGTGCAGCGCCATTCGATCCTGGCTGCTATTCGCGAGCTGCTCAGTCGCACGCGGGCATTGAGCATCGGCACCCTGATCGGCTCGGTCATTGGCCTGATCCCCGGTGTCGGAGGCCAGATTGCCGGTCTGGTCGCTTATGATCAGACCAAGAAATTCTCGTCTGAAAAAGACAAGTTCGGTACCGGCCATTCCGAGGGTGTGATCGCGGCGGAATCCGCCAACAACGCCATGGTCGGTCCCTCGCTTGTGCCACTGCTGACCCTGTCGATTCCGGGCAGCCCCACCGCAGCGGTGCTGTTGGGCGGGTTGCTGATCCACGGGATCTTTCCCGGCTCGGATCTGTTCGACAATCACCCTGATGTCGCCTGGACCTTCATCAACTCAATGCTGATCGGGCAGGTGCTGATGTGCATCTTTGGCCTCTATGTCGCGGGTCTTGCGGCGCGCGTCGCACAGGTGCCGCAATCGGTGATGGCCGCCATCGTTCTGTCGCTGTCGGTGTTTGGCGCCTATTCGGTGCAAAGCTCGATGGGGGATGTCTATGTCATGGCCTGTCTCGGCATCGGCATGTTCTTTCTTGAGCGCTTCGGCTTCTCTGCCGCGCCGCTGGTGCTGGGTCTGATCCTGGGGCCGATCGCCGAGGCGAACTTCATCCAGGGGTCGATGATCGCCGACGCCACCAATGGTCGAAGCGACTATTTCCTGACCGGTGGCCTGAACCTTTTCCTGATCGCCGTGGTGCTGGCTTCGATCGCTTACTCGGTCTGGATGGAGCTTCGCCACCGCCGCTACACCACCAAAGAGGAGGCGCAGGCATGAACCGCTCGCAGCATGTAATCGGATCGGGGATCGTTTTTGCCGTCGGGCTCTGGGTGACCTGGGTCAGCTATACCCAGCAACCCGCCGAGGCCTTTCTGTTCCCGCGTCTTATCGCGTCGGTCTTTGTGGTGCTGGCGGGGTGGACCTTCGGCAAGGCGGTGCTGGGCCTGTCTAAGGTGGGCACCGGCGTGTCGCGGACCATGTTCGTGAACCTGCTGCCGGGGCTGATCATCATGCTGGTCTATGTCTTTTGGGCGGCCAAGACGCTGGGGTTCTACACCGCCACAGCCATCGCCTTTTTCATGCTGCTGTCGCTCTATGACCCGGCCCCGCATGCCGAGGCCAAAAGCTGGGTCAAACGCGCGCTCATCACGGGCGTCTTCGTGGCGGTGATGTATGGGCTCTTTGCCATGCTGCTGAACGTCTACACGCCAAAGGAAATTCTGTTCTAACCGCGCGAGGCGCGGGTGAACTCAATCAGGGAGGAAATAAGACATGAAACGATTGATTGCAGGGGTGGCACTGGCGCTCTTGGGCTTGACTGGCGCAGCAGTGGCCGAGGATTACCCCGAACGGCCGATCATGATGATGGTGAGCTACGGCGCAGGTGGTGCCACGGATTTTCAGGCGCGGATCGTGACCATGACCGCCGGCAACGAGGATGCGCTTGGCATGCCCATCGCCATCATCAACAAACCCGGCGCTGGCGGGCGCGTGGGCTGGAACTGGTTCGCCACGCAGGCCGATCCCGATGGCTATACGCTGGCCGCTTATAACGTGCCGCATTTCATCGCCCAGTCGATCAAGGGCGGGGTCCAGTATTCGGCCGACAGCTTTGAACCCATCGCCAATTGGGGGGCCGATCCGGCCGTCTTTGTGGTGGGGGCCGATAGCCCGTTCAACTCGATGGAAGATGTCGTTGCCTTTGCCAAGGAAAACCCCGGCAAACTGACCGTTTCCGGTGCGGGTCTGTTTGTCGGCCACCACATTGCCGCCTTGCAGATTGACAAGGCTGCGGGGATTAAGATGGCCTATATTCCCACCAAGGGTGGTGGTGCTGCGGCCATGAAGGCGGTGATTGCAGGCGAGGTGATGGGTGGCATCAACAACCTGTCCGATGCTTTCCGCGCGCAAGAGGCGGGCAATGTCAAAATCCTTGGGGTTGCTGATCTGGAGCGTAATGCGTTTCTGCCGGATGTGCCCACGATGCAGGAACAGGGGCTGGACGTGGACAATTCCTCGGTCAATTTCCGCGGCGTCATGGTGCCCAAGGGCACACCGCCCGAGGTGATCGAGAAGCTCTCTGTCACTGTCCCTGAGATGTTTGCCAATTCCCGCGTTGCCAAGAAGATGGAGGCGGGTGGTTCGCCCATGCATATCATGACACGTGACGAGGTGATCGAGATGTGGGCGCAGCGTCAGCAGACACTAAACGAATTGCTGGCTGGTCTCTGATCGGCTTACACCCCTCGGGGCGGAGTGGGTCCGCCCCGGATAAACAATCGAGGACGCAGATGAACGCTCAGGACGGGATTGCCCCCGAAATCGCTGAAGTGGATCGTATCGTGGCGCGGGCGCGCAAGGCGCAGGCGGCCTTCGAGGCCCAAGGCAGTCAGGCGCTTTATGACAAGGCGGCGCTGGCGGCGGGATGGGCCATCATGGAACCGGCCCGGAACCGGGCGCTGGCGCAACTAGCGGTGGAGACAACAGGTCTGGGCAACGTACCCGACAAGATCACCAAGAACCACCGCAAGACGCTTGGCTTGCTGCGAGACATCGCCGGGGTGCAGACCCATGGCACCATCCGCGACGACCCGGCCACCGGCATCACCGAAATCGCAAGGCCCATCGGCGTCATCGGCGCGGTTGTCCCGTCGACTAACCCGGCAGCGACCCCGGCAAACAACATCATCAATGCGCTCAAGGGCGGCAATTCCATCGTGGTGGCCCCATCCCCCAAGGGCGTGGCGTCTTGCGAGATGTTGCTGAGCTATATCCATGCCGAGTTCGATAAGCTGGGGCTGGATCGCGATCTGGTGATGATGATCCCCGCGCCGGGTTCGAAAGCCAAGACACAAAGGCTGATGGAGATCGCCGATCGGGTGATCTGCACCGGCAGTCAGAACAACGTGCATCGCGCGCAATCCTGCGGCACCCCCGCTGTTGCGGTCGGCGCGGGCAACGTCACGGTGATCGTGGATGAAAGCGCCGATCTGGCCGCCGCCGCCGCAAAGATCACGGCATCGAAGTGCTTCGACAACGCGACCTCGTGTTCGTCCGAGAATGCGGTGGTAGTGATGGATGCGGTCTATGACGCCTTTGTCACCGCGATGGCCGCCGAAGGCGGCGCTCTGGTGCCTGCCTCTGACGCTGGGGATATCATCGCACGGCTTTGGCCGGACGGGCATCTCAACCGTTCGGCCATTGCCCAGGACGCCGACAAGATGCTCGACGCGCTTGGCATGGCCGGGAAAGTGCCGGAGGGCACCAAATTCCTCGCGGTTGAAACCGATGGGATCGGACCAGATCATCCTCTGTCCGGGGAGAAGCTGAGCCGGGTGCTGGCGCTTTATCGGGCGAAGGATTTTGCGGAGGCCAAGGACACGGCGACCCGTATCCTCGCCTATCAGGGGGCCGGGCATTCGGTTGGCATCCATACCGGTAATGATGCCCGCGCCGTTGAACTGGGTCGCGATCTGCCGACTTGCCGGGTCATTGTCAACCAGGCCCATACCTTTGCCACCGGGGGCAGTTTCACCAACGGTATGCCGTTTTCCCTGTCGATGGGATGCGGCAGTTGGGGTGGCAATTCCATCGACACCAACCTGCATTGGCGGCATTTCATCCAGACCACCAAGATCGTGCGCGAGATACCAACGCGCGAACCCGAACTGGACGAGATCTTTGGCCGGTACTGGGCAGAGGCTGGCCAATGATGGAACCACCCGAGGGAACCGTCCGTGACTGGCTGGATCTGCGCGCGGATCAGGGGGGGGCTGGTTTCGTCTTCCCCGACGGCGCGCCGGACCTGAGCTGGGTCGAGCTGAAAGACGCGGCCCGCCGCATCGCCTGCATGTTGACCGATCTGGGGGTGGCCAAAGGCGAAAGCGTTGCCATCCTATATCCCAATTGCCGCGAAGCGTTGATGGTGGTCTTCGGTGTCCTCTATGGCGGGTTCCGGGCCACTATGATCAATCTGGTCGCGGGCGACAGTGCCGTCGCTTATGCCCTGGACCACAGCGACGCGCGTTATGGCTTTGTGCATCCCGATCAGACCGATCTGTTCGACCGCACCACCAACCGTGAGGCGATCACCCCGTTGCAGGTTGCACAGGCAGAGGGCGCTGCGGGCGATTTGCACGAACTTGCGCCCGAGGATCATGCGCTCTTGATGTATACCTCGGGCACGACCGGTCGCCCGAAAGGTGTGGTGCACACCCATTCCAGCCTGTTGGCAGGTGGCTGGACAACGGCGGTGGCGCATGAGTTGACCGCCGATGATCGCGGGTTCTGCGTCTTGCCTATTTACCACATCAACGGCCTGTGCGTGACGGTGATGGGCACGCTTGTCTCGGGCGGTTCGCTGGCCATGTGCGAGCGCTTCTCGGCCAGCCGGTTCTGGGGCAATCTGGGGCGGGCGCGGGCGACGTGGTTCTCGGTTGTACCCACCATCATTTCCCATCTTCTGCATTCCGACCTCAACCCCGATCCTGAGACGCGCAAGCGGGTCCGGTTTGGCCGCTCGGCCTCATCCGCGTTGGCGCCAGACGTGCAGCGCGCGTTCGAGAAACGGTTTTCAGTGCCGATCATCGAAACCATGGGGCTGACCGAAACCGCCGCGCAGATCCTGTCGAATCCTTTGCCGCCCGGTGTGCGCAAGATCGGCTCGCCCGGCGTCGCCTATGGCAACGAGGCGGCGATCTTTGATTCCGACCTGCAGCCCGCCCCAACAGAGACCGAAGGGGAACTGGTCATTCGCGGGCCCAACGTCATGCTCGAATACCTCAAGGACCCCGATGCGACCGCCGGGACATTCACCCCGGACGGATGGCTGCGGACCGGAGATTTGGGGCGCATGGATGCGGATGGCTATGTCTATGTCACCGGACGGCTGAAAGAGCTGATCATAAAGGGCGGTGAAAACATCGCCCCGCGCGAAATAGACGAGGCGCTTTATTCGCATCCCGACGTTGTCGAGGCCGCCGCTTTTGCGCGGCCCTGCAATAGTTACGGGGAGACGGTTGCCGCAGCCGTCAGACTCCGCGATGGATCGACCCTGACGGCGCAGGCCCTTCTGGAGATTTGCCAGAGCCGGTTGGGAACGTTCAAATCGCCTGACGAGATTCACCTGTTGGGCGATCTGCCGAAGGGGCCGTCGGGAAAAATCCAGAGAAACAGGATTCTCGCAATCGTAGAAGAACGTACCGGCGCCCCCTCTTAGATGCAGGGGCGCCGGTGTTGGTCGCTTATCCGATATCCATGCCAAGCGATTGGAGTTGTGCCAGCAGCGCACTGCCCGGATCGTCCACGCTATTCCAACTGTCGGCGGTCAGGTTGGACAGCGTCAGGTCTTCGGCCTGTACGCCTTGCAACGTTGTGAGATTGCCGCCATTTCCGAGAATCTCGATCACCAGATCATCGCCCATTTCGGTGACATGCAGATTTTGTGACCCCAGTGACCGAAAGTCCAAACGATCCTGGGCCGGATCGAAACCCTCAAACGTCGTTTCGGCGCCCCAATCCCAGAACAGTTCAATCGTGTCTGCCCCATCGGTCAGAGCCGTGGCAGCCGTTCCACCGTTCCCGGTATCCGTGGGGGGTGTTGTGCCGGACCCGTTGTTCTGGTCCTGATCTTCGAGGTCGCCGGTGCGGGTCTGGAACCCGTCGGTAGTCGCACCCGCCGGGGCCTGCGGGGTCAGCAACTCTGCGCGAGAGACCAGCGTGACGGCATCCTGCTCAAAGCCGAATGGCACCTCCAGATTGTCTTCGATGACCTGATCATGATGAAATTCAACCCGACCCGGGACCAGATCGGCCAGCGTTACACCCGCTAAGGTCAGGCTCTGGCCCGAGGGCAGAGAGGAAATGACCAAACCGTTTTCTGTATCTTCGACCGACAACCTTTCACGCGTGCCGAAATAGAGAAAGCTCAGCTTCATGCTGTCCGGATCGAACCCGTTGATCACCTCATGCACGCCGTATTCGTGGCTGCGGACATAAACAGTGTCCTGCGCGCGCGGGCCCTGGCCCAGTTCCCAACTCAGAACACCACCGATATCCTGCCGGAAGTGCTCGTTGCCCACGATACCGAAACTGTCGATGCTGAGGTCCTGAAAACCGACCCCCTGAACGATCTGCGCCGCATCCGACCAGGGGCTGTCGACGACAACTTCGCCATTGGCCGACTTCGTCAGGATCATGCCATGAACCGAGGTGTCGCCGACCGAGAGAATGTCGCGTGTCGGGTCGAAACCAGTGATGTCGTCCGCGTTTGAGTCCGCCCGCCAGATCGCGCCGCCACTCTCCGTGGTGCCCAGCATCTGCGGCGGATTTGACCCATCGGTATCATAGGACAACACATAGCCATCGCCGCCCGCCGGTTCGGTGATGACCGTCCCCAGTGCCGAGGCGACCTCGTTTTGGGCGGATGCTTCGGCGATCGAGAAATTAGCCATGCTGAGATCGGCAAGCCCCAGTCCCTGCAGGATCGTTGTGGACATTACCGCTCCGGCGTCGTCGCTAACGACCAGGCGAACGGTCTGGCCCAGCGCGTCGCCGCTTTCTTCGAAGATGTCCAGCCGCGTGCCGGTCACGCCTGCGCCGAGATGCAGCATGTCTTTCGAGGGATCAAAATCCGAAATGGTTCGCGACGGCGTATCCAGCGTAATGTCGATCATCATGCCTTCATGCATCCCGCCTGATGATCCCCCCGTATGGTGTCCATCTGTCTCGCCGACGAGCTCGGCAAACACGGCCCTTGCGCTGCCGTCGAGCACGTTGATCCGCGCCGGGTCCAGTTCGGCGGCGGACACACCAGCCAAGGTGACGCTCTGGTTGTTTGACGGAATGGCGATGGTCAGGCCGTTTGTTGACTCAGTCACTCTCAGGGCATCCGCGCCAATCCAAGCAATAAACAGCGTGTCGCCAGCCGGATCGAATTCGACGGTTTCAGCCCGTCCCCATTGCCAGTCGATGGCAACGCTCGCATTGGCCGCTGAGATTGTGTCGTTTGCGAAGCCATCTACCATCGGGGGTGTTGCAGGCATTTCGGGGGCAGGGGGCTCGACCGGCGAGGTTGGCTCGCCCGGTTCGACAGGGTCGGGCGTCTCCCCCACCTCGATCGGCGCAGAACCCTGATAGACGGCGACTGCCTCTTCGACTGTCGGAGTGGTGTAGCCGCCAAACTGCTCAATATAACGCAGGATCGACGTGCCGTACTCATCTGTCGAAACGTCACCATTCTGCAGCAGCGAAAGCGTGCCCCAGGCCCCGCGCAGATGCGCTGCGGCCATGATGCCCGAAACTGTCAGTGTGACCGTAACCGTTTGCCCCGCATCCACATAGCTGCGCGTGCTGCCAATATAGTCGTCAAGGCTATCACCTTGATAACCCAGGCCCGTTTCGATGACCTGCAGATTATACCCGAACGCCTCCTGGATGGCGTGCTCCTGCGCGGCGCCGGTCATGAAATCCTCTAGTGAGTGGACCCCGTTCTTACCGGTCCAGGTGCCATCCCAGGTATTGGTTGCTGCGCCATTGCCGTAGAACAGGTCATCCTGATAATATCCAAGGTCGATTAACAGCGCTTCGCCGAATTGATACCCGACAAAACCCAGGCTGTTCATCGACCTGTAGGACATTGCCTGCCATTCATCCTCTGACAGGTCGCCCCACCGGCTGTAGGTGGGGAAAAACTCCGTCACTGATCCACCGGCCCATTGATCGAGTTGCCAATCCGCGATCGTGCCCGCCTCGTAACGATCACGATCCCAGCCGGATTCGAAATCGCGCAGTGCATCGCGAAATTCTGAGTAACTTCCTGAGGTCATAAGTCCGCTCCCTATTTTGTTCACGCGCAAGTGATAGAGGGCGACAGATGCAACATATTGTTAAGATTGAACATTAACGGAACTCATGGCGAGTTTCTGCCGCAACGCTGCATTTTGAAAGGCGTGAATCTGCTTGTTCGGTAGACGGAAGCAATTCCCTTGAATTCGCGTTTTTTGGGATGAGATCGCCTTTACAGGGCTGGATTGTCTGGGCAAATCGGGCCTGCGCGCGCGATTCCCGCAGCCAGCCTTGCGATCACATTTCTGTTATTCAAGTCACGTACAATGAAGGTGCAAGCGAGCCCATCGGGGACAATCCGGCAGCGTTACAATTCCAGACGCATCCTTCTGGCAAGCGCTCGCAAAGATATTGGCAAAGATTTTTTGACTTATTGCCTCTTTAATTATCCCCATCCGAGCGGCGTGCGACTTTGGTTTCAATTGTGGCGATTTTGTGTTGTTTTTTTTACAGGAATTGGGCAACCCTACGTTTGCATTTATTTTTTTTGTTTGGGGGAAAAGCAAAGATGCCTGTTCTGTCGGTTCAAAATACGCGGATTATCGAGCAAAACAGCAGTTTCGAGTATCTGTTTGTTCGAGTCTCGTTGGATGAAGTCGCGACCGCTCCGGTTACATTCTCATACTACACGCAAGACGGCACCGCCGAGTCCGGGCCAGATTACAGCCCAAGCGCGCGAACCGTCACAATCCCGGCAGGCGAGAGCTTCGTGGATGTGCGTCTCTCCATCATTGGAGATACCGCGATCGAAGGCGACGAGAGTTTTGAATTCGTGCTCCTGCCATCAGCGAGTTCCTCCCTGCCAGATGACGCGGCGGCGATGGTGGCGACGATCACCATTGCGGATAACGATGATGGGGCTGCCGATGCGCCTGCCGGGACCACCGGGCCCGGAAGGCTCATTTTTGGCCCCGAACGGGAGCCAGGTCCGCTGCCGACGGTTACAGCGCATGATCTGAAGATCATCGAAAGCGACAGCAGCTTCGACTATGCCTATTTCTTGCTGACACTTGACCGCCCGGCGACAGCGCAAATTACCCTCAGCTATTACTTGCAGGAAGGGACGGCGACGGCGGGCGTCGACTTCAGTGCGGCCGCGAGCACGGCAACAATCGCTGCAGGAGAGCAATCAACCTGGATCCGGGTGGCTGTGACCGGTGACACGAATGCGGAAGGAGACGAAGATTTCCAGCTGGTGATGACGAATATCAGCAATGGCGTTTTTGCTGGCGGCGGCGAGATACTGACCGCGACGGCAACCATTCTGGATGATGATACCGGGCCAATTTCCGAACCGGGGGGCGTCGGCGACCCGGGCGAGGCGATCCAGGGACCGGATCAGTTCGGTACGCTCCCGACACTTCGGTTCCATGATGTCAAAGTGATCGAGGGCGATAGCAGTTTCAAATATGTCTACGTGCCCTATACGCTGGATGCACCTGCGCCAGCCCAGATCAGGGTTGATTACTATACTCAGGCCGGCAGCGCGTCGAATACGCAGGGCGACTTTACGGATGCGGCAAGCACATTGACCATCCCCGCAGGCCAGGAAAGCGGGTGGCTGCGCTTTAGCGTAAACGGCGACACCGCGATCGAAGGTGACGAGAGTTTCACGGTTGTCTTCACCAATCTGCAAAACGCGGATTTCGAAGGTGGCACCGCCGTGATGCAGGCCGAGGTCACCATACTGGACAATGACAGTGGTCCGCTAACGGGTCCTGCCGGTATCGGCGATCCTGCCGATCAGTTGCCGACGCCTGTCTCAACCGCAACGGATGTGCCGGTTCTGCAGATCTCTGATGTATCGGTCTTTGAAGGCGACAGCAGCTTTGCATATGCAGAGTTTCTGATCACGCTGGATCGCCCTGCGCCGACAAGGATCACCGGCCAATATGTCTTTGATGATGGCACGGCCTCAAAAACCCAGGGTGATTTCAGTGGTGGAGAGGGCAATTTCACTATCGAGGCGGGAACGGAAAGCACCTATCTGCGCGTTGCTGTCAGCGGGGATACACGAATCGAAGGTGATGAAGCCTTCAACCTCGTCCTGACCGGGCTGCGGAATGCCACATTCTATGGCAACGGCCCGGCCCTGGTGGCGCAGGGGGCGATCATCGGCAATGATTCCGGTGTGCCGTCGCAGGATGCCGGAATCGGTGACGTAGCCAAGCCGGTTCTCGGCCCGCCCGTGTCAGAGGCCGGTGTCGTTCTGGATGTGGTGTCAACCTCGATCCTGGAAGGCAATAGCAGTTTTGCTTACGCTTACGTCTATGTCCTGCTGTCTGAGCCAGCGAAAACCGACGTGCAGGTAAACTGGAGCACCGTCGAGAATGCGGATGCCCAGAGCGGCCTCGACTTTGGAGCGACCGGAGGCACATTGACGATCCCGGCAGGGGCCAGCAGCGGCCGCGTTCGGGTCAGCATCTTTGGTGACACGGCGATCGAAGGCGACGAAACCTTTGGCGTGGAGTTCTCGTCTCCGACCGGGGCGGTTCTGGTTAACGGGCAGGCAACGCTCATGGCCGAGGTGCGCATCGCCGGGAATGACGGCACCGGCACGCCTTCCACTGGCCCGGATTTCAATTTTGGGACGCCCGCAAATGGCGGTGCCAACTATCTTATTGGAACGAACGGCAAGGATGGGATTCGCGGATTTGGTGGCAATGACACGATCGTGGGCCTCGCCGGAAACGACAATCTGGTTGGCGATTTCGGAAACGACGTTTTGCTCGGCGGTATTGGGGCAGATCGCCTGGTCGGAGGTGGGGGCAACGATCGCATGACCGGTGGTTTTGGCGCCGATACCTTTGTGCTGACCTGGGGAATGGGTAAGGATCGAGTCACCGATTTTAATCACGGCGTCGACCGTCTTGATTTCAATGCATTGTCGCCAGCGCAGAAGGCGGGTGCGTACTTTATCAAAACCGGGTCCAATCTGGTGGTGCACCTGAGCGATGGCTCGACCATGGCGCTTGGTAATGTCCCGGTGATTAGTGGCAACGGCAATAACAACCGGCTCGTTGGCACCGCGAAGGATGATTTCATTCAGGGTTTTGCAGGCAACGATACGCTTGATGGCGGCGGCGGGCACGACATGATGCTCGGCCATAAGGGGGCGGATACGCTGCGAGGTGGTGCCGGAAACGATACCCTGAGTGGCGGAGACGGTAATGATCTGCTTTCCGGTGGAAATGGAAACGATGCGCATAACGCAGGCGGAGGAAACAACGTCGTCTTTGCCGGGAACGGCAATGACTATGTGACCGCCCTTGGGGGTGCTGACAGGCTGTTGGGTGGCACCGGCAATGATACGCTCAACGGAGGCGGAGGCAACGATACGATCAGCGGCGGAGATGGTGCGGACCGGATTGGCGGCGGTGCTGGAAATGATGTGCTGACGGGCGGAAAGGGTACTGACACAATCTGGGGGAATGCGGGGAACGACAATATCGATGCCGGGGCGCAAAATGACAGCGTGGTTGGCGGCAGCGGCAACGACACGATTCTCGGCGGCGATGGCAGTGACACCGTCTTCGGTGACGATGGCAGGGACAGTCTGACGGGCGGCAACGGCAATGACCTGTTGAACGGCGGAGGCTGGTCCGATGAAATCTTTGGCGGAGGCGGAAATGACACGTTGATCGGATCCGGCGGCAATGACCAACTCTGGTCGGGCGCAGGCAATGACGTTGCATATGGCGGAGACGGAAAGGATACCCTGCTTGGTTTCGCCGGAAATGACAATCTTTGGGGAAGTAACGGGGCGGATCAGCTTGACGGCGGCGCTGGTAATGACACGCTGCGCGGGGGTGCCGGAGCGGATGTGCTCGTTTTCTCAACCGGAGAGGATCGCGTGCTGGCGTTTTCTGATGGGGACAGAATTGACCTGTCTGGCGTCGCCTCGATCAACAATTTCTTCGACCTGCAGAACAACCATCTGACGGGACCGGTGAACGCGGTGATCGATGATGGGTTCGGCAACACGATGACTCTGGTCAGTGTCGGCGCAGGGACGCTGGACGCGGGTGATTTCATCTTCTGATCGCTAGATGTTTCCGATTAAAAGCGGCCCGGGCGGAATTGCCCGGGTCGATCTCTGTTCGAAGGGTTGAACCGGGATTGAGCTGATCTGATTGCTCTGCGGAGGCCCATCAATTGATGGTCAGATCGGCCCAGACCAGACGGTGGCGGCTCGCCTTGACCGCGTGCTCATACATCGGATCGCCAGGCGCAGGCCAGAAGACACCCGATCCTGCCACCTGCCAATCGCGGGAGGGCAGGATGTAATCGACCCGCATTCGGCCCGGTCCCACCCAGTCCACCGTATCCAGCGCGTTGGGTGTTTTGTGGCCTTGATCCGGGGCCTGTTCGGCGCCCCGGCTTTGGGGGGTGGTATCCTGCAGTTTCGGATGGGTCAGCAAAGAGCGTATCGCCGCGCCACGCCCGTCGCTGTCATGAGGGTCCAGATTGGCGCCACCTAACAGAATCAGGCGCGCTTCGGGCGGTGGGCCGAATTGACCATCAAGAAAGTGGCGCCAAAACAGTATCTCGTCCCTGTTGCGCAATCCGTTACGGTCTTCGGGTCCATCAAAAACCGGCGGGCCGGCCTGAAAGGTCAAGAGATCGATCCGGCCGGTTGGGGTCTCAATCGGTACAACCCAATGGGCGGTCGACGACAGGCGCTGGACCTCTTGCGCCTCTGCGGACGGGAAGGGCTGGCCATTCACCTGCGGCAAGGTCGCCCAGGGCAGATCGCGCCAGAGCAAGGTCGAAAAATCCCGAACCTCTTCATACAGGATCGGATGCTTGGACAGGATCGCGATACCGCCCTGCCCCGCGAAGGCGCCATATCCCTGTGCATCGCCGGGCCCGCCGGTCAGGCCGTCCCCGTCGAGATCGAGATCGGTTGCCATCCCGCTATTTGGGCGCAGATGCAGGATGTGGTCGAACCGGGCCCCCGCATCTGCAAGCTTATCTGTCAGGGCGCTCAGGGCTTTGCCTTCATGGTCCCAGTCGATGCTTTGCAACACAATGATGTCCGGGTTCACCTGGGTGATGTTCTGGATCACCTGTCTAATGCGCGGGTCGCGTTCCGTTTCAATATCACGCAAGAAAAGGCCGGGACCATCCCGGCTAAGTTCGGTGTTGTAGGTGGCAACGCGCAATGGTTGTGCGTTGGCCATCGCTGGCAGCCCCAGCAGCAGCGCCAGGGCCAGGTGGATCATGCAGTCTGCATGGCCTCGGTATCCGCGTCGGCATAGGCGCGGCGGCGCTTTTCCTCGATCAGTTCGGCAACGCGCATCATTGCCATTCCGCGCATGACCATGCTGGCGGGCAGGAAGGCCCAGGCGCTAACCACCCAGATCAGAGTGTGCGGGTTGTCCATTGGGAAAGGGTTGACGAAGTTGGATGCGATCTTGATGAGGGCCGGGATCACGAAGGGTAGCAGGAAGCCGATGACCATGTTGGCGCGCCCGTCTTTCTGCAGCCGCGCTACTACGTCGCCACCGGTTGTGGGATCAAAGAGCGGCAGGTTGATCCAGACGTTGAACGCGCCGTTGCCGGTAGGCCAGCCGCGCACCCGGATCGTGAAATAGAAGGTCAGAATCGTCGTCAGAGATAGCACATAGGCCAGACCGGCCGAAAGACGGACGGCGTTGATCGTATCCAGCGAGCTGTGATCCGGGAGCATCAGCACGATCAGGCGGACCGGGGAATAAGGGAAATCGACCATATGCGCAGTCAGCAGACCAAGGCCCGAGAACAGGGCAGTCACATTGGTCGGTTCATATTGGTTCTTACTGATCAATGTCAGGAATGTGACCATCGACATCAGGGCCACAAATCGCAGACGGTTCAGCGGCGGAGCGTCCCGGAATTCGACAAAACTCGGAAATGCCGAATTGTATTCGGCAAATGTCAGGATAAACCCCAGGATCGCGACGAGAACTACGATCTCGACCGAGCTTGTGAGATAGCCCGGTAGGTAGAGTGCAGGCGTGGCAACCATCACAGCCACAAGCAATCCGCGCGTTGCCGCGCCAGTGATACGTCCAATCACAATTCGACCCCTTCAAAGCGGACGGGTCGATACATTGCCGATCCCGTTCCTTGCTTGGCCCTTCCCGTAAAGGGCGAGTATCGTTTTGAGCAATTTGCGCAGGAATCCGCTCATCGCTCAAGTGGAACCCCTTACTAACAGGTGATTCCAGGCAAAAAAGTGGCAAAACTGGTGCGTTCTTGCATCAATCCCGGCGAAGTGCCCAAATTGATCAGAGGATGAGCACTACATCTTGTGGTAGGCGGGGCCCGAAGCGCATTGGCGGATTTACGCGCCCTCTCTGGGTTGCGTGATTCGAATCTGCGCTACTGCAGGATATCACCAGATTCGCATTGCCTGGTTCAGTCGGCCATGGAGCAAATCGAACTTGCGGCGCTGGAAACTGCTACTAGCGTATTTCTCCTCAGTGATGGAGAGCCAGTCGATCAGCAATCGGGTGCGGATGCAGAAATCGAGAATGTCGATATCAATGGGATGATGGTACTGGCGCAGAAACATCTCTTTGTTGACGCGCAGAATGCCGCTGCGGTCCAGATCGTCCGGTGTGGCGGGACGAAAGACATCCATCTTGAGAAAATCCACGATGTCATAGATCAGGTGTTTCTCGGTCGCCTCGGTAAAGTCGATGCCATAGGTTGCGCCCTTGCCAAGCAGCAGGTTTCGACCATGGAAATCCCCGTGCGCAAAACCACAGGTATCGTGCCGCTGGGTCAGGTTCTCGCCTTGCCTCTTTAGCATGTTGATCATTGGCGCATAGCTGGTTGCGGCGGCTTTGGGCGTACCATGCACCAAAGTGGCGATCGCCTCGAACATCCATTGGGGCCAGAATTCGCCGCTCGTCTGTTCTTTGAAGGCGTGCAGGTTGTGCAGCCATGCCCCCGCCCGCCGATAGACCTGTGCCGCCTGATTGTTGTCGGGGGTTGCGTAGATCAACTCGGTGGCGGTTGGCCGGTCGAGATATTCGGTGACAAAGAACAGCCCCGACGGCGACAGATACTCGGGGCGTATGATGCGGGTGGTTTCGAACTGGAGGAAATGATCGTGGAGCCTGCGCAAAACGGCGTATTCGTCCCTAAGACGACCGGTCTGATCCCCTGTCCGATCACTTTTGAGGGAATAGTTGATATCGCCGATAACGACGCGGAACACCTGCCGGTCGTCCGGAAAATCCGCCGATCTGTAGATGCAGGCAAACGCTAGGTCACCCTTGGTGCCAACAGCCCGGCTGAATTCGTCAACAAAACCGGCGATCAGGTCTTGATCGAAGTTGAACAGGTCGGGCACTAAGCGGCATCCCTGCTGCATTTGGTGAAGGGCAAACGGAAAAGGCCGCGCAGTTGCGCGGCCTCATATTCTAGCACATCGACCACTCAGACCCAGGGGCGCTCTTGGGCCGCTTTGCTTTCAAAAGCGTCAATGGCATGGGCCTTCTCCATAGTCTGACCGATATCGTCCAACCCGTGAAGCAGGCAGTGCTTTTTATGCGCATCAACTTCGAACTCAATGACGACGCCATCGGAGGTGATGATCTCCTGCACGTCCAGATGCACCGAGATGCGGGCATTCTCGCCCTTATGGGCATCTTCCATGATGATGTCGTGGTGCTCTTCGGCGACAACGATCGGAAGGATGCCGTTCTTGAAGCAGTTGTTGTAGAAGATGTCGGCAAAGCTGGTCGAGATCACGCAGCGGATGCCGAAATCCTTGATTGCCCAGGGCGCGTGTTCGCGCGACGAGCCGCAGCCGAAATTGTCGCCCGCCACCAGAATCTCGGCCTGGCGATAGGCGGGTTGGTTCAGAACAAAGTTTTCCTTTTCGCCGCCGTGGTCATGGTAGCGCATCTCGTCAAACAGGTTCTTGCCGAGGCCAGAGCGTTTGATGGTCTTCAGGTGAACCTTGGGGATGATCATATCGGTGTCGATATTGATCAGGGGCATGGGGGCAGCCACACCGGTGAGTCTTTCGAACTTGTCCATTTTTGTTACTCCCGCGGTCGGGACAGCCCCCGGACCGCTTAGCTTTCCTTGATTTCCGTGTCGGTGGCTTCGCCGTCATTCTTGCGCAGGAACAGCGCCATGAAGATCAGACCGAAACCGTTGAACAGCATTTCGATACCCAAGAGAATTCCGAGCAGTTTCAGCAACCATGTGGGGTCTTCGCTGGCATACATCCAGATGATCCCTGCAAGAATGATCGACAGAATGCCGGAAATGAGCGTCGGTGCAAAAAGCCCGGTGCCGCGCATCTGGAACGACAGGATGATCCGCGCGATGCCGCCTGCCATGAACAGGATCAGCACCACCGTGGCCAGCGTCAGCGTCCCTTCCAGCGGGTGCGCCAGAAACGACCAGCCCAGGAACAGCATGACCGCGCCCATGATGATGGCCAGAACCTTGCGGCCCGTGCCCTCGACCGAGAAGCCGCCCACCAATTGCAACCCACCGCTGATCAGCAGTAGGATACCGGTGAGCAACGTCACGGTGACCGAAGCCACCACCGGTGCCCCCAGAACGATGACGCCGAATAGGATCGACAGCAGTCCCAGCAGGAACCATTTCAACCAGTCGCTCATGTCTCTTTTTCCTCAAAAAGCCAAGTCTTGAGCGTAGCTTACATCAGTTCGCGAACGTCCGTAAGCCTTCCTGTGATGGCAGCAGCGGCGGCCATGGCGGGTGACAGAAGGTGGGTGCGCCCACCCCGTCCCTGACGCCCTTCGAAGTTGCGGTTCGAGGTCGCCGCACAGCGTTCCCCCGGTTGCAACTGGTCGGGATTCATCGCCAGACACATGGAACATCCGGCAAGCCGCCATTCAAAGCCCGCATCGCGGAACACCTGTGCTACGCCTTCTTCTTCGGCCTGCGCCCGAACAAGGCCCGAGCCGGGCACGACCATGGCGCGCATGCCGTCCTTGACCTTCTTGCCCTTCAGAATCTCGGCGGCGGCACGCAGATCCTCGATCCGGCCATTGGTGCAGGACCCGATGAAGACAGTGTCGATCTCGATCTCGTCGAGCGGCGTGCCGGGTTCAAGGCCCATATAGTCCAGCGACCGTTTTGCCGCGTCTACCTTGCCGCCTTCGAAATCCTCGGGGCTGGGCACGGTGGCGGTGATCGGCAGCACATCTTCGGGCGAGGTGCCCCAGGTCACGACCGGTGCGATATCTTCACCGCGCAGGGTCACGACCTTGTCCCAATGGGCGTCGTCATCGGAATAGAGCGTTTTCCACCAGTTCAGCGCCGCTTCCCATTGTGCGCCTTTGGGGGCGTGCGGGCGGCCTTTGACATACTCGTATGTGGTCTCATCCGGGGCGATCAGACCGGCGCGCGCGCCGCCTTCGATCGCCATGTTGCAGACGGTCATGCGGCCTTCCATCGTGAGGTCACGGATCGCCTCGCCGCAATACTCGATCACATAGCCGGTGCCACCGGCGGTGCCGGTCTCGCCAATAACCGCCAGCGTGATGTCCTTGGCGGTCACGCCCGGGTTCAGCTTGCCGGTGATCTCGACCTTCATGTTCTTGGATTTCTTCTGGATCAGCGTCTGGGTGGCCAGCACGTGCTCGACCTCGGACGTGCCGATGCCATGCGCCAGTGCGCCAAACGCGCCATGGGTAGCAGTGTGGCTGTCGCCGCAGACCACGGTCATGCCGGGCAGGGTCCAGCCCTGTTCGGGGCCGACGATATGCACGATACCCTGACGGATGTCGTTCACCGGGTAGTAGTTGATGCCGAAATCCTTGGCGTTCTTGTCGAGCGCTTCAACCTGAATGCGGCTTTCTTCATTGTCGATTCCGTTGACGCGGTCCGGCGTGGTCGGAACATTGTGATCCGGCACTGCGATCGTCTTTTCCGGCGCGCGCACCGGGCGGCCTGCCATGCGCAGCCCTTCAAAGGCCTGCGGGCTGGTCACCTCGTGCACCAGATGGCGGTCGATATAGAGCAGGCAGGTGCCATCATCGGCCTCATGGGCGACATGGGCATCCCAGATCTTGTCATAGAGTGTTTTGGGGGACATCGGTCCTCTCCCGTATTTTTGAGAATTGCTGGCGAAAGGCTGGACGCCGCCTATAGGCGGGCCAGCACCGTGCGGGCAGCCCCAAAGAACCGTTCGCGCAGCCGTGCGCGGTCTTGCAGATCAAGGGTAGGGGCCGTATCGGGTCTCATGGCGCCCAGATACAGTTCCGGGCCGCATCTATCAAGGTCTGCGCGCGTTTTGCGGTGCCGTTGGGGCACATTCCCGCGATGAGGTGGTAGGTTTCATTGAAATGTGATGTAGCCGGGGTTAAATTTAAGATACCTCAGCGCCGGAGGTTGGTCGGCGCGCTGCAAAGGAGGACAATGTCCTGTCTCTTTATCCAGAGGCGGCAATTACCGCCGATGAACGGGCCGGTTTGATGGCCCAATCCCAGCTTACCAGCGAAAAGCTGCTAGAGCGTATCCTTTCTTCTCTGACAGACGACAAGGCCGAGGATGTTGTGCAGATCGATCTGCGCGGCAAGACCGAGATCGGTGATTACATGGTGATCGTCTCGGGTCGCTCGACCCGTCAGGTCGCGGCCATGGCAGAGAAGCTCTCGGATCGGATCAAGCAGGAGTTCGGATTCACCGCCAAGGTCGAAGGCAAGGATGCCGGCGACTGGGTGCTGATCGATACGGGCGATGTTATCGTCCATATCTTCCGCCCCGAGGTTCGCGAATTCTATCAGCTGGAAAAGATGTGGCTGCCGCAAGGTAGCAACGCCTCGACGAACTAGGGCGTTATCCCGGCCGATTTTGACGGCCGGAAGCGGGGAAAGATGCGCATTTCCGTTTGCGCGGTCGGCCGTCTGAGGGCCGGACCGGAAAAGGATTTGATTGACGACTACCTAGCGCGCTTTGACAGGACAGGTCGTGCGCTTGGGCTGGGCCCGGCAAGAATCATCGAAGTTGAAGACAAGAAAAACGCCGGGATGGGCGCCGAGGACGCGTTGCTGCGCAAGGCGATCCCGAAGGGTGGCCTGATCTGCACGCTGGATGAGCGTGGCCGCACGCTGACCTCGCCTGAATTTGCGCAGCGACTGGGCAATTGGCGCGATGCGGGTCGTCAGGATGTCGCCCTTGTGATCGGCGGCGCAGATGGGATTGACCCTGGCCTGCGCGCCGCGGCTGATTTTTCCCTATCGTTTGGCAAGATGGTCTGGCCGCATATGCTAGTGCGGGTGATGTTGGCGGAACAGCTTTACCGGGCGGCCACGATTCTGTCGGGCGGCCCCTATCATAGGGTTTGACATGGCGCAGCTCTTGATCGTGTACCACTCGCGCACCGGCGGCAGCCGCCAGATGGCGGAGGCCGCTGCCGACGCGGCGCGGGAGGAAGCGGAGACAGTGCTCAAGCCCGCCGATCAGGCCGGTCCGGAGGATCTGTTGCGCGCCGATGGCTTCCTCTTTTGCGCGCCCGAGAATCTGGCTGCGATTTCCGGGGTGATGAAAGATTTCTTTGACCGGTGTTACTATCCCGTGCTGGGCCGTATCGAGGGGCGACCTTATGCGCAGATGGTCTGCGCCGGGTCCGATGGCGAAAACGCGACGCGGCAAATAGCGCGGATCGCCACTGGCTGGCGGCTGAAAGAGGTGCAACCGCCGCTGATCATCTGCACCCATGCCCAATCGCCCGCAGAGATTCTGGCCGAAAAGCACATCCTGGCCGATCAGCTTGAACAATGCCGCGAGATTGGCGCGGCAATGGCGGCAGGTCTCAGCCTCAGGGTGTTCTGAGGATCATTTCAGGGTGACCAGCGTGGTCTCTTCATTCCAGCCATCAACGTTGTCTCTGGCCTGGATCTGCACCTGAACCGTTCCATCAGGGATACGCGCAGAGCCGAGCGAGCGGGTAAAGGGCTGCTCATGCTCATGCGGGTGATGCAGGATGCGCAGGCCAAGCTCATTCCCGTCCATGTCCAGAACGCGCCAGCCATCGGCATAGTGATCCCAGCCGGTATCGGGATGGGAGATGGTGACATCGAATCGCCAATCCCCCCCGGATTGTGATGCAGTCACTTTTTCGATTGTTGGCGGGTCTGCCAGAACTGGTCCGGCCAGCAGCAGGAAGGGAAGAACATATCTCATATCTGCAGCTTAGCGGCGAAGCGCCCGGCGTGCATTCAAGTTTGCGTGTCTGCGGGCGGGTTCAGCAGTATCTCGCGCGACCGTGAGACAAACTCGCGACGATAGAGCATGGACAGCGTGATGATGCTGGCCAGCGCGAGCGCTGCGGGGCCAAGCATCCAGGCGACCGCCGTCAGCGCGAAATAGGTCGAACGCATGGCGCGATTGAAACTGCGCGCGGCTGTGGTGCTTAACTCAGCGGCTTGTTTGGCGCGCGGATAGGCGTTTTCAGCCTTGGGATCGTTGGGCACCGCGCCCATGACCACCGCGCAATAGCCAAACAGGCGGTGCGCCCAGACATATTTCAGAAACGCGTTTGACAGGAACAGCAGGACGCAGATGATCTTGAGCTCCCATACAAAGGCGGGCGCATCGCCGATGGCGAGCTCCTGCGCGACACCGGCCAATCGCTCGGTATTGCCGACCAGTGCCAGACCGCCGCCGATGGCGATCATTGAGGCTGAGGCGAAAAACGTGGTGCCCTGCCGCAATTGTCCGATCAATTGGCTGTCCAGCACCCGTGGCTCGCGGGTGACCATCTGCATCATCCATTCGCGCCGGAAATCCGCCATCAGATATGAGACCGAGGGCCGCTTAGCGTTGGCATTCTCGATCCGCCAGCCAATCCACAGCCAGCCCAGCACTAGCAGGGCGACAGCGGCATAATCCAGCGGCGAAAACAGCAAGGCTCGGTCGATCCAGGACATGCCGGGACCATAAGGGCAGGGCGAGAGACTTGCCAGACGCCTAAATTGGTAATATAAAATTACCAAAATGGAGTCCCGCTATGGAAATGCCTGCGCCAGATCCCAAGATTCTTGAGCGAAAGCCGCACCTGCTGGCCCGTCTGCGCACTGTATTGCCCGAGGATGCACTGATCCACGATATTTCCGAGACGCGCGCTTATGAGTGTGATGCGCTGACCGCCTATCGCTGCCCGCCGATGGTTGCGGTCCTGCCTGCGTCCACGCAAGAGGTCTCGGACGTTCTGCGCATCTGCCACGAGGAAGGCGTGCCGGTGGTGCCGCGCGGTTCCGGCACTTCGCTGGCAGGGGGGGCATTGCCGACCGAAGACAGCGTTATCCTGGGCGTGGCGCGCATGAATGACGTGCTGGAAACCGACTATGACAATCGGATCATCCGGGTGCAGACCGGTCGTACCAATCTTAGCGTCAGCGGCGCGGTGGAAGAACGCGACTTTTTCTATGCGCCCGATCCGTCCTCGCAACTTGCCTGCGCCATCGCTGGCAATATCGCTATGAATTCCGGCGGCGCGCATTGCTTGAAATATGGGGTGACCACCAACAACCTGCTGGGCGTGACTATGGTGATGATGGACGGCACCGTGGTCGAGATTGGCGGCGCGCATCTGGATGCGGGCGGGCTGGACCTGCTGGGCGTCATCTGCGGCTCTGAAGGGCAGTTGGGCGTTGTCACCGAGGCCACCCTGCGTATCTTGCGCAAGCCTGAAGGCGCGCGCCCCGTTCTGATCGGATTCGATGATAACGCGGTGGCGGGCGAATGCGTGTCGGACATCATCAAATCCGGTATTCTGCCGGTCGCGATCGAGTTCATGGACCGGCTCTGTATCGAGGCCTGCGAGAATTTCGCCCATGCGGGCTATCCCAAATGCGAGGCGCTGCTGATCGTCGAGGTCGAAGGCTCTGAGGCCGAGATCGACAGCCAGTTGGGCAAGATCATCGAGATCGCCAAGCGGCATAATCCTGTCGAGTTGCGTGAAAGCGGGTCGGCGGAGGAAAGCGCCAAGATCTGGCTGGGCCGCAAATCGGCCTTTGGCGCGATGGGGCAGCTCAACGACTATATGTGTCTGGATGGAACGATCCCGGTCTCGGAACTGTCCATGGTCCTGCGTCGAATTGGCGAATTGAGCAAGGAGTATGGGCTGCCGGTGGGCAACGTGTTTCACGCGGGCGACGGTAATATGCACCCGCTGATCCTGTTTGATGCCAACAAGCCGGGCGATCTGGAGAAATGCGAAGCCTTCGGGGCCGACATCTTGCGGCTTTGTGTCGATGCGGGTGGGTGCCTGACTGGAGAGCACGGTGTGGGCATCGAAAAGCGCGATCTGATGCTGCACCAATACAATCCCCAGGACCTTGAGGCGCAGATGGCGGTGAAAGATGTATTTGACCCGCAATGGCTACTGAACCCGGCCAAGGTCTTTCCGCTCGGGTCTTCGGCACCGAGGCGCAGCGCGTGACCCGTCGCCAGCAAATCTCCCCAAAACACAAAGAAGAGCTGGGATGACACCAGAGTCAGAAACAGAGTTGGCGCAGATCGTCGCCGGATTGAACGGTCCGGTTTGCATTATTGGCGGTGGCACGCGAGGTGCCGCCGGATCGGCGCCTGCGCTCGATATGTCGCGCCTTACGGGCATTCATCTTTATGAACCGGGTGCTCTGACATTGGTGGCCGCTGCGGGAACTTCGCTGGCCGAGGTCGACGCCGCGCTGGACGCCGAAGGTCAGCGACTGGCGTTTGAGCCGATGGATCACCGGGTGCTGCTAGGCACGCGTGGCGCGCCGACCATTGGCGGGGTCGTGGCGGCCAATATCTCGGGTCCGAGGCGGGTTCAGGCGGGGGCCTGCCGCGACTTCCTGCTAGGGGTGCGGTTTGTAGATGGGAACGGCACCGTCATCAAGAATGGCGGCCGGGTTATGAAGAATGTGACCGGATATGATCTGGTGAAGCTGATGGCGGGGTCCTGGGGCACGCTGGGGGTGTTGAGCGAGGTCTCGCTGAAGGTACTGCCCAAGCCCGAAGCCATCCAGACGCTGGCCATCGCCGTTCCCGATGCCGCGCGCGCGGTCGGGCTGATGTCCGACGCGCTGGGGTCTCCGTTTGAAGTTTCGGGCGCGGCCTATGATCCCGAGCGCGGGCAGGTCTTTGCCCGGATTGAGGGGTTTGCGGATTCGGTCTCCTACCGGGCAGATCGTTTAAGCGAGCTGTTGGCACGCTGGGGTGACATCACGCGCCCTGAGGCACCGGATCTCTGGTCCGACATTCGCGATGTTCGGGGCTTTGCCGATCGGGCGGGTGATGTCTGGCGGATTTCCTGCCGACCCAGCGACGCGCCGGGTCTTGCACAAAAGGCCGGGGCGGATGCGCTATTGTTTGATTGGGGTGGCGGCCTGATCTGGGCTTTGATGTCAGAGGGGTCCGATCTGCGCGCCCGGCTGGGCGGTTTCGACGGGCATGCAACGCTGGTCCGGTCCAACCAGGCAACGCGCGCGCAGCTTGGTATGTTCCACCCGCAGCCCGCCCCGCTGGCTGCGATCCAACAGGCGTTGCGCACGCGGTTCGACCCGCAGGGCCGCTTTAACCCCGGATTGATGGGCTAGATCATGCAGACAGAATTTACGCCCGAACAACTGCAAGACCCGGCCATCAAACGCTCCAACGAGATTCTGCGGAGCTGTGTGCATTGCGGGTTCTGCACCGCAACCTGTCCCACCTATCAGGTGCTGGGCGATGAGTTGGACAGCCCGCGCGGGCGCATCTATCTGATCAAGGACATGCTGGAAAACGAGCGCGTGCCGGATGAAAAGACCGTCAAGCATATCGACCGTTGCCTGTCCTGTCTGGCCTGCATGACGACCTGCCCCTCGGGCGTGCATTACATGCATCTGGTCGATCACGCGCGCGAATATATCGAGGCCAATTACAAGCGCCCTTTCAGCGACCGGGCTCTGCGCTGGGTGCTGGCGCGTATCCTGCCCTATCCGACGCGGTTTCGGCTGGCTTTGCTGGGGGCCAAAATGGCGTGGCCATTCCGCGCTCTGATGCCTGATGCGCGCTTGCGGGCAATGCTGGATATGGCGCCAAGGCACATCCCTCCGGTCAGCCGCAACGACGACCCGCAGAGCTTTGCGCCTGAAGGACCGCGTCTTAAACGAGTCGCGCTGATGACCGGGTGCGCGCAGAAAGCGCTGAACACCGATATCAACGATGCCACCATTCGCCTGCTCAGGCGGCTGGGATGTGAGGTTGTGGTGGCCGAGGGCGCGGGCTGCTGCGGCGCACTGACCCATCACATGGGCAAGACCGGCGAAAGCCACGCCACCGCCGCACGCAACATTCGCGCCTGGGCGCAAGAGATGGACGGGCTGGGGCTGGACGCGATCGTCATCAACACGTCGGGCTGTGGCACGACCGTAAAGGATTACGGCCATATGTTCCGTAACAGCGAGCTGGCCGAGGAGGCGCGCTGCGTGTCCGATATCGCGATGGATGTCTCGGAACTGCTGGTGCAACTGGACCTGCCCGAGGCCGCGCCGCGCGACATGACCGTGGCTTATCATGCGGCCTGTTCGCTGCAGCACGGGCAGAAGATCACCACGCATCCGAAAACCCTGCTGCGCCGGGCCGGGTTCGACATTGTCGAGCCCGCCGACAGCCATCTGTGTTGCGGCAGCGCAGGGACCTACAACCTGATGCAGCCGGAAATCTCGGGCAAGCTGAAGCAGCGCAAGATCCGCACGCTTGAGGCCCGAAACCCGGATGTGATCGCGGCGGGCAATATCGGTTGCATGATGCAGATCGGCTCGGGCACGGCATTGCCGGTGGTTCATACGGTCGAGTTGCTGGATTGGGCGACCGGCGGGCCGACACCTCCGGCGTTGCTGCAATCCCACAGTCGTGAAACGGCGATACCGGACCTGCGCGCAAGCCTATGACCTTGCCGTAATTTCGCCGTATGACTTGGGTAAGCCAAAGGGCGAATGCTGGCGGAGCCTTATGTGCGTACTGTGATCAAAGCCCTGTTGCTTGCCTGCCTGCCCGGATTGGGACTGGCGCAGGATAGCGGGCTGAAACCTCTGGAGACCACCGATTCGGCGCGTGAGTGGATGGCGGTCGGGCGTCTTGATATCGACGGGGCGGGGTTCTGTACCGGGGCGCTGATCGCACCCGATCTGGTGTTGACGGCTGCGCATTGCCTGTTCCAGCGTGCCTCGGATGAGCGGATCGACCTGTCCCGGATCGAGTTTCTGGCGGGATGGCGCAAGGGCCACGCCTTGGCCTATCGCGGTGCCAGCCGCGCGGCAATCCATCCCGGCTACAAACATCAGGAAGAGATCTCGGCGCGGCGGGTACGCAATGATGTGGCGCTGATCCAATTGGACCGCCCGATCCGCAATACCACGATCCTGCCTTTCGCAACCGGCAGCCACCCGGATCGGGGCGAGGATGTTGGCATCGTATCTTACGCGCAGGACCGCGCTGATGCGCCGTCGCTGCAGCGGGCCTGTTCGGTGATGGCGCGGCAACAGGGCATTCTGGTGATGTCCTGCGATATCAATTTCGGCTCGTCCGGGGCACCAGTCTTTTCCTTTCAGGATGGCACGCCGCGCATCGTTTCTGTGGTGTCGGCCAAGGCCGAGGCGGATGGAGGCCGGGTCGCTTTGGGTGCGGGGCTTGAGGCGTCGCTTGCACTGTTGCGCGCCGAACTGATGGCGGATGGCGGTCCTGGGCAGGTAACGCGCGCGCCCAACCGGATCAGAAGCGGATCAACCAGCGCGAAGTTCATCAAGCCATGAAAGCGTTTCTGGTCCTTTTCCTGAGCTTTTGCCTCTCGTTGCCGCTGCAGGCGCAGAACAGCGGGTTGCGGCGGCTGACCGATCGCGAGGACCTGCTGGGCTGGGAAGCGGTCGGAAAGCTGGAGCTCGGCGGCGGGTCGTATTGCACGGGAACGCTGATCGCCAAGGATCTGGTTCTGACGGCGGCCCATTGTGCTGTCAGTAAGTCGACCGGCAAACGGCTTGAACCCGGTCAGATCACCTTCAAGGCCGGGTATAGCGACGGCAGAGCGCTGGCTGAACAGGACGTGATCCAGATTGCAGTGCCGGAAAACTTCCAGATCAATGGGCCAAACGGAGCAGACCGGATACGCGTCGATGTGGCGCTGTTGCGGCTGGCCGCTCCGATCCCGCTGGATGTGGCAGACCCTTTTGCCCTGCATTCCGGCAACATCCACGGTGCGGAAATCAGCGTTTCTTCTTATGGGCAGGGCCGCGACGAAGCGATCTCGCGCCAGCGCTCCTGCCGTATCCTGAACCGCGACGAAGGGATGATCGTGGTGGATTGCGATGTGACTTTCGGCTCTTCCGGCTCGGCCTTGCTGGCCAGATCCGGTAGCCGCTGGCAGATCCTTTCGGTTCTGTCTGCGGGCGCGGTGCATAACGGTCAGAAGATCGGGTTCGGCATGGAACTGCCCGAAATTGTCGCGCAGCTGAAACGTCAGCTGTATCGCGATGCGCCCCGTCCCAAGGCCGGGATCAAGATGCTGGGCGTCGGATCGGGCCGCAGCAGCTCTGGCGCGAAATTCATCCGCCCGAACGGGTCTTGAAACCCCTCTTTTTGTTCCCATCTGAATTGCATCGGGTCGCCGCTTCGGGGCCCGATCACTCACCCGCCCGTCCAACCGGAGGGCTTATCGTCCATCGCTCTAGAATGAGGATACACGAAAAATGCGTAGTTTTGATTTTGCACCCATGCACCGCGCCAGCGTCGGCTTTGACCAGATCGCCGACATCATGGACCGTGTCATGAACAACGACGTGGCTCAGCCCAGCTATCCGCCTTACAACATCGAAAAGACCGATGCGGACAGCTACCGCATTTCGATCGCCGTCGCCGGGTTCGCCGAAGATGATCTGGCGGTTGAAGTCAAGGAAAATGCCCTTGTCGTTTCGGCCAAGAAGGCCAGCGAAGAGACCGAGCGCAAATACCTGCACCGTGGTATCGCCACCCGCGCCTTCGAGCGCCGCTTTGCCTTGGCGGACCATGTCCGCGTCACCGGCGCGACCCATGAGAACGGCATGCTGCATATCGACCTGAAACGCGAAGTGCCCGAAGCGCTGAAACCGCGCCGCATCGCGATCGGATCGCCTGCTGCGGCAGAGGCAGATGTCGTCGATGCCAAGCCGGTAAACTAAGACACCCAATCCCCCAGCCGGCACCGTCGCAAGCCGGCAAGGGGGTCGCGAAAACAGGGCTTACCTCCGGTTTTCGCACCGCCCCGCGCCACTCCAGACGCGGGGCGGAGTTTTGTTGGACGCCCGGACTTCCTTTCTTAGGCTGGGTCTTGGGCGTTCCGTTCCTAGCTGCCTTCGCTGACATTGCCGATGGACCAGAACATGGTCTCACCGGAACTGTCATCGACGCCATCATTGTCGCTGATCACGAAACCTTCGCCCGAGGGCAGGATCGCGAGGCCTTCGATCTTGTCCAGCACGTAACCACCGGTCGATGTCAGATCGGGCAGCAGGTCGCGGACCAGTTCCTTGCTGACCACCGGCAATGCGCCGCCCAGCGGAGCGGGCTTCATCTCGGCCAGCGGAATGCGATAGACCTTTTTGGTCACCGCGCGATCGTCATGCTGATTGTCCCGCTCGATCACATAGACATGATCGCCAAAGGCGGTGATCTCGCTCAGGCCCACCCAGCCGGTATCCGGCTTGGCTTTGGGGTAATGCACCGCGCCCCATTCCTTGCTTTCGAGGTTATAGGCGACCAGCTTCACGTGATCTGCCGGATCGTCCTTCCACTCGCGCTGCACGGCCACCCACAGCGTGTCGCCAATGCGGGTGATGCCTTCGAAGCCGAACCGCTTCTCGACCGCCATCAGTTCCGGGGGCAATCCGATCTCACCCTTTCGGTCCTTTATCGCGCCATCGGGCTGCACGTGATAGATCGCATGCGGGATCACCCGATCGGTGCGCCCCTCGGAGGCGACATAAAACCCGCCCTTGCCATCCAGCGTGATGCCCTCAAGGTCGATTTTCTGCGCAGGTGCGCCGTTGCGCGTGATGCGGATCACTTCGGTGATCTGCGCCGGGGTCTGGCTGGGATCGATCTTGAAGATCGACGGCTGGAACCCATAGAAGCTGTCATTCACCGCCCAGATCATGCCGTCCTCATCCGCGACCATGCCTGACATTGCGCCCCAGCCGATCAACTCACTGGCCCCGGCAGAGGTCAGATGCGGATAGGCGGCTTCGGCGTCCTGATATTCGTAGATCATGACATGCGCGCGCGGGCCGCCATCTTCGATCAGGTCTTTCTCATTGGCCGAGATCAGCAGATTGCGCTCGGGGATAGCCACATAACCTTCCGGCCCGACGCCGGAGGGCAGTAGCTGTTTCAGCACCGGCTTCGCCGGATCGGTGGCGTCATAGACCCCGACGATCGAGGCGCGCTCGGCCCCAACAAAGATCATCGGCGTGCCGCCAAAGCTCGCTGCGGTTACGCTTTCGGGCTCCACCCCTTTGCTGTCCGAGCGTTTGTCGGGGTAGTGGCCCACCTGGACGATAGCATGTTCGAAATCGGTGCCGCTGTCAAAGACCACGGTGCCGTCCTTGGCGAAGATCGTCCAGCCGCGCGAGCCGCCCTGATAATCGCCTTCATTGGCGGTGGCGAAGTGCTGATCATCGATCCATTTCACCGCGTCGGGCTCGCGCAGGCGGCCTGTCTGGCTTTCATTGAAGATCAGCGCGCCGCGCTCGTCCGTGGCGTCGATACCATTCAGATCAACCGCCCCGGCAGAGAAATGGCTGATCACATCGCCTTGGCTGTTCACCACGGCGATGTGGTTGTTTTCCTGCAGGGTGACAACGGTTTCGCCCAGACCGTTGATATCGACGAATTCCGGTTCCGGATCGCTGCCCGCAATCTCGGCAAGATCAGTCAGGTCCACGTTCTTCATGTTGGTGCAGTCCAACTCGCCGACGGACAGGCCAACCATGGCTAGGGACCCGGCGGGCAGTTGCGGGATGACACCGTCATTGAGGTCCTCGTCGCGCTCATTCTCGATCGCGACCGAGATAAAGCTCCCATCGGGCGCGGCGGCGATGCTGTCGGGCTGGCCCCCCAGATCGCAGGAGGTGATGATCTTTTTGGTCGCCACATCCAGCGCGACCAGTTTGCCCGAGGGATTGGTGTAGCTTTGTGAGGTGTTCACGCCCACAAATGCGGTGTTGCCCAGAACCGCCACCGAGGTGGGTTCGCCACCGATATCGATATTGCCCAGAGGTGCGGGATGGACCGGGTCGGTAATGTCGATCAGGCCCACGGCGCCCAGAGGGCTGTCGGTATAGACCAGCGTGTTGCCATCCGCCGTTGCCGCGATGATCTCAGGCGAGCTTTCGCGATTGGTATCCTCACCGCTGGCCATATTCCTGATGACCGGGAAAGAGGCGATACGGTTGAAATTCATCTCCGCGGCGGCGCTGCCGGCGGTAAGAATGGCCATTATGGCCAATGCTGACACTCTGTTCATGAGATCCCCATTCTATTGGATGACGCTTGCCTGAGCGTGGGTCGTGACAGGAGGGTATCGGTTTTGAAACAGATTTATGAAATGTCGAGTCGGGCGGTGCTTGCAGTCCTGTCAGGCCCGGAGTCGTCTCGGGATTCTGTTTGCATTGGGTGTGCGACTCTG
>NZ_JAVAMO010000014.1 GCF_030758345.1 Ruegeria discodermiae
CCGCCACCGCTCGCAGCGAACCATTCACCCAGGGTGATGTTTAGCTCTCTTCCACGCGGCCACGGACCGATATTTTCCGTTTGCAGTGGAGTATGCGGCACTGCGACGGCAGGAGCGTAAAGAGGCGCATCCATGTCACGCGTGGCCGCGGTTGGGCGAAACACTTCGCCAGAGCCTGGTTCACGTTCGTAGAACACATCCTGTTCCGTCAATTCCTCATCGATGTGGAAGACAAAGCTCAGGGTCATTGTGTGCTGCGCGTCGTAAGCTGCCATCATGATGTTGGCTTGGGATGAATCTTCCGCATGGCCCGCTATGGCGATGCTGCACAAAAGAGAAGAAACAAGTAGTTTGAGTTTCATGGGTTTAGCCTTTCAGTTTGCCAAAATTGAGTTTGAAATCAGGTGTTGAGCTTGCGGACAGGTCGGGTTTGAATTGGAGCCAGATCCAAATCCCTCAGGGCATGGTCTTCGAAAAAGCCATCCCTGTCGGAATCGCCCACCCTGCCCGGCTTGGTTGCCAAAAGCCGCACTGGGCGCCACTTCTGCATTATTTCTGAGTCATTTGCTCGCTCCTTGATGCCGTGTGGGCTGTGGAGCCAAGCCTGACGGGACCGACGCTGGTATCAGGTCGACGAGGTCCAATACAGCTGGATCACTTGCGCTCTCGAGGAATTCCAGAATTGCGCTAATCTGGGCGTTCGATAGGGTAATGGGCATGAGATCGTTTGCACCCGCAATGTGACCGCGAAGTTTTCCGGAAGACTGAACCCATTGATCTCGAAGAAAATATCCGCCTGCCCGCGCCGGATTCAGTGGTCGGAAGATCAGTTGCGATCCCTCACCGGTCTGTTCGATCACATCGTCCAGGTGCGGTAGAGAAACTGGGTCATAGGCATGCAGCGAAGCGACAGGATTCAGATGATGCTTAACAACGGCTTCAAGGGTATTGTAGGCTCCGCTGTGACCCCAAGGCCCAGTGAGCGACACATTGATGAGTGAGGGTGTTCGAAACGCGAACTTGTCCTTCGGATCAAAAGTAACTCTGAAACGTCCCTCATCCTCGACACGGTCCATAAAGCCGGAAGCGCGCCAATATCCCGTATCACTGCCGTGACCTTTTCCTGGGCCGACCTGGGGCATCGCGACGGCGTGGAATTTGTGGTCGGTCAACAATGGTCCTGAATGGCAGGCAGAGCATCCTGCCTCGCCAAAGAAGAGCTTCATGCCTTCCCGCGCTGCGTCACTTAGCAGAGTTGGGTCATTGTCCTTCAGCGCCTGAGAATATGGGCTCTCGTGGGAACGAAACGCCTTGCTCTGGAATGCCGCTAGTGCGTTTGCGGCTTGTACGAATGTTACTTCCCCATGACCAAACGCTGCTTTGAACATCGCGCGATACTCGGGGATTTCGGCGAGCCTGTTGGCCAGATGTGACCATGCGTCTGTCGGTCGGCCTTCCGCCACAGCAGTGGCAACCGGGTTTTCTCCCTTTTGGCCGGCCATCTCAACCGGCGAAAGAACGGGAAACATGGCTTGGGCCGCAAGCAAGTTGTCCAGGCCTTCAGGGAGATGTTCGCGCGCCGGGCTCCAGAAACCACTTTGGAATGTTCCCAATGGATCAGGCTCAAGCCGTCCGTCATGAAAAAAGGATGTATATGACTTTGCACCAACGTTGTAGAGTGGCTGGGCATTGCGCGGAACACGTCCAATGACACCTTCTGGACCAGTTCTGCGGGACTTGGCGAAACCCTGCCCGCCTTCACCGATCGACAAAGAAATGCCGTCACCGGTTCCATGTGCAGGCGAGTGACAGGTGCCACATGAGATGTTCAGGTTACCAGACAAGATCGGATCAAAAAACAGCATCCGACCCAATTCGAAGACCTCCGCATCCGGGCTACCCTCATACAGGAAATCACTGTCAGTCAGAGGTTCTGGCAAGTCGCGAGCTTGAACACAGCTGAATGACGCCACCACGATTGCAGTCGACAACCGTGTGCAATTGATGATCCGAGTTTTCATTGTTCTTCTCCTGCCCTTCACGATTGCTGCCGCAAGATTGGCAAACTGTGATGGCAGTGAACTACAGAGCGAAGCGGGATGAGACTTGATACAAACATGAGAATTTCCTGAGAAGTTATGAGGCGTCCTCAATTGAGATCTGCAAGTCGCGGCAAAAGTGGGCCCAACTACCTGCCTGAAACATACAGTTGCTGAACAGCCGCAATTCAACGACCAGACGGCTACCGGGCTGGCAACAACCGTTGATCTTGGAGCAATCTCATTGCCGGAGAAGACATCCCGATGGTCCTATGACCATCGGGGTTGGTCTCGGGGGCACAACGCGCTGGCGTCTACTGCGGTGTCAGTTTGTCAAGGGCTAAGCCGTCTGCCCATGTTCCGTGAAGCGTGCCATCTGCCATTACCACATATACAACCGGGTGCTCGGATCCCCAGTCGACTGTAACAACCCTGCCATCGATGGATCCTGCACCGCTGACGACCTGGGAACCGGTCCTCCATTCGAAATTCACGAATGACCCGTCCTGCTGAACCGTTGCAAGCCCCTGATAGATCTGGCCTTCGACATTGCGTCCTTGAACCGAATAGCTCCCGGCAATCGCCTCGTCGGCGGCAAGTATCTGTGGCGCTAGAAAAGTGGCCCCTGCAATAGATAGCGCTGAGAAAAAACTCCTTCTCATCATCGTCTTTTTCCTTTTTCTGAAACGGATGGCGGTCACGCGGACCCCTATATGTAGTCGAAACCGCCGCCTGCGATGATGAGGTCGTTCCCATCATTCCCATACCCGTCGGCAATCGCGTGCGCGCTGGTGCCACCAAACGAATGACCCACAAGGTGAACGTTTGAGCGGCGGAAGTCGATCAGAGAGGCCACTTTTGAAACCAGATCTTCGTTTGGCTCAAAGAGTAGATCTGCATTGCCGCAATAGCCCGGCACATCGAGGGCCTGAAGGTCGTAACTGCCCGCGCACGCCCGTTTTAGCGGCTTCCACATGCTGCCGGAACTGGCGGTGCCGTGGATCGCAACAATGAGTGGTTTGGTACTAGACACTGTGTTTCTCCATCAAAACAGGTGTTGTTGGCCGCAATGCGGGGGCCGCTTGTGGGTCAGTGTCACAGACAGAAGAAACTCATGCTGGGTGAGAATCTGGTGATGTTCTGGGGGGATCGACTATCCGGTCGTAATAAGTCTATTGGCGAAACAGAAACTAGAGTCAGGTCTTTGCAAATCGACTTCACCCGTATCGCAACCATAGTATCAGGACCAAAGAAACCGCCCGGCGAACTCGCCGGGCGGTCCGAGCAAGTGTGTCATACTGAAGACACGTCGTTGCTGAAGGCTACGGCGACCAGCGGTCAAGCGAACAAGAGGTCGCTCTCGTGCAAGATCGGGACGTCGTCCAGCTGGACGTAACCCTCGGCAAACAAGAGCACTGTCTTATCTGCAAAGCCAAACATGTTCGCATCATCTGTGTTCAGAGCCCCATCCCCATTGGAATCGAGATCCCCAAACCCTGCAACTTCCCTTCCGTTGGTGAGGTGCAGGTTTTTCAGCATCAGGTCGTCCTCGAACGCTTCGAAGTCAGTGACCCTGTCAAAGCCAATGTCGCCCTTGCTCCCATCGAAAATGAAGACATCCGAACCGCCCCTGCCAGTAAGAACATCCGAGCCTCGACCGCCATCGAAATGGTTGTCAAAACGGTTCCCTGCTAGAATATCATGGCTATCCGTCCCGGCCACCTTCTCAATGCTGTCGCGGATTCGGTGCACGCTGATCTCCGACCCATTCGCGTCACGAACCGATACAAAATCGGTGTCCGCATTGAATCGGATCGAGCCTTCCAACCTGCTGTAGTCCACCGTGTCAAAGCCACCGTCGAACCCGATGCGTACGTCGCTAAAGTTGTCTTGCCCCAAGGAAGCGCAAAAGACATCATCTCCATAGCCACCCTCGAACCACTCAGTCGCTTCCACGTCGGAACTACCTTGAAAGCTGTCATTGTGCTCAGATCCGATGAACTGCTCGAAGTTCTGAAAGTTGTCCACGAACATCGTGGTTTCAGTTTGCTGATCTCCTGCGTCAGTCGTGGTCTCAACCGTACGAAAGCTGACAGCGCGCCCCGTATCCGCATTGATATGCACACCCAGCTTAGATTGTATGTCATACCCTACCCAACCGAGCGACGCGTCGTTTGACCCACCGTCAAAGAAGTCTGGCAGGTCTCCGGCTTCGACATACCATGGGTTTTCTTTGACAATAACCCTGTCGGTGCCTGAACCCGCATAGATCCGGTCGTTCCCCCCACGCGGTGACTATGGTGTCCCAACCGGCTCCACCATAGACAATGTCGGTCCCACCGCCCAACTCGGCATAGTTATCGCCATCGCCCAGGCTCCAAACATTGTCCTCGTCGTACACTGATACAAACTTGTCCGCGAATTTTGAGCCAACGACATTTTCAAAGTTGGAGAAGACAGAGATCGGTTCTTCCTCGTTTATGTCCGAGAAGCGGTTCTGCCAAAAGCTGATACCATGGTTCGCCTTCGAGAAGTCCAGCCGGTCGACACCCGCGCCGCCATCCAGATCATGGGTTCCCATCTCCTCGACATAGACCCGGTCCAGCCCCGACCCGGCGTCGACTTCGACATTTCCTAAGCCGCGGACATAGACATGATCGTGACCCGATCCCAGGTCCACTTCGTAGTCGCCATGGCCGTAGAGCCACAACCTGTCATTCCCGCCGAGCAGGTTCACGGTCGTTGTGTAATCATGATTCAACAAGAAATAGTCGGTACTATTGGTTCCGGTCACAAAGGGACCAAGATCAAACCCCTGATCGAAAATTCCCCCTGGGCCAAACAAGGTAGGCATACTCACTCTCCTTCACCCCGCCACTTGCGAGTAACTGGTGTTGGCCGGTGAATTCCGGCAATGAGGGTCTGTGTAGGGCGCTGTGCGAGTTCGGGCTTTGGGACCATCTGGTGAATTGCTGGGGAAATTTTGGTCCTGCACGAAGAGAAGGCGGATGCACTGCTGAACCCGCAAACGCGATCGAGTTCCGTATGTCGAGGGCGCGGGAAGTAGTTTTCCGGCCCACAACAGACATTCATCCCCTAGTTCTGATGCTGCAGTCGCAGCCCACATTGCGGCCGTTCGATGTAATCGCCAAGCTGGAACGTAGTCGAAGATCTGGAACACCACTCTTGGCTGAGATGTAACAGTAACCATCGATGTTGCAGCTCAGCCCAACAAACCTGCGGTCTATGGATTGTGGTTTCAGTAGGACCTAAGAGCAGCTGGTGATTAGGATGGCTTCTCTGTACTTTGAAATTCTCACGTTCAAACCATCATCGCCACTCGAATATCTGATCAGTCAAATTTGGTAATCTTCAGTGCTTGTTCCCTCAGCCAATTGATCGCCGGATTGAAGCGGCTGCGCTCGTGGCGGATCAGATAATAAGGGAAGCCGCAACGCGGCTGAAACGGCGCTGAACAAAGAGAGGTCAATTTCTGAACTTGCTTTGCCAGCCGCCTGGGGACAGCTGCAACCGCATCCGTCTGTCCGACCAGGAAAGGCAGCGTGGTGAAGTAGGGCTGTTGGAATACGGCATTCGAACCGTCTCCGTCTTTCCGCATAATCGTATCTGGTTTCAGACCCGTGGTGCCCGGAAAACTGAACTCGATTAACCGGTAAGGGGACACGTCTTGCGGAGTAAGGGCCCGCTTAGGTGCTGCGTGTTCCTCAAGCGGATGGCCTTGTCGGAAAAGGACTTCGTAGGTTTCATCAAATAGTTTCTGAACAAGCAAATCGTCTCTGGCATCCAAATCCGCGTATAACAACAGATCAATCGCTCCCTTTTCCAGCTCGCTAAAGCTTTGCGGCACCAGTGGCGAGACATCAAACCTTAATGCTGGTGCGGTAACGGCAAAGTCGTCCATCATCGGTCCCAGGACAGCTGCGACGCCATAATCTGTCGAGGCAATGCGATAGCAATGGTTGGACTGTGCCGGATCGAAGGCGGAAGGCCTGAAGACGTCAGCTATCGCCGACAGTGCTGCATCGACAGGTTCCTTCAAGCCCAGAGCATGATCCGTTAACTTGTATCCAGACTGCGTTCGGATCAGCACTGGATCTCCTATCAGATCCCGTACTCGGGCGAGAATTCGACTGGCGGCGGGCTGGCTGATCCCCAGATGCATTGCCGTGCGTGTGACGCTGCTTGTGCGAAGCAAGAGCTGCAAGAACCGCAAAGTCCGCATATCCAGAGAAGTTAGACTATCATTCATGTTGTGCATGTCCATCATGCTCTTTTCGTCATCCAAATTATGCTGATCGCAAGCTAGCTGACAAGCGAAGCCCAACCCGGCGCGCCCGATCAGACGTTCTGTCCATGATCTCTTGGGGGCGGAGACCGTCAAACTCAGTACGAAAGGACACCAGCAATGATTACACGTCGCAAGTTCAATTCAATTGCGATTGTTTCTTCCATGAGCGGAGTTTTCGCTGCCGGGTCCGCCACCGCGGCGTCGTCCGGGGACACAGGTCAATCGGCACCTGGCTCCTACGATGTTCAAACGGTGTCCTTTGACAGCTCTGGGGAAACTCTTGTTGGAAATTTGCTGGCGCCTGCTTCGGACGGACCTCACCCGGCAGTCGTGATCATCGGGCCTGTTGCGTTCGTAAAGGAACAGTCACCTGTTCAATATGCAACCCGCCTGGCATCGCGCGGGTTGGCTGTTCTGATATTCGACCCGCGCTATCATGGAGAAAGCTCGGGCGCACCCCGGCGTTACGAGTCTGGCGAAGCCAAGGTTGAAGACTGCCAGGCGGCCCTCGGTTTTCTCGCCGCTCAGGAAGGTATCGACGCAAACCGGCTGCATCTTCTCGGGATTTGCCAGGGCGTCAACTGGGCGATTGAAACAGCGGTGACAGACGATCGCGTGGCATCACTCGGGGTTGTTGCGGGCCATTATCTGACCGCTGAGACCGCCAGAATGTACCTCGGCAGCGATGCCGCAATAGAAGCGCGTATGGAGCGCGCGACCAAAGCAGCCGCCGATTTCGAAGAAACGGGGGAGGCAAGCTACATTCCAATTGTCGGCTCTGAGGATGCCCTTCTGACGGCGACCGCCATCGCGGACTGGTACCTGCCCTGGGACAACAGGGCCCCTTGGCTGACTTTCAAAGGGGGTTGGGAAAACCGTATCACCGCGATGAGTGAAGCCAGTATTTGGGGCTGGCGGATCGACGAAACAGCTCCTCAACTGAGCCTGCCCGTATTGATGATCCATGGCGACCGAGCTGCAAGCGGTCAGGACATTCCCCGCCGCATTTTTGAAAAAATCGCATCAGAGCAGAAGACGCTGCACTGGATTGACGGTGCCAACCAGCTTCAGTTTTACGAAGACCCACTAACCATTGACGCTGCCGTCACGGCACTGGCCCCGCACTTTCTGACCTTCGCCCAAAGCTCATGATGCAGACCGCTTGGTTCGATACGGCCGCCCCAGAGCAGTCATCGCAGCCAAAACGGGTGGCAACATCGAAGCGCAGCTACACAGGAGATTTATTTGAGATGAAAGCTCATTCGCTACTCATTGCCTGCACTGCAGCCTGCCCTGCTGTCGCCGAACAGAAGCTGCCACCTTTTACCGAAGCGGTTTTGCCGATAGGGAACGATGTCTATGCCGTATCGATTGGACCGGGTGGGCCAGATGAAGAGTTCGGCTCGGACGCCACTAATGGCGGACTATACAAGCTCACTCCCGACGGCACGACCGAAGAAATCAAACTCTCGGACGGACAAGGCCTGCGCAATCCGACCGGGATGGTGCGCTCTAGTAACCAGATTGTCATTGTAGATGGCAATGAGATCATCTCGACTGCGTTGGATGGCACAGTAAACTGGCGGCAGGCTCTCGATGAAGATGGTGTTTTTCTCTACGATATCGAAGCTCTCGACGAGAACACTCTATTTGTGAGTGATTTTGGGCGGGGCGCATTCCTGTCGGTCGCAACCCAGACCGGACAAATTCAGCCTTACCTCAATGATCTGCCTGTCAGTGGGCTTGCCCGCTTTGCGATCGCAGAGACAGGAATATATGCTGTGTCCTGGGGCAGCGACGACGCCTGGGACAGCGCTTTGTATTGGGTTCCGCATTCCAGCAACGGGGATAACGCCGTAAGTCTTGCAGACGGCTTCGGTAACTTGGAATCCGTTGAAATCGTAAACGGCACAGTTGTTGTCGGAGGTTATCGGGGTCACGAGAAGTACCCGAATGCGAGGCTCATGCGCGTTGAAACTGATGGAAACATTCTTCCGCTGAGCGCCGGGTCTCACTCGCGTGGGATTTCCGATATGCTCTTCGATGGGTCGTCAATTTGGCTGACTTATTTCTATGACGCATCTTATGCGGAATTGCCGTCTCAGGCGGCACAAAATCTTGACTAATAGACGCACCTACTCTGGTTCCAATGGCGCCAGGCTTCCGCCTGTACCATATGCACCGAAGGCTATCCACGGCCCAAAGCGGACTCTCGGCGCAACTGCCGGATGCTGCAGTCGCAACCCGCTTTGCTGTCATTCGCTTCATACGCGAAAACGGAAGCTGCTCCTACTCACGATCAGGGGTACATTGCGGTCGTTCGTGCCAAGTCCGCTTGTAGAGACGGGACGAGGGGTTACTTCTCGGCAATGGCGTCGATTTCCAAAAGCCAACCGTCTTCAAACATTCCGGCCAGTACGACTGTAAGCGCGAAGGTATGGCCGCCCAGCATTGCCATCCGAACGTCCCGGTTTGCATCGCGGTGTTTGCGATCAACCAAAAAAGTTGTCGCCTTCACGATGTTCATAGCGGACATGTCTGCGGCGTGTAGTTGGGCCAGGATGTTTGTCCACACGGTCTTTGCCTGTTCCTCAAAGGTATCTGGCAAAATGCCGTCTGCCGCAATCGGTGCCTGACCACTCACATACAGACGCCTTGTTGTGCCCATTACCTCAAGTGCTTGCGCATAGGCACCAACGGCTTCAGGTCCATCTCCCGCATTTATTTGTCTGATTGGCATGTTTGGTCTCTCTTCTGGTTTTCTGAGTGTTGATACGAGGACCATGCAAGTATGGCAGCAGACGCAACAGCAAACACCGATCCTGTGAATATGACGGTTTGGAAGTCCGATACCTGCGCAATTAGGCCCGTAGCGGGCCCGGCGACGACAAGGGCAATCATCATAGTATTCCAGTACATCGCTGTTGCGTGAGCTGGCCGGTCCCGTGACAGAGATTGCACAAAGCTGATCGCGAGCGTTGAGAACAGGCCGAAGTACAATCCTTCGGCTGCAGCACCAAACAACATGTGTGGGAAGGAGCGAACCGTCGCGAGAACCAGAATTGCGACAATGGCGAGTTGAGCCGTGCCCATCAACGCAGTGCGCAGTCCAAAACGGACGATCAGATATGGTGTGGTGAAGATTGCGAAAAGCTCGGCAATCGTCTTTATGCTGAATGCCACACCCGGAGCATAGCCAGGAAGGCTAACTTCCTGAACGAAAAAGAGCGGAAGAGCGGAAAACGTCAAAGAATGAGCAAGCGCAAGGCAAAACACAAACAGAATAGCCGCCCAAAGCTCAGGATTTCGTTCTCGTTTCTTCATTTTTGCTTGTACGACCGATGGCGGTATACTGGCCCCATCACGCGGAGCCGTTCGCCACCACAGAACAAGCCAGATTAGGCTGATCGCGAAAGCAGCCTGAAAGACGACCTCCGGGCCGAATTGGTCGGCTAAAGTGAAGCTTAACGCCGGTCCAATCATCCATGATGTTGATGTGGTCGCGCGCATATATGCGTTAAACGTGCTGCGCTTCATGCCGTTGCGCTCGGCAATGTCACCGCCAAGCGAGAACATGGTCGACATCGCGCTGGAGCCGATGCCGAAGCCGGTCACACCAGCGGTCGCGACCGTCAGAAAGCCGGGCGACAAGGACAGTGCAAATGCTGCCATGCAATAACCAGACGCAGCCAAGCCTATCATCGGAAACGGGTTGGCTCCTCTGTCCATCTGCTTGGCGAAGGCGCGGTTGGAGAGGATGACAATCAAGGCGAAGGCACCGGTGTAGACGCTGATGTTCCAAGGCGCCCGTTGAAGGCTCTCGACGATGTAGAAGCCCATGAACGAGACCGCCATGGCATTGCAGACGGTTCCGACAAATAGGAGAGGCAGAAATGCGACGGGAACGGATTTGGTCATGCGCTCTAAGGCTAGCCAGCATCATTCAGTTGCAAAACAACGCGATTTGAAGCCATCATTTCATTGATGAGCGAATATCCGAAACCTCGTGACCACATCCGCTGGGATGACCTTGCGGCTTTCTTGGCTGTTGCGCGAGCGGGTGGTCTTGCTGCTGCTGCCAAGGATGTAACATCCAGCGCCCCAACCCTAGGCCGGCGGATGCGAGAGCTAGAGCGCGCGATGGGTCGTGAACTCTTCGTCCGTCGAAGCCATGGCTATGATCTGACAGACGCGGGCATTGAGTTGATGCATGAGTTGGAAGGCGTGGCCTCAGACATCTCGCGGGCGACAACAAAGCCTAGTGAAGGCAATCTGCCATTGATCAAGGTATCGGCGGGAACATGGACATCGCTTGCGCTAGCGCGACAGTGGCAAGACATCATCGGCGATCCCGCCGATGTCAGGCTGCGTTTCATGACTTCCGAGGCTGTCCTCAGCATTAAGAGGCGCGAAGCGTCAATTGCGATACGTAACAGCCGCCCGACTGAGCACGGGCTTGCAGGGCGCAAACTGGCCCGCAATGAATTTGCAGTATTTTCAACCTGCGAAGCTCGCGAAAGCTGGATCATACACAGTGTCGATACGCCATCCTCGCGTTGGGCCAGGGCGCGCGCTGGTCAGAATGCCAGTCTGGAAGCCAGCTATCCAAGACTGGCCCTCGATCTTGCTTTGGAAGGCGCGGGGCAGATCGTCCTACCCACATTCATAGGCGACAGGGATGCGAGACTCGAACGACGCTCTGAGGTTATCCCTGAATTGTCGCACGATGCTTGGCTGGTTGCGCACGACGATGACAGACATCTGCCGGAAATACGCCGGGTCATCGACCGTATCACCAAGCTCCGGGCATGAATTGCCGACAGAGCGTCTAGCTGCAAAACCAGACTTTTGTTGCAGCCTAACGCAGGCTTAGGTTAGGCTCGCTGCAGACCTCGGAGGCAGCGCAGCATCATATCACCGTGCACTATAGTCGTCGGCTTGTGCTCGCGGCTGATTATGTTGAAAAACAAAGTGTTGCAGGCGCAGAGAGTAGAGAGCCACGCGGATGATGGCTAACTCATTCAAACCGATTAGCCATTTGGGTTCTCGTGTTAATCCCTTACAGAAAGAGTTCTTCAATAATGCCTATTGGGATCCTCGACTTTATCTTTTGCAATCTCAAGCCGCATTGGCACAACGCAATGCGTCACACCAGACCCAAACGGCTATTTGCTGTGAGCCCACTACTAACAGGAGTCTGAAAGAACCCCCATCAGAGAGTGAAGCGCTATGGCCTATGTTTTTACGCCTTTGTTGACTCGCTGAATAGTCACAGTGCATTTCAACCCACCCAGTGCGGCTGAGCTGCCCAAGTCGAACTTTGCCCCGTAGGCTGTCAGCAAATCGACCGCAATTGCCAGCCCCAGGCCACTGCCGGTAACCGAGGTGTCCAAACGCCCACCGGATCGCAGGGCTTCGCGTCGAGCGTCTTCGGGTATCCCCGGTCCATCATCCTCGATGAGGATTTCAATATGGCCCTGTTCTTGTCTAGCGATTAGCAAAACGGAGTTGCGGCACCATTTTACCGCGTTGTCCAACAAATTGCCTAACACCTCTTCGATGTCCTGCGTGTCCATACGAACCCAAAGATCTGGGTCACACCTGACATCCAGTGTTTTGCCTTCCCGTTCGGCCATTTTGGAAAACAGCCGCGCCAGCCGAGCAATAGAGTTTGAAAGGTCGGTTCGTGAATGGCTTAGTTCTGCGGTGTTCATCGCCCGCATTCTTGCGAGCGACCGGGCAAGCTGTGCGTCAATCCGATCCAGCGCTTCTTCTGCAGTCGCAATGGAAGCCCCACATTCGGACAGGACTGAAAGTTCATTTCTCAGAATGGCCGTTGGGGTCTTGAGTGCATGGGCCAAATCGGCCGCTTGCCGCCTGGAGCCGGACACGATGTCCCGATTGCGCCCCAGGAGCTGATTGAGGTCTCGGACGAGAGGAGACACTTCCTCTGGGTAGTGTGAAGGTTTGAGGTCCTCATCCCCGTCCCAGCGATGGGCCACATCTGTTCGCAATTTTCGAAGTGGCCTCAGAATTATAGAGGTCAGGAGCAATGAACCAGCGACACCAATCAACCCGACCAACGCAAACACAGGCAACAAGCTCAGTTGTGTGACACGTCGTTCCTCAACCAGTTGGGTCTGGCTTTCGGCGACGCTGATGCCCCAGACTGTTCCATCCTCATAGGTAATCTTCTGATAGACGCTGCGAACAGATTCGTTTTCAGGACCCTGAGTGTTCCAGAATGTCGGTGTATCTGGAGAACCGCTCGGCTCTTCAATGGTCTCGCCAAAAAGCGACGGAGATGTAACGACCTCTCCATCGCGGCTGGTTACTTGCCAATACCGTCCCGAATATGGTGCGCCATACGAAGGGTCAAACATCAGGTCGCGCAGCGCTTCCGGGTTTTCCGTGGTCACACTCAACCCTACGACAAGCTGCGTATGACGATCCTGCAGCGTGGTGTCGAACCGGTTTGAAACTCTGGCATCAATATACGAGAATACCGCGAGCGTACCGACGCCAACGGACAATGCACCGGAAGCGATACCTCCCAACAATGCCCGTTGACGCAGGGATAACATCAGGCTGAATCTATCATGTATCCGCGACCGCGAGCTGTCGTGATGAGGTCAGACCCCAGTTTCTTGCGCAGGCGGGTAATGAAGACGGCAATCGTGTTCGAGTCGCGGTCCCCATCATACTCGTAAATATGTTCGGACAGCTCGGTTCTCGAAATCATACGTCCGGCATTATGCGCCAGATAGGTTAGCACGGCGATTTCCTGTGCGGTCAGGTCAACAGGAATTCCATCTACGGTCACCCGGCCATTGCGGGTATCCAGGATGACATCTCCCATCTCGATGACTGGATTTAGCTGCCCGCTTTGGCGCCGCAGGATCGCCCGCACACGCGCGGCGAGTTCGGGCATATGAAACGGTTTGGTCATGTAATCATCGGCGCCGGCGTCCAAACCGTCCACTCGTTCGCTCCAACCGTCACGAGCCGTCAGGATGAGCACCGGAGTTTTTACACCTGCACGGCGCCATTCACGCAAGACGGAAATACCATCGCGTTCCGGCAATCCGATATCGAGGATGATCATGTCGTATGGCTCGGTTGAGCCCATGTGCAAAGCATCAACACCGTTATGGACGATGTCGACGACGCGTCCTTCGGCGTTCAGGAGCTTTTTGATCTGCCCGCAAAGATGTGGCTCATCTTCTGCCAGTAATACTCTCATGTCACAAAATCATAGGTGCTCTAGTGGGGCCCATCTATCATTTTTTGCCTCCGCCTTTGCCCCCTGAGTTTCCTCCACCATTCCCGCCACCGTTGCCTCCGCCATTGCCGCCAGAGTTTCCGCCACCGTTGCCTCCGCCATTACCACCAGAGTTTCCTCCGCCATTGCCGCCAGAGTTTCCTCCTCCGTTCCCGCCGGAGTTACCGTTGCCATTGCCACCACGATTTCCGTTGTTGCCTTTCGTGCCTTTGTTGCTGGCATTCCCGTTGGATTTGGCAGTGTTCGATTTTCCGGGGCTTGAGCGAGCGGCTTCCGAAATCTGGCGGCCCACGCGCGATCGGTTGGAGACGACCTTCCCGGTTTGTGCATTGACAATGACGCTGATGATTTTGCCGTTCGGTTTCTTGACCAGGATGCGATAATAAACTTCGTCTGCCTCGAACGCCCGCGCATCAACAGGGGTACCGCCAAAGACCCTTTCAACCCCTCTGATGACTTTCTTCAACCGGATAGCGCCACCCGAGGTGGTCGCCTTACGCAGTTCGGACTGCTCCAGCTCGCGTGCGGCAGCGTTCCCTTCTCCGGTCAAGAGAAGAGTAACCACACATGCAATCGCTAGAAGCTCTCTCATCATTGACACTTATTACCGCGTAAAACTCCCTTAAAACTACCGATTTCAAAATGAACTGTCGATGAACAAACAGTTACGGCTGAATTCAAGGATCATACGTTCAAATGGGGGTGTTCACCGACTCGAACGCCTGCCAACTGTTCTCGCATAGCGAGATTGGAGGGGTTTGGAGCCGCAAGCTTAGCAAGCGATCTGTGAGGGCCGACATGAAGACTACGGGAGCAAGAGCATTGAAAGCCTCCGCCATCGCAATTGCCCTGCTTGGGTCAGTTGCGATCGTTGCAACGGTTACCGTCCCAGATTTTGCATATGCAAAAGAGGGCAAGGGGAATGGCGGCGGTAAAGGCGGTGGCAATGGCAACGGAGGTGACAAGGGCGGAGGCAAAGGCAATAGCGGAGATAAAGGCGGTAAGGGCAATAGCGCCGGTGGCAAAGACGGAAAAGGCAAAAGCGGCGGCTCAGGCGCTGCCAAAAACGATGGCAAAAAAGCCTCTGCAAGGCCTGACCGCGCAAGCTCCAAGCCAAAAGGGTCTGGCACGAAATCCTCAAAGAGGAAGGGGTTTTCTCTGAAAGAACTGTTTGGCGGTAAAAAGAACCGCACCAGGACGGCGAAAGCCAGACAGAAAACCGTCCGCACAACACGCAAAGCCGTGGAAACCGTTGCGGTTACAAGATCAATTCGGCCAGAGGCGAGGGCACCCGGGGACTCAATCGCCGAACTTCTCGGTGCGCATCCTTCGGAACTGGGGGCGCTTAACGCTGCCAATGCCAGCGAAACGGCGCTGCGGAATGCCTCTCCTAATTCACGTGTCGGTCGTATCGCGGCCTACCGCGACACGGTTCTTGCCGGGGACGAACTACGCGACGACCTGCAAGAAGCAGAGGACCATCTCGACGGTCTGGAGCCGCCTGACCGACCCTCTAGCGAAGTCGAGAGCGATCTTGACGTCGCTTTGGACGACGTCCAGCGGAACAAGGAAAGGGTGGCCGAACTAGAACAGGACCTTGCCGATGCTGGTGGTTCTGACCCCGAGATCGAAGCAGATCTTGAAACTGCCAAATCCGACCTGCAAGACTCTGTCGACATCGCCAAAGACCTGAAAGAAGAACGACAAGCTGCCGTTGAATATGAGGACAAAGCTGCTGAGGTCGAGGACCTGACCGAATTGGTAGAGGATCAGGCGGACACTGAACGCGAGGCGCTCGAAAATGCGGCCAACAAACCGGTGACCGACGAAGTTGAAGCCACAGTAAAATCAATTTTGGGCCTCTAGCGCTCAATATCTTCCGCCCTGCCACTCACGGAGGCGTAAGGGGCCGGGTCAGCCGAGCAGCTAGTTCAATCTGGCATGGCTGACCCGGCCTTTTTGTTCGATCCTTCGTTCCAACAGACCGAATAGCTAGCGGGCTGCACTGCCTAACCACACAAAAATAGCCCGCTCCGATTTGGAGCGGGCCTTGGCTATTGGCATCACCCGAGTTGGGGGGGCGGGCGAAACCAGGAACGCTGCTAAGGGGTTCAGACGTTCTTCTTCGCCTCATCAAGTCGCTTGTTTTTAATGATCTCCGAGAGAGAATTTTCGATAGGAGGGAAGCGACCACTGCTCGAATTTGTGGTTTTTGAGAGCCCGCTATGCAGCGCAGACTTTGAGGGTTGCAGTTCTGCGGCATGTAGCGACGGAGCCTCAATGGCGCTCTTGTTCATGCGTTTCCCCTTCCATGACGTCGAGCGTTTGGTGGCTCACCCGGCCCAACGAGGATCAGTATGTCCGAAACTGCTTGAACGTTCACAGAACGCACCATTCACATTCCGTTAATCTTCTTGCTGGCGCTCTGGCGGTATCGCTTGACACCAGAAACGAAAGAACGTGTGGCCATCAATCACCACCCAATCAAGCAAAGCCTCAATTTGCTCGACCCCGGCCGTGACCACGTATCAGTTCAGGATATCCGCAACCGCGCCTATCAGGTTCAAGACCTTGTTGGTATCACGACTGACCTCATAGACATAACCGCCTGCCTGCACATAGTAGCCATTCGGGCGCAAACCCCACCGGCGCGGATCGCTGAGAACAGAGTAGTCGCTATAGATATAGTCGCCGATCCCATAGCGCTTTAGCTGACCGGGTGGGACACATGGAACGGCCTTTTTGGCAAGCCCAGGTGGACAGTTCGCGCGGCCGGGCTTGACCGTCACAGGCAGTTGCACCGCTTGGCTTTTGTGACTCTTGGCTTTTCCTTTGCCGTTATTTGCAAACGCCGCCGGAGCTGTCGCCAATATGGCCATGGCAAGCATCGAAACCAGTATTCTCATGTGTCCAAACTCCGCTGACGTTAGGTCCGCCCAACCTGCACGCATAAGTTAGTCAGTTAGCGGTCGCTTTTAAGCCCTTGCATCACGAAAGTGTTGGAATGTCGCCTGAGAACTCTGAAGCTGGCCTGCAATGTTACACCTATACTTTGGGCAAAACTCGCGAGATGCGGCCTCGGCCCTTACCGCAGCATTCCCTGGTCGACCGGAAGTTAACGTGACAACACCCTTGACTATGCTATCGGCTGGCTTGTCTCCGCAGAGCATCGCCCGCCAAGTTGGCTTTTCCACCGGCCTGGTCGACACACGTACGCGCTCCATTAAGACCAAGTTCAGGAGCAACACGATTGAGCAGACTGTCGAGCGCGCTGTGGGTGTTGGAACGCTACAGCGGACCGACTTTTTCGCAAATCCAGTTTTAGAAGTCGTCGATCGGGACCAACGTGTTCTACTTGGTGGGATAGTGTACTGGAATCGCAATACTTGCGAGATCATTTCCTTTGATTGAGGTCGGCAGGTTTGGGACCTTACTAGCTTTGTTCCGGTCGAAGCGGTGACCTTGTCACGACGGTTTCATGTTTGTGTCGAGGCCATAAATGCCGCATTTGGTGAAGATGCTGATCGAAAAATCTGGGTTCGAAATCTATGAGTGCATTTAAGCGGCTTTCGATCAAAATTTCCGGCCGCTCAAGATTGAAAGTAAGGATCAACTGCCAGCTCTTGGACGTGGCAGGTCACTCGTGATACTCGGCGCTAGCTCTGGCGTAGACAGGGCGTTGGCAATTGCGATGGCTGGAACAGATTCAGGCGCGGTGAGCGCCGCAGGAGCCCTCGTACTGACGCATGTGAAGCGAAGATTATGAGTAGAACAATGGGCAGGTAAGTGTTGCGTCAAACAGCGGACTGAACGACAACCGACTGACGTCGGTAGGATCAGCGATGTGGTTTTCGAGGTATTGCAGGACGATGTCTTCGGTGATTGCGCCGCTGGTGGTGGAGAAGTAGCCCCTACCCCAGAACCGACGGCCCCAATAGCGCCTGCGGATCGCGGGAAACTCCCGTTGCACTTCGTGGGACGAACAGCCCTTCATCCTGGCACGAGATCGGAAATGGCGATCTTCGGCGGCACCGACACGAACATGTGCACATGATCGGATGACAATACCCCGCGCAGGATGTCGACCTCGTTCTCGCGGCAGACCTGACGGAGGATGTCGCGCACCCGCATGCGCAATGCCCCGGTCCACACCTTGTAACGACATTTCGTCGACCAGACGATGTGATACCGATGATAGAAGACGCAGTGCTTGCCGGTGTCGTATGGCATGATCTTACCCTCAGGAAAATGAGCCTTCGACCCGGCTGCGGCCCATTTTCCTAAGGGTAAGATCATAAGACGGTTCCTTCACACTGAAGCAGGTCCAACTGGAAGTCGGAGGGTTTAATCCAAAGCGTGGATACCAAAAGTAGTAGAGCTCTCCCCTGCCGCCCGTCTGCCCCTGTGAAAATCTGGTCCATTTGGCCGCTACAAAGTCAAACGGCGAACGTTGCACATAACTTCGCTTCTGCGTGCAAAGCATGAAGCAGCAATGTTAGAATAGCCATTTGCTATAGTCGCTCACCAACAGATGTGTTGGAGCAACATCTTCCTCAACCTCTGCGAAACGACCAATCGGATCGCGAAAGATGTTGTCGGTCTCATCGTCGTTGACGGTCGAGACCTCACCAATCAGAACATCCCCACCTTCGCCCCAGAACGCGTGCCAATCACCGGGGCGCAAAGTGACGCTTTCACCGGGCGCCAGGCGTAGTTTCTCACCCGGGCCAAAGTCGTGGCGGATGCCATCCATCCAGACCACACCGCCGCGGTCGTCCGCGAATCCGCCCGCGTCGTCCGAACCGAAGAGTTCAACGACCAGGCTTGCGCCGCCGCGGTTGATGATATCTTCGGCCTTGAGAACATGCGTGTGCATGGGCGACAGCTGATCCTGCCGTGAAATCAACAGCTTCTCGGCGTAGCACATGCCACCGCCTTTGGCTAAATCGCTCTGTAGACCGTTGCGCAGGGTAAAAAGGAATAAGCCCACCCGGTCAAAATCCCCGTCACCATAGTCAGTGATATCCCAGCCACAACGCGCGTCGATTACGTGACGGGCGTCACATTCACGAGCCTTGAACTCCTCAGGTGTCCAATAGGCAAAGGGCGGAAGCGTGAAGCCGTGGGAGCGGATTACTTCATCTGCATGCGCCATAACCTCGTTGATGCGTGAGCGTTTCATGCCGACACTCTTTGTACCTTGAGGATTTCGATAACCATTGCAGCCGTCCAGGTAAAATCTCCGCCGCCACATGGTTCTCCGCTGATTGGATCATAGTATTCCGCAAAGCCACTCTTCTCGATGAGGCGCAGGCTGTCAGCCAAAATGCGCTGCGCCATCGCCCCCTGCCCCGATCTGGTCAGGCCTTCAGCGATCATATAGTTCACAACCAACCATGTCGGCCCACGCCAATATCGTTTGCTGTCAAAGGCGTCATCCGCCGGATCGTGGCTGGGCACCAGATAACCGCATCGCTCGGCCAACAAATTGATCCTTTGCGCGAGCGCTTCAGCGCGTCCGTTGGGCACGTGCGCAATCGCCGCAAGTAGGCCACCGACCGTTGGCGTGTTCTGCAATCTCCCCGCGGCGCGGTTGTAGCACGTATATTGCCCAAGCTGCGGATTCCACAAGTTCTCCAACGCTGCACGGCCCTTAGTAGCCATACTACGGGCTTCGGAAGCCATCGACGGAACGCCCAAGATTTCGGCCAATTCAGCGACATCGTCGCAGGATCTTATCAGGATGGCGTTAAAGCCCGGGTCAACCAGTCGGAATGGTGAGGCGTCATGCAGTTTCGCATTGTCCCATCCCAATTCGCGGAAGTGTTCAACCAACCAGATATACCTTTGATACTGATCATCAGTCGGGCGGTGATCGGGATTGGCGTGTGTCGTATCGCGCCGGGTAAACGGGGTCACGCCCTCAGTCGGCACGGCCTCCAACCCCTCGTCCCAATCTACAGAATTGTCTCGACCAGACTCCCATGGGTGCAGGATCGCCACCAGCCCAGTGCCTTCGGGGTCACGGTTGCGATAAAACCACTGATGCCACGCATGGACTTTGGGTAAGAGCTTGCCCAAACGCACACGCGCAGCAGCTTTGTCATCAGAACGATCATAAAGCTTACGTAAAGCAAAGCCAGCAACCGCAGGCTGGGTGATACCGGTCGTAGGCACAACCTGACCGGTTTGCCAGACATCAGGACCGGGGAAGTACCCGTCATCAGGTTCGTGGAATACGATATGGGGCACCATACCGTCGTCCCACTGATGCGTCATGAGAGTCTCGACTTCGACCCAAGCCCGGTCCAAATCGAAATGCGAAAAGCCAAGCGCAGACAAAGCGCTGTCCCAGTTCCATTGGAAGGGATATAGGCCGTGGGTCGGCACTGTATAGCTGCCCCGGTCATTTCCTTCCATGACGTTGCGGGCCCGATCAATCAGCGCTTGGCTCATCCTGTTTCTCCTTTAGGCGACAGCCAAGGTGGTTTCCGGGTCAAACCACCGCCCCCGGCCCTCTTGCGGTGCCAGCGTAAGTACGTCGCCAGGTTTCACGTTTAGCTCACTGTCCAGCACGGCGCGGAACTGATGGCCATCCACGTCACAAGTCACGAGCAAATGTGCGCCCAAGGGCTCAACAACCTTTGCGCGCGCCCCAAAGCCCGCATCGGCGATGCCCAGATCTTCCGGGCGAATGGCCCATTTCAAATCTTTGCCACTTGCCGGCCCGTCAAAGTTCTGCCCCGCAACTGTCCAGCGACCGGAGCCCGCAGCTTTAGCGGGGAGGAAATTCATCGGCGGGTTGCCGATGAAACTGGCCACAAACTCGGCCGCTGGATCCCTGTAAACCTCTATGGGCGACGCTGCCTGCACTATTTTGCCCTGATGCATAACGCTGATCCGGTCGGCCATGGACATAGCTTCGACCTGATCGTGTGTCACATAGATGGCGGTGGTCTTGCTTTCGGCTAAGACGCCCTTCAGTTCGGCCCGCATCTCCATCCGCAACAACGCATCAAGGTTCGACAGCGGTTCGTCCATCAGGATCACATCGGGTTCCATTGCCAATGCACGGGCAACGGCGACCCGCTGGCGTTGACCACCGGACAACTCGCCTGAATAGCGTTTGAGAAGCTGTTCGATATGCATCAGCCCTGCGGTGCGCTCGACTCGACGCTTGACTTCGTCGTCGGGCAATTTTTGCATGCGAAGACCAAAGCCGATGTTCTCAAAGACTGTCAGGTGCGGGAAGACCGCATAGTTCTGGAACACCATCGAAATGCCGCGATCCTTGGGCGACAGGTGATCCACGCGTCGCCCTCCGATCCAGACTTCACCGGTTGTAGCCGTCTCAAGTCCAGCGATGATACGCAAGAGCGTAGACTTACCACAGCCAGAGGCCCCAAGAAGCACCATGAACTCCTGGTCTGCGATGGTCAGGTTGATGTCGTGAAGAGCCTGGTAAGATCCAAAGTTCTTGGCGACGTTCTTGATCTGTATTTCAGCCATAACAGTTTCCTTTCAGCCACCGCTCAGCGGTTGGCGATGCCCCACATGGCAAAGAGATATTTGCGCACAGCGAAGATGAAGATCAGTGCGGGCACCACGAGGATAAAGCCGCCCGCGAATTTAAGGTGCAACGGAGCTTCGCCCAATGTCTGCAATAGGAACGCGGGAAGCGTTCGGTTCTCGATGGTCAGCACGGCAGCCGCGAATACTTCGTTCCACGAAATCACGAAGGCGAAGATGGCTGAGGCCGTGATACCTGGCAACACCAGAGGTAGGATCACCTTGGTAAATGCGGTCAGGCGCGTGCATCCCAAAGTCCAGGCAGCTTCCTCCAGCTCCAACGGAATGCCCGAGAAGAGCGAGAAGGTGATAAGCACCGCGAACGGAATCGCCAGGGTCGTGTGCACAAGAGACAGGCCAAAGGCCGTGTCATCCAACCCTGTGCGTATGAAGAGAACCGCAAGCGGAAGCGCCAAAAGCGGAAGCGGGAAAGCCCGCGTCAGCAAGATCAGCAGCCGGAACAGCTCTTTCCCGCGAAATTCAAACCGAGAGAGAGCGTAACCTGCCGGCGCTCCGATGGTGATTGACATCACCATTGTCAGCACAGCAACCACAACCGAGTTCCACAGAGCCATCAGAATCCCCTGGAACCCCATGAAGAAGTTCAGGGATCCCATATTGAACTCCGGAATGAAGCTTTTTGGGAAGCTGTTCACCGTTTCCGGTGAAGACATTGTGTTCACGAACAAAAGGTAGAGCGGGACAATCACCCAGGCACACAGCAAGATCACTCCGGTCCGGTAGACCCCCCTGCCCGCCTTGCGGGCATCCGGGGCTACAACATCAGCAACAGCCGTCATATCGTGGCTCCTTTTGGGACGCGCAGAGCGCGCATGATGATCAGAGTGAAGACGATCGAGATAATCAAAACGATGATCGCCAGTGCTGCCGCTGCCCCACCATTTTGCAGGTCAAACTGATAGGCGTAGATTTCGCCCATTAACACCGGGAAGAGCGTGCCACCGAGCGCCGCCACCACAGCAAAGACTTCAAAAGCCAGAATGACTCGCAGGATCAACGCTGTTTGCAGCGATGGGCGCAACATTGGTAGGGTGATCCGGGTGAATTGCTTCCAACGAGAGGCTCCAAACACATCGGCGGCCTCATAATACTCTTTGGGGATCAGACCGATACCCGCCACCAGAATCACAAGCATGATCGCGGTCGCACGCCAAATCTCGGCTAGCATAATCGCTAGGAATACCATCCAGGGCGTTTGATAGCTGAGCAAGCTCACAGGTTGGTCCGTGACACCAAGTCCCACCATCATCGAGTTCAGGAAACCCGACTGCTCGAAGATCGCCAGCCAGATGATACCGGCAGCAAGGTCAGAGATGCCAAGCGGAATGGTCCAAATGTACAGAACCAGATCGCGGCCCTTTTGCATCTTCGTGACCATCGTGGCCATCAGAAGGGACAGTGCCAGCTGGATCGGTACTACAGCTGCGGCCAGAAGGAATGTATTCTTCATCGAGATGGGGAACTTCCAGTAGCTCACAACCTCGCGAAAGTTATCCAGTGAGAAACCGTTCTCCGTTCCAAACGCCTCCTGTGCAACCAGCACAAACGGGTAGAGGAAAAACAGACAGAGAAATAGGGTCACCGGGAGGATCAGAAAGTATGGCAATAGCCGCGCTTCCATCGGACCGCTCCTTTGAATTGGGAAAATGTTGGGAAATGGGCCGCCGTCAAAACGGCCCAGTTATTTGTTTGGATTTATTCGACGGGACACGGACCGTCGGAAGGCGCATCTGGGGCCCAGCAGGGAGCGCCAGTTTCATTCATGATCTTTTCAAGCCGCTTCTTTTGATCTTCCAGAACCTGCTCGATAGGTTGCCCCGCCAAAACAATGCGCTCGAACGTGTCCACATAGACACGGTTGAAATCACCACCCATGCTGCCGAGACCTGCAGGCAATAGTCCAGGATTGGCGTCTGCCGAACCGCTCATTGTGGCAACCGCTTCGCCTGCTGCCTTGACCGAAGGCGGCAGGTCGTCTGGCAGTTCGACATCAACAACAGGGAAGAAGTTCGTTGCCTTTAGGGTCGCGATCTGCGTCTCAGGTTGCATCAAATAAGCCACCAAGGCTTTTGCACTTTCCGCATCTGGCGCGGTACGCGGGATGGCAACACCTGCCAGTACAGGCATGAAACCGCGACCGGTCGGACCCGCAGGTGCCGGGAAGGCAACGAAGTCGTCAGGACGCTCATTAAAGGCTTGCGCCAGGCGCGAAGTGTGATCGAAAACGATCCAGGCATCGCCGTTCAAAAGCTGTTCCTGCATGAAAGAGAAGTTTGTCGATGCAGGATTTGTGTGGCTCCACAGCTCTTTAAATTTCTCCCACGCCGTGACGGCCTCAGGCGACGCAAAGGTACGCACAACTCCATCTGTGTAGGACGGATAGAGGTAGCCTTGGAAGAATCGGTGCTTCAGTCCCTTGGGACCTGCTGGAAAGCCGAATTTCTTCTGACCGGTCGCGTCTTCAACATTAGCTGCCCAAGCAATTAACTGGTCATAGGTCAGAGCATTAATATCTGCGCCTTCAGGCAGGTACTGCAGTGCCTCAGTGTTCGCGGCCATGATGTAGCTCGCTTGCATCCAAGGCATGTAGTGAAGGCTGTCAGTTCCCAGCATGGCCAGATCATTAAAAGTGTCTGAGGCCGACATGACGCCCAGATCGCCGAGATCCATAAGATCTTCGGGGTTCATCGCCGAGAAGTTACCATGCAATGAACCCAGCAAATCAATGCTACCCGAACCAGCCTGCAGTTCGGCTTGCAGACGTGTCAGCCACGGCCCATCTTCGTTCGGCTGGTAATCGACCTCGCCATCAAAGCCGCCGAGAACCTCGGTCCGCATCGCCTGCGCTTCTTCGGCAGGTCGGGCCTGCGTCGACCAGAACAGCGTCTCCGCTTGTACGGCAGCGGCGCCAACAAGCATGGCAACACCGGATACGGCACCCGCCAGTTTCGAATGAATAGACATGTTTTCCTCCGTTATGCCTGAGGTTGATCGAAATCAGACAACCTCCCTCCCTCGCCGACGAACTTGCATTAGCCTATGGCGAATGAGGGCAGTATGATATATCGTTTTATCTTGAGTCAAGCCAGTAATCTCAAGTCAATCGATATATTTTACTTGATAATCCAAGTCCCGCTTGCAAGTTTAGACAAACGTTGTAGCAAGAAACGATTTCCATGGCCAAAAAACCCACCCTGTCTAGCGTTGCGGAAGAAGCGGGCGTTTCTGTTCCAACTGTAAGTCAAGTCATGCGCGACACCGGCCGGATTTCGGAAAAGACACGTCAGAAAGTCTTAAGCGCGGCCAAACGACTTCGCTACGTTCCAAACCATGCAGCTGCAACGATGCGATCTGGAGAGAATCGCGAAATAGGATTTATTCTCAATAAGTTAGCTAACCCGTTCAACTCTGAGGTTGCCAGTAGTGCCGTTGACTTCCTTGAGGCCGAAGGTTTCATGGTGTCAATACTAGATGCGCAAGGCAGTCTTCAGCGTCAGGACCACCATTTGGAAGCATGCATTAGATTTGGGCGCGGAGGATTGATATGGGTTCCGGCTCTCGAAACAAGTGAAGATTCAGTGGAACTGCTTAAGGCTCATAGTGTTCCCGCCGTGACGTTTATGCGAAAAGTCTCGCGATCTCTTGATCATGTCGGAATTCTCAACACTGAGGCCCTGACGGATGCCACACAGCATTTGATGGATTTGGGGCACAAGCATATCGCCTATTTTGGCGGTACAGAACAATCGTCTGTAAGGGAGGAACGCATCACCGGATACCTCAACGCGCTAAAGCAGATGGATGGGGTGCAGCCGATTATTTGGCCCTGCGATGAAAACAAGCGCGCTGGCTTTGACGCTATTACCGCCCTCCGCAAGCAACACCCGGAGGTGACAGGTATTGTTTGCAACGGGGATGTTGTGGCGCTCGGGGCATGCTTCGGCTTGATACAGACTGGTCTGAAACCAGGGCACGATTTTTCTGTAGTAGGTTTTGATGATATCGAGGATGCTGACGTCACCACCCCAGGCTTGACAACCATGGCGATCAACCCAAGAAAATTAGGCGCGCGGTTGGCCGAAATCCTACTAGAGCGGATACGCACTCCTGAACTGCCTGTTCGTCATTTCGAGTATGCTGCCACTTTGAAAGTTCGGGGAACATCGGGCGAGGCTCCCAAAAACTGAACCACTTGTGTGATTTCCACTGCTGGCGCAAGACCTCACGGGTTTCTATAAGCGCGGCATCTAGACTCGCCTCGAGCAGCCATTGCGACAGTAGTCCAGCCTACAGGCCAATCGCTACGACGCCACCGGCCATAGTTTCCAACTGACCCAGCCCCCCGAAGTAATATGTTTACACTACGTTTCCACACGATCAGCTATTGCAACTATGCGGCGCATTTCACGCAGTACCGGTTTCTCAATCAGTTTGCCGTCAATTACGACAAGGCCAGTATCGGCTTTCTCAAAGTCGGAGATAACTCGGCGCGCAGTGGAGATCTGTGCATCCGTCGGCGTGAAGACCTCATTCAGCTGCGCAATTTGTTTGGGATGCACGGATCCTTTTCCTGCAAAGCCCAGTTCTCGCACCAGTTCAGCCTCCTTTCGCATTCCATCCGGATCGTCTAGGTCAAGAAACGGAACGTCGATCACGTCGAGGCCGGCAGCTGCAGAAGCGTGAACCAGGCGAGATCGAGCATAAATCAAGGACTGGAAGTCGTTTTGGCATCTTAGCTCGGCCGCCATATCAACGCCCCCAAAAAACATCGCATCGATCCGATCTGAACTTCGGGCAATCTCAAACACCGCCTCTAGCCCTTCATTTGTTTCGATGATGACGTGCAGCCGTGTTGTGTGGCCCGCTTCGCTCAAAAGCTGGTCCAGAATAACGACCTCGTCAGGGGTCCTGACTTTTGGCATCATAATGGCCGGTGGCGGAGTATTGGTAGATAGGATCGCGTTCACATCCTCGATTCCGCACCGTTCGCGCATGGAATTGATCCGAACAACACGCTCGACACCGTCGTCGGCTTGCGGGGTTTCGAACAAAGCCAGTGCGTTTTTTCGCGCTTCAGCTTTGTCTTTCGGCGCTATCCCGTCCTCCAACTCGATACAGACGATATCAGCACCGCTTGCCAGCGCCTTCGGGAACATGTCTGGGCGCAGACCCGGCGTAAAAATGAAACTCCGACGCGGACGGGCAATACGTGCGGCCATCAAAACCTCCCCCAAAACTTCTCTTTGACCGTTGCTTCGCGCAAACCATCGGATGTAAGTATCTCGAGAGCAGTGCCCGGTTTCCAATGACTTCGGTCAATCAAACCGATTGCCGCGTTGCAGTCGAAACTATATGCGCGGCATGAAGACGAGATCCGTCCGACAGGACGGCCATCAGCGATCACATCCCAGAACGCGCCCTGAGGCGGCAGCGGATCACCGGCGATTTCGATGGGGCGCAGCTGACGATCCGGCTCTCGCTTTTCGCGCAAGGCCGCCCATCCAAGGCAACCAATGTCGCGCTCTGTTTCACACAGACTTCCCAGACCAGCCTCGAATGGCGTCATATCGAAGGTGATATCTGCCAGGAAAGACAGCATTCCGGACTCGATACGCTCGGATTGGTGCGGCGCACCTGCCCGCACGTCCAGATCGCGCCCAGCTTCCATAAGCCGGTTCCAGACCACATCACCGCCCTCAGCGCCTTCGAAGTAAAGTTCAAAGCCACCTTGTGTGGAAAAACCTGATCGAGCGAGGATCATTTGCGTGCCGTTCACGTCCACGCGCATGTGGCGGAAGAACCTAAGATCGCGGATTTTGCCACCCCAAACACGCGCGGCCAATTCGTCAGCCTTCGGACCTTGAATTGCCAATGGCGAGACCTCTGGCTCGAAAACCTCTACATTGAGATTCCATGCAGCAGCAATGCCCTTGTAGTAGAGCAAGAGATCGCTGTTGGAAATTGAGACCCAAAACCGGTCCTCGCCCAGACGCAGCAGAACTGGATCGTTGGTCATATGACCTTTCCCATCGACAGTGGGAATATAGAAACATCTATCATGTGTCATCTGGCTGATGTCACGTGGTGTCGACATCTGAATGAGTTTCGCGGCGTCCGCACCGATCAGCTCAATCTGCCGTTCGCAACCTACATCCCAAAGCTGCACAGCCGATTTCAAGTGGTAGTACTGTTGCTCCGCATCGCCAAAGGTGGAGGGGATCAACGTGTGATTATAAACCATGTAGCCGTTGGGATTATGGGCATCGCTACTGGTCCAGAAAGCCGAGCGCTGCTCACGCACAGTCAGCGGCATCTGCGATGTTGTTTTGGTGGCTACTGTGTTGAGCATGATTACATTACTCCTAAGACAACATTTGACGTGTCAGAGAGGTCGACCTTCGGCCTTGAGTTTCTTGTTCAAAATCTGGCGGACAAAGATGCCAGCGCCGTCAGCGCCCAATGTGACTTCAAGAAAATCGAGCCCGCGCGGATCCTTGCTGATCTGCTTTTGCATGATTTCCAGCAGATGTTTGTCCTCGTCGAAAGCGACAACGATGCTGGCCTTGGTTTTTTCGGCCACGTCATCGGTTATTGACGGCACATCAAAGGCCGCACCCCAAAAGTAATGTGTTTTTCCTCGGACCGAGGGAATCACAATATGGCAGCCCCGCATAACGAATTCAGCGCGTGCGTCGGGTTCTGGCGTTGGATCATGCACAACCCAGTCCGAAAAAGAGATAGCCAACGACGGCATCCGCCCCTTCTGCGTGCGCTTGATTGGCTTGTCCTCGGGCAAGCCCATACCAGCACAGAAAAGCGGTGAGAGCGGGGCAAGGTCAAAGTCCTGCTCGTAGCAGACAGTGTCGCCTTCCATGTAATGATCCGGTGGGGTAACCCAGTCATTCTGCTTGAACGTGTTCTTGTGCAGGAACGCAATATGCGTCAGATCCATCACATTCTCGCGTATCAGCACCCAGTTGGCCGCGACTTCATAGTAACCGTCAAGGAACGACCAATTCGGATCGACCTGATAATCCACCTCGGGCGGGTCGCAGTCGATGCTATCCTGCTCGCCCATCCATATCCATATGAAAGCACCTGCTTCGCGTACAGCAAACGAGGGTATCTCAGCCCGTTTGGGCTTCATATGCTGGGTCGGTGCTTTGGTGCAAAGCCCCTCCGAATTAAACTCCATGCCGTGGTAGGGGCAGACGATCTTGTCACCATCGACGTGGCCTTCGGACAAAGGGGCCCACCGGTGGGGGCAACGGTCATACAGAGCGGCGGGCTTACCGTCTTCAAGCCTGTAGAGAACAACCGGTGTCTCTAGAATCCACCGCGCTAGCGGTTTGCTCGTCACCTCGCGACTATGTGCAGCGACCCACCACATGTTACGGGGATAGTTTTCCTGAAGCATCCCATTGGGGATACGCTGACCGTTCCGGGTGATTGGTTCGTTTCCGTCCATGTCATCCTCCTATGGCGCGTAGCGCTGCAAAGCGCTCGATTTCTTCGGGTTTCATCTGGTAACTGTGATCGGCGTCAGGAAAATTTCCGGACCGAACGTCTTCGGCGTAATCAGCGAAGGCCGCAGTGGCGATCTCAGCCAGGTTTGCATACCGTTTTGCGAATTTTGGTTTGAATGTGTCAAACGCGCCAAGCAGATCGTAGCCATTCAATAACTGACAGGTGCCAGCCGATCCTGCTCCGATTGAAAACGTGAAGATTGACACCGCTTCGTCTACGGCCTTCCCGACTTCATAGGGCATTGCCTCAATCTCAAGACCAATGGCTCCTGCCGCTTCAATAGCGCGTGCGTCTTCTAGAATCTCCATCGCGGCCTCTGCCGTCCGCCCCTGCATTTTGAAACCGCCAAACAAATGTACTTTGTGCGGCAAAAGTCCTACATGGCTCATCACCGGGACGCCCGCTTCCGCGACAGCGCTTATGATATGCGCTCCTTCACGACCCATTTGCAGCTTGAGTGCATCGGCCCCGCTTTCTTTCATCATCCGAACGGCGTTTTTCACTGCAACGTCTGGCGTCGCGTAAGACCCGTAAGACATCGACACTATATTCATGGTGTTCGGCGCGCCCCGACGTACGGCTTGCGTATGCATTATCATCTGGTCGACCGTTATCGCGAGAGTATTTTCATGCCCGTGAAGTGTCATACCCAGACTGTCGCCAACTCCTACAATGTCCACACCGGCGCGCTCCGCCCAAGTGGCAGTCAGCACCTCACCAACGGCCACCATAACCAGGCGTTCACCTGCAGCTTTCTTGGCCGCGAGGTCGGGAATGGTCAGCCGACTAGGTGCATCAGACATGTTGTCGCTCCCGCCGGGTCAGATTCCAAATTATTCTATTTTGTTCCAATTGGAACAACTTGCACCGAACCAACAATTCTGGCAAGCCCGGAGATGTCGAGAAAGGGAACGAACGCGAGATGCAAGAAAAGCGGAGCAAACCAGACGAGGATTTTATCTCGCTTTTTGAGACGATTGGCTTCCCTGAAGCTTACCGGATCACTTATTTGGCCGGATCAATCGCCGGGCCTGCCTACGATGCGATCAAGCGAGACTTTGGAATCATTCGCGCTGAGTTCGTTCTACTCGCCTGTCTGTCGCATTTCGATGAAATGAAGGCGCAAGACATCGCAGACATATCACGCAGGCCTCGTAATACAGTATCCCGGGCCGTTCACCGGATGGTGGCGGAAGGGTACATAGAACGTTCACCCGATGCTGCGGACGGACGGCAGGCCCTACTCATGATCACACCCGCCGGACGAGCCCTACAAGACGAGGCCGCGCAATACCTCAAGACAAGGCAAGACAAAGTCTTGGCAGCGCTCAGTGCTGATGATCGCAAAGCTTTTTCGGACCTACTCCTCAAACTGGCAATCAATGCCTCGAAGTTGGACGATGTATAATGACTGGGCGGGATTCTGACCAATTAACAATGGTCGGATTGGCTTGAAAAAGGGTTTCAATAAATTACTGCCGCAAATTTTTTGGATAGCGCCGAAGTTGAACATCGGATCAAGAAAGTCATTTTGATACAATACTCTACCCATTCACTCGAGTTGTCGAGTCCGCGAAATCTACATTGATAAGGTCGATCCAAGGTCAAACTGTAGACAGGTTTGCACCAATGCCTTAATCCTCTTGTTTATCTGCGAACCTTGGCTCTCTCGGCCTTACAACCAGATCAACTTTGATATGTCGCCGCCAGAAACCGTACAAAGTGCACAGTCAGGTTCTCGCGCCGCGATTGATCTGGCCACACCGCGTAAATTCCGAGTGGTCGGAGTTTCCAATCGGGCAGAAGCTCTACGAAGTTCCCCAATTTAAGGCCGCGTTCCGCCAGATAGTGAGGCAACACGGTAATACCAAGGTTCTGCTGTGTAAGGTGGTGCAATGCATCTACGTTATCGACCTGAATCTGGGATTTGCCAGCCACCCTCGCGATCTTTTCGTTCGACGAAACAAACTCAATGGTATCAGATCGCTGGGCATAGCTGATCCAGTCCCAGTCCTCCAACTCATCGGGGTGCTTTGGTTTTGGCCGAGACGCTGCGTATCCGGCGCCAGAGACAAGTGCGCGCCCGATTTCACCAAGTTTTCGAGACATCATCGAGCTGTCGTCGAGCCATCCTACTCGGATATTCAGGTCAAATCCGTCATCGATGAGATCTACGGGGCGATCGGTAAATGACAGCGTCAACGCTACATGCGGATGCGTTCTTGCGAACTTACCCATTGCCGTCAAAAGTGCTGACGACGACATAAAAGCAGGCACGGAAACCCGTAGCGCTCCGACAGGTTCCACTGACAACGTGTTCAACTCGTTCAACCCGGTTTCAGCACTGCGGATCATTTCCACCGCACGGCCATAGAACACGCGCCCTTCATTGGTCAGTGCGATCTTTCGGGTTGTCCGATAGAGCAAGGTGACGCCGAGAAAGTTCTCTAGGTCTGTCACCGTTTCGCTGATCCGTGACGGTGCCAGGCCAATGCTCTTCGCGGCGCCACGAAACGATCCTTCGTCGACCACGCGCGCGAAAATCGCCATATGTCTGAGATGATCAATCACTGTTCTGTTTTTCGGAATTATTTTATCGGCAACCAGTCAATTCTCAAAACAATGCAGCGGAAATACTTTGGGTGCAAGCCTTACGGAGCCAACCGATGCAACTGCACTCAACATTTTCAACCCAACGAGGCGGGCGATATCTGTCAGCGCTGTGTCACCACTTCGGTCGCAAGGTCGAAGCATGGTGCGACGCGGATACCGGTTGGGTGACATTCCCATTTGGTCGGTGTGATCTCAAACAGGACGTATCGGGTCTGCGCTTGGTGATCAGTGCGACATCTCAGGCGGATCTGGATCGGGTGGTTCAGGTCGTAACCAGCCATCTCGAACGTTTCGCCTTCCTCGAACACCCGGAATTGGAATGGAACCACCCGGCGGAAACATCGCCGAGTGCCATGAGTGAACCCACCCCTCATCATTGATCTGGAGCATCACATGACGATCAAAAACCTGGCGCTTTCATTTGCGTTTGTTTCAGTTGCAGGCGGAACATGGGCGGACGACACCGCGACCGTGCAAAACTTCTACGACCTGTTGAGCAACCCAGCGTCGCAAGATCACGTGGCGGCCTTTGAAGCTTCAATCTCTGACGATTGGGAAAGCATCGGCGACTATTCGGGCTCGAGCAAATCGAGCGACGCTTTTCTTGGCCAGATTGGTGGTTTCGGAAAGCTCATTCCGGACCTCGAATGGTCGGTGCAAGCCATGTACTAGGCCGGTGATTTCGTCACCGTCCGCAGCCGAGCCATCGGAACACCCGTTGGACCGATGTTCGGTGTCGACGGTGAGGGCCGGAGCTTCGACATCATGACCATCGATATCCACGAACTGGACGACGGCAAGATCGTCCGCTCTTACCACGTCGAAGACTGGGCGGGTGCGCTGCAACAACTCGCCGGTCGCTAGTCCGACAATCCAGACAGCTTGGCTTCTGAAAAATGCCGGGTTGGAGGCTATGAAAGGAAACCGAAAATGGAACGAAGAACTGCGCTGAAGGCCTTAGGTCTTTCGGCTTTGGCGGCTGCCCTGGGTACTCAGGTGACGGCGGCTGATGGAAATGAAGACACGAAGGCAAGTCTTGAGACAGTCATGGCGTTTATGGGCGCTATGGGTAGCGGCGACATGGAAAGCATGACCAATCTTATGGCTGACGACATGGTCTGGCACAATGAAGGCGACACCACACTACCCTGGGTGGGTGGCGCCGAGGGCAAAGAGGCAATTTTTGAGTTTCTCGGTGTATTCTCGTCCAACTTTGAAACCACGATGTGGGAGAATACCGATGCTTTCGCGTCTGGCGACACGGTTGCAGTCTTCGGTAAGATGAACGGGAAAACAACGAAGTCCGGCAAGGATATCGGCGAATTTACGTTCGCAATGCGCGCCAAGGTTCGCGACGGTCAGGTGGTTTTGTGGCATTGGTTTGAAGACAGTTTCGCAGTCAGCCAAGCTTATCATGGCTAACGCCTGCCAAAGGGAGATTGAAACATGAAGGTAGATCGCCTGCTTTGTATAGCTTCCCTTGTATGCGCGTTTGGGGCGTCCCACGCACTTGCTGACCTTACAACCCTGCCAATGCGTGAGACACCCATTCCAAGGACAACGGATGGTGTGCCGCATATTCAGATCGGGGTAGAGCCGGTGCCGGGAATTTCAGAAGCGCTCCTGAAAAGAGTTGCTGGTTTGCCGGGCGTTCAGATCAAGCCGACGGTTGTATCCCTGTCCGGAGCCTTGGGTTTCTGGATCAGCGAAGATCAGGCGCTGGCACGACCGGAGGTCATTGTAGGCGGTCGCGAGTTTGCCCACATACATCCTGACGGCAGCCTACATGCGTCGCTGTCGCCAGCGCTCGCCGAGATGGCAACTGAAACAGGCTGGGCTGTCAGCCATCCTTGGGCAGACCAACGACCGGGCTGGGACGGTTTCGTAATGATCTTTACGCCAATGAACACGGCGGAATTGGACGTCGTCTTCGACTTGGTCGAAGCATCTTATGGTTTTGTGACAGGCTTGGGTTCTTCTTCAAACTGAGTTGATCATCAGTCTCTTCATTCTGCATAGAAAACCATAGCCGCGCGAATTTTCGACGGAACGTTGCCGCTGACGCGTTCAACGAAGAATGCGTTCGCTCAAACCATGAGGCTCTCAGTGCTTAGGCAGATACTAAACTCTCGTTGTCTTGTGTGGGGTCTCATTGCGCTGCCGTCGATTCCGATGGTTCTTGTCTTGGTATCCTGTAAACCTGGGAGTGAAGGTGAGCCTGTTACTGAGATGCTATTACATCCGACGGGTGAATTCTCCGCCCGGTTCCTGATCATCACAATGATGCTCACTCCGATGCGCATGCTCTTTCCGGCCTCTGGGCTCTGGAATTGGATGATGAAGCGACGCCGATATTTTGGTGTAGGGGCCTTTGCCTATGCGGCGTTTCATACTGTTCTCTATCTGTTTGACATGGGCAGCTTGCAGGCGGCCCTCGGAGAAGCACTGGCACTGGGAATTTGGACCGGTTGGCTCGCATTCTTCGTTTTTGTGCCGCTTGCTATGACTTCGAATGACTGGTCTGTCCGTACATTGGGCCCGGCTTGGAAGTCGCTTCAACGCTGGGTCTATGTGGCGGCAGTCGCAACGCTGATGCATTGGATATTCGTCCACAACAACCTTGGACCTGCTCTTGTACACTTCGTGCCTTTGGCGGGACTCGAAGCATTCAGGATCTGGAAAAATCTCAACCGCAAACGCACTCGCACCGCCTGAGGAAAGGACAATAAATGAAAACGTGGATATTGGTGATTTCGATTGCATTGCCGACAATGGCCCAAGCAACTGGCATGTATCAATGCGAAAACGTCGCAGCCGAGGATTGGCTTACGGAAGAGCAACTGACCGAAAAGATCACCGCGGAAGGTTGGACGGTGAACCGGATGAAGCAGGATGGCGGATGCTGGGAGGTTTATGGGAACATGCCAGATGGCAAGCGTGTAGAAGCTTACTTCCATCCTTCCACTGGCGAAGTGCGTCTCATCAATCAGAGGGGCACAATTCTCTACCGAGCAGAGAATTGAAATTGGGGGCCGTGTTGCATGGAATGGCGTTGTGAAGTAGGAGGTTGAAGATCAGCCTCTGAGTTATGTTCAAGCTTACCCGGAAAATGCAGGATCATACCGATGTTATTCGGGTAGGCATCCGGTAGCTCTTCTGGATCAAGACTGCGGCTTGGTCGACCTCCTTCAGCACCTTCAGCGAGCAACGCCTCTACTTCGGTTAACGCTGTTTCGGCTCCTCTCTCCGCCAACTTTCGGGCCATTGGTTGATTTCCCAAAACCCGCGCATAGCCCTAAGGCGTCTTTCCCTCAAAGCGACCGTTGGGACTGCACAAGGCGCAGCATCATGTTGTTTGTTCAACCTGTGTGGGAACATTTTCGGGTGTATTCCCTTAATTGACAGCTCGATCTTCGGTCGCTGATGGCGCGTCTGGCCATGCTGTCGGATCAGTGTCCAGATCCTCGAAATTAGCGGGATCGAAAACAGGTTTGGCGACGCCGCTCGCCACTTGATCCTGAAAGTCACTGATAAGCCGCAAAGCTACCGGGAACAGCATCATCAGAGCAAGGAGGTTTACTACAGCGAGAATACCCATCATTGGGTCGGAGAAGGAGAAAACAGCCGTTGCTCCCGGCGCAACCGCACCAAGAAACACGATACCGATGATTGCAATCCTGAGCACCAAAATGGCCATGGGATTCTCTGAAAGGAACGTCATCGCGTTTTCACCCAAGTAGTAATTGTACATGATGGATGAAAAGGCAAATAGCAGGATAGCAAAAGTCAGAAAGTACTGTGCCCATCCTCCAACGTGGCTCACCATGGACTGCTGTGTTAGTGCGACGCCATCCACGCCCTCCGCTCCGGGTTGGTAGACATCCGCCAAAAGGATCACGAATGCTGTACAAGAGCAAATGATGATGGTGTCGATAAACACCGAGAATGACTGTGTGATGCCTTGACTGACAGGATGCTTAACATAGGCGGTTGCTGCCACGTTCGGGGCTGATCCAAGGCCAGCTTCGTTCGAGAAGAGACCTCGACGGAGACCTTGGGCAATTGCGGCGCCCATTCCGCCAGCCACCGCTTCGCGGAAACCGAGCGCATTGGCGACTATGTCCCAAAGCACAGCTGGAATGCTGGTGATGTTGATCACGATAATCAGCAGGGCCATGCCGATGTATCCGAATGCCATGACAGGAATCACTACATCAGCGGCCTTAGCGATCCGGTGAATGCCGCCAAAGATGATGAACGCGGTGATGATCGATAAGAAGGCACCCGTATAGACGCGCGGTACGTTCAGGCTGTCGAGGGCCGCACCGGCCACCGTGTTGCCTTGGAAAGCATTGAATCCAATTGCAAATGAAGCAATCAGACAGACTGCGTAGATCACGGCGAGCCAGCGGTAACTCTCGCCAAGACCGTGGATAATGGTGCGTGCAGGACCGCCGCGGTAGTCTCCGCTTGGTGTGGTCCTTTTGAAAGCTTGTGCGAGAGTTGCTTCGATTAGTGCCGTACACATGCCAACCAGCGCAATCATCCACATCCAAAAGACGGCACCTGGACCACCTGCCGTAATAGCAACCGCCACGCCGGCGATGTTACCGCCACCTACACGCCCGCCGACAGAAACAAAAAGGGCCTCTCGGGCGCTAATCTTCGTCGGGTCAGAATGCTCGTCGCCTTTGAGGACACCAAACATCCGACGGAAGAACCGCAACTGCACAAAGCCACTTGCGGTGGTAAAAAACACACCAAAGATTACGAGAATGGGAACCAGTGCCCAACCCCAGGTCAGATTATTGACCAGGTCAAAAATGGAATTGAAGAAACTCATTTGGTCCTCGCAATACGGTTATGTAGCGTCATCCAACTGTTACATCTGGGAGACCGTCTGTATAGCCGCAGGCTCAAACATCAAAGTCTATGACATGTCGGAGTTGCCTGAGATGCATAAGCATTAAGCTAAGTAGGCAGGAATTGGAACTCGTGAGCGGCAGTAAACAAGTCGTATCAATCAATCCGACCCGTCTTGTGTGATCGCATGGCATTACCACTCAGGATGAGTGCAGGATCTGTCGCAAACTTTGGTCGGGATGTTGCGCCTTGGCGGGATTTGATCCAACTGGTGTTTTGTCAATCGACTTTGAATGCTGACGCCCCGTCGGTGTCCAAGATTGGCCCCTCTGGAGCGGCGCAGGCCCGGCGCTGCGTAGTCCTCATGTAACGCAGCTGCGGCGAGCCTGTATGGTTGCGGCTTCGCGTTATGCCCGGATTTTGACGCGCCAGCTTTCGTTGCCGGCTTCTACAATTTCGCAGTGATGTGTGAGGCGGTCGAGGAGTGCAGTTTGTCCGTGATGATCCGCTTGGGAATGAAACCAAGACGCTTTATCAGGCGGCGCAACAGTCGGTTTGCCGCCTGTTTCTCACTTGCCGCGCCTTGGCATTTGGGAGTTAGGTTAGGTTGCCCATCGCGACCGCAGATCGGATTAGATTCAAACCTTTGCGGTTTTTGCCGCTTTGGGAGCACGCGGCTTCTTGGGAGCAGTCTTTGTTTTTGCCTTGGGCGCCGCTCCTGTCTTTGATGGAGCTTTGCTTTTTGCTGCGCGCGTTTTCGTGGGCGCTTTGCGGGTCGACCCGGCCTCTTTCGGCGTCGGCATCAACGCATCAACGGCTTTGAGCCAGTGCTCCCGATCACGTCCCTCTGGCTGACCTTCGTCAAGCCAAAACTGATAGGCGGTTTCGCGGATTCTTTCTTCGTCGACAGTGAGCATTGTCATGGTGTTATCCTAAAAAAGGCTTCAATCAGACATTGGATTGTTAGCGCTATCTTCTATCCTCATTGCTGCAACTGCACAATTGCGATGGCCGGAGAATTTGAGAAATGTGGCTTCTCTGCACATGCCGTGCCGCAGATCCCCCAATGAGAGTCAGCGAGGCAGTGTTACACGGATGGTTTTGGGTTCTGATGGAATGGACATCCCCTGGCCACTCATCTGATAGGTTTTGGGGATGGAAGCCATCAGTGCCGTCCTAGCTTGAACTGACCACTGCAGATCATATGCTCCACGACCCGTGCAAGGGCTCCGTCAAGTGTAACCGGCTTCTCTTTCCCACCTTGGGCCAATATCTCAGTATCCCACGCCATTTTGGCGGATGGCTAACTGACCTTCTGGGAGGAAAGATCGCAATCACTCTTTTGAATCACCCTATTTCGCACATTACTTTGCAATTAATAAAGCTCAGCGACCGGTGCATCTACAAGTGATCTAAGGGGCGGGAATGGGTCGAGTGACACCCATGACTTTCACAAATCGATGTGTCTGAATGGTCTATTTCCATATCTCGAGTCAGGAACAATGATGCGAAGATGCTCGGCAAATGCCGTAACGCGTCGGGGTTGTGCTCTGCCTGGCGGGAACATCACCTGTAATGGGTTCGGGGGTGGCAAGTACTCAGTGAGCAATGACACCAAAGCTCCAGAGCGAATGTCCTCCGCCACGTCAAACTCTGACTTCAGGACGATACCGTTTCCTGACAGAGCCCAGGACCGGATAAGCCAGCCGTCATTCACGACCCGACTTCCACGAACCGTTACGCGGTGTCGCTTTGGCCCTTTGCCAAACTCCCATACGTTGTCCAATGTTTCTCCAAAGCGCATCACAAGGCAATTGTGATCTGTAAGTTCGTTAGGTGATCGTGGGGTGCCGTGCTTTTCAAGATACGCTGGCGCAGCACAAACGAGACGCTGAAAGGTCCCGAGGCTTCGCGCCCTCAGAGTGGAGTCGACCACATTGCCGAAGCGCACTGCCATATCAAATCCCTGACCGACCAGATCGACATATCCGTCCGACAAAGACAATTCGATTGTGACTGCTGGGTTCTCTTCCATGAATGTCGATATGGCTTGCGATATGATCGAACGCCCCAGATCAATGGGTGCTGAGATGCGGATCAGCCCGGAGAGTGTTTCGGCCCCGTGACGAATGCGTGTGTCGAGGTCAGCAACTTCACTCAGAACGGATTTGGCTCCGTCCACAAGTGTCCGACCTTCCTCGGTCAAACTGATGGAACGAGTCGTGCGGTTAAACAACACCACGCCATAGTGTGCTTCCAGCGCCGCCAAGCGTTCCGAGACGGTGGTTGTGGACATGCCAGTTTCACGGGCTGCTGCAACGAGGCTGCCTTTCTCAGCAATGATCATGAACACGCGAAGATTATCGAGAAGCATTAGCCGTATTTTCCGGATTATATTTTCGGATAATACTTGTTTATCCCGAATGAGCGGCTTCGTAAATTCCCAAAACAGAGATCAATTAAAGGATGATTCCAATGGCTAAACTGACCATAGTCGCCAACATCAAAGCCAACCCCGACAAGATCGACCTTGTGAAGGCTGAGCTTCTCAAGCTCATCGACATCACTCGGTCTGAGGAAGGCTGCATCAACTACGATCTGCACCAGGACAACGAAAACCCTGCGCACTTCCTGTTCTACGAAAACTGGGAAAGCCGCGAGTTGTGGCAAACTCACATGGGTGCCCCCCACTTGGCCGCCTACATGGAAGCAACCGATGGGGCTGTCGAAGAGTTTAAATTGAGCGAGATGAGCATCATCGGCTGATCAATGAGCCAAAGAGGCACGCTATGAAAGCTGTTGGATATACTGAGACTGGCCCGATTGATCGACCCGATGCGTTGATCGACTTTGAGGCTGATACGCCAACCGCGACTGGCCACGATCTGTTGGTGAAGGTGGAAGCGATTTCGGTCAACCCAGTGGATACCAAAATCCGGCAGCGGCGTGCTCCAAAAGGTGAGACACCTGATATCCTGGGATGGGATGCCGCTGGTAAAGTTGTTGGCGTGGGTGAAGCCGCCACCAATTTCTCGATCGGCGACAGGGTTTACTACGCAGGTGCAGTGCACCGGCCTGGCACAAATTCTGAGTTTCATCTGGTGGATGAACGGATCGTTGGCAAAGCGCCAAGCTCGATCTCAACTTCTTCGGCGGCAGCGATGCCACTCACAACGCTCACCGCCTATGAAATGCTGTTTGATCGGCTGCGTATCAATAGCCCCGTGCCCGGTGGTAAGAAAACCCTCTTGGTGATCGGCGGCGGAGGTGGCGTAGGGTCCATTACCATTCAATTGGCCCGTGCTCTGTCCGACATGACGATCATTGCGACGGCCTCCCGGCCAGAAACGAAAGCATGGGTCGAAGAACTCGGGGCGCATCATGTCGTCAGCCACGCCGAACCGCTTTGCCGGCGGATCGAGGCCCTCGGCGTTGGGAGCATAGATTTTGTCTACTCGACGACCCACTCGAATCTTTATTCCGCAGAAGTCGCCGGGATCATGACGCCTCAGGGCCGATACGGGCTGATCGACGACCCAGAGACATTCGACATCATGCCCTACAAGTCCAAGGCCATATCGGTCCATTGGGAGTTCATGTTTACTCGTCCGATGTTCGAGACTGCAGACATGCAGCGACAGGGCGACATCCTGAACGAGGTCGCTGCGTTGATCGATGCAAGCAGGATCAAATCCACCGTTGCGGAGAGCTTTGGCACTATCAACGCCGCCAATCTGATCAAGGCTCACGCACTGCTGGAGAGCGGTAAGTCAAAGGGCAAAATCGTGCTGGAGGGCTTTTGAGATGCCCATTCGGCGGCTGGATCACGTGAACGTCGTGACATCTAACCTGGAGGAGATGGTCGCCTGGTACGAAACCGTCCTTGGGCTGCGTTCCGGGCCTCGGCCAGACTTTTCCTTTGGCGGAGCGTGGCTCTGCGCTGGGGATGCACCAATCGTTCATCTTGTTGATGACACCGGACCAGAGCGTACCGGGTCAGAAGCCGCCTCAAGCTGAAGCATTTTGCGTTCTCGGCGACAGATGCTTCGGCATTCGAGAGGATGCTGGATGAGTACGGCGATCGGTGTTGTCACGTTAACTTCCGGTCGACCAGGGAATGCTGATGCTCGGGCTTCAAGCTGCTTGGGTGGCGGCCTTCCAGGCGTCAAATGCCTCGAGACGGTGGTATCGAATTGTTAAGACGGAGCGGCGGCGAGCGGGGACGCTGAAACAATTGCGGGTGGCTGAGTGGGTGGCCACAAACCGCTGCAGACCTCCCGGAGATCGATGGCCCTGCATTATCCGTTCTCGCTTTCGGAAAGGGAGACGACTGTTTTCAGCTCGATTGGTAAGGCCCTTGTGCGACCAATGATCCAACCCCGGCGTGACCTCACCTTTGGCGGCACCATACGAGCGCAGTATGTCCGTGATGATCCGCTTGGGAATGAAACCAAGTCGCTTTATCAGGCGGCGCAACAGTCGTTTTGCCGCCCGTTTGTCCCGTTTCGATTGCAGGATTTCGTCTAGTACAACGCCTTGCTGGTCGACCGCCCGCCAGCACCTGAAACCATCATCCCGATGGATCACAGGCCGACGATGCACTAACAATCAGTTTGGACCAGTCAGATGTGACCGCTCAGCCGCACTTGTCGCTTTGGGCTCTCACCACAACTTCGCCCCCTCTCGCACGCACGTCGTTTCAAAGAGGCCCAAGGTCATCTAGTCCGCGTAACCTCAAAAAGGTAGCGGCCTTAGAAATGATCGCGGATGGCCAGTTTCAGTGGACTTACGGCGACGGCACCGCCGCGCCAGCATTAGGCGGCAGCGAGCCGAAAGACGACAATGCTGGGTTGGCTACGAACCGGCGCTTTGCCGACCCAGCTGTTGTTCGCCGCTGTAGAAATATCAGGTGCTGTCGGCATCATGCGCCCGAACTGAGAGCGAAAAGCGGAATTTCCCGTCTGGCTTGGCAAAGATCATCCTCGTATGAGGGCCGCTGCTTTCTTGCCTCCAAATGCCATGCTGCATCGGGCAGCGTTGGCGTTTGATGGCCAGTGTGCGAATTTGGAGCCGTTTGTTATAGTTGATCTCAAGCTATGGAGGCTGAAACTTGGTCGACATCACCAACCAGAGCGATTTGGAGCGTTGGCTCGAGAGCAAGCCCGACTGCGATTGCGTGGCTTTGGCGGCACGCGCGGCGCTTCGGAGCTATCCCGTGGTTATGCTAGAGACTCTGAGATCAGATCCAAAGGCGGCAGAGTTTCATCCACTTAGGGCCGGACGTGCAATTATTACCTCAATGGTGGCCACCGTTTGGGATGAGATGAGACTGGACGAAGTAGCGCGAACGCCAGTAGGCACATACCCGTTCGTTGTGAAATCGGAATCTTCTTCCTACGCGGCGGCTTCGGCTGCCTATTCGGCAGCGGAGGCGGCGGATTCCAACCGTGCGTCGGGGCCGGCTACTTATGCCATTGCGACGTCGGCAAGAGCGATCGAAGGCGCAAAAGCGGTTGCACTCGAGGCTGCTCGACTGGATGTAAAACGTGCGGAGAATGCGAGTCTGGAACCCGAAGATATCTTCCGGTTACCGCTCTGGCACGGGTCCGGCCAGCCAAAATCGATCGATGCAGCCCTGAAAGCAATCGGGAGAGATAGCTCTATTCGGTCCGGACCGTGGGCCTTCTGGCTTGACTGGTACCAAGCGTTTCTGAATGGCAATCCGATGAACTGGGAGATGCAGCGTGAGATTTCGCTGATTTCTCACGAGGACTGGCAAACCGGCGCGGCGCATATCGCCGAACTGATTGATGAAATCAGAAGTCGGTACGGAACCACCGCGCCCGGTCAGGCGCAGCTCGCTCAGCATATCCAAACGCTTATTCGAAATGCGGTTACGACAGAATTGGTTGCAGAAAGCACTGCTCTGCAAATCGAGACTGCAGTAGCTGATTTTCTGCGAGAAGCTCAGTTGAACAGATTGCCAGACGAGCTTGAGCTCTTGCACGACCTGCCTCCGCTGTTTCTGCGAATGTCGGCAACCGTTTCCTCCAGCGAAAGAGAAAGCGACCGGGAGGCTGAGTTGCGGGCAGAAATCGACGCCCTGCTCGTACGCATCGAGGAACTGGAAACCAATCTCGAAGCGGCTTTGCAAAAAACGCTGACGGGAACGATTTCCCGCAACGCGGCCGAAAGTTTTGGAAAAACCCTCGGAAGCCCCTGGTTCATAGGCGCTTTGGCGTTGGGGATCTGCCATTTTCTAGGCGCTACGCCGAGCGATATCACACTCGAGAATCTGCGAGCGTATACCGGCGAAGTGATCTCTGGGCGCTGAGTCGCGTGACACTCTCTTTCGATTGCTGCTCATTGGCTTTCGCGATGGCGGGCGGTACTGTCGCAATCTTTGGCCGGCCTGTTGCACGTTCCTGCGGTTTGATCCAACTGATGGTCGGGGCGGAATTTCGATCGATGATGGCGCTGTAACAGCGGCGCGTGTCGTAGGCGCCGTCCGCGATCACAGTCCCGGTCTCGTCATCCGTCGGGATCTGGCCGAGCAACTCTGGCAGGAGCGGACTGTCGCCATCTCGGCTGGAAGTTAATTCGACGGCGCGGATGTCGGAGGTAGCCGTATTCATGGCCAGATGTACCTTGCGCCACTGGCGGCAACCCCGAGCGCCATGCTTGCGGGCTTGCCACTCGCCATCGCCTAGAAACTTGATACCCGTGCTATCCACCAGAAGGCTGAGCGGGCCGTCAGCACGACAATACGGGATCTGAACAGCTTAGGTTTTCTGTCGACGGCACAGGGTGGAAAAGTCTGGCACAGGCCAGTTCAGCCCGGCCATACGCAAGAGGCTGGCGACCATGCCCGCTGTCTGTCTCAGTGGCAGCTTGAACAGCACCTTGATCGACAGGCAGAATTGGATCGCCGCATTCGAAAAGACCGGCGGACGCCCAGGCCGACCCTCGTGCGCCGCAAGCCAGGTCATGTCTTTGTCCAACCAGACAAGAAGAGACCCGCGTTTCTTGAGCGCAGCATTGTAGTCAGACCCGTCCCTATAATAAGGTAGCGTGGGCTTCCGGCACAAAGGTCTGATCGTCCATGGGTGGTCTAACGTATCCACGCTGCGCCGGTCGCTCTTCAAGTATTACTGGCGCGCGCTCAATCTCTTCGTAGGGAATAAGTGACAAGAGATGGCTGATGCAATTCAAACGGGCGTGTTTCTTCACATCGGAATTCACAACGTACCAAGGCGCTTGCTTGATGTCCGTATGCGAGAACATGTCGTCTTTTGCTTTCGAGTAATCTACCCAGCGCTTCCTGCTTTCCAAATCCATCGGGCTTAGCTTCCACTGTTTTGTCGGATCGGTGAGACGCTTTTGGAAACGGCGTTCCTGCTCCTCATCGCTGACAGAGAACCAGTACTTGATCAGTTGAATGCCGGCACGGACCAGCATTCGCTCGAATTCCGGACAGCTTCGCATAAATTCTTTGTACTCTTCGTCCGTACAAAACCCCATCACGCGTTCGACGCCAGCCCGATTATACCAGGAGCGGTCGAATATGATGATCTCACCCGCTGTAGGCAGGTGGGCGACGTATCTTTGAAAATACCATTGCGCCTTTTCCCGCTCTGTAGGTGCCGGAAGTGCAACGACCTGGCAAATTCGAGGGTTCATCGCCTCGGTGATACGCTTGATGGTTCCGCCCTTGCCAGCGGCGTCGCGTCCCTCGAAGACTATTGCAACCCGATGGCCGGTATGTTTGACCCATTCTTGAAGCTTCACCAACTCAATCTGAAGCCGCGCGAGTTCTTTTTCGTAGGTTGAGTTCGAAATCTTGTTCATTTGGATCTCCAAAACTATTCAAAGCAGGGCGGCGGGGTAATCTGGACCGTCGGCTTAGACTCTAAACTTAGCGGATACTCTGCCTGTCATACTGGACCGTTTTCTGGGCTTGTGTCAGGTTTTTCTTTTGCTCAGCGACGCTCGGAAGGGTGGCTCCTGTTGTTGCGTCGGCATATGTGGGTGGTCGCCGTGCCTGGCTGCCGGTTCCAAAATCACTGTCGACAGACAGGCCACAAGTGCCGCCGTGTGATTGTTCAAGATTTCGTCTCATTTGGCACTGGAAGGGGTTGGCCGCAGGATTGGCAGCGACCACTTCTGGATTGCATTTCGACGCGAACCTTCTCGCGGATGTAACTTGCGGCGCGATGTGAAAGTCCCAAATTCTTACGCAGAGCTTCGATATCCTTTTCTTCAGCCTCACAGATATCGCCATCGTCCAGGGCAGCTCTGAACTCGCGCTCCAGCCTAGCACGGCGTCTATGCAATTGATCAGGCTGTGATCGAATGGACATCCCCTGATCTCTCATCTGATAGGTTTTGGGGATTAAAGCCATCACAGCCATCGGTAGCGCTTGTAGCAGATCGATGATGACTTCATCGATGTCACCTACGTCCAATCACGGCCATGAGAACCGAGCGACAGTTAACGTGACAACACCCATCGGCAAGATGATCGACCTGTTGGATTGCCAGAGCAACAATTGTCAAAAGCTTGCAACAGAACGCTTAGCGTCCCATCCATCCCCCGTCGACAACCAGGATTTCACCGTTAACAAAGTCCGATGCTGCTGAAGACAGAAACACAACCGGCCCGGCGAAGTCGGCAGGCGTTCCCCAACGCCCTTGAGGGGTGCGTTCGAGGATTGACTTCGCGCGAACTGGATCGTCCTTCAATGCCTGCGTATTGTCTGTGGCAATATACCCCGGGGCGATAGCATTCACATTCACACCTTGCCCAGCCCATTCATTGGCCAGCGCTTTGGTCAGTTGTCCGATCCCACCTTTCGATGCTGAGTATCCCGGAACTGTGATCCCGCCCTGAAAAGTCAGCAGCGAGGCGGTGAAAATGATCTTGCCCGATCCGCGCGCGAGCATGTCCTTACCGATCTCTCGGGACAGCACGAACTGGCACGACAGGTTGACTTCGATCACCTCGTCCCACCATTCATCCGGATGCTCGGCGGCGGGTTTGCGTTTGATGGTTCCGGCATTACTCACAAGAATGTCCGGAGTTGCTCCGTCCGATCTGAGTTGGTCGATGAACTCACGCAGTGCGGATCGATCGGAAAAGTCGCATCGATAGGCACGGAACGTCCGGCCCAATTCTTTGATCGACTTTTCAACCTCGGACCCTGAAAGTTCCAGCGAGGCGGATACGCCAATGATGTCGGCACCGGCCGATGCCAAGGCCTCAGCCATGCCCCGCCCGATGCCACGCTTACAGCCTGTCACCAGCGCGGTCTTCCCGGTCAGGTCAAAGCTTTGTAAAACATTCATGAACTGGGACCTACTTTGATGAGGCTTTTCATCGCGGTCGGACTGCGATCCAGCGCATCAAATGCAGCCTGAATGTCCGACAAGGGACTGACATCTGTGATCACGACATCCGCATTAACGGCGCCGGAGGCTACGACAGAGACTGCCTTTTCGTAATCTTCCGGCTCATAGACCCTGGCACCGATCAGTTGGAGCTCGCGCCAGAAGAACTGAAACAGGTCGATCTGCGGTTTTGTGGCATGGATGGCCACCATCACTATGCGGGCCCGTGTAGCGGCGACCGCCGTCATCGCATCTACGCCTCGTTGTGTTCCCGATACCTCGAAAACCACATCGGCCCCTTTATTCTCGGTCCGCGCATTCATAGTGTCGACCAGATCGGCTTCGGTAGGATTGATCGTATCAAAGCCAAGCTTTGTCGCAATTGCCAACCGATTGGGGTTTACTTCGGAAATGACCACGTTGCCGCCCGCATCGCGTGCCACCATGGCGACCAGAATGCCGATTGGTCCGCCACCGATCACAACCACATCTTCGCCATGCTGCAATGCCGACAGGCGCACATCATGGCATGCCACCGCAACGGGCTCGATAAGCGCAGCGTGATCCATCCGCAGGTCATCAGGCAATAAATGCAGCGTATGTGCCGGAACAGTCCACAGCTCCTGCATTGCGCCATCCGTATCAAGGCCCAAGAACTTCAGGTTCTGGCAAATATGCCTGTGCCCGCGCCGACAGGCTGGGCATTCACTACAGTGATCCAGTGGTCGCACGACAACCTTCTGACCCGGTGCAACCGTATCGACCCCGTCTCCGACCGCCTCGATAATCCCGGACATTTCGTGCCCGATCACTCGGTTCAAGCCGACCCGCGCGTCCATATTGCCGTGGTAGACATGCATATCCGTACCGCAAATCCCGCAATAGGCGACGCGGATCGTGGCTTCTCCCGGTCCCGCTGGCGTGGACTGCGTGTCTGCCACGGCAAAACTCTTGTCGCCCCTGTAAAACGCCGCCGAAATCGTTTGGCGCGTCATAGATGCATTTCCTTGTGTTCTTCATTCAGCTTGTCCCAGTCAAACACCACGCCCGTACCCGGTGTTTCCGGAGCAACTGCCAAACAGTTTTCTACGACCAATGGGCGGGTGGTGTATTGATCGATTGGAAAAGAATGCACCTCAAGCCAACCTGAATTCGATTGTCCCGCAACCAAACTCACATGGAGTTCCTGCATACCGTGGCTGCAAACGGGTATCCCGTGTTGATGGCTCAGGGCCGCGACTCGCAGCCAGCCGGTAATTCCACCGCAATTCGACGCGTCCGGCTGGACAAAGCTGAGGCGAGCATCATCGAACGCATATTCAAACTCATGGATCGTATGCAGGTTCTCTCCCATCGCCAGCGGCACGCCGGTTTCCAGCGCAATGCGCCCGTACCCTTTGTAATCATCGGGAATGGTCGGCTCCTCGAACCAGAGAATGTCGGTTTCTGCAAAGCCGCGTGCCGCTACAATAGCCTGCTCGACCGTCATCGAATAATTTGCATCGACCATAAAATACCTGTCGGGACCTAGCATGTCCCGAACGGCTCTGGCACGCGCAAGATCATCGGCCAGATCGGGTTGGCCGACCTTGATCTTCACCGCGTTAAATCCGCGCGCCAGATAGCCCTCGGTTTGTGTCAGCAGCTTGTCCAGGGAGAAGTTCAAATCAATGCCGCCGGCATAGGCCTTGCACCGATCCGACGCACCTCCGGCCATTTTCCACAGCGGCGCGCTGCGCTCTTTGCCGCGAATGTCCCAGAGCGCGATATCCACGGCCGATATCGCAAAGGAGGCGATCCCGCCGCGTGCCACATAGTGCACATGCCACTGCATGGCATCGTAAAGCGCCTCAACATTGCTAGCCTCCTGCCCGATCAGGAACGGTGCCAGATCGTGTTTGATCATCGCAAGAATGGCGTGCCCGCCTTTACCACCGGTATAGGTGTAACCAACCCCGTCGACCCCCTGATCCGTCCGGATCGCGACAGTAACCAACTGGAAAAACGTGTGATCCCCGTGTTTGGCGTCCACTAGAACCTCGGCCAGCGGAACATTGAAAAGCTGCGCCTCGACGGATGCTATGTGACTCATGAGCCAATGACCTTTTGTTGTTTCGCGATGACCCGGGATTGCAGCAGGATGACCGCAAACAGGAACCCCCCTCGGATCACCATCTGCCAATAGGCGCTGAAACTGATCGTGCCCTGACCGTTTTCAAAGTTCAGAACGTTGAAGACGAGGCCAAGAAGTAATGCGCCAGCCACCGTCGCCGGGATCGATCCCATACCCCCGGTCAATAGCGTCCCGCCAACGACAACCGACGCGATGGCGGACAACTCCCATCCGATGCCCTCCAAGGGCTGACCAGCCCCGAAACCGGATGCCAGAAACAGCCCCGCCAATCCTGCGCAGCCACCCGAAAGCAGGTAGACAAACGCCTTGGCGCGATTGACCTTCAAGCCCATGAGGTTGGAGGCATCTTCGCTGCCGCCGATTGCGAGGACCGTTCGGCCGATCGTTGTTTTCTCAAGCATAAGCCCGAGAACCAGTGTCAACCCGGCGACGATGACAATGGCCCATGGGAACAAGCCTAACGCCTGCCCCATCCCGAGCTTGGTAAAGTTCGAGCCCCAGTCGACCGAAATTGTCTGCGCCCCAGAAATCACCAAAGCACCCCCCTTTGCCGCAAGCATGGTGGCTAGCGTCGCTATGAACGGAGGGATTCGCAGAACGATGATGCAGAACGCATTGATGGCTCCAAACCCGATGCCAGCAAGGACGGCGCCGGGCAGCGCGACCTGTATTCCGTAGGGGCTGAGATAAGCCGCCACAACAGAGGTAAAGGCCGCGACAGATCCGACCGACAGATCGATCCCGCCGGTCATGATCACAAAGCACATTCCCAAGGCGATCGCGATGAACATGGCATTGTAGTTCAGGAAGGACGAAAAATTATAGGCGCTGCCAAAGTTGTCGTATCGCATCAGTCCGAACAGGATCAGGGCCAGCAAGGCCACCCAAACCGTGACCGAAGCAGAATTGCGGCGCAGATATTTGCGGAGATCAAAGGCCATTTCATCAAGCATTGATCAGGTCCTCCGGAACTGCTGCATCCACACGGCGAGTATGATGATTGCGGCCTTTGCGATCAGCGCGACCTCATCCTCTACCCCGTTCGCAAGAAGCGTATATTTCACGAGTTGAATGATCACTGCGCCCAGAATGGCGCCGAAGATCGGCGCTCTGCCACCCTGTAGCAGCGCGCCTCCGACAACCGCGGCGGCAATCGCGTCAAGTTCCATCAAGTTGCCGTTTCGCGCAGCGTCCGAAGCAGAGTTGATTGCCACCACGATCAGCCCTGCAAAGCCGGAGAGCACCGCGCAAATAACATAAGCCCCGATCTTTACCCTGCGCACCGGGCCACCGGACAGGAATGCCGCGCGTTCGTTCCCCCCGATCGCCAGCAGGTAACGCCCCCAGGTGGCTCTGGTGATCACCCAGAACAGGACACAAGCAATCACAAGGGCCAACCACCCTTGGAATGGCAGCCCCAATATCTTGCCTGTCCCGAGATAGCTAAAGGACGGGTTTGAGAAGGTCTGCAGGTTCCCGTTGGTGAGGACCTGTGCGATGCCACGGCCAGAGATGAACAGAATGAGCGTTGCTATGATTGGTTGGACGTTCAACACGGCCACCATGACCCCATTGAAGACACCGCAAAGCCCGGCAACCAACAGCGGCAGCATGATCGCCAGAGCCACGCCCAAAGCTGGATTTGCCGCTCCGAGGTCAGAGAGGAAAATGAGCGGTGCAAGCGCACCGGCCAGAGCCATGACCGCGCCGACGGACAGGTCGATGCCGCCGGTGGCGATCACCAGTGTCATTCCCATTGCGACGATCGCGATGGTCGCGACCTGGCTGATGTTCACGAACAGGGTCTGCAACTGCAGGAAATTCGGCGTGAACAGCGAATTGAAAACCAGAAGCGCAGCTAGAGCAACGATCCCGCCATGGAAACGCAATGGCATTGATGCGACCCGTTTCGGAAGCTTCATTGTGCGTTCCATGTGTCGGCTCCTGCGTCGTGATGCGCAAGTGCGCCCACCAGTATGTTCCCTGTGATGCCCGGGTTGGCCAGTTCCGTCACCGAGCGGCCTTCATGCATAACGACAATACGGTCAGCACCTTCCACCAACTCCTCGAACTCGGAGCTGATGAGTACAACACCGAAGCCTTTGTCGACATAGGAGCGGATAAAGGACTGTATCTCGCGTTTTGCGCCCACATCCACGCCACGGGTCGGTTCATCCAATATCAGGATGTCTGGTTCGGTCGCCAGCCAGCGGGCCAGCAGAACCTTCTGCTGATTGCCGCCGGACAGTTCGCGGATGGGCTGATCCATATGGGCGGCCTTGATCCCCAGATCGCTGATAAACCCGTCAACGATTGCACGCTCGCGTTCGAAATCTATCTGGCCGCGCTTAGCCAGTTTGGGCAACAATGCGAGGGTCATGTTCTCGCGCACGGACATGTCAGGGATGATCCCTTCGGCCTTTCGGTCTTCGGTCAGGAACCCAATCCGCTTGCTGATTGCTTCGTCGGGGCCCGAAGGCTGTCCGGTATGGCCATCAAGTTCGATGACTCCGTCTTCAAGCGCGTCTACGCCAAAAAGCGCGCGCGCCGCCTCTGTTCGGCCCGAACCCAGCAACCCGCCGAGCCCGACGATTTCGCCGCGGTGAAGGGTCAGATCGAAATGCGTCAACCGCGGTCCGCTACAGACATTCTCGGAACGCAACAGAATGCTGCCCCGCTTCGCTTTGGCGCCAGCAAAATCTGTCATGCCCTCGGCTGCGATCTCGTCTGTGTTCCGGCCAAGCATATCTGCAATCATTTCAAGCTTTTTTGTCTCGCTGACGATGCGGGTGCTGACGGTACGGCCATCTCGCATGGTCGTAACACGATCACAAATCTGAAAAAGCTCGTCGAGGAAATGCGAAACATAGAGAACTGACACACCCTGGTTCTTCAACTCCCGCACCACACCAAACAGAACCTCAACTTCGCTTGCATCAAGCGAGGAGGTTGGCTCGTCCATGATCACAAGTTTTGCTTCAAGCGACACGGCCCGCGCTATTGCCACAAGCTGTTGAATTGCAGTCGAAAAATTGCCCAGCGGCTCGGTGACGTCTATGTCGATCCCGAAGCGCGCAAGCACTTCACGCGCTCGCTTGTTGCCTTCGCGCCAGTCTACGAAAAGCCCCAGGCGTTTGGGTTCGTATCCCATGATGATGTTTTCGGTAACGCTGCGCAGCGGCACCAAGTTCAATTCCTGATAGATCGTTGCGATCCCTGCCTCTTGCGCCTCGCGAGGGCTTGATATCTCGCTCTCGCCGCGCCCAATCACTACGCTACCGCTATCCCGCCGGTACACCCCAGTCAGGACCTTGATCATTGTCGATTTACCGGCACCGTTCTGGCCAATAAGGGCATGAACCTCACCCGGCGCAATCTCAAGGCTGGCTTGGCTAAGCGCAGGTACGCCCGCAAAAGACTTCTCGATGCCCGACATCGAAACAAGAGCATTCATGATATCTCGAACTCCAGAAAATTGCGGGCGGAACCGACGGCTTGCCGGCCCCACCCACCAGGGAGGATCAATAAGCCTCGTCGATGTGATCGGCAGCATTGTCCTGGGTAAAGACACGGTCTTCGACCTTTACCCATTCGGGAATCTGCTCACCGGCAGCGTATTTCTTCATGACCTCGCAAGCCAGCGGGCCAAAGAACGGTGAGCTTTCAACCGTTACTCCCATCTTGCCGTCGATGATAGCCTGCAGAGCATCACGTGTTCCATCGATGGATACGATGGTCACATCCTCGCCCGGCTTCCGGCCTGCCAGTTCCAGGGCCTGGATTGCCCCAATCGCCATCTCGTCATTATGCGCATAAACAACGTTTACGTCAGGATGCGCCTGCAGCAGCGTTTCCATAACCTGACGGCCCAGGTCGCGAGCAAAATCGCCGGTCTGCGAAGCAACGATCTCGAACCGGCCATCTGCCGCTATAGCATCGTCAAAGCCCTTCTTGCGGTCATTCGCGGGCGACGAGCCGGTCGTACCTTCCAGCTGCACAATGATGCCCTTGTCGCCATCAAAGTTTTCCATCAGCCATCCGGCTGCGCGATTTCCCTGATCGATGAAGTCCGACCCAAGGAATGCAACGAAGTGTTCGCCGGGCTTAGCAACAGCAGGGTCTACCGAGCGGTCAACGAGGAATGTGGGAATACCCGCAGCACGCGCTTTCATCACCGCCGGGATCAAGGGCTTTTCTTCGCGCGGCGGCAAGAAGAGCACGTCGATGCCCTGAGCGATCATGCTATCGACATCGGCCACCTGCTTGGCAGCGGAACCAGCCGCGTCCGTTGCGATAAGGTCCCAACCGCAGGCTTCGGCGGTATCATGAAACGACTTGGTTTCCGCGATCCGCCAGGGGTTGTTCGATTCCATCTGCGCAAATCCGACCCTGTAACGGTCTTTCTGCTCCAAAGGTGGCAGATCCTGAGCCAGCGCCGTGGTGCCCAAGAGCGCCCCAGCGATAACCGATGAGATCAAGAAATGTCTGCGTTTCATAGTTTTCCTCCACTATTGATGCGGTCTCCTCCGTTTGACCGCGGATTATCAGGTCATGCCCAATTCAGGTAAGTTGTCTGCTTTCTCAGGTAGCCGTCGAACCCATATGCTCCGTCTTCGCCACCAATGCCCGACAAGCCCCAACCGGTGTGAAAACCCTGAACCGCCTCGCCATTGGAGCGGTTAAGGTAAAGTTCCCCGAATTTCAGACGGCGCGGCGCCTCCATCAGCCGCTGATGGCGCGACGTGAAGAGATAGGCCGAGAGGCCAAAGGACGTATCATTGGCATGGTCGATGGCCTCGTCAAAATCACCGATACGCGTTGCCGCAACAACCGGGCCAAAAACCTCCTCTTGCATGATGGTGTTTTTGTTGTCCGACACCTCGAGAACAGATGGTGACATCCAGTGACCCCTTCTGTAGTCGCCAGCGGTCAGCGGCCCGCCCGCCAAGAGAACCTCTGCCCCTTGGGCGACGCTGCGATCAACAAGTCCGGCAACCTTGGCCACTTCAAGCTTACTGACCTTGGGGCCGATATCGTGATCAGCCATTGGATCTCCGATAGTCAGAGCCTTTGAAGCCTCAATAAACTTTTCAAGGAACTGATCCGCGATAGCTCGGTGCAGATACATGCGCTCATTACAGGTGCAGATCTGACCGCAATTGGTAAACCGCGCAACGATTGCTGCCGCGACAGCCGCGTCGATATCGGCATCTTCCATGACAATAAATGGCGCCTTGCCGCCCAGTTCTAGCCGCACAACTTTTATCTGCTCTGCCGCATTCCGAAAGATCTCGCGACCTGCGCGTGTGCTACCTGTCATTGTAATAAGTGCAGTATCGGGATGTCCGACAAGACGTTCGCCAACGATGGGCCCTTTGCCGGTCACAACGTTCAGGACACCAGGGGGGAAACCTATTTTGTCTGCCAGTTCCGCGATTGCGAGGCCGGACAAAGGCGTGATTTCGTGCCCCAGCAAAACGACTGTATTCCCGGCAACCAGCGCCGGTCCGATCTTGCGCGCCGCAAGCGCCAACGGGTAGTTCCAGGCGGTCAGGGCAACAACTACGCCATAGGGGTGTCGCCTGATCTGAATTTCTTCTGACCGGTTATCCGACGTCACGATGTCACCGGAAATTCTGCGCGATTCTTCAGCAGCATGGCGCAAGAACGTGACGGCCGCAGCCACTTCTCCTTTGGCCTGCGATATTGGCTTGCCTTGTTCTGCAGTGACCAGGACGGCTAGTCGCTCAACTTCTCTCTCGATCGCATCCGCCAGTGCCGCGACGGCTTTCCCACGCTCGATGGCCGGTTGCGCGGACCATCGTGGAAAGGCGTCCTTGGCGGCTGCCACTGCCATATCCGCGTGAGCGGCATTTCCATCAGGGACATATGCAACAACGGCCTCGGTCGCGGGATTCTCCACCGAAACCAGCGAGTCATTCAATTCAACGAACCGACCGCCGATGTACATCGACCGTTGATCCGCGTTTTCGACAATGCCCGACGCTGGCTGCATTGTCTGACCTCCCTGCTTGCGATGGATGAGTCGAAAAACGACTGCTATCACTAATTCGAACATTAATATTATCTGCCAGTCAATACTAATATTAACTGCAACTGCTAATATTAGTTGCGAACGCTGTGTGCGAGGGGTACTAATATTTCAGGGAATCAGGATACGAGATGAACGAACAGCCAAATAAGTCACGTCAACACAGAGGCGTCGGTAAAGTCGCTGGTCGACAGAGAGTAACCATGCATGACATCGCGCGGGTTGCCGGATGCTCACAAACAACAGTGTCTATTGTTCTCAACAGGAACGACTCGGTCAAGATTTCGGACGAGACGAAAGCACGCGTTCTGGATGCTGCCAAAACGCTGGGATATTCGGTGCCCATTCAAAACACCAAGCCGAGCTCCAAAGATCAAAGGTCGCCCATTCTGGACAATGCGATTGCATTTGTTGTGGATGACTTGGCGAGTAGTCCTGAAATGGTCAACGCATTCAGCGGCGTCAAGCAAGCGATTCGGGAGACCGGAAATCTTGTGCTGTTGGCCGAAACTCAGAACGACCCGGCAGTTGAGCCAAGTACGCTGCAATTCTTTTTGGACCAGAAAGTTGTCGGCATAATATACGCCACCGTTTTCACGCGCCGCGTGGTTGTGCCGGAGATCCTGCGTCAATCCAATACGCCGGTTCTGTTGCTAAACTGTTTTTCCGACGATTTGTCGTTTCCCGCAGTCATACCTGGGGAAATTGCAGGAGGACATTCGGCAACCAATGCGTTGATCAGAGCCGGTCATGAGCGCATCGCGACGATCACGGGTGAGCCATTCATGGAATGTGCTGCGGGGCGGACAACGGGCTATCGCAACGCTTTGGCTTCCGCTGACATCCCGTTCGATGAAGACCTTGTCGTAGAAGGAAACTGGCTTCCAAGCGCGGGCTATGCGGCCACCAGGGATTTGATGAGGCTGCCCAACCCACCTACAGGTATTTTTTGTCAAAACGACAGAATGGCTATCGGATGTTATGAGGCGTTGAAAGAGCTCGGGCTCGCAATTCCGGAAGACGTGTCCGTGATTGGCTTCGACGATGATGAAACCGCGCGCCATTTATCACCGCCACTAACATCGATGATCTTGCCAACCCGTGCGATGGGGCGTTGGGTGATTGAACAGCTGTTTCACGGGCCAACCGGGGATCAACGGCACCCGCTGGTAAAGCTGGAATGCGAACTCGTTGAGCGCGATTCGATCACCAAACCCAAATCGCGCGGCTAAGGGCAGTATCATGACTGAGACTTTCGATCACATTGTCATCGGAGGCGGTTCTGCCGGGGCCGCTGCGGCCGGACGACTGGCAAAAGATGGCAAACACAATGTACTTGTTCTAGAGGCTGGACACTCCAACCGCCACCCGCTTCTTGATATGCCGCCGGGCATTTTCAAGATGATCAATGGCTCAAAGTTCATGCGGTATCACCGTACTGAACCACAAGAGCATCTGGATGGCCGGATTCATGATATCCCTCAAGGACATGTCCTAGGGGGCGGATCATCGGTCAATGCACAAGTCTATATGCGTGGCCGACCTTCGGATTACGACGCCTGGGACGACTTGCTGCGTCAAAACAACGATGGCGTTGGATGGGGCTGGGATGACGTTCTGCCTTATTTTGTTGGAATGGAGGGTAACAATCGCTTCGCCAACGACCTTCATGGCACGGATGGCCCGCTACTGGTTTCGGACCCCGGGCATATTGATGACATGTCGCGATGGTTTGTTCAGTCCGTACAGGCGCTTGGCGAGCCGTTCAATCCTGACTTCAACGGGCCAACCCAGCGCGGCGTTGGCTTTTACCAATTCACCAATCGATCCGGCCGACGTAGTTCATCAGCCTACGCCTTTCTAAGCCCGTTGGCGTCCGACACGGCTCTCACCGTGCGCCTGCATGCGGAAGTCACCAAGATTGTCATCGAAAATGATAGAGCTGTAGGGGTCGAGTACAGCGACAAGACGGGCCCGCACCGAGTGCGCTGCGATGGAGAGGTTTTGCTCGCTGCAGGTGCTCTGGTTACACCCAAAATTCTAATGCTTTCGGGGATCGGACCAGAAGCGGAACTGTCCACTCATGGCATAGACATTGCCTGTCCATCCCCCGGCGTCGGCCAAAATCTGATAGATCATCCCGAAGTGCCGATTACCGCGTTTGCAAATGGTCCTTACGGTTATTTCAAGCAAGGCGACGGCTGGCGGATGCTGCGAAACGGTATCCAGTTCAAATTGTTCGGCACTGGCCCCATTACATCCGCTGGCGTAGAAGCCGGAGCCTTCGTAAATCCAGCCAATCCGGACGATGACCCTACGATTCAGGCCTTCTGCGTGCCAATTGTTTACCTTGACCGCGATGCACTTGATGAAGTGAGCGATAACTATGGTCTCACTGTGACGACTGTTGTGGTCAAGCCTAAATCCCGAGGCGAAGTTCGTCTTCGTTCGTCTGATCCGAGCGTGATGCCCAGCGTCTCACCAAACCTCCTGAAACACGAAGACGACATGGCTGAAATGATCCGCGGGCAACGGTTCTTCCGAAGGGCTTTTTCGGCCGGGCCGCTTGCAGAACGTATAAAAGAAATCGTGATACCATCAACAGATGATGACGAAACTCTCCGAGCGCACTGCAAGCGCTTCGTGAAAACAAACTATCATCCAGCTGGAACGGCCAGGATGGGAAAAGATGGAGACCCTATGGCCGTACTTGACGCGCGAATGCGCGTACGCGGCATCGAAGGGCTCAGGGTATGCGATATGTCGGCCGTTCCCGACATAAACGCCGGAAACACCAATGCGCCCGCAATGATTCTCGGAGAAAGATGCGCTGACCTTGTCTTAGAGTAAGCTTTGACGGTTCCGTAACAAACTCTGGCGTTGATTGGATGAAGTCATTCAGCAGACTAAACAAACTAAGTTAAGTCGAAGGCCGTTCATGATCTCTTTCAAGGGTGCTGATTATCCGAATGAAGTTATGCTGTTCGCCGTGTTTTTCTATGTCCGATACGGGGTGTCGCATCGGGATCTGGAAGAAATCATGCACGAGTGAGGCGTGTCTGTGGATCACCTGACGGCATAGTGGCTGCACTCGAGATAGAAGTCGTTCTTGCCCTGTTGTGCTTGTGGGTTGCAGGCAGTGGGAGGCAAAAAAGGCTGGTATCACACTTCGCGTTATCGCGTAGTCTCCGGATTTGCACCACAGTGCAACTAGATTTTGTTTGTTGGCCATCCGCTCCTGGAGATCGGGTGGTCGCTTTATGCTTTCTGTCTTCAAGTCAGTCTATTTAGGCCAGGATTATTGGCGGTGAGTTATGACGTGAAAACCCTCGTCGGATGATGGTGGAACAAAACACTGCGCGATACGCCGAAACTGATCTTCCGTCGTAGCAAAGGCATGCGAGCCCTCTTGGTTACGCTTGTGTAGCCGGGCCAAGCATAGCTCATCAGGTACATCCAGAAAGTGGAGTATCTGCGCCGCCCCTGTACCTTTGATCAGCCCACGCGCCCACCTTCGGTTTTCGATTGTATTTGCCGGGAAATCGAGGACGACCGAAACCCCGGCGACCAGCATTGATGTCACATGTGGGCCCATGATCTGCCCAAGTTTTGATGCACATCTCACATAGTCCTGTAGTGATGACATCTCCTCGCCAAACAGTGCGCTCAGCCATTGATCCTCTGATATGAGAATTGCTGAATTTTTACGTGCCAGTTGTGCCGCCAGAGTGGATTTTCCGGAAGCGACTTTGCCGCACAGCAGGTGGAGTGTTGGTGTAACATGTGACATTTGAGGCTTTCTAGGTGTTTCTGCTTGTCCGATCGCTCAGCTGTTCCGCAAGCTGATCGAACACTAGTCGGATCCGCCGCGCCGTGTGCAATTCTGAATGCGTAGCCAGCCAAATCGGGAATTTGAAAGGCTCTCGGTCCGGCAAAACGCGCTCAACACCGGGTGTCAACGCGGCTATATCGTCCGACATCACACTGACACCAAAACCGTGGCGCACCATCTCCCACGAAACGATCCCGCTTTGCGAACCGATTCGGAAGTTCTTTCTTGTGACGTCGATGCCAGCTGGGTTTAGAAAGCCGACCATCGTGTCCACATCTCCAAAACCCACGAAGTCCAGTTTGGCGAGCTCGTTTTCGTTTCTGGGTCGCCCAACCTGTTCAAGGTAAGAAGGCGCCGCATAGAAATGTGCTGTGGCCTCTGCCACTAGCTTTGCAATCAGATCTAATTGCGTCGGTCGGACATGTCTGATGGCAATATCAGCTTCGCGCCGCTGAATATCTCGTAGGTCATTTGCAGCGACAACATCAATCTCAAGTCGTGGCGCCGCAATCCTGATCTGCTTCAGAATCGGCGGCAACTGAAAAGCTGACATCACGTCGGATGCTGTGATTCTGACTTGGCCTTCGATAGCTTGTGATTGGCTTGTCGCTGTCAGTGAGATTCTGTTCGCGACATCTGCCATTTCTTTGACGTGCAACAAAAGCTCAGTGCCAGCGATTGTGAGTTTCAGCGATTTGCCGACCCGTTCAAACAAGGTGATGCCAAGCGACTGCTCCAGCGCTGCAACTTGGCGACCTACCGTAGGCTGAGTTTGCTCAAGCACGCGTGCAGCCGCAGAGAACGAGCCCTCCTCCGCTGTTGCGAGAAAAGACCGCACCTGGTTCCAGTCGAAGTTGATGGCCTTCCAATTCATGCATTTATGCATAACAGTTCTACGAATTCTGGCAATTCCATAAGATCACGTTTAAAAGTATTGGGTGCGCCAACCAACTCATAATGCGAGAGCTACAATGGCTGCTTTATCCAAAGATGCTGCTTTCTGGAGCAAAATATCGCGCAAGTATGCGGCTGATCCTATCCGGAACATGGAAGGGTATTTGAACACGCTTGAGCGCACGAAGTTGTATCTGAATGCCAAAGACAACGTACTGGAAATTGGCTGCGGGACGGGTTCAACGGCGCTACTGCTTGCGGCGCAAGTTGCTCATGTAACCGCGACTGATCTCGCCTCAGGCATGATCGAGATTGCGAATGAAAAGCGCGCGGAAGAAGGATTAAAAAACGTCACATTCAAGGTGGCCGAGGTCCTGGAGCATCGACTTGATGAAGGATCATACGACGCTGTCCTCGCGCACAATCTGCTTCATCTTGTGCCTGACCTCGATGATGCGCTCGCGCATATTTCTTCGCTGACGAAGCCCGGTGGGGTTTTCATTTCAAAAACCGTTTGTGCGCCGCAGAACGGGGGCGTCAAATATACGATGATCAGTCAGATCGCGATCCCAATCATGCAGGCGCTTGGGAAGGCGCCATTTGTCAATTTCATCTCAGCGGAAGAACTGGAGCGGAAAGTTGTCGACGCGGGCTTCAAAATCGTAGAAACCTCGGATCAGGCCGGGATGCTACCAAGCCGATACATCGTTGCGCGAAGGTCTTGAGCACGTTGTACCTAGAATCCACGGGACATAAGATTGACGCTCTGGGCAAAACAGATCGGGCTTGCCTTTGGTTCTCCAAGTTGCTGCGTATTCAATGAGAAAGGACGTGCGCTGCATTGCGACAGACACCGATCTCAGGCCCCTTCTTCAAAACGTCTACGTTCGGCCTCCATGGCACGGCGCCATTCTTTGCGCAGCAGGTCCATACGGCGGGGAATGGGCATATTGAGCACCTCAGCCGGCTGTGTCGCAATCTTTGGCGTGGTTCAAAGCTAACGCTTTGATTGGGTGTAGTCATCCAGCGAGCCCTGCGAATTGACGGAATCCGTTTGTCGAAGGCCCAAGCTGCCCCTTGCGGATCATGTTGGCAGTCTCGATTCCTGCAAGTGTCGCTGCTGCTGAGACGAAGCTTTTGAAACCGAGCATAGGCCTCGTAAGCCGTTTGATGGACCGGTGATCCTGCTCAATAATGTTGTTTAAGTATTTTGATCTGACGGTGTCAATCGTAACCGGTATCCGCAATCGCTTGAACATTTTGTTGATCTCTTTGATCCCGGCCGCATTGCTCCTGCTTTGGTCAATGGTGATCCCAGCTACGCGTCGCCATCGATGGTGGTCGTAACCTCAAAAAGCGCCAACGATGCAGCGTCTCCGATGCCCGCTTTGAGCCCATACCTGAAGTGCTCCGGTCCGAACCCTCGCATGTGCTCAAATATCACCGACCTAAGACATCATGTGCGCCGCAAAGAGAAATGCGGCCATTCGTTCACAGCAAGGAGAAATTGGGGCTTTGATGTCTGAGACGCGGACTTTGCCTTCATCTAACGCTCCAGATTCGACGTCGGTTGTTCTGAAAGCCCTTAGATCAAATATAATTCAAGCATGACGGTTGAGCGCTTCGATTCCACCATTGATGAGCTAACGCAATGCCCGTCGGCTCTTCAGCGGTTCCTTGGCCACTGCAGCGCGTTGCAGAAAGAGCAGCTCGCCCAACATCTCGTGGACCGCTGCTTTTTTCGGGGTAGGTTCCAGAAAGTCAAACAGACGCAACAAGTTTGCCGGGTGTTTTACGACCAATGCTGCCAAACGCTCTTTCGCGGTATCGACCTCATAGGCCGCAATCATTTGCGCCGCGGCTTGCGTTGGGGTCAGCAGAGCATAATCCTGTGGCCGCATCGATGTTTCCCGCAGCGCGTCAAACGGCGATGCACCGAGCGCACGGAATTTCGGCATATGGATGCGTATGTCAGCAGCGCGGTTCTCAATCACCGAACCGGATCGCTGAAAGTATTCGAAAGGGGCGAGTTTTTTAAATGCGCGCCTTCGCATCGGCGCGGACAACATATCAAGATCTGCACGATCGTAGCGCAAATCGTCAAAGACGGAGATCAACCTCAGTCCAGCGTCGGCTACCATCAAGTAGGGATCGGCGTTCAGTACCGCCACCATGTCGGCAAAGTTTGCATGCTGCTGCGCAGCTTCATAAGGTACAACCAAGTCAGTCTTCCGATCAAAAAGACGTCTAAGTTGATCTATCATCAAGTCGAACCCTTCATTCGCTTCGACGCGACGATCCTCAATTGGTAGTCGCAGACAAGCAGATAGGCTTTACGAGGTGCAAAAGAACCCTAAGTGCTGAGTAGGAATCCTTAGGTAAAACTATCATGCTGCAAGACAAGAAATCAGAAACCGATGCCGAGCGAAGAAAGGCGCTGCTGCGGCGCTTGTTATCTGACCTGAGCCGGGCCAATCCCGAACTCTACTATCATTCGACGAGCCAGATTTCTCGGTTATTGAAGGATCATATTTCTGATGGCAAATCGCTAAACGGAGAAGATCGCAAACTTATGGAATCGCTCACCTGCCGCGACCTCGAAGTCCTCCTTAGTCTACATTAGCGGCAGAAGTCCCAGTCTTTCATTTTGAAGCGCAAATAGTGATAATCTCGGAATAACAGTCGTTCGTTCAAATTGCAGCATCAGTCAAGTTGAACGCGAAACCTCCTTGCGGCGACGCAGCGCGGCGCACCCAATCCCAATTTCGAGACGAGACATTGCGACTTCTGCGATAATCTTGTCGCTCTATTTGCTTAGCTTGGCTGGCCGACATTAAACTATCTGAAGCGGTCGTATGTACGAATCGTAACGACCGCCGACTGTGAGCCCAAACTTCGCGATATTGTTGGGCGGTCAAATGGCTACTTCAAAGAAAATCAGCTATTCTAAGTGTAACTCGATTGAGCTTTCGGCACACCGCTGGTCAAATGAGAGAGTTTCCCATGATTATTCGACACCTCGTTCTCTCTATTTTCCTTGCGGTCAGCCTGCCCTCACACACCCTGGCCCAGGGAATCGGCGCGGCGCCAGCCGAACTTGATGACGGCTGGATGGTCGCGGAACCTGCAGAAGCCGGTCTCGATCCGGACGCTATGGCCAGACTCGTCGAAATGATTGATGCAGGCGTGACCGTGCCAAACGTTCACGCCTTGCTGATCGAATACAAAGGCCATCTGGTCTTTGAGCACTATTGGCCCGGAGATGACTGGACGTTGGGTGAAAAGCCGCTTGGATACGTTCAGCATGGCCCCACCACACAGCACGATATTCGGTCGATCAGCAAGAGCGTGACCTCGCTGCTCCTCGGTATCGCACTCGACGAAGCCGGGGAAAATGTGCTCAAGCGCCCAATTACAGATTTTTTTCCAGACAGAGATAATTTCGGAAATGGGTTGGACACTGTTACTCTTCATCATGTCCTGACCATGACGGCCGGACTAAATTGGAACGAGAACTTCGTTTCTTATGCGAGCGATCACAACGACTTCAGAATGCTCGTAGCCGCTGGCGATCCGATCGGGTTCGTGTTGGCTAAAGAGGTTCGCGACACTCCCGGGAGCCAATGGACCTACAACAATGGGCTGACGCTAGTCGCCGCCAGAGTAATCGAGACAATAACGGGGGAGCCATTGGCAGATTATGCCGACAAGGTGCTTTTTGCCCCACTCGGCATCACTGACTACGAATGGCTCAGCCGCCCTTCATGGCAATCCAACACCGTTCCCGATGCTGGCGGGGGCCTGAGAATGCGTGCCCGCGACATGGCAAAAATTACCTCGCTCGTCCTCCATAAAGGAAGATGGAGAGGGCAGCAGATCGTCTCTTCAGGTTGGATATCGACGTCGACCGCCCGTCACGTTCAGGACAATCCGTGGGGGCCGCCGGGCGTCTACGGATACGGCTATTACTGGTATCCAGGCGTGCTCATCAGCGGTCAGCGCGTCGTTCGTGCCGCCGGATGGGGCGATCAGCGGCTCTATGTCTTGCCGGACAACGGTCTTGCGATCACGCTTTTTGCTGGAAACTACGAGAAGGGCTCGCGCGGCATTGGTGAGCGAATACTGGGTCGAATTGTCCGGGCGCAGCGATAGCGTGATAGGCCGTGCAGATTTACCTAATGTACACGGGCCGCCGTTTCACTTTGTAGTGCTTACAGGCGAGATTGGACATCCGCCGCCACGCGACGAATTTCGGCTTCGTCCGCCCGGCCGTCATCCGAACGCCTTCCAACAAAAGCCCAGAGTGAGCCCAAACTACCAAATGCTGCACTTTGCGCTAACGTCTGGTTACTGCGATAGCCCAAGTATTCCTCGATGTGTTGAACAGACGACTGAAGTTCGCGGTATCGAGAGCGCTGACAGACTCAGTCAACCGGCCGTTAGTTTGGTTTTGGAGCGAACAAGAGCTTCAGGTATGTTCGAAACAGCATGATTTGCTCGGAGGCATTGTTGTGCTCTCGAAGCGCGCGTTGAAGTACCAAGCCGCCCTCGACCACCCCGGAGACCATATCGCCCAAGGCATCCATATTGACTGGCTCTCTGGGTTCATATTTGGCTGCGATTTCTTCGAACATCCCCCGGAAGCGTTTGCGCCACCCCAATATGGCTTGGCGGTTCAACTCTCGCACCCCCTCATCGAAGAGCCTGTCCTGATAGGCCGTGGACGCAATCACGCACCCTGGGTGACCCTGGGGCATCTCCTCAAGCATTTCGGCCAGCAACTTCAAGCCGATCAGCATGCAGTGTAGCGGATCATCGTTCAGTTCGCGCGCGCGCGCAAATAGATCGTCATAAAGCACGTCTTCGGTTTCGATATAGCGCTCGAGCATTGCCCGGGCCAAAGCGTTCTTGTCTTTGAAGTGGTAAAAGAAGCCGCCACGCGAAATTTCCGCGCCTGCAACGATCTCTTCGATCGAGGTGGCCTCAAACCCTTTGTCCAGAACAGCCGCCTCGGCAATATCGAGAATCCGGCCACGCGTGTCGACTTTTTGCTCCAATGTCGGCCTCCCCCTGTACCACGAGTACAGTTGACCTTGTCCTGGCGAAAGGTGGGGTCAGTCTGCTTCGGGTTACCCCCTGAAATTACAGCAAAAAGACAAACTAAACAACCGGACTACGCGGCAACTATCTGTCGCGCGAAAGTTCGGGGTATCCCCTTGTCATCAACGAACAAGGACAGCTTTGATGCGTATTCAAAAACTAAAGGAGACCCGCCGTTTCTTCCTCTCTGACGGAGGACTGGAGACATTCCTGATCTTTGACAAGGGCTACGATCTGCCCTGCTTTTCGGCGGCAGTTCTGCTGAACACCGATCAAGGCCGAGCTGATCTACGCGCGTATTACCAACGCTTTATCGATATCGCGAAGGCGTCTGGTCGTGGTTTTATCCTAGATGCACCAACATGGCGCGCCGGCACGGCTTGGGCGGGACCACTTGGTTTGACGCTGAAAGAAGTGATGGAGACCAATCAAAGGGCTGTTTCCTTCGTGTCCGTGCTACGGTCTGAGCATGAGACGGAAACTTGTCCGATCCTGATCAACGGGCTCGTTGGACCAGCAGGTGACGCCTATGCGCCGGACGCCGAGATATCGCGGCAGGAAGCGCTGCTTATTCATGCGCCACAGATCCATGCGCTCGGCAAGGCCGGTGTCGACATGATCAGCGCCATGACGCTCACTTACGCAGGTGAAGCCATCGGCATCGTGCAGGCGGCAAAAGAGATCGATGTACCAGTTGCTATCGCCTTCACGCTGGAAACCGACGGACATCTTCCATCAGGCCAGCCCCTTGGCGAAGCGATTGTGGAGGTCGATGCCGCGACCAATGGCGGCCCGATTTATTACATGATCAATTGCGCGCACCCCGACCACTTCCGCGAGACCCTCGATACGACCGCGGCCTGGACTCTGCGCATCGGCGGTATCCGGTCCAATGCGTCCCGTCAAAGCCATGCTGAACTGGACGAAGCCGAGGTTCTCGACGACGGCGATCCGGTGGAGCTTGGCAAGCTTAGCACGGAGCTTCTGTCGCGCCTTCCGAACATCCGAGTACTGGGCGGCTGCTGCGGCACCGATCACCGGCATGTGGGCTGCATAGCGGGTCATGATCATCCGCTGACAGCTGCTTGAACTCTTCTCAATCAAATCTTCCTGAAAGGACTTCTAATGTTTAAGACACTCATCACCTCCACCGCGTTGTCGCTGGCAACTCTCGCTTGGGCCGAAGCTCCCACCGCGTTTGACGTGGCCGAAGAACACACACGTATCTTCATGTCTGCGCAAACCGTGCACGAAAACGGCATGCCCGCGCACGGCAATGCTTTTGTAAGCCAAGGCTATGTCTATCCTGAAGGCACGCTCGCCGATGGCACCGTGGGTGTCCTGGAAGATGGCAGCCCCACCTTCCCCGATCTCGTTCTGGGAACTTGGACCTGCGATGGATACTTCGTTGGGGAAGGTGGCAACGCTACGACCGGTGTCTGGATCATTAGCCGCCAGACCTTTGCATTCAAAGATGGCGCGACCCTCGTGACACAAGGTACAGAGATCGCCGATATCGGTCAGCCCAACCTGCGCCCAGTGACCGGTGCAACTGGCGATTTTTCGGATATCGATGGTGGTTTGATCCAAACAACCCTCGGGTTCAACGACTTCTGGGGCCTGAGCGCGACATACGCGTTTGAAGCGCACGAGATGGACGCGGCAAAGGCAAAGGATGCAGCTTTCAGCACCGAAGGTTATCAGTCGATCACGGGTAATGAAGATGACCACCTGGAATGGGATTCCGGTGCTCCGGTCGGGCCGATCTTTGGTAAACGCTTGATCCCGTCAACATGACGCCAAATGCAAACGGTTGGGTGGCAATGCCGCCCAACTAACACCCCAAAGTAAAAGAGAACAGAAGAATGAACACTCAGGCCAACGACTTCATCCGGCAAGCCGATTCCTCGGATGCCGAAAGCCTTGCCAAACTGATCAATCTTGCGGGCGAAGGCATCCCGAATTGGCTGTGGACCCGCGCCTGCGTCGAAGGCCAAACACCGCTCGAAATCGGTATCGAACGCGCCAAGCGCAAGACCGGCGGATTTTCTTACACGAATGCGCTTGTCGCAGAGTCGGGCGGCAACCCGATCGGCATGGTGCTGAGCTACGCGATCACCCAGGTCCCAACCGAAAACCCGGATGATTTGCCTGCGCCGATTGCCCCTTTTGTCGCGCTTGAAAAGCTATCGGCGAACACCTGGTTCATCAATGCGCTGGCCGTCTTTGCCGAAGCACAAAACCAGAGTGTCGGATCACAGCTATTGGCCGCTGCAGAGAACCTCGCTTGCTCGAATGGCTTCGACAAGATGAGTATTCAGGTCTACGCCCAGAATACTGGCGCCGTGCGCCTTTATGCACGGCATGGCTACAAGCAGGTCGCAAGCGATCCTGTACGTCTGCACCCAAGCCCGCCCTATTACACAGGCGACGTTCTGCTGCTGATGAAATCTCTTTCCGGTGCAGCCACTTGAACTCCCAACACACTCCGAAAGATATCGCGATGACTTCTTATGGATGTGTCGCAAACTTTGGGCCTGGATTGACGAGCATATAGATTTCGACTTTTGGTGTCCGCGCATTGTTCTCCAACAGGTTTCAGCATGATTTCCTTGAAAGGCTGCCATTTTCCCAAGGGTGCGGTTATGTACGCCGTTTACTTCTACCTGCGGTACACGGTTTCTTATCGCGATTTGGAAGAGATCATGGCTGAGCGCGGTGTGCGAGTTGACCACGCCACATTGAATAGGTGGGTTGTGAAGTTCTCGCCGATCGTCGCAGCTCGCGCGCAATCTAAGAAGCGCCCAACTCAGAGTTCATGGCGCATGGACGAAACCTACATTCGTGTGCGCGGGAAGTGGATGTATCTCTATCGAGCAGTCGACAAACACAGCAAGACCATTGATTTCATGCTGTCTGAGCGACGAAATCGTCCAGCAGCTACTAGGCTCTTTACCAAAGCACTGTCGTCAAACGGGATCCCAAACAAAATCGTCATAGACAAGAGCGGCGCAATTGCAGCTGGCATTCGAGAAGTGAACAGGACCCTGAAGCGGTTCGGCTGCCCAGCCAAAGTACAAACGATCAGGTCCAAATATCTCAACAACCTGATTGAGCAGGATCACAGATTCATCAAGCGACGCGTGCGGCACATGTGCGGGTTCAAGTCGTTCAGATCCGCGTCGGCTACTTTGGACGGCATTGAGGTCGCCAACATGATCCGCAAGCAGCAATTCTCCAGCACTACCACGTCGGGCTTTCGGCTATTTGCCGAGATCGCAGGATAGGTGTGTCCGGTAGGTCGCTGGCGTTGGCTGTTCTAAATGTTTGCGACACATCCCTGGCATCCATATGTCATCGAAGAAGACGGACGCGCGATACGGACCGGTAACAACAGCGCTCTCACCCAGCCAGGCGACAAACAGATCACCGGATCAGTGCATCCGAACCTTACAGATCATCGCTTGATAGCAGAAGGCGTCTATCGCGCTATGACTTCACAGTAGCGCGTAACTTGCCAAAACTCATACGTTTCGGTCATTGGCGAAAACGACCGTTTTGTCCAATGAGTTACGGCAAGGGGTTTTGGGCATGTGTGCGAGGTATTAGGACGCAGGCAATGCTGTCAGGTTTCGATTGAGGCGACACGTCTGATACCAGCCTAAACTGCATCCAGAGCACCGCGTGTCCTGCGGCGTGGCGATGACCAATTCTGTGCCACCTCATCTGAAATCCAGATCGTCACGTCGCCACGCTGCCGGAGACTTTCGTTGTATTCCGAGCTGTTCGTGACTCGGTACTTTGCTTTGGGAAATTTGTCGCGACGGGCATCATTGAATTTGTAGGGCATCTACCGTCGCTCGCGTCAGAGAAAACGCTGGAACTACCGCGACAGCTCGATCCCTGCAACACGCCCCTCAACAACATAATCGAGCAGGATCACCGGTTTATCAAGCGGCTCACGAGGCCGATGCTCGGCTTCAAAAGCTTCGCCTCCGCTGAAGCGACACTTGCAGGCATCGAGACCGCCAACATGATCCGCAAGGGGCAGCTTGGACCTTCTACAAACAGATTCCGTCAATTCGCAGAGCTCGCTGGATAACAATCGCCTGCCAATGCCCTAGCTCTGACCGACGCCAGAGTTTGCGACACAGCCCATTGTGTGATCGTCAGGATGTCAGCCGACGATGAGATCATTCGCGAACATGACATCCTCGAAATCAGACACACCATAAAGATCGATCTGATCGCGCCCTCCCTCGAGCTTGATCCGAATTGCGTGGCTGAACTCACGAACGCTTGCGATTTGTGCGCCAGCCAGGTCAATGAGGTCCTCAGACGTGTTGAAGTCGAGAATGATTGTCGTGTCCCGCGCCCGGTCTTCGGCCAGTTCCGCCGAGAACATGAAGGTGTCGGCCCCATCACCGCCCCAGACGATGTCGCGTTTGCCATCGCCCGCCCGGATGATGTCATCCCCGGCACCGGCAAAGATCAGATCGCTTCCGCTGCCGCCATCGATGTCGTCATTGCCCTGGCCTGTCAGTATCTTGTCCTTGCCGCGCCCGCCGGTGATCAGGTCATCTCCTGCACCGGCATACACGAAGTCCTTGCCGCCCATTGCATCGATCTGATCCCGACCCTTGGTGCCAAGCAGGATGTCACGGCCATTGGTTCCCGCGATCAGGTTGAAAACAGGGTCAAAGTCGAAACTCACGATGACAGGGTCATGATCGGAGTTGCGCGCCGGATTGTCGCCGTCAAACAGCGTAGGGTCGCGACCGAAATCAAGATTGTAATCCAGCGCATCAGCTTCATCCGCGTTGATGTGCCATTCCGTCACCCCGGCAACGCTGGCGGTAAGCGCATCATTGGCAAGAACGTAATCCAGTGTGCCGATCTGACCATCAAAGACAAAGGAATAAGCATCATCGCCCAGCTCAGCCGCCGCAAGGTCGGTATAGCCCGCATCCGAAAGCACAGTGAGCGGATCTTCCTTGGCGTAGGCATTCAGGTCGCCAAGGATCAAGACGTTCTCAGACCCCTGACCGGTTGGATCGCTGGCCAGCCAGTCGGCCAGAATATCCGCCGCCTCGGCACGGGTGGCGTTGTTGTTGCCCTGACCGTCGCCCTGATCCTCATCCGCTGCGATACCGGACAGTGACCCTTTGGATTTCAGATGGTTGACCGAAACCGTAAGGGTCTGCCCGGTGTCCAGATCTTCGAACGTCTGCGCAACCGCGGGTCGGTTCAACCCACGTCCTGCCCCCAGCGGATCAATGAAGTCCCGCCCTTCAAAGGTTTCGAGAATGGCCATTTCGCCCTTCAGGCCGACCTCGTCGATCTTGTAGATCAGGCCGTTTGCAATGGCGTCGCCACCAACAAATTCCTGACCGGGATCAACAAAACCATAGATCTCGCCGCCAAGCTCGGCATTCACCCGGTCAACGATGTCTTGAATGGCAAATGTGTCGCCTGCAAAATCATTCTCAATCTCCACCAGCCCCAGAACGTCAGCGTCGATTGCGACGATTGCGTTGACCAGCTTGTCGGCCTGTCGTTCGAATTCTTCGGCGGTATCGGCGCCGCGCGGGTCCGAGCCATTGTCGGTCGTCGCACCCGGCTCATCAATCGTGGTGAAATAGTTCAGCACGTTGAGGCTGGCGACCTTGAAATTGCCACCGATATCCTCGGGGGTTTCGGGGCGCGGGTTGGCCTGCTGATAGGTCCCCTCGGCCGCATTGATACGGAATTCGTCGAAGGAATATCCCAGAACACCGGTGACCGACGACACGCTGTCGCCCATGCGGAAACTGTCATCGGCGCTCAGCACGCCATCATTGCCGTCTATGATCCGCAATTCATCAGGGTTCTGAACGGTCGAGCCATCGTCCAGAACCAGAGTCCGGGCGGCGATATCCTGCAGATGCTGATCGAAGCCCGCCGCGTCGGGGGCGTTTTCCTGGGTGAACTGAACGGGCCTGCCATCAGACGTGATGTTATACTGCCCGAAGCGGTCCAGATTGAACAATTCCGAGACGGTCATATCCTGCGCCACGTTCACCAACATGCCTTCATAGGCTTCGAGGTTGGCGACATAATTGCCGTCATCATCCAGCATGATGCCAGCGGTGGGAAACACAACCTCGACCGAGGAGGGCACCAGCTGCTCTGTCTCGAAAACAGCGACCGTGGTCGCGGTGATCTGGGTCTGACCGAAGTTTTCCCCGACGACACCGGTGACCTGAACCAGATCACCCACATTGACATCGACCAGAGGATTGAAGCCATCGAAGATGAAAATCCCTTCGGATGTCAGCGGGTCTGCATCAGTGTCCGCATCTTCCTCCTGCAGGTAGAACCCGTTCAGATCCCCCTGACTGCCCAGCAGCCCATCCTGAAAATCCGCGGTCACGATCGCGCTGACGGTCACGGTCTGACCTTCCAGCAGGCTGCGGTCATCCACACCGATCTGGGCCATATCTCGGGTGCCGCCGCTGCCCTGAATTTCGCTGATCAGCGTGATCTCGACAGGCGGTTCGATAAAGTTGGAGCTGCCCGGCGTCGGGGTCTGCGCGACAAAATCACCGGTCTCGTCCGGCTGGCGCGCCAAGGCGTCGCCCGTTGCGTTTCCGTTTTCACCCTCGTTGAGCTGGGTGCTTTGCCCAAGGGCCGCCAGCAGTCCGGCATCATCCGTATCATTGGTGTCGTAAACCACTGCATCCAGCAGGTTGTCTGTTGTGGGCGTGGCAGGCGCGGGCCCCTCGTAGAGCGCAACCGCATCGGCGCCGTTCTGCAATCCGTTGGTGGTGAAGGCCACCAGATCGACATTGGGCACATTGGCGGACCCGATGACAAATAACCCGTCCGCATCGGTCGAGAACCCGTCCAGCGAGATGGTATCGTAAATCGTGTCGCCGTTGCCGTTGTAGAGCGCCACCGTCAATCCGTTGAGCGAGGCGTTTCCAACGCCCCCATCATAGATCTCGATAAATTCCGCACTGTCTGTCCCGGCCTGATCCGCGTCGATTTCATTGATCACGAAATCCGGGGCCACGACCACATCCTCAAACGAGGCTGTCGGGAACGGGTTGGCCGCGCTGGCATTGGTTACCTGTCCATCAAAGGCGTTCGGCCCGGAAAAGCTCCATTCGGAGATATCGAAAACGGGACTTGCGGTTGCGCCTGGATTGCGTGCAGCCCACCCGTCGAGATATTCCCAGGGCTGCCCGGTGCCATCGACATTGATATCACCAAACAGATCAACAACAGACCCGTTTTGAAATAGCTCGATTGCGTCATCCCCATTCACCGACAGCGCGCTGGTGGTGTAGTCGGGCCCAAACCCCATGAAACTCGTGAAGCCCGCCGCTTCGCTCGACACATAGAGATAGGTTCCGGCCGTTGCGGTTACCGCGGGAAAGGTGAACTCTTCCCCATCCGACCCGCCGCCATTATTCGCCGATCCAATGCCGTATTCCGAGAGATCCGCGATATCGGCCGCCACATAGAGCTCCACCGCCTTCGGCACTCCTCCACTTAGGGGGCCATCCAATACGCCGGTAATAATCAATGACATCTTTCTCTCCCGTTATTGGCGGCTGCGTCAAAAGGCAGTCCGTAGAAACCCATGGGTCCGAAATATTAGAGGCGCGTAACAAGCAGGTGTCTCAACATGTCAGCTGGAAATCATGGCGATTACGAGCAAGACGGCAAGCGCATAAATGGGTGATCCAGCCAAGCGGGAACAACGGCCTATGGTTCACAACAGCCAACCCTACGCTGCTTCAAATTACAACAACTAAAGGTAGATGTCCCCGACATCCTTCATCGTGCTACCACAATCGGGATGTGTCGCAATTGGATCTGTTGCGAAGTTTTGACCGACCATAGTTATAGCTTTGTACCGGCGGGCTAAGCCGCCAGCTCTGCGAATTGCCGAAACGGACAGATTCCGGGTGTGATTTGGCCTTTGCGGATCATGTGCGCCACTTCGATTCCTTCGAGCGTTGCCGCCGCTGAAGAGAATGACTTGAACCCCAGCATTGGCCGAATGCGTCTCTTGATGAAACGATGATCCTGTACCACGATGTTGTTGAGGTATTTCCGCCTAACCATCTCGATTGGGATCGGGCAACCAAAGCCTTTCAGCATCTTGTTGATTGCTTTGATACCAGCGGTGTTCGCACCGCTTTTGTCGATGACGATCTTTCGTGGAAGACCATTGCATTCCAGCATTCGAGCAAAGAACTTTGTGGCAGCCGGTTTATGTAGTCGATTTGAAAGCATGAAATCGAGCGTTTTGCCGTGTTTGTCGACGGCTCGGTAGAGGTACACCCAAGCGCCTTTTACCTTGATGTAGGTCTCGTCCATTCGCCATGAGCGGTCACACGATGCCTTTCACCTGCGCGCTACGTCGGCAATTGCTCCGGCGTATTTTGTCACCCAGCGGTTCAGCGTCGTGTGATCGACCGCAACGCCACGCTCGACCATTATCTCTTCAAGATCACGGTACGAGGCTGTGTCGAAAACGCTGGCGTCGGTCAGAGCTATCGCATTGGCAGGCAGTTGTCATCCAGCGAGCTCCGCAAATTGACGGAATCCGCTTTGCGGCGAAACGCTTCAGATCACCCGACGCAGCATGTAGGCCAGTTCCGAACGTCGCCGCACACCCAGCTTGAGGAACGTGGCCTTGAGATGAGCCGCCACCGTCCAATGGCTGATTTCCAGAAACAGCGCGACCTCTTTGTTCGAAAAGCCCTTGGCGACCAGCCGGGAGACTTCGAGCTCCCGTGCCGAAAGCAAATCGAATGCCGAAAGGTCCGAGGTCGCCGACAGCATGACCCGGTCCAGCGTGGGTGAGTCTTCGATGATCTTCCTGTAGGCCGCGACAACCATGTTCACTCCCTTCGAAATGTCATTTCATACAATAGGTCTCAGACCGAGCGCCTGCGCCTGACCGGCTTGAAATCGATGATATGGGCGGTTCCTTCGGCCTGGGCACGCTTGCGCAGCCCCAGCGAATTGGTGCTGGTCAGCCAGTCGTCGGCTGCATCGACGGTCGCTTCGAGCAAGGCTTCGAAATCCGTGCGGACATCGGTAAGGATATAGTCCTCGGCAAGCCAGCGCAGGATGTCCCGGCCAGTCACCGCCATGCGGTGTCGTTGCGACGTGATCGGCCGCTCGCCCAGATGGCGCTGCAGCGTGTCTTCCAACACTTCCCACGGCGTGTCGGCGCCAAAAAGCCGCTTGATGTCCTCGGAATTGAGGATCTCGAACGCGTCGCGCAGAAGCACCATGACCTCGGACCGCAGCACTGCGATATGCCCATAAGACACCTGTTTCAGATTGTGCCGCAGATCCAGCCCGGCGCGGCGCACCACTGACATGGAGCCAAAGCTCTCGCGGGTGTTGTCCGGGCGCACGACCTCGGAAACGCGTTTGTCCTGGAAGAAGTTCGAGACGTTTCGGGTGAAGTTGGTCATCAGCGGATGAAAGGCCGAGTTGGGCACCGAGCCGGCGGGCGGTCTGCCGTCGGTATATCCGAAAACCTTGCGGTAGGCCGCCTTGCGGTCCGACAATGTGTAGCGCAGGACGCGCTTGCGATCATACTGGAAGAGCGCCATCGCGCCGCGCCCCTCGGAGAGACGTACTTCGCCCGATTTGAAGAGCTGCTGCAGCTTGAGTACCGCGCGGAACGTGCCCAGACTTTCCATTTGATAGAGATAGTAGAGATCGGCAATCGCCGTGATCCTGTCACGATTGATCTGATCGTCGTAGTCGGGCACCAGCGGAGAGGAGGCCGACTGGCCAAGCGTGGTGGCAACCGCGTCACCCAGCCCGATCATCGGCATCATGCCCCCGTCGTTGCGCGGGGCGCCGGGCGGGGCCTTGAGGGCGGTCATGATGGCGTCTTCGGCCTCGGCAACGTATTGGTTGATCAGTTCCGCCTGCCCCGGCTTTTCGGTCAGTTCATCGCGGGCCTCTTCAACCAGTTGGCGGCGTAGGCTCTGGAGCCGCCCGAGGACACCGTTCAGTTCGCCAAGCGTGTCAATCCTTTCGTCGGTCATCTTTCATTCCTCCGTATCGCTTGGCACCTGGTCCGCTTGGGCAAGTGTGTGTGCCAGCTGGGCCGCCGTCTTGATGTGAAAAGCCAGTTCCTCTAGCTGCCGGGACGGACCCGGCAGTCGATAGGCGAATCCCAGGCGGGCACTTTGCCGTGTGACTGCATCAAGCGCCTGCTTTTGCCGGTCCAGCTCATCTGCGAGGATGTCCAGATCCCCCTGTTCCAGCGTCGATGACAGGTTCGATGCCGCGGTGTAGGGATCGGCCACCTCGACGATCCAGTCGAGGATCTGACCCAGCGATAGCGCCAGGCGCGGCAAGGCCTTGGTACCACTGCTTGATGTCCTTGCCTGCTCGAATATCGCGTCGATTTCGATCTTGATGCCGGACATGAAGAAATGGACATCCTGTTCCGGCAAGGACGAACCGCTGCGCACCAGAATATCGCTCAGTTCGCGCGCCGAGTCGCGGGCGACAGTCAGGCTTTGTTCCAGCCGCGCCGCCGTGGTCCCCAGCGAATGGGCAATGGGTGTCACGACCCGGATCGCCAATCTGGCGAAACCGGCCGCGACCTCGGCGATTTCACGCCGGATTTCCTCGGATTGTACAACCGACCGGCGCAGCCCGACCTCGTCGTCATCGGGTACGGGCTGGGGCAGATCAATCTGAAGGTGGCGCAGGTCGTCGAACCTGCCGAACTGCTCCACGAGTTCCCGCTCCAGATTGGCATAGTCGAAGAAGTCCAGCAGCGCCTTGACCGCGCGGCGCAGGGTAAACCAGGCGCGAGGCAGATTGACGCCGATGGGATCGGCCATGACCTCGTCGAGCTCTTCGAACCGGTCGGCGACAATACCGCGCGCGTCGCTCGCGGAAGGAACGCCCGGGCGGATGCGGAATCGCACCATCTTCGGCAACCGGTCGAGGATGTCGAGGATGTTGTCGGCTTCAGCCCGGACCAGACGGGCAGCAACTCGCGCCGCGCCGGACAGGAGCAGGCTGGTCCCCTTATCGATGTCGTACAACCGGCCGTCTTCCGTGCGGCCAGGCACGTAGATTACATTGCCGTCGCGTTCAGTCGCGCGATAGGTGTCAAGAAGACCCTCGATCAGATCGCTGCGGGCACCGCTGGTTTCTGCACCGGTCGCAAACTGCACGCCGCTATGTGGCAACCCTCTTGCGTCGAGGCTGGCCATCAGTTGCTGCGAAACCGAGCGGTGCGCGCCGCTGCCCGTGACACCGGCCCGCGCGATCACGCCGCTTCCGGTTGCCAGGAACGAAAGCTGACGTCCGATCCCCTGCAATTCGGCGACGATTCCAGCTTCCTCGTCATGCTGTGCCATATCGGCCTCCTTTCGATCTGTCTGTGCCGCCCGGCGGACCGCCGCCTGGAAGATGTCTTCGGCCAGGCCGGCCGCCGCGCTGATGGCACCCAAGAGTTTCTTTCCGTCCTCGATGAAGGACTTGTAGGGGTTCCTGTGTATTCCCACCCGGCTGGAAAGGTCCTCGGTGACCTCGTCCACGACCGCGTTCAGGTCGTCTGTGATCGCCTGCCGGGCAACGGCCTGGCGAATATGGGTTTGCAGGGCTTTGGCCTGGGCCCGCGTCTCGGACGCTCGCCCGGCCTCGATGGCCGCCCGCAGCGTGCCGATATTGTCGCGCGCCGCGCGCGCACCGTCTTTGGCGTCGGTGATGGATTGCGCCTCGCCAGCGTCCAGGCGCGACTCCTGCAACGCCTTTGCAAAAGCCTGGATATCGTCCAGATGCCCGACAAGCCGGGTCAGATCGGATGCAATACGCTTTGTCGAATTTCCCTTCGCCACGTCACCCCCTCCCCAAAGCCAGATAGAAATTACGAGAAATACTCGCGGCTTTGTTTCGGTGAGCCCTAAATGCGGCGCGCGCCGCTGAAATCAATAAACGTTCGGGCAAAACGCCGGTCGTTTCACCCTTGACCAGCCGTTGCGCCGCTTCGTGGACCAGTTTAGCATCTTTGGGGCTGTACCTCACAACTTCTGCGAGAGCTTTTCCACCGTAGGCGGTTTCTGGCTGAAAGCAGGAAACCTGAACGAGGATGTCGCAAGCGGCGTCAAAACTCTGTGCAAAGGGCGCTGGCAACGAACGCCTTAGCGCAGGTGGATAAATCCGATTCCAGGTTGCTTCGAACCGATCGGCCTGGCGGGAAAACCCGATCCGCCGCAGAAGGCGGCAATTGATCGGTACCCGCACAAGCGGTGTGGGATGGACGCCATCGGGGTTGAACCGCATGGTGGTCCGGGGCTGCTTGGCGACCACATCGATAAGCGATTCCACATAGGCCGGACCAATCAGGAGACAGCCGGCCAGATCCGCATAAGCCTCCTTGTGCCAGCGTGTCCAGGTGTCGATGGCCTCGTCGGGAATCTTGCCGTTCATGGCGGCGCGGATGCGTTTGGGCAAGACCTCCCACATCCCCAGGTCGTTCTGCAAATTATGCACCACTTCGTGCGGCACGGCACCCAGGGTCCACGGGTTCTGGACCCGATGCTGTGGAACTTTTATCAATGGAAAGGGATTGGGGCGTTTGCCCAGCGTCGTCAGACGCACGCCGCGCCGATACGTGGCCGGGCCGCTGCCGTCTTCGATATAGGCGAATGGCGCGGGCGCCGGAATGCTGCGGGCCACGCCCAACCCGTTCCAGACCGCCTGGTAGCAGTCGCGCCCGATCCGATCCAGCGGTTGTAAGAAGCGCCCGTATCGCCCGTGGCGCTGATCGAAAATCCCGCGATAGAACGCCATCAGCCGCTCTGCTTCCTTCGTCTGGGCGTAGATCTTGTCTTTTAGCCGAAGCAATGCCCCGAACTGCCCGGGGTCGGCCCGCTGCGCCAGGGCTTCGCCGAGCTTGCGCATCTGGCCGATATCCTGCGCGAGCCGCGCGCGCGCCTCGCCCGCAAGACGGTTGGCGGCCCGGATATGGGCAGGGCTAGGCGCGTGGGCCGACGATCCGAACTCGTCTTCGCGAAAGGGTGCGAGCCCTGCCAGATATCGTTCTGCATTGGCGATCTGCCGATGAACGAACCACGCGGGCGAATAGACCGCGCCCGGAGCGCTCGCCCCGGTCGGCGCCACGCGCGCCATCGGTGCGACAATCGCATTCATGACCCGGCTCCCAGGCGACGTTCAACCCGCAGAAGATAGCGCGCGGCCTGGCGCAATGCCTTGGCGCAATCACGCCGCGATGACATCCGCCCGCCCTGGCGGCGAGGCCTTGAAGCCTGCAGGAGGTCAAGTTCGAATGCTGCCTCTTCGTCGAGGTCGTCATCCTCGTAGTCGTCTTCCAGGAATGACTCGTCGTCCTCGTAAAACGCATCGTCGTCATCAAGGAAGTCGAGATATTCATCGTCATCTTCGCCGGAAACGCCGGATTTGATGGTCAACTCTATGAACTTTTCAGCGACCGACAGCTTCTGATAGATCTGCTTGCCCAATTCTGCCGCCTGCGCTTGCGAGTATCCCCGTTTGCGCCCGATCGGAGCGGCCAGCGCAGCCGCAAGGGCAGACTTTGCGGGGATCTTCAGCAGATCGCCAGCTGAAGTGGCACCGGCAGCATTCTCGGTGATCAACTGACTGAAGCGGTTGAAGTAAGCCGATGTCATTGCGGCCATAAGTGCGCTGGAAATGACGGTGCCGAACCTCGGCTCCCAGTGCCCGATGATCAGAGGCTTAATCCGCCGATCCCAAAGTCGCCTTGCATCTCGCTGCGCGGCTTTTTTTGCGGCACGGCGCGCATCTCGTTCCATTGCTCGCCGAGCGCTGGTGAGGATGGTCCGGTTGTCCTTGCGCACTGCCAAGCGGCGGGTCTTCTCGCGGCGGCTGGAGGAACTGCCAAAGTCGGCCTCGTCATTGTAGGCGGGCTCGCTCATCCCGTCGTCATAGGCATCGTCTTCTTCGAAGGCGGCGTCCCGAAAGCGGTCTTCATGGAATTCGTCGGGCATGATCCTCGGGCTCCTGAACTGGGCGTCCGGCCACGCGAAATGCCGTGGTCGGGGAATGGTTGCCAGAGGCCAGCGCCCCCGGCACCCGCTTGCTCAATAGTACTTTTCGGCGCGGGCAATCGCTGCCCTGTCCAGCCGCCGTTTCTTGGCGGCGTTGCTGGCGAGTGCGCGGGCGAGGCGCGACTGCGACCGCAAGGTCCGTTTGGCCTGCTTGGTCATGACGCGGGCGGCCGTGGCCTTGGTGACGGGCTTTCCCTTGCGCGCTTTCTGATTCAGCGTCGCTGCCGTCTTCTTGACGATGGTGGGCAGGGCGCGGATCAGTTGCTTGCCGCGCGGGTCCGACGCCATCGTCCTGGCCACACGTCCACCGGCACTGGCCAGCGCAGGTGCCACCGTTTTTACGGCCAATGGCGTTTTTGACATGATGGTAATGGTGATCGCCCCACCCAGAGCCTGCGCATCCGATGGCCTGGACTTGGTCGCCGCCGCTGCCATCGCCTCTGCCATGGCGTCATCCAGCGCCGGGATCGGCATCACGGCTTCCATTTCGTCTTCGGTGTCGAATTCGTCCTCGTCTTCGAGGTTCTTTACGATCCCGCCGATCTTGCCGCCGACCGCGGCACCTGCAGGTCCGGCAATCGCCCCACCAATGACCGAGCCAATCTTGCCGGCATGCCGCTTGGCGATGGGGGCGAGCTTCCTGGCAGCGCGCTTGGCCGCACTTCCGACCTTGCGTGCGATCTTCTTCAGACTGCCCCAGAATTCATCGCCTTCGAAATCCTCAAAGTCCTCGAAATCCTCATAATCTTCCTCGTCGTAATACGACTCGTAGTCGCCCTCATAAGACTCGTCTTCGTCGTCATAGTCGTACTCGTGATCGAGTTCATCTTCGAACTCCAGTTCCTCGTCGTGATACATATCAAGTTCTTCATCTAACATGCTGACCTCCGCTGCTGGACGTTGAAACCGGACGCGCGGCAAGCGCGAACGCCGATCTATAGAGTCTACCTGCGGGGGACCGTCGGCAATTCCGCATCCGGGGTACCCAAAATGGGTTACCCAAGGTCAACTTCCCCGATGGCTAGCTTGTTGAAGCTATAGCCGCCGCCTCCAAATGCAGGCTAGCATCGCGCCGGTTCCGCAAGAAACGGTGGAGATGTCCCATGCTTGAGTACGAATTCGATACGTTGGATGAGTTGGACGACTTCGACGAATTTCAGGACTCCGACCTCTGGTTGGGCGATTACCAGGCACCTCCGCCCGCCCCGGCCCCAAGCCCCAACCTGGTGCCGGTCGCAAATACGCGCAGCGTTCCATACCGCTGGGTTTGCAAGATTCTCGTGAAATACCCGCGCAGCGACCTGAATTTTCCGGTGGCCGGCTCGCCGATCAGAGGCGAGTGGCTGGCCGGCACCGGCGTGCTGATTTCCTCACGCCATATTCTGACCGCCGGACACAATGTCCGCGCGGTAAAGGGCAGCAAACGCTACAAGCCGACCGAAATTCACATCGTCCCGGCCCAGGTGCCTGCGGGCGATCTGGCTGCCAGCGCTCCTTTCGGGGTCTGGCGCTCGTCAGCGAAACAAACCCATGTACCGGCAGGACTTTTCGATTCCAACCGCGACAAGGCCCGGTTGTTCGACTATGCGTTGATCCGGGTCAGTCGCAAGAATTTCAAGAGCCTGGGAAAAATCCGCATTCCCGGCAAGAAGGAGAAATTCGGCTGGTTCGGGTCGAATGCTGGAGATTCAGTCAAGAAGTTCACCAATCTCTTTGGCGATACGATCGCTCATCGGAACGTCAACGTCGCCGGATTTCCGAAGATGGCTGGCGGCGTTCGCCAGATGCGACGGGGCTTCAACCTTATTGACGCGGTGCGACCCCCCTTGGGCCCGGGTGGAGCGCGCGCGCCGCTTCTGCGCTATCGCATCAGCGCGCAATCCGGGCTGAGCGGCGCGCCCATCTGGCTCAAGGAATCCAACGGCAAGAGGAAGCTTATCGCCATTCACAGCGGGCGGGTGGGAGGTAACTCCTTCGGGCTTCTGATACGCTCAACGGTCCTGAGTTTCCTCGCCCAGCACGGTGTTCCCGCTGATGAGCTGCGCGTGACCTGAATCCGCAAAATGATAAGAATTGAGGACTTTCATCGGCGGTGCCAAAGGTCGAACAAATGCCAACTGGAACGCATCTCAATAGCTCGATCACGCGATCGGTTTCCCAATCAAGAGAAGCCATCTGATTTCACTTATTTTTCCTCAAAGACTACTGATAATGTTAAGGAATGATGGGCCGGATTGAAGTTATCAATTGTATAGCCCAGTGCACTGTGTGGTCGTTTGGTGTTGTAGTGCTTCCTCCATTCTTCGATGATGATCTTCGCTTCTCTGAACGAGTAGAAGATTTCCCCGTTCAACAGTTCGTCGACTTGCTTCAGCTAGTTGCGGTGGAGAGAGGCTTTGTAGGATTTTGCCATTTTGCGAGCTCAACAGATTGACGGAACTCGCAAACACAGGGTTCGAGCTGGCTTGGGGCAGAAACAGGCCCGCCTGCCCCATCACCTCTACTCCCATGACCGGTTCCAGGTTGAACTACGCTTGAAGCGGTTCGAACTGGCAGGTGAAATGGCGCATAAGCCTGGGTTGGCGCGTAATACGGAAACCACTCAAATTGTCCTTTATCCGCGCGAGTTCCTCAAACACCTCAATCAGATAGTCCGCGTGGCTTTGGGTATATGTCCGGCGCGGAATCGCGAGACGCACAAGGTCCATAGCTGCGGCGGTTTCCCTGCCGTCGGGATGGATGCCGAACATCACCGTTCCGATTTCGCATCCGCGAATGCCACCAAGCTCATAAAGGGCAACGGCAAGCGTCTGCCCAGGGTACTCCAGCGGCGGGATATGGGGCAACCAGGATCGGGCGTCAACAAAGACCGCATGCCCGCCAGCCGGCTTCACAACCGGCACCCCTAATGCATCCAGCCGTTCGATGATGTATTCGTTGGTGCGGATCCGATACCGCAAATAGTCCTCTTCCACGATTTCTGCCAGCCCCTGGGCAACCGCCTCCAGGTCGCGCCCCGATAGGCCACCATAGGTGGGAAAGCCCTCGGTTCGGATAAGATGATTGCGGGCCTGTTCCGCCAAGTCGTTATCATTCAGAGCAAGCCAGCCGCCGATATTGCCAAAGGCGTCCTTCTTGGCGCTCATGGTCATCCCATCCGCCACAGCAAAGCAGTCACGTACGATGTCTGGAATGGCGCGCGCACCTTGTCCCTCTTCACGCTGCTTGATGAACCAGGCGTTTTCTGCAAAGCGGCAGCCGTCGATGATAAAGGGCTTGCCAAACTTACGTGCAAGCGCTGCGGTGGCTTGAATATTGGCGAGGCTGACCGGTTGACCTCCGCCCGCGTTGTTGGTGATCGTAGTCATGACGCATGGCACGCTGTCGCCATTTTCCAGCAGATAAGCCTCCAGAAGAGCCAAATCCATGTTGCCCTTGAAAGGATGCGCGCTTTGCGGGTCTTTTCCTTCAGCGATCACCAGATCATGGCCCTCAGCACCAGACGCCTCGATATTGCCACGGGTTGTATCGAAATGGGTATTGCTGGGTATCTTCTGACCCTCCCCACCAAAGATTGAAAACAGGATAGCTTCGGCGGCGCGCCCCTGATGTGTTGGGATGACATGACGGAACGGCATCAGCCTTTTGACGGCCTTCTGAAACCGGTAAAAGGACGGCGATCCGGCGTAGCTTTCGTCACCGCGCATCGTGGCAGCCCATTGCGCCGCGCTCATCGCGCCTGTGCCGCTGTCGGTCAGCAGGTCGATCAGAACGTCGTCGGAATGCAGCCCGAACAGGTTGTAATGGGCATCACGTATGAGCTTTTTGCGCTCATCACGTGTAGTGACCCGAATTGGCTCGACCGATTTGATGCGAAAAGGTTCAAATATTGTCTTCATATCAGGGCTCCTGAATTCGGCCCCAAGACATCGTGGCAACACATACACGAAAGGGCCGAAGCGCCGCGGTTGTCCTCAGCCGGACCGCGCTCAGCGCCCAATCTGTTGCGAAAGCAAACTTACCCGCCCAGCAAACCATGTCAATTCACCGTGGGTCAGCCTTGTTCTAGCTGGTTCTGTTGGTTTTTTGGGTTCCGTCGATTATCTGGATTGAGATGCGCCCCCTCGCAGGCTGGATTTCGGGATGTGTCGCAAACTTTGTTCTGTTTCAGAGCGATTACTGTGAGTGGCTAGAGTTGTCCAGCGAGGTCTGCGATAGAACCGCAACAGATCCTTTAATCCTGTTTCCAAGGCAATCCTGCCTTCTTCCATCCATTGACAAGACCACGATGACCTTGTGCATTCATTTCGCCTTCCATGCCAAACGCAACATTGGTGCAATGCACACTCACGCCACGCGCCTGCATCTGGCGCGAAAATTCATCTGCGGCGGAAATGGCCCGGGGACCGGCCCGGCACAGGAAAAATAAACGAGCTGGCATCTCGTCACCCAAGTCATCCAGTAGATCGGACAGAAAGCCAAGATTTTGGGTCATACGTGGCCAGATATGCCATTCGACGCACAATAAGCGACGATCAATAGAAGAAAGATCAGGGCGACCCACAAAATGCCATTCCGGATGCGTTCGAACGTCTACCATAACGGCATCTGGTATTGCTTTTAGTGCGTCCCAAACCTCGAGAGGGTGCAATTCATCAACAACAGTGTGGCTATTTACTTGTGTATATTCCATCGCATACTTCCTCTCGCGGATACTAATGAAGCTAGGAAAAAGATCTCGGCCTCACAGTAATTGAAACCAAACTAAACAGAACGGTGAGCAATTGTGTTCCTGAGTTGTTTGGGAGAGTAATTGAACAGTTAGGAGCGTTGTTGCACAACTCCCGGTTTCGTTGGCTAAACCTTCTGTTCGTGATGTTGAGACAGCTTTCCCATTATGAAGCCTACGACCATAGTCGGCGAGTGCCGCGCGATCGTAGTTCAGGTAGACCTAGATGGAGTGGATACCCCCGCTCCAATGCATTGCAATGTGCCAGAATGATGATGTACCGCTGCGCGACGAGGACGGTACCCACTCCATCTAGGTCGGGCGCCGCCAGGATTTAGTCCGACGGCGCTGGACCTGCGTCGATGTTGCCCCTTTTACGCGGCGCGTGCTTCAGCGGGTGGCTCTTTTGCACCCGTCATAAACGCCACTGCATCTGACATTGTGTAGTCTTTCGGATCAATGGTGCACAATCGCTTGCCCAATCTGTGGACATGGATGCGGTCGGCAACTTCGAACACATGCGGCATGTTGTGACTGATCAGGATGATTGGAATGCCGCGAGCCCTGACATCCTGGATCAGTTCCAGCACACGTCGGCTTTCTTTGACGCCCAAGGCTGCCGTGGGTTCATCCATAATGATGAACTTCGAGGCAAAGGCCGCCGCTCTGGCCACAGCTACACCCTGACGCTGGCCGCCCGAAAGCGTCTCTACCGCCTGGTTGATCGACTGCACCGTCATGAGGCCGAGCTCGGTCAGCTTGTCGCGGGCAAACTTTTCCATCGCGGGGCGGTCGAGTTGGCGCAAGTATTTGCCCATGAAACCAGCTTTCCGGATTTCGCGGCCCATGAACATGTTGTCGGCGATCGATAGCGCCGGGGACATGGCGAGTTGCTGGTAGACGATTTCGATCCCCATATTCCGCGCGTCGATCGGTGAGGTGAAGTTGACCGGTTTGCCTTCGATCAGAATTTCGCCTTCATCCGGAATAGTGGCGCCACAGATCGCCTTAACGATCGAGGATTTTCCGGCGCCATTGTCTCCGATGACGGCCAGTATCTCACCCTGGCGCAACTCGAAATCGGAATGGTCGATCGCGGTGACGTGGCCATAGCGCTTCACGATCCCGCGTCCCTGTACAACAGGTGTCGATGTGTCAGTCATTATGCTGATACCTTTCTGATCCATTGGTCAACCGCGACAGCGGCAATGATGAGAAGTCCGATGAGGAGGAAGGTCCACTGCGCATCGGCCCCCATGAGCCTTAATCCCAAGGTGAACACACCGACGATCAACGCTCCAAAGAGCGACCCCAGAATCGATCCTCGCCCGCCAAAGAGCGAAATACCTCCGATCACAACAGCCGTGATACTCTCGATATTGGCCAATTGACCTGAAGTCGGGGACACCGAGCCAATGCGCCCGATCAGAGCCCAGCCCGCAAACGCGCAGATGAGGCCTGAGAGCATGTATACAGACATCAGCGTTTTGTGGACGTTCACACCCGATAGCTCTGCAGCTTCAGGATCGTCGCCCACGGCATAAACATGTCGTCCCCACGCGGTGTGTTTGAGCGCATAGGCGAGCACAGCCACCAGAACCAGCATGAACACGACGCCAACAGTCAGAACCGCGCCTCCAACGCTGAACTTCGTCCCAAAGAACTGCAGGAACGCGGCACTTTCCTCGATTTCCTGGCTCCGGATGGTCTCGTTCGCGGAGTAAAGAAAATTGGTTGCAAGAACGATTTGCCACATGCCCAACGTCACGATGAACGGCGGGAGCTTCACCCGGCTAACGAGCCAACCGTTCAGTGCGCCAATAGCCGTACCAACCGCTAAACCGCAGAAAACCGCGATCGGTGTCGGGACGCCATAGCGGAACGTGAACTGTCCCATGATAACTGACGAGAAGACCATGATCGCCCCAACACTGAGGTCAATGCCCGCCGTCAGGATAACAAGGCTCTGTGCGGCGGCGACTATGCCTACGATCTGGACCTGCTGCAGGATCAGTGTCATCGCAAAGGGCGAAAAGAACTTCGATCCCAGCAGGAGTCCGAAAACTATGATCGCCGCAACAAGTACGATGAGCGGTACAAACGATGGATTGACATGTAAGACATGCTGGATCTGGCCCACAAGACCACGTCTGTGGTCTTCAAATTCAGCTACCGTCTCCGTCCGGGCTGCGGCAGCTTCAAAATCCTGGGCACTTTTGTTTGTGTCAGACATTACTCCTCCTTTCGCGACGGATGGACTCCAGATCGCGTGGTAGGTTTCAAAAGCATTTATTTGACTTGAAGGATCTGGGAAGGCACAAACACGCGCCTTCCGCTTATCCTGAGGGTGTTAGCCCCAACAGAGCTCAAGACCTCTTGCGACAGAGATCGATTCAAGCCCATCGACTGGCTGATCTGTAATCAAGGCAACACCAGTGTCAAAGAAGTCTTTGCCCGGCGTGTTTTCAGGTTTCACACCCTCATCGGCCCACTTCTTTACTGCTTCAACACCCAATGAGGCCATGAGTAGCGGATATTGCTGGCTGGTCGCCCCTATCACACCCTCTTCGACATTCTGAACCCCGGGACAACCACCATCCACGGACACGATCAATACATCGTTTTCGCGTCCGATCGCCTTTAACGCTTCATACGCGCCTGCAGCAGCGGGCTCGTTTATTGTATGGACGACGTTGATGGTCGGATCTTTGGCGAGGAGGTTCTCCATTGCACGGCGTCCGCCTTCTTCATTGCCATCAGTTACGTCGCTGCCCACAAGACGGGAGTCCGACTCGTCACCGATGACGTTTGGATCATTAAGATCGATACCGAAGCCGTCCAAGAATCCCTGGTTTCGAAGAACATCAACTGTCGGCTGGCTTACATTGAGATCGAGCGTAGCGATTTTTGCATCAGCAGCCGCGTCGCCCAGCGTAGCTTTCGCCCACTGCCCAATCAGAAGGCCAGCCAGATAGTTGTCGGTGGCAAAGGTTGCGTCTGCCGCATCCGTCGGACTCAAAGGTGTGTCGAGAGCAATGACGAGGATACCGGCATCACGCGCCTGTTGAACAGCCGGAACAATCGACCCGGTGTCCGAGGCGGTCAGCAGGATGCCCTTTGCGCCATCCAGAATACAGGTTTCGATAGCTTGAACCTGTGTCTCGTGGTCGCCATCGACTTTTCCGGCGAAGGCTTTGAGGGACATACCTAGCTCTTCAGCTTTCGCGCTGGCACCCTCCTTCATTTTTACAAAGAAGGGATTGGTGTCAGTCTTCGTGATCAGGCAGACGGTCTCACCAGCAGCGTGAGCACACGATGCGGCAACGGCAAGAGCCACTGCAGATGCACTTAGAGTTAAGAGACTTTTCATTGTTTCCTCCCGTTTGATTGCGGTCGAGGCAGGCCTATCCCGCCCCAGGCCTACACGTGTCGAGCGCGGTAGGTCGCCCTCAAGAAAGCTCATCGGGCTGATTCTGTCAATTAATAAATCAACTTTATTTATTAATTATAAAACCAACCTTTCCAATGGGATGATTGTGAAATATTACGAAGGATATGATGAACTTGGACTTCAGAGAGCTGTCAGGCGGAGTGAACCAGAGCGGCGTGCGCGACTATAACGAGCGCCTGATCCTTACTGTGTTGCAGCGCCGCGGCCCGACACCGGGTGCGGATATCGCCCGCATCACCGGGCTGTCGCCGCAGACGGTCTCGACCATCACACGCAGGCTCGAAAAGGACAAAATTCTCAGGCGCGGACATCCAATCCGTGGAAAGGTCGGAAAACCGTCGATACCGATGGAACTGAACCCCGATGGTGTCTTTTCCATCGGATTGAAGATAGGCCGGCGAAGCGCCGAATTGCTGCTGTTGGATTTTGTAGGAGTGCCCCGCAAGCAATTGTTCACATCGTATGACTATCCGTTTCCCGATGCCGTGTTTGGGTTTCTAAGAAGCGGGTTACAGAAGCTGCTCTGCGATCAACCGATCAAGGCAAGGGAACGGGTTTGCGGGATCGGTCTGGGAACGCCCTTCGAGCTGTGGAGGTGGCATGATCTGACCGGAGACGCGGCGGAGAAGTTTCGGTCTTGGAAAGATGTCGATATCTTGGCCGAAGTCACCGCGGTTACCGATCTCCCAGTCGTTGTCGTCAACGACGCAACGGCAGCTTGCCATGCTGAGCAACTCTATGGACGTGGGAAGGAGTTTCGTGACTATGCATACTTCTTCATCGGTTCATTCATCGGCGGCGGCATTGCTCTCAACGGTTCGGTCTATGAGGGCAATCAAGGAAACGCTGGCGCATTGGGTTCGATGCGGACAACGGGCCCGCTCGGAGAAAGCCATCAGTTGATCGACGTAGCCTCGCTCCACCTGCTTGAGGCACGGTTGGTTGCGGCAGATGTCGATCCGCGGGTGATGTGGCAGCGTCCTCAGGATTGGAGCTCGATAAATCGCTATGTAATGCCGTGGCTCGGGGAGACCGCCCAGGAACTTGCAAAAGCCTCGCTTTCGATCTGCTCGGTGATTGATTTCGAGGCCATTCTCATCGATGGCGCTTTTCCGACTGACATACGCGATGAGTTGGTTGCGCGGGTGAGCCGCTACCTTCTAAATCAGGACAAACGCGGGCTAATCACGCCAAGCATCCATGCCGGGAGTGTCGGCGAGAACGCCCGAAGCATAGGTGCTGCCAGCAGCCCAATCTTTAGGCAATTTCTGCTCAACACAAATGCTGGGCTGTCGATGAATTGAGCATTGGACAGCGACAGAACGACCTAGGTCCTTTTGGCGTGGTGAAGGTCTCTCCGGTTGGTTTCGGTTGGGCAGGCAAGTCCATATCGGGGCTTTGTCGCAAACTCTGGCGTCGGTCAAAGCTATCGCATTGGCAGGCCGCCGTTTTCCAGCGAGCTCTGCAAATTGACGGAATCCGCTTGTCGAAGCTCCCAGCTGGCCCTTGCGGATCATGTTGGCGGTCTCGATGCCTGCAAGTTTCGCTGCTGCTGAGACGAAGCTTTTGAAACCGAGCATAGGTCTCGTGAGCCGCTTGATGAACCGGTGGTCCTGCTCCACAATGTTGTTTAGGTATTTAGATCTGACAGTGTCGATCTTAGCCGGTATCCGCAATCGCTTGAAGATCTTGTTGATCTCTTTGATCCCGGCCGCGTTGCTCCTGCTTTTGTCAATTGTGATCCGTTTCGAGATTCCATTGTTGCATAATGCATTGGCGAAGAACTTCTTTGCAGCCTTGGTGTCTCGCTTCTCGGAGAGCATTAAATCAAGGGTTTGACCATCACGATCCACGGCACGATAGAGGTACACCCATTCACCGCGAACTTTGATGTAGGTCTCATCCATGCGCCAGGATTCAGCGGTGCCAGCCTTCCGTTTCTGAGCTGCGCGAGCGGCCAAGGGTGAATACTTCACAACCCAGCGGTTCAGCGTCGCATGATCAACCGATACTCCACGTTCTGCCAGGATCTCTTACAGGTCACGGTAGGAGACGCCGTACCGAACTAGAAGTAGATCGCTAACAGGATCACCGATCGCGGGTAATGCGCACCTTTGAAGTCGATCATCGGACATTCCTAATCTCTGTCAAAGACCAGCCAGCCATTGGATCAAACCGCGCGAAGGTGCAACACGCCGACCAAAGTTTGCGACACAGCCGGTCAGTTTCGAGAACGACGCATTGGATGGGTCAGCCGCGTTTGAGCCGCGGCTGACAAATCACGTCAGGGTCTATGACTTACTTCAATCAAAACACCGTGGACACATACAAAAATTTTGCAATTGCGGGGAAAGTCAGGTGTGCTTGGATTCGCTCGCCAATGACAAAGCAGTCATTGACATAAGACTGGAATCCTACTTCGGTCGGCACGTTTTCCTATAATCAACATCGGACGGCAGATACGTTTCCCATTCTTCCATGGTCAGGTTCCGGTTAACCATCCGGCAGGCGCGTTCAATGACTGGGACGGCAGGTATTTCCCAATATGCTGCTCCTCTGTCGTCTGTGCCGAGCGCAGCGACGGTTGTTTCGGACACAAAACGCACGTCAAATATGTTTCGCGCACCAATGAGTGGATGCTTGATCGCCCGGCTGGCATCATCAGGCCAGATTGCCAGCCCACCGCGGTCCGCATTCACCGTCAGACTACCGTTGCTTGCGCTTGGTGGCTCGGCATTCTCATCCTGTCTGTTTGTCTGAGTCCCGCTGCCGGCTCCACTTTGCGAAAGTTCTGGAATTTCTACAACGTCATCGCCGCTCAGATTCCAATCAAAAATCCTACCGTCAACGTCAAATATGCGAAGGGTGTTCAGGTTTGACCGAAATTCCAATTTACTGACTGCAGCAGGCAAAGTTGTTTTTCTGGCGCGCTGCGCCTTGTCGCCCAAATGCCAAGTCGCAACAGAATTGCCGTCACCAGCTGCCGCCAAGTACATACCAGTCTCGTCAAAGGCGAGACGCCTGACATCACCGCTGATCTGCTGGACGTTGTCGTGAAGCAATGTTCTGGTCGCGATCGTCCACATGGCCATCGAATCGTCCGACGCCACCAATAGTCGCGTACCGTCGTGGCTGAAGCGGGCACGGGTTCGCCTGTTTGTGGGAAACGCGAAAGTCTCGGACACCGTGTTTGCCGCCAACGACCATACGACATAACCGTCCGCAATTCGGATCGCAATTGAACCGGCATCGGGACTTATCGCAAAACTGTGGATATGCATTATCGATTCACGGGCCTGCGACTTCTCCGCGCGTATCATGTTGATAGGTAAGTAAATTTTTGTATTGCTTTCCAGCTTGAGAATGGTCATGCCAAACGGCGTTTCCATTGCAAGGATCGTTCCGTCCGACGACAGCGCCATGGAACCAATGGTCGGTGTACTAGTCTCCTGCGCGCCTTCGGGAAAGAAGTTTGCAGACCGATATAGTGCGCTCTGCCAATTATCGGTAACGCGGGTCCATATTAGGATCTGTTGGCCATCGGAGATAGCGACACGGTTACCGGCAGCGCCGAGGCTTAAGAGATATTCCTCGCCGTTCAGGGGCACGTCAGGCGATAGCCGTTCGATGAACGTGTCGCGAACCTCTGATGGCTCCTTCAGTAGCTCGGACAGTTCCATTCCTAGACCTGCTGCTCGCCGCCGCGCGCCGTTTAAGTCCACCAGGATAATGTCGCCGTCATCATAGGCTCCTGCCAGCCACTTCCCCTCGTTGTCAATTGCGGAAGCGATCGGTATGGCCTGCACGTTACCCGTCGGATTGTTGATGCGTAGCTGATCCTTTGCCTTTACGTTAAGGAACTCGATCCAGTTATTGCGGCCGCCTACTCCCTGCCGCGCAACGTATTCATGATTGCCAGTGACAAAGCGATCCGGGTTCACAAAGGCCCCGCCAAATTTTATTGTCGAACGCGCGTCCACCGCGTTTTCCCAGAGGACAACATTGCCGTAGCTTGTCGTTTTGACCGGTGCTCCATCTGCATCAATGTAAGCGTCAAGGAGTCTCGCCAAAGCACCGGGTTGACCCGATAACACCTGCTCGGGCGCGTTGGTCTCCGCGATGTTCCAAAAAATGACTAGCCCATCGGTCCCGCCGATGGCTAATTTTTTGCCGTCGGGACTTAGTGCCATAGCGCGCACGCGTCTGCCGTCATCTGTACCAGCCAAGCCACCCAATCTCCGGGGGATACTTAGATCCCACAAATACAATTCGCCATCTTGGGCCCCGGTGGCCAGAGTGCGACCGTTCGCGTGGACTGCTATCGAACGCGTTTGACCAATTGGGATTTCTTTCTGGGTTAGGGGTTTCGCGCGATCCACTTCCCACAAAGCAAGTTGGCCGCCTCCGCCCGTAGCGAAAAACGCCGTGCCGGGGATGAAAGAGACACCGGGGCGATCCCCGAGCAGATCCTTAACGAGTTTTTCGTCGAATGGTGTCTCTTCGCGTTCTCCTGTGCGCAAGTCCCAGATGGAAAGCTGCCCAAGATATTCCAGGATTGCTACAGGTCGATCAGGATGGAATGCGGCAGACCCAACGAGTTCCGGGCGGTCCGGGTCTGATGTCACTTCTACCCAGTCTTTTCTTTGGAAGTCCCACCGAATGATGCCATAGTAGCGGCAGGCTGAAAATAACTCTTCCTCTGCCACGAACGCTCCGACCGCCCAGGATACATCGCAGCCATTTGGAATGTTCTGAGATTTGCCCTCCGGAAGCCCGTCCGAAAAGATCTCCAAATCTTGACTGTGCCCGGTCGTTACCAGCAACTTGCCGGAGCGGTCATAACCAAATCCTGTCAAGCCACCCTGGAGATCAATATCGCTTTCCAACGCAAAGGAGTCCGTGCTCCATACCTTCACATGACCACCGAAGTCTCCTGACAACAGGTGCTCGCCCGTCGGTGTAAAGCTCAGCGCGTAGATTGTTTCATCGTGTCCCGGCAGGGGGCCTCGCAAGAACGGGTATCTCTCGATCATATCGAACAACACACTCTCGGCCTCGCGGGTTGCTGCGCGTTGATACCCTTCCGCGCTGAGGAGCATGGCGAGTTCGAACTTGTCGTCAGACAGTGCGAGTCTCGCGTCGGAGGCAAGTTTGCGGGAAAGGGCAAGGTTTGCCTGCTTGTCCGCTTCTTGTTGCGCAAGCTCAGCGTTGTCGCGCGCTATATTGGCCTGCACCAAACCAAAAACCGCAACCCCCGCAACAATCAGCAAAACGAACGAGGCAGCAACCGAACCCCAAACGATGCGGCGGCGCTGGCGGTCCCTGCGTCGTGTTTCGGCTTCCGCAGCTTCGATGCTCGCTAGGATGTACGACCGTTCAGTGGCAGACAGTTGATGTGGTCTGTCCGCCATCCAACCGCGCGCGCGATTGAGTTTCAGACCTGTGAGCAAGGCCGCCGGTTTATCAGCCGTGCGCGCTCGCTCCCAATCCTTGATATCGGCCTGAAGTTGCTGACGTCCCAACAAAAATTCGCGCGCATCGTCGAGCCAGTTTCGGAGGCGCGTCCATTTGCGCAGCAAGGCTTCATGCGCCACCTCGATCACACGCCGATCATCCTCCTGGCGAATGACCAGAAGACGGGCTTTGGTCAAACGCTCCAAAAGAATATGCGCCATGCCGGGCAGTTCATCCCAGAAAGCAGGGCGGCGGACGTATTCGCCCTTGTCATTTACCCAGACCATCGCGGGAACAAACGCGGACCGGAGCGCGGCCAAATCCTCTGGACCCGGTTGTGTTTGGTCCAGAACGTCGTCGGCGGCCTGACGGACGGAATTCTCTAGCGGTGTCAGGCCTGCTTGCACATCTCCAAGCGCGTCGTAGTCTTCGTGACTAAGACAGCCATCCGCCCCAAATCGGTCGTAGAGTTCCCGAAGCGCAAAAGCTAAGAGCGGCAGGGCATCCTCGGTTTCGGCGTCCTTTGTGGCCTGCATCACCAGACTGTCCTCTACCCTCAGTCCCGCAATTCGGGCGGGTCCTTCGATGATCTGCGGAATGCGGGAAAGCGGCAGAGGCCCCAAGGAGAACTCCTCATACCGCGCCTTCAGCCGCTGCGCTGACTGCAGTTTCTCCAGAAAATCCGATCTCTGCGCCAAGACGACCAAAAACGGCGACTCTTCGGCCCCAAGCTCGTTCAGAATGTCGAAGAACCGGTCCGCCTCGGCAGGAACCGATATCCCAAACAACTCCTCCGCCTGATCGACCGGAAGAAGGATTTGAGCTTCGCTGTGTCCGCGCTGAATCCGCAAGTCAATGGCAAGATCGCGCAAGGTCGCGCTAATGTCGCCGCAGCGCAAGGCCTCTCTCCACTCGCGCCACTGCGTTCCCTGTAACATGGCAAGTGCAAGAGTCCGTGCCAATTCGTCTACAGGCCGGGTCTGCGGACGCATGGTTGGCAACACAAGCCAATTTCTGGGGTCGCGCTTGATCCGAGGAAGGACGCCTGCCCGCAGAAGCGAAGACTTACCAGATCCAGACGCACCCAGCAGGGCGAGAACCTTCGGACCGCCCTGTATTCGACGCGCGTTCAACCGTTCCATCAAACGGCGGATGTCATCATCGCGACCAAAATACAGCGCCGCGTCTTCCTCCTGGAAAGCGCTCAAACCGGGATAAGGAGGCCGGCTGTTATCCCACCGGAACCCACCCTGCGCATTTAGCGCAATTTGCGTCAGTTCCTTCGACAGTCTCTGAAGGCCGCTCTCTCGATCGGCGCTGAGATCGAGTGTCTGAATGTCGTGCCCAATCGGTGCATGTCCTGGCTGGTCTTCGACAACTGGAAAAATCGGTTTCCCCAACGCACGGGCCTGCGTGTATTCCGCAAAGCACCATTTCGACTCGACCCAATTCTGCGTCTGAAGGATGATCAACGCTTCGGAGTTTTCAATCTCACGATATAGGACCTTCTCCCAGTTCGCTCCGGGTGGGATCCCGGAATGTTTGTCAAAGTCCAAAAATGGGGTTTCGAAACCTTCAGAGTGGAGCCAAATCTTCATCGCTCCGGCGAGTGCGTTGTCGCGACTTGAATGAGAAATGAAGACCCTGGCCATCGACCTGCTGAAATCAAGAAAACTCTTTCCATCAATACTATCAATCGGGGAAAAATGCACGTTGCCGAGCGTCAAGTGCGCGATAGCGCCAGAGCTCTCTGTCCAACGACGCGGCAAAACAAATGGGCGCAGGAACACTCACCCGCCACATTCTCCATTTGACCTTTTCCCGATATCCGGGCCGTTCGAACTGGAATTTTCCACTATTGAACGGAAGAAGTAGGAGGAAGACCTCTGAAGCCGAAGCGCTTTTCAGAGGCAAAGATCACCAGCTTGCTGAAGGAGAGCGAGGCTGCCACGAGTACCGATAACTTCCGTGGGCGTCACGGCATCGACGAAGGCTGGTCACAATCGCAAATGCGATCATCAAGTCCGGCAATCCCTGGCAACTTCAGTTGGGAGAATAGACACACTTGCAGGTGGTTCTTGTATGGACTTAAAACCTGATACGAAAACTGGCGCCTTGCTTTGAGGCCGTTACCTCGATTACTGCGCCCGCTTGTTTCAGTACAGCGGCGACAATGGATAGGCCCAGCCCGGTGCCGCCCTGATCCCGTCTCGTCGTGAAAAACGGGTCTGCGATGCGCGAACTGTTTCGCTGGGAAATACCCGTGCCGTTTTCGGAAACAATTAGGCTGTTCGAATCCGCATCAAAACCTATGTCGACGCGCGTTGTGCCGTGCTGGAACGCGTTTTGTAAAAGATGGTGCAGAACAATCTGACCTTGATCTTTGGACAAAAACAGGTGCGTTCCTGGCTGGGCATGCAGTTCGATAACCTTCTCCGAAAACGCGGCTGACGCAGCTTGGACAATATCAGCCAGTGACGTGGGGGTCGGATCGGTTTGAACGGCTTTGTCGCAAACTTAAGCGTGGTTCGAAGCTATCGCTTTGCCTGGACAAGTTTATACTGCGAGCTCTGCAAATTGACGGAATCCGTTTGTCGAAGGCCCAAGCTGCCCCTTGCGGATCATGTTGGCTGTCTCGATCCCCGCAAGTGTCGCGGCGGCAGAGGCGAAGCTTTTTAAACCGAGCATCGGCCTCGTAAGCCGTTTGATGAACCGGTGATCCTGCTCAATAATGTTGTTTAAGTATTTTGATCTGACGGTGTCAATCGTAACCGGTATCCGCAATCGCTTGAACATTTTGTTGATCTCTTTGATCCCGGCCGCATTGCTCCTGCTTTGGTCAATGGTGATCCGTTTCGGAATGCCATTGTTGTGCAGTGCATTGGCGAAGAATTTCTTAGCGGATTTCGTATCTCGCTTCTCGGAAAGCATGAAATCAAAGGTTTGACCGTCACGATCGACGGCCCGGTACAGATAGACCCACTCACCGCGAACCTTCACATAGGTTTCGTCCATGCGCCAAGAATCCGCTGTCTTGGCCTTCCGTTTCTGCGCCGCGCGAGCGGCCAAGTGTGAATACTTCACGACCCAGCAGTTCAGCGTCGCATGATCAACCGACACCCCACGTTCCGCCATGATCTCTTCCAGGTCACGATACGAGACGCCGTAGCGAACGTAGAAATAGACCGCAAACAGGATCACAGATTGTGGATAGTGTGCACCTTTGAAGTCGATCACTGGGCATTCCAAAATAGCGTTACAGACCAGGCACCTGTTGGATCAAACCGCGCGAAGGTGCAACCTACCGGCCAATGTTTGCGACAAAGCCCAATTTCTTATTTATTCTCTGATCCTTATTCCTGCAGAAGCTCGTGGATATTGAGATCCAACTGTGCCGTAAAGCCCGTGTCATTGCCAGGGTTGGCGGCGCAATGGCCCCATGGCGAGTCGTATGGACGGAAGATGGCGTTAGACATGTGGTGGGCTTCGATTTCATTGTCTTCGGGCGGGAAATATAGATCCTGCATACACGGCATCAGGATCGCACGAGCCTTGATCGCACCCAGTGCTTGCTTGTAATCCCCATTGTAGAGCGGTCCGGCAGAGATGTCGCCAGCTTGCCAGGTTGCAAGCTTGGCCAATAGGTCATTCGCGTCCCAGCCCAGCACGTGGTCGCGCTCCCAATCCTGCATCAGCTCTTCGATGGTTTGGAACCCGAGTTGGCGATAGAGCCCCTCGCGGTAAAAGGTCTGAGAAAAGGCCCAACCCGCGTACACGCGCCCAAAAGCCTTGAGACCTGCCTCGGGCGGCTTAACATAGTTGCCATCTTTCCAATTCTGATCCGCGCAGAGGGCGGCCTTGACCCCTTCGAGGAAGACGAAATTATGCGGTGAAGTTCGGGCCGACGCGCAAAAGGGCAAGATCGCCTGGACCATGTCCGGGTATTGCGCCGCCCATTGGTAGGATTGACAGCCCGCCATTGACCAGCCAGCGACAAGGGCGATTTTTTCGATCCCCAAGTGATCACGTATCAGCCGATACTGGGCGGCGATATTGTCCCACATCTGTACCAGCGGAAATCGAGGTCCGTCCTGCGGAGCAGGTGTATTCGATGCCGACGACGAACGACCATTGCCAAACAGGTTTGGACTGACAATGAAATGCCGCGCCGGGTCAATCGCGCGACCTGGGCCAAAGAAACCTTCGTTCCGAGAATTTGTACCTGTGTAAAAGGTCGGCAGGACGATGACATTGTCACCTGTTGCCGACAATGTGCCATAGGTCTGATAGGCGAGCTTGGCGTCCTTCAAAGTGTCACCCGACAGGAGTGGTAGGTCACCCAGTTCGTATATCTGAAATTCCGCCATCATCTGGTCCTTCCCAGGTTCAGTAGAGCCGCAGATATTCCTTCACTTCCCAATCCGTGACTGATTGATGATAGCGCTCCCACTCGTCGTTCTTGTATTCGAGGTATGATTTACGCATTACTGGCCCCATCACATGTTCGGCCATTTCGTCACTGCGCAAGGCTTCGATCGCATTGAGCAAGGTCCGCGGCAAACGCCGGATCCTCAGCTCAGCGAGTTCAGTTTCGGTTTTGGAATACAGGTCGAAATCTGTTGGCTTGCCTGGGTCTACCTTGTTTTTGATGCCCATAACTCCGCAACTCAGATGCATCGCCATTGCCAGATAGACGTTCATGGTCATGTCGCAGGCGCGGTTTTCGATGCAATGGCGGCTCTGCGGCAGGCGGAACTGGGCCGAGCGATTGTTGAAACCATAGGTGATATTGGTCGGGGCCCAGGTGACTGTGCCACCCTCAAACCCACCGACACGAGGCACCAACCCGTTATAGGAGTTCACCGTCGGACAAGTGATCGCAGTGATCGCTTCGGCGTGCTGCATCAATCCGCCGACGGCCCATCGGCTTTCGTCGCTCCATTCTCCGTCGGGGGTTTCAAAGATGTTTTCACCGGGACGGCTTTCATGCTGCATCGACATGTTGATATGCGCACCGGACCGCCAGTCGCCGACTGTCGGTTTTGGCATGAAGGTGACGAACATCCCGTGCTTTTTGGCGACCTCTTTCAGAGTTATGCGCAGGAATGCCAGCCTGTCAGACATCTCAAGCATGTTAGTGTAGTGGAAATCCAGCTCGAACTGCGAATACGCACCCTCGGCCACCACGTCATGCAGGTTCCAGCCCTGACCCTCAATGATGTCGATCATGTCTTTCAGAAATGCCATCGAGTCAATCGAGTATTCAACGTCGTAGCCAAAAGCCTGACGCCGTGGTCGGACACCGCGCGCCGGGTCGTCGTCAAACGCCTTTACCGGCTGACCGGCTTCGTCGTATTTCATTACGATGAACTCGGGTTCTACCCCGGCATAACCGGTGTACCCTTCCAGCGCAGCTTCGTGCATCGCGCGTTTCAGGGCCTGACGCGGGCAAACGTTATAAGGCGCATCTTCCCAGTAGAGGTCCGAGAATATGATCGCCATCGAAGTGTCCCAAGGACAGACATATACGGCGTCAAGATCCGGCACGACCACCTGATCGCTGTCAGCGGGGCTGAGTTCGGGCACGTACGAAATCGAATGCACCGCGAATTGTGGCCCTTTTCCAAGACATAGGGGTTCAAAGTCGCTCATTGGAACTGGTTTAGTTTTTGGAATACCGTGCAGGTCAATCCAAGCTGCCATCACATACTTAACACCTGCCTCTTCCAAATGCTGATGAACTTCTGGAATACGTGAGCGGTTTCGCTCAACAGCGTCGTGGAATGTCTCGTAGTAGATACGGGTGTTGGCATTGTCCTTGGGCATTCGGCGTCCTCCCATCGAATGGCAATCAGATTTGGTCCGCCGAGGGTAACGCCCCGACGTTTGCGCTGGTTTCTGTTGTCTTGTCGCTCAGCGAATAAGTGCTCAGCCGGGTACAAAATCGTCAGGGTCAATGCCTGGAACCTGGGTGATCCCGGCAAGCTGTTTCCAGTTGTGAGGGTAAGCGGCATAGAAGATCACGCACTTGCCGTCCGCCTCGTAGGAAATGTGATTGTCCTTGGGGACAAACAGCACGTCACCACGATTGCAGACATAGCTCTTGCCGTCGCAAACCAGCCGGAACGTACCCTCAAGACAATAAATGATCTCATCGCAGGTCAGATCCCACGGCACCTTGATGTTGTTCAGTACATTGATGCCGCCGCACATGGACTTGCTGAATTCACTGGTCACCATCGGTTTGATGTAGGTGTCACTGTCACCCATCGAGTCGTAGCGGTTTTGAACCAGATCGAATTTGAAAAGTTGAGGTGTGTCACCCATGTGATAAGCCTTCCTGTGCGAGGTGTTTCAGTATGGATTCGTTCAATTCGACCTTGTAACCGTCAGGGTCCTCGCAAAAGGCGATGACCCTTGTGCCGTTTTTCATCGGTCCCGGTGGGCGAATGATGTTTACCCCAGCCGCAGCCAGCTGTTCGCATGCGGCATAGACATCCGGTGTTTCGATGCAGATGTGACCCCAGCCGTTACCCTTGTCATAAGGCATGTCCTGATCCCAATTGGCGGTCAGTTCTAGCGTTGGAAACTCGGCCTCGGGCCCATACCCGATAAATGTGTTGGTGAATTTGCCTTCGGGGTAATCCGTGCGCCGCAGCACCTCCATACCCAGAATTCCGCAATAGAAGTCCAGCGACTTCTCCATATCTGTGACCCGCATCATCGTATGGGCCAGACGAAACCCTTTCGATATGGGTTTACTCATTGATTTTGTTCCTCTTAATTTATGCGCCGGCCACGTCACGCTCGATCAAATCCTGAAAGGCGCGCACGCTATCCTCCCAGGCAGGCGACAACAGGCCCCCATCCTTGGCGACCGGGGATTTGCGGCCCTCAAACATGCGCTCAACCATCTCGTGGTCTTCTTTATGGACATCCCACCATAGGTTCCTGAGAGCTTGTACTTCCTCGGCGCTCAATTTTTGGCCCTCGGTGGTATAAAGCGCTCGGTATTGGCGCATTTTTCCGGGGCCAATGGGCACGTTCAAATAAACGCCCAGCTGATCCGGGAAATAACGACCCAGAATGAAATTGGGATACAGCGTCAGATAGCGAGAGCTGACACCCAAGCTGCCGGATGTGCCCAGCTCTTCATTCAGGTCCACCGCGCTGCCAATACAGGTACCATCGATGATGGTATAGTGGTTTTCCAATGGCTGATCGGTGGTCGAGGCATGTACGAACTGGACATGGTAGGGCTCGATAAAATTCTCCATGATCAGCTTCCAATTGGTGTCGATCTCACCAAAATTGAGCAATCCAATTGGCTCCAACCTTTCAAAGTCCATCCCATCGAGGTGGCTGAACAAGGGTGCGGCATAATCTTCGAAATCCGGCGCATTCCCGTCCAGATTGACGAAGATCCAGTCGTGCCAGACATGAGTGCGGACCGGTTTCAGTCGATGGTTTTTGATGTCGAAACCGTCGAACTCCTGCTTTCCGGTTCCGGCAAAGTGCGGTGCAGCTCGCAGGCGGCCATCCAGATCATAGGCCCAGGCGTGATAGGGGCAGCGGATCAGCTTGCCGACATTCTTGGGTTTGTCGACCAGTGTCATGCAGCGGTGCAGGCAAACATTGTGAAATACATGTATGGCACCATCACGGCCGCGCACCGCCAACAATGGCAAGTCGGCGCAGGTAACAGGATGTGCGTCGCCGGGATCGGCTATTTGATGGGCAAACCCGATGAACACCCAATTCTTGGCCAGGACGGTCTGGCACTCCCGCTGCCAGAACTCTTCGCTGCGATACGCCTCAGCGATCAGCCCGTGCTGAGGCCCGGCAACTGCCCCTGCGCTTTCCTTGGCAATTGTCATTACTCCTCCCTTCGACGCTGCCCACTTGCGCCCGCCGTTGGAGAGCTAAGCGCAAGGTTTTCACCGTTTCTCGCGGATGGTCTGCTCGCAGACTTGTCCCTCCGCGCTGGTTTGATGGTCATTGCGAATATCGCATGTTTATGTTCCTGGAATCCGATATCCGCTGATTTTTTAGATCTTTAAGCAAGAATCAGAAGAAATCTGGTCAAAAAACGGCACAACAGTACGAATTTCGAATTTTGTGGCTGAATTCGTAGCTTGGTTCACTATTTCACCAGAACATTGCTGAAAACTCGACAATAGCCACGCAAGATGGTGCCTGGAAACTGCGGCTTTGAGGTCAAAAGATGTCGTTTTCCGCACTTCTGTGCATAGGTTTCCCAAGGGGTAATTGCGGAATTCGATACCCCAACTTAATCTGAGTTACGAATACAGCAAACGAGCATCATGCACATGTCAGTCAAAAAGCAATCTAACTTGCGCGTCACTCAGAGCATTCGATCCCCAAGGGATGATTTGAACCAGCAAATCATCCGGCTATTGCAGCAGGATGGTCGGATGGCGTTTTCTGAAATTGCGCAGCAGTTGGATGTATCCGAGGGGACCATTCGTAACAGGGTAAGCGGGCTGCGGGACAACAACATGTTGCGGATCGTCGCGATGTCTGATCCCGTAGCCACGGAATACACCACCGACGCAATGATTGGGTTGAATGTGGCCACAGGCGTGACCCCGCGCCAGGTGGCCGAGCGCCTTGAAAAGAACCCTCGGGTGGTTTTCATTCTATGGGTCGCAGGGCGCTACGATTTGATCATTGAACTCGTCAGCGACGATAGCGATGCATTACAGGATTTTCTTGAACAGGAAATCCACGCAAGCGATGATATCGCCAACGCCGACGTCATGCCGGGGCTGAAGAATTTTAAGAACCAGTTCCTGCTAAAGCAGGGTGTGAACGAGTGACGAGAAAAATTCGATCACAGAAGTATAGGAAGATGTGTCGCAAACACTGTCGTCGGTCAGAGCTATCGCATTGGCAGGCCGTCGTTATCCAGCGAGCTCTCCAAATTGACGGAAGCCGCTTGTCGAAGGCCCAAGCTGCCCCTTGCGGATCATGTTGGCTGTCTCGATCCCCGCAAGTGTCGCGGCGCTAGAGGCGAAGCTCTTGAAGCCGAGCATCGGCCTCGTAAGCCGTTTGATGAACCGGTGATCCTGCTCAATAATGGCCGTGTTGCACGGATCATAAGTGAGGCGAGATTGCCCCAAACCCCATAACTCTAGAAGAGGCGTTCATACTTCGCACCACCGAGACTTGTCATACGGTTGAGCGCAGTTGATGCAACTTTAGCTTCTGCTATCTGGCGGTCGAGCTCACGCGCTTGCAGGCGATTGCCTATGACCTGTTTCCATCTGCCGATCTGGGCTTCAACCCGCGATCTCTGGTTGTATCCCTATCAGCTTAAGACGAAGAGCCGTTTGCGCAGTAAACCCATCACCAAACCTTAGCCAAATTTCAGCAATATCTACCGCATAGCCTTGCAGTTGGTCATGGTGGCCGAACGACACGACGGGCTGAGTCGCAAACTTTGGTGGGCATGTTGCACCTTCGCCCGGTTTGATCCAACTGGTGTTTGGTCTGCAACGCTATTTGGGAATGTCCGGTGATCGACTTCAAAGGTGCACATTTTCCACAATCTGTGATCCTGTTCGCGGTCTATTTCTACGTTCGCTACGGCGTCTCGTACCGCGACCTGGAAGAGATCATGGCGGAACGTGGGGTGATGGTTGATCATGCGACGCTGAACCGCTGGGTCGTGAAGTATTCACCCTTGGCCGCTCGCGCGGCTCAGAAAAGGAAGACCAAGACAGCAGATTCTTGGCGCATGGACGAAACCTATGTGAAGGTTCGCGGTGAGTGGGTCTATCTGTACCGGGCCGTCGATCGTGACGGTCAAACCTTTGATTTCATACTTTCCGAGAAGCGAGATACGAAATCCGCAAAGAAATTCTTCGCCAATGCACTGCACAACAATTGCATTCCGAAACGGATCACCATTGACCAAAGCAGGAGCAATGCGGCCGGGATCAAAGAGATCAACAAAATGTTCAAGCGATTGCGGATACCGGTTACGATTGACACTGTCAGATCAAAATACCTCAACAACATTATTGAGCAGGATCACCGCTTCATAAAGAGGCTCACGAGGCCGACGCTCGGCTTCAAGAGCTTCGCCTCTGCCGCCGCGACACTTGCGGGAATCGAGACAGCCAACATGATCCGGAAGGGGCAGCTTGGGCCTTCGACAAGCGGATTCCGTCAATTTGCAGAGCTCGCAGTATAAACTTGTCCAGGCAAAGCGATAGCTTCGAACCACGCCTAAGTTTGCGACAAAGCCCCTCACAGATCGTTCGATTCCGAAGCTCGGGGTGAGGGTTGGACTTGGCCCAAGCCACGCAGCGATCCTCGAACCAGGCGTTGAGCTCGACGTAGCTCTTGAACTTCGGTCATGGGACGAAGAACCGGCGGCGCACAACTCCCACCTGTTTCTCCACGTGCAACTTCTCCCAGCCCGAGGCAGGTGTGCAGGCCACCGGGTCAACCTAGTAGTGCCCGCACATCTGCTGGAAACGGCGGTTGTAGGCGCGATCACGGCCAAGGAAGATCGTATCCACCGCGGTCTTCATGTTGTCGTAGATCCCCCGAGCGCAAGCTCCGCCAAAGAAGGCAAACGCCTTGTCGTGAGCGTCGAAGACCATCTCCTGTGTCTCACGCGGATAAGCTCGCACGAACAGCATCCGGCTGTGGCAGAACCGGACATGGGCGACCTTCACAGTGGTGGTTGCGCCACCGATCACTACGATCTCGTGGCTCCAATCGAATTGGTAGGCCTCGCCCGGATCAAAGATCAGTGGCACATAGGCGGCGCCGGATGCCACCTCTTCCTCCTTGGACCACGTGGCCGCGTATCGCCGGACCGCATCATAGCCACCATCATATCCTCGAGCCCGGAGTTCCTCGAAGATGCGGATGCGGGTCAGTCGCTCGCGCTTGGGCTACCGCGCGTTCACCGACAGCATCTCGTCGAGCATGTCTTTCCAGGGCCCGATCTTCGGCAACGGCTGAATGGTCCGTTCGTAGGTGAGCTCCGTCGCATCCGACCGGATCACCCTGCGAACCGTATTCCGCGAGACTCGCAGCTCCCGACAGATCTGCTTGATCGACTTCTTGTCCTGAAAATATGCCCACCGGATCTTTGGAGTTCGTCCCGATTTCCGGCATTCGCCGCACTTGCTCGAACTCGGCGGTATCAAATATCAGGACTGCCGGACAAGATAGACACTGGCTGCGAGTTCCCGAAAGGCTGCTTTGAGGCGCTATCCGGCAGCGCGCAAAGGGATCGAAGCGCGGAGCTCACGTGCGATTTCGTCAATGAGCGCCTTCACGGGTTCGGTTCTACTTCTGGGATGGATGCGAGCGACAAAGGTAATGTCAGGCGGGGGTGGAAACACACCCTCGATGATCTCGATTCCCTCAGACAGGTGCATCCCATTCAACAGCGCTACCCCAAGCCCAGATTGGAGGGCGGATTTTATTCCGGCGGCGCTGGGGCATTCCAACACCTTTTCAAAGTGATGCCCCTGCGCTTGGCCGTCAGCGAAGCCCCATTGCCTGTAAAAACAGTTTTTGTCGAACGACAGAAATGGAATCGGCCCCAAGGGGTTCAGGGACAGATCAGGAGATTTCACCCAATGCAGAGTGTCGTCAAAAAGAACGAGGTCGCCTTTCGCGACATCGGCATTGAAAATCTGCATCACTGCAACGTCCAATTCACCTGCCTCGAGCCAAGCTTGAACATTCAAACTTTGGCTGGTTCTGGTCCGCACGTTGACTGCGGGGTAAAGCCTTGTGAAACGCCCGAGAATCCGAGCGATGTCGCTGGTGGTCGTATCCTCCGTCATGCCTAAACGGATGGTCCCGGCAAGATATTTCTTACCCAAATCAGAAAGGGCTTCGTCGTGCAGGTCGACCATCCGGCGCGCATAGTCACAAAGACGCTTACCTGCTTCGGTGAACAATGGCCCACCCGCTCGACGCGCGAGAAGGTCGCAATCCAACGTTTGCTCCAAACGTCTCATCTTGTGACTGACGGCGGATTGCGACAGCGCCAGATGTTCGGCTGCCCGCGTAACACCGCCGTAGTGAGCGATGGCGAGCAGAGCTCGTAAGGAATCTATTTCAAGTCTCTTAGACATTCTCCATTCCCACCATGACAAATTATGATCATTGCATGAAAATCATTCATTTGCTTCATATGGTATCGCTTAGCTAAGCTTTGCGAAAGCCAAAAATCCAGAGCATCGCCATGACCCACCTAGTTAATCAAAATGTCATCATCAACGGCACACGTATCTCTCATGGTGTGCATGGTGAAGGGAGCCCCGTGGTACTTATTCACGGCACACCGTCCTCCTCATATATCTGGCGCAACATTTTGCCCTCGCTGGTCTCCGCTGGATACAAAGTTCATGTCTACGACCTGCTGGGATATGGGCTGTCGGAACGCCCTTGCGACCCGGCAATCGACACGTCCGTCACCGGCCAAGTGCCAATTCTTGAAGGATTGCTCGACATTTGGGGCCTGGATGATCTGCACGTCATCGCACATGACATCGGCGGTGGCATTGCACAGCGCTTTGGCATCCAATCGCCCAACAGGGTTCGCTCGCTCAGCATGATTGATGTAGTGAGCTACGACAGCTGGCCCTCGAAGCGCACGAATGAGCAGATGAAGGCCGGTTTGGACAAGCTGATCAAAGCACCAGACGCCGATCATCGTGAGCATTTCCGCGAGTGGTTCTATTCGACGGTTCAAAACAAAGAGCGTTTGGCAGAAACGTCGATGGAGACCCTTTTGGATTTCATCTGTGGTCCGGTTGGCCAGGGAAGCTTTTTCCAGCATCAAGTCATGCATTACGACCCCAAGCACACAGATGAAGTTGCCCCGCGTTATGCCGAGCTTGGCAAGAACCCAGTTCAACTGATTTGGGGGGCTGATGATGCGTGGCAGGTTGTCGATTGGGCGCATCGTCTGCACGACGCAATCCCAGGCTCAGAACTCCATGTGTTGCAAGACTGCGGTCACTTCTCACTGGAAGATCAACCCGAGAAGATTTCAGCCTTGCTGGTAGACTTTCTGCAAAGGCAGCGCTGAGCAATGACAGAAATCGCACAAACGAATGTCGTTGGGCGCGACACGCGAAAGCTCACATCTCTTTTCGAGATCATCGGTTCCGTCTTGGCAATGGTTTATGCGTTGTCGATTGCGCTCAACGTAGGGGCGGAAATGCTTGGATTTTCGCTGCTGCTTGTATCTTCAGCTCTGTTCGCGGGGTGGGCAATTTTAGATCGGCGTTGGACTTTCCTGCTGCTCCAAGTCTTCTACGCAACTTCGGCAATTATTGGGTTGATCCGTTGGGCCTGACGACGCGTCAGCGAAATCGTCAATACCAACAAGAAAGAGAGAAACTGTGAAACTGACGGACTTCAAGGTTCTGGCATTCGACGTTTATGGCACGCTGATCGACTGGGAAAGCGGCATGGTCACAGCTCTCAAACCATTGACGGACAAGGTCACACAAAACCTGACACGCGACGACGTTCTGGAAGCGCACGCCTACCATGAATCCACGACGCAATGCTGGACACCCAACAAAAAATACTCCGATCTTCTTGCAGTCGTTTGCCGTCGTTTGGCTGAAGAATGGGGTGTCGAAGTGACTTGGGAAGAATGCCAAGCATACGGCCTCTCGGTGCGCCAGTGGCCTGCATTTGACGATAGCCGTGACGCACTCACCTATCTCAAACAACACTACAAACTGGTCGTCCTGACTAATACCGACAGTGTAAGCTTTTCAGGATCGAACGCGCGGCTCGGCGTTCATTTTGACGGCGTTCATACCGCAGAGGACATTGGTAGCTACAAACCCAATGATCGCAACTTCGACTATATGCTGGAAACCCTTGCCCGGCAGGGCATCGCAAAAGAAGACATTCTTCACACCGCCGAAAGCATGTTCCATGACCATGGTCCGGCCAACAAACACGGGCTCCAAAATTGCTGGATTTACCGCCGCCATGAAAGGCAAGGGTTCGGAGCAACAATGAACCCGGGTGAGATGCCCAGCTACAATTTCTGTTTCAACAGCATGGCCGAACTGGCGGATGCACATAGGGCGGAGTTGTCGGGACAATAAAACTACACCGGGCTGCGAAGCCGACATTCGCTGCTGCTGGTCGGTTGGGCTCTCACCCGCCATTAGATCGACCGCAACATGTTAGTCTGTAAGGTCAGGCACCCCCATCATGGATGGCCCATAGCCAACCTTGAGCGCCTTGTTCGAATGCTGCGACTGCAGCTCGCTTTCCGCTCATTCGCTGCGAGCGCGAAATTTTTGATAGGTCGAACTCGCAAAATGCGGGACAAAACCGCCGTTGGATCTTCCCGCTTTGCTGACGCAGCATTCGTTCGCACACGCTGCACAGGATATGCTGCTCGGCAGTCGATGTCGTGAGAGCGGTCATTGCTAAGCGATTTTGACGGCCTTGCCCAAACCGTACTATCGCCGCAAAGCGATTGGACGCGAAAGACGCGGAACAAAGCAATAATTGACGTCAGTGCACCGATAGTCATTCACCCGCTTGCGGCACGGGCGTCAATGGCCAAAAAACCTGCAATAGAGCCGTCTATCTACATCAGGCAAAGGTTGTTGCGATCGGAGAAGTCTGGGATTTTGAAACAGCCTTGGAAACCTCTTGTCCAAGTCTGTCAGATCCCGAGTTTAAGTCCGCGAGGCTTCAAACGCGGCCCATGCCGTTTCAAAGGCGTCGAAATCGAAACCGTCCGCTTGCGCAGGGGTCAGGATCAACTTCTCGGTTTCGAGCAGTCTGAGAATCGCTTGTTCCAGCTGATCCACAACCTCGGGCGGAATAACCAGCGCACCATGGCGGTCGGCATGCACAAGATCGCCGTTCTGGATCTTCAAGCCAAAGATCGAAACCGGGGTGCCGATTTCGCGCACATGCACAAACCCGTGGCTTGGCCCGATCGACCCGGCGACAACCGGGAAATCATCCGGCAGATCGCCCAGATCGCGCATCACACCGTTGGTCAGCGCGCCACTGATGCCGAACCCCTTGTGCACGGTGCTGTTGATCTCGCCCCAATAGGCGCCGATGCAATCAGGATAGTCCAGATCCTCAACCACAGTCACGGCGGGGCCGGTCCCGGTTGCCATATGCCGGTAATAGTCCATCCGGCGTTGGCGGATCACCTCTGGCGGTTCTGCCGGCGGGTTTACAGCGGCAATCTTTGCGGTGCGGGCATATCCGACCATAGGTTTGGCATCGGGGTCCGACCATAACATGGTTCCGCGGGTAAACGCGTTGAACCCACGCTTACCCTGCGCCACTTCAATCGCATTGCAAACCGTTGGTGTATCGACCGAACTGAGCAGATCCAAAAGGGTTTGTTTCATATCGCCTCCAACCAGCGGATCAGAGCCGCCGTTGTTTTCTGTGGTTGTTCCAATGTTGGCAGATGGCCTGCCTTTTCGATGATTTCCAACCGGCTTTGAGGCATCAATGCGTGCATCAACTCATGGCGCGAGACCGGGCACAGAGTGTCCTCTCGCCCGCATAGCACCAGCGCGGCACCATCAAAGGCGCGCAAGGTTGCGCTTTGATCCGGGCGATCTCGTAGTGCCTTGGATTGATTGACAAAAACATCTGACCCGAGATCAGTAGCCATTTCCATACACAAGTCCAGAATAGTGCTGCGATTTGGGCCATCGGTCAGGTAGTTGGGCTTCATTTCTTCGGCCATAACGGTGCGCAATTGGCCACGCATGACTGCTTCGATCTGCGGTTGGCGTCTGGATTTAACCTCATCTTTCTCGGCCAGTGGATTAGTATCCAACAGGGCCAGACCGGCAACTCGACCGGGGGCTTGACGCAGAACCTCCATCGCGACGATCCCACCCATGGATAGCCCAGCCATTGCAAAGCGCGGGGGGGCGTAGGACAGCACTTGTGTAGCCACAGCCTCCACCGTATCGCGCCCGCCAATCGGAGCGGTTACAATCGGTCTGTGTCCTGACAATACCGCGATCTGCGGAGCAAACAGTCGCGCGTCGCACATCATGCCTGGCAATAGAACAAGTGGGATCATTTGAGCAGGGAAACCCCTTCGGACAAAGCCCCCAGCTTGGCATAGGCGATGTCTGGATCGACCGCGCCGAAGCCGGCAAAGGTGCCAAAGCCACAATCCGATCCGGCAACCACACGATCTGCGCCGACGATATCGACAAAGCGTTGGGTACGTTGGGCGACCACCTCGGGGTGTTCAACGAAATTGGTTGTTGTATCGACTACGCCGGGCACCAGCACCTTATCCTCGGGGATCTCACCTTTGCGGTCGCGGAACACGGTCCATTCATGCGCGTGGCGCGGGTTGGAGGTTTCAAACAATACATAGTGCGACTTGGTGTTCATCAGCGTCGTGAACACCTTGTCCATGCCGATGTCACAGCAATGCGGCCCTTCGTAATTCCCCCAGCAAATATGCACACGCACCTTGTCGGCGGGAACGTTTTGCAGTGCATGATTCAAGGCTTCGACATGCATATCGGCGACTTTGACGAACTCATCATCAGAGAGATCGGTGAACAACATATGGCGAGACAAAGCCAGATCGGGACAGTCAAGTTGCAGATCCAGACCCGCTGCAACGATAGTCTCGTACTCGTCTTTCATGGCATCGGCGAGCGCGGACAGATAGGCCTCGCGCGTTGGATAGAAATCGTTCTGCAGAAACAGGGAAATCACACCGGGACTAGCCGCATTCATGAACCCGCGATCAACCCCATGCTGCGCCATCGCCGCCGTTAGGTTGTGGATATCCTTCTGCAGCTCTCCCTGCCCTCTCGAACGCACTTCACCCACGCACATTGGGCGCGCATATTGCGGGGTGCCGCCATCATCGGCCAATCGTTTCAGAAATCCCGGGAACATCTTGAGGTCAGCCGGAGCGTTGCGCGGACTATCCCCGGCAAATCCGGTGTAGCGGTCCTTGACATAAGTCGCATATGAGATCTTCGAGGTCTCGCCATCCGACACGATATCGACCCCCGCCTCAACCTGCTTGAGCACGGTTTCCGAGACGGCCGCCGTCATTGAGGCATCAAAACCCGCCTGGTTGAACTCTTCCCCACGCTCGCGGGCGAAGATGTAATCCACAACCTCCTGACTGCGTGGCAGGCTTCCAACGTGCGTGGTCAATATGCGGGTCATTCGTTCACCTCTTTCGTCTTGATCGTCTGTGCAACGCGCAGACCAGCGGATGGCGCGCCCCACGTTTGGGCAGGGCGCGCCACTGTCGTTAGCTGCCCGTCCAGGTCGGGCCTGCCGGATCATCGGTGGCCGTGATCCGGTAGAGACCGGCATTCCCGGTCATCGAGGGTTCGGCACTGTAGCTTTCACCGGGCATCACCACGGCTGTGTCGCCATTGGACAGGGTTGTGACGACATCGTTGATCGAAATGCGCCAATGGCCGCTGGCGGGCATCAGCACGACGGGTTTGTCTGCTTTCACGGGCGTAAAAAGGCCCGAACCGCGACCCAGAAAATCAACCTCGAATCCCGGCTTGTCCTTGATCAGGCCGTTTTCACCGATCACGACTGCAGGTTTGTTCGATGACAAGGCCATCAAGTCCCAATACCGCGCCACGTATTTGCCGACCACTTCCTCAACCGGAACCTCTGGGTAGGCTTTCAGTTCTTCTTCCGTCAGCAAAGGCATCGGCTGCACGTTATGGGGCAATTCCTCGCCCTTCTTGCTGTCATACAGCACGCCGTTGTTGCCTAGCATCAGACCATGGGCCTGTGCGTCCTCAATGACCTGCGGAGCCCAGGTCACGCCGCCGCCCGCATCGTCGCCGCCAAGGATCGACATGATCATGCCGTAGTCCTGGCCCACATTTTCGAACCCGCGGAAGATCCCGGTTGGGATGTTGAAGATATCGCCTTCTTCGGCGATGAACTCACCCGCTGTGCCGTAGCGTCCCCAGAAGAACCGCCAGCGGCCTTTGGCGACGAAGAACACCTCGGCTGTGGTGTGGCTGTGCAGCGAGTTGCGGCATTTGGGTGGTTGCCCTGCCGCACCGATGTTGAACCCGATCTTGTCAGTTATATGGACGTGCTGGTCCGGGCTTTCCGAGACGCCACCGCCGACGATCGTAAAGTTCTCTTTTTGGTCTGACCCCGGTGTATGGGCGTCAATGAATGCGGTCTTGCAGGGTTGCAGCTCGCCATAACGAACGATGCGGCATTGAATTGTACTCATGTCTTTCTTCCTTTTGATTGGGGTTTCTTGTTCAAAACCCCAAATCCCGGAGGGCGGTTGTTCAGCCGCCGGGCGCGTAGGCTGGCCCGATGGGCGTGGTAGCGCCGCATCGACTGCCTAGCGTCCAGATTTGACAGAAGATTTGGCATGTTACAGATCGCCGGATTTCAGCAGGATTTGCTTCCAGACAGATGTTTCGTCGAACAGTGTGTATTCGCGGCGCAGACCCCAGGGACCGAACTCTGCGTGGCTGATGCCAAGGACAAAGACTTCGGTTCCGGTTGGTTTTCCAAACACCCCCCAGCCGTCATGTGTGCCATGCAGGGTCCACCGGATCGCCGCGCGAGGAGGCATCATCGGGTCCTCTCGGCCGATTTGATGCTGAATGGTAAAAGCCGCATTCGGGAACGAAGCTCGTAGCCCCATCCAAAACCGATCTACCGGTCCCCGGCTATGTCCGGTTACGCCCCCGGGATATTCCGACTGCACGGCCCGGTCATATTCAGCCTCAACAGCGCTCATATCCGCGTTCATGATCCGGTTCAGGATATCGGTATATTTCTCACCCCATTCGTTGTCATTGCCCGTGCCCTTGTAAGGCCCCGGCTGCTCATTTGACGGTGTATAGGGCTGTACGCAAACCTCGGGGCCACCCTCGCGTGCGATCAGATCGCGGGCGTAGTCTTTGGGGTCCCAGCCCATTTGCTGCACGATGGCGCTCTGGTCCCGGATCAGCCATTCATCATCGATCTTGTTGTTGATCGCGTGGCAGTCGGCCAGGACACGATAGACCAGTCTCTTGCCCGTGGCGTTGCCATAAACACCGTTGCCCATATGGGTCGCGGTCGAGATGATACGGTGTGAGGACAACATCCCCTCCTCCGGGGTGCCCGACCAGATGACATCTTCGCCCAGCAACGTGCGATCGGGAAACTCGGCCAGCGTTGCCATAGTGGCCGCAATCACACCCTGATTGCCAACGACTACGGAACCCGGGGTGCGCACAACGATATCTGCCCCGTAGTAGTCATGCAGCGTGGCAATACCGCGATCTTCCCAGATCTCTTTGGTGATACCGATAATATAGTCGGGAAAGTCTTTGAATTTGGGATCAAATCCCTTCATGTCTTCCATCCTTCAGGTATTCGGGCTGATCCACGAATGACAAGCGGTCCGTCGATCTCAAGCTGCTTGGGCGCGATCCGCGGGTCGTCGATTTTGCTGAGCAATATATCCACGGTTTCAGCCACCATGCGGTTTGCGGGCTGTCGGACCGTTGTCAGGTTGTAGCTGGGCCAGGCCGCAACGGCGACGTCATCATATCCGACCACCGAAACGTCTTCTGGGATCCTCAGGCCCAGCTCGAACCGGAGCGTGTCCATCACGGCGATTGCCATATGGTCGTTGGCAACAAAGACAGCGTCAGGTGGATCCGAGGCAAACATCCTGCGGGCGGCATCTTTCGCTTCTTCTGTCCCAAAGTTGCCTATCTCGCGGCTATGCAGCATCATACTTGCCTCGTTTAGCGCTGCGACAAATCCTGTCTCTCGATCTCGTTGGGTCGAGGCACCTTCCCAGCCGGCAATGTAGCCGATTTTTTTATGCCCAGCGGCCAACAGGAAGTCAGCGACTTTCCGTCCACCGGCAAGGTTATCCGACGTGACCGAAGACATCGATGGATCGTCCTGACCCCGGTTGAACAGAACCATGGGTATCCCGGCTGACTGGCAGCGTGCAGACAGATCGGATGAGAGCGCGACCGAGGCAGTTATGATCCCATCCACCTGAAAATCAAGGATTTCCCCAACGACCTTGTCTATGTTCTGAGCCGAGTTGGAGGCCATGAAAACCAACGCATGATAACCGCGTTCCTGAAGCGAGTTAGTCAGCTTCTCCAGCGCTTCCGGATAGAACTGGTTGTTCAAATACGCCACGACAAGCCCGATGATCCGGCTTTTGCCGGACACCACCGCACGGGCTAGAACATTGGGCCGGTACCCCAATTGGTCGGCAGCTTTGCGAACTTTCGCGACTGTTTTTGCGGATGCAGACGCACCGGGAGTGAATACACGACTGACGGCGGACTGGCTTACACCGGCCAGTCGCGCGACATCCATCGATGTGACTTTTTGCACTGCCATCAATCCGCTGTCCAACCTCCATCCACCATCAGTGACGTCCCAGTCACCAACCCCGAAGCATCCGAGGCCAGATAGACAACCGCACCCATGATATCTTCGATTTCGCCCGGACGGCCCAGTTTGATCTTGTCCAGAATCCAGGCGCGCTTGTCCGGGTCGTCAAAGGTGGGACGGGTCAGATCGGTCAGAATGAAGGTCGGGCAAATGGTGTTCACGCGGATTTTGGCCGGGCCAAATTCCAACGCCATGGCTTTGCTGAAACCCTCGACCGCGAATTTAGTCGCGCAATAAACCGCGCGCTCGCGTCCTCCGACATGGCCCATCTGGCTGGATATGTTGATTAGTGATCCGGGACGACTTGCTTCTAACAGGCCTTTGGCCACGGCTTGCGTCAGAAAATACGCGCCTTTGACGTTGATGCTCATCACCGCGTCGAAGTCTTCGACATGTGTGTCGACGGCCTTGCTGTGGCGTGCCGAACCGGCAGAGTTCAGAAGGATGTCAAAGGGGCCATGTTCGGCCACTGCAGAAGCAGTCGCCTCGATATCGCTTACATCCAGTTCGAGCACATTGGCGGACCACCCGCGCGAGGTCATATCTGCAGCGATCTCTTTCAGGGCATCTGTGCGGCGCGCAGCAAGGGTGACCTCGGCCCCTTGTTCGGCCAGTGCCACAGCGCAGGCCATACCGATGCCGGATGAGGCCCCTGCGACCAGCGCATGTTTGCCATTTAATTTGAAACTGGGTGTCGTGGGGAATTGAGCCATCTTAGACCTCGCCGACCGGAAATGGAATTTCACCCGGCACGCGGGCTTTGTTGAATTCGCGCAGACGCCTAAAGACGTCAACACCCAGCTGCCGATAGGCATCCAACAGGTCGACCAATACCCAATTTTCGCGGATCAAGCCATTCTCAAGCCGCCAGAAATCAAGCGACCTTAGACTGATCTTTTTGTCCGACGGGGCGATGCCCATCCACCCGTCATGGGTGACGGTCTGGATCATGTTGGGCCAACCCGTCACGGCTGCGTAGTCCGCATCGCCGAAGAAATGATGGGTGACTTCCTCGGCATGTTGCCCGCGATCCGGCATGCCGTTCAGAAACGGTATCTGGTGCCAGTTTCGGAACCCGGCGATCCCCCGTGCGGTGCCAATACCAGCAGGGCCGTACCAATTCATGCGCGGGTGCCAGAACCGCTGCATCTTCATCACCTCTGGCCCACCCTGTTTTGGATGTTTAGTAAGGTATTCCAACATGTTCAGGATATGATCACAGGAAACCTTTGACTGCGCTTCATCCCAAGGGCCGGGTACGAGCCCGTTTTGCGTTGATGGACCCGGCACACAGAATTCCAGCCCCAAAGATGGAGCCATCGGCCAGGCGTTAGCCTGCATCATGACCTCGGGAATGTCCCAGAGCGCTTGAACCTCGACCACCTGACCATCGACGATCCGGTAGAATTCGTGGAACCGCATATGGGTCAGGTGACCTGTTGGCGGAATGTCCAGCCAAGCGGCGAAAAAACTGCCGTAGTAGTGCCCCCCACACCCGATCCAGTCATCGCCATGTTCGGTTCGCCCGCCAACAACGATCCAATCGCGCCGTTCCAGATCGGGCATCGCCTTCAACAGAGGTGCATAGCAGATCTGATACAGCTCTTGCGGGCCCGCCAGATCCCCAAAGGGATGCGACATATGAACCATGGCATCCGGGGCAAGCGCGCCATTTAGTGCAGCCTGCACCCGAACCTCATCAAAATCGTGCATCGCCGCGCGAAGCGGCGCAATCAGCGCTTTGTTCGCTGAATGCACGTCACTCATTCTGCGGCCTCACGATAGGGCGCGCCTTCGCCATAGGGCACGTTGATCCCACCGTAGCGGCGTACCCTAATGTTGCATTGCTCGGCATGGCCCACAAAACCTTCGAGCATACACAGACGCGAGCCGAATTCGCCCACCATAGTCGCGGCCTCATCAGTGGTGACTTTCTGATAGCTGTGTGTTTTCATGAATTTACCAACCCAGAGACCGCCGGTATACCGTCCGGCTTTCTTGGTTGGCAGGGTGTGGTTGGTGCCGATCACCTTATCGCCATTTGCCACATTGGTACGCGGTCCAAGGAACAGCGCGCCGTAGCAGGTCATATTCTCAAGGAACCAATCATCGCGGTCTGTCATTACCTGCACATGTTCAGACGCGATATCATCTGCCACTTGCAGCATCTCGTCATAAGTATCGCAGACGATCACCTCACCATATTCATCCCAGCTGACCCGCGCAGTGCCCGAGGTTGGCAGGATACCCAGAATGCGCTCAACCTCAGCCAGCGTATCTTCGGCCAGTTTGCGCGAATTGGTGAGCAGCACGCAGGGGCTGTTATACCCGTGCTCGGCCTGCCCCAGCAGGTCGGTCGCGCACAGTTCCGCATCGGCGGCGGTTTCATCGGCGATGACCATAGTCTCGGTCGGCCCTGCGAACAGGTCGATACCCACACGACCAAACAGCTGGCGTTTGGCTTCGGCGACAAAGGCGTTGCCGGGGCCGACCAGCATATGCACAGGCTCAATCGTTTCGGTGCCAATTGCCATTGCGCCCACGGCCTGAATGCCTCCCATGACATAAATCTCATGCGCGCCACCCAGATGCATCGCCGCGATCACAGCTGCATTTGGCTTGCCATTGAACGGAGGGGTACAGGCGATAATCCGCGGCACTCCAGCCACTTTGGCTGTCGCCACCGACATATGCGCCGACGCCACCATCGGGAACTTGCCGCCAGGTACATAGCACCCCACAGATTGAACCGGGATGTTCTTATGGCCAAGGATCACGCCGGGCAGCGTTTCGACCTCGATATCCAGCATCGAATCCCGCTGTGCCTGAGCAAAGTTCATCACCTGTTCTTGTGCGAACTTGATATCCGCCAGCTCTCGGTCAGACAGCGAGGCGATCAGGTCATCGATCTGCTGCTGGCTCAGGCGATAACTTTCCGGCGAGTAATTGTCGAACTTCTCGGACAATTCGCGCACAGCCGCATCGCCGCGCGTTTCGATATCCTTCAGCGTTGCCTCGACGACAGCGCGTGTTTTTGCGTCATCCTCTGCTCTGTCAGCCTCGGGTTTGCCGCGTTTGAGATATTCGATAGCCATTGTCCTGATCCTCAGTTGTCGGGCCGGGGCGGAGTTCTCTCTCCCCGGTCGAATGATTCCCAGCCCTGCCCGTTGAACAGATCAACGCCAAGCTGAGCAGCAACATGGGCGAAATCGACATTCACCCAATTGTCGACGATCTTCCCGTCGACAACTTTCCAGAAATCCATGTAGCGGATTTCAATCCTTTTCCCGGTGGGCGCGATCCCCAAAAACTCACCGGAATGGGTAGCTTCCTGACGGCCAAAGGCGGCGGCCCATTCACCCATATAGAGACGCGCCTCGTCGACGCAGGTTTTGTCCGAGAACGCGGCCTGGAACGGGCGCTGCCAGTTGTCCTGAAACTCCTGCAAGCCGGTCTTGGTACCGCAGCCCTGATTGCCCATCCAACGAAAGCCCTGCGCGAAGAATTCGCCAATATCGTCGATGCGGTGATCGTTCAGCCCGTCAACCATGCCTTCGATGACAGCGCGGGTTGCTTCGGTTTTGCTCATATCCGTGCCTTTGGTCAGCACGGCTTGTTCGGGGCGGGAACCCTTCATGTTTCTCGTCCTTCGGTAACTATTCCAGTGATCTTCGTGTCGCAAAAAAGAGTTTAGTTTTCTGACAGAAAATCCCTTGGCAACCGGTTGAGCGCCGGGTGGCGCCCTATCGCGTTATATCTTGCGGTAGCGCTCATCAGCCCTTGACCGCGCCCGCGGTCAGCCCGCCCACAATCTGACGCTGGAAGAACATGACCAGAATAAACAGTGGCACTGTGGCCGAAACCACGGCGGCGACCGCGAACATCACATTGCCTTCGGTTTGGGTTGTCCCAAGGAATGCCGCGATGGCCGGCACCATGGTGCGATTGCTTTCAGAGAGCAGCATCGCTCCGACGGCAAAGTCGTTATAAGCCAAAAGGAAAGAAAACAGCCCGGTAGTAATCACGCCCGGCCACATCACCGGAATGATTACACGACGGAATGCCTGGAACTGATTGCAGCCATCAACCTTGGCACTTTCATCCAACTCGCTTGGGATGTTCTTGAAGAAAGAATGCAGCATCCACAGGGTGAACGGCTGGTTGATCGCCACCAAGACGATGATCGTGGTCGGTAGAATGCCCCAGATGTTCCATTCAAAGAATGGCAGCAGGTAACCCGAAACCAGCGTGATCGGCGGCATGGCACGGAAGATTAGCGCGGTAATCAGCAACCAGAAGGTGTAGTTGTAGGACGACCGCGAAAGGGCATAGCCCCCCAATGTGCCAATCGTGAGCGAGATGGTGACCACAAAGAAACACACGATCCCGGTGTTCAGAACATTACGCCAGAACTCCTCTTGGATCCACGCACCCTCATATCCGGTTGTGGTGAATGGCGAACCATAGACCGCTTCGGTTCGGGCACCGGTCAAGGCGTTCGTCCAATCTGCAATCGAGAAGAAATCCAGTTCGACTTTGAACGACCCCCAAACCGTCCAAAGGAACGGAAAGGCCGCAAGGACAAACCAAAGAAGCACGAAAAGGGATGAAGCGATCCGAAGGCTTGTGGGCATTCTTTGTGCGCGGCTGGCCATGTTATCGTGCTCCTTTGAAGTCGCGCCAAGTGCGGACAAGCACGGGCGACAGAAGAATGGCGACTCCGATGATTGTCATCACCGAGGTTGCGGCGGCGGATGATAGCTGACGGGTCTCGCCGCCAAGGTCGTCGAATATGAAGGTGCTGAGAGATTGCGCGTGTGCTTGGGCACTGAACCCGATTATGGGTTCGAACACCTTGAAATTATCCATCAGCTGGATCAGCGCAACAAACGTGACCAGCGGCATCAGGTGCGGGACAACAACAAACTTGACCTGTTGCCAGCGCGTTGCTCCGTCGATCTGCGCGGCTTCGATCTGGTCCTGCGGCAGCGTTTGCAGCCCGGCATAGAACACGACGAAGGCAAACGGGGCCGAGCTCCAAACACCGTAAACCATCAGAGCAACCCACATCAGCCCGGTCGAGGCTTTGAGGCTGAAATTCGGGTCACCGGCCAGGTACACGAGCGCGTTGCCGATGACGCCGCGACTGTCGATCATCCAGAACAGGATCAGAGAGCCTATCAGCGGCGTCACGATCATGGGCAGAAGCGAGAAGAAGATCATCAGACCTTTGAGGTGCCGATGCAGCGAATTCACGGCCAGAGCAATCACCAGACCCAGCAGGATCGTCAGTGGTGTCACAATGAAGGTGAATGTCAGCGTAAACGCCATTGCGCGATAGAATGGCAGGTTGCTCAGATCCGAGAAAAAGCCACCCCAGCTTTCGTTGGCCGCCCACATCTGGCTGATTTCCTGAATTGCCAGATGGCCGCGGTCGAAATAAATGCCCAGCCCGACAAACCGACCCAGGGGCTGTGCCTCACGCAGGGCGGCGGTGGCCTGCTGGTCGATGGTTGTCTCGGTTGTGCAGCCGATCAGCGGTGTACAGTTTTCTACTTCCAATAGAACAGCAGGATGTGGTGCGAAGATCGATTGGATCACGACCGAGACGATTGGCATGGCGATGAACAGCAGCATCGCAAGTCCTGTGGGCAGGAAGAACCAAAGGAATGTCTTATGGCGCATATTGCAATCCTCGCATCGATTGGTTTGTGCGGGCGGCTACCAGCGGCGCCCGCACAAGGAGCGTCTTACTGCAGATAGCCTTGCTCGATAGCGGCGGCGCGGTAGGCTGCCTCGACATCGGCAAGCGCCTGTTCTGCGCTTTCTTTGCCCTGCATAAAGTCGGCCAGTTCATTTCCCAGCGCGCTGTGCATCAGGCCCATGTAAGGCAGCATCGGATAGGCGGGTGTGCCCATCTTAGCTGCTGCAAACACGCCTTCGGCATCAGCGGCTGGCTCGTAGCCTTCGATCAGCCAAACCGCCAGCGGTGCGGTCTCATCATTCAGCATGTCTGGGCGGATACCGTGTTTCATGGCGATGAACGTGGCTTCGGCTTCTTCATCCGAGATGTTTTTGCCGACGGTCCAGCCGTCCCACCACAGGGTCGATGCCGGGGTTTCCCCGCCGCCAACGGTCAGCGGTGCGCCAATTGCGTGACCGTCGACCACCTCTTGCAGCACACCTTCGGTGGTGGTCTGTTGTGATGCACGCGAGCCCCACATGTTCATGATCGCAACGTTGCCCGCACGATATTCTGCGTTGGTGGCGTTGGAGTCATGGGTCAGGAAGTCAGGGTTCATATACTCTGACAACGCCTTCATCATGTTCAGCGCATTCACACCGGCCTCGGAATTCACATTGGGCTCAGCTGTGCCGGGCTTGAAGTGGCTACCGCCATAACCCAGGAACATATTGTTGAATTCCTGCGCCAGGTTCCAACCCGATGCATAGGCACCGCCAACAGGGTTCTGCATGATGCCCTGCTCACGAATGGCCTCGGCCACTTCAAGCAGTTCCTCGTAGGTCTTCGGCACCTCAACACCAGCCTGCTCCAGCACATCCTTGCGATACATGAGGTGCTGGGCGTTCGCCATGAAAGCCACCGCCATGATGTCATCGCCGATCTTGATCAGCTGCCCCGGCTGCAGATCCTGACCATGCTGCTCCACCAGATCATTCAATGGGCGAATGACGTCTTCGTTCATCAGAGCCACGATCGAGCTGTTGGCGATGATGGCACTTGTGTATTCCGATGGGTTACCAGACAGACCAGCCACATTGATGGTCTGGTGCTCGGATGTCAGGTTGGAGTCAACCGATGCGCCAGTGCACTCCTTCGCACCGGCGGCGACGGCCTGAATGGCCGCGAATTCGTTGCCAACAATGTTGACCCGACCGCCGATTTCGCAGGCATATCCTGCACTTGCAGAAAAGGCGGCAACCGACCCGGCCAATGCAATTCTCTTCAGAAACATGAATATTCCTCCCTAGATGGAATGGGTGCATCTTCGAAGTCTGCACCCGGGTTTGACCCGTTTTTTACGGGTTTGATTTCGTCGTTATCCGGCCAGACGCGCACCTGTTTGTGCATCGAACAGGTGGCAATGATCGGTATGGATATGGATCGAAACCTGATCGTCGATTTCGGCCCGATAGGTTTTGTCAGCCTTGACCGAGACCAGCGCACCACCGATGCGGACCGAGACCATGGTGCTGTCTCCCAACAGCTCTTGCGTATAGATCGGCGCGTTGATTTCGCCGCCGCTGTCAACGACATTGGCATCCTCGGCGCGAAAGCCCAGCGTAATGCGACCGTCTGGCGCGTTCAGCCCGTGCACCTCGGTGCTTTGGGCGCGGAACACACCACCCTGAACCTCGCCATCAACAAGGTTCATCGCAGGGTTGCCAATAAAGCTGGCAACAAATGTGTTTGCGGGTTCATCATAGATATCGGTCGGAGAGCCAACCTGTTGAACCACCCCCTGTTTCATGATCACCACACGATCCGCCAAGGTCATCGCCTCAATCTGGTCATGGGTCACGTAGATGGTAGTGACTGCAAGTTCATGGCTCAGATTCTTGATCTGAGCGCGCGTCGAAACGCGCAGCTTGGCGTCTAGGTTCGACAGCGGCTCATCCATCAGGAACACGTTCGGTTCGCGCACAATAGCACGAGCCAGCGCTACACGTTGCCGCTGACCACCAGATAGTTCCGCCGGTTTGCGATGCAGGAAGTCATCCAATTCGACCATGGCCGAGGCGCGGCGCACCTTTTCGTCATGGGTAGCAGGGTCGATGCCCCTGACTTTCAATGGGAACCGAATATTCTCATAGACATTCATATTCGGGTAAAGCGCATAAGACTGGAACACCATGGCAACATCGCGGTCTTTGGGCTCCATCTCGTTGACGCGTGCACCGTCGATCAGGATGTCGCCTTCAGTCGCATCTTCCAGCCCTGCAATCATGCGCATGGTCGTGGTCTTGCCACACCCTGAAGGACCAAGAAGCACCAAAAACTCCTTGTCGGCAATTGTGAGGTCAAAATTGTCCACGCCGACAAAAGATCCCCAACGCTTACCGACATTTCGAAGTTGAATTTCGGCCATACTGTCCTCCCTTGCGCATAATTCATGCATACGCTTGCAGAAGCATAGACATTCAGCGGAGCCTATGGCAAGCTTTTTTTGCATGCGAATGCAAACGCTGCGGACACCAGCTCTGTGATCCCCTTAAGGCATTGAAAGATAATAAAATGTCATATGATTCCGAGAAGAATCTTGTCCTCGGTTTTTACAAGGCACTGAGTCGATCCGAGGAGTCGACTCTTCCAGAAGCGCTTTCGGACTACTGCGCCGATGGGCTTATCTGGCGTGGATTCCACCCCTTCAATGAACTGCAGGGAATCGATGAAGTGGCCGGCACTTTCTGGCAACCGCTGCGGGCCAGTCTGACCGGCCTGCAGCGCCGGATGGACGTGTTTATGGCGGGCGCGAACGAGATCGACGGCTTCAACTCGGTCTGGGTGGTCTCGATGGGTCATCTGATGGGATTGTTCGACACAGGCTGGCTGGGTATTCCGCCCACTGGCAAGATGGCCTTTCTGCGCTATTGCGAGTTCAACAAAGTCGAGAACGGCGAGATCGCCGAGACTGCGATGTATTTCGACATCCCCCACCTGATGATGCAGGCGGGCCTGCAACCCTTCCCGCCCCAAACCGCCGCGCAGCTGGTTCAGCCCGGACCGATGACCCATAATGGTCTGATGTTCGATCCTCAACCGACCGAGGAAGGTGAGCGGACGTTGGCTACGATCAACGCGATGATCTCGGATCTCGGTCGGTGGGACAGCGGCCTGAGCCTTGAGGACGAATTGCGCCGGACCTGGTCCGAGGATATGATCTGGTGGGGCCCCTCGGGCATCGGTGCCACCTACACGATCGGGCGCTATGCAAAACAGCATGCTGGGCCCTTCCGCGCGTCGTTTGCAGATCGCTCAAAGACCAACCACATCTGCCGTATGGCCGAAGGACACTACGGTGGTTTCTTCGGGTGGCCGAATTTCACTGCACGTCCCACCGGCGGATTCATGGGTATGCCCGCGACCGACAAGGCGGGTGAGTTCCGGGTGATCGATATCTATCGGCGCTCCGGGGATAAACTGGCCGAAAACTGGATATTCATTGACCTTCTCCACTTCTGGAAACAGCAAGGCGTCGACATTCTGGCTCGGATGGCAGAGGTGCCGCGAACATGACCAATTGGATTGACGCACATCACCATCTTTGGGACCTGAATGCCGTACACTACCCTTGGCTAATGGCGGCTGTGTCGCAATCTTTAGCGTGGTTCGAAGCTATCGCTTTACCTGGAAAAGTTTATACTGCGAGCTCTGCAAATTGACGGAATCCGTTTGTCGAAGGCCCAAGCTGCCCCTTGCGGATCATGTTGGCTGTCTCGATCCCCGCAAGTGTCGCGGCGGCAGAGGCGAAGCTTTTTAAACCGAGCATCGGCCTCGTAAGCCGTTTGATGAACCGGTGATCCTGCTCAATAATGTTGTTTAAGTATTTTGATCTGACGGTGTCAATCGTAACCGGTATCCGCAATCGCTTGAACATTTTGTTGATCTCTTTGATCCCGGCCGCATTGCTCCTGCTTTGGTCAATGGTGATCCGTTTCGGAATGCCATTGTTGTGCAGTGCATTGGCGAAGAATTTCTTAGCGGATTTCGTATCTCGCTTCTCGGAAAGCATGAAATCAAAGGTTTGACCGTCACGATCGACGGCCCGGTACAGATAGACCCACTCACCGCGAACTTTCACATAGGTTTCGTCCATGCGCCAAGAATCCGCTGTCTTGGCCTTCCGTTTCTGCGCCGCGCGAGCGGCCAAGTGTGAATACTTCACGACCCAGCAGTTCAGCGTCGCATGATCAACCGACACCCCACGTTCCGCCATGATCTCTTCCAGGTCACGATACGAGACGCCGTAGCGAACGTAGAAATAGACCGCAAACAGGATCACAGATTGTGGATAGTGTGCACCTTTGAAGTCGATCACTGGGCATTCCAAAATAGCGTTACAGACCAGGCACCTGTTGGATCAAACCGCGCGAAGGTGCAACCTACCGGCCAATGTTCGCGACAAAGCCAATCCAAGGCAACATCGCCCAGGCCCTTGCCTCGGTTGGCCTGAATGAATGGGAGCGTAAGTTCCTCGGTGATATGCAATCCAAGTTCCGCCGGTATTTTGGCACGTCGATGTTGACGATCCCACCGAACTCGATCAGCGCGTCATTTGATTATCGTCCACGGTTCTCCGATGCCGTTTAACGGAGGCGAGGGATAGAAATTTGTGTGGCTCGCGGTCCTTTCAGGAACTTCGAGATGCTGTTGGCATGCTGCGCTCGCAGCCCGCATTGCGGCCATTCGCTGCGGCGTCAAGTCAATCAACGAGTGGAGAGGCAAACCCTTGCGTAGTGCTCAGCAACCCCTAAATGTAAACGGTATTTACATGGGAGGGTAGCGTGATGCCGATCATTCGAAGTTGGGCTCTGTCTTTTGCGGTCGTCCTTGCCTTCGCCCCTACACTATCGCTTGCACAGTCCGGCATCGAAGCCACAGGCCGCGTCATTGAGATCAAGGTTTCAGCACCCGCGCTGGAGGGTAATCTACTTGGCAGCTCCAACCTTCAGTCCGCCGCCATCTATCTTCCGCCCAGTTACGACCAGCAGCCAGACAGTCACTTCCCGGTGGTCTACCTGCTTCATGGCATCTTTGACGATTACGGGGTCTGGACAGAGAATTTCGGGGTGCCAACGATATTGGATCGTCTCATCGGAGCCGGGCAAATTCCCGAGGTGATCGTGGTGATGCCCAATGGCGGAAATAAATACGGTGGCGGGTTCTATCGCAACTCTCCCGTTAGCGGAAACTGGGCTGACTACATTGCGGACGATCTGGTCGGGGAAGTCGATGCGCGGTTCCGGACCATCCCTGATGACGCAGGTCGCGCCGTTGTGGGCCACTCCATGGGTGGCTATGGCGCGCTTCATCTCGCGATGACGCGTCCAGGCGTCTTCTCCGTGGTTTGGGCCCTTAGCCCCTGTTGCCTTGCCGCCAACGATGACCTTAGCTTTGGCAATGATGCTTGGCAGCGTGCTGCATCGATCAGTGGGCCGGAGGATCTTCAGAACCTTATCGATAGCCGCGATTTCTACCCAATTGCTTTCCTCGGGATTGTGACGGCATTCAACCCCGATGTAGAGGCAGAGCCGATCTACGGAGAGTTTCCATTTGAGGTCGTGCGAGGAGAGGTCATTCTGAACGATGCGGTGTTTGACCAATACCTGGATGAGATGCCTGTTCGGCAGGTCCACGCTGCCCGCGACAATCTGCGCCAACTGAAGGGGCTGGCATTGGATGTCGGTCTAAATGATCAATTCTTGCACATCCCGAAGGGAACACTTGATTTATCGCAAGAGTTTGGCAAAGAACGCATCCCGCACCGTTTGGATGTCTATGCAGGAGATCATCGCGAGAAGGTCAGCGAGCGATTGGAACACATCGTTTTTCCATGGGTTGCTGAGCGACTGGTAGTCACGAAGTAGACAAGTAGATTGGTATATCGTCAAAGTGATCGGCCCAAAGGCGACATTGATCGATACCGTCGGCGCTGCAATGCAGCTTTACAAAGCTGCCTTTCGCAACGACTTGAAAGTCACTGCATCACCACGGAAAGTTTCAGCACTAAGGTTTCGCGTCATCGAAGAAACTTCCCGCTTCCTCGATGATCTTCTCGTGCTTTGCCGCACGACGCGCACCGCCGTTTGCGCAGATGATCTCGTCGCCAGGCTCTTCTTTTTGGAGGATTTCATAGCCGCCGGGTTTGCACCGCCCCAGGAAATCAAAATGCGACAGGGTTTCTGGCTCGACATAGCGAGCTATGCCCGGCGCCACTGCACTACGCAACGCGCGGGACTCGATGTCGAGCGTCAGACCGGAATTCATGATGGGCGCACCGTAGATCAGCAACGGGCGGTCGATCCGAGCAAGGCTGGTATCCGAGAAACTCTGAGTGCCTCCCAGATCAAAAACAACGAAGGCACTTATCCGGGGATCAGAAAGATCAGCTTCCATCCGCACGCGATCTTCATCCGTTTGCGCTACTTTCCAGTTCGAGAGAATATTGCACGTAAGCTCATCGGGCATTTCTGCGCAAACCAGGTTCAATCGCGCTGCATCGTAACGAGCACCCGCCAGTGCGATAGCAGTGAAACCGCCCAGAGAATGGCCCGCCATGAACACGCGCGCGGGGTCCACCATCATGGCGAGTTCGGGGGTGGCCGTCGCATGGTCGATGACCCGGGAAATATCTTTAGGCCTTTCCCACAGTTGACGCGTCACCTCGGGATCGCGCGACCAGGTCGAAGTTCCCGGGTGGTTCACGGCAGCGACAACATAGCCCCGTCGGGCCAGGGCATTGGCAAACCATGCCTGGTTATAGGCGTTGCCGTACATTCCGTGAGACAAAACAACCAGAGGAAAACGGCCTTTTGCAGGGTCCCCATCCTTGATGACCTGACTGCTCTCCCACACGACGCTTTCAAGGTCGAAGCTTAGCGGCCCGGTGGCCTCGGTCGGGTACCAGATGAATCCGGACAGATGCCGGTCACCATCTGGATCGGCGATCGTCAGATCCGCCATGGCAGAGTGAAAAGGCTGCGCCTGTGCTAGGGTGGATAGGGCCGCCAGAACACTGGCCAACACAAAGGTTGTAGGTCGCATAATAGTCTCCGCGCTTGGGTATCGGTCAAACCAAAACTGAGCGGTAAATCAAATTGTAACAACGGGTTGGAGCATCTATTCTTGTCCTTGATCTTGATCTAGGACAGGCACAGGCAGAAAGTGGACAGATGGATACTCCGTCGCTGGTCAGTTTGCCTTTGCCTATGGCCACCGCACTGCTCTGCGCCACGCTTGCTGGGCTAGTGTTTAAGCTGAATTTGGGATCAAAATACGCCAATGCGTTCTTTGCAGGCTTTTTTGGATTGGGCGCGCTGTCGTCCTGTCTGGTCGCTCTTAGGTTTGGCTATGGATTTCAGAACCTGATCCCGCTGCAGCGCACCGTGCCGCTCTTTGTTGCGCCCACGCTCTATCTGGGCTTTGCGTCTTTGACCATTGGACAATCCCGTGCCCTGAGGCTGGCGCTATTGCATCTCAGTGCCGCCGTGGCTGTCATAATGTTCTTTGTCCGTACGCCCTTCGATTTGCGCTTTCTCGACTTGGTGATCTCTGCCAGCTACGCGTTCTACTGTGTTGCCTTGTTCCTGCTTTGGCGCCGGGGACCAGATGCGCTCATCCAAGCCCCTGTCTCAGTCAGCGGAACGCTGTCGAACTGGGTGCTGCGCAGCGCTGGGTTTCTCCTCTTCGTCCTCGCTCTCGATAGTGCGATTGCGCTCGATTTTGCTCTGACGCGAGGGGCAAACACGTCACTGCTCATATCCTATGGAACGGTTCCGCTGCTCATGTTGTTGCTGGCTACCCTGATCACATTACCAAAGATGCTTTCGAAGCCCCAAGCGGTGCCGGATCGAACATTGGAATCGGCTAAGGAGGACCAGGAGCTTCTGAATCGGCTAGACCGTTTGATGGTGGAGCAACGGCTCTATCTTGAACCCGACATCACAGTGCAGCGTCTTGCCCGCCGTTTGACTGTTCCAACCCGCAACCTCTCTGCGGTGGTCAACAGGACGCAAGGTTTAAACATGTCACAATATGTGAACCGATTTCGGCTCCAGCACGCTGCTCATCTATTGTCCGATACGGAGGAAAGCGTCACATCTATTGCCACACAATCCGGCTTTATGGCGCGATCTAATTTTTATCGTGAATTCCAACGGGTCTTTGGGCAAACACCGGTCGAATTCCGCGCTTCAGTCAAACAGTCGTCTAACATAAAAGTTTGAACAAAATAGCCTCAAGTCTCTGAAATAGAGAACTTTTGGGTGAGAAACGAACCTCCTCTAAAGACGGCCCAAAGGAGACATCCAATCCGTAGTCGTCATGCTGCGGTCGCAGCCCGCATTGCAGACCTTCGCTGCGTATGCGGAAGTAGGAACCTATCGGACTCACACATCGCGGATGGGGTGGATGACGTCTGCACCTGACTGTGGCGCGATGCGGCTTGGTACAGAAGTGATCTTCTGTCAGGAAAGGAGCCCCATCATGTAAGTTACGACAATAGGATTGGATCTCGGCAGGGATGTTTTTCAGGTTCATGGCATTTCGACCGACGGCACGGTCGTCTTCAATCGTTCGATCCGGCGCAGACAGTTGCTCAAGTTTTTCGAGACGCTGCCGAGCTGTCTTGTCGGCATCGAGGTCTGCGGCTCGGCCCACCATTGGGCACGAGAGTTGAGCGCCATCGGCCACGACGTACGCCTGATGCCCGCCGTTTACGTGAAGCCATATGTCAAACGCGGCAAGGCCGACGCTGTGGATGAAGAAGCGATTTGCGAAGCCGTGACTCGCCCGACGATGAGGTTTTTGGCGGTGAAGTCGAAGGAGCAACAGGCCCTGCTTACGATGCATCGAGTGCGCCAGTTGGTTGTTCGCCAGAAAACTCAGATGTTAAACGTGGTCCAGGGTATTCTTCGTGAGTTTGGTTATGTGATCGGGAACGGACCGGTTGCCGCGATGCGCTTCGTAAAGACGTTCCAGACCGATGACATTCCGGACATTCTTGACGTGGCGAAGAGCATGCTCAAGACACTCTGCGACCAGGTTGTCTCGCTCGGCGAGCGCGTGACGTTTTACGACAAGCTCATCGAGTATCACTCCCTGATCGATGAGCGTGCCAAGAGAATACGAACGGTCCCTGGTGTCGGCCGCATTACCGCTTCGGCCATTGTCGCCACCATCGGCGACGGCAAGCAGTTCAAGAACGGTCAGGACAGTCACAGTTCAGTGCGGATTTGGTCCGACAGACCAAAGACACCGAAGGCGTGCTTGCTGATCTCCATGACTGGCTGCGTAAGAATATGAGGCAATCAATCAGTGTTAACGATATGGCGGAACATTGCGCGATGAGCGCGCGCAGCTTTTCGCGCCGCTATACTGCGACCGTGGGCTTTTATCCGGCAAAATCTCTTGAACGTTTGCGTGTCGATGCGGCACGAAATCTGCTGGAACAGAGCAATCACGGCATGAAGACCGTAGCGATGGTCTGTGGCTGTCGGGATCAAGAACACATGCGACGGGCGTTCCATAGACATGTGCACACCTCGCCAACCAGCTACCAGGCATCGTTTCGCGCGAGTTGACTTTGATTCAAGCAAGTGGAGGGAAGGGTCTCAGAGCAGACACGCCGCGGATTCGCGAAGGGCCTCTCGTGCCATCTGACGCATGTGCTCTTCTCGAGATCTCTCGAGCCCCCATGCTCCCATGTACTTCAATGCCGCGGATGAAACGTAAGCGACCCACAATGCGTATCTGTCTGCGTCAATGCTGCGGTGTTTCGCATAGGCTCTTTCAAAGAGACGCTTTCCTTCCATCCCGTGGATGAATCTTAATTCCAAGGACGCGCATGCGACGTCGGACAGCGGATCGCCAAATGCGGCGTCTTCCCAATCGAGTATTACGGCAATTCTATCCTCAGACCAGATGAGATTTGATGGCCAATAATTACCGTGCAAGACCACATCTGGGCCAGTGAAAGCCGAATTCTGGAGCTGTCTGAGATAGTTTCGGAGCTCATGCCATTCTGCGTTTGCGGGCAAGAACTCCAATATCTCGGGAATAGGATCAATTCGGCGAGGAAGAGAGGGCATGACGCTTACTGGAACGCTATGTACCGTTGAAAGTGCCTCAACCATGGTCTCGATGCGCGCTTCGAGCGTAGATTCGGCGATTTCAGAGGTCCCCTCAACAAACTCGATGATCAGGTAAGGGTGTTCCAAAAACGCGCAACTCGTATCGACGCTGACTGGCCTTGCGACCGGAATACCTGCCCGAAAAAGTGCGCAAAGAATTTCGAACTCAAGTTCAGCGTTGTGCCCATAATGGGTCTCACCATGCAGTCGCAGCACAACCCGGCTTTTGTTTCCGTCGGGTTGTTCGACCGCCAGACTGTGTACGTCGGCGGACACGCCCCCTTTCATGCGCTCAATCGCAAGAAGACGCGCGTCTGGGTCAAACTTTTCAACGGCGCGACGTAAAGTTAAATCTTCCAAATTTAACAGAGCATTCAGCCTTTCAAAGTATAAGCGGACGTTCTCGCAAGACGCGGCATCGGTCAATATGCACTCTCTGCGATCATGCGACGTTGCAGAGATCCTAGGTAGCCTGAAAATTTCGCCACCATTACTCCGGCCCTGAGCTGCCATTGACCCTGCCTTGAAGATGCTGCGGTCGCAGCCCACACGGCGGCCATTCGCTGCGGGCGCAAAATCGTTGGGAAAGCGAACACACCGAGTGGGGACATAGCGGCCGTTTGGCCGAGAGAACGTTTCTATCGCCTTTCACATTTGCGGTAGATATTGATCAAGCAGGGCTCCCACCAGACCACCCTGTAGTCGGTAGCCTGTATCCTGATCTACGCGCAGAATGTCCTCTAGTATAATGAACTGTTCCATGCCCGTCGTCATGGCCAGACGCGAAGTCAGGTCTTCGTAGTCTTGCGGCGTCATCGACTTTCGCACGGGCTCAAGCGCCTCACCAAATGCTGCTACTCGTCTCGCGCCGCGCATTTTGACAGTGCCTGCTTGCAGTGATGCCTTGAGCGATTCCGCTAGAAACTGGCGGAAGTAAGCCTCATGTTCACGGGAGAAATCCAGATAGTAGCGCGCCACCGCATTCACACGTTCTCTTACATCAGTAAGCCCTTCCAGCAGTTTTGAAGTCGGGATCACCTCTATGTCGAGGGTCGCGTCTAAGGCCAATACGCCTGGATCGGAGAAATACCGATACACCGTCGCTCTGCCGGTTCTCGCGCGCTCGGCGACTTTTGCCAACGTCACGCTTTCCCCGTCGGACATGAGTTCACGGGCCGCTGCCAGCAATGCCTCTCTTGTTCTGTTCTTTTGATTGGTACGAGGGGCCAACCCGCCTCTCCCTAGTGATACACTTGTCTCATAAGTAGATATATGTATCATAAGAAGGTGGTTATTGAAGTAAAGGGAATCGTTCAGATGACGCAGTCTCGTCCTCGCACATATCACCTTCTTGGCAACCTTCTGAAGTTCCACGCGTTTCCAGCTGAAACCGGAAATCGCTGCACAATCGTTGAAATCAAAAGCGCTCCAGGCGCCGGTGCTCCGCCTAACCATCATGCTGGCGAAGATGAAAGTTTCTACGTGCTAGATGGCGAGTTTGAATTTCTGCTGAACGACGAAACGAAAAGGGTAACCAGCGGCGATTTTGTAAAAGTTCCCGACGGTGCAATTCATGCGTTCACCTGTATTGGACAAAGCCCAGGACGCCTACTATGCATCAACGCCCCTGGAGCTATGCACGATACTTTCTTTACTGAAGCGGGCGAGGCAATGCCGGATGGAACGACAGACATTCCGATCCCGGATGGACCACCAGACATTCCGGCAATCATGGCCGTGGCCAAAAAAGTAGGCATGACGATACTTGCACCCGAAGGTGCGCCCGTCTGAGCTTGAATTGGTTAGTAAGTTCAGGCTGGCCAGCCAACAAGTGTCGTAGGTGTCCATCGCTGCCTGCGTCGCGCAATCCGCTCCGTGGTACTTTCAGTATCATAAACACGAGGTTCCACCACTTGTGTGAATAACGCCCGTTCATCAAGCGTATCAATGTTTAGAACACTCAGCACTCTTTCGTCGTCAAACAAGATCATGGCAACGTAAACGCCACAGCGTTTACAAATGACCTGTTTTGAAGTGCGCAGGCCAAATTCATACATTTGCAACGCATCTGGCTCTGAAGCCGTGATCACCAATTTTGCTGAAGGATCGGAGAAAGCCCTCGCGTTGTGTTTGCGGCAAAACGAGCACTGACAAGCCCCAAGAACTTGATCTTGGGGAATGCGGGTCGTTTCCAACTCAACACGGATCGCACCACAGTGACAGCTTCCGACATGCTTCACAGTTGGACCTTTTCAATTTCGTGAGCCACGATTGGCTGTCTAAACATGCAGTCATTCGCTGCAAGCCGTCAAATCTGTCGTGACCGTACGGCTTCACAGAAGCGGAGTTTGGTATGGTGGAGGTGAGCCCCACACCACTCAATTGTCTGCGTGTGGAGGGCTTCCCGGTGCTCGGTAGCGATCCATTGGGCTGCGTTTAGCGTCGCTTCCGTAATAATGCCCGCTACCCACTGGTTTTCCAAACAAAAGGAAAATCGCCGAGTTGGCGCCATCTCGCGGGGATCTCATGCCCAGCTCCTCAGGAGGTTTTCCCCTGCCCTCCACATATTGACGGGTCAGATCCGTCGCGATGAAACCGGGCGTGCAGGCATTGATGACAAACTGAGGGTACTCCCGCGCCAGGTGGAGTGTATAGGCGTTGGCGCAGGCCTTTGACAATCCATAGGCCGAGCCGTCGCCCAGTCCTCGAGATGAGAACGCATCCGCATCATTGGCGATGGCAATGCACTCTTCCATCAGCCTCTCGATCTCGTCCCAAGTCACGTCCGGGCGCGTGAAGAAGGTTCGTTTTTCCCTGTTACATGTTGCCACGAAGTTCGGGCCGGCAGCGGACGTGACATTCACGATCCGCCCGCCATCAGCGAGAAGTGGAAGGATTGTGGCGCATACTCGCTGGACACCCCGTGTGTTCACGTTGAGCACATTACCCAGATCGTTGGAGCCAAAGCCGATGCCTGCGTTGTTGACGATACCATACAGCTTCTCTCTAACACATGCCTCTCGCACCTTCTGTGCCGCCCGACCAACAGATTCATCGCTCGCTACGTCGAGCTCGACGGTTTGGACTCGACCGGTTCGGCCCGCCCCGCCCTGCCGAAGGCTTTCAACAGCGGCCGCACCTTTATCGGGGTCCCTTGAGCCGAGGAACACGAACGTATCGTCGGCCTCTTCGAGAATCCGTTCGGCGATGGCAAACCCAATGCCCTTGTTTGCCCCGGTCACCAGAAAATTCCTCTTGACCAACTTGATCAGCTCCCAATGTCAAGTTTCGGCAAACTTTCCAACCTGCCACCGCGCATCCTTTCTTCGGAGACCCATTGGGGCGGATGCTCACGATTCTCCAGCAGGCAATGAAAGGATAGTAGTTGCAGAGAGAACACCATAGCCCCAAGCTGCTCCCTCATTCATCTTCTTTCAACGGCCCATTCCGGATGGAGTGGGTGGCTCCTGCTCCACCGGCGTCGCGATGCGCCATACTGCAGTTGTCTTGGACTGCTAGGCTCCAGACCCATTGATTTACAGCCAGAACAGCACGGTAGCTGCTAGAGCGATGGCCGAAAGGAATACCTTTGGGCATCTGTCATATCGGGTGGCAATCCGCCGCCAGTCCTTCAGACGACCGAACATGATCTCAATGCGGTTGCGGCGTTTGTAGCGACGCTTGTCGTACCGGACAGGCTTGTCGCGTGAATGTCGGCCTGGGATGCAGGACCTAATTCCCCTGTCATCAAGGGCTTCGCGGAACCAGTCTGCGTCATAGCCTCGATCTCCCAGTAGCCAGTCCGCCGATGGCAGACTGTTCACCAGAGCCTTGGCTCCCGTGTAATCGCTGACCTAGCCCGCGGATATGAAGAAGCGGATGGGGCGTCCGAGGCTGTCAGCAACAGCGTGCAGTTTCGTATTCATGCCACCCTTGGTACGCCCGATCAGCCTGCCGCGCGCCCCTTTTTCAACCGCAGGCTGGAGGCCGTGCGGCGCGCTTTGAGATATGTTGCGTCAATCATAATCGTCTTGTGATCCGTGCCTTCAGCAGCCAGCCCGGTCATGATCCGAGCGAATACACCCATATCGCTCCACCGCTTCCAACGGTTGTACAGTGTCTTTGGTGGTCCATATTCACGTGGCGCATCGGACCAACGTAACCCATTGCGATTGATGAAAATAATCCCGCTCAGTACACGACGATCATCAACTTTCGGCTTGCCATGGCTCTTTGGAAAGTAAGGCTGAAGCCGCGCCATCTGCTCGTCGGTCAGCCAAAATAGACTACTCATGTTATACCCCTGAAACTCAGGGGTTTGAATCACGCAGCCGAGATGACGGCAACCAAATTAATGGGTCCAGAACCTAGCAGTCGATGATAACTGCATTTTGGCACATTCGATGCCGCTGGAGCAGGAGCCACCCACCTCATCCGGTTTAGGCCGGCCGCACTGCAGAATCGGGTGTTGTCGCTTAAGGTCCGGATTGGGCCGTCCATATCCGAACAAGGCGGGCATGTCAGTTAGATGCAGTGTCGATGCAGCGGTAAGAAGAGAGTTCTTGCCGAAATCCTTGGGACTTATGGCGGACAAATGCAGCTTTGGGCGAAGAGTATTTAGCAAGCAGAAATGATCGGAAACCTTATTCTGCAGCGAGCCTAAGTACCGCGTTGTCGGATTTGGGTGTTTGGTGAGTAGACAGATGTCGTTTCCCAAATCGTCCTCGATAGACCAATGCGAAGACCGGCGGTGTGAAGTAAAAGGACACGACGGTCGACAACAATACGCCACCGGCGATCGCCACTGCGAATGGTGGCCAGAACGCGCCCCCACCGAGGATCAGTGGAAGGAAACCGCCAAAGGTCGTCACGGTGGTCGAGATGATGTGGCGGCTTGATCCGGAGACGACCCGCGCCATGGCAATATGATCGCCGCGGCTTGCATCAGGGTCTTTTTGCAATCCCGTCAGAATGATGATGGCGGCATTGACGGACACACCTATTGAGCCGATGACGCCGATAATCGCCGTGATGCCAAACGGGAATTGCATGACGGCCAGTGACAACATCGAAAGTCCCGCGGACAAGACGCACACCACAAGGGTTACAAGGGTCAGCCGGAAGGAGTTGAACGTGAGCACAATGGCCGCAATTGACAATGTGACGATCAAGCCAACGGATGCGAGCAGGTTTCCGACAGTGTTGGACCGGGCGTCGCTGTCGCCACCCATGGACATGGTGTAGCCTTGTGGCAAAGCAAATCCCGACGCATCAAGCGCCGCCAAAACATCCTGCAACGCCTCTTCGGGCAATACACCCGGGACGATAAATGCCTGAATGGTGTTTTCGCGAATGCCGTCTGTTCGGGTTATGACGCTTTCGGCTGGTTCAATAACGGGGCGGGCCAATTCTGACAGCGGCACGGCGGGAAATACGCCCGTTGCAGAAACGGTGGCCGCGTTCGGCAGCAGAATGGGCATGCTGACAACTGCATTGAGATCCGATCGGACCTCCTCGCCCAGACGCACACGCACAGGCAGTTGTTCTGTTCCTTCGATCAGCGAACCGCCGGTAACGCCGACCAGTGCAAAATCCAACTGGCGGGCGATATCAGCCACGTCCAAACCTAGCAAGCGGGCTTTGACCTCATCAATCTCGAACCGGATTTGCGGGTTGCCGCCGTTGACGCTGGCCCTAGCCTGGGTCACCAAATCAAGATTGGCCATGATCGAGCGCACTTCATCGCCTAGCTTGCGAAGAACCGTGATGTCCTGCCCTTGTATTTTGACCTCAACCGGTGCTGCAACCGGCGGGCCCTGCACGAGATTACGCACAATAATCTGAGCGTCGGGAAACTCAGTGTCCAGCTGGCTCTGCAATGCCCCAACCATACGTGCAGCGTCGTCTGCGGTTTCGGTTGTTATCATGGCCTGCGCAAAGCCGGGCTCCCCTGAGCGGTTGCCGACAATGTTGTAGTAGAAGGCAGGGCCAGATTCTCCGACCGTCCAATAGACGCTCTTCACGCCTTCATCCGCCAGCAGCATTTCGTCGATCTGTCGCGCGGTTGCTTCGGTCGTGGCGATTGATGTGCCACCTGGCATATCGACTTCGATATAGAATTGGTTACGATCTACGCCTGGAAAGAACTGCGCCGTCAGAGTTGGAAAGGCCGCAAAGCCCAGCACAGGCAAAATCAAGGCCAGCACGATGGATCGCACCGGGTTGGCGACGGACAATCGGATAGAAGCTTCAAACAGGTGCGCAAGCAGAGGGATGCTCACGCCGCGGCTCAGCATTCCGGCATCGGCGCGATCTGACAAAAGCCAGCCCGAAATCGCCGGCGTTACAGTCAGTGCAACAAGCAGCGACCATATCAGCATAAGCACCACAGAGATGGCGATCGCGCCGACAAAGTCCCCGGCGGGCCCTGGAAGCAAGATCATCGGTGTGAAGGCAAGCGCGGTTGTGACGGTCGATGCGAGCAAGGGCGCGGCCAGTCGGCGGACAGCGTCCCGGACGGCCTCCTGGCGCGCCATCCCTTCCTGCAAGCGACGCCGAATTTCGTCGGTCATCACGATGGCCGCGTCAACGAGTAAACCCAATGCCACAATCAGACCGGTGACGGACATCTGGTGAATGGGCAAACCGATCATGTTCATCGTGGCCAGAGTGGCCAAGGAAACAACCGGCAGCACCAAAGCGACAATCGCCGCAGCGCGCACGCCCAGGGTCACGAACAGCACTGCCACCACAAGCGCCACACCTATAGCCATGTTGATCCCAACTTCTGTCAGGCGGTCCGTCGTGTATTGGCTTTGATCGAACAAGAGCAGTACCTGAATGCCCAAAGGCACCGATGCCGCACCATTCGCAAGCTCGTCCCGTAGAAAACCGGTCCAACGGTCGATCTGAACACCGTCTTGAGCCAGTACGCCCACCAGAACCGCGGGCTTGCCGTTAGCGAATGCGATGGACGACTGCGGGTTGCGTGCGCCTCGGTCGATGCTGGCAATATCGCCTAGCTGCACCACAGCGCCTTCGGCACTTTCGCGCAGGACGATGTCGCGGATACGGTTCAGGGTCTCGATTTCGCCGCTGACGATAATCGTGAGGTCCACAGCGGAGTGCAGCCGGCCGGACTGAACTTTGCCATCGGCTTGTGTAATACGCTGGGAGATTTCGGCCGCGCTGAGCCCCAAGGCCGCTGCCTTGTCCATATCAACACTAACCAGAACTTCTTCGACTGGCTGACCAAAGTAGTCCACGGCCCGTGTCGCAGGTATCGCGCGCAGCCGGTCACCTAGAGTTTCGGCGTGGCGAGACAGCAGTGTAACCGGAAAATCCGGAGTCTCGGCCGCCACCGCGATGACCGCGGAAAAGGCCGAAATTCCTTCTGCATCAAAGTCCGGAGGTAATACGCCCGCCGGGAAATTCTGACTGGCATCCTCAACCGCATCTCGCGCTTCAGCCCAAACTTGTTCGATGGTGGTTTCGTCCAGCGTCTCAACCAGCTCGACAGAGACAACGGAAACGCCCGAACGGGATACCGAGCTGACTTCATCCACTTCGGCGATTTTGCGAAGCTCTTCCTCGATCTCCGCCGTGACGAGGGCTTCGACGCGTTCAGGATCTGCGCCCGGAAATTGAGTGGTTACGGTTGCAAAAAGGTTGGTGATTGTCGGATCTTCTTGGCGACCCAGTGACAGGAACGACGATAACCCCGCGGATACAAGGACCAAGATGATAAGAGCGACAAGCCGGGGGTGGCGAAAGGTCAGAGTTTCCATGGGATCGCTCCACTACTGGTCGGTTTCGAAGGCGACACGTTGACCAACGGTGACACGCTGAGGTCCCTGATCTATCAGGACCGTGCCGGCAGGGAACGCTCCACGTACAAAGACGCGGTCATCTTCGGCGTGAAGCACTTCGACCGTGGCCAAACGCACGGTTTTCTGAACGTCCGCCACCAACAACGTCCACTGGCCTCTGCTTCCTTCCTTCAGCGAGGTTGTCGGAACCCAGGTTCCTGCACTTTGAACCGGTTCGATGACATGCACACGTGCAGTCTGGCCGAACGCGATTTCCGGCTCATTTTTTAGATTGAACAAGGCTGTGCGGGTGCGGGTGACCGGGTCAATATCGGGCCGCAGTGTCACGAGTTCTGCCTGGTGTATTTTACCCGCTATTTCGATCTCTACATCCGACAAGAGTTCAGGTGCCATGTCTAGTGGTATTCCAATCCGCACCTGCGGCGACATGACCTCGACCATACCCAGCACCAATTCGCCAGAGCGCAAGGTCTCGCCTCCATCCACGTGGCGTGAAGTAACTTGCCCTGCGAACGGTGCCTCAATGCTGGATTTTTCTATCCGAACCGTCACGTCATGTAAGGCCGCATCAAGCTCGCCAATTCTGGACGACAACTCATCCTGTTGCGCCAGCGCCTCGTCCAGACGTGCCTGACTGGTAAAGCCCTGTTCGACAAGTTTTGTGTTTCGTCCAACCGTTTTCTGCGCAAAGCTAAGCCGTGCAGCAATGGCATTGCGTGATGCGGTCAGGCGGTCACGTTCAACCTTTAATAGCGCGATATCTAGTGTCGCCAGAAGTTGACCCTTTGCCACTTCGTCGCCCTCATCCACCAGGATTTGATCCAGAGTACCATTCAGTTCGAATGACACATTTGCCGATCGTTGCGGTTCGACCTGACCGATGAAAACGCGATCAACAGTATACTGCGCCTCGGACGTGATCGGTGTGACGGAAACAGGGGTCACTGATGCAGCATCTGGTGCGGGTACGGCGTCCGCCCGGCGCGTTAGCTCGGAGCTTCCAAAGAAGACCGCAGCTGATGCAACAGCGATGACGCTGACAGTCACCCCTAACCGAAAAGTCGCGTGCAAGAGACGCCACAACAGGCTTTGCTGGTTGGGTTCAGAGGAAGATTTCGCAGGATTCGGCATTACAGGACCTCATCAAGTTAGCGCCTCTAACATATGTTAGAAGCTCTCACTTTGACAAGTATTACGTGATCTGCGACATGTTGGATCATGACGAGCACAGAAAAAACCTTGGCTACAGCCAGTAAAACTGACCGTGGATCGGTGAAGAAGAAATCCTATCATCATGGTGACCTGCGCGCGGCACTCATTGAAGCAACCCGGCAGTTGGTGGAAGAAAAAGGCCCGGACAGCTTTTCGGTTTCCGAGGCTTGCAAACTGGCGGGGGTGTCCACCGCCGCCCCCTATAAGCACTTCAAAGACAAGACAGAAATGCTTGTCGCCGTCGTTCTTGAGGGCATGGGCAGGCATCGCCAAAACATGCTGAAAGCGTTAGAAGGCCTACCAGAAGGATCACCGGAACGTATTACCGCTATCGGCATGGAGTATATTGCCTTTGCTCAGAACGAGCCGGGAGTATTTCGGCTGAAGTTTGGCGGATTCACAGATCGCATCGCCGACCCTCGTTTAGAGGAAGGTGGACAGCAAAGCTTTGGCATTCTTTTGACCGAGGTTGCAAAATGTCTTGGCGAGCAAGGAATCACGGACGAAGTGCGCCGCCGCGGATTTCTGCTATGGAGTTTCGTGCATGGCCTGTCGTTCATCCTGCAAGACAAGGGGCTCGCGGAAAAAGGTTCGGAATTCGAACTGCATGATCTTCTCGAGGATGTTTCTGAGAGAATGCTGAGTTGATTGCTCTCCCATCAACTTGAACTCCATCGACCAAATCAAAAAAATTACCCAAAAGTGGAACTAGGTCTGTGCGCCTACGATTGCTTTGGTCCGCCGTGCGCACCTTAGGTGAAGCATACATCTCGCCGAAGCGTCTTATGGCAGCAATGCAGGCTCCAAACGCAGCAATCAAGCACCGTGTCCAACGTCGGCTTTAGGCCGTCCCCATCGCCAGATCCAAGCTTGCCATCACTATGCTGCGTCTGGCTTCGATGGCGGCAGTGAGCCCAAAGGCACCGATGCTGCGTCTCGCGCGAATGTCTGCTTGTCTAGCAACTGTAATTCTCAGGCGGTCTGAGCCGACCAGTTTTGCCGAGATTTCGCGAGAGTGAACTGCTGCGTCATCTGTTCGACACGACTGTGGCGCGCTGCATCGCGGAAGGTTTGGTCTGCGGTCAGCGCCTGGCAATTGATGCCAGCCTGATCGAGGCGGATGCCAACAAGCAGAATTCGACACCCAAAGAAGAATGGCGCGCCTCCGACATCGACCCGACCGATGCCCCTCGCGCCGTTCGCGAGTATCTCGACACGTTAGATGAAGCCGCATTCGGTGCCGCCAGCGAGGTGCAACCAAAGTTCACCTCTCATTCTGATCCGGCCAGCCAGTGGACGGCGGCCCGTAAAGGCCCAGCATTCTTTAGCTAGGGTCGCGCGGTCGCCCCCGAGACGGTGAGGGCCAGAAAAACCGATTCGATCTCCGCATTGCTGAACCGATCCCGTGCGCTGGTGTCACCTGGCGGGTCGTCGGGGAAGGCCAGGTGCCAACGTCCGACAGGTGGCAGTCCAATGATCGGCAGTAGCGCTGCGCCATAGCCCGCCCGGGTGCTGATCTTGCCCGCAACGGTCGCGGCGGCACCGCCAAACTGGCCCGGCATGTCTTCGGGCGAGAACTCGAAGGCGCGGATCTCTTGTTCAAAGCGCGCGCCGGCCTTGCGCACAACGTACAAGACCACCGTCTCTACAGTCAGGTCGGAAAGGTTGGGCGGGAAGTCCTCGCGCTGAGTCTCGAACCGAACCAACATGGGCGTCGGCGACTGATCGGGGTTGTTAAGGTCGTAATAGGAGCCTGGGAAGGCATCTCGAATGTCGAAGACCCGGGTGACGCTGCGTCGTGCCGGGCGCCTGGCCAGGACCCGCGCCTCGTAGTCGGGGTCGTGCAGGGCGGTCATCTCTGCCGTAACCACTACTGTCGCGATGCTGTTGTAGTTCAGTGGGTTGGCCTCTGTCGGCATCGACCGTTGGAAGGCCGCATCCAGGCCCGCCCCGTCGAATGGGCCGCGAATCTGCGGCGCTTCGGGCTGCAACTCGATACCCGAGGATGTAGACCGCGCCGCCGTCAGCGCCATGGATTCGGGCAGGCCGCGCAGCGTCGCCAGCTCGAACGTGCCGGCGGCGGTGCGCACCACCGTGCGCGAGATACCGCCAAAGGTTAGGCGGGCGCGGAGCCCGCGGGTAGGATCGACAAGCGCCACGACCGAGACTGAATTATCGCGGATCAGCGCCAAGTAGTAGCCCGGCATTTCATCCTCGATGTTGACGATTGGAAGAGTGAAATCCAAAAAGCCTGTTTCGCGGAAGGCCTGGAAGGCCAGCGGGAACATCTCGGCCAGATCGAAGTTTAGCGTCAGCGCTTGGTGCCGCTGCCGGGTCTCAAACGCGTAGGCATCCACCTTGTGTAGGTCGCGCAAGAGCCGCGCGGACCCGGTTAGCCCGCGCCGGTCCACCACGCCGTCGCCGGAAAGAATGTTGGCGGGCAGTGGCGTCGACCAATAGTCGGGCTGGATTAGGCGCAGCGAGGCCTCTTGCCGCTCGAAGGCCAGCTGGCGCGGACGTGTCGCAAACTCTAGT
>NZ_JAVAMO010000015.1 GCF_030758345.1 Ruegeria discodermiae
CTTCGGCTTCGGCTTCGGCTTCGGCTTCGGCTTCGGCTTCGGCTTCGGCTTCGGCTTCGGAAGTTACCTCCTCTGCGACCGCATCCGTGTCAACAGCTTGGTCAGCCTCGCCCTCGGGCAGCTCAGTGGCATCGGCATTTTCAACTGCCTCTGCCGAGTCAGCCTCGGATGAGGTCTCCTTGCTGATCTCAGTCTTTTTCTTACCGGCCACCGAGCATTTCCCCCGTGATTCTGAAAATTATTAAACACCAGACCCTTGCAAAGACTAATGCGCGTCCGTGCGGCCCTCAACCCGGTTCACCCGTTTGACGGACAATTCAACGATTTTTCTCATCGCAGCACTGTCCGGGCGATCTGCGATCAGTAGGTTTTGAAAGGTTAATGTTTCAAGGGGTTCTGCCACGGCGGGGCTGAGGGCTGTCAGCCAAAGTGGCGCGCGAATACGAGCGGTTTCGGCAAATTGTCGCGCCGTACGTGGCGAGAATAGTGGCGCGACAACAGGATCGGACCCGGCCAGAACCTGGACCGCTGCGTCGGTCAGGGGCTGCAGGGATTGATCGTAAATCGCCTGTTCATCACACGAGGTACCCGCGCGTGACAGGTTCTTGGCAATCTCGCCCCGCGCATGTACGCCCCGCAGATGCAATAGCGGCGCGTCAGGTTTTTCCCTTGTTAGGGTCGAAATCAGCTGCTGCGCCGTATCGCCTGATTGTGTTGTAGGCCATCCCGCGTCGCGCGCAGCATCGGTGGTCGCCGCCCCGACGCAATAACAAGCCAGATCGCGCGTCTGGATCAGGTCGCCAGCGATCGCAACAGCATTGGCTGAGGTGAAGACGAGCCCGCGAACAGTCGACAGATCGAGCACGACATCCAGGGGACAGATTTCGATCAGCGGCGAAAAGACCGGTGTCAACTGCTCCAAAACCTCGGGAGGCAAGCCAGCAATGAACCGTTCGGAGGCGGCGCGCGCGCGTGTCATCAGCAGATGCATCTTGGTGTGGCCTTCCGCCTCGGGATTGTTTGCCGGAACGCGGGATGCTACCCCGCAGCGGATATCCGATGCAATCCCGGGGATGCATGACACCACATCTGACAATATTGGGACTGGAAAGCAGCTGTGACGATACGGCCGCCGCCATCGTGCGTCAGACCGAGGGTGACGCGCCAGAGATCCTGTCCTCCATCGTATATGGGCAGACCGATCTGCATGCGGATTTCGGCGGCGTGGTGCCAGAGATCGCAGCGCGCGCGCATGCCGAAAAGCTTGATTTAGCAGTGTCCGAGGCGTTGGCGGCTGCTCAGGTGACGCTGACAGAACTCGACGCCATCGCGGTGACTGCCGGGCCGGGGCTGATCGGCGGGGTTCTGTCGGGCGTGATGTGCGCCAAGGGGCTGAGCGCCGCAACCGGGCTGCCATTGATCGGGGTAAACCACCTGGCCGGTCATGCACTGACGCCGCGCCTGACCGATGCGGTGGCGTTTCCCTATCTGATGCTGCTCGTCTCAGGCGGACATTGCCAGTATCTGATTGCGCGCGGTCCCGAAGAGTTCACCCGCCTTGGCGGCACCATTGATGACGCTCCAGGTGAGGCCTTTGACAAGACCGCCCGACTGCTGGGGTTGCCTCAACCCGGTGGTCCTGCGGTAGAAGCTGAGGCAAAGAGCGGCGACCCGAAACAGTTCCGTTTCCCGCGCCCGCTGCTGAATCGCCCCGATTGCAATCTGTCGTTTTCGGGGCTGAAAACAGCCGTACTACGAGCCCGCGATCAGATTGTGGCCGACAAGGGCGGCCTGACCAGACAGGATCGCGCCGATCTCTGCTCCGGGTTTCAACAGGCGGTCTCGGACACTTTGACCGAGAAGACGCGGCGTGCAATCAGGCTCTATATTGCGGAAAACCCGTCTGAGCCCGTGGTTGCCGTGGCGGGTGGTGTTGCCGCCAACGGCACGATACGGGCCGCGCTGAAGACGCTATGCGAAGAGACCGGCGCGCGGTTTCTGGCGCCGCCGCTGGCACTTTGCACCGACAACGCCGCGATGATCGCTTATGCCGGGCTGGAACGGTTTCGCGTCGGCGCACGCGATGGCATGGAGCTTGCTGCGCGACCACGCTGGCCACTCGACAAGACAAGCCCGGCTCTATTGGGCAGCGGCAAGAAAGGGGCCAAGGCATGAGCATTTCGGTTCTGGGAGCTGGCGCGTTCGGCACCGCCTTGGCTGTGTCGCTTGCTGGGAACGGGCCGGTGACGCTCTGGTCCAGATCGCATGCGCAGGCCGATGCAATGCGCAGGGCGCGCGAAAATGCCGGGCGTCTGCCGGGAGTGCTCTTGCCAGAAGCACTGACCGTCAGTGATGATTTGCACATGGCAGCGCAGAATCGGACACTATTGCTGGCCGTTCCGATGCAGAAACTGCGCGCTTTCCTCAACGATCATACCGAGGCTCTAAGGGACAGGTCTCTGGTCGCGTGCTGTAAGGGGATCGAGATGAAAACTGGGCTGGGCCCAATCGCGGTGATGTCTGATGTTTTGCGCAATGCTCGCACTGCCCTGCTGACCGGGCCAAGCTTTGCCGATGACATCGCGCGTGGCCTGCCTACGGCACTGACTCTGGCTTGTGCCGAGACGGTTTTGGGGGCGGAACTGCAACATGATCTGACAACCGCGAACCTGCGGCTTTATCGCACGAATGATACGATCGGGGCCGAGCTTGGCGGGGCGCTGAAAAACGTAATGGCGATCGCCTGCGGCACGGTGATGGGCGCAGGGTTGGGCGACAGCGCCCGCGCCGCCCTGATGACGCGCGGCTATGCGGAAATGCAACGTTTTGCGCTGGCCTGCGGGGCGCAGCCCGAAACGCTTGCGGGGCTGAGCGGCTTTGGCGATCTGACGCTCACCTGCACCTCGGACCTATCGCGCAACTATCGCCTTGGCCTGTCCTTGGGTCGGTCCGAGGGGTTCGATCCTTCGGTCACGGTCGAGGGGGCGGCGACCGCTTATGCCGTTGTTGCGCGGGCGGAGGAGATGGGGATCGACATGCCGATCTCACGCTGTGTGACCGGGCTGCTGGATGGCGTCTTGACCCCGGATGCGGCGATGGCGCAACTTCTGGCACGACCGCTCAAGGAGGAATAACATGCTGATAGCCCTGATTGCGCGCGACAAGGATGGCGCGCTGCAAACCCGTCTGGATAACCGCTCCGCACATCTGGCCTATATCGAGGAAACTGGCGTAGTCGCGCAGGCCGGTCCTTTGCTGGACGGTGACGATATGATCGGATCGCTGATCATTCTGGACGTGGCGGATATGGCAGCGGCGCAGGCTTGGGCCGATAATGACCCCTATGCGAAAGCAGGGCTGTTTCAATCGGTCGATCTGATCGCCTGGAAGAAGGTGATCGGGTGATGGCATATTGGCTGTTCAAATCCGAACCCTCAACCTGGAGCTGGGACCAACAGGTCGCCAAGGGCGAGGCGGGCGAAGAATGGGATGGTGTTCGCAACTATCAGGCCCGAAATCACATGCGTAACATGAAGCTCGGCGATCGCGGCTTCTTTTATCATTCACAGAAAGAAAAGGCCGTGGTCGGCATTGTCGAGGTCTGCGCCAAGGCGCATCCCGACAGCACCACCGACGATCCGCGCTGGGAATGCGTGGACATCAAGGCGATCCGGCCCTTCACCGAGCCGGTGACGCTGGAACAGGTCAAGGCCGAGGAAACGCTGGGTGAGATGGTGCTGGTCAAAAGCTCGCGCCTGTCGGTTCAACCCGTGACCGAGGCGGAATGGCGCAAAATCTGTGCCTTGGGGCAGACAGAGGCGGACTGATCGGGCATCTTGGGCGCAAGTCCAATAGCGGAGAAGTCAGTAATGGAAGTGCTCAACATCCTCGTCGCTGCAGTTGCGGCATTTGCCATCGGGTCGGTCTGGTACATGAAGCTGGCCGAGCCCTGGATGGAGGCCTCGGGCGTGCCGCGCGGGCCGGATGGCCAGCCCGAAGGCGGGATGAACCCCAAGATCTTTGCGATCGGCTTTGTGCTGCAACTGATCGTGGCTGGCATGATGAGCCATGTATTCCGCATGAGCGGGATCGCCTCGATTGGCGCGGGTCTGATCAGCGGTATCGGGGTTGGGCTGTTCTTCATCTCGCCCTGGATCGCGCTGAACAACATGTACGCCATGCGACCGTTCAAACTGACGCTGATCGACGGCGGCTATGCCACGCTTGCCTGCGGCGTCATGGGTCTGGTTCTGGCACTGTTCTAGGTGATTTTGCGATAAATGGGGGAAGGTCCTGACGATACAGAACCTTCCCCGTCCCCACGTGCTCCCAACTCACCACACGCGAAAAAATTCGAAGGTTTGACCGTCCTGGTCCTTGGCTTCACTATCCGCCAAAACGCGGTATTTAGCAAACTCAAAGCAATTCGGATTGAGTTAAAATGCGAAACGCCCACCTGTCCACGGTGGACGTATTCAGGTTTGCGGTCGCGTTAGCCGTAGACCGATTCCTTGCCGAAATGCTTGGTCAGCATGTAGTAGACGACGGCGCGATACTTGTTGCGCTCGGACTTTCCATAAGTCTCGACAACCGAATTGATGCCGTCCATCAACTCGGGCCCGTCGGCAAGGCCCAGTTTCTTGATTAGAAAGTTCTTTTTGACCGTTTCCAGCTCGCTGTCCTGGCTGGAGGCAACGGTGGCGGCATCCGCATCATAGATCGCCGGACCACAGCCGATGGTGACCTTGCTCAGCAGATCCATGTCAGGATCAATCCCGCATTTGTTCTTCAGATCGTCGGCATATTGCGCGATCAGTTCGTCACGCTTTCCCATGGCAATTCTCCCTTGATTCTTGTGTGTTTGCGGGTGTCTCAACCCCGCCGCGCAAGCTAGTCAGCCAGCCAATTCACACAAAGGGAAAAATCCGCGGGGTTCCCCCTATCTGCTACCAGCGCGCAACCTGTTGCGATTTCTTGGATTTTATTTTAACATTTAAGTTAAATAATATTTTGCCAGAGCGAAAGGCCCTGAGATGTCCGCATCATTTCCCAATGAATCATCTGCATATCGCACCGCACGCAATACGCTGTTGCACTCGGAACTGGAACTTCGCCAGAAGACCGAAGAGGTCGCCGCGCTCCGCCGAAAGCTGCCAAAGGGCGGGGCGATTGCCGAGGATTACGGTTTCCGGGCGCTGAATGGGTCCGACGCGCCGCTATCCTCGCTGTTTGGTGATCACGACACGCTTGCGATCTATTCGCTGATGTATGGCCCGAATGCCGATGCGCCCTGCCCGGCTTGTTCGTCGCTGCTGGATGGGCTTTGTGGTCACGCCGCACAGCTGGCGCGGCGGATGTCGCTGGTCATCGTGGCGCAGAACACGCCGGAAAAGCTGACCGCCTTGTCCAAGCATATGGGCTGGCAGGCGCTACCGATTTATTCGGCCTTGGGGACCAGCTATCAAAGCGACTATCTGGCAGAGAGTTCCGAGGGCAATCAGATGCCGATGATGAACGTCTTTTGCCGCGACGAGGACGGCATTCATCACTTCTGGGGGTCCGAGATGCTGTTTGAGCCCAGCCCCTGGCATCCGCGCCATATGGACAGTGTCTGGCCGCTCTGGAATGTGATGGACATGACACCTCAGGGGCGCGGGGATTTCATGCCGTCGCTGCGCTGAGGCGGGGAAATGGGGCCGGGTAGACGCGCCCGGCCCCGCCCGGATCAATACCGGTAGTGTTCGGGCTTATAGGGACCCTCAGGCTTCACGCCGATATAGGCCGCCTGCTCGCTGTCCATCTGGGTCAGTTTGACGCCAATGCGATCGAGATGCAGGCGCGCGACCTTTTCATCCAGATGCTTGGGCAGGATGTAGACCTCATTTTTGTATTGATCACCTTTGGTGAACAGCTCGATCTGCGCCAGAACCTGATTGGTGAAGGAGGCTGACATCACGAAAGACGGATGCCCTGTGGCGTTGCCGAGGTTCAGCAGACGGCCTTCGGACAGCAGAATGATGCGGTTGCCCGAGGGCATCTCGATCATGTCCACCTGTTCCTTGATGTTGGTCCATTTGTGGTTCTTCAGGCTGGCCACCTGAATTTCGTTGTCGAAATGGCCGATATTGCCGACGATGGCCATGTCCTTCATCTCGCGCATATGCTCGATGCGGATGACGTCCTTGTTGCCGGTGGTGGTGATGAAGACATCGGCACTGGCGACTTCGTCTTCCAGCAGCGTCACTTCGAATCCGTCCATCGCAGCCTGGAGCGCGCAGATCGGGTCGACCTCGGTCACTTTCACACGGGCGCCGGCACCACGCAGCGAGGCAGCCGAGCCTTTGCCCACATCGCCATAGCCACACACAACAGCAACCTTACCGGCCATCATGGTGTCGGTGGCGCGGCGGATGCCGTCGACCAGCGATTCCTTACAGCCGTATTTGTTGTCGAATTTCGACTTGGTGACCGAGTCGTTCACGTTGATCGCCGGGAATGGCAGGTGGCCGTCTTTGACCAGCTGGTACAGACGGTTCACACCGGTGGTGGTCTCCTCGGACACGCCCTGAATCTGGTCGCGCATCTTGGTGAACCAGCCTGGGCTCGCTTCCATCCGCTTGGCGATCTGCTTCTTGATGACTTCTTCCTCTTCCGAACCGGGAACGGGAATGATGTCTTCACCCGCTTCGGCGCGGGCACCCAGCAGGATGTACAACGTTGCGTCGCCGCCATCATCCAAGATCATGTTGGGGCCGTCTTCGAACAAGAAGGATTTGTCGAGGTAATCCCAATGCTCTTCCAGCGTCTGACCCTTGATGGCAAAGACCGGGATACCGGCCTCGGCAATCGCGGCGGCGGCATGGTCCTGGGTCGAAAAGATGTTGCATGACGCCCAGCGCACATCGGCACCCAGTTCGACCAGCGTCTCAATCAGAACCGCCGTCTGGATGGTCATGTGCAGCGAACCTACAATGCGCGCACCCTTCAGCGGTTTGCTCTCACCATATTCCGCGCGCAAGGACATCAGCCCCGGCATCTCGGTTTCCGCGATATCCAGTTCCTTGCGGCCAAATCCCGCCAGCGAAATGTCTTTGACGATATAGTCCCCGGGCATTCTGCGCGCTCCATATGCAACAATCAAATCCTGCTTGGCCCGTAGCATCCAAAGCTACGAGAGGCAACGCGATTGAGCATCACAGGCGCTGGGTAGCGCAGATCGGGGGAGAGGGGGAGGGACGCGTTCGCTAAAACTGGTCCCGGATCAACTTGGCGTACCGTCTGGGATGACGAGCGGAACAGCCTCGAAGAAATCAGTGCCGGCGGCGACAATACAGGAAATGCCGTTGGCCTGGGTTAGGAGTACGGTGAATGTGCCGGTTTCTTCAGATGTCCAGATCTCCATCACCGAGTGTGAGCCTCGTACATTCTGAAGACCGCCGACCTTTAATTCTTCGGCATATTTGTCTTTCAGATTGGCGACAACACTGTCGCGGGCTCCGCAAGAGGCGGCAAAGGCAGGCGGCGCGGTGGCGGCCATACCGAAAGTCAGGGCAACACCCAACAAACGCTTGAACATAACAAGCTCCTTTCGTTACAGGTTTCTGTCTGAGAGGACCGCCCAGGGAGGATAAAATGGCGTCCCCCTCGATTAATATATCGTGATCCCGCACCCATTTTTCAAACCACGGGCGCTCAATAATTTGTTCGCAATGCGTGATCAGGATAGGGAACATTGTGCGATCGAATTGTGGCAAAAACATGGCAAACACGAAGGGCTGTGGCTGAATGGCAACGCAAACACGGGCTTGGCAGCGGATGTTATCGGGGCGTAGACTGGACTTACTGGATCCGACCCCGGTTGATATCGAGATCGAAGATATCGCTCACGGACTGGCATTCGTGGCCCGCTGGAACGGTCAAACCAAGGGTGATTTCGCCTATTCCGTGGCCGAACATTCCTTGCTGGTCGAGGCGCTTTTTGGCCGAATTGCCCCCAAGGCGCCCGCAAAATGGCGGCTGGCGGCCCTGCTGCACGACGCACCGGAATATGTGATCGGCGACATGATCTCGCCGGTGAAATCCGCTGTGGGCCCGGATTACGGCAAACTGGACGACCGGTTGGCCGCCGCGATCCATATCCGCTTCGGCCTACCCGCTGCGGTGCCGCAAACGGTGAAACGCCAAATCAAGAAAGCCGACAAGATCAGCGCCTGGATGGAAGCAACCCAGATCGCCGGGTTTTCCGAGGTTGAAGCCTCCAAGTTCTTCGGCCGCCCGGACAAAGCGGTGATGGAGGGGCTGCAGATCACGCTGCGCCCACCGGTGGAGGTACGGCGGGCGTATGCGGATCGGCACGGGGCGTTGTTGGCCTTGATTTGAACGTATGGCTTCGCACCGATGTCAACAAAAGCCAACTTTGTTGAAAAAGCCGTCCGCTTTCGAGTGCCTTACGGGTTGGTCAGACCAGGCTGTCCCTTACAGCGCGCGCATCGCACTTGGATTGGCTGATCCGCAAGGGTCAGTTCGGATCTTTGACAAACGGACTCCGTTAATTTGCAAACCTCGCTGGATAGAGGCGCCCGATCAGCGCGTTAGCTTTGAACAACGGCAACGTTTGCGACGGATCACAAAATAGGCCCCCGCTTTCGCGAGGGCCTGCTTTTCTTGCCAAAGACGTTTCGATCAGAGACCGGTGGACACGTCGATGGTGTTGCCCTCTTCGAGGGTCACATAGGCTTTCTTGACGTCTTTCCGCTTGCCAAGTTGCCCGCGGAACCGCTTGACCTTGCCCTTGGTCACGGTGGTGTTCACCGCCTTGACCTTCACACCAAAGAGCGCCTCGACGGCTTCTTTGATCTGCGGCTTATTGCTGTCAATCGCCACTTCAAAAACAACCGCGCCGTTTTCGGACGCCATGGTCGATTTCTCGGTGATGACCGGCTTGCGGATCACGTCATAATGTTCTGCTTTCGCGCTCATTTCAGACGAGCCTCCAGTGCTTCGACACCCGCTTTGGTGAGCACCAGCGTGTCACGCTTGAGGATGTCATAAACGTTTGCACCCATCGACGGCAGGATATCCAGACCTTCGATGTTGCGCGACGCCTTCAGGAACCCTTCGTTCACGGTCGCCCCGTCGATGACCAGCGCGCGTTTCCAGCCCAGGTTTGCAACCTGTTTGGCCAGAGCGCCGGTCTTGCCTTCGGCGGCGGCGTCTTCGATCACGACCAGTTCACCGGCTTTCGCCTTGGCGGAAAGGGCGTGCTTCAGACCCAGCTTGCGGAACTTCTTGGGCAGGTCGTGGCCGTGCGAACGCGGCGTCGGACCTTTGTAGATGCCACCCTTGCGGAAGATTGGTGCGTTGCGGTCACCATGGCGTGCGCCACCGGTGCCCTTCTGGCGATAGATCTTCTTGGTCGAGTAGCTGGTTTCCGAGCGGGTCTTGACCTTGTGGGTGCCAGCCTGCGCGTTGTTGCGCTGCCAACGGACCACACGGTGCAGGATGTCCGCGCGCGGCTCCAGGCCGAACAGGTCCGCATCCAGCTCGATGTTGCCGGCTTTGCCGCCGTCCAGTTTGATTACATCAAGTTTCATGCTTCACCACCTTCCGCGGGTGCTTCTTCCGCGGGTGCTTCGGTTGCAGCCGATTTGATCGCCGCCGGGAAAGGCAGCCCTTCGGGCGCTTTCTTTTTCACGGCGTCCTTGACGGTGACCCAGCCACCTTTCGAACCCGGAACCGCGCCCTTGATCATGAGCAGGCCACGATCAGCATCGGTTTTCACGACTTCGAGGTTCTGGGTGGTGACACGGGCAGCGCCCATGTGACCGGCCATCTTCTTACCTTTGAACACCTTGCCGGGGTCCTGACACTGACCGGTCGAACCGTGCGAACGGTGCGAGATCGACACACCGTGCGAGGCACGCAGACCACCGAAATTGTGCCGCTTCATGGCACCGGCGAAACCTTTGCCGATCGAGGTGCCTGTCACGTCCACTTTCTGACCTTCCAGAAAGTGCTCGGCCGAGATTTCGGCGCCAACGTCAATCAGGCCTTCTTCTTCCACGCGGAACTCGACCAGCTTGCGCTTAGGCTCAACCTTGGAGGCCGCATAATGGCCGCGCATCGCCTTGGAGACACGCTTGACCTTGGGCGAACCTGCGCCAAGCTGAACGGCGGTGTAGCCGTCTTTTTCAGTGGTCCGCTGCGCCACGACCTGCAGGCCGTCCAGTTGCAGAACGGTCACAGGGATCTGCTTGCCGTCGTCCTGGAACAGCCGGGTCATGCCGACTTTCTTTGCGATAATACCGGAACGCATTCTCATACCCTCCGATTACGATTGCAGCTTGATCTCGACATCCACACCAGCGGCGAGGTCGAGCTTCATCAGCGCGTCCACGGTCTGGGGGGTCGGATCAACGATGTCCAAGAGACGCTTATGCGTGCGAATCTCGAACTGATCGCGGGATTTCTTGTCGACGTGAGGGCCACGGAGAACCGTGAACTTCTCGATCTTGTTCGGCAGCGGGATCGGGCCGCGCACTTGCGCACCGGTCCGCTTGGCAGTGTTGACGATCTCTTGCGTGCTGGCATCCAGGACGCGATAGTCAAATGCCTTCAGCCGAATACGGATGTTTTGGCTTTGCATTCTAACAGCCTTTGTCTTCAGGCGTTGGAGTTGAGAGGAGGACAGGCGCCCATCGCCCACCCTCATCGAACCCAAAAGGCGGGAATCACCCCGCCTCGATGTTCATGATGAGAACCCGCGCGCTATACAGGTGCACGGACGACGTGACAAGGGGCGATTCACCGCCCTGATCCACCAAATAAGACCTGCGGCCTAAATTGAGTTTCCGGCAATCCGACAGGTGCCATTGTGCAGCGGTACCTGGGCGACGCAATATCGTATTGCGGATCGTAGAGCTAAGCGTCAGCGCGGCTCTGCGCGGTGCCCGATCAACAAGATGCAAAAAAACCTGACGGGTCGCCGATGACAACCATGAAAAACCCGGATAGACAGCCGCCAAGGCCCCGTGGCTCAACTGGATAGAGCAGCCCCCTCCTAAGGGGCAGGTTGCAGGTTCGAATCCTGCCGGGGTCGCCACTAAGCATCTGATAATAATAGATTAAATCAGGATTTTTGCATCAAAACCATTAGCATGATATTTTGTGCGTAGCACCTAATGGAATTTGGATGCACGACATGTCATGCAGACTAACCCGTTGCTGGCACAAGATTGGCACAAAACTGACACAGCCGCAGCGCCCAAACGGACGAAAAAGGCCCGGCGCTGTGCTGGACCTTCTGCATTTGATGTCAACCGATTTACAATGCTGTGATCCGGCGGGATCGCCAGGCGGCCAAGGCCGATGCAGGTTGGGCAAGACCAGGGCGGAGGGCCGATTCCCCCGTAGCCCGGACCAGTTCAGAGCCGCCGCAGATCACGTCACTCCCATACAGTTCCAAGTCTGGGATATAAGGCGCGCTCGATCATTTGCCGCGCGCGAGATCAGCTTTCACCTCTCGCGCCGATGAATGCGTGGAACCTCTATCAAATCCACCGTATGTAATGCGAACGGGTAAGTTCAGTTTTGCCAAAGAGCAATGACGTCTCGCGGGCATAACCGTCATTGGGCTTATGTCCACTACTGAGTAAGATGGGGAGCGCGATGTCGTACAGCATGCATACTTCTAGCTCTCGCGTTTAACGTTAAACGTCGGATCTCTGTTCTTAAAGCTGTTGTAGACTGCCCTGACACAACAGCGCGGCCAAAGTGCGGAATCGGCGCTGAACTTCATCAATCAGGCAGCGCAGGGTCAGAGGCTCACCGACACCCGGGCAAACTTTGTGGCTAATCTTCTGACTACTGGCGGCTTTCTTGCCGGTCATTGGCAAGGGCAGCAAGCCCTAGCATGGTAAGGGCTTGGACGCTTATGCACAGCCCCCAGATCCAGAGCGGCACGACATTCGCAAGTTCTCTGGCGGCGAGGGCGTAGATGATCAATGATGCCGGAATGGTGGCAATCAGGCTGATAATCAATGGACGCCTAAGCCGTCGCGCCACCCGCTCTGCAATATGCTCTTTCATGGCAACCAATGTAGGAACGCGCGCCCGATCCGTCCAGAACCAAGGGCGACAACAAGTTAGCTCAGAATATCAAACGATATCAAAGGCCGAACCCGGATAAGGTAACAGGATATGACTGACCGCGAATATGCATCCGCATCAATTGAGGACATCGGCCACCGACAATTGCGGGTCAGCTACTCGGGATTTCCATGGCAGAACGCGACGCGGATCGCGCAGCGGGCCAACCAGATCGCACAGAACTATTCGCGGGGCTGGAACTGCCTGCACTCCAACGAACTAATGCCGTCATGGAAGCGGGTGGATGCCAAGTATTGTTCAGAGCGGTGTCGGAAGACGGTTGCGAGGCGACGGCGTGCACGGCACTGATGTCGGGCGTGCGGGCTGCATCCACCTCTGGGTTGCCTTGACTACAACTGGTGCCGACGATGTAGTGCTTCTCGAAACGACCAATTGGAGTGGATGTCGCAATGCAACGTTTTGTAGTTTCTGCCGCCGCACTATTGTTTCTAGCACTGATGGTCACAACAGCGAGTGCCCAATCTCAAGGATTCACCACCACTTCAGTTCATATGCGTGCAGGGCCGGGAACCAATTACCCGGTGGTGGCGACCTTACCGCAGGACGCAACTATTGAGATATCCGGTTGCCAAGTGGGCTATAGTTGGTGCGATGTATCCTGGAATACCGCTCGTGGTTGGATTTCAAACAACTACATTCTGGTTGAAGAAGACGGGCAAAAGACTGTGTTGAATCCTGTGCTTGCCGCCGCGCTAGGCATCGCGATTATCGAATTCAGCCAGTCATATTGGGAAAATCACTATCAGGCATATCCTTGGTTTGCATATTGGAACCATTACTACCACCCTTATCATCCGGTTCCAGGTCCATACTGTTATCATGCTCCACAGGATCCGGCATGTCACTATGCACCCTACAATCCAAATCGGTTGTACCAAACTGAGCATCATCATTCCCATCACCACGGGCATGGGCATCCACATAACCATTCTCACCACGAGGGGAGCCATGGCGGACATGGCCATTCACATCACGACGGGAGCCATCACCACCACTGAGTCTACCTCAAAAAGGGAGTACTAATTCACGACAGGAGCGGCTTCAGCAGTACCTCGCCCGCTTCAACCGGGACTTGGCGGCGGGCTTTTCAAACCGGGCATACCGGCCACCTGAGTAATTGGTGAAACCAAGGGCATGCCCAGCAGCAATAACGGTGGCACTCAGGTCCCCACCATCTACATCGCAAGTCCCGATATGATGGTCCCTGTGCATCTCGCCCGTCAGTTCACAGCGGACGGTTTTTCCAGTAACGAAACCAATCATCCATTGCTTGGCGTTCAGTCCTTCCGGTGTGTCAGTTTCGGGGGCATCGACGCCTTCAAAGCGCACTGGAGTTCCATTCCTTCCATCTAGAACGATGGTATCTGCATCTCGGACATGGATATCGGAACACGTCAGACCCCCGGACTGGCACGCAGCCAGTAACAACAGTGGAATAATTAGACGCATTCGTGTCTCCTTAACAGAGCGTTAAGGTCGGCACGAATGCGTTAACAAACGACCACACAGATAAAACTGGCGGGAAAAGAAGCGACGTTGGGCGCAGGAAAGCCGCGCGCAATCAACTACCGAAATGGTGGCGATGCAGGTATGCCTCTATCTCGCAGCGGGATATCCCAAGGCCCAGCAGTTCGCGGTCTGTCATCCGCATCAGTTCTCTTCGCTGCTGATTGTAAAGGGCTCGGGTAGCCCGCTTGGCCTTCTTCTTTTCTGAATTGGAAAACAGGCGCGAAAGAAAACCGTCCCGAACTGGTGCGTCAGCATATGCCATCTGAGTCTCCTTCTCACTTGCTTGATTGCTCTAAGGTGACACATGCGATGTAGTTCTGAAGCTTGCTGAAAGCGGAAATTAAGTCTTGTTCAGGCTGTCGAAATTGGCGGCGTATTCACTACTCGTCTGTCGCAACACCCCGAGCCACAATCTCAAGCACCCCGTCAGGCAACGGTCTCTGTAGCGTCCCAGCCTCGCTCCAGGGTGCTGTGAGCCACGTCTCAACCTCTTCGAGCGTCTGCAGGATCACCGGCATGGCCTTCGGGTGGATCGCGCCCACGACGTTATTCGGTTCTGTCGTCAGGAACCCGTAGAGGTCTGCATTCACCTCACCTTCCTTGACCTTTCGCACGCTGGTCCAGTTGGTCCAAACGCCAGCGAAGAACGCCAGGGGCCGATCCTCGCTGAAGGCAAACCAGACTAGCTCGGATTTACCCTCCGCATTCCTTCCCGGCTCTGAGAACGAGGTGAAGGGCACAACGCAACGGTGCTCCACAGCCAACCAGCGCCGCCAATGGGGGCTTTTCGTGTTGCGGACGTTCGTCACACCCCGATCCACCTTCTTGCCCTTCAGGGCGAAGGCAGGGCTTGGCATTCCCCAACGACCCATCGCCAGTTCCCGCTGGCCTTCGTTGTTGCGGACGACAGGGGCGTTGTAGTCGGGGTATATGCTAGGCTGCAGGGGCATGTTTCCGACCGCAGGCGTGGCTGTCATGGCCTTGGTGAAGTCAAGAACAGCCTGACGCGCGGATGTGTGTGAATAAAGATTGCACATGGATCTCTTACCTGAGCGTATGTCGCCTTTTTGATTCCACCGGTCCGTCGTTGTCCTGAAAAACATAGATGCCAGACAGGAGCATGGTCGCATAGAAAATGAACGCGGTCTGTTGCGCGTTGAAGGTGAGCGAGCGCCACATCTGAAACCACTCTCCTGCAACCACCATGAAGCCAAACAGCCAAACCAAAATTGAAGCAATCAAACCCACTGCAAACGGAGTCTTCGCGGCTCGGAATTGAGGGTTCGGCCCGTTGATCCGAAGCAACATAAGAATGCCTGCAATCGCAAACATCGCTCCTGCCACTGCCTCTCCGGTGGTGATTGCTGCATAGGCAAGGCGTTGTATTGCGGGGTCTGTAGCTGCGCGCCAAGAGACCTCCGGGTCATCTTTTGTGGACGCCATTGACATGACTTCCTGCACGTAGACCCAATTCGTGTCATAGTCTGCAACGTTTCCATAGGCGACCATGAGCGCCCACAAGCCAAGAATGACTGCCAACAGGGCCTTGGAAAACCTGAGCCAAAAGACCTCTGAAAATACCGGTGTGTTCATTCATCGCTCCACATGATTATCTCGGCTTTTGTTGAGCCTACGAGTGGTTTCATTCTTCCGCAAACGGCTGGTTACTCATCCCCCAGCATCACAGTCTTCCACGTCTGGATCAGTTTTGCCGGGCGGCGCACTGGCAGCTTCCCCAAGTCTTCCTGCTTTGGCAGCCTTGCACGCATGTCCACATATTCACGGCCATGCTTGTGGCAGGGCAGCACCGGTTCATGCATTGGCCAGTCGGGGCCAACGATGTCAACGAGGTCTGAGGCAAGGAAATGGACCTTACGGCGGCATAGGTTGCACCGAAGCGTGATGCCCTGACCATCAGCCGCAGCATCCCGCAACGTGCGGCACTTGCCGGGGTACGGATGGGCTGGCGGATGAGAGACAGGCATAAATAGAACATAATGGGAACATTGCAGCTTGCCCAAGCTGAAAATCGCACCTAGCTTTCCCGTTATGCGCACCAAATCCCGCTCCCGCAAAAAAGCCGCTGGCGAACTGTTCTATCCTCTGAGGGTTCGCGAGCTGGTTCCTGTGGATGGGTTCGGGCGGCGATATGACGACCTGCACAGATGGATGGATGAGCGCACAGGACGCGGCTTGTGGGGTCACAACGCAGACTGTGTGCCTCGTTACGACCTCAGAGACACAACGGCCTTCTACATGGCCGATCCGGCGCTTGTGGTGCCGTTTCTTGAGACCTTCGACTTGGAGCTTGCGCAGGGTGACCCGGAGCGCCCCGGCGAGAGTTCGTATAGGTTGATGGGACCGAGGTCCGGGCTTAACCGATGATGTCTGTTCGATATGTACGGTTGTTGAGTTACCCCTTGGAGCGCAACCGTGTCCTGTGATATCCGGGCCTCTTTTTTCGAAGGAGGAGGACATGTCTGACTAGGCCGCTCATGAAGCCCTCCACACCGCCTACGTCCTGATGGACAGTTACGGCTCATATGTTGGCGAGCATCGGTGGGTCGAGGCGAACCCGGAAATCGCAGCCAAGGTTGAAGAGGCTATGGAGGCATCATGGATGTGTGCCAGTCAATTGGCCGGGTGCATCTGGTCGAAAATCAGGAGGTCGGCTTTGGGAGACCTGTCGGAAAGGAAGTGCTGTAGCAACTCGGATGCGTCTTGCACTCGTGAGGCCGCGCGGACTGGCAGACAACCCGCCGGGGGACGGGCGGAAATCCATAAGAGGGGGACACGCAGCCTCGCCCCATGTTTTCGATTGCCCCGAAATGTCTCTACCCCCGACTAGGGGCAAGGTTGCGCTAACGGTGCTGATGGCCACGACCGAGGGCTTACTGTCCACAGCCGGTATGACTGTGCCATACTGCCACCATGACCCGAGCAGCCGAGCAGTCTTCCTTCCATGGTCGACCATTGCTGCGGATCGGAATGATCAGGGCGGCGTCACGCTCGATGATGGCGCTGTAACAGCGGCGCGTGTCGTAAGCGCCGTCCGCGGTCACGGTGCCGATCTCGTCATCCGTCGGAATCTGGTCGAGTAAATCAGTTAACAGCGGACTGTCGCCGTCGCGGCTTGGGGTGAGTTCTACGGCGCGGATGTCAGAGGTAGCCGTATCCATAGCCAGATGTACCTTGCGCCACTGGCGGCAAACACGAACGCCATGCTTGCGGGCTTGCCATTCGCCATCGCCGAGAAACTTGATCCCGGTGCTGTCCGCTGTCCAGAAGGACCGGAACGGTGATGGAGCCGGTGTAGCGCAAATCCGCACGCAGATAGACTTCATAAAGGAACGCGTCTTGCGGCACGGCCTGTGACTGGCCGATGACCCAACCGTCTTCCGATGAGATAGGATCCATCCAGGTAAAGGTGAACGCATCTGTCAGGCCCTTCAGAGCCAGCTCGACGCCATGGCACCATGGGCATCCGCGCAGGTCACCTGTCGGATTCCTCTGTGATCGCACATCGGTTAGCAGATGTCCGAAGCGTCATCGTGGCCTCACCGGACTATCTCAAGGCTCACAGAACCCCGCAACAACCAGACGATCTGCTTGGCCATAACTGTCTTCACTACACCTATTCGCGCGATCCGAAGGAATGGGTTTTCTCCGGCCTGGAAGGGGAGATCGCGGTGAAGACCAGAGGCACGCTCAGGATCAACAACAGCGAAGCCCTGTGCAAGGCCTTGATGGATGGCCTAGGTATTGGCCGACTGCCAACTTTTGTCGCAAGCTCCCATATTCAATCAGGACAGCTTGTCAGGCTGTTGCCCGAATATGCGCTTCCTGAGCAAGCGCTCTATGCCATATTCCCCGAACGTTCGCATGTGCCGGCGAAGGTACGGGCGTTCACTGATCATTTGGTTGACCGGCTGGGGGGAGATATCGCATCGTGGGACAAGCTCCAGTCGTGAGGTTCGCCGCGCGCGCGCATTCGAAGAAGCGACCAACGCTAAGTTCCTGGCGCATGGACGAGATTTGTGTTCGCGTGCGCAGCAAACCCAGGTGGGCAAACGGTCATTGGGCGCATCACCAAACGCGGCAGCCGATACTTGCGAATGGAGCCTGCGAAGCTCAGAGGAATACCATAGGTTTAGATGAACCAGACATCCTCCTTTGTCCAAACCCCATAAATCTTTCCAGAATGCGCTGACGTCAGACTGTCAGGTGGGATCAACGATTCCCATGGCCATCATCCGCAGTGCGGTCATGGAAGGCACAAAGAAATAGTCACCTCCGCGGCATTCCACGAAGGTCTTGAGCTTGCTCATGACATAGGGTGGTTTGTGGGAACTCGGGTCGGACGGAATCGTGTGACGTTTGTGGTGATCATGATTTCCAAGAAGAGGACAAGTGTTGTTGCCCTGGTGGAAATCGAGCCCGTATTGAACCCACTGTTGCTGTACGAATTCGAACTGCCGAAACAAGCTGGCTCCCATGATGATCATGATCACGCCTTGTTCGGTATCGTCATCCTTATGTTCGAAATTATGTGGCCCATAGGGCAGGCCGCGCCGCAGGATGCGGCGGCGTTTATTGAGCGCGCTGGTAGCGTCGGGATTTTCGAAAGGCTTGCCGGTGGTTTCGTCAATGCCGCCTTTGTTTAGCGGGTCGAGATAGTCGCGGGTGTTCATGCGGCGCATATGGGCACCGCCTGGGCATTTGAAGCCAGTCATGTCATCGCCATAGCGGAAATCCCTTGCCGCTGGAGAGGCAATATATGCGAGGTTCTTCTTGTAGCCTTCGACCGGGTCGACACCTTCGCCCCGGAAGCCCATCTTTTCGCCAAAAGCGACCCATTCGCCATAGGTGGGCACCTTCGAGAGCGGTACGCCATCGGACCATCGCCCGCACATTTTGGCGCGAAGGGTTTCCTTGGCTTCTTCGTTGGGAACGTCCATCACCTTGGCATATTGTTTGGCTTCCTCGGCGACGACTGCATCGTAAGAGCCGACATTTTCGTGCAATTTACGGAAGGCGAAGAACGTGCCATTGTGCATGAATTCAGGTGGAGTGGCGGTGGGGGGGAGTTCCTGGCTCTCGTCCGGATGACCGAGGATAAATTCTCCGGTGGCCAGCGGTTCCCAGCCATACCCCATCAACTTACCGCGCCCGATAACGGCAGTTTTTTCTTCTTCGGCGGACAGTTGGCCTTCGAAGACTGGGTTGCCAATGCCGTCGGTAAAACCGAAATGCTCCTTGGGGGTGGGAAGGATTGCGCCACCGATTTTTTCAAAGACGGCAGAGGCATTCTGATAGGGCTGGTCTCCCTCGGCTCCGACACCGGTCAGGTGAGTTACGCCGCATTCCTCGGCGGCCTTGAGCAGCCAATCGGTGCGCTTTCCCAGTTCAGGATGTGGGGTGGCGAGGTCGGTTTTGCTCTTGCTTTGCACGTTCAGCGTGATCAACGCATGCACGTCATCAGTGCCAAAACCCAACGTGCCGGGTGCGCGGCTTTTTTGCCAGATAGGGTCCCAGTGCTTTATCCAGCTTTGGTCTTTGACATCCTCGACCTTGGTCTGGTCGCGGTCGCCAAGGATAAACGCCCGCTGGCGCATGCCCTCAATGAATTCGGCTGGCATGGCCTGCATTGTGCGGACGGGCAGTTGCAGGGCCAGCATGCCGGGAAAGGTAAGAGCAATATTTGTCGTGCAGGTCGGCTTCGGGTTTTTTTCATCCCAACGGATGGCGGTTGTGACCTTTTGGCGGACTTCTTCAAGGAATGCGCGTCCGGTCTCGGGTTTGGGGAAATGAAAAAATACATAGCGAGCAAAGGGGAAGGAGTGGCGGCCATAGGCGCGGATGACGTTCCCTTGAATGTCATTGAGACTAAGATTGCGTGTCATGTCTGGCTCATGTCTTTAAGAAATCACGTTGGCGGGGTTGGTCGAGGAAATGACCCCTGGTTTTTGCGTTTTGGCTTTGGTGTTCAGAGGTTCGTGCTCTGCCATGAAGTCGCCAAAGGCCGCGTACAGTTCTACATTGGACTTAGCCTGATTTTCGACAAAGAAGTCAGCGAATTTCTGTTGCAAATAGAGTGATTTCAAAACCGAGGGCAGATCGTCATACTTGGCCGGGGGTAAGGGCTTTTCGCCGTTTCGGATGGCATAGCGGATGAAGACCACCGCGAGAACAAGCCCGAGCGCAATCGCAAAGAGACCGGTGGCGAGGCTGGAAAGACCGACGAAGGGCACGGTCGTGATTCCGAAAAGCCAGAGCACCAACGAGATCAGACCAACCGCCAGTGGAGCAACGGCGCCGATGATCAGTTGCGTAAGTGGCAAATTGTGGAATTTTGGCAGCTCAAGGTAGTAGTCATGGAACGGCATGGTGGTTTCGACATGACATTTGTCGAGGTATTCCCCGAACTGCTCTGCCGAATTGACGTGTTCGAAGCCGTAGCAGTTAGAGTACACCGCACGAAGCTCTTCCTCCATTGTGCTCCAGAGTTCACGTGCATAAGAAGCACGAACTTTGCGTTGTTGTTCGGCGCTCAGATCGGTGGGTAGCGGATCTCCATCTTTCAAAACCGCGTCTACTTCGGCGCAGAACACCAGATAGGGCGTTTTCAGTTCATCAACATGCTGTGGGATGATCGGGGGCGGGCTGCGCCTAAGGCGGGCGACCAACGGATTTTGCGTGCTGCGCCCGTTATAGACTACATCGTTCAGCACAAACATACGCGCCAGGTGGTTGCGGGTGTTGCGGGCAAAAGGGCTGTTGAACTTGGTATGTTCGGTGGCCGGTGACTGATGCGCTGTGGGCATTTCGGCAAGCGCGATGCGCGCGCGTTGCTCGAAAGAAGTTTGCGGATCTTCCTCGGGTGCGCCAGATTTGATTGGGGCGAGGGTGGTCAGGAAGATATGGCCGGAATCGAGGTCGGGCATCAGCTATCTCCCTGTGGTTTTGTGGTGGCTTTGGCAGCAGCGCGTAGGGTGTCAAATCCGGATTGTGCCTCGTTGACGAATTTCTCACGGTTAACGTCTGAACGTTCGGTATCGAGGCTTGCTACGGGTCCGAAGCCAGGATCGCCAAGGCCCTTTTGCATAACATAGGCGGCCTCGTGATAGGCGGAGGCGAACTCTTCGCGGGAAGATCTGCTATGTATTTCCGCAAGATCGCGCAGACGGTCATAAATCAGCAGGCTGGTCTTGATGTCACGTTGGGCAGAACCGGGCGTGGCGTTGTAGTAATAGTCGGTATCGATCTGGTTGTAGGTGATATAGTTCTTGAACGGCGTAATCGGGATCGACTTGGGGTACTTGATCGAGGAATACCAGAACAAGTCAAGTCCCGACGGGATACCGTCGGAAAAGGCATCGATATACTGGTCCCATGTACCGTTGAAGTTTGAGCAGAAGAGCACATAGTCGTCTTGTACCTGTTCTTTACCCTGGCCGAGATCCGGCCAGTCATTAGGTTTGATGATCACCCAACGGGCGAAGTGAATAAGTGACAGCCCCAACAGTCCGAGCAAGTTTGATGGAACTCCGCGTGCTGCCATGAATAGCAGGCGGTTGATCCAAGTTGTTCTTGGATTGCTGGGCGTGACCACATTCATTGCATAGGCTTTACCGGCAATATTCGACATGGCGATCCCCTAGGTTAGCAAATTAATTTTGAAAATTACGCATGCATAGCGATCCTAAATGAAGGTTATCATTGCTGTGGATTGAGTCGAGGAAAAATGGTGGCAGCCGAAGTTGCTAAGCGGGCCGTGCTTTAGAACTATGGATGATAAAGGGTTCTGAACGACAGAAGCGGAAGCGTGTGGACTGTTCTTGTAAAGATTTTAGACAGAAGGGCTTTAGTAACGGATAACGCCGGTGTCTACGTCAGTCTGCACCAGGGTATGGGCTATGGTGGCCACGCCGAAGGAGACAGTCTCTATGAGATTGAAAACATCAGAGGCAGCCCTCATGCGGACAAGCTTTATGGTAACAATCTGAGCAACAGGCTCTCGGGCGGCAACGGCGAAGATTTCGTCTTCGGTGGCGGCGGAAACGACATTCTGTACGGCAGCTTCGGCAACGACTTTCTTGATGGAGGAACCAAAAACGATACGCTTTACGGCGGCAGCGGAGACGACATCTTCAAGTCTGGCTTCGGCGCTGACATTTTCAATGGCGGCACTGGAAGAGACAAAGTCATCTACCAAGGTCACAACGACGCAATGGTGATCGACCTCCAGGGCGGGCGCGGTCTCAAAGGTGAAGCTTGCGGGGACACGTACATCAGCATTGAGGACGTTGTTGGTGGCGACAAAAACGACGTCATTTACGGAAATGATAAGGACAATAGCCTGATCGGCTGGGACGGCGACGACTATCTGTTTGGAGGTGATGGTGCCGACAAACTCAATGGAGATTTCGGTAACGATACGATGCATGGTGGTGCCGGTGCCGACGAACTCGCAGGCCATTACGGCCGAGATACCTTTCTCTACACCAAGGCTTCGGACTCTCAGGTCGGTGAGGAAGACACAATCTTTGGTTTTCGCAGCAACGATACATTCGACTTCCGCCAGATCGATGCTGATCCCCGTTTGGCTGGCCACCAGGTGCTGGATTGGATTGGTGAGGGAGGTTTCACCGATGTCGGTCAGGTACGCTTCGTTGATGGCAACTCCGTTGACTATATCGAGGTCAATCTCGACACCAACTTGGGCAACGCGGAAATGCGCATTCGTCTCGAAGATACCGGCGGTTACGATTTGTCCGCCAATGACTTCCTGTTCTAGGTCCTGTTCGCAGGTATCGCGGGATGGTCCGGACCAGGCCAAAGCAAAGGTCCTAAGGACCATCCCCACTCAATATTCCTACCCAATTGGCGCTCCGAAAAGACGACATGCACGGCACAATTGTGGAGGCTTTCGGCGGGCAGGGTGATTACGGGAACGGAGCCCCTTCTGGTATTCTACCAGGCGTACAGTTGGCCAGCGAACGGATCGCCTCACCTGACAAGGCGTTTCCAACTGTCTAGCTTCAAATCTGTTCTCAGGCACCCTGTCTCGCGGTTTCAAGCATTGGCTCTAGGCTTGCATAGAAACCCTTCCCAACCAGCGCCTTGATTTCACGATCCGACAGATCTGGTCGAATTTTGAAAGCCTCCATCAAGGCTTGTTCTGCGGCTTCTTTGCGGTTTTGCCAGACCTCGATCGCAGCGAGGGCAACGAGGGGAATGTGGTTTCGAGGATCTGCGCGGCACGCCCTCTCGATCTCTTCTACAGCTTGCGGCGTCTTCCCAGACAAAAGCGTGGCCATCGCCAACGCCGTACCCCAGACCGCCCTGCGCGGATCCATCGGACTAGACTGAATACCGGAGCGCAGCTCGTAGGCGCCCTCTTTAAAGCGCCCGGCGATAAGTTGGATGGTTCCAAGCGCGGTGCGGGCCTGCGCATTGTCCGGGTTCATTTCCAGGGCAGCTTCTAGGATTGGAATGGCGCGTTCCCGCTCTCCAATATCCGCAAGTGCACAGCCGGAGAGACCAAGGATGGTTGAATCCATCCCATCCAGATCCATGGCGCGATCGGCTGCCGCCACTACCCTAGGAAGCAGAGTGTCGCGCGTTCCCAGAATACCGACACGATGACCAAGGCCCAAAACCAGCGCCAGATGTGCGTGCGCCAGCGCCAAATCGGGCTGTTGCTCAATTGCTAGCACAAGCAGATCTGTTGCCTCTTCAAATGAAGCGCGATTCCACCCCTTCAGGGACAACACGCCTGTTGCCTCCAGGGTGAGAGATGGCGCAAACTGCTCGCCCGGAGTGCGATCAAGGTCCTTCATCATTGCGCGGACAAGTTGCGGTTCCAGAAGGGGCAGAACCGTCGTCAACAATTCGTCGGTCAAGCCTTCTCCGTCGGGTAGTTCGACTCGCCGCGCCCAAATGTGATGTCCACTGGCGGAGTTGATCAACTGGAAATTGGCGCGGACCTTTCCAGCGCTACGTTGCAGACTGCCCTCCAGCATGTACCAAGCGCCGAATTTGTTTCGCACTTCGCTAACATCGATAGCACGGTCTTTTAGCGCAAAGCTCGCCGCGCGTGACACGATCGACAACAGAGGAACCCGCGTCAACACAGTGGTCAACGTTTCGACGAACCCATCCGCAACGCCTTGCAGGTCCGGAGAAACACCAAAAACTTGCATTGGAAGAATTATTAAGGACGGCTGATCAGAAACCGTGTCAGTCAGCGCCGCTTGGTTGACCGACACAGTTTCCAAGTCTCCGACGAATCTGAAGCCTCGACCATGCACCGTCTTTATGACTGCCTGGGTCTTGCCATCATCACCGACTGCGCGACGCACGCCTTTCAAACAGGTTGAGACCGCTGAATCTGTGACTATGCGCCCTTCCCAGAGTTTATCAATGATTTCGTCCCGGCTGATGACCCGGTCCGGATTCTCGATCAAAAGAAATAGCAACTCCAGACTACGTGGCTCGATCTTGACGACCTGCCCGGCCCGACGCAGTTCAAACCGCTCGGAGTCCAATTCGAAATCACCAAAGCGATACATCTCGTTTCTTCCCCCAAGCTGCCTAAAGCCGCTTTTGCAGATTGTCAGTGGAAAACCACAAAGGCAATCGGCTGCTGACCGTGTCGTGCCACAGGCTAATCTATCCACAACAACATGAAACTTGCCAACGACACTCATGCCACCAGTATGAACGCGTGTTGCACTTTTTTGGCGGAAAAGAGAGAGATTTCTCACTTTTAGTCTCGTAGCTTCGTTCGCAGGTTTATTTCGTTGAAAAGCTCTTGCTTGATCGAGGCGTAAGTCGCTGATTCAATTCCCTCTGCGAGTGGGAGGGATTGGCGATGATGGGACCGAGGCAGAAAGCGCAAGCGGCGCTGTTCTACGAGTTCTCATTGAAGGCTTATGTCCTGCAAAACCATTTGCTTCGATCCATTGACCGGATTGTCGATCTGAGCGCCATTCGCTCCCATCTTGCGGACTTCTACAGCCATACAGGCCGCCCGTCTGTCGATCCTGAACTGCTAATCCGGATGTTGCTGGTTGGCTACTGAATCGGAACCCGGTCGGAGCGGCAACTGTGCCAAGAGGTGCATTTGGAATGGGAGTGGAACGCATTTGTCGAGAAGCAGCAACGCGTAACGAGCAAAATGAGAGCGATAGAGAAGATCCTAAAGCAAGTAAAGGGCGAAAATGATAAGAAAAAACGTGAGGCATTGAGGAAAAAGATCCACAATATGATCGTATCCTATAACAAATTGCACATTGCGCGCCGTCATGCCTGGAATGATTTTCTGCTTGTGGCTCTGCCATTCGAGAAAGCGATAAGTAACCTGCGCCAACACATTACTCATCGTGAGAAATACAGTCTGTTTCGAACCAAACAACACACGGCTGACGAAAAAAAACGCTCAATATGGCCATAGATCGCGCTGAATACTTCAATAAATACGCAAAACAGAACTGGAATGATATCGAAGGTTACCGGAACAGATTCGAAAGAATTTGGTAATTGAACGGGCTAAGTCAGCAGCCCGTTCAAGCGTCCCGCCCGGTCAAATCCTTACCTTCTCCAACGCCAATATGGGTTTTAGGTGTTCAGTCCCGGCATCAGGCGGATCGGATTGACGATGATCGTTCTGGTTCTGAAGTTCAAATCTTGCAGGTGTATTTACAGGGTGTCAGCCCACTGAGCTTCTTGAGACGGTGGGCGACGTTGTAGGATTCAAAGAAGTTGGCCAAATAGCTTCGAAGCTGATTGTGGCTGACGTAGTGGCATCGCCTGACTGTGGCTGTGGCGCCCTTGATAGTGCGGCTCATGCGCTCGAACTTGCCATCGGTCAATGGATGGTTTGGCTATGTCAGTCAGCGCTCGACCCGCTGGCGTCGCACATCATGTCGAACGGCATCGACCGAGGATGGTCGGTGATCCGATTCCGGGGATGCTCGGCAAACTTGATGCCATTCTCCGTAGGGTCGTGCGGACCCGCTGGGGGATCGCTTCGAGCAAGGCATCCTTATAGGTGATCGAATGGATCGGGTCAACAAACCCTGGGATCAATCACCTAATATCAATGACCGGAATAGAATCAGTCCTGCCTTTCAGGTGTTGAGCGCTCGACCGGTCGGAATGCCCTCCATGTCCAGTTGGACTGACAAACAGCGGGTTCTGGCGTTTGCGAAATAGTGATTGCGTTCTGTGTTCGGAACCGACGCGTAACGCAAATCTCGTCTGCGACATCAGATAATACTTCGTAACTTCGACCCGAAGGTATCCAATTGCAGCGTGTTTTGAACAGCTATGAGAGGCGTCGCGATACCTAAAACGGGATTTGCAGTCGATCCATCATACTGCGAGCCTCCGTCAGGACTTCCCGACTTGATCCAACTGTCATTGCATCCAATGTTGCGACAAGCTTCTGTATCTCACCGATGAGAGTCAGCGCACCGCCCACAATGGATCGTTGCAAGTCGTGAAGCGGCGTCGAGCGCTGTTTCAATAAGCTCAAGAATGTTCGACATGTCGCGACCCGCTACAACAAAACGGCGGAGAGCTTTCTCGGTTTTATCGACATAGCGTCGATCCGTCTCTGGTTCCGAAATTTGTCAACATGACCTAGGGTGTATGCAGTTTGGCCAGCTTATGCGAGACCAAGCACTGGGGTAGCAACCTCGAGAAACCTGGAGGAAGCAATGAAGACGAACATTCCCGAGGGCGCGCGCGCGCCGCATTTCTGGGAGGCGTTGATTTCGCTCCTCTCGCTTGTTTTCGGAATCAGCCTGTCCATCGTGGTATATGGGCTTGACCCGCACGTACCCATGCTCTTGGGCGTTATGGTTGCGGCGCTCGTAGCCTTGCGGTGCGGTTTTTCTTGGCAGAACATTCAAAATGGCATGGTGCGCGGTATTACCAATGCATTACCCGCCACGATCATTCTGATCATTGTGGGAATTCTGATCGGTGTCTGGATTTTGGCAGGCGTTGTGCCGACCCTGATCTATTATGGTCTGAAAGTCCTGTCGCCTTCGATCTTTCTACCCGCAACCGTGATCATCTGCGCCATGACCTCGCTTGCGACTGGCACCAGTTGGGGTACCACCGGGACCGTTGGTGTCGCCCTTATGGGAGTCGGTGCCGGGCTGGGATTTCCATTGCCGCTTGTTGCCGGAGCCGTCTTGTCGGGAGCTTACTTCGGGGACAAGATGTCGCCACTCTCTGACACGACGAACATGGCGCCAGCATTGGCCGGGACGGACCTGTTTACCCACATCAAGCACATGTCCTACACGACCGGTGTCTCGATCACGCTAACTCTGATCATCGAGATCGTTCTTGGCCTGCAATACGGAGGCGGTGAAGGCGATGTGAAACGCATTGATACAATCCTGCAGCTGCTAAACGAGAACTTTACGATCAACGTTGCGATGATCATTCCGCCGCTGGTGGTGATGGCCGTGTCTTACAAGAAGATGCCAGCCATTCCCGGGATCACCTTGGGCGTTGTTTCTGCCGCGATCCTGGCCGTTGGCATTCAGGGTGCAAACTACGAAGCGCTTTTGAATGCCGCCTTCAGCGGATTTGAGGCCAATACCGGAAACGAGGATGTAGACTCGCTGCTGACACGTGGTGGGATGGACTCGATGATGTACACCATCAGCTTGGTGATCGTTGCAATGATGTTTGGCGGCGTGATGGAGCGCACCAACCAGCTAAAAGCGATTGCCGACAAAATCCTGACAATGGCCAAGTCGACGGGCTCTTTGATCGTCTCGACCGTGCTCACCTGTATAGGCGCAAACATGATCCTGTGTGACCAGTACATGGCGATCGTCATGGGAGCGCGGACCTATGCACAGGCCTATCGAGAGCGCGGCCTGGCACCAGAAAACCTGTCTCGGGCGGTCGAAGATTCGGCCACGGTAACCGCTAACCTGGTGCCCTGGAACTCGGGCGGCGCCTATCAGGCTGCGACGCTTGGTGTGGCAACGATCGCCTATCTGCCGTTCGCATTTTTCTGCTGGCTGTCGCCCATCGTGACCATCGTGTTCGGTCTGATGGGCTGGACAATATGGAAACTTGATCCGGAAGCTGCACAAGACGATCATGCTGCTACCAGCCCAGCAGAATAGGTGTTTCTTAGATCGGAGAGGGCGAAGCGCCTCGCCCTCTTTCGAAACCTCGCTCACGGCCCATTTTCGTCGTGACTGGACATTCGATGAGCCTATTTGAAAGTCTGTTTTGTCCCGCGAATTCTCTCTTCTTGGCTTCTGGGATTTTGCATACGCGGCGAATGTCGAGTGTAGATTGCGCCTGCATAGCAAGGCTTATTTGCATGAGTTCGCACTGGTCAGAAGCAGACTTGTGTCCGGCCTGTTTGCGCGGCACACTTGGCCGCCGGCCCTGATGGTTTCCGCGGACCAAGTCCCAAATGGGCATCGCGAACGATTATGGGCTATCCTACAACCTTCAAAAATCCAAATTCTCAACGCTCAGCGCGTTCTTCTGGATGAACTCACGGCGAGGTTCGACGACATCTCCCATGAGTTTGGTGAAGAGATCGTCAGCTTCAACCATATCGTCCACCCGCACCTGCAATAGCGTGCGCGCATCAGGGTCCAAGGTGGTTTCCCAGAGCTGGTCGGGGTTCATCTCGCCCAGACCCTTGTAGCGCTGCAGGGACAGGCCCTTTTCGCCCTCTTCCAGGATTGCGCGTAGCAGATCCAAGGGGCCATGGATCGCCTGCATCCGGTCGCGGCGGACCAGTGTTGCGGGCGTGCTGTAGACCTCCTGCAGGCTCTGGGTGAAACTGCCGGTCTTGCGCGCCTCGCCCGAGCGCAGCATCGGGCCGTCCAGCGTGCGCACCTCTTCGACGCCGCGCAGGATGCGGGCCAGACGGATGCCGTGATCCTGCGTGATCCGGCCCTGCCAGCCGCGTTCGTATTCCAGTGCGATCAGGTCCAGACGGGCAGCAACCTTGTCGGCCACACCTTGCAGGTCGGCATCCACCGCGCCGGGCACGAAGGCACCCGCCACGGCGGCCTGTTCCAGAATGTGGCGCGGATAATGGGTCGGGAACGCGTCCAGCACGCGTTTCAGTTGCCGCGCCTCGTCAACCACGCGGGCCAGGTCCTGACCGATGATTTCCTCTCCCGAGCCGAGTTTCAACACCGCGCCCTCAACCCCCTGATTGATCAGATAGTCATCAAGTGCGGCTTGGTCCTTCAGATAAACCTCTGATTTGCCGCGCGACACTTTGTAGAGCGGCGGCTGCGCAATGTAGAGATACCCACCTTCGATCAGTTCCGGCATCTGCCGGTAGAAGAAGGTCAAGAGCAGGGTACGGATATGCGCGCCGTCCACGTCGGCATCGGTCATGATGACGATCTTGTGGTAGCGCAGTTTTTCGATGTTGAACTCATCCCGCCCAATGCCGGTGCCCAACGCCATCACGAGGTTACCGATCTCCTGACTGGACAGCATCCGGTCAAACCGCGCGCGTTCCACGTTCAGAATCTTGCCGCGCAGGGGCAGAACGGCTTGTGTTAGCCGGTCGCGCCCGGTCTGGGCCGACCCACCGGCCGAGTCCCCCTCGACCAGAAACACCTCGGTCTTGGAGGGATCCTTTTCGGAGCAATCCTTGAGTTTGCCGGCGAGATAGTTCACATCCATAGCCGTCTTGCGGCGGGTCAGCTCACGGGCCTTGCGGGCGGCTTCGCGGGCCAGCGCCGCCTCAATGATCTTGCCGACGATCTGCTTGGCCTCATTGGGGTTCTCTTCGAACCATTCGGCCAGCTTCTCGTTCACCATGCTTTCCACGGCGGGACGTACTTCGGACGAGACCAGTTTGTCCTTGGTCTGGGATGAGAATTTTGGGTCGGGCACTTTGACCGAGAGCACGCAGGTCAGCCCCTCGCGCGCGTCATCGCCAGTGAAGCTGACCTTTTCCTTTTTCGCGATCCCGCTGGATTGCGCATAATTGTTGATTGTCCGGGTCAGCGCGCCGCGAAAGCCCGCCACATGGGTGCCGCCATCGCGCTGCGGGATGTTGTTTGTGAAAGGCAGGACCGTCTCGTGGTAGCTGTCATTCCACCACATGGCGATCTCGACCCCGATCTCGTCGCGCTCGCCCTTGATGTAGATCGGCTGATCCATCACCGGGCTTTTCGACCGGTCAAGATACTTGACGAATTCCTTGACGCCGCCTTCGTAGAACAGCTCGGTTTCCAGCCGTTCGGCGGGGCGCTCGTCGATCAGGATGATACGCACGCCCGAGTTCAGGAAGGCCAGTTCGCGCAGCCGCTTTTCCAGCGTGTCAAACGAGTATTCAAGGTTCGAGAACGTATTGGTCGAGGCCAGGAACCGCACTTCGGTGCCGGTTTGCTCGCCGCATTCCCCGACCACGGTCAAATGCTCGCTGGTCTCGCCACCCTCAAAACGCGCGACATGTTCCTTGCCTTCGCGCCAGATACGCAGTTCGAGCCAATCGCTCAGCGCATTCACCACCGAGACACCGACGCCGTGCAGACCGCCCGAGACCTTATAGGAATTGCTGTCAAACTTCCCGCCCGCATGCAGTTGGGTCATGATGACTTCGGCGGCGGAAACGCCTTCTTCCTCGTGAATGCCCACCGGAATGCCGCGCCCGTTATCGCTGACCGAGACACTGCTATCGGCGTGAATTTTTACGGTGACGTGATCGGCATGACCGGCCAGAGCCTCGTCTATGCCATTGTCAACGACTTCATACACCATATGGTGCAGACCCGAGCCATCATCGGTATCCCCGATATACATGCCGGGACGCTTGCGAACCGCCTCCAACCCCTTGAGAACCTTGATGGAATCCGCGCCATATTCCTGCGGGGTTTGCTCGTTCTCGGACATTCGCGCCTTCCTGTTATATTCCTGCGATTTTATACGAAACGCAGGCAGGAATGTCACGTGAATCCGCTCGTTTTTTAAGGGTTTCGGGCAGGTGAAACCTGCGAGATTCCGGCCGCTTCGGTCACGCTCAGATATTGCGCCCGATCGCCCAGTTCGACGTACAGTTCCGGTCCCGTTCCGGTCATCCAAGCCTGCGCGCCCAGGGCGCAAATCTCGTCGTATAGCGCCGCCCTGCGACCCGCATCCAGATGCGCTGAAACTTCATCCAGCAGCAGGATCGGCGGCGTGCCGATAAGACCTGACAGCGCCCGCGCATTGGCCAAGATCAGTGAGATCAGCAGCGCCTTTTGTTCGCCCGTCGAACAGTCTTTTGCGGGCACGCCCTTGGCCGCGTAAACGCCATAGAGATCGCTGCGATGTGGCCCGACAAGCGCCCTTCCGGCGGCAATGTCGCGAAATCGGGACTCCTGCAGCGCCTCGCGCAGGTCCGCCTCGGTCTCTGGCATCTCACCCTCAGATTGGATCAGGTCCAGTTCCGCTGTGGGAAAGGGGGTCTCGGCATCATTCTGGGCGCGGCGCAAATGGTCCAGCGCCGCGACGCGACCCTGATGGATGCGGTGCCCTGCCGCGGCCATCTGCTGTTCCAGCGCGCCGTACCAATGGGCGTCGCGAACTTCGTCTTTCAGCAGCCGGTTACGCTCGCGCATAGCCTTGTCATAGGTCAGTGAGGCCTCGGCATGGCCGGGATCGAAGCTGAGCGCGATCCGGTCCAGAAAGCGCCGCCGCCCCTCTGCCCCTTCGATCCAGAGCCGGTCCATCGAAGGGATCAGCCAGACCACGCGCGCGATCTGACCAAGCGCGATCTGGCTGGCGCTCTTGCCGTCCAGACGGACCTGCCGCGCAGCGCCACCCTCAGACCAGGTTTCGATCTCGTGCTGCTTGCCCTGCGTCTCAAGAACACCTGACAGCTTCCAGCCCAGCGCCTCGGGGCGGCGCGTCATGTCGGCGGCGCTGGCCCGACGCAACCCGCGTCCGGGCGAGAATAGCGATACCGCTTCGATGACATTGGTCTTGCCCGCCCCGTTGGGGCCGTGTAGCGCCACGGGCCGCCCGTCCAGCGCCATCTGTGCCAGCTTGTGGGATCGGAAGTGAGAAAGTTTGAGGGATGTCAGGGCCAGCAAGCCAACCAGCCCCTTACCGTGGAAACGACGCTTGCCGTAGGCATCGCGCAGCGGCGCGATCAGACGCGCATCGGCATGACCACATAGACCGCGCTCTGATCATTGCCTTCGCGCATCAGGGTCGGGTCACCGGCCGAATTGAACATGAAAACCGCATTTTCCCGATCCACCTGACTGGCGATTTCAAGCAGGTATTTGGCGTTAAAGCCGATCTCCAGCCGCTCATCACCATAGGCCACCGCCAGCTCTTCTTCGGCCGCGCCGCTGTCAGGTGCGTTGACCGACAGGACCAGCTTGTCCTCATCCAGTTGCAGCTTCACGGCACGCGACCGCTCTGATGATACGGTGGCCACCCGGTCCACGGCTTGCGCAAATTCAGAGGCATCCACCTCCAGCCGCCGGTTGTTCCCCTGCGGGATGACGCGGGTATAGTCGGGGAAGGTGCCGTCGATCACTTTCGAGGTCAGCGTGATGTCAGGAGTCGCAAAGCGCACCTTGGTCTCGCTGACAGACACGGCAATGTCCATCTCGTCATCATCCAGCAGCTTGCGCAGCTCACCCACGGTCTTGCGCGGCACGATCACGCCCGGCATGTCCTCGGCCCCGGCGGGCAGTTCCGAGTCAATCCGGGCCAAACGGTGCCCATCGGTCGCCACGCAGCGCAGCGTCTTGCCGCCCTCGGGGCTGTCGGCCACATGCATGTAGACACCGTTCAGATAATACCGTGTCTCTTCGGTAGAAATGGCAAATTTCGACTTGTCGAAAAGCCGCCGCAGAACGGCAGCATTGGCGGTGAAGTTCGACTGGTATTCCGAGGAGGCCATGACCGGGAAATCCTCTTTGGGCAGTGTCGCCAGAGAGAAGTTCGAGCGGCCCGCCTCGACCGTCAGACGGCCTGTCGCGCTATCTGCGGTCAGTGTGACAAGCGCGCCGTCGGGCAGTTTGCGCACGATCTCATGAAGGGTGGTCGCGGCGACGGTGGTGGCACCCGCGCGCTCAACCTGAGCCGGGGCGCTGTCGACCACTTCGATGTCCAGATCGGTCGCCCGGAACTGAACGCTGTCGCCTTCGGCCTCGATCAGCACATTGGCCAGAATGGGGATGGTGTTGCGCCGTTCCACAACAGACTGAGCCTGCGCCACGGCCTTGAGTAGAGTGCCGCGTTCGATGCTGATCTTCATTTCCCTTGTTCCTCTGCATGGGCCGGGACACGCACCCTAGCGGGTTGCCGCACCGACACAAGATTTTTTACAGATTTGTCAGCCGGAAAGACACGGGCGTCAAGGCCCGTGCCCCACTCGGAATGCAGTTCCCGATCAAACGTGTGGAGGAACACACAAATGACCGGGAAACCGAGGGTCGATCAGGCCTCCAGCGCGCGGCGCAGCATCTCGACATCTTCGGCGATCTGGCCGTCAGTCAGCTTCAGCTCTTCGATGCGGCGTACGCCATGCATGACGGTGGTGTGGTCGCGCCCACCAAAGCGTCGCCCGATCTCGGGCAGCGACCGGCTGGTCAGTTGCTTACACAGGTACATCGCGATCTGCCGGGGCCGCGCGTAAGAGCGTACACGCTTGGGTCCGATGATGTCGCTGAGGCGGATATTGTAGTATTCCGAGACCTTGCGCTGGATTTCCTCGACCGTGATCTTGCGTTCCGAGGCACGCAGAACATCGGCCAGGCAATCCTGGGTCAGCTCCATGTCGATCTCACGCCCCACCAGCGACGCAAAGGCAAAGAGCCGGGTCAGCGCGCCTTCCAGCACGCGGACATTGGTGGAAATGCGATGGGCGAGGAATTCCAGCACGCCATCGCGGATTTTCAGGTCGGGATAGGTGGCGCTGTGCTGCTGCACCTTGTTCTGCAGGATGCCCAAGCGCAATTCGTAGTCGGTCGGGTGCAGATCAACGACGAGGCCGCATTGCAGGCGCGATTTCACCCGGTCTTCAAGATCCTTGATCTCACCCGGTGCGCGGTCGGCGGAGATAATGATCTGCTTGTTCTGGTCCACCAGCGCATTGAAGGTGTGAAAGAACTCTTCCTGGGTGCTGTCCTTGCCGGCGATGAACTGCACGTCATCGACCATCAGCACATCAACCGAGCGGAAGAGATGCTTGAAATCCATCATCCGGCGTTCGCGCAGAGCCTGCACGAAGCGATACATGAATTGTTCGGCAGACAGGTAGAGCACATTCAGGTCAGGCTGACGCTCGCGCAATTCCCAGGCGATGGCGTGCATCAGGTGCGTTTTACCCAATCCGACGCCACCATAAAGCACCAGCGGGTTGAACGTGACAGGACCGCCCTCAGACACGCGGCGCGCAGCGGCATGGGCCAGTTCGTTCGGTTTGCCGACGACAAAGCGTTCAAAGGTGAAGCGCTTGTCCAGCGGCGCGGTCTGCAACGCGTCCAGCGGCGCATTGGCAGGGGCGGGCGAGGCGGTAGCAGGGGCGTCCTGCTCTTCCGGTTCTTCTTTGAGTGCGTTCGAAGTCGGGCGTACGGGCGAGTTTGCGGCGACGCGGAAGGCCAGACGGCGCACGTCTTCCCCGGAGGTCGTCAACTCATAGAGAATAAGATCGGCAAAGTTCTGGCTGACATAGTTCCCCACGAAATTCGTGGGCACCGAAAAGACGGCGACGCCATCTTCCAGTTCCTGAAATTTGAGCGGCTCGATCCAGGTCGTGTAGTTATTTTTTCCGACAGTCTTGAGCAGTCGTTCACGAAGTTGTCCCCATTTCTCTTGTGTCATCAAGCGCCTCACGCATCCCTCGTTTTGCTGGGCCGCCATCCCGGCGGCCGTTATTTTTGCCCATTTATTGACCGGGTTCGGCCGGCCACGGCTCACACGCAAAAGGGTTGCGTCATCGGAATTAGATCCGAAGCGAGTTGTCTTCCCGTGAGACAACAATACCGACCACACGAGCAAAGAGTCCGCAGTGACAACGGATTCGTGGCACGTAAACTCGGCACACAACTTTATCTAGACAGGGCTACACCGCGCGGCAGTACGCGGCTGGCAGCAGACCAAACCTTCGGGTACCTCCCGATACCTGGCTTGCGTTTGCGATCTTCTCTGATGCCTGTCAGATCTGACCGAAAACGTCCTGTCCCCCCAAGCGAGTGAATCGCTAGAACAGTGGTAGCAACACCAGGGGCGGGGCAGCAACGAAACTCTAATGTTGACTCAGTCTTTACCGACAACGAATCTCAGGCACCTGCGGGACAGCGGCAATGTTGCAACAGCCATGAAAAAAAGGCACCGTGGGGGTGCCTTTTCAGATCTTCGCATTTTGCAGATTCGCCGAGCGGATCAGGCCATCGCCTTCACGCGCGCGGACAGGCGCGACATCTTGCGGGATGCGGTGTTCTTGTGGAAGACGCCTTTGGACACGCCGCGCATCAGTTCGGGCTGCGCCGCGCGCAGGGCTGCGGTGGCGGCCGCCTGATCGCCGGATGCGATGGCTTCTTCAACCTTGCGGAGGTGGGTGCGGATGCGCGAACGACGCGCTTTGTTGATTGCGAAGCGCTTTTCGTTCTGACGGGCGCGCTTCTTGGCTTGGGGCGAATTGGCCATGTGGTCTGTTACCTTGTTTCGTTTCCGTTGTCTCGATTGCGCAATGACGGAACCTGCAGGGACCAGAGTTCACCCTTGTGATTCGAGCCTGAGCGGGCCGCACGCGCATGTATAGCGGCGCTCATTACCCAAGTTCATGAGGCTTGCCAAGCCCGATCTTGGGCACAGCCAACCGCTATTTGTCGCGAAACTGCGCCTCGCGCTTTTCAAGGAAGGCGGCCATGCCCTCTTTCTGATCTTCGGTGGCAAACATCGAATGAAACACGCGGCGTTCGAACAGCATGCCTTCGTTCAGTGTCAGTTCATAAGACCGGTTTACTGATTCCTTGGCGGCCAGAACGCTCAGCTGCGATTTTTCGGCCACCTTCTGCGCGGTAGCCATCACTTCTTCCATGAGCTTCTTGGTGGGCACGACGCGGCTGACCAGCCCGGCGCGCTCGGCCTCTTCAGCATCCATGAAGCGCCCGGTCAGGTTCATGTCCATCGATTTCGACTTGCCCACAAAGCGGGTCAGGCGCTGCGACCCGCCCATGCCCGCGATGACACCCAGGTTGATCTCTGGCTGGCCGAACTTTGCATTGTCAGCCGCGATGATGAAATCGCACATCATCGCCAATTCGCACCCGCCGCCCAGCGCATAGCCCGACACGGCTGCGATGATCGGCTTACGGATGGCGGCGATGCGGTCATTGGCCGAGGCAAAGAGATTCTCTTCAAACACCTCGACAAAACTCTTCTCGGACATCTCCTTGATATCGGCACCAGCGGCAAAGGCCTTGTCCGACCCGGTCAGAACAACACATCTTACCTTGTCGTTTTCATCGGCGCTTTCCAGTGCTGCGCACAACTCGCCCAGTAACTCGGTATTGAGCGCGTTCAGCGCGTCGGGTCGGTTCAGTTTGATGAGGGCGACGTGGTCTTCAATGTCGACGATGATCGTCTGAAAAGCCATTGAGTGCTGCTTTCGGTTGTTCCGGTCAGAGCCGATTCCTTATCATGCACAGCCTATGGTTCAAGCTATCTTTGGCAAACCGGACAATAGAAAGACGACCGGCCCGATTGCGCGATACGTGTGATCACGCCGGTGCAATCGGGGGTTCGGCAGGGCTGACCCTCGCGGTCATAAACATCGAAGCGGTGCTGGAAATATCCAAGCTCGCCATCGGCTTGGCGGAAATCGCGCAGGCTTGATCCGCCCGCCTCAATCGCCTCGGACAGGACGGCGCGGATGATCGGAACCATCGCCGCAACACGAGGCGCAGAAATTCTGCCCGCCTTCCGACGCGGCGACACTCCGGCGCGATAGAGCGTCTCGCAGACATAGATATTGCCCAGACCGGCAACGATTCCCTGATCCAGCAGCGCGGATTTCACTGGCGTGTTACGCCCTTTGAATGCCGCGATCAGATGCGGTTCGTCAAAGGCATTGCCCAAGGGCTCCGGCCCCAGAACTGACAGCAGCTTGTGCTGTTCGGCGCTCTCGGTCGCCATCAGGTCCATCGCGCCAAAGCGCCGCGGGTCGTTGAAGGTAACGCGCGCGCCGTTCTCCATGTGGAACACCACGTGATCATGTTTTTCCGGCATCGGGTGATCATGCAGGAACTGACCCAGAGGATCGCTTGAGATGGTCATCCGCCCCGACATGCCGAGATGGATCAACAATGTCTCGCCGCTGCTCAAATCCAGCAGCAAGTATTTCGAGCGCCGCCGCAGCCGGTCCACACGGACGTCACGCAGCCGATCTGCCATGCGCTCAGGGAACGGCCAGCGCAGGTCGGGGCGGTTTACGTCGGTCAGTTTCAGGACCACACCCTCCATCGCGGGCAAAAGGCCGCGCCTGACGGTCTCGACCTCGGGCAATTCGGGCATTATGGCTCTCCTGTCCAATGGGCCGCATTGTGCCCACCTCTCAGCGTCCTATAACAAGGGCGAAATTCAGCAAACGGCAAGCCGCATGTCAGACAGAAGCGACACAACCACCCATTTCGGTTTCGAAACCGTCCCCGAATCCGAGAAGGCAGGGCGGGTGCAGGGCGTCTTCAACTCGGTTGCCTCGAAATATGACATCATGAACGATGTGATGAGCGTTGGCATCCACCGGGTCTGGAAAGACGCAATGATGGACTGGCTCGCCCCGCGCCCCGGTCAGCGCCTGCTGGATGTGGCGGGCGGCACCGGCGATATCTCGTTTCGGTTCCTCAAGCGTGCGGGCTATGGCCATGCCACCGTTCTGGACCTGACCGAACCGATGCTGATCGAAGGCCGCAAACGCGCCGAGGCCGAGCAGATGGCCGACAGTCTGGACTGGGTCGTCGGCGATGCCATGGCGCTGCCCTTCGAGGACAAGACATTCGACGTCTATACGATCTCGTTCGGCATCCGCAATGTGACCCGTCCGCAAGAGGCGCTGAACGAGGCCTTCCGCGTGTTACGCCCCGGTGGTCGTCTGATGGTGCTGGAATTCAGCCAGATTCCAAATGACGGGTTACAGAAACTCTATGATCTCTATAGCTTCAACGTGATCCCACGCATGGGACAGATGATCGCCGGGGATCGCGACAGTTACCAGTATCTCGTGGAATCGATCCGCAATTTCCCCGATCAGGAGACATTCCTGTCGATGGTCCGCGAGGCGGGGTTCGAGAACGCCAAATACCGCAATCTGAGCATGGGAATCGCGGCCCTGCATTCCGGCTGGAAAATCTGACGCATGCGCGGCCCGCACAACATCATTCGCCTGATCCGCACAGGCGCCACTCTGGAGCGCACGGGCGCCATGAACGTGGTGCTGGACGCCTTCGAGGCCCCGCGCGCCCTGCGCTTCGTGGCCCATGCGCTGGGCAAACCGTTCCAGTGGCTCGGCTACAAGGGTGATCCCGCCATGCCGCCTGCCACCCGCGCGCTGACCGCGCTGGGCCCGGCTTACATCAAATTCGGCCAGATCCTTTCGACCCGCCCTGACGTGGTGGGCGAGGAATTGGCGGTGCAATTGCGGGTGTTGCAGGACAAGCTGCCACCCTTTTCCCGACAAGAGGCGATGGCAGAGGTCGAACGCGAACTCGGCCAGCCCGTACCTGAACTGTTCGAAGAATTCAGCGAGCCGATTGCCGCCGCCTCGATTGCGCAGGTTCACAAGGCCCGCATCGCTAATGGCGGCGGCGAAGTCGCGGTCAAGGTGCTGCGCCCCGGCATCGAAAAGGCGTTCCAGAAGGATATTGACGCCTTCTATCTGGCCGCCCGTATCGTTGAGCTTTGCGCACCAGGCGCGCGCCGGTTGCGGCCGATGGAGGTGATCGAACATTTCCATGGAGTCGTCCGCGGCGAGCTTGATCTGCGTCTGGAAAGCTCCGCAGCCTCAGAGTTTGCCGCCAATACGCAAAAGGATGAAGGGTTCCAGCTGCCGACGATAATGTGGTCGCTCTCGGCGCGCCGGGTGATGACGCTGGGCTGGGCCGATGGTGTGCCGTTGGGCGACAACGACGCGCTGGACGCGGCAGGCCATGACCGGCGCGTCCTAAGTGAACGGGTGCTGACCCTGTTCCTTCAGCACGCGCTGCGCGACGGCTATTTCCATGCCGACATGCATCAGGGCAACCTCAAGGTTGCGCCCAATGGCGATATCGTCGCCTATGATTTCGGCATCATGGGCCATATCGACCAATATACCCGCAGGGTCTATGCCGAGATTCTTTTCGGCTTCATCCGCCGCGACTACAAACGCGTGGCCGAGGTACATTTCGAGGCTGGTTACGTTCCCGCCGACCGCGATGTTGACGAGTTCGCCCGTGCCCTGCGCGCGGTGGGAGAGCCGATCTTTGGCATGGATGCCAGCCATATCTCGATGGGTCGTCTGCTCAATTATCTCTTCGAGGTGACCGAACGCTTCGGGATGGAAACCCGCACCGAACTGATCCTGCTGCAACGCACCATGGTGGTGGTCGAGGGTGTGGCCCGGTCCCTGAACCCGCATATGAACATCTGGGAAGTGGCGCGCCCGGTGGTCGAAAGCTACATCACCGAATCCATCGGCCCGCGCGCCGCACTCTCGGATTTTTACGACACCGCCAAGGTACTGGCCCGGTTCGGCCCGCGCCTGCCCGCGCTGGTCGAAAAGATGCTGATCGCGCAGGCTACCGAAGAGCCACCGAAATCGCCAATATCCCTGCCGGTCTGGACCGCCCTTGCCGGGTCCGGTGTTGGCGCGGGGATCGTCTTGCTGGTCAGCGCGCTGTTCTAGGCAGGTCCTTAGGCTTCATCTTTCAGGAAACATCCGCGCGCGCCAAAGGCGCGTTGGGGGGCAGGCAGCCCCCCTTGCGACAATCCGGATCAGAGCCGTTCGATGGCAATGGCAATGCCCTGACCGCCGCCAATGCACATGGTGATTAGACCCTTGGACCCGCCGGTGCGCTCCAATTCATAAAGCGCTTTCATTGTGATGATCGCACCAGTAGCCCCCACCGGATGACCCAGCGCAATCGCGCCGCCATTCGGGTTCACCTTGGCCGCATCCAGCCCAAGTTCCTTGTTCACGGCAAGGGCCTGAGCGGCAAAGGCCTCGTTGCTTTCGATGACGTCGAAATCATCCACCGACAGGCCGGTGCGCTGCATCAGGTTCTGCACTGCCGGAACCGGACCGATGCACATCACCTCGGGGCGCACACCGGCATGGGCATAGCCCAGAATGCGCGCCTTGGGCTTCAGGCCCGCCCGCTCCGCCGCATCCGCTTTGGCAAGCACCATCGCCGCCGCGCCATCGTTGATGCCGGACGCGTTGCCAGCGGTCACCCGGCCATCTTTCTTGAACACCGCACGCAACCCGGCCAGCGCCTCGGCAGTGGTGGGTTTGGGGTGCTCGTCGACCTTGAAATCAACCATGTCGCGACGAACCTTGACCTGCACCGGCGCGATCTGGCTGTCGAATACCCCGCCTTCGATCGCCGCCGCTGCACGGGTCTGGCTGGTCAGCGCAAAGTCGTCCATATCCTTGCGGGTGATTTGATGTTCATCCGCCACGTTCTCGGCGGTCACGCCCATATGGCCGGTGCCAAACGGACAGTTCAGCGCGCCCAGCATCATGTCGAGCGACGCCACATCGCCCATCTTCTGACCCCAGCGCGTCGCGGGGGTGATAAAGGGGCTGCGCGACATGCTCTCGGCCCCGCCCGCGACAGCAAACTCCGCATCGCCCAGCATCAGGGACTGGGTCGCCGAGACGATGGCCTGTGCCCCGGACCCGCACAGGCGGTTCACATTCATCGCGGGCGTGCCGTTCGGGATACCGGCCTGCATCGCGGCGACGCGGCTCAGATACATGTCGCGCGGTTCGGTGTTGATCACGTGGCCAAAGACCACATTGCCGATCTGCGCGGCCTCGACACCGGACCGCTCAAGCGCGGCCTCGGTCACCACGGTGGCCAGATCGATCGGCGCGGTGGAGGCGAGCGCCCCGCCAAAAGTACCAATAGCAGTGCGGGCACCGTCCAGAATTACGACATCGGTCATGTTTCACTCCTCAAGATTTGGGTACACTATGCACCCGGCCCGCCCTTCTGTCGCATGGGACGTGAGGTCACATCCACAATTGACAAGTGGTGCCTCTAAGCCCAGAAAATCCGTCATGACGGACAATCCCGACGATATCCTGAACCGCCTGCCCGCCCGGTTGAAAGAGGCCCGGCGTGCACAAGGGCTGTCGCTGGAGGCAGTGGCAAACCTCAGCGGTGTCTCCCGTTCGATGGTCAGCCAGATCGAGCGCGGCGAGAGCAGCCCGACCATAGCAACCCTATGGAACCTGACCCGCGCGCTGCAGGTCGATTTCGCGGGCCTGCTGGAAGATGGCGACAGCGCGGACAAGATCGAAGTGCTGCACAAGGGCGAAGTGCCGAGCATCGACAATATGGGCGAAGGCTGCCGTATCCGCATCCTGTCCCCGCCCGAAGAGGCCGGCGGGCATGAGGTGTATGACATAAGCTTCGAGGCAGAGGGAATTCTCAGCAGTCAGCCCCACATGCGAGGTGCGCAAGAGCAACTGACCGTGCTGGAGGGCAAGGTTCGGGTTACTTCGGGCGCAGCAGTCGCCGACCTGTCTGCGGGCGATACGGCGCGCTATGCGGCCGATGTCCCGCATGCAATTGCGGCCCGAAGCGGTGCGGCCCGCGTGTTTCTGATCGTCAAGAACGCCTGATCGAAAAAATTCCGCCTTTACGGAAAATTATCCAATATTGCGAAATCCCCTATTTGGGAATCTTGTCCGTTATGCTAGAAGTGCGACTCAAATGGAGGTCGCCATGTCGCACGCATTCCTGTCGCAGATCACTGACACGCTAGCTCAGATCGAGGCCGAAGGGCTTTATAAACGCGAGCGAATGATCACCTCGCCGCAGGGCGGCGAGATCACGGTGGGCGGACGGCAGGTCATCAACCTGTGCGCCAACAACTACTTGGGTCTGGCGGATCACCCCGACCTGATCGCCGCAGCCCGCGATGCGATGGAGCCGAAGGGTTTCGGCATGGCCTCGGTCCGGTTCATCTGCGGCACGCAGGATATTCATCGCGAGCTGGAGCACAAGCTCGCAACCTTCCTGAAAAAGGATGACGCGATCCTGTTTGCGGCCTGCTTTGATGCCAATGGCGGGCTATTTGAGCCCTTGTTAGGGCCTGAAGATGCGATCATCTCGGACAGTCTGAACCATGCCTCGATCATCGATGGGGTGCGGCTGTGCAAGGCAAAGCGCTATCGCTATCTGAACAATGACATGAACGATCTCGAAGCCTGGCTGAAACAGGCGCGCGAGGATGGGGCGCGACATATCATGATCGCCACCGACGGTGTGTTCTCGATGGATGGCTATCTGGCCAACCTGCCGAAGATCCGCGAACTGGCCGACAAATACGACGCCATCGTCATGGTCGATGACTGCCACGCCACCGGTTTCATGGGGCCAAACGGGGCAGGCACGCCGGATCATTTCGGTGTCGATGTGGACATCCTGACAGGGACGCTGGGCAAGGCACTTGGGGGGGCAATCGGCGGTTATATCGGCGGGCCGCAGCCAGTGATCGACCTTCTGCGGCAGCGGGCGCGGCCCTATCTGTTCTCGAACTCGCTGCCGCCATCCATCGTCGCCGCCGGGCTAGAGGCGATCCGTCTGGTCGAAGAGGGTGCTGACCTGCGCGCGCAGCTCTTTGACAACGCCAGCTATTGGCGCGCCGGGCTGGAAAAGCTAGGCTTTGACCTGCTGCCTGGGGAACATCCGATCATCCCGGTGATGCTGGGCGAGGCACAACTGGCGCAGGACATGGCGGCGCAGATGTTTGATGAGAGTGTCTATGTCTCGGGCTTCTTCTTTCCGGTGGTGCCACGTGGGCAGGCGCGGATCAGAACCCAGATGAATGCGGCTCTAACAAAGAAAGAACTGGACCGCGCACTGGCAGCCTTTGGCAAGGTCGGCAAGGCTCTGGGGGTGATCTGATGCGACCCAACACCATGAAGGCGCTGGAGAAGTCCAAGCCCGTGGAAGGTCTGTGGATGGTGCAGGCGCCAGTCCCCGAAATCGGCCCGGACGAGGTGCTGATCCGCGTGACCAAAACCGGCATCTGCGGCACCGATATCCATATCTGGAACTGGGATGACTGGGCCGCATCCACTGTGCCGGTACCGATGATCACCGGGCATGAGTTTGCCGGTGAGATTGTCGAGATCGGCAAGGACGTGACCGGGCTGGCGGTCGGCCAGCGCTGTTCCGGCGAAGGGCATCTGATCGGAACCGAAAGCCGCCAGAGCCGCGCGGGCAAGTTCCATCTGGACCCCGGCACGCGCGGGATTGGCGTGAATGAGCAAGGGGCCTTTGCGCAATATCTGAAACTGCCCGCCTTCAATGTGGTGCCACTGCCGGATGATGTGCCGGATGAGATCGGCGCCATCCTGGACCCGTTGGGCAATGCCGTACACACAGCGCTCAGCTTTGATCTTCTGGGAGAGGATGTCCTGATCACCGGTGCAGGCCCCATCGGCATCATGGCCGCCGCCGTCGCGCGCCACGCAGGGGCGCGCAATGTTGTGATCACGGATATCAACCCGGACCGCCTGAAGCTTGCGGAACACGTGGTGCCCACCGTGCGGGCTGTCGATGTGTCGCGCGAGGATCTGCAGGATTTGATCGCCGATCTGGGTCTGAAAGAGGGTTTTGATGTGGGGCTTGAGATGTCGGGCTCGCAGGTGGCGCTTGACCAGATGGTCGAGGCGCTGGTGATGGGCGGCAAGATCGCACTGCTGGGCATCCCGCCGGGCAAATCGCCAGTGGATTGGAGCCGGATCGTGTTCAAGGCGATCACCATCAAGGGCGTTTATGGGCGCGAGATGTTCGAGACCTGGTACAAAATGATCGCGATGCTGCAGAACGGTCTGGATGTGGCTCGGGTGATCACCCACTGCTTCGGCGTCGAAGACTTCGCGCAGGGCTTTGAGGCGATGAAATCGGGTCAGTCCGGCAAGGTTGTGCTGGACTGGACCGGCATATAGGGGCTATGTCCCCGAGGTATTCTCAGCCAGATGAAAAAGCGGATCGAGGTGCAAGCGCAAGGCGCCCTTGATCCGCAAGCTGCCAGCAGCTTTTCCCTTCGAACACCGCAGCGGTCAGAGGTTTGCCATATCCTGCACCGCTGTCCAGATTGATGCGGTTGCCATAGTGGGTTGCCACGTTGACCGGTGTGTGGCCATGCACGATCAGCTTTGGATGCGGTTCCGAATAGATGTGAAAGCTCTGCCGAATCCAGACCAGGTCGTTGTCGCTCTGCTCGCCCAGCGCAATGCCGGGACGGATTCCGGCATGGACAAAGGCGAGGTCGGGGGTTTCGTAGATCTTCTGAAGGCCGCGCAGAAAATCAACATGTGCTTGCGGTACCGCCTCTTTCGCTTCGGCATGCAGGTCTTCCAATCGGGTCCCGCTGTCGTAGCTCAGACCATAGCTCTGAAGCGTCTCGGTGCCGCCCAGCCGGTCATGCAGCCAGTGGTAGCCGACGAGAAGATGCGGGTCGTGACGCGGCACATCCTCCATGAACCAGGCAAACATCCGGTCGTGATTGCCCAGGAGCGTGATCCAATTCCGCCCGGCCCGCTGCCCCTCGATCAAAAAGTCGATCACTTTCTGGCTGTCGGGGCCGCGATCCACATAATCTCCCAGAAAGACAATGCGGGCGTTAGAGCCGCCATCCGCCTCGATCAGAGCCAAAACGCGGTGCAATTCATCAAGCTGCCCGTGAATGTCACCTACCGCATAGATCGGGTCCGTCATCCGTGCCTCCGTGGCTGCTGCCGGGGTTGTGCCGCGTCGTGGCGCGAAGGGAAAGTGTTTTGTCGTGGCTTCAGGGAACAAAAAAGGCCGCCCTCGATGGGGCGGCCGATCTGGTTTTTGCAGGGCGGCCTCAGGCCACATCAAACTCCAGCGGTTTGATCTGTCGGAAAAGGCCGGTCTCAGCCAGTTTCGCGCGCGCTTCGGCGGGAACCGGTTCATCCACATAGAGCAGCGCGATTGCCTCGCCACCCGCTCCGGCCCGTCCCAGCGTGAAGTTCGCGATGTTGACGCCATTGGCACCCATGGTCTGACCCAGCGCCCCAATGATGCCGGGGACATCTTCGTTGGTGGTATAGAGCATATGGCGACCGATCTCGGCGTCGATATTGATGCCCTTGATCTGGATGAAGCGCGGTTTGCCGTCGCTGAACACGGTACCCCCGATCGAGCGCTCGCGCACATCGGTCACCACGGTGACCTTGATATAACCCGCGAATGCGCCGGATTTATCCTGATTGGTGGTGCTGATCTGGATACCGCGTTCCTTGGCCACTACGGGGGCCGAGACCATGTTCACCTCGGGGTTGAACTTTTTCATGATCCCCGCAACGGCGGCGCAATTCAGCGCAGCCAGGTTCATCCCAGCGGCGACCCCGTCATAGAGGATATTGATCGCCTTGACCGGCTCGTCGGTCATCTGACCAACAAAACTGCCTAGATGCCCGGCCAGCTTGATCCAGGGACCCATGACCTTGGCCTCTTCGGCGGTCACACTGGGCATGTTCAGCGCGTTTTCCACCGCACCCGTCAGCAGATAGTTCGACATCTGCTCGGCCACCTGCAGCGCCACATTCTCCTGCGCTTCGGTGGTGGCCGCGCCCAGATGCGGGGTGCAGACCACGTTGGGTAGATCAAAGAGGGCGTTCTCCTTGGCGGGTTCGACCGCGAAGACGTCAAAGGCCGCCCCCGCGATATGGCCCGATTGCAGCATCTCGGCCAGCGCCTCTTCGTCGACCAGACCGCCGCGGGCACAGTTGATGACGCGTACGCCTTTCTTGGTCTTGGCCAGATTCTCGCGGCTCAGGATATTGCGGGTCTGGTCGGTCAGCGGCACATGGAGCGTGATGAAATCGGCGCGTTCCAGCAATTCATCCAACTCGACCTTTTCGACGCCCATCTGGTCAGCCTTGTCCTGCCCTAGGAAGGGGTCATAGGCGATGACCTTCATCTTCAGCCCGCGCGCACGGTCGCAGACGATACCACCGATATTGCCCGCACCGATCACGCCGAGCGTCTTGTTGGTCAGTTCAACCCCCATGAATTTGGACTTTTCCCACTTGCCCGCATGGGTCGAGGCGCTGGCCTCGGGAATCTGACGCGCCACGGCGAACATCATCGCAATCGCATGTTCGGCGGTGGTGATCATGTTGCCGAAGGGCGTGTTCATCACGATCACCCCCTTTTTCGACGCGGCATCCTTGTCGATATTGTCGGTACCGATCCCGGCACGGGCGATGACCTTGAGGTTATCGGCGTTGGCGAGGATCTTTTCGGTCACTTTGGTGGCCGAGCGGATGGCCAGACCATCATATTGACCGATCACCTCGGCCAGCTTGTCTTTGTCCTTGCCCAGATCGGGCTGGAAATCCACATCGATGCCGCGATCGCGGAAAATCTGGACGGCGGTTTCGCTCAGCTTGTCGGAAACAAGTACTTTAGGGGCCATTTTCATTGGTCCTTTGACTGCAAGGGAGAGCGGGGCCGCGAGGCCCCGAAATGTGTCGGGAATCGCGTCAGGCCGCCTCGGACTGGGCGGCGACTTCAGCCTGATAGGCCCATTCGAGCCAGGGCAGCATCGCCTCGATATCCGAGGTTTCGACCGTGCCGCCGCACCAGATGCGCAGGCCCGCAGGCGCGTCACGATAGGCACCGATATCCAGCGCGATATTCTCAGCCTCCAGCCGTTTGGCCACGGCTTTGGCGAATGTCGCGCCATCGGTGATCCGGTCATCAGTGAATTTCAGGCAAACGCTGGTGTTGGATTGCGTCGCCGCATCCTCGGCCAAATTGGCAATCCAGTCGTTCTGGTCGCAGAACGCATGTACCGCGCCAGCATTGGCATCGGCACGGGCGATCAGACCCTGCAACCCGCCAACCGAGCGTGCCCAGTCGAGCGCAAACAGATAATCCTCAACCGCCAGCATCGACGGGGTGTTGATGGTGGCACCGGTGAAAACACCGTCGATCAGCTTGCCGCCTTTGGTCAGGCGAAAGATTTTCGGCAGCGGCCATGCGGGCGTGTAGCTTTCCAGCCGTTCCACCGCACGGGGGCTCAGGATCAGCATGCCATGCGCCGCTTCGCCGCCCAGCACCTTCTGCCAGGAGAACGTGGTCACATCCAGCTTGTCCCAGGGCAGGTCCATCGCAAAGGCCGCGGACGTGGCGTCGCAGATGGTCAGACCCTGACGGTCATCGGCGATCCAGTCACCATTCGGGACCCGCACGCCCGAGGTCGTGCCGTTCCAGGTAAACACCACGTCATTGGTGAAATCGACAGAGTCCAGATCGACGATCTGTCCGTATTCAGCGGTCTTTACCTCGGCGTCGATCTTCAACTGCTTGACCACATCTGTCACCCAGCCAGCACCGAAGCTTTCCCAGGCCAGCATTTCGACCTTGCGTTCGCCCAGCAGCGACCACAGCGCCATTTCAACGGCACCGGTATCCGAGGCCGGAACGATGCCGATCTTGTAGTCTGCGGGGATACCCAGAACCTCGCGCGTGCCCTCGATGGCGGCCTTTAGCTTGTCCTTGCCAATAGCGGCACGGTGCGAGCGGCCCAGGGCGGCGTCGGCGAGTTTCGTCAGGTCGAATGTGGGGGGTTTGGCGCAGGGGCCAGAGGAAAAACGCGGATTCGCCGGCCGCGATGCCGGTTGTGCAATAGCCATGATGCTACCCTTCCAGATAAGCGCCCCTCGTTGGGGAGGGGTGTCCCACGGACGGACTTACGGGCCGATCCGGGGTTTCACAAGAGCGAATTTGGCGTTAGAGCGCCGGTTCATGTGACAAACGCGACCTCATCGCCGCCTATCGGAAACTTCGCCACCATGTATATCGCCACCCTGCTGACCGCCCCCGCAACAGCCGCACTCGATACCGCGCTGATCGAGTCGCTCCGCAATGCCTGGGGCGGGGGGGATGTGACCTGGCTCAGCCCGGATGAGGCGGCCGAGTTTCCCTTGAGCGCTATGCCGGACAATCAATGGCGGGTTTGGGAGGATCTGCAGAAGATGTCAGTCGATCTGGTTCTGCAGCGCGCCGAGGGGCGCCGCAAGAAGATGCTGCTGGCCGACATGGACAGCACCATGATCCAGCAGGAATGTATCGATGAACTGGCCGATGAGGCCGGGTTTGGTGAACGGGTCAGCACGATCACCGCACGTGCAATGAATGGCGAGCTGGATTTCGAAGGCGCGCTGATCGAACGCGTGGGCCTGCTGCGCGGGCTGGCGGAGACGGTGATCGATAAGGTTCTGGCCGAACGGATCACGCTGATGCCCGGTGGCGCGGCTCTGGTGTCTACAATGCGGGCCAATGGCGGTTATTGCGCGCTGGTCTCGGGCGGCTTCACCGCCTTCACGCGCTCGGTCGCAGCACAGCTGGGGTTTGACGAGAACCGCGCCAATACGCTGCTGGCCGAGGATGGCGCGTTGACCGGCGATGTCGCGCGACCGATTCTGGGCCGCGAAGCCAAGGTCGAAGCACTGGAACAGATCAGCGCGCGGCTGGGCATTGCCGAAGCGGATGTGTTGGCGGTGGGCGACGGGGCAAACGATCTGGGCATGCTGCACCGCGCCGGAACCGGGGTTGCGCTGCATGCCAAGCCGTCTGTTGCCGCGCAATGTGATGTGCGGATCAATCACGGCGATCTGACCGCTCTGCTCTATCTGCAGGGTTACACGCGCGGTGACTTTGCCACCTGATCAGAACAGGTCGAACCGCACCGGATTCTGCGCCCAATAGACTTTGGCGGCCAGCAACAAACGCTCGGTCGGGTCCTGCGTGGCGGCGAATGGCACCGGCACGCCATTTGCCGCGCTCACCCGCTCCAACGCGGCCTGCGTGGCGGGCCCGGCCTGACCATCAACACCTACCGGCTCGCCCAATTGGTTGAGCAAGGTCTGCAGGGCCCGGTCGATATCGCTGCGCGAGAGCGTGCCCAGATTTTCCCGCGCCAAAGCGGCAGGTTCCTCATTGGCCAGCAGCGAGGCCTTGGCCGCGCGTATCCCGGCCTCAGCCGCACTGACGCCCTGAGCGCGCCCATTCAGGATGATGATCGCACCGTTTGCGCCACCCCAGGCATCCCCGCGCGCCAGCGCGATGTCATACCAGCCCAGCGCATCATTGCCGGTCTTGCCCGGCACCTGATCATTCAGGATCATCCGCGCGATATTTGAGGGCGCAGTTGGATGTCCACCATCGGAGGCGGCGGTGAACCATTCCAGTGCCTTCGCGGGGTCCGTAGGACTTCCATCCAGACCATAGAGTGACACGAAACCCAGATTATCATAGCCGTAGATATCGTCGCGCAGCTGCGAGGCGGTCAGATAGCGCATACCGCGCTCGGGGATATAGTGATCAGTATCCTTGGTCAGGAAGTAATAGCCCAGTTCGTTCATCGAGAAAGTATGGCCCAGCTCAACCGACCGCTCTAGCAGCTCGAAGCCGCGTTGGCGCTCGGCCTCTGTTGCCCCATTGCGCATCAGGCGCTTGCCCAGCGTGTGCATGGCATAGGGATCCTGCTCAGCGATTGCCTCTTCCAGCAAGGCTCGTGCTTTGTCAGGATCATAGGGGATCTTGACCACGTCGCGGTCGATCTGCTCGGAGTTCAGCAGGACCGAAAGCCCATGTTTGGCTCTGATATGCCCAGCATCTGCTGCAGCCTGAAAATTCTCGTGCGCTTCTTCCAACTGCTTGGCGCTTTGTTGCAGCCGCGCCAGTTGATAGCGGTATCTCGCATTATTCGGATTGGCCCGCACTGAAGCTTCGCAGGTCGCCAGCCCCTCGATCAGGTCCAGATCGTTGGGCAGGCGATAGATACCGACCCCGTTCAGGTCCAACGCATCGCCCGCCGCCAGATCGCAGGGATCGTAGGTGAGCGTTAGGGCCACATCGATGCGAACCGGCGGGCCTGATGCGGGAGCGACCTCAAGGCTGAATGCATCGTTTTTGCTGGTCTCGGTCACATCGAGCGCGCGCATGTCTGTGATTTCCGGCGCATAACCGACGATACCGCCGGTTTCCTCATCATTGAGCGACACCAGCCCATTTGCAGGTGGTGCAAGCAGCGCTGCAGAAGTGATCTCCTGCCCGAGTTCCGCGCGAATGGCGTCATCAAGCGGGATCAACCGATTGAAGGTTTCGTTTAGGTTAAGCGACACCACAGGCGCAGTGCCTGTGTCGGCCACAGGCGCCTCGATCTGTGCCTGCGCCAGATGGAACGGGCGAACCAGCGTCGAGCTTTCCCAAGGCACCTGCACCCCGCCTGTCGCAGTATGAACCTGTTCGCGGATCAACGGGAAAAGTTGTAGAATGTTCTCTGTAGGAGCGCTGCGCGCTGCCTTAAGTACAGCCGCCGTATAGGGGCTGTTGCCGCCCTCGGCCCCGTCCATCGCCAGTTCACCCGGCGAGGTGGAATAAGCGACCAGCGAATTCAGCGGCGTACGGAATACCTCAAACCCGGCACCGGTCTCGAAGAGGTTCGCATCCAGATCGGCGGCCAGTCGCAGGTTCTGGAACGGATTGTCGCGGCAGGAATCGAGAATTGCCACATGGGCGGAACCGCGCGCGGCAAGGGTGTCGATCACCCGGTCCAGCGTCATCGTCTCTAGCGGCAAATCGTAGACATTTTCGAATTTGGCATCCACAGGCAGCAGATAGTTTCGCCGCCCGATTTGGATGCCATGACCCGCATAATAGAACACCACATCCGCGCCTTGCGGGATGTTGAGTACAGCAGTGCGCAGAAGTTGTTCAAAGTCGCGCTTTTTCAGGTCATAGCCATCAAAGACCTTGAACCGGAACTCGCGCAGCATCGCAGCCATATCGCGGGCATCTTTGGCGGCATTGCCCAGATCCACGACATTCTCGTAGTCCTGATTGCCGATCACGATGGCGACACGCTGGCCGCCCCCGGCCAGGCGCAATCCGCGCGCGCCCTGCGCACGCGCTGCGCCGGACAAGCCGACGCCAAAGGCGCCGGTCGCCGCAAGCGAGGCCATCAGGCGAAGGCAATCCCGTTTACTCAGATTCATCGGTCCGTCCTCGATCAGCCCCAGCCGCCGCCTCCACCGCCGCCTCCACCGCCGCCGCCTCCACCGCCGCCACCGCCGCCGCCACCGCGCTCATCTCCAGAGAGGGGCCTTCTTTTTGGCTCTTCAGGTTCGGGTTCAGCCACTGCCGGAACGCTGGCCGTAGCGCGCGTTGCTTGTGGTGTCGAGGTCGGCGCGGGTGTCGTTGCGACCGGTTCGGGGGTCGTTGTTGTTGTCGTGGTGGTCTGCCCAGACCAGGGCGGCGTGCAGCCGGCCACAATTACCGTAACTCCAAAAGCGACAGGGATCAGGGTCCTGACCATCACAAATTCTCCTAATATTCTCTTTAAAACGTGATCTGTGGTGAAACTCTAGCGGCTTGAACTTTGCCCTGTCTATGAACTTTGCCACATTGGATTCCCGGCGCAGGTCCAGATATAGACCCTTCGATCATTAACATTTACGTTAATTAGCACTTGTGTTAACAATCACCCATGACCGCTGTTTTGAAAGCCTTCTCTGCCCTGTCCGATCAGACCCGCATGTCGATCGTCGAACAGCTCATGGCCGAAGGCGAGCTGGCCGCCGGGGAATTGATCGAAGGGCGCGGCATGTCGGGTGCGGCCATTTCGCGGCACCTCAAGGTGCTGCGCGAGGCCGGGCTGATCCGCCAGCGCGTGCAGGGAACCCACCGGCTTTATACCGTCGACGGTCAGGGTCTGCGCGCGATTGCCGACTGGACGATTTCCAAACGCGCGTTCTGGGAGGCCAGCCTGGACCGGCTGGATGCCGCCATCATCGAAGAGGACCAAACATGAGCGAGTTGCGGCTGGAACGCCATTACCCAATCAGCGCCGAAAAGCTGTTTGCCTGGGTCAGCGATCCGGACAAGTTATTGAAATGGTGGGGTCCCGAGGGGTTGCACGTACCCGAGCATGATCTGGATTTCACCCGCAAGGGGCCGTGGTACTCGGTCATGGTGAATGACGAGGGGCAGCGCTACAAGGTATCGGGCCATGTCACCCATGTCGATCCGCCGAAAACGGTGGGCTTCACCTGGGGCTGGCATAATGACGCGGACGCACGCGGGGCCGAAAGCCATGTGACCCTCACCGTGGAAGGCACCGAAGAGGGCGCGCGGCTGATCCTTGATCATCGCGAGCTAAGCGATGCCGATGTCGCAGCCAACCACGAAAAGGGCTGGACCTCGTCGCTGCGTAAACTCGACGCACAGTTTCAATAAGCACCAAAAAGGAGGATTTCAGTATGCCACAGTTTATCTTTGCCTATCACGGCGGAAGCCGCCCCGAGGACCCCGCCGAAGTCGAAAAAACCATGGCCGCCTGGGGCGCGTGGTTCGAGAAAATGGGCCCCTCTTTGGAAATTCCCGGCGCGCCGGTCGGCATGTCGAAAACCGTCAGCGCCGCGGGAGTCGCCGATGACGGGGGCGCGAATCCGATCTCTGGCTACACCGTGATCAAGGCTGATTCGATTGAAGCGGCCACCGAAATGGCAAAGGGCTGCCCGATGGTCGTCGACGGATCAGGCAGCGTTGAAGTGGCGGAAGTCATCGAGATGTAAGCCCGCCACCAGGCGCGCGGCGGATCAGATAAACCCTTCGGCCGGAGCGATGCGGCCGCATTCGATACCGCGTCGACTGTGGAGCAGCGGCGTCATGAATTTGCGCGTCGCCGGGTGGTCAGGGTCGAGAACGCCCAGGCTGACCAAGATGGCCGCAATGGCGCATTCGCTGGCGCGGGTGGTGCCATCCATGATTTTGAGCGCGACGCCCATGCGCTTTTCCGGCAGGATCGCGACAAACACGGCCTCGGCCCCGGTCTTAATGGCCGCCATGCCACCGGCGGCGCGCATCAGCTCGGTGCAAGCACGGCGTTCACCCGCCACCAGTTCGGGATGCTGCATCATCGCTTTGGTCAATTCGAGTGCCGCAACGCTTTGACGATCCGCGCGGCCGGCAGCCGAGGCAAACCACGCCATGGCCCGCGCAAGACCGGTGAGCGAGGTGACGAAATTGGGCGCCGAACAACCGTCGATCCCGTGCCCGGGGCTGGCCTCGCCGGTGACCTCTTCGAAGGCGGCCAGGCAAGCCTGCTGTACCGGGTGGTCCATCGCGACATAATCGGGGCCTGCCCCCATATGCTGCGTCAGGGTCAGGAACCCCGCATGTTTGCCGGAGCAATTGTTATGCACCTGACAGGGCGTTTCATAGGCGCGGATCAGCGCCTCGCGGGCATCGCGGTCCTCCGGCACTTGCGGGCCACAGCGGAAGTCGTCATCACTTAGCCCAAGGTGACCCAGCCAGGCATTGACCCGCTCGGTATGAATCGCCGCGCCCTTGTGCGAGGCGCAGGCCAGTGCCAGATGCTCTGATCCCAGCCCGTATTTCGCCGCCGCTCCGGACGTGATCAGCGGCAGCGCCTGGACCATCTTGCAGGAAGAGCGTGGAAAGATCACCGCATTCGGGTCGCCCCAGCTGCGCACGATCTGACCGCTATCGTCGCAAATCACGGCATGTCCCAGATGCACGCTTTCCAGAAACGTATTCCGCCAGACCTCGGTCATCGCTACGGGTCGTGTCATGAAAAACCTCTCGAAATTCTGCGCGATTTCCTGCCAATCGCTCTTTCACCCGTGGTAGAACATGCGATAATGTGACTATGTCGGCAAGCGTCGGCTGTGCGGTCAAGATGCGCCTTAAAGGTGCGCAGGCACTCTGATTTTGAGGTAGAGACAGTCTAGGAGTCTGGACAGATGGGAACGAAACTGGCGCGTATCGTGGCAGGCATGTGTCTGGCCGGTCTGGCAACCACCGCAAATGCGCAAACATCGGAAAGCTCGAACCGGGTCGCGGTGCAAACCGCCTGGAGCGTGTTTGTTGAGAATGATCCGACCGAGTGCTGGATCGTGGCCGCACCCGAAGAGACGGTGAACACCCGTGGCGGTCGTGTCGTGGCCGTGCGGCGCAGCGATATCCTGTTATTTGTGTTCTTTCGACCCAAGGCGGGCGTAAAGGGGCAGGTCACCTTTACTGGCGGCTATCCTTTTGCGCCGGGATCCACGGTGAATCTAAATGTCGGCGGCTCCGAATATGAGCTGTTCACAGAGGGCGAATGGGCCTGGCCCGCGACGGCTTCGGATGACACCAAGATCGTGACCGCGATGAAGCGCGGCGCGCAGGCGGTTCTGACCGCCCGGTCGGCGCGGGGTACTCAGACAAAGGATACGTTCTCACTACAGGGCTTCACCGCCGGCATCGAAGACGCTGAGAAGCGCTGCGCCGAGTGATCATCCAGTCTCGCTGAACATGCGGCGTACGCGCTGATCTATTGCACGGCAGATGTTCTATATTTGTTCTATTGCCTGTGCTAAGATCAGCGACATGCAACTGTCACTGCTCCCTGACTAACGCGCGCGATGTCTTCTGTTGGTGGATAAGCGTCTGCGCCATCACCATGGCCCACCGCCAAAGCACCTCTTGCTCGACCCTGTCTCGCAGCTAGTGATGGCGATGATCGGTGGTTTGACGCACGGAGACGTTTCCCTGGGATGCTACACGCGATTGCGGGATCACATCCGCTGTTGGGAGGATTTGCGCGACGCTCCGGTCGCTGAAATCCACGAACTGATCCGTTCGGTTGAGATACCCGAAAAGAAAGCGCCCAGGCTAAAGGCAGCCCTGCAATTCGTGAGTGCAAGCCAGGGTAGCCTGTCGCTCGACTTTCTGGGTGAGATGCCAGCCGATGCGGCAATCATCCGGTTGGAGAAATTGGATGGCATTGGGCGCAAAACCTCTGCTGCGGTCCTGAAATTCAGCACACTGCGCAAAGCCGTTCTGCTCGTTGATACACATCTCCTGCGTGTCGCCGCACGTCTGGGGCTGATCAGCCGCAAGGCCAGCATCGAGAAAGCCTATGATACCCTGATGCCTCTGCTGCCCGGCCAATGGGAGGCCGATGACATGGACAACCATCACCAACTGATAAAACTGCATGGTCAGACACTCTGCCGACCTGCAGTTCCGAAATGCGGATGCTGTCCGGTTCGCGAAGTCTGCAGTTGTTTCCGCAGCGCTCGCCGGTCCCGCTCAGGCTCAAGACCTATTCAATCTGACCGACCAGTTGCACCGCTTCGGCATCCAAGGCTTGCCTGAGTCGGTACATGCGCCACCTGTTGCGGCGACATATTCGCTCGCCAAAGGGCACGTCCGCAGGCGGACCTGGACGGGACCGCCCCCATGTGCCGGAGTAGCGAAGTGCAGCACAACAAACACGATTCCTTTTGATCTTGCCGCGTGTTCCTATATAGAGGCGCATCTTACGCACAAACCCGAGCCTCGCCATGACCGCCAAAGCGCCGATTACCCAGGACGTGATGACCATCCCCCGCAAGCTGCCGGAGGGGAGGGTCAACCTTGTCGGCCTAACTCGGGACCAGCTGCGCGAGACGCTGATCGAACATGGCACGCCGGAAAAGCAAGCCAAGATGCGGACCGGTCAGATCTGGCAGTGGATCTATCAATGGGGCGTGCGCGATTTCGACGCGATGACCAACCTCGCGAAAGCCTATCGTGCGCAACTGGCTGAAAACTTCGTGATCGAAACGCCTGAGGTCATCACCCGGCAGGTATCCGAGGATGGCACGCGCAAATACCTCGTCCGGATCGCGGGCGGGCATGAGGTCGAGGTTGTCTATATCCCCGAAGAGGATCGCGGCACGCTTTGTATCTCGTCTCAGGTGGGCTGCACGCTGACCTGTTCCTTCTGCCATACCGGCACCCAGAAGCTGGTGCGCAACCTGACGGCAGCAGAAGTTGTCGGCCAGATTATGATGGCGCGCGACGATCTTAACGAATGGCCGACACCCGGCGCGCCCAAGGATGAAACGCGCCTACTGTCCAACATCGTGCTGATGGGTATGGGTGAGCCGCTTTACAATTTCGACAATGTCCGCGACGCGATGAAGATCGCGATGGACCCCGAAGGCATCTCGCTCAGCCGCCGCCGCATCACATTGTCCACCAGCGGCGTGGTTCCCGAGATCGCCCGTACCGCCGAAGAGATCGGCTGCCTGCTGGCGATCTCGTTCCATGCCACCACGGATGAGACCCGCGATTTGCTGGTCCCGATCAACAAGCGTTGGAATATCGAGGAATTGCTGCAGGCGCTGGCGAGCTATCCCAAAGCGTCCAACTCGGAACGTATCACATTCGAATATGTGATGCTGGACGGGGTGAATGACAGCGATGCGGATGCCCATCGCCTGATTGATCATATCAAGCGCCACAATATTCCGGCCAAGATCAACCTGATCCCGTTCAATGAATGGCCTGGCGCGCCCTACAAACGCAGTTCCAACAACCGCATCCGAGCCTTCGCCAATATCATCTATCAGGCCGGATATGCCTCGCCCATCCGCAAGACACGGGGCGAGGATATTATGGCAGCCTGCGGTCAGTTGAAATCGGCCACCGAGCGCGCCCGCAAATCGCGTAAGCAGATCGAGGTCGAGGCTGGTCTACGCCGCTGAGACCGCGCAACTATTTGGTGAATGCCGCGCCGGAATGCGTTATCCGTGAAGGTGATTTGACCCGAAATTGCGCTTCAAGGAGCTTTTGCCATGACCCGACGCCTTCTGCTTGCCGCCGCCATCCTGATCAGCAATGCGGTGGGGCTGTTGTTGGCCACGCTGCTTCTGGAAGGGTTTTCGGTCGGGCCGCTGTCGCTGCTGATCGTTGTGGTGATCTTCACCGTCATTCAGGTTATCGCCGATCCGCTGGTCACCAAGATCAGCGAAAAGAACCTGCCTGCACTCAAGGGCGGGGTTGCGCTGGTGGTGATTTTCTTTGGTCTGATCATCACCAATCTGATCGTCAGCGGCTTTCAGATCGGCGGTATCGCCAATTTGCTGGCTGCGACCCTGTTGGTCTGGCTCGGCTCGCTGATCGCCAACATCCTGATTCCGATGTTTGTGTTCAAGGAACTGCAAGCGCCCACCAAGACCAAATAGGTTAATTGGGGCAATCTTGGAAACGAACTGTCCAGGTTGCCCGCAAAACACCCTATTTCCGGTAAATTCCAGCCCAGATCACCGTGCAGTGTCATCCTCGTTCAAAAAGGTAACGAGGGTGAGATGATGACTTTTGGCGAGGCCAACGGGGCTGTGATTGATGCGAGCATGCTGGACATGATCCAGCGGGAAAAGGACCTGGCGCTGAGCGCGCGGGAATGGGAATTCCGCCTGGCGGGGATGGGATATGCGATCAAGGCCATGCGCGGCAAGCAGGTGCTGACCAAGCTGCCGCAGGGCACGGTCGTGGGCATTCTGCCTGAAAACCTGCACTGACCGGCTAGACCGCCACCACGGCGGCGCCGCTCAGGACATCGATATTGCGCCCGCCCACCGCGGGATCGGTATTGGCCCGCATATGCGTAACCATGTCGCGCACGCGGTTCCAGGCACCTTCATCGGGATAGATCACGACAACCATGCCTTCGCTGTCTGAGGTGCGGACAAGATAGCCGCCCACGGCCCCCATCGCCTTGAGCTGAGTCAGGTTGTCCCGCGCACTTTTCTCCAGCGCGGCCGCGTCATGCCCTTCTTCATATTGCCATGTCGAGACGGTCACATAGGCCATCACTCCCTCCCTTCGGTCGGTTCTGCGCCGAGTGTAGCACGAATCGATCCGGCTTTGGCCGGGGTAGGGCCTACATGGCCGATCCCAGCCACAGGCCATGGCTGGATCGATGGCTCAGAGGATGCCGGGCAGGTTCAGCCCGTGCTCACGCGCACAGGTCTTGGCAATATCATAGCCCGCATCCGCATGTCGCCAGACGCCCGATGCCGGGTCGTTCCACAGCACCCGCTCCAGCCGCTTTGCCGCCTCAGGCGTACCATCGGCACAGATGACCACGCCCGCATGCTGGCTGAACCCCATACCGACGCCACCGCCATGATGCAGCGAGACCCATGTGGCGCCCGAAGCAGTGTTGATCAGCGCGTTCAGCAGCGGCCAGTCGCTGACCGCGTCCGAGCCATCCAGCATCGCCTCGGTCTCGCGGTTGGGGGACGCGACAGAGCCTGAATCCAGATGGTCGCGCCCGATCACAATCGGCGCTTTGAGCTCACCGCTCGCCACCATTTCGTTGAAGGCGAGCCCGGCGCGGTGCCGGTCGCCGAGCCCAATCCAGCAGATGCGGGCGGGCAGGCCCTGAAACGCGATACGCTCCTGCGCCATGTCCAGCCAGTTATGCAGATGAGTGTTCTCGGGGAACAACTCCTTCATCTTGGCGTCGGTCTTGTAGATATCCTCGGGATCGCCTGACAGCGCGCACCAGCGGAAAGGGCCAATGCCTTTGCAGAAAAGCGGACGGATATAGGCGGGGACAAAACCGGGAAAGGCAAAGGCGTTTTCCAGCCCCTCATCCTGCGCCACCTGCCGAATGTTGTTGCCATAATCCAGCGTCGGCACTCCCGCGTTCCAGAAATCCACCATCGCCTGCACATGCACGCGCATGCTGGCACAGGCGGCCTTTTCCACCAATTTAGGGTCTGTTTCGCGCTTCTCGCGCCAGTCCGCCAGCGACCAGCCCTGCGGCAGGTAGCCGTTGATCGGATCATGAGCGCTGGTCTGGTCGGTGACGATGTCGGGGCGGAGGCCACCCGCCTGCATGCTGGCGTAGATCTCGGGAAAGATATCGGCCGCATTGCCCAAGAGTCCCACGGATTTCGCCTCACCTGCCTTGGTCCAGCGCGCGATCATCTCAAGCGCTTCATCGAGCGTGTCGGCGCGTTCATCGACATATTTGGTGCGTAGGCGAAAATCGATCCGGTCCGGGTCACATTCCACCGCCAGACAACAAGCCCCTGCAAAGACGGCGGCCAGCGGCTGCGCCCCGCCCATACCGCCCAGCCCCCCGGTCAGAATCCACTTGCCGGTCAGATCACCGCCGTAATGCTGCCGCCCGGCCTCGGCAAAGGTCTCGTAGGTTCCCTGCACGATGCCCTGGGTGCCGATATAGATCCATGACCCGGCGGTCATCTGGCCGTACATCATCAGGCCCTTCTTATCGAGTTCGTTGAAATGATCCCAGGTGGCCCAATGTGGCACTAAATTCGAGTTTGCGATCAATACGCGTGGCGCATCGGCATGGGTGCGGATCACCGCAACCGGCTTGCCGGACTGCACGATCAGGGTTTCCTCCGCCTCCAACTGCTTGAGGCTGGCGCAGATCAGATCGAAATCCTTCCATGTCCGCGCCGCTCGCCCGATGCCGCCATAAACCACCAATTCATGGGGGCTTTCGGCCACATCCGGGTGCAGGTTGTTCATCAGCATTCTCAGCGGCGCTTCGGTCTGCCAGCTTTTGGCGTTCAGTTCGGGCCCGGTCGGCGGAAAGACATCGCGGATGTTGTGGCGGGGATCGGTCATGCGGGGCTCCAGTTCTTGAGCGTTGTGAGTATCTCGGCCAGCGGTCGGCGCAATCTGTCCACCTTGTCCTGCGCCCAGGTCCAGGGCGCGGCCTCGGCCATGTAGGTGGATTGCGCCAGTTCCATCTGGATCGCGTGCAGGCCCTCTTTGGGGCGTCCGTTGTGACGTGTGGTCCAGCCGCCCTTGAAGCGGCCATTGACCACATGGCTGTAACCGTCGGCGTTGGCGCAGATTTGCTGCACATACTGTTCCAGCTCTGGCGCGCAGGTGGTTCTTTCATTCGTACCAATATTGAAATCGGGCAATGTGCCGTCGAACAGGAACGGGATATGCGATCGGATCGAGTGACAATCATAGAGGATGGTAAAGCCATGCACCGCACGCAGACGCTCCAATTCTGTCGTCAGGGCGTCGTGATAGGGCGCGTGGAACGCCTCGCTGCGGCGGGCGATCTCCTCGGCGTCGGGTTCCATTCCCGCGCGGTAGATCGGGGCACCGTCGAAATCGGTCAGCGCACACAGAGACGTGGTGTTTTGTCCTGGATAGAGACTGATATCCGCCGGATCACGGTTAACATCAATCACGTAGCGATGGATCGGCGTTCGCACCGTAGTGATGTCCGCGACCAGCCCGTCATAGAGGCGGTCGATATGCCAGTCGGTATCCGCCATTGCTTGTCCGGTGGCGTTAAGGCGGGACAGGATCTCTCCCGGAATCTGCGTCCCGGTATGGGGCAGGCCCAGCACCAGCGGGCTGTCGCCGCGCGCCACCTCGATCATGACGGCACCTCCAGCTGCGCCACCTGTTCGAGGTCGCCGGATCGGACCATGGCCGCCGCCGCCTCGATATCGGGCGCGAGATAGCGGTCCTGTTCCAGCGCGGGCACGGAGCGGCGCAGATGCTCGATCACCGCCTGCAATCGATGCGATGTGGCCAGCGGCGCGCGTGCCTCGATCCCCTGCGCGGCGCAGAGCAGTTCGACCCCGAGGATCACAGACAGGTTCTGGCACATCCGCTCCAGCCGCAGCGCGCCATGGGCGGCCATCGATACGTGATCTTCCTGATTGGCTGAGGTTGGGGTGGAGTCGGTCACGCAGGGATTGGCCAGATGTTTGTTCTCGCTCATCAGCGCCGCGGTCGTCACTTCGGCGATCATGAAGCCCGAGTTCAACCCCGGATCGGGGGTCAGGAAAGGCGGCAGATCGAAGCTGAGCGTCGGGTCAACCATCAGCGCAACGCGGCGCTGGGCAATGGCGCCGATCTCGGCCAGCGCCAGCGCGATCTGATCGGCGGCAAAGCCCACATATTCAGCGTGAAAATTGCCGCCTGACACGATGCGTCCGGCCTCAACAAGCACCAGCGGATTATCCGTGACCGCATTGGCCTCGACCTCAAGCGTGCGGGCCGCCATGCGCAGCACATCCAGCGCCGCGCCGACAACCTGCGGCTGGCAGCGGATGCAATAGGGGTCCTGCACGCGGTGATCGCCCTTGCGGTGGCTTTCGCGGATCTCGGACCCCTCCATCAGCGCCCGCATGCCCCGCGCCACGTCGATCTGGCCCGCGTGGCCGCGCAAGTCGTGGATCTCGGGTACCAGCGGCGCGGTTGAGCCCATGATGGCATCGGTGGTCAGCGAGGCGATCACCATCGAGGCGCGCGCCATCCGCAACCCGTCAAACAAGCCTGCCAGCGCGCAGGCGGTCGAAAACTGGGTGCCGTTGATCAACCCCAGCCCGGCCTTGGGACCCAGCGCAACAGGTTCCAGCCCGGCACGCGACAGCGCCTCCGCCGCGGGCATGCGCTGGCCGTCATGGAAGGCCTCGCCCGCCCCGATCATCACCGCCGCCATATGCGCCAGCGGCGCCAGGTCGCCCGACGCACCGACCGAGCCCTGCGACGGTACAACCGGGATCACGCCTCGCGCCAGCATCGCCTCGATCTGTTCGATCACCGCCCAGGTCACGCCGGACGCACCCCGCCCCAGCGACAGGAGTTTCAGCACCATCATCAGGCGGGTTTTGTCCGGTGCCAGCGGCTCGCCCACGCCACAGCAATGAGACAGGATCAGGTTGCGCTGCAGATGGGCGGTGTCCTCGGGGGCGATGCGGGTCGAGGCCAGCTTGCCGAAGCCGGTATTGATGCCATAGACCGCCTCTGATCCGGCAGCGGCCTGCGCCACCATACCGGCAGCGGCATCAACCGCCAGTTTCGCGGCCCGATCCAGTTTTACCGGGCCCCCGTCCCGATAGAGCGCTTCCAATGTGGCGAGCGTGGCCGTGCCCGGCGTCAGCACGATCATGGGCGACCTGCGAGGATACGAGCGTGAAGCGGGTTGAAACCGATGCGATAGGACAGCTCTGCCGGTGTTTCAACATTCCAGACCGCCAGATCGGCGCGCAGACCCGGCGCGATCCGTCCGCGATCCGACAGGCCCAGCGCCTGCGCGGCATTGCTTGTAACACCCGCCAGTGACTCTTCGGGCGTCATGCGGAACAGGGTGCAGCCCATATTCAGGGCCAGCAGCAGCGACGTTATTGGGGATGAGCCCGGATTGCAATCCGTCGCCAGAGCCATCGGTACATGATGCGCGCGGAGTGCCTCGATAGGCGGTTGCTGCGTCTCGCGCAGTGTATAAAACGCCCCCGGCAGGATCACCGCAACTGTCCCCGAGGCCGCCATGGCGCGTGCATCCGCCTCATTCGCGTATTCCAGATGGTCCGCCGACAGGGCCTTGTATCGCGTCGCCAATTGCGTGCCGCCGAGATGAGACAACTGCTCCGCATGCAGCTTGACCGGCAGTCCAAGCTCTGCCGCGACGCGGAACACCCGTTCGATCTGATCGGTGTCAAAGGCGATATTTTCGCAAAACCCGTCTACCGCATCGACCAGGCCTTCATTCTGTGCGGCGCGCAGCGTCGGGATGCAGACCTCGTCGATATAGGCGTCGCTGCGCCCCTTATATTCAGGCGGCGTGGCGTGGGCGCCCAGAAAGCTGGTTCTGATGGTGACTGGTCGCTGATGTTCCAGCGCGCGGGCGGCGCGCAACATGTTCAACTCGGTCTCGCGATCCAACCCGTAGCCGGATTTGACCTCGATTGTGGTCGCGCCTTCGGCGATCAGCGCATCGAGCCGAGGTAGCGCCTGCGCAATCAACGCATCCAGCGAGGCCCTTCGTGTGTCGCTCACGGTCGAGATGATACCACCCCCGGCGCGCGCGACCTCTTCATAGCTGGCCCCGTTCAGGCGCATCTCGAACTCGCGGGCGCGATCGCCGCCAAAAACCAGATGGGTGTGGCAATCGATCAAGCCGGGCGTAACAAGCCGACCACCGAGTTCGTCGCGAGGCCAAGCGGCATAATCCTCGGGCAGGTCCACCACGGCCCCTGTCCACGCGATCCTGTCCCCCTCTATCGCGATCGCCGCCTCATGGATCAGGCCATAAAGGGCGTCGCCTGCACTCATCGTTGCGGCATGAAGACCGGTCAGGATGCGCTTGTTGATCACGGAATCTCTCTAGGAATGGTTGCACGATATAAAGTATGCGGATAAAGTTATTATGTCTAGTCATAATTGAGAATCCGAATGCAGGCAATTTTTGCTCAACATGCTTTGTTAGGATCTACTTGGCGCCAGCACGTGCGGGTCTGCGTTGAAGACATGCACATCCAAGCGATTGAGGTCCAAACGACACCTCAGCCCGGTGACGTGCAGGTCGACACGCTGTTGCCCGCGCTGGCGAACCTGCATTCGCACAGCTTCCAACGCGCCATGGCGGGCATGACCGAGACGCGCGCAGCGGGTCGCGACAGTTTCTGGACCTGGCGCGAAATGATGTACCGCTTCGTTACCCACCTTACGCCCGAAGACTACGAGGCCATCGCAGCGCTTGTCTTTCTGGAGATGCAAGAGACAGGCTATGCCTCGGTCGGCGAGTTTCACTATGTCCACCACCAGCCCGACGGTACGCCCTATGATGCGGTCAGCGAGTTGAGCCAGCGCGTCTTTGCCGCCGCCGCGCAAACCGGGATCGGGCTGACGCATCTGCCGGTGCTCTACAGCTACGGGGGCCCACAACGGGCGGAGCTTGGGGCGGGTCAGAAGCGGTTTGGCAATGATGTTGGGGCCTATCTCGATCTGGTGGCCGAGGCGCGTCAAGCCAGCCGGGCGCTGCCTGCGGACACCCGCGTCGGGATCGCCCCGCATTCACTGCGGGCGACCTGCCCCGAGGATCTGACAGAACTTCTCGCGGGTCGCGAGACCCGGTCGATCCACATCCACATCGCCGAACAACTCAAAGAAGTCGAGGATATCAGGCTCTGGCTAGGGGAAACGCCGGTCGCCTGGCTGCTGCAGAATGCGCCCGTGGATGACACATGGTGCCTGATCCATGCCACCCACATGACCGAGGCGGAAACCGTCGATTTGGCGCATTCCGGCGCCGTTGCGGGGCTTTGCCCGATCACCGAGGCCAATCTGGGGGATGGTCCGTTCAACGGCCCGGCCTATGTGCAGTCCGGCGGGCGGTTCGGCATCGGGTCAGATTCGAATGTCTGCATCTCGCTGACCGAGGAGTTACGGGCGCTGGAGTATTCCCAGCGCATACGGGACCACAGCCGCAACGTGATGGTGCCGGGTGAAGGCTCGGTCGGTGCGCACCTCTACCTGTCGGCAGCGACAGGCGGGGTGCAGGCGCTGAGCCGCGACAGTGGCGAGATCAGGATCGGCAAGCTCGCCGATCTGGTCGCCATCGACCGGACCGACCCGGCCTTGCTGGCGCTGAATGACGCACAGCTTCTGGATGGGCTGTGTTTTGCCGCAAAAGATCGGGTTGTCACCGACCTCTGGTCCGCGGGACGGCATCAGGTGCGCGCGGGGCGGCATGTCGCCCGTGATGCGATCCTGGCCAACTACAAGGCCGCCATAGCGAGGCTGGTCGACGTGATTTGACCCGTCAGCCCCTCCCTATCCCTAAAATATGAGCATATCGGAGTTATGATCGGATGGCAGAATGACGGACCGCAAAACCATCAGTTTTCAAGACGTCCGGGACGAGGTCATGGCCCGTATTCAATCCCGCACCTGGCCGCAGGGCACCGTGCTGCCGACCGAGATCGAACTGGCGGCTGAGTTTGGCTGTGCACGCGCCACCGTCAACCGAGCCCTGCGCGAGCTGGCCGAGCGCGGCATCGTCGACCGGAAGCGCAAAAGCGGCACGCGCGTCGCTTTGCGCCCCACCAAACAGGCCAAGCTGGAAATTGCCGTCGTCCGTCAGACCGTCGAAGAGATGAACGCCACCTACCGCTATTCTCTGGTCAGCCGAAACCTGATGGCTTGCCCGCCCTGGCTGCAGGCCAAGATCGGGCTGACCAATGCCGGGCAGGTTATGCACCTGTGCTGCATGCATTTCGCCGATGACCGACCCTTCCAGTTCGAGGAACGCTGGATCAACGTCCATGCCGTGCCCCATGTTGTCGAGGCAGACTTTCTCACAATGGGTCCGAATGAATGGCTATTGGCAGAGATTCCGTTTTCGGATGCCGAGGTGTCATTTTCTGCCGTGGCTGCAAGCGCAACGCTAGGCGAGTTCCTTGCCGTGCCCTCCGGTGCGCCGCTGTTTCAGATGGAGCGGACGACCTGGTTAAGCGCCGAGCCGGTGACATTTGTGCGCATGACCTTTCATCAGGGCTATCAGATGCGCACGCGCTACTGACTCTTCGTCCTTTGAAGACTTACTCCGGCGCGCCGATCACCAATTGGACCGGGTCCAGGCCATCAATCCCGCCCTCGATCCGGTCGCCCGGCTGTACCGCCCCGACCCCGGCAGGTGTTCCTGTCAGCACCAGATCGCCGGGCCGCAGGTGATAGAAACCGGACAGGTGCTGCACGATTTCAACGGTGCTCCAGACCATCTCGCCAAGTGTCGCATCCTGTCGCACGTCACCATTTACCGAGAGATGGATTCTGCTGCCCGCCTGTGGCTGCCAGTCTGTCGCCCGGCGCAAGGGCGCAAAGACCGCAGAATTCTCGACATCCTTGCCGAGGTCCCAGGGCCGTTGTTTCTGCCGCTCGCGGATCTGCAGATCGCGACGGGTCATGTCGAGCGCGCAGCAATAACCGAAAATGGCCGCCTGAGCGGCTTCGGTATTGCCACGAAACACCTCGGCCCCGATCGCCAGGGTCAGCTCCATCTCGTGGTGATAGTCATCGGTGCCGGGTGGATATGGAGCGGTCGTGCCGCTGAGCGTGGCGTTGGCGGGGGATTTGGTGAAGTAGAACGGCGCCTCGCGATCAACGCTATTGCCCATTTCAGCGGCATGGGCCTAGTAAATCCGGCCAACACAAAAAATTTGCCCCACGGGATAACCGCGCGAATCGCCCGATACGGGTATTACGGGATTGGGTTTGGTCTCGAAGAGGTTTTCTATGTCGCTCGGGCTCTGTTGCTCAGCTCGACTCTGGGTCATCAGAGTCGCCGGGTCCAGCAGAGAAATTGCTCCAAACCATCTGTTGCAAGGCGTATTTTTATGCTGCCGGGGCGAAGCATCCGGCCAAAATTCGGATTTCGCGCCATATTTTGCCAACAACCTGCAATTGCGTAGGCGCAATTCCGCTCATCGTGTGATATGATAGCGTGAATAAGTTTTTTGAACTTGCGAATTAGGTGATTCAGCGTCCAAAGGGGACCTCAAGCTAGCGCTATAGGCGCAAATGGGGCAGACATGATCAAGGTTATGGAAGACACGCCGTCGACACGGCTTCCGTCGCAACTGCGATGCGGCGGAGATGTGCGCGTGACTTCGCTGCAATCGGCCCTAGATACATTGAAGAAGGTCCGGGTATCTGCCGCAACAGGCAGTTGCTCCCGTGCGACGCGCCAGGTCAGTCACCGAGGCGTCGTGGCCGCAATTCAATTTGGTTACAGCGTCGGTTTTACCGGCGCACCACACCATTGTTCTGCAATTTCTGCAGGCAATTACATCAGAACGCTTCAAGGCGTCGGGGCATCGGATCTATCCCCCAGATCCCGCCCCATTCGTTTCCGGGATAATATTTCTGTTCCGGGCCACGCCTTGATGCTGCGGCAGGAGATGCCGGGCTTCTAGCCCGGTAGATTCCGCTGCGGGCCAGACACAGCAGCTACACCCGGTCTGGCCTACCCCGTCGGAGAGAACCCCCCTCCTCTCCGGCGGGGACCCCCCTAACAACTCAGCCGTTTTCGCGCAGGATATGACCGGCAAGATAGAGCGAGCCGCAAATCAGAATGCGGGCTTGTGGGTCCGCCCCGGTGATTGTCTGCAATGCTGCGGCAACATCCACGGAGGTTGAGGCACACATGCCGACAGAGCGTGCCGCATTGGCGGTGTCGGCTGCAGGCAGCGTGTTGGCCTCGCCCGGGATCGACACGGCGGTTAGGCTTTCGGCCTGCGCTGCCAGGGGGCGCAGATAACCGGTGACATCCTTGGTGTTGAGCATGCCGCAGATCATATGCGTAGGCCGTTTCGGCAACCTTGCGAGCAGGTCTGCCAACGCGCTGCCAGCGGCTGCATTGTGGCCGCCATCAAGCCAAAGCTCGGCCTCGGGCGCACTGTCGATCAGCGAGCCGGTCCTGAGCCGCTGCATACGCGCGGGCCATTCGGCCTGGGTCACTGCGGCCTCATAAGCGGCATCGCCCAGGTTCAGATGCCGCAGAACCGCCAGCGCGGCACCGGCATTCTGAATCTGATGCGCGCCCAGCAGGTTCGGCATCGGCAGATCGCGCAGCCCGGTTTCGTCCTGATAGATCAACCGTTCACGTTCTTCGTAGACGTGCCAGTGCTGACCAAAAGCCAGCAGCGGCGCGCCCAGCCGGGCGGCGGTGGCTTCGATCACCGCCATCGCCTCGTCGGGCTGTGGGCCAACAATGACCGGCACGCCGAGTTTGATGATCCCGGCCTTTTCGGCGGCGATCTTGGCGATCGTGTCGCCAAGAAACTGCTCATGATCGATCGAGATCGGTGTGATCACGCAGAGCGCCGGATGATCGATCACGTTGGTCGCATCCAGCCTGCCACCCAGACCCACCTCAAGCAGTGTGTAGTCCGCCTGAACGCGCGAGAACGCCAGCAGCCCGGCAATGGTCGTGATCTCGAAATAGGTGATCGAGGCACCGTCGTTGGCGGCATAACATTCATCCAGTACCGCTGTCAGATCGGCTTCGCTGATCAGACTACCGGCGAGCCGAATACGCTCGTGAAATCGCGCCAGATGCGGCGAGGTATAGGCATGCGCCCGCAGCCCGGCGCCTTCCAGCCCGGCGCGGATCATCGCAAGGGTCGAGCCCTTGCCATTGGTACCCGCGATATGGATGACCGGCGGCAAGCTGTCCTGCGGATTGTCCAGCGCGGCAAGCAAATGCCACACCCTGTCCAGTGTCAGGTCGATGATCTTGGGATGCAGCGCCATCATCCGGTCGAGGATGATGTCGGATTGTGCCGCGTTCATTTCTCGGCCGGTGCCTCTTCAGCAGGGTCTTTGGCGGTTTCGGCCACTGGCTCTGGCGCGGGCAGATCACCGCGTACCGCAGGCGGCTGGTTCATCAGCATCCGGGTGATGGTGATCAGTTCATCCCGCATCTCGGTCCGCTTCGTCACCCGGTCCAGCATGCCGTGATCCAGTAGGTATTCGGCGCGCTGGAAACCTTCGGGCAGTTTCTCGCGGATGGTCTGTTCGATCACGCGCGGCCCGGCGAAACAGATCAGCGCGTTCGGCTCCGAGATGTGGACATCCCCCAGCATCGCATAAGACGCGGTGACACCGCCGGTGGTCGGGTGGGTCAGAACCACGATATAGGGCAGGCCCGCCTCTTTCAGCATTTCGACCGCGACGGTGGTCCGCGGCATCTGCATCAGCGACAGGATACCTTCCTGCATGCGCGCGCCACCGGCGGCGGAAAACAGGATCAGCGGTCGCTTGAGCTTCACCGCTTCTTCGGCAGCAGCGATGATCGCGTTGCCCACATACATGCCCATGGACCCGCCCATGAACGAGAAATCCTGCGCGGTGGCGATGATCGGCGTGCGGCCAATCTCGCCATTGGCCACCAGCATCGCTTCTTTTTCGCCGGTCGCCTTCTGGGCGGCCTTCATGCGGTCGGGGTATTTCTTCTGATCGCGAAACTGCAGCGGATCGGCCTTGGGCTCGGGCACCGCGACTTCGGTAAAGACGCCGCCATCGAACAGCGCGTTGAACCGCTCACGCGGGGTGATCGCCATGTGGTGGCCGCAATTGGTGCAAACGTTCAGATTGTCGCTGAGCTCGCGATGGAACAGCATGGTTCCGCATTCGCTGCATTTATGCCAGAGGTTCTCGGGCATTTCCCGGCGGGAAAAGATGGAGTTTATCCGGGGCCGGACGTAGTTGGTGATCCAGTTCATTCAGGAACCTCTGGTGGAGCGTGCACGCGCTCAGATAAGACGCCGCGCTCGAAAATGCAATCAGCGTCGCATCGCGATGCGAGCCACAAGCCAAGCGCAGACCATCATGATCAGGTCCACAAGCAGCCACAAGCGCAGTGTACCGGTATCGGACATGTCGAACGGCGTCAGATAGAGCGCGAGGCCGCTGAGCATATCTGGAAAGCCGACGATCAGCAGGGCTACGACATTGTTGGCGAAATGCAGCGCGATTGCGGGCCCCAGCGTTCCCGCGCGCGCGGTGATATCGGCCATCAGCAACCCGAAGAGCCCCGTCAGACCCACGATCAGCAGGGCGTTCTCCCCCGCCTGTTCGGGCGAGTAATGCCCGATTGCGAACAGGATCGACGGCACCAGCATCCAGACCAGAGGGCTGCGGAAACGTGCCGCGAGCGATTGCTGCAGATAGCCTCGAAACAGGATCTCCTCGGCGCTGACCTGGATCAGCACCGCCAGCAGCGACAGCGGCAACAGGGCAAGCCAGGACCCAAGCGACAGATTGGGCGTCAGCGGCGCGCCGAAATCATAGGGCGGCAGCAGAAAGACCGCCAGCATCAGCAGAAACAGGAGGCGGACCACTTGCCAGAACTGTCGAACCATCTGGCGGTAATCTCCGGTCACGCTTTGCAACCCGCGCCGTTGAAGTTGGCGCGCTGCCAGCACGACCCCCAGCGTCATGAAGCCGAAACAGCCCAGCAGCAGCAACATTCCGAACTGCGAATCGCCGGTGATGAAGGACAGGGCAAGCTCTTGTGATCCGGTTGCCGTCAGCATCCGCAGGACGACCGAATACCCCACAAAGAGGGTCACCGTGACGATTACTAGCCCCAGCAGCACACGCCAGATGGCCTGCCGGGGACGGCAGGGAGCGACCAGGCGTTCATGCGCGGCGTAGGGTGTATCAGTCATTGCCTGCGTCACCTGCTTTTTCGCGCGTCACGTCGGATACATCCGCGACGTCGAGATCGTAGCCGCTGTTGATGATGTCTTGAATACGCTCCCCAGCTCCCATCAGATAGCCCGCGACGGTTTCCAGAAGTTGCACCGCCACCTCGGCATCGCTTTCGATCACGGTACGGAATTCCTCGGCCCCGATTCTGAGAAACTTGCAGTCCTCGCGCGCCACCAGATCCATGCTGCGCGCGCGGCGCATGATGATCGACAGATCCCCGATCAGGCGGCCGGGTTCGATTATGCTGATGGCGCGCGCCTCGTCTTTCTGGCCGGGCCAATGCAGCAGAGCGCTTCCTTTGACACAAAGATAGGCGGCATCGGCCTGCTGCCCGGCGGCAAAGATGGTTTGGCCCTGCCCGACCTCATACCATTGCGCCGAATAGGCCAGAAGTTTCTGATTGCGGGCGTTGAGATTGCCGAATAGATCGGTGCCAGCGATGATGTTGAGCTTCCGGCTCAGGTCCGCCGCCCCGCGTTCGTCCAACCCATCCATCTGCCGCGCCGAGACGCCGTCAATGCGGCCGTTTTCGATGTCGATGAACAGGTCATAGGCTTCGGGATGGGCAAAGCTGTCTTCCATGAAGATCATGATGGATTTCGGCAACAGCTCGCGCAGGCGCTGCCGGGTCCGCAACCGGCTCTTGGAATCGTGGCTGGCCAGTGCTTTGTCGAGGATCAGGATATCAGGGCGCTTGATGCCCGCGCGGGAAAACGCGATCCGTTCCTGAAACACCGTCGGCAGGCTGTTCCCGCCCAGCCCAGAGGGCAGATCATAGATGATCGCGGCAAGGCGCCGCTGCAGCCCGGCCTCGGTCAATACGTCCGCGACCACATCCTCGATCTCTTCGGCGCGTGCGCCCGCCATTTGCGACACCAGCCCGAACAGTGCGTTTTCGGCTACGCTGAGCCGGGGCAGATAGCGATCCTCTCTGACGGTTTCGAACATGCCTTGCGATGCCTTGGTCAACCGTTCGGCATGGGCATGGCGCATGGCAAGGATCTTGTCCTTGAACGCGTCGGTGAAGCTTGGCCCGATCTGTTCGGCGGTCAGCAGGAAAGGAACCGTTACCAGCAACGCAGCCTCGTCATGGCTCGGGGCATCGTCGCCGCCCCGGTCGCGACGCTCGGCGATGTCCAGCAGTCGGTTATAAAGGGTTTCGTCCAGGCCCAGACGTTGGAACAGCGGGTGGTCGGTGCCGTCCCGACCGAATGTCTGTCTGAGTTCGTCCATTACGGTGGCGGCGATCAGCATGGCCTCGTCATCCAGGCCCAGCTCTTCCATCATCGAGATGAATTCGTCGTTTTGGACCAGTGCCTCGGCCGGAAGATCGCGGGTCGGCGCAGCGAAGAGCAGGTTGCCACCGATAGGTACTGCCGGATTAAATTTCTCCCGGTCGAAACGGTAGACCAGCTCATCCAGTTCGCGCGCTTTGAGCGCCTCCCATACCTTGCCGCGCAGCGCCACGATTTCACGCGCCAGCGCGCGGTGCAAATCTGGATCGAGCTTTGATCGCAGAGTGCGGCGCAGCATGAATTCGTCGATCCCCATCGCTTCGACCAGCTTGAACCACCAGTCTCGGATGCCCTCGCCGTCGGGCAGATCGGCAAGGCTGGGATCAAGCCAGTTCTCGTCCAGCGAATCGCCGCTATTGCCCGCACGCACGGCTTCGATCTGCTTGCGGTCGGGTTGGCGCGGATGTTCAAGGTCGCGCAATGGTTTTGCGCGCAGCGGCATCAAAAGGTTGTCGCCCATAGTGCCGTCAAACAGATAGGGTCGCGAATGGGCATAACCGACACGCGCGGCGATCACCGCCTGGTGCAGTTCTTTCACATTGTGCCCTGACAGGATCACATCACCATGCGAGGGCAGTATTTCGCGGGTCAGCAGCTGCGCCAGCGCGCTGCGCTCGGATTGTCGGCTGGACCGGATCGCCACCCGCGCACCGGGCGGTATGGTCATGTTGACGTCTTCCAGGATGGTGTTGCCGTCCCGGTCCCGCACGGTCACATTGCGCAGCTCGACCGCGCCGTTCAGATGCGGGATTTTACTTGGTTCTCCATCAAACAACTCGGGCGGGATCATGTTGCGCGGTGCAAAGCGTTCGGTCACGATCTCCCAGCGCAGCGACATGTCCTGAACCTGATTGTAATAGGTCAGCAGTTCCTTCCAGGGGCTCGACAGGTCCTTATAGGCCGCAAGCGCCGCCACCAGCGCACCCACCGTGATCTCACCCTTGATCGCCAGATATCCGCCCGCCGAATAGAAAAAGAACGGGGTCATCTGGGTGATCAGATTGTTCAGGAACTTCATGAAGAATTTCTTCTGATAGATCTTGAACCGGATATCGAACAGCTTGCCCAATCGGCTGGTGAAAATCGCCAGCCGATAGCGCCAGCCGCCATTGGCGCGTAGGTCCGAGATACCGGCCGCGCTTTCACCGATTTCCGAGGACAACCGGCGGACCTGCTGGATGCGGTCCTTGTTCAACAGGTTGATCTGCCGCTGCAGCATCGGGATCAGCCAGGCCTGCAGCGGGATCAGCGCGATCGAGGCAAGCCCGAACCAGACGCTTTGCATGAACAGGAAGGTCACGATGGTCAGCATCTGACCCAGCTGGAACACCGGCTGCGCCACCGCATCGCCCATCAACCCGCCCATTGGCTCGGCCTCGGAAGTGATCATCGAGACCAGTTCGCCCTGGCTGGTAGTCGCGAAATAGGGACGGGGAAAGCGCATCATGCGGCTGATCAACTGATAGCGCAGCCGCCGCAGCATCCGTTCCGACAGCACGCCCTTCATCGTGTTGATGCGCATTTTCATGAAACCGCTGGCGATGACCGTGGCCAGAAACGCGAAACACAGCACTAGCAGGTACTGCACCTGCGTCAGGTCGAGGCCCCACAGATTGATCACATCGGTGGTTGCGCCAATGGCGTCGTTGATGATGCGCTTGGGCAGTTCCAGCGAGGCATAGAGGAACGGAAATGAGATGATTGTCAGCAGCAGCAGGAATAGCTGTTGCCGTTTCGAATGTTTCCAGATGAATGAAAACAGTGTGGGTTCCATCACCCGTCCCTCGTTTCAGGTAAAATCTTCCACGGCGTGGCGCGGAAATTCCACTGTCACCGGATTGACGGACGGTAAGCACTGGTCCGGTGGATTACAAGACGCGGGGATCAACGGATTTCCATGACACTTGTGTCGCCCGCAGCAGGGGGCTATTGCCATCTGAACCATTCTTCCGGGAGTCCAGCCATGCTCAAGCGCAAGTTCGACAAGACCAAATTGCCCAGCCGCCATGTGACCGAGGGGCCAGAGCGCGCGCCGCACCGGTCATACCTTTATGCGATGGGGATCAGCGAGGATGAGATTCATCAGCCGCTGATCGGCGTGGCGACCTGCTGGAATGAAGCCGCGCCCTGCAATATCTCTCTGAATCGTCAGGCGCAGGCGGTGAAGCTGGGCGTCAAGGCCGCCAGCGGCACCCCCCGCGAGTTCACCACCATCACCGTCACCGACGGGATCGCGATGGGGCATGAGGGCATGCGCTCGTCTCTGGCCTCGCGTGAGGCAATTGCCGATACGGTCGAGTTGACCATGCGCGGGCATTGCTATGACGCCATCGTCGGTCTGGCAGGCTGCGACAAGTCGCTGCCGGGAATGATGATGGCAATGATCCGGCTCAACGTGCCTTCGGTCTTCATCTATGGCGGCTCGATCCTGCCGGGTCGGCTGGAAGGCAAGGACGTCACCGTGCAGGACGTGTTCGAAGCCGTTGGCCAGCATCAGGCGGGCAACATGACGACCTGCGAGTTGGAGAAGCTGGAACAGGTGGCCTGCCCCAGCGCCGGGGCCTGTGGTGGCCAGTTCACCGCCAACACCATGGCCTGCGTGTCCGAGGCCATCGGGCTGGCGCTGTTCAACTCATCGGGCGCGCCTGCGCCTTATGAGAGCCGCGACCAATATGCCGAGGCGTCCGGTGTCGCGGTAATGAACCTGATCGAAAAAGACATCCGCGCCCGCGATATCGTCACGCTGAAATCGCTGGAAAACGCCGCGCGCATCGTAGCCTGCACCGGCGGGTCTACCAATGCCGGTCTGCACCTGCCGGCCATGGCACATGAGGCGGGGATCGATTTCTATCTGGAAGACGTTTGTGAGATTTTCCGCGACACACCTTACTTCGTCGACCTGAAACCGGGCGGGCAGTTCGTGGCCAAGGACCTCTATGAGGCGGGCGGCGTTCCTGCGGTGATGAAAGAGCTCAGCAAGGCCGGGCTGCTGCATGAGGACTGCATGACCGCATCAGGTTATTCGGTTGGCGAAGAGCTGGAAAAAGTGGATCGCGCCGCAGATGGCCGTGTCATTCATCCGGTCGAAACCCCACTCTCGACCACCGGCGGCGTTGTCGGCCTGAAAGGCAACCTGGCCCCTGAAGGCGCCATCGTGAAAATCGCGGGGATGAGTGAGGAACAACTCAGCTTCACCGGCCCCGCGCGCGTTTTCGAATGCGAGCAGGACGCCTTCGAAGCGGTACAGAAGCGCGAATATGAGGAAGGCGACGTGTTCGTCATTCGCAACGAAGGCCCGGCGGGCGGCCCCGGCATGCGCGAGATGCTGGCGACCACGGCGGCGCTCAGCGGTCAGGGCATGGGCAAGAAGGTGGCGCTGATCACCGATGGCCGCTTCTCGGGCGCGACGCGCGGCTTCTGCGTGGGCCATGTTGGCCCCGAGGCGGCGCATTGCGGTCCTATCGCACTGCTCAAAAACGGCGATATGATCACGCTGAACGCCATTGAAGGCACCATCAACGTCGATCTGTCCTGGGAAGAGCTGGAAGAGCGCAAAGACGCCTGGAAAGGTCCGCGCGAAACAATCTATGCCTCCGGCGCGCTTTGGAAGTATTCGCAGCTGGTCGACAAGACCTATAAGGGCGCGGTGACCCATCCCGGCGGTAAGGCGGAAAAGCATGAATATATGGACCTCTAAGGTCCGTATTGCCGCCCTGGCCCTTGCCCTGCTCGCCGGTTGCGACGAGATCGGCGGGCTGGAGCAGGGTCAATCCCTGCCCACATCCGTGGTTCTGGCGGGCGGTGATATCGTGCTGCGCGCGCCACACGGCTATTGCGTTGAGCAGCGCTCTGTCCGGAGCGGCAAGAACAACAGCTTTGCCCTGCTGGCGCGCTGCGACGCACTGGGTGCCGGCAGGGGTTCTGCCAGCCAGGGATTTGCGCTGATCACGGTCACCACCGAAGCCCGCGCTGATGCGATCCAACCGGATACCGACGCGATCGCACGCTCTGCCGCCCCGGCCAAACCCGGGACCAGCCGCCGCTATGGCGACCTCGCGATTGTGCGTTTCGACGAGACGGCCCATCGGGTGCGTGGCGCGAGCCCGCAGGTCTGGCGCACCGCATTCGTTGAGAATGGCAATGTGGTCGCGCTGGCGCTTTACGCCGAAGAGGGCAGCCCGATGCTGGGCGATCGGGGCGCGCGCATGCTGTCCGAATTGGCCCGGCGCACCCGCGCAGCCAGCGCCCAGATTGCGCCGGATCAGGGTTGATCACACTTCACCCAGACAAAAAAACCACGATCGACGCGTTATTGTGTTTATCTGGCTGGCGTCCTTTCGGTAGACAGGGGGACAACATGTCATCAACGGCAGACGGAAAATGAGCAGGGTTCTGGATCGGTTGTTCCACAATCGCACGCTGCGGCGCTGGGAGCTGGCGGCACAGCAGGCGGGTGATCTCGACCTGCCGACCCTGCGCCAGCAGCGCAACCAAGCGCGCGCGCTGCGCAAGCATCTGGACCAGGTGATTCATACGGCAGACGGGCGTCTGGCGCGGCCTGAGATCGGATCTTCGTTCTTTTCCAAGCCACATGGCACCGATTGGTCCTGGCGACCCGAGCTGTGGCGCGGGCCCTTGCCGGTATCCGGGATCGCCTCGGCCCGGAACCGGTCGTCGCTTGGGGGCGAGGTGACGCTGTTTCACGACTGCAGCCAGTCCGAACTGACCCTTCGGCAATGCCGCAATCTGCGGGAAGAGGACCTGGCCCCTTTCGGCTTACGCATGGATGTGCTTCGCTTCGAGGGGTCGTTCCTGTCGCTGGTGGTCGACTTTCCGCCTGAGGCCACGGTGGGGCTGTCGCGCGGGCATCTGATCCGAGTCGATACCACGATCGCCTCGGAAAAACCCATCGAGATCTTTGCCCGGCTGAACATCCGCCATGGTCCCAACACCGAACAGATCACCCGCGAATTGCCGCTGGGCGACGAGGAGGTGATGGTCGAGTTCGACCTCGCCTATTCCCGTCTGAACGAAAAACGTATCGAGAAGATCTGGCTCGACCTAATCTTTGAGGCACCCGATTTCAATCAGGTTGTCATCCGCGACCTGACCCTGTGCCGGGTCCGCCGCGCCGCATTGTAAGGGGGCCGCATGAGCGAGCTGACACTCACCAAGATCCGGCTGCGCAACAGCGTCTGGGAAGGCCGCCTGACCGGCGCACCGGCCGGCCAGCGCCCCGAGATTGCAGTGCGCCATCACGATGAGCCGGTCGAAACGGTCGAGTTGACCGAGGATGAGAGTGGTGATTGGGATCTGAAGATCACCATACCGGCGCTTGCGATTGCCGACGGTGTCCAGAGCTTTGTGATCTTCGACCCGGCGACGGGTGCCAAGCTGGGCGATTTCACCCTGATCGCGGGCGAGGCGGCCTCAGAGCATCTGCGCGCCGAGGTCGATCTGCTGCGCGCCGAGCTGGACATGCTGAAGCGTGCCTTCCGGCGTCATTGTATCGAGACCAGCTAGGGCCTGAAACGGCACCCTATCGTTCGAGCCGATCCATGAGCCGCATGGCCCGGATGGCGGTTCCCATACCGGCCAGTTTGAACGCACGCAGCGGGAAACGGCGCGGCGGGGTGATCGGAAATGGCAAGCTTTCGGGCGGCGCGCCAAGGGCGCGTTCCGCCAGAACGCGACCCATCACATGCGACATCGCCACGCCCCTTCCATTATATCCCAGGCCGATCAGCAGGCCGGGTTCCGGTTCGTGCAGATGCGGCAGATGATCGTCGGTGATGGCGATGGTTCCACCCCATTCGTGGCTCCACTCGGCCTGCTCAAGCTGTGGATAGACACGGCACGCATCGCGTTTGAGCCAATCAAAGCCGCTCAACCCGCCCCGTTTGTCCATCCGGCCCAGACCGCCATAGACCATGCGATTGTCCGGCTCGCGACGCGCATACATGATCACTCGGCGACTGTCCGAGATCGTGTGCCCCTCGGGCAGGATTTCCGCCGCAACCGAGTCGGGCAGCGGGGCGGTGGCGATCTGGATGGGCGTCATGGGAATGATGGTCTTTGGCAAGTCCGGCAGCAGCGCCGCACTGTAGCCATTGGTGGCCACGATCACCTGTTCGGACGTGATTGCGCCGTGCGGGGTGCGGATCGTCCAGATGCCATCGCGGCGCTCAAGCGCCTGCGCCGGGGTCTGTCCGAAAATCCTCGCCCCCCGCGCTTTGGCCGCGTGCGCCACACCGCGCGCCAGCATCAGCGGCTGCACCGCGCCGCCGCGCGGGGTCAGTACGCCATAGCCATAGGCCTCGGTGCCCGTTTTTTGCAACAGACCGGTACCCGAAAGCATCTCCATCGCCGCGCCAAAACGGTTCCAGGCGTGAAGGTCTGCCTCGGCCTTGCGCCGCGCACCATCGGAATGCAGCACCCGGAGCCAACCCGCCTGCCGCGCCTGGCAGTCGATCTGGTATTTGTCGATCAGCGTAAAAAGCTCATCGGCGGAGTTCAGCGAGGCCACTGCCAGTTGCTCGAACCGGGCAGAACCGACCCGCTTCTGCAACTGGGCAGGCGAATTGAACGGCAGCATTGGATTCACCTGCCCGCCATTGCGCCCCGATGCGCCCCAACCAACATCGCCGCTATCGATCACGGCAACCTCCGACCCGGCCTCTGCCAGCGCCAGCGCCGCCCGCAGGCCGGTGAATCCTGCCCCGATGATTGCAACATCCGTGCGCAGACTGTCCTTCAAGGGTGGGTTGGGGTCACTCGATGGCGCTGTGTGAAGCCAGAGCGATGCGGGCCAGGAGACGGATGTGATGCTCATGATCTCTCACAATGCAGAACTATGGTTCCAGTATGTGAGAGCCTTGATCATCCTGTCAATCGTCTTAAGCCAACGCCGCGCCTCCGATCCGGTCCGAAATGGCGCGCGCCGTTTCCTGCACTCTTGCGGCAAGGGCAACGAAACCGTCCTGGTCAATATGGGCGGTGAGGGTCCAGAGCGACAGGCAGGCGGCGACCTTGTTCTGTTCGTTCCAGATCGGTGCGGACATGCCCATGACCTGCAGGAATTCTTCGCGAATCGCGGTGGCATATCCGGCCTCTTGAATGCGCGGCAACTCGGCTAAAAGCGCATCAGAGGAGGTATGCGTAAACTCAGTGTATTTTTCAAAGGATGCCGAATCGAGATAGGTCTGCAAGCGCCTGTCCGACATCTGCGACAGAAACATCTTGCCCGCCGCAGTGCAGTGCAGCGGCGCGCGGTCTCCGGCGCGGGGGGCATAGCGGACGGCGTCGAAATTCACTGTTCTGAGATACAGGATCGCATCCTGATCGAGCACCACCAGCGCCGCGTTCATCCTGGTTTCTTCGCTCAGCCGGGTCATCGGGTCCGCCGCCGCCTGTTGCAGATCCGACCGGTTCCAGGCCGCGTGCGCCCATTGATGAAACCGGGATCCGGTCTTGTAGGTTCTGCTTTCCGGGTCATACTCGACAAGACCTTCGCCTTGCAGGACCGCCAGAATCCGGTGGCAGGAACTTTTGACAAATTGGGTGTCCGCTACGACCTCGGAAAACGCCATCGGTTGCCGGGCATGGGTGAGTACGTCCATGATGATGGCACATTTGGTGACGATCGAACTTTCAGCGGATCTGCCCATCCATGGCTCCTTTCTATCTCGGGCAATGTGGAACCGGTGGTCGCTGAAGGTTAAAAATTGACCAGTTCGGCCCCAACAAAGCGGGGTCTTTCGAGAAAAAAGTTGACGTTTCGCAGAGTCACTGAATACTCTTTTATTTCAGAACGCAAGTTCTGCATAACGATAGATGGGGGCCCACTTACATTCGAACCACGCGCTGTGGACCAAAAGACAAAGCCGCTTGCGTGGGTCATAATAATGGTGCGGCACACCTTACGAAATTGCCCAACAGGAGGACAAGATGAAGAAGACACTAGCAACATTGGCTGCATCCGGGATGCTCGCTATTGCGGGTCAGTCGGCGGTGGCACAGGAAGAGATCACGGTGGCCTACTTCCTGGAATGGCCGATGCCATTCCTGGCGGCCAAGGCTTCGGGCGCTTATGACGAGGCACTTGGAAAGAAGGTCAACTGGGTCTCCTTTGAGACTGGCACAGCGATGAGCGCAGCCATGGCCTCGGGAGATGTGCAAATCGCGGTGTCACAAGGCGTTCCGCCCTTCGTGGTCGCTTCGTCAGGCGGGCAGGACATTCAGGTCGTGGATGTGGCCGTCAGCTATTCGGACAATGACAACTGTGTGGTGCATGCCGATCTGGAAGTCGACAAAGATACCGCTGGTGAACTGGCCGGCAAGAAAGTGGCTGTTCCGCTGGGCACTGCGGCGCATTACGGCTTCTTGCGTCAGATGGACCATTTTGGCATTCCGCTCGACAGCCTTCAGATCGTTGACATGCCCCCACCGGAAGGCGCCAATGCGCTTGGTCAGAAAGCGGTCGACTTTGCTTGTGGCTATGGCGGCGGCCTGAGCAGCATGCGCGAACACGGCAACGTGCTGTTGACTGGCGGCGAAAAGGAAGAACTCGGCATTCTGGTGTTTGACGTGACCTCCTCGCCCGCGTCCTACATTGCCGAAAATGGCGATGTGGTCGCGACGTTCCTGAAAGTAACCGCTGATGCAAATGCGGAATGGAATGCCAACCAGAGCGACGAAATGCTGGCTGTGATTGCAAAAGAGTCGGGCATGGACATCGAAGCCGCAAAAGGTGCGATTTCGACCATGAAATTCCCGTCTGTTGAGGACCAGCTTTCTGAGACATGGCTTGGCGGAAACGCTGCGGCATTCATGAAAGGCGTCGCAGATGTCTTTGTGGAAGCCGGATCGATCGACTCTGCGCTCGACAGCTATGAGGACGCAGTCAACACGGGTCCGCTCAGCGCAGCGTCCGGTTCATAACACCTGGTTGCCTGGCGCGAAGACTGCTTTGCGCCAGGCAATACTGAGACGCCGGGAGAACAGCGCGAGTTCCCCGGCATTTCAATTTGGCAATCGACAGGTGAGGACGGATGACCGGACTATCGATACAAGACCTATCCATGCGCTTTGAGCTTCCCAATGGCAGTGCCGTTCAAGCCCTCGAAAACGTGTCCATGGAGTTGAAAGAAGGCGAGTTGCTGAGTGTTCTCGGACCTTCGGGATGCGGCAAGACAACCTTGCTGAACATCGTTGCCGGGTTTCTGGCACCGACAAGTGGAAAGCTCATACTCAACGGCCACGAAATCACCGGCCCGGATGCCGAGCGTGGCATGGTGTTCCAGAAAGGCGCATTGTTCGAATGGATGTCAGTGCGTGAAAATGTCGGCTTTGGCCCAAAGATGAAGGGGATGCCGGAAGGTGAAAAAGCCGAAATCGTTGACCACCTTCTGGACGTTGTCGGCTTGCAGGACTTCAAGGAAAAGGCGGTTTACGAATTGTCTGGCGGTATGCAGCAGCGTGTGGCGCTGGCGCGGTGCCTGGCCAACGACCCCGATGTCATCCTCATGGATGAGCCCTTGGGCGCGCTCGACGCGCTGACCCGCGAGAAAATGCAAAGCCTCGTGCTGAAGCTTTGGAAAGAGACCGGGAAGACAATCATCCTGATCACCCATTCGGTGGAAGAAGCGCTCTTGCTGGGCGAGCGGTTAATCGTCATGGCGCCACGTCCGGGTCGTATTCACAAAGAATACAGGCTTCCCTTTGCTGAACTGGGGGTCGGGGCCGATCTGCGCGAAGTAAAGAAACATCCCGATTTTGCCCCCAAGCGTGAGGAAATTCTCTCGATGATCTGGGACATGGAAGAAGAAATCATGGGACGCACGGAGGACGCCGCATGACCGGATTTTTTGTTCTCTTCATTTATCTCGGGATCTTCGCTGCGTCGTACTTCATCGTGACAAAGGTTGTTCATCACGCAACGATTCGGGATTACACGTCGCTTAAGACGGTGACATTCGGCGATGAAAGCGCGGTTCGACCGAACCGGGTGGCCGGTATCATCTCGATCATCACCATCTTCTTTATCTGGGGAATGTTCACGGGCTCGGCCCTGTTACCCAGGTTCCTCCATGCACCGGCCCCGTTCGTAGGCACGACGGAGTTCACCTATACGGTAGAGGCAAACGGGGAAACAGATGATGCGACCGTTACGGTCGTCGTCTATCCCCGCGACGAAAAGGTGGACCCGCCTGAGGTCGATCCAGGTGAAGGGCTTGCCAAGAACGACTCGATTGCAATCGCGCAATGGAGAACGGGTTTGCTCCGCGTCGACAATAACGACGATGTCAGCAAGGCTGATGGCGCGGAAGTAATCGCAATCAACGGCCAGCCGATCCAGCGCGGTGAGACCGTCCAGATCGAAAACGGGTCTGTCACATTATCCGACAAGGGCACGCCGAATATTGCGCCCAGCCGTGGCTGGCAGATGGAACCGCTATATCTGCCTCCTCCGGAAGAGGTCTGGAAGAGGACCGTGACCGTTCTGAGCGAGGGGTTCCGAAACTTCACCCTATGGGAACATCTGGGCTATTCACTGTTCCGCGTTATCGCCGGTTTTCTTTTGGGTGCACTTGTCGGGATACCGTTGGGGTATGCGATGGGCCTGAGTGATTGGTTCCGCGGCTGGTTTGATCCCATCGTGGAATTCATGCGCCCGGTGCCGCCGCTGGCCCTGATCCCGCTGGTGATCATCTGGTTTGGCATCGGTGAGGGAGGCAAGATCATCCTGCTGTTCCTTGCGGCTTTGTGGATCATGGCCATCGCGGCGCGATCCGGCGTGTCGGGTGTGAATATCTCGAAGGTGCATGCCGCCTATTCACTTGGCGCAAGCAAGTGGCAGATCATGCGCTATGTGATCATCCCCAACTCTCTGCCCGAGATATTTACCGGCGCGCGAGTGGCGATGGGCGTCTGTTGGGGCACGGTTGTTGCTGCGGAACTGGTTGCCGCGGAACAAGGTGCCGGCATGATGATCATGGTCGCGTCGCGGTTCCAGAATACCGATATCGTGATCCTCGGTATTATCCTGATCGGTATCATCGGATTTGGTATCGACATGCTGATGCGATGGGCCGAGCGCATATTGGTGCCTTGGAAAGGCAAGAGCTGATCCACTGAAAACCGTCGCCGCGAGGGATCGCGGCGGCGGATATCTCATGCAACGCATGCGATGACTACGAGCATCCCGGCAGGGTCAGCTGCCCATCTCCAGCGTCCACCAGATCTTGCCGCTGCTTTCCTGAAACCACGAAAAGCCCATGTTGCGGGCCTGCGGGTCCATGATGACCGACCGGGTGCCAGGCTGTTCCATCCAGGCCGAAAGGGTTTCCAGCTCGGTCTCGTAGGATTCCGAGATTGCCTCACCCAGGAACTGGCCAAAATATCCCGCCCGCTGCGCGCGATCCAGCGGCGACGACCCGTCAGAGCCAAAATGCCAGGGCCGGTTCTGCACCGACATGTCACGCGCATGCGTCGCAGCCGCCGCGTTAAGCTGTGAATTCAACTGCACCGTCGGCAGCCCTGCAGCCGAGCGCAGGGAATTGACCGAATCAAGCATCCGGAACTGGACCTTCGATCCATCGCCCCTGATTCGGTACACGCCAGAGCCGTTGTTCTCATATGAGGGCGTGCAGGCGGCAAGAGCCCCCATCAGCATCCCGACAAGCAAAACTAGACGCAACATCCTGTCACCTTGAGCCGTTTCTTTACCGGCAGATACAGCGAGCCGCGCTCAGGTGCAAATGCGCGTGTGCAACACAGCGCCCAAGAGATGCGGTTTGATTTGCGACTGAGGCTTTCCGGCAATATCATGCCGGACAGGTTCTTTTGTTCTGAATTGAGGTCCAAAGCTATGAAGCGGAAATGCATTCCCCCCCAAACTCGGCGCGGTTTTCTCGTCGGAGCGGCGTCGATGCTGGCAACGCCTGCGCTGGCTCAATACATTCCGGGCGATCCCCTGCGGCCCGCGCCAGAAGAGGAACCACCCGTCGATCGCAACATCTCGAGCTTTCGCGCGCTTAGCTGGCAGCCCTATTTCTCGAACACCAGAAACGGTGCGATTCTCGTGGATACGCAGTCGCGCGCGCTGCATTACTGGTCCGAAGATCAGTCTGTTTACAAGCTCTACCCGTCTTCTGTTCCACTGACCGAAGACATGACCCGGCGCGGACGCACAAGCGTGATCCGCAAGGTCGAAGGCCCCACCTGGGCACCGACCCCGTCGATGAAGAGGCGCAACCCGGAATGGCCCGATTTCATTCCAGCGGGTCCGGATAATCCGCTGGGGACCCACGCGCTTTATCTGAGCTGGAAATACTATCGTATCCACGGTACCCATGACACGCGCAAGATCGGCCGCCGGTCATCCAATGGCTGTATCGGGCTCTATAACGAGCACATCGCCGAGCTTTTCTCGATGACGAATGTGGGCACGCAAGTGTTGCTAATTTGACGACATTTGACGGTTCAAAGGTGGAGAATGGGCAACAACCATTTGCAATCCCAGCTTATAGTTGCTTAGAAAACCTCACGAGGTAAGTCTTGAGAGTGCGGTCTGGGAATTCCGAATCGCACGCATCCTGGAGGTTAATATGAAGAAACTCGTTCTCGCCGCTGCCCTGACTGCTGCAGCTTCGACCGCATTCGCCGGTAACCTGGAAGAGCCCGTTGTTGAGCCGCCGGTCATCGTTGAAGAGACCCAAGGTTCGTCGGGTGGCATCTGGCTGCCGCTGATCCTGCTGGTCATCGCGGGCGCGGCTGTCGCAGCCAGCTAAGCTGACGATACAAGATCTGGAAAAAGGCGGTGGCATGAGCCCCGCCTTTTTTCTTTCGCTGGATCAGTCCAGCCAGCCCTTCAGATTGTCCTCGATCACTTTGGACAACGCCGCGATATGCGCCGTGTCATCATTGAGGCAGGGAATATAGGTGAAGGCCTCGCCACCGGCCTCTTCGAAGCTCTCCTTGATCTCTTCGTTGATCTCTTCCAGCGTCTCGATGCAATCGGCCGAGAAGGCGGGCGCGCAAACGGCGATCTTCTTCTTGCCTTGCCGCGCCAGATCAGCCACGTGATCCACGGTATAGGGTTTCAGCCACTCTTCAGGCCCGAAGCGCGACTGGAAGGTCGAGACGATATCGGTATCGGCCCAGCCCAGACGCTCTTTCAGCAGGCGCGTGGTTTTCACGCATTGGCAATGATATGGGTCGCCCTGCTGCAGATAGCGCTCGGGCATGCCGTGATACGAACACACAAGTATGTCGGGCCGGTCATCGAGCTTGGCATAGGTCGTCTCGATCGATTGCGCGAGCGCGTCGATATAGGCGGGTTCGTCGTAATAGGCGGGCACCGTCCGGCTTGAGGGTTGCCAGGCCTCTTCCATCAGTGCCCGAAAGAACTGATCGTTTGCAGTGGCCGAAGTGGCTCCGGCATAGTGCGGATAAAGCGGGAAGAACAGGATGCGGTCGCATCCGGCCTCGACCATCGCGCGGACCTTCGATTTGGTCGACGGATTGCCGTAGCGCATACAGAAATCAACCATCACCCTGTCGCCGTAACGCGCGTGCAGCGCCTCGGACATCTTTGTGGTCTGGTCCTCGGTGATCGTCATCAGCGGGCTTTCGCCGCGGTCATGGTTCCAGATCGACTTATACGCTGCGCCCGAGGTGAAAGGCCGTTTCGTCAGGATGATCAATTGCAACAGCGGTTGCCATTTCCACGCCGGATAATCGATCACCCGCTGATCCGAGAGGAACTCGTTCAGGTATCGCCGCATCGGCCAGTAGGTATAGTTGTCGGGTGTGCCCAGGTTGGCCAGCAGAATGCCCACCTTGCCCATGCGGATCGGCGGGTGATCTGCCGGGGCGTGTTGCGGGCGGGCAGCGGGCTGGGTGGCGTCTAGCATCTGGGTGTCCTGGCTTTTGAGTGTTGTCTTTGCAGATAAATGGAATGTTGCTGGCGTCAATCGGGCAGTTTTGTCTCACCCGTGCCCAGCGCTGCCGCGAGTCGCATGGTGGCAGAGCCCGGGCGCAGCGGTTTCGGCTGGCTGTCATCGGGTGCCCAGCCGGTCAGGCACAGGATCTCGAACGTGGCGGGCAGCCTTTGGTCGGGTTGGGCAACATGGTCGGCATAGAGCCTGTTGGCCTGCTCAAACAGCGCACGCCGGGTGAAATGGCGGTCGCGGGCGGTCAAGATATTGGTTTCGCCCATGGCGCGCAGGTCCTGCATCAGGTGGCGTAGATCGCGATAGGCTGCGGTCAGGGTGAAGCTATCGGCCACCGGCAGGGCCAGCCCGGCACGCTGCAGCAGCGCACCGAGGTCGCGAATCTCGGCCATGGGCGCGATACGCGGGCTGAGGCCGCCACGGGCCTCGATCTCGGCCTGAGCCAGAACAGCGCGCAACTCGTGCAGGGTCTGCCCGCCCAAGCTGACGCACAGAAACAGCCCATCGGGCCGGAGCGCACGGCGGCACTGGATGATCTGGCCCACCGGATCATTGGCCTGATGCAGGGCCATGGCATGGATCACCAGATCATGTTCCGAACCGGGCAGGTCCAGAACCTCGCCATCCTCGACGATCCGCGCGTTGGGGAACTGCGCGCGCCAGATCGTGGGGAAAGGCGTCACGATTGCGATATCCGTAAACACTCTCTTAACCAGCGACAGGCGATCCTGCACCTCGGCCAGGGCGGCCTCGTGCAGGAACAGCGCATCTGCTTGCACCCGACGACGGCGCTGAAGCAGGGCGGGTCGGTCGAACAGGGCCGGTGTATCAGAAGGTGGCAATCTCATGGCGCGCAGATAACTCATGTGGGCAGGAATTCAAACCGCGCTAGAGATGATCTATCCCCCCCGCTGCGTCAGTTGCGGAGAGCTGGTGACCAGCGATTTCGGGCTTTGCGGCTCATGCTGGCGCGACACGCCACTGATCACCGGCACGATCTGCGAAAGCTGCGGGCTGCCACTGCCCGGCGAGGTGGACGGCCACCGCATCGAATGCGACGATTGCATGCAGACCCCGCGCCCTTGGCAAGACGGGCGTGCGGCGCTGACCTATACGGGCCGGTCGCGCAAGATGATCCTGGCGCTGAAACATGGCGACCGGCCCGATCTGGCCCGGCCCGCAGCACGGTGGATGACGCAGGCGGGTGGGCGGATACTGCAACCGGATCGCCTGCTTGTCCCGGTGCCGCTGCACTGGTCGCGCCTGCTCAGGCGCCGCTATAATCAATCCGCACTGCTGGCCACGCATCTGGCAGCTCTGAATAACCTGCCCACCTGCCCGGATATGCTGCTGCGCACCCGCTCCACCCCAAAGCTGGACGGCAAGACACGTGACCAACGCACAGCGCTGCTGACAGATGCCATCCGCGTGAATCCGCGCCATGCAGCGGGCCTTGTAGGGCACGACGTGGTGTTGGTGGATGATGTGATGACTTCGGGCGCAACCCTGACGGCCTGCGCTGAAGCCTGCCTGAACGCGGGGGCAAATCATATTTTCGTGCTCACTCTGGCGCGCGTTGCCAAGGATGCCTAGTTGCCCGTAGATTGCCGCGACTCAAGGGAACAAGACATGAAACCGGTTGAAATCTACACTTCTCCGCTCTGCGGGTTCTGCCACGCTGCCAAACGCCTGCTGACACAGAAAGGTGTCAGCTTTGACGAGATCGATGTGCTGCGAAACCCAAAGCGCAAACCCGAGATGATCGAGCGTGCCCGCGGCAGCCGCACGGTGCCGCAGATCTTTATCGGTGGCGCACATGTTGGCGGCTGTGACGATCTTCACGCGCTTGACCGTGCGGGTAAGCTCGACAGCCTTCTCACCGCCTGATGCGCACCGCCCTGCTGCAGATCACGTCTTCGGACGATCCTGCCGCGAATCTCGAAATGGTTCGCGGTCTGTTTGGTGATGCAGCAGGTCAGGGGGCCTCGTTTGTGCTGACGCCCGAGGTCACCAACTGCCTGTCAACCAGCACGACTCACCAGCGCGCCGTCCTGCACCATGAAGAGGATGACCCGACGCTTGCCGCCCTGCGCGAGCAGGCCGCCGCGCTAAAGATCTGGCTGCTGATCGGTTCGCTCGCGCTTAAGACCCAAGACACGGATGGCCGCTTTGCCAACCGGTCGTTCCTGATCGACCCTGACGGGGCGGTCGTGGCACGCTATGACAAGATTCACATGTTCGACGTGCAGGTGTCCGAGACCGAAATGTACCGCGAATCGGCGAATTACCGGCCCGGCACGCGCGCGGTGGTGGCCGAGATGCCCTTCGGCAAGCTGGGCCTGAGCATCTGCTACGATCTTCGCTTTCCCCATCTCTACGCCGCGCTGGCGCAGGCAGGCGCGCAGGTCTTGACGGTTCCGGCGGCGTTTTCGCCGGTCACCGGTGCGGCGCATTGGCAATCGCTGCTGCGGGCGCGTGCAATCGAAACCGGGTGCTACGTTTTGGCACCCGCCCAAACCGGGACACATCCGACCAGCCGGGGCAGACAACGCACAACCCATGGCCATAGTCTGGCGATTTCACCCTGGGGAGAGGTGCTGATCGACGCAGGGACCGATCCGGGCATTCACATTTTCGATCTGGATGTTAGTTCTGTGACAGAGGCGCGCCGAAAAGTGCCTTCGCTCTCCCATATGCGCCATTTCGATGGCCCTTAACCCAGATCCGAAATGAACGACGATACCAATTCCCTTGCGGCTTCGCTATTTAGCGAAATCCTCACCTCGGACCAGTTGCTGCGCAACCGGCTGAGCCGGGTGTTGCCCAAAGGGATGGAGATCTCGCATTTCTCGGTGCTCAACCACCTGGTTTTTGTGGGGGATGAGCGAACACCTGCGCAACTGGCCGGAACGTTCCACGTCACCCGCGGGGCCATGACCAATACATTAGCCAAGCTAGAATGGGCGGGCTATGTGCATATCCGTCCCGATTGGGACGATGCGCGGCGCAAGATGATCGCGATCAGCCCCGCCGGGCGGCGGGCGCGGGATCAGGCGATCTCATCCATTACGCCGCTCATCAACGCGTTTGTCGACGATTTGGGTATTGAACGGGTGCGCAACGTGCTGCCCGTGTTGCGCGATCTGCGGCTGAAACTGGAAAACGAGTAGCCTCAGACGGGTTTCACGCTGGCGGTCACGTAGTTGACGCTCAGATCGCGTGCCGAGATCGACCAGGACCAGAGCAGCGGGTTGAACACGAACCCCTTGCGGTCCACCGGTTCCAGCCCCGCCTCACGCAGCAGGTCAAAGAGTTCATCTGGGGTGATGAACTTTGACCACTCATGCGTGCCGCGCGGCAGCCAGCGCATGACCACCTCGGCCCCGAAAATCGCCATTGCGTAGGATTTCGGGTTGCGGTTGAGGGTTGAACAGACCTGCAGCCCACCGGGCCGCAACAACTGCTGCGTCGCGGTAAGATAGCTCAGCGGGTCGGCGACATGTTCGACAACCTCCATGTTGAGGACCACGTCGAACTGCTCTCCGGCCTCCGCGAGCGCTTCGGCGGTGGTGTGGCGGTAATCGATCTCCAGCCCGGATTGCTCGGCATGGACCTGTGCGACGGGGATGTTCCGTTCGGCGGCGTCCGCGCCGACAACATCCGCCCCCAGCCGCGCCATCGGTTCGCTGAGAAGCCCGCCGCCGCACCCGATATCGAGCAGGCGCAGCCCGACAAAAGGGGCCGGCGCGGTCAAATCACGCTCAAACTCGGCCGCGATCTGCCCGGTGATATAGTCCAGCCGGCACGGGTTGAGCATGTGCAGAGGCTTGAATTTCCCCGCCGGGTCCCACCATTCCGCTGCCATTGCCTCGAATTTGGCAATTTCTGCCGGGTCAACGGTGGATTGATAGACTTGCATTCCCGTCTCCGTATGCTCTTTTACCGCTTGAGCACTATATAGGGCGGTAATGGACAAGTATCCCGACCAAAAGCGCGCAGTTCAGTATCTTTATCCGCCGATCGATCCGTTCGATCAGCGCATGATCGATGTGGGCCAGGGACACCGTATCTATGTGGAACAATGCGGAAATCCCGATGGCAGGCCTGTCGTGGTTCTGCATGGCGGGCCGGGTGGCGGGTGCAGTCCGGCGATGCGGCGCTATTTCGATCCGGACGTGTACCGGGTGATTCTTTTTGACCAGCGCGGCTGCGGTCGCTCGCGCCCGCATGCCTCGGTTCAAGAGAATACAACCACACATCTGGTGTCGGATATCGAGGTGATTCGCCGACAGCTGGAGATCGATAGCTGGGCCGTATTTGGCGGCAGTTGGGGCGCAACGCTGGCCCTGGTCTATGCGCAGGCGCATCCCGACCGGGTCGCGCATCTGATCCTGCGCGGCGTGTTCCTGATGACGCGGGCCGAGTTGGACTGGTTCTATGGCGGCGGCGCGGGCAAGTTCTGGCCCGAACCCTGGGCGCGTTTCTCTGCTCTCATTCCAGAGGATGAGCGCGACGACATGATCGCCGCCTATCACCGCCGCCTGTTTTCCGGCAATCTGCAGGAAGAGACCCGCTATGGCCGTGCCTGGTCGGCCTGGGAGAATGCGCTAGCCTCTATTCATTCCAACGGGTCGACAGGGGAAAGCCCCGGTGATTATGCCCGCGCCTTTGCCCGGTTGGAGAACCACTATTTCATGAACGATGGCTTCCTGGAATTTGACGGGCAGATTCTCGCCAATATGGACCGGATCGCGCATATTCCCGGACATATCGTGCAGGGGCGCTATGACATGATCTGCCCGCCCACCTCGGCCTGGAAACTGAGCGAGCGCTGGCCCAATTGTCAGCTCAAGATGGTGCGCAATGCCGGTCACGCCCTGTCAGAGCCTGGCATCAGCGCCGAGTTGGTGCGTATCATGGACCGTATCGCGGAGCAGGGAACATGACCCGGCTCGACCGTCGTGCCCTTTTTGCCTCTGGTGCCGCCGCCGCCTTGCTTGCGGCAACCGGGTTGTCGGCACAGGCCGGACCGCGCGCAGGGGGCACCCTGCGCCTTGCGGTTCCGCGCGAGGGCGATGCGCTGGGCCTGATCGCCCGGCGCGCAGTTTTTGAAACACTGACCGAGATCGGCCCTGACCGTGCCTTGCGCGGCGAGTTGGCAAGCGCCTGGGAAAGCGATGCCGATGCGCGTGTCTGGCACTTCGATCTGCGTGAGGGTGTCCGTTTTCATGATGGCAGCCCGTTGCAAGCCGCGGATGTGATCGCCTCGCTGGCGCGGCTGCCACATCTGGACTCGGCGCACGAAATCTTGCCCGGACGCCTGCGGCTGGAGGTGGCAGAGCCGATGCCGGACCTGCCACTATTGCTGGCCGAGGATCACTTCCTGATCGCGCCAAACGGGCAGTTTGGGGCGACGCTTGCCGACGCGATCGGAACCGGCTGCTATCGCGTGACTGCCGCGCGTGAAGATCGCCAGTTCCGGACCGTTCGCGTAACGGATCATCACCGCCAAGGCCATGCGGGTTGGGCTGACGCGGTCGAGATCATCGTGATTCCCGACCCAGCTGTGCGCGCCGAGGCGCTTTGCGACGGGTTTGTCGGCGTGACCGTGCTGCCGCAGGCAGAAACGATCAGGGCGCGCGGCGACTATCGCTGCCACCCCTCTGCCGATGACATGCAGATCGCCTTTGCGCCGCAGGTCGGCACCCCGGCTCGGATCGGTCAAACAACCTCGCTGGGTGATCTGCGCATCGCCGAGCGCTGGTGGCTTGTTGAGACCTGATCGCACATCTGCCTGACAGACAAAGACTGACCGGGGCTTCTGGCGGCCCCTGCGACGTAGGCCTTATTCTACATATCTTGCGCTCACTCCCTGCTGAGACACCATATCTGCGTCGGTATTTTCCAAGCTCAGGAAATTTATGCAACCGGTTGCAAAAATGGAAATTGCCGTTACAGTAAATGATGCTCGTGGGAGGAGCCGCTCTGAAATGATATCGTTTGGCCTGAACCATATGACAGTACCGCGCGTACCTGCGAGGGACCTGCTGGGTATGGCAAGCGCTCTGGGCTGCACCGGTGTCGAGTTCCGCAACGATCTGAACGGCCCGCTGTTTGACGGCGAAGACCCCAAAGATATCGGGGCCGCCGCGCGCGAGGCCGGGCTGCGCATTCTGGCGCTGGCAGAGGTCAAAGCGTTCAACGACGCCCCATCGGACAAACTGCCCCCCGCGCTTGATCTGATGCAGATGGCTGCTGCTTGCGGTGCCGAAGGGGTTGCGCTGATCCCACAGCTGGCGACGGGGCCAAGTGGACGCGACAGGCAGCGTCTGGCCCTGCGCGCGGCCCTAGAGGTGCTGCAGGCCCCGCTTGAAGATCACGGTCTGACCGGGCTGATCGAACCGCTGGGCTTTGCCCACAGCACCTTGCGTCTCAAGAGGGATGTCGTGGCCGTATTGGACGACATGAACCGACCCGCCTGTTTCGGAATCGTGCATGACACGTTCCATCATCATCTGGCTGGCGAGGACACCTTCCAAGCCCAGGCGACAGCGCTGGTACATATCTCTGGCATCACCGACCTGGCCCCAACATCGGAACAGATGATCGACGCGCATCGCGTGCTCGTGGATGCGGATGACCGTCTGGGCAACCTGCCCCAGTTACGCGCCTTGCAGATGGCAGGCTATGAGGGGCCCGTTTCGTTCGAGGCCTTCGCGCCCGAGATTCACAACATGACCCAACCCGCCGAAGCGCTGGCGCGGTCACAGGAATTCATCACATCACATCTGGCCCGGAGAGCCGCCTGATGGGCGTGATGGTCAATCGGCCTCGAAACGAGGTCCCGGTATCAAGGCAACGTGCGCCGGGCACGATCCAAGGGAGGAACCTATGAAGAAACTACTACTCGCCAGCGGCCTCGCCGCACTGATGGGCACATCCGCAATGGCCGAAACCATCGGGGCCAGTATCGCGCGGTTCGACGACAACTTCCTGACCGTCATGCGCAACGGCATGACCGAACACGCAGCATCGCTGGATGGTGTAGATTTGCAGGTCGAAGATGCCACCGATGATGTGGCCAAGCAGTTGGATCAGATCAACAACTTTATCGCTTCGGGCGTTGATGCGATCATCGTGAACGCCGTCGATACATCCGCAACCCAGGCGATGACCGATGCCGCTGCCTCTGCAGGTGTGCCGCTGGTCTATGTCAACCGCGAGCCTGCAAATGTCGACACCCTGCCCGAAAATCAGGCTTTCGTGGCGTCGAACGAGATCGAATCCGGTACGCTAGAGAGCTTTCAGATCTGCCGCAACCTGCGGGCAGAGGGCAAAGCCGGCGGTGCCAAAGGGTATGTTCTGATGGGCCAACTCTCCAACCAGGCTGCCGTTCAGCGGACCAAGGATGTGCATGACGTGGTCGGCATGGACATGTGCAACTTCATGGAAATCATCGACGAGCAGACTGCCGAATGGTCGCGCGACAAGGCGCAGGACCTCATGACCAACTGGCTGTCCTCGGGCGAGGATTTCGACTTTGTCATCGCCAACAATGACGAGATGGCAATTGGTGCGATCCAGGCCATGAAAGCCTCAGGCATCGACATGGCCACTGTCCAGGTCGGTGGTGTGGACGCCACACAGGATGCTTTGGTTGCGATGCAGGCTGGCGATCTGGACGTAACCGTATTTCAGGACGCCCATGGTCAGGGCGCAGGCTCGGTTGATGCCGCATTGGCGCTGGCCCGTGGCGAAGATCTGGATCAGAAAGTCTACATTCCGTTCAAGCTGGTGACGCCCGACAACGTCGCCGATTTCCTGTCGCGGAACTGATCCGACAGACCAAGAACGGGCAGAGCGGCACTGTACCGCTCTGCACTAATAAGACCTATTCGCGACATCACCTATTCAATCGAGGGACACCTGATGGCTGAAGAATCCCACGGTATCGGCGGGCTAAAATACGACAAGTCCAAACGGTCCTGGCCAGGCGAGGTGAATATCTTTTTCGCCCTGATCATAATCATCCTCATCTTCGAAGCGCTCGGTCAGTTGCTTCCGTATATGCGCGGTCAAAGCATGTTGTTTGACTTCAACACCAACCGCGACGGAACCATCCTGAATATCGCCCGGATCAAGATCATTATCCTGCAGGTGGCGATCATCGGGATTATCGCGCTGGGGGTCACGCAGGTGATCATCTCGGGCGGGATCGACTTGTCATCGGGGCCGCTTGTGGGCGCGACAGCGATGATCGTGATGTCCTTTGCCCAGACCGAATTGGTAAACGGGCAGTTGAACCCAAAGGCGGTGTTCGGGGCCTGGGCTTTTGATCTACCTGTGCTCATACCCGTAATAGTCGGTTTATGTTTCGGGGCGTTCATAGGGGCCATAAACGGCTCACTCATTGCATTCACCGGCATTCCGCCCTTCATTGCGACGCTGGGCATGTTCCTGATCTGCCGGGGCATCGCCCAGTGGTGGACCCGCGGTCAGCCCGTGTCCTTCCCTACCGAAAGCTATGCCTGGCTGGGGTCAGGGATGATGCCGGTGGTGTGGTTCCTGCTGCTGGCGTTTCTGTTCCACTTCGTGCTGAAATTCACGGTCTACGGCAAACACACCTACGCAATAGGCTCTAACGAGGCAGCGGCACGGATGTCGGGCATCAACGTGCGCCGCCACAAGGTCATGGTTTACATGATCGCCAGTATGCTCGCCGCCTTTGCCGCGATCATCCTCAGTTCCAAGAACCTGACCGCGCAGACCGGCATGGGCCAGTTCTATGAGCTGTTCGCGATTGCCATGGCGGTGATCGGTGGGGTCAGTCTGACCGGCGGGCGCGGCTCGATCATAGGTACTGTTCTGGGCGCCATGGTGTTCGGCGTGATCCAGTCCGGTTTCACCTATATCAAGCTCGATGCGTTCTATCAGCTCATGGCCATGGGAGCGATCATCATCAGCGCCGTGGTTCTTGATCAATGGCGCCAGAAAAGCGCCGCGGCCAAGGCTTAGGGAGGAGGAACTGATGAGTGAAGTAAAGCTCCACGACATGGGTGACATCATCCTTGAAACGCGCGGCCTGACCAAGCATTACGGCGGTGTGCACGCCCTGGAAGACGCCAATTTCATCCTTAAGAAGGGGGAACATGTGGCGATCATGGGCGATAACGGGGCGGGCAAATCCACATTTGTCCGCCAGATCACCGGGGTCGAACAGCGCACGCGCGGCACGGTCATCTTTGACGGTCACGAGGTCGATTTCAAAGGCCCGCTTGAGGCGCGCGAGGCCGGTATCGAAACCGTGTTCCAGACGCTGGCCTTGGCCGATCATCTGGACGTGCCCGACAATCTGTTCCTGGGTCGCGAAAAGACCATGTGGAACTGGTTGGGCCCGTTCCGGCGGCTGGATTACAAGGCGATGCGCGCCGATACGATGGCCGCACTAGAAAAGACCGGCGTCAAGATCCCCAACATCCGCAACACCATCCAGAACATGTCGGGTGGTCAGCGCCAATGCGTGGCGATCGCACGCACGGCCAGTTTTCATTCCAAGCTGACAATTATGGACGAGCCGACTGCCGCGCTGGGCGTTCAGGAAACGGCGCAGGTTGAGAACATCGTTCGCACCCTCAAGAAGGCGGGTGAGCCGTTGATCCTAGTCAGCCACAACATGCGGCAGGTCTTTGATCTGGTGGACCGCATCATCGTGTTTCGTCGGGGCCGTATCTGCGCCAATCTTGACATCAAGAACGAAAGCTTCACCGGCGAAGATGTGGTCAGCTACATTACCGGCGCCAAGACCGGGCCGGAATATGAAGGAGTGGCATGAGAAAGCTCGTCGATTTTCAGGACCCTTTCTTTGAACCGCTCTGGATCCGCGTTGCTGTGGTTGCCGTGGCAGCAGGATGGGGTTTGTTTGAATTGAGCACGGGCGCTCTCTTTTGGGCTGGGGTCTTTCTTGGGTTCGCGGCCATTTGTGCCTGGCGGTTTGCCTCTATTGACTATGGCAAAAAACCGGAAGATTAGGGCGTATGGCCGTTACGCTGAAAGATGTCGCGGAACTTGCGGGCGTGTCACGCTCGGCCGTGTCGCGTACCTTTACCGAGGGCGCATCGGTGTCTGCCAAAACCCGCAACAAGGTGATGAAGGCCGCGTCCGATCTGGGCTTTAGCCCCAATGCGCTGGCCTCATCGCTGACCACCGGCCGGACCAAGATGATCGGTCTGGTCTCGAACAACTTTCACAACCCGATCTTTCTTGAGGTTTTCGACCTGTTCACGCGTGGCCTGCAGGACCGGGGTTTGCGCCCTTTGCTGGTCAATCTGACCGATGAAACCGACCCCGAAACCTCGGTCCGCATGCTGCGCCAATATTCGGTCGATGGCGTGATCGTCGCCTCGTCCACTTTGCCGCCCGGCTTTGCCACCGCCTTTCGCGAGGCTGGTCTGCCGGTGGTGCATTCCTTTGGCCGTCACACCAGAACGCCGAATGTGGACATACTGGGGATCGATAATATCGCTGCCGGGCGGCTTGCTGCGCAAACGCTGATTGCGCGGGGATATACCGAGCTGGGGTTTCTTGGCGGTCCGGCAGATGCAACATCCACCATCGACCGCGAAAAGGGCTTCCTGCAAGAGATCGCCGCGCAGTCCGGCATTTCCGTCACCTCCAGCTTTGCCGAAAACTACTCGTTTGATGCCGGTCTGGACGGCATGAGGGACCTGCTGACGGGACAACTGGCGCAGGCTTATTTTTGCGGTGACGACGTTCTGTCCATCGGCGCTTTGGCCGCGTTGCAGGGGGCGGGATTGCGGGTGCCTGAGGATATCGGTTTGCTCGGTCTGAACGATATGAAAATGGCCGCCTGGGCCAATATCAACCTAACGACGATTCATAACCCGTTCCCAGAGATCATCGCCGCCTCGATCGATCTGGTCGCAACCCTTGCCGAAGGCGAGACGCCGCCGCCCGAGGCTCGACTGTTCGATTGCCATGTTGTCGAACGCGGCACATTACGGCCTTTGCCTTAAGGCGCGTAGCTGCGGACCAGTGCGGCGGCAATCAGCGACCAGCCATCGGCCACAACAAAGAAGGCCAGCTTGAACGGCAGCGCGACCGAGGCCGGGGGCACCATCATCATGCCCATCGACATCAGCACCGCCGCAACCACCAGATCGATGATCAGAAACGGCATGAAGACCAGAAATCCGATCTGAAAGGCGCGCGCGATCTCCGACAGCATGAAAGACGGGATCAGCACCGACAGGGCCGCATCGGGCGTTGGTGCCTCGGCCACGTCCTCGGGCCTGAGAGCCGCAAGCGTCTGAAACGTCTCGGGGTCGATCCGTGCCGCCATGAAGCCCCTGAAGGGCTCCATCGCGCGCTGTAAGGCGGGCTCGACCTCCATCTGTTCGTCGATCAGTGGCTGGATGGCGTTTTGCCAGGCGTCGGTGAAAACCGGCTCCATCACGAAATAGGTCAGGAACAACGCCAAGCTGACGATCAGCATATTGGGCGGCGATTGCTGCAAGCCGATGCCCTGCCGAAGGATCGCAAGCACGGTGACCAGAAACGGAAAACAGGTGATCATGATCGCCAGCCCCGGCGCGATGCTAAGCACCGTGATCAGCAAAATCAACTGGATCGTGCGCCCAGAGACCGACCCGCCCTCGCCCAGCGAGACCGAGATTTCCTGCGCCGCCGCCGGGCCTGCCAGCAGGGTCCCAAACAGGAGGGTCAGCGCCAGGACGTTGCGTGCTCTCATTCCTTGCCATCCGGGACTGTGACGATCTCGATCAGCCTGACCGCCAATTGCCCGCCCTGATCGCCGTCCAACTCTTCAAGCTGACCGCGTGCGACCAACTGGTCTCCCACAAACAGCTCCACCGGGTCCTCGACCCGTTTGTCGAGGGTCAGGATGGCGTTTTCACCCAATCCGATCAGATCCCGCACCAGCGGACGCGCGCGCCCGACCGAGACAGTGATCTCGACCGGGACCGAGGTGAATGGCCCGGTGAAATCGGGCTTTGTGGCGTGCGGATCATCCATGTCGTGTCTCCGTCTTGGCATGATGCAGGAAGGCTTCGGTCGCCTCGGAAATGGCGTCCAGTAGGGCGGTGCAGTCCAATTCGCGTTCGTCTCTGCCGATGCGCAGGCTGGCCTGTCCCTGCGGCAGTGACGCGTCTTCGATCATCTCGACCGGAAACGAGAACTCGGCATCCAGTGCGGGCGTAAGTGTTTCAGCCGCACCAGCGGGAACGGTAACGATCGCCGGTTGGCCCGCCTGATCGCGCGCCATCTCGGTCAATTGTGCGACGATGCGATGGACGAAACTCCGCTCGATGGTTTCGGGCAGGACGGTGTTCATAAGGCTTTGGAACATGGGCTCCAGCGAGGCCACCATCTGCTCCAGCGCCTCCTGATAGGTGAACCCCAGATCCTGCAGCGACTGTGCCAGATCAGCCGAAATACGACCCTGTTCAGCGGTTTGCGCCGCCCCGGCATCGTCCAACCCGGCAGCATATCCCTGTTCGAACGCCGCCCGGCGCTGGTCTTCTAGCTGTTGCGCAGACAGGAGTTGAACCGTCCCTTCAGGCGACAGGTTCTGGTCGAAATCTTCAAGCAGATGCGCGATGGACATCAGGCGTTCCCCCGGCTTTCCTCAAGCCAGCTGCGCAGAATCTCGACCGATTCATCCTGGCGGTCACCGACCAGCTCGCGCAGGCGATCGACCGGCTTCTCGGCCTGATTTGGTAGGGCCGAGACATCCGTCGTCGCTGCAAGCGCGACCTGGGCCGATCCCTGCGGGGCATCTGCGGCCTGAACCTCTCCGGTCAGTGCGGGCGGGTCAGCGGCAATCGACGCCCCCGGTTCAGAGTTCAGCGCCAGTTGCGGCGCTGGCAAGGCCGCCGAGCTGGTCAGAATCGGACGGATGACAAAGGCGCCAAGCCCCAGCAGAACCAGCGACAGGAACGCCATCTGGACCAGCGGCATGGTCCGCAACCCCAGACTTTGCAGGAAGGATGGGGCAATGGCTTCGGTTCCCTCGGGGGTCGGGACGGGCAATTGCATCGACTTGATCGTTATGACGTCACCGCGTTCGGCGTCAAACCCCACGGCCGAAGCGACAAGCTCGCGCATCGCTTCCAATTCCTCCGCGGGTCGCGGCGCACCGGCAAGCCCTCCGTCCGCGCCGGTGCTTGTCGTTTCGTTAACCAGAACCGCCACGCTGAGCCGCTTGACCGCGCCGGGCAGGCGCAGGATTTCGGTCTCGGTCTCTGACACCTCGTAATTCACCCGCTCGCGCGTGGAATTGGCGAGCGATTTCGACGAATCCTCTCCGGCGGCGTCGCCGTCCGGCAGGTTCGAGGCAACGGTGACGTCATTGGATTGGTTCGACGCGGAGTCCGAGCGCTCTTCCAGATCGGTACTGATGGCCACGCGCCCGTTGGGATCGAAACGTCGCTCCCGCACCGATTCCTGTTCGGTTACCGTATCCACACTGACCTCGACCACCGCATTTCCGCGCCCGACGCGTGCCTCGATCAGCCGCAATACGCGTTCGCGCAGCCGGTCGGCACGGGCATCGGATGTGTCGGTTTGTGGGTTGGCATCGGCCTCGCCGATCAACCCGCCAGCCGCATCGATGACCGCAACATTCTCGACATTCAGTCCGTTAACCGCCGAGGCCACGAGGTAGCGAATCGCATCCGCTTGTCCAGGCTGAACCTGCCCATTTGCTGAGGTGATGAACACCGATGCGGTTGTCTCTGCATCCCGTCGGAACGGCTCGCCCATGTTGTTTGCGATATGTACGCGCGCCTGGCTGACATGCGGCCCGGCGACAATTGTGCGGGCCAGCTCGCCCTCTTTCGCGCGCCAATAAGCGGCGTCGAACATGCGCGACGTCGTGCCGAACCCGTTGAGCGAATCGAGCAATTCGTACCCGCGCCCGCCATTTGCGGGCAGCCCCTCGCTTGCCAAGGTCAGGCGCAACTGATCGCGCTGGCCGGAGGGCACGTAAATCGCGCCCGCCTTGACCTCATAAGTCACGCCTTCCTGTTCCAGCGCGCGCACCACCTCGCCCGCCGCCCCGGTTTCGAGATCGGCATAGAGCAACGCCATGGATGGCGTTGTGCTGATTCGAACCAGCCCGAAAATGGTGACGGCCATGGCGACAATGGCCGCAATCGCCAATAGTTGCTTTCGTTTGTCGAGACCCGCCCAGACGCTTCCGATCTGCTGCACCCTATCCTCCGTTTGCCGACATCCTGTCTGGCTCGTTCACACTTATTGCGGGTGGCGCTTAACATTCGGTTAGTCCCTGAGCGGGTATGGATTGTTGCGAACAATTCGGGAACCGACCCATGACAGACGCCACAGCAGAAGATGCCGAAGAGCCACCGAAGTCCGGAAAGATGGGACTCGTGCTGGCGATCTTGCTGACCGTGGTTGGCGGGGGGGGGGGATTTTATCTGGCCAGTTCGGGGAAGGTGCCACTGCTTGGCGGAAAGAAACCCGAACATGCCGCCACAGATGCCAAGGATAATCCATCAAAGGGTTACAAGGCGGTCAAGGTCGCTTTTGTCGATCTGCCTCCGGTTCTCATCTCGCTCGACAGCACAAGCGGCACACGGCATCTGCGCTTTCATGCGCAGGTTGAGGTCGAGACCAAGTACCAGCCCGAGGTCGAGGCGATCATTCCGCGTCTGGTCAACGTGATGAACAGCTATCTCAGGGCGCTTTCGCTGGCAGAATTGCAGGACCCGCTGGCCTTGCCACGGCTGCGTGCACAGCTGTTGCGCCGTCTGTCGATTGTCAGCGGCGAAGGGCAGGTCCGCGACCTGCTCGTCATGGAATTCATCTTGAACTAGGAGGGGCAGGTGCAGGTAATTGCCGATATTCTACTGGCCGCCGGCGCATTTGGTGCAGGATTTTACTGTTTCATTCTGTCGCGACGGTTGAAGCGGTTCAGCGATCTGGAAAAAGGGGTCGGGGGGGCGGTCGCGGTCCTGTCCGCGCAGGTCGAGGACTTGACCAAGATAGTCGATACGGCCCGTGCCGCCGCTGGAAGCTCCGGTGCCGAATTGCAAGAGCTGACTCGCAAGTCCGAATCAGTTGCGCATCGATTGGAGCTTTTGATCGCGTCCTTTCAAGATGTTGCACCCGCCGAAGAGGCGCCGGTTCAAGCTCCCGCACCCTCCCCTTCCCCGAAAACCAATAAGACGCCCGCGCCGGGCTTGATGTTTCAGCGCACCGCGCAAGGTGTTGAAGAGGCGGCGTCATGACGGGCTTCGTCAAACCACCGCTCGAACCTCGCCGTGCTCGGGTCGGTACTCTGTTTCTGATCACGCTGTTCCTGCTTGGCTCAGCAATGGTGCGAATCGGCCTGCATGCTGGTCCGGCTATCGCGCGCGAGATCACAGCAGAAGAGACAGGGAAAGATGGGGACGGGTCCAGGGCGGCTCCCGCGCTCGCAACGGAGGCCCACCTGCAGCCTGTGCTTGCCGCATTTGCAGAGCGTGAGACCCGAATCGCGCGGCGCGAAACGCAGCTTGAGGATCGCCTCAAGGCGCTGGACATCGCCGAGCGTGCAATTGAGGCGAGGTTGGTCGAGCTCACCGCAGCCGAAGAGGCCTTGCGCCAGACCCTGGCCTTGGCGGACGGCGCCGCCGAAGGCGATCTGGGCATCCTGACCGAGGTGTACGAGAACATGAAACCGAAAGAGACCGCCGCGCTCTTCGAAGAGATGGACCCCGCCTTTGCGGCCGGTTTCCTGGCCCGAATGACACCGGAATCCGCGGCCAAGGTGATGTCCGGGCTCAGCCCGACGGCGGCGTATACGGTCAGTGTCGTCCTCGCCAGCCGCAACACATCCGTCCCCAGAGAATGAGTCGCCTGATGTACAAGATCGGAGGTTTCGCATGATTGGAATTCTTGGAATCGTCATCATTTTTGCGATGGTTTTTGGCGGCTACCTTGCTGCGGGCGGCAAGATGACCATCATCCTCAAATCGCTCCCGTTCGAGATGATGATGATCGGGGGCGCGGCGATTGGTGCCTTTCTGATCAGCAACGACAAAGGGGGCATCAAACACACGCTTCAGGACATCGGCAAGGTGTTCAAAGGCGTCAAATGGAAGCCCGAGGATTACCGCGAGTTGCTCTGCCTGCTCTTTGCCCTGATCCGCATTGCCAAGCAGAGCCCGGTCGATCTGGAACAGCATATCGAAGATCCACAAGCATCGGCGTTGTTCTCGAAATACCCGAAAATTCAGGCCGATAATGAGGCGGTCGCACTTATCTGCGACACGCTGCGCTCGGCATCGATGAATTATGACGACCCTCATCAGGTCGAAGAGGTTCTGGAAAAACGTATGGAGGCCAATCTGCATCATGCATTGCTCTCAAGCCATGCCCTGCAGACCATGGCCGACGGCCTGCCTGCCCTTGGCATCGTTGCCGCCGTTCTGGGCGTGATCAAGACCATGGGCTCGATCGATCAGCCGCCCGAGGTTCTGGGCAAGCTGATTGGCGGCGCGTTGGTCGGGACTTTTCTGGGCGTTTTTCTGGCCTATGGTCTGGTCGGCCCCTTTGCTGCCAAGGTCAAGGCGGTGGTCGAGGAGGACAGCCACTTTTATCAGCTAATCCGCGAGGTTCTGGTGGCAAATCTGCACAACCACGCGGCAAGCATCTGCATCGAAGTGGGTCGGCAGAATACGCCCGCACATTACCGGCCCGACTTTGCAGATCTGGAAGAAGCTCTCAAATCAATAAAGCAGGGGGCGGCATGATCCGCGCAGTCGCCTGCGGATTGAGTGCCATCTTCCTAGCCGGAGCTTTGCAGGCGGAACCAGTGGTGGTGAGGTCAGGGGACCATGGAACCTTCACGCGTTTGACGGTCGGTCTGCGGACCGGCGCGCGGTGGGAAATTGATCAGATCGGCAACGTCGCCCGACTGACCCTGGATACGCCATCCATCACTTTTGACGTCAGCGAGGTGTTTTCGCGGATCGGTCGCAACCGGCTGAAACAGATTGAGCAAGCTGCCGAAGGTGCGCCTCTGATGCTGGAACTGAACTGCGAATGTTTGGTGACGGCCTTCGAAGAGGGCAATACCTTGCTGGTCCTCGACATTCGGCCCGGTCGACCGGTCGTCGTAGAAAAAGTCGAACTGCCGATCGTTTTTGGCCTGCTCCAACAACCCGATATCGAAATCCCGCCCAAGATTAAGCGGGCGAGAGCACCTCGCAAAGAGGCCGCTGCCCCGGTTGTCGCAGTGGAGGGGGCGGCGATTCAGTCACAGGTGGATCGCGCGATTGCACAGGGTCTTCTTGCCCCAACGGCCGATCACCGCGCGCAATCCGGCCTGGATCAGTTGCAAGCTCTGAAGAGAGTGCTGGACAATCGGACGGCGAATGTCCGAGCCACCACAGTCATAGATCGCGACCTGGACGGGGTCCTTGATGGCATTTCGGCGCAGCTTCGGCAGACCCGGTGCGTGAAAGATGGCCGCCTGGATATCGGCAAGTGGGGCGACGATTCGACTTATGCCAGTTTGGGCGAAATGACATTGCAGATTTACGGCGAATTCGATCGCCTTGATCACGCCGCAGTGCGACAGCTTGCAAAATCGCAACTCTATCTCGGCTTCGGAGCGGAGGCTGCCGCAACGCTTGGGTTGGACCCGACCAGCGCCGATCAGGTCCCGGAGCTGGCCTCCATCGCTATGGTGATCGACGAGCGGCCGCATTCCGCGCGCCCGGTCTTTGCCGGTCAGCAAGCCTGCGAGGGGTTGGTCGCATTTTGGGCCTTGTTAGCTGACCAGGAACTGGCCGATGACGCCGACGTCGAGGCGATATTGAACGGCTTTTTCTCTTTGCCGGAACATTTGCGCGGCCATCTGGGCCCCCGCGCGGCGGGCTCTCTGGTCGAGGCTGGCAAGACCGACATGGCACAGATCATGATGCGGCGCGCGACGCCCAGTCCCGTAGACGTCGCGGCTCGGATGGTCCAAGCGAAGCTGTCCGAGGCCGCCGGGAATGCCGGGCAGGAAATGACCCAGCTCAAAGAGGTGATCAGCGACAGGTCGGATCCACCAGAGGCACCCATCGCGCTGATCGAACTGGTTGAAACGGCCTGGGAGAACCGCCTTGGCGTAGACGAGGAAAACGTGATGCTCGCTGCGGCCTTCGCGCAGGAATTCATAGGATCGGATCTGGGTCCAAGATTGTGGCAAGCCCACATCCTCGCCCTCGCGCTGAGCGGAAATTTTGATGAGGCGTTCGGCCATCCGGAAATGCGGCACGCGACAGACACGGCAGAGGTGACCGAACTGCGCCAGAAATCCCTGACCTTGCTGGTAGAAAACGCAGCGGATATCGCTTTCCTTGTCAACGCGACCGATCAATCCACAGCACATATCCAGACACTGGACACAAAGCTGCGCATTGCGGTGGCGCGTCGCTTGCAGCAACTGGGTTTCTCCGAACAGGCCATGAAATACCTGGAATTGCCAAAATCGGCGGGATCTCCGATGGCAGCAAGTTTGCTGCGCGCCCAGTCCGCATTGGATGCAGGATTGCCGCGCCGGGCCTTGCTTGAATTGTCGAATGCCGATGGCGAAGAGGCACAGCGCCTTCGGGCGGAGGCACTTGCCATGAGCAACGAACTTGTCCCGGCGGCAGCACTTTATCAGGAATTGGGTGAAGCGGACGCAGCAGCGCGGTCGCTTTGGCTCAGCGAAGAATGGGCCGCGATCCCGGAAGGGGCCAGCCCGGTGTATCGAGAAGCGGGGCAGCTATCGATCGGCCTGTCGCAAGAACCCGCCGTACCGGACACCCCGACATTGGGCGCGGCGCAAGCGGTCGCAGAAACGGCGCGCGACGCCCGTACCCGGATCGAAGACCTGCTTGCAGTCATTGAACGCCCCTGACCTCGGCCGGTTACGAATTATCAATTCCGCCGCATTAGCGTGACAGAACAGAATGTTCAGACGGTTTCACAGAATGTCCATCGACACAAAGCCAGCGGCAAGCGGCCTTCTTTTATTCGTTTTTGTACTCGGGCTATACGCCACACCGGCGACCGCCCTGCGCCCGGGGCAGTTTGCGGCGCAATGTGACCGAGCAGCGATTGGCGCCGCGCAAAGATATGGCGTGCCCGAATCCGTCATGCTGGCGATCACCCGGGTTGAGACGGGCCGAACCAGAGACGGGGCTTTGGCCCCCTGGCCCTGGGCGATCAACATCAGCGGCAAAGGGTACTGGTTCCAGACGCGGCATGAGGCTCAGAGCTTTGTGTTCAAGCATTTCGTGAACGGCGCGCGCAATTTCGATGTGGGTTGTTTCCAGATCAACTACCGCTGGCACGGCAACAAGTTCCGCTCGATTGAGGAGATGTTCGATCCGCAAAAGAACGCCGATCACGCCGCCCGGTTTCTGCTGGACCTGCACAGGGAGTTTCGCAACTGGACCGCTGCCGCTGGCGCCTATCACTCGCGCACGCAATGGCGGGCAGAGCAATATGCCGCGCGCTTCAGGGAGGTGGAGGCGAAATTGCCCGATGGCTCGGCTAAGGATCGGCAACACATGGCGTCAAAGCGCTCCATTCAGGCAGCCCTGCCGCTGACCCAGGGCACATCGCCGCAACTGGGTTCGCTGGTGCCGACAGGTGTCGGCACGGGCGCGTCTTTTCTTGCACTGAATTGAGGACTCGCCCATGCCGAAAATAAGCAGTAGCGCCCTGTTCAGCCCGACGGTTTTGCTGGCGCTTTCGCTCATGGCAGTGATCGTCATGATGATCCTGCCGATGCCCGCCTGGATCCTGGATATCGGTCTGGCCGCGTCTTTTGCACTGGCAATCCTGATCTTCACCATCACGCTATTCATCGAACGACCACTGGATTTTTCGTCCTTCCCCACCATCCTGCTGGCGTCGCTCATGCTGCGCCTGTCGCTCAACGTGTCCTCGACCAAACTGATCATCGGCGAGGGTCACACGGGTACCGGCGCGGCGGGCGGCGTGATTGAAGGGTTTGCTCATTTTGTCATGGGCGGCAGCATCTTTCTGGGCCTCGTGGTGTTTGGTGTTCTGCTGATCGTCAATTTCATGGTGATCACAAAAGGTGCCGCGCGCATGGCCGAAGTTGGCGCGCGCTTTGCGTTGGACGGTATGCCCGGCAAACAGCTGGCAATTGACAGCGATATGTCCGCTGGTGCGATCGACCATACCGAAGCCAAGGAGCGGCGCGAGCGAGAACAACAGGAAACCACATTCTTTGGCTCGCTGGATGGGGCGTCGAAATTCGTCAAGGGTGATGCGGTGGCGGGCCTGCTGATCACCCTGCTCAATCTGATCATGGGCCTGATCATGGGCATCGTCGTGCATGACATGCCCGTCTCTTCTGCGTTTGAAAGCTATGCGATCCTGACGGTCGGAGACGGGTTGGTGTCGCAGATCCCGGCGGTGATCATTTCCATCGCATCGGCGTTGCTTCTGGCGCGCGGCGGAACCCAAGGCGCAACCGATACAGCCCTGCTTGCACAATTGAGCCGACACCCCGCCGCGTTGGCGACAGTTGCCGTGCTGATGGCGCTTTTTGCGCTGATGCCCGGCCTTCCGTTTCTGCCCTTCATTCTAGGCGGTGCGGTGTTGGGATTTGCCGCGCGCAAAATGCATCTAAAGGCCGCGCTCGCATCGGACCCGACCACTACCGAAGAAGAAGTACAACAAGACGCACCGCGCATGTCGCTCGCTGACATTCTGGACCTTGACGACGTGCATCTGGAGTTTGCCCCTGATCTGGTTGCGATGGTGCTGGATCCGGGGACCGGGCTGGACGCGCGGATCGCCAATATGCGCAATCATGTGGCTTCGGTCTATGGGCTGATCCTGCCGGACATTCGGTTGACGGATAAGGCCGAACTGCCTGCGGGCACCTACATCATCAAAGTGCAAGGGGTCGAACAGGTCCGGGGGGTGCTGCATCCCGATCTGGTGCTGGCGCTGGTGCCCGATGGAGCCGACGCACTGCCCAGCGGACCTGATGTCGCAGAACCGGTTTATGGTGCCCCGGCGCGCTGGATTGCACCCAAGGATCAGGATGCCGCAGCAGTGGCCGGGGCAACGCTTGTTACCCCGCCCGAAATCCTCGCCACTCACCTGCTTGAGGTGATCAAGCAGAACTTCGCACGCCTCCTGACCCTGAAATCCCTGCGTCGCCTGCTGTCTGAGATGACCCAGCTCAGCGACGCCACCCGCGCCGAGGCGAACCGCAAGATGCTGGATGAGTTGATCCCCGACAAAGTGCCGATCGACTGCCTGCACTCGGTGTTGCGCCTGCTGCTAGAAGAGAGGGTCTCGATCAGAAATATGCCGCTGATCCTGGAAACGCTAGCCGAGGCGCGGGTATCGACCACTCAGCCGGAAAGCATCTGCGAGATGGTGCGCCAGCGCCTCGGCTTCCAGCTGGTGGCAGAGATGAAACGCGAGGATGGGACCATCCCGCTGGTTCAACTTGCCCCGGAGTGGGAGGATACCTTTACCAGCTACCAACTTGACGGGGTGCCGTCCGGCCATGACATCGCATTGCCGCCCGATCTCTTCAGTCGCCTCGGCGAAGGGGTCACCGAGCAGTTCGATCAAAGCTCGCGGCAGGGTGTTTTCCCGGCGCTGGTGACCTCCACCCGACGGCGGCGGTTTCTGCATACCATCATGCGCGCGCGCGGACTGGCCAACCCGGTCCTGTCCTTCGAGGAAATCGGGCTAGAGGCGCGACCCTCGCTGGTCGGCGTTGTCGCGGCCTGATGGAACTCCTGTCAGATCGCCTGAGTGCCGAAGTCACCCACCTGCTCATGGTGTTTCTGCGCGTCGGCGCTGCGGTTTCGCTGTTCCCCGGTTTCGGGAACAGAACCCTATCGGCACGTGTGAAACTGGCGATCGCACTGGTCTTCTCGCTGATCGTCACGCCGGCCACCCCGGGCCCGGGTATTCTGAGCTTTGCGCAAATTCTGAGCATTGGCGGCGCTGAAATTCTGACCGGTCTTGTGTTCGGATTGGCGCTGCGATTGCTGGTTCTGGCACTGCACACTGCCGGGTCCATTGCCGCGCAATCGACCTCGCTGTCGCAAATCCTGGGGGGCATGGCAGCAGAGCCGATGCCCGCAATGGGCCATGTTCTGGTCTTGTCGGGCATCACCCTCGCGATTGTGCTTGGCATGCATGTCCGGGTGGCGGAATACCTGATCCAGTCCTACATCCTGCTGCCGACCGGCAGCGCCATCGCCCCGCAGGATCTGGCAAGCTGGGGCACAGGCCAGGTGGCGCGCATGTTCGCGCTCGCGCTACCGCTGGCGGCCCCGTTCGTGATCGCATCGCTTGTCTACAATCTGGCTCTTGGGGCGATCAACCGCGCCATGCCGCAGCTCATGGTGGCTTTTGTCGGCGCCCCGTTCATCACCTTCGGAGGGTTGTTTTTGCTATTCGCAGGTGCACCGCTGCTGCTGATGCTATGGCACGACGCCTTGCTGCAAACCCTCGCTGATCCATTGGGAGCACCACCATGAGCGGTCCCGAGGACGGGGAAGACAAGTCATTTGAACCGACGCCGCGCAAGTTGCAGAAAGCGCGTGAGAAGGGAGAACTTGCCCGATCCGCCGACCTGAACATCGCGGCGGTTTACGGTGGCTTCATTCTGACCCTCTTTGTTTTTGGCGCGTCGATGGTCGATCAGGCCGGAACCGCGATGAGCGTTCTGCTCGGGCAGTCTGATCAGCTGTCCCAAATGATCTTTGACGGCCCGGCACAGGCACCTGTTGGAGGGGTGCTGTCGACTGTGACTGTCGCGATTCTGCCGCTTTTTCTGGTGCCCGCTGCAGCTGTGATCCTGTCTGTGGTCGCACAGCAAGCCTTTGTGGTCGCGCCTGCCAAGATCAAACCGAAACTGTCCAAGATCTCACTTATCTCAAATGCGAAGAATAAATACGGCCGCAGCGGGTTGTTCGAGTTCGCCAAGAGCTTTCTTAAGCTGGTGACCTATGGGCTTTGCCTGGCGCTGTTTCTGAAAGCGGATCTGAACGCCATTCTGACCTCGGGCGCCGCTGGTGCCCGCCCAGCCGTGGTGGTGATGATGGCGACGGTACTGCAATTCCTGATGATCGTTTTCGTGATCGCGCTGGCGATCGGAAGTATCGACTTCCTGTGGCAGCGCGCCGAGCATCTGCGCAAGAACCGAATGACCCGAAAGGAGTTCACCGACGAGATGAAGGAATCCGATGGTGATCCGCATATGAAGAACAGCCGCCGCCAGCGTGGCCAGGAAATCGCGATGAATCAGATGATTCAGGATGTTCCCGATGCAGATGTGGTGATCGTGAACCCCACCCATTTCGCAGTGGCTTTGAAATGGTCACGCCTGCCGGGATCCGCGCCGATCTGTGTTGCAAAGGGCGTTGATGAAATCGCGGCGGTCATTCGTGAAACCGCGATCTCGTCGGGGGTGCCGATCCATTCCGACCCGCCAGCCGCACGCAGCCTGCATGCCAGTGTCGAGATCGGACAGGAAATCGACGCCGCGCATTATCAGGCGGTCGCAGCCGCGATCCGGTTCGCCGAGAAAATGCGCAAGAAAGCCAGGGGGCGGGTCCATTGAAGGCTGGAAGTCTCGACAGATTGGTTCGAGCGAGCGAAGCTCAGTATCTTCTCGAATATGAAAAGATCAGGTCTCTTGTTGAACGCGAGGCAGCCATCAGTCACCGCCTGGCCGAGTTGGCAGGGCATAGCCGGCGCGCTTGCGAGACTGATAGCGGCTATGCCCAAAGTGGTGCGCATGCCCGTTGGGAAAGCTGGGCAGGACAGATGGCGGCGGTCTTGAATACCGAACTGGCGCAGATTCGAGCCCAGAGGCAAAATCTCGACGACCAGATGCGCAAGGCTTTTGCGCGCCAAACAGCGCTTAAGGCATTGAACAAGTCAAACATTTTGCGCCAAAAGCATGAACTTGGCGTAGCCAAAACCGCTCAATTGGAACAATTGGCGGTTATCTGCGCGCCCAAAAACCGTGATGTGTCCACTCAGTAATTGTCCTGCCGGGCGATATCCACGATCAGAACCGCATGCACCACATCAGGACCCAATTCGTGCTGGGCGGCATCCAACAGGGCCTGCCGCAGCGGGTCCAGCTTGCCCGACATCGTGAAGGCCCCATCGAAACCGCCGGTATTGGCATGGTCGAACAGAACCTGCAGGAAAGCATCCCGCAGCTTGGGTTCACGTGCATAAAACGGCTCGCTTGTGCCCGGTGCCACTTCGAGGCTCAGCGCCAGATTGGCCAGGCCCGCCAAATGCTCGCCATCCAGGAGTGGAACCACGAACTGCTTACTCATCTTGAGGAACTCGTGATCGCCTGATGTGCCCTCAGACTTCGACTTGGATTTCTCTTTCTTCTTTTCTGGAACATCCTGTTCGGTTTCGACCTTCGCCTCCTTCTGCCCTCCGGTCAGCGCGGTCCCGGCAAAGACCCCGAGCGCAATCCCAACCAACGGCAGTATGAACAAAAGCAATTTACGCATGATCGAATTCCTCAGAATGGCAGAACGGCGTCCAGCACCTGCTGGCCGTATCGCGCCTGCTGGGCGTCGGTAAGCTGACCTCTGCCACCATAGGATACCCGGGCCGAGGCGATCTTGTCATAGGTGATCTGGTTTTGTCGCGAGATGTCTTCGGGGCGCACAAAGCCCGATACGAGCAACTCGCGCAGTTCAAAATTAACCCGCAGCTCCTGCGAGCCGCTGATCGAGAGTACGCCGTTCGGCAGAACATCAACCACCGTGGCCGCAACACGTAGTGTCAGCTTTTCCTTACGTTTGACCGAACCCTGGCCGGTGTTTTTGCTTTGGCTGTCGATCGCAACCGCATCCGCAAGCGAGGCACCCTCAGGCAGCTTGTCCTGCAACCGTTGCGGCGCGCCAAATAGTTCGGCCACCTCCAGCGTTTCCGAACCGCCACGGGATCGTTTGGTGCCGTTCGAAATCTCGGCTTTTTCGTCGATTTCGATCACCACCGTAAGGATGTCGCCCTTTTTCATCGCCCGCCGGTCACCGAGCAGGGACCTCTGACCGCCGCTCCAGAGCGAGGATTGATCGACCGTGCGCTGATCGGGTGCATGCAGCGGCAATCCCGGCCACAACATTGCGACCTGTTCGGGGGAATCCTCGTTATCCGACAGGCTGGGCGGGCGCCCGAGATGGTCGAGCCGACCACAGGCGACCTGTAGCATGCCAAAGCTCAGAAAAAGAAGCGCGGGTTTGGACAGTTTCATCAATCTACCTCGATACGGCCGTCGGCCATAATCCGGCCGGACAGGGTGGTGCGTGATGCTAGGTTCATCACGCGGATCGTGTCGCCCACAGCACCGCGCCCCAGCGCGCGGCCATCGGCTGTGATGGTGAGACCGCTTTGCACGAAGACCAGCGACACCAGATCGTTGCGATCCACGATGGCGGGCGGCACAACGTCGCCCGCGCGAATGGGACGGCCGGGATAGAGCGTCACGCGCGCCTCATAGCCCACCACTTCGGCGGGATGGGCGTAGACGCCCGGCATCTCTCCGGGTTCCTGAACCAGGTCGGTGGGCGCGATCAGTTCCTTGGCGCGGATCGTGCGGTTTGGTGTAACAATATCGGCCTGCGCAGGCAGTGCGGCGAGCAGCGCAACAGCAGCGAGAATCCTGGCCATCAGCGCACCTGCGTGGTGGCGCCCATCATCTGGTCGACCGCTGAAATCACCTTGGCATTCATCTCGTAGCCGCGCTGCGCCTCGATCAGTTCGGTGATCTCGCGCACGGCATCGACGGAGCTGTCCTCAAGATATCCTTGGCGCAATGTGCCCAGCCCGTCTTCGCCCGGTGTGGCGACGGTGGGCGCGCCGGAGGCTTCGGTCTCGCGGAACAGGTTGCTTCCCACCGCCTCAAGCCCCTTGGCATTAGTGAAACTCGACAGGTTGAGTTGGCCCAGCAACTGCCCTTCGGCGGTGTCGTCGAAATAGGCATAGACCTCTCCGGCGCCATTTATAGTGATCGAGCGCGCATCTTCGGGAATGGTGACCTCAGGGGTGACCGGAAAGCCGTCGGAGGTAACGATCAAACCATCGGCAGACCGTTTCAGGCTGCCATCGCGGGTATAGGCCGTCGCGCCCGAGGGCAGCGTGACCTCAAGATACCCGCGCCCGTCGATGGCCACATCCAGCTCGTTGCCGGTGGCCGACAGAGCGCCTTGCTGAATATGCATCGACACCGCTGCGGGCCGCACGCCAAGGCCAAGCTGCACGCCGGTCGGCAGCAGTGTTCCGTCCGAGGCGTTCACGCTGCCCGGCCGTACCATCTGCTGATAATGCAGATCGGCGAACTCGGCCCGACGGGCGTTGTAGCCGGTGGTGTTCATATTCGCGAGGTTGTTCGAAATCGTCTCGACCCGCATCTGCTGGGCGGTCATGCCGGTGGCGGCAATTTTCAGGGCACGCATCGGTCGCTCCTTCCTTGTGATCTATCGCAGCAACGCTTTGACGGCGTCGCGGATACGTTTGTCTTCGGCATCCAGAAAGCTCTGGCCCAGCTCATAGGCGCGTTGAACCTCGACCATCCGCGCCATCTGTCCGACCGCATTAACGTTAGAGCCTTCAACAAATCCGTGCAGGATTGTGGCACTTTCTGCCGGTTCGAAACCGCCGGGGGCGTGGAACATTACGCCGCCTTCGCGGATCAGGTCGCCCCGTTCGGTCGGGGCAAAGACGCCGATCTGCCCGACCAACTGGCCATCGGCGCTGATCGTGCCATCAGCAGAGACGCTGAGGCTTGTCGCATCGGGCGGGATGAAGACCGGCGCGCCGCCGGGATCGAGCACGCGGTGCCCTTCGGCGTTGACCAGATCGCCATGCGCATTGGCGCTGAACCCTCCGGCGCGAGTCAGCCGCTCGCCCGAGGGCGTTTCGACCAGAAAGAAACCGTCTCCTTCGATGGCGAAGTCGAAGCGACCGCCGGTCTGGGTCAGCACGCCTTGCGTGAACGAGGTATTGCGAACCTCGCCCCGGCTCATCGAGACCGACGGGTGGCCGCCGGTATCCTTCACGAACTCGGAAAAGACGATGCCCTCCTGCCGGTAGCCGGCGGTGGCGAGATTGGCGATGTTGTTGGCGACGACCCGGATCTCGTTCCTCAGGCCCACCTGGCGCGACAGCGCGGCATATCCGGCAGTATCCATCAATTGCCTCCGATTATTAGTGTCAGAACTGTGGCCTGAAAGAACGAAACCAGCGTTTGTGTCATGAAGCCCATCGACATCCAGAACACGATCACGATCGCGGCCAGCTTGGGTACGAATGTCAGCGTCATTTCCTGGATCGAGGTCAGCGCCTGGAACAGGCCAACGACCAGGCCAGTGACCAAAGCAACCGTCAGGATTGGCAACGAAGTCACGACCGCGATCCATAACGATTGCCGCAACACGTCGTAAAACTGGCCTTCACTCAGCATAGCTCAGACCGGCATTCTCAGGATTTCCTGATAGGCCTCGACCACCTTGTTGCGCACGGTCACCGCAGTTTCGACCGCAAGCTCGGTCTGGGCCAGAGCCTGTACCAGCGCATGCGGGTCGGCCTGGCCGGTCATGGCAGATTGCGACAACATCTCGCTGTGGCGCAAAGTGCTTGCAAAATCCTGAAACGCGCCGCCCAGGGCCGCGCCCTCGGGGGCGGGGCCGGGTTTGGTTGCAGGCCGGGCAGAGGCATAGCTCTGCGCCGCCGAAAGAGATTGGATATCCATTCTGGCTGTCCTTTATTTTCTGAGAAGATCCATCAGCGACGATGACATCTGCCGCGCCTGATCGAACATTTTGAGATTGGCCTCATAGCTGCGCTGCGCTTCGCGCGCGTCGGCGATTTCCAGCATCAGATTGACGTTGGATCCCTGATAGTGCCCGCTGGCATCCGCCATCGGATGGGCGGGGTCGTGAATGCGCGGCAGCTTGCTGCGATCAAGCCGCACGCGCCCGTTCTTGACGAGTTCCACCACCTCACCGGAGAGGGCCATCGATTCAAAAGGCACTGTTTTGCGCCGATAGCCCGGGGTATCCGCGTTCGAGATGTTTTCTGCCGTATGACGCAGCCGCATGGCCTGTGCGCGCAACGCGCTGGCTGTGACTTTCAGCGTATTGGAGAACTCGTTCATCTCAGCCCCCCTCACCCGCGTCCAAGACCGGTACGCAGCACGGTCAGCGCGGATTTGTAGATCGCCATAGCCCGGTCATGCTGACGTTTCGCGTCCACCGCGTTCAACATTTGCTCTTCGATAGAAATGCTGTTGCCGTTGGGGTCGGCAGGGGCGTCTGCCGTGAATTCGGCGGCAGACCAGTCGGGGCCGCTCTGCCCGTGCATATGGGTGCTGCGGGTATTGCGAAAAAGCGACGCGTCGCCGCTTTCGCGTACAAGCGTGCCAAATGGTTTGAGATCCTGCGCCTTGTAGCCGGGCGTGTCGGCATGGGCCATGTTGCGGGCGATGACGGCATGCCGGTGACCGGCATGTGTGGCCATCGCGTGGGCCGTCGCAAAGACATTCAGTTTGGTGAACACCGGGGCTTCTCCCTCGATCCGTTTCAATCAAGGCTTAACCCCGATTCGTTTAGAAACGGTTTGCGACAACCTACCGGAGCGTCCGATGACCGCCGCGAACCCTGCGAGTCTGAAAGCCACCTTTGATACCTTGAGCCCACTGCGCCATCTTGGGCGTATCAGGCATGTGGGGGGCGGCACCATCGGGATCACCGGGCTGTCCGGCAAGGCCCGGATCGGCGACCGCGTCGAGATTCGGCGCAAGGCGCTGGCCCCGCTGGCCGGTGAGGTTTTGCAGGTCACTGATGAAGAGATCCGGATGCTGCCCGACATGGCGCCCGATACGGTGGCGGTGGGGGATGCGGCGGTTCTGATCCCGGTTCCGGCCTTTGCCCCCGGCCTGCACTGGCTGGGCCGTGTCGTTGACCCGCTGGGCCGGGCGCTGGATGGCAGGCCTTTGCTGCGCGGCGAGCATGCCCGCAACCTGACCGCTTCGCCGCCAAATGCCGTTGAACGCAAATCGTTGGGCGCGCGCTTGTCCACAGGGGTGACGCTGCTGAACACGATGCTTCCGATTGTACGCGGGCAGCGGGTGGGGCTGTTTGCGGGGTCGGGGGTCGGCAAATCCTCATTGCTGGGCACGCTTGCAAAATCCATGCAGGCGGATGCGGTTGTGGTGGCGCTGATCGGCGAGCGCGGGCGCGAAGTGAACGAATTTGTCGAACACACGCTGGGCCCCGAGGCGATGGAGCGCGCGGTTGTGGTGGCGGCCACCTCGGACATGTCGGCCCTGATGCGGCGGCGCTGCGCGTGGTCCGCCATGGCGGTTGCGGAATCGCTGCGCGATAGCGGACAGAACGTGTTGTTTCTGGCCGATTCCATCACCCGTTTTGCCGAGGCCCATCGCGAAATCGCCGTTGCCACCGGAGAGCTGCCCGCCCTGCGCGGCCACCCGCCCTCAGTCACGCCGCTGATCACCGGCCTGTGCGAACGCGCCGGGCCAGGCACGGCGGATCAGGGCGATATCACGGCGGTGTTCAGCGTTCTCGTCGCAGGCTCGGACATGGATGAACCGGTGGCGGATATTCTGCGCGGGGTGTTGGACGGCCATATTGTACTGTCCCGAGAAATCGCCGAGCGCGGGCGCTTTCCGGCCATCGATGTCAGCCGCTCGGTCTCACGCAGCTTACCAGCTGCGGCAAGCGAAGCTGAAAACGCTGCCATCAACGAGGCGCGGCGCCTGCTCAGCACTTATGAGCAATCCGAAGTGATGATCAATGCCGGGCTGTATTCCGCAGGTTCGAATCCGCAACTGGATCAGGCGGTTCAGGTCTGGCCGGATCTGGATGCGTTTTTCGCGCGCCCCGAGCTAGGCGGGATTGCCGATAGTTTCGACAAGCTGAACCTCATCCTGCGGCGCAGCGGCGCGGGGCAGCAACGCCCTTTGTAAACCGAAACGGGCCCCGAAATCGGGGCCTGTCTGAGCACCTCTTGCACTTGGCGGGTTACTACGCCGGGACCGCCTCGGCCTCATTGGTCAGCGGCTGGGGCAGCTTGTTGAGCATCTCGGTCGGGCAGACCTGCAGGAATTTGCCGCGCTCGACTTCCCAATGCTGCAGGATATCAGCGGCCTTCTGGCTGCGCGTTTCCTCCAGATGACGCTCAATCAGACCTTTGAGCTGATACTCCCAATGGGGTACCGTGACCGGGCAGGTCACCAGTGTTTCCATGTTCATCAGCGATGTAGCCGTGCCGTCAGGATCATAGAGATAGGCCATGCCGCCAGTCATACCGGCTCCGAAATTGGCCCCGATCTCGCCGAGAATGACCGCAACGCCGCCCGTCATATACTCACACCCGTTCGAGCCGCAGCCTTCGATCACCACCTGCGCGCCGGAGTTGCGTACGGCAAAGCGTTCGCCAGCACGACCAGCAGCAAAGAGATACCCGTCGGTCGCCCCATAAAGAACGGTATTGCCGACAATGGTGTTCTCATCCGCCTTGAGCGGGCTCACCTGCGGCGGGCGCACAACGATAGTGCCGCCCGACAGGCCTTTGCCGACATAGTCATTGGCATCGCCAGACACTTCCAGCTTCAACCCCGGCGAGGCAAAGGCGCCCAGCGATTGCCCGGCGGAGCCGTGCAGTTTGACATGCAGGTGATCGGGTTGGAACGAATTCCGCATCCCGAAATTCTGCACAATATGGCTGGAGACGCGCGTACCCACCGTCCGGTGCGTGTTCTGCACCGCGTAAGACAGCTGCATCTTTTCGCCATCGCGCAGAAACCGGGCCGCATCGCGCACGATCTCGGCATCCAGCGTGTCAGGCACCGCGTTGCGCTCCTTGTCGCGGTCATAGACGATATCAGCCGCGCCATCGACGGTGATCAGCAGCGGGTTAAGGTCCAGATCGTCCAGATGCGCCGACCCCCGGCTGACCTGTGCCAGCAGATCGGCCCGTCCGATCACATCATCGAGGCTGCGCGCGCCGAGCGAGGCCAGAATCTCGCGCACTTCCTGCGCGTAGAAGGTGATGAGATTAACCACCTTGTCAGCGTTGCCGGTGAAGCGGTCGCGCAGCGACGGGTCCTGGGTGCAGACGCCAACCGGGCAGGTGTTGGACTGGCACTGACGCACCATGATGCAGCCCATCGCGATCAGGGCAGCGGTCCCGATGCCGTATTCTTCGGCCCCCAGCATCGCCGCGATGACGATGTCTCGCCCGGTGCGTAGCCCGCCATCGGTGCGCAGGGTCACGCGGCCCCGCAGGTTGTTCATCGCCAGCACCTGATGCGCTTCGGTCAGGCCCATCTCCCACGGCAGCCCGGCATGTTTGATCGAGGTCGCCGGGCTGGCCCCGGTACCACCGTTATGGCCCGAGATCAGGATGATATCGGCCTTGGCCTTGGCGACCCCGGCGGCGATCGTACCAACGCCCGAGGAGGCCACCAGTTTCACCGTCACCTTGCAGCGCGGGTTGATCTGTTTGAGGTCATAGATCAGCTGCGCCAGATCCTCGATCGAATAGATGTCGTGATGCGGCGGCGGCGAGATCAGCGTCACGCCCTTGGTCGAATGGCGCAGCCGCGCGATCAGGTCGGTGACCTTCATGCCGGGCAATTGCCCACCTTCGCCGGGCTTGGCGCCCTGGGCCACCTTGATCTCAAGCTCCTCGCAGTGGTTAAGGTATTCGGCGGTCACACCGAACCGGCCCGAGGCCACCTGTTTGATCTTGGCCGACGGGTTGTCACCGTTTGATTCAGGGACAAAATGCGCCGGATCTTCGCCGCCCTCACCGGAGTCAGACTTCGCACCGATCCGGTTCATCGCCACGTTCAGCGTCTTGTGCGCTTCGGGGCTGAGCGCGCCCAGCGACATGCCCGGTGTCACGAACCGCTTGCGGATGGCTGTGATGCTTTCGACCTCTTCCATCGCCACCGGCTGGCCCAGCGGTTTGAAATCCAGCAGGTCGCGCAGATGGATTGGCGGGTTCGACTGCATCTTGGCCGAGTACTGTTTCCACAGCTCATAAGAAGCCCGGTTGCACGCCATCTGCATCATGTGCATCGAGGTCGCTTCCCAGGCATGGGTCTCGCCTGACTGGCGCGCCTTGTAGAAGCCGCCGATGGGCAACACGTCCAGCCCCGAGGTCCAGCCTTTGGCGTGAATTTCCTCGGCCTTGGACTGAATGCCGGTCACACCGATGCCCGAGATACGGCTGATCATGCCCGGGAAATACTCGGCCACCATGGCGCGGCTGAGGCCGACTGCCTCGAAGTTCAGACCGCCGCGATAAGAGGAGATCACCGAAATGCCCATCTTGGACATGATCTTGAGCAGCCCCTGATCGATGGCCTCGCGATAGCGCGCGACGTTCTCGGTCAGCGTGCCGTCCATAAGGCCGCGTTCGACCCGGTCTGCGATGCTGTCCTCGGCCAGATAGGCGTTCACCACGGTCGCGCCGCAGCCGATCAGCACCGCAAAGTAATGCGGGTCCAGACATTCCGCCGCGCGCACATTCAGCGAGCAGAAGGTGCGCAAACCCTTGCGGGTCAGATGTGAATGCACCGCACTGGTGGCCAGAATCATCGGCACGCCCACACGGTCGGTGTCGGTGTACTGATCAGTCAGGATCAGGTGACCGGAACCCGAGCGCACCGCCTCTTCGGCCTCGGCACGAATGCGAGCCAGCGCAGAGCTGAGCGCGCCAGTGCCCGGTTCGAAACTACAGTCGATTTCGGTGACCGGAGAGTTGAGGCTATTGACCAGCGTATCCCACTGCGCATTGCCCACGAACGGGCTGCCCAAAACGATGATCTCGGTCTGGCTGCTGTCCTCGTCCAGCACATTCTTGAGGTTGCCGAACCGGGTTTTCAGCGACATCACCCGGTATTCCCGCAAACTGTCGATCGGCGGGTTGGTCACCTGGCTGAAGTTCTGGCGGAAGAAATGGCTGAGCGGGCGGTACTGCTTGGACAGCACCGCAGAAGGCGTGTCGTCGCCCATCGAGGCCAGTGCCTCTTTGCCGTCCTCGCACATCGGCACCAGGATTTGCTCCAGTTCCTCGATCGAATAGCCAGCTGCGATCTGCCTTTTGCGTAGCTGCTCGCCTGTAAAGAGCGGTTTTTCCTCGACCTCGGCCAGTTTGCCGTCCAGATCGCTGATCTTCTTGACCCAGTCGCCGAAGGGCAGCGCGCGCGCCAGCTTGTCCTTGATCTGCTTGTCGCGGAACACCTTGCCCTTCTTCATGTCGACGGCCAGCATCTGACCAGGGCCCAGCGCGCCTTTTTCAACGACATGGGCCTCGTCGGTAGGAACCATGCCCGCCTCGGAACCTGCAATGACAAGCCCGTCACCGGTGATCACATAGCGCATCGGGCGCAGCCCGTTGCGGTCCAGCCCGGCACAAACCCAACGCCCATCGGTCATAGCCAGCGCGGCCGGTCCGTCCCAGGGCTCCATCACCGAATTGCAGTAGGAATACATGTCGCGCCAAGCCTGCGGCAGTTCCACCGCCTGCTTGGCCCAACTTTCGGGAACCAGCATGGTCTTGGCCATGGGTGCGGAGCGACCCGCACGCACCAGAACCTCGAACACCGAGTCTAGTGCGGCCGAGTCCGACGATCCGCCTGCGATGATTGGTTTGATATCCTCGGCATAGTCCCCGAAGGTGGCCGACGCCATGCGGATTTCATGGCTTTTCATCCAGTTGGTGTTGCCCTTGAGCGTGTTGATCTCGCCATTATGGGCCAACATGCGGAAGGGCTGCGCCAGCCACCATTGCGGGAAGGTGTTGGTCGAATAGCGCTGGTGATAGATCGCAAAGCCGCTTTCGAACCGCTCATCCATCAGGTCGGGGTAGAAGACCGCGACCTGTTCGGCCAGCATCATGCCCTTATAGATGATCGATCGGCAGCTCAGCGAAGCAATATAGAGCCCGGACACCCCCGCCGCTGCCGCCGCCTTTTCGATCCGACGGCGGATCACGTAAAGCTCGCGCTCGAAAGTCTCTTCATCGACGCCCTTCGAGTTCGAGATCAGAATTTGCTCGATCTCGGGCCGGGTCGCGTTGGCCTTTTCGCCGAGGCAGGTCACATCGACCGGTACATGACGCCAGCCATAGATGTAATAGCCCATGCGCAGAACCTCGGCTTCCACGATGGTCCGGCAGGTTTCCTGCGCGCCGAAATCCGTGCGCGGCAAAAAAACCTGACCCACAGCGATCAGCTTGTTCTTGTCCGGCGTATGGCCGGTGCGTTCAATCTGGTCATAGAAAAACGGAACCGGGATCTGCACATGAATGCCTGCGCCGTCGCCTGTCTTGCCATCGGCGTCCACAGCACCCCGATGCCAGATCGCCTTGAGCGCATCAATGCCGGCTTCGACCACCTTGCGGCTTCTCTTGCCATCGACGGACACGACAAGGCCAACCCCGCAGGAAGAATGCTCTTCTTCCTCGGAATAGAGACCGTTTTCGGCCATCCACTTGCGCTTTTCTTCTTCGGCGCGAACCCAGTTGGCGTCATATTTGGTCATTGGCTATCTCCTTGTTCCGAAGGGGCGAACATCGCCATCACTTCGGCTTCGGTCATTTGTCTGCGATCCCCGGCAAAGGCGTAGCCCTGCGGTTTCCGATCGATATAAAGTTCCAGATTGAGGTCACCGCCAGCCGCGTCATCGAACAGGCCAGCAGCGATTTGAGTTTCTCCGTGCATCTCACCGGGCGCGGTGATGCGGTACCAGAGCGCTGATCCGCAATCGCCGCAAAAGGCCCGCTCGGCCCAGTCCGAGGACTTGAAGACGCGTATCGGGCCATCTGCGGTATATCCGGGTTCGGCCGGAAAGGTGATCAGCATCGAACTGGTCCAACGGCGGCACATGTCGCAGTGGCAGGCCCCCAGGGACGCTTTGGCCGGCGTCGCGGTGATGGTCACGGCGCCGCACATGCATCGTCCTGATAGCGCATTCATGATGAACCTCCTCTAACCATCACATCCGAACTCGGATCGTGTCGCCAGAAAACCCGGTTGGTCCGGAAAGCGGATCGCGCGCGGGGTCTGGTCCACTGTCAACGAATCCTGCCCTTCGAAATGCCGTGTGATGCTGCCTTCGATGAGCAGGTTCAGGTCATCCGACACCAGAAAATCAAGGCCGAAACCGATCTTGCTGCCTTCGATCCCCTCACGCTCTAACTCGCGCAAAGACGCTCCCTTCCGGAACGTGTGCCCATCCAGAACGACTTCTTCCTCACCAAGGGTGTACTGCCCATTGAACAGGAATTCGCGGTCCTTCACGACCCTGGTGTTGAACAGAAAGACGCCGTTTTCCGTCGCGACCCCGTCTGTGATCAACCGATCGAGCTGAAGGTTCTGGCCGCTGCCGGGCTTGAGCGTGAATCTGGTTTCCGCATTGGCCCGGTACAAGAACTCCAGCATGCCCCAGTTTCGGTCATAGACATTGGCCGATTCCGGATTCCCGTCGAGGAACCCCAAAACCAGGAAGGTCTGACCACAATCCATAACCGTCGATACGGCGCAGGAATTCTTGTGCACTGTCGCCAGCGCTGTACAATTCTGCGGAACCTGTACCTGCGCCGCAACCGGGCCTGAGAAAGCCCAGAGACATGCAAGACCTGTCAGCAGCCTGTTCATGGTTTCAACCCTTGTTATGCGTGCCCGGTGGAACGGTCTGTGACACAGAGATGCCCTGTTCGCAGAGCTCACTCAGCGGCGACCGAGAGCGGCGCGTTGAACTTCTCGATGATCGCTTCGGCGCAGTCACGCCCGTCGCGAATGGCCCAGACCACAAGGCTGGCCCCGCGCACGATATCCCCGATGGCATAGACGCCCTCCATGTCGGTTGCACCGGTGCGGAACGCGGCCTTGACCGTGCCCCAGCGCGTGACCGGCAGATCGGGCTGACCAAAGAGTTTCGGCAGATCCTCGGGTTCGAACCCCAGTGCTTTGATGACCAGATCGGCCTCTTCGACGTAATCCGCGCCTTCGATCAATTCGGGTGCCTGGCGGCCCGAGGCATCGGGCTGGCCCAAGCGCATCTTCTGCACCATCACGCCTTCGACCGTGTCGTTGCCGGTAAAGCCCTTGGGCGCGCTCAGCCATTCGAAGACAACGCCTTCTTCCTCGGCATTGGCCACCTCGCGCTGCGAGCCGGGCATGTTGGCGCGATCACGACGATAGAGGCATTTGACCGAGGTCGCGCCTTGCCGGATCGCCGTCCGCACGCAATCCATGGCGGTATCACCGCCGCCGATCACCACCACCCGTTTGCCGTTGGCGTCGTAGCGGCCACTATCGAATTCCTCGACCGCATCGCCAAAGCTCTTACGGTTGGAAGCCGTGAGATAGTCGATCGCCTTCTCAACTCCGCTCAGACCGCTGCCGGGCATCTGAATGTCGCGGCTTTTGTAAACGCCGGTGGCGATGATGACGGCGTCATGCTCGGCATGGATCGCCGCAAAAATGTCAGCATCCACATCGCAGTTCAGGGCAAACTCGACCCCGGATTTCTCCAACTGGTCGATCCGGCGCATCACCACGTCTTTTTCCAATTTAAAACCGGGGATGCCATAGGTCAGCAACCCGCCCGCCCGGTCGTAGCGATCATAAACCGTCACGCTGAAGCCCGCACGGCGCAGCATATCCGCCGCGGCCAGCCCACCGGGTCCGGCCCCGATGATGCCGACGCTTTCGTCGCGCTCCTGATCGGGGACAGCAGGCTTGACCCAACCATTTTCCCAGGCGGTATCGGTGATGTATTTCTCGACCGAGCCGATGGTAACGGTGCCATGACCGGATTGTTCGATCACGCAATTGCCCTCGCACAGGCGGTCCTGCGGGCAGATGCGGCCGCAGATTTCCGGGAAGGTGTTGGTGGCCTGACTGACCTGATAGGCCTCCTCCAGTCGTCCCGTGGCGGTCAGGCGCAGCCAGTCGGGGATGTTGTTGTGCAACGGGCAATGGGACTGGCAATACGGCACACCACATTGCGAACAGCGGCTGGCCTGCTCTTCGGCCTTGGCCGCCGCATACTCGGCATAGATTTCGTCGAAGTCTTCCCTGCGCTCCGTCGCCGCGCGCTTTTCAGGCATATCGCGTTCGATCTGGACGAATTTTAGCATCGGTTGCTTGGCCACAGCTTCGGCTCCATGAATTGGCTAGGTTGCGATGCTATAAACGAGGTGTGGTATGATTAAAAGTCAATTATACTGACCTTTTTTCAATTCTCGGTCCGCAAATTGCAAGGTGACGCTGCGACGCAAGGTAAATTTAATTCCGAATCGGACCTAAATAGGGCCTTTCCATTTGCGCCAGTCACTTATACCCCGTGCCCAAAAAAGGTTCAGAGGCATCTCGGCAGATGACATTCCTGCATATCATTCTTGTTGCTCTGACCCAGGGCATCACCGAGTTCTTGCCCGTCTCGTCTTCGGGCCATCTGATTCTTCTGCCCAAACTCACAGGCACGACGGATCAGGGGCAGTTCATCGATGTGGCTGTTCACGTCGGCACTCTGGGCGCCGTGATCCTGTATTTCCGGCGCGATGTCGCGCTGGCGCTGCGCGGGACACCTGACGCCCTTGCGGGTCGGCTAGACGCGCCGGGCGCACGCCTCGCGCTCGGGCTGATGATCGCAACAATACCGATCATCTTTGTCGGGGCGATCCTGCATTTCACTGGCCTGTCGGATGCGCTGCGCTCGATTAAGGTCATTGCCTGGACGATGCTGGGGTTCGGCCTTGTTCTCTATTGGGCTGATCGCACTGGCGGCAATGTGAAACAGGTCGGGGACTGGACGCTCAGGGACGCCGTGATCATGGGGCTCTGGCAGGTCCTGGCACTTATCCCAGGCACGTCACGCTCTGGCATTACCATCACCGGCGCGCGCCTGTTGGGTTTTGGGCGAGAAGACGGCGCACGCCTGGCGATGCTGATGTCCATACCCACAATCGCTGCCTCGGGCATCCTGTTGTCAGCTGACGCTGCCATCAGCGCCGATGCCGAATCAATCCACAATGGCATGCTGGCCGCAGGTCTGTCATTCCTGTCCGCCCTCGCCGCGTTGGCCTTGATGATGCGGTTCCTGCGCAGCGTCAGCTTCACACCCTATGTGATCTACCGGGTGATCCTGGGGCTCGTCCTACTGGCGATAGCTTATGGCTGATCAGATCTTCAGATTCTTCGCCGATTTCTGGATTTCGTCATACTGCCCCGAGGGGCGGAACTTCCAAAGATAGTCAGGCAACACCGATTGCATCGCCACCGGCTCGATCCCCAGATCAGCAAAGCCTTTGGCCCCGTCCGAAACCACATTGTCACTACGCAGCGATTTCACCTGATCACGGGTCAGGATGGGGTTGGAAAACAGCTGGAAGCTCACGAATTTCATTATATCCAGAACCCCGGCCATGATCCGCGCCACAAACATCGGCATACCGATGATAACCCGCCGCCGGTGAATGGTATCGAGCATCACCTGCATCAACGCGCGAAAGCTCTTCGCCTCCGGGCCGCCAAGTTCAAAGACGCCACCGCCCGCCACACCTGTCGCGCCCATCATGGCGGCGCGAGCAACATCATCCACAAATACCGGTTGAAACCGCGTCTCGGGTGCCACAATCGCCAGAAATGGTCCGAACCGCGTCATTGCGGCGAAACGGTTGAAGAACTCATCCTCGGTCCCGAAGATGATCGAGGGCCGCAGGATCATGGCATCCGGCATATGCTCCAGCACCGCGGCCTCACCCATAGCCTTGCTCCGTGCGTAGGCGCTGTCGGCCTCATCACTGGCGCCAATCGCCGAGAGGTGGACCATGCGACCGATCCCCTCTTCCGAGGCAATCCGGGCAATCCGCCCGGCACCCTCGGCGTGAACCGCGTCGAAATCGTTCTTGCCCAGTTCATTGAGGACCCCGACGCAATTGATCACCGCATCGGCGCCATGCATGGCTTGACGGACCGACGCATCGTCGCGGATGTTACACGCCACCGGCTCGACTTGGCCGACCACGCCGTAAGGCCTGACATGCAGCGCTTCGTTCGGGCGGCGCACGGCAACCCGCACGCGCCAGCCCTGTTCGGCCATGCGCCTTGTGATGTATCGACCGACGAATCCCGAACCGCCATAAATCGTGACCAGCTTGGACATTCCGGGCTCCTGCGTTTTTATGCGTCGATACCGATCTACCCCCCTCAAGACGCGCAAACAAGGCACAATGACGACGCGACCTCGAAGCCACGGCCTTCCTGTCAGGTGTGCAGCTCGCCAGCCGGGCCAGTTGGCAAAAAAACTTTCAACAGACGCCGAGAATCCGGTTGACCCTCTCGCACGACATCCTTAAACGGCCCCTCACGACACCTGCCCAGGTGGCGGAATTGGTAGACGCGCTAGCTTCAGGTGCTAGTGTCCGTATGGACGTGGAGGTTCGAGTCCTCTCCTGGGCACCACCCAAAATAGACTAAGTTACTGAAATAGCTTGGCTTTACTGGGTTGTTGACCTACTGAGGTCCACAATCAGGTCCACAAAGCCAATGACAAGACGACTGGTGGTCAAACATCTCCGCATCGAAAAGAACGGCACGTACAAGTACCTTCGACGAGTACCCGAACGACTCCGATCTGCCCTTGGGAAGTCCGAAATCGTTAAGGTATTGGGGCGTTCCGAACCTGAAGCAATGCGGAATTACCTACCGTTTCACGACCATGTTGAGCACTTGTTACGGTCGACGAAGCCAAGCTCTGCATCGTCTGACTTGTGGTCGCTCAAGTCATCAATCGAGGCTCAATTCATCGAAGCTGGTCTCGATCTGCACTCAAAGGGGCGATCAAGTGACGAAGAACTTGCCCGTTCGGAGCAGGCCGACGTAATTCTCTCGAGGTACCCAACCGATCCGTCGACGGGCCAAGCAAGCCCTGAGGATGTGTCCGAAGTCGACTCTGCGACGGTGACCGCTCTATTGAATGGAATACAAAGCATCAAAGCAGAGCTCACTGTCAGCCAGGCCTTTGCGTTTTATCTATATGAAAAGCAAGAACCCGACCCATACAAGCGTAAGAAACAACTTCAGAGGTTTGGTCGTGCCGAACGCAATCTACTGAATGTGACCAAACATGATGTCGCGCTGACGAAGGTCAGTCGTGCACACGCCAGGACACTGCGAGACAACCTCTTGAGGCAAATGGCTTCGTCGTCAGTCAAAAGGAACATCAATGACGTCAAGGCCGTCTTCTCGTTGGCAATCGAAGAACACGACCTCAACATCAACAATCCATTCAACAAGCTTAGATACCCGAAACCGGATGATGCAGCGATCGATCTGAGGCACCCTTTACCAGTCAAGGTCATCCAAGCGATGTATCGAGACTTGGAAAACAACCGAACACTGCAGGATATTTGGACCTTGATTCATCATTCAGGTGCCCGGAGTGCCGAAGTCTTGGGTCTGACTCTGGATGACCTGTTTTTGGATGAGACCATACCCTACTTCGAGATCAAGCCTCAGGGATTAAGGTCCGTCAAAGATCGATCTAGGATCAGGAAAGTTCCACTCATCGGGAGGGCTTTAGTCGTGGCGAGGCGATTAAAGTTAAGTACATCCGAGACAAGCGCCATATTTCCTCAATACGCTGAAAGCAGTCGCCATGACAATTTCAGCCAGGTGACTCGCAGACGCCTTAGGAAATACACAGACAATCCCAAGCACGTCGTATACAGCTTGCGCCACAACATGAAGGACGCTCTTAGGGCAGCAGGTGTTGGAGAAAGGGTCGAACTGGCTCTGCTCGGGCACTCCAGCGAGAAATCTGCCTCCTCTCAATATGGCAGTGGTGTCGGCCTTGAGGAGCTCAGAGATGCCCTTCTCAAGATCGACTTCAAACTCCCGGACTTGACCTAGTTCTATTCAACTCACTGCTACTGATTATCAGTTCCCACATGGAGCCACCCAAAAAATGGCTGACTACGACCGTGATGTCTTGAACAAAGCCAAAATGGCGACTTTTGATCGTTCCCCTTCCTCAGATGCAGCGACGGCGTGGATTGATGCCTTAAACGCAATGAGTTTGGCTCACGAGGCCAGCGAGCACCCCAGAAAACGTGCTCGAAGGCAGATCGACCAACTCTCATTTCGTCGGGCCGTGGGTGCTTTTGCTGCAGACCTCCTTCGTCACAGTGCAAATGAGAGTTCTCATGGCTTCATGTATCGATCCGCAGATCGGGAAATGCTGGCTGAAACACTAGTCAGCAGCAACAACTTTGAGCAGTTGGTGACGTTCTGGACCGAGCTTGGTCTGATGGAAATGACCGGCTACATTGATGCCTATGACGATTTTGAAGGAGAAAGAGTCTCACACTATCGTAAGGCTCGCCGCTTCAGAGCGTCTCATTCTTTTCTCAAATTGGCATTCGATCATGGCGTCGAACCACAGACCGTCAATGACTACTTCGATATCAGCCATCGTCACGCCAACGTCGTTTAGGTCCGGGCTGCAAAGGGATCAGATCAGCATAATTCCCAACGCGGCAAGCTGATAAAGCAGAAGAGCGACGAATACAGACTTCAGTGCGATCGAGTGAGACGCCTCAACCAACTCATGGCCAAGCACGAGTACAACCTATCTGACATCCCGATGGTTCGGAGGGTATTTAACTGTGGTGATCGCCCCGGGTTCGATTTCAATTTAGGAGGCAGATTCTACTGCGCCTCTGATGATAATTGGATGGAGATGCCGAAGGAGAAGAGGGCAAACATCAGAATCGATGGAGAAGAAACCACCGAGATCGATGTTCGTGCCAGCCACCTATCGATCCTCTGCTCGATGTTTGGTGAGCCTCTTAATCGAGACATTGATCCCTACGCTGTTGAAGGCATCCATAGGGACATCGTCAAAAAGATCGTTGTAACGGCGATCGGTAGCGGCAAGCTGCCAACCCAATGGCCTAAGGGCTTCAAGGAAGATTTCAAAGCTAGGCACGGCTGGGCACCTGAGCGACGATCTAAGCTTAAGGATATCACAGAGGTGATCTCAAAAAAGCACCCAGTCTTGTCGAAGTTGAGAAAGGGTGAGCTGGATTGGGCGAACCTTCAGTTCGAAGAGGCCGAATGTTTCTTAGCAGCGATGTCGAGGCTACACGATGAAAGAAAAGCACCCTCTCTGCCGGTTCATGACAGCCTGATCGTTCGTGTGTGCGACGCTGGCTACGCCGCCAATTTTCTCCGAGATGCATACGAGGATCGCCTTGGGTTTAGACCTCACGTTGACATTCAAAGTGCAACGTTCGGTAACCTGGTAGCCTAAGTGTGCTCAAGCTCGACCTTGGTGATACCTAGTATCAGTAGTCATATATCTTCTCCTACTATGTGGCCCCAAGGAGACTTGAGATACATTGAGGGATCGATACACATTACTATGAAGCGTAAGCATTCACATGGGGAAAGCTCTCGGAGCACCGGGTCAGCAATACCACTCGGGCAAATGCGTGGAGCTAGTCAAGCAGCCTTCAAAAGTCACCAAAGTTGCTGTTTGCTATTTCTGGAATCTGAACACCTTCCTGCCGCGCCTTTAAGAGTATGATCCGACCACAGAAGTCTAGCGCCTCATTGGCGAATTTTGAAGTTTCTGTTGCCGACAACTGCGTGGTGCCATGAAATAGTCCGCTTCGAATGGAGTACAGCCGGTCCCACTCTCTGATTTGATCTGCAAGCCCGAGCTCCTCAAGGACACGCTTGACACCCTGTCGGAGACTGAGCCGGAAGAAGCTCCTTCGCAAACCATCAGCAATCTCCAATTTTTCAACGTCGCCAGCGCCCGACTCTTCTAGCTGAGAGGCCAACTCGTTGATCAAGGCTCGCTGTTTCTCAGACCAACCTTCGCCTTGTCCGAGTTCCTCTACAGCGGAAAATGCCAATACCGCTTTCGCCAAAGCCTCTGGGTTCATACAAGCGAAATTCAACAGGTGGACGCCTAGAATCGCGCGTTTTGGTTGGTTGGAGGGGCTCTTTTCGAGTTCATGCATGGATTCAACAAAGAGACCCGGCGCGGCAGTTACCGATCCTTTACCGCTTATATGCATGATTTTATTGAGATCGTCATCCGGGACTACAGTTAGTCCATGTATGTCATCGACCAATCGTTCGCGTTGACCCAGCGCGCCTTGTTCACGCAACCATGCCTCGTTTACCGAGGATGTCGGGTTTCCCTCTCCCATATCTACACCTTGCTTCGTTGCAAGGCACACGATTGCTACCGACGTCTTTAAGTGCTCTCCAAATGCTGCTGCCTCCTCGTTAGTCTCGAATCCCTTTGCAACTAGTGTTACCCAAACCACTTCCTTCAATGGCCGGTCCGGAGGCCAAGACTTAAGCACTACCTCGCGCTCAGAAAGAAGAAAGCTCAAATTGGTTTCGTTGCTTGTGAATGGCTTCCCCAGCCTTACCTTTAGACGTATTCGGAACCCCAAATTATCATTCCTGCTTTCCAAAAAGTCGAGTGATCAATAGCATTTTGTTGGAGCCTATTGGCAAGGGCAACATCATCGGCCAGTCAGCAGGCGAATGGCGGCAACGCCACATAGTCGATGCTAAGCGGCGTCACCTTCAAAAGGCGCATGCATGATCAAGAGGTTAACTTTGTAAGTTTTGTTGTTCCACTAAACTCTGCCTAGCAGTCGACAACACCCTAAAGACGGACCTTTCAGACAACTCTAGGCGCTGGGCGATTGCTCTTTTGCTCAATCCTTGACCGGAGAGAAGCATTATATCCAGTGACTTCATTTGAGCCGTCGGCTTGCGCCCCTTATACCGACCTTCGGCCTTAGCCTTGGCAATCCCTTCACGTTGACGCTCAATCATTAACTCCCTCTCGAATTGGGCCACCGCTCCTAGTACATTCAACATCAGTTTCCCAGTCGCATTGGACGTATCCAATCCTAAATCGAGAACTAGCAGCCCGACCTTCTTGCCCTCCAACTCCTCGATGATCTCACCCAGATGTTTCACTGAGCGAGCCAATCGATCCAGCTTGGTGACCACCAAAGTATCTCCTTCCCGGCAAAAGCTCAGAGCGTCCCTGAGCGCCTCTCTGATGGCCACAGAGCTTACCTGCTCCTCATACAGCCGATCACAGCCGTTGGCCCTCAGTGACTCTCTCTGGGCCTCCAGACCTGCCCTTTGTTCCAGGGTCGATGTCCTGGCGTATCCGATCAACATGACGATGATCTCCTTGTCTGACACTAGGTTCTAAGGAGTCGTGGCAATGTGTCTGCCAAAAGCGAGAACCGACTCCATAGTCAGGCAATTCCGCCGCCCTGTGAGACTGACACTGAGGCAAGGTCTATCGGCAGACTTGGCGCTGGGCGTAACTGCCTAATAATAACAAAATAGTCAGAAGGGCCGGGGGGGTGATTATGTCGAGTTCAAAAAGGGAGGTGCTTTAGTCTTGAAATTATTCGATTTTCAGTAGGGCGAGCTTTAGTACGCGCTCCTAGGACAACATCCCGATGGCCTAGTGCCAGCACCGTATTAACACGCAACTTTGGCAGGTCAGGTTAGGTCGATCAACACAAACCAAACGATCTCTAGCACGAGCGAAACGAGCAGTCCGTGGACTCGAAACGCCAATGACGGAAGGCGCCGACAAGAAACTAAGACGCTCTAACCCTCAATGCTTTGTGGAGAAAACAAACTTATGACTTGCATGATCTTCTCCCTCACAATATCCTGAGGTTGTTACCACTGTAAAAGCAGTTCTAAGTAAAAAATCATTTTTGAATTACAATCTAGGCAAACAAATGAAGAAACCCCGACTAGTACCGACTTCATATGCGCTCTCGTTGCTGTTGATTACTGGATGCGTGACCCAGCCAGAGGACGTAGTTACCAAAGATGTCGCGAATGCGATTGCGGTTTGCTCTTCAGGATTGACGATATCGAAAGAAGCGCAGCTCGAGTTAGCTGCTGAGATCTCAAGAATCCTGGAAGGGCCTAGCTCAGTGAATGCTTCCGCAGGAATAACACAAGCGATTCGCGGAATAGCTTTCACTGAAGAGGGGTTAAAAAATGAAAATGTGTTAAAGGCGTTTCAAACCTATGACAATTGTGTTCGGTCGGACCTCTCCCAGTATCTAGGATAAGTGGCTTGTATCAACGAAGTATTGCATATTGCACAGCCTCTTTATTCGCCCTTACTGCGTGCATCCAACAAGATGAAACTATTAGTAAGACTTCGCGCGAAATCATAGCGATATGCAGCGCGGGTGTTGGCATTGAAGTATCCGCCTCGGTCCAAGCTGAGTTGAATGAGTTTCGATCAGGGGGGCAACTGTCGGTGGGGGCAGAAAGAGAGATTCGCGGCGCTCTGTTTAAGAACTTGGATTTGGCAAATGAGACCTCCGCGTCAGCCTATGAGAAGTATCTAGGTTGTGTTAAAGCAGAAGCCGCCACGAGCCAATTTATTTCTCTGCTAGAAGCCCGAAGCGCAAGGATAGTATCTGATTTGACAGCGATCGGAGCTTCGACGTCAGAGATACAGAACATTTCATCCCTGATGAATGAACACATTAGAGCAACTCGCCTCGGTGATATGTCCGCAGCACATCTACTTCATACTGAGATCAATAAGAGTATCCTTAGAATCTATTCGTCCAAAGGCGAGAATCTAGAGACGGTCGAACTTTATTCGCCTTGAGAATCTGCACGAATGCCGAAGAGATCTGAAGCTCTATTTCGGATAATTGCAGATCTTCGAAAACTACAAACGTTTTCTGATATATCAAGTGATGCAGAATGCACCCCCACAAGCGCCCCATCTGCAATTCGGACTATGGGAGCGCCGCTGAAGCCAGCAAATGTTTGGCATTGGTGTAAGATACAGCCATCCTGGAGTTGCGCAACGTAACAAGACGGTCTAGCGTCAACCACTATCCTGCTACTCACCCAATTTGCGATGTCAGCAGCATCCACGCTTTCGAGTGAAGTCTCCGTTGGGTCATTGGGGAGTATTCCAGCCACCATTATTCTATCCCACTTATTTGCCGGGGATAACGCTAGTGTCGGAAGCTCGTAGTTCAAACCCTGTATGCGTAGGAGAATATGGTCAGCTTCGGGTCGATTAGGATAAAATGAGCTTTGATCCAACGGCGCGATGTTAGGGAAGACATAGGGTGAAATGAAAGGTGCTACTAACCGTGTGTTCCTTTTCAATCGAACATTTTGGATTGAAAATTTCTTCTCAGATTTACCATATGTCGAATAGAAGTCTTCTATTTCAGCTGGATCTACTAAGCAGTGTTTCGCCGTCAATACGATATCATGATTAATTAATATACCAGCGCAATATATCTGTCTTAGTTTGCTTCCCTTAAACTCCCCAAGAAATACCAAACGGTTTCGGACAGCTTCGGGAGCCGCATCGACCATGTCGAAGCAATTCGCTCGGTATTCTCGGAAGGCAGATTTAGTCACGAGTGCAGATGTTTCGATTTGATTTTCGCTTCTTCCACGTAATATGCTGAAGTAGTTGCGACAATCCGCGAACTCTGAGCTAAGAGTGTATCGTTCACTTTCCGCCAATTGCTCAGTGTCTTCCGGACTCCCTATCGCATCACCGGGATAGGAGATAATCTGGTCAACGGATTGTTTGTCCAGGTCGCAATTTAGATATGCCCGCAGTTCTAACTCGTGCTCCTTAACGTAGGCAGCCAGAGCGTCTTTTTCCGAAACTCCTTCACTGGGGCCATCATATGGCGGCAGTGTGTTAGATGCTTGGCACTCTTTCCTAACTAACGCCAACTCTGTGATATAGTTTTCAAGGTCTTCTTCAGTTTTTAGACTTAGTTTGGCTTGCGGCTCGGCTTTAGAACTCTGGTCAATGTTTGAATTACTGCTCTCATAACTCCAAGGACTTGTGAAGCAGGTCTTCGAAGAAAAACAAGGCCACGCCGCATCTGCTCGTACACTAGTTGTACCAAGCATTAAGCCTAGAAGGATAATCACATAGGACTTCTTGTAGGGGCATATCATTGCCCCACCACGCCTTGATCCAGGCCCAAAAGATTATTGTTTAGGCCCTTCAGTGCCCCACTGCACAAAGGATTTAACAGGCAGATTGGGCCTAAGGGCCCGGGCGCTTGAAGCGGGCCAGCAGGCTCCATCGCGAGAGCTTGCTCGTCAGGCATACAAAAAATTAGCCCTTGACAAAGCCCGCCTCCGACGCCGGGCATTTCATCTCTCTGGGGAGCTTGAACGAACGGATCGTTTGCTTGGGCCTGGAGTACTAGTCCCTCTCCGTCTTGGTCAATGGCGAAGCCGCGTTGCTCATGCAGGTTCTCTCCAGATTGAACACAGAACGGCCAAACTTGACAACCAGTACCTCCAGTTCCGGGTTCTGGTTTTGGGGTTGTCACAAGTAAAGCGGGCCCAGCAGCTTGAACACCAACAAGCTCCGGCGCGACCCTAGTTGCTCCGAGTTCTCTTGAAGCCAAGGCATTATTAATTTCAAATAGCACCGCTTGCTGGCAACCTTCATCGGTAAGGCAATCCGACATCGCATCATCAATTGGCTGGTTTTCAGAGGCCTCGCCAACAATCGCCTCCAACGACTTCGCAGCGCTCAGCGGAACATCAATACCTTTATTAATTGTCCGAGACGAAGCGCCACTTGGATACATGGCACGGAGCATTCTTTTATCGCCCTCGGACAGGACAAGGTTTTTTTGGGAAAGGACGCAAGTCGGTGCCACTCCCTTCTTGAACATGTTTTTGGTTAGACGATAGTGAGTCATTGACTTCTTATCGTAAGGTAGCTTAGCCACAACAGCTTGGGGAACGCTCTTCTCAATCTTTAGAATGTTATTCCTTACAGCTTCTTCTCGCTTTTCGGCATCATATTTGGGAAAAAGAAGCCGGCCTACTTTCTCCAAGTCAAGCTCGTCATAGCATTTCTGATCAGAATGCTGTTGTTCGTGCACGAAACCCAACGTGTGCAAAAACTCGTGAGTTATAGTTGCTTCGTTCCTTCCGGAGAGGCTCGGTCGCGCGCGATTGCAAAGATTGATCGTGGCCTCATTTTCGTTTTTTGCAATCACATCTCTGGCGGCTCGACCATAGTAAGAGGAACAACCACTTGTCTTTATTCTGATCTGTATATCTACGCCGCGAACCGGGCAAGATTCTTGAGTGACAGCTAGCCCAAGGTTTGTAAACTCGAGTACGCTGTCAAAAACTCTCAATACATTGAGTATCTCGGCCTTTCCTCCGTCAAAGAAGCAAGCCGTCAAGATCTTTTGTTGAGGCCATCTATAATTCTCTAGGAATACTTGTTCTGGGCCGCCTTCTTCATTGACAGCAAACTGCCCCAAAACCGATGCTCCGGCATCGACATCGGTGCCCGTCATCTGAAACACTCTCAATCGGTCAATTTGAGAGCTGTCCAGCCCTTCAAATGCTGCGGGATAGGCCGCGCGGGCATCCTCTTCGTCCAACATTCCTTGCACGTCATGCGCACTAATGTCTGCCGAAAAGACTAAGGAGAAAGCGACACCGAGGGCTACTATTCTGTACGTACTGCGCATCTGTAATCCATTTCCCAATAAGCAAAAAAATAACTTGTGGTAAGAGTGTCTTCGTAACTGTGCTACGTTAGCACAAAGTTGGAGGAATTTCCAATGTCACGTCTCACACCACTGCTTGTGGTTGCCATAGTTGGTTGCTCACAAGATGAACAATTCAGAAATAGCCCTGACGATAGGCTAGATCCTGTACAAGGCGGTTACGACGAAGAAGCTATCTCAACCGCGTTGCAAGCGACATGCCCAATTGTACCGACTGACTTGACTTTATCGAGGCTTTTAAACGAGATTAATCCTCCGAAAGGCGACGCTCGCGGCGCAGCAAGCGCCGTTTGCAATAGCCTAACGGGATAGGTTCGTTTTCAGTTCGCCTGATGTTGAGATGCTGACCGGAGCGTAGACCGCCAATCCAGTTCAAATCCAATTAAAGGCACTTTCAAGTCGCTGTTACGCTCAGGTGTTTGATCCCAGTGTTGATAGTGCGATCCATTCGCTGGAATGGAACGATGCCGTATGGGATAGATACGTTAGGGCTGCGCCACGCACCACCACCCGAAGGGGTCATGCTAAGCATGTTCCCAAGAGGGGACGCACGCCATCCTAGCGACAATACAGCGATCGCAGGCTTCGATCGCGGAGCTGAGCAGGGAACTTGGGGGCAATTCCAAGACGGTAGCAAAGTTGCGAAAGCGGCAGTTAGTTCAAGACCTGAAGACCGACCCCAAGGAGCGACGTTCAACTGTTCTCAGTGCAGAGGAGCAAGCAATGGTCGTGGCATTCCGACGGCACACACTCTTGCCTTGGGATGACTGCTTCTATGCCTTGCAGCCAACGATCCCGCACCCTACGCGCTCATATCTGCGCAGATGCTTCAATGGGATGGTATCTCACGCCTGCCTGAGATGGACTGCGTTAAGTCCAAAAATTCAACGGTTCAGCGATTCCCGATCGGGTTCTTTCGTATCGATATTGCCGAGCTCAGGACGGCAGATGGCAAGCTCTGTCTCTTTGTGACCATCGATCGAACCAGCAAGTTCGCCGTGGCGAAATTGGTCGAGAAGGCGAACCGTAAGACAGCTTGGTAGTTCCTCGAGCGTCGTCTCGAAGCGATTCCCTACCACATTCACACGATCCTCACGGATAACGGCAGCCAGTTCGCTGAGCAGCCGCGAGACCGAAACACGATCTATTCCCGGCCAGCGCGGTTCGACATGATCTGCGAGGCCAACGGCATCGAGCATCGGCTAACCGAGCCGAACCATCCGTGGAATTTGAGAGGGCAGGGTTTGATCCAGTGGCTCAAATCCCCCGATAACGGTCAGGTTGAACGCACGCACCGCACATTCGAGGACGCGACCGTCAAACGCGACCACTAAGAGAGCCACGACCAGCTTCGCACACATCTGGCCGACTTCCTGGATGCCTACAATTACGCACGTCGCCTGAGGACGCACTCGGGTCTGGCGCCCCACGAATGCATCTGCAAAATCTGGACATCAGAAGCAGATCGATTCATCCTAAATCCGATCTGCCAGATGCAGGGACTGAACAGCTAACGCATGTGGCTGCATTTTATCAAGTTGGCGTAAGTCTCCCAAAAATAGCTATAATCTTGGTGGCGGAGACGACTTGATGCACCATCTGAGGTGCTCATGTGAGTCCACATTTTGGTCCACGAGTGAGAATTGACTAACGCTAAGTAATTGATATTATTTAGCCAAATTGTGCAATCGAGTCCTCTCCTGGGCACCAATCTCGTGCGATTTTCCCATGAAATACAATACTTTGTGGACTTGGCGTATATTTCAATCCACCCTTTAGTACACCCCGTGGGCACTGGCTATGCCAAACTCTCCTAGAGCCGGTCGCCATACTGGCGCAGATACCGAGCCACGTTGGGAAGGCTTCGTTGCGCGATGAGTTCAACGAATTGCTCTCCATCTTTGACACTGCTCATGCGCGAACGCATTTGGGCCACGGCGCTGATTGCTCTAACCGGCGACAGGTCGATTGTGTCGGTAATGAATTCATCTGCAGTGAGCGCCTCGACCACGCTTAGTCCAAAATCTCTCTTTTTGTCGCTACAGATTGCGTCAGCGCCTTCTTGGAGGGCTACTGCAGCAACATGTCTGTCATCTTCATCCTGCAGTTGAAAAGTCCGCACCAAGTGCACGAACCTTGGGTCAGAAAGAGCGCTGGGAAACGCCGCCTCAAGCTGGCTTCTCCGCTTGGGCCCATCGCAACCAAGTTTGGAGATTGTAGCCGGCGTTTCATTCAGAATAGTGTCTGACCATAAGTGCGCTGACCGCTTCGGGGCTCTCTTCGCCGTTGTCCTCCCAGGTCAGCGCATCATGGGCTTTGGTAAGACCGCTCAAGGTTATGGCGTCCACTTCGATTTTCAGCTTCTCATCCTTGATGGCCTGGATCTTATTGGACTGGCCCATGCCTTTCTTGCATCAAGCAAGACGGTATTGGTCGCGCTGGCGCGTTGTGCAGTCATGGCATCCTCATGTTGCTGTTTTGCTTACCGTGTATTAAAAATATGTACAGGGTAGGCACGATATCAATACTCTGTTAGCATTTTTGCATACGAGGTTTGCACAATGACGCCCGAGCAGCTAAGAATGGCGCGAAACGCACTCAGGATAGGAACGCGAGAACTCGCTGAATTGGCGGGTGTTTCGTTCACCACGATCAATCGTTTCGAAACTGAAAAAGGTGGCATGCAGCATTCCAATGCAGAGGCCATACGCAAAGCCCTCGAAGCCCAAGGCATCCAGTTTCTGGACAGCGGCGAGGTTGCTGCGGGGCCGGGGGTGGCTTTGAAGAAGCAAGCGAATGACTGACCCAAGGTCTCAGTGCGCTGCAAGGCATCGGTCGGAGCGCGGTGTTACGCCTGTTGCCTACTTGCCCGTTTCCTAGCGGTTGCATTCTTTGAGGAGCTGCTGAACAATCCCCGTCGGGCAACTTGGGTGCAGTAGCCGCCGGAACGCGAAGACACAGAGGATGCAGTAACATGAACTTTTGGAGGATATCGCGGAGTAGCTTGGCAGGGTTTCTTGCTGCACAGATGCTGCTCGCGGCGCAGACAACTACAATGGTTCAGGCAGAGTTGTTAACGACCGAAGCAGCAATCTCGAAATATGCGGCGATTGCTGACCGCGACTATCTCCTTGGTGAGTTGAAGAAGAAGGAGATACGCGATGAGATTATCGCGCAAGGTGTCGATCCAGGTGAGGCAGAGGCCCGACTAAGCGCATTGTCAGATGTGGAAATCGCCTCAATTGTTGAGCAAATGGAAGAAGGAACGGCTGGCGGCAACGCTGTCGTTGGCGCGCTTCTAACGGTTTTTGTCATCCTGCTTGTGACCGACCTGCTTTGTCTAACCAAGGTTTTCTCATTCACACGCTGCGCCACACGTTAAGGCCGCTGTACCTCAAACTCATTCGGGCTGGGTTGGCTGTCGCTCTACCCCTTGTTCTGTTCGCCTGTACGCAAACGGGCGAGCACTTTGATCGCCCTCAAGACGTGCCGCCCAGAGCAATGGTGGCAGATGTACCTATCATCAAGCAAAACGCCTTCCATTGTGGGCCCGCTTCGCTCGCAATGGTTCTTCAATGGTCTGGCAGCGATGTGACACAGGCCGAAATCGCGTCGCTGGCATTCACTCCAAAAGCCAATGGAACATATCTTGCGGACATGATTGGGGCAGCTCGTCGGCGTGGTCAACTTGTCGTCCAACTATCCACCTTCCCCGAACTGCTGGAAGAAGTGGCCGCAGGTCACCCTGTCATCGTATTTCAAAACCTCGGTCTCAGTTGGTCGCCAAGATGGCACTATGCTGTAGTAGTTGGTTACGATTTGGACAGCGAACAATTGGTTCTTCACTCTGGAGAACACGACCGCATGACGATGGACTCGCGCCTATTCCAGCGCACATGGAGGCGAGGCGAGTTCTGGGCTATTACGGTGTTGCCTCCCAACCTGCTTCCTGAAACAGGCAATGAATGGGAAGTGCTGCGCGCGGCGGCGGCGCTTGAGCAGCAGGGACACGATTCAGCTGCTGCGAAAGTCTATAAGAATGGTTCGAGGCGCTGGCCGGAAAACTGGATTTGGCCCTATGGCCTTGGAAATGCACGATACAAGCTGGGCGACCTGGAGGGCGCAAAAGTGGCATTTGAATATGCAGCCAAGGTCGATCCAACCGCACCAGAAATCCAGCACAACCTCGCACAAGTCAAAAAAGAACTAGCTAAGCAAGCCGAGTGAGTGTCTTCGCTAGCTGCAAAGCGCTTGGGTCGTCCCGGAGTTTCGTGCGGATTCCGTGCACTATTCTCTCTCGCCTGCCAAAGCTCTTTGCGCTTGGCCAGATGCTCGGCCATCTGTGTCGGCGTCGGTTCCGACCGCATCAGGTTTTCGTCAATCTCCCAAAGCTGGTGAAAAACGATGTTGGGGACTGGGCGGC
>NZ_JAVAMO010000016.1 GCF_030758345.1 Ruegeria discodermiae
TCGGTTCGTATTCATCACCCTAATCCTGCTCGGCAGTGGCAACCAGTTGAAAGTGTGTTCATGATTTCTTTCAAAGGCGCGCAGTATCTTACGCGATCATCGGCGACTACGTCTGCGCCCAAACTCAAGCTTAACCTTTCTACGGGGCCTTCAGTATCAGTGGATTTTGCCAGGGCAGGCTCCGCGATCAAATCCGGATCTACTGCCATTCCTGCAGCGCGGTTGCCACCCGGTCATAGATCAAGTCAGTGCTCGCTTGCGGTTGCGTCATCGTGTCGGCCATATCTGCGACCAGAGTTGAAATCTCATCCATCACCTGAGTGCGCGTCAATGTTCCCAGCCTGCGCATGTAGATTTCGGTTAGTTTGCTCAAGTTCTTGCCTCCCGCAGACAGGATCAGTTGCCGCAAAACCGATAGCTCAACAGTGTCAGATATCGCTTCCAGCGCGCGCGAAATGAGACCAGGCAAGGCGGCGTCCGAAACCAATTTGATCAGGTCAGTAAAGCAATCGATGAATGCCCGCGGCGAAGTATTTTCGACCTCTTCAACGATCGCCATTACCTCGTCCGGCTCAAAATGTCGCAAAAACGGAAGCAGGGTGGTTTGCGCGGCATCTGGCTGATCTGCGCGCCACAACTCATAGATTTGTCTCACCTCCTCGGTGGTCTTGTTTTTTAAGGCATTTGACAATTCCGCGCGTGAAAGATGAGCGAGAAAGTCGCTTGGTAGCATTGCGATGGCGCGCTCAAGAACCGGGCCAGTAGAGGCACTGAACACCGCACCCCTGATACGTTCGTTGTCAAAGCCCAAGGCGTGGTAGTCCAATAGGGCATCAAGTTCCGCATCGCTCAGGTAGATGGCGCCGAATTGCGCGAGAGACGCGACTTGCGCTGCAAGTAACCGACAGGCGTTTTCCCCACCCGGTTCGGGAACAGCCGGATCGTCAGGTTGCACGATTGCGCGCATATAGGCGCCCAAGTAATTTGCCTGCAGGGTCGCGTCTTCGGGCGGCAACGCCTGCAACACATCGGTCCATTCTCTCCACTGGGTCCAAAGATCTTCGGATTCGGCCAGAGTATCGGCCCGCAGCTTCTTGGCGAAACGTCTTGTTTCATCCTCGATTTTCGGGTCCGTCGCGCCTCGGCCTAGCGCATAGTGTCTGGGAAGGTCGTAAAAACCGCGCACTCCGACCAAGATCTCAGGCAGAACAGACGGTGTTTCCTCTTCAAAAACCTCGCGCAGCCGCCGCGTCAGGTTGAGCGCGTTAGTTGTATCGACCTCTTGCAAATAGTCTCTGATCTTGCTTTTGGCGGCGCCGGACTTCTCGACATATTTCTTGTCTATCAGGCTCGCAACGAGATCTTCGGTCCGACGCTTCGGGTGTTCAAGGAGCAAATCGAGAAGCTCGAAGCGCTGATCTGCCGACAGGCAAGGCAGCATGTTCAAGACAAACTCAGCGTTGAATTCTCCGCTTTCTTCCATGATCTGGGCGCGCCAGACAGACAGCCTATCCTCCATGTAAGACTGTCGGAAGCAGGCAGGAAGCGCCCCAAGTACTGCGGCTTGGGCGAGGCTCGATCCATAGGCCAGATCTTTCTCGTTCAGGCGCTGCAAGGCCACTTTCGCATCCGGTTCCGACAAAAAACCTCCCAGCGCTTGCAGACAGCCGAGACGTTCATGTGTCGAAAAGGTCAGTGTTTTCTCAAATGCGTGATGAATGTTTGACGGCGACAGGTTCGGCGCAGCGGAATGGATCATCGGAGCGATGTCGTCGCCCGTGGAAACACGCGTTGCCACGCGAAGGGCGTCTTCGACCGTCTCGGAATCGAGATGGACGGAGACTGAGGCCAACGCCTCTTCGCGGTCCACGAGAAACGGTGATTTTTCAAGCTTTTGAAGCACATCAGGAACAAGTGATGATCGCATTTCCCTAGGCAGAAAGGAAATGTTCCGGGCCAGTTCGGCGGGGGCAAGGCCTTGTGCCGAATGATATGCGTTTTGCAGAATCCGTTCGGCTTCCGAACCATTCAAGTGGCGTGCAAGCGAGGTAAGCGCTTCAATGCGATTGAAACCCGGAAGCTCGTGCAACTCGGGCAGTTCGGCGAGAGAGAGCGCAATATCCAGGAAATGTTTCCGCTGGTCCGGCGCACATCGCTCGATCAAAGCGGTGCTGCACAGGAAAATCTGCGAAGGCTTCATAATCGCCTGCGCAAGTTGAAAGACCGCTTCTGCCGAGCTTTCCTCGGCGGCGTCCGTCAGTTTCGCCGCCGCCAAGATGTAATGCTGGCGTACCCGGCCTTCAGCTTCCTCGCGCTGCTGCTCTTCGTCAAAATACTGGCCGTAAAAGCCATATTCAGGGTCTGCCAGCAGTTCCATCATAGTCTCGACGTCTTCTGCAAAACGCTTGGACGTCAATGACGCGATTTCAGAAATAGCCGGACCTCGGATACTTGCTTGCAGCGGTGCCAGGGCGCGATGGACATCCGTCCAGTCAATTCTTGAATGGTCCGAGGTGCGGATCGGCTGCAGCGCCTCGTCCGCCAGGGCTTGTTGATCATCTGCATTCAAGGCATGCGCGATGTTACGGAATGCATGCGCCCGATCGTGCAGATTGCTGCCCTTTTTGGCCATTGAAATCAGTTTCTGCAGTTTTTGCTCATATAAGTGCGGAGCCAATTCACTGATTAACTCAAACAGCCGCGACGATGACATTCTCGCCTCGGCAGCCTCCAAAACGCGGTCTTGATCAGCCTGCGGCAAAACAGGAATGAGACCCGCCAGCGCGGTTTGGAGTGCAAGCTCGGAATTTAGATCAAGCGCGAGTTCGAGTGCTTCGGATAGCAGATCATCTGGCAAATAGGGCGCGAGATCCGCCAGGGCGCTCGCTTGGTCGTTTTCTTTCGCTAATGTGGAAATAGAGGCAAGGGCGTCTTCCAGGACGGTGCGACGACGGCTCTCGGGCAACGCTTCGGCGACGGCGGCGATGGCCTTGAGCCGTCCGGCTGGAGCGCGGCGCTCGGCGAAATGCAAAGCTGATCCGACAGCCAAGACGCCATGTTCGAGTGCTTTGGCAAGCAGCGCAGGGGGAATGCCCAGGCTGAGGCTTTGAATTGAGCTGGAGATCAGGGCGCCTGCAAACAGCTCGGACCAAAGCACGGGCCGCTCGCCATCGTCCGCGGTTTCCAGGGCATTGGCCATCGCCTTTTTGGCGACATCCACATCGTTGGAAAGACCAAGATATCCTTCGCTTTGCCTATCAGCCTCCCAGGCGGTGCGCCATGCAGTCGATAACAGCTCGGAATACGCATCAATAGGTGCTCGGCAGACTTCGAGATGTTGTGCATGAAACTGGAGAAGATAGGCGGGCATTGCGGCGGCGGCGATGTCGCCCGCAGCCAAGGCCGCGATTTGATGGCGGCCCCAATCTACAAACACCTGTTCTGCGCGGGCCACGATGTCCGAGCCGCCGAAATACTCCGCCCGAATGTAGTTTCTTAGCTTGGGATGGCCCAAAGCATAGCCCAGTTCCAGCCCGTCCCCCACGATGAAGCGTTGCAGCGGATCGACCGTGTCCTTTGCCAGGATATGCCTGTCATCTGTCAGACGCTCGACAAGCACCGCAAGATCGCGCAGGGGCAACGGCCCTATGGCGCAGGCCAATATGGCAAGGATGGCTTTTATCACCTGTTCGTCAAAGGCTGCGCCCGTATCTTGATAGATGCCGCCTTGCCGGTCCAGCCAACGATCGAAATAGGGGCCGAAGCCCGCGTCGCTGTCTGAGAGTTTTGGTGGCTCGCCCTCACCGGATTTCAAGGATTGGCGAAAGTCGTCGACATAGTAGGTCAAGAGCAAGGGGTCGCCTTGCGTCAGCCGGTTCAACTCGGCGATCAGCTCTTCATCTACAGCCAAATGTACCAGGACAGGGTCAGTTTGCCGAAGCACATCCGCAATGCCGACCGCATTGAGCGGCGGAATGCGGAGCGTTTCGACAGAGGCACCCGGTACATCCCAGTCAAGTCGGCGCAACCAACCCTCTTCGCCCTGGTCGCCAGCAAGAATGCGCGCCGAAACCAGAACCTTGAGATTTGAACCCATGCAATCTGGCAGGAAATCCGCGTCAAAGCGCCAGCCCGTGGCCTCGTCCAGCCCGTCAATGACGATCAGGCAGGGCGTGCCGCGGTCTTCCATCGCCTCCAGATACTCGATGAGTTTTTCTTTGTAGAACTCTGTCGGGTCACTCGTTGCTGTCGGCAATTGTTGCCCTAGCAAATAGGCGAGACGTCCGGCAAAGGCCTGAAAAAATACCGAAGGCCGGCTGGTTTCGTAACGAATACTGATTGGCACAAATGCCAGCTGAACATCGTCTTCCAGCTGTTCGAGCCAGCGCACAAGAAGCGCCGTTTTACCGCGTCCTGCCTCTGCCGCGACCAACAGGTGGCTGGAGGCCTCCGGATCGCGAAACCACTGATTCAGTTCGGCAATTTCCGTCGCTCTACCACCAAAAGCGACAGGCATCGCCGCCGAGCCCAGGTATCCGTCTACAAATCGCTTGATCCGCCTGCGAAAACTGACCGGTACTGTATCCACACCAAGATGGACATGAATGTCGCGACCATGAAACGTGCCTACGTCGACGACGGGACCGGCCGCACGGCCCGCGCCGGGGTCAGTTTTTTTGGCGAATGTTGGTCGCCTTGAAGTCACCTGAGAAAGTGGCGTCATCTGCCTTTAGGACGGTGCCGCTTGCTTGGATGTCGTCGAGAATGAATGCCCCTTTTGCTTCAAGGGTTTTGAAATCGAACAAGGCTTGCGCTTGAGGTTCATCTTTCAGGTCGCTAAGCGCCTCAAGCAACGCTCTCGCCAAATCGGCAAGTTCGGTGTCGCCGCCCGCATTTTCCGTTTCCAGACGCTTTTCCAGAACCTGTTGCTCCAACTCGGAGTCCGGGTCTTCCTCCAGAGCTTCCACGGCATTGCCAGCCTTCTTGTAGCGATCAGCGATAAGCTTCTTGATCGCGCCATAAGCGTCTTTCAATGCGGCGCCGCCCAGATCCTTGCCAGCTGCGATCGCTCCCGCCGAAAGAGCGGCCACAAGACCAGGAATAATACTTTCCATAAAATTCTCCCGCTCCACATATTTGCCCACCATGACGATAAGCCTACTAATTCGCAACTTTTTAGGTTGAAAACACTGGCAACCCCTGAAACGCCAGACAAAAGCAACTTGACTGTCAGCACAAGCTATTGTGGTGCAGCCACTGAACCTGAGTGCTAGCTCGCGGCTTGAAATTGCCGTTCAAAGCAAGTTTAGGGCGCCGTCATGCGGCATGTCACAGCGGACGTTGATTATTGATGCGACCATACCTGTTGGGCCCCGAAACCGTAGAAGCGCGAGGCAGTTTCCCCAAACACCGCGTTTTGGCTCTCTGGCGGGATCAGCGCTCGGAATGCCGAGAGGAGCTTGGCATAGTCTGAATAGAGATTATCGACCGGGAAGTTCGAGCCGAACATAACCCGGTTGGCTCCAAATTGGTCCAGACAGGTTTCAACGATCGGGCTGAGGCTGTCGGGCGTCCAGTAGTTTTCAAACATTCCCAGCCCGGACAGTTTGCAGGTGACCTGAGGTAGCCCTGCGAGGTGGAGAAGCTCGGCCGCCCAGGAATTGAGCCCTGCTGGCGTTCGGTTGTGCGGAGAGCCTGCGTGGCAGAGCGCAACTTTGGTGTTAGGAGCCTGTGCCAGAACGCGAGCGGTTTTTTCCATCAGCTCCGGGATAAGCTGGAGGTCAAAGCTCAGCCCTCGCCGTCCGACCTCTTTCAAGCCTGCCAGAAAGCGTGGGTCATCGAGCAACGCATTCGTGCCGGTCTGCGCGTCCTCGCCCGGGGCGCGGCCAACGATTTGGCGAACGCCGCGAACGGTGGACAGCGACTGAAACGCATTCAATTGTTCGTGCAGATCCGACGCCGTGAGGTCGCAGAACACGACCTGCACCATGCGCCAATCCGGGTTGGCGTTGGCGACGGATTGCACCCACTGGGCTTCGGTCATGCCGTCTTGGGCGCCGACCTGTATGTGAACCGAGGCGGTGAACCCTTCCGCCTTGGCCTCGGCACGGAATTCCTCCAGCAGGTAGTTGCGCTGGATCGGCGTCGGATCGCCAAAGAACCGCCGCACCCCGCGCTCCATGAGCCAGGGGTAGTGCACCGCGTCCAGGTCCCACAGATGGTGGTGCGCGTCGATCCAGTTGTTCATGCGCGGGGAGCATACTTCATACGGGCGAGAATATCGACGCCCTGTTGGTTCCAGAAATGCAGCAGGTCGATGAAAATCCAGTTCTCGGCCAGCTTGTCGCCCTCGCGGCGATAAATGTCGATGACCCGGAATTCACCCGCTTTGTCCGTGGCAGGCATGCCCATAAACCCACCGGTGGGCCGGGCTGTGAAGTTCGGCAAGCCAAAGAACCCGCCATAGTGGCCCTCGGCCATCCGGCAGATGTGTTTGGTCTTCGACCGGTCGGTGAATCCAGCGCGAAACGGTCCTGAGTGCTGCTTTGCATAGCGCTCGATCGTATAGGTTGCACCGATCCCGGCGGGGCCCCGCCAGATCATGTCTTCGCACCATGTCCAGCGCAATTCGTCCTCAAGGCTCAGGCCGCTGTTCCATTGGCCGATATCGGAAATTATGGCATTGATCGTGCCGAGGGTCTTTTCACGCTCTTCGGCGGGCTGCGGGCCGAGCATGCGCCCGTCATGCGTCATCGGTCCGGGCTGAACCAGATGCGCCGCAGTCTGCGGTGGGAAGGGCTGCAACCCGGTCTGCATCATGAGATGCGGGATGTCGAAATACATCGCGGTCTCGATGATTTTGCCATTCTCGACCTGGTTGAATTCACAATAGCGCAGAAACGCCATCTTGCCTGTTGGGGCGATGCCCAGCCACTCATTGTTGAACAGGCCCATTAGGTGTCCCATCGAAACAACCCAGGCTTTGCAGGCGACAGCCCGCGAAATGCACCTGCTGACCTGAAGATGTTTCCCGGCTTTCTGCAACGGCTGGCCGATGATGGCGGCACGCCGCAATATGCGCGGCCGATGTGCGTTGGTGAGGTCCACACGAAGGGGCAACGCGAACTGCACAAGGATATCGCCAACCTAAAGGCGGCGATGGTCGAACATGGGGTCGAGCGGGGCTTTATGAACGCTGCCAGCCCCGGTGTTATCTCTCTGTTTTTGAGAAATGATTTCTACCCGAGCCGCGAAGCCTATCTGGCCGCTTTGGCTGATACGATGAAGTCGGAATACGAGACCATCGTGACCGCTGGTCTGGACTTGCAACTGGATTGTCCCGACCTCGCGCTGTCACGCCACATGCTGTTCTCCGACCACAGCGATGACGAGTTCCTGACGATCGCCAACATGCACGTCGAGGCGTTGAACCATGCATTGTCCGATAGACCGGCCGAAAAAGTGCGTGTGCATATTTGCTGGGGCAACTACGAAGGGCCGCATTGCTGCGACATCTCGATGGACAAGATGTTCCCGATCCTCATGGCGACGAAGTCGCGTTATGTGCTGTTCGAAACCTCGAACCCACGCCATGGCCATGAGTGGACCGTGTTCTGTGACCGCAAGGCTGAAATTCCGGATGACAAGGTGCTGGTACCGGGCGCCGTGGACACCACCACCAACTTTGTCGAGCGCCCGCAGCTAGTCGCGCAACGCATTGAAAAATTTACGGACATCGTCGGGGCTGATCGCGTGATCGCAGGCTCGGACTGCGGCTTTGGTACCTTCGCAGGCTTCGGCGCGGTCGATCCGGACATCGCCTATGCCAAGCTGAAATCCCTGTCCGATGGGGCTGCGCTGGTCGGATGACATCCTTGGTTCTGATCCCAAACATGATGTGCGACGCGCGGCTTTTCAGTCCGCAGATCACCGCATTTTCCGGCTTGCGCGATCTATATCTCGCGTCGATCAATCAGCGCGACAGCGTGTTGGGTTTGGCGCAAGACATCCTGTCAAATGCCGTGCCACGCTTTGCCCTTTGCGGCCTGTCTATGGGTGGGATCGTGGCGATGGAGATCTTGCGTCTGGCGCCCAACAGGGTTGACCGGATCGCACTGCTGGACACCAACCCACTGGCCGAAAGGACGAGGTTAAAGCACACCGCTTTCCCCAAATGATGGCCGCGCGCCAGGGCCGGCTCGCCGAGATTATGCGCGATGAAATGAAGACCAACTACCTTGCGGCTTCGCCCCGTCACGGCGGGTTGTTGGACCTTTACATGGACATGGCGCTGTCACTGGGCCCGCATGTCTTCCTGCGCCAATCCCGCGCGCTGATGGATCGCCGCGATCAAAGCGACACGCTCGCGAACGCGAGGCTTCCCGCCTTGATCTATTGTGGACGCGACGATTGTGGGCGTGTGGGCGCGACGATGCGCTTTGCGACGTAGATCGGCACTGGCTGATGGCCAACTTACTTTCCGGATCACAGCTCGAAATCATCGAAAACGCCGGGCATATGCCCACGCTGGAATAACCGGAACTTACCAATGCAGCGCTTTCGCGCTGGCTGGAGGCATGATGGATGACACTATTCTTTCCTTTTGAAACAGGTGGATACGCCCACGGCCTGCAACGCGATTGAGGGCGTGCAGGGCAAGCGCGGGTTCAATGACTTCACTCGCGTCACCATGCTGGCGTCCGACCCATTGGCGCCTGCCATGGCCGGCTATGCCCGCACTGCCAAATTCGCGGCAGTCAACCCGCCAGCCGAACCGCCCGAGGTGATCCGCGAGCGGCGCATTGCCTATTATTGTCACATGGCCGAAGGCCCACGGCCCGCAGTCACTGTTGTCGAAGACGTGGATTTCCCCGACTGCATCGGCGCCTATTGGGGCGAGATCAACACAACCATACAAAAGGGGCTGGACCTGTCCGGCGCGCTGACCAACGGCGTGATGTGCGACCTTGGGGACCTGCCCGATGGATTCCCGGTGGTGGCGGTGTCTGTCGGTCCAAGCCACGGCTTTGTCCATGTCCTCGAAATCGGCACGCCCGTGGCAATCTTCGGACGGCGCGTCAACAATGGCGATCTGATCAACGCCGACCGCCACGGCGCAGTAGTCATCCCGGCGGACATTGTGGACCGGTTAGGAGCACGCCATCGCCAAACTGCTCGACACCGGGAGACTGATCCTAGACCCCGCCCGCGAACAGGATTTCGATCTGTAGGCGTTCGAGAAAGCGTGGGCGGCCTTCGAAGCATCACGCACATAGGGAGCCGAGGCGGCCTATGTCAATTCTGCGCGCAGTCTACCGGATACCTCGAAGGTCCGCATCAGGGTTTAGTTTGTGACGCCGTCGCACTTGCAGGGAACAACCACTCTCTGCCCGATTTGCAGATCGGGCATTTCCGCTATGGCTGGGTGCGGTCATCTGTCTTGAGAAGGCGAATGACTGCAAAGTCCCGCAGCGCAGACGCCAATTTTTTGGGTACTCAAATGACCCCAATGCGGGTTGTTAGACGAGAACTATTGGTCAAAGCTGGAGGCGTGAGAGTTCGACCGGGATTGTCGCGGTCAGTATTTGGCACATAGGGGAATGCTATCTGATGTCTCACATCATTGGTTCGCCAACGATCCAATTGGCGCGTAGGTTTCTGGAGCTTATGCAAAGGTCTCAGGTATGTTGGCAGCTGTCTCCAGCAAGGCCTTTTCGATCTGAGATTTCTGCTTACCATAGCGGGTTGACGGTACCGGAATTGATATAGCGTGCAGATCTCCGCTCCAATCTGCGAAACAAAACCCGATAGCTGAAACGCCGTCAGAATGCTCATCCAGATCATACGCAAGGCCGGTTAAGCGGACTTCTTCCAATTCTTGCATCATCGGGTCGATTTTGCGCACAATGCCGTTGCGCTCCCATTCGTTGCGTATCAATTTGGTTGCGGCATCTTTTTCCATTTGGGCCAGACAAGCTTTTCCATTGGCTGTTGTCGTCAGCGGAAACACCTCGCCCACCTGTGAAACTGTTGTCAACCGGTGCAGACCAGGCACCTGATCAAGAAACACCATGCCAATTCCACGCATAACAGCGAGGTCAGTTGTCTCGCCGGTCTTTTGCGTTAACTCGGTAAGCAAAAGGCGGCAATGCTCAACAATATTGTACTGCGCTGCACCTGCGAGCGCGCTGAGTTCTGGCCCAAGCCGAAGCCCGCCACCGCCGGCATCCGAGATCACGAATTTTTCTTCGGCCAACGCGCTGGTGATTCTCTGTACCGTAGAGCGGGGCAGGTTAACCCGTTCAGCGATTTTACCAAGGCTCCTACCCGATTGGGTTTCCTTAAGAACGCGCAAAATCGACGCGGCTCGGGAAATAACCTGAATTCCTGATTTTTCATTCTTTTCAGTCACCTGATGTATCCTTGCCGTGCGTTTGATCGCCACCTCTTAGGGTGAATGCCGGACATAGATTGTACCGCGATACGGTGCAAGTCAACCACATTGTGAGTTTTTTGTTGACCGCATTGCGGTGCATATGCATCATGATACGGGACAGGTGGGAGGAGCCACCCAGACAATTCAAAGATCAACAGCGCCGGCCTCCGGCGTACAGAGGAGATGTGCCAAATGGTCGAAATCCGCGGCATCGAGTTTCAAGGAAACACCGAAAACGACATGGAGTTGGAGTTCTACAACCTCAGCCACCGCTATGGTTTTCAATGTCCAAATTGGCCGTATTTCAAAGACGTCCAAATTGATCGCAAACACTATATGGCGAAGTCTGGCGTATTGTCGCAAACCATTACCACAACCATGCATGTTACGACACATATCGACGCGCCTGCGCATGTCGTGCAGGGAACGCCGTTCATTGACGAAGTGCCGCTGCCGCATTTCTTTGGCACGGGTCTTGTGGTTTCCGTCCCGAAAAAGAAATGGGAGCAGATCACCGGTGACGATCTTGAAAAGGCCTGCGGCCATGCGATCCGCAAGGGCGATGTCCTGATCATCAATACCGGCTGGCACAATCAGTACGAGGATGGTGACTACTTTGCCTATTGCCCGGGTCTTGTTCCTTCGGCAGCTGAATGGATGATCGAAAAAGGCGTAAAAGTTGTTGGTCACGACACTCAGGCCAACGACCACCCGCTGGCGACAGCGATTGGCCCACAGCGAAACGGTCCGATCATGCCGCACCTTGAGCAGGAGTATCTGGAGTGGTCCGGCGGCACTTCGTGGAAGGTTGATTTTCCCGAATGGGAACCGGTCCACAACATGCTGTTTTCCAAAGGCATTCTGGGCATCGAAAATGTGGGCGGTGATCTGGATGCCGTGACCGGCAAGCGTTGCACATTTGCGTTCTTTCCCTGGAACTGGGATCGGGGTGATGGCTGCATCATCCGCCTGGTGGCGATGATCGACAAATCTCAATCCTATCGCATTGCGGATGGATCAGATTTCTGAGGCTTTGTCGTTCGGGTCGCTGGCCCACCCAGCTACCCACCAACTTCACGGACGGAGGGGGATATGCATCTCAAACGCTTTAATGACGCCGAGGCCTATGAAGCTCCGAACCATTTTGGATGTCATGGACTGCGTCTGCAAGGGTTCGAAGAGGGCGGACCCACCAACCAGTGGATTGGGCTCAGCCAGTTTTTACCGGAAGGCGGAGCCGGGCCGGACGCCACCCCTTTCGAGAAGGTCTATGTGGTTCTTGAGGGCGAAATGACCGTCATCATCGATGGGATCGAGACGACGCTTGGCCCAATGGACAGTTGCACGATCGCACCCGGCAAGGTGCGCAAGATAGAAAACCGGTCAAACCATGTCTGCAAGATGCTGGTGGTTATGCCCTACCCGCCCAAGGCCTAAGGAAACACGATATGCTTGATCCACTTAACATGTTTGACGTCAAAGGGCATGTCGCTCTGATCACGGGCGCTTCTGGTGCTTTCGGGATGGTTGCAGCCCGCGTGCTTGCCGGCGCTGGATGCCACCTTGTACTGGCGGCAGGCAATCAGGAAGCTCTCGACGAGATAACCAAGGAATGTGAAGCGCTCGGTGCCACTGTCGTTGCTGTGAATGCGCGTCCAGACGATGAGGCATCCTGCGAAGCTTTGGTTGATGAAGCCGTCAACAACTTCGGTAAGCTGGATATTCTCGTCGTTGCTTCGGGTATGAACAAAGTGGCGCTGATCAATGAAATGGAACCGGAAACCTTTGATGCGGTGATGGACGCGAACGTCAACCAAAGCTGGTTGCTGGCGCGAGCTGCCGCAGGCCGGATGAAAGCAAGCGCCTATGGCAAGATCATATTCGTCAGTTCCGCGCGCAGCATCCTGGGGCATCCGGCGGGCTATGCGGCTTATTGTGCCTCCAAGGCTGCCATCAACGGGATCACCAAAGCACTGGGATGCGAGCTTGGCCCGACCGGAGTGACCGTCAATGCCATCGCACCTACGGTTTTTCGGTCTCCCCTGACTGCTTGGATGTTCGAGGATACCGAAGAGGCTGAGGCGGTGCGCGGCGGTTTCCTCACCCGCGTTCCTAAGGGGCGTCTGGGCGAGCCTGAAGATCTGGCAGGGCCACTGCTCTTTCTCGCCTCAAGGGCATCTGACTTTTACACCGGGCATATCCTTCATGCCGATGGCGGCTATACGGCGGGCTGAGCGATGGTACCCAAGAAACAGCAGATGGCGGTGATTGGTGCCGGGCTTATGGGCCATGGAATTGCGCTCGCTTTGGCGAAAGCAGAGCAATACATTGCCATCACAGATCCCGTTCAAGAGGTCAGAGATAGCGTACCAGACCGGATTCGCGCGAGCATGGTGGCGTTGGGTGACGACAAAGTCACCATCTCAAAGACCCTCAAAATGATTGAGATTTTTCCAACGACGGAAGGCGCGGTTCAAAAGGCTGACGCAGTGTTTGAGGCCGCACCGGAGAAACTGGAGCTCAAAAAGGCGATCTTTGCTGAGATCGAATCGAACGCGCCCGAGACCTGTATTCTGGCGTCCAACACATCCGTGATGCCAATCACCCAGATCATGTCGGATCTGCGCCTGAAAGCCCGCGCGTTGGGAACGCATTGGTGGAACCCGCCCCACATGATCCCGCTTGTCGAAGTAATCAAGACCGAGTGGACAGACCGGGACGTCGCGCAAACCATGTTCGATTTGCTGCAGGCTGCGGGAAAGACCCCGGTTATGGTTGAAAAAGATGTCCCTGGGTTTATCGGCAACCGGCTTCAGCACGCTTTGTGGCGCGAAGCGGTCAGTCTGGTCGAAAACGGGATATGTGATGCCGAGGCGGTGGACACTGTGATCAAGTCCAGCTTTGGGCGACGGCTCGCCGTGCTCGGACCAATGGAGAACGCTGATCTGGTCGGGACAGATTTGACGCTGGATATCCATGAAAACGTGCTGTGCGATCTGGAAGACCGAAAAGGTCCGTCGCCCTATCTGAAGACGCTCGTTGAAACAGGCAAACTGGGCATGAGATCGGGCCAGGGCTTCCGGAGCTGGACCGAAGGTGAAGCGGATGCCGTGCGTCAGCGGGTCGCCACGCATCTCAAGCAGCTAGAAAAGACCTTGTAAGGTGAAACGAACACTGGCTGGAGGTCAGTGAAGGGAGGACGCAATGAAAAAGACTCTTAAAACGCCCACACGGCGCGGTTTTTTGACAGGCGCAACGGCGGCCGTCGCTGCCCCGGCTATTCTGCAAGCGACGCGCGCATATGCTGCAGATCCAACCCTGCGGGTGGGAAATGTCAGCCCGCGCACCGGGCCGTTGGCCGGGTTTGCAGAAGCGGATGAATATGTGCTTCAGGCAGTTCAACAGGCGTTCTCCGCCGGGCTGGATAACAATGGCAAGACCTGGAACATCGAGATCATCTCCAAGGACAGCCAGTCCAACCCGAACCGCGCTGCCGAAGTGGCAGCAGATCTGATTCTGGGCGACGAGGTTGATATTATCGTTGCAGCCTCGACCCCCGAAACAGTCAACCCGGTGGCCGATCAGGCCGAGATTAACGAATTACCCTGCATCACCACCGACTGCCCGTGGCAGCCCTACTTCTTTGGTCGCAACGGTGTACCGGGCGAGGGATTTGAAAACACCTATCATTTTTTCTGGGGCCTTGAGGATGTGATCGCCGCATGTCTCGACATGTGGGACGAGACCGGCGTGACCAAAACCGTCGGAGGATTGTTTCCCAACGATGCAGACGGCAATGCTTGGGGTGATCCGGAGTTGGGTCTACCAAAGCCACTGGCAGCGGCGGGCTTTACTCTCACTGATCCGGGTCGGTATCAGCCACTCTCAGACGATTTTTCGAACCAGATCGCGACGTTCAAGGCCGCCGGGTGTGAAATCGTCACAGGCAATATGATCCCGCCCGATTTTGCAACATTCTGGAGCCAGGCCGCTCAGCAAGGGTTCAACCCAAAGGTGGTCACGATCGGCAAAGCCCTGCTGTTCCCCTCGGTGATCGACTCGCTGGGTGATCGGGGCGACGGGCTGTCGACCGAAGTCTGGTGGTCGCCGCATCACCCGTTCTCTTCCTCCCTGACTGGTATCTCCTCGCGAGACCTGGCTGAGGGGTATACGTCGGCCACCGGGCGCCCCTGGACACAGCCTTTAGGCTTTAAACACGCGCTGTTTGAAGTTGTGGCCGATGTCGTGAAACGGGCCGATGATTTGGAAGATCCGTCCTCAATCATCTCAGCAATCACTGCCACGAACCTAAACACCATCGTGGGTCCGGTGAACTGGGGCGAAGGGCCGATGAACAACGTCACCAAAACGCCTTTGGTTGGTGGCCAGTGGCAAAAATCGGGAGACAGGTATGAGCTGCAGATTGTCGCCAATGACACAGCGCCCGAAGTGCCTGTTACAGCTGATATGAAGCTGCTGGGCTGACAGGATCCCTGGGTTCTTACGCCAGTCCCCTGATCTGAGACAGACATGACACCAATTCTGAAACTCAAACACCTGAACAAAGCATTTGGCGCGATCACCGTTGCCGATGCCATGAGCTACGAGGTCCATCCCGGCGAAGCGCTTGGGGTGATAGGACCTAATGGGGCTGGAAAGACCTCGATGTTCAACCTGATCACAGGAACGCTCCGTTCCAATTCCGGCAGCATCGAGTTCGACGGGCAGAACGTCAGCAAGTGGAGCGCTGCTCGTCGCAGTCATGCGGGTGTAGCCCGGTCTTTTCAGGTGCCGCAGCCGTTTTCGGGCATGACCGTGTTCGAAAACGCCATGATTGCAGCTACCCAATCCGCCGGGCTTCACGGGCAAAAGGCTGAGCGGCATTGTCTCGAAGTGCTGGAGCAAACCGAGCTGTTGCCTAAAGCGAACGTGCTTGCGGGCAGTCTGACACTGTTGGAACGCAAGCGACTGGAACTGACCCGCGCGCTGTGCGCCAAACCCAGACTGCTGTTGTTGGATGAGATTGCGGGCGGACTGACTGAGGCCGAGTGCCAATCTTTGGTTCAAACGATCAAGGACATTCACGCCTCGGGTGTCACGATCATCTGGATTGAGCATGTGGTGCATGCCCTTCTGGCCGTTGTGGACCGGCTGATTGTGATTGATTTCGGGAAAAAAATCGCCGAGGGCGAACCGCATGCGATCATGGACAGCGCTGCGGTGAAGGAGATCTACCTGGGGATTGAAGCCGATGCCTGATGCGATCCTAAGAACACAGGGATTGAATGCCCACCACGGCGACTTTCAGGCGCTCTATGAGGTAGATCTGGAAGTCAGCGCGGGCGAAGTTCTGGCTATCATCGGTGCCAATGGGGCCGGGAAGACAACCCTAATGCGCTCGATTACCGGCCTGTTGATTAACGGACCGGGGCAAATTCAGTACCAAGGACAGGATATCAGCCGCTTGCGTGCCGATCAGGTTGCATCGCTAGGGCTGGCCATGGTGCCGGAAGGGCGTCAGTTGTTTCCGTCTCTCTCAGTTCGTGAAAACCTGATGATAGGAGCCCAGGTCGGCCGCACCGGGCCATGGGATTTGAACGCCGTTTACCGACTTTTTCCAGTTCTCAAGGAGCGAAAGGATCAGGCCTCGACCTCCCTTTCAGGGGGGCAGCAACAGATGGTGGCCATCGGCCGCGCTCTGATGGCCAATCCGGACTTGATCCTGTTCGATGAAATCAGTCTGGGACTGGCCCCGATCATCATCAAAGACATCTACGCCACTTTGCCCGGCATCATAGGCGAAGGCATGAGCGCTGTGATCGTCGAACAGGACATTACCAAGGCGTTGTCCGTTTCAAGCCGAGTCTACTGTCTTCAGGAAGGGCGTGTTTCCCTAGAAAGCGCATCCGGCACTGTTTCGCGCGACGAGATATCGCGCGCCTATTTCGGGATCGAGTAAGATGGAATGGTTGAACGCAATTGTGCAAGGCACACTGTTGGGCGGGCTCTACGCGTTGTTCGCCGCAGGGCTGTCGCTAATTTTCGGGGTGATGCGGCTTGTAAACATTGCTCATGGTGATCTGATCGTATTGGCTGCCTATCTGGGGCTGACGGTCACAGCGGCCGCTGGGTTACATCCGATGCTTGCACTGATCATCGTCGTGCCGGCTATGGCGTTGATCGGCTATGTTCTGCAACGAGGATTGCTGAACCAAACCCTGGGCGATGATATTCTACCGCCGCTGCTGGTCACTTTCGGTTTGAGCGTGATCATCCAGAATGCATTGCTTGAGGTTTACACTGCCGATCCTCAGACATTAAACGCAGGCGCACTGGAGACCGCCGGCGTTGCTGTAAGCGGTGTGACGCTTGGGATTCTGCCGCTGCTTACCTTTGGCATTGCTGTCGCGGTGATCTGGGGGTTGCAGTGGATTTTCTATCACATGGCACTTGGTCGCGCGTTCCGGGCCGTGTCCGATAATCAGGGCATTGCCCAACTCATGGGCCTGAACCGCCGTCATATCTTTGGCCTGGCTATGGCACTTGCGCTGGGTGTGACCGCCATCGCTGGTGTCCTTCTTGGTATCCGGACCAGCTTTGATCCTTCAATTGGCGGCGGCCGCCTGATCTTTGGCTTTGAGGCAGTCATCATAGGTGGTCTCGGCAACCTTTGGGGCACTTTGATCGGCGGCGTCATCCTGGGTGTTGCGCAGACTATCGGGGCCAAGATTGATCCTGGCTGGCAGCTACTGGCCGGACATATCGCCTTTCTTATCATTCTTGCCGTTCGCCCCAACGGCCTCTTTCCGAGGATTTCCGGATGAACCTGCAGGACTACTCAGTTTCCCGATCGTCCAAGGCCGCGCGCGTCGCGGGACTGCTGGGTGCAGTTATGTTATTGGTGTTGGTTGCGGCACCCTGGTGGGCGGGGCGTGCGGATATGCGGCTAATGGGTGAGCTGTTTTTGTATCTCTCGCTCGCCACACTCTGGAACCTGATGGCTGGGTATGCCGGGCTCGTCTCGGTCGGACAACAGGCCTATGTAGGCTTTGGCGGCTACATGCTTTTTGCGCTCACGATGTTCGGTGGGATGCCACCAATGGTTGCCATAGCGTTGGCCGGTGTGCTGGGCGCCTTGATCTCGATCCCAGTGGCAGTTCTGATCTTTCGTTTAAGGGGTGCTTACTTCGCCATCGGCACCTGGGTGATCGCAGAGGTGTTCCGGCTAAGTTTTGCATAGGTTTCCGCACTTGGGGGTGGATCGGGTTCGTCTCTACCCGTCGCCATCGTGAAGTCGCTGGCATCCGGGCGGGCGATGCGCGAAGCGCTGAGCTATTGGCTGGCGCTTGGGGCGGCTATTCTGGTGGTGATCGCCGTCTACTTCTTCTTGCGCTCCCGGCAGGGTCTTGCGCTGACGGCCATTCGTGACAATGAGCTGGCCGCAGGCAGTCTTGGCATCGATATCTGGCGCACAAAGTTCTTCGTGTACGTCGTCACATCTGCGTTCACCGCAATGGTCGGAGCTCTGATTTTTCTGCAAAAGCTGCGTATTTCGCCGGATGCGGCGTTCAGCGTCAATGACTGGACGGCGTTCGTGATCTTCATCGTGGTGATCGGCGGCATCGGAACCATTGAAGGACCGATCATCGGCACCGTGGTTTTCTTCGTTCTGCGCGAAACGCTAGCCGATCTGGGGACCACCTATTTGATCGTCCTCGGCGTCGTCGCCATCGTAGTCATGCTGAAAGCACCCAAAGGCATCTGGGGTCTTGTTCGAAGCCGGTACGACCTGCAGCTGTTTCCGCTGGGCTATCGCGTGATGCAAACCAAAAACTCCAAGGAAAGCTGAACCCATGTCGCGGCAGAAGAAGACTGTTATCACCTGCGCCGTAACCGGCGCGATCCATACGCCAACAATGTCGGACGCGCTACCGTATACTTACGGAGACATCGCGCATCAGGCCATTGCAGCGGCCGAAGCGGGTGCTTCGATCCTGCATTTGCACGCGCGCAATCCGGAGACCGGCGCTCCATCGGTAGCTCCAGATGATTTTGCCCCGTTTCTACCACGCATCAAACAGGCTACGGACGCCGTGGTGAACTTGTCGACGGGTGGATCACTGACGTTATCCATTCAGGATCGGATCACCCCGGCCAAAACCTTCAGTCCCGAGATGTGCTCAATGAATATGGGCTCAATGAACTTCTCGTTTCACCCTCTGGCGAGCCGATATCGCGATGAGGATTGGAAGTTCAACTGGGAAAAAGACTATGTGGCGAATTCGGACCAGAACATCTTTCGCAATACCTTCCGAGACATCCGCGAAGCCGCCGAGACCCTGGCACCGCATGACATCAAGTTCGAGCATGAATGCTATGATGTGGGCCATCTCTACAATCTGAAGTTCTGCATGGATATCGGGCTATTCAAGGCACCTATCTTCATTCAATTCATCTTTGGCATCCTGGGTGGCATCGGGCCAGAAGTTGACAATCTAATCTTTATGAAGTGCACGGCCGATCGATTGTTCGGGGAAGATTACCGTTGGTCCGTACTGGGTGCCGGGGGCGCGCAGATGGCGCTGGCCACGACCGCAAGCCAGATGGGCGGGAACGTACGAGTCGGATTGGAAGACAGCCTGTTTATTTCACGTGGGCAGCTGGCGGAAAGCAACGCACAGCAAGTGGCCAAAATCCGGCGCATCGTTGAAGATCTGGGAAGTCAGGTCGCAACACCGGACGAAGCGAGGGAAATCTTGAACCTCAAAGGGGGGGATCGGGTCGCATTTTGATGCGAAAGTGCCAAACCCACAAGTTTTATTGAACGTTGTTTGGGTCATTGAAACGCTGATGTATCCTTCGGGCACCCTCAAAAAAAGATCTGCCTCTGACTTTCGTTTCACTCTCTTGGGGATCGAGCGCAATAGTTTGCAGATCAAATGCATTATCAAACACGCTGGAGGCCGACTTCTGTGTCGCGGCTCTGAATGAGGCGATGGCCAAATATGGCCTGCCCGGGATCATGAACACAGATCAGAGATTACAGTTTACGTCCTTCATCTGGACGGATCAGTTGCGGCGATGGAGTTCGAATAGTCATCGTGTAAGCTGGTTGTTGTACCAACCTGGAGAAGCGGAAAAGCCCTATGTCTGAAGATCTGCTGGTCAAAGCCCTTGAGATGCTAAAAACTGGAGGTCTCAAGCCAGGCCCGAAATTGGACCGGGCCCACGAGATTTGCCAGGATCACGAGGGTGAGCTTGCGTTCGACTGGATACATGCACTGGTTCATCGTATCGAAGGTGATGACGGGAATGCGGATTATTGGTACCGACGCGCTGGCAAGACCAGATACCCAGGATCCATTTCAGACGAATGGCAAGCTATTTGGGCCGACCTGTCTAAACCCGGATAGAAGATCCTCTGAGAAGCGAGGCAACACTCAATGCAGGCCTTGCAAACGCTATTTTTCACCCAGAAAGCTATGCTGGCCCGCGCTTCAACTACTCGAACTGCGGCACGTTGGCCTCGAGAGATTGACCCGCGCGAATAGCGGTGAGGGCGGTCCGCCAACGTGGTTCAAATGTCGGTCCTGTCTGCAATGTTCACCGTATCTTCGAACTTGACCCAGAGCTAACGTACCCCGGAGGCGTGGAGACGGGCCCTTGAGGGGTCGCGTGTCGAAGGAAGTTGAAAAATTCTCAGATTAATTTGAACCGTCCTGTGGTGGCACGCGACCAACGCATATCCCGGTGAATTCGGGCGTATCGATCTGGAGGTCTCAGGCTCTGGTCAGCGCTCAAAAAACAGCCGAGATGTTTGTTTGAAACGCTATATGGATGGATTACCCAATGCCTAGCTTTAATTTTTTCAATCTTATTTTTGGTGACAGAAACGCCCACGGCACAGGCAAGAATGACCTGATTATTGGAACGTTCGGCGATGACAATATTTCTGCAAAGGATGGAGACGATGTCGTCTTTGGCCGGTTCGGGGATGACCGGATTTCTGGGGAGGCTGGCAACGACAAAGTCTTTGGTGGTCTCGGTGAGGACACACTCGAAGGTGGCGACGGTGAAGACCGTCTGCTGGGGGGGGCGGGTGATGACGTCGTCATTGGCAACAAGGGCGATGACAAGATGTTCGGCGGCCACGGTGACGACCTTCTGGTCTGGAACAACGGCGACGGCTCGGACCTGATGGTCGGTGGCAAAGGCTATGACATGCAGCAGGTCAATTTCGACACCGATCTCGTGGATGATGATCTGCAAAATGACGATGTGGCCGAGTTTTCGGTGACCGATAAGGGCATCCAATTCGCCCGCATTGAGGTGAACGGCCAGACCGAGCGTGGTCTCTTCCAGCTCGACATTCGCGAGACCGAGGTGCAGGAGACCAACTTTGGCGGCGGCCACGATACGGCGGTGATCACCGGCACCGTGCTGGACGAGATCAAGCTCGATCTCGACGGTGGCGACGGGATCGACACGCTGGATCTGTCGCAGGCTGCTGATGCGGTCAAAGTGAACCTCGCCAAGGGTGAGGTGAACGGCCACGTCGCAGAGAACTTCGAAAATGTCGTTGGTACGGCCTTCGACGACAAGATCGTCGGGGACAAGCAAGACAATATCCTCTCAGGTCAGGACGGCGAAGACAGGCTTATCGGTCGGGGAGGCGACGACACCGTCATCGGCAACAAGGGCGATGACAAGATGTTCGGCGGCCACGGTGACGACCTTCTGGTCTGGAACAACGGCGACGGCTCGGACCTGATGGTCGGTGGCAAAGGCTATGACATGCAGCAGGTCAATTTCGACACCGATCTCGTGGATGATGATCTGCAAAATGACGATGTGGCCGAGTTTTCGGTGACCGATAAGGGCATCCAATTCGCCCGCATTGAGGTGAACGGCCAGACCGAGCGTGGTCTCTTCCAGCTCGACATTCGCGAGACCGAGGTGCAGGAGACCAACTTTGGCGGCGGCCACGATACGGCGGTGATCACCGGCACCGTGCTGGACGAGATCAAGCTCGATCTCGACGGTGGCGACGGGATCGACACGCTGGATCTGTCGCAGGCTGCTGATGCGGTCAAAGTGAACCTCGCCAAGGGTGAGGTGAACGGCCACGTCGCAGAGAACTTCGAAAATGTCGTTGGTACGGCCTTCGACGACAAGATCGTCGGGGACGCGCAGGACAATGTCATTCGCGGTGGTGCCGGCAATGACATCATGCTGGGCGGTGACGGCGCCGACACATTTGTCTTCTTCGAAGAGGATGCTGGCATCAATCTCATCCTCGACTTTGAATTCGGCTTCGACCGTTTGGAATTCGTTACAAACGATCCGAATGTCACGACCGACAACCTGCTGGGCAACATGACCCAGGTTGGCGACGACGTGGAGATTGCCCTCAACAACAAGGTGATCACCGTCGAAGATGCGCTGGTCAACGACTTTAGCGCCGCTGATTTTCTGATTGCTTAAGTTACCTTAGTACTGCGGCGCGGCCCCGCCAGTGGAAAGCTGGCGGGGTATTTTGGTATCTGGCAGCGTCATCGCCCAGAGCAAGAGCGAGCTTCACCTAGTCTGATTAGCTGTAGCCTCTGCGCAAAAGAGTGTCCCGACGGTCGGTTCGGCTGGCTGAGCAAGCAACGCTGAAAAGCGGCCTTTGCTCAGTCGCTGCAGATGTCATTTGCGAGGGCAAGACCATATCCGAACACCGGGTCGCGCCCTTCTGGGCCGAGTTCCGCGCTGGTCGTGGCCAGCCGGTTGCGCACATCCGCAACACTGCGCGCCGCAATGACAGAGGGGTCGGCCACCAGGCGCGCTGTGACAAAAGGTGTGGCAATCGATGTGCCCGTTATCAGGCGTGCGGGGCCATCAATGGGAACCAGGATGTCCACACCCGGTGCCGCAATATCCACATGTGAACCGCGCACGGCATCACGATAGATGCGCCCGTCCGCATCAACCGCCGTGACGGCGATCACGTCGCTGAAACCGGCAGGATAAAGCGGATCAACTCTTGGTCCGTCATTCCCTACCGCCGCTACCAGGACAAGCCCGCGATCCGCCGCCCGGACGACGGCCAGATCCAGAAGCTTGTTGTAAGGTCCCGCAAGAGCCAGATTGACGAACCGCACATTTTCGTCGGCAAGCCAGTCAAGGGCACGCACCAATGCGTCAGCGCCTGCGACCGGGCCCGACGCCTCGGGCTGGCCAAAGACATTCGCAGCGTATATCCTGACCCCTCGAAGACGATCCGGGTCTGCCAGAAGTGCCGCCACATCCGTGCCATGTGTTGCGGCAGCGGCATTCCCATCAAAAAACGTTCTGGTGACAACCTCCGCCCCTTGCAAGGCAGGCGAGGAGGTATCGATCGCGGTATCAATTATGCCGATCGGCGCGCGCGCGCGACATCCGCCTTCTTGCCAGCGCATCAGGGTGTCAGCATAGTTCAGCGCCCCGGGGGCTTGTGTCACCTGTTGCAGGCGATAGGCATGGTTGATGCCAACAGTAGATTCGGGAACCGCAGCTTCCAGGGCCTCAATGGCCTCGGCTCCGGTGACGCCATCGGGCATTCGAAATGTAAGCATCGTCAAGCCAAGCCCGTCGAGGCGGTGCGCATCAATCTCTTGATAGCCCCTCGATTGGGCCGTCTGGCGCATCCGATTGGTGGATTGAGCATTGGGCAGTAACGCAATCACCTTGCGCACTCCTACAACGTCTGTTCGCTCGGCTGCCGGGGCGGCACGATCTTGCGCTGGCGCGCAGCTCGTCAGTGTCACGCCAAGGCAAAGCGCAGCCAGAGCCTGAGATTTAAGTGCCGCGTGAAACATGGACCGCCTCCCTCTTGAAAGGGCAGCGCATCACGGCCTCGCCCCAGACAAATTTGTCGTATTGATCTGCGTGTTGATTCATCGACGAGCTAAAAACCGGCTGCTCTACACAAATAACTTTGAACCACTCTAAGGGATTGTGCGACAAACAAGTAACCTTTGCAACGATGCGGACAAACCGGCATGGAGCGCGACCAGGACATACTCGACTACCTGCAAGACCGGCTAGGCCCCTCGGAACGTGAGACGTTTGAAAAAACGATGGCGCGGGATGCGTCGCTTGCCGCCGAGGTGGCGGTCATGCGGGCGGTTCGAAGCGAGCTTGACGCGTCACCCAAACACGCGCAGGCCGAGGCAGTCTGGGATCGGCTGTCAGTCGAGATCGATGGTACGCCACGCGCCGCCAACGACAATCGCCAGGCCTGGCGACATGTGCTGCGCTATGCAGCGGTTGCGCTGCTCGCGATTGCCGTCTGGCAGTTTGCCGTCGTTCCACGCATCGGCGAGGCACCGGGCGGATTTCGAACCGCCAGCGAACAGGTCGACGACTTCGCACTGCAGGTGAAATTTGTCGACGGCGCGCCTTTCGGCGACATCTCCGACCTGCTTGGCACGCTCGGCGGGGTGATCTCGGACGGTCCAAGCGCGCTCGGCCTGGTTCGCGTCTCTTTCCCGGATGCCGCGGCGCGCGCAGCGGCGCTGGAGGCGATGCGTGAGCAGGTCGATTTCGTAGAGTTTGTGGCAGAGTGACGCAGTTACCTGCGCAGGCCCTTTTCAAGACAGCGCATCAGCGCCTGCTTTGCATGATGTATCCGTGTCTTGATTGTTCCGACCGGGACGTCTTCGACTTCCGCAACCTCGGGATAGGTCAAGTCCTCGAGGAACGCGAGGCGAATGGCAGATTGCTGCGCGCCGGACAGCCCATTGATGCAATGGTGTAACCGTGCCTTTTCGGCTGCGGCGATGGCGGCGGCCTCGGGATTAGGCTCGGTATCCTCAATGTCGGGCATCTCATCAACGAAAGACAACTTGCCGCGCCTGCGCAGGGCATCAACCAGTTTGTTGCGTGCGATAGAAAAGAGCCAGGTCTTGACGCTCGACCTGCCGGCAAAGCGGGATGCGGATCTCCAGACGTCCAGCATGGTGTCATGCACGCAATCCGATGCGAGCTCTGCATTGCCACAGCGCGAAACTGCAAATGAATAGACGGCATCATTGTGGCGCATATAAAACGCATGCATAGCGCGTTTGTCACCAGCTCCCACGCGTTCAATCAATTCGGTATCATCCATGGTCGTTGGTCCGTACCAGGCCGAAAATCGTGTCAAGACGAGGCATGCCACCCGAAGGACAAGGGTTCAACCGGTAACTTCCTGCTCATGTCGCCCGAATGAGGGCGGACCAAAGCTGCCTTTGATCGCGAGCAGGGATGTCCATTCCATCAAAGCCCTTGCCGCCCAATGTGACTATTGATCAGCCTGTTGACCCAAGATTTCGTTGATTGCGGTTAGTACTTCCTCCGCATTGCCCTGCTCCGCAAACAAAGTCCTAAAGAGAGCATGCAGTGGATAATCGGGCCAGGCCTCTTCCAGCAGCAACATAGTAGCGCGCGCTCTTTCATGTTCGCCAAGTCTTTGATACCCGGCTGCAAGATATCCTATCGATATGGCGCTGACAGGATCGCCCCGCCTTATGGCCTCGTTGAAACGGTCCACCGAACTCTGGAAATCTCCCATGTGGTAACTCGCCGATCCCAGCACGCTCCGATAGGGGAACCTCCTGCTGGTGTTATCGCTGAGCTGCGCCCGTTTTGCGGACGCGATGGCGCGCTCGAATTCGCCGCAAAAGAGCGCAAATAAGGCGTCGAAATTGGTGACATGTATATCGTCTGGCGCAAGGGACATTGCGCGGGTCGAATGCGCGACGGCTTTGTCGAAGTCCCGATGTGCAAACGCGACAAGCGCAAGCGCCGAGTGGCTCCAACCCTCGTCGGGACCGATTTCGATGGCTTGATCGGCCCGCGCGCGTGCTTCTTGGAACAACCGCTGCTTTTCGTCCCCGGGCGGTGAGGTGATTGCTAGGATGCCAAGCGCCTGCGCAGCTCCCGCATAGCCGCCGAAGTAAGTCCGGTCGAGCGCGATGGCCCGGTCAAACATTCCGCGCACGGCCTGAAGCCTGTCGCGATCCAGCACCGGAAACATCAGCGGTCGCGCTTCGTTGGCCAGGTTCACCGCCTGCAATTTGGTGGGGTTGGTCGAAAACAGAGCCTCCCTGACTGCCTGTTGTTTTCTGACGCTCTCGGACAGCGCGGCCCCATCCGGCGGCGCTTGAGCTGTCATGAAGATGAAAAGAGCTCCTGCACTGACAACAAGAACCCCCAGAATAGCGGCGCCCCGTAACCAGAAGCGCGGGACAGAGCGCGTACCGCCGTCTTTCTGCTCAGATGCGAGAACCTCGAATCTGGGAACATACCCGCCGGGATCGACATGAATGCGAAGGGTCTGGTCTTTGCCAGAGTTTGAGTAATAGTCCGCCAGTCGTCGGCGCATCCGGCCCGCATCGACACGCACGACAGCCATGGGATCACCGCGTTCGCCCAGCGATCTGCCATAGACATCCTCGGCGATGGATTTGGCGCGGATGTCGTCGGACTGCCCCGCCAGAAGCGTTTCCACGACATAGCGCAGGAAAGACTGAAGCCGTTCGGCCCCCTCAAACTCAGAGCTGGCCAGAATCGCCTCCAGCGCCCTTCGAATTTCTTCATCCGTCAGGTCGTCCCGGACCGGATCTCGCTCCGTCTGCGCTTTTGAACCCCTCGATGGCATCGCTTCGGTGGCTTTCAGGTGGCGTGTAAATCTCTGAAAACAAACGTGTTACGTCGTAACATACGCCAAGAAACCTGATTATGGAAATTAAATTGCGCGATACTGGGCTTGAAAGGAGGGGGTCACGTCGTTGGGGGGTATCGCCGGGATCACACAGCTTGAGGTTCAGAGTGGATTTGCTTGCGAGATCATTTCCGGATCAGGTGAACGAGATCGGACGTCTGCGCAGTTCCGATACGGTCTTTGCCCAGATTTGCAGTGACTATGAAAGCTTGATGGCGCTGCTGCCGCGCGATGCCAACGACCCGACCTACTCCGACATTATCGACAGTCTTCATGGGCTGGAGGACGAAATTCGACATTGCCTCGAAGCGGCATCCACGATGCCGCGTGGCAGCCAGTGAAGGCGAAGACAGACAACCGGAAAGGCGAACCAGATGCTTGCCAATCTATTATTCTACGTCGGGCTCATCGTCTCGTTGACCATCGGCTTCATGTATTTCCGCGATCTGGGCGATATCAGCCAGATGGTGCTGAAGGTGAAGCGGAACAACATGATCCGCTTCATTCGCAACGAAAACACCTATATCGCCGCGGGCATCGGCGCGCTTGCCCTGATGCTTATCGGCCATCTGATGGGCGGCGGTCCCGGCTGGCTGTTCTTTCTGGGCGCGCCAGCGGTGACGCTGCTGATCATCTTTCTCTTTGTGTTTCCTTGGGTCTGGGTTCATATCGGCCTGCGAAACCAGCAGGGAAGCGCGCGCTACTATCCCATTTCCGAAGCCCGGGATTTCATTAACCCGTCCGCGAGCGTTCTGGTGATCGAGAATAACGGCCATGCGCGCGCCCATTCGGATGCCCAGTTGATGCGGCCACATCTGGCGGGCAACGCCGAGGGGCTGGGCGGCGAAGACATCGTGATGACCTATTGTGCAATGGCCAATCTGGGGCTTGCCTACAAGCCCGTCATCAACAGCAAGCGGCTGGACCTCGAAGTGATGGCGCAGCACGGCAACAACCTGATCCTGCGCGACAACACTACGGGAGAGCCCATCCAGCAGATTTACGGGTATCTTGACAGCGACGCCTCGAAACAATCCGCGATGCAGCCTTGGCCCACTTTTAGGATGAGCTTTCGCGGGTTTCAGGAAGCCTATCCCGATGGCGAGGTCTTTCTGAACAAGCCTTCCTCAAACCCACTCTTGCGGCTCTTCGATATGTTCACCGAAACCGTTTTCTCGTCCGGGATCGCGCGCCAGCATCAGGAGGCCGCACCGATCATGGACAACATGAGTCATAGCGACGACCGTCTGCCCAACAAAACCTATGTTTGGGGTGTGACGGTCGGTGATTACGCGGTGTGCTGGACTGACGATTACATCGCCAACCAGCGGGGTCTGATCAATGCCACGGTGGGCGAGCGTGATCTTGTCGTCTCTTACGACCCAACCTATGAGAGCGTAGGCGTCTGGTACAACGATAGCGGTACGCCGGTCACTCAGATCGACTTTTTCGGTAATGCAAATTGCGGAAAGCTCAGCCGTGTCGAAACTCTTCGTTCCGGGATGTTCTGGCATGTCTGGGTCGAGTTCTTTCCTGAAACGGATATCAACCGAATTAACACCAAAGACTCTGCCCATGTTGCCGAAACGAGGGACACCGCATGAATAGCCAGTACAAAAATCCAGCTAGTTCACAACGCGCTGCTCGGCGCCCGTCAATTGCCGGGACGGTGCCCATGACTAAGACCGATATGAAACTTGCAGGAGCCATTTCAGCGTGCGTCTGTCTTGTATCCACGACCTTGGCGGCGCAGGACGCACCCATCATCCATGACGCTGAGTACTACATCCTGGAAGCTCAGAATGCCGAGCAATGGGCCAAGGACAATGCCGAGGTTGACCACTTGCTTGAGGCGTTTCGGCAATCAAACAACGGCAATCCGCCCAACATTCTGAACATTCTGATCGACGATATCGGTTTTGGCGATCTGGGTATTCCCGAACTCAATGCCGTGCGCGGGTATTCTACCCCCAACATCAATGCGTTTTCGGACGAGGCGATGCGGATGGTGCGCATGTATACCGAACCCTCCTGCACGCCGACGCGAGTCGCGATGATGACCGGGCGACTGCCGGTCCGCATGGGGATGGGCGATACCACGGTGGATATCGCCGGGTTTGGGCTGCCAGCGGATGAGCTCACATTGGCCGAGGTTCTGTCCGACGCGGGCTATGCAACGGCGCATGTGGGCAAGTGGCATATGGGCGATATCCCCGAAGCCTGGCCACATAATCAGGGATTCGACTGGGCCGGTTTCCCGGTACATCAGCAGGGTCAGCTGACGATCTACAACGATGACGCAATCAAGGAGCAGGTGTCGGTCGGGATTTCTGATTTCGAGGACCGCTATATTTTGGACGACTTCTTTCGGCCCGACCCGGCCGCCATGGTGACCGGTCTGGAGGCGGAAAGGGGCGAGCTCGCGCGCGAAGTCGGGATGAGCACCGGCGAGCGCTGGAACGCCGCAAAATATGACGAGATGAACCAGCGCTATCAAGATCAGACGCTGGAGCAACTTCGCGCGCTTGCGGACGGAGAGAAACCTTTCTTCCTGCAATACTGGCCGCTCGTTCCGCTGGACAACACAAGGGCGGGCCGTGACGGGCCGCAATCTCCGAATGGCGGCCTCTATGTGGACAAGATGCAGCAGCTCGACAGCTGGCTGGGCGACATTTTTGCCGAGATGGACGCGCTTGGCATTGCAGAGAATACGATCGTGATTGTCATGGGAGATAACGGACACTTCACCAAATATTCCCCGCAATCCGGTTTCACCCCGATGGTCTTTGCGGGCGGCAAGGGCGACGTGTCCGAAGGTGGCATACGGGTCGACAGCTTCATCCGCTGGCCCGGCATGATCGAGGCGGATGGGATTGTTGGGGATATCGTCCATGTGTCTGACCTCTATACGACGCTGGCCCGATTTGCCGGCGCAGAGGCAGGCATCCCGCGGGACCGGTTGGTGGATGGTGTCGATCAGTCGGCGTTGCTGTTGCTGGGTGAGACAAAGGGCAGGCGCGATCACCTTATCGTCTATTCCGTCCATACCCCACGGGCGATCATCAAGGACCAGCTGAAGCTGCGCATCCCGGGCTCAGGCGAAAGTGCTATCCTGGCGGATTTCTTTGATGTCTATCGCGATACCCACGAGAAATACCCCGTCTCGACCGAGGTGGGCGCCTGGGGTGGGCAGGAATTCGTCCGCATCCTCGGGCGTCACCTGAAGCGCAAGGAAAAGTATCCCGATACCGAACCCGCCCGCGGCGTTCCCTATGAGGGCATCGAAAACCTGCGCCCCGAGACGCAGGCCGCGGTTGATGCCTTCCTGATCAAGCAAGCCTCGGTCGGCAAGTGATCCGAGTTGTGTATCCCGCGGCGTGACTGGGCCTCTGGTTGCGTCGGACGCCCTTGCAAGGAGATTAACAGATGGCCATAAGAAACCGCGCGCATGCCGCATGTTCCATTGCCGTTTTCGGCCTCCTGTCCGGCACCGCATTCGCCCAATCGCTGCCCGCGCCGGGCCAGAGCGAGGAGGGTTGGCGGCATACGCTGGGCTTTTATCTTTTTACACCGCTCAGAACCACTGGCACATCAACCGTCGCCGGAGTATCGGCCGATCTCGACCTCAATCTCGGCGATGTGTTGGACGTCCTCGATTTCGCGGCTGCCGGGCGATATGAGGCTTGGAACGGAGACCTAGGCATCATCGTCGACGCCAATTACGTGGGCATCGAAGAAGACACAGTGCTTCCCGGCCCGCTTGGGTCAAGCGTGAATGTGGATGTCCGCCAGAAATGGTTCGCGCTTATGGCCGCCTATCGTGTCGCGGACGGAACCTATGGAGCCGATAGTCAGCGCTACACGTTCGATATCCAAGGCGGCGTCCGTTACAACTCGATCCGGCAGGAGATCGATATCACCACGCCAGGCCCGGGTGTACCGCCGGTTCTTGGCGGCGATCAGGACTGGATCGAGCCGGTCATCGGCGGCCGCGGCATGTGGCGCCTGAACGAGCAATGGACGACCATCGCGTCGCTAGATCTTGGCGGGTTCGGGGCGGGCGGGAACGACCTACAGATCGGGGCGAATGTGGGGTTTGACTACCAGCCGTGGGAGCGGACCGCGATCACGTTCGGATACCGCTACTTTAGCATCGACTACAGCGACACGCTCAGCACCGGCGACTTCGCCTATGATGTGACGCAGCACGGTCCCTATTTTGGGTTGAAGGTCTTTCTTAACTGAGTCTTTCTATCGCCGGTTATCCAGATTGCTCACCTCGCACAGGTGCTTAGAGGTGGCTAGCCTGATCTGCATGATCCGGCTTGATTGTTAGTAAATCACAGGCCTGATTTCCATCGATACGATTTTTTGGGGGGTGCTGGTAACCGCAGAGCTATTTGACAACCGGCTGCTCGAAAAGCCTCAATTCGCGCAACCGCAAAGACAGTCGGTTTCGTCTGCGGACTCACTTCAGGCTTTGCGTTCCCAGCGAGTGGCCGCAATGCGGGCTGTGACCGCAGAATGTTGAAGGCGGTTCGAAGGTACGGAATGGGCCGGCTCCAATGCTTGGCCTTGTCGAGCGTCGCTGGAGCCAGAACGCGCTATTCCTTCAGAATGCGTTCATCTATCATTCGGCAATGCGCAGTTCCAAACTCATCCACACAGTGAGTGCCCACGCCGCAGGCGAAGTGGGAGAAGTCATCGTCGCGGGGGTTGCGCCGCCGAAAGGAGCAACCCTCTGGGAGCAGCGCGCTTGGATTGCAGAAAGTGGCAGCTTGCGTCGGTTTATGCTGAACGAACCACGAGGGGGCGTGTTCAAACACGTTAACCTACTTGTTCCGCCGAAAGACCCGACAGCCGATTCGGCGTTTATCATCATGGAGCCAGAAGACACGCCGCCGATGTCTGGGTCCAATGCGATGTGCGTGGCGACGGTTTTGCTGGAAACGGGCATTTTGCCGATGCAAAGCCCTGAAACGCGGCTGACGCTAGAGGCGCCCGGCGGTCTTGTTCAAATTCGCGCGGAATGCTTGGACGGGAAAGTTACGCGGGTCGCAATTGCCAATCTCCCAAGTTTCGTTGATCGCTTGGGCGTGCAGCTGTCGGTACCCGGTCTGGGACACATTTCGGTCGATACGGCCTTTGGCGGTGATAGCTTTGTGCTGGTGGATGCCGACGCTTTGGGAATCTCGCCTGTACCCGCGAATGCCCGCCGGTTGGCGCAACTTGGCGCTCAAATTACTGATGCCGCGAATGAACAGTTGGGCTTTCATCACCCCACCTTACCGGATTGGAAGCATATCTCGTTTTGTGAGTTTACTTGGCCGGTCCAGCCGGGGCCGGTTGCTCAAAACACGGTCGTGATCAAACCAGCAAAGCTGGACCGTTCCCCCTGCGGTACCGGAACCTGTGCGCGCATGGCGGTGCTTCACGCCCGCGGAGAGTTGGGGATTGGCGAGACCCTCATTTCTCGCTCTTTGATCGGATCAGATTTTGAAGGAAAGATCCTGCGGGACGTCATGGTCGGTGAGCGCCGCGCAATTATGCCGGAGATTGCTGGGCAGGCGTGGATCACGGGAACCCATCAGTGGATGCTTGACCCTTCGGACCCGTGGCCAGAAGGCTATCGGTTGAGCGATACCTGGCCCGGGACCGCCAACCGAGTTCTGACACGCGGTCTGCTCCCCAAGCCATGTAGTAGTTGGGTAGGTTAAGCCTGAGCAGGCCGGTGTGTGACACCGATCAGGGAAAAGCCCTTGAGGAAATGCGCCTGCTGAGGCGCCCAAATGACCGGGTCAATCTGTGTCACCAACTCGTAGCCATGAACCACCAACGTCACCGGCAGAAGAAACCCGATCAGCAGCCATCCACCCAATCGAGGACGCTACTTGAAGAGGATCATCGCGGCACCCACAAGCTCAACAACCCCGGACGCCCGCGTCAAGTGTAGCCGCTGTATTTGCTGAATAGCCGGTGTGGTGGGACAAACCAAGTCGCTCTGCAGGTCGCGCAGGTCACGTTCACAATGTCGGAGGCAGCCAGATCTTGAAGTCTGATCGAGTAGGCTGGGCCAAGCGTGATTTCCCGGTAATGCATCGCGAACAACTTGCGCTGAGCATTCCGTCAATCTTCCGGCGTTCGATGTGTCGCGACCTTCAGGTGAAAATGCTCCGGATCGCCAGTCAGCTTTTTAGCCAGAACGTCAATGGCAGTCAGAACGTTTCGCGCGGCTCTGTATTCCGGGGACTTGATTTTCGCTTGCGTGCTGACCTGGATCGCACCGGTCCGACCAGTTGCGACCTTTTCTAGGACCTCTGGATCTGTCGCAAGCTTTGGCGAGGATCAAAGCTATCGCCCTGATTGGGCGGAATTATCCAGCGAGGCCTGCAAATTTTGCACTGCCCCCTTAAGACTGGATCGTTTGAAGCTGGAGTTTTCCGTTAAGTTTCCCTGACTGGGAGAGGAGCGAAATCGCCTGAAAGCGTCGAAGTTCACGGAATCGCAAAAGCATTCGTCCTGAAGCAGGGCGAGCAAGGTGCGCCGGTTGCGGAGATCTGCCGGAAGGCCGGGATCAGGCAGGCTACCTACGTCAATTGGAAGAAGAAGTATGGCGGCTTACTGCCGGACGAGATGCGTCGGTTGAAGGCGCTTGAGTACGAGAACAGCAGGTTGAAGAAGATCGTGGCGGACCTGACGCTGGATCGGGAGATGCTTCAGGATGTCATTCGCCGAAAGCTCTGAAGCCTAGCCGTTTGCGCGAGATTGTCACCGGGATGTGCGTTGATTGGGGCGTATCGATCGGGAAGGATTGTGGGGCCATCTGTTTCGACACGTCCACCTACCACGACAAGTCCCGGCGGACGGATCAGGCTGCCGTAGTGAGACGGATCAAGGAGATTGCAGAGACGCGTGTGCGCTATGGAAACAGGCGCGTGCACGTCCTGCTTCGACGCGAAAGCTGGGTGATCAACATGAAAAAGACCCGTAGGATTTACCATGAGTTGGGCATGCAGCTGAGGAACAAACATCCAAAGCGCCGGGTGAAGGCCAAGCTCCGAGAAGACCGCCACGAGGCAGTCGGGCCGAACGATGTCTGGGCGATGGATTTTGTTTCACGATCAGCTCGCCCTGGGCAAGAAGCTCCGCATCTTGACCGTCGTCGATACCCATTCCCGCCTCTGCCCGGCGACCGATCCGCGGTTCAGCTATCGGGGCGAAGATGTCGTGCAAACGCTCGAAAGGGTCTGCGGGCAGATCGGCTATTCAAATACGATACGGGTCGACAACGGCAGCGAGTTCATCTCTCGCGACCTTGATCTCTGGGCCTATGCCAACGGCGTCACGCTAGACTTCTCGCGGTCAGGGAAACCCACGGACAACAGCTTCATCGAGGCATTCAACAGCAAGCTCAGGGCGGAGTGCCTGAACGCGCACTGGTTCGTGAGCCTTGCAGATGCCCGCAAAAGTTGGAGGATTGGCGTCAGCACTACAACGAGGACAGACTCCACAGCGCAATCGGATACAACGTCCCGATAGCCAGCATTATCCCGATGGCGTCACCAGCCCGTCATCGGGACAAATCTGGAAAATTCCAGCTTCCGGCGATCCAAAGTCGGGGAGCAGTGCACCGACCGTCAGGATCGTGGTTTCGTCACTACCAATGCCGGGACTTAACACCTAGGGAAGCAAAATGCAGCTATGCAAAGGCGCTGAGCACAAATGAAATTTCTTGCGGCTGCTCATAAAGCGCGAGCTGGCCGGAGCCACCGAGCAGCGTTAGTGAAACCCCATCGTTTTTTGACGCAGCGTCTTCGATTCGAGACGGCAATAGGAAACTATGTGAATCACCATGAATAAAGCGGACGGGTGCAACTGACGCCACGGCGTCGAGGGCAGCCGACCAATCGGAACCCCAATCCCCCACATCTCGAGCGATTTGGGATGGGTGTTTGAAACAGTAATTCAGGTTCGCCAGCATAGTTTGCCGGTAGTACGGTTCAGACATAAGCTTGGCGTCTACGGGACTGTCTCGAAAGAAATACTCAAGGATCCTATCTTGGCCATATGAGCCGGACCGAAAGACCCGGGCCGCCGTGTGATAGCCGAGCGTCAGACCTGCCTTTGCAAAGCGCGCCGCCCTGAAACTTCGTTTGATCGTCTCGGGAGAGTCGTCGAACTCGGCAATGTTGTGCGTCGGGGCTCCCGTCGAGATCAGGATCAGCCCACCAACAGAGCCTCCTCGTTCAAGAACAGCTTGGGCAGCCTTGGCTGCGAGGATACCGCCCTCCCGGTGCCCAATGAACAAGGCGTTGGGGCCGGCCTCCTTTTGTAGGCGATCGATCCAGCCCTCGATGAGCGCGATGCTTGCATCCTCGTCTGCTCGGGCTGTCTCGCCCCGAAATCCTGGCCGTGCGGGTGCCATGATGGCCAGTCCGGCGTCCGAGAAAGCTGCACGCACCGCTTTGGTTTCTTCAGGCAAGGACGAGGTCGTGAAATAGATCGCCGGTCTTCCGGCACCGTATCTCACAACGTGTAACTTCCCGGCAGGTTCGATCCATGTCTCGGACTGGAAGTCGCTTGTCAGTTCATCGTCTTCGGGTGTAGCGTCCGCTTTTCTCCCGACCTGGCCCAGAATAGTGAGAAGCTGAACGAATTCCGTCTGGCGTCGGGCCCCGGATTTTGTCAGCAATGCCTTGATATGGCTTCTGACGGTCGCCAAGCTTCGGTTGAGCGTCGCTGATATCTCTTGTGCGGTGCGCCCCTCCAGCAATCCCCGCGCAACGCGCAGTTCTGCATCACTGAGGTTGAAGCGCGCCTTGAGTTGATCTGAAAACGCGTCGTCCCATTCCAAAAGCGATAGCATAATCATGGTATCCGCTTTCGGATTCTGCGCTTTGATCGCCGCTGTGACCGAAGCCTCTACTGTCAGATAGCTCGGGCCACCCTTAACACCTTGGCATCGGTAAGCGCTGATTTCTTCGGCACCCAAGTTCTGCTTTGCAGTGTGCCTTGATCCTATCAAGTGCTTGAGATCAACATCACCCCGGGCAATCATTCCGGATGCTGCTGCATTGACGGCGACCATGTGATCATCCGCATCCAGAACGATCAATGGCGCTTGTGTGTTCTCAATCGCAGATACCCGCGGCTGCTTGTCCTCCAGACGCTCCGAGGCTGACAGAGCGTCCTCGAACTGTGGTGAGATGGTCTTGAAGGCGACCTCTTCTACGTCGATGAATTCTTCACACCAACGATCCCATGCCTCAAGCAGATCATCAAAGCGTTCGGGCTCGATCGCCGCTCCATAAGCGGCAGAAACAAGCTCCAGTACTCTGTCTGATCGGTTAACGTTCATCTGCGTTGACTGTTACGCGCTTGGCCTTGTGGCTATCTTGAAACTGGTCCAGAGCAAAACGCCCGTGACGGCGAGCATATCAGTCACCGACGAGAATCCTCAATATTGATGATTGAAGGCGATGCCCCAAGCAGCTGATTTATTTTCTATTCGACATTGTTTTTGGCTGCTTAGGGATAGCCATCCAACGCCAGCAGCATTGATTCAGGGGGAACTATCATGGCGACCGTCAAGGCCGGAGCCCTTATAACAGGTAGCTTTGGGTTCGAAGAATTCGGGGCCGGTTTGGCAGGCGGCGATTTCAACGGAGATGGCATCGCTGATTTGGCTGTGAGCTACCGTCAGATTGGATCGTCCCGCAGCGACAGCTCATCTACAGTTCAAATTATCTTCGGCGGCAACGGGGTTCTGGAAGGCGAGCTGCAAGCTGCATCGCTGGCAGGAGGACAAGTTACCACATCCGGGGTCACCGACATTGGTGTTGGCGTGGGCGTTCCCGGCCCCTTGTCCTTTTCGGACGTCAATAGCGACGGTTTGGTCGACTTGCTCATCGGTGCGCCACGCGCCCTCAGCACCACTGCGCTGACAGGGGGCGCGGGCTATATCTTGTTCGGACGCGAAGGCATCGGCACGTTTTCATTTGGTCTTGGCAATCTTACGAACGGCGTGGATGGCCAGGGATTCTTCTCGACCGGTGGCCGCAATGCGGGCAGTTCTATCGTTGATCTTGGTGACGTGGACGGCGACGGACAGAACGAGTTGTTCGTGGGCGTCCCATTTGGCCAAGCGCCCGGTAGCCCATCCTTGGCGGGTTTGGGATATATTTTTGAGCGCCCGAATGATGCAGTCACCGACCTTGCCGATGCGTTGAACGAGCCGCCGTCGTTTGACGCCAACATTGTTGTGAGCAGTGAACGTGCCTTTTTAGGTGAAGACGCTGCCGCACTTGGTGATGTGAACGGAGACGGCCTCGCCGACTTTCTGGTAACAGGCCGTGGTGCCATCGGTGGCGGCACGAGCCCCTTTTCCGGCAACAATGGTGAGGCATATGTGATCTATGGCCAGCAAGGCGGCCTTCCTGACACCATTGATACCTCGCAGCTTGACGGGACGCTTGGAACGAGAGTCTTTGCCACTGATATCTTTTCGATAGCGGACCGGGCCGAAGCGGCGGGCGATGTGAACGGTGATGGCCTGGCTGACTTTCTACTAATGGATGCAGGCCCAAGCACAGACGAACCGCTCGTCTATGTGGTTTACGGTGTCGACGGAGGCTTGAGTTCCAGTATCGACCTGTCGACGTCGGATGGTGTCAGCAAACTGGGTGGCGTTTCGTCGGCATCGAATGCGAATGGCGTCGATATGGCGAGTGTCGGCGATGTAAACGGCGATGGTTTCGACGACATTCTGGTGTCGCGGGCGGGCGGTGGCCCGAACGGTGCTGGCGAAACGGCGCTTTTGTTTGGTTCAGCGGAAGGTTTTGGCGACACGGTAGACCTCGATAGCATTCCGCTGGGCGAGGGATATCGCTTCCAGGCGCCCGCAGACCAGTTTGCTGTCGGGTTTGCTGTGACGGGGCCGGGGGACCTGAACGGTGACGGCATAAACGACATCGTCATCGGCGGCCCATTCTATAACCCGGCCAGTAACGCGGATTATGACTTTGATGCGCCCGGCGCAGTATACGTCGTTTACGGTGGGGCAGAGCGGTTTGCCGCGTTAGATGCGCTCGATGGAACGGACGGACTCATCGCGCTGGAAAATGTCTCCGGTGATATTGAAATTGATGACGTGTCGCAGCCGGTGACTTTCTCGCTCGGAGACGATTTCATGGTTGTCGAACGCAATGGCGAAGACACGACATTCGCTGTTACCGTGACGCGCAGTTCCGGCACCGGCGCTGCAACGGTCGCATTGGTATCCTCCGGTTCGGCGCTGAGCGGAACTGTTGATGCGGACTTTTCCCGGATCGGTGGCTCGAACAGCTTTGCTGATGGCGAGACAGAGATCACAATCCTCTATCGCCTGACCGACGACCTGAAAGTGGAGTTCGCCGAAGAGATCGTGTTCGACCTCTCTATCGTGTCCTCTGACGAGCCCGCTGAAGTGACCAACGGCCAGCAGGTTGTGACCATCCAGGACGATGATGAGATTTCGTTCTTCAGCCTCGGCAACGACTTCACCATTGCTGAACTGAACGGTCAGGACACAACCTTTGCCGTCACGGTCACGCGTAGTTTTGCCGAAGGTGAAGCAGAGATCTCTCTTTCGACGTCCGGGGCCGGGGCAACGGATGCGTTTCGTTTTATTGGCTCAAACACATTTGCGGATGGTGAGACGGAAACACAGGTTCTGTTCCGGCTGATCGACGATACTGAAATCGAGCTGACAGAAGACCTGATAATCGATTTGTCTATTGTATCGTCGGACGCGACCGCCGAAGTGGTCAACGGGCGGCAAATCGTTTCGATCCTCGACGATGACACACCGGTCACCTTCAGCATCGGCGCAGACTTAACTGTGTTCGAGGAAAATGGCGTTAATACAGGCTTCACCACCTTTGTTACGCGCAGCTCCGGCGTGGGAGAGGCGGTTGTTAACATCGGGCTGGGTGGCACAGCCACTCCCTTTGGTGCCAACCGCGACTACGAGCTAGTTGATACTTCGGTGACGTTCTCAGACGGTGAAACAACCAAGGCAGTGCGCGTCAACCTTGTGGACGATGCGATAGACGAACCAGATGAGACTATCGAACTGGGCATCATTGTTGCCTCTTCCACGGGTGTCGCCATCGTCGAAGATGGAACGCAGGTCATCACAATCGTGGATGACGACGACGCCGCGCCGATTGTCGGTGGCTCGCAAAGCGATCGACTGATGGGAACGTCAGCTGACGACAGGATTGCTGGTCAAGGTGGCAACGACACCGTATTTGCGCTTGGCGGCGACGATTTTGTCGTCGGCGGATCGGGACGGGACTTCCTTTTTGGTGGCACCGGAAACGATACGCTGAATGGCGGAACAGGCCCGGATTTTCTCATTGGCGGCGCTTGGGACGACCGGATATTTGGCCAAAGTGGCAATGACGTCCTGCGCGGCAATGATGGTAAGGACACTATCAGCGGTGGCAGTGGCGACGACCGCCTGTTTGGCGGGGAAGACAACGATGTTCTGTCTGGATGGGTCGGTAATGATCGGATTGAGGGCAATTCCGGCGCGGACCTCATATTTGGCGGAGACGGCCGCGACACTGTCTTTGGCGGCTCAGGAAACGACCAAGTTTCGGGCGGCGACGACCATGACGTGATTTTTGGCAACTCCGGCGCAGATACGCTCCGTGGCGAAAATGGCGACGACTTTCTTGCTGGCGGTTTCGGCGACGACAAACTCGGCGGAGGTTCTGGCAACGACGAGTTGGATGGTGGTGCTGGCGATGACACGCTGACGGGTGGTTTTGGCGACGACAGGCTCTTAGGCGGCGACGGAGACGATCGCCTGTTTGGTGCTTCCGGTATAGACTTCCTACGTGGCGGTGTTGGAGATGACAGCATCAGTGGCGGGAGCGGAAACGACGTGCTCAGCGGGGAAAGTGGGAATGACTTTCTCATCGGAGGAAGCGGCCGTGACAACATCCTTGGCGGCTCTGGTCGCGACACCATCATTGGCGGGACAGGCGACGACACTCTGACCGGAGGTGGGGGTCAAGACACGTTTGTATTCAATGCGACATCTGGCGTTGATCTCATCCGAGACTTCCGCGACGGGTCGGACCGTATTGAGATCACATCCGGGGCAACCAGTTTTTCCGATCTCCAGATCACCAGCGGTGGGGACGCTGTGATCATCAACTATGCGGCGGTCCAAATCGAGCTTGACCGCTTCGACATCAACTTCCTAGATGCATCCGACTTCCTCTTTAGCTGAAGTCAGGGATGTGTCGCAAACTTCTGGAACGGCCAGCTCCAGCGACTTACTGGACACACCTATCCTGCGATCTCGGCAAATAGCCGAAAGCCCGAGGCTGTAGTGTTTGGGAATTGCTGCTTTCGGATCATGTCGGCGACCTCAATACCGTCCAGAGTAGCCGAGGCGGATCTGAACGACTTGAACCCGCACATGTGCCGTATGCGACGCTTGATGAACCTATGATCCTGCTCGATCAGGTTGTTCAAATACTTGGACCTGACTGTTTGGATTTTGGCTGAGCAACCAAATCGATTAAGGATTTTGTTCACTTTTCGAGTGCCCGCGCACGGCGATCATCGGTGAATACTTCACAACCCACCTGTTGAGAGTGGCGTGGTCCACCTACACGCCGCGTTCGGCCATGATCTCTTCCAGATCCCGATACTACACTGCGTACAAAACTGCATCCTTGCCCTTACACATCTCCGAACCGGCGTGCCGTGTAAGGACAAGATCGCCCTGCTAAATGTGCTTCTCGCGGAAGGTTTGAACCTCGGCCTGGAGTAACTGGCCAAAACGGAGAACAAAGATGACCGAACTACTTCGGGGTCAGGCGGCGGGTGATCGTCAAGCGGTAGATAAGGTTCCCGAATCCGAGGCGCGGGATCACCCCTATGACAAGGTCGACCGCGCCATGCGTGCTTCGCTGGCTCGGGCCACCGCTGGGGTTTCTCCGCATTCGATCATGGCGACCTGGATGGATTGGGCGGTCCACCTGAGCCGCTCGCCGGGGCGTCAGCTTGAGCTTGTGGAACGTGCGACCCGCAACGCCTCCAAGCTCTGGGCTCACGCGACCGACCTTGCAATGGGGAAATCCCCCGAGCCACCGTTCCATCCACGTGCCCAGGACCACCGGTTTGCCGCTGATGAGTGGCGGAAAACTCCATTCGCCGCTTGGCAACAGGCGTTCTTGAGCACGCAGGATTGGTGGCAGGCCGCGACCGAAGAGATGCCCGGTATCGCGCCGCGCGATGCCGAACGTGCTCAGTTTCAGGTTCGCCAGGCACTCGATCTCATTTCTCCCTCGAATTTCCCCTGGTCGAACCCCGAGATTATCAAGCGAACCCTGCAGACAGGCGGTCGCAATCTAGTCGAAGGTGGCACGCATTTTCTGGAAGACCTCGCGCGCACCGCGACACAGCAGCAAGAGCCTGCTCCTGCTTGCCACGAGATCGGCAATTGAGCCTCCCCATTTCAATGGGCCCACCGTTAAGATTCGGAAACGGAGAACCAAGAATGGCAAACAAGCGACCGAAGCCGGAAGAGATTGTCTCGAAGTTGCGGCAGTTTGAAGTTCTGATGGGGCAAGGCATGCCGCGTCTGGACGCGATCAGACAGATCGGCGTTGTGGAGCAAACCTATTACCGCTGGCGAAAGAAATGAGCCGTTGAAGGCGCCATTGGTTCGAGCCCAACGGCGAATGCGGAGTGGGTGTAAACAAATTGAAGGAACTAAGGCGGCTGTGTCGCGAACTCTGGCGTCGGTCAGAGCTATCGCATTGGCAGGCCGTCGTTTTCCAGCGAGCTCTGCAAATTGACGGAATCCGCTTGTCGATGGCCCAAGCCGGCCCTTGCGGATCATGTTGGCGGTCTCGATTCCTGCAAGTGTCGCTGCTGCTGAGACGAAGCTTTTGAAACCGAGCATCGGCCTCGTAAGCCGTTTGATGAACCGGTGATCCTGCTCAATAATGTTGTTCAAGTATTTTGATCTTACGGCGTCGATCTTTAGTGGTATCTGCAGCCTCTTGAAGATCTTGTTGCCCTCTTTGATCCCGGCCGCGTTGCTCCTGCTTTTGTCAATTGTGATCCGTTTCGGGATACCATTGTTGCACAATGCATTGGCGAAGAATTTCTTAGCAGAATTGGTGTCTCGCTTCTCAGAAAGCATGAAATCAAGGGTTTGACCATCACGATCCACGGCACGATAGAGGTACACCCATTCACCGCGAACTTTGATGTAGGTCTCATCCATACGCCAGGATTCAGCGGTGCTGGACTTCCGTTTCTGAGCCGCGCGGGCGGCCAAGGGTGAGTACTTCACGACCCAGCGGTTCAGCGTCGCGTGATCAACCATCACCCCACGTTCCGCCATGATCTCTTCTAGGTCACGGTACGGGATGCCGTAGCGGACGTAGAAATAGATCGCGAACAGGATCACCGACTTTGGGTAATGCGCACCTTTGAAGTCGATCACCGGACATCCCAAATAGCGTTGCAGACCAAACACCAGTTGGATCAAACCCGGCGAAGGTGCAACCTACCGACCAAAGTTTGCGACAGTGCCAAACTCCGAGCTGTATGACGATGTTTCATGCTCGGAAATCGTCAACATTCCGGTCACTGCCCATCGAGGACTCGATTATCTGCTAATGGACGTACCTGTTTATCTTGTCAGATACGACGTCGCTTGAGCGGTGAAACAAGCTCATTCGCGTTTACCAGCTGTTCCAAACCCGAAATCTGTTTGATGACGGTTGATGCCTCATCTTTGTTTGCGAAGAAGAAATAGGTGTGGAGCTTCTCTTCGATTTCGGTATCGCTCATTGGATCGGCGGGATCGCCGCGCGGATAGTCTCGGGAGGTTGTTTCGCTCGTTCCATCTTTGCGCGTGACCATGATCTTGCATGCCGATTTTGCAGGAAAGGCTGCGGTCATAAACGGATCTTCGGATACATGAACCTTAGTCATGAGGTCATTCAGTACTGGGTCATCTGCGCAGGGCTCATCAAAATCCTTGTAGGCGATTGATCCCTTAGCGAAGACACCAGCCACGCAATACGGTAGAGAGTGGGTCCGACCGGCGCGGCTATCGGGTGCCCATGCCGTTTCGCCAGCTGCTATGCTGACGCACATATCGTAGGTGCTCACGTCTATCCGTTGGATCGACTTTGGGTCTCCGATCCTGGCTACGAGATCAAGAGCAACATCAATCGGGGTCTGACAGAATACCAGCGCAGGCCAGCGTTTGAAGACAACGGATTCAAGATCCGGTTTGACCTCGAACATTTTCTCGGAGTGGGGGAAAAACCGATTTACACCCGCCGTACCTTGGTAAATCTCGTACGGCCCTTCGATCCCGGCCTTTGCCATCTTGACAGCAAATAGACCCCGCAGCGCACAAGATGCGTAAGTGCAGTGTTTCCAGTCTGTCACCCGATCGCGAGCGGATTGATTGGTGTCGAGCCCCATGCCGCCTGCGATCCGCTGGGCGTTTGTCAATTCATCGACGTTGAGATCAAGCGCGCAGCCAATTATGATGGTGGTATAGAAGATCGCAGCAGCGTCATGGTCATATTCGATGGATTCCGGAAAGTAGTAGTTAGAGAACATGCCTGCCAGTTGGTAAGCAAGATGCGTGAGGCGCAGTACATCCTGACCAGACTTTCCCAGCCAATCCGCCAGCGTCAAGATAAGCGAAACGTTGTCGGAAGGATGCGCGACGCCCATTTTGTTCGGCGAGAAATACGTGTTGAGAAGGTCGCTTCGACGTCCAAGAATGCTGTTCAGAAAGATCGCGTCCGCATGGGTCCCGGCCTTCCCGGTTCCCCAGACGGGTACATCGCATTCGGACGGCGCGATATCGACCATCCTATCGAATTTGGCAAGCATCTCGGTATCGTACATGGACCCGCAAATGCCCGCATAGGAATCAAGGATGTTGCGCTTCAGAAGATGTGCGGTGCTGGCATCCAACTCGGTACGACAGATATCCAGGGCAAACTCGGAGAGGCCGACTTCAAACAGTTTGGTCATCGGAATTGGCCAGGTTGAGATAAATGGAAACCTTTACGATCTTGCCGTCCCTGAGGTCATAGAATGCTGCGCAATAGCCCCAAAACACGTCACCTGCTTTGCGGGCGCCAAGATAGTTGGTGTCTTTCAGGCATCGCCACTCAATATCCAGTTCAACGGCAAGCTTGTTCTCTACCGATATGAAGTTCTTCAGGTGCAGGATCTCATGAATCCCGTCATGGCCTGAGTATTTGCCCGAATTCCAGAACCCAACCAGCTGCTCCTTGCCCTTAAATGTCCCTTTGTAAGGGTGAATAAAGGTCGCGTCGGGATCGTAGTATTTGTCAAAGAACGCACTCTTGTCAGTCGCGTTGTTGAACTCACTTTCGTACTGCTTGAATTGTTCTTGTGTAAAAACCATCTCTACTCCCCTTTTGCAGCATTGGCTGGGTGTATTGGCAGCTCCTAGGTCATGTCGCCTACCATTGGTCACTAAAGCTTACTCTGCAAGTGAACCAGCATACCGTCTATAAGAACACCGCGTTGAATTCAGCCTGCTTGAAATGCTCCGCTAGCCTGCTTGGTACTGCCATCATCAGTGCAGGGCTGTACATGATACATCGCGAGAGGCTCGTAGCCAGACAGTTGCTCACAGCGCGCGCAGTACCTTCAATCTAAGGCTATCCGCGTCCGGCGCAATCCGGATGGAGTGGGTGGCTTCTGCTCCACCGGCGTCGCGATGCGCCATATCCAGCAGCATATTGCAGATGGCTCGATCATCGATGCTGATGCCAGTCAAGCCTTCGCTGAGGCGCAGGATGCGTTTCAATTCGAACAGGACCTATCCGCCTTCGATCAATTCCTGTTCTGATCGGGAATCGCTTGCTGTATCCCACCCTGTCGCCGGACCTGCCCGGGGACCGGCGACAGGGAGTGTATCATAGAGAAGAGGCACATACGATGTTCGCTCCGGGCATCTGGTGGGTCGGGTCAACAATAATGGCTAGGTGGTCAGCGTCGCCTGCTGTATTTTGATACGTGTGCTCGGTGAGCACTGTTTTTCAAAAGGAATATCACATGCGAATTAAGTACCTCTCATCAGCTTTTTCCCTGATACTTCTGACTTCCAGCGCCGTCTTTGCCACCGAGGCCGAGATCGAAGCGGCCCGCGCTCAATGGATGGAACTCTTCAGCGCCGGAGACGGCGCCGCAGTTGCAGAGCAGTCCTTTACAGAGAACGCCGTTTTATTGCCACCTGACAGCGCGCCCGTTGAGGGGCGGGATGCTATCGCTACTTTCTGGCAGGGGGCCTTCGATGCAGGTGTTACTGGCCTCAAACTCGATACGATCTCGATCGACGTTATCGGCGACACCGGAATTGTAACCGGGTACTGGACAGTCACTGTTCCTACTGAAGGCGGTGGCACTGCCGACATCAGCGGCAAAGAGCTGCTAATATACAAAAAGGAGAGTGATGGTGTTTGGCGGGCCTCACATGACATCTGGAACGACGGCAAGTGAGACCGAAGTTCTTATGAGATCTGACATCTTCATGCGTGACTTCGACGAGTGCATCTCGTGCCATACGCAGATACGACTGTAGTGAATCAAGCAAGCGAGAAAGAAAGAGCGGGGAAAGCACTCCAGTGCTCTTTAGTTCTCGGCAACCCGTGGATCGACCGTACCCAATTGCGTATTACCGCATGATAGGTACGTGGGTGCCTTGGCCTCTCTGCTGACCTTAGAGCGATCACAGAAGCTACCTGTTGTCTTCGATGCGGCCGGCCCGAAGCGGATGAGGTGGGTGGCTCCTGCTCCAGCGGCATCGAATGTGCCAAAATGCAGTTATCATCGATTGCTAGGAAAGGAGCCACCCAATGACAGTAAAGACCGTCGGCCTCGATCTGGCCAAGGATGTTTTTCAAGTTCACGGCATTTCGGAGAACGGTCGCGTTATCTTCAACAAGGCCATCAAGCGCGTGAAGCTGCTGGCCTTCTTTGAGACGCTTCCGCCCTGTGCCGTCGGAATGGAGGCCTGCGGCTCGTCCCATCACTGGGGTCGCCAGCTGCGCAAATTAGGCCACAACGTGAAGCTCATGCCGGTCGGATAGGTCAAACCATATGTGAAGCGCGGCAGGAATGACGCCGCCGCACATCACCAATACCCTGATGGTTTTTTCCTGATGCTGGGCACGCTCTTTGCGCCCACGCAGGACCGCGATATGCCCGGTGAGGGCTTCACTCACAAGATAGGTGATCTCGTCGAAATATCGAACCCTGCGCTGGGTACGCTGACCAATACCGTGCGCCTCTCAACCGAATGCCCGCCTTGGGTCTTCGGTACAAGCGCACTGATGAAAAACCTTGCCGCGCGCAATCTGATCTAGGGAAACTGACATGAACGGAAACAGCCTTATTGCTGGCGAATGGATGGCAGGTGAAGGCAGCTTTCAATCCTCGCCCGCGACCGGTGATCCCAAAAAACTATTCCGCGGGTACGCCTGCGCTTGTCGAGAGAGCCTGCGCGTCGGCAGAGGATGCCTTTTGGTCATACGGGTATTCTACGCGCGAGGAGCGCGCTGTGTTCCTTGAACGCATAACGGATGAGATCGAAAAGCACGGTGCAGAGATCACTGAAATTGGCTGCTCTGAAACAGGCTTGCCAGCCGGGAGACTGGAAGGTGAGCGTGGCCGCACCACGGGGCAGCTGCGCCTGTTCGCCCAACATATCCGCGATGGCGCGTACCTGGCCTACCGCCACGACGCAGCCCTGCCGGATCGCCAGCCATTGCCAAGACCTGATCTTAAGATGGTACAACGTCCGGTGGCCGTCTTCGGCGCATCGAATTTTCCATTGGCCTTTTCGACCGCAGGCGGTGACACCGCAGCAGCTCTGGCAGCCGGATGTCCTGTAGTCGTCAAAGGCCATCCGGCGCATCCGGGCTCGGGTGAGATCGTGGCCGAAGCTATCGACGCCGCCAGGCAGGGCCTTGGTCTGCGCCCGGGGGTGTTCAGCTTTGTGCAGGATGGCGGCGTTGCTGTCGGCGGCGCGCTCGTTCAGAACGCGTTCATCAAAGCGGTTGGTTTTACAGGCTCCTTGCGCGGTGGCCGAGCGTTGTTCGATCTATGCGCGGCGCGGGACGAACCCATCCCGTTTTTTGGTGAGTTGGGGTCGGTCAACCCGATGTTCCTGATGCCAGAAGCCCTAAAGTCGCGCGGTACCGAGATTGCGCGGGGGTGGGCAGCGTCCCTGACCATGGGGGCAGGGCAGTTCCGCACGTATCCCGGAATCGCCCTTGTTTCGGATGGCCCGGACGCGGAGGCCTTTATCCATGAGGCGACCGCTGCATTGCAGGACACCACCCCTCAAACCATGCTGACAGATGGAATTGCGCAGGCGTTCTGTGAGGGTCGTGATCGTGTTGCCTCTGTTTCCGAAGTGACAACCTTGGTCTCTGGAACGGCCGAGAACCGCGATGCGAGCGCATTTCTTTATAGGGATTCGGCTATCGCATTCGAAGCCGACCCGGTTTTGGCGCATGAGGTCTTTGGACCATTGGGCGTCGTGGTTGTTGCCGAAGATGTCGGTGCGTTCGCATCTATCGCACGTGCATTGGAGGGTCAGTTGACCGCAACCGTGCACATGGACATTGAGGACACCGAGCATGCGGCCAAGCTGGTACCAATACTGGAACGCAAAGCCGGACGTGTTTTGTTCAATGGGTTCCCGACCGGAGTAGAAGTCGCCGACAGCATGGTGCATGGCGGTCCCTAGACGGCATCGACAAATTTTGGGGCGACTAGTGTCGGTACGCTCTCTATCCGCCGCTTCCTGCGGCCCGTTTGCTACCAGAACGTGCCTGAAGAGATCAACATTGCCACCTGATGTCCCGCACGTCACAGGCGGTCAGCTCAATCTTGTGAGCGAGATTACCCATTCCCAAAGTGTTGCAGCCGAGACGCTTTTCTCTGCTCTCTCGGTTAGGCAGGCGAAATAGCCCCTGTCGGTTGCGACAGTTCTATGCGCCAGACGGACCAACTGGCCGCCGTGCACATCCCAATTGAGCCAGAACTTGAGCAAACCTTGCCCAATAGAAAAATCGAGCCTTCAGCCTGACTTTTTGACCGAGTTTTTGGGTTCTCTGAGGTGCGCAACCTGGCCTAGAGGCTCAGAATACTTCGTGCCTGGGCCGCTGTTGCAACTGGGCGATTGTATTGGTCACAGATCTCTGCAGTCTGCGTTACAAGCGCCGCGTTTGATGGTGCCAGCGTATTTCGATCCAGTCGCACATTGTCTTCCAAACCCGTTCGCGCATGGCCACCTGACGAAATTGCCCAGTGGTTAAGAACCACCTGCTGCGCACCAATGCCTGCGGCGCACCAGGGCGCACCCGGAAACAGTCGGTCAACAGTCTTCACGTAGAAATCGAATACGTCCCGATCCGCAGGCATCGCGTTTTTCACACCCATGACAAATTGCACATAAGGCGTGTCTTTGATTTGACCTTTCTTGTGCATCTCGGCCGCCTTCAGGATGTGACTAAGATCGAAGGCTTCGATCTCTGGTTTGACGCCATATGTGGCCATCTCAGCCGCGAGCCAGTCGACAAGATCGGGTGGATTTTCGTAAACGCGCGCAGGAAAGTTGTTCGACCCTACCGACAACGAAGCCATATCCGGCCGCAACGGCAACATGCCGCCGCGCGTCTTGCCGGCACCGGACCGCCCTCCTGTCGAAAACTGGATGATCATGCCAGGGCAGTGTTTCTCAAGCCCCTCTTTCAACCTTGCGAACTTTTTCGGATCGCTGGACGGCGTCTCATCATCATTACGCACGTGCGCGTGGCAGATGGATGCCCCCGCCTCGAACGCTTCGTGGGTGCTTTCGATTTGTTCTTCGACAGCTATTGGCACAGCCGGGTTATCGGCCTTGGTCGGCAAAGACCCGGTTATCGCGACGCAAATGATGCAGGGCTCGCCCATTTCACACCTCTTTGGGTGCTAAGACGAAATCGAACTCGACATCCCAATACGGACCGTCGAATCCAACTTGCTCCGAGCTTGCCGGGTCATCGATGCAGTTGAACTCGGCAATCAGACCTTCTTTGACACCAAAAACGGAATCCGAATGGAGATATTTGTCCTCGGGGTCAAAAATGTGGGTTGTCAGTACATCATACCCATCCTTTGACACAATGTAATGCAAATGGGCTGGACGAAACGGGTGGCGCCCCAACCGGTTCAACAGATCTCCGACGGGGCCATCGTCAGGAATGGAATAATGTTTGGGCCGGACGGCGCGGAACCAGTATCTCCCGTCTGGTCCCGTTCTAAAGACACCGCGCAAATTGAAATCGGGTTGGATGCCCTTTTGCTGAACGTCATAGAACCCTTCGTCGTTTGCCTGCCAGACGTCGATTTTGACGCCTTCCAGCGCGTTGCCATCAACGTCTGTCACGCGCCCCCGCACCACCATATCTTCGCCCTTTTGATCAAGGCATATGTTGTGCCCCATTGCATATTCAGGGGCATCGCCGACGTGAAATGGGCCCAACACAGTGTTCTCCGAAGCCCCAGAGGGACGACGGGAATTTACAGCATCCACCAACATCGACACGCCCAAAACATCGGACAAAAGTATGAATTCTTGCCGCCAGTCGTCGCACATGTGACCAATCTTGGTCAGGAACATGATGGCTTCGAACCATTCCTGCTGCGTCGGCTCGATTTCCTTAACCGCTTCATGAAGCTTGCGGGTGATCACCTCCATCACCTCTTTAAGCCGTTCGCTTTCCGCGTTTTTGTTGCGGGCCGCAACCACCTCGGCCGAGTTTTCCTCGGTGAAGTATCCCATCTCATGCGCGTCCATTGTGATCTCCTAACCTGAAAAAACCTGATCCGTTTCTGCTCATCGTGAAAGCACTGTGGTCAGAGCACGACGCAACTCGGCTTCGGCATCTGCGGCCATGTCAGCTGCGCGCCATGCGACGTGTTGATCGGGGCGGACCAGTAAACAGCCGGTATCCGAAATTTCCGACGCCCGTGCCCAGTCTCCTGCGTGATCGACATAGGTCTGGCGCGGGCCAATGACGTGGCAGCGAATGAGCATACCCAGTTCCCGGGATACGGCCTCGGCCGCCGTGACCCACGCTTCTCCACCTATGCCGGTCAGCACGGTGAACTCGCCACGACCGCAAAGATCCAGTGTTGAATGCTTGCTGCCCGTGTCGTGATCGAACACCCAGACATGGGGAATGCGCGCGCCAGGCCAGGTGGTCGGCTGGTAATGCAACTCGGCATCCTGATCAAATCCGGGATTTGGTTGGCCATCTGTTTCGATTGCCCCAGAGTCGTACCGCTGGTTCATTTCGACACCGTGGGCGTCGAATTCATATTTCTTAAAGGCGATGGCCTCGCGGATGGCCTGTCTTTGCGCTGCAGCTTCCGGCGTTGATCCGGTTCTTGCTTCAAGGTTGCTTTGCATGACCTGCGGGTCGACCCCTTCGGCCATGCCAAGCGCCTCGAAGATCGGTCCGAATTCACCAATCGACTGGTTGGCCCGCGTGACGATCTGCTTTGCCACCGGCGCGCGTTCTTCGCTGTAGCTGTCCAACAAGCGTTTTCCTGCATGGCCTTTCAATACGGCCGCCAGCTTCCACGCGAGGTTGAAGCTGTCCTGGATCGACGTGTTCGATCCCAACCCGTTGGACGGCGGATGGCGATGCGCGGCGTCGCCCATGATGAACACGCGATCCTTTTGCATATGGGTCGCGTACATATTGTTGACGGTCCAGGTGTTGGCGCTGATCAGTTCGATCTCAAGCTCGGGGTCGCCAACAAGCTGGCGCGCAACCTGTGTGGCCATCGCCGCGTCCACCTCTGGCGCGGGTTGGTTGATGTCATAACCCCAGACGATCAGCCATTCGTTCCACGGGCGGACCATGCGGACCAGACCCATGCCGATGCCACCCACGTTTGCGCCGGGTTGCATCACCCAGTAGAGAACCGATGGGCGATGCGCGACGTATTTGCTGAGATCGGCCCGGAACAGGATGTTCATCGACCCGCCGACACCCATCTGACCTTCAAACGGCAGACCGGCATGTTCGGCGACCAGGGAATTGCCCCCATCTGCACCGACCAGGTATTTCGACCGGATGGTGATTTCTTCACCCGACAATCGATCCAGGCAGGTCGTCGTCACGCCGTCTGCGTCCTGTTCATGGCGCAGGTATTCGGTACTCATGCGGGCTTGGGTTCCTCGGCGGCAGGCTGTGCCGAACAGGATCGGCTCCATGAATGTCTGCGGCAGGTCGTTCATCATGGTCGGACTGGACAGCAGGTGTTCGGCCTTGGACAGAGGATGGTTGCCCCAGCTTTTCATGCGTCCTATTTCCTCACCGGCCAGGCTCTCGCAAAACACGTTCTCACCCATCAGATCCTGATGGGCGGCGTGCATGTAGGCCTCGGCTTCGACCTCGTGACCAAGGTCGCGCAGCACTTCCATCGTGCGCTGATTGGTAATATGCGCGCGTGGCGTATTGGCCAGCCAGCGATAGCGGTTGATGACCATATTCTCGACGCCATAGCTCGACAGCAAAGCCGCCGTTGCAGACCCCGCCGGGCCGGTTCCGATGATCAGGACATCCGTTGTGATGGTGGCCATAAGCTCTCTCCCTTGTTCTTTTAATTTCTCAGGGCCGCGGATCCCAAAGGCGTTCGTCATATTCGGCCTCATAGGCTTTGCCGTCCGGGTAGCTGACCAGTTCAAGCTGCATGCCCCAGGGGGCGAGGAAATAGACCCAAGTCTCGCCAGCACTTGGTCCGTCGGTCATGGTTGTCGGGTTGCCTAGGACCTCAATTCCCTTGTCCTGCAAATAGCTGACGGCACCGTCCATATCGGTGGTGTAGAACGCGATGTGATGCCCGCCGATATCCGAATTGCGCGGCAGCTTCGTATCCTGATCCGGCGCGGTGTATTCGAAGATTTCGAAATTGGCGCCGTAGCCACAGCGTACCAGCTGCATCGTCGGGATCTCGGCCTTGGCGTCCACGTTCAGATGATCCGCCATCCAAGTGCTGTCACCGCCCGAGAACGGTCCCAACGGGTAGAACACATTGCAACCGATGACGTCCTGAGAGAAGGTGACAGCCTCATCAACGCTCGGGACTGTGAATCCCACGTGGTCTGTGCCCGTCATTCCCGGCAGGGAACTGTCAGCAAATGCGTCAGTTCCAAGTGCTGCGGTCGCGACCGTCAACGCGATTGTCTTCATAGATCAATCCTCCTTGTTCGACTGCGCGCCAATCACCAAACGACGGCGCACGGGGAATATTTGAAGCCCGGTTTTTTCGGTGATCAGCCCCCAGATGCCGCGCGGGGCGAAGAGCATGATGGCGATCCCGATCAGCCCAAGCACCATGAGGTACCAGGAGCCGTAGTCGGCCAGCAGGCTTTGTAGAATAAAGAAGATCAGCACGCCCAAGATCGGGCCTTCGATTGTGCCGATACCTCCGATCACGACGATGAAGATCACATACGCGGTCCAGTCGGTGACCGAAAACGCTGCATCTGGTGAAATCCGCAATTTCTGCAGGTAGATCAGCGCGCCTGTCAGCCCGGTTCCTGCGGCGGCGACCAGATAGACCAGCCATTTCATCCGCACCGCATCGACGCCGACGGATTTTGCCGCCTCGACATTGTCGCGCACCGCAGCAAGCGCCAGCCCGCGTTTTGTTCTGAGAAGCCAGTAGATGCCCGCAATCGTTGCGATCACCAGCGCCAAGGCCAGCCAGTAGGTCAGGATATCGCGCGCTGCAGCTCCGCGGACGTCAAACGTGGCCTGGATCCACTCGGTCACCCACATTTGGCGCGTTGCCGTGCGCGGCAGAGAGGTTCCGGTACCGCCGCCGAGCACTTTCCATTGCGCCACCAGCAGGCGCATGACCTCGGCGATGACCCATGTGCCAATGGCGAAGTAAGCACCTTGCAGCCGGAAGGCGAAGAAGGCGGTGGGAATAGCGACAATCAGGGCCGCAACGCCGCCGAGCAGGATCGCAGGGACCGGGTCCATGCCCCACAGGATTACGCCGCCAAACATGGCGTATGCCCCCATGCCCACGAAGGCTTGCTGTCCGACTGAGACAAGGCCACCATATCCCGCTAGCAGGTTCCAGAACTGCGCCAATACAAGCATGGTGAAGATGAAGAACAGGTCTTGGATCAACCCTCGGCTGGCAAATGTCGGCAGCAGAATGAACAGAATGATCAGGGCGATGCAGACGGCTCCGGCACTGTAGGACGCACGGGTCTGCGTTTGGACGCGGTACATTGCAGTATCTGTCATCAGTCCACCGCCCTTGGAAACAGGCCTCTGGGTTTGATCAGAAGCACGAGGAGAAAGGCCAGATGACCTGCCAGGATTTGCCATTCGGGGTTGATTGCTGCGCCGACGGTCTGTGCGACACCGATGATGATGCCTCCGACCAACGTGCCCCACAGACTGCCCAGGCCGCCAATGATCACAGCCTCGAAGGCATAGATCAGGCGCGCCGGACCAATATTTGGGTCAAAGTTCGCCCGCATTCCGAGATAAATCGCAGCCAGTGTTACCACCAACATCGCAATGGCGGTCGCGGTGGCAAAAATGCGATCGGGGCGGATGCCCATCAAGCCGGCCGTCACCGCATCATCCGAGGTCGCGCGGAACGCCCGGCCCAATTCAGTGCGGTAGAAAAGCTGGTTCAGACCGACGATCACAAGGATCGCCGAGGCAAATGTCAGCAGCGGCAGAACACCGAGATTCAGTCCTCCCATCTGCACTGAAGCCGTAGCGATCTCACCCGCGGGCAAGCGTTGACTATCGGCCGAGAAAACTTCGAGCAGAGCGTTCTGCAAGACGACCGACAGACCGAAGGTTACCAACAAAGGCGGCAGGATATCAGGCCCTAGGACTCGGTTCAGCACATGCCTCTGCAAGGCCCAGCCGACGCAAAACATGATCGGTGCCGCAATGATTGCTGCCAGAAACGGAGAGAGCCCAAGCAACGAGACCAGCAGAAGGATCAGATAGGCGGCAAATACGATCAGATCGCCATGGGCCAGATTGACCAAACGCATGATCCCGAACACAAGGCTAAGTCCTGCCGCGAACAGCGCATAGAGGCCGCCCAACAGAACGCCCTGAATGATGGTGTCGATCCAGATCATGCTGCGGCCCCTCCGAAATAGGCGTCGTGAATGGCCTCGCGGCTGAGCGTGTCTGCGGTGCCTTCCAGCGTGACGCGGCCCTCCATCATGCAGTAGACGCGGTCTGCGACTTTCATGGCTTGACTAATGTCCTGCTCCACCACGATCAGGCTGGCTCCGGCTTCCTGAATGCGGGGGACGGCATCGTAGATGTCTTTGATGATCACCGGCGCGAGACCGAGGCTGATCTCGTCACAGAGCAGAACACGGGGATTGCTCATCAGAGCGCGACCGATTGCAACCATCTGCTGTTGCCCGCCAGACAGGGCTGCGCCCGGATGGTTTCGACGCTCTTTCAGGATCGGGAACAGGTCGTAGATTGTTTGCAAAGACCAATGCCCCTGCACCTTTCGGCCATAGGTGCCGATCAGCAAGTTTTCTTCGACACTGAGCGACGGAAACAGCCGACGTCCTTCGGGCACCATGGCCACTCCGCGCGCCATAATCTCGTCCGCGGCAAGGCCTCCGATGGGTTGCCCATCAAAGCGCACCTGGTCGGGCCCGTTGGTCAGAACGCCCGAGATCGAACGCATGAGAGTCGACTTCCCGGCTCCGTTTGCGCCGATGATGGCAACGGTTTCACCTTCGTCCAGATGGATATCCATACCAAACAGAGCTTGGAAGTCTCCGTAGTGGGCGGTCAATGAATGGGTCTCTAACAGGCTCATCAGACTTCGATCCCCAGATAGATTTCTTTGACTTCCCGGCTGTTCATTATCTCGTCCGGATCACCGAGACCGATGACCTTACCGAAATCGAGAACTAGCAGCCGTTCGACGACCGAGGTGAGCGCATGCAGGACGTGTTCAATCCAGATGATCGTAACGCCGCTGCTGTGCAGTCCTTTGATCGTGTTGATCAGCGCTGTACATTCCGCGGCGGTCAGACCCCCGGCAATCTCGTCCAAAAGCAACAGCTTGGGATTGGTTGCCATCGCGCGGGCCAACTCCAGCCGTTTGCGTTGCAACAGCCGCAATCCACCGGCCGTGTTATTGGCCACATCCAACAACTCCGTTTGCTCAAGAATGCGGGCGCAGTCCTCCTCGACCTCATGTTCGGATTTGCTCTGCCCGTGCGTTGCGGCCACCAGCAGGTTTTCGAACACAGTCAGATGATCAAAAGGCTGAGGGATCTGGAACGAGCGCCCAATACCCGACAAGCAGCGCTGCATGGGCGGCACGCGCGTCACGTCTGCTCCATCGAAATGGATCGATCCCGCATCAGAGGTCAGATTGCCAGTAATCAAATTGAACAGCGTCGACTTGCCCGCCCCGTTCGGGCCAATGATCCCAAGGGCCTGTCCCTGCACGACATCAAAACTGACATCCTCAGTGACGGTGAGAGCACCGAAGCTTTTCGAGACGTTTTTGAGCGAAAGTATGGTCATACCGGTGTTCCTGCCCCGGACAGGGTCCGGGGCGCTGGTTTCATTGCGATCAGGAGATTTCTTCCATCACACCCGCAGTCGGAATTTCGGGCGCTGAAGAGTTGTCGACGATCACGAGGTCATAGCTGCCATTGTCGAGCAGCCGCCATTGCCCCCCGACCAAGGGTGTTTTCGCAACGTTCTGCGTGGCGAAAGGTGGCAGACCCGCACCATCAAAGGCGATCCGGCCAACGATCGAGTCCAGCTGCGTGGCTGCGATGGCCTCGGCTACGGCATCGCCATCACCCGCGTCATCAACACGGCCCATGACATTTGCCGCCATTTCAAACAGCGCGTGCACAAAGCCTATGGGTTGGGTCCACTGGCGACTGGTGGCCGCGGTGTACCCTTGCGCCAACTCAGCCGAGCTTGCGCCGGTCAAAGACGATGAAAACGGATGTGTGGGCGACCACCACACCTCGGAACTCAGGTTATTGCCTGCGTTACCCAAAGCTTCGACGGCCTGCGGGAACAGGATGGCTTTACCGATACTTGCTGCCTTTGGGGTGAAGCCTTGCTGCTTGGCCTGGCTCCAGAAGGTGGTGAAGTCAGGCGGGATCGGGACGCCGGTTACAATTTCAACATTCGCTTGGCGAAATGCGTTGATTTGGGCCGAAAAATCGTCGGTCAGGTTCTGGTACCGTCCGGGATCTGTCAATGAATAGCCCAGTTCTGACAATACTGGCGGGAAACCTACATTCGGATCGCCCCATGCATTGCCATCGCCGTCATTCGGGAACAGAGCACCAACCTGCTTGTTGGTCGCCAACTGGCCCCACATCGCCGTGAAGACCGAGATCACATCCTCAAGCCCCCAGAAAAAGTGATAGGCGTAGTAGAACTGCTCCCAACTGGCTGGATCGCCGGGGTTGCCCTGCTGGCCGATGAACCACGGCTGCCACGGGGCAACAGTGGAAATACACGGCACTTCCTCAGCCTCACAGGTCGAGGCAACCGGGTTGGTCGTTTCGGGTGTCGAAGCGACCAACATCAGGTCAATCTCATCATCCACGATCAACTCGCCCGCGACATCCGCGGCGCGGTTCGGATTCGACTGGCTGTCTTTGACAATGACTTCGAACTTCGCACCGGCCTCGGACGCGGCGAAATTGTCGAGAATAAATTTGTCTGCCTCAGAGAAGGCAGCCAGTGGACCTGATTGCGGGCTGACATAGCCCAGCTTGATCTTGGCACCCTGAGCGATAACGGGCGCAGCGAGCGTGCCGGCGGCCAGCCCTAGGCCGGTTGCAGCGCTGGATTGCAGCAATTTGCGTCGTGTGATCATGTGTCCCTCCCTTGACACGGTGAAGTCAAACGCTTGGGGCGTTTCCCGCCCACGCGTTTTGAAGAAGCGCCCGCAGCCCATCGGCAGTGACCGGCTGCGGGTTCCAATACGGGTTCTTGAGTGCGATTTCGGTGGCGCGATCCAGATCGGCCTCTGACAGGCCAATGTCTTTCAGAGCCATTGGTGCACCCATAGTTTTGGCAAATTCCCAAAGCGCCTGGCCTGGGTCAGAGCCGCCGAGAATGTCCAACACGGGCGCCAGCAGCTCCGGCACACCCATCGCATTGTAGGCGATGGCATGGGGCAGAACGATCGCGTGGGTTTCCGCGTGCGGCAGATTGAAGGACCCGCCCAGCATATGGCAAAGCTTGTGATGAAGAGCCATTCCGACCAGACCAAGTACCGTGCCGCAGGCCCATGCCCCACGCTGCGTTTCTTCTCTGGATTTGAGGTTGTCGGGGTTTGCCACAACGGTCGGCAGACCTTCCGCAAACGCCTTCAGGCCGTCGATGGCCAGTTCCGTGGTCTGATCCGTGCGATCCTTGGCATAAAGCGCCTCAGTTGCATGAGCCATGGCGTTCAAGGCGCTGGTCACGGTCATTGCGGGCGGCAATGACGCTACAAGTTCGGGATCGTACAGAATGACCCGCGGCAGAACCTTCTGGTCTGTCAGGGTAGTTTTAATGCCATCCTCAGTCTGGCCCAGGATCGGAGTAGCCTCGCTGCCGGCATATGTTGTCGGGATGGCGATTTGTGGCAAAGCGGTCCGAAGGGCAATCGCCTTGCCTAAGCCAATCGTCGAACCTCCACCGATAGAGACAATGCTGTCGGCTTTGACAGACAATGCATGTTCAACCGCTTCCTCGGTCACGCCGACCGGGGTGTGCATAGTTGCTCGAGTGAAGACGCCTGCGGCACGATCCCCAACAGTAGTCGCAAGCTCCATTGCCATATCGACTTGCTGAGGCGTCGACAGGATCAGCGCCTTATTCGATCCCAGCTCCGCCAGCTCAGTGCAGATGTCGTTGCGCAAACCCGCGCCGAACTGGGCTTTCTGGCCATTGATGCTGGTGGTGCTAAGAGCCATTGGGTGCGTTCCTAACAAGCGATGGATTGCGGGTGTGAGGGGAACGCTAGCAGGCAAAGACAGCACTCTTGATCGAGTTATCGACCATCAATATAACTTTGAGTTATGAAGCTTGATCCAAGACATCTTGAGATCCTCGCGGCTATTGTCGAGGCCGGAGGGTTGACTGAAGGCGCTGCTTTAATTGGGAAATCTCAACCCAGTGTCTCCAGAAGCGTTTCTCTCTTGGAGGATCGGGTGGGAGAGCCTCTATTCCTTCCGACTCGAAGACCTTTGCAACCTACTGAGCTTGGTCTTGTGCTTGCTCAGGAAGGTCAAAGAATCCTTAGCGCGGGTCGCCATGCAAGTCGTGTTGTGGACGAACACCGTCAGGGCATTGCCGGTGCGGTGCGGGTTGCAGGTACGCCGATCTTCATGGACGGCGTCATCTCGAATGTAATTGCAGAGTTTCAGGCCGAGTACCCCAATATTCGGATCGACCAATCCTATGGATACCACACTGAACTTTTGTCCCAGTTGTCCGCCGAAACTCTGGATTTGGCCATTCTCCCTATGCGCCCGGCAGACGTGTCTGATGAGTACGAATTTCGTCAAATTCTGCCTGGTCGAAACGTCATTGCGTGCCGCCTTGGGCACCCATTGGCGCGCAAAAAAGTGGTAAAGCTGGAAGACATCACCGAGTTTTCCTGGATCGCGCCACCTGCAAGTAGCCCGCTGTTTCGCGACTTGCGAAATACGCTAGACGGTATCGGTATGCGAGATCTCAAAATCAGTTTCACAGGCGGGTCTTTGAGTGCGGTTGTGAACGTTCTGACGGGTTCAGACTCCCTAACCGTATTGCCTTTTTCGGTGGTCTTCATGATGCAACGGCAAAAAACCTTGACAGCACTGCCGATAAAAATCGGTGATCCCGACAGACACTTGGGTTGCGTTACGCTTAGCGCCCGAAGCTTGCCAGCCTCGTCGAACCGCGTGCTTGAGTTCATAAAGCAGAAGTTCGAAATGCTTGATCGGTTGATTTGTAACGCGGGATGATCTCTCTGAATGGTCTTTTCGAAAAAGCACGAGAGATTGAGTAGTTTTGTAAAGCCCGCACGAAGTTTGGGACGGATGTTGTTCAATGCGTGCTGCTTCGTTGAACAGGCCTGGGGTCATCGTTTCCAAAGCTGCCTGCTCAACCTTTATCACACAGGTGAAGAAGGTTTGGGGTGGCACAGTGACGGGGAAAGAACACCTGTTGCGTCCTTATATCTCGGTGCTGCGCGTCGATTTGTATTCAAAAATAAGATCGACAAAGAAACGATCGAAATCACTCTCGCACATGGTGATCTTTTGGTTATGGAAGGTGAAACTCAGGATCACTGGCAGCATCGTGTCCCGCCGATGAAACGTGTTAGGGAGCCCCGGATCAATTTGACATTCCGGCAAGTGGGGTGATTCTGCGCAAAGTGCTTACCCACGCTCCAGCTCCTCAAACCAATTCATCACGCGCGCGGCCCATCCATCAGGGGCACTATGCCCACCTTTGTGCAGCATCAAATCAATGCGTCCAGCATCGCAATCGGTCCAGTGCCTGAGCCAGAGTTCACCCTCAAACGTGTTCGAGTCTGGCTGTCGGTTTTTGCAGCCATTGGTCTCGCGCAGAACTTTTAGCGACGCCCAGACATCTCCCTGAACCACTGTCCCATCAAAGAAGGATCGCCCCTCCAGCGGCACCACCCGGTCTGTCCAGCCATGGGTATGGAATAGATATACCGGTTCGGCACAGCGGTCTGGCAACTGCTCCCAAAGTGCGCCTGCCAAAGCAGCATAGGCATCAGCAAAATCTGGTTGCCAGCACGCCATATCCCAGACCATTGATCCGCCACGCGAGAACCCGGACAAGAGTAACGGAGCCTCTGCAAGGTCAGTCTTGTTTTGGACATCTGCTAACACCGTGCTCAGAAACGCTGCGTCGTCACGTTCGAATTTCATACTATCCGCACGGACCGACCAATCCTTTGTCCATCTTGCTTCTGGATGCTCTCCATTTGGAGCGACGAAAACATAGCCCCGCGAAAGAGCCTCACTGGCGAGATCAGAATTAAGCATACCGCCACCGGTGCTGCCACCGCCATGCAAATGCATGACAATCCCTGCGGGCTCGGGCGTTTCCGGAAACAGAACATGGTACGTACCGCCTTCAACTGCACAGGGTGTTAAGAGACCACCGCATGACTGCGCGTGCAGATTTTCCGGGCTCAACAAAGCGGCAAAGACAATGCTTGCCACTTGGAAAATACCTTTGTTCAATACAATGACCTCCAATCAGCTTTCCATGCCTGTTTGACTCACCCCGCGACCAGATTCAGCATCTGGTCGCAAAATATCTCTGCAAGTCATAGTGCAACCTCTGGCCACCGCCTCCAAGCGGTGACCAGAACAGCGCCATGCGAGATCAGTTGATGTCTTGTACTTGCATGACCAACTCGCCCCAGTTGCGCTGGTTTTCGATGTCATGTTCCAAGCCTTGCTCATCGGCGATGCCGAAGCGTTTGACAGCCGGTGTTTTGCTTGTTGCCTGGTAGAGCCAATAGGCTTCAGCCTTCAAGGCATCCTGGATCGGTTGGTCGATGGACTCATAAACCATCTGCTTGCAGGCATTGATGGACTCTGCGGGGAATTGTGCAATGCGCTGTGCCAAAGCGTCCACATATGGGCCGATTTCATCGGGGTCGAGCGCCTTGTTGATGGTGCCCAACCGCTCGGCATCATCTGCATCATAGTCCTGCGCACTGAGGATGATCTCAAGCGCCTTGCCCAGCCCCGTCTGGCGGGCCATGCGGGACGCACCGCCGCCGCAAGGCAAAATACCCATCCCGACTTCCATCTGCATGAATTTGTAATTGCCGCGCGCGACAAAACGCATGTCGAGGGCAAGCGCCAGCTCGTGGCCACCACCGCGCGCGAAGCCTTCTATTTTCGCAATGGTGGCTTGGGGGACTTTGCTGATGCGCTCGCAAACAGCTTGAAGGTCCAGAAGTTGTGCTTCGTCGCGCGATACGGCCTCCGTCGACATGTCTTTCAGCAACTCTGTGTCATAATGGCAGACCCAGACCTCGGGGTTGGCTGATTGGAAAATCACAACTTTCACCGAGCGGTCACGCTCAAGGCGCATGGCAAGGCTGTTTAGATCGGCCAGCATCTCCTGACCCTGAACATTGACTGTCCCAAAGTCGAAGGTGACGGTCGCGATCGCGTCCTTCACATCAACTGTAAATGTCTGAAAGTTCTCGTATTTCATTGGGCATTCCTCTCTTGTGGCCCCGCATCGACGATATGGGGATTGGTGAAAACACACTTTGGGTATGATTGCCGCTTGGTGCGGTTCAGCTGTTCTGGTGCACGAAGGTTTTGATCGCCTCCATCACTTGTGACGCATGTGCCGCATCCAAAGCGGCACCGTGCGGGTTGGCGAAGTTGCGGCTGTCATTGTCAAAGTAAGCGCCAGATGCATCTGCAAACCGGTCGCCGAGGGCGGCGTCGATTAGAATGTTGGCCCCAATGTTGAGGTCGTTGCCAGCCATGCCAAAGCCCTCTTTCACCATTTTGGATGCCAGCAATGACCCTGGATTGACAGCGATCATCGCTGGTCCATTGGGCAGAGACTTTGCAAGTTCACGCGTCCAAATCGTAATGGCGAGTTTGCTTTGCGCGTATGCATCCATGTCTCCGAGGCGTTTTTTCCCGCGCATCGCATCCAAGTCCACAGGCACTTGCGCGGCAGACGAAAGGTTCACGACGCGGCCCTCTGACGGCATGATCGGAAGAAGCAATTCTGTCAAAAGGTACGGGGCAAACGTGTTGACTACAAAGCGAATGTCTAAACCGTTGCCAAGCACCGCTTTGGGTGCCTTCAGCACACCGGCATTATTTATCAGAACATCCAGCCTGTTATGCTTGCTAAGGATTTCTGCAGCCAGAGCCTTCACAGCGTCTATGTCCGACAAATCTGCGATGTAGGTTTCGACCTCTCCGCCAATCTGTTTTACAGCCGCTTCGAGCTTTCTGGTGTTGCGTCCATGGATCAATACACGATGCCCATTCGCAGCGAGTTTCTGCGCGGTGAGCAGACCGATTCCATCGGTCGAGCCCGTGATAAGAATAGTCTTACTCATGTAGTCGGTCCTTCACCCAAAGTTCAACGGCGGATCATTTTCACGCTGATTGAAGGGAGTGTTGAAAGCACTTGTCAAAGCAATCGAGTCGGCGGCGTCAATATCGAACCAGCGTCCGGCTCTCGATGCTCTTGCGAATGGTTGTGACGTCGGGGTCCTCAATCATATCCAGCGCGCTGTGTGCAATAGAGGGCAGTCCCCGATTGTCGTAGATGTTGAAGAAAGCCACTTCGTCTGGTGTCATTTTTGATTGATACAACCATTCGTGGTGGTCGTTACCCACCAGTCCCATGATCTGACCCTTGCGATCCGGATAGATCAGGTCGAGTAGTATCCAGTCCTCAGGATCAACGCTGGAGGGACGAACAAAACCCAAAGGCGCGCTGTTGATTGGGTCTTCAATCGGCCGCCAGACGTTGATGAACGCGAAATAGCCTTTGCTCCATTCCGCAGCTTCTTCAGCCCCTAGTAAATCGACAAGGCGTTGTTGCGCACCTGCCTCGCTGTAATCACTGTGAACATTGCGGGCCGGTTTCCGCGTAGCGTCTGGATCGTCAACGCGAACCGTATGATCAAAGATGACGACCTCGCTCACCCCAAGCCTGTTGGTAAGAAGTCGCGTTAATTCACTGTCGTAGGTTTTGCGCCAAACGTCTTCGTTGAAGTCTTCGACCGTGCTGGGATACTTCATAAACTCCACAGCGTCCTGCGCAAATCGAGGGGGCTGCGTCGATAGTCGCGTGTCGTTCAGTTGTACTTCGGTCGGTGCCAACTCAGGGGAAATCAGATTGCCGACGATACCATCTGCATCCAACTCGAATGCTTGCCGCTCGTCCTTGTGGACATGGTAGTTGACTGTGGCGGTCCCTGTCATTGCAGCGATCTCCTGAAATCTACGACATTTCCTTTTCAAACATATGGCTTCTGATATTTACTAAATAAAGTGGACACTTTTATATTCAGAATTCGGAAAGTCGACATAATGGGCATAGATACAGACGAGCTGCGACTGTTTATCCTCGCGGCAGAATTGCTGAACATCAGCGCAGCCGGTCGGAAGCTGGGCATGGCTCCGGCTGTCTCCAGCGCAAAGCTGTCCAAGCTTGAACATAGGCTGGGCTCTGAGCTGTTGCATCGGACCACGCGCAGAGTATCCTTATCTGTCGAGGGCGTGGATTTCCTGCCTTTTGCGCGCGAAATGGTTGCCCAGGAGGAAGCGGCACTTGCTGCGCTAGGACAAGGGTCAGCCAAAGCAAGTGGAACGCTGCGCTTTACGGCGCCCAGCACTTTCGCACAGATCTATATCGCGCCAATCCTACCCGAATTTCTCGACAAGTTCCCCGATGTGACGCTGGATTTACGCATGTCTGACCTTCAGTTCAATCTTATCGAAGGCAGCTATGACCTTGCCTTAAGGTATTCCCCGCTGTCGGACACGAGTTTGAAGGGGCGCAAGCTGGCGGATGACAAACGCATTCTCTGTGCGTCGCCGTCCTACCTAAAGACCCACGGGACACCTGCAACCCCGTCTGATTTGGCGCGTCACAGACTCATAGCTTTCAGCAATCTTGATCCAAGGCCCCTGAAATCTGCTCAAGGCGATATCGCAATGTTTGAGTACGGCGACAAAAAAAACCAGTTGATTGTGGATGACGGGCTCACCCAAAAGCGCGCAACAATAGCGGGAGCTGGCATTTCGATGAATGCACTTTGGAGCGTTCATGAAGAACTCACCTCAGGACTGCTAGAACACGTCCTACCCGATTATGAGGCCGCGGAAGAAAACGTGTTGTGGATGATCTACCCGAAATCCAACGTGCTTTCGCCAAAAGTCCGGGTGTTCATGGACTTTCTCATCGCAAAGATTGGAAAGAACCCGCCGTGGGAGAGTAAGCTCCGCGAGCTTTCAAGAGCCAGCGGCGGCGTTGGTCAGTGACCTCAGCTAGGGTATATCAGATTTACAGATCATTCGCAGCCATAGGTGTTCCATAAAACGAGGTCGGTTGTCTGAGCAAAGCCGAGTTTGCCTTCAGCCAACCATCCTCTAAGGCCGTTTAGATCAGTTTATTCTCGGCCCAAGGTGCTCAGATGACGGAAATCCCTATCAGATCGATTATTGTTTCGCTTGTCGCCATTCGACAGATGCAGGCGCGTCATGAGGTTCTTCTTCTTAAGAGGACCCAAACTTTGATTGGCGAATGGTGCCAAGTTGCTGGTAGTATTGAGGACGGTGAAACAGCTTGGCAGGCCGCTGTTCGAGAGCTGGCCGAAGAGACCGGCTTGCGGCCCAGAACTTTGTATTCGGCGGATATTTGCGAGCAGTTTTATGAAGCAGATCGCGATGCCATCACTGTGGCACCGGTCTTTGTTGCATTCGTAGATGCCACTGCCCAGGTTTCATTGAATCACGAGCACAGCGACTACCGCTGGGTTTGCTTTGATGACGCGATAGAAATGGTTGCTTTCGGGGGCCAACGGCGCATTCTCCGCTGGATAGAGGACGAATTCGTGAAGCGAAAGCCGAGCAGTCATCTTTTGATCGATCCGGGTTAGGCAGTATCCCAAGCTATTTGCAAGTGGTCCTATTTCGACCGATTTTCGCCGTAAACACGAAACCCATCAGTGGACAGGAATCATCCGCCAAAGCCAGGCCCATGCTTTAGATACGCGAATAAGTGGTATGCGTTTCTGGCAGTGGTGCTCAGGCTAAAGCCTCCCTATCTGACTGCGGCCGCAGTGACAGCTCGCTGGTCCATTGGGGCACTCAGCCATAAATTGGAGGTTAATACGATGAACACCCAGGTTTCACGCGCAACCGGGCTGGACCAAGTGTCAAAGGCCCTGCAGTCAGTGCACCAGCATCTGCTCACCTTTCAAGCAGAAAGGGCAGGCTTCACTGGCAGTCCGCTAAAACTGTTCGATCGCGCAACAAAGGACAGTGCATTCGTTTGGCTAAAACCGCTCCGAGACGCAATCGTGGCGCTTGATGAACGCTGTGCGGATAGCCAGAAAATATCGCCTGAGGAATCAAAGGCCTACGGTGATCAATGCCGCGCGTTGCTCAACGCGGAAACCGGTCCGTTTCGCGATGGTCTGAACGCGGCTTTCCAATCTAAACCAGAGGCGATCTGGGCCGTCGGAAACGCCCGAAGGGCCATTGAGGCATTAGGCTGATGCAAACAAGACCGACTGGTCTTTGAAAAGGGGAGACCGCGAAGCGACTTTGATCGCCTCGCGGTTTCTTTGAACCTCTAGACTTAGAACGGCGCAAAACCGTCGCTTTTGTTCTCTGGCAAACTCCATCGATGGGCAGGCTTAATGTCTGGTGCAGGCGCACCTTCCATTGGGATTTGCCCACGATCACCGTAAAGCCAGAGAACAAAATTGAAGCGCTCGCCACTGGTGATCGGCTCTGAAGCATGGGGGACACTACCGTGATGGATCAGGGCTGTTCCAGGTTCAAAGGTGAGTTTTTCAACACGGCGCGAGTCAGGATCAATGAAGCTGACGGCAGAACCAGAATAGTCCTCTCCCGGCAGATTCAGGTTGATGTTCAATGTCACCGCCGAAGCATCCGAATGGGGTCGCAAAGACGTGTCCTTGTTCGCCTGCCATTGGATTGAAAATCCAAATGTCTGGGTGTCATAGCCGTGCACATCCGGAAACAAAAGTCGAGAAACGGGGCGCATATAGCGGTTCATCAGTTCCTGATAAAACGACTGAAACGTCGGTGCGGCGAGATAGCCCTTGGAACGCGGATCTAACATAGCTCCACCGCGATTCAGCACGATGCCGTAAGGCGGGCGCAATGGAATGTCGGCCTCCGAAACAGCATCCATATAGGCGCGTAGGGTGGCCAATTGATCCAGATTGAAGAATTGGGTGCGATAGACGCCGGGAAATACTTCCTCCCACAGATCCTTTACCGCCCCTTCTTTGTTTGGGTCGGTCCACGCGGTCTCAATGGCATCACGCAGGCGCGGGTCGAAAATCGAATTGTCCAGTTTGGGGAGATCACTGCCGAGACTCGCCTCCCATTCTGACCAGGCATCGGCAAAAAGTGTCTTGTTCTCATCCCAGAAGTACTGGACCGAAGGCGCGCGTTGCAGCATCTCTTCTCGTGAAGGTCTCTTGATGGTGTGCGCGCGTTGAAGCGAGGTCTGTGTCATTGCTCAAAGTCCTTATCGGTATGCGGTGATTGTGCTTCGCTCCATATTTATTTTATAGAAATCGGAATTAAACGAGATGGTTTTGAATTCAGAATTCGGTTTTTACCGCTAATTTAGCTGTCCCACCCAACCTTTCCGGGCCTGATAACCTGCTCCAGGGACCTGCCCGGAACAGGTTTTTGCACAAGGAAGCGTGGGGGCTTCAACGGGCCTTTGCCTCATACTCTGCAAGGATCGCATCCAAATCCTCTTCGGTCGGCGGATGTCCTGACTTGTCGCGTATTGCGAGACCCCCGGGTCACGCAGATGCAGCGAGTGGCCGGTTCGGTGAAGCTACATTGCGATTTGGCTTGGCGCGATGAATGACCGGTTTGGGCCGTACTTACTAGTTGTGGTGGGAGTATCGCCCATCGACTCTTTTTGAGGGCCAGCGGGATTTGGATAAACCAAACGCCCCTGGCCGCCAGGGTGAGGGCGCGGCCCTCCCCCTCGGGCAACCCTATTAGACAGGGCCGTGTCCTCGGCTGCGCCTGCGGGCCGCACCACCCCTGTCGAATAGCATTGCCTCGCCCCCTCCCGCGTTCGCCACGTGGCAGATCAGCAGGAACAGGCGGCTTCGCCGTCTGATCTGCAAATCAGCCCTGATTTTCCGGAGGGGAAGTCAGATCAAACGAAACAATCTGGGGCCAGTTAGATTTGGACAAGCCAAACGCCTCTGGCCATCAGGGGTAAGGCGCTGCCTTCCCCCTCGGGCAACCCTATTAGACAACACCGTGTCCTCGGCTACGCCTGCGGGCCGCACCACTATTGTCGAATAGCATTGCCTCGCCCCCATCCGCGTTCGCCACGAGGCAGATCAGCAGGAACAGGCGCCTTCGGCGTCTGATCTGCAAATCAGCCCTGATTTTCCCAATGGAGAAGTCAGGATCATTGAAACCGGTCTAGGTGCTGGATGAAGGATGTGAGGCGAAAATGGAAAGGTTCTGTCGCTGGTGGCAGAACTATGTGTCGCCTGACAACAGGGATTAAGTGGCGGACCGAGGAGGATTCGAACCCCCGACCCCTTGATTCGTAGTCAAGTACTCTATCCAGCTGAGCTATCGGTCCACTTGGTGACGCGCTGTCTAGACCCAGTGCAGAGCGGGCGCAACCCCAATTCCACGAATTTTCGTTCAAAAGGTTCCGTCGCCGCGCGGCAGGAGAATTTCGAAGCTTGTGCCTGTCTCATCCGTCTTTTTCAGACACAGCTCACCGCCATGACCGCGCACCAGTTCAGCTGCAATCGCCAGGCCAAGCCCCGAACCGCCCTTGCGCATGCCGCCCTGAAAAGGGGTGAACAGGTGTTCCCGTGCTTTGGCAGGCAATCCTGGACCACTATCGTGGATCTCGATGCGCCAGTCCTGATCGGTCTCTCTGGCCGACACGCGAATTTCTCCGGGTTTGCCGGTGGCGACGATGGCCTGGCGGGCGTTGCGCACGAGGTTCATCACCACACGGAACAACTGCTCGGGATCGGCCCGGACCAGCAGTCCTTCGGGAATGTCCATACTGAAATCGACGCAGTTATCGGGAACTGCCAAGGTTTCGCTGGCAATCACGTCGGCCACAACCTCTTGCAGGTCAACCATGGTCAGCGTGGGTGCAGGTTCTTCGGCCCGACCAAAGGCCAGCGTGCTTTCGCACAAAGACACTGCGCGCGTGATCGAGTTGACCAGTTTCGGCGCCATGCGCCGGACAAGCGGGTCATCGCTGGCTTCGATACGATCGGTGAATAGCTGGGCGCTGGTCAGGATGTTGCGCAGGTCATGGCTGACCTTGGCCACCGCTCCGCCCAGCTGTGCCAATCGCTCGCGTTGTTTCAAGGCATGGGTCAGCTGGGTCTGCAGCATCAGCAGCGCATCTTCGGCCTCGCGCAGCTCAGTCACCGAGGCGTTGGGGCTGATGATGCCGCGCGCATCTTCTGGCGCGCTGGCATAGCGCTGCATGTAGCCCACCACACTGCGGATCGGACGCACCAGCAGCGCGCGCACCGCGAGAAAGAGCAGCGAAGCGGTGATGATAGAGATAAAAAGCGACAGGGCGAGAATACGCAACCCGTAGTCAATCATCGCCATGCGCAGCGGCTCGGTTTCCATGGTGATTTCGATCAGCAGCCCAGCATCGCGTACCGGTTCGCCGATCACGCGGATGATCTGATTGTCCCGATCACCCAGGCGCAGCATCGCGTCTCGGATCAAAACCCAGGCGCTAGCCATGCGCAGATCATAGGTCTCGGCAATCTGGTCGGGGATCGGCGAGGAGAGCATCAACTGGCGCACTTCATTGCGACGCAGCACCACGTTGAAGACACCGGCATTCTCCAGCAACTCAGCCTCAAGTTCCTCTGCCAACATGTCATCGGCAAGGAGCGCCAGCGAGGCGATCTGGGCGCGTTCCAGACGGTTGAGCAGGAAATCCTCGCGGAATCGGGCGATCGACGGCACGAAGATCAGCACTTCGGCCAACATGACAAACACCGTTGTAAGGATCAGAAATCTGCCCGAAAGCGAGTTCAGCATGTCACCTTTCCGGTCAGGGGATCCATTTCTGGACGAATCCGACCACCCGTTTCACTGCCTGGTTCTCAAACAGCCTTGGCGAGAAATAGGCCCCTGCAGCGCGCTTGTTGACCTCTCCGATGGTCGGATAGGGCGACACCATTGCAGCGACCTGACTCATCTTCAGGTTATTGGCCAGAGCGAGCGACCACAAGTTGATCAATTCCCCGGCCTGGTGACCCACGATTGTCACTCCCACGGGGCGGCCTTTGACCACCATCACCTTGATAAAACCGGTGGTTTTTCGCTCGGCAATGGCACGATCATTGTGGTGATAGTCAAAGCGCACGACCTCAAGCCGGGTGCTGTACTGGGTTCGCGCCTGCATCTCGGTCAACCCGACCTGCGCCAGTTCAGGATCGGTATAGGTGGCCCAGGGGATATGGCCGGTCTTTGCCTTTGACGGCAGCCCGAACAGGGCCGAGCGGATGATGACCCCGGCGTGATACCCCGCCACATGGGTGAATTGCAGCCCGCCCGCGACGTCCCCGATGGCATAGATCTTCTTGTTGGTGGTGCGCAGGCTGTCATCCACCTTGATGCCAGTGCGCGTGACATCGACCCCGGCAGCTTCGAGGTTCAATCGGTCCATATTGGACTTGCGGCCAACCGCCAGCAGCAGATGGGTACCGACAAAGCTTCGCCCGTCCTGGGTGGAAACGGTGATGGCACCAGCCTGCCCCGCAACCTCGGACACCAAAGCATCTTCGGCGATCTCGACGCCTTCGCCGCGCAGCGCGTCCAGCACAACTGCCGCCGCCTCGGGATCATCCTTGCCCAGCGCCTTCATGCCTTCGATGACGGTGACCTTGCAGCCAAGCCGCACATGCGCCTGTGCCATTTCCATGCCGATGGGACCACCACCGATGATCAGCAGATGTTCGGGCTTTTCGCGCAGATCGAAGAGGGTTTCGTTGGTTTCATAAGGAACCTTGTCCAGCCCCGGAATTGGTGGCACCAGCGGAGAGGAGCCGGTGGCGATCACCACCCGGCGGGCCGAGATCACCTGATCACCCGCCCGCACCTCGGTCGGTGAGATGAACGTGCCATATTCACGGATCACCCGCACCCCAAAGCCTTCGAAGCGTTCCTGGCTGTCCATCGGGGTGATCTGGGCGATCACGTCATGCACGTGATCCTTCGCGGCGGCATAGTCGACCTGCGGGGCGACATCAGCCACGCCAAAGCGCGCGCCGTGACCCTGGCCATAGGCCTGCTTCGCGCTCGCAAGCAGCGCCTTGGAGGGAACGCAGCCGAAATTCAGGCAATCGCCGCCCATCCTGTGCCCTTCCAGCAGGGTCACATCGGCCCCCATCTGGCTGGCCCCGGCCGCTACCGACAAGCCGCCGGACCCAGCCCCGATGACCAGGATATCCGTCTTGATAGGGGTCATGGCTCAGATCTCTTTCTTGCCGCGCAGGGCGCGAATGGCGATGGGTAGCGCAGCCAGTACGCAAAGGCCCAGAATCGGCCCGATGATAAAGGGCTCCCACAGCAGCGACAGGTCCGGTGTCTCGCCCCGGTCGAACACGCCGCCCAGACCGACGCCGATCCAGGTGAACACGATTGCGCCCGGAATGATGCCCAACGCCGTTGTCATCACAAAGTTCCGCAGTTTCACGCCAACCAATGCTGGAACCAGATTGGCCACAAAAAACGGCACCGCAGGCACCAGCCGCAGCAGGAACAGCACTGAAATCTCGTTCTCGCGCAGACCGTCGCGCAGCTTTTTGATCGTTCCTTCCGAGGAATCGAGCTTCGCCGTCAATGTTGCCCCCAGCCCCCAGCGCGCGGCCAGAAAGATCGCCGTGGCTCCGATGGTGGCCGACACCACATTCAACCCGGTGCCCATGCTCAGGCCAAACAGGAACCCGCCTGTCATCGAGGCCACCGCCGCGCCGGGAAGTGAGAACGCCACGATCAGCACGTAGAGACCGACAAAAGCGGCGGCCATAGTCAGATAATTGCCGTCACGAAAGGCCAGCAGCGCCTCTCGATTGTCGCGCAGGGTCTCGAAACTCAGGTAATCGCCCAGCGTCACCGCCCCGATGACGGCAACGCTGAGGATGACCAGTAAGGGGATATGCCGCGCCAGCCCGCGGCGCGGCATTTCTGATGTGTCGCTCATGGTTTTCAGCTTTTTGTCGGATCTCATGTTGCCCCCAACATGCGCCGCCTGGGCGTTTAGAAACAGATGCTTCACAACGCGTTGAAGTTTTGCCCGCCAATTGTGAGATAACGCCACGTATTCCGCCCGGATTGAAACCTTTCCCACCGGATCGACGCCATTTTTGTTGCAAAAGACGCTTCCGAGGGTTTGACTTACCCGGGAAGGGGCCGTAAAGGACGGACTTCGAATAACAGACCGGGAGGCGATTCCGCGCCGCGCCCGACCGCAAGAGATTGGAGACGGAGCGATGAAACGCACCTATCAGCCTTCGAACCTGGTTCGCAAACGCCGCCACGGGTTCCGTGCGCGCATGGCCACCAAGGCTGGCCGCAAAATCCTGAATGCCCGCCGCGCCCGCGGCCGCAAGTCGCTGAGCGCTTAAGGCTAATCGACAGCAGGTATTGCTTATGACACCGCCGGAGGCCCCCATGGATGGTTCGACCAGCCAAGGGAATAGCCCTCCGGCGGTGTCCGTTTGTGTGCCGATTATCGTGTTGCGCAAACGCGCCGAGTTTCTGAAAGCGGCCCGCGCGCGCAGGCAAGGCACCGCTTCAATGATGGTGCAGGCCCGCAAACGCGGCGCGGATGAGGCTGTCGGCATACGCGCGGGCTTTACCTGTTCGAAAAAGGTCGGCAATGCCGTGGCCCGCAACCGCGCCAAGCGGCGGCTGCGCGAGGCGGCGCGGCTGGTGTTGCCCGAGCGGGGCAAGCCGGGGTGGGACTATGTGCTGATCGGACGGCGCGACGTTACCGCGAACCGCCCGTTCGATCTGTTGGTGCAGGACCTGCGCCATGCGTTGCGCAAATTGCATGCAGGTAAGCCATGACCTTGTTTGCCCATGTCGTGGCCGTGCCGATCCGGCTCTATCGCCTGATCTTCAGCCCTTGGGTCGGGTTCAACTGCCGCTATCAACCCACCTGTTCTGCCTACGCGCTGGAGGCGCTGGAGAAGCACGGCGCAATCAAAGGCGCGTGGATGGCCGCCAAAAGAATCGCGCGCTGTCATCCGCTGGGCGGCGACGGCTATGACCCGGTGCCGGACGACAAGAAGAGCTGATCTGCTCAGAACAGTCCGAGATTGCCCTGCGTGGTGCGCGCCCGTGTCGGAATCACCTCTCGGTCCAGCTTGCCCAACAGGGTGTGGTGAAGGTCCTCATAAAAGCGCGGTGCGTCAAAGTACCAGCTATGGCTCGCTGACTTGCCGTCATCATAATCATCGCGGGTGTCATTGAAGAACTTGCCGCAATAGAGATTGACGGCCTTTTCATGATGATCCGCTGGCATGCCCACCCGGCCCAGCCGGCGTGACACGCCAACGCGCTTGATCTCAGAGACCGAGAGTATTTCGTCGAACGGGCTGTAATAACACGTCAGCCGCGTACATCTGCGCATCAGGGAAGACGTCTTGGGATTGCCGTTGCTGAAGGATTTCGACGACACATCCGCCGCCACAAAGGCGATCTGGCTGGTGGTCCAACTGGTCTGTGCGGTGGCATGGTCGTCATCTGCGTAATCCATCGCCTCGCGCACCAGATAGGTTCCCATGGAATGGGCCAACACATGGATATTATAGCGGCAATCCGGCGTCTGCATCCGAGACAGCCGGTTGATGCCGTGGACAAACAGCTTGTCCGCCGAGCGGCGCGCATCAGCGCGATCCGAGTTGTAACCCAACACCGACCCGTCGCTTGGCCAATCGAAGCTGATGACCACCCCGGTAAACCCCTGCGCCTCCAGCCCGACGCGAATCTTCCGGTGACGTTCCAGCATCTCGAACTGCTCGGTGTTGAACCCGTGCACAAAGACCACGATATGCCCGTTCTCTTCATCAGTGGCACCAGCCTCGTCCTGAACCCGACCAAGCCATTGCGAGACCGGCAGTTCGTGTTGTCGAGCGGGTTGCCGGACATTTGATGGAATCGCCAGATAGCGCGCGCCGCCCAGCCTGTTGGAGTAATGGTCACCGCTGCGGGCGCGGACGGAAAAGAAATAGTCCATGGCTCAAACCTCTCGAAGTACAATGCTGGCCCAGCCTAACATCGATCTCGGGCCTTTGCAGCGCGACGTTTCGATAGTTTATGCCCGCAAGCTTGAAGAGAGGCGCAATGCTGGACGATGACAGCGATCTCTCCCCTGTTCGCCGAGGCGCCCTCGACCACCGAGTTCAAGAAGCTGCACAAACGGATCGCACGCCGTGCCCGCAAAGCGACCGAGCAATACAGCATGGGCGGCGGACGGCGTCATAAGCACCTGATTTTGCTCGAAATAGAGGCAAGAGTCGCGCGTACAGGAACGACCGGTCTTCGTGTAGGAGCGATCTAGGCTTGGGACTGACTTCCAGATCAAGTGTCGATAGCTGTCAGCGATGTCTAAGGCAGGCTTTTCGGTTGATCACCTGTTCGCAGAAAACACAAACAGCGCAAGCGTTCGAATTTCTCAACAAAGTCGCAGGAAAGAGATCCTTCGCCGCATCTTTGAGGGCAACTCCTCCAATCTGTCAAAAGCGGTCATTTACAATCGAGGGTGCAACAACTGCCATGCTCAAGGCAGCACCAAAAGTGAGCAAAGCGCAGAGAGCGGACTTTGCAAAGTCCGGCGTGCGGCCCAAACCAATAGTTCGCCGGAAGCAAACGTCGCTGCTTTACCTACTGAGAGCAATCGCTAATCGTTAAAGCTCCCGATCTCATAGTTTGGCGGTAGACCGCTTATTGCGCATCGCTTTAACAATTGGCCAGGCGATCACCAGAAGTGTGGCAATTACCAACATGGCTGCGACCGGACCTTGATGCGATGTACTGGGAACGGCTGTTTCGGATATCGGTGAAGAAATCGCAGTCGGCGCTTAGCATTCCAGCCCATGATACGCAGCACTGGTCGATCACCGGACATTCCCAAACAGTATTGCAGACCAAGCGCCAGCTGGATCAAACCGCGCGAAGGTGCAACATGCCGACCAAAGCGTGCGACACAACCAAGTCGATCACTCTCCTAGATGCCTTTCTACCTCGGTGTCCAATCGTATCAAAATTTGGGTATTACCCGAAAAGCGCGCGCGGGCGGTTTCGTAAGAGGCCCGCGCCTTCTCGTCTTTCCCAAGCACCGTGTAGGAACGAATCAGCATGATCCAGTCATCGGGGCTGTCGGGCTCTTCCTTCAATCGGGCCGCAAGCCCCTCAACCATCCCGGAAATCAGGTCAGCCTGCTCATCTGCGTCCATATTTTGTACCGCAGCCACCTGCTCAGCCGACGGGCCGGCTGGGTCTGGGCGCAAGAGATCCAGACCCAGCATGCGCATGGCTTCGTCCAGTTTTTGTTGCACAAAAGGCGCGGCGGCGTAGTGTTCGCGCGCGGTTGTGATCGCCTGTGCCGCGCCCGCGCTGTCGCCCTGTTCGGTCCGGATCGTCGCCAGTTCGATCCAAGCCTGGTGATCCATGGGGTCCACCGCTAGTGCGGTTTCGAGCTCGGTTGCGCGGACCACTGCCAGATCGCTGGCGTTTGAGCCACCGGCGGCAGCGATCTCGGTCGGTGTGGCATCGGGCAGGTATTGCCGCACATCGTGTTTCAGAAACCGCGCCATGTTGACGATGTCGCGCCGCACCAGCGGCAACCACGGTGCATCCGGGGCCGAGGCGAAGGCCAGATCCGTCCAATCCAGCAAAGCGGTCTCGAAATCCTGCGCCTGCGCCTTGGACAGAGCGACATAGTAGCGGGCGCGGGGGTCATCCACGGTTTGCAACACCTGCTCAAAGATCACCCGCGCCGCCGCAGGCACCTTGTTGCCATTGGCCAGAACCATGGACTCGCCATAGGCCGAAAGGATGCCGGGACGGTCGCCGCCCAACTCCACTGCGCGCCTGTAAGCGTCAACGGCCGAGGCATGATCACCAGTTGCGGAATAAGAGTTTGCCAACGTCCACCAGGTCTCAAACGACTCGGGCAGCTCAGAGGTTCGCTGGATTAACAGCTGAATCCGGCTGTTGATATCCCCGGCAGAGGCGCGACGTTCAAGAATTTCGGTTTGACGGATCGCGAGCGGCTGATCGCTATCTTCGGGCGTGCCAAGCGCGGCGTAGAATGCGACGGAGGCGACCACATTGACCCCGACAAGCGCCAAAGCCATTGGAAGGGACCGGCGCGACATCGACATGCCTGCCCCCAGATCGCGCGCGGCCTTGAGCGCCCGCTGCTCTATCTCGCGCTGAGCCGCGTCGCGCTCGGCCTCGGTGATCAGGCCCCTTGCGTGGTCCTGTTCCACCTCGTCGCGCTGATCGCGGAACACGGAAATCGCGCCCTCGGCATCGTCCAGCTCCATCTGTCCGTTCCGCAGGAACGGGCGCGCGGTCCACAGCGCCAGCAGCGTCGCGATACCGATAATGATGAACCAGAATGTCATTGTGATCCCTCCCCATCAAGAAGGTGCTGCGCCCGCGCGCGGTCCTCATCCGACAATACCTGCGCCCGGGCAGTCAACGGGCGGCCCCGAAGGTACATGATCAGAAAGAAGCTGCCCAAACCCAGCAAAACCAGCGGTGCCGACCAAAGCGCATAGGTATGCGCCGCCATCCGGGGTTTGAGCAGAACATAGTCGCCGAAGCGTTCTGAGACATAGGCCAGTATCTCACTGTCGCTGTCGCCCTCGATCATCCGCTCTCGGACGACGACGCGCAGGTCCTTGGCGATCCCGGCATTGGAATCAAAGATCGACTGGTTCCGGCATTTCAAGCAGCGCAGCTGACGGCCGATATCACGCGCGCGTGCCTCTTGCGCCGGGTTGTCGAACATCTCGCCCGGATCAAGCGCCAGGGCGGGGATCGACAGTGAAAGCATCAGTATCGCGGCGCTGAGCAGACAGGCTGATAGGTGTCGTATCATCGGTGCCCTTCCTTATTCTGCGGGCTGCAAGGCAGCGCGGGACCGGCTGGGCGCACCAACCCGCAAGCGGCGGTCGGAAAGCGACACCAGAGCGGATAGCGAGATCAGCAGCGCGCCGAGCCACATCCAGGGCACGCCCGGATTATAGTAGTACCGCATCACGAAACCGCCGCCGCCATTGGGGTCGCCCAGAACCGCGTAGAGGTCACCATGCCAGAGCGTCCGGATACCCGCCTCGGTCGTGGGCTTCTGTTCGACCGGGTACCAGCGGCGTTCGGGTTTCAGCGTGCTGACAAGCGTACCGTCCCTGAACACTTCAACCGTCGCGATCGAGGTCTGGTAGTTCGGGCCGGTGGTGTTTTCGATCCCGTCCAGTACAAACGCGTATGGCCCGACTGCGATGCGCTCGCCCGGCTGCACGGTCTGAATGACCTCGGATTTCCACACCGACACCGCGATCACGCCCGCTGCAGCGATGGCGAGGCCGCCATGACCCAGGTAAAGGCCCCAGGCCGAGCGCGGCAACCCAATAATGCGGCGCAGTGCGACATCCGGTTTCACCCCCGGCAGTCCGATGCGAACCGCCAGATCTTGCAGTGTTGCAACGGCCAACCAGAGCGCGATGAACACGCCCAGCAGGCCCACGGGATCGCGTAACCCGGCAACAAGCAACACCAGCCCGAGTACGGCTGCGGCAACGATCGCGGTCAGCGCAGCCCGGCGTAGTACGACGGCGCGGCGCGCGCGCTTCCACGATAAAAACGGCCCAATCCCCGCTGCCAACATCGCGATGCCAAAGATCGGCAGGAAGGCCTGATTAAAATAGGGCGCCCCGACACTGATCTTGGCGCCGTTGATCAGTTCAAGCGCCAGCGGGTAGAGCGTTCCGACAAACACCACCCCGCAGCCTGCGGCCATGAGCAGGTTGTTAACCAGCAGACCTGTTTCTCGCGACCAGATGGCAAAGACACCGCCCTCGTTGATCTGCGGTGATCGCCAGGCGAACAGCACCAGCGCGGCACCGATATAAAGCGCCAGCAGTAACAGGATGAACGCGCCGCGTTCGGGATCTGTGGCGAAAGCATGGACCGAGGTCAGGATGCCCGAGCGCACAAGGAACGTTCCGATCAGGCTCAGGCTGAAGGTCAGGATGGCCAGAAGGATCGTCCATTTCAGCAGCGCATTGCGTTTTTCTACCACGATGGCGGAATGCAGCAGGGCGGTGCCGATCAGCCATGGCATGAAAGATGCGTTTTCCACCGGATCCCAGAACCAGAACCCGCCCCAGCCCAACTCGTAATAGGCCCACCACGATCCCAGCGCGATCCCGGCGGTTAGGCCGGACCAAGCAATCAAAATCCAGGGGCGCATCCACCGCGCCCAGGCCGGATCAATCCGGCCCGTGATCAGGGCCGCCACCGCAAAAGAAAACGCCGTCGAAAACCCGACATATCCCAGATAGAGCAGCGGCGGGTGGAAGGCCACGCCAGGGTCCTGCAACAGAGGATTCATGCCTTGCCCGTCCAAGGGTGGCATCGCGACCCGTTCGAACGGGTTCGAGGTGAGCAGGATGAACAGATAAAACCCGATCCCGATCATCCCCTGCACCGAGAGGACGGTCGAACGCATGCGCACTGGTATCATGCGCCCGAAGAGAGAAATCAGCACACCGAACAACGCTAGCATCAGCACCCAGAGCAGCATCGAGCCCTCGTGATTGGCCCAGACTCCAGTCACCTTGTAGAGCATGGGTTTCGCGGAATGAGAGTTCAGCGCCGCGATCCGGACAGAGAAATCCGACACCACGAAAGCATAGGTCAACGCCCCGAACGCGGTTGCGATGCCCAGAAACTGGACCTCGGCAGCGCGGTCGGCAACCTGCATGGCGGATGCATTACCCCTCAGCATACCCCAGAGCGGCACGCAGGCCTGAATGATCGACGCAACCAGTGCAAGTATCAGCGCGAAATGCCCAAGTTCGACAATCATCCCGCGGTCTCCCTGATCGAGTTGCAGCCTGCCTGCGCCAGCCCCGCCATACTGTTCGCTCGCCGGAGTACCGCGACGGGCAGGCGCCGTTCGATCGCGGCGAAGTCGGGGACAGCGTATTCCGTGGGGGAAAAGAAGCGCACCAGCCCGCTTTTCTTTAGGCGGCTCATGATGCGGCTGACCGTTTCAGTGTTCAGGCCCAGATAATCGGCAATATCCTCTCGTGACATCGGCAGCGTGACCGCGCTGTCCGAGACGCACCGCCCCTTGGTTCGCACAACCATTTCGGCCAGAAACAGGATCACCCGCTCGGTGCTGTCAAGCCGCCCCAGCGTAGCCACATGCCGCGAGGCGGTTTCCAACTGCTTGTGGGTAACCCTGAAGATCGACAAGATGAAGCTGGGGTTTTCCCGCAGAGCCCCGGCATAGGACGAGAAATCCTGCTCGCATATGACGCAATCATCCAGCGCCTCAAGCCAAGTATCCGACTCGGGTGCCGCAAGCAGCCCGCAGGTGGTCTCCCCAATCGTTTCAAGCGAGATGATCTGACGGCGCCCATCCTCAAATGTCCGGCAGATCGCGGCAGTGCCTTGAATGATGGTCCAGATTTTCAGACAGGCCTGCGCGCTGGCTACGAGCCGATCACCACGATTGAGCGAGATCAGATCGGTGCGGCTCTGCCGTCTTGCCGGGTCCTGAAACTGGCAGAACCGGCTGTGGCAGGCAATGCACTCGTCTGCCCCGCTGAGCGGGTGCCGAGCATCGGAACCGGTGATCATTTCACTCTCCCTGGGCGCTTTTTTAGCTTCCTTGGTGAGGCGATGCTAAAGGTGATCGTTTTGTGTTTCTTTGAGATACATCAAGGTGCAGAACCCCTTATTTCTTGGGGTTTGAGGCTCAATTCAGAAATTCTGATAAATGTCAGGGCGCGATCACAGGGGCTCACGGTAGCGTGAGGGGAATCGGATTCTCAGCTCAACAGGAGTCTGCTCCGTGCGACGCTTTTGCTTCTTTATACTGTTCTTCATCGCTACTGCGGGCTTTGCCGCCGCTCAGGATGTGCCGCACGAGGTGACGCCGGATCTGGCTGCCGAAAAAGGGTGCCTGTCCTGTCATGAAGGCATCGAGAAGTTCACCACGGGTGCGATGATGGAAACCATCGAGGCAATAGGCCCGGACTATGGCGACCCGGCGGGTTGCGTTGTCTGCCATGGCGGCAATGCTCAGGGGCTGACAGCGGAACAGGCTCATGAAGGCACCCATCCGGAACTTGCCGATGCGGGCGGGCCGCACATGTTCTACCCTGATCCGGGCGCGGTCTGGATCGCCGACAAGTCCTGCGGCCAGTGTCACGATGGATATGCGGAACGCCTGATCAAATCGCTGATGAACACCGAAGCGGGCAAGCTGCAGGGCAACCTGTGGTCGTGGGGTGTGATCGACACGCATCGCTCTGTCTACGGCAACTATGATCTGGTGGACGAGGACGGCTATGTGCCCACCGTCGGCACCGAGGCCTATGCCGAGTACATCACCGCCTACGCCGAGGCGCATCCCGATCAACTGCCTTCGTCGATGGAGCAGGTGCCGGATGTGGATGTGGACGAGATCTCGGAACATCCCAATCTGGCCGGGATCACCTATTCGCGCCAGCAATGCCAGCGCTGCCATGTCGGCGTTACCGGACGTGAGAAGCGCGGCGATTTCCGCGGCGCAGGCTGTTCTTCATGCCACGTCCCTTATTCCAATGACGGGTTCTACGAGGGGGGCGATCCGACAATTGCCAAGGACCAACCGGGCAAATTGATGACCCACCAGATGCAGGCCACGCGCAAATCCAAGGTCAAACATGGCGATCTGGAATATTCCGGTATTCCCAACGAGACCTGTTCTTCTTGTCACAACCGCGGCAAGCGGATCGGCGTCAGCTATCAGGGCATCATGGAGTTCCCCTATGGCTCGCCCTATGACCCGCAAGGGCAAAAGCAGCCCAAGCTGCACACCAAGAACTATGTCTTCGTGAAAGACGACCTGCATCACCAGGTGCAATCGCGACCTGGCAACCCCGAAGGCGGCATGCTTTGCCAGGATTGTCACACCACCGTAGATATGCACGGCGACGGCAACCTGCCCGGCACGACGCTGGCACAGGTCGAGATTGAATGCGAGGACTGCCACGGCACCGTAAGCAAATTCCCATGGGAATTGCCGCTGGGCTATGGCGAGGAATTTCAGCTTGAACTGGCGGACAATCCGCGCGGCCTGACCGAGGATCTGACTGCCGAACAATACATGGCCGAGGTCTATGAGCCCGAGGATGGATACCTGCTGACCGCTCGCGGCAACCCCTTCGGCAATGTGGTCAAGAAGGACGACAAGGTCATCCTGCACTCCGCCTCTGGTCTCGATTTCGAAGTGCCGGTGCTCAAGCAAATCTCGCTTGACGGCACCTGGAAGTCCCCCAATGCCGAGGTCGCGATGAACCGGGTCGGTCAGCATATGGAAAGCATGGAATGCTATGCCTGCCACGCCGACTGGGCCCCGCAATGTTATGGCTGCCACATCACTGTGGATTATAGCGAGGGCAAGACGGATGTGGACTGGATTAACAACGCCAATGCCCGCGAAGAAAACGGCCTGACCGCCGATGCGCCTTTGGGCACCAACGGTCTGACCGGCCCCGGCAAGGTCTCGGAAACCCGCTCCTATCTGCGCTGGGAAGAGCCGGTGCTCGGCATCAATGGCGAAGGCCGCGTCAGCCCGCTGATGCCCGGATGTCAGGTGATCACCACCGTGATCGACAAGGACGGCAACACCGTTGCGCATAACGAGACCTGGATGACCCCCGATGCAGGCGGCACCAAGGGCCTGGACCACGCGGCCGTGCAGCCACATACGGCTGGTCGCGAAGCCCGCAGCTGTGAGAGCTGCCATAACAATCCCAAGGCACTGGGTTACGGCATCTCTGGCGGGCGGTTCATGAACGGCTACGAGGATGGCTTCGTCGTCGATCTGGAGACTGCCGATGGCACGATCATTCCCAACCGGACCCAGTTGCAGTCCCAGCCCGTTCCGTCACTGGATCATGACCTAAGCCGAATCGTTACCGAAGACGGTCAGCAACTGGTCACCGTCGGTTCACACTGGCCGCTGACCGGTCCGCTGCCACAGGAGATGCGCGAGAAAATGGAGCGCACGGGCCTCTGCATGGGCTGTCACCAGAATATGACCAACGAAGACCTGTGGTCCCGCGTGAACTCGCCCGGCTTCGTGGACAATGAAGAGCATCAGGAGGTCATGAACCAAGCCGTTCAGGCCCTGGCGAAAGAGAAATCGGAGTAGCCGGGGGCGTGCGGACCCGGCGATAGTCGGGCCAGTACAGACATTCAAGCCATGAGGAACACAAAGATGCGCGCAGCCTTGATCATCGCTTCCATGACCGTGGCCGGGGCAATCTCCAGCTTACCCGCACTGTCACAATCGGTTTATACGGCGGGCGAGCTTCTTTCTCCTTGTCAGGAATCCGACAATGACGCGCGCTGGGGTGATGCGGCAGAGACAGAATGCGAACAATATCTGATGGGCTTTGTCGGTGCGCTGCGACTTGTGGGCGCCAAAGCCGATTTGGGTATCTGCGCTCCCGAACTGAACACCGCCGACGAGGTGCGTTGGGCATTCATGCGCTGGGTCCACGCCTCATACACCGAACGCACAAGGCTCCCCGCATCAGATGCAGTCATGGCAACGCTCCAGGAAGGCTTTCCCTGCCAATAGTCAGATATTGGCAACCAAATATCAGTGTGCGTTTTGCTGTCCGACATCAGCGGATTTTCGGTTGAGTGTAGCAACGGGAGCTGTCGCAAGGTTTTGAAACTGCTCGGATTTGGCCGATTTCTTCGATGCTTACAACCACGCTCGCCGCTTGAAGACACGCAGCGGCCTCACGCCTCACAAATACATCTGTAAAATCTGGACTTCAGAGCCAGACAGATCGGCGTTGTGGAGCAAACTTATTACCGCTGGTGAAAGAAATGAGCCGTTGAAGGCGCCATTGGTTCGAGCCCAACGGCGAATGCGGAATGGGTGTAAACCAATTTAAGGAACTAAGGCGGCTTCAGAAGGAAAATGAGCGGCTCAGGCGTGCGGTATCAGACCTGATGCTCGACAAACTTATCCTGACGGAAGCATCGAAGGGAAACTTCTAAGCCCCCTCGTCGCCGTGCTTGTGTCGATCATGTTCGCAGCCAGTTCAAAGTTTCCGAGCGCCGTGCATGCCGCGTACTGGGACAGCACCGATCCACGCAAAGGCGTTTTCCACGGGGCCCACCCGATGAAGAACAGCTGGTGGCCGACATGATCGAACTTGCCAGGCAATATGGTCGGTATGGGTATCGCCGGGTTGCGGTGTTGCTGAGAGAGGCTGGATGGTCTGTCAGTGATGGGCGCATTGAACGGCTTTGGCGACGAGAGGGGCTGAAGGTGCCTGCAAAACAGCCCAAGAAGGGACGGCCTTGGCTAAACGATGGTTCATGTGTTCGGCTCAGGCCGGAACATAGCAATCATGTCTGGGGCTATGACTTCGTGCATTGTCGTATCGATGAAGGGAGACCTTTCCGGACGTTGAACAACGAGACTTTGTTCGCCAGTGGTTCGAGAACAATGGTCGAGTGATGAGTTCAGCCGGGAGTGCTTGGCAATCAGGGCAAAGCGAAAACTAAACTCGGCGGATGTGATCGATGCTCTGACGGATCTGTTCATTCTGCGCGGCACACCGTCCTACATCCGTTCAGATAACGGTCCTGAGTTCGTTGCTATGGCGGTTCGCGACCGGATTGCAGCTGTCGGAGCCAAAACGGCATACATCGAACCAGGCTCGCCTTGGGAGAACGGATTTTGCGAAAGCTTCAACGGTCGCATGAGGGACGAGCTATTGAACGGGGAAGTCTTCTACCTACTCAGAGAAGCGCAGATCATCATCGAAGAATGGAGGAAGCACTACAACATCAAACGACCACACAGTGCACTGGGCTATCGCCCTCCTGCACCGGAAACCATCATCCCGATGGAAAACAGGCCTATCATGCACTAGCAATCACGTTGGAACCGTCAGATAGGACTGCTCAATCGCTCTGATCCCTTAGGAAAAATCAGGCAGCACAACGTCCGCCAGATGTTCGAGAGTTGTGTCGATGGGCGCTTGATTGAACCGCAGGTTCAGCGCGACGTGATTGACCCCGAGCGTTGCTATCTCGTGCAGATAGCTGCGCAGGAAATCGGTGCCGGACTGAAACCCTAGGTGGATCGGGCGTGGGGGCGCAGCGGGATCAGCGAGGATGTCGACATAGAGCGATTGCATAACGGGCTTTTCCGGTTGGCCCGCTGCCTTCACGCGTCGCCGGTAATCCGCGATGACCTGCCCCTGGGCTGCTGCGTTGCGCGGATAGGTCATCCAACCATCTCCGTTCTGCGCCACCCAATCGGGTGTTTGCTGGCTAACACCGGTAATGAGCATGGGCAGGCGTGCGCCGTGAGGCTTTGGCAATAGATCAATGCCGCCAGACAGTTTGCCCTGCGCATTTTCATGCTTGGGATAGGCTGATCCGGCCGCGCGGATATACTCAAAGCTATCGCGGAAACGTGCTCCGCGGTCGTCAAAGCTCTGGTTCATCGCCGGGTACTCCTCAGGCCGATCGCCTGAGGCAACACCCAACAGCAACCGCCCGCCCGAGAGCACATCCGCGGTCGCCGCCGCTTTGGCCACATGGGCAGAGTGGCGCAATGGCAGGATCACACTCGCCGTTCCAAGCGCAATCCGGTCTGTCGCTGTTGCAAGCGCGCCCAGATAGACAAATGGATCGAACACCTGACCGGCATCACCGAAGCTTGGAACATTGAAGGGCACATCACGCAGCCAGAGTGCCACAAACCCGAGAACTTCTGCCCTGCGAGCCGCTTCCAGATGCCCCTGCAGAGTCGGCTCTGCGCCCACCCCGTATGCTTCGAGCGGTAACACAAGACCGACGCTCAGCCGTCCGGGACGAAACACTTGGTTGTAGGCCACGTTGATCTCAGCAAACTCAGCGGGCTGTATTTTGTCCAACATATCTGAGCACTCCTTCAATAGCGCACCAAGGTGCGGCTCTCGATGCTCTTGCGAATGGTGGTAACGTCGGGATCCTCGACCATATCAAGCGCGCTATGCGCAATCGATGGCAGACCTTGATTGTCATAGATATTGAAGACCGCCACTTCATCCGGAGTCATTTTGGATTGATAGACCCATTCATGTTCCGGGTTTCCCACCAGCCCCATGATTTGCCCCTTGCGGTCAGGATAGATCAGGTCCAGCAGAATCCAGTCGGATGGATCAACCGATGACGGGCGAACGAAGCCAAGAGGCGCTGAATTGATAGGATGCTCCACAGGCCGCCAGACATTGACAAAAGCATAGTGACCTTGCGCCCATTCCTCTGCGGCCTCGACCCCCAACAGGTCGGTAAGGCGCTGCTCGGCTCCGTCCTTGCTGTAGTCGCTGTGGACGTTGCGCGCCGGTTGGCGCGTCGCATCAGGGTCATCCATCCGAACCGTGTGATCAAACACCACAACCTCTCGCGCGCCAAGCCTGTCCAGAAGCATCGCCGTCAGTTCCGCATCGTAGGTCGGTTTCCAGACGTCACCGGCAAAATCTCGGACCAGCGTTTTCAGCGGCATGAATTCAACGGCATCGGATGCAAATGTGACTGACGGGCTCGTCGCACGGTTGTCTGCCAACGCTACGGATGTTGGGGCCAGCTCGGGGGAAATCAGGTTTCCCGCAATACCACCTGCATCCAGTTCAAAAGCTTGCCGATAGGGCTTGTGAACATGGTAGTTGACTGTGGCCGTCCGTGTCATGTGCGCCTCCTGCCTAAGCTCTGTTGCTTCCGTGATGGGGATTTAGTGTTGATCAATTTCCAGATAAACTGGCAATTTTCGGATTGATAATTCGGATTTCTAATATAATGGACCTCGATACAGACACGCTTGGATTGTTTGTGACGACAGCAGAGATGCTGATCATCAGCGCTGGCGGGCGCGCGTTGGGCTTGGCCCCAGCCGTATCCAGCGCAAAGCTCGCCAAGCTGGAGCAAAACCTATGTTCCGAACTTTTGCACCACAGGACACGAAAAGTGGCGCTGTCGGTCGAAGGTGGAGATTTCTAGCTATTTGCCGGTGAAATCATCGCTCAGGGATGACCCGCGCCATCGTTGCGGTTCGAAGCCACCGGCTTTCATCCGCATAACGCCCCGATTCCTAAAAAGTTAGCCTTTCACCCACTCCGGTTCCGTTTCGGTTTGCGTTTTTTGAAACCGACACCACCCAATGGACCCCATGCGATCAACTTAATACCGTCAATTCACCTTCACTTCTGTGCTACGCGGCAGAGCCGTGTCTATCGTGTCAACGCCAATTCGGAGGTTTGGAACGCCCTCCTCCATAGCAACCTCGCCACTCAGCGTAAGCCCCGCGAAGTCCCAAAGCTTCGGGTCCAGCAAATGCGAGGGTCTCGCGTTCATCAGCGCCCTGAACATGACCTGTCGGCGACCGGGAGAGTTCCTCTCCCAGCTGTCCAGGATTTGCTTCACCTGTTGGCGCTGCAGACCATCTTGAGACCCGCAAAGGTCGCAGGGAATGATTGGATAGTTCATCGACCGCGCGAACTTCTCGCAATCGGCCTCTGCCACATGGGCAAGGGGTCGCAGGACGAACAGATCGCCTTCCTCATTCACCAGCTTAGGAGGCATGGTGGCCAATCGCCCGCCGTGAAACAGGTTCATAAAGAACGTCTCAAGAATATCATCCCGATGATGGCCCAGCACGACTGCTGAACAGCCTTCCTCCCGAGCGATCCGATAGAGATTTCCCCGGCGCAGTCGCGAACACAGCGCGCAATATGTTCGGCCTTGGGGCACCTTGTCCACGACGATCGAATAGGTGTCTTGGAATTCAATCCGGCTTGGCACACCCATATTTTCCAGGAACTCAGGCAAGACCGTTGCCGGGAAGCCCGGCTGACCCTGATCAAGGTTGCAAGCCAGAAGATCAACCGGCAAAAGCCCTCGCCACTTCAACTCGATCAAGATCGCCAACAGAGTATAGCTATCCTTGCCACCGGATAAGCAAACGAGCCAGCGCGCATCGCTCCGGTCGACCATGCGGTACTGCTCTACCGCTTCGCGAACGTTGCGCACGATCCGCTTGCGCAGCTTTCTAAACTCCGTCGTGCGTGGAGCCCCATGGAAGATTGGGTGGATATCATCAAGATCTTTGGTCATCGGAGACGGAATAGGACAAATTTTGGTGTTCTGAAACCCTTTCGGGTCAACCAGTGCCGCCCAATCAACACGACCAGCTTCGATGATACCAGTCGAGCTCATCGACGCGTACCCAAATGAACTACAAATAGGTGTGAATGTTCTTTTGCCCGCTGGCCCATGTGACGGAGGCCGATTGAGAGAAATTTGCCACCGCGATGAACTCCCCCATCATCCCCTGCGATCTGTGCGGCAGTCAGGACGGGCTGCAGCGCCAGCAGGTCAAACAGAGTCTCGACCAACGGGAAAAGAACGCACCGGGCCGCAGGCAGGTGATGTTCCGAGCACTGATGAATGCGCGCGCCTCGCATCTGCTGGACCCAAAACTGTTCGATTTTATGGGATTGAGCCATTCCAAGGACGAAATTGACGCGGATTCGTCTGAAATTCCGCAATTTCGTTAACACATCGCTCAGACTGGTTTTCTAAGCTCAGGCAGACTCAAATGCAAAAGGCCCTGAAAAACCGATGCAGATCAGTTCGCTATCGACCCGCCTGAAAGATCGGATCGTGCCGGTTCTGACCGGGCCTCCGGTGCTGGCCTTTTTGCCGGCAATCACACTGGGCGCCTTCTGGCTTTGGGGCGAAACCGCGCTGTTGCTAACGGCGCTGGGGCTGCCGCTTCTGTTTGCCTTTGCGGGGGCCCTGGGCAAATGGCCGGTTGAGAGGCGCGGGCCGCGCGATGCGGTTACCGGGCTGATGCTGCAGGACAGCTTTCTTACCGCCGCCGAAGATGTTTGCGCCGAGACGGCCAGGAATGGCCTGAAATCAACATGCTTTCTGGTCGAGCTTGACGATTACGCCGATCATGTCAGTCGGCTGGGCCAGGGGGCAGCCGATCACATAGTGCAGCGATGCGGCGAGCGGGTTCAGTCCGTGCTGCGTGACAGGGACCTGGTTGCGCGTATGGGCGACAACCGCTTTGCGATCTGCCTCGCGCCGGTGCCGCATCTTGATCTGGAACTGTCAATCCAACTGGCGGGACGCCTGCAGGAGGCGGTCGAAAACCCGATCTCGCTGGATGGATCAACCGTCTATGTCGGTTGCTCCATCGGGTTCTGTCAATTCAGCCGGTTCGATGGCGACAGCGCCAAAGACTGGCTCGACGCCGCCGATCTGGCGCTGGAAGAGGCGCAACAGGCCGGGCCATCCGCGATCCGCGCGTTCTCTCCGCAGACACGCCGACGCCGAGGCACCAAACCGCTGCGCGATGAGATCGGGTCCGCGCTGGACAACGGCCAGATCCAGCCCTGGTTTCAGCCACAAATCTCGACCGAGACCGGACATGTCGTGGGCTTCGAGGCGCTTGCGCGTTGGTCGCATCCGCTGCGTGGCAATCTGGGCACGGACGTGTTTCTGCCCCTGATCGCACAGGCGGGGCTTTTGGACCGTCTGGGGCAAGTCATGCTCTACCATTCGCTGACCGCGCTCAAGGCCTGGGACAGCGCCGATGTCCGGGTTCCGAGCGTCGGTGTGAATTTCACCGCCGAAGAACTGCGCAACCCCGCACTTGTCCAGCGCATCCAGTGGGAACTGGACCGTTTTGGTCTGACCGCCGACCGTTTGGCCGTCGAAGTGTTGGAAAATGTTTTCACGGATACGGCCGATGATACGGTCACCCGCAACATCGCCGGTCTGGGACAGCTGGGCTGCAAGATCGATCTGGATGATTTCGGCACCGGTCACGCCTCTATCGCAGCCATCCGCCGGTTCGCGATCACCCGCATCAAGATCGATCGCTCCTTTGTTGCAAAAGCCGATCGCGACGCTGAACAGCAACGCATGATCGGCGCCATCCTGACCATGGCTGAACGTCTGGAACTGGAAACCCTCGCCGAAGGTGTCGAGACCGTTGGCGAGCACGCCCTGCTGGCGCAGCTGGGTTGCGATCACGTGCAGGGCTTCGGCATCGGCAGACCGATGCCCTTCGACCAGACGCTGGACTGGATCTCGGCCCATGAGGCCAAAGTGCAGGACGCGCCGCGGATCAGCCGCAAAACCGGCTGACCCAACCGATCTGCCGTTGCGATTTGACCGCGCAGGCCGCAGTTTCAGGGCGATTCCGCTTGACCTTTGGTGCTGCACTCTGTTGAACCCACCGGTGACTTTTCCTGCATATGGTGGCGGTCCCCGATGGACGATCAGAACAAGAACCTCATTCTCGCAACGGCGCTCAGTTTTCTGGTGATCCTCGTCTGGCTCGTGGTGTTTCCGCCCCCCGAGCAGACCACCCCAACCGAAGAGACGACCCTCACCGCCCCGGAAAGCGATGTTGCAGCGGCTCCGACCGCCGCAGATACCGGCGCGATCAACACCGAAATCGTGGCCGAACCTGAATCGCCCGAAGCCCCGCGGATCGACATTGATACCCCGCGCCTGTCCGGCTCGGTCTCGCTCAAAGGGGGCCGGATCGATGAGCTGTCGCTGAAAGATTACCGCGTCTCGCTCCAGCCCGATGCGGATGTCGTCAAGCTGCTGTCCCCTTCGGGCTCGGAATCGGCCTACTATGCGCTTTACGGCTGGGCCCCCGGCGCGGGCCTTGCCGGTGATCAGGTTCCGGGTGCCGCCACCGACTGGCAGCTTGCCGAGGGCGAGGTGCTGAGCCCCGACAGCCCGATCACCCTGAGCTGGGACAATGGCACTGGCCTGATCTTCAAACGCACCATCGCGATTGACGAGAACTACATGTTCACCGTCACGCAATCTGTCGAAAACACCACCGGTGCCGAGGTCAAGCTGGCCCCCTATGGAGTCCTCGCACGCCACGGCACAGGCGAGGATGCTGACCTGCCCGGGCTCAAGAATTTCTTCATCCTGCATGAGGGCGCCATCAGCATGACCGATGGCAGCCTGGCCGAGATCGACTATTCCGACATGCGCGATTTTCCGGTCGAACCGAATGAGCGCGCGCAGGCCGAGGTGTTCCAGATCCAGCAGGATGGATGGATCGGCTTTACCGATCACTACTGGATGACAACGCTGATCCCCGAACCGGGCAGCGCGTTCAAGGCCGCCGCCAAATATGACGACCGACGCAAGATCTATCAGACCGAAACCGTGCTGCCGACGCTGACCGTGGCACCGGGCGAGACCGCCCAGGTGCAGACCCAGCTGTTTGCCGGTGCCAAAGAATGGGAAACCATCCGCGAATACCAGCGCGAAGGTGTGCTGAAATTCATCGACAGCATCGACTGGGGCTGGTTCTTTTTCCTGACCAAACCGATCTTCTGGCTGCTGCACAACATCAATGTGCTGATTGGCAATATGGGCTGGTCGATCATCGGCCTGACCCTGATCATCAAGGCGATCCTGTTCCCGCTGGCGTACAAATCCTACGTCTCGATGGCCAAGATGAAGGAACTCCAGCCGCAGATGGAGGCCCTGAAAGAGGCCGCCGGCGATGACCGCCAGAAGATGCAGCAGGGCATGATGGAGCTCTATAAGAAGGAAAAGGTGAACCCGGCTGCGGGCTGTCTGCCGATCCTGTTGCAGATCCCGATCTTTTTCTCGCTCTACAAGGTGATCTTCGTCACCATCGAATTGCGCCAAGCCCCCTGGTTCGGCCCGTTCCGCGACCTGAGCGCGCCGGACCCGACCTCGATCTATAACTTCTTTGGCTGGCTGCCTTGGGCCGGGCCGCAGCCGGAATCAATCATGGCGCTGATCTTCATCGGTATCCTGCCGCTGCTTTTGGGTATCTCCATGTGGCTGCAGCAGAAACTGAACCCGGCACCCACCGACCCGACGCAGGCGATGATCTTTGCCTGGATGCCCTGGGTGTTCATGTTCATGCTGGGCAGCTTTGCCAGCGGGCTGGTGGTTTACTGGATCGCCAACAACACGATCACCTTCATCCAGCAATATGCGATCATGCGCAGCCAGGGCTACAAACCGGATGTGTTTGGCAACATTAAATCCGGCTTCAAGCGCAAACCCAAGGCTGACGAGAAGTGACGGCAACGATCCAAAGCCTCTGGCGGCACCCGATCAAGGCGCATGGCCGTGAGTCTTTGGATGAGGTGGCTCTGATCGCCGGGCAATGTCTGCCCGGCGACCGCGTTTGGGCGGTTGCCCATGAGGCCGCCAGGGTCGATGGCACCGAATGGGTCAAATGCGGAAATTTCACCCGCGCCGCAGGGTCGCCGCAATTGATGGCGATCTCGGCCCGCACAGAGGGCGACAGGCTGGTTATGATGCATCCCGACCGGCCCGACCTGCGCTTTGACCCCGAAGCAGACGAGGCCGCGTTTCTGGACTGGGTTAGACCGCTGATGCCAGACGGCCGCGCCGCGCCTACCCGTATCATCCGGGTGCCCGGCGTTGGCATGACCGACAGCAGTTGGCCCTCTCTTACGCTGTGCAATATGGCGACCCACCGGGCGGTGGAACAAAAGTTGGGGCACGAGTTGTCGATCCATCGCTGGCGCGGCAATATCTGGTTTGATGGCTTTCCCGACTGGGCCGAGTTCGACTGGATCGGCCAGCAGGTCAAAATCGGCGAAGCGATCCTGCAAGTGCGCGAGCGCACAACCCGCTGCCTGGCGACAACCGTGAACCCGGATACCGGCGAGCGCGACGCTGATACGTTGGGTACGTTGGAACAGAACTGGGGCCACAAGGATTTCAGCGTCAAAGCCGAGGTGATCCAGGGCGGGCAGGTCCGTGTCGGCGATAAGTTGGAATTGCTATGAACGCACTTCCCTTTCCCTTGGCGGATGACCCTGACCCGCAGACGCAAGAACGTGGGCGCAAGCTGTTTGCCGGCCAGTCGGAATTCGTGAAAGGCGTGGTCGCCATGTCCGGCCTGCCGCCCGCCGACCGGATCGAGGTCTGCTTTGCCGGGCGCTCGAATGTGGGCAAGTCCAGCCTGATCAACGCGCTAACCGGCACCAAGGGGCTGGCGCGCGCCTCCAACACGCCGGGCCGCACGCAGGAGATCAACTTTTTCACGCAAGGGCCGGAGCTCTATCTCGTGGACTTGCCGGGTTATGGCTATGCCAATGCGCCGCTGCCGGTGGTCGAGAAATGGCAGCGCCTGCTGAAACAATATCTCAGCGGGCGCCAGACCCTGCGCCGTGCCTTCGTGCTGATCGACGCGCGCCATGGGGTCAAACCGGTCGATGCCGAGATCATGAAGCTGCTGGACACCAGCGCCGTGACCTTTCAATGCGTGCTGACCAAAGCCGACAAGGTCAAGGCAAAGGACCGCGCGCGCGTGCTGGATCAGGTCCGCGCCGCCTTGGCGAGACACCCCGCCGCCTACCCGGAAATCGTTTTGACCTCGTCCGAGAAGGGCGATGGCATCCCGGTTCTGCGGTCGATCATCGCCACGCTGGAATGAAGCTGCGGCTGGTCATATGCCTGACCCTGATCGCGCTCGCGCTGAGCAGCGCCATTCCGCAGGGCTGGATGCCCGCAGGCAGTGGCGAAAAGATGTTGCTGGTGCTGTGCGTCGGTGACGAGACGGTCGAGCGCTGGGTTGACCTCGACGGCAGTGACCCTCTGCATGACGAGACGGACGAGCGGATGCCCTGCGCCTATGGCGCGCTGCACACTGCCGAACTGGCGCCGGACACCCGTCCGGTGATCCTTCTGACCTCAACGCAGAGCGAGCGCTGGAGCCACGCCGATTTCACCCATCGCAGCGCCGGATTTCATGCGCGCTACGATGCCAGGGGGCCGCCCCTCACTCTCTGATATCCAAAACGAGACCTTCTGAAAGCCCCGCGCCGCATGGCGATGGGGGCCGTTTGATATCGAAAGAGACATGGCAATGGACACCCCCTATACGGCCGAGAGCGGCCAAAGCACACTTGCGCAAAAATTCTATTTCGCCGCATGGCGATGGCACTTCTATGCGGGGATATTTGTGATCCCCTTCCTCATCACTCTGGCGGTGACCGGGTTGATGATGATGTTTATCACCCAGTTCGACGGGCGCGACGGCGAGAAGATCGCGGTCGCGGTTCAGGGCGAGACGCTGGCCGTCTCAGAACAGGCTGAGGCCGCGTTGGCTCAGGTGCCGGGCAGCGTCGTGGAATGGATCGGCCCCAAGGCGGACGATCTGGCCACCGTTTTTCGGGTCAAGACCGATGCGGGTCAACTAATGGTGGCGGTCGATCCCTATACGGGTTCGGTGATCGAGACCTGGGACCGCCGTGCCGGATGGTACGACCTGGCCGACAACATCCACTCGACACTGCTGATCGGTGATACCGGGGACCGGCTGATTGAGATCGCCGCCGGACTGGCGCTGGTTTTGGTACTGACCGGGCTCTACCTGTGGTGGCCGCACGGCAATGCGCATGCTGCCTTTGTCCCAAACCTCAAGGCACGCGGTCGCGCGCTGTGGAAATCGCTGCATGCGGTGGTCGGGTTCTGGATGTCGCTTCTGCTGGTAGTATTCCTGATCTCCGGCCTGTCCTGGGCCGGTGTCTGGGGCGGTATGCTTGTGCAGGCTTGGAGCAGCTTTCCCGCCGAGAAGTGGGACAACGTCCCACTCTCCGATGACACCCATGCCAGCATGAACCATGGCAATCAGAACGACGTGCCCTGGGCGCTGGAACAGACACCGATGCCCGCTTCAGGCTCTGATATGGGTGCAGAGGGCATTCCTGCTGGTGCTGCGGTGACCATCGATAGTGTTGTCGCGCTTGGCCTGTCGCTGGGCATGGAAAACCGGTTCCGCGTTGCCTATCCTGGCGGTGATACGGGCGTCTGGACCCTCAACCGCGACAGCATGAGCGGGGATTCGACCGACCCGATGGTGGACCGTACCATTCATGTGGACCAATACACCGGCAAGATTCTCGCCGATGTGCGGTTCGAGGATTATTCGCTCATGGGCAAAAGCATGGCGGTCAGCGTGCCGTTCCACATGGGGCTGCTGGGCACCTGGAACTTTGTCCTGAACGCGGTGTTCTGTCTTTCGGTGATCTTCATCTGCGTCTCGGGCATTGTCATGTGGGTCAAGCGGCGCCCCGCGCGCGCAGGCCGTCTTGCAGCGCCACCAGTGCCAGCAGAGCTGCCCTTCTGGAAGGGCGCGGTGTTTATCGGGTTGTTTACCTCGATGGCCTTCCCGCTGGTCGGTTTGACCCTGTTGGTCGTGCTGGCCTTCGATCTGCTGGTGCTGGGCAACATTCCGGCGATGAAACGCGCGCTAAGCTAAACACTTGCGCCACGCCGCCCTTTGCGGTGGCGCGGCGTGTTTTGTCCCATCCGGTCTTGGCAGTTTTGGCGAAACCTCCTAACAGGGGGTCAGAGGATCATTGCCATGAAGAAACAGAAGATGAACCGCGATTGGATTGCCACCGCCGCCACCCTGTCCAGCGCGCTGCCTTATCTGCAGCGCTATGACGGGGCCATCGTTGTCATCAAGCTGGGCGGCAACGCCATGGGCAGCGACGAAGCGATGGAGAGCTTTGCGCGCGACGTGGTGTTGCTGCGCCATGTGGGTGTGAATCCGGTTGTGGTACATGGCGGCGGACCAATGATCAACGCCATGCTGGACAAGCTGGAGATTCAGTCCGAGTTCGTGAACGGCAAACGCGTCACCGATGCCGCAACGGTCGAAGTGGTCGAGATGGTGCTCTCCGGTGTGGTCAACAAGCGCATCGTGCAGGCGATCAACGATCAGGGCGGCACGGCGGTGGGCCTGTCAGGCAAGGACGCGCATCTGATGCAATGCGAGCAGACCGATGCCTCGCTGGGTTTCGTGGGAACGCCCGCCAGGATGAATCCCAAGCTGCTGCATGACCTCTTTGCCAATGATGTGATCCCCGTGATTGCGCCGCTGGGCTCCGGCCCCGAGGGAGAAACCTTCAACGTCAATGGCGACACGGCGGCCGGGGCGGTCGCCTCGGCGCTCAAGGCCGACCGGCTGCTGTTGCTGACCGATGTGTCCGGCGTGAAGAATGCCGCTGGTGATGTCGTAACTGAGCTGAAAGCGGGCCAGATTCGCGAAATGACCCGCGAGGGCACCATCGCGGGCGGCATGATCCCCAAAACCGAAACCGCGTTGGACGCACTGCACAATGGCGTGCGGGCCGCGGTCATTCTGGACGGGCGCGCACCCAACGCCGTGCTGCTCGAACTGTTCACCGAGCACGGCGCCGGATCGCTGATCCGCCCGGATTGATGGACCAGCCCGCGCTGCACCAGATCGAGGCATTGGCCGCCGAACGCGGCCTGATCGTGATGGGAGCCTTTCACCCGAGGCAGGTCTACGGGCCTGAGCATGGTACAGGCACGCTGGTTCTGCTAGGTACGGGGCCCGAGTTCTGGTCGGTCTTCTCGCACGCGACCGAATATCGCGACGGTCATCCACATGCGGTTGACCGCTGGTCGCAGCGTGTCGTCGGAGGGCTTGCGCGGCACCTGGATGTCTCTTGCAGTTTTCCCTTCGGCGGGCCGCCTTATGAGCCTTTCATAGACTGGGCGCTGAAATCGGGGCGGTGCTGGCAAAGCCCGGTAGGGATGTTGGTGCATGACAAAGTCGGGCTGATGATCTCGTTCCGGGGGGCGCTGCATCTGGACGCAGCAATACCGCTTCCTGCCCCTCCGGTCTCTGCGCCCTGCGCGACCTGCGAGGCGCCCTGCACAGTGGCCTGTCCGGTGGGCGCCCTAAGCGCAGAAGCGCCCTATGATCTGGCCGCCTGTCACGGTTTTCTCGACACCGACGCAGGCACCGCCTGCATGACCCAGGGATGCGCCGCGCGCCGCGCCTGCCCCGTCAGCGCCGGAGCCGGTCGCACCGACGCGCAATCCGCCCTGCATATGAGAGCTTTTCATTCCACATGACACGCACCCTCATCCTGACCCGCCATGCGAAATCCAGCTGGGATCATCCCGCCCTCGACGATCATTCGCGCCCGCTCAACAAGCGCGGGCGCGCATCGGCGAAGGCGATCGGGGGCTGGCTGTCCGACAAGCACTATCTGCCCGACGCCGTGCTGAGTTCGGATTCGATCCGAACGCGCGAAACCTGGGACCGCATGGGGCTGACCGCCACACAAACGGTCTTTACCCGCGATCTCTACCACGCCCATGCGCAGGGGATGATGCATGCGCTGAACCAGGCAAGGCGGCAGTGCGTTTTGATGTTAGGTCACAATCCCGGTATCGCGCATTTTGCGGAACAACTGGTGAAGGCCCCGCCACCCCATGACCGGTTCTTTGACTACCCCACCTGCGCGACCACGGTAATCGCCTTTGCGGTGGAGGATTGGGCGGATGTCACCTGGCAGGAGGGCACGGTTCTGGACTTCGTCATTCCGCGCGAGTTGCTGGAATAGAAAAGGCGGGGCCAAACCCCGCCTCGTCTTACGTTCAGGAAGGGTCTACCCCAACTCAGTGCCCGAGGATCTGGCTCAGGAACAGTTTGGTCCGCTCGCTCTGCGGGTTGTTGAAGAACTCTTCGGGTTCGTTCTGTTCCACAATCTGACCCGCATCCATGAAGATCACGCGGTTGGCGACCTGACGGGCAAAGCCCATCTCGTGGGTGACGCACAGCATGGTCATGCCTTCCTCGGCCAGTTCGATCATGGTGTCGAGCACCTCTTTGATCATCTCCGGGTCGAGCGCTGATGTGGGCTCATCAAACAGCATGATCCGCGGCATCATGCAGAGCGAGCGTGCGATGGCCACCCGTTGCTGCTGACCGCCCGAAAGCTGGCCAGGATACTTGTCGGCCTGCTCTGGGATCTTCACTTTGGTCAGGAAATGCATCGCCCGCTCCTCTGCCTCTTTGCGGGGCGTCTTACGCACCCAGATGGGCGCGAGCGTGCAGTTTTCCAGAATGGTCAGGTGCGGGAACAGGTTGAAGTGCTGGAACACCATGCCAACCTCGGACCGGATCTTGTCAATGTTCTTGAGGTCATTGGACAGTTCCGTGCCATCCACCACGATCTTGCCCTGCTGGTGCTCCTCCAGCGCGTTCAGGCAACGGATCAGGGTGGACTTGCCGGACCCCGACGGCCCCGCGATCACGATCCGCTCGCCCTGATTGACGGTCAGATTGATGTCACGCAGCACGTGGAAGGACCCGTACCACTTGTTCATGCCGGTAATTTCGATGGCGACCTCGTCGCTCACCTGCATTTTGGTGCGGTCGATTTCGCGTTCGATTGCAAGTTCAGACATTGGGCCCTCCTTAACGATGGCCGGTTTGGAGCTTACGCTCCAGATACATGGAGTAGCGGGACATGCCGAAGCAGACCACGAAGAACAGGAAGCCGATAAAGGCGAAGAGTTCCCAGTAGATGCCGTTCCATGCCGTGTCGGCACGGATGGCGCTGGACAGGCCGATCACATCGAACAGGCCGATGATCGAGACCAGCGTGGTGTCCTTGAAGATGCCGATGAAGGTCGACACGATCCCGGGGATCGAAATCTTCAGCGCCTGTGGCATGATGATCAGCCGCTGCGCCTGCCAGTAGTTGAGGCCAAGCGAATCCGCCCCCTCATACTGACCCCGCGGCAGAGCGGCGAGGCCGCCCCGGATCACCTCGGCCATATAGGCGGCCGAGAACAGGGTCATCATGATCATCACCCGCAGGATGATGTCAAAATTCGTGCCTGGCGGCAGGAACAGGTTCAGCAGAAGCGAGGCCACGAACAGGAGTGTGATCAGCGGAACGCCCCGGATGAACTCGATGAAGCCGACGCAGAGGTATTTGACGATCAACAAGTCCGATTGACGACCCAGCGCCAGCACGATGCCCAATGGCAACGAACAGCCGATTGCAACAACGCCCAGCAGAAGCGCCAGCATGTAACCGCCAAATTCCCGGCTTTCGACCGAAGCGATGCCAATGGGGATAATCGAATTGATTGCACCTGCGACCGGGCCAGCCAGGAACAGCCACCAGAGCACCGGTAGCAGAAATGCAGCGATCAGCGCAGTCAATCCCCCTGCGATAGGCAGCAGAAACCGGTATGCCAAGTATCCGATGCCAAATCCGGCAGCTGCCATAAGCGGCCCCCAGATCGACCCGCCCCACATCAGCCAGACCAACAGGAACGGATAGGCCGCTGTCAGATAGAGCAGTTTCGACGAGACCTTTTCGGCATACAAAATCGGACTGAGCGCCACAAGAAGCAGCACGAGCGCCAGGATCGGTCGCCAATAGAGTTCAGGCGGGTAGAAGCCGAACAGCATCTGCTGCCACCGCTCATTGATCACGGCCCAGCAGGCGTGCCCATGTGTGGTGCCCCATGTCGCCATCATGATCTCACGACATTCGGTCAGCGAGTTGGCATTCCAGACCGAGAGGAAAGTCCAGGACAGGATGTTCGACAGCACGTAGTAGACGAACACTACACAGACCACGGTCAGGATCGAATTGATCCAGGTCGAGAACAGATTCTCGCGCAGCCATCCCAGCACGCCAACGGTTGATCCCGGCGGCGCCTGTTCCGGCAGCATTTCGGTGCGGACAAAACTTTGATTGCTCATATCACCGCTCCACCAGTTTGACGCGTTCGTTGTACCAGTTCATCACCGCCGAAATGCTCAGAGAGATGGCGAGATAGACCAGCATCAGCAGCAGAACGCATTCCAGCTCGCGACCGGTCTGGTTCATGGTAATCCCGCCCAACGTGCCGGTGATGTCCATATAACCGACCGCGATGGCCAGGGATGAGTTCTTGGTCAGGTTCAGATAGTTCGAGATCATCGGCGGAATGATCACCCGCAGCGCCTGTGGCAGGATCACCAGCCGCATGATCCGCCCCTGACGCAGCCCCAGCGCCGCGGCGGCCTCGGTCTGGCCATGGCTGATGGCAAGGATGCCGCCGCGCACGATCTCGGCGATGAAGGCCGCCGTGTAAAGCGACAGGGCCAGCCAGAGCGCGATCAAGGAGTTCCGCAGATGGGTGCCGCCGGTGAAGTTGAACCCTTTGAGTTCGGGGTACCCAAGGTGAAAGCCCAGCGCGACCAGCAGGATCAGCATCGGCACAAAGATAAGGCCAAGCAGGATGTGCCAGATCTTGGGCCGATCGCCGGTCTGCTCCTGGGTCTTGTTGGCCCAGGCGGTGACCTTGCGCATCGCAAAGATGCTGCCTGCCAGAACGATGATGATCGCGATCAGATCAAGCGACACATCAAAGCGCATCGCGCTTTCGCCAAAGAAATGGATATCCCCCAGAGAGCGTGAGAACAGCGCCTCGGGGATGTAGACACCGCGATTGGTGACAGCGACCGTGTTGAACAGATCCATGGTCGCGGTGGGGTTTTCGCCCCGGAATGCCCTTGGTGCGGGAAGGCTTTCGATCAGGATGGCCATCGCAAACACGATCCACAGAAGGACCGGCACGTTGCGGAACATCTCGACATAGACGGTCATGATCTTGGCGACCAGCCAGTTCGATGACAGGCGCAACACACCTACTAGGACACCCACAATAGTGGCTGTAATACAACCCAAAACAGCCACTACCAGCGTATTAAGCAGGCCGATGAAGGCAGCGCGCAGGTGGCTGTCGCGGGAATCATATTCCAGCAGCCGTTGGTTAATGTCATAGCTGGCGGGTTCGCTGAAGAACCCAAATTCGACCGGTTTGCCTAGCGCTTCGAGGTTCTGGATCGTGTTGCTGAGCAGCCATGCCGCCAGCAGCATGAAGCCCATTAACGCAACGACCTGAATCGTGGCTGACCGATAACGCGTATCATAAAGGAGCATGGACAGCCGAAAATGCTCCTTCGGCGGGTCAGTGAGTGTTGTCATGACCTATGGTTTCCCCGTAACAATCCGGTCCTGAATTCGACGGGGTTTGCCCCCGCTCGCAAATACCGGGTTTGTTGTTTGTGAAAATGAAAAAGGGCGCAGGATGTCCTGCGCCCTTTTTGCGGCTTCTTAGCGGAACGGCGGCGAGTAGAGCAGGCCGCCATCGGTCCATTGCGCGTTCAGGCCGCGCGCCAGGCCGATCGGGGTGTCTTCGCCGATGTTCTTCGCAAAGATTTCACCATAGTTGCCGCCAGCAGCGATCGCGCGCTGCGCCCATTCGGCATCCAGACCCAGCATCTCGCCCAAGGTACCTTCGGTGCCCAGCAAACGCTTGATTTCCGGATTTTCGGTGCTGGAGGCGATGTCGTTGATATTCGCCGAGGTCACACCAAGCTCTTCTGCAGAGATCAGCGCATTCAGCGTCCAGCGGGCAACGTCACCCCATTCGTGATCGCCATGGCGCACCAGCGGACCGAGCGGCTCTTTCGAGATGATCTCGGGCAGCAGGATATGGGCCGACGGATCTTCGAAGGATGCCCGTGTCGCAGCAAGACCGGACGCGTCGGTGGTGTAGACGTCACAGGCACCGGCCAGATACTGCTGCTGTGCTTCTGCGTTGGTTTCGATCGGAACCGGCTCGTAGCTGATGTTGTTGGTGCGGAAGAAATCCGCCAGGTTCAGCTCGGTTGTCGTGCCGGTCTGGATGCAGACCGTCGCGCCGTCCAGCTCCTTGGCCGAGGACACGCCGAGTTCCTTGGGGACCATGAAGCCCTGGCCATCGTAGTAGTTCACGCCGATGAATTCGAACTTCAAGTCGACATCGCGGCTGAACGTCCAGGTGGTGTTACGCGCCAGCAGGTCGATTTCGCCCGAGGCCAGAGCGGTGAAACGCGTCTTGCCCGTGGTCGGCACAAATTCGACGGCATTGGGATCACCCAGAACCGCCGCGGCCACCGCACGGCACATCGACACGTCGAAACCTTTCCATTCCCCGTTGGCATCTGGCGCAGCAAAGCCAGCCAGACCGGTGGTCACACCGCAGTTCAGCTTGCCACGCGCCTTGACGTCGTCCGCAGTCCCCGCCATTGCAGCGCCCGCCGCAAGAGTGACGACAGTGGCCGCGCCCACAAATATGGTTTTTTTCATTTTTACCTCTTCCTGATTTTCCGCCCCCTTGCGGGACGGCTCGCCGGCCTGAGTTAAGCCGGAGCGTATACCGAAAAAGGGATCTCCCCTTCAGTGGGGCCAAGTTTGAGCGCATTCATCAATAAACGTCAAGGGTTCGATCACTGAAATAAATACGCAAAGGCCCATGTTGCCCCTGGGTCAGGCAACCGGATCGGTCATGTAATCTCAGGCTGAAAGGTCGAAGAAGCGTTTCGCGTGCAAAAACGCATGGCGCTTTATCTCTGCGTGTGCGGTGGCCTCGTCATCGCTGCCCCACTGCTCTTCCTGCCAGCGCTCGTCGATCCGCGACAGGTGCCAGATTTCTTCGGCTTCGCGCCAGTCCATGGCCGCCGCAAAGCCCAGCAACAAGGAGCCTGAAATGCTAACAAGGTCATGAAACGCCGCCAATTGGAACGCATCCAGCGCGTGAACCCGGTCTGAAAGCGAGGTCAGCGCCTGGTCGGGTTGCGGGCTGTGAACGACGCCTTGCAGCGCGGTCAGGCGGGCATTGAGCGTGTCAGCGGCCCAATCCAGCACCGGGTCCCAGGCCTGCGCCTGCCGCTCGGCAAGCCCCTGGGGATGCGCTGCGCGATAACAGACCAGATCGGTATCGCCATAAGCCGCCAGCATATCCGCGACCTCGGCATGTTGAACGCGCACCTTGTCGATAGCCGCGTTGGCAGACCGTGTGACCGGCATCGAGGTCGGATCGATACGGCCGTCCTGCGCGTCCCATTCCAGGGCCACCGCGTCGGCCATCGCGCGCGTGGGCAGAATCAGCACGGCCTTCGCCGGTGTTCTGACGCCCCGCCCGTCCAACTCGACACGAAAACCGTCCTGCATCGCGACCACGGCGCTGTCCGTCCAGAACCGCTTGGCTGCCCACTCACTCATGATCCACCGTCCAGAATTTGTTCAACACGCCCGCCAATTGAGCAAAATCTTCAACCATGTGCTGCGCCGATCCCAGTGCATCGCGGGGATGATATCCCCAGGTAACCCCGATACCGGCGACGCCTGCCGCTTCGGCCATTTGCATGTCAAAACTGGTATCACCGATCATAACCGTATCACCCTGCGAGGCGCCTATCTCGGACCGCGCCGTGTCGATCATCGACGGGTGGGGTTTGGACGGATGGTGATCCGCCACCTGCCGGGTCACGAACATCCGCTCCAGCCCATGCGCCTCGATCAGTTGGTCCAAGCCGCGCTTGGATTTGCCGGTGGCGACGCCCAGCAGAACATCAGGCGTCTCGCTCAACTGTTCCAGCAGACCGCGTGCGCCGGGATAAAGCGGCGAATGCGCCGCACCTTGCGTGAGGCGCAGATCGTGGTAGGCCTCTTTATACCCGGTGACGAGTTGGTCCTGGGTGCGTTCATCCGCTTCGGGGACCAGCATCTTCATCAGCACCGGCAGCGACAGGCCGACGCCAGACAACAAGGCCGGGCGCGTAGGCGTTTCCAAGCCTGCGGCGCTGAAGGCCGCGCGCATCGCCGCAAAGATGGTGGCCTGACTGTCAACCAGCGTGCCATCCACATCGAACAGGATCAGGCGCAGCGGCGCGCTCATTGCAGCGTCTCGAACGGGTCATCCGCGGCCAGATCCTCGGTCCAGCCCAGGGTGTCCCAGCTGTCTTTCATATGCTCGGGCAAAGGCGCGGTTATCGAGACCGGCTTGCGTGTCACCGGATGTTCGAACGCCAGTCGGCGCGCGTGCAGATGCAGCTTTTTGCTGATGATACCGCCCAATTGCGCGCCCCAGCCATCACCCAGATTCTCTTGCCCTGAACCGCCATATTTGCCGTCACCGATGATCGGATGCCCCATCCCGGCCATATGCGCGCGCAGCTGATGGGTGCGCCCGGTGAGCGGCTCCATCGCGACCCAGGCCGCCCGGCTGGCGACACGGTAGAGCGTGGCATAGAGCGTATGCGCGCGCTTGGCGCCAGGTGTGTCGGCAATTTCGCTGGGGTGGACGATGATCATCTTTTCACCCTCACCCTTGGTGCCATGCCCGCCCGCCTTGACCAGACCGGCCTTGATCTCGCCCAGATAGGGGGTTGGAACGCCTGCAACCAGACCCCAGTAAATCTTGCGCGTGTTGCGGTGACGGAAGGCAGCAGTTAGGGATTTCGCCGCCTCGCGGGTCCGCGCCAGCAGCAACACGCCCGAGGTATCCTTGTCCAGCCGGTGCACGAGGCGTGGGTTTTCATCATAACCGAACCGCAGCGCTTCGCCCAAGCCGTCCACATGCCGGGTCTGCCCGCTGCCACCCTGCACCGGCAAGCCCGGCGGCTTGTTCAGCGCTACTATGTGATCGTCGCGGTAGATCACGCAGGACTGGATCATCTTGGCATCCGCGTCAGAGATACGCGGTTTGACGTCGGCGGGTTTGTGATCGGCCTCCGGCAGCGGCGGCACCCGCACGGTCTGGCCGACCTCCAGCCGGGTCGAGGCCTTGACCCGCCCGCCCTCAACCCGCAGCTCGCCCTTGCGGCACATCTTCTCGATACGGCCCTGGCTGACATGCGGGAACATGCGCCGCAGCCAGCGATCCAGCCGCTGATCGCCTTCGTCCTCGCCCACCGTGATCAGTTGAACGCCGCTCATGTCCACATCTCTCGTGCCAGGTAGAGGCCAAGCATCAGCGCCCCGATCGACAATCCGACAGACAGCGCCACATACAGCGCCGCATGACCAAACGCGCCCCGCTCATAGAGCGAGACTGCCTCCAGCGAAAACGCAGAAAACGTGGTGAACCCGCCCATGATACCGGTCATGATGAATGGGTTAAGATGCGTCAGCCCGCGCTGCGCTGCGGTCACCACGAAAAACCCCATCACAAACGAGCCGATGACATTGACCAGCAGGATCGCCACAGGGAATTCCTGCGGGCCAAAGGCACGGAACAGGCCCACTCCGGTCAGGAAGCGCAGCGAAGCCCCAATTGCGCCACCGAGGGCCACATGAAAAAGCGAAGATAACATGCGCGGTCTGTCGCGCGCACGGGCCGGGATGTCAAGTTTCGCGGCGCTTCGCGCGCAGGTTCGCGAAATAATCCAGTCGCTTTTTCAACTCGCGCTCAAAACCGCGTTCGACCGGCTGATAGAGTTCTGACCGCTCAACCCCGTCCGGAAAGTAATTCTGCCCGGAAAACCCGTCTTCGGCGTCGTGGTCGTAATCATAGCCCGCGCCGTATCCCTGCTCTTTCATCAGCGCGGTCGGCGCGTTCAGAATGTGCTTGGGTGGCGGTTCGCTGCCGGTCTTCCTGGCCAGCCGCATCGCCGCCTTGTAGCCCACATAGGCCCCGTTCGATTTCGGTGCGAGTGCCAGATAGACCACCGCCTGCGCCAGCGCCAGCTCGCCCTCGGGGCTGCCCAGCCGCTCATAAACCTCCCAGGCATGCAGGCAGATCGACTGCGCCTGTGGGTCAGCCAGCCCGATATCTTCGACCGCCATACGGGTGATCCGGCGCGCCAGATAGCGCGGGTCTTCACCCCCCGTCAGCATCCGCGCCAACCAGTAGAGCGCCGCATCGGGATCAGAACCGCGCACCGATTTGTGCAGCGCCGAGATCAGGTTGTAATGCTCGTCACCGGATTTGTCGTATCTCGCCGCCCGCCGCATCAGCCGCGCCGACAGCGCATCCGGGTCGAGCGGCGCATCAACACGCCAGGCCGCGATCTGTTCCACCAGATTGAGCAGCGCGCGGCCATCACCATCCGCCATCTCCAGCAGGGCGCGCCGCGCCTCTGCCGTCAGGGGTAACGCAGTGCCCAAATCCTGTTCGGCCCGTTCGATCAGCCGTTCAAGCTGCGCGCCGTCGAGCCGCTCCAGCACCAGCACCTGCGCCCGGCTGAGCAGCGCCGCGTTCAGCTCAAAAGACGGGTTTTCGGTGGTCGCGCCCACCAGCAGGATGGTGCCGTCCTCCATATGCGGCAGGAACCCGTCCTGCTGCGCCTTGTTGAAACGGTGAATCTCGTCGACGAATAGCAGCGTGCCCTTGCCGTTTTGGCGCCGCAGCTTGGCGGCTTCGAACACTTTCTTCAGGTCGTGCACCCCGGTGAAGATAGCGCTGATCTGCACGAAATGCAGATCGGTCTCTTGTGCAAGCAGCCGTGCGATGGTGGTTTTGCCCACACCGGGCGGCCCCCAGAGGATCAGGCTCGATAACGCGCCCGAGGCCAGCATCACACCCAGCGGTGCCTCTGGACCCAATACCTGGTCCTGCCCTACCACCTCGCTCAGGGTCTGCGGCCGGAGCCGGTCGGCCAGTGGCCGGGGCATCGCGTGGTCGGGCGCGGCCGCGCCGGTGTCGAACAGATCAGCCATGCGCTAAAGCCGGAAGCGCAGCGACATGCGCTGGCCCTGCCGTTCTAGCAGCATATTCACCCATCGGCCCGGATCGGTCAGAGCGCGGCGCACGTCGCTTGGTGTCTCGATCTGACGATCATTGACGTTCAGCAGGATATCGCCCCGACGCAGTCCCGCGCGGTTGCCATTCCAGCCGGGATCAAGCACGACAACCCCTTCGGTCGACACTGACAGCGCCATGCGTGCGATCACCGCCGGATTGGCGCGCGCCACGATCAGACCGGGCAATATGGTGCGGTCGTCGAGCGCGGTCTGCTCCGCAGGGGGCTCATCAGGCGCCAGCATCATGGCCACATCCACCTCTTGGGAAGCACCGCCACGATAGCGTGTGACCCGCGCTGTGCCGCCAATGCCGGCCACCGCCATGCGGAATTTCATCTCGGGCGGCGAGTTGACCTCCTGCCCGTCCATATGGGTGATAACATCGCCGGGCTTGAACCCTGCTTCAGCAAATGGGCTGAGCCTGTGCATGTTCGAAACGACAAACCCACCCGGCAGATGCAGCCCCAGCAACTCAGCAATATCGGCGGTCATCTGCTGGCCCGACATCCCGGCCCAGGGTTGCTGAAACTCGGTCGCGCCATCTTGCGCCTGGCGCAGGAATTCCGCCACCAGATTGGCCGGTATGGCAAAGCCGATGCCGTTCGAGCCGCCAGAGCGGGTCAGGATCGAGGTATTGATACCGATCAGATCACCATTTACGTCCACCAGCGCGCCGCCCGAGTTGCCCGGATTGATCGGCGCATCGGTCTGCAGAAAATACCCCCGCGCATTGCCGGTCGCGGTGCCTGAACGCGCCAGCCCAGAGACGATACCGCTGCTCACGGTCTGGCCCACACCAAACGGGTTGCCGATGGCCAGCGCCAACTCGCCCACCTCAACCTGATCGGAATCGCGCAAGGAAAGACTGGGCAGCCCCTGTGCCTCGGACAGCTTCAGGATGGCAATGTCGCTCTCGCTGTCGCCCAGAACCACCATAGCCTCGAACTCACGCCGGTCGGTGGTGACGACCCGGATTTCGGTCGCCATGCCAACCACGTGATAATTAGAGACCACATAACCGTCGCCGGTCAGGATCACGCCGGAGCCGAGTGAGTTTTCGACCCGTTTGCGCGGTGCGGTGCGACCCTGAAAGAAGTCGCGAAAGAACGGGTCGGAAAACAGCGGGCTCGCGCGGCCCTGCCGGATGATCTTGGCATAGATGTTGACCACCGCCGGGGCGGCCTGCTTGACCACCGGGGCAAAGCCCAGCGAAATCTCGGATTGCGTCGCCGGAACGCGTGTCTCGGCGACCGCCAGTGAGGCCGGGACCAGCAAGAAAACGGTAAGCAGCGCGCGCAGCATTCCTGACCTCGTATCATGCATCGTCCCAGCGATATGCGCCGGGGGTGGACGGATTGCAAGCTACCCGGCTGGCGTGCTGGCCATGGCACAACGAAAAACCCCGCGCCAAGGGCACGGGGTTCCGACATCACTCCCGTTGGGGTGATTTATTCTTCGGCAGCCTCTTCGGCGGCAACGCGAGCCTTGTCGGCCGCGCCTTTGGCGTCCTGATCGCGGTCAACGAATTCGATGATCGCCATCGGGGCCATGTCGCCATAGCGGAAACCGGCTTTCAAGATGCGGACATAGCCGCCCTGACGGTCCTTGTAGCGCGGACCCAGAACGTCGAACAGCTTGGCGACGTCCTTGTCCTCTTTCAGCTTTGACGCGGCCTGACGGCGCGCGTGCAGGTCGCCGCGTTTGGCCAGCGTGATCATCTTTTCGATGATCGGGCGCAGTTCCTTGGCCTTGGGCAGCGTTGTCTTGATCTGTTCATGCTCGATGAGCGAGCCAGCCATGTTGGAGAACAGAGCTTTGCGGTGCTCATGTGTCCGGTTCAGGCGGCGGTAACCACGTGCGTGACGCATTTTCTAGTTCCTTCTTTCGACTTTTGCTTTGTCTGGCCCTCGATGCGTGTCAGGGGCTCTCCTTGGGGCATCATTGCCCGTGTGTTCCCCGGAGGTCCGGGCATTGGGGAAGACGCGCTTAAAACGCGTCTTCGAATTTCTTGGCCAGATCTTCGATGTTGTCGGGCGGCCAATCCTCGACATCCATGCCGAGGTGCAGACCCATGCCGGACAGCACTTCTTTGATCTCGTTCAGCGACTTGCGACCGAAGTTCGGGGTGCGCAGCATCTCGGCTTCGGTCTTCTGGATCAGGTCGCCGATATAGACGATGTTGTCGTTCTTCAGGCAGTTTGCAGACCGGACCGACAGTTCCAACTCGTCCACTTTCTTCAGCAGCAGCGGGTTGAACTCCAGACCATCGTCCTCGTCCTGGCGGCCAGCCGATTCCGGCTCGTCGAAGTTGACGAAGATCGACAGCTGATCCTGCAGGATGCGCGCGGCAAAAGCCACGGCATCATCCGGCGTGATCGAACCATCGGTTTCGATCTTCATGGTCAGTTTGTCATAATCCAGAACCTGCCCCTCACGGGTCGGCTGCACGTCATAGGACACTTTCTTGACCGGCGAATAGATAGCGTCGATCGGGATCAGGCCGATAGGCGCATCCTCGGGCTTGTTCTTCTCGGACGAGACATAGCCTTTGCCGGTGTTGACGGTCAGCTCCATGAACAGGTCCGCACCATCATCGAGGTGGCAGATAACGTGCTCGCGGTTCAGAACCTCGATCCCGGCGCTTTCGCTGATGTCACCAGCGGTGACAACGGCGGGACCCTTGGCATTGATCGACAGGCGCTTGGGGCCTTCGACTTCCATGCGCAGGGACACGCCCTTGAGGTTCAGGATGATGTCGGTGACGTCTTCGCGCACACCGGCAACGCTGGAGAATTCATGCAGAACGTTGTCGATCTGAACGCTGGTCACAGCGGCGCCCTGCAGCGAGCTCATCAGGATGCGGCGCAGTGCGTTGCCCAAGGTCAGGCCAAAGCCACGCTCCAGCGGTTCGGCCACAACGGTGGCCTGGCGCGCGGGGTCGTTGCCCGGCTTGACATCAAGCTGCGTTGGCTTGATCAGTTCTGCCCAATTTTTATGGATCATGTATTTCCTCCATTCCTGTCTGCGCCCCATGACCAACAAGGTGCAGACGCCCGAGGCTTAAAATGACGGACTGGGGCCGCGCGAAAACACGGGCCCCAGCGGGTAATTCTGTCGCTTAGACGCGGCGGCGCTTCGGCGGGCGGCAGCCGTTATGCGCAATCGGCGTCACGTCACGGATCGACGTGATGTTGAAGCCCACGGCAGCCAGCGCGCGCAGTGCCGATTCACGGCCCGAACCGGGGCCCTGTACTTCGACTTCCAGCGTCTTGACACCGTGATCCTGGGCTTTTTTGCCCGCATCTTCGGCAGCCAGCTGAGCCGCGTAAGGCGTCGATTTCCGCGATCCTTTGAAGCCCATGGTGCCAGCAGACGACCACGAGATCGCGTTGCCCTGCACGTCCGAGATCAGGATCTTGGTATTGTTGAAGGTAGAGTTCACATGGGCAACGCCCGATGCGATGTTCTTGCGCTCTTTGCGCTTGATGCGTGTCTTGTCGCGTGCCATCGGTCAGACCCTCCCTTATTTCTTCTTACCAGCAATTGCCTTTGCGGGGCCTTTGCGGGTGCGAGCGTTGGTGTGGGTGCGCTGACCGCGGACCGGCAGGTTGCGACGGTGGCGCAGGCCACGATAGCAGCCCAGATCCATCAGGCGCTTGATGTTCATCTGCACTTCGCGGCGCAGGTCGCCTTCGACGCTGTAATTGGCGTCGATATGTTCGCGAATGGCCAGTACCTCGGCATCGCTGAGCTCATTGACGCGACGATGCGCTTCAATGCCCACGGCTTCGCAGATCGCGTTGGCCGAGGTGTTGCCGATTCCGGTGATGTAGGTGAGGGCGATAGGGACCCGCTTTGCAGTGGGGATGTTTACGCCGGCAATACGTGCCACGTGTCACTTTCCTTTTTCGTTGCGGTTCCGTAGTTCCGGAACCTTTTTTCACAACGCTTTACCGTGGCAGTGCCGCCAGAGGGTCCAGCATTTTTCGAGGTGGTCTTTGGACAAACGAATCTGCCCGAAGGAATCATGTCCCCTAAGGGATGGGGGTGGGTAGAGGCTTTTGCGGGGATCGTCAACCCCCGCTTGTCCTTAACCCAGAATCGCCTCAATCGACGCCGTCACTTCCTTGATCTCGGCCAGTCCGTTGACCGGGCGGAGGTCGCCCTTGGCATAGTAGTAACCGATCAGCGGTGAGGTCTTTCTGTAGTATTCCATCAGGCGCACACGCACGCTTTCTGCATTGTCATCCGCCCGTACCGGCTGACCGGCGGCACGCGCTTGTTCCGCACGGTTGACGATGCGCTGCACCAGGGTCTCGTCATCGACGCGCATTTCAATAACGGTATGCAGCGACTGACCCAGCTTGGTCAGAAGAGCCGCCAGCGCATCGGCCTGCGCCAATGTGCGCGGGAACCCGTCGAAGATGAAACCAGCGCCTTTTTGCGTCGTCAGCTGCTCCTCAATCAGGCCGATGACAATCTCGTCGGTGACCAGTTTGCCTGCATCCATGATTTCGGCAACTTTCTTGCCCATCTCGGTGCCGCTGGTGCGCGCGGCGCGCAACATGTCGCCAGTGCTGAGTTGGACCATGCCGCGCGTCTCGACCAGATGCTGCGCCTGGGTGCCTTTGCCCGCACCCGGCGGGCCCAATAGTATTATGTTCATCGACGCGAGGGTCCCTTCCTGCTGCGTTTCTTGCTTTTGCCACGCAGCTGGGACTTTTCGATAAGCCCCTCATATTGATGCGCAAGCAGATGGCTCTGAACCTGCTGGATCGTATCCATGGTCACAGAGACAATAATCAGTACCGAGGTGCCGCCGAAATAGAACGGAATCGCGAATTGACCGCGCAGAACTTCAGGCAGCAGGCAGACCAGCGCCAGATATCCCGAGCCCAGAACCAGCACGCGGTTCACCACATATTCGAGATACTCGGAGGTCTTCTTGCCGGGGCGGATACCCGGAATGAACCCGTTCTGCTTCTTCAGGTTATCGGCCACGTCATCGGGCTTGAAGGCCACGTTGAACGTGTAAAAATAGGCGAAGAAGATAATCATCGACGCGAAGAACAGCAGGTAGAGCGGCTGTCCCGGTCCGAAATTGGCCAGAAGCCAGGACATCACAGGTCCGCTGGCAGCGCCGGATGAGAAAGTCGAAATCGTGACCGGCAGCAGCAACAACGAGCTGGCAAAGATCGCGGGGATCACGCCCGACGGGTTGACCTTGACCGGCAGGTGCGAGGAGCCGCCATCATAAACTTTCATCCCCACCTGGCGGCGCGGATATTGGATATGGATCTTGCGTAGGGCGCGCTCCATGAACACCACGAAGGTGATGGTTACGATCACCATTAGGATCACCGCGATGATCACGGCAGGGCTCAGCGCGCCGGAGCGGCCCGAGGCCAGGAACTGCGCCAGAGCGGCGGGAACCTCGGCGATGATGCCGACAAAGATGATCAGCGAGATACCGTTACCGATGCCGCGCGCAGTGATCTGCTCACCCAGCCACATCAGGAACATGGTGCCACCAACCAACGTAATCATGGTCGCCAGCCGGAAATAAAGCCCCGGTTCGGTGGCCAGATCGCCCGCTTCCAGCGACACGGCAAGACCGTAGGCCTGCACCGTGGCCAGCGCCACCGTTCCGTATCGTGTATACTGGTTGATCTTCTTGCGGCCCTGTTCGCCCTCTTTCTTGAGCTGCTCAAGCGAAGGCACCATGGCGGTCAACAACTGAACGATAATCGAGGCCGAGATGTAGGGCATGATGCCAAGGGCAAAGATGCCCATGCGCCCCAGCGCCCCGCCAGTGAACATCGAAACCATTCCGCCGATGCCCTGCCCCGCCTGCTCCATGAACTGCTGCAACGCCGCACCATCAATGCCGGGCACCGGAATGAAGGTGCCAAGACGATAGACAATCAGAAGGCCAAGCGTGAACAGGATGCGGTTGCGCAGATCGGTGGCTTTGCCAAGGGCGGACCAGCTTGTGTTGGCCGCCATTTGTTCTGCTGCTGATACCATTAATCGGACTCTCTTGTGAAAACGCCGCCCGGAACCGTTTTCCGGCTCGGGCGGCGTCTTTGGAAAACTTGAGGCACTATGTAAGCGGGTCTGAGCCCGCTCACAAGCGGTTACTCTGCCGCGGCAGCGTTTGTGACCTTAAGTGAGCCGCCCGCTTTTTCGACTGCTTCAACCGCAGCCTTGGACGCGCCGGTCACTTCCAGGTTCACCTTGGCCGAGATCTCGCCTTTGGCGAGGATGCGAACACCGTCCAGCTTGCGACGCACCAGACCGCTGGAAACCAGCGCGTCCTCGGTGATAGCCGCCTCGGCGTCCAGCTTGCCGGCATCGACGAATTTCTGGATCAGGCCCAGGTTTACAACGGCAAATGCCTTGCGGTTGGGCTTGTTGAAGCCACGCTTGGGCAGGCGCTGATAGAGCGGCATCTGGCCACCCTCATAGCCATTGATAGCCACACCCGAACGGGATTTCTGACCTTTGATACCCCGGCCACCAGTTTTACCGGTGCCCGAACCGGGACCACGGCCAACACGTTTGCGGGGTTTAGTTGCGCCAGCATTGTCGCGCAGTTCATGCAATTTCATTTCGCTTCTCCTAAGCCGGATGTGACCCCCGAAGCGGAATGGGTCAACCACGGCATTTCCTGGTTTTGATTCCCGTGGCTGTTCGACCACCGCGCGTGCATAGTCCTAATCCGCCAATGACGCAACACCCGGTTTTCAATGCTGGCAGGTGCCCCGCTCCAAACAAAGCCAAGCGCAACTGACTTGTTCTATGAGGCTGGGCTAAGTGACCGGTGGTCCATTGGCTTGTCATGTTGAGCGACCAATACAGTCAGCACGGATAACCTCTCGACCATTCTGGACAACACTCCTTTTGTCACCATCATGATCCCGCTGATCGAATCCACCGCCGACACGTTCGGCGGAGCGGGCTTGATCGAACGCTCTGGTGGTAGTTGGGGCGGGGGGCCTGTCTGGGCGGTAACGGCACGCTGCTGGACGCAGGCGCCAACCTGACCGTGGCGGCCTTCGCCGAAAAGGCCAAGCAACCGATCGGATTCATCGCCTTCATCAAGATCGCCTTCCCGATCATAATCCTGACGCTGATGATTACCAACATTTATATCTGGCTGTGGTACGTCTGAGTTCGGCGCGCCGGCAGGTCTTTGACAAGGCTCCGGAGCGTGTTCCGCCCACGACCACCTGGCCACTCCTCACACTCGTCACTCCCGCAGGGAAAACGCCTTGCAAGGTCAGCGCGCATCTGAATCTAACGGACAGAAACGCGCAATCGAGGAGATCTCCGACGGCCAATCAGGCGCTGGTGAGCGGCGAACATCCGGTCAATTCCAGCTTTGCTCGACGCTATTCCCTTCTATTTCAACGGCTTCGCACTGTCGCGCAAAAAAATGCACCCTTAGTGGAATTGCCCTTGTATTTCCGTCGTTTGCACGGATATACCCGTCGGCGGAGACGTGGCCGAGTGGTCGAAGGCGCTCCCCTGCTAAGGGAGTAGGCGGGAAACCGTCTCGAGGGTTCGAATCCCTTCGTCTCCGCCACCTATAATTTTTGCTCAATCCTGATCATTGTTTGCAAACCCTTATGGGCCTGTTTTTGTTGATTTATCTTGTTCTACCAATTGCCTGATTAAGCACCAACCAGTCCAGAAAATCGCGTCTAGCTGGTCAGGAAAACAGAACGCGTCGCCCTGGGCTTTACATCATAGCCAAAAAAATAGTCGTTTTTCTCAAGGTCCTCGGGCTCGCGAGAGCGTTTTCCTTGAAAACTCTGATTTGTTTGTCAAACTCCTCGCATGAATGAATACTTTGATGAAATGTTCGAAGGTGATGGATCATTAAGAGGTCCATTCGAAGAGATAGGCCGCTGGTTCAATGCAGAAGATGCGTCACGGCTCAGATCCAAACAACGCGAAGCGGAGGAAGTGTTCAGGCTGACTGGCATCACCTTCAACGTCTACGGCAAAGCCGAGGCAGAGGAGAGGTTGATACCGTTTGATATCGTGCCGCGTGTGATTTCTGCGCGGGAGTGGCAGCGCCTGGAGCGTGGTATCGAACAGCGGGTCCGGGCGATTAACGCCTTTCTCCACGATATCTACCACCGTCAGGAAATTGTCCGAGCAGGGAGGGTGCCTGCGGCAATGATCGCTGAAAACGAAGCGTTCCTGCCGCAGATGCTGGGCGTTTCACCACCTGGTCAGGTCTATACACATATTGTTGGCATCGATCTGGTGCGCACCGGGCCCGACGAGTTCTATGTGCTGGAAGACAACGCGCGCACCCCTTCGGGCGTCAGCTATATGCTCGAAAATCGGGAAACGATGCTGAAGATGTTCCCCGAGTTGTTCAGTGCCACTAACGTCCGGAATGTTTCGGACTATCCGCGAAACCTGAGGCGTTCTCTTGCTGCATGCGCTCCGGACTGCGCCGAAGGAGAGCCCACTGTCGCGGTGCTGACCCCCGGAATTTATAACTCGGCATATTACGAGCACGCGTTCCTTGCGGACCAGATGGCTGTGGAGCTTGTCGAAGGACATGATCTGCGCGTCGTCGACGGGCGTGTCTGTATGCGCACCACCCGTGGGTACCGGCCCATTGACGTCCTGTATCGTCGGGTTGATGACGATTTCCTGGATCCTTTGAACTTTAATCCAGACAGCGCACTCGGCGTTCCTGGCATCCTGGACGTGTATCGTGCCGGGGGGATCACGATCGCCAACGCACCGGGCACGGGCATCGCCGATGACAAGGCGATTTATTCTTACATGCCTGAAATCGTTGAATTCTATACGGGCGAAAAACCCCTTCTGAAAAACGTGCCGACCTGGAGATGCAGCGATCCCGAGTCTCGTGCCTACGTTCTCGATAATCTGTCCGAACTTGTGGTGAAGGAGGTACATGGTTCCGGGGGCTATGGGATGCTGATTGGTCCGACGGCCAGCAAGAAAGAAATTGCCGCATTCCGGGACAAACTCAAGTCGCGGCCATCGAACTACATCGCGCAGCCCACGTTGTCATTGTCGACCGTTCCGATTTTCACGCGATCCGGATTGGCGCCAAGACATGTTGATTTGCGTCCCTTTGTTCTGGTTTCTCCGGATGGGATCAAAATCACGCCGGGCGGGTTAACCCGGGTCGCGCTTAAGAAAGGGTCGCTGGTGGTAAATTCCAGTCAGGGCGGCGGGACCAAAGACACCTGGGTGCTGGAGGACTAAGCCATGCTGGGAAAAACTGCTGGTGGGCTGTTCTGGATGTCCAGGTACCTGGAAAGGGCGGAAAACACGGCCAGATTGCTGGAAACCGGTCAGCGGATGGCATTGACGCGCACCCAGAACTCGGTCGAGGAATGGGGATCCGTACTGAAAACGGCTGGCGTGCTTGATGCATATCTCGCCAAATACGAAGAGGTCACCAGAGACAACTCGGTGGATTGGATTCTGCGTGATGCGGATAACCCATCCTCGGTAAAATCTGTGATCAAGCAAGCCAGAGATAACGCGCGCCTTGTGCGGACGGCTCTGACCCATGATGTCTGGAACGCGGTGAACGCCACTTGGATGAAAATCGACGCGGCAACGAAACGCCGCGTGAACGAGCGGGACTTGCCCGGGATGCTCGAACTGATCCGCCAACAGGCGGCTCTGGTTCGTGGAGCCACACTTGGCACCATGCTCCGCAATGACATGTTTGACTTTACGCGCATCGGCACTTTTGTCGAACGCGCGGACAACACCGGGCGCATTCTGGATGTTAAGTATTACGTCCTGTTGCCCACGGCATTTGCGGTCGGGTCTTCTCTGGACAACATCCAGTGGGAGAGCATTCTGCGGTCGGTGGGTGCGGGTGGCGGGTATCGGATAACGCACGGGCAGAAAACAAGCCCGTCCGACATCGCTCAATTTCTCATTCTGGACCAGCGCATGCCGCGCAGCCTTCATTTCTGTTGTCGAAAGCTTCAGGAAAACCTGTCCTATCTCAAGAAGGATTATGGCTTTTCGGGGCCTTCATGTGAGGCGTCCAATGCGCTTTACGAGAAGTACCTTGACCAGCCGATTTCCGGCATCTTCGAATTCGGCCTGCATGAGTATATCCAGGATTTTCTCAACGATCTCTCCAGCCTGAGCCGCCAGATCGAAATTGACTACCGGTTTTATGAGTAGCAAATGAAACTGCATATTAGACACGAAACCAGATACGATTTCGACGCGCCCGTACCCTTCGGGCTTCAGCAACTGAGGAAAACACCCAAATCCTTTCGCAATCAGAGCATCATGAGCTGGAGCACCGAGATCATCGGCGGACGCAAAGAACTGAGCTTTGAAGACTACCACCGCAACACGGTCGAATTGATCAGTTTCGAGACGAATACCCAAAGCGTCACGCTGATCTCCGAAGGCAGCGTCGAAGTCGAAGATACTAATGGCATCCTGGGGCGCCACGAAGGGTCTATCCCGCTGTGGCTCTTCAAGCGCAGCACACAGCAGACCAAGCCGGGAAAAGGTGTTGCTGAACTGGTAAGGAATTTGCCCCAAGGCGAACCTCTTGAACAGATGCATGCATTGTCTGAGAGCATTCGAGAGCATGTGAAGTATGAGATCGGAAGCTCTGATCCTGACTGGAGCGCCGAAGACGCTATCGAAGCGGGTTGCGGCGTGTGTCAGGACCATACCCATGTTTTTATCAGCTGCGCCCGCCAGGCTGGTTTGCCCGCGCGCTATGTCTCGGGCTATCTGATGATGAACGAAACCGAGTTGCAGGACGCCACCCATGCCTGGGCCGAAGTGCATCTGGACGGGCTGGGCTGGGTTGGTTTCGACATCTCAAACGGAATTTCTCCTGACGATCGATATGTTCGAGTCGCAACTGGTCTGGACTATGCGCAAGCCGCCCCGGTAATAGGAAACAGAATGGGGACAGCGGGCGAGCAATTGAAAGTGGAGTTGCAGGTCGCACAGCAGTAACGGAGACGACCATGACCTATGCTGTGGGGATGCGGCTGAACCGCGGACTGGTTTTTATGTCCGATACGCGCACGAATGCAGGCGTAGACAATATCTCTACCTTCAACAAGATGTTCAACTGGTCTGTGGAAGGCGAACGGTCGATTACCCTTTTGACCGCCGGTAATCTGGCAACGACACAGGCCACGGTCAGCCTGCTGGAAGAACGGACCAAAGCGCCCGAGGATCGCGCGCCGTCCATCCTTGAAGCACCGACAATGTTTCAGGTCGCGCAACTGGTGGCGGACACCCTGAGCGACGTTATTGCGAAGCATGGGCGGCTGGGTCAGCAGGCCGACAGTGCTTTTCATGCCACGCTTATTCTGGGCGGGCAGATCAAGGGCGGACCCTCGCGCCTGTTTTTGATCTATCCCGAAGGCAACTTCATTGAGGCTGGCGACGACACCCCGTTCTTTCAGATCGGAGAGACCAAATATGGCCGACCGATATTGGTGCGCGCCTATGATCCCGAAATGAGCTTTCCAGAGACTGTCAGACTCTTGCTTGTCAGTTTCGACTCGACGATCAAAGCCAACCTGTCTGTCGGAGCCCCGCTTGATCTACTGCTTTATGATGAAGGCAGCCTCGAAGCAGGCCAACGCACAAGCTTCGAAGCGGATGATCCGTATTTCCGGACTATTTCCGAGGGCTGGGGCGACGCACTGAAATCCGCTTTGTCCAGACTGCCAAAATACAGCATGGAATCAGGGACAAGCGATTGAATGAAGGCTCTGTTCACGTATCCGATATTGGCTCCCAACCTGCATTGCAAATAAAGGATCGGAACGACGTGGAGCGCATTGGCCGGCTGTCGTGCAGCAGCTTGCGTTTGATAGGCTGAACCGTCTCGCGCACCGCGAACAAACCTGCAAAAACCGTACCACAAAGCCGGGCAGTTTTACTGCGAACCTGATCCACCAGATGCCGGGGCTGACTGACTAATACTCGATCACGGGTCGCACAAGATCCAGGATTTCTTCTTCGGCAATATAGGCGTCGAACTGACTTTGCGGCAACGCGGATCGCACCGCCAGCCTAAAAACCACCGCCGCAAACACAGCGCAGACTGCAACATCCCAGCCAAAGGGGATGAGTTTTTGGGCACCTTCCCCGAATTGTCCGAAATACGAGATCAGGCCGATTCCAACGAAATACGGGATCAACCACAGTGCCTGAGCGGTCTCCATCTCGCTCAGTTTTCCGGAGAATCTGATCAGCAAAAACGCCAACCCCACCAACAAGGCGAAGCCGAGGCGCCACACCGTGTGCCAGCCGCTCCAATACACGATCATGGTTGCGATGATGAAGGCTGTGAGTGCAACCAGGCGAACCGCTGGGATTCGGATGGAACGAGGGTGATCTGGCAGCAGATCGCGCAGACACACGACCGCAATCGGCCCAACTGCAAAGGACAGGACGATCGCAGCGCCGTTTAATGCGATGACGTCTTCGAACGGTATCGTCAACAAGAACAGGACGCCGATCAGAAAGTTCAGCGCAAGTGCCCAGAGCGGAATGCCCAGTGACGACAATTTCTGCAGCAGCGCTGGCAGAAAACCGTTCTTGGACAAAGCCAACGTGATCCGTGCGTTCGAGCCCGTGGCAACCAGGCCATTGCCGAAAGGTCCGATGATGGAACCCATGTTGAGCAGCCCCATGAACCAGACGATTCCGACGGAGAGGATGATGCCGTCCAACGGACCTTCATTGCCGAAACTCATCGCGGCCCATCCCTTGCTGAGCGCTTCGGCATCCAGCGCGCCGATGAAAGCAATTTGCAGGCCGAGGTAGATAGCGGCACAGAGCAGGATCGACAGGACAAGCGCGGTCGGGATGGTGAATTTCGGGTTTCGGGCTTCACCAGCCATGTCGACCACATGCCGAAATCCTATAAAGGAGAAGATCACGCCACCCGTTGACACAGCCGCCAGAACACCCTGGACCCCGTAGGGGGCAAAGCCGCCAGTATTGCTAAAATTCGCGCCCTCAAACCGGGTCACGACCAAAGCGATCGACAACAGAACGGGAATGCCGATCTTAACCCATGTGAAGGCGGTATTCACACGCGTAAAGAACTTAACGCCAAACGCGTTGATGATAACAAACAGCAGCATGAGAAACAGAGCCACCACCGTACCGCTGCCTGTTAGTTTTCCGGTGTTGGTATCGTGCAGCCACTGCGCGTAAGGGGCCAGATACTTTAACATCGCCTGAACTTCGATCGGTGCTGCGGTGTTGTAACCGATCCATGCGCTCCACCCCATCGCCATGGAAACGATGTTGCCATGCGAAAACTGTGGCACGCGCGCGATGCCGCCAGGGATCGGCAGCATTGCCGAGATTTCGGCGAAGGTCATTGCCAGAATGAACATCGCCGCTGCGCCGATAACCCAGGAAATAACGGCAGCGGGTCCCGCCTGTTGCACCGCCAGCAGCGGCCCCAACAACCATCCAGACCCCATGATGCCGCCGACCGAAATGAACGTCAGACCGAGCAGACCTATTTCACGCTTCATCTGCGCCATAACCTGAACCCGCTTCCAACCATCTCGCTAAACAGCCGTAGCTGCCGGTCCGGTTAATCTGTTCGAGCCAAGGGACCCGGCTGCGATATCTGCCGGATCTCATAGCATGTCCCGAACGCTACTGCCTAACGGTCAGAACGCCAAGAAATCTCTGCATCAAACCAGATGGTCAGGTCGACCACAGCGCCAACAAAGCGTCGCTACCAGTGCATGCAGACGATCGGTGCGTGGTGCCTCTGTCGACGCCTTCCGACTTGTTCGCGCCTAGTTTCTTTGCCCTTCCTCAAGCGTCTCCAACGTCAGCCCCAGGGCGGTTCGCGGGGCAAAACCTGTCCAGTAAGTATGATCGTCCTTTGATGTCCCGTCGTCGTTCAAAGACACGACCCCGTCGGCGGCTCTGGGGCTCAGATCCAGGTAGGCGGCCTTTGCCTCATCCCCTTTCAAATGAAGATCCAGAAAAGCCATGACGAAATGCTGGGTGATTTGTTCATCCGGTTGGTATCCCAAGCGGCGTCGCCATAGTGAAAGAACAGTGTGAACGCGACCTTGTCTGATGGCTGCCAGCTTTCAATCGGGGCCGCGGCATTGTAGTTTGCGCCCTCAAAGACCAGCATGTGACGATCCGTTCCCGTGGTCTCGTTGAAAATCTGGCGCATCCCCATGCCAAAGATGAAGGCGGTGACGGCGCCCATGATCAACAAAGGCAGCACCGCATTGCCTGCAAGGAAAACCAGATCATTCACCAGCGTTCCCGCCAGTCCTGTGGCCGAGAACGATCCCACGATCAGGCCAACACCCAGCAAAAGCGCAACCAGTTCCGCCAGCGAACGACCGATTGAGGCTGCCAGCTGTACCAGCCCTACTCATGACAGCCGGGTCAACTGGACAACCTAGTTGATGATCAATAGCAATGCTGTGGCGTAAAACGGGGCCAGTTTCTCTTGCCGCCAAACCAGCAGCATGAAGATCAGAACCGCAAAACGATGATGTACTGCCACCCTTCGCGAAACACCTGAGAAAATTTCGGGGCTTCGTCATCCTGCAACGCCTTCAGCCCCTTACGCGCGGCATAGGCGTCAAGCTGAACGAACAGACCAAAATAGAATAGCAGCGAAGGGATCGCCGCAGCGATGATGACATTGGCATAGGAGGTCTCCAGAAAGACGCCATGAGGAAGGCGGTGGCTCCCATGACCGGCGGCATCAGCACGCCCCCGGCGGACGCGCAGGCCTCGGTTTCGACGGCAAAAACAACTCCAATCCAAGGCGTTTTCCGCATTGCGCCGCATGAAGTCCAGCCCACACTCCACCGTCCGCGCCGAGGGGAAGTCCTCTTCCCGGCGAATGCGCTCGCGGTTGAGCATATTGGCCGGCTTGTCGTAACGGTTGGTCGCAAATTGGCTCTGATGAAACCTTTGGCTCAGGTCATCCCAATCCTGATCAACTACGGAATTCCAGCGGTCGCCCTCCTGCTCGCGCACCTGATCATAGCCGGAATAGCGGTTGTGATAGGTGGCGCCACCATTCTCCCAATAGTGAAAATGATCGGTTGCCAGATGGCTGTAGACAACTTTCTCCTCGGTCAGTATTTCGGTGAAAGTGTTGTCGAAGGGCTCAATCGGTCCCCAACTGCTGTGCGGGAAGCTCATGCGCGCGGTCAGGATGTCGCGCCGGGCTGGCATGCAGGGCATCGAGCCGACATAATGCTGGTTAAAGGTCGCGCTGCGGGCGGCCAGCCGGTCGAAATTCGGCGTCAGCACGGTATCGCCTCCATAAGGGCCAAGCATGTGCCGGTTGAGGCTGTCAACCAGCAGGAAGATGGTTCTCATTTGATGGCTCCGGAAGCGCGACCGCTGACGATGAAGCGTTGCGCGATCAACATAAGGACAAAGGCAGGCAGGATCGAAAGGGTCGATGCGGCGGCCATTTCGGTGAAGGCGATGGTGTTTTCCTGGGCGTAGCCTCGTTGAGGCGCAGTTCGGTCACCGCCAGCACCTGGCTGGATTCCGGGATCAGGGAGATCAGACCGGCGGTCGGGATCGCATCTGCCAGCGCCTTCATCCAGCGGAATTCCTATGTGTACGACATCGGCCCTTCCAGCACCACGCGGCTGACAGGGGCGGCCTCGGCCCGCGCATAGGCCTCTTGCGTCTCGCCCGACTGGAACCAGGTCAAAAAAGCGAGCGCGGCCTTCTTACGCTCTTCATCGGTGTTTTTGGGAACGCCCGCCAGCCAGTGACCCAAAGGCGTGGCCGCCGCAAACCCGTCCCCGGCAGGGGTAGCAGCGTAGTTGACCTTGCCCACAATGGCAGACTGGTTCGGATCATCAAAAAGGCCCGGTGCAAGCACCGACATGATATGCCCGGCCTTGCCGGTGGCCATGTTCTGGATAACGTTGACCTGCGGTCGAGGGATGCCCCACCTCGGAGGCGAGGTTCATATAGGTCTCCATCCCTGCAAGCGTTTCGGGGCTGTTGATGGTGATGGTGAAATCGCCCTCTTTCTGATTGCGGAATATGCCGCCACCATGCGACCAGATATAGGGAAAGACGTCATAGGTGACGTCAAACGCCCCGCCCCGATGCGCACGCGGCCTGCCGTGCCGCTGCGCAGCGCCTCGCTCTCTTCGACCGCGTCAGAGACCTGCGCCAGCACTAACCTTGTGTGTCGCAGCAACTGCTCGCCCTTTTGCGTCAACACCACGCCGGTCGGCGAGCGTTGGAAGAGCGTGACAGCCAGTTGCCGCTCTAGTTGCTGGATCGCTTTCGACAGCGTGGGCTGCGCGACATTGAGCGCCGCCGCCGCGCTGATGATGTTGCCGATCTCTGCGGTCTTGTGGAAATAGGCCAGCAACCTCAGATCAACGGCGGGTTTCGCTGTCATATGTCGAACGCCACGCGAAAGCCCTGATGGGTCGTGGCGCTGTCGGGTGAATTCCCCGACCGGGCCGCAATCCGGTAGCGCCAGCAATAGGTGGAGTGGCACAGGAAGGACCCGCCTTTGAGAACGCGGTATCCCTTCATGGTCTTCAGCCGCTCGCGTACCGCCTTCTTCAGCGAAGGTATGCGGAACGGGTCCGCGGTCCATTCCCAGACATTGCCGACCATATTGAACATCCCATAGCCGTTGGGGTCGAACGACCAGGCTGACGCTGTTGTCAGATAGCCATCCGCAGCGGTGTTCTGATGCGGAAACCTCCCCTGCCAAATGTTGCAGGGGAAATGGCTGGTGTCGTCGGGCTCGGCGCTGCCCCAGGGATAGGGCACATCGCCCAGGCCTCCGCGCGCGGCGTGTTCCCATTCGGCTTCGGTCGGCAGACGCCCGCCCGCCCAGGCGGCATAAGCGCGGGCGTCATTCCAGGACACTTGCACAACAGGATGATCGGGATGCCAGGCGGCATCCTTTGACCCTGGCCCGTTGATGTCACGCCAATTCGCACCGTCGACCCGGCGCCACCATTCGATCCCGTCCACCCCCAAAGGGTCCGCGACGCCGCGCGGCACGTTCAGCCAAAACACAAAGGACCAGCCGATGTGCTCTGCCTCGGTGACATAGCCGGTGTCATCAACAAAGGCCTGAAACTGCGCGTTGGTAACCGTCTTCACTCCAACGCCATAGGGCTTCAGAACGCTCGCCTTGCGCAGTTCTTCGCCATCATCGGGGATGATGGGCCAACCGGTGCCCACAATCGGCCGCCCGCCCGGGATTTCCGCGGTACCTTCCAAGCGCGGCGAAGCTCTTTTTGCAAAAGCCGTCGGCATCGCGGCGTCAAGCTGACGCCCGGTTCGAGGTGAACAACATTCTGATTTTCGGGCGCCAGGGGCGATCAAATCTCGACAACTTTCCAGACTATATGGCTTATAAACTCAGACCTGCCCAGCGAGCCTGACAAGGCAGTTTAAAGCCGAACCCCAAACCTGAGCAACCCTCAGGCCGTGTCGCACGTTTTGGCTTTTGATGCTCTCGGACTCAGCATCTGAATGATCGTCGGTCATCTCAAAGGTAGATCACCTAGGGTTGGAAAGAACTCGACTCCTTTTAGAGTTTCGCGTTCGGAGCAGAGCCGATGTCCGGGCGCGTACGCGCAGATTACCTCGGCGCAGCCAAACGGTCTGTTAGCGTCCGACACATGCGAAAAATCACCAACGGGCGGAAAATGTTGCGTTTTTGTTAGATAGGAAACATGTTTAGGTGAGAGCGTCGGAATGTATAAACGACCTATTAGATCTGAACTTGGGCAAAACAGAGCCTGACCAGGTAGGGCACTTTCGTTGACTGAGACCAAACACCAGATTGGTGTCATCACTTTGACATTGATCACCGCCGCTTTGTTTCTGACATTACGGAATATGCCAATGATGGCGCAGACCGGCATGAAAATGGTCGTCTTCAACGCCATCACAATTGTTGTCTATCTAATCCCCGTCGCACTTGTTTCGGCAGAGCTTGCGACGGGTTGGCCCAAAAATGGCGTCTTTCACTGGGTTGAGGCCGCCTTTGGGTCTCGTGCGGGATTTCTAGCAGTGTGGCTGCAATGGGCCCAAAGCATCTTTGGCATTACGTCCATCGTCGCCTATGTCGCAGCATCGCTTGCCTACGCGCTTGATCCCGCCCTGGGCGCAAACAAGTACTTCATCGTTGCGGTCATCCTTGTTGTCTATTGGGGCGCGACGCTGGCAAATTTTCACGGCTCGAAAAGCTCCGGCATAATCAGCAGCGTGGCGGTGTCCATTGGTGTCTTACTGCCTACAACTGTTCTGATTATCTTGGGTCTTGCATATGCGCGTTCAGGAAACCCGTTGCAAATCGACACAGCACTTACCCTCAAAAACTGGGTGCCATCGATCAGCGAAACCGGCAATCTGACCCTCTTCCTCAGCTTTATCTTCGGATTTGTGGGGGTCGAGGTTTCAGCGAGCCACGCCCGCGAGGTCAAAAATGTCCACCGTACCTATCCGTTGGCGGTATTCAGTGCGGCATTCATTGGGTTTGTGCTGACATTGCTGGGTGGTCTTGCGGTCGCGGCGATATTGCCGGTGGCGTCGATCGACCAGATCAACGGCGCAATGCAGGCTTTTTCCGCGTTTTTCGAGCATTTTGGCCTTGTGTGGCTAACGCCGATTGCCGCAGTGCTTGTGGCGCTTGGTGCGGCGGGTCAGGTCAGCACCTGGATCGTGGGGCCGGTCAAGGGAATACTTGCGGCAGGGCAAGCGGGCTACCTCCCGACCTGGGCGCAAAAGGTCAACGGCAAGGGCGTGCCGACGAACCTCCTGATTGTGCAGGCGCTATTGATCTCGTTGATAGCCATGTCGTTCCTGCTGGTAGACGATGTCAACACAGCCTTTCTGATCCTGACTTCGATCGCGGTTCTGATCTACTCGCTGATGTACGTGCTGATGTACGCAGCGGCCATTCGTCTTCGATATACACATCCTGAAGTCCCGCGCGCCTACCGAGTTCCGGGCGGCAATGCGGGGATGTGGATCACAGCCGGGCTCGGGTTACTTGCGGCGCTCGCTTGTTTTGCGATCGGGTTTATCCCGCCAGCCGTCGGAGCGCTGTCCACCCTGTCATTCGAGCTGATGATGGCGATTGGCGTTCTTCTTGTCTCGTCCGCGCCATTACTCATTTACGCGGCCCGTCGCCCTGGTTGGGTTTCCAAAGGGGCTTTGCAAGCGACAACAAAGGAAGAATCATGACCAAAGAACGAAGCCCCTCGTCTCATTCGGAGTCTGCGTCGGTCCTGACACCGGCCTATGGCGGACGTTTCATGCGCGAACCCATTCCCAAATTCACGCTGCCCGAAGATGAGATGGACGCGGATTCCGCTTATCGCCTGATCCATGATGAACTCATGCTGGACGGTAACGCGCGTCTGAACCTCGCCACCTTCGTGACCACCTGGATGGAGCCGCAGGCACAACGCCTGATGTCGGAAACCTTCGACAAGAACATGATCGACAAGGATGAGTATCCCAATACGGCGATGATCGAGGAACGCTGCATCAAGATCGTCGCGAACCTGTTCAACGCGTCGAGCGAGGCGACGGGATCATCGGCCATCGGATCGAGCGAGGCCGTGATGCTTGCTGGTATGGCGATGAAATGGAACTGGCGCGCGCGCCAGCGGGCCAAAGGCAAACCGACAGACAAGCCGAACCTGATCCTGGGCACGAACGTGCAAGTGGTTTGGGAAAAGTTCTGTCGTTATTGGGATGTTGAGCCGCGCTATGTCCCGATGGCACCGGATCGCTATGTGATCGACCCGGAAGACACGATTTCCAAGATCGACGAGGACACGATCGGCATTGTTGCGATTCTGGGCACCACCTTCACCGGTGAATATGAACCGATCAAGGAAGTGCATGATGCACTGGTTACCTCCAATGCCAGTACCGGCTTTGAGGTTCCGCTGCATGTCGATGCGGCAAGCGGTGGCTTTGTCGCGCCATTCCTACAACCGAAACTGGAGTGGGACTTCCGGCTACCGCTCGTCAAATCGATTAACGTATCCGGGCACAAATACGGGCTGGTCTATCCCGGAGTTGGCTGGGTTGTCTGGCGCGACAAGTCGGAGCTTCCGGAAGATCTGATTTTCCACGTCAATTACCTGGGGGGCGATATGCCCACCTTCACGCTGAATTTCTCACGCCCCGGCAACCAAATCGTGGGCCAGTACTATAACTTTCTGCGACTGGGTCGGAATGGGTACAAACAGGTTATGGAGAGCCTAAGCAGTATCGCGCAACAACTGTCAGCGCGCATTGCGCAGATAGGGCCGTTTGAGTTGCTGAGCGACGGCAGTGCAATTCCCGTGTTTGCGTTCAAAGTGAAAAACCCTGAAAATTACAGCGTATATGACGTGTCAGACCGCCTGCGGGCGTATGGATGGCAGGTGCCCGCATATTCTATGCCAGAGGGTGCCGAGAACATTCATGTGTTGCGTATCGTTGTGCGCGAGGGCTTTAGCTACGACATGGGAGAGATGCTTCTCGCGGACTTGACCAAAGTGATAGAGAAGCTGGAGCAGAATTCGAGCGCGCAAGCTAACGACAATTCGGGCGGCTTTGCGCATGTCTGAGGCGCGCATCCTCCTGTAGAAAGCCCGGTTCCGGCTTTGATGGAATAGACACCCCCTGACCTGACAATTGTCAAACGGGCGTTGTTGCGTAACTCACGTCTGAGGCGTGACGACCCCTTTGATCAGGAGCCACCTGCAGCGAAAGTGCGGTTTCAGTTTCCACCCAAACAATGCGTGCGACTGGCCTCAAGGGTTACAAGCAGTGTATCGCAACAATGCCTGTGCCACGATTGCAAGCAGATACTGCGCTAGCGAACGCCCAAAATTGAATGGCCGAAGAGTCCCGTGGAAGCCGACCTTGATGTTGATTGGCTCGGGGAGAGAT
>NZ_JAVAMO010000017.1 GCF_030758345.1 Ruegeria discodermiae
CGTAACATGATCTACCGGTTCACATTCGCCGCCTCACTCCTGCTGCCCACAATGGCCATTGCTGCCCACGAACTCGAAGATCGTGATCTTGCACGGGGTCAGACGCTTTACGCGGAACAGTGCGCGTCGTGTCACGGTGCAGCGCTTCAGGGCCAGCCGAACTGGCAGCAACAAAACGATGACGGGACGATGCCCGCCCCTCCTCATGACGAGACGGGGCACACCTGGCACCACGATAACCAACTGCTGTTCACCTACACGAAGCTGGGCGGACAAGGAGCACTGGCGGAGCGAGGCATTACCAACTTCAAGAGTGGAATGCCGGGGTTTGCGGAAGTTATCTCCGATGAAGGAATCTGGGATATACTGGCCTACATTCGCTCAACCTGGCCTGAACGTGTCCAGGAAATTCAAGCCGGACGAAACCCGCCACATCAGTGATGGTTATTTCGGGAGTCTGTATTGGCCTCGGCTCGGGTTTTCCAACCGTCCCTGGCTGACCAGTGTTCGCAGAGCCCTATAGGTCGCCTCGTGGGTCAGCGCGATGCGCTGCGAGAGGTTCATGACCGAGGCGTCCAGCAAACCAGCGACCACCGCCGCATATACTCTTTCCGCTGCGGACCGTATCGACATGACTTCAACGATTTGCCGATAAGCCTGAACCTGACGAGACATGATGCGGTTATACGCAGTGGAAAATTCAGGATCGGCAAACCCAGCCAAGACGACGGACTTGGGGATGCGAATGACCTCACCTTCTACGAGGGCAACCGCGTTGCAATGGTATCTGTCAGCGAACACAGAAGCTTCGGCAAATGACTGACCTTCTTGAACCGTGTGAATTGTCACAGGCTCACCATCCGGGCCGATGCGCTCCATCCTGATCATCGCCGTCAAACTCAAGAACAGACCTTTCGTGGGATCACCTTCTCGGAACAAAACCATCCTTTTGGGGGTAGTGATTTTCTTCAGCCGGTCTGACGGCAGCATATCAAAGGGTGCTGGGATCATATGATCTTGATCATATGTCTTTCGTTTCAGGGGTTGTAGAGAAAAAGAGACAATTGGAGACCCAGATGCTCAGATTTACCCTTGTCACCGCGCTTATTTTTGGAAGCCCCGCGTTGGCGCAACACTCTCATAACCATGCCCACCCAACAGAGGTCGGCCAATCTGCATTCGCCGCTCTGGCTGAAATCGTGGACATGCTTCGACAGAACCCTCACACAGACTGGACAACTGTAGATATCCCCGCCCTACAGAGACATCTGGTCGATATGGAGCTTCTCGCCACCCAATCGGTAGCTGGGCAAAAGGAAGTCGAAGGAGCAGTCCAGTTCAATGTGACCGGAAGCCCAGATGTGATCGAGGCTCTGCATGGAATGGTCCCCGCACATGCTCCGTTTCTTGACGCCGAGACCGGGTGGAGAACGGAAGTCGAACGCCACAAGGCGGGCGTGATCGTCCGAGTGGAAGGCGAACAGCAAATGATCAATGCTCTGGGGTTCCACGGCTTGATGACGATTGGTGCCCACCACCAGGAGCATCACCTTGGCATCGCAACCGGTACGATGACCCATCATTGATCCCACTTGTTGAACTAGGAGACCAGGATGACCAGTAGCGGACCAGTCCTAAGAATATTCGAAGTTCAGGTCAAAGACGGCCATGTCGAAGAACTGCTTGAGAACTTCGCAACCACTTCTTCGAAAGTCGTGGAAGGGCATCCTGGAAATCGAGGATACTTCTTCGGTCGTTGCATCCAGGGCGGCGATAATATGGTGATGTTTGTGTCCATTTGGGACGATCTGGATGCTGTTAAGAAGCGGTTCGGAGACGACTGGCTGGTGTCCTATTTGCCGGATGGCTATGAAGACCTCATCGACTCGTGCTCGATACGACATGTCGATGTCGGTTCTGGATGGAACATCTAGACCCGACATGTGAGGACGAGCGGCCCTTACCGGTCATCTGGGGCCTGGTCGTATTAGCGGGTCAGCTTCCCGGAAGCTGCCACTCGCGCTTTGTTCAGTATTTAGGACCGATATATCGAAGCGTAGTGATCAAGCACAACTTGGTTTGCGCTCAATGCTGGTAACCTTAGAAAGGTCCGTCCCAACTTTTTGTGAAATGAATTCAGAGTTCTTGGTCCACGCTCCAGATTTGACACGCGCACCCAATGCAACCACTCTACCTGAAACAGGGGAGGAAAGCGTGCCAGAAATTCTGTCTAGCGCTCAGATCGCATCGTATAAACAGAACGGATATCTAGTTCTGGAGCGCCATCTCCCAGATGACATCATGGAGAATATCCGGTCTGAAATCGCTCGGTTCGAAGATGAGGCTCGCGGGATCACAGAATCTAACGACAGGCTGGACCTGGAAGATAGTCACACCAAAAAGACCCCGCGTTTGCGCCGCATCAAGCTTCCCCACAAAATTAGCAATATGATACGCGACCTTATGTATTCAGATCATATCCTTGCGCCTGCGCGCGATCTTATTGGGCCAGATCTCCGGCTGCATACGTCTAAGCTCAACATGAAATCGGCTGGTTATGGCGCGGCTGTAGAATGGCATCAAGACTATGCATTTTACCCACATACTAATGACGATATTTTAGCTATCGGAGTAATCATCGACGACATGGAGAGTGAAAACGGCCCTCTGATGGTTTATCCCGGCAGCCATAGAGGCCCCGTCTATGATCACCATGTTGATGGTGTGTTTGCCGGCGCATTCATCCCGGAGGAAGTCGGTTTAGACCCAAAGGATGCTGTTGAGTTGAAGGGACCAGCCGGCTCTGTCTCGATCCATCACGGTCGGATAGTCCACGGATCGGCACTCAACACATCTGATCAGTCACGCCGCATTTTGTTTTACGAAATGATGGCTGCTGATGCCTTCCCGATTATGGGTTCAATGACGGTGTGGGACGGGATCGAAGATTACGATACCCGTATGCTGTGCGGCGAACCTACCATTACGCCAAGGCTGAAAGATATCCCAATCAGGATACCTCAACCGCAACCCGATGTTCCGATCTCAATTTATGAAATCCAAAAGGGACTGAAGAAAAGATCCTTCGGGACGACCATGTAGACGATTTTCACGACCTGGATGAGCTCCAGTACGGCCCATAGCTGCCGTTGATCAACTAGACCTGGTGCTGCGGTGCGGGCCGTGATTCCGGACTTTCGCTACAAATGCGAAATTGTGGCTGCAACCAACTGGCGGACTGCGGACGGAGCCGACCTTTGATTTTCAACCTTCGCTGGCGCAGCACTCATTCGCAGATGCGGCGCGTCCATTGTTGCGGCGCAGCACTCGCCACCAATCCGGTCATTCAGAGGCCAGGATTTGGCGTAACTGAAACTGTACTTTCGCCGCTACCGGGTCAGACCAGCGAGAAGCAGGACTTCGCGGATGACACTACAGTCGGCTATGCATTACCCTTCGCCTACGAGCTAAGGAGTAGTTGCGATGGGCACCTTGGTTGTCACCGAAGCCGAGTTGCGAAATTGTCTTCCGATCGACAACGGATCGCTTGTTGCAACCGAGCGGTCCTTTTCGTGGATTTCGGAAGGGCGTGTTTCAATGCCGCCAGTTATGCATATCGACATTGATGAGGAGAGCGCTGTCGACACGAAGGGCGCTTTTGTGAATGGCCTCGAGCATCTTGCTGTCAAAATTGCCACCGGCTTCTTTCGGAACCCGCAGATCGGACTGCCCAGTTGCAGTAGTATCATTGCTTTGATGAGCGCAAAGACAGGTGCCTTTGATTGTATTTTCCTAGACAACGGATATTTGATGAACTTGCGCACCGGGCTTGCCGGTGCAGTGGCTGCAAAGCACTTGGCACCCCAAGAAATAAAAACTGTCGGCGTGGTAGGCACTGGCGTACAGGCCCGATATCAGATTGAAAGCCTCGCCCTTGTGCGTAGGTTCGAACGCCTTCTGGTTTTTGGGCGCAACGCGGCATCTGTTTCGAGCTACTGTGCTGAAATGGCAAATCTGCTTGGAATTCCCGTGGAACCTTGCCAGTCCCTCGCGGAGTTGGTGACGTCTGCGCAAGTTGTCGTCACGACGACCCCGGCGACGGAGCCAATCATCATGGCCGAATGGCTTCACACCGACTTACACATCACTGCCATGGGGTCGGATTTACCAGGCAAACAAGAACTACATTCGAATGTACTCGAGCGCGCAGACGTCGTGGTTTGTGATGTGATTGATCAGTGCGTTATCGGCGGCGAGCTTCAGAGTTTGGGCGAAGGCAGCAGAAAAGTATTGGAACTCGGTTCAATCATTTCAGGAGCGGACCAATTCTCGCGCCCAGCTGGTGCCGTGACGATCTGCGATTTGACGGGAACCGGCGCACAGGACACCGCGATCGCAGTGGAAGCCTTTTGCCGTGTGAAGGCTACTAAATTGGGAACTTCACTCTGAAAAGAGTTAGAAGCTGACATCCACTTCCACGTGCTGGACGGCAGCTTCCGTCCGCATGCCCGATGTTAACAGATTTCACTGAATGACCGTTCCGGAGCCCCAGGCAGTCCTTCAAATGCTATGTGACGTGTCTGGAATTCAGGCAGAAGCATAGTCACTGCAACCAACGACGCAGACTATGCGCGCTGGTTAAACTGCCGTAACTTAACCACATGCCAAAGCCAAAGATCAGAAAACTTGCTGCTATCGTTTCGATCGATGTCGTAGGTTACTCGGGCCTTATGCAAAGAGACGAAGCAGACACTCTGGCGCGGCTCGGCACGTACTTTGACGGCATCGTTTCACGTCTGGTCTCGACTCATAACGGGCGTGTAGTCAAATCGATGGGCGACGGCCTACTGATTGAGTTTCCTACTGCTGTTGACGCGGTCGCTTGCGCGCTGGAAGTCCAGACAGTTATGGCTGAACGTGAAGCCAATAACGCGGGTAAACAAAAAATCACCTTTCGCATTGGCGTGAATCTTGGTGATATTGTTGTCATAGGCGACGATATCTTTGGAGACGGTGTCAATCAGGCGTCCCGACTTCAAGAAATTGCCAGACCCGGTGAGCTCTGCATCTCCGGGAGCGTCTTGGACCAAGTCAAAGATAAGATTGAGCATTCGTTTGTAGATATTGGCCATAGAAAGCTTAAAAACATCGTTCAGCCTGTTCGCGCCTACCGTTCGACTTTGACAGCTTCCGGTGAAGAGGCAAAGCCAATTGGGTGGCCTTTCCTCACAGCGGCGAAAAGTGAACCGGTCACTGCAGGTGGATGTCTGTGCGGCGCAATTCGGTATCAGGTCTGGTCTCGGATCTGTCGCAAAGTTTCTCCCTGGTTCCGAAACGAATGCTGGAACTTATCGAATTGGGCGAGATTCCCATCGGCAGCTGCTCCGATTTGATCGGAGCAGCTGGTCGAGATGACCAGTTTTCAAACTTTGCGACAGATCCAGTCTGTGTTGTTACGGTTCGACAATCTCTCGGCTTCGCGCCTGTGGCGAAGGTCCGCAATGCGGGCTGCAGACGCAGTATACCAGACTCATGACGTGCGACCGGTTTGGGCCGCGAGCACAAGCCGACTATAGTGCGCAGTGATATGATGCTGCGCTGCCTTCGAGGTCTGCGGCGAGCCCAATCTGTTCCTCGGATGAGTTGCGGCGAACGGCGCCTCTTAAAATCGAGGCTCAAAAAACGGCTCATTACCTAGGAAGCTATGACCTAGATTATTGAGCCGCTGCAGAGTGTGGATTCGGTAGCATCCGGTTGGTCATTCCGACGACATCCGGCCACTTGTACCGGGGTAGAGCCGGTGCTTAAGCTCAGTGTCGCACAGATCATATGGCAATGGCCAGAACAACCAGCCGTGTCAGCTCGCCGACGGTATTTGAGCAACTGGATGAATTCGCTCACAGCGAGTTGTTCGTCCGCTTCACCAATCCGCAGAACTGATTTAAGCCTTCAACTAGAACCAATGCACGTGACAGTGTACAATTGCCATCGGCTGGTTCGCTTCGACAAACTAAGCTCATGTGTGTCGCTCGGTAAATGTTAAGTGAAAGGGTTTGGGAAGTTCTCGAAGAATGCTTTGATCCACTCAACTAGCAACTTTCCTGCGGCACTGACGGTTGCCTTGACTCCCTTTTTTACATCGTCTTTAACCTGTTCTTCGACGCTATTGAGGATTTGTTCCTTGATCGTTGGGTCATCCTCAGAGCCCTGTTCGATGATGACTGTGGCGACCTGTGTGATGTCCCGCCCATCTTTTGTGTAGACGACGATGGTGCGAATACCATCGTCAGGATCAATCTTGTTTTCGATTAGCATCCCGTGTTCGGAAGCGAATGCTCGAAGAGCGTCTACAAAGTCACGCATAGGTGCCTTCCTCCATCAGCCGGTCAGGCATTTGCCATGTGATCACTATAGAAATTATATCATTTATGATATATTGTCAAACATGATATCACCTGCTAAGGACCGGCTATGAAGGAGATAGATATGAACTTGGCATTTGGATTTTCAATCAGGAGGGTCGGGGACAAGGATATGTTCAAATTCCCAAGCTTTCCGGAAATTGTTGTCGCGGTCGACAAAGATGAGATGTCAGAAGCGGACATAATTGCGCGGGCAGAACGACTGGTGAAACACGCGTTGCAAGTGCGACTCGACTATAACCGAGATATCCCATCCGGCGATTGTAGCAAGGCAAAGGATATTGAATACTGCGTCAGGATGAGTCCTCTAGTAACCACAAAAGTGCTGCTATATCTTGAATGCAGGAAGAACGGGTGGTCGAAAGCCCAGATAGCGCGGCACCTAGATGTAACTCCGACCACCGCCGCTAGAATATTGGACTTGTTCCACGAATCCAGAACGGAGGTACTGGCTTACGCCGCTAGTCGTATGGGAAAAGCTCTCGACGCAACTATCTCGTTGGTTCCAGCGGTTGAACACGCTGAGAAGTAGGAACACATCCGCCTCTCTTCCACACGCTATATGTCGACGAGAGGCGGACAAAAGCATCTGGTGCTATGCGATCCGCAGCGCCCTCTGAGTATTCGGATTCCAATTCGCCATCTACATCAATCTGGGCGTCCAACGCCTTGTTCAAGCCAGCTTCGTCCACGATGCCGGCAATAGACCTGGATACTGACTCATGCATGGAATCGAAAACGCGAAGTTCAGGGTTTGCAACCTGTTGCGAAGGCGCGTTTTGCTCCACGTGCCTGAGATAACACAGTAAAATAAAGACATTGTTTAGTGATCTAGCTGCCCAGCTTTCCGCGCCAACCTTATCTTTCGGCTTATCAGATATATGTTGAATTAGTTTCTTTGGGAACTTTGTCTTATGAAAGATGTGCTCCAAGTATGCCATATTTTGAATAAGAGATGACATAATCAATTTACTTCTTACAGTACTTGAATACAAAAAATCGTATATATCCTCATCTTCTGGGTCTGCCGTGATTTCGGCAGCAATCAGATTACTCTTTGTCAGGAACATTAGTAGCGAATAAATGTCTTGGGGCAGGTATCCAAAATTGTTTTTTAGAGCATCTTCAAGCTCCGCTTGAGTCATATTAGCGTTCTCAAGGCACTGAACGACACGGATTTTTTCCAGCAGCGAGTGAGTGTCCAGATTCATCATAGGGCCTTGCTCGTGGTAGTTAAAAATGTTGTCGACAAACCCTTTTGCTCTTCGGTTTTTCCTCACCCTCATTTGCGTTCTGCGAATACCACCTAGCTTTAGTTGGTTCTCGAAGCTGGGTCCCTCAAACAGCAACATTTCTACGATTCGATAGGATTTTCGCCGAAGATAGCCTGTACACTCTCGCTCCACTTCTTCTACGAAAGTGGCTGTATCTCCAAATAGGATTTCACCATCTAAATCTTTCAATGCGATGACTTCATCAATATATCGAGACAAGGAACGCGATATGAAGTCAAACAATTCCCTTAGATTGCCGTCAAAAACACCATAGATGATTGATGCGGCAACTCGCGGCCCGTGACCTCTCGCTATCGCAATAAATATTCGCTGCGAAATACTGACCACTGCCTGAACGAATTTTTTCTTCTCATCTTCGCTAAGGTCCTTCGCGTCACCAATAAATCGTGTTGAACGGGAAACCACTGACACTATGGCTGAGAGTCCATCGATATTTTCAACCTTGTAAACTCTGGTGATGCCGATTGGGTCTTCAAGCTCAGGGTCATTCCGAAGAAAAGCCATCGTGTTTCTACGCATTATGACAATGCTGTCAGCCTTAACCGCAACGCCCATCTGACGAAAACTCTCAGGAACTGATAGGTCCTTTCTTCGTAAAATAATTTCCTTTATGGCAGTCCACTTCTGGGTGTTTTGAACCGCGTCTTCAACGTTCAAAGCATCCATACCATCGAACACAGTCACAAGTGTTCGTCGCTCCCATAGGACTTCAATCAGGCTCTTTCGTTTGGAGTGACGCAGTCCTTGCAAGTAGTCCTTCAAGTGCGCGTTACCCTGCTGGGCGCTCGAAACAACGTGATGTAAAAGTAAATATTCGGGACTACTTTTCACTTTTCTATCGCGATCTCGGTCAGTATCGCCCCCTATTATACCTTCTGTGTCCCTTCCGCTGTTTATGACCATTTCGCGAGCTAGATGGATTAGACATTGTTCGAGGTCGACTTGTTGCTCGAAATTTCTTTTTAATCGGAATCCATTACCTCCAACGAACTGGAAAAAATAACTCAATACAAGATCGCGACAATGAATAAATGACATATAATGTCGAAGTGAAACCGTGATATCACCGCCTTCAACATGCCAGTGATCCCAAAACTTTAAAAACTCAAATCTAGAAAACACTATGTTGCGATGTTCGAGGTCGGCGGAGAATGCCGACATCGCATACTTGACTAACGAAGATTTGCCACAGCCGGGTGCTCCGGTAATCGCTACTTTGTGTCGCCGTGTTCCATCCTGTATCCGGTCCAGAAGAGTGTTTGCAAACCAGTCCTCAAAGGCTGAGGAAGAGCGATTGATCGGATCACCTTCGCTCCAAAACGGCTCACCTTTCGAGCTACGGCTGTTAGGAGACTTGCGTGTTACCGTATCGCGGGAAAACAATATGGTATCGCGCCATTCTTCATTTGCAGTTGCGCCGAAACGCAATTTGTTAGACGCCTGCTCAAGCCCGTCTTTCAATCTTAAAACTGGACTGTTTAGTTTACCCTTTGGCTCACTCTTCTTTGTTTCGGAGTGTTCTTCTTTGTCGCTCTCATCGTCAAGATTTCTCTGATCATCTAAGGTGAGCTTCGGAAATGCTAAGTTCTGAACCTCGTCAATCTCTAATTTTATAAAAGGAAGATATCGAAATATCTCTAAAATTCGTTGTCTTGCTTCTTCTGGTTTCATCATCACACCTATTCTCAAGGTGAAAGATCACAAGTGATATTTTTTTTCAAGCTTGGTGACATAAAATCGTAAAAAAGTTGTCTTCCCTTCTACTTCGAAATCTCTCTTCAAAGGTCAGAACACTAAGAGGGCGCTGCGGATCGCATGGCACTTGATACAATGCAGGCACCGCGCTAGCGGACCTTGGCCGAAGGTCCGCAAAGTCCCGCCATCTGTCAGTTCACCAAAGTCTAGATCTCGCTGGCGCGGCGAATGTCGGCAATGCGGGCTGCGACCGCAGCATTTCGGTTGGCTGCTGGATGTCAGCTCAGGGCCGGTTGGATATGTCGTGGAGAATGGGGCAGGGACTTGTGCTGCTTCTGCACCGAGGTCTGCAGTGGGCTTTGTCAGGTTGTTATTGGCACCCGATCGGGTTAGCGCAGGTCCGTGTTGAATATATCCGATCTTTCCCGCATCAAGGGTTTCCGTTTTCCGCGCTCCGTGATTGGTTATGCTGTCTGGGCATATCATCGGTTTGCCCTCAGTCTTAGAGATGTCGAGGACCTTCTTGCATCGCGAGGGATCCGAGTTTCTCACGAAACCATACGGGCTTGGGTCGCGCGCTTCGGCCGGCAGTTTGCTGCAAAGATACGCCGCGATCGGCCCAAGCCAGCAGATAAATGGCACCTGGACGAGGTGGTGATCCTGATCAAGGGCAGGAAACACTGGCTCTGGCGGGCAATTGATGCACATGGCGATGTGCTCGATATCCTGGTTCAGCCACGCCGAAACAAGCGTGCTGCCAAGCGGTTCTTCCGAAAGCTGTTCCGCCGTTGGGGCCAACCGAGGGTGTTGGTCACAGACAAGCTTCGGTCATACGCGGCAGCCAGGGCCGAGATCGCCCCTAGGATAGAGCATCGCCAGCACAAGGGGTTGAATAATCGGGCTGAAGCCTCGCACCGGCATACCGGCCGGCGAGAAAAGATCATGGGGCGCTTCAGGTCTCCAAGGCAGGCGCAACAGTTTCTCTCCGCCCATGATCAAACCGCCTCATTGTTTCGCCCCAAACGCCACCGCCTTTCGGCCATTTCATACCGCCACGCACGTACGGATGCTTTCAAACTCTGGAGCGAGTATACCCTCGAACTGACCGTATGACTTCTGCACAAACCACACTTCTCAGCTTCGGCAAACTAACCTGACAAAGCCTCCCGAGGCGTTGATGCGAGGCAGGCCATAGGACAGGGTCGCATCCATATGAAAATGCGGATCAACAAAGGGCGGGCTGACCAAATCGCCGGTTGCATCAATGATCTGCCCTGCTTTGGCAGTGCCGAGTTGATCTATGGCGGTGATCTTACTGCCTGAGATGCCGATATCAGCGACGCTGCCGTTCGGCAGAAAGCCACCTTTTACAATCAGGTCAAACATCACCGCTCCCCCTTGTTGAATGGCACCATAAGTGCGGCGGGTACTTCAGCCCGGCGTGACGTTACTACCAATGCCAGAATGGAAAGGATGTAGGGCATCATCAAGAATATCTGATAGGGGACCTGCGCCCCAAGACTTGTCTGCTGAACCCGGATTTGCAGCGCATCGAAGGCAGCAAACAACACTGCCCCAAGCATTGCCTTGCCCGGCCGCCAGGACCCGAAGACAACCAGAGCAATGCAGATCCAGCCGCGCCCATTGACCATCTCAAAAAAGAAGCTGTCAAAGGCGGACATTGTTAGAAACGCGCCACCGACGGCCATCAGCCCGCTGCCAATGATAACGGCCCCCATGCGGATGGCGGTCACCGAAAGGCCTTGTGAGGCGACCGCAGCCGGGTTTTCACCTGCGGCACGCACGGCCAAACCCAAGGGCGTTCGGTAGAGAACCAACCCGACAACTGCAACAAGTACAAAGGCCAGATAGGTCAGCGGCGTTTGCGAGAAAAGAGCGGGCCCAAGCAGTGGAATGTCCGATAGCAATGGGATTTCATAGGGCTGAAACGCGACGATCTTGGGTGGGCTGGTGACCTCTGGCAGCGCCAGCCGATAGGCATAGTAGGTTGACGAAGTCGCCAGAAGTGTTACGCCCAGTCCAACTACATGCTGGGACAGGCCAAAGGGCACTGTCAGCGTGCTGTGCAACAGTCCAAACAACATCCCAACAGCCATTGCAACGCCGACACCAATCCAAAGCCCGGTGCCCGAATAGACCGCCATCCAACCCGCAAATGCACCGGAAACCATGATACCCTCGATGCCAAGGTTCAGGACACCGGCGCGTTCACAGATCAATTCGCCCAGGGTCGCAAAAATCAGTGGGCTGGCGATACGGATCGCTGCGGCCCAGAAACTAGCGGTGAAGAGGATTTCGATGATGTCCATGGCGCTAGTCCCTCACCACGCGAAACCGGGTCAGCATGATTGCCAGAACCATCAGCAAAAGGGAGATAGCCTGCATGATATCGGCTAGGTAGGTTGGTACGTCTGCGGCCCGGCTCATGCTGTCAGCTCCGACAAAAATGCCAGCCACAAACAGAGCTGCGATCACCACACCCAGAGGATTGAGCAGGGCGAGCATCGCCACGATGATGCCGGTGTAACCAAATCCGGGCGACAGATCGAGAGTCAGGCTCCCCTTCAGCCCGGCGACCTCGGAAAAGCCTCCCAAGGCGGCAAGTCCGCCAGACAACAGCGCGGTTTTGACCAACACTAAATTCACCGGAATGCCCGCGAAACCTGCGGCCTGTTTGTTCAGGCCCACGGCTCGCATCTCATAGCCTAAGGTACTGCGGGTCTGGATCAACCAGACGCAAAGCGCCGATATGATCGCCAGGGCGAAACCCCAGTGCAAACGCAGCCCGTCGACGATCCGTGGTAGGCGGGCCTCGGGGATCAGTCGGGCCGATTTTGGCCAGCCCATCCCCATCGGATCTTTCAATGGCCCCTCCAAAAGCATTGAAATAAACAGTAGGAAGATGAAGTTGAAAAGCAGAGTCGTCACCACCTCATCCACCCCAAACCGGGTTTTCAGAAGCGCCGGTACCAGCAGCAAAATCGCACCCGCAAACACGGCAATCAACGCAATTACAGGAAGGATCAGGCCACTTGGCCACGCCAAGGCTCCGGTTCCCAATAAAACCGTGATCAGAGCTCCGGCGTATAGCTGCGCTTCGGCCCCAATGTTCCAGAATTTGGCCCGAAAGGCCACGGCAACGGCAAGCCCCGTAAAAATCAGCGGCGTCGCCCGGTTGAGCGTTTCAAGAAGCGCGAATTTCGACCCAAATGCGCCCTTGATGATCAGGCCCAGAACCGAAAAAGGGTTTGCGCCTGCGATCATTGCCAAAAGCGATGCGATCACAATTGTCGCAGACAACGCCAATGCAGGTGGGACCAGTTTGCGCCCAAAGCTGGGGTTGTTTACCGGTTCAAGGCGCATGCGCATTCTCGTTTTCAAACCCTTGTCCGGCCATCCATAGGCCCAGTTCCGTGGGTGTCATACTGCCCCGGCCGAATCCGGGTGAGAGCTGTCCGTCAGCAATCACATGGATGACATCGGACATGGCCATAACCTCATCCAGATCTTCCGAGATCAGCAGGATCGCGGCCCCTCTGGCGCGGGCTTCCAGCAACTGGCCGTGCACATAATTGACTGCGCCGACATCCAGCCCGCGCACGGGTTGATTGGCCAGAATAACCTGCGGTGCGGCCTCAAGCACGCGCCCCAGGATCAGCTTTTGCATGTTCCCACCGGACAAAAGCCGGATCGGCGTGTCCGGGCCCGGACAACGCACATCGTATTTATTGATGATGGCCTCGGCAAAGGCCCGTGAACTGCGCCAATTCAGCCAACCAGCCTTGCTGAACCCCGCTGAGCGGTATCGTTCAAGAATTGCATTCTCGGTCAGGTCAAAATCCGCAATCGTTCCGGTTTTTTGCCGGTCTTCGGGAATGCGAGCGATGCCACTTTTTACTGCTTCGCGCGGGGTCCAGCGGTCGATGTCAGATCCGCCCCTCTCGATCCGCCCCTCGGCAGGTTTCACCAGCCCGCCAACAACATCTGCGATCGCGGCCTGGCCATTGCCGGAAACGCCAGCCAGGCCGATGATTTGCCCGGCATGCAAAGATAGAGACACCGACTTGAGCCCCGGAGCGTTGCCGACATCCGGTGTTGCGACGCGATCCAGTTTCAATAAAGCAGGCCCGGGCGTCGATTGGGGTACCTTGGGTGGTGTCGCCTCTGTGCCCATCATCAGGGTCGCCAGCGCGTGTTTGTCGGTATCTGCGGTGCGAACGCCACCCGTTATCTTACCGTGCCGCAACACGACAACTCGGTCCGATATAGCCATAACCTCATGTAGCTTGTGGGAAATGAATATGACCGACAAACCATCTGCTATGGCCAGCCGGAGGGTCGCAAACAGATCATCCGTTTCCTGCGGCGTCAGAACTGCGGTCGGCTCATCAAGAATAAGAATGCGCACATCGCGGTAAAGCGCTTTAAGTATCTCGACCCTTTGCCGTTCACCTACCGTCAGCGCCCCGACACGAGCATCCGGCGACACGGATAGGTGATACTTTTGAGACAGCGCCTTGATCCGGTCGCGGGCAGCCGATCGTCCCGCGCTTGTGCTCAATAGTGAACCGACCCCAAGAGTGATGTTTTCCAACACAGTCAGGTTGTCGGCCAGTGTGAAATGCTGGTGTACCATCCCCACACCCGCATCCAGCGCAGCGCGAGAGTTTCCCGGTGGCAGAGTTTTTCCGAACACCCGAACGGTACCGCTATCTGCCGTATATTGGCCAAAGAGGATGTTCATCAGCGTTGTTTTGCCTGCCCCGTTTTCACCGAGCAAGGCAACAACTTCGCCTTCGTTCAAAGAAAGGCTGACTGCATCATTTGCGGTCAGCGTGCCAAAGCGCTTGGTGATAGCATCGAGGGTCAGCGCCTCAACAACAGAGGTGTCCATGGGTGGTTATGACGATGTCGGTTCGTCGTCGTTGATGGTCACAGAGAATGCACCCGATTTGATTTCGGCCTCGCGTTTCTTGACAAGGTCAAGTGCAGGGGCAGGTACCTTGCCGTCGAATGTGCCCAAGGGTGCTAGAGAGGTTCCGCCCTGATTCATAAAGGAATAGATGCCATAGTCAGCGGCTGTAAAGCTACCGGCCTGCACTTCGGCAATGGCCTTATCCAGGGTCGGTTCAAAATGCCAGATCGCCGAGGCGACCACGGTGTCGGGATATTCCGGCTGCGTGTCGATCACGTTGCCAATTGCAAGAATGCCCTTTTCCTTAGCGGCGTCGGAAACGCCGAAACGTTCGGCATACAAGACATCTGCGCCGTTTTCGATCATTGCAAAGGCCGTTTCCTTGGCCTTTGGCGGATCAAACCAGCTGCCGATAAAGCTGACCTGGAAGGTGATATCGGGGTTCATCTCACGTGCACCGGCCATGAAGGCATGCATCAGGCGATTCACTTCCGGGATTGGAAAGCCGCCAACCATACCGATATTGCCCGTCTCGGTCATGGAGCCGGCAATGATACCGGACAAGTAAGAGGCGTCCTGAATATAGTTGTCGAAAACCGCAAAATTGGGCAGCGCCGGGTCTTCCTTGAAGCTTGAGCCCATCAGGAAAGCCACGTCGGGATATTCTGCGGCGACTTCTCGCGCCTCTTGTTCGGCGCCAAATACCTCGCCGATAATCAGCTTGTTGCCCGCCTCGGCATATTCGCGGATCACCCGGGCGTAGTCTGTGTTGCTGACGTTCTCTGAGAAGCTATAGGAAATATCACCGCGATCCTGCGCCGTCAGCGCGGCGTTGTGGATGCGGCTGACCCATTGCTGCTCGACGGGCACGGTATAGATCCCGGCGGTTTTGATAGGTTCTGCGGCAGCAACGCGACCAGCCCCAAGCAAAAGTGACGACGCTGCGGTCGTCATCAGAAATTGGCGGCGGTTAAGAAATAGTGATGTTTTCATGATGTCCTCCCCGTGGCAATTGACGCAAAGTAACACGTAATTTTATCATTTGGTCAAGAATCTTGAGAATGAGGGGCTCGGACGACCAGAGCTTGCTTAGAAAATGTGCTTAGGGTCCGGAATTAGGTCAACTTCATAGATCTGCTGTCCTGGCAACGTCTGCTCTGGCGTATGCAATGCGGCTTGACTAGTTCCGTTGAGCGGCGGCTTCGGGCCGCCGGCGAAGACGGCCCAGAATATCTAGATTTCAATGGCTTCTGCGATAGCCAGAGCGTCTTCGAACTCAACACCGAAATATCGGACTGGGTTGTGTCGCAAACTTTGGACGGGATGTTGCAACTTCGCGCGGTTTAATCCAATGGCTGGTTGGTCTTTGACAGAGTTTAGGAATGTCCGATGATCGACTTCAAAGGTGCGCATTACCCGCAATCTGTGATCCTGTTCGCGATCTATTTCTACGTCCGGTACGGCGTCTCCTACCGCGACCTGGAAGAGATCATGGCAGAACGTGGGGTATCGGTTGATCATGCGACGCTGAATCGCTGGGTTGTGAAGTACTCGCCTTTGGCCGCTCGCGCGGCGCAGAAACGGAAGGCCAATATTGCTGAATCCTGGCGCATGGATGAGACCTACATCAAAGTTTGCGGTGAATGGTTGTACCTCTATCGTGCTGTAGATCGCGACGGGCAAACCCTTGATTTCATGCTTTCCGAGAAGCGAGACACAAAGTCTGCGAAGAAATTCTTCGCCAATGTATTGTGCAACAATGGCATCCCGAAACGGATCACGATCGACAAAAGCAGGAGCAACGCGGCCGGGATCAAAGAGGCCAACAAGATCTTCAAGAGGCTGCAGATACCAGTCAAAATCGACACTGTCAGATCAAAATACCTCAACAACATAATCGAGCAGGATCATCGCTTCATAAAGAGGCTCACGAGGCCGATGCTCGGCTTCAAAAGCTTCGCGTCAGCTGCAGCGGCACTTGCGGGGATCGAGACCACAAACATGATACGAAAGGGCCAACTTGGACCTTCGACAAGCGGATTCCGTCAATTTGCAGAGCTCGCTGGATAATTCTGCCCAATCAGAGCGATAGCTATGATCAACGCCAGATTTTGCGACAAAGCCAAGCCATCTCCTCAGTCATCAAAAGAATTTGCGACAGAACCGTGATCGTTGGACCTTAAGGCACATTGAGCCGGGAGCAAGTTTTCCTGGATCAGAATCTCGATGCGAATCTGTTCCTGTGACCTCATGATCTCTCGCTTGTCGCACCGGGCGCGCAGCAGGCGAACCGAGCTGCGCACCAGATGTCCGGAATCCTGGGCGATTACGGCATCGACCTCGCCGGACACCAATGCCTTGCGCGTTCGGTCCGTTAGTTCATGCGCGATTACTGTCAACGTTTGGGGGTCGGTTTGTCTGGCCACCGCGTTCAATGGCAATCGCGCCTCGGAACTCATGACATAGGCGGCAACGATATCGGGGCTGTTGTTGATCATATTGGAAATAATCTCATACGCACGCGCTTCGTCTCCATGGGTCTCCAACGAGGGCAGGGCGGTCAGATTGGGATAATCCCGGGTTAGGACCTGATCAAAGCCGCGGCGCCGTTCCAGACTGTCGCGCGCATTCATGGTTTCCGAAACCACCATGACTTTTCCCTGTAGACCACAGACAAACCGCCCGATCAGCCGTGCAGCGGTTGCGCCGGCTGCGTGGTTGTCGATGCCAACGAAATCCATGTCAGACAGCTTTTGCTGGCCCGAAATCAGATGGACAACGTGCACGCCCTTCTCCTGAAGCCGAATTGCGGCGTCCCGCACCTGCGGGGATTCGGGCGCCATCAAAGCAATTCCATCAACCTCGTCCCGCCTAATCTTCAACAGGGTTTGGGCGATCAGATGAGGGTCAACCTGGGAGATTTCCTGATGGGTGATCTCCATCCCTTCGGCTGCGAGACCGATGTTTGTTTCAAAGATACGATCGCGCAACTCGGCTATGAATAAGTCGCCCCGCCGGGGCAGCAGAAACCGAAACCTGTATTGCCTGCTTTTGGCCAGATTGGCCGCAGACAGATTCCGAACGAACCCGATTTCCTCAATCGCTTTTTTGACGGCTTCTACAGTTTTCTTGCGTACACCGGGACGTTTGTTGAGGACGCGATCAACCGTCGCAAGGCTAACGCCGGCGGCTTTTGCGAGGTCTTTGGTTGTTGGGCGCATCCAACCGCCTTCGGTTTGAGTTTCAAGGACTATTTGCCCAACTTTCTGCGACATGCAAGCCTTTTGAGGCACGTGCATCAGAAAATGGTTGATCTGAGGTACGTACCTCAGCTATCAAAGCTTCCATCAACGAGTCGCCGTTCACAAAACCGGCGCAAATCAGATGGGAGGAGTTACCAGATGAATGCGAAGCTGAAATTTACCGTGGCCACAGCCGCCTTGATTGGCGCAACCGGGGCCGCCAAGGCCGAAGACCTGACCCTGTGCTGGGCGTCATGGGATCCGGCGAATGCTCTGATCGAACTCAGCAAGGACTTCGAGGAAAAATCCGGCCACACCATGAATTTCGAATTCGTGCCATGGCCCAACTTCGCCGACCGGATGCTGAACGAACTGAACTCGGGCGGCAAGCTCTGCGATCTGATGATCGGGGACAGCCAGTGGATCGGCGGTGGTGCCGAGAACGGGCACTATGTTAAACTAAATGATTTCTTCGAGGCCGAAGGTATCACGATGGATGACTTCATTCCGGCGACCGTGACGGGATATGCCGAATGGCCCAAGAACACGCCGAACTACTGGGCTCTGCCCGCTTTTGGCGACGTCGTGGGCTGGACCTATCGCAAGGACTGGTTTGAACGCCCGGAACTGCAGGCCGAGTTCAAAGAAAAATACGGCCGCGATCTGGATGTGCCCAATTCACTGGGCGAGTTGAAAGACGTTGCTCAGTTTTTCCAGGGGCGCGATATCGACGGCACAACGGTTTACGGCGCTGCGATCTATACTGAACGCGGGTCTGAGGGCATTACTATGGGCGTCACCAACGCCTTGTACAACTACGGTTTCGAATACGGCAACCCCGACAGCCCCTATGAGCTTGATGGATTCGTCAATTCCGAGGATGCTGTTGCTGGTCTGGAGTTTTACAAGGACCTCTATGACACGGCCACGCCTCCGGGGTCTTCGAACTGGTATATGGGCGAGAACATCGATGCCTACAAATCCGGGCAGGTTGCGCTGCAGATGAACTTTGCCTTCATCTGGCCGGGGGTTGAGGCCGACCCCAATGTCGGCGGCGGAAAATCCGGCTATTTTCCCAACCCCGCAGGCCCGAACGGGCAGTTTGCACAGCTTGGCGGGCAGGGGATTTCCGTCGTCTCGTACTCGGACAAGCAGGATGCCGCGCTGGAATACATCAAGTGGTTCGCACAGCCAGAGATTCAGGCGCGCTGGTGGGAGCTGGGCGGCTACTCGGCGCTGAAGGCAGTGGTTGAAGACCCGGGGTTTGCAACCAGCCAGCCTTATGCGCAGACCTTCTTGGACTCGATGGCGATCGTAAAGGATTTCTGGGCGGAACCGGCCTATGCCGAACTGCTTCTGGCCATGCAACAACGTGTGCATGATTATGTCATCGCCGGAAATGGCACGGCGCAAGAGGCGCTGGATGGTCTGGTGGGAGACTGGACCGAAACCTTCGAAGACGAAGGCAAGATCTGATCAATCGCTTCGTCGGGCGGCATTGGCTGCCCGATCCTCCCACTCCGGGCTGGCATCTTGTCTGCCCGGAGCACACAGCCAACTTCGACGTACCACCCCAAGGGCCGTCGATGAGGGATCAAAAAATGATACACACTCCGATGGATAAGATCGCCGAAGCGACACCCGAGCCCATGGCCCGAAAAGTGCGCGGCCTGTCAGATCGGGCCATTGCCTGGATCTTTGTCGCGCCGTCCATATTCCTGCTGCTGGCGGTCAATATCTTTCCGCTGATCTGGACTATCCGGCTGAGCTTTACCAACTACAGGGTTAACCGCCCGAACCGCGACATCGACTTTGTCGGTCTGCGCAACTACGAGCGTATCCTGACCGACAGCGATACGTGGATGACGATGCAGGCGACCGCGCATTTCCTGATCTGGACCATCGTTCTGCAGGTTCTGATCGGTTTCGCGCTGGCTTATCTGCTGAACATGAAATTCAAGGGCAACGATATGTGGACCACAATCATCGTGTTTCCCATGATGCTCAGCCCTGCGGTCGTCGGCAATTTCTGGACCTTCCTCTATCAGCCGCAGATCGGCCTGTTCAACTACGTGGTGACGTTCTTTACCGGCGGTGATCCATCCAGCTTTTCGATGATCGGCGACGTGCAACTGGCCCCCTGGGCCATCGTGATCGTCGATACATGGATGTGGACCCCGTTTGTGATGCTGATCTGTCTGGCAGGGTTGCGGTCGATTCCAGATTCGATCTATGAGGCAGCGGAATGCGACCGCGCCAGCAAATGGCGGCAGTTCTGGACGATCACCATCCCGATGGCTCTGCCGTTTCTGATGCTGGCCGTGCTGTTCCGCGGCATCGAGAACTTCAAGATGTTCGACCTTGTGGTGCAGCTGACTGGCGGTGGTCCGGGCAATACAACCACATTGACCTCGATCGACCTGAAACGTGAAGCGTTCGAGAAATGGCGCACCGGCTATTCCTCGGCCTATGCGGTCATCCTGTTCGTCACCGTCTTTGGCCTTGCGTCGATCTACGTCAAAGCCCTGAACAAGGTAAAAGAAAGATGAGCTTTTCCGTCACAGAACCGTCCATCCGGACGAAGTGGTTCGCGGGCACGGCTGTGGTGCTTTACGCGGTCATCACCATCCTGCCGCTGATGTGGATCATCGCAACCGGCTTCAAGTCGCCTGCAGATTCCATCGCCTACCCGCCCAAGGTCGTGTTCGAGCCGACGCTGGAAGGGTATGTCAACCTGTTCACCCAGCGCACCCGCCTGAATCAGGATGATCTGGACGCGCTGCCGCCGCCAGAAACCTGGTATGATGAAATGGTCCGCGAACAGGGGCAGGTGATCACTGGTCGGTCTCGCTATGGTGAGCGGTTCATGAATTCGATCTTCATCGGGTTTGGGTCCACCTTCCTGTGCATGGTGCTGGGGACGGCTGCGGCTTATGCGTTCAGCCGGTTCCGGGTGCCGCTCAAGAATGATTTGCTGTTCTTCATCCTGTCGACGCGGATGATGCCGCCGATTGCGGTTGCTATCCCGATCTTTCTGATGTTCCGCCAACTGGGGCTGAACGACACCCATCTGGGCATGATCCTGCTTTATACAGCAGTCAACCTGTCGCTGTCGGTCTGGTTGCTGAAAGGGTTCATCGACGAGATTCCGGTGGAATATGAAGAGGCCGCGCTCATCGACGGATACACACGCTTTCAGGCGTTTTACAAAGTTGTGCTGCCGCAGGCGGCCACTGGCATCGCCTCAACCGCGATCTTCTGTCTGATCTTTGCGTGGAACGAGTACGCCTTTGCAGTTCTGCTGACCTCGGGTACCGCCCAGACCGCGCCGCCCTTTATCCCGACCATCATCGGCGTCGGCGGCAAGGACTGGCCCGCCGTGGCTGCCGGGGCAACCATCTTCCTGGTGCCTGTCATGGTCTTCACCATCCTTCTGCGCAAGCATCTGCTGCGCGGCATCACATTCGGAGCGGTTCGCAAATGATTACTTTCATCAATGGCCTGCTGCGGCTGCGCCGTGGCCCTTGGGAAATGATGGCCTCGATCCTTATCGCGTTGGGCGTCATCATGCTGATGCAGCCCTTTGTGCTGGCACTGTTCACCTATTCCTTCATTGTCACGCTGATTGGCACGGTGATGTTTATCATCGTCAGCCACTTCCCGGAATAAACACATGGCACAGATCAGAATTGAAAGTGTGCGCAAGGAATTCGGGGCGTTCACGGCTGTTCAGTCGTCGAGTTTCACCATCGAAGATGGCGAGTTTTTCATGCTGCTTGGCCCCTCGGGCTGTGGCAAGACCACGACGTTGCGCATGATGGCCGGGCTGGAGCTACCCACCAGCGGCGAGATCTATATCGACGGTGAAGAGGTGGGCATGAAGCCCGCCAGCCAGCGTGATATCGCCTTTGTGTTCCAGATGTTCGCGCTCTACCCGCATATGAATGTGGGTAAGAACATCAGCTATCCGCTGCTGAGCCAGGGTATGCCCAAGGCGCAGGTGAAAGAGAAGGTGGATGAGGTTGCCCAGATTCTGGGGATCACCGACATTCTCAAGAAACCTGTAGGAGGCCTGTCCGGTGGCGACCGCCAGCGTGTCGCGCTTGGCCGTGCCATCGTGCGCAATCCCAAGGCGTTCTTCATGGATGAACCGCTGGGGGCGCTGGATGCCGAGTTCCGCGAGCATATGTCCGAGGAACTGCGCGCGCTGCATGACCGGATGGGGGCCACTACGGTTTACGTGACCCATGACCAGCTTGAGGCGATGCAGATGGGTGACAAGATCGTGGTCATGAACCACGGCGTTGTCGAACAGTTTGGCGTCCCACAGGATATCTATGACTGGCCCGCCACGATGTTTGTGGCCAGTTTCATAGGCTCACCCGCGATGAACTTCCTGAACTTCCATGGCATCGTGGGTACGGGCACAACTGCGGTCAAACTGGCGGAAAGCGAAATCAAAGTGCCCGAACAACTCGGCGGTGCGCGCGGCGACCTGGTTCTGGGTGTGCGCCCTGAACATGTACACCTCGACGATAGTGCGGATTACCGAGGAGAGGTCACCGCAACAGAATATCTGGGCACCACGCAAATCGTGACACTGAACACGCCACACGGCGAAATCAAGGCGCGTATCCCGTCCAGCACCCGTGCCGAAGTTGGTGAAAACACTGGATTGCGCTTTGACGAACGCACGATCACGGTCTTTGAAATGGAAAAGGGCAGGGCGTTGCTCTCTGCCGCAAATCAAGGGGTTCTGAACCATGGCTGAGGTCGAGCTTCGCAATGTGACGAAAACCTATGGCGACACGGTCGCATTGGACAACGTGTCGATGACCATCCCGGATGGGGCTTTTGTGGTTCTGCTGGGGCCGACCGGCGCGGGGAAGACAACAACGCTGCGCATGGTGTCCGGTCTGGACAAGCCCGATGAGGGCGAAGTTCTGATGGATGGCCGATCCCTGAACGGGCTGACCCCGGCGCAACGCAATGTGGCGATGGTGTTCCAGCAATACTCGCTGTACCCGCACCTTACCGTGTACGAAAACCTGGCCTTCCCGCTGCGCTCTCCGCTGCTGAAAACGCCGGAGGATGAGATCAAGATCAAGGTACAGCGCGTCGCCGAGACCTTGCAGATTGCGCATAAGCTTGAAAACAAGGCGACCGCCCTGTCCGGTGGCGAGATGCAGCGCGTTTCCATCGGGCGCGCTCTGGTGCGCAACCCCGAAGTGTATCTGATGGACGAACCGCTCAGCTCGCTGGACGCCAAGCTGCGCGCCGATCTGCGGGTCGAGCTGAAAAGTATTCAGGCCGACAGCGGTGCAACGCTGCTGTATGTGACGCATGACCAGATCGAAGCAATGACCATGGCCACCCATGTGGGCGTTCTGGATCACGGTAAACTGGTTCAGTTCGGCACTCCGCGCGAGATATACGAGGATCCGGTCAGCATCTATGCTGCCAGCCGATTGGGGCAGCCCCGGATCAATATTCTGCCTGCGGATATTTTTGGCCACGCGCCGTCGGGTGCCAAATCCATTGGCCTACGCCCGGAACAGATCGGACAGGGCGATGGTCAGGAAAGTCTTGTCACGCGGGTCGAGCATCTGGGTGATCAAACCCGCCTGCACCTGTCGTTCAGGGACCATGACCTGATCACGGTGACGGACACCCACACCCCGTTGAAGTCAGGCGACATCGTCAAAATCGCCCCCAACAACCCGTTTTTCTTTGACGCCGCTGGCGCTCGGATTCAGTGAAAGAGATCAACATGACCCATTTCATCAACAAAAAAGAAGACATTGTCGGCGAAGCCGTGAATGGCGTGATCGCAACCTCGGGTGGGCGCCTGGCACGGCTGGACGGCTACCCGCATATCCGCGTGGTGGTGCGCACCGATTGGGACAAGTCTAAGGTCGCGCTGGTCTCGGGCGGCGGATCGGGACACGAACCGGCCCATGCCGGTTTTGTCGGTGAGGGGATGTTGACGGCTGCCGTTTGCGGCGACGTGTTCGCATCGCCTTCGGTTGATGCGGTTCTGGCGGGAATTCTGGCGGTCACGGGTCCGGCAGGATGTTTGCTGATCGTCAAGAACTATACCGGAGACCGGTTGAACTTTGGCCTTGCCGCCGAGCGTGCGCGGGCCTTTGGCCTGAACGTAAATATGGTGATCGTGGACGACGACGTTGCGCTACCGGATTTACCGCAGGCAAGAGGCGTGGCGGGCACGCTGTTCGTGCACAAGATCGCCGGAGCTTTGGCCGAGAATGGCGCTGACCTAGATGCGGTGACCACTGCGGCTGAGCGCGTCATAGAGGGCACCTCCTCGATCGGGATGTCCCTCGATACATGTACCGTACCGGGGGCCCCGAAAGAGGACCGTATTCCAACCGGCAAGGCCGAGCTCGGACTGGGCATTCATGGCGAAGCTGGCATCGAGCAGGTCGATTATTCCGATGCCAAGACCGCAATCGCGATGATGGTTAAAAAGCTCAGCGCCAATATGAAGCCGGATCAGCGCTATGTGGCGCTTCTGAACAATCTGGGAGGTGCGTCGGTTCTGGAAATGTCGATCCTTGCGCATGAGTTGGCCAATGCGCCCATTGCTGCGCAGATCAGTCACATCGTTGGCCCCGCCGCGATGATGACATCGCTTGAAATGCGCGGATTTTCTATCTCGGTCTATCCTGCACCGGCTGAGGACCTGATGGCACTCCAGGCCACGACGCCTCTGAGCGCATGGCCTGGTGTGAATGCAGTGGTCGACGTGCCTGTTCTGGACCTGCCGGACGGTTTGAAACCAATCAAACCACTGGCCTCAGATCACCCTGAAACGCGGTCGTTCCTGACCCGGTGCTGCGAGATTCTGATCGCCGCCGAGGCGGACCTGAACGCATTGGACGCTAAATCGGGGGATGGCGATACCGGCTCGACCCTGGCAGGTGCGGCGCGCGCATTGATTGCCGCAATGGACAGTCTGCCTTTGGCAGATCATACGCAACTCTACCGGGCCATCGGCCAAGAGTTGAGCCAGACCATGGGTGGATCATCCGGTGTCTTGCTTGCCATCTTCTTTGCGGCTGCAGGCGACGCGGCGTCCAGTGGCCAGACAATGCGGGATTCCTTGCATGTTGGCCTGAGCCGCATGCAAGAGATCGGCGGCGCACAGCCGGGCGACCGGACTATGATTGATGCGCTAAAACCCGCGTTGGAAAAGCTGGAAAATGGCCTGCCGGATGCGGCCGAGGCGGCTCGCGCAGGGGCCGACAAAACCGCTAAGATGCTGCGCGCGCGGGCTGGACGGGCATCATACATTAATGCCGAGCAACTGCGCGGCCATGTCGATCCCGGTGCTGAAGCCGTTGCGCGGCTATTCGAACGGCTAACGGGGTAGATGCAGGAACCGAGGCTGCTAGGTTCTGGACCCACTAAATTGGTTGCCGTCAACTCGGCTGCGTGATTCAAACCGGCGTTGTTGCAGAACTCTTTGTGCGAGGGATTCACAACGTTAAGCCTCATGGTTAGACGGGTTGGATGAGTAAGCCATCATCCGCCCGTTACCGCGTCACGAACTGGTCTGACTACAACGCTGCCCTTAAGAAGCGCGGGTCTCTTCTTGTCTGGCTGGACAAGGATGTGACCTGGTTGGCGGCGCATGAGGGTCGGCCTGGTCGACCGCCGGTCTTTTCGAATGCGGCGATCCAATTCTGCCTGTCGATCAAGGGGATCTGTCGCAAAGTTTCTCCCTGGTTCCGAAACGAATGCTGGAACTTATCGAATTGGGCGAGATTACCATCGGCAGCTGCTCCGATTTGATCGGAGCAGCTGGTCGAGATGACCAGTTTTCAAACTTTGCGACAGATCCCCTCGATCCGGTAACGGGCAAAATCGCCGCGACGGAGTCGACCACTGAACATGTGGGCGATGAAACGGCACTGCCAGCTTTGCTCACTGACATTGATGACGATGTGAGCCGGTTTCTGGCGGATGGTGCGTATGACGGCCAGGGCGTGGCAGACTGCCTGATCGAGAAGTTCGGGCATGAGGTTGAGATCATTATTCCTCCGCCGAAAAACGCGGTTCACGGCAAGAACGCACAACGCAAGCACCACATCGATGTCATCGCTCAAAGTGGCAGAATGAGCTGGCAAACGATGACGGGATACAACCAGAGATCACGGGTCGAAGCCCAGATCGGCAGATGGAAACAAGCTATTGGCGATCGCCTGCAAACGCGTCATTTTGACAATCAAATAGCCGAAGCGAAAATAGCATCAAATGCGCTCAACCGCATGGCTGGCCTCGGTCGTGCGGTGTATGAGCGCGTCGTCTGAAGTGATCAGGCAAGGGGCCAATCCGCCCCAATTCTGATCCATGCAATACACTCCTATGAGATCATTTCCTTTGATTGGGGTCGCCAGGTTCGGGACCTTTCTAGCTTTGTTCCGGTCGACGCGGTGACCTTGTCACGACGGTTTCATATTTCTGTTGAGGCCATAACTGCCGCATTTGGTGAAGATACTGATCAAAAGGTCTGGATTCGAAACCTATGAGTGCATTTAAGCGGCTTTCGATCCGAATTTCTTGGATCTGTCGCAAAGTTTCTCCCTGGTTCCGAAACGAATGCTGGAACTTATCGAATTGGGCGAGATTCCCATCGGCAGCTGCTCCGGTTTGATCGGAGCAGCTGGTCGAGATGACCAGTTTTCAAACTTTGCGACAGATCCCGTGGGCGAAGAGAATAACTGCCAAGCGGAAAGCGCGACCCAACCCAACAGACCAATCAACTTCTGCACGCAGGATCCCCGTCTGGAATAAAACATCTGGACAAAGAAAACATCAGATGTTTACTATCACCTCATGAGTGAACTTCTGTACTACGATCTGAAAGATTCCGCGGGCGTGGCGCCCGGTCTTGCAACGCAAGTGTGTCGGGAACTTGGACGACGCATTGTTGCCGGGCATTTTCCTGAAGGCAGTTTGATCGATGACGAAAACAAGCTGTGTACCCGTTTCGGGGTCAGCAAGTCTGTTGTCCGTGAGGCGATCAAGCTGTTGGTTGGCAAGGGGCTGCTGGAGGTGCGTCGCGGCAGCGGAACACGGGTTCGGCGGCGCGCAAGCTGGAACCTTCTGGATGATGATGTGCTGGCCTGGCATCAAGGCATCGAGCCGAAGCCCGAGTTTCTGCGCCAGTTGATGGATGTCAGGCAAATGGTGGAGCCCAATGCTGCCGGCTGGGCGGCTCAAACGGCAACGCCAGAACAGATCGAAGACATTCGCAAAGCACAGCACGACATGGAGCAGGCGACGTCGATCCAGGACTTCGTGGTCGCCGACGCATTGTTTCACCGCTCCGTCCTGCGCGCTGCAAACAATGAAGTTCTTATCGCTCTGGAGGGCGTGATCTTTTCGGCTCTCCTGAGCTCAATCAAAGTGACAAACAGCGATCCACGCAAAAACGAACGATCTTTGCCACTGCACCGGCAAGTGTTGAAGGCGATAGAGGCTCACGACAGTGAAGCGGCCTCATCCGCGATGCGCGAGCATTTGGCCGATACCTATGAACGCCTCTCAGGAGCTTTGCCAGATTTCAACGCGACACGTGGCGCAAGCGAATAAAAAGGGATGAAAATTCCACTTCCCGGAAAGGTGGCCGGGCTAGTGGTGACGACACGAGACATGCTTCAACCCAGCCTCATGTCGTCAGGTTGGCCCGAATTGTCGGGAGAACTCCACCAGATAATCCGGCGCAATGCGCCAGAAACATCGACGAGGAGGATATGATGTTTTCAAAGCTTTCGAAAGGCCTACTGGCTGGATCTGTCGCGACGTCTGCGTTAGTGGCGGCCGGAACGGCATCGGCGGAAGACATGGTCGCCCTGTTACTGCCAGAAAATGTGAATCCGCGCTGGGAACAGCAGGACGCGGCCGCGTTTGTGCGCACTATGGGTGAGATTGCACCCGACGTGAAAGTTGAGGTGTTCAATGCCAATAATGATACCGCAACGCAGCAGCGTCAGGCGGAACAGGCGCTGACTCAAGGCGCAAAGGTTCTTGTAGTCATTCCCATCGATGGGGAAAGCTCGGCTATCATTGCGGATACGGCTGCCGAAGAAGGCATCCCAACAATCGCCTATGACCGGATGATCAACTCGCCTAACACCACGTTCTGGGTGCAGGCCGATCTGGAAGGCATGGGGTTCGATCAGGCGACCCACGTGATCGAGAACACCAAGGATGGCGATACTCTTGTAATGCTCAAAGGCTCGCCAACCGACCCGAATGCTGCCGTTATCCATAACGGTCAACTGCGCGCGTTGACGCCGCTGTTTGAAAGCGGCGCACGGGTCATGGGCTATGAAAACTGGACACAGGGCTGGGATCCCGCCATTGCGCGCCGCTCGATGGATCAGGCGCTGACTCAGCTGGACAACAATGTTCAGGGTGTCGTGTCTTCCAATGATGGCAATGCTGGTGCCGCCATCGCCGCGATGGAAGAGCAGGGCATGGCCGGAACGGTCCCGGTCTCGGGGCTGGACTGCACGGTGCAGGCGCAACAGCTGATGCTGCTGGGCAAACAGACCCAATGTGGCTGGCGTCCGTTGGAAGACATGGCTGCCGCTGCGGCTAAGGTCACGGTTCGGCTGGTTAGCGGTGAGGACTTCTCGGACCTTGCACCGCAAACCGTCACCAATGGTGTCGGCGCGGAAGTGGCCTATGTGCCTGTTGGTTCTTACTCGGCCATCGGTGCAGAAGGTGTTGCCTATGTGATCGAAAACGATGCTTCGATCACCAAGGACATGGTTTGTCAGGGCGAAGCTGCCTCAACCGACTTCTGCAAGTAACAAGGTCAGGTTATGACGTCTGAAAACAAAGTGGTGGGGCAAGCTGCCCCACCAGCGCACCTTGCTGTGCGTGGAATCCACAAACGATTTGGTGGCGTGCACGCCCTGCGCGGTGTCGACTTCGAGGTCGCACGCGGCGAGGTGATGGCTCTTGTTGGTGACAATGGCGCGGGCAAGTCCACGCTGATGAAAGTACTTGCCGGCGCGCATCTTGCCGATGACGGTGCGTTTTTTCTCGACGGCAAGCCGGCCGAAGTGACATCGCCCAATGATGCGAGTGAGCTGGGTATTCAGATCGTCTATCAGGACCTTGCTTTGTGCGAAAATCTGGATGTTTCGGCCAACCTTTCCCTGGGATCTGAACCCGTTAAACCCGGCTGGAGTTTCCTGCCGCGTCTTCTGCGTCCGCTCGATGACTTGGAAATGGAAGTGAAGGCCAAGAAGGCCATCGACAGGCTTGAAGTCCGCACCCTTCAGTCGGTCCGGGCCAAGGTGGGCGGCCTATCAGGCGGTCAACGTCAGGCCATTGCCATTGCGCGCGCCGTGGGCGCCGAAAGCACGGTGGTCATGTTGGATGAACCCACAGCCGCACTGGGCGTGGCGCAGACCCGTCAAGTGCTGGAGGTCGTCAAGCGCCTGCGCGAGACGAACCACGCGGTCGTCTACATCTCGCACAACATGCGCGACATTTTTGAGGTCTCGGACCGGATCACCGTCCTGCGCCACGGTACCAATGTCGCCACATACACCACATCCGAAACGAATCCGGATGAAATTGTCGTCGCCATGACACGCGGCCTGGACACGGAGAACGGCAATGCAGCCTGATGCCAAATTGACGTTTCTTGACCGGTTCAGCGCCCTACGCGAGACGCAGTTCGGGACCTTTGTTCCAGTCCTCCTCGCGCTGGCAGCAATCTGGGGGTATTTTGGGCTCGTCCTGCCTTTCATTGATTTGATAAGCGGGCAAGCAGACAGTTTTCGCGCGATCTTTCTAAGCCCGCGCAATATCTACAACCTGTTTATGCAATCTGCGGTGATTGCCACGTTGGCGGTTGGGATAACAATCGTATTGCTGCTGGGGGACATCGACCTGTCCGCAGCCGCAACCGCAGGTGTTTGCGCTGCGCTTCTGGGCGTGCTGGTGCTTAGCGGCGTGCCCGGTTGGCCAGCCTGCATCATTGTGATTTTCGTTGGCATCATTATGGGCGCAGCGCAAGGTTTGCTTGTTGCCTATGTCGGCATCCCCTCATTTGTTGTCACGCTAGCTGGGCTTCTTGGATATCAGGGCCTGATGCAGAAGATCCTGCCGACAGGAAACCTGAATGTCGGCGACCCGTTTGTGCGCGGAATAGCCCGGGTTTTGATCCCGGACCTTTGGGGAATCGTGCTGGGATTGGCCGTTGTAGGTCTTTTTGCCTATGCCAATCTGCGCAAGCAAGCCCGGCGCAAGGCGCTGGGTCTGGAACTGGACAGTGCTCTCGCCTTGTGGGGTCAAGTGATCGCCTTCACCGTCATTGTCGTGGCTGTGGTACTGACGCTTAACGCCTATCGGTCCCTGCCGTTGTTGCTGGTGCTGCTTGTTGCGATCACTGCACTCTTGGGGTGGATCACAACCAGCACACCGTATGGTCGATCCCTGTTTGCTGTTGGCGGGAATGCTGAAAGCGCGCGGCGCGTGGGGATGAAGGTCAAACGTATTCGGGTCTCGGCCTTCGCAATTGTTGGCCTTATGGCCGCTATTGGCGGAATTTTCGGAGCGTCCCGCTATGGGTCGGTATCGTATACGGCCTTCGCCGGTGGCTCCTTGCTGCTTGAGGCGATCGGGGCGGCAGTAATCGGCGGCACTTCTCTCTTTGGCGGTCGCGGGTCAGTTTGGAATGCAATCCTTGGCGCCCTGGTCATCGGATCGCTCGGAAACGGGCTGGACCTGACCGGGGCAAGCGCGGCGGACAAGCTGATGGTGTCCGGTGCAATCCTGCTTTTGGCCGTTGCGATTGATGCCTTGTCGCGTCCGAGCAATGGAAGCGGAAGGTAGGAGGCGGCTATGTCAGCGCATAAAACCATCAATCCACAGTTGGCGCTCGATGCGATCCTTGATGTCCTCATTCCCGCAAATCGCGACCGAGACATCCCGGCGGCGGGAGAACTGGGTGTGGCGGCATTCGTCACAGAGGCGGCTGCGCGCAATCCCGCTCTCAACAGCGCGCTTGTAACCTTAATAGCCCGCGCCGGCGAACTGGCGGGCGGTATTACTCCCCATACCGTCCGCCAGCTGGAATCCGAATTGCCCGAGGCGTTCAGTTTGCTGCTCACGGAAACCTACAAAGGTTATTACAGTCGCCCGGATATGCGCGCCAAGGTCGGTGTAGGATCGCATCCTGTGCATCCAGCCGGGTACGAGGTCGCCAGTGATCCGCCCGCGCTTTTGAATGAATTGACCGCGCCTGTGCGCGCTCGTGGGCCAGTGTTTCGCGATCCTACCGGAGGTCAGGCATGAAACTCGAACCCGTTGACGTTCTGATCATTGGTGCGGGGGCATCAGGCGCTGCGATTGCCTGGTCTCTGTTGGAAACACGGATGCGCATTCTGTGCCTGGAACAGGGTGACCATCTGCTGGACAAAGACTTCCCATCGCGCCGCGAGGATTATGAACTCGCTCGGTACGCCGAGTTTTCTTGCGACCCGAACGTACGAGGTCTTCCGCAGGACTACCCGATCAACGCGGAGGATAGCTGCATCACGCCGGTCAACTGGAATGGCGTGGGCGGGTCAACAATCAACTTCCTGGGCCACTGGCCGCGGATGCGCCCGTCGGATTTTCGAACCAGATCGCTGGATGGCGTGGGTGAGGATTGGCCGGTCGATTATCACGACTTAGCGCGGTTCTATGACATGAACGACCGCAACACGGGCGTCTCCGGCTTGGGAGGTAATCCGGCCTATCCCGACTATACACCGCCGCATCCACCCATTCCGATGGGCAAGCTCGGGCAAACTCTGGCGCGCGGGTTCAATGAAAAAGGCTGGCATTGGTGGCCGTCTGATGTCGCGATCCTGAGCGAAAACGACGATGGCCGCCAGAAATGCGTGAATGCCGGGACTTGCGATTTGGGTTGTGCGGCCGGCGCCAAGGGCGGAACCAATTTCACCTATTGGCCGATGCTCGAAAATGCAGGTGTTGAACTTCGCACCAAAGCGCGTGTCCGTGAGATATTGGTGGACGAGGCCAGCGGGTTCGCGACCGGAGTGCTCTATCATGCGGCCGATGGGCAGGTGTATGAGCAGAAGGCGGAACTGGTCATCGTGGCCTGCAACGGGGTGGGAACACCGCGCTTGCTGCTGAATTCAAAGTCCAAGCTGTTTCCCGAGGGCTTGGCGAACCGATCCGGTAAGGTCGGGAAGAACCTGATGTTCCATCCGCTTACCGGCGTTGCGGGCGTGTTTGATGAGCCAATGAAAGGGCACGAGGGGCCGATGGCCTGTTCGATCCTCTCTCAGGAGTTCTACGAAAGCGACCCTGACCGTGAGTTTGTACGCGGCTACGGCTTGCATTCGGGGCGTTCAACCACACCGATGACCTATGCGCTTGGCGGGTATGGGATCGACAATCCCATTCCATGGGGGGCTGAACACCGAGAGATTATGGACAATGTCTACCCCTATCTCGCTGGTCTGACCGTGGTGACGGAAGATCTGCCGGAAGAACATAACTGTGTGACCCTCGACCCAGATCTGACCGATAGCGATGGCATCCCGGCCCCCAAGATCACCTATCGCCTGGGTGAAAACACTCAGGCGATGCTGAAACATGGCGAGGCCCGCGCCCAAGAAGTTCTGTTGGCCGCCGGGGCCAGGCGTATTCTGCCCAAGGGCGACAAGGTCTGGTGGCGGGCAGGGTGGCACCAGATGGGCACCTGCCGGATGGGCAATGATCCCGGGGCATCTGTTGTGAACGGATGGGGGCGCAGCCACGACGTAAAGAACCTCTTTATCGTGGATGGTTCGATTTTCGTGACGGCGGGGGCAGTGAACCCGACCTCCACGATACAGGCGCTGGCGCTCTTTATCGGGGACCGGATCAAAACCAACATCGCAACGCTGTTTGATTGAGGTGGCCATGGAGTTTCCAACGCAAATCTACCTTGATGGGGCGCTGACAGATGGCAGCGGACGCAAAGAGGTCATCAATCCCGCCACTGAAAATCACATCGCCACCGTCACCACGGCCGGCTTCGCTGATGTCGAGCGCGCGCTACGGGCCGCGAAGTCTGCGTTTCCCAGTTGGGCTGCGACATCGATTGCGGACAGGCAAACGTGGATGCGACGGCTGCGCGATGAAGTGATTGCCCATGAAGAGTTTCTGCGCGACTGCGTGCATCAGGAAATGGGCAAGCCTTGGGCCCAAACGCATGAGGATTGGGACAGGCTAGTCGTTTCTCTGGATTTCTATGCCGAGGAAATTGCCCGCGTTCAGGATTATGGCCTAAGCGACCGGGCTGGCACCCATTCACATCGCATGGTCTATGAGCCCACCGGGGTTGCAGTGGCCTACCTTGCGTGGAATTTCCCTTTGTTGAATCTGGCGTTCAAAATTGGCCCGGCCATGGCGGCCGGGTGCCCGATCATCATTCGCCCGTCCGAGGCGACGCCAATTTCGGCTTATGCAGTGGGCGCGCTTTGCGATAAAATCGACCTGCCGAAAGGAGTGGTGCAAATTCTCTGTACGGACGGGTATGACGTCGCTGATGCTCTGACCGCCTCGACCATCCCACAAGTCGTGACCCTGATCGGCTCGACCCGGACCGGGCAGCACATCATGCGCACCGGTGCCACATCGATCAAACGCTATTCGATGGAGCTGGGCGGCAACGCTCCGGTTGTTGTGTTTGAAGACGCCGACCTCGACTTGGCCGCAGACATAGTGACCGGGGTAAAGTTTACCAATGCCGGCCAGATTTGCGTCTCGCCTAACCGTGTATTTGTGGCCGACGCGGTTCGTGAGGCGTTCACCGAAAAAGTGGTGGCTAGGGCAAATACGGCGACCGTTGGGTTTGACAAAACTGCCGACATCACAACGGGGCCCGTCATTGATGGCCGCGCATGGGCGCGCATCAAGGGTTTGATTGACGATGCAATCGCGGACGGCGCGACCCTGCTTGCGGGGGGGGACAGACCCCCGCACCTGAACAAGGGCTACTACATCGCTCCTACCGTTTTGGACAACGTGACCGAGACGATGGAAGTCTATCGACAGGAAACCTTTGGCCCCATCGTCAGCCTAATCCCGTTCACGGATGAAACCGGGCTTTTAGAAATGGCCAATGACTGCGAAGAAGGTGGGCTGACGGCCTATTTGTTCACGCGCGATCTGGGGCGGGCCGAACATTACGCCGCGCATCTGCGCTATGGCGAAATTCAAATCAACGGGGTGAAGTACGATATCGACCTGCCGCATGGCGGGATCGGTCAGTCGGGGATCGGGCATGATTGCTCGAGCCTCGCGCTACACGATTATCTTGTAAAAAAGCGGATCACGCGCGCCCTCGATAACACCGGATTTGGAGGGTTGAACCCATGAAGATCACCCGTGTCTCCAGCCATGTTCTCAGCTACGATTTGCCCGAGCCGCTAGGCTATTCTCAGCAGTATTACCATAAGCGCACAGCCCATCTTGTCGAGGTGGAGACTGACGAAGGCGTCACAGGCTGGGGCGAGTGTTTTGGTGCGGGTAATATCGCTGTGGCCAACAAAGGGATCGTCGAGCAGGTGATCCAGCCAATGGTTCTAGGTATGGACCCACTAGACCGGGATGTGATCTGGCACAAAGTTTACAACCTGATGCGCGACCATGGCCAGAAGGGAATGCCTTTACAGTCACTTTCTGGCGTCGACATCGCACTGTGGGATATCGCAGGCAAAATCGCAGGCTTACCTCTGCATAAACTCATCGGGGGTACCCATCGCGACCGCATTCAGGTCTACGGCTACGGCATGATGCTCCGTCCTGAGGGTACGGACAGTCTGGTCGCCCGCTTCACGGACGAAGCCGCTTCAATCAAGGAAATGGGATTCAGCGCGACGAAAATGAAAGTGGGGCTTGGCCCAAAGGATGACGTACGTCTGATCGAAGCAGTGCGTAAGGGCATCGGCGATGACTATCGCTTTATGGTCGATGCGAACCACGGCTACACGACGCATGACGCATTTTACGTCGGTCGCGCGATGGAAGAGTTCGCCCCATACTGGTTTGAAGAACCCGTCGCCCCGGAAGATCTTGATGGATATCGAGAGCTGCGCGCTGGTTTGAACGTCAACATCTCGGGAGGCGAGGCTGAATTCAACCGATGGGGCTGGCGCGCCTTGTTGGAAAGCCGGGGTTTAGATATCGCGCAGCCTGAGGTCTGCGCACTCGGAGGTATCACAGAATATCTGCGCGTTTTGGCCTTGTGCCACGCACATTTCACTCCGGTTGTAAATCACGTATGGGGTTCAGCCGTCGCTGTGGCCGCCAATATGCACCTGCTCGCAGCAATGCCGCCCCTGCCAGGCGGGTTGTTCCCGTGGGAACCGATGCTCGAGTTTGATACGACCGACAATAAGTTCCGAGATGAGCTGCTTGTGAATTCACTAAACATTCAATCCCAAGTCGCATCGACGGGTGGTTTTGTAGAAATTCCAAATGGGCCCGGCCTGGGGGTGGAGCCGGACCGGAACTTCATCCGCCAATACGATATCTTCAGTTGAATCCCGCTATGTCTCACCCTTCCTTCATTGCAGTTGACTGGGGAACCTCTGGCTTTCGTCTATGGGTGTTGGATGCTTGTGGAAAGACTCTTGCCGAGACCGATGGCCCATTTGGCATGTCAAATCTTGAACCCAGTGATTTTGGTCGCGTACTTGAAGAAAACTTGAATGAATTGGGCATAGGTCAGGACGTTCCAGCCATTATCTGCGGCATGGCTGGGGCCGCACAAGGTTGGTGTGAGGCCCCATACCTAACGGCACCAACACGTCTCGATAAGCTAGGGGCGGGTGCCATCAGGGTAAGTGACGCATCGCGAGAGGTGCGCATATTGCCGGGTGTTAAGCAGCAATCACCAGCCAATGTGATGCGCGGTGAAGAAACTCAGATTGCTGGGTTGCTTCATCTTGTTCCCGATTTTCGCGGCATCGTTTGCTTGCCAGGAACACACACGAAATGGGTCCGAGTCGCAGATGGAGCCATTATCGAATTCGAAACGTGTATGACCGGCGAACAATTCGCGTTCTTTTCCAGAGCTTCCGTCTTGTCACACTCGATGGTTAATCATGGGTGGAGTGATAGCGCCTTTGAGGCGGCAATCCGCTTGGCAGCAGACGACCCTGCCGCTTTGCCGCGCCGCCTTTTCGCAATTCGTGCGGGTATGCTGGTTGGAAAGCAAACTAGCGCGCAAGCCCGTGCCACTCTTTCAGGTCTACTGATCGGTCAGGAATTGATGTCAGTAAGACAGTATTGGACGGATCAAACGGTGACTTTGATTGGTGCGTCAACGCTGTGTGAGCTTTATCTGACTGCTTTGGGTTTCATGGGCGCCAGTGGGAGGGTCACGGAGGTCTCAGAAATAACTTTGAGCGGGCTTACGGCAGCTTATCAGCACCAAAGAAGGTGTTTCAGTTCTTAGTTTCCACGCATTGGAGCAATCCCTTTAACTGCTAGAGGGTAGGTTGGGTGGATCATCACGGTGTTTTTCTCGCCGTGTTTGGCAGCCAGGCAAACCATCATCTGGGCGAAGAGGCCTTTCTCGCTCCAACGTTTCCACCGACTGTAGAGTGCCTTGGGAGGTCCATAGGCTTCAGGCGCGTCTCGTCATCGCAATCCATTGCGTTTGATGAAAATAATCCCACTCAGCACCCTTCTGTCATCGACCCGTGGCCTGCCGTGCGATATCGGGAAGAAAGGGGAAAGCTTTGCCATCTGCTCGTCGGTCAGCCAGAAAAGGTCGCTCATGTCACCGCTGCGTTTTCCAAGCCGTGAATCATGCAGCGCATCGAAAATCGATGCATCCTGACCCTAACTTTCCGGGGTGCGGGACAGGATCGTGCCGCCATCTCCGCAGGCAAAGTAGTGACCTTGCGCGTCCACTGCGACTGCGCGCAGTCCGGCTGTGGTCCCTGTGGCGTCCAGATGCCAGCGTTGACCGTCGAACCGGGCCGCTGCCCCGGCAGCGCCCACGGCCATCGCATCCTGGTTGGTTCCAGTGACTGCCAGCAGATCGCTTCGGGCGCGCACCGGCGTGATCGTCCAGCGGGTGCCGTCGAAATGCCCGATCGTGCCCGACAGGCCAACGACAAAGATATCGCTCAGCGAGCGGCCCCAGACGTCAAACAGGAAATGCTCGGTTCCGGCGCTGAACTCATCCCAGCGCTGGCCATTCCAGCGCATGACCTGACCGAAATCACCCACGGCCAGCAAATGTTCGGCGTCCATTCCCCAAAGCCCGTATAGTGCGCTTTTGGTGCCGGACGGCATACGCTGCCAATCTGTTTCGTTCCAATGCAGTACCAGACCCTCGTCACCAGCGGCGAAAATCTGGCCTGCACCGTCCGACCAAAGTGACAGAAGGGTGACATCCATGTGCAGGTCGAAATGCTCGCGCCATTGGGTGCCGTCGAATTGGTGAATCTCACCTAACTGCCCGGCGGCCAGCAACCCGCCATCGGACGCGCAGGTCAGGTCGTGGATGCCAAGGTCGCCGACAGGGGGCAGGGCCTCCCACTTGCCGCGATCCTGCACCAGCACTGTGCCTTCCTCACCGCAGGCATATAGCTGGTCATGGGTCGGGTCGTGCCACATCCCCCATAACTGCCGATCCGTACCGCTTGTCTTTTCGGCCCAGACTGAAGGCTCGGCCCCGGCTTGAACAGCCGGAGCGAAACAGGTCAGCGCCTGATCGTCGCCGACAAGCACGGTGCCGAAATCACCTACGGCCATCGCCTCACCCGAGGGAAGAGAGACAAGGCCTAACAGATCGTGTCCGGTGCCACTCTGAACCCGGTCGATGCGGGTGTCGCGGATCAGGTGGATATGTCCGCTATCGCCCACGGCAAGCGTGCCCTGACCCGAGCGTCCGAGCGCACGAAAGCGGCTGAATTCCTGGTCGGTGAATAGCTTCTCAAACGTCTCGCCATCCCATCGGACCAGATCACCGCGAAAGCCATTTGCATCCACAAAATAGCGTCCGCCACAGAGCAGCGCGCCGCCATCCTCCAGTGTAAACGCCCCGGTGAAATTCGAGGCGACGGAGCATGGGAGGGGCGCCCAGCACCCTTCGGTGTCACGCAGCAATACGGTGCCGTCCCCGCCTGCCGCCAACAACCGCCCGTCGTTCAGGCGGATGACGCTGCGCAGATGTGCCCGGGTGCCGGAGACTTCGGCGGCCCAATCTGTCCCGTCGAAATGCAGGATTGTCCCCCGATCCCCGACAACCCAAGCCTGGCCAGTGTCTGAGCCGCAAATGCCAAACAACGGCGTGTTCTCTGGGGTTGAGGGGTATTTGCCACCCGCATCCACCACGCAGCCGCGGATTTTGTGCCATTCGGCACCGTCAAAACGCAGGATCAACCCCATCCAGCCTACGGCCCAAAGCTCGGACCGGTCCCGGCCCCAAAGCGCATGAACAGGCACCGGAGCGGGGCTAGACATCCGTTCCCACACCTCACCATCGAAATGAGTTATGACGCCATCATCGCCAACGACGAACAACCCGTCGTCGTCGGCCCAACCATCCCAGAACACGTTGCCCGGCCCGGTCGGCAGCCCTGCGACAGCATACCATCCCCTTGCCTCGCGCGGTCGGGACCCGAACTTGCCGCGCAGCAGGCCCCGGCGGGAAATCATCTCAGGTGATCCATCCATTTATCCGTTGTCCCTCTCGGCTCCGGCATGTTTCACGCGTTCCGCCTCGGCGCCCATCAACTCAGCCAGTTCGGCGCTCAAGCCATGGGCCACCAACGCGTTCTGCAGGTCCTGGTCCTGCAGGTTCTCGGCAAAGACATCGGGCAGAGATGCCGCGACCGAACGGTGAAAGTCGCGCTGTCCAAGCGCCGCCACCGCACGGATTGCTGGGGTGAAAGATTGCGCCACCACGCTGTCGGGCTGGTCGGCCACAACTGGCACGCCGCTGTCCGATCCCATAGCCAGTTCGGGTGACAGGGGGATCTCGGCCAGCTTGTCGATCCCGAGCGTGCTCAAGGCCTGCGTCACACCTGCATCGGGGAACAGGTGGAATTCTTCCCGGCAATGGGGACATTGCACACCGGCCATATTCACGACTGCGCCCACCACCGGTAGTCCGCGTTCATTGCAGAACCGTCCGGCCTTGAGGCTGTCCATCTGCGCCACCGCCTGCGGCGAGGTCACCAACACGGCCGAGGTATTGCTGCCCTCAAGTATGTCGCACAGGGTTATAAGTTCATTCCCTGTTCCTGGCGGCATGTCCACGATCAGGAAATCCAGCGCGCCCCAGTCGAAGCTGCCGATCAGGTGGTGAATAAAGTCGTGCTTATAGGCATCGCGCCAGACAATCGGGGTTGTGTCATCCTCAAGCATAAACGCCAGCGAGCCAATCCGTACCGGATGCGTGATCCCGTCACCCTGATAATCATGCGTCTCCAGCCCGGATTGCGAGGTGCGGATTTTGGCACCGGCAAAGCCGAAGAACCGGCTTTGATTAGGGCCGTGAATATCCGCATCCGCCACGCCTACGCGGAACCCGTCGCGGGCCAGCCCGGCGGCAAGATTGGCGCTGACGGTGCTTTTGCCCACGCCGCCCTTGTTGGCCAGAACCACGATGATCTGGTCGATCTGCTGCAGGCGGTATTCGATCAAAACCTTGTTGTGGTGGGGCTTGTCCAGTGTGCACTCGGCCTCACGCGGGCAGAACTGGCAGGCGTGGCCCAGACCGCAATCGGTTTTGACCACACTTGCCTTTTCTTCCGGGGTCAGGAAATCCACGACTTACTCCGACGTCATATCAAGCAGAATCCAGCCGTCCGATACGCGTTTCAGCCCATCGCGTTCCTTGTCGGCGCCCTGCCAAACGGCAAAGGCTATCGGCACTGTGTCGCGGGTCAGAGAGGCGTTATGCGCGCCCTCAGATTGGATCGGGCGCGACATGACGACCGTCCATTCGTTCGGATCACCTTCGTTGTTGATATACTGGCTGTCGCCGCTGACCGGCTGCTCGTCCAGCACCGTGGTGCTGCCCGGCCCCCCGGCGGCAAGGTTCTGGACGGTGTTACCACCGGGAAGCCAGTACCAGATGTTGACCGCACTGTCCGGTCCGTCGCCCATGACATATGAGGTATCGTCGCTGCCAAGGGCAAATTGCACCGCCGCGCCATCGCGGAACTTGTCGAACGCAGTCGCCGCGTTCGGGGTGTCATCGACCCAGCGCAGGCGCACATAGAAGCGCTCGGACGTGCGGGCCAGCGTCATGTACAGAAAGCTGGGCTCGGCCTCGTAGTTGACCCGCAGCTCGACAGATTCATGCACTGCTGGGGCGGGCGACATCGACACGCGGTATTCAGGCAACCGCTCCCAGATGATGTCATCGGGGTCATTGACGCGGCGCAGGTAAATCCCATCGGGGATGGTCGAGACTTTGACGCCGTCATACGCTTCGAGCAGTTTGACATTGGCATCCGCCAGCGTTTCCGAGACCGCGATCAGCGGGGTGGACAGCAGTGCAAGGGCGGTCAGGCATGTGATCGTTTTGTACATCTTTGATCTCCTTATCCCCATAGGTCTTGGGCGGGTGTCGCGGTCTGAGAGGTGTCGGCGCGGGGTGCATCCGGGTCGCGGAACGGGCCAACACGGGCCTCAAGCTCGTGAATTTGCGCCTCGGCCCAGCCGTGCAGGTCCTGGGCCAACTGCATCAGCGTGGGGTCCAGCAGCGGCACAGTATGATGGCGCAGCAGCCCGGCCACTGCGTCCAGCGTCGGGCCAAGATAGCGACACAGGAAGTCCCGTTGCGCCCGCCGATAGCCCGAGGCATCCTTGCCTTCGCGAAGCGCGCGCGCCTCAAGATGGCAGAGCACCGACATCAGTTCGAACATGCTTGCCATGTGGTCGGGTTCGTCGTTGCGGCCCTCGTCCGAGGTTGCCGCCTGGAGCCCGAAATGACGGTAGAACGCAGCGATGTTCAGCATTAAAACAGGCCGCGTCAGCCCGGCAAGGATATGTTCGTGATCCCCGGCCAGAAGGGCAGCTGTGGGTTTGCCTCCGACCCCGTGCAAAAAGGCGCGGATATATCCCGCCTCGAAGCTGTCGTAGTCGGGTGAGGACGGCATTTTCGGCCAGCCTGCACCGGTGACATCCGTCCAGGCCGCGCTGAACGCCGCCTGAAACTCGCCCGAAGTGATGGCCGCATACAGGTCACGCGAAGGATGCCCAAAGGCCAGAGCCGCCAGACGCCAGATCGTTTCCTTGGCCTGCGCCCGTGCGGGGCTGTCACCTTTGGGCGGGGGACATGAGAATGAGACCGACATCAGCTGAGCTTGAACATTTCGGCGTGGCGATAGCCGATCAGGGTATCCATCAGCTCACTCTCGCCGCCTTCGGCCTTTTTGGCACGTTCGGCGGTTATGGTGTCCAGCGCAGCACTCACGCCATCGCCGAACAGGCTTTCCAGATACTCCAGCGGCACGCGGGATTCGGTGGTGGTGCCGCCGTTTTCGTCCAGCTTGGGTGGCGAGAGCGGCGGAACGTAGAACACGTTGGGTTTTGTTCCCATCTCGGGATGCAGCGGCAGCGCCACCTTGTATTTGTCGACCAGAGTGTAAATCGGGCCTTCTTCGTCATCGCGGTACCCGATCCAGCGGATGCGGCCGACACATTGTTTGGCGCAGGCCGTGGGCAGGCCCTTTTCGATACGCGGATAGCAAAAGATGCACTTCTCGGATTTCGAGATTTCCTCGTTGAAATACACCTTCTTATAGGGGCAGGCCGACACGCAATAGCGGTAGCCGCGGCAACGCTCCTGATCGATCAGAACGATCCCGTCCTCTTGGCGCTTGTAGATCGCATTGCGCGAACAGGCGGCCAGACAGGCGGGGTTGTCGCAGTGATTGCAGAGCCTTGGTAGGTAGAAGTAGTAAGTGTTGGGGTATTCGCCCTCACCCTCATCCTCGTCCCAGTTGGCGCCCCAGGTCGGCTTCACATTCGGGCGCAACCAAGGGTCGGTGCCGGTCATCAGCGCCTCTTCGTAGTTGTAGTCCCAAGGGACCCCGTAATCCTCGGCGCTGGGTTCGGTGCCCAGCCGCAGGGCGCCGTCTGCGTCAAACCCGCCACCCATCTCGGCATAGTTCTTGGGATAGCCGGTGCCGGGCATGGTTTCGACGTTGTTCCAATACATATATTCGCGACCATTGCGGTTGGTCCACTGCAGCTTGCAGGCCGATGTGCAAGTGTGGCAGCCAATGCATTTGTTCAGGTCCAGCACCATGGACAGTTGACGTTTCACAGCCATGTCTTAATCCTCCCTCTTGCGCGGCGCTTATGCCGGCTCCACGTCAATGCCGCTTTCATGGGCAAGCTGGTTTGCGTTCCATTTGAACAGCTTGAACCCCAGATGCCCCCAGCCCCCCGCCAGTTCGAGCGGCTGGATCAGCGTGGCCATGGTGTTGTTCATGGGTTTCATCTGCTGGTACTGATGCGGTTCCCAGCCATGCTCCATCATGATCGTTTTGTCGGGTAGGCTGGGGTAGAACTTGGCCTGGGCAAAGAACTCGCCTGCGCTGTTGAAGATGCGCACGTTCGATCCGTCGGTGATACCCTTTTCGGCGGCCAGTTTGGGATTGATGTAGATGTTCGGCTCCCCCCGTTGCAGGCGCATCATGAACTTGTTCGAGCGCCAGTTTGAATGGATGCCCCAGCGGGTGTGCGGCGAATAGAACGACAGCGGGAAGTTCGACGCCTCGGCCCCCGCGTGGTGCCGTGCCGTCGGGACGGTCGCGCCCATCTTCTCGAACGTCGGGTGGTCGCAGTAAAACGTCACGCGACCCGTCAGCGTCTCATAGGGTTTCTTGTCGACAGTTTGGGCGACGAAGGGGTTATAGGGCTCATCCGGCGGGATGGGTTGGTTGTTTCCGCCCTCAGCATTCATCACGATAAAGCCCTGCTCGGCAGCCTCTTCCAGGGATATGCCACCCATTTCGGGGCTGTTGTCGACCAGCCATTTGGTGGCGTCATAGTCGGTCAGCAGGGTCTGGTTCATCGTGTAGTCATCGTAGATCGTGTGCAGATCGCGGGTGACGTCGCCGTCCTGATAGCCTTCGGTGATCCCCCGCGCGATGGCGCGTTCCTGAATCTTCTGGCTAAGCAGGGCCATGATCTCCCAGTCGGGCTTGGCCTCGCCGATCGGGTCCACGGGCCTCGAGAAAACGTTGATGAACCGATGGAACCCGACCGAGCGCAGATCCCATGCCTCATAGTGGCTCGCGGCGGGCAGCAGATAGTCGGCCCACTGCGCTGTGCTGTCCATCCGGACGTTGATATCGACAAACAGCTCTTCGACCTCGTGCAGAATGCGGTCGCGGTATTTGTCGGCGAACTTGTTGCGGCGAAATTTGTTATCCGCGATCGAGATCAGCCCTTTCACGTCGCCGCTATAGGGCATCCAGCCTTCCGAGATGCTTTCATTGATCATCTCTTCCATCTCGTCGACGTTAAAGCCCACGCGCTTCTTCAGTTTTTCGGCGTCGAAATACTCGCGTGCATGTTCGATCATGTGGCCGCGCTGAAATTCACCCAGCCCGCCGGGTTCCAGCCGCGGGAATTTCTCGAACCCGTAGAGCGCAAGGCTGAGCCACGGCACGTGTTTCCAGTCGATCCACGAAGTGTCCATGCCGCCGGTCTTGCCGCCATGTCCGGTCAAGGCCAGCACCAGCGCCTGCGACCAGCCGGTGAAGATGCCGTTCGAATAGCGCCCGACATTAAACCCCAGCATCAGGATCGCCTTTTTGGCGGCGGCAATGGCACGGGCCTCGCCACGCACGGTTTCGGCGGCGATCCCGGTGGTTTCTACCATCGCCTCAGGCGTATACTTCGCAGCCTCTGCCCGGACGTTTTCAAAAACGGTCGTGACCTCGATCCCTTCAACCGTGAACGTGCCTTCCAGCGCCGGGTCGATGCCCTCAAGCGCGATGGTCTTTTCCTCGGACCCCATCGAGCCCTTCAGCATCACGGCGGCGTTGCTGTTCAGATCCCAGTGGTAAAAGTTCTGGTTCGAGCCCCCATCGACCAGATCGGCCTCGCGCAACAGCTTGCCGTTATCCGTGCGCACCAGCACCGGAAGGTCGGTTTGTTCCTTGACGAAATCGGCCTTGTACAGCCCTTCTTCGAGGATCACATTGACCATCGACATGGCCAGAAACGGGTCTGCCCCCTGCTTGATCGGCATCCACAGATCGGCATGAATCGAGGATGGGTTATAGTCCGGTGCCACCGACACGACCCGCGCGCCGTTATATTTGGCCTCCCACAGGTAGTGGGCGTCAGGAATGCGTGTCGCGTTCGGATTGAACAGCGACATCAAGATATAGTCGGCATCAAACCATGCATCCGAGGTAAAGCTCTCAAGCGGGTTGCCATAGGCTAGATGTGCGCCGGTGTTCAGGTCGCCTACATCGGTGAAAATGTCCAACTGCACCCCGCCCACCAGTGAGGCGAACCGGTAGGGCGCTGCGAACCTGACCATGGACAGGTTCCCTGACCCGGTATGCGTCATTAGCTGACCCGGCCCGTGGTTTTCAAAGATGTCGATGATCTTGTCGGCAATTTCCTCGGTGATCTCGTCCCATTCCATGCGCTGCCATTTGCCCTCGCCGCGCTCTCCGACACGTTTCATCGGATACCGCAGGCGGTCGCCTTCATACATCGCGGCCGAATGGATCGAGCCCTTCTGGCACCCCCGCGGGTTGGCATCGGGCACGTTGGGATTGATTTGCGGGTACTTGGCCAGCTGTTCCTCGCGGATGACAATGCCGTCCTTGACGTAGACGTCGAAGGCACAGTTGCCGACGCAATTGATACAATGCGCCGCCTTGCCGATCTTGTCCCAGGTGAATTCGCGCCGATAGAGGTCTTCCCAGTCACGATAGGGGTATTCATCGGCGAGAGTGTCCTCGATCGGTTCCAGCCGGTTCAGGGACCATGCCTGATTTGCAGCCAGCACTCCGGCCCCTGCAAGTGATGATGTCTGCAAAAACTCACGACGCTTCATGCGCAGCATAGTCTTCCTCCCTATGGCTGGTCGCCCATTTCAATGGGTCGCGTTGCTGACATTCACGATAGCGAATGGCAGGCGCGCAAAGGCAGCGAAGTTGTTAAGAGATGTAAACGAGTTGTTAACATCGGTCCATGGGGGTTCCCGGAGACTAATAATAGTGCTGTTATTGATGCCAAGACCTGCGTGAAGGGCGGGCCAAAGTATTGACGGCACATGACAACCGACACAGATCAAGCCACCTCGCCCGGGTTCGGGCGAAACAGCCAGATCACAGCGCTGACGGATTTTCTGACACAGCGCCTTGAGCCGTTGGTGGATCAGTCTATCGAGATTGCGAAATCAAACGGTTATGCGCCGTTCACCACCACGATCCGGGCCGCCTGGGTCGAGGCTATTGTCAGCGTGACGGATTCACTGGCGCAATATCTTGCTCAGTCTACGGACTTGCCAGCAGGTCCCATAGCAACACTGAACTATGCGCAGGATCCCCGATTTTCCCGCATGCGCATGATTGCGCGACAGCATCGAGCCCTCGGTATAACGCTTCAGATGTATCTGGGCTTGTTCAAACATTTCCGGAACCTCTATCTCCTAGAACTCAGTCAAATGCCCGGCGGCGTCAGTGCCCAGGAGATGGATCGGGTCAGGGATTATTTCGATGAGGTTGAGCTGAGTGTAAGCGCAGACTGGAACGACAAGAGCGACAATCTGCGCCTGCGGGAGCTTCAGGAACGGTCGCGCGCGATCACGTTGGAAAAGGACCGGTATTTTGCGATTTTCGAGAGCTTGCAGAACGCGGCTTTCCTATTGGATCGCGACGGTCGTCTGGTGAACGCCAATCAGGCGTCGGCCGAGCTGTTTCTCGGGCGCGATGCCCAGGCCGGAGAGATCATCTATTTGCGCTCGATGCGCCGTGAAAAGAAAAAACTGCAATCTGTTGTCGATCAGGTCATGGCACTTGGTCAGTCTTCGGATGGGCCTGTTTGGCTGGACACATTGGGTGGGTCGCGATGTTTCGACATTCTTATGCGGACGCTGCACGACTCGGTCGAGAATACGGCAATTGGCCATGTTGTTCTGTTGAACGACGTTACCGATTTGCAGCGAAAGGCCGAGCAGGCGCGCCAGTCCGAACAGGGAATGTCGCGCTTTCTGGCGACAATGAGCCATGAAATCCGCACACCGCTGCACGGCGTTCTCGGGGCTGCCGAATTGTTGCGGACAGCGGACCGGACCGGGGCCTCGACTTATTTGGACATCATAGAGGGGGCAGGCAAATCGCTGCTGCAGACTCTCAGCAATGTGCTGGACTATTCCAAATTCGAGAACGAACCCCCAGTGCCGCGGCCAACGGAAACCGACCTGCAGGAGGAGATCCGAGTTTTCCGAGATATAGCCACAGTTGGGCAGAACGTTACGCAATCTCCACTCGAGGTGAAAATCGACGCCAATGTTCCAAAGTCCGTTCGCATTGACTGGGGGATGACACAGCAGGTTCTTAGCAATCTCGTGTCTAACGCACAAAAAGCCGATGACGGACAGGGTGTTATTGTGGCGCTGCGATGCGCAATCGACGAGACTGGTGGGAATCTGTTGCACTGCGAGGTTACGGATCACGGTCCGGGTATTCCCCCCGCCGCTGCCGCCGCCTTGCAAAGCTCGTTTCAAAAGGCCATCGCTCGGGATACCGGAAACGGTGGTTCAGGGCTGGGATTGGCGATCTCTCGATACCTGGTCGAGGCGATGAAGGGTCAAATCAGCTATGAGAACCGCCCCGACGGTACATGTGTTTCGTTTCAGATACCGCTGATGCAGGCGCGGAGCCGTTCGACCGATGATCCGAATGTTGCGAAGCAATCAGACGACACGGGCCCAGAGGTCCGGTTCTGTCTTCTAATAGATGACGACCCGATAGGTGCCCTTGTCACTTCGAGACAGCTGGACCGCATCGGTCTTGTGGTCACCAGAGCAGCATCGGTGCGCGAAGCGCTGGAAGTGGCGGGGCATGCTGAGTTCGATGTGTTTGTCGTCGACTATTTGTTGCCGGATGGCGACGGCCCCTCTCTGGTGAAAGAGCTTAAGCGTCAGACAGGAACGGCGGCGCGTTTTCTTGCGCTGACGGCGAACGTGGACGGGCTGGCCGGGCAGAAAGCCGAATTTGACGAAGTTCTTGCCAAGCCCGCCGGTCAAATGACTTTGGCGTCAGCGATTTTCGGATCGCGATCCCGCGCCTACGCGACATTATCCACAACCCAAGAGGAGTTCGAGGGTCTGCAGGGGTTGGCACAGGAAACGGTCGCAGCCATGATCGCTGCTTTCGAAGTAAGCTGGTCGAATTTTCGCGAAATGCTGGTCGGATCCGGTTCGGGCACGTCACGGGAGGCATTGGCCTTAGCGGCGCACCGTCACGCCGGAAGCTGCGCGGTTCTTGGCTTGACGGAACTGGAACCCTTGCTGCGCAGGCTTGAGGAGGCTTACAACACGGATGCCGTAGCCAGCCTTACCTCTTTTCTTCCTGCGCTGGACAAGGATTTGGATCAGATTCCATCTTGGCGTCGGCTGAAGTCGGCCTGGGAGGCAGAATGACGACGGAAATTCTATCGGCGCGGCAATCGAATACCTGTAAAAGCAAGGTGTTATGCATTGAAGACGACCCCATCGTCCAACTCATGCTGCGCGATATTGTCGGAACAGCAGACGCAGAATGTTGCATCGTTTCATCGGCCCGTGATGCCGAAGATCAGCTAGCAAATGAACAGTTTGACCTTGTACTACTGGACCGCAGGTTGCCAGACAGTGACGGGCTTTTGCTCCTGCAGACCATCAAGCAGGCGAATGATTGCCCCGTCATGATTCTCAGCGCGATGGATGAAACGCGAGACAAGCTCCTGGGTCTTGGTTTGGGTGCCGAAGAATACATCACCAAGCCATTCAACCCGCTGGAACTCTGCAGCCGGATACGGCAATTACTTGGCGCAACAGCCAACATGAGCTCCAGTCCGGGTCATGAACGTTTTGAAACAGCGGGGATGACTTTCGATCCGCGCAGCCGCCGGCTTGAGGCTGACGGTTCTGCGGCCATCTTGGCCCCGGCGGAAGCCCGTCTTCTGCATACTTTGCTGCTGAACGCGGGAGAGGTCCGAACCCGGGACGAATTATCTCAGTTTGTGTGCGCCCGCGAGTGGAGCCCGGGCGATCGTACTATTGATGTGCTAATCAACCGGTTGCGGCGGTATATCAAAGGCTTGCCGGCCGAAATCACGACAGTCCATCGCACAGGCTACATGCTGAGTATCGAGAACGAAGCTAAAGGCGCGAAAGGGCCATAACCCGTCGCGCAGGGTTCTGTTGCAGTCTATCTGGCTGTGTCCCAAACTTTGGTCGGCGTGTTGCACCTTCGCGCGGTTTGATCCAATGGCTGGCTGGTCTTTGACAGAGTTTAGGAATGTCCGATGATCGACTTCAAAGGTGCGCATTACCCGCGATCGGTGATCCTGTTAGCGATCTACTTCTACGTCCGGTACGGCGTCTCCTACCGTGACCTGGAAGAGATCATGGCAGAACGTGGGGTGATGGTTGATCATGCGACGCTGAATCGCTGGGTTGTGAAGTATTCACCCTTGGCCGCTCGCGCAGCTCAGAAACGGAAGGCCAATACCGCTGAATCCTGGCGTATAGATGAGACCTATATCAAAGTTCGTGGTGAATGGGTGTACCTGTACCGAGCCGTAGATCGCAACGGGCAAACCCTTGATTTCATGCTTTCCGAGAAGCGAGACACAAAGTCTGCAAAGAAATTCTTCGCCAATGCGCTGTTTCACAATGGCATCCCGAAACGGATCACAATTGACAAAAGCAGGAGCAACGCGGCCGGGATCAAAGAGGTCAACAAGATCTTCAAGCGATTGCGGATACCGGCTAAGATCGACACTGTCAGATCTAAATACCTAAACAACATTGTGGAGCAGGACCACCGGTTCATCAAGCGGCTCACGAGACCTATGCTCGGTTTCAAAAGCTTCGTCTCAGCAGCAGCGAAACTTGCAGGCATCGAGACCGCCAACATGATCCGCAAGGGCCAGCTGGGAGCTTCGACAAGCGGATTCCGTCAATTTGCAGAGCTCGCTGGAAAACGGCGGCCTGCCAATGCGATAGCTTTGACCGACGCCAGAGTTTGCGACAAAGCCCCAAACCGGTGGTGATCGAAGAGATGATCGCACGCCTGACCACTCATGTGATCAACGCGCGGCTGCTGAAAAGCGCCCGACAGGCCATAGATGCTTTTGACCGGTCGGTGCTCGCCTTTGACACGGATGCAGCACTGCTCTGGGGGTCGGACAAGGCGATGCAGATGGTGACGCAGAGCGGTCTGGATCTGGACAGTACAGAATTCAGAATGTGGCTGCGCGACTGCGTCGAGCAACCCGTCTCGGCGGTGAGCCCTTGCTTGACGCATTCCCTGGCGGTACAGTTCATCGGATTTTCTGCTGCGCGCGAAGTGCTGGTCAAGCTGGTACCGCAACGGACCGATAGCAACGAAGACGTGTTGCGCAGCGCATTCAACCTGACAATCCGCGAAGCCGAAGTGCTGTACTGGTTGACCCTAGGCAAGACCAACCGCGACATCAGCGCAATCCTATCACAAAGCGCCCGGACCGTGAACAAACACCTCGAACAAGTCTTTCAGAAAATGGGTGTGGACAACCGTAGGTCGGGTGCAGTCCTTGCCGACCGAAAGCTTCATGTCACTGCTCAATAACGGAGAATGAAAGCAGGTGCAGACTTTGCTGGCGCGGCGAATGTCTCCTTTGGTGGGTGCACCTCGGCATCGAAGAAGGATTCTGTATGGCGGCCAAAGTTTGCGACACAGCCCTCTGAACAATACTTAGAGACAAAGCCGATCCGAACAGCTTGATCCCCACATTCTTTCCACTCCTCAGTGGCAACAGATCGCCTTCGCCGGGGTGAACGGGGTGAAGTTCAACAAAACCAACCGAAGGCGCTCAACACACTATCGTCATCGAGTGGCGAACCACGCGGTATCACTCGGTTAATCGGGCAGTGAACGGGTCCGGGGATGCTTGAATTGCCGCCCTTCCGGGCCCGCGGCGTGCATATCTAGCTCACTTATCGGCAGTGACCGGCAGGAAATCGTCGAAGGTCAGCTTCGGCTTTTTGGTTGGACCGGCGATATTCCGGTCGCGGCCAATCCAGAAGTATACCTCGTCATCGCTTCCTCGTGCAAAGCGATGGAGGCGCCGCACCCTGACTCCTGACCGTGGAACGTCTTCCTCGTTCAAATATAGGCTCTCGGCAACTATCTCGCCCCGGTACTGGGGATTTTTTGACGAGTAAGCCTCGCTCGACCGCGCCCTGCGAAGCGCGATGTCGCCATCGACCGCAGGGACACCGGCTGTCTGTCGCGGCAGGTACGGGATGAACGACCGGGCAGTTTCGGACTTCAACCGGAATCTAAGATCTGCGGTTGAGGCTAGCGCGTCAGCTTCATCCGCATGGATCGCCTCCCCGGGCTCAAGGACGGTTGCAAAGAGCCCGTCCGAGCCAGTCAGTTGCCGTTCCCAACCCCAGACCAAATTCGCGGCCTCGTCCCGCAGGAAGCGTACCTCTTCGATAAGATCATTTTCACCTACACGGGCTGCAGTGTTGAGACACAACAGCGTCGAGGAATTTGTCCGCTCCTCGTCGCCGAGATCCATAGCGTAGATCGACCAAGGATCGTCTCTGGGCGCTGACCGGGCTCCGACGGGGTCGACCGACGACACAACGCCAAAGCTGTCGACGACACGAACGTCTTGAATCTCGCGCACAGCGCCTGACGGCATTGGCGCGGGGATTGTGTACCAGTTTTTCATGTCGGTGTAGAAAAACTCCGGCAGCAGAAGGGAGAGTATGTTTGGTTCCGCACCCTCTCCTGAATCGAAGTAGGCTTCGCGATCCTCGATCTCCCAGAATCGTGGTTCGGGCACCCCTCGAATCTGAAGCTGACCGGGAACCATCTCTAGCCTTTGTTCTTCACCCGGCGACCCGCCCTGGAGCGTCAGGCTGAAATCATGCCAATCCATCGCGCGGCCATCGTAACCCCGCGCCTCCATTTTGTGCCGATCGGTTGAGAGGCTAAAACCATACTCAAGCGCAGACGGCTTCCAGCCGTCGGGCCGCACCGTCGGGCCGGTTGGTTCGGATTCTACAAGGTACTCTAGCGGAGCGTGCGCCGAAACATCCACACTTCGGCCGCCAACCCGGCAGGTCTCCAGCGGATATATGCGGGCCTCTACGTGAACCTGCATCGGCAAACCGCCGGTTTCAGCCTCAAATTCCCCCAGCTGCCACTGCCGGGCCAGGTACCAGAGCGGGTCCTTGGTGCGCGCCTCCAAAGCCGTGTTCAGATCAGCCGATACATTGGTGCTGAAAAGCTGCTGTGATCCCGAGGTGCTCATGATCCCTGCTTCCTATTGCGGCCAAAGCGATTGGTTTGGTTCCAGTTCTCACCGATGGTATGCAGATTGCTCACGTCAACCACGTTGTGCACGCCGGGCGCAGAGAACCATTCGTGCAACACGGACTTGAATTTCGCCTCCGGAATGCGCGGGCGTTCGTCAGCACCGCTACCGACATGGGCCACGAGGTTGGAAAGCGGAAGAATCGTGTCGGTCAGAGGGGTCGACTGCGTGGTGAGGGCGCGGATGCGCAAGAGGTCAATCATCTCGCCAACCATTGCAGCGGCGTGTGAAGTGTCCCAGCGCGGGGCAAATGGATCTTCTGGGACGGCGAGCACCAGTGCATTGGGCGCCTCCGCTTGCGGCGTATCATAGTTGATTGCGATGGCGGCGTCCTGCTGGGTACTGGGTCGTTTCTCGACCCATTCATCAACGACAAGTCCGCTGATCGTCGCCGCGCCCAGATCATCTGTTTTCGACAGAAAAATACCACGGTGGTAAGCGCGTGGTGCAAGGGTCTCGTCGCGCGTATCACTCAACTCGTCGTCGGCGTCGTCCGCAGTCGCGCCAGCACTCACCGCATAGCCGGAATGGCTTTGGCCAACCTCTTCAAGAAGCGCCGCAAGTCGTACGCGGTACTGCGGCCAGGGACCAAGCGCATCACTCGCCGCCTGCTGTGCCTCCAGCAGCGGCCTCAACGGCGCGCTTTTGCCATAAACCGGGAACAGCGCCAACGTCTCGACACCGGTGATCAAGCGCACTGCTGCCATCGAGGCGTTCAGTTCGGCCCGCGCCTCGGACAGGTTCGCTGCCGAGCCGGCCCGGCCTTTGCGTGCTTTTGAGAGGTCGCGAAGCCGCGCGTCGAGCGCTGACAGACTCTGCCTTAGGGCTGTTTCCCAACCGACCATGTCCTTGGTCAGACGTTCCGGCGCCGGACGCTGGCCCGCGCCGTTAACAGACCATCGTTCCAGCGCGGCGAGAGACCTATGCAGCTTTACCACCTGCAGGCGTAAACGCCGATCGTTCGACCGGGATTCGCCCCACGCCGCTCCCGGCTTCTCGTAGCGCTCGGCAATAGCGAGAAACATGCGTTTTAGCAGCGAGGCATATTTTCTCCGTTCTGCCCTCAGGGCCGTTTCCAACCGCTCGGCGCGCGCCCACATATCGACCGCAGCACCCATCAGCGCAGAAATATGCTGAGTTTCGTCCAGCGGATGCGCGGGATCAGCGGCGTTGGAAAGGTCGCCGGGCGATAGTGGCTGGCCTGCATGTGCCATGCGCCAGAGTCCCGCTGCCTTTTCCGTTGCCTCGGCCGCCTTGCCCAGTTCGGTTTCGATTACGATGCCTGCCGCCACAAGGCCCTGACGGTCAGGCATCCAACCCTGTTTGTACATCACTTCGACCCGGGTATTCGCCACATAGTGAGCAATTGCATACGCCTCGATACGCCGTTGCAGTGCGTCCACGCCAAGCTTGCCCAGATGGACACCGTCGAGTTCCAAGTGCTTGCCGATCGAAACGCTGACCTTGTGCAGAACCTCGCCATCCCGAATGAGCGATGCGGTAGCAAGGACCTCGTCCAGCCTCGGAACCACTTGGTTGATCATCGCCGCCAGACCGTATTCCGCCATGGCAAGTGGCGGGCCCATCTTCGCCGGCGCCGTCTGTGGCAGAAGTAGTGAAACCCGGTAGTCCGATGCGTGACCGCTGCGTCGTGTCCGCAGAAATTCGGGTCGGTGCGGGATCGGTCCACCGGACAAGACGCGCAACCATGCCGCAGCGACCTCAGCCGAGCCGCCGGCACGGGCGTGCACGGCCTCGGCCACAACCACGTCTGAAAGCGCATCCAGATCATTTGCAAGCCGGGTTTTGACATCTCTTTGCTCTGGCGTGAGCTCGCCTGTAGCCTCGACCAGAGCAAGACCGTCAAAGCACCGCCGCCCGATCGGGCCACGCTTGCCTTTTCCGTCCGCGTCGACATTTTCCAGGGGGAACTTCTCGCGCAGCTCGTAAGTCACCGACGTCTTGCCCCGATCGCGCAAGAAACGCTCACCCCGCAGGCCAAGTGCTTCGGGCAGCGGCACGCCGTGACGGATGTGGTCCATCAGCTTCAGCGCAGAGCGCATGCGTCGGGCGCTGAGGTCAATCTCGAACGCACCCTCTGCCCGGTTGCGCAGATATGCGGATCGCAGGATCGCCGCGCTCACGGCCTGCGCCTGCCCCGGCGCCTGAATGTAGCCGTCGCTGCCGCCGGTGGCCGAGGTTTCGCGCAACTTCCCGAGCATTCCGTACCAGCCGAGTTTCAGACCTGCCTCTGGATGATCGTCGCGCAGGTGCTTGAGCCGGATCGAAGCCAAACCGGTGATCCACGCGTCCAGGCGATGCTGGAACAAGTCCACCACCTCCATCATCAGTGTCTCAAGCTCTGCCGCACCATCACTGCGCGCCGCGACCCCCCGCAGAGTCAACAACGCATCACCGAAGCGGGCATTCACCGAGCGCAACTGCGGCAAAATCGCACTCGGGATTGTATGCAGTGTCTGGTTTGAAGCCTGCCTGAAACTCGCTACCGAATGGCTCAGCGACGTGTTCACGGCGGCACGCTGCGAGGGGCTCAGGCCAGATTTCCAGCCGCCCTGAACTTGGCGCAGATTGCCGCGCCCGACAAATCCGGTGGTGCCTTTCACTACTTCAAGCACGCGATTACGCATCGCACTCAGATGCGCCAGCCGGTAGAGTAGGGGCCAAGCAGTGTCATTTTCATCAGGCTCGGGCAGATCGTCCAGCTCCTCTTCTGCAAGATCGCGTAGGTATGCGGATGGCATGTGTTCGTCGCCGACGCCTTCCACATAAGGACACCCCAAGCCGCTCACCTCGTGCTCACCCTCGTCAGCCACATCAATCCGCCGCGACACCCGCGAGGTCTGGAGGATATCCGTCAGTTTTTCCGAGGCGTCCGGATCATCCGGTTCAATCCGCAGCGTCACCCCGTCCGAGGCCCGCATCAGCAGGGTTTTCACACCCTCTGTGTACTGGCGGATGAACTCCTGATATGCCTCTTCGGCGCTCGTCAGTTCGTAGTTGCCAGCCGGGCTCACGAGAGTGTCGGTCACTGGCTGCACGCCATAGGCACCATTGCCTACTTTCAGGCTGGGAAGGAGGCCGCGAACGTGAACGTGCTGCGCCAGAAGCTCTATAAAGCTAGTGTCGGTCACGTTGTTCATTGCCGAGGTTGCCGCCAGCGCATCATCCATCAGCGCCGGGCCAACGACACGGATCATTGCCGCCGCCTCGGCGTGGCCAGCCTCGTCGGCGCCCCTGGCCTGCATCGCGGCGCTCTCCTCAAGGCCGAGCGCGTCCGCTAGCAAGGACGCGCCAAGTCCTTCTTTCTGTGTGAGTCCGAGTTCCCACCTCGTGTGGGGGCTCAGTTTAGCGTAGGCGCTTTCGCCATCATCAGGACCCGCCAGCGCGTTCGGTGTGTTATTGGTGGGCGTGTCCTGTGGCAGGTAACTGATCCCGCCACCAGCGACGCGGTCGGCCAGCCACTGGGTGATCGTCTCGGTTCCGCTTTCGTCGCTCAGGCCGACGCATACAAGCCAGCTCGCCTCAACTGCCTGTTTGATCGCGCCTGGATCGCGCAGCTTGACTCCCATACCAAGCGCCACTGCAGCTTCGAAATCCGATACCCAGCTTGCAGTACCGAGAGCGGTCGGAGAGTAGGACACCTGACCTGCGCCCCAGTCCTTGTTTGGCGAGATCTTTGCTCCTTCACCCAGCTGGATCATATCGCCCTGGATCATCGCGAACACCGCCACCCGGTTGGGTAACGCAGGAATGCGGCCGATCCGGCTTGTCCACAATGGATCGCCGCCCTGGCCCTGCGTACGCATCAAATGCACTGCGCGAGACATTCCAGTCATCGCGACCAGCTCAGACCAGACGGCGACCAGTCCGGGATCGTCAACTTTCGGCCAATCATTTGCAAGGGGATGGTCCAGCACCGCCTTTAGCGCTGTCATTTCGTCTTCGGAAATTGGCGCTATGCCAGCCTCCGCGAAATTGTCGTCCGGGTACCAGCGTATCCACAGTTCGCGCTCGGCTTGAAGCTTGGCAGGCTCAATAACTGGCTTCGCCTCGCTGATCGCCGCCGAGAGCTCGGCGATATCCGCGCTCATTGCGTCCATCGCTTTCTCGTCCCTCGGATCCGTCAGGCTGAGATTCTCGCGCATGTCCATCAGCCTCTTAGCGTCAGGGTGCGGGCTCAGCACGTTCAGATTGTCCTGCACGCTCACCAGCCGGTACTCGAGACGCATCGGCATCAGCATCAGAGGCGCCTTGACCAGCTTGGGTCCGTTGCCCCCAGGTTTGCGCTCGTCGCCTGACGGCGATACGCCGCCTGTGGTTTTTCCTTCGCTTTGGGCTGGCTTTTTTGGGGAACTCGGTTTGCGGCTCGGTCGTTTCATCACAACACCCTCCCGAGCGGCAGCAAGGCGGCCAGCGGCTTTTGCCAGAAAGAGCGCGCCAATCCGGCCGATTGCTTGTTCTGGTTCCAATAGTTCTTCGTCTCTTGCGCTGGCTTTGTCAGCCTCTTGCTGAAATCCACGTAATCCGCGTCGGTGATCCGCATATGTGCCCAGGATAGGTCATCCCAGGTTTCAAGCGCCGGCGGGGTCTCCATGGCAAGCACCTCGTCCGGAACCAGCGGACGAGAGGCGCGGATGCCTGTGTTGCCAACGTCGAGGCCGAAACGCAGCCTGGCTGGCGGTTCGTAGATGGCAAAATAGGCGCGGTCCCTTATCGGGTCGGACGTAATGAAGTCGCGGCTGACGTCGAACCCGTAATAGACGCAATCTCGCCCGATCTTTCCGAAAAAGACCGGGTCGTGATCCTCCGCCGTGTTTGGGTCCCATTCGTCGCCAGCCGCAATGCTGATCACGACCAGCGGGTCTTTTAGCTTGCGCACGACCTCGCCCTTAATGACAGCGACCAGGTTGGCTTTGCCATCGGCGTCAGCCGGGTTCGAGTGAGTGCCAAGTTTCTTGGTCCACTCCCGGATTTCGATGATGTCGTCCATTCCGGAATCTTCAGGCGCTGCGCCACGGTTCCAGAACCGGGAAAAGACGGTGCCGCGCATGTCTGTGGGGTACTCGCGCCAGCGCAGCTCTTCATTCATCGCATGGTTCGCACCGACCATCAGCGCCTCGACGAAATGACGGTTTTCTTCGTAGAACGACACGGTGTTTTCGGGCAATGCCGCTGCGTTCGACAGCACACCGTCGCGGCTGATGCGCATCAGGTAGTCGATCAATGGCTCCGGCACGCGCGGCGTACGCCAGATAATGCCTCCGACCTCTTCCTCCGTCGCCGTGCGGCCGGCGATCAGGTGGTCGGCCTTCTGCCGGGGCAGGGCGACCAGTTTGTCGCCGACCAGCTTTGCCATCTCAGCCGACGCATAGCTGCCGACGACAGCTCCAGGTACTTGCGGCCGCGGTTTTTGACCAAGCGTTTCGGGGTTGAAGATCCCCTCCATCGCCTTCGCCACTTCGCCGCGTGCACCGCCCTCTGCCAGCCGTTGCTCGCGACGCCACAATGCGCCATCCTCACGCGGCTTGGCGCTGGCGCTGGGGGTTTCATCGCCCGGCAGCGCAGCCATCGGCACAACCCGTCCGCCCCCGTCACTGCGCTGGGGCTTGCGGGAGAGCGTGCGGCGCAGCGACAGCGAAGTGAAGCCCTCGGGCAGCCGCATTTGCTCAAAACGCATCCTGACCGAAGGTGCGGTGTCATCTGACGGGTCCACCCGTACGAACGCCGTCAACGGCTGGGAAAGCTGGACCGCCGTCTCGGACGCCAGACGGCTGAAATGCTTGGCGTCCAGTCGCCTGGCCAGAATGCTTGCCACCTGTAACTGCTGCAAGGCCTGATTGGCGGCCAGGATTTCGTCGTACTGCTCCCAGCAGAGTTGTGCGAAATGCTCGTCATTGGCGCGAACGATGTCGTGACCCAGCCCTGCTGCGGCACGGAACTTGAGGTCCAGATTGACTCGGTCAAACCAAAACCCCAGCCTTGCCCGCTGTTTCGATACTTCTTCGGCTGCTGCGTAACGTGCGCCGTAGGCCGGGAAGGTCAGCAATGGGTCCTCACCCTTGCCGTCGACATCTCCATCGCGATCTGTCAGTACGGTGGCAAGCGTGGCGACCATCCGATCCTCAAGATTGTCCGGCGTGTCCGTCTTGGGCACGACCGCATCCGGCTGGCGCAGCGCCGCTTGGGCGGGAAAGATGTAGCCCGCCGAGACAAGCCCCTCATAATACCCAACATTCTCGCCAGAGACCCAGAGCGGTGCGCCCGCTTCGTCGGCCTCATCGGCACGGATGGCTCGGAGTTTGCGCAGCAGCGCCTCCAGATCCTGGCCGCCTTCGGTCTTGAACGTGTGTCGGTAGTAGTAGGACAGGATCACCGCGTTACCACTCGCGTGATTCCAGGCCAGAGCGGCGCCATCACCGGGGTCGGGCTCTGCTCCAAGCGCCGCATCGAGGCCGACCTTGTAGCTGGGAACCAGAAACAGCGTGTAGGCGGTGCTTTGTTCCAGCTTGCGGCAGGCAAAGAGCCGCGAAAACCCGCGCCCGGAATCGTTGTGCAGCACTTCTCCCGGAGTACCGCTGACCCCGTCCATGTCCACCTGCACATGTGCTGTGGCCCAGGCATGGGCCAGATTGGGCAGGCTCGCCTCGGCGGACGCCACTTCGATCCGCGGACACAAGGCAGAACCCTGATCGAGATAACTGAACTCATCGCGTTTCAACACAATGGCTACAAGCCAGGGGGTCAGGCGGTTCACCGCGCCACTGTCCAGTGTGTAGCGCCAGGGAAGGTCTGCGTCCTTCAGCTGGACGAATGGGAAATAGTTGGGCTCAAAGCCTTTGTTGGCATCCTCAGGCTCAACTCGCATGATCTGTCCTGGGTCGAGGCCTATCACGTCGCCCGGCCCCATCAAGTCTGATGAAACCGGAACGGCGGACCCCTGGACGCTGCCGTTGCCGAGAATCTCCAGATCATAGCTCAGGCGCTGCCGGATACCGGCCAGGTCGGCATCCGCCGCCGCGCCGCTGCGAAGGTTGGGAAGAAAGGCGAATTTTCCGACGCTCATATCTCTCTGCCCTTACGCTGCTATGTAACTGGCAACTGGTATGTCATCGGTCGTCTCTCGTTGCGCAGTCAGGCTTGGGCTGACCGCGTCAACTTCCTGGATCAGGATTCTTAGGCTGCCGCCTCGAGTGACCTTCGATTGCAGGCCAGCCACCACATCTTCTGTCACGAACGATGTCTGGGCCACCGTCACCGGCGCCGATGAAACAAGTTGCGCCTTCTGCGCTGTCATCCCGCGCAGATCGCGGTGCAGCGTTCCGGCGGACACCCTGGTAAACGTCGCCGATGACAGCGCCGCCTGGTGAATACGTGCGGGTTGGTCGCTGTCATGGAGCGGTATCTCAATGATTTCATAAGCATACTCATCCTCGACCAGTGCCGGACCGCTGACCATCGCATCGTCAGAAAACTGAAAACCCGCTTTGTGGAGTTCAAAGACAGGGTCCGACAGCCGCTGCGCGTCACTGATGGAAAAGAAGTGACCGCGGACAAACTCCGCCTCTGCCGGAACCATGTCCAACGGAGTGCCATTGTTCAGCACGCGAATATCGACGTCCGCCGGACCGGACACATCTGCCTCGCCGATTTTTTGCAGGGTAATCTGCAACGGGACGGCCGATTGCATGAACCGTAGACCGCCCAGCGGGTCGACGGGTTTGTCCTCATCCGCTAGGGTGCGGAAGCTAACCGCAGGTACGGCGCCCGACTGCTCGACAGGCTGAAACCCCTCGGAGCGCTCTACTGCGTCACGCAACAGATCGACGGCGCTGGCCACAAAGGTTTCGATGGTCTCGCGCTGGCCCCAGCGATGCTCCACCGCGAATCGCACTTTAATGCCCAGGACTTTCACCCAAACCTCGCCGTTGATGTACCAGGTGTTGGGTCCGTGCAGCTCGATCGAGAAGTAGAGGCTGGCCTTGTCCTTGCCATCGACCAGAATACGCAGACTACCGCGCAGCGAAACCTGGAAGCTGAACGGGTTGAAATAAATCAGCGCATCGAAAGCCACATATCCGTCTGCCGCCACCCGTCCCAAGAGTGGCACCTTGGGACCTTGCGCGTACATATCGGCCCTGGCACCCACTTGCAGCGAGTTATATGTGATCGCCTGATAAGCCGAAAACGTCAAACGCGGGTTGTTGCCGCCAAAGCTGATCGACAGCCGCGCCAAATCTGGCAGGTTGTCAGGCTTGGGATAGTCCGGGTGCAGACCCCCGAAACTCGCCACCTGTTTGATGTTCTTGCCCCAACCGGTGCGGATCGCCACGTCGCCATCCACAGCGAAAGTCAGCACACGGGAACCTTCCAGTGTCGCGTCAAAGTCAATTGTGCCGGCGGTGAAGTCGATCTCGCCCATAAACTGAAGTTTGAGCGATACCAGGACCTTGTCCTCGTCCGGCAGGATCATCGACACCCCGCCCAGGATTACAATCCGGACGTCCTGACCGAACTCCAGAAGCACGCCCATGGTGATATGGATGAGGCTCGGCTGCCCCCAGCTAATGCGCACGCAGGGGCCCACGATATGTTGACCTTCTTCTGCCGGCATGATCAGCGCCATGTCGTCCAGGATTTGTCCCGCACTTTCGATTGGGTCCGGCGGGAACAGCAACCCGTCCAGCCGTCCGTCAAACAACACCTCGCGCATCGCGTCGGTGTCAATGGTACGGTTGATGCCGATAAAGCCGCCGACTCCGGTGAGGAAAAACCCAAACGCCAACGGCACTGTGAATTCGGCAAAGATCGACCCGGCAAAGCTGAAACCCGGTTCGCCATCGGGCATCTGAGTGGTCAGGATCGCGAAGGCGGAAAAGCCGAAATTCTCGAACTGAAGCGCCATCGCGCCGCGGTATTCGTGATCGGAAACCGAGATATACCCGCCGCCGGTGATGGGATCAGCGTTCAGTGACAGCGCATAGCCGGATGGTGGCTGAAATCCAAAGTCGATCTGTGCCGAACCTAGGTTGCCCGGATCAGCGGAGCTGCGCGGCGTGACAGTGGCCTTGACACCAACGCCTTCCGCTCCGGCAAATAGCGGCCCCAGCTGCAGCGATCCATCGACCGTTGCCGTCATCACCGTGGCTTGCTCGGTCAGATCGCCATAAAGCGAGATGTTGACCTGATCGAGTGTCAGCACGTTGGCGAGGGTCTTGTCGATGGGAATGACAAAGCTCAGGCCCAAACCACCGCTGATCTCGAGCCCGCTTTTGTTGCTCCAATTCAGGCCTGCCTCGAAGGGGATTTCCAGCTCGATCGCTTCTAGAATCTTGTTGAGCAGACCGTCGCCTTCGCCCGCGCCGAGATATATAACAGCGTCCTCAATTTCCCCGTGCAAGGTGAATTCGGGATCGCTCGGCGCGCCGGCAATACCCAAACCGAGGCCCGCGCCCCTCAATTCCAGCCGAGTGGCCTCGGGTCTGCCAAGGACAAGGATCGGCGCGTCGACCGTGTCCCAGACGATGTCGGCGATGACATTGATGTCGGTGCGGCTGCTCAGCATGCGAACACCGTCCGGTGAGACCCCGACCCGCAACGGAGCGGTCGCAAAATCACCTGCCAGCGCCAGTGTCACCGGGCTGTCGTTGTCGGGGATTCCGATACTGGCCGCTGCGCCGCCGAAGACCGTCGGCGACAGGGCAAAGCCGGTTGGCGCGCCGCTTGGCTGGCCGTCCGGAGGCAACGGTGTCATCAGGATCGCAGGTTTGATCTGGGTGCCATCGCCTGGCCGAAAGGTGATCGGTGGCATGGCCGTCAGCAGTTTCATGTCAATGGCATGCGGGTTGTCCGCGGTCACTTCCGGACGCAGCACGTCCGGGCCGGCGCGGCTGACGCTTGCGGTTGCTCCCAGTCCACTTAGCGCGCCTTCAAGGGCATCGAGGAAAGTCGCGTGATCAAAAGTGCCGCCCCAGCCATAGACTTCAGGCAAGATCTGGTCAGGGGCCGAAAGCGCGCGCGCGAGCGCGCCCCAATCGACTATGCGCTTGTCATAGACTAGGCGTCCGGTTGTGGCATCCGCTGGCTCCGGCTTGCGCTGCAGGACACCGAGGAATGTCAGAATGCCGAAGAAGCCTGGGGTTTCCTCGGCCAGACCTTCGAAGAGCAGGAGGGCAAGAACATCCTCAGGTAGGCTTTGCCAGAATGCGGCCTCGTCAAACGGATGGTCCATTTGGCCCATGGGCGGCAGGTCGCCCAGATTATGCAGCGCCGCTACTGCGCTTTGCAGAGCAACCATCTGACCCTCACCGTCGCTGACGGCATCAGAAAGCCCATCCACAGCGGAGCCGACCGCCGTAAAGCGGCCCAAAACCGCGTCGTCAAGTGCAGCAGCCCGCCAGCCGAAGTCATCCAGGAAAGCGCGCAACGAAGTGGTGCTTTGCGCAGCGTCCGACAACGGCGACAAAATTCGCGAAGCCAGCGCCAGCATATCGTCGAGGAACTGGTCGCTCATGCCGCGCCACCCCCACCATCACCCGGCAGCAGCGGGATTGCGACCGAGGCTGGCTCCCAGCCGCCGGGGTTGCCCCAGGCGACATTGATGTCGCACCAGGATGCAGCTCTATCGTCCTGCGGGAAAGGTGGTGCAGCCAGAACCGCGTTTTTTGGCCAGGTCCAGAATCCGGTGGGGCCGGCGGAGGCCAGCCGGATTTGCCAGAGGTTCGCCTGCGGCCAGGCACGAAGGCCAGGAGATGTGAAGAACCAGCGGTCGGCCTGGTTTCCTGATTTGGGAACCCCAACAGGACGTCCAAAGGTATGGGCCATGGACTGCCAGAAATGCGTCGCCAACCCAGCGCGGTAGACCGCGTGGAGAACCTTCACAGGCGCATAGGCTCCGATGTAATAGGGCAGGGCACCGTCCTGAACGATGTAGTCGCGAAAATAGACCCGGCGGATCGTGCGATAGAATCCAAGCACCGCAGCGAAGTCGGGCCCGATTTTGCTGAGGACTTTTCCGGCATCATCTTTGAGCCATTCCGCCTCCTTCCAATTGTCGCCGTCAACGTCGACATCGACCGCAAAATAGATTGGAGTAAATGGAGGTTGGCCAACTGCCATGGCGTTTTCAAAGGCTTGGCGCATGGAGCTTTCTCTCATCCGGTGCGCAGGGTCAGCCGAGCCCAGCGGGTCAGCGGCTTGTTGGTACAGGCTCACCACCTTTAGGCCACCTGCAGCGATGTCCATGGCTTCCTGAGCGGACAAGTCAGGTCCGCCCCTTGGTGGTAAATACCGGCCCGTGAACGTTGGTTTGTGAATGATCGGATCATGCTCGAAATCGGTGCCGCCATCGGAGTTTTCGCGTGGGGTCCGAACCGTGAAGACGTCTTGCAGAAAGCGTATCTCCACTTCCGTGTCACTGGCACGCTCGTAGTCCGCCTGGCTTGCTGGGTCCAGATGGTCCAGGCCGATCTGCGTGGGCGGCGTGTTGATGTCTTCCGAAGAAATGTTGGTATTGGTGAACCAAAAGACGTTTGGCTCGCCATCAGAGCTGGTGAAATTGTAATTCCCCTCAGGCTCCGGTCCGTTGATCTGATAGCTTTTCTGTGGGCGCAACGCCCAGTCCAACGGGTCCGGACCGTCAGTGACCGGCGGCGCCTCATCAATCGTGACGAGCCTAAGCATGTCGATCTCGTTATCGGTCAGGGCCGGATCATCCGTCGGAATGGTGTCCAGAGCGCAATCCCAGACGCGACGGAAATGCACTGGCAAGTCCGTGGTACTGCTGAACCATCCGATTGACATCAGCGGAACGACCTCGGCCGCCTCCGGCATTCTGCGCGCCCAGATGCTGATGGGCGCGGGCTGAAGCCAGGTTTTGATCGGGCGGTTGTCCTCCTGCCCGTCCTCTGGCTCAGGGCCGACCGGTCCTTCGGTTGCAAGTGCGCCTAGGGCGTTGCGGACAGCGGTCTCTGGCCAATAGGTGTCCGTCACGCCGTCCGGCGCGGTTCCATATAGTTCGAAGTCGCAAATGATCCCTGGATAAAACGGATGGGCCGTTGACCCGGCACCGTCCGAATAGCCGTAATTCATGACCGCCTTTGACCAGTGCCGCCAGTAGTGAGGCGAAAGCTGCCCCGGCGCTGTTTCCAGATAGACGACCAGTGTGTTTCCCTGTGCGATCAGGTCGCCAACCTTCAAAGCCGCCTTGATGGCATTTAGGGTAGATTCGGCCTCGAGTTTCGCCAGAATTCTGGCGTCGCGCCCGGTGGCCGCCTGCCACTTTGCATTCGCGCGCTGGATGGGAAAAATCTTTTCGGGGACTTCCGCGTCACCACCCTCTCCGTGGGCCCAGAGGCAAAACGCCTCATCAACGGCGACCTCGTCATCGGAGGCATGGCCGTGAAAGTAGCGTCCTGCGAACGCCGCCATGTCGCTGCTGGTCATGAACGGCGGTAGGACAAACCAGTTGATCTCGCGGTTGCCTTTTGTCTTGTCATCAAGAAGATCGAGCTCCGCCGCAAACCCCGGCGTCGGATTGGCGCCCGCAAAACCCGGGATTGCGGCGTCGCCCTCATACATCATCTGCAGCTTGTTTAGATGGGCGCGGCCTGTCGTAATTCCATAGCGCATCGCGAGTTCACTTCTAGGCTAGATCCACATGCACATCCAGAACAGCGGTTTCTAACCCGATCCGCTCCACTAAAATCTACTGTTAGAAACCCGGCTTTTTCAAAGCTCTAGACCTAGTGTCGAGGCTCTCGTATTTGCTTGTATATTTCAACGCTGCGCTCGCATGGCCCTGATTTCAGCGCTTTCTTGCCTGCCTGCCAGTAATGAATGCTTAGACGGGCGTTGTTGCGTAATTTACGCTTGAGGCGTGATGGCCCCTTTCCCCGCTGATGTCATGCCACACGGGATCTGTTGCAAACTTTTGACTGTTGACGCTCATGAGTACTTCGAGTGAATGGATATCGAAATATTGAAGTCGAAGGTCTTTTTTATGATCTCTTTCAAAGGCGCGCAGTACCCGAAAGATGTGATCCTCTTCGCAGTGTTCTGCTATGTCCGATACGGTGTGTCCTATCGCGATCTAGAAGAGATCATGCAGGAGCGAGGCGTTGCAGCGGATCACACTACGCTGAACCGATGGGTGACGCGGTATGCAGGCTCAATCGCTGAAGCGGCGCGTCGTCGAAAGGGACCGTGCGACCGCTCTTGGAGAATGGACGAGACTTACATCAAGGTAAAAGGCAACTGGGTCTATCTCTATCGAGCCGTCGACAAACACGGCAAAACTCTCGATTTCATGCTTTCCCCGCGACGAAACAAACCGGCTGCGACAAAGTTCTTCGCCAGGATGCTGGAGGTCAACGGGCTTCCGAGGAAGATCGTCATTGACAAAAGCGGCGCTAATACTGCTGGCATCAAGGCGATAACTAGGATGCTCAAAGGCTTTGGTTGTCCGATCCCGATCGAGATGGTGAGGCGGAAACACCTCAATAACATCGTCGAACAGGACCACCGTTTCATCAAAAAACGAACCTGCCCGATGCTCGGCTTCAAATCTTTTGCTACGGCTTCAGCGACTCTCGCAGGCATCGAGGTCGCGCACATGATCCGTAAAGGCCAGTTCACACCCGGACTCTGTCCATTTCGTCAATTTGCAGAACTGGCAGCATAATCCGCAGGTTCGGTGCCAACTCTTTGTTTAGTCAGAAACTTCGCAACAGATCCCAAAGCCGTTGATGCGTTGACGTCAACGCCGAAAGTGGCCGTTTCAACCCGCAAAGCGCCCACGAAAACACGCGCAGCAAAAAGCAAGACGTCGCCAAAGACAGGAGCGGCACCCAAGGCAAAAGCAACGACCGCTGCCAAAAAGCCGCGTGCTCCCAAAGCGACAAAAACTGCCAAGGCCTAAATCCACGCCGATCTGCGACCGCGATGGTGGACCTAACCAAACACCATCACAGTCGTTTCGACCGAACTAGAAAGCAGCAAGGGTATGTTCCAAACCCCGCTCAATATGCAGCTGCAGAACCTGCGCCGCTCGGTCCACATCTCGGTCCAGCGCTGCCTCGAACATGCGGCGGTGTTCTTCCACCGCCTCTTCTCCCCGATAGGTCAGGACGAGCATCTGGTAGCGCAGATATTTGTCGTAGAGTACGGCGTGCAGCGACAGCAGGTTCGTTGATCCGCAGGCCTGGATCAGCGCCTTATGGAACTCCCAATCGTAGCGTTTCCAGTCTTCCTTCTGGCTGTCATCGCCGCCAAGCATCTTCTGCTCCATCAGATGCAGCTTGTGATGCGCGGCGACCAAATTGCCTTCCCAGTCGGTATCTCCATTATTGATCGACAGCCGCAGGGCGTGGCATTCCAGAAGCACCCGAAGTTCGGCAATTTCAGTTAGATCCTCGCGCGACACCGGTGTCACGAAGAACCCGCGCTGGTCCTGAGCTTCGACGAATCCTTCGCTAGCCAAGCGGTTCAGGGTCTCGCGCAGAGTGGACATGCTCGCCGAGTAGCGTTGCCGCAGACCATCCAGCTTGAGTTTGGTGCCGGGGGCGAGATCGCCGAAGATGATATCGCGCTTGATCCGCTGATAGGTGGAGGCGCCAACCTCGTTTAGGGACTTGGCCATCGCTTTCTGCCTGACGTCTTTGATTTTGTCCGTCAATCTATCACCAAGAGGCCCCCGCACAACCCGTCATATCGTCAGGGTAAAATAAAAATATCCGATGATATTGATATTGCCATATAAATCATCTTAATGTGCGCCCGGACACCGGGAACCCAGGGGACTCCATACATGCCAGATGCAACCTCTATCGCCGTAGTTGGCTTTGGCCTAATCGGACGGCGCCACGCTGACGTGGTGCAGCGATCGCCTGATCTATCGCTTGCCGCGGTCGTCGACCCGGATGGTGATAGCCGGAATGCAGCCATTGAATTGGGCGCCCAGGCCTTCGCATCACTGGACGAGATGTTCGATACCGTGACACCTGACGGTCTTGTGTTGGCTACGCCGACGCCGATGCATCTCGACCAAGGTTTGGCCTGCATTGCACGGGGCTGCCCGGTCCTGATCGAAAAGCCAATTGCGGTCACTTCGACCGAGGCGGGCATCCTGACCGATGCGGCAGAGGCAGCAGGCGTACCGCTTCTTGTCGGACATCACCGGCGCCATAACGGCATGGTGCGAGCGGCCAAGGCCCTCCTAGCCGACGGGGCGATCGGAGATATTCGCGCGGTGCAGGCAACCTGCTGGTTCTACAAGCCGGATCACTATTTCCAAGCAGCGCCCTGGCGGATGCGCAAAGGTGCAGGCCCGATATCGGTTAACCTCGTGCATGATGTCGATCTGCTGCGCCATTTCTGCGGTGAGGTTCGATCTGTTCAAGCTATCGCCGTTCCCTCGGCCAGAGGATTTGAAAACGAGGATCTAGCAACCGCCATTCTGACTTTTGCAGGCGGTGCTGTCGCGACGATTTCGGTCTCGGACAGTATAGTCGCACCGTGGAGTTGGGAACTCACTTCTCGAGAAAACCCCGCATATCCCGCAACGAATGAAAGCTGTTATCTGATCGGTGGCTCGGAGGGTGGATTGTCCCTGCCTGATCTCAGGGTTTGGCGGCACGAGCCAACGCCGGATTGGTGGACGCCGATTTCGGCGAAATCAGTGACCTGCGGGTCTGAGGATCCGCTGGCTACACAGATGCATCACTTTGCAGAGGTCATCCAAGGCATCGAAACACCATTGGTTTCCGGGCGCCAAGGCAAGAGATCGCTGGAAGTTGTCGAGGCCATAGCGGTTTCCGCCCAGACCGGTGCCGAAGTGTGCATTTCAGATGCAACAGATGCAAAAACCGGCATTCGCAAGGTAGCTGTTAAAATACAAAACATCAGATATTATTGAAAATATCTTGCAAAATATCAAAAATCAGCAATAACTATTGTGACCTCGTTGCGATGGTCTGATCCAAGGGAGGAAACCATGATCACCAATTTTACCCGTCGTGCGGCCATCGCGTCGCTGGCTGCCCTGGGGCTGGCCGCCGGCATCGCGGCACCCGTTTTTGCTGCTGACAAGATCACATTGCGGATGGCGACATCTGGTTCGGAAACGGATCAGCGTTCGGTGGCAATGGCCGACGTATTTGCGCCGATGGTGGCCGATTTCGTAGACTACCAACCCAGCTATAACGGCACGATCTTCGCGCAGGGCACCGAGCTTGACGCGATCAGCCGGGGCAATCTGGAAATGTCGATTACCTCGGCGCAGGAACTGGCGCAGTTCTTCCCCGAGTTTTCGATTTTCACGGCAGGTTATGTCCATCAGGACGCAGACCATCAGGTGGCCGTGTTCAACGATCCTCTGATGGACGCGTTCAAGGAAACAGTTGAAAACGACCTTGGCGTAAAGCTCCTCTCGGTCATGTATCTTGGTCGCCGCCAAGTAAATCTGCGCCAGCCCAAAGAAGAACTAACCGTCAGCACACCGGCGGATCTGGCGGGTGTGAACCTGCGGATGCCCGGCACAGACGCCTGGCAATTCCTTGGCAAGGCACTGGGCGCGGCACCTACTCCGATGGCCTTTTCCGAAGTCTATACCGCCCTGTCGACCGGTGCCGTCGATGGGCAGGACAACCCACTGCCAACGGTCGTTGATGCGAAATTCTACGAAGTGACCAACCAGATCGTTCTGACTTCGCATTTGGTGGACCTGAACTACATCGCGATCGGAAAAGAAGTCTGGGACGGGCTGACACCTGAGCAGCAGGAGGCGGTTCAGAAAGCCGCTGATGCCGCTGCCGAATCCGGCCGTCAAAAGCAGCTCCAGAAGGAGGCCGACCTTGTCGCCTTCCTCGAAGAGCAGGGTTTGGCCGTCTACGAGCCCGACCTAACCGAATTCCGCAACCAGGTTCAGTCGATGTACCTCGACAGCGAGTTTGCTGAGACCTGGCCGGAGGGTGTCTTGGACAAGATCAACGCGCTCGGCAACTAAGCCATACCGGCACGATCAGGAGGGAGAACAGCCATGAAAACATTCATCAGGGGGTTCTCCCGACTTGCAGAGGCTATTGCCGGCGGCATGCTGGCGGCAATCTTCGCGATCTTTCTTTTGCAGATATTGCTTCGCTATTTCTTCACGCCTGCCGGATGGACGCTTGAACTGATCGGCATCCTTTGGGTCTGGGTGATCTTCTTTGCCTGCGCCTTTGTCGTGCGCGAGCAAGATCATGTGAAATTCGACATCATTTATCTTTCAGTGGGCAAACGGACCCGGCAGATTTTTGCGCTGATCGCAGCAGCGGCTATCGCCATCGGCATGCTTTATACGTTCCTGCCGACCTGGGACTACATCGAGTGGATGAAAATTCGCAAGACTACCACCGTGCGAAACCCTTTCACTGGCGCCAAGATCCCCATGCGGGATGTGTTCTCGATCTACGCGGTATTCATCCTCGCGGTCGCGGCACGCTACGCCTGGCTGTTCTTTGACGTGTTGCGCAACGGACCCCCGAAAACCGAATTGGAGCTTGTCGTCGAAGCGGTTCACGAGGCTGAGCAGGATGAAGAGGGAGATGCGAAATGAGCTTCGAACTCCTCACATGCCTGCTCACTCTGTTTCTGCTCGCTGGTGTCGGAACGCCTATCGGATATTCGATCCTGCTGGCCTCTGTGGCGTATCTTGGCGTTGCCGGGCTGGACGTGGCCCTTGCTGGTGAAAAGATCCTTCAGGGCTTCTACAAAAGCACGATCCTTTTGGCGGTCCCATTGTTCATCGTTGCAGCGAATATCATGAATGCGGGCTCGATCACCGACCGGTTGCTTAACTTCTGTGTCGCCGCAGTCGGACGCTTCAAGGGCGGCCTGGGCCATGTGAATGTGGTCGCCTCGCTGATCTTTTCGGGGATGTCGGGATCTGCCGTGGCTGATGCCGCCGGGATCGGAAAGATCATCATCGAGATGATGACCAAGGACAATCGCTATAGCCGGGGTTACGCGGCGGCGATTACAGCGGCCTCTGCCACCATTGGTCCGATCATCCCGCCGTCGATTCCAATGGTTCTCTATGCGCTGGTGTCGAAAGCCTCGATCGGATCGCTGTTTCTTGCGGGGATCCTGCCCGGTCTGATCATGGGCGCTGTACTGATGGCGATGAACACCTATCTCGCCGGAAAGCGGGGCTTCGCCATCGAAGACCCGGTTCCGCTGCGGGAATTGCCTGCCAAGACCGCCAACGCCTTTCCCGCACTGCTAATGCCCGCGATCCTGCTCTACGGCATCTATGGCGGCGTTACGACCCCAACCGAAGCGGCGGCCGTCGCGGCGTTCTATGCGCTGATGCTAGCAGCGATGTTCTACCGCGCGATTACGCTGGGCGGTCTCTATCGAGTCTTTGTCGACAGTGCGCGGTCTTCCGCTTCGGTGGGCATCGTGATCGGTGGCGCTTTCATCCTGAATTTCATCGTTATTCAGGAACAGATTCCGCAATCTATCTCGGCGATGCTGGAAGGTGCGGATATCAGCCCGATCGTCTTCCTTATCCTCGTCAATATCCTGATCCTTTTGCTGGGTTGCGTGCTGGACGCTACGACGATCATTCTGGTGATCGTGCCGCTGTTCATTCCAACCTGCGAGGCACTCGGAATCGATCTGGTGCATTTCGGAGTGCTGGTTGTTGTCAATTCCATGATCGGCTTGATCACCCCGCCTTATGGCATCCTGCTTTTCGTGATCAATGCAGTCACGGACATCCCGCTCCGCGAGATCATTGCCGAAATCTGGGCCTTTCTCGCAGTCCTGATCGTTGCCCTGCTCGCCATGCTGCTTATGCCCGAACTCGTTCTCTGGCTGCCGCGTGTCTTCGGCTATCAGGGATGATCGGCGAGGTTGGGTATGGCAGGGCTGTCCATCGCAACGACGTCGGTTCCCGGTGACCTGATGACGAAACTGGATGTAATTGCTGCATCCGGTTTCAGCGGAATCGAGCTTTACGAGCCTGACCTTACCGGGTTTCCAGGTCGTGCGGCGGAGGTTGCGGGCAAGGCCCGCGATTTGGGCCTGTCCATAGATGTTCTTCAACCCTTCCACGAATTCGAAGGTCTGGCCGGTGCCGAACGCGCGGCTGCGTTCATCAGGCTCGACCAGAAACTTGCCCTGATGCAGGCGCTTGGCGCCAAAACGTTACTTGTCGGGGCCAACACCCGCGCCAATGCGTCACCGGACCGGGATACACTTGTGGCAGATCTTTCAGAGCTGGCAGACCGGGTCGGCAATTCCGGGTGCCGCGCCGCTTTCATCGCGCTGCCATGGGCGGCGCATACCCGAACAGAGATGCAGGCGCTGGATCTGATTGAGGCTGTAGACAGTCGGCATCTGGGGCTCGCGCTGAATTCCTATTTCGCGCTGGCTGACGGCTCGCAGGCCGCCCGTCTGCGCGACATTCCCGGCAATCGCGTCTTTCACGTTCAATTGTCGGATGCCCCTGTCATCGATGTCGATATCTCACAGCTCAAAAGCCATTTCGGCCTGTTGCCGGGGCAGGGCGGACTGAACCTGCAAAGTTTTGTCCGGATCGTGGCACGTGCGGGATACAAAGGCCCGTGGTCACTGGCGCGGATAGGTTCAAGCGCCGGGGACAGTCGCGACACATACGCAAGGGACGGTTACCGCGCCCTTGTTTCGTTGCTCGACGAGGTCGCACAACGCGAACCCGCCCTGCCGCGCCCACTATGTGATCTTCCGCCGCGCGTCTATCCGACCGGTGTGGAGTTCATCGAGTTTGCCGTAGACGAAGCCGGGAACCGTTCGCTCACACAGCTTCTGCGCAGCATGTCCTTTCGCAAAGAGCGCAAGCATATATCGAAGTCTGTCGAGCTTTGGCGACAGGGCGCCGTCAACATTGTCGTCAATTCTCAGACCACGGGATTTGCGGCGCAAGCCCTGTCAGAGCATGGGCCCTGCGTCTGCGACATGGGATTGCGCGTGAAGGATGCCGAACAGACTGTCGCCCGCGCCATGCAACTTGGCGCGCCCGCCTTCTCGCAGCCGGTTGGTTCGGGTGAACTGGACATCCCTGCCATCCGGGGTGTCGGCGGTACGGTGGTGCATTTCATCGATGAAAAATCCGATCTGCATCGGGTCTGGGATATCGAATTTGACCCGGTGCCAAAGGACGCTGCCCCGCAGCCGGCCGGGCTCAGGCGGATCGATCATGTGGCGCAGACCATGCGCTATCAAGAGATGCAAAGCTGGTTGACCTATTACACCTCAACCTTCCAGATGGAAAAGGCCCGGGTCATCGACGTCGCGGACCCGTCCGGCGTTATCCTCAGTCAGGCGCTGGCCAGTCCCGACGGAGAGGTTCGACTCAATCTCAATGGGGCGGGTCAGCGGCGGACGATTGCTGGCGCTTTCCTTGCCGATGGTTTCGGTGCGGGTATCCAGCATATCGCTTTCTCCACGGATGACATTTTTGAGACCTCAGACCTATTGGCTGCGGCGGGCTTTGAACGGCTGCCGATCGCGGACAACTACTACGACGATCTGCAGGTTCGACACGGCCTGTCAGATGCATTCATCGCCAGCTTGCGCGCAGGACACATCCTCTATGACTGCGAGGGGCAGGCCGAGTATTTCCAGATCTACAGCAGGCCGATCTTCAACGGCTTCTTCTTTGAAATCGTGCAGCGCAAGGGCGGCTACCAGGGGTACGGCGCGCGGAATGCGCCGATCCGGCTGGCGGCTCAAATGCATCTGAGCAAAGCAAAGGTATCCGCATGAGCGACGACGCGCAGGCCGTCCGCCGTTGGTGGCGCACATCCATCATCGACATGAAACCCGGTCATATCGCCTTTCGCGGACGCCCGATCGAGGAGCTGATCGGTAAAGTGGGTTTTGGTCAGATGATCTGGCTCATGACCCGCGGCGATCTGCCGTCGGCGGAACAGGCCGCGTTGCTGGAATGCGCTCTGGTTGCAGGCGTTGATCACGGACCGCAGGCACCCTCCATCGCGGCGGCGCGGATGGCCGCGACCTGTGGCGTCGGACTCAACAGCGTTATGGCCACCGGCGTCAACATGCTGGGTGATGTTCATGGCGGCGCAGGCGAGCAATGCGCCGAGCTCTATCTGGACATCGCAACGCGGCTGGACCAGCGGGGTGATCTGGCTGCAGCCACGCGCGACGGCATCGCGGATTGGCGGAAGACTTATGGCAAGATTGTCTCTGGGTTCGGGCACCGCTTTCACAAGCCTGTCGATCCCCGCGCGCCACGCCTGATGGCGCTTGTCCGAGAGGCTGCGGCTGCGGGTGTCGTCACCGGACAATTCGCCGAGATCGGCGAAGCGGTACAGGCCGAGATCGGCGCGCAGCGCGGCACCCCGATTGCCATGAACATCGATGGCGCGACAGCAGTGATCTTCTGCGAGCTGGGTTTTCCGCCGCCTCTTTCGCGCGGGCTGTTCTGCCTAAGCCGCTCGGTCGGCGTGTTGGCGCATGGATGGGAACAGATGCAGCAGGGCGGGCGCAACAAGGGGCCTATGCCGCCGGCATATTTGCCGGAACACCAACCACAGGAGAGCAATGGGTGAGACGCCGAAATCCTTCCGGGTCGGCCTGATCGGGACAGGCCGCATAAGTGACATCTATCTGACAACGCTAGGCAAATACCCGCAGGTCGATATTGTGGCCTGTGGATCGCTCGATCTTGAGGAAAGCCGCGCGAAGGCCCAAAGATACGGCGTACCCCGCGTCGCAGCGCCGCAAGAGATCCTGGCCGATCCCGATATCGACGGCATTTTGAATCTGACCATTCCGGCCGCGCATGCGGATGTGTCGATGGCGGCGCTTGAAGCGGGCAAGCATGTCTACTCCGAGAAGCCCTTGGTTAGCGATCTGGCCGACGGGCAGCGCATACTCGATCTGGCCACCGTGCAGGGCCTGTGCGTCGGCAACGCGCCCGACACTTTCCTCGGGGTTCGTTGGCAGACCCTGCGCAAACTGCTTGACGAGGGCCGCATTGGTACCCCTACCGGCTGCGCCGCCTTTGTCGGCACGCATGGCACAGAGCGGCACAATCCAAACCCCGATTTCTACTATCAGACCGGTGGCGGTCCGATGTTGGATCTGGGGCCCTATTATTTGACGGCAATGGTCTTTCTGCTCGGCCCCATCGCGCGCGTAGCGGGCATGGCCAACCGCGCCTTTGACCGCCGGATGATCGAAACCGGCCCACGCAATGGAGAATGGATGGCAGTTGAGGTTGATACCCATGTGCAAGGTCTGCTGGAATTTTCCAACGGTGCCGCCGGGACCATCACGATGAGCTTTGACATATGGGACAGCGAAATGCCTCGGTTCGAAGTCTACGGCACCGAGGGCACGATCTGCATTCCTGATCCGGACCCGGTGCATGGCGCCAACATCTTTCAGGGCGAGGTCTGGTACCGCACCCGCGATACGGCGCGCTGGACCCATCAGCCCCGCCCGGCAGGTCGCGATACCTGGCAGATTGCCGACACGACCCACGGCCTGAACGAAGACAGCCGTGGCATCGGTCTGATCGAAATGGCCGACGCGATCGCAAAGGGCCGGGTCCCGCGATGTTCCGGCGCGCTCGCCTATCACGTGTTGGAGGTAATGACGGGAATTCTGCAAAGCCCAGCCAGCGGTCGGTATGTGACGATCAACTCCCGTCCGCCGGTGCCGGACATCCTGCCAGAGAATTTTCCCGAAAGCTGACCCATGACCATTGAAACCATAAATATCGGGGACCCGTTCTTTGCCATCCGGATCATAACGGATGAAGCGGTTCACAAGATAGCTGACAAGACGATCGCGCTGAACCTGGGCGCTCATCCGATCCGGATCCGCCAGCAGAGCCTCGGGCCGCTGCAATCGGCGATCGTGCAAAACACTGAATTGGAGCGGATCGAGCATGCGGTTCTGATCAACGGCTTCGCCCGGCATAGGGATGAAGTCGCGCTAATGAGTCGGATCCGCGCGACTTGGCCGACGGCTTTTGAGGTGCGTGCCGAGGAGCGTCTGCGCGGTATCGAGCACTACATGTCCCCAAAGGTCTGGGTTGGACAGGTCGGCCTTACGCTATATCACGCTGCTTCGGTTCCGCTGAATGTCGGATTGCATCGTGATCACCCCTTCTGCCCGGTCCCGGGCTTTCGCGAGGTGCACACCCAGATCATGGGCATCGGTAAGATGCAGCAATGCCGCGAGCGCGATATTGCGACGCTCTATCTCGAAGAACCGATGGCCCCCGGCAGCACCCACCGACCGATGTATGACGAGCACGGCAATTTCCCCTGGCACCAGTTCGAAACGATCACGCCATCGGTGTTCATGGCCGTCGAAATGCTGCCCGACGGCGTTACACCTCCGCAGTGAAGGAGCCCGCGATGAGAGAAACAGAGATGCTGCTTCCTAAGACATTCGACCTGGACGGCCCGTTCCCCCAGCTATCGCGCCGATTGCGCCTTGGCGTGGTGGGCGGCGGGCGCATTTCGGTCATGCAGGCCACCGCCGCCCGGCTTACAGATCGCTGGGAGGTGGTCGCGGGTGCCTTTTCATCCGACCCGGCGCGGGCCAGGGCCGCCGCCGCCGCGTGGCATCTGCCCGAAGATCGCTGCTACGCTTCGTTCGACGACATGGCGCAGGCCGAAGCTGCGCGGCCTGACGGTGTTGATGCGGTGATGATCACCACGCCAAACCATGTGCATTTCGCTGCCGCGCGGGCCTTTCTGGACGCGGGCATAGATGTCCTTTGCGACAAGCCGCTGACCAACGAGGTTTCGGAGGCCGAAACGCTTGTGGAGCTTACCACGCAAACCAGCTGTGTATTCGGGGTCTCTTACGTCATGTCCTGTTTCCCGATGATCCGCGAGGCGCGCGCTATCGTGGCGGCGGGTGGTATCGGTTCCATCAACCAGATTCACGTGGAATTCATGCAGGATTGGATGACACCGAAAGAGGTTGCCGACGCGCCGCATGTGCAATGGCGTTTGGACCCGAAGAAATCCGGGCGCACATCCTGTGTCGGCGATATCGGCACCCACGCAGCGCATCTTTCGAGCTTCGTCACAAATCTTGCACAGACCGATCTGCGGGCCGAGTTTCATGTCTGTGGAGCACCGAAACCTCTGGAGGACACGGTCTTCGCCTGGACACGCCACAATGGAACCGTGCCCGGAACGCTGATGGCCACCCGTCTTGCACCGGGGAACCGGGGCGGGCTCCGGCTGCGGGTATTTGGCTCCGAAGGCGGGTTGGAATGGGATCTGGAGGATTGTGAGCGGCTGAGATTCAATCGCTTTGGTGAACCGGATCGGATTATCTCGCGCGGTCAAGGGCACGGGGTTTCGGCACGGACCGAGCGGTTGGTCCGTACTGCGCGCGGCTTTCCCGAAGGCATCATCGAAGCCTGGGCCAATCTCTATACGGAATTTGCCATGGCCGTCGCTGCCCGCCGCGACGGGCGCGACGTGGACACGGGTTGGCTCGACCTGCCGCGCGTTGCCGAAGGAGCCACTGGCGTACGGTTCATCAATGCATGCGTTCGCTCGAATGATGCGGGTGGGGCTTGGGTATCTCTTGGCAGATAAAATGACGATTTACAAAACATCTGATATTTTTTATAACTTAGGAGAATAACGACTCAAGACACCGGAAGCTGGGGACAATGCCTGACAGTCAGACAACAAGAGAAGGCGGGCCGATCTATTCGCTTGCTCATCTGACGCTGATCAATTGTACCCCGGCTGAGCTTGTATACGTGGCTGCCCGTGCGGGGTATGACGCGGTCAGCCCACGGTTCATTACGATGAACGTTCCTGGCGAGTTCGACCATCACCCACTTGATAAGGCGCAGGTGCAGGCCACCCGAACCGCTCTGGCAACCACTGGCCTGACGGTGCTCGATGTGGAACTTGCTCGGATCACCGAGGATTGCGATCCACGCGATTTCATCCCTGCGCTGGAACTGGGTGGCGAGCTGGGCGCGCGCCATATGATCATGTCGGCATGGACTACACGACGCGATGACCGGAATTTCCTGTTGGATGTCTATGCCGAGACCTGCGATCTGGCCGTGCCCTACGGGATAACCATCGATCTGGAGTTTCCCTCTTTTTCGCGCCTGCGCACCCTGGATGAAGTGCTTGATATCGTGCGCGCGGCAGACCGGCCCAATGGTGGTATTCTTGTCGATACGCTCTACCTGCATCTGTCTCGGGTCGATCTGGGTGAGCTGTTGCACGTCCCGCCCGAATGGCTGCACTTCCTGCATATCTCTGATTGCCTGCCGGGGATCGCCGACACCCGTGAAGGCATGGTGCAACTGGCCCGCGATGCCCGCCTCTATCCGGGTGAGGGGTGGATCGATTTCGCTGGAATCATCGAGCGCTGCCCGCCCATGAACTATTCCATCGAGCTTCCCAATCAGAGCCGGGTCGAGGAGCTTGGTTATGAAGAGCATGCCCGCCGCTGTCTGACCCATGCCAAACGGACCTTCGGGCCCGCCCGCTCCAAGCGTCGCGAGATCACCCACCTCGCAGCTTGAACCATTATATCAGAACACCAGCAAGGACGCCGCACATGGCACGAGAATTGACCGAAGACGAACGCAATCTGGCCGAGGATTTGCTGGCCCGCGCCCGCACCGCCATGGCCGAGATCGAAGACTGGAGCCAGGACCGGCTCGACCGCCTCAGCCAGGCGATCGCCTGGTATGCGGGCAACGAAACGAGCTTTACCCGACTTGCCCAGCAAGGTGTCGATGAAAGTGGCATCGGCGATCGCCAAGGCCGTCCCGCCAAACGGTTCAAGATCCATATGGTCCTGCGCGACGTATTGCGTACCCCCTCGACGGGCATTGTTGAGACCGACGAAGCGCGTGGTCTGGTCAAATATGCCAAACCCGCCGGTGTCATCGCCTCGCTCATTCCGATGACCAATCCGGCGATGACACCGCCGGTGACTGGCGTGTCTTCTGCCAATGCACGCAACGCTGTCATTTTCTCGCCGCATCCCCGCACAGCAAAAACGACCTACGAGATGACCGAACTGATGCGCGCCGCTTGCAAGGCCGCTGGCGCGCCCGAGGATCTATTCCAGGCGATCCGTCACCCTTCGATTCCACTGACCCAGTACTTGATGAGCCGCGCTGACCTGACACTCGCCACGGGTGGCAAGCCCATGGTGCAGGCAGCCTATTCAAGCGGCAAACCGGCTTATGGTGTCGGCGCTGGAAATTCATCGATTGTGATCGACGAGAGCGCCGATATCGATATTGCCGCACGGAATACCCGGATATCAAAAACGTCGGATTTCGGGTCGGGTTGCTCGGCAGATGGCAACATCATTATTCAGCGTTCTATCTACGAGCAGATGGTCCAGGCACTTGTTGCCGAAGGCGGTTATCTGTGCACTGAAGAGGAAAAGGCCCTGCTGGAACAGGCGATGTGGGATGCCAAAGGCAACCGCACGTTCCCAACCATTGCTTGTCGACCGCAACAAACAGCGGATGTTGCCGGGTTCTCTATCCCTGAAGATCGGACATTTCTGATGGTCGAAAATCAAGGTCAGATCGGGTCCGAGCACAAGTTTTCGAAAGAGAAGCTCACAACTCTCATGGCGCTTTATCACTTCGAGACGTTCGACGATGCGCTCGATATCGTGGAGGCCATCTATGACACTGGCGGCAGAGGCCATTCTTGCGGAATCTACTCGCATAACGACGAGAATATCGACCGGCTGGCTCGTCTTGCGCCGGTCAGCCGAATGATGGTGCGGCAGCCGCAATCTAAGGCCAACGCTGGCGCCTGGACGAACGGGATGCCGATGACCTCCAGCCTTGGTTGCGGGATCTGGGGCGGCAACATTACCAATGAGAACGTCACGATGAAGCAAATGATGAACTACACGTGGGTCAGCCGCCCGATCCCCGAGGACCGGCCATCGGAACAGGAACTGTTCGGTGAGTTTTATGGACAAGAGGTGGCGTGATGGATGGCTCAAAATTGGACGGCAAAACCGTCGCGGAACATATCGTTGATTTCCTTGAACGCCGCGAGGTGCAGCATGTGTTCGGCCTGTGCGGCCACACCAATATCGCTGTGCTTGCCGCTTTGGCCGACAGCCCGATCGACTTCGTCACCGTCCGCCACGAACAAATCGCCAGCCACGCAGCCGATGCCTATGCACGCGTGCAGGGCAGGGCGTCGGTGGTGCTGTCGCACCTATCTCCCGGGTTGACGAATTGCGCCACCGGCGTCGCCAACGCAGCGCTCGATTGCATTCCGATGGTGGTGATCGCGGGCGACGTCCCGACGCACTACTATGGCAAGCACCCCCATCAGGAGGTCAATCTGCATGCGGATGCTGCCCAGTGGGAAATCTATCGTCCCTTCGTAAAACGGGCTTGGCGCGTGGACCGTGCCGACCTGATGGCGGACATACTTGAAAAGGCATTCCACCTGGCCGAAAACGGGCAGCCCGGACCGGTGTTGGTCAATGTGCCAATGGACATATTCTCGGAGGTGATCCCTGCCGATACGTTCGAGCGGGTAGCCCAGAATACGAAGGTCTTGAAAAAACCATCGATCGACGACGACACTGCGCGCGAAATCGTTGAGACGCTGGCCGACGCGAAAAACGCGGTGGCCTATGTGGGTGGCGGCATTCTGTTAGCGCAGGCCTCTGAAGAGCTGGCGAGCTTTGTTGAGCATATGGGCCTTCCGGTTGCCCACAGCCTCATGGGCAAGGGCGCGCTGCGCGACGACCATCCGCTTGTTATGGGTATGACAGGCTTCTGGGGGACATCACTGGTCAATCAGTCCTGTCTGAATGCGGACACTATTTTTGCGATTGGTACCCGCTTCAAGGAGGCCGATTGTTCCAGCTGGTACCCGGGCTACACCTTCAACATCGGCGGTATGGATGACAGCACAAAGGTGATCCATATCGACATCGAGTCACAGGAGATCGGGCGCAATTACCCGACCAAGATTGGCGTGGTGGCAGATGCCAAAGCCGCGTTGCGAGTCCTGGTCCGCGTGGCGAAAGAGATGTATCCGGACGGCTTTGATCGCGCAGCAAAAAGGGCCGAAATCGCGGACTTCCGGGCAAGCTACAAGAAAAGCAACCGCGAGATGGCGGAAAGTGTGGCCTTTCCGATGATGCCCGAGCGCATTCTTGCGGACACCCGCAAAGCGCTGCCCGATGACGCTATCATCACCACCGATGTGGGCTGGAACAAGAACGGTGTTGGTCAACAGTTCGACATTCTGACGCCCGGATCAATCCTAACCCCCGGCGGTTTTGCCACCATGGGGTTCGGCCCCCCCGGTGCGATCGGCGCGAAACTCGCGGCGCCCGAACGTGTGGTCATCAGCCTCGTCGGCGATGGCGGGTTCGGACAGAATCCATCGATGCTTGCCACCGCCGTGGAGCTTGATCTGGGCATCATCTGGCTGGTGATGAACAACAACGCGTTCGGCACCATCGCTGGCCTTCAAAAGGCGCATTATGGGCTGACCTATGGAACCACCTTTCCCGGCACGGCGGAGGCGCCTACCAACGGTCCAGGCTATGCCGAGATCGCGCGGGCATATGGGGCTGAAGGCGTCCGGGTCAGCTCTGCAGATGACCTGCTTCCCGCGCTTGAAGCCGCGATCGCAAGCGGAAAGCCCACCGTTCTTGATGTCCCGATGATCAACAACCCGACGCCTACGACGGGTCACTGGAATATCCTTGATATCTATTCACCCGACAAGGATGTCAGCCACGTCTCGACCTAAGAGCCTGTGCATCTCAGAGCAGACATTCTGCGATTGGATGCACCCAGCAAACACCTTCTGGAAGGTTCCGCCATGTACACGAACATCCTGATCCCCATCGCACTGGACCATGAATATGATGTGCAACGGACCATAGAGACTGCGCGGCGGCTGATGGCAAAGCCCGGTAAGATCACTCTCGTCGCGGTGCTTGAAAATGTCCCTGCTTATGTCGCCGAATACGCGACCGTGAAACCCGCCGACCATGTCCGGGCGGAGATCGAGCAGCGCCTTCGTGCTTTGGCAACGGGCCAGAACCACATCGATGCCGCCGTGCTGTCGGGCAAACCTGGGGTCACGATCCCCGATCTGGCGGCAGAAACCAGCGCCGACCTGATCGTCATCAATTCCCACAGGCCTGGTGTCGAGGATTACTTTCTTGGCTCCACGGCTTCTCGTGTGGTTCGTCGCGCGCCGTGTTCGGTGCTGGTTCTGAGGTAAGTTGCGGCATCGGGAAACCTCGGAGGTGCATTGACTGCTCGGTGTTTGCGCTTCCAGGACGCGTGGTCCCGACCGAGCCGCCTTCGAGCACTCACACCTGAAAGCCAGAAAAAACAAATACTAAGCCAAGTTCTCTACCTTGCTGAGGTCAGGAGGATTTGTGGTCATTCTTTCTGCCATGGACGTGACTTACAGCCACCATGAATAAGTATGCCATATCAATATACAAATCACATAGCTGTTAACAGTGGTACCTTAACGACATCGCAATGTGTTCAGGACCCCAGCACATCTGGTGGAAGCGGTGTCGGGGTTGATCGACGAAACGCAGCGTGTCGCAGGTTAAGAAAGACCTGCTGCCGAGGAACAAAAACTGGAGGAAATATGTCCCTATTCCAGACATTTACCCGTAGAGCCGTCCTTATGTCTGTAGCTGCTATTGCGTTGACCGCAGGCACGGCACAGGCAGGCGACGTCAAGATCGGATTTCTGCTGAAGACGATGCAGGAGGAACGCTACAAACGAGACCGCGCAGCGTTTACTGCCAAGGCCGAGGAGCTTGGCGCAGAGGTCATCTTCGACTCTGCAAACAATGATGAACTCACGCAACTTGCCAAGTTCGAGAACATGCTTGCAAAAGGGGCGACCGTCATCGTTCTGCAGCCGGTGAATACCGGTACTGCCGGCAGCATGGTCAGCATGGCCAACAGTGAGGGCGTCCGCGTCGTGGGCTACGACTCCATGCTTGTGGATGGTCCGCTGGACGCGATGGTCATGCAAGACAGCTGGGCGGTGGGTCGCCTGCAGGGCGAAGCCATGGTCGATTGGTTGAAGGACAAGAATGGCGACGTCACGGGAAAGATCGCCTTGATCCAAGGTCAACCGGGAGATTCAAACGCCATCGCGATGAGCAGCGGAGTGCTGGAAATTGTCGAAGCCAACCCGGGTTTGGAATTGGTGACCAATCAGGCGCACGAAGGCTGGTCTTCTGAAAAAGCAATGGCCACTGCAGAGAACACTCTGACGTCGAACAGCAACGGCATCGATGCATTCATTGCCAACAACAGCGGGATGGCGCGTGGCGTGATTGCGGCGCTCGAAGCGCAGGGGCTAGCATCTGCGGACAAGGTGTTTGTCGCGGGATCTGATGCTGACTTAGCGAATATCCAATACGTGGCGCAGGGCAAACAGGCGGTTGAAATCTGGAAACAGATCGACCCGCTTGCCGAAACTGCCGCCGCAGTGGCCGTTGCACTGGCCAACGCTCCCGATGGCGACCCGGCTGATCTCGTCAAGGTCGATAAGGTGATCAACAATGGCTATGCCGACGTGCCGACGATCGTGACACCGATCACCTTGGTGACGCAGGACAATATCGACGACACGATCATCGCCGGCGGCTTCTACTCCAAGGAAGAAGTCTACGGGAACTGATCCTGCGGATGACTTTCTGAAGGAGGGCGTATCGCCATTCAGCCTCCAAGCGTACTTCTCCCCGCGCGGTTGCGTGGTGCCCTCCTTCCTTTGTTCGCTCTGTGACAGCCGGTTTTAGAAGCCGCGGTCACAGCAAGGATAACAACCTGAAACTGATGGGAAAAAACATGTCTGAAGTCGTCCTGAAAATGCAGGGTATCATCAAAGATTTTCCCGGAGTTCGCGCCCTGAACAATGTCAATTTCGAAGCCCGCTCGGGCGAGCTTCTGGCGTTAATGGGAGAAAACGGAGCGGGCAAATCCACGTTGATGAAAGTGCTCAGCGGGGTTTGGCCCTATCCGACCTACGAAGGCGATATCTTTCTGCGCGGCGAAAAAGTTCGGTTTGCGAATACGAAAGAGGCCGAGGCTGCCGGCATTGGCATCATCTATCAGGAGCTCAACCTGATCCCGGGCCTATCGGTTGCCGAAAACATCTTTCTGGATCGTCAGTTCACCGATGCCAAGGGCAGGATTAATTGGAACCAGACCTTTGCCGAAACACAGAAGCTGTTGACCGAACTGGGTATCAACGACATCGGCCCGACAGATCTGGTTCAGAACATCACTGTGGGCAAACAGCAGATGGTCGAGATTGCCAAAGCTCTGTCGCTCAAGGCAGAAATACTGGTGCTGGACGAACCAACATCGGCGCTGACGGATAAGGAGGTCAAGGATCTATTCCGTATCATCCGGAAGCTGAAAGCCGACGGTGTCTGCATGTGCTACATCTCGCACAAGATGGAAGAAATAGAGCAGATCGCCGACCGGATTGCGGTTTTGCGCGATGGTCAGACGATTGGCGAAGTCACTCCGATCGCGGATATCACGCTGGATCAGATTATCGCCCGAATGGTTGGGCGGGACATTAAGGATATGTTCCCCAAGGTCGATTTCACTCCGGGTGAAGTGACCCTGGAGGTCGACAATCTGTCCGTTACAAACCCCGACCTGCCTGGCAGCTATCTGGTCAAGAACGCCAGCTTCGTTGCCCGCAAAGGCGAGATTTTGGGCATCTCCGGCCTAATGGGCGCAGGCCGGACCGAACTGGTTGGCGGGGTATTCGGTGCCTATCCGGATCAGACCACTGGTGATGTGAAACTGAACGGGAAAGAGCTGGACATCAAATCTCCAAAGGACGCAATCGATGCTGGCATTGCGCTGCTGACCGAGGACCGAAAGGCACTGGGTCTATTTCTCGACAAGTCCATCTCCTTCAACACGACAATTTCCTCGCTTGAGACGATCAGTTCAAAGGTTCTTGGCATTATCAACACCCAGCAGGAACGCAAAGTCGTCAAGGAATATGTCGATCAGCTAGGCGTCAAAACACCATCGATTGACACAGTGATAGGTACGCTCAGCGGCGGTAACCAGCAGAAGGTCATTCTGGGTAAGTGGCTGAACTCGCGCCCTGATGTGTTCATTCTGGATGAACCCACACGCGGGATCGATATCGGCGCCAAGGTCGAGATTTACAAGCTGCTGAACGAACTGGTCCAGCAGGGTGTCACCGTCATCATGATTTCTTCGGAGCTGCCCGAGGTTTTGGGCATGTGCGATCGGATTCTGGTGATGTGCGAAGGCGAGATCGTGTCGAACTTTGAACGGGACGACGCGAAGAAAGAAGCAATCATGGCGTATGCCACCGGCAGCGCATAAGGGAGGAAGCAAATGAGTGCTGACAGCAACGTTGCAGGTGTTGGCGTCAATGGCGCCAAGGAAAACCACCTGATAAACTTCATAAAGGACAACGCGACTCTAATTGCGTTGATCGTGCTTGTCGTTGGGCTCAGCTTTGCCGACGACGCGTTTTTCACCGCGCGGAACCTTAGCAACCTGTCACGTCAGGTTACCATCATCGGGATCATTGCCGTAGGCATGACCATGGTCATCCTGATTGCCGGTATTGATTTATCTGTTGGCTCTGTCGTCGGGTTATCAGCGGTCGTCTGCACGCTCATGATGCAATGGGGCGTGCCGACAATATTGGCGGTACCTGCAACCCTTCTGATCGTAGGTGTCGGAATAGGTCTGTGGAATGGGTTCTGGATAGCCAAGTTCAACATACCACCATTCATCATAACCCTTGGAATGCTGACCATCGCACGCGGATTGGCACTGACCCTGACCAACGGTAGTTCTGTACCAGTAACGAGTAATGTGTTCCCATTGATTGGTGGTGCTTATATCCCGCCGATGTTGTCCAGTATCGTGCTGATCGCCTGTGCCGCGCTCGCAGTTTATTCGATCTTCCGGGACGTTCAGCAAAGCAAGGCGCATGGCGTCGAAGTGAATATGCAGGAACTGCTGGTCAACGGGGCCGTGATGATTGGTGGCTTTGCTTTAGCCTTCCACGTGTTCACCAGCTACAAAGGGATCCCCGTTCCTGTTGCGATCTTTGCAGTCATTGCGTTTGCCGGGATCTATACGCTGAACAGCACCCGCTTTGGTCGTCGCCTTTATGCGCTTGGCGGCAACGAGGATGCAGCACGCCTGTCCGGCATCAACGTCGTCCGCACCAAGATGATTGTTTATACGGTCATTTCGGTTCTGTCGGCCCTGGCCGGTATCATCCTGGCCTCGCGTCTGAACGGTGCCTCGCCCAACCTTGGAACCATGTTCGAGCTCGACGCGATTGCGGCGGTTGTTATCGGCGGCACCAGCCTGGCCGGTGGCTCGGGCAAGGTGAGCGGAACCATTATCGGTGCCCTGTTGATCGGCGTCCTGAACAACGGCATGAGCCTGTTGGGGGTGGTCACGTTCTATCAGTTGATCATCAAGGGCCTGATCATCATCCTCGCCGTCTGGTTCGACGTGATGCAGAAAAAATGATGCTGCAGGTATGCCCCCGGTCATACGCACCGGGGGCAACGCAAATTCCCGAAACCTCAAATGACTGCTGGGAGGTGAGCTATGGTACCGTCCATTTTAGCAACTTTACGCACAAACGGCCTCAGAGCTTTGGGTTTGGCCGGCCTTCTGTCGGCATCTTTTCCGCTAATCGCGGCAGCGCAGGACAACGTCAAGATCGGGTTCCTGCTAAAGACCATGCAGGAAGCCAGATACCAGACAGACAAATCTCTGTTCATCGCGCGCGCGGAATCCCAAGGCGCCGACGTGATCTTCGACAGCAGCGGCAATGATCCATTGCGTCAGTTGCAGCAGGTTGAGGAAATGCTGGATTTGGGGGTGGACGTTCTGGTTTTACAACCTGTCAACACTGCAACCGCTGGCGCCTTGGTTGATCTGGCCCACGATCAAGGCGTTAAGGTCGTCGGTTACGATTCGATGCTGCAGGACGGACCACTTGACGTCATGGTCATGCAGGATAGCTGGGCCGTCGGACAGCTACAGGCCGATGCAATGGTCGATTGGCTGAATGACACCCGCGGCGAGGTTAAGGGCCGCGTCGCCTTGATCCGGGGCCAACCTGGTGACGCCAATGCCGAAGCGTTGAGCAGCGGAGTACTAAAAGTTGTCGGGGAGCATCCCGGTCTCGAACTTGTTGCAGATCGCAGCCACGTGGAATGGTCTCCGGACATGGCCAGAGACACAGTCGAAAACCTTCTGGTCGAATATGATAACGACATTGATGCGTTTATTGCCAATAACAGCGGGCTTGCCTTCGGAGTGCTGGCGGCACTGTCGGATGAGGATCTGGCATCGGCGGATCAGGTCTTTGTTGCCGGTTCAGACGCGGATCTGAGAAATGTCCAAATGGTCGCCAGCGATGTGCAAGCGCTGGAAATCTGGAAACAAATCAAACCTCTGGCCTATGCGGCGGCCGACGTAGCCGTCAAGATAGCGCATGCTCCAGAGGCTGACGTCAGCGATCTGATCACCAATTACAGTCTGATAGACAACGGATATGCCGAAATCCCGACGATCATCACTCCGGTATTTGCTGTGTCAAAGGATACGATTGATGCCACAGTTATCGAGGGCGGGTTCTATACCATTGAACAGGTCTATCCGGACTGAAAGCTGATCGAGGTTTCTCGTGCAGGACTTCCTGCATGGAGACCGGTCAGTCCAAACAAGATTTCAAGCAAGGGCGCGCCATGTATGATAAGATCAACGTTGCCGTACTCGGCCCGATCCCACGGGACAACATCACCAGCTATCAGGGTGAAAACTTCGAAAAGTTTGGCTGCGCGGTTTACACGGCGGTCTGCATGTCGTCACTGGCCGGGCCTGGATCGAAGATCAATGTCGTTAGCCATGTGCGTAAGTCGGACGTCAGCAAGGTCCGCAATCTGCTGTCGGATTTTCCGCATGTTGATGTGAGCCATGTGACGGGCGACGCCGATCAGGGTGCCGTGATCGATCTGGTCTATGTCGATCAGAATAGGCGCAATGAAACTCAGACCGGTTTCATGAACCCTATCCTACCCGATGATATCGAGCATCTAATGGAGTGCGATGCCTTCGTATTCGTTCCAATTACCGATTTCGAAATCCCGCTTGAGACCGTGCGCTACATAAAGTCCAATAGTGACGGCTTGATCGTTTTCGACGCACATGGCCCCACCAACGGGTGTTCGGCGCATGGCGAGCGGTATCACAAGTTCTGGGTCGACCGGGACCGGTGGCTTCCTCATATAGATTTGCTAAAGATGAACCTGGAAGAGGCCCAATGCAGCTGGTTCAAAGGCGAATACCGTTCAGAAGAGTTGAACGCCATCAGCGAGTTGACCATGGACCAACTGCCCAAATTTGCCCGACATTGTCTGGATCGCGGAGTCAAGGCCCTCTACGTCACACTCGATCAGCATGGCTGCGCGGTCTATCACTTGGACGACAACGGCAAGATGCGCGAGCATCTGGTTAAACGGGTGCTGGTTGAGGATGTAGTTGACACCACCGGTTGTGGCGACAGCTTTGCCGGTGGGCTGGCCTTCGGCTATCTCAAGACCCGCGATTTTGTCAAAGCCTGCCAGTTCGGAAACTGCGCGGGCGCGCAGCGCTGCTCCAGCAGCGAACTGGACGTTTATAAGTCCTTGGACGAGACCGAACGTCAGATTGCCGAAACCTACGGCGACTGAATTATCCGAAATATCACCCGAATGGAGCCCTGACATGCAGACAATGCTGAGCAGTACCGACTGGCTGATCGAAGAAACTCAATTCAGTTTGGATGAAGCGAACTTCAAGGAAACCATTTTCACGGTCGGCAACGGCTATCAGGGCACACGTGGGTCGCTGGAAGAGGGCCACAAAGGAGAGCTGTCCGGCACCTATCTGGCCGGTGTCTACGATCACCATGACTCGACGGTGATCGATCAAGTCAATGTACCGACCTGGTTGCCACTTCGGGTTCGTGTCGAAGGTGAAATTCTGGATGTCCAGACGTGTAAAGTCGTGGAACACAGGCGGGTATTAGATCTGCAGACCGGATTTCTGCATCGCGATACCGTGTTTGAAGACAGCACAGGCCGTCGCACCCACATCAACAGCATCCGGTTTGCCAGTTTTGCCGATCAGCATATCTGCGGCATCCGCTTGACGGTGACGCCAGAAAACCACTCGTCCAGGATAACTGTCGAAAGTTCACTTGATGCCCAACGGTACAATCTGGACCGCCTGCCAGCTTATCAGGGAAACCCGGAATTCCATCCCGAGGTCAATTGGGAAAAGTGGGCCAAAAGCCGACATCTGAAGGTCACTCAGTCTCATGCAAGCAGCGATTCGTCATATATCGAGGCTCTGACCCTGGACACTGGTATTTCGATCGGAATGGCGTCTGCCTTGGATCGACCCTCTTTCTGTGAGCTCAATAGTGCGAGCCGCGACTATGAGCAGGTTTCACAGACCGTTTCGGTTGAGGCGCTCAATGGGCAAAGTCTGACGTTCGAAAAGCTGGTTTCGATCTTCACATCGCGAGACCTGAATGGGGCCGAACTGGCAGCTAAATGCGAAGCGTCGCTGGAGACTGCACAGGCCAAGGGGTTCTCAACCTGTCTGAGCGAAAGCGCCGCAGCCTGGCGTGCAAAATGGGACGCTTGTGATTGCGTGGTGACATGTGATCCTGAAGCAACGCTGGCAATGCGTTTCAATATTTATCATCTGCTGATCGCCGCCAACAAAAACGACCCACGCGCGAACATCGGTGCCAAGTCCATGTCAGGGGAAGGTTACAAAGGTCACGTTTTCTGGGACACCGAGATTTTTCTGCTGCCTTTCTACATTTTCACGCAGCCGGAGACGGCCAAAGCCCTCCTGAAGTACCGTTACAATACGTTGAACGGCGCGCTTGAGAATGCCCGAATGAATGGGCTTAAGGGCGCGCAGTACGCGTGGGAATCCGCTGATACCGGGGTGGAGACGACGCCAAAGTGGACAGCGGACGGTGCGAACCGGATCTGGACCGGCGAGGAAGAGATTCACGTCACCGCATGCGTGGCATATGGCATCCTCAGTTATGTTGCGGCGACCGGAGACAAAGATTTCCTTCGCGATTTCGGTGCCGAGGTTTTGTATCAAACCAGTCGGTTCTGGATCAGTCGGCTGGAACGGAACAAAGACAAGGACCGGTACGAGCTGACAAACGTTATTGGGCCCGACGAGTTTCACGAGCATGTCGACAACAACACGTTTACCAACCGGATGGCGAAATGGCATCTGGAGCAATCCGCATGTGTTTTTTCTGAACTCAGCGAAACCTCAACTCTGACCCACGATGACCTTCTGAACCGGTTGGGGCTGACAGCGAACGAAGTAGAGCAGTGGGTTGAAACCGCCGAAAAAATCTACGTTCCCTTTGATCCGTCTCGTAATCTGATTGAGCAGTTTGAAGGGTACTTTCAGCTTCAGGACATTCCCATCACGGAATGGGACAAAAACCGTATGCCGGTCTATCCCAAAGGGCATGATCACTTTTCGCTGAACGGTTCAATGCTGCTTAAACAACCGGATGTGATCATGTTGAACTATCTCTTACCTGATGAGTTCTCGGATGAGGTCAAAGCGGCAAACTACGCGTTTTACGAGAAACGTACGATGCACAAGTCTTCACTTAGCCCGGCAATTCATTCGATCATGGGGATTGAAGTCGGCGACATTTCCTCAGCGCATCACTATTTCGAACGGTCTGCCTTTGTTGATCTGGTCAATAATCAGGGTAACACGCAAGACGGGATGCATATCGCCTCGGCAGGCGGAACCTGGCAATCGCTTGTGTGTGGATTTGGCGGATTTCGGGTCAAGCATGGTAAGATGACCTTCAAACCCTGGCTGCCCGAGGCATGGTACGGAATCCGGTTTAACCTGAAATGGAAAGGGAATGACGTCATGGTCTCGATTTCCCACGACGAGTGTCGGTTTGAGCTCATCGCTCCGTCGGGCACTAAAGAAACTATCGAGGTAATGGGCCAACCTGTTACGTTGATTGCAGGAGAGAATGTGGTCGTCGCGCCGCAGCCAGCGTGACGACCGGGCAAATTTCGCAGGTAACGATCAAGGTTTGCCGAGGTGATGAAGTCAGTCTGCAAGAGCCTCGGCAACGCGCGTGTGCAATTGTTCCGCCGCCGCGTGATCGATGAGCAATTCGTTAACAAGCCCTCGGGTGATCAGTTCGAATACCGTATCACCTCGCTCCTTCTGAATCGCGACGACCACAACACCACTTTGATCAGGATCGTTAAATGCCCGATCTGCGATGGCCTTGATATGTTCTGTTTTGATCCCGGTCCACAGCCCGTTCAGTTCGTCAATCAGGTCCATCTTGGTCTTGGAAATTTCGGTTCTCGGGATCAAAATACCGCCAAGGTCCCCCACAACCAATTGCCTCAGGTCAACTGCCCGTAAACCGCCAGCCTGAACCAGCTCTTCAAAACTGCCCAGAACCGGAGTGCTTGAAGAACCGACGCTGGAAATCAGCATATCCATTTTATCTATCAACGCGTCGGGCCCCGAAAACACGCGGTGAAATCCTGGAGTGTCAGAGATATACTGCCAGATCGAACGGCGCATGGTCTCATCATAATGACGGGGTATGTACGCCGGGAAACCAGTGAGCTGGGGGCTCTCCTCCGGCTGATCGTTAAATAGCTCATCAAACGTTCCGGCAAGCCGGCTGGCAGAGTATCCATGCTGAGCCAGCGACATCAATTCTGCGCAAACTGCTGCAAACTCGGTCTTTTGCGACTTATTTATGGGTTGCCTTGAGGCTGCAATCCCTTCTGCCAGAGCTTTGATTGTTCGACCCCACGCAACGCCGATGACATTCGATTTCTCAATCAGTTCTATCAATCGCCCGGATGCGGTTCGCCCAAATCTGGTACGGCGCTGTGAAAGCGCAGCTTCAGTGTTCCCTGGGCCGCTTTCAAACACCCCAAGCCGGGGTGGTCTGAGGTTGTTCCTGTTGCAATAACGTTTCAGATCAGAACTAAGGCCTGAAGGAGCCAGTAACTCGTCCATCTGGGCAATCCACTCATCAGAGAATTGTTCTTTGACGAAGCGTTGTTCGATGACCAGATAGTTTTGGCGTTCCGCGTGTTTCAGCAACCGCGATACATGCGGTTGAGACAGGCCACCAAGAATGGCCCCGATCTCTACCTGTGACATGTTGTGCGTTGCGCGCATATAGGCAGCGCACTGGGCGCGTTCTTCGAATGGAAGTCTTTTAACGTCAATCATTTGTGTCAACATTGTCCGGTAACGGAAGCTTGGTGGCGTGAATAACTATGCCAGATAAACATTCACATACCAGCCGATTGAAGAAAATTCCCTACATGCTACGTGTTTCTGGCACAGGCTCGAACCAGGAGATTCAGCATGCCCATCAAAGGACTGATCTTTGACCTCGATGGTGTTTTGGTCGACACCGTTCCGGCGCATTTTGCGGCATGGAAACGCATGTTCGAAGAATATGGGTATGAGCTTGGAAGGGCGGAATACCGGCGGCTTGTCGATGGGCGACCTCGTTTTGACGGCGCGCGCGCGGTCATGACCCGGCATTCGGAAAATGAAGTCAGATCCGCCGCAGACAAAAAAAATGACTATTATGTTGAAATGATCGAGCGAGGCGAATTTCGTGTCTTCGATTCTGCTGTGCGCCTCGTAAGACGATGCCAGTCGGAGGGGTACGGGCTGGCGGCCGCTTCCAGCAGCGCCAATGTCCGAGCAGTTCTTGAAAAAGCCGGTTTGTTGGATGCCTTTCCAGTTGTTATCGGAGGCGACGATGTCGAAAAAGGGAAACCCAACCCTGATATATTCCTCACTGCCGCCAACGGGCTGGGGCTAAGAGTGGGTGAATGTATAGTAATCGAGGATTCCTCTTCCGGGGTCGAAGCGGCAAAGAATGGTGGTTTCTATTGTATAGGTCTTCTTCATGAAGATCACGAGAGTGAACTAAGGGCTGCGGATCGCGTCATTTCTTCGCTTGCCGAGATTGACATTGAGCAGATAGACGAATCCAGGTCGGAACTACCTATCTGAATACTATTTGGGGTGTTGCCACATTAACTTTCGCTCTCTTGCGGCTGTGATGGAATGGACATCCCCTGATCTCTCATCTGATAGGTTTTGGGGATGGAAGCCATCAGGAGGTTAGCAAAATGGCGGATCTGGACCTTGTCGGCATCGATCTTGCGAAGAATGTGTTTCAACTTCATGGCTGTAGCTCAGCGGGGGAAGTGGTGCTTCGCAAGCAACTCAGACGTAACAAACTTCTGTCGTTCGTCGCTGAACTTCCAGCCTGCACCATTGCGATGAAGGCATGTTCGGGGAGCCACTATTGGGGGCGAGAATTTGAAGAACTCGGCCATACGGTTCGTTTGATCGCGCCCAAATATGTCAAAGCGTTTGTGAAGCGCAGCAAGAGTGATGCGATCGACGCGGAAGCCATTTGCGAAGCAGCGCTGCGGCCGACGATGCGGTTTGTGCAGGTCCGCTGTGAATACAATCAGGCAGCGGCGCTGGCCTTCAAAGCGCGGGATCTGTTGGTCCGGCAACGCACATAGATCATCAATGCCTTGCGCAGCCACCTGCCCAGCCAAAATCCAAACGGTCAGGTCCAAGTATCTGAATAACCTGATCGAACAGGATCATCGATTTATCAAGCGTCGCGTACGGCACATGTGTGGGTTCAAATCGTTCAGATCCGCATCAGCTACTTTGGACGGCATCGAGGTCGCCAACATGATCCGGAAGCGGCAATTTCCCAGCAATACGACGTCTGGCTTCCAGTTACTCGCCGAGATCGCAGGATAGGTGTATCCAGTAAGTCGCTGACTTTGGCCGTTCCAAATGCTTGTGACACATCCAAACCAGGGCCCCATAATGGTCCATCAAGGCTTGGAATTGGGTTGTGTCGCGAACTTTGCAAAAGGTCCCCTTGGTCTCATTTCTGATCGGGTCATCATGGACAAGCTCCAGTCACAAAGGGTGGCCCGATTGCCAAGAGCTGTTTTGCCGCCCGTATCCGCGTCTCTCGCGGTAAAGTTGATTTCAACTGGCTTGATTTGAGACGGCGGATGTCGGAGACTCGAGGCACACCTACTTGATAGCATTGTTGGAGACGGATTCATGTCTGACTTTGCGGTTTCTGGCGGTGCTCTGAAAAAGTTGGTGACGCTCGCCCGCAAAACCTCACTTTCGTTTGCTTTCAACCCGGGAAGAGGGTCCGACGAGCACATGTTCGGATTGGACAAGCGCAAGGCCCCCGATTTGGTTGGCCGGTCGGTCAAGAAATCAGGGCCGGGTGCCAAGGTCGCCTTTGGGACATGTTCGGTCGATGGCAAGTTGATGACCCTGGTTTGCGAAGATCCGTTGCCGACGATGGCAAAGAAGCTGAAGGCGTTTCTAAAGCTCAATGGCGCGCCTCTTAACGTTCAGGTTCTGGGTCCAGACGGCTCGGTATTCGAGTCGGACATTGATGATGGCGACGGAGACGGCACCAAACCAGCGACCTCCGAAGAGACCGCACCCGTCGACAAACCATCCGCAACTGCAGGGGGCGCTGAACCGGCCGATTCCCCGCTTGACGCGGGCGCGCTTTCCCAGCGGTTCAAGGCGCTGAAACTAAAGATTGAGGCACTTTCCAACCCGCAACGCGGTAGGCTTTCCGCCGCGATGATGCAGGCCGCCGCGTTGATAAAAGGCGGCAAACTGACAACGGCGGCGGGATTGCTAGACAAGCTGGACCAGGCTTTGGCCAGCGTTACCCAAAGCGATGGTGATCAGGTCCAGCAGGGAGCGGCAGATTCGAAGCTTGAAAAGCTGCGACTGGCGCATGCCCGGCTGACTGAGCTTGTGGGTGCGCATCGTGATGAAGGGGTGAAAGGCAAATTGCAACAGGCGCTTGGGAAGATCAGGCAGATGCTCCACTCAGGCGACACCGAAGCGTCAGCGAAGGGCATCAAGTCAGTACGGACGGCATTGCAAAAAGTCAGCCGTGCGGCGCAGGACGCAGCCGTGCCTGAGCCACCACCTCCCCCGCCGATCAATCTGGCAGCTTTGCGTAGCCAGCTCAAGGATCTGGCCAATCAGATCATGAAGGTCGACGGGCTTGATACTCCAGAACGCGAGGCATTGGTCGCGTTGGCACAAGACGGCAGCGCTGCGCTGAAAGCCCAAGACCCGGACAAGGCCATCACCCATATTGCGGAGTTGCGCGAAGCTTTACAGCCGATTCCGGGTCAAATCCCGCTGACCTTGCCGATCTGGCGTCATGCAAAAGACAACGCGAATGAGCAGCTTGATCAATTGCAGGACGCGATGAAAAACAGTGGCGTGCCGCTCCTTGAGCGCATTGCGGACGTGGGTCTGAACAGCGCCACCGAATCCCGGCTGGTCGCCTTACAGGTTGGATTGTTGGAGTTTGACGCGGCGGCGGACGCTGACGCGCGATCCAAGGCCGAGCAGACGCTGCGGGCCGCCATGCAGAATATGCGCAGTTTCGTCGAAACAAGCCCGATCTTGCCGTTGCTGGATGCCAATCCCCTGAAAGTGCCTCTGAAAATCAAGGCGACGTTGACCAATGCTTTGGATGAGATTGATCGAGCGCTGGCTGTCTGATCGGAAAGGCTGTCGCGATGCCGAACAACAACGACAACAAAAAAGACAAGGGCGCGGAGGAAAAGGTAGAACTTCCGTCCGATTACATGGATTGGGGGGAGGCGCTGGCACCTCACTACGGCGTGTCTTTGAGCGAAGGTGGAGACCCTCAGCAGGATCAACACCAAGGCACAGACCGCGACGACAATGAAGACATCGAGGACGACAAAAACTCCCCACCGCCAAAAGATCACGATGAGAAAGAGAAAGAAGCGGGCAATGAAGGGGACGAAGACGAGGACAAAACTGATACAGACGAACCCGAAGATGATGATCCGGAAGAAAGAGAAGCAGGCGATTTGCGCGAACAACTGCGTCAGCGTGTTCGCGATGTCGTTCCGGAAAACTCTACCAACGAAGATGTAGTGCCGGGCTCGGATCCTGCCGAACTCAGTGGTGCTATCATTCAAGCCGAAAAGCTCTTGGCAGCAATCGCAACCCCTGATCTGCAAACCCTGAGGTCCTACGCGGAGAGAGATGTTCCCACGCTCGAAGACGAAGTTTTGGAAATCAAGCAGAAGGTTGCCAGTCGAAAGCACGAGGCCGACCGTATCCGGGATGAAGAAGCCCGTATTTCTGTGCCGGAAACGGCACATGACGGTGAAAAACGGCGGCTTGAAGAAGCTCGAAAGAAGGTCACGGATTGTCTTGCAGTTCTGCCTCTAACAGATGAGGTCCTTACGAAGGCTGATACTGCATTAACGGCTGCGAAGAAGGTCGCGTCTGAAATCGAAACCAATGTGAATCGCCGGCTAGAGAACCACCAGCAAATTTCGGAAGAACTGTCCGGGATAGAGTTGGACGCCGGTGCGAATGACGAAGATAAACAGGCCTTTACGGAGGCTCGCGAAAATGTTGTTAGCAAGCTGGCTGAGACGCCACTGACCGATCAGGTGCTGACGGACGCCGCCTTAGCACTGGAGGAAGCCAGGAAACGGGCCGAACTTATCCGGGAAGCGGTGCAAGAACGTCAGGAAGTAAAACAGCGGATCAAATCCGAGGCCGAACAACTCGAGGATCATGGCGATGCTGATGAGAACGAAAAGTCGACACTGGCCAAGGCGCGGAAAAAAGTCACGGAAAAGCTGGACGAAACGCCACTGACCGATCAGGTGCTGACGGACGCCGCCTTAGCGCTGGCGGAAGCCAGGAATCGGGCCGAACGTATCCGGGAAGCGGTGCAAAAACGCCAGGAAGAAAAACAGCGGATCAAATCGGAGGCCAAACAGCTCGAGAATCCTGCCGATGCCGATAAGGACGAAAAGTCGGCACTAGCCGAGGCGCGGGAGAAGGTTGCGAACACGCTGGCCGAGACGCCACTGACCGATCAGGTGCTGACGGACGCCGCCTTAGCACTGGAGGAAGCCAGGAAACGGGCCGAACTTATCCGGGAAGCGGTGCAAGAACGTCAGGAAGTAAAACAGCGGATCAAATCCGAGGCCAAACAACTCGAGGATCATGGCGATGCTGATGAGAACGAAAAGTCGGCACTGGCCGAGGCGCGGGAGAAGGTTGCGAACACGCTGGCCGAGACGCCACTGAGCAACCAGGTGCTGAAGGACGCCGCCTCGGCACTTGAGAAAGCCAGGGAACTGGCCGAACGTATCCAGCAGGCAGCGCAAAAACGCCAGGAAGAAAAACAGCGGATCAAATCCGAGGCCGAACAGCTTGAGGATCATGGTGATGCCGATGGGAACGAGAAGGCGGCGCTGGCCGAGGCCCGGAATAAGGTTGCGGACAAGCTGGACGAAACGCCCCTGATACAGACGGTTTTGGATGATGCTCAATCGCTGCTGGAAGACGCAAAGCGGACAGCACTCGAACTGAGCAAAGCCGCCCAAATCCGACGCGACACGCATGACCGGATCCAAAGTGATGGCGAAGGTGTCAAAATTGTCGGGGTTCTGGCGGATCAGATTGAAAAAATGAAAACCGCGCGCGAAGAACTGGCGTCTGAGCTTACCAAGCCTGTCACGCAGGAAAACAACGAAGCAGCGCAAGCCAAGCTTGAAGTGTTGCAAAAGACTGCGCGCAATGTTTCGGATGAGTTGGCTGTTCTGGGTGATGCTAAGGGCATCCACGACCTTTGCGACGCGGCCGGTGTCTCGCACGACGAATATCTGGCGCTGGAAGACGGCCTTGGCGGGCGGAAAGAACTGCTGGCATGCCGGGCTGCGTTTTCGGCGACCAAGCTTGGGGAGCTGTGCAAAGACCTAGGCGGTGCCGACAAGCTTGGGACACTGATCAAAGAACTGGGCGGTGCTGAAGAGTTGCAGAAGTTACTGGGCGAGCTTGGCGAGAAGGACTTTCTGCTCAAACTCGTCAATGACACAAGTTTGGATGGCAAAGAGATCAAGAAGCTTTGCACCGATCTGGAACCCAAGTTGGTGGCTGACATGTTGGGTGCCGGTGTCAGTGCAAAGGACATTGAAAGACTACATGCGGCCATCGGCGACAAAGTCAGTGATTTCAAAACTCTGGCCAAGGATGCAGGGCTGAGCGCTAAACCAAAGGCTATGATGGCGTTGTTCACGACCGGATGCGAGGGCGATTCCAATAAGTTTCAGGCCCTTTGCACTGGTTTCTCCGGAGGCGATGACGCCGACAAACTCAAACGCGCAAACCTCAAAGGTCTTGTTGACAAAGGCGGGCTGGGTGATGCGCCTGAGGCATTTGGGGAACTGCTGGCCACCGGGTGCGATGGCGATCCGGCCAAACTGATCGAACTTAGCGGCGCCTTTGATACCGATGAAAAGCGCGATGGGATGAAGCGGATGTTGTCCGATGGCGGACTGGCCGGCAGGACAGCACCGCCTCCATTGGCGGATAAGGAGATTGACGCCAAATGTCTGGCGATGATGCTGAAACACGCTGCCGGGCCCGCACCGCACGGGTTTGCCGACAATGACGCGAGGCGCCGCTCCGACGCGCTTGCAAAACTGTTCACCAACATGGACGAAGACGGATGCAAGGATCTTAGACTTGCTCTGAGCGACGGCGGATTGGGTCAGGCGCCGGAAGCTTTGGGTCACGCCATTGGCATCGGTTGCGGTGGCGATGCGGCACAGCTTACGGCCTTCGCAGGTGCCTTCAAGGTCAACCCGGGTCCGAAAAAGTTGGAGCAATTGCTGACGGATGGCGGGCTAAAAGGTAAATCCGGCCCGCTTGTGTCTGGAGATATCGATCCGAAATGCCTGGGTCAAATTCTGAAACATGGCGCAGGCCCAACCCCAGCTAATGCCAATACCCGAATGGGTAAGATGGCCGATTTGATCAATGGGCTGGAAAAGGGCGATTGCGAGACCCTCAAGGATGTGCTGGGCGAAGGCGGTCTGGGCCAGGCGCCCGAGCCTCTGGGCCATCTGATCGGTGTCGGGTGTGAAGGCGCTCCCACCAAGCTGAAGGCGACGATCGGCGCGTTCGATGACAAGCCCAAGCGCGAGGGATTGGCGAAGATCCTTAAAAAAGGTGGGCTGGATAGCAGCGTTTTGGGCGTCGATGGCAGGCCCAAGGTCGATCCGGCCTGTCTGGCGCAATTGCTCAAACACAGTGGCGGTCCGCGTCCCGACGCTGCGGTTGATCCCGAGGATAGCCGCCGCGCCAAGGCGTTGGCTGCTTTGTGCACCGGCATGGGCGATGTCGGGTTCGACGCGCTGAAAGAGGTGCTGGAGGACAGCGGCCTGGGCAACGACCCGGTGGTACTAGGGCATTTGGTAGGCATTGGCTGCAAGGGCAATGGCACCAAGCTTGAGGCACTGACGACCGAGCTGAACAAGGGACAAAACAAGAGCAACCTGACCGATCTGCTGCAAAAGGGTGGTCTGGGCACTCGGGACGATGCGAATAAACCCACGGGAACCGATGCGAAATGTCTGGCCAACCTGTTCGAGCCGGGCTCTGATGGCGATCCCGCCGAATTGATCAAGCTGATGACAGCGCTGAGCGATACAGCGGCCAACCCCAACGCGCTGAGTGATCTGAAGGGTGTGATGACCACCGGCGTGCTGGGGCACCATCCCGAGGTTCTGGGGTCGCTTTACAAGCACGGTTGTCTGGATAACTCTACTGGGTCAGCGGACGGGGCCGGGGCGAAGGACCCGCAGATCCTGATCGATATGGTGGGCGAATTCCGGGGCGATACCGAGGCGGCCAAATTCAATGAGTTGCTGACAGCGGGCGGGTTTGCCAAGCGCGGCAAGGCCAATGTTGGTGGGCGCGACATCCACCGTGACCGACTGGCCAGTGTCATGCGGTACGGGTTCACGCTCAAAGGCGGCACGAAGCCGGACGGAAAGAAGCTTAAAAAGCTCTATGACGCGTTCAAGAACAACGCGGGTGATCATCTCGGCGATCTGGATTCTATGCTGGACGCGATGGAAACCGCCGAGGATTGGATTCTGGAGGAATCCAAGGCGAAAGAGCCCAAGCAGCCCGGCAAAGGGCTGCAGAATGTTATTGGCGCGACTGGCCATGGCGGCAACGTGACCCATTTACACAGCAAGTTCTTCACGAAGCTAAAGCAGCGGGCCACAAGCGCAGCTGTGGGCGATCCTGCTCACGTTCCTAGGCTCAGTCAAGACCAACTGATCCAGCATGCCGCTTCGTTTGAACACGATACTACGCATCCGCCGCGAACATCGGTGACACCAACCGGCGGTGCCGCGACAGAGGTGCGCTTGAATCACATCGTCGAACGGCATACGCGTAAGCACTGCAACTTCACTCTGAAGCCAGCGAACGACCCCGTTCCCGTCACGCTTTATCCCAGGGGCACCGATGTAACAAACATTGAGGGCAGGGTGAAAGGAGCGTTGGAAAATTTGGCGAATCCACAGCCACTTGATGAAACCGCGTTAGGCAATGGCGGTACCTATTCTTTTGAAGACAATATAAATGATGGTAACGGCGGGACGGCGAAGATTGGTTTCAACAAGGACCCGAATTCGGGCGCCAATCCGCAGGCAGCTTACGTTGGCCAATTTTACCCTCGCGGTGGTGTAAATGTCCGAAAAATCAAGAACCTCGATATGCTCGGGATGCAAGATGCACTCGTGTAAGACAGCAAAAGGGATCGATTCATGATGGACCAACCCGTATCGGTGACGTTGTTCGTTTTTGTCCCGCCTAATGAGATGGTGCCCGAGGCCGAACTGGCTGGGTTCGAACGATCCCGGCTTGATGTCAGTTATCAGCAGGAGGGCAGCATGCAGATTTCGACGCGTGAGGTCATGGTGGACATCAGTGATGCCTTGCAATGGATGGTGCCGGGCCTGTGCTTCGACGGGATCGTCGCGCTGCGAAAATCGGGCGAATACAGCTTGGATCTCTTCGCTTCTGACGAGAGAATCGCAATGCGGCGGAATGGAGATGAGATCGAACTGAAAGGTGAATATATCGAACCGAAGGTCTTTCCGGCAGACGCGTTCGAAACGGCGATGATCGAGGCAGGGAGGCGCTACTTGGCGCTCTCTGCGCGGTTGTGGCCTGACCGATCCGAGTCAGAAGTCCAGAACCTTAATGAGCGCGCTTCGGCTGCAGGAGCGATCGTACCTTGAGGGGACGTTGTTACATGCGTGGATAGGCCTTGTTGCACGGATAATCTGGAGCTCGAAACGCGCCCTGCCCGAGATGAGATTCAGGCGGTCCGTTCGAAACTTGGGCGACCAAGGCCGGTCATCCGGTTGAGAACTCGGACGCCGATCCCGGCTTCTATTTTCGGCTTTGATGGCTTCCATCCCCAAAACCTATCAGATGAGAAATCAGGGGATGTCCATTCCATCAAAGCCGTCTTGGCTCAAAAGCCAGCGAACTGTAAGCCAAATTATGTTAAAAAAGCCGGTTCGAGGTCCTTTGCGGAACCGGGCGAAATAGCACTCAAAGAGCTAACGATAAAGCCGCCGCTGGCGCGTGGCGCAGCGGATTCAACGAATGAGCCCAAATTGACTTGGCTGCGGCTTAGGCAAACTTTGAAACTAAAGCGATGGAGCAAGTGACGAATAGCAATGATTGGCGGTGATGACGCCGAGTAGACAATCCTGACACCTGATTTGCTAACCTTGTTGCAGGTTATATTGTTGGCTTTCAGACTTAAAATAGGAGACTACGAGTCCCAAAAATAACCGCCATTCTGCTCGAATAGTTTCCCTCTTCCTTTCGCAAGCACACTCGGGGTCAAAAGGATGATCGCCATCGCATATTGTGCAAATGAGCGAGTCAGAAAACAATTCGTATTCGGAGCCGTCGATTTTCATGCCCGCATGATATCGCGCAACATCAGAAAACTTCTGCGCACGTTCAAAATCGATCTGGCTCAGGTAGTCGTGTATGAATTGGACACTGACTTCTAGAGCGTCATCCAGTTTTTTCGCTTGATCTGCGAACTCATCCGTCCTGAACAACTCCTTCATTCTAAGCGGGCCAATGGCATTTCTGAAATTTCCATAAAACGAAAGCAGAAAATCATCTCTCTTCCTGCATCTAGAAAGGCTTTCCTCTACGTGCACAAAAATGCGTTCTTCGACATGCTTAAGCTCGTGCAGAGCGTCCTTGACGGTTTGATAACGTTCGTCCTTCCTACTTCGCGTCATTCCTTCAAATACGCGACAGATACTGTCTGGAATTCCCAATGCCTCTCCGTCTAGGTGTGGAGGGTCCGCAAATGCAGATGTCTTGACTTTTAGTATATGATTAATGATCGCGGTCAGGTTTTCCTCTTCAGGTGAAATATTGTAAAATACAGAAGGCAACCGGCCTGTTAGCATGTGGAATGCCAGTATGCCGAGTCTATAAACATCAGCCTGAGCAAAGTCGCGACCATGGTTGTAATTGGTGCTGAAACACTCCGGCGCGTTATACACTATGTCCTCAAGTCGAAGCTTGACATCTTCACCATTAAGAGCAGCTTTTGATGCGTCATGAAGCGTATTAACTACTTCAGCGCCGCCGACAAAATCTAGTCTTACTCGGGGAGTAAGAAACGGTTCGCACTTTTCATCTAGAAAAATATTCGATGGCTTGAGATTGACGTCAATATGCCCAATACTATGTGCGCTTGTTGTGGCTTTCCCAATTTTGTAAATGTACTTCCTAACTTCAAGCCAGTGCATAATCGCCCTAGGCCTCGGAGGCAGTACATTTACATCTGCAGTACTGCTAATTGTAATCTGTTTTCTTATTTCACCAGCTAGACTGCCGCATGCGAAGTACGGCATATGAAAATATGGCCTTTCCTTGACTTCAAGTGACGCGCGATAGATGGCGGCAAAATTGGGAAGATTGGAAACGCGCATTCCCGCTAATACGCTTTGCGCGAACCTTTCAGCGCCATTAGATGCAATGAACCTCTTTTCGACGAACCTTCTTTTTAAGTGTTTGTCTTCGCCTATCCTAACTGTCGTCTGGCTTCCAATTGTAATATTTGAGCGAAATTGCTGAACTCTGTCTTCCAACTGTCTTATATCATCAGAACTGAATTGCACGCTCTCTCTGTCGTTTGGGTCTGTGAGCGAATAGCTTATGTACGTGACACCTCTTAAATCAGCTCCCAGTTTTGGCTTGTCTGTCGTTGGAAGTGCTATGAATGACCTTTCGGTTCCGACTGTTCCAGTGAATAATCCAAATTCAAAGACGACATTCTCTGACGTAAGATGAGTATATTGCTCGTGATTGATCTCTCTGTCCGGTCCGAATATTGAGATATAGAAATCATAGATGTGTGGAAGTTGCTTTATGTGTTCAAATAGTATTTCCCCGTGTTTAGCGCTAGCGTCCTGCCACGAAACAACTTCCGCAAACTCGCGCACTTGCTCCTTAAGACATTCAGCAATTTTCAAATTCTCTTGGGAAGATGCAACGAAAATTGTTGGTTTGTAATGTTGAACCTCCACACAAAAGCCCTCCACACAATTTCCTGTAACACTACAATTATACGATGTTGGCCTGCACGGCGCAAACGCACAGTTTGTGGTTCGAAGCAGGAGTGAAGTTCATTGCTGATTTTAGCCCTAAAAGTTGCGATGGGCTTGTCCTTAACTCATAAGTTCCGCGCGGCAATCGCGCCTTGCACACTACCGATTTCGGCTTGCCTGTCCTCAGTGCGATTTGTTGAAACCAACCAAAGAAGCATCGAACTCAAAGGCAGTTTTGTTGGGCGTTGCGAGAGATCGACTACCCCGAGATTTTGCATTCGCAGCGAATAGCAGCAATCCGGGCAGCAGGCGCAGCGCCAATTCAGGGTTGTGAATGATCGGTTTGGGCAGTTCCTGATCTGAACGAGAGGGGCTTTGAATTAGGAAGCTGCGTTTGCACTGATGTCGGCTTTGAGCCGAGGCTGTGTGAAAACTCTGACTGTCCAGCGCGGTATGCCGAAAACAGCCTCTATGTGCGTTCTCTCGCACTTCTGAGAGAGCTTTTGCACAAGTGTCGAAAACGAGCGCGACGAGAGAGCTCAAGGGCCACAGCTTTAACACACCCTCAGCCCTTTGGCGACATTCGTTCGCATGCCCCCGCCATTTCTTTGAGGTGAGGTTTTTGATATACTTACCTCGGTAGTTTGGGGATCTTCCAATGCAATACAAAGAATTCGCCGACGCCGAAAAATCCGGATGGTCCGAGGACTCTAAGGCCGACGCATATGTTGGCCTTTTCGCACCCATTTCAAACCAACTAATCCCTTCACTCGTGCAAGCGACGCGCGCCGCTCACGACGGCATCGTGCTGGATCTTTGTTGCGGTCACGGGAATGCTGCCGAAGCTCTCGTACAGCAGGGGCGAAGGTAACCGGGCTTGATTTTTCGCCAGCAATGCTGGCTCGTGCCCGTCGTCGGGTTCCGAACGCCTCGTTTGTTGAAGGTGACGCAGCGAGCCTGCCGTTCGATGACAAGAGCTTCGATGCAGTCGTGTGCAATGTGGGCTTTGGTCATCTACCCGAACCAGATACGGTTCTCGCTGAGATTTCGCGGGTTCTCAGACCCGGCGGCGTCGCTGCGATGACGTCATGGCGCGAGCTCGAGCATTCTGCCAGTTTTCAAATTGTTTTTGGAGCAGTAAAGGCACACGGCGACCCAGGACTTGCGCCACCGGCACCTGACTTCCACCTTTTTTCCAAACGCGAGGCCGCTAATAATGCGCTTGCGGCGGCTGGATTCTTTGATCCCCAATTTACCGACATCGAGTCCGCGTTTCAATTCAACGACCCGAGCGGCTTTGCAGACGTATTTGAGCGTGCGACCGTCCGAGCGGCCATGCTTATCAGTTCGCAGACCTCTGCTGCGCGCGATGCCATTCGTCGGACCATGACACAGCGCGTCGCAGATGAATTCGGCGATGAAAACGGTGGGTGGCGTGTTCCATTTCCAGCGACAATGGTGACTGCGCACACGTAGCGTTGGTTATGCTGAGGCTTGAGTGGTCCAATCCAAAGCCTACGTCCGGTTTGTCCCGCACAGCCGACCTACGAACTTCCATTGATATTGGCGAGATGGCAGGGTGCGGGAAGATCTATTGCCTGTCATAACGCGTGTGTAAGGCTAACGGGCATCAGCCGTTTTCGGAGGCGGTTCATGGGTTTGCAGGTTTTAAGATGAGGGTGGGGTCTTGATTAGCAATCAAGTTTTTTAAGGCGCTGATCCGTACGGCGGGCCTTACCATCATAGAAGCGGATCGACGCCAGGTATTGCAAGGAAGGGTGCCGGAAGATGGCGGGACCGGTGAATGGAAGGCTAGATCTCGTACTTCTTTCGGTCCTTGGCGGCGGGCACCAAGACGTTGATCGCAATAAAGGCAGTATCTTCTTTCCACCCGCAACGGCGCGCTTCAGCCGCTAGTGGCATGTCTGTAGAGAATTGGGCGGCTATATCGCCAGCCAGATCAGTGGGGAGATAACCCAACATCGTATTGCCGCACTTCACTGCAACGGCGTTCTCATCGAATTTGTTGTCGGGCTCTCTCTCAAGGGCCACGGGCATCTTCGACCCTATCTGCTTCTTGATTAGAGCAATCGCTTCAGGGCGTTTGGCAACGCCCTTTACGCCAATGTCAGTACCGCCCTGCATCGCAACTATGCCAACGGGCCGATACTTCTTGCCCCAGTCCAGATCGACGGAATGCCACGCGTCTTGCTTGATTGGTGTGTTGGTATTGATAGTTAGGGGCACATGAGTGCTGGATGGGTGGTCTTTGCTTTTTTTGTTCTTAGGGATGAGAAACCACACGACAGCCGCAGCGGCCAAGATAATCAGCAGGAATTCCAAAGCGCAATCCTCTAGTCAACGGTTGCCACAGCATAAGATAGGCACGAATGCGATAGCAAACGACGGCGCAGATAAAATTGGCGGGAAATCCCCGAGTAGCCGGAAGATTGATCTCATAAGGATGGTATCTGCCCATTTGGAGCTATCGTCGCAGATTCCAAGGAGGATCATTTGCCGCAATCAATTGAGACTCAAGCGTGGCGATATCATCATCTTGATGCATCGGCAGCAGCCAAAGTGAGATATCTCGTTCTGAAGAGGTGATACGTGAGTTTAAGTGACAGTTGGTCGCTTGCCCATCGAGATAGCAGTTTTTGGGGTGGATCTTTCCATAGCCCTGATTGATACGCTTCTTCATAGCATCGCGACATCGACCAATGTACATAATCTCTTGGTCAACGAAGTAAGCGTATACTCCTCTTAGACCCCAGAACTCAGGATCTGAGATTGCGAATTCTGAGAACTCAAGGTCACCATATTTGTTCAAAAAGCTAAGGTAGAAAGCATCCCCTGACTTCTTGAGGTTTAGCAAGAAATCCCCCAAGGGTAGGTCCAAACTGGCTCTGAATCTTTCGGTCGCAGTGCTACTCAGCTTTTTGTACCGCTTATGCAAAAGTGTCTCGCGCAGCGTCTTGTTATTTTTGTGCGCAAATACGTTTCTAAATCGCTCGCAGCCAAATCGCAGGGGAACACTCACGAACTCCCTAGTGCCAAGGGACTCTGGCTTGTCAATTTGCATGGGCAAGTACTCCATACGGACACAATGTTTCAGTCTCTCACACCAATTGCTAGCCGTCCGTCGCACCGCCACGGGCGACAATCTCAAGCACCCCATCAGGCAATGCGCGCTGTAGCGCCCCAGCCTCGGTCCAAGGCGCTTTCAGCCACGTCTCAACCTCATCGGGCGTTTGAAGGATCACGGGCATAGCCTTTGGATGGATCGCACCCACAACGTCATTGGGTTCTGTGGTCAGGAAGCCGTAGAGGTCCGCGTTGACCTCACCTTCCTTGACCTTTCGCACGCTCGTCCAGTTCACCCAGACGCCCGCGAAGAACGCCAGGGGCCGATCCTCATTGAGCGCAAACCAGACCGGCTCGGATTTCCCGTCTGCATTCCTTCCCGGCTCAGAGAACGAGGTGAAGGGCACGACGCAACGGCTCTCCACAGCCAACCAGCGCCGCCAGTGTGGGCTTTTCGTGTTCCTGACGTTCGTCACGCCCCGATCCACCTTCTTGCCTTTCAGTGCGAAGGCAGGGCTTGGAATGCCCCATCGACCCATAGCTAGTTCCCTCTGGCCGTCGTTGTTGCGGAAAATCGGGGCAGTGTAGTCGGGGTAGATGCCGGGCAGCGGAGGCATGTTTCCAACCGCAGGGGTGGCTGTCATGGCCTTGGTGAAGTCAAGCACCGCCTGACGCGCGGATGTGTGTGAGTACAAGTTGCACATGGTTTTCCTAAGTCAATTTAGGACCGATGGCGTTGGCCGATCAAGGTACTGATAACCGGCAAATTGGCTCCCAGAATTCGCTTGGCTGGCCAGTGTCAATGAGAGCAGCTAGTGTCTTTAGGCCATCCCAGGGTGAGCCAAGCCATTCAGGGGGCATTGGATTTTTTGAGGGACTAACCTTGGTTATATTGCTGTGCGGTCTTCAGTCCCCGATAAATATCGGGATGATATTGCGAACTGCAGAACTATTCGGCTGGGAAGTTCAGCTATGCGACCGGTTCGGCGTAATGGGATCATCTGACAATGTGGATACGATAAGGGATTTTTCTTGCGGAGCATTGGACCGGGGTACATTGGCTACTATAGCCGGTTCCTTCGATGGTCTTGAGCTAACTAAAGCAAACAGACTAATTGCTGCCAGTGGATCACCCGATGCCACTCCACACAGAGAAATGAAATGGCGTAAAGGAGACTGGCTTTTGATTGGGAATGAGTACGATGGCCTCCCAGACGAGGCGCGAGCAATCTCTAACATCGAAATTCGGATTCCGGTTCCCAATGGGTATTTTGTTAAACCACCATCAAACTCGCCTATCGACCAGATTCGGCAGCTTCCACCGTCGCGTCATGGAGAGCCAAGCTTGAATGCTTCGGTTGCCACTGGAATCATCTTAGCCAGCGCCTTTGATGGTGGAAGTAATTGAGTGCTCTATTACGTATTACTGCGACGGGTGAAAAAGGCACACACAGATGATGGAATCGCAGAAAGTTAGCAATGATGAGTTTGGCTGGCGTGGCTTGTTGCGGCAAGCAGCATTTAATGACACCTATTCTCCAATTCTTAAAAAGAAGGTAGTCATTCCTGTTGTGGCTTCGCCAATAGTAGTTGGCGTTTTCATTGCGCTTATCACCCAAAACACTAAGGACGAGTTGCTCATTGAGCAGATGTTGACTCAGTGGGCCAGCGGGGTCACGGGTCGTGACCTGTTCTTGGTCGCCCTGATGCTGGGTCTGCTATTCCTAGTTGATCTAGTAGTGAGTGCCTCCAGACTGGCAAGTGCGAGATTCAGCGCCATGACAGGCGAACGCGCCGCTGAGGTAGATGGGCTAAAGGCGCAGATGCAATCGCAAAAAAGGGAACATGAGCAGGTTCTCACTGAGGAACGGCAGGCATTTTCGGAAGAAATCGCATTGAAGGATCAAATCATACTAGATGAGAAGGCAGCGGCACGTATCGATCGAACTACAGGTGTGCCAAACGAACTCTCGCTGCATGACCAAATGGCTTCGCTTATCCGCCCAGGCGTGGTCCTTATCATGGTTGATCTTGTAAACTTTGGTGAGTTCAACACCAAATACTCTACAGGAAAGGCGAATTTGGTGTTAAAAGAGATTGCACAGTACATGTTTCGCAACTCACGCCGCGTCGAGCACATATTTCGCATGCTGGAAGACGAAAAGGGCGGACGACGGGTCATTCAAGAAGACGGTTGGACATTTAGATTGCACAGACGAGGCGATGAGTTTCTCATTGTTTTGAATGGCGGGGAACTCGACGCCCTGGGGTTCCTGAATCGATTGCGGAAAGAAACTCAATCAGCGAATTCAAGGATATCAAAAGCTGGCGCTGAGGACATTCTCTTTTATGCAGGTATTTTTTCTGTGATTGGTTCAATAAGCCCGGCAGAGTGTCTGCACTACGTTGATCAGTGTCTGGCAACTGCTCGCGCAAACCCCGAAAGCGGTCGGGTGGTATGGCACTCAGGGAACTCTTACGAGCAAATGATACAAGAAGAAAACGAACCTGATAGAGCCTTCCAATTCCGTGTTGGCTTGTTCAAGTCGTTCGAGACCGAGTCTTATTGGCGTGGAAAGAAGCCTCTGGCGGAGAGAGAACCGGACAGCGATTTAGAGCCTTGATGGGAACAACGTTTCTATCTTTGGTCATAGTCCCCAGCATCACTGTCTTCCACGTCTGGATGAGCTTTGCGGGACGGCGGCCCAGGCGTGGCGGGGGTGACAGGCTTCGTTCCCCAACCCTTCATCATCCGCATCAGGCGAATATGCTCCGGGCTTCCGAGCACAAACCGCGCGCCCTCAACATCGTCAGGATCCGGCATGGGGCCTTGATACTTTCCAATCTTCTCGTCTTCAAAATCAGGCATGGTCACCTCGAATCAAATTGACGGTATCAGAATGTTCTCTAAATGTTCCTATCATGCCTGCGTCGAATCCACCAGCCGGACCGGATGTGTCGCAAACTTTGGTCGGGATGTTGCGCCTTGGCGCGGTTTGATCCAATGGCTGGTTGGTCTTTGACAGAGTTTAGGAATGTCTGATGATCGACTTCAAAGGTGCGCATTACCCGCAATCGGTTATCCTGTTCGCGATCTACTTCTACGTCCGGTACGGCGTCTCGTACCGTGACCTGGAAGAGATCATGGCGGAACGTGGCGTGTCGGTTGATCATGCGACGCTGAACCGCTGGGTCGTGAAGTACTCACCCCTGGTCGCTCGCGCTGCGCAGAAACGGAAGGCCAGCAGCGAAGAATCCTGGCGTATGGATGAGACCTATCTCAAGGTTCGTGGTGAATGGGTGTACCTGTATCGTGCCGTCGATCGCGACGGTCAAACCCTTGATTTCATGCTTTCTAAGAAGCGAGATACGAAGGCAGCAAAGAAGTTCTTCGCCAATGCACTGCACAACAATGGCATTCCGAAACGGATCACGATCGACAAAAGCAGGAGCAATGCGGCCGGGATCAAAGAGATCAACAAAATATTCAAGCGATTGCGGATGCCGGTTACGATTGACACTGTTAGATCAAAATACTTGAACAACATTATCGAGCAGGATCACCGGTTCATCAAGCGGCTCACAAGGCCGACGCTCGGTTTCAAAAGCTTCGTCTCAGCAGCAGCGACACTTGCAGGCATCGAGACCGCCAACATGATCCGCAAGGGCCAGCTGGGACCTTCGACAAGCGGATTCCGTCAATTTGCAGAGCTCGCAGGTTAAATCCACCCACTCAATGCGATAGCTCTGAAGCACTCCAAAGTTTGCGACACAACCGGCGCGGGGCTATTCCCGTATGTCATCGTGATTCTGGGGCTGGCAAATGTGCTGGCCGACGGCTTTTCCATGGCGGCTGCCAATTACTCGGGCGTGAAAGCTGAAAGGGATAACATAGCGCGCATTCGCAAGATCGAAGAACGCCACATCCAGGACTACCCCGAAGGTGAACGGCTTGAAGTGCGGGAAATCCTGTCGCGCAAAGGGCTCAAAGGGCATGTTCTCGACCAAGCGACGGATGCGATAACCGAAGATCGGAACAATTGGATCGCGCTTATGTTAGAGGGCGAATACGGGTTGGGCGGGGTTGATCCTCGCCCGCTACGATCGGCGACGACAACATTCCTGTCTTTTCTCGTTGCGGGAATGATCCCCTTGTTGCCTTTCATGCTCGGGCTGACAGACGCATTCGCAGTATCGGCCTGGGTAACCATGGCGACCTTCTTTGCGATCGGGGCGTTCAAGAGTTTCTGGTCGCTCAGCCCGTGGTGGCGCTCGGCTATCGAAACGTCGCTCATCGGAGGGGTTGCGGCGATAATCGCATTTGGAGTGGGCACCATGTTTCACATCTGACGACCGGGTCCGCAACAACGACCTGTTAAGACTCTTTAGTGCGGAAATCCATCCCGGTTGCAAGCAACCAACCCAAGCGGACCTTACTTCGCGCAATGAAGGATAATGTCATGAAACCAGCACGTTACCTCACACTCTCGTTCCTAATCTCAAGCACGATTTCGGGCGCATTGTCCGCCGAAGAAGGCGATGTCGAAATGGGGCGCAACATCGCCGAGGAATACTGTGTGCATTGCCATGATGTGAGCAGGAGTGGACCATTCAAGATGGACCCGCCGAGCTTTGCGGCGATCGCAAAATACAGATCCGAAGATCAGATCAGAAAACGCATCGTAAATCCTACTCATGAGGACATGCCACGCTACATAAAATACATGATCGGCGGGAATATTGGTGACATGGTGGCTTATATCGTTTCATTGGAAGACTGATCTGGAATTTGAGCCCCAAGCTGACCTCAGCACGTGTTATCCTTGCTTTGCAAAATCACTGGATTTACGGGCTAGCCATCCCGCGCGACAGATCGCCGGAAGAGGCCGAGGCTCATCGTCAGTAGCGCGATCCCCAGCAGAGCCATCCACGCGAATTCCGGCCACACCGTTTCGATGCCGGCACCCTTGAAGATGATGGCCTGACTGGCCGACATGTAGTGGCGCGACGGCAGGATAAGCGTACCGACCTGCAGCCAATCCGGCTGACCTTCGATGGGTGTTTCACCTCCTGATAGCATGAGCATCGGCAAGACGATCAGCATCACCAGCAGTGCGAATTGTGCCATGGAGCGCGCCAGCGTGGCCAGAAAGACCCCGAGCGCTGTTGCGGTGAAGAGAAAGAGCGCAGTACCAAGCAGGAACAGCGCCTTGGATCCGGCGATGCTGATCCCCAGGGAGCCCTGCATGACAAATGTCAGAGACAGTCCGGCGGCGACCAGCACCACCGCGGCATTCGCCCAGATCTTGGCCACCGCGATGTCAAACGGGGAAATCGGCATGGCCAGCAGATGCTCGATGGTGCCGTGCTCGCGTTCCCGGATCATAGCGGCCCCTGTCAGAATCGTAGTCAGCCACATGATCTGACCGATCAGCGCGACAATGCCGGCAAAGCGCACCGTATCGCGGTTCAGGTTGAACGCGCTGCGCAGGATGACATCCACCGGAGGAGGGTCAACCAGATCAGCGCCGATGGCAAAGCGGCGAATCTCGTCGCCCAGGATATTGATGATGTAGTTTGCGCCGATCCCCGCCTGCTCCATAGCAGTCGCATCGATCATGACCTGGATTTCCGGCGCACGCCCCGCGCGCACGTCCTTTTCGAAACCGGGCGGCACCGCGACGACGAACAGAAACCGTCCCGCATCCATTTGGACAGCGCCTGATCCCGGTACGATCTGGACAACAGGCTGAAACTCAGGTGGAAAGAACGCGGTGGCCAAGGCACGCGACAGCGGCGAATTGTCTTCATCCGCAAAGGCGATGGAGGCGTTGTTCACGGAACTCGCCACACCGGTTGCTTCCATGATTGGCGCAAGTGTAAAGGACCAGACCAGCAGGGCCATCATCACCCAGTCGCGGCGCAGGCTCATCATCTCCTTCAACCCAAGCCAGAAAATGCAGGACAGGCGTTGCATTCATTTCTCCTGCGCGCGGAGAGAGAGAACGGCGATCGCGGTCAGCACTGGCCCGAAACAGGCAAGGGCCAGAAGGTCAGGCGCGAGTGCCTCCCACCCCAACCCCTTGGTAAACGCGCCCACATTCAAGTGCAGAAAGTAGGAGGACGGCCAGAGTGATCCGATCATTTGGGCACCTCCCTCAAGCGTCGAAACCGGCTGAAGCAGACCCGAGAACTGGATCGTCGGCACAACCGAGGCAATGGCCGTCGCAAAGGTTGCAGCGACCTGGCTGGATGTCATGGTCGCGATCAGCAGACCGTAGGAGGTGGTTGCCCAGACATACAGCAGCGCACCTATGGCAAGAGGGATGGGATTGCCCTTGAGCGGCACGCCGAAGACAACAATTGTCATCCATGCCAGCAGAACGAAGTTCGCGTAGGCGATCACGAGATAGGGGATTTGTTTGCCGATCAGAAACTCCAGCCGCGTCGTCGGTGTGACGTAGAAGTTGATCACAGACCCCAATTCCCGTTCGCGCGCGACGCTGACCGCTGTCAGGACTGCGGGCAGCATGATCAGCAAGATCGCGGGCATGGCCGGGGCCATCGCAGCAATGCTCTCGAAGTTCTGGTTATAACGAAACCGGGGTTCGATCCGGGCAATCTCGCTTTGTTGCGCGCCATCGTCGCGGGCCAGCGCGTCCAGAAAGGTTTGGTGCAACCCTGCGACATAACCCTCAACCGTCTCTCCCTTGAATGGAATCGCGCCGTCCACGGTCGCCAGAACTTCGGTTGCCTCGCCCGCGCGCAGCTTGCGCCCGAAATCGGGCGGCAACTCGACCACCAGAGAAACATCGCCCCCAATCAACCGATCACGACCTTCCGCCGCGTCGGTCAAGTGTGCGGTGGGCCTGAAGTATCGCGATCCTGCGATCTCAGCAGAATATGCGCGGCTCTCCGGACCCTGTGACAGATCCAGGACGGCGAAGTCCAACTCATCGATATCGAGGGTGATCCCAAAGCAGAAGACCAGCATCAGCAGCGCCGACCCAAGGAAGGCGAAGGCAAGGCGCACGGGGTCGCGCAACACTTCAACCGACTCGCGCCGCGCATAGGCGAGAACGCGACTGAGGCCAGCAGCGGCCTTTCTGGTGGTGGCATGAAGGTCTACTTTGGGGGCGACTACCGGCGCTGGAGACTCGGCGGCTTTCAATATCGAGATAAAGGCCTCTTCCAGGCTGTCTGTATCTTCGGCGGCGATCAATTCACCCGGCGTTCCCTCGGCCAGTACGCGGCCCGCATGCATGAAGGAGACCCGGTCGCATCGTTCCGCTTCGGCCATGAAATGAGTCGAGACGAAGATTGTGACGTCCTCTTCGCGGGAAAGCTCGATCAACAGATCCCAGAAAGCGTCGCGCGCCTCGGGGTCAACGCCCGATGTTGGCTCATCCAGAATGAGCACGCGGGGTCGGTGGATCACCGCAACGGCTAGCGACAGGCGTTGCTTGATGCCAAGCGGCAGCGCCGCGGCCAGCGTCTTATCGTGTGCCTTCAGTCCAAAGCGTTCCGTCAGCTGCTCGATCCGGGCCGCCCGGTCCGCGATCGTAAAGACGCGGGCATGAAGTTCGAGATTCTGGTAAACGGTCAATTCGCCATAGAGCGAAAACGCCTGGCTCATGTAACCGATCTCGCGGCGCATCTCGCAGTCGCGCGCATCGACTGGGTTGCCGAAAAGCAGAGCCTCGCCTGCACTTGCTGGAAGCAGGCCGGTCAGCATCTTCATGGTTGTCGACTTGCCGCAGCCATTCGAACCAAGAAAGCCAAAGATCTCACCGCGATTGATCGAGAAATCGACGCTATCGACCGCAGTGAAATCGCCAAACCGCCGGGTCAGCCCGCAGGCGACGATCACAGGTTCTGCATAATGTTTTCGAACGACGGAATGATCAGGTATTGGACGAGGCTGTTCCGTCGCGCGCAGCTGCCGATAGGCGGTTTCAAGATCGTCGTTTTTCCCTCGTAACGTGTCTGGCCTGCCCTGAAAGATCACCCGCCCCGCATCCATTGCGACGATCCAGTCAAAACTCTGTGCCTCTTCCATGTAAGCGGTCGAAACCAGTATGGAGAGGCAGGGGTTGTCTTGTCGGATGGCATCGATCAGCGCCCAGAATTGACGACGCGACAATGGATCGACGCCAGTCGTCGGCTCGTCGAGCACCAAGAGCTTCGGGTCATGGATCAGCGCGCAGCAAAGCCCGAGCTTCTGCTTCATGCCACCAGAGAGCTTGCCCATAAGACGGTCTTCAAACGGCGCAAGCCCGGTCGCCATCAGCAAGGCCGAAATCCGAATGTCACGTTCCTGCTCATCCTGTCCAAAAAGGCGTGAGAAGAACTCAAGGTTCTCGCGCACCGACAGTTCGGAATAGAGATTTCGGCCCAGGCCCTGTGGCATGAAAGCGATTGCCGGGCAGACGCGGCGCCGATGCGAGGCGTCGTCAATCGACCCGCCAAGAACCTCAATCGATCCCGATTGCAGTTTCTTCGCTCCGGTGATCAGGCCTAGAAGCGTTGACTTGCCGACCCCATCTGGCCCGATGAAGCCTACCAGTTGACCATTGGGCAAATCCAACGAAACCGCATCCAATGCAGTGTGTCTGCGGTAGCGATGCGTAACGGCTGCGACTCGAAACGTCTCCGTATCGGCTTCGACACTCATTCGAACAGCTCGGGTGGGATACGTCTTTCCAGCGCGTCCGGCCAGGCGCTGTTGGTATCATACCGGATCACGGCGACGCCGCGAAGACCGGTTTTGACATGTTGGATTCGGTCCTCGACCAGTTCTCGCGGGATGCGGACACGAACGCGAAAGACAAGTTGATCACGCTCGTCGATTGTCTCGACTTGCTTCGGCGTGAACTGGGCTTCTGGCGAGACGAATGTAACAGTCGCCGGGATGGCATATTCCGGTAGCGCGTCAAGCACGATGCGCGCCTCTGCCCCGATCGGCAAAAGCCCTGCCTCGCGGGCGGGAAGGAAGACCTCCATATACACGTTCTCGAGATTGAGAAGCGTCAGGATCGGTGCGCCGGCGCCGACAACCTCGCCTGGTTCGGCCAGCCGGTAGAGCACACGTCCCAATACCGGCGCGAATAGCGAACTGTCTTCGATCTGCGCTTCGATGACGCGTGCACCCGCTTCAGCCGCCGCGATCTGGCTGTCGGCTGTTGCGACCCTTGCTTTTGCCGCGCCCAGAACCGCCTCGGCGACCCGATGGGTGGTTTCGCGTTCTTCGAAGACAGCCTCCGAGATGTTCTGCCCGGCCAGCAGCGCCGTCGCCCGGTCGAAATCGTGCTCTGCCTTACGTTGCTCACTCTGACGTTGAACGACCACCGCTTCGGCTTCGGCCTTGGTCTGCTGCGCCAGTGCGATCTCGGCTTTGGCCCGGTCGAGCGACGCCGCAAGTTCATCGGTATCCATTAGGACCAAAGCGTCACCCGTTGCGACCAGGCTCCCCTCAGCCGCCATGACCTTTGCAACACGACCCGCAAGCGTTGGTGCGATCTCGACCTGCTCCGCCTCGATCCGGCCATTGCCCTGGACGAAGCCATCTGGAAGTGCGTTTTCGTTTTCAGAAAGGAACAGATATCCTACGGCACCTGCGATTAACATTGCTGCCAAGGCAAGACCTACTCGTGTTGTTTTCCCCATAATCTGACCCCGCCGGTAGCCACAGCTTCGAAGTCTATGTCCGATCAGCCTGTCATGCCTTGCGTTGGATCAACTTTACCGTCACGACAGTTGAGGTTTTCGACAGGCCGGGTCGCCGCAAGCCCCACTCGGGCTCAATGAAAGCAGCACCTGCGCATTCAGGCTGCCGTCAGTTCGGGTCTGGAGTCTTGCCATGCCTGGCTTTGGCCAGACCAGTCAGTCCAACATCTTTGATAACGTGGTTACGTTCGAGTTCGGGGCTGACGCCCGACGATGCAGTTAGTTGCGGCTTAGGTGCTTTTGATTTGTACTGCTTGTCTCGTAGATCCACACCCCGATCTGCTCGCTTTTTCCCCTAAGGTCCTGCATACCCACAAGCTTCAGCTTTGAAGTCAGCGTTTGCTTTATTTTTCCTCTTTGACTGATTGATTCAATCAGATCATTGCTGACTACCAAAGATGTGTTCAGCATCCTGGTGAGAGTTTCAAGTCTGCTTGCAACATTTACCGTATCCCCGATGACGCTGTATTCCAGCCGTCGCTGATTGCCTATGTCGCCGGAGATGACAGGACCGTAGTGAACCCCGATGCCAATGTGGACCGGGAGACTTCCATTTGCTTCTCTCTCCCTGTTCCATTTTTCGAGCGAGCTCAACATTTCGAAGGCACAGTTCAGCGCGTTTTCGGCATCATCCGAACCGGGATCCGGCGTGCCAAAGGTCGCCATCAATCCGTCGCCAAGGTATTTGTCCAGCGTTCCACCGTTTTCAAAGACGGCTTTGCCAAGCCGGTCATGATAATCTCGAAGGAACGCGACAACCTCACTCGGGGTATTACGGGGATGGTTGCGCGCTTGGCTCTCATTCCCTCGTTTGGGTGTTGCCAGATTAGCTTTCGCTCGCTTGCTCATGCTGGCCGTTGAACGTAGGTGAC
>NZ_JAVAMO010000018.1 GCF_030758345.1 Ruegeria discodermiae
CAAACCTGCCACCGCTTCTAGCTGCAAGGTGTCCTGCACCCAGTAGCCAGACATGACGACCACTTATTCTACCGAAGTCTTTCCAGTCCATCCCAAGCCACCGAGATGGGTTCCCTCAAACGTGGGTCTGAGACTCCCAACTGGCGCAAGGTAAATCCATGCTTGCCGAAATTGCAAAGTGCGCAACTTACTACAACGTTCTCCGCATCACTGAGTCCTCCGTGGCTATGCGGGATAACATGATCGAATTGCAGCCAAAGGCATTGAAGACCTGCATGTTGCTTGGCTGGATCCGAATTGATCCAAGGAACGGCCTCAGGATACAATTTGGTCAGCTTTTTCCTGATGTCGGCAGACACGATTGGAATACCGCAGTAGCGGCAGCGAAATCCATCGCGTTGCAGTACTTCCTTCCTCACTGCTGCGCGAATTCTGCGGTCTGGATCGCGCTCGGATTTTGCCACTGTATGCGTATCGCCACTTGGGTGGGCCTCGACTACGTGTTGGTCAACGTCTTCCCAAGCCGGGTTCAACCAAGACCACACGACTCGACTATCTGCATCTCTCAAGAACCTGTCCGCCAGCTCCCTGTTTTCCGAAAGATGGGCGTCAGCAGCCGATGAGAGGGCTTCCCAAGCTTCGAAAATTTCCGGGATTGGTTCCTTGATCGAAAGTCGCATGACGCAGTCCAACTCATTCCTGTGCAAAATGTAGTTCGATAGTAGAGGCAATTTGGAACTTCACAATCGATCGCGGTACGTTGATCTAGCATTTCGCATGCGGGCGATCATCGGCCCACAGTTGAACCTGACACACCAACTGATACTCAAGTTTCCAAACAGAAAACGGCCATTGGTTGGCTGCGTGGTTGTAACCAAGGCACCAAAGTCAAATTGATTAGGTACTGGAGAGAAATCCAAATGCCCGACGTCGAATGGAGCAGAGTAGCAGAACTCATTGACCAGTTGTATCATTCGACTGATGCGCTCGAACGTATTTTTCCCGGGCGGAAGTTTACGTTGGATGGTCACTTGGTTGGTAGTGTCGGAGAGGTGGTCGCTTCGTATATGTTCAACCTAACTTTAAACTCGGCTTCGACCATGGGCCACGATGCACGTGCTCAGGATGGCCGAAAAGTCGAGATAAAGCTCACTCAAGGCAAAAGCGTTGCAATCCGGTATAAGCCGGAGCACCTTTTGGTTCTTAGCCGTCCCAAAGGAAAACTCATCAGAGTTGTCTACAATGGTGAAGACTTTTCGATGCGGGCCGGGGTGTGCGGGTGCGACTTGTTGCCCGGGCGGCCCGCGTTGGAAAATCTTCACCTTAGTTGCCATTCGTCGATAATACCAGATGCTGCAGCCGCAGCCTGCATTCCTGCCGTTCTTACTTCGAGCAGCAATTTCACCCCGTTACCTCACGAAGTTTTCGGCCTCCTCAAATTCCGTACTCACTTGTGAGGGAGAAAAGTGTTTTCGGTTCATCGAGTTCGCCACATAGTGGCGCCACGTGCCTGGCGCTATCAAAATAATTGAATGACCCATCGAGAGCCATACCATGCTTTGTTATCCGCATTGCCAAGCACATCGCGTGGAAGCAATGCACTTTCAAGAAAATATAGTCTGGGAAACCGATGACCAAGGACAAAGACAGCTTTCAAGCCTACCTACATGGTTACGATTTCAAAGAGTTCGATGACATCGAGGAACACTATGGTCTGACAGAAGAAATCGAGCCAAGTGATTGGACCAAAGAGTTTGAGAAACAGTGCGATTTATTTCATCTCGTCCTGACTTTGCGCGACCCATACAGTGTATTAGCCCGTTCAGCGTCGCAAAGCTTGGTTGAAAATACTGGTTCAAAAACAGGAGTGCCCGTTGTTCAGCTACCCACCGTAGAGTTGTTGCAAGCCTCGTTGCTTATGAACGATCCTACCCGGACTAGAGTTGCACCATCTCCCGGAACTTTCGTGAGGCTTTGGAAGAACGGCGACCGAATGCTCCGTGCATTTGTCAAGAAACAAACTGCTGGCAGCGCCGGGGATGAGGATGTTTTTCGAGAGCTTGCCCATAGGTCCAAAGTGCAAACGCTGCACTACCGGTTCAATTTTGATCGAGCAGCATGTTTGCTTATGGTCAGTAAGATTGCTTCGATATTTGACGAAAAGACAAAAAATGCCCACCGACTAAAGGTGAAGTACGGAGCACTGGTGCAGCTATTGGACCAGTGTGGCGAAAGGTTGTCTGAGCATTACCAACATGTTGACGATATCCAAAAGGCGAAATCTAAGGAGCAAGTTGAAAATTCCATAGCATTCTTCATTGATAAGTGCTCGCTCGCAGACCACCTCTGGGCGAAACTGGATAAGACAAATATCAGTTTCGAAATCTATCAGTACTTAGCTTTTCAACTCGCTGAAATAGCGCACGAGTGGATTTACACCTTTAAGCAAGAAGACCTCAGTGAAGAAGAACGAGAGATGCTTTCTGTGCTCTCTTTGAAGCCCGGGGAGCTTTCAGAGTGTAAATTTGAATACATGTTTATGAACAACCCGACATGGTCAAAGCCCTTCGTTGAGACGCCCTGTGGAAACTATTTCACAGCTATACCGCAAGCGGCTATCGCGTTCCCTTTTAGTATCATCCAATCGCTGCTCCCGGATGACAAAGTAACGCAAGAGTTGTTCTCAGCATCACGCTCAGAAGCGCTGGAAGAGATAGTCTTCGAAACTATCAAAGAGGCTATGCCGTCGGCGGATGTGTACAGTAGCGTCCTTTGGAAGGACCCAGACAGTGGCGTGACTTTCGAGAACGATGTCATCGCAATTCTGGGCAATCAGCTTTTTGTATTTGAAGCGAAGTCAGGAAAGATCGCGGAGGCAGCGAAGAGAGGTGCGAAGAAGAGCCTCAAATTATCACTCGACACGCTGTTCGTAGAACCGGCCCGACAGTCTGAGAGACTACAACGTTATCTTAACAGAAACCCTAAGAATGCGCACTTAGTCGAGAAGAAAACAGGCAAAGAAGTACGAGTTGATTTGAGTAAACCCAAGGCAGTTTATCGTTTTGGAATCACAATGGAGAGTTTGGCTTCCTTGACCGCAGGTCGCCGCTATTTCGAGGGTATCGGACTGATCGACGCGGCGACACCATGGGCACCATCACTATCGATAGGCGAACTTCGGATGCTTTCTAAGTATCTAGATAGCGAGGTTTCTTTTGGGCACTATCTAAGCAGGCGTTACTCGATTGAGGAACTCATTAGTTTCATTGGAGATGAGCAAGACCTTTTATCGATGTACCTCACCAACGGTTTCTGCGTCCTAGGTGATGATACCAAAGAAAAAGCGCTAATGTTCCTTGATTCGGACGCGATGGTACGTACCAACAAGGTTCCCAGACAAGACAGATCGAATGTAGACATTGCGGGAGTTCATCTTCCACCAAGATGGAAGCGTATTGCGGAAGAGGTTTATGCAGGGCACCCTAGCATCGATAGGCACAAGTTCGACATATTGTTCACGCTAATGAACCAGCCGCCGCCTTCGTCAATCTATCTCCAGAAGAGAGTGTCTAGATGGAGATCAGGCGCCGGTGGTAAACAGAAAACGGGAGAGCATTCAAAGTATGTAATCGGCAAGAGGCAGTATATTGTGTTGCTAAACCTGATTTCGGAAAATGAGTTCCACGATCCAGAAAGCCTAACGCACCACTGCCGTGCTATGGCACTCCATGTGTGCGAAGATTTTCATGGAACATCTGATTGCCTAGTACTTACCTTTGCCAAACGATCGAGGTCACAAAACTATGATGGCGTCTCCTTTTTTAGGCTTTTGCCGCCAAGTAGCTCGATCCGTGGCCCCATCATCTAAACCTTGTGCTCAAGCCAGTTTGCTTGCTGTTTTCCCAAGTCTATTCACAGCTTGGCTGATCAGCTTGAGGGGGACGAAAATGCTGTTCCGACAGGATTGTTAGGATTGCCAATCGTTCCCATTCCTGAAGAGGTACATTGAAATCTTGCGAACAGCAGCGGGTACATACAAATGGGCTCGGGGTCACCTTTGCGTCTCTGCAGCGGGAAATTGAGTGAGGTGTTCTAAATGTCGGCACTGCCCCCACCCCCATCGCTAGCTCGCAACTGCAGCGCACGCCTGCTTTCGCCCCCGAGGTGTAGTTGATCAGTGTCTACTTTGGGGTTGCCGACCCGCCGGATGCGCCTGCAGCACCGAATTGGTACGGCAATGAAAGGTCAGGGCTCAACTCTATCTGACTTGCATCCCAGATGCATGAAACAATTGAAGCATTCTGCCGACTTCAGTGGCTGCCAGCGTTGTGGATAGTGAGCCCTGTATATCAAGAATCATATCCTCAAACGTCAGTATACGTATGGGGTTGCCCCCCAGCGCATTCTTGAACGGAAGATAAGACTCCCAAGTCGCCCTGTCCCCGCGAACTTTCGTTACAGCGGTTATATACGTAAAGTTCCTGGTACCAGTTACGTCTTCAATCGCCTGTATGAATGCTTCAGACCACTTGGGAACGGTAAGTTCTCGGAAACTCTGCCACGCCATTCGACCGCTGACTTTTTTACCCTTTTCAATCGCGTCAATCTTAGAGGCGGGGTGAAAACCGCTTTGCCAACTCTTGCAACTCACAGCGAGAACTTTTTCAGCACCTTTAAGCTTTGGGTGGTAGCCAACAACATCAATATCACTGTGATTGGAGTCTTTTTTTGCTATGAAATCCGGATGGTCTTTTCGCGGTAAAAACTTGATATTGTGCTGAACAAAATAACCGCGATGGATTAGGAATTCTTCAACAATCTGTTCAAGAATATCTTCTTTTGTGGCCATGTGATTTGTCCCAAAGCTTTGTCGCGTAGCAAACGCATTGCACGAGCGCATTGAATAGCAGTTCGGGTATAGAGCTTCCACCACGATGTCCGTTCATAACTATTCACCATGCCATTGTGTAAGTCCGGTTAGCAGCGGGGCCCGACGAATGCAGACGCAGCGCCCAAATCATGGTGGAACGGCAGCTCAGGGGCTCATTGGGTCAAATTCTAGCAGTGTTTGAGGCTCCGCTTTTTGGAACAGACTTTGACTTTGTAAAGGTCACTATCTGCGCATCACCGCCATTGACTGTGACAGTCGCGAACGATGGCTCCATCAGGTGATCATTGTTGTTGTCAGAATAGCCTATATCTTGCTCGAACCTTGTTCAGCCGATCTTCAATCGGCGAGGCATGCTCCCTCGCAATCCGCGCCAGCGCTTCAACGTGGCGTTCCATGAAATCATCAAACTGTTCGGCAGACACGTCGGATATCGCCGCTCGCGTAACGAACAGCCCGGCGAGTTGCGCGTCGAGTTCTCGCATCTTGGCGGCGCGGTTGGCTTGGATAACATCGCAGGGCAGAACACCCGCGCAGTTTTGCATTAGATCATTGCCAATCACGGCCTCGAACTGTTGCCAAAGCTCGTGGGTAGGCCAGCGGGCGCGGTTGCTGTCTTTGATTGGCATGCAGTAACGGATACGTCTCAGCGCGTCTGTGAAGGCGTCTCCTATGGTGTCATGCACATCCTGCCAGCTGCGCATCTCGAACTTGTTGCGGAGTTGCTTGGAGCCTAGGGTTCGTGACCTCAACGAAGGTTACAAGATGTGCCGAAATGTCAGGAAACGACACGGAACTTCCGGGTATGGATTTCCGGAACACTCAATGCATTTCCGAGCATTTCCGCGTTTTTCTCTGCTGCCTGCCGAACCGGATCATCGGCGAGGTGTGCGTAACGCATCGTGGTCTGTAACTGCGTGTGTCCGAGTAAGCGGCCAACCATCTGAATGGGCATGCCGAAAGAAACCGCATTGGACGCATAGGTGTGGCGAAGGTCATGAATGCGCACATCTGATAGCCCGGCCTGTTCACGAATGCGCCGCCATGGGTGTTGTAGATCAGTGGCGTGTTTCCCCTCAAGCTTACCTTCGATCACATATGGGTTTCCCGGAGTGCGGGGCAGGGCGTCCAAAACATCACGAGCCGCCTGCGGCAGAGGAATGCGCCGCGCGCCGGTCTTGGTGTCAGGTAATTCCATGCCATGCGCGGTGATGTATTCCCATTTCAGGGTCTGGATTTCTCCCAACCGGCAGCCGGTCAGGATCAACAGGCGGAAGGCGGCAACAACAAAGGGTGTTTCCGTGCCATTGCGTTTCACTTCCGCCAAGACCTGCCCCAAGCGCTGCAATTCATGCTGGCTCAGGAACCGTTCGCGTTTCACCTCGCGGTATTTCGGCACATGGCGGCACGGGTTGGAGCCGTCAGGCCGCAGGCCCCAGATTTCCGCCAGATTGAACATCTTGGATAAGACCCCAAGTGTCCGGTTGGCCTGATAGGGTTTGTCCCGGAACTTATGGTGCAGATCGGCGATGTCTTTCCGTTCCACATCCACGGCTTTGAAGCTGCCCAAAGCCGGGTTGATAAAGAGATCGATGGCGCGGCGATACTCGCCCTGCGTAGAGGGCTTACAGCGTTCCTTGACATGGCTGTCAAAGAACCGCTCACAAAGCGCAGCAACGGTTGGCGCGCGGCGATGCTGGGCCCTCTCTTCGGCGGGGTTTTCACCCTTTGCCACGTCGCCCATGATTTCTTTTGCCAGCTTGCGTGCCTCGTCCACGGTGATCTTGCCATGCCGCCCAATTGACACCCGCCGCGTGCGCCCGCCTTTTCGATACTGCGCCTGATAGGTTCTGGCCCCCGATGGCATTACCCGCACGCCAAAACCCGCGATCTGGCTGTCCCAGACAAAGTAATCTTTTGCATCAATTGGCAGCGCCTCGACGGTGCGTTTGGTCAGTTTTGGCATAGCTCTATCCTTTCCCTTCATACGCCCCGTGGAAGCACTGTGGAAGCAACTGGAAGCAAATCATGGGGTAAGGCGTAGAAGCCAAGCGCAGTCGTCGTCAAGGAAAGATAAGCGATTCCAATAAGATAGGGTAAGTGGGCAAAATCAGGCGTAACCCGTGCGACCCCGCTTAGGCTATCTCATAACCTGAAGGTCGTAGGTTCAAATCCTACTCTCGCAACCAAAATAATCAATACAGAACAACATACTAGCGCCCCAAGGGGCGCTTCTCGCGTTTCCACCTCCAAACCCAGTGCTACAACAGTGCTACGTTTGAGGGGCTATCGCAAACGTTTTGACAAGGGAAAGCGTTAACTAGCCACCGTGTAGCACATCACCCACTCTCTGTTTCAAACCAACGCCTTGCGTCCGGTTCCTTCGGTGGCATCCACAGCCAAGTCGATGCACTTGCTAAATCAACTTTATCTGTGGCGCTAAGCTTGGCGATGTATTGTTCGTACAGGAGGTTCGAAAAATTGAACGCATCTCGATAATTATCGTAGCCACTTGAGCCACTACAAAGAGCGCATGAAGAATCAAACACTTGGTCAAAGTAGTCATGAGCGTTCGCAAAAAGAAACTTGGCGTTCGACGGTGAGGAACCGCTATGGATGATCCTATTCCGAGCTCGATAAATTCTGTTGATCTGCCATCTTACCCGTCTTTCATGTTCCGTAAGTAACCTAGATGCGGAGCTCGCTGATTGAAACTTTCGGTTCAAAGTAAAAATGCGATACCGAAGTAATTCGAAGTTGCCGAGATCCGAAAGAAGCCCAGAAAGGGATTTCTCGTTCTCTGATAGAGTGACAAGACAAAAGCCCTTTTTCACAAGGTCACTCTCTGATGGGAGTGTTGCAGTCCTCAGTGCCTTTGTCAGCAGATGCCTATTCCATCTAAGGATATCCCAAGTAAGTGATTGGAATACCTGTCTAAAATAGTTCAATGATATTATTGGAATTAACGCCGCGGACACACATGATACAATCGAAGAATTCTCACGTGAAGGAGACATGGTTTCGAGCGCGGTCCACAAATTTACAATTTGGGTTTCGACATTCTCTGACTGACTTGCTGATCCGTGAAAAGCAACAACGCGAAAAAACTTGGCTCGATCTGGGCCACCTGGCAACCGCAATACATCTGTCAACCGATCAACTTTTGTGGCGGCGTCAGATACTGTGTTGTCCAGAGTGTATTGCATTAAATTGTCTTGGAGCTTCACTTCCGACAGTTTGTCTGCACAGCATTATTGAAGCGTGAAGGCCTTTTCATCACAATAGTATTCAAGCTTGTGGTGATAGATTCCAAATATGTCATGGACACGTTGAATTTTTTGTTTCGCCTGATCTACTGCGGAAAACTTGTCGGTTGCACTGATGTTTGATGCGATCAGATAGCAATCTGCAGACTTTAGCTTTGGTACTTTCCCGACACCTTTCTTGCCTTTGAAATCCTTCGGAACCGCATTGGCGCTTTCAAGACGAAATAGTCTGAGAACACTCTCTGGCAGTGCTTCAATTGGAGTATCGTAAGTGAAAAGCACACTAAAGTTGTGATGATGTGGAAAGATCTCCCGAAAGAATGGTTTGAGCGCGGAGGTGCCGTCTACTTTCTTGGTTCTAAAAAAGGTGTTGATTACTGTTTGGCTAATTTGGCGCTGGTTAACACCATAGTTTGTTAGAGCTGTTACCATCCCGCGCGCCACAAATTCGATATCAGACTTTTGGTTTTTTCGGCAGAACCTTTCTGCAAGTTCGAAACACTTTAATGCATAGGAACGTCTAGATATCTCTCGTGCGAGCACTCGTACCTTCCGCTCAATATCTGTGAGGGAACTGCGATCGTAGTTAACATGTCTTTCTGGATCTAACCAATTTTCAATACTCCGAAATAACACCTGACACCCCATCCACGTCTTCTAAGCTCAAGTTAAGCTAGAAAGAAGGCGAACACCACTACAGGGCACACGTTGAGAGCTTGTTTGCAGCTTTCACGGTAGTCAGAAAACTCCTGCGGCGCATGACCCTTCCTGCCAGCTTTGATCAAGGACCATTCCCGTCTCGGGCTGATTACCGTTATCTATCAAGATTGAATGCAGGTGTAAGGTGCCCCGAATCGGTGTTCGACTACAGCGCTGCCGTAGGGCTACCCTACGTTCAACTTTCCTGTAATGCCCCGATCTCTCAACGCAAAATATGCGTTTAACGTCGATGTGTTACACTGGCTCAAGCCCCGGAATTTCGGTGAAGGGGGCGGAATCGAACCGCCTCTCTCCCCGGGGGAGTAGATCCCAGATCAGTTCCCTTCTAGATTAACTGTTTGATCTTCCAACGTTAATGTCAAGGTCGTTGGCTTGAGCGAGTCGCCTATATATACTGATCGGAAGTAGCTCCAAGTCTTTTTTGGGGACGAGCCGCTTTTGCCCAACGCATGAAGACGGTCATTTAGCTTCTGGTGATCTCGCGCAATGCGCCGACTAAGCGGGTCGGACCGATCTTCGAGTTTTGTCACACCTGCAGCGATGATCGAACGAAGTCGAGCAATGCCTTCATCGCTGGATTGTGCCAATTGAATGCGATGGAGCAAGTCAATAAGTCGATAGCTGACAGGTAGCTTCGATGGATTGGAGAACATGTGATTTAATGCATCTTCCAGCAGTCGCACGGCCGCACCATTGTCTTCATCAATTCGTTCCAAAGCAGCGATCTCAATCACAGTCGTAAAATCGTGCAAGCGAATTTGGCTGAAGTCTAGCTTTGATTGGTCATCTACTGGAATCAAATGTTCATCGTCCAAAACCATTCGACAGTCAGGATACCCGTCAACGAGAATTTTGGGAAAATAGATTAGCTGAGTTCCACGCTGGCCCTTGTACTGGAAGAACCTTCCACTCTGTGCAGCGATTGTTGCTTCAGAATCGGTTGGGTTGAATTCACTGGACAGTGGCTGATCAGACATCCATCTTTCAAGCAAAGGCGCCCCAAACACGGAACCCGCGAGTGCAGCTGGCACAGAGCCAATAAGACTGCGGCGCAGACGATCATGCGTTTTTGATCCGCCGCTATAGCGGGCGAGCCAAGCTATTGATAGTATGACGCAAAGCAAGAACGCAAAAACAAAGCCGATTTGGGTGAAATCTCGTTGCAGTTGTGTAAATCTGAGTAACTTTTGGGTCCGCTCGTGGTCGCCCATTAATTCCATGCCAACTAGAGTGACGTACCCTGACAGAAGAAGCCAAAATCCACCAAATAGCATTGCAAGAAGCCAGGCGAAGTACTCCGACGAGCGATTCCAACCTAGAGATAATAACAAGCGATCTTCATTGAAGTTCTGGGTCCTACCTGCCCAATTTGGCACCCAGCGAACCGGCGCAAGCCAGAAAGGCGCGCGACCGGCAAAGTCCTCTGGTGGCGGATCCTTTGGGAACTCTCGCTGCCATGCGTCGAACGCATTTGCAAGAAGTGAGAAAGCGACAACGCGTTTATGTTGTACATACAGAAACATCAGCACCAAGGTGACAAACCAGACCAAGCAGCTAAAGCTGTTGGGCACCGGGATTGAAAATCCTAATATGTCAAAACTCGTGATATTTGTGAGCCTTCGTTCGCGCTCGCCTTCGCTTGCTAGCTGTTGGCGAGCAGCGTGCTAGGCGCGTGCCTCACGATCGTCGGCATAGATAAGGATGTTCATTTTGTTTATAACAACTGGCCGACCCTTAGAATCTACCTGTTGTGCTTTTGCGAGCCGATTTTCCACCTGACGAACAACGAGAGTCTCCATTTGGCTGCCGTCAGTCACATTCAATCTTTTTAACTCAGCTACGCTGCCATCTATTGGAATAATGATACTGAGAATCAAAAGCACTAAGAATGCACTCAGTGCTCCGATTATGCTATTCACTGAGGTAATCGTACTTCGGTACAGCTCAAGGTAGTCGTCGCCAGCTTTGGTTGGATGACCAGCCGTCATTCGGTTGTTGTCCTAATTAACGAATGCGTTCAATGAATGGGTTGCTAGTGCCAATATTATCACGAAACCTGTCGCGCTCAAAACGGTTAGATGTCGTAAAGCCGTACCCCATCTTTTGGGGCACTTCCCGCAAGATGCTGCAGATCAAGTAACCGCGTTGTAGCGCCAAACCGGCAATCACCGAAGTCGCTTCTATTCACCTAGAACACCCAATTTGATCGTCAGCATCGTCAGCATCGTCAGCGCGGCGATATTCGCCCTGAGTAGAGGGCTTGCAGCGTTCCTTGGCATGGTTGTCAAAGAACCGCTCACACAGCACGGCAACGGTTGGCGCGCGTCGGTGCTGGGTGATCTCTTCGGCAGGGTTTTCGCCCTTTGCCACGTCGTCCATGATTTCTTTTGCCAGCTTGCGCGCCTCATCAACGGTGATCTTGCCATGCCGCCCAATCGAGACACGCCGCGTGTGCCCGCCTTTGCGATACTGCGCCTGACAGGTCTTGGCCCCCGATGGCTTCACCAGCCCGTCATCGTGACCGATCTGGAAAACTCCAGCTTCCGACGGTCCAAAGTTGGGGAGCAGTGCAAACGCTTACGGACTCTACACAAAATGGAGGAGATTCAGCGGCTCAGCTTACTACTACGACCTCACTTTCTTGGGGCAGAATGGGGCCGTAAGAAAATTGTAAGCAGCGGCGGTATAGGGGTGTGGATGCGACTGCTTGATCCTCTATGATCATGAGATCGGCCTCGAACGCCGGCGCGGAAATTTGCAGCCACATCTTCTTGCGGCAGCTTGGCCCGTTGGGCGAACGTCGGAATGAGGGCTCATCAACCATCGTGAGGATGCACTGCGATTTCAATGAGTGATTTTGAAACCCTGAAAACCAAGATGCGTGCCTGCGCTCTTTGTACGGATCTGCCGCTTGGACCCAACCCGCTATTTCAGTTGAGCGATAAGGCGAGGATCCTGATTGTTGGGCAGGCGCCCGGTCGTATCACACATTCCAAGGGGCGTCCGTTCGATGATCCGTCAGGTGATCGGCTCCGCAATTGGTTGGCGATCGACAAGGACAGGTTTTATTCGGACCCCAAGGTAGGTATATTCCCGATGGGTTTATGTTTCCCCGGCGGAGGGGCAGGCGGTGACAAGCCGCCCCGTAAGATTTGCGCGACGACCTGGCGCGCTCCGGTACTCAGCGCACTGCAGGATGTACGACTCACCTTGATCCTGGGCGCATATGCGATTGCATGGCATGCGCCATCGCTTAGAGGACTGTCCGTAGCAGACGCGGTACGGCGGTCAGGTGAGCGCGATGACGGGAATTTCATCCTCCCGCACCCGAGCCCGCGAAACAACCGTTGGCTCAAAAACAACCCTTGGTTTGAGGCAGACATTGTGCCGCGCATACAGCGAAGTGTGTATTCCTTATTGAGCAGCTAGGTGGAACAGATGGCCAGCTTCTGCGGGTTGGTGATCAAATACGGGGCGTGATGAATGACTGAGCAAACAGTGCTGGATGCCGCCCATGCGGCGATGGAGCAGGAGGGCGCGGATGAGGGCGCCCGATTGCGGTTTTTCGAAAGGCTGGCCGATAGCGAACTGTTCCTGCTGCTGACGCAGGAGGCGCAGGGCGATGAGATTTCGCCAGAGCTGTTTGACGTGGCGGATGGCCGTTTCGTGCTGGTGTTCGACCGCGAAGAGCGGCTGGCCCGTTTTGCCGGGCGGCCTGCGCCTTACGCGGCGCTGTCGGGCCGGGTGCTGGCCGGGATGCTGGCCGGGCAGGGGGTCGGGCTTGGCCTCAATCTGGATGTGGCGCCCTCGGCCCAGCTGATACCGGGCGAAGCGGTGGACTGGCTGCTGGACATGCTGGCTCAGCAGCCCGACCAGGTCGAGGGCCATATAGCCGAGTTGCACCCGCCTGCGGGCCTGCCGGAACGCCTGTTGACGGCGCTCGACGCGAAACTGGTAACGGTCGCAGGTCTGGCGCAGGCGGCCTATCTGGTTGGGGTGACCTACCAGGGCGGGGGGCGCGGTCATCTTCTTGCTTTCTTGGATGCCCCTGAGGGCGCGCGCGATGCGCTGGCCAAAGCGGCCTCGGAGGCGCTGACCTTTTCCGGTATCGAGGCCGGTTCAATGGATGTGGGGTTCTTTGCCGCCAGCGACCCCATGGCGGCAAAGCTGGCGCGACACGGGTTGCGCTTTGATCTGCCGCAGCCTGAGCCGCTGGCAACACCACCCGCAACGCCCGGCATGGACCCGGAAAAACCGCCAGTGCTCAAGTAGGAACTACGACCGTTTTGTAGGCGCGACCCGTTAGGGCCGCGCCGCAGGGCCGGTCACTCTGCCGCCGGTTCCAGCTTGTCCTGGGTGCGATGTTCGAAATCGCTGGCGTCGTGGCGCTCGTGCAACTGGGTATGGGGTTCGCCAAAGGCTCGGTTGACCATGCGGCCGCGCTGGACCGCCGGGCGCGCGTCGATCTTCTTGGCCCAGCGCATCACGTTTTCATAGCTGGTCACGTCCAGAAACTCTGCCGCGTCATAGAGCCGACCGAGGACCAACTGCCCATACCACGGCCAGATCGCCATATCAGCAATGGTGTATTCATCGCCCGCGATATACTCTTTCTCGGCCAATTCACGCTCCAGCACGTCAAGCTGGCGCTTGGTTTCCATTGCGAAGCGGTTGATCGGATATTCCCATTTCTCGGGCGCATAGGCGTAGAAGTGGCCAAAGCCGCCGCCCAGATAGGGTGCGCTGCCCATCTGCCAGAACACCCAGTTCATCACTTCGGTGCGCGCCGGGCCCTCTTTGGGCAGAAACTCACCGAACTTCTCGGCCAGATGAAACAGGATCGAGGCGCTCTCGAATACCCGCAGCTCGCCATCGCCTGAACGGTCCAGAAGGGCGGGGATTTTTGAATTGGGATTGGCTCCGACAAAGCCGCTGCTGAACTGGTCCCCTTCGCCGATATTGATCAGCCAGGCATTATATTCAGCGCCGGAATGTCCAAGGGCCAGCAACTCTTCCAGCATGACCGTGACCTTGACGCCATTGGGGGTTGCCAGCGAGTATAGCTGTATCGGGTGATCTCCGGTCGGCAGGTCCTTGTCATGGGTCGGGCCGGCGATGGGCCGGTTGATAGAGGCAAAGCGCCCGCCGCTTTCGGCGTCCCAGGTCCAGACTGTGGGCGGGGTGTAGGTCGATTGATCGGTCATCAGCAGGTCATCCATATCTTGCAGGGCAGCACAGGCCCGCGACCCGCAGCTAATACCGTCGCGGCCAAAGTCCAACCCCACCATGCGTATTTCGGTCCCAATTTGAAACATTTCGGCAGGCTGGGCTCACGAAATCTCCTGCCATGTCACAGCGCCGCGAGGGGGGCTTCGCAAGTGCTGCAAAGCTCCTATTGTCAGTGTCACGCTGGTAACGCGCCGGCATCTTGTTGCAACAACCCCACAGAGGACCCGATCTATGAAACGTTTTGCCTTTGCTCTTGTGACTGCCGCGACCACGGCGCTGGCGCTTCCCGCCTTTGCGGGGCCGCAATATCTTGATGATACCGGCTTTGCTGTATCGGGCTATGATGTTGTCGCTTACCGCGATCTGCCGCAGGCGGCGGTCGGCCAGTCCCAGCCCGAAGGCGTCAAGGGCAGCACCGAGTTCACCGCCGAGTACAACGGTGCCACCTTTGCCTTTGCCAACGCGGAAAACCGTGACAAATTCCAGTCCAACCCCGCCTATTATGCGCCGCAATATGACGGGCATTGCGCCTATGGCGTGTCGCGCGGTGGCAAGGTGCCGGGCAACCCGAACCTGTGGCGGATCGTCGATGACAAGCTCTATCTGAACATCACGCCAAATGTCGTCACCTTCTGGGAAGAGAACATTCCCGGCAATATCGACCTGGCGCAAGGTAACTGGCCCGGCATTGAGACAGACACAGCCTCGACCAACCCGATCCCGAATTTTGAATCTGCGGCTCCGGTCAAGTAGTCGCAACGTTACCCCCTGGTAACCAGTTTGCGCCCGGTCATTTTACCGGGCGCTTTTTGTATAGATCATCCCTCTGATGGCCCACAAAATTGCTCGCCCTATGCGTGCGCGCACAAAGGGTATAGCCTGACCGGCGAGCGGAGGGGGCTTTACGGATTCGCCATGAAGCCCCTTTACTGTGTTCGTCTATGTGCCAGTCGAAGGGGATCCGGCGATGAAAAGGTTAACGATCTATCAGCTGAATACCGATCCGCTTGGCAGCGCCGATGTCACGGTTCTGGACGCTTTTCAGGTCGATATCGTCGATACGGATGATTTTCTTGAAAACCCGGACGCGGACGGAAACCCACAATTGGACGTAAGCGGGATTCCCGGTTTCATCGGAGATTCAACATCGTTCCAGGTTTTTGAGACCTATAGCGGAACTGTCGGGACAGAGCCTGTAACCTTCACGCTTCTGCAATGGCAGGGTACGCAATACATGGTCCTGACCGCCGGATCGGTAGAGGTCGGGGAAACGATCACGGGCACCAACAACACCATCGTGAATGCGCCGCCAGCGGAATATGACACGCTGCCGGACTTTGTGTGTTTTGTTGCGGGGTCTCTGATCCTGACCCCGGACGGTGCGCGCCGGATCGAAACACTGAAACCCGGGGATGAGGTCATCACGGCAGATGGCTCCGCCAAGCGGGTCCGCTGGGTGGGCAGGCGGCGCTTGTCGGCGCATGAGTTGCGCAACAATGCGCATCTCACGCCCGTGCGAATCAAGGCGGGTGCGTTTGGGCCGGGTCGCCCGGCGCGCGATCTGCAGGTGTCACCGCAACACCGCTTGCTGGTCACCGCCGCCGAGCTTGAGGTCTGTTTCGGAGATGCGGTCATGCTGGCCCCGGCCAAGGCGTTGATAGATGGCGCGCGGATCTGTCAGGAGCCGATTGAGGCCGGTGTGGAATATGTCCACCTGCTTTTTGATCAGCATGAGCTGGTACAGGTTGAAGGGATCTGGTCGGAATCCCTCTATCCCGGAGATTGCACGGTGGAGGCGATGCCGGAACGCTCGTTGCGTGAGCTGGATGCGCTGTTTCCCGATCTCAAAGCAGGCGCCGGATCTGTGGCCTTTCCGGTCCTGAAACCGTTCGAGGCCAATATCTTCAAAGAAAAGCTGCAGCTTTGCGCGCCCCGGCTCCCGTGAGCGCTAAGCCCGATTGCGGAAATCAAAGACCCCGCGTTGGGCTGGCGCGGGGTCTTTGCACTGTTGGTGATCGGCTGAGCGCGCCTTAGCGGCGACGGTCGCGGCGGGCGCTCATCGGCTGGAATGCGACGCCCACATGCGCCTCGCAATAGGGTTTACCCTGCTGCACGGGCAGGCCGCAGAACCAGAAATCCTCGGTCGCGGGATCGCCCACAGGCCATTTGCAGGTACGCTCGGTCAGTTCCATCAGACTGATCTTCTTGGCCTTTTTCTCGACCTCGTTGACCTTGGCCAGCGCCTCGGGGCTGATTTCATTGGCCGAGGGCTGTGGTGGCAGCGGCTGCCCGGCCGGAATGATCTGTTTGCGCGGCGGCAGCGGCTTGACCTCGGTGGCGGCCGCCGGTTCGGGGGCCGGGCGCGCCGGTTCGGTCTTGGGCGCGGGCTTCGGCTTGGCCTCGGCCTTGGGGGCGGGCTTTTCCTTTGGCTCGGCCTTGGCGGGGGCGGCCCCGCCGGTACGGTTCGACAGGCCCAGACGATGCACCTTGCCGATCACGGCATTGCGCGTCACACCACCCAGTTCCTTGGCGATCTGACTGGCCGACTGACCCTCGCCCCACATTTTCTTGAGCAGTTCCACACGCTCGTCTGTCCAGGACATGGCTTGCCTTTCAAAGCGGGAAAGCGGCCCCTGACGGCGCCGCCTTCGAAATATTACCTGACGCCCTATTCTAATCACTGCCGCCTGAGTTACAAGGCAGATCGGCATCAGATTCGGAGCCAGACCATGCACGACCCTTCAGCATTGGGAGAACGCCGCTTCGGGCGGGTAAACTGGCTGGGCCTTTATACCCTGGCGCAGCGCGAAACGCGTCGCTTTCTGTCGGTCTGGACACAGACCATTCTTGCACCGCTGGTAACGGCGGGCCTGTTCATTCTGATCTTTTCGATTGCCATCGGGCCGGGGCGGCCCGACGTGATGGGCGTGCCCTTCCTGACCTTTCTGGCGCCCGGTATTCTGACCATGACGGTGATCCAGAACGCTTTTGCCAACACGTCATCTTCGGTGATGATCGCGAAGGTGCAGGGCAATATCGTCGATACGCTGATGCCGCCGCTTTCTGCGGTCGAGATCTTGCTGGGCTATCTGGCAGGTGGCGTGGCCCGGGGCGTGCTGGTGGCGCTGGCCATCACCTGCGGCATGGCGCTGGTGCTTGGGGTGGTGCCGCATCACCCGGTGCTGGCGCTGGTCTTCATCGCGCTGGGGTCGGTGTTCATGGGGGCGCTGGGGTTGGTGGCCGCGATCTTTGCAACCAAGTTCGACCAGATGGCCGCGATCACCAATTTCATCGTCACACCCTTGGCGTTTCTGTCGGGCACCTTCTATTCGGTGCAGGCGCTGCCGCCGGTGCTGAACGTGATCACCCATATCAACCCGGTCTTCTACCTGATCGATGGCGTGCGGTTCAGCGTGATCGGCGTGTCTGACAGCTCGCCTGTTTTGGGCTTCACGATCTGTTTTCTGGCAACGCTGGCAGTCTGCGCCCTTGTCTGGCGGATGCTGCAAAGCGGGTACCGCCTAAAGGTGTGAGCGCGATCAGGCCCGCGCCAGCCGCGCCTCGCGCAGGGCCAGCAGCAGCGCGCCTGCGATGATGACCGCCGCGCCGGTCAGGCTGATGGTATCGGGGATCACTCCGAATACCGCGAAATCCATCAGCGCGACAAAGACCAGCGTGGCGTAGCTGAAGGGTGCCACAAAAGAGGCATCCGCCCGCGCCATCCCGTTCACGAAGCAGAACTGCGCGCAGGCCATCAACCCGCCCAGGCTGGCAAGGGCTATCCATTGCGCACCGTTGGGCATCTGCCAGACCGGCAGCACGGCAAGTGTCGCGATGGTTAATCCGATGCTGTTATTGACCAGCAGCACCTGAATGGGGCGTTCGCGCCCTGAAAGCTGCTTGATCAGAATCAATTCCAGCCCGATCACCGCCGCTGCCGCGAGGGCAAGCAAGGCGGCGGGGTCGAAACTGGCAGCTGTCGGACGCAGTAGGATCAGCGCGCCCATGAGCGCGATGCCAGCGGCCATCCAGCGGATCGGGCCGACCCGCTCGTGCAGCAGGGGAATGGCCAGCAACATGGCGAAGACCGGGTTCAGAAATGAGATCGCCGTTGCGTCGGTGACCGGAATATAGGCCACCGCCGCAAAAGTCAGCGTGATACCGACCCAGCCGCAGCTTGTCCGGCCCAGATGCAGCCGCCAATGCACCCGGCCCAGCTTTGGTCGGGTGGCCAATACGACGGTGAGGATCAGCAGGAAGGCAAACAGAAACCGCCCATGGCTGACCTGCATCGGATGCAGCGCCGGGCCAAGTGCCTCCGTTCCCAGCGCCTTGGCCAGCAGGGTGGTCCCGGCCAGAAAGACCGAGGCCGCAACAATCAGCATTGCAGCGAGGGTCGGGTTTTGAGAGGGTGCGCGCTCCATGCGCAAGCGGTGCGGCAAGCCGTGCGCCGACGCAAGCGGAAAGTGATCTCAGGGCTCGGTTGGGGGTGTCGCCAGCACCTGTTTGGCGCGGCGCAGGCTGTCGAGAAACCGCTCGGACCGCCTGATCCGGTCTGTCACTTCGTCGATCCGCGCCTGCAGGAACGCCTCGCCATCAAAATCCTCGCTATCGGCGGCTTCAAGCTGTGACAGGAACAGGATCAGGTCGGCAATACTCATGCCAGCGGCCTGCGCATCGGCGATCTGCTCAAGCTGGATCAGTGTATCTTCGGGATAGTCGCGATAGTTGTTCGTGGCTGCCGCACCCGCGTGCGAGTGGATCAGCCCCTGCTTTTCGTAGAAGCGCAACGTATCGCGGCTGAGCCCGCTGCGTTTGGACAGCTCACCGATCCGCATCGCAAAACCATTGACTTAACTCCATGGTTTTGATCCTATGAAAACGGCCCGCCAAGGGCAAGTGAGGATGAGGGACGCCATGTCAGGTCGATGCCAAAGCTGCGGAATGCCATTATCGAAAGATCCGGAAGGTGGCGGCAGTGAGGCCGATGGCAGCCGAAGCAGCACCTATTGCTCAATCTGCTATGCCGGGGGCGCATTCCGCCATCCTGATGCTTCGCTGAGTGAGTTTCAGGCCCATTGCGTCGATGCGCTCGCCGCCAAGGGCATGCCGCGCATCCTGGCCTGGGCTTTCACTCGTGGCATGGGCAAGCTGGACCGCTGGCGCGAGGCCTGAGCCAGTTTGCGCACCCCGACATTGCGAAAGGGGTTTTCAAGATCGGCATCCTCCGTTATGCACCGCTCTCATGTTCAAACGCACACATACCCGCCTGCAGCGACGCCGACGCCTGAGCGCGTAATTCGGCCCGTTTGAACCTGTGCCCTGTTTGGCGCACCCTACCCATCAAATCAGTTGACGAACCCGGCCCCGGTGTATCACTCATGTGTTTCATTTGGGCCCAACCCAGCGAAAGAGGATGATCCGATGATCCCGTCCGTTCTGCCGACCTATAACCGCGCGCCGCTCGAATTCGTGAAGGGCGAAGGCGCCTGGCTGACCGAGGCGGATGGCCGACGTTTCCTCGATCTGGGCGCCGGGATCGCCGTGAACGCGCTGGGCCATGCCCATCCGGCACTGGTGCAGGCGCTCACCGATCAGGCAAAGAACCTGTGGCATGTCTCCAATCTCTACCAGATACCGCAACAGCAGGCGCTGGCGGACAAGCTGGTGGAACATACCTTTGCTGACACAGTGTTTTTCACCAACTCCGGCACGGAAGCCTGTGAACTGGCAGTAAAAATGGCGCGCAAGCATTTCCATGACAAAGGTCAGCCTGAAAAGGTCGAGATCATCACCTTCGACGGGTCCTTCCATGGCCGCTCCTCGGCAGGTATCGCCGCTGCAGGGTCTGAGAAGATGACCAAGGGCTTCGGCCCGCTACTGCCCGGTTTCGTGCATCTGACTTTCGGGGATTTGGACGGTGTAACTAATGCCATCAGCGATGCCACCGCTGCGATCCTGATTGAACCGGTGCAGGGCGAGGGCGGCATTCGCCCGGTGCCTGACGCGGAGCTGAAAGCCCTGCGCCGGATTTGTGACGAGAACGACCTGCTGCTGATCCTGGATGAGGTGCAATGCGGGGTCGGTCGGACCGGCAAGCTGTTCGCCCATGAATGGGCGGGCATCACGCCTGACATCATGATGGTCGCCAAGGGCATCGGCGGCGGCTTCCCGCTGGGGGCGGTGCTGGCCACGGAGGAGGCGGCCAGCGGCATGACCGCAGGCACCCATGGCTCGACCTATGGCGGCAATCCGCTAGGCTGCGCCGTGGGCTGCACCGTGATCGATCATGTGGCCGACCCGAATTTCCTTGCCGAGGTGAACCGCAAAGCGGGGCTGTTGCGCCAGAAACTGGAGGGGTTGGTCGCCGACCACCCCGAAATCTTTGAAGAGGTGCGCGGCGCTGGCCTCATGCTGGGTATCAAATGCAAGGCGACCAATATCGACGTGGTGAACGCGGGCTATGACAATCAGGTCATCACCGTCCCTGCCGCCGACAACGTGATCCGACTGCTGCCGCCGCTGACCCTGACCGAGGACGATATCGCCGAGGCGCTTACCCGTCTCGACAAGGCCGCCAGCCAGGTCGAAACCAGCCTCGCAACCGCCTGATCCATCTTCTTGCTGAAAACGTGCCGGGGTGTGGGGACTGGTCCCCAAAACCTCCGCCGCCAGCCAAAAGCGACAAAGACATGAAGCATTTTCTCGATATCCACAAAACCGACGCCTCGGACTTGCGGGCGATGATTGATCAGGCGGGCGACATGAAACAGGCCCGTCTGGGCCAGCCCAAAGCCGCGCTTGATGCGGATCAGCCGCTCAAGGACCGCATGGTTGCGCTGATCTTCGAAAAACCCTCGACCCGGACGCGGGTGTCCTTTGATGTGGGTGTGCGCCAGATGGGCGGGCAAACCATGGTGCTGTCGGGCAAGGACATGCAGTTGGGCCATGGCGAAACCATCGCCGATACCGCCCGCGTGCTGAGCCGCTACGTGGACATGATCATGATCCGCACCTTTGACGAGACCATCCTGACCGAGATGGCGGAATATGCCGATGTGCCGGTGATCAACGGGCTGACCGACCGCACCCATCCCTGCCAGATCATGGCCGATGTTCTGACATTCGAGGAACATCGCGGACCGATCAAAGGCAAGAAAGTGGTCTGGACCGGTGATGGCAACAATGTTTGCGCCTCGTTCCTGCATGCGGCGGGGCAGTTCGGGTTCGATTTCACCTTCACCGGCCCGGCGCAGTTCGACCCGGAAGAGGAATTCATGGGTTTCGCCCGCCAGAAAGGCTCGACCGTGGTGACCGAGCGTGATGCGTTCAAGGCGGTTGAGGGAGCCGATCTGGTGGTGGCCGACACCTGGGTGTCGATGCATGACGCGCAATCCGCCAAAGAGCGCCGCCACAACCTGCTGCGGCCCTATCAGGTCAATGCCGAGCTGATGGCCCATGCCAAGCCCGATGCATTGTTCATGCATTGCCTGCCCGCCCATCGCGAGGAAGAGGCGACGTCCGAGGTGATGGACGGCCCGCATTCGGTGATCTTCGATGAGGCGGAAAACCGGCTGCATGCGCAAAAGGCGATCATGCGCTGGTGTCTGGGCGTCTGAGTCGCGCGCGCGACGGTTTGATGCAGGCGCGGCTTTCCGCTTGCGCCTGCGCTGCAACGCTTCACTATCCGGGCGCAAGATGACCGCATATCTGCGCATATCCCTGGCCGTATTGGCGTCGGCGCTGCTGGCACTGACCGGTCAGGGGCTTGCCATGTCGCGGGGGGTTTCGGCCTCGGTCGGGCAGATGGTGATCTGCACCGGAACCGGGCCGGTCATGGTCCATGTCGATGAAGACGGCCAGCCCACGCGCCCTCCGCATTATTGCCCCGATTACGTGCTGTCGCTGCTGGGCGCGCTTGACGTGATCGAGATCGCGCCCGATGCGAGGCCTTCCGCTACGACCGATCAGCCGAGGCTTTCTGAAACGCAGGTGGTGCATTTCGGGGCTCGAAACACGTTGGCGCGCGCGCCCCCCATGGCTGTCTGACACCACATTCCCAGATTTCAGATTTCCAACCAAGGAGAGACGGCATGTCTTTCAAATCTCTACTCCTGTCCGTTCCGGCCTTTGTCGCCATGGCGGGTTCAGCGCTTGCAGGCGGCATCAGTGTCGAGGACGCCTATGCCCGGTCATCGGGCAAGAACGCTAAGGCCGGGGCGGCCTTTATGGTGATCGTGAATGAGACCGATCAGGATGATCGCCTGACTGGCGTTGCCGCCGATATCTCGTCGCGGACGGAACTGCATACCCATCGCGAAAGCGGCGATGGTGTGATGCAGATGATCCATGTGAAAGAGGGCTTCGAAATACCGGCAGGCGCGCGCCACGCGCTGGCGCGGGGTGGCGATCATGTCATGTTCATGGGGCTTAACCAATCGCTTGAGCATGGCGATACGGTTCCTGTCACCTTGATCTTCGAGCATGCAGGAGAGGTGCAGGTCGACATCCCTGTCGATCTGGAGCGCAAGCCTGAGCATGGCGGGATGACACACAAGTCCCATAGCGGCGGCTGAACCGGGGACGCGCGGTCTCGGGCCGCGCTGCGGCCGTCGCCCGCGCGTCGGTCCGGGGCTGTGCCCGGACCGGTCAGCGCGCCTTGGTCAGCAGACTTTCGACCCAGGCGGGGACGGTGCTGGTGGCCGGGCCGGTCAGCGCCTGATCGAACATCGAGGCGCCCTCGGAGGGGTCGAGATTGATTTCTACCGTTGCGGCACCCGCGCGCCGTGCCTCCTGCACGAAGCCTGCTGCCGGATAGACTTGGCCCGAGGTGCCGATTGCGGCGAAGAGGTCGGTGTTGTCCAGATGATCGAAAATCTCGTCCATGAAATAGGGCATCTCGCCGAACCAGACCACATCGGGCCTTCCGGCGGCGGCCCCGCAGGCAGGGCAGGGCTGGCCGGTCTGCATCTCAGGCGGAGATTGCCAGCGGTGATCGCACACCGCGCAAAGCGCGCCAGCCAGCGTGCCGTGCATGTGGATCACCCGGGCGGTGTCTGCCGCCTCGTGCAGGCCGTCTACGTTCTGGGTCACGATCACGACCTCGCCGGGCCAGTCCCGTTGTAACCTTGCCAGCGCCTCATGCGCGGCGTTTGGTCTGGCCGCCGCCGCCTGCACTCGGCGCGCGTTGTAAAAAGCATGTACGAGGTCGGGATTGCGCGCGAAGCCTTCGGGGGTCGCCACATCCTCGATCCGGTGCTGCGCCCAGAGCCCGCCTTCGTCGCGGAACGTGCCCAATCCGCTTTCTGCGGAAATGCCAGCCCCGGTGAGGATCACGATCTTTTCCATATCAGTCTTTCTGGTTTATTCCTGCGGGGCAAAGGAGCCTTGCCCATGACCCATCGTATCCTGTTTGTCTGTCTTGGAAACATCTGCCGTTCGCCCGCCGCTGAGGCGGTGTTTCGCGATCTCATGCCGGAGGCCCGGACCGATAGCGCAGGAACATCGGATTGGCATGTGGGCAAACCGCCCTTTGCACCGATGCAAACGGCGGCGCGCATGCGAGGGATCGATATGTCGGACCTGCGGGCGCGGCAGTTTTCGAGCGCGGATTTTGACCGCTTTGACCTGATCATCGGCATGGATGCAAGCAATCTTGCGGATATCGAAGCCCTGCGGCCAGCGGGAAACACACAGCCTGTGCAGTTGCTGACCGACTTCGCCCCTGACAGCGGCATGGATCACGTGCCCGACCCCTATTACACCCGTGACTTCGATCAGGCGCTCGATCTGATCGAGATGGGGGCGCAAGGCCTATATCGGCACTTGCGGGGCGACTAGTCGGCCCCTTTCCGCGCCAGCAGCAAGGTCATCCCGTAGCAATCGGGATCTTCGGGGGTGAAGGCCACCACTTGCATCCGTTCGTTGGCGAGGATGCTGCTATATTCCGATTGCGATAGGCTGGCATGATAAACCGGATCGTCACCCACCCGTCCCGCGACCTCGCCTGCCTCGGGACCGACGGTGAGCAAAAGCGCACCACGGGCGCGCAAATGCCGTGCCATGCGCGGGAGAACATCGCGCTGTTCGGCTTGTGTCAGGTGAAAAAAGCTGTTCCAGGCGATGATCCCGTCGAACCGCTCGGGCAAGGCAAGCGCCCGCATATCACCAAGCCGCCAATCTCCTTCGGGACGCCTTTGCCGCGCGATGCTGATCATGGCGTGTGAGGCATCCATGCCCACAACCCGGTGCCCCAATCCAAGGAAATAGGCCGCAATGGGATCGCCGGACCCGCAGCCGAGATCCAGAATGCGTGCGTGATTCGGAAGCAGTGAGACGAACCGGTCGAGCCAGGGTTTTTCGATCAGTGCCTGCGGGCGGGTCCGCGCGAACCAGTCGGCGTTGCGTTCATAAACCTGCTGTGTCTGGCGCGCGAGCGTGGCAAGGGGCGGGCCTTTCATACCTTGATGACCTGGAACTGATCGTTCAGCCAAGGCATCTTCGCGACTGCTGGGTCGATCACGTGGCTCTGGACCAGGCGCCGCATCATCTGCGCCACATCGCGTGGCACGGTATCGGCCCAATCCGCGCCAGCAAAAAGCGAGATGGTGCGCGCAAAAGGGGCGTTGGGCAGGGGGAAGGCCTCGATCTGATCGTGAAAGCGACCGGCACGCATGAAGCCCAGCGGCGTGGTTACCGCCCAGCCCAGGCGCCGCCCGGCCATGGCCATCAACGCCATGTGCGAGCCGATCTCGAAGCGATGTTCGAAATGCAGGTTCTGACGCGTCAGGTAGCCCTCGATCTGGTGGCAGATCAACTGCTCGTCTGTATAGCGCAGCAAGGGCAAGTCGCGCAGTTGCTCGAACACCGCTGTATTGCCCGAGATCATGCCCTTGGGCGCCACCACCATGAACGGGTCGCATACCAGCGGGTATTCTATGACGCCCTCAAGCGGTTCGCCCGGGCTGGCCGCGACCGCGATATGCAACTCCTGCGCGCGCATTGCCGCGCTGATTTCGCGGCTGGGCGCGGTGATCAGCTTGAACCGGCATTGCGTCAGGTTTTTGGCCAGCATGGTGGCAAGTCGTGGCGTCAGGTCATTGTCGAAATCGTCGATCAGCCCGATCGACAGCGTGGTCAGATGGCTGAGGTCCATCACCGTGAGTTCGCTCTGCGCCAGCCGCAACTCTCCCAGCGCTGCTTCGGCGCGCGCCAGAAATGACCGCCCTGCCGGGGTCAGGCGCATGGGGCGTTTGCCGTGATCGACCAGATCGACACCCAGCGCGGTTTCAAGGTTCCGCAGTTGTTGGCTGACGGCGGGTTGGCTCAACCCGGTGGCTTCGGCGGCCTGCGCAACCGATCCGGTTCCGGCGAGCGCCTCGAACACTTCGAGGCCGCGCAATGTTACACCTTTGGTCAGCATATCGGCCCAGCCGCAGTTTCCGGTTTTCTTAACCTCTGTGGCAGGGAGGTCAAGAAAATCATAGAAAACAGGGCGGCTCCACGCCGAGCGTATAAGTTTTGCGAAATCGGGGATGCGGCCTTAGGCTAAGCTGCGCTACATGTTACCCAGCTCAAAAGCCGCTCAGCCACAGGAATTCTGCGCCCGCGCGCCAAAGGCCTTGTAGCGCCGCCAGAGCCGTTCATCGCTGCTCCGGTCCGACATGCGTATTTCCTGCGCCTCATGCGGGTCCGAGAACCATTTAGCCACCTTGCGCCGCTCTGACGCGCTGAGCGACTGGTTGGCCACCCGCTGGATGCAATTGCACAACCGCGTATTGGCCGCAGGCCGGTCCGACGCCCGGCACGCCTTGCTGATCGCCCCCGCATCAGCAGGCAAGGGCATCATCGCGGCCAGACTGCCCGCACATAGTACAATGGTCAGAATCTTCTTCATCTCGCACCTCAAACTTCACGACGGAGTTTGCCCCCATTCGAATTAACAAAGAGTATGCCGCAAAGTGATTCGCCGATCAACGCCCTTGTCGCCGCAGGGTTTCACGTGACGACTGGTGGTGACGCCGCAACGGGCGCCCGCGCCCGTGCCAATCATCGCAAAACGACAAACCCCTGCGTCTTCGGGGCAGGTGAGGGATGAACCTCAACCAAATCAACCCGCGCCGCAGGTGGCCCCTTGTGCAAGAGCGCCACCATCTCATCGACCCGCGCCACCGTCCCGGACAGACAGGCCGCGACCGATCCATCCGCCTCATTGCGCACCCAGCCCTCCAATCCCAACCGGGTAGCTTCCTGTCGTGTCCAGCCGCGAAACCAGACGCCCTGCACGCGACCGGTGATCTTGACGGTGATGGCAGTGTTGGGGGTCATTGGCTTTGATCCATTTGACTTGGTGACAACAATAGCAGGCTACAGCTGACTGGCACCAGAAGCTCCCCAAAGTTGATGCGCCTAGCAGGCTCAACACCACTGACCGATCGTTTCGCGGTAACGCGGGTTCGTTTTACAGAAGAAACTTCAGCCACCCTTCAGCGGCCCTGATCAAGGCCTCAACCTTTTCTGGCTGGGTCACGAGATAAGCCCCACCGGATGGGATACCCCACTTGATCAATGTATCGACCGTCAGATCGACCTTTCGCCCGCACCATTTCACGATCGCCGCCAACCCGGTTTTTAAGGCCTGCAAACACGCCGCCACCCGGTCCCGGTCGGGTGCGTCACTTGCAACCTCTTCCTCGATCCCGGCGGCGGCATCCCAGATCAGGGTGATCGAAGACCCCAGCACCTGAACATCTTCTATCTCTTTGGGTGGATTGTTCCCTCCGACGCCATGCCGGTTGGTCACCGTGCTGATCAGCGCCCGGGGCAATTCCGTAAGCGCCATCTCGGTTCGGATGCGCGCGATCTCTTGCGCGACCGCTCTAGGGCCGACATCCCATACAACGTTGTCAATCAGCGCTACTCTCGTAAGCAATTCGACAGGTAATGGTTCGCCACTGGCAAGACTATCGAGCCACTCTGTCCAAAAGCTGGTAAGCTGGTACTCAGCGGCGACGGCATCGCGTAAGTGGTCAAAGCTATTGATGAACTCAGTTGACCAGTCAGACCGGATACCCAAGGGAAGAGTTGTCAGCATATAATCGCTGGCGCCGTACAGGTCACTTGCAGCGTGTTGAATTGCCTCACCCCGAGCACTGAGTTCCATGGTTTCATAGGCATCGAATTTCGAAGGTTCTGCTGAGGAAATTGCTGACGTAACCCGCGCACATTCTTCGAAGGTAATAGCTGCTCTAACCAGCTTCTTGCTGATTAACATGGGATTGGCGATTGAGAAGCCTGCGCTGAATACGGCGTGCCGTATGCTTTTTGATTGCTCTCGGCAGCAAGCTTGGGAAGACAGCAGACATCGTAGCAGTGTCAGGATAGCTGAGTTTCCCCTCTGTGCTTCGGGTGAACATTGTCCAGTTGTTTGCTTTTGAAGCACAAGCTCTCAGCACGAACGCCGTTTCAATCCGAGCGGCGCGAAGCGTTTCTGCATCAAAGTCTGACACGCAATTGGCCTCCCGATGCAAGTTCTATACCACTGTTCGAGCGTAGCTGTCGCCCATTGACCATATGCGTTTTCCTCGCCATATCCCCAACCCATGACAGACCTCGCTCATATCCGCAATTTCTCCATCGTCGCGCATATCGACCATGGCAAATCCACCCTTGCCGACCGGCTCATCCAAGAGACCGGGACGGTGCAGGATCGCGACATGAAGGAACAGCTGCTCGACAGCATGGATATCGAGCGCGAGCGGGGCATCACCATCAAGGCCAACACCGTCCGCATCGACTACACGGCGGATGACGGTGAGAAATACGTGCTGAACCTGATCGACACCCCCGGCCACGTGGACTTCGCCTATGAGGTCAGCCGCTCCATGCGCGCAGTTGAGGGCTCCCTGTTGGTCGTCGACTCCACCCAAGGGGTCGAGGCGCAGACGCTGGCCAATGTCTATCAGGCCATCGACGCCGACCATGAGATCGTGCCGGTGCTCAACAAGATCGACCTGCCCGCGTCTGACTGTGACCGCGTGGCCGAACAGATCGAGGATGTGATCGGCATCGATGCGACCGAGGCCATTCAGGTCAGCGCTAAGACCGGGCAGGGCATCCACGAGACGCTGGAAGCCATCGTGAAACAACTGCCCGCGCCACAGGGCAATATCGACGCGCCGCTCAAGGCGATGCTGGTGGACAGCTGGTACGACGCTTATCTCGGCGTCATCGTTCTGGTCCGCATCATGGACGGCACGCTGAAAAAGGGGATGCGGGTCAAGTTCATGTCGAACGGCACCCTGCACCATGTCGACCGCGTCGGCGTCTTCCGCCCCGAGATGGAGATGGTGGACTCGCTGGGCCCCGGCGAGATCGGCTTCCTCACCGCTTCGATCAAACAGGTCCGCGACACCCGCGTCGGCGACACCATCACCAATGACCGCAACGGCACCGAAGAGGCGCTGCCGGGCTTCAAACCCGCGCAGCCGGTGGTGTTCTGCGGCCTCTTCCCGGTGGACAGCTCGGAATTCGAGGACCTGCGCGATGCGATTGACAAGCTGGCGCTCAACGATGCCAGCTTCAGCTATGAGATGGAAACCTCGGCCGCCCTTGGCTTTGGCTTCCGCTGCGGCTTTCTGGGCCTCTTGCATCTTGAGGTCATCCGCGATCGGATCGAGCGCGAATATGATATCGAGCTCATCACCACCGCCCCCTCGGTGGTCTATCACATCTTCATGCGCGACGGTGCGATGACCGAGCTGCACAACCCCGCCGACATGCCCGACATGACGCTGGTGGATCATCTGGAAGAGCCGCGCATCAAGGCCACCATCCTGGTGCCGGATGACTATCTGGGCGACGTGCTGAAACTGTGTCAGGACCGGCGCGGGATTCAGGAGGACCTGACCTATGCCGGCAGCCGCGCCATGGTGGTCTATGACCTGCCGCTGAACGAGGTGGTGTTCGACTTTTACGACCGGCTGAAATCGGTGACCAAGGGCTATGCCAGCTTTGACTATCACATGACGGGGTATCGCGAGGATAATCTGGTCAAGATGTCGATCCTGGTGAATGACGAGCCGGTGGATGCGCTGTCGATGATGGTGCACCGCGACCGGGCCGAGATGCGGGGCCGCGCCATGTGCGAAAAGCTCAAGGACCTGATCCCGCGCCACATGTTCAAGATCCCGATCCAGGCCGCCATCGGCGGCAAGGTCATCGCCCGCGAGACGCTCTCGGCGCTGCGCAAGGACGTGACCGCGAAATGCTACGGAGGCGACGCCACGCGGAAACGCAAACTGCTGGACAAGCAGAAGGCCGGTAAGAAGAAGATGCGCCAGTTCGGGAAGGTCGACATCCCGCAGGAGGCGTTTATTTCGGCACTCAAAATGGACGGGTAAGGGCCCGTGACGAGGTTCCTGATTGTCGGTCAGCCGCGTAGCGGAACAACTTATGTTCAGACCTTGCTGTCGTCGCATCCCGATATTCTGTGTCGGGGCGAGATGTTCGACCCCTATCAGATCGATGACAGCGGTCGAAAAAACAAAAACCTGAAGGCGATATGGGAGCGCGACGCAAACCCGGGCACCTTTCTAGAGCGCATGTTGGCCGGCGAAGGGCTATCCTGCGCTGTCCCACCGGTGATGGGGATCAAGGTACTGCACCATCACAATCCAAGCCTGATGAAAGAGATCATCCCGGCCAATCCTGACTTGCGGCTGATCCATGTGCTCCGCGCCAATAAGCTTGCGCAATTCGCATCGGCCCGGCAAGTGCAGTTGAGCGGTCGTTGGACCGCAAGCTCCGATACCGGGGAGGCACCCCTGGTGAAGGCCGGTCCCTTTTGGGCGGCATCAGAATGCAACCGCCTTGAGAATGAGGATTTTCTGTTCTCCCAGTGGATATCGACCCTGCCCAATCCATCACTGACGCTGGAATATTCCAGAATGCATAGGCGGGATACGCTCGATCAACTGACGCGCTTCCTTGGTGTGGGGCCGTCGGAACAGATGGCCTCTCCACTGCGCAAACAGGGTCAGAACAACATCCTGGACCGCTTCGCCGATCCCGAGCCCATAGCCGCCCATTTCCGGGCGACCGGACGCGGCGCCTGGTTAGGACTCGAGCTGGATCTCTGAACCTAACGCTACGGTGGCCTCTCGCGGAAACGCAAGCTGCTGGACAAGCAGAAAGCGGGGAAGAAGAAGATGCGCCAGTTCGGGAAGGCGGACATCCCGCAGGAGGCATTCATCTCGGCGCTCAAAATGGATACGCCACCTGCTCCTGGTTGTGACCCACATCACAGCCGAACCCCGCCCTCTCTGATATGTTTGACCCAACGTAAACAGTCAGCGAGGTGCCGAGATGTCCATGATCCCTGTCATCGCCCTCGGCTCGGCTGGCCTCTACGCCCTCGCCATGATCGGCATGAAACTGTGGTGGACCGCGCCCGGCCCGGGCGTCGCCCTGCTGATCATCGCGGCGATCATGGTGGGCGCGCTGCTGGAGATGACGGCGCTGCGCAGCGAGAGGCTGGGTCTCATCTATGTCTCCATTCTGGGCGCCGAGGTGATCCTAATCGCCAGCGCCTCGCTGCTCTATTTCGGAGAAAGCTTTTCGGCCCGTGAAGTGGCGGGTATCGGCCTCGTTCTGGTGGGAACGGCGCTGGCCTGGGCCTGAGCGTCGTGCATCACGCCGGGACGTTCACCAACTCCAGGTAGCCTTCCTGATCCACCTCTTTCAATTTACGCAAGGCCTCTGCCGCGTGGTCCCGCAGCACCTCCTTGCATTCTGTCTTCACGCCCTCGACCCCGGCAATCAGCGCGTCGATCTCGGGCAGATCCACACCTGTTTCAGCCGACAACGCCTGCAGCGCCTCCAGCACTTTGCCCAGCTGCGTGCCATAACTCGCCACCTCGCGCTGCACCCGAGCCTCGATGGCGGGTATGCCACGTGTACCGATGGTGGGCTCAATCTCCTGCTGCACATTTCCGCTGAGTGGAAAGCGAAATTCCGGGGACCAGACTGAAAACGGACCAAACATCTCAAAATCTCCTGTGTCAAATGACAGCAGTTTCTGCTGCATCGCAGCATTCTGTCAAGCGGCCCGGTACGATTAAGAAAGGATGAATATACCTTCATAATGTCATGCGAAGATTGTAAACACCTGCTCCCCTCCCAACCTTGAATACCGACAGACGCCCAAAGAAGAGGAGGACACCATGACACGGATGAAAGCCATAGGCGCGGCAGCCCTTGCCGGAACGCTCGCTCTGGCCACCAGCGCCTTTGCCAGCGACACGCCCGATCTGCGCGGCACATGGAGCGGCAGCCACACGGTTGCGGCCCTGCCCAACGAGCGCAGCGACGGGGCCCCGCGATTCAACGAATCCGAATGGGTGATGGAGATTAAGGAGCAGCAGGACAACGTGTTCTGGGGCAAAAGCAAGTGGAGCCGCAAGAGCTCGGACCGATGGAATGAAGGTCAGATGACCGGCACGATCAGTCTGGATGGCTCGGGCAACATCGCCATGGTCGAGAGCAGGCCCGGCTTTGATCGCGAGGTGAACGGGTTGATCGACGCAACCTATCAGGACGGCAAGATCTATGCCGACTTCCGCAGCCTCCACAGTGGCATCACCTATAGTACGGTTCTCGAAAGAGTGAATTGATGCGTAAGACCCTGGCGGGGATGTCCCACCCGGATCTTTACCGGGGCCTCCGCCAGGGCAGCACCCAAGGGTCCCGGTTCAAACCGGGGCAGGGGCGGAGACGGCAGGCGGACCTTTTAGCGAGTATGGGGGTTAGCGTCGTGACATCCGTTTCCTTATTGTTCGGTCCGGATGTTCGACAGGTTCTCCGCAATTGACCGGCTCCGCCTCACTTTATTCCCAGCCAGAAAGTCCAGCAATGATGTGTTGCGCGGCCAAGGCAGGCGAATCCCTTTCGCTGCAAAACCAGTCTGATCACAACAGAACCGGGTGAGTCGGGTCTGAATGCCCTTTGCAGGTGCAGAAAACCGGGGAAATCGCCGGTTTTTCGCGGGTTTTGCGTTTTCCCTGCGCAAGGTGATTAGTGGTGGGCGGATTTTCGAGTTTTCCACACCTCCATCCCGGCAGATACCAACAGGTTATCCCCGTCTAATTGTCATGCTGCGGTGCTATTTTCTTGCCCGGTCAGGCGGCTTTTGTAACACTCTTATTACTGCAGCGGACCTTCGGGACCACAGCAGGGCGCAGCGGCCAGGGGGTCATGGCGGATCAGGATAGAGCTTAGGTTTTACTCTGATAGGTCATTGGCTTACCGGGAGCGAGTCAGTCGCGGAGGGTCTTAGGATCCGAGGCGGAGGGCCTGTTTTTCAAACGGTTGGTGTGCGTCGGGCAATGCCTTCGGGCGGGGTCCGGCAGCGGCGGCCTTTCGAGGCGGTCGTGACTGGTTCGGATGCGGCCCTCGGGTTGTGATGGATCAGCAAGGCGTCAGGGGCGTCCGCAAGGGCGCATGCAAGGACCGCGTCTGAGCACCTGGCGCCTTTTCCTATTTTCCGCATTTCCAAAACGAAACGAGGCTCGCCTGAAAGGTCCAGACAAGCCCCGTTGTCAGTTGATGCGTACCGCGTCTATGCACCTGTATCTGTCAGATATCGGCATGGTGCGAAAAAATCAACAATATCTTGTGTGCCAACCACCAGATTGGCGCGGATATCATTGGGCATGCCTATATGTTGCGTTCTGGTCACGGTTTCCTGAGCGCAACGGCGTCAGCTCAGAGGTTTTCCTGAACGTCAGTTGCGGTGTTCGTGATCGCGTCACCGGCCTTTTCGATATCGCGTCCGGCACCTTTGGCGGTTTCGCAGGCGGCCAGGGTCAAGGTCATCAGTCCAATCACCAATACTCGGGTCATCATCGTCTCCATATCTGCTCGATTACTATATCTTTAAGCGCTTCCGAGGTCGTGATGCAAGGCGCTCAGCGCGGGTCTTTGGCGTGGCCGTTTATGGCGGTCGTCGCGGGCAGGGTTGTGGTGGGGCATGCGATGCAAGACCCGGTCGATCTATCGAAGCGATAGACGAAGCAGATGCCCGCCACCCCTTGCAGCCCCCCCGCACCGATACTAAGACTCGGGTAACCCGGCCCCGGTATCCTTCCGGCGCACCCTTAAAGAGCAGGCAGGTCCTCCATGTTCGATCCCGTTGATACTTACGCTAATACTCTCGTGCCCATGGTGGTCGAACAGACCAGCCGGGGCGAGCGGGCCTATGACATCTTTTCGCGCCTGCTCAAGGAGCGGATCATTTTCATCAACGGCCCGATCCATGACGGGATGAGCCATCTGGTGGTGGCGCAGCTGCTGCATCTTGAGGCTGAAAACCCGACCAAGGAAATCTCGATCTATATCAATTCACCTGGTGGCGTGGTGACCAGCGGATTGTCGATCTATGACACGATGCAATATATCCGGCCGAAATGTTCGACGCTGGTGATCGGTCAGGCCGCCTCGATGGGCTCGCTGCTGCTGGTGGGTGGTGAAAAAGGGATGCGGTTCTCGCTGCCCAACAGCCGGATCATGGTACATCAGCCCTCGGGCGGGTATCAGGGTCAGGCCAGCGACATCATGATCCATGCCGCCGAAACCCAGAAGCTGAAGGATCGGCTGCACGAGATTTACGTCAAGCACACCGGCCAGACCAAGAAAGTGGTTGAAAAGGCGCTGGACCGCGACAATTTCATGAGCCCGGAAGAAGCCAAGGATTGGGGCCATATCGACGAAATCGTCGACAGCCGGGCCAAGGATAGCGACGACGAGGCATAAGGCTGCGCACGGCATGAGAAGGCCGTGAGCAGGTGCAAATTGCGATTGTGAAGGCCGGTGCGCTGGCCTAAGCTGCTGCGGAGAGTGGCGGCGATGACGGAGCCCGAAAGGTAAAGCATGGCGACGAATTCAGGCGGTGACAGCAAGAACACGCTCTATTGCAGCTTCTGCGGCAAGAGCCAGCACGAGGTGCGCAAGCTGATCGCGGGGCCGACCGTGTTCATTTGTGATGAATGTGTCGAGCTGTGCATGGACATCATCCGCGAGGAAACCAAGGCCAGCGGGCTGAAATCCAGCGACGGGGTACCGACGCCGAAAGACATCTGTGGCGTGCTTGACGATTATGTGATCGGCCAGGCTACAGCCAAGCGGGTCCTGTCGGTGGCGGTGCACAACCACTACAAGCGTCTGAACCACGCTCAGAAGGCAGGCGGCGATATCGAACTGGCCAAGTCGAACATCCTGCTGATCGGTCCGACCGGCTGCGGCAAGACTTTACTGGCGCAGACGCTGGCGCGGATTCTGGACGTACCCTTCACCATGGCCGACGCCACCACCCTGACCGAGGCCGGGTATGTGGGCGAGGACGTGGAAAACATCATCCTCAAGCTGTTGCAGGCCAGCGAATACAATGTTGAACGCGCGCAGCGCGGCATCGTCTATATCGACGAGGTCGACAAGATCACCCGCAAGTCGGAGAACCCGTCCATCACCCGCGACGTGTCGGGCGAGGGCGTGCAGCAGGCGCTGCTCAAGCTGATGGAAGGCACCGTGGCCAGCGTGCCGCCACAGGGCGGGCGCAAGCATCCACAGCAGGAATTCCTGCAAGTGGACACCACCAACATTCTGTTCATCTGCGGCGGGGCCTTTGCCGGTCTCGACAAGATCATCGCGCAGCGCGGCAAGGGCTCTGCCATGGGCTTTGGTGCCGATGTGCGTGACAATGATGATCGCGGTGTGGGCGAGATATTCCAGGACCTTGAGCCGGAAGACCTGCTGAAATTCGGGTTGATCCCGGAATTTGTCGGGCGTCTGCCGGTGCTGGCAACGCTGGAGGATCTGGATCAGGACGCGTTGGTGACCATCCTCACCCAGCCAAAGAACGCATTGGTCAAGCAGTATCAGCGCCTGTTCGAGTTGGAAGATACCGAGTTGGACTTCACCGACGACGCGCTCAAGTCGATCGCGCAGCGGGCCATCGAACGCAAGACCGGCGCGCGCGGGTTGCGGTCGATCCTCGAAGACATCCTTCTGGACACCATGTTCGATCTGCCGGGGATGGAGCATGTGACAAAAGTGGTCGTCAACGAAGAAGCGGTGACCTCGGATGCTCAACCACTGATGATCTATGCCGATGCCGACAAGGAACCGGCGACAGCGGGCTGAGCCTTCTACGATTTCAGGCAGACGGCGCGGCAGGGACCGCGCCGTTTCCAATTTTGGGAGGTATGATGAAGATCAGACGCATTTCATCAGGTGGAGAGTTTGAGGCCAAGGTTGGCTACTGTCGCGCTGTGGTGGCAAACGGTTTCGTTTTTGTCGCGGGAACCTGTGCTCAGGGTGATGACGTGCCCAAAGATATCGTTGGTCAATGCAGATCGTCCCTGGAGGCTATTGGAAAGGCTCTGGCTGAGGCGGGGTCAAGCTTCGCCAATGTGGTTCGTGTGAATTACTATTTGCCGGATATGCAGGAATTCGAGCTTTGCTGGCCCTTGCTGGTGGAAACCTTTGGTCCCAACCCGCCCGCAGCGACGGTTATCGAATGCAACCTGATAACACCCGAAGACCGCATTGAGATCGAAGTCACCGCAGTTTTGCCGGAATAGCGCGCATCACCTGCCTGACACTGGACCTTCGCGGCCCATTGGTCCATATCAGGGACAACGCAGTCCGGAGGCACGTATGGGAATCCTGAACACTCTGCTGAGCGCGGTCACCTGGTGGAACGGGTCGACGTTGAACACGCGTATCTACACGTCGCGCAAGGGCATCAAGGTGGGCGAGGATGACGAAGGCAATGTGTTCTACAAGAATGCCGATGACAGTCAGCGCTGGGTGATCTTCAATGGTGAGGCGGAGGCCAGCCGGATCGATCCGAACTGGCATGGCTGGCTGCATCGCACCTGGGATGAGCCGCCGACTGACAAACCTCTCAGCCACAAGGCCTGGGAAAAGCCGCATCAGGAGAACCTGACCGGCACGCCGCTGGCATATGCGCCAGCGGGATCGCTGCGCCGGGCGGACCCGGTCGAGCGGCGCGACTACGAGGCCTGGACCCCCGAATAGGCGGATTTTTCATGAGTACCCATACCACCACCGAGATCGTGGTCGGCGGCGCAGTATTGGCCGCAGCCATCGCATTTGGCGTCTATGCCACGCAGACCACGGGCCTGTCGAATTCCAGCGCGGGCTATGAACTGGGCGCGTCGTTTCGGTCGCTTGAAGGCGTGACTGTTGGCACCGATGTGCGTTTGGCGGGTGTCAAGATCGGCACCGTGACCGGCGTGGAGCTGAACCCCGAAAGCTATCGCGCCGACACCACATTTTCGGTCGCCAACAGCATTCAGGTGCCCGATGACAGCGCCGCTGTGATCTCCTCCGAAGGATTGCTGGGCGGCAATTTCGTCGAGATCATGCCGGGCGGTTCTCCCTTCTACTTCGAGGCAGGCGATCAGATCGAGGATACGCAGGGCGCGGTCAGCCTGATCTCGCTGCTGGTCAAATTCGTTGCCGGCGACGGGAGCGGCGGGTGATCCGCGCGGCGATCTTTGCGCTTGTCCTGATGACGCAGGGCGCGATGGCACAGGATGCCGTGACCTCGGGCACCGGTGGGGTGGTGCGCGGGCTGGACAAGGTGAATGGCCAGACCGTGGATGTGGACATTCGCAACGGCGAAACCGGCCAGATCTTCGGCCTTGATGTGGCGCTGGGGGATTGCCGGTTTCCGGTCGACAACCCCACCGGCGACGCGTTTGCCTATCTGACCATCTGGGAAACCGGCAAGGCTGAGGCGCTGTTTGATGGCTGGATGATTGCCAGTTCCCCGGCGCTGAACGCGCTTGACCATGCGCGCTACGATGTCTGGGTGATCCGCTGTATGACGCCCTGAGGGCTCTGTTCGAGTGCGGTGGTGAAATCCGCCTCGGACGCGACGGCCGGGTCCAGCAATTTGTGATAAGCCGTACGCGGGATTTCGATGGCCCCCAAAGAGGCCAGATGCGGTGTCAGGAACTGCGTGTCAAACAGTTGAAAGCCGGTCTGCACCAGTCGGTCGACCAGATAGGCCAATGCGATCTTTGAGGCGTCAGTGCAGCGCGAAAACATGCTTTCGCCAAAAAACGCCGCGCCCAGCACCACTCCGTATACGCCACCGATCAGTTGATTTTCCGTCCAGACCTCAAGCGAATGGGCGTTGCCGCGTTGATGCAGGGTCAGGTAGTGGGCGCGAAGCTCGTCGTTGATCCAGGTTTCGTTGCGATCGGCGCAGCCATCCACCACATCATCAAAGGCGCGGTTGATTGTTATCTTGTAGTCTTGCCGCCGCAGACGGCGCGCCAGCGAGCGTGAGATGTGGAACCCGTCGAGCGGGAAGACGCCGCGCAGTTTGGGGTCGACCCAGAAAATCTCCGGGTCTTCCCTGTGTTCGGCCATCGGGAATATCCCGATGGAATAGCCATGCAGCAGCAGCTCAGGCGACAGCGTCATGGCCGGTCATCCAGGTCACTCGCCCAGATTGGTCTCAAGCCAATGTTCCAGCCAGTGGATGTTGTAGTCACCGCTATGGATGTCGGGTTCCTGCAGCAGCGCGTCAAAAAGCGGCACCGTCGTATCGACACCGTCAACGATCAGCTCACCCAAAGCACGGTGCAGACGGGCCAGCGCCTCGGGCCGGTCGCGGCCCTGCACGATCAGTTTGCCGATCAGCGAATCGTAATAGGGCGGGATCGAGTATCCATTATAAAGCGCCGAATCCATCCGCACCCCCAGACCGCCCGGCGCGTGATAGGCCGTGATCTTGCCGGGGCAAGGAGCGAAATTGGGCAGCCGTTCGGCGTTGATGCGCACCTCGATGGCATGGCCGTTGATCCGCAGGTCTTCCTGCCCGAAGGACATCGGCTCGCCTGCGGCAATGCGGATCTGTTCGCGCACCAGATCGACGCCGAAAATGCCTTCGGTGACGGGGTGTTCAACCTGCAGGCGGGTGTTCATTTCGATGAAATAGAACTCGCCATTCTCGTAGAGGAACTCGATCGTGCCCGCACCGATATAGTTGATCTTGGCAACCGCGTCGGCGCAGACCTTGCCGATCTTGGCGCGTTCTTCGGGGGTGATGCAGGGGCCGGGGGCCTCTTCGAACACTTTCTGGTGGCGGCGCTGCAGCGAGCAGTCGCGCTCGCCCAGATGCACCGCTTTACCCTTGCCATCGCCAAAAACCTGAATCTCGATATGGCGCGGCGTAGTCAGGTATTTCTCGATATAGACTTCGTCATTGCCGAAAGCCGCCTTGCCCTCGGCCCGCGCGGTGCGAAACGCGGTTTCCATCTCTGCGGCGTTATGGGCGACCTTCATGCCGCGTCCGCCGCCACCGGCAGTGGCCTTGATGATGACGGGATAGCCGAATTCCTCGCCGATCTTCTTTGCCGCCTCAAGGTCCGGCACGCCGCCATCCGATCCGGGCACGCAAGGCACGCCCAGTTCCTTCATCGTGTCCTTGGCGGTGATTTTGTCGCCCATGATGCGGATATGTTCGGCGGTGGGGCCGATGAAGGTGATGTCGTGATCCTCGACGATCTGCACGAAGGCCGCGTTTTCCGACAGAAAGCCATAGCCGGGGTGGATCGCCTGCGCGCCGGTGATCTCGCAGGCCGAGATAATGGCGGGCACGGACAGGTAGCTTTGCGGGCTGGGCGCAGGGCCGATGCAGACCGACTCATCGGCCATGCGCACATGCATGGCGTCACTGTCGGCGGTGGAATGCACGGCGACCGTGGCGATCCCCATCTCTTGTGCCGCGCGGATCACGCGCAGGGCGATCTCGCCGCGATTGGCAATCAGGATCTTGTCGAACATGGGACCGCCTTACTCGATGATGACCAGAGGGGTTCCGAACTCCACCGCGGCGCCGTCCTCGACCAGGATTCGCTTGACGGTTCCGGCCTTGGGCGCGCTGATCTGGTTCATGGTCTTCATCGCTTCGACGATCAGCAACGTGTCGCCTTCGCTGACAGTGGCGCCAACGGTGATGAAGGCGGGAGCACCCGGTTCGGCCTGCATATAGACCGTGCCCACCATTGGCGAGGTCACAGCACCGGGATGGCTGGCGGGATCTTCGGCGGCGGCCGGAGCTTCGGGCGCGGCGGCGGCTGCCACTGGGGTGGCCGGTGCGGCGGTCGGAACAGCAACCTGTACAGGTGCGGCGGCAGTGGCCGGACCCATGCGGCTGACGCGGACATTCAGGCTGTCCTCTTCGCCATAGTCGCGTTTGACCTGTAATTCGGTCAGATCGTTTTCGCGCAGCAACTCGGCCAGTGCCTTGATGAATGCCACGTCCGCTTCGTGTTTATTTTCTGTCATGCGAGTCCTCGACGTTCCCCTTGGCCCTTGTTTTGCTTCGGACCTCAACTTTACGCGGCGTTATAGGCTAAGCTTTCAGCCATGAAAAGCGCCGTGTCCGCGCGCAAGGTGGGTGCTTGTACACCGAATTGTTAGGGCTAAAGGGGATCAAAGTGGCATTCCTGACAATTTTGCCACCAACTCCGGCAGCTTGCGGGCGCCGAATTTCTCCAGCAGCCGCGCGCGATGCGCCTCGATCGTGCGATAGCTCAGGCCCAGTTCCGCGCCAACCTCTTTTGCGGACAATCCGCGACAGGACAGGATCGCCACATCCCGCTCGCGCGGGGTTAGTTCAACCAGCGGGCGATCCTCGGAAATGTCGGAGAAGCTCCAGATCCCGTGGCGGAACGGGTCATCAGGGGTCAGCGATTTGCCCCGCGCCCGACACCAGAACAGGTCGCCGTCGCGGCGGCGCATAATGCGCTCGTCAGAGTAATAGCCGGTCTCGCGCATTACTGTCAGGCTGCGCGCGCCGATGCGTTCGAAATCCGCCTGGCTGGGATACAGATGCAAGAGCGGCATGTCGCGATACTCTTCCTCCTCGCCGCCAAACATCTTGGCAAAGTAGAGGTTGCAGCGCCGAATGACGCGGTTCTCCAACTCCACAAGGCCGATGGGGGCATATTCAAAGGCAGGATCGCTCATGCCCCCATGGTGACCGGTATTGCCGCCAAATTGAAGGGAAATGCGCGCCGGAGCAGGCCCGCGCGCTAGTTTAGCCTGTTTGTACTTGCGCCAGCATCCGCATGGCATCGCTGCAGGCTCAGATTTCCGGGTGATTTTGCGCGAGGAAATCCTGAATCTGCTTATACATCAGCGTGCCGTAATCTGCGTTTGCATGATGCGGGTCCCGTTTGCCGGTGAAGGTCTTTTCCAAGGAATACTCTTTCAACAAAAATCCCTGGTCATCCATTGTCCCTTCGGGTGGCGCAATAAACGGGATGCCCTGTTCGCTCAGCCAGTTGGTGAAACACTGCCGCGCGCGGCTGTCGATCGCCGAAATGATATCGAGCGGAATGCCGCTTCCGGCGATCACGCTATTGCGTCGCACCGGCGGGCAGGAAATGACAAAGAACTTGGCCTTGATCTGCTTGAGTTGCGCAAGGAAAGCTTTGATATATCTCTGATCGTCATCGATGATTGCGTCGACGACAGCCCTGGACACCGGTCGCAGATCGGGATGATCAAGGCAGGCCGGGGTCGCTTCCTTCCAGAACTCTCCTCGCAATATTCGGTTGTTGTGGGTCCCGGTGACCAAGCCCCAAACATGGGTGTCGTCGATCGACACCTCAGAGGTCGCGGTTTCAAGCCGTTCGGAATATAGGGGTTCAGTGAAGAAGATCCGGCTGTCACGTATTTCGCTGAACGGGTTCGTTTCATAAGCGCCGCTACCCAGGGCAAAGACATGCACGTCGGTCTTTTTTTCCAGACCCGATTCATACCCTGCTTGATTGCAGCAGTATGAGAGTTTCCGCAGATAAAGAGGCTCATTGGCCGAAAGTCTACAAAATGGCTTCTTTACAGAGAAGGTCGTCATTGTCGGCCTCGACGGGTGTCGCCTGACTGGGTTCTTTGATGTCACCGCTCGACTGATCGCCAATGGCGGAAAAGAACACATCCATGGCCTGCGCGACGCCCTCGGCTGCAACTTTCGCAAGTTTGGTATGTAGTACATCGCGCGCATGGGATGAGAGGCGATGAGTTCGTAAGAGGGAAAGTAATCAACAAAATCGTGCTTCTGCGAGAGCGCGCCTGCAACCGCACGCAGTACCGATTTGGAATAAAGCGTAGCAGGCAGAACATGCTGATCGGTCGCCGTCGCGGTGAGCGGCACGGGCGAGACAGTCAGCAGGAATTTCATCTGTGGGTTCTTTTCGCGCGCCAGTGCGATGAAGGCGTTCATGTCCTGCAGCGTTTCTTCGTAGTCGAAATTCTTGAAGCGATATTTGTCAGTATCGAAAGTACCACCCACTGTCCCCGGGCAGGTCGGCAATGCCACGCCGTCCTCGATACTTTCCCAGGCCTCGGTCAGGCCCAGTGTAAAGACGAACAGGTCGGTCTGATCCAGCATCGAGGCAACCTGAGACAGGAGATAGCGCCGATCTGCCTCAAGCTCGTCGATATCAGCAAAGCCGTCAGGTTCGATGGCGGGGCGGAACGGATCGCGCGCGCGCCCGTTCTCATCGACATAAGCGGTTTCAACCGGCTGCAAGCTGCCATTGGCGCGGGCCAGCATCTGGATGAGTTGCCGTGGTGTGTAGATATTGCCGTAGCGTGCCGAATAGAGGTCGTAGACAAATTCATGCCACCGTTCGCGAGACAGCGCTGGGGGCGGTGTTTCCAGATCGACATAGTTGAAGCCGCGCTTCTTGAACTGAGCCCCGATATGCTGCGCAAAGCAGCTTCCCGCGCAGGAAATGCGGCGCTTCGGCCGATTTCGAATTTGGGCTCATAAATATCGGAAACACCTAGCAGGTTTTGTTCCGAGACGCCGGATCGCCAGAACGTTTTGGGGGGCCGTGATTCATATAGATTCGAAGGCATTGGCAGGAACCTTAATGGCCAAGAAACCTGAGCCACTAAATCTCTTGGATAGGGGAAGCACAATCGCCGGTTTCAAACCATTTTTTGTCATCTGGCGGATTTGGGCCCAATGCCTTGGCGGCAATTGTTGCCGGAATGAAGGCTGACTGGTCAAGCAGGGGAAGGCACCATTAGCCGGGTATCCGAGATTTGACCGGATCACGCGGAACGGAACCAGCCGGGCAGGTCGGTGGCAAGGTTAAGCGGGACGTCGCGCACCCGGATCACGCCGATGCGGCGGTCCCGTTCCGGTTCGCCGCTGATTTGCGCATAAGCTTGCGGTTCCGCCTCGTCCCAGTTGGTCAGGGGCAGGCTGCGGACGCGCTCGGCGAACTTTCGATTGCGAAGGTCGGGTTTGAGCCAGGATTGTCCGGGCGTGCCATGCCCCGGTTCCGAGGCGACCTGCATCCTGTGTGCATCGCTTTCGGCAAGCGCGTTTGCGTTGGCATATTTGAGATGCACCAGATAGACGCCACGCGGCACCGAGAATGGGTAAGCCTCGGTATGGCGTGGCCGAATTTCTATGCCATGCCGACGCAGCCCGACGCGCTGACGCACAGCCCAGGCCTTGCTGTAATGGGCCGAAAACAACGCCCGTTGCCGGTGTTGCAACGCCAGCATGCCGGGTTTGAGTTCCGGGTCGCCCGGTAGCTCAGCCAAGTTCAGCCCCAGCGAAAACTGCGCCCTTCCCGGATGCTGTTCAAAAAGCTCAGCATAGCTCTGATAGCGGGCCGGATCGAGGCAGATCAACTCATCCACATCGGTACGGATCACCCAGTCATAACCTTCGTTCAGCCCGGCCTGGAACCCGTTTAGCAGGCGGCCTCGGAACAGGTCGAATTCCGTGAACTTATCGCGCGGGACGGTGATGATGCTTGCGCCGGGGCAAAGTTCGTGGATTTTGGGATCGGCCCCATGCGCCACCACAAACAGGTTTTGGGGCCCCAGATGTCGGCTGTAATGCGCGTACCACTGGGACAGAGCCCAGTAATCGCGATACACCATCGTCAACGCGCAGATCTTCATGGGGCCATTTACGATGGGTTTTGCGCAAGCGGCAACCGGGTGATCCGAAAAATCGCCCGGTTGTGTCAGATCGCCAGGTACTCCGCGCGCAACTCCTCGTTTTCCAGAACTTCCGTTGCGGTGCCGTCAAAGACGATGCTGCCCGTGTCCAGAATGACCGCGCGGTCCGCCAGTTCCAGTGCGCGCACCGCATTCTGTTCAACGATGATCGTGGTCATGCCCTGTTGCTTGATATGCATGAGCGTCTTTTCAATCTCGTCCACGATCACCGGGGCCAGCCCTTCGTAAGGTTCATCCAGCAGCAGGACCTTGAGATCCCGCGCCAGGGCCCGCGCGATCGCCAGCATCTGCTGCTCGCCACCTGAAAGCGTCACGCCCTCTTGCTTGCGCCGCTCTCCCAGGCGCGGGAACAACTCATAGAGTCGCTCCAGCGACCAGCCGACCGGAGGCGCGATCTGCGCTAGTTGCAGGTTTTCCTCGACCGTCAGGCCGGGGATGATCCGGCGGTCCTCGGGCACAAGGCCCAGCCCGGATGCGGCGGCCTCGTGACTGGCCATCTTGTGCAGCGGTTTGTGATCAAGCCAGATCTCGCCATGCTTGACCTCGGGGTCGCCCAACCGCGCGATAGATCTGAGCGTCGAGGTCTTGCCCGCCCCATTGCGGCCCAGCAGTGCGAGGATCTCGCCTTCGTGCACGTTGAAGGATACGCCCTGCACGATGTAGCTCTCGCCGTAATAGGAATGCATGTCCCAGACCGACAGGAAGGCGGGGGCTGTGCTGGCCTGATTGGCGTGTTTTGAGAAATCGGGTTTGGTGTTCATGGTGATTTCTCCTTACGCGCTTTCGCCCAGATAGGCTTCGCGCACCTTGGGGTTGCCGCGAATGTTTTCGGGGCTGTCTTCGACCAACGGGGTCCCTTGCGCCAGCACGGTGATCCGGTCGGCGAGGCTGAACACCACATGCATGTCATGCTCGATAATGGCGATGGTGATGTCGCGTTCGTCGCGGATCTGTTTCAGCAGGTCGATCGTGTTATTGGTATCGGCCCGCGCCATGCCCGCTGTCGGCTCGTCCAGCAGCAACAGGCGCGGCTGCTGGCTCAGGCACATGCCGATCTCAAGCCGCCTCTTGTCGCCCCGTGACAGCGACGCGGAATTCATGTCGCGTTTGTCGGCCATGTTCATTTCTTCCAGCATTTCCTCGGCCGCTTCAACGATCTGCTTTTCGTTCTGCACGGTCTCATAGGCATGCATGCGAAACGCCCCGTCGCGCTTGGCGAAGATCGGGATCATCATGTTTTCCATCACCGTGAGTTCGCCGAAAATCTCGGGCGTCTGAAACACGCGGCTGATGCCCATCTGGTTGATCTCGAACGGCGCGCGGCCCAGCACCGACTGGCCATCAAACATCACGCTGCCGGTATCGGGGATCAGCTTACCTACCAGACAGTTCAGCAGCGTGGATTTACCCGCGCCATTCGGCCCGATAATGGCATGCACCGAGTTTTCCTTGACGCTGAGGTTCACATCCCCCAGCGCCTGCAGCCCGCCGAAGCGTTTGTTGACGCCTTTGACTTCCAGAATACCCATCGCTGCGCCCCCTTATTCCGCTGGCTCGGTCTTGCCGCTGGTTTTCTTGTCCTTGCGTTTGCCGCGTACCCAGTTCAGCAGCTTCTGACCCCCTTCGACCAGACCGCCGGGCAGGAAGATCACGACCAGCATGAACAGAAGACCCAGTGTCAGGTGCCAGCCCTTGCCGATGAAGGGATGGATGATGAAGACCATGAAATCCTCCATCCCGTCAGGCAGGAAGGCGAACCAGCTATGCAGCACGTTGTCGTTGATCTTGGAGAAGATGTTCTCGAAATACTTGATGAAGCCCGCGCCAAGAACCGGCCCGATCAGGGTGCCGGTGCCGCCAAGGATGGTCATCAGCACCACTTCCCCGCTCGCCGTCCATTGCATCCGCTCGGCGCCCGCAAGCGGGTCCATGGCTGCCATCAGCCCGCCAGCCAATCCGGCATACATGCCCGAGATCACAAAGGCCGCCAGCGTATAGGGGCGTGAGTTCAGCCCGGTATAGTTCATCCGCTGCTGGTTTGATTTCACCGCCCGCAGCATCATGCCAAAGGGCGAACGGAAGATGCGGATTGCCAGGTAAAACACCACCATCATGATCACAGCGCATAGGTAGTAACCTGCGTTGAAATCAAAGCTCCAGCCGCCGACATCCATTGTATAGGTCGACCGCATCGACACACCAAAGAGATGCGGCAGGTCAGGCGCGTTGGCCCTGTGGAACCATTGCGGGTCATCAGCATAAACCTGCAGGCCGGTTTCGCCATTGGTCAGGTTGAACTTGGGGTTCGACAGCACAGAATAGGCCAGCGCAAAGCTCATCTGCGCAAAGGCCAGCGTGAGGATCGAGAAATAGATGCCCGAGCGGCGCAGACTGATGAACCCGATCAGCAGCGAAAACAGTCCCGCGACGACCACGCTGAGCAGGATAGCCGGGATCACGTTGTAGCTGATCAGCTTGAACATCCAAACGGCGGCATAAGACCCCACGCCGAGAAAGGCGGCGTGACCGAAGCTGAGATAGCCGGTCAGGCCGAAGAGGATGTTGAACCCGATGGCAAAAATCCCGAAAATCACGAAACGCTGCATCAGGTCCGGATAGCCCGCGTTGAACTGCGCCATGGCGCTGCCTTCGGGGAACGGGTTCAGGATGAAGGGCGCCAGCAGCGTCAGCACAGCCACGATCAGCAGCAGAGACGTGTCTTTTTTGTTCAGTCCCAGCATGAGCTCAGTCCTCCATCACGCCTTTGCGGCCCATCAGCCCGCGGGGGCGGGTGAGCAGCACGATGATTGCGACCAGATAGATGATGATCTGGTTGATCCCCGGGATCGTGGTGGTGGCCCAGGTGGTTGAGGCGAAGCTCTCCAGAATACCCAGCAGGAACCCGGCCAGCACCGCGCCAGGCAGCGAGCCCATGCCACCAACAACGACAACCACGAAGCTGAGCACCAGAAAATCCATGCCCATATGGTAATTGGGTGGGTTGAGCGGGCCGTACATCACGCCCGCCAATCCGGCGACTGCGGCCGCGATGCCGAACATGATGGTAAAGCGGCGGTCGATATTGATGCCCAGAAGGCCCACGGTTTCACGATCTGCCATACCGGCGCGCACGACCATGCCGAAGGTGGTGAATTGCAGGAAGGCAAAGATGCCCCCGATAATCAGCGTGGCGAAGGCGAAATATATCAGCCGCCAGATCGGGTAGATGATCGCGTTGGGGTCAAACCCAACCATCACGCCCAGGTCGATCGATCCGCTCAGCGCCTCGGGTGGTGGTGTCTGGATCGGGTTGGCGCCAAAGAAGTATTTCACGATCTCCTGCAAGACGATGGCAAGCCCGAAGGTGACGAGGATCTGATCCGCATGCGGTCGCTTGTAGAAATGCTTGATCAGCCCGCGTTCCATCACGTAGCCGACCAGCAACATGATCGGGATCGCAACCAGGATTGCCAGCGGCACGGACCAGTCTATGATCGCAGCCCCGGTTTCCGGCCCGAACCAGGCCTCGACATAAGGCGTCTTTACCTTGAGCGGATTGCCCAGAAAATCCTTCTGAGTCTCGTCCACGGTCTCGAAGCTCAGATTCAGAAGCCTTTGCAGCGTTACCGCGCAGAAGGCGCCGATCATGAACAGCGCGCCATGGGCGAAATTGACGACACCCAGCGTGCCGAAGATCAGTGTCAGTCCCAGCGCGATCAGCGCATAGGCCGAACCTTTGTCGAGCCCGTTCAGGATTTGCAGAAGAATGGCGTCCATCTGTCCCCACCTCTGGATTGGCCGGTGCGGCTTTGGCTCTTGCGCCCGCCGCTCTTATTGACCGGCCGCGATTGCCCGCGACCGGTCCCGGTTTGCGTGAGTGGTTAGGAACCGGGGTTACACTCGCCCAGGCTGCCGCCCGCGAACATCGGATGCTCGGGATCGTACTCGACCTGCGCCCGCGGCGTGATCTCGACGATTTCCAGCGTGTCATAGGCGTTGGTCGGGTTCTCGTTGCCCCGTACCACCAGCACGTCCTTGAAGCACTGATGATCTGCGCCGCGATACCAGGTCGGGCCATTGCCAAGCCCGTCGAACTCGAAATCTTCCAGCGCTTCGACAACCCCGCACGGGTTGAAGGTGCCCGCGCGTTCGACCGCATCCGCATAAAGAAGAACCTGCGCATAACAGGTCTGGGCCGAGTTGGATGGCGGCTTCTCGTACTTTTCGCCGAAGGATTTCACGAAGGCTTTGGTGCCTTCATCCTGCAGCTGCCAGTTCCAGTTCATCGACCCCAACACGCCCTTGATGTTCTCGCCCGCACCAGCGGCCATCAATTCGGAATAGAGCGGCACAACGATCTTGAAGTCTTTGCCGTTGGCCACCTTGTCGAGCAGACCGAACTGGATCGCGTTGGTCAGCGAGTTGACCATGTTGCCGCCATAATGGTTCAGAACCAGCACATCCGCGCCAGAGTTCAGAACCGGCGCGATGTAGGACGAGAAATCGGTTGAGGCGAGCGGCGTCTTGACGGTGTTGACCGTCTCCCAACCCAGCGCCTCGGTCGAGGCCACGATCGACTCTTCCTGGGTCCAGCCCCAGTTATAGTCTGCGGTCAGGTGATAAGCGCGGCGTTCCTTGCCCATTTCGGCGGCCAGCACCGGCGCCAGCGCTGCCCCCGACATATAGGCGTTGAAGAAGTGGCGGAAACCGTTGGCTTTCTTGTCCTTACCTGTGGTGTCGTTGGCATGGGTCAGACCGGCCATGAAGATCACGCCTGCTTCCTGACACAGGCCCTGAACCGCAACCGCCACGCCCGAGGACGAGCCGCCATTGATCATGACCGCGCCGTCTTTTTCGATCATCGACTTGGCTGATGCGCGGGCCGCGTCCGACTTGGTCTGGGTGTCGCCGGTGACGAACTCGACCTTCTTGCCCAGGATGCCGTTCCCCTTCAGTGCCTTTGAGGTGAAGGTGTTCAGGCAGCCGCCATCGCCTTCACCATTGAGGTGCTCGACGGCCAGTTGCTGCGCCAGCAATTCGTCATTGCCTTCTTCAGCATAGGGCCCGGTCTGTGGCACATTGAAGCCGAGGATGACATTGCTGCCGGTTGGCTCATTGGTAAACGCGCTCGCGGATTGCGCGGTGAACACCGTTGGCATTGCCAGACCAGCCCCCGCCACGGCACCCGTTTTCAGCACCCTGCGACGGGTGACATCGTTCTTGGACATTCATTCCTCCCATTTCACTTTGCGCTTGGCGGCTCCTCTTCCGCGCGGCGCGGCACTTATCTGTGCAAAGCAAGTATGGAAGGCGTAAAGAAAATTGCGCAATAAACCCTTTGAATCGAATATTTATTCTGTAAATTATTCGACAGATGTGAGGGGTATCGTGTAAATTTCCTTATGTCGCGGCGCAGAAAGCTGTTGATATGGGACGAAAAACCGGGGGGTCGGGCCATCGCACGGGACACGTTGACAGGCAGCCGCATCCGCGAACGACGGATGATCAGCGGGTTTCGGCAGGCGGACCTTGCGCGCAAAGTGGGTATTTCCGCCTCGTATCTCAACCTGATCGAGCATAACCGTCGCAGAATCGGCGGCAAGTTGCTGGTCGATATCGCGAGCGAGCTGCAGGTCGAACCCTCGATGTTGACTGAAGGGGCCGAAGCCGCGCTGATCGCGGCGCTGGGCGAGGCGGCGGCCCAGATTGGCCCGATTGCGGCGGAACTGGATCGGGTTGATGAATTTGCCGGGCGCTTTCCCGGCTGGGCCGACGTCGTCGCGCGCCAGCACCGTCGGATCACGACGCTGGAACGGACCGTTGTGACCCTATCGGACCGGCTGACGCATGACCCGCTTCTGGCCGCTTCGCTGCATGAATTGCTCTCCACTGCCGCCGCGATCCGGTCGACCGCCTCGATCTTGGCCGAGCCCGGCGATCTGGAACCGGAATGGCGCGACCGATTCCACCGCAACCTCAATCAGGATGCCGAACGGCTGGCGGAAAGTTCCAAGGCGCTGGTTGGCTATCTGGATGAAACCGACAGCAGCAGCGCCGACCGCCGCGGGATGCCGCTGGAGCAGGTTGAGGCCTTTGTCGCAGCGCGCGGCCATCACTTCCCGGAAATCGAGAGCACTGGCGAAGTACCTAGCGATGTACTGGAAGGGCTGGAGAGCGGCGCGGCACGTGCGGTTGGGGCCGGTATCCTGACGCTCTATGCCACGGACGTCCGAGCCATGCCGCTGCGCGATGTGCTGGATGCGCTGGATGAGCTGGGGCTGGATCCGCTTGGCCTCGCGCGGCGTTTCGACGTCGATCTGCCCTCGGTGTTCCGCCGCATAGCGACCTTGCCCGAGGACGCGTTGGCCCATGAGGTGGGGCTGGTGCAATGCGACGCGTCTGGCAGTATCGTCTTCCGCAAGGCAATCTCGGGCTTTGCATTGCCACGGCATGGGGAATCCTGCCCGCTCTGGCCGCTGTTCACTGCGCTCAACCGACCGCTCGTGCCGATCCGCCGCCGGGTGTCGCAACTGGGGCGTACGGCGGCAGAGTTTGATTGCCTTGCTGTCGCCTGGCCGCAGGAAGTGCCCGGTTTCGATGTGGACCCCGTTTATCATTCGATCATGCTGATCCTGCCGGTGCCGAGCGATGACGGTGGCCAAGCCGATGCGTTGCCGGTGGGCAGCAGCTGCCGGGTCTGCCCGCGCCGGGCCTGTGCGGCGCGACGTGAACCATCAATCCTGTCGGAAGAGTTTTGACAGGTCCGTTAAAGCAAGTCTAATCTGGAGCACGCATAACAGACGGGCACGGGCCCGATTGCCTTTTTTGGGGAGGAAGGGCCGGAATGAACCGACGTGTTCTTCTGATTGAAGATGAACCGAATATCACTGAGGCGATCCGCTTCCTGCTCAGCCGCGAAGGCTGGCAGGTGGATACCCACGCCGATGGCTCTGACGCGGTGGAGGTGATCACCTCTGCCGCGCCCGATCTGCTGATCCTGGATGTCATGCTGCCGGGCAAGAGCGGCATGGACATCCTCAAGGAGGTGCGCGCGTTGGATGGAATGCAGGACCTGCCAGTTCTGATGCTGACCGCGCGCGGCCAGGCCCGCGACCGGGACATGGCCGAAAAGGCCGGTGTCAGCCGCTTCATGACCAAGCCGTTTTCCAATGCCGAGGTTCTGACAGCGGTACGCGATCTGCATGCGCAGGCCAGCCGCCCATGAGCGTCGGGCCGGAGAATGAGACCGGCCCGGTCCAGGCGCCTCCGGTGTTTCTGGAAAAACAGAGCTACCGTCGCCGCCGCCTGAGCGATGCCGCGCGCCTGCTGCCGATCTTCGGCGCACTGCTCTTTGCCATTCCATTGCTCTGGCCTGATGGATCGGGAGAGGGCGGGCAGGTGCCGATGTCAGCGGCCATCACCTATATCTTCGGGGTCTGGGCGCTGCTGATCGTGGTCGGGGGACTCTTTGGCATTGCGGCGCGGAGGTGGAGCGGATCTGATCCCGGCAGTTCGGAGCGCGGCTGATGGCGTCCCTGAACGTGCTCATTCTGGTTTGTCTGGGCTACGTTGTGTTCCTGTTCGGCGTGGCCTTTGCTTCGGATCGGTTGGCTGCGACTCGGCGCATTCGCTGGCTGCGCTCGCCGCTGATCTACACCTTATCGCTTTCGATCTACTGTACCGCCTGGACGTTTTATGGGGCGGTTGGCTACGCCGCGCGCAGTGGGCTGGAATTTGTGACCATCTATTTGGGGCCAACCCTGGTGATGATCGGCTGGTGGTGGGGTCTACGCAAACTGGTGCGAGTGGGGCGCAGCCAGCGGGTAACCTCGATCGCTGACCTGATCTCCTCGCGCTTTGGCAAATCGAACCTGCTGGCGATCTGCGTAACGGTATTGGCGGTTATCGCCGTGACGCCCTATATCGCACTGCAATTGCAATCGATCACGCTGTCCTTCTCGATCTTTGCCGAGGGCGACCCTGAAAGCTTCTATCGCGAAGGCTCCAGTGCCTTCTGGGTGGCGGCGGGGCTTGCAGTCTTTGCGATCCTCTTTGGCACGCGCAATCTGGACGCCAACGAGCGCCACCACGGGGTTGTGACCGCCATCGCGATTGAGGCGGTTGTCAAACTGCTGGCCCTGCTGGCCGTCGGCGTTTTTGTCGTCTGGGGGATTGGCGGCGGGATTGATCCGATATTGCAGCGTATCGACCAATCGGAGATCGGGACTTGGACCATCGACAAAGGGCGCTGGGCGACGATCACTTTTCTTGCGGCGGCGGCCTTTGTCTGCCTGCCGCGCATGTTTCAGGTCATGGTGGTCGAAAACGATGACGAGCGCCATCTGCGCATGGCGGCCTGGGCCTTTCCGCTTTACCTGCTGCTGATGAGCCTGTTTGTCGTGCCCATCGCGGTAGTGGGGCTGGACCTGATGCCCGAGGGATCGAACCCCGATCTGTTCGTGCTGACCATTCCGCTGGCGCAGGGCGAGGGCGGGCTGGCCATGCTGGCGTTTTTGGGTGGCTTTTCTTCCGCCACCTCGATGGTGATCGTGGCGGCGATGGCGCTATCGACCATGGTATCGAACCACATCGTGATGCCGATCTGGCTCTATTCACAGGGCCGTGGGGCCTCGGTCTCGGGGGATGTGCGCAACATTGTCCTGTTTTCGCGCCGAGTGTCGATCGCTGTGATCATGGCGCTGGGCTATTTCTATTTCGTCTTCACCGGTGGCGGCGCGCTGGCCTCGATCGGGCTGATTGCTTTTGCCGGGATCGCGCAGATCCTGCCGGCGCTGGTCGGCGGTTTGTTTTGGCGCGGTGCAACCCGGACAGGGGCGCTGGTGGGACTCACCATTGGGTTCCTGCTCTGGCTCTATACGCTGCTCTTGCCCGGCATCGGCAGCGGGCTGCTGTCCGAAAGCGTAATGACAAACGGTCTCTTTGGCTGGCACTGGCTGCGGCCTGATGCGCTTTTTGGCATCACCGGGTTGGACCCGACCGTACATTCGGTGATGTGGTCGCTGTCGCTCAACACTGTGGCGTTCTGTTTGGTATCACTGTTGAGCTTTCCCAGCCCGCTCGAACGGCTGCAGGGCGCGCAATTTGTCAACGTGTTCGACCATTCCGCCGGTCCGCGCGGCTGGACCGGATCGGTGGCGCAGAGCGAAGACCTGATGATCATGTCCCAGCGTATTCTGGGTGCGCGCGAGGCGCAGGAGTTCTTTCATGCCGAAGCCCTGCAGCAAGGCGGGCGCGGCGTCCTGCCCGACCCTACACCGGCCTTTCTGGAACGGCTGGAACGCGAGCTTGGCGGCTCGGTCGGGGCGGCTGCGGCTCATGCGATGATCGGGCAGATTGTCGGTGGGTCATCGGTTTCGGTGCAGGACCTGCTGGCGGTTGCAGATGAATCGGCGCAACTGATGGAGTATTCCAGTCAGCTAGAGGCCAAATCCTCGGAACTCAGCCGCACGGCGCACAAACTGCGCGAAGCCAACGAAAAGCTGACCCAGATCTCGCTGCAAAAGGACGCGTTTCTCAGTCAGGTCAGTCATGAATTGCGCACGCCCATGACCTCGATCCGCGCCTTTTCCGAGATATTGCGCGACACGGACGGGCTGCTGCCAGAGGACAAGACCCGCTATGCCACGATCATCCATGACGAGGCGCTGCGCCTGACACGGCTGCTGGACGATCTGCTGGATCTGAGTGTTCTTGAAAGCGGTCAGGTCAGCCTGAACCTACGCGATGGGCGGCTGGATGCGGTGCTGGACCGCGCCCTTGATTCGGCGCTGGCAGGCTCCACGGGCAAGCTGGTGGTGAAGCGCCAGAAATCCACCGAGCGCATTGCGCTGCGCTCCGATCTGGATCGGCTGGGGCAGGTCTTTATCAATCTGATCTCGAATGCGCAGAAATATTGCGACGCGCGCGATCCGGTGCTGACGATCTCGGTTCACGACGTGGGAGGTCAGGTGGTTGTCGATTTCATTGATAATGGCAGCGGCATCCCGACACAGGCACAATCGATGGTGTTCGAGAAATTTGCCAGGGTAAGTTCCGAGAAAGCTGGCGGCGCGGGGCTGGGTCTGGCGATCTGCCGCGAGATCATGCAGCGGCTTGGTGGCAACGTGACCTATCTGACCGGGCAAAGCGGCGCCGCGTTTCGGGTGAGCCTGGCGACCAATCAGGAAATGGCCGCCGAATAGGGCGGGCGTAAGGGTTTGGTAAGGCGTTCTGCCTAAACCGGTGTCATGGCGCAGTCGGACAGGCAGACGATCCCGTGAACTCAGAGGCCCGCAATGTGGATTCCGCGATGGCGCGCAAGATCGCGCAGTCGGGGCAGGGTGCGGTGCAATCCACCCGCCCGCTGCTGCGGGCCCTGCGGCGCGGGCTGGCGCAGGCTTCGGCGCATGTTGCAGGCCCGGCGATGGCGGTGATCGGTGCTACCGAGAACAGGTTTCCCCGCGATCTGCTTTCCACCCATCTGGAAGAGCAGCGGTTGATGCTTGTGCTGGGGGAACCCGGTGGTCTGACAGCGGCGATTTGTGTCGACCGCCAGGCAACCGCCGCGATGATCCGCTATCAGACCATCGGCGAAGTTGGATCACAGCCGCCCGATGAGCGGCCCTTCACCGAAACGGATGCCGCGCTTCTTGCGCCGCTGGCTGAGCAGGTTCTGGTAGAAGCGGGGGCGCTGCTGGGGGAGGCCGAGGAGTGGTTGTGTTTGCAGAGATACAGGTTCGAAAGCCGACAGAAAAAGATTTCGGATCTGGTGCTGGCCATGGGGCAGGAACATTATCGGCTATGTGATCTGGTCGTTGATATCGGACATGGGGCTTGCCAGGGCCAGATCACGGTGGTTTTGCCGGACGAGGTGGAAGAGCAGGACGCCCAGCCAAGCGAGGCCGCATCACAGCCTGCGGGACTGGAGCGTAATTTCGGGCTGATGCGGACCGAGTTGCGGGCGGTGCTGACCCGGTTGCACGTGCCGCTTTCTGTTTTGTCTGGGTTGAAGCCGGGCGACACGCTGCCACTGGAGTCCTGCCCGTTGGATGAGGCGGAACTGCTGACGATCGACGGGCGGGCCCTTGCGCGGGCGCGTTTGGGCCAGTGCCGGGGCATGCGCGCGCTACGGCTGAACGAGACATCACCCGAGCCCTATAGCAACCCCACGGATGTTGAGGTTTTCGATGATTTGTCGCAGCCCGCGCAGGATGCGCCCGTGCCGACTGCCATCACGCCACCATCGACAGAACCGGTTCTACAAGAAGCAATCGGACCCGCCCGGCAGGAGGGGGTACGCCCTGGCACCGACATCGCCTCGATGCCTCAATCACCGCAAGGATGACAAGTCCGCGCCTAGCTCCGAGCTTAGCTGGTTTCAGACGCCGCTTGGCTCAGCGCCTCAAGCGTCGGTCGCAGCCCGTCAAGCTGATAGCCCGCGCTTTGGATCTGCGACAGAATCTCGTCAGGGCTGCGCGACGGGCACTGCCCCAGGGCCCAGACCACCGAACAGCGCGTGCCCGAGGCGCAATAGGCCAGAACCGGGCCGGTACTTGCCTCGGCCAGCGCCATTTGCTGCGCGACATTCTCTGGCGTCATGGTCTGGTGGGTCAGTTCCAACACCTCGAATTCCAGACCGGCGGCGTGTACGGCTTCGGCAATTGCGTCGGCTTGATGGCTGGGCGGAACCTCGATATCAGGGCGGTTGCAGATGACGCGGGTAAAGCCCGCTTCGGCGATGGCTGGCACGTCCTCGACCGAGATCTGTGGCGAGACGGCGTAGCGCGGTGTGATAGGTCGAATATCCATGGCCCGTTCCTATGCCGCAGCGACCCGTCTGTCCAGCCGATGGACATTGTGGCCCCACTCCGCGAGGAACTAGACGATCACGTCGCATCCGTTCTGCGCTCGCCTGAATTTACCTGTGCTTCATGTTTTTTAATCAGCAGGAAAACGCGGCGATTCACCTTTTTTGATCACAATCAAGGTGCGCTCCGACCAGAAATGCCAGAATACGAGGCGTGAGCACAAAAAGCTGCCGATTTCTTTGGCCATAGGGTGTGTTTTGCATAAAATGCGGCCAAAAAGCCTTCGGTTTTTCTTCACGTTGTTACAATTCTGGGTAGAATGTTGCTCATAAGGGAGGACCAAAAATGACTGCTCAAGACTTGATGTTGGAAGCGGAACGTCTCGAAAAGAAGATCGCAGGGGAATCCTTTGATGGCCGCCTGCGCCTGCAGCCCGCGCTTCATGCGGTGATCCGTCGGCTTGCCGAGGAGGGTGCCAGTGTGCCGAAGCGCCTGCGCCGCCTCGACGCGCATCTGTGCGATGAACTGATCGAATCCCGTTTCGACAATATGCCCATCTGACCAGATCGGCCCCAGCCAGGCAATCAGCCCAGCGAGATGCCGACGATAACCGCCATCAGACCAAAGACCGACAGAAACAGCGCGCCAAGGTTCCAGGGCAATACCGCCTGAACTGCGGCGCGTAATTCGTCGTCGCTCAGCCCCGACCGGCGGGCCTTATGCACGCGCAGGATACACCAGACGAGGCCAGCCAACCCGGCCAGCGAAAGAGCTGTTCCTGCCCAAACGATGATATCGAACATGGATGCCTCGCGCCTGTCGTTTCTGGCCGCAGGGGTTAGCGGATCAATGCGCCGGGTGCAACCGTCCGCGCAGGCACCAAAGGGTGCTTGCGGCAGATGCGGTGGCGCGCTATCCCGCCCCTCGCACCTCAATTGCATCCCGATGGAGAGATACTGATGGACGAGTCCCAGGCCGAAGCCAACTACCGCGTAACCGCAGGCGAACTGCGCCAGTTCATCGAACGGTTCGAGCGGCTGGAGGCCGAGAAAAAGGACATCGCCGAGCAGCAGAAAGAGGTCATGGCCGAAGCCAAGGCGCGGGGCTATGACACCAAGGTGATGCGTAAGGTAATCGCGCTGCGCAAGCGCGACAAGGATGACATCGCCGAAGAAGAAGCGGTGTTGGAGATGTACAAAGAAGCGCTGGGCATGACCTGAAGCCCCTTCATAGACGAGGTGCCATCGAAATGGCGCGATAGTCTGTTAAATGGTGGAGTGCAGTAACGTGAGCCAAGAATTGAGACGCAGAGCGGCCAGCTTGAGCTAGGTTTTCACATATCGCAGCCCTGGCTGGTCGAGCGGGTGTTTTGGGCCCGATCCTTGATGGGGTGCACATGTATTGGCATCAATCGATCTCGACGGCCTCCCAGCGACTCGCCCCGCTTGGCTCGGATACTTCTGCAATTTAGCTAAAGTCGTAGCCGAAGGCGCTCAAGATTTGCGCAATCCAGCACTATGAGCCGTCGTTAGCGCGCTAAATCATGAGTTTTACCAACATTAGGGTAGAAACAGCGTCAAGCTCTCGACACCTTTCCAACAAGGCCGCACGCTTTTTGGTTTTTCTTGCTGCCCCTCCCCGGTGGGCCCTTTTTTGATTTCCGTGCGGCCTTACGACGCCCAAAAACCAAGACGCTCTTCAAACTCTCGCTGCGTTTGTTTCCCACCTTTGCGCGCCTGCAGTCGTCACCCGACAAATCCAATCTAGTTCAAACTGATATCGCGCGGGACCCCGCAAAGGAGAGCGGGCACCAAATGCCCTGTGGCGAAGGTTAACGAAAGTTACTCCAACGGACATCGCCACAACAACTCTCATGTCCATTTTGAAGGGCATCGATAGCCACTAGCACCAGCTAGTCGCGCAGAGCAGGAGAACGAGCGAAATGTCGAAGGGCCTCGAACAGATTGATCGATTGGAAGACCTCTATGCACGGGCATGGAATGATGCCGAATTTGCGGAGCGTCTAAAGTCCGATCCCAATAGCGCGCTTTCAGAATACCTCGGAGCTGTTCCAGAAAACGTTAGCATTCGTGTGCTTCAGGATACTGAAGACACAAGGTATATTTGCATCCCCAGCGCGCCGACCGAGTGCGAGGTCTCAGAAGGCGACTTGCTTGATGTGCAGGGCGGAACGAGCCCAATCTGTTTTGGGGCCGCAGTCTCGGTATTTATGACCGTGGTTATCTCGGTCGGAGCAACGACCGAAGACCGTTCCTAAACGTCGCGTGCCTCGCGTGGCAGACGAAAGCGAATAGTCGACCGCCACATTTGGTCTATTGCGGCTAGCGGCCTACCCAAAGCCCAGATCGCGCGCGACCTCTCGCTCGACGAGAGAAAACAGCTCGATTGGACGCGCAAGGCCACGTACGTCATGAAACCCGCAGGGAGAGAACAGATCAGGCGCGGCACTTGCGACGGCCGATGTCGCCAACACTCTTTGGCCAATGGATTTGGTCAAACCCTCAATCCGGCTTGCGACATTCACCGCGCCACCCAGAACAGTGAAATCAAGTCGCCCGGGGCTGCCGATGTTACCATAACTGACTTGCCCAAGGTTGATCCCTATTCCAACGTCCAACGGCGGCTTTTGAGCCTCACCGCGGCTGTGATTGAGGGCGGTTAAACCGGTTAACACAGTTTGTGCGGCCTGAGCAGCCTCGCGACATCGCGCGGGGCGATCTGCCTCAGTCGCGATGGCGAAGATCGACAGAATACCGTCGCCCATGAATTTGAGGATATCGCCTCCATTCTCTTCCACAGACTGAACAACCAGATCGAAGTATCCGCTCAGCGCGTCAAAAACGTCTTCTTCGGGTGCGCTCTCTGAAAGAGCCGTGAAACCTCGCAGATCGGAAATCATAACGACCGCATCAAGGGTCGCGCGTTCCCCGCGCTTGATCCGCCCGTTCCAAACAGCATCGGAAGGCCCATCACCAAGATATGTTCGCAAAAGGCCTTTGGACGATTTGCGCATCGTGACAGGTTCCAGAGCGGATGAAAGCGCAGGTAGCGCATTCTCGATCAACTCCAGATGCCGCTGCGAGAAACCTTCTGGTGCCTGCGTGGCAAATGTGCAGCCGTGCAGCGATCCATCGCCGTAGTAAAGCAGAGTGGCATAATAATCGGTGCCACCTGCCTCAGCGAATTCAATATACGATGAATGCTCAGTTTTTGGGTCCAGTTGCCGGAGGCTTTTGTGAAGTGGCTTTCTGTGCTCCAGAATATATTCAAATGAGCTGCCAACATACCCGTCCGTCAACATCGTCTCATGCGTTACGTCGTAGCTCTCGGTCCCATCAGGTGTCCAAATGACCCCCCATGCTATGAGCAACGGATTGGCGAAGCGCTGACCGATATTGACCCGCCAGAGCGGGACACCGGCCTCGATCAAAGATGCGCAGAAATATGACACCACTTTCACGGGATCGCCTGAGCGGCGCCCTTCGGTAATCATCCAGTTGGTGAGCTGGGCTGTCGAGTCCATTGCCTTAAACTAGTCTCTTGCACAGGATCAGCAAAGGACCTTGGATTTTGCCGGGCCTTGTCGGGCAAGCCCGTCGCTCAACTCGTTCGCGTCGGTGTATTAGGGCTAGGGTTATGAACTGCCTGTCCCGGTCAATTACCAAGTACAAGTTGACTAAAGAGTGCTCTGACGAGCTGGGAACGGGCGGCAAGACGACATTTGCAGTGCGGTCACGATCGGGGGATTGGGGCCGTGGACTTCGGTTAACCAGATCGCAAGCGCTCTGCAACATGCTCTATAGGGCTCGGAACCAGGCACTGGTGATTTGACGCCTTCGGCGCCAGGTTGTAACTCGAAAACAAGCGCAAGGCAGCGAGGGGTATGGTTCGTCGGAATGCAAATGATCTTTCAAACCGGGGCGCATTCGACTGAACATGAACGCTTGTTGAAATGCCTGCAAGGCAACGCTGACGGCTTCGCACAGCGGGGAGTTGTTATTCCGCCGCCGCGACGATACCGCCCGCACCTCAAGACTGCGCTTGAAATGATGGAAAACGCCGAACCGGCCCCTGATATCCGCAGCAGACTGGTCGAGACGCTGCTGAGCGGTGGTGAAAAGGACCGTGTGTTGCTGTCGAATACGCATTTTTTCGGAACGCAGCGTGAGGCTTTTGGCGACGATTGTTTCTACCCTCTGGCCCCGCAACGCGCCGCCAATCTGCGGCGGATGTTCGCGGAAGATCAGATGGAGATCTTCATGGCGATCCGGAACCCGGCAAGTTTTCTGCCGGCTGCTATGGTGAACTCGAGCAAGTCCCGCATCTCGGGGCTGATGAAGAAGCTGGATCTGGCGGAACTGCGCTGGTCGGAACTGTTTGAGCGTATGCATGCGGCTGTTCCCGATGTGACGATCACCGTCTGGTGCAATGAGGATTCACCGCTGATCTGGTCGCAAATCCTACGCGAGATGGCGGGCCTGACCCCGGATGCCGAAGTGGTGGGCGGGTTGGCGCTGTTGACCGACATCCTGTCACCCGAGGGGATGTCCCGCCTGTGCGACTACCTGGCGCAGCACCCCAACATGTCCGAATTGCACCGCCGCAGGGTGATTGCCGCCTTCATGGACAAATACGCGCTGGAGGAGGCCGTAGAAGAGGAGATCGATCTGCCGGGATTGACCGAGGATTTGGTAGAGGAAATGACGGAGATCTACGACGAGGATGTCTTTGCGATCCAGCGCATTCCGGGCGTGCGGTTCATTGCCCCCTGAGGTTCGGCGCCGTTTCTTGGGGCCGATCTGGCTCAGTCTGAGTGCGGTGCTGGTTCTGGCTGGTCTTTGGGGCGGTTCGGCGCGCGCGGCGGACACTGTTCTTGTCTTTGCTGCGGCCAGCCTGAAAACCGCGCTGGACGAAGTGGCCATGCAATACGAGGCCGAAACCGGTCACGACGTGACCCTTTCCTATGCGGGCAGCTCGGCGTTGGCGCGCCAGATTGAGGCGGGCGCACCGGTGGATGTCTTTCTGTCGGCCAATCCCGATTGGGTGGACAGGCTGGTGGATCAGGGCCTGGTGCGACCCGGCGATGTTGTCCCGCTGCTGACCAACCGGCTGGCGCTGGTCGCGCCTGCGCAAGACGCGCGCGTCACCGGGATCGAGGCGCTGCCCGAAGCCCTGGTCGGCGGGCGCTTGGCGATGGCGCTGGTTGAGGCCGTGCCCGCCGGAATCTATGGCAAGCAGGCGCTCAACACCTTGGGGCTTTGGCCCGCGCTGATGGATCATGTCGCGCAAACCGACAATGTCAGCGCGGCGTTGCGGCTGGTGGCCCTGGGTGAGGCCCCGTTGGGCATTGTGTATCAAACGGATGCGCAGGCCGAGCCTCGGGTGCGGCTGGTGGGCCTGTTTCCCGAGGACAGTCATGATCCAATCATCTATCCGGCGGTGCGGCTTGGAGATGCGGATCATGACTTTTTTGACTATCTGCATGGCCCCGCCGCGGCGGAGGTCTTTTCTCGCAACGGCTTCGGCCTGGTGTCGCAAGCGCCATGAGTGATTGGCTGCGCGCAGAAGAGTGGATGGCGCTGACTCTGTCGCTCAAAGTGTCGTTCTGGGCGGTGCTCATCAGCCTGCCGTTTGGCTTGCTTGTCGCCTATGCGCTGGAGCGGAAAGAGTTTCGCGGGCGGCAGGCGCTGAATGGTCTGGTGCATCTGCCGTTGATCCTGCCGCCTGTGGTCACCGGATATCTGCTGCTTTTGGCCTTCGGTCGCCGCGCCCCGCTGGGCCTTTGGCTCGAAGAGACATTCGGGCTGGTGCTGGCCTTTCGCTGGACCGGCGCGGTGCTGGCGGCGGCGATCATGGCTTTTCCGCTGATGGTGCGGGCGATCCGGCTGGGGCTGGAGGGTATCGACCCGAAACTTGAAGAGGCTGCCGCCACGCTGGGGGCCTCACGTTTCTGGGTGTTTGCCACAGTGACCCTGCCGCTCTTGCTGCCGGGGCTGATCACCGGCGCGATCCTGGCTTTTGCCAAGGCGATGGGCGAGTTCGGGGCAACGATCACCTTTGTGTCGAATATTCCAGGACAGACCCAGACCCTGCCATCGGCGATCTACACCTTCCTGCAGGTGCCCGGCGCCGAGGCCTCGGCCTTGCGGTTGGTGGTGGTCTCGATCTTTGTCGCCATGGGCGCGCTGGTCGCCTCCGAGGTGTTGGCCCGGCGAGCCGCAAAGCGGATATCGGGCCGATGAGCCTGTCGGTCGATATCCTCCATCCGCTGGGTGCGATGGACTTGGAGGTCTGTTTTGAGGCCCCGCGCGGGGTGACCGCGCTGTTCGGCGCCTCAGGCACCGGCAAGACCAGCGTCATCAACGCGGTTGCCGGTCTGCTGCGGCCCCGGACTGGGAGGATCATTCTGGACGGCGAACCGATCTTTGACACGGCGATGAAGATCGACCTGCCCGTGCACAAGCGGTGTTTGGGCTGCGTGTTTCAGGACGGGCGCTTGTTTCCGCATCTGAACGTGCAGCAGAACCTTGTTTACGGTCAGAAGTTTGCGGCAGTGGATAGCACAGGTCCCGATCTGCCTGAAGTGGCGGGCATGCTGGGCATCTCGGAGTTGTTGTCCCGCAGGCCAGCAGCACTGTCGGGCGGAGAAAAGCAGCGGGTTGCCATCGGGCGGGCGCTGCTTTCGCGCCCCAAGATGCTGGTGATGGACGAACCGCTCGCCGCGCTGGATGAGCCGCGCAAGCAGGACATTCTGCCCTATCTGGAACGTCTGCGGGACGAGACCGACATTCCGATTCTCTATGTCAGCCATTCCGTGTCCGAGGTGGCGCGGCTCGCTACCACGGTGGTGATGATGGACAAGGGCAAGGTGACGCGCTTCGGACCCGCCGAAGAGATCTTGTCAGACCCGGCCAATGTGCGGCAGTTGGGCCTGCGCGAGGCGGGGTCGGTCCTGCAGGGCGTGGTGGCCGCCCATCACGACGACGGTCTGACAGAGGTGACCGTTTCTGGCGGTACGCTGCTGTTGCCACATGTGAATGTTGATCCGGGTCACCAGATCAGAGTGCGGGTACTCGCAAAAGATATCATCCTTGCGACCAAAGCGCCCAAGGGTCTTTCGGCGCTCAACATCCTGCCTGCGGACATCGTTTCGATACGCGACGGCAGCGGTCCGGGAACGATCGTTCAGCTGAAAGCGGGCGAAGACCTGCTGCTTGCCCGCATCACCCGCCGCTCTGCCGAGGCGATGGCGCTGAAATCGGGCGATCGGGTTCATGCGGTGATCAAGGCCGTTTCGGTGGCGCGCACCGATGTTGGCGGAGGCTGATCGGTTCAGCGGGTAGCTGGCCCGTTAGGCATCATTCAATCGAGACCCAGAGCACCTTGGCGTCGTCTTCGCCCGATGACACGCAGCAATGGCCCATCGAACTGTCGTAATAGATCGAGTCCCCCGCAGACATGGGCAGCGGTTTGTAATGCTCGGTGTGAAACACCAGATCACCGCTGATCACATACATGAATTCTTCGCCATCGTGTCGAATCCAGGTCTCGAATTCCGACACGTCCCGCGCTGTGATGGTGCTGATGTAAGGCAGCATGCGCTTGCTGGTCAGTTCGGTGCACAGCAATTCGTGCCGGTAGGTGTCGGTCACCCGGGTCTCTCCCGTACCGCTGGGCGTGTGGTCGCGCCGACCGCTGACCCCGCTCTGGCCCGCGGGCAGGAAGAGATGCGGTGTTTTCAGCTCAAGCGCCGTGGTCAGACGGCGCACGATGTCGAAGCTGGGTTTGGTCTGATCGTTTTCAATCTTTGACAGGGTCGAGCGGCCAATCCCCGCCGCGCGGCTTGTTTCCTCCAGCGTCCAGCCCTTTTCGCGCCGAGCCTCTCGAATCATGCGCCCGAGTTCACCGGTGGAGGGTGCCTCTTTCAGGTCGGTTTCGGCTGTTTGCGCTATCGGATCCATCGGCCGTTTCCTCTTGTTTTCCTGAGTTTACCGGCTTTTGCGCAGGGCGCAATCGCGCCGGATAAGAGCATTGTTGACTTAAGGGAATAAATTCCCCTATAGGAAACTTATTCCGCAAAGCGGCACTTTGAGGCCATAAGGAGACCCCGGATATGTTCACCACTGATCTGAGCGTGGCCGACCACGCGATTGCCAGCTGGATTGAAGAAGAAGGCACGCGTCAGGCCGACCAAATCGAACTGATCGCGTCTGAAAATATCGTCTCCAAGGCGGTTCTGGATGCGCAGGGCTCGGTCCTGACCAACAAATATGCCGAGGGCTATCCCGGTCGGCGCTATTATGGCGGCTGCGAGGTGGTCGATAAGATCGAGGCCGAAGCGATCGCGCGCCTCAAGACGCTGTTCAACGCGGGTTTTGCTAATGTGCAGCCCCATTCCGGTGCGCAGGCCAATGGGGCGGTCAAGCTGGCATTGCTCAGCCCCGGTGACACGATCCTTGGCATGTCGCTGGACGCGGGTGGGCATCTGACCCATGGTGCAAAACCCGCGCAATCCGGCAAGTGGTTCCGGCCTGTCCAATACGGGCTCACCGACACCGGGCTGATCGACTACGATCAGGTGGCGGCGCTGGCCCGCGCGGAGAAGCCGAAGATGATCATCGCCGGCGCATCGGCCTATTCCCGCGTCATCGACTTTGCGAAATTCCGCGAGATCGCGGATGAGGTTGGCGCCTGGCTGCTGGTCGACATGGCGCATATCGCGGGTCTGGTTGCCACTGGCGCGCATCCCTCGCCGATGGAGCATGCGCATGTCGTGACTTCGACAACCCACAAGACCCTGCGCGGTCCGCGCGGCGGCATCATCCTGACCAATGACGAAGCATTGGCGAAAAAGATCAACTCGGCGGTGTTTCCCGGTTTACAGGGCGGTCCGCTCATGCATGTGATCGCCGCCAAGGCGGTGGCCTTTGGTGAGGCGCTGCGACCTGAATTCAAGGAATATATCTCGCGCGTGGTCGAGAGTGCCGACGCGCTGGCCAATGTCATGATCGCGCGCGGCTGCGACATCGTCTCGGGCGGGACGGACAATCATCTGATGCTGGTTGATCTGCGGCCCAAGGGGGTCAAGGGCAACGCCGCCGAGGCCGCTTTGGAGCGCGCCGGTTTCACCTGCAACAAGAACGGCGTGCCGGGTGACCCGGAAAAGCCCACCGTCACGAGCGGCATTCGTTTGGGAACATCCGCAGGCTGCAGCCGTGGCTTTGGGCCGGAAGAGTTCAAGCAGATCGGCCACCTGATCAGCGATGTCCTCGACGGGCTGGCGCAGTCTCCGGACGGTGATGCCGCGCTTGAGGGCGAGATCCGAGAAAAAGTGCGGGCGATCTGCGCCGACTATCCGCTCTACTGAGGGGCCAGACATGAGCAAGTTCGATCTGATCGTCATCGGTGGTGGGCCGGGCGGCTATGTCGCTGCGATCCGCGCGGCGCAATTGGGGCTGAAGGTCGCCTGCGTAGAAGGGCGCGTGGCCCTTGGCGGCACCTGTCTGAATGTGGGCTGCATCCCGTCCAAGGCGCTGCTGGCCTCCTCGGCGAAATACGCCGAGCTGTCTCATCTTGCCGCGCATGGCATCGGCGTCGAAGGCGCCAGCCTCGACATCGGCGCGATGATGGGCCGCAAGAACAAGATCGTCGGTGATCTGATCAAGGGGATTGCCTTTCTGTTCAAGAAGAACGAGGTCGCATTGATCGAAGGCTGGGCACGGATCCCAGCCGCCGGGCAGGTGCAGGTCGGTGAGGATCTCTACGAGGCCGACAATATCCTGATCGCCACCGGCTCCGAGGCGACGCCGCTGCCCGGTATCGAGTTTGATGAGGCAGACATCCTGAGTTCGACCGGTGCCTTGGCACTGGAGGAGGTGCCTGCGCATCTGGTCGTGATCGGCGCAGGCGTGATCGGGCTGGAACTTGGACAGGTCTGGGCGCGGTTGGGGGCCAAGGTCACGGTGATCGAATATCTTGATCGCATCCTGCCGGGTATTGACGGAGAAGTGGCCAAGCTGGCGCAGCGTGCCCTGTCCAAGCGTGGGCTGAAATTCCAGCTGGGCCGGGCACTGAAATCCGTCGACAAGACCGAGACCGGCCTGACCCTGAGCGTGGACCGCGTCGGCAAGGACAAGGAAGAGGTGATCGAGGCCGACAAGGTTCTGATCGCAGTGGGACGCCGCCCGGTGACACGCGGTCTCGGGCTGGAGGAACTGGGCGTCGCGGTAAATGGGCGCGGGTTCATCGAAGTTGATGATACCTTCCAGACCTCGATACCCGGCATCTATGCCATTGGCGATTGTGTGCCCGGCCCGATGCTGGCGCATAAGGCCGAAGAAGACGGTGTGGCCTGTGTCGAGATGTTGGCAGGGCAGGCGAGCCATGTGGATTACAATACGGTTCCCGGCGTCGTTTACACCGACCCCGAAGTCGCCTCGGTCGGCGCGACGGAAGAGGCGCTGAAAGACGCGGGCACTGACTACACGGTTGGCAAGTTCGCCTTCATGGCCAACTCGCGCGCGCGTGCGACAGGGGATACCGACGGGGCGGTCAAGGTTCTGGCGGGTCCCGACGGCGCGCTGCTGGGCGCGCATATCTGTGGCGCCCATGGTGGCGATCTGATTGCCGAACTGGCTCTGGCCATGACCAAGGGTGCGACTGTGTCTGAGATTGCCGCCACATGCCACGCACACCCCGCGATGGGTGAGGCGGTCAAGGAAGCCTGCCTTGATGCGCTGGGCCGAGCGATCCACGCCTGAAGGAGATCAGCCAGATGACCATCCAGCTCCGCCCGCGCCACCCGGAAAAGGCCAGGAAAGCCGATAGCGCCATCCCGCGCAAACCGCATTGGATTCGGCGCAAAAAGGTCGAGAGCGCCGAATATTACGAAACCCGCCGCCTGATGCGCGACCACAATCTGGCAACCGTCTGCGAAGAGGCTGCCTGCCCGAATATCGGTGAATGCTGGTCCAAACGCCACGCCACCATGATGATCATGGGCGAGGTTTGCACCCGTGGCTGTTCTTTCTGCAATGTCGCCACCGGTCGTCCCGACGCGCTGGACGCGTTCGAGCCGGGTCGCGTGGCGGTGGCGGTCAAGAAGCTGGGCTTGCGCCATGTGGTCATCACTTCGGTGGATCGCGACGACCTCGCGGATGGCGGGGCGGCGCATATCGCCCAGACGATCCGCGCGGTGCGTCACCAGAACCAAGGCACAACGGTCGAGGTGCTCACGCCCGACTTTCTGGGCAAGGGCAACGCTGCGGATATCGTATTCGAGGCCGCTCCGGATGTGTTCAATCACAACCTTGAAACTGTCCCGCATCTTTACCCGACGGTGCGACCCGGCGCGCGCTATTACACCTCTCTGCGCCTGCTGCACGATGCCAAGCGTGCCAATCCTGAAATTTTTACCAAATCCGGCCTGATGGTCGGCCTTGGCGAGACCCTGAATGACGTAAAGCAGGTGATGGATGATCTGCGGGCCGCACAGGTCGATTTTCTGACCGTGGGCCAATACCTGCAGCCCACCGCAAAGCATCACCCGATCGATCGGTTCTGGTCACCCGAAGAGTTTGCCCAGCTGGAGCGCATCGCGCGCTCCAAGGGTTTCCTGCACGTGTCGGCAACCCCGCTGACCCGTTCGTCGTTCCACGCGGACGAAGACTTTGCCGCCCTCAAACAGGCTCGCCAGCAGGCGCTGGCCAACAGGGCATAACCCCAACGCATATGGGAGGGACTCCATGGAAGCGTTAAGTTCAATCGTAGGGGCCATCAATGGCGTCGTGTGGGGGCCGCTGATGCTGGTCCTCATTCTTGGCGTCGGCTTCTTCTTGCAGGTGGGGCTGAAATTCATGCCGATCCTGCGCATCGGAACCGGTTTCAGCCTGCTGTTCAAAGGCCGCGAAGGGCAGGGCGCAGGGCAGATCAGCCCGTTCAACGCGCTGATGACCTCGCTCTCGGCGACCATCGGGACCGGCAATATCGCTGGTGTGGCCACTGCTGTCTTCCTGGGCGGTCCGGGCGCATTGTTCTGGATGTGGATGACCGCCCTGGTGGGCATGGCCACCAAATATGCCGAAGCGGTCTGCGCGGTGAAGTACCGCGAGCAGGATGAGCTGGGCAACTTCGTTGGTGGCCCGATGTATTACATCAAGAACGGGTTGGGTGCGAAATGGGCCTGGCTGGGCGTGGCCTTTGCGCTGTTCGGCGCGGTTGCAGCCTTCGGCATCGGCAATGGCGTGCAGGCCAACGGTGTGGCGCAGGTTCTGGACTCGAATTTCGGCATCAACACCTCGGTCACCGGCGTGGTGCTGATGGTTATGACCGCTGGCGTTATCCTCGGTGGCATTACCCGCATCGGTGCGGTTGCGGGTAAACTGGTTCCGTTCATGGCGGTTGCCTATATCATCGCTGGCCTGCTGGTTCTGCTGATCAATATCGGCGCCATTGGCGAGGCGCTGGGTCTGGTCTTTACCTATGCCTTCACCCCGTCCGCCGCCGAAGGTGGGTTTGCGGGTGCCGCCGTCTGGGCGGCCATCCGCTTCGGTGTGGCACGCGGCGTGTTCTCGAACGAAGCCGGTCTGGGATCGGCTCCGATCGCGCATGCGGCAGCTGAAACCAAGGGGCCCGTGAATCAGGGCCTGATCGCGATGCTCGGTACATTCATTGACACGATCATCGTCTGCACCATCACCGGTCTGGCAATCATCTCGTCGGGCGCATGGACCAGCGGTGAATCCGGTGCAGCTCTGACCCGCCTGGCGTTTGAGACCACCCTGCCGGGCTTTGGCGGCCACCTGATCGCCATCGCATTGTCGATCTTTGCCTTCACCACCATCCTCGGCTGGTCGTTTTATGGCGAGAAATGCGTTGAGTTCCTGCTGGGCGTCAAATCCCTGATCCCCTACCGGGTGCTGTGGATCGTTGCGATCTATTTCGGGGCCACCGCCGATCTGGGCTTCATCTGGCTGCTGGCGGATACGCTGAACGCAATGATGGCCATTCCGAACCTGATAGCACTGGCATTGTTGAGCCCGATCGTCTTCAAATTGACAAAAGAGTTCTTTGCAAGCGGCGGCCAGTCTGAGGAACCGGGCGGCGCGCCGGCTGAGTAAGTCGCGCCACGAAGATCAGAGGGGGCCGATACCGGCCCTCTCATCCGCAAAGCAACACTTTGTCCTGAGGAGAGGGCCGATGGCCACGAAAATCCTGCTGCCGATTGATCACACAGACGACCGCTCGTGGAAGAAGGCGCTGCCGCTGGCACTGGAGCAGGCCGGGTTCTACGCCGCAGAGCTGCATGCGGTGTCAGTTATTCCCGAGATCATCCAACTGCCCAATCTGCCACCCAATTACGGCGCAGGTGCCAAGGACCATGTGCGCAACGCGGTGCAGACGATCCTGGAGGGCAATGGCGCCGCGGGAACACCCGTGCATATCGAAGAAGGCAGCGTTTACCGCGAGATCCTCAAACTTGCCCACAAGGACGGGTTTGACCTGATCGTCATGGCCTCGGCCAAGGGCGACTTCCCGAATTATGAAATTGGTCCGAACCTCGCTCGGGTGGTGCGTAATGCGCATTGCTCGGTCATTGTGGTCCGTGACTGACCCGAACACTCAACAGAAAGGCACCTGTCATGACTGATGCGCCCAAACGCACGCCGCTTTATGATCTGCATGTGGAACTTGGCGGCAAGATGGTCGATTTCGCCGGTTGGGAGATGCCGGTTCAATATCCCATGGGGATCATGGGAGAGCACAAGCAGTGCCGCGAAAAGGCCGCGCTGTTTGATGTCTCGCATATGGGGCAGGTGATCCTGCGTGGCGAGAATGTGGGTGAAAAGCTCGAAAGCCTCTGCCCGCAGGCCTATGCGACCCTGAAAGAAGGCAAGGCGCGCTACGGCTTCTTCACCAATGCAGAGGGCGGCATCATGGACGATCTGATCGTGTCCAATGCGGGCGATCACTATTTTGTAGTGGTCAACGCGGCGCTGCGCCATCAGGATATCCCGCATATGAGGGACAATCTGGACGGCGTAGAGGTGACCGAGATTTTCGACCGCGCGCTGGTGGCGGTGCAGGGACCGGCTGCCGAGAACGTCGTGGGAGAACTCTGCCCGGCAGCGCGGGATTTGAAATTCATGGAAACCACCGTGGCCGACATCAACGGCACCTCCTGCCGCATCTCGCGCCTGGGCTATACGGGCGAGGATGGCTACGAGATTTCGATCCCCGAGGACAAGGCGGTCGAGGTCTCGCGCGCTTTTCTGGCACATGAGGATTGCGAACCGGCAGGTCTGGGCGCGCGCGACAGCCTGCGGTTAGAGGCGGGGCTGTGCCTTTATGGCAATGACATCGACCAGTCGACCTCGCCCATTGAGGCCAGCCTGTCCTGGGCGATCCAGAAACGCCGCAAGGAGGAGGGCGGCTTTCCCGGCGCCGCGCGTATCCAAAAGGAACTGGCCGAAGGGGCCGCGAAAAAGCTGGTCGGGATCAAGCCCGAAGGCCGCGCGCCCGCGCGTCAGGGTATTGAAATCCAATCTACCGAGGGCAACACCATCGGCGCGATCACCTCGGGCGGCTTCGGTCCCACGGTCGGCGGCCCGGTTGCGATGGGATATGTCGCTGCAGGTCACGGGGCGCCCGGCGAAAAAGTGAACCTCATCATTCGGGGCAAGGCGCAACCGGCAGAGATCGTGTCGCTGCCCTTTGTCACCCAGAACTACAAGCGTTGAAGTCAGGAGAGAGAGACATGGCAACCTATTACTCGGAAGAGCATGAATGGGTCACCGTTGACGGGGATACCGCCACGATCGGGATCACCCAGCATGCGGCGGACCAGTTGGGCGATATCGTCTTCGTCGAACAGAAAGAAGCGGGCGACGATTTCGAAAAAGGCGACGAGATCGGCGTGATCGAGTCGGTCAAAGCCGCCTCCGAGATCTATGCGCCGGTGGATGGCGAGGTGATCGAGGCCAACGAGGTGCTGGCCGACAATCCCGGGGCGCTGAACGAAAGCCCCGAAGGGGATGCCTGGATTTACAAGATCAAGCTCAGCGATGCGTCACAGCTGGATGATCTGATGGATCTGGACGGCTACAAGGCCCTGATCGGCTGACCAAATGGCGGGCCCCCGGACCATGGGGTTCCGCCTGTTCGGGCCTGAAACTGTCCGCCGGACAGTTTCCGGGACGGCCCTCACTCCCCGCCGGAGGCGCGTGCAGCCTCCACCGGACCTGACATTCCATAGGAGCGCTGCAATGGCCTTCAAACTGACCGACTACGAAGCCTATGACTTCGCCAATCGCCGCCACATTGGCCCGTCGCCCACCGAAATGCGCGACATGCTCAAGGTGATCGGCTTCAAGACGCTGGACCAGCTGATCGATGCCACTGTTCCCCCGGCGATCCGCCAGAAAGAGGCGCTGGATTGGGGCCCCGCGATGACCGAACGCGACGCGCTCTTTCATATGAAAGAGGTGGCGAGCAAGAACAAGGTTCTGACTTCGCTGATCGGGCAGGGCTATTACGGCACCACGACGCCCGCGCCGATCCTACGCAACATTCTGGAAAACCCGGCCTGGTACACGGCATATACCCCCTATCAGCCAGAGATCAGCCAGGGCCGTCTTGAGGCGCTCTTGAACTTCCAGACCATGGTCAGCGACTTGACCGGGCTGGACGTGGCCAACGCGTCCCTGCTGGACGAGGCCACCGCCGCCGCCGAAGCCATGGCCATGGCCAAGCGTGGCGGCCGGTCGAAGGGCAATAACGCGGCCTTCTTTGTCGACAAGAATTGCCATCCGCAGACCATCGCTGTGATCAAAACACGCGCGGAGCCTCTGGGCATCGACGTGCAGGTCGCCGATCCCGATACGCTTGACGCGGGCGCGGTGTTTGGCGCGATCTTCCAGTATCCCGGCACCCACGGCCATGTGCGCGACTTCACCGCTGAAATCGCTGCGCTGCATGAACACAAAGCCATCGCCGTTGTCGCCGCCGACATCCTATCGCTGGCTCTGTTGAAGTCACCCGGCGAGATGGGCGCGGATATTGCCATTGGCTCGACCCAGCGTTTTGGCGTGCCGATGGGTTATGGCGGTCCGCACGCGGCCTATATGGCGACCACCGACAAGCTGAAGCGGGCGATGCCGGGCCGGATCATCGGCGTCAGCATCGATAGCCGCGGCAACAAAGCCTATCGCCTAGCGCTGCAAACCCGCGAGCAACATATTCGCCGCGAGAAAGCCAACTCGAATGTTTGTACTGCGCAGGCCCTGCTGGCGGTCATTGCCTCAATGTATGCCGTGTACCATGGCCCCGACGGCATCAAGGCCATCGCGCAATCGGTGCACCGCAAGACCTCGCGCCTGGCCGCCGGTCTGGAGGAGGCAGGCTTCGCCGTTGAACCGGAAGTTTTCTTCGACACGATCACGGTCGAGGTCGGCCATCTGCAAAAGACGGTGATGGAGGCCGCCGTGTCGCGCGGCGTCAACCTGCGCAAGGTAGGTGATTCGAAAGTGGGTATCAGCCTCGACGAACAGACCCGGCCCGAGACCATCGAGGCTGCCTGGGGGGCTTTCGGCATCGATAAGACAGACGACAGCTCGAACAAGGTCTATCGCCTGCCCGACTATGCGCTGCGCGAAAGCGCGTACCTGACGCATCCGATCTTCCACCAGAACAGGGCCGAGGCCGAAATCACCCGCTATATGCGCCGTCTGGCCGACCGTGACCTGGCGCTGGACCGGGCGATGATCCCGCTGGGCTCCTGCACCATGAAGCTGAACGCGACGATCGAGATGATCCCGGTCACCTGGCCCGAGTTCGGCAACCTGCACCCGTTTTGCCCCGAAGATCAGGCGCAAGGCTATCACGAGATGATTGCCGATCTGAACGACAAGCTGTGCCAGATCACTGGCTATGACGCGATCTCCCAGCAGCCCAATTCAGGCGCGCAGGGCGAATATGCGGGCCTGCTGACCATCCGCAACTATCACTTCGCACGCGGAGAGGGGCACCGCAATGTCTGCCTGATCCCCACCTCCGCGCACGGGACCAACCCCGCCTCGGCGCATATGGTGGGCTGGCAGGTTGTGCCGGTGCAATCGGATGAGAAGGGCAATATCGATCTGGTTGATTTCCGCGCCAAGGCTGAAAAGCACTCGGATAACCTGGCGGGGTGCATGATCACCTACCCCTCGACCCATGGCGTGTTCGAGACCACCGTTCAGGAGGTCTGCCAGATCACCCATGATCATGGCGGTCAGGTCTATATCGATGGTGCCAACATGAACGCCATGGTTGGGCTTTCGCGTCCCGGTGACATTGGCGGCGATGTCAGCCACCTGAACCTGCACAAGACCTTCTGCATCCCGCATGGCGGCGGCGGCCCCGGCATGGGTCCGATCGGCGTCAAGGCGCATCTGGAGGAGCACCTGCCCGGCCATCCGGAATACGGCACCGCCGTGGGTCCGGTCTCGGCGGCACCGTTTGGGTCTCCGTCCATTCTACCTGTCAGCTGGGCCTATGTGCTGCTGATGGGTGGCGCGGGGCTGACTCAGGCCACCAAAGTGGCGATCCTGAACGCCAACTACATCGCGGCGCGACTCAAGGACGCCTATCCGATACTCTACACCTCGGAAACCGGTCGGGTCGCGCATGAGTGTATCCTCGACACCCGCCCGTTGGACGCTGAGGCGCATGTCACCGTCGATGATATTGCCAAGCGCCTGGTCGATAGCGGCTTCCATGCGCCGACCATGTCCTGGCCGGTGGCTGGCACCCTGATGGTCGAACCGACCGAGTCGGAGCCCATGGCCGAACTGGATCGGTTCTGCGACGCGATGCTGTCGATCCGGGCCGAGGCGCAGCAGATCATCGATGGCGAGATCGACGCCGAGAACAACCCGCTCAAGAACGCACCACATACGGTGCGTGATCTGGTGGGCGACTGGGACCGGCCCTATACCCGCGAGCAGGCCTGTTTCCCGGCGGGCTCGCTTGGGGTCGACAAATACTGGTCTCCGGTCAACCGCGTCGACAACGCCTATGGCGATCGCAATCTGGTCTGCACTTGTCCACCGATGTCGGACTATGAGGACGACGCGGCCTGAACCCTGCCGTTTCCTATCTCGCCAGCTTAGGCTGGCGAGATACTCCCCCAGAAGTGAGGAGGTCGCAACGCGGGTTCAGAGTCCCTCGATCAGCGCGATATCTGCCTGACAGGCCCCTGCACGTTTCTCTCGGGCAGCTTGGTATTCTGTTGAGTTGTAGCAGTTTCGGGCTTGCTGGATTGTATCGAACTCGATGATGACGCGGCGTTGCCAGTTTTGGCCTTCGAGGGTTTCTGCGTCTCCGCGCGCGAGAAAGCGGGCGCCGTATTTGCGGAAAGCTTCGGGGGCGATGGACTGGTAGCCCTGATAGGCGTCGGGGTCTGTCACGGTGACGTTAGCGATCCAGTAAGCCTTTGGCGTGTCAGTCATTTTCACTCTTTTCCTCTGCCGCGAGCAGCCTGTCGGCGATGGCGCTGGTGTCATCCAGATGGTGTTCAACGGCCCGGCGCGCGGCGTCTGGATTGCCCGAAGTAATCGCCTCGCAAATCCGTTCCATATGGGCGATGCCGGGACGTTCGCGGTTGGAGGTGGACAATGTTATCATCCGCAACCGGCTGATCCGCCCGTTCAGGCGCTGCACGATGTCCCAGGCGATATACTGCCCGGCGCCGTCGAAAATCTCGGAGTAGAAATCCGCCGTGGCGCGGAACAGCGCGCCGGGCGCCTTGTCCGAGAAGCCGAGTTTCAGCCGCTCAAGCGCATCTATGAGGGTGTGCGCGCGCTCAGGCGTGATATTGCGGGCGCAGCCTTCGGCGGCTGCGGTTTCGAGCATGCGGCGGATGGCGTAGATCTGACGGGCATCCTCGCGGTTCATGATGGCGACGATCGGGCCGCGCCCGGGCAGGATCTCCACTAGGCCTTCGGCTTCGAGATAGCGTATTGTTTCCCGGATGACGGTTCTGCTGACGCCCAGCTGGTCGCAGAGCGGGCGTTCGACAAGCCGTTCGCCGGGCAGGAAAACCCCCTCGATAATCGCGTCGCGCATCCGATCCTGCACCATGTCTCGCAGGGTTGCGGGGGGGTGGTCGATCTTCGTCAGCTTGGCGGTGCTCATGGCTTTCTTGCTATCAGTTCAGGGTCGAGTGAACAAGGTATGATTGACAGCTTGTAATATGGTATACCATAATCTTGCCACCGAATCGCAAGGACCAAAATCATGCCTGCCGAAATCCGCAAAACCCTGCTGCATGTGGAAAACACCCTGATCGAAGGGGGCAAGGTTGCTGAACAGCCGCTGAAGATGATCGCCGCTATTGCAGTGATCACAAACCCATGGGCGGGGCGCGGTTTTGTCGAAGATCTGAAGCCCCAGATTCACGATTGCGCCCCGGGACTGGGCCAGCTGCTGACGGATATGGTGCTGGAGGCCGCCAGCGGTGGCGACAAGGTCGAAGGGTATGGCAAGGCGGCTATCGTGGGTGTGAATGGGGAGGTGGAGCATGGCTCGGCCCTGATCCACACGCTGCGCTTTGGCAATGTCTACCGCGAGGCGGTGGGGGCCAAATCTTATCTGGCCTTTACCAACACGCGTGGCCCGGCAAATGCAGCGATGCAGATTCCGCTGATGGACAAGAATGACGGCGGGCGGCGCAGCCACTACCTGACGATCCAGTTGCAGGTTGCGGATGCGCCCGCGCCGGACGAGATCATGATCGCGCTTGGCGCCTCGATTGGCGGGCGTCCGCATCACCGGATCGGGGACCGCTATCAGGACCTCAAGGAACTGGGCCATGACGTTGACAACCCTGCAGCTGTCTGAGCCGTTTGGCCCAGTTGCCTGTCGCGAGGCGGGGCTTTCCCATGCCGGGAACGCACCTCCGCTGGTGCTGATACATGGTGTGGGGATGCAGTCGGCGGCCTGGGGGCCGCAGATCGAGGCGCTTGCTGATGCGCATCATATCATTGCTTTGGACATGCCCGGACATGGCGGCAGCGACCAGATCGCGGCCGGGTCCGAATTGCCCATCTTTCTGGACTGGTTACTGGCGGTTCTGGATGGCCTTCAGCTGACACAGGTCAATCTGGCGGGGCATTCCATGGGCGCGCTGATTGCCGGCGGATTTGCGGTGCGCCACCCGGACCGGGTGGCCCGAGTCGCCCTGCTGAACGGCGTCTATTGCCGCGACGCGGCGGCCAGCAAATCGGTGATCGCGCGGGCCGAACTGATTGGCACGGGGGCGTTTGATCTGGAAACGCCGCTGCAGCGCTGGTTTGGAGATACCGCAACGGATCGGGCGGCGCGCGACCATGTGGCGTCGTGGCTGTCGGAGGTCGATATTGACGGCTATGCCACCGCATACGGGGCGTTTGCGCGCGGCGACAGGCTCTATGCGGACGGGTTCGGGCAGATCGCCTGCCCATTGCTGGCGCTGACAGGCGACGGCGACCCCAACTCGACCCCGGCCATGTCGCGGGCCATGGCGCAGGCGGCCCCGCGCGGGCAGGCTGTTGTCATCGAAAACCACCGGCATATGGTCAACCTGACGGCTCCGGATGCGGTCAACGCAGCGCTGGAGGCCTGGCTGGCAACTCCACTGGAAGAGGGTGATCCCACATGATCGAATTTGACCCCGACACATTGAACGACCCGCGCGCTCTGCGAAACGCCTTTGGCACGTTCATGACCGGCGTGACCGTTGTGACCACGCTGGAGGACACGGGGCAGCCACTGGGGTTTACCGCGAATTCCTTTGCCTCGGTCTCGCTTGATCCGCCTCTGGTTCTGGTCTGCCTGGCCAATAGCTCACGCAACTACGACACGTTCGCGAACACGTCGCGCTTTGCCATCAACATTCTGGCCGAGTCCCAGATCGAGGTCTCCAACACCTTTGCCCGCCCGGTCGAGGACCGCTTCGCCAAGGTGGGCTGGCAGCCGGGGCCGCACGGGTCCCCCATTCTGGACGATGTGTCGGCCTGGTTCGATTGCAGCATGTTCAACACGGTTGATGCAGGCGATCACCTGATCTTGATCGGCGAGGTCAAAGCCTTTGATCAGGAAATCGCACCGGGGCTGGGATATGCCCGCGGCGCCTATGTCACCCCCGCTGCCGAGGCGAAGGCGATGAGCAAGCGCACCGGCATGATCGTGTCTGCCCTGATCGAGCGGAACGGGAAGATCCTGTTGCAGGATGATGGCAATGGCGGTCTGACGATCCCGGCCACCGATGATGTGGCAGATGGGGCCAACGTTGCGCTGGCACGGCTGATCAGCGACAGCGGGATACAGGCGGAACCGGGATTTGTCTTTTCCGTCTATCAGGATGAAGCGCGCAAACATCAACACATCTCATTCCTGTGTCAGGCTGCTGATGGCGCGCCGCAGAACGGTGCCTATACCGAGCTCAACGCCTCCACATTGATGGATGTCGCTGATCCGGCCATCTGCACCATGCTGGAGCGGTTCGCCAGGGAAAGCCGCATAGGGAATTTTGGGGTGTATTACGGCAACGAGGTGAGTGGCGAGGTCAAGCCGCTCACCCCTGGGAGTTAAGTCAGTATGAAGTTCTCACTCTTTGCGCATATGGAGCGGATCTCACCGGATCAGGACCAGAAACAGCTTTATAACGAGTTCATCCAGCTGTGCAAAATCGCCGATGCGGGCGGGATGCACGCGGTCTGGACCGGCGAGCACCATGGCATGAACTTCACCATCGCGCCGAACCCGTTCCTGAACCTGGTCGATGTTGCGCGCCTTACCAAAAACGTGCGGTTGGGCACCGGCACGGTTATTGCGCCGTTCTGGCATCCGATCCGTCTGGCGGGCGAGGCGGCGATGGCCGATATCATCACCGACGGGCGCCTTGATCTGGGGATCGCGCGCGGGGCCTATACTTTCGAATATGAGCGGCTGATGCCGGGGATGGACGCCTGGGAGGCCGGTCAGAGAATGCGCGAGCTGATCCCCGCCGTGCAAAACCTGTGGCAGGGCGATTATGTGCATGAGGGCGCGTTCTATCAGTTCCCCAAAACCACCTCCGCCCCGCAGCCCGTCCAGCAGGATGGCCCGCCGATCTGGGTGGCCGCACGCGACCCCAACAGCCATGAATTTGCGGTTCAGAACAATTGCAACGTGCAGGTGACGCCGCTCTGGAACGGGGATGAAGAGGTCCGCAGCCTCATGTCCAAGTTCAACGATGCCTGCACCAAGTTCCCTGATGTGGCGCGGCCGAAAATCATGTTGCTGATGCACACTTATGTGGCCGGGGATGATGCGGATGTGAAACAGGCGGCGATCGAGCTGAACCGGTTCTATTGCTACTTCGGTGCATGGTTCATGAACAAGCGCGACATCAATCAGGGCCTGATCGACCCGCTCAGCGATGACGAGATCACGGCCCATCCCTTCTACACGCCTGAGAATATGGAACGCGATCTGGTGATCGGCACCGCCGGCACAGTCATCGACCGGCTGCGCCAGTACCAAGAGCTTGGTTATGACGAGTATTCCTTCTGGATCGATTCCAGCATGCCGTTTGAGCGCAAGAAAGCCTCGCTGGAGCGGTTCATCAAAGACGTCATGCCGGCCTTTCAATAAGGGATCGTCGTAAAATGCAGCAGTTTCAACAGTATATCGATGGCACCTTCTCGAACGGGTCCGGGTGGTTTGACAGTCTGGACCCGGCGACCGGCACGGTCTGGGCGCAAATGCCCGAGGCTGCGGTCGAGGATGTCAACAGGGCTGTTGAGGCTGCTGAGCGTGCGTTTTTCTCACCCGAATGGGCCGGGATGACCGCCACCGCACGCGGCAAGCTGCTCTACCGACTGGCGAATCTGGTCGCGGAAAACGCCCCGCGTCTGGCCGAGCTTGAGACCCGCGATACCGGCAAGATCATCCGCGAAACATCGGCGCAGATCGCTTATGTGGCGGAATATTACCGCTATTATGCCGGGCTGGCAGACAAGATCGAGGGGGCGCATCTGCCGATCGACAAGCCGGATATGGAGGTCTGGCTACGCCGCGAGCCGATCGGCGTCGTGGCGGCGGTGGTGCCGTGGAACTCGCAGCTGTTCCTGTCGGCGGTCAAGATCGGACCGGCGCTGGCGGCGGGCTGCAGCGTGGTTCTGAAAGCCTCCGAGGACGGCCCGGCGCCGATGCTGGAATTTGCGCGCATTTTTGATCAGGCGGGCTTTCCCAACGGCGTGCTGAACGTCATCACAGGCGGCCCCATGGCCGGGGCCACCCTGACCAGCCATCCCAAAGTGGCCCATGTCGCCTTTACCGGCGGGCCGGAGACGGCGCGCCATATCGTGCGCAACTCGGCCGAGAATCTTGCCTCCACCTCGCTGGAGCTGGGCGGCAAATCCCCGTTCATCGTGTTCGAGGATGCCGATATCGCCAGCGCGGTGAACGCGCAGATCTCGGGCATTTTTGCCGCCACGGGTCAAAGCTGCGTGGCCGGGTCGCGCCTTGTGGTGCAGGCCTCGATCAAGGATGCCTTTCTGGCCCGCCTCAAGGAAAAGGCCGAGGCCGTCGTCATTGGGGCACCTGATGACATGGATACCGAAATTGGCCCGCTCTGCACAAAGCGCCAGCGTGACATCGCGGTTGATCTGATCGCGCGCTCCGTCGCGCAGGGGGCCAGGCTGGTGACCGGCGGCAGGCCCAGCGACCGCGACGGGTTCTACTTCCCCCCCACCATCCTGGATTGTTCCGAGGCCCGCGACGCGGACAGCCTGACCAACGAATTCTTTGGCCCGGTGCTGTCAGTTGTGTCTTTCGAGACCGAAGAGGATGCCATCGACATCGCCAATGACACGCAGTTCGGCCTGGCCTCGGGCCTGTTCACCCAGAACCTGACCCGCGCCCACCGCATGATCCGCGCCATCCGCGCCGGCATCGTCTGGGTCAACACCTACCGCGCCGTCAGCCCGATCGCTCCCTTCGGCGGCCACGGCCTCTCCGGCCACGGACGCGAAGGCGGCCTCCAAGCCGCGCTCGACTACACAAAGGTAAAATCCGTCTGGCTACGCACCAGCGACGACCCAATCCCGGATCCGTTCGTCATGCGCTGACGCCCCCGAGGCGCTGAGTCTTGCTTAGCTACGCATCCGGATGAAATCGGGATCATAGGGGGCGGATGCGATGACCTCGGTCGCGACCCGTTCACCACAAAGGTCCAGCTCCATCCGCGCGCCCTGATCGGCGAGCTCGGGATCAACAAAGGCATAAGCCAGGTTCATCCCGACCCGGTGACCCCAATCGCCAGAGGTTACCGTGCCTACAACCCGGTCACCCTGCATCAGAGAGGCACCCCCATGGGCCGGGGCATGACTGGCGTCAACGCGCAGGGTGACGAGCCGTTTGCGCGGCCCGTCGATCCGGCGCTGCAGCAACGCGGTTTTGCCGACAAAGTCGATTTCCTTGTCTGGTCGGACGAACCGATCAAGCGCTGTTTCAAACGGATCGAACTCTGTCAGCAGCTCGGCCTTCCAGTGCAGGAACCCTTTTTCCATCCGCATCGAGTCCACCGCGCGCGCGCCGAAGAGTTTTAGCCCATACGCTTCGCCCGCCCGCCGCAGCGCCAGATAGGCGGCATAGAGCGAGGCGTTCGGGACATGGATCTCATAGGCCAGTTCCCCCGAAAAGCTGACGCCCATCACAACAGCCGGGGCAATTCCGACAAAGCACTCGCGCGCGCTGAGCCAGGGAAAGGTCGCCGCCGACCAGTCACCGCGTGCGCAGCAGGATAGCACCGCGCGCGCGTTGGGACCGGCAAGCACCAGAATGGTGTGCTCATTGGTCAGGCTGCGCAGATGAACATCTTCGCCACCCGCGATATGGGCGCTGAGCCAATCCATGTCGTGATACTCCGCCGCCGCCGCCGAGCCCAACCAGACGCGGTCCGGGCCACGGTCGCTGGCGGGCAGGTTGGCGATGGTGGCCTCGCTTTTGATCGTGCCATGATGGTTCAGCAGATAGCCCAGCCCGACCCGGCCCGCGCGTTTGGTCACCGCTCCGCAGATCATCCGGTCAAGGAAGCGGTGGCGATCCGCGCCGGTGATCTCGATGCGGTTGAAACCATTGACCTCGCAAAGGCCGACATTGTCCTGAACGTTCCTGACCTCAGCCGCGACAAGATCGAAGGTCTCGTCGAAATTGAAGCTGAGCGTGGGGTGAAACTCGGCACTTGGCTTGATGTAATCGACCCGCTCCCAGCCGTTCACGACGGTGAACTCCGCGCCTTCCGCTGCCAGCACAGGGGTCAGGGGTGTGGTCTTGGCAGGTCTGCCTGCGGGGCGGTGTTCGTGGGGGAAGTGAAAGCGGAACTCGTTCTGATAATCCTCGATTGCTTTCAATGCTGTCAGTTCCACATTGGCGTGGCCTGTAAAGCGGCGCGGGTCCAGAACCCAGGTGTCATAACACGCCTCACCATGCACGATCTGTTGGGCCAGCAACCAGCCATGGCCGCCACCCTCGCCAAGCCCGGCGCGCAACCCGATGATGCAGAAAGCGTTGCGCTTGCCCGGGATCGGGCCAACCAGCGGCGCGCCATCTATCGTATAGGTGATCGGGCCGTTCACGACAGTGTGGATGCCCACCTCGGTCAGGGCCGGCATGCGCGCAAACGCGCCTTCCAGCACGTCGGTGATGCGGTCCAGATCATCCGGGCAGAGCGCATTGACGAAATTCGGGTCGATCCCGTCCATGCCCCAGGTCTTGCAATCCTGTTCGTAGAACCCGACCAGCAGCCCGTTCTTTTCCTGACGGCAATAGTAATCCGAGATCGGGCAGCGGATCAGCGGCATGCGGTGACCGGCCTGCTTAATGGCGGGGATTTCTTCGGTCAGGAAATACTGATGCTCCATCGAGGCAACGGGATGATGCACCCCCATCATCGCCCCGACCTCGTTGACCCGGTAGCCGCAGGCATTGACGATAATGTCGCAATCGATGTCGCCCTTTTGGGTATGTACGGTCCAGGTGTCATCCTTGTGCTGCGTCAGCGCGGTCACCGGCGTGTTGCGATAGACCTCTGCCCCGGCCTTGCGGGCGCGTCGGGCCAGCGCCTGACACAGCTGCGCCGGGTCGATATCGCCATCGAGCGGGTCCCAGAGCCCGCCCAGCAGGTTGTCAGTCGAGATCAGCGGATGCCGCCGGGCACATTCTGCGGCATCGATCACCTCAAACTCCACGCCCATGCCGCGCGCCATCGAGGCGAAATGGCGATAGCCCTGCATCTGCGCCTCGGTATTGGCCAGTCGCATGCCGCCATCGCCATGGTGGTAGTTGATCGGATAGTCGGGGTCGTCGGCCAATTCCTTGTAAAGGTTGATCGAATGGGTCTTCAGGCCAACCATCGTCTGGGTCATGCCGAAATTCGTGACCTGAGCGGCGGAATGCCAGGTCGTGCCGCTGGTCAACTCGTTACGCTCGACCAGTACCACATCGCTCCAGCCTTCTTGTGTCAGATGGTAGAGCGTCGAACAGCCCGCGATGCCACCACCGATAACCACAACTCTTGTCCGGGATTTCATATATCCGCCTCCGAGGTTTGCCCGGACTCCGAAGGAGAAATATGGCAATGGGCAACAAGACTTTTATAATTACGATAAATTAGAAAATATGTTCTGAAATTTTAAAATTAGGTCCCAAAGCATTGCCATGGCCCCGGGCCTGCGGTTCCTAGGGGCAGCACAGACAAAGGATGCGGGAGATCAGTGGAACCTGGCAAGCGAAGCGGACGGAAGGCGAGGCTGGTGCAGCGCGCTGCCAAGCCGAGGTTTGATCCCTGTCCGCCGGGGCAGATCGGTGGTGCCTATCAGCCGATGACGATCGATGAGCTTCAGCGCATCTTGGACACCGCTTTGGACCTGCTCGACCGGCTGGGCATGGGTGAGGTACCGCGTCGTCTACGCGATGATCTGCTGGCAGTTGGTGCACGAGAGCACGGCAATGGGCGGGTGGTATTTTCCCCTGATCTGGTCGGCAAGGCCATAGACAATGCCGCAAAGACCTTCGTGCTGCATGGGCGCGACGACAGCCGGTCGATCGAGGTTGGCGGTAACCGCGTGTATTTTGGCACTGGTGGGGCTGCCGTGCAGACGCTGGACATGGAAAGCGGCCTCTACCGTCCCTCCACGCTCAGGGATCTGCATGATTTTACGCGGTTGCAGGACACGCTGGCCAATGTCAGCTGGTTCACCCGCTGTTGTGTCGCCACCGATGTGCCCGACCCCTTAGATCTGGACGTCAACACCGCCTATGCGCTGATCAGGGGAACGACCAAGCCGACGGCAACCGCCTTTACCCTGGCCGACCACGTGGCGCCTATTGTCGAGATGCTGGACATTGCCGCAGGTGGCCCCGGTGCGTTTTCCAGGCGGCCCTTCATGAAAGCCCATATCAGCCCGGTGATTTCCCCGATGCGCTTTGGCGAGGATGCGGTGGATGTGGTCTATGAATGTATTCGGCACAACATTCCCATCTCCTGCATCACCGCCGCGCAGGCCGGGGCCACCGCCCCGGCAACGCTGGCGGGGTTTCTGGCGCAATCCCTCGCCGAAACGCTGGCCAGCCTTGTGATGGTGCATGCCATACAGACGGGCTTTCCGATGGTGTTCTCGAACTGGCCCCTGGTCGTCGACCTGCGGACTGGCGCGTTTTCTGGCGGTAGCGGAGAAACCGCCGTTTTGAACGCGGCATCCGCCCAGATTTCCAACTGGCTGGGGCTGCCCTCGGGCGTGGCCTGCTCGATGACCGATGCCAAGGCGATCGATGCGCAATACGGGATGGAAAAAGGCCTTACCTCGCTTGCGGCGGGGCTGGCGGGGGGGAATCTGATCTATGAAAGCTCTGGCATGACGGCCTCGCTGCTGGGTGCAAGTTTCGAAGCGTTTGTTCTGGATGACGAGATGCATTCCCACACCTATCGCGCGCTACGTGGGATCGAAGTGAGCGAGGAAAATCTGGGCTTTGAGGCCATCTGCGATGCTGTGCTGGGGGACGGGCATTTCCTAGGCAGTCAGCACACCTTTCAGGCGATGGAGCAGGATTATTTCTATCCCACACTCGCCGACCGCGCCGCGCCGCGCAGTTGGAGTGAGGGCGGCGCGCGCGACGCCTGGTCCCGGGCACGTGCGCGGGCAAAGGACATCCTGCAAAACCACTATCCGGCCTATCTGAGCGATAAGCAGGAAGCAGCTATTCGGGCGCAGTTCAGCATCTTGTAAAGGTTTGGCCGTCAGCTTCGCAGGACAAAGTCATCCTTGAGCCAGGGCGCGATCCCGATAAGCGGACGGATTGCGTCTTCCTCGATCAGTGACCGGGCTTTTGCGTCAATCAGGTCGACAACCGAGCGGGCACAATCCGGTGTCGTGACGAGGGCGAGTTCTCGGGCGAAGCTTTTGCCGGGGAAGGCGTGCATGCTCAGGCGGGATTGAAACCGTTTGGCGCGGGCGAACAACAGCGGCGTCGTAATGGTCCAACCCGCCTCTGCCGCGACCATGGCCATCAAGGTCTGGTTGTTGCTGCATTCAAAGGAATGCGATGCGGTGATGCCGATCCGGCGCAGTTGCGCCTCGATCTGGCGCGCAATGATCAAGGTGCTGGAAAATCTCAGACACGGCAGTTTGGCGCGCCCTTCGACGATATCTTTTAGCGACCCGTCTGCCGCGCGCGGCAGCACAACAACAAACGGATCCCGCAGCAGCGGGCGCTCCTGCAGATCGGCATAGCGCTCGGAGGGGCTGGCGGTGATCCCGAGGTCGAGCTGCCGATTGCGGAGCATCTCGATCAGGGTGTGGCTGGTGTCGGTGTGATAGCAGAAATTGCAACGTGGCATTGCCCGTGAAAGATACACGGCGAGTTCGGGCACAATGTCGCTGTCCAGATCTTCGATGGTGCCGATCCGCAGAGAGCTTGCCTCGGTCACACCGCCTGCCGAGGCCTCGGCCTTTGCCCGGCGAATGACCCGAAGCGCGTCATCGATATTGCGCAGAAACACCTTGCCCTTTGGCGTCAACACCATCGGCTTTCGATTGTGGTTGAACAGTTCGACGCCAAGATGTTCTTCGAGGCTGCGCAGGTGATGCGAAATGGTGCTGACGGCCAATCCGCTCTCATCCGCCGCATCCTGCAGCGATCCTTTCCGGGCGCAGATCTGAAACAGTTCCAGCCCTTTGAGGCTCAGATCCTTTCGGGTCGAATTTGGACGCATCAGAATGCTCCGGTCAGTTGGGCGTGAGGGGGGCGGTTCATCCGGATCTTCAGCGATCGGTATCTTTTCTGCCCGGGATTTGTGACGAGTAGTAATAGGCGATGGCCTGGGCGCGGTTCTTCACCGACAGTTTTTCATAGATGTTGGACAGGTGGAATTTTACCGTATTGGTCGAGATTTGCAGCGCTTTTGACAGGTCACGATTGGACATGCCCTTGGACAGGAAATCCAGTATGGCGCGCTCTTTGCGAGACAGGCTGTAGATCGGGTCCTGCTGCATCTGGCGCACATCGACAAAGGGAAAGACCATCTTTCCGGCAGCAACATCGGCGCAGGTATTCAGCAGCCCCTCGACGGGTCCCGAGCGGGCTGCAAACCCTGCCGCCCCTGCCTGCATGGCCAGCCTTGGCGTGTCACCGGTCGCCTCGCCATAGACGACCAGACGGGGTGCTGTTTCATGCTCGCGCAGCACCTCGATCAGTTTTGCTGCTCCCAGCACCGGCAGATTCCAGTCAACCACACCAAGCTGAACCGGCACCCGCATGACGGTCCCCAAAAACCCCTCAGCGGTGGAAGATGTCGCCACGAGAGAGAATCGCGGGTCCTTTTCGAAGATCTCGGACATGGCTGACAGGACGAGCGTATTGTTGTCTGCCAGCATGATGTCGATGGGGGTATCGGGTGTGTCAAGCATTTGGAATCTCTCTGTTTATCGACATAAACTACCCATATGGATAGGGTGTTTGATAGTATACTTCGGGATACTTACCATTTTGGGTAGGTTTTTGCCCATTCATTTAGATGTCCGAAAGCAGTAGTAACTGACGTTGCGTCACGGGGCAAGTCTGGGCTTTTCTGGGGCTCAGAACGTGAACCGGGGCCGATGCCCCTGCCCAAACCGAGAGGCATCCGATGACAGTTCAGATTTTTCCCAGCCTCGACATCCCCGAGACGCTTGCGGCTGGGCCAGGGCCCGGCAATACCGATCCGCGGGTGCTGCAGGCCTTCAGCGGTGCCGGTGTGGCGGATCACATGCAGCCCGATGTGCTGCGCGGGATGATCGAGTGCAAGCATATGCTGCGCGCGGTCTGGGGCACCGACAACACCTATACTTTCGCGGTGGCGGGCACCGGCTGGAGCGGGTTGGATGCGATGTTCTCGGCAGTGATGCCGGGAGACAAGGTCGTGGCGTTTTCCAACGGGACGTTCTCGGGCATCGACGCTCTGACGCTGCGGATCAAGGCGGCGACCCCGGCAGAACATGCGGCGGACCCGCTGGATCCGCAGGCCGCCAGCGTGACCGTGGTCGAGCTGCCGCATGGCCAGTCGGTGACCGGAGCCGTGGTCGAGGCGGCGCTTGCCGAGCACAAACCGAAATGGGCCTTCATGGCGCATTGGGAGACCGGCTCGGGCCGGGTCAACGACCTGCGGGGCTTTTCGGATGCCTGCGCGCGTCACGAGGTGATGGGGCTGGTGGATGCGGTGTCGTCGCTGGGTGTCGATGATTTCTCGATCGATGAGTATCCGGGCGTTGCGGGCTGGGCCTCCTGCCCACAAAAAGGCCTGTGCTGCCTGCCGCTGACCTATGCGCCGGTCAGTTTCAGTGATGCCTATATCGCGTCGCTGCAGGTCAGTGGGGCTTATAGCTATGTGCACAACCCGATCTTCGAGGCGCGCCATTGGGGCATTCTCGAAGGCCGGGATGTGGAAAAGGGCACTTATCATCGCACCCATTCGGGCTATGCCGTCGCCGCTTTTCACGAAGCGCTGCGCCTGACGCTGCAGGAGGGGTTGGCCAAGCGAGCCGCCGCCTATCGCACCCATGAGACGGTTCTGCGTGATGCCGTCACGGCGATGGGCTGCACGGTCACCTCGGACATGCCCAGCCTTGTGGTGCTGACGCTGCCGCCAGAGCTGGCGGGCCGCGAGATGGAGCTGGTGCAGGCCTGTCGGGCCGAGGGCTTTGGCATCTGGCCGACGCTCAGTGCGCCGGTGCAGGTGCGGATCGGCATCCTCAACCAACTCAACCGTCAGGCCATCAGCCAGATCGTGCGCCTATTTGCCGATGCGCTGGTTGCGTTGGGCGGCAAGGTGGATCGCGACGCAATCGAAGCGCTGCTCGAAAGCCGCTATGGCACGTCGATCGCAGCGTGAACGGGAGGGAGACAGATGGACATTCATGAATATCAGGCCAAGGAAATCCTGTCGAATTTTGGTGTCGCCGTGCCGACCGGCGCGCTGGCCTACAGCCCCGAGCAGGCGGCCTATCGCGCCCGCGAACTGGGTGGCGACAAGTGGATCGTCAAGGCGCAGATCCATGCCGGGGGCCGCGGCAAGGCGGGCGGCGTCAAGCTCTGCAGTTCCGAAGGCGAGATCTATGAGGCCTGCAATGCGCTGTTCGGGCGCAAGCTGGTCACCCACCAGACAGGCGCCGAGGGCAAAGGCATCTACCGGGTCTATGTGGAATCCGCCGTGCCGATTGACCGCGAGATCTATTTGGGCTTCGTGTTGGACCGCACCAGCCAGCGGGTGATGATCGTGGCCTCCTCCGAAGGCGGGATGGAGATCGAGGATATCTCGGCAGAGAAGCCAGACAGCATCGTGCGCTCGACGGTGGAACCCGCCGTGGGCCTGCAGGAATTCCAGGCCCGCGAGATCGCCTTCCAATTGGGGCTTGAGCCGGGGCTGATCCAGCAGATGGTGCGCACGCTGCAGGGCTGCTATGCCGCCTTCAGCGAGCTTGACGCCACCATGGTTGAGATCAATCCACTGGTGATCACCGGCGACAAGAGGGTGCTGGCGCTGGACGCCAAAATGAGCTTTGACGACAACGCGTTGTTCCGTCATCCCCAGATCAGTGAGCTGCGCGATAAGTCCCAGGAAGACCCGCGTGAGAGCCGCGCCGCCGATCGTGGCCTGTCTTACGTCGGGCTCGACGGCAATATCGGCTGCATTGTGAACGGCGCCGGCCTGGCGATGGCGACGATGGACACGATCAAGCTGGCGGGCGGCGAGCCCGCGAACTTCCTCGACATCGGCGGCGGTGCCTCGCCCGAGCGAGTGACCAAGGCGTTCCGGCTGGTTCTGTCGGATGACAATGTGCAGGCGATCCTCGTCAATATCTTCGCTGGCATCAACCGCTGCGACTGGGTCGCCGAAGGGGTGGTTCAGGCGCTGCGCGAGTTACAGATCGACATCCCTGTCGTGGTGCGCCTCGCAGGCACCAATGTCGAGGAGGGCCAGAAGATCCTGGCCAAATCCGGCCTGCCCATTATCCGCGCCACCTCGCTGATGGAGGCCGCCGAGCGCGCCGTGCGCGCCTGGCAGAACGATCTGACCCAGAATACCAAGATGAGGGCCGTCTGATGAGCATTCTTCTCGACCGCGACACCAAGGTCATCGTGCAGGGCATCACCGGGCGGATGGCCCGGTTCCACACCAAGGACATGCTGAATTACGGCACCAATGTCGTGGGCGGCGTGGTCCCCGGCAAGGGCGGCGAGACCGTCGAGGGCCTGCCGGTCTTTGACACCGTCAAACAGGCGGTGGAGGCCACCGGTGCCGAGGCCAGCCTCGTCTTTGTCCCGCCTCCCTTTGCCGCAGATTCGATCATGGAGGCGGCAGATAGCGGCATCCGCTACTGCGTCTGCATCACCGATGGCATCCCGGCGCAGGACATGATCCGGGTCAAACGCTACATGTACCGCTACCCGCGCGACCGCCGCATGGTGCTGACCGGCCCGAACTGCGCTGGCACGATCAGCCCCGGCAAGGCACTCTTGGGAATCATGCCCGGCCATATCTACCTGCAAGGGCCTGTCGGCATCATCGGCCGCTCTGGCACGCTGGGCTATGAGGCCGCCGCCCAGCTCAAGGCGCGCGGCATCGGGGTCTCGACCAGTGTTGGGATTGGCGGCGACCCGATCAACGGCTCGTCCTTCCGCGATATCCTAGAACGGTTCGAACAGGATGACGAGACCAGCGTGATCGCCATGATCGGCGAGATCGGTGGCCCGCAAGAGGCCGAGGCAGCGGCGTTTATCCGCGATCACGTCACGAAGCCAGTAGTGGCATATGTGGCAGGTCTGACCGCCCCCAAGGGCCGCACCATGGGCCATGCGGGCGCGATCATCTCGGCCTTTGGCGAAAGCGCTTCGGAAAAAGTCGAAATCCTCTCGGCTGCCGGGGTCACCGTGGCAGAAAACCCCGCCGTCATCGGCGAGACGATCGCCCATGTCATGGAAAGGGCTGCGTGATGGTCAAACCTTCCGTTCTTGTCACCCGCCGCTGGCCCGCTGCCGTCGAAGCACAGTTGATGGACCGCTATGACGCGGTCCTGAACTGGGGCGACACACCGATGACCCCCGCCGAAATCCGCGAAGCGCTGAAAACTTATGACGCGGTGCTGCCAACCGTGACCGACCAGCTCAGCGCCGAGGCGCTGGACGTGCCCGCCGCAAAGACCAGGATCATCGCCAATTACGGCGTCGGCTATAGCCATATCTGCGAACCCGCCGCGCGCAGCCTGGGCGTCACGGTCACCAACACGCCCGACGTGCTGTCAGAATGCACCGCCGATCTTGCGATGACGCTGCTGCTGATGGTTGCACGACGTGCCGGGGAGGGCGAACGCGAAGTCCGCTCTGGTGCCTGGACCGGCTGGCGCCCGACCCATCTGGTCGGCACCAAGGTCAGCGGCAAGACGCTGGGCATCGTGGGCTTTGGTCGGATCGGTCAGGAGATGGCGCGTCGCGCCCATCACGGTTTTGGCATGAAGATCCTAGTGCAGAACCGCAGCAGGCTGGACCCGGCGCTGCTGGCCCGGTTCGGCGCAGAGCAGGTGGATGATCTTGACGCGCTGCTGCCGCGCTGCGACTTCGTCTCGCTACACTGTCCCGGCGGTGCGGCGAACCGGCACCTGATCAATGGTCGCAGGCTGGAGTTGATGAAGCCCGGCGCCTACCTGATCAACACCGCCCGTGGTGAGGTGGTCGACGAGTTCGCTCTGATCCAGGCGCTGAGCTATGACCTGATCGGCGGCGCTGCACTGGATGTCTTCGACGGTGAACCCAGGATCAGCCCCGACCTCATGCAGTGCGACAACCTCGTCATGCTCCCCCACCTCGGAAGCGCCACAAAAGAAGCCCGGGAAGCAATGGGAGAAAGGGTCCTCAACAACCTCAACGACTTCTTCAACGGGCGCGATCCAATCGACAGAGTCATATGATGCAAGCGCTGGCCAGAAGTATCGACCCCGAACAGGGGCCTATGGGTTACGCGGAGGGGTTGCGATCCGAGTTGCGTATGCTTTGGCGCAACATCCTACTGAAGCGCGCGCCACATGTGGCCACATGGGCCGAGGCTTGCCCGCTCGCTTCGATTCCCTCGGGTCCTGCCGCGACCCCGTATCTGCAGGCCTTGTCGATCTGGTTCCAGCTCTTGCGCATCATCGAAGAAAACGCAGAGGTGCGGACCCGTCGGCAGATCGAAACCAAGGACGGGGTCGACGCTGTGGAAGGCGGATTCGCCGAAGCGCTATCCGATCTGAACTTGAACCCGGATCAGGCGGCGCAGCTGACCGATGAGCTTATGGCAGGCCCGACCCTGACGGCGCATCCAACCGAAGCAAAGCGCGTCACCGTACTGGAAATTCACCGGCGGATTTACCGCAATCTGGTCAGCCTGGAAACCCAACGCTGGACTCCGACCGAACGGTCCGAACTGTTGAGCGCCCTGGAAAGTGAGATTGACCTTTTGTGGCTGACAGGGGAGTTGCGCCTGTCCCGCCCCAGCCTGCATGATGAGATCGAATGGGGCCTGCAGTTCTTCCGCGATGCGATCTTTGACGCCGTACCCCAGGTGATGGACCGGTTCGATCAGGCCTGTCTGCACGTTCTGCGCCAGACCCTAGACGTGACCCCCAACATTCGTTTCCATAGCTGGATTGGTGGTGACCGGGATGGCAACCCCAACGTCACCACCGAGATGACCTCGCTCGCCCTGAAGCGCGGGCGCGAGACGGCACTTGATCTTTACCTCCAAGCGATCGAACAGGCCGCCAGCAGGTTGAGCATCAATGCCTTGATCCTGCCACTGCCCGAGCCCCATGCCACGCGGTTGAAAACGATCATCGACCGCGCGCCAACGAGCGCGCGCAACCCCAATGAACCCTTCCGTCAGGCACTCAGCGCCATTGCTCATCGGTTGAGCGAGGATGACTACGCGCAAATCTCGCAATTCGTGAAGGATCTTGATGCGCTCGACGCGGCGCTCTGTTCGGTCAGTGCAGAAGTGCTGGCACGGCAGCATGTCCGGTCCCTGCGCCGGGCTGCATCCGTGTTCGGGTTCCGCACAACGACGCTGGACATTCGACAGAACTCAACCGTGACGACCAGCGTGTTGGCAGAACTCTGGGCATTGTCCGGACCGGTCCCCGATTTCGGCTCGCCCGAATGGTCAAGCCGCCTGCGCACAGAGCTGGCAGATCAGACCCTGCAATGCCCTGCCAAGGATCAGTTGAGCGATCAGGCACGGGAATTACTGGCGCTGCTCGCGCTGGTCCATTCGGTGCGCAACGGGTCCGATCCCAAGGCAATGGGTCCTCTCATCCTGTCCATGACACGATCGGCGGATGACATTCTGGGGGTTTACCTGCTTGCGCGTTATGCGGGCTTTGGTGCCGAGACACTGGATATCTCGGTTGTGCCGCTGTTCGAGACCATCGCCGACCTGCGCAATGCGCCTGCGATTTTGCAGGAGGTGCTGAAGGTTCCCCTTGCCCGGCGCAGCCTCAAGACCGGGGGCAACCTGATCGAGATCATGCTGGGCTATTCCGACAGCGGCAAGGATGGCGGGTTTTTCTGCTCGACCTGGGAGCTGGATCGCGCGCAGCGCCGAATTGTCTCAGCATTGGCATCACAAGGTTTTCGCGCTGCATTTTTTCACGGCCGCGGCGGGTCGGTCAGCCGGGGCGGCGCCCCCACCGGTCGCGCCATCGCCGCACAGCCCAATGGAACGATCTCGGGGCAGTTGCGCCTGACCGAACAGGGCGAGGTCGTCTCGGCCAAATATGCCAACCGGGGCACGGCTGCGGCGCATCTTGAGCTGCTGTTGTCCTGCACCCTGCGCCACACAGCCAACCAGACTAAAACCAAGGTCCGGCCAGAGTTTGATGACGCGTTGGACGCCTTATCCGAGTTGTCGCAAACAACCTATGTGTGCCTGCTCGAAATGCCCGGGTTTCTGGACTACTTCCAAGACGCAAGCCCGGTCGAGGAACTGGCCCGCCTGAAAATCGGCTCCCGCCCGGCCCGTCGATTTGGTGCCGCCAGCCTGGACGATCTGCGCGCCATTCCATGGGTGTTCGCCTGGTCTCAGAACCGCCATCTAATCACCGGCTGGTACGGGTTCGGCGCGGCGATGCGCAGTTTCCGCCGCTTTCGGGGCGCGCGCGGCGATGAGGTGCTGCAAGATCTCTTCCGGCAGTCCCGGCTGTTCCGGCTTGCCGTCGATGAGATAGAGAAATCCCTGTATCAAACCGACATGGCGGTGGCCGCGCAATATGCCCAGCTGGTCCGCGACCCCGAGACCCGCCAGCGCATCTTCGGGGCGATCAGGGCCGAGTATGCCAATGCCTGCGACGCGGTGAAGTTTCTGACCGGCGGGCAGGCGATCGGAGATCGGTTTCCGCGATTGCGCGAGCGCTTTGAACGCAAACGGGCCGAATTGGGCCGCATTCACACGCTTCAGGTCGATCTGTTGCGCCAATCCCGTGACAAAACCCGAACCGGCGCTGATGCAGTGCCGCTCCTTCAATCCATGAATGCCATCTCTGCCGGGCTGGGCTGGACTGGCTGACCCTCGTGAGGATTATTGACATGAACGCCCCCCATCGTAGCAA
>NZ_JAVAMO010000019.1 GCF_030758345.1 Ruegeria discodermiae
AACGCAGAAACTGGGCCCGTCAAGTCGCCTGAGAAATACAGTTGCTAGCAGGCGGTCAAACCTGCTGCTCGGATTGATTAGACAGATGTCCGCATAAACTGAGGCTATTTCAGCATCAGCTACGGCAAACCGCCCATCACTTTGTCCCGTTGGTGAGCTTCTTACGACGTTCTCTGATTTTCGCATCTGACACCTGCGTGCCATCATGGAACGATCCGAACAGCTTGTCCCACGGCAATTCGAGCGAGCCGTAGTTACACTCGAAGTACCGGTGGTGCATTTGGTGGTGAAACGTGCCTAATTTCAGTCGGTTCTGATCCTTCACCAAAAGACCCTCGAACCCCGTATGGGTGGTGGCTGCCGTCAGAGCGTAGTACTGAAGATGAAACAGGATATGCACCGGGTTTGCTGGTACGACGAAATGGATCAGCACGCTGCCAAGGAAAATGATGTGCTCGATCGGATGCATAGACATGCCAGACCACGGGCCGACATTAATGTTCCGGTGATGGAGCGCGTGTACATGCTTGTAGAGAAACGGAATGTGCAGCATCCGGTGGATCCAATAGAAATAGAAGCTCTCCCACACCGGGATCAGCAGGAACAGCGCAATGAACCAAACGGGGCTGTCCGCCCAGGTTAACACCGGCGCATAGCCGTTCGCCATCGCCCAGAACAGAAGCACCTCATACGCCGTCCAGACGGTGACACCGCTGGCCAGCGTCCAGAACATATTGTCGCGGATCTGTCCTCCAAGCGTGAATTGCCGCCCGTTCTTCATTAGCGGGCGCGGGTCGTATTTCAGCCGTTGGCCCTGTTTGGTGTAGGTGTAGAAATATAGGTGCAGCCCACCGGCGACGAGGCACATAAGCACGATATTACGGAGCCAAATCTCGACGATCCAGCCGAAGGCAAGGGTCTGCGTTGCAGCCAATTGCGGTTGGAAGAAGGCCACGGATATAAAAGCGATGCCCACGATGATCAGTCGTTCTGTAATCAGGAACCAGCTGTTCCAAACCCAGCGCAGCATCGCCACCGGGCGCAGGGGCCATTGAAAGAAGGGAGACACCTTTAGCGGCACGTTCGGCGTATGATGCCATCCTTTCAATGGTGCGTCAGACATCGAATCCCCCTTCTCGTGCGAAAATCAGAACGAGCTTGCCACTTCCAGAAATCTTTAAAAAACAGTATTAATCGTATAAATTGATCTGATTTTTCGGGGAAAGCCGTGACACCCTCCCTCAGAGCCATGACCTACTTCACCACGGCCTTGAAGCACGGCAACATTACCAGTGCGGCAACTGAGCTGAACATCGCCGCCTCCGCCGTGGGAGCGGCCATCGACCAGATGGAGGAGGCATTTGGATTGACTCTTGTGACACGGCAGAGGGCCCGCGGCATTCAGCCCACCGCGAGCGGGCAGGACGTGGCACGCAAGTGCGAAAGATTGCTTGAGGAACATCGCGCTCTTCTATCCGAGACGGCAGAGTTGGGGCAGTCGCTGGGTGGTGTGCTTCGGATAGGATATTACGCGCCCGTGGCCCCCGCCTTCCTGCCGGCTATCCTGCAAGACTTCGTGCCCGATCCGTCGCAAGTGACCTTACATCTTGCTGAATGTGACAATGACCAGGCTCAAGCCGGGCTTCTTGACGGACGCTTTGACGTGATCCTCTTTGTAAGCGAAGACGTGTCGCCATCGCTAGGCTTTGATACCTTGATCGAGGTCCCTCCATATTGCCTGATGCCGGAGGGTCACCCACTGGCAAGCCAAAGTATGGTAACACTCAACGACATTGCCGCCGAGCCGCTCGTGGTGCTCGATCGACCGGTGGCCGGACCCTACTACCGCGCCCTCCTTGAAGCTGCAGAGCCTGTGGCCAAAATCGCCGCCTATGCCAACTCGACCGAGATGCTCCGCGCCCTTGTCGGTGCGGGGTTAGGCCTTGCGGTTTTGAACATGCGTCCAGACACGGCAAAAACCTACGCTGGTGACACTGTTGTTGCTCGCCCGATCCTTGGTGACCTCCGTTCGCTGACGCTTTCAATCGGCTACGACAAGGCAAGACCGCGAGCGTTGGTTAAGCGGTTCGTTCGCGCCTGCAAAAACACATTTTCTTCGCCGAGCGCCAACCGATTTACCGTAGATAAGAATGTCTAAAGGTCATGACCCAGAAAACCTACCTACGTCGAAGGCAATCTGCGGTCGCAAGAACGCTGATGCGAGCGGCCCAGAGCCGGTCGCTCACTCACAGTGCAGGTGTCGCCGAGCGGCCCATCATTTCTCACATTCGATGCAATTGCACAGTCTGGACGAGAGTAAGTTCACACATCGATCCCTCGTGGTCGAGCCGACTTGAAGGCTGGATTCCATTGGTTCGAGTTCTCAGGTAGTACATATTGATGGATATTGTCGTCACTACGACCATCATCACTTCTCTTTTTGTTGTTATCGGCGTGGCAGAGCCACTGGCTGCGCGATTGCGTTTGCCTTTCAGCGTTATCCTCGCTGTTCTGGGGATAGTGATTGGGCTGGGCGCGACATTCTTGTTCAACACCGACCTGACGGATGCGCTGAACCCGGGGGCGCAGGCGATCATCGATCTGCCGATCCGGTCCAATGTCTTCCTCTATGTTTTCCTGCCAACATTACTCTTTCAGGCGACACTCGGCATGAACCTGCGCAGGATGATGGACGACTGGATGCCCATCCTGATGATGGCCGTTGTGGCCGTGATCGTGGCGACACTCTCCATTGGCTATGCGCTCAGTTGGGTCAGTACGCTGCCGCTGGCCGCCTGCTTGTTGATCGGTGCTATTGTGTCGACAACTGATCCCTCGGCGGTTGTCAGCATTTTCCGATCAATCTCCGCACCGCGCAGGCTGTCGAGAATAGTTGAGGGCGAAAGCCTTCTGAACGATGCTGCTGCGATCGCTCTTTTTGGGCTATTCATAAGCTTTGTCATGCTCGGGCGGCCTGATCCGTTACTCAGTGAAGCCCTGGGGCAATTTCCGCTGTTGATCGCAGGCGGTGCGCTGACCGGTTGGCTCATGGCGCGCATGGCGGTTTGGCTGATGGCGTTCGTAGACCGCTGGGACATGGCACAGATTTCAATATCTATCGCACTGCCATATCTCGCCTATATCGTTGCAGAACAAAGCGTCGGGGCGTCTGGTGTCATCGCGGTGGTCGTCGCAGGCCTTACGCTCAACCTCACAGGCCCGGGTCGTTTGTCGCCGGTCGCTTGGACAAATCTGCAAGAAGTATGGGATCTTCTGGCGCATTGGGCCGGTGCGTTGATCTTTATTCTTGCAGCATTGCTGATACCGAGATTGTTAGAAGGAGTGCGACCGTCTGACTTTGGCCTGTTGGTTGTAGTGGTTCTTGCCGCAACATTCGCGCGGGCGGCGGTTCTGTTCGGATTGCTGCCATTGCTCACGGCACTTGGACTGTCACCAACCGTTGAACGCCGCTATCGCACCGCAATACTATGGGGTGGGCTGCGGGGTGCAGTGACGTTGGCGCTGGCGCTGGCAGTCACAGAAAGCACGCATATCCCGCTCGAAACCAAGCGTCTGGTCGGTATCCTGGCCACTGGCTTTACGCTGTTTACGCTGATTGTTCAGGGGACAACCTTGCGCTCGGTGATCGCAAAACTGGGGCTCGACAGGCTCTCTCCGCTTGATACGGCACTCTCACGCCAGGTGGTCGCGGTCGCCTTGCAATCAGTTCGCGAAGACGTGTCCCGCACCGCAGAAAACTACAATTTGACGCATGATATTGTCAGGAACGAAGCCAAACAGTTTAGTGAACGCCTCGACGACGCTGTGAAGGCCGCCGAAGACAGCGCGCAGATCCTTGATCGTGACCGGATCACGCTTGGCCTTATTGCACTGGCCGGTGCCGAGCGGGATTCCGTATTGGCCCGTATGCGCGAACGCACCGTGTCATCGGTTCTGAGCGAGAAGATCCTGTCCGATGCGGATCGGCTCATTGAAGGCGCTCGGACCGGAGGCCGGATCGGTTATCAGCGCGCGTCAAATCGGTCCGTGGTCTACGGTAGGTCTTTCCGGGTCGCAGTGTTTCTGCACAACCGACTTCGCATCTCATTTCCACTCACGCGTATTACAACGGACCGGTTTGAAAGATTGCTCATGCAACGGCTGATCCTGCGGGATCTCGACGGCTTCGTCCGAGGCCGCATACGTCGGATTCACGGGCGCCGGGTTGCAGAACTGCTGGATGATCTGCTGGCACGTCGATCCGAGGCGGTTGAGTCAGCGCTCGAAGGTTTGCGGCTGCAATATCCAGGCTATGCCGAAAGGCTGGAGCGGCGGTTCATCCGGCGGACGGCGCTGCGACTGGAAGAACGTGAATACGCGGTCATGCGTGAGGACGGCATCGTGGGGGAAGAGCTCTATTCAGTATTGATGCAGGAAGTGGCGGAACGACGTGCCTTATCTGAAGGGCGTCCGAATCTGGACATTGCGCTCAAAGGGCGGGATCTGGTCAGGCAGTTTCCGCTGTTCTCTGATCTCGACAAAGCGTCACTGCGAAGACTCAGCAGAGCGCTGCGTACTCATTATGCCAATGCAGGTGATACCATCATTTCCAAAAATGAGTTCGCCCGAAGTGTATTCTTCATCGCTTCCGGGGCAGTCGAAGTGGAATTCGGCAGACATACCAATCGGTTAGGACGTGGCGAAATGTTTGGACAGTTGGCCATGCTGTTGAAACGACCCCGTCGCATAAACGTGCGGGCGCTGGCACCCTCGACACTGCTTGTGCTCGACGAAGCGCGTTTCCGGCGACTCCTCCGGCGAAGCGCAGCCATGCAGAATTCTGTCAAGATGAGCGCGAACAAGCGCATGATCGACCCAACGATGCTGGATCTGGATGAGCCGACGGAACATTCTGAGAGAGGAAACATGTTTCGATAGGTCATCAACGGGAAAGAAACCGCTATAACAGTAGAGTCACCTCGCGGACGCCGGTCGAGTACCGCTTGGTTGAGTATCTGCTCCGTATCAAGAGCTTGGTCACTCGAAGCAGCCCTCACTACCCTCAACATCTTGGTCAACCGCCCCAGTTCCCGACCTCTCATTTTGGAGCGTCGGTCAAGAGGTGCAGCTGTATGAAACGGCCGGGTATGAAATTTAAGCAATATCCGGCCCATTCGGTGCGACCCGAAGCAATTGTGCGCGTCGGCAGAACGTGAAAAATCCGGAACCGGAATGTCGATCTGCATGAGCCGTAGTAAGCTTCGTACAAACCCTTGCGTTTGCCGAAGCGGCAGGCCGAAGAGGGCGCGTAGGGTCAGGCAGGTCTCAATCGCCAGATCAGATTATTGCCTCTGACCACCACGTTTCCCTGACCTTGGGGCGCACCATCCGGATACCGCATCCTCGCTTAACCAGACCGTAACATCACCACGCTGGCGAAGCGCCTCGTTGTACTCAGGACAATTCGTAACCCGGTACTTGGACTTCTCAAACTTATCTCGCCGCGCCGCGTTGTGCTTGAAAGGCATCTCGCCATCTCGTCGTTAGATCAAGCAACTGGCTATGCTGATGAAACCATCCGTGCAACACGATCCGATATCACCGCCTCGAAACATTTGACATCTGGATGCCGCCACTCGAGCCGCTTGTATTCCGACCATCAGCATTCCCCGGTCGGCCGGATATCAACGTGACAACACCCTGAAAACCTGCAACGCAACTCTTCTGCCTAGTTGGACTTCCCGGCTTTCAAAATCCTTTCGATCAGATCCAGAGTCGCTTCCGGGTCAGCCCGGTAAGCATCCTGAAGCAATTGCATCTCATCGAATTTTCTGACACTTCTTGTGCCGCACGCATAGGAGTAGCGCTCGTAATCCGCAACATTTGCTATGATTTCCGCCTCCTCGACGAAACGGCACGCCAATTCACTGTTGCCTAGGCCGAATATCCCAGAGCTTTGCGCAAAAGCGGGTAACTGGAAAAGGCAAACGACCAGAGATGCAAATACAACGAACTTCAAGATTTACCCCCATTTAATTTTATAGCTAAGTTTCCGATATCGGACAGATAACTCGCCACTGTATCCTCAAGAATCCCGTCTGTTTTGATTAGTTTTCGGTTTGAGCCTGACAGAGGATCGGAATCCTCCTCGATTAGAAGGCCCGCCCGCACCAGCAGGTCAATCGTTTTGACAGCACTGTCGCGGCTCATGTGATCAAAGAGCAGAGCGGCTATCTCTGTCTTTGCAAGAACTGCCCTGCCCTTTTCCTTGACCGTTTTCACGCAGACATATTGCTGGGCATCTTTGAAGACCGACTTCTGCAGCTCCTTGCGTGTCCGAAACCGAAAGTCTTCGGCATCAAGCAGGCGCTTGACCTTCAGATTGTGAGCCTCAATTAAAGCTTCAATTGCTGCCGGGCTGGAACAATCCAGTGCCTTCAAAAGGAAGAAAAAGCGCGCAACGTGAACGACGTTTTCATGGTTCAGCTCTCGTTGGATGGCGACGACGTCTTCTTTGACCTTGCACATCTCTGCGGTTCTTTCGCGCAAGCGGAACAGGAACCGCGACTCTGCGAGCAATACGGCCTGGAGCGTGTTCACCAACTGCGGCGGCAGCAGTTCCTCTGTCTTTTCCGCCTCATCGGCCAAATAAGATCTCCTGACAATTTTCAGCCGTGTGTTGGCGCACTGTTCCCCCAGACAGGTTAGCGGCGCTGGGTTAGACATTGCAAGCTTTGGGTAGAACTTCTCAGCCATGGCCGGGGGTTAAATCCTCTGGGACGTTTCGCCAAATCTACCGCAATTAACCAGATTCCGACGGGGCAATCTGCAATTCAGATGACCCAGCCTGACGGGCAGACCATTCCATTCAAATCGCCGCTGCTGATGCACGATCAGGGCATCGAGGCGTTCTCTCCAAACAACTTCGCTCGGCCAGCACATGAAAGGTTTGACTATGAAATTCACTGCTTCAGAATTCACCATCCTCGGCGAAGCGCTGGCATTGATGAGCCAATGCGAGCTTTATCGCGACCGCGACCTAGCCGAGTTCAGCCAACTGATACTGCCGCCATTGGCCCTGGGTCAGCTTCGGGTCTGGCGCTCGGGTGAAATGCCGGTCGGGTTGGCGACATGGGCCTATCTCGACGCGGGCACCGAAGCCGCCGTTTTGGACGAAGGGCGATGCCTGCTACCGGGGGAGTGGAATACTGGACACTGCCCCGTGGTCATGGACTTTGTCGCGCCGCTGGGCAACGGCTTCAGGATGGCGCGCGACTTGACCCGCACTGTTTTCCCGGGTGTCGCATTCCGGGCCGCTCGCCGCAGCGCCGACGGGCAACTCAAAAAGATCGTTCAGTTCCCGGGCCAAGATGCCCACGGAAACTGGGCCCAGAGCGCGGCAGTCGCCGCATAACTTCAGATTTTCCCAACTCATATCGAAAGGAATTTTCCCATGGGTAGCTCAAAGAAATCACCGCATCAGACCTACAAGCTTTATGGCATCAGCGTTTCCAAGGACGCAGGCAGCGGCAATGACAAGATGTATGGTTATGCCGCCAAGAGCTATCTCAAAGGCGGATCGGGCAACGACCTGGTTTATGGCTATGGCGGCTATAACAAGCTGTATGGCGGGTCGGGGAACGATACCGTCAAGGGTTGGGGCGCTAAGAACTACCTCTATGGCGACTCAGGCCATGACAAGGTCTACGGCTATGGCGCGTATAACCGTCTTGACGGTGGTTCGGGCAATGACAAAGTCTACGGCCTTGGCATCAAGAATTACGTCTATGGCGGATCCGGCCATGACTACTTGGAAGGCAAGGGCGCCTACAACTACATGAACGGCGGCACCAGCAACGATACGATCAAGGGCTACGGCGCCAAGAACGACATGTATGGCGGCGATCACTATGACAAGCTTTATGGCTATGGCGCGGTCAACAACATGTATGGCGGCAACCACAATGACACGCTCAAGGGCTATGGCGGCTACAACAAGATGGATGGCGGCGCCCATAATGACGCGCTCTATGGCTATGGCGCCAAAAACTACATGACCGGCGGTTCGGGCAACGACCATATGGAAGGCCGCGGCTTGTGGAACAAGATGAATGGCGGGTCCGGCAACGACGTTCTGAAGGGCATCGGCGCCTATAACGAGATGTATGGCGACAGCGGCGACGACACGATCGAAGCCATCGGTGCAGTCAACAAGGTGCATGGCGGAACAGGCAATGATGCGATCACCGGCATCGGCGGCGCCAATGTACTGCATGGCGATGACGGCAATGACGTTATGAAAGCCGTGGGTGGCGTCAACACGGTCTTCGGCGATGCGGGCAACGACACGATGATCAGCGCGGGCGGCGTCAACGTCATGTTCGGCGGCACCGGCGACGACAAGATGGTCGCTAGCGCGGTGGTCGCCACGACCCAGAGCGGACAGGACGGAGACGACACGATGGTCGCCGTCAGCAACGCCAACTGGCAGTCAGGCGGCAATGGCGACGATGCCGTGATCGGTGTCGGCAACCTCAACCTGCAGTTCGGCGACGCGGGCAATGACATGTTGCTGGCCGCTGGCAATACCAACGTTCAGGTCGGCGGCACGGGCGAGGACAAGCTCTTTGCCATAGGCAGCACCAATGTCCAGTTCGGCGGTGATGGAGATGATCTTGCCGTGGGCGCAGGTGGTGCCAACATCCAATATGGTGGCAATGATGCCGATTTGCTGATCGGCGGCGGAGCGGCCAATATCCAGATCGGCGGCACCGGCAGCGACTGGCTGATTGGTGCGGGCAAGGGCAACCTGCAATTCGGTGGCGAGATCTGGTCGACGATCCCCAAAGACGTGAACCTGGGCGCCTTCGATCTGGAAAAGGCCGCAGACAAGCTGGCTGAATACGCCAACTCGACCGGCACAGATGGTTTCAACATCATGCTGGCAGGCGGCGAAGCAAATATCCAGATCGGCGGGTCCGAGACCGACATCACCATCGGAGCGGGCAAAGGCAACCTGCAGGTTGGCGGAGACGGCGCAGACCTGATGGTTGGCGGCGGCACGGCCACCGCACAGTTTGGCGGAGCGGGCACGGACCTGATGGTCGGCATCGGGCGCGTCAACATCCAGGAGGGTGGAGACGACACAGACATCATGTTTGCCATGGAACGCGGCAAGGACGCAGGCATCCAATTGCAGATGGGCGGTAGCGGCAGCGACTTTATGGTCAGCCGCGGTGGCGATGGCGAAGCCGACCCGTTCAAGGCGATCGCAGATCACCTGAAGGAAAAGATTGAGGATGCGAAAAAAGACGAAAGCAAAGACGCCACAACGGATCAGGATACGTCCAATTCGGATGAGGCGTACAAAAAACAATCCCTTAAGGAAAAGCTGATGGACAACGCCCCATCGCTCAACCTTCAGTTCGGCGGTGACGGCGCGGATGTGTTTTCGACCGGTGGCGATCTGGGCTTCCAGATGGGTGGCGCGGATAGCGACATCTTCTTTGGTGGCGGGTCCTACAACTTCTCCTTCGGCGGCACCGGCAGTGATCTGATGCTGATGACCGGTGACAAGGCGAACTTTTCGTTCGGCCAGGACGGCGTGGACTGGATGATGGACACTAGTACGTTCACCGATCTGGTATGGGACATGCTGAAGCCCGATAACGATGGCGGGGATACTCCGGTGGAAAGCCCTTTCGACACCGCTTTCGGCAATGCGTTGAGTGGCGTGACCGTCAAGGTTGATGAGCTAAAAGAGACGCTCGACGCGCTGAACCCGCTGAACAAGCTGACCGATGCAGTTGGCGAACTGGTCCACGATGCGAAAGACGCGGTCGCAGATATCCACACCACTATCAGCTCATTGCTGGATTATGACAGCACCCAGTTCTTCGGAGGTGTGGGCAACGACTTCCTCTCCGTTTCCGATGCGGGTGGCGATGTGGTCGGCGGCCAGGGCAATGACACCTATCTCTACACCTTCGGCTCGACCGGCAATATGGATGTGGACGAAGCCGGGCTGGATGCGGCGCGCGAACTGGGCGACTTCATCGAATTCGCCAGCGACAAGCTTGACGCCATCTCTGGCGGCGGCGGCGGCGACAATGATGTACTGGAATTGCGCGAGGCTGGCGCGCTTGACGGCAGCGATCTTCGGTTCTTCGTCGAAGGTGGCAAGGATCTGGTGATCGAGAGCGGCGGTGGCGAAGTGCGCATCAAGAACATGCACGAGGACGACACCCGCGTCGAAACCCTGCGCATCGTCGGCCAAGACGGCGTCCAAGAGATTGATCTTGATAAGGCCTTTCAAGACGGCCTTTTCACCGCAACCTGGGCAGACCGTACTGGCCAGACCGGCATCGATGCAGTCGACAGCTTCGAATTCAAGATCAGCGACCTGACATTGGGCCAAGTTGACTTCGGCGCATATCTCGGGAGTGCCACGGACAAAAGCGCCACCGACATCGCCTTCGCCGAGGCTTTCGAAGACTGGATGCTGAACCTTGTTCAAGCAGGTTCGAGCCTGCCCATCGTCGGCGATCTCGTTGACGGGGCCGCCGGGATTGCGGAGAACGTTTTGAACTTTGAGACACCCGCTATGCCCGACGCCGTAGACTTCCTATAAACTTTAGCGGCCAAAGCCAAAAAATACGCCCTTTCGCACAATCTGTGAAAGGGCGTGTCTTTCTTACCGTTGCTTTGTGTTTGTTCAACTAGATCCGGCTCTGTTGCAATCTTATGCTGCTTTTGCACCACCACCTTCGACATTTAGACGAGGCCGCGATTTCGTAGCATGGGTAGGCTTAACCCCACTCCAGCATTAGACTGGCGGCAAGCAGCGACTGGGGTGCACTTCAAAGATGGGGAATCGGACGTCGCAACGCCTTCTCGTGGTTTTGTCGCAAGTTTTGGTGTGTTTCAAAGCTACCGCATTGAGTGGGTGGATTTAACCTGCGAGGTCTGCAAATTGACGGAATCCGCTTGTCGAAGGTCCCAGTTGGACCTTGCGGATCATGTTTGCGGTCTCGATCCCCGCAAGTGTCGCTACAGCTGGGACGAAGCTTTTGAAACCGAGCATTGGTCTCGTGAGTCGTCTGATGAACCGGTGATCCTGCTCGATTATGTTGTTATCCGGCAAACCTACGTTCAAGTGCGATCGGTATTTGACCTCTGTCAGATCGCATGGGCGCGTTTGGTGTCACACTCCCGCTGTAGCATTCGCTCATTTCAGGAGGGTCGCTCATGGCGAGTGAGATGATGAAAGCAGCCGTCGTTCCCAAGCTCGGTGCGCCGCTTGAGATTCGTGAGGTGGAAAAGCCCGTTGCCGGACCGGGTCAGGTTGTTGTGAACGTCGAGGCCTGCGGTGTGTGCCATACCGATCTGCATGCCGCACGAGGGGACTGGCCTGTCAAGCCGTCTGCGCCTTTCATTCCGGGCCATGAAGGCGTGGGGATCATTGCTGAGGTCGGCGCGGGCGTTTCTGGCGTGAAAGAGGGAGACCGGGTGGGCGTTCCCTGGCTTCATTCCGCATGCGGGCACTGCCGCCATTGTGTCGGTGGTTGGGAAACGCTTTGCCCGGACCAGTCGAACACCGGGTATGGCGTCAACGGCGGCTTTGCCGAATATGTGCTGGCCGACCCTGGCTATCTGGGGCATCTGCCCAACAGGTTGGAGTTTGGCCCGGCTGCACCGATCCTGTGTGCTGGTGTTACGGTTTATAAGGGCCTCAAAGAAACCGAAGCCAAACCCGGCCAGACGGTGGCCATCGTTGGTGTCGGCGGACTTGGTCATCTGGCGGTGCAATATGGCAAGGCGATGGGATTTCACGTGGTGGCCGTGGACGTGGCGGACGATAAGCTTGCACTGGCCAAGGAGTTGGGTGCAGACATAACGGTCAACGCCGCCAAGACCGATCCTGAGAAAGAACTGCAGGCAGGCGGCGGCGTTGAAGGCGTGCTCGTCACCGCTGTTTCCAACCGGAGCTTTGCCCAATCGGTCGGTATGTTGGCGCGCGGCGGCACGATGAGTCTGGTGGGTCTGCCGCCCGGTGAGTTCGAACTACCGATCTTCGACGTCGTGCTGATGCGTAAGACCATTCGTGGTTCCATCGTCGGGACGCGCAACGATCTGACCGAAGCGCTTGCCTTCGCAGCTGAAGGTCAGGTTGCCTCGCATTTCCAGTGGGACGAGCTGGACAATATCAACGACATCTTCGCGCGCATGGAGCAGGGCAACATCCAGGGGCGCGTGGTTATGAAGCTGTAACATCCGCACATCAACGTGTCGCGGCAAAGCAATTGCCAGGCTGAATGCATGTGCTTCAGAGCAGCTTGCCAAAAACGGAGAACCAAAATGACTGAATTACCTCGGGGTCAGGCGGCGGGTGATCGTCAAGCGGTAGATAAGGTTCCCGAATCCGAAGCGCGGGATCACCCCTATGACAAGGTCGACCGCGCCATGCGTGCTTCGCTGGCTCGGGCCACCGCTGGGGTTTCTCCGCATTCGATCATGGCGACCTGGATGGATTGGGCGGTCCACCTGAGCCGCTCGCCGGGGCGTCAGCTTGAGCTTGTGGAACGTGCGACCCGCAACGCCTCCAAGCTCTGGGCTCACGCGACCGACCTTGCAATGGGGAAATCCCCCGAGCCACCGTTCCATCCACGTGCCCAGGACCACCGGTTTGCCGCTGATGAGTGGCGGAAAACTCCATTCGCCGCTTGGCAACAGGCGTTCTTGAGCACGCAGGATTGGTGGCAGGCCGCGACCGAAGAGATGCCCGGTATCGCGCCGCGCGATGCCGAACGTGCTCAGTTTCAGGTTCGCCAGGCACTCGATCTCATTTCTCCCTCGAATTTCCCCTGGTCGAACCCCGAGATTATCAAGCGAACCCTGCAGACAGGCGGTCGCAATCTAGTCGAAGGTGGCACGCATTTTCTGGAAGACCTCGCGCGCACCGCGACACAGCAGCAAGAGCCTGCTCCTGTTGACCGCGAGGTCGGCAAGGATCTCGCCGCGACACCGGGCAAGGTGGCTTTTCGCAATGCGCTTTTTGAGCTCATCCAATACACGCCCACGACCGACAAAGTGCAGGCCGAGCCGATCCTTTTTGTGCCCGCATGGATCATGAAATATTATGTGCTCGACCTCTCGCAGGAGAACTCGATGGTGCGCTACCTGGTAGACCAGGGCTTCACTGTCTTCATGATCTCGTGGATAAACCCAGGGCGAGACCAGTCCGACCTCAGCCTCGAAGACTATCGCCTGCAGGGGATCATGGCTGCGATTGATGCCGTGGAGAAGATCGTGCCGGGCCAGAAGATTCACGCCAACGGTTATTGTCTGGGTGGAACGCTTCTGGCGATTGCGGCTGCGGTGATGCAGCGCGATGGGGATGATCGGCTGGCCAGCGTTACGCTCATGGCGGCCCAGGTCGATTTCACCGAAGCGGGTGAACTCCTGCTCTTTATCGATGAGAGTCAGGTCTCGTTTGTTGAGGATCTGATGTGGTTGCAGGGGTGCCTTGACCGGCCCCAGATGACGCGCACGTTCACCACCATCCGTGCCGAGGATCTTATCTATGCTCGTGCCGTGCGCCGCTATTTCCTGAGCGAAGAGGACCTGCCCACGGATCTAACAGTCTGGAACAATGATACGACGCGGATGCCCGCGCGTATGCATTCGGAATATCTGCGGGGCCTGTTTCTGGAAAATCGCCTAAGTGCGGGCCGTTTCGCCGTCGAAGGTCGCGTGGTTGCGCTGAAGGATATCCGTGTACCTCTTTTCGTGCTGGGCACAGAGAGCGACCATATCGCCCCCTGGCGCTCAGTCTACAAGATCAGGCTGTTTACGGATGGAGACCTGACCTTCGTGCTCACCAATGGCGGCCATAATGGTGGCATTCTCAGCGAGCCCGGACACAAGGGTCGTCACTACCGGCTGGGTCACAGACCCGCAGACGCGCTTTATACCTCGCCTGACGACTGGCTTGCGACCAGTCATGTGACGGAAGGATCCTGGTGGCCTGCAATGGTGCACTGGCTCAAGTCCCATTCGACCGAAGAGGTCGCGCCACCACCCATGGGAGGAAAGCGCAGGGGCGCCAAACAATTGCCTGCGGCACCAGGCGACTACGTGCACCTATCTTAGTGGCCAGCGTGAATTTCTACACGGTCACAAATTGTTATGGCGAACGAAGGACGACAAACCCATTTGCGCTATCGTGCTTGCATCGTGCCATCAAAGATGCGTCTCGCATGCGCGTATCCGCCAGTCCCAGCCACGACCAGACCCGCACCTATCGTTGCGACGTGTTCCTTCGTTCAGTGCCTGCCATTCCGATGCTTCGATACTGATGCTCGGATACCGTACCGCGTGAGCCATGCGGTGATGTCACTGCCGGAGTTATGCCCATGCGCCTCAACCCCCAGAATATGCTTGAACTGGCTGGTTGCGATCAGGATGCCCGAGGCCGTGATGAAACTCGTAAGCACCGGATGGCTGAGGACATTCGCCAGAAAACCGAGCCGCAGCACCCCAATCAACAACAGGAACCCGCCCTAAAGAAAGGCAAGCGTCAGGGCAGCCACTGTATCGCCCGCAGTTCCCCGCTCGGCGATCTCGCCATTGGCAGAAGCCGTCAGGAGCGAGAGCTCCGCCACCGGCCCCACGGCTAGCGCCCGGCTGCGACCTTCAGTCTCTCGGGTTTGGCCATCCACTCCTTGCCCCGCAGCATGGCCTTCCAGTAGATCGGCGGCAGAAGCGTTTCCTTCAGAAACCACGCCGCGCGGCTCGGTCTGGTGCCGTCCAGCAGGAAACGCGGAAAGCTTGGTTTGAGAGCCCCGCCATAGCCGAACTCGGCCAGCACGATCTTGCCGCGCTCGACCGTCAGCGGGCAGGAGCCATAGCAATTATATTGCGCAACAGCGGACCCCCCGGCAATGTCCGCAACAATGTTGTCTGCGACTGTCGGGGCTTGCTTTCGCGCCGCAGCGGCGGTCTTGGCATTGGGGGCGTTCATGACGTCGCCGAGGCTCCAGATATTATCGTAGCTTTGGTGGCGCAGGGTGGATTGATCCACATCGACCCAGCCCGCCGCGTCCGCAAGTGGCGAGACCCGGATGAAGTCAGGGGCCGTCTGAGGCGGGCAGACATGCATCATGTCAAATTCGGCCTCGACGCGGCTTGGCTCGGCGTCCAGTTTGCAAACGTCGAAAACGGCTTTTTTCGCTGGCCCATCGACCGACACCAGGTTGTGGATGAAGTTGAGCGTCGCGCCGTATTTGTCGACGTATTCCTGCAACGCAGGAACATAGTCTTTCACGCCAAAGAGCGCGCCGCCGGCATTCATGAACTGGATGTCAATATCCTTCAGCACGCCGCCGCGGAACCACGCGTCACCCGAAAGATACATCGCCTTTTGCGGCGCACCCGCGCATTTGATCGGCATGGGCGGCTGGGTGAACAGCGCGCGGCCCGATTTCATCTCCTGCACCAGTTCCCAGGTATAAGGCGCGAGGTCATAGCGATAGTTCGATGTAACGCCGTTGCGCCCCAGCGTTTCTTCCAACCCTTCAACTTTGGCCCAATCCAGCTTTAGCCCTGGGCAGACAATCAACCGGTCGTATTTCACGACCCGGCAGCCATCGAGAATGACGGCGTTGTTTTCAGGCTCAAATGCAGCGACGGCTGATTTGATCCAATGCACACCGCGAGGGATCAGGCTGCCCATGGTCTTGGCTGTGGTCTTGGCATCGAAGATGCCGCCGCCAACCATGGTCCAGCCCGGCTGGTAGTAGTGAATATCTGCCGGATCGATCACCGCGATGTTCAGCTGCGGCTTGCGCGACTTGAGGCATGCGGCAACGGAAATGCCGCCCGCGCCCGCGCCAACGATGACCACTTCGAAATGCGCGTCGCCCGTGTCGGTGGGGGTCTGACCGCCATTTGCTAAGCGGCGCGCGACCCCATTCATGTCATAGCCCGCCGCCTTGGTCGCGGCGAGGATTTCTGGCATCGGGCGCTTTCGCGCTTCCCAGAAAGACCAGAGCGTGACCGACCGGGTGCCGGTACGGCAATAGGCCAACAAAGGGTGGGGCAAGGCGTCGAGCGCCGCACCAAAACTGGCCACGTCTTAATCCTGAACCATGCCGCCCTGCACCGGCACGTAACGCACTTCGATCCCGGCGGCTTTGGCGGCGACCTCGATTTCCTCAAGCCCCGGCTGATCGGCCCCTTCGCCATCGGGCCGGTTGCAGATGATGGCGCGGTAGCCCTGTTCTGCAATGATCGGCACGTCCTCGACGTTTATCTGAGCGCTGACCGCAAATCGGGGCGAAAGCGTTTTGGGTTCGAAGTTCTACTCCTCCCAGAGAATTACAGACCGTTGACCGGCACCTTCAGCATCGGGTTCCCGTCATGGTCCTTTGGCACTTCACCGGCGCGCATGTTCACCTGCAGCGACGGGATGATCAGCTTGGGCATGGAAAGCTGCGCGTCGCGTTCGGTCCGGTACTTGACGAACTCCTCTTTCGTCTTGCCGCCGCCGACATGGATGTTGTGGGCCTTCTCCTCAGCAACCGTCGTCTCCCACGCGATGTCCCGTCCGTTGGGGCCATAGTCGTGACACATGAAAAGCCGCATCTGATCGGGCAGGGACAGCACCTTCTGGATCGAGTCATAGAGCACGCCCGCATCTCCACCGGGAAAATCTGCGCGCGCAGAGCCACCATCGGGCATAAAAAGCGTATCCCCCACAAAGGACGCATTGCCGATCACATGCACCATGCAAGCTGGCGTGTGGCCCGGCGTAGACATCGCAAAGGCCTGCAAATTGCCGATATTGTACGTGTCGCCATCCCCGAACAGCGCGTCGAACTGTGACCCGTCGCGCTGGAACTCGGTGCCCTCGTTGAAGACCTTGCCGAACGTGTCCTGCACCACGGTGATCTTCGAGCCGACGCCGATCTTGCCGCCCAGTTCCTGCTGGATATAGGGCGCGGCAGAGAGGTGATCGGCGTGGACATGGGTCTCGATGATCCACTCCAGCGTCAGGCCCTGATCCTTTATGCAGCGGATCAACTCATCGGCGTGATCAAAGGTGATGCGGCCGGCGGCATAGTCGATGTCCATGACGCTGTCGATGATGGCGCAGGCCGTTGATGTGGGGTCCTTGACGATGTAGCTGATGGTATTCGTCGCCTCGTCGAAGAACGCCTGCACCTGCGGATGCGTCTCCATGGAAACGGGATAGTCTGTCATTTCGGTTTTCTCCTCCTATTGATGTCAGGTCGCGGCGCGCGTCCGTTTTGCGACAGCGGATTGCAGGGCCTTGGCGAGGATGATCCCGGCCACCAGTGCCCCGGTGAAGGCAAAGACCTCCCACCGGCCCGTCCCAAGCGCTGGCAGCGCGCCGCCCGGGCAGAAGCCTGCAAGCCCCCATCCGATCCCGAACAGGGCGGACCCGCCGATCAGCTTGAGGTCGATGTCACGCTTACTGGGCAGCCGGAACCGCGTGTCGAGCAGTGGCGTCGCGCGGGCGAAAACAAGCCTGTAGCCCAGGAAGGCGGTCATCAGTGCTCCACCCATGACGAAGATCAGCGACGGATCCCAGCCGCCCGCGATGTCAAAGAAATTCAGCACTTTTGCGGGGTTGGCCATCCCGGACACGGCGATGCCCGTGCCAAAGATCACGCCGATTAGGTATACGATTGCCAGACGCATCTGCTCAGCCTCCAATCACATGGCGCACCAGATAGACGGTGGCGAATGTGGTACTCATGAAGGTCAGCGTGGCGACAATCGAACGAGACGAGAGCCGCGCCATACCGCAGACCCCATGCCCGCTTGTACAGCCCGACCCAAAGGTGACACCCATACCCACAATCAGTCCGCCGATCACCAGCAGGAGCGGCGATACAGGCACCTCGAGGGTGGGCATCTTGCCCGTAAGGGCGAATGCCACAAATGGACCGGCCACCATCCCGGCAAGTAGCGCTGCGCGCCATGCGAAGTCTTGCCCCGAGCTTGGCCAGAGCATCCCGGCCAGCACGCCGGTAGCCCCCATCACCCGCCCAACGGTGAGCATAAGCAGAGTTGCCGCGAAACCAATCAAAACCCCGCCCCACAGCGACGCCCAGGGCGTGAAAGCTGTTTCGATCATCAGCAATCCCGGCAGGTCTTGAGGCCGAATAGGCTGTAGAGCGGGCAGTTTCCGACAAGTGCGCTGGCAGCGAAGATAGCCGCAACAGCCAGCAGCAGCCAGAACAGCACGCCCGCCGCCGCGACCTTGGTTCCGAAGGCAGCAAAGATCAGCAAAGCGGCGGCGGCAAGGCGAACGCCGCGATCAAGTTTTCCCATGTTGTTGGTCATGTCTCACTCCGTTGAGAATCGCATACAGGACCGTTGCATGCGCGGCAGCGAGACTTTGGTGACTTGGTCACATTATCGGCATAAGGACGGGATCAGAAAGCGCCTCCAGCGGATCGCACAAGGCGCTCTAGCCCGTCGCGAGCGGTCAGATGCACCTCTCCGCGCGACTGTTCGACCCATCCCCGGCGATGAAACTCGGCCAATGTCCGCGAGATCACCTCGCGCGCAGTCCCAAGCTCGCTACCCAACATGGCATGCGTGGCATGCACGACGTCCTGTGTGCCGGCGAGTTCCAGCAGCCGCGAGGCCAGCCGCACGTCCATCCGCTGGAACACAATGTCATCGATCAAAGTGAAAAGGTCGGTGATCCGTCGGGAATAGGCGGTGAAGACAAACTCGCGAAAAACCGGTGATTTGGCCGCAAGGTCGTCGAACGTCTTCCGTGGGATCGCAACGGCAGTGACGTCGGTTTCCGCAATACCGTCCGCTGAATACTCCTCAAAGGCCAGCATGCAGGCGGTCGTCAGAACACAGCTTTCCCCGGCATGGACCCGGTAAAGGAACACCTCGCGCCCGGTATCGGATTTCTGCTGCACCCGCACGGTGCCCTCAAGCAAAAGCAAAAGATTGTCCGCCGACTGACCGGGTGCGAACACCTGCGTGCCTGCGGGCAGCGAAACAACCTTGCTGCCCTTGATGAGGTCGTCGCGCACATCGCCCGGCAGCAAGCGCAGGCCCTGGAACCTGTCGATCCATGTTTGGCTCATCTCGTCCACTCCGCCAGTTCACGGTGACTGCCATACAGCTGTGGCGCTGCACTTTTAGTAGCAGAGTGCGCTTGGATGAGACATCACAACTGGCCCACCGTCCAGAGCGGAGCTTGATCTGGCTTAAGGCGCGGTTCTGACGAGGTCCTAGTTTGAACCCAAAGGAAAGTGTGATGGTACCTGATCACGGGCATACCCCGGTGGAGATTTCCGCTCGCATTGGCAATCCGCAGGGGCGGGGAGTGCTTCGCGATGCGGTTTACGGCGCCATTGACGGAGCCGTTACGACGTTTGCGATTGTCGCGGGCGTAACAGGCGCGGGGCTATCCCCGTATGTCATCGTGATTCTGGGGCTGGCAAATGTGCTGGCCGACGGCTTTTCCATGGCGGCTGCCAATTACTCGGGCGTGAAAGCTGAAAGGGATAACATAGCGCGCATTCGCAAGATCGAAGAACGCCACATCCAGGACTACCCCGAAGGTGAACGGCTTGAAGTGCGGGAAATCCTGTCGCGCAAAGGGCTCAAAGGGCATGTTCTCGACCAAGCGACGGATGCGATAACCGAAGATCGGAATAATTGGATCGCGCTTATGTTAGAGGGCGAATACGGGTTGGGCGGGGTTGATCCTCGCCCGCTACGATCGGCGACAACAACATTCCTGTCTTTTCTCGTTGCGGGAATGATCCCCTTGTTGCCTTTCATGCTCGGGCTGACAGACGCATTCGCAGTATCGGCCTGGGTAACCATGGCGACCTTCTTTGCGATCGGGGCGTTCAAGAGTTTCTGGTCGCTCAGCCCGTGGTGGCGCTCGGCTATCGAAACGTCGCTCATCGGAGGGGTTGCGGCGATAATCGCATTTGGAGTGGGCACCATGTTTCACATCTGACGACCGGGTCCGCAACAACGACCTGTTAAGACTCTTTAGTGCGGAAATCCATCCCGGTTGCAAGCAACCAACCCAAGCGGACCTTACTTCGCGCAATGAAGGATAATGTCATGAAACGAGGCTCTGGTTAAGCCCCAAAACCGGAAGCCCGTTCACACTATGATGCGCATCCCGACGTTGAAAGTGCCAAGCGAGTTACGGCGCAATTCTCAAAGCGGCCAGCAACGCAAGCGTTCCTGGCCGAGATCGAAGACGTGATCGTCGGCCAATGGTTCACCGAACTTACCCCGCAAGGAGAAAAAGAATGAGCGATATCGATGATGTAAAGCACGCTGTGAATGAATGGCTGGAAGGTCTCGACAGCGATGATCTGGAACGCATGATTGCAACCTGCGACCCCGAGGTTGTGATCTGCAACGAGCGCCAGCAAACAACCGTTGGCATTCAGGCTGTGCGCGACAAATACGGCCCGCGCATCGACGCCAACAGGTTCAAATCCACCTACGACATCGAACACATCCGGGTCTATGGCGACATGGCGATGATGGTTGGCCGCTTCACCGTTGCCTTTTCCGGTAAGGAATCCGGCGAGAAAGGCGGCGGCGAAGGTCGTCTGACCCTGTGCTATCGCCGCCATACGGACGGCTCCTGGAAGCTGGTGCTCGACGTCGACAACAACGACCACCGCGACGCAGCTTGAGGACGCCGACATGAGCACCCTTCTGGATGATGTCCGCCACGAGATCGTTGATATCCACGAATTCTTGGTGGCTTGGTTCAACGGAACAATCGACCGCGATCAATTGGAGCCAAGGCTGTTGTCCCGGTTCGATCCTGACGTGGTGTTCATCCCGCCAGAAGGGCATGTGGTCGGGGGTGCCGGGCTGCAAGGCATGTTCGAGCGCGGCTACGGCACGAACAAGGATTTTAAAATCCAAATCCGTGACGTCACCATTCGCCGCCAGATCGACCGCGTGGTTCTGGCGAATTACACCGAATGGCAGATCGGGGCCACAACCTCGCACCCGTCGAACAATGCCCGCGTCACCAGCGCCATGATCGACATGGGGCCGCCGCTCAAATGGCTGCACATCCACGAGACCTGGCTACCGGAAGAGGTGCGCGCCGCTGGTTCGTTCGACTTCTAAGCCCTTGCCCCACTCACACCACCGAAAAGCAGAGACAAACCTATGACTGTCACAACCCAACATATCGCAAGGCGCCCCAGAGACATCGCCCATTGTGTGAGCGCTTACCTGCAGGAAGGCGACCTCGAAGGTATCGCCTCCATGTTCCACCCCGAATGCGTGATGTTCTTTCCGCCGGATCAGCCCCCAAAAACCGGCATCGAGGGAGTGCGCGAGGGCTTCAAGGAGATGCTGGACATCCGCCCGACGATCAACAGCCAAGTGATCAGCGAAGTCATCACCGGCGATACCGCCATGCTGCGCGCCAAATGGAGTGTCGTCGCGCCGGACGGATCGGTGATGGCCGAAGGGGAATCCACCGAAGTCGCCAAGAAGCTCGAAAACGGTGGCTGGGGCTACCTGATCGACTGCCCTTACGGCCCGCCGGTCATCTCTGACTAAGGCACCCTGAAAGGACGTTCGCCATGACCAGCAAAACTTCCCGGCATTTCCACAAGGGCGAGGTCCACTTCCAGGACGAACTTGGAGTGCTGGAGCGCAATGAGATGATGAGCGACCGCCTGATGCGGGATCATCTCATAGACCAGCACCGGGAGTTTTTTGCTGGGCTTGAGTATGTCTTCCTGAGCGTCGCCGACAAAGACGGCCAGCCACGCGCTTTTATCGTGACAGGTCATCAGGGCTTCCTCTCCACCCCGGATGACAAGACACTTCGCATTGATCTTGCCAGATCCGACACGCGTGCTGTGCTTGGCACAGTTTCTGCCGGCAATGCCATGGGCGTTCTTGGGATTGATTTGTCCAATCGCCGCCGCAACCGGATGCACGGGCGCATCGCGGCCGTAACGGACACCCATATCGATATTCGCGTGGCGCAAAGCTACGGAAATTGCCCCAAATACATCAGCATTCGCGATTTGACTGTCCCTTATGGTGAGGCCGCGATTGCCGAGCCGCAAATCCGCCAACAGCTTTCGGACAGCGATTTGGCACTGGTTGCCGCCTCGGACACCTTTTTTATCGCCAGCGTCTATTTCGGTGGGTCGGATGCCGTCTACGATGGCGCGGACATGAACCACAGAGGCGGACAGCCTGGGTTCATTGCTGCCGATGATGAAGGCAGGCTGACGATGCCTGACTATCGCGGAAACAACATGTTCAACACGCTGGGGAACATCCTGCTTAATCCCCTGACCGAGCTGATGTTCATCAACTTTGAAACCGGCGATCTGCTCCATATCACCGGAACAGGCGAAGTCATCTCCGACGCAGATGAAGTCGCGAAGCACCCTTCTGCGCTCCGTCTATTGCGGGTGACGCCGACAACCGTGAAGTTCGCCCCTGCTGCGCTCATCTTGCGCTGACAGGTTTACGAGGGCTCCCCCTACAACCCCGATTTGTCGAACTGATCGACTTCCACTCAAACGAGGTTCCCCGATGAAACAGACAATCCTAGTCTACGGCGCAAATGGCGCTCAGATGAACGCCGGTACAAAAGAGCTGATCAAAGCCGGACACACCATCCGGGTTTTATGCCGCACCGAAGAAAACGCCGCCGCTTGGGCGGCGCAAGGCGCTGAAACCGCCATCGGAGAAATGGGTGATCTGGACAGCCTTTTGACAGCCAGCCGGGGCTATGACGCGATCTTTCTGCTTGTGCCTTTGTTCCGCGAGGCCGATGAGCTTGGCATCACATACGGCCTCAACGCTCTTGAAGCGGCCAAGGTGGCGGGCATCACCCGCGTCATCTGGAACACGGGCGGGCCGATCATGGATGAAACCTCTGAAACCGACTCTGGCGCGGTTGTTCTTCGCCAGCTGCGCGCTGACGGGTTTTCTTTCCTGGGCCTGACCCCGATCACCTATATGGAAAACCTTTTCGGACCCTGGACCCTTGCAGGGCTCAAAAACGGGAAGCTGGCCTATCCGACACCGGCTGACTTCAAGATGCAGTGGGTCGCGGCCAAGGATTTTGGCCGCGTTGCCGACAGAGCGCTGCAGGGCGAGTTTCCCAACGCCATCATGCCTTTGGGTGGACCGGCAGGGCTCGACGGCGCTGATCTGGCCCGTATTCTCGGTGCGAGTCTTGGCCGGCCCCTGGCTTTTGAAACAATGCCGTAGAGCTAGCTGCATCACAGTACTCAGACAGTTGGTTCGATAATTTCAAGTAGGTGGCCAACACTGCACCAATGACCGCTTACTCTGGATCTCGGGCATTTGTGTATAGCCCAGTATTTGTAAAAAAGGGCTCTGAGCCGACCTCGGGGTCGGCGCAGCATCCACAAACTCAGCCGCCATGGCATATCGAGGACGGCCCAGAGCGGACTTTGATCACGCCCTGCCACGCCGCAATGCAGCTTCACCGAACCGGTCATTCGCCGCACAAGCGAGATACGGAGACGGATTAGGACTGGCGTGCACAGTAATTGTCCGAACGGCAAAGTTTGCGACTCCCCAAAAACTTGACCGAATTTACTCTGGAGGCGTATGTTTTCTGTAAACCACTTTCGCATGTTGGGACAAAGATGGAAAAAATATCGATCTTTGCTCCAAGTATTATGCGCAACAAACTGAGTGTGACTGAATTCGCGCGATCATCACCGAACGTATCAGGTGAATTCATTGATGGAGCAAATCGCGATTCACAGGTCTTTGATTTCTATGCTCGCGGGCATCCTGCGGCGGAATCCCGACGAGACACACTATTTTCCCATAAACGAACTGTAACTGCTTGGTTCAACTCCGTCTTGAATATCTGTCTCTATGCTGACGAAGTCTGGATCCCAAGCGTGTTTCTGGGTGACTACAAACCCGCCACCAACGACCCTGCACGAACTTACGTCGGAGATTGGTTTGAAGCTCCGCACACCGATCGTGGTGGCCCTATAGCGGTTCACCGTGAGTACTCTGAAGCATGGATTGAGTATGGGGCTGAGTTTAGAGCCTTTTTCAAAGCCATCACGCCGCTCGTTAATTCAGGCGTGATAAGGATTTACAACTTTGCGCGCGTCTACATGGACGAAATCGCCGAGCCGCTTCTTGGTGTACGGCGATGGATGACTGAACGCGAGATCGAAAATAGCTACCCTGATCTTTTCGTCGCCGAGGGTTTGCTTTTTGCTAAGGCGCTTGGCGTTCCATACACTGCAACCCACCTTGAGGAAATCGACGCCATGAATGCGTCAGTCGCCCATTTGGAAGGCTTGCTACCTACAGATCGCAAGGCAATTACTCTCTTGTCCGAAGCAGCCTTACCAGGGATGACTTTGGATCCAGAAGTGATGGTAGCGGCAAGGATGGACAGCGAAGCATTCGAAGGCTTTCGGCGTGTTATCAGGCAGATTTCGAGAGATCTACCCAGCATCGTAGGCTCAGCAAATGACCTAAAGGAAATCAAGCTTCTGGAACGCGATCTGCTGCATCCAGAAATTCATCGCCTAAACTCCTTGGTTTCGAAAAGTGGTATTCTATCGAGAAGTTTCAAGCCGAATGCGATTTCCTTCAGCGCAGGTGCGCTCGCGAGCCTCGCATTGAAGGCCGATCCTAGCATGGCACTCGCTTCGGGCGCACTAACCACGCTGGGTAGAGTGGTGCTTACCGAACTTTTTGAAAGACAGAAGCTAGCGCCCGAAGCTCGCTTCATCGGCCACCTAAGAGCAAACTGATGAACGAACGAAACTTGCAAAGAAGTCTGCTACTGTCTCTCCTGGCAAACCAGAAAAACATCGTGACTCGCGGCCCATTGCCGCCATTGACCGACGACCGGAATTGCTGCGTTTGCAGCCCGCTTTCCGGCCATTCGCTGCAGTAGCGAAACCTGGTCTACTTCGTACTCACAGATTGCGGGACATAGTTGCGATAGCCCGGTTCAATTTGAATGTCCGCAATGGCTGCAGACATTCTGAAGTCCGTAGCGAGATTTACCGACGAATTTTTCAACTCATCAAGTTAAGGGCATTAGTTTTGCCCACTCTGCCAGTTGGGTAATGGATCAAATCCCAATTGCAGCAAGACATGCGGGACATCCACGAATACCCAGTTTTCAACAAGAAGGCTGTCTTCCCGCCGCCACCAATCGCAAACCCGCATAAAGACCCTCTCATTTGTGGGACCTTGACCCAAGAATGGTTTCACGTTGACACCAGTCAGGGATGGCCAACCACCTGAACACGTGTAATTTCCGTCTCCATACCTTGTGAAATGCTTGGTCATCCCATTGTTTTTCGTTCCACCCGACCATCCTTCAAACTGTGATTCAAAAGGGACTTGGAACGATGCAAATTCCTCAATACCTACAAAGCTTCCAAAGGCGCCCGGGCCATACCACATCATGTTGTCGTGCCAGTAAGGACGCCACGCCTCATCCATGGTCGCCAGTTGGTTGAGCATATCCGTCACGATCTGATAACTGCGTTGGCCCTCGGCCAGATCGGTGGCATCCTTTAGGACGCCGTCCCTGCTCGCTGGGCCTTGGATCAACCCTGTATAGCCGCGCTTGACGCCCGGCCCCATGGGCAAAGGCCATTGATTGCAAGCGATCATCAATTCGGGGATGTCGAAGTAGATATAGCTTTCGACAGCCTTTCCGTCCTCAAGACGGTGAAACTCTCCATAGCGCAGATAGCTTAGCGTGCCGGTTGCCTTGATGCCGATCCAGTCTCGGGCAAACCGTCCGACATAGTAGCCTGTGGAACTGATCCAGGCCTGTCCTTCAAATTGACCCGCCATGAAAATGTCGTCCCGTCTGTAAAGTCCGTCAAGAGACTGCTGTAACGGACGCAGGAACGTGTCGAGGTATTTGTCTGCCCCCTGCAGTTCGTTGAAAGGGTGGACGGCATTGATGTTCGCGTTCGCGGCGAAGAAGGCGGCAACTGCGGTAGAAAAATCGTTTGGATGCCTTAGGGCCTCTGCATAGCGCAGATATAGTGAACGGTCATGTGATGACATGATATTTCCTTTTGAATGCTTTGATATGGTGAGTCTGGTTACTTGTAACCCGGCCCCGCACGCATTCTGGCAAAAGGAATTCGACCCGGACGCCTTGAGCGCACTGCAAGCAAACGCAGGATTGCGTTTTCCGCAGATGATCGCACGGAAAGAAGGCTTTTTGCTCCCATGGGCCGACAGTAGCGCTTTTGACGTGTTGAGCAAGAACGGACTAGGGGTCCGCGACGCCGCTGCCATAGTTATTGGGCTACGGTCATGTCTACGCCCCCTGATCGTGCAGAATGATCAAAGCCGACCTTCACGCACCTGCAGCATTTGGGAAGTTTGGGCTCAAAGCGGGCATCGGAGACGCTGCATCGTTGGCGCTTTTTGAGGTTCCGACCACCATCGATGGCGACGCGTAGCTGGGGCTGGCTCTGTGCCGTAGCTGAACACCTCTCATATTCTCGGCCTTCTCAGTTGACCTAAGGGGAATGAACGAATTCTATTGATCCATGAGAAACCGATTGACAACCTGCATGGCTCTTCTTGCCGTTACTCTACCGAGTATCTCGCTGGTTCATGCTCAAGATTGCGCGCGCGACGCGATGCTCGTGTTTGATGGCTCAGCTTCTATGGCAGAGCTTGGGTTGCAGTTGGATGAACCCAAAAGGATTGATGCTGCGCGCTCGGCCCTGCAAGATGCGATGCCTCAGATTGCCCCAATCCGCCGTATCGGATTGATCACCTATGGTCCGGGCCCCGAGAATTCCTGTGACGGAATTAATCTGAAGTTCCAACCGGTAGCGAATGCGATGCAGCCCGTGGTGGACGCAATCGCCTTGCTGGACCCAAACGGCTTAACGCCGCTTACAGAAGCGGTCCGGGAAGCGTCCGAGGTGCTCAACTACCGCACGGACCCCGGCATCGTAGTACTCGTCACGGATGGAAATGAGACTTGCGGAGGCTCGCCGTGCGCGCTTGGCGTAGAGCTAGCCTCTAGTGCTGCAAACCTGACTGTGCATGTGATCGGGTTCCGGGTCGATACAGGTCGGTTCGCAGGCGACAGCCCAGACGTGGAGCTTTTCCCTGATGATGTTTCTGTGGCCAAATGCATTTCTGATCGCACTGGTGGTATGTATATCTCCACCGAGACTATTGAAGAGCTTAGCGATGCACTGCGTAGCACCTTGGGCTGTGATGTAATCGGCTAATTCGCAATGACATAGCGCAGATGCTAGGTACAAATCAGAGTTTTCTTCAGCGCAGTGAACAACCGGAAGCTCAAACTAAAGGGCTCACACTCACACGGCCCTTAACGCCCGGTGGGTTGCTTGTAAGTCGGGGTTCTTTTTGCACGTGCGCGTGCTGTCACGGCTGTTCCCGCGATTGTTTGTCGAAGGTCGCATGGCTTTGCACCACCCAGGACAGCTCAGGTTCTTCGGTGATCTCACTGAATTAGCAGACGCCAGCGCCTTCGCCGAATGGCTCGCTCGGTTCCGCAAGATCGACTGGGTGGTCTATGCGAAGCCACCATTTGGCGGGCCAGAGGCTGTGCTGGCGTAGCTGTCCCGATACACCCACCGCATCGCCATCTCAAACCAACGCCTCGTCATCGCCGATACCGACACCGTGGCGTTCAAATGGAAGGATTACAGGACCAAGCGCGGGGACCGCATGAAGGTGATGCGGCTGCAAACCTTCGAGTTCATTCGACGCTTTCTGATGCATGTTCTGCCTGATCGCTTCCATCGCATCCGCCAATACGGCTTCATTCGGCGCCATCGTCTTTTGAACTGCTTCCAGCTCTCGGAGAAACCGGCCAGACTTCAGCCGCTCCGTTGGTTTGACAGCTATGCCAATCCGACGACCGTCAGATCTGGTGACGAAAAGATCGAAGTAGTGGTTTGCCTGCTGCCCGTCAGGCTTGACGTAGGTAACCGGTCCAAACTGCTCATGTACCTGAGCAGTCTCCGGTTCCAATAGAGTGAGCGCGAGATAGTGGTACTCGACCTGGCTGTCGGCTCCATACTTCCTCGGCAGCCCTGTCTCCAGGTCAAGCCAGACAGGAAAGAACCTTGATGAACCCCGCGAACGTGGATTGATTTTCCTTTGGCCCCGATAGGGCAGCGGCACGAATTCTGGCATTTCAAGCTCGCCAAATTCGTTCTCGAATGGTTCAGTTGGCCCGAAAGCCCGTTGGAACGCCTCCGGCATTCCGCAAAGATCGGAAGGTGGAGTCCCTGTGTTCTCCATCAACCTGTGGTCGAGCCGTATGTTCATGGCAATGCATCCCTGTTTCCGGGCACGTCGGTGCCGGATTGATGAGCGCAAGCGACAGGCCGCTAGCGCGAGTCTGTTGACTTTCAAATTGTGAGGTGGGATGAATAAGGCGTTCTACGGCATGGGCCTGTTCGCGATTGCGGCGGGCCTTTGCTTATTCAGCGCGTACCTCTTGCTGAAGTTTGCTGATTGCTAGGTCATGCGGCATCCTCCTGATCGATTGATGGATGTTTTGAAGTAGAACGTGCTGCTTCCAACGTCTCCGCGATCTTTGCCATGATCGGAGCGCTGGTTCGTCTGCGATGGATTACCATACTGACTGTGGACGGATGCCGGCTTATTGTCGCTGCGAATTGCGCAATTGTGAGGCCCGCCTCAGTTGCTAGGCGAAATTTTATCTCGGCCGCGCTCATCTTACATTGCATGAAACGGAGTCCACTTTCCTATACGACGTGGTCGTATCTTGAATCGCCGTGTGTTTCATTGCAATCCCCGATATTGCCTTTAATAGGCGAATATTGGTATTATAATACCTCAAAAAATGCACTTAAGTTAATAATAGAATCAACATGTTACATAAATTTTGCGCTTTCAGTTGATCTGTGGTTCCCATTGCGTACTTGATAACTACTAACCCAACTCTGTCGCCAACATTAAAGTGAAATCCGGGAGCCGGAAAATGGCCAATTGGTACACTGCAGATACGCATTTCTCGCATGAGAATGTGATTGCTCATTGTAATCGCCCATTCCGGTCAGCAGCCGAAATGGATACCGTCCTCATCGAAAACATGTGGAAGGTCGTGAAGCCGGATGATGAACTATGGATAATTGGCGATTTTGCATTTGGTCCTAAAGCGAAAGAAGCATCGTATTTGGCGGGTGTTTTCAGCCAGCTGCCAGGAGTCAAAAAGCATCTTGCTGTTGGGAACCATGACCTCAATCCTACTTTAGAACTACCGTGGGACAGCATTCATTGTTTGGTGGAGGTCAAAGACGGGCCACAAAATCAGGCTATTACACTTTGCCACTATCCGATGATCACCTGGAACGATGCGAGACGCCAAGCGCTTCATCTATTTGGTCATGTTCACAATAGCTGGAAAGGTTCCCGGAACGCGGTAAACGTTGGTGATGATGTTTGGAATTTTAAGCCCGTTTCCCTCCAGCAAGCCGCTCAGCGGGCCAAGTCATTGCCAATCAACAAGCATTGGTCGGATGTTGAACCACGCGCCTAGCAACTGGATGATCGATTGGATAATCGACCTACGCTAACGCAGCGACCGTTCACGGTTGCAGTGCATCATTCGTTGCAACGCGCGCATATCATCGAACCGGCCGATCACAAGCGTCGAATAAACCCAAACCGAAATTGTACTTTCGCTGCAACCGAGCCAGACGAGCGAGAAGCGGACTCAGCCGTCATTCGATTTTGAGCCTTCGCTTACGCAGCATCGGTTCGCAGCTGCGGTGGTTTAGATGACGCGGCGCGGCGTAAGTCACCAATCCGGTCATTCATGGCTGTCGATTTTACTCGACCCAAGATCGAACTTACGCTGCAACCTCGTCAGACCAACGAGACGCGGACAAACCGGACTTATGCAGATGCGGCCATTGATGACGTAGTATCATTTCGCAATCGCCACATGCCTGTCCTACCAATGTAGCACACGTCACCGAAGCAGCCCTTCGCTAGCCCCAAATCGATACTTCGCTTCCGCTGCAGTTGAGCAAACAGCCGCTTTCGGTCTGCACATGAACCCTTCCGCGCAAAGATAGGGACTATTGTGTGAATACTGCCCAACCATCATCCTACTATGGAACTCATTCATGAAGCTCACTCAGAAGTGGCGGCATTCCTCCTTGGGGCCCGCACCGAGGTTTCGTGACTAACAGAACTTATTTGTTTGATAACGCTTAGAAACGCAAATAGAGTAAGGGCGAGGAGATTGAAATGAAAACAATTTTTGCTAGAAGGTTCTTGGCTGCTCTCACTGTAACCTCCATGGGGACGTGTTCTTGGGCTCAAACAGGAGGCGAACAACCTGAAGGTGAAACATCCGACCTTCGCGAGTATGAAGGACTGCTAATCAAAATTCCGCTGTCGCTTGAAGGGAAAGCAGATTGGTCGGTGCCAAACGAACTGGAACGTAAGTTATCGCCAGAAGTCGAAGAAGCTCTAGACGTTCTGTCCGATAGTATCAACGACGAACCTTTCGTGGAGATTCCGGATGACATTTGGGCACAGTGGGCCCCTCCGGATGATGATCCCGGTAACACTGACAGTACTGACTTTGCGGAGTTGCTGATAAACGGCGCAGATGAAGGGATCGACCTGAGTGACTTCCTCCAAGAAGGCGAGATTCTGAGGCAGTTTGAAATACTAACAAAGAATAATCCTGAGAAAATTTTTGGTTCCAGTGAACAATAACCTAACGGGATACAGCAACTTCTGGGTGGTTAAGGCATCTAAGCTTTGTAACTTGAGGTGTTCTTACTGCTACGAGTGGGATGAACTTGGGGATCCTAAAAAGCTATCTTTAGAACTTTGGAGAAACTTTTTTTCCGGCATTCGGCATTTGTCCGAAGAGGCTAAAGTAGAACGTAAATCGGTATCACATAAACTGATATTGCACGGCGGTGAGCCACTTATTCTTCCGCTAAACTACCTTCAGAGCATAATGGATATCGCCACTGATTACGGTGGCGATGACTTGGATTTACAGAACTGTCTTCAGACCAATCTTTACTCAATTACCGAAGAAAAAATACAGTATTTAAAGGAAAATCGGTTCAGAATTGGGGTGTCATTTGATGGCGTTCCAGGAACACGACTCAGCGTTGCAGGCAAAACCACTGAAGATCAAGTGGTAAAAAATATGGAGATTATACTGCGCAACGGGATCAACTACGGCTGCATTTGCGTTGTAGGCAGGCACAATGAAAATAGATTAGTGGACATATTCAACTTTTTCTACAACCTACGAATTAGTTTCAGGTTCTTGCCTGTTTTCGATGTGTCTCAGCATGTCAATCAGAGCCAAATCTCAGTGAACTACGAAGCTACGGCAAACAGACTATTTGAAGTTTTTGTCATTTGGATTTCAAAGAAGGAAACCCTTTCAGTGAGGCCATTTCTAGAGTGGCTGGAGATCTCGCTCAGGTTTTTGTCAAAGCAGAAAATTCGAGAAAGTGCATCTCGAGTAGAAGGCCCGACAGTGACGCTAGTGAACACAGACGGAAAATTGTATCGTGTCCCCGATGCATATACAGCGGGCTTAGAGTTCGGAGACTTAGAGTATGGGCTTCCCATGTCTTTTGGGTCGAAACAGCATAGAAAATCTGTGCAACGCGAAGAGAACGAAGTAAACGCGACTTGCAATGCGTGTACGTTCCGCGACTACTGTGACAGTTCATTTATAGTTAGTTCACGGCCCGAAAGAACCAAGCATTGTGGAGTTGATTACCTTGTTATTTCAAAGATAGTTCGATGGTTAGGTGAGAATGCAGATCATTTCGCTATGGCATTCGAAATAATGTCTCCTGACGCAGAGCCAATAGGCCCCGAACTGCAGGTATTAGCTTAGTTGGCAGATATCTAAATCAATGATTACAATTTTTTTGCTTGATCTCTGAACCTCAGCTCAAAGCGAAAGTAATATGACTCAAATGACAGACCTAGCATCTATAGTAGGAAGAACAATTTTTTTCCTCGCCCTAGGGTTAAGTGCATTTTCCGGCTATGCTTCTTCGGAAGAAATTGAAGTAAAAGTAAGTCGAACCTATTCTAGCGAAGAAGCAGTAACGGGCGAGTTATATATACAAGGGTCGCTTGTTGGTTTGACGACTGAACTACAATCCAACTTAGCTTCTCTGCCGGACGGCGATTACAAAATTGTTTTCAGGATCGACAAGTCAAATGACGAACTGATTCAGGCAGAATTGGTTCACAACGCGGCAATTCTGGGCTTTGGAAAATGTGCAAGCGAGGCTGTTCTTTGCATCTATCTTAGTGACGAGATCACTAACCAAGAAATAGTGTGGCATAAGTCACAATTGGAAATGATGCTCGACGGTTCAGATGCCACAACAGATTTGTTTTTCTCCAAGATTGAGCAGTTTGCAGGCGACGACATCTCTCTTGAGGCAAACTTAAGTTTGGGGACTGTAAGTGATTTTGAGTATGTACGCGTTAATCTCGATATTTTCGTGGATACCTTTCGAGTAGACAATCTTATCTGGACTTTGGACGAAAAAGTGAATGGATTAGGTGATGCGCCGATAAAGTTCGAAGAGGTCAGTAGAAGTACAGCGTATGTCACTCTCCAGAAAACAAGCGAAGGCTTGGGCGAAGTCACACTTTATAGGCTCCCAATACTGGGTGGTTGCCCTATCTTTCGTGTCTCCGAAGAATGGCGAGTTCCGGCAGGGAATTTCAATCCTTTCGTGAGAAATAACTCTAAGAGACCAGACTACGCTTCTACTTGTGGTGGAACCGTCCCTAAGTTGTGCTTGAACTCCACCTCGCTAGGAGATCAATGCAGCTTCTATGACCAATGTGTTGAAAAGGTAAACTCTTGCGGCAATGACGGGTATGCGAAGGGCTACGGATTGAAGTACTGCAGACGCTTTGCGTCTAACACTAGCCTTTCAGAAGCGGGGCGGAAATGGCGAGATGCTACTTTGATTTGTCTTCAAGAAGAACTGGTCGGTAGCGTTCTCTTTTCCGAAAAATCTTGTCACGAGACTAAGAAAATTGCATTTGATAGTCATCCAAGGTGCTACGTACAAAACGGGAGCGGGATATCAATTTGTGACCTCACTAAAGAAGACTACTGGGAAATAAGCAAAATAATAGACTTCGAAGACATATTTGGAGAAGATGGTCTCACACAGTTTTTGAAAACACTGAAACTGTGTTCAGTCCAGTAGCTCACCGAGCTGAGTGCTGTAGACAAATACCGTGTTCGCACCTGCTTACTTGAGAGCGCAACTTAATCCTGACGAAACAAGACAGGACATGACCCAGCCACCCCGGCGCTGACGTCAGACAAGTGCTGGCTCTGCGGTCAAGAGCAATTGCGCTCCAGATACATCGTTTGACGGCGGCGGTAGTCACCACAAAGTCAAACCGTTGATCGGTCAATTCAATTGCTTAGTCGCCAAAACGGACGGTGGTCGAAAGACTGAAAAGTCCCGCGTCTCGCTCATTGCCTGGCGAAAATTCGCTGCGCCTGACACGAATGGCCGCTCTTTACGCCGCATTGCATTTCTCAAGCTGATGCGCATGCGGCAAAATTTCCGCTGCGAGCGCGTGCAGCGAGAGTTACAAATTCACAGAAAGGGCTCTCCGGGCACCTTCGCCGCGAGATCCATGAACGACAGTTCTGGGATGGGCCGCCTTTCGCCGCGCGGCGCACGAACTGGTAAGACGCGGACAAAGCGCTCATTCGATTTCGAACACTCGCTGACGCAGCATTAATTCGCGATTGCAGCGCACTTCGCGCTGCATCGCTTCCGATGTCGCCAGTCCGGTCATTCGCTGGCGACAATTTGTCCTGAACCGAACCTTGCCTTCATAGTCTCGTTTTTTCCGGCGCGATGCAGCTCATCTTGTTCCTGCATGCGTTCCTGCCAGCCGTCCAAAGACGGAGCCATTGATCAGGCCGGTTCCCCCTGGATAGTTGAAGAAAAACACGCCCCCGACCAATTCGCCTGCGGCAAAGAGGCTGGGAAGCCGCAGCAAAGTCGGACGTTGTTTACGACTAACGAAAAGGCCATCGCCCATAACGAAAGGCATACCGAATGGTCTACTTGTTTTGGGACGTCTAGCGGAGCCTTTCCGTGAGTGACAGCTTGCCTTCACTCAGTGCCGGGTTCGGACGGGCCATTCAGCGCGGTGCCAAAACTCAACGGTACACCTGGAAACACGCCGAAACTGGGAAAGGGAAGAGGTAAGTTCACGGCCTCGTCTCGCGCCGTGGCGGCTTCGTCTCGCGCTGTGGCGGCCTCGTCTCGTGCCGTGGCGGCTTCGTCTCGCGCTGTGGCGGCCTCGTCTCGTGCCGTGGCGGCCTCGTCTCGCGCTGCGACGGCTTCATCACGTGCCGTGGCGGCCTCGTCTCGCGCTGCGACGGCTTCATCACGTGCCGTGGCGGCCTCGTCTCGCGCTGCGACGGCTTCATCACGTGCCGTGGCGGCCTCGTCTCGTGCCGTGGCGGCCTTGTCTCGCGCCGTGGCGGCTTCATCACGTGCTGCGGTAGCTCGGATCTCGGCATTTTCCGCCCGGTCTGCTGCGGCAACAACCGCGCTTCGGATTTCGGCGAGTTCCGCAATTTGCGAGTTGATCCAGACCACAAGGAGCAAAGCCACGGCGAAGGTCGCGGCAGGCGATAACCACCACGGCGGCCTTCGGGCACCAGTTCGGGCATGCGGGTTTGGTCGGGTCGAAGATGGTGGTGGAAGCTCGCCGTCGGTCGCGGGCGACCGTGTTTCGTGAGGGCGATCTGTTGGGTCTTGTTTTGGCGTGTTTGGATTTTGGGTGTTGCGCGCGTTCGTCAACGACGGTGTCAATTGGCGTACTGAAACGGCCGCAGATCTGGGCGACGGCACGCCCCTTTTCTTAGAGTCCGACGCCTGCGCGCTGGTTACTGACAGCGCTAGCGCCACTGGAAGCTCCTGGGCCCGAGCCTCAGGCAGCGCGAGTGCCGCGTCAAGCAACGCCTGCGGCGGTGGCGCGCCACCTACATCGACGAGACGGCAGAGCGGCGCAGTCGCGTTCGTCAGTCCCGGAGGAAAGATCGAAAAATAATTGTCTGCACGTCGTTCTGCGGGCTCTGCCAGAAACAATGCTCGGGCTATTGCGACGGCTAGTGTGTCTCCGGGCGACTGCCAAGGCCGAGGCAGAACGCTCTGGGTTGTGTGATCTCCATCGATGGCGTCGCTGTCGGCTCCGTTCGCTGCGGCCCGGAAAGCTGCATTGAGGTCGTCGATGGAAACGGGTCTAACGGATTTCCCTGAAATGAGCAATTTGTGCAGGGCATCTCCCCAAGCCACTGCATCGCGTAGCGCAGCAGTGGCTTGGGGCAGTGCGGTTATGATGGTGAACGGATCGAAACCGGCGGAACCATACTTCAGCTTTGGAATCAACTGCCCAGCGAAGCTGCGGTCGTGATGAACAAAGACAACATAATCGTGACCATGAGCAATATGCCCAATGGTTGTTCTGTGGGCAGCATAGTTGTCAGATAGCAGCCAATTCTTGCTCAAGGGGAGCAGGCTCGTGCGTGTTCGGGCATCTGCTTCCCACATCCAGCCTGTGTGTGGCGGGCCAGAGCGATATACGAACAAGCCCTTCATTTCTACCTTTCTGCGTCGGCGCATTCATCGAAATAGTGCTGCATTATTTCGAGGTAACGCCTATGAAGCTCTTTGATATCTGCGTGGCCGCGCAAAAGCCCGCCATCTGTTGCGCCCAAAGCATCGGACAATTGACTTGCAATAACTTCACTATCCTCGAGGCAAATTTCTAGGAACCGTTCATAGCGCTCAACAAGGATGTCGGAGTGGATGGTGTTTTCAACGCTATCGACCGCCGCACGCATTTTTTCGATTCCGGCGGCTAATTGTTGGAGTCCCTCGGACAGCGCCTCGCGAGAGAGGACTGTCTCGTCCGCAGCAACGTTGAGGAGGCGTTCGCCAGCCTGAAGGCGTTTTAGCGCTTGTCGCAGTGAATTTGGATTCTCATTGTTAAATGTTGGTAGGATACCGTCACCAAAGTCGTCCTTTAGCTGGTTGCGAAGATCCGACGTTTCCGCACGTATCTCTTGGACCAGCTTTTTGGATTTGGCCGTCAGCGACATGAGCTCTCCTGGCCAGCTTGCAATTTGCTTGTCTAAACTTTGTTGGATACTTGTCAGCGCCGTTGCATTGTCACTTCGTGCCGCAGCACTTCCAAACCGCACGGTTTCTTCGAACGGTCGTGCATCGAACCCGAGTGATTGGATCGCGGGCAGAATTACTTCAACGTAAATCAATCGCTCGGCGCGTTCGACTAGACTAGGTTCTTGATGGAGATCGGCGCGTGCTGCGAGAGTTGCCTTGAGCGCCGAGATCAGTTGTTCTACTCGGCGTCGGCCGTTCAACCTGTGGAGCACAGCAGCCTTTTGGGCATCGCTCTCGAAGCACTTCATTGCCAATTGGGGAAACACAGGATCGTATTCGGCAAATAGACGTAAGAGTGGAGCTAGAATACCTAGCCAATCCGTTTTGTTTTCTTGGGCAGGCTGGCCAGCTAGTTCGATTAACAGGTCGTTCACATTGCTCTCGGGTTTTGAGAGAATGAAGCTGACTATGGGGTCTTCGCTGTGGTCTTTGCGCCAAGGTTCGTTTCGCCAAAAGCAGTCGTCGAGCAGAGCTCCATTGACGCGATTAAACAGGCGTGGATTTTTTTCTGGTCCACCCGGCAAAGCCCGCTCGAGAGTCTCGTTTGGAACTGGTGCTCCGATTCTTCGGTCGAGCATCTGACGTAGGAAGTCTAATGCTTCGCTACGGCCATCGCTTTCCGCTTCAACGTCAACTAGGGTGTCAAGTAGCTGCCGAGCCTGTATGAGTGTTGGAAGCAACTCGTCTTCGGCGATTATCTTGGGCAGTAATCTAGCATGCTCACCGTTTGCCGTCTGAAGCTGTAGCGCATCTAGCCAGTCGACTTCTTTGCTGACAATACTGGCTTGGATCTGTCGGTCACCTAGAGTGTGGATTTTAGCTTTCGGATTAATGCCAAGCAAAGTCACAAGCCCATGAATGAGTTGATCCACTGTATGCTTCAGGTTTTGGTCGGTTTCTGCAGCCAACGTTCTTACTTGGTTCGCAGCTTTGCTGAGGTCCTTTAAAACTCCATTGCCTGACTGGGACAACCAATCTGCCAAGGCCTCTGGCGAAGCAGGCAATTCAACTGCAACAAGCCGATCCGCCAATAGTTCTTTTCCGTTCTGCGCCTGAATTGAAACATCTGCGATGGATTTGATCAGCGCATCGACTGGAAGTGAAAGCGCACTGCGCTCGAGATGCCTGCTTAGTACATCGTGGTCGCGTTTAGGGCCGTCGAGGAAGCCGTCACGCTGGACTGTAAGCGCAGCGTGACGGCGTGAGCGCGCCCATGCCCAAATCTCTTTCCAAAAAGCATGGATACCAGGCAACTCCAAGCCTGACACGACTCCCGGAGCGGCTGAGCAGGTAAAGTTCAATACTACATTCGTCGCAGTAACTTCTATCAGCGTCGACAATAGAGCCCATTCACGCTCAATTAGTCGGTCGACCAAAATGCCAATCGTAGGACTCGAACTGAGGACTTTTGCTTCCAGCGCTTCGCGCTGGATAAGTGACTTTATTGTAAGTGGACTTTGAAGTCCATCGGACGCCGCTTGAGCTGCACGCCGCAGAAGCAAGCCGAAGTCGAGCGTCTCTTCGCAAAGCAGGTCGAGTAGCTCTACATCGCTCTTTTGGATTTTGGCTGGAGTCTCGAAGCGCTCAGAACGTAGATCCACCAGTAGTCGATCGGCCTTATTCGCTATAAGATGGACCGGCGGTACTGGGGCTTCCGCCGTTCCTAGGGAATTAGGTTGTGGGGAAGTGCGATGCGCGTCAATCGCGAGCGACATAAGGCGCTTAAAGGATTCGAGTTCGTTTGTTGCCAATGATGCAGTTGTGTCGAGCATAAACGCGAGTGCAGCCGGCGGGCGAAATTCAAAAATGTACCGCAAGGCGTAGTCCATGACCAAGTCGCCCTGCGGCAGTAGATCTTCGCCTTTCATGTCGATGATTTCGAAGGCCTGAAAATCGTGAACACCTGTTGTCGCGATCAAATCGGGAATTTCTGTTTGTGAATGTTGGCCCTTCTTCCACCTTGCCCGGCGGGACGCGATCTTCTGTTTTTCTGATCTACCTTCTAGCCAGGCGTGGCGAACCTCAGGTAGCATGATGTCGGCGAGTTCGTCATTTGCTACTTTTTCGCGAAGTAACTCGGAACCGAAAAGGAACGAGCTTTTGCCGACGTAACTGCCGCCGACGAGGGCGATACGCTCTACCACATCATGTGGCATCGGAGCTTGCGGTGCAGGCAAAGCTTCGCGACCTTCACCCCACTCGAGGCCAAGCCAGCCCTCAAAAAGCGCACCAAGCGCTGGTTCCCCGGCCGCCCAGAAACGGAAAAGACGCTCAAGTGAGCGTTCCGCATCCTGGCTCCATTTGTCGTTCTCGGCCTCGGGCAGCGGAGCAGAAAGTAAGTCGCGCAGCGCCTCACCGAAGACTCGCCCCTGTCCAGGACCAGAACCGAGGCGACGCGTAGCATGGTGAAAGAGGGCAAGACAACCAGCCGCGATCACTTGGCCTGCTGCCGGATCGCTGCTCTCAGGTCTTGCAAGAGCTTGATTACCAGGTGCGCCGAGCGCCGCCGCTTCGAATGCCCGCACCTGGCGGAGCAGACAAAGCCGCCATCGCGCCGGCATACCCAAGGCTTCGCTCCCGCGCCGAGGAGCAAAAACCGCGGCGGCCAGCCTTGTATAGGCTGCCAGCGTGGAGACGAGTCCTTGGTCGACTGGTGATTCACTTAGACCTAGGCCGGTGCCTGTTTCCTGCTGTCTATCCTCGTCCGCTGCGGGTGAGGAAGCTGCCGCTTGCCAAATGGTTTGCCATAGCGAAAGCCAAGTGGTCTCGCAGTCGGCCGACGGATGGTCAGGAGGGCTCCCCGTCTCACCCCAACGTACGGCAGGCCAAATGCCCAACACCAAATCGGCTTCGAACGACCGAAAGTCTAACTGTGGTTGACATCGCGAGAAGTCTAGCTCGCATCGTTCAGGCGAGGCCCAGATTGTTAGCGCTTCACCTTCTGTAACATCTTTGTACCGTCGGGCCAGCGTTGCCCAAGCCTCAAATACTGGCGCCCAACTGCAGCTTTCAACTGCCGATGACGTTACCGTCCGGAATGATTCCTCAAGAGCGTGTACGCCGCGCCTCTCCTGGTCGAGACATGCTTCGAGTGCGCCGAGTTCTTCGGACCAATGGGCAGGCAATGTCTGCTCGTTTAGATTGGATCCATCGTTCACGACTCATCCCCCCCGAATTCCGCCGTTTCGCGCAGTTCAACTTCGGCCTCCACCGGCAACTCCAACTCAAGCTGCTGGGCAGTCTCCGGCAGGCTTAGCACCGCTTCGAAGCCGCCAGGCACAAGGCTTAGGACGATAGGAGCCAAGGGTGCATCATCGACCTGCACAAGCACCCGAGGCGGCGCCCGATCGCGTAGCCGTAGGCGCACTAAGACTCGCGTAGCAAGAGCTACGTCGAAACGATCAAGACGACGGCCCACGGCGTTGGCTCGCGGGTAGCCAGGCAGGCGCCGGAGTTCGGTGCCTTTGCCGCGCAGCCATGACATAAGTGGGCCGTGCGGGGCAAAGGCTGCGGCCAGTTCGGCGTACCAATTCGTAATCGCGTCGGGCATAGGCTCGGTGGGCACGGCCTCAAGCAAGTCGGCCAGCTTAGCCGCTGCAGCCTGGGCTGTCTTGTCTGCTTTACTAGCAGCGGCGCGCACCAGTGCTAGCACCTCGCCGAGTGCGCGCGAGATATCGTCCACCACTGCGGCAGTCGATCTCGCTGCCGGTTGACTGGCCGCCATGCGCAGCGCGACCGCCGCAGACTGCCACTCATAGCGGTCATGGGCACTAGCGGACACAGCGGCAGAGCGCATCGCGTCGGCCAGGGCCGCACCTGCCGCGGCGGTCTCAGGCGTGGCGCCGGGTTCCAAAACAGGAACGATCCAACGCAGAACTCGGCGCCGGCCTTTTCCCGCCGATCGGATCTCGGCCAGCACTGTCGCCCCGTCCGCAGCAGCGGTTGCCACCTCTGGGTAAACCTTGAGTTCTGGTTGGATCTGCGCGGATAAGTTCTCGTTTGGAGCATGGTCGGGTAGTGTCCAAACCAGCCCGAGCACTTGCTCGCCTCTGGCAGGCAAGGCTGCCGACGCTCGGGCGAGCCGCACATATACCCCTTGTGGAAGCACAACGGAGAGCGCATCGATTTCAACCTTGCCTCCGCCAACACTTGCAATGTTCGCCGCTCCCGATGCGGAATTGAACGGAAGCGCCAGACCCCAGCCGAGACGGCCGATGCCAGCGGCCGCTTGGGCAAGCGTCCCAAGGGCAAGCCCGCGCAGATGCACCGTTTTTAACGGCTTTCCGTCGTTCGGCACGGGCCATTTTTCACGCCATGTCTCAAGTTCGCTCATATCCTTAGCCCTCCTGATCGATGCACTAGTGCCCATGCAACGCGACCCACTTCACTCAACGTCAAGATTGCCGGCAATCTTGGTGTCGGTTGTGACTTTCACTTCGTTCTGGGTGATCGTCACCCGATCAGCTATATTGACCTCCGTTGCCCTTAGTGTCGCCCGCCCGCCTTGCTCTAGAGTCAAAACAGTGTCCGGCTTTGCCTCGGGAGCGCGGGCCGCCAATTCGATGCGCCCCCCCAATAGCGCCATGTCTGCTGCCAGCGCGTCCGAGAGAGCCGGGCGCGCAAGCCGAGGTGCCCCTAGGATCGCCGGTACCCGCCCGTCCGCAACGGAGATCAGCACCAAATCGCCTGCCTTCCATCGAACCTGCAGCCCGGCTTCGTCGGGCCGTTCGAAGGCCGTAGCGCAGGTCACAGCACTGAGCTTGGCAGCATCAGGTGTCGCCCAGTCGACTAGCGCCTGCAGCGCCGGCTCGACCACCGCATCTCGGCTTGCGGGCTCGACTCTCATCAGCCGTTGCCCCGCCCCCGCTTCGATAGGCTCTACCAGTCGACCAAGCAGTAATGCTTCTTCCAGCGGAGGCAATGTTCGTTTTGCCAGCGGGTCGGGTACGAGTTCGAGCGTGGCCTGGAAGTTGACGGCGCCACGCTCGGGTGGATCCTCTGCGAGTGCGTCGTGAAAGAACCGCACTGTGAGGCGACGCAAGAATAGCGACTCACCCTCGAAGACTATCGTCATTGGCTCGCGTGGTAGTTGGAGCTTTTCAGTCAAAGCCACGGTCGATGGCGTGTTGCCCTGCGCCGCAGTCTTTATCAGTTCGCTGTAGATGCGGCGGCCGTCAACCACTCGAAGCGCCAAGCTTAGCTGGCATCCCTCTGGCGTATCAGCAAATCCGTCGAGTACCCAAGGCGTGCCGATCTGTAGCTGCCGGTCGGGTTCAGTCTGCGGAAATGCTGTTAGTCGCCAGTGTGCATCGCCTATTGCACGGCTGGCGGCCACATAGCATGTCGACCGTGCCGCGAGTAGCCCCAACACCCGTTTGCGCCGGCGGCTAGCGCTCTCACCCGCGCGCGACAAGAATACGACTCCCTCGGGCAGAGCCGCGCCCAGCATAGCCGGGTCAAGCCGACCCGTGGAGGGCGCGAGCTCCAGCCGGCCCGCCCGGGCCAGAAATTCCTCGACTGCCTGCGAATTTGCGCGCTGCAAGACCTCGAGCGGAGCTGATTGTTCGACCGCCGCTGCCTCGGCCGACAAATGCGTTCCTTCAGCCCGTAGGCAGTAGCCGAGGCCGTCGGTCCTTACTTCGCATAGATCGCTTTCCGTGAGCGCCGCGAAATATCGGTCGAGCCCACGATCACCCCTAACAAGCGCCGTCAAACGGCTAATCGGCTCTTCAGGGTCAATGCCAGAACTAAGTGCCGTGCCGCGGAGCAGCCCGGCTTCGAAACCCCGCTTGTTCGGTATGACACGATAGTCGAGACGCGCCGTCTCGCCATCAGCGACTACCATCTCGATCCAAAGCGGATCGCCGATATCAACTTTCGCGACCATACCGCCTCAGAACAACAGGCCTGCATCAGCACCCTGGCGGGGCGCTAAGTCCCAGATTGACAGTCCTTCGAAATCGGGACCTTTGACGTCGTAGGCGTTAGGGTTCTTTCCCGTGCCGTCTGGTGTGTCGCGCAGCGGCTGAGTCAGACCTGCGAAGATACCAGTGCCATCGCGGGCGGCATCTCGAATGACATTTGCGGTACCGTCGGTGAAGCGACGCGCGAATGCGGCGATTGTTGCAGCTGGCTGCGCTGTGTAGATGCCGTTAAGCGAATATGCAGCGCCGAAAGCACGATTCATCTGCATTGCCGCAGCCGTACCGTTTCCATCCTTACCCGCGAAGTCTGTGAGTACCTTCCGCATCTCATCTTTCACAATAATCTTGCCGACGTACTGGTCCAGATCCTCCGAAAGTAGCCATGAGACCAGGCTGCCAGAGCCCTCTACGTTGGCAATCCCAAGCAAATCGATTGTGGTGAAATGGCGATTCTGACCAAAACTGATCGGCCCAGAAAGATACGTGAGGTTAAGGCGCTTCGCCTCCTGTCCGTCGCTTTCGGCATAGCCATACCATCGTACGCGATGTTCGTCATGGACGCGGCCAGCACGCGCAGCTTGGTTAACCAGAGCTGGAGTAAAGTCGACAGTTGAGTTGTTCGAACCATTGAAGATCCAATGCGTCAATGCCAGATCGCGCGACTGCGATTGCACTATCGTCGTGGTTTGGAAGCCTCTAGCGGTGAGAACCGTGCCCGCGGCTGGATCTGCGATTTCGATATCGCCTGCGGGCTTCAGACCAGCACTAGGTGAGGGATAGGTATCGTCATTGTAGCCCGTTAGGGCGAGCGTAATCAGCAGGCGAGCAGAGTTCGGATTTCTCTGAAGTTTGCCACCTGGGGTCGAGAAGGGCTGAACGTAGAAGTAGCCCGCGATTTCAATGGCTGAACCTCCATCCTGGGTGAATCTGTATGGCATCACGATGTCCTTCAGTTTTTGGAAGTTTTCGGGAACAGTCTGTCGAAGAGTGGGTTCGGCGGTGCGTCCTCGCCGTGCCCTGGCGGTGGCGCGAAGGCGATCCACTTACCGGGTTCTCCCACGCCGTCGTTGCGAATCTTTATTTGCTCCCAAGCGCCGTCACGGTACATGTAAACAAGCTCGCCAAGATCTGTCTCGCCCAACTGCTCTGCGAGCGGGTCCAGTGCTGCAAGAGCCGCGTCCACAGCTTGAACAACCAACGGCGCCGTTTCCGCGGGCTGGAAGTCGCTTGTTGACCTTAGGCTGCGCGTTTGCTTGTCCAGTGGACCAAACTGGCTCTGAAGCGTTAGCCCAGTCAAAACATGGGCGGAGATAATAGGCGAGTGCACCTCCGGTGACCTCAGCATCATGGCGAGCGCTCGTACCACAGTGTTATCGGGCCCGATTTCGGGCAGCCCCGCGATGCGAGTATGTTCGCCCCATTTTTCGCGGAAGCGCGGCAGACCGCCAACTGAAGCACCTGTCAGCAAAACTAGCAATTCTGAAAGACCCGGCACGTCGAAACCCACCACTGGCAATGACTGACTCTCGATCCCACGTCCGAACACCACTGGAATCCCCAGCGTGCCGGGATGCGCATTTGTCTGCATGTAGGAGCCGGATTCTGTCGCGCGCAGCGGCTCGGTTCCACTATCGTCGCTGCCGAGCCCGAGCGCTCCAATCAAAACGTCTACATCTCGCGGTGCTTCCGGTGCAAAAGCCTGGCCAGATACGAAGACCATGCCTGGCGGAACGTCATCAAGCAAGTCTCGGCGTCCGTTGAAAAGCGGTCCGCCCGATGGATAGGCTTCGTTCCTGCAAATCTCATCGTATTCCGTAGCAATCGTGTTCACTACGGTAACCTCGCAGTCGCCTGAATAAGCGAGAAGATTAAGGAGATCCTTCACCTCCTCGACATCGCGATAGAAGCCTGAAAGGCGCTGGAGCTCTGCTATCTGCCTCTGCACCTCTCTGATGAATCCGGTGAGCGCACGTCCCGCCTCTTTGCGGAACTTCTCAACAAACTGGTCCTCATCCAGTCCGTCAGCGTCGAAGATGGCGGGACAGATCTGCCATAGTGGCACCTTGCGGATCGCGGCCGTCGCCGGCTCGTCCCCGGCCTGTTGCTTCCATCCGGTCAGCAGATCGCGTTGGCCAGGGCCATGCTCCCGACCGGTTTGTTTCATCAGATGGAGTGCGATCATTGCACTGAACGAGGTGTCAGGCTTGCCGAGGGGCGAGTTGCCCATAGGCGCGGTCAGGAAGTTCTCGCCGAGCCGCAAGAACCGCAAGCCTGCCGCGAGTGCCTTACCCACCGGGTCTCCGGCAGTGTTGAGGCGCGGCTCCCTCGCAAGTCGACCTTTTTCAGCCATAACCCGGTCGCGAGCGTCAACGAGTTGCTCGGCCAAACGGCGCACGGCCGCGGCACGGCCTCGCGGCGATTTTTCGAGCTCTGTTTCGGCGGCCTCCTCAAGCAGACCCTTGCGCTCTTCCGCCGTCAGCGCCATCGAGATCGGCCTTGGCGCTCGAGTTGAAAGTTCCCTATGAGCCGTCTTGTCGGTCGAGCTCTCGTCCGCCGGCATCACGGAGGTCGTGGGCGGGTCCGCGGCATCAGCCTCTAGTTCGTCCTCATTGGCAGAACCGTCACTGTCCGTTCCGCTTGCTGTTGCAGTCGCTTCGACACTGGACTCTTCCTCGGTCGTCCTACCGGCAGGCATAACTTCTAACTCTCCCGCTTCGGTCTCGTCTGCGGGCAGTCCCTGCACGGCATCGCTGCCCGCGCTCAACAGTCTGGCAATCTCCACACGCACTTTCGCCTCGCGGACCTCGTTGGCCGAGAGTTCAGGGTCGCTAACGGGGCCTAGGCTGCCAGCCACTTTCATGCCCGCCGAGGTCGAGAGTAGCCGTTCGTAAGCGGCGCGCACTGCCTCGCCCGCTTCCTCGATGGCGCCACCTTCCGCCTCGCGGAATGCATTTATAACCAACGCCTTGGCCTCGCCCTCAGCCGCGCCAAGCGCCACATTCAGTGCCTCGGCGATCGCCTTAGGCTCAGCCCCGACCTTCTTGAGTGTCGCCTCGAAGATCTCGGCAGTCTTGGTGCCTTGGTCCTTCGCGACCTCAGCCTCGCCAAGGTCATGGATTGCCCTGGTGACCTCCTCGCCCAAAGTCTTGAAAACCGGCTCCATCACCTCGCGCAGTTTTTCTTCTGCGTCCTTCTCCTTGGCTACTTGGAAGCATTTTTCGACGCCTCGCTCGGCCTCGTAAAACGCGTCGACTAACTTCGCGTTGGTCGCGTCGATCTTTTCCCGCCCGGGAAAGAGCTTGAGCGAAAGCGTCATCAGTTCCTCGCGCATCAGATCGATTAAGTCATCGCGTTCGAAAGCCGAGATAGGGCGGCGGACCTTCAGGTATGCTTCAAGCGCCTCCTCCGCCATCTCGCGCGCCATTACATCCTGAGGTTTTTTGCTTGGCTCCTCCAACAGCGTCTTCATCGCCGCAGCATGGGCCGCTGCCGCCGCGCGTTTGACGCGGAGCGGGATCCGGCTTGGCTGAGCTTCCTTGTTGCCTTGATATATCGCTTCGAAAATCGCATCGGCCATTGCCTTGCCGGCCACTTGCTCCGAAAAGCTCTCAAGATACCACTGCGTGATAAAGGCCATTAAAGGTTCACATTGGGCCAGATCGGTAACCTGGTCGTGGGCGCTTCGAAAATAACCGTATGCTTCACGTAATCCGGCCGATTTGTGTTCCTGGATTGGGTGCTCAGTGCGGACAGCCTGGAATTCTGCACCGTGCCCTGTTTCGCTGTCCAGCACAGCGAAATGGCTGTGATCGCTAGAGGCGCCGCCCGTCGAATCAAGCCAGGAGCGATAAGCCGCCGTCTCTGCCGCGAAGGCTTCTGCCAGCCGCTTTCGCGCCTTCTTAACAAGTGGATCCGGTTGCTCGCCGAGGGCTTGGTAGACCGCTTCCTGCAATGCCGTGTCAAGCGCTGCAGCCAGAATTTGTCCATCGCTGGCGCGCAGAAAGTCTTGGAATGCTTGGTTGAAACCTGGGTGGTACAGAAGTTCGCGCAGCATCATGGCATCTACGATGTCGGGCGACACGCCGCGGCTTGCTAAAACACCACTGCTATCCAAAGCGTAGTAGAGACCTTCAGTCAGTTGTATGCCAAATGCCGGATCTTCATAGGGGCGAAGCGCGTCGCCAGCATCCAGCAGCGACTTTAAGAGCTCCGCGCCGATATCGCTCGGCTTGCGATGCGGGTCTTTGAGATATTTCGAGAGTACACCGTCCCCATCTGGCAGCACCTGGTAGGTCTTGATTGCCTCGTTGCCTAATCCCTTGCCGGCTAGCTCCGCCGGGGCCGTCACTGCATAGCTGTAAAAGGGGATATTGCCGTTGCGGAGACGCTGAACGCGATTGGACATCAGGCTAAACGACAGTTTCTCGAGAACCTCGCTAGCTCGGCCGCGCATAACCTTGGGCTGGTTCCGTTCGAGGTTAAAGGCGCCTAAGATCGCTACATGGCGGTTTGTGCGCTTGAGAATCTCATCTAGCTTCATTTTATTTCCTCTGTCGTTTGTTCGTCCACCGCGCGGCCGCGTAAGCGAGCCGTACCCGCTTCGTCTCCGCCAACTGGGCAGGGCACGTCCTCTGGAGCAAAACTATCCCACTCATCCTCGGGCGGCGCCCCGTCTGGGTACGACAGGTTCAGCCGCCGTGCCTGTCTTCGGAATAGAATGCCGACAAGGTTCCGCACGTCGCGCGCGTTGCCAAAACGAGCGCCTGCATCTGCGCGTCGGTTCGCGAGCCATGCTGCCACTCGTGCCTCAACCGTTGGTGCCGGCGCGCCTATGCCATGCCGCGCTATCAAGCGCCGGAATATTTCAATGAGTTCATCATTTGCATAGTCGTCGAAGTGGATCTCGTCGTTGAACCGGCTGGCGAGCCCCGGATTGCTCTCAAGAAACTCCGCCATCTTAGCGGGATAGCCCGCGACGATAACGACCAGCGAGTTGCGGCGATCTTCCATCTCTGTCAGCAGAGTGTCGATCGCCCGCGGTCCGAAGTCCTGCGCCCCGCCACTGGTGAGGCTATAAGCCTCGTCTATGAAAAGCACACCATTTACTGCCTTCTCAATCCAGCCTTTAGTTAGTTCTTCGGTCTTCCCGATCACGGCTCCTACCAGGTCCGATCGCTGGACCGAGACTACATGACCGCCCTTGAGCAGGCCGTATTCGCGGTAAATTGCTCCCAAGATGCGCGCGACCGTAGTCTTGCCCGTGCCGGGATTGCCTTTGAAAATCTGATGCATCGAAAGCTCGACTGGCTCAACGCCCGGAATGCGGCGGCGCATCCTCAGGCGCTGCAAATAGAGAAGGTCGCGGAGTTCATTAACCTGCTCTTTAACTTTGCCGAGGCCAACCAACGCGTCGAGTTCGGTGCGCCAGTCAATTGGCTTTGGTCCGTCCTCGGGAACCGAAGGCCAAGGCGCTTGTGCCAAGAACATCTCGGACCCGACCTCAAAGCGCGACAGCAACGCCCGCCAAGGTCGCACGGACCAATCTTCACCCACCTCATCGGACCCCGAGCGCCAGGCCAGAATTAGTTCGTGTCCCGCCGCCCGCGCCGCCTCGCGTGCGCCAGCGAATCTGGTCTCCAGAGCGCGCAGAGCCGCATCGATATCCGCATCTGTAAGCCCACTGCCAAGTGGCACGCCATGATACTGGGAGAAAATCTCTGCCTCGACCGCCTTCATCAGTTCTGGTAAGCGAGGATCCGACTTATAGGCTGAATGCTGCTTTGCCCTGTCTAGGCACAGGTGAAGCACCGCCGCCCAACAGAGCGCATCAGGGTGCTGGTTCCGGAATGCTCGGGCGCTCTCTCTCAGCAGGCTTGCCGCCGCTTCTGTTCCACCCCTTCCGTTCATAAGCCGAGTGTCCGTTCCGCTTGAAAGGAAACGTCGGTGATGCGTGTGCGAGTTGGCAGCATCGCTGCCGGACTCGGGCCTCCACTACCGCCTAGAAGTAGCGTTCCGAGCAGTCCCGTGCCGAGACCCCCAGCAGTGACCTCGACCTTCCATTGAGGGCTCCAATTGCGCGCTGCCTGTACAAATGCTGCCCTGTAAAGTCGCGCTGCCCAGTGCACTTCATGGAGATCCCAGTCGGGTTCGGGTGTCTGCGCTACGCGCGCCTCACTAAGCCCGGCGAACCACCAGACACCGGCAGCATGCGCGCTTTCGACCAGGCCAACGCAATGCGACTCGGCTTCTGTCCGCCATTTCTCCGTCTCGGTCTCATCGAGCGTTTTCGGAGGTTCAGGGAAACGAAGCAGGATTGGTGAATGAGGTAGGGCCAAGTTGCGCGCTATCTGCTCGATCAGTGTCGCATGCCCGACCGCTTCGCGGTCCCTCGAAGCCAGTGCTTCCCACAGCAACTTCGCACCTTCGGATGCGAGCGCGGCCCCTGGCGCATCCGGGTCTCGAGGATGGTCTAGAGCTTCCGCAAGGTTCTCTAAAACAGCAGGCATTTCCGCTGTTGCCATCCGTTCTGCTAGCGTGGTTGTTATTGAACCCGTGGTACAGACGAGGTTTGCAGGCGGACTTGTGGTGCCAATTCGATCCTTATTTCGGACTGGCGGAATGGGTTGCGGCCCGTCGCCTCTGTCGAGGGTTTGCTTGAGCCCTAGATGTTCGCAGCATCGGGCGCGTAGCCAGTCACCAATCGTTTCCTTTGCTTCCCCGTCTTCGCGCAACTGCCGACGGGGGGCAAGCCACTCGGAAGCCCTCGCACGCTGCCCCGTCGCAACGTCGAGCAGAAACTTTCCACCCTCAAGATCAAGCAGCAGAAAGGCCAGCGCTCCGCCGGGGGGAGCATTGGGGCCAAAGACTAGACGGGGTAGCGGCGCATTTGCATAGTCGGCCTTCAACACTCGAGCTCTTAGCGCATCATGCAACCAGAACCGCGCGGCCAGTGCCGCATCTGACGACCCTGATCGCGGACCTGCTAGTGTGACCTGGATATCGAGACAGGCAGACTCATCCTGCAAAAGCCGGGCCAAAATGGGATGCACTGGCTCCTCTAGCGATGCAGTAGTGAACTGCAGCACTATCGGGTTGGCCCAGCCAGCCCAACTTCCGTCCCCGTCGTCGAAGGCGGTATCTGTACTTCCTTCTTCTTCGTCGATCGGCTCACCGATCTCAATAGGTTCGCTTGCAGCACAATCGTCGTCGGACCCGAATCTGCTGAAGCGGTACATGCTGCCGAGATGCAGCGCATCGAGGCCACACCAAAGGGGGTCGCCCGCCGGCATCGAGGGCAGGAAGTCATCAACGTCAGACACGTCAGCCAACGGCAAACACCGCCGCCAGCAGCCGTCCGCAATCTGGCCACGCTTAGACTTAGCGTCCGGGTTGGTGAGAGTGAAGGCACTGCGTTCTCGTAGAAGCGGATTCGAGAGCCACAAAGTTCCTCTGCCCAAATGCAGGTTGTGCCGCAGAGTCTTCCGATGCTCTTCTTCGAGCAGATTACCGCGTGGAATTACCGGCACTAGACGGAGGCGGCCATCCTCCGAGCGATCAAGCGTCAGGCCCGCTGTTTCGGTCCTTTGCGACATCAGACGTAAGCCTTTAGATGGATCAAGATCGGCGAGTTGGCCCCAACTTGTCCGCCAATCGCGACGCCCTAAAGCTGACTCGGTCGGGCGGACGATCAACGTAACTGAAACGCCCATCTAACTAAGCCCCCCAAAAAGTAGGCAAGCATGCCGCGTATGTCTTTTGTAACGCAATTCTCCTTCTACCGCATTTCGAAGTACCATGTGAACGTTCCCAAAAGAGGAATACTGGGACGCTGTCCCCGGCTCTGGTAGCGGAAACAGCCTCCAACTAAACTCAGTCAGCTTCGTAGACTCAATCCAACTATTGTTAGTATCGAGTGACCGCGAGGCCTTAATGCTCACGCTTCCACGGACTTTAGCTAATATTTTGAGCGAAAGAGACATATGAAATATCACTACTTCCCGAACTATATTTCTATCATTACCCTTTTTTCTATATTTGGGTAGCCCTTAGGGTCAGCAATCGCTCTCGCCGCTTTGGTCATCTATTGGCTATGAGTCCTGAGCCTTCTGTATCTCGAGTTTGCTAACTTAACCCCCGTCAGCCACCTTTGCCGAGGTTACTGACGGGGCGGTGTATGGCGTCTGAGCCTTGTGGCATGACCAGGTTTCCTACCGAGCCAGCACCGTCTCTCTTCATCGTCTCGAACAGTTGAATGCGGCCGGTCTGGACCGCGGAGCAGAAGGAAGAGAGTATGAACAAAGTATCACACGAGCAGATCATCGGCATAGACGTCAGCCGCGATTGGCTTGACGTTCATTGTCTCCCGGACATTCGTAGGTTGCGGCTTCCAAACAGCGATGAGGGCCACGCGCAGCTTGTTGGTCTGGCACAATCAACGCACGCGCTTGTCTGTTTCGAGGCGACTGGAGGGGAGGAATGGCGTCTGTGGACCGCGCTGGATGCAGCCGGTATCGCTACTCGGCAGTTGCCGCCAGCTCAGATCAAAGCCTTCGCCGCCAGCCGTGGCACACGCGCCAAGACGGATCGGATCGACGCGGAACTCATTGCGCGATTCATGGCATTTCGACCAAACGCAGGGCGCGAACTGCCACATGGGAAATTGCGCCTTCTCAGAGCCTTGGCATCAAAGCGTGCGCAACTTGTCGAGACGCGCAAGAGACTTCTGGCGCAGATCAAGGCGCATGAGAAGTTGGGAACGGATGGGATATTCACTGAAGTTGATGCTGAGCTGAGGGCGCTGTTGGACCGACAGATCGGTAAATTGGAAGATCAGATTGCGCAGACCATCGCCGCGGATCAGGGCCTTGCACAAACCGCTGGTATCTTGCGTTCTGTCCCTGGGATCGGCCCCGTTGCCAGCGCTATGCTGATCGCGGAAATGCCAGAACTGGGCCAACTCTCGGGAGAACAAGCTGCTGCGCTCACGGGCCTGGCTCCCATTGCTCACGACAGCGGTGCGATGCGCGGCAAGCGCGCCATTGGTGGCGGACGGCGACAGGTACGACACGTCATGTTCCAGGCTGCTCTCGTCGCGAGTCATCACAATCCGAATCTCAAGATCTTCGCAGATCGTTTGCGTGACGCGGGCAAGCCACACAAAGTCATCATCACAGCAGTCGCTAGAAAACTCGTCACAATCGCGAACGCACTCCTCAAATCTCGGCAAAACCGGTCAGCTCAGACCCCCTGAGAAATACAGTTGCTAGAGGAGACGAGGGTCGACATGACTGCCGTCGAGGCCGCATAGTAACTCCACTATCTGTCCGGTTTTTTGGGAAGAGAACTAACAATGATACAAGAGGCGAAATGACGGACCTTTTTTTGGAATGTCCCAAGTGATCAGGATCAACGGCACGCTCGTAGTCGTCGACAAACCCGAGTTGGACACACCTTCGCCTATGCCGGGTTCCCTCGGCAAAGGCGACGGAGTCCCGACCGAGAACGTCACGGCGGAGCGTGTCTCCATGTGTGATGGTAAGGTGGTCTCTGACATCGTCTCAGTCTTTATGGAAGGTTGCACCAGCGACGACGGAGCGGTTGGCAAGGGGCAAGGGCAAATCGTGCCACCGCGCAGAAAAATGCAGATAGGTGGACGACCGGTTGTACTCGAGACCGATACCGGAATCTGCAACGGAATACTTATAGATCCAAAAGGAAAAGCGATTCCCTGCTCCTGCGAATTGCGCTTCAAGAAACAAAGCGCAACGTCAAAGGATCATGATACCCTAGAGACCAGCGTTCAGGTGGACCGAGGCATCGTACCGGTGTCGCAAAAGCCAGGCGCCATCGGGAGGCAAGTGAAGAATGACGTTCACGGTCAAGTCTTGTCGGAAATGGCAACGCCAGCGCAAACAAGATCAACGAACACGATCCCTGGGCGCGGATGGATGTTCGTTCTTGTCCACCAACTTCCTGAAGTCGGCAATAGGAATATCATCCGAAGGGTCGTTGTCGTACCGCAAGACTTCATTCCGAAGAACCCGGGAAATAGAATCCGACCCGCCGAGCACTACTTTTCGTCGAAAAACAGTCAATTTTTATCGGCTTCTGACCGGTCACATGGATCGCCAACCGAGTGGGATCGCCTTACGGGCTACTCGGCCGAGGGCAAGCAAAGTGCCGGATACCTAATTGATACGAAAAAAGTCGAACGTGCCGGTGGTCGGGTCGTTCGGCCCTCGGAATTGATCCAAGACTTGAAAAAACTCGCGCGCGAAAATCCTGCAATGCGCCAAACGGTCGATTTGGCCATTGATACGATCGAGCGGTTCGAAGGCGAAACCCTTATTGAAGGCAGTTTGCCGAAAGGGAGCACCCGTGAGATGAGCCCGCAACACTCGAAGTATTTACATTCCGCCGACGAGATTTTCGAGGCGGTTACCAAGGAACAGATCACACGTACTCAGGCTGCGCATCTCTTGAGGAAACTGGACAAGTCCTTTCGAAATGCCCGGGACCTTGGGCGACTCGGTAGGGGCGTGGCTGTGTTTGGTTTTGTTATGACTGCGTATGACATAGGTTTCGCTGCAAAAGAGTCAGTAGATCAAGTTTCGCTTCGCCCCATCACCGCAGAAGGGGTTCGGCAGGTTGGGGGATGGGCGGCGGCCAGCGCTGGTGCAACGCTTGGCTTCAAAACAGGTGCATTGGTTGGTATTGAAACGGGACCCGGCGCCATAGTAACCGGTGCTATCGGGGCGATTCTCTTCGGATGGGCGGGCTATACAGGCGCGGACTGGCTAGCGGATCTGATATATGAGAACTAGAGTGATATCGTTTGATGGTCGATCGCGAATCTAAACCACTCCCACATTGGGTGCACCACGAGGGGTCAGAGCCGACGGACAGATGTTGGCGACAGGGCTGCTTAGAGTCTTGGTTGATGGAAAGCTGATTGCCATTTTGGGCTGCCCTGTCGGACGCGGAGCGAGCGGATTACTTAGCCTCGCATGCTTCCGCCAGTGTTCTCTGGCGAGACTATCTCGATCATGTGAACTTGGGACAAGCGGCAGCGCCCCAGAATGAAAATCCCGGTCAAAGCCGCTGCTTGATGATCTGGAGGCCTGGCTGGCCGCGCAGCTGGCACGGATTCCAGGCAAATCCGAACTGGCCAAGGCCATCCGCTATGCTCTGACACGGATGAAGAAACTGCGCCCCTATCTGGATCATGGCATCCTGGAACTCGACAACAATTCCGCGGAGCGGGCGATGAAGCCAATTGCCATAGGCCGCAAGAATTACCTGTTCGTCGGCTCCGAAGGCGGCGGAAAAGCTGCGGCCATCGCCTTTCGTATCTCATTCAGTTCGTCGTACGCCGAGCTACCACGGTTGAAATCTTTCAATGCAAAATCAAGTCTCTGACAGATGTTATGTAGGGTGTCCCCCTGCAAAAGAACTCCAGGAAACTTCCTCCTAGGATGCCTGAGGACCGTTGCGTTGGTTTCGTCAGAATAGATTTCAACCAATTCTTCTCGCATAGACGGGTTCTCCAAGCATCTTGACTCTACAGGGGATTATCAGCGGCAAGCATGCCTAGGGTAAAGGTCAGCTGGTCCCGGTCCTGTGAATTCGAGCCGTCGTGATCGCTGCGCTGAGCACGAATGGCCTTTCTTCTCGCTGCGTGGCGGCACGCTGACCGATGCATGCGCAGCAGTTTTTTCGCTGTATGCTCACGCAGCACAAAACTGCGATGACCGGGTTGGGCTCGAGTCAGACTTCGCCGCGCAGACCACCAACCGCCGGTTCGGGACCAGCCGACGTAGGGTGTCTGAGAAACGAGGTCAGTCCTGAGCGTGGTTGAAACTGCCTACAAGATTGGCAAATTTAGCGAATAAGGAGAGTTGCCATGCTATGCACAGTACAAAAGGCGAAGAGCCAATTGCCGGAACTCATCGACGCAGCACTGGCCGGTGAGGACGTTGTGATTGCAATAGGAACAAAGCCTGCCGTGAGGCTGGTTGCAATTCCACAATATGATTTCAAGCTCGGCTTTCTGGAAGGAAAGGTTGGAGCTCCGCCAGATTTTCTTGAGCCTGGCGTTAGTGATCTACTCTGATGATCCAAATGCGGTTTCCCAGTTGATGATAGACAAAAAATGGGTTTCGAAGGATGAGGTGCAGGTTTTCTAGCTATTTTCTCGAGCTCGACGTTGACATCAAGCTACCGCAGCTGTCTGGCGTCAGCGCCAATGGGACGATAGGCGTCAACGTCGGCTTCTGAAGCAGGCGTCGGGGGCTTTCGCTTCTGCAGCGAAGGTCTGGATGCCGCCCTGGGTGCCGGATTCAGAGCCTCCAGACCTCATGCACCGTGGCAATTCTTGGAAACTAGAAAAACTGCCAAGTTGACTGAGGCCCGCCCGTCAAAACCGCCAGATTTGGCAAAAGTTGCGGTTTTACCCGTCAAAAGATGTGTTTCAAGCCGGACAAGTTTCGATTCATACCGGACGACACATTTATGGAAAATCATGGCTGTGCGCGCAGTCTCAAGCTATCCAGTCTCGGTCAGAAATTCCTTGTTTACCGGGAATTTATAGGGAAAATGCAGAAACTGACGCGATTTCTGGCTTCGTGGAGGCCCAAATTACCAAAACTAACAGTGTTTTATATAGATATTCCCTAGTTCAACCAACAGGGAAATTTTCTATGATATCAGGGATTTCCTGAAATCTAACAGGGAACAAATGAGGTCGCCGTCGTAACAGAAGACCTGCCTCGAATTCTTAAGCTGACATTCATGCTGAGGGCTGGGATCGTCCGCTGTGAGCCCGACTCAGTCATTGCCATTTCTCGCTGCATGCGCACGCAGCCCGAAATTTTCCGCAGATGCTCAGTCTATGACGCCGCGTGGCAGCGGAGATCGCTGCCATTCGTTCACTGTGCAGCGAAGAATGCGACGGCAATTCACAGATCGCGGGACTTTGCGGCCATCCGCATTTTTATTCCAAAGGATCGCAGTCAGCCCGATGCGGACCTTCATCACAGGGCTTTGTAATTCTGAAATGCGTACAAAATGACAGTTCTTGCCTCTAGCCGCAATGTCGCAAGCAATCCGAGGCGGAAATGAGCGTTGTTTGGATCAGGCAAATGGCTTCTGATTGCAACAATAGCAATGTCATCGAAGCGGGTTATCCGAGCATTCCGCTTGGGCTGTTGGCAACTGGTGAAACGCGTAGGTGACTAGCAAGGGACGGTCCCAATGGTCTGTGACCTGGCGTACCAAGCTTAGTTCAACTCCTCGGCCAATTGACCAAGCATTTAGAACAGCTTTGGCCTGTGTGGATTTACAATGGGCGATACACTATCACTCAGATTGACGCTCCCGAATTGGACCTAAAGCTGCCATGGCTGGAAAAAAACTCAACACGGTCGATCTGAACCTGTTCAAGGTCCTCAACGCTCTGATAGAGCAGCGCAATGTCACTAAAGCCGCGCAGTCTTTGGGCTTGTCCCAGCCCGCCGTGAGCCATGCGTTGGGTCGACTGAGAGCCCTGTTCGATGACGAGATGTTTGTGCGGACACCCGACGGGATGATGCCGACTCAACGCTGCAAAAAAATATCTCAGCGAGTTACCGCTAGTCTCAGTGAGATCGTGGATGCCATTCAGCCGGAAGAAATGTTCGATCCGTCCACGGCTAATACAGTAGTGCGTATCGCGATGAGCGAGTTGCTAACCGGCCTTCTGCCAGGTGTGATTTTGCCAAAGACTCGTTCGGTTGCTCCAAACATTGAGTTTCGAATGCTACCAGCCCGCGGACTGACGCAGCAGGTTTCAAGCGAGGAGATTTTGACCGATTTAGACAAAGGAACAATCGACCTAGCGTTTACCTGGAATTATGAGATTCCAGGCCGGTTTTCTTGGTTGAAACTTGGCGATGTTGACTATGTGTGTGTCGGGGCAAAATCGAATGTTAAATTTGGCAGAAAGATTGATCAGATTTATTACGAAACGACGCCTCATGTAAGTACTTCTACCGTTGATACCGACCTTACGCGTTTCGACATGGAACTGGCCGAAGTTGGCGCTTCAAGAAACATAAAGACCCGAATTCCCCACTATACAGGTGCACTCGCCCTTGTCGCGGAGACAGAGATGATTGCGAGTATTCCGCGGATCCTGGCCGATGTGGCCCGGCAGCGGTACGATCTGAATGTGTCCGAACTACCGTTTGCCTCACCCAGCCGTTCGATTAACATGGTTTGGCACAAGACACGGGATACTGAGCCGCTCCACATGTGGTTGCGAGACTTTGTTGCTGGTTGTTATCGGGAATTGGAAGTTCAATAGTTGCCGCCGGGTTTGCGTCGGAATCCAACTAAGCCAATAGCAACTGGTTCGCCGTTTTCTGATCATCAAGTTTCATGAGACGACCCCACAAAGCTCCCGTGGATGCCGACCCTAACCGTTCCGAACAGCAAAGCTGGAATTTGTGCGAATAGTCTTTCGGCGAAAAGGGATCAGCCAATGTTCCCTTGGCATATGCGCGACGTGCCGAATACGTCCGTCCATCTTCAAGGACGATCCGAATATTGTGGGCGACTGGCTGGTCAATTGGAATACTGCTTTCGGCAACGTCCAAAACACTAACTTTCACCTTTCCCAAATGGGCTTGGATCTCGGGGCGCAACACAGCATCGTCATCAAGATCATTTAACCAAAACTTGCCGGAATATAAAAAAACCACCATAGCGTACGGCAGCGAAAATCGTGCTTGCAGGCCATCCTTCGGACTGTCGAACCGGAGGTTTTGTCGATTTGTGATGCCTACTTCGGCCTCAATCCGTGAGATCATTTCGAGCTCAAGGCCATTTTCTATAACCAGATCCTCTGCCGCATCGAGGCATTTGTGAGCGGAGCCACAACAAGCGTGCCTTTTTGGTGCCAATCCTGAATTTTCCAAAGCATTGGATCCGTGCAAATAGGCTAAGACTTTGCCAAGCTCTGGATCCTTGGTGCCGTTATATAGCCGAAAGAAGCCGAAGTTACCGTCTATAGCATCTTCGCTTCCCTCCAAACCGGCCATGGCAAGTTCAACCGCGCAAACGCTGTTTTTAGAGGACAATCCGCAATGAACCGATTTCGTTTCTGTTCCGAATTGCGCCTTGGTGCTTGCCGCCATGCTACAAGCGATGCTGATCGCGTTTCCAATTTCGTTTGGGTTGAGGCCAACCATTTTCGCACCAGCCGCAGCGCTGGCGAGCGTCGCCAAGGTTCCGGTGGCGTGCCAACCGGTGAGCGTATGATTACGTCCCATCGCACTGGCAAGTGCGGCCTGAATGTGGATGCTTTGAATGTACGCATTTAGGATGTCCCGCCCGCTGCATTGATATTCTTGGGCTAATGCAAGCAATGTCGGAACGGCCTGCGCTGATGCATGGGTCAGTGCTGGGTAAAAATTATCGTCAATTTCCAAAACATGTGCCGCAGTTCCATTAATAAGTGCGGCAGTTTGCGCGCAGGAGACTTTGCTGTTGAACACGTTGAAGGCACTGCCATCCTCAGACCGAAAGAAGGAATTCCCGACTTTCTGAACTACGTCATGATCCGCAGCGGCGACAATGCAGCCGATTGTGTCGGCAATTCCGAACAGGGCGCGTTCGTGCGTTTGAGCGCTCCATTGCATTTCATGCCCATAAGTCCATTCTGCGATTTCCGAAATTAAACCCATCAGGCACCACCCGAGTTCTCAGAGCCGATATCCCAAAACACTCCCGTCATGATCTTTAAAGCACTTTCGGTAATGTCGAGACGAATATGTTCATTTGGAGCATGCTGCGAACACTCATTGTAGGAGTGCGGAATCCAAATCGTCGGCATGCCGATCAAGTCATAAAAGGCGTGGTTTGGGAGTGACCCCCCAATGCCTGGAATCAAGTCGGGCTCTGTTCCTTCGGTCGCCGCAATTGACCGAGCCACTCGTTGGACCCATGGATTGTCGGGATCGGTTGATGTCCCCTGCCAATAGGTTGAGCGGGATGGCGTAACTTCAACATCCAAGAATCCACGCTCATCAAGATGCTCACGCAGTGCCGGAAGCACTGCGTCGGTCTCTAAGCCGGCTAGAAACCTCAGCTGACAGCGCGCCCAGGCACGCGGCGCGATAGCATTTACCGGCTTTTCCGGGTAGCCGAGTTTGGCCGCCAAGACAGCGAAGTTGTTCCATGCATAAACACGTTCGGCTGGTGTCAACTCGCTTTCGCCCCAGTCGCCGTCGGCGCCATTGGCCTCCGTGGCCTTCGCCAACGGGCTTGCGCTAAGCAGGTCACGAATTCGGTTCGATGGGAATTCTGGGCGCCAACCTTTGACAAGAATACTACCGCGTTCATCAGCTATGCTGGCGATAGCGTGGGCCAGACGAATTCCCGGATCTTTGATCAGACCGCCCCAGTTTCCAGAGTGCCTACCGGATTCCCGGTAGTTAATCGACATGTCGAAATTGAAATTCCCGCGCGCACCCAACGCAATCGTCGGCCGATCAGTACGGATGCGTGGCCCGTCGCTTGCGATTAACACATCCGCTAGAAGTTCTTCTCGGTGGTCACGGCAGAAGGCTTCCAAACCGGGGGAACCAGACTCTTCTTCTGTTTCCAAAAGGATTTTGCAATTGAAGCCTAGCCGACCGCGAACTGCGTAGACCGCCTTTATCGCAGAGATATTTATCCAGTGCTGTCCCTTGTTGTCGGCTGTGCCACGACCAAACAATTTTCCGTCCGCTTTGCTCAGCACCCAGGGTGACCGACCCTCTTCCCATTGCCCTTCCAATCCGGGAACGACATCTCCATGTCCGTACATCAGGACGGTAGGCAAGGATTCATCTTCTACCAGTGTATATATTGCCAATGGTCCTGCCGAAGGATCCGGATTTGGGTAGAAATTTGCTATAAAACCCAATTCCTCTAGCACTGGCGCGATTATAGTCTCAAGATACAGCCGTTTGTTTGCAATATCTCCCTGAGAAGCCGTCTCAGTTTTGAAGGCAACCAGCTTGGAAAGATCTTCTTCAAATCCACCGTTGCGAAGATACTGACTTGTATGTTCGACCGCCTGATCGCGCTGAGAGGTCGTGCTTTCCAATTTCAATGTAGTATCCATTCAACTTCACATTTGATTGTTTCGCAGCGCTGTCCAGCTCTGCCAAACTGAGTGGCCAATTAGATTAGACGAGCGGGTCAGCCTTTGGTTTTGATCCGAACGTGATGACCAACTTCGACAAGGTTTGATTCACCACGCATGTAGTCATCGTAAGGAAGCGAACAACAATAAGCAAAATAGATACTTGTTATTCCATATATGAATGCCATGCATCATTGACGGAAGACGATTATTAATCTTGTGCATCTAGAAAATAATAAATATGCATTAGACGAATGCCTCTTCCCGCTCCTAGCATTGCCTGTAAAGCAACTGACAACCAAGGAGGATGGTGATGGGGTTGAAGTCGACGCTTTCAAAAGCGGCCTTGATCGCGGCACTCGCAACACAAGCGTGGGCCGACAAAGAAGACGACACATTGGTCGTCGCATTCAATAAAGAAGTTCAGACATTGGACGGTCTGTACTCTACGTCGCGGGAAAATATTCTTCTCACCTATTTGACGTCAGATCAGCTGGTGACTCTGGATCCCGAAACACAGGAATATCATCCGGCACTGGCGGAAAGCTACTCCCACATCGATGACCAGACCATCGAGTTTGTGCTGCGCGAAGGAGTGACATTTCACAATGGATCGCCGGTCACGCCTGAAGACATCGCGTTTTCGTTCGAATGGGTTGCGAGCGACGCATCAAAAACGAAGCGCGGCGCTTTCGTGCGCAGTTGGTTTGACAGCGTAGAGGTCATCGACAACCGCACAATTCGCGTGAAGTCAAAAAAACCATATCCCCTTATGCTCCGTGACATCGCGATGTTCGTGCAAACGCGTCAGTCGGGCAGCTATGGTGCCCTTGATGCGCCCAACATTGACGCACAAACACAATCTCTCAACGGCACCGGTCCTTATGAGATTGTCGAGTTTGACAAGGGCGGTGGTCTAACACTCAAAAAATTCGACGGTTACTATGGCGATAGCCCGAAGGTCACAGATGGTGCTGAAACCATTGTTATTCGCCCTATCCCAGAGTGGGGTACCGTCTCTGCCGAAATGATCTCGGGAGGCGTACACTTCGCCTACACGGTGCCGGACGACACAGCTCAGAACCTTGGAACTCTCCCAATGATCGAGCACATCGTTGGCCCTACTACGCGTATCGGTTTTCTTATTCTTGATGCCGGTGGTGTGACCGACGAAAACGGGCCGATGACAAACCAGAAGGTTCGTCAGGCGATGAACCACGCAGTCAACCGGCAAGCAATCGTCGATCACCTCGTAGGCGGGAAGAGTGTTGTAATCGACTCTCTTTGCTATGAGGGCATGTTCGGGTGCTCACAGGATGTAACATCCTACGAATATGATCCTGAGCAAGCCAAAGCACTGTTGGCTGAGGCGGGATATCCAGATGGATTTGAATTTGATCTTTGGGCCTATCGTGACAAGCCGATCACCGAAGCAGTCGCTGCGGATCTGGCCAAGGTTGGGATCAAGGCAAATATCAACTTTGTGAAGCTGTCCGCCCTCTCCAAAGCGCGCGCCGCCGAAGAAGCACCAGCCATGCACGGCACCTGGGGTTACTATGCAACGCAGGATATTGGCGCGATTTCCAACCATTTTGTTGCCGGTTCAAATCGCAACCTAAACCGTGATCCAGAGTTGGAAGATCTGTTTAAGGCCGGGCTTGAGACCATCGATCCGCAGGAACGGACTGATCTTTATGGCAAGGCCCTAAGGCTGGCCGCAGATCAGGCTTACCACGTTCCAATCTACCGCTTCTCCGAAAACTATGTGGCCAACCAGGATGTCAACTTTGAAGCGCCTGCGGATGGCTTGGTTCGCCTGAACGAAATCACCTGGAAATAGGTGAGCCGAGATCCGGCGCCTCCAATAATACTACAAGGCGCCGGGCATCCTCTCTTTTTTGCCAGTTGGTAAGCGGAACGAAAACGCTTGGCCAACTCAGGAGAAGACTAATGCTGAAATTCATCCTTCGAAGGCTGGGCATGGGATTGCTGGTTGCGCTCACCGTGTCACTCGCGACCTTCCTGATGCTCAATCTGGCGGCAGACCCAGCTTCAATGGTCGCTGGCGAAGATGCTTCGCCGGAAGCTATCGAGCAGATCCGCGTCCAATATGGCTTTGATCGACCGTTGGCCGTTCGATACGTCGAGTGGATCAGCCGCGTCGCAGTGGGTGACTTCGGCGACAGCTACTACTGGAAGCGCCCCGTTTTGGATCTGTTCCTGGAACGCGCACCGGTTACACTGACTCTGGCTTTCAGCGCACTAACAATCACCGTCATTGTTGGTCTGTTGCTGGGCGTCACCGCAGCTCTAAAGCCAAACGGCTGGCTTGACCGATTTGCTTTGAGCCTTGGAACAGTTGCACAAGCTGTGCCCAATTTCTGGCTTGGCCTGATGATGATCATTCTGCTGGGCGTGATGTTCCCGATTTTCCCGGTATCCGGAGATACATCCTGGAAACACTTTGTATTGCCCTCGTTCGTCCTCGGTATGAGCGCGGTTCCACAAGTTCTTCGCCTGACGCGGGCCGGCATGATCGACGTGCTGGGTTCGGATTACATCCGCACAGCTCGCGCAAAGGGTTTCGGTCCCGGGCGCATTCTGTTCCAGCATGCGTTGCGGAACGCGTTGCTACCCGTTGTTAGCGTGGTCGCCATCCAACTTGGCTACAAACTCGGCGGGTCTGTCATCACGGAATCCGTGTTCGCGCTGAATGGGCTCGGCCGCTTGGCCTATGAGAGTATCTTGGGTGCTGATATTCCGACCGTGCAAATGCTCGTCTTTATGTTCGCGTTGATTTTCATCGTCTTAACCGTTGCGGGCGACGTGCTGAATGCATGGCTTGACCCCAGAATGCGGGTGGAGTGATTGCCATGACAACTACAGCCACAAATACCCCTGAAATGGTCGGCGACATCATTGATCTGACGCCCAAGGAGCGCCTGATCAAGAAGGCCAAAGTGCATCGTGGACTACAATTTGGCGCGACTGTCGTTGTCATCATGACGATCCTAGCGATATTTGCACCGCTGATTGCCCCCCATTCCCCCTATGAACAAGACCTCGCAAACCGTCTGGTTCCACCAGTATGGGCGGATGGAGGGTCTTGGACCTACATATTCGGAACAGATCAACTGGGGCGAGATTATCTGAGTCGGCTGATCTATGGCGCTCGTGTCTCCATGGGTGTGGGCTTTGGTGCTGCCGCATTGGGATGTGCCATTGGCGTTACGATTGGCCTGTCGGCAGGTTACCTTGGTGGGTTTGCCGACCGCTCGGCCTCTTTCCTGCTAACGTGCCAATTGGCCCTCCCTTCGCTGCTGCTGGCGATGGCCCTTGTGTTCTTTGTCGGATCTTCCATTCCAACCCTGATCGTCGTTCTGGGTTGTCTGCACTGGTCTTACTACATGGTGGTAGTTCGGACGATGACGCGACAGATAAGAGCATTGGAGTATGTGTCGGCCGCCCAGACTATTGGCAGTACGGATCGCCAGATCCTTTTCTATGAAATCCTGCCGAACCTCTTCAATCAAATCATTGTTGTCTTCTCGCTCGAAATGGCTGTGGTCATCATCCACGAGGCATCCCTGTCATTTCTGGGTGTGGGTGTCCAACCCCCGACCGCATCCTGGGGTCTGATGATCGCTGAGGGGAAAGAGGCGATGTACTTTAAACCTTATCTTGTCGTGATCCCCGGAACGGCCCTGTTTCTCTTGGTCTTGGCCGTAAACTTGTTGGGCGACGGTATTCGCGACATCACCGCACCCGAGAGCCGGAACTGAGGGTGGAGAACACAATGAAACCCCTATTGGAAGTCAAAGACCTGTCCGTAACCCTGAAGCTGGCCGAAGGTGATTTGACGGCTGTATCGGGAATTTCCCTGTCAGTCGCTAAAGGCGAAACACTGGGCATCGTGGGGGAATCCGGGTCCGGAAAGTCGATCTCATCGCTTGCTGTAATGGATTTGCTGCCCAAGGGAACCATTCGCAAAGCGACCACAATGCGCTTTGGTGAAACCGATCTGCTATCAGCTACGCCAAGTCAAATGGCGAGCTTGCGCGGCAACAAAATCGCGATGATCTTTCAAGAGCCGATGACATCGCTGAACCCGGTCTACACAATCGGGCGGCAAATGACCGAGCTGATGACCCTGCACAAGGGTGTGTCGAAGAAGGTTGCTACTGATCGTGCTGTTGAACTGCTTGAGAAAGTTGGAATAACGGCGGCACGCAGCCGGTTGTCTCAGTACCCACACCAATTGTCGGGTGGCCTCCGCCAACGCGTCATGATCGCCATGATGCTGATGTGCGAGCCCGAACTGATAATTGCAGACGAGCCGACAACCGCGCTGGATGTGACCATTCAGGCCCAAATTCTGAACCTGTTGCGCGAACTACAGCAGGAAATGAACATGGCGATGATCATCATCACCCATGATCTCGGTGTTGTTGCCCGTGTATCCGACAAAGTCTCGGTCATGTATGCAGGGCAGATTGTCGAAACCGGGAGTGTGGAGGAAGTATTCAGGCATCCCGTTCATCCATACACCCAAGGCCTGCTGGAGAGCATCCCTGTGTCAGGTGAAATCAATCCGGGAGAGGAATTAGGTTCCATTCCTGGGTTGGTTCCGTCATTGAAGACGAATTTCAAGGGATGCCGTTTCGCAAACCGCTGTTCCAAGGTGATTGAGATTTGCCACAACACTCTGGTCGACTTGAACGAGATTTCGTCCGGGCGTCTAACCCGATGCCTCCTTTCCGAGGCTGAGGCGCGCGCAAAACTAAAGGAAGAACCCAAGGTTCTCTCCGATCATGTCTATGGATCGCGCGTTGACATGACGTCAGCTCCGGTCATGTCCGCTGACAATGCGCAATGCGTATTTCAGATTAAGCCGAACATGTTCGCTCCCAAAAAGCCACTTCGTGCTGTCGACAATATCTCCATTGATCTGCGTAAAGGAGAAGTTGTGGCCGTAGTTGGTGAGAGCGGATGCGGCAAGTCAACGTTGGCAAGAATGTTGCTGGGCCTGCAATCGCCAACCTCTGGCACAATATCGCTGGACGGAGAAGACGTATCCGAGATGTCTAATGTTGAGAAATCGAAACGCGTTCAATCGATTTTTCAAGATCCCTATTCATCACTCAATCCGCGTAGAACCATAGGAGAAATCATACGGCGCCCCCTCCAGTTGCACGGATCAGGTACAACTGAAGAACAGAAAGAACAGGTTGAAGCGATAATGGAACGTGTGGGAATTCCACGCAGACTATATCACAATTACCCCAATCAATTATCGGGAGGCCAAAGGCAACGTGTAGCCATTGCCCGCGCCCTGGTTCTGAAGCCCGAAATCGTTATTTGTGACGAACCGACGTCTGCCTTGGATGTGTCGGTTCAGGCTCAGATCCTGAACCTGTTGCTGGAACTCCGAAGCGAGCTGCGCCTTACGTACCTATTGATCACGCATGATATGGCCGTGGTGGAACATATAGCGACAAGGGTAGTCGTTATGTATCTGGGTCGCGTCGTTGAAATTGCTGATGCGCGTGACATTTTCCAGAATCCGCAACACCCCTACACCAAGGCGCTGTTGAGTTCCGTTCTGACTCCGGAGCCAGATGCCGATGTGCCGGATACGCAACTTGGAACATCCTATCCTAACCCGATTGATCCACCCAGTGGATGTACTTTCCATCCTCGTTGCCCATTGGCGACCCAAGTCTGCAAGGAACGTGCGCCAGTTCTGAGCAAGTTCAATCCGACCACGGAAGTTGCATGCCATCTTGTCGAAGCGGCACCGATGGCTGCCGAATAGTGCAGGTCGGAACCTTATGACTTCACTTAACTGCGAGCCAATCGAGCTAAATTGCTGGTCAATGAGGTATGAAAATCGACCGCTTTGGCGAGGGACAAAACTCGCTTGGTACGTAAGGGCGGTTCCGATTGGAATTTTCAATAGCGTATCGGATCCGAAATCTACGCCACTTGAATGCAGGCGTTCATCAAATGCTAAATTGTTATTTCTCGTGTCAAAATTGATGCCCCGATTCATCGCTCGCTCTTTAGCAGTGATCCTACTCGGCGCACCAATACTGCTGCTGATCATCACCACCGCCAGCTTTGACCCAACCAGGTTTGCGCGCTTGCCAACCATGAGCCAGCATATTGGCTTGAAGTCACGCGCCGTTGGCCTGAGCCATCACGTGATCAACAGCATCACACCGGATTTTGCGCTAAAAACCATTCTATCAGGCCCTCCATCGTTCGTGGCCTGCATGGTGATCGCGTTTATCCTGCCGTGCCTGTTCCCCGATCTGGCCACCTGGCTGCCTGATCTGGTGATGGGAGCGGCGGTATGACCCTGCTGGCGGATCTTCTATCCACCGTGTTCGAACGGCGCTATCGCCGAGAAAGTGCGGCGGCCCTGGATGGCCGCCCTCTGACCGAACTAGCCGACGCGCTGGTTGGCTCAGCGGGCGAGACATCGGGACTGGCGCTTGCCGAGGAAATTCTTACCCGCTTCGACGCGCTGAGTGATGACGACAAGCTGGATTTCTTCCGCTATCTCGCCACGTCGATGAATATCGATCCCGAGACGGTGCGCTCATCTTTGGACGAGTATGAACGCAACCCGTCCAAGGCCAGCTATCGCAGCTTTGCCGCCGCCGTCGAACCGGTGCGACAAGAGATGATCCGCCGCCTGAACCGGGTCCCCGGCGCCACCGGCGCGCTGGTGCAGATGCGCGCCGACCTGCTGCGGCTGGGCGGCAAAGAACCCGAGTTGCAGGCGCTGGATCTGGACTTCCGACACCTTTTCGCCAGCTGGTTCAACCGTGGCTTCCTGGTGCTGCGCCCGATCAATTGGGAAAGCCCGGCGCATATCCTTGAAAAGATCATCGCCTATGAGGCAGTGCATGCCATCGACAGCTGGGACGACCTGCGCCGCAGGCTGGAACCCACTGACCGGCGCTGTTTCGCTTTCTTCCACCCTTCGATGCCTGACGAGCCACTGATCTTTGTCGAAGTGGCGCTGAACAGCGGTATTCCGGGTTCAGTGCAGGCTTTGTTGGCCGAAGACCGCGATCCCCTGCCTGAAGATCAGGCCAATACGGCAGTATTCTACTCGATCTCCAACTGTCAGGCCGGACTTGCCAGCATCTCGTTCGGCAATTCGCTGATCAAGCAGGTGGCCTCTGACTTAGCCGCAGAACTGTCGGGGCTAAAGACTTTTGTCACCCTGTCTCCGATTCCAGGCCTGAGCAATTGGCTGACGCAGGAAAACATCGAATGGGACATCGAAAAGCCCGATCAGATGATGGCGCTGGCGGCGCATTATCTGCTGAACGCCAAAAGCCGGGGCAACATGCCATTCGACCCAGTGGCGCGGTTCCATCTGGGCAACGGCGCGCTGGTTCATGCTGTTCATGCCGACGCCGATGTTTCGGACAAGGGCCAGGCGCAGTCCGGCGGCACTATGGTCAACTATCTCTACGACCTTGGCCGTGTGGCCCAGAACCACGAGCAATTCGCCAATACCCGCGAGGTTATCGCCTCGCCCGAGGCCAAATCACTTGCCGCGTCGGCCTCTCTCACCAGGACACAGGAAAGGTAACCCTTATGGCCAATCCTCTCTATGACGGTTTGTTCGGCGCTCATGCCGGTAAAGACACACCTTTTTTGCAGTTGCTCGACGGAACAACCATTACCCACCAGGATTTCCTAAGCACCACCGCACAGATCGCCCATGTGGCGACACAGCTGGGCCTGAAACCCGGCGACCGGGTTGCGGCACAGATCGAGAAATCACCCGAAGCGCTGGCACTGTATGCCGCCTGCGCGCAAGCCGGTTTGGTGTTCCTGCCCCTTAACACCGCCTATACTGTCGATGAACTGACCTATTTCATTGAGAACAGCGGTGCCTCGCTGATCGTGTGTGACAGCCGCAGTGAAGAGAAACTCACCCCCGTTGGTGCGCAGCTTGGCGCGAAGGTTGCAACCCTGAACGCCGACGGCGGTGGCAGTCTGATGGATCAGGCCGCTGCTATGCCCGTGAGCTTTGAAACGGTTGACCGCGACGCAGACGATCTGGCCGCGTTCCTCTATACCTCTGGGACTACAGGCCGGTCGAAAGGCGCGATGCTGACCCAGAACAACCTGTTGTCGAATGCGCAGGCGCTGGTCAACGAATGGCGCTTCACATCCGACGACGTGCTGCTGCACGCGCTGCCGATCTTTCACACTCACGGACTGTTCGTGGCAACCAATGTCACGCTGGCCACGGGCAGCAGCATCGTATTCATGCCCAAATTCGATCTGGATGAGATCATCGGGCGGATGCCGAACGCCACGACTATGATGGGTGTCCCGACATTCTATACCCGCCTGTTGGACGATGACCGCCTCACCAAGGAATTGGCGGCGCACATGCGCCTATTCGTGTCGGGCTCGGCCCCGCTGCTGGCCGAAACCCATGTGCAATTCGAAGAACGCACCGGCCATCGCATTCTGGAACGCTACGGCATGACTGAAACCAACATGAACACCTCCAATCCCTATGACGGCGACCGCCGGGCCGGGACCGTCGGAAAGCCGCTGCCGGGGGTCGAGCTGAAAATCTGCGACTCCGATGGAAAAGCCCTGCCCCAAGGCGAAATCGGAGAGATCGAAATACGCGGTCCCAATGTGTTCAAGGGTTACTGGCACATGCCCGAGAAAACCGCCGCAGAACTGCGCGAAAACGGTTTCTTCATCACCGGTGATCTGGGCCGCATCGATGATGATGGGTATCTCCATATCGTTGGCCGCAACAAGGACCTGATCATCTCGGGTGGCTACAACATCTATCCCAAGGAAATCGAACTGGTGCTGGATGATCAGCCCGGCGTCATGGAAAGCGCGGTCGTTGGCGTGCCACATCCCGACTTTGGCGAAACAGTTCTGGGCGTGCTCGTCGCCGAACCCGGTCAGTCGCCTGATCTAGATGAGATGATGGATGCCGTGCGCGACAGCCTGGCGCGGTTCAAGCATCCTCGTAAGTTGATCCTGCTAGATGAGCTGCCCCGAAACACGATGGGCAAGGTCCAGAAGAACATTTTGCGCGACTGTTACAAAGACATGTTCGTGACCGCGTGAACTACACTCCCCTAGCCTGCGGGGCCGTTCCTCGACCCGTGGGTTTTCCTTCAACGGCCTGAAGGCGCACCCAACGCGGTTTCAGGCCGATGATTTTTCCAGATCAGGAGCTCTTAGGCAATGCATTAGATGTCCTCGCCCTGATAGCAGTGGATGCCGGCCGCGACGCGGCAGCCACCTTTATTGAGGACGGCCTTTAATCGCTATGTGGCATCGAAATCGATTTTGTGAAGTTTGGTAGGGGCCGTCCGCTCGACTTTGTAAAGTCAGCTCTCTGCGCATTGCTGTATTTGGGGCATCGCGCAGCATCGGTCAAAGTGGGCTCTCCCGTCGCCTTCGCCGCGCTGACTACGAGTGGCTGGTTCGAGCAACCGGATCTTTCGCTGCGCGTCGTTCGAACCCGAAAGATGCGGACAATACCGACTTTGGAGCAATGTCCGCTTTGCGATCAAGGCGATCGGAAAGGCAAGAGTGCTCAGCGGATTTGCAATCCAATTTATTGCTTTGTTTCTATTGAATAATTCAGTAAAATGACCCGGGAAGCGCCCATTGGTTTTCAGTTTGATAGTTGCTTAAGGTAAAACGCAAAAGAGACACAAGTCGCCTTCGGTACGCGAAGCAAATCCTTTCGGCGATTGACAACTATGGTTTTTGGTGCAGCCTCCTGCTCAAGTGCCAGATAGAACAGGTCAAACCAATGAGCAATCAACCAGTCGAAATCACCACAAGCCTCGATAAAGAAGAGGTTTTGCGCGAGTTGGCATGGTCAATTTCAAAGTACAATCAAGATCAGAATACTGATAATGCGCCCTTGAAAATTGAAGAAATAGAGGTTGTTGAGGCCCAAGGGTTCTCGGGAGCCGAGATAGGTTTTTTTGTTGCTGGGGCAGTTGCGTCAGGAATAACATACGACATTCTAAAGTACCTAGTCATCGATATGATCATACCAAGACTGAATGATAAGCATGGTGGCGGCGCTGCAGAGCTAAAGGAATAGTTCCAAGGTATGAACTTCGATCATCGAGCTATATTCCTTGCTCGACTAGAGCTGACCGCTTATTGTGAACAAGCATTCGGATCAGAGCCTCTAGCTGTTGAACTTACTTCGATTGTCGCAGAAAAGGAGGCTGCTCTAGGCCTAATAAACGGTTTGGTCGCGAATGGCGTCGAAGGCCGACGCCTTGACGAAACAATCGACGGGATCTTCAATCAAGCCGGCTCCGATGGTCTGCAAACACATTCTACAGATAGAATTAGGGACCTTTGCTTTCGTTGTGCAAATAGGCAGCGGTCGGAGAGCGGGCTGTTTCACATCTGTGATGGGCGGGACTACGATAAAGACAGAAGTGCTCTTGAGATTGGGGGGCTTTGCTTAAGCGTACTGTACGATATTTTCTCGATCGCAGGGAAATTGTCTGGCTCGATCTATGCGGCGCACAAGGCCAATATTGGTAACGATAAATCGACTAGGTTTCTGCCCGTTGGTAGAAGAATTAGCACTTTTGGATCTAGTTACGCTTCGGAAGTGCCACATAATTTTGGCGATCACCCCGCTTTAGTCGCAGCAAATGGAATGACTGCTCCACCAAGATCGACAGAAGAACCTTACAAGGTTGAACTTCAGATCAGCGTTGACAAATTCTACTCTAGCCAATGCGCACAGTTGCTACTGATCCTGCATCACGAGTTCTTTTGCCATGTATATCAGCATTATTCACGTAAGGAGAACTGGCCGCCCAAACTGGATATCTTTACCGAAGGGTTTATGAACTGTGCCGGCTATCGCGCGCTAATGCTATCAAGTGAGACGCTTAGTAAATCTGAGCTGGCACAGATGTACACGGTCGATCATGGCGAGTTTCGTTCGCGGATATCCCTGTTTCACGAAGCTCGTGAAGCATCTGCAGATGGAGCTTTGCTAAGGTTTGGAACCACGACTTTTCAGATTATAGAGGGCTTGATGGAGCGAGCTTTTCCGACCGAAGGCCAAGTATGTGCTGTGGGGCTCGCCGCCATACTTAACTCAGTAGACTTGACTGCCGAGGAACGGAACGTCTTGATCCGTGACTTTCGGCAGGCCGCCACTCATTTTGAAGGTCGGGGAGCATCACAACATGACGAAGACTTCAACGAAGCGGCAATAGACACCGTGACTGAGCTTCTGGCTAAACTATTGGGTAACGGCGATGTCGTAGAGTTTCGCTCAAATTTAGCGGAATTTCTAGAGCATGCTGCGTGACTTTTTGCTCGGTGCGATTTTGTGTGTTAGAAACGTCGGCGGAAAGCGTCCATAGGTGACAAAACAAGTGGAAACATCGCAGCAGCGCACAGCATTCCAGCGAATTTTAAACGCAGCGCTGAAGCTTCGTTCCTTTGACTTGACAAGTCTTGCAGAGGAAGCTGGGACGAAGCCTGCCACAACCGCCTTTGTGATTGAAAGAATTCTTAGCACCCGGGCAAACGCGCTCTTCGCCCGGCCGGTTGATACGCCTAAGGCCGACAATCAAGTGATGTACGAAGTAGCCGATCCAAAAGAACTGGATTCTCTGCTGCATGATTACAGGTTTGAGCATTCGGAGTTTTTAACGAGTTCGTCATCATTGTCTTTAGTCTCAGAGTCCAACGAAATTGTTCGTCGTTTTTCAGATGCGATCAAAAATGAAAAACCATCAGCTACTGAAAGAAGGTCATTGCTAGGGCACGCCGAGAGTCTGCTCAATGCAAATCTCGAGCTATTAGGTGACGGTGGTTTTCCGGCTGAACTTGTGTCCGAAACACATTTGCTACGAGACGCCCTACAAAAGCTGAGTAGGGATACACTGTCAGAGTTGCAAGTTGGAGAGCGAAAGGATTTGCCCGTTGGTCCCGCTGCCACGATTACTAAGATCAAATTGAACGGCTTTAAGAGTTTTGTAGAGCCAACTGAAATTCCGATCAGAAATGGACTGACTGGTATTGTAGGGCCAAATGGCTGCGGAAAATCAAATATTCTGAGCGCTATTGAGTGGGTAATGGGTAAGAATGTTTCAGTGCCTCGAAGGTCAAGCGCAATTGAGGATATCATTTTTTCCGGCTCTTCATCGCGTCCAGCAAGGAATTTCGCAGAAGTTATGATTGAAGTTGAGAGCGCAGGAAATGCGTCTCTCTTAACTCCACGTGGAGATAAGTCGTTTAACATAGTCCGGCGAGCGACTCGCGACATCGGAAGCGCCTACAAAGTGAATGGTGAAGATGTCAGTGCAAGTGTCGTTCGTAAATTCTTTTCTGACGTTTCTATCGATGTGCAATCGTCGGCGTTGGTACGCCAAGGACAGGTTTCTGAGTTGGTGAACGCTTCGCCTAGAAGCAGGAGCCGAATTCTATTAGAAGCGGCAGGCGTTTCAGGTTTTCATCAAAGGAAACATGAAGCTGAGTTGAAACTGCGGGGTGCCGAAACGAACCTTTCGCGAGTAGCTGATGTGATTGGGCAACTTTCGAGTCAGTTGACTACTCTAAATCATCAAGCGCGTGCTAGCGAAAGATATCGTCAGATTAACGAAGAAATGCGACTGTCTCAGCGATGGTTGCTTGAAAAACGATTGGGAAATGCCGAATTGGTGCGCTCGCAATTCAAAGAGCTTACCGAGAGAATTGTGCGGCAGCTAGGTGACCACCAGAAATTGATAGCTAACATCGAAAGCCCAGTTGACCAGAGCAGCGGTGGCAGAGAGACGCTTTCGCCGAAGGAAGAACTTGGTGTAACCATATCTCAAGTCGAGGAGTGGTCGAAAAAGGCTTCTGAAGTCTTAGAGAGCGCCGAAGAAACACTACGAGATGCTATGCAAAGCGATCTACCACGAGGTCGCAGATCTGCTGCTGACACCTCTGAAATGCGACGGACGTCGGTTCCAAACTCCGCTGAGAATAGTGAAAGTTTTGGCAACCCAGAGTATTTTGAGCAAATTCGGGACAAATCGGTCCATGAATTAGAGCAAGCAATTGTCCAGCTTGAAACTCAACGCAACGCTTTGGGCGCGGTTAACCTTCGCGCTAAAGATGACGCTAAAGAGGTCCAAAGCGAATTCGACCAATTGTCTGGTGAAAAGGATGACTTAGAACGAGCAATCCAAACTCTTCGGCAAGGTATTGCGAGCTTGGAGACTGGCAGTCGGGAGCGGCTTTTGGACTCTTTTGAGAATGTGAACTACAACTTCAACCTTCTATTTCGTCACCTCTTTGTCGGCGGTGAGGCAAGATTGATTTTGGTTGAGAGCGACGACCCGCTCGAAGCTGGCCTAGAAATAATGTGCCAAGTGCCGGGGAAGAAGCTTTCAACGTTATCGCTTCTTTCAGGCGGTGAGCAGAGCCTGATCGCGTTAGCGCTGGTCTTTGCGGTTGTACTTTCGAACCCAACGCCAATATGTGTTCTTGATGAAGTAGATGCGGCTCTTGATGGGCCGAATGTCGAACGTTTTTGCGACTTGTTGGATGAAATGGCTGAACGTGTCGATACTAAGTTCGTTGTGATAACGCACAACTCGGCAACAATGGCACGTATGGACCGATTGTATGGCGTTACGATGCCCGAAAGAGGCGTTGGTCAGCTTGTGAGTTTGGAGCTTGCTGTTGCCAAGGAGTTAGTCGCATAGCCGATGATCTGCTCCTCCATTGTTTTCCGCTTTGGGGTCGTGTCGGGCCCCGGGCAAAGTTTTGCGTTAGACGGCGCGATGCTGCCTTGTGCTGATCCACATCGCACAAATGATCGTTTTTGAGAATTGCGCGGACCGATCCTGGGAGCCAGAGGGCTTTGTTGGAATGTACTCTCGGAACTGTCTCTTGAAATCTGACTTCTTGTTCAGTCAGCATTCATGGATTTTTGAGAGTTCATCATGACCAGCCATTCGCTGCAGCATGACTAAAGTGCGGAAAGGGCTCTGTGCGGCCTGATGCCAACGCGGCAATGCCATTGCGGCGGGAGGAACGGGACCAGCCATTCGCTGATCCCGCCAAGCCCATGAATTTGCAGCGGCTCTGACGTTGCGCTGCCGTTGGATGTCAATGAGCCGATGTTCAGGCCGCAGGCGGCGAAATCAGACTGCGAGCCCATACCACCAAATGCTGCACTTCGCGCGAATGGCCGCTTTCAATATTAGCGGCGGGAATTAGGATGTCGGGATGATCATTGAGTCTTCGTCTCCATTGGACCAACCACTGTCTCTGCCATGTGGTGTTAAGCTAAAGAACCGGATCGCTAAGTCAGCAATGTCCGACTCTCTTGGAGACGGGGCAGGCAATCCGACCAATGATCAGATCACGCTATACGAACGGTGGGCCAAGGGTGGGCTGGCGCTATCAATCGTTGGCGAAGTCCAGGGCACGCCCCATTTTGCTGAGAAACCTGGCAACCTCATATTAAACAATCATTCGGATTGGGAGCAGTTGGAGCGACTCGCAAAAGCAGGCGCAACAGACAACGCACAACTTTGGCTCCAACTCGGACATGCGGGCGCCATGGCGGATGCACCGATCAGCACGCCAAAAGGCCCAAGCGCACTAGACCTTCCTGGCTTGAGTTGCGGCGCATTGTCCCTAAGTGAGATACACGCGTTGCCCGCTGAATTTGCCCGCACGGCGCACCTTGCGCAGAAACTTGGCTTCGGTGGCGTTGAATTGCACGCGGCGCACGGGTTCTTGCTTAACCAGTTTCTGTCGCCACTGTTCAACAAACGCAACGATGCTTACGGTGGTTCTTTGCAAAACCGGATGCGGTTGTTGCTGGAAGTGATCAGCACGGTACGCGACGCAGTAGTCCCTGAGTTTCCGGTCGGCATCAAATTGAACGCGACCGACCAGCTTGAAGGCGGATTTGCCGAGGATGAAGCCCTCGACGTCGTCGCAGCATTGGACAAGACTAACATCGACCTGATCGACATCAGCGGCGGCACATATTTTCCCGGTGCGGCATCATCGTCCGATCGCGCTGGCGCTGGCCCTTACTTTTTGGATTTTGCCGGACTCGCCCGCGCAATGACAAGAATTCCGTTGATGGTTACAGGCGGATTTAAAACGCTTGCTCAGGCCGAAAATGCCATCGGAGGTGGCGCGGCCGATATTGTCGGTTTGGCGCGTGCGTTAGTCATTGATCCTGAGCTGCCTACTTTTTGGTTATCCAGACAGCGCGCCGAGCCGCCGTTTCCCCGTTTCCAGAGCCCTCCTGAAGGTGGCGTGACCGCTTGGTATACAATGCAGATCACACAGAACGCAAAAGGAGGGACGCCACTCGCGCCAGAAGATTTGGAGGGAGCGATTTACGCATATGAAAGCCGCGACGACGAGAGGCGGCGGATTTGGAAGTCCAAGCATAGCTGACCTTGGTTGCACTGCAGCGCCTTCAAGCTCAGGTACAAGTCCAATCGCACTGCATGCTGCATGTGGGCCGAACGGCAGCGTTCTTACTTCCGGCCAGATTTTGCTATCTTTTAGGCGTCTTTCATCTGGATCAACTGGATCAAGTTGCCACAGGTGTCATCAAACACCGCCATATGGACGGGGCCTGCATCCATCGGTTCAGATGTGAATTTCACCCCCCGATCGGTTAGCACCTTCCACTCCGCATCGAGGTCTTGCACCAGAAAAGAATGTGCAGGGATTCCATCGGCAACAATAGCTTCCTTGAAGGGTTTTGTAGCTGGATGGTCGCTTGGCTCAAGCAGCAGCTCTGTTCCCTTCGGGTCTTCTTCTGAAACGACGGTTAGCCAACGGTTGGTGTCCAGTGGAATGTTGTGTTTCACTTTGAAGCCAAGGACTTCAGTGTAGAATTTCTCGGCCTTGTCTTGGTCATAAACGAAGACGCTTGTTACGTAGATTTTCATTTCTTGGTTCCCTTCGTTTTGTATTTCGCGAGCCATGATGCCGCTGCGATGTCGTCCTCGCTGACGCTCAAAGAATGCGCCTTGGTCCGCCCCTTCCATTCGATCTCAATCAGTCCCGCTTTCTCTAAGACAGCGAGATGCTGGGAGACTGTTTGTCGGGACAATGCAACCCCATCCTCTGCAACCGAAGCTGCGCACACTTCGAACAACGATTGAGCAGGCCTTTTGCTCAGATGGTCGATGATGCGACGACGGGTGCCGTCTGAAAGAGCCTTGAAGATTAAGTCGAGCTGGTCATCTGTCATGCGCTCTATATGCAGTAATCTTACTGCATAACGGGTTTGGATCGAAAGCCGGTGAACAAGCCTGAGCGAAAGCTTCCGGTGACCGAGTGGAGCCCAACGTGACCGCTTCTGTGCTGCGCACGAACGTCTGCAATAGTAATGCGATCACCTGATCCGATAGTTCCGGCTGGACCCACCATGAAGTTTGTGAACCCACTTCCCTTTGTGAAAGGCATAGAGAAGTTAAATGCTTCTACCCCGTGTCGCCCTATCTGCCAGCTTGTCGATGTCACATGTCCCAGGATAGGGTTGCCGCGATGAAGTCGCTCAAAATCCGACAGGCAACCGTTGCCGATTCAGTTTTGCTCAGTGAGCTGATCAGGCGCACAATCCGCGTTTCAAATTCCAAGGACTACGATCAGAAATCAATCGACTTGCTGTGCGCGATTTTTGAGCACGAGCCAGTGGCCGAAAGAATTGAAAATGAGCTTATTCTTCTTTGCTTCATGGGCACCGAACTTGTTGGAACGGTGGGGCTCAGAGATGACTATCTGCGTTCGATGTTCGTGGAACCCGCCTGTCAGGGGCGAGGGTTGGGCAAAATGCTGGTTGCAAGAATTGAAGAGGAGGCGCGACAAAAAGCAATCTCGGAGATGATGGTTCATTCCTCATTGACCGCGCGGGAGTTTTATTCAGCGCTCGGCTATGAATTTGTGGAATTGCAATCATACCCGGAAGGACCATTCGTCTTGATGAGAAAGCCGCTCCAATAGCAACTTCTGGAACATAGAAGGTAGGCACAAGGCACAGTCGCCAGGCTGATCAAAGAGCGCCCGGGAAGACCTTGCACTACGAAACACCGGCGGGACGTTTGCCCAATGTGTTGCGACCATCCGTTGGTTCCCCAGCATGGAGCAGACATTCGTTTCCGCGATGCGGACGGTTGCTTTGTCCCGCATGATCCTCGTTTGATCTAGCCGCAGCGAAAGTGCGGTATCGGTTCGGATCATCTTGGCAACCATGGACGTCCGGTTCGGTGACATGCGCCGCAGGGCAGCGGTCGGAGTGCCGCATCCGCAGAAAGATGCTGCGTCAGCGAAGTGCCAAAACCCAAGGTCGGGTTTGTCCGCGTCTTGCCAGTTCGTGCGCCGCGCCGCGAAAGGCGCTCCATCCCGGAACGGTCGTTCATGGATCTCGCGGCGAAGGTGTCGGGAGAGCCCATAGTGTTCAATGCTGCAGGTGCACGGGTCGCTTGCTCTCTCGCAGTATGTTAGTGCTGCATTTATCAAAAAAGGCTTCGACTTGGGGCCTAACTATTGTCAATAGGGTTCTCCCAAGATGCAAAGCGACTGGGTGTCGAAAGTTTCCGAATATCTGTCGCTCTCTCTGCCGCGAGCAGATGATGGATGGGAGGATTGTGCATCCTCTGCCTACCAAATGGGTTGTGAAGCACTTGCCAAGTTGGGCCATGCCACCATGACCGATTGGGGTGCGAAACCTATTGATCCACCAAACCAGCCAGACCCTTTGCCTAGATGGGATGATGTCTGCACAGCCGTTTTGAATTTGGCGCAACAAAGGCACGAGATAGACTATCGGTTCCCAGACGGCGGCGTCGCAGACTTTAGGACTGGAACCGACAGGTTGATTGTGGAACACGATCACATACCGCCCCCTGCCAACATCGCTGGCGGGGAGGGTCTCGGTCCAGCTTGGTGCCATGAAGCCGTCAAAAGTACCCTTGTTGCATTGGGGTTGGTGACCAAAGACAGATGGACACGAGACGCCGAACTTGTGCTGTGGCGCCAAGAACCACGGGCGTGGGCATTGAACGTTCAAAGCGATCCGCGATTTGAACGTGCCGTGCAAGAGAGTGTCGAAGCCATGCCAAACGACATTCGAACGACCCTTGATAACTTCGTCAAAGTCGATGCAAACGCAATTGCTGACGCGCGTTCAAAATGGATCGAAAGCGCGGAGAAGACCAGAGATATGGTCCTAAGTGCAACTGGACGGGTGTTGCCAAGACCGGCCCAAATCTCCGACGAGGAGTTGCGGACGTCATTGCTATGGAGCCGACAATACGACATTGATTGGGTGTTCTTTCGAAGGTGGCGCCTGACAGACGGTTGGTTGAGCGATGCAGACGCTCGAAGGGCACTCGAAATCTTTCACGACCCATTGGCCATGCAAATGCGGCGCTCTGTCATCCGGAAGCTCTATCCAAACGCACAAATTCGCAACGAATGAATGTCAGCAAAGTCCGCATTGCCGTTATTCCCCGCAAATTTGGCTTATGTCGCTTGTAGATTACCGCGACCGAGCAATACCAACAGCTATGTTGTTTTTGTTAAAAACAACCTGTTTGCAAGTTCAGACATACTCGAAATAGCCTCAAACTGGCCTTTGTTCAAAACCCTGATGTCGGCCCGGTGGGCCTTGTAGCCATGTTGATCTCCTTTTGAGTGCTTCCCAATTGTGTCTCCCAGCGCCGGCAACGGTTTTCCCGGTTCACCACCGAACCAAAGGTATTCTGTCAGTCGGAGATTATGAGGGTCGAACCTGATCCAGACAATGCAGCCTGATGGCCTTTCGGACAAACGAACGTTGACCTTTTGCCTCGATGTTTTGGCGCCGTCAAAACTTGACTTCAGCTGTACGTGGCGCTCAGTCCCATTCGCTTCCAGCAGAATATCGTAGCCGCTTCGGTCGGTGTGGCTTCGCAGAACATCCATTGAAAGGTTGCGTCTCCACATCTCGCGACAAAGCTCGCCCAGAAAACCGTACTCAATATACTGTTCTCTCAGGCTAGAAGCGTTGTTATGAAAATTGTCTGTCATGGTGGATCCCGGTCGTTGCCCGACCAGTCAGGCTTGCTGTTCGTCTGTAGTCAAGGAAAATGAGACTTATAGTCTGTAGATTATTAGTCAGCATCCGTGGCCGATACTTCGGATGGATATACGCGTGCGGGTAGGCCGTAATCTGAAAAAGTACCGCAAGGAAGCAGGCCTTTCACAAGAAGGTCTGGCCTTGGAATGCGGGCTTCACAGAACGTATGTCAGTGGTGTTGAACGCGGCGTGCGCAATCCGACTATTGTTGTCCTGGCACAACTGGCAAAGCCATTAGGCATATGTGCGGCGCGATTGTTGGAGTAGCTGCATGGCTGAGCGGGACACTGATCACCAAACGACTGAGTTCGCGTTTTTTCTCAAACCCTTTTCGGAACAGTTACACATTCTGAAAAACAAAGGTGCCCGGCACGTGCAACCTGAAGAGGTCGCCAAAGAAATCCGTACGCATGGACTGACCGCGCTGCCCGGGGAACTTGAGATCTGGCTATGCGACTTCCTTGAAGAAAAGATCGAGAATCGCGGAAGAAATGGCCTCAGTGAAATAGAGAAGTCTATTACTGCGAGAAAAGTGAGGCTGATCTATTCTGGCGTTCGAGCCGCTTTGTGCGGGGATAGCGGTATTCCGGAAGAACTCCATAAGCTGCTGAACCAGGCTGAGCCTGAATTCGACAGTGCGGACGCACTATCGGACAAAGCGTGGAAAGCTGTTTCTTACTATTTCTACGGAAACTGCGGGCACCACAAGAAACTCAAGAATCTTGCAGGTAAATTCGCACCTTCTGCCTCAAAATAACCCGCTTATTGTTGGGCAAGCTTTGGCGAACATTTTCATCCATCAACAGGAATACAGACCTGATGATTGGAAAAGATATGAACTTTCTGGCAAACCCGGGCATCAGCGAGCGGAGCAAAGTCGAGTTTGTAGAGGTCGGGGCGCTGGAACCCTATGCCAACAATCCGCGCACCCACTCAAAGAAACAGATCATGCAGATACGGGCCAGCTTTCTTCAGTTTGGCTGGACAAACCCGATCCTGATCGACGAGAACAATCGGGTCATTGCAGGTCACGGGCGCCTTGCCGCTGCAAAAGAACTTGGCCTGACAGTCGTCCCTGTTCTGCGTATCGAACATATGAGCGATGCAGAAAAACGCGCCTACATCATCGCCGACAACAAACTTGCTGAGAATGCGGACTGGGATACAGACCTTCTGAAGATCGAACTTCAGGGGCTGGCTGATCTGGACGTTGATTTCGATTTGGAACTGACCGGCTTTGAGACCGGTGAGATTGACATAATATTGAGTGGCGACACCGATCCGGATGCGGGCGACCCGGTGCCATTGCCGGACCTAAAGCGGGAACCGGTTTCGAGGGAAGGAGATCTGTGGTTCATTGGTCCCCACCGCATCATCTGCGGTAACGCGCTGGACCCCGAGACATGGCCGCTTCTAATGGGCCGGGACAGAGCCCAAATGGTATTCACCGATCCGCCGTACAACGTGCCGATTTATGGCCACGTCTCCGGGCTCGGTCGGGTCCGGCACCGAGAGTTTGAGATGGCTTCCGGGGAGATGTCCCTGGCCGAATTCACAAAGTTTTTGAGTACCACATTTCGCAACCTGGCGGATTATAGTGAGAACGGTTCGATCCATTACATCTGCATGGACTGGCGGCATATGCGCGAGGTGCTCGATGCTGCGGATGGCGTCTATCGGGAGCTGAAAAACCTCTGTGTCTGGGCAAAGACCAATGCAGGGATGGGCACATTCTACCGATCCCAGCATGAGCTGGTGTTTGCGTTCCGAAACGGAACTGCTGCCCATATAAACAACTTTCGTTTGGGTGAGACCGGGAGACATCGCTCCAACCTCTGGACTTATGCCGGGGCAAATACGTTTCGGGAGGGTAGGATGGAAGATCTGGCGGCGCACCCAACGGTCAAGCCGATAGAAATGGTTGCGGATGCGATCATGGATTGTTCCAGACGCGGGGGCGTGATCGCCGATGCGTTTGCCGGATCCGGCACAACACTGCTGGCGGCGGCCAGAACTGGTCGAGTGGGGGTCGGCATTGAACTCGACCCGCAATATGTTGATCTGATCGTTCGTCGGCTACAGGCCGAAACGGGCGAGACAGCCCTGCACGGCGACAGCTTCGACGATTTCAAGACAATCGCTCAGACTCGGGGAGCAGCCGCATGAGTGACTCAGATGATCAGGAATATGAGGTCGGATATCAAAAGCCACCCAAACACACACGGTTCAAAAAAGGACATTCGGGCAACCCCAAAGGGCGTCCAAAGGGGGCGAGGGGACTGAAAACCGATCTCAGAGCAGAGCTGTCCGAGCGGGTGGCAATCACAGAAAACGGCCGCCGTAAGACCCTGACCAAACAGCAGCTTGTAATGAAGCAGCTTACTGCCCGCGCTGTCAAAGGGGACATACGAGCAATCAGCAAATTGGCGGAACTGGCCATAGCATTGCTTGGTCCGGAGGATGAAGCCTCACAGGCTGAAGACAAGCTCTCGGAGGAAGACGAGGCTATTCTTCAAAGCTTTTTGGAGCGAAACGCGGGGGAGCAGGGCAATGAGCAGTGATAGGGCCGTTTTACATGCCGCTTTGCGACAGAAATTCCCGAGCTTCTTGAAGAAGGCCTTCCCAACAGTCTCCGGGGGAGAGCAGTTTGTTGAGAATTGGCATCATAACGCGATCGGACATCAGCTACATCGAGTGGCTGACGGTGAGAACAGACGCCTCATCGTGACAATGCCGCCGCGCTATCTGAAATCCATCACGATCTCGGTGGCCTGGGTGGCCTGGATGCTGGGGCGGGATCCGTCTCTGAAGTTTGTATGCGTGAGCTACTCAGGTGATCTTGCGCAGAAGCACGCCAGCGACTGTCGCGCCATCATGCAAACTGAATGGTACCGGCGTATTTTCCCGAACACGCGTCTCAAGCGCGGCGGGAACTCGGAAATGGACTTTCGGACAACAAAGGGTGGCGGACGATTGTCGACGTCTGTTGGTGGCACGCTGACGGGCCGGGGCGGCGATATCATTATCATTGATGATCCGATAAAGCCCGAAGATGCAATGTCGGACACCACTCGAAACCGTGTAATCAACTGGTTTGCAAATACGCTGATGTCGCGCCTGAACGACAAGGCGAAGGGTTCAATTCTGTTGGTGATGCAAAGACTGCATGAAGAAGATCTGGCGGGTCATCTCCTTGGTACAGAAGGTTGGGAGCATCTCTGTCTGCCTGCAATTGCTGAAGACGACGAACGGGTTGCGCTGAGAAAGGGCGAAACCCACGAGCGCCGGCGCGGTGAGGCGCTCCACCAGGAACGGGAAAGCGTTGCCGATCTCGAATATCTGAGATCGATAATGGGCACGGCATTATTCTCAGCCCAGTATCAGCAATCCCCGGTTCCAGTGGAGGGTCTTCATGTTCGTAAGGCATGGTTCAGGCGATATTCTAATCTGCCCGACAGAGAGATCGGAGATAGGATTGTTCAAAGCTGGGATACGGCCAGCAAAGATGGGGTCTTCAGTGATTACTCCGTCTGTGTCACAGCCCTGTTGCGCAAACGGGATGTCTATATACTGGACGTATATCGCGAGAAACTGAAGTTTCCCGATCTCCGGCGCAAGGTGATTAAGTTGGCCCGGCGCTGGAACATCAATGCGTTGCTGATCGAGGATGCCGCCAGCGGCCAGCAGCTTATTCAGGTGCTTCGAGAAAATCTTCCCCGGGGGTTGTCGAGACCGATTGCGCGCAAGCCTCAGGGAGACAAGCAGACCAGGTTTTCTGCGCAGAGCCACCGCATCGAGGCCGGCGAATTGTGGCTTCCGGAAGAGGCGTTGTGGCTTGCGGAGTTTGAGCGCGAACTCCTCGGATTTCCGAATCTGAAACACGATGATCAGGTCGATGCGCTAACGCAACTGCTGGGCTGGTCCAGGCCAAATCATGGCTACCGTCCGTACATGCCGGGCGACATTCCCGGAATACTGGGCCCGGGTCTGTATATCGGCGACCGACGCATCGAGTAAGATGCTTGTACAACCCGATCCAGCGTCCAAGTCGCGCGCCGTGTGATCTCCGTGCTCTGTAACCGGGTCAGCGGTGTTGGCTTGAAATCGCCTTCAGGACTTGCAGTCGGGCAAGCGAGGCCAACCAGAAAATAGGGATTTGCCGACGCGTATCGTGGGCCCGAGACCGAAGGAGTGAGCTTCTGACAATTGTGCCTGAGGGGCAAGCACGCTGCGCTATCTAATTGAACGGCCCATGCCCGACATCCGACCCAGTCCCTCGATGCTGCGGTCGCAGCCCGCTTTGCCGACCTTCGCTGCGAGAGCAAAAACTGATGCGGGTCGAACTTTCACAACGCGGGACAGAGCCGCCATTGGGTCAATGGCGGCTTTCTTATCCGGGGCATAGCTGAAGCCCAAAGAACCACTTAACGGAATGAGTAATTTCGATAACTACCTGGTCCTCCGATTGTGATACCTGCGATAGGCGAGGGTGTGTCGACCCATCAATAATGCTCGCGCTACTAGGAAAAAAGCGTGGCAAGAAATGGACCACTAGAAGACCGCGTCGGTTCAATCCACTTCTGCCGTCTCAATGCCAGCGAGACACTCCGACAGCTCCAAAGCAAGCGGTTCCGGAGATGTCCATCGTATTGTTCTGCGAGACCGTGGACTTTTGGACCTGCTTAGGGATGCGTTAGAGCTGTGTGTATGCGGACGCAGACCGGCGGGCTTTGGAGATAGGCTTGTATCGAATGCGGGTTCAAGTGTGCGACCAAACCTTCGTGAATATTCTCAACTCCGATCATGTCCATGGTTTTCTTGGTGATGCCCCGGCCGAGCGCTACAGGGTCCTCTTTGCGATAGGCGTTGGTCCACCGTCCGATCGGCGGGTTGGGTACATTTGATTTTGGCGGCAGGATTTGTTGCATCATACCAATAGCCAAGGGCGAACCGAGCGTCATGAACAGCGGGACGGTCCGTTCCGACAATCTATCACTGGCCAAAAGGTCATATGCCACCACCGTGCCAAGGGAATGCGCGACAACGACGGCCGGGTCGGACTTGCCGTCGAAAACCTCTTTGCGCACCGTCACCGCGATCTCGCGGGCAAGTCCACGGTCTTCGATGTACTGCGTCGCCTGCGGAAGAAACCCGCTGGCGATCCATTGACCACGGTTCCGCAAGATACGTTCAAGGGCGCCGGCCGAGGCCACCAGACCACGGCCGATCAGTCCTTGTTCGACAACCTCGGGCATCGGCGTCCCCTCAGCGGCCAGAGCCTCGGCCAGTTCTTCATTTGTGATGTTTGCGGCCTGCATGTAGGAATCGAGGAAGGCGCGCGCCTCGCTTTCGGTCTCTGCCGTCGCGCCTTGCGCCGTTGCCCTCGGATCGCGCCCTTCAATCGATGCGGCGAGGATCTTCGCATAATATCCGACGTCGATCTCGGGCCTTCCCGGAATCGGCAGGCCCACCGCCTGCCAACCTTCGACAAGTGCGGTCCACCAATCAGTTGCAATGCTTTCGCTGGAGTTGTCCTCGTTGTTGATGCCATGGATGAAAATGAGCCGCATGCGGGGCCTCCATTTATGTCAATTAGAGTAAAGCGCGTCGAGGTATTCTAAGAGCTGGACGCCTGCGGCGTTCCCGCGAAGCGTAGTGAATGGTGCTGCTGTGAACGCATCGCGGGGCAACGGCAGGACGGAAGAGGGCCACTTGCTTTCGTTGTGGCCGCTGCGAGCCGCGAACCGCGCCCAGGTGGTCTGCAGGACCGGGCCGAGGCCAGCGACGTCAAGTCCGTCGCGCGCATCCATCTGTTTCCAAACGAAGTCTGGCAGGTCTGCGCGTTCTCCGGCGGGATCCAAGTCTACCGACGGCACATCGGTGATAAGCCCGCCGACCGGCCCTAGGCGCAGCGGCAATTCACCCAACAGCGCCAGGTCATAGGGCACTTTTTGTCCGGCCTGGGCGTAGAACAAGCACATCCGATGGATCGCTGCGCTGTCGCCAACCCGGTCGTAAAGATAGGCCGCGACGATGCCGTAGATTGGATCGTAATGCTTCATAAGCCGCATATCCGCGGCCAGATAGGGAATCATCGAGGTGCCGAGCGTTCCGTTCAACAGCCCCTTGATCGCCTGCATCGGGTCAATGATGCCGACGTCTGGCCCGAACCATTCCTGCCTCGGCTGCCAGCCGAGGGCCGTTATCCCGTCTTCGGGGCTATTGCGATGGTCAAGATACACCACGAGGTTTAGGTTTTCACCCGCATCCGATGGCAGCGGCATCCACAAGTCTTGAGACTGCAACAAGGTCGAGCGCTTTCTGCGGTCCGCCCCGCGTGGCGTTTCGAAAACAGCAAAAAAGTAGCCGTTTATGGTGTCTAGAAATTCTGGGTCGGTCTGGTGGGGTGCCAGCGTGGGAACCGATCCAGCGAAGTCTTTCTTTGTCCCAACTATGATCTTGTCGGCAAATTCGTTTACTTTGATCAGCACGCGTGCGGCATTCCAGAAGTCCTGTCTCCATTCGGACCGTGTCGCACTCTGGATGGCGGGCAGCCTGCTTTCGGGCGGAGCCGAAAGGCTTGCGTTCGCATTGGCAACAAAGTCTTTATAGGCCTGTGCATCGCTGTAGTAGTGTTTTTTATCGGAAAATAATTCCAGATCCTCTTCAGACTCTGGCCGCGTTTCGTGCAGGAGAAGATCCTTCTTGGGATCGAAATCGATCGGCCTCGGCCCGGGAATTCGTCCAAGATTGAGATAGTCGTTGGTGTCAAACACAAAGTTCGAGTTGATTTCGGGGAATTGGTCCTCGCCTGCAAGCGCGGCGTAGTCCGGTAAATTCAGTCGCAGATAGGTTGCCAGACTTTGCGAGCTGACGATCTTCTGATTGGTCTGAAGATATTGTTGGTCGATCGCATCGTCCGGCGTCTCACCTGCGAGGACATCCGTGATCAATTTGGAAAATAGCGGCCCGTCCTCATCGGTCGCAAATGCCGGTTGTCCTTCGATGGTTGCCCGGAAGATATCAACGACCGGGCGGCTTTTGCCCGTGTCGTTGTCGATAATCGGCGTGCCGCCGCCGGGCATTCTTGTAAGCGTCTGACAGGCGTCGCTAAACAAGCTAATCTGCCCGGGTCCATAGGTGCGCAGGACGTCATGCAGTTCGGGCACCGATACGCGCGCGCTCCATTGATACCGACCTTCGCTGAGAAACCAGACTTCCTCGGCATTCACGATGGCGCCGTGGCCGCAGAAGTACCAGACGATGCGTGACCGGGTTCGCAGAACCTTCTTGGGCAAGGCCGCCTTGATGGCCTCTGCTGTGACGAGTTTTTCGTCGTCGAGAAAAATTACCTTGTCATAGCCATTATTCTCGGCATAGACGCCCATCAGGCGAACCGCGTCGCAGACCTTTGGCAGGGGCTCCATGCCGCGGGGCGACCCAACTCCGATCCCAACAAATAGTCTTTTCTGCATCAGTGCAGCCCATTAAGAAAATGATCGTTCGGAAATGCAGTGGAACCCCCACAGCCATTCCGCTTCAATGGTACTTACGTAGCACTATTGAGAAGGTAATTTCCATCAATTTGATGTGGCTGCAGCCCTATGGAGCCAGACTGTCGCCGCGCTCCTTTCCCAAGATCGCACTCGATAGGCGCTTAACACAACGGACAGTTCCGTTAAGTAAACGGGGCTCTTTGCTCGGGCCAGTTCACTGCCGTGGGGCGAAATCCAGCCCACCTCGTTAAAGCTTTCGGGACAATCCGTTAAACAGGTAGAGTTCTCGTCGAACTCGGATGCACTAGGCAAAAAGCGGTTTGATTCGATCATTCGCTGCACCGCCTCCAATTCGCAGATTGGGCTCATTACGGACCTCGGTGCCGTTGCAGCACAGGCCCCTGCCCCGCCGCCAGCTGATCACGCAGACGGCCCTTTCCGGCCCTTCGATTTGCTGTTGGCATGCTGCGCTCGCAGCCCGCGTTGCAGCCATTCGCTGCGTCGTCAAGCCAATCAACGAGTGGAGAGGCAAACCCTTGCGTAGTGCTCAGCAACCCCTAAATGTAAACGGTATTTACATGGGAGGGTGGCGTGATGCCGATCATTCGACGTTGGGCTCTGTCTTTTGCGGTCGTCCTTGCCTTCGCCCCTACAGTTTCGCTTGCGCAATCAGGCATCGAAGCCACAGGGCGCGTCATTGAGATCGACGTTCCAGCACCCGCGCTGAAAGGTAATCTACTTGGCAGCCCCAACCTTCAGTCCGCCGCCATCTATCTTCCGCCCAGTTACGACCAGCAGCCAGACAGTCACTTCCCGGTGGTCTACCTGCTTCATGGCATCTTTGACGATTACGGGGTCTGGACAGAGAATTTCGGGGTGCCAACGATATTGGATCGTCTCATCGGAGCCGGGCAAATTCCCGAGGTGATCGTGGTGATGCCCAATGGCGGAAACAAATACGGTGGCGGGTTCTATCGCAACTCTCCCGTTAGCGGAAACTGGGCTGACTACATTGCGGACGATCTAGTCGGGGAAGTCGATGCGCGGTTCCGGACCATCCCTGATGACGCAGGTCGCGCCGTTGTGGGCCACTCCATGGGTGGCTATGGCGCGCTTCATCTCGCGATGACGCGTCCAGGCGTCTTCTCCGTGGTTTGGGCCCTTAGCCCTTGTTGCCTTGCCGCCAACGATGACCTTAGCTTTGGCAATGATGCCTGGCAGCGTGCTGCATCGATCAGTGGGCCGGAGGATCTTCAGAACCTTATCGATAGCCGCGATTTCTACCCAATTGCTTTCCTCGGTATTGTGACGGCATTCAAACCCGATGTAGAGGCAGAGCCAATCTACGCAGAGTTTCCATTTGAGGTCGTGCGAGGAGAGGTCATTCTGAACGATGCGGTGTTTGACCAATACCTGGATAGAATGCCTGTTCGGCAGGTCCACGCTGCCCGCGACAATCTGCGCCAACTGAAGGGGCTGGCAATGGATGTCGGTCTAAATGATCAATTCTTGCACATCCCGAAGGGAACGCTTGAGTTATCGCAAGAGTTTGGCAAAGAACGCATCCCGCACCGCTTAGATGTCTATGCCGGGGACCATCGCGAACAAGTGAGCGAGCGTTTGGAACGCACCGTTTTTCCATGGGTCGCTGAGCGCCTAGTATTCCCTAAGTAGACAAGTAGATTGGTATATCGTGATAGTGATCGGCCCAGAGCCGACATCCGACCCAGTCCCTCGATGCTGCGGTCGCAGCCCGCTTTGCCGACCTTCGCTGCGAGAGCAAAAACTGATGCGGGTCGAACTTTGACAACGCAGGACAAACCGCACCTTCGCCGCGGCTGCTCCAATGGCTGTTGTTGATCAGTGTCAATCGGCGTTCAAAGCTGACCCCCATCGACTTCCAATAATGACCCCCCTGTGCTGAGCAGGCCCGGCGCTGGGTAGTCCTCACTTAACGGAGCTGCGGCGGGCCTGCGGGGTTTCAGCTAGGAGCTAGGCTCGGTTTTTGAAGCGCCAGCTTTCGTTGCCGGTCTCGACGATCTCGCAGTGGTGGGTGAGGCGGTCGAGAAGCGCGGTGGTCATCTTTGCGTCGCCGAAGCGTGACAGGTTCACCCTGGCCACTAATCCAGTCCCCTGAACAATGAGGTGCCCCTAGCCTCCTGGACATCTGCATCACGCCCTCCCGCACTTGGAGGCACTACTCCAAACAAAACCACACTCACACAACCGCCAATCCGAAAATGGCGGGGCGTACTTCCGGTTCTCCACAAACCGGAGGTCGATATGGAACAGCTGCAAAGAGCGCAAATGGAGGCTGCAATTTCTGCGGTACGCCAAGCAAATCAGGGCGATTTGGTCATTGCGGCCTACGGATCGCTCCCGGACCGGCCGGAAGCCGGGATGGAGGCGGTCTCTCGTGCAATGCTGCCGGGCTTCAGAAAATCCATGTGTGTGCGGGTTGCGAGTTGTCGCGGCTCTCCGGATGCACCCGGGCTCGTCGCGGGGCTCATTCCCGAGGCTGGGAGTGCCGCTATGGCAATGCTCATGCAGGCCGCGGATCCGACAGACCCGATTCTGGCGCAGCGGCTCTCACTGCGTGAGTTGAACGGCAAGGCATATACGCCGCTAGTGGTACACCTGGATTTGCCTGACGGCAGCGCAAGACTGGCGCTTGGCTTTGCTGCAGAGGTCTGGCACTGCGATTTCTGGACCGGACCTGCAGAGGTAGCAGCGGGCCTGATCGCCAAAGCGTCTGGCGAATGCGGCGCAAATGAAGCCTATCTTGATGCTGTAGTGGCGTTCGAGCGTCGTGTCTTCGGTGCTGTGACCCCCGAATTGGACGCGATCCAAAGGGCGCTGCGGTAGCTTAGGTGAGATCGCTTAGGGGATTGTAGTTCTCCACCAATACTTCGATCGACTGGAAAAGAACACAGATCCGGTCTGGGTGGGTCGTGAGCAACCGTTTGCGAAGCCAGGCGAAGTCCTCGTCAGTCAGGATAGAATATTGCTGCGCAAGCGACGTTGCGGCGTTGAACATCCGTCCATAGGGAGGAAAACTGTCGAGCGCGTCATTTGCCGCCACCAAGACAATCGCTAGCGGGCCGGGCGCGTCGGCGGTGATCTCTTCGTGTCCGCGGGTCAGTTGTGCGGCGCGGGGGAACATAACCGGGCCTTCATGCCAAAGTTTGTCCTCGACTAAGCGCGGCGTACTCAGAAGGCAAACTGATCCGTCCCCATCGACACCAAGTAGGATTGCCGAAACGCTGTGCCCCAGCCGCTCGCGGAGATCGGCCCGAACAGCGATCGCCTCGCCCACCTTGAACTCACGATGAATGGAATCGGAGGGGCGGGTCACCCACCCCTTGTCGTGGGCCGATTGTTGATCGCTCAGCCAGCCAATCTCATCCTCGCGCGCTACTAAGAGATCAGGGGTCGGTTCCGCGAAAGCCTCCAAAAGGACAGCCTGGTCGAGAAAAGGGTCGAGGCCAGCCGTGATCCGCGCCACGAGGGCGACGAAAGTACGCCGATCCGGCGCTTCGAGCAGAGCGACCGGGACCTGATGCGCATGCGCCAGAAGCGCAAGATCCAGGCGCTTGAGGTTGCGCGCGTCAGCCTGGTTGAAGATCTGCGACAGGTGTGTCTCGCTGCGCGCCGGCAGGGCATCAGCCTCCAGAGCATCCGCGTCGGTCCAATGCGAGGTCTTTCCAGCCTTCTTGTATCCCAGCCCATGGCACAGCGCGATTTCCGCCTGCGCGACGGTCAGGTCCGCCCAACTCACGTCCGCCGGGTAGGCATGGGGATAGAACAGTCCTTCGGATTGAAGATGCCTGAGCCGCCAAGCGAACTCGGGGACACTGGAGTCCTGCCCCGGAATTTGCGCGGTTTGATTGCCTGCCAACAAACTGTGAATCAGTGCCCGTTCGGCAGCGATCCGGGCGCGCAATGGGTCAGGGACGGGCAGACGCTTGACCATTAGGTTATTCGAGCCACGTTGATGTCATCGACAGGCAGGACTAAGGTCAAATGGTTTTCTTGCCATAGTACCTACGTGTCCTCCGCATCATGGTCAGACGCCTGCGAAGCAATGGCGTTGCACAGTTCTTCTTCCTCATGGATTTTCAGCGCCTCGTCGAGCTGTCCTCCTTATTGAATCTGCTAGATCGACAAATCGTACGTCAGTCTTGAAATCGAGCGACCCATCCAGGACGACCTTGGACAGAGAAGCCAGCCTCAGCTGCTTCTAAGTATGTCGCTCTTGCATCTTTATCAATGCACGAAAGCGCTGCTGCAAGGTTCCACCATGCTGTGGGTAGCGTGTCGCCCGTGGATTGGGCGCGCACCAAATCTTCCAGAACACTGGAGAAGTCACAACTATTGCCATTGTGCAGATGTGCGATTGCCAATAGCGCCTCGGCTATCAAGCGATTCCCAAGGTTGGGCTTCACAGCGAGTCGTGGCAGGATCTCATGCTTAACTCGTGCAATGACGTCATCATGCCGCCCGGCCAAGAGCTCCATTTCAGCAAAGTAGAGATGGGCTTTGGTAACCGACTCCTGATCCGCCGCTGACATCTCTTCAACCTGCGTGAGCGCCGCTGTCGCTCGCTGAAGAGCTGCTTCCGCCGTCTCTCCAAGACGCACCTCTACCCAGGCGATCTTTGCCTGCGTAAGGGCGATCCAGGCGGTCTTCTCCGCCTTCTCGTAGGCCGGAAGTTCAATCTCTACGAACGTACGTTGAACGCCTTCCACGTGCCCTTTCAAGAGTTCGAGCCAGGCCTGCTTGCCCTTGAGCAGGGCAGCCCATAGTTCTCCGAACTGGTCAACGCCATTTCTTTCGATCCCGTTTCTCAAAGTGCTTGCCTGCGCGAGGCGACCTAGCCGCTGCGAAAGATCAGCTGCTCTGTCCAGAGCTACCAGCAAAGCCCAGTCATCCCCGAGCGCCTCATAGACCGGGAGTTCTTCCTCCTCGCGGATCTTCAGCGCCTCCGCCAGCTGGCCCTGGCCTTCCAGGATGTCCGCGATCCGGCTCTGAAAGATCGCGCTGTCCTTGACATGCTCCGCAGGGATGATCTCGCTCGCCCGCCGCAGGTCTTCGAGCGCGCTGCTCGGGTCTTCTAGCTTCTCCTTCAAATCTGCGATCTGGAGGAATGTGCGCGCCGCCACACGCAACTCTCCGATCTCCTCATAGACCGGGAGTTCTTCCTCCTCGCGGATCTTCAGGGCCTCGTCGAGCTTGCCGCGTTCCTGGAGGATATCGGCG
>NZ_JAVAMO010000002.1 GCF_030758345.1 Ruegeria discodermiae
GTACGACAAGCGTCGCTACAAACGCCGCAACCGCATTGAGATCATGTTCGGTCGTCTGAAGGACTGGCGGCGGATTGCCACCCGATATGACAGATGCCCAAAGGTATTCCTTTCGGCCATCGCTCTAGCAGCTACCGTGCTGTTCTGGCCGTAAATCAATGGGTCTAGAGCCTAGGAAACGTGGTCAACGCCTCAAGGCTCAGACGCCAAACACCGCCCCGTCACCAGCCTCGGCTAAGGTCGGTGACGGGGTCAGATTAGCAAACCCCAGATACAGAAGGCTCAGGATCTGAAATTTTGGAGCTCGGCGGTGTTTCCCTTGAAGGTTTCAAGGATCTGTCCGCACTGATTGCTGTGAGGCGACCGTGCTGGACGCCGTGCGATGGGCTTTTAGATATGTGGCACCGATCATGACCGTCTTCTTTTCACCGTGCTCGGCGGCCAGACCAACCATCATTCGTGCGAAGATGCCTTTCTCGCTCCAACGCCTCCACCAACTGTAGAGCGTCATGTGCGGCCCCTAGGCTGCCGGGGCGTCTCGCCAGCGCAACCCATTGCGATCAATGAAGATAATCTCACTCAACACCCTTCTATCATCAACCCGTGGCCTGCCGTGCGACTTTGGGGAGAAGGGGGAAAGCTTGGCCATCTGCCCGTCTGTCAGCGAATAAAGGTCGCTCATGTCATCGCTCCGTTTTTGGAGCCGTGAATCACGAAGCGATGCAAAAATGAATGAATCCTGACCCTAAATCTGAACTCAAAATTGAAAAGGCAATGCTGCAGAGTGGCTCGTCGAAACCGACACCCGCTCCAACAACGAGATCTTCCATCAGCTAATTCGGCCATATCCATATCAAGGATGCCCGCGTCGATACCCCCGGCACCGTTCTCCAAGTCTGCCGGATCGGCGAAAGGCAACTGACCGAAAAGTTCAAGGCCCTGTTTGGCGGATAGCCGTAGACAATCGAGATAAACACGTACAAATTCTTGCTATATTGCTGATCGCAAGTTTTGCTCTACTCTCGTCAAATATCGTAAGCGAAAGCAATAGTTTGAACGATTTCAACACTCAGGGATTTTCCTCGACTCCCATTCAGTTCACACAAATAAATAAGCACTTGGCGCAACTAATTCACAAAAAAAGAAAAATATGATACAGTAGGCTGAATTATCGTTCTTTGTTTAGGTTTTGTTCAGGTACGATGGTTTGAGCATCATAGTTGGCCATACAACAGAAAACTCATCACGGATTTGGGTGAGAGGAGACAAACGGCATAAGCGAGTCAGTTTGCAGCTGAGGGAAAAACTCGATAGTCCAGAAGCAGAACCCCGCCAAACCAAATCAATCCGTCTTCATAGTGGTACCGACTACACTTCTGTCTGGGAATTTTTGGGCCTAAGGCCAGATACGCGCTACGTCGTATTCGCAACATTCGATTCGACATGTATGGAGGCCAAAGAAGATATCGTTAGCGGCCAGTTTCGTACATTTCCCGAACAAGGCACAGAGGATGAATTGTCATTCAGTTTCATATTGTCAAGCTGCAATCTATCGATTTTGAGCATCAACAATCTACTGTCAAAAATAGTCTCATATGCCGGTGTGATTGTTGCAAACCGATCACTGGATCGCCCCACAGAAAGCTGGAACTTCCCGTCGCGGTTTTTCAAATGGACGCGTGGGATCCTAAGACCACTCGCCAAGGCTCTTAGCTGGGCATCAATTTGGATTGTGAACAAGACAACTGGCTTTAAACAGCCTGATCGACCAATTTTGCGCAGTCCCTTTCTGAAGCTCTCTGAGTTGTTTGATAGCGTCACAGTCGGTTTTGAGGCTGGAAGCCATATCCCTATGGTCGGTGATGAGGTCTATCAGGTCGGAACCGGTGCGACAGGTATATTGGCCTATACAGCTTCAGTTAAATCCGGGGATTTAAAAAAAGGCACCGCCATCGGCGAGCTAGTCCTGACCCAGATTAAAGGAGAGTTCGCGTATTCGGGACAACTGAGTACCGGAGGAAAGCGAGTCGGTATGACAACTGAAGCTGAGCGACGTGATAACTATTGGTATTCTAGACCAGACTTTGTCATCCATGCTGGCGACCAAATATACTATGACTTTCCATCAACAGACCTCACTCCGTCACGAGATGAGTACCGGCTCGCATACAGGGAAGCCTGGTTTGAGGACAAACCCCTCAAGCATTTCTTAACGCAGTGGCCGAATTACATGATCTTAGACGATCATGAAATTGTCGATGAATTCCCCGATATTTCCGAAGAAATCAAATCGAAGGTGAAACCGAGAACATACCTTGAGGCTGCAGGCATAGCCTATCAGGAATATGTGCACAGTCGTCATCCCCCCAGTGTAAATAAAACACCGACATCGAATAACCTGCCTGGTCCGTTCAATTATTCCTTTTGTCGAGGAAAGGCGCGTTTTTTCGTCCTGGACACAAGGACGCGACGAAAAATTGGGAAAAATACTTGGCATATGATCGACGGAGGGCAAATGCGCTCTTTGCTGAGCTGGATGAGAGAATTCAAATCCGACCTGAAATTCGTGGTCAGCAGTGTCCCGTTCGTCGCCAATGTGAAAGGCGGAAAACAAGACGATGATTCCCGTCGAAGCTGGTACGGAGCCTACAGCAACGACAAATGGAGCGGTGAGAAATTCGAACAACAGCGGGAGGAAATCATTGAATTCATTGCACGTGAGAGAATAGAAAGGCTGGTATTTTTAACCGGAGACATGCATTGCTGTTATCACGCGACAATGCGTATCGGGACGGGAAATAGATACCAAACGACTACTGTACACGAACTGGCTGGCGGACCGATCTACCAGCTTCAGCTCTCCGATATCGAGTTGTTCGACACCGATGCCACCCGTCATACAAAAAATGCGAACGTCGAATTCAATGTTGAGCTGAACGAAATCCACAATTCTGCCAACGCGGTCATGCACATTGAAGTAAAGTACGCGAAACGTACTGGGTTAAGCCCTAAACCGTCGATCACACCGGAAATTCAGTGGAGTGTCATTCGAACACTGGTCGAGCCGCTGACTCCCGGAGCAGAAACCCGACCGCGCGGCGAGCCCGCAATGGCCGGATGCATTTCATTCGTCGAAACCCGAAATGCAGAGGCGCTATATGTCTGGTAAGCCTGAATTTGATGCTGTTGTGATCGGAACAGGTTTTGCCGGAGCTGTAACCGCGGCGCGACTTGTACAGGCGGGATTAAATATCTGTGTGCTTGAACGCGGTAGACGATATGAGGCGAATGACTTCCCCAAGTACCCGACCGAAAATCTTTTCACCGATCTAAGTAATGATGGTGAATACTCGCCTCCTCCCGATTTTTCGCGTTGGCTTTGGAACGCTGACAGCGGCCTCTATGATTTCCGAAACCTCGGCGATGTGGTTTCGCTTCAGGCGGCAGCATATGGAGGCGGCTCGACAATCTATGCCAATGTCCATCTTCGCCCAGCCGCCGAAGTTTTTGAAGCAGGTTGGCCGGACGAATACCGTATCGATCGTCTAAAGGACTATTTCGACCTAGCCGCCTATATGCTGCAGGCTGCTCCCATCACAAAGCGCCTTGCCAAAACCGCGCAGCTACGACGCGCGGCGTCAGAGCTGAGCAAGAAACACAATTCCTTGGGCAGTCACCCACCATCTTGGTTCCTCGTCCCCTTGGCAGTGAATTTCGACAACCCCAAACGCAACGTTTGGAAGCGTAGACAAGGTGCTTGTGACATGCGTGCGAAATGCTGTCTGGGCTGCGGTGCAAGTGCTAAGAATTCACTGGACATGAATTATCTTGCTATCGTTGAAGACGCCACTGTCAATGGCAAATCGCTTGCAGCAATCAAGACATTGGCAGAAGTCAAGTCAATTAAGCGAGTTAAAATCTCAAAAGATGCTTACTATCAAGTGTGTTATTGGGATCACTTGAGCAATTCCGGAATCCGGCCCTCTAACCAAACTGAAGACACTGCATCTGCCAATGAAGGCCTCCTAAAAAGCGTGACCGCCCAATACGTTTTTTTGTGCGCAGGATCAATTAATACAACAGAGTTGTTGATGGACAACCGTAAGAACCTTTGGCCCAAAGACAGCGGTGTGGCACTGGGTTCGCACTACTTTCCGAATGCAGATTCACTCGCAGCTATTTTTGATTGCGATGAAGATCACGAATCCGATTACGGGCCAATTGCCACTTCTGCACTGCTCTATGACCAGCCCTCAGAGGACGCGACATATTCTACCCTGATGGAATTCAGCGAAGGTTTGACAAGCCAATATGCCCAGCACCCTCCTACCGCAGGAGACCGCATAGTTGGATCCAAGTCGCGTGCAACGGCAGAGTTGGCATATCCACCATTGCTCGACTGGGGGGAATGGGAGCATTCATCAACCTCACCCGCAAGAGGCGAGCTGCTACTTTGCAATCAAGCATCAGAGTTCACTGATGGAGAAGAGCTGCTGTTCAGACCGCCAGGCCGAAAAAATAAGATAGCGCGCGCCACCGTCCGCTCTACCCGCAAGCGACCAAACGACTGGATGCTTGTAGAGGACGGTGGGTTTCCTCCGGATGTCAGACCCCTATTGGGGGCCTTTCGCAGCCCTTTGTGGCTGTGTCGCAATCGGTTCAGCGAACACACTTCCACCGATCGGATATTCAAGACTTTACCGCGCGCAACTCGGGCACGGCATCTGCATGTTCAAACTCTGGCCGAAGCGGTTGGCGGAACTCAGCGCAACGCGGTGCTGTCTGGAAACCCACTTTCGAAACTCCTGAAAAACAGCAGGCCGGAAACGTTCCGATCGTTCGAATACAAAGACATAAAGAGCGGTCTTACTCATCAGGATATTTTCGAACGAAATCTGGTCGAGCTGCTTCCCAAATGGCTGACGGGTGCGATAGAAGACCGAACTCAGGAAACATTCGAACATCTCACCAAACATGCTGAACCCATGTTGGGCCGGTTGCTGGACAGCGTCGCCAGGACGCTTTCTGAACGTGTGGATACCAGCGCGATATCGTCTCAATTGGATCTTGACGAAACCAATGACAACGATATCGAAGAGCAAAAAATCATACTTGTTCGCGGAATGCTGCGGCTGGCGGTCCAGCTAATATTAAACAGCGAAGCCGGCCTTGCGCGCCTTGCGACGAACGCGCTGACCAGCGGCACTCCAAAAAACCTTGAAGAATTGCTCAATCTGGCTGGCGACCTTGTGCTTTGGGCGCTTGCGCATCGCTCGGTTCAGGGGCACACCGCCCTAATCCTGTTGATGGGCAGAGATTTGCATCGTGGAAAACTCAGACTGAATGATGACGGTCGGCTGATTGCAACGCTTCCCGGCCAGCACATAGTGTCAGCGCGAAGCGCGCAGGAACGTCTACTTCGAACGCTTGCCAAGGACGCGTGGAACGGCGAACTCCGCACCAATCCGGTGTGGTCGATTTTTGGCCAGCGCGTCACCGTTCACAGCCAGGGTGGATGCCCGATGGGGTCGGCGATCGACAACAGCGTTACTGACCCATCCGGGCAAGTTCACAAGTGCCCTGGACTGTACGTCATGGACGCCGCAGCCTTTCCAACCTCGGTCGGTGTCAATCCGTCCGCGGCCATCACTGCGGTTGCCGAATATAAGGTCGAGAAATTCATTCGCGAAGTCCTCAAAAGAGATAACTGGGCCGCTCCGGACATGATTGAAGCCCGTGAATGGACCAGTGGCAAACAGCACCAGCTCGATCCGATTGGCACGCGGTCGAACCCCACTCAGTTCGATATACCGGGAGCAATCGGCCTTAAGTTCAGCGAAACATTGGTTGGATTTTTCTCTTCAGACACCGATGAATGCAGCCCGGTCGACTGGCAACAGTTCCAAGGGTTCGAAGAAAAAATTGGCGAATTCGACACGGCAGAAAAGCAGGGCGTCGAGTCGGAATCTACCATTGATCTTGTTTTGGATTTGAGCATTGCAAATCTGAACGACTTGCTCGTTCCGGCAAGAAACTCGCATCCTGCAAAACTTAGGGTGAAGGGAACTCTATCGATACCCGCCTGGCCCAACAATAAAGGCTCCAAAGGCTTTGTTCTGGATGAAAACAGTTTCGTACAGTTGTTCCTTCTGCCTCAAGGCGGATCTGCTCGAACCCGATATTTCCGTTACCAACTCCGCTTCCAAGACGGCAACACGCAGTACAGGCTTCATGGAGGAAAGATCATTCGGGATGACCCGGAATTCGATGTCTGGAGTGATACTTCGACGCTTCACTTTGATTTGATGGAATACATATCCGGAACCGAAGTTCTTGCTGCCAGAGGCATCGTGCGAATGCCTATTGAGAATTTCCTCTCAGAGCAGCTTGGATCCTTCAAAGTGACCGGCACAGATGACCCGGTCAGACAGACTTGGGCTTTGGCCGCTTTTGGGCGGTATTTCTTCGGTCATTTGGTGGATATTTACCTACCCGAGACCAATCGCGTTCTGGACATGGCGAAACAACTCGTGAGCCGAACACATGCCTGAGTCTGCTAAAATCAACGACCACGAATTCTGGTCTGGTCCCAGAAAAGGCGAAAAAGTCAAGCTGTGTTTGCGCCGCTGGGTTCATTCTGCGCCGATTGCCGCACCAGGTTCCCAACGCAAACCGGTCCTTCTGCTGCACAATGCGAGCGGTAGTCATAAGATTTATACGATTCCAGACTCTCGCGAAAACCAGCCACGTTGCCTGTTGGACTGGCTGGTTTCAGAAGGTTTTGATCCATGGTTACTGGACTGGCGGAGTAGCTATCTGACGGTAGCCGATCCCGACAATCAAAAAGTACTGACAAACCATGGGGATGAATTCAACTTTCACAATGCCGCGGAATTTGACATCCCGATGGCCGTCAAAAAAATGCAAGCGCAACTGGGCAAAGAGCAGCCGATCGGGATCGTCGGATTCTGTATGGGTGCCGCCACGCTGGCCGAAGCGATTGCCGGTGGCTGGCTCGACAACATAAACGTGACCCATGCCGTGTTCATGACAATTGGATTGTTTTTCGCAGTCCCGTTTGACACCCGGCTTAAAGGGGACGAACGAACGTTAGAACGGCTGAAAGTCAGCGCAGATTCATTTCATTCCGTCGATCCTCGCGTTCGTGAAGTCAATGAAGGTGATGAGGTCGAGTTACAAGCGCCCTGGCCCGATGAACTGGAGGGCCTTTACAACATGTGGCCCGGTCGGTTCAAACCGCACAATACAGGTCAGAGCCAATCAGAGCCATCCGATGTCCGCTGCGCGCTTGAGATGTATAACCGACTGAGTTTCATCTATGGGACAACCTATGAGGAACGGAAACTCGTTCCGGAAATTCACCGACCTGAAGGGTCGCGTCAGCCGGAACTGGTTGGTCAATTCGGCGCTATGCCGCTGCATATGCTTATTCACGGGGCCCAAGACGTCAGACGAGGTTGCGCCGCCGACTACAACAGTTCGGAAGAATTGAAGGACGCCCAATTACTGTCATCAGATGCACTTGCTCGGTTCGGAAAACTCGAGCGGGTGACCCTGATCACTGGCGAAAAAAATCGTGTCTGGCACCGCGAAAGTATCGACCTCATGTACGAGTGGCTCCACAGACTGCCATCCAATCATTGGCGAAAGCTTAACAAGATCATTTATCCGGATTTTGGGCACCTTGACCTACTATGGGGCAAGGATTCTGTTAGAAAGGTATTCCCCGAAATTAAACATGGACTCGAAAATTGACCTGTTTGCGTGTAGGTTTATATCCAAGGTAACTAGCAATCCTTGGGGGGGTGACGGCGAGACTGCGTTTTTCGTCGGCAGCCGAAAGATGAACCGATCTCGGCATCAATTAAACAATTCGATTTCCGAGACGAATCAATCCAGTCTCAAACCTGCGACCTCAGCCGCAGAAGCCATATCGACGGACGTTCAGCGGCGTCAAGCAACCGTAGTATTCGCTGATATAGCAAACTCAACGGCGCTTTGCGAGGAGATCGGCACAGAGAATTACTATGTAATTCTAAAGCAAGTTATGACCATTCTGGTCGATGAGGTGCAGGCCCAAGGAGGCGCCGTAACTGAATATGCAGGTGACGGTGTCATGGCGCTGTTTGGGGCGCCTTCTCCGCTGGAAGATTCGGCGCTCAGGGCTTGTAAGGCCGCCGTCCGTATTCACGACGCAATTTCGCATTTGTCTTCAGAAACTGACAGGCAGCGCAAGACCTCGGTCCAGCTTCGCATTGGTATTAACAGCGGGACTATCGTGGGCGGAAGGCTGGGTATCATCAATACTCACGATTTTACTGCACTTGGTGACACCGTTAACTTGGCTGCAAGGCTCGAGAAGCTCGCTTCGCCCGGCTCAACTTTGCTAAGCGATTCCGTGTTTAGCGAAGTCGAACCTCATATCATCGCCGAGGCTATCGGGGAACATTCCCTCAAAGGGTTCCAAGCTCCAGAAATGGTATTTCGCCTGATCGCTTCACGCCCGGGCGTGTCACGGTTTGATGCAGCGATCTTCAAGGGCCTTACAACATTCACTGCACGACAAGGTATTGTTGACTCTCTAATGGAGTCGTTCAGCCGATCTGAGAGCGGCCTGCAGGTGGAACTGATATCTGGCGAGCCCGGTATCGGGAAATCCAGATTGCTACACGAATTCATCCGTCAGTTGGATCTCCATAACGGCCGTGTGAAAGTTTTTGAAGCTCATTGCACGTGGGATGGTCAACAGATTCCTTTCCGGCCCGTAATCGACTTCATCCGGAGCGGGTTTCATTTGACCGACAGCGAAACCGTATCCAGTTCGGAACAAAAACTAAGGAAAGGGCTCGAAGCTCTTGGACTTCCGACCGGCAACAATTTGCATCTTCTCTTGAACGTGCTCGGCATCGTTCCGTGGAAAGGTGATCTCCACAATCGTCATGTCGAGGTGGTGGGAAACCTGACCAGAAATTTGATGATCGACATATTGCGCTCGCGCTGCGCCTTGTGTCCTGTGGTGTTTCAAATCGAAGACCTACAATGGATTGATAGCGCGTCGGAAGAGCTGTTGACTCATGTAATTGATAGTTGCTGCGATCTACCTATGTTAGTTGTCGGCACTTTCAGGCCCGAATACGAACCGCATCGAATTGCTCACGACCTTGTAACGAAAAGAGTACTACAACCGCTCAACTCAACAGAAATGTCTCAGCTGCTAAGAGCGATATTAAATGGCATTAGTCCTCCAGAAGAGCTTCGTTTCTTTGTCGAAGGCGAGGCTGACGGGAATCCTCTCTTCGCCGAAGAAATTGTGCAATACCTGATGAATTCCGAGGCCCTGATTGCAACACAACAGGGCTATACATTTGAAAAACGATTCCTCGAATTATCTCCTCCCGCTAGCATTCAAAATCTCGTCCTCGCGCGAATCGACAACCTGACAGAACCTGCCGCAAAATTACTACAGGCCGCTTCGGTTCTAGGCAGAACGTTCTCAATGGAGTTGCTGTCGGGACTGTCGGGCGAAACCGCGACATCGGGCCGACCCATCGAAGAGTTGTTGAAATCGAACCTGCTGATTGCCGACAAATCGGCTGGCCCCGATATCCTGAAGTTTCGACACGCGCTGGTCCGCGATGCCGTGTATGACACATTGCTGATCAGCAAGAGGCAGGAGCTTCACGCCAAAGCAGCCTTTGAATTAATTGCCCGATGGGAGGGTCGTGAAAACGAAATTGTTGAAACTCTGGTATATCACTTCGAGCGAACAGAGCATAAACGGGATTTGTTTCACTATTTACATATGGCAGCCTCGAAATGCCTTCGCATCTACTCTTTGGACGATGCTAGGCGCTATTTTCAACAGACCTTGACGCTCTATGACGAATTCCCTGGCACTATAGATCAGCGCTCGTTGGCAGCTTTGCTTGCAGATGCGATGCGGGAGATACAACTGAGATCCGACTTTCGCGCGATTGTAAAGCTGGCGAAACGATACTGGCCCCAGATAGAAGAAATGCCCAGCAGTCAAGAAAAGTCGCTGGTCCTGATGAATTACGGACATGCGCTGTCTCATGCGCATAATTTTGCCTTGGCCGAAGCAGTTACGCTCGAAGGTATCGGCATCGCGCAGGAACTTGGTGATCTGGAAACGGAAGCCTATGGCAAAGTTGTGCTGATGAAGACGTACAATAAAAACATTTCAGGACAACCACCTGACATCGTGCAGAAAATTGGTGCGGATGTCATGTCCGTAGCCCAGAACAACGCCGATGGCTATCTTGAATCTGTCGCAATATTCGAGATCGCCAGCAGTTACATGCACCGGGGACAGATCGACAAAGCCAGAAAACACGCTGCAGAATTATATGCAGTTGGGCAACGAAAAGACGATCCAAGAATTGAAGCGTTTTCATCGTGGTTGCACGGTTGGCTCGACATTCAGGAAGAGCGTTTTCAACAGGCGATGGATCACGCCGACAATTGCAAGCGAAGCGCCCTGACGACCGCAGACAGGCTTGTCGGGAAAATGGTAGAGGGATCAGCACGTACACTTAGCGGCGATCCAAACGAAGGCCGTAAAATCCTTCAAAATATTCACGACAAGGCAACTAAGCTTGGCGATAAGAACATGTTATCCGGCGTCGAGCCGATGCTGGGTGTCGCCATCGTACTGACTGGCGACTTAACGGCGGGGATGCGATGGCTCAAGGCCTGTGCCGCCGAACGAGATCGCGTCGGGTACAAAGGTGGCAGCTATTTCACCAAGTTGGTAATGGCAGAGGTCTATATGCGCCTCTATCTCCGACAAGGACAACTTCCGATTGGTAAGATAATCAGGAATTTACCCTATATCGTGTTCGTAATCCCCTCGGCTGGGCGACGTGCAGAACAACTTTTTCGGGAAGTCGAAAAAAGTGGTCAATACGACTATCCGTCGATTACCCATGTACGTGTCAACCTTGGATTGGGGCTAATACATCAAAAGCGAAAGCACATAGAAAAGGCCAGAGAATACCTGAACGAGGCCCGTCTGGTTGCCAAGGAACTCAACGCAACGGCATTACTGAACAAGACAGAGGAAGCCATTGCTTCGCTGGAGGCAAAACATGCGATTGAGTAATGCGGTTCAACACCCAGATTGAGTGTTGTTCGGGGTGCGGTTAAGCAGCGGATTTTTTAACCCGTTGACCGTCCATAATCCCCGATGCCAACCTGTTCAACGGGCCAAACTAGAAATGGTTTCAGTTAGGACTTACCATGTTTAAAACCACGATAAGCGGCGCGAAGGCGACCGTTAACCGCATGTTGACTCTGCCGAGAGCCGAAACTGCAAAGTCTTGTTTTGAACGTCCGATTCGGGCTGGGATCGGTCATCCGGTTGGCCGCGCCCAGGTCTGCAAGGCCAACACCGCTTGCCGCACCGCCCGAAGTCCGGAGAGAGCCCAGAGAAGACTAGGATGCGACTGCAGCAACTGTGCTTTGCACCTATTGGCAGACCATGCCGGACGACTGCCATGGCGACGCTGATTTCAAGTCAAACCCGGCTTCTATGCTGCGTGCGACGATTTGTTCTTAGTGGCTTATTGACCACGTGTTAGTTTTTCATTGGGCGAACAATAGGCAGCTAGGAGCATGGAATGCTAAAGACCCATCTTACCCGGCGCGGGATGCTTACCTTGCTCGTAAGCGCGTCGTCGGCTGCCATCGCAAGCGCAACCTCCGCTGACACGGCGTTCTCGCTGCAGGACCTTGGAGAGCAGCTTGAAGCTCTACCTGAGATTACCGTCTACACTGCTCGCCGCGTGATCACGATGGAGGGCAATGAGCCAAATATTGACGCGGTGGCTGTTGTTGGTGATCGCGTTTTGGCAGCCGGGTCGCGCGACGAAATTGTCGACCGGATTGGCCAGCAACCCTTCCGCGTCGACGAGACCTTTGCCGACAAGGTCGTGATCGCCGGGCTTATTGACCAGCACGTCCATCCCTTTCTTGCCGGTCTAACCCTGACGGCAGAGATTATTGCGATTGAGGACTGGAACCTTCCGACGGGTCTGACGCCGGCGGTACGGTCAGAGGAAGAGTACCGAGAGCGTCTGGTGGCTGCTGAGGCCGCCATGGAGGATGCCGATACGCCGCTTCTCACTTGGGGTTACCATCACTTTTTTCATGGCAACGTACGACGCCAGCAATTGGATGAAGTCAGCACGACGCGCCCCATCATCATTGTCCACCGGTCCGCCCATGAGTTTATCTTCAATACGGCAGCTATGGATCTGCTCGGCATTGACGAGGCCTTTGTTGATGACCTTCAGGGCCTTGCAGCAGAGCAATCGAGTTTCGAAGACAGCCATTTCTTTGAGGCTGGCATGTTTGCGGTCCTGCCAACCGTCGCCCCGATCCTGGCGACGCCAGAGCGCTTGATTAATGGATTGAGGCTGACGCGAGAGTACATGCATCGCGCAGGTGTGACGGTGGGTTGCGAGCCTGGGGGTGTTTTGTCGCGGCCGCTTCAAGACGCGACAAACTCAGTGTTCTCAGGCTCGGATGTACCGGTCCGTATGTACTTCATAGGCGACGGCAAATCATTGCACGAGTTGTACTTTGACGACGGCAGGATGATCGAAGAAACGGAGAACCTGCTGGCGTGGGGAGAGGGCAAAACGAGCTTCCTTCCACGGCAGGTGAAGCTCTTTGCGGACGGGGCAATCTATAGCCTGCTTATGCAGGTGTCCGAGCCCTACGTAGGCGGCGACTTCCACGGTGAGTGGATCATGGAACCCGATGTTTTCAACTCAGCGTTCGACGCCTATTGGGAAGCCGGCTACCAAATTCACGTCCATCAAACTGGTGATCTGGCTGTAGACATGGTTCTCGATGCGGTCGAGCGGAACATGCGCCGCATGCCGCGCTCGGATCATCGGACCACACTCGTGCATTTCGGCTATTCGCGCCAGGATCAGGCCGACCGGATCGCTGAGCTTAGCTGCAACGTTAGCGGCAATCCTTACTATGTGACGGCGCTATCGGATCGCTATGGTGATATCGGCCTCGGACCCGAACGCGCCGACGACATTGTGCCGCTTGGCCCGATCAAGGCAAATGGCACCCCGATTTCATTCCATTCCGATGTCCCAATGGCACCAGGCGAACCCCTGTACCTTGTGTGGGCTGGCGTGAACAGAACAACCGTGTCAGGTCGCGTCGCAGGGCCGGATCATCGCCTGTCCGTCGAGGACGCATTGCGTGCCGTCACCATCGATGCCGCGCAATCCATCCGGCTCGAAGCAGAGATAGGCTCCATCGCGCCCGGAAAAATGGCTAACTTCACGATTCTTGAGGAAGACCCGTTCGAAGTCGACCCTGACGCGATCAAAGACATCGGTATCTGGGGGACCGTCCTGGAAGGTCATATCTTTCCGGTAACAAACGATTTCAGCCTCGACCGTGCGTCGCTTTTCCCACCAAAGGACGCAATTCAACGTGCGCGCGCACCGCTCTACGCGCTGGCCGATGTACCACGTGTTGCGCAACGCGGCGTTCAATCTGGTTGTTCTTGCTGTGCCTCACCAGCCAGCGGCGCCTGCACGCCTTCTGTCGCTGGCCAGGTCTCGACCATTAGTTGCTGCGGAACGAATGCTGTCGGTTGGGCCGTCGTGTCGGAATGGGTGACAAAGGTCTGAATACTCTAACTGTGCACTGGAATGAGAGTGTCCGCTTCGTCCGCGAACTGTGAGTTCAAATGGCTTGCGATTTTCGATCGCAGCGAACGGCTGTTTCGACGCACCGCATCGCAGCGATACTTGGGCCGGACCAATTGCTTCTCAATGCCGAGTGCTGGGGCAGGGTATTCTGCTGATCAACCAAGCCCTAGTAAAACACACTGCGCCGGTTTCCAGGTTGCGAATAGGCTCATTGGCATTCTGTTTAACGTCGACTTGACGCGCTTGAACCGTAGAAACACTCAAAATGCGCAAAAATCTTAAGGTGTTGAATTCAATGGGAAGCGAGTCTCAATAATTCAGTCCCATTATTTACGTACTCCGACATCGCGCATCACTGCAAGCAATATTAGGTATAACGATGATTATGTAAAATAGGTTGTGGCTGACTTTGTATTATGGTAATTGTACTCGAGCATTTCACCTCAGCATACGTAGCTGCTTATTGCAGCCAAGTCGACTGAACACCGAAAACGCCGCAGGCCACGCGGTCAGTGAGGGCACCACCGCGCGCACATCTTTGACAACCAAAGCCTTTCGCAGAGGCCAGAACGCGTTTCAAAACGTAGAGAATTCGGCCATTGGGAGTGCGATTTGATGATGTTTCGCAAAGAGCATGGAAAGGTCAATGCTGTCGTCATGCGCAACGAGAATCGTCCATCGACGCCGATCATGGAAGCGCTGATCAACGGGCTCGCTCCGCTGCCCGCTGATGCACGTCAGTCGATTACCTTCGACCGCGGCACCGAGTTCTCGGACTGGCAGAGGCTGAAGGATGGAATGGGAGCTGACAGTTGGTTTTGCGATCCGCAGGCCTCCTGGCAGAAGGCACCGTCGAGAACACCAACAACAGCTCCGGCGCTACCTCCGAAGATCAACCGAACCGACGGTGATGACAAGTCGATTTTTGAGGTCGATTTGCCATCGCTTCAATCTGAGTTCACACCGCATTCTTGGGATCGGTCGCATTTGGTTTTATGGTTCTACTCAGTCGCGACCTGCTCGAAGTGAGCGGCAAAAGTTGCGCGACGATCGGGACGCAGACCAGCTGGCCAAGATCAAAGCGGCTTTCTCTCGAAGTCAGAAGCGATATGGCTCAAAGCGCATACACCGCGATCTGATCGCCGATGGGACCCATGTCTCCGAGCGGCGTGTGGCCAGAATAATGCGGGAAAACCGGGTCTCTGCGCGCCTGCACAAGCGTCGAAAACCGCGCACCACAGACAGCGATCACAGCCTCAAACCCTCACCAAATCTGTTGGAACAACAGTTCGAATGTACCGTTCCAAACCGGGTTTGGTTCGCCCCTTCTCGTGACATTCACGATGCGAATGCCCTGCCAGGCAGTGGACACTACTTACGTCGATAACGACGAAGGATGGCTCTACGTTGCCGCAATCAAGGACATGACCACGCGTGAAATCGTGGGTTGGGCCATGGACGATCATCTGCAATCCGAACTGGGCTGACCAAAAAGGTGTTCGGCGCCTCGTCTACGATCAGGTGCTGCTGATAGATCGGGCTAAGTTCTACACCGGCAGGAATGCTCGATTGCAACCCGGCAAGTTTCTGGTCGACGCGGTGGCCCTCCTCGACGGCGTTTTTGATTTGAACGCCCGCGACCCCGACGGTAAAGGCTTCGACCTCGTCATGCCGGATGATCAGAGAGGGGTCCGCGACCCGGCTGCGCTCTATGGTGGCGATGTCGGCAAGGCGAACCAGCTTGCCGTTGACGCCAATGGTCAGGTTCTGGACTTCGGCAACCGTGTTCGACCCGTCTGGCCGGTTGATGCGCACCCCGTTTGCGTGCCCGGCCTCAGCCAGAGCATTGGCGGTCGCGACATGGTGACCGATCACCGCAGGCGGCACACCCAGATTGGCGGTCAGAGTCGAGGTTGGGCTGAACATAGTTCGCCTCGTCCGGAAGACCGCTGAGCGCCACATCCGCGACCCCGTCCACCGATAGCAATTCGCGCCGGATGAAGGTGGCCAGCTCATGGCGCTAGCGGTTGGTGAACCCGGGGCCGGTGACGGCGAAATAGATGCCGAACACATCACCATAGCGGTTATTTACTAAAGGCGTGTAGGCCGCGTTGGGCAAAGATGGCGCTGCGTCATCCACCCGCGCGCACAGCTTGCTCTACACCGCGGGCAAGGCACTGCTGGAAATGGTCTTTTGATGTCGATCTTGTCGACCACCGACATCTTCTGGATTTCGCTTTCCAGCTTTTCCGTCACCTCATGCGCAACCTCGCCCGCCGTGGCGCCGGGATAGAGGGTGACAACTGTCGCGGTCTTGATCGGGAAGGCAGGATCTTCGAGTCGGCCAAGCGAAAAGAACCCGACGACCCCGCCGAACGGGCAGGTCAGGATGACAATCCAGGTCGCAATTGGATTGTTGGTGCTGGAACGCGCGATCTGCATGGTCTGTTCTTACTGGCGGAATTCGGTGAAACGACGTGACTGCGGGCCATCGGTCAGAACCGGCACGCCGGCGGCGACGATCTCTTGCCTCGTGGCCAGACCGGCAAGGACCTCAAACCCGCCATCGCGGCCCATGGCAAGATCGATCGGCACGCGGCGCAGGCTGCCGGTTTCGCCATCTGTGCTGTCGAACGCAAAAACCGAGGTCTCTCCACCTTCACCTGCGGACACGGCGGATGCAGGGATGCGCATTAAGCTGGTCTCTCGAGCCAGTGTGGCCAAAACGCACACCGAGGAGCCGGGGAAAGCTGTAGCTCCTCGGGGGGTGTCATGCTCAGAGTCACTCGGAAGGTCTGGCCGATCTGCGAGGTCTCGGCATTCACCTCCCGGACCTCCAGTGGAAATAGCTCGTCGCTGGCCGGAAACTTCGCCTGCAAATTGATCTCGGTCTTGGCACCGACCCGTTGAAACAAAACTTCGGCCACATCGATCTCGATGCGCAAATCGGGCATGCCATGCAAGCGCACAACATGGGTGCCGGGCGAGACCGTGGTGAAATTGGCCACTTAACGAGGGGTGGACCAAATCAAACTTCCTTGAAGTTACAAGAGGTTTCGCAGGTTATGAGGGGGCGGTCGACGTTGGATAATGTGTCTTATATTTCAAAAATATGCGCCCCATAGCTAAAGTCATTCTCTGCCGCAAATGGGCGGATTTCCGCCAGAGAGGCCGGATCGCACCTCTTCGATTACCGCAGACATTCACGCGGTAAAAGTGCTTGAGCGATAGGGTGCGTTTACTGCGTCAGATATATTTTGACTCAAGTGCGTCATAGTGATCCTTACGCACAGTATCCTGACGCATCCGAAATCCGGCCAGAGGCCCATCCTCAGTCATGATTCCGTCGGTTTTCAACTGCGACAGCGCGTTGACCATGCCATATAGCGCGCCCTGCAGCGCGACATTGGCGTAAAGCACAAGGCCAAAGCCCATCCGATCAAGCGCATCGAAATCAAGGATCGGGGTTTTGCCGCCGACCACAAGATTGACTAGTTGCGGCGTGCCCTGCAGTCGACGCGGGATCTTACGAATCTCCTCCTCGGACACCGGCGCTTCGACAAAGGTGATGTCGGCGCCGTCCTCGATAAAGGCTGCGGCCCGGTCCAGCGCTTCGTCCAGCGTGCTGCCAGCGCGGGCATCGGTCCGGGCGACGATCATGAAATTCGGGTCCTGGCGCGCATCGACAGCGGCCTTGATCCGGCCCCGCGCTTCGTCCAGCGGCACCACATCCTTGCCCGAGAAATGACCGCAGCGCTTGGGGTTCACCTGATCCTCCAACTGGATTGCGCTGGCCCCTGCCCGCTCCAGCATCCGTACCGTATGATGCACGTTCAGCGCGTTGCCGAAGCCGGTATCGGCATCCACCACGATGGGAAGATCGCTGGTGTTGCGGATCGCCGCGCAATGTTGCGCGATGTCGGTGAGGTTGATGAAGCCCAGATCGGGCATGCCGTAGTAGGTGTTGGTCACGCCTGCGCCCGAGATATAGATCGCCTGGAACCCCAGATCCTCGATCACTCTTGCCGCCAAGGCGTTTGCGGCCCCCGGCATTAGCACGGCGCGGCCAGTGGTCAGGCGCTCGCGAAAGGCCTTGTTGATCTCATGTGTCAGCATCTTGCATGTCCTTCAGCGCGACCCGGTGTTGCGCGTATCTAGCGGATTGGCCGGGTTCGCGGCAAGGTGGTCCGGTTTTCGTTTCATCAGAGAGAACGGCTAAGCAGTCAGTGATCGCGCCAGGCTTTCCAGCAGCGGCACCACGGCTTTGCGGGCGGCGTCATCGAACCGGCTGGCCAGCCCCGAGACGGTCAGCGCGCCCTGTAGCGCGCCGTCGCGGGAAAAGACCGGTGTCGAGACGGATGAGATATTGGGGTTGGTTTCCCCCACCGACATGATTGTTCCGGCAGAGTTGAACCCGTCTGTCCCGCCCACGTCCTCGCCGCTGAAATGGCGCAGCACCATGCCGGAAGCCCCGGTGGACAGCCGCAGCCGCATCCCCTCTTCTACATGGAAGCGCAGCAGGTTGGGAGAGTTTTCTCTGTAAAGACAAACCCTTTCGTTGCCCGAGCGCACGTAAAAGGAGGCGGTCTCTCCTGTGGCCTCGGCCAACATCCGCAAAGCCGGTGCCACATGTTCACGTCGCGTGAAGTCGCGGCGAAAGATCAGGCCTAGCCGCCAGACGCTGGGACCAACGCTGAACACCCCCTCACTGTCGCGCTGGACAAAACCATAGATCGCCATCGAGGTGGTCAGTCGCAGGATCGTGCTTTTGTGCAGCCCGGTTTCCTCGGCCAGTTGCGCTAGCGTCATCTCGGGGCGGTGGGCCGAGAAGGCGTTCAGGATCGACATGGCCCGTTCGACGGATTCGGTTCTGGTGGCGCACATTGTCTTTCTCGGGAGTTCTCTCTGGTGAAACGCTGCCTGTCCGACCTTGCGAGGTTAGGGGTGGATTGTCTAGCTCTGTCGCGGAATGACCGGAGGGTGAGACGTGCAATATCGAGACGTGGCAGGCACAGAATTTCAGGCAATCGACTATGCGCAAGGGTTGGATCAGCGACTGACCACCCTGCCCTATTCCTTGCGGGTACTGGCGGAAAATGCCGCCCGCCACTCTGAAGGTGGCTTGGATGCTGCCCTCGTGGCCAATCGCAGCGGGGACGCGGTGCCCTTCCGCCCGGCGCGGTTGTTGCTGCATGATATGCTGGGCATCCCGGCGCTGGTTGACATCATGGCGATGCGCGATCTGCTTGAGTCGCATGGCGGCGATCCCGCAGACGTCGACATGAGCCTGCCGGTCGATCTGGTGATCGACCATGCGATGACGATTAATCACTGGGCCGAACGGTTTGCTCTGCAAAAGAACATGGCGCGCGAGTTCGAGGTGAACCGCGAACGCTTTGCCTTTCTCAAAGCCTGCGAGGCTCGGTTTCCACGTCTGCGGGTGATCCCGCCCGGTGGCGGCATCTGCCACCAGGTCAATCTGGAATTCCTCGGCCAGACCGTCTTGCCGTCGAACGAAAACGCCCAGGTCCTGATCCCCGATAGCTGCCTTGGCACTGACAGCCACACCACAATGATCAATGCGCTTGGTATCACCGGCTGGGGTATTGGCGGGTTGGAGGCTGAGGGGCTGCTCTTTGGCGAAACCACCGCCGTGAATGTGCCCAAAGTGATCGGGCTTGAGGTAATCGGTGACCCCTCGCATGACATCACCGCAACGGATGTCGCGCTGGTCGTGGCCGAAAAACTGCGCGCCCTGGGCGTGGTGGACACGTTTGTCGAGATGTTCGGGCGCAGCTACGAACGGCTAAGCGTGGCCGACCGCGCCACGATCGCCAATATGTCGCCCGAATATGGCTCGACTCAGGTGTTCTGTCCGGTCGATGCGAACACAATCCGTTATCAGCGAGAGACCGGGCGCAGCGCTGAGACGATCCGCAACACCGAAAGCTATTGCAGAGCGCAGCAAATGTGGTCCGAGGGCGTCGATCCCCGGATCGAATATGATCAGTTGGTGACGCTGGACCTGAGCGCCATTGGCCGCTCTGTCTCGGGCCCGTCCCGACCGGAACAGCGGATCGATCTGGACAAGGCCACAAAAACACTGGCCTCGCAGGATGAGGTGAAAGCGGCCCGCCGGGTGCCGGTGGCGGGTGCGGATCACGATATCGGTGATGGCGACGTGATCATTGCCGCCGTCACCAGCTGCACCAACACCGCCAACCCTCGCAACATGATCCTGGCCGGGCTGATCGCCCGCAACGCGGTGGCGCGTGGGCTGAGTGTCGAACCGCATGTGAAGACTTCGCTTGCACCGGGATCGCGCGTGGTGGCGCGGTATCTGAAGGCAAGCGGGTTGCAGGAGGATCTGGACAAGCTGGGCTTTGAGGTCGCGGCCTTTTCCTGTTCGACCTGCAACGGCATGTCCGGGCCTTTGCGGCCCGAGCATGAGGCGGCGATCAAGGCGCATCACGTGAAGGGTGTCGCGGTGCTGTCGGGAAACCGCAACTTCGCGGGCCGCATCCATCCGCTGGCCTCGCGCAACATGATCGCCTCTCCCCCGCTGGTGGTCGCCTATGCACTGATGGGCACGATCCTGCGCGACATCTCGCGAGAGGCGTTAGGGTTGGATCAAGACGGCAAACCTGTGACGCTGGCGGATCTCTGGCCGTCAGTTGAAGAGGTGGATGAGATCATCAACAGCTATGTGACGGCGGATGATTTCATCAGTAATTTCAAGGCAATCGGCGACGTAAATGACGACTGGACTGCATTGGAGACGGGCACTGGCAGCTATGACTGGGCACCCAGCACCTATGTCAGCTTCCCTCCGTTTGTGAAGACGATCCCGCCCGATCCCCATGCCGTCGCGCCGCTCACAGGCTTGCGGCCTCTGGCAATATTGGGGGATTCAGTGACCACCGATCACATCTCCCCCTCGGGCACCATCACGCCGGACTCCGAGGCCGGGCAATTCCTGATTGCCAAGGGTGTCGAGCCACGCGATTTCAACTCTTTCGGCACGCGGCGGGGCTGTTCCGATGTCATCATCCGCTCGACCTTCGCCAATTACCGTCTGCGCAATGAAATGGTGCCGGGCAAGGAAGGATCCTGGACTCGGATCGAACCGGAAGGTGAGGTCACAACGGTGTTCAAGGCCATCGAAACCTACCTTGAGCGCGACCAGCAATTGGTGGTGATCGGCGGCAAGGAGTATGGCTGCGGCTCGTCTCGTGATACGGCGGCGAAAGCGCCCTGGCTTGCCGGTATCCGCGCCGTGATAGCCGAAAGCTTTGAACGTATCCACCGCTCTAACCTCGTTAACATGGGCATCGCGCCGCTTTGTTTCCCCGAAGGTGTCACCCGCGAGACCCTGCGTCTTGACGGGTCAGAGGTCTATGACATCAGCTTGTCAGACGATCTGACCGGGGCCAGCCTGACCATCCGCCGCAAGGATGGCAGCAGCGATGTGACACCGCTGGACCTGAGGCTATATAACGACCGCGAGCGCGAGGTGTTTGCCCATGGCGGCCTGCTGCCTATGGCGTTCCGGTCTTTCCTTGGCAAAGAGGCGGCATAAGATGCGACGGGGACTGAGGGCGGCTTTCTATCGCGGCGGCACGTCGAAGGCGGTGGTGTTCAACGGGGCCGACCTGCCCGCTGATCAGGCCGAGCGCGACCGCATCTTCCTGCAGGTGCTGGGCAGTCCCGATCCCTACGGGCGGCAACTTGACGGTATGGGCGGCGGGATATCGTCGCTGTCCAAGGTCGTGATCGTCGAGCGGTCCGCGCGTGAGGATGCGGATGTGGACTATACCTTCGTGCAGATCGCGGTGGATCAGCCGGTGGCTGATTACGGTTCGGCCTGCGGGAACATGTCCTCCTGCGTCGGGCCGTTTGCGGTGGAGGAAGGTCTGGTGCAGGTCGCCGAAGATGGCGAGGCGCTGGTCCGCATCTTCAACACCAATACTGGCCAGATCTATCATGCGCGGTTTCCGGTGCAGGATGGGATGCCCGTCGAGCAGGGCGATTTCGTGATCCCCGGCGTGTCAGGCTCCGGCGCGCGCGTGACACTGGATTTCCTGCAACCGGGCGGCGCGGCCACGGGCCGGCTGCTGCCCACCGGCAATCCGGTGGACCTGCTGGAGGTCGAAGGGCTTGGCACGGTCGAGGTCTCACTGATCGACGCCGCCAACCCGGTGGTCTTTGTGGCGGCGCAGATACTGGGCAAGACCGCAACAGAACTCCCGCAGCAGCTTGATACGGATGCCGAGTACATGGCCTGCATGGACGCCATCCGCCGCGCCGGAGGCGTGGCGATGGGCATGGGTGGCTCTTCCGGCGAGGTGACGCTGTCCAATCCCAAGGTCGCGATCATCGGCGCGCCGTCTGACTTCACCGCGCTGGATGGCAGCACCTATGGCCCTGATAGCCACGACATAGGGGTGCGGCTGATTTCCATGGGCAATTCCCACCGGGCGATCACGCTGACGGGCGGCATGTGCAGCGGCGTCGCCGCGCATATCCTCGGCACGCTGGTCAACCGGATCGCCGGTGCGGCCAGCCCGGTGCGGATCGGCAACCCCTCCGGGGTTCTGCCGGTCAATGCCCATGTGCAGCAGAGCGACGGTGGCCCCAAGGCGATCTCGGCCAGCACTTTCCGTACCCAGCGCCGGATCATGGATGGGACGGTGTTTTTCTCGGATACCATCAATACCTGAAGCAGGCAGCCCCGATCCGAGGTCCTGGAACCTAAATTTGCCCTCGGCATTACTAAATGTAGAGGGCGTGCCTGTGACGGTCAGACCCGTTGAATGAAGCACGCATGAGAAGTTCTTCATTTTGCGGCTCAACCCGCCAAATGCGCTTTGCGTGTGCCATTTGCACCCCATTTGTGTGTGGAAACACCATCTGAGGTCGTCAAGCGGCCGGGAAAGGAGACACCAACATGACATGTGCCAGAACCTACCTGACGGCCCCCGCTTTTGCGGCAGGGCTTGCCCTTCTCACCTTGGGCGCGGCGCAACCAAGTCACGCCTCTTCCGACCAGTATCTGCCCGAAGGCAGCGTTACAGCGACCGAGATGATCCCCCCTCCGCCCAAGATGGACAGTGCCGAATTTGACACCCAGATGACCATTGTCGCGTGGGAGCAGCTGACTCGCACGCCGGAACAGGTCGAGTTTGTGGAAACCCCGCTCACTGTCGAGCGGTTCTGGCCAATTCTCGGACAGGACATGTTCACCGTTGATGCGGCCGGGCTCAAGACGCTGATCGACCGCGCGATTGACGAGGTCCGCTCGGACTATGACGCGCTGAAATCGGTCTATGACCTGCCCAGACCCTTCGCTGTCAATGATGCGATAGACCCGATCGGCGAGGTGCGCCCGGTTGGCGCCTATCCCAGCGGTCACTCGATCCGGGCAGTGGTCTATGCAAGGCTGTTGTCCGAGGCCTTCCCCGAGCATGAAGCGGATCTGATCGATCTGGCTGAGCAGATTGGCTATGGCCGGGTGACCGCAGGGGTGCATTACCCGATGGATGTGATTGCGGGCCAGGCGCTGGGCCATGTCTATGCCGATGCGATCATCGCGAACCCTGCGTTTCAGGAGGCCGTTGCGCAGGTCCGCATCTCGTCCTGACCTGCCTGCAACGTCCAAACAAGAAAACCCCGCGCCGGTTCCGGTGCGGGGCTATTCCTTAGTCATCCGGTCAGAGATCAGGCAGTGGCGGATTGCGCCTTTGCGATCTCTTTCTTGACCTTCAGCGCGTTGGCCGACAGCTCGTCATCCTTGGCTTTGGCCAGGAATGCGTCCAGACCACCGCGGTGATCAACCGAACGCAGGGCCGCAGCCGAGATCCGCAGCTTGACGCCACGACCCAGGGTTTCGGACTGCAGGGTCACATCATTCAGGTTGGGCAGGAACCGGCGACGGGTTCTGTTTTTGGCGTGGCTGACATTGTTGCCAGTCATCGGGCCTTTTCCGGTCAGTTCGCAACGGCGCGACATGGGTTTCATCCTTCGTATCTGGCGGCAGCTCTTCTGACCCTCTGTCAGACATCTGCCAAATCATGAAGGGCGCGGCCCGAAGGCGCGCCCGAAAACTGGTTGGATGCGTGTAAGAGGAATCACCGGAAGGGTCAAGACGGGTATCGCGAAATCTTTGCCTTTGCACCCCTTCCGCCGGGCTTTGGGCAAGCCCGAAAAGCTCAGTCGCGTCCGAGCGTTGCCAAAAGGGTCTCGGCGGCAATGGCAGGACCTAGGCGACCCTGAGCCACCTCGTCGCTCAATTGGTGCATCTGGCTGCGTGCCTGAGCCGTTTCCAGCCGCGCCAGCAGGGCGTGACGCACCTCCTGTTCGAACCAGTAGCGTGCCTGATCCGCCCGGCGGCGGTCCCAGAAGCCATTCTCGCGACGCCAGGTCACTAGCGATGTCATGTCCTCCCAGGCTTTGGTCAGCCCCGCCTCTTCCAGCGCCGAGACCATCAGCGCCTTGGGAAAACCCTCGGGGTCCTGCGGGCGCTTGCGCAACAGGCGCAGCGCGCCGGAATAATCGGCGCAGGTGCGGGTCGCGGCAGGTCGCAGATCGCCATCCGCCTTGTTGACGAGAATCAGGTCCGCCATCTCCATGATGCCACGCTTGACGCCCTGAAGCTCATCTCCGCCCGCAGGTGCGAGCAAAAGCAGAAAGAGGTCGGAGATCTCTGACACAACGGTTTCCGACTGGCCCACCCCCACGGTTTCGATCAGCACCACGTCAAATCCTGCTGCCTCGCACAGGCTCACCGCCTCGCGAGTGCGCCGTGCGACGCCACCCAGATGCGCCTGGCTGGGCGAGGGGCGGATAAAGGCGTTTGGGTCGCGCGACAGCCGGTCCATCCGCGTCTTATCACCCAGAATTGACCCACCCGAGCGGGCCGAACTGGGATCGACCGCTAGTACCGCCACGCGCAGCCCCTGCCCGGTCAGAAACATGCCAAAGCTCTCGATGAAGGTCGATTTGCCGACGCCCGGCGTGCCGGACAACCCGATACGGATGGCCTGACGGCCAGATTCGCGCAGCCTGTCCAGCAGTGCTGCAGCTTCGGCGCGGTGATCAGCGCGTTGGCTTTCGACCAGCGTGATGGCCCGCGCCAGTGCCCGGCGCTCGCCGTTCAAAATTCTGTCAGACAGAGTATCGGTGGTCATGGCCCCGCCATTGCTGTTGTGGTGCCTTCATGCCGTGGGTATATCGCCTTTGTCCAGTACCGAACCGACGGGGATCAAAAGCGATGCGAATGATAGGAGCCCTCCTGCTTCTGTGCCTGCCCGGCCTGGTCGCGGCACAGCAGACCAAAGGGCAATATGACGTGCGCGCGCTTGGTGCCAAGGTCGGTGACATGGCGCTGTCCGGCGCGGTGAATGGATCACGCTATGCGGTGGCCTCGCGATTCGAGACGACCGGTCTGGTAAATGCGCTGTCGGGGGTCGCGTTCCAGCTGGAATCCAAGGGCCGCGTGCAGGGCAACACATTCGAGCCGCGCAGCTATATCGAAGAGATGAATACCGGTCGCCGCCAGTCCAAGGAACGACTGACCTATTCCGGGGGCGTTGCCCGCTCAGGAGATCGGGATACGGGCCCGAAATCCGATCATGCGGTGACAGATGCGGAACAGAAAGGCGCGCTCGACCCGCTGACGGCGCTGTTTGTGGTGATGCGCGACCAGCCCGCAGAGGGGCTGTGCGATCTGACGCAGCGCGTTTTTGACGGCAAGCGGCTGACCGAGCTTGAAATGTTGCGCCGTACCGAGGCCGGGCCGCTGATCACCTGCCACGGTATCTTTCGCCGTGTCGCGGGGTATTCGGCCGATGATCTGAAGCGCAAGCGCGATTTCGAATTCACCGCCACCTACGCCCCTGCGGGCGATCTGATGCGGCTGGTCGAGGTGCGCGCCGACACCCTTTTTGGTCCCGCCACGGTCATCCGGCGCTAGACGCGGGTGATGGGATGACCCGACTGCCCATCGAAGACGCGCTGCCCGACCTGCTGAACGCGCTGCGCCACTCGGGCCGGGCCGTGCTGCAGGCCCCGCCCGGCGCGGGCAAGACCACGCGGGTACCGCTGGCCATGCTGGAGGGCGGGCTGACCACGGGCCGTATCATCATGCTCGAACCGCGCCGTCTGGCTGCCCGCGCCGCAGCCGAGCGGATGGCTGAAACTCTGGGCGAGATGGTCGGCGAGACGGTGGGCTATCGCATCAGAGGCGAGGCAAAATGCGGGCCGCAGACGCGTATCGAAGTGGTGACCGAAGGCATCCTGACCCGGATGCTGCAATCGGACCCGGATCTGCCCGGTGTTGGTGCGGTCATCTTCGACGAATTCCACGAACGCTCGTTGAATGCCGATCTGGGTCTGGCGCTGTGCCTCGAAGTGGCGGGAGCGCTGCGCGACGACCTGATCCTGCTGGCAATGTCGGCAACGCTGGATGCCGGGCCGGTGGCCGAGCTGATGCAGGCGCCGCTGGTCAGTTCCGAAGGGCGCAGCTATCCGGTAGATCTGCGCTGGCTGGACCGGCCTTTGGCAAAAGAGGCGGACCCGATAGCGGCGCTGTCGGATCTCGTGTGCACCGCCGAGCGGGAAACACGCGCAACGGGTGGCGATGTGCTGGTCTTTCTGCCCGGCGAGAGCGAGATTCGCAGGCTCCAGGCCCGCCTGACCGACCGCCTATCCAAAGATTGCGTGCTGCATCCGCTGTTTGGCGCCCTGCCCTTTGCCGAGCAGCGAAAGGCGATCGCGCCGGCGCGCAGCGGGCGTAAGGTGGTTCTGGCCACTTCGATCGCCGAGACCTCGCTGACCCTGCCAAATGTGCGCGCGGTGGTCGATATGGGCCGGGCGCGGCGGGCGCGGTTTGATCCCGGTTCGGGCATGTCACGCCTGGTGACCGAGAAAGTCACGCGCGCTGAGGCCACCCAGCGTGCAGGCCGCGCCGGACGAGTGGCTGAAGGTTCGTGTTATCGTATGTGGTCCAAGGGCGAAGAAGGCGCCCTGATGGCGTTTCCACCCGCTGACATCGAGGCCGCCGACCTGACCGGGCTGGCACTGGAACTGGCGCTTTGGGGGGCCGCACCCAGTGACCTGCCCTTCCTGACCGCCCCGCCCGAGGGCACGATGCAAGAGGCGCGCGCGCTGCTTACGCTGCTGGGAGCATTGGATGCGCGTGGGCAGATCACCGAACACGGACGGGCGTTGGCGCGGCTGCCGCTGCATCCGCGTCTGGGTCATATGCTGCTCAGCGCTGGGCGGGACGCCGCGCCGCTGGCAGCCCTGCTGGCGGATCGCGATATCCTGCGCGGGGCGCCGGTGGATCTGGGTCTGCGGTTGGCGGCGCTGCGCGATCTGCAGCGGTTTCGGCGCGAACGGCCCTATCAGGCCAATCCCGGCACCGTGAGCCGGGTCAAGGACGAAGCCCGGCGGCTGGCGCGGCAGGCCCCGAAGGCGGGCGAGACTGCCAGCCCGGCCGTGATGGCCGCACTGGCCTATCCCGACCGTATCGGGCAACGCCGCGCGGGCGATGCGCCGCGCTTTGTGCTAAGCGGCGGCAAGGGCGCCGTGTTGGATGCGGGTGATCCTCTGGCAGCTGCGCCTCATCTGGTGGCCACTGACACTGACGGCAACCCGCGCGAGGCGCGCATCCGGCAGGCGATACAGATCACCGAACGCGAGATCCGCGTCAGTTTCGGAGCGCAAATCGCCTGGGTCGACAGCTGCGAATGGTCCAAACGCGAGCGCCGCGTGATCGCGCGCAGGCAGGAGCGGCTGGGCGCGATCACGCTTGAGGATCGGATCTGGAAGGACGTCCCATCCGATCGCGTGGCGCAGGCCATGCTGGAAGGCGTGCGCGATCTGGGCCTGCGTCTGGAGGGTGCGGCGGCACGGCTTGCCACTCGCGTGGAACTGGCCCGCGCCGAGGGCGGCGATTACCCTGATTTCTCGCTTCAGGGTCTGACGGACACGCTTGAAGACTGGCTGCTGCCGATGCTGGACGGGGTGCGCAGTGCGCAGGAGTGGCGGAAATTCGACCTTTTTCCCGCGTTGCAGGCCGCGCTCAGCTGGCCCCAGATGCAGGAGTTGGACCGCCGCGTGCCGGGGCAGTTCACCACGCCGCTCGGGCGCAAATTGGCGATTGAGTATGGGCCGGACGGGCCCGAGATTTCGGTGCGTCTGCAAGAGATGTTTGGCGTCACCTGCCACCCCGAAAGCGGCGGTGTACCACTAAAGGTTACCTTGCTGTCACCGGCGCGTCGCCCGATCCAGATCACGCGCGACCTGCCGGGATTCTGGGCCGGGTCCTATGCGGATGTGCGCAAAGACATGCGCGCGCAATATCCCAAACACCCCTGGCCCGAAGACCCCACGCAGGCCGACCCCACTCTGCGTGCCAAGCGCCGCCCCTCCGGGCGTTAAGCGAAAAAGGGCGAAAACGTGCCGCTCTTGCCACTTTTCCCGTGGTTATTATGCAAATTTTTGGATTTATGCCCCCCAACTGCACTCGGCTTTGTTGAAAATTCGGGCAAAATGTCCAAGTATCAGAGCTATAGCCGCGTATATAAGTGGCGATGAAAGGGTCGGCAGTAATGTATATGACGTTAAAGAGTACCTGGGAAGAGGTCGTGCGTCCCCTCATCCTGCGCCCGGAGGCGGTGCAGGTTGCTGCGTTATGCGTGCGCGGTAAAAAGAAAAATCGCGAAGTGCTGATGATCACCAGCCGCGGCTCCGGTCGTTGGGTCATACCGAAAGGTTGGCCCATTGATGGCAAGACCGGCGCCGGATCGGCGCTGCAGGAAGCCTGGGAAGAGGCGGGCGTGCAGGCACAGAAGGTGGATGAGGACCCGATCGGCAGCTTTGACTATGCCAAGGTAATGGACGACGGTGCCGCACAGCCGGTTCGCGTCAGCGTCTACCGGATCAAGGTGGATGCGCTTGCCGATGAGTTCCCCGAGGCAGGTCAGCGCGAACGGCGCTGGATGCGCCCCGAAGACGCCGCCGATCTGGTGGCAGAACCCGAGCTGCAAGACCTGTTGCGCGCGCTCTGATCTTGCGGCTTGCCACGTGTAGTCCAGTTTTATCACAGGATTCGCGGGTGGGCCCTGCGCAATGCGTTATGCTGGTGGCATCATGAGTGACCACCTGGACGAAATCCGCTGGACCAAGCTTGATCGTGATCTGAACCGGATTTCCCGCGCCGAGCTTGCCGCCTCCTACGCAGCCCGCCCATTGGTCGCGCCGGGTCTGGCACTGGCATTCATCGTTCTGGTCGGTCTCTCTGCAGCGCTGTTTTTCGGCCAGACCACCGGTGGGCTGGTTGTGGTCGCGGCTGCGATCTTTGGTGCGTATATGGCGATGAATATCGGTGCCAATGACGTGGCCAACAACATGGGCCCGGCGGTGGGCGCCAATGCGCTGAGGATGGGAACCGCGATTTGCATTGCCGCATTGGCCGAAAGCGCCGGAGCGCTACTGGCGGGCGGTGCCGTGGTCGAAACCATTGCCAAGAACATCGTCGACCCCACGGCGATGCAGGATGCGCAGGTCTTTATCTGGGCGATGCTGGCGGCGCTGATCTCCTCGGCGCTCTGGGTGAACTTTGCCACGCTCATCCGCGCGCCGATCTCGACCACCCACTCGGTGGTTGGCGGGGTGATGGGCGCGGGTGTTGCGGCTGCCGGGCTGGCGGCGGTCAACTGGCCGATGATGGGCGCAATCGCTGCAAGCTGGGTCATTGCGCCCTTGCTGGGCGGGCTCATCGCCGCGGCAATTCTGGCGCTGATCAAGGCGAGTATTCAGGATCGAGACGACAAGATCGCGGCGGCCCGGGTCTGGGTGCCCATTCTGGTCGCGGTGATGGCGGGGGCTTTTGCGGCCTATCTGGCTGTTCAGGGCCTGCAACGGGTCGTCAAGGTCGAGCTAGGCACGGCGTTGCTGATTGGCCTGTTTGCCGGTGGGCTTGCATGGTCGCTGACCGTGCCATGGGTTCGGCGTAAATCTGCAGGGATGGAGAACCGGGCCCGCTCGCTCAAGAGCCTGTTTGGTCTGCCGCTCATTGTGGCGGCCACGCTGCTGAGCTTTGCCCATGGGGCCAATGATCTGGCCAATGCGGTGGGGCCGGTGGCCGCAATCGTTCATACTAGCCAGTTCGGAGCCTTTGCGGCGCAGGTGCCGGTGCCCGGCTGGGTGATGGCGATCGGGGCCTTCGGGATCTCGTTCGGTCTGTTCCTGTTCGGCCCGCGTCTCATTCGGATGGTCGGCACGCAGATCACCAAGCTGAACCCGATGCGTGCGTTCTGCGTCGCGCTGTCGACGGCCATCACCGTGCTGTTGGCCAGTTGGCAGGGCCTGCCGGTCAGTTCCACCCATATCGCGGTTGGTAGTGTGTTTGGGGTGGGGTTCTATCGCGAATGGCACAACCAGTTTCGCCAGCGCCGGGCACCGACCCTGCGGCAGATTGCGACCGAGGAGCGCCGTCACCGCAAACTAGTGCGCCGGTCGCATTTCATGACCATTCTTGCCGCCTGGATGGTGACGGTGCCCGCCACCGCGCTTCTGTCGGCCACCTTATTCACCGGGCTGACGATCTTTATGTAGGCGCGCAGGTTCAAATCGTGCGAATGTCGTCCGGCGTCAGAGCGTGATCGGGCGCGCTGCGGATCAGGGCTGAGACGCGGGCACAAATTGGTGTCTCGCGATCATATTGCTGCCCCAGCGCAACAACCTCACCCTGCAACGTGTCGATCTCGGTCACCCGGCCCGCCATCAGGTCATAGGCCATAGAGGTCCGCGCATGCGGATCAATGGTCAACATCCGCGCTGCGATCCGCGAAAATAGAGGGGTCGGCAGGCGCAAGACATGGGGCAGCATCCAGGTCGCAAGCGGAGTGGTCGATTGCGTCGCGATACCGGCGGCTTTGAACACCGCCAGCGCCTCCTGCATCTGATCAGCCATCAGACGCCGCCAGGCCAGGTCAAGCAACTGCTCCTGCAAGGTCAGCCCCGACAAGGCGTTGAGTGCGTTACTGAGATTGACCAGCAGCTTGCCCCATTGCACCGCCTCGATCTGGTCGCTTTCGCTCACAGCCAGATCCGGCACATTCAGGTCTTGGTCCAAGCCAACCGGCCCGGCCTCGATCACGACATCGCCTGACGTCGCCCGGTGATAGCTGCCCGCCGCTTTGGGCACCACGTTGAACGGCACCATCCCGGCGCGGATATCACGATCTGGCAATACTTCGCGCAGGGTGTCGGCGTTGGTGATCCCGTTCTGCCAGGACAGAACCGGCGCATCGGGCGGGGCATATGCCGCGATCTGCTGCGCGATATCTGCGGTGGCGGGTGTCTTGACCGTCACGATCACTATCTCGGCGGCGGCGAGACCGGCCGGGTCGTCGGAAAGCGTCAGATCGCTGGCGGCGATATGGGCCGAAAGCCCCGAGAAATCGCTGACGGTCAGCCCGTTCTCCCGCACTGCATTCAAGACCCGCGCGCGTCCCAGCAAGGTGACCTGATGCCCGCCCCGCGCCAGCAACCCGCCGGTGAAACAGCCGATGGCCCCCGCGCCCGCGATCACGATGCGTGCCATCAGGAAACCGGCCCTTCCGGCGAGGCGGCCTCGACCCGGCGCATCGACATGCGGCGGGTGATGATCTGCCGCCGCACAAAGGCGACAAGGAACATCGCGGTCAGGATCAGCACGATGGTCGGTGCGGGCGCGCTATCGAGAAAGAAGCTTGCATAGGTGCCCATCAGCATCGCCGCCATGCAGACCAGAACAGAGACCCAGAGCATGGTCGAGAACTTGCGTACGATCAGAAAGGCGATCGCCCCCGGTGCAATCAACAGACCGATGGCCAGGATCAGCCCGGCCGCCGCCAGCGTCGCCACGATGGTCAGCGACAGCGCGCCCAGCAAGCCATAATGCAGCCAGTTGACCCACAGCCCCGAAGCCTGTGCCTGCGCCGGATCGAAACTGTGCAGCAGCAGGTCTTTCCATTTCAGCGCCAATGCCAGCGCCACGCCACCCGAGATGATCCCGGCCTGCCAGAGTTCGTGCGGCTCCACCCCAAGCATGTTGCCAAAGAGGATATGATCGAGATGCGCGTTAGTGGGCACCGAAACATAAAGAACGATGCCCAGCCCAAACATGCCGGAAAACACCACGCCCATGACCGTGTCCTGCTTCACCCGGCTGTTGCTGGATAGATACCCGGTCGCCATCGCGCAGGTCATGCCCGCTGCAAAGGCGCCGACAATCAGCGGCAGGCCGAAGATATAGGCCAGCACGATCCCCGGCAGCACCGCATGGCTGACCGCATCGCCCATCAGGGCCCAGCCCTTCATCACCAGAAAACACGACAGCAGCGCGGTGGGTACCGAGACGATCATCGAGATCAGAAAGGCGTTCTGCATGAAGCCGAAGCGGAAGGGCAAAAGCAGCGTCTCGATCTCCATCAGGCGGCCTTTCGTTCTGGTTTGGGGGTCGGGCGGCGCGTCAGCGCCGCATCCGCCTTGCGCCGGGCCGCCAGCAGGCCATGCTTTGGCGCAAAGACAAAGGCGGCAAGGAACAGGAGCGTCTGCAGGCAGACGATGATGCCTCCGGTCGCCCCGTCGAGGAAATAGCTGATATAGGCGCCGAGAAAACTGGTCAGCGATCCGATCAGGACCGAGGTCAGGATCAGCCTTGGAAACCGGTCGCAAAGCAGATAGGCGGTGGCCCCCGGCGTCACCACCATCGCGATCACCAGAAACGCGCCGACGGTCTGCATGGCGGCCACCACCGAGGCCGAGAGCAGCACAAAAAACACCGCTTTCAGCAAGCCGGGGCGCAACCCGATGGCGCGGGCGTGGTTTTCGTCAAAGAAGGTGACCATCAGATCCTTCCACTTCGCCAGCAGTACTGTCAGCGAGACAAAGCCGATGATCGCCAGTTGCAACGTGTCCTCTGGCGTAATGGCGAGGATGTTGCCCATGGTGATGGTCTGGATCGAGATCGACATAGGGTTGATCGACACGATGAACAGGCCCAGTCCGAAGAACGACGTAAAGATCAGCCCGATAATCACATCCACCTTCAAGCCGGAGCGTTCCGACAGGAACAGCATCGCCCCCGCCGCCAGCCCCCCGGCCAGAAAGGCCCCCAGCGAGAATGGCAGCCCGAGGATATAGGCCCCGGCCACCCCCGGCACCACCGAATGGGACAGCGCATCGCCGATCAGTGACCAGCCCTTGAGCATCAGATAGGCGGACAGAAAGGCGCAGACCCCGCCGACCAATGCTGACACCCACATGGCGTTGGTCATGTAGCTATAGGCGAAGGGCTCGGCCAGGTACTCGATCATTCCTGCGGCTCGCTGTGTTTATCGGTGCGCTGGGTCTTGTCGCCATATTGCACGAATGGGCGTTCGTCATCGGACAGGATCGTGACCTGCCGCGCGTCTTCGTCGTCATGCAGCGTGTCACCGCCCAGCGTGAAGTGGCGCAGCACGCCGCCAAAGGCCTCTTCGAGGTTTTCGCGGGTAAAGGTGGTTTCGGTCGGCCCATAGCCCAGCACGGTGCCCTTCACCAGCACCGTGCGGTCGCAGAATTCCGGTACAGAGCCCAAATTGTGGGTCGAAACCAGCATCACCCGGCCCTCATCCCGCAACTCACGCAGCAGCGCGACGATCTGATCCTCGGTTTTAACGTCAACGCCGGTGAACGGTTCGTCCAGCAGGATCACCTGCCCGTCCTGCGCCAGAGCACGGGCCAGAAAGACCCGCTTGCGCTGACCGCCGGACAGCTCTCCGATCTGGCGGTGGCGATAATCCTGCATGTTGACCCGGCGCAGCGCCTGATCGACCGCGTTATGATCGGCCTGTTTGGGCCGCCGCAGAAACCCCATATGGCCGTAACGACCCATCATCACAACGTCTTCGACCAGCACCGGAAAGGCCCAATCCACCTCCTCCGATTGCGGGACATAAGCGACGAGGTTCTGGCCAAGCGCCTGTTTCACACCCATCCCGAGGATGCGGATTGCGCCTTGTGCGGCAGGCACAAACCCCATGATTGCTTTGAAAAGCGTTGATTTTCCCGCCCCGTTGACCCCAACCAGCGCAGTAACCGTGCCGCGCGGGATTTCGAAGCTGGCATTCCACAGCGCGGTATGGCCGTTGCGATAGGTGACCGTCACATCCTGCGCGCTGATCCCGCCGCCTGGCCCGCCGGTTTCAGATACATCCCTGGCCAGGCTATGATCATCGCGCATTTGGTTTTCCTTCTTGCCCGGCAGGCGTCAGTTCGTGGCGGCGGTCAGCCCTTGCGCCACGGTGCCGGAGGTGACTTTTAGCAGGTCCAGATAAGTCGGCACTGCGCCCCCCGCATCACTCAGCGAGTCGACATACAGCTCGCCGCCATAGGCGACGCCGGTTTCGCGCGCCACCTGTTTGGCCGGGGCTGAGTTGACCGTGCTTTCGCAAAACACCACCGGAATGTCATTGTCACGCACCCCGTCGATCACCGCACGGACCTGTCGCGGCGTGCCGACCTGATCGGCGTTCATCGGCCAGAGATACAGCTCCTGCATCCCGAAATCACGGGCCAGGTAGCTGAACGCGCCTTCACAGGTGACCAGCCAGCGGCGGTCTTGCGGAATCTCAGAAATCGCATCCCGCAAAGGCTGGATGGTGGCGCGCAGCTTGTCTTTGTAGGCGGCGGCGTTGCTCGCATAAATCTCGGCGTTCTCCGGGTCATGTTCGGCAAAGGCCTGTTCGATATTGTCGATGTAGATCAGGGCATTATCCAGCCCCATCCAGGCATGCGGGTTGGGTTTGCCTTCGTAACTGCCCGAGGCAATGGGGATCGGGTCGATTCCTTCGGTCAGCGTGACCGACGGCACATCACCCAGATTGGACAGGAACTGTTCGAACCACAGTTCCAGATTCATGCCGTTCCACAGGATCAGATCGGCATCCGAGGCGCGCACGATATCCTGCGGCGTCGGTTCATAACCGTGGATCTCCGCACCCGGCTTGGTGACAGAGACAACCTCTGCCGCCTCTCCTGCCACATTCGCGGCCATATCGGCCAGAACGGTAAAGGTCGTCACCACTTTCATCTTGTCACCGGCCTGCGCGCCTGTCGCGAGCGCAATCGCAAGGGCAGCAGCAGAGGTGGTCTTGAACAGGGTCGTCAGCATCCGTGTCTCCTTGCAGAGCAGATAGGTCACCTGCGTGTAAATGCAAATCACTCGCAACTGTCAAGGCTTTTGCGAATTACTCGCAATAAAGGCGATGGGCCGCTGCGTGGCGCCACCTCCTGGCCCGGATGGGCAATTTTGTGCAGACAAAAAGCGAACTCTACAACAAAAGGTTGCACGACTCGCCTGACTTGCTCAAAATTGACCTAGGGTAAGCTGTTCCGCGCAACCTTATCATTTCGACAGGTTTTGCAATGGGCCGACATCAGGAGGTCCCATGATCAAGATATTTTTGCTCGGCCAATTTGCGGTCACTGGAAAAGGCGGGCGCAGCGCCGATCTGCACACCCGCAGGGGCACCGAATTGTTCACGTTTCTGGTTCTAGAATCGGGCCGCACCTTTCACCGGGCCCGTCTAGCCGAACAGTTCTGGGGGCATCTGCCCGAGGCGCGCGGGCGCAAGGCGCTGAACACCGAGCTTTGGCGCATCACCGCTGCGCTGCGCGCCATCGGCATGGATGTCGCTACATCGCTTGTCCGCACGCAGCACGAGGTCGGCTATGCGCGCCAGCCCGATCATGAACTGGATGTGGATCATCTGAACCGGGCGGCTGACATCGTGGCCTCCGAAGATCCCGAGACGGTATCCGCCGCCGATCTCGGCCGGATTGAGCGCGCGGTCGAGGCCTATCGCGGTGATCTGCTGGAATCGGTCTATTCCGACTGGTGCCTGCTTTGGCGCGAAAGCCTGCGTGCCAATTTCACCGAGGCGCTGGAGTTTCTGCTGCGCGCCGCGATGGGCCGGCAGGACTGGGCGTCGGGCCTGCGCCATGGGCGCGTGCTGCTGGCGCTGGACCCGCTGTTGGAACATGTGCACCGGGCGTTGATGCGCTGCCATTACCATGCCGGGAACCGGCCGCTGGCGCTGCGCCAATACGCCCATTGCGAGCAGATCCTGCGAGAAGAGCTGGGCGTCGCCCCAATGGACGAGACGCGGCGGATTCAGGAAACCCTGCTGGCCGTCACGCCGCGTCCCAGCCGCGCCGTTGAACAACGCGTGGTCGAGGCGCCGCCGCGTCAGGACGGCACCCGCCGAAGCCCGGCGCAGAAGGTCGATCTGGCGCTTGCTAATATCAACACCGCGCGCGGCTGGCTCGAAGATGTCAGCCAACAGCTGCGTGGCGGACCGTCCAAACCCGCCTGACCAAACCGCGCGCTGGCGCGTGCGCGGGTCTCTCAAAACTGTCACATTGCCGGGTCCATTCGGCCCGCTGCCGCCTGAATTTTTGCGTAACTCGTTGTTTCTAATCGTATACCCCTGTGATAGCCCTGTGATCCTGCGGTGAGAACGCGGTGTCGCGCCCTGTGCAGACTGGTCCGGAACCCCTGCTCTGAGCCCGAGTCGCACGTGTCCCATGCCCGTCACACCCAGTCCCATCGTTTTGTCGTGATCTACCGGTGCGAACCCCGTGAGATCGCCGGTGCCGCAGAGGTCTGGCGGGGTTGGGTCGAGCGCATTCCCGATCCCCGACAGCGCGCCGAGGGAGGTCAGACCGAAGAGCGGCTCGGCTTTCACGAGTTGCAGGAGCTGCCCGCGCTCATCACCCGGCTGATGGACGAGGCCACCGCCCCCGACAGGAGAACCCGCCCATGAATATCTCATCCTCTCCGTCCCGGCCCATGCCTGTAACGCCGCGGATCAGTTCGGGCGAGCCGTCGGCGGCGATGCCTGTGACCGTGTCACCCTCGCGCCGGGAATTGCGGCGTGCCGACCCGTCGCTCTCGTTTCAGGTCAGCGCACCGGGAATGCGGTTTTTCGACGTGATCGTCGCCACGGAACCGGCGCTGTTTGACCCAGCCGAGGCGCATCGCCGGACGCCGAAGAATTTCCGCTCGTCCCGGCAGGATTTTCAGGGCCTTCCCATCGAGATCGAGACCGGCTTTTATATGCTGCCCCGCGCCTTTATCCGCGATGTCATCAGTCAGGAACCGCGCCCGACCCGGTTGTTCTACCTGGCGGTGGGTTACAGCGATGAAACCGCGACGGACGGGATTTATTCACTGCCCCCCGACCGGTTTGCCGAAGCTCCGTTTGTCAGCCTCGCCGGTGATCTGAGTGCGGCGAGCCTCAGCCATGTTCTGGGCATGGCGGTGCATCGGCTGGGTTCGGTCGGGCCTGCGGGTCGGGTCATGGCGGTTGCGCCAACGCCTGCGCAAACGCCGCTGCCCCGGATGATCGGAGGGTTGCCGGTGCAGGCCCCGAACCCGCATTTGCAGATGCCGGTTGCCTCGCCACAACCCGTCAGCGCGCCTCCGACCAGGGCGATCAACGGCCCAAGCCCGGTTGCGCCGGGTGCTGTGAACGGCCCCGCGCCGGTCGCGCCCCAGCCAGCGCGGGACACACCTGCGCAAAGCACCGCTCCGGTGGCCGCAGACCCGGCGCCCCAGAACGGTGCGCCTGCGCCTGAAATCGTGGCTCCTCAGCCGCAAACCGATGATTTCATTGATGATGACTATGCCTATGGGGCTAGATCCGGGGCATCCGCCATGTTCCGTGACTATGACGCAAATGCCCCGGAAGAGGACCCGGTACCACATTACGACGACGGTCTGGGGCCAATGAACGGGGCCGGTGAAGCGCCCACCGCAACGCCCATCCCGCCGCTGGACGACACACCACCGCCCTTGCCCGCGACTGGAACCGAAGCGCCGCCAGCTCCCGTGCAACCTGTCCCTGCCCCGACGCAACCGACCACCCCTGCCCCCGCGCCCGCCGCAGGCGGTGAGGGTTGGAAAGATGCGCTGGTCCAGACGGTTCTGGCCGAGGGCGTCGCGGGTCGCTACGAGGCGCTCAACCTTGACGGGGCGTTCCGGGGGCGTCTGGGCCAGACCCATCCCTATTACCAGCGCGCCCATGACGGGTTGTCGCTGGGGCCGCATCAGGCCGGGCAGGACAGCGGTGAGCTGGGTGAATTGCTGACGCTGATGCAGGCCGCCGACCCGGCCGGGTTTGCCGCCACCTTCGGCCCCGCTGGCGATCAGCTGATCGCTGTTACCACCGCCTCGGGCCCGCTGAGTGGCGATGCGCCGGACGGGCGTGGCGCGCGGGTGCAGCCGGTTGAGGGTCGCGATATCTGGGAAGACCCCTGGGTCGAACGCTTCCGCAAGGCCGCGCAGCATCCGCCCTACCAGGCAGCGATGCGCGCTCAGATCATCGCCCGGCGGCTGGAGCCGATGTTGCCGGTGGCCGACGCTCTGGGCATCGCAAACCGGCGCGGGCAGGCGATGCTGTTGACGCTGGCGATCCTGAGCGGTGTGCCACAGGCGATCACGCTCAGCCGCGCAGCGATCAACCCGTTTGACACACCGGCCAAGCTGGCCGCCGCCTTGCAGGCGCTGGGGCATGACAGCCTGAACGCCTTCCAGACAGCGCAAGGCCTTGCGCCCACCGAAACGCTTGATGATGCCAGCCACTTCGCGCTGCTGACTGCGCTGCGCGGGCTTGGCCCAGAGGCACCGGTGCAATTGCCCGATCCAGACTCCACCCTTGATACGCTGGTCACCTCGCTGGGGCCGGGTCCGCAGGGCGATGCGCTGCTGAAGCTGCGGGTCTCGCCTGCCTTCCGTGACAACGGTGCCACAGCCGCACTGGGGGCAACCCATGCATAACCCCCACCAGCAGGCGCAGACGCCGCATCTGGACCGGCCCGCGATTGACGCGATGCTGGCGCAAAGCAAGGCCTGGCAGGAGATGTCGCCCGCCGATCGTGACGACATGGCCCAAGCGATGTCCAAGGTCTTTGGCTATCTGGGACAAAACCCGGCACAGGCTCCGGCCCGGCAGATGGCGCCTAACTTCAACCAGATGCGCGGCGGTGGCGGCGCGCCGCCGCCCGCTCAGCAGCCCGCACCTCCACCAGCGGCAAGCGGTGCGGCACCCGGTGGTGGGCCCGGCGGCGGTCAGGGCGGCAGCAACATCTTTCAGGATGCGGGCGACGCCACCCAGACGATGCTGGGGGCCATCGGCTTCCCCGATTTCTGTGCCTCTCTAATCCAGGGCACATTCCAGGCCATCGTCGACAGTTCCATCCAGCAGATGGAGGCGTATTCCAACCTGCTGGCCGAAACCGCCAAGACCGTCGACGTGTTCATGGAGGACAATATCTCGGACGATATGGCCCGGGACCACCTGACCTCGAATTACGGTGATATCTTCCAGAAGGACATCACCTCGGGCCAGCCGCAGATGACGGTGAACACGACGGCGGTGGGCGCTGGGCAATTGCCGAGCTTCCTCAAGGATCTGGGCTTTGACAGCCCGATGGATCTGGACCAGAACGCGGTCGAGCAGGTGGTCGTGCCCCAGACCCGCAAGACCCTGGCCGAGATGCGGCATCAGTCGCTGGCGACCATGGTGATGATGGGGATCAACCGCATCGTGGTCTCGGATGGCGAGATCAACGCCAAGCTGGTCTTTCACATCGATGCCAGCCAGAGCACCTCGCTCACCTTCTCCGACTACAAACCGACCAATTGGTCGCTGGCGGGGCAGTTGGGCTCGAACCAGTTTGCGGCAAGCGGCCTGCTGGTGAACACCACCAACATCAACGCCCAGTCCGAGATCAACATGAATGCTGATCTGACCGGTGAGGTGCGGGTGCGGTTCCGCTCGGATTATTTTCCGCTTGAACGCTTTGCCGACAGCGCTGCGATCCAGCTCATCAACCAGAACGCCCATGTTGCAACCCAACCGCAACAACCCGCCGAGGGCGCAGCCCCGGGTCAGGGCGGCGAGACCCCGCCGCAACCGACCGCCCCCCTGCCACCGCCGCCGCCCTTGCCGCCAATGGATAGTAACGGAGGAGGCACATGATCTGCGCGACGCTCGCCCAGACCCTGACCGCGTTGGCCGACGGCGCAACGCCCGAGCATCCCGGCCTGTCCGTGACCGAGGCCGAGATCGACCTGCCGCTGCTCGTGTCGCTGGAACGTGGGGCCGACGGGCCTGTCTTTGTTGCGCACCCGCCCTGGTCGGCCTTCCGGTCAGGGTTCGAGCCGGTCGCACATCGTGCGCGCATCACCATTCACGAGGCACCGCATCAGGCGCTGCCGGTTACCACAACCCCAGCCACCGGACCAGACGAGGCGAAGTGATGTCCCCCGCCGGTGGCTATCCGATTGAGGAGTTTCTTGAGGCGATCACTGCCCAGCTTGATCAGACGCAGGATGCGCTGCGGCTCAAGGCCGTCAACCGCCCCCTGACCTTCGCGCTGAAGGATTTCAACGTCGATCTCAAGGTGTTCGTCGAGATGGATCAGGCCGGGCGGGTCACCTTCCGCCCCGCCGCCCCAAACGAAGAAGGAGCCAGCACGGTGAGCATCGGTTTCACCACCATAACGCGCCCGATGATCGAGGAGAACACGATCTCGATGGAAATGGCCAATGCGCCCACGCTGGATGAGTTGGGGCTGGCCCCTGACGAGCGGCGGCAGCTGGCACGCGTCGGAGTGCGCAACGCCGCGCAGCTGCGCAATCTGGAGCGCAATGCGGGCGATGAGGGCCTGTCGCGCCACTCCGGCATCAATCTGGGCCGCATTCGGGGCGCGCTCAATCTGGCGCGTCCGCGATTAAGCGATGTGGTCGATCCTGAAAGCACGGCACCAGAGGTGCCAGTTCCCAACGCAACAGCACCGGATCTGCCTACCCCGGACCTGCCGCCGCAACCGGCGCGCCAACCAGACCCCCCAAGCAATGGCGCGATCCCGCCGCAGCCCGATCCGGCCCCGCCGCCGCAACCCGGTGGCCTCTGGCCACCGCGCGGCCCGCTCTCTCCGGCTGCGCCACAGCCTGGGCCGATCGATCCTGCGCCAACGCCTGATCAATCCCCGCCTCCGATCTCAAACCCGATCGCAGACCGGCTGCGACAGCACCGCCGCAAGCTCGCGATCAAGCCCGATGCCCGCAATATCGAGCTGCGCGGCGCCAACCTGACCGATGGTGGCCGCCTGCCAGTGGCCCGGCTCGACGGGCAGAGCCTGAACCTCTTGGCGGCCAAGCCGTCATCCGTCTCTTTCGCCCTGCCGCAAGGCTGGGCCATGGGACCCGGACGGTTGATTGTCGAGATGCCCGATGGCGAGATGGAGGATTTCGATCTCAGCGGAGGGTCCGGCGCATGAGACGCAGCGGTCACCTCCAGCTCAAGCTGCGGCAGGGCGTCGAGACCCGCGCACCGGCGCATCTGGATGTGCTGGATGGAGCGCGCCGAGCGTCAGGATCGGTGGATGGCAGCGGTGATGTGGACCGCGCGATCCTGCGCCAGACCACCGGAATGCGGGCGCGCCGGGTGTTCCATGCGGGCGCCCATGTCAACCGGATCGGCCAGCGCGACGCTGACTATAACGATTTGGAAACCAAGCTTGGTCTGTCACAGGTCTTGTGTATCGAGCTGGCGGAACCAGTACGTGCCGATGACGTGATCAAGGCGCTGCGCGATGCCGATGCTGTGGATTGGGTCCGTGCCGAGCCGCTCTCATCGGTGCCTCCAATGCACGAGGATCGCGACCACAATGCTGACCCGCGCGCCCCGTTCGATCATGTCGGGGCGCTGGCGGCGCTTGCCATCGAACCGGGATCACACGCCATTACCGTGGCGGTGATCGATACCGGTGTGGCCTTGGAGCATGAGGAATTCAGCGGTCGCCTTGTTGCGGGCTATGACACGGTCGATCTGGGTATGGGCCAGATCAGCGAAGGTGTGTCGTTGGTGGGTGACAGCCTGGGTCGCGATTTCTGCGCCCGCGATGAAACCGGTCATGGCAGCCATGTGGCGGGCATCATCGGTGCGCGTGGGCTCTCGATGACCCATGGCGTCGGTGGGCAAAGCCGCATCGTGCCGGTGCGTGCATTGGCGGCGGCGCGGGCGGGGGAAGGTCCGGTCTTTGGCGTTGGGGGGCTGTCGGATATCGACGCTGCCATCAAAGCCGCCGTCGATTTGGGTGCCAAAGTGCTGAACATGAGCTTTGGCACCGCCCGCGATGATCTCGACCCATTGGCCCCGCCGCCCCATACCGATGCCATCGCTTATGCCACCGCCCGCAATGCGATCCCGGTTGCTGCGATGGGCAATTCCGGGCTGAGCGAGGAATACTTCCCCGCCGCCCTGCCTCAATGTATCGCTGTTGGCTCCATGGCGCTGGATGGCCGGGTCTCTGACTTTTCGACCAAAGGTCCGCATATCGCGCTCTGCGCGCCGGGCGAGGCGGTGCATTCCACCAAGCTGCATGGCTATGGCCGCTCGACCGGGACCAGCCATGCGGCACCTTTCGTTTCGGGCGCTGCCGCTCTGTTGGCGGCCCGGGCGCGCAGGCGCGGTCATGACCTGACCACCGAAGAGGCACGCCAGGCGCTGTGTTATTCCGCCGAAAACCATGGCCGCCAGCCGGATGAGGATACCGGCTGGGGCATGTTGAACATTCCCGCCGCGTTGTCGCGGCTCGACACCATTATTCCGGCATATGAGGAGGTAAGCCCATGAGCTTTATCGACACCGTCGGCGAGGACGGGCTCGCCATTCTGTCCCGCTATGTGATGCAAGGCGCGGCCACAGAGGCCGAGACGCAGGCGCTCGCTGAGGTTGCCGAAGCTGCGTCAGACCATATGGATATCGACATGCTGGAGACCGTGACGCTGCAGCTGCGCAGCGCGCGCGAAGATCATACCAGCCTGCAAGCTGCCGAGGCCGCCTCGGCCCTAGTCGCGCGGGCCATCTGCATGGCCAAGCTCGCCAATGCTGACGGTGCGGTTGAAAAGGACAGCGCCAATTGGCTGTCGCGCAATGTCACCGCCGCCAGCGTGCATCAGGACCGGGTGCGTGGCATCTGGCGCGCCGCTGCCGGTCTGGGCGGCGATCTCGACAAGGAATTCTTCGAGCATGCGCTCGCCTCAGCCCGTGAGGGCAAAACCATCCAGCCTGCGCCGCGGGCAGACACCCAAACCCCCGGCGACACGGGAACGGAGGATAAAATGTTCGACCCAACACCCATTCGGGACGAGATTCTCGAAAAACTGGCCTTCAACCCGGCGGGCCTGCCGCCCGCACTGCGCGATGGCACCAATCAGCAGATCTATGTGGACGCCGTCGTCACCTCGGTCGCGCTGCTGGGGCATGGCCCCAATGATGGCGATAACGCGGCGCTTTGGTCTGCGGCCACCACGGCGCTGATGTTGCTCGACGGGCATTACAACCCGCAGGATTCCCGCTTTTTCGCCCATGCGCAGAAGGCAGTGGCCGAACTTTCGGGCAGCGCCGAGGAGTCCGGCACCGTTGCAATCGACAGCCACAAAAGCGGCGAGTTCGACAATGACGGTAACGAGCTGTTCCTGCAGATGACCGCGCCGGATCCGGAACAGACCCAGCGTATCGGGTATTTTGCCCGTACCTGGCAGATTGTCAGCCGCAAACTGGCCAAGGGCGATAAGGCGTTTTTCCAATCGCTTGCCGTTGCAACTCGCAAGGCAGTCGACACCTACCCAGAGCATCAGGGTGACATCACCCTGCTGACTCCCACCGTGGATGCCGCCTATAACGGCGATATCGCTTCGGGCGGATCGGGCGGCGGTGGTGGCGTTGCCAATGTCGATCTGCCGCCGCTCAATGACCCGGCTGGCTATAATGATGAGATCGAGCGCGAGAATATCCGCGCGGTGTCGACCATCTATGTGAGCTATCAGCTTGAGTTCGCGATCAAGGCCTGCGCGCGGATACTGGAGCTGTTTGTGGCCGGTCTGCTGCCGATCCCGGCCTCGGACGGATCGGCGCGGGTGCTCGACAACCTCTACTGGGATCAGGACGATCTGCTGGACGAAGCCGCGCGGCGCTCGATCTATGCCCGCGTGTTGGGTGCGCCAGGGGGCGAGCTGGCCTTCGATATCCAGCCCAATACCGAGTTCAACACGCTGCTGATGCGCTCGGTTTCCGCTATCGCCGAATATGAGCGCCAGCGCAGCCTTGTCACCCAGTTCGACAATGCCGCGCGCGGACGCCGGTTCCAGCTGACCTCGGGTGAGTTCGTGCGCAAGGCGGTTCGCGATTTTGCCGCTAATGTCTCACTGCGCGGCTGGGCGGGCACCGCCTTTACCGCCGAACGCATGGCGCGTCAGATCAAGCAGGTGATGAAAGTGCTCGGCCTGCCTGCGGTGCGCACTGCCTTTGGCGTCACCACGCCCTGGCAGGTGATCGAGCGGGTCAGCCAGCGTGAATTCGGCATCACCGTGAACACCGTGCTGCACCGCACGCTGGCGGTCGAGACCCAAAGCATCATGTCGGTGATTGCCGAAAACCACACGGTCTGGTCGCAAGGCGCGGCAACGCCGCTCTTCTCGGACACACAGGCCAATGAGGGCGATCTGAGCTATGCCGACTCGGTCCGTCTGGTCAACGCGGCGCAGCATTTCCGGGCGGTGACCGGCATCGGCGATGGTCTGATCGACGAATATTCCGAACCGGTCGAAACCCACGCCGCACCCAGCCTGCCCGATCTGGGCGGCATGAGTGGCATGGGAGGCGGCGCAATGCCCCCGGTCGATATGACCGGCGTCAACGCGCTGCGCGATCTGGTCAATAGCGGGCAGACGCCCAGCCCTGATCAGATCCTGTCCATGTTGCCGCGGCTCTGATCCGGGGCACCAGACTGAAGGGAGGGTCCGATGACCTATCACACCCGTGCCGCCGATGCCGCCAAGAACGTGTTGCACACCGCCGCGCAACGCCTGATGACCGCCGATCCGACTTCGGACCGGCAGGTGGCGCGCGCGCTCGACCGCTCGCTGGACTGGTCGCTGGGCGATCCGTCGCTGGGCGCCCAGGCCGCGCGCAGTTTTGAGCCCAGCTTTTTCGAAAACCAGTCCCGCGCGCTGGCCTTTCAGGTCACGCCAACCGGGCGCGGGATCGGCGCCGGGGATCAGCGCGAGATGACAAACGACACCGTGCGCTCGATGATCTACAGCCATTTCGGCCATGATCCGCTGCGCTGGTATGACCAGCGCTCCGAACCCGCGCGCGCGCGCTATGGCGTCTCTGCCTCGGGTGGGGCGCATTACGCGCTTGGTGTCGATGGATCGGGCCTGCGTGAGGTGCAGGCGGCCTTTGAATGGGGACCACAGACGCTCGATCTGCTGCCCGCGCCGGTGATGGCGCTGGCGCAGACGGCATTGACGGCCCTGCCCGACCTACGCCCCTTTGCCACCGTGATCCGCACTTCGGCGATGAGTGGTGGGCAACAAGTCTCTTTCGAAATTCCCGGCGAGACCTCGCTGGAGGCGTTCAAACCGCTGATGGAGGCGCTTGGCATGGGTCCGCGCCATGGCGGCTTCCAGACACTGCTGGCCTTCGTGCTGGGCGCTCGGTTCAGCTTGCCTGAACGTGCGGCGACGCTGACCCTGCTCAACACGCCGAAAGGGCCGGAAATGCGGGTCGATGTGAATATCGACGCCCTGCCCGATACGCCTGAGCAGCTTCTGCCACTCTTGCGTCTGCCACTGACCGAACGCCCGCAGAACCTGTCGGCGCTCGATAGCTGGATGACCGCGATGACGCCGGATGGCTATTACGGGCCGGGCTCGGTCACCGTGCTGTCGGTGCGCGTGCGCGCCGAAATGCCTGCGCGGCTGGCGCTGTTCCTGCGCCCCGTCGCGATGGAGACCGCCCCAGCGGTAGCCCCCGAGGCGCCGGCCCCGGTTCCCGCCCCGCCGCCGCCGCCGGGCAATGGCGCTCCTGTTGCGGCGCAGCCCCGGCTCAACTGACGGAGGCCCGCCATGATGCACCCCGCCCCCAACCCGCCGCCACACAATCCTGCACAGACCCCGGCCGGTCCCATGGACGACACGCTGAACCATGTGCGCCAGAATGTCCGCAACGTGCTGACCCGCTCGGCTGCCTTCCGCGCCCTGCCGCCTGAGAAGCAGCGTGAGGTGGCGCGCGATACGGTCAAGGTGGCCCGCTTCATCACCGATGCCGGTGGCGAGACCGCTGGCCTGCCGATGTCGGTCTTTATCGACAACCCCGCAGGCACTGCACCTGCGCAAGCGCTTGCCGAGCCCCCGCGTCCCGGCGCGCCCAACCAGGGCCAGCGCGGCTTTACCGGTGCTGGTGTCGATTTCCAGAATGCCGCCACCAAGAATGCCGGAACCGATCTGGCCAGCGTCATCGACGCTGTTGATTTTCCACAATTCTGCGCCTCGCTGATCGAAGGCGTCTTCAACGCGATCGTGCAGACCTCGATCCAGCAGATGGAGGCTTATGCCACCATGGTCGCCAATGTCTCGAAGTCGGTCGACCAGTACATGCAGGACAATGTCTCGCAGGAACAGGCGATGGACCAGATGGTCTCGGGCAATTCCGACCTGTTCGAACAGGATTGGAGCGGTGACGCCCCCAGCATCGCCCCACGCTCGGATGCCAATGAAGACCAGATGGGCGGCTTTCTGCAAAGCCTCGGGCTGCCCTTTGATCTGGACCCCGGCGATGAAGAGGTGATGCAGCAACAGATCGTGCCCGCTGTGCGCAAAAACATGGCGATGGACCGCCAAAAGCTGCTGGCCACTATGGTGCTGATGGGCATCAACCGGATCGTGGTTACGGATGGCAAGATTCAGGCCAGCTGCATGTTCTCGATTGATGCAAGGGACGTGCTGCGCCGCAATCAGGAGATCGATACGAGCTTTGAGCAGACCTACAACAAGCGCCACAACAAGAAGAAGCGCGATGGCTGGTGGATCTTCGCCAAGAACCGCGAATCCGAACGCACACGGCTGAACGTCAAGACCGATATCGACACCAACCAGACCGATGAAAGCGAAAGCAAATCGACGCTCAAGGCCAAGCTGACCGGCAATGTCGATCTGCGCTTCAAGTCCGACTATTTCCCGCTGGAAAACATGATGGAAATGCTGGGCACCAACGAAACGGTGATCACCCAGATCGCGCAGCAGCCCACGCCGCAGCAACAGCAGGCAGGAGCGGCCCTGCCATTGCCGCCTGCCCCGCCGTTGCCCCCGCCCCCCGCCGGTCTCGGAGGCTGAGCCATGCCCGACCCCGCTGCCACGCTCTCGCGCTCGCTGGACCATGTGGCCAGCCTGCTCGACCGCGCGCGTCCGGGGTTTCCGGCGACGGTCGCGATGGGGCTGGGCGGCGATCCGCTATTCATCGATCTGCCGGAATATCGCGGTGGTCTTGGCGGTCAGATCAGCGCCGAGGCGCTGCAGGTGGTGGCCGCGCTCTACTTCTCCGCTGAGATCGAGGGCACCTATTTGATGAGCGTGGGTGAGGAACTGGCCGCAAACCGCTTTACCCTGAACCTGACCGACCGCGAGGCGGCTGAGCGGCTGGAGCATCTGGCTGATGTAATGCAGCAGGGCTGGGTGGGGCGTGATCTGCGCAACCAGATCTTTGCGCGGGTGTTCGGTGTGGGTTATGCCGACCCCAATCTGGGTGACACCGCCGTCAATCGCGAGTTCGAGCCGCAATTGGCACGGTTCTGCATCGCCCTCTTGCGGGCGGCGCAATCGCTGGGTGGGTATAGCCCCTCGACCGGGACGGCAATGCGCGCAGGTGTGGCGGCGCAGTCGCTGCTGGGCGCGCTCTCTGGTCGGATGCAGGGCAACACGCTGATCGTGGCCGAACGGTTGTCGCAGCAGTTGCGGGTGGCGCTGGATGCGCTCAACCACTCGGGTCTGGCGACGCTGTTCCGGGGCGCCAATGCCTGGGATGTGGTGCGCAATGTGCTGGGGCCGGACACGCCCGATCTGGCCGGTCATATCAACCGCGCCCAGACCGGCCTGCGTCTGATCGGCTGGATGGCCGATCACCTGCCCGCCCTGCGCAGCGCCGACAGCCGCGCAATTGCCGCAGCCATTTCCAGCGAACCACAGGCCGCTGGCTGGGCCGAGCTCTGGCTCACGGCTGCCGGAATCGATCCGGCACCGCAGCCGACCCATCAGAGCGCGCCGGGGTGGTTGCAATGACTCGCTTCAACAGCCTGCCCGCCCCCTATAATCGCGCGCCCTCGCCCGAGGGTATCCGGCCCGGCGCTGAAACCGTGTCGCTGGTGCAGACCCAGATCGATGCGCTCTTGAACCGCACGCCCAGCTTTTATGCGCTCAGCGCCAAGGACCGCGACCGGATGCGCGGGCAGTTGACCAATATCAGCGCCTATGCCGCCGAATTGGCGCGCGATGCCTGGGCGCAGACCCAGAAGCTCGGCCAGACGCCGCTGGTGCGGCATGAACGCACCTACCGACCGGTTGCGCAGGACCAGCCAGCCCCGCAGGCACAACCTGTTGCCCGCACGCAGGCCGCTCGCGCCAACCTGCAGACATCGGCCACCGGCCGTGTCGCCGATATCACCCAGTCCACCTTACGGGCCATCGCCTTTCCGACCTTCGTTGCGGACCTGATCAACGGCACGTTCGACGCCATCATCGGGACTACGATCAAGCAGATGCAGGCCTTTATGGAACTGGTCGAGAACGTCTCGAAATCCGTGGCCGAGTTCACCCGCGACAACATCACCGACAATCAGGCGCGGGATTTTCTGGTGCAGTCCTACCCGGACCTGATGCAGATCGACACTTCTGAGGAAACCCCCCGCGTCAGCCTGACCGAGGCGGGCGAAGAGGCCGATGGCAGCGCGCTGGAGGGGATGCAGGGCCGTCTGGGCCTGCCCGACCCGGTTGCCTCGCTGGATGAAGAGACGATCGAGGAACAACTGGTCCCTGCCGCCCGCCGTCGTCTGGCGGAATCGCGGTTGCAGATGCTCAGCTCGATGGTGATGCTGGGTCTGCAGCGCATCGTCATCCGCCATGGGCGCTTGCGGGCCACCATGGGCTTCCATATCGACGCCAGCGACCGCGCCCATGCGGAAGAAGCCTCGACCTTCGATTTCAGCCATCAGAACTCGGTTCAGGGCATGTTCTATGTGGCGTTTTCGGCGCGCACCTCGGTGGCTTATGTCAGTTCGCAGCAATCCGACAGCGACAGCGCCATCAACGTGCAGGCCGATCTGACCGGCGAGGTTGATTTGACGTTTGAGACCGATTACCTGCCGCTGAACCGTCTGGCCCGCGCCGAAAGCATCGAGCGCATTCGCGGCAACACCCCCAACCCCGAGGCCAACCACCCGATCAACGCCGCCGCAGGCATGACCCAGCGCAGCGCCAGTGGGCCGTCTGCGGCGCAAGTGGTCTCGGACCGGATGCAGGCCCATGCACAGGAACCCGCCCCGACCATCGCTGATGGCCTGATCGATGCCGCAGGCCAGGCCGGGCGGGCCGCAACCGGTGCGGTGGGCAGCGCCGTCGGCGGCGCGGTCGAGGGCGCAGGCGCCACTGTCACGGATGGAGGCGGCGGATGAACGACATGATGACCCAATTTCAGGACACCAACCCGCTGCCCGGTCCGTTTGGCGAAAACACTGGGCCGGAGATGACGACCTCTCCGGCGGTGCAGGCGCTGGCCGCGGGTCAGGTCAAGGCGCTGCTAGAATCCGCGCCCGCCTTCTACCAACTGCCCGCCGACGCACAGTCGAAGATGCGCGGAGATCTGGAACGGATCACCACCTATACAGCCACCCTGATCGAGGATGATTGGACCCAGTCCAAGAAGCTCGACCAGACCCCGGTTGTGCGCGAACAGCGCGTGGTCGACGGCACGATGACGGCCCCGGCCCGCGCGCAGGCCGAAGGGTTCCAGCCCAATCAGGAGGGCGGCTTCACCCCGGTCGCAGCTTCGAACGTTGCCCGCATCACCGAGGATACCTTGAATGCCATTGCCTTCCCGACCTTTGTCGCGGATCTGATCAAAGGCACCTTTCAAGCCATCGTCGACAGTTCGATCCAGCAGATGGAGGCCTACGCCGAATTGCTGTCGAACGTGGCCAAGACCGTGCAGCAATTCGAGGCCGACAACATCACCGACAACAACGCCCGCGACTGGCTGGCTGGCGCCTATCCGCAGGTGATCCGGCTGGATACGTCCTCGGGTCAGCCACGCTTGGTCCCGCAGGAGGGCGCGGATGACGCGCAGCAGCCAAATTTCCAGGGTGATCTGAACCTTGGCGAACAGGTCACCAGCGTCGACGAGGAGAGCATTGAAACGCTTCTCGTGCCCGCCGCGCGCCGCAAGATTGCGCAATCGCGCCAGCAGACGCTGGCCACCATGGTGCTGATGGGCATGAACCGCATTGTTGTCACCCGGGGCCGGATCAAAGCCGCCATGGGCTTTCGTATCGATACCACGGATACATCGCGCGCGGAATCGGCGCAGAAATTCGATTCCAAGACCGAAGCATCCGCCCGCTACGGCTGGTTCCTGTCGCCAGTCAAAGCCTCGATGAAAACCACCGTCAGCTATGTTTCAAGTTCCAAGAAATCATCGGAATCCGAGATCGATGTCTCGGCCGATCTGACTGGCGAAGTCGATTTGCGGTTCAAATCCGATTACTTCCCGCTGGAACGGTTCGCCGACACCGCCGTGATCGCGCAGATTCAGCAGAACACCCCGAACCCGGGCGCAAACAAGCCCATCACCGGCGCACCCGGAGGGCAGCAACAGCAATGACCCTCTGCGCCGGACATAACTCATCATTTTCGATCCCAGAAAGGACATGCCATGGCCATGCCGCTTGACTACGCCCGTGCCCGCCCCTTTGCCGCCGTCAATCCCATCATTGATGCCACCAATCCTTGGGACGCGATCCGGCAGATCGCCAGCTTTGCCGCGCGGCACCAGAATTTCCGCGTAGGGGTGCAGAACACCAGCTATTTCCCGTTCACGGCCATCTGCAAACTGGTGATGACCCGGCCCTCGGGCACCTATGGTGGTACGGGGTTTTACATCGCGCCAGACCTGATTCTGACAGCCGGGCATAACCTCTTTGGCAATGCCCCTGGCACCTCGACGCTGGAGGAGGCCACGTCGGTGTCCATCCGCCCCGGCCAGCAAAGCAACTCCAATATCCCGCACCGGTTCAGCGTGCGGACGCAGGACTGGACGATCCACCCTACCTGGCGCAGTTCCGGTGCCAGCGACCGGACCCATGACATGGCGGTGATCCGGGTTACCCAGGGCCCGCCCAATGGCGAGCATTTCCATCTGATCAACTATTCCCCCTCGCCAGAGGCCCCGATCGCGGTCTGCGGCTATGGCGGGCAGGATGTGGCCAGCGACCGCCAGCATCTGGATATCGACCGGGTGCGCCGCCTGACCGGCGGGGGCGAGATCGTCGAGTACAACCTGCAGACCCGCAAGGGCAATTCCGGCTCACCTGTCTTTGCCCATTTCAACAATGACAGCTCTGGCGGCGATCTGCCCGAAGCGATCCCGGTGATGGGCGTGCATGTGGCGCGAGGCCTGAGCGGGGACAGTCACCACAATCGCGGTGTGTTGCTGACACCGGACAAGATCGACTGGGCGCGCGGTGGCGGCATCATGTCGGTGGCCCAAAGCCTGTCGCGACCCGGTGTTGTCGGGGGGTTGCCGCTGATGACCCGCTCACGCGCCTCGGTGGGTGGCCTCCCTTTGATGCCGGCCCAGCCGATGCCCGTCGCAATGCCTGCGCCGGAACCCGCGCCAATGATGCCCAAAGATCCCGCGGGTGGTGCCGGGCCAACCCGGAGCGAGGCCCCGGTCACGGCGCAGGGTTACTATGCTCAACCCTTTGCGCGCAGCTTCATCGTTGCCAATACCAGCCGGGGCATGAGCGTGTCGCGCCGCACCTTCGGGCATGACACCCATGACATTTCGGGCACTACGGTGCTGGAGGTTTCGGTACCCAACATGCCCGATGGCGGTTCGGTCCGCTGGAACATCCCTGACGCAGATGACCGCACCCGCGTGCTGTTCGAGGCCGGGTCTGGCACCGCGCAAAGCGCCAGCGGTACCCGTGTCACGCTGCGCTCGCTGGCACCCGGCGTGGCGCATGTGGATTGCATGGTCAAGGATTCCTCGGGCACCACCATCGAATCCAACAAATATCTCGTCAGTTCACCGCATTTCGTGAAGATCGTCTTCGACGCCAATGTCGATACCTTCCTCGACGGTCTCGGATTACGCAGCCGTCGCGCCGCGCTGATCGACGAGATGCGCGAAGTGATGCAGCTGCTCTATGAGGACACCAACATACGCCTGATCTTTCCTGGCGAAAACCTGCCCGCCCATCTGGTGGTGGGCGCAAATGCCGGTTTCCCCGGCGGAGAGGCAGTCGCGGCTTCGGTCTCGATCGCCAATGTCGATGCGCAGGTGGGCGCGAACGACCCGGAAGAGAGCCACGATACCGGCACGCCGACCGCCTTCGGCACCAGCACGCTGGGCCGCAATCACCAGCCGGGCGATCTGCCTGCGCCGCTGAACCTGCATAATGTGGCCTCGGTCCTGCTGGGTCATATGCGGGTGATCGACGAGGTCGAAACGGTCGAGGATACGCTTGCCGGTGGCAGCCAAAGCTCTGCCAATCTGGATCTGGCGGCGCAGATGTATGGCCGTCTGATGGGCGAAACCACCTCACATGAGGTCGGGCATTTCCCGCATGGCAGCTTCATTGTTCATGGCGGTTCGCTGATGCAGAGCGGAAGCGACCGGAGCTTTGCCGAACGCACCGGCATGGCACCGGGCTCGGGCGGGGCGATCCTGACTGATAATGGCCGCAACACTATCAACCGTCTCAGCGACGCCAATCGCCGCGCCATCGAGAATGTGCTGCCGATCGACCCGCCGCTTGATATCGCCGGGGAGCGCGCGCGCGGACGCGTTGGCAGCTTCAGCATGGGCCGCGCCTTCTCGGACAACACCGTGCATCTGCCCGGCGCGACGGTTTTGGAGGGATGGCAGGCAGAGGTGCTGATCTTTGCCATCGAAAACGCCATCCGCGCAACGGCGGGCGCGATCAACCCGGCCACCTATCTGGCGGCGGCCTTCATCGATTTCGATATGATCCTGACGATCTGCGACCGGCTTGATGTCACCATCGGCTTTGGTGGCGGGGTTGGCGCGGGTCTTGGGGATGGCGCCACCGCCGGGGCGGGCATCGTGTTTGCGCCGGGCCGTCGCATCGGGTTCTACGGCGCTCTGTCCGAGGTCACCGGCTGGGTCGCCTCTGCCGGGGTGAACGGCCAGTTCACCGTGGTCCGCGGCGGGCCGGAAAACTTCGGCGGCACCAGTTATACCCATGGGGTCACCGTGGAAACCATCGGATGGTTCGATGACGGGCTGGTGGGGATGCCGGTTGGCGCGCATGTGATCACCAACACGCAGGATCAGCCCATCGGTGTGACCTTCGAAATAGGCCTCAGCGCCGGGGTGCCGACGCTGTCCCTGATCGAGGCGACTGCCCAGACGGTGCACACCCGCACCACAATCGCCACGCAGCAGGGTTTGGTCCGGCCTTATTCCATGGGCACCACTGATCCCAACGGGGACATGAAGGCGGCGGCAATTGCCGAAGCGATCCGCAAAGGGGCCACGCCCGAAGCGGCGGCGCGCTTTGTCGATCAGCTTTTTACCTAGCGGCTTCGCCCGCGCCCGTATCCGGTCAGGGCCGCGCCCTGACCGTTGCGGTTGACGGTGCCGAGGCCGGTCCCGCTGGCAATATAGTGGTGCTGGATGAGACCCGCAGTTTTGCCGCTGACGAGGGGCTTTTTCAGTTGCCGCGCCTTGAAAGCGGTGAAGAGGTGTTCGAGGTCGATATCCCCGAGGGCCTGCAGTTGAGTCTGATCGATCTGGCAACGCCCGAGGCCTCGCTCGCCGCAGGGGCCGAACTGGAGGCGCGACCGGAGCGCGGAACAACCGGGCGGCTGCGGCTGGTGGTGCGCTGGGCGCATCCTGTGCCTGCGGGAAATGTCAGCTTCCGGCTGCGGGTCCATGCGTCAGCCGATGGCACCCCGCCGCCGGTGACCACGCCGCTGACCGAGCCCAACTCCCACACCCGAATGCGAACGCTGATCGAGCAGGACGCGCCGGTTGATCTGGCCATTGATGGCCCGATCACAGAGGCCTTTCGGACGCAGATCATCGAGCGCGGGGGCCAGTTCATCGGGGCCGAATCCCAAAGCCATCTGGCCCGCCCGCTTGAAGGCCTTACGGCGGGTTCAATCGTTCTTATCGTGCTCGGAGTGCTTGCTGCTATCTGTATCGTGCTGGGTTTCGCCACCTTCGGCGCGGTGCTGATCGTCGCCATGCAGAAGGGGTATAACATCGAAAACGCTGGCTATAAGGTGGCCGTAGGTGAAGGTGCCGGCAGACAGGAACATGAGATGGTGTTCAACATCCGAAAACCGGAGTGATATCCCTCGGAAGACGGGAAACGGCCTGCGCGACGCAGTATGCGGGCCTTTCTATTTGGCGATATATTTGGGTCAGTATGTCAAGGCATCATCGTCAAAGTTGTATAATTTCAACAATTCGACACTTCCTTGCGCCGCGCCGGACGAAGTCAGCAATGTGCCCCTGCTGGTCTCGGTAACCACGACCTCGCTTGCGCCCACAAACTCCAGCTCATCCACGCCTGTCCCCGGCGAAACCCGGCTCGGTGATGAACTGAACCTGCTCTACCCCGCCGAAGCACTTCTGACCTCTACGGTCTTTGCGCAGCTCGACTTCGTCTGGACCGGAACGGAATTTGCTGCCCCCTGATCCCCCCCGATCTGCCACTCCACTCGCCGCAGCGCCTATCCGGCGCTTCGGCGGCCTTGTTTCTCAAAGCCGCATCGTGATACCCGGTCCCTGCCAAGACTCGACCAATCCGTGCAATTCACATTGGTGCGCCTGCCGGGTTCGATCGCGACATGGTGGCCCGACAATTGAAGGATAAGGTATCGAGCCTCGCCAAAGTCGAGCTTTGCCGCTGACCCCGCTCACCCGCCCAGATGGGTTTCCAGCATCAGGATCCAGGCGACCGTGATCCCGGTTGAGACCAGCCCGATGGGCAGCACATCCTTCATGAACTGGGTGAAGGTGACCTCCTCCGCGCCCATCCGGTCGGCCATCTGCAACACGATCACATTGCTTGCTGCGCTGATGATGAAGACATTGCCCGCAAGGGTCGACACGCCCGCCAGCATCATCAGATTGGGCACCTCGAATGAGGGTAGCAGCTTCAGATACATGTCCACCAGCGGCACGTTCGAAAATACCTGACTGCCGAAAAAGCTGATCGTGGCGGTGACCATAGGTTCGTTCATGTGCTGACGCTCCTCGCCCAGCATCGCCTGCAGCGAGCCTGAATCCAACAGCGCACCGGTCACGATGAACATCGAGACGAAAAACACCAGCGTTGGCCAGTCGAGCCGCGTGAACGTTCGTACCCGCGCCCCGTCAAACAGATAAACCGGCAGGCAGGCGATGGCCGCTGCCACGCCCAGCGGATAGCCGAGCTTTGAGCCTGTTGCCGCCAGCACGCTTTCAACCGTGACCAGCACAACCAGAACCGCAATCGCCAGCAGGACCGGCCATTGTGTACCCTCCTGCCCTTCCAGTTCCTCCGTTCCGGCCTCTGGCGTGGTCACCACCATGCGCCAGGACAGCCAGAGCGCACTGCCGCCCAGACAGATCAGCGTGGGCACGATCAGCCAGATCAGGAAGGTGACCATGGGAGCGGGCACGTGGCCACTGGCCGCAATCAGCAGGTTCTGCGGATTGCCGATCGGAGTGGCCATGCTGCCAACGGTGACCGCCACACAAAGCGCCACCAGAAAGGTGCGCTGATCCGCGCCGGTCTGATGCGCCAGCATCAGCGCAATAGGAGTACCTATGATGGCGGCTGCGTCATTGGTCAGCACGGCGGCGACCAGCGCAAAGAGCAGCATGAAAGCCACCAGCGAGACGCCCGGCGTGCGCCAACCCACCATCCACCCGGCGATCCGGTGCGAGATGCCGTTTTCATACAGCGCCCGCCCGATGGAAAACACCGAGAAGAGGTAGAGCATGACGTTCCAGTCAATCGCCTTGAGCGCGGCCTGCGGCGTGATTGTCATGGTCGCTAGCAACACCACCGCCCCGGCGGTCATGACATGCCAGATTTTCAGAAATGACGGCAGCCATTCGCGAATGGCGATCAGGGTGAAGACGGCGATTGAAACCCCAAGGCTGAATGACACAGGCATTCTCCGGTTTTGACTGAGTGATCTACGGGTGGTGCGGCTTACTGGCTCTCCGTGCTGTCGGCAGCGGCCAGATCGCGGCGGGCATGTTCGGCGGTCTCGGGCATCAGGAAGGCAAAGATCAGCGCGCCCAAAATCGCCACGCCTGCGAGGAAATAGAACGCCATGTTATAGCTGGCGATCTGTACGATCTCTTCGGCGACCAGGTTACTGGCCGAGGCACCGACACCAACCAACGTCGCCAGCGCCCCCTGCGCCACGTTGAATCGCCCGGTGCCTTTTGTGACATCCGACACGATCAACAGGAACAGCACCGCAAATATCCCGTTGGCCACACCGTCCAGTGACTGGATCGCGACCAGCGCCACCGAATTGTCGGTCAGCGTATAAAGCAGCGCCCGGATCGGCAGGATCGAAAACGCCATCAGGAACAGAGGTTTGCGGCCCCAGCTATCGGCGGTCTTGCCGCAGAGAACGGCCATGGCGATCATGATGAACTGGGCCGAGATGATACAGGCTGAGGTAAAGGCGATGCCCGATTTGGTATCGCCCCCGCTTGCCACTTTCTGGCTGACCAGCGGCAGCATGCTGGCATTGGCAAAATGAAACAGGATGATCGAGGCCCCAAAGATGATCAGGCGTCTCTCGCTCAGGATGGTGGCGAATCCGCTGGGCTGCTCCTGGCCTGTGCTGTCTTCGGCAACCCCGCCGCGCGCCGCCTCATGGTCGATCTGAGAGGGTCTGATCATCGTGGTGCAAAAGATCATGCCGACACACATGACCGAGATCAGAATGAACACCCCGTCCACAAATCCCGCAAGCGCCAGCCCTGCTGCGATGGCGGCAGCCACCACATTGCCCGCGTGGTTCCAGGCCTGGTTGGCGCTGGTCTGTCGGGTAAACGCCTGACGCCCGACAACCCCCAGGGTGATCGCCGCGATCAGCGGTCCCAGAAAGGCCAGTGCCACACCCATTGTGGCCTGCGCCCCATAGATGGCGTATTGCGAATCCGTCACCACCAGCGTCAGCGCCGCGATCCCAACAGCGGTGATGCAGGCGACCATCAGCCCGCGCTTTGCGCTGGTCCAGTCGATCAGCGCGCCGGCGGGTGTCTGCGCGATCACCGTTACGATGGACCCCAGCGCGAGCGCAAAGCCGATGCTTTGCGGCGACCAGTGCAGCTGCGCCAATAGATAAATTGCCAGATAAGGCCCGAACCCTGCGGTGACGTCGCCCGCGAAGAAGTTGATCCCCAACAAGGGCCGGTTAAGCGGCGCGACTGTGCCCTGCACCATTTGCGTACCGCTCGTCACCGTCTGTTCCTGCGCACTGCAAACGCCTCCGGCTGGGATGATTGCCCGCGCGGCGCAAAGCTGCGCCGAGCGTGCACGTTTTCAGGCACTTTGGCCCGCAACGGGTCAATAAACAACCGCGTTTCTGCACGGAAAGCGTGAATGAGCCTTGCGTGCACATCCCAAAGCCGAGGCAAACAAGTCTGCTACAGGTGGTCTGTACGAGAGGTCAGGCGCGATCCTCAAGGATCAGATCGCTGGCCTTTTCGCCGATCATGATCGCCGGGGCGTTGGTGTTGCCACTGACGATCTCGGGCATGATCGAGCAATCCGCCACCCGCAATCCACGAATGCCGTGAACCCGCAGCCGCGCGTCGACCACCGTGTTCGGCCCCTGCCCCATCTTGCAAGTGCCAGTTGGGTGATAGATGGACGAGGAATGGCTGCGTGCCCAGTCCAGCGTGCCCTCGTAATCGTCCAGCGCCAGATCCTTGGTCGGGCGGAACTCTTCCGAGATTTTGGATTTCAGCGGCGCTTCGCGCGCGATCGAGCGTGCGATCTTGACCCCTTCGACGATGGTTCGGCAATCCAGATCCGTTGCCAGATAGTTGGGGTGGATTTTCGGATAGCTGCGCGGATCGGGGCCATCCAGCACGATCTCACCCCGGCTTTCGGGCCGCAACTGGCAAACCGACATGGTGAAGGCGGAAAACGGATGCACGCCTTCGCCGGGGCTGTCGGCGGACCAGGGCTGTACGTGGAACTGGATATCGGGCGTATCCACATGCGGGCCGGTTTTCATGAAGCCCACCGCAAGGCTTGCGGCCATGGTCATCGGTCCGGCCCGGAACAGCGCGTATTTCATTGCGATCTTGGCCTGATTGATCAGGCTGCGCACCTCGTCATTCAGGGTGGGCTCATTACATTTGAAAACCAGACGCGCCTGTAGGTGGTCCTGCATGTTCTTGCCCACAGCGGGCAGGTCGGCCACCACCTCGATGCCGTTCTCTTTCAATTGCGCGGCGTCGCCGATGCCGGAAAGCATCAGAATCTGTGGCGAGTTGATCGCGCCCGAGGACAGAACGATCTCGCGCGTTGCGGTCACCTCACATTCCTGCCCCGACTTGTCGAGATAACGAATGCCCGTGGCGCACCCCCCTTCGATCACCACGCGCTGGACCAGCGCGTTCGTGATGATCTGAAGGTTCGGCCGTTTGCGAGCCGGGTTCAGGAATGCCACAGCCGAGCTGCAGCGGCGGCCATTGCGGGTGGTCAACTGGAAATAGCCCACGCCTTCTTGCGTTGCGCCGTTATAGTCGGAATTGAACGGATACCCAGCTGCTTGCGCCGCTGCGACCCAGGCGTCGCAGATCGGGCGTTGCAGGCGCATGTTCGACACCGACAATTCACCATCGACGCCGTGGAACTCATCGGCGCCGCGCTCCTGGTTTTCCGAACGCTTGAACAGCGGCAGCACGTCGTCCCAGCCCCAGCCTTCGTTGCCCATCTGGCGCCAGCGGTCGTAATCCTCTTTCTGGCCGCGCACGTAAAGCAAACCGTTCAGCGAGGATGATCCCCCCAGCACTTTGCCGCGCGGCCAGTCAATGGCGCGCCCATTCAGGCCGTCATCCTTTTCGGTGCGGTAACACCAATCCACCGACGGGTTGTGCATGGTCTTGAAATACCCGACCGGCACGTGAATCCACGGGTTCCAGTCCCGTGGCCCGGCCTCAAGCAGGATCACGCGATTGCTCGGGTCCTTACTGAGACGATTCGCCAGAACGCAACCGGCAGAGCCCCCTCCAACCACGATGTAATCAGCTTGTTGTGTCTGCATATTTTGGCCCTCCGCCAGATTGAAACTGGTCCCGTGCAAGTTTTCCTTGCGTCACCATCTTTATTCTACTAAAAATGATACCACAAGTCTCATTAATGAGAATTCTGTACCACGGGAGGAAGAAGACATGAAAGTAGCTGACAAGCTCAGCAGAATATCTCGGCGTGATCTTTTCAAGCTGTCAGGGCAGTATGGCCTGTCCTCGACCCTGCTTGCAGCGGGATCTATGGGCGGAATCGTATCGCTACCGTCGCTCGCAGCAGCCGCCGAATCAACTTATGAAAAGCGATTCGCCAAAGAGGCCAAGTTCACGCTAAAATTCGGCGCTTCGGGCTTTAATGCCCGCAACCTGCTGATCGAACGAGCGGGCGCTCTGGAATTTGCCCGCGACCTGGAATCCCGCACGGATGGCGAGATTCGCGTCGAGTTCATCGGCGACAACCAGATTTGTGGTCAGCTGTCCTGCGTTGAAAAAACCCAGAACGGCATTGTCGACATCTATGCTGCTTCGACCCAGAACTCGGCCGGTGGCGCGCCTTATCTGAACGTGCTCGACTACGCCTACGTGTTCCCGGGCCGCGCGTCGCAGTATCACTTCCTCTATAGCCCGGAATCGAACGCGATCCTGCGCGAGCCGCTGGAGAAGCGCCACGGTCTGAAGTTCCTGTTCAGCCATTGCGAATTGCGCGGCCTGCAGATGGGTCAGTCTTTTGCAGACAAACCCACTGTGACCAAGCTGGAAGAACTCTTTGGCACCAAGAACCGTGTCACGGGTACTCAGCTAGGCCGGATTGCAATGCAGTTGCTGCAGCTGAACCCGGTTCCGGTGGCGTGGGAAGAAACGCTCGACGGCCTCAAGACCGGGCTTATCGACGGTGCAGAGACATGGGCGTCTGCGGTGGCCTACGCCAACATGGCGCCGGTCGTAACGCAGTCGGTCGACCTGCGGTTCTTCTGTGGGACCGAGCATACCTCGATGTCGGCCAAGGTGTTCGACAGTCTGGGTGGTGAGCTTCAGGACGCTGTTCTGGAATCCTCCTATCTTGCTCAGGTTCACGTGCAGGCGGCGAACGAGGCCGCGCTGGTCAAAACCGTCGGCTTCTCTGATCCGCAACTGCCGGACACGATCTTTGCCGAAAATGATGTGCGCAACGCGTTCCTTTCGGACGAGCAGATCAAGCTGGCCGAGGAAATGTGCTCGCCCGAATATCAGCCCGAGCCATGGGCACAGTGGCGCGAACGCATCGACAAATGGGCCGGTGGCATCGACACCTACACCGAGCTTCATCGCATCGCACGCGAGGTGCCTGCTGACATGAAGCCTGAAAACGTCGAGCCCCGCCGCTGGTGGAAAGCCTAATAATACGGTTCAGGCGGCGGGCTTGCCCCGCCGCCGTTCAAACCTCACAATCACATAATTTCGCCACTGTCGGTCTCAGGGAGGAGACAGATCATGACGACTATTGTCAGCGATATCTCGGAGATCTTCAGCGCGGTTCTATCCAATGACGCCTGGATGATCAGCGAAGCGCTCAAGACCAACGCGGCCTGGGTGGTTGGTGCCTTTGCCACGTTCCTGGGCGGTGCATTCTTTCTTCTGCTTTACAAATATATACCGTGGGTCGAACGCAATCTGGAATCCACAGTCATGGTGTCGACCTATCTGCTGATCGGCATCATTATCTTTGTCGAGGTGTTCCGCCGTTTCATCCTGAACGTGCAAGCGCCGTGGTCGACAACCCTGCCGCCTTTCCTGTTCCTGATCATGACCTGGGCGGGCTGTGCTTATAACGTCAAGCTGAGGACCCATCTGGCCTTTGCCGAGTTCCGCTCCAACATGCCCAGAGCATTGCAATTCCTGTGCCTGTCCATGGATGCGGTGCTCTGGCTCGGATTCTCCTGGATCGTTGTCGTCACCTCGACGCAGGTCGCGGCCAACTCGGCGGCGAATTTCCAGATCCTGCTGGGTACTGACAACGTGCTGCAATGGTGGTTCCTGGTCTCGGTCCCGCTGAGCTTCATCCTGATCGCCGCGCGCGCAATGGAGAACTGGCTGACCGATTTGCAAAACCTGCGCTCGGGCGAGCCACTGATTGCCCCCGTCGCCATCGGCGCGGATTGAGGAGAAGACCATGACTGATGGAAACTGGATTACGATTATTTCGATTGGGGTCACCTTCCTATTCATGCTGGGTGTCCCGGTCTTTCTGGTGATCGGATATTGGGTGATCGGGATGAGCTTTGTGCTTGGCCTGCCCCTCATCAATACCGGGGCCGCGCTGGCGGATGTGTTCACCGACGGCTTCGCCCTGCTGGCGATGCCGCTCTTCATTCTGACCGGTGACCTGATCAACCGCTCCGGCATTGCTCGCAGGCTCAGCGATTTCGCTTATTCCTGCCTCGGCTGGCTGCGTGGTGGCCTGGCCATGGCAAGCCTCGGGGCCTGCGGTCTGTTTGCCGCCATCTCCGGCTCGAACTCGGCCACAACGGCCACCATTGGTTCGATGCTGCACCCTGAAATGGTCAAAGGCGGCTATGACGAGCGCTTCTCGGCGGCGACCGCCGCTGCGGGCGGTACGGTTGGGATCATCATCCCGCCCTCGATAATCTTCATCGTCTACGGCTTCCTGCTGAACCTGCCGATTTCCGAGCTTTTCGTGGCAGGTATCATTCCCGGCGCGATGATGGTGGGCGCCATGATGCTGGTCGCGTTTGTCATCTGCACCAAGAACGGCTGGGGTTATCTGATCAAGCTGCAATTCGGTCGCGTCTTTAAGACGGCGGTTGGTGCATGGCTTGGCTTTTTCGCCATCGGACTGGTGCTCTGGGGTATCTATACCGGCAAGTTCTCCCCCACTGAAGCGGCGGGCGTGACCGTGGGTTTCTGTATCATCGTGGGATTCCTCAGCCTTCCGATCTACAAGCTGATGGGCTCACCTTCCGAAGATCGCGACTTCAGCGAGCGGGGTGTTTCCGAATACCTTGTGGTCAAGGGCTTTGGCCCGCTGGAGCTACCCTCGATCACCATGCGTTCGGCGCAAATCGCGGGCATTCTGGCGCCGCTGATTGCAGTCTCGGTGGTGATGCAGCAAATCCTTTCGGTGCTGGGTGCTCAGCAGTTCATCGGCGATTTCGTGCGCGGCATGGGCGGCTACTATGCGGTGCTGTTCACCTCGATGGCGATCGTGTTTGTCGCAGGCATGGTGCTTGAAAGCCTGCCGGTGACGATCATCCTCGCCCCCATTCTAGCGCCGATCGCCCATTCGGTGGGGGTTGAGCCGGTCCAGTTCGGGGTGATTTTCCTGGTTGGCGCATCGATTGGTTTCATTACGCCACCCTATGGGCTCAACCTTTATGTCGCATCCGGGGTGACGGGCGTTCCCTATTTCCGCTTGTTGCGCTACACGGTGCCCTATCTGTTTGCCCTGCTGTCGGTCTGGATCATCGTCGCGCTGACACCTATCCTGTCGACGATCCTGATCCCATCGGGCTAAGACGAGGTATGTGAGCCAAGCAAGTGGACGGCCTATTGGATACTGGTGGTAAAGACGGGGCAATTCCCACGAATCTGCGGCTGCTCCTGGTACTTGAGGCGATGGCCGAGGCCGGAGTTCCCGTTACACCAACAGAGGTGAATCAGCGCCTCGGACTGCCGAAGCCCACGATCCACCGGTTGTTTACAACGCTGGAACAAGAGGGTTTCATCCAACGCGAGATTGACGGCCGGGGGTATTCCCCCGGCCTTCGTTTGCGCAAGATGTCCACTGGCATCCTGTCTTCACTGCGGATCAGGACCGCGCGGCTGGCCATTCTTAAGCAATTGGCCGAGGAGATCGGCGAGACCTGCAACATAGCGATCCCGGATCGCGATGCGATGGTCTATCTCGACCGGGTCGAAACCAAATGGCCGCTGCGCATCCAACTTCCCGTGGGCACGCGCGTGCCGTTCTACTGCACCGCCAGCGGCAAGATGTATCTCAGCAGCCTCGATCGTCGGCATTTGCGCAGCTATGCCATGTCCACCGATTTGGAAGCCAGAACAGCACTGACGGTCACAGACCCTGAACAACTGATCACAGAGGTCCTCGAGATCCGCGAACGTGGCTATTCCACCGACAATAGCGAGTTTATGGAGGGCATGATCGCCGTTGCCGTGCCGATCCATGAAGGCAATGGCCGCTTAGTTTCGACCCTGTCGGTACATGCGCCCGAGCAGCGGCTCAGCCTGACAGGCGCTGTCGCCCATGTCGAACAGCTGAAATCGGCGGCATTGAAACTGTCCAGCCTGCTAAGCGAAGACTGAAGCCCCCGCCCCGGTGCGCTTTCCGCTAGCTGAACATGTCGGCAGTGATCGCGTCATACCAGCTCTCGGATTCCTCAAATGTTGCCTTGCGGATGTCGATGGTCTCACCGGTTTGGCTGATGAATCCGTCCACGCGGGCGATTTTCTCTTCGGTCGGCTCATAGGTTGCCCCGACCTTGACGCCGTCATTTTCGGCAATCAGGGACCAACAGGTATTGGCGTATTTGGCCGGAAACACCCTTGATCCGGTCAGCGTCCCACGTACCGCATTCGCGCAGACCTTGGCCTGCGAATTGGCCGAGAAACCCGATTTCGGCATATCGCCCTGCTGGCAGGCATCACCCAGCACATAGATATTGGGATCGACTTTCGATGACATGTCTGCTGCGTTCACCGGGGCCCAATTGCCCTCGGTCACGCCCGCCAGTTCAGCGATCCGCCCCGCCTTCATCGCCGGGATCACATTACAGGCATCAACCTTGGTCTCTTCACCGTCAATTGTCAGCACCATGCGGTCGGGATCGACCGAGACGATACCGCCCCCGAAATCCTCACCGATCCAGTCGATCATACCGGGGTAGTGATTGGCCCAGCCTTCCTCGAAAAGCGCCATTTTCGAGAATTTGGGCTTGGGATCGGCGATGATGATCTTGGCTGTAGAGTTTGACGCTTTCAGCACATGCGCCACCATCGAGACCCTCTCATACGGTCCCGGCGGGCAGCGATAGGGGTTGGGCGGGGCAACCATGGCATAGATTCCGCCCTCGGGCATCGCAGCGATCTGCGCCTTGAGCAGTTCTGATTGCGATCCGGCCTTGTAGGCATGGGGCATCTTGTTCTGGGCCGAGACATCCCAGCCGGGTACCGAGCCGTCGACGAAGTCAATGCCCGGCGCCAGGATCAGCTTGTCATAGGGCAGAACCGCCCCACCCGCGAGTCTGACGGTCTTGGCCGTGCCATCCACGCCCACGGCCCAGTCATGCACCACATTGATCCCATGATCGGCGGCCAGTGTGCCATAGGTGTGGCCGATATCGTCGATCGTTTTCAGCCCGCCCAGATAGAGGTTGGAAAAGAAGCAGCTGAAATAGGTGCGCGAGGGTTCGACCAGTGTCACGTCGACCGCGCCTTCGCTATCCTTGGCGATGTACCGCGCTGCGGTGGCGCCGCCGGCCCCGCCGCCGATCACCAGCACCCGAGGCTTTCCTCTGCCTTCGGCCAGTACGTAGGGCGCAGATAGCGCGCCCGTCGCAGCCGCGCTTGCGCCTAGAAAGGTTCTGCGATTCAATGCCATGCTGCGTCCTCCCCTATGGTCCCCTCAGTCGAGGGTATTGAAATAAGCGGCCAATGCCGCGATCTCTTCGGTGCTCAGGCGGCCCGCCAGCATCTGCATGATGGGATGCACCCGCTGGTTCTGCTTATAGGCATGCATCGCGACCACGATATCTTCGGTATCGCGGCCCGCGATCCTGGGAATCCCGCCCTCTGCACCTTGCGCGCTGTGACAGGTCACGCATTCCCCAGACAGGTATTCGCCCCAGGCAACGTCGCCCTTGATCGCAAGAATTTCTGGCGGCAGCTCCTCTGCAAACGCCATGTACACCGGCAGCGCAACCGTGATGGCTATGATGGTTAACCCGCGTCGTGAACATCTCCGTTCCATAGCAAACCTGCGCCCACTGTCCTCAATTCGCTGCGCGATCTGAACCGACACCTTGGTCGCGCCCCTCAGATCACCGAGATCGCCCGGCTGTCGGTGTAGATCGCGCCATCATCGTCATGCCAGGCAAAGGTGAATACGCCGGGTCCCGGCACACGGGCCTGAAACTCAAAAAACGGATTGGTCGAGATGCCGGGCCCGATCTCAAGATCGACAACAGTCTCGCCCTCGAATGTGCAGTGAAACCGATGGATGATGGAGCGCGGAATAGGCGCGCCCTGCGCATCCAGCCGATGCCCGGACTCCATCCGATGTGTGATCAGTGTCTTGATTGTGATCACGTCACCTTCCCGGACCTGTTTGGGCAGTTTGACCCGCGTTTTCACGCCTGCCGCCATGTTCACCTCCTCCGATCAGGCGCAGCCGCCGACAATGACGGAGACCGGCTGCGTGTCCTGCGCAACGGTCCCACCCGGCATCCGCGCCAGTGCCAGAACATCCTGGGTCTGCGCCAATCGCATCCGGGTTGACAGTTTCTGCGACCCCGCCAGTGGTCCGAAGCGTATTTTCAGAACCGGCACAACCGGGTTGCCCGGCGCGATCAACACGGCCTCTTCGGCTTGGGGTGCCTCGATTGCGACCGGCACGCGGTAGCCATCCTCTGCCACATCCGGCAAGCTCAGCGACATGCTACCCTCTGCAATCGGTGCACCGTCGGTGAAGGCAACGATGACCTCGTCAAGCGTTGCATCCTGCTGCATCACAAGAAGCTGCTGCGCGCGCGCCGGTACGGTCAGAGCAACCAATGCCCCGACACTCACCCGCATCACATCGCGCCGACGCAATGGCATGGCTGTTCCTCCGATACCGGGACCCTCCGATCTTTCGCTCGGCGATAGTCTAACCGGCACCGTGCTATAGCAAGGCATAACAAATCAGTGAGGCTCCGTATACTTAAGTCGCGACTTGCCTACGCGCTGGGCGGTTGAGAAACCCGGGCCGAGCGGGCAAGCTGGCCAAGATCTGGATACCACGGCGGAGCAAGACGTGCCTGACGCGCAAACTGCGGATGAGACAAGACAGGGCCTTGAGGTGCGCGACCTGAGCTTTCGCTACGGGTCTAAGGTGGCGCTGGATGCGATCTCGTTCGAGGTGGCACCCGGTCGGTTCTGCGCGTTGCTCGGGCCAAACGGGGCGGGCAAATCCACACTGGTGTCGCTGCTGACCCATCTGCTTGTTGCACCTCAGGTGGATATTCGCATCGCCGGGCATGATCTGCGACAGCACCCAAGGCGGGCGCTGGCTGATCTTGGTGTTGTGTTCCAGCAACCAACGCTCGATCTGAGCCTGACGGTACGCCAGAACATGGCCTATTTCGCTGCCTTGCACGGTTTGCCTCGCTCACAGACGCAGGCGCGTATCGATGCCGCGCTTGACCGTCTGGGGATGCGCGAGCGGGCGGGCGAAAAGGTCCGCGCGCTGAATGGCGGGCACCGGCGTCGGATGGAGCTGGCCCGCGCGCTGCTGCATGAGCCAAAGGTGCTGCTGCTGGACGAACCGACTGTTGGGCTCGATGCCGCCGCACGCCAATCGATCACTGATCACGTGCATGATCTGGCCGATCAGGGGCTCTGCGTGCTCTGGGCCACGCACCTGACGGACGAGGTGCGCGATGCCGACCAATTGCTTGTCCTGCATCATGGCCAGATCCTCGCCGCTGGCCAGACCGGCGATCTGCGGGGCGACAAGCCGCTGTCGAACTGGTTCCTGTCGCAAACCGAGGTGCCCGCATGAGTGGCTTCTGGGGCGTCGCCCGCGCGATCATGGGGCGTGAGTTCCTGCGCTTCATCCATCAGCGCGAACGGTTTATCGCCGCCCTTGTACGGCCCATGGTGTGGCTATTGATCTTCGCCGCAGGCTTTCGCGCCGCACTTGGTCTGTCGATCATCCCGCCCTATCAGACGTATATCACCTACGAGACCTATATCGTGCCGGGCCTTTGCGCGATGGTGCTGCTGTTCAACGGCATGCAAAGCTCGCTCAGCCTTGTTTATGATCGCGAGATGGGCTCGATGCGGCTGCTGCTAACCAGCCCGTTTCCGCGCTGGTGGCTCTTGTTCTGCCGCCTGCTGGGTTCGACCGCGATCTCGATCCTGCAGGTTTATACCTTTCTGGCGCTGGCAGGGCTCTTTGGTATCACCATGCCTCCGCTGGGCTATGTGACGGTGCTGCCCGGACTGGTTCTGGGAGGTCTGATGCTTGGCGCGCTGGGGCTGGTTTTGTCAAGCTTCATCAAGCAGTTGGAAAACTTCGCAGGGGTGATGAACTTTGTCATCTTTCCGATGTTTTTCCTGTCCTCGGCGCTTTATCCGCTGTGGAAAATGGCCGAAAGCTCGCCGCTTTTGCGCGACATCTGCGCGCTGAACCCGTTCACGCATGTGGTCGAGCTGATCCGTTTTCTGCTCTACCTGCAGATCAACTGGATCGCGCTTTTGTGGGTCGTGACCTGCACGATCATCCTCTGCGCCGCCGCCGTCTGGGGCTATGACCCTGCGCGCGGGTTGATGAAGCGGAAGACCTGAGCGCGATGCAGGGCGATGGCTCAGAAACACGCAAACGCGCCGTTTCGCTGAAAGCCCGGCTGGGCCTTGGTGCGGTGGTTCTTGGCCTTGGTACACTGTTGATCGCCGCAATTCTCTATCTTGGCATGCAGACCGTTTCCAACCGGTTGGAGACCGCGCTGGCCTCTGAAACACGGATGGCGCGCTACGCGGCCCTGTCGACACAGGCGGCGACCTTTCTGGTGATCGCTACCGAGTCGATTCAAACCGACCAGCCGACCGACATCCGGGTCGACCGGCTGGCCCCGGTCAGCGATCGCATACGCGCCACATTCGGGCAATTGCGCGAGGATGTGGAACAGGCTGTTGCCTCTGTCAGCGCTCTCGGCCTCGATGAACAGTCCCGCTACGGCACCCAATCGCTGGGCCTTGCCAGGATGGAGGCGCTGCTGGATAACACCCTGCGCGGGCTTGCCAGCGACGAGAGTGACCGCGCGCGCCTGCGCGCTCATATAGATGCCTTTGCCTCGGGTTTTGATCCGCTGCTTAGCCAGGCGGTGAATACCGAAATGGTGTTCCGCAACACGATCCTGTCGGGGATCGAAAAGCTGCGCCGTACATTGACCTGGGCCGCTCTGGGATTTGCGGGTCTGGCGATTCTGTCCACCGGCTGGTTCTATTTCGGTTTGATCCGCCCGCAATTCAGGCGGCTGGATCGGCTTCATGACGCGGCCCTTCAGATCGGACGGGCCGATTTCACCGTTGCACTGCCGACAACGCGCAACGATGAGATTGGGCGGCTTTATCATGAGACAAACCGCATGGCCGGAGCGCTGTCGGACCGGCAAGCAGACGTGGAGGCGGAATGGGCGCGGTTGAACGAAACCATCGCCCTGCGCACCGAGGAGTTACGCACAGCAAACACGACGCTTGCCAAGATCGACGAAAACCGCCGCCGCTTCTTTGCCGATGTCAGCCACGAATTGCGCACCCCCCTCACCGTGATCATGATGGAGGCGCAGATCGGGCGGCAGGACACCCAGAACGCACCGGATGCGTTTTCCACCATCGAAACCAGCGCCGCCAAGCTGAACCGGCGAATTGACGATCTGCTCCGGGTGGCGCGCTCTGATAGCGGACAGCTGGCGCTGGAACCGGAGGCCGTGGCGCTGCGCGACCTGATCGGCGCGGTGACCGAGGAAGTGCAGGCCGAGATCGACAACGCGGGTATGCACCTGACGGTCGAGAACATTCCCGAGATCAAAATGCTCTGCGATCCAAACTGGATTCGACAGGTCCTAGCCAGCCTGATCCGCAACGCCATTCGCCATGCGCGCGACGGTGTCGAGATCGCGCTCAATGCGCAGCAAAACGACAGCATGGTCGAAATATCCCTTACGGATAACGGTCCTGGCATAGCAGCAATTGATCAGGACACGATCTTTGAGCGTTTTGTTCAGGGCGGTGCTGGCAATACGCAAGGCTTTGGCGTCGGGCTTGCGCTTGCCCGCTGGGTGGTCGAAGCGCATGACGGCACCATCACGCTAACCAGCCCCGTGCCGCGCGCCATGGCTCTGGGCCGCGCAGCCGGGACAAATGTCGCCCTTCGCTTACCCATTGCAGAGGCCTAGACTGCACATATGGCAAGCCGGTTACTGATTATCGATGACGATCCAAAGATCACCTCGGCGCTGGTGCGGGGGCTGACTCTGCATGGCTACGCGGCCGAGGCGGAAAACCGGGCTGACAAAGCGCTTGAACGGCTGCAACGCGAGGAGTTTGCCGGGGCCATCGTGGATGTGATGCTGGGGGCTGATAGCGGTATTGATCTGGTTCGGGCGGCCCGGGCCAGTGGCGTTGCGCTGCCGATCCTGATGCTCTCGGCGCTGTCGGATGTCGAAGACCGCGCTGCGGGTCTGGAAGCGGGCGCGGATGACTATGTCGTCAAACCCTTCAGCTTCGACGAGCTGGTTGCACGGCTGCGGGTGCAGGAACAGCGCGCCCAAGCGCAACGCCCCGAACCGGCTAGGATTATTCCCGAATCCAGAACCGTTAGCGCAGGTGATGCCAGCGTCACACTCACCGAACGCGAGTTTGCGCTGCTGGCGCTTTTGACCCGCAACGCCGGTCAGCCGATCCCGCGCGGCGACATCTTCGACACGCTCTGGCTGGGCGAAGGCTCAAGTAACGAAAACGTGGTCGATGTTTATATCGGGTATCTCCGCAAGAAGCTCTCGGCAGAGGATTTCGGCTTTGAAATCAAAACACTGCGCAACCAGGGATTCTGCCTTGAGGGGCGCCTACCGGTTCACGAAAGCGACTGAATACAGACCAAAGTCTAGGCCGCTCTTATAAATTAAGATTCGCGTGAAAACCCGATAGCTGCCAGTCTGATCAGGAAATTTATGTCAGTCAGGAGGAAACGCAAATGGCATGGACCAAGCCCATCATCCGCGAAATCGAGTGCGGTATGGAAATCAACATGTATGGCCCCGACAGCGATGAAGAGCGCGAAGGCCTGATCTGATCGCGGTTGCAGCGCCAAGTCTGACATGACGTTGCGCGCGCGCATACTTGGGGCTGCTGCCGGTGGTGGATTGCCCCAGTGGAATTGCGGGTGCGACAATTGTAACTTGGCTCGGGCCGGGAAAATTCCGGCTCAAACCCAATCGTCACTCGCAGTTACTGTGGACGGCCTGAACTGGGCCGTCCTGAACGCGTCTCCGGATATCCGTATCCAGCTGTCGCAGGCCCCCTCTCTCTTTCCAACTGGCTTGCGGCAGCTTCCCCTGTCGTCAGTACTGGTCACCAATGGTGATATCGACCATGTGGCGGGTTTATTGACGCTCAGGGAAATGCAGGCTTTCAAACTATTCGCGACGGCGGGCATCCATGAGGTGCTGGCAGAGAACCCGATTTTTGAAGCCTTGAACAGCGCGGTTGTGGATCGGGTATCCATTGCCCTGGATAAACCATTTGAACTTGTGCCCGGTCTGATCGCGACCCTGTTTCCGGTTCCGGGCAAGGTGCCGCTATACTTGGAGGGCGAGACCGTGCAGACCGATATGATCGGCGAACAGACGGTTGGTGTCGCGCTGCAATCACAGGACAGCACCGCGTATTACATCCCCGGATGTGCCGCTCTGACGCCGGAGTTGCGGGACCGTCTCAAGGGGGCGGATTTGCTCTTTTTTGATGGTACCCTCTGGACCGATGACGAGATGGTGCGCGCCGGGCTAAGCCAGAAGACCGGCAAGCGCATGGGGCATATGTCGATGGACAGCCCCGACGGGTCGATCGCGGCCTTTTCGGATATCGACATCGCTCGGAAAGTTTTTGTGCATATGAACAACACCAACCCCGTTCTGCGACCCGACAGCGACGAGGGTGCGCAGGCCCGCGCCGCAGGATGGACCATCGGGCAGGACGGAATGGAGATCACGCTATGACCCAAACCCCGACTCCGAGCCGCGATGCATTCGAGGCAAGGCTGCGCCAGATCGGTGCGGAACGTTATCACGATCTGCACCCGTTCCATCACCGGCTGCATGGCGGCGCTTGCTCCCCGGATGAGGTACGCGCTTGGGTCATCAACCGCTATTACTATCAACATTCCATCCCGATGAAGGACGCCGCCTTCATGTCACGGGTCGAAGACCCCGCGTTGCGCCGTCAATGGCGCTCTCGTATTGAAGACCATGACGGCACCGCCGAAAACGAGGGCGGCATCCGGCGCTGGCTGCGTCTGGCCGAGGCGGTGGGACTGGACCCCGACTACGTCGCCTCTTGCGAAGGGGTGCTGCCCGCGACCAAATTCGCCGTCGATGCCTATGTTCGGTTTGTGCGGGAGAAGACCCTGCTTGAGGCCGTGGCTGCCTCGCTGACTGAGCTTTTCGCGCCTAAGATTCATGCCAACCGCATCGAAGGTTTGCTGCAGCATTACGATTTTGCTGATGACAGTTCGCTTTCTTACTTCAAAACCCGCCTGAAAGAAGCGCCCAAGGATGTGGCTTTTGGGTTGGCCTGGGTATTGGATCATGCTGACACAGCCGAGAAACAGGACGCCGCTGCCAAGGCGCTGATCTTCAAGACTGATATTCTCTGGTCGCAACTGGATGCACTTTGGGGGGCTTACGTGGAGCCCGCGCGCATCCCGCCGGGCGCATGGCAGCCGGGGACCGGGTTGCTCATGCGGCAGGCCTCGTGATGTTGGCGCAAGAGGTTCCCGCCCTGCCCCGTGGCGTGCGTCTGCACTTTGACAAGGTGCGCGAGAAATGGGTTCTGCTGGCACCGGAACGCGCCGTGACGCTGGACCAGATCGGCCACGCGATCCTGAGCGAGGTGGATGGCGCGCGCAGCTTTGGGCAGATCACCCGCGCTCTCTCTGAGAAATATGATGCCCCCGTCGATCAGATCGCCGAGGACAGCTCCGGCTTTCTGGATGCGTTGCGCAACAGGCGGTTTCTGGACGTGACAGCATGACCGGAATTGCCCCGCCAATTGCGATGCTGGCCGAACTGACCCATCGCTGTCCGCTATCCTGTCCCTACTGCTCAAACCCGGTCGAGATGGCCTTGCAGGAAAGCGAGCTGGATACCGATACCTGGGTCCGGGTGTTTCAGGAGGCTGCGGCGCTTGGCGTCCTGCAATTGCACCTGTCGGGCGGCGAGCCGGCATCGCGCCGCGATCTCGTGACGCTGGTGCAGGCAGCGCGCGATGCGGGGCTTTATACCAACCTGATCACTTCTGCCATAGGTCTAACCGAACGGCGGCTGGCTGAGTTGGATGCGGCGGGGCTCGATCACGTGCAACTGTCATTGCAGGGCACGGATGCAGACATGGCCGACCGTGTCGGCGGCTATCGTGGCGGTTTCAAGCGCAAGATGCAGACGGTGGAATGGATCAACCGGATCGGCTTTCCGCTGACCCTGAATTTCGTATTGCACCGACATAACGCGCATCAATTGGAACGCGCGCTGGAGATGGCACTGGAGATGGGCGCGCGGCGGATCGAGGTTGCAACCGTGCAGTTCCACGGCTGGGCACTTAAAAACCGCGACGCGCTGATGCCGACTCGCGCGCAGGCACGGGCGGTGACCCGGCAGGTCGAGGCCGCCCGCAAGGCTCACAAGGGCACGCTGGTCATCGACTACGTCCCGGCGGATTATCACGACGATTATCCCAAACGCTGCATGGGTGGCTGGGGCTCGACGGGGCTGAACGTGGCCCCAGACGGGCAGGTTCTGCCGTGTCATGCGGCGCAATCCATCCCGCATCTGCGCTTTGATCGGGTGCAGGACAAGCCTCTGGCCGAGATTTGGCACAATAGCTCTGCCTTCAACGCCTATCGCGGCACTGACTGGATGGCCGAACCTTGTCGCAGTTGCGAGCGCAAGACCGTGGATTTTGGCGGTTGCCGGTGTCAGGCGATGGCTATCGTGGGCGATGCCAGTGCGACCGATCCGGTCTGCATCAAATCCCCGCACCACAAGGCGCTACAGGCGCAGGCTGACGATCATGCTGCTCAGGGTGATGCGCCCTTTGTCCATCGAACTGCACCAGGCGCGGCGCGCGAACCTGCGGAATAGCGCGAGCTATCCCAGAACCGCACCGTCTGGTCCTGCCTTCAAACTGAGAACCCGATCTGCCAGCCGCTCGGCCTCGGCCTGCGCATGGGTGACAAACAGCGTGGCTGGGCGGTGTTGTGCGATCAGGTCTTCGGTAAGCGACAGCATGGTTTCAGCCGTGTCCTTGTCGAGCGAGACAAAAGGCTCATCCATGATCAGCAACTCGGGACGCCCCACAAAGGCGCGGGCCAGCGACAAGCGGCGCTGTTGGCCGAGCGAAAGCTGACCGGGAAAAAGCGTCTCTTTCCCCGCCAGCCCGACCCGGTCGAGCGCAGCGAGCGCATCGTTCCGGTCGAGGTCCGGGTGAACCAGCAGCAGATTGTCGAGCGCGGACCGCCAGGGCAGCAGCGTGGGTTCCTGAAACACGATGGCCTGCCGGTCGGGTCGTGCGACATGCCCGTCATAGTCCCGGTCGATCCCTGCGATCAGGCGCAGCAGTGTCGTTTTACCAATACCCGAGGGGCCGATTAGGGCCACCGTTTCACCCGCTGCGATCTGAAACGCGACGCGGCGCAGCACCGGCGTCGGGCCGAAGCGCTTGGCCTCTATTTCCACGCGGATCACGCGCGCCTCCATCGGCGGGCCTGCCGTTCCCACGGTTGCAGGATCAACCATTCGATCAGCAACATCACGCAGATGAAGGACAGGGCATAGACCAGCACCATCCCGACATCAAAGAGCTGGAAATAGAGATGTATCTGAAACCCGACACCCGAGGAGCGCCCGAGGAATTCAACCACCAGCACGATCTTCCAGATCAGGGACAGGCCGGAACGAGCTGCCGCCGCGATGAACGGGGCCAGTTGCGGCGCGATCACATGGCGCATCCGCACCCACCAGGACAGTCGATAGACCTTTGCCATCGCGTCCAGATCCGGGTCCAGCGCCCTACCCCCTTCGCGCAGGATGGTAGCGACATTGGGCACCTTGTTGAGCGTGACGGCGGTGATGGCTGCGGCCTCGGTCAGCCCGATCCAGAGGTAGCAGAGCACGATCAACACCAGCGCGGGCAGGTTCAGAAAGACCACCAGCCAGGGATCGAGCCATTGGTTCACCCGATCGGACCGGCCCATGGCCAGACCGATCATAGTGCCCAGCGTCATCGCAAGCACAAAGGCCCAGGCCACGCGGATCAGCGTCGCGCCCAGATTGCGCTGCAACTCGCCCGAGGCCAGTTCCTGACCGAATCTCGGGACGAGATCCCAAGGCGGCGGCAGGATTTGCGCATCATTGGTCAGCAGTGCGGCAACAACCCAAAGCGACAGCAAACCCGCAATCGACAAGACAGGCGTGAGGCGCGCGTCCTGCATGCGCCCCTATTCCACGGTCGCAAACAGGCCCGTTGGCACCGAGGTCGCATCGCCCACAAGATCGGGGCCGCCCAATTCGGCCATCAGCGCCAGCATCTTGTCCGCAGCTGCCTGATCCACCGGACCGCGCGCCGGGATGCCTGCGATCCAGTCCGAGCGCAACTGCTCGAACTGCGCATCAGTCTTGGCGTTCATCCGGGGGCGGATCGCCTCCCAGGCCTCGGGTGAGTTGGCCAGCAACTCCTTGGCCTCGCGGCTGGCGTCAAAGAAACTCTGCGCCAGATCGGGATGTTGGCTCAGGAAACTGTCCTTGAAGTAATAGCCCAATAGCGGGGTTTCTGCGTCAAGACCAAGTGCTGCGCCTGCCTGTTCGACCGAGATCAACTCTTTCATGCCGGAGGCTTTCATCTTGGCCAGAAAGTGCCAGAAATTGATCGCCCCGGCATAGTCACCACCCAGCGCCGATTTGAAGATCAGCGGCGGCGCGCCAAAGACCTGTTCGGTCTCGGCCTTCAGGTCCATGCCGTATTGCTGCGCCGCATAGGCCCGCAGGATCAGCCAGGACTTGTCCAGCGGCCCGCCCGCGATGCCAATTTTGCCACCGGCAAGGTCCTGTAGGGTGGTCGCGGTGCTGTCGCCGGGCACCACCACGCCGCCAACCGCCTTGGAATAGGGAATGAACACGTAATCCTTGCCCGCCGCCCGCTGCCGCGCGACCCAGATCCAGTCGGCAACGGCCATGTCCGCCTCATCGCCCTCGACCGCGATACGGGTCGCACCATTATCGGCGAAGGGCTGAACCTCCAGCGTGAAGCCATGCTTTTTGTCCAGCCCGTTTTCGATGATCGTTGCCAGTTCCCAGTTCACCGTCCCGATCTTCAGGACGGCGGCGCGGATCACCGGGTCGCTCTGTGCCGACACCGCTCCGGCCCAAAAGGCCAAGGCGGTGCAGAGGGCGATGAGAGTCCTCATGTGTTATCCCCCGTTTCAGGTTGCGCTTACTCCGCCCTGCGGCTCACCTCGTTGAGGTCCTTGTCCAGCTTGATATCAAACTGGTCGCCGCCCTTGCAAATGACGTCATCCAGATCATAGCCATCGTCCTCCACCTCGATGTCGTCTGGGTCCATCTGGCACTCGATCGAGGCGAGATAGGCTTCGATCTTGCCGACGGTTTCCGCGTCGGGGGCGTCGCTTGCCAGAGCTGGCGAGGCAACAAGGGCGGCAATTGCCAGAACAATGATCTGTTTCATGATTTTTCCTTTCGTCATTGAATGCTGATGGTCACGCTTTGCGAGTCGCCGGTGGAACCGGGAATCCGGATTTCATGGCGGCCGGGCTTGATCGCGATGAATGACAGTTCCGCGACACCGGCCTTGTCAAACTCGATACTGTCCACCGCCATAGGGCGGATTTCGATCTTGTTGATCACGATCTCGTTCATCCAGATCGCGCGGAAAAAGGAAGGGCCTTCGATAGCCAACTCAGCCGAACCGTCTGCGGTAATCTCAAGTTTGTAATAAGCACCCGATTGCAGCACCACATCCTCGCCCAGTGGCTGGCCCGACGCCAGCGTCAGCTTGATCGTCTCGCCTCGGTTGCATTTGGCCAGAAGCCCCGCAAAACCCAGATCGTCGCAGAGCGGTGTGGCGGCCACTGGCCCGCCCAAAGTTGCGGCCAGCGCCGCGATCATCAGTTTCTTCATCAAATTCCCTCCCGGAAAATCACTCAATAGTCACCACGCCCCAGGGCTGTTGCCCCACCTGTACCGATTTGATCGCCTTTTCGGCGGCCACATCGATTACGGTGATGTCGTTGGAATTGCCATTTGTCGTCAGCAGATACTTCTCATCCGGCGTGAAATCGAGTTGCCAGACGCGCTGCCCGACAAGGATATAATCCAGCACCTCAAGGCTTTGCGCGTCCACCACCGCAACGCGGTTGGCCGGTCCCAGCGCCACAAAGAGCCGCGTGCCGTCCGAGGTCACCTTGGCCCCTACCGGCTGCAGCCATTCGGGTTGCACGCCCGGCACCTCAAAGCCGATCTTGCCCACCACCGTCGGCGCGCCGTCGGCGTCGATATCCATCACCGTCACGGTGCCGCCGATCTCGGAGGTCACGAAGAGCCGCGAGCCGTCGGCGGTGTATTGGGCATAGCGCGGGCGCTGATCAACCAGCACATTGTGCTTGATCTCGTAATCCTCGGTCGAGATGAAGTGCGCCATATTCGTCGTCTCGGACGTGTTGACCACAAATTTCGAATCCGGGCTGATGCCCATGCCTTCGGGCTCCACACCAACGGGCACTTCGGCCAGGATGGTGCGGGTTTCGGTATCGGTCACCGTGACCAGATTGTCGTCTTCATTGGCGATGTAGAGCCGCTTGCCCGAAGGTTCGATCACGAACAGCTCCGGATCGGGGCCTGAGGGCAGGCTGGGCAGTTCCTCATAGGTCGAGGTGTCAAAAACCTTCACGATATTGTCGTCAGACGCACAGACATAGAGCTTGGTGCCATCCGGGCTGACAGTGATCCCGCGCGGTCGGTTGCCGCCGGGAAACTCGGTGATCACCTCCCAAGTCTCAGTGTCGAGCACGGTGATCGTGTTGCCCCGCTCGTTCGAAACAAAGGCTTTGCCCGCAAGGGCCGGACCGGCGATCAGCGCAGCCAGGGCGGTGGACAGGAACAGGGATTTCATACGCATCTCCACTTATTCAAAAGCCGTGCAACGGGATTCCGGGCGGTCGAGCCCCATCGTGTCCAGCGGCGAAACCTGATGCAGGAACCCTTCCTGCGGGCTGACGCTGACGGTGATCGAGCCATCGTAAAGCAGGATCGGCTGGCGCAACTGCCCGTTCCAGTCGCGGAAAGTCACCTTCTGGCCCTTGAAGGCCGCCAGTTCGAACGCATCCGACAGGGCATAATCGCGCACACCGTCGGGCTCGGCGGTGTTGGCCCGGGTGACCGCCTCGCCGATGACCCGCAGGGCCAGCCAGACATCGTAATCCTCGGGCTGCACATAGCGCCCGGTCAACACTTCAAACCGGGTCTGGTACTGGGTTGCGCCCCAGGCCTCATGTGCGCCGTGAAACGAGACGGGTCGCAAACCGCCCGCCCCCATCACCGGGCGCGGGTCCCACAGGTGATACGACAGGTAGCGGGCGAAATAGTCGCTTTCATCAGCGGCGATCACCACGTCATGGTCGTCGGCATCCTGCGTATCCAGCGGCAATTGCCGCTGCACCAGCACATGGCCGGAATCGGTGCGCCGCGAGCCGCCGGTATCCTCAAACGTGCGATCTTCGGTAATCTCTGCACCGAACTTTGTAGCCGCGCGACGAAAGGCATCGGCAAGCGCGATATCGTCAGGGTTCGATCCGGCGACCAGAAACCAGTCGCCCCACTTCTTCCAGACCGCAAATTGCGCCACTGCATCCGCATTCATTGCCCGCGAGGGCGTGACGTGCAGCAGATTACCCCGGCACTGATCATCGCGCAGCGCAATGTCGGGCGCGCGCGCGTTGAAGACCAACGCACCCGCCTCAGCCGCCTTGTCCGACAGGCGCAGCAGATCCTCGGCATTAGACAAAACGACGATCAGCCGGGTGCCATCGGCCAATATCTGCTCCAGTGCTGCATCCGCCTCTTCCGGTGGCACGGCGACATGGGCGGTGTCATATGTATGGCCCAGAAAGCTGCCAGTGGTGCCATTGTCCTCATCCGCCAGCATCGCCCCGGAAAAGCCAAGATCGTCGGGCCGCAGATCATAGCGCGAGATCGGCAGCAGCGACGGGTAGTCCACCCGCAGCACAGCGGCTTTGACGTCAATCGCCGCAGCCGCTGCAACAGACGCACACCAGAACAGGACCGCAAAAAGCGGCATCAGGTGGTAATGCACTATATCCTCCCGTGGCCCGCCTTGTTTTGTGCGGGCCCTCAATTCATGAGCGAGATACGCTCTGAAACGGAACCTATACTTTTGGCCGTGTTGTAAATCGAAGCGTAGCAGCTTCATCATTAAGCTCGATTCTTATTTTTTAAGAATGGGCTTATGCGGCTGATCTTGCTTCTGTTTCTCGGAGTTCTGCGGGCTGTTGCGGCCCTGCGGCCCAACAAGCGCGCTCTGGCGAATACACCCCCGCCGCCACTCGGTCACTGGCCCGTATTAGCTGCTGGATACGGGCTGGACGACACCATCTTCAGGGAGGAGATAGAATGAAACGACGGACATTCCTTGCCGCGGCCGGGCTTGCCCTGATCCCTGCGACCAGCTGGGCGCACGGACCCACACGGCAAAAGGTCACCCTGACCACCGAGGTCGCGGCCAGCCCGGAAGAGGTCTGGGAAATGATTGGCAACTTTCAGGATATGTCCTGGCATCCGGCGGTGTTTGCAACCAATGGCGAGGGCAGCAACGAGATCGACGCGACGCGGATCCTGACACTCGGGCAGGAGGGCGGGCCGACGATTACCGAAATCCTCTACAAATACAGCGCCGAGAAGATGAGCTATTCCTACCGCATCACCGAGGTCGCGGTGGAGGTACTGCCGGTCACGAATTATTCCTCGCATCTGACCGTGAAAACCCGCGATGGCGGCGGCTCGATCATCGAATGGCGTGGGGCGTTCTATCGTGGCTATCCCAACAACGACCCGCCCGAAGAGCTTAATGACGAGGCCGCCATCGCCGCCGTGACCGCGGTCTATCAGGCCGGGCTGGAGGCGCTTGCGGAACGTTTCGGTGCGGCGGGCTCATAAAGTCGTAGTCGTACTGGCGATACTCCTTCCCGCCCCGGCGGCAGGGGATATCGCCTATATCACCTGCCAGAATGGTGAGGAGTTAAGCCTGATCGATCTTGCCAGCGCGCGTGAGATCGATCGCTGGCACCTGCCTGGCAAACCCGCCGGGATTGCCGCTGGCGGGGATGCGCTTTTCACAGTGTCCCCCGGCAGCAAGATGGTTCGCCGTCTCTCTCGCGGCGGAGGGGTTTTCGCCGAGGTCACGCTGGAGGGAGGTCCGACCGGTGTAGCGCTGGATGCCGCGCGCGGGCGGCTCTTTGTGTCGGACTGGTATAATGCCCGGCTCTGGGTGCTGGACAGCGATACGCTCGCGACCGTTATGGAGCTGCCCACCGGTCCGTCGCCTGCCGGGATTGCGCTGTCGGAGGATGGGCGATTTCTGGCCTCCGCCGAGAAGGATGCTGATCAGGTTTCGGTCTTTGATGCTGCAAGTCTTGAACCACTGCGCCGGATCACGGTCGGCACACGCCCCTTTGGATTGCGCTTTGCCCCGACCGGGCTGCTATTTGTCGGTAATGTCGGCAGCAATGATGTGAGCGTGTTGGATGTGGCGACCGGCAAGACCCGCGCCACGATCCCGGTTGGCGAGCGCCCCTACGGGGTGGCATTTGCGGGCGCGCGTGCCTTTGTGACCGATCAATACGCCAACACTGTCAGCGTCATCGATCTGGAGACGCTGACACGCGAGACAACCATCGATGTGGGCGAATACCCCGAGGGCATAGATGTGACCCCCGACGGGCAATCGGTCGTGGTGGCCAACTGGTTTGACAACACAGTCAGCGTGATAGACCCAAACGGGCTCACTGTGCTAAACACGATAGAAACCTGCGATGGTCCCCGGGCCTTCGGTAGATTTGTTCTGGGAGGAGGACATCAATGAGAAAAACGGGCCTTATCGCCGCGCTTCTTTGCGCCACGGCACTGCCTGTCTTCGCCTCGAATGAGGCCTGGGACAATATTCGAACCCAGCTCTACGGGGATCGCGTCATGCTGAACGGGGACAGCGTAATCGCCATCGACGCGCCCTACCGAACGCCAGACGATGCTCGTGCGGAACTCGCCGCCCAGATCGTAGCGCCCGCAGGTCTGAAAGTGGGCAAGGTCACGCTGGTGCTGGACGAAAACCCAATGCCTGTCTCGGCGGTGTTCGAGTTGGATGAGCCGCAGGCCAGTTTCTATTTCGACGTGACCATGCGGGTGAACGGCCCGACCCCGATGCATGTGGTCGCCGAGACCACCGACGGGCGGCTTTGGGTGTCCGAGACCTTTGTCAAAACCTCGGGCCTTGGCGCTTGTGCGGCGCCGCCGGGCGCTGATCCGGAGCTGGCGCTGGCCTCGTTGGGGCAGATGGATGTTGAAGTTGTCGGTCGCGCGCCGACGCTCAGCACGATGGGCAAATTGTCGAACCTGTCTGCACGGGCGAACAAAATGGATCTGGATATCTCGCACCCCTCGCATTCGGGGATGCAGATGGACCAGATCTCGTTGCTGTTCATCCCCATGCGCTATGTCGAGTCCGTCGATATCGATCTGGATGGCGCAGGTTATATCGAGATGACAGGCTCGATCTCGCTGTCGGAGAACCCGCGCGTCGGTATCTCGGTGCCCAGTCGGTCGCAATCGGTGGATGTCAAGATGACCGACACCGATGGCACGGTCAGCCATCTGCACAAGAAACTCGCTGGGTTCTGAGTGCGGCTTACCCGCCCTGCACCGGCTGCGGTTCTTGCGGTGTGACGCGCTCCAGCGGGTAATCCCAAAGCGCCCAGCCGTCTGTGCCCTCCGGGAACCAATAGACGTTGGTATAGCCCCATTCGATCGCGCGCTTGGCGGCGTTCCAGCTCATCCAGCAATCCTCAAGACAGAAAAATACCACGGCGCGGTTGGCATCGCCTTTTGTGACCATTTCAAGCCCGCGCCGGAAATACTCTGCCGTGACATCGGCAATCGCGCCATAGCCCACATTGGGCAGCCAGATCGCGCCGGGAATGCTGTTGCGCGGTTTGTCGCGCCAGATCGTGCCCTCTGGCAGGTTGGCGGGTTTGGGGGCTTGCGGCAGCACGTCAATGAAACCTGCGTCGCCCTCCTGCCATAGCGCATGCGCCTCTTCGGGACCGATGGTGGTGCCCCCCGTCAGCCCCTCGGGTACTGGCGCGCGGTAATGGTCCATGCGATAATCGGGGGGCTCGGGCACGGTCTGGGCCAGCGCGGGGGATGTGATCAGCAAAAAGGCCACAAGGGCCCGGATCATTGCGTCGGCTCCAGCACCTCGGTACCCAGATCGTTGACCAGCGGCACGCCTGCCTCAAAGAGCAGCGCGTTGATGTCATCCTGATTGCGCCGGATCAGTGAGTTCAGCTTGCGCTGCCAGACCTTTTCACCCTGACGCACTCCCATCGTGATGCGGAAGAACAGGCGCGGCGGTAGCTCTTCGTTGACCAGAGGGATCACTTTCATCCCCGGATAGTCGGCTTTCACGAGCGGCCCACCCAGCGGCCCCCAGAGGATCGCCGCATCAATCTCGCCCGCTTGCAGATCATTCAGCATGTCAACGGCCGGGCTTTCGACGCGCCGATCCACGACCAGATTATAAGGTTTTGCTTTTCCAATCAGACCATTGCGTGCCATATGTGCGGCTGGCGGCGTGCCTGCCACGATACCGATGCGCCGGTCCTTGAGCGCAGGGTCCGACAGTGTATCAACGCCCGTCAAATCGCCATCTTCCTTTACGATCAAAGCATAGGCAGAGGTGTAGTAATGGTTGGTGTTCTGGACCAGTTCATGGCCCTGGGCATACCCCATCACGATATCACAGCGCTTGGCCATCAGCGTGTTGCGGATGAAGCCCGTGGCCTGAGGGAACCAGACATATTGCACCGGAAGCTCCAGCTGCTCGGCGATCAGTTCGGCCAGCTCGTTCTCATATCCGGTCTCATCCTCGGTCGAGACCGGGTAATTCGCCGGATCTGCGCAGACTCTCAGGGCGTTCTGCGAGACAAGATCAGAGGTTTGTGCACCTCCAACCTCCGGCTGGACCAGACCGGCCAGAAGGCCAAGCAAAGCAAGAAAGGCTTTAGCCCATGCAGGCATCTTCATCCTCGCGGATCACATCCGACTTGGCTTCTTTCTTCGGTGGCCGCCCGCGCGGGATCGCACCCGAGCCATGGGCCTTGAGATAGACATAGATGTCGTCGAGATAGCACATCACATTCGGGTTCTCGCCAAAGCTTGGCATGACCGACTGCTCCGATGCGCTGACATTCTTGATCCCGTTGGTGACGGCATCAACAAAGTCGTAATAATCCATATCGACCGCAGAGTTCTTCAGCGCTGGCGCATAGGTCGAGCCCTCGCCATCGGGTCCATGACAGACATGACATTCCGCATGGTAGCGCCGGAAACCCGAAAATGTCAGCCAGTCGACGGTCCCATCATCGGTGATGTTGTAGGTCGGGATGTCATCATCGGTGAAATAGCGGCCATCCTCGGAATATGCGGCGGCCAGATTATCTGCCGACGCGGCGAAGGGAAGGCCAGCCAAAAGGCCGATTGCGAAAACGCTTACTGGGTATTTCATGAATGTCTCACCTGGTTGCGGTTCGTGTGGCGCGACCCGAAGGCCGCGCCAGACTGTGTCATCAGTTCGGCAGCGCGAACACGGTCAGCTGACCACCCAGCGCGGTGTAGTCGCTGAGCGCAGCATAGCCGCCCACGGCGCCCAGACCGTCATTCGGGTTGGTCAAACCAGCCGCCAGACCGATCCCGGCCCAGCCACCGACACCCGACAGGATACCGATATACTGCTTGCCGCCCTGCTCATATGTCATCACGTTACCGATGATGCCGGACGGAGTCTTGAACTTATAAAGCTCCTCACCGGTTTCCGCATGCACGGCCTTCAGGAAGCCTTCGAGTGTGCCGTAGAACACCACGTCCCCAGCCGTTGCCAGAGCACCGGACCAGACCGAGAACTGCTCGGGCAGCGACCACTTGATCGACCCGTCAGTGTTGTCCCAGGCGATGAAGTTGCCCATGCCGCCATGGCTGTCCGGGGCCGGGTACATTGCCAGCGTCGCACCCACATAGGGCTGACCAGCGGTGTAGGACACGCGGAACGGCTCATAATCCATGCAGACATGGTTGGTTGGCACATACATCAGCTGCGTTTTTGGCGAATAGGCCGCAGGCTGCTGGTCTTTGGTGCCCAGAGCCGCAGGGCAGATACCGGTCGAGTTCACGTCCTCGCCATTCTGCTCGGTTGAGTATTGCGCCACAACCGCCGGACGACCATAGGTTTCGCTGTTGGGGTCCATGTCGACGCCCGTGGTCCAGTTGACCACCGGATCGAACTTCTCGGCCACCAGCAACTCACCCGTGACACGGTCCATGGTGTAGCCCAGACCGTTCCGGTCGAAATGGGTCAGAAGCTTGCGCTCCGTGCCATCAATTTCCTGCTCCGTCAGGATCATTTCATTGATGCCGTCATAGTCCCATTCGTCATGCGGGGTCATCTGGTAGAACCACTTGGCCATACCGGTATCGATGTCACGCGCCATGACGGTCATCGACCAGCGATTGTCGCCGGGCCGCTGCGCCGGATTCCAGGTCGACGGATTCCCGGTGCCGTAATACATCAGGTTCTCGTCCAGATCAGCAGAATACCAGCCCCATGTGGTGCCGCCGCCGATCTTCCACTGGTCACCTTCCCAAGTGTTGGTGCCCGAGTCCGCGCCAACCGGTTTGCCCAGATGCGTGGTTTTTTCCGGATCAACCAGAATATCGGAATCCGGACCCATGGAATAGGCGCGCCAGACCTGCTCGCCCGAGTTCATGTCATAGGCCGTCACAGACCCGCGCACACCGAATTCACCACCCGAGATGCCGACGATCACCTTGTCCTTGATCGGCAGCACGGTGGCTGTGTTGGTTTCACCGATTGCGGGGTCACCGTTTTGCACTTCCCAGACAACATCGCCGGTCTTTGCATCGAGTGCCACGACCTTGGTATCCGCCTGATGCAGGAAGATCTTGCCTTCCGCATAAGCCACACCGCGGTTGACGGTGTCACAGCACATGACCGGGATCACGTCCGGGTCCTGTTTGGGCTCGTATTTCCAGACGATCTTACCCTCATTCGCCAGATCCAGCGCATAGACGATATTGGGGAATGGCGTATGCACATACATCATGTCGCCAATCACCAGCGGCGAGCCTTCATGCCCGCGCAGAACGCCGGTCGAGAAGGTCCATGCCACCTGCAGATCGCCAACGTTATCCGCGTTGATCTGATCCAGCTCGGAATAGCGCTGGTTCTTGTAATCCCCCGTCTGGATCGCCCATTGCTTGGGGTTGTCCATCTGGGAAACAAGGTCGTCATTCGCGAAGGCCATACCGGCGACACAAACGGCGATCCCGGAAGTCAAAAGCGATAGCTTTCTCATTCGTTCTCCTCCCTTGAGTGCGGCATGAAAGCCGCGGTGATACATCTGACCCGGGATCGGGCCCGATGTCCTTGAATGCCCGCCCGCCATGTCTCTCCTCAGGCGGGCGAACAATTTGGTGTCTTACGAGCCTTCGTCTGGGAAGGTCGCAAGATATGCGATCACGTTCACACGTTCATCTTCCTTGCGCAGACCGGCAAAGGACATCTTGGTGCCCTTGGCATAGTCACGCGGTTTGATCAGGAAGGCGTCCAGTTCCTCAGGGCTCCAGACGACACCCTCCTCCGACATGGCAATCAGCGTGTCGGAATATTTGAACCCGTCGATCGTACCGACCTGCCGACCCACGATGCCGTTCAGGACCGGCCCCACCTTGTTTTCGGCGCCTTCGCCCACCGCATGGCAGGCTTTGCACTTGCGAAACACTTTCTCGCCCTTGGCCGCATCCCCTTCGGCAGCTGCAACAATGGGCAGGGCCATCAGGCATATGGTCGAAATTATAGGTCTGAACACGATCGATTTTTCCTTGCTGTCTTGATTAGCTGAGTCGCGCGGCATGCCAGGCCACATGGTCCCGCGCAAATGTATTCACGAAGAAATATGAATGGTCATATCCCCGCTGGATGCGCACTTGTCCGGGCTGCCGGCGCTTGGCCATCATATCGGCCAGAGCTTCGGGCTTGAGAAGATCCAGAAACTGATCGCTGGCCCCCTGGTCCACCAGCAATTCGCCTTTCCAGCCATGCTCCTCCAGCAGCAGGGTCGCATCATGTTCGACCCAGGCGCTTTCATCGTCGCCCAGATAAGAGCTGAGTTGCTTGCGACCCCAATCGGATTGGGTGGGATGGGCGATGGGTGCAAAGGCGGACAGCGAGTCGAACAGATCGGCATTCCGGATCGCGATTGTGATCGCGCCATGCCCGCCCATGGAATGGCCGGTGATGCCGTGACGGTCCTGAACCGGCAGATTATCCACCACGATCGCGCGCAGCTCGTTCACCACATAGTCATACATGCGGAAGTTCGACCGCCAGGGATCGCGGGTGGCATTCACATAGAACCCCGCCCCCTGCCCCAGATCATAGGCCTCGTCATCGGCCACACCCTCGCCACGCGGCGAGGTGTCGGGGAACACAACCGCCAGACCGTGCTCGGCGGCATGTTCCTGAAACCCGCCCTTGGTCATCGCGTTCTCATGGGTGCAGGTGAGGCCGGACAGGTACCAGAGCACCGGTACCGGACCGTTGGCGGCCTGCGGCGGCAGGTAAATGGCAAAGGTCATCTCGCAGTCGCAGATTTGCGACTGGTGCGTATACACGGTCTGGGTTCCCCCAAAGCACCGGTTTTCCGCTATGACCTTGAGATCCATGCTCAGTACTCCACCACCGCGCGGATGGACTTGCCCTCGTGCATCAGGTCGAACCCGTGGTTGATCTCATCCAGGGTCAGCTTGTGAGTGATCATCGGGTCGATCTCGATCTTGCCGTCCATGTACCAGTCCACGATCATCGGCACGTCGGTTCGCCCCCGCGCGCCGCCAAAGGCCGTACCACGCCAGGAACGCCCGGTGACCAGCTGGAAGGGCCGTGTTGAGATTTCGGCCCCGGCGGGTGCCACGCCGATGATGATGCTTTCGCCCCAGCCCTTATGGGCGCACTCCAGCGCCGTGCGCATCACGCTTACATTGCCGGTCGCATCAAAGGTGTAATCCGCCCCGCCGCCGGTCAGTTCAACCAGATGCGCGACCATGTCGCCCTCGACCTTTGACGGGTTCACGAAATCGGTCATGCCGAACTGCGTCGCCATCTCGGCCTTGCCGTCATTCAGATCAACGCCGACGATCTGGTCAGCCCCGGCCAAGCGCAGCCCCTGAATGACATTCAGGCCAATGCCACCAAGCCCGAACACCACGCCGCGCGAGCCGATTTCGACCTTGGCGGTGTTGATCACCGCGCCGATACCGGTAGTGACGCCACAGCCGATATAGCAGACCTTGTCAAACGGCGCGTCTTTGCGGATCTTGGCCAGCGCGATCTCGGGCACAACCGTGTGATTGGCGAAGGTCGAACAGCCCATATAGTGGTGGATCGGCGTGCCATCGAGCATCGAGAACCGGGTCGTTCCATCCGGCAGCAGCCCCGCCCCCTGGGTCGCCCGCACCTTCTGGCACAGGTTGGTCTTGGGGTTCAGGCAATACTCGCATTCGCGGCATTCAGGGGTATAGAGCGGGATGACATGGTCGCCCACCGCGAGGCTGGTTACGCCCTCACCCACCTCCAGAACAACACCGGCGCCTTCGTGACCCAGAATTGCGGGGAAAATGCCCTCGGGGTCCGCGCCTGACCGTGTGAACTCGTCAGTGTGGCAGAGCCCGGTCGCCTTGATCTCGACCAGAACCTCTCCTGCCTTGGGACCTTCAAGCTCAACCTCCATGATTTCCAGAGGTTGACCCGCTGCCACAGCAACCGCCGCGCGTGTTCTCATATTCGACATTCCTCCCTTGCGCCGACCTCAAGCAAAAGCCGGGCTTTTATCGGAGTATGGCGGTGAGACTCTATAGGGAACAATTGAGACAATGGTGTGTATTGGGGCGAATAGACTCGGTCCCTCCGCTTCGCATAGGGTAACGCGAGGAGGAGTTGCCAATGCTGATTACCAAGCCGTTTGTCTTCGCCCTGGCGCTGACGTCCATGGCAGCCTCTGGTCATGCGGCGGAATTCTCAGACCCAACCTGGCCTTGTGTGCAACGCAAGGTGGAACAGCTGTCTCTGGGTCTAATGTGGCCGCATCCGGTGGATACCACCCGGATCGAGGGAGATGACGTCTTGGGTCTTGAAGTGGCCGAACTCGCCGATGCCCTGGCATTACGGCGGGTCGAGCTGGAGGATCTGCGCCCGCAAGTCGCTGCCTTTGCAGACCGGCACAATGGTGATCCCGCAGTGCTTGGGCTGGTCTTCGATCGCGTTTTCAACGGGTTGTCCAAGCGCCGCACGCGAATCATTTCCGGAATTGGCGAGTTTTCCCTCAGCCAGATCGGCCTCGCGGAACAGATCGACAAGGTCCGCGCTGAAATGGATACCGCGATGGCTGCTGAATCCCCCGATTTTGACAAGGTCGACAAACTGGAAGAGCAACTGGACTGGGATCAGCTGATCTATTCCGACCGCCAGCGCTCGATCACCTATCTGTGCGAAACGCCACAGATCATCGAACGTCGCCTGTTTGCAATCGCCCAAATGCTGCAAGCGGCGGTTCAGGATCAGGGCTGACCACCCGCCCGCGCCCAAGGTCTGAATTGCGGCACCCGCTCTAGGCCCCTATCCTTCCGACTTCAGGACCTGTGGGAGGGGAGTGATGAAACCCATATGCACTGCGCTGCTGGCGCTGGTCTTGTCATTTGCAACGGTCTCGGTTCAGGCGCAATCGGCGTTGGACGGTGTCGATATGTCTCTGCCCAAAATGACCGAAACGCAGATGTCCCGCGCCGAGGTGATCGCCCGGCTTGAGGCCGCGACGCAGGACGCCCCCGCCGATTTCACCCGTGTCTGGCTGAACGGTCTCGACCTGTCGGAGCTTGATTTTTCCGGCGCGATCCTGCGTGCGGCCTCGCTGAACGGTGCCAATCTGTCGAGGTCGAATTTTGACGGCGCAACGCTCAGCCAGGCCTGGATGATCGGGGCGAATCTGAGTGGCGCATCGCTGATTGGGGCGGAACTCTTTCAGACACAGCTTGGCCGGGCCAACCTGAAGGGTGCCGATTTCACCAATGCCAGAACCGCCGCCGATTTCACCAAGGCCGACCTGACCGGGGCGATCTTTCGCGGGGCGGATTTTTCCGCCGATATGCGCAATCAGTCGATGGGGCTGATGCGTGGTGTGCTGACCTCGGCGCGCGGCACAGGTGCGGATTTCACAGGCGCCCAGATGTCGCGTGCCGATCTGGAATTTGCCAAACTGCCCGGAGCGAACTTCACCGATGCCGATCTGTCTATGGCCACGCTGGGTGGCGCGGACCTGTCTGATGCGGAGCTTGCGGGCGCAAATTTCATGGATGCTGATCTGACCTCCACACGTCTGACCGGCGCGCGCGGAACCGATCAGGCCAATCTGGATTCCGCCAGAAACCTCAACCGAGCCTTTCGGTAAGGGCCTACCCCTCTAGCGCGTCGATCATGTCCACCCGTGTGGCATGGCGACCGCCCTCAAAGCGGGTGTTCAGAAACGCATCCACGATATCGAGCGCCAGCCCCTCGCCCACGACGCGCGCGCCCAGTGACATCATGTTGGCGTCATTGTGCTGGCGAATCATGCGGGCCGAGAACGTGTCGACGCAGACGCCGCACCGGATGCCCTTTACCTTGTTCGCCGCCATCATGATGCCCTGACCGGTGCCGCACAGGATGATCCCAAACTGGCAGTCACCCGCAGCAACCTGCCGCGCCGCCGCTTCGCCGTGTTTGGGATAGTGTGTGCTCTCCGGTGTAGTTGGTCCGATATCCACCACATCCCAACCTTGCGCCGCGATATGGTCTGCGATGACCAGTCGGAGCGGAATGGCCGCGTGATCACTCGAGAGAACGATGCGTTTGCTGTCTGTCATGTAGAGGTGGTCCTGTTTCCAAGGCAGCTGTGCCGATTTGGCGTTGTTGGATCAGGTAATCCCGGCCTCGTCAATTTGCTCATCGCCGAATATCGGGAAATAACACCAAAACACTCCGGTAAACCGCAAGAATGCGATCGCCTTTAGGGCACAGGCTATTCCCATTCCAGTTCCGTGAAGGACACTGTGGCGTTGCGCGGGTTGTAGGCTTCGAACAGATCCCAATGCTCGGCCTCGCTTTCTGCGATGCTCTCGACCGCATCACCCAGCCGCGCGCCAGCGTCGATGGCTGCCCGCGTATCCCGTTCAAGCACTTCGAGATAGCGCCGCTGATCCGTCGCGCCACCGGGCCAGTCCAGCACCGGCCCGCCATGGCCGGGCACGACCCGCACCGCATCGATCTCCGCCATCTCGGCCAAGACCGCCTGCCAGCCCAGCAATTGCCCATCCAGCGCGGGCGTGTGCCGATGAAACACCAGATCCCCGGCAAAAAGCGTGCCTGAACCGTGGTCTAGCACCGTCAGGTCATTGCCCGTATGCGCCGTCGGCCAGGCCCGCAGTTCCAGCACGCGCCCACCAAGATCGATCTGATGCGTGCCGTCGACCGCCAGTTCGACCGGTACCGGCCCGACGCCCACCAACTCCTCCGGCCCGATCAAGCTGCCGAAGCTTTCGACATAATTGCCCATCCGGTCCACAAGAGCGCGTGTCAGGCCCGCATGGCCCACCACCTGCGCCCCCGATGTTGCCAGAGGTGCCGTGCCAAACACGTGATCGGGATGCATATGAGTGAGGATCACATGGCTGACCGGTTTATCGGTTTGCGCCCGGATCGCCCGCCAAGTGCCCTCGCCCATCCACGGCGCGCTGCCGGTATCGATCACCGCAACACTGTCCGGCCCAATGACAAACCCGATATTCGAGATATCGCCGCGATTGGTCCGGTCCGGCTCTGCGATCTGGCCCAGATGGGCAAAGACGCCCGGCGCGACCTCCTGAAAGGACAGGCTGATGCCAACCGGTCTGCAAACCGGCGCGTCGCGGACCATCAGACCCTCCGCCGCAACTGGCGGATCGGCTGCCAGCAGTTCCTGACACTGGGCTTCGGTCGCGGCCTCGTACCCCGGCAAAAGCTGGTCGCGGCAGGGCCCGTCAGACAGCGTCAGACAGACGGTTACCAATGCTTCAAACATGGCGACACCTCCACTGTGAACTGTGCCACACGGTTTTGTGTAGACCACGCAGCCTTTAGTCGGAGTATATTTTCATGAGCTTTTGTGCCATAAGACGCGGCACCGGTTGCCGGAGGAGACAACATGGCCCCACATTTCGTATGCACAGCGGCACTCATCTCGGTGCTGTCGCTGCCCGTTTTCGCGGGTGAGACTGTCAAGAACCCGTTGACCACAAGCGAAACCTGGCAGGACCTGCAATATGATGTTGTGGGCGAGGCTCAGATCGGGGCCGCCGACACGCTTCTATCACTAGATGCGCCCTATCGCGCACATGACGCCGCCACTGTTCCGGTTGTGCTGAAACAGATTGACCCCAACGCACAAATTACCGCCGCCACGGTGGTGATCGACGAAAACCCGGCCCCGATTGCAGGTGTTTTCACCTTTTCCCCGGCCATGGGTCAGCTGGATTTCGAGATGCGCGTGCGGGTGAACCAGTATTCCAACGTGCGGGTTATCGCCGAAACGCCCGAGGGACTGCATATGACCGGACGCTTTGTCAAAGCATCGGGCGGATGCTCGGCCCCGGCCACCAAAGACCCCGAAGCGGCGCTGGCCTCGATGGGCAAGATGAAACTGCGCATGTTCGGGGAGGCCGCACAGATTTCGACGCCCCGCCGCGAGGCGCAGATCATGATCCGCCACCCGAACTATTCGGGCCTGCAGCGTGACCAGATCACGCAGCTCTTTATTCCGGCGCATTTCATCGACCACCTTGAGGTCTGGCAGGGCGAGGAATTGCTCTTCACCATGGATGGCGGCATCTCTATCTCGGAAAACCCGGCCTTCCGCTTCGCCTATAACGACAACGGCGCGACGACGCTGACGGTCAAGGCGACGGATACCGAGGGCAACAGCTTTGAGACCGACCTGCCCAAAGCCGCCTCAGGCTGATATCTACGATAGTGGGCTTTACGGCTGCACGGCGCGTCGGGCGTAGGTTGGTGTGGGTCAGAAACAGACCACCTCTGCTTCGGCCTGTGCGCGGCGCAGTTCTGCGACCAGATTTTCGGCCATTGCCGCGCTTTTGAAGAACGACATGCGCTCGCCGCCAACACGCCGCATCGACAGCACCGTCTCCGCCTGCAGATAGGTTTCATAGGGCAGAATGGAAGCGATCAGATCGATCGAACAGGAACATCTGTCCAGCATTTCCCGGGTCTGCCCGTTGGTCACCATACAGGCAAAGACATAATCAGCCCGCGCGGCGGTCGGGTAATCGTTCAGCCGGTCGGCAACGCTCTGCGCCATGCCCGCAACCGGCAGGCACAGGGCCAGAAGCGTCGCAGCGAACCCGCGCCTCATTGCGTGCCCTCCAGCCGGTCGAACACCATTTCCGAGCGGTAGACCGCCTCGCCGCCCACCTCGGGCAGGGCTTCGGCCACCAGTTTGACATACCAGCCCGGCACGTCTTCCGAGACGGTCACGCTCAGGACCAGATCGCCGAAGCCACGCATGCGGTCACGGTTGGGGTCTTCTTCGAAGGGGCGCAGTCGGACAGTTTGGGTGGTGATCGGCTCGCCATCGACAATCGTCTCGCCCGTTTCCACCTCGGCAGGCTGGATCAACGCGTCTTTCACGCGGTTGCGGATGTAAAACGGACTGCCGCCCGCCGATTCCGCCATGTCGCGGACCGCGCTTTCGTAAAAGACCATGATCATCGGATTGCCGACGTTCGCAGGAAACACGCCCATGGCGCGGTGTTTCTGGTCTTGTCGGAACTCCAGATGCGCCATATCAGACGCATCATCTTTGAAAGTCAGCGCGATCTGGCCCGTGTCACGCTCTGCCGTTTCGGGTTTGAGCTGGTTCGACACCGTCCGCCGATAGATCAGAGCCGCGTCGCGATCCACGCTGTCGAGCGTTCCGTCGCGAAACAGCAGTTCATAGGTTTCCTCGCCATCCAGCGATGCCGACAACGCCAGACCGGCGCTCAACAGAACAGATAGCAGACCGGCCAGAAGCGCTTTGATCATATTTGGTCCTCCGTGGCAGAAGCTTATGGCGTCAGACTGCCCTGTCACCGCCGACTTTTGTCGGTATCGACGACTCAGTCCGGCGTATGGGGGGGCGCCAGCGGATTTTCCAGTCGATCAGGGGCCGCAACCGTGACAGTTTCACCGGTTTGGTCATCACCGAGATATCCTGCCGCACCGCTGTGGCATGCAGGTTTTCGCTGCGATTGGCCGTGATCAGGATGGCCGGAACATGGGTTTGTGTAAGCGCCCTGATCCGCGCGATCGCCGCAATCCCCGTGTCAGCATTGTCGAGCTGGTAATCCGCCAGAATGATGTCTGGCGGCATGCCTATATCGGTGACAAATTGCACGGCCTCTTCGGTCGATTGCGCGGCCAGAACGCTGGCACCGCATTGCTCCAGCCAGCGCGTGGTACCAAATAGCACATCCTCGTCATTTTCGATCACCAGCACGATGTGATCCAGCGACAGGTCCTCGGATTGCGGCAGCAACTCGACCGGTTCAGGCGCGCTGCTATCCGCCGCGACCCGGTCCATCTCGATGCTGAAGACCGATCCTACATCGGGTTTTGAGCGCACCGACAATTTATGCCCCAGCAAGCGGCAGGCCCGATCGACAACCGACAGGCCCAGCCCCATACCCGAGCCAAAGGGCACGTTGTCGGCGCGGGTGAATTCGTCGAACACGCGGGCCTGATCCTTACGCGCGATCCCGATCCCGGTATCCCAGACCTGCAGAACGATCTTGTCGCCGCGCTTGCGGCAGCCCACCAGAACCCGCCCGCCCGGATCGGTATATTGAATAGCATTCACCACCAGATTCTGGATCGAGCGCAGCAGGTAGACCGGATCGGAATGCACAAATGCCTCGCATGGCACCATGTCGAGACGCACGTTCTTTTGTTCCGCAACCAGTGCCTGATCACCATGGATGCCCGCCATCACCGACGCCAGGCTGACGCTTCGCGGCGACACGGTATCAGGCTCGGCGCTTTCCAGCCGCGAGATGTCGAGCAGCGAGTGCAGCAATTGTTCGGCCGAGCCGAAGGCGCCATCCAGACGCTCCATCATCAGGTAGAGGTCAGTCTCTCGGGTGGTCTCTTTCAGCGTGGAAATCAGCAGCTTAGCGGCATTGATCGGTTGCAACAGGTCGTGGCTGGCTGCCGCAAGAAAACGCGTTTTCGAGGACACCGCCGCCTCGGCCCGTTCCTTGGCGACGCGCAGCGCTTCTTCGACCTGAGCCTTTTCCTCATATTCGCGGATCAGCTGCTCATTGGCGCGCGTCAGTTCGGCAGTGCGCTCCATGACCCGGTTTTCCAGCATTTCCGTGGTCCGCGCCTCAAGCGTGACATCTTTGAGTTCGACCAGAAAGCCGCCGTCCGGCAATTGGTTGGCATGGACGTCGAGAACCCGGTCGGCAGCATCGCGCACGCGCTTGCGCAGCCACCCACGGCTTTTGAGTTCACGTTGCCATGTGCCAACCTTGAGCTCGTCGTCGGCCTTGATGAGGCCCCGCGCGCGCATCAGATCGAGCAGTTGCTGAACCGGCATCCCCGATTGCAACATCGCGTTGGGCAGGCCCAGCACCTCGCGGAACCGCGCGTTGTGCATCATCACCTCGGCCTCTGCGGAAAAGGTGCAAATGCCCGAGCTCATGTTCTGGAACACCGCCTGCAGATAGTCTTCCTGACGGTCGATCAGGGTTTCCTTCTCATCGCGGTTGCGCCGTACGACTGAGGTGATCTCGGTCAGCAGGATGACCACATTCTCATGCGAGGTGGACTGCGCGCTCATCTGGTACCAGCGGTCATTGCGCAACTCGATGACCACAGTTGTGATCATCCCGTTGTCGCGACTGCGATCCAGTGCCTGGGCCACCTGCGACATACTGAGATCGGACGAGGCGAAATGCGTGCTACCATAGACAAGCGTGAAAAACCGAACCAGGCCGAGGCCGGGCACGACCTTGTCGGATATGTCAGGCAGCAGCGCCTGAAACAGATCGTTGCAAAGGTTCAGCTGCCCATCGGTGAACAGGGCGAACCCCTCTTCCATTGATGACAGTGCCTCGACCAGGCTCTTGCGGGTGCGCTCGCGTTCATAGCGGGCGCTTTCCAATTCGGTCGTGGCGCGTTCCAGATCGCGGCTCTGTTCCACGACCTGCTGCTGCAATTCGATAGCAGATTGAAACGCCCGAAAGGCAGAGGGACCCACATCCTTTTGTCTGTTGGCCCGGCGCATCAACGCGTCGATGATCTTGGCCTGTTTCGCGACTTGCAGGTCGAGCGGGTCGTCGGGGTTCAGCATCATCAGGTCAGGACCCTGGTTTCGGGCTCAAAAAAAGCGACACCAACGAAAGTCTGGTTCATATGCACGCCGGATTGCTGTTCGCCATAGGTGTTGAACCCCAGAACCCGCCGGGCCTGCAATATGTCGGAAACCTTGTCGCTCAGCTGGTTCTGTTCGATCTCAAGCTTGCGCAGGACGCAATCGAAGCCAAGGATGAAGTCCGGTGCCCTGCCGATCCGGTCGCGCACATCCAGGCCGGTATCCAGTGTTTCGAGAATCTCCTTTCCGCGCCCAAGCGTCATGATCAGCCCATCGTCGATTGCTGCCAGAAAGGACAGCGCATGGCCCTCGGTCGCATCGCGGATCGCGCGCACATAATAGTTCAGGTTATGCCGCAGCAGCATCGGGTTTTCAGCAAACACCTGCGGCGACAGCGCATCGACCGGGCAGCCCACCAGTCGGGCATATTCCAACGCGGCCGGGGCTCCGTTGATCTCATAGACCAGCCGCTCGTCAGGATCGGCATCGGTGATGATGAGCGGTGAGCCAACCGGTAGGAAATGATCAAATCCCACGCCCTGGAATTGCAGGTTCGTTTCGATCAGCAACAGGACCGCCGCGTTGGTATGCGCCTGCCCCTTATGCAGCACAAAGGTTTCCTGAAACTCCAGACCGTCGCCTGCTGATCCGCCAAAGATCGGCAGATCATCCAGCACGGTTTCCAGCGTCGAGACCAGCACATCCTCCTGTTTTGACAACCCGTCCGAAAACATTAGCGCGAGCCGGTTCCAGCCTGCCGTGTGGCGGAATTTCTCGGTCTGGCGCTGCGCTTGTGTCGCGATCTCGGTTGGGTCCAGCGGGTTGAGCTGCTCGAACAGGATCGAGGCACAGCGGAAATTCGCCTTTGGAAACCCCATCAGCAGCAGTGCATCGGCCTCATAGCCGTTTGCGGTGATCTGCCCGGCTGTCGTGCAGCCGAAAACCGGCACGCCCGCCAGCGTGTCGCCCAACTCCTGCATCACGTCGCTTAGGTCAAGCGTGTGCGGAATGAACGCCAGCACAAAACATGCCGCGTCCGGTTCGAGGTCGACGCAGGCCTCGCGGATGGCAGCCTTTGACTCCGGTGCCGAAGACCGGCCGACGCGAATGAAAAAGGGTCCGTGGTCCAGGTCTCGCATCATCCACCCTCAGTGTTGTAGAAACGCGCGTGCCTCCGGTTCGCTGCCGGTCTGGCGCGCCATCACGGAATCCACCAGCACCGCCGCCTGGGTGCGGTTGCGCACGCCCAACCGGCGCAGCAGCGCGGTGATATGCGCCTTGACCGTGGCTTCGGCCAGCGACAGCTCATAGGCGATCTGTTTGTTCGGCTTGCCCACACAGATCAGCTTGAGAATGCGGGTCTGCTGCGGCGTCAGGTTCGACAATTCCGGGCTGGACCGGAATGCGCAGTTGTCCTGCGCTGGCGCGTCGTCAAGCTGACAGTATTCCTGCGGCACATAACCTCGCCCTGCCGCAATCTCGCTGATCGCGTGTTTCAGCGTGTTGGCCGAAGCGTCCTTGGGCAGAAAGCCCATCGCGCCGTTTTCGATCAGCGACTGCACCAATTCGCCCGAGGCCAGCGATGAAATCACAAGCACCCGCGCCGATGGCCTGCGTTTTCGCAACTCCTGAAAGCCTGAAATGCCCGTCACGTCGGGCAGTTTCAGATCGAACATGATCAGATCCGGATCAAACCCGCTTTCAAGCACCTCGAAGGTTTCCTGTAGCGTCCGCGCGCGCCGAATACCGCAGCCATCGAAGCTAAGCTCCAGTGCGGCCGCAAGCGCGTCGCTGTAAAGCGGATGGTCGTCAACGATCAAGACATTGGACACGGGGCCCGCTGCCATGGGGTAGCCCATCGTCTGCATTCGTAATCCTCCCAAGGTGAAGGTAGCGAAAGTGCAAATCAATTCAACTGTTTCAGTCTGCGACTCACCCGCAAATCCCGGCAAGCGCAGTCACAACATAGACTTTGGGAGTAATTTCGGCCCATCTTGCTCTGCAATCCGGGCCTGTCTGCCTCAGCGATTGCCTTCAGGCGTGGCAGAACGCAGAAATCGGGTCGCGAAGGACTTCAGATCAGGGGAGGGCGCGGTCGGATCAAAGACAGCGTGGTCAAAATCCCGGATCATCTGCGTGCGGGGCGGCGAGACCCCGTCGCGCCGAAGCATGGCAACAGCCACACGGCGCATCTCGGCGGCCTTGCCGGAGCGCGCCGTTTTGCGCAGCCGCCGCGCGAGCGGATCGAAGATCGGGAAGCGTTGCAACGCGCTCAACCCGATCACGCGATGGCCGGACATTCCCAGTGCAATTCCGAAGGCAAAGATCAGCATGGCCAGCCCCCCGACCGGCCAGCCCGGCAGATGCGCGGGTGTCACCGTTTGGGGCGCTGGTGCTGCAGCGCGATCTCCGGTCACCGAGCCATAGGCGACGCGCTGTGCTGAAATCGTTACGTCCCGCGCTTCTCGCCCCACGGTATCGAAATAGCTGAAATTCAGCGGTTCAACGATGGTGGAGGTGTCGTTCGAGGGCCGGATCGTCCAGCGCCAGAAGGCGTAGGTTACCGGTCCTTCGGGTGTCAACTCTACCAGGCGCTTTTCGGGATGCGGAAAGATCATGGCCGAGGGCGAGGTCAGATCGGGCATCGGCGGGATCATCTCGGGCGTCACACCCAGGGCTTCGATACGAACGACTCGCAGCACCCCTTCGCCTGGCACCAACTGGTCGGGCGCGTTTGACCATTGATCTGATACTTTCAAATCGCGCACCGGAAACCACCAGCCGTCATTCTGCGGCGCGGGAGCCACTTCGATGGTGAGCGGCTCGGACTGGATCTCGTATTCGAACCAATCGTCACCTTCATCCGTCAGTGTAAGCTTATGCGTGAAGGGAGCAATGTTCAGCGTCCCCGACCGCACCGGATAGATCGCCATGCGGCGGGTGAAGACCTTGAAATTGCGGCCATCGATGCGCTCTTCGCGCCAGCTGTCAGGCCCGAGCTGTGCCCAGCTGAACCCATCGAAATCCGGTTGGACCAGTTCCTCGCGTGTGATGTGACGCCGGTAAACGCCCCGGATCGTCAGCAGGATCATCTCGCGGGTGAATGGCGTGCCGATATCTTCGTCCACCGAGATGCTCAGCGACACTTCGGACGGCAGCACGGTGCGCGACTGCGCCAGACCACAAACTGGCCACAACAGGCAAATCAGGATCAGCCACCTCATTCCGCATCCTCCGGCTCTGGCGGCGACAGGCCCAGTTTCACGCGGCGCTTATGTTCCTGTGCGATGCGCGCGGCCATGAATTCACCCGGAACATCCGAGAGCTGGTTGAGCCAGCGCTCATCCGCCACCATGAATTTGTCGTCAAAAATCCGCCGCACCCCCAGCCGCCCCCGGCTGTCCAGCTCGGCCAGACCCAGCATTGTGTTGGCATTGGTAACCTCGCTGCCCGTGCCCGCCGCGCGCGCATCGCCACGCGCGATGAAACTATCGGCCTGCGGGCCGTCCTTGCGTTCCGGGAACAGGCCCAAAGCCTCGGGGTCGATCTGCAACCCGGCATAATAAGCGGCGACCACATCGAAATTGGCCTGCGCATCCGGATCCCCGCGCGCGATTGCAAGATCATAGACCTCCAGCGCTGCAGCATAGCGACCGCTCTGGGCTTCGGCATTTCCGAGATTGTAGAGCGCGCCAGCCGCGTCAAACGCCTCTGCTGCGCCCTGATACTCTCCTGCCCGATAAAGCGCCGCGCCCCGCCAGCCCGCATTGTCGAAAACCTGCGCGGCCAACCGGTTCATCCCAAACGCCATGAAAACGCGGCCAAAAGGTGCCGCGCCGCCCAACAGCACGGCCAATACCAGCAGAGCGAGTGACAGGATCGCAACCCACCTCATGCCGTATCCCTCCGAAACAGCAAGAGCAGCGGGACAAGCGCCAGAACCAGCAGATAGCGCCCCATGTCGCGCCAGAACAGCACCGGGTAATCGGCCTGTTCCAGCCGCATCCCGGCATCACTGGCCAGCCATTCTTGCAAGTCATCGGTCTGCTCAAGCGTGAACACAGCTCCACCGCCGACGCTGGCATGTGTCTCCATCCCTGCCGCAGCATTGCTCAGCGACACCACTGACAGCCGCGTGCCCGCCTCTGCCAAAGCCGCTGCCTCCTGCAATGAGGCAGGCCCAAGACCCACGCCGTCGGTGAAGAGCACGACATCGCCCGCCAATACATCCGCCTCGCGCATCAACTGACCGGCAAGCGCCAAGGCACGCTCCGGGCGCGAACCCCTGTCTGGTACCGTCTGCGCGTCGATCAGGGAAAATGTCTGGCCCACCTGCCGGTGATCGGCGGTCATATCCGTTGCTACATAGGCATCGCCCGCATAGACAATGATGCCACCCGGCCGCGTGCCAAGCGCGCTGACCCCAAAGCGGCCCATGGTCAGCATCTGTGGCCAGCGCGGATCATCGGTGACGCTGCTTGAGGCATCGACCACGAACAGGACCCCATCAAGATTGCGAAAGGATTGCGCGTCGCGTCGCTCGATAGCGGGGCCCGACAGTGCCAGAATGCAGATGCCCATCGCGACAAGCAACGCAACCAGCGGCGTGCGGTTGACGCTGGCGTCGATCCGGCCAAGCGTAGCCATGGCCCGCATCAAAACGGGGTTTGTCGCCCGGTCCCATTCACCAAACCCGCCGCTGCGGGACCAGAGCCACCAGCCGAACCCACCCAGAACCGGTAGGAGCAGCAGCCAAAGCGGCCGCAGCAGGGTGATGTCGTGGATGCTCACGCTGCCTCCCTCCAGAGCGCGAGGCAGCCCAGCACCACGGCCAGCGCGGCGGGCCAAGGCCAATAATCATGGTAAATCTCAGCGGCCAGCCCGTCGCTGTCCGTGGCTTCCAGCCGGTCCAGCGCCTCGGCCACGGCAACCAGATCATCAGTGGTTTTCACGCGAAAGCTCTCACCGCCCGAGACCTGCGCAATCGCGCGCAGTGTGGTGGTGTCCACCACCCCGCGCTCGCCTATTTCGGCACTATCCAAGTCCTTTGGCCCCAGCGCGATCGTATGCACCCGCACGCCCATCGCGGCGGCCAGTTCCGCCACCCCGCGCGGATTGGTGGCCCCCGCATTGTTGACCCCATCCGACAGCAGAATGACCACGCGTGACGCCGCTTCGCTGTCAGCCAACCGTTTCAACGCCAATCCCAGCCCGTCCGAGATATTGGTGGCGCGTCCCGATATGCCGATACTGGCCTCTTCGATGCGCCGCGCGACCGCTTCGACATCAAAGGTGAACGGAGTCGCAAAATACGCCTCGGACCCGAACACGATCAGCGCCACCCGATCCCCGCCCCTGCGCCGGGCGAAATCGGCCCCTACAGTGGTCACTGCCTCGAGCCGGGTGATCTGGCGGCCATCGAGGTAGAAATCGTCCCGCACCATCGAGCCCGACAGATCCAGCGCAACGGCCAGATCGCGGCCAGACACTTTGAGCGCGCTCACCGGTTCCAGATCACGCGGGCCTGACAGCGCAAGGAGTGTCAGCGCCCAGATCACCCAGAGAAGCATCTGACGCAGCGGGATAAGTCGCGTGCTTTCTTGTGCCCGGCCCGCCTGCAGCATCGCAGAACCGATGTGATCGGGCACCAGCAAGGCGCGCCCCGAGACCGGTTGCGGGTTGAGCAGCCGCGCGGCCAACAGGGGCAATGGCAGCGCCAGCAACACCCAGGGATCGGCCAGTTCAAACAAGGCGCGCGACCTCCGCCTCCAGCGCCTTCTGCTCGATGCCGCCCTCGCGCCGATAGAGATCGCCCCGGATCGCGGCATATCGCTCGGGCGCACGGGCTCGCAGCAAGTGCAGCAGCGCGATTCGCCGCTCGGCCTCGGGCTTGTCAGCAAGCGCCGCCATCGGGTCAGTTGGTCCCAATTCCTGAGCAACTGCGCGGCGATTGCTGAGCAGCCGTAACAGGCCAACAACCAGCAGCGCGGCAAGCCCTGCCAGTCCGGAGGCCACGGCCAGTTCGGCGACCAGCCCGCCCGGAGTCTCGGGCGGCAGGCGGATGTCCCGCAAGCTGGCCAGCATCGCCGTTTCGGAAAGTGCCGTGTCCTTCATGCCGCCATCCTTGTGGGAAAGGCGGCCGAGATCCGGCGGGCGGTCTCTTCGAGTCTGTCACTGGCATTCAGAACCAAGGCCGCGCGGTCTGCGACCTGCTGGAACATGCCCGACTCTGCCGCGTCGGCCTGCGCCAGATAGACCCTCTTTTGCCGGCCATCCGACAGTCGGATGGGATACCAGCCGCGCGGCATTTCATGGGTCTTTGCCTCGGTCATCAGAACCAGTCGCGGGCTGCGGCGATGGGCCAGCCGATCCAACCGATCGGCCAGGCCTGAACCGGGGGCGTCAAAGCCTGAAGCAATAATGATCTCGGCACCGGTTGGCGCCAACCGGTCCGCGCGGGTCAGCGCCTGATCCAGCGTCAGATCATCCTGTCGCCCGGCCAGGACAGCCTCAAGCCCGTTGCGATGGGCCTGAACCAGCCCGCCGATCACATCGAGCATACCGCGCGTGCGACCGCGTGGCGGCACGATCACCGGGGCCTCTGGTGTGATCGCCAGCAGCGCCACGCGCCCGCCGCTTTCCACCAGATGCCAGCCAATCATCACCAGCGCTTCGGCGGCGGCAACGGACAGGAACGCCCGGCGCAGTCCCCAGAACATCGACGCCCGGAAATCCGCAACCAGCAAGCTGACCCGGTCGCGTTCTTCCTGAAACTGGCGCACATGTAGCCGTCCGGTGCGGGCGGTGGTACCGCGATCCAGATGGCGGATATCGTCGCCAGCCACATATTCGCGCACATCGACAACCTCGATCCCCTGCCCCCGCCGTTTTGTGACAAAGCCGCCCGGCAAAGCGGCCATGGGCGGCGCAGCATAAGAGGACAGTGCCACGCGGCGCAAAGCGATCAACGGGCCTGAACTTAGGCCAACACCCGCGTCTGACAGCGCCTCGCTCACAGCGGCTCAACCGCGTTCAGGATATCGGCGACCACCTCCCGCAGCTTGCGCCCATCCGCCACCGCCCGCCAGGTCAGCACCATGCGATGCGCCAATGCGTCGGGGGCAACGGTTGCAACGTCCTCGGGCAAGGCAAAATCGCGCCCACGCAGAAACGCCCGCGCCCGTGCCGCCGAGGCCAGCGCCAGCGAGCCGCGCGGCGAAACCGCGTGTTCCACATCCCCGGCCATATCGCCCTCACGCGTGGCGTTTACCAGCCGCACAATGTAATCCCGCAATTCAGGCGCCAGATGCACCGCCCGAACTTGCGACCTTGCGGTTTCCAGATCCGCCAGTGTCATGCGCCGTGCGGCAGGCGGGCCATCCTCGGTTTCGGAAATCACCAGATCGAGGATTCGGCGTTCGGTTTCGGGGGTGGGCAGGCGCAGCACCACATGCAGCAGGAACCGGTCCAACTGCGCCTCGGGCAGCGGGAAGGTGCCGTCATGTTCGATCGGGTTTTGTGTGGCCACCACCAGGAACGGATCGGGCAGTTTATGGGTCTCGTTTCCGACGGTCACCTGATGCTCGGCCATCGCCTCCAGCAGGGCCGATTGCACCTTGGGCGGCGCGCGGTTGATCTCGTCGACCAGAACCAGATTGTGAAAGACGGGGCCGGGCACAAACTCGAAAGTGCCTTCCTGCGGGTGGTAAACCGGCGTGCCGGTCAGGTCTGAGGGCATCAGATCAGGCGTACACTGAATGCGCGCGAAGCTGCCCTCGATCGCGTTTGACAGCCATTTGACCGCCCGCGTTTTAGCCAGACCGGGCGGCCCCTCGACCAGCAGATGTCCGCCTTCGAGCAGAGCGATCAGCAGGCATTCCACCAAATGCTCATGCCCAACCAAACCCTGCGACAGATAGGCGGATAAATCCCCCAAGCCGCTTGGCGGGGTGTCGGGTCTGGTGTCCATATCGCCTCCCTGCGGCCATGTCAGACCATCTTGTCGAAGATCAGGCTAACCGGAGTTCCCGTGCCGTCAAACACAGCTTAAGGTATTACACCGGTCGCAGCTTAGGTGCAGCCGCTATCAAACAGCGGGGCAAAGCGGGGATCGGCCAGGGTTTCGTCCGCCAGCGCGCGCAGGCGGTCGTAATGGGCATCGATATAGTCGATGAAGCCCGGATCGACCGTCTGATCCACTGGTGTGCGCCCAACCGCATGCATCATGAAGACGTCAAAGGCACACAGACCAGCAGGATTGGATTGCAGCAGCGCGCGCATGAAAGCGTGGGACTCCCATGGCAGCCGTTGCATGTTCACAGGTGTCTCCTGCAGCTTCGACAGAAACCCGGCCCGCCGATCATAGAGCAGGATATCCATGCCGAAGGTGAAGGACTGAAACAGCTCTTCGATGAGGATCGACTTGTAGAACGCGGCCTCCAGCCTGTCCGGGCGCGCATGCGCCGGTTGCTTGACCATGATATGAGTGCCCTGCCCGCGTCGTCCGAAAAAGGTCTGTGCCATGGCCGGCGATGAGGCAACATAGCTGCGGCTCGACGGCAGCCCAAGCTGGTGCACCTCGTTCAGCCATTGCAGATCTGATGACAGCGCCCGGTTCGGCGGATGCCCGGAATACAGCCGCAAGATCACCGTTCGACCCGACCCGCAACCCCGCGCTGTGGGACCGGCATATCGTACCGGGGCGGGATATCCGAAACTGTGGTGAAGCAAGGCTCGGAAGGTATCGAGCACCGCCAGGGTCTGCGGATGCGGCCTCTCTCCCACCAGGCAGAGCGATGCCCCCGCCAGATCGCGCCCATGAATATGCACAGGGATCGCCATGTCACGGCCCACCATCGTGACCCGCAACTCATAATTCCAGCCGCGCCGGGCGAGATCCAGATAGGTGCCCTTGTCGGCCTGCGCCCCGCCTGCCAGCATCAGGGCAAGAAACAATTGGATGATGATCCGCAGCATACATAACTCCTGCGGCCTGAACCTAGCGCGCTGAGGTCAGAGCGTCCACTTTCTCGCGCAAGGCTACAGGCCGATCAGGTGTTGTGTATCCCTCAGATCAGCTTGCCCATGGCCACGGCAGTATCCGCCATGCGCATCGAGAAGCCCCATTCATTGTCATACCAGCTCAGGACGCGGCACATATTGCCGTCCATCACCTTGGTCTGATCGGTGGCGAAGATCGACGAATGCGGGTCATGGTTGAAATCCATCGAGACCAGTTTTTCGTCGGTCACGCCCAGAATTCCCTTCAACGGGCCTTCGGCTGCGGCGGTGATCGCGGCGTTGATCTCCTCGGGGCTGGTATCGCGATTGGCCTCAAAAGTCAGATCGACCACTGAGACATTCGGCGTCGGCACCCGGATCGCCACACCGTCCAGCTTGCCGTTCAGTTCGGGCAGAACCAGCCCCACCGCCTTGGCCGCCCCGGTAGAGGTCGGGATCATGTTCGCCGCCGCCGCACGGGCGCGGTAGAGGTCCTTGTGCAACGTATCCAGCGTTGGCTGGTCACCGGTATAGGAGTGGATCGTGGTCATGAACCCGCGCTTGATGCCGACCGTGTCATTGAGAACCTTGGCAACCGGCGACAGGCAGTTGGTGGTGCAGGAGGCGTTCGAGACAACCAGATCGGCCCCGGTCAGCGTGCCGTCATTCACCCCGTAAACGATGGTCTTGTCCGCATCCTTGCCGGGGGCCGAGATCAGCACCCGTTTCGCGCCATTCTCCAGATGCGCCTGGCAGGCCTCTTTCGAGGTGAAGATGCCGGTGCATTCCAACACCACATCCACATGGCTCCAGGGCAGATCGGCGGGGTTGCGGATGGCGGTCACCTCAATCGGGCCGCGGCCCGCGTCAATGGTGGTCTCGGTCGTCGTGACCTCAGCCGGGAAACGGCCATGCACCGAATCATAGCGCAGCAGATGCGCATTGGTTTCGACCGGGCCCAGATCGTTGATGGCCACAACTTCGATATCGGTGCGACCGGATTCAATGATCCCACGCAACACATTGCGGCCAATCCGGCCAAATCCGTTGATTGCTACTGTTACAGCCACGGTTCTCTCCTCAGACCCTGAATACGTTCGAATTCTACTGTCGGATCGACGGCGTTTTCTAGTGTGGTCAATCGCTTTTGGTCCCGCCGAACTTGTTAGCGGTAACAAGCATGGCTGATGGCCAATTGTCAAGCGAATCGCCATTAGATGATTGCGGTTTCTGGATACTTTTCTTCGGTTTTGGGAAATTGTGAGCGAATATGCGCGTTTCCCCTTGAATGTGAACATCACCTGCCTGAGTCTGAGGATGGAAAAGGGAGCCAGATGAACAGCGAAATCCGAAAATCGGCCATTCTGGAATTGGCGCAATCCGATGGTATGGTCAGTGTCGAGGGGTTGGCCACGCAGTTCGGCGTCGCAGCCCAGACGATCCGGCGAGATCTGGCGCAGCTGGCGCAAAAGGGCAAGCTGAACCGGGTCCATGGCGGTGCGGTGCTGCCCTCGGGGCCGACCAGTCTGGATTATGTGCGCAGGCAGAACGTGAATGCCGAAGGCAAGGCGAGGATCGGGGCGCTCTGTGCGCAAAACATCCCCGATAACGCGTCGATCTTCATCAATATCGGCACCACGACCGAAGCGGTGGCCCGCGAATTGACCGGCCATCGCGGATTGCTGGTGGTCACCAACAGCCTGAACATCGCGAATATTCTGGCGGCAAACCCGGAGATTGACATCATTGTCGCGGGCGGTGCCTTGCGCCGTACCGATGGCGGATTGCTGGGCAATCTGACCACGCAGGTGGTCGATCTGTTCAAGTTCGACCTCGCCGTAATCAGCTGCGCCGCCATCGACGAGGATGGCGACCTGCTGGATTATGACCTACAAGAAGTCAACGCCACCAAGGCGATCACACGGCAGTCAAAAGCTACTTTCGTGGTGGCCGATCACACCAAGTTCCAGCGCCGCGCGCCCGGCAAGATCGGCTCGCTCGGCGACAGCCACACGCTGTTCACCGACGCGCCCGTGCCTGTCGCGCTGCGTGCTCGCTGTGACGATTTGGGTGTGCGGGTTTGCGAGAGCGATACCTGATCTAGGTCTGGCCCCAGCCCGCAAAGCCCGGCATAGTCGCGTTATGTCAGCTCATCCATAGCACGCCCATACATGTCACGACGCCATTACAACCTGCCCCCCTTTGCCACGCTCTCGGCCTTTGAGGCCGCCGCACGACATCAGAGCTTCAAGGACGCCGCGCAGGAGCTGTCTGTCACGCCGGGGGCTGTCAGCCATCAGATCAAGGCGCTGGAGCGGGAACTGGGCTTCGCCTTGTTCCAACGTCGCCATCGCGGAGTAGAATTGACCGAGGCGGGGCGCGATCTGTTCCAGGGCCTGTCGGCCGGGTTCAGCCGAATGTCGCAGAGCCTTCAGGCGCTGCGCGAGCGGTCCGAGGACAAGGTGGTCACCATCGGCTCGACTTCTGCGGTGGCGACATTGTGGCTGTCGCAGGCGGTGCTGCGGTTCTGGCGCGAGCACCCGGATATCAACGTGAACCAGATTGTGCGGGACCGCCCCTTTGCCAATCCGGGCGATCTTGATCTGTTCATCTGGTACGGCCCCTACCGCCATTCCGAGGTGGACCGCACCGTGCTTTATCGTGACCGGCTGGTGCCGGTGGCGCGGCCGGAACTGGCCGCATCACTTCACGGGGCGGACCTCGCGACGCTGGCCAGTCAGCGGCTGATCCACATGACCTCTGACAATTCCACCTGGACCGAATGGGGTGACTGGTTCCGGCAATTGGGCCATGACGGACCGATCACTGCGGGCATACGGGTGAACAATTACGCCATAGCGCTGCAAGCCGCACAGGATGGTGCCGGGCTGGCGCTAGGATGGGAACGCCTGATCGCACCGCTACTGAGCAGTGGCGCCCTTGTGGCGATCACACCGCATATGCTGCGCGCGCCGCACCGGTTCTACATCCATGGCAAACCCGATGCCGATCTGTCGGCCAGCGCCATGCAGCTGCGCGACTGGATCATCCGGGAAATTCGCTCGGGCTCACATGATTTGAATTCACCTCAAACGTAACTTTTCTGAGGTTGTGAGTCGCCGCCAAACCGCATTCAATGCCGCTCCGACACTCACTTGCGGAGGACGCCAGATGAACAAACCGACACAGCTCGCACCGGTCATGACATCGGTGAACACCGCAAACGGCTTGCCAAACGCGCATTACACCGATTCCGAGGTCTTTGCCGAAGAGCGTAGCGCCGTGTTGTTCGCGAACTGGTCAGGGGTGGGATTTGGCAAGGACATCCCGGAAACCGGCGATGCAAAGCCTATCGATTTTCTCGGTATGCCGCTGCTTTTGGTGCGCGATAAGGACGGTGAAGTCGGCGTGTTCCAGAACACCTGCCGTCACCGGGGCATGATCCTGGTCGACGCGCCCAAGAAGATCACCGGCGCGATCCGCTGCCCCTATCACAGCTGGTGTTACGACCTGAAAGGCCGTCTGCGCGCCACGCCGCATGTGGGCGGGCCGGGCCAGAACCAGCATGGGGATGTGAAGCTGGACGAGTTGGGACTGGTCCGCATCCGATCCCATGTCTGGAAGGACGTGATTTTCGTCAATATTGACGGCAACGCCCCGGATTTCGAGATCGCCCATGCCGATCTGCTGAGCCGTTGGTCCGAGTTTGATCAGCCCTTGCATGCGGGCGGCGGTTCCTCCTCCTTCAAGCTTGAGGTTGCCACCAATTGGAAGCTCGCGGTCGAAAACTACTGCGAAAGCTACCACCTGCCCTGGGTGCATCCCGGCCTCAACAGCTATTCCCGGCTGGAGGATCACTACAACATCGAGAAACGCGGGGCCTATTCCGGACAGGGCACGCTGGTCTACCGGCAGCTCAAAGGCGTGGATGGTGCCGTCTTTCCCGATTTCGCCGGGCTCAGCGAGAAATGGGATGAAGGTGCGGAATATATCGCGGTCTATCCCAATGTGCTGTTGGGCGTGCAGCGCGACCACACCTTCGCGATTGTGCTGGAGCCGGTCGGCTGCGAGCGCACCGTCGAGCATGTGGAGCTCTACTATGCCCAATCCAATGCCGACACGCCCGAGTTGAGCGATCTGCGCGAGGCCAATGCGCAGCAATGGCGCGGGGTGTTCGAAGAGGATGTTTTTGTTGTCGAGGGCATGCAGAAAGGGCGTCACGGGGTGCTGTTCGACGGCGGACGCTTCTCGCCGGTGATGGACGGGCCCACGCATAACTTCCACCATTGGGTGGCCAGCCAGGTCGAGGCAGGCCGGACCACGTTGTGAGTGACGCCGCGCTGGATCAACTCTTGCTGAAGGCACATGCCGAAGATGACAAGGCGGCACTGGTGCGACTTTACACAGAGGCCGCCGATCAAAGTGAGGCAGGTGGCAACGTGGATGCCGCCTGCTTTTACCTGACCCACGCCTTAGTTTTTGCGCTGGAAACCGGTGCATCCGAAGCGAAGCAACTGAATGCGCGTCTGGTCGAGAAGGGTCGCGCGCACCCTTGGCAGCCCTGAACCCTCAGGCGAAATTCACCGAGACCGACCCGAAGGGGCCGAAATCGGCAAGGATGCGCGTGCCGGGAGGGCACTCAATGGGCCGGATGAAGCTACCCGACAGGATGATCTGTCCCGGTTCGATCTTCTGGCCATATTGCGCCATGCGGCGGGCAAGCCAGACCACGCTTTCCACCGGATCGTTCAGCACGCCGGCGCCCAGCCCGGTCTCTTCGAGCTCATCATCACGGAAGGTCAGTGCACCCACCCAGCGCAGGTCGAAGTCTTCGATGCCATGCCGTTCAGAGCCCAGCACCACACCGGCATTGGCGGCGTTGTCGCTGATCGTGTCAAACACATTACGTGCCTGGCCGCTATCGGGGTCAGCGCGCAGAATTCTCGTGTCGAGGATTTCGATGGCGGGGCAGACATAATCGGTTGCCGCGCGGATATCCTCCGCCGTCACATCCCCACCCAAGGGTGATTTCATCACAAAGGCAATTTCAGTCTCGATCCGGGGCTGGATAAAGCGGCCTTGCGGCACGGTCGCCCCGGTCTCGAACGCCATATCGTCAAACAGGATACCGCTATCGGGAATGTCGATCTTAAGCGCCGATTGCATCGCTTTCGAGGTCAGCCCGATCTTCCACCCGATCACGCGTCGGCCCTGCGCCAGTTTGTGCGTCATCAAGGCGCTCTGCACAGCATAGGCATCATCCATTGCCATATCCGGATAGCGCAGGCTCAGCAGCCCAATCTGCTGACCGGTCTCTTCAGCGCGCAGCAGGTCAGTGGCAGCCTGCGCGTGGTCTTCTGGGGTCATGCCTCGTCCTCCACCCCGTTGCGCAGGGTGCCGATCCCCTCAACCTCAACTTCGACTACGTCGCCGGGCACCAGGTAGCGCGGCGGATCGAACCGCGCGCCCGCGCCGGTGGGCGTGCCGGTGACGATGATGTCGCCGGGTTCCAGCGTGGTGAAGGTCGAGATATAGGCAATCTCATCACGGATCGGAAACATCATGCGGTCGAGCGTATCCTCCTGCCGTACCTCGCCGTTCACCCGTGTCACGATCCGTGCCTTATCCAGCTGTGTGGGGTCGGTGAAGGGCACCAGCCACGGGCCCATCGCGCCCGACCGGTCCCAGTTCTTGCCCTGCGTCACGTTGAATTTCGCGTGACGCACCCAGTCGCGGATGGTGCCCTCATTGCAGAGTGTCAACGCTGCGATGTGGTCATAGGCGTTCTCGGCGGCGATCCGGCGGCCCCCTTTGCCGATCACCACGGCGACCTCGCCTTCATAGTCGAGCGTCTGGTTCTCGGGCGGGCGGATCAGGGGCTGGCCATGCCCGGTAAAGGACGACGCAAAACGGGGGAACAAAGACATGTATTTTGGCTGCGCGCTGCCATCCTTGTATTCGGCATTGCGGTCCGGGAAGTTCACGCCGACACAGATGATCTTGCCCGGGCTCGGAACAGGGATCTGGTAAGTGACATTTTTATGCGTCACCACCCTGCCCCGCGCCGCCTGCTCCAGCGTGGCGAACCCATCCGCTGCGATCACATCGCGCAAGCTGGGCCAGTCGGGGAAGAGCGGGTTGAGTGCGATCAGGCCGTCGTCAGTCACCGCGCCATAATACGTCTCGCCCCCGGCAGAATAGGTGGCAAACCTCATGCGATCTCCTTCCAGACCTCGTCGATGACACCCGCGGCCATCATGACATCCTCGCGGGTACAGTCGAACTGCCCGACCGAGAAACGGATGATCTTGCGGCCCTCATGCAGGCCTTGGGTAAGGTAGATGCGCCCATCGTCGTTGAGCGCGTCCACCAGCCGCTGCTGCATTTGATCATCCCCGGGACAGCGGAAGGAAAAGAGGCTCAAGATGGGTTCCGTCACAATCTCGAACCCCTCCAGCGCCCGGATGCGATCACAAACCTCCCCGGACCATGTGACGTGATTGCGGATACGGCTGCGCAAACCCTCGACCCCGTAGGACCGTAGAAGGAACCAGATTTTCAGCGCGCGAAAGCGGCGACCCAGTGGGATGGTCCATTCGGAATAGTTGGTCACGGCTTCACCGGAGGTCTTGAGATATTCCGGCTCGATCTTCAGCGTGTTCAGCTGTGCCTGCGGGTCGCGTAGGAACTGCACCGAGCAATCGAACTGCGCGCCCAGCCATTTATGCGGGTTGAAGACGATACTGTCGAACCCGTCCACATCTGCCCAGAAGTCCTCGCGAAATTCTGGACAGATCATCGCCGCCCCCGCCCAGGCTGCGTCGAGATGGGTATAGAGATCTTCGTCCCGCGACACCTGCAGCAACGGTCCCAGAATGTCGCTCGCCCCGATCCCTGTCGCACCTGTCACCGCGATGATCCCCGCTGGAATATGCCCCGCTGCGCGGTCGGCGGCGATGGCCTGCCGCAGCGCCGCCACGTCGATCCCGTAGCGCGGGCCGGTTGTGCCGATCTTGACCAGATTGTCCTGCCCGATCCCCGCCACCCAGCAAGCTCGGTCGATCGAGGAATGCACCTGATCCGAGCAGTAGATCCGCAAGTGTCCCTGCCCCGACAACCCCGCACGATTGCCACGCCAGCCGGTGGCGCGTTCGCGCATGGTCAGCACCGCTGAAAGCGTTGCCGAAGACGCGCTGTCCTGAATGACGCCGCTATAGCCTTCGGCCAGTCCCAATGCCTGTCGCAGCCAATCGATCATGACCCCTTCGACCTCTGTTGCGGCGGGCGAGGTCTGCCAGAGCATGCATTGCACCGCCAGCGTCGACACCAGCATCTCGGCCAGCATGGACGGGGGCGCCGCATTGGCCGGGAAATAGGCGAAGAAACGGGGATGCTGCCAATGGGTGACACCGGGCATCACGATGCGTTCCACATCGGCCAGGATCATCTCCATCGCCTCGCCGCTCTCCGGAGGCGCAACAGGCAATTGCGCCGCGATCTCACCGGGCGCGGTCTGTGCCCGTACGGGCCGGTCGCGCAGGGTCTTGTGATAGTCCGCGGCCCAATCCGAGATATGCTTGCCCCAATGGGCGAATTCATCCCAATCCATGTCAGCCCTCACGGCGCGATGATCGGCGTGGCGTCAAGCTCGGCCTCAGTCACCGGAACACCCACAAATTCGGTCCCATGCTCAAACCAGCTGCGCGGTGCGGGCGCGCCCCAAAGCGTCTGCCGCTGCGGGTCCTTCAGGTCCCATTTGATCGGTTCGTGGTCGGGATCGACCGTCTGATAATCCGAGCTGTAGATCTCAATCCGATGCCCATCCGGGTCGAGGATATAGAGGAAGAACGCATTCGAAATTCCGTGCCGCCCCGGCCCGCGCTCGATATTGCCCACATAGCCGGTGGTCGCCATCACATCGAGCAGGTCGATGATGTGCAGCGGGTTGGCGACCCAGAAGGCCACGTGATGCATGCGCGGCCCGCGCCCGTTGGTAAAGGCCATATCGTGCACCCCGCCCTTGCGGTGCAACCACGCGGCCCAAAGGCGGCTGGTGTCCTCGTCCTCGGTGTATTCCGTCACCCGGAACCCGAAATCGCTGTAAAACGCCACGCTCTCATCCACGTTGCGCGAGAAACAGTTGAAGTGATCAATCCGCAGCGGCCTGACCCCGTGATACCGCCCGTATTCCTGATGAATGGGCGTCAGCCGGTCCATCTGGTGATAAAACTCCAGCGGGATGCCCATATTGTCCGAGGTCAGCAGGGTGCGGCCCTGATAGGGCCGCTGCACCCATTCCGTGGGCCGTCCTTTGGCGCGGAAATAGGCATCGGCGCGGTCCAGATCGTCTTCGTCAAAGGTCTTGAAGCCCATCACCTCGACGGTGCCAGGCTGGTCGGATTTCTGCAGGATCACCGAGTGATGCCCGCGTTCCTCCAACGCGCGCAGATAGATGTGGCTTTCGTCCTCATCTGCCACCTGCAACCCGAACATATCGACATAAAACGCCCGCGAGGCGGCCAGATCGCTGACATTCAGGCACACATGGCTGAGGCGAATGGTGTTGAACGCGGGATAGAGATTGGGGGCGGGAACCGGCATGTCGTCTCTCCTCTATGCGCCCAGACGGGGGATTTTATGCGTCCCGGTGGCGAAACCGATATGTTTCTGTTCCATATAAAACTCGAACGACCAGTCGCCGCCATCGCGGCCAATGCCACTGGATTTCACGCCGCCAAAGGGCGTTGGCAGGTGGCGCACATTCTCCGAGTTCACCCAGATCATCCCGGCCTCCAGCCGGTCGGTAAAGCGCAGGGCGCGGGTCAGATCGTTTGTCCAGACATAACCCGTCAGCCCGTAGGGCGTGTCATTGGCAAGGGCGAGCGCCTCCTCCTCAGTGGCAAACGGGATCGAGGTCAGGACCGGGCCAAAGATTTCCTCCCGCGCGATCCGCATATCGTTGCGCGCGCCGGTGAACAGCGTGGGCCGGACGAAATAGCCTTCGCCCCCTACTGTCTCACCCCCGGCAGCAATGGTTGCGCCATCCTGCCGCGCGATATCGAAATAGGAGGTGACCTTGTTGAAATGCTCCTCGCTGATCAGCGGCCCGATCTCGGTCTCGGGGTCCAGCGGATGGCCAACCTTGATCCGGTTCACCCGTTCGATCAGCCTGGCCTCGAATTCCTCGCGAATGGTGTCCTGGACCAACAGCCGCGAGGACGAGGTGCAGCGCTCGCCATTGATCGAATAGATCATGAAGATCACCGCATCCAGCGCGCGCTCCAGATCAGCGTCGTCAAACACGATCACCGGGTTCTTGCCGCCGAGTTCCAGATGGTTACGCTTGAGCGTATCGGCTCCCTGTTTGGTGATAAGAGAACCTGTCCGGCTTTCACCCACAAAGGCAATCGCGCGGATCATGGGATGCTCACACAACGCGCGGCCCGCATCCTCGCCAAACCCATTCACCATGTTCAAAACACCCGGCGGCAGCCCCGCCTCTTCGGCGATTTCGACCAGCAGGCGCGCGGTCAAGGGTGAAGCCTCGGCCGGTTTGTGCACCACCGTGCAACCTGCTGCCAGCGCCGGAGCAATCTTCCACGTGCTCAGCATGAAGGGCGTGTTCCACGGCGTGATCACCCCGACCGGGCCGATCGGTACGCGGGTCGTGACATTCATCAGCGTCGGTGATTTCAGATGCTGGCCATCGCGGGCCTGCACCACCTGATCGGCGAAATAGCGAAAATTCTCCGCCCCGCGCAGCGCCGCCTTGGACATGAATCGCAACGCCTGACCGGTATCCCAACACTCACACAGCGCAATCTCTTCGGCGCGCGCCTCGATGCCCGCCGCCACGTTGAGCAGAATCTTGCGCCGCTCACTCACGGGCGTGTCGCGCCAATCCGCAAAAGCCCCCGCCGCCGCCTGGGCCGCCGCGTCGATATCAGCGGCATCACCGCGCGCCACATCGCAGATCACGCTCTTGTCCACCGGGGAGATCGTCGTGAACTTGCCAGCCGATCCACTCCGGTCTTGTCCGGCAATGCGGTGCCGGATGCTACCTTCGCGAAACCGCGCCAGAAAACCGTTCAGTTTTTCGATTTTCTGCTCAAGCGCATTCATGATTGTCCCCCCAGATACTCCCGGATCGTGCCCGTCTTGGGCGAGAGTTCGGGGTCAATGTCCCGCATCTCCAACGACAAGGCCAGCGAATGCTGCGCCATGTAGGGCCTGAGAAATTCCTCGGCCGCGCGGAACAGCACATCTGCCGCCGCCTTGCGTATCTCCATTGGGCGACCGGCCCGCAAACGGACCGAGATGTCGACAAAGCCGTGCTTGGGGTCACCATCAGCAATGGCATAGTGATCAGCACGCAGCGCCCGCACTCGCAATCCGGCCAAGGGAAACGCTTCGATGTCGGCAGCGGCCTGTCGCAGACAGGCGCAGAGCGCCGAGATATCGACGCGATCCTCCAGATTTGCCGAATACTCAATCGACAGGTGCGGCATGACCGGCTCTCTCCCACATATTAATTATCATGTTAATTAATATGTGGAGAAATGTCAAGCCTACACTCACAGAGGTGCCTCAAAGGTCAGATAAAGTGCTGAAATCGGAACTGCGATTGACTGCGATGGATCGCGCCGGGCACCAGTATGGCCGCCGGAAACCCGTTCTGGTTCATTGCATCGGGCCAGAGCTGTGGCTCAAGCGCGACGCCGCTGTAGCGGTCATATGGCTGACCCAGCAGGCCTTGGCGATCCGGCTCGTCGAACTGGCTGTTGGTGTAGATTTGCAGCCCCGGCTCGGTGGTGGCGATGCCCATGGCCAGCCCGCTCCTACGTGAGATCAGCCGCCCGACCTCGCGCAGCGCGACCCGTTGTGATGCGAGGCAGAAATTGTGGTCCAAGGGAAAATCACCGAGCGCGCGCGGGTCCCGGAAATCGAAATCCGTCCCCGCCACCGGGCGCTGTTCGCCCGTGGGGATCAAGTCGTCATCCACCGGCAGATAGTGCTCTGCCGCAAGTGTCATCTCATGGCTGCAAATGCTGCCGCTGTCATCGAGCACGAAGTAGTTATGCGGCGCGAAATTGCAGGGCGTCTCCTGATCGCTGCGCGCCTCAATGGTGATCTCCAGAACTGGGCCTAGCCGGATCGCATAGGTCACCTCGACGCCCAGAGTGCCGGGAAAGCCCATATGGCCATCCGGCATCTCAAGGCTCAGCGTCATCCCATCATCGTTCTGCGCCTTCAGGGTCCAGAGCATGCGGTCGCTGCCCTGGCTGCCCCCATGCAACGTGTGGCGACCCCGGAAGTTCCGGTCCGCCTGATACCAACGCCCGCCCGCCTGAAACCGCCCCAGCGCGATCCGGTTGGCGAAGCGACCCACGACTGCACCGAAATAGCCGCGGCTTTGCAGGTAATCCTCCAGCGCAGGCCAGCCCAGTACCAGCGGATGCGCCACCCCGTCCAGACGCAAATCCTGCAGGGTGGCCCCATAGGTCAGCACATGTGCCTGCAGACCGTCGCGCGCGATGGTGAGGCGCTGAACCTGACTGCCGTCGGGCAGGGTTCCGAAGGGCTCCCGCGTGCTCATTCGCCGTAGGGTATCCAGACGTTCTTCACCTCGGTCGCATGGCGCAGATATTCTTCGCCTTCACTCTGCGCAGGATCGGTCCAGTCGATAGCCTTGCCGTAATTTACCCAGGTGCGTTTCAGGTTTGCCGCCGCCGCGCGTTCGACCATGGCCGAGCCGTCCTGCGTGCCATGATACCAGACCCCGTCGACACCATAGTGATCGGCGAGCGTCTTGGCCAGGTCGTCCTTCGGACCGGTGACAATATTCACCACTCCGCCCGGCAGGTCGGAGGTGTCGAAGACCTGATAGAGATCGGTCGCCGAGAGCGGGTGCGCCTCTGACGGGACCGCAACCACCGCGTTACCCATGGCAATCGTCGGTGCGACAAGCGAGACGAAGCCCAGCAAAGGGGCCTCTTCGGGGCAGGCAATGCCCATGACGCCCACAGGTTCCTTCATGGCGACGGTCACCCCGCGCAGGGGCACCGAATGCACCTGCCCGTCATATTTGTCGGCCCAGGCGGCATAGGTGAAGAACCGGTTGATCGCCGCCTCGACCTCGCTTGCGGCCGCCTTTGAAGAGGCCCCCGTCATCTCGCGCACACGATTTTCGAATTCACCCGCCCGTGCGGCAAGGTTTTCGCCGATATAGTAGAGGATCTGCGCCTTGTTGTGGCCTGAGGCCTTGGCCCAGCTGCCCGAGGCGGCCGTTGCGGCCTCGACCGCGTTGCGGATATCCTTGCGGTTGCCGCTGCCCACATGGCTGATCAGCTTGCCCTTGGGCGTGGCGATGGGCTGGCTATAGCCGCTATCGGGCCTTGCCTGTTTGCCGCCGATATACATCTTGGCGGTGCGGTCGATGCCCTCGCCCCCACCCTCGGTGAGCGCATGGACCTTGACTGGAGCAATATCCTTGAGTGCTTTCAAGTAGCTTGGCTTGACGTATTCAAAAAGCCCCTCGCGCCCGCCTTCACGCCCGAACCCGCTTTCGCGATAGCCACCAAAGCCGGCTGCGGCGTCGAACTGGTTGGTGCAGTTGATCCAGATGACCCCCGCCTTGATCTGCGGCGCAATGCCGAGCGCGAGGTTGATATTCTCGGTCCACACACTCGCCGCCAGCCCATAGCGGCTGTTATTGGCAAGCTGCACCGCCTCGGCGGGCGTGCGGAAACTCATCGAGACCAACACGGGACCAAAGATCTCCTCCTGCGCCAGCGTGTCCCCGGCCTCGACCCCCGTCAGCAAGGTCGGCGGGTAGTAGCAGCCGTTCTCAGGCAGCGAGGTTTCACCGCGAAACGCAGTCGCACCCTCATCAACGCCCTGTTCCACCAACTGCGTGATGCGCTGATGCTGTACCGGATCGACGATGCAGCCGAGGTCGATCGACTTGTCTAGCGGGTCGCCCACACGCAGGGTTTGCATCCGCTGCCTGAGGCGCTCGTGGAAGGTCTCGGCGATGCTCTCCTGCACTAGCAGGCGCGAACCGGCGCAGCAGACCTGCCCCTGATTGAACCAGATCGCATCGACGATGCCCTCAATCGCGCTGTCGATATCGGCGTCGTCGAAAACGATGAAGGGGGATTTGCCGCCCAGTTCCAGCGTCAGCTTCTTGCCAGTGCCCGCCGTCTGTTCACGCAGGATGCGCCCTACGCGGGTGGAGCCGGTGAAGGCAACCTTGGACACATCCGCATGTTCAGCGATCATCGCCCCGACGGGTCCATGCCCGGTGATGATGTTGACGACACCTTCGGGCAGCCCCGCCTCGATACAGATATCGGCAAAGAGCAGCGCGGTCAGTGAGGTGTATTCAGCGGGCTTCAGAACCACCGTATTGCCCATCGCAAGCGCGGGCGCGATCTTCCACGCCAGCATCAGGAAGGGGAAGTTCCACGGGATCACTTGCCCAGCAACACCGATGGGCTCATAGTCCGCCATTTCGCGTTCCATCAACTGTGCCCAGCCCGCGTGATGGTAGAAATGGCGCGCGGACAGCGGGATATCGGCGTCGCGGCTTTCGCGGATCGGCTTGCCGTTGTCGAGGCTTTCCAGCACGGCAAACAAACGCGCGTGTTTCTGGATCAGCCGCGCCAGTGCGTAAAGGTGCCGCGCGCGCCCTGCTCCGCCCAGTGCGGCCCAGGCTTTCTGGGTTTTCGATGCCGCTTTGACAGCGGCGTCCACGTCCTTGGCGCTCGCTTCGGTCAGCGAGGCCAGCACTTCGCCATTGGCCGGGTTCATGCTGTCGAAACGATCCTTGCCGGGTTTGGTGAACGCCCCGCCGATGAACAGTCCGAATTTGCGATCGTGGCGGTCGAGCCAGGCATCCGCCTCGGACACGCTTTCGGGGGCGGTGCCGTAATCCATGGTCTTAAAGATCTCTGAAACTGTCATGGAGGTGATCCTAGCTTATGCCGTGACGGAACGTGGCCGAGTAGCGGCCCGTTACGAAATGTTCGAGTTGGCGTTCGATATCGCCCAGAAGGCTGGAGGCACCGAAACGGAAGAGGTCAGGCTCCAACCAGTCATTGCCGCGCTCTTCCTTCATCAGCGACATATAGGTGAGCGCATCCTTGGCCTTGGAAATGCCGCCTGCCGGCTTGAACCCGATCTTGTAACCGGTGCGCGCCTCGTATTCGCGGGTGGTGCGGACCATGGTCAGGCTGACAGGGAGGGTTGCGTTCACGCTTTCCTTGCCGGTGGAGGTCTTGATGAAATCGGCCCCGGCCATCATACAGACGTGGCTGGCGCGCGCGACATTGCGCAGGGTGCCCAAGTTGCCGGTCGAGATGATCGCCTTCACATGCGCCTCGCCGCAGGCCTCGCGATAGGCGCGCATCTCGTCATATAGCGCCTGCCAATCGCCGGTCAGCACGTGGCGGCGCGAGATCACGATGTCGATTTCCGAGGCACCGGCCTTGACCGACTCTTCAATCTCCTGCACCCGCAGATGGAAGGGGCTGAGCGCGTCGGGGAACCCGGTGGAGACGGCGGCGACGGGGATGCCGCTGCCCTCCAGCGCCTCAACCGCCGTGCCGATCATCTCGTGATAGACGCAGACCGCACCGGTGGTGATGTTCAGGTCTTCGGCGCCCAACGCCTCGATCAGGTCGCGGCGGACCGGGCGTTTGGCCTTGGCGCAGAGGCGACGCACTTTGCCGCGCGTGTCGTCGCCATTGAGCGTGGTCAGGTCCATCAGAGTGATCGCCCTGAGCAGCCAGGCGGCCTGATACTCTTTCTTGACGCTGCGGCGTGCGCCGAGGCTGCTGGCGCGGCGTTCCACTGCTGACGTGTTGATCTGCACCGAGGACACCCAGTCGAGGTCCAGCGGGATACCAGGGTTACGCGGGAACCGCGCTGGATGGGCGGCAACGGGGAGTTGATCCGCCGTTTGGGTGATGTCTTTTGTGGAAACAGTCACTGTTTCTCTCCTAGCAGGGGCAGGACGCTGGTGCCGTGAGCGGTGCCGGGCACGCCAAGATAGTCGGCGATGGTTGCGCCGATATCGGCGAAGGGGCGGATGCCCAGTCCAGCCGGGTCTAGCGTTTCGGATTTGATCAGGATCGGCACCTGTTCTCTTGTGTGATCAGTGCCGGACCAGGTGGGGTCGTTGCCATGATCGGCGGTGATGACGAGCAGGTCTTCGGGGGCCATTTTAGCGAACAACTCGGGTAGGCGCTCGTCGAACTCCTCCAGCGCCTTGGCATAGCCCAGCGGGTCGCGGGCATGGCCAAACTCGGTGTCGAAATCGACGAAATTGGCGAAGAGCAGCCCGCCTTCCTGCAGCTCATCCAAGGCGTCGAGCGTCAGGTCGAAGAGCGGCATGTTGCCATGGGTCTTGCGGGTCTCGCTGATGCCGCGCCCGGCATAGATGTCGCTGATTTTGCCCATGGCCATGACCTGCCGTCCGGCGGCGGTCATTGTGTCAAGGATCGTATCCTCGGGGGGCGGCATGGTGAAATCGCGCCGGTTGCCGGTGCGTTCGAAATCATCCCGAGCGGTGCCGACGAAAGGCCGCGCGATGATTCGGCCAACGCGGTACCCATCGCAAATCTCGCGCGCAATGCGGCAGAGATCGTAGAGTTGGTCGAGGCCGAAGCTCTCCTCATGCGCGGCGATCTGCAGGACGGAATCGGCAGAGGTGTAGACGATGGGCTTGCCGGTCCGCATATGTTCTTCGCCCAGCTCGCGTATGACCGGCACGCCAGAAGCATGTTTGTCACCGAGAATGCCGGGTAGATCGCCTTTTGAGATCAACGCGTTTAGCAACTCCGTCGGGAAGGAACTTTCCAGCGCTTCAAAGACCTGCGGCGGGGTCATGACCGGTAAACCAGTAATCTCCCAATGACCCGACGGTGTATCCTTGCCCCGCCCCACCTCGCGACCCACGGCCCAGGTTGCGTTCGGACGCGGCTGCGCGTCATCCCACGCTCTTTCGCTGGAATGCGCCAGCGCCTGAAACAACCCGAGTTCAGCCAAGTTTGGTAAGGCCAGCCCCATAGCACCGCGCGCATCGAGGATATGACCCACCGTATTGGACCCTTCATCGCCAAAGGCCGCTGCATCTGGCGCGCCGCCGATGCCGACGGAATCCATCACCACGAGCAAAGCGCGGGTCATGCGGCACCTCCGAAATTGACGGGGGCCTCGGACAGCACTGCACGCGCGAGGTGTTCGTCCAGCACGATCTCGCTCGCCAGCCTAGCGCGCAGCAGGCCCAGCACCGCTTGCGTCTTGCGCAGACCAGCGGCCATGCCGAGGACACGGCGACCGGCCAGTTCCTCGCCGCGCATACCCACGGTCTTGCGCCCCAGTTCGGTTTCCACGATGCGGCCATGAATGTCATAGAAGCTGCCCGCGATATCGCCCACCACGCCCGCATCGCGCAGGTCCTGCAATTCCCGGTCACTGATGCCCTGCGTGCGGGCCAGATTGCTTTCGGCGTCGATCGAGCCGATGCCCACCACGAAGATGTCGGATTTGCGGGCCAGATCCATCAATTCCTGCACACTCTGATAAGACTGGAAGCTCTCGCGTTCCTCGACCGAGTTGGCGAGGTAAGGTACCGGCAGGAAATAGGCCTCGCCGCCCGTTTTTCGCTGCATCCGCATCACCACATCCAGCGGGTTGGCGGAAAGTTTGCGCAGCAGGCTTCCGGTGATGGACACGATCTTAAGATCGCCCCGATCCAGTTCCGGCATGGCGCCCACGGCGGAAGTCATGGTTTCGCCCATGCCAACGCCGATCTGGGCAATCGCCTTTTTCTCCAAGAGCTGTACTAGGTACTGCCCAGCGGCTTCGCCAACGCTTTGCAAAAGCGCCTCGTCATCGTCCCGACCCGACATACCTGCCGAGGCCACGGTACAGCGGGTCAGGCCAAAGGTCTGTTTCAGTCGGTGTTCGAGGGTTAGCAGTTCTTCTGACCCGCCCTCAATTCGGATGGTGACATAGCCCTGTTCCAGCGCATGGTTGATCAAGCGGTGCACCTTGGATTGCGACATCTCAAGCTCGCGGGCGATCTGCGACTGCGTCTGGCCCGCGACAAAGGACATCCATGCCGTCTTGGTCGACAGGTATCGCAGATTGTCGGTGCTCTTTTTCATGTCATGACTCAACAGTCAGAGGCGGACCCCGAGGGGTCAGCGCTCTTTGGTGTAGGGTTCGCCACCGGCCAGCGGCGGCACGGCGCGGCCCACGAGGCCCGCCAGGATCACCACGGTCAGGATATAGGGCAGCGCGTCCATGAACTGGACCGGGATCACGAAACTGCCGATCTCGATATTCTGGTAGCGCAGCGCCACGGCCTGCAGCACGCCGAACAGCAGGCAGGTCCACATGGCGGGCCAGGGCTTCCACTTGGCAAAGATCAGCGCAGCCAACGCGATAAAGCCGCGCCCGGCGGTCATGTCCTTGACGAAGCCCGCCTGCAGCGCGGTCGCCAGATAGGCCCCCGCCAGCCCGCAGAGCACGCCGCAGATGATCACCGCCATATAGCGCAAGCGGGTGACCGATATACCGGCGGTATCCACCGCTGCGGGGTTTTCGCCCACCGCGCGCAGGCGCAGGCCGAAGCGGGTGCGGTAGAGAACCCACCAAGTCAGCGGCACGATCAGCACAGCGATATAGACCAGCAGGAACTGGCCCGAGATCAGCTCGTGATAGATCGGGCCAAGGATAGGCACATTCTTCAACGTCTCAGACAGCGGCAGCGTCACCGATTCAAATCGCCCTGCCCCGGTCAGCGAGGGGGTACGACCGCCCTGCTCGAACCAGTGCTGGGCCACCAGCACAGTCATGCCAGCCGCCAGGAAATTGATCGCCACACCCGAGATCAGCTGATTGCCCCGGAAGGTGATCGAGGCCAGCCCGTGGATCAGCGACAAGGCCACCGACGCGGCGATGCCCGCCAGCAGCCCGACCCAGACCGAGCCGGACATATAGGCGATGGCCGCCGAAAAGAAGGCCGCGACCAGCATCTTGCCCTCAAGGCCGATATCAATGACGCCTGCGCGTTCCGAGAACAGACCGGCCAGACAGGCCAGCAGCAACGGCGTGGCGAGACGGACGGAGGAGTCGAGCACCTGAAGAATGTCGAGGAAATCCATTATGAGTTCCTCCGGCGCATCATGGCAAAGAGCGATTCAAGCGGCATTCGGACCATGTTATCCAAGGCTCCGGTGAACATGATCACCAGGGCTTGGATCACCACAATCAGCTCGCGCGGGATGTCCGTCCAAAGCGCCAGCTCCGCCCCGCCCTGATAGAGAAACCCGAAGAGAAGCGCCGCCAGCAACACCCCGAACGGGTGGTTGCGGCCCATCAGCGCCACGGCGATTCCGATGAAACCCGCGCCCTCGACCGAGTTCAGGACCAGCCGTTCCGCCTCGCCCATGGTGGTGTTGATCGACATCATCCCCGCCAGTGCGCCAGAGATCAGCATGGCGATCACGATGGTGCGCTTGGGGTGGATGCCGGCATAATTCGCCGCCGTTTCCGACTGCCCAAAACTGCGGATCTCATAGCCCAGCTTGGTGCGCCAGATCAGCAACCAGACCAGCACGCAGGCGATGAGCGCCAGAAAGAAGGTCACATTTGCTGGTGCCCCGCGGAACAGCGGCGTCTCGGCTGTCGAGAACATAGACTGGAACGTGGGCAGATGCGTCGCCTCGGGGAAGGAGGCCGAGGCCGGGTCCATCGCACCTGCCGGGCGCAGCAGGTTGACCAGCACGTAGTTCAGCAGAGCTGCGGCGATGAAGTTGAACATGATAGTGGTGATCACGATATGGCTGCCGCGTTCGGCCTGCAGATAGGCCGGGATAAAGGCCCAGAGCGCGCCGAACAACCCCGCCGCCACTGTTGCCCCGATCAAAGCGATCGACCAATGCGGCCACGGGATATAGAGGCAGACCAGCGCCACGCCAAGGCCTGCGACAATCGCTTGCCCCTCTCCGCCGATATTGAACAGCCGCGCGTGAAAGGCGACGGCCACCGCTAGCCCGGTGAAGATAAAATTGGTGGCGTAATAGAGCGTATAGCCCCAGCCAGCCGAGCGCATCAGTGAACCTTCGACCATCAGCTTGAAGGCGGCCCAAGGGTTTTCCCCGATAGCCAGCACGACCAGCGCCGACAGGAAACCCGCCAGAAGCAGGCTGATCAGCGGGATCAGGACGACATCGGCCCAATGTGGCAAGGTTCTCATGCGGCGTCCTCCCCTGTGACGCCCGCCATCAGCAGGCCCAGTTCGCGTTCATCGGTGGCAGCGGCGTCGCGCTCGCCCATGATATGGCCGTCAAACATCACCGCGACCCGGTCGGCCAGCGACAGAATCTCTTCCAGTTCGACACTGACCAGCAGGATCGCCTTGCCCTGATCGCGCAGTGCCACGATCTGCTGGTGAATGAACTCGATCGCGCCGATATCGACCCCGCGGGTTGGCTGGCCGATCATCAGCAGGTCCGGGTTGCGCTCGATCTCGCGGGCCAGCACGATTTTCTGCTGGTTGCCGCCCGAAAAGCTCTTGGCGGCAAGGCGCGGATTGGGCGGACGCACGTCGAAACGCCCCATCATCTGGTGAGCCTCTTCGAGAATGGCGGCGTTTTTCATGAACGGTCCGGAGGTCCAGCGCGCGTCATGGTGATAGCCGAAGACAGAGTTTTCCCAGGCGCTGAAATTCATGATCAGTGCCTCGCGGTGGCGGTCCTCGGGCACATGGGCGATATGTTCGGTCCGCCGGGCCCGCCCGTCAGAGCCCGAACCCGTCAGCGGCAGCTCTTTGCCATTCAGTCGCACGGTGCCTTCGCCCGGACGCATGCCGCCCAGAACCTCTAGCAGTTCGGATTGGCCGTTGCCCGCAACCCCGGCGATCCCCACGATCTCTCCGGCGCGCACGGTCAGGTCGATGCCTTTGACGCGCTCGACACCACTGCCATCCACAACGCGCAGCTTTTCGACCTCAAGGATGGGTTTGCCCGGCTTAGCGGGCGTCTTGTCGACCCGCAGCAGAACCTTGCGGCCCACCATCAGCTCGGCCAGATGTTCAGGATTGGTTTCCGAGGTCGTGACGGTGGCTGTCATCTCGCCACGCCGCATCACGCTGACCGTGTCTGTATATTCCATGATCTCACGCAGTTTATGCGTGATCAAGATGATGGTTTTGCCCTCGGACCGCAGCCGATCGAGAATACGGAACAGCTGATCGGCCTCCGACGGCGTCAGCACGCCGGTGGGCTCATCCAGGATCAGGATCTGCGCCTGCCGGTAGAGCGCCTTGAGGATCTCCACACGCTGCTGGTGGCCAACGCTGAGGTTTTCGGTGACCGCATCGGGATCGACATTCAGCTCATATTCCTTGGCCAGATGCTCAAGCTCACCGCGCGCCTTGGCCAGCGAGGGTTGCAGCAACCCGCCATCCTCGGCCCCAAGAACGATGTTTTCCAGGACGGTGAAGTTCTCGACCAACTTGAAATGCTGGAACACCATGCCGATGCCAGCGGCGATAGCGGCCTGGCTGTCGGGGATGTCGGTCTTGGTGCCGTTGATCCAGACTTCGCCCTTATCGGCCTTGTAGAACCCATAAAGGATGCTCATCAGCGTGGATTTTCCGGCGCCGTTTTCGCCGATGATCCCGTGGATCGACCCGGGGCGGACCGAGATCGAGATATCTTTGTTGGCCTGAACCGGGCCAAACGCTTTGGAAATCCCACGAAGCTCGATGGCTGGGGGTGCGGTGTCGCTGGCTGCCATGTCAGATGCAGCCCTGCCGCGTTGCAATCACTGTCATAATGTCCTCACTGTTGGCCCGTGGACTCCATTATGACTGGCATTCCTAGAAGGCACGACGATTCGGCGCAATGAATTTTAATTCATATACAGGATATTTTTTCATTTTCCGGAAAGAGACCCGAACCGCCTTTTATGAAGGCAGATTCAGCCACAAGATAATCGGAATTAAGCGGCAGCCCTTCTGTTGCACCGGCAAGACTGTTAGATCATGCCCCGCAGAGAGAAAGCATCCACAGGCGGTTATGTATGACAAACGATCAGGCACAGGTTGAAAAACGCAACTTCCCGATCATGACAGGCCAGAGCACGGTGGCGCAGGCGGCCTGGACCATGGCCAGCCCCTCGATCGTGCTGACGTTTCTGGCAGTTGCGCTGGATCTTCCGGTTTTGTTTGTCGGTGCGATGGTGACCATCCGTCAGATGGCGGGCACGATTGCCGATATTTTCCTGTTCGACCCGATCTCGCGCATCAAGAATCGCAAACTGGTGCTGTCGCTGACCGATATCGCCCTCGGAGTTTGTTTCATCCTTGCCATCGCCGCCGCGCTGCTGGGCTCTACTCCGGTGATCATGGTGACTTTTGCGGTCGTGATCTTTGTTCTGGGCTTGATCGACGAAAGCCAAACCCTGTTGCTGACGGATTTCATCGGCGACAACCTGCAGTCCAAATCCCGAATGCGGATGAAATATGCGCAACTGGCCCTTGGCGGGATCATAGCCATTATCCTGACCCTGATCGCCCATGAAACCACCAAGGAACTCCCGCCGCTGCATCGACATTCCATCGTCATCACCATCGCGATCCTGTGCTTCATGTTGGCCGGTTTCGTGACACTGGCGGTCCGCGATACTGGGACCAGACTCAAACGAGATACCGCGCCGATCCGCTCTCCTGTCACCGCGCTGAAGGACTATATCCTCAACGCTTATGAGATGCTCAAACACCCCTGGTTCCGCAAATATATCGGCATCCGCCTGCTTTATGTGGTGACCATCATGTCAGTGCCTTTCTTTGCGCTGATCTCAGCCGAGACCCACAAGCATTCAGACAAAGGTCTGACCGCTTTGATCGTTTCAACAGCGGCGGGCGCTGTGGTCTCCGGCCCGCTCTGGCGTATGCTGAACAACCGGTCGCATCGCACGGTCATGGTGACAAGTTGCTTGATGGTGGCAGTAACCGGAGCGATCCTGGTGGGGGCGCATTTCCTGCATCTCGACCACAATGTCCACCTGCATGCGGTGGCCATGTTTGTCATCACCGTGGCGGTGAACGGGCTGGTCACGGTGCGAGGCCTTTATTACATGGACCTCGCGCCAAAAGAGGAAAGGGTGCGTGGTGTGGCCGTGTCGCGCAGCCTGAGCCGTTTGACCTCAATCGGTGTCTCGGCTGCGCTGGCGGCAATCGCGCATATGCACGAAACCGTCTGGGCGCTGGTGATGATCGTCGGGTTCAGCATCCTGTCGGCGCTGGTCAGCTATATCGTCGCAAAACCCGCGCCGCAGGCGCAGCCCGCCTCGGCCTGAGGGTCGCCGGGCTCCGCTCAGATGCGGAACCCGTCCTCGCGTGAAAAGAAATGCACGGCGCCGGGGGTGATGCTCACCGGGATGGTGCCGGTTCCGGCCTCGTGATCCTTGTTGACGCTGACCGAAAACGCCTGCCCGCCCAGCGTGCCATGCAACAGGCGCTGCGCGCCCAGCTCTTCGACGATCTGTACGTCGAAGGGTGTGGTGCCTTCGCCTAGTGTCAGATCCTCGGGGCGGATGCCCACCAGGATCGGCCCCGAAGAGGCCGCAGGCGCGGCCACCGGCAGTTCCAGCCCTTCATCTAGTGTTACATGCTTGTCGCTGCTGACCGTGGCGTTCAGCACGTTCATCGGCGGCGCGCCCATGAAACTGGCCACGAAGGTGGAGGCCGGGGTGCTGTAGATTTCCTTGGGCGTCCCAATCTGTTCGATCCGGCCCCCGTTCAGCACGATGATCCGGTCGGCCATGGTCATCGCCTCGACCTGATCATGGGTCACGTAGACGGCGGTGGTGCCCAGGCGGCGCTGCAGGGCGCGCACCTCGATCCGCATCTGGTTGCGCAGCTTGGCATCCAGATTGGACAGCGGCTCGTCAAACAGGAACAGATCGGGCTGGCGCACGATGGCGCGGCCCATCGCCACCCGCTGCCGCTGCCCGCCTGACAACTGACTGGGCCGCCGGTCGAGATAGTCGGTGAGGTTCAGCATCTTTGCCGCTTCCTGAACCTTGGCGTCGATTTCGGTCTTAGAAATCCCCCGGTTCTTGAGCCCGTAGCCCATATTCTTGGCCACGGTCATATGCGGATAAAGCGCGTAGTTCTGGAACACCATCGCGATATTGCGGTCGGCCGGATCGACATCATTGACCACCCGGTCCCCGATCCGGAGCGTCCCTTCGGTGATATCCTCAAGCCCCGCGATCATCCGCAGCAGGGTAGACTTGCCGCAACCTGACGGGCCGACTAGCACCACGAACTCGCCATCCTGAATGACGAAACTGCAGGTTTGAACGGCCTCGAACCCGTTCGGATAGACTTTGTGAATGCCCTCAAGTGCAACCTGGGCCATATGCGTATTCCTTATTTGTCAGATTCCGTGAGGCCCTTGACGAACCAGCTCTGGAAGAAGATCACGATCAGCACCGGTGGCAACATGGCGACGATCGCCAGCGCCAGCGCCTGCCCGTGTTCGGGGATCGCCGCGTCAGAATAGGTCAGAACGATCTGTTTGATCCCGCGCACCAGCGTGAAGAGCGATTCATCAGTGGTGATCAACGTCGGCCACAGATACTGGTTCCAGCCAAAGACGAACATGATGATGAAAATCGCGGCAATCATCGTCCGCGATAGCGGCACCAGAATGTCGATGAAGAACTTCACCGGTCCCGCCCCGTCGATGCGCGCTGCCTCGACCAGTTCTTCGGGCACTGCGCGGAAGAACTGGCGGAAGAAGAACGTGCCGGTTGCCGACGCGATAAGCGGTACGATCAGCCCGCTATAGGTGTTGGCCATGCCCAGCCGCTGAATCGCCTCGTAGGAGGGTAGAATGCGTACTTCGAGCGGCAAGAGCAGCGTGGTGAAGATGATCCAGAAGGCGAAGGTCGCAAAGCGCAGGCGGAAATAGACGATCGCATAAGCCGCCATCATCGAGATGATGATCTTGCCGACGGCGAAGCCGATGCCAAGGATGAAGGAGTTTTTCAGCATCACCATGCCATCGACGGTTTTGGTGAAGCCACCCTTTTCAAACAGCGCCTTTTCGAAATTGCTGCCCAGCTCATCGCCAAAGGTCAACGCCAGCCCTTCACGGTGGATGGTCACCGGATCGTAACTGGCGGTGATGAAGGCATAAACCAACGGCATCAGCATCAGCAGCGACCCCGCGATCAGGATCAGATGGTCGAAAATCGTGTTCCACTTGAACCGTAGCCGCGAGGGCGTTGGTTGGGCAATTTGGGTCTGTGTCAGATCAGCCATGTCTTGCCTCACGTATAATGAATGCGCCGCTCGATCAGGCGGAACTGGAAGATTGTCAGAACAAGAACCAGCACCATCAGGACCACGGATTGTGCCGAAGAACCGCCCAGGTCATTGCCCCGGAACCCGTCCAGATAGACCTTGTAGACCAATGTCATCGGGTTTGCGCCGGGTTCGCCCTTCATCATTGTGTCGATGATGCCAAAGGTGTCGAACATCGCATAGGTGATGTTGATGATCAGCAGGAAGAATGCGGTCGGCGCCAGCAGCGGAAAAGTCACGTCCCAGAAGCGCCGGAAGCCGGAATTGTTGTCGATCAACGCCGCCTCGCGCACCGAACGCGGGATCGACTGCAAACCGGACAGGAAGAAGATGAAATTGACCGGGATCTGTTTCCAAACTGCGACGATGATCATCGCAGTCGCGGTGTCGAAATAGTCCACGCCCAGTTTGAAATCCCACCCGAAAAAACCAAAGAAGCGGGTCAGTGGGCCGTGGCTCTGATCGAAGAACATGATGCCCAGGAACCCGGCCACGGGCGGCGCGATGGCATAGACCCACATAAGCAGCGTCCGGTAGGTCTTAGCCCCGCGCAGCACATTGTCGGCCTTCACCGCAAGCAGCAGCGCGATCGATAGCGACAGGAAGGTCACGATGGCTGTGAAGTACACCGTAAACCAAGCCACCTTGCGGTACTCGATCGACTGCGCGATGTCGGTATAGTTTTCGGCACCCACAAAAGTCGAGCCGAAGCCAAACGGGTCCTGCAGGTAGAACGAGGACTGTATCGCCCAGGCGGCGGGCCAGTAGAAAAACACGACGATAATGGAAAGCTGTGGCACCAGCAGCAGGATGGGCAGCCACGGGTTGGTGAAACCGGCTCGCTTCACGGGCGTATTCCTTTGAATTGCGCCAACGGCCACATGGACGTGGCCGTTGGTCGTATCTGAGTCAAAAGCGCGTCAGTTCTGCGTCTTGGCGAAGCGTTCCAAAAGTTTGTTGGACTCGGCCTCGATATTTGCAAACGCGGTTTCCACATCGGTTTCGCCGGTCAGGATGCGACCATATTCACGGTTCATCACGTCACGGATCTGCACGTAGAAGCCCATGCGATAGCCCTTGGTGTTGTCACCCGCAGGCAGCGAGAGCTGCTGGATGCCAACTTCAGCCGCAGGAAACTCGTTATAGTGCCCGTCTTCCTTTGCAACTTCATAAGCGGCTTCGGTGATCGGCACATAGCCGGTTTCCTTGTGCCAGCCATACTGCACCTCGGGCGAGGTCAGGAAGCTGAAGAACTCGGCGGTGGCCTTGTTTTCCTCATCCGACTTGCCCGACATTGCGAACAGCGCCGCGCCACCGATAAAGGTCTGCTTGGGCTCGGCAGTCACGCCTTCCCAATAGGGCAGCATGGTGGCCGAGAACGGGAAGTCGACCTTCTGAACCAGACCGCCGAACGAACCGGACGAGCCCAGCCACATGGCGACCTTGCCTTCCTCAAATGGCTTGGCGTTGTCGCCCCAGCCGGTGCCGTACCATTCGAACAGACCCTGATCTTTCCAGTCTTTCAGCGCGCTGAAATGGGCCTTGATGGCGTCGTTATTCACCAGAATCTCGGTATCCGCGCCGTCATAGCCATTGTTGTTCGAGGCAAAAGGCAGATCATGACGCGAGTGGAAGTTCTCGGTGAAAATCCAGGGCAGATGAGACTGGCTGAGCGGGATATAGCCCGCCTCTTTCAACGCCGGGCCAGTGGTGCTGGCGAATTCTTCCCAGGTTTTCGGTGCGGTGACGCCCGCCTTGGCCAGCGCGTCCTCGTTGTAATAGAGGATCGGGGTGGACGAGTTGAACGGCATGCCGATCATCTTGCCATCTGCATCGGCGTAGAAATAGCGCACGCCGGGGATGTAATCATTGATGTCGAAGGCGACGTCATTGGCCGCCAGCAGATCCTGAACCGGGATGACTGCGCCCTTGGCGCCGATCACGGTGGCAGCGCCCGCATCAAACACTTGCATGATGTTGGGCTGCTCGCCCGCGCGGAAAGCAGCGATACCGGCTGTCAGGGTTTCCTCATAAGAGCCCTTGAACACCGGCGTGATCTTGTAGTCGCTCTGACTAGCGTTGAAGTCTTCGGCGATCTGGTTGACGGTTTCGCCCAATTGACCGCCCATGGCATGCCACCACGTGATTTCGGTCTGCGCGCTGGCAGACGTGGCGGCGAAAACCAACCCTGTTGCGGCGATTTTAAGGAGTTTCATTTCCATACTCCGATTGTTGAGCCGCTGCTTGCGGCCATTTGAATTTGCGCAACGCTTGTTCAGCGCTACCAGGTTCCATTGGCACGCAATACGCTCCCTCCCGCTAGCGGAAAATTGCATCACTACAGCTGGCGTCGAGTGACCCCACCAACGTGCACCCGCGACCAGTTATAGGGTTTGTTTGACGATTCTGTGAAACAAAAATCGTGACCTAGGAATTTCTTCGTTGGTCTTGTTGCTGAAGGGTTGGTCTTTCTTTCCCAGAGTTCGGCAGGCAGAAACGTTTACATTTTCAACGTGATAGGGAGTGAATTCAAAATGATCCCCGCCCGGCTTGGCCCGTAACTGCCGACAATGCAGACGGCCCGCAGATATGTTACGCCGGTGTCGCTTAAACTCTGCTACGTTCCGCTCAAACCCGCTGATGATACCCAAGGACCTGCCGCCCGTGTCTGACCTCTATTCCCTCTGGCTCACATTTCCGCAGGCGCTTGAGGACCAGCTAGGGGAGCATGTGACGACGCTGGCCCGGATGACAAAAGGCCCGGTCTTTCAGCCCCATGTCACACTGGTGGGAGATTTGCCTTATGATCGCGCGCGAGAGATTTTCACCTCGGAACGGATCGGGCCGATTGCACCGCGCCTGCAGGGTAGGTTCGGGCGGCTGAACCATGGCGACACGTATTTCCAGTCGCTGTTCCTCGTGGTCACCCTGCCCGCCCAGGTCGCACATGTTCGGCAGCAATTGCTCGGTGAGCTTGATCTTGATCCGGCCTACCCGCCACATGTCAGCCTGGCCTATGGCAGCCTCGACGGAGAGGTCCCGACATCGTATCTGGGCAAGATCACTTCTACGTTCTGCGACCAACCCGCTCCGCTGGCCTTTCTAGATCTGGTCGCCTCATCCGAGACCCGACCCGTGGAGAGCTGGAAAATCATCGAGCGCCTTCCGCTGAACGTCTGACCTCGAGTCAGGTTCCATCAACGCTCTGCCTGCCGAGCAACCAGGACAGGGTCCGCTCGCGCAGCGACTGGAAACTCAGGTAGAGCACCGGGATCATCAGCAGCCCGACCGTGCTGTCAAAAATCATCCCGAACAGAACCGGGTAGCCGATCGAAACCCGCCCCGCCGCCCCGGCCCCGGTGGCCAGCACCAGCGGCAGCACCCCGATGATGAAACACAAACCCGTCATCGTGACCGGGCGGAACCGCAACTCGGCCGCTTTCAGCGCCGCCGCGCGGATTGATGTGCCGCGCGCGCGTTCATCATTGGCAAACTCGACCACCATGATGGCCTTCTTGGCGGCCAGGCCGATCAGCAGCACCATCCCTACCTGCGCAAAGATATTGTTGCTGAGATGCGGCATCAGCGCCAGCGGCACCAGCGCGCCAAAGATCGCAAATATTGTCGAGGTCATCACCGCAAGCGGCAGCGTCCAGCTTTCGTAAAGGGCCACCAGAAAGAGATAGGACAGGACCACCGCGCCCATCAGGATATAGGTTACCAGCCCGCCCGCCGCGACCTCTTGCTGGGTGACGCCCGACCATTCGATGTCAAAATCTTCCGGTAGGTTGGTATCGGCGATCGCCTTCATGGCAGCAATGGCCTGACCCGAGCTTATGCCTTCCGCAAGCTGTGCACTGATCGAAGCGGCGGTATAGAGATTGTGGCGCGGGATGCTGTCCGGCCCCAGCACCGGCTCATGGCGGACCAGCACGCGCAGGGGAAACGAGTCGCCGTCGGCATTCTTGACATAGATGTTGCCGATATCCGCAAGCGACTGCCGGAAATCCGCATCCGCCGAGATGACGATCCAGTGGACCTTGTTGCGCTTGATGAAATTGCCGACATAGTAGGAACTCAGGCTGGCTTGCAGCGCCGAGAAGATGTCGATCACCTCTACGCCCAGCGTCTCGGCCCGGTCGCGGTCGATCGACAGCAGGTATTGCGGCACATTGGCCGAGAAGCTGCTATGCACATGACTGAATTCGGGCGCGGCGTTCAGAGCGGTCAGGAAGGCGGTCTTGGCGGCATCCAGCTTGTCGACATCGCCATCGGCAAGATCAACCAGTTCCGCAGACACGCCACCACTGTCGCCCAGCCCATGGATCGAAGGCATTGGAAACACAAAAGAAGTCGCTTCGGGCAGGGTTGCCAACTCGTCATTGATTGCTGCCATGATCGCGTGCCATTGCAGCTCGGGCGTGGTGCGCTGATCCCAGGGATCAAGCGCGATCACCAGCATGCCGGTGCTGGATCTGGTGCCGCTCATCATGCTGAAGCCGGAAATCGTGGTGACGCTATGCACCCCCGGCCGTGCCCGGATCATGGTGTCGATCCCGGTCATCACCGCCTCGGTTCGCGCCAGCGAGGCGCCATCGGGCAGGTCGATACCCGCCAGCAGGATGCCACTGTCTTCAGGAGGGATGAAGCCGGTGGGCACGGTTTTGAACAGATAGATCGTGCCGCCCACGAAACCGGCAAAGACAAGCAGGCTCAGCACCAGATAGCGCAGCATCAACCCGACCAGCCGCATATAGAGCCCGCGCACCCAAGCAATCAGTGCGGGCACAAGCCGCAGCGGGCCGCGTGGTCGCACACCCCGCCGCAGCAGCAGCGCGCATAGCGCAGGGCCAAGGGTCAGCGCGTTTACCGCCGACAGCATGAAGGCAAAAATGATGGTCAGTGCAAATTGCAGATAAATCTTGCCGGTTATGCCGGGAAAGAAGCAGACCGGGACAAAGACCGCGGCCAGCACGAATGTGGTGGCGATGATGGGCCGTGTGACCTGATCCATTGCCTTCTCGGTGGCGGCACGCGCTTCAAGCCCCTCCTCCTCCATGATCCGTTCGGCGTTTTCGATGATAACGATGGCGTCATCGACCACCAGCGTGATCGCCAGTACCAGTGCCAGCAGCGTGATCATGTTGGCGCTGAACCCGATCAGAAAGATCAGCGCCACCGCCCCCAGCAGAGAGACTGGGATCGCGATGGCGGGCACGATGGTGGCGCGCCAGCTTGCCAGAAACAGGAAGGTGACAAGGACCACCAGACCGGCGGTCAGACCAAGCGTGAACAGGATGTCGCGGATCGACAGCCGCACTGCTGTGGTGATGTCATAGGGAATCTCATAGCTGACGCCCTCAGGGAATTTCTGCGCCAGATGGTCCATCTCGGCCAGCACGGCGGTGGCGATGTCAAGCGCGTTGGCTGTGGCCTCCTGATGGACGGCGAAGGCAGCCGAGCCTTTGCCGTTAAACCGCGAGGCACCGGAATAGCTTTCTGCCCCAAGCTCGACCCGCGCCACATCCCCTAGCCGCACTAGCGAGCCGTCAGTGTTTGACGCGACGATGATGCGTTCGAACTCCTCGGCTTCGCGCAACAACCCGCGGGCCTGTAGTTTAAATTGGAAATCGGGGGTCTTGCTGCCAAAAGGCGGCGCGCCCAGCTCGCCTGCGGCGGCCTCGACATTCTGGTTCTGGATGGCCGTGGCAATGTCGGATGCGGTGATGTTCAGCGCTGCCATCTTGTCAGGACGGGTCCAGACCCGCATGCTGTATTCCAGTGGCCCGAATTGAGTGACCGCGCTGACGCCCGCGATCCGGGCCAGCGGGTCTTGCACGAAATCGGCAGCATAATTGCTGAGATAGAGCTCATCGCGCGATCCGTCGGGCGAGGTCAGGTTGATCACCATCATCATCCCGCCCGAACGTTTCGCGACATTGATCCCCTGCTGGATCACCGAAGGCGGCAGCACCGGTTCGGCCAGCGCGATGCGGTTCTGAACGTCGATCGCCGCAATGTCGGGATCGGTCCCGAGCTCGAACATGACGGTCAGTTCATAGGTTCCACTGTTGGAGCTGCCCGACGACATATAGAGCATACCGTCCACGCCATTGACCTGTTCCTCGATGGGGGCGGCAACGGCCTCCTGGATCAGCGCCGCATCGGCACCGGGGTAACTGGTGGTGACATAGACCTGCGGCGGTGTGATCTCGGGGTACTGCGCGATCGGGATCAGGCGGACGCCCAGCAGCCCGGCCAGCACCATCAGGATCGCGATAACGATCGCGAAATTCGGACGCTCGATGAAATAGCGCGGGATCATTGTGTCGGCTGACCGCTGGCATCCACCGGAGTGACCGACGCGCCATCATGGATTTTCTGCAGCCCTTGCACCACCACCCGCTCACCCTCTTTCAGGCCCGAGGTGATCTGCCATGCCCCGGCAATCTGCTGACCGGTTTCCACATTCTGGCGGTGAACCACGTTCTTGTCATCGAGGACAAAGACGAAATGCCCGTCCTTGTCCAGTTGCAGCGCCGATTGCGGCACCGTCAGGCTGGGCGCGGCACTGGCATCCTCCAGATAGGCCGAGACGAACTGACCGGGCAGCAGCGCGCCATCGGGGTTTGCGAAGCTGGCCCGCAGTTCGATCGTGTCGGTATCCTGTCGGACCTGCGTGCCGACATAGATCACCTGCCCGTCGGTGCCGTAATCGCTGCCATCGGATAGGTGAATACGCGCTTTCAGCGTGATCTGATTGTCAGCGATCATACCTTTTTTGTGCTCATCGATCAGGACATTTTCGCTGACAAAAAAACTGACATAGATCGGATCGACGCTGCTGACGGTGGCCAACACGCCGCTGTCTGCGCTGATGACATTGCCAACATCGACTGACGACCAATTGATGCGCCCATCCAGAGGGCTGGTGATCTCGGTATAGCCCAGATTGATCTGCGCCAGCTTCAACGCGGCTTTGGCCTCTTCCACTGCGGCCAAGTCCTGACCGTATTCCGCCAAGGCCGCGTCCACCACGGATTGCGGCACATCGCCTTTCTCCAGCAGGTTCTGATTGCGCTTGAGGATGATGTCCGAGCCTTTGGCGGTCGCTTCGGCCCCGGTGACCGAGGCTTTGGCGCTTGCCACATCGGCGGCATAGATATCCTGTTCGATCCGGAACAGGACGTCGCCCTTGGACACGAGGCTGCCGGGGGTGAAATTCACCTCTTGCAGGATGCCCTCGACCCGCGCCTGCAGATCGACCCGCTGCTGCGCGATAACGCGACCCACATAAGCATCAGCGGGCTGCACCACCGCTGATGAGACCCTGGCCACGACCACGCCAGGCACAGCATCGTCCTTGGTTTGCGCGGCGACGGCCCCGCTCAGGCAAAGCGCGAAAAGACAAGGAGTTACAAGTCTTGGGATTGGCACATTACACCCCGGATCAAGGCTATTGGCATTGCCCGCACTATGAGCCGGTTGCAGCACCCAAACAAGTTTTATGACGGACGGACCTCTTGTTCGCCCCAGATGCCGCGCAGAAACCGTCCCACGCTCTCATGAGCGCGCTCGGCATCGTCCACCAGCCCCAGATAGCTAAAGAACCCGTGGATCATGCCCGGAAAATCCACCTGCGCGACCGGCACACCGGCATCGCGCAATTGCTGCGCATAGGCTGCGCCTTCGTCATGCAGCACATCGCATTCTGCGGTCAACACCAGCGCGGGCGGCAGGCCAGCATGGGACGGCGCAAGCGCCGGATTGGCGCGCCAATCCTGATACATCTCCGGGTCGGGCAGATAACGCTCGCGGAACCATGCCACCGTGTCACTTTCCAGAATACCATATCCACTGCCATAGCGGTCATAAGACCCTGTTCCACCGCGATAATTGATCACCGGATAGATCAGCGCCTGCGCCGCGACCGGGATGCCCGCATCGCGCGCCATCAGCGCGGTAACCGCCGCCAGATTACCGCCCGCGCTATCGCCGCAGAGCGCCAGCCGGGTAGGATCGATGCGCAAATCCCCAGCATTCTCCACCACCCAGCGCAAGGCGTTAAAGCTGTCCTCGACCGCAGCCGGAAACGGGTGTTCAGGTGCTTTGCGATAGCCGACCGAGATCAGCGTGCAGCCTGCCTGCAGCGCCAGAAACCGCGCCACACTGTCATAGGTGCGCAGATTGCCAAAGACATGCCCGCCGCCGTGAAAGAATATGATCACCGGAGCCTGCGGGTCCGAGCAGGTGCGATAGATGCGTAGCGGGACCGATCCGTGAGAGGGGTCGGTTACAGCGTCTACCACCTCGGCTACCGGCGGGGGCGGATACTCCTCAAGCCGGGCCACGTAGAGCTGCTCAATCAGATTGCGCGCGGCCTGGGTGCTGAGTGTCTGGATCTTCGGGATGCCAAGCGCCTGCATCTTGTCCAGAAGCGCCTGTATCTGCGGGTGAACGCCTTGGGGCATGGGGTCTCCTGATCCTGTGGCAGGGGCTGCGCGCAGCGTATCGGCGATGCTCCGCCGCTTGGTCCTCACGCTAGCCCTGTCAGTCGCCAAATGGCCAGCCGGTTCTTGCCTTTGGCCGAATTTCCCGCCAAGCAACCGGCCATGCGTCGTCTCTCTGTCTTTATGTTTGTGATTGCCACCCTGCTTGTTGCAGCAGGGGTTTTTCAGTTGTCCTATAGGTATTTTCGAGCAGAGGAGCTGTCGCGCGCCGAAGGACGGCTGTCGCTTTATGGCAGCTCGGTCACGGCTGAGCTTGAACGGTTCTCGCACCTGACCCATGTGCTGGCCCGTGACACCTTTGTGGTCGAGACCGCCGCCGGAGCGCCCACAGGCGCGCTGAACCGGCGGCTGGAGGGGTTTGCCGATCAGGCCGGGCTGGATGCGATCTATCTGATGGAACAGGACGGGCTGACCGTCGCCGCCTCGAATTTTCGCGACAGCGCCAGCTTTGTGGGCCAGAACTACGGGTTCCGCCCCTATTTCCGGCAGGCGCTGGAGGGGCAGCAGGGACGATTTTATGCCATCGGGGCCACCACCGGTCTGCCGGGCTATTTCATCGCCGATGCGGTGCGCGATGCGGCAGGGTATGTGGACGGCGTCGTCGCTATCAAGATCGACTTTTCGCAGCTCGAAGAGGGCTGGCGCAAGGCCGGAGAGCAGGTGCTGTTGGCCAACGAGGACGGGGTCATCCTGCTGGCTTCCAACCCGGACTGGCGCTATCGCGTGCTGCACGCGCTGAGTGCCGATCAACGCACCCGGATCGAGGCGGCGCAGCAGTTCCCGGGCCAGCCCCTTGCGGTGCTGGACTGGTCCGACCTGCCCGATCAGCGCGCCCGCCTCACCGGCTCCGACCGGCTGCATCTGACCACCGCAGACCTGCCGCATGGCTGGGAGCTGCACTACTTTGCCAGTGATGAGCGCGTCGTGGACCGCAGCTGGCTGGTGTCAGCTTCGGTTGTGGTGCTGGCGGGCCTGGGCTTCATCCTGTTTCAGGTCCAGCGCGCTCGGCGCATGGGGGAAGCATTGCAGCGGTCGGAAGAGGAAGAAGCGCAGCTGCGTCAGGCCAATGAGCGGCTGGCGGTCGAGATCACCGAGCGGCGCAGTGCAGAGCGGCGGCTGCAACGCACCCGCAACGAGCTGGAACGCGCCAGCCGCCTGGCCGCGCTGGGGCAATTGGCGGCCTCGGTCACACACGAGCTGGGCCAGCCGATCGCCGCCATGCGCAACCATCTGGCCGCCGCTGAGATCACCGCGCGCGAGGCCCCTGGCCTCACCTGCAAGATCGGCGCTCTGGTCGAACGGATGGAGGGTATCACCCGACAGCTCAAGTTCTTTGCGCGCTCGGATGTAGAGGAATTTACCGCTTTCGACCTGCGCACGGCGATGGAGGCGGCGTTGGCGCTGGTTGCCCCGAATGTGCGCGAGATCGGCGCAACCATTCAGCTTGACCTGTGCAAGGCCCCGGTGATGTTGCGCGGCAGCAAGCTGCGGATCGAACAGGTGATGACCAACCTGTTGCGCAACGCCTTGGATGCGGTCGAAGAGGCTGAGACGCCGACCGTCTCAGTCCGCCTGGGGGCTACGGAAAGCGAAAGCTGGTTCGAGATCCGCGACAACGGTCATGGGCTGGGCGCCGCGACGCTTGCGGAACTGCAGGAACCCTTTGTGACAACACGCGAAAGCGGCCGTGGCATGGGGCTTGGTCTGGCAATCTCGGCCAGTATCGTCAAGGATCACGGCGGTGTGATGAGTGCCCGTAATGCCCGCACGGTAGGCACGGTGTTCCGGGTAAGCTTCCCCAAAGCCGAAACAGAAGAAGGCGAGCTGGCATGACGGATACGCGCCCGATCACCATTCTGGTTGTCGATGATGACAGATCCCTGCGCCAGTCGCTGATCGAGTTGATCGAAGCGGCGGGCTGGCAGGCCTCGGCCGTGTCTCGCGCCGAACGGGTGGCCGGGCAGCTCGCAGAGGCGCAGCCCGATGTGATTCTGTCTGATGTGCGCATGCCGGGGATGTCGGGCTTGGACCTGCTGGCCAGCCTCGACACGGCCAATGGCCCGCCGGTTGTGCTGATCTCGGCCCATGGCGACATCCCGATGGCGGTAGAGGCGATCCGGAACGGGGCTTACAGCTTTGTTGAAAAACCCTATGAGCCACGCCGCCTGCTGACCATCCTGCGCAATGCCGCCGAACAGAACCGCATGAAGCAGCGTAACCGACGGCTGACCGATCGGCTTTACAAACTGTCAGGGCTGGACCGCATTCTGCTGGGTCAAAGCCCGGTGGCGGCAAATCTGCGCCGCGACATCCTCGATCTGGCCGATACCGATGCGGCGATCCTGATCGAAGGCGAAACCGGCACCGGCAAGGAGCTGGCCGCCCGCGCGCTGCATGATCTGGGCACCGATCCCGACAGTCCGTTTGTGGCACTGAACTGCGCCGCACTGACACCTGATATGTTCGAGGCCGAGATGTTCGGGGTTGCGGGCGAAACCGGTGGCCGTTTGCTGGCGGCAGCAAATGGCACCCTGTTTCTGGACGAGGTCTGCTCCTGCCCGCTACCGGTGCAGGCCAAGCTGCTGCGGGTGATTGAAGACAAGCAGGTTCTGCCGGTGGGCGCCGCGACCCCGGTGCCGGTTCGGTTCCGGGTGATCTCGGCCACGAACGAGGATGTGGAAAGGGCCGTCGAAGAAAACCGGCTGCGACAGGACCTGCTGTTCCGCCTGAATACGGTGGTGCTGACCCTGCCGCCGCTGCGTGATCGGCGCGAGGATCTGACCTTGCTGGTGACGCATTTCCTGGACCACTATGCCCGGATATACGAAATCGCTGCGCCTGAACTGAGCGCAGATGATCTGGCCGCGTTGATGGCGCATGACTGGCCCGGCAATGTGCGCGAGCTGCGCAACGTCGCTGAACGCCGGGTGCTGGCGGCGCGGCGCGGGGGTGGCTCGGTCGCGCAGGCGCTGCGAAGTGCTGCGCAAAGCGAAGAGGTGCCCGACACCCTGCGCGAGGCGGTCGCCGCCTTTGAGCGCGAGTTGATCGGCAAGGCGATCAGAACCCATCAGGGCCGCATGGACGCCGCCGCCGAGGCGCTTGGCATCGGGCGGCGCACGCTGAACGAAAAGATCGTGAAATTGGGCCTGGACAAGGAGGCCTTGCTTTAACCTGGCCGGGCGGAGGCCGCAATTTCGTTAAAGCGGAGACGTTCCAATTCCGCGACGTCGTCTTTGCATCGACCAGATCATCGCAACGGCCCTCTCACAGAAGCGCCGACCAGAACCGGTAACGTTCCTGCCCTGTCACTTCGCGGATCAGTCCCATTTCGTGAAACAGTGCCAGGTTGCGCCGGGCTGAGGGGCGCGAGCAACCTATCGTCTCAGCCGCCAGTTCCGCCGAGAGCACTGGATAGCGTAATAGTGCTGCGATTAGCAGCGGTGGCGTGCGGCCCGATAATCCGCCGGTCAACTCGATCGCACGATTGCGCCAAGCCGAGAGCCGATCCAGTTCCATCGCAGCGCGCAGCGCCCCCGCTTCGATCGCATTCAGGAAGGTGGCCAGGCGCGCCGTTGCGGCGTCCGAACCCTGCGCCACCTGATGGCGATCGAACCGGTGCCCCTCGGCCATGGGCAGGTGAGGCGCCTCGTCTCCGGCACCCAGCAAAAGTGCCGCGACCGAGGGCTCTAGCATTTGATCGTAAGGCGTCAACGCCAATCGCCGCCACGACGCAAAGCCTTGCGCGGCGCGGGTCAGCAGATGACAGGTCTCATGCAACCCCCCGGCCCAGTCCTGCCCGGCCAGATCCAGCTCCGGCCCGGTGGGGCGGTCGTCGTCGCGATGGGGCTCGCTCACGGAAACGCGGCCGAGAAACGCGCGCATGTCGTCTTGCGGCAACGGACCCGCCAGCAGTCGCCGCACTGCCCAATCGGCGCGGCTCAGATCGCGGGCCATGTCGTCACTGCCCAGCCGGAACGCCCGATAAAGAGCGATCTGATCCGGGCCGAGCCAGATCCCTTCGGCCCGCAACAGCGCCGAGACCGTCATCAAGGCAAGCCGTTCGCTCACCCCCGGGGCGGCGTGCCGCAACCGCTCGCCATAGCGTGTCACGGCTTCGGCGGCAGCCACCAGCCCCCGGTATTGCGCAGCTTCTGCTGCCTGCCAGGTGCGTCCGTCCAGCCCCGCCTCGCGCGCCGCGACCGGCCAGGGCATCTCGCCGGGGGCCACATCCTCGGGCGGTTGTGGCAGAAACCACAGATCCTCCTCCTCGACCGGGTCGGGATCATAGATCGACCGGGGGGTGACCTCTTCGTCGTCGTCAGGATTTTCAGTGCGGCGGCGCATGTAACGATCATAATCGTCCTGCTTTGTCACGGCCAGTTCTTTTGACGCGGATCAGCGTGAACACATGGCTTCGTCGACATGTTCCCCGGCATTTTTCAAAGTGCGGCACCCGCCGGCCCAGATCATGGGGCAGCAGATGAAATCTCTGTTTTCCTTGGTTTACAGCAATCCCTGATCAACCCATTCTTCGATCTTGTTGCGGCTGACCTCGAAATGCATCGAATCCTCGCGACCCCACGCGGCACCCCAGACCCAGCCCTCCTGTCGGAAGAAATCGGCAAGGATGGTCAGGCCCAGCTGGGTCTTGCCATCGCCAAGCGTGTCCAGGACCCCGTCGATGTTCAGGTCGACTGCCAACCCGTAAGCATGTGCCGAGGCCGAAGTCGTCGAGCCGCGAATGAACCGGACGCAAAGCGACCCGGCGGTGTTGATGCGGGCATAGAGGTCGGGATCGGTGCGGCGGATGTTGTCAAACACGTCGCGCAGGGATTCGATCGCCGGTTTCAGCATCCGCACCCGCACCGGACCAACCTCTTCCAGCACCAGTTTGGATTTAAGCCGCTCGTTGGTCATCGGCTGGCAATCATTGCTCAGGTCCTCGCGCGGCAACCCGAAGGTCTCGCGAAGGAAAGATGGCCGTGCGAGTTCGAGCCCATCATTGACGTTCTTCCGGTCCGCAATCAGCACAACCTGCGCGTAGGCGTCGATGATCTCGTTCGGGGTTGAACTGTCATAGCCGAAGGAATCGGCAGCGTCGTCATAATCCTCCTGCAGCAGCGTCACCCCGCCGATCTGCACCTGGCTCAACTCGTTGGCCATGCGGTCGATCTTATTGCGCAGGTCTTCGATCTGCTGGCTCAGCATCTCGATCTCGATTCGGGCGCCGGAATCGATGGCGGGCCCTTCGAAATTTTCATCCATCGGCACCAGAATCGGAAAGACATACCACAGGATCGGAGCCAGAATGATCGCCACGGCCAGAATGATCGCTGGTACGATGCGCATTGTGCTTTTCGTCCTTGTTGCCTGTAGCACCAGCGCGCACTCTAGAATCCGCTCCAGCGGATGTCACGGGGCTCGCGAAACAGAATGACAGGGTTGTGTGATCTTCTTCATTGTTCGCCGGGGCGGGCGCGAGATAGGTTTGCACCCAAAGACGAGCTAAGATATGATCACCGGCGACGAAGGAGCCAGAAATATGTGCGCGATCAAATCACTAACCCGACTAAGTGTTCCTGTCCTGCTGGCTGTGGTGTCAGTCCAGGCAGCTTTTGCGCAGGATGCATCCGAATTGACGGCCGAAGAGATCACCGATGCGTTTAACAAGCAGAAAACGCGCGGATTGGTCATCGTGCCTTCGGGCCAACAGAAACCTGCTACGGAAGATGCCGCAACCACCGTTGCAACCGCTCCGGCGGAGTATACCGCGGTCCCCAAAGATCAGCAGGTCAATATCCAGATCAGCTTTGATTTCGACAGCGCGGCGCTGCGGGCGGATCAAAAACCCAAACTGAGTGCGTTGTGCAGCGCCATGCAGGGCGTGGATGTCAACGTGTTCCAGATCATTGGCCATACCGACAGTTCCGGCTCAGCAGCCTATAATGAGAATCTGTCATTGCTGCGCGCCAAAGAGGTGAAACGTCACCTCGTAAGCGACTGCGGTATCGATGAATTCCGGCTTGAAGCGGTCGGCGCTGGCGAGAGCCAACCCTTTAATACGGCCAATCCGCGCGCTGATGAAAATCGGCGGGTCGAATTCCAAGCGCTTGGCTGATAGGGTCACGGCAGAACGCTTGAAATTCTGAGGCCTGCATGACCGAATCCCGCGCCGGTGACCTGTTCCAACCCGGAGACCTGGTCAACAATACCTACCGGATTGAGGCCATACTGGGGCGGGGCGGCACCTCAGACGTCTATCGCGCCCGTTCCGAGATTTCGGGGCGGGTTGCCGCGCTGAAGGTTCTCAAGGCCGAGTTTTCCAGCAATGACGATTTCCTGGTCCTGCTGACCCGCGAAGAAGAGATTCGCGAGATTCGCCATGACGCGGTGGTGCGCTATTCAGAAAACAACCGCACCCCCGAAGGCCATGTCTATCTGGTGATGGATTTCATAGATGGCCCGGGTCTGGACCAGAAGCTGAAACAGGGCCCGATGCCCCCTGATCAGTTGTTGACGGTCTGCAAGCGGGTCTGCGAAGGGTTGGAGGCTGCGCATGCCCGCAATATCGTCCACCGCGATCTGAGCCCCGACAACATCATCCTGCGCGATGGGGATCCGTCACAGGCGGTGATCATCGATTTTGGCATCGCCAAAGATACCAATCCGGGTGCCGAAACGATCGTCGGAAACGAATTTGCCGGCAAATATGCCTATGCGGCACCCGAACAGCTTTCGGGAAAGACGGACAGCCGCACCGATATCTATTCGCTGGGTGCGCTGCTGCTGGCCAATTTCCGGGGCCAGTCGCCGCAGGCGGGTCGCAACCCGATGGAAGTGATCGAGAACAAGAAACAGCCGCTAGACACCGAAGGCGTTCCCGAACCTTTGAAATCCGTCATCGACAAGATGACCGCGCCGGACCCTGCGGAACGGTTCCAGAGCGCGACAGCTGTTTTGCAGGCGCTGTCCAATGGCGGACCGATGCCCGTCACCGAAGAACCCGCGCTGGATGACGCCACTGTGATTGTGCCCCGTTCATCGCAGGCGGAGAGCGATGACCTGTCGGTTCCACCTGCCAGCATACCGCCCTCAAGCCCTCCCCCTTCCCGGCCCACGGCCACGCAGGAGAGCGGCGGGCGTGGCGGGCTGATCGCTGGGGGTGTTGTTCTGGCCATGGTGGCGCTTGGGGCAGGCGGATATTTCGGTGGCGTCTTCGACAGTTTTCTTGGGCCGAGCCTGCCGGTTGTTCAGCCCTATACGCTGGTGGTCGAAAAACGCGAGGGGCTGCCGCCCCGCGCCACCGGTTTTGCGCCGTCGGAAGAGGTGCGCGCCGAACTGACAGACGAGATGACGCTGCAACAGGGCACGGCCGACCTAACGCTGGCTTCGGGTGACATTTCGTCCGATTGGGGCCAGGGCGTGACCTCGATTGTCGATACCTTGGCAGATCTGGATACCTGGCGGCTCTCGGTCAGCGGCAACAGCGCGGAAGTCAGCGGTGACACCACCGACAGGCAGGTTCATGACACGGTCATACAGGCTTTTGCAGACGGGTTGCCCGGTGGTCTCGTTGGCGAGATCGATATCGAGCTTGAGCCGCTTTTCCTGGCCTCCGCATCCGTGCAGACAATTCTCGACAGTATGGCGGATTGCGGACCGCTTGATCTGATCCGACCGCCATCGACCGGATATGGCCCCGACACCCCCATCGCGTTCACCGGCACCGTAGCCGGCGAAGCTACGATGGCAGCGCTACAGTCCGGGCTGGGAGCCGTGGCGGGCGATCGACCAGTCGAGGCGGATGTCGAGGTGCTGAACCCGACCCTGTGTCTGATCGAAAACTTTCTGCCCACCGCGCCACCCGGACCGATCTCGATCGACTTCCGAAATGGCGGCACCGACGAGTGGCAAAGTGAGGATGGCGCCTTTGTCGTGGGTGAGAACCCGATCATCGACGTGATCCTGCCGCGCGAAATCAGGGACGGCTATCTCTCTGTTTCGGTGATTGATGTGTCGGGCAACGTGTTCCACCTGTTGCCTAACATCTCTCGGGCGGACAATAGTATCCCCGATTTGCGGAGGGGCGACAGGGGCGTGAAAGCCGTGCGGGTCGCCTATTCGCTGGAGGAAAGCGAAAAGAATGGCGGCATCGCCTTCATGGTGGATGACAGCGCGCTTGGCAAAAGCAAGGTTATTGCGATCCACTCTGACAAACCGCTCTTTGCCGATATGCGGCCAACCACCGAATCCGCAACCGGTTATGCCGAAGCGTTGCGGGATCGCAGCCGCAATCAGGATACCAATATCCTGTCTCTCAACAGCAAAATCCTCACGACCGTCGCCGAATAGGGGTCATGACCGGTCTCTTGCGGGGCTATGTTTCGGCTTTTGAGGAAAACCAATCCAGCACGGCCTGCGTCGCGGGGTCTCGACGTTTGCTGCGCGCCGCGAGAAGATAGAAATTCTGCTTTCCAGAAAGCACCTCGGGTCTGATTTGCACAAGCTGCCCTGCTGCAAGTTCGCCTGCCACAAGGAACCGGCTGACCAATGCGATCCCTTGCCCCGCGCGCGCGGCATCAATTGACAAGGTGGTCTGGCTCAACCGCAATCCGCGCCCGCTTTGATCTTCGATACCCAAAGCCTGAAGGTAATCAGGCCAAAGATCATGGGTGTCATGCAGCTTGGGCAGATCAGCCAGAACTGTGGGATCTAGCGGCAATGGACTGCCTGCGATCAGGGATGGCGCGGCAATGGCAATGATATCCTGCCGGAACAGGCGCATCGCCTCCAACGCGGCACCAAAGGGCGGCTCGCCCTGCCGGACTGCCAGATCGATGCCATCACCATGAAAGCGTGACACATTTTCGGTTGCCAGGATTTGCAGATCGATATCGGGATGGCTTGCGGCAAAATCAGGAAGGTTCGGGATCAGCCATTTGGCGGCAAAGCTGGGCGTCACGCTGATCAGAACTTTGCCCGGTGTAGGCCGCAGTGCTTCCGTCGCCGCGCGCAATTCCTGAAACGCCGCTGCGATACGCGCGTGATATCCGCGTCCGGCAGGGGTAAAGGAGACCCCTTTGGGCAGCCGTTCAAACAGCGGCAGACCCAGTTGTGCCTCCAACTGACGCACATGCTGCGCCACGGCCCCCTGCGTCACCCCCAACTCATCCGCCGCCGCGCGAAAGTTTAGATGCCTACCCGCGGCATCAAATGCCCGCAAAGCGTTCAGAGGAGGGAGTTGAGCCATATGGCAATACTATTCCTGCAGTCAGGAAACATCAATTCTCAGGCGCGATCGACGGTCGATGCCATTAAGTGGGGTCTTGAAAGGGTCGCCTGTACCGGCCCGATCAAGATGCCTTTGTCACCATGAAAGCCGAAGCGATGCCCTTCAATCCTGCCCAAACTATGCCCCCGCTGGAGCGTCTTGCATTCATCCTCAAATGGGGTGCTTCAATCATCCAGATCATGGGTTACACCGCCACTGCCCTTGGGTGGACGCCGGTGAACCTCTATCTGTTTCTGGTGGGCGTGCTGGGCTGGTTCGCCGTTGGCGTATTGTGGAACGACAGGGCGATCATGCTGATCCATATCGTAGCGCTCGGGGCTATGCTTGTCGGGATGAGCAGCAGCTAGTTCTCAGACGACCTCAATTACGATGACCGAGATGTTGTCGGCCCCGCCGCCATCCAGCGCCATCTGAACGAGCCGATCCGACACTGTTTCAAGCGGCAGCTCTTTTAGCGCCTTTTCCAGCATGGCAAAGGTCGCGTATTTGGTCAGCCCGTCCGAGCAGAGCAGGAACCGGTCGCCCGGCTGCAACTCGCCCCGGATCTTGTCCAGTTCCAGCTCTTCACCCACACCCACCGCGCGGGTGATGGCGTTTGATTGCGGGTGATGCTCGGCCTCGTCCCAGGTCATCTGCCCGTCGCGCACAAGATCGGCAACGACGGAATGGTCGCTGGTCAGCATCTGAATCTTGCCGTCGCGCAGCAGATATATACGGCTGTCCCCGGCCCAGAGCCCGACAAAATGCCCGTTGGCCAGCATCAGGCTGACCACGGTTGCGCCAATGGTCTTGCCGCCGCGCTTGTCGGCCTCGGCGCGGATCACCTTATGCGCTTTGCTGAGGGTATCGCGCAGCGCGTTCAACCGCTCGGCGGGCGGCAGGCCCGGCGGGATCGAGGCCGTCATGTCAGCGATCAGTCGGCTGGCGTAATCTCCGGCCTCGTGCCCGCCCATCCCGTCAGAGACAAGCCAGAGCCCCTCGTCCAGCATGGCCAGCACGGCGTCTTCGTTGACTTTACGCACCAGCCCAACATGGCTGCGGGCGCTGTATCGGACCCGGGGTCGTGAATTCATATGGGCCTTGCCTCGGTCCAGATTGCAGCAGTCAGGTTGAACAAACCTTGCATGTTTGCAGCCGTCGGTAAACCTTCGCAAACCATCAGGCGTGGGACACCGGCAATTTCCGTGCTCCAGATGCTGGGCGCGCGGTATTCGCCTGCCATCAGACCCGAGGCGAGGTCCGGCAGGATGTCACCAATCCCTTCGCCTTGGGTCAGTATCAGCGTGCTGCCCGCCTTTCGGACCCGCGCATCACTGCGGCGTTGCGGAGCGGGCAAGCCGGCAAGCGCCTCCGCCAGGCGGTCTTTGGTCATGTCATCTTCCAGCGCGGCCAGCGCGACGTCTTCGAGCTTCAGGTAAAGCGCTGTCTCGCGGAAATGATCCAGAATGGCCGACCCTTCGGCGGAGGCAGGGGCGGTCAGGGTCAAGGGAAAGCGTCGGCCCACGCGGTCAACCGAGGGCATCAGCACGCCCAGCATCTTTTGTGGTCCCGCCAGACCCGGCGACAGGCAGAAGCGCCAGATCGGCGCAGACATGTACAACCCGTCCCATGCCTGGCCAGAGGCACCCTGCCCGTCCAACATGCCACGCTGAATCCACTCATCCCATACCTGCACAAAAGAGGCAGGAACATTCAGGCGGAAGAAATCGCCTACCGATGGCATTTTGCCAAACGCACCGAAGCCGGGGTGATCCATCAGAACGACTTCGGACAGCTGAACTTGCTGAGCGCGGGCAGCGCAAAGGGGTTGAGCACCGAGCCAGATTGCAGTTGGAAAATCGCGATGCGTCCTCCGACATTGAAGATCACCTTCTTGCGGTCCGATACGTTGGTGCGGCGTACCTCTGCCGCATCCAGCAGGCGGAACCAGGCCCAGGGACCATCGCGGGTCAGCACGCTTTCAATATTGCGTTTGGCCGGTTCAAAGCTGACACGTGCCAGCCCGACCGGGCCGGGCCAGGTGATCGCCATCGGCGTGGGCAATCCGCCGCGATGGCGGAACTCCAACGTCTGGCCATCGATCTCCAGCGTCACGCTCTTGGCCTTGGGATCCAGCGCTTCGGGCATGATCTGGAACTGGATCTGCGGTTGCGGGCCGTTGGCAAAGAATGCCTCCTTGATCTCGGCGGCATATTGCATTTGTTGCAGCACGGCGGGGCTGATGCCCAGATCGGTCTGGTTCACGCCGGTCTTCCATGACCAGGGCCGCGTGCGCATATCCACATGTTTGGCCAGGGTCTGGGTGAAGAAGCTGTCAATCAACCCGCCGGGACCAAACAGCTTGGCAAAATCCCCCATCGCCACATCAGCGCGTGACCGGCGGTTGAACGGATAGCGATTGTCCAGCACCTGCGTGCAGAAGGGCAGCACATCGGCCTGCCAGCGCGCATTGATCGAGGCGCGGGTGCTGTCACTGGTGATGCCACTCGACCCGGTTATGACCTGCGTGGCCCAGCGTTCCATTGGTCCGTCGACACGTCCGGCCTCCTGCTGGAACTGCTGCAGCGCTACGCCGGTTTCCCCGCCTGACACGCCGCTGAACGACATCTTGTTCAACTCCTGATAAACCTCGGTCAGGCTGCCCATCAACTGGTCAAGCTGCGAGGGCTGGCCCTCGGGCTTTTCGGTCAGGTTGTGCAGCCATTCGAACCGGTCCTGCACATAGGTGCCCGGTGGCGCCGGGGGTGGGCCGCCCTGGGCGGTCGCGGATTTCGCCAGTGCCTCCAGCAGGATGCGGGTCTGGACAGAGGTATTGGCCTGCAATTCGATGCCTGCAACCGTGCCCAGCCCCTCGCTGACCTCGGAATTGCCCAGCACCGATCGGTCCTCGGCCAGCTTGGTCTCATCCGAAATCGCGTTCAGGATATTGACGATGGGCGAGGTCGGGCCGGACAACACATTGGTCACCTCGACCGCATGGCTGAGGCTTTCCATCGGGATGATATCGACATCGCCCAGCACCTGATCGTAGCGTGCGATATAGTCGTTGTAATAAAGGTCCAGCACATCACGGCTGAGCGCGGCCAGCGCCTGCTCGGTCTGTTCCGCCTCGCCGCGCGGGCCCAGCACCCAGCTTTCACCCTGTACCCGCCGGGCGACGCCCAGAGCTTCGCCAAGGAACACGTTGTTGAAGCCGTCATAGGTGAAAATGCCCTCGATCCCGTCATTCAGCGGTCGGCCCGAGGAGCGGACCAGAACCCGGCTGACCGCCGGACCGCCCGCATCGGTGATACGCCATTCCGGCAAGGCCTGCGCGGCCTGGCTGGCGATGATCCCGTTATAGACACGTTGCGCCAGCGGCATTTCCGACAGGATACCCTGCACCTGCTCGACCAGTGGACCGTTCAGCGCGATCTCCTGCATTGGCTGAGTCAGCAGCGCGTCGAGATGGTCGTTGAGGTCCTGCCGGAACTCTGCCCTGCTCCCGTCGGGGAAGGAAACGGACCAGTCCAGATTCATCCACTGCTTGACCAGATCCTGGTTCATCGGCCCTTGCAGGCCGAGCATCAGATAGACCTTGAGCGCCTCATAAAGCACATCGGGGTTGTTGATATTGGCGGCCATCTGCTCTTCCAGACGCAGCAGAAGGCGGGGCAGGAAGCGCTGATTCAGCGCGGCGCGATAGGTTTGTGAGGCCTGCGTGCCAATCACCTCGCCCTGATAGAGGCCATAGGTCAGTTTCGGGTCCGGGCTTGGGTCTGACAGCACCGGGTTGGCGGGCATATCGCGCAGGTTGTTGAGCGCCTCGACCACCGGCACCAGATCAGTGTCACCCACCGGGCTGGGTGGCAGGGTTGCGGCAGCGGCCTGATAGGCGCTGACATGATCCTGCGCGTCGGCGATCAGCTCGGAATTGCCCAGGAAGGAGCGCACCAGCAGCCCGCCAATGCCGAGGGCTGCGATGATCGTCGCGGCAATCGAAACCCACTTGGTGATCTTGTAGCGCCGTTCGACCTTGTCATCGGCGCTGACAAGGCCCGCCTCGCGAAAGATCACCTCATCGAACAGCCGTGTCAGGAAATAGGACCGCCCGGTCCCCGTGCCCGACCCAATAGCCTGCCGCCCGATCCCGAAGGTGCGCGCCATGCCCAGCATCAACCGGTCAATAGGTGTGCCTTCCTGCGTGCCCGAGGTGAAATAGACCCCGCGCAACATCTGGCGGTGCTGGTAGCGATTGTCGTTGAACACCTCAGCCAGAAACTCGCGAGCGGTCCTGCGCACGCTGGCCACCTGCACCGGGAAGCCAGCGATCAGCGCACGGCGCTGCGGGTCAGTCTCGGTCTGCATCCGCTCCAGCGCCTGGCTGTTCAGCCGCGCCAGAATGCCCGCGAATTCCTCGTCAAAGGCGGCTACAGGGCTGGCCTCGCCACGGGTTTTGTCCAACGGCAGGGTAAAACCCCAGACCTGTTCGCGATCTTCCTTGCCCAGATTGTCGTGGAACTCGGCAAAGCCAGCGATCAGGTCGGCCTTGGTAAAAAGCACGTAGATCGGGAAGCGCACGCCCAGCTTCTCGCGCAGCTCTTCCAGTCGGCGGCGGATCGCCTTGGCGTTTTCCTTCTGGGTGATCTCATCCTGCAGCGACAGATCAGAAAGTGAAATGGCAATCATCGCACCGTTGATCGGCTGGCGCTTGCGGTATTTCTTGAGCAGGCCGAGGAACCCGATCCAGGCCGCATTGTCGGTTTCGGCGTCGCTTTCCTGAGTGGTGTAGCGGCCCGCCGTGTCGATCAGCACCGCGTTTTCGGTGAACCACCAGTCACAATTGCGGGTGCCGCCGACACCGCCGATGGCGGTCTTGCCCATCTCTCCGGCCAGCGGAAATTTAAGGCCGGAATTGACGATCGCTGTGGTCTTGCCCGCACCGGGCGGCCCGATCATCACATACCAGGGCAGTTCATTGAGGTGTTTGCGCCCATTCTTAGATTTGCGCAGCGCGGCCATTGCCTGTTTCAGCTTGCCGCGCAGTTCGTCCAACTCGCTGCCCAGCATATCGGGTTCGTCGGCGACCGCATCGGTGATCTCTTCTTCCATCTTCTTGTCGCGCCGACGGCGGATGAAGAAGATGATCATCGCGATGACGAAAAGGAAGCCAAAAATCGCCCCGCCCCAGATCAGCCGTGACCAGATGCTGTCGAACGGTCGCCATTCCTCGGTGCCAATCATCGGGCCGAAATAATAAAGCGCCCCGGCCAGAACGGCCGCGGTGAAGAACAGGACGAAATAGATCGAGCGGAACAGGGGGAACAGGTATCTGCGGATAAACATCAGGTCTCCTCCTGCACCAGCAGGACTTCGATGCGCCGGTTGGCGGCGCGGCCTTCGGCAGTCGCGTTATCAGCAATGGGGTCGCTATCGGCGCGCCCCTCGGCGCTGAGCCGGTCGGGATCGTCAAGGGACTCAGACATCTGGTTCATCACCGATTTTGCCCGCGCCAGCGACAGGGCCAGATTGGACGGGAAGCGCGACGTGCGGATCGGCACGTTGTCGGAATGGCCCGCGACGATCACCTTGCCCGGCTCGTCGTTCAGAGCGACCGCCACGCGGCGCACCGGATCTTCGTATTTATCCTGCAGCCGGTCTGAGCCCGAGCCGAACATACCGGACCCCTTGATGCGGATGATCAGCGTATTGCCTTTCTGGAACACCTCGACCAGCCCCTCGTCGATCTCGGGCTTCAGGAATTCCACAACCTTTTCGACTTGCGGCTGTTCCTGCACTGGTGGTGGTGGCGGTGGCGCGCGGCGCTGCAACTCGGCCACCGGCCCGGCATCAATCACCGAAAGCTGGCCAACCAGGTTCTCGGTCCGGTTTGACAGCGCATAAGATAGCCCCGAGAACTCCAGGATCAGCAGCAGCACCGTAACTGCGACGGCAACCCAGACCGGTCGCCACATGCTGAGCGCACGATAGGGCTTATCGACGCCTTCCCAATGGGGCGAGAGGTCACGCTCCATCGGTCCGCGCTGTGCCCGGATGATCCGGGCCAAGCCCTGCCGGATTTGCAGATGCTTGTCGCTGCCGCCCTGTTCGACCCGCAAGCGCCCCTCGAACCCGAGCGATAGGCACATATAGACAAATTCCAGCAGTTCGATGTTGTTGGCGGGGTCTTTCTCCAGCCGGGCCAGCAGGTCATAGAACCGGTCACCGCCCACCGTTTCGCGGTGGAACGTGCCGACCAGCGATTGCGTTGCCCAGACCGATTGCTCACCCCAGGGCGTGTTCAACACCACGTCGTCCAGTGTGGCGCAGAGTGCATAGCGGGCGATCTTGACTGTCTGGGCCGGGATGCCTGCCTGCAGAGCGGCGTTCTCAAAGGCGCGGATTTCGGAGACCACGCTGTCGCGCAGCTTGTCGGGGTCCATGTGCTGGGCGCGGTTGCGGATGCGGCTGACCAGTGAGAAGAGCGGTGTCGCACAGGCGCTGAGCCGGTTCATGCCGGTCATCACCACCGCTTCGGTTTCAGGGGCGGGTTGACTTTGCGGGGCCTGTGGCTGCGGTGCAGGTGGCACGCCATAGGCCTCAGCTCCGGGCGCTTGTTGCGCGGGCTGCTGTGGCGGATAGGGCTGCGCGGGCGGCACGCCATAGGCCGGTTGTTGTGGCGGGTATCCCGGATGTTGCGGCGGATAGCCGGGTTGGCCCTGTGGCGGATAGGGCTGCTGCGGCGGGGCCATATTGGGATCGGGATAGCCCGGCGCGGGCGGTTGCTGCTGTGGCGCAGAGCGCCGTCCGCCGGGATTCGGGCGGATCACCGTCTTGTCCGTATCATCCGGTTCGGCAAACGGGTCCTTGTCAGACATGTGGCTACTACCTGCGTTCTTCTCTGGCCTGCGCAAACACTGTGGCGCAGCGGGCCGGTGGTATCAATTCGTTTCCGGGTCTTTTGATGTACCTTTTCGCACAACTCAGCGGTGCAGATCGTCCAAAATGGCCGCTATGTCTTCCCGGCGGCGCAAGGAAGCCGCGATTGCGCTGCGCCATTTCGGTCCATTGGCCTTTGCCACATCATAGGCTGCGGCCAATTCATAGGGCCGCGCGTCGGCCAGAACCCGGATCAACGCGGCGGCCTGATGCAAGTCCTTGTCGGACTTGGCGCGATGGGTACCTGTGCGCGCGGAGGCGACGATCAGCTTATGCACCGCATAGCGTTCCGGCGCGGGAATGCGCACCAGAACCCCTTCGCGATAGAGCAGCACTGCGGCTATGGGATCGGCCAGAAGGTAGTCGAGATAAGGCAGCGCCTGCGCCCAGACGCCCAGACCGTCGTGATGCACCACCGCTTCGCCGCCGCGCCGTTTGGGCGTCAGGATATCCAGCACCACGCCGTCGGCTGTTTCCCAGCGCACTGGGTGCGGCTCCATCGGTCCGGCAACGGGGCGCAATCCGATCACGTCCAGCGCGCGGGTCAGGCTGGCGGTCTCATCCGCCAGTACCCGCACTGCTTTTGTGGCGGCGATATCCACATCCTCGGTCAGGGCCAGCGCATCCTCAAGCCGCACACCCAGTTCCAGGGCATAAAGCCCAAACGCATGGGTGCCCGCCAACACGCCGCCTTCCGCAAAAAAACCGGCCCGGTCCAGCGCGTTGATCAGTTTGCCAGTCCCCGCCGTTGGCACCGGCATCCGCGCCGCCCGCAATTGCGCCACAAGCGCGCCCGCATCGCGGTTCCAATCCTGCGCCTTGTCGTTCTCGACCTTCAGTCGCTCGGCCTGCGCGCGTATCTCTGTGGTATCCGGGCCGATGCGCTGCTCGACAACCCCCTGTCCGACCCGCTGACGCGCGACCCAATAGGCCCCGCCCTTGTTCGACACCAGCAGGATACTGCCCGGCACGTCTGGCCGGGGCCGTCGCAAATGCCGGTCAAGCAGATCGCGATAGGTGGTCTGCACCGCCAGAGGATAAGAGTCGGCCACCGCCACCTCACATACCTACACAGTAACTATTTTTGTGTAGGTAGCAGATCAGGCCGTCCGGTGAAAGGAAAAAGCGCCTATTGCGCCCCACCACCAAAGGCGCGCAGGACGGTTCGGGTGGCGTCGACCAGCGGGTCATGCGTTTCGGAGAGTATTTGCACCCGGTCGAAACGCTCCGGGTCGCGGTTCACCGCGTCGCGCAGGGCGGCACCAAAAGCCATCCGCAGCTCGGTGCCGATGTTGAACTTGCAGATACTTGTGCCTCGCGCCAGCGACCGGCGCTGCGCTTCGGGCACGCCCGAGCCGCCATGGATGACCAGTGGCACAGCCGTTACCGCCTCAATGGCGCGTATACGGTCCTCGTCCAGCCCGGCAGAGCTTTCCTGTTGCAAATGCACATTGCCGACCGAGATCGCCATGGCGTCCACCCCGGTCTCGCGGGCAAATTGCGCGGCCTCGTCAGGGTCGGTTCCGGCAGAGCTTTCGCCTCCGGAATAGCCCACGAAGCCGATCTCACCCTCACAGGAAATACCCGCCGCATGGGTCATTTCCGCAATTGCCGCGGTTTCGTCGATATTCTGCGCCAAAGGCTTTCGCGAGCCGTCGAACATCAGCGAGGTGAACCCGCTGTCGAGCGCTTCGCGGCATTCCTCCAGCGTGTAGCCATGATCGAGATGGGCCACTACAGGCACAGACGCGCTTTCGGCCAGATGCCGGAACATCTTGCCCAGAACGGGAAGCGGCGTATGGGCGCGACAGCTTGGCCCGGCCTGCAGGATCACCGGTACAGCTTCGGCCTCGGCCGCAGCCACATAAGCGCGCATGTCCTCCCAGCCGAGCGTAACCAGACCGCCCACGGCATAGCCTTGCCGCAACGCGGGTTGCAGCACATCTGCAAGCGTCGCAAGCGTCATTTGAACTTCGCCACCATATCCTTGATGCCAGGAATAGTCTCGACCTGATAGGCATGGGTGGGCTGGAAGAACTGCACCAGCGAGCGCTGGGTCAGACCGCCGAGAATGGTAAAGTAATACATCTCGTATCCGGGCAGCACCGCACAGGGGTGATAGCCCTTGTCGATGCAGATCGTCGAGCCGTCGACAATGTGATAGGCATCCCCCGCCTTGCCTTCCTCGCGCTGCAGCATTTGCAGACCCGAGCCCCAGTTCGGCTTGAACCGGAAATTGTAGGTCTCGTCATGACGGGTCTCATCGGGCAGACGGTTGGTATCATGCTTGTGCGAGGGGAAGCCCGACCAGCCGCCCTGCCCCACGGTGAACAGTTCCGAGACCAGCAGGCGCCCAACCTTGTCCGCCTGTTTCTGGCCCAGGATATGTTTGATCTTACGATGGGTCTTGGTGTCATCGCTGCCATATTGCACGAGGTCGGGTTCGCGCACATCGAAAGGCTCCAGCACCTTGTCGTATTTCGCGCCTGCGATGAAGGTTTCGGTCTCATCCGAGACGCACACGATTCGCACCTTGGCTCCTGATGGTACATAGGCCCCTTCCGGCTCGCCATCCCAGACATCTTCGCCGCGATTGCCAAGGGCAGTGAAGGACACCCCCTCGACCTCAACATCGACGCGACCGGTGGCGGGCACGATGCAGGTCTCGTATCCCGGCACCTGATACTCGAACGCCTCGCCCTTCTTGAGCTTGACGATGTTGAAATAGTTCAGCGGCACCAGCCCGTCATCAGCATCGACGATGGGTTTGTTCTGATTGTCAAAAGGAGGGATATGCATTTTGTGATCCTCTTATGCGGCCTCTGATGGGCCGGGGTGGGATGCGATGAAGTCTTGAAGTTCGGTTGTGGTCGGCATCGCGGGGGCGCAGCCGGGTTGCGACACAACGATCGAGGCACAGGCAGAACCGCGCAACACCGCGTCGCGCAGGTCGCGGCCCGCCGCGATGGAGGACAGCAGCCCCGCCATGAAACTATCGCCCGCCCCGTTGGGTTTGACAGCGGTGGCCGGGTAGATTCCAGTACGAATTTCTTCGCCACCAGAAAAGGTTACAGCGCCTTCTTCACCCATTTTGTAGATGACGATGCGGCCCGGCTTTGCGGCCAATTCACGGGCTTTGTCGAGGCCCTTTTCGATACCGCCAGCCATGAAGCCAAATTCTTCGTCATTGCCGACAATCAGGTCGCTTTCCTCGCCCGCGCGCGACAGCACATCGGCGGCGACCTCTGGCGACGGCCAGCTATACGGGCGGTAATCGATGTCGAAGATCACCGGCAGTCCGGCAGCACGGGCGTTTTCGAAAGCGCGAAATGTCGCCCCGCGCGAGGGTTCGGCGGCAAAGACTGTGCCAGCCGTGATAAGCGCGGTGAAGGCGCTGTAATCCACTACGTCCATATCCGCTTCGGTCACCTGAAAATCTGCCGCACCATTGCGGTAGATGACGTTCTGGAAATCTTCCATACAGCTTTCATAGACTGCGAGCGAGCTGCGCGCCTCGCCGCCCACTGCCCGAATATACTGCGTATCGACGCCGTAATGCTGCAGCCGATTCACGCAGAACCGCCCCACCGCATCATCGGAAACCGAAGTGACCAGCGCCGCCTGCGATCCCAGCTTGACCAGACCGGCACAGATATTGGCCGATGAGCCGCCCAGATCAGCGCGGAAACTCACTGCGTGCTCGCTCTTGGTGCCGACCGGATCGGCGAACATGTCCATGCCCGCGCGTCCAAATACAGCAAAGCGGTTGCCCTTGATGCCTTCCAGCAGATTGCTCATCACACGCCCCGACGCTGTTTGGAGCGGCTGCTTTCCCAATCCACATGGGCCTCGCGTACCTTGTCGCTGTCGGTGATATGGGGCGTCCCGACCTCCCACCAAGCATGGCCCTGCGCGGTCCAGCCATCGTACGCGTCGACCTTCATGCAGATCACGTGGGTCTTGTCGCTGGCCTTGGCACGTTTGAACGCCTCGCCCAGTTCGGCAGGGTTTTCGACGGTTTCCGCGATGGCCCCCATCGCTGCCGCATGCGCCTCGAAATCGACGCCGAAGGGCTCGGGCACGGTGGGGCAATCGGCGATCAAATTGTTGAAGCTTTCATTGCCGGTGTTGTTCTGCAGCTTGTTGATCACCGCGAACCCGCCATTGTCGAGCACCAGAATGATCAGCTTCTTGCGGCTGAGGACCGAGGAGTAGATGTCGGAATTCATCATCATGTAGGACCCGTCGCCGATGAAGACGATGGTGTCCTGATCCGGCTCGGTCTCCGACTGAGCAATCCGCGCGCCCCAGGCACCGGAAATCTCGTAACCCATGCAGGAGAAGCCGAACTCTACATCCACCGTGCCGATATCCAGCGTGCGCCAGTTGGCGGTGACCTCGGCGGGCAACCCGCCTGCGGCAGCAACAACCCGGTCGCGGGGGTCGCAAAATTCGTTAACCACGCCAATGGCTTGCGCGTAGGAGTTCGGGTGATTTCCGTAGGCCACATTCTCGGCCACATAGGCGTTCCATGTCCTGCGCTCGCCTTGCGCGAAGCCGGTCCAGCTTTGCGGCGCTTTGTAGCCCGCCATCGCACTGGCCAGTGAATCCAGCGACCGTTTCGCATCACCCACAACAGGCAACGACATATGCTTGCCCGCATCGTGGCGCGCCGCGTTGATCGAGATGAAACGGGCATCCTTGGCAAAGGCCGTCCATGAGCCAGTTGTGAAATCCTGCAACCGCGTGCCGACCGCCAGAATGACATCGGCAGCCTCGGCCACTGCATTGGCGCTGTCCGACCCGGTCACGCCGATGGGGCCAATATTCAGCGGATGGCTGTCCAGCAGGTTGGCGCGGCCTGCGATGGTTTCGACCACGGGGATCTGATGCGCTTCGGCAAAGCTGGTCAGTTCGGCCACCGCCTTGGAATACTGCACGCCACCCCCGGCGATGATCATCGGGCGTTCGGCGGATTTCAGCAGGTGAACGGCTGCGGCGAGTTCCGCCTCATCCGGGGCCTGACGGCGGATATGGTGAACCTTCTTCTCGAAGAACACCGTCGGGTAATCATAGGTCCAACCCTGCACATCCTGCGGCAGGCCCAGGAAGGCGGGACCGCAATCGGCGGGGTCCAGCATGGTGGCAATCGCCGCCGGCAGCGACTGGACCACCTGCGCGGGGTGGGTGATCCGGTCCCAGTACCGACTGACTGCCTTGAAGGCGTCATTCACACCCAGCGCCGGGTTCCCGAAATGCTCCAGCTGTTGCAGCACCGGGTCCGGCAGGCGCGTGAGGAAGGTATCGCCGCACAGCATCAGCATCGGCAGCCGATTGGCATGGGCCAATGCGGCAGAGGTCAGCAGGTTGGTTGTGCCCGGCCCGGCAGAAGCAGTGCAGAACATGAAGCGCTGGCGCAGCCATTGCTTGGAATAACCTGCGGCGGCAAATCCCATGCTCTGTTCGTTCTGCCCGCGATAGAGCGGCAGTTCGTCCTGAACCCCATGCAGCGCCTCGCCCAGACAGGTCACATTACCATGGCCGAAGATGCCAAAGCCGCCGCCGCATAAACGGTATTCCTGCCCGTCGATTTCGATGAACTGGTTTGCCAGCCAGCGGATAATGGCCTGCGCGGTGGTCAGGCGGATCGTATCGTCGCTCATCTGTTGGTTCCCTCAAATCGATGCGGGCGCGGCAAGTGGATCGAAAGCCACTTGCGCAGGATCGATTCCGAGGATACTAATTTTGCAACCGGTTGCAAACTGTATTTGCGCAAAGGTGGGAACGGCCATGGCAGAAATTGGGATCGGTATCGTTGGCGGCGGCTATATGGGCAAGGCGCATTCGGTTGCCATGGCCGCCGTAGGCACCGTGTTCGAAACGCGGCTGCGGCCCCGGCTTGAGATGATCTGCGCCAGCAGCACCGAGTCTGCCGAACGCTATCGCAACGCGTTCGGATTCGCGCGGGCAACCCATGACTGGCGTGTGCTGGTCGAGGACCCGCGGGTCGATGCAATCATCATCGCCACGCCACAGGCCCTGCACCGCGAGATTGCCGAGGCCGCCTTTGCCCTTGGTAAGCCGGTCATGTGCGAAAAGCCCATGGGCACCTCGGTGGCCGAAGCGCAAGCGATGGTGGAGGCGGCAGAAGCCAGCGGACAGGCGAATATGGTGGCCTATAACTACATCCGCACACCGGCCAGCCAATTCGCCCGCAAGCTGATTGGTGATGGCGAAATCGGTGATGTCACTTGGTTTCGCGCCGAACATACCGAGGATTTCTATTCCGATCCGCTTGCTCCTGCCACATGGCGCGCCGAAGGCCGCGCCAACGGCAATATGGGGGATCTGGCGCCACATATCCTGAATGCGGCTTTGGCGCTGATTGGCCCGATCCGCTCGGTCATGGCGGATATCGAAACAGTGCATTCCGAACGCCCCGGCGGGACCGTGACCAATGACGATCAGGCGCAGATCATGTGCCGGTTTGAAAACGGAGTGATGGGGCATCTCTATATCAGCCGTGTCGCCACCGGGCGCAAGATGGGCTATGCTTACGAGATCTTTGGCACCAAAGGCTCGATCCGCTTCGATCAGGAGGATCAGAACGCGATCTGGCTCTACCGCGCCGAAGGGCCCGAGGCCGAGCGGGGCTTCCGCAAGATCCTGACCGGCCCCGCGCATCCAGATTACCAGCCCTTCTGTCAGGGGCCGGGTCACGGTACCGGCTATCAGGACCAGATCATCATCGAGGCACATGATTTCCTGAAGGCAATCGACTCCGGTCAACCGGTCTTTCCCACGTTCCGGGACGGTCTGGCGGTGAACCACGTCATCGAAGCGGCCTGGACCTCGTCCGAGACGCGATCCTGGCAAGATGTTGCAACGCTCTGAGCATCCGAAAGGCACCAAAATGAGCATAAGAATTGGCAATGCACCCTGCTCCTGGGGCGTCGAGTTTGCGGATGATCCGCGCAATCCACATTGGCAAACGGTGCTGAAGGAATGTGCCGAAGCCGGATATAAGGGTATCGAATTGGGGCCTGTGGGCTTCATGCCCGAAGACCCGGCACAACTGGCAGATGCGCTGGCGGAACATGATCTGGAACTGATCGGTGGCGTTGTCTTCCGCCCCTACCACGATCCGGCGCAATGGGAGGAGGTGCTGGATGGCACCCACCGCACCTGCAAAGCGCTGGTTGCCCATGGCGCGCAGCATCTGGTGCTGATCGATTCGATCTCGGAACGTCGCGCGCCGACCGCCGGGCGAGCACATGAGGCCGAGCAGATGGATGCCGCTGAATGGGCCGCCTATCGCGACCGTATTGCGGAAACCGCACGGATCGGGACCGAGGAATACGGGCTGACCGTGGGTATTCATGCCCATGCTGGCGGTTTCATGGATTTCGAGCCCGAACTGGAACGGCTGCTGGACGAAGTAGACGAAAAGATCCTGAAAATTTGCTTCGACACCGGTCACCATTCTTATGCAGGTTTCGATCCGGTTGCGTTTATGAAGCGTAACGTAGGTCGCATTTCCTATATGCATTTTAAGGATATCGATCCGGAAGTTAAAGCAGATGTGATCGAGAAGCGTACTGGTTTCTATGACGCTTGCGGCCAGGGTATCTTCTGCAATCTGGGCCAGGGCGACGTGGAATTCGCCGCCGTCCGTCAGGTGCTTCTGGATGCGGGGTTCACCGGCTGGTGCACGGTCGAGCAGGATTGCGATCCGACCATGGATATCCGCCCAACCGACGATGCGCGCGCCAATCGCGAGCATCTTGAATCCATTGGCTTCAACTGAGGATCAGGCAGATGGCAAAACTGCAATGGGGCATGATCGGTGGCGGTGAAGGCAGCCAGATCGGCCCGGCCCACCGCTTGGGTGCGGGGTTGGACGGGGCTTTTGACTTCGCTGCTGGTGCATTGGATCACCGGCCCGACGAAGGCCGCGCTTATGGCCAGCGGCTTGGTTTGGCTACTGACCGCGCCTATGGCGACTGGCGCGAAATGCTCGAAGGTGAGCGGGACCGCGCAGACCGGATCGATCTGGTGACCGTGGCGACGCCCAACGCAACCCATTACGAGATCACCAAGGCCTTTCTGGAGGCCGGGTTCAACGTGCTCTGCGAAAAGCCGATGACCATGACGGTTGAGGAAGGCGAGGATATCGTGCGCACCGCTGAGCGCACAGGCGCGATCTGTGCCGTGAATTACGGCTATTCCGGTTATTCGTTGGTGCGCCATATGAAGGCGATGATTGCGCGCGGCGATCTGGGCAAGGTGCGGCTGGTCAAGGCCGAGTTTGCCCATGGCCACCACGCCGATGCAGAGGATGCTGACAATCCGCGCGTGCGCTGGCGTTATGACCCGGCGCAGGCTGGTGTCTCGGCGCAGTTTGCAGATTGCGGCATTCACGCGCTGCACATGGCCAGTTTCGTGACCGGGCAGGAGGTGCATAAGCTCTCCGCCGATACCGTCTCCTGCATCGCCTCGCGCGAGTTGGAAGATGACGCGATGGTCAATTTCCGGATGCAGGATGGCGCGGTTGGGCGGCTCTGGACCTCGTCGGTGGCCATTGGTCGCCAGCATGGGTTGACGCTGCAGGTCTTTGGCGAGACCGGCGGGCTGCGCTGGTCGCAGGAACATCCCAACCAGCTGTACTACATGCCGCTGAACGGGCGCTTGCAAACCATCGAGCGGGGAGAGGCGAACCTGTCACCCGAAGCCGACCGCACCACGCGCGTCACGATCGGTCATGCCGAGGGTATGCCGTTGGCTTTCGCGAATATCTACAGTGATCTGGCCGAGGCGATCCGCGCTCGCAAAGAGGGCCGCGCCATGGACCCTGCAGCAGATCATTATCCCCGTGCAACGGACGGTTTGCGGTCGATGGCGGCGGTGTTTGCGGTGGCGGAATCGGGCAGCAAGGACGGCGCCTGGGTTGATGCCCGTCCACCCATGTATCGCTAAGAGTAGACCAAAACCGATAAAGCCGCGCTCGATTGCGCGGCCTTTTAGTCTGATACAGGATGATGGCTAGTAGTGGTGGCCCTACAGCACCTCTGCCGAGAAACCGCCATTACGCCATTGCTCCAGCGCATTCTCGAACCCCGGACCGGACAGCCCATCAATGGTGCTGTTGTAATACCCGGCCTTTTGAAGGCGCTTCTGCACTTCCATCAGCGTATCGCGCGACCAGTTTGCAGCACCGTCAGTCATCTGCGCGATGGCCGCGCCGTCATCTTCGGCAGCACCGCGCAGAAGCATCTCGGCCGCGGCCGCCGGATCGCGCGGCAGTCCCCTGCCCTCATCCAGCAGAATCGCAGCGGCCAGATAGCCCTGATGCTCGCCATCCCGCGCGGCTTTCTGGAAATAACTCAGCGCGTCTTCGGGTGAACCGACCAGACCGTCCTGCGCCAGCACGCCCAGATTGAACGTGGCCTTGGATGACCCTTCGCGCGCGGCCCGTTGCAGCAGGTCGATCGCGCGGGCATCATCCTTGGGCACGTTTGTGCCTTCGAACAGCGTTACGGCGAGATTGATCATCGCGTCTAGCGATCCGCCCTCTGCGGCGGCTTCGTTCAGCGAAACCGCGCGTCCAACGTCCTGCGGGACGCCCATGCCGCTTTCATAAAGTTGCGCAAGGCTGACCATCGCGCGCAAATCGCCCCGATCAGCCGCACGCTGATAGAGTGTAACTGCGCGATCCACATCGCCTGCTGCGATCGTCGCACGGGCAAGCAGCGCCACGTAATGCGGCAGATCGGGCGATTGCGCCGCCGCCGCGCCGCAGGCCTGGATTGCGGTTATCGCGTTCTGTTTCAGCCGCGCAAAGGGAACCCCCGTCAGGCTGGCCGTACTGTCGCGGGGATGGGTGGCCAGACGCTCGCACATACCACCGGGCGTCGTGTCCTCGCGGCGAGGAATGGATTTCACCAGACGGCGCGCCTGCTCGGCATGGGCCCCTTCGGGATATTGTTCCAGATAGAATTCCAGCAGGGGTCGCATCCGGCTGCGCTGCGCCAGTTTCCAGAGCCGCTCCGCCTCGGCATCGCGATCCTCGATGTTCAGTTTGCGGGTCAAGGTTTCGGAATTGTCCAGAAACGCCAATACATCGCTGGTATGAGAGCCCTGCGGATACCGATCCATATAGAGCTGCATCAACTGTGGGTCCTGCGCGCTGGCGGCGACCTGCCACAGCAGGGTTTCCTCGGACGCTGTGACCGGGCTGTTATCGAAGCGGAACTGACGGGTGAGCGAGGAATTGTCCCATGGGACCTGGCGTCCGCCAGTCGCCGCAATCACGTCTTTACGGACCGAGATCAGCAGGTCCGAGATATCCTGCCCGGGCGTATAGATATGGCTCAGCAGCGCCTCGGTGAAGAAACTGTTCCGCCCGGTGCCGTCATAGGCCACATTGTCGGGTTGAGTGGCATAGGCGAACATGAAATCCGCCGCGCTGCCGATCCGGGCCAGACCACCCTCACCTGTGGTTTCCTCAAACGGATTGTCGCGGCAGGCGTCCAGAATGATCAGCTTGAGCCCGTCGGACCGTTCCATCCGGCTGACGATGTCGCCCATCGCCACGGTCTGTTCAGGAATATCCGCCCCGGAGGTGAGATGCGCATCGACCGGCACCAGATAGTTCTGCCCGCCAACCTGAAACCCATGCCCGGCATAAAAGAACAAAGAGACGTCGGAATCGGCCGCCGTCACCCCATAGGATTCGGCCAGCGACAGCATTTCGTCCCGGTTCAGGTCGGTGCCTAGAAACACCCGAAACCCCAGCCCTTCAAGCGCGATTGCCAGATCCGAGGCGTCATTGACCGGGTTGTCCAGCCCGCCGACCGATTCGTAGTCAGAGTTTCCGATGACGAGCGCCACGCGCTTTTCCGCAAACGCTTGCGTCGCGCACAACAAAAACAGCCCTAAAGCCATGATCAAACGGATCAAACGCACTCTTTATTTTCCCAGTCGTCAGAGTTCCAACACGCGGGACAGACCAATCTCGGCACTGCCCACGGCGGCTACTATCGTCTCAACTTGCTCTCTTTGCAAACTCACAAGCTCGGGATCTTGGGCGCGGATCAGGCTGATTGCTTTGCGAATCTCGGTTTGCGCGCTGCGGATCGCCACGCGCGCCTCCTGAATGGCCTCGCGGCGAATCTGCTGGCGTTCGGCTTCGGTGGTGGCCAGCGCCAAGCGCGCCTGCGCTTTTTCACCGGCCGCGCGCACACCCGCGCTGGCGCCGTTGATAATGTCGCCGATACTCTCAAGCCCCGGCGGTAGCCCTGCCGCGATCGCTTCGAGATCTTGCGCATATTCGTCCATCGCACTGGCAACGCAGGCCAAATAGTCAGCCACGTCTTCGCTGACACAGCCCGAGGCCTGTGCCTCGAACTCGCTAGAGGCCCCTTCGACCGCTTGCAGCGTTTCTTCTGCGGCCACTGCAGGGGTCACCGCGGTGCCGCCTCCGCTGCCGCCATCACCGCCTTCACCGCCATCGGTTCCGATCTCGCCGGCGTTGCGGTATCGACCCTGTGGTGGTGGGTTTGTTGGCGGTGTCGGCGGCGGGTTCACGCTGTCCGGTTGCACAACAAAGAAACTGCCTGTTTCATATGTGATGGCGTAGTTCGTCGTCAGACCTTCGCTGCCCGAGGCATCAGATATGTTGATGACATAGGGTGATCCTTCGAAACTTGCATCCGCGGCGGCACCCTCACTGGACAATTCGGCCGTATCGACGGAATCAGCGGGGTTTACCAGACCGGAGACGGTAAATTCGGTACCCGCAAACTCGAATGCCTCGCCATCCGGCTTAATCTGGTCGGATGCGGTGATTGTTAGCTGTGCCGGGTCAATATCCAGAAAACCGATGTCATAGCTGATGTCGTAATTGCCCTGACCCGGACCCGAAGCGTTGTCTGCAAGGATCTGATAGAATGGTGAACCATCGTCCCCGTCACCAGTCGTCAGAACCGGTGCGAATTGCGCGGCACCCTCGCTGGAAAGATCGACCATGGTAATGTCGCCTTCGCGAGCCTCTCCGATGGTCGTGAACTCGGTGCCGGCAAAGGCAAAATCATCGCCATAGACGCGAGACGCATCATCCGGAACGATCAGCAGCGAGGCCCGCCCCACATCCAGATCGCCATCCACATAGGTGATGTCGTAGTTGCTGACACCTTCTCCTGCCGCATCGCTGGCAACGATCGCGTAGGGTGTGTCCGAAGCTGCGGCGAAGGTCTCTGCGCCGTCACTCGTAAGGGTGACGCTGCTCACGTCATCGGCGGGGTTGACCAACCCATCTACCGTGAACCCGTCCGAAGGCAGCGTGAAATCGTCGCCATAGATTCGCGACTGGTCGTTTGCGGTTACGGTCAGCGGAGCTGGATCGACAGTCAGCGCACCGGTTTCATAGGTGATGTCATAATTCGTCAGCCCGAAGCCGATCGCATCGCTGGCGGTGATGTCATAGGGGCTGTCGGTCACAGCTGCGAATTGCTCTGCCCCGGGGCTGCTGAGCGTCACGTCACTAACCGAATCTTCGAAAAACAGCTCTCCGGTTACCGTGAATCCCGGGGTCTCAAACGCGAATTGCGGACCGGCATCGTCTTGTGGAAACTGAGTCTCCGGGAACGCAAAATCGTCGCCGTAAACCCGGTCCTGATCAGTGGCGGTGATGGTCAGCGGGGCCGGTGTGATGGTTGTGTTCCCGGTCAGCGAGATGACCTGGTATGGTTCACCAAAGTTGCTGTTGATGCTGGTGTCGGTCGGCACAAAGGTGGTGTCACCCACGCTCACCTGCCCAAAGCTCAGATCCGAAAGCAGCCCCGACGTGTCCAGAGTATCTCCTTCGGCACCAAAAACATAAGCTGCGGCACCGCCCGAGACGGTGCCAGTCGTGCTCGCGGTGTCCGTTTGGCCGTATTGCACCGATGCCAGATCATCTGGCTGTACGAACACCACCGGGCTGGTGGTCAGGTTCAGCGGGTGCTGCCCTTGGGTGCCGGGTGCCCAGTCATTCAGATAATCCCAATCAGCGCTTGTCCGGTCAAAGAACCCCTGGGTGTCCTGGAATTCTGCGGTGGTAAGCCCGGTGCCGCCAGCACTGGTCGTCTGCCCCGAAGTCTCTGTGTCCCAGAACGAGGCGACATCCGTACCGCTATTCCCGGTGGCACCCACAAGCCCACCGGCGATATTTGTGTCAAAGTTGCTTACCGTGACAGCCCCCGTGGAATAGCTGTCGATGATCAGTCCGTCGTTCAGCCCGACCAGACCGCCGGCCCGTCCGGTGCCGCCGTCTGCGAACTGCACCGCCGACACGTCCGCCGTCGCGTATGAGCTTTGAATCGTGCCGAAATTGAGGCCCGCCACACCACCTGCATTGATCGTGAAACCAAGGTTGAAATCGCTACCCAGCACATCCCCAGCGGCGTTCGATCGGGTAATTGTCCCGTCGTTGATACCCGCAAGCCCGCCTGCCGCGATCCCACCTTCGGTGCCTTCGCCGCCGCTTGCATCTACCGAGACATCGGCAGTGCTATCGGTGATGGAGCCCCCATTGAAGGCCACTATGCCACCCGCCGGACCGTCGAAGCTGCCAACCGTCCCGGTAATGATCACATTCTCAATTGAGCCGTCATTGTTGGTCGCGAGAATGCCAGCTTCGCCGCCGCTGATATCGGCGTTGGTCACACCAAGATCAAAGACCCGCGCCGTTTCGTTCAAGTTCTCGAACAACCCGCCCTGCGGGGCGTCAATGACAACCAGACCATCGATCTCATGCTGGTCACCATCAAGCGAGCCGTCAAAGCTGAAAATCGGGGTGAAGCCGCCTTCGCCACCGCCCCAGTTAACGGTCCCCGATGCGTCGATATCGTTGGCCAGCCGGAAATGCGAGGCATGCAGGCTGTCGCTGTCCATCCCTTGCACACCGTAGATATCGGTCAGGATATATGGGTCAGCTTCGCTGCCATTGCCGTCGAGAACGCGCAGAAAGCTGCCGTCAGTCGGGTTGATCTGGAAATCCGTGACGGTGAAACCGGGGAGGGTTAGGGATTCCTGGAACCAATCACCCGCATCCAGAAAGAACGTGTCAACGTTGATCACACCAGCGGCGTTGGTGGTGATCGTGCCGCCCGCATCCAATGCAAAGGTCCCGCTGGGTCCGTTGATCTGGGCGTTTAGCGCGATGTCATTGTCTGCGAGCAGCTGAAACTGGTTGAAGGAGGTCCAGGCGATATTGGCGTTTATGGTGATATTGCCGTCGTCGGGACCCGACGCGCTGGTGTCGAGCGTGATATTGGTGGACTCAAGATTGCCGCTTATAGTCGCCGCGTCGGCGGCATCCACAACGATATCGACCGGATCGAGCAACAGCATACCGGCCTCGCCATTCGGCGCACGGGTATCGGTCAGGCCGCGGTATCGGAGCGTCTCCAGACCCGAGACCTCGACAAAGCCGCCATCGCCGCCCAGATCACCGCCCCGAGCAGAAATTGTTCCGTCGAACTCGGTCAGGATATCCGACCAGATCGCAATCCGGCCGCCGGACCCGGATGCGCCACCATCGGCTGAAATGCGTGTCGCCGCATCGACGAAGGTTGTCGCCGCGCGCTGCAGGTTGCCGTCTCCGGCGAAGTCGCCGCCCACACGGATCAGGCCGCCATCACCGGCGCCAGCGCCGCTGGCATCCAACTCGGCACCGGCCAAGGTGATCGCCTCGCCAGTGATGGTGATGTCACCGCCCTGGATCGGTCGCGCGACCGGCCTCGGAGATGTCTCTACCAGTACCACCTCAGCCGAGGTGTTGATGCGTCCGCTCACCCGAACACCACCACCGCTGCCGCCCAGCACCACGGCACCATTGCGACCGCTGACCGAGCGGGCCTCGATCACGCCGGACATGTTGACCACCTGCCGTGCCGCGTCGCGCGCGCTGGCGGCCATCAATTGCACCTGCCCGCCATTGGCCTCGATCGCGCCGGAATTCTCGACCAGTGCCTCCATGGTGTCGTCGCCGTTTGACGGCACCGCCACCTGCAGGAAGCCGTCACCGGTGAAGTCCAGTGTTACCTGTTCGCCCGCACCAAGACCGACCTTGCCTAGCGGCACACGAATAACGCCGGAATTCTTGACCTTGCCACCGATCAGCGCCGCATAGCCGCCCGGCACCGACTGGATCAGGCCTGCGTTTTCGACCCCGGCCGAAGCGCCGTTGCCTTCGAACCGGTAGCGGCCTGCCATAAAGTCATCGTTCCGGATATCAAGCGAGGAGGCCACGAAACCGCGCGTGTTGATCTGGCCATTGGGTCCGATGAAAATTCCGTTGGGATTGACCACAAAGACCTGACCGTTGGCGTTGATCTGGCCGTGAATGTTGCTGGTCGCATTCCCGGTCACCCGGTTCAGCGTCGCCGATTGCGCCGAAGGCTGGGCGATGTCGACACGCCCACCCTGCCCGACTGAAAACGTGTTCCAGTTAATGACAGCCGATTTGCTACTTTGGTTGATGGTCATCCGACCAGGCCCGGGTGTTGCGATCGTCGCGTTGCCCGCAGCCACCTTCCCGCCGGTGGGCAGTTCCTGCGCGGCCAGCGGTGCCGCCGCGATCAGCAGCGCCGCCGGAGCCGCGCTGAGCCAGAGCCGTGCCGCCAGCCGCCTAGAACCTGCGGCTTGCAACAATACCGAAGCGGTTGCCTTCCGGGCCATTGTCATCGCGTTCTCCCCTACCGAACTCAAGCCGCAGGGTGCCGGAGCTGAAGGAGGACTCCTCCAGCATCAAAACCTCGAGCCCCACGCCATATGCCGATGCTTTTGTCGTACTTTGTTCCACAATAGTGGGCTGTTCCAGCCCAAGTTGGCTATAGGCGCCAAACAGGTATGGTTTGACCAGAATCGGGAATCCCCCGACCGTGGTCCGATTCTGGCGGCCGATCTCGGCCCGCACGATATAGCCGTCATCCCCCTGCAGCGTGCCTGCATCAAAGGTCGACATTTCACCGGTCCCTGCGACGCTCATCTGCTCCGAGGTGACCAGCGGGTCGCCAAAGCTGGTTTGCGCGCGACCACTTAGGCCCAGAATCCAGTTGGTGTTGAACGCCATGTCATAGCGCGCGCTAATTACCAGCTTGTTGAACTCGGCGCTGGCCCCCTGGACCGACAAGGGCGTGTCGTCGGATTCGGAACTCGCTCCAAACGCATCCAGCCCCTTCGAAAAAACCGCACCCGCCTGCAGCGCTGCGCCATTCTCGAAAGTCCAACTCCCGTCAACCGTCGCTCGCAATACGCTGAGATCATCATTATAGATCGGCAGATCGCCAGTATCGCTGACCAGCTTCTGCTCATCACTGACGCGGTCGAAAATAAGCTGCGATGTCAGGTTGAACTGCCTCGACCTGATCCAGGGATAATACAGCCGGAACGACAGGCGGTCGAATTCGCTGGTGGTGGGCGCGAAATCTCTGTCAGGATTGGCGCGGCTGGCGGTGCCTTCGACGTTGAAGGTCATGCCATTTGTGCCGATCGGAACTACGGCGCCAGCAGCAAAGATGCGATAACGCGGATCGCTCGAGAAGTAATCCTGCACCGCGCCGCCGATCCTGCCGTAGAAAGTCTCACCCAAGCCAAGGGCGCTGTTCAGCTCAAGTCCGGCATTAAAGTTGACAGTTCCCAGGTCATCTTCAAGCAGGTTGTCAAAGCCATATGACCCGGTGAGGCGTTTGTATTCGCCGTCCAGAACCAGGATTGTGCCGCCATCCGCCTGCCCGGTCTTGAGCGTCGAGGATAGCCGTACACCATAGGTGTCGCCCGCCAGTAGCAACGCACGTTCGATATCACGCAGTTGAATGCCTCGTTTGCCGATTAGCGGATCGGTCAGCCTCACGATGCGATTGCGCACCGGTTCCGGCACCCGGTTGGAGTCGATGCTTTCGATGAACCCGTCCACCACCACGATGCGCAGCGTGCCGCCATCACGAAGGGTCTGTTGCGGCAGCACCACCCGCGCCAGCACAAACCCCGCCTCGGCATATTCCGTCTCAAGCCGCCGCACGGCGCTGAAAATGCGCGCAACTGCGACCTGTTTCCCAATCAGCGACTGGCGGAAGGCCGCGTTGGCCTGGGCCATTTGCGGCAAAGCACCCTGTAGATCGACATTGCCAACGGTCACGAACAGGTTCTCGGACCCCGGTGGTGCCGAGGCACCCGGGTCGCGCGCCACAGTCACCGGACCGCTTGAAGGCCGCAGGGATTCGGGCTGAAACGTGGACGGTGCGAGGTTTGACGCCGACTGGGCCAGCACCGGCCTGCCGGGCATCAGACTCGTCATTGCGAGGAGTGCCACAAGGGTCAGACCCTTCCGGTATGTACCGAAGTTCAAATACGTCATGGCGCTGCCTTAACAAATGACTTGCCCTAATCAACTCAAATTCAGATCGTTTCGCAAGAGGCTACAAAATAACAATTTCGGCGGGTTGGTTTCTGTGCATCGCGCAAAAAATGAGTTGGCGCGCGCCCATTTGAACGCCACACTGACTTAGAACCCGCCCGGCGATATGCCCCCAAGGCCCGACCAGATGCTGACACAGACCCAACAGAGCTTTCTTGAACGTTTTGGAATCACCTCTTCAGCCGGGTCCGGCGGTAAGGATCGCGGGCCGGCGGAGTTTGAGCCGTTGCTGGCCGAGGCTGAGGGCCGCCTGAACCGGGTCCGCGCCCTGCCTCCCAAAGCCGGGCAGTTGTTGAAGGATCTGACCGGCCCGATAGCCGCCGCCATTGGTGCGGCGCGCAAAGCCGCCGCGCAGGGCGACGCGGCTGAGGCGGTCGCAACCCTGTCGGCTCAAGAAGCGTCGGGGCGCACGCTTGACCGGGAAATCGACGATGTGACCGAATATCTGGGCGAGGCGAAAGGGTTTGCCAAGCGTCTGGCCGAAACCCGCGCTCAGGCTCGGGGGCATGGGGCTGCTGCGGTCGAGGATTATCTGAAACGGCTCGAAAGCGACGACAAGCGTCGTCAGGCCGCCGAGGCGCGCGGCGCTTTTGATCAGGCCACCATCGCCTGCGAGGCGCAGGAGGCCCGCCACGCGGCGATGATGCAGGAGGCCGTCCGCGCCGCCAACTGCAACAAGGTCCGCCACGAGATCGAGGCCGAAATCGCACGGTTGGAATCGCATGCTCCGGGGGGTGGCAATGCCAGACCGGTGATCGAGACGGTGCGCGAGATGATGAATGACGCCGACAATTTCGCGAAAAGCTCCAATTGGGTCGGGGCGGCACTGATGATGCGCAAGGCCCGCACCGAATTGCAGATCGGGACACGCGGGCTTGACCTGATGGACAAGCTGCGCCCGACCGAGGAGGCGACAGAATTCACCCGCGCGCATGTCCAGATCCTGGCTCATATCAAGGCGCTGCAGGGGCTCAAGACCGGCGGCCCGATCCAGCGCGAATTGCGGCGTATCATCGAGATGACCAAGGATGCCCGCAAGGCGCTGCCCGACGAGAAAAAGGCGCTGCATCTGCTCAACCAGTCGCGGGCGGCTTGCATAAATCTGACTCAGGCGGTGCTGGACAATGGCCGCTATGCTAGCTCGTTCAAGCAACTCTTCCGGCAGCGCGATCAATTGCGGCAGGTCCAGCAGGACAAATGCGCCCAGCCGGAAATCAAGCATGTGACGAAATTGCTGCGCGAGGCTGACACTCTGACCCGCCGTCTCGATTTCCCTGCGGCGATTGCACAGGTGGATGCGGCGGCAAAGACGCTGCAGACAGGCCTGCAGGCCGCACATCTTTATGCCGACACTGTTCGCCCCGCCCGCGCGGCGCTCGCCCGTCAGGCACGAAACGGCGATAAGCAAGCGGCGCAATCGGATCTGGCTGCTCTGGATGCGGCATTTCGACAACGCGACCTGAGACAGGCTGAATCTCTGGCCCGGACCGCGCTGGACGGTGGATAAAGTAGCAATTGGATCAAAACCCGAAGAAAATCACAGCCTTATCACCCGAACGGATTGCCATGAATACACAAGCGCAATAAGAGGCGCGACAATCCGCGCCGCGGCTTTCACAACAGGATCACTGCGCAAGGGTATTTGCTTTGTGGCGGGCATCCGTTAGGGAAGCACCACTTGCGGAGTCGAGCGTGCAACAACGTAGCGAGCCAATGCGGACATTCGATTTGAAAAAAGGGCTGAACCTGCCGGTGGACGGGGCGCCCGAACAGACAATCCACCCCGGGCCGGACTACCGGAGCGTCGCCGTTCTGGGTGCCGATACGATCGGTCTTAAACCCAAGATGCTGGTGCAGGAAGGTGATGAGGTGCAACGCGGCACTCCGCTCTTCTGCCACAAGGATGCGGCGCAGGCGATGATGGTCGCCCCGGTGACCGGCAAGGTCGCTGCGATCAACCGTGGCGCGCGCAGGGTTCTGCAAAGTGTGGTGATCGAAGTTGGCGATGCTAATGACACCGGCCTTGATTTCAGCGCGACCGGCAATGCCGACACTGCCGAGGGGCTAACCGAGAAACTCTGCGCTGCTGGCCTCTGGACTGCCTTCCGCACCCGGCCCTATTCCAAAATGCCTGTTCCCGGCACCGCGCCGCAGGCGATTTTCATCACCGCCATGGATAGCGAACCGCTGGCCGGTGACGCAGCCCTGATCATCGCGGATGCCGGGCAGGCGTTTGAGGCTGGCGTGAAAGCGGTCTCGCTGCTGACCGAGGGCATAACCTATCTGTGCCACAAGACGGGCGATGCCATCCCCGGCGGCGATTTGCCGGGTGTTGAGGCGGCGGGTTTCTCCGGCCCGCACCCGTCGGGTCTGGCGGGAACACATGTCCACTTCCTCAACCCGGTGGGCGCGGCGGACAGCGTTTGGACCATCGGTTATCAGGACGTGATTGCCATCGGTCGGCTGGTCCAGACCGGGCATCTGGACCCCAGTATCGTTGTGGCGATCTGTGGCCCCATGGCCGCGCGCCCGCGTCTGGTGCGCACCGTGATGGGAGCCTCGACCGACGATCTGACCCGGGATGAGGTCACTGGCACCGATCCGGTCCGCGTCGTTTCGGGTTCGATCCTGAGCGGGCGTCAGGCCGACGGGCCCGAGGCCTATCTGGGCCGTTTCGCCCGTCAGATCACCCTGATCCGTGAGGATCACGACCAAATCCCGATGGGTTGGATTCGCCCGATGCCATCGAAATACGCGGTGCAGCCGGTGCTGGGCTCGGCCTTTGCCAAAAAGGTCTACGGCCTGACCAGCAACCTCAACGGCGGCCGCCGGGCCATGGTGCCCACGGGCACATTCGAAGAGCTGATGCCGCAGGATTACCTGCCGACACAGTTGTTGCGGGCCATGTTGGTGATGGATACCGACAGCGCGCAGGCGCTTGGAGCGCTGGAGTTGGACGAAGAGGATCTCGGCCTTGTGGGCTTTGCCTGCCCGGCGAAATATGAATACGGGATGGCCCTGCGGGACTGCCTGACCAAGATTGAAAAGGAGGGCTGAGCCGAATGGGTTTGCGCAGCTTCTTTGACCGGATCGAGCCGAATTTCACCAAGGGCGGCAAATACGAGAAGCTCTTCCCCATCTACGAGATGGTGGAAAGCTTCATCTACACGCCGAAAACGGTGACCAAGGCTGCGCCGCACGCCCGGTCTTACGTGGATATGAAGCGCATCATGACCTATGTCGTGATCGCAACGATCCCTTGCATCCTGATGGCGTTTTACAACAACGGCTATCAGGCCAATCAGGCCATCGCCATTCTGGGACCCGACTCCGCGACCGGCTGGCGGATCGCGTTGCTGCAGATGTTCGGTATCTCGCTGAACCCCGACAGCATCTTCGCCAACATGGCGCACGGGTTCCTGTATTTCCTGCCGATCTACGTGACCACTCTGGTCATCGGCGGTATCTGGGAAGTGGTCTTTGCCACCGTGCGCGGACATGAGGTGAATGAGGGGTTCCTTGTCACATCCATGCTTTACACGCTGATCATGCCCGCCACGGCGCCGCTCTGGCAGGTTGCTCTGGGCATCTCCTTTGGTGTTGTCATCGGCAAAGAGGTGTTTGGCGGCACTGGCAAGAACTTCCTCAACCCGGCCCTGACGGGGCGCGCGTTCCTATATTTCGCTTATCCTGCGAACATGTCGGGCGATACTGTCTGGACGCCGGTTGACGGGTTTTCGGGCGCGACAACACTGTCGATCTCAGCCTCCAGCGGTTACCAGGACCTCGCCGCACAGGGCATAACCTGGATGGATTCGTTCCTTGGCTTTATCCAAGGCTCGCTGGGCGAGACCTCAACGCTGGCCTGTATGATCGGTCTGGCCTTCCTGCTGATCACCAAGATCGCCAACTGGCGCCTGATCGTGGGCTGTCTGGCAGGGACCATTGGCATGTCCCTGCTCTTCAATCTGATCGGGTCAGACACCAATCCGATGTTCGCCATGCCTTGGTATTGGCATATCGTGCTGGGCGGCTATGCTTTCGGTCTGGCCTTCATGGTGACCGAGCCGGTCTCGGCCAGCCACACCAATGTGGGCCGCTATTGGTACGGCGCGCTGATCGGTGTCATGGTTGTGTTGATCCGTGTGGTCAATCCGGCTTTCCCGGAAGGCATGATGCTGGCAATCCTTTTCGGCAACGTCTTTGCACCGCTGATCGACTATTTCGTCGTACAGGCCAACATCAAGCGGAGGGCGCGTCGTCATGTCTGATGCACAAAACCCCGAACCCAAGGGCCTGATCGGGCGTTTTCTCGCGATGCCCGCCGACTCGGTGCCCAAGACCCTTTTCGTTGCAGTGGCGCTCTGCCTCTTTGCCTCGATGGTGGTTTCGGCAGCTGCCGTGTCCCTGCGCCCTGTGCAAGAGGCCAACAAGCTGCGCGACAAGCAGCTGAATGTTCTGCAGGTCGCTGGTGTCTATGAACCCGGCATGAATGTTGCCGAAGCCTTTGCCGCGTTTGAGCCGCAGGTGCTGGACCTCGCCACTGGCGAGTTCACCGACCAGTTCGATGCCGCCACTTTCGACGATATCGCCGCCGCCTCGGACCCTGAACTGAGCGTCGCGCTTGATAATGATCTCGCAGGGATCGGTCGCAAGGCCAAGTACCGGGTGATCTATCTGCTGAAAGCCGAGGACGGATCGCTCGACAAGGTGATCCTGCCGGTACACGGCTATGGCCTGTGGTCGACGCTCTATGGCTTCATCGCGCTGGAAAACAATGGCAACGACATTTTCGGCCTGCAATTCTACCAGCATGGCGAAACCCCCGGCCTCGGCGCCGAGGTGGACAACCCGCGCTGGAAGGCGCTCTGGAGCGGCAAGAAGCTGCGCGACGACAATGGCGACGTGCAGATCACCGTCGCCAAGTCACAGCCCGCCGCCGGGCCGGACTTCTATGTAGACGCACTGGCCGGGGCCACGCTGACTTCGGTTGGCGTGGATAACCTCGTGCGCTTCTGGGTGGGTGAAGAGGGCTACGGCCCCTTCCTGGAACGACTGCAAGCAGGAGAGATCTGATGTCACAGACACGCAAGGAACTTCTGGTCGACCCGCTTGTCGACAACAACCCGATCACCTTGCAGGTGCTGGGCATCTGCTCGGCACTGGCGGTGACCTCGTCGCTGCAGGTGTCGATGGTGATGGCGCTGGCGGTGATCTTCGTGACGTCGTTCTCGTCTTTCTTCATCTCGTGCTTGCGCAACCATATTCCGGGCTCGATCCGGATCATCGTGCAGATGGTGATCATCGCGTCGCTGGTGATCCTGGTGGACCAGATCCTCAAGGCCTACGCCTTCGAAATTTCCAAGACACTCTCAGTCTTTGTGGGACTGATCATCACCAACTGCATCGTGATGGGCCGTGCCGAAGCTTTCGCCATGAAGAACCCTCCGGTCGCGTCCTTCATCGATGGCGCGGGCAACGGGATGGGCTATGGCCTGATCCTGTTGTTGGTGGGCTTCCTGCGCGAGCTTTTCGGGGCCGGGTCGCTGTTCGGCGTCACCATCCTGCAAACTGTGAATAATGGCGGCTGGTACGTTCCCAACGGCATGCTGCTGCTGCCGCCTTCGGCGTTCTTCATCATCGGGCTGATCATCTGGGCCTTCCGCACATGGAAGCCGAACCAGGTGGAAGAGCGTGAATACAAAATCCAGCAGGTAGAGGCACACTAATGGAAGGTCTCATCTCACTGGCCGTAAAGGCCATCTTTGTCGAAAACCTCGCGCTCAGCTTCTTTCTCGGCATGTGTACGTTCATCGCCGTGTCCAAGAAGATCTCGACCGCGATCGGGTTGGGCATCTCGGTCATGGTAGTGCAGGCGATCACCGTGCCCACCAACAACCTGCTGCTGAACTATCTGCTGAAGCCCGGTGCGCTGTCCTGGGCGGGCTTTCCGGATGTGGACCTGACCTTTCTCGGGCTGATCTCGTATATCGGCGTGATCGCGGCCATGGTGCAGATCCTCGAGATGATCCTCGATAAGTATTTCCCGCCGCTCTACAACGCGCTGGGGATTTTCCTGCCGCTGATCACAGTGAACTGCGCCATCCTCGGTGGCTCGCTTTTCATGGTGGAACGAGACTACAACTTCGCCGAGGCGACCACCTATGGTCTGTCGTCGGGCTTCGGCTGGGCGCTGGCGATCACCGCCATGGCAGGCGTGCGCGAGAAGCTGAAGTATTCGGACATTCCGGACGGGCTTCAGGGGCTTGGCATCACCTTTATCACCGCAGGGCTGATGGCGATGGCCTTCATGTCCTTCTCGGGCGTCAAACTGTAAAGGGACTGGCACATGGAAACCTTTACACTTGGCATCGTCCTTTTCACCCTGATCGTTCTGGCGCTGGTGACAATCATCATGGTCGCCCGCTCGCGGCTGGTCTCGACCGGCAATGTCAACATCACCATCAACGGTGAAAAAACCATCTCGGTCCCGGCTGGTGGCAAGCTGCTGCAGACGCTGGCCGAACAGAAGCTTTTCGTTCCCTCGGCCTGCGGCGGCGGTGGCACCTGTGCGCAATGCCGGGTGAAAGTGCATTCCGGCGGCGGCTCCATCCTGCCAACTGAGGAAAGCCATATCACCAAACGCGAAGCCTCCTGCGGTGATCGGCTGTCCTGTCAGGTCGCCGTCAAGCAGGACATGGATATCGAAGTGCCCGAAGAGGTTTTTGGTGTCAAGAAATGGGAATGCACGGTTCGCTCGAACGAGAATGTGGCGACCTTCATCAAGGCGCTGACGCTGGATCTGCCTGAAGGCGAGGACGTGAATTTCCGCGCGGGTGGCTACATCCAGATCGAAGCACCTGCGCACCAACTCGCTTACACCGATTTCGACGTCGAGGAGGAGTATCGCGAGGATTGGGACAAGTTCAATCTGTGGCAATACAAGTCCACTGTGAGCGAACCGATCGAGCGCGCCTATTCCATGGCCAACTACCCCGAAGAGCGCGGTATGATCATGCTGAATGTGCGCGTGGCCTCGCCCCCGCCGGGGTCTGAGGGAATCCCGGCCGGTCAGATGTCGTCCTATATCTTCAACCTGAAACCGGGCGACAAGGTCACCATCTCTGGTCCGTTTGGTGAGTTCTTCGCTCGTGACACCGAGAAGGAAATGGTCTTCATTGGCGGCGGTGCGGGTATGGCGCCTATGCGCAGCCATATCTTCGATCAACTCAAACGATTGGGTTCGAAGCGCAAGATCAGCTTCTGGTACGGCGCGCGCTCGAAACGCGAGATGTTCTTTGTCGAAGATTTCGACGGGCTGGCCAAGGACAACCCAAACTTCGAATGGCACGTGGCGCTGAGTGATCCGCAACCGGGCGATGATTGGGATGGCTATACCGGCTTCATCCACAACGTCCTGTTCGAGGAATACCTCAAAAACCACCCCGCGCCCGAAGATTGCGAATACTACATGTGCGGCCCGCCAATCATGAATCAGTCGGTCATCAACATGCTGCTGGATTTGGGCGTGGACCGCGAAGACATCATGCTGGACGATTTCGGCGGATAGATCAGAAACCGGCCCCTTCGCGGGCCGGTTTTTTGTCCACACTCCACATGTAGCGAATGCAAAAACAGCGATCAATTTGGCTTGTCATTCCGGCAAGCCGGCTGTAATCAGCGCCTCACCAAGCGTTTCGGGCCCTGCCCTCTCGCAAACCAGATCGCCGGTGTAGCTCAGCTGGTAGAGCACGTCATTCGTAATGATGGGGTCGTAGGTTCGAGTCCTATCACCGGCACCACTCCATCTTATTTTTCCGTTATAAATCAACGGGCTGTTGGATTTTGCGGTTTGTCTATCCACCCTTGAATCCACCCTCATGGCGCTGGCTGCATGAAAATCTGGAAGTCTAAACTGTTTGCGAAGGTAATCACCATTCTCGGGGACACATGGGGGACAAAGCCCACCGAATAACCCGCAGAATCGGCCAAAAGTACATCTGCTCATTGGCCCCAGGATTGGGAAAACGCCCCGGACTGAACTTGTGAGGAGCCGATGATGTTGCGCCAAGGTCGGCCAAGCGCACCAAAGCCACCATCCGCGTGAAACTCTCAAGTGGATTTTGTCATGTCAGCGACTTGCCCAGTAGGACCCAGTTTTCGGTCTCGGTCTCCCAACCATCATTTGCACATGCCGCCTTCGCCAACTCCGAATATCCCTTTCGCTCGTAGAGACGTCTCGCGCCCACGTTTTCATCGGCAACAATGACACTCATTCGTTTGTAACCGTCAGCGCGGGCGATGTCTTCGGCGAGATCAAGGAGCTGCGAGCCAAGTCCTTGACCACGGTTCTCTGGGTAGCAGGCCAAAACATTTACGTACCAACTCTCAAGCGCTTGGTTCTCAAGCTCTTGTAGCGGACGGAACAGCGCTGGAAAGTCAGCCCCAATTTCTTCCGGTTCGGACCCGATCCCGTAGCCAGTCAGGCCAGCTACGGCACCACTTCCAAAGTCGACAACTACCACTTGACCCTCCCTCGCTTTTTCAGCTTGTCGCGCTCGGCCAATGGCCCAAGGGTCTTCGTCATCCTGTGCTAGCCCAGTCCAAACATGGAGCGGTAATCCCTCTCCGGCGAAATTCACCAAATCCGCAAGTGCATGAGCATCAGCCGCATTAGCTAATCTCAATGGTTTCTCAAGCGGTATCATCCTGGCCTCCATGAGTGTGTTTTCTTTGTTCCTAAGCCTACGTGTTTTTGGTTTAGACCTGACATTCGCATACAAGCAACGCCCATACTCGACAGAGGGCAGCCCGTATCGGCAAAGCGTTCATGCCACTGTTGCGACGTGCTGCTTGCCTAGTACGCGTCCTTCAAAACAAAGAACGGGCACGGCCTGTGGCGTGCCCGTACCTTTTGGGGAATTTACTGAACCAACGTCTTGCTGACGTAACCAATTAACAAGTCCAGCATGAACCAAGCGCCGCTGACCTTCTGTGAAGTGAGTCACGTTTGAACAAAAAAGCTGTGCCGCTCTCACCCCCGTGCCACCACCAACGGCGGATCAGCCGGAAACGACCGGATATCAAACCACTTGAAGCACGTCCCGTCCGGGTTCCGCTTGTCGCCCATGCGAATGAAGCTGCCGTTGGCTCCGTGACGGATCAAAGCGGCCCTGAAGGCGCGTAGGTCGATGAGCCACCAGTTTTGCAGCGACAGCCCGTCAATGCCCGCGTGGCCGTAGAACATCCAGTCGCCGTAGCCGTTCACTATCTTGGATAGCTCTGTCTCTGCGCCAGATGGCACCTGTGCGCGGATGGTGAACTGATTGGGGTAGAGCATCGAGTAACCGGGACGACGCACGCGGGCGGCGATGCGCATGTCCTTGGCGTCCAGCATAACCAAGTCCGTGGCCTGGAAGTGATCCAGAGGATCAGGCGCGGCCTTGAGCAAGTGGCCCCCGACGATGCGCCTAATCTCCGGCAGGAACTGATCTGACCAGCTCCGGTTCACTTGGTAAAAGGTCATGGAAACACTCGTTAGAAATAAATGGGCGAAGAGAACGCTGCGCCCCGGTTGGTCAAGTTTCTTTCTAGCGCACATCCTCAAGCGCACCGTGATAATGGCTATCGGCCTCAGTCTCTGACTCACGCTCTAGTTTTGCCAGCTTGTAGCTATCCCGGATCATGCCGCGCACGTCTCCTAGAAATATCCAGTCCAGTGACGCGCCGTTTGTGAGACAGAAATTCAATACTTCACGGGATGGCGCACCATCATCGGCTACAAGGCTTGCCGGGGAATTCACACCTATCGTATGGGCATATAGTTTCGCGCGTGCTTCGGCTTTCTCGTAATCGATGCTCATGACTGGTTCACCGAGTCCAGAGCGCCCGCCAGTTCGTTCGCCATATTCTCGGCGACAACCAGAATGCTCATGACTTGGTCGTCATGCCTTTCACCGGCGTGCAGTTCAATTGCTGCCTCAAGCAAGCCCTCCAAGTGGGTCGCGGTATCCTGGCAGTCCTGTGTTGATTTTTTCGGGCGAACAATATCGTTCGCGCTGGCGCGTTGGACATTCATTTCTGTTTCTCCTTGATCGGTCGCTTATTATTGGTTGCGCTTTGCCGTATTGGTCGGTGCGCAGTTCATGTTGTGCTGATGGTCACGCATAGCATAGGCGCAAATCTTGCTCCACCGGCCCCTACAATCTATATGTAGGTATGCACAATTCATGTGTCAACACAAGGGTTGTAAAAAGATACAAAAGGTGTGTAATGAGGCCTATGAGCAAAGAAACCTGCAAAGCCGCACGAATGTTACTGAACTGGACCGCCGCTAACCTCGCTGATGAAGCTGGAATACCACCAGACACTCTCCGAAGCTTCGAGAGCGGTAGAACACGCCATCTAAGCAGCCCCAACGAGCACGCCATCCGATCAGCCTTCGAGACCCAAGGCATCCAGTTCCTGGACAGCGGCGAGGTTGCTGCCGGGCCGGGGGTGGCGCTGACGACTAAGAGCCAATGACTGGCCCTGTGCTACACCGCACGGCCATCCATGAGGCACGGCAATGCTTAAACCTAGCGTCTGGCTAGGCGGACACAGCCCCAAAGACTATACCTTTTGTCTAGCGTGATGTGCCCCTGGGCGACTATGATCCGGTATCAGGTTCTTTCAGTGCCCGGAGCTTGACCCTTGGCCTCTCGCGAATACGTCGACCTTGTGAACTCTCTACGCGGACAAAGCGAAGCTGAAGCACTGGCGTTGGCGGCGCGTTCGTCTCTGAGGGTTCTTCCGGTTATTGCTGATGTTCAATCCGACAATCTGAACGCAATCTTGTTGCCACTTCTAAGGGCCACGATTGTTCATTCGGCGGTGTTGCTTGATCCATCGAGTGAAGCTCGGGCCGCAGCCCGGTCTGCAGCACAGTCCATTGCTTCCGTCTCGGCAAGTCACAAATTGGCCGAAAGTGCAGTCCGGCAAACGATTGCAACTGCCAATGGCCTTGCGCGCTCTGCGTCGTTCTTCCGAGGGAACATGGTTTCCAGTAAAGAAGTTGCCGATGCTGCTGCTGATGCCGTGCGGGCAGCAAGAAAGGCATCCGAGATTTCCGAAAGCGAGATATTTGCCGACTGGAGGCGGCTGGGGTCGCCGGTGGCACCTTTAGCGCATTTTGATCAACCGCTCTGGTCAACTCCGTCTGCCGCGATGGAAAAGAAACGCAACTTGCTCACACGCCACTGGATTTCAAAACCTGATGTTTGGGATTTCTGGCGGTACTGGTATCGAGGATATCATATCGGAAAGCCCCTAGATTGGGAATTGCAGCGTCGTGTTGCTCTTATCCCGACGGAGGATTGGGAACAGGGGCAAGCGCATATCGCGGGGCGGATCGCTGAGATTCAGGCGAACCAGGAAGTTCGGTCCCGCATTGGTGAGCTGGAAGCCGAACTGTCATCCTCTGCTGCCTCGCGTTTCGGTATTGGTGGCAACCACCCGCCTGAGGCAATTATCGAGACAGCCATTCCAAGGCCCAACGAATTGATCTTTGTTTGGGAACCGATGACAGAATTAATGGTGGAGGCTCAGGCGGCATCCCCTGACCCGGATCGGGTGCAGGACATTCTGGACCGGCTCGTGGCAGCGCTCAAGATGGGACTGGAATGGGTGGCGTCTAAGATTGATCTGGCAGTTGATACGGCAATCAAGTGGGGCATTCCTGCCATCGGGGGTGGCTACTTTGCGTTGAACCCTTCGAAACTTGAAGCGGTGGTAAATGCTGGAGAGGCTTGGTTGGTTTTTTTGCGGTAGCCACTATAAGCATCTCTCCGATGGTCGTCAGCCAACTCTGCAAGCCAAATCCCCATCTCACGCCCGCTCAAATCGGCAACGGTTGCCGATATCCCGGTGTCGCAACTCACCCCAATTCTGGGGGGGCGTCGGAGGTGTATGTATGACGCATTTACCCCGGCAACATTGTCGACGCGCGTAGACGTACCCCCCAAGACGGGGAAACCCCCGACCGGGCTGCTAAAGCCGCTAATCCTGCTAATCGACCGGCGGCAGTAAAGGCGCTTTGCTTGCGCCATTCGCACAAAGCCGACCACTGAGAGCAGAGTTAGGCAATTGCAGCAACGCATATGATTTCGACGTCATAGCCCTCGCCAGCAAGACGGGATTCACCACAAGCTCGCGCTGGCGCACAGCCGTCCGGTATCCATGCATCCCAAACCGCGTTCAGTTGATCGTAGGAAGCGATGTCTGACAGCCAGATTGTCGCGCTCAGTATCCGGGTTTTGTCAGAACCGGCTTCCAGCAGTAGCGCCTCCACCTTTGCAAGGGCATCTTGCGTCTGCTCAGTTATGCTTTGCCCAGCGATGCCGCACTGTCCGGCCAGCCAAACCAAACCGCTATGCGAGACAGCTTGGCTCATTCGTTCGCCGGGTTTGATGCGCGTAATGTCAGTCATCTCGATCCTCACAATTCCCAATCGGTTTTGGTGTGGATCGCTGCCTATTGATTTGCATGGTCAGCACCCACACATCGGAGCCATGTTAGCAGCGATTGCAATCTCAATCCTATGCGGCCTCGCTTGCGCCTACATTGCGCAGAACCGCAGCCTGAGCGTTCGGCTACATTTGGCGCTGGGTGTCATTCTTGGGCCTGTGGGGCTTTCTGTGACACTCTGGTGTGCGAGAGCGAAGCCAGCGCAGACCTAATGCGAGGCGCGCGTTAAGTTTCGCCCCAGCCCTGAGCGAGACATGTTCATAAGCCAGTAACAATCCGAAGCTAGGCTTGCCCGGCCTATGTATCCCAATACTGGCCCGGTGCCTGCCGGGCCTCTTCTTTTGACCAGCAACCCCTGCTACATCTGCTACGGAGTCTACCGTTAGACCACACTGAATGCACTTACCTCTGTTATAAGACAAGGCAACTTCCACGGCTTTGAACGTCGAAGCAGGAGAGAACCGGGCTATTTTGCCGAACAGTGACCGACACTGACCACGCCCTTGTCGCTAATCAGTACTGGAAAGACCAACACGCTCAGTGCTTGTTCTTTGCACCTGCTGCGCATCTCGTATTTTCCGTTGATCTTGTTGTCTGTTTGTAATTGCTTTCGATATCTTATCCTGATTTCGATTTTAGTTGTCGATGCCTTAAGATAAAACGCCTCTTTGGCCGCAGGCAGCTTGTTTCCAATTACCGTATTCAGAGCTGTCTTAACCTGATTATCAATGGCTTTTCTTGCAGCAGCAATCAACACACCTTTCTTGACGTCTTTGTTTTGGTATTTTGGTTGTGTCATCGGCCAGTAGCATTTTCCGGAATGAAGCTCTATCTCCGAAATCAGTTTTGCGCCTTCCTTGGGAACTTCCTTCTTGCCTCCGAAGAGTTGTAGAAACGCCTTTTGAATGTGTTGATTGACACCACCGTTATCGTGACTTGAGCAAGATTTGAGTTGGTAAACACGTGCTTGACCGGTTTCAATGTCCTTTGAAGCAATATCACCTTGCTTCCTTTTCTTCTGCGAACGGTTCGTGCGGAATTTCTTTAGTTGCTTAAGTGATACCTCAGCTTCAAACTTGTAACCTCTAATTTTAGACCAAATATTCAATAGGTCCTTCTCTATTTTTTGTTTTGATCGCGCGAATGAGCGCTCCATCTTATTTTGTTCGTCTGCCGGCCAAGCATCTCGATACTTATCGAAGCTCTTTTCCTCAGCATTAATGTATTCGACGTACCTCGAGAGTTCATCCAAGTCGACCTTCATTTTTCCTAGGCGCTTTACGGAGTCCATTGCACTTCCCATCAACTATTTTCAAAACATTAGTTTTTCAGAAATTTGGCAAACTTTAGATACACGGAAGCCGGGTTAATCATAACACAGTTGCACTTGGTTTCAAAGGTTCTGACTGAGGTACAGAAAGAGCCAACGTTGTTTTGAGCGGGCCGCACTGGGTGCCGGAGATAGGAGTCACAAGCGCGCTGATTTCAGCGATTTGAGATTACCACCAGCATTACCGGTTCATCCCCGACATCGGCCCCATCAACCGATATGAACTCTCACCGGGACGCTCTGGATCGCCCTGCGCAAGTTCTAGGTCAAACTCCTCAAGAAACGGAACCAGAAGCCCCGGATCGGCCATGTAGAAGGCCGTTGAGTCTCTGAGGTCGTAACGAGGCACACAGTCGGCGTTGTGGCCCCACAGGCCCCGCCCTGCGCGCTCGTCCATCCATCTGTGCAGGTCGTCATAGCTCCGCCCGAACCCATCTACAGGAACCAGCACACGGACCCTCAGAGGATAGAACAGTTCGTCAGCGGCTTTCTTGCGGGAGCGGGATTTGGTGCGCATGGCGGGAAAGCTAGGGGCGATTTTCAGCTTGGGCAAGCTGCAATGTTCCTATTATGTTCTCTTTATGCCTGTCTCTCATCCGCCAGCCCATCCATACCCCGGCAAGTGCCGCACGTTGCGAGACGCGGCGGCTGATGGTCAGGTCATCACGCTTCGGTGCAACCTGTGCCGTCGCAAGGTCCATTTCCTTGCCTCAGACCTTGTTGACATCGTTGGCCCCGACTGGCCGATGCATGAGCCGGTGCTGCCCTGTCACAAGCATGGCCGTGAATATGTGGACATGCGGGCGCGACTGCCACAGCAGGAAGACCTGGGGAAACTGCCGGTGCGCCGTCCTGCAAAGCTGATCCAGACGTGGAAGACTGTGATGCTGGGGGATGAGTAGCTTCAAGTCACGCAGGGCAACTTAGAGCCCAAGTGGTTCTACTTGCCAGCAACCACCGTTTATTTTCTCAAATCGAAAGCGGCGCGCGCCCCGGAGAGGCAGAAGCAAACGAATAAGATGCCAGTTTCTGGCTGACTTGAACCTGTGAGCAATCGAGACCCACACAGAGCAACACCGACGACACACACAGATAGGATCAGTATGGACGGTAAAGCGCGACGGCTTATACAGCATTCCAGACTTCTGACTTATCATAAGCAAAATGGGCACTTGAAGTAACGGTAGTAAAGTCCGCTCTGCCGACCTCTGGCACGCTGGAAGACCTTTGATGGCTGATCGAAGTTATTCTGGGCAAAGGCGAATGTTGCGCTGTAGAAATTATTGGTCTCGTTGCTTTGCAATTGATAGGATTGGGTGCCAACTAGTTGCTCGCTCCAGACAAAAAGAATCCCTGGGCGCGACTTCAATCAAGCCACTAAATGGAGGTGGAAGTGAACTTCGACAAATTAGTTGAGGACGGTATTTCTACCTTTTCTGGGCTGCTGGAGAGCATTTCGCTTGCAGCACTTGAGTTTTTGATGAGACCATCTTTGTTCGCCCAAAAGCTCCAAGATGGAAACCTAGAAGGCGTTGGGCCAATCACATTCGTCGTTGTTCCGCTCGCTATTTTTATGGCGGAGCTCGTGCTAATTCTACATCTAACTAAGGGTACAAACGTTCTAGTAGAAATGTCACCTTCGTTCCAAAGCTTGGAGAAAGGGCTTAAATCTCTGAATCCACAGACCATCTTGCGTCTTTGTCTACCGTTCCTGCTTCTTGTCGCACTATTCAACTACATAGTTTCAATCGTGTTGCGCGGCCTCGGATACGAACTGGTTCCCTATGCGGTGATACAAGCTGGAATGCTAACGCTTGGGATATTCTATATTAATTGCGGTATTGCATCTGCTATATATATTTTTTTTCTGCCACGCTTGATGCCCAAGCTAAGGGCGCACGGAGGCTTTTTCAAGAAAAAAAGAATTCCGATTTGGTACTACGGCATTTCCCTGATTCCGTGGGCAATCATCATCAAGTCCCTGCATTCCTATCTTGTATTTGTGTCGACCAGCAGCTCTGCTCCCATTTGGGCCGTGGTCCTATCTTGGGCTTTGGGTTTAGTTGTCTTTTCTATACTTGGGCTTCTGGCAGCACTCTGGTTGTCACCTATGTTGGAAATGGAGGACAAAGAGCACTCAATCACGGAGCCTCAGGAAGACGAAGAGTCTTCATTCCCGAAACCCAAATGAGTGCATTCTGTCTGCGGCGATAGCTGAAAATTGATACTATTTTGAGGATCAGGCATCAGATGATGCGTTGCAATTAGCCGCTTTGTCCGCACAGCGGGCCTTGCCAATAAGACGCCAACGGCGACGACTTGATCAAAGCCAGCTAATACTTAAGCTGCTTTTCCATGTGCAATCTGTACTCACACACATCTGCCCGTCAGGCGGTGCTTGACTTCACCAATGCCATGACAGCCACCCCTGCGGTCGGAAACATGCCCCCGCAGCCCGGTATCTACCCAGACTATACAGCCCCCATCGTCCGCAACTATGGCGGCCAACGGGAACTGGCATTGGGTCGATGGGGTATGCCAAGCCCTGCCTTCGCACTGAAGGGCAAGAAGGTTGACCGGGGCGTCACGAACGTCAGGAACACGAAAAGCCCCCACTGGCGGCGCTGGTTGGCAGTGGAGCATCGTTGCGTCGTGCCCTTCACCTCGTTCTCAGAGCCGGGAAGGAACGCAGAGGGCAAATCCGAGCCAGTCTGGTTTGCCCTCAACGAGGACCGGCCCCTGATGTTCTTTGCAGGCGTCTGGACCAACTGGACCAGCGTGCGGAAGGTGAAGGAAGGCGAGGTAAACGCGGACCTCTACGGCTTCCTGACCACCGAACCGAATGACGTTGTCGGCGCGATCCACCCGAAGGCCATGCCGGTGATCCTTCAAACGCCCGATGAGGTTGAGACGTGGCTTACTGCGCCTTGGGAAGAAGCTGGTGGGCTACAGCGTGCATTGCCTGACGGGGTGCTTGAGATTGTGGCGCGTGGCGGCGCACAGGACGGGTAGTTAGTTAGGTTTGACTTAGTTGCGCCAGTGTGGAGACCACTCGTTTGCAAGCTCAACCCTACAGGCGTGGGCCAAGTCTAGCGATAGACCCGTCAGTCCCCATGCGCTCGTGGGATCAAAGTCGGAATCGCCCGATTGTCCGCCTTTTTCTTTGAGCTCTCTACCAAAGGCCACCATCGCGTCCCGAACTGAGTCGTTCTCGATCAGGCCCATTACGCCCCAATAGAGCTGCCAAAACTCAGTTTCATTTCGCGCGCTCGCCTCTCGCGCCACTGCAAGTTTGGAAGTGGCGCGCACAGCTTCCTCGCACCACTCAAGTTTCTTTTCTAAGTATGGTCTTGCGGCATTGACCTTCTGGGTTTGCAAGTACTGCCAACCACCAACAAAAATCGCCAACATACTCACGAATACGGCAGTAGCCTTTATGCGTGTCTCCCAAGTCATGGCAATGACTCCAAGTCCCCAAAACCCATGTCAACGCGTCGCAGATTATCACAAGAAAGCGGCCAGAGTAGCCCGGCCATTGGCCCAGCTCCGAACAGACAGAGAGCCTAGATTTTCTCGCCAATTTCACCTGAGCGGTCGTTTGTTAACGCCTTCGTGCCTATCTTAACACTCTTTTAAGGAGACACGAATGCGCCTGATACTTCCCCTGTTGCTGCTGGCTGCGTGCAGTGCCACTGCCGCCGTACAAGTGCGCGATGCCGATACCATCGTATGGGATGGCGTCCCGGTTCGGTTTCAAGGCGTAGACGCTCCAGAACTCAACACACAACCAGGCCAGAGCGCTAAACGATGGATGGTGAATTATCTACGCGGTAAGGCCGTCTCCTGCGACCTGACGGGCGAGAAGACCTATGACCGGTACGTCGGTGTCTGCTACGCCGATGGTCAGGATATCGGGGCAGCTGTGATTGCTGCGGGGTATGCCCTGGACTGTCGTCGGTACTCAGGCGGGCGATATGCCCGGTTTGAAACACCCGCTGCCAAGTCTCGGTTGAAGCGGGCGAGGTATTGTTGATCTACTGGATCTAATACTATCAGAGCCTAATCTTCTCACCAGTGTTTGGAATGATCAAATTGAGATTTGACAACGAACCGCGAGCAGTAACTCTGGTTTTTCGGCAGTTTGAGCTTCTCCCGATTATGTCTGGATTCGTTTCAGCGTCATAGAAGAAGCTCAAGTCTCTCAGGATCGTGCGGCCCTGGTACTCAATCCGCGCCGAACGCATCATCTTCCTATTGATGGGTTTGCGAGTTGTTTTCGATGCGTAGCCAATCCCGCAAATTTCAATTTCGCCATCAACAACGATGGCATCCCAAAGAAAATTGTACGTGGCAAAGCACGTTGAATCGCCATCTGAATAGTAGCGGCACCAACTTATTTCGCCCTCTTCAAAGTCGCTGGTAGTTGCTACTTGCCTCGAAACATTTTCCGGTGGGCTCACATCGCAGGCCGAAAGACCCACTAGGGCGATTACTGACAGATATACTAAGCGCATCGACAACCTTGAACTGGTACTTCATCTGCAAAGCACTAGGCACCGATGATCGAGCAAGGGCAACAGTGTTTGTTGCTTTGCAGGTAATGCTTGATGTTATCACACCCCAGATCCCGCCTCGGAGGCCCGCCGCTTGCGTGCTGCCATCTTGCGGCACCCTTCCTTGCAATATTTGGCGTCGATCCGCTAGCCGCACTCTGCGGCCTGATCCCGATAAAGCGCCAAAGCTTGCTTGATTTCATCCCATCGCGCCCGCTTTGCCTCCGCCTGTCGCTCGCGCCCCTCAGGCGTCTTGGCCCCTGTCGATAATCCGCCATGAAGGCGGCACCGCTCCTTTCCCGTCACAGGCGCATTCATGCACACGCCGTCTTTCGTCCTGGCTCCGCAAATCTCTGCCTTGGTGTTCATATCTGATCCCCTCTGGACCTGTGTCCGGTCGGTACCTAAATTGTTCCCATGCGCCGATTTCTCATCAACATTGCCGTTATCGTGATCCTGATATCCGCCCCTGTGACCGTCTATTGCATCGGATGGGGCTACATCCAGATTTACAAGACATTCGGTATGGTTCCCTTTGTCGCTGCTTGCCTCTGCGGAACCATCACTGTGCTAGGGCTTGCTTCCCTGATTGATAAAGCCCAAGAGCGCCAGAGTTAGCCACCACACGCCCGATGAGTTCGGACTGGCCATCCTTGAGCGGCTGACCGATCAAGGCCTTCTTAACGGCAACCAATGCCTGCCTCGCCTCTGGCCCTTGTATGCCCACCAGTGACTGTGCGATTTCGTCAAACACCGCTTTCTCACGCGCGCTCATGCTGCGAGGGTCGATGGACGCAACCTGCTGACTGACGTGCCTTGCGGCCTCCAAGGGATTGCCAATGTTCCCGGCAGTGCGGCGTAGAAGGCCGGGTGCCGCTTCGTCCGTCACCTGACCCTGAATGGACTGACGAATGGCAGTCTTGGAATTCTGTGCTACCGCTGCCCTGAGTTCCAACGCCGCTGCCGCCCGATCCAGTTCCAGCAACAGCCGATCAGCACGCGGGCCGCCAACCGCAAACTTCAGCTTTTCCCGGTTTGCTCTGCTGGACATGTCCTTGATGAGCGTCATGGCCTCGCGGGCGTCAACATTCGGGTCTGTGATGGTGCGGCGCACATTGGATAGGTTGTTTTCAATGCTCTCCCGGATGCCCTGCCGGAGCGCCTGACGGGCTTCATTGGAGACGCCTTGCCGCAGAAAGCCTTGCACGTCCTCAACCGTGGTTCCCTTGAATAGGAGGTTCTTACCAAGGGCTAGCGCCTCGTCCTGTTGCAGCTTATCCCCGCCAAGGCGCAGAGCGCGTCCGTAGACGGGATTTGCTGCTTTCAGAGCCTCTCTTAACTCAGCGGCCAGCTTACGCGCTCTCAGGCCCGCTGCATTGAGCCTGCCGAACTGATCCACCGACTCTCGCGCAATGCCGTCCAGCGCTTTCTTGATTTCGTCCAACTGCTGGACGTTGGGCATTTCCCGGAACGCGACGGTCCCATTATCGGCAATGTCAGCCAATATCTGTTGATTGCGGGCACCCGCCGCCGTCATCGCCTCATTGGCTTCGGAGATTGCAGATTTCAGGGTGCGCGGCGGGACGCGAGACAGAACACCCTCGATATCCCGACCCGTCTGGGCGGCATAGTTGATGGGTTGGGCATAGGCGCGGCTGTAAGCCGCCTGTCTGGCCTGTGACGTCCCTTGCGATATCTCACGGGCTGCGGTCTTCACGCCCTTGGGCTTTCCGAACACGGCATCGAGGGTCCGGGTGATATGCTTCCCAACCTTAGCAGAGCGCGCTTCCGACGCCTCACGGGCCACTCTGAGCGCAGTACCACCTGTATTGGCGCTGGCATCCAACAAGGCCTGTGTGGACGGCCCAGCGTCCGCCAGCATGGCATCGTCACCCAACCGAGACAGTTGCGCCTGTGCGGCGTCCAAGTCGTCATTGACCAACGCCTGTTTGACCGTTCGTGCGGCTGCTGGGGACAGGCCGAACTCTTCCATGATGGTGCGCACGTCCAACCCCTTCACGCGGCGGGCAAGTTTGGTGACGCCCTCACCGGTCATCGAGGCAACAGGGCCAAGAAGTGCCGCGAGCGTACCACCTACCGCAGCACCCTTTCCGGCCTCTGGCAAACGTTGTCCGGGCTCTGCCCGACCGGCAAAGCTGGATGCTCCCTCAATCATCCCGGCAGGAGCGGCTAGCGTACCGGCGCGCAGACCTCGCGTGAGTGTTTTCGCACCCTTGTTGATGAAGTCGGCGGCCTTGCCGATCCCGGCACTGGTCGCGAGCGGAATGGCCGTCGCAATACCACCTGTCACATTCAAGGCGGCGGACTGGCCGGGGTGCTGTCGCTCCATTGCGTCGGACGTGAGGCGCATGTTCTCCGCCGCCTGCGGGCTAACCATGCCAACTGCCTCATCGGCCCATTCACCAACCAACGGTGCGCCCTGAACGAATTCCTGCGCCCTGGCCGCAATGGGGTTCTGGGCGATGCGTTCCCGATCCAAATCGCCCTGCATCAGATCAACCGGCTTTGCGCCCTGCATGATTTCCTCGATGCGGTTCTGATCCGTGGTAGCGTATCCGGGGGAGGTGAATGACAGCGAGCCGTCTTGCCGCTTGAACACCTGCCCGCCGTCATCGGTGGTGGCTATGACCTCGCCAGACAGTTCGGCGCGACGCTTGGCAATCCTGTCTCGCAAACCAGCCATCTGTCCGCCGTTCTGGTTGAGCTCAGCGCGTCTTGCCGCAATGCGTTGTCTCAGGTCATCCATATCATAACCCCAACTGCTGCATGCGCATTTCCAGCGCGTCGATTTGTGGCCCTGTCAGCCGCTCAATCGGCACCATGCCAACCTCATCCCGCCCCATCTGCATGATGCTCTCAGGCGTGTAGCTCATGGCCGGTTTCCGGTTCAGGTAGGAATTCCAGTCACCCTCGGGATTGACCGTGAGGCCGCCCGGTCCTTCAGCGAGCAAGGGGTTGTCCCGCATGTACTCACCCCAGACTTCTTGCGCGCCCTCAAGGCTGCCATGAACACGCGCCCAGTTCTCGAAGAATGCGGCCCTTGCTTGTACTCGTTTCGCACCAGCCTGCATGACCTGGGAAATCATTCGGTTCGCCTCTGGTGTCTGGCCAAGGTTCGGCACCGCCGCCTTGAACATCGCCATTTCGCGATCCGTGATTGCGCCCTTGGTTTTCTCGGTGAAGGAAAGCTGCGCCTCCATTGCAAGAGACTTGAACGCCCCCCGTGCGCCACTGTCACCGGGCAGAAAGCCCACCATATCATCAACAGCGCCGTAGAACGCGCCACCGGGGCCGGTGTAGCCCAATTGCGGGGTGATGGTCTCAAGCTGGTTGGCCAGTGACTCAAGCTGCGAGGCGGTGCGTGCTGCTTCGCTGACTTCATTCAGGGTGGCGGCGTCGCCTTTGCTGAGTTCCTGAGACAGCTTCTTGGCATCTCTGGGGGTGCCAGTAGTCTGGGTGTTCTGACCGGACGGTGGGCCGTATTGGACCTGCGTTCCGTCCGCCGTTGTCACATTGAAGCTGTCGGCCTGCTGTCGCAGCGGGGTTCCCTGGGGAAGCAGGCCGGAATTGATGTCTGCCTGAACCTTGCCAGCCGCCGAAAGCGGCGCAGGGCCAGCGCTGAATTGCTGGACTTGCTTGAGCCTATCAAGCACTTCGCCATATGGCGCTAGAACAGCCGGGAATTCTTCGAGCGCGCCAATAGGCGCTATCTGATAACCCACCAGCAAGTTATTCAGGCCATCAAGGTCGCCCGCCTGATAGAACCTGATGCCTTGAGCAATCCCGGTCTCCAGTTCCCGGGCTTGTTGGGCCGCCTCGGCGGCATCCAGACCGGCAACATACTCGTCAATCTTGCGCTGCTGATCCTGAACGGCGCGGTCATTGGCCTGTCTGCGGTAGTCCATTTGCTGATGCGTGCTTTGGAAGTCGAGCGCCCGGCCTGGGTCAACACCGGCCAAGGCATTCATGGCGGTAGGGTCTCCGGCAAGGATGCCTTGACCGTGTTCTTGGTAAACGTCCCGCAAGGCGTTTCGGTTGCGCATGTCGTGGATTGCGCCCGCCGTCTGCACAGCGCCTGCGACGCGTCCAAGCATATTCACTGGTTGGATCTGGTTCATTGCATTCTCTCCGGTTCCGGGTGCGTGATAGCCGGTATCTGGCTCAGCAATACAAGCTGGGTGACCATCCCAAACCCAGACAATCCCGACCGCTGAAGGGCGGTGTACAGGTCGGCCTTCGACCGGATGTAGTGTCGCCATTCGAAGTGGTTTTTGGTGTCCATGGGATGGTCAACTGCTCACGCTGCTCTTTGCGGAAAGGGTATCATAATACCCCAAAGTATGCAAGCTAAGCGCGTGCGGTTGGGCGGCGTACCGCTGCCATTCAGTGCTGATATCCGTGAGCTCAGCGTTGGGTGTCTTGACAGCGCACGTAGAGGCCTACGGATGGCTGCTGTGAGCCCACGTTGCCAATTGCTGCGACATGGACCAATGTCGGCTTCACTGACAACAGCTGTGTCAATTTGAGTGGACGAAAGCGTAGTGTACTCTTTCATATTTCTGGCCAGTTTGATCCTGGCTCCATTGTTGGTTCAAATTCGTGGTTGGATGCCTGCTGCATTGTTTTTCACAGCAGCTATCGTCTATGCGATTTTCGGCGTCGTGGGCTTCGCAACCGCGCAGATTGTCCTAAGCCAAGTTCAAGAATCAGAGCCTGCTCATTACGGCTCGTACTACGTCGTGAGCCACAGCCATTTTGCGATGAGCCTCGGCATCGCAATGGCATTGTTAGGTGCGATTACTTGGGTACAAACGCGCTTTGGCGCTATGAGACACCCAAAATTGACCAAAGTCTTATTTTGGTTCCTGCACATCGCGCTCATTGTCGGAAACTCATTCCAAAGCGTACTCGCTTTCATATTGCCAGCGCCGCGCAGATACACTGACTATCCAGAATTCTTTGAGACTTACGTTCTTGTTTCCTCTTGGTCAGGCATTACTGCGTCAGCGTCGGTGCTTGGCCTTGTAGGCCTGCTCATATGGTCGGCCATCGCAACGTGGCGTTTCTGATCCCGCCGGCTTGTCCAAAACAGTTATTGAAACTTTTGCAACGAACGGCAGCAATGTCCGCAGAACCGACCTTGGCCTTTCGACACAGAGAACAGCAGGCCTGGCATGATATCCGCCATCACCTTTGCTCTAGGGGGCGTCACTTGCTTCAGCCTTGCAAACTGAGGACGCAGCGGGCACGCTCGCCTCAGGATTGCGGACCCTTAGAATGTCGGTTGAGACAACGCACGGGCGCGCAAGCAATGACCGCAGAAAGAGAACTTACTATGAAGTTTGTTGAGGTCGCTGCCATTGTCGTCGCAGTTGGGCTGATGGCATCCTGTGCAGCACCAAGCCAGGAAATTGCAGGCAATGTTCAAAGCGCTGGAAAGGCAGAACGTCTTAGCAGCATTAGGCTTGGACCGACTACTCAAAAAAAGTTTGAAGAATTCAGCCAGGGGTACAGCGCATACGGTGCAATGTACGTCACCAAAAATGACGGTGGAGGTAGGGCGGGAGGTCAGTATTCGCTTGAAACAGCAAAGGAACTCGCTCTTGCTCAATGCCGAAAACATAACTCCGGGCAGAATTGCATACTCTATGCGACCATATCGCCATGATGCCTGAGAGTTGTAACGAACACGCGGGTGGCAAGACTGGCTGGGATGGGCTGGTCTGAAAGGCCTGAAGGCGCACTAGCTGCCCTTTTCGCCACCATTACCGTCCTACTCTTGTCGATAGTGTGTAATATTCAGAGGCGTACTCACACGGGAAGGTTCGACATGACAATTTCCAGACGAGACATCATTGCCGCAGGAGCAGCTTACCTCTGTGGCCTCCCGGCCATGGCCGAGTCATCAGGGGCTTCAATCGAGTCGATGCTAGAAGAAGTGCGAAACCATCTTCTCGGTCGAACTGACGACAAGCTAGACATTGATGACACAAACCGAATGACAGGAAACGAGTTGAACAAACTGGTCGCGGGTAAGTCGGCCTACGGCACAACAAACAAAGACAAGGTGTATGTTCTGGCGTTTCAGCCTGACGGCAAAGCACTTCTGCAGCTTCAAGATGACCCACTGGAAGTTGGAAGATGGTGGATCACTGGCGCTGGGCACACCATTCACTCACAGTGGCCCTTTGCAGCGGACGGCGAAGCGTTGAACATGTACTACCGTCAGGTGGATGACGACCTATTCGTTGCGCGCACGCTGGACGACCGTCGTAGCTCGTACTTCTTCATAGGTGAAACACCACCTGAACTCAGTTCTGTCTGACTACGAAGGGCAACGAGCTGGCTGCCCTATTCGCCGCCGACCCCATCTAGTTCGTCCCGAACCAGCCGAAGAAGTTGATTGACCATCTTGCGCCGTTTTGCCTCTGCACCGCTGCGAGCACCGTGCTTGTAGGCCGGATTTTCCTTGCCCGGCCCGTGCCCGCCGCGTGCGCCATGCATCCGACAGACAGTCCAACCTCGAACAGCAGGGTTTTTGCAAGGAAGACCACTGCGCTTTGACTTGGCCGTACATCTTGGCGCTGAGAAGCCGAACTGCATGGGGTTGCTGTCATCTTCCATCTCTACGCCCCCCGGTCTCGACGTTCCCGACAATCGCCTGCCCGCCGTCTTCTACATTCACATGCTGAACCGTGACGGTTTGCTTGCCACCGTTCCGGTGTTTTCGAAGAGCTTCCATCTGCGCGGCGAATGTACGCGCGAGCTTGTTGAAGCCGGTATAGTGGAGTTGAGCCTGGGGTATTGTCTCCGTGCAGGCCAGCCACCGGGCTGACCGAATTGTCGCAACATGGGTAGCTGCCATCTGGACTGCCAGCATTCGCTCCACTGCATCTCGTGGCCCAATGTCGTGGATGATAGAAACCATGAAGGTCCGTTCGTCGTTTACTTCGCCTGAACCTCCCGACTCCGCACTGTTTAGGGCCTTCAAGCAATGCGCCATCAGGTCACTGGCTTGTTGCTCGCAATCTGTTCCAAATACGTCTCTCAGCGCTCTGTGATGAAGAAGCTCAAGCTCATGACCTTTCTCTTCTGATCCTTGAAATTTTGCCAGCGGCCTACTCTCCTCGCCGGGTTGCTCCGCTTCGGCTTTTACCAAGTCTGCTGGCTTTGTTTTCTTACTGCTCATCTGTCTGCTCCCATTGTTTGGATTTTCCGTTCCACACCCGACCATTCGGCCCGTGCTTTTCCCACTCGGATAGCTGTCGCCATGCCTCCAAGCTGACCACTTTGCCCGTCCATGTTCTGGGCCTTAGCCCCACTGAGTTGCCGTGCGGGGGTTCAGGGGTGGTTTCCCGACAGATTGTCGGGAAACCTTGGGCCTTGCCTTCAATCGCGTCAGCCTGTCGCGGTTGAAAGCTCCGCGCGCGCGGAAGGTCTGCGCCGCCGCCACGATCCTGATTATCGCGAAAAGTTTGCGCGGCATTCGGCTGGCTCAAAGTGGAACTGCCGGTTCCAGTTTCACGCTGAATGCAATCATCTGCATCGCCCTCTGCACGCATCCGGTCCAGTGCTTCGTATGGGTCAAACCACTTCATAATCACTCCCCCAAGCAAAACGGGTGAAAGTGAATGCCGGGCTGCTAAAGTCGCTAAACTCGCTAAAATGGGGGTCTGCGCTGCCACCGGAGAGTGGCTGTTTAGCACGATTAGCGGGTTTAGCAGGGTGGAGACGGTTTTTAACTTTTTCGCCCATCACGACCCCCGCACCACACGGAACGCCAGCTTCCGAGACCTGCCACGCACCTCTGTGCCTTCGGGGAGTTGGACGAGGTGGCCGAACTGCGCCAGCGTGTTCATTGCCTCTTTTGCCTTGGCAGTTTCCCGCAAGCCATTGGGTCCAAGTTGGGCCACGTCACCCGGCAGTATCTCGGGCTCGACCCATGAGGATTGCAACCACAGCCGCAGCGCTTCGGCCTGTTCGGTCTTCTCTGATATTACCGCTGCATCTGCCAGCCGAGACGCCTCAGATAGATAGTATTGAGCCAGAGCGATGCCGTTGCTCATGGCCTCGGCTGAAACCTCTCGCGCGTCGAGATTGCCCCAGAGTGTCATCACCGCAGCTATGCGCGCCGCCTGTTCTGCGCTCTTGGATGCGTGGGCCGTGACGTGAGATAGGTCACCGCCGGGGCGCTGCGCCTGTTCGGTCGCGCAGTAGTAATCCCAGAGCAGCTTGCGGGCGTCGCCGTTGACCGCGAGCGGTTCAAGCTCAAGTTGGTTTTGGGTTCCTTCCTTCAGGGGCGGTTCAGTCGAAATGATGCTGGTCAGGCGCGCGCCAAACTGGTTCAGGGCAAGGTCGCTTTGCGGGTCATAGCCCTTGCGCAGCCTGTAGCCGATTTCGCTTTGAGGCTCAGTAATCAGGAACCTCGCCAAGAAGCCCTGACCGTTGGCGATAGGGTCTGCCAGCAGCGGGCGCACCGCGACAGGCGTTGCCATCATGTGCGCCGCCAGCCTGCGGCCCCAGAGCGTTCCGACACCATCCCCTGCGCGGGTCCGGTTGATGGGTGATCCATCCCAGAAGCTCGACAACCCGGAACAGGTCTTCAGCTTGTTCTCGCTGTTCATGGCATGGCCGCCGAAGAAGCTGCCGCCCTCATCGGTGAATAGGCCTTTGGCCGGGAATCCCGTGAAGAAGGATTTCACCAGACCTTCAAAGGTTGGATCGGGCGACGTGCGCGACGGCTCTACAGGTGGCTTGGGTGGTGGTGACATAGCCTCAAGGTCTGCCTGCGCCTTGATAGCGCCGCCGCCTGTACCGGCAGCGGATTTTATCAACTTGGCTTGCCGCGCGTCCCAGAGCTTTTTGGCCGCCTCATAGCGCGGATGGTCAGTCTTGTAGGACATATTCTGATCCATCACGTACTGGCGCAGGGCGGACAGGACCAGCTTGTCACAGCCGCTTTTGCGCTCGCCGGATCGTGCCACCGTCAAACAGAACAGTGACACCGGAGCGGACCCGCCCAGCGTCTCAACGTCAGCGAATGCTTGTGTTGCCAGAGACGCCACGGACAGGGCCGATTGCGCCGCCAGTGCTACGGGTGCCTGGGTCTTGTCTTGTACGGCCAGCACAGCGGCCTTGAGCGGCCCCAGCGCATGCACCGGGTATGGATCACCAGCCGGAATTTCCCGCAACAAGGGCTGCGGGCCTTCTTCCATAAACGGTTTGGGTTGGATCATCGTCATACCGTGCCCCCCTCTTGCAGAATGTCATTGAAGTCTTTGCCATCAGGCGCGGTCATCATTGACACTCGCCATCCCTGAAGGCTTGCGCGTTTGGCCAGTTTGTGACCGGCTTCGCGCCCGGCGTCGTCGCCGTCCGTCGCGATAATCAAGTCCGATGCGCGATCCGGTAGGCGTAGCGATTTCATGCCGCTGGTGCTGAGACTGGCCCAGACCGTCGCAGGGCGGTCCAGCAGCCCCGACAGCAGCGACAAGCCTGTCTCGATGCCCTCGCAGACGACTATCGGCCCCTCGGTGTCAGACAGGCGCACAGCGCCCCCGGCGCAGGCCCCGAGCATCATCTTGGCGCTCTTCTGCAAGCGCTCGCCCTTTTTGGTCAAAAACGTCCTGTGGCAACCGCCGGTCGGTTCGACCTTTGCCACCATTGCGTAACACCATGTCATTGACGGCGCGTGATGCAGGTCAGGAACGAACCGAAGCGACGGCGGCAATTCACAGCTAATGCCACGCCCGCGCAAATAGTGTTCGGCCTTGGTGCCCCGGATCGGCACAGACGCATCCCAGAGCGCACGGGCCTTGGCCAGCTTAAGGGCGTCGTATTCCTTGCGCTTAGTCTCGCGCTCGCGTTCGGCCTCGGGATCGACCTGCGCCCGATTCAGCGGAACTCTGGCGGCATCTGCGATATCGCGGAAGTGACAGCCGCTCTTGAAGCAATGCAACAATAGTCGGCCACCGGATTCAGTGATCGACAAAGCGGTCTGGTCGCGGCGGCGCTCGGTCTGGCAGATTGGGCAGGGTGCAGAACCCCGCCCGTTTTTCCAGTGACCGCCCAATGCGTGTGTGATTGCAGCGGCATCCATTACTTGCGCCCCCCGAAGTAGAGCGTGGCAATAAGCCTCGCTGCGGTTTCGGAAAGGCCGTGCTTACGGCGCAGGGTGGCGATTTGAAGTTGCAGGGTACTCATGCTGCCACCTCCGGTGCTGGCTCGACTACTGAGCGGAGGACATATCGAGCGTGCGTTCCAGAAAACGGCCCGCCATGCTGTTCATTGATCGTCTCAATGCAAACGCTATGCTCGTGGCGCAGCACCCAAACGTAGTGAGACCACCGGGGGCCAGGAGTGTCGATTGGGGTGCAGCCATCGTCTCCGGCTGCAATGAGCGACGCCAATGCCCAATGGATGCGCCCGCCGACCATGATCTGGCGGGGCTTCTTACCTGGGTCTGTTACCCAGAAGGTTTTGTTGTTGAATCTCTGACTGATAGTTTTCATCCGCATGTCCTTCCGTTGTTGAAAGGCTGCGGGTTTCGGACTATTCTTATGGTGCGAACCTAATAGAATTGACCTCTGCCCGTGCCTGTTGCGGGTGGGGGTTTTCTTTTAGGCGGCTTGTGCATCGATAGCGGCGTCTATGTCGGCCTCTTTCCAGTAGAGGCGCGCGCCAAATTTGATGGGTTTCGGCAGGCGTCCGGTTTCGATATCACGATAGACAGAGCTGCGGCTGCGCCCGCCGAGCTTGTTTTGAAGGTCATTGAAGGAGAGAAGGTTCATGGCTGTGCACCTTGCTGTTGCTTGATGCACTATCGTTGCCGCAAATCGATCAACCTCTCATGCGGGACAATTCTTGAAATGGCCCGAACGGTGTCGAACTTTTCTTAAGTGCGCCAGTCTTTATGAGAAATGTGTCCAGCAGATGATTCCACATTGCATCCGCACGATTTCGAAACCCTTGATGATCAGCATGAGTGCACCACTCAGAGAGCCTTCGATATGGGACTGTCAGCCCGTGCCGCTCGACTACCATCGAAACTGCATCGCAAGCGCTTAGTGTATTCTCGCTTTCGGCGTTCCTAGTGAGACTGAGACCAAAAACATCTCGGACGCTCAACGCGGACTGCCTCAACAAGAACTTCATGACGAAGTCTTTAGAGGGTCGTGCGCCCCTCGCCTTTGCCCCAGGGAAATTACCCCTGATCAGCATCGCTGCATTTGAGCGCAATGCGTCAGGAAGCGGAGCCCCAACGAAAGTATTCATCGCACAGACTTCAACCATTACATCTAAGGCCTCAGGCAACGACTGCGCCGCGCCGCCCAAAAGGCTAGCGGCGTCATTATCAACCTCATAATGCACATATCCGCCTTCTGTCTCGCGAATGCCGATGCCGGGCAATACAAAAATTAAAAAGTGTGTGAGGCCAATTTCGGTCACATCTTCTAGTGAGATTTTTTCGGGGCCCAAGAGATCCTGAATCCCCCCTTCGATAGCTGCGGTGGCAAGGTCAAATTGATCTTCCAGTTCTTCAGGGATCATCGTCTTCTCCTGCGCCAGCGGCGCTTGGCTCTACATCCGGCAAGGCTAAACTCGATGCCCACTTCTCCATCAGCGCGCGCCTCTGCTCCAGGAAGTCCGTCCGACGGTATGCTCGCTCGACTGAACCCCCGACGACATGTCCCAGTGCCGTTTCTGCCACCTCATGCGGTACGTTCTGTGTCTCCGCGACCCAATCACGGAAGGACGAACGGAAACCATGCGGGCGTTCAACCATTCCGCGCCGCTTCATCAGGCCGCTCATGGTCATGTCAGAAATCACGCCCTTGCGAACACCGGGAAACAGGAATCCGTCCCGCGCAAAGGGCGTCGCCTGTGCGATAACCTTCTTGGCCTCTGTTGATAGCGGCACTCGGAATTCGCTGGTAGCGTCCCTGCGCCCCTTCACGGCCTCTGCCGGGATCGTCCACACGTCACCTTCTATCTGATCCAGTTGGATGTGGCGCAGAGGGAAAGACCTTACTGACGTGAGGATCAGCAGCCGCAGCGCGAGCTCCGTAATCGTGCCGCCATCAAGGGATTGGTAGAAATCGGGAACCTCCTGCCAAGGAAGGGCAGGTATGTTCTTTGGCTTGTGCCGCTGCTTGCCCAAAAGCGCCTTGGCCTTGTCGGTCGCCTGCAAGTCCACTTCAAGCCCGAGAGCGGCAGCATGACGGAATACGATGCTCAGTCGGTTCATAGCCTTTCGGGCAGTATCGGCTTTCTGATGCCAGATTGGTGCCAGCGTATCTCGAATGTCCTTTTGGTCGATATCGCCAATCGGCACCTTGCCAAGCTTGGGGAGAACATGAAGCTGCAACGGCGTGAACCAGCGCCCCGCCTTGCCATCGCCCTTTAGTTCAGCCTTTCGGCTTTCAAAGGCATCATCGGCAACATCCTTCAGCAGGTGCAGCTTACTGGCTTCTTCCCGCTTGATGCGCTCGCGCTCTTTGATCGGGTCCAATCCACTACGCACGACAGCACGCCATTTGTCGGCCTCCTGGCGGGCTTCGCGCAACGAAACCTCCGGGAAGGGGCCGAGCCCCATCTCACGCCGCCGCCCGTGAACAGTCACGCGGAGAAACCACTGCGCGCCGCCATCTGCACGCTTGTGGAACCACAGGCCACCACCGTCGGCAATCTTGCCGGGGTCAGCAGCCTTCAGGGTCGCGGCACTCAGCTTGTTCAACTGACGACTCAATCTCGTCCACCTCTCTGTCCACCCTCAATATATGGTATACGGTGGGTCACAGTGAAGTGCCGTGGAACACTTAATTATCTGGAATCACGGGATTCACGCAAAATCTGACGCACAGTGGAACACCAAGATATAGGGATTGGATGCCTATCACCGGCACCAAAACAGACCACTTGGGTGCAAAGCATCCCTAACGCACTGAACAGAAATGATATTTCGGCGGTTCTAGCACCCGCTTTTCAGCAGTATTGAATACGCTCGGCAAAGGCCAGTTTGAGGATCAGTCGGCGCAGCCTGATGTGGCCACTTTCCCATATTTTCCAAGGGTTTGAGAGGAATGTTAGGGCCGGTTCTAGTTTTTCCTCAAGGGTTGCAGGCGCACCCCCCCTCCTTTGAGCGTAACAGAAAGGAAAAAGCCATGATATTTCAAAAAACTATACACGGTGAAGCAAGCCAGACTTTGAAAGGACTCGACGACGAGCGCATTGATCTTGTTGTTACTGACCCATCATACCTTTGAAACTACCGCGATAGGTATGGGCGCAAGGTGGCAAACGACACAAAGCCAGACGCGGTGCTGAGTGTCTTGCCCGAGCTCTACCGCGTCTGTCCCGTCAATTGCACTTGTGCGGTCGTTTGTTAAAGCCTTCGTGCCTGCGAGAGCATTCTGTCAGGAGGTGCGAATGCGCGCGCTATTCCCGTTTTGATGCTTGCCGTTTTCGCCTTCGGGGATGACTCATTCAAGCCCTCCCAAAAGCGGATTTACAGAATGAAGTCTTCGGCTTCCAGCCCGACAACGCCAAGCACATTGATCCGCATATCCGCAAGACCACTGCCATCGCTGTCAAACAGAATGCGCGTGTCTGTGCCATTGTCGAGGATGCGCAGTTCAGCATTGCCCGACCCGGTGAGCGAACCACCAAAAAAGGCGGTGTCGGCCATGCTGCTGATCTGAGACAGATCAATCTGGTCGACGCCCTGCACATAGCCGTTGATCTTATCAGCAAAGCCGTTCCGGCTGTCCTCAATGTAGCGAAACACAAATGTGTCGGATCCCGTGCCACCATTCAGCGTGTCCTGACCATGGCCGCCAACCAGAGTGTCATTGCCAAGGCCGCCGTTCAGGATGTCACTGCCGCCGTTTCCAAACAGCAGGTCGTCTTCTACGCCGCCACTGAGCGTGTCATCTCCCAACCGCCCGCGCAATAAATCGTTTCCGGCCAGACCGTTCGCGACGTCATTGCCGCCGCCGCCAGAAATCGTATCATCGCCGGTGCCACCGTTCATGGTGTCATTGCCAAGGCCACCACGGATCAGATCATCGCCATCAAGTCCGTTCAGCGTATCGTTTCCAATGAAACCGCTCAGACGGTTGTCGCCACCATTTCCAATGATCGTATTGTTCGATGTGTTACCAAAACCATGGATATCCTCACTCCCCAAAAGAGTGAGACGTTCGATATTGGCGGCCAGCGTATGGGTCGACCCGGCAAACACCTGGTCGGCGCCTTGGCCTGCCAGTTCCACCAGATCAATCGACCCATCGTCGATATAGAAGATGTCAGAGCCGGCTCCACCCAAAACCTGCCCGGTCACGTCGCCACCGCGGCCATCGAATACGTCATCGCCTTGGCCAAGCTCGACATTGCCAATCATATGGCCCGAATTGACGACATCATCGGATCCTTCATCGCCTCGGAAAGAGCCCTCGGCACCCTGGATCAAGCCGGTGTTTAGCAATGATGCCGAACCATCGCCGCCCAAGTTGAAGAAATCCACGCCCCAATACTGGGCAGAGGTAATCGCGCCATGATTGACGACAACGGACCCAATTCCGCTGTTAGCCCCTCCATTTCCCAATGACACGCCTGATCCCGCCTCGTAACTGGCCTGGATCAAGCCGCCTGCTTCATTGATGATTGTTGTGTTGTTACCCTCGCTGAAAACGCCATGGTTGTAGCGCACGCTCGTGAGCGGGTTCACATCTGTCGCAATGATTGTGCCTGAGTTGATCACTCGATCGCCAGTGTCTCCGCCAAGTCCCAAAAATACGCCGGTTGAGCCGATGATGGACCCTGTATTGATAACTTCGTTATCACTCCCGATGGTCAACACCGCGATCGTGCGCTCTGACGCAATCAAACCTGCGTTGGTCAACGTGTTGTTGCCACCCGCCAAGAAGAGGTTTGTATCTGCGGCCGTTTCGTTGTTGGAACGTATCACACCTTCGCGTCCCACACTGACGACATTGTCGCCGCCGCTCATCTGGGCGGTGTATCCGTCACTGAGGACTGTACCATCCACATAGATAGAGTTTTCGCCGCCGGTGCCGCGAATTGTGGTGGACCCGCCAGCCGTAGAGATAATGACGCCCTCGACAACAAATAACGCGTCCTGCGTGCCAAGCGTGCGCTGCGTGGTGGTTCCAATGAGGTTGGTGGTTTGGACTGTGGTGGTCATCGCAAGGTTCCTTTTTTTCAAATTATTTCAAGGCACTGCAAACCAAGAGAAATGATATGAGGCGATAAAAAAGACGCGCCTTTGTGCGCCAGGTGCCACACGTTGCACAACGAAGGCCAAAAAATCAAACTTTTGGATTCATTGGCGTGAACACGACAGCGCATGTCTTGTAGCACTTCAGGACATTCGATCTCTCAACGACAAAGCAGGTGGTGGGTCGTGCGAGGCTCGAACTCCCGACATCTTCGGTGTAGTCCAAGAGGTTTCTACGTAACCTGTTGCATTTTGGCGTAATAAGAGCTTCGCATGTAGGTTTTTCGCTGTCTTCGTAATTGGTTTTGGTTCTCGTAGGCTCGGTGAACCTGCGTCCAGACAGGCGAGATGCATAGGGACCGTCATATCGGTACGTGCTATGTCGACAGCGAAAACCTGAGTACCACCGTTGGCGCCGCTGGGCATGCGTTGGATTGTCGTCGGTACTCAGGTGGGCGGTATGCCCGGTTTGAAAGGCCCGCTGCCAAGTCTCGGTTGAAGCGAGCGAAGTATTGCTGACGATAGAACTGTAAACGCGCAAACCCGCCGAGGATCAAAGCCGAGCACCATCATGCTTGGGCTGATAGGTGACCTCAACTAAGGCTCAACCGACTTCTTCCCGTCATTGTCAGGCCATACTGTTGAATAAAGCTCCTTCAAGTTTTCGACGAAACCCAAGGCGTATGCGGTCTAACAGAATGCTATCTGACCAGGTCATAGTAGGTCCGAAACTGGAGCGGTGCTTTCGCAAGAGCGATCCCGAAGCCATGTTTCTTCTTGCGGTGTTTTATGTGTCTGGCGGTCTGACGCTGCTGGCCGTTTTGAAGCTGGCCCATCACGCAATGGAATTGCCGAGCCTGCCCTACCTTTGGGAACTGCTCATGTCTTTGTGTTCGTAAGAGCACGATCCCTCGCAGCCATCATCCTGCACCCTTCCTTGCAATACTTGTCGTCGATCCGCTTGCCACACTCTGCAGCCTGACCCGCCCGTTTAAGCTTGAGCGGTCAACTTTCGGTCGCCGCAAGCTGATCCAGTGCGCGCGAGGCGGCGCGGGCGATGATGCGTTCCTCGTCTGTGGGGATGACCAGCACCTTGGTTCTGCCGAGGCCGATACTCATTTCGTTGGCCATGTTGGCGCGCCCGTCCAGGGTGATCCCCATCCAATCCATACCATTGCAGATGCGCGCCCGGATCGTGGCTGAGTTCTCGCCGATCCCGCCGCAAAAGACCACGCCGTCAATACCATGCAGCGAGGCGGCCAAGGCGCCCAACTCGCGGCGGGCGCGGAAGGTGTAGTATTCGATGGCCATTTCCGCCTCGGGCCGTTGCGAAGCCTCAAGCGTCCGCATGTCGTTGGTTTCGTCCGACAGCCCTTTGAGCCCGCTTTCATTATAGAGCAGCTTGGTTAGCTCGTGGGCCGATAGCCCCTCCTGATCCATCAGATAGAGCACCACACCGGGGTCGAGTTGCCCGCAGCGCGTGCCCATCGGGAGGCCGTCAAGAGCGGAGAACCCCATGGTCGAGGCAATCGAACGCCCGTTCAGAACACCGCACATAGATGCGCCATTGCCCAGATGCGCGATCACCACACGGCCCGAAGCCAATTCGGGATCGATCCGCGCCAGCGTGCCGGTGATGTATTCATAAGACAGCCCGTGGAACCCGTAGCGGCGCACGCCCCGGTCGTAATATTTCAGCGGCAGGCCAAACGTGTCATTAACCCAGGGGTGACTGCGGTGAAAGGCGGTGTCGAAACAGCCGATTTGCAGCGCGTCGGGGAACGCCTCCACTGAGGCCCGCACGGCTGCAAGGTTATGGGGCTGGTGCAGCGGCGCCAGCGGTTCGAGCAAGGCCAGTTTTTCCATCACCTGCGGTGTCAGCAACTGCGGTCCCTCGTAATCGACCCCTCCATGGGCGATACGGTGCCCGATGCAGGCAGGTGCCTTCCCTTGCAGGACGGTTTCGCATTGTTCCAGGATGGCCTGCAGCGCCACATGATGATCGGCTGAGCCCAGATTGTCCTCGACCTGTTGCGGCCCGATCCGTGCCTTGAAGCGGGCATTGGGTCCAAGGCTTTCAACCTGTCCTACGGCGATTTCGTCCGGTTCTCTTGCCGCCTTGTAGAGCGAGAATTTCAACGACGACGACCCGGCATTCAGCGACAGGATGAACTCTGCGTCGCTTTCCCCGGAACCTGTGCTTTGGGCCATCTGTTCTCTCCGTATAACTGCGGGACTCGTCGCCCCCCTATTCTCTACCATCCGAAGATTATCCCGCGCGTGTCACTCTAGACGCGGCGTCAACCGGCCCATCCCCCGGCACTCACGCACGCGCCGGGGCAGCAACGGACTGGGTGGCGATCTTGGCGCGGATTTTTTCCAGTAGGCTGTCATAGTCGGGCGTGCCTTCGGCGGCATAGTGGAAGTTCTTGAAAAGGCCGGTCAGTTCGGTGAACCAGGCGCGGATATCCGCCTTGTGTTCCAGCCCCATCTCATCCTGCACCACGCCATACATTAGCTTGAACACAAGCCGTTGACGGTCCAGCGAGACCGAGCAATCCACGTCATCGAACGCGTCCTGCTGCAAGTAGATCATGTCGACAAACAGCGCCTTCTGATAGGTCACATAGTCGTCGATGGTGATGCCCTCCTCGCCGGTGACCTGCATCATCTGATCGATCTGTTCACCCCGTTCCAGCAGCGTCTGCATCTCCTTGACGCGCGTGATCCAGGTTGGGTCGATATTGCGGCCATACCAGTCGCTCATCTGATCGAGATAGCGCGACCACGACAGCAGCGGGTCCACCGCCGGGTAGAACCGTTTATAAGCACGCTCCGAGGACAGGCCGAGAAAACACTTCACCGTCGATAGGGTCGATTGCGTCACCGGCTCGTCGAAATTACCGCCTGCAGGTGACACAGTTCCGATCATGGTCAGGCTGCCGCTGTCGCCGTCATTGGTCAGGATCACGCCCGCGCGTTCGTAAAGCCCCTTGATCGAGCTTTCCAGATAGGCCGGAAAACCCTCTTCGCCCGGGATTTCCTCAAGCCGCCCGCTGGTTTCGCGCATGGCCTGCGCCCAGCGGGAGGTGCTGTCGGCGATCAGCAGCACATCCAGCCCCATCTGACGGTAGTATTCGCCCAACGTGATGCCGGTGAAGATCGAGGCCTCGCGCGCGGCCACTGGCATCGAGGACGTGTTGCAAATGATGATGGTGCGGTCCATCAGGCTGCCGCCGGATTTCGGGTCGGTCATCTCGGGATATTCCGTGATGGTCTCGACCACCTCGCCCGCCCGTTCGCCACAGGCCACGACAATCACGATATCGACCTGCGCGTTGCGCGCGATCAGGTTCTGCAGCACGGTCTTGCCCGCTCCGAAGGGGCCGGGAATACAAGCGGTGCCGCCGCGCGCGATGGGAAAGAACGTGTCGATCAGCCGTTGCGAAGTCAGGATCGGCGCGTCGGGAAAGGTACGGCGCGAGGCGGCGGATTTCAGCAGGTTTGCGGGCACCGGGCGGCGCACCGGCCAGCGTTGCGCGAGCGTCAGGATATGTTCCGAGCCATCCTCGCCGGTCAGGCGGGCCACCGGGTCATGCACGGTGGCAGCGCCTTTCTGGACCCAGTTGATCGTATAGCGACCTGCCCAGTTGAACGGCACCATGATCTTGTGGGTGAACCGCCCCTCGGGCACCGTGCCCACGACATCGCCGGCAGAGACCCTATCGCCCAGCTTGACCTTTGGTGTGAAAGACCATTTGGCCCCTTCGTCAAGCGGCGCCACATCCGCACCGCGGGGCAGAAAGATACCATACTCGGCGGCGACCTTGGCCAGTGGCGATTGCAGCCCGTCATAGACCTGCCCCAGCAGGCCGGGCCCCAGTTCGACCGACAGCAACTGTCCGCTCTGCTCCACCGGGTCACCCACGGCAACGCCGCTTGTGCTCTCATAAACCTGCGCATCTGCGGTCTTACCCCGCACCCGTAGAATCTCGGCCTTGAGCCTCTCCTGCCGTCCGCCAGGGGCGGGTTTGGAGGGCAGGATATAAACAACCTCATTCTTGACCAGCCGACCGGGCGATCCGTCGGGCTGATCCAGCGCTTCGATCTCGACGAGGCCTTCCTGCACCGCCGCGATGCGGGAGGTGGGGACCTGAGTTTTAGGGTCGGCAGTCATCCGGTCCCTCCTTCCAGCATCAAATCGGGAAAATCCTGCAGCGCGTCATCGGAAAGCTGCGCAAAGCGCCGCGCGGCGGCCTGCGCATCTGAGGCGGCCCAGCGGTCGAAGAGGTTCCATTTCAGTACATAGATCACCACCGCCTCGAAATCGAAATGGTGCAGGCCACCATGGCGCTGCAACTGACGGAACGCGACCTCAAGCAGATGCCGTTCCAACCCCAGCGCATCCCCGGCCTCCAGCAGCTTGGCCGCCTCGCGCAGCCAGGGCAGTGGTGCATCCAGTCGAAAGGTCTGGTCAGACCAGTTCGCCACGATATGTCCGGTCCATTTTCCAAAGCCCCATGGGCCGGTGGGCGCGGCCATCCCTTCGCGCCGCATCCGCAGGGCGGCAATGGCGGTGCGCAGTTCCATCCGATCAGAGACAATGGCGCGCAGGGTGGGTTGCGGCAGATCGCTTAACAAGGCGCGGGCGCGTTTGACCACATCGGAGATGTCGGACTGGGCGTCATAGCTGGCCCAGTTCAGAACATGTTCGATCCGTTTCAGTGTCCTTGCATCACCTTCTTCCAACGCCCTCAACCGCTTGCGCAGTCGCAGTTCCGAGAGCGGCGGCTGCTTGGCCACAAACAGACGCTCGGAACTGGGTAGGCTGGAGACCAGCGCGATATAGGCATCAGGACCGGGCATGATCAGCGGATCACGCCTTCCAGAACCGCGCGGAAGCGCGGTTGCAGGTGCTGCATCAGCACATCGGCAATAGCCTCATCCGACAGATCAAGCTTGATCCCGTCCGCGCTCGCCTGCGCCCGAATCCCCGCATGCAGATCACTGGACGCAAACAGCGCCACGCCATCCTTCAGCATTTCCTGCGTCAGACCGAGGACGAATTTGGTGAGCTGGCCGGACTGGATATCATCTGCATTGGCGCGGATCGCGTCGGGGCCGACCACTTCGACGGGCAAGATCACCTTCGCATCTTCACTGATACCGGTCTCAGTCCTGGCGCGGCCAACCAGTTCCAGCACCATCTGTTTCAGCATTTCCGGGTCACTCATGGTTTCCGACACCATCCGTTGAACATCCTGCTGGAACTGTGCCATCAGCGTGGATTTCATCGTCAGAACCGCGTCACGCATGGCGGTGTTCAATGCCTCTTCGCCCGCCTTGGTGTAGCGGTCGGAGGCGTCGCGGGCATCGCTTTGCAGCTTGGTGGCCTCGGCCTGTGCTGTCTCGACAATCTGCGCGGCCTTGGCCTGCGCCTCTTGCGTCAGGCGCGCGGCCTCGTCCGAGCCAGCCTGTACGCCTTCGCTGCGCAGCCGGTCGATCAGCGCGTCGATGCCCTGTGCGGTGTCCTGTTCCGTCGCCATCACGCGATCCCCGCGCTGATCACCAGGGCGAAAACGAACGCAAAAACGCCGAAGCCTTCGATGATCGCAGCGGGCGCCAGTGACAGGCCAAAGATCTCAGGCTTTTCCTTGGAGGCATTGATTGCCGCGGCACAGGCGCGCCCCTGCCACATGCCGCAATAAAGCAGCGCCAGCCCCGATAAAACGCCCACGCCGAAAAGCCCTCCGGCATTTTCGGCGGTGACGGCGCGGTTCAGGGTGAACATGATCACGATCCCATAGATCGCGAATGTTGATGGAAAGGCCGAGATGCCCACGAAGCGGCCATATCCACTTTCAGTTTCCAGCATCGCTCCGATGCTGGCCTGCCCTGCAATCGAACAGCCGATCGCGCTGGCGATTGTCCCAAGCGCCATGGGGGCGAATATGCCAACCCAGCCCAATGCGATGACGAAATCGGTCATTCCTGTACCTCCTTGCGGGCAAACGCGCGAAAGACTGTGCCTTCCTCGGGCAAACCCCATTTGTAAAACTCGATGAAATTGAGCCGCAGCCCGTGGACCACGCCACTCATGATCGCGAGAGCGAAATTCAGCCCGTGCCCGATCAGCAGGATCAGCAAGCCGCCCAGCAGGCCCAGCCCCGAATGCGCCTCGAAGCTGTTCACCGCCAGCCCGTTGAACGTGACTGCCAGCGAGGCCGAGGCCAGCCCCAGCGCAAAAAGCCGCATATAAGACAGCACATCACCGAACATGCCCATCAGCCCGGCGAGGCTTTGCACCCCGCCAAAGAGCCGCCAGAGCCAATCGATACCGGACGTGACGGGGCGATCGCTGGAGAAAAACAGGATCGCGAGCAGACCCAGCCCCATCGCCCCCAGCCCGGCCTGATAGATTTGCCCGGTCTGACCGCTAAGCCAGACCGCCAAACCACCCAGCACCACGCAGATCCAGCCCAAATTGGCATAGCGGCTGCGGGTGGGTTTGTGCACGAAGGCCATAAGGTTAGCAAAAGCGACATGGGCCACCCCGACAATGATCGAGAGCCGCATCATGGTGGTGAAATCGTTGATATCCATGAGTTTCAGCCGGGCGAGGATGCCGCCAGCAGGCGGTCCGACCCCGAAATAGCTGCCCACGATCACACCATAGACAATCGTGGCCCCGGCAAGGATCAACAGCATGCTCCGCCAAGCGCGGCTACGGGCCGTCGCGCTCAACTTTCGCCAGAACAGCAGGACACCCAGCCCGATCAGAACTCCGTATCCCGCATCGGCAATGATCATCGCAAAGAAGACCGAGAAGGATGCGATCAGAACACGGCTGGGGTCCCAAGCGTAGTAATTGGGCACCTGATAGAACAGCGCCAGATCAACACCTGCTGCCTCGGAATCGGGCTGCTCGATCAGGGTCGGCGGCACCTCGCCCCGTTGTGGCGCGCTGATCAGAACGGCCAGCCCTTCTTCGTCGCAGATATCCTCAAGCGCGGCGACCTGGTCTTCGGGCACCCAGCCCTGAAGCGCAAAGAGGTCGGGATCATCGAAGGTCTGGCTCTCAGCGAAAGCAAGCTCGGCGGCGGTTTCGGCCTTGGACAGGCTTGATCGCAACAGGGTCAGGAACCGCGTCAGCGCCATACGCTCGCCCAGCAGTGTTTCAATCTCGATCTCGGCGTCTTCCAATTCCGCTTCCAGAACCGTGATCGGCTTGGCACCAAGATGGGTGCGCGGCACCGACATCAGGTCCGCGCGCGGCTCATCGGCGCTGACCACGGCCACATAAAGCACCCGATGATCGCGCCCGACGATCTGCCAAGGCAGATCGACCACCGCCAGGCTGTCGCGGTTCTTCAGCGGGAGTTTGTAAAACCACAGGCGCAGTCCGGCCAGCGCCTTGGTCGGGGGGAAGGTGAAATCGCCCCAGGGCTGCATCGTGTCGATCCGGTCGGCCAGAAAATCGCGCCGGTCTTGCGCGCCGCGCAGCTTGTCCTTGAGCACCAGCACCTCGGCCACGAAGCGCTCCACATCGAAATCGGGATCAGAGCGCACCTGACGCCGCTGTCCCGGCACCACCGCCAGAAAACGCAGGGCCTTATAGGCATCCTCGGCCTCGCGGCTGACCTTTTTTTCGACCTGCGTCTCGGGCGGCGAGAGCGGCAGGATATGCATCGCGCCCAGTTCCTGCAGCCGCGCCAGCGTCGCGTCCTTATCGGCTGCGCGCCCGATGACCGAGATCTTTTTCAGCCGCGCGATACTCATGCCATGGCCCTTTTGCGCTTGGCAATCTTGGAGCGCACGACCGAGGCCATCTCCTCGTCATTCAGATAGATGCTGATTTTCTTGATATTGTCGCGGGCATTGGGGATCAGCACCTTGTCAAAGAGGTTCACACGCTGGGTGATGAGGTCAACCGCTTTCGACAGAATTTCAACGCGTTGCCGGGCGACCTTCACACGCAACCGCGCCTCAAGCATGTCATGCAGCAGCTTTGTCACGTTATCGACCCAATGGGGCAGCACCATCGGCGAATAGGGGCGGATTTCGACCTCGATCCGGTCCAGCACCGGCAGCTTGGTGCCCACTACGTTTTCTTCGCCCAGTTCATAGCGGGTGAGCCGCACGAGTCCCTTGAGGTCGATATCGGAATTGCCCAGCATCGGCACGTCCCGGCCCACCTGCTGGGCCAACTCCTCGACCTTGCGCTCCATTTCACCTACCTGCGCCACCGCCTTGGCGCGCTCGCCCATCAATTGCTGCCGCTTCAGGTCCAGCGACGGCAGGAACTTCTCAAAGGTCTTCAACTGCGCGGTCTGATGCGCGAGCGAAGATTTATTCAGCTGCAACCGCGCCATCTGCATCCTTGGGGAAATAGGTGTCGATCAGGTTCTGCTTCATCAATAACTGTTCAGGACGGAAACACTCGGCCAATGTTTGCCAGCACAGATCCAGCGCCTGCTCCAAAGGGATCGAGACATTAATATCCATGAAGCGGCTGCGGAAGAGATCGCCGAATTTCAGCACCTGCTGGTCGTAAACTGATAGCTCAAACGCCATCGCCTGTTTTTGCGCGGCATCGCGCGCCTCGGAGTAGAAGCGGACCATGGTGTTCATGATCTGGCTGTGATCCTCGCGGGTGACCTTGCCGATCACGTTCTGCTTGAGCCTCGACAGGCTGCCGAACGGGTCGATTACCCCGGAATGCAGATAGAACTGCCCTTCGGTGATATAGCCGGTATTGTCCGGAACCGGGTGTGTCACGTCATCGCCGGGCATCGTGGTGACCGCCAGAATGGTGACCGAGCCGCCCTTGGCATAGTCGCAGGCCTTCTCATAGCGCCGCGCCAGCTCGCTATACAGATCCCCCATATAGCCCCGATTCGAGGGCACGCGTTCCTGACTGATACCCACCTCTTTCATCGCATCCGCGTAAGCCGTCATGTCGGTCAGCAGGACCAGCACGCGCTTGCCCTCTTCGACGGCAAATTTCTCGGCCACGGCCAGTGCCATATCGGGCACCAGCAGCCGTTCCACCAAAGGATCCGAGGCCTGATTGACGAACATCACTGTGCGCGAGAAGACACCCGCATCCTCGAACGACTGACGGAAGGTGTAATAATCGTCAAAGATCAGTCCCATGCCGCCGAACACCACGATGTCGGCATCGGCCTGGATGCCGATCCGGGCGAGGAACGGGTTGTAAGGTTCTCCGGAAACAGAGAAAATCGGTATCTTCTGGCTTTCCACCAGACAATTGAACACGTCGATCATTGGCACATCGGTGCGGATCATGTTTTTTGGCACAATCCGCTCTGCCGGGTTCACCGAGGGGCCGCCAATCGTGTAACGCGGCTCGGAGGATAGATCTGGCCCTCCATCGATCGGCTCGCCCGCCCCGTCAAAGACCCGGCCCAGTATATTGCCGGAATATGGCGTCTGCATCGGGTGGCCCAGAAACGTGGCGCTGGCCCCGGTCGAGATGCCCTTTGTGCCGGAAAACACCTGCAGCGTGACCTCTTCGCGGTCGATATTGATCACCTGCGCAAGGGAACGCGCGCCATCGACCCCTTCTACAACCGCCAGATCATTGAACCGCACCACCGCGCCCGAGGCCGCGTTTTCAGGCACATGCACCTTGAGCGTATCGCCGACGATCTCCAGAACACGGGAATACTTGATCAGATCGCGAACCACCTGCGGCCTCCTGAATAGATCAGCTAGGCGCTACCGCAACACGAATCGCGAACGCCCGTTTCGCCTGAATTCTGTCTCATAATGAAAGCTTTACGCCGTAGCGCAAGCTCCTCAAGGGACGCAGGTGTCGCGATGGCAAGGTCGTACGATGTGCCGGGGCGCGGCGTCAGTGGCGTGCTTGCACGCCGCACCCCCAAATTCGATCCAAGTGCCTTGCCTTACACGGCCAGCCACAGAAACAGCGGCAGCCCGATGGTGATGTTGAAGGGAAAGGTCACGCCCAGTGACAGAGTCAGATAAATTCCGGCCTCCGCCTTGGGCAGGGCGATCTGCATGGCGGCGGGCACGGCGATATAGGACGCCGAGGCCGACAGCACCATCAGCAGAAACAGGCTTCCCTCCGCCAGCCCCGCCATCTGACCCATTGCATAGGCAAAAAGCGCCCCGATCACCGGCATCGCCACCCCGAATACGAACAGACCGGGTGACAGCATGTTGCGGTTGGCGATCAGACTGCGCCCCGCTGCCAGCCCCATATCCAGCAGGAAGAGGCAGAGAATGCCGGTGAATGGCGTCACGATGAAGGGCGCGATCATCTGCATGCCCTTGCCGCCGGTGACCGCCCCGATCACAAACGCCCCGGTCAGCAGAACGATTGAGCCATTGGCCAGCAGATCGCGCCACAGCCCCGTGGTTTTTGCGCCCTCCTGCCCGGCGCGATGGGCCAGCCACAGCGCCGACAGGATCGCGGGAACCTCCATCGCGGCGGCCACGGCCACCATGAACCCGTCATAGGCAACCCCGGTCAGCTCCAGCAGGCTGGTGGCGGTCACAAAGGTGACGATCGAGATTGACCCGTAATGCCCCGCCACAGCCGCCGCATTGAGCGCATCAAGGCGCGTGATGGAACGCAGCAGCGCATAGGCCACAAACGGCAATAGAAAGGACAGTGAGACACCGGTGAGGATCGCAACCAGCACATCCGCGCCGATCCCGTGCTCGGCTAGGCTCGCCCCGCCCTTGAATCCAATCGACAGCAGCAGATAGAGTGACATGAATTTCGCTGCGCCGGCCGGGATCGACAGGTCACTGCGGGCAAAGGCGGCAATCAGTCCCAACACAAAAAACAGGATGGTCGGCACCAGCAGGTTGCCGGACAGGGTTTCTAAAACAAATGGCATGTCGCGCTCCGCAATCTCAGTCGCCGCCATCTGCCTTGCTATTTATCATAATCCAAATATATGTTTTCGATGAGTTACATAGTAATTGACTATCTTATGCGCCCCACTTTGCGACAGCTCGAATACATCGTCACAGTGGCCCGGCTGGGCCGGTTCGGCTTGGCTGCCGAGACCCTAAATGTCAGCCAGCCCAGCCTGTCTGCCCAGATCGCCGAAGCCGAGCGCGAGCTGGGCGCGCGCCTGTTCGAACGCAGCCGCGCCAGTGTCCAGCCGACGGCAACCGGGACCGAGGTGATCCGGCGCGCCCAGAACATTTTGCGTGAGGTAGAGGACCTGCGCGCTGCGGTGAGCGGTGGTGTGCCATTTGGCGGGCGCTTGCGCCTGGGAGTGCTGCCTTCGATCGGGCCGTATCTGCTGCCCCGGGTGGTTGCGGCGATTCACCGGGCGCAGCCGGATCTGCGTGTCATCGTGCGCGAGGAAAGCACCCAGCATCTGGAACAGGGGCTGACGGCGGGGCGGCTGGACCTGATCATCTCGACCCCCGAGGATCATCCCAACACCCGCCAGACCCGGCTGTTTAACGAAAAGCTCTGGGTTGCGGTGGCGCGGGATGATCCGCTCTCGCAGGCGACCGGGCCGGTGCGGGCCGAGAGTCTTAGTGGCCGGATATTTCTGACGCTTGACCGGCGCCACCGGCTGTCGCGGATCGTCTATGCGCTGGCCTCGGATTGCGGCGGGATCGTGTCAGATGAATATGAGGGCACGAGCCTCGATTCCATCCGTCTTATGGCGGCCTCTGGCGCGGGCATCGCCATCATGCCCGAACTTTATGCGATGCAGCACAAAGACCGCAAAACCGAGGTCGCGATCCGCCCGCTAGCCATTGCAGCGGCGAACCGGAATATTTCCCTGCTGCAGCGGGCCAGTGACAGTGACCCGACAGGGCTCGATCTGATCAGCGGCGCCTTGCTGAGCGAGGTTAAGTCATTGGGTTTAAGCTAACGCGGTCTGTGGTATTTGCTGACCGGCTCCTATTTCATGGGTTTGATCACCCCAACGCTTCGCGCAAAGGTCACGACATGCTCCCAACGCTCGACACGTCATGCCTGCACCTGCGCCCTCCGACGCTTGATGACTGGCCCGCCTATGCACTCTTCATGGGCTCGGATCGTGCCACCTATATGGGTGGGCCGTTTGACGCGCGGGGGGCTTGGGGGCTGTTTTGTCATGATGTGGCGCAATGGGCGCTGATGGGGCACGGCGCGCTGATGATCGAGGATCGCGCGACCGGGCAATGCCTTGGGCAGGTCGCGATCAATCACGGCCCGCTCTTTCCCGAGCCTGAACTGGGCTGGATGCTCTACCCCGACGCCGAAGGGCGGGGCATCGCTTTCGAGGCTGCGCAGGCCATGCGCGATTGGGCCTTCGGCACATTGGGCCTTGAGACGTTGGTCAGCTATATCGACACCGAGAATACCCGCTCCTGCGCACTGGCCGAGAGGCTGGGCGCAACGCGCGATGACAGCGCCGCCCGACCCGATCCCAGCGATCTTGTCTACCGCCATCCCAAGCCCGCGCATTGAGCCACCATGTTTGCCCTGCCGCCCTCTGGCTGTCATACAATTGGCGTGACCATCACATAGGGAGACGGCGCTGATGTGCAGATTTGTGGCTTATGGCGGGCCGGAGATTCCGCTGGAAAACATCATCATCCTGCCTCGGCATTCCCTACTGGACCAGAGCCAGCACGCCACCGAGGCCAAGCTGGCGGTGAATGGTGACGGGTTCGGGATGGCCTGGTATGGCGATCAGGAGCGTCCGGGCCTTTATCGTGATGTTCTACCCGCGTGGTCGGATGGCAATCTGGTGGATCTGTGCCGGATGATCCGGTCGCGGCTGTTTCTTGCCCATATCCGCGCCTCGACCTTTGGCGAAACCTCACGCAACAACTGCCATCCGTTCACCTATGGCAATTGGTCCTTCATGCATAATGGCGAGATCGCCGATTTCCCGCGCCTGCGCCGCCAGTTCGAAGCAATGCTGGGTGACGCCTATTACACCGCCCGGCGCGGACGCACGGATTCCGAGCTGTTCTTCCTGCTGTTGCTGACGAACGGGTTGGAGGTGGATCCCCTTTCCGCAGTCAGCCGCACAATTGCCCAGATCGAGACGGTGCAAGGCGATGTCGCCGAGGGCAACCGGATCACCACTGCGTTTTCCGATGGTCACACCATCTACGCCTTCCGTTACTCCGGCAGTGATGACATCCCGACGCTGCATCTGGGCACCGGGCTGGATCATGGCGGTCAGGTGCTGGCCTCCGAGCCGCTCGACCCGGAAACCGGCAACTGGACCATGCTTGAGGCCAACTGCCTCTACAGTCTGCGCGAGGGGCTGCTGACGCATCGCCCCCTGCCCGGCTGATGCTCGCTTCAGGACCGCGCGATCAGGCGCAGAACCGCGACCAGCACGATCCCATAGAGCACATGCCCCACCAGCGCGACCCAGGCGATACCGGTGAAGCCCAGGAAAAACGGCAGACCTGCAATCGCCGTAATGCCACCGATCGCAAAGATCCACAGGCCGAACCCATAGAGTGCGGATGGCAGGAACCAACCTCTTTGTCCCATTATCCGAGACCAGACAGGGGCAAAGATGAACAGCCAGCCAATCGGATAGCCGATCAGGCCGACCAGATAAAAGTGCACGAAATATCCGGCGAAATCACCGCTGGGCAGACCAAGCGTGCTGAGCAGGCTGCGCGCCAGCCCATGCGGTGACAAATTGGCGAAGCCAAGCGCGGGGCTGATCATCTGACCCCAGAGGTCGAATGCGATCGTCGCAAAAAAACCGGCGATGAACATATGCCCCAGCGTGGCGATATTCAGACGTGGAAAGGCCCCCAAGGCGGGTGAGTCAAATTCGGTCGTGGACATGCGATTCTCCGTTTTTCCAGGCAGCCCTGCTGCCCGATGATGCCGCCCAGTCTGGTACGGTTGATCCTAACAAAGCGTGCAAAGCCCTGATTTGAAGGATAAAGACAGAAACTTCACACAACCGTGTTGGATATGGGATTTACATTTCAAGTTGATCTACCTACTAGTTGGTTGTCAATTTTGAAACTGGAGCACTGTCATGAAAATCTACGACGTCGAAGGCTTTCCCAACCCTGCCCGTGTCCGCATCGCGCTGGCCGAGAAAAGCGCGACCGACAAGGTCGAGTTCATTCCGATTGATGTCATGAATGGCGAGCATCGCTCGGACTCGTTTCGGCAAAAGAACCCCGATGCCGCGGTGCCGCTGTTGGAGCTTGAGGATGGCACCTGCGTGTCGCATTGCACCGCGATCACCGAATATATCGACGCGGCTTTTGATGGCGCGGCGCTGTGTGGCGAGACGGCCAAGGATCGCGCGGTGGTCCACATGATGAATCGGCGCGCAGAAAGTGGCCTGCTGGATGCGGTGGGGGATTATTTTCACCACGCCACACCCGGTCTCGGACCCGATCTGGAAACCTATCAGAACGCAGAATGGGGCAGCCGCCGCAAAGATACCGCGCTGGCGACGATGCGCTATCTCGATGGTGTTCTGAGTGAAAATGACTATCTTGCGGGGGACAGGTTCTCGATGGCCGATATCACCGCCTTTGCCGGGCTGGCCTTTGCTGATTTCGCCAAACTCGACATTCCCTCCGAGCTTGACAACCTCAAGGCTTGGCGCGAGCGGGTCGCCTCGCGCCCCAGTATCGCCGCCTGACCTGCGAACCCAAAAGAAGGAGCCAATCCCATGGAACTGAACGCGGATTTCTCGCAGCGGGTGGTCGTCCATTCTTCGGAAGAGCCCTGGCAGGCCTCGCCGATGCCCGGCGTCGATCGCCGCATGCTGGACCGGATCGGCGATGAGGTGGCCCGCGCCACCACCATCGTCCGCTATGCGCCCGGCAGCAAATTCTCGGCCCATACCCATACCGGCGGTGAAGAATTCATTGTGCTGGATGGGGTCTTTCAGGACGAGCATGGCGATTTTCCGGCGGGCACCTACGTGCGCAATCCGCCCACCACCAGCCACTCGCCCGGCTCGGATCAGGGTTGCACCATCTTCGTCAAGCTCTGGCAGTTCGACATGGATGACCGCACCCAGTTCCGCAAGGACATGCCCGCAGAACTGCAAAGCCCGAAAGACGGCGTTGCAACGGCTGAACTGCATCGCGATGCCCGCGAAAAGGTGACCTATCATGCGGTAGATGCGGGCGCGGCCCTAACCATCGAGGATGCGGGTGGCATCGAACTGCTGGTGTTGAGCGGCTCCCTTACCGAAGGTGGCGACGAACTGAGCCAGGGCGCATGGCTGCGCCTGCCCGAGGGTCAGAAATTGGCGGCAGTCGCGGGTCCCGAAGGGGCCAGAGTCTGGATCAAGAGTGGTCATCTGCCTTTTGCCAAGCCCCCGGCGGTCTAACCCTAATCCACGGGCTGCGGCCCGTGGGTGCACCCCGCCCGTCCATTCGGCACCGGTGCTGTAGCGCGATCTGGCAGACTGCTGCGCAACAGCGTATCACTGCGCAAGGCGGTGGATGAAGAGGCGTGCAGAATGGCGGCAAGCGAAACCAAGACAAAATTAATGGATGCGGCTGAGCAGCAAGTCCGCCACAAGGGTGCGGACGGGTTCAGTTACTCTGATCTGAGCCAACTGGTGGGCATCCGCAAAGCCAGCATCCACTATCACTTCCCAACGAAAGCCGATCTGCTGACGGCGATCATGGCACGCTATTCCAAACGGATCATGACCGCGCTTGAAGGCTATGCGCAGGATCTACCGGGGGCGGACCAGCAGTTGTCTGACTTCATTGCCCTTTACCGTGATGCGCTGCAGGACGGTACGGCACTGTGCCTATGCGTCGCCTACACAGTCAGCCAGGACAGCTTGTCAGAGGGCACCCATCGCGAAATCGCGCAGTTTCGTCAGCAGGTTCGCGGCTGGCTAGAAGAAACGTTCGCGCGCGCGAAAGCCGAGGGTTCTGTCCTAGGCGTCACCGTTCCTGCCCACGAGGCGGCGGCCGCCTACGCGCTGGTCGAAGGGGCCCAGATCGCGGCCCGTATCAGCGGCGACCCCGCCACCTTCGATGCAGCAACACAGGCCCTTCGCGAGAGGCTGATTGAGGCAAAAGCGTAAGACGTCGACTGCTGGTCTTTCGCCGGTTCGATAGTCTCGATCTCAGCACCCAAGAACTTGGAAAACCTGATGATTGAGGCGGGAAGACACGCCCCAAAAAGGAGGCGAAAAGCAGTTGAAAACGTGATACTGTGCCCGCTAGCTGCGGGCACAGTCTTTTGTCAACGGATCAGCCTCAGCCGATGATCGCGTTCAGCGTGGCGCTTGGGCGCATCACGGCTGCGGTCTTGGCCGGGTCGGTCTTGTAGTATCCGCCCAGATCGGCTGCCGGTCCTTGCGCGGCAGCCAGCTCTGATAGGATCGCTGCTTCTTTCCCGGCCAGTTCCGCAGCAACAGGCGCAAACTCGGCGGCCAGATCGGCATCGTCCGATTGCGCGGCCAGCGCCTCGGCCCAATAGCGGGCGAACCAGTAGTGGCTGTCGCGGTTGTCGGGCTCTCCAACCTTGCGGCTGGGCGAGCGGTTGTCGTCCAGAATGCCCTGCGTCGCAACCTCGGCTGCCGCACCCAGCACACCTGCCTTGGCGTTGCCCTGTGCATCGGCAAGGAAGTTCAGCGACTCGCCCAGAGCGCAGAACTCACCCATCGAATCCCAGCGCAGGTGGCTTTCCTCGACCAGTTGCTGCACATGTTTGGGGGCCGAACCACCGGCACCAGTTTCAAACAAGCCGCCGCCCTGCATCAGTTTGACGATGGACAGCATCTTGGCCGAGGTGCCCAGTTCCAGGATCGGGAACAGGTCGGTCAGGTAGTCGCGCAGCACGTTCCCGGTGATGGCGATGCTGTCCTTGCCTGCAGTGATTGTCTCCAGCGACTGGCGCGTCGCTTCGCGCGGAGCCATAATTTGGAATTTATCTGCAACACCAGCCGCTTCCAGCGCGGGCTTCACGTAGGAAATCAACTGCGCGTCATGGGCGCGGTTGGCGTCGAGCCAAAAGATCGCCTCGGACCCGGTCAGGCGCTGGCGGTCCATCGCAAGCTGAATCCAGTTCTCGATCGGGGCCTTCTTCACCGTGCAGGAGCGCCAGATATCGCCTGCCTCAACCTCATGGGAATGCAGTGTCTCGCCATTGGCCAGAACGATACGGATCGTGCCATCGGCCGGGGCCTGGAAGGTGGTCGGGTGCGAGCCGTATTCCTCTGCCTTCTGCGCCATCAGGCCGACATTGGCGACGGCGCCTGCGGTGGACGGGTCCAGCGCGCCGTTGGCTTTGAAGAAGTTGATGCTCTCGTCATAGACCGGCGCATAGCAATTGTCCGGGATCACGCAGTTCACGTCACCCTTGGCGCCCGTGGCATCCCAGCCCTTGCCGCCCGCTCGGATCAAGGCAGGCATCGACGCATCGATGATCACATCCGAGGGCACATGCAGGTTGGTGATACCCTTGTCGCTGTCGACCATATACATCACCGGACGCTCCGCCGTAAGCGCATCAATATCGGCCTGAATGGCAGCCGCATTCGGCAGTTCGCCAATGCGGGCCAGAACGTCGCCCATGCCGGAGTTCGGGTTCACGCCTGCTGCCTCCAGATCGGCGGCGTATTTGTCAAAGATCGGCGCCAGCCACGCCTTGACCGCATGACCAAAGATGATCGGGTCAGAGACCTTCATCATCGTGGCTTTCATATGCAGCGAGAACATGATGCCATCGGCCTTGGTGGCTTCGATCTGATCGGCCAGGAACGCCGACAGAGCCTTGGCGGACATGAAGGTTGCGTCCGCGACTGTGCCCTGTTCCAGCGGCCAGGTGTCTTTCAGCACAGTGACCGCGCCGTCCTTGCCGACAAACTCGATCTTTGCATCACCGGCCTGCGCGGCGGGAATGGTGGCGGATTTCTCGTTGGAAAAGAAATCATTGCCTGACATGGACGACACATGTGTCTTGCTGTCCGACACCCATGTACCCATCGAATGCGGGTTTTTCTGGGCGAAGTTCTTGACCGCGCGGGCCGCGCGACGATCGGAGTTGCCCTCGCGCAGGACCGGGTTCACGGCAGAGCCTTTGATCGCGTCATAGCGTGCACGGATCGCCTTTTCTTCGTCTGTGGCAGGCTCTTCCGGGTAATTCGGAATGTCATAGCCTTGCGCCTGTAGTTCCTCGATGGCAGCGACAAGCTGCGGGACCGAGGCCGAGATATTGGGCAGTTTGATGACATTGGCCTGGGGCGTTTTCACCAATTCCCCCAGTTCCGCCAGATCATCGGACTGGCGCTGCGCCTCGGTCAGGTTTTCCGGGAAGGCTGCGATGATCCGGCCGGCAAGCGAGATATCCTTGGTCCCGACGCTCACCCTCGCCGCCGCGGCGAATTTGCGGATGATGGGAAGAAACGAGGCCGAAGCCAGCTCGGGCGCTTCGTCTACGATGGTATACAATATATCGGGGTTCGTTTTTTCAGCCATATTCCCTTACCTTTTTTGCCGTTCAGGGGCGTGCGATCCAAGAGTGTGCGCTGCGCGAATGCAGCAAATTACGAAGCGATCCCGCAAGATCGGTCCGGGCGACTCTGATTGTGACAGGCTTCCCATAGATCACTGGGGCGATTTGCGCAATCAGCCTGTTATGCGCATTTTGCCGCTCCGGGCGCCAAATCCGCCCGCTATGCTGTAACATCGTCGAATTCCACCTCTTGGCCTTACTCGAGCCCACGTCTAAGAAGGCCCCCCGCCCCTCACTGAAGGAGACAGTCTTGGACCGGTCCAGCCGCATCATCGCCACCGAAATCAACGCCCGCCCCGAACAGGTGCAAGCGGCTGTCAAACTGCTGGACGAGGGTGCGACGGTGCCTTTTGTGGCGCGCTACCGCAAAGAGGCCACGGGGGGCTTGGACGACACGCAGCTTCGGTTGCTGTCAGAGCGGCTGGCTTATCTGCGCGAGTTGGATGCGCGGCGGGAGATGATCCTGAACTCGATCCGCGATCAGGGCAAACTCAGCGACGATCTGGCAAAATCCATCGCCGGGGCCGAGACCAAGGCGCAGTTGGAAGATATCTATCTGCCCTACAAGCCCAAGCGCCGCACCAAGGCGATGATCGCGCGCGAAAACGGGTTGGAGCCGCTGGCGCAGACTATCCTTGATGACCGTTCCGCAAACCCTGAGATATTGGCGGCACAATATCTTGGTGACGCCGTGCCAACCACCAAGGATGCGCTGAACGGTGCGCGCGACATTCTGGCCGAGGGGCTGGCCGAAAATGCCGATCTGTTGGGCGATCTGCGCCGGTTCCTGCATCGCGAGGCGCTGATCACCTCGAAACTGGTCGAAGGTCAGGAACAGGCAGGCGCTAAATTCCGCGACTATTTCGATCACTCCGAGAAATGGGCCACCGCGCCGTCACACCGGGCACTGGCGATGCTGCGTGCCTCTAAGGAAGGCGTGGTGACACTGGATATCGGGCCCGAGCCGGAAACCGGCGCGGCGCGGGCTGAGGCCATCGTGGCCGCGCATCTGCACACCAGGGGTGACGGGCCGGGCGACGTCTGGCTGCGCAAGATCGCTGGTTGGACCTGGCGTGTGAAGCTGAGCCTGTCGATGATGGTCGAACTGATGGGTGATCTGCGCGCCCGCGCGCAGGATGAGGCCATTGCCGTCTTCGCCCGTAACCTCAAGGACCTGCTCTTTGCCGCGCCCGCCGGGGCCAAGGCGACGCTGGGGCTCGACCCTGGCATCCGTACCGGCGTCAAGGCGGCGGTGGTGGATGCGACCGGCAAGCTGGTGGTCACTGACACGCTCTACCCGTTCCAGCCCAAGAACGACCTGCGCGGCGCACAGGCAGGGCTGCTGAAGCTGATTGGAACCCACGGCATCGAGTTGATCGCCATAGGCAATGGCACCGCCAGCCGCGAGACCGAAAAGCTGGTCGGTGACACGCTCAAATTGCTGCCCCATGACGTCAAAAAGCCCACCAAGGTGGTGGTCTCCGAGGCCGGAGCCTCGGTCTATTCCGCCTCTGAGCTTGCCGCGCGGGAATTTCCCGATCTCGATGTCAGCCTGCGTGGCGCGGTCTCGATCGCCCGCCGCCTGCAGGACCCGTTGGCGGAACTGGTCAAGATCGAACCGAAATCCATCGGTGTCGGCCAGTATCAGCATGATGTCGACCAGACCCGCCTGACCCGCGCACTTGAGGCGGTGATCGAGGATGTGGTGAACGCGGTAGGCGTCGATCTGAACATGGCCTCCGCGCCCCTGCTGACCCATGTCTCGGGGCTTGGCCCCGGTCTGGCTGAGGCGGTCGTGGCCCATCGTGACGCAAACGGGGCCTTTGGGTCACGCAAAGACCTGCTGAAGGTCGCCCGCCTTGGCCCCCGCGCCTTTGAACAATGCGCGGGCTTTCTGCGCATCCGCGACGGCAAGGAGCCGCTGGATGCGTCCTCGGTGCACCCCGAGGCTTATGGCGTGGCGCGGCGCATCTTGCAGGCCTGCGGGCGCGATCTGCGCCAGATCATGGGCGATGATGCCGCGCTGCGCGGGCTGCGCGCCGAGGATTTCGTCGATGATAGCTTTGGTCTGCCCACCGTGCGCGACATCCTGAGCGAATTGGAAAAACCCGGGCGTGACCCCCGCCCGAGCTTCGTCACCGCCAGTTTCACAGACGGGGTGGATCAGATCACCGACCTGAAGCCGGGCATGCTGCTGGAAGGCACCGTCACCAACGTTGCCGCCTTTGGCGCTTTTGTCGATGTCGGCGTGCATCAGGACGGTCTGGTGCATGTCAGCCAGCTGGCTGACCGCTTCGTCAAGGACCCCCATGAGGTGGTCAAGACCGGTCAGGTGGTCCGCGTCCGGGTCGTCGAGGTCGATGTGCCGCGCAAACGGATTGGCCTGAGCATGCGCAAGGATGGCGGCGACAAATCCGCAGCCCGTGACACGCGCAAACCGCGGGGAGAGGCGCCAAAGAAGCCCCGCCAGCACAAAGGCAAGGCGCAGTCGGATCAGCAAGGCGCGCTGGGGGCTGCTCTGCTGAACGCAATGCGCAAATCGTGACGGCAAGGCGGATCGAACCTGAAAAAGGTGTGTTTCGTCATAAATTTTAGATGAGGTGCAAAGGGGAGTCCGAAACAAATAACCCGCTATGGAAGGACACGTCGTATCCGCCCGAAAAAATACCTTGGGGACCCCCCCCTGCGAAACCGGTGTATCATAAGCTCGCCACTCACACGCGCCATAACCGGTAGATATAAGCTAGGATATTAATTCATCCCTGTCAGCAGATAGTTTTGGCGAACCGCAGGAGCGATTTATATTGCATTCCGTCAAATGAATTTTCTGTGAAGACATTTGCTCGGCAATTTTGTGTCAATTCAATACTTTGAGCTGACACGATCTGGCAAAAGTACGCCGATTGCGCATTTTTTCGCCGCCCCCTCTTTTTTCTGGTTCGTGATGCACGAAAGACACATTTTGGTCACTTTGGGCACGTTTCACGGACATTCAGCGCGAAGTTTCGGAGTTTTCGTCCCCCAAAACACCGGTTGCCCCCGATTCTCTGGCCGATTGATTCGATGCGCATCCCGCCTATTGCGCAATCTTGGCAATAAACCCCGACAATCCGACCATTATAAGACAGCCCTGCCATTATAAGTTGTGGGGCACAACTTATAATAAACGGCCCGAAGCAACACCTTCTCATCCACGCATATTTTATTTGTCTGAAAATAACATTTGCGGTGGTGCTTTACTTAAAAAAGCAAGAATTGGACCTGCCCGATTTTCCTCTCCGCTTGAATTAAAAGAAGTATCCATTTCGCCAAGTGTTCGGCCGTTTTCCCGACTACTGCTTCGAATAATGGCCGCCATCGCTTACCTTCGTTTCTGCTCGTTTTTTCTTCGCCCGCGGTTCAAAACTTGCTAGATGCGGGAAACCACACATCCCCGGCCCTGCGGCGCGACGACACCATTGTCGGTCCACGCGGCGCGCATCTCGGAAGGCAGGTTCATATGGCGGACGACGCTCTGGTTCTGGCGATTGACCAAGGCACCACATCGACACGGGTGATACTGTTCGATCAGGCGCTCAGGATTCAAACTTCGGCCCAGCAGGAGTTTCAGCAGCATTTCCCGGAATCAGGCTGGGTGGAGCACGATCCCGAGGAAATCTGGACCACGACCGTCGACATGTGCCGTCAGGCGCTGGACCAGTCGGGGGCGTCACCTGCGCAGATCGCGGCTATCGGCATCACCAATCAGCGCGAAACCACCGTGGTCTGGGACAAAACCACTGGTCGCACGATCTATAACGCCATCGTCTGGCAGGACCGCCGCACCGCCGCCTATTGCGAAACCCTGCGCCAAGAGGGGCATGAGGCGGATGTCACCGCCCGCACCGGCCTGCTGCTCGACCCCTATTTCTCGGCCACCAAGCTGCGCTGGATTCTTGAGAATGTCGAAGGCGCGCGTGCGCAGGCCGACGCGGGTAATCTGCTTTTCGGCACCATCGACACCTATCTGATCTGGCGGATGACCGGCGGCAAGCGGCATGTGACCGATGCCACCAATGCGGCGCGCACGATGCTTTACAACATCACCAAGGGCGACTGGGATGCCGATATGCTGGCGCTGCTGGATATCCCGCGCGGCATGCTGCCCGAGGTGCTGGATTGCGCCGCCGAATTCGGCGAGACCGAACCCGATCTTCTGGGGGCGCGCGCGATCCCGATCCTGGGCGTTGCGGGTGATCAGCAGGCGGCATCAATCGGTCAGGCCTGTTTCGAGCCGGGCATGCTGAAATCCACCTATGGGACAGGGTGCTTTGCGCTGCTCAATACCGGGGCTGCGCCCGTCTTTTCGAGTAACCGGCTGCTGACCACCGTTGCATATCAATTGGACGGCACGCCAACCTACGCGCTGGAAGGGTCGATCTTCATTGCAGGGGCGGTGGTGCAATGGTTGCGCGATGGGTTGGGCGTGATTGGATCAGCCCCGGAAACGCAGGTGTTGGCCGATACGGCCGACCCGCATCAGGATGTCATTATTGTCCCGGCCTTCACCGGGCTGGGCGCGCCCTACTGGAATGCCGAATGCCGTGGCGCGGTTTACGGGCTGACCCGCAACAGCGGTCCGGCGGAACTGTCGCGCGCCGCGCTGGAAAGCGTCGGCTTCCAGACCCGCGACCTGCTTGAGGCGATGATGGCCGACTGGTCCGGATCGGCTGGTCAGAATGTGCTGCGGGTCGATGGCGGCATGTCCGCTTCCGACCCCGCCATGCAGTTCCTCTCCGATATCATCAACGCCGAAGTGGACCGCCCGCAGGTTCTGGAAACCACAGCACTGGGGGCCGCCTGGCTGGCGGGCAGCCGCGCGGGTGTGCTGCCCGGTCAAGCGGAGTTTGCCAGCAACTGGTCCTTTGAGCGCCGCTTCAGCCCGTCGATGGAGGAAAGCGCACGCGAAACACGCTACGCCCGCTGGAAACGTGCGGTTGCGGCCACGATGCAAGTCTAATTTGCCCAGCGAGCCCAGTCTTCGGGTGACCCCCGGAACGCGTTGATATCCACCGGGCCGGGTACGCCGGGCACCTTGCCGGTGCCGGTATATTGCCAGATCGTCCAGTCCGCGCCGGGATAGGTCTCGCTCGGGTGACCCGCCACCGATCGCAGCCAGAATTCGGTGCCGCGCAGCGCGCCAATCCCGGTGTCTCGATAGAAATCCACCGTGGTATAGACGATGGGCCGACGGCCATAGTGACGTTCGAGAATATCGAGGAAGCGCTTTGCCTCGGCGCGCACTACCCGCCCTTCCGGTCGTTTGCGGCAGGTGGGTGAATGCGGGTTCCATTCCATATCCAGTACATGCGGCAGGGCGCGCCCATCACGCGGCACGTTCTTGATGAACCAGCGGGCCTGCTCGACCGCCGGGCGGCAGAAGTAGAAATAGTGGTAGGCGCCGTAGGGCATCCCTGCCCGGCGCGCGCCGCGCCGGTGATCCTCGAAGGACGGATCAAGCAGATCGCCGCCCTCGGTGGCCTTGATGAAGACAAAGGAGATGCCGGAGGTCTTCGCCAACCTCCAATCGATCTCTCCCTGCCAGCGCGAGACATCGATCCCATGCACCGGGTATCGCGAGGGCGCGCGGCCCGACCAGTCATGCGGGTCATGGTCGGCAAAACGCAGCGGGTCACCTGCCCGCGTCGATACCCGTACCGGATCTGTGCGCTCAACCGGCTTTGGTTGCCCGCAGGCGCAGAGCAGCGATAATGCCAAAAGACCCAGAACCCGTTTCACGACCGCCTCCGCCTCGTTGCCTCAACCACAGCAAAGCGGGCAAATCGCACGGAGGCAATTGCTAATTCTGCCAATGCGTCGCGCGCGCCCGCGCTCGGCTGGAACAAGCCGAAACGGCGCGGGTTATAATCGGTCTCGATATGTGTATCACTGTGCCCTGATCTACAGCCCACGTGCCCGTCGGATGATGCGCCGGGCCAGAGACGGAGCGTGCCATGGCCAGCGACATGAGCAGTTTTTCGCATCGCGAGATGGAGCTTTTAAGCGCCTTGCGGCGTGCGGGCGGGTCGGCGCGGGGCACTGAACTGGCCAAGGTGATGAACGTCTCGGAAGAGACCGTGCGCCGCACGATCAAATCCCTTGCCACCTCGGGTGCGTTGGTGCGGGTGCATGGCGGGGCCTATCTGATCGGCACCCGCAACGATCCCAGCTTCTTTCGGCGCATCAACAAACACGCCGAGGAAAAACGCTTGATCGCCGCAACGATTGCCGGGATCGTAACCGATGGCATGACACTGTTTCTCGATGTCGGCTCCACCACCGCTTTTGTCGCCGAAGAGCTGCGGCATCACCACGCTGATCTGACCGTGGTGACCAACTCGATCGGGGTGGCGCAGACACTGGTCAACATCAACGGCAACCGGGTGCATATGCTGGGCGGAGAGTTGCAGAGCAATGAGCGCGGCACATTTGGTCATGTGGCCGAACGTCAGGCCCGGCGCTTTGCCTATGATGTGGCGGTGCTCAGCTCCGACGCTCTGTCGGCAGAGCGCGGGTTCCTGTATCTCAGCGCCGCCGAGGCGCATCTGGCCACCGAGATCGCGGCAAGCGCGCGGCAGGTCCTGATGGGAATCGACCGCCACAAATTCGGGGCAACCGCCCCTCACTGCGGCCCCGAGCCTGAGGCGGTGCATCAGGTCGTTTCGGATCAGGCCCCGCGCGGTCGCCTCTCTGCGGCGCTGCGCAGTTGGAACATTGATGTGACCACCGCCCTGTAGCCGCCTGCGCAGATCTTATCGCGCGCGCAGTTTCGGGCCATCCCCGGTGATCGAATAGAGTGCCAGGGTCTGGTCCGCATTGCGCATCCGGTGGCGCAGCATGGCGCGGGTCAGGCGGGCCAGATCGCCTTGGTATTCAGGTCTTGTCGCCACATTCCGCATCTCTCCGTCACCCTCATGATCGAACAGGACGGGCGGCAGGTCGGCGGCAAACTCGACCAGTGTAAAGCGGTCCTCGCGCAGGATGCACAGGCTGGAGTCGCTGGGCCCGGTGCCCAGTGCCCGTTCCGCCACGCTTGGCTCAAGCGGGTTGGAGAAATCAAGCTCGGAATAGGTATGGCGGCGCCAGCTCTCCGGGGTTTCGCCATATACCAGCGGCAACAACGACCTGCCATCCATGGAATTGGGCACTGTCGCCCCCATCCAATCCAGGATGGTCGGCGTCACATCTATCGACTCGGTTGGCAGGGTCACCCTTCGTCCGGCATTCTCCGCATTATCAGGACAGTGCAGGATCAGCGGCGTGTGATAGGCAGCGTCATAGATCGTCGATTTGCCCCAGCAATGGCGGTCGCCCAGCATCTCGCCATGGTCTGCCGTGATCACCACCAACGTGTTCTCATACTGGCCCGAGCTTTTGAGGAATTCGATAACCCGGCCAATATGGGTATCCACCTCGCTGGCCAGTCCCAGATAGATCGCGCGCAGGCTTTGCACCGCCTCATCGCTTGCCTCAAGATCTCCAAACCCCTCAACCATGCCGGAAATGCTCCCCTTTTCCAGCGCGGGGGCGATGAAAGGATGAATGGCCTCTTCATCGGTACGGTGATCCATACGCTGCGGCAGCGGCAGGCGCACAGGGTCATACATCTCGTTATATGGGGCCGGGGCGACAAGCGGCGGATGCGGGCGGATATAGGTCAGATGGGCGAACCAGCTTTCGCCGCAATAGCCGCGCATCTTGCCCAGGAAACTGTCCGTTAGAAACGCGGTGTCGCTATGCTCGGCCCGGTAGAGCGCCGGATCGGTGAGCCGCGGCTCGGTGCCGCCGGGCGACACCGGCCTGTAGACGTCACAATACCGATCGAACGCATAGCCTTGCGCCATCAGGTGAGACCGCCAAGGATAGGACATCTCCAGCCGCATCTCGGTCATTTCGTGAAACCCGGGCATCGGGAATTCATAAGTGCTGAGCGCCGGGTCGCCGGGGGCAAAGGCGCGCGGATCCTGCGACGTGTCGGTATATCCGAACAGCATCGGCAGATAGCCCAGCTTGCGCATTTCGGTCGCGATATTCGGCGTGTCATGGCGCAACGGCGTGCCATTGCGGATAGAGCGGTGGTTCATCGCATATTGACCGGTCAGGATCGAGGCGCGCGAGGGGCCGCAGGGGTTGGTGACCGAGAAATGCCGCTCGAACGAGACCGCGTCCTCCATGAAGGCGCGCAGGTTGGGCAGTTCGACATGGGCCGCCAGCGCGCCGCTCAGGCAGTCCGCTCGCAGCTGATCGATGATGATGAAGAGGACGTTTTTTGCGTCTGCCATCCTCGCCTCCGGGTTTGCACCGCACCGATCGCAGCTTTGCCCGGCGAAACCCGATATGCCAAGCCCCGACACCTGCAAAGGTGTGCAAAAACGATACCTTTTTAGGTAGCCTCAATATGATACTCTCGGTATTCGCAAACTCGTGCTAAGATTGACTGAGCCGAATTTGTATGAGTTATTGCTTAAGAGGATGCCAATTATGTCGGATCGACCCCAGGGCCATTATGCGCTCAGACCGCTGGAAAAAGCAGATTTGACACTGATCTCCCGCTGGTTTCGCAATGTCGATGATCTGGCCGCCTTTGATCGAACCTGCCGCATGCCGCTCAACCTGACTGGCACGGAACATGCTTGGGAACGTGCTGTCGAGCAAACGACAGAACGCGAACGCTGCTGGTTTGTCATCGAATCGGAAGACAATGTGGGCGCAGGCATCGTCGGGCTTGAGGGGATATCCCCCACGAATCGGGACGGCGTCATCGCCACATTCGTTGACTCTTCCCTGCGTGGGCAGGGTCTGGGCACCCGCGCCGCTGCGTTAATGCTGGATCTGGCCTTTCGGCAGCTTGGCTTGAACCGGATCACCTCCTACTATCGCGAGGACAACCACACCAGTCATCAGGTGTTGGGACAACTTGGATTTCAGATAGAAGGACGCATGCGCAAAGCATGGTTTGCGCAGGGAAGATTCTTTGACATGCTGGTCGTAGGTCTCTTGAAGGACGAATGGAACGCGCGACGCCAGCCCTTGTCCAACGAGCTTGGCGCCGAGATCAGCGTTGGGATGGGCGAGGTAGGATCCTCAGGGTGGACTTGGCCACTCATTGACCCGGATGCAATTTAAGTTCATTTAGATTTGTCAATTTCGACGGAGGGAATGGGGTTATGGCCCATGGCCAGACCCGGGTGTAGGACAGAGGTGGAGCACGGAACGTGAGCGCAGACAGCCCAAGTTCTGAGATCAAGCACCGGCTTGGGGCGGTGCTGTTTGCCGATGTGGTCGGGTATTCCCGGCTGATGGGCCAGAACGAGGTCGACACCTATAGTGCGCTGAAATCCCTGTTGGTCCGGCTAGAAGATGCCTGCCGCAAGTTCGACGGGCATGTGGCCGAGATCCGTGGCGACGGGGTTCTGGCGCTTTTTGACACAGCCTCAAGCGCGGTGCGCTTTGCTGTGGAACTGCACCGGATCGCAGATGAGAACAACGAATCCCGCGAAGAGGACCAGCGCATCCATTTCAGGGCCGGCGTTCATCTGGGCGAGATCATGACTGATGAGCGCGGCGTTCATGGCGACATTGTCAACATCGCCGCGCGCCTGCAGGAGATCGCCGAACCCGGTCGCGTCTGCGTCAGCGCTACGGTTTATGAACAGATTCGCAACCGGCTGCGCTATGGCTATGAATTCCTGGGTCCGCAAACGCTCAAGAACATTGCCAACCCGGTCCCCACCTATTGCGTGCGCAGCGAGGTCGAAGGCGTGACCATGGCCGCGACGCTGCGACCCAATCCGACTAGCGTCGAGGAACCAATGCGGCCGGATACACCCTCGGTCGCGGTGCTGCCATTTGTCAGCATGGGTGGTGATCCCTCCGATGGCTGGGTAGCGGACGGGCTGACCGATGACATCATCCTCAACCTGTCGAAATTCAGGAACCTCTTCGTCATTGCGCGCAATTCGACGTTTTTCTTCAAGGCGCAGTTCATGTCACCGCAGGACGCGGCGGCTAAACTGGGTGTGCGCTATATCACGCGTGGCAGCGTGCGCCGGGCGGGCAACAGGATTCGGATCAGCGTCGAACTGATCGATGCGGATTCCGAACGTACCATCTGGGGCGAACGGTATGACCGGGTGATCGACGATATCTTTGCCATTCAGGACGAGGTGACTGAATCCATCGTCGCCTCAACCGCCGTGCTGATCGAGTCGCAGGAACGTCAGCGCCTGGCGCAGGCAGTGCCTAATGATCTGGCCGCCTATGGCTATGTTCTGCGCGGCCAGCAATACCTGTACAAATACACGCGGCAGGACAATCACGAGGCGCATTCGCTTTATGAACAGGCCTTGGAACGCGACGAAGGCTATGCCCGCGCCTCCGCCGCTTTGTCGCGTACGCTGAATATCGACTGGCGCTATTCCTGGACCAATGACTCAGACCGGGCGCTCGATACCGCGCTGGGGTTTGCCCAACGGGCCGTCAACCTGGACCCGACCGATGCGCGGGGCTTCGGAGAGCTGGGCTTCGTGCATCTCTATCGCAAGGACCATGACGCGGCCCTCGGCTCGTATCGGCGCGCGCTGGCGCTCAACCCAAATGACGCCGATCTGCATTCCGACTATGCTGACGCTATGGCCCATTCGGGTGACAATGAAACCGCCATCCACCATCTGAAGCAGGCGATGCGGCTGAACCCCTATTTCCCGGATCAGTATCTGTGGCATCTAGGCGGTGCCTACTACAATCTCAAGCAATATGACGATGTCATCGAGACCGTGAACAAGATGAACAACCCCACCGAGGGGCAGCGGATGCTGGCTGCCAGCTATGCGCAACTGGGCAAGATGGATATCGCCCGCGAAATCGCGGACAAGCATCGCGCGGCCCATCCTAACTTCTCGCTTGATCACTGGGCGAAGATCCAGCCCGACAAGCTGGAGGACGATACCCAGCATTTCGTCGAAGGGTTGAAGAAGGCCGGTTTCTGAGCCAGGCCTCATCTGGCCCAATACGAAAAAGGGCGCGCCTGACGCACGCCCCTCTCCATTCAATCTCAAAAAAGTTCAGTCGCCCCCACGTGCCTTTGCACCGCTGACTTTGGCACCGGAAACCTTGGCTCCACTTACTTTCGCGCCGGACACTTTGGCCCCGCTGACCTTCGCGCCGCTCACTTTAGCGCCGGTGACCCCAGGCATTTCGGTACCAAAGAACATATCAAGCAAGACCTGCTCGTAGCGGCCATTCATGACGTCCATGCGGATCGTGTAATCAGACTGCTGAACGCTCCAGACGCAGATGTCATCAGCGAATTGGAAATCGGCTGCTGCAATCCCTGTCAGACCGGGTTGGTTGGGTGCGCGCGCAGCGAGCTTGCCAGGGGCGTCACCCTCTATACCCTTGAACCCATTCACGAGCCGACCTGCGCATTGCATCAGAAACAGTGCCGGCGATGGCAGTTCATAATATGCGCCGTCATAGGAGAAACCGTAAATCCGCGCAAATCGCGGATCGTCAGCCGTGCCATCCTCGGGACCAGGCTCGACTTGCTCTTCCAGGAACCTGTTCCGACCACAGCCAGCACCTTTCCCGCTCTTGTACTCCAGTTCCGTGATTTCGCGTCCAAATAGCAGCACTTCCGAAAAATTGAGTAAAGACTCGCCCACTTCACCCACTCCTTGTGTCTGAGGGATTTCATCCGGGCAGTCCGCCCCCAATCCCGATGTGGTGGTCCCGCCAGGCCGGGACCCAAATAAAGATAAGAATAACTCCTTCAGCCACCGTGCCATAAAATTCTCCAATCACAAAGAAATTTACGCATGGCTCATTCCGGCACACGGGTGCGCGTTGATACCGCGTGGCTGTGCTCATCCGGCTCGGTCAGTCTCGGCCCCACTTCGACGACACCAACCTCGCGCATGCGGAAATTGCCCTCGATGATCTGGCGAAACGCGCCGTTGGTGATCTCCTGATCCACCTGCAGCAGCGCTTGCTCGACGCCCATGTAGCTCAGCATCTCGGCGTCCAGCAGGCTCCAGGCATCGGCCAGATAGGAGCCCAGGAAATCCCGCGCCTCCAGCAGCGCGACCCGGAAGCCATCGGGGTTCTCGGCGTAGCGCTCGTCGAACATCTCCTGCATGACCTCGCCATATTCGGGCGAATCCTCCAACTGGTCCGACAGGTCCTCCATCTCTGGCGAGATCAGGTCATGCACCAGCAATCGTTCGTGATAGATATCGACGAAAATGTCGAACATCGCGCCGGTCAGCGGTTCCGAGAGTGCGTGTTCACTGCTCCAGCCGCATTCGAATTCCGACAGGGTCTTGTCGTTGGCGGCCATGCGAATCTGGGCGTTTTCAGACAGTTCCGCAAAGCGGCTGAGCCGGTTGAAGGAATAGAGATTGCCGCGTGTGTTCTCCAGCAGATCCTCGACCACCGAGCCGAAATGTAGCGCGGCCACCAGAGCCACCATGTCGGCAGCGGATTCGTGAAAGCCATAATATTCGCCCGGTGTATCCTCGGGCGCGGGCATACCGATCACGCTATAGATGATGGCATGGCCGATCTCATGCGCGACCACGTCGAAATTCAAGCTGTAGGCGCGGTATTCGTCACCATGTTCCCAGGTGCCGCCGGTCTCCAGAAACCCCCAACCGATATGGGCATTGTCGAGGCTGGGCAGCAACGACAGTTCCAGCCGGTCGAAGTCGCGTTCGAAATGCCACGGGATCGGGCGGCCGAAATAGCCCTCCCAGACATCCATGGTGAAATGCGCTGAGCCAAAAAGATGCGCTGCCTCAAAGGCGGGGTCCGAAGGGTCGAGATGGGTGAAGTTGCCATCCTCATCGGGCTCCGCGGGCGGGTGAACCGGCCCGTCCCAGGGCGGCAGATACATGCCCGGCCCATTTGGCCCCTCAACGATTGCGCCAAACGGTGTGGTCTTGCCCTCCGGGTTGACCGTGTACATTCGCGGCCCAGACGGCCCGGCAGCAAGCGAGCCGGGCGGGGCCGAGACCTCGACCAGTTCCGGCCTCGGGTTGCTTTCGAAAAATGGTGATTGCGGGAAGAGCAGAAACCGCGTGCCCGGCGCTTCGTCCTCTGGCAGGTCAGGTTCGTACATGCGTCCCTCCAATCGTTCAACTATGCGTCTGGCGCCTCGGCAGCATCGCCGCCACCCTGAGAATACAGGAACTCGCGCGCGACCAGTGTACAGAATTCTTCGCGATCCGCGAGCCCAAGGGTTTGGGCATGCTCATCCAGGTCCTCGGGGACCGGTTGACGCAAGCGTTCCTCAAAGTACCAGATCAGTAGCCGCAGCCGATCATGCCCGGCAAAGGCCCCGTTTTCAACGCCCCGCAAGGCCGCCTTCTTGGCCTGGGCCCGGGCTTTGAGATCGGTGTAATTCCCCGCCCAACGCATCGCCGAGAGCATGTGCGGCTCCAGCCGGTCGGCACGCAGCGCGCGTATCTCGTCGGTGAGCGCGGCGCTGCCCAGAAAGTCCTCGTAGCCAGATTCATCGAGATCATTGGCCTCCAGCCAATGCAAAATATCGCGCCGCTGTGCCAAGCCGGCCTGCGCGCGGTGGCGGTCCATCTGCGCCATCAGCGCCTCGCGATCCGCCTGCAACCCGCGCCGGGCGGCGTCTTCCTGCGCGAGCACGCCCAGCATTGCCCGCTCGCGCAGGTCCGCAAAGCGGGCCGGATCAAGCCGTAGCTCGTCCAGCAGATCCTGCGCGCTTGAGCGATCCCGTGCGGTTTCGCCATCAATGCGCCGGGTCAACCCCTGCCAGGCCAATGTCCGTTCGACCCGCGTTGGTGTCTCCGGGGACTCTGCCCCGCCCTCCAGATAGGCCGCCATCTGCCGCAGCATGTCGCAGGCATCCTCGCGCTTGGCATCAACCTTGCCCTCGGGCAGCCAGTTGCTGAACGCGTCCAGATCATGGTCCTGCGCCAGCATGGACAGGAGGCTCGGCCAGTCCCGGTCGCGATAGTGCAGCGCCTTGCCCGCCCTCAGGATCGCCTCAGCCGAGCCCGGTGACAGCACGCCGCACTCCAACGCGCGTGCCACGGTGGCACGGATTGACACCATCGGCTCGCTCAGCGGCTGAAACCCCAGCTCTGCCGGGCTGTGCAGCACGGCCACTTCGTCATCATCCTCCAGCACGCCAGCGTAGTAATCCTCAAATATCCGGCCCACGCCGATCATCCCGAAATCGGCAAGTTCAGCGGCACGCAGCGCGCCCATGCTGGCACTGCCGAAGACCGGGATGTCCTGCTCCATCGCCCAGAGGATTTCCTTGTGCCAGACCGAGGGGACGCCTTCGAAATACCCGTCGATAATACCGATGGCGCGGGGGTTCTCGCGGGCGACGCGATAGACATCGCCCTGCCGCACCGGCGGCAGGATCTCGGCCTGCAAAATCTCACTTATTGCTCTCTGCCCCAGCGTCGGGCCGACAAAAACCACCACACTCATGCGCGTGCCCCCATCGCCCGCGCGCCCGGCACGAAATCGGGGTCGTCATGCGGCGCCTCCAAGCCCGGTATGACCGCGCGCACCACGGCAATGTCGAGCCCCTCTTGCGACAGATCGACAGCGATCACCTGCTCGATCCCGACCGAAGCCAATCGCGCCACCAGCCAGTCCAGATCGCCCGCAAAGGACTCGGTCGCGTTGCTGGGGCAGTCCAGGAAATCAACAATCGGTGCTGCGCCGTCGATCAACTCGCGCACGTAGCGGCCCCGCGCATGCAGGGCGCTATCGGTGAAATCCTCGGGCTCCAGATCGTCGCGCGCGCCCGAGATATAGGTCAGCCGAGTCTGCGCCGCCTCGGTCAGGGCGCGCAATAGCGCAATGGCGCGATCTGGATGGCAGCCATCGCCCAGCCCGATATGGCCCGGCTGAGCCCCCGCCTCGCAGATCGCGCAATGAAAGCAGGCCACGCCCACATCCGAGGTCGTGTTCCACACACCCACATCAATCCCGGCAGCGGTGAACCGCCCCAATGCCTCGCGGCAACGGGGATCATCGATTGTCGCGGGGTCAATGCGCTGATCGCGCCGCCCCTGATGCCAGAGCGTGGTGGCATCCCGCTCGATCACCTCGCAGATCGCGTGACAGGTCGCCTCATTCAGGTCATTGCCTGAGGCCAATCCGTTGGTCGATCGCGGAAAGGCGCAGTGGCCGCCATTGGGCGGCTCGGTATAGTCCGTATCGACCATCTCATAGGGCACCCAACAGGGCATGTTTGCACCCAGGTCATGACCTTCGATCCAGAGCAGACGGCGATGCGGATCGAACCGCCCGCCGGTCACCTTTGGCAACCGGTCGATATCGGCCACGTTCACCTCTGCCCGCAAGTCAGCATAAGACGCCCGGCGCAAGGGTCGCGTGATCCGCTCGGCATGCCAGCTTTCGATCGCCTCCATCACGCCTGAGGCCTGCGCCGCCTCCAGTGACAGCCCCTTGCCCAGCGACACGGCGACAGAGCGTGAGTTGGGCCGACACACCATCACCGTGGGCAGCCCGATCCGGTCCAGCCCGGTCAGGTTGGCCACCCGCGTGATGCCCATGCGTTTGAGATGCGGCTGCACCAGCGCCAGCGTCTGAGCCGGGTCGCGCAGCCGATGGGTATCGAGGCGATAACGCTTGGTCGACGCATCTGTCATGGAGTCAGCCTTTGGAAATGGTCACGGCCCATGGGACGGGCGAGGAGAATAATGCCTTCGAGGATGGGCGATCAGCGCCCCCCGGTCAATATCGCCTGTCGCCCTGCCCGGTCAGAGGACCTGTTCGCCATCCTTCCAGACCGCCACGCCGCAAGGCTCCAGCCGCACGCCGTTCCACTCCACCGCATGCGCATTGTAGTTCACGGCAAAACGATGCGCGCCCATATCACGCAGGCGCAGACCCTCGGGCAAACGCGTGACGGCAAGCCGCGCGCGACCAGCCGCCTGTTCGACGATCCGGTCCCAAAGGGCCTCATCCGGGAAGGCCCCGAGGTAGCTGAGCCCTTCGCTGTCCATCTGCACCGGCGCGCCCGCCTCAGTCCGCAACATCACCTCAGCCCGACCGCTCAGCTGCTCCTGCCAGTGGATCACCTGCCCACCGCCCGAGACTGCGCGGGTATGATCGGGGGGCAGCGATTCAACCAGATCGACATGCACGTCCAGCCCCGCCACACCGGGGCGGCCTGTTTCAGGCACTTGGTAATCCTCGGTAATCGCCCCGCTGCGCGGACCCAGCACCACCTGCGCGCCAGAGGCGCTGAGCGCGGCGTTCAGGTCAGGCGGCAGAATCGCCAGCCCCGGTGCAAGGATCAGGTCATAGCCGTCGAAATCGCGCTGCCGCGATGGCAGGAAATCAACCGATAGCCCCGCACGGCGCAACGCTTTGTAAGCCGACAGGACCAGGTTGAAATAGCTGAACCCCGCCCCCTGCGGCTGCGCGGCCCAGGCCCAGTCCGACGGATAGTCGAACAGGATGGCCACCTGCGCCTGTGTCGGCTTCAGATCGCCCAGCTTTTCCAGATCATCGGCCGCCTGCGCGGCCTCATCCGCTCCGACCGCGTCGCGGCCATCTGGCTGCAACAGACCGGCATGATATTGCTCCTGCGCAAACGGGGCCTGCCGCCATCGGAAATAGCTGACCACTTCGGCCCCATGCGCCACCGCCTCCAGCGACCAGAGTCGGACCATGCCCGGCAGCGGCGCAGGGTTATAGGGTGCCCAGTTCACCGGGCCCGGCTGCTGTTCCATCACCCACCAGCGCCCGCGCCCCACAGCACGGTAGAGATCGTGGTGCATCGCCTGCATGTCGGGATCGCCCTGCTGCAGGAAGGCCAGCTTGTGCTCCGCATCCTCGTCCAGCCGATCTGACAGGAAGCCGATCGGATAGCTGTCCCAACTGGCGATATCCAGATCGTCGCCGACGTCGAAATGGTCGAATTCCAGCACCCGGCCCATGTAGTTATGGATCAGCGGCGCGTTGGTATGGGCCTTCAATACCTCGGCCTGCGCCCTGTTGAACCGCACGACCTGATCCGAGCTGTAGCGGCGGAAGGCCAGCACATGCGACGGGTTCGGGTCGGTCACGGTGAGGTTGGGCAGATCAACCTCGTCAAAGGCGCCATATTCCATCGACCAGAACACATTGCCCCAGGCATTGTTCAACGCTGCCACATCGCCATAGCGCGCCGCCAGCCAGCTATGGAATCCGTTGCGCGCGGCCTCGCTATAGCTCAGCACCGTGTCATGACAGCCATACTCATTGTCGATCTGCCACGCCGCCACATGGGGGTTGTTGGCATAGCGCCGGGCGAGGATTTCGGTGATCCGCACGCATGCGTCCATATATCCGGCATGGCTGAAACAGTAATGCCGACGCGAGCCAAACTTGCGCGGCTTGCCATCGGCATCTACGGCCAGCATGTCCGGATGCCGGTCGATCATCCAGCGCGGCGGCGTCGCCGTGGGCGTGCCCAGCACCACCTTTAGCCCGGCCGCACCCAGCACCTCAACGGCGCGATCCAGCCAATCCAGTTGTAATTGCCCCGGCACCGGCTCCATCCTGCTCCAGGCGAACTCGCCGATGCGCACCCAGGCCAGGCCCATCTCGACCATGCGAGCGGCGTCCTCCGGCCAACGCTCTTCCGGCCAATGTTCGGGATAGTAACAGACGCCCAGTTCCGGTCTCATAAGATCACCTGATATTCGGCACGGCCCTTGCCGACGCCAATCGCCACAAAAGTCATGCCGTTTTCCGGCTCGGCCCGCAGCCGTGCCGCGTCGATCCCCTGCCGCGCGCTGGTGCAGTAGAGATCGCGAAACTCCGGTCCGCCAAAGCCGGGGCAGGAGGTATGCCGCCCGCCAAAGTGCACCGCTTTCAGGAAGGTGCCCAAAGGCGAATAGGCTGCCACCCGGCTTGCGCCCCATTGGGCGATCCAGACATTGCCATCCTCGTCCACCACCGCGCCATCAGGGTCCAGCCCGTCTACCCGCAGGTCCAGAAACACATGTGGCTCGCCCTCTGGCCAGCCGCTCTCTGCCTCCAGTGGCTGGCGCATCACCTGACCGGTTGCTGTATCCGTGTAGTAAGCGCAGCGACGGTCCGGCGCGAAGCAGATCGCGTTCGAAATGGAGACCTCGGGCACAAGTTGCCGCAGCTCGCCGCCATAGAAGCGATAGATCGCACCGGCGCCGTGCTCGGCCTGCTTGCCCATCGTTCCGATCCAGAACCCGCCCCACGGGTCTGCTCGCCCGTCATTCGAGCGCGTCACATGGTTGTCGGCCTCAAGCGCCATCACCAGATCGCGTTTGCCGCTCTGCAGATCGAACCGCCAGAGGCCGGTTTCAGACGCGATCAGCAGCGTCTCGCGGTCCACCCAGCCTGCGGCCGAGACATATTCGTCAAACTGCCAATCCCGCGCGCCATCCGCGTCGCGCGTCAGCAGCCGCTTGCCGAGGACGTCGAACCAGAAGAGCTGTTGGCGTTGCGGGTGCCAGAGCGGCCCCTCGCCCAACGCGCAGGGGCGGTCGTCGAAAACCCGACTCATCAGATGGCCTCGTCATACGCCGCCACGATATCCGCCGCACGGGCGCTGACATCTGCCACCGACATGCCGGGCTTGAACAGGGCCGAACCGATGCCGAACCCATCGGCGCTCGCCGCGACCCATTCTCCGAAATTCTCCGGCCCCGCACCGCCGACTGCATAGACCTGCGTGCCTGCGGGCAGGATGGCGCGCATCGCCTTCAACCCGCCGGGTCCCGCCATGTTGCCGGGGAACAGCTTCAAACCGCTGGCCCCGGCCTTGAGCGCGGCGAAGGCCTCGGTCGGGGTAAAGATGCCGGGCCAGCTTTCCAGCCCCAGCGCGCGGCTGCGCGCGATCACCTCGGTATCGCAATTGGGCGACACGATCAGCTTGCCGCCCGCTTCGGCCACCTGTTCGACCTGTTCCACCGTCAGCACCGTTCCGGCACCGATCAGCGCCCGGTCGCCGCAAGCGCGCGCCATGTCTGCAATGCTCTGCAACGGGTTTGGCGAGTTCAGCGGCACCTCGACCCGGGTGATCCCGGCAGAGATCAACGCTTCGCTCATGGGGACAGCATCCTGCGGGTCAAGACCGCGCAGGATGGCGATAATGGCTCGTTCCATTTTAGTGCTCCAGCAATTTCCGGGCCGCATTCAACCCGGCAAGTGTCATATGTTGGCCATCCGCGACCGTCGCCGGGACACCCTGTAATTCCAATGCCTTGGCATAGATTTCTGACATACCCGAGGCGCCGATCAACGCGATCTGCTGACCCAGCCAATAGGGCCGCGCGGCAGCCAGTTCCGCCCCGATCAAGAGGCCCGAGAGACGGGCGCGGGACACCGCGCCTTCGGTGGCCTCAAGCAGGTCACTGGCGCGGATACCAAAGAGCCGCGCCGCCACGCTTTCGGGTTTTGACAAGGTGGTCTCTACCGCCTCGCGAAAGGCGTCATCGTACCAGCCGTCGCCGACCGAATGGCGCAGGACAGACGTTTTGCTGAGCAGATCAAACATCTCGCCGGTCATGAAGGTCTGAAAACTGACAACCTCGCCTGCGCTCACATGCACCCATTTGGAATGGGTGCCGGGCAGGCAGATCACACCGTCCCAATCCTTGTTGAGCGCCAGGAATCCGGCGATCTGGGTTTCCTCGCCCCGCATCACATCTGTTGGTTTGAGCTGCTTCAGGCCGGGCACCACATAGGCCCGAATGCGCGGGTCGGTCTGCGGCACCCGTATTGGCGCACCCGAGAGCGGCGCGACAGGAACCGTAGCATAAGGTGCCTCGACCCAGCCCTGGCGCGCACCAACCATGCCGCAGGCGATCACGTCGACGGGGGCGTCATCCAGCCAGCCCCCGGCCAGCTCCAGCAGGGCGTCCTGAAACTCGGACCGCGCCAGTCGGCCCATGCCTTTGTCCGAGCGCGCCTCGCCTACGGCGCGCGTATCCTGAATGGCCCAGACCCGCAAATGCGAGGTGCCCCAGTCGACCGCGATCCATTCGGCTTTGACGCTCATATCTTATCCTGTCACCACAACGCCGCCATCCACGACCATGCATTGGCTCGTCATCATCCGGCTGGCATCCGAGGCCAGATACAGCACCGGACCGATCATGTCATCCGGCGTCAGATGCTCTTTCAGGCATTGCCGCTCCATATGCGCCTCCAGACCTTCGGGCGTGGCCCATTGATCGAGTTGCTTCTGAGTCAGAACCCAACCGGGCGCGAGGGCGTTGACGCGGATTTTCTGCGGCCCAAGCTCGCGCGCCAGTGATCGGGTCATGCCGGTGATCCCCGCATTGGCGGTGGTATAGGCGGTATAGCCCGCATTGCCCATCATATAACTGATCGAACTGAAATTGATGATCGAGCCGCCCTCCTGCATCTGCCGGGCGGCCTCCTTGCAGGCAAAGTAATAGGCTTTGAGGTTGATCGCCTGCATCCAGTCCCAGAAATCCGGCGTTGCTTCTTCCAGCGAATGGCGTTTGTCATTGGCGGCATTGTTCACCAGCACCCGGATCGGCCCATGGGCATCCGCCGCCTGCCGCATGGTTTCCAGCAACCGGTCGGTATCGGTAATGTCTCCCTGCATGAACAGCGGCGCGCGCCCATGCTTGGCTTGCATTTCGGCAACGAATTCACTGGCATCCGATCGTCCGATAAAGGCGACATTGGCCCCCTGCCCCATGAATCCATCGGTCAGCGACGCGCCAAGGCCCGAGCCGCCGCCGGTGATATAGACCGACGCGCCCTTCAGGTCCGGGTGTACCACTTGTGTCATTTGCTCACCTCTCAACTGGGCGGGAAGAAAACTCGAGAATCTTGCCCGCGGTCGCCATCAATGGCTCTCCCGCGTGACCGGGCGGGTGTCCTTGCCAACCAGAAAGTCCAGATCGGCTCCCTCGTCGGCTTGCAACACGTGATCGACATACATCTTTGCATAGCCGCGTGTGTAATGCGGGGCGGGCGCGGCCCATTCGGCACGGCGCTCCGCCAGGACTTCGTCGGATACCAGCAGTTCCAGCACCCCGTTCGCAGCTGACACCTTGATCAGGTCGCCCGTCCGCACCAGCGCCAACGGTCCGCCCGCGGTCGCTTCGGGGCTGACATGCAGGATCACCGTGCCAAAGGCCGTGCCCGACATGCGCGCATCCGAGACCCGCACGATGTCGCGCACGCCCTTTTTCACCAGCTTGGCCGGGACCGGCATATCGCCCACTTCCGGCATGCCAGGATAGCCCTTTGGGCCGCAGTGTTTCAGGACCAGCACGGTGTTTTCATCCACCGGCAGATCGTCCCTTTCGATATTGGCCTTGAGCTCTTCGATCGTCTCGAAAACATAGGCCTCGCCCTGATGCTCCAGCAGATGATCGCTGGCCGCCGAGGGTTTCGCGATCGCGCCCTTGGGTGCCAGATTGCCGCGCAGCACCCGCAGACCCGCAGCAGGTTTGCGCGGAGCATCAAAGGGATAGATGACGTCACGGTTATAGCATTCGGCCTCGTCGTAGTAATGCGAGATGTCCTTGCCCATCACTGTGTTCGCGGCGCGCAGCTTGTGGCTGAGTTCTTTCAGCACCACCGGCACGCCGCCAGCGTAGCAGAAATCCTCCATCAGGTATTTGCCCGACGGCATGCAATTGACCAGCAGCGGAATCTCTCCGCCGATCTCGAAATCCTCCATGGTCAGGTCTACGCCCACCCGACCTGCCAATGCCAGTAGATGCACCACCGCATTGGTCGAGCCGCCAAGGGCGGCATTGGCCAGAATGGCGTTTTCAAAACTCGGTTTGGTCAGCACATCCGAGAGTTTCAACTCTTCCTCGACCATTTCGACGACGCGCTTGCCGGTCATATGTGCCAGCGCCATGCGCCGCGCGTCAACAGCCGGTAGCGAGCCGTTCATCGGCAGCGCCAGCCCCATCGCCTCGGTTAGCGAGGACATGGTCGAGGCGGTGCCCATGGTCATGCAGACGCCCTTGGAGCGGCTCATACCCGACTCGGTGGCCATGAAATCCTTGAGCGTCATGTCGCCCGCCTTCACGTCCATGGCGAACTTGCGCACATCGGTGCCTGACCCCAGATCACGGCCCTTCCACTTGCCGTTCAGCATCGGACCGGAGCTGACCACGATGGTCGGCAAATCGACCGAGGCTGCGCCCATCAGCTGCCCCGGCGTGGTCTTGTCGCATCCGCCCAGCAGCACAACGCCATCCATGCCATAGGCGCGAATGCTCTCTTCCACATCCATCGACAGCAGGTTGCGGAAGAGCATCGCGGTTGGCTTCATCTGCGTCTCGCCCAGTGACATCACCGGGAACTCGACCGGGAAGCCGCCCGCCTCCCAGACACCGCGCTTCACCCCTTCGGCCAGTTCACGCAGACCCGAGTTGCAGGGCGTCAGTTCGGACCAGGTGTTGCAGATGCCGATGACAGGCCGCCCGTCAAAGGCATGGTTGGGAAAGCCCTGATTCTTCATCCAGGAGCGGCGGATGAACCCATCCTTATCCAGCATGCCATACCAGCCGCGGTTGCGTCGCTCGCTCATAGTTTCTTGCCTTCGATCACCCACATGCTCTGCGGGAAGCTCCAAGGCAGGGTTAGCCCGTAGCTCATCAGATATTGCCCGCTCAACTTAACGGGTTGTTGTTTCAAAACCGGATTGCCGCGCGACAGGGTCGGTGGCGCCTCGGCGGTGCGGCGCAGTTCGACCTGATAGAGCGCGTTCGCTTCCAGCCGCGTTAGCCGCAATGGGCGCGGCGCGATCTGGGCCGAGGTGTCGGCCTTGCCCGCAAAAACCACAAAGCGCGAGCCATCACTGGTTTGCTGCTGTTCGGCGATCACCGAAGGATCAGGGCTGTCGAGCCGCAGGATGTCCGCGTAGTAGAGCCAGTCGCGATTGGCCTTCCACCACGCCGTCACGCCTTTCAGCACCGCCGCCTCGTCCTCGGTCAGCTCGCGCGGGTCCATTTCGAACCCCATATGCCGCTGGGCCGCGACCCAGGCCCGGAACCGGATGTCCAGCACCCGGCCCGAGGTATGGCAGACGCGCGGTCCTACATGGCTGCCCGTCACCGCCATGGGCAGGAAGATCGCTGCGTTGTGCTGGATGCGCAGTCGCTCTAGCGCGTCATTGCTGTCGCTGAGCCAGACTCGCTGGGTACGCTTGAGAATGCCGAAATCGATCCGACCGCCACCGCTTGCGCAGCTTTCGATCTCCACATGCGGGAAATCGGCGCGCAGCCGGTCGATCAGCGCATAAGAGCCCCGCGTCTGAGCCGCGTCGGGCATCGGAAGCACGCGGTTATGGTCCCATTTGATATAGTCGATATCGTGACCCGACAGGATCGCCGCCATGCGTTCATAGAGAAACTCCCGCACCTCGGGCAGCGCCATGTTCAGCGCCTTTTGCTGGCGGCCGAGGATCTGATCCTCCCCCCCCAGCGCCCATTCGGGATGCGCCCGGTGGATCGAACTGTCGGGGTTGATCATCTCGGGTTCGAACCAGATGCCGAAGGTCATGCCCAGCGAATGGACATGTTTGATCAGCGGGTCGAGACCATCGGGATATTTGCGCGGGTCGACCTCCCAATCCGAAAGCGATGACGTGTCGTCATCTCGCTGCCCGAACCAGCCATCATCCAGCACGAAGCGCTCGGCGCCCAGATCGGCGGCGCGTTCCGCGATGTCCTTCAACTCCGGCAGGTTGTGGTTGAAGTAAACCGCTTCCCAGCAATTGTAATGTACCGGCCGGGCGCGGTCGGGTTTCGGGAAGGCCACGATCCGGTCGCGCAGATGGCGCTGGAAGGCGACGGCGCAACCATTGATCCCGTCATTGGAAAACACCGCATAAAGCGGCGCTGTCTCGAACCGGGTGAGCGCGTCACGCTCCATCCGCGCGGCCTGTCCGAACTGGATCTGGCGGCGGCCATCTGGCAGCTCCTCGGCCACCATCCGGTGCCCGCCTGACCAGCCATAGTGGAAGCCATAGGCCTGTCCCTGTGCATTGGTCGCGCCGCGCACCGGCACGATCAGGCCGGGAAAATGCTCATGACCAGTGCGTCCTGTGCGGTTCTCGCGATAGCGGATGCCGGGCGACCAGGCGGTGCGGTTCATCTGAAATTCACCACACCAGCGCCCGGCGAAATCGAACATCTCATCGGAAAGCTGCGGGCCCGGGAAGACCGGCGCACTGAGCCAGTGCAGCAGCACCGGACGATCTGCTTCCAGAGCGGCCTGCGCCTCGATGATGTGAGTCTTGGGATCGATCGAAAACCGCGCCTGATAGGTCAGCCGATCGGTCTCATCACGATAGGTCAGAACGATTTTCCGCTCGTCGACCTCCTCGCTCTCATAGCAAAACTTGGGCAACAGCGGCCTGCCGTCACCGTCCCGAACAATTAGACCCGGCTGACCCGGAAAGCTGCGTGTGGCCTCAGGGCAGATCGACAGTTCTGGGTTGGCATCCAGCATACCACCAGTGACGTCCAGCCCGTAAGCCATGAACAGCGTTTCCGCGCTTTCGCCATCTGGCAGGCGCGGCCCGAAATACACAACTTCGGGAAGGTGCTCGCGGTGAGCCGCGAGCACCAGAGATTGCCGCTCATCATGCAGCGACCATGTTCGTATCATTACTTGACGGCTCCGAGGGTGAGACCCGCAATGAAGTGTTTCTGCATCAGGAAGAACATCGCCACCGGCGGCAGTGCCGCCACGATGGAACCCGCACTCATCAAATGATAGGCTGCGCGGAACTGCGCGTTAAAGCTGGTGATCCCCGCGGTGACCGGCTGGCTTTCGGCACCCTGCGTCAGCACCACCGCCCAGAAATAGTCGTTCCAGATGAAGGTGAACATCAGCACGCTGAGCGCAGCCAGCGCCGGTTTCATCAGCGGCAGGACCACGTACCAGAAAATCTTGATCTCGCTGATGCCTTCAACACGCGCCGCTTCGATCAGGGCAAAAGGCAGCGCCTTGATGAAGTTGCGCATGAACAGCGTGCAGAAGCCGGTCTGGAACGCGATGTGGAACAGCACGAGGCCAGTCTTGGTGTTGTAAAGCCCCAGTTCCAGCGTCAGGTCCCGCACCGGCACCATCAGAATCTGGAAGGGCACAAAGTTGCCCGCCACGAACATGAAAAAGATCCACATGTTCGATTTGAACTTGTAAATCCCCAGGGCGAAACCGGTCATCGAGCTCAACGCCACCGCCCCGATCACCGTAGGCACCGTGATCAGGATCGAGTTCAGCATGTAGCGCGGCATGTCGCTGTTAAAGAAAACCTGCCCGTAATTGTGCATGAACTCGAAGGAGGACGGCAGACCCCAATAGTTGGCGTTCACGAAATCCGCATCCGGTTTGACCGAGAAGAGCGCCACCGCCAGAAGCGGCCCCAGCCAGAGCAGCAGGGCGACCGGCAGCAATGCCTTGTAGGTGATCTGGGCGGCTTGCGACTGTTTTTCGATAGGTGTGGGAAACATGGCTTAATGTCCCTTCTCTTCACGGTACATCGACCACAGGAAGTAGACGATGAAGCACATCATGATCAGGAACAGCACGACGGCGATGGCCGCGCCATAGCCCATCCGGAAACCGTATTCGGACAGCGCCACTTCGAACATGTAGTAGGCCAGCACCCGCGACGATCCGAACGGCCCGCCCTGTGTCATGACCGAGATCAGGTCAAAGGATCTGAGCGCGCCGATGATCGTCACCACAAAGGCGATGAAGGTGGCGGGCCGCAATTGCGGCAGCACGATATACCACAACATCTTGGCACCTTTTGCACCGTCCAGCCGCCCGGCCTCGATCTGTTCGGGATCAACGGCGTTCAGGCCGGTGAGATAGAGGATCATGCAATAGGCGGTCTGCGGCCAGAGCCCGGCCGCGATGATCCCGTAGGTGACCAGATGCTCGTTGCCCAGCACGTTGATTGGGCCAAGGCCGAACACGCCGATCATCTGGTTCAACAGGCCGAAGGTGGGATCATAGAACCAGGTGAATACAAGGCCCACGACAACCTGGCTGATCACAAACGGAAAGAAGAAGAGCGACTTGTAGAGCCGGATACCAAACACGGTCTGGTTCAGCAGCAAGGCAATAAATAGACCCGCCGGAATCGCCAGCAAATAGAGAACAAGCCAGATCAGGTTGTTCTTGAGCGAGACATAGAACGCATCGCGATCGACCCATTCGTAGTACAGGTCCTCGTAATTGCGCAGGCCGATATATTCCGCCTGCCCCAGCCCGTCCCATTGATACAAGGACAGGTTGAAGGATTGGAAAACCGGAGCAATCACATAAACGACAAAGAACAGAATACCCGGTGCCAGAAACAGCCAAGGGGCGATGGCTTGCTGGTTGCGGTGGAACCAGCTTTCGGGTTCGGAATCGATGATATCGGTCGAGGCGGTCATGGCGGCCATCTCTTTCAGACTGAAGGGGTGCGGCTGCGGGATCAGGCCCCGCCTGCCGCGTTAGCAAGCGTTGGGTGGGGTATTATCCCCACCCCAATCGGTTATTTGTAGATACGCCCGCGGGCGCGCTCCAGCTTGGACAGAACCTTGTCGAGGCTGTCAGGCTTGACCATGAATTCCTGGAAGCCTTCCATCGACACTTTGGCCATTTCCGCCGGCGCGTCACGATCCCAGAACTGGGCGACGCCGCCCGGGCTGTTCTCACTCAGCATGACAAAGCCCTTCTGCAGGAACTTGTCGTCATCCACAGTGGACTTCGAGTTCACCGGCAGCTGTCCTAGGTTCTTGCCATTGTTGATGATGGTCTGCTCCTCGGGCGAGGCGACAAAGCGCAGGAACTCGCGCGCCGCTTCCTTGTTCTTGGCTGCGGACGGAATGTGGAATGTGTCGGTCGGCGCATCTTCGGCCTTTTCCACGCCCGGGGTGATCTCGACAAACTGGTAGAAATCCAACTGATCATCGGTCAGGCCCGCATCGCGCAGCGGTGCCACCGCGAAGTTGCCCATCAGATAGGCGGTCGCCTCACCATTGACCATGAAGGGCAGCGCTTCCTGCCAGCTATAGGTCTGGTGATTGTCGATGAACGCGCCCATGTCGATCAGCTCTTTCCAGTTCGCGAAAGTCTGCTTGACCCGGTCGTCTTCCCAGCTGATTTCGCCATTGGCCAGCTGATTGTGGAAGTCATAGCCGTTGGTGCGCATGTTCAGGTAGTCGAACCACCCGCCGGCGGTCCACAGGAACTTGGTGCCGATCGTATAGCAGGCGCGGCCCGATGCGACGATCTTTTCGCAATTGGCCTTTTCCTCTTCCCAGGTCGTCGGCTCGCTCAGGCCCAGCTCGTCAAAGATGTCTTTGCGGTAGTAAACGCCCCACTGGTAGTAGGTATAAGGCACGCCCCACTGCTTGCCATCGATCGTCATTGCGCCCCTGGTGGACTTCAGATCGTTTTCGAACATCGGCTCTGCCCACAGATCCGATACATCCTCGAACAGACCAGCATCAACATAAGGCTTCATCCGGTTGGCGGCATACCATGTCGCCACATCAGGTGCGTTTGCGGTCAGGAAGTTGCGGATCTGGGTCTTGTAGGCTTCGCGGTCGATCACCGTGACCTCAATATTCAGATCCGGGTTCTTCTCGCCAAAGCGTTCGATCATGGCTTCCATCGTGGCGCGCGGGGCCGGGTTCGACGTGTCGAGAAAGATCGACAGATCGCCGCTGACCTGCGCCGCGGCCGGTGCCGACAACGCCGTGCATGCGGCAAGAGCGGCCAGAGTCCGCTTGGTCATGGAATGCATGGTTTCCTCCCTGTAGCTTCCATTTTTGGTTCCAATATTTGAAACCATGTTTTACATGTTGAAAACTACACATCACTTCGGCTAGGGTTGTCAACAATAATCCTGCGGGAGGGCAGGACCAAGGGAGGAGACGTCACCTCATGTCAGGGGACGGGACAGTCGGCAAAGCATGTGACGTGCTGGACCTTGTCGCAAGGTTCAATCGCCCTGTGCGCTTTGGCGAATTGCTCGATCACAGCCCCTTCCCCAAGGCCACGCTCTATCGCTTTCTGCAGACGCTCACGAATCAGGGCATGCTCAGCTACGATCCCGACCGGCAGTCATATGCGCTGGGAATCAGGCTGGTGCGGCTGGCCCATGCCGCCTGGACCCAAAGCTCGCTGGCGCCTATCGCACGGCCGCACATAGACGCGCTCAGTCGTGATCTCGGCGAAACCGTGCATCTGGCACAGCTCGATGCCAGCCAGGTGCTTTATGTCGACAAGCGAAATGCCGCCGACCCGGTCGAAATGTATTCGCAGGCCGGCAAGGTTGGCCCCGCATATTGCACCGGCGTTGGTAAGGCGATGCTGGCCTTCCTGCCCGACGAAGCGCTGAACCGGGCGATCCAGCAGCAGAGCTTTCACCGCTTCACGCCGCATACGCTGGCCTCGGAAACCGCGCTGCGCACCGAGCTCGCAGCGATTCGCGACCGTGGCTATGCCTTCGACCGCGAAGAACATGAGCCCGGCATCATCTGCATCGCCGCCCCGATCCTGACTCCGGGTGGGCGCATGCTGGGCGCGATGTCGATCACCGGACCCACCAGCCGGACCGATCTGAAGACACTAGAAAACTGGGCCCCGCGCGTGCGGCAGGCCGCTGATGACATTGGGCGCGAGGCACAAGCCTGGCGCTTCCCGGAAACACTTCACAAAGAGGCGATGGCGACATGACAGGTGTGACGCTGGAAGGCGCAATCAAGCGCTATGGACAGACACAGGTGATCCACGGGGTCGATCTGCAAATCGAGGATGGCGAATTCTGCGTCTTTGTCGGCCCCTCGGGCTGCGGCAAGTCCACCCTGCTGCGGATGATTGCAGGGCTTGAGGAAACCTCGGATGGCAAGATCAGCATCGGGCAACGCGATGTGACCCATCTGGACCCGGCCAAGCGCGGCGTGGCCATGGTGTTCCAGACCTATGCGCTTTATCCGCATATGACGGTGGCCGAAAACATGGGCTTCGGTCTGAAGATGAACGGCGTCGCCAAGGGTGAGATCGACAAGAAGGTGCAGGAGGCTTCGGACATCCTGAAGCTCGGCCCCTATCTGAAACGCAAGCCCAAGGCAATGTCGGGTGGCCAGCGCCAGCGGGTCGCCATTGGCCGCGCCATTGTGCGCGGACCCGATGTGTTCCTGTTCGACGAACCGCTGTCGAACCTCGACGCCGAACTGCGGGTCGAGATGCGGGTTGAAATCGCCCGGCTGCACAAGGAAATCGGCGCGACGATGATCTATGTGACTCACGATCAGGTCGAGGCGATGACAATGGCCGACAAGATCGTGGTGCTGCGCGACGGGCGTATCGAACAGGTCGGTGCGCCGCTTGAGCTCTACCGCAACCCTGACAACCGCTTTGTGGCAGGCTTCATCGGCTCGCCCTCAATGAACTTCCTCGATTGCGATGTAGTCGATGGCAAGCTGACCCACCCTGCCCTTTCCGCCCCGCTTGATCCGCCCGCGCCGATCCCCGCCGGGGCCAGCAAGATCACGCTGGGCCTGCGCCCCGAACATATCGGGCTGGACCGCAGCGGCGACGCGCTGTCGGTGGATCTGACCGAGGCGCTTGGCGGTGTTTCCTACAGCTACCTGACCGCCTCGAACGGCGACAAGCTGATCGTTGAAGAGCGCGACGATGAACGCAGCACCGAAGGCAGTCGGGTCGGCCTGATCCTGCGCCCGGAGCGTGCGATGATCTTCGACACAGAAAGCGGCGCCCGCATTCGATAAACCTTCACTTGGCACGGGCGATCAGCCCGTGCCACCTTCTTATCCGCGCCGCAGCCCGGTGCGTTCGGTTCGCATTGCTCACAGGCAAGCGCTATACTTTCTCTTTCAGAAGACCTTCGAGCTTGTCGAAGGCCTGACCCCAGCCGCGTGCTCCGGCTGACCCTTCCGGCACGCCAACGTGCACCATTGTCATAACGGTCTTTCCGTCGACCTCGCGGAGTTCAACGATAACTTCGGTGATATCTGGATGACCTGCAGGCATACCCATGCTCTGCGGCGAGATGATGACACCTTCCGCATCACACATGCTTTCAGTGTAGACAAGCCGCGATGGGGGCGAGATCTCTTTATACACGCCGGTGAACCACATGCTCATTGAGCGCTCTGGCGATGTCATTTCCATACAGATTTTTCGCACGCCCCCCACCACGACATCCATTTCTGCAGTTGGCACATGCATCCCCATTGGTCCATACCATGCCTTGAACAGATCCGGATCGGTCCACATTTGCCAAACAAGGTCGATGGGAGCATCGAATTCCCGCTCGATCCTTACCCAGGCTTGCTGATCAGTCATCTTTGCTATCCTTCATTGCCTCTATCACCCTTTCCATCGCGTCGAACCGGGCTTCCCAGATAGGACGGTATCGATCGGCCCAATGCGCGACCTTTTCCAGAGGCCTTGCGTTCAACTTGCAAGGCCGAAACTGAGCATCTTTCCCGCGTGTGATGAGCTCGGCTTTTTCCAGAACCCGTATGTGTTTGGAAATGGCAGGCAAACTCATCTCAAATGGTTGGGCGAGCATGTTCACCGTCGCCTCTCCTTGCGCGAGCCGCGCGAGAATTGCACGTCGGGTTGGATTGGCCAAAGCCGCAAAGACGGCGTCAAGTCTTTGAGAGTCATTCATCTAAGTATTACATAACCAATCGGTTAATTAATCAAGTGATTTAATGCAAGGCAACGCGGTCGACCGCTAGAAAAAAGAATGAACTTCGCCATATAAAGTACAGAAAAGAAATGGACTTCTTAAGCCGCCGCGTTCTGGCGTGTCACGTCCCCACATCGATAAAGCTGCCCGAACTCGGTCTGCAGGAACGCCTGCAGCGGCACCTGCTCCTGCCGGATGAAGCCTGATTGCGGCAACTGGCCGGTGCGCATCAGATCAACCACGCCAAGCACCCCGGCGGCGGTGGTCACTTGGATGGCGCTCCAGACCCGGCCATCAATCTCGCGGGCGAAAGACTTGTTGATATAGCTCTGCTCGCGTAACTGCCCGTCTTTCAGCCCTTTGGCGGTGCAATAAACCAGCACCACATCCTGATCGGTGCGCGGCAGGGCGGCCTCAAATATCTCTTTCAGCAGATCGCGTCGCCGCTCCAGCCCCAGATCATTGAGCAGCAGTTTCAGGATATCGCGGTGCCCCGGATAGCGGATCGAGCGGTAGGAGACCGCCCGCGCCCTACCCTCAAGCGTTTCCGGCAAGGTGCCCAGCCCGCCAGAGGTGTTGAAGCACTCATATTCCACGCCGTCATGACCCAACAATTCGTAGTCTTCCAGCGGCGCGGTCTTGACCCGGGCACCATTCACGATGGCGTCGCAGAGATTGCAATATTCGTTGATCAGCCCGTCGGTGGACCAGGTCAGGTTGTATTTTAGCGCATTGGTCGGGAAGAGCGGCAGCGCGCCCACTCGCATATGCAAGCTGTCCAACTCATCGAACTCCGCCGCCAGCGCCGCGCCCGCGATGCCGACAAACCCGGGCGCCAGACCGCATTGCGGCATGAACGCCGTTTGGCTGTCCTGCGCCAGACCGCGCACGGCCTGTGTGGCCGCGATATCCTCGGTCAGGTCGAAATAATGCGCGCCCGCTTGCCGAGCCGCCGCGGCAATCACTGGGGTCAGAAAGAACGGCGCGGCGGAGATCACCGCATCAAAGCCACGCAAGGCTTCGGTGAGTCCTGCAGGGTCATCGGCATCAATCTGCATGGTCGGCAAACCCGCTCGATTCAGCGTGCCTAAAGCGGCCAGATCGCGATCGGCCACCGTGACCGCGTAATTGCGCGACCCGTTCAGCAGCGTGGCGATCATCCGCCCGATTTTGCCCGCCCCAACGATGCAAATATTCCAACGCATGACATGTCTCCGCTCTCTTTCTTCAAGAGTCTGGGGAAAAACCTGTTCGGAGTGTAGGGCACAGAGTGTCGGAATGACTCATGTCTCCGTCATATCGGTGGAAATATCGTCGTTTCGTTAGGCGCGGTCTATCTTGCGGCCAAACACTACTGACGTATTGGTCCGCTGCACGCCGGGAATGCGCGCCAGTTCGTCGACCAGTACATCCAGATCCTCGATCCGTGGTGCTTCTGCAGACAAAAGCAGATCGAAATCCCCGTTGATCGACAGGCACAGCTTGACCTCAGGATAGGCCTCCAACCGTTTGATGATACGGGTGGTTTCCTGCTGCTGCACTTCAAGCATCACGATGACCTGAACCTTGCCGCCCTCTTCCGGGTCGCGCAGCACAACCGAGTACCCGGCGATCACGCCGCGCGCCTCCATCTTTGTGATCCGCTCATGTACGGTCGTGCGCGCCACGCCAAGTTGTCCGGCAATCGCGGTGGTCGATTGCCGCGCATTGTGGCGCAGGGCGGCGATTATCTTGCGGTCGAGCTTATCCATTTGTTCTGCATAACGCCGCCGGGGTTTCACGCAAAGCGGCTTATGGCCCTAAAATGGCGCAACAAACTCAGCGACGACGATCAGATCGTTTTTCGGGCTTGCGCGAAGGAAAGCAATCTCTTGCTGTTTTCATCCCATAAGTGAAAGCGCACGCTCGACAAGCTCTCTCTCACTGTCATTCTATTGCTTTGCGCAAGGATATCGTGATCGCGCAACACTTCTGGCAGCCGGTAGAACGGGATGCGGCTGTATAGGTGATGGACATGGTGGATTCCGATATTGGCACTCAACCATTGCAGAACAGAGGGCAGAACATAGTGCGAGCTGCCCTGCAATGCTGCGGTGTGCAAGTCCCACTCAGCTTCTGGTTCCCAATGTGCAGCCTCGAACTGGTGTTGTACATAAAACAGCCAGACACCAGCCGTCGCGGCGAGCAGCGTCGAGGGCAAAAAAATCAGCAGCAGCGGCATGACGCCACCAAAATAGTAGATCAACGAAAGCGCGAGCAGAATCGCTGCATTCGTACACATCGCGCTGATCCAGTACCGTACCTGGCTGGTTAAACCCAAAGGCAGCCGGTTCTGCAGGAAAAAGAGATATCCGGGTCCAAGACCGAACAACACGATGGGATGACGATAAAGCCGATACAGCAGACGCTTTGCCGGCGTCAGCACCCGATATTCGGCAAGGGTCAGGGTGTGGATATCGCCCATGCCCCGCCGTCCCAAATTGCCCGAAGAACTGTGGTGGATCGCATGGGATCGACGCCAAACATCATAGGGTGTCAAGGTCAGCACCCCAATCAATCGCCCGGTCCAGTCGCTCACCGCGCGGTTCTGGAAAAACGCACTGTGCCCGCAATCATGCTGGATCGCAAACAACCGCAATAAAAAGGCTGCATTGCAGATTGAAATTGCGAATGTAAGCCAAGCGCTGATCGACAGCGCATACCAAGCCAATACCCACAGAAGAAAGAAGGGACCCAGAGTCACCGCGAGCTCAAACACGCTTCGAGTAGCGTCCGGTTCACGATACTTGGAGAGTATCCTGACCCAATCCCGAGCATGTACTGGATCGGGAGTGAGAGAATCTTGGGGACTTTGATGCATATGCCTGCTTCTTGCCTGTGTTGGCCATCCTGATAAACGAAAGTGTCGGCGAAGCAACGCGCAATGCCCGTTCTTAGGAACATACTCAAATTGTGAACACGCCAGGCCCAGTCCCGGCTTCTATGTCATTTCCTCATAGATGCATTCCACAAGATCGGTTTTGCTCCCGCGATTGCGCCCCTAAGGTGACCCAAGAACAACGGGTGAAGGCAAAGGGTTGGGTATGGATCGCGCTGATATTGTCGATCAGGCTTTTCGCCAAAGGCTGGCTTCGGGCGACTTGCCTGCGGGCCAGCCCGCCACGGGGCCGCTCTCCGATACGCAGGCAGTGGCGATCTTTCGCGCCCAATGCCTCAGCCGCAATCTCGACCGCCGCTCGCGCAAGATGCAGGCCGAGGGGCAAGGATACTATACGATCGGTTCGTCCGGGCATGAGGGGATGGCGGCAGTTGCTGCCGCGCTGCGCCCCGACGACATGGCATTTCTGCATTACCGCGATGGCGCGTTCCAATGCATGCGCAGCCAGCAGGTGCCCGGGGTCACCCCCGCATGGGACATGCTGCTCAGCTTTGCCACGGCGATGGATGACCCGACTAGCGGCGGGCGGCACAAGGTGCTGGGCTCGCGCCCGCTGCTGATCCCACCGCAGACCTCGACCATCGCCAGCCACCTGCCCAAGGCGGTCGGTGCGGCCTATTCCATCGGTCTTGCCAAGCGCCACCCGCCCGAACATCAGGTGTTGCGCGATGACAGCCTGGTGATGTGTTCCTTCGGCGATGCCTCGGCCAATCACTCAACGGCGCAGGGCGCGTTCAACACCGCCGCCTGGACTGCCTATCAATCGACCCCGCTGCCGCTGCTGTTTGTTTGCGAGGATAACGGCATCGGTATCTCGACCCGTACCCCGCGTGGCTGGGTGGCGGCGAGTTTCAGGCAGTGTCGGGGGTTGAAATACTTCGCTGCCGACGGGCTCGACCTCTATGACACCTACCGCGTCGCTCTTGAGGCAGCCGATTACACCCGCCGCCTGCGCAAGCCCGCCTTTCTGCATCTTAGCTTGGTACGACTTTACGGCCATGCCGGATCGGACCTGCAACAGGCCTATTTGCCCAAACAGGTGTTTGAAGGTTGGGAGGGCGACGATCCTCTGCTGCACTCCGCCCGCCTGCTGATCCAGCGCGGAATCCTGAGTGCTGACGATGTCCTGACGATCTACCAGAAGACAGAGGATCAGTGCGCCCGCGTCGCCGCCGAAGTCGTGACCCGCCCCCGCCTGCAAACAGCGGAACAGGTGATGGCCTCGCTGATTCCGCCGCCGCGCGCCTGCGCGCCCAGCAACGGGCCGTCAGAAGAGGCACGGCACGCCGCCTTCGGCTCGGACCACAAACAGCTCAGCACTCCCCAGACCATGAACAAGCTGATCAACTGGGCGCTCACCGATCTGATGCTGGAGCATGATGAGATCGTGATGATGGGCGAGGATGTGGGGGCCAAGGGCGGCGTCTATGGCGTCACCCAGAAAATGATCGACCGGTTCGGCCCGGACCGGATGATTGACACGCTGCTGGACGAACAGTCGATCCTCGGGCTGGCCATCGGCATGGCCCATAACGGTTTTGTCCCGATCCCCGAGATTCAGTTCCTCGCCTATCTGCACAATGCCGAGGATCAGCTGCGGGGCGAGGCCGCCACTCTGCCGTTCTTTAGCCAAGGCCAGTTTACCAACCCGATGGTGATCCGCATCGCCGGGCTGGGTTATCAGAGAGGCTTTGGCGGGCATTTCCACAATGACAACTCGCTGGCTGTGCTGCGCGATATTCCGGGGTTGATCATCGCCTGCCCGTCACGCGGGGACGACGCGGCGATGATGATGCGCGAATGCGTCCGGCTGGCACGCGAAGAACAGCGCGTGGTGGTCATGGTCGAGCCCATCGCGCTTTATCCCATGCGCGACCTGATGGAGGAGAAAGACGGTGGTTGGATGACCACCTACCCTGCCCCCGACCGCCGTATCGCCCTGAGTGAGGTAGGCGTGACGGGCGAGGGTCCACTGGCGATCCTCACCTATGGCAATGGCCGCTATCTAAGCACGCAGGCCGCCCATGACCTCGCGGCGCAAGGCATCGAGACCCGCGTGATCGACCTGCGCTGGATCGCACCGCTGCCGATCAAAGAAGCGTTGGCCGCGTTGGAGGGCGCGCAGAAGGTACTGATCGTTGATGAATGCCGCAGCACCGGCAGCTTGTCCGAAGCTCTTATGACAATGCTGCAGGAACAGACCACTCTGCCCCATGCCCGCCTCGCTGCCGAGGACAGCTTCATCGCCACCGGCCCGGCCTATGCCGCCACCTTGCCCTCGCGCGCCAGCATCGCCGAGGCCGCGCGCAAACTGTGGAGCGGATCATGAAACAGACCGCCATCGTCGTTGCACCGGGGCGCGGCACTTACAATCGCGAGGAACTCGGCTATCTCGCGCGTCACCATGGCGACAAGGCATCATTGATCGAAGATTACGACGCCTATCGCCGCGCGCAGGGCCAGACGCCCATCAGTGACCTCGACAGCGCCGCGCGGTTTTCGGGCGCGGTGCATACGCGCGGCGACAACGCCTCGCCTCTGATCCATGCCTGCGCCTATAGCGATTTCCTGTCCATCGACCGCGACCGGTTCGAGATTATCGGCGTCACCGGAAACTCGATGGGTTGGTATATCGCCCTGACCTGCGCATGCGCGCTCAACCCGATGAATGGGTTGCGGGTGGTCAACACCATGGGCACGCTGATGCAGGAGCAGATGATTGGCGGGCAGCTGATCTATCCCTTTATGGATGCCAATTGGCAGGTGATCCCCGGCGCGCGTGAAAACACCCTTACCAAGATTGCTCAGATCGCCGCCCGACCCGATCACGTGCTTGCGCTTTCGATTGATCTGGGCGGCATGCTGGTGCTCGCGGGCAATGCCCACGGTCTGGCCGCCTTCGAAGCTGAAATGCCCCGGCTGCAGGATCGTTTCCCGATGCGCCTGCCCAACCATGCCGGGTTTCACACTGCGCTTCAGGCCCCGGTGGCCGCGCTTGGCCAAAGCAAGCTGGAGCAGAGTCTATTCGAGCAACCCCAGCTTCCCCTGATCGACGGGCGCGGCGCGATCTGGCAGCCCAGATCCAGCGACCTGACCGCGCTGTGTGACTACACGTTGGGCCATCAGGTGACCGAGACCTATGATTTCACCGCCGCCATCCGCACCGCCGCGCGCGAGTTCATGCCGGACGTGTTCATCATTCTCGGTCCCGGCACGACCCTTGGGGGTGCCACGGCGCAAAGCCTGATCCTGTCGTCTTGGCGTGGCCTGACGGGCAAAACGAGCGTTCAAATATCTGAACCGCCTTTGCTACTGTCGATGGGTCGCGCGGATCAGCGTGACCGGGTGCTGGGCTAGCCTAGTCGGACCGGGCGCCAGCCAGTACATTCATGGCTTTGCCAACCTCTTGCAGGTCTCATCGGCATCCGGCCCGCTCAGTCGCCGCCGCGCGGGGCGGGATTGGTGAGTGTCGCCGCCAGCCGCCAGTCGTCAAGCCGGGCCACCCGGGGAACATACAAGTTTGCCTGGGCCGGGTCGCTTAGGATCAGCACGGCGATCCGGCGCGGGGATTGCTGTGCCTCCACCGAGACCATCAGCCGTTGGATGCCGGTATTGGGGTTCTGCGCGTCACATTCGGCGTTGTAATCCGTGTCGCAGGGGTTGGCTGAGCGCAGCTCGAACCGTGCATCGGCGGGCGACAGAATAAGCGCTGTCATCTCCTTGCCCCCCTGCTTTAAAACCGCCTGCGCGCCGTCCAGACTGACCTCTGCATTGGTATGCATGGTCCATGCAACCTGCTCGACAATCGCGCTGGTGAGTTCATCCTGTATCAGCACCGCCCTGTCGTTTATCAGAGCCACGCCGCGCCGGATCGCGCCGGGTGCCGCGCTGAAGGCGTCGGACAGATCGGCAATGGCAAAGGTGAACCCGGGTATCTGCGAGAAATCCTCGATAAAGGCGCGCGATGTGACCTGCTGGTTGGCGCTCTCAAAGGTCAAGGTATTCTGACCGATGGTCGCGGTCCGGTAATAGTCGAATCGGTTCGACGTGAAATACCCCGGCAACTGGTAATTCCCCAGCCCCAGATCGATTGCCCACCGCACCCCTTTGGCATCAAACACGAATGTGCCTGCATCGAGGTTGTTGTGATGGCTTTGCAGCGGGCCGGCCTTGAACCCCACAAATGTCGCATCGGAATCGTTCCAGGCCGAGCGTAAGGCCACCAGCCCCCTGCCTCCGAACCACAGCGCTTTCGGCTCGCGCACTTGCGGACTGATACCGGTTCCATAACGCCAGAGCAGATTGAACGCGGGATGGGACGACTCCGGCGCATCTGAGCCGTGCCAGTCATAATCGGGTCGCCCGAACCGGTGCGCCAGCCAGGACAGGGCAACCGGATCGGTCACCGTGTCGCTGTCGCCATAGTTGAACAGCAATCCGGTGGGGCCGGTCATGTGCAACAAGTAATCGCCGAACCCCGGTAGGCCGGCCGCCTCGGACAGATCGAAATCATGGCCCAATACGCTTTCCAGTGCGGTCACGAGGATCGCGGTATCGCGGGCGGACAAAGCGCCATACATCGGCCCTTCCGGCCATGCGCCGTCAGGGGCGAACAGTGCCAGACCGTTTCGCAGCGAAATCTGCGCTCGCTCGATTACTTGGGCGGCCAGCTTGGGCTCTGCCTCGGACACGGCCAGGGCCGCCACGATCAGCCCGGTATTGCAAACGATGTTCCAGTTGAACGAGGCCACCGGCCAAGTGATGTCGGATGTCGCTGTACCGTCAGGCAAAGTGGCGGGCACCGCGATAGGGGGCACCCAATCCTGCGGCCGGGTCCAGCCGGTGTCGAAATAGTGTTGGTCCTTGTCATAGATCGCCATGCCGGGCTTCAGCGCGTAGTTGACAAGAGCGGCGCGTATCACCTGATGCTCCTGTTCCGTAAGCGCGTCGCCTAGCCAGCTATATCCCAGTGCGACCGCGAGGGCGATCCGGCTCAGGCCGAGGAAATGCGCCGGATACCAGCTGTTCAATTGTGCCAGCCCCAGCAATTCGTCCCGACCGCGCGCGGCATAGCGGTCCTCACCTGTGAGGCGCCAGACCATCCCAATTGCCGTCAGGCGTTCGACCGCTTTCTCGCTCATCCCGTGCAGCGCGGCGGAATCGTCTTTGTAGGTGGTGTGGAATTCTTCTGCGATCGTCGGCTCGTCCAGATAAGACCGCGCCGCAGCGATCAATACATCGTGGTCCCGTGCGATCGCCGGATCTCTCTGCCGTAGCTTTTTCAGACGGGCCAGCGCGGCATCGTTGAGTATGATCTGTGGAACGCCAGCCCCCATGCCCTGCGCTACCTCCGGGGGCGTGGTCTGGGCTTGCAACCCAGGGGCTGCCCCAACAAATGGCAAGACGAACATCGCCGCCAAAAAAACGGTCAAGCTGCTGCGGGGCATTCCGATTTCCTCGTTTTGATACCGACAATACCGGCGAGTTACTTACCGTCAATGGTCACCACGAGGTCATCTCGCGCCCATATGTACCCTGCGGATTTCCGCAGGCAACCGCTTAGGCCATGCGCGGATTCCTTCCTTGCCAAGCGGTTCGGCAACGCGGATGCTGCCTGCCATCGCATTCGAGCGCTTCTGGGAGGAACCATCATGCGCAAATACCTCACCGGGACGGCTGTTGCCGCCCTGACTCTTGCCTTTGCAGGCGAAGCTCTGGCCACCGAGTGGAATGTCTCGCTTTGGGGCAAACGCCGCGCCTTTACCGAACATGTCGAGAAACTGGCCGAGTTGGTCAATGAAAAGACCGGCGGCGAATTTACCCTGAACATCAGCTATGGCGGGTTGTCGAAGAACCGCGAGAACCTCGACGGCATCGAAATCGGCGCGTTTGAGATGGCGCAGTTCTGCGCGGGCTATCACCGCGACAAGAATCCCTCGATCACGGTTCTGGAGCTGCCGTTCCTGGGCGTGAATTCACTGGAGCAGGAGATCGATCTGTCGATGGCGGTCTATCAGCATCCCGCCACGGTCGAGGATCTGGGCCGCTGGAACGCAACCCTGCTGATGCCCTCGCCCCTGCCGCAGTACAACCTTGTTGGCGTGGGCGATGCACCAGCCTCAGTCGCGGATTTCGAAGGGCTGAATGTGCGCGCCACTGGCGGTATCGGGGCCGCTATGGAGACCGTGGGCGCGGTTCCCACCTCGATGTCGGCCACCGAAGTGCGCCAGGCGATGGATAGCGGTGTGGTCAAGGCCGTGGCATTCGCGCCCCACGCACATATGTCCTTCGGCACGATCGAGAACGGCACATGGTGGACTACCAACCTCAACCCCGGCACGGTGAACTGTCCGGTCGTAGTGAATACCGACGCGCTGAACGATCTGTCGGACGCGCATCGCGACGCGCTGCTGGGCTCGGTCGAAGAATCGCTGGCCCATTACGTGGACAACTACAACAACAACACGATGAACGCCTGGGGCCCCGCCATGGAAGAGCGCGGCATCACGCAGGTGACCTTCTCGGATGAAGAGATTGCCGCCTTCAAGGAAGCCGCCGCAGCCCCGGCTGCCGCCGCGTGGATCGAGGAAAACAACGCCCGCGGCCTGCCCGCGCAGGAGCTGTATGACCTCGTGACCGGCATGATCGCCGAAGGCAACAGCTAAGGCACTTGGCTCCGCGCCCGGATGGGGCGTGGGGCTAATCCAAGCCGCCACGCACACCACCACTCACATGGAAGGAACGCCCGTCATGGCCGGTTCGTCTCTTGTGCTTTCCGATGACAGTCTACTCAGCCGCATCGACCAGCGCCTCTACCGTCTGGAGAAGATGCTGGCGCTGCTGAGCGGTCTTGCCGTGTTCTCGCTGATGCTGCTTGCGGTGGTGTCGGTGGGCGGGCGCAACCTGTTCAACCAGCCCCTGCCCGGCTATGTGGACTGGATCGAACAGGCGATGCCGCTGATCGCGTTCATGGGGATTTCCTATACCCAGCGCGATGGCGGCCATATCCGCATGGACATGATCGTTGGCAAGCTGCGGGGGCGCACGCTTTATCTGGTCGAGTTCGTCACCACGCTGGCGATCCTGATACTGATGGCGCTGCTGGTCTGGGGCAGCTGGGCGCATTTCGAGCGTAGCTTCGATTTCGGCGCACCCTTGTGGAGCCGCGATAGTTCAATGGATATCGCCCTGCCGATCTGGCCTGCCAAGCTGCTGGCGCCAGTAGCGTTCGGCGTGCTGTGCCTGCGGCTGGTGCTGCAACTGGCCGCCTATGGCCGCGCATTCCGCAACAACGATCCCAAACCGGTGGCGGTGCCACTGATCGCCGATGCCGCGACGCAGGCCGCGATGGAGGCCGAGCATGTCTCGGCCCACGACAAGTAAAGGGCGCTGAGCATGGAACCGATTGAGATTGGCCTGATCGTGTCAGGCGGCATGCTGGTGCTGGTTGTGCTGGGCATGCGGGTTGCCTTTGCTGCCGGTCTTGCCGGGATGGTCGGCCTGATCTGGATCTTCTGGGCCAAGTTTGGCTATGATCCCGCCCGCTTCGGCAAGGCCGTCACCGTGGCGGTGAAAACCGCCGGACAGGTGCCCCATTCCAAGATCTCGTCTCAGGCGCTGTCGCTGATCCCCACCTTCATCCTGATCGGATATCTGGCCTATTACGCCGGTCTGACCAAGGCTCTGTTCGAGGCGGCCAAACGCTGGCTGGCCTGGGTGCCGGGCGGGCTGGCCGTGTCCACCGTCTTTGCGACCGCAGGCTTTGCAGCCGTGTCGGGCGCTTCGGTCGCCACCTCTGCCGTCTTCGCCCGCATCGCCATTCCCGAGATGCTGAAGATCGGCTATGACAAGCGCTTCGCGGCGGGTGTTGTGGCCGCAGGCGGCACGCTGGCCTCGCTGATCCCGCCTTCGGCCATTCTGGTGATCTATGCGATCATCGTGGAACAGGATGTGGGCAAGCTGCTGCTGGCGGGCTTCATCCCCGGCGCGTTTTCCGCGCTGATCTATGGGCTGCTGATCATCGGCATGGCACTCACGATCAAAGGCTTTGGCCCCCCGGTCTCGGGCTTTACCTGGCGCGAGCGGTTCGTGTCGCTGCCGCCTGCCCTGCCAATCCTGTTCGTCGTCGTGACCATCATCTTCTTCGTCTATAACCCTTTCGGAGGCGACGCCTGGGGCACCCCGACCGAGGGCGGCGCGATCGGGGCCTTTGTGGTCTTCCTGATGGCGCTCTATCGCGGCATGCGATGGGCCCAGCTGAAGGACGCGCTGCTGGAAACCGCCAAGCTCAGCGTGATGATCTTCACCATCATATGGGGCGTGCTGATCTACGTGCGATTCCTGGGCTTTGCCGACCTGCCCGGAGCTTTTTCGGACTGGATCACCTCGCTGACCATGTCGCCAATGCTGATCCTGATCTGCATCCTGCTGGCTTATGCAGTGCTGGGCATGTTCATGGACGCAATCGGTATGCTGCTGCTGACTCTGCCGGTGGTCTACCCGGCGGTGATGGCGCTCAACGGGGGCGAGGCCGTCTCGGCGCCAGAAAGCACCTTTGGCATGAGCGGGCCCATGTGCGCGATCTGGTTCGGCATTCTGGTAGTGAAAATGGCCGAGTTCTGCCTGATCACCCCGCCCATTGGCCTAAACTGTTTCGTGGTGGCTGGCGTGCGCGATGACCTGAGCGTGCAGGATGTCTTCAAGGGCGTCACTCCCTTCTTCATCGCCGACGCAATCACCATCGCCCTACTGGTGTCCTTCCCGGCTATTGTGCTGTGGCTGCCCAGTCAGGTGTGAGCAGCAACAAGATCTTTTGGGTCAGATAGAATATGTGTAGGTCCGATATGCGGGACTTTGCTGACATTGAAATGAGCCGAGAAGTTTCTACCGAGACTTGAGAGACTTAGAAGCATGTCACTTTCTTCGGTTACGCCAAGCCCAAAGCGTGAAGCCAAGCACGACCGCATAAAACAGCATGAGATCTAACTCCGTTGTGCCATCACTCGTTCCAATATCGCCAAAAATGTAGAAGAGAATGGGTCCGAATATGACAAATGCTAGGAAGAGAAGGCCCAAAACCTGGCCAAGTCGAGTTCTCTCTTCTCGCATTTCCGACTCCAACCGTATTCGCCCAAACATTCGAAGGATGTCACAACAAAATGCGAACTCCAATGCTGCTGTCTAGACGGGCTCGAAGCTGCCAGTTGAAGCTGTGATCAATCATCGTGCTTTCGAGATATAAAATCACTGATTGCGGATCGCCCAAAGCTCCATCTTCAGTCCCGGATATTGGCCCGAGACATGCACGGCGATGCCGCCCGAGGTGGTCATCTTGTTCCAATAGGGGCTGGCCGCGTCCAGTTCGAAATAGACGACGCCTGCGTGATACGGGATTTGACGCGGGGCGACCGGCAGCGGGCGCAGGGTGATGCCCGGAAGGGCCGAGTTGACCAGTTGGCGGATTTCCTCGACCGGGCCGGTCTTGGCCTGACCGGCGAAATGGCGGCGGATGTCCTCGGCGGGGATATCGGCATTGACCGCCAGCACAAAGCCCGCATTGCCCACCAGCTTGCGGTCGGCGATGACGCCAACGCTGATGCCGTATTTGCGTGCCTCCAGCGGGATCGACACAGCGGTCTGTTCCAGTACCGAGCTCAGATATTGCCGCAGCACCCGGATCACCGGCGCAAAGCTGTCGGTCAGGTTGTCATGCTCATAGGCCGGGAATTGCGGCGTGGCCTTGTCAGCGCTCATAAAGGTTGCCAGCTCTCCGGCAAGTCCGGCGCAGACCCGGTAAGCATGTTCGGGATGCACATTCTCAATATGCGCAAAATGGCGCACCAGAGGCAGGTTGCGGTTGATCACCATCAGCAGCAGGAAATCGGAAATTTCCGCTGCGCCCTTGGCCGGTCCCCCTTCGGACAACCGCCCGGCAAGCGCCTGCATCCGATGCGATAGCATGCCTTCAAGTTCGTTCAGGAAGCCCGACAGCGGCGGTGCCGCGCGTACGTCCAGCGCCGAGGGGATAAATCCGCGATCCAGCACGATTTCCTTGTCGGGGCGCACCTCGATGATCTTGGCGATGGGGATGGCCAGCCGGTCGGCCAGATCGTCCACCTCCAGCGCAAATTGCAACCGCAGCTTGCCGACGCCCAATGTCACCGGCTTTTTCTGCTGGCTCATCACGTCGGTGATCTCCAGCTCGGAGGGGCGCAACCGGCTGAGCGATTGCTCCGCCCCGGTCAGATCGACCTCAGCCGCGCCCTGGCGGCGTTGCGGCACGGTCAGGTAGACCACGCAATCCTTGATGGTTTCGGGCACTTCCAATGCGGGCGGATGGTCATCCGATTGCGGTACGCGGAAGACTGTGCCGTCATGGGTCAACCCGGCGCAGGATTTCAGCGCGAATTGCCCGACCTTCAGCACCTCGTCGTCGATCTCAAGCGCGCTTACCCCCCAGGCGTAGGGCGTGACCCGTCGGGCCAGTCCCGAAACCAGCGCCTCGCCGTAGCGGTCAGCCTGCTGGAAGTGATGCGGCTGCAGGAACAACCCTTCCGTCCATAGCACCTTGCTGTCCCAGGACATGCCCTGCCCTCCCTTATTCGCGCGCCGCTTGGATGCGGCTTTATTTCAGTTTTTCCAGCTGTTCCTTGTAGGCGCGCGCAAATTCGCGGCTGAACAAGTCGTGGAATTCGTTTTCCGCTTGATCCGAGATTTCGGCATACATCTTTTCATAGATTTCCCAATAGCGCGCCTTCTTGCCTCGGAAGAGCGATCCGAGCGCGCCTGAGGTCTCGATCTTGCCCGCCACCTGTTCGGGGTCCAGCCGGGACAGCACGCCTTTCAGCGCCGCCTCCATGCCGGTGATCATCGCCACCTGATGGGCTTTGATATCATCAAGGGCTTCTTTGGTAGCTTCCTCGGACCCCAGGTAGCCACGCACGCGCGGCTTTACCATCGCCTCGATGGCCTGTTCGGGGCTGATTGAGAATTTCAGCGGGTTGTTGCCCCCTGCGCCGATCATGGTCTGGTCGATGCGGAACTCGGATTTGATCGAGGTGCGCGTCATCAGGATCTCACGCAGGCCGGTAACCATGGCGCGCAGGACCCGGCCCATCCGGCCCATCGTGGCGGGCAGGTCGGCATCGTCGATTCGGACGTCGTCAAGTTCCAGCGCCTCAAGGAAGGCCCGCGCTGCAGAACTGTCACCTGCGGCCGCAGGTGCCGCCGAAGCGGGCTTTGCGTCCGCTGGCACGACGGGCGCCGTACGCTCTGGTTGCGCGGGGGCCGAGGGCGGCAGAACGGTCTGTTCTTCCGAGGTTGGCAGCGGCGCTGGCGGCTGTTGCGCGCCCGGTGTTGGCTTGGCAACAGGTGCGGGCGGCTCAGGCTCGGACGGGCTGAGCAGATCGTCGTCCCAGTCATCGGGAATGAACGATCCCCCACCAGAAGACGGGGCCGCAAACGCATCCGTCGGGGACGGGCTATGCATGGCTTCGCTGGCACCTTCGCCTTCCATTCCGTCGCTGGGTTTCTGGAAGAACGGGTCGTCATCCTCCATCGGCGGCAGCAGGTCGTCGATCGGGTCTGGGATGTCGATCTGCCCCGGCCCCTTCGGCGTCTCGTCACCCAGCAGGTCATCCAGGAAATCGCCGCCCGGCGGTGCATCATCCAGCAGTGCCAGCGGATCGGGCGCGTTGCCAGCCACGCCATGGCTGACACCGCCCTGTGCGGCAGGGGCCGGGATCATCTGCTCGAAACTGGGCAGATCGGCACCGATCTCGACCACCATCTCATAGCCGCCTGCGATCAGAACATCGCCGTTGCTGAGCGGCGTCGGGGTACGGCCCAGCGGGATCTTGGAGTAATTCAGGAAAGTGCCGTTGGTCGACAGGTCGACCACCACCACGCTGCCTGCCTGATCCTCGATTGCGAAATGGCTTTTCGACAGGGTCTTGTCGGGGTCGGGCAGCACCAGATCATTCGCTGGGCCGCGCCCAACGGTCAGAGAGCCGCCCTGCATCGAGACCGGGCGGCCATCACCGGGCACCATCCCGGTGGTTTGGAATTTGAGCGTTACGCCCATGTGTCTTTCTTCATCCTCCGGTCAGAACCGTAACCTCGCCCTTGATGATCGCGCCACCGCAAGCGCCGAGATCGCCGATCCGGGCGGCTGGCAGTTTCTGGATCAGAACCGTCATCGACCCTTTCACGATCGGGTGCGGCGAGGGCGCCGCCGCATGCATATCGGTCACCCGTGCCGCTGGCATCTTTGCCACCAGCACCGTCGGACAGCAGGGCGGGATGATCGGCATCGGGGCAGGCACCGGAGGCACCGTCGGCGCAGGCACGTTGCACTGATGCATGTCGGTCACTCTGGCCTGTGGCATTCCCGGCATGTTCAGCCCTCCTCTTCGGCTTCGGCCTTTACCTGTCCATTTCCGCCGCGGGCGATATCCACGGCGCGGTCGACAAGTTCCTGAGTATAGGCTTCAAAATCGCCTTCATACGCGTCCAATGCAATCACATTTACCGCAAAGGCCATCACTTCCGAGCCGCCGGGCGGCGCCGGGTGCTCGTCCAGATCGCCCGGCCCCAGCGAGCCTTCGGCATAGATCGCGCTCAGGGCGCATTTGACGGTTTCGTCGTCCGGCTCGGCCATGTCAATCGCCTGCATCAGCTTTTCGCGATTTTCGGGGCTTGGGCGAAACACCCAGGCCTCGGCAGCCTCAAGCGAGGGGGTGTTATTGTCAGGCGCCGGGCCCACGAAATCTCGCGCCGCGAGACAGGCCCACCAGACCCGTTCGCGCGGTGGCAGGGCGATGGACAACACGCGCAGCATGTCGATGGGCTTGCCCTTGGCGTCCAGCTCGGCCAGCACCGCATCGGTGGGCGCGCTGGCCGGCGCGTCCAGTTTCAGGCTGAGTTTCGTATTGACGTCGGCCAGCATCCGCGCAGTGGGGAGGGCCGGGATTTTCGTCATTTTTTCAAAACGTTCTGTCATGACGGCCCCCATCAGTTGATCATCACTACGCCGCCCTTGAGGGTCAGCACGCCGCTGCCCTCGACGGTGGTGAGTGGGCTTTTCACATCACATTTCGCATCGCCCGTAACGGCGATCATCGGTCCTTTGATGGTCACGCCCTTGGGATCGATCTTGACCGAGGACCCGGCCACTTTCAGCTCGATCGATTGAGCGGCGGTCATGGTGATCTTGCCGGCCTTGGCATCGACCTGGATATTGCCCATCTTGACGGTAGTTGTCTGATTGCCCTTGTCTACATCGATGGTTTGGTTGCCCTTGCTGACCGTGGTGGCCATGTTGCCCTCGCTGACCGTCTCGGTCAGATCGTTGTGGACGGTCAAGGCCATGTTGCCGGGGTCCTGCTTTTTGTCCCCGACCTTAATCGTCGCGTTGTTCAGGACATTCTGCTCGTAATCCTTCTCGGCGACGAAACGGACCAGCTCCTCGTCTTTCTTGTCCTCGAACATCAGCTCATTGTAACCTTTGCCACCTTTCGAGCTGTTCGTTTTAATCCCCGATTGGGTCTTGTTGTCAGGCAGCTTCCAGGGATGCTTGGTGTCCTTGTTATAGAGCATTCCGGTACAGATCGGCCTGTCCGGGTCGCCCTCTTCGAACTGGACCACCACTTCCTGACCGACGCGCGGAATGTGGACCATGCCCCAACCGCTGCCCGACCACGGCGTCGCGACCCTGATCCAGCAGGTGGTCTTGTCATCCTTCTTGCCTTCGCGGTCCCAGTGGAACTGCACTTTGATCCGGCCATGTTCGTCGGTGTAAATCTCCTCGCCACTGGACCCGGTCACAATTGCCGTGTGCAGCCCCGGAATCTCCGGCCAGGGCGTGTTCATCGGCGCGCGATACTGAACCGTGGCCGGAATAACGGTGAAATCGACGCGGTAGAGATCCTTGTTGTCCTCTTCGAATTCCAGCGCCCCGGTGTCCAGATCGGTCTCGCGCTTGACGAATTCGTAGCCCGATGTGGTCTGCAGGTAATGCGTCGCGCTGGTGGTCAGATACTCGATATTCATCGCGTCATCGTCATGTTCGGTCAGCTTGAACTTCTCGCCAGTGGCCATGGTGCGCACCGTCGCCCGACCGCGCAGGTCCTGATGCTCAAGCTCTTCGATCTCCATCCGCACCTGCGCGCGCTTCTTACCGAGGTTCTTGTCGGAATAGTAGTGACCGGGATAGTCGAAGACCTCGTAATCCTTGTGCGAATGCTTGGGTTTAAGAGTGCTTTTTTCACGGATTTCATAGGTTTCCGGTTGCGGCTTCAGAAAGTCGAAATCGCGCAGCACAACATTGCCCGAGACCACCGCCTCGCCATAACCCCATTCGGTCACGCGCTCATCAGTGCGCTGCTTGCCATCATCCGCGGGCCAGAATTCGAGGTCGGAATTCTCTTTGATGCTGGAATGCGTGCCCTTGTCATCGGTCAGGACAAGTTTTTCGTATTTCTTGTCGGCATCGCTGTGGTCGAAATAGAAATAGATTCCTTCTTCTTCGGCGAGGCGGCAGACGAAATCATAATCGGTTTCGCGATATTGCACGCAGTAGTCGCGCTTGGGCAGTGTGCCGCGAATGTTGAATTTGTAATCCGAGAAACCCAGGTCGTCGAAGACCTTCTTGATGATCTCATCGGCTTTCATTTCCTGGAAGATGCGGCAATCGGTTGTCTTGGTCAGCATCCAGAACCACGGGCGCAACTCGGCCAGCAATTGCAGGTAGCCATCGCGATAGGCCAGCCGCTCGACCGAAACCACGGTGCCGGTGAACAGCCTCTCTTTGCCCTCGCCGGTCTGCATATGGACCGTCATGATCTTGCCCAGCATATCCTCCAGCTTGACCTTGACGTCGCGCGACAGGAACTCGACCGATATTTCGGTGAGCTGACTCAGGCCCTCCTTGACGATGGCGCGCCGGATGACCAGCGGATCGACGCTTTTCCCCTCGACCACCACTGGCTTGAGACCAAAGGTGTTTGTCTGCCAAAGCACCTGTTTTTCATGCATCTTAGGAGGCATCAGTTAATTCCTTTTTCCTCTGCAGGCGGCATCACAGGTCCGCCAGCAGCGCGGCAAGTTCCGCATCCATTTCGTCATCATCCCCGTCTGAATCGTCATCGTCGTCGCTGTCATCGCCGAACCCGGCCAGCAGCGCGTCCAGATCGTCATCCCCGCTGTCGTCGTCATCATCCCCGCCGAAATCCATGTCGAGGTCCAGATCGTCCCCGTCATCGCTTTCCTCATCCGCCGCAGGCGGTTCGGGTTGCGGTGGCGACGGTTCAGGCGCCGGAACGCCTGTCCATGGCCCCAATACTTCGTTACCCGCTAGCGCGTTGAACGTGCCCAGCCGGATCTCGTCGCGCCCCTTGGGCGACAGGATCGGCATATAGCCGCGCTGCACCGTCTGTTCATGTTGCGCCATGGTCAGGTTGCGCTCGGTGCAGGGCAAGGCCACCTGATCGCCATAGCGGTCGTTGACATAATGAAACGGCATGCCCCCCAGCGACATCACGCTGCCCAGTCCCATCGAGCGGCCATTCTTGCGGAAGGATTGCGCCAGCAGGATCGTCACCAGCACCACCGGGTTGGCCCAGAGCATGCCGCGCAGCCCTTCAGCGATGGTGAATTCCTCGAAGTCGAACTCATAGATAGGCTCAGACTTGGCCCCATAGGGCCGCCGCAGCAGGAAGCGGGGCGAGGCCAGCCCCAGATGCCCTGCTTCGGGCATCGCGCGCAGTGTATCCCAGGCCTCGGCCACCAATGGGTGTCGGTCCTTCTTGGCCACATCCAGATAAGACGGCGTGATCGCCGAGAAGAAAGGCGCATCCACATGTGCTGCAACCCGGGCGATGCGGCCCAGGATTTCCGCATGAGGCGGCGTTTCCTCAAAGGTGTACATACCGATCAGGGCGGAATAGCCGCCGCGCCCGTTTTCCTCGTCCAGCGGTTCTTCGGTCAACAAACGCACTAGGCCGGTCTTGGCCAGATCCTCTTCGGCGGCCAGGTCAGCGGCGATTTCCTCAGCGCTGACATCATAAAGCATGATTTCCAGCGTATCATCGGTCTCGACGCTGCGCGCGATCAGGTCCAGACTGCGCCATTGCGCCTCGATCGACTGGAATTCCGGGTGGTGCAGCACCATCCGCATTGCTGCACTCAAAGCCTCATCTACAGCCTTTTGCATGGCGGCAGTGTCAGCGTCGGGCAGCTTGCGGATATGCGGGCCAACGATACGTTTGAGCAGATCGTCCAGAGGCGAGGCCTGCGCCAGTTCGCCACCGGTATCACCGATCAGCTTCTGGAAATCGCTCAGCTTCAGATCGGCGCGCACGGTATTGCCCGAGGAGGTCCTGCGCGGCGGCACCACCGCCTGACCAAATTCCTCGCCCCAGCCGATCAGCTGTTTTGCCGCGTTTTCGGCGGTCGCCCCCGCGCTCAACTGGCTTTTCAGACTGGCGAGCCCTTCGAACAGGTCAACCTTTTCGTAAAGTTCGTCAGGATGCAGGTCGTCGAGCTCTTTCAGCTCCACCTCGATCCCCGCCCCGTCTTTGCCGATGGGCAGGACAAGTTTCGTCGCGAATCCCTCAATGATCTCCTCTACCGTATCGGGGTCCAGCAGCGTTGCCTTGCGGCTGGCCAGATCGTCGCCGGTTTCAACCAGCCCGCGCGCCGAGCGGCCCGAGAAATCGCCGAACATCGCGATCCGGAACCGCTTGCGCTCAAGCTTCTGCGGTTCGGGCCGATCAGCGCTGATCGTGCCAAAGGCCAGTTCGGGATCATCGCTCATCTCAGTTTCGGCCTCGGCTTGGGTTTCGGTTTCCGCGCTTTCCGTATCGTCATCAAGCCCCGCCAGTAGGGCATCCAGATCGTCATCGCCGCCTTCCGCATCATCATCACTCAACAAAGCGTCCAGATCCGCGGGTTCATCGCTTTCCAGATCAGCGAGCAAGGCATCGAGGTCGCCATCATCCGCCTCTGCGGCCTCGTCGGATGTATCGTCGGTATCTAAATCGGCCAGCAGGGCATCCAGATCGTCCAGCCCGTCGGCCTCATCCTCGTCCTCTTCGGCGTCCAGCCCGGCCATCAGATCGTCCAGTTCATCGCCGCTGTCGTCACCGTCCAGATCGGCCAGCAGCGCGTCCAGATCGGTATCGGCCTCTTCCTCTCCGGCCTCGGCCACCGCATCGCCCATATCCGACAGATCATTCAGCAAGGCGTCGAGGTCGTCATCCTCGGTCTCCTCCTCAACCTCGGAGGCCTGGGTTTCCTCGTCATCCCCCAAATCGGCCAGCAGCGCGTCAAGATCATCCGCCGCCCCGACATCCGAGGCGTCAATTTCGGCCAGCAGATCATCCACCGCGCCGCTATCCGCATCATCTTCCGGGTTCACCTCTCCAATATCCGAGGCATCCAGATCGGCGAGCAGATCGTCCAGGTCATCGCTGTCGGTCTCGCCATCATCATTGTCATCGGACAGATCCGACAACAACGCGTCGAGGTCGTCATCGCCACTTTCTGCTGTCGTGTCAGTGTCCTCCTCGTCGGACAGATTCGACAGCAGCGCATCGAGATCATCCTCCGCTTCGCCGTCGCTTTCGGGTTCATCCTCGCCAAGATCGGCCAGCAAGGCATCGAGGTCATCCGCGCCACTCTCCGCTCCCGCATCAGGTTCTGCCTCATCGGGCAGGCCCGCCAGAAGAGCATCGAGATCGGTATCGTCCGCGTCTTCACTCTCAGGGCTTTCCAACCCGTCCAGAACCTCCGAAAGCTCCGAGTCTGCGTTTTCGTCAGGCGTGTCGGCCTCCGCCAGTTCGGTCAGGATGTCGCCTGTGCTGTCTGGCTCCTCGGACTGTTCGGGCGTGTCATCGGCCAGATCGGCCAACAACGCATCAAGATCACCGTCATCACTATCTTCTTCGGTGACATCGAGGTCCGGCAAACCCTCCAGCGCATCCTCAACGCTGGTGTTTTCCTCCTCCTCTGGCAGGTCTTCAGCCATGTCAGCCAATAGCGCGTCGAGGTCATCCTCCTCCGGGGCCTCTTCCGGGGCGTCCGTGGCAAGGTCGCTCAGCACGTCATCGATGCCATCGTCTTCGTCGCTGTCATCCGTCTCGGGCAAGGAGGACAAGGCCTCCTCCAACAGGTCGTCTTCCGCTTCCTCGGGTCCCTCATCGGCAAGATCGGCCAGCAGCGCGTCCAGATCTTCGTTTTCTTCATCCTCGACCGGCGCCGCCTCTGCCAGATCGCTCAAAATATCCGCATCACCCTCATCGGCTTCCTCGTCGAGCGTGTCCGGCAGGGACGAGAGCGCATCGTCAAGGGCGGTAGCTTCCTGGTCCTCTGGGGCGGCATCGGAGAGATCGGCGAGCAATTCGTCCAGGTCGTCGCTTTCGGGTTCCTCATCGGGAACAGAGGTGGCGAGATCATCCAGAACACCCGCATCGCCCTCATAGGCTTCCTCTTCGGGCGTGTCCGGCAGAGACGAGAGCGCATCGTCTAGGGCGGTATCGTCCTCTTCTTCCGTGGCGGCGTCGGAGAGATCGGCGAGCAATTCGTCCAGATCGTCTCTTTCGGGCTCCCCATTGGGGGCAGAGGCGGCCAGATCATCCAGAATACCTTCATCACCCTTATCGACCACCTCGTCGGGCGTGTCCGGCAGGGATGAGAGGGCATCCTCAAGCGCGGTGTCTTCCTCGTCCACCGGAGCCGCGCCGGAGAGGTCGGCAAGCAGGTCGTCCAGATCATCCTCTGAGGAGTCTTCGGCCGGCGCAGCCTCGGCCAATTCATCGAGAATGTCCGAGGTGGCGTCCTCTTCCGCCGCTTCCTCGGTATCAGGCACTGAAGCGAGCGCGTCGCTGACGCTTGTATCAATCCCGACCAGATCGCCGGGTGCCGCCGCCGCCAGCTCCCCCAGTACACCCGTTGTCGGGTCGGCCTCCTGAGGCGCTTCGGTCTCTGGGATCGAGGCGAGGGCATCGGCGACCGCTGAGTCGTCTTCGGTTTCTGGTTCGGCGTCGGGCAGAGAGGCCAGGGCATCGGAAACCGCGTCCTCCTCCTCTGCTTCATCGGGAACACCCGTGGCCAGACCGCTCAGCACATCGGCGCCGTCATCCTCGCCCGAAGCTGTTTCAGCCTCGGGGAGCGACGCGAGCGCATCCGAAACTTGCGAGTCTTCGGCCTCTTCCTCCGGCGCGGCGGCGGCGAGCCCGTCCAGAATATCGCCCGAGCTGTCCTGTTCTGCCGCCTCGTCGGTTTCGGGGATCGAGGCGAGTGCATCGGCGACGTAGCTGTCTTCCTCGACTTCCTCTGGCGCATGTTCGGCTAGCCCACTAAGGACGTCAGCGGATGTATCCTCGTCAACCGCTTGTTCGGCTTCCGGCAAGGAGGCCAGTGCATCGCTGATATTGGAATCCTCAGCGACCGCCTCCGGTGCGTTCGCGGCCAGATCACCCAGCACGCTGTCAGGGCTATCGGTTTCGATCTCGGCCTCCACCTCCGGGATCGAGGCGAGCGCATCGGCGACGGAGTTGTCTTCCTCGACATCCTCCGGCGCGCTTTCTGCTAGCCCGCTGAGAACGTCAGCGGATGTATCCTCGTCGACCGCTTGTTCGGCTTCCGGTAAGGAGGCCAGCGCATCACTGATACCGGTATCCTCGGCAATCGCCTCCGGCGCGCTCGCGGCCAGGTCATTCAGCACGTCCTCAGAGCTATCGGTTTCGACCTCTGCCTCCACCTCCGGGATCGAAGCCAGAGCGTCCTCAACAGCGTTGTCTTCCGGCGCGTCCTCGGGGGCGGTGGCCGCCAACCCGCTCAGAACCTCGCCGGAGGTATCTTCCTCGACCGTCTGTTCGGCTTCGGGCAGCGAGGCGAGGGCATCTGTGACGCTGGTATCTTCTTCGATCTCATCAGGCTGGCGCGCCGCCAGATCATTCAGTACATCGGCAGACTCGTCCGGTTCCGCCACCGCTTCGGCCTCCGGGATGGAGGCCAGTGCATCAGCGACGGAGGTGTCTTCATCTGCTTCTTCGGGCGCGGCGGCGGCAAGCCCGCTCAGAACATCGTCAGAGGTATCTTCGTCCTGCACCTGTTCGGTTTCGGGAAGCGAGGTCAGCGCATCTGTGACCGATGTGTCCTCTGCCGCCTCTTCCGGGGCGTTGGCGGCAAGCCCGGACAGGACATCAGCAGATGTGTCTTCCTCAACGGGCGCTTCGGTCTCGGGGATCGAAGCGAGCGCGTCTGAGACCGATGTATCCTCGGGCGCATCTTCGGGGGCGGCGGCGCGCAGGGCATCCAGAACGTCGCTGCCGTCATCCGCCGGCGTTTCGGCAATCTCCGCATCGCGCAAGGAATCGAGCGCGGATTGAGTGTCGCCCGAGGGTTCGGAGGCGGCCACGGCTGACAGCAGGGACGGATCGGCGAGGATCTTTTCGATCAGCGTCTCGGCCCCGGTCTTGCCATCCATATAGGCCATCAGATTGTCGAGCTGGGTGCGTGCTTCGAGCAGGGCGCGCAGCGGTTCGATCTTGGCGGCGATGGCGGCAGGGTTGAAATCGCTCATCTTCTCAAAGGTCAGATCGACCGGCAGATTGCCCTCGCCGGTCATCGTGTTGGGCACGGTGAACTCGACGCGCGGGGCCATCGCCTTCATCCGGCTGTCGAAATTGTCGACGTCGATCTCCAGAAACTTGCGATCCTCAATCGATGGCTGCGCCACCTCGGACTTGCCCGCCAGATCGCTCATTACCCCCATAACGAAGGGCAATTGTACCTTCTTTTCGGCGCCGTAAAGCTCCACATCATATTCGATCTGAACCCGAGGCGCGCGATTGCGGGCGATGAATTTCTGCGAGCTGTTAGCCATCGCGCGCGCCTTTCAACTCGGCGACTTCCTTGCGCAGCGCACGCAGCTCCTCATGCAGGGCGAGCACATGCTCATCCACCACATCGGTCTCGGAACGCACCAGCTCGCGCAGCTTTTCGAACTCCATCTCGGACTCGTCCTCCACCGCCGATTGCATCGTGTTGACAAGCAAACCGATGAAGAGGTTCAGAACCGAAAAAGCGGTGATAACGATGAACGGCACGAAGAAGGCCCAGGCGGTCGGATATTCCTCCATCACCGGTCGGACGATGCCCATCGACCAGCTTTCCAGGGTCATGATCTGGAACAGCGAATAAAGCGATCGGCCCAGCGTGCCGAACCACTCGTCAAAGCCCGGGCCATACATCAATGTGGCCATGACGGCAAAGACGTAGAACACGATCGAGATCATGATGATCACCGCGCCCATTCCGGGCAGCGCATCCAAGAGCGCCTGCACCACCGCTCGCATCTGCGGGATGACGGAAAGCAGCCGCATTGCCCGGATGACCCGCAGCCCCCTCAGCGCCGACAGACCGTCGCGATCCGGCAGCAGGCCGAGGCCAACGACGATCAAGTCAAAGACGTTCCAGGCATTGGTGAAGAAGCGCAGCCGATAGGCGTAGAACTTGATCAGAAGCTCGATCACGAAGATGCCCAGCACCACCCGGTCGAACACCGCCAGCAGATCGCCCACCTGCGCCTGCACCGCCGCCGAGGTGGACAGGCCCAGCGTGATCGCGTTGACGATAATGACGCCAAGAATGGCGTTCTGAACGCCCGGCCGCTCGATGAACTCGCGCGCGCGCTCTTGCAATGTCATGGCACCGTCTGCGCTGCTGCTGTCCATCGAATCGTTCCTTTGCAGGTCTTGAATGCATCGGGCACGGCCTCAACGCCGTGCCCGGTGATAGGGTCATGTGCCGTCAGGCGGCAAGATCGCTGATCTCATCCACCAGTTTGTAGATGCCTGAGACGCTTGTCACCATGGCTGCGGTTTCCTTTAGGGCGGTTTTTTTGTCGAGTGCCTTCAGCTTGTTGTAAATCGTTGTGTCATCGACTTTCAAACCGTTGGCTTCCATCAGCGATTGCATCTCTTTGAGGAATTTCTCGCGCTCCTCCAGAACCGCCGCCAAAGAGCTGGCATACCGTTTCGAGGCCATCGCCTCGGCGCCCAGCTTGATGCCCATCGCGTTGACCTTGCCTTTGGGGGCGGATTGCGCGCGGGCGACCTTCATCAGCTCATCCGCCTTGGCACCGTATTTGTCGACCTCCTGGCGGGCCTTGGTGGTGTTTTCGCGGTATTTCTGGCGCTTGCTGTCAGCATCCTTGTTGTAGGAGTTGATGCCCTTGATGGTGAAATCCAGGATCTCTTTGCGCAGCTGTTTGGCATCCTTGCCCTTGGTCACCTCCAGTCCGGCATCAATGATCTTGTCGGCCATTTTATTGATGGACTCCAAAGGCTTCTTGATGTCGAGACCCGAGGTGTCGGTCAATCCGTGACGCTTGGCTGCCTGCATGATCGTGGTGCCACGCAGGGTGATGTATTTCTGGATCGCGCTTTCGAGATCCTTGCGCAGCTTTTCTTCCCCCTTGCGTTGCTGCTGAATTTCCTTGCCCAGATTGTACATCTGTTTGGCAATGGTCTTGTAGGCCAGAACGTCTCCCCCGGAAGAGGCCACCAGCCGGGTGACGGCGGTACCGATCTTGATCACCCCCATCGTAACCTTGAGCGTGGTCTTGGCCCGCGCCTCAACCAGCAGTTTGTCCTTGTTAGCCTCTTCCTTGAGCCGCTTCTGGATCGCAACCTGCGCCGCAGCCTCGGCCGAGGCCATGGCGTTCTTGATCGACTGGTTGGTGCCCTGGATCAGTTTTTCGGCTTCGGCCCGGCCTTTTGCGCCCGGGGTTTTCTTAAGGATTTCGCCGACCTTGGCGTCAAGCTTGACCGCTTCTTCGGTGATGACTTTTTCATAGCGCTCAAGCTCCTTCATCCCGGCCGCTTCGAGGCGCTTCAGCGCCGTTGACGGACAGGGATCGGGCTTTTTCAGCTTGCCGGTCGTCGTGACTTCAAAGACGACATCGACCTTGTACTTGGGCAGTTCGATGAATTGCAGCTTGGGTTTCTTGCGAACCAGATCGACGACGCCGAACTTGTGCTTAACTGTGTTGGTCTTGGCCATTTTCTATTCCGTTTTCTATTCCGTACCCTTTTGGGTTTTTCTTTCATCAGGCCGCGTCGAATACGGTGCCGTCGAGCGCTTTGCTGGTGATCTTGTCATAGGCGTATCCGCCCGCCGCACCGCCAACACCCAGCGCCAGGTCCTTGGCCCCGGTCGCGATCGAGTTGCCGTCGATCGGCGCGGTGGCCAGAGCGGCAAATTTCAGCGCCTCGCGGAACACCTTGAGACCCTTGGGGTCCTTCAGCGCCAACTGGCTCACGCGCTTCATCAGGTCCTTGATCGTATTGGCCCATTTGCGGGTATCGGCATACATCAGCTGCACCTTGGTGATCCCGCTATCGACCGCCTTGTAGTTGTCGGTCAACGCCGTATCGAGCGCCTTGCTGATCATGGTCAGCTGCGCCTTCTTGTCCTTGACGGGGTGCTTTTTCAGCTTGTTGCCCACCTCTTTCATGAACTGCGCCTTCAGCTTGTCCTGCTCCTTGAGGATCTTGTTCAGTGTCTTGGACAGATCATGCACCTTGACGACCATCTGGGCATATTTCGCCTTCAGCGTCTCGGCCGCGTCATCCACCGTCTTGATCGAGGGCTGGGCGATGCCGATAAACTCGTTCAGCACGGCGGCCGTGACCTCGTTGGCGGCATAGAGCCCTTTGTTCTGGGCCGCCTTCTCGACAACCTTCAGTTCAACGACCAGATGCTTTTTGGCCGTGTCAATGTCGGTGGCCAGCTTGCCGATATCCTTGGCCAGCGACACGCCCGACTTGATCAAGCCCAGAATGCCAAAAGCCGCACCTGCGCCACCCGAAAACGGTGAGGTCGCCATGGCCGCAATCGATACTGCCAGACCGGCAACCGTCCCCGCAATCGAGACGCCGACCTTGATCTTGAACTTTTTCCATTCTTTCTTTTTGGCCTGCAGCTTGGTCCAGGCTTTTTGTGCGGCCAGCTCACCAGCTTTCTGAGCGACAGCCATGTCCTGCTTGATGGCGTTGTTCAGCCCTTTAAGCTGCTTTTCCATGTCCTTGTCGGACGCGCCCTTGTTGGCCATGCCAACGAACAGCTTGTCGAAGACCTTGCATTTCTGTTCGATGGTGGCCTTGGTCTGATCCAGAACCTCGCTTGCGGCGGCTTGGAATTCCTGTTGCAGAAGCGGGTCTTTTTCGACTCCTTTCTCCATCTTCTTGTCCAGTTCCACGACAACCTTGTAAGACAGTTTGGGTGGATCGACCATCTCCAGACCGGTTTTGTTGATCGGGACATTTTTCATGTCCATGACAACGTGCTTGACCATTGTGTTATCCCCTATGTGTAAGTGGTGGTGCCCTAAACAAACACGCAGTTGTGAGTTGCATCTGTGAATTTGTTTTCAGAGCGGTGAAAAAGTTACCCAGGGTCACATGTACATGGAACAGAGCTTAGGGCGCATCCGGTGCCGCTTCGTTATGCGATCGGATGCGCTGGTGGTTCTTTAAAAGTCAGACACCTCCTTAGGTGAGCTGTATAGCATCAGATTTTCTCGGCGGCGAAATCGGCGGCTTCAAGACCCAAGTCGGCGACCAGGCCGACCCCGGTGCTGACCCAATCCGCAACTGAGCTAGAATCGGCGGCACCCGTGCCAAAGCCCACGCCGGTCAACGCCAGGCTGACAACCGTGGGGAACACCTTGTCGAAATATTTGTTGAAATCGGTGTTCTTGTCCTCAAGCACTTTCACCATCTGTTTGAGCTTCGGAATGCTCTTTTCGAGCTTGGTCATCCGCGCCCCGAGATCTGAGCATTTGTCCAGGGCCTTGGACAGTGCCGCGCGGGTTTTGACCAGCTTGTCATACGCCTTGCGCACCTTGGCGGCCTTGACACCTTTGAGTTGCTTTTCCAAATCCTCGGTCTCTTTCATGGCCTTGAGGATCGATTTGGACAGCTTGCGCGATGCAACCGCGATACCGGCGGTTTTGTTGCCGAGAAGTTCGATATTGTCGCTGCATTTCGGAATGGTGGCCAGAAACGGCGCATCCGTTCCAAGCAAGCCTTTGAGTGTCGTCGCCCCGGTTTCAGCGGCAACTTTCTTGACCGCGCTCTTGTAGCGGGTCTGCAGCGTTTCAAGGTCACTTTTTAGCACCTTCTCGACTTTCTCGGCACTGCGGTTGAGATCGACAAGCTGCTTGGTCATCGCCGCACAGGACCGCAATGTTCCGGCAAGACCCGCAATAAGACCGGGAATCGCCAGCGCCAGCGAGCCGCCCATCGTGGGCACTGCCCCCGCTGCTGCGGCAACGCCCAGCCCAAGCCCGCCAAGACCCGCCACGATGCCGAAGGTCCCGGTGGTCAGCTTGACGCCCGTCTTGATCTTGTACTTGGTATATTGCTTTTTCTGTGCCTTGAACTTCTTCCAGCGCGCCTCGGGCAGTTTTTCCAGCTTGCCCTTAGCCACATCCATCTTGGACTTCAGCGCTTTCAACAGCGCCGCCTCGACCTTTTTGGTGTCGGTCAATTTGCCAGACTGGATCAGCCCGTCGATCTGTTTGAGATCCTTGACGATTTCGGCGATCACCATTTGGCCGATCGCCTCGGAATCATCGACGATCTGCTGCGGCGTGACATAGTCGCCTTCTTTCTCGAACACATCGAGAATGTCGTCATTCAGCTTCTGTTCAAGCAGGAAACCGTCGATCCCATCGATCCATTGCAGCTTGATCTTCTTGAAGACCTCCTTGCCGATATCGCGCTTCCAGATGACCACATCCTTGCCCATCTTCTGCGCCGGAACCGCAGCCGGAGCGGCCGCGGCCTTCTTCTGCTCGTCCGCGATCTTCTTTTTCAGATCGTCATCGGCCTTCTTGATGACGGGGTCGTATTTGCTCAGCACATCCTTGGTCGTCTTCTGGGTCCTGTCGCTGCATTTCTTGGTGGCGACTTCGACCTTTTTCTTGACCACAACCAGAGCCTTGCGCGCGTTGTCATACTCGAACTTGTCCATGGCGATCGCATAATCTTTCAGCGCATCGCCAAGTCCGGTCTTACCCAGAAAGGTCGGTTTGTTCTTGGACCACCATTTATAGTCCAGCTGCGGTGTCATTCCTTTTTTCATCAGTCACAACTCCCTTGAATAGGACACCGCCCACCGCGGCGTCTGGTGCCTTAGTCAAATCCGTAAGTGAACTCTCCGTCTGTGACATCTATCACAACCTTAGATATATCATGCCCTTCCATCATGCGTTTGAGGAATTCGGCTGAAATGTCGGGCAGCATCGTGTTGGTGACGATGGCGTCGATCATCCGCCCGCCGCTGTCGAGTTCCTGGCACCGGTTGACGATTTCTTCGACCACCGCATCGGAATATTCGAACGGCACGCCATGGGCCTCTTGCACGCGTTTCTTAATCCGGCCCAGCTGCAGCTTGGTGATCTCGGCGATCATATGCGGGCTGAGCGGATAGTACGGGATCGTCACCAGACGACCCAAAAGCGCGGGCGGGAAAACCTTGAGCATCGGGTCGCGCAGCGATTTGGCCAGCCCCTCGGGGTCGGGCATCAGGTCGGGATCAGCACACATGTCCATGATCATTTCGGTGCCGACATTCGAGGTCAGCAGGATCAGCGTGTTCTTGAAGTCGATCACCCGGCCCTCGCCATCCTCCATCACGCCCTTGTCGAACACCTGGAAGAAGATCTCATGCACATCCGGGTGTGCCTTTTCGACCTCATCCAGTAGCACCACAGAATAGGGCTTGCGCCGCACCGCTTCGGTCAACACGCCGCCCTCACCATAGCCGACATAGCCCGGAGGCGCGCCTTTCAGGCTGCTGACGGTATGCGCCTCCTGATATTCGGACATGTTGATGGTGATGACGTTCTGTTCCCCACCATAAAGCACCTCGGCCAGCGCCAGCGCCGTTTCGGTTTTACCCACACCAGACGTGCCCGCCAGCATGAACACACCGATGGGTTTGGAGGGATTGTCCAGCCCCGCCCGGCTGGTCTGGATGCGCTTGGCGATCATCTTCATCGCGTGATCCTGTCCGATCACCCGCTTGGACAGATGCTCTTCGAGGGTCAGGATCGTCTCGATCTCGTCCTTGACCATGCGGCCCACCGGGATGCCGGTCCAGTCGCCCACGACGCTCGCCACCGCCTGATGGTCGACGATGGGCAGGATCAACGGGCTGTCGCCCTGGAGCGCTTCCAGCTCGGCATTCTTTTCCTTGAGCTCCGCCATCAAGGCATCTCGGTCGATCTTCTGGGACTCGCCGTCGATATCCGGCACTAGATCGGTTGTCTCGGCCTCTTCGGTGGCGGCAGCGCCTTCCGCTGTGCCGGTGCCTTCGACCTCCTGCCCGCCCTCGCGCAGCTTGGCGCGCAGATCGAGAATGGATTCCACCACCGCCTTTTCCGCCTCCCAGCGCTCGGTCAGACCGGTCAAGCGTTCCTCTTCGGCCTCTTTTGCGGCTGTCACCGCTTCGCGCCGGTCGGCCACGTCATAGCCTGCGGTTTCATCGCGTCCGATGATTTCGAGTTCCGTTGTAAGCGCCTCAATCCGGCGGCGACTGTCATCCACCTCGGCCGGAACCGCGTGCTGACTAACGGCGACACGAGCGCAGGCGGTGTCGAGCAGGCTCACTGATTTATCGGGCAATTGCCGTGCAGGGATGTAGCGCGCCGAGAGCGTCACCGCCGCCTCAATCCCTTCATCCAGAACCTGCACGCGATGATGTCCTTCCAGCATCGACGCAATGCCGCGCATCATCAGCACGGCCTTGGGAATGTCCGGTTCATCGACCTGCACCACCTGGAAACGGCGGGTCAGGGCGGGGTCTTTTTCGATATACTTCTTGTATTCGGCCCAGGTGGTCGCACCGATGGTGCGCAGCGTGCCGCGCGCCAGCGCCGGTTTCAGCAGGTTGGCAGCATCACCGGTGCCAGCTGCGCCCCCTGCCCCCACAAGTGTGTGGGTTTCATCGACAAACATCACGATGGGGGTCGGGCTGGCCTGTACCTCGTCGATCACCTGGCGCAGGCGGTTCTCGAACTCGCCCTTCATGGACGCACCGGCCTGCAACAGGCCCACATCCAGCACGAGCAGGCGCACATCCTTCAGCGCCGGGGGCACATCGCCGCGCGCAATACGCAAAGCGAAGCCTTCAACCACTGCCGTCTTACCAACGCCCGCTTCACCGGTCAGGATCGGGTTGTTCTGGCGGCGGCGCATCAGCACATCCACGATCTGGCGGATTTCCTCGTCGCGGCCCACGATCGGGTCGATCTCGCCATTGCGCGCCTGTTCGGTGAGGTCGGTGCAGAACTGCTCCAGCGCCTCGCCCTTACCCATTGCACCGGGTGCCATGGAACCGCTTGCCTCACCGGGTTCGGCCCCGCCGCCGACCTGAGAGCCATCCTGCGCGCCCAAGCTGTCCTCGGGCGAACCATCGGTGGCCGCGTTGAAGTTATCGGCCAGATCATCAGCGCCAATCGAGCCCAGTTCCGGCGACATGGTCTGCAGGATGTTGCGCAGGGCGGGCGTTTTCAGCATGCCCAAAATCAGATAGCCAGTCCGCACCTTGCTGTCGGAATAGAGCAGCGAGCCCCAGACCCAGCCGCGTTCCATGGAATCCATCAGATGATCGGACAGATCCGAGATGGTCGAGGCCCCGCGCGGCAGCATATCCAGCGAGCGGGTCAGCTCCGTGGCGATCTTGCCCGGGTCCAGATCATAATGCTGGATGATGCGGTGAATGTCGCTGTCCTGCCCGTTCAGAATCTGGTGCAGCCAGTGCTGGATTTCCACATAGGGATTGCCCCGCATCTTGCAGAAAACGGTTGCCCCTTCGATGGCCTGATAGCCCAGTTTGTTCAGCTTGCCGAACAGCGCCACGCGGTTGATCTCAGTCATTTTGATATCCTTTCGTCCCTGTCGGCTTGTCTTTCAAAACCCGTCTCAAATCTTGTGTTTCAAGCGGCGGAATAGGTCGGGTAGAGGATCAGATCCTCGGCATCCGGCCTCTCTGCATCGCCCTCATCCCGTGTGCGCACCCAACTTGTGTGCCCTAAACGCGTTGTCCCGCCCAATGATGCGCGGGGCACCTCGTCTCCGGCCAGCACCAGATTGACCTCCCAATCCAGAGCGTCGCCCACATGGGTCCTCACCAGGCTTTCCAGCCGCTCCTGCGAAACCCCGCCCGGCAGCAGGCGTTCGTAGTCTTCCAGCGAGAGCGGCCCTATGCGGATGCGGAACTTGGCCGAGCGCGACCAGACCCGGTTGCCGATGCTGGTGTCATGTCCCAGACCCACCATACCGCCCAATTGCCATGTGTCATCCGGTTCCAGTTCCAGCCACGACCCCACGAAGTCCTGCAGGCTGACCGGGACATGGAAGAACTGCGACAGCATCGCTACCAGACCTTCGGCGGTTTTTGGTCCCGAGGACAGATGGCCGGCAAAAAACCGGCGCGTCCGGTCGGGCATCGCATCGCGGTCTGCACTGCCTTTGCCCTTGAACCCGGCCAGCGCTGCGACGCGCTGTTCGAACGGGTCGTCGCCCCGGTCAAAGCTGGGCGCAGGCCGGGCCGCTGCCCAGGCGCGATAGAGCAGCCCCATAAGCCGATGGGTGAGCATGTCGGCGAAAGCCACGAAGGTGGGGTCGCGGTGGTTGCGCAGCCGGTCGCGGGCAAATTCGCTCAGATGGAGTGGCAGCGGCCCTTGCGGGCCGAAAAAGCCGAACCAGTGATTGCTGAGCTTGGCGGGTCTTGATCCCGTCGCAGGCGTGTACCCAGTGATGGTCGAAGGCGGAAAGGCCAGACTCACATCCTGGGTCAGGCGCACTTTGTCTTCGCGCGGGCGGCGTGACTCGCCCAGGCGCGGCGCATCGTGATAATGCGCCTCCAATATGCGCAGCGCCTGAAAAACATGATGTTTCTCAGGGTGTTTCGCAAGCTCTGCCAGCAGGCTCAGATGATCCGGCCGAGGCCGGTCGCCGGTCTCCATCTGGCTATTTCTCCTCGTCTGTCGGTTGTCAGCACCGTTTCGGTGAAGCTGTTTATCGTTGTGTATTTGCGGAAGAACCGCTCAAGCACCGCGCCCAGAACATAGACGCTGGTGCCCTCATAAAAGCTTTCGTCAAATGCGATGGTGATCTCCAGTCCGCGTACTGCGGTGCTCAGCACCTCGTCGCTCATCCGGCGCACGATGGGGCGGCTGGACACGGCGGTGATCCCTTCGAGCTGTTTCTCGGTCACCCTGTCGCCGAGCGGCGCATAGATGCCCAGCAATTCACGCAACGCCGCTGATCCGCCATTATTTTCGTTACCATCAATGGACAGGTAGTTCAGGCTCAGATGGCTGATCAGTTTCCATGCCGCATCCCCCTGAGCCAGCTTGGAATGCGGACGCGTGGGCGTAACGGGCGTTCGGATCGCCTTGACCGGGCCGCTTTCGGCGAGAAAGAACACGTTGTCGCCGCCGGTTGACAGCAGCAGCGGCAGGTCACGATTGGAACAGAGCGCCTCGACCGCCAATTGGTTGAGCGCGGACGGGTAAGGTGCCTGCGCCCGGTCCACCAGCGTCAGGAACAGCTCGGAGCCCAGATAAGAGGTGCGCACCCCGCGCAGCCGCTCCTTTTCGTTGCGCTGCCGCATCCGGCGCGAGATTGTGTAATAGGCGTGATGGTTGTCCCCGGCCGAGGTCAGATCGGTGTCGGAATAGAACGGGCGGAACGCAATATCGCCTTCTTCATCGCTGCGGATGCCGCGCACCTTCTCAATCGAGAAAATCTCGTAGTCCAGCCCGGCGGTCCGGCTGGGCACGATATGGTGCTCGGTGTCCTTGGTCGTGACATGCACCCGGTCGCAGCGGCGGTGGAACAGGTTGATCGCGGGCACCGCGTTCAGCGTGAAGGCGGCGGGCGTGACCGCCGGGGCCACCTCCTTTGTGCCTTCGCGCAGAAGGACATAGATGTCCACCTCATCGCCCTCGGCACGTTTGAGCGCGGGGTTCAGGCCGAAAAGCTCGACAAACAGGAACCGCTGCGGCATCGCGAAATATTCCTGCAACAGGCGATAGCCGTCGAAGCTTTGCGGCGGGGTGGGTAGCAGCGCCTCGTCCCGGCTAAATCCCTTTGCCTCGGTCCCGCTACCCGCCAGCACCTGTGTCCAGTCGGCCCGCCGGTTGGTTGACCGTCCGGTCAGGCCCTGGCACTGGGTGCAGAGCAATTCGTGGATATCCCAGGCCTTGCCGCTTTGCGTGTCCAGATGCAGCACAAGGCGATCCATCGGCAGTTCTGCCAGCGGCCCGCCATCCGAGCGTTTCAGGCGCAGGCGGATACCGGCTCGCGCATCTACATCGCGCGCCAGCCCGGCGGCCACCAGTTCTCCGCGCCCGTCAATATATTCCGCCTCGCTGATTTCGATCGGCCACATGGTCACGTCGGCGCCGGTGCGGAACTCGCAAGGCGTCTGCTCTCCCTCCATCAGGCGCGATTGCAGCGTCGATCCGCGTGGGATCACAAAGCCTTCGGCCAGCGCGGAATTGCCCGGGTCCGGCTGAAGCTCGGCAATCATCATCGACGGCGTGGGCGCGAGGTAATGGGGATAGACAATCTCCAGCAGATTCGAGGTGAAGGCCGGGAATTGCATGTCCAGTTCCAGTTGCACCCGCGCCGCCAGAAACGCGCTGCCTTCCAGCAGCCGCTCGACATAGGGGTCGATGACCTCGATCCCCTCCATGCCCAGACGGGCGGCGATCTTGGGATAGGCCTGCGCAAATTCTGCACCCATCTCGCGCAGAAAGGCCAGTTCGGTTTCGTAATGTTTGAGAAGTCGGGTATCCATCGTCAGTTCCGCTCGATGGCGACTTCGCCGGTGGTCACGTCGACCCGGCTGCGCAGGTAGAGTTCCAGCGGCATCGGCTGCGCCCACATCACGGCGCGAATGTCGAATTCGATCTGCATCTCGCCCGAGCGTTCTTCGGAGCGCAGTTCGACCATGACCGAACCGTCAACGATGCGCGGCTCAAACACCGCCACCGCGTCCGCGATCGAACGCTGGATCAATCGCGCGCGTTCCATCGTCGAAAACGCGCCAGAAGTTTCGCGGATACCGAAATTCACCACGGATTTAGCCGCGTGCGGATAGTTCTTGGGGTCGATTAGGTCGGAATGATCGGTGGTATTCAGCAACATCGATAGATCGCGTTGGATGATCTCGCGCAGGCGCGACACGTCGATAACCCTCGCGTCGCGTCCTTCTTTCTGCGTTTCTGGCGCATCATCGGTCAGCCGGTCGAGCAGCGACGGCTGAAGCCGCTCTGCCAGTGTCCGTTCAGCCATCTGAAACCTGTTCTTCGGCCGGGCTGACATCCAGCACAAGTTCACGCAGATCCAGCAGCGCAACATCCGACTGATCGGTGGCCAGCAGTCGCTGACCGACGCCAAAGAAGGTTTCGGCGCCGCCATCGACCCATTGCGTGGCGCGGGCCAGTTTCGCGGCATCGTCACCTTGCGCGATCGTATCGGGATAGCGGGTCGGAATCAGCGCCGCGACCTCGCCGCCGCTGGCAACGGTCAGCGTGCCGGCCGTCCAGACCGCATCGCGCAGATCGCTGGGTTCCTCGCAGCTCAGCTTCACGATCTGCGAGAAGGGTAGCCAGAAATAGCGCCCGTTTACAATGACTTCCAGTACCGGACCCAACCGCATATCCGCGTCAGCGATCCACTCAAACGCCTCGCCATTGACCGTTCCGGAGGTCGCCGGAGCAGCATCGAACGCCTTGGCACGCAGCTCGGCGGCCTCGGCGGTATGGCCGCCTGCAAATAGCTTCTGCGCCTCGATCAGATGGGCCAGCCATTCCTCGGGCTCGCCGAAGATCAGCGGGGTCTTTTCGCCGGCGAAGACCTTTTCGCGGTAAACCTCGCAGATGATCGCCTCGCGATAGGTTTTGGCCATCATCGTGGCCAGTTCGTCCATTTCCGCGCTGAGTTTCAGCTGCGTGATGGCGCGTTTCCAGTCCCCCAGCACACACAGGAGCTGAAACAGGAAAATCCGCAGAGCGGGGTCTGCGGGATTGGCCCGGATCTTGTCCTGCAGGCTGGTCAGAGCGGCGGTCAGGTCGCCTGATTTAAGATGTTCTTCCGGCGTCATATAATCCTCGTCCGCTCAGGCCCGAATACAGAATCGAAAAAGGCCCGGGCAGTTCGCACTGCCAGGGCCGATAGCTGTTCAGGCTTAGCTGACGTCGCCGGTCTCCAGGTTCCACAGGAACGAGTTGCAGTCGCTGAGCGCGCCGGTGTCGAAATCGGCGATCTTGTATTTGATCTCGATACCGCGATAGGCGATTGTCCAGCTTTCTTCCGGGATCTGCTCTTCGCCGCCCGACACCGAATAGCTGTCGATGATGGCGTGGCGCAGGGTCCAGATCAGATAGGGCTCCATGCCTTTTTTCTCGGTATCACCGGCCCGGCACATATGGATCACCAGTTCCTTGGACGCCTTGCCCGAGGCCACATAGGTCATCAGTTTGGCCGAGGCTTTGCTAAGTTCGGTGGTAACCGAAATCTTGCCAAAGTTGGTGTTGGCATAGCCGCGCTGGGTGGTGCCGAGGTCAGTCATGTCTAGCGTACGTTCGACATTCCATTCGATCGATTTGACCGCAATCCAGTCCTTGTGTTGCTTTTCACGTGCTTCGCCAGGGATCTGGTCAATTTTGATATATACGTTTTCCATTCTCGTCTCCTTCGAGGTGCAGAAGTATCATTGCCGCGTTGTTCGTTTCGATGACACAGACATAACTCACAAAGAATCACCAATCTGCGAACTTTTTCACTAAGCGCCTTTTTCTGATGGCAGCTTCGAAACAAGTCGCAGAGAGACCGAAAGCCCTTCGAGCTGATAGTGCGGTCGCAGGAAGAATTTCGAGGTATAATAGCCCGGATTTCCTTCCACGTCCTCAACCACAACCTCGGCCGATGCGAGCGGTTTGCGCGCCTTTTCGGACTCAGCCGAGATGTCAGCGTTGAAGTCGACATACTGGTTGATCCAGTCCTGCAGCCACGACTGCATGTCGTCACGGCTTTTGAAGGACCCGACTTTGTCGCGCACCATGCACTTGAGGTAATGCGCAAAGCGGCAGGTCGCGAAGAGATACGGAAGCCGTGCCGCCAGGTTGGCGTTTGCGGTGGCATCCGGATCGTCATACTCCGCCGGTTTGTGCAGCGACTGCGCTCCGATAAAGGCCGCCGTGTCGGTGTTCTTGCGGTGGATCAGGGGCATCATGCCGTTCTTGGCCAGTTCCGCCTCGCGCCGGTCCGAGATTGCGATCTCGGTGGGGCATTTCATGTCCACGCCGCCATCATCGGTCGGGAAGGTATGCGCGGGCAAGTTCTCCAGCGCGCCGCCCGATTCCACGCCGCGAATACGCGAGCACCAGCCGTATTCCTTGAAGGACCGGTTGATATTGACCGCCATGCCATAGGCCGCGTTCACCCAGCCGTATTTGCTGCTGTCCGACCCGTCTGTGTCTTCCTCAAAGGCAAATTCCTCGACCGGTTCGGTCTTGGCGCCATAGGGCAGACGGCCCAGGAAGCGGGGCATCGCCAGACCGACATATTTGGAATCCTCGCTGTCGCGGAGCGACCGCCAAGCGGCATATTCTGGGGTCTGGAAGATCTTGGTCAGATCGCGCGGGTTGGCCAGTTCCGACCAGCTGTCCATCTGGAACAGGGTCGGCTTGGCACCGGTGATCAGCGGTGCATGGGCTGCGGCTGCGATCTTGGACATCTCGCCCAGCAGCTCGATATCCTGCGGGGAGTGGTCGAAATGATAATCCGCCACCAGCGTGCCATAAGGCTCGCCACCCATCTGACCGAATTCCTCTTCGTAGAGCTTCTTGAAGATCGGTGACTGGTCCCAGGCGGTGCCTTTGAACTTGCGCAGGGTCTTGTGCATGTCCTTCTTGGAACAGTTCAAGACCCGGATCTTGAGCATCTCGTCGGTTTCGGTGTTGTTCACCAGATAATGCAGACCCCGCCACGCGCTTTCCATCTGCTGGAATTCTTCGTGGTGCAGGATCAGGTTGACCTGTTCGGTCAGCTTCTGGTCGATTTCAGCGATGATGCTTTCGATCGAGCGCAGCGCATCATCCGAGATCAGCGCGGTATTGGCCAGCGCCTGCTCGGCCAGGGTCTTGACCGCGCTTTCAACGGCGGTTTTTGCCTGATCAGATTTCGGACGGAATTCCTTGGTCAGCAGCGCTTCGAATTCGGATGATCCAAACGCGGTTGCGCCTTCGGCGGCTTCGACCTGGGCTTCTTCTTCGGCCATCTCTTACTCCTCCTCGGCGGCGTCATCGCCCGGCTTGGGCTGGGCTGCCAGTGTCTTGAGCAGGCTCGGGTCCTGCATGATCTTGGAAATCAGGTCCTCGGCCCCGGTCTTGCCGTCCATATAGGTCATCAGGTTGGACAGCTGGGTGCGGGCATCGAGTAGCTCTTTCAGCGGCTCAACTTTGGCGGCAATCGCTGCGGGGCTGAAATCATCCATCGATTCAAAGGTGATATCGACGGCCATATTGCCTTCGCCTGTCAGGGTGTTGGGCACGGTGAACGCAGCGCGAGGCGCCAGCGCCTTCATCCGGTCATCGAAATTGTCGACATCGATCTCAAGGAATTTGCGGTCGGCCACGGCGGGCTGTTCCACCTCGGATTTGCCGGCAAGATCGCTCATTACGCCCATCACGAAGGGCAGTTGAACCTTCTTCTCGGCACCGTAGAGTTCGACATCATATTCGATCTGAACCCTTGGCGCCCGATTGCGGGCTATGAATTTCTGTGAACTACCGGCCATGTCTGAGCCTCCTCAATTCTTCATCCGTTCTGTTTCACTGTCCGGGGCGAGCATGGCCCGACCGGTCAATAATCGTAATCGTCACTGCCTTTGATACCGCCGATGCGGCGCACTTCGGACAGGCCCTCTTTGGCCATGTCTTCAATGATGGTCAGGAAATCGGCGCTGACCAGCCGCTTGGCGCGATCAAGCAGGATCGGCACCGGGCTGGAGGGTTCCGTGCGCGCGTAATAATCCATGATACGGTCTAACATCATGGTTACATCCGCGGGCGAGTTGATCGCCCCGCCTCTGCCGCCACCTGACGGCGCAGGGGCCGCACCACCACCTGCAGCAGGGGCGTCAGCGGCGTCATCCGCCGCGTCGGAGGGCACCTCGGCGCCGGAATGCTTGGCCAGCGCGCGCTGCAATTTCTTCAGCGTGTCTTTGAGCGGGTCAAGCGTCGGCCCCTCGCCGGGGGTGTTTTCCACGAACACGTTGTCGATGGCGTCCACATCCTCAAGCGCGGCATTCACCGCCGCGAGATTGGCTTCAAGAACCTCGTCATCGGTGTCCTGAAACGCTGCCGAAACCCCAGCCGCATCGGGCACGTCGTCCAGATCAGGCGGCATGTTCGCGGTGCCCTCGGCCACTTCGATATGGCGCAGGGTCATCCGCCCGAACATGCGGCTGTCGGTCAGTGCCGTGCGGCGCAGGGCGCGCAGCACCCGGTCCGACCCGGCGATCCCGGCCACCGCGTTTATCCGCATCGTGGCGTCGCCATCATCCTCGTCCAGCTCGGGATGGCAGCTGTCCCAATACTCCTCCAGCAAGGCACGTAGGTATTTGGTGACATCGGCGAACTCGGTCAGGCCCTTGGTGTTCAGCACCGCTTCGGCCAGAAACACACCGGCACGAATGTCATGGCTCTGCTCCATGACCGCCAGTGCCTTGTCGCGCACATCGCCCCAGTCCTGCTCCTGAGCTTCCTTGACCTCGTCGCCCATCTGCTGCTCTTCGCCGGGCTGCGCCGCCAGTTCCAGGTCTGTGAAGGCCGGGTCGTATTCTAGGTTTTCGCCGCTTGGCGGATTTGCATCCCGTGGTTCGAGATAGGCAGCAAGATCCATTTTAGCTCCGCTGGATTCTTTATTCTTCGCGCCACCAGTTGCCCCTTCGGGTTGTATCCGAATTGGCCCTATGACCTCCTGTCTTGACGAACAGTCAGCCTTATAGTCTGGTCAAAGTCAAACTGATTATTTCGGCGGGACCCATTGCCATGGCAACACAGGCGATCGACGGCGCGGCGCTGCGCCAGATGGTGAATCTTGCCAGAAAGCAGAGCATCAGCTTTGCGTTCTGCCCCGGCAGCAAGAATGACGATGTGCTGCTGCTGGACAAACGGCAGCCGCCTGCCGCGCTGGCAAAGGACGCAAAGAAGATCGGCTCAACCCCGAAAACCGCCTTTGGCCGCATGAATGCGGACGCCAAAACGGTGTGGCTGGAGTGCGAAAGCGCCCTGCCCAACCTGGCTAAGAGCATCCGGAAGTACCTGAAGGATAACGGTGTTTCCACCGACGTACAGATGGCGGACGGCGCCGCGCCCGCGCCTGATTCAGAACAGGACACCCCTGCCCCGCAGGATGCGAGCGCTGCGCCAGAGGCGAAGCCGGGGGTCGATAAAACGGCGCAGAGGGCCCTCTCCCAGGAGTTGAAAGACGCTGTGATGAAGGCCGCGCGCGTCGGACCGGACGCGCAACGCCTTGCGGCAGCGGCGGCCAAACAGATCGCGGCACAGATCAAGCGCAATGAACTGGAAGCGGCGCGCACCGCGCTGTCCGAGCTTGCCAGCCGCATTCGTGGCACGCAGGCCACATCCTCCGAACAAACTGCCCCAAAATCCGCCCCGCCCGATCTGGCCACCGCCCGTCGGGACTGGGCAAGTGCGCGCAAAGCGGCGGCAGGCGATGTTCGCGCATTGGTCGCAGGCGTGAAAAAGGCCATTTCCGACGCGGAGGGGCTGGGTCATGCCCCGCGCGAGATCGCCAAGCTGGTGCGGCCGGCCCGACAACTGGACTCGCGGCTCGATACGCTGCTGGCGCAAATCGAAAAGGCGGGGTCCCCAGCCGAGCGGCAAAAGCTGACACAGGCCGCGCAACGTCAGATCGGTAGCCATGTCGGGCTGATGAACACGGCCTTCTTCAAGGCGGTGGATCAGAGCGGCTTTGCCGAAACCAATATCCGCGCAACGGTTCTGGGATCGCTGCGCAAGGTGAACAAGGCGATCCGGGGCTAGACCCGAAACGCCGGAGGGAGGAAACATGATCAAAACACTGCTGCGATCCGCATTCTGTACGGCGCTGGCGCTCTGTGCCGGGATGGCCCAGGCGGAGGAGGGCAAGCTGACCGTGCAGCTCAACAAGTTCGAGCCGACCGAAGGTGGCGGCTGCCGGGCGTTTTTCCTGTTCCAGAACCAGACCGAAAACAGTTTCGAAGGGTTCGAGATGTCGCTCGCCATTCTCGATGGCAATGGCGTGATCGATCGGCTGCTGAGCATCGATGCCGCTCCCCTGCCCGTCAGCCGCACGGTGCTGAAACTGTTCGAGATCCCGCAGATCAGCTGCGACAATGTCTCGGAGATTCTGCTGCATGACCTGCCGGTCTGCAAACCACAGAATGCTGAGCCGATCGACTGTTTCCCGATCCTTGCGCTGGACAGCAAGACCAGCGCTACGCTGGCGCAATAAGCGATGCCTGGTTTCGACAATCTCGGCACCGGCGGGCCGATCATTGCGCTATTGGCGGTGATGTCGCTGTTTTCGCTGGCGCTGATTGCGGTCAAGACCCTGCGCCTGATGCCCGTCACCTCGGGCCGCGCGGCGCGGGATCAGGCGCTGGCGGATTGGGCCAAGGGCGACAAGACGCAGGCCCAGACGCAGGTCGCCGCGGGCCGCGCGCCTGCCGATCGGGTCTGCGCCTACGCGATGCAATCGCTGATCGACGGGTTCAAGGGACCTGGGCTGATGACCGAATTGACCCGGCGCGGCAATGAGGAATTTGCCGCGATGAATGCGATGATCCGTATGCTGGAGCTAATCGCCATGATCGCTCCGCTGCTTGGGCTGCTGGGCACCGTGACCGGCATGATCCAATCCTTTCAGGAGTTGGAGCTGGCTGAGGGCTCGGCCAATGCCTCCGTGCTGGCAGGCGGCATCTGGCAGGCGCTGCTGACCACGGCCGCTGGTCTGCTGGTCGCTATTCCGGCCGCTGTGGGGGCCTCGCTCCTGTCGGGACGCGCCGAGCGCGGCGCGCAAGCCATCGAGAATGTCGTCGGTCGCCTGATGGTCATCGAGGAACGCGCTGCCTGAAGGGAAACGCCATGTCAGGTGATCTCAGCCTGCGTCGACCAAAACCGCCCCGCGCGCTGATCTCGCTGGTGCCAATGATCGACGTCATGCTGATTCTGCTGGTCTTTTTCATGGTCACTTCGACCTATCTGAACCTCGACATGATCCCAGCGCTGGCGCAGCGCGACGCGCCCGCGCCGGTGCAGGCGGCCTCGGATACCCCGGCAGGGGTGCTACTGATCCGTCTCGGCGCGGATGGCCAGCCGGTGCTGCGCGGTCAGGCCTTTGAAGCAGAGGCCCTGGCAGAGCTGCTGAGCGCCCGGTTGAGTGACGCGCCCGGCCTGCAGGTCATCATCCTGCCCACCGGCTCTGCCCGGATGCAGGCGCTGGTCTCGCTGATGGATCTGGTCACGCAATCGGGCGTGCGTGAAATGCGCGTCGTCCGTTTGGAGGCGGCGCAATGAGGATCGCCCGCCCGCCCCCACGCACCCAGCCGGAGACGATCATCGCCCTGATCGACGTGGTGTTCTTTCTGCTGGTCTTCTTCATGCTGATCGGCCGGATGGACGCTACCGCGCCTTTTGATGTCACGCCTCCCACAGGCACCACCGGCAGCGATATGCCTGCAGGTGGCGTGACGCTTTCGGTCAGCGCCGTGGGCGAACTGGCGCTGGATGGCGTGACGGTCGATTTTATGTTGGCAGAGCAACAGGTCGCGGCCCGGCTGGCCGATCAACCCGACAGCCTGATCCGCATCAACGCCCATCGCGACGCCGAGCTGCGCCGGGTTCTGCCGCTGATCGCACGTTTCGAGGCGATGGGCGCCAATGAGGTCGTGCTGGTGGTGACGCCACCCAAGGCCAGCCCGTGACGCGCAACCCGCTCATATGGCTGGCCGGCATCGCGATCTCGCTGGCTGCGCATCTGGCGGTTGGCGCCGTGCTGCTCTGGTCGCTAGAGCCTGAGACCATGCCGGAGCAACCCGTGCCGGAAAGCCGAATGCAGCTTGCGGCCTATCAGGTCGAACGCAGCGAAGCCCGGCCCGCGATCCTGGACAGCGAGACCGCCAGCGCTGAGGACGCCAACGGCGCGCGGCTGGGCCTAGGCGCAATCCCAAGGTCTCGGGCCGAGGCGGTCGCCCTGCCTTCCGAGCCCACCCCGGTGGCAGAGGCGCCTTCCCCCATCCTGCAAGCCAGCGAAACACGCGGCGAAGCAATCGCCAACAGCGAGGCAGAGGTCGCCGCCCTCTCCGCCACGCCTGCCCCTTCTGCCAGCCTCACCACAACCGCCCCACAAGCGGAACGCCTCGCAAGTGCCACCGCATCCGATCAAAGCGAAGCCGTGGCGCTGGCCGTCCTGCCCGCCGACCAGCGTCTAACCACCAGCCCGGCAGAAACCGAGCCCGTGACCCTTGCCGCGCCCGCTACGACAAAGCTCGCCGAGGCATCGGCGGTCCCGGTCGCCTTGACTCAGGCTGCAGCGGAGGTGACGCGCGCCAAGGCGGCGCTGGCCTTCAGCGGATCGGGGGATGGCCCGGTTGATCCGGTCTCGCTGGCCGCCTTCCAGAGCTTCATGGCCTCAGAAGATGCGGGCGATGCGGCAGCCGAGCTGCGCGACGGCATCGCGGGTATTCTGACGCAAATCCCCTGCGCGCGGATGCAGGTGCAGTTCGAGCCGGAGACCAACACGCTGCAACTGGTCGGTCATGTGCCCGACGCGGACATGCGCGCGCCCGTGCTGGAAGCACTGCGGGCGCAAATGGGGGCGGATATCGCTGTCGCCGATACGCTGCTGATCCTGCCGCGCCCGCAATGTGGCGCACTGACTGGCATCGCCGGTGTCGGTCTGCCGCAATCCACCGACCAGATCACCAACCCGCTGCTGGTAGGCGAGGATACCCATGCCCGCGAGTTCCGCTACACCGAGGGCCAGCAGTTGATCCTCGACCTGACCGCGCCGGATTATGACGCCTATGTCTATGTCGATTACTTCGACGCCAAGGGGCAGGTCATCCACCTCAGCCCCAATGACAGCGTGCCGCTGGCCCTGGCCGAGGCCAAATCCGCTCTGCGCGTGGGGGCTGAACGCCCGGGCGATCCGGGCCTCTATATCACCATCGGGCCACCCTACGGGCAGGAGATCGCGGTGGCCTTCGCCGCCTCACAACCGCTCTACGACGAGGCGCGACCTCTGGTAGAACCGGCCGAGCCTTATCTTAGCTGGATGAAGGCACAAGTGGCTGACGCCCGCGCAGCCAACCCGGATTTCAAGGGCGAATGGGTCTATTTCTTCGTCACGACCGCCGCGCAATAACCTGCCCCTTGCCCTGACCGGCGGCGATGCTACGGTCGCCTTGCCCAACCGTATGGAGATTGCCGTGGCCCGCTTTGTTTCCTTGCTCGCCTTGAGTTGCACCATCGCCGGTTGCACGGCCCCGCCGCCAACGGCGGGTGGTGGCAACAGCCCCGCCACCCAGGCCAGCGCAGTTGCCCAAGACGGCATGCTTGAAGTTTCGGACGGCGCCAGCCTGTGCCGCGGAGAATATGACCCCACCGAACTGTCAAAATCCCTGCAAATCGCGCTGCAATGCGATGACGGCAGAACCGGCACCGCCAGCCTCACTGCCAGCGCGGACCAGACAGCGGGCTCGGGAATCGTATCCCTGAGCGATGGCACTCAATGGGAGTTCCTGTTCGGCCGCGCGACCGAATTGATCTAACGCCATTTAACGCTGACGCTCGTAGATGCCACCCTATGCAGTTTTGGTCTGCGGCGTCTGCCCAGCTTTGCATCCCACCGGCAAAGAAATTGCTCGCTGACTAGTGACCCTGGCAACATACTCAGGGGCCCGAAACTTCAGATGGCTGGCCTCCCTGATCACGTTTGTTGTCGCAACACACATCTCAGCACCTAGATCGCCGGTTGAGGATTTCCGATCCCACTCATTATGTCCCGGCTGTGCAGTCTTTCGACTGCGCTGCGATGCACACCGTTTTGAGCGGAGGTGAGCTTGAGACCGCGCACCCGATGCCACAAATCATTCAGTGACAGACCTATTAGTTTGGCCCATCGATTAGCTGCTTACCCACTTCGCCAAGGGGGGCAGGATGAGGACATATTATCGACAGAATCTCAAAGTAGCAGAGCTTGGATTAAACAGTTATTGTTTCTCGCATGTTGCGTGCTCTTTGGAACTTCGACATCTTCGCTGTCGGACCCAGCGAAGAATGCATCTTACATTGCTGAGCAATACAATGTTTCGACCAAAGTCGAAGAAAAACTGAGCGCACTTTCAAGAGGTTTGATGGCGGACATGAACGCCGCCTTTGAAATACTCAGAGCGCAAATAATCGACTCTGATCGCTTTATGGCCTAGCTGATAGGTGATTTTGAAGCAGAACTCAATTCGAACATCTGCAAGACCTCCGCCGCCGCATATCAAGAGTTGATGACGGACGAGGAAATAGCTGCCTTGGCAGATTTTTATCGAAGTTACATAGGTCAGGCTTTGCTTGATCGGGGACTCTCTGAGGCCACTTTGAATGAATACAACGCATTCGCGCGAGAGGGCGCGGGCGCGCCGGTATTGGAGCAATAGTCCCAACGATGGAAGAAATTGGCCCTGATGTTCTGGCGCGCTTACAAGGACCTGTTCTCGATGGCGCGCATAGCTGATGTCATGGAGATGGAAAGCGTCGTGAAGCTTGAAGATGAAAGCCATCGCAAAGGGGTTGTTGACGCCTTGCATGAAGCTGGATGAAGCGTTTTGACAGCACATAGTCAGCGCTAGTTGTTCAGTCGCGGCATCTGGTGGATCGGGTTCACAATGAAACTGTCTGGCTCTGAAGTCCAGATTTTGCAGATGTATTTGTAAGGCGTGAGGCCGCTGAGTGTCTTCAAGCGGCGAGCGTGGTTGTAAGCATCGAGGAAATCGGCCAGATGCGAACGAAGCTGGTCGTGGTTCTTGTAGTGATAGCGCTTGACGGTTGCGTCTTTGATGGTGCGGTTCATGCGTTCGACCTGGCTGTTTTCGAGGGATTTGATCCACTGGATCAAATCCTGATCCCTCAAACTCCACGTATGGTTCGGCTTTGTCGGCCTGTGCTCGATCCCATTGGCGTCACAACTCATGTCGAAGCGCATTGGTCTGGAATAGATGGAGTTCCGGTTCCGGGGCTGCTCTGCGAACTGGATACCGTCGCCATTGGTTGCTCGGACCAGTGGCGCAACCATTGGCAACTCTGTCAGGATCGTGTGAATGCGATAGGGCCCGGCTTCGAGCAGGTGTTCGAGGAATTCCCATGCCGCTTTGCGATTGGCCCTCTCCACCAACTGTGCCACCGCGAATTTGCTGGTTCGATCAATGGCGACTAAGAGATGGAGCTTTCCCTCCTCGGTTCTGACCTCAGCGATGTCGAGGTGGAAGTAGCCGATGGGATAGCGTTTGAAGCGCTGCCGTTTCGGCTTGTCACCATCCATGTCCGGCAGTCGTGAAATGTCATGCCGCTGAAGACAGTGATGCAAAGAAGAGCGTGTCAGATGTGGGACCGACGGCTGCAAGGCATAGAGGCAGTCGTCGAGCGGCAGCAAAGTATGACGCGGAAGGCTACGACGATCGCTTCTTCATCTTTGCTCAGAACGGTCGAACTCGGCTCCTTCGGCCCCGTCTTACTATCCTCGACTGTTTGGCGCTTTCGCCACTTGGAAACGGTTTTGACGTTGATGCCAAGCTCCCTGCTCAGCTCCGCCGTCCAAGCTTGCGATCGCTGTATCGCTGCTCGGACTGCGTGCGTTCCCTCTCGGGATCATGCTTCGCATGGCCCTGCCGGGCAGTGGTACGTGGCGCAGCCGTGACGTATCTGTCCCATAAGGCATCCTTCCATTCCATCGAATAGATCGCACCATCAAACCCTGGGAGCAAACAACTAGGGCGCGAATAAGGCTGCGGAACTCTTGGTGCCGTCCGTGGGTGAGACGGAATTCTTGGACTGCGGAGTCGACTTGAAGTCTGAGCCTGGGCGTAGCCCGTGATTCCTGTAACGCAAGCGGAAAGAAAAGAGGTCACCGCACCTCCCGGACTCACATGTAGATATAGTGCGTTTCATATGTGTCTCTAAGGATGAGACGGGAATAACTGCTATTTTCAATCAGGTGAATGGTGGGTGATGAGAGACTCGAACTCCCGACATCTTCGGTGTAAACGAAGCGCTCTACCAACTGAGCTAATCACCCGTTGCGGGCGGATTTAGCCAAGGTCCGAGACATGTGCAAGGGGTCCGGTGCGGAAAACCCCAAACAAATGCCCGTCCTGGCACCCCCGCCCGAGGTCAGGCGGTCAGCCGACGATCATCTGCTTCATGCGTAGCGCCTCGTATTCCAACTCCTTGAGCCGGAAGTTTACCACGTCGCCGATGGTGATCATACCACACAGATTGTCATCCGCGATCACTGGCATATGTCGGAAGCGGCCCTCGGTCATGCGTTTGAGCACGTCCATCAAGGCATCATTGGGTGCGCAGGTTACCACATCGCTGGTCATCAGCGCCGAGACTTCCTGCGGTAGGGTCTGACCCGGCGTTTCTGCCATCCGGCGCACGATGTCGCGTTCCGAAAGGATGCCTTGCAGCTTACCGTTCTGGTCAGTCACCACCAACGCCCCGATATGCTTGTCCTTCAGGATCTGGACCGCGTGGCTGATCGTGTCATTGGGGCGCAGGGAAAACACCGCGTCTCCTTTGCCCTCCAGCAATTTGGCCACGGTGGTCAGCGAATGCGACAGGTTCGACTCCACCGATTGGCTATGGGTCTTCTTATCGGTCTTGTCGCCACGGCTGGGTGCTTGGTAAGAGCTTGGGGCCATAGGCTGAATTCCTTCTGCGGATGTGTTTCTGTTCTGCACTCACTTTAACGCGGGATGGCGATCCCGGAAGAGGGAATTTGGACGCGGGACACCAGAGCACAGGATCGGAGCGACGAAAATGGGTGAAGAATTACATCTTACACCGGTGACCGGGGCGCTGATCGTCTTTGCGGTGGTGGTCTGCGGCCATCGGTTCCGGCTGGCCTGGAAGGATCAGGCACCGGGTTGGCAACGCCGCGCCTGGCTGTTTGGCGTCCCTGCGGCGCTTGGCTTGCTGGCACTGGGATTTCTGCCGCTCAAGGTCTGAGCATGGTTTGACTCCCTCCACCCCCGCTGGCATATGCCGCCCATGACATCCGACCGGAGTTTTCCCATGCCGAAATGGTTCCCTCTGCTCTTGCCCGCCGCGCTTGCGGGATGCCTGTTCGATGAGGAACCCGAGGTGGTGCGCCTGTCAGGCGACACCATGGGGACCACCTATAATATCACCATTGTGGGCGAGGATCTGGACGAGGAGGCGATGGCCGTTGCTGTGACCGAAAGTCTCGCCGCGACCAATGCCAAGATGTCGAACTGGGACCCGAACTCCGAAGTTTCGGTCTTTTCTGCCTCTGGTGATACGCAACCGGTGGCGGTTTCGCCCGAATTTGCCACGGTGATCGCAGCAGCGAATGATGTACATGCGCAAAGCAATGGACGGTTTGACGTCACGCTCGGGCCGCTGATCGAGCTCTGGGGTTTCGGCCCCCGCAAACCCGAGGATCCGGTGCCAAGCGATGAGGCCATCACTGCCGCGCTCGATCATGTGGGACAGGATCGGCTGCTGGTGCTCGACCCCGATGCAGGTACGCTGGCCAAGTCTGACGTGGCGGTCGGCATCAACCTGGCCGCCATCGCCAAGGGCTATGGCGTTGACGCGGTTGCGGCAGCAGTCGCGGGGTTTGGCGTCGAGAACTACATGGTCGAGATCGGCGGCGATCTGGTCACGCGCGGCGAGAACGACAAGGGCGAGCCCTGGCGCATCGGGATCGAACGGCCCGATGCTGCGGTGCAGGCGGTGGAACTGATCGTTCCGGTCAGCAATCACGGTATGGCCACCTCGGGCGATTATCGCAATTTCTTTGAACAGGATGGCGTGCGCTACTCGCATATCATCGATCCCACCACAGGGCGTCCCATCACCCATCGCACCACTTCAGTCACCGTAGTGGCTGATGACGCGATGATGGCAGATGCATGGGCTACTGCGATGCTGGTTCTGGGGGTCGAAGAGGGCCTGAAGATCGCAGAAGAGCATAAACTTGCCGTGTTCTTCATCAGCAAGGCTGCACAAGACGGTACCGACCCCTATATTGTCGAGCAAAGCAGCGCCTTTGCCGAGATTCTCGCGGGCCAGTGACGGAGACGGATCATGAGCACTTTCATTCTTGCCTTTGTGCTGCTTGCGCTGGTGATGGTCGGCATGTCGCTGGGCGTGATCTTGATGGGCAAGACCATCAAGGGCAGCTGTGGCGGGCTGAACGCGATCTCGGGCGCCGATAAATGCGTGGTCTGCCAGAAGGATGTCGACCCCGACAGCCCGCTGCGCGACAAGCTGCAATGCAAGCGCGCCCGCAAGATGATCGAAGAGATGGAGCGCGCGGGCTAAGCTCTAGCGCTTGAACCGCGCCACGCCGATCGCCTCGATAAGGCTCTGACGCACCGGATCGGGCTGTGCCTCGACCGCGCCCAGCACTTCACGCAGCTCTGCGCGCAACCCGTGCATCTGGTCAATGAGTGAGATCATCATCGACAGCGCATCCGCCTCCATCTCGTACTGCTCGTGCAGCTCACAGGCCAGTTCCAGCCGCGCTACGTCGAGGCTCTGATAGACCAGCCCCTGATCGGACTGGGTCGGGATCACGATTTCCGCAGCCAGGTATTCGGTCAGCAGGTCGGGCGTAAGCCGCGTAATCGTCGCAACGAGTTGGGTTTCGGTATAGGTGCGGCTCATGACGGCATCCCCTCGCGCGGATCATAGCCGTGGGCATCGCGCCACGTCTCCATGAACTGTTTCAGATCATCGTCGATCTCTTTCGGCATCATCACGGTCAGTTCGATCAGCTGATCGCCCCGGTCCGAACCGCCGCGTTTCTTGACCCCCTTGCCACGCAGGCGCAGCGTGCGCCCACTGCTTGTGCCGGGCGGAACCGTGACATTCACCTTGCCGTCGATCGTGGGCGCGGGAACCTTGCCGCCCAGGATCGCCTCGTCGAGCGAGATCGGCAGGGTGATGCGAATATCATCCCCCTCGCGCAGGAACAGTGGATGAGGTGCGACGCTGACTGTCACCAGCGCATCGCCGGGTGCGCCCTCGCCCATGCCGGGATCGCCCTTGCCGCGCAGCCGGATGGTTTGGCCATCGGTGATTCCGGCAGGGATTTTCACCTCCACCCGGTCGCCATCGGGCAGGGTCAGCTTCTGGCTGGCACCATAGACTGCATCCAGAAACGAGATTTGCAGGGTATACTGGCGATTGCGGCCCGGTGCGTGAAACTCATAGGCCTCGCGTTGCCCGAATCCGCCCTGCCCGAATCCGCTCTGGCCGCGCCCGCGCATGAATTCTGAAAAGATGTCGGACATATCCGGCTGATCGCCGAAATTGGAGCCGGTGCGATAGGGGTTCCCCGCCGCCTCGGCATAGTCGCGATAATAGTGCTGCTGCGGCTTTTCCTGCCCTGATGCATCAATCTCGCCCCGGTCAAACCGCGCGCGCTGCTCAGCATCTTTGAGCAGGTCGTATGCGGCAGCGGCGGCCTTGAACTTTGCCTCCGCCTCGGCATCGCCGGGTTTCAGATCCGGGTGGCATTCTTTGGCGATGCGCCTGTAGGCCTTCTTGATCTCGGCGTCAGAGGCGTCTTTCGAAACACCCAGCACGGAATAGGGATCGTCGCTCATCCTCGCCTCGCTCTGTCATGGCCGCCAGCGGTTTACCGGATGCCCTTGAGCAAATTTTATCACTCGTTTCCAAGCGGTCAAACCGGAACTGTACTCTCAAAGGGGCCCAACGATAGTGCCAAGAAGTGATGTGCGTCCCAACTATCAGCTCATCGATGACGCGGCCAAAGAGGGTTCAAGGCGGCCACTAGCGGAAGGCGTTCTGGACTAGGAAAAGCCGGACGGTCCGGTTGGAATCCCGGTCAAGTCTGACTGATACTGCCCTCATGAACTCTGCTAGGAGGGCTGGCGCCAGTGATAATGCGGCGCTCGCCCACCCCGCAGGTAGCGGATCACATCTGCCGCATCCATCACCAGTGAGGTGGCGTTGAACGCGATCAGCACCACCAACCACCAATAAAGCGACGGGTCGGCCTGCCGGTCGGGCATTGCTGACGCGAACCAGATCAGCATCGGTATCCAGAACACGTGGCCGATGCCCAACAGCCGCACGAAACCCAGCCGCGTATAAATCACCATCATCACCGCGATGCCCATCAGCGCCACCAGCAGGGCGACCTTGCCGTAAGAGGTATCCAGAAAGAACAGCGCGCCCAGATTGACCGCAATCAGGCAGATCGCCCAGATTCGGGGCAGCGGGCGAAACCGCAGCAGGACGATCCACAGAATTTCAAAGACGTGCATGCTTCGACCTCTCTGAGACCCCACCATTGGAGAGTAGCGGGCACAATCCAGCAAGGCCCCGATGCATTTGCTGGCGCCAGGATTGGACCGAACGCTCCGAAATCGCCTAGACTGGAGCACATCCCGCCGAACAGGGCGCTGACAGAATGAACCGCAGACGCTTCATCGCCAATATTCTCCGCATCGCCGCGCTGTTCGGCGTAGCACCGCGCGTGGTGGCCGGCCAAAGCCAGGAAGGGAGCAGACCCATGTCACTCACCGAACCCGAGGCCGAGACCCTGTCGAAATGGTGCGATCTGCTGGCACCCGGTGCAGCGCGGGCCGGGGTGGCGCGCTATATCGACCAGAATGCCTCGGGCGGGTTCGGCGACTCCATGTTGCTGCTGCGCTATCTCGACAGCGGTGCGATGCTGCCCTTCTATCGCGGCGGCATCGCCGGGATAGAACAGGAAAGCCAGCACCGGTTCTCCATGGGCTTCGCCCGGCTGGACCCGCAACAAAGCGCGGAGATCGTGGCGGCGGCGGCCGGGTCAAAGACCGAAGCCTGGACAACCCCCGACCCCAATTTCTTCTACTTCATATCCCGCAGCGATGCGGTGGATATGGTCTATGGAACCGAGGCCGGGTTTGCCCGGCTCGACATTCCCTATCTGGCCCATATCGCCCCGCCAAAGCCATGGTGAGCCCATGAGCGATCACACCCATGATCCTGTCGACGTAGTCATCGCCGGTTCGGGCATCGCGGGCGGCACCATGGCGGCCGAACTGGCCGAGGCGGGTTTCTCGGTTCTAGTGCTCGAGGCGGGACCTCAGCGCAAACTATCCGAGATGATCAGCTCGCAAATCTGGTCTCGGCGGCTGCGATGGGCAGGACCCGAGGTGATCGAGACCGGTGATCTGGTGGGGGCTGCAAATTTCGCCATGGGCTGGGGGACAGGTGGCGCAGGGCTGCATTGGTACGCCAACTGGTACCGGCTGCACCCGGATGATTTTCGGGTCAGGACGCTGCATGGCAAAAGCGTGGACTGGCCGATCAGCTATGAAGATCTGCGGCCCTGGTACGACCATGCGCAGACCTATTTCGGTGTCTCGGGTGATGCAAAGGCGGACCAATGGTCACCACAAAGCCAACCCTACCCGATGCCACCTCTGCCGATCTCGCGCCAGTCGCAGGCGCTGAAGAAAGGGTTCGATGCGGTGGGACTGTCGCTGGGGCCCAACTCGCTGGCGATCAACAGCCAGAGCTATGACGGCAGAGCGGGCTGCATTCTGGACGGCTGGTGCGATGCGGGCTGCCCGATCGGCGCGCTGGCCAATCCGCTGGTGCTGCAATGGCCCAGGGCGTTCAAGGCCGGCGCGATGCTGCGCCATAATGCCTATGTCAGCAAGATCACCACCGACCCGTCGGGCAAACGCGCAACCGGAGTCGAATATCTCGACGCCGATGGCGCGCGTCATCTGCAGCCCGCATCGATTGTGATCCCGGCCTGTCACACGATCTGGAACGCGCGGCTTTTGCTGCTTTCGGCCACTGACCACCACCCGGACGGGCTGGGCAATGGCAGCGGGCTGCTGGGTCGCCATTTCACCTCGCATGCGCTGACCACAATCCACGGGTTGTTCCCGGACGAAACCGAGCCCTTTAGGGGCGTGACCGGGGCCAATACGCTTTGTCTTGAAGGCTATGACGACAAGACGCCCGCAAAGGGTGCCTTTGGCAGCCGCGCCTGGCTGGCGGCACAGGCCACAAAACCCAATGATCTGCTGGGGCTGGCGCTGGCCCGGCCCGAGCTTTATGGCGCGGCGCTGGATGACTATATGCGCCGAGCCGTCCGGCATTACGGCAACATGACCGTGCTCTGCGAAGAAACCAGCATCCCGGAAAACCGGATCGAGCTGGACAGCCGGAAAGACCGCTTTGGCCTGCCCACAGCAAAGGTCACCAACAACTTGCCGAAGGACAACGCCGCACGCTCTGATCTGGCCAAGGCCGAGGGGCTGAAGATCTTCAAGGCGGCCGGGGTCAGCGAGCCCTGGGCCGGGCAGCGGGCACCCATGCATATGATCGGCGGCACAATCATGGGGGACGACCCGGCAACATCCGTGACCAATTCCTACGGGCAAACCCATAATGTCGAGAACCTGTTTCTGGCAGGCGCGAGCCTGTTTCCAACCCCCGGCGCCGTGAACCCCACCGCGACACTGGTCGCTCTGGTGTTCCGCACCGCCAAATATATCAGCGACAACCGCGCGGCCCTGCTCAGGTAAGCGGTGGCAGATCCCAATGGGCGCGTGGCGGCTGCGCCCGCCCCATTCCGTCAAAAGCATCCAAAAGCACGTCAAACCAGCGCTCCAGCGCCGAGCCTTCCGGCCAGAAGTGGCGTTGACTGACCACCCGCGCCCATTGAAACGTACCAAACAGGATATAGTCGCCATAATCGGGCGCATCGCCGCCCAGATAGGGCGCGACCGACAGGGCATCCTCCACCGGGGCCAGCGCTGCGCTGACCTGCGCGGCGGCGGGTTCGGGGTTCGCGCCGATCTCCTCGACGTTCTGGCCGAACTTGGCCAATGTCCGCGCGCGGTAGTAGGTCTTGTCAATCTCGGCGGTCAGCGGGAACTGCTCTGCGATCACTGCGCGGAACAGCGCCGGATGCAGCGCGCTATCTGCCCAGCTGTTCAGGAACCGGCAGCGCGCCAGAGCGGCGGGACCGGATATCAGCGTGTGTTCAGGGTGAGCCTCATCAAGATAAAGCGCGATTTGCCAGCTGTCGCGCAGCCATTGCCCGTCCTCCACCAGCACCGGCGCGGTAATGCCACCGGAGGCGGCGATGCGGTCCTTTTCGGTGATGTGCCAGGGCTGGAGATCATAGCCCAGACGTTTATGGGCCAATGCCATCCGAATTCGCCAGCAATAGGGGCTGAGCCTGCAGGCGGGGTCTTCGCCGATCACCTCAAAAAACCTGCGGGTCTGCGCTTGTCCCGACATCGCACCGCTCCTTCCCATGCCGCATAGGCTGTCGCGCATACCTGCGACGGCTAAACCCGCAAAATAGCTGGTTTTTGGGTAGACTCCAAGCTTCCCCAACGCGCCTGTGATGTGCATGCTGTGTCACATGCAAGGCGATGTTCACGTCAGGAGGACCCGAGATGACACAGACCGGCCCCGCCAATCTGCACTATCTGGCCAACCCCCTGCTGAACAAAGGAACTGCCTTCTCGCAGGCGGAACGCGACCAGCTTGGCCTCACCGGGCTGCTGCCACCGCATATCGAGACGCTGGACGAACAGATCGACCGCGCCTATGCCGCATTCCGATCCCAGGCCTCGCCAATCGAACAGCATATATATCTGCGTAACTTGCAGGACGATAACGAGACCCTGTTCTACGCCCTGCTGATCCGTCACCTGCCGGAGATGATGCCGATCATCTACACGCCGGTGGTCGGTGATGCCTGCAAACAGTTCAGCGAGATTTACCGTCATCCACGCGGGCTGATCATCCCCTACCCCAAACGCGATCAGATGGAGCAGATTCTCGACAATGCCATCATTTCCGATGTGCAGGCGATCGTGGTCACCGATGGCGAGCGCATTCTGGGGCTGGGCGATCAGGGCGCGGGCGGCATGGGCATCCCGATCGGCAAGCTCTCTCTCTATTCCGGTGCCGGTGGCGTCGATCCGGCGGTGACATTGCCGATCCTGCTCGATCCAGGCACCAACAATCAGGAGCGTCTGGACGATCCGATGTATATCGGCTGGCGGCATGAGCGCATCTCGGGCGAGGAGTATTTCGAGTTCGTCGACCTCTTCGTTCAGGCGGTGAAGCGGAAATGGCCGAACGTGCTGCTTCAGTTCGAGGATTTCGCCCAGCAGCACGCCGCGCCGCTGCTGGAGAAATACCGCGACCAACTTTGCACCTTTAACGATGACATTCAGGGTACTGCCGCGGTCACCGCTGGCACTTTGCTGGCGGCGGCCAATGTGACGGGCGTGCCCCTCAAGGAGTCACGCATCGCCTTTCTGGGCGCGGGATCGGCCGGGGCAGGCATTGCCGAGGAGTTGATCAAGCTGATGGTCAAACAGGGCTTGCCCGAGGCCGAGGCGCGCGGCCAGATCTATATGATCGACCGGCATGGGCTGATTACCGACGCGATGGAGGGCCTCTTGCCGTTCCAGCAGCCACTGGTGCAGCCTGCCGACAAAGTGGGGGGCTGGGCGCAGGGCGACATCTCTCTGCTCGACGTGATCGCCCACGCGAAACCCAATATTTTGGTCGGCGTCAGCGGTCAGGCGGGGCTCTTCACCGAAGAGATCATTCGCACCATGGCTGCAGGCTGCGACCATCCCATCGTTCTGCCGTTGTCGAACCCGACCTCGCGGATCGAGGCGACGCCGGAACAGATCATCCACTGGTCCGACGGCAAGGCCATTGTCGCGACTGGCAGCCCCTTCGATCCGGTCAGCTATAGAGGCGAAAGCCATCACATCGCCCAATGCAACAACTCGTATATCTTCCCCGGTATGGGTCTGGGTGTTCTGGCCGCAAGCGCGACGCGGGTGACCGAAACCATGTTCATCGCCGCCGCCGAGGCGTTGGCGGCGCTCTCGCCCGCACTGGCAGATCGCCGCGCCAGCCTTCTGCCCGATGTCTCGGACATCCGCGGTGTCAGCCGTCAGATCGCGCTGGCCGTGGGACTGACGGCGCAGGCCGATGGTGTCGCCCCGCAAACCACCAAAGACGAGCTGGAGGCCGCGATCGCAGCCAAATTCTGGACCCCGCACTACACAGACTTCGCAACCGGAGACGCATGATGACATTCGACCTGATGAGCTATCAGCCCCGTGGAGACAAGAAGAACTCAGACTTCTTTACCGAGTATTTGCCCCGAATTTATGAGCGCCGCCAGTCCACCGGTATTGCCGATCAGGTCGGCAATATGCGCGCCGTGGTCCAGCAGGTTGAACCGGATGCGATCATGGACACGATGGTCGAGCTTTACGTGATGACCCCCTATCGCCATTCCGCCAGCTTTCTGGGCCGCACGCATCGCTTCTCGGTTCTGCATTCGCATCCCGACTACCCGGCCCTGATCCTGATGGCCCCGCTCAGCGATGGGTTCGAGGATTTCATCCCGCGCATCAACCGCATGTACCCTCTGGCCCGCAAGCTGCCGCAGACGCGCTATGTGGGAGAGATCTATGCCGCAAGCGACCTGAAGTTCCTGCGCGAGACGCTGGAGGATCAGAACATGCGGTTCGAATATGCCGGGGATACGGAAAATCCGTTCTATACCGGAAACGGGTTCCTGTTTACCACGCCATCGGATTTCACCGCCAACCGGGTCGGCTATTCCAATCTGGATTTCAACAACCCCAATGCGCTGGGGCTGGGCGACGTGATCGAGTTGAGCGCCGAGGAACGCGGGCGGCTTGATCAGGCCGCCGCCTTTGGCGCGGACAGCAAAATCTCGCCGCTGATGCTGGGGCTGGACCATATGGCCACCCGAATTCTCGCCGGCGAGCGCGAGGATGCGATCCTCGAATTTCTGACCATGGTGCCCTATTATTTCTGGGGGGCCTACAACATCTCGGACATGAACTCGTCCACCAACGTGAACCGCAACCCGAATGTGGATGATGACAAGAAGTCGCCCGCCAAGGTTTTCACCGCCAACAACACGCCCTCTTTCGTCAATTCGTTTGACCGGCTTCCGATGCCGACCGAGGATTTCGTGCGCAATTTCGGGCGGCGCCTGCATCACATGGCGGTGGAGATTCTGGATGGCGATCATGCGGGCGGCGAAAAGAATGTTGATTTCGTGGTCAACACGCTGAAAGACAAGGGCGTGCCGTTCCTGGCGCATGTGGTGGGTGAGTGTAAAGACGATCCGAACCTGAAACAGATCTTCTCGAAACACTCGAAATTCACCCTGCTGATCACCGAATATATCGAGCGCTGCCACAAATATGATGGCTTCTTCACCAAGGACAACGTCGCCGCCCTGACCGCCGCCGCCGGGCAGGATGAGCAGTACCAGCACGGCCATGTCTTTGACTGAGCGGCGCAGGATTTAGACAGAACCGCATTTGCTGCTATGATCCGGCGATGATCTACAGGTTTGGGGCGTTTTCACTGGATATCGCGCGGCAGGAATTGCGCCGTGGCGATGCGCTTGTCGAGGCCGAACCGCTGGCACTGGCGCTGATCCAGCACCTGATTGAACATCGTGACCGGCTGGTCGGCAAGGATGAGCTGTTCGATGTGCTCTGGGACGGGCGGGCAGTGTCGGATGCGGCGCTGTCGACCTGTATCAAATCCGCCCGCCGTGCTGTAGACGATTCCGGTACGCTGCAGGCGGCGATCAAGACGGTACATGGCAAGGGCCTGCGCTGGATCGCCGAAATCGAGCCCACGCCCGTCACGACGCAACAGGACACCCAGACTGATCTGGACCAGCCTGACGAGGATTGGACCCAGGCCTCGCGCCGCCCCTCGTTGGCAATCCTGCCTTTCGACGTGATGGGCAGCGACGTGACTGCCGCCACACTCGGCGAGGCGATCCCGCATGAGCTGATTGCCGCCATCTCGCGACTGCGCTGGATTTCGGTGATCGCACGCGGCTCGTCCTTCCGGTTCCGGTCGAACCACGGCAATCTGGACGAAATACGGCAGAAGCTGGGTGTGCGGTATTGCTTGACCGGCTCGGTCGAGATGATCGGGCGACAAGTCTGCATCAGCGTGGAGCTGGCCGAAACCTCGGACGGTCAGGTGATCTGGGCCGAGCGGTTCCAGTCTTCGCTGGAGGAGGTTCACGAGATCCGCGAAACCATCGTGGCGCAGGTGATCTTTGCGGTTGAAATGCAGATCCCGCTCAGCGAGGCCGCCAAGGCCCGGCTGCAATCGCCCGAAAACATTGATGTCTGGGCGACCTATCATCTGGGCCTGCAATCACTCTATCGCTTTGACCAGGGCGACAATGCTCGCGCGATTGCCATGTTCGAAAAGGCCATCGCACTTGACCCGGGCTTTGCCCGTGCCCATGCAGCGCTGTCTTTTGCTCATTTCAAGACCGCTTTCATGCACTACGGCACCGACCGCGAGGTTGCAGTCACCGCCGCTCGCGGGGCCGCCGAGCGCGGGATCGAGTTGGACCCGATGGACCCGTTCACGAATTTCAACATGGGGCGCTCGCTCTGGCTGGTCGATGATCTGACTGGCGCGCAAAGCTGGCTGGGTCGCGCCACCTCGCTCAGCCCCAGCTTTGCGCAAGGTCTCTACGCCCGCGCCTGGACCGAAACAGTCTCCGGCTCCAGCGAGACGGGCCGCCGCCTGTCGGATGAGGCGCGTTCGCTCAGCCCGCTCGACCCGCTGCTCTATGCCATGTTGGGAACGCGAGCGATCAGCCTGTCGCAGCAGAACCGCGACTATGAGGCCGCAAGGTGGGTCGAGCGCGCAGCCAACGCACCCGGCGCACATTATCTGATCCGGGCCATCGCGGTGGCCATCCATGACATGGCCGGCAAGCCCAGCGAGGCCGCGATCTGGGCCGAGCGCCTGCGGGGTCAAAGAGAAGAAATCACGCAAGCGCAGTTCTTTCGTTCGTTCCCGTTTCGCGACGAAAGCTACCGCTTGCGTTTCTCAGAGGCGCTGCGTCGGTATGGTATCGAATGACAGACCAGCAAGGTGCGTTTTTCACAATTCCTCAAGCTTTCCCCAGACAGCCCTCAAGACATCGGGGCTGCTTGCGCATAGCTTGATGTCATAGGCCGGAGACGAACACGTCGTCGACGGTTCATCCGAGATTGCATTGAAAGTCAGACAAAGGGACGCATTATGACCACCGAAACCGTCAGAACTACCAAGGGCCGGGGCCGCACGTATGACAATGTGCTGGATACGATTGGCAACACACCTGCCATACGGGTGAACAATATCGCTCCCGATCATGTCGACATGTATGTGAAGTTCGAGGCGTTCAACCCGGCAGGCTCGGTCAAAGATCGGTTGGCGATCAACATCATCGAGGCTGCCGAACGCAGCGGCGCGCTCAAACCCGGCCAGACCGTGGTCGAGGCGACCAGCGGCAATACCGGCATTGGGCTGGCAATGGTCTGCGCTCAAAAAGGCTATCCGCTGGTGGTCACCATGGCCGACAGTTTCTCGGTCGAGCGGCGCAAACTGATGCGGATGCTGGGGGCCAAAGTCATCCTGACCCCGCGCGCTGAAAAGGGCTTTGGCATGTACCGCAAGGCGGTGGAACTGGCCGAAAAACACGGCTGGCTGCTGGCCCGCCAGTTCGAAACCGAAGCGAATGCAGAGATTCACGCGACCACCACGGCACAGGAAATCCTGAGCGATTTCGATGGCAAGCGACTGGACTATTTTGTCACCGGCTACGGCACCGGTGGTACAGTGTCCGGCGTGGGCCGCGTGCTGCGCGAGGCGCGTCCAGAGACAAAAATCATCTTGTCTGAGCCTGCCAACGCACAGTTGATCGGCAGCGGTCATGCACAGGAACGCGGTGCCGACAACGCGCCAGCCGCTAGCCATCCAGCGTTCGAGCCGCATCCGATCCAGGGCTGGACCCCGGATTTCATCCCCGCCGTGCTGCAGGAGGCCATTGATGGCGGCTACTACCAGGACCTGCGCCCGGTCGCGGGCATGGTTGGTGTGGAATGGGCCAAGAAACTGGCCGCCCAAGAGGGCATCCTGACCGGTGTTTCCGGTGGAGCCAGCTTTGCCATCGCGATGGAAGTCGCCGAAAAGGCCGAACCGGGTTCAACCATTCTGTGCATGCTGCCCGACACCGGCGAGCGCTACCTGTCGACTCCGCTTTTTGACGACATCGCCGAGGAGATGACCGAGGAAGAGATCGAGATATCGACCTCGACACCCGGTTATCACATGCCCTGACATGACCGTGCCTCTCGCAGAACTGGAGCTGGCCTGCGCGCAGGCCCTGTCCTATCGACAGGGTCTGCCAGACGCCCCCTGCAAAGCGGCACGCAATTATGCGCAGATGCTGGCCCTCTATGACGCACCCCTTCCCGAAACCGGAGAACCGGGCGCGGATGTCATCCGGGATCTCGCGGAAACCGCTACGCAGGGCCTGACACCGATGGCGCATCCGCGGTTTTTCGGCTGGGTGCTGGGCGGCTCGGCCCCGGTAGGGGTGGCCGCGGACTGGCTGGTCAGCGCCTGGGGCCAGAACGCAGCCTTTCACACCAGCTCACCCACGGTGTCGGCGCTGGAGCAGGTGGCAGAACGCTGGCTGCTCGATATTCTCGATCTGCCGCGTGATGCCGCCGTGGGCTTTGTCACCGGTGCTACGGTCGGCAACTTCACCGCGCTTGCGGCGGCACGCGGCGCGGTATTGCGCCGCCATGGCTGGGACCCCGATCAGGACGGGTTGTTCGGCGCGCCGCCGGTCTCGGTTTTTTTGGGCGATGACGCCCATACCTCGGTCTTTTCTGCGCTGGGATATCTGGGCTTTGGTCGCCGCCGTGTGCAGCGGATCGCCACCGACGATCAGGGCCGGATGGACCCGGGCGATCTGGCAAGGCAGATGGCGCAACAACCCGGCCCGGCAGTGATCATCGCACAGGCCGGTCAGATAAACACAGGGGCCTTTGACCCGTTCGACACGATTGCCGATATCGCGGCGGAGCATAATGCTTGGCTGCATGTGGACTCGGCCTTTGGCCTCTGGGCGCGGGCGCATCCGGAATATCGCGCGTTGACGCATGGCATCAAGCGCGCCCAATCCTGGGCCGTGGACGGGCATAAATGGCTGCAAACCCCGTTTGACAGCGGATATGCCATCGTGCGCGACCGTACCGCATTGGAGGCAGCGATGGGCATTGACGCAAGCTATCTGCCCGAGCGCGCCGCGCAGGAAAGAATCCCCTCATTTCTGGTGCCCGAACTGTCCCGCCGCGCGCGTGGCGTGCCGACCTATGCAATGCTGCGCAGCCTGGGCCGTCAAGGCGTCGCTGACATGGTTGGGCGACACTGCGGGATTGCCCGCCAGATCGCTGAGCGGCTGACCGGTCAGCCGGGCATCACGATCTTGAACGACGTTAACCTCAACCAGATCATCCTGCGCTTTGGCACGGGCGCGGGCTGCGACATTGCCACCGAGCAGGTTATTGAAGCCCTGCGCGAACAGGGCGCCCTGTTTGCAGGGGGTGCCAGATGGCGTGGCCGATGGGTCCTGCGTCTTTCAGTGATCTGCGAGGCCACCGCCCTGCTCGATGCCAACCCGGCCGCCGAGGCCATTCTGGAGGCTTGGGCACAGGTCCGGGACGGGCTCTAACCCTTCATGTTTTCGGCTTGCGCATTTTGGTATGCAATGGTATACAAAATCTAGTCCATTTTGCCGAGACCGCCATGAACTCCCCCATCTTGCGTACGCTTGTCATCGCACTTGTCGGCGTCGCCATCTTTATCGTGGTCGGTTTGCCTCTGCCCTGGCTGTTAGGGCCAATGTTTGCCTGTCTGGCTGCCGCACTTCTGGGGGTCGATCTGCGCGCACCGGAGCGGCTCTGCGCCGGTATGCGCACGATCCTTGGCGTGGCCGTGGGGGCTTCGATCACGCCCGCTGTCGTGGTACGACTGCCCGATATGGCCGCGTCCATCGCGTTGATTCCGCCTTTCATCCTGTTGATCGGTCTGATCGGCTATCCGTATTTCCGCAAACTCTGGGGTTTTGATCCCGCCACCAGCTATTACGCCGCAATGCCTGGCGGATTGCAGGACATGCTGGTCTTTGGCGAAGAGGCGGGCGGCTCGGCCCGGGTTCTCAGCCTGGTGCACGCCACCCGCGTTCTAGTTATCATCAGCCTGCTGCCGCTGTTTCTGACTGAGGTCTTCGACCTGGACCTGTCAAACCCGCCCGGCAAACCCCTGGCCGATGTGCCGTTTCAGCAGCTAGCCCTGATGGCCGTCATCGCCATCGCCGGGTGGCGCATCGCCGCCGCCATCGGCATGTTCGGCGCGGCCATACTCGGCCCGATGATCCTGGCCACGATCGCCAGCCTTGCCGGGCTGATCGACCAGCGCCCCCCGGCCGAGGCGATCCTGGCCGCGCAGTTCTTCATCGGTATCGTGGTGGGGGTCCGCTATATCGGGCTGACGGTGGCGGAACTGCGCCGGATCGTTGTCGCCGGGTTGGGGTTCACGCTCGTCTTGGCCGTGCTGTCAGTGATTTTCATGGAGATCGTGATCTTGCTGGGCCTTTCGGACCCGGTCGATGCGATCCTGGCCTTCTCTCCCGGCGGACAGGCGGAAATGACCGTGATCGCGCTGATTGCTGGGGCGGATGTGGCCTATGTGGTCACGCACCACCTGACCCGGCTGATCACGGTGATCATCGGTGCGCCCCTGGTTGGACGCTGGCTGCGCTGAGCTAGCCGCTTGTATCCGCTGCTGCTATAGGCAAAGGGTAACATGTTGGAGAGCCCCACCGGTGTCAGACCTGCTGATCTCGCGCCGCGCCGATATCCCGGACCCGCTGCGCGTGGCGCGGGCCAGAAGCCTGCCCCATCTGGGGCCCCGCCTGCTGTTTCTCAGCGGAGGTAGCGCACTCAACGACATTGCGCGACGGCTCAAGCTCTATACCCATAATTCGATCCACCTGATCACACCGTTCGACAGCGGCGGCAGTTCGCAGGTGTTGAGACAGGCCTTTGACATGCCAGCCGTAGGCGACCTGCGCAGCCGATTAATGGCACTGGCCGATGAGACAGAGCTGGGCCAGCCCGACATCTTCCGTCTGTTCAGTTACCGCTTTCCTCTGGATGCGAGCACCACAGCGCAAGAGGAGGAATTCCGCGCGCTGCTCTCCGGTGAGCATCAGCGCATGCGCAGCATCACCCAGCCCATGCGACGTCTGATCCTGTCACAGCTGCGCAGTTTTGCCGAGCACCGCCCCGACGGGTTCGATCTGTCCGGGGCCAGCACCGGCAATCTGATCCTTGCAGGCGGCTATCTGAGCCATGATCGCGCGCTGGAGCCGGTGCTGTTTCTGATGTCCAAGATGGTCGATGTGCGCGGCACGGTACGGGCCATCGTCGATGACACGCTGGGTCTAGGAGCGGAACTGGAGGATGGTCAGATCGTACTCGGCCAGCGAGACCTGACCGGCAAGGAAACCGCGCCTATCACCGCGCCGATCCGCGAGCTTTTCCTGACTCGTGATGATACGCGCCTTGCGGCGAACTCGGTGCCGCTGCCCAAACGCAACCGGCGCCTGATCGACCGCGCAGACCTGATCTGCTATCCCCCCGGCAGCTTCTACACCAGTGTCCTGGCCAATCTGCTGCCTGCCGGAACTGGACGGGCGATCGCCGCGCGGGGTGTACCCAAAATCTACCTGCCCAGCCTCGGCCATGACCCCGAATGCCTCGGGATGACCCTGCCGGATCAGGTCGCCACCCTGTTGGCTTGCCTGCGCGCCGATGCGGGTGCCGACTGCCCGGTCCAGTCGCTGCTCTCCGCCGTGATCTGCGATGCCGAGGCCACGCCCGTGGACCAGCAGCGAGAGGTCGAAGCCCGGTTCGGAATTCCCTGCCTGCCCCTAAAACTTGCCCGTCCCGACCGCATCGACCGCTATGACCCGAACCCGGTTTGCGAGATGCTGATCTCTCTGTCTTGAAGACGATAAGAACGTCTCGGCAAGGGTGTTTATTTCAAGCCTCCTGTCAAATATTGAGGCATGTATGCAGAGTGCAGTCCACGTGGAGACACTCCTGACAATTCACAATCACCAAATGCCAGCCTCAGGGCGAGTAGTAGTTCCAGTTCTGCCGCCCCCGCCGATACGCGCGGTCCTGCCACAGCCGGTCTTGCGTCACTGCTTTGGCCGGCTCGTCGTTCCAGAATATCTTGAGCGTGGACCCCTGAGGCCGGGCTTCCAGCACGATAAGCTCTTCGCGGGCATCCCCGGTCACATCGGCCGCATAGGTTCGCGCCGCCTCTGTCGGCCAGACCCGCAGGAATTCGCCTGTCAGCGCATCCACCAGCGCGATCTGACCGTCGATATGGCGCTCGGTCACAAACAGCAGCTGCCGCCCGGTCCCGTCCCAATGCACCGGGCGCACGAGGTCGATCCCGTATTCGCCACGGCGCGGGCTGCGCCCACCGCGCAGATCCACCTTGATACGGTCGTTCAGCCGCTGAAGGAAATTCGCCTCCGGGTCAGCGCGGCAATCGCCCACATGACACCAGCCCGGCGGAGCGGTGTCGCTTACCGACCAGGACGCGATCACGCTGCCATCCCCGGCCATCACCCACGGGTGGTTGCCGCAGGAGGAACGGGCAAAGACCTCCTCGCCGGGATGATCGGGATCGAACTCGCCCACCGCCAATTTGTCGGGGTCTTCCCTGCGGCGGCATTCGCCAATGGCCCAGATGCCGCCCGGTTCATGATGCCGCCACCAGCCCGGGCCAGTGACACCCATCACGATTGTCTCGTCGTTGCCATGCTGTTCTGCCAGCGCAATCTCCAAACCCGGCGCGGGTAATATGTCGCCCACCGCTAGGCTGTCGAAACTGTTCATTTTGGTGCCCTCACGCGCGGCAGAGCGCAGCACCTGCCCCGCAGAGTCCAGCAGGATCGGCCCCAGCACTTCGTCGCGGCCATCGCCATCCAGGTCCAGCACCCGAACAATGCCGTGCTCCACCCCCTGCCAATCGGTTACATGCCAAAACGTTTCACCGGTTTCCAGGCTGATGGCCCGCAATTCGTTCTGCGAGTATTGCAGCACCGCATCGCGATCACCGGTGCCGCGAAAATCGGCGATCGCCACTCCCTGCGCCCCTGGAAAGTCGTAGCTCCGTTTGATCTGACCGGTTCCGCCCTCGCGGATGACCAGCGTGCCATCGGGTCGCAGGTAGGCCAGTTCCTCGGCACCGTCGCCGTCCATGTCTCCTGCAATCGCTCCCGGTCCATGGGTGCCCGGAAATGAAAACCCCTGCGCGCTTTTGCCCAGATTGATGTTGTCCCGGATATGCCAGAGTGGCGCGCCCTTGTTCGAATAGGCCGCGATATGGCCCGGCGCTGTTATGAGGAAATCCATATTGCCATCCCCGGTCAGGTCATGGGCAAACAACCCGCCTTCCTTGGGCGAGGTGAGCGGGATATCAAGTTCGAACACCATCGGGTTTTCGGGATAAGGCGCCGCCAAGGCGGGCGACAGCCCGGCAAGCAGGCTGATCACGACCCAGATGATGCGCAAACCTTTGCGACCCATGAGATTACCTGCAGCGATTGGGACGTCCATTGTTGCGCGCCACCTGATTGCCCCAGCGCAGCAGGTTGACATTGCAATCGTCGCGGTCGATCGCCACCTCAATGAAGCACAAACCGTCCCGGCCTTGCGCCTCGGCGATGGCTTCATCCAACTCGCCCTCGGTGGTTGCCCGTGTATTCCAGGCCTTGCCCTCGCCCGCGCCAAACACCTCGATCAGCCGGGAATAGTCCCAGTTCTTGATCGTGTTATAGGGGCCATCATGGATTTCCACCTCAATCGTGTAGCCGCCATTGTTGATCAGGAAGATGATCGGGTTCGCATCATAGCGGATCATGGTCGAGATTTCCTGTGCGGTCAGCTGGAACGAGCCGTCACCGATGCAGGAAATCAATCGGCCATCGCTTTTGCCAAGCGCGTAGCCCAACGTTGCGCCAACCGACCAGCCGATTGAGCCATATTGCATCTGGATCTCGAACCGCGCTCCGTCGGGCAACGCAACATCTATGCCGTTGAACCAGGAATCGCCTGTTTCGACCAGCAGGGTGCTGTCGACCCGCAGCAGGCTCTCGATTCGTGCAAAAAGCTGGCGCACGGTCAACGGAGTTTCAGTGGCGCCGGGGGCGGGTACATGGCGCGGGGTGCGGACCCGCTCAAAGGCCTTGACTGCGCCGTCATTCGGAGCCAGCCGCCCGCTCAGCGCCTCCAGAAATTCGTCCATGCGCACATTGCTGTACCTTGTCTCGCCCAACTGGACCGAGATGGGATGCGCAATCACCGCCTTGGACCTGTCAAACCCAAGCTGATGACCCGTTGTTGTGTAGTCGGTAAAGACCGGCCCGGCAAAAAGCAGTGCGTCGGCTGCATCGACGATCTCACCGCAGCCCGGCGTGCTGACCGGGCCCCAGTAGATTCCCATGTAATTCTCGTGCGCCTCGGACAGAAAGCTCTTGGCATTGGGCATTGCCGCCTGTGCATAGCCGCAAGCATCGGCCAGAGCGCGCAGGGCCGGTTCCGCTCGCGCCGCGCGGGTCTTGCTGCCCGCGATCAAGATCGGGCGTGCGGCGGCGTTCAAAACCGTGGCCGCGTGATCGACGGCGGCGGCCAGAGAGCTCGGATCACTGGTGACCTGCCGGGCAAAGCTGCGGGAAATCGGCGCAGAGGTTGGCGCATTTGCGATATTCGAGGCGATCTCGATATAGACTGGCTTACGGCGCAGCATCGCGGTATCGATGGCCCGGTCAATCGCCACCGGGGCCAGCGAGGGGTGATGGATGCGCACTGCCTCGGCGGTGACCCGGTCGAAGATCTCGCGTTGATAGCCGTAATCGACCTCGCCCAGCGTGTGATGCAGATATTCCCACTCGGCCTCGGAATTGGTGTTGGGGCCGCCGGAAATGGCGATCATCGGCAGGTCCTCGGCATAGGCCCCGGCCACCGCGTTCAGCAGGCTCAACCCGCCCACCGAAAAGGTGACCACAGCCGCTGAGGGACCACCGGTTGCACGCGCATAGCCATCCGCGGCGTATCCTGCGTTTAACTCGTTGCAGCAACTGATCATCCGCAGGTCCGGATTGCTCAGCAACTCATCGAGTAGCACCAGATTGTAGTCTCCGGGCACTGCGAAATAGTCGCTGATCCCGGCCTCCTGCAAGCGCCGCGCCAGATATGACCCGACCGTCCAATGCTCTGATGCCATGGCAATACCTCTCGCGATTGTCCTCAAAAACTGGGAGCTGCTTCTAACCTAGAGGCCGGGTCGCGATCTTGGCAAGTTTGCGCAGCCGGAGGCCCAGCCTTCGCTTCTCCAATCGATAACTTATCGAGGGCCGATCCCCATCGAGCGTGTCAGGGTTCCCACGAGTAAGCGATTGAGCGTCGCGCTGGAAGTCAGATCGATATGCCCTCAGCAATCCGGAACTTTGACCTTGATCCCGAAGAACAGAAATCGGTGATCTGAACGGCAATCCTATCTAAACCACCCGCAATAGCTCCGCAGCTCAGGCCAGCGCAACCAGATGGTTGTCCCATTGGCACCCTGAATGGGACAGACCGGCGGGCCGCCCCTGCCCCAGCCGTCCGATCAGGCCGGTCCCGGCGGTGAAGAAAAACCCCGACGGCCCCGCGCCGAGCCCGCAGACATCCGCGATCTCATGCGCCCCAGCAAAACTGTGACCATCCGCATCGAACACATGCAGCGCGCCGCCGCGCGGCGCGGTAATCCCTACCCGCGTGCCATCGTGTGAAAAGGCTATGCTGCCCGCATAGCCTTGGGTCCGCGCCTGCTCCGCCTCTGGCGCGGCCAGAAACACCGGGTCAGAGCCGCGCCAGTGCAGACCCAGCAAGGGCGGATGCAACGTTGCTTCGCCCTGCCATTGCATCGCAAAACCCAGCAACCCGTCGTCGCGCAGCGCCAGATGGCGGATCGAGTTCTTGTGCTGGCTCGACGGTGGCGCAACTTGCTCCAGAATCTCACCCTCTGGCCCCATATAGGTCAGGCTCGGCTCCATGAAGGGCAGGTTCAGCTTGGCGCGCCCGGTATCGGGATGGGTCTCAATCCCGCCATTGGCCACGGCCAGTGTTTCGCCATCCGGCATCAGCACCATGTCATGCGGCCCGACCCCACCCGAAGGCATCTCGCCAATCCTGGCATACGCCCGCGCGGCATCCCAGAGCCCGATCACCCCCTGCCCTGCGTCATAATCGTTCTCGGTGGCGAACAACGTTCGGCCATCGCGCGAAAACACGCCATGGCCGTAAAAATGCCGCCCCGCAGGCGCATCAAGCGTAGCAATGCGCTGGCCGGACAGACAATTGATCACCAGTGCAAACCGGCCCGGCCTGCGGGCGAAGGCCACCGCCTCGGGCCGAAACGGATGGGCGGCGGCGGCATGACCCCTACCGGGCAGCGGCAGGTCAAAGACCATCTCACCCGAGGCACGCAGCCCAGCCAGGCGGTAGGAACCATCGGGAAACAGGGCGGCGGCCAGATAATCCGGCGCGCCGACCTCGGCCCAACCCGTTGCCGGTAGTGTCCCTGTTGCCGCGAGACCGGCAAGAAAACGGCGCCGCGTGGTCATCTCAATCTCCGTCCAGCGAATTGAACCCCGCCGCGACGCCCAGTTGCGGGCCAAGGCGGGTTGCGGCGATCGCGCGAATCTCGTCGATGCTGTTCCTCAGCGCCTCGACCCGGAACCGGCCCTGCGGCGTGGCGACGCCAGCGAAAACCGGATCCTCCAGCCGCTCGGCCAGCGCAATGCTGCGATCGAACGCGGCATCAAGTTCCGCCGCCGTCCCGGGATGCCCCTGCGAGAGCAGCGCCGCCAGTTCGCGCAGCGCGGCCAGCGACAGGATTACGTTGCGCAGCGACCGCTCCGAGCGGCGCGCCTCGGCGCGGTTCGGGCGCGGCTTGTCGAAACTGCCCATCGGGCGGCCCAGCCGTGTATCAGAGGTGAATTGCAGCCCCGTCGTGAGTGCCTTGAACAGTTCCTGCGCCGCTTCCTCGTCGCTGCGATAGCGGCTGTCGGGGCCGGGCGCGGTCAGCAGCGCGGCATAATGGGGCGCCCAGTCGGACAGGATATCGACCGCGATCCGGTCCATGTCCTCGGCAATGGCGCGGATCAGATCGCAGCGATAGCCGTCCTCGCCCGCCGTCGAAAGCTGGGCATCATACAGCAGAAACTCCAACGCAAAGAGGCCCCGCGCAGCTATAGACACCTCAGAAAACTGCGCCGGGTTCTTCACCGCCGGGTCCTGATCCGCGATCAGCGCTGACAGCGCTTTCGGCGTGAACCCTTTGGTGTCAGGCCAGAAGGCCATGGCAAAGGCGCGATCCTGCGTCTCGGTTGGGCCAAAGCGCAGATGTGACACGGCCATCCAGGCATCAAACGCGTCGTGATAGGGCGCCTCAAGGCCGGTGCAAGCCTCAACACTGGCAGCTTTTAGCGCCTCGGTGCGCTGCGCCAGCGTCTGAAACCCCGGCAGGACATGGCTGTCGACCACCTGCTGCACCAGAGGCGACTGGGCAAGAGCAGCACCGGGGAAGAACATCAGGCACAGGGCAAACACGCGTATCATCTAAAGGCTCTCCAGAAATCGGATCAGGGCGTCACGGTCACGTTTGGGCATCTCGATCACCGCATCCCGCTGGACCTGCGCCTCACCGCCATGCCACAGCACGGCCTCAAGCAGCGAGCGCGCGCGCCCGTCATGCAGAAACCGGGTGTGGCCCGAGACCTGCTCGGTCAGGCCGATGCCCCAAAGCGGCGGCGTGCGCCATTCCCGTCCGGTGGCGCGGCCCTTGGGGCGGTTATCGGCCAGCCCCTCGCCCATGTCATGCAGCAACATGTTGGTATAGGGCCAGATCAGCTGGAAACTGTGCTCGGGGCGGTCCTCAAGCCGATGGGTGACAAAGGCGGGCGAGTGGCAGGACACGCAGCCGGTCTCATTGAACACCTGCTTGCCGCGCAGCACGTCCGGGTCATCCACGTCGCGCCGGGCGGGCACGCCCAGATTACGGCTATAGAAACTGGTGAGGTCCAGCGCCACCTGATCCACCTCATGCACGCGCACCGGGTCGTCGCCATGCGGCGCGGCGAGGCAATCCACCTGCGCTTCGGTGCAATCACCCGCAGGCGCGGGAAAGAGCGGCGAGGAAATCCCGATATCGCCGGAAAATGCGGCCGCTGATTGCTGGCTTATGGTGGGCTGACCCGCCTTGTGTCCGAACCGACCCAGCATGGGGCGGCCTTGTTCCAGCGACCAGACGATATTGGCGCGGCCCGATATGCCATCGCCATCCGCGTCCTCGGGATCGGCGCGCGCCAGAATATCCGCCGTTGGAATGGCTTCCAGAAGGCCAAGCCCGATCATCTGTGGTGCGACGCGCGGGCTGAGCATCGCCTCAGGGTGCAACGGTCCATAACCGAGATCATCCACATGATAGATCGGCTTGCGCAATGTCGCCTGCTCGCCCTCCGACAGGGTCAGATCAATCACTTCATAGGTGATGCGCAGCGTGTATTCCGCCGAATGACCGGGCAAGGCGAAATCCTGCAGTTGTTCGCCATAGACCGGGTCGGGCTGCGTCGCCAGATAGCCCTCGATCGCTTCCGCGCCCGCCTCGCCGGGAACAGATATCCGCAGCAGGAAAGATACCGGGCTGTCATCGGGCGAAAGCGGCGGATGGCCGCGGCCGTCCTTGATGTGGCAGCGCTGGCAGGCGCGTGCGTTATAAAGCGGCCCCAACCCGTCAGAGGCCAGGGTCGATGAGGGCGACGACACCCAGATCTTCTTGAACAGCCCGTTGCCGACCCGGAAATCCAGCTCCTGCTCAAAGCTCAGATTGGCCGAGGGTTGCGAGAACGCATCCGCATCGCTGCGCGCCCGCACGGTGGCGGCCCCTGCAGACAGGTGTTCGAATTGCTGGGGTCGCGAAAAATCCGAGGCCGGGGCGGTGATGGCGGCGATCCGCGCGGTCTCTTCCTCGGTCCGGGGCAGAACGTTCAGATGCCGGTCGCGCAGCGGCGCGGTCTCTGTCTCTGCCGCGAAGCTGGCCGGGCCGATCAGCCCGGCCAGAACAACAAGGCTACTCAGCCTCATCCATTTTCGATGCGTTGAGCTGCGCATAGTTTTCCGCACCGATCCGGTCATGAAGTTCAAGCTGGGTTTCGAGGAAGTCGATATGACCCTCTTCATCGGCCAGCAACCCCTCGAACAGCGCCATCGAGACAAAATCGCCCACCGACTGGCAGTATTTCCGCGCCTCGGTGTAAAGCGCCTGCGCCTCCTGCTCGGCAGCCAAATCGCATTCCATGGTCTCCTTCGGGGTCTGACCAATCCGCAGCGGGTTCAGCTTTTGCAGATTGGGATGGCCTTCCAGGAAGATGATCCGCTCGATCAGCTTGTCGGCATGTTCCATCTCTTCGATGGATTCCTCGCGGCTTTTCTTGGCCATATGGCCCAGGCCCCAATCATCCTGCAGCCGGTAGTGCAGCCAGTACTGGCTGACCGCCGTCAGTTCGTGCCGGAGAGACTCGTTGAGGTATTCAATGACTTTGCTATCGCCTTGCATTCGCTGGGTTCCTTTGTTGCTCCGCCCCTAAGGGACCGGAGTTGAACGGGTATTTCCAAGTTATCGTTTTTTCTCATGGAGTCTAAGAAAAGTGGCATGCAGCCGCCGCAATCCGCGGCCTTGCCAAGTGCTCGATAAATTTTGCCCGGTGTGATCAGGGCCTGCGGGTCCGAGGCGCGCATCCAGTCGATGGCGGCGTCGATTTCGGTGTCCGAAATGTTTTGGCAGTGACAGACAATCATGGGTGCATCCTGATCAAACGGGCCGGGCGCTGGCTGCGCCCGGCGGTTACTCGTTACTGGAAAACCGCATCCGGGTTATCCAGGCTGTCAGAGCCTTCGATTTCCAGTTGATCGAGGCCAAGGGCGCTGACCACGCGTTCGATGCCTTTGGTTTGATCGACCAGACCGGCCACGCCGCCCATCACCAGCGCCTCGCCAGCGGCATTGCCGCGTTCCAGCATCTGATCATAGGCAAAGCCAGCCTCGGCAGCGGTCTTGATCCGCCCAAGCGCCAGCATCGTGTTGGCCAGTTTTAGCTTCATCTCAGCATCCAGCGCCGGATCGGCCTGGATCACCAGATCGCTCAGGCTAGGGCCTGAGACCAGCGTGCCATCCGCACCCACATATTGCCCCAAATAGACGTTCTGTACGCCCAGCCCGTCATAGTAATGGTCGTTATGGGTGTTGTCGGCAAAGCAGGAATGCTCTTCTTCGGGATCGTTCAGCATCAGGCCAAGGCGCATCCGCTCACCTGCGGTTTCGCCATAAGACAGCGAGCCCATGCCGGTCAGGATCGCCACAACGCCCGCATCTTCATTTGCGCTAAGCGCGCCGCGCGCATCGCCGCCCTCGGCCCATTGCGCCGCCATCCATTCCAGATCGCTCACCAACAGGTCGGTTGCCGCCTTCAGATAGGCCGCGCGGCGGTCGCAATTGCCATTGGTGCAATCCGCACCCTGGGCGTAGTCGGTCCAAGGGCGGTTGCCCGCGCCAGTGCCATGCCCGTTCAGGTCCTGACCCCAGAGCAGGAATTCGATGGCGTGATAACCGGTGGCCACGTTGGCCTCGATCCCGTCCGCCTCATGCAGGGTATCGGCCAGCAGGTCCGGCGTGATCTCACTGGCGTCGATTTCATTGCCCGACAGGTTGAAGTTCGGATTTGCAATTACGTTCAGAACCGCGAATTCATTGTCGTCGGTGGGTCCACCATACGAGGCGTCCACATAATCGATCAGACCTTCATCCAGCGGCCAGGCGTTCACCTTGCCTTCCCAATCGTCCACGATCGCATTGCCGAAGCGGTAGACCTCGGTCTGCTGATAGGGCACACGCGAGACCAGCCAAGCCGCCTTGGCCGCCTGCAGGGTTTCCGCCGAAGGGTTTGCGATCAGCGCATCGACTGCCGCTTGCAGCAGTTTCGCGGTTGCAACGCTGTCGCCATATTTCGCCGCCGCGATGTTCGAATAGTTGGCCAGCACATCAGCCTTGCTGACCTCGGCTGACGCTGAACCCGGCGCGCTCAGCGCAATCGCTGCAAACGCCGTCGAAAGAAGCGCAGTTCTCATCTGAAATATCCCTTGTTCTGCTTTGGTCCCGCTCTGCCCCCAGGACGGGACTCAGAAAGACGCGCCAAAACTGAGTAATTTAATCGGGATAGTCAACCCGAGTTTTTTACTCTGGATTGCAAATCCCTGTGTCCGAAAGACGCACCAGGGCAGCGGAACGGAAAGAATCTGTCAAAAAACCGTCACGTTAGCGCTGGCGCAGGGGCCTTGCTGGTGGCCAAGCAGGGCGAAACTTCTTATATGCACCCCGGACTCAACAAACCGGGGGCTATTCCCTTGTTCGATCTGCCAACGCTTCGCGCCTCGCTTTCCGACAAATACGATCTTGCGCCCTCGCCCGAGATCGCGGCTGAGCTGAGCCATATCTATGACCGGATGAGCCGGGTCGTCACGCCCGCCGACTGGGCGATCTATGCGCCATACGTCAAGGCGATCAACGCGCTCAAGAAAGAGCGTAACGCTGTGATCCTGGGCCATAACTACATGACGCCCGAGATTTATCACGGCATCTCCGATTTCGGTGGCGACAGCCTGCAACTGGCGATCAAGGCAACCGAGGTCGAGGCGGATGTGATCGTGCAATGCGGCGTGCATTTCATGGCCGAGACCTCGAAAATCCTGAGCCCCGAGAAAACAGTGTTGATGCCTGATATGGAGGCCGGTTGCTCGCTGGCCGAATCCATCACCGCCGAAGGCGTGGAAGAGATGCGCCGCCGCTATCCCGGCGCGCCGGTGGTCACCTATGTGAACACCACCGCCGAGGTCAAAGCGGCCTCGGATATCTGCTGCACCTCATCGAACGCCGCCCAGATCGTCGCCGCGCAAGACAGCGACACTGTGATCATGACGCCGGACCAGTATCTGGCGCAGAACGTGGCCAAGGAGGTTCCGCAGAAAAACATCGTCTGGTGGGAAGGCTCCTGCATCGTGCACGAGCAATACTCGGCCAAAGACCTGCGCGATTTCCGCGAATGGAACCCGGGCACACGCCTGATCGCGCATCCCGAATGCCCGCCTGACGTGGTGGCCGAGGCCGATTTCTCCGGCTCCACCAGCGGCATCATCAAATATGTCACCGACGAGAAGCCGGAAAAGGCGCTGTTGATCACCGAATGCTCAATGGCCTCGAACATCTCGGACCAGCTGCCCGAGGTTGATTTCGTCGGCCCCTGCAACATGTGCCCCTTCATGAAGAAGATCACGCTGGAGAAGGTGCTTTATGCCCTCGACACCATGACCGGTCAGGTCGAGGTTGACCCGAGCGTCGCCGACAAGGCGCGCCTGTCGGTGCAGCGGATGATCGACCTCAGCCATCAGCTCGGTATCTGAGTTCGTCCAATGCAGGAGGTCACCACCGAGAGGGTGGTTATTGTCGGCGCCGGGCTGGCCGCGATCTACGCGGCGCTGAAACTCGCGCCCCTGCCAGTGGCGATGATTTCGCCCGACCCGTTGGGCATGGGCGCAAGCTCGGCCTGGGCGCAGGGCGGGGTTGCCGCCGCGATGAACCCCGCCGACAGCCCCGCAGCGCACGCCGCCGACACGGTGCGCGCAGGCGCGGGCGCGGTGGATGCGGCTGTGGCCGAGTTTGTCACCCGTGCCGCGCAGGCGCATGTTCTGGACCTGACCGATCTCGGCACTGGCTTCGACCGGACGCCCGAGGGCGGCTATGTGCTGTCGCGCGAAGCCGCCCACAGCATGGCGCGCGTGGTGCGGGTCAAGGGTGACCAGGCCGGGGCCGAGATCATGCGCGCCCTGATCGCCGAGCTGCGGCGCACGCCATCGGTGCAGGTGCTGGAAGGCACCCAGGCCGTACGGTTGGAAACCGACGGCAATCGCGTCACCGGCGTCGTCCTGACCCGCTCCAATGAGGCTGGATCACAGCCCATCCTGTTGCGCGGGGTCGCCACGCTGCTGGCGGGCGGCGGATCGGGTGGGCTTTATGCGCTCACCACCAATCCCCCCCGCATTCGCGGTCAGGTGATCGGGATGGCGGCTCGCGCCGGGGCCGCCATTGCGGATGCGGAGTTTGTGCAGTTCCACCCCACTGCCATCGACGTGGGTGAAGACCCCGCCCCGCTCGCCACCGAAGCCCTGCGCGGCGACGGCGCCGTGCTGATCAACCGTGAAGGTCAGCGCTTCATGACCGGACTGCACCCCGAGGCTGAGCTTGCGCCGCGCGACGTGGTGGCCCGCGCCATCTACGCCCAAACACAAGCCGATCTGCGCCCAATGCTCGACACGCGTGACGCGATTGGCCCCCATATCCTGACCGAGTTCCCCATCGTGGCCCAGGCCTGCGCCCGCAACAAGCTGGACCCTGTCCGCCAACCCATCCCGGTCGCCGCCGCCGCGCATTATCATATGGGCGGGGTTGCCACCGACCTGAACGGGCGCACTACACTGGTGGGTCTCTGGGCCTGTGGCGAGGCCGCTTCGACCGGGTTGCACGGGGCCAACCGTCTGGCCTCGAACGGGCTCTTGGAGGCGCTGGTCTTTGCCCGCGCCTGCGCGCAGGACATCGCGCAAAACACCCCCCTGCCCGGTGGCGCGCCGCTGCTTGACCTTGATTTCCAGCCCGGCGGTCAGAGTGCCGACCCCGACTCCGTGACAAAACTGCGCCAGACCATGACTGACCATGTGGGCGTTGTGCGGGACGGCGACGGGCTGCGCCGCGCGCTGGCGATGCTCGCGACGCTGGAACAGAACCACGCTGCCTGCGACGCGTTCGAAAACATGATCGCCACCGCCACGCTCATTACCGCCGCCGCGCTCACGCGCGAGGAAAGCCGGGGCGCGCATTGCCGCGCGGATTTCCCCGACACCGACTCCGGGCCGGGCCGCCGCGCCCCGCTGCATTTGCGCGATGCACTGACACTCCGCGATCAGATCGCAAAGGACATGACATGACCCAAGCTCCCCTGCCCGATCTGGTTCTGGAACCGATGGTCCGCGCCGCGCTGCTGGAGGACCTCGGCACCAATGGCGACATCACCACCCGCACGGTGATTCCCACCCGCACCACCCATGCCGCGCGTCTGAATGCGCGCGAAGACGCCGTTGTCTCGGGCATGCAGGTGGCGCGCCTCGCCTTCCGCCTGATGGATGCCCACCTGTCACTTACCACCCTGATTGATGACGGCCAGCCCTGCCAAAAGGGCGACACTCTGATGGAGATCACTGGCAGCGCCGCTTCGATCTTGTCGGCGGAACGGGTGGCGCTGAATTTTGCCGGACGCCTCACCGGCGTCGCAACCCAGACCGCAGCGCTGGTGGCTGAGACCAAGGGCACCAAGGCGCGCATCACCTGCACCCGCAAGACCACGCCGGGCCTGCGCATCGTCGAAAAACAGGCCGTGCTGCATGGGGGCGGCTTCAATCACCGTAACTCGCTGTCCGACGCGATCCTGATCAAGGACAACCACATCGCGGCCGCTGGCGGCATCGCACCAGTGCTGGCGGCCACCAAGGCGCAGGCCTCACATATGGTGAAGGTCGAAATCGAGGTGGATACGCTGGATCAACTGGCCGAAGTGCTTCAGGTCGGCGGCGCAGATGTCGTGTTGCTCGACAACATGTCCTCCGACTCCCTGCGCGAGGCGGTCGCCATGATCGACGGGCGGCTGGTCTCAGAAGCCTCGGGCAATGTCACCCGCGAGACCGTGGCCGCCATCGCTGCAACCGGCGTCGATTATGTCTCTTCAGGCGCGCTAACCCATTCCTACCGCACCATCGATCTGGGCCTTGATTTCGGCTGATTTCCATTGAAATCAAATAATCTGCGGCGCGCGTTGGCTTATCAGGGGCTGGATCACCCAAAGCGGGAGCCCCCAGGCCAAGGCTGGCCCGCCATCAACATAAGCTCTTCTTAACACTCCAATAACAAACACCGCAGAGTGCCTTCCTAAGTTGGGATCAAGCTGACGCTTGGAATGCGTCACGCTTGATGGCTTTGTGCTGAGGAGGAGCGAAGGCATGAATATCGATGGTCAAGACCGCACACACAGCTTGCGTGCGCTCTTAGAAAGAGCGCGGAATGACGACGCCTTCAGCAAGCGTCTGGACCAAGATGCCAAATCTGCACTTGCGGAAATCTTGGGAGAGCTGCCAACCGGCCTGGATGTCAAAGTGGTACGGGACACTGCCGACACCAGATATGTCCATATTCCAGCTATGCCGTCGCAGACCGAGGTTTCGGATCAAGATCTGATGCAGGCGCAGGGCGGGTCGGGATTGTTTTGCGTCATCACGATGGGCGCAGGCACCGGCGTCGTTGGTTCCGTGTCGCTGATTGCCACTGCAATAATTGAGCAAACATAGACACTTGCCCGCTGTTACCAACCCGACCCAACCAGACCCGTCACCCGGAATTCGGGTAAACTAAAAGGAGCTCTCGACTATGGAAAACACTGGACGCGATCGCCCGCAAACAAACGCGAAAGACCTTTCAGCACAGGACGCGATAGAGATCAGCGATGCCGACCTCATGAAGCTGACGGGCGGAACGACGCCAGTTTGTTGGATGACCGTCGCCGTATATTCTGCCTCGCTGGCTGTTTCGGTCATCGAAACAACCAAAGAGATCACCAACAAGGATAACTAAGGCTTCGCGCCAATCGGGCGCGGCGAAGAAGAAACGTCAACATCGGAGGAGAAGATGACAGGCATCACTCACAAAACAAACCATGCCCGCTTCTTGCAGAGAGTCTGGAATGACGAGATATTCGCAACCGCGTTGCAAGAGAACCCAAGGGATGCGCTAAGCACCTATTTTGGAGACCTGCCGGATGATCTCGATATCAGGGTGGTCAGGGATACGGAAAATACCCGCTATGTTCACGTTCCCACGGCGCCTGAGGGTAGGGAGATTTCGGATGCGGATCTGGCATTGAGTCAAGGGGGAACCACGTTTGGGTGTTTGATGAGCGCAACGGTCGCAATATCGGCCACCGTGACGGTTTCGATGAGCGTGTCTGTCGAGTACGGGTAGTCTCGTCTGCTATACCCTCAAAAAACCGCGACGAGAGTTGATCTCGCGCCGCATACGGCCAAAGCCGAAGGATTTGGCTGGGACACACGCGAACTTGCGCGGGGCGATGCAGTCGAACTCACTGTGCGCGATGGTATGGAAACCAGCTGCTTTTGCGCCTTTCATCCGCATATGAAGGGTTTTTTATCGCTTAAACGCACTGGTCAGCGCGGCTTGGGAAACTTGTCTTCCGGCGGTGTTTGTGGATTGCTGATGTCCAAAGCTTCTTTGGAGAATGCCGCATGATCGAGCCGACCGTCTTAATGACCTACGCGTTGATAGTCTTGGGATTTGTTTTCATACCCGGACCCGCAACTCTGCTGACGGTCGCACGCGCAACAACCTCAGGGACCAAAGTTGGAATTGCCACGGGCGCAGGCATCACTGCGGGCGATTTTTTGCACACGATCATGGCTGTGGTTGGTATTTCAGCAATAATCGCGGCCTCTGCGACGCTCTTTACAATCGTGAAATATATCGGGGCCGGCTATCTGGTTTACCTCGGACTGAAGGCGATCTTCGAGAAAACACCTGTCGATCTCGGTCAGGGCCGCGTGAAAATCACCGCGCCTCAAGCGTTTAAGCAAGCCATATTGGCGGAGGTTCTGAACCCCAAAACTGCATTGTTCTTTTTGGCGTTCTTGCCTCAGTTCGTCGCGCCGGAAAGAGGCTATGTGGTGATGCAGCTCACGGTTTTGGGGGTCGTCTTCGCTCTGATCGGATTTTTCAGCACGATTGTCTATTCGGTCGCCGCAGGTGGGCTTGGCAATTTTTTGCGCCGCAACCCGATGGTGCTCAAGTGGCAGGGTAAAGTTGTGGGCAGCATCTATTGCGCGCTCGGCATTCGACTCGCCATGCAAGAGCGGTAAGGACCGTCTCGGGTTAGAACGGTTTGGCGTTTGGGCCAAGTTGACGGTTGAGGCGTTCATGAAACTCTCGTTTCGAGGACGCCTTTATGCTTGGTGCAGAGCGATCTAAGACGGGAAATTCAACTCTGAAACAAGTCTGTCAGAACGCCAAGGTTCTGCTCCAGATCAGAAACGCTATCGCCGCCAACCAGCATATAGCCGTATTTGCCATCTCCCCAATGCGCCGTTGCCAGACCGCTCAGAGTTTCTCGGGTCACACCCTTTTTGGCGGAAGAAGCATCGTCTGGCAGGATGCAGAAGGCGATGGGCAGCCCTTCGGGATCGGCAAAAACAATCTGCACCAAAGGTGTCCCGCCCAGCGACAGTATCTGCGCGCGTTTCAGCTCAAGCCCGGGCAATTCGGCAAGTTTTTCGCGCTGCAGAGACCGCCCCAGCTTGGCCTCTGCACGCGCAAACTGCGCATCCAGCACATCAGGCGCGGTGTCGAGTTGAGAGATGGTTTCAGGTGAATAGAGCGCCTGGTAGATCGCAACCTGTTCCCGCCAGTTCAACGCATCCGGCCGTGTCAGCCAGAAGGTCATGCCAAAAGCGGCAAGCCCCGCCACGACCGCCACCAGGGCCAAAGGCCCATATTTTGGGGATGCCTGCCCGGTTTCGATCTTGGGCGGAATGGCAAGGGAGCCCAGCCGGTCCTCACCGGGAAGCGGTTCGAATATCTCTTTCAGCGCTGGTGCGAACGGGTCGAGCGTGATCAAGCGATGTTCAAGTGCCGGATCAGCTTCCACCGCTGCCTCCAGGGCCTTGCAGGTCTCACTGTCAAGGTTGCCATCGAGATACGCTTGCAGGGTTTCATCCGAAGAGGTCATTTTACTTCCCGCCGCATCGTTGCGGCCTCGCGATGCTGAAGCACGGCTCTGAGTTTTTGCCGTGCCGCCGACAATCGGCTCATGATGGTTCCGATGGGCACGTCCAGAAGGCCGGCCACTTCACGATAGCTATACCCCTCGACAAAGACGAGCATTACCGTTTCACGCTGAACCGTTGGCAGTTCCATCACTTTGGTAAACACTTCAGCGGCGTAAATATTCGTTTCTGCGTCCGGACCACCTGCAATCAGGTCAACTTCGGGGGTTACGGCCAGCGATTGGGTGCGGCGGATCGTACGGGCGCGCACCTCGTTCAGCCAGATCGACCGGCAGATGGTCAGAAGCCAGGAATCCAGCCGCGCCTCTGATGTAACTTGCGCGTGACGTTCCAACGCGCGCAGACACGTCGCCTGCAGCAGATCATCGGCGACATCCGCGGCACCGGATAATGCCAGACCAAATCGCCAGACCTTGCGTTTATGCGTTTCGATCGCCGCCCGAACGGCGTGTTCTGATCTCATTTCCGTATCCACCGAATAAATCCGGACCTTTGGGTGTTTGTCAGACATGGGCCAAACGCTTGCTACTTGGCTGTCACAAATTCTGGAGGAAAGAAATGAAACTTCTGTTGAACATGATCACAATTGCGATGGTGACGGCGGCGGCACCGGCCCTTGCCGAAAGCTGGGTGCTAGATAATGACGCGTCCAGCCTGGCCTACGGGTCGATCAAGAAAAACGCAGTTGGTGAGGTCAATGTGTTTGAGGCCCTGTCCGGCACGGTCTCCGAAGATGGCGTCGCGCGCATCGATATCGATCTTGCATCGGTGGAAACCAATATCGACATTCGCAACGAACGGATGATCGAGCATGTGTTTCGGAATGCGGGCACGGCGACGCTTGAAGCGCAGTTCGACATGGACGAGATCTCCGGGCTGGCAGTGGGCGACAGCGCGATCATCGACAGCGAGGCGGTGCTGTCTCTGGTCGGTGCCGAGATCGAGTTCGATGCTGAGATGTTTGTGGCGCGCCTGTCCGAGACGCGGGTGCTGGTTTCAACCAACGGCATGGTGTTTCTGAGTGTCGAAGAGGCCGGGATCAACGATGGCATCGACAAGTTGATGGAGCTTGCCTCGCTGCCCAGCATCACCCGCACCGTGCCGGTCACCGCGCGCTTCATGTTTGACAGCGATGGCAAACAGGCGTCGGTGACACAAGCCGGGCAGGTCGAAGCCGTCGCGTTTCAGGGCGATGTGAAAGCGGGCAAGAAAGTGTTTCGGAAATGCAAGGCCTGTCACCAGCTCAAAGAAGGTCGCAATGGCGCCGGTCCGTCGCTGCATTCTGTTCTGGGGGCACCGGCTGGCCAAGTTGCAGGGTTCAACTACTCTGACGCGATGGCGCAATCGGGTATTGTCTGGACAGATGAAACCATGGCCGCGTTCCTGGCAGCACCCAAATCGGTTGTACCCGGAACAACAATGCAGTTCCCCGGCCTCAAGAAAGAAAGCGACGTGGTCAATCTGCTGGCCTATCTCGCGTCAGAAACGCTATAATCTGAGAACACTGCGCGGGTCTGCCGGATGCATGACGGCAGACCGGTCATGCGCAATAGGCCTCGGCCTGCGCGCACTGTTCAACTGCGTCGCTGCAGGCGCAGATGGCTTCGCGGCACACGTTTGAAATGAAATCCTGAACCAGACGAATGCGCGCGAAGCTGCGGATATCGGGATGGGTCAGGACCCATAGATCGGCCGTGCTTTTCAGCAAGCCGGGAAGCACCTCAACCAGATCGTCATGGGACCGGCCAAGATATTTTGGGAACGGGGCGAGGCCCAGACCGCTCTTCACCGCTTCGAGCTGTGCAAAGATATTGTCGGTAGTGAGCGCCACGTTGCAGCGGTGGGCCATCTCGGCAAATTCGACCGATTGCTGGGTCTTCTGCAACGCGCCGGTGGCGGCGATGACGTTATGGCCCTCCAGATCGGCGGTGCTTTCAAATGGCGCGAGCTCGGCCAGATACAGGCGTGAGGCATAGAGCCCGAACCGGATGTCGCCCAGTTTTCGCGCGATCAGCCGCTCCTGCTCCGGCGGGCCGATCCGAACCGCGATATCGGCCTCGCGGTTGAGCAGGTTTACCCGCCTAGTCGAAAGCGTGAGACGAACCCGGACTTTGGGATGCTGATTGTGCAAGTCGCGCAGGCGGGGTGCCAGCACTGTCTGCCCGAGCCCGCTGGGTGCGGTCACTGTGACCGTGCCATGCGACAGGTCGTCATCCTTCATCACGGCCTCGCCCGCTGCCAGAACCTCGCGTTCGATGTGTTCCGCACGGGCGAGAATGGAGGCGCCGTTTGGCGTCAGTTCAACGCCTGAAACGCTACGATCGAACAAAGTGGCGGACAGCTCAGCTTCGAGTTTGCGCAGTTTGCGGCCCACAGTAGCGGGACTTTCCCCAAGAACGGTCGAGGCGGTCGCAATGCTTCCAGAGCGCGCCGCCGCGAGGAAGAAGCGATAGAGATCCCAGTTCTGTTTTGTCGCTATGTCAGAGCTCACATCCAGGCCCGCCATGCCCACTGCGTTGTCCCCATAAATTTGAGGGCCAACCATGCAAAATTGCTAACGCCAAGCCCGATGAAACGCGACTCAAATTTAGTTGTGCCGGTGTGAACAAAGAAAAGTTTTCATTATTTACAATAAGGTAACATGTATCTCGTCATTTCTTCAACATGAAGCACAGCCATTCATTTTTGAAGCGTTGTTCGGTTTCGCTCCGATCACAGGTTCAGTTTCGGTTGGTGCCTATCCAGCCCGTGAGTGAAATCTGGAGATGAAATCATGACTATTCAAAACGGCAATATGCAGCCCATCATCGGCACGGATGTTGCAGACAACTTGCCCGGAACCGCCGGGGATGACGATATTCAGGGCCTGGGCGGTAACGACACCCTCACAGGGAGCTTGGGTGACGATACGCTTGATGGTGGAGCCGATATCGATACGGCGGTCTACTCCGATATCGACGTTCCGGTCGAGGCCGATCTGGCCGCGGGCACCGCGAGCCGCGAAACGGGATTCTCGGTTATCGTGACCGATCAGCCGCTGGCATCGCTTACCACCGATCAGAGCCCCTCGGACCTCGTCGACGAAGCGGTGGCGGGCAATCTGTATTACAACATTCACACCAACGATTTTCCTGGTGGCGAGATCCGCGGTCAGTTGTTGCTGCAAAGTGATGAAACGACAAACGGTATTCGAACCGTCACCCTGACCGCCGCTCTTGATGCCGCGCAGGAGCCGGAGAATGCCAGCGACTCGCTGGCCACGGGCGAGGGCACCGTGGTGATCGTGATCGATGGCGCGAATGTAGCCTACAGCTCCGATCTTTCCGTATCGGGCCTGGCAACCTCCGACCTGCTACCGGTCGCAGGCGTCAGTGCGATCCATCTGCACAACGCCCCGGCTGGCATAAATGGTCCGGTCATCACCGATATCGTTCAGGATGCGGGTGGCGACATCAACGGGCTGAACCCTGCCGAAGAGGATGGCAATGTTTTTGCCGAAGTGATCGAGACCGACAGCCTGATCAGCATCGAAAACCTCGACGGATCGAATGATGGGGATGTTCTGGCCGGTGACGGCAATGCGAATGTGCTGAACGGGCTTGATGGTGATGATGTGCTGAGTGGCCTGGGCGGCGCGGATGTGCTCAATGGTGGGGCCGGAGACGACACTCTGTCCGGTGGCGGTGGCGTTGACGTCATCGACGGCGGCGAGGGTTTTGACACCAATGATTTCGCCAATATCAACCTGGGCGCGCAGGACCCGACGATTGCAGGCGTGACCGTAGTGGTGAATGCCGATGGCACCGGCACGGCGTCTTACAATGGCGGCGGCGGTAACGGCCCGCTGATCGAAGAAGAGTTCGCGGGCATCGAGAATGTGACCGGATCTTCGAACAACGATGATATTCGCGCGCTCGGTGCGGCTCCGAACACCATTGATGGCGGCGACGGGGATGACTTCATTGCCGGTGGCGGTGGCACGGATGTGCTGAGCGGCGGTGAAGGTGTCGATACCAACAGCTTCATCAATATCGGGGCCGAGGTGGTTGCCGATCTGGGATCGGGCAGCGCCTCTTATGCGCCGAATGAAAACGTCACTGTGTTCGAGAATTTCAACGGGTTTGAAAATCTGGATGGCTCGGCGAACGATGACCAGCTCTTTGGCGATGGTGGTGCCAATACGCTGACCGGCAACGAAGGCAACGACCTGCTCGTGGGGCGTGGTGGCGCGGATGTGCTAGAAGGCGGCGCAGGCAATGATGTGCTGCGTGGCGGTGGCGGTTCGGATGTCACTGATGGCGGCGAAGGTATCGACACTGCCGATTTCCAGGATATCGGCACGGCGGTGACCGCCGACCTGTCATCGGGAACGGCAACCTATCAAGGTCCCAATGGCGAGGTCACCGATACCTTGATCAGCATCGAGAACCTGACCGGGTCGTCCAATGACGACAACCTGACCGGCGACGCGGGCGAAAACCTGTTGGCCGGTGGTGCGGGCGACGACACCATTGATGGTGGCGCAGGTGACGACGTGATCCGGGGCGATGCAATCGGCGACGGCGAAGCCATCACCGTGACCGTCACCAACACCCTGGGCGAAGGCGGCACTTTCCTGACCCCGGTCTGGTTTGGGTTCCACGATGGCGAGAATTTCGACCTCTGGACCGATGGCGAGGCCGCCAGCGGCGGTTTGGAACGGATTGCCGAAGATGGCAGCGTCGAAGGTATCGCGGCAGAGTTCAACCAGGAGGTTGGCGATGGCGGCGTGGATGCCACGATCATCGGCGGGGCCGGTGCCCCCGGCCCGATTGATCCAGGCGAAAGCGCCAGTTTCACGTTGAACGTCGATCCCGACGCGGTTGGCCAGGGCTATTTCACCTGGGCGACCATGGTGATCCCGTCAAATGATGCCTTCCTGGCCTCTCCCGACGATGCCTTGCAGGATTTTATCTTTGATGCGGATGGCAATTTTGCCGGGCCACTGGTCATCGAACGCTTCGGCAGCGACGTTCTGGATGCGGGCACCGAGGTCAACACCGAAGAGGGCGCAGCCTTCCTCAACCAGACCGCGCGCGATCAGGGCACAGAGGAAAACGGCGTTGTCCGCCAGCATGAGGGGTTCAATGGCTCCGAAGGCAACCCGGATGGGACCCCGGTCAACATTCTGGGCGGCACCACCGCTGCAGGGACCATTGTTGATCCAATCGAGGGCGACTTCACCCGCAACGGCGGCGATGAGCAGCTGCTGCGCATTGTGGTCGATCTGGCCGAAGGCGGCGACGACGATCTGTTCGGCGGCGCAGGCAACGATGTTGTCGATGGCGGTCGTGGTGACGACCTGCTCGATGGTGGTATCGGCGATGACACGCTGATCGGGGGCACTGGCCGCGATACGTTCCAACTGCGCCGCAATGGCGGATCGGACATCGTGGCTGATTTCGGTGCCGGTGCCGAGGGTGGCGATTTCCTGGATGTGTCGGATTTCGGTGTGACCAGCATCGAAGATCTGGACATCGTGCAGGACGGCCCCAATACGGTGATCACCCTGTCCGAAGACACTCAGGTCACGCTTGAGAATGTCGCACCCAATGAGTTGGTTGCCGAAAACTTCGTCTTTGCGGAAGAAGAAGTGGTCGAAATTGCCCCCACCAATGGCGATGACGATCTGGTCGGCTCGCCCGACGCGGATGAGATCAACGCCGGGAACGGCGATGACCTGATTGAGGCCGGAGGCGGTAATGACACTGTCGACGGAGGCAATGGCGATGACGATATCTTTGGCGAAGGCGGCGGTGACGCGCTGTCGGGCGGCAACGGGGATGACAACCTCGAAGGCGGCCAGGGCAACGATAATCTTATCGGTGGCAATGGCAACGATCTGCTGGCCGGCGGTGCCGGGGCGGACAACCTCGATGGTGGCCGCGGCGATGATATCCTCGAAGGCGGCACTGGCAACGACACCCTAGAAGGTGGCCGAGGCGATGACGTGCTGGATGGCGGCGCGGGCAACGATCTGATCTGCGGTGGATTGGGCGATGATCTATTGATCGGCGGTGCCGGAGATGATCGCCTGGAAGGTAATCGCGGCTCGGATACCTTCCTGTTCGAAGGCAATAGCGGCGACGATGTCATCACCGATTTCGAGGCCTTCGCCAATGGAGACCTGCTGGATCTGAGCTCGGCAGATCTCGATTTCGAGACCTTCGCGGACGGTTCGGATGCGTTTACTCAGAACGGTGCCGATCTGGTGATCGATCTGGGCGACGACAACTCGATCACTCTGCTGGGTGTTCAGGCCGCTGATCTGAGCGAAGACAACGTGCTGTTCTAAGCGCGGTTACGGCGGCGGTCTGTAAATAGGCCGCCGCCGGTTTTTTCCTGTTTTGATGGAGGCATCGATGCGATCCCAGACCGCACACACATCGGATCTGAACCGGGTGCTCAAGGCTGTATTGCCGGGCCTGTTTGTCACTGGCGGGTTCAGCCTGCTGATCAACCTGCTGATGCTGACCGGCCCGCTCTTCATGATCCTTGTCTATGACCGCGCGCTGCCCAGCCAGAGCGTGCCGACCCTGATTGGTCTGTCTGTGATGATGATCGGGCTCTATTCGGTTTTTGGCCTGCTGTCTCTGGTCCGGTCGCGGCTGTTGGTCCGGCTGGGCAACCGCGTCGCGAACCGTTTGCAGGAACGGGTGTTCACCGCCCAGCTTTTGCAGACAGCACGGGATGGCGGCACTGGCGGGCATGACGCCACGCGCGATCTGAATGTGATGCGCGAGTTCATGGGAGGGCCAACCCCAGCCGTTCTGTTTGATGCGCCCTGGACCCCGATTTATCTGGCCTGTGCCTATGTCCTGCATCCCTATCTGGGTTATGCCGGTCTGGCTGGCGTGATCTTTCTGGTGCTGGTCGGGCTGCTGAACAACAGCCTGACCCAGCGCCGGGCGCGCGAGGTGAACACCGATCAGGCGCGCGCAAACCGGGTCATGTCCGATATCGCGCGCAACAGCGAGGTGATCACCGCAATGAAGATGGGCGGCGACCTCTATTCCCGCTGGAGCCTGCTGCAGAACCGTGCGCAGAGCGGGCAGAGCCGGACCAGCGATTTGGCCTCGACGCTGTCGACGCTGTCGCGCACCGTGCGGATGCTGTTGCAATCCACCGTGCTGGGTCTTGGGGCCTATCTGGCGATTGGCGGCGATCTCAGCGCCGGGTCGATCATCGCCGCCTCGGTGATCGTTGGCCGGGCGCTGGCTCCGGCCGAGCAGGCCATATCCGGCTGGCGTCATTGCGTGGCGGCGGTTGCTGCCGGCAAGCGCATCAACAGCTTGTTGATCGACAACCCGGTGCGCGGCACCAGCATCAAGCTGCCGCAGCCCAAAGGAGATATCGAGCTCAAGAACGTCTACGCCGCCGCTCCCGGACAGAGCCAGCCGATGCTCAAGAATGTGAGCCTGTCGCTCAGCGCGGGTGAGGTTCTGGCGGTGATCGGACCCAGCGGTTCGGGCAAGTCGACGCTGGCAGGGGTGGTGGTGGGGGCCTGGGTCGCCATGCGCGGCCATGTCCGCATCGACCGCGCCGATATCGCCTATTGGAACGCACTGCAACTGCGTGAAACCGTTGGCTATCTGCCCCAGACCGTGGAGCTTTTTGACGGAACCGTGCGCGAAAACATCGCTCGATTCCAAGGCGATGCAAGAGATGAAGACATCATCGCCGCCGCGATTGGCGCAAACGCCCATGATCTGATCCTGGGATTGCCCAAATCTTATGACACAGCACTTGGTGAAGGCGGCAGCGCCCTCTCTGGTGGAGAAAGGCAACGGATCGGACTTGCGCGCGCGCTGTTTGGTGATCCGTCTGTGGTGGTTTTGGACGAGCCCAACTCCAACCTCGATGCGGCAGGCATGACCGCGTTGAACATGACCATAGAGAGGCTGAAATCACGAGGCAAAACTGTCGTCCTGATCGCGCATCGGCAAGGCGCGCTGGCGCTCGCGGACAAGGTGCTGGTGCTGGACAAGGGACAGGTGACCGCCTTCGGCCCGCGTGCGGAAATCCTCAACACCTATTCACAGAACCAGACCCGTAAGGCTGCTGGAACCAGAATGAAGGAATCCTCCCATGTCTGATGCGAAAAACACCTTGGACCCCGTGCCAGCCGAAGGCATCGGCGGCTGGACCTTCACAGGCCTCGGTTTGGGTGTCGGTTTGCTGGCCGGGCTGGTCGTCTGGAGCCTGAACACCCGCATTGACGGCGCGGTTGTAGCGCCTGGTATGGTCGGGCTGGAGACTGATCGGCAGGTCGTACAGCACCTTGAAGGCGGGATTGTCGCAAACATCCTCGTGCGTGAGGATCAGGCGGTGACACGCGGCCAGGTGCTGCTTGAGCTGGATACGACCCAGGATCAGGCAGAACTGAACGCCACTGCGAGCCAGATCGCCAATCTGACGGTTCGACGCGCGCGGCTCACGGCAGAACTGGACGGTTCGGAGTTTTCGCCCGCCGATCTGGGCCTTACAACTACCGAAACCACCCGCGCCATTATCGCCGCGGAATGGCGACTCTTTCGCAATCGCAGCGAGTCCCGGCAGGCCGAGGCCGCTTTGCTGGAAACCCGCAGGCAGGCCTTGGCGGCCCAGATCGACGGGTTGCGCAGTCAGAGCCATTCACTGACGGCTGACATGGCGCTGACCGAAGAGGAACTGACCTCTGTAATCTCGCTGCATGACAAGGGGCTGGTGCCGGTCACGCGCCTGCTGGAGGTGCGCCGCAGCAAGCTCGATATCGAGGCGGGCCTGTCCGGCAACGCAGCACAGATCAAGAGCCTGCAGGCTCAGATTGCAGAGGTGGACAGCCAGTTGCGGAGCGCGCGCGCCACCACCGCCGAGGAAATCGCGATCAATCTGGCCGAGACCGACCAGCAATTGCGCGAGCTACGCGAAAGGCGTGCCAGCCTTTGGGACCGTGTGCAGCGCAGCCGGGTAACGGCGCCGGGCGAGGGTCGCATCCTCAACCTAGCGGTTCACACGCGAGGCGGGGTGATTGCACCGGGCCAACCGATCATGGAAATCGTGCCGGTGCAGGAAGACACCATCCTGACGGCCAACATCCCCGTGACCGAGATCGACCGGGTGATGCCGGGCCAGGACGCCACAGTGCGTTTCACCGCCTTCAATTTGGGCCAGACCCCTGAATTGCAGGGGCAGGTGCGATCGGTTTCCGCTGACACGCTCACGGATCCGACGACCGGAACCCCTTATTACAGCGCAGAGATTATGCTGAGCGAGGCCGAACGTGCCCGGCTCGGCGGGCAGGAGCTTGTGCCGGGCATGCCTGCGAATGTGCATATTACGACGGGTGAACGGCTGGTCGCATCTTATCTGTCGCGCCCTCTGGTTGATGCCTTCGCTGAGACGTTTCGCGATGAGTAGGATCGCCTTCAAACCATTGGTAACGGCCATTAGATTCATCGGCACCCGTCATCTGTTGTAGGATCTGGGATTGTTCTGGCAGGTGTCGAGCTACGGTTCGACAGAAGTAGGGGGCGGCCCTGTCCAGATTTCGATCGGTTCGGCTCGACCGCGCAGAGTATGTTGGCCGGCGGGGCGCAAACCCATCTTCTCTGCATGCTCGCGCGTTTCCGGGTTTGACTGTAGCAGCGCGCTGGACAGAGCAATGGCTGCGCTTTGGGATTTGGCGAAATCCTGAAGGCGACTGGCGGTATTCACCACGTCGCCACTAACGGCGAGTTGTTTGTGGCGCTTGCCTCCGATGATACTGGTCTTGACCGGGCCTGCCTGTCCCCCAACCCTCAAGCCGAGGCCGGGCCAGTCTGAACATGCGCCAACCACCGCATAGAGCGCCTCAATGAAGCGCAGCGCGCGAATTGCGTCGTCCGGATTGGGTTCTGGCAGGCCAAAGACGACCATGGCACCATCTCCGGCAAAATGTGCGATGATCCCGCGCTGCGGTTCCAGGGATTGTTCGACTAGCCCATGAAACAGACGCAAGAAGTCAGCAGTGCCCTCGGGGCCGAGCCTCTCGGAGTGCTTCGTGAAGTTTGCAACGTCGACAAACAACACGACTGCAGGCCGTGCGGAGGCTTCGAAACGTGGATCGACCGCATCTGCCAGCCGCTCAACGAGCAGCGGCGACTGATAGAGCGCGAGATTCGCCGCGCGCCGACGATGTTGCACAAGGCGCAACCCGGCCCCGACCCCTGCGCCAAGCAGCAACGAAAAGAGCGCCGTGACCCCGTCCAGCCACCACCCTGCGCCGAACGCAGTTTGCACCACAATGGCCAATGCGATGAACACTCCTGCGGTCGCAAGCGCCCCGAGCAAGGGCCGGTCCAGCCTCGCCGCGAAGAACCCAAGCGTGGCCGCGATCAGCGCCAATGCGATGTCCCATGACCACGTCAACGCATCGCGACGCAGAAAACGCTGTTCGATCACGTTTGCAGCCAGGGTCGCATGCAACTCAACTCCGGGAAAAGTGGCATCATAGGAGGTCGCATGCCGGTCTCCAAACCCGGTTGCGGTCGCTCCGACAAATATTATCTTGCCGCGCAGGTCGGCATCCGCGAGCTCTGCGAAGGAATAGGTCGGAATCGTACCGGCCTGCCCATAAAAGTTCAGGGGGATGGCCCCCTGCCCGTCCAGTGCGATCTGGGTTTCCCCGACTGAAAGACGCCCGCCGGTTTGCGATGACCTCACCTGCAAGTCCAGTTCTGCATCTGACGCCTTCAAGGCCGCCAGGGCGAGCGAAGGATACCATTTATTCCCGTCTTGGGTCGCCAGATACTGCGCTGCGCCAAGTCGGCGAGCTGCCCCGTCGGAATCGTGGCTCAGGTTTACGTGACCGATTGCCGCCATGTCGCTCAGGGTCTCAACTGGCCCCAGTGCGGGTAGCGGGTAGTCGATTTCGGGGGCAATGACGACTGAAAAGCCGCCACTCTCGAGGTCTTGCAGCTCGGCATCGGCAGGAGCCTCCGCCACCCCAAGAACCGCGTTGATCTCGGCCAATGCCCCGGCAAGATCACGATCACCCGCACGCGGACCAATCAGCAGAAAATCCAACGCAATTGCTGCAGCGCCAGCTTCGGTGGCAACAGACACCGCCTCTGCCAATGCCGATCGAGGTGGCGGAAAGGTTTCAAGCTGCGACATCGCGGCGTCGTCAAACGCAATGATTGCGATACCCGCCGGGGGCACCATAGGGCCTCGCCAAAGGAACCTTGCGTCAAGCAGCCGACCTTCGACACCCTGCCAAAATGGGCTTCGGTCCCCGGGATGCCAGATCGCGATCAACAGGCTCAACAGCAGTACGATCGCCCCGGTGATGCGCCATTCGCGTCGAAACCCGTCCGGTGCTACCATTCCGCCCCGAGAAGCACGTCGAACTCTTCAATGCGCGCTTGTCCCCAACGCGCGACAGAACCCATCTCGCCAGAGGGGGACACATCGACACCCTCCCCCGGTCCAAGTTGTGCATCGGCGTCATCTACTGCAACAAACACCGTGCCTTCTCGTGTGAAAATGGCGCTCGCGTCGCTCTCGACTTGCATCGCCCATTCGGTGGAACGGACAGCGGCGACGGCAGAAGGTGTTCTGACCTGGACGCCGTTTCCGTCTTCCGAGGAAAAAAGGAACCCGGCGATGCCATCGATCAGGCGCAGTCCAAAGGGGCGTGTATCACCCTCCAGCAGGCCAAGCACGTCGATCTCGCTCTCGGGGCCCACGACGATCTCAAGACCACCAGAGCAGGCCATTGTGACCCGCGCCTCCGCTTCCGTGCGCAGCTTCGCATTCAACCCCAAACCCAAACCGATGACTGCGGGTTGGGCATCTACGCCTCGAGCAGAAACAACCGCCTGACCTTCCACGCGTGTCACAACACAGGTTCCTTGTGTCTGAGCAACGACAGGGCAGGCCAAGCCGATCCAGAAACAGGCAAGAAGGGCAGCAAGCAAGTTTTTGTGAATCATTGCGGCCTCGCAGAAGAAGGTACGCCCAAGAGTGAAGAGTATGATAGGAGAGGTCAACCAATGGCACCCTCATGTTTCTGGTGCATCGGTGAGAGGTTGCGCAGGGTGAATACCGTTCAGCACAGATAATGCGGTAGGCTTCGGTTTCGAGCACACGCATGTTGACCCGCGCCTGTTGGCCATTCCACGCGATATCCCCAAAGAGCACATACCCAACCCGGAGCGCTTCTCAAATCCCCGTCGACAAAGCCTCGATCGAGGTCCTGACTTTCGACAATATGTAGAGGGGCTCCAGGGGAATGGACGCCCCCGCTCTTTGATCTGACAGATCTTGAGGGTGAAAGTCGTCCGAACCATTCAGTTGGCATTTTTGGCCGTGGCTGCCTGCTGTGGTATGATTTCGGAGCGAGCCAAAGGATTTGGACATGTTCGAAGATTTGAACCCCATAATTATCTTCCGTATGTCCGAACGATTGTTGCTGACCGGAATCGTCATTGTTGTCGCCTTGGTGATACTTGTCGGGTTCTGGAAAACCGTACAGAAAGTGACGATCAAGGATGGCGGCCCATTGGGCATTGCAGGCTCAATGGCCTTGTCGACACCGGTATTCGCACTTGCAACGATCATCTTGTACGCATGGGTCAGCCTCTCTCACCCGATTTCCTATACCGCCGCTTCACCCATGTCGGGGCTTGCGGCCGGTAAGGTCGCAGGCGTTCCAGAAAACCTGTCTGGTCAATTTGTCGGGTCGGTCAGCACACAGACCAGCGCGGTGGGCGCGACCGAAGTCAGCAGCTACGCGCGCCAGCGCATCCGCCACCAGATTTGGACGCTGAATTGCATCGCAGACACAACCACCGTACGGGCACCGGCCCAAAGTGATCTGACGGCAATCAAACTCCGCCTCATGCAAGAGGTGTGGCACAGTGACTGGGGCAACAGGGTTCAATTTGAAAACTGGGCACGCAACCCTTCTGAAGGTGTCACCCCTCCCGCACAGGCACTTGAGTTCTTCAACGGGAGACATACGGGGTGTTGAAATCAGCCGTTGCCCTTTGTTTCTTTTTCGCCTCGGTCGCCACTGCCGAGGTTGTTTATAGCCCAGCAGATTTGCAGCGTGTACGTGACCGGGCGATCCCGACAATCCAGAACGTTATGCGGCAGGATATCGTGCCCCGATTGCCCGATCAGTTTCTTGATCGCGCCAGAAACGTTCAGCTGATTTTTCCCGAACGCGGTCCGGGCCCCATGTCATTTTACGCAGCGCCGAACAGGCAGGAAATCTATATCCCTTTGACGTCGCTGCGATTTTTTGACGATATCTCGACCCTTCACGCATGGTTTGAATCCCGCAATTGCCCGCAGGAATATATCCAGACTTACCTGGCCGCACTCCTTCGGGCTGGTGAGGACCTACCCGCGCCCCTCATTGCGTTTGGTCTGGATCGTGAAAAACTGTTTGCCGACAACTACACATATGACCTCAGCGGCAAAATCTACTCGTCAGGTGTGCAGTTCATTCTGGCACACGAGCTTGGGCACGTATTGCTTGAACACCAACCTGGAACGGGCGGTGCCGAGAGCCGCCGTCAGGAAGCCGAAGCGGATGAGTTTGCGCTGAACCACTTCGCGAGACTGGGCGGCAATCCGATGGGCATTTTCTGGTACTATCAGGCCGCCTGGTGGCACGATCCGGCAAGCGAAAAAGGTCGACGTGAGAACACCCATCCCATTTCGGCCGCCCGCATCCGGGCGATGGCCAATCGATTGATTGAGAACCCGCGCGATTTTGCTCATGGAGAGGCTGATCCCGAGCGTGAAGCCAGTCTTGTCCGGCAACTGGGAATGATGACCGCCGCTTTTGCCGACCTGATTGATGACGACAGTTTTCTGACCTGGATTGCGCCGGCGATGTTCAACGACTTTCCGCTGTCTGACCTGAAACAAGCCTGCCCAACCTAAGTCTTGCAGCCCCAACAAGTCTCCTTGCGCCTTGAATACGGTGCAACGGGTACATGGGAGTCTGCGGGGCCGATATCGGCCGCCGCATGATGGAGCTTTGCGAGTGCGCGTTCCAAATGTGGAGGACGCACTTAGTTATTGGCTGCCGGTTGGCAGCTATGTCGATGGGCGAGAGATATCCGAGCAGCACGATCACCCGGTACCCTATCAAGCGCGGACCTGAACACGTGCGTATTGGTGTGGGCGCAAATCGCCCAACCGTACGAGACGCACTCTCCAGGGCAGCTCGCAGCGCCCTTTATGTCAATGTGTCAGAACCTGTTCGAGGAAGTTCCTTGTCCGCTCACTCTTCGGACTATCAAAGAAACTTTCAGGATCATCTTCTTCGATGATCTCACCGGCATCCATGAAAATGATGCGATCAGCAACTTTCCGGGCAAACCCCATTTCGTGTGTGACGCAAATCATCGTCATGCCTTCGTCAGCCAGACGAACCATGACGTCCAGAACTTCGCCAATCATTTCGGGATCCAGGGCCGAAGTTGGCTCATCGAACAGCAAAATGTCGGGTTTCATGCACAGCGCACGGGCGATGGCGACCCGCTGCTGCTGGCCACCAGACAACTGACCCGGATATTTCGGAGCCTGATTGGCGATCTGGACCTTTTCCAGATACATCATCGCTGTGTCTTCCGCTTCTGATTGCGAGATCTTGCGCGCCAGCATCGGGGCAAGGGTGCAATTCTCCAAAATCGTCATATGCGGGAACAGGTTGAAGTGCTGAAACACCATGCCGACATCCTGCCGCAGCTTGTCGATATTGGGGTCTTCGGCGCTGATCGCGTGACCGTTGATCTCGATCAAACCGGACTGGTGTTCTTCAAGCTGGTTGATCGTGCGGATCATCGTCGACTTGCCAGACCCCGAGGGTCCGCAGACAACGATTTTCTCACCCTTGCTTACGGTCAGATTAACGTTTTTGAGGGCGTGGAACGTCCCGTAGTACTTTTCCACCTTGCTTAGTCTGACGGCCGGTGTCTCGGACATGGGCGATCTCCCGTTCAGGTTTTTATGGCTGCTGTTACGATGATCTCGACTTTCAATACATCCCGGGCCAGCCGGGCTTCGCCGCAGGCGCGGGCGGGCGCATGGCCCTCGGGCACCCAGGCATCCCAGACGGCGTTCATTTCGGCAAAATCCGCCATGTCGCGCAGCCAGACGATGGCCTGCAGGATATGTTCGCGATCCGAGCCCGCCTCCGCCAGCAATGCATCAACGCGGGACAGGCAGTCCCGGGTTTGCTCGGCGACCGTATCCCCCGCTCCGACCTGACCGCACAGATAGGCCACGCCATTGTGCTTGACGATTTTCGACATCCGCGTGCCGGTATGAATGCGTTCGATCATGACAGTAGCCCCCTGCCCTTCAAAGCGTCGGCAATCTCTTCCAGAATGGCGGGATCGTCGATTGCGGCCGGCATCTTGAACTCGGCGCGGTCCGCAATCTTCTGCATCGTGCCGCGCAACACCTTGCCAGAGCGTGTCTTGGGAAGACGCTTGACCGGGATCGCCGTTTTGAACGCGGCAACCGCACCAATCTGTTCCCGCATCAGCAAGACCAGTTCTCTTTCCAGCTCGCTCGCATCACGGTCCGCGCCGTCATTGGTCACATAGAAGCCAAGCGGCATCTGACCTTTCAGCGCATCGGCGGCACCAACCACCGCACATTCGGCAATGTCCGGGTGCGCCCCGATCACCTCTTCCATCGCGCCGGTCGACAGACGGTGGCCTGCAACGTTGATGATGTCATCCGTGCGGGCCATGATGAAGACATAACCGTCTTCATCAATGATCCCCGCATCCGAGGTGGCGTAGTAACCGGGGAACTCTTCCATATACGAGGATAGGAACCGTTCCGGCGCGCGCCAAAGTGTCGGAAAGCCCGATGGCGGAAGCGGCAGCTTGCAGACGATATTGCCCAGCGTGCCGGGCGCAACCGCATGGCCTTCATCGTCCAGAACCTGAATGTCATAACCCGGCATCGGCTTGCCGGGTGAGCCGTATTTGACCGGGAACTGCCCCAGACCCACCGGGTTGCCGGACATGGCCCAGCCTGTTTCCGTCTGCCACCAGTGGTCGATCACTGGGCGATGCAGTTTCTCTTCGGCCCACTGGATCGTCGCCGGGTCCGAGCGCTCACCAGCCAGAAACAGCGTGCGGAATTTGGACAGGTCGTACTGGCCGATCAACTGGCCCTTCGGGTCCTCTTTCTTGATCGCGCGTAAGGCCGTTGGCGCGGTGAACAGCGCCGCAACCTCGTGATCCTGAATGACCCGCCAAAAGGCCCCTGCGTCTGGCGTGCCCACCGGCTTGCCTTCATAAACAACCGTGGCGCATCCGTGCAGCAGCGGACCGTAGCAGATATAGGAATGTCCAACGACCCAGCCAACGTCTGAGGCGGCCCAGAACACCTCGCCGGGGTTGATCCCATAGTGGTGTTCCATCGTCCATTTCAGGGCCACCATATGGCCGCCATTGTCGCGCACCACGCCTTTTGGCTGGCCGGTCGTACCCGACGTATAAAGGATATAAAGCGGATCGGTCGCTTCAAGCGGCACACATTCCGTCATTACCCCGGCATCTTTCGCAGCACCGACCAGTGCGGCATAGTCCAGATCGCGGCCCGGGGTCAGATGCGCCAGTTCCATCTCGCGCTGCAGGATCAGGCAATGCTCGGGCTTGGTGGTTGCCTCTTCAATCGCCGCATCCAGCAGCGGTTTGTAGTGCACGATCCGCCCCGGCTCGATCCCGCAGGAGGCCGAGATGATCATCTTGGGTTCCGCATCATTGATCCGCGTGGCCAGTTCATGGGGCGCAAAACCGCCGAAGACCACCGAATGGATTGCCCCAAGGCGGGCACAGGCCAACATCGCAAACACCGCCTGCGGCACCATCGGCATGTAGATGACAACGCGGTCGTCCTTGCCCACGCCATGATCACGCATGACCGAGGCCAGCGCGCCGACCTCAGCCTGCAATTCGGCAAAGGTAAAGGTCTGAACCGTGTTGGTTACCGGGCTGTCATAGACCAGCGCCTTGCGCGCGCCGTGACCTGCCTCCACATGGCGGTCGACGCAGTTCCAGCAGGTGTTGCAGGTGGCCCCGGCAAACCAGCGCCCATAGACGCCCGTGTCGGGGTCAAAGACCTTTTGGGCAGGCGTGAACCAGTCGATCTGCTCGGCGGCCCTGCCCCAGAACGCCTCCGGATTGGCCTGCCAGCTTGCATAAGCGTCTGCGTAGCTCATGACATCACATAGTTGAGGCCGAGACGGCCACCATCGACGTAAATTGTCTCACCGGTGACATAGCTGGCCTTCTTCGAGCACAGAAACGCCACGACGTCCCCAATTTCGCGCGCTGTACCGGGACGACCCAGCGGGGTGCGCGACATGGCCATTTTAAGAGCCTCGGGATTGGCATTCACGCCCGCCATCATTTCGGTATCGATTGAACCGGGACCCACCGCATTGACGCGGATGTTCTTCGGGGCCAGCGCCAGTGCAGCAACCTTGGTCAACTGCATGATGCCACCCTTGGAGGCGCAATAGGCCGGGATCGCGGGGATCGCGACCTGCGCGTTGATCGACGACATGTTCACAATCGCGCCTTCGATCCCGTTAGCCACCATTGTCGCGGCAACCCGCTGAGTGGCCACAAAAACGCCGCGCAGGTTGATGTCCATCACCCGATCAAATGTGGCCAGGTCATATTCCAGGAAATCACCGGGCATCGCGACGCCCGCATTGTTCACCAGCGCCGAAACCGGGCCATGTTCGGCTTCGATAGTGTCGAACATGGCGCTGATGGCGTCGGCATCCCCCATGTCGCACACCATGCCAACGCCACCCATAGCGGCGGCGGCGCCTTTAACGCTGTCCTGAATATCGACCAGAATGACCTTGTAGCCATCCTCTTTCAGCGCCTCGGCGCAGGCCAGTCCGATACCCTGTGCGGCACCGGTTACAACTGCAATCGGAGTGTCAGCCATCTGCGTTTATCCTTCGAATCCATAATCTTGCTTTGCCTGTTCGGCGGTGATGAACCCAGAGGCCACATCACCGGCCACCGCGTCACGATCCCTCTGTTCCGGCGCGCCGTAACCGCCGCCGCCGGGCAGGCTGAGTTTCAGCCGCTGGCCATTCTTGACCAGTTGCCTACCCTTAGAGCGAAGCTTGGTGCCATCCGCCAGTTCTACCGCGCCCGCAGCACCAGCCAGCCCGCCATTGCGTCCGCGGGCCGGATTTTTCACCCGGTCGAACATGGCGTTAAAGTAGAAATCATATCCCGCGCGCGGTTCGATCTCGATGGTCTGGCCGAGACCGCCGCGCAGGGCACCGGCCCCGCCCGAGCCTTCGCGCAGGTCCTTGCGCCAGACGGTGATCGGGCCTACATGTTCGGTCGCTTCAACACTCATGGTCGACACGCCCGAGGGGAAGGCCGTGGCGCTCAGCCCGTCAAAGGTTGGGCGCGCACCGGTGCCGCCAGAGTTGAACATTAGTATCTCGTGGTTCGGCAAACCGCTGTCTGGATCCGAGGCACGTGTGGAGATCTGAATGTTCCACAACGCGCTTGCGCCCTCCGCCGGAACCGTGTCTGGCAACGCTTTGTGCAGCGCACCCAGCACCACATCGGGCACCAGATGCCCCACGACATGGCGCACCGAGACCGGTGCAGGGCGTCTCGCGGCCAGAATACAGCCCTCGGGTGCGGTGATCCGAAACGGCTCCAGTGACCCCGTGTTGTTGGGTACTTCAGGCGCAATCGCGCATTTCAGCGCGTAGCAGGCATAGGCGCGGGTATAGACCTCGGGGCAGTTCACACCGAACCGGCTCATACCCGATGTGCCCGCGAAATCCGCCAGCAGTTGATCGCCATCGACGCTGAGGGTCACTTCCATTTGGATCGGCGCGTCATAGCCATCGACCTGCATCGTCTCGTGATAAGTGCCCGAGGGCACTTTGGCGATGGCCTCCAGCGTCGCCTTGCGGCTGGTCTCGATCACGAAATCCGACAGGGATTGCAGATCGTCGATATCGAACTCATCCATCATCGCCTGCAGGCGGCGATCGCCCGCCTCGTTACAAGCGGCCAGCGAGTACATATCGCCCACGGTCTGGTCCGGGGTGCGCACATTGGCGCGGATCATCTCGATCAGCAGGGGCTGCACCTGACCGCGTTCGGCGAACTTGGTGATCGGGATCAGCAGACCCTCTTCGAACACTTCGTTACCGTCTGGACCAAAGCCGCGCCCGCCGATGTCGACCACATGCGCGGTGCAGGCGAAATAGCCGATATGCGACCCCTTGCGGAACACAGGGGTCACCACGGTGATGTCATGCAGGTGGCCGGTGCCCAGCCACGGATCGTTGGTGATGAAGACATCACCCTCAAACGTGTTCTGAGGCCCGATTTGGGTGGCAAAATGCGTGACGCTTTCTGCCATTGCGTTGACGTGGCCCGGTGTGCCGGTCACCGCCTGCGCGATCATCCGCCCCTCACGGTCGAACAGACCCGCCGACAGGTCGCCTGCCTCACGGACTGAGGTGGAAAAGGCTGTGCGGATCAGCGTTGTGGCCTGTTCTTCTACAACCGCTATCAGGCGGTTCCACATGATCTGGTGATCGATGTCTGACGCGCCCATGGTTTAAGCCTCCTTCGCCAGCAATAGCAAACTTCCATCGCCCTGTCCCACCGCGCGGTAGCCCGAGGTGACAACGGTGGAGGTTTCGGATTCAACGATGATCGCGGGGCCTTCGACGGCCTTGCCCGGTGTCATGTTCGACCGTTCAATCTCGCGCGCTTCAACCGATTTGCGCAGGGCAGCGTCGAAGAATTCCCGCGTCCGCGCCACATCAGCATCCGAACCACTGTTATGGCCTGCAACCGGGTCAGCATCGGGAAGCACCGTCGAGACGGTCAGAAGCCAGTTGGTAATCTCCACCGCCAGCCCGTCGATGATACGGCCAAAGAGCGTGCGATAGGCATCTTCGAAGGCCTTGAGGATCAGCGACACGTCGCTGTCTTCAAACTGTTTGTGCGGCAGCACCACCGGGATTTCCCAGCCCTGCCCGGAATAGCGCATCTGCGCGGTCAGGCGGATTTCCGTATCGGCCCCTTTTGCCCCCTCGTCCACAAAGGCGCGCGCCTCAGCTTCCATCTCGATCAGGGCCGCGTTCACGGCACCGGCGTCGAAATCGTCCAGACGCTGGAACAGCCCGCGTGTCGCCTCAAAGCTGAAGGGCGCCTTCAGGAAGCCGATGGCCGAACCCACACCAGCGCCCGGCGGGATGATCAGCGCCTTGATCCCCAGCTTTTCACATTGACGGCAGGCATGCAGCGGCGCTCCGCCGCCGAAAGCGATCATGGTGAAATGTTCAATGTCGCGCCCGTTTTCGACCGTGTGAACCCGCGCGGCGTTGGCCATGTTTTCATCCACCAGTTCGGTGATACCAAAGGCGGCATCCCCGGCAGAGAGGTTCAGTTTCGCGGCGGCCTTCTCGGATTCTGCCATGTGCAGCGGGATCGCACCCCCGGCAAAGTTATCCGGGTCCAGACGGCCCAACAGCAGGTTGGCATCGGTCACCGTTGGCTCGGTCCCACCGCGCCCGTAACAGGCCGGTCCGGGTTCCGACGCCGCCGAGCGCGGCCCCACCTGCAGCCGACCCATACTGTCGACCGAGGCAATCGAACCGCCACCGGCCCCGATCTCGACCATTTCCACAACGGGTGTTGAAACAGTCATGCCTGAGCCTTTCTTGAAGCGATAGGTCCGGGCAACTTCGAACGTGTTGGCCGTTTTCGGCGCGCCGTCCTCGATCAGGCAAATCTTGGCCGTGGTCCCGCCCATATCAAAGCTGAGCACCTTATCCAGCCCATACGCCCGCGCAAAATCAGCCGCAAAGATCGCGCCACCCGCAGGGCCGGATTCCAGCAGGCGCACCGGCTGTTCCGCTGCGGTTTCGACCGAAATCAACCCGCCGCCCGAATGCAGCATGAAGACCGGCGCCGTTACGCCGGTGTCGCGCAAACGGGCCACCAGACGACCCAAATAATCGGCGACCTGGGGCTGTACGTAAGCGTTGGCGATCACCGTATTGAACCGGGGCAGTTCGCGCATCTGAGGCGAGATCACCGAAGACAATGAAATCGACAGCTCCGGCAGCGCCTTGCGCAGCGCCTCACCCATAGCGACCTCATGCGCGTCATTGGCATAGGCGTGCATCAGACCGATAGCGACCGCTTCGAACCCGCCCGCTTTGATCGTGTCGACCATCGCATTGACTTCGGACAGGTCCAGCGCCAGCAGAACCTCTCCGTCGGGGCCCATACGTTCGTTCAGGGTGAAGCGGTCCTGACGGGGCACCAGGGGTTTGGGCAGGTTGAGGTTCAGGTCATATTGCTCGAACCGGTTTTCCGAGCGCATCTCGATCACGTCCCGAAACCCTTCGGTGGTGATAAAGGCGGTTTTTGCACCCCGCCGTTCGATCAGCGAGTTGGTTACCAAGGTGGTGCCGTGAATGACCTGTCCGATCTCACCCAGCGCGATATCGGCCTGATCCGCGGCCTTCGCGATCCCGTCCAAAATCGCCTGTTCGGGCTGGCCGTAGTTGGTCAGTACTTTGCAGGTGGACAGACCGCCCGGATGCTGCAGCGCGACATCCGTAAAGGTTCCACCAATGTCGACGCCGACGCGAAAATCAATCTTGCTCATGGGTCTCTAAAGGCTCTTGATGACTTGGTTGGCCGTGAAGGCCGTCTGATACAGGCGGGACATGATCGGGGCCGAGGGAACGGTTGACAATTCGGTCATCGGCAGGGGCAGATCCGCGGGGTCCATGCCCGAAATCAGGTCGGCCATGCACTGTCCGAAGATCGTGCCCGTCGTAATCCCGCGACCGTTATAGCCGATGGGGGTCAACAGGTTGGGGGCCAGTTGGTAGATGCGCGGCAGGTGGTCCGGCGTCATGGCGATCTGGCCGTGCCACGCCTCTTCGAACTCGACCGGGCCCAGTTCGGGATAGAGGCGCGCAAGCTGTTTCTTGGCCCAGCGACGCGACAATCCGCGACCGACCGAGCCGACAACCGTGCCCATCGAGCCGATCACGATCCGGTCATAGGCGTCACGACGAATGCTGAACATGATCTGACCGGTATCCCATATGCCCTGACGGCCCGGCAGAATGTGGGACATATCCGCGGCCAGCGGTTTGGTCGCCAGCTGGAAATAATGGATCATCGTAAAGACGCGTTTCAGATCGGGCCACAAATCATCGCTATAGGCATTTGTGCCCAGGACGACATATTTGGCCCGAACGGTGCCCTGATCGGTTTCGACCAGCCACATCTCGCCATCCCGGCGCAGCTTGGTCGCGCGGACACCGGTGCTGATCCCGGCACCAGCGCCCTTTGCGGCGCGCGCCAGGCCGCGGCAATAGCCCATCGGATTGATCGTGCCCGCCCGGTGATCCAACAAACCGCCATAAAACGCGCGCGTACCGGTCTTCTCAACCATGTCCTCGGCCGACAACAAATCAACCGGCTCGCCCAGCCGCTCCCATTCCGCGTGACGCGCCTGCAGATCCTTGAAGCCCGATGGCGCATGGGCTGCATGAATGGTTCCGGTCTTGGTAACCTCGCAGCGGATCTGATGCTTTTCGATCAGATCGAAGACTTGCGCGGGGCCTTCACCAAAGCGCTTTACGAAGCGCGGCCCGTAAGTGTCCCCCAGCTCTTTCCGCACAGCCGCAGGAGGGTGCCAGACGCCGGCATTTACGAGACCCACATTCCGGCCCGAGCCACCATACCCGATGTGCTTGGCTTCAAGCACCTGAGCACTAACGCCACGTTCAGCACAGTAGAGCGCTGTCGAAAGCCCGGTGAAGCCACCGCCCACGATGGCGACATCCGTCTCGACATCGCCCGCCATCGGGTTTTGAATGTCCGGTTCTTTGGCTGAGATGTCCCAAAGAGAAATCGGGCTGCCTGTTCTCATAGGATGGTCTATTCCTCACAAGTGTGAACGCGCGCGAAGGCTCGCACGATTCATCTATGAGCAGGTTGCAATGAACTTGTCACTGTGTCAATATATGAAAAACATGTTATATATATCGGAACAATGTCATGCCAACTCTCAAAAAAACCGCTGCACAGATGGTGCAGGAGTCTCGCGACCGCATCGAAGAGATCGAAACCGCTGATCTCATCGCGATGCTCGACGACCCGGATGTCGTGATCGTTGACATTCGCGACGTCAGAGAACGTCAGCGGACGGGTTTCATTCCGGGCAGCTTTCATGCCCCGCGCGGCATGATCGAGTTCTGGGTCGACCCCGGCAGCCCCTACCACAAGGATGTCTTTGCGCAGGAAGGCAAGAAATACGTCTTTCACTGCGCGTCCGGATGGCGCTCGGCGATAACCGTTGCCACATTGCAGGATATGGGCTTTGACGCCGCGCATCTCAAAGATGGATTCGGGTCCTGGGAAAAGTCGGGCGGTCCGGTTGAAAAGATCGCCACAAAAGACTGATACAGGCGCTGGGTAATGCTCACCTCACAGTCGGCGCAGCTTCTGTGACACACCTGCGGCGGCGTGCCGAACAAGTGTTCCCAATTGGTCTTCGCCACCATCGACGAGGTTGATATCGGGCAAAGAGATACCCAGCGCTGCAACCGCCTCGCCATCCGGCAACAGGATCGATGCGCCGAAACTCAGGATGCGATCGCGAAACTCACCGCGGTCAAACGCGTAGCCCTGCTTAAGCGTTTCGGCCACATCCTGCTGCAGCTCGTTGAACGTGGTGAGCGTGTTGTCCGTGTAGCGTGCCAGCTTGCCGGTCAGTTTGTCTCGCATCTGTTCAAAGTTGCTGGCCATGATCGCCTTGCCTGTGCCAACGCAATGGATCGGTGCACTCCCACCAACCGGGTTCCATGACCGGATTGGCTTCAGACTGTCGATCTTGTCGATATAGACAACCGTGAGGCCTTCTGGGACAGCCAAATAGATCGCCTCCCCGGTCTCCTGGCTCAAATGCGCCATCTCGGGCGCTGCGACCGCGCGCAGGTTCAGATTCTCGACCGAACTGCGCCCAACCTGCCAAGTCTTGAGTGTCGCGGCATAGCTCTTGTCATCCAGATGCTTCACATAGCCCAGCGTCGTCAGCGTTTGCAAAAGCCGAAATGTGTTTGATTTGGTCAGCTCCAACTCGCGCGACAGTTCCGTGACGCCTTTGCTTTGTTGTGACGCGGCAAGATTCTCCAATATTGCCAATCCTTTGGATAGGGTAGAATCCACCTTTGGTGCTTTTGAATTTTCGCTCACGTGTTTTGGTCTCCTCTCGCCATGTTCTGCATATCAGAACGCGGAGCAGCTTCAAACTCCGGTTGCTCATGTACCGTGACAGGCGGCACTGTTCCGTCAAAGCGTTGTATCTCGACCATCGCGGAGTGCGATGCTGGGCTTTGCGTCAGGCTTGACGTGCGCAAATCGTGGGTCAGGGCGTTTGGATTGCCGTGGCGATCACGCTCTTGCGGCGCGTTGAAATCCGGATCATACCAAGCGCCTGTCCACAAAAAAACGCAGCCTTTTCGGATGTCATCCGTGATGCGCGCGCCGGCCAGGCAGCGCCCCCGCTCATTGAACACTTCAACCACATCGCCTTCGGCAATGCCCCTTTCGCCAGCATCTTCAGGGTGAATCAGGATCGGCTCCCGGCCTTGAACCTTGTGGCTGCGGCTGAAATCCCCATTATCGAGTTGCGAATGCAGTCGGGTCGCTGGCTGTCCCGATATGAGATACAACGGATGCGAACCTGCCACCACATCCCTGGGAACGAACCAGGTCGCGTGGCCCGGACAATCGTTAAGCCCAAAACTTGCTATCCGCTGCGAATAGAGCTCGATTCGCCCGCTTGGGGTCTGCAGCGGGTTGGCTTCTGGATCCTTACGGAATTCAGCCATGAAGACCTGATCAGGCGACGGGTCATTCAACTCGACAATATCGCCCTGAATGAAGCTCTCCCAATCCGGCAGGCTTTCCCCCGCCGCGTCTGCCGCCTGCTGCGTCTCGCTCCAGATACGTTTCAGCCACATGTCCTTGCTCAAACCTTCGGTAAAGGTCTCTGCATCACCCATCCGGCCAGCAAGGTCGGCGAAGATATCAAACTCAACCCGTGCCTCACCCACCGGCGTTGAACTTGCAAGCATAGGCACCAGGGCATTGTCTGATTTGCCGCCACCAAAATCCGTGCGTTCCTGCGCTGCCGCGACCGGCAGCACGATATCCGCGTGCCGCGCCGTCGCTGTCCAGTTCAGTTCATTCACGATTATGGTGTCGGGGCGTTGAAAGGCTCTGTGAAGGCGTCGCAAATCCTGGTGGTGGTGGAACGGATTACCGCCCGCCCACCAGACCATGCGAATATCAGGGAAGGTCCGGTTTTCTCCATTATACTTGTACGATCCACCCGGGTTCAGCAGCATCTCCGAGATCATGGCCACGGGGACGAAATCGTTCACCGGGTTCTTGCCTTGTGGCAAGGCGCCCCAGCGGAACGGACGCTCGATATTCCCGATATTGGCGTTCACGCCAAACCCGACAGTATAGCCACCGCCCGGCAATCCGATCTGACCCAGAATCGCAGCTAAGGTGACGCTGATCCACAAGGGCTGCTCGCCATAGTCGGCCCGTTGCAACGCGGCGGCGCAGGTGACCATTGTGCGCCCTGCCGCCATCTCGCGCGCCAGCGCTACGATGCGGCCTTCGGGCACCCCGGAAACGCCAGCGGCCCACTCGGCTGACTTCACGACCCCATCAACCTCGCCGCGCAGATAGGCGGCGACCTTGTCAAACCCGACCGTATAACGCTCCAGAAAGTCCGGGTCATGCAAGCTTTCGCTCAGCAGCGTATGCGCCAGCCCCATCATCACTGCGGTATCGGTGCCGGGTTTGGGCGGTAGCCATTCCGCCGCTATCTCGTCCGCCGCATCTGTTTTCAGCGGGCTGAGATTCACGAACCTTACACCAGCTTCGGCACAGGCTTTCAGATTATCAACCATCCGGTGTTTGGCCACACCACCGTCGCTGACTTGTGTGTTCCGCTGGGCCATCCCGCCAAACATCACCACCAGATCGGTGTGCTTGGCGATCACCTGCCAGCGCGTGGCTTGGGCGACCTGCATTCTGAATGGGCCGACGATATGCGGCATCAGCACCAAGGCCGCATTGTAGCTGTAATTCCCTTCAGACCGGACAAACCCGCCCTGCCCGTTCAGGAACCGCTTGAGCTGGCTCTGCGCATGATGAAACCGCCCCGCGCTCGACCAACCGTAAGACCCGGCAAAGATCGCTTCGTTGCCATGGGTCTGCCGGACCCGTTTCAATTCCCTCGCAAGCAAATCGAGCACGTCGTCCCAACTTACTTCGACAAAACTATCACGACCGCGCACGCCTTCCCCCGTCAGCCAGCCGCGCCGCACGGCAGGCCGCCGCACGCGCGCGCGCCCATTCAGGCTGGAGGCAATGTTGGTATTTATCTCGGACGGGTTGGGATCGGCGGGATGCGGATGTACGGCCACTAATCGGCCTTCGACAGTCTCGGCAATTCCGGCACCCCAATGGCTTCCAGTCAGAGTCCGGGCAGTTTTTTCAGTCACTCTCATTGTTCCGGTATAAAAAACTGATATTCCAAATATTGACACATCGGAAGGGTGCTGTCATCCTAATGATCGAACTAGAGGGCACAAAAGTGTGGGATACCCCTGTAAATTTATCCGACTGCCTAGTGCAGGACGGACGGCCTGATCGCGTTGAGGGTCGGCATGTCAACATGCCTATCGAGCTGGGCTCGACCATGGTCTTTGACACATTAGCGGAGTTCGAGCGTGCGCGCGACGCCCGCTATGAAAGTGGCACGCTTTATTACGGGCGCTACGGCAACGCCGCAACGTATAAGCTGGAACAGATGCTGGCCAAACTGGAGGGCGCCGAAGCGGTCACGCTCACCTCTTCCGGCGTGGCGGCGGTGTCCACAACATTGATGGCGCTGACCCGCCCCTGCTCTCATCTTTTGGTCGCCGACAATGTTTATGGCAATACGCGCGCGTTTTGTGATGGATTGCTGACTCAGCAGGGCGTTGAGGTCGAGTATTTCGACCCAATGATCGGCGCGGATGTTGCAAAACTGATACGCGAATCCACCGCCGCGATCATGTTCGAAAGCCCTGGATCGGGCACGTTCGAGATGCCCGATATCCACGCCATCGCAAGCGCCGCGCAAAAGGCAAATGTCGCCACAGTGCTCGACAATACCTGGGGTACGCCGGTCTTTAGCCAGCCCCTCGCCTGGGGTGTCGATATCGTGGTGTATTCGGGCAGCAAATACATCTCCGGGCATTCCGACTGTATGCTTGGTATTGCTGCCAGCAACGCGGCTTACGCTGAGGTCATCCGCAAGACGGTCATGCAGATTGGTGACAAGACCGGCGGGCAGGAGATTCTGCTGGCCCTGCGCGGTCTCAGGACCTTGAAGCTTCGCCTGGATCATATCGATCGTGCGGGGCGTGAAATGGCCAACTGGTTTGCGGCGCAATCGCGGGTGAAAACGGTCTTGCACCCCGCGCTGCCCTCCTGCTCCGGGCACGAGAACTGGGCACGGGACTTTACCGGAGCTGCGGGCCTGTTCGGCGTGATCTTTCACACGACCAGCGAAAGCGCCGTGCGCGCTTTCGTCGACGCGCTGCATCATTTCGGCATCGGTGTCAGTTGGGGCGGTTTTGAAAGTCTGGTTCTTCCGGTCACACCTGTGCGAACCGCGACGAACTGGTCCGAACCCGGCCAGCTCGTCCGCTTCAATATCGGGTTGGAGGACCTTGAAAGCCTGAAGGCAGACCTCCTCGTAGCCCTTCCCTTGCTTGACTCGTAAGGATTCAGGATGCTCAACAAAATCGACCATTTTGCTGTCGGGGCGGACACGCTCGCGCAGGGTGTTTCCGCCATGAAAGACGCCCTCGGCGTCGAGGTGCCGCGAGGCTCCAAACATGACGCGATGAGCACGCATAATTGCGTTATGCAGGCGGGCAATGAGAGTTTCTTTGAGTTGATCGCAATTGATCCTGATGCCCCCGATCCGGGGCGCGTTCGCTGGTTCACGCTTGACGACCCCGCCACGCAAGCACGCCTCAAGGAACGGCCCCAAGCGCTGTGCTGGGTGGTCAACACCAGCGACCTCGATGCCGTGATCGCGGCGAGCCCGGTCGATCTGGGCGAGATCGTTAATTTCCAGCGCGGTGACCGCAGCTGGCGCCTGACCGTTCCCAAGGATGGCCATCTGCCCGAAGGCGGCTTGCTGCCTGCCTTCATTGAATGGTCGCCGGGGCCTCACCCCTCGACCGGACAACAGGATCTGGGGGTGAAACTGGACGCGGTGCGGATCAGCACACCTGACACCTCCCGCCTGCAAGGTATTTTTGATGCCCTGGATATCTCACATCTTGCAGAAATATCCGAAGGCCCCTCCGCGCTGTCGTTTGCGCTTCGCAGTCCCAACGGAGAGGTTATACTCGACTAAACCGAGGAGGCCGAACATGACGACCCCGCCCATCGATCTTAATGCGAAACCCGATGTTACCGGGTTCTTTGACGAGCAATCGAACACGATCAGCTATGTTGTGCGCGACCCGGACAGTACCGCCTGCGCCGTCATCGACCCGGTCATGGAGTTCGACCCGGCTGCTGGACGCCTGACATTCGATTGCGCAGACAGGATGATCGCTTTCATCCGCGAACAGGGTCTGACGCTGGAATGGATCATCGAGACCCATGTCCATGCCGATCACCTGTCCGGCGCGCCCTACATCCAGCAAGAGCTGGGCGGCAAGATAGGTATCGGCGAGCATGTGCTGACCGTTCAGGATACCTTCGGTAAGATCTTTAACGAGGGCACCGAGTTTCAGCGTGATGGCTCACAGTTCGACAAGCTCTTCGCTGACAATGATACTTATCAGGTGGACGGGCTGCCCTGCTTTGCGTTGCATACGCCCGGCCATACCCCGGCCTGCATGGTGCATGTGATGGGCGACGCCGCTTTTGCGGGCGACACGCTTTTCATGCCCGATGGCGGCTCAGCCCGCGCCGACTTCCCCGGTGGTGATGCCGGTCAGCTTTATGACTCGATCCAGAGGGTGCTGTCGATGCCCGATGAGGTCCGGCTTTTCATTTGCCACGATTACGGGCCGGGCGGGCGGGCGATATCCTGGGAAACCACGATTGGCGAACAGCGGGCCAACAATATTCATGTCGGCGGCGGCAAGTCGCGCGAAGACTTCATCAAGTTCCGTACCGAACGCGACGCGCAGCTTGCCGTGCCAAAGCTCATCCTGCCCTCGCTTCAGGTGAACATGCGCGGTGGCGAAGTGCCCAAGGACGACGACGGCAACATGATGCTCAAAACCCCCGTCAACAAGCTTTGATGCCGATCCATTATTTGGCTCGCCTCTCAAACTATTGATCCTGCAAAAGCCGCCCGTCGGGAGAAAAACGGGCGGCTTTCTTCGCGATAGTTCTGGTCTGATACTACCGCTCCGCCACTTTCATCCTGCGCTTCAGGTATTCGCCATACTGGCCCAGGCCAAACAGGAAGACCCAGTAGATCAGCGCAACGAAGATCAGCACTTCCAGATAATACGGTGCCCATTCAGGCGTACCGAACGCGGCATTTGCAGAGGCCAGAATGTCGAAAAATCCGATGATGATGACGATGGCCGTTTCCTTGAACGTCACAACAACATTGTTGATGGTCGCAGGCAAAGCGTGACGGAACACTTGCGGAAGAACGATGCGTCCCAGGATTTGCCAATATGTAAGGCCCAGTGCCTTGCCGGCCTCAAACTGGCCCTTCGGGATCGCCTGAAAACCGCCACGCAGCACCTCGGCCTGATAACAGGCAAAGAACAGGCCAAACGCGATGATCACGCGCCAGATTTTGTCCCCTTCCAGCCAGCTCGGAAGCAGGATCGGCATCACGACAGCAGCCGTGAACAGCGTCGTCAGCAGTGGAAGCGACCGTATAAGGTCGATGACCAGTGATGCGAATGTGCGCAAAACGGGCATCTCGGATCGCCGCGCCAGGGCCAGGCCAAGCCCCATCGGCATCCCGATCAGAACAACGCTGGAGAATAGGAACAGGGTCAGGGCCAATCCGCCCCACTGATCTGTGGTGACCTGGGTAAGACCCAGAAGGCCGCCTTCCATCAGCAGGTAGTAGGCTGCAAATCCCACGACCCAAATCACCGACAAGCGCTTTGCGGTCCAGGTCCATGGAAAGCAGGACAGCACAATGGTGCCGACAATCGCCAGACAAGCCAGCGTTGACCGCCAGTGTTCGTCAAACGGATACAGACCAAAGAGGATCAGCCGGTACCGTGCGTCAATGACAGACCAACAGGCGCCTTCTTTGCTGCATTGCTCGACATCCTCAGCGCTCCAGACCGCATTGAAAAGCGCCCAGTTGATCGCCGTCCAGACCAGCCACAAAAGAACGGCATAGACGATGATGGTGATCGCCGAGTTGGCGGGCGTGGAGAACGCCCGCCGCTTGAACTGTTTCCAGTCGAAATTTCCAAGCATTGCGACAGTTGCCATATCAGTGCGCCTTGAGCTTGAGTTTGTCGTTCAGCCAGTTGACAAACTGGGCAATCGAGAAGTTCACCAGTAGGAAACACCCCATCAGGATCGCGATAAGTTCCAACGTCTGACCCGACTGGGTGATCGATGTCGAAACAATGTAGAAGAGATCCGAGAACCCGATGGCGACGCCAATCGTTGTGGCCTTCATGATAAAGATCCATTGATTGCCAAGCGGCGGGATGATCGTTCGCAGCGCCATCGGCATCTTGATTCGGGACCAGATGGCACGTTGGTTGAGGCCCAAAGCCTCACCGGCTTCGATCAATCCCTTGGGAACCTCTGCCAGACCGCCGCGCACGACTTCAGCGATATATGCGGAACCGTAAAGAACGATCGCGATGATCATAACCAAAAGCTCTGGTGAGATCGTCAAACCGCCGACAAACCGCAGCCCTTTCAACTCGGGCCAGGAGAACACGCTCTCTCCGGTTGGCACATAGAGACCCGACGCAACAAGCAGCAGAAGCACCAGCAGGCCAACCCAGGCGATCGCCGACTGAAAGATCCCGATCCGCGCCTTTCGAAGCAAGAATACGGCCGCAATCATGATCAGCACCAAGACCAGCGCCACCACCAGGGGCAAGTTCAGCACCGGAACCATCAGGCCACGATTTGACAGGAACACGCCATCTGAAAGCGACATCGCCTGCCGGGGGCCGGGCAGATGGATCATGATGGCGTACCAGAAGATCCCCTGAAGAATGAGCGGAATGTTTCTGAAAATCTGCGTGTATACCGTCGCTGCGGTTTTCAGCGCTGGGTTTCGCGAGTCGCGGAATGTCCCGATCAGAAACCCGATGATCGTTGACAGGACGATCGTCAGAGCACCAACAAACAAGGTATTGAGAAACCCGATTGTCAGCGTTCGCGCATAACTGTCACTTATGTCCCGGTCGATAAGCGAAAACGAATATGACCAGCCCGTGGATCGCTCTAGAAATCCGAAACCGCTGGTAAGCCCAAGCGCGCTCAGGTTGACCTTCGCGCTTTGAATGGCGCCGTAAACTGCCAGGGCAGTAACGGCTATAATCAGCCCTTGGATGATCAGCTTGCGCCGTTGGGCGCGCGCCTTGAGTTCGGCAACGTCCATGTCTCGAGATCTCTTGTTCAGGGAATTGAGGCGAGGGCCGCCACCGCGTGACGACCCTCAGACATCTTACATTAGTCGAGCTGCGGCGCGTAAAGCACGCCACCATGGCTCCACAGGTTGTTCAGGCCACGCTCCAGCTTGTAGGGGCTGTCGTCACCCAGGTTGCGATGGTAGATTTCGCCATAGTTGCCGACTGCGGCAATCATTTCGCGGGCCCATGTGTCGCGGATGCCTAGGCGCTCGCCCATGCCCGGTTCGGTGCCCAGAAGGCGCGCGATCTTCGGGTTCGGCGGATTGGCTGCCATCTCTTGAACATTTTCCGAGGTGATACCCTCTTCTTCTGCGATCAGAAGCGCGGCCAGCATCCAGTTGGTGAAGTCCACGAACTCCTCATCGCCCTGACGCATCGCCGCCGAGATCGGCTCGTTGGACAATTGGTCATTGAGGATCACATGTGCATCCGGGTTGTCCAGCTCGGTCGCGCGCAGAACCGCCAGGAATGGGCCCCAGGCAACGAAACTGTCGCAGCGATTGGCCAAATAGGCCGCCCGCAGCTCGGACGCTTTCTCATAGCTGACCATCGTGTGTTCGACACCGAGGCTTTGAAGATAGTTTGCCGCGATCCGTTCGATTGTGGTGCCGGCCTCAACGCAGATTGTACCGCCTTCAAGGTCTTTGGCTTCGGTAATACCCAGATCGCCATGTGCCATGAACTGAGCACCGCCGAAGAAGTAGGGTATCGAGAACTGGAGGCCCAGCTCGGTGTCGCGCCCCATGGTCCAACCGGTGGCCTTGATGATGATGTCGACGTCGCCGGATTGAAGTGCCGGGAACCGCTGCGCCCAGCTCAACGGCACGATCTGTGCCTTTTCCGGATCACCCAAAAGCGCCGTCGTCATCGCGCGGCAGAGGTCGATGTCGAGCCCCTTCCACTCGTTCTTGTCGTTCACTTCGACAAACCCGAAGTAGCTGCCGTTATGGCCGGAACAGAGCATTGTTCCCCGCTCTTCAATGGTTTTTATCGTAGGGCTTTCCGCCATCGATGCGGTTGGCAGCGCCAAACCGGCGGCCATGGCAAGTCCTGCCATCACTCCTTTAGAAAACATCGTTTCCTCCATCTGTTGTTCTATATATCGGTACTTTTGTATTATTATATAGAATGATTAATCCGACACGACGAGTCAATACATTCTGCAAAACGTTGTTGCCGGGCCGTTTGCTGCCACATCGCATCGGAGGTGAAATGCCGTTGTTGAACTCAATCCCGAGGCGCGATTCCCCTGAAGATGCAGCGCGAAGGGAGCGCCCGCCGCCCTCCGGTCCTCGCGCAAATGCGCGCGGAAGATCACCCAGACACGACTCCTGCAGTACTGGTCCATCGCCACGCTTTCGGCCTACTGCACAAGCTTGGCGAGGCCGCTCATCGCCCTTGCTTCGCGCGGTGGCTCATCAGCCCTTCAATCATGTGGCCTCGGAACCTGTTCGGCCACCATTCGACCAATCGCAGGCTAACCTTCCATCATGTCTCGCCAACGGTCTTGATGGCTCACAGCCATCTTGAGATTCCCCTCAGGAGTAATCGTAATGTCTAGTTCGACAAACGAACGAACGTTTTTTGGAAGAGATTCGAAGTGGCACCCGATACCCCGTCAGATACGGCTGTTGCCGTGCCCGGTATTTCCGGAAAACGCGTTCTGGTGACAGGGGCGTCCTCAGGTCTTGGCGTACATTTTGCCCGTTTGTTTGCCGAGCATGGCGCCCATGTCACCGCCGCCGAGCGCTGGGTTGGCAATGTCGAAGACCTGTGCACAGAGATTGTGGCCTCTGGCGGGCAGGCACAGGCGCTCCAGCTTAATGTTCCCGATCCGGCTTCTGTGCAGACGGGACTTGAGGCGCAAGGCTTTGAAATCGTGATCAACAATGCCGGGACAAAGGTGTCGACCTCGGCGCTGGATCACACGCAGGGTGATATCGACAATATCATTGACACCAGTCTCAAGGGCGTCTTCCACGTCGCCCAGACCGCCGCACGGCAAATGAAGGATGCCGACCAAAGAGGCAGCATCGTCAATGCGGCTTCAAAAGGCGATGTCCTGCAGCTGACCCGGGCATTGGCGCTGGAATGGGCACGGTATGGTATTCGCGTCAACGTCCTGTGCCTCAGCTATATTGAGACGGAACTAAATCACGTATTCTTTGACTCTGAACCAGGCAAGGCTTTGATCCGGCGCGTGCCGCAACGGCGCCTGGCTCAGCCACAGGATCTGGACGGCGCCATCCTTCTGCTGGCGTCGGATCTGGGTCGCTACATGATCGGTGCGGACATCGCCGTCGACAGCGGCCATCTCGTGTTGTCTCTATAAAGGATAGTCATCATGGACTTTATCATTTCGCCCAGGGTCGAGGATTTGGTATCCGCCTTTCAGATCGTGAGAGCATTCAGATCAAGCTGGGCGATCTGGCCATAGGCATCGAAATCGGGCGCTTGCTGGTGATCAAGGCAGCCTGGGCGCTCGATCAGGGCAAGAGGTCTCGATGGCGAAAATCCATGTCGCGAACCTGCTGCACAAGGCCGCCGATGTGGCGATCCAGATCGATGGTGCACGCGGATACAGCCAGGATACCGTTCTGGAATGGATCTACCGCTATGCCTGTCGGGCCCGTCTGGTCGATGGCGCAGGTGAAGTGCACCAGATGGTTCTGAACCGCCATTTGACCGATCAAAAGCGGGACTTTTTGAAATGGGAATCCGCTGGCTGATCCAGCGACCTGACATTGGGAGGAGAGGACGTGTTTCGCGAGCCACATCTGGCACCGCGACCGGCAAACTTTGGCCCGCTTACGTAGCTGAGTTTTCTGGAACGCGCTTTGGAAGTTCACATAACGTGCCCCGCCGACGCGTGGCGCGGACAAAACTGGAACTACGTTGAATTCGGTGAACTGTTTGCTCGAATGGCCGCATGGCTGCGCAAGCAGGGTGCTGGTCATGAGGGGGACATCTGAAATAAGCTCGGAACTTTTGACACTGGGAATGTTCGGGATTGTGCTATTGGCCATCATCTTGAGGGTCTCCCTCTCTTTCGCGGTGGGCAGCACGGCTGTCATCTTCGACTATCTGATGCTTGGCCCCAACGGCATGTATTCTATCGTTTCCACGATGTTCGGGGGCATTTGGTCAATCTTGATGTCTTCGATCTCGTTCTTTGCCTTCATTGGCGTGGTGTTGGCCAAGTCCAATATCCCCGAAGACCTCTATCACGCTTTCTACCTGTGGTCCGGGCGGATGCCTGGCGGGTTATTGCTGGACACGTCCAGTTTTGCAGCGACGCTGTCGGAGATGACGGGCAGCTATGCGGCCTCCACCATCACGACCGGCACGGTGGGCATCCCGGCCATGGATCGGCGGGGCTATGATCACAACTTCGTTCTGGGCACGATCGGCGCCTCCGGCACCTTTCTACGCGTCGGTCGTGCCTTTCCTTGGCCTGATGCTCACCGCTGGGGTACTGACCTTCCTGTTTCCCGAGATCATCGCTCATTTCATCAACACTGGTTAATTCCAACGCACGTTTTCAGCGGAGGAAAACATGACTGATAAGACCAACAAACTCTCGCGCCGCGGCTTTCTGAGCACATCCGCGATCGCAGCGAACGGGACCGTTCTGGCCGCCCCTCCCGCCATTGCTGCCGGGAACATCACCTGGCGGATGCAAACGCACTGGCCCACCGGCAACTGGTATTATGTAGATGTCTTCGTGAAGTTCTGCGATCGCATCACCGCTGCCACCAATGGCGAACTGACCATCACGCCGGTTCAGAGCAACGGCATCGTGCCCACCGGCGAAGTGCTGAATGCGGTGCGCCGCGGCTTGCTGGAAAGTGCGTTTACCTATCCCGCCTACTAGATCGGACGTATTCCCGTTGCCGGCCACCTGAAGGGCCAAATCGGGGCGTGGTCTTCGCAGGCATGAAAGCATGGGATGCGCTTGGCGACGATCTTAAGGCCGCCGTCAGCGAAATCGTCCGCGCGACATCTGCGGATGCCAGCGCGTATTTCGTCTATCGCGACATGCCCTTAAAGAAGAAGTTCGTGGAGGAAATGGGCGGTGAGTTGACACAACTGGACGCCAACACCATCGCAGACTTGCAGCGCTATTACCTCGAAGTTGTGGATGATTTCTCCGCCAAAGACCCGAAGTACTGCGGTCGCGTTGGTGAAATGTTGCATGAGTACCAGCGCCTGCGCGGATCCTAAGGCCTTTGACGACGTGCCCAGGGTGTTTTTTGCCTTAGGCGCATTGCGTCACGGGAGGCGAAAACACGAGTGCCTAAACGGTGCCTCCGGGATGATCCGCTTGGAAGTAAAAACAAGGCGTTTTCGCATGCGGCGGGGCAGCCGTATTTCAATCCAGACGTCCCGCTTCGTCGGATAACTATATCCAGAACAACTTCATTGCGATTGCCTCGCGGCAAAGCCAATACTTGCGACCTGTTTCTCGCAACGAATTCATCAAGCTGTTAGAGGTCGCCTTCTCGACCCTGTCTCGGTCGCAGGTTTCAAGCGACCAGCGACCAGACCTGACGACCCTGCCACTGCGACGCAAGCTCTCGTCAGCAACTTGGCAATGCAACCCTTGAAACTTAGCTTGGAATAAAACTCCGCCCGACGCGTTGTCGTCCAGACCAAACTAACCTTGGGTAGATATCAAAATGCAAAAGCCAAAGAAATTCACGCTGAGAGTTCTTCTGCTCCTCGGCCTCTGGTTACCGGTTCAATTGGCGATGCCATTCGAATGGCAGGGTTCAACTATCTCAGCGGCCTGGGCGGATGATGACGATGGCGGTGACGACGGCGGCGGTGGCGACGACAATGGCGGTGGCGACGACCGGGATGATGATCGCGACGACGATCGTGATGACGACCGAGACGATGATGATCGGCGAGGTGGTCCCGGCTCACGGATCGAAAGAGGCTACTCGGGCGATAGGACGTCACGCTCCGGCCAACGGCGCCCGACCAATGCCGCGCCACAAGCGACAAGACCGCGTGCGCCGGTTGCCTTTCCGACGCATGCCCCTTCCGAGATTATCGTATCGGATGCCTCCGCTGACGATCTGGCACAGCTTGTATCGGAGGGATTTGTAGTCGAAGCCACCATCTCCCTTGAGAACCTGAACCGGGTCCTGACTCGATTGGCAACGCCGCCGGGACTGACGCTGGAGGCCGCGCGGGATCGGGTCCGTGCTCTGCCCTCCGGGGACTCCGCTGACTTCAATCATTACTACCGGTTTGAACAGAAAGAAGGGCTCGAAGCCTCCTCTCACGCATGTCTGCACGAGAATTGCCCGGCATGGGAGATGATCGAATGGCCTCAGCTGACACAAGCGAGCGGGACATGTTCGGTGCGGGTTCCGGTTGGAATGATCGATACCGGGATAAACGCGGAGCATGAAATCATGGCCGGTGCCCGGCTGGAATTGATTCAGCTTTCGGATACGTCGCTTGCACCCTCAACGGCCATTCATGGAACCGCGGTCGCATCACTTATGACCGGCGATCCCCAAAGCCGGGTTCCGGGCCTGATACATGGGGCCGAGATTGTTGCGGTGGATGCGTTTTCGCGAAATGGCGCAGACGAACGCGCAGACCTGGTTTCGCTGCTGCGAGGGTTCGATGCCTTGCACGCGCGCGGTGTGCGGGTAATCAACCTTTCGCTTGCCGGCCCGGACAACCGCTTGCTCGAACAGGCCGTGGCTCAGTTGGTGCAAGAGGACGGGATCGTCGTCGTGGCAGCAGCGGGCAATGCGGGCCCCAAAGGCGAACCGGCCTACCCGGCGGCATTTGACACTGTGCTTGCGGTGACTGCGGTTGACGCCCGCGCGCGCGTCTATCGCAAGGCGCAGCGGGGGCCGCATATCGATCTGACCGCCCCGGGGGTGAACATGTTGTCGGCCACCTCAATCCGTGGCGCACGGCTGAAATCCGGGACCTCTTTTGCGGTGCCGTTCGTCACCGCCGCCGTGGCAATCATGCTGTCAACTGACGCAACTCTAACACCTGAACAGGTGCGCGCGCGGCTGATAGGTTCGGCTCAGGATTTGGGCGCACCGGGCTTTGACGAGATATTTGGCCATGGCCTGCTGAACACAAAAGGTTTGTGTTAATGGCTCCAGCCGCGCGCAATCAGCGCGGCTTCGTCATCGGGGGCAAGCGCAGCGCCTGCCCCCAGCCGGTCCAGGAACGGCAAGAGCCCCTGCATCTCCGCACCGCTGGCCGTCACGAACCCGTCTTCGGTTCCCGATGATGCAAGCGGTTCAGACAGGGTCACCTCGACCATCCATGTGTCACTTGTTCGGCACGCAATACCCAGATCGATGCGCGCGTCTGCATGGTCAATAACCTCGAACTCGCGGCAAAACCCCTCCGCGATGGGGAGTGTAGCCAGGATCAACAACTCCTGATCCGCGTCCTGTGCCCAGGGGACACCCGAGGGCAGACTATTCAGCGCCTCAGATAGGCTTGATCCGCCCGAGATCGGCCCGACGGCCAGCCTGGGCGGCTGGGCCGGTGTGAAAAAGGACGGCCCTGTGAAAACCGCAAGGGCCAGCGCAGCCGCCAAGGCCGCACCTACCCAGACAGAGGGGCGCATTGGAAATCGCACGATCTCAGCGGTTTGCTTGGCGCCCAGGATCGTGTTTTCGATCGCTTGGGGTGCGGGGTCACCCAGCGGGGCCGCAAATGCCTGCGACAGGGCCTCGTTTGCGGCCATCACGTTGTCGACATAAGCCTGGTCCGGCGGATGATCGGCCAGATGCAAGACAACCTCTGCCGCCTCTTCCGGCGAAAGCTCTCCATCAGCAAACGCGGCCAGACGGGTTTTGTCCATCACGGTTTCTGCAGTCATTGCATCGGTCCTTTCGACATGCCGAGTTGCGGCAGCAAGGCATCTCTGGCCCGCGACAGACGGCTCATAACGGTCCCTACAGGCACCTCCAGAACGTCGGATGCCTCCTTGTAGCTCAACCCTTCGATGGCGACGAGCGACAACACGATACGCTGCTTTTCAGGCAGCGCCCCCATGGCGTCGCGCGCCATATCGAGCATCATCCGATCTTCGGGCAACCGCGCGGCGCGACCTCCATCGTTTAACCCCGCTGCTTCTGGATCAACCTGTGCGCCGCGCGTTTTGCTGCGCCGACGATCGTCGATCCAGAGAGTCTGGATGATGCGGTACATCCAGCTATCCATCCGAGTGCCTTCGCAAAACTGTGCTGCGTTCTTCAGCGCCTTGACGCAGGCGGATTGAACCAAGTCATCCGCGTCGGGCTGGTTGCCCGCCAAAGACAGGGCAAAACGGCGCAGTTTTGGGACAATCGCCACCAAATCTTGCCGAAACCGATCCGTCATCGCGCAACTCCCATCTAGCGTCATCTACCGCAACAACGGGCTACCCGCCGGTTTATTCCAAAATATTGCGCGGGAAAGCAAGCACGCCGAAATCCCAAGCATCAAACTGGACCAGTCATGATGCACTGAGTATCGCACTTCGCTGCGCTTGTACGACTTGATCCACCCGTCGGCCAAAACCCGTCGCTCAAAAAATTTGGAATAGATCCCGCACCGCATCGTTGTCCTCGCAAGACAGCACAAATTGGGAGTTCAAAAATGTTCGATGCAGCTATGGATGTCTTGCCTGTCACCAAACCCATGACAGTCCACAAATTGTCGGTCGCCGTTAAGGGACGGGTCTTATCCGCCGAAATCCGTATACCGAAAGTCACAACCCCCGGCCTGCCCCCTCTTGTTGCCCTGCATGGAATTTCACGTAAGGCAAAAAGCATTGCCGATGCGTTCTCAATCCCTTGCGACGCCAAAGGACAAATCCTGATCACGCCGCACTTCTCGCGCAAGCAATGGCGGCATTTTCAGCAGATCGGAACGTATCGCCCGGATCGCGCAATCCTGACGCTGCTCGATCTGGTGCAGCAAATGGGTTTTGCGTCGACCGAACAGGTTGACATCTTTGGGTATTCCGGCGGCGCACAGCTCGCGCATCGGTTTGCGATGCTCTATCCACAACGGGTTGCCAAACTGCATCTTGCGGCCGCCGGGTGGTACTGCCTGCCAGATCTGAAACAGGCTTTCCCGATGGGTCTTGCGCCTTCGACGAAACGGCTCAGGGCAAATGTACCTGCCCTGGCGCATAATCAACTGCGCAACTATCTGGATCTGAAGCTTCGGGTTTACGTGGGCGCTGAGGATCGCCATCGCGATGACGCGCTGCGCAAGAATCCCGAAGTTGATGACGTACAGGGTCGCCATCGGCTGGCGCGCGCGCGTCACTATTGCGATGCGTTTCGTATCGCAGCCACGGCACGCGGGATCACCCCGGACCTGACGCTCACCGAAATCCCCAATTGCGTACACAGTTTTTCCGATTGCGCGCGCGCAGGTTTGACCACGCTTGTTTGCAATTCATGAAATCCCCTATTCACAGGAGCTTAACGATGGATAGTTTTGACTTCAAAACCGCAAAATGGTGTTTTGCAACGCGTAGGATCGATCCAAACCTTGCCCGGGGTCTATGCCACGACCTGTCGATGACAATGCCGGGCGACCTCATTCTGGGGCGGGTGATGTCCATCGGCAACCACCGGCGCATTCAACTGCCCACTGGACGCCCTTCGATGCTATACGCCGGCGATCTCGTTGTTCTGCCTTGCGGTGCGCGATATGCACCCGACCAGTTCGAAGGCCTGGCGGAGCTAGACACCGCGGGCAGCGATATGCTTGCTGGCGGGGGCTGTATCGGACGCATGGTCCAACGCAACGAGCGCATCAAACCCCCAACCCGCATCCAGCCCTTGGGCCGGATTACATCACAAAACGGCATGGTCTTGAATACCGGCGATTTTGCCCTCTCTGCACATGCGACACCTGCCAAGATCCCTGTCATCTGCGTTGTGGGCACCTCCATGAATTCCGGGAAAACCACCGCCACGGCGGCTCTGGCCCACGGCCTGAAACAAGCTGGCTGGAAAACGGCAGTGCTAAAGGGCACCGGCACCGGCGCCTTTGGTGATTACAATGCCTATGTCGACGCCGGAGCGTCTTATGTGGCTGATTTCACCGATGCGGGTATGGTGACGACCTATCTCGAACCCCTGCCCCGGATCATCGCGGGCATTGATACGCTTCTGGGCGAGGCAGAGACGCGCGGCTGTGATATCGCGGTAATGGAATTGGCGGACGGGGTGTTCCAGCAGGAAACCGCAGCCCTTCTGGCCGACCCAGAGGCGCGGACCCGGTTTAGCAAGTATCTGTTTGCCTGCGCCGATGCCGTGGCTGCGGCCGGGGGCGTGGCAGAACTGGCTCGCAACGGGATCCGCCCGATCGCACTGACGGGAATGTTGTCCTGCTCGCCGATGGCGGTGGACGAGGCACAGGCCGCCACGGGCATTCAGGTCCTGACCAAGGGTCAGTTGCTTGATCCCGCCTATGCGAACACTCTGGCGGCCAGAACCGGGGTACGTCGCGCCCCGCAAGCAGCATGAAACCTCCCCGCCTCTTCGCCGCCCAACGGGGTCGCCTGCTGGGGTGGATCATTTGTTCGACCCTGGTGCAGGCCGCCGCTTTTGCAGTGGTGGCCATCGCAACGCGAAACGTCTTCGTTGCACTCCATGCCGGAACAGGCCTCCCCGTTTTCTCTATTCTGAGCGTAAGCCTCGCAGGGGCTTGTGCAGCTCTGACGCAGGTGATGTTCCGCAACCTCGCCGAGCATCTGGGGCAAGACTATGCCAGGGACGTTCGCCTGAGCCTGTTCGATCACGCCAGCCGCAGCGATCAAAAGGACCTCGACCAGAGGCGCATGGGCTATCATATCCTGCGATTTACCGGAGACCTGACGGCGTTAACGGGCTGGCCCGGCCTCGGTTTGCCGCGCCTCGTGCAGGCCGCCATTCTGTTGCCCGCCTCGACCGCTGTGCTGATCTATCTCGATCCGCAATTCGTCTGGGTGGCGCTCTGCGTGATCCTGCCCTCCGCCCTTTGGGTCGCCCTCACGCAACGCAAACTCCTGCACGCGCATCGCCATCTGCGCAAACATCGCGCCCGGCTTGCTGCGGATGTAACGGAGCGCCTGCCGGTTGCGCCAAAACTCGCGGCGATGGGACGCCGGAAGGTCGAGAGGAACATACTGGAGCGTCGCGCCACAGAGGTGATGCAGGCCGCCCGCTTTTGCCGCCGTCTTTCTGAAACCAGAAAGTCGATCCCAGGTCTTTCAGCGGCTTTCGCGGCCAGCGCAATTATGTTGCTTGGCAGTCTGAACGGGTTTCCAACAAGCACAATCGCAGCCGCGCTTGCCGCGCTTGGCCTGATGATACGCCCCTTGCGCAACCTGACGTCCTCAACCGACCAAGCGGCGAAGTTCCGCGCGGCCCACAGCAACCTCACCCGCGCATTGCAACGCCCGTTGGCCCCAAAGGGCGACAGGAAAGCGCGTCTGCACCAGAAACCGCAATCAGTTGAGCTAACACCCGTCGAGGGTCCTGCTCTGAAATTGGCCGCCGGTGAGTCTGCCGTTGTCCCGGCTTCCCTCATCGATGAGATCGAGAATGTTCTGACAGGAAGTTCTGTCACCAAGGATTTCTCGCTCAAGCTGGGCGGTAAGGATGTTGTGGAGCTGACACCAGGCAGCCTACGCAGATCGGTTGGTATTGTGACCGAAAATCCGCTGATCCTGAAAGGAAGCTTGCGGCGCGCCATCACCTTGGGGCTGCGCCCCAGGCCGTCAGACGCAGCTATCCTGCAAACGGCCGAGAAACTTGGCTTAAAGGACACTCTGTCCGAAATTGGTGGGCTTGACTTCAGGCTGACCGAGCGCGGCACCAATGTGAAAGCAGATCACCGCCTTGCGATCTCAATCCTGCGATTGGCGCTGCAGCAGCCTGGCCTGATCCTCATAAAAGATGCGGCTCTGTTGCGGAGCTTCGAGAGCGCCGAACATTTTCAGCAATCGCTTAGGAGTTAGGCCTCCGTCTACGCAGGCGCGCACCGCGCAGGTGGCGATCCCCCTGCCCTCAAAACTGGCAGACAACCAATAGCCGATATCCGTAGCACCGTTTTCACCGGGAATGTTGCGCAAGTTGCAAAGCCCCGCCAGAGTCCCGTCCTGCAACAGACCGCAATTCAGTTCGCGCGCCTCTGCGATCCCGGCCTGCCGCCTGTCAGTCGAGGTTAGGCTATCCTCGACCGTTTTGGTCATGTCCAGCTAGCCAAGCCACTCGTGCAGATGTGCCCAGTTGGCCTCAATTAGTTGGAAAAGATCTACGGCATCCCCGCGCCCAAGGGGCCGTATGGTGGTCCCCTCTCCAAGATCAAACTTTATGACTATCTCAACCATGTTGCGCGTCCCGACCACAATGGATTGGCGACCGGTCTGTGAGCGGTCGCCAGTATCTTCAACAAAGCACCGATCAGCGCGAGGTGCGGCCTAACGGATCCAGTTCATCGCGCAGCCAGTCCCCCAGCAGATTGAGCCCCAGCACGGTTAGCATGATCGTGACACCAGGGAACACCGTCACCCACCAGGCCGTCTGGATGTAGTTGCGTCCTCGGACAGCATACCGCCTCAGGTTGTGGTCTGAGGATTGGCACCCAGACCGAGGAAGGTCAGGCTGCTTTCCAAAAGGATGTTGTTGGCGACGTTGAGCATCAGCAGAATGATCAGCGGCCCCAGCGCGTTGGCCAGGATATGCCCGAAGATGATCTTGCGATCGCCTAGCCCATAGCTGCGTGCCACCTGAACAAATTCACGCGCGCGTAGCGACAATACGCTGCTACGCACCAGCCGGGCATATTGCACCCACTGCGAAACAATCATCAAAATGATAATCCGGTCAACCCTCGGCCCCACAATGGCGATCACTGTAATTGCCATCAGGATAAATGGCAGCGCCAGCTGAATATCGGCGAAGCGCATGATCAGCGTGTCCCAGAGCCCCGATAGCCCGCCAACAAGCCAATCACCGTACCAAGCAACACCGCACCCGCTGCTGAGAAAATACCAACAGTGAACGACACCCGACCACCCAGTATGACCCGCTCCAACAGCCGTCGAAACGCTCAAGAAGCAGACCAGCTGTGGGCGTGTATTCAACCACCTGGAAGGGGCCGGCGCCGACGGGGTGCATGTCGAAGGTCTCTTCTCCGACCTCTTCGATATCTTGCGGCGGCACAATCATGGCGCCTTAGCCGGACAGTTTTGTAATCAACACCGAATCGGGCTGGTTCATCACGAAATCAACTGTGTAGTCATCGACCACTTCGATCGCCTCGATAGAGGTATAGTTGGCCCGCTGCGGACCGGCGGTTCCGACCTCTCGCAGGAGTCGCTGGAATTTGCAACGCACGGCCTCGGCGTTGAAGGGCTCGCCATTTTGGAACACGACGCATTCGCGTAGATGGAAGCGGATGCGGGTGTCATCGTCCAGAAACTCCCGGCTTGGGGCCAAGCCCGGTGCAAGCTCGAGATCTTCATTGCGCAGCACTAGGCCGTCGAAAATGCTGCTCGCGACCGAGCTACAGGCCACGCGGAAGGTGTCGATCGGGTCAAGGTTCTGCGGATCGCGCGATTGGGTGACGGTCAGAACGGTCTGTGCGTCGGCGTTGCCGGGCGCGACAACCGGCGGGATGGCAAGTGCTGCAACAAGCGGAATGCTGTTCCTGCGGATTCTTCTCAGAAACTTGGCAAGATAAGAGGTCATTCAATCTTTCCTGTTATGTGATTTTTTCGCGGTAACATCTGCGGGATGTCGGATTCCTGTTGGGCCAGTTACAGCCCCTCGAATCCTTCGGTTCCACGGGCCACGAGATGGCCCTTGGCAACTTCTTCCAATATCAGGATCGGAAGTTCATTACCGAAGGCGCTTGTGGCGCTTGGAATCTCGCCCTCGAGCGGCTTGCGGTTGGGCTGGTTGCCGGGATCAAGCACGGGCACCGCCGCTTGTAGGAGTGCCTGGGATTTTCAAGAAATCTGCTTACGGGTGCCGATCTCGACGATTTGGCCCAGATATATGACCGCCACGCGATGGCTGACACGCTCAACCACGGCCATGTCATGAGTGATAAACAGATAGGCCAGGCCCTGATCAGGTGCAATTGCAGAAGCAGATTGACAACCTGAGCCTGCACCGACACATCCAGCGTCGAAACGACCTCATCAGCGATGACAAGGTTGGGTTTGCAGGCCAGCGCCCGGGCGATGCAGATATGTTGGCGCTGCCCGCCTGAAAACTCATGCGGATAACGGTTGGCCCGATTGGCTTTCAGCCCGACCTTTTCCAGCAGATCATAGACATAGTCGCGTACTTCGCTCCCTGTGCCGACGATTTCGTGGAACCGGGAAGCTGGTGTTCTTGATCGGCCCGGAACCGGTCCGCCCGTGCCATCGCCTGAACGACGCGCGGGTCGGCTCTGGCAAATCGAAAACTAGCTTAGGCGGCAAGCTCCGCATCGCTCGCCTTGGTCCATGCGAGTGGGACGGCCATCGGATCGATCGGCGTATTTGCGATGTGATTTGTGTAGTTTGACATCATTTTGTGAGCCCTGCCGAGAATGACTTCGAAAATCTGTTGCTTGGCGAATCCGGCTGCAAGAAACGTTTCGACGTCTGCGTTCGCGACGTTACCGTGCCCACGAAGCATTTTCAGCGTAAAGCTGCGCAGAGCTTCCAGTCGCTCGGTCGGCAAAGAGGTCTCGTCGCGCAACGCGTTGGTAATTTCATCGTCGACTTTGATCATCTTTGCGACAGCGGCATGGCCTGGAACGCAATATGTGCAGTTGTGTTCCACGTTGATCGTTTGCCAGATGACGGTGAGTTCATCCTTGTCGAAGCTGCTTTGCTGAAACAGTTCGCCGACAACCTGATATACCTCAAGCAGTTCCGGCGAGTCGGCCATCACAGCATGCAGGTTCGAAACAAACCCCAGTCTTTCCATGGAACCTGAAAGAGGCGGCTTGCTCGCCTCAGGTGGGTTTGCTTCATCATAATATTTGAATTCAGTCATGATCGCCTCCTTGTCTCGGTTTGCGCAGAAGCTGCGCCATGCATATGTAGAATCTGAGCGATTGCTCGAGACGGTCCTTATGCCGTCGTCGGACAACAAAACCGTTTTCGGCAAGGCGCGTTTCTATTTGGACGCGATCCGACAAGAATTTGCGTACCTCCTGCGCCAAGCGGTGCAAGCTGGCGAGTTGGACGCCGAAATCGATAGCAACAAGCTGGCGATGTGGCTTCAATCTCAAATCAATGCCCTGTGTGTCGAAGCTCAGCGAGACCCCGACGAGCCCAGGCTATCATGGCTCGCGCAAGAGATTATCGACCATCTGGAGTCTTTTCGACCGTAACCTGCCAGCGGGCGGCTGCATCGCAAACGATGTTCTTAACCCGCCGCCACCCAGCCCAAATCTACAACTACGCTCAAACGAATATGCACTGGCGGATTAAACTTGTTGTGAGTCGCGAAGGAAAGGCAAAGGCCCGAATCCGCTGATCCGGGCCTTTCGCTTCGGCTTGAGCGTCGGAAGGCTTACTTCTTGCCCGCCACGATCCGGTCCAGGATCAGCGCACAGAAGAGGATTGCCAGACCCGCGAGGATGCCCTGACCAGCGGCGGCGTATTGCAGCGCCTCAAGCACATCCTCGCCCAGCCCCTTGGCGCCGATCAGCGAGGCGACGACCACCATCGCGAGCGACATCAGGATGGTCTGGTTCACGCCCGCCATGATCGTCTTATGCGCCAGCGGCAAGTCCACGCGCCAGAGCAGGTAGCGGGGGGTGGCGCCAAAGGCCAGCGCCGCCTCGCGCACGGTCTCGGGCACCTGCTGCAGGCCCAGAACCGTGAAGCGGATCACTGGCGGGCTGCCGAAGATCATCGTGGCCACCACGCCTGCGGGCTTGCCCGAACCGATGAAGGCCACAACCGGGATCAGGTAGACGAAGGAGGGCATCGACTGCATGAAATCCAGAATGGGCCGCACGATGGCAAAGGCGCGCGGGCGGCGGGCGCAATAGATGCCCAGCGGAATACCCAGCGTGATCGAGATCAGCGCCGCTGCTCCTAGCAGAGCGATGGTGGTCATCGCCTTTTCCCAGAAATCCAGAAGACCCAGATAGGCCAGCGCCGCGCCGGTAAAGATCGCCACGCGGGCACCCGCCGACAGATAGGCCAGCATGATGATCACCAGCGCCACCACCGGCCAGGGCGTATCAACAAGCAAGACCTCGATCCAGTCGAGCAATGTGCGCATGCCATAGGTCAGCCCATCAAAGAACCCGCGCCCGGCGGTCTTGGTCCATTCGAATACCGCCTGCACCCCATCGCCAACATTCAATCGCCAGTCACGATTGGTGGGAAAGGTTTTGAGAACAGCAACGGCGTCGGGCTGCGCGAATTTGATCGTGGTCAAAACCACAACCGCCGCTGTCAAAACCGATGAGATGATCAGCCGTGGCTGGGACCAGCCATGCGCAACCGAGTGATCGGACCGCCAGCGCGCAAATTGGCCCTCAAGCGTCCAGTTGGCAAGCGAGGCCGCCAGGAACTTCACCGCAAGCAACAACACGACGCCGACGAACAAATAGGTGAACCCGGTTGAGTCGGCACCACGCGCGGCTTCCTGAGCGCCCGCCAGAGCGCCTTCCAAAGATTCCGCAGCGCGCTTCAGCGAGTCAAGCGAGGCTGCTCCCGATTGCTCCGCCGCCGCAATCTGCTGGCGTCGCAGTTCCAGCGTCTGCTCGATCTGCGCAGCGCGTTCTCGGAAGTCACGCCCCAGATCGCCAAAGATGCCCAAACCGATCTGAATATAGGCCAGCGTCTCCAAAAGCAGGAAGCCCAGAAACCAGGACCACAAACCGCGTGCCCCGAACCAGATCGGACCCAGCAGTGCCGCAGCTTTGTTCAGCGTGAAGCGATAACCAGGTGCCTGCATCATATAGGAAAAGGTCTGCTGGTAGTACTCCTTGCCAGTGCCCACAAATTCCCCGATCAGCCCGTTCAGGCGGTCGGCGGTTTCCGGTTTGATCTGTTGTTCGTCAACATGTTGCATGTCCGCCTCCTTATGCCTGGCTGTCCTGAATGGCGCGGATCAGCCCCGCGCGGTTGATCACGCCCACGGTCTTGCCCTCCTGCGTCACGGCGACGACGCCGTGGCCATCGACGCAGAGGTTCATCAGGTCCGACAGGTCCATCTCCGGATGCGCCTCTTTCGCGTCCTCGGGCACCTCGCCGTGATGGGCCTCGAACTCGTCTACCGGTTTCATCACCGAATGGGCGAAGATCATGTTGAGCTTGGAAATCCCGGCCACGAAATCAGACACGTAGTCGTCGGCGGGGTTCAGGATGATCTCTTCGGGCGTGCCGATCTGAACGATGCGGCCATCCTTCATGATCGCAATGCGGTGGCCGATACGGATCGCCTCGTCCAGATCATGGGTGATGAACATGGTGGTCTTGTTGAGCTTGTGGCTGAGCTCCATGAACTGGTCCTGCAACTGCTTGCGGATCAGTGGGTCAAGCGCAGAAAACGGCTCGTCCATCAGCAGAACCTCGGGGTTCGAGGCGATGGCGCGGGCCAAGCCGACGCGCTGCTGCATGCCGCCCGAGAGTTCATGGGCGTATTTGTCTTCCCAGCCATTCAGTTCAACCAGTTCCAGCACCCGATCGGCCTCTTCCCAGCGCCGTGCCTTACCGGTGCCGCGGATTTCCAGCGGCATGGCCACGTTGTCGCGCACGGTGCGGTGCGGCATCAGACCAAAGTTCTGGAACACCATCGCGACGCGACGGTTGCGCAGATCGCGCAGCCCTTCGGCGTTCAACCCCATCACATCATCGCCATCCAAATAGATATGCCCATCCGTCGGCTCAAGCAGGCGGTTCACATGGCGTACGAGGGTGGACTTGCCCGAGCCCGACAGGCCCATGACACAGAACAACTCACCCCGCTCGATCTCGAAGCTGGCATCGGCCACGCCGACGACGCAATTATACCGGTCGAGCACCTCGGCCTTGCTGAGACCCTCGGCGTGAATGGCCTTTAACGCTTCCTGTGCCCGGTCGCCGAACACTTTCCAGACGCCACGCGCGTCGATTGCGATATCCGCTGTCATACTGGCCCCGCTGCTGTTGGTTTGGTTGTGTTGGACCCCGGCGCACCTGCGCCGGGGTCAGTGTCGGCTCAGTTAGTGTTCAGGCCCAGCCAGCCATCCACGATGTCGCCATTGGCGGCGATCCACTCGGCCACAACCTCGTCAATCTCGCGGCCCTTGACTACGACCTCGTAGGTCAGCCCGCTAAGCTGGCCCGCATCCATGTCGATATTGGCCAAGAAAGAGGCCGCCGCCGGGTTGCGCTGTTCCAGCGATTTGGAATGCGCCACCGTCACTGTCTTGACCGGCTCGCCGGTGCTGACATTGGACTTGTTGTACCAGTCGGCGTCCTGATCGGGTTGCACCATCTTGTAGGTGGCCGCGTCATGCTCGGGCTCTTCCAGAATGGTTACGTCATAAAGCGCGTGCACGTAATGCGGCGCATAGCAATAGAAAGCGGCACCCTTGCCCTGATCCACCAGATCCTTGAGCCGCGAGTAAAACACGGTTTCATCCTCGGTGGTCGGGGTCAGGAAGGTCTCGATGCCATAGTCGCGCACTCGCACTTTGAAGGTGTTGGTTGAGGCCCAGCCAGAGGCGCCGACCCAGACCTCGCCCATGCCGTCGCCATCGGAGTCGAACAGCTCCTGCGCTGCGGGGGTGGCCAGATCGTAGATCGATTTGATGTTGTGATCCTCGACCATGTAATTGGGCACGCAGATGCCAGCGCGGCCCTCATAGCTGCCTTCGGACAGAGCCACCGTGCCTTTCTGATCGACATATTCATCGGTGAACGAGGACTGGTTCGGCAGCCAGACATCCGGGTGCACGTCGATGTCACCACGACCGCCATCCATGGCGGCGAAGATCACCGCGTTGGCACCAGGCGCATAGCCCACTTCGCCACCCAGACGCGTCTCGATCACCTGGCCGATCACCCGGCTCATGATCTTCGCGCCGGGCCAGCTGGGCTCGCCCACCATCACCTTGTCCTGCGCCAGAGCGCCAGTAGCGCCAATGGCCAGTGCAAGCGTTGCGGTCAATGTCTTGAAATGTCTCATATACTCTCTCCTGTTAGGGTTTCTATCTGCGCGCTCAGGCGCGGGCCCGCTTGCGTTGCGGGTCTATAAAGGGGATGTCGGTGACCGTTCCTGACAGGCGCTTCATCCGCCCGTCAAGCTGGCCGATCTCCAGTTCCTTGCCTGCTTCTGCATGTTCGACCGACAGCCGCACCATAGCGATGGCGCATTCCAGCATGGGTGAGCGGGTGGCCGAGGTGACGATGCCGATCTGCCGCTCGCCCGCATAGACCGGCGCGCCATGGGCGGGTACATCATCGCAGGCCAGTTTCAGGCCTTTCAGAACCCGGCGCGGGTCGCGTGCGTTGCGTTCCAGGGCGGGTTTGCCAATGAACTCGTCCTTTTTCAGATCGACCGCAAAGCCCAGCCCGGCCTCGAAGGCATCCACATCCGGGGCGAACTCGGCATTGGCGGCGGCAAGCCCGGCCTCGATCCGGATGATGTCGAGCGCGGCGGACCCCATGGGGGTGATCCCGAACTCGGCACCCGCCTCCATCAGCGCGTCCCAGATCGTGAGCGCATCCGCCTTGGCGCAGAAGATCTCGTATCCCAGCTCGCCCGTATATCCGGACCGCGACAACATGAAGGGCGCGCCCTCGCGGTCGTTCAGTCGCGCCACCGTGACGCCGAACCACTTCAGGTGATCGAGAGCGGGCACATGAGGCTGGGTAAAGGCAAGCTTGCGCAGTACCTCGCGCGACTTTGGCCCTTGCAGCGCGAGATTCGGCAACGCGCCGCGCATGGCATGGACGCGCACCTGCAGCCCAAGCGTTTCGGCCAGCGCGTTCAGCACCCGTCCGCTTTCCTCGCTGCCGCAGCACCAGCGAAACAGGTCGGGGGCAAGACGGAACAGAGTGCCGTCATCGATGACAGTGCCACTTTCATCGCAGATCAGCGTATAGGACCCGCGCCAGACCGGCAGTTTTGCCACGTTGCGCGTGGTCGCCAATTGCAGCAGCTTTTCGGCATCCGGCCCGACGATGTCATATTTCCGCAACCCGCTCATATCCTGTAAGGTTACCGCCTCGCGACAGGCCCAGTACTCGCCCAGCGTCCCGTGCGACGGATAGCTGACCGGTGCCCAGAGATCGCGCGCGGGTGCGAAATGCTGGGTCAGCGGCGCGAGACGCTCGTGGAACGCGGATTCCTGACTGATCGACATGGGAGCGTCTTCCTTTTCGCGATAAGCAACTGCGCGGCGAACAGGGGTATCGGGCCGGTAGATGCGCACATGCACATCCGTAGGGTTCCAGCCATTGATCGGATCAATGTCATCGGGGCAGGCCGTCGAGACGCAGACCAGATCTTCGAGCGCACGCATGGCCACATAGTCGCCGGGGCGGGAATGGGATTCCGCCGTCATCAGGTGCTGGGTTGTCGGATCGATCCAGGTGTTCCAGAAGAAGTTGATCGCAGGCCAGGCCGAACGCCGCGCCACACCGTAGGGCGCGAGCGCCACGGACATGTTGTCCGAGCAGTTCACATGACCGGGAAAGCCGCGCTCTTCATAACCGCGCGCGGTGCAGGCCAGCCCGAACGTGTCATGCCGACCGCAAGTGTCCTGAACCACATTCAGGATGGGCCGCATCTCGCGGTCATAGAACTTGTCCAGCAACCCGGGGCCCGGAAAGGCGCGGCGCACCATAGAGCGTGTCGCGGTGGAATCGATCATCCACTCTTCACCCAGGTCGAGCCCGTCGGCGCGGAACGCCATGAAATCAGAACATTGCTGCCCCTCGACATCGATGATCTGAAGGATCTCACCCGCCTTGACCTGATACGCAAAACCGGTGCCACGCGGCACCGTGAATTCGTCGCGAACATCGCCCAGCGGGTCAGGCAGAAGGGCAGCACAGCTAGACGCAGGCCGGTGGGTCACAGAGATACTGCCGCCGCTGCCGCCTTCGATCAGCGTGGTGGCAGCGGCGGGCCGGATCAGCCAAAGACGTATCGGCTGGCTGGCCTTGAGGATGAGGGGAGAGGTGTCATCCGTCAGGTCACAACAGCGAACCGGTCCATCCCGGTAACCGCCATGGGCCGCCAGCCAGCCGATGAACCGCGCGCTGTCAAACGCGTCGGTAGCAAGCTTTTCATTTGCGACAAGACCCAGAGCCGCAAGGGCACAGGAGCCGTCTTTAGTGAAAGCCGCAAGTTTCAAAGGGGTCTGCGCCGATACACCCTCGATCGAAATCAGGTCGCCGCTGGCAAGCTCGATCAAGGCTGCTTCGCGCGCGGCCAGCATCTGCGTCCTGCCAGCCGCCTGCGGCGGGAAGCCTGGAAAGCGACGTCCCGGCCCTTGGAACCCGACGTTTGTGAATTCGTGCAGGACAATTGGGCGTGTCATGGAATCGGGTATTTGCTGGTTTGTAACTAGTTACACAGGTTGATGTAACTAGTTACATGTGTCAAGGTTTTCTTGATTGTGCAAAATAGTGGAAGACCGCACGCCGCATGGCAGGCACTCAGGATAAGAAACGCGCGAATCTGCGCGATGTGGCGAAAGCGGCCGAAGTGTCGGTTGCCACCGTCTCAAGGGTGCTGAATGCCCCGGATGCGGTCAGCCCGAAGACGCGGGAACGGGTCGAAGCGGCAATCCGTACATTGCGCTTTGTTCCAAGTGCTGCGGCGCGGGCGATCAATTCGGGGCGCACGCGCTTTGTTGGCGCGCTGGTACCGACCCTGGACAATGCTATCTTTGCGCGCTTTCTTGCCGCGCTGGAAAAGACGCTGGGCGCGCATCAACTGTCGCTGGTAGTGGCAACGACCGAGACCGCTCCCGGGGTCGAGGCCACCAAGGCAAAAGGGCTGATCGATATCGGGGCCGAGGGGCTGATCGTGACGGGCGTGTCCCACAGCGCGGAGTTTTATGCGCTGATTGAGCGGACCATGCTGCCCACCATCAGCACCTCTTACTACGATGCTGGCAACCAGATGCCCACAATCGGCTATGACAACGCCGCCGCGGCGCAGATTGCGCTGACCCATCTGGCCGAGCTTGGCCATCGCCGGATCACCGTTATCCATGGCAACGCCCGCAGCAATGACCGCACGCAGGCGCGGCTGAGTGGGCTGCGCGCGCTGGACCTTGGGCTGGAGCTGAGCTGTTTTGAGACCGAGATCAGCCTGCGCGGCGGGTCCGCCGTGGTAGAAGATATATATGCGGACAGTCCCCGCCCGGACGCGATCCTGTGCCTGTCGGACGTGGTGGCGCTGGGTGTGCTCTTTGGCCTTCAGGGACGAGGGATTGCGGTACCCGACGACGTATCGCTGATGGGAATCGACGATCTGCCAAGCTCGGCGGTTGCGGTGCCCGCGCTGACCACGGTACATCTGCCGGTCACCCGAATGGGCGAACGCGCGGCGGAGGCGCTGGCGCGATGGGTGGCACATCAAGAGGTGCCGGGGTCCGAACGGCTTCCGGCCTCGCTGGTGAAGCGGGACTCGACCGCAAAACGGGTGGCGCGATAGCCACCCGGCATGAGCTGTTGGGCTCCGGCGAAGTACACGGGAAGGAACTATCTTTGCAACAAAGCCGTTTTCAATGCCAAAGCCGAAACTGGTGACGCGGTTGAAGGCCGACGCGCCACAGTCTGGCTGCCAACCTCATGACCGATACATCAACGCACCGATCACTCCGATAGCGGCAATCGCTAGGAACAGTTCCGCCCCGTGCGAATGCAAGGAGCCATCAGCGTGGGCGAAGACCGGGGTTGCGGCAGCAATAGCTACCAGGGTGGAAAGAGGGGTTTTCATATCTCTATCTCCTGTTTGCGTTGGTGAAGAAAGTCGCGGATATCCAGAACGGATTTTTCATCCATCGAAACATAGACCAGCGACATATTGGTGCGTTCCTGGACCATCTGGCCCGGAAACGGCAGGTAGCTGAGTTCTCGCGAGCCAAAAGACGGTGAGGCCGTGCCAACCTGCCAGTCGGTTTTTAATTCGACATCGATTAGCTTCAACGCCTTGTCGCCATCCTTGGATGGGCGCTCGAACGGGACGCCGGCCAGTTTCAGATAGCTGGTCTTGTCCGAGGCTTGCAGGAACCCGTCGATGAACTGGGTTGCCAGAACCTGCAGATCCGCTGCCTCGTCTTCGTGGTGCATATGGCTGTGCAGATGGTCGCCATGGGCGTGGTTGTGACCGTGGCCGTGATGAGCGTGGTCATGCGGGTGGTGATCATGTGGCATTGGACCACCTCCGCCCTTCGAATTCGCCATGCGGGATGGAAACCGGCTTGTCGATGAACTTCTTGTGGGCGCCCATCTTGCCGTTCGACACCAGCGCGCCCAGCACATCCACGATGACGCGGGTGCCCATCAGGGCGGTGATGTCCGAGGTGTCATAGGGCGGGGAGACCTCGACCAGCTCCATGCCGCAGATACCCTCGGCGGCGATGCCCGAAGCCAGCGCCAGCGCTTCGCGCGGCAGGAACCCGCCCGGTTCGGGCCAGCCGGTGCCCGGCACGAACCCGCAGTCAATCGAGTCAATGTCGAAGGACATATAGACCATGTCGACGCCATCCCAGGCCATCTCCAAAGCCATTTCGATGGTTTTGTCGACGCCCATCTTCTCCATGTCGCCCATTGTGATAATGTTGGTCTCGCGCTCGCGCGCCACTTTCACCGCCTCACGGGGGACCTGCCAGCCCCCGATGCCGATCTGCACGAGGTTCTTGGCCGGAACATTCGGCAGGTTCGTCGAATGGAACCACGGTGTCGTGTGCATCCGCTCGTCCAGGTCCTTTTCCTGAATGTCGGCGTGACGGTCGAAATGTACGATACCGATTTTCTTCGAGGTACACTCGGCTATTCCGCGCACGCAAGGGAAACCGATCGAATGGTCACCGCCGATCATGATCGGCAGCGAGCCCGAGCTGAACACGTGTCTGACCGCGCGGCTGATCTGATCAAAGCTCTTTTCGATATTGGCCGGGATCGTAAAGACGTCCCCCGCATCGCAAAGTGTCATCTGTTCCCGAAGATCGACCCCGATCTCATAGTTGTACGGCGTGTAGAGTGCCGAGATTTTGCGCACGCCCTGCGGGCCGAACCGCGTGCCGGGGCGGTAGGTGGTGCCGCCATCGAAGGGAATGCCCAAAACGGTGGCATCATAATCGGCCACTTCCAGAACATCCTCGGCATAAGGCGCCTTGAGGAAGGTGTTGATCCCCGCGAAATGCGGCAGTTCTCCGCGCGCGAAGGTCGGGATGGACTTGTCATCAATACTGTCGGCACCGGTCAGGCCCATGCGCAGCGCCCAGCGGCGTTCCTCGTCCCAGCGGCCTTCGGGCAGGTCCGCCTCTTTCTGCATGGCCTTCCAGCCCGCCAGTTTGGTTAGGTCGGGGTGGTGCTGGCGCTTTTCGCGCCGTTCCATTGTTTCGCGCAAGTCCATCGGGTGATGTGACCTTTTACGCAATTGATCCGAAAACACAGTTTGTCTCCCAAATCTTTGTCCCACATCTGGCGGGACGCTTCCGAGCTTTGGTGAACGCAGTATGCGGAGCCCGGCGGCGCATACTGCGGAGGGTCATCCCGCCGCAAGGGACGGGTATTGATCCAGAATGTCCTGAAACGGAACGCCATCATTGCTGGCGTCAAAGTCATAGGTGATCGTGGCCCCGAACAGGCCTGGGTCCTGCGGGTCCCATCGGGGTTTGTCGAAAACCAGGACCCGGTCGCCCAGTTTAAATCCCTCCTGCAGGTCATGGGTGACCATGAAAACGGTCATGTTGGTCTCGACCCGCAACTCCATCAGGAAGTCATGCATTTGCACCCGCGTTCCGGGGTCCAGAGCGCCAAAAGGTTCATCCAGCAACAGAATGCGCGGTTTGGCGGTCATGGCTTGCCCGATAGCCAGACGCTGCTGCATCCCGCCGGACAAGGCGGCGGGGTACTGATCGGCCACATGGTTCAGGCCGATGCGTTCCAGCATTCTGTCCGCCCGGTCCGCCGCTTCTTTGCGCGCGACACCCCGCAGACGGCCAAGGGGATTTGCAAAGCTTTCCCCGGCGATCAGATTGTTGCGCACCGTCAGATGGGGGAACACGGAATAGCGCTGAAAGACCACGCCCCGTTCGCGGTTGGGCTCAACCGCCGTTTCGCCGCCATCGATGCTGATCTCGCCCTTAAAGGGGCGTTCTTCGGCCAGCAGCATCCGCAGAAAGGTCGATTTCCCGCATCCCGAGGCCCCGACGATCGAGATGAACTCACCCTCGTCCACCGAGACATTGACCCGCTCCAGGATCGAGCGATCCCCGTAGCGTTGCCATACATTTCTGACACTGACGAAGCTCATAGCCCGGCCTCCATCCATGGAAAGGAGCGGCGGGACAGGGTCTTGAGCAGCCAGTCGATGATAAAGGCCAGCAGCGTGATCCAGATGACATAGGTCAGGATCACATCCATCGCCAGATAGCGGCGCACCAGAAAGATGCGATAGCCCAGCCCGACATTCGAGGCCACCGCCTCGGCCGCGATCAGAAAGAGCCAGGCGGACCCCAGCGACAGGCGGACATTGGAAATCAAGCGAGGCAGGATTTGTGGCAGCGCCACGCGCAGCGCGATCACCGAGCTTGAGGCCCCCAGCGTCTGCGCCTTCACGATCTGCTCTTTCGGGATTTCCATGACCCGCTGCGCCAGATCACGGGTCATGAACGGCGTGATCCCGATGACGATCAGCACGACCTTCGACACCTCGCCTAACCCGAACATGATGAATAGGATCGGCAGCAGGGCCAGCGGCGGCACCATGGACAGCACCGCGATAAAACTCGACAGCGCCGACCGCGCATAAGGCATTAGGCCGATGGCAAGGCCCAGCACCAGCGATAGCAGCGCCGATATGCCCACTCCGCCCAAAAGGCGAGCCAGACTGGCAAGGGTGTCGTTCCACAACAGGATTTCCTTGGACCGTTTGTCGGGCTCCGTGAACAGCCGTTGCGCGGTTTCCAGAATGGTGCCGGGCGCGGGCAGCAGCTTGTCCTGTGGATTGGCCTCCAGCCTCAGATCGGACGCCACGGTATAGGCCACAACAAGCGCGACAAAGGGCAAGGCGGCAAGAATAACCGCGCCCGGACGGCCCGGAATATGGTTGATCAGTCGCATATCGACAAAATCCTCGGTGCGGGGAACGTTATGGCGGGGTGCGGTCTCGCATCCCGCACACGAGATCAGAGCGCACCGTCGGCAGCCATCTGCATATAGGTCGTGTCAAAGCGGAACTTGACGTTGTTTTTGTCCCCCGTGACCGTTCCGTCCGGGTAGGCGACGCCAACGAAATCCGCGCTGGGGGCCCCTTCGCCCAGAATGCCCTTGTCGAACAGGAACTCTGCGACATTGGTCATGCTTTTGGGCAGATCGCCGGCGCTGGCCTGTTCTACCGCCTTGGCCGGGTCAAAGAACATCTCGGTCGCGGCCAGCTGCGCCTTATAGCCTTCGAGGTCGGTGCCCGAGGCTTCGGCCATTGCGGTCAGCACTTCTTCGTCACCGGACGCCATCAGGGCCATGACCTCGTACCATGCGCCGGTCACGGCTTTGCCAAAGGCCGGATTGTCGGCCAGCGTTTCGGTGTTGACCACCATCAGGTCGAGAATTTCGCCGGGGATCTTGGAACTGTCGAACAGGTTCACCGCTTCGCCGTTCGAGCCCAAAATCTCGGACACCAGCGGGTTCCATGTCACGACGGCCTCGACATCTGGTGTCGCAAAGGCCGCGATCATGTCGGCGTCCGAGGTGTTGATGACCGATCCCAGATCGGATTCTTCCAGCCCGACCGTGTCCAACCCGCGCGCCAGCAGATAGTGCGAGACCGACAGTTCCACCAGATTGACCGGCTTGCCCTTCAAGTCCTCAAGGCTGCTGGCGCCTTTCATGATCACCGCGTCGTTGCCGTTGGAGTAATCGCCGATAATCAGAGCCGTGGTGTCAACGCCGCCGCCCGAAGGGATGGAAAGCGTGTCCATATTGGTCGCGGAGACCCCGTCAAAGGCACCGGCAGTGTATTGGTTGATGGATTCGACATAGTCATTAAACTGAACGATCTCGACATCGATGCCGTATTTGTCGGCCCATTTGTCCATGATGCCGCTGTCTTCCAGATAGCCCCAGGGCATCCATCCCACATAGATCGACCAGGCCAGTTTAAATTCGGTTTTCTCTTGCGCGGCGAGCGGCGCGGCGGCGGCGGTCAAAACACCCAGCGAAAGGGCAGTCGCCGACATTATCTTATTCAGGTTCATGTCATTCCCCGTTGTCACGTCCCGCCGAAGTCATGGTCGGTTTCAGGTCCGCTGGCGGAACAATGAGATCGGGCGCGGTTGAAACCAGCGCAGTAACCTCCCGGGATTTTGCCCCGCCGTGTGCCTGGTCGGAATTTGCCGTCCAGGTGGCGCTTCTCGGACCAGACTTGTCGAGGAAAGACAACGGAACCCTAAGCACCCTGCGGGGAAATCACACGCCATGGTGCGCGCGGCGGGCAAGATTGCGGGAGGTATCGGGCGGGCCAGAAGCATCAAATTGACTAAAAATTCGTCAGTTCTTTCGGAGATGCACTATTTCCTTGCTGAGGGAAGCTCTGGTTCGGTGCAAGTTTTGTTTGCCCAAGGCGTCAGCGGGAGTTTGGCGCCTCAACTTGGGAAGTCGATTCTCTTGGGCATTGAAAGCAGGGACGCCCCCGCTGGCCTCGCTATGACGGTTTCGGTTTGCAAAAGATCGACCTGGATTTGGCGAGTACGTTTTCTGGACGTATGGGGCGGATCACACGGGTCACGCTATTCTTGCGGAAGAAACTTAGCCGAGCTTACGTCCTTGAGCTTGCTGCGAAGCTGCCGAGATGCGTGGCGGCAATGAACCGCACAGCGTCAAGATCGTGAGAGCCCCTGCAAGGCAATCGCGATGTTGTCGTTGGCATGCTAAAGCTGCATTCCGGCGACCACGATCACTCCCCCAAAGTCACGATGACCTTGATCAGCCCTCCACGATCAGCAGCCAGAGTCTTCATTTGGCTTGGCAGGTCGCTCAGCGATATCTTGAGCGAACACAGCGCATCCGTGTCGATGTCGCCCGCGCGAATGGCGGACATGACCCGGTCGAAATCCGCCTGCAGGGCGTTACGGCTGCCCATCAGCGTCATTTCGCGCTTGTGAAACTCCGGGTCGCTGAAGGTTACGGTTTCCTTGACGACACTGACCAGCACGTAAGTGCCGCCAAAAGCCACAGCGGCAAAGCCCGCCTCGATGGCGCCGCGATGGCCGGTTGCATCAAATACAACGTCATATCCATCCCCACCGGACATCGCAGCCTCCACCGAGGCATGGCACTGCGCGAACCCGAACAGGTCTTGCGCGGATTTCAGGCGCGCTTCACTCAGGTCCAGCAAAGACACGTCTGCCCCTTTGAGGCGGGCAAATAATGCCGTGCCGATCCCAATGGGACCGACCCCAGTGACCAGAGCACGATCCCCCGGACCGACGCCGGGGCGCTCTACAGCATGCGCGCCGATTGCCAGAAATTCGACCATTGCGGCCTGTTCGGGGCTCAGCCCCTCGGCCCGGATCAGATTGCCAACGGGTACGGCAATTTGTGGTGTCATCCCGCCATCACGATGCACGCCGAGCACTTCTATATTGGCGCAGCAATTCGGCTTGCCTCGCTTGCAGGAATGGCAGGTGCCGCAGGAGAGATAGGGGTTGATGACCACCAGATCACCAGTCGCATACCCGTGCGCATCGGTGGCCACACGGCCGCTCAGTTCATGCCCAATCACGCGCGGGTATTCGAGGAACGGGTGTTTACCCTCGAATATGTGGTAATCGGTGCCGCACAGCCCCACCGAGCAAATATCGATCAGCGCCCAGCCGTCAGGAGCTTCGGTTTGGCGCACGCGGTCTTCGATGATGAAGGTCCCCGGTTCTACAACAACACCGTGCGGCTGCATGGGCGCATTCATGACGTTCCCCCACGAGGTTTCCAGCCATCGGGCAAGGTGCCTTTAACGATGAGACTGAGGATGTCGTCCTTGTTCACTTCCTCGATGCGGAATGCACCGACATTGCGGCCCTTGTTCATGACCATGACACGGTCGCACAGTTCAAACACATCATGCATGTCATGGCTGATCAGAAAGATGCCGATACCATCATTCTTCAGTCGCATGATCAGATCCGCAACCATGGCGGTCTCGGATGGGCCAAGGGCGGCGGTGGGTTCATCCATGATCAGGATCTTGGCCTGAAAATAAATCGCGCGCGCAATCGCGATAACCTGACGTTGGCCGCCAGACAGGCGGGCCACCGGATCACGCAGGTTTTTGAAATTCGGGTTCAACTGGCGCAGGGCGACGGTTGCCTCGGACAGCATGCGCCGTTCATCGAGATTGCCGAAGCGGGTCTTGAGTTCCCGCCCCATAAAAAGGTTGGCCGGTGCGTCCAAATGGTTGGCGAGCGCCAGCGTCTGATAAATCGTTTCGATGCCGAATTCGCGGGCATCTTGCGGGGACTTCATGTCAACAGGCTGCCCATTGACGCGGATTTCGCCTGAGTTGGCGCGCATGGCTCCGGACAGGATGCGCATGAGACAGGATTTACCGGCGCCGTTGTGGCCCAGGACGCCGACAACCTCGCCCGGATAAAGGTCGGCTGATACACCTTCGACAGCATGGATGCCGCCAAAGGTTTTGACGATTTTGTCCATCTGGACCAATGGCTGGCTGGTCTGTACGGAGTCGAGCATCGGGTTCCCTCTGGCGGAAAAGGCTGGGCCAGCGCATAACATGCGCCAGCCCCGAGAAGATATCAGTAGAGAACGTTCCGCGCCTCGTTGGAGTCGATATTGTCCTTTGTCACCATGACAACACCGGTGTCGATGAAGCCTTCGACGCTGTCACCGGCGATGACTGCGGCGACGGCATCGACGCCCAGCTCACCCATCTGGAACGAGCCTTGCACGGCGGTTGCCAGCAGCGTGCCGCTTTTTACCATGTCCTGCAGGTCGGCATTGCCGTCAAAGCCAATCGCGGTGATCTCACCTGCCTTACCGGCCTGTTCCAACGCGCGGCCCATGCCGATCGCTGTGGGCTCATTGGCACCAAAGATGCCGACGAGTTCGTTAGCAGCCAGAACGTCAGTGGTCTGGTTCAACGCGGTGGCCATCTGCGACTGAGAGTAGAGAGGGCCGACGATCTCCAGATCGGAATTCGCGCCGATATAGTCGACAAAGCAACCCACGCGACCGATTTCAGAGCCGACGCCCGCGACATAAGACATAACAGCGACGTTGCCGGAGGTGCCAGCGTTGTCGATCATCATCTTTGCGGCCAGTTCACCGGCAGCGCAGTTGTCCGTGGACAGGAACGCCTGGTAGTACTGCTCGTTTCCTTCGGCGAGACCGCTGTCAATAATGGCGACGGGGATGCCAGCCTCAAATGCGCGCTTGACGACCGGGGCCAGTGCCTCGGGATCGGACGGCGCCAGGACGATACCGGCGACACCGCGGTTGATGGCATTCTCGACGAGGGCCACTTGATCGTTCACGGCGGACTCGGACGCCGGACCGTTGAACGTCATCGTGTGTTCGGGGTGTTCCGCGATTGCTGCAGCCGCGCCTTTGTTGACGTTCTGCCAGAAATTGGAGTTTGTCGTCTTCACGATGACGGCGATCTCTCCGGCCGCAGCGACAGATCCGGTCGCGGCCAGAACGCTCGCGGTAAGTGCGGTTGCAAGTAGTTTCTTCATGGTTTCCTCCCAGATTGAAGACGTCAGTTCTTATTGCGAATTTGGTCGATATAGACCGCTGCGATCACCACGATCCCGATGATGATCATCTGAATGAAGGCCGAGGTTCCGGCCATGTTCAGCCCATTGCGCAGCACGCCGATGATGAACGCACCAATCATGCTGCCGGAAATACTGCCCACGCCGCCCATCAGGGATGCGCCGCCAATGACCGAGGCAGCGATGGCGTCAAGCTCATACATCACGCCTTCGTTTGGCTGGACGGTGACAAGGCGCGACATCAGCACCATGCCCGCGAGTCCAGCCAGTGCGCCGGAAGCGGTGTAAGCCCAGATCTTGGTCCGGTCGACATTTACGCCCGAAAGGCGCGCGGCCTCTTCGTTGGAGCCGACGGAAAAGATGTGCCGCCCGATCTGACGCTTTTGCAGCAGGTACCAACCCAGCACCGCCATCACCAATAGAAGGATTGCCGGGTAAGGGATGCCGGGGAAGATGACTTTCGGAAATCCGTTGGCTTGCATCTCGACAACACGGAACAATGCACCATTGCCCAACACACCAAAGGCATCTCCTAGTCGGCTTATCGGGGCCGCACCTGTCAGTTGCAAGGCGATCCCGCGAGCAATCAGCATCATGCCAAGGGTCGCTACAAAAGGTGTGATGCGCATCTTTGCGATCACCATGCCATTAACGAAACCGCAGGCCGCCCCAGTCAGAACGCCAAGCCCCATGGCGGGCAAAACCGGAAGGCCCATTTTGATCGTCAGGCCAGCAATCACCCCTGCAAGCGCCAGGATCGAGCCCACGCTCAGATCAATGCCACCAGTGATAATGACCATGGTCATGCCGATCGCCAGCAATCCGATCACGGAAGTCTGCAGCAAAATCGTCAGGCCGTTGTTCACGCTTAGGAATGCGGGAGAGGTAAAGGAGAAGGCAATGATAAGCACCACGAGCGTGACAATCGCCGACAGCTTATGCAGCGACGACCCCTCAGGCAGAAAGCGTCGCTGACGCCTCTTTTCTGGCGCGTTGCCTGCCACCTATGTTCCTCCCACGGACTCCAGATTAGTCTTTTATTATTTAATACAATCGCAGTCGCATTGCCGCGGTCAAGTGTTTTTAATTAATCTAGACATGCCGTAAAAACCCGATAAACCGGGAGGCATTAAGTGAGGAAGGACGCGCTTTGGCCCGCACAAATGTCAGATTTGTTCAATCCTTCAACAGAATGCTGAGAACCTGTAAAGATATGGAAGTTGGTCATTCCCTTCCATCCGAGAACGCGATTGCACGGGACCTCCAGGTCAGCCGAACGGTGGTGCGCGGGGTGCTGGATCGCCTGTCGCAATCAGGGATCATCCACCTCAATGGGCGTGAGAAAACCATTCAGAGGGCTGTCAAGACATCCGACTATATGGAAGAGCCATCGACCCTTCTGAGCATAGATGAGTTGGAGAACCGGTTCTTTGACTGGGTGCTGCGTATGGATGTGCCGCCGGGCACAGTCTTGAACGTCGCCCAGATCGCCAAGGATTTTCATGTTGCAACCCACACATTGCAGGAGTTCCTGTCATCGCTCAGCCGATACGGTATCGTCAAACGGCGCCCGCGCGGGGGTTGGCTGTTGGAAGGTTTCACCGAAAGTTTTGCGCTTGAACTGTCAGAGTTCCGCAGCGTTCTTGAACTGAACGCCGTCCGCCATCTGGCAAATCTACCCGCCGATCACGCGGTATGGGGCAAGCTGGCCGCGCTGGAACAGGATCATATGCGGCTGTTGTCACGGATTGAGTCCGACTATCACGATTTCTCAAAGCTGGACGAGACATTTCATTTCACCGTGAACAGCGTGGTGGACAACCGGTTCGTGCGGGAATTCCAAAAGATCATCTCTTTGATTTTCCACTATCATTTTCAATGGAACAAAGAGGATGAACGCACCCGCAACGAGGCGGCGATCCATGAACATCTGGACTATATCGAAGCGCTGCGCAGCAGGGATGTGACGCGCGCCGAGAAGGCTGCGAAGCGACATTTGGGAACGTCAGCCCAGACACTGGTCAGATCGCTCAAGGCGCACGATCATCTGACCTAGGTCGAAACGAAGGCCAGGGCATCCTCTGAAAGATCAAGCGAGGCCGCGTCAAGATTGCGCTGGAGCGAGCTGACCTTGCCCGTACCGATCAGGACTGAACATACTGCTGGATGGCGCATGGCGAATTGGACGGCGGCTTCGGCGTTGCGGTCCATCAGGGTCAGGCGCCGATCCGGGCCTTCGACCATCCGCGCCCATAGTGGGGGGACGTATCGATATAGCGGATGCCCTGCGACCATGCATGATTCAAGACCGCAAACGCGTCGTCATCGCTGATTTCGCGCCCAATATTGCCGATGCTGGACCCGCCAAGCGAAACCGACGTAACCCGAAGATCGGTCGTCCCGACCTGTCAGGTTGCAAATGCCATCAGGTGGTTTCCTGCCAGCGGGCACAAATGTCTCCAAGTATGGGCTTGGGGGAGTGGTCCCCATGGTCCCGAGCGAATTTCAGAAACGCCGCGATGCGCCGGCCGACCTTCATGCGATGGTTTTGAGAGATATCGACGATGGCATGGTCGAGAAACGGATTAGCGAACCGTTCAAGCGTCGTGGCGACATATGCCGCAAAGTCCTCCGCCAGCCCTGCTGCGTCAAAACCGGGGCGAACTTCGGCCATGTAGACAGCCTGCAAATGTTCACGCTCTGCAGGGGTATCCATAAGTTCCCGCACCGTAACCGACATCGCACCCTTCGCAGCCAGCCAGCGATCCGCCAAAACGGTATGGCCGAGATTCAGCACAAACAATTTCAGCGCTTCGATATCAGCCAGCGATGCGACGCCCTGCACAGCGGGATGGACGCAAGGCATAATCAATCTGTCCTGAACCTCGATCGCCCAAAGCGCGTAGGGTTCTGCGACGGCACCAACCGGTTCAAGTGGTTGTGACACGATCCGGTCGACCAGCGAATTGACCCACAGGACGTCGTCCTCAAGATATCTGATGAAAACGGGCGAAGCAGTCTGGGCCAGTTCCATCACCCGGGCCTTCAGGACCTCACCATTGCGCGATACCAGCTCCATCGGCATGATTTGAATCGGTGCTCCGCCCGCCTCAAAACGGGCGCGCAACAGCAGTGTCAATTTGGCCGGGAAAGACATCGCCTGATTAAAAACATCCCCCTCATCTGCGGGCTGTGGCGCAAATCCGGCATCGCCTGTATTGGACAGAACAATCTGCGCCTCATGAACGAAGATGCGCGATATCTCTGCCCAGTTCTCCGCCGTGGACAAACCTTTTGTGATGCTGCTAACCTCTACGTCCTTTTTGAGCGGCATGCCGTTTTCCAGCCCTTCGATCTTGACCTTGAACGGAGTGGCTAGCGCCTGGACACGCTTCGCACGGCTGGCATCCCCGGATGACTGCACGACACAGATTGGCCCCACTGCCTGCCCCTCGGCCCGCGCTTCGGATATGAACAAATCGGCATGGGCCTGCAAAAAACGGCTCGTGCCGAATTGCATGTTCGGGGTCTGGGATTTCACTGCGACCGCACCTTGGCTAGAGTAACTTTGTATAAATTGTTTTTAATAATATTAAACTACAATACAAGAGCTTCATCGGGTCCGCCCGTCAACCTCTATCGACATTTTTGGCCGGTCACGCGCGGCAACTACGCTTGATGGCTTGAGACGATTATCCTTTGCGGCGAATTCGACTGACCTATTTCAGAGTGCCTTTTTTGTTCGGGGTCAACTAACCTGAAACGGCGTCCAGCGCTTTGCTGGCGTCTGCGCTCAGGATGATGGAGAGCATGGTTGAATAGTCAAATCGGCGCGCAACACCCAAAAGGCCGCCTCTTTGTGATCGCGTTGGGCCTGGCGCAGGGTCTTGTCTATAGCGATACAGCCGCTTTCGCCACGGCGCTTACCACGATCGAGCGAGAGTTGGAACTCAGCCATTCGGCAGCGATCTGGATGCTGAATACATTCATCATTGCTTATGGTGCGTTTGTTGGTGTTGCCGCTCGGATGGTGGAGGACACGAGCGCGCAAAGGGTGCTGGGGCTCGGGGTTTGTATATTTGTGTTGGGGTCTGTAGCGGGCGCGGCCCTGCCGGTTGGCTGGGTACCGGCTGAACCTTGGCTCATCGCCTGCCGCGCGCTGCAAGGAATCGGCGGTGCCCTCATCACGCCCTCTGCCATTGTGATGGTGCTGGAGGACGTGCCCGATGATCAACGGGGGCGCATCGTATCGCTCTTCACAGGGAGTGGAGTAACGCTTTTTGCCGCTGCCCCTTTGATCGGCGGTTTTCTGGCACAATTCCTTTCTTGGCGTATGGTCTTTTTATTCACGGCGTTGACCGGCCCACTTACGCTTTTGACGATACGCAGATCGCAGAGTCGAACAGCGACGTCATTTAGTACCGACCTCAGAATGATTTGGCGGCTTTTTGGGATGGGCGCCTGGCTGGCCTTGGGCCTGGGTGGCTTGATCGCATCGCTTGGGTGGCTTGCCCAGCTCGGATCAACACAGCGCGCGCCAGGACACACCCTGCTTTTCTTGGGAGCAACCCTGATCATCCTCGCTTGCGGGCTTTGGCGCGACCAGTGCCTGACAAAACCTGTGCTGCCGCTGTCACTTCTGACCAAACCGACCTTCGTTGTTCGGGCCGGCCTGTTCGCTCTGATCGCCAGCTTCTTGCCTGCAGTGCTGATTTTCGCAGCTCACGCGATGCAGATTTTTCTTGATGTCTCGCCATCCCAGGCAGGTTTCTACATGTTGGTTTTGGTCGCCACCCGGCTTCTGGTCGCCCGGCCGGCTGGGGCGCTTTATGATCGAGTGTCTCACCTGCTGCCCTTTGCTATCGGTGCGCCACTCTACACAATTGGTTTTTTTCTTTTCGCACAGAGTTTGGGGGCAGCCCGCCTCGATCTAGGGCTGGTGGGATTGGCGCTTTGTGGTCTGGGGGTCGGTCTGTCGATGAGCACGAGCTATACCTTCGCGATTACCCTACCACTTGATCTCGCCCAGGAGAGCGTTGTGGGGTTGGTTCAAACGATTAGGCGGATCACGGTTGCGATGCTGATAGTTTTGGTCTCAGCTACGCAATATGGAAGTTCACAAAAGGCCGCGACACTTGAGCAACTGGACTTGTTGGTTTGGTTTGGCGGTGCGACCACAGTCCTCATCTGGCTGTTTTATGCTCAACAAACGCGGATGCGCCCGAGTTCGGCAGGCAGCACCAAGCCGAAACAATAGGATCATCGGATCGGAACTACGGCTCATAGACCGCGGTGGCAACATTCCCCCCTGCCCCGAGCGACATGTGCAGGGCAGGCAGAAACTGAGCCGATGCAGTGCGCGCAGTTGCGATATCCGGCGCGATGGCCTCCAGATCGGCTGCATCCAATCGCCCCTCCGCATGGCAGGCGAGAATGATGGTTTCGAGGACCGAGGCCGCAGCGCGGGTATGCCCCAGATACGGCTTTGGCGCCAGAACCCGCCCGGCATTTGGAACCTTCGCGAAGGCATGCAAGTCTGATGCGTTGCATTGTTGGGTGCCTGTGCCATGCGCGACATAGGTCTGAATCTCTTCCGCCGAAATATCCGCGCGGCGCAGCGCATCTTCGATTGCATGGGCAATCTGAAGGTGCTCCGGGTCGATTGAGATCGGGTGATACCCGTCATTGGCCATAACCGAGCTCCCCACGGTCATATAGCGACTGTCCGCATGGGCCTTGGACAACACCAGAACGCCGCAACCCTCCCCCATAACAAACCCTTGCGAGTCTGGGTTCATGGGTTTGGATGCATCAAGAGCTGGGCGGTCTGACACCAACACGCCCAGTTGCTCCAAACCATCAAAAATTGCATCCGAAGAGCCGATATCGGTGCCGCACACAATCACATCTGTCGCGTCATCGCAGATCAGAAGCCGCTGGGCCGTTGCGAGGGCGAACAGACCCGTAGCACAGGTGCCGTTGACGGTAAAAACCGGCCCATGAAACCCATGGTTTTTTGCGGCAACCGCCATTGGCGTCGAGGCAAGGCAGGAAATATACGTTCGGCGGATGTGCTCTTTGGGGTCTTCCATCAGCGTCATCGTGCCTTGCACATCACCGCGCGCGCTACCCTGGACGATTGCGACGCGTGCACCCGGCGTCCAACCACGTTTGCGCGCATCAGCGATGGCTTCATCAAATGCGGCTTCGAACCCGACCGAAAAGCGCGTCAATTTGTGATCTTCCGGCTCTTCAATCGGCGCGCGCGCGAAGTGTTTTTCATTGTGAATAAACGTCCCGTCGCCCGGTTGTGGCTGAACCGCCGACACACCGGATTTCAACCCTGAGACGAGCGAGGTGATGCCAATCCCGTAACCCGACACCGCACCAATCCCAACAATATTTGCTTTCTGCATCATTCGATTTACCCGTCTTCGCTTGTGTCAGTGTTTTGAAGGTTGCCACTCGCATATGGACCTGATCCAGCTCTCTGTCTATAAATGGGAACTGCTTGAAATCCATGATGAGCGAAAAGAAATCACCAGTTCAGAAAATCGTCAACCTAGCCTGGCAAACTGCCTATCTTCTTGTGTTCACTAAGAACTTACTTAAGGAATCCCGCTATGCAATTTGATCAGCTTCCACTTCGAAACGAAGGCGGGTTGTTGCGTATGGATATGGGACAGGATCCGTTTCCGGTCTACGAAGAGCTTCGCGAGAAAGACCCGGTACACTTCGATGCGTCTTTGAATGGCTGGGTCATCACCCGGAACAAGGACATCCGAAAGATCCTGAAAGACCCGCGGTTTTCAGTCGACCGTGTGACACCCGTTCGCGCGCATTACGCCGAACGTTTTACACCGGTATTTGACGATTTTGATGGCTTGCTGTCGCACATGGATGGCGATGATCATACCCGCATCCGGAATCTGGTCCACGCGGCCTTCACCCGAACGGAGGTCGATACCTACACGCAATGGATCGAAGCCTTGGCAGACCGATTGATGACCGCCTGTGTAAACAGCGGGGAGGCAGATTTGGTGCAGGATTTCGCGGTGCCGCTTCCAATCACCGTAATTTCGGAAATCGTCGGGATTCCGCCGGAAATGCGCCCACAAGTCAAAGCCTGGAGCGATGACTACGCCGCCGTCGCGGTAGACTTTTATACGTCTGTCAGCACCGAGGTGATGGAACGTGGGATGAACTCCATCAGCGAGTTCCGCGCATATTTGTTGCAACGTATTGAAGAGCTGAGAAACGATGACAGCTCCGCCTTGCTGCGTACGCTCGCTGAGGCGGAAGCAGACGGCGAAGTGCTGTCCAACAATGAAGTGCTGGCAAATACGATCCTGATGCTGGCGGCCGGAAATGAGACCACCACGGCCACATTGGGACATGGGATGCGCCTCTTCTTCGAGCATCCTGACCAAGTGGCTCTGATCCGTGACAATCCGACGATGATGACCAATGCGGTGGAAGAGATCATGCGGCTGCATGGCCCAATCCAGTTCATTGGCCGCTTTGCGCTGGAGGATGTCGAGGTCGGAGGCAAGACGATCCCGAAAGGGGATCTGCTTCTACCCGTCATCGCATCGGCCAACAGGGACCCCGAAGCGTTTCCTGATCCAACCACTTTCGACATCACCCGCGATCACATTCACCATCTGGCCTTCGCCACTGGTCGGCATATGTGCGCGGGTTTACAATTGGCAAAGCTGGAAGCCCGGTTGGGTCTGGAAGCGTTCTTGAAGCACATGGACAGCTTTGAATTGACCGAGACGGAGTTCCCACTCTTCAAGGTCTTCAACATTCACGGCTTTTCCAAGCTACGCGTAAAAACCAAGGCAACGAACTAGGTCATGTCGAACAGGGCTACTCAGCCTGGCAAGGCCAGCGTTGGTGAGACGTAGACTAGCAGGAATGCTGGAGCGGAAAACTTCACGACATCAGCGAAGTTTCATCCCCAAAGCGGCATGTTCTGCCTGATCTGTTCCATGCAGCTGGAGTCTACAGCTTCCGAACCGGATTCAGCTTCTGGAGGTTCGCATTTCCGCTGCACTCAGGATAATTGGAAACTCCTCGCGGATCTGCCGGTCTGCCAGTCCAAAATAATTCGGGAAATGATCCGTTAGAATGGCGTCGGCACTCTCTCCTGCCCGCTCCAGCAAATCGACGCGACCCTGGTTTTCCCAAGTGTCTGTGCGTTCGCGATCCATCAATTGCGGATACACGAATTCAGAGTTCATGAACTGAAGCGTGTGCGGGTTCCCTAGGAAATGCCCCGGCTCGATCGCGCATTTATGGATGATATCTACGGCCATGGTCTCATCCGTCACCTCGATACCCCGCAGCGAGCGCAGGATCATACCGCCGGCCTCGTTGTCTATGACCATACTTTCAAAGCTGCATCCCATGAGGCTGCCCAGCATTCCGCCGAATTCGCAGACCCGGTTGGCTCCGGCATGGGCGGCCAGCGCAAAGGTGAGCGCCTTTTCCAGCCCGTATTGCGCGTCCGGTAGCTTCGCATCGGTCATTCCCGCACCCACCGATGTGGGCAGGCCATAGTAGTTGCCCATCTGAACCGCCGCTGCCCCGATCAGAGCCTGTTCGCCGCTGCCCCCGGTAAACGAGCCACTGCGCAGGTCCGTGATGAAGGGCCATGCGGCAAAGCTGACCGGGCAGCCCGGGGTGATCAGGTTCGCGATGGCGACACAGGCCAGGGTTTCGGCAACCGCCTGAACCAGAGTACCCGCCAAGGTTGCCGGTGCAGTAGCACCCGCTTGGGGCGGCACAGCCAGATCGACGGTTAGTCCTAGCTTGGCCGTGTCGATCAGGATTTCCATATTCTCCCGCCCGATCCGCAGAGGCGAGACAATAGGACAGCCGCCAAAGATCACCGAAGGCTTTTTCATGAAAGCCCCTTCGCCACCGGATGCCAGATCAAACATCCGGATTGCATGGGGGATATGGCTGCGATCACGAAAGGCCATACAGGCCGGTTTCTGGCTGGCCGACAGCATGGCATAGACCATGTTCATGTCATGAGTGAAATCGTCAGGGACATCGGTCGCCAGCACCGTGGCCCCCAGCATGTGGATGTTGTCCAGCTTGTCTACAAGACGGGTGAAATCATAGATGTCCCGCAGATCGGAGGGCCGATAAGACTTTGTTTTCGCGTCGAATGTAGTGACGGCCGTGCCGGAATTGGCGAAGTAGACGCTCTCGGCCGTGCAATGCATGTCATCCTTGCCCGCCCGCTCACCGCGCGCGAAGACGTAGTATTCCTTGGCCGCGTTTGACAGAACATCTTCCATCAGTGCGCGGGGAAAGCACAAACGGTCATGTTCGTTCAGAACGGCACCCTTTGGCAGAACGAGGTCCAGCAATTCCGGGAAGTGATCTGCCAGCCCGGTTTGTTCCAGCACGGTCAGAGCGGAGTGGTGAATGCTCTCCATATCCGTCTGCGACAAAGGGCGATAACGACCACCTGCCAGCCCGCCATGCACCGCTTCGTTGCCCGTTGTCGCTTCTTGCAGCGCGATACGCGCAGCGCGACCACCGCCGCGGCGACGACGGCTTGTGTCAGGGGTGGCTTTCCCGGTCTCAATTCTGTCCGTCATATCGCGTCCTCCCGCAGATCAGTGATTTCCCGGCGGAACCAGTCTTGTTCGGCCTCGGATTTTGGGCGTTCAAAGTCACGCGCGGCGCGGTGGCCGGCAAAGACGGCATCCGCGATCAGTCCCGGAGCCGCCGCATCGCCAACGAGTTCAAGCGTTTCCAGACCCGTGCCGCGCAGCGCTCCGAATAGTGTGGTGTTTCGATGCCGCTCGGTAACCAGCACGGCAGAGGCGCAATCCATCTCGCTTTGCCGCGCCGAAAATCCGCAAGCCACGGTCGCCTCGTGATCGCCGACCATGTGCAGCACCTGATTGCATCGAATGTCGATGTCCAGCTCAATGAGCCGAGCCTGAATGCGATACTGTTCCAGCGTGTTGACAGAAAAGCACGACACAAGGCTTTCGGGCGTTACGAACACCACCTTGCGCCCCGCCAGCGCCAGCTTCTCAGCAATGACACCCGCGAGATAGATATGATCGTCATCATAGACCATGACAGGTCCGTCAGGAACAACGCCTGACATGATGTCATCTGGCGTAAATACCTTGGCCGACGGTTTGATTTGGGGCGGGCGCCGCCGCGTGCTGCGGCCTAACCCATCAGAGCGCCATGACGAACCGGTCGCAAGGAACACATGCGGGATGCCAAGCTCAGCCACTTGGGCGGCGTCGAGAGCACTGTTGGTGAACATCTGAACATTAGCACGCTGCCGCAGCTCGTTTAGCCGGTAGTCCGCAACCCGTGACCAGGCCGCAAGCCCCGGCAATCTGCTCTCACGCAGAACTCTACCGCCGAACTCTGGGTCTGCCTCGGCCAGTGTCACCTCATAGCCGCGACGCGCCAATTGCAGGGCGCATTCCAGACCTGCCGGGCCGCTCCCAACAACCAGTGTTTCGACCGCACGCTTACGTGGGGAGATGTATTCGGGGTGCCAGCCACGCCGCCATTCCTCGCCCATCGTCGGGTTCTGGGTGCAGCGGATCGGAACGCCGAGCGCATCAGAGGCGGCGCAGATGTTGCAACCGATGCATTCGCGGATCTCGTCAATGCGCCCTTCCTCGATCTTGCGCGGAATAAACGGGTCAGCAATCGAGGGGCGTGCCGCGCCGATTAGGTCAACGATGCCTTTGCGCAGCATCGAAACCATCATGTCTGGCGAGGTCAGCCGCCCAACACCCACAACCGGCTTGTTGGTGGTCTGCTTCACGAATGACAGATACTCATTCTGGTATCCGTCCTGGGGCTGAAAGCGCGTGGTTGCGGAATCGTTGGACCAGTCAGAGACATTCACGTCCCAGATATCGGGCAGATCGGCCAACAATTCGACCACAGCACGGCCCTCCTCGGCGGCCTGCATCCCGTCGGGTCCCTGCATCTCGTCTATGGCAAAGCGCAGGGCAATCGCGCAAGTATCCCCGACGGCATCGCGCGTGTCCTCCAGCAACTCGCGGGTCAGGCGCACACGGTTTTCCAGTGATCCGCCATACTCATCGCTGCGGCTGTTCATATGTGGCAGCAGGAAGTGCTGCGCGAGCGTCATCCCATGCCCGGCATAGACATAGACGATGTCGAACCCGGCCTCTTTTGCGCGCAGCGCGGCGTCCCTATGCCATTGCCGAAGGGCGCGGATATCGGCCTTGTCCATCGCGCGACCCTGTTTTGGTTGTGCCGTGCTGATCGACATGTCCGACGGCGCCAGAACCGGTGCGCGCGACAGCAGGTTCGTTGCGTGATTGCCGTTATGAACCAGTTGAATGGCAGCCAGCGCGCCATGCTCGTGAACCGCGTCAGTCATCAAGCGCAATGCCGGAACATCTCGCGCGTCCCACAAACGGCCTTCGGCATAAGGCGACAAATCCGAAGTGGGATGAATCTCGGTTTCCTGCGTCGAAACGACCCCCCAGCCGCCTTCGGCCTTCATGCCGCGCAGCGCGGCCTCGGCCCGTGGTCGCACGTGCCCCAGCCCGGTGCAATGCGGCACCTGGTAAAAGCGGTTTTTTGCAGTGACCGGCCCCAGCCGGACCGGCTCAAAAAGCGGTGCGTAAACCTGTGCGTCAAACATCATGCGCCCCTTCTTGGCTGTATGGGGAGTGCATCGCACTCTGGACGTCCGAACATGCCAATTGCTTGGCGGGATCGTGGTGTTAGAGCCGTTTGCTATTCAGTATGGCCGTAAAGATACGTGATCGTTATCGCTAAGGAGATGCAGCGTAGTTCTTTGACGGTTCCGACAGACTTAGAGATAACAGATTAAGACCAGCACACGTCAAAGATTAAGAAAGACCCTCCCAACGTTAACAATTCGGCAATACCCGGTCAGTTCGACATGTCCGGGTGCTCTTCGTTACTTGATCGGCGCAGGTCGTTGATCATCGCCTTGGCCAGCGAGACACACATGAGCAGCAAAACAACGCTAAATGGCAATGCGCCGATGATCATCGAGTTTGTCAGTGCCTCCAAGCCACCGCCACCAGCAATCAGTAGTGTCCCAATCACCAGCGTCAGCAAAACACCCCAAATGATGCGATGCAACAATCCGGTATCCTCTGATCCACCCGACATGATGGTGTTCATAACCAGGATGCCGGAATCAGCTGACGTGACCAGAAATGTCATGGTCAACAGCACACACATGATGCTTATGATCGTCAAAAAATGACCCGAGATCATTTCGCCCAGCGTGACAAACAATGTGGCCGTGGTGGACGCGGCAAGGATTGCTCCGTTGGCACCCCCGTTCAATTCCAGATCGATGGCCGATCCCCCCAGAATTGTCATCCAGGCAAAACACACCAGGGACGGCGCAACGACCGCCCCGATTATGAATTCGCGCACTGTGCGTCCCTTGGAGATACGCGCCAGAAACAGACCGACAAAAGGTGAAAACGCGATCCACCACGCCCAGTAGAATGTCGTCCACCCGGCCTGCCACTCAAACAACCGCCCCTGTGTGCCCGCCTCATAAGCCGCGGCTTTGGTCTGATCGGAGAGACCAGCGGCATCAGCGCTCAACGCGTCCAGAAAGGTCTCTTTTGTTCCCCAGGCATCTGTTGCGCCCGTGAACAGTTCCCCGACAAAAGGCGCTGCCTCGGCAGGCAGAACGGACGCGAAATCCGCCTGTGACATCGGACTGTAAGCCTGAAAACTCAGCGGTATGAAATTTGCGATATAGTCCACCAAAGCGGCGGCATAGGTCGTCATTGCAAAAGAAAATGAGCCGAAGGCAATGAAGACCGCCAGTAACACCAGAGACAAAACCAGGTTGATATTCGACAGGTATTTGACGCCGCGCCCGACCCCGGAAACGGCCGAGAGTGTCGACATCATCATAACCAGTGCCAGCGCGGCGATCAGCCCGGCGGTCGACGGGTTCGCTGTGGCTTGGGCACCGTCCACAAGCCATTGCATGCCGGTGATCAGAAACGCGCCATCCACCAGTTGAGACACGCCATACCCAATCGTCACAGCCACGCCCAGTATCGTTGCCACGACGCCGAGGATATCGATCACATGACCCGCAACCCCGTTGGCATATTCTCCGAGTAGCGGGGTCAACGCCGCGCGGATCGTCAGCGGCATATCGCGTGTATACGCGTAGTAGGCCAGGCTGAGGCCGGTGACCACATAGATGGCCCAGGCATGGAAGCCAGTGTGCAGAAACGTATAGCGGTAGGCCCCCTCGATGGCCTCCTCGCTCTTGGGCGCGACTTCCCCTGACACGGTCAGCGGGTTGGTTTCCCACAGGCCCAGCGGCTCGGCCGTTGCATAGACCATCAGGCCCACACCCAGACCCGCACCAAACATCATCGAAAACCACGAGAAGTTCGAGAATTCGGGCCGTTCATCTTCGGCCCCGAGCCGCATGCGACCGGTTGCAGGTATGAGCGCGATTAGCAACAGGAAGAATGCAAACAGACCGACCGAAACATCGTAGAATGTGTTGAACTCGCTCAACAACCCCGATTTCCATGATCGCAGTGTATCATTCGCCGCAAATGGCCAGACCAGCGCCCAAAGGACCAACAGCGACACGGACAGTTTGCTGACCAGGGCAATCGGTAGGCTATAGCCCTTATAAAACCCGGACGACTGCGTTTCTATTTTGAGGTCAGTGAAGGGGTCCTCAAGCGACATCTCGTCCCGGTCTCACAAATTTGACTGCCTCGCACGCAGCGCTTCCGGGTTCGATCTTTCGAAGGAATGTGCGTCGGATTTTCAACATCCAAAAAAAACGCAGGGACTGCAACATTTTTCCGGGTTTCAAAATTACGACGCCGGGACAGAACACTTAGCGCAGGGCGGTGCGACTCTTGCGCTAGCGCGGGTTATCCCACCAGCTTGGCAACATGCGCAAACGGGCCTCTCAAATGGGTCGATTTGATCAAACAGAGCTCGCTGAATGTCTTTCAGACTCTAAGATTCTCGAAGCCAGTTCAGGCGGCAAGGGTGCAGGTCGCTGGCAAGTTGTGGTCATATTGACGAATTCACCGCTCTCAGCCGACTGCAAGATTGCCGTCATCACATCAACGCTATGCACCGCTAACTCAAGCGCGCAACGATGGGGCGTGTCAGATTGGAGGCTAGCGATCATATCGGCCAGCCCTGCACAACGGTAGTTTGCGCGGGGATCGGTGCCCTCGACACCTTCGTTGGGAACCCCGAACGGGTGGTCCCAGGGGTCAATGGACTGAAACTGGCCATCCTCGCCCGCCATGCTCAGCGCACCGCCAAAGAAATTCGGGTCCGGTACCAGCAGCGAGCCATGGCTGCCATACAGCTCCATATTGCTATGGGCATGCGCCTTCACGTCCCAGCTTGCGCCCAGTGTAATGACGGCACCGCTTTCAAATTCCAGCAGCGCCATGAGCGTTGTTGGCGTCTTGACAGGAACCGTTTCCCCGCGGCGCGGCTCCGAAGTGATTGTACGCTCTGAAAAGGCCGTCTGCGACAGAGCTGCCACCTGCCGGACCGGACCAAGCAGATTTATCAGGTTGGTGATGTAATACGGCCCGATGTCCAGAACCGGCCCTGCGCCGGGCAGAAAGAAAAAGTCGGGATTGGGATGCCAATGTTCCATACCCGGACCCATCACATAGGCCGTCCCTGAGACGACCCTGCCGATGGCCCCATCGTCGAGCAAATGTCTGGCCTGCTGATGGCTGCCCCCCAGGAACGTGTCAGGTGCCGAGCCGACACGCAGATTGTGCTCTGCAGCCAATGCGGACAGGGCTTCGCCCTCGGATTTGGTCAGGACAACGGGCTTTTCCGAATACGCGTGTTTTCCTGCTTTGAGGATTGCTTTGGTCACCTCAAAATGCGCCGCGGGGATAGTAAGGTTTACCACGACATCAACATCGTCTGCCGCCAGCAACGTGTCGACCGTTTCCGCCCGAATTCCGAACTCCGCCGCGCGTGCAGCGGCCGCTTCCATATCCAAATCGGCAATCGCGCGGATTGCGAAGCCTCTGAACAGCGGAGCCAGCCGCAGATACGCAGCCGAAATGTTCCCTGCGCCGATAATACCAACGCCCATATGCTCCATCACTGACCCTCTCCAAGTGATCTGGCGGCGGCCAGCGACCGCGTTGCGAAACGGACATGATCGGATGGATTGTCATGTTCCATGATGAAATGCCTTGTTGAGGTGCCCTGCAGGGCAGCGTGTAGGCTGACCCAGTCCAGCGTTCCCTGGCCAACATCGGCCCAGCCGTCTTCGTCCGCGCAAGCACCATCCGGCGCGGTATCCTTAATATGCGCGGCGCGGAGTCGATCCTTGTAGCGGCTGATATAGTCAAACGGATCGCGCCCGCCCCTTGCGACCCAGGCGACATCCAGTTCCAGCACCAAATCCTCTGAGGCTTGCAGAATCAGATCAAGCGGCGCCTCGGGCACGCCTAGATCGGCCAATTCGAAATCGTGATTGTGCCAGCCAAAGGCCAACCCCGCGTCCTGCAACGGCTTGCCGATCTCGGACAGGGATTTGCCGAAGGCCTCCCAACCTTGCGCATCGCTCGGCCGCTTCTCGGGCATCAGAAATGGAAAGAACACCGTCTCGATACCGATTTGGCGGCAGAGGCCGGTCACCTCGGTCGGGGATTGTCGGACAAAATCCACCCCGAAATGGGCGGTTGGCATGCGTAACCCGGTTTGCTCCATTGCTATGCGTAGTTCACGCAGCAGGTTTGCGTCCTGAAACAGCGCCCCGTATCCCTCAATCTCTTCGTACCCAAGTCCAGCCAGCATGGGCAGCGTGTCTGTGAGGGGCGGAAAGTTCCGAGAACTATAAAGCTGATAGCCGAAAGCGGTCATGAGTTATCCTTTTGAGGTCTCGCCATAGGTGGCAGAGTGCAGATCGCGCAGGGTGAATTGGGGGTCCGCCCCGGATATTGATGGCGTGAATGTCAGGTGTCGTGGCGCACCCGGCAGTACCAGCAGCGCATTGTCAGAAAAGCGTCCGGGCTGATCCGCCTCAATGCCGGCATAAAGCGCTGGCCGGTCGGCGCTCAGCGTCAACTCGATCTGATCACCTGCCCGCTGTGTTGTCAGGCGCAGGCCCGTTTGAAGCAGATCATAGGACTTATAGGGCAGCGGCGCGTAGTGGTCGGTCTGCACCGACCCATCCGGCAAGGTCATGCGATAGAGCAGGATTTCATCCGCCGCCAACGCGGTCTTTGGGATTTGCAATAGGGTTGCGGCGGCATCTGTCGCGACGCCGCACCTGGCCTTGCCAACCGGTCGCTCGCTGCCATTAAGACGGAGGGCAGCGACGGATAAGCTGACAGTCACCGGGGTTGCCGTATCGTTGACGGCCACCAAATTGTATCCATCGCGCGTGGGCACCACAGTCACAGCGACCGGGGCATAGAAACGGCGCGCCATGTGATGCAACAGCTTCCAGCCGCCGCCGTAATCCAGCGAAGACCAGCTCGCCACCGGCCAGGTGTCGTTCAATTGCCAATAAAGCGTGCCCATGCAACGCGGTTTTTGCGCCCGCCAGTGCGACACGGCGGTTTTGATCGCAAGCCCCTGCTGAATCTGACTGAGATATACGAAGTTCTCGAATCCTTCCGGGAACCGGAAATAGCGGAACATGGTCTCTGCGATCCGCGCATTGCCGCCCGCGTTTTTCTGATGGCTTTCCAGTACCGGAGCGGCGATGTTGAAGTCCCGCTCGGTAGCGAAACTGCGGATCACATCCATCGACGGGTAGGATTGGAATCCGAACTCGCTGCAGAACCTCGGTGCCACATCGCGGTAATGGTCGAAATCGCGGCGCTCGTGCCAGACCGACCAGAAATGCATGTCGCCTGCCTGATCGTCATGCCAGCCATCGCCGAAATTGAGCGGCCCGAGCGATGGAGAGGACGGCCACCAATTCACATCCTCGCCCAGCGTGTCATTGATCGCACGCTCGATCGTGCGGTTCAGCCGGTCATAAGCGACCAGATACCGGTCGCGATCCTTGACGCTTTCCTCATACCACCCCAGCGCGCCGACCAGTTCATTGTCACCACACCAGAGCGCAAGACAGGCATGGGTCGAAAGGCGGGCAGCCTGTTCGCAAAGCTCATTATGGACGTCGTTCAGGAACGCATCATGCGCCGGATAAAGGTTGCAGGAGAACATCGCGTCCTGCCAGATCATCAGACCCAGCTCGTCGCAGGCTTCATAAAAGCTGTCCGGCTCGTACCGTCCGCCACCCCAAATACGCAGCATGTTCATGTTGGCGTCGACCGCCGATTGCAGCAGATCGCGGGTCTTCTCAGGCGTGATCCTGCCCGGCAGCGCATCGGCAGGTATCCAGTTCGCACCTCGACAGAACACATCAACGCCATTCACACGCAGCTTGAAGCTGGTACCGATCTCATCTGGCTCGGTGATGAGTTCTATGTTTCGCAGCCCGACCTTGCGGGTTTCGCTCGTAGGGCCGGAGGTGAGCGTCAACTCATGCAAGGTTTGCGCGCCAAGCCCCCTCGGCCACCAAAGTTCGGGGCTGTTGATGACGAAGTCCGCAGTGATCCCGCCGCTGGCATCGGATGAGACGGATTGCGTTTCTCCGGCGAGGGTCACATCGGCCTTATCGGCCCCATCAAGCTGCGCCCGAACGGTCAGGGTGACGTGCCCCTCGGCATGATGTTGCGTGGTTCGGAGTCGTGAAAAGCTTGGTGCGTCCTTGGGGACCAACCGCATTTCGCCATAGATGCCAAACGGGGCCAGTGCGATGTTCCAGTCCCAACCGAAATCGCATTGCACCTTGCGCAGCATATTGCCGTTGGGGATCGGGCAATTCCGGGGATGGCTGGGTACAGGGTAAGGTAGCGCCGCCTGGCGCGCCGCGCCCTCATTCACACTGGATCTTATCGTGATCTGCAAGGTGTTCTCACCCGAACGCGCCGCATCCGACACATCGACGCGATGGCTTCGGAACACATTTTCGGATTGCGACACCGGCATCCCGTTCAGCGTGATCTCGGCGACGGTGTCGACCTCGGACAGGTGCAGATAAAATGCGGAGTTTTCCAATTGAAAGCGGCGCTCGAACACCCAGTCCCGCTCGGCGATCCAGCGCAGTTCATATTCGTTGCGACCAAAATACGGCTCGGGGATCGCACCGGCATTGTGCAACGCCGTGATCCCGTCACCCGGCAGGTTGATCATGAGATCATGCACGCCCTCTGCGTCATGCATCCTCCATGGACCTGTGAGGTCAATGGATCTGTCACCGATGATATCCTTCACAGGCGCACCTCGGTTTCTGCGTCAAAGAACGAGGCTTTTGACAGGTCGATACCGATCTTCAGCCGGTCACCGGGCCGAATGCTGGTTTGACCATCAAGCCGCACGCGAAATGGCTCATCCGCGAGGCGGGTCCAGGCGAGCGTGTCCGAGCCCATCGGTTCAATGACTTCGACGGGTACGTCAGTGTTGAATGATAACGCCTCAGCAGCAGCGCCAGTTGCCACATGTTCGGGACGGATGCCCATTGTAGCTAGGCCGCCAGGCTGTTTGGCAAAGGGATAGTCCCGGATTGACAGCACCTGATCCCTGGCTTCGAACCGATCCTCGATCAAGAGGCCTTCGACAAAATTCATCGCCGGTGAGCCAACGAAATCCGCCACATAGCGGTTGCCCGGCCGGTTATATATCTCCGTTGGCGAGGCCAGCTGCTGGATTTGCCCGCCCTTCATCACGGCGATCCGGTCGGCCAGCGTCAGAGCCTCGACCTGATCATGGGTCACATAGATGATCGTGTTTTTCAGCTGTTGATGCAGGCGTTTGATCTCGACCCGCAGGTCAGCGCGCAGCTTGGCGTCGAGATTGCTGAGTGGCTCGTCGAACAGGAACACATCCGCATCGCGAACAAGCGCCCGACCAATGGCCACACGCTGTCGTTGTCCGCCTGACAAAGCTGCGGGTTTGCGTTTGAGCAGCGGTTTGATCTGTAAAATCTCTGCCGCCCGTCCCACGCGCTTTGCAATCTCGTCCTTGGACATTCGCGCGTTTTTCAGGCCAAAGGACAAGTTCCCCTCGACCGTCATCTGCGGATAGAGCGCGTAAGACTGAAACACCATGCCGATGCCCCGGTCCGAGGGTTCCTCCCAGGTTACATTGCGGTCCTTGATGAAAATCTGGCCATCGGTGACCTCCAGCAGTCCGGCGATACAGTTCAGCAATGTGGACTTTCCGCAGCCGGACGAACCGAGCAGAACCAGGAACTCTCCGTCTTCAATGTTCAGGTTCAAACCCTTGAGCACCTCGATGGCGCCAAAGCTCAGATCCAGATCGCGAATTTCGACAGAATGCATGATTAACCCTTCACGGCGCCAGCAGCGATGCCACGCACGAACAGTTTGCCGGAGACAAAGTAGATGACGAGTGGAACAAGCCCGGTCAGCAAGGTGGCGGCCATGTTGACATTATATTCCTTCACGCCCTGCACCGAGTTGACGATGTTGTTGAGCTGCACCGTCATCGGGTAGGTTTCAGGCTTGGTGTAGATCACGCCGAACAGGAAATCATTCCAGATACCAGTGACTTGCAGGATGATCGCCACCACGAAAATCGGCAGGGACATCGGCAACATGATACGGAAATAGATGCTCCAGAACCCGGCGCCATCGACCCGTGCGGCCTTGTGCAGATCTTCGGGGATCGAGGCGAAATAGTTACGAAACAACAGTGTCAGGATCGGCATGCCGAAGATCGTATGCACCAGGACCAATCCCGAAAGGTCGCCCATCAACCCGATCTCGCGCAGGATGATCACGAGCGGGTAGAGCATCGTCTGATAGGGAATGAAGGCGCCCACGATGAGGATGGTGAAGAACACTTCTGAGCCCTTGAATTTCCAGCGCGCCAACGCGTAGCCGTTGACCGAGGCTACGGCGATGGACAGCACAATCGACGGGATCAGAATCTTGACCGAATTCCAGAAGCCCCGGCTGAGCCCATCGCAATTGATGCCGGTACAGGCTTGCGCCCAGGCCTTGACCCAGGGCTGAAAGGTGATCTCAAGCGGCGGCGAAAAGATGTTGCCCGCCCGGATTTCCGGCATCCCCTTCAGCGAGGTGACAACCATCACATAGAGCGGCAGCAGATAATAAACCGACACCACGATCAACGTGCCATAAAGAAAGATATTCGCCCGGCTAAAGCTGCGCCGAGGCTTGGGGCCGCGTGGCCCCTCGGCATAAGGGGAGGAGGTCAGATCAACCACGTTTGCGCCCTCCGAATTCCAGATAGGCCCACGGGATCAGAATGATCGCCACTGAAACCAGCATCATGGTCGAAGCGGCAAAACCCTGCCCCAGATTCTGCGCGCGAAACATGTACTGGATCACGTATTTCGCCGGCACCTCCGAGGCGATGCCCGGCCCGCCATTGGTCAGCGCGACCACCAGGTCGTAAAGCTTAATGATCCCACTCATGATCAGAACCAGCGCAGTGACAAAAACCGGTCGCATCATCGGGATGATCACCACGATATAGGTCTTGATCGTACCGATCCCGTCGACCCGCGCGGCCTTCCAGATGTCTTCGTCGATGCCACGCAACCCGGCCAGCATGATCACCATGATCAGCCCCGTGCCCTGCCAGAGCCCTGCGATCAGAATGCCGTAGATCACGATGTCGGGATCGTTGAGCGGGTTGAAGGTGAAGCTTTCCCAACCCAACCCGCGCACCACGTGTTGAATCCCCAGATCGGGGTTCAATATCCATTGCCAGGCCAGCCCGGTGACAATGAAGCTGAGCGCAAAGGGGTAGAGGAAGATGGTGCGGAACACGTTCTCTCCGCGGATCTTGCGATCCAGCAGCGCGGCCAGCGTGAACCCGATAACCAGCGTGAAAATCAGCGACAGCATCCCATAGAGCGCCAGGTTCTCGATCGATACCAGCCAGCGCCGCGTCGTCCAGAGACGTTCATACTGATCGAAACCGACAAATTTCGTGTTGGGCAGCAACTTGGACGAGGTGAAGGAGTGAACCACCGTCCAAGCAGTGCCCCCTACAAAAACAACCAGCGCGGTCAGTATCATGGGGATGGAGGCGATCTTGGCGGGCAGGTTGCGAAACAGCGACATAGGTCTCTGCGCACGCTTTCCGTCTGGCGAGTGGGAGGAAGACAGGTCTGCCATAAGGGTCCTTTCGCGCAGTTTTCACTAGCCCGGGGCCACAAGGACCCCGGACCAGCGCGCGAGTGGCTGCGCTTTATTCTGCGGCTCGGATCAGGTCGGCATAATGTGCCTGGGCATCCGCGGCTGACATGTCGGTTGACCAAAACTCGGCCATCAGGTCTTCGATCTGTGTCTGGGTATCCGGGGTTAGGTTCATGTCACCCGATGGCAGAATGCCCCCAGCCTTGAGGATGTCCAACCCCTTTTGCATGCAGTCATTTGCAGCTGAAAGGTCTATATCGCCGCGCACCGGCAGAGAGCCCTTCTTGAGGTTGAAGGCCACTTGCACATCCGGTGAAATTAGTGTCGAGGCGAGCTCCAACTGCGCCTTCTGAACTTCCGGGTCGTCGATGACCGGGAAATAGAAAGCATCACCTCCGGTATCGAGAACTTCGTTCATACCGAGACCGGGCAGGCAAGTGTAATCCTCTCCGGCAACCTGTTCGGCAATCTGGAACTCGCCCTGCGCCCAGTCGCCCATGATCTGGGCTCCGGCCTTGCCGGTAATGACCATGTTGGTGGCCTGGTTCCAGTCCTGAACATTTGAATCGGCGGCCAGTTGGCGCGCTGTTTCGATCGCCGCGAAGACGTTTTGATATTCCGGCCCCATCGCGGCGCCCACATCGCGATTCACAACCACTTTGCGCCAGGCGTCGACACCCGCAATTGCAACGGAAAGCACATCAAACGCGCCACGTTGCTGCCAGCTTTGCTGACCTATGGCCAGCGGCACGATACCCGCTTCCTGCAGTTTTGGAGCGCTCTCGATAAACGCGTTCCAGTCAGATGGCACGGGGATACCCGCAGCGTCATAGGCCCCGTGGCTCAACCACATCCACTGCCAGGAATGGATGTTCACCGGGACGCAATAGATGCGGCCCTCGAAGGTGCAGGCCTCCAGCAGCGAGGGCGGGTTCACAATGTCCTTCCACCCCTGCTGCTCGGCCAGTTCCGTCAGATCGGTTAGCAATCCCGCCTCAATCAGCTCTTCGGCCTGACGCCCATGGTTTAGCTGAGTGGCCCCCATCGGATCGCCTCCGATGATGCGGCTGATGATGATCGGGCGCGCCGTACCACCCGAGCCCGCTATGGCTCCATCGATCCAGTTGTGATCGGTATTCTCATTGAAGGCTTTTGCAAATTCAGAAACGGCGGCGGCCTCTCCTCCAGATGTCCACCAATGCGTGACCTCCAGGTCTGCCGCATGGGCTGTTCCAGCTCCGGCCAGGAATGTTCCAGCAAGCATCTTTGCCAAGCGATTCATTGATTCCTCCCAATCTAAATCGATATAGATCGCTACTATAACGATTTAGAAACCTCTTGCAACGGATTTACACGCGCAGCTAGGCGGACTAGTTTATCCGGGAGGAAGCTGGGGCTGTGCCGCAAAAAACTAAGTTGCAAAGGTCGGGATCAGCAGAAAGGCCAATTGTTCAATGCCCGAATCCGGGAAAAGCCGACCAACTTTGCGCACCATTGCCGAACTTTCGGGGCTGGCGGTGCCCACCGTGTCGCGCGCGCTCAACGATGCGCCCGATATCGGGACGGCAACCAAAGAGAAAGTGCGCGCCATCGCGGCCCAGATCGGTTACATTCCAAACCGGGCCGGACTGCGCCTGCGTACTGGCAAAACCAACGTGATCTCTATTGTCCTCTGCTCGGACCACGAAGTGACAGATCATACCGGACAGCTCGTCTCGTCAATTGCGCACGCGCTGCGGGACACCCGCTATCACCTTATCGTCACGCCCTATTTTCCCGATGAAGACCCGATGCAACCTGTCCGCTACATCCTGGAAACCGGGTCGGCGGATGCACTTATCCTTAACCGCATCGAGGTCGATGATCCGCGCGTCGCCCACCTGCTTGAGCGCAAGTTTCCCTTTGCCACTTATGGGCGCTCGAAATGGCGCGACCTGCACCCCTATTTCGACTTCGACAACACGTCCTTCGGTCACCTCGCGGCGGAAACCCTGATAGGTTCGGGGCGCAAAAACATCGCGATGCTGACGCCGCCGCTGAACCAGAACTACGCGCAGGATATGCTCAAAGGCGCTAGAGAGGTGATTTCGCGATCTGATGCAACTTTCGAAGTCGTTCCAGGTATCACCAGCGATGTAACCGGCGAGGATATCAAACAGGGCATCGCGGCTTTTCTACAAAACCGTGCCGACATTGATGGCATCATCGCGCCCTCCTCCACCTCAGCCATATTCGCCAGCGTCGGTGCCGAACGCGCCGGTCGCGTGATTGGCAAGGACCTGGACGTCTTTGCCAAAGAAGCCGTACCCTTCCTGAAGCACTTTCGAGAAGCCATCAAAGTTGTAAAAGAAGACGTTCAGAACGCCGGGGCGTTTCTGGCCACGGCAGCGATACAGGCGATCGAGTCGCCGGACAAAAAGCCGAGGCAGAGTCTCATCTCCGCTCGCCTAACTTAGCATTGCATCTCATCAAGCCATACATCCAGCGTGGCAGGGCGCGGCCAGCGAGTGCATCAAAGTGTGATGGTCGGACCGGCCTGGGCTTAGGCAGCAACAAAACAAGGCAGCTTGAGTTCTACTTTGGCGACGCGTTGGCACAGGATGCGGATACGATCCCGATTATCGATGCGGTTCAGTCAAACTTTGCTCGTTTCGGCGCAGCTACGGCTGCACGGCTGGGTCTGAAATCCGTTCTACAATTTGAAGAGCGCGTGACGAACATGGACTCAGAATATTACAAATCCGGGAATGGCCGCACAGCCCACGCCTATAAAAAGAGCGGCAGACATGTCTGAGCTATTCTGGCCAACGGATGCTCAGATGGCGCGTCTTGCGTCCTACTTCTCCGGATACAACGACAAACCGAGCGGCGATGTCGGATTTGCATTCTCTCGCGCGTCCTTGCAGCATTGAAGTGTTGAGCGGAGACAAAGCGGCATGTTGTATGCGATTGCGATTTACGGCGAAGCGGGTGTGTTCGAGGCCTTGAACGGCGCGCGTCAGGACGAGGTGATGGGCGGCCATCGCGCCTTGCAGACAGCACTGGAGGCGCGGGGCGACTACCTTTCGGTCAAACTCATGCCGCCCTCAACCGCTGTCACCGTCGATCCGCCGGGATCGCCCGGTCAGGCGCCGTTGATCGTCGATGGGCCGTTCGCCGAAACCAAGGAGAGTTTCCTTGGCTTCTATGCCGCCGATTTCCGCGATCTGGACGAGGCGATTTCGTTTGCGCGCATGATCTCGTCGCCGGTCGCGCGGCTGGAGGTGCGACCCATCGCCTGGGCGGGCGGTGTGATCTCTTCGGACTAGGCACGTGTCCGATTGGTTCGAAGCAACCTTCCAGACGCAGCGGCCAAAAGCGCTGGCCGCTCTGACGCGCTATTTCCGCGATGTGGAGATCGCCGAGGAGGCGTTTTCCGAGGCTTGCGTCAAAGCGCTCGTCGACTGGCCCAAACGCGGCACCCCCCGCGACCCATTGGCCTGGTTTCTGACCACGGCGCGGAACGCGGGACTGGATCGCGTCCGCAAGGCGCAGCGGCAGCGGCGGCTTCTGTCTCAGGCGCCGGAGGACCTGATTGTTCCGGAATATCCCGTGCCCGACCCTGATGCCTTGCGCGACGATGTTCTGCGGCTCTTGTTCATCTGTTGTCATCCCGCGCTGGAACGGCAGGACCAGATTGCGCTGGCACTGCGCATCGTTGGCGGGCTGACGGTTGCGGAAATTGCCCGTGGGTTTCTGGTGAAGCACAAGGCAATGGAGCAGCGCATTACCCGTGCAAAAAAGAGGATCGCCGCCAACCCTGTCGCGTTTCAGACACCCAGCCCGCAGGAACGCGGCAGGCGGCTGGGTGAGGTATCGCTAATGATCTACCTCATGTTCAACGAGGGCTGGTCAACCTCGGATAGCGACACCCAGATCCGGCTGACGCTCTGTGAAGAGGCCATCCGTCTGGCCCGATTGCTTGCCGAGTTGTTTCCCGGGATGGGTGAACAGGGCGCGCTGCTGTCATTGTTGCTGTTTCAGCATGCAAGACGCGACGCCCGCATGGACGGCGCCGGCAAATTGGTGGCCTTCGAAGTTCAGGACCGGACGCTCTGGCATCGGGGCGAAATGCAGGAGGCGCGGGCCTGGCTGCAGAAGGCGCAGCGGATCGACCATGTCGGCCCATACCGCATTCAGGCGGCCATCGCTGCCGAACATGCGTTTTCACGCACGGCTGATGAGACCAACTGGCCCGTAATCGAAGCACATTACGCCGCTCTTTATGCGATGCTGCCCTCGCCGGTGATCCGGCTCAACCATATCGCGGTGCAGGCCAGAACCAGGGGGTCGCGATATGCTCTGGATGCTTTGGCGGAGATCTCGGAGGAGTTGGGCGGATATCGCTGGTTCCACACGCTGCGGGCGGGCCTGCTGCAAGAGACCGGAGAGCCTGATGCAGCGGTCGCCGCTTATGAGCGAGCGCTTGCGCTGGGGCCAACCGGGCCGGAACAGGTGGTGATCCGCGAAAAGATCGCAGCTTGTCAGAAAAATCCCGGCAGGCTGTAGGTTCACAGCTCAGCCATGCGTCCTTGTGTCAGTCCCGAAAGAGCGGGGCGCGCAAAACGGAGCACAGATCATGAGCATTCTAGACATGACCACCCCCGGCAATTCCGGCTGGATCGGACATTCCGGTCCGGATCAGGCCAAAGCCAAGGCGTTCTACAAAGACGTGCTGGGCTGGACCATCAACGACATGCCGATGCAGGACGGATCGAGCTATTCCGCCATCGCCATCGATGAGACGGCCATTGGGGGGTTTTCGCCGATGCCCGAGGAGAACGGCAACTGGACCATCTATTTCACAATCACCGACGTGGATGCTGGCGTCGCCCGGGCGCAGGCGCAGGGGGCAGAGGTAATCGCACCAGCGATGGATGTGCCCGGCGTGGGCCGCATGGCGACACTTTGCGATCCGCAGGGCGCGCGATTTGCGCTGATTACCTACGAAAGCATGACGGCCTAGGCCGCAGGAACGAGGAGGTATGCAGATGGGCTTTGCACTTCAGATCACCCTCTTTTTCACCGCGATATTCGTGATCATCAGCGTTCCAATGTCGATTGCGGTGGGGCTCAGGCGCGTCCAGACCGGGATCACGCTGTTGCACGGCGAGGACGAGGAATTGCTCCGGCGCATGCGCGCGCATGGCAATTTCATCGAATATGTTCCGCTTGGGCTGATCGCCCTTGCCGCAGCCGAGGTAGCCGGCGCGCCGGTTTGGCTGCTGATCCTGTGTGGTTGCACCTTGTTGCTCGGGCGGGTGCTGCACTACCTGGCAATGCGCTGGTCACCCGACGGCAAGGGACGCCCCGCCGGGGCACTGCTGACCTCGGTCACGCTTGTCGCGCTAGGCGTGACGATCCTGCTCCGCCTCGCCAGTGCGATCTGACGAAACGCCCGCCTGGGCGATGGCCTGCCCCGATCCGCTATACCGCGCGGGGCGGTCCACACCCGAGGCTTCGATCCACGACAATCAAGCACGCGTATTCGGGATGGGATACTCATTAGGGTTGATTGGAGGGTACGATAAAATACGGAACTTTCGGCACCACTGGCGCGCTCCGACAGCAACTAATCCATCCGGTATCCGACGTTTCTCAGCGTCACAATCCGTGAGCCTTCTTCTCTGATTTTTCGCCTCACCCGGCCCACATAGACGTCGACAACATTGGTGAGCGAGTCGGCATTGAGACCCCAGACGGCGTTCAGTATCCGCTCGCGAGACAGCACTCGGCCGGTATTGGTGAGGAACAGCATCAAGAGATCACGTACTTTTTTTGACAGATCAACTTCGGCGCCCTCAACCGATACCTGTAACGAAGAGCGCCGGTCGCAGTGGCAAGCGCATCGCGCAGGTCAAAAAGGGTAATGTCCGGGTCCTGGGCCACCAGTTCCGGGAAGAACCCAACATGGGCCGCTAACTTTCCGCTCCCTCGTAGGCGACCCATAGGAGCGACAAAGGCCGCGCCAGATTTGTATATCTGATGCCGCCAGCGCGCCGGTCGCAGCGGACAATTGAAGGTGTCGCGATGCCTCCCTCCCCGACAGACCCTCTTCGATCAATCAAGCAAAACGGTCCTGGAGTTCTTTCGGCAAAGGTGCCGGCATGTTCATGATCCTCCAACAAAAATGATCCACAAATCAAACCTCACGAGAACCCCGCAGATCCAAACTTTGATCGAAACGATTTAGGGCCCCGTGTGAAGCGTGGACCCTTGCGTAGCAACCAGCACGGCGTCTCTGTTTCCATCATCTCGTTAGGGGATGCCCATTCCATCAGAACCCAAAGAAGTAAATTTCTGCTAAAAACAGTTGTTCGTGAAAACGCAGGCAATTTAGGCTAGTCATGAACAAGGGTGACATAATTTGGGGGGAATGAGTGCGTTTTCGGCAGATCACGACCAGGAACAGGAGCCTGCGCCAGCTAGTGGTGTTGTGCCTGCTGGCACCGCTAGCGGGTTGCTACGAGAAAAAGTCGGAAGCGCCGGCAGCCACAGCGCCGAAGGTTGTTGTTGAAAAGGCAACGGCAGAAGATGTACCGCTCTATCTCGAACTGACGGGACGCACCGAAGCGCCCAACACTGTTTTCATTCGATCACGTGTCGACGGTCATGTTGAGGCCCGACCCTTCAAAGAAGGCGCCGATATTGCCAAAGGCGACACGCTGTTCGTTGTCGACCAACGCCCCTACACTACTGAGCTCAAACGGCTCAAGGGCGAGCGAAATAGGGACCAGGCCAGCCTGGATTTCGCAAACAGGGAGAAGGAGCGGTTTACTGCTTTGGCAAGTGACGGAACCGTCGCGCAGGAGCAATTGGACCAAAAGACCACCAGCGCGGCCGAAGCACAGGGCGATCTCGACAGCAGCCAGGGCGCGGTTGAGTCAGCGCAGGTCAACGTTGACTACACCACCGTATCGGCGCCGATCAGTGGACGCATCGGGCGGGTTTTTCAGGATGTCGGCAATATCGTATCGGCCAATGACACGGTATTGGCTGAGCTTGTCGAGATGGACCCTCTCTACGTCTATGTAAGCCCCAGCGAAACGCAGTTTTTGCAGTTGGAAAAATACAGATCGGCCAATCCTGATCTCAAGGTCGCGATCACACTGATTGACGGCAGCGTCCACCCACATTCAGGCGCGCTCGACTTCTCCGATCCCGGTGTTGATCCCACAACGGGCACGATCGCGGTGCGGGCGGTGTTCCCCAACCCCGAAAAGACATTACGCCCCGGTCAATATGCAACTGTGAACATCGAGCTTACCGAACAGACGGGGCAGATAACCGTACCCTCAGAAGCCATTGCGCAGGATCAGGCCGGGTTCTTTGTGTTTGTTGTCGGCAAAGATGACAAGGCAGACATGCGGCGCGTAACTGTTGGCCGCACCTATGAAGGTCGGCGCATCGTCATGACCGGATTGAAAGAGGGTGAAACGGTCATCGTGCAAGGACAGCAACGGGTCCGATCGGGCATGGCCGTGCAAATCAAAAAACCATCCGACGGCTCGGATGGCAATAAGGCTGATGGCTGAATGCTGAGCCGGTTCTTCATCTTCAGACCCGTCTTTGCCTCGGTGATCGCCCTGGTCATTGTGATCGCAGGGTTGATTTCTATACCCCTGCTTCCCGTTGGTGAGTTTCCGGAGGTTGTGCCGCCGACGGTTGTCGTCAGCGCCACATATACCGGTGGCAGCGCCGAAGTGGTCGAAGAGACGGTAACCATTCCCCTAGAGGAGCAGATAAACGGCGTTCAGGGCATGGTTTACATGTCATCGACCAGTTCCAACGACGGAACCTCGAATATCACCGTAACCTTCGAGGAAGGTTATGACCTCAGTATTGCCGCAGTGGACACTCAAAACAGGGTCTCCACGGCCATGGCGCAGCTTCCGGATGAGGTCGTTGCCTCTGGCGTGACGGTCACAAAAGAGTCGGTTGACCTGACCATGGGGGTCAACCTGATTTCACCAAACGGACAGTTCGACGAACTGTTCATCTCGAACTACGCAGACATCCACATAACCGACCGGCTCAAGCGTATCCCGGGCGTCGGAACGGTGATGGTATGGGGCGAGCGGGTTTACGCGATGCGTATCTGGCTTGATCCCGAAAAGATGGCAAGCCTCGGCCTGACCGCTTCTGACGTCTACGACGCGATTACCCAGCAAAACCAGCAGGTCGCCGCCGGTTCTCTGGGTGCGCCCCCGACGGGCGATAATCAAAAGTTCCAACTGACACTGACCGCAAAGGGACGGCTCGATAGCAAGGAAGAGTTCGAGGATATCATCCTGGGCGTCGGCGACGACAGCGCTGTCATTCGGCTGAAAGACGTGGCGCGCGTCGAACTGGGCGCCGAAGATTACTCGTTCACTTCCACGCTGGACAGCGGGCCGACAGTGGGCCTTGGTATCATGCAGCTTCCCGGGGCCAACGCTCTGCAACTGGCATCGCAGGTTCGCGAGACCATGGCAGAGCTGTCCCAGGACTTCCCCGATGGCCTTGAATACACCGTCATCTACGACACGACGAATTTCGATCGCGAGGCAATCCGGGACGTTCTTTTCACACTTGGGCAGGCAATTCTGCTTGTCGTTTTTGTCATCGTGATCTTCCTGCCCAACCTGCGGGCGGCGATTGTTCCGGTGATTACAATCCCGGTCTGCCTGATCGGCACCTTCGCCCTGATGCTGGCCCTTGGCTTTTCCATCAACTTGCTGACGTTGTTCGGTCTCGTGCTAGCGGTCGGATTGGTCGTCGATGATGCAATCGTTGTGGTGGAAAACGTCTCGCGCCATATCGAGAATGGCGAGACGGACGCAAAAAAAGCGGCAAGCCTTGCCATGGATGAGGTCACCAGCCCGATTGTGGCCACCTCACTGGTGCTTATGGCAGTGTTCATACCCGTGGCATTGATGCCGGGTCTGACAGGGAAGCTATACCAGCAGTTCGCTCTGACCATCGCGTCGGCAGTCGCCATTTCGGCGATCAACGCCCTGACGCTTAGCCCGGCTCTGTGTGGATTGCTGCTGGGCGGTGCCCGACCCAAAGCCAAGATCATCCAACGGTTCGATGCTGGCTTTGCTTGGTTTACGCTTCGCTATGAAGCGGTGGTTGGGTGGTTTATCCGGGTTTGGCAGCCGGTGGCATTGGCGTTCGCTGCTCTTTTGGCGGGAACTGTCTATATGTTTACCGTTGTGCCTGCTGGATTTATCCCAAACGAAGACCAGGGCTATTTCATCATCAGCCTCGAAACGCCTGAAGGTACGGCACTGGGACAGACCCAGAAGGTCGTCGATGAAGCGTACGAAATCCTGCATGATCTGCCCGGCGTCAAAGGCGTCATCACTTTTGCAGGCTTCAGTTTTCTCACAAACACCACTGCCTCCAACCAAGGCAACCTGTTCGCCGTTCTCGAATCTTGGGACAAGAGGAAAGGCTCGGGTGAAAGCGTAACCGCGCTCATGGCGAAGGCGCAGGCGCAGTTTGATGAACTCCCCGGTGGGGTGCTCACCACCTTCAATCCGCCGCCCATCTTCGGCCTGTCCCCTACCGGCGGATTCCAATTCGAACTGCAGGATACGACTGGCGGTTCACTGCAGGATCTGGAACAGATAACGCAAGAAATGGTTACGGCTGGAAATGCCCGGCCTGAACTTTCCGGTCTGTTCAGCCCGTTTTCGGCCAGCACGCCGCAGCTCCATCTCGAACTTGACCGGACCAAAGCGCTAACCGAGGGCATTTTGGTCGATGATGTATTCGATGCGCTGCAAACCTTCTTGGGAGGCATCTACGTCAACGATTTCAACATCTATGGCCGGGTTTACAAAGTTTATCTGCAGGCCGACATAAATGCGCGACAGGCCGAAGAGGATATCGGCCGACTTTATGTGCGCAATGACCAAGGCGGCATGGTGCCGTTGAGCGCGTTGGTAACGGTGCAGCCCCAAATCGGGGCGCGCACGATCAACCACTACAACCTGTTCCGCTCAACCAGCATCAACGGCGCCGCCGGAGAGGGGCACAGTTCCAGTCAGGCTATTGCCGCCATGAACAGCCTTGCAAAACAGACATTACCGCAGGGCTACAGCTTTGAATGGACAGGAAATGCCTATCAGGAACTCAAGGCCGGGAATGTTGCGCCGATCCTGTTCGGGCTGGCCGTTGTCTTTGCCTTCCTCTTTCTGGCCGCCCAGTATGAAAGCTTCGTCATGCCCCTGATGGTTTTGCTGGCGGTCCCGCTTGCGATCTTCGGCGCGCTCGTGGCACAGTGGCTACGCGGCTATGACAATAACCTCTACTGCCAGATCGGGCTGGTCATGCTGATTGGTCTGGCAAGCAAGGGGGCCATCCTGATCATCGAATTTGCCCGGCGTCGACGCCAAGAGGGCCTGTCGGTCGAGGAATCAGCGATGGAGGCCGCACGCATCCGTATCAGACCGCTCCTGATGACCGCGTTTGCTTTCATCCTCGGCGTTCTGCCGCTGGTGATTGCCAGCGGCGCCGGCTCTGCTGCCCGACGGTCTCTTGGAACCGCCGTCTTTGGCGGCATGATAGTCGCAACTGTGTTGAGCCTAGTATTGGTGCCGGTTCTATACGTCATTATCGAACGGCTGCGGGAGCGAGCGTCTGGCAAGCGGACAATTTCCGAATGAGACCATGTTGTAAGGCCAAGCCCGCTCCGTCAGGTGCTTCAACGTGACGTTGCCACGCTAATTTTTCCAAAAGTGGATCTGAAGTTGCAGACAGTCTAAAGACGCGCCATTTGTTCGGCATTCAGCCAGAAAAGATCAGACATGTTCACCGCTCATTTTATGCTGTCGGCCCTTATCCCAAGCCACTTTCACTCGCGCGAGTCCGGCGTCAGTCAGCAACGGGCTCTTTGCTCTGGTTTTTTTGATGCTCGAATGGTTTCGTCCATTGGAAAAGATTGCCGATGCCCGCGTGCCGCGCGGTAACGACCGGCGCAGCTTCAGGTTTCAGTTTTCGAAACCGAGTGCTTCAATCGCTTTGGCCCGGATGTCGAATCAATGTCGAGTTCTGGTCGCAAACTCTCTTGCACATCGGGTCCACCGGCTGGTCTGAAAAGAACACATCGATATCCGCCAGGGACCCGATCAGGACAGGCGCATCTCTTTCGAATTTCGACGTGTCCGCAACCAGGAAGACCTCCTTGCAATGTTTGATGATCGTCTTACTTACGCGCACTTCCTGAATATCAAAATCGAGTATATCCCCGGTATGTGTCAGGGCTGAGCAGCCGATAATGCCATAGTCGAAACGAAACTGTTCGATGGTTTGTTCAGCGAGGTAGCCGATCAGCCCACCGTCCGATCGCCGCAGGCTACCACCCGTCACAACGACATCAACCTTGGGGTTCTCGGACAAAATCAGAGCCACGTTGATGTTGTTTGTCACAACAAGCAAACCTTCGTGGTTTAAGAGCTCATTGGCCACAGCCTCGGTCGTGGTGCCGATGTTCAGAAACAGCGAGCAATCGTTGGGGATGTTTTGGGCGCACAGTTTTGCAATGTCGAACTTCGCGCTGAGATTGAGCTCGCGGCGATCGCTGTACCCGATATTGGTGGTACTCGAAGGCAGAACCGCACCACCATGTATCCGATCAAGGTGGCCATCGTCAGCGAGCTCGGAAAGATCCCGCCGAATAGTCTGGGGTGTCACCCCAAAGTGGCCAACGAGGCCTTCGACGGTTACTCGACCATCCCGCCGCGCCATGCTGATGATCTCCGGTTTTCGTAATGTGCGCGCCATGTCGAATTCCTCGTCAGCGAACTTTTCGTTTTCCGTATTTTGCGAGCATATGCGCTTCACATCAAGCATACGCACAGTTTTGGAAGTAACTTAGCCCATCAGAGCCTCGTCATAGCTTTTCGGCACCTTCAGCTTACAAAAAATATTTAAAATGAGATGGTTACAGTAAAACGAAACAAAGCGAACATTTTTTCTTTCAATTTCGCGCGCTTTTTGCAATAACAGAACCGGGGAGCAAAACAATTCGTGATCGGGAGGAGAGTCATGGATGCGGACGTCGACCTGCTGATCATTGGCGGGGGCATCAACGGATGCGGCATTGCACGAGACGCTGCTGGCCGGGGTATGTCTGTCGCCCTTGCGGAAATGAACGATATCGGATCAGCGACATCAGCATCATCGACGAAGCTGTTCCATGGCGGCCTACGCTATCTTGAGTATTTCGAATTCAGGCTCGTGAGAGAGTCGCTGATTGAGCGCGAACGCTTACTGCGCGCTATGCCGCACATCTCATGGCCGATGCGCTTCGTGTTGCCGTTTCACTCGAGCATGCGGTTCGAATCCGATACGCCGACCTCAAGATTGCTGAATGTCTTCATGCCCTGGATGAAAGGGCGCAGGCCTGTGTGGCTTATCCGTCTGGGCTTGTTCATGTATGACAATCTTGGAGGCCGCGAAATTCTGCCGGGCACAAAAAGCATAGATTTGCGCAGCGACCCGGTCGGACGGCCTTTGAACGAAAAATTCCGCAAGGCCTATGAGTACTCTGATTGCTGGGTCGAAGATTCGCGGCTTGTCGTTTTGAACGCGCGAGACGCACAAGCGCGAGGTGCGCGCATCTTGCCACGGCACAAGGTGGTCAAGGCCAACGCGGCAGATGGCATCTGGCGGGTGACACTCAGAGACACACGGAGCGGTGACGAAGAAGAAGTAACCTGTCGCATGTTGGTAAACGCCGCCGGTCCGTGGGTTGCAGAAATGGCGCGGGGTACCCTGCGCAGCAATCAGCAGGCCAGCGTACGCCTAGTCCGTGGCAGTCATATCGTGACCAAACGGTTGTTCGATCACGACAAATGCTACTTTTTCCAGGGCACCGACGGGCGCATCATCTTCGCAATCCCGTATGAGACTGACTTTACGCTGATCGGTACGACCGATGCGGATCATTCCGAACCGTCAGAAAAACCCGAATGCACCGAAGAAGAGCAGCAGTACCTGCTGGGCTTTATCAATCAGTATGTCGCCAAACCAGTTACTAGCGATGACATCGTCTGGACCTACTCTGGCGTTCGGCCACTTTATGATGACGGGGCAAGCAGTGCGAGCGCGGCCACACGAGACTACGTGCTGAAGGTCGATGAATCGATCGGCGCTCCGTTGTTGAACATATTTGGCGGCAAGATCACGACGTACCGGCGGCTGGCGGAAAGCGCAATGAAGGAAATTCGCACCTTTTTTCCGAAACTGTCTGAGGATTGGACGGCCGGAGTGGCTCTGCCTGGAGGTGATTTTCCTGTGCAGGGATTTGATGACCTAGTCACCAAGCTTAGGCAGCAAAATACCTTCTTGGATGATCGTTGGGCGCGCCGTCTGGCGCGGGCTTACGGCACCGAAGCGATGAAAATCCTCCAAGATGTTCGCAGCGCTGCTGATATGGGCGAAGAATTTGGGGCAACGCTGACCGAAAAGGAAGTCCATTGGCTTATGAACAACGAATATGCCGAAACTGCTGAAGACGTGCTTTGGCGCCGTAGTAAGCTGGGCCTGCACATGTCTCGCGATCAGATCGAACGGCTGGCCGAGTGGATGGAAGACAAACAACCAGTTCAGCCCGTTGGCGCTGCAGCTGAATAAGGGGAGGATTTGATGACACTGGAGCTCAAAGGCGTCATGCGGAAAGTTGGAAGCGAGACGCATATTCACCCAACAAATCTGACGCTTGAGAAAGGAACGATGAACGTTCTGCTTGGGCCGACGTCGTCCGGAAAAACCACATTGATGCGGCTCATGGCGGGTTTGGATGCGCCGACAACCGGACATGTGTACTGGGAAGGCGAGGACGTCACAGGAGTCCGCGTTCAGGATCGCCAGATCGCTATGGTCTACCAGCAGTTCATCAACTACCCATCGATGACGGTTTATGACAACATCGCATCTCCGCTACGGCTGCTTGGTGCGTCTTCGTCTGAGATCGATGCGGCGGTGAAAAAGTCCGCCGACCTCATGAAACTGACCCCGATGCTTGATCGCAAACCACTGGAGCTTTCGGGTGGTCAGCAGCAGCGCTGCGCGCTTGCCAGGGCTTTGGTAAAGAATGCCGGTCTGGTGCTGTTGGATGAACCACTGGCCAATCTCGACTACAAACTGCGCGAAGAACTGCGCGTCGAGATTCCCAAGATTTTCGAAGAATCCGGTTCCATCTTCGTCTATGCGACGACGGAACCCGAAGAAGCGCTGCTGCTGGGCGGAAACACCGCAACCCTATGGGAAGGTCAGGTCACACAATTCGGTCTGACACCAACGGTTTATCGGCAGCCCGCCGACGCGGCGACCGCGCGCGTGTTTAGTGACCCACCAATGAACTTCCTTTCGATCAGTAAGACCGGCGCCCAGCTGATGTTCGGCGACGGCCAGAGTGTTGCGGCCGAAGGAGCGCTTGGTTCTCTGGCAGATGGTCGCTACATCGCCGGGTTCCGCCCCAATCACGTAGAGATCGAACGCCATGGTGCCGACGCTATGCAGTTCGAAACCAAGCTGGTGGTCACCGAACTGACTGGGTCCGAGACCTTTGTTCATTTGGATCATCACGGCGAGCGCTGGGTTGGCCTGGTGCATGGCGTTCATGAGCTGGAACTCGGCAGTGCGCTGAACGTCTATCTCGACCCCAGCCATGTCTACATTTTCAGCGAAGCCGGGCAGTTGGTCGCGCCGGCCTCATACGCGATTGCGGCCTGAGGAGGGGCACAATGGCAAAAATCACTCTCGACAATCTCGCGCATTCCTACTTCCCGAACCCCAAATCGGAAGATGACTTTGCGCTCAAAGAACTAAACCATGTCTGGTCGGACGGGGAAGCATATGCACTTCTTGGATCGTCAGGCTGTGGTAAATCCACGCTTCTCAACATCATTTCTGGATTGCTTATGCCAAGCCAGGGGCGGATTCTTTTTGACGATGTAGACGTGACGGCGGCCTCTACGGCAGACCGCAACATCGCGCAGGTTTTCCAGTTTCCAGTTGTCTACGACACTATGACTGTGCGCGATAATCTGGCATTCCCGCTGAAGAACCGCGGCGCCAGCGCATCATATGTGGCTCAACGTGTTCAGCAGATCGCCGAGATGATCGGCATGGAAGCGGAACTGGATCGGCGCGCGCGCGGTCTGACGGCAGACGCCAAGCAGAAAATCTCGCTGGGTCGCGGTATGGTGCGCGAAGACGTGAACGCGCTTCTGTTTGACGAACCGCTGACCGTGATTGACCCGCATATGAAGTGGGAGCTTCGTACACAGCTCAAATCGCTGCACCACGAGTTCGGCCACACCATGATCTATGTGACCCACGACCAGACCGAGGCGCTGACCTTCGCCGACAAGGTTGTGGTCATGTATGACGGTCGCGTGGTTCAGATCGGTACGCCCGAAGAGCTGTTTGAAAAGCCCGAGCACACATTTGTCGGCTACTTCATCGGTTCGCCGGGGATGAACGTCATCCCTGCACAGGTCGAAGGCAATATGGCAACCGTGCACGGCTCGTCGGTAGAGCTATCCCAGCGGTTCCCAACCCTGAACGGCAACGTTGCATTGGGCGTCCGTCCCGAGTTTGTGACGCTAACCGAAGGTGACGGCCTGCCCGTTAAAGTGCGCCGCGTCGAGGACGTGGGTCGCCACAAGATCGTACGCGCTGAGCTTTTTGGAAATGAAATCAATATTGTAGCCAGCGAAACCTTATCGATCTCACCAGACATGAACCGCGTGGTGTTCGATCCATCGCGTGTCAATGTCTATGTCGATGAATGGCTCAAGGAAGGGGAGGCAGCCTGATGGAAAAGACGGTCAATCAAAGAGCCTGGTTTTTGATCCTACCGGTTCTGATCCTGGTTGCATTCTCAGCGGTCATTCCGTTGATGACGGTGGTCAACTACTCGGTGCAGGACACTTTCGGCAACAACCAGTTCTTCTGGGCCGGTCTGGAATGGTTCGCCGAGATGCTCAGCAGCGAACGTATGTGGGACGCTCTTGGTCGCCAGATCATGTTCTCGGCAATCATTCTGGCAATCGAAATCCCCTTGGGTATTTTCGTTGCGCTGAACATGCCCAAAAGCGGGTTCTGGTCCAGCTTCTGCCTTGTGCTGATGTCCCTGCCATTGCTGATCCCGTGGAACGTGGTTGGCACGATCTGGCAGATTTTCGGTCGCGTTGACATAGGTTTGCTGGGCTTTGTTCTTGATAAGCTGAACATCCCCTACAACTACACGCAGGACATCGTCTCGGCCTGGATCACCATTGTTGTCATGGATGTCTGGCATTGGACTTCACTGGTTGCGCTGCTGGCGTTCGCGGGCCTCAAATCGATACCAGATGCCTACTACCAGGCCGCAAAAATCGATCAGGCATCACGCTGGAAAGTGTTCCGCTTCATCGAACTACCGAAAATGATGGGCGTTTTGATGATCGCCATCCTGCTGAGATTTATGGACAGCTTCATGATCTATACGGAGCCGTTCGTTGTCACCGGTGGCGGGCCGGGCAATGCCACGACGCTGCTTTCCATCGACCTCGTCAAAATGGCCCTTGGACAGTTCGACCTTGGACCCGCAGCAGCTTTCTCGATCATGTACTATCTGGTGATCCTGCTGATTTCCTGGGTGTTCTACACGGTCATGACCAACCTCGACAAACAGGACGGCTAAACAATGACTGATATGACTGCAACCGCATCCGTAAAACGGTCACGTAGCCTGCCGAAGATCAACAGCAGTGCCATCGTGATGACGCTGTATCTCTTGTTCCTGCTACTGCCTCTCTATTGGCTGTTGAACATGAGCCTCAAGACGAACACGGAGATTCTGAACCAGTTCACACTTTGGCCGCGCAATCTGACATTTGACAACTACCTGACGATACTGACGGATCCCGCATGGTACATGGGCTATGTCAACTCACTGATCTACGTGGTCATGAACACCGTGATCAGCTTGACGGTGGCGCTGCCAGCAGCCTATGCGTTCAGCCGCTACAGCTTTATGGGGGACAAACACCTGTTCTTCTGGCTGCTCACCAACCGGATGGCGCCGCCCGCGGTCTTCGCGCTGCCATTCTTCCAGTTTTACTCCTCGGTGGGGCTGTTTGATACGCATTTCGCCGTGGCGCTTGCGCATTGCCTGTTCAACGTGCCGCTGGCCGTCTGGATCCTCGAAGGCTTCATGCGCGGTGTGCCGAAGGAAATTGACGAGACCGCCTATATCGACGGTTACGGCTTCGGCAAGTTCTTCGTGAAGATCTTCATGCCACTGATCGCTTCCGGTATCGGTGTGGCTGCATTCTTCTGCTTCATGTTCTCGTGGGTGGAACTGCTGCTCAGCCGAACGCTGACAACCACTGCCGCCAAACCCATTGCGGCCATCATGACCCGGACACAAGGTGCCGCCGGTATCGACTGGGGGGTGCTTGCCGCTGCGGGTGTGCTTACAGTGGTTCCCGGCGCGCTGGTCATCTACTTCGTACGCAACTACATCGCCAAGGGTTTCGCCCTGGGTCGCGTGTAAACCGAGCCTGAAAGGAAAACGATCATGGAATGGATGGCTTGGACATGGCCCACTGCTGCCTTCTTCGCAATCATTGCCTCGATATTGATCACGCTTACAGTGCTGGCAATCAAGTTTCCCGAAACACCCCGCGTCGGGATACTCGGTATCGAGACGACGCGCGGAGACCGGCTCTTCATCTCACTTCTCGGCTCAGCCTTTATCAATCTGGGCTGGCTGGGAGTTGTCGGCGCGAACCAAGGACTCGCGCTGATCCTCTGCCTGATTTACGCCGCTATCGTTTTCAAGTGGGTGTAAATCGCAGAAAACGGCGACCTCAGGGTTAGCGAAACCTGAGGTCGTTTCTCAAAACTCAGTTCCGAAATACAGGGAGGACATAATGAAAGTATCGCTAAAATCCACCACCGCATTGATGCTGGTGGTGGGACTGACAGGCAGTCCCGCCTTCGCCGACATGGATGCGGCGAAGAAGTTCCTCGACGAAGAGATTGCAGGTGTTTCCGTCCTTCCGCGCGCGGAGCAGGAAGCAGAGATGCAGTTCTTTGTTGACGCAGCAAAGCCGTTCGAAGGCATGGACATCAAGGTTGTCTCCGAGACCATCGCGACCCATGAATACGAAAGCCAGGTTCTGGCTCCGGCATTCAGCGCCATCACCGGCATCAATGTCACGCATGACCTGATCGGTGAAGGTGACGTTGTTGAAAAACTGCAAACACAGATGCAGTCGGGCGAAAACATCTATGACGCCTATGTCAACGACTCCGACCTGATCGGTACGCATTGGCGTTACCAGCAGGTTCGCAACCTGACCGACTGGATGTCGGGCGAAGGCCAGGACGTAACCCTGCCGACGCTGGATCTGGATGATTTCATCGGTCTGTCGTTCACAACCGGCCCCGATGCCAAGCTGTATCAGCTGCCCGACCAGCAGTTCGCGAACCTCTACTGGTTCCGCTACGACTGGTTCAACGACGACAAGAACAAGGCCGACTTCAAGGAGAAATACGGCTACGATCTTGGTGTTCCGGTCAACTGGTCGGCTTATGAGGACATTGCCGAGTTCTTCACCGGCCGCGACCTGAGCCATATGGATGTCGAGGGCGAAGTCTTTGGCAACATGGATTACGGCAAGAAAGACCCATCGCTAGGTTGGCGTTACACCGACGCGTGGATGTCCATGGCTGGCATGGGCGACGTTGGTGAGCCGAACGGCTTCCCTGTTGACGAATGGGGTATCCGCGTCAACGACAACAACCAGCCGACTGGCTCGTGCGTTGCACGTGGCGGTGCCACCAACTCGCCTGCTGCTGTCTATGCGGTCGCCAAGGCAATCGAATGGCTGCAGAAGTTCTCGCCGCCAGCCGCTGCCGGTATGACCTTCTCGGAAGCAGGTCCGATCCCGGCCCAGGGCAACATCGCTCAGCAGATGTTCTGGTACACCGCGTTCACCGCAGCAACGGTCGAGCCCGATCTGCCGGTGATGAACGAGGACGGCACGCCGAAATGGCGTATGGCACCCAGCCCGCATGGCGTTTACTGGAAAGAAGGCCAGAAGGTTGGCTACCAGGATGCGGGTTCGTGGACATTGATGGAATCGACCCCGGTCGATCGTGCCAAAGCGGCCTGGCTCTATGCCCAGTTCGTCACCTCCAAAACGGTTGACCTGAAGAAAGCCGATGTCGGTCTGACCTTCATCCGTGAATCGACCATCAACTCCGACCACTTCACCGAGCGCGCACCGCGTCTTGGCGGACTGATCGAGTTCTATCGCTCGCCTGCGCGTGTCCAGTGGTCGCCCACCGGCACCAACGTTCCGGACTATCCGAAACTGGCGCAGCTGTGGTGGCAGAACATCGGTGATGCGATGTCCGGGGCAAAGACTCCTCAGGAAGCACTCAACGCGCTTTGCGCTGACCAGGAAAAAGTCCTGATCCGTCTGGAGCGTGCCGGTATCCAGGGTGACATCGGTCCCAAGATGAACGAAGAGCAGGATCCGAGCTACTGGTTCGACCAGCCTGGTGCACCCTACCCTAAGCTTGAGAATGAAAAGCCTCAGGGTGAGACCATTGCCTATGACGAGCTGATCAAGTCCTGGAACTGATCGAACTCTGAATGATGGCGCGGGAGTCCTGCTTCTTCTTCTCTCGCGCCATCAGTCTAAAACTCCCCGATGGCCTAAACTGACCTTGGGGCGCGACTTTGGGCGGTGGACGCCACCGCCCACCTTTTAACTCACTCCCAATTCCGGCGATGTTGCTATGAAATACGTGCTTTCAATAGATCAGGGAACCACATCGACGCGCGCCATCCTCTTTGATGACGCACTTGAGGTTGTCCGAAGCTCGCAAGAAGAGTTCCCGCAGATTTTTCCGCAATCCGGTTGGGTCGAACACGATCCCAATGACCTCTGGGGGACAACGGCCGGAACCTGCCGCGAAGTCATTGAACGCGCAGGCATCAAAGCAACCGATATCGTGTCGATCGGGATCACCAACCAGCGCGAGACAACCCTGGTCTGGGACAAAGAAACCGGACAACCGATCTATAACGCAATCGTCTGGCAGGATCGTCGCACCTCGGATTTCTGCAAACAGCTCCGTGATGCCGGGCATTCAGAAATGTTCTCGGACCGCACCGGTCTCTTGATCGATCCGTACTTCTCCGGCACCAAGCTCAAGTGGATTCTCGATAAAGTAGATGGCGCCCGCGAGCGTGCCAAACGTGGCGAGTTGCTCTTTGGCACGGTAGACACCTACCTGATCTGGAAGCTGACCGGAGGCGAGGTGCATGCAACGGATGCCACCAACGCCGCGCGCACTATGCTCTATGACATCCGCAAGGGACGCTGGTCACAGACCATCTGCGATCTCTTTGATATCCCCATGGAGTTGCTGCCGGAAGTGAAGGACAGCGCCGATGACTTCGGGTCTTCGCGCGCAGATCTGTTCGGGCACCGCATCCCGGTGATGGGCGTGGCCGGCGACCAGCAAGCCGCAACCATCGGGCAGGCCTGTTTTGAACCGGGCATGATGAAATCCACCTATGGGACGGGTTGCTTTGCGCTGTTGAATACTGGCGAGAACCCGGTTCGTTCGAATAACCGGCTACTGACGACCATCGCTTATCAACTCGACGGCAAGCCGACCTATGCCCTGGAGGGGTCAATCTTTATTGCAGGTGCGGTCGTGCAATGGCTGCGTGACGGCCTGAAGATCATTCGCGAAGCTTCGGAAACGCAATCGCTCGCGGAACAGGCAGACGACACGCAACCGGTCATTCTTGTCCCAGCCTTCACCGGTTTGGGTGCGCCCTATTGGAACCCCGACTGCCGCGGCGCGGTTTTTGGTCTGTCCCGGAATTCCGGCCCGAATGAACTGGCGCGCGCAGCCCTGGAAAGCGTTGGATACCAAACCCGCGATCTGCTGGATGCGATGCATGCAGACTGGGGTTCGGATACCGGCAACAGTGTTCTGCGCGTCGATGGCGGCATGAGCGCATCGAACTGGGCTATGCAGTTCCTGTCGGATATCATCGGCGCGCCCGTTGATCGCCCAAAAGTGCTGGAAACGACCGCCCTTGGGGCTGCCTGGCTGGCTGGCATGCGGGCCGGGCTGTACCCGAGCCAGGCCAAATTCGCAGAACAGTGGGCCCTCGACACCACTTTTGTACCAAACATGCAGCCGGCTCTGCGTGACCGGAAATACGGCGACTGGAAACGCGCGGTCAGTGCCACGCTTATGTATTGAACATCGGGTGAGCAGGTCATTCGAACTATGCTACCTTAAAGCGTTATGCGAAAAGCTTGAGTCCCTTAACGCTGCCTGAAATCATAGATTTCAACGCGTTAAGCGACGCTTGATGTCTCAGGTTTTTCGTCAAACGCTATAGACAACAAGACCAACCTCGTCTGGCATGGATTTGTCGCGAAGCTCCGGGGTTTTCACCAATGTTGCCTGGGTGTTGATCAGCATTCGGGTTGGGCTGGCTTGAGCACCTGAGCTATGGCGCATCGCGCCGGTGGGAGCAGGAGCTATCCACCCCATCGGTAGTGCACCCACACCCGCTCGCATGAGACCTTCAACATGCGCCCTCCTGATCGGGTTCTCGTCAACTTGGGTGATGCGCGCCAGAAACCTAGACCGCAAAGCCGATCAGTTTCCGGTGGTGCTTTTCGATTTCCCAGCACTTTTTGAGATGGTTGATGCAGATCCGCGCCTCGGCAAGAAGTTTCTGGTATTGCTTTTTGCCCCGCTCGCCAATTTTCAGAAGATCGTCGTCGCGCATCGTTTTGAAGTTGCGCTCGAACTCTTGCTTGAGGTCGTTGAGGATCATGTTCTCTGCCTCGTAACTGACATAAGCGTTATCGGTCGCTGAAAAGACTTTCATGGCCTTGTCCGCAAAGGCGCTGACCTCGGGGTCTTCGTGCCTGAAGCAATCGCTCTGGATCTCCTGCATACGCTCCTTGACCGCCTCCAGACGCCTTAGGTTCCGCTTAAAGACGGGATAGTAATTCTGCACCGGCCAGACCACGCGGCTGCGTTTGTCGATGGCGCTTTTGGTTTCGGATTCGATCCGACCGATATCGATGATATGGCCGTAGAAGACGGCGGAATTGTCGCTGAAGACGCCCAGCTTTTTCTTCGCCTGAGCGATCAGCGCCTCGCGTTTTCGCACCTCCGAAAACGGAAGCTGGTCGAATTTATGCTCCGCAAATCCGATATCCGATAACGGGTCGACCACGCCAGCATAGACCTTGTCGAGCGTTTTTCCGGCCTTCTGCATCTCTTCCTTGAGCTTGGTGATGCTATAGGTCTTGTGTTTGGACGCGAGCGCAATGGTGGCTTTGACGATCTTGCGGGCGTTTACATAATGCTTGTCCACCTCGCGCCGGTCCGGCAGGACCTCATCCAGCGGCCAGTTTCGCGTCTTTCCGGCCAGACCAAGTGCGGTGAGTGTCTTTTCACAGGCGACGCCGGATCGTTTTAGCCGGGATTTCTTTTGGAAGGTTTTCACCGCAGTCTCGGTCTTGTCCCCGAACTTGCCATCGGTTTTGAGCTTGGGCCGCGCCCCGGCTTTGTTGAGCGCGCCCTGCAGTTCCTTGACCTGCGTGCCTTTGGCACCTTTCTTCAGGATTTTCATCTCAGGCCCTCCAATAGATGTCGCGCCCAAAGCGCGGGGCGTCCGGGTGTTTGCTGCGCTCAAGCCCGATATCTTTGAGCAAGCGATCATTGAGCTGGGCAAACTGACGGCTGTCGCGCCGGATTCGGTGTTCGCGAAGGCGGGCGCGCTGCACACCTGCATAGAGGCGGCGCAGGTTCAGAACCGGGGCGCTTAACCCGCCCTCGGGGGCGATTGAGATGCCCGGAGCCCGGGACAGGCAAATACGATAGATACTCATCTTTGGTCTCCTAAATCAGGCGCGTTTGCGCCGAGTTCACCCGGCGCCCCTTTGGTCGCGAAAGGCGGGTCTGGGGCGCCGGAATTGTGTGATCTGAACCGAGCGTCAGAGGGTTTCGACATCGGGATGACGCGCTGCCTTGCAGACATGCTCGACATGGCGATGGTCGGTACCGCAGCAGCCGCCGATGACGGTCAGATTGGGCAGAAGCCCCACAAGCTCTTGGTGAAGCTGGCCGAACTCCTGCGGGTTTCCGTCATCCAGCTCTTCGGCCTCGTCCAGCTCGGCATGCGACAGGCGCGAGGCGTTGGCGCGCAAACCCATGATCCGCTTGGTCCAGTCGCCTCCCTGTTCCAGGACTGACCGGAAATGGTCGGGATGGGCGCAGTTAATCATGAAGTAAGCCGCAGCGCCGTTGGTGGCGATTTCGACCTGTTCAATGGCGGCATCCAGGGCCTGACCCGAAGGCAAGCGGCCATCGGTTTCGACCGTGAACGAGATCACCACCGGGATGCCTGCGGATTTCGCGGCCCGCACGATGCCAATGGCTTCTTCGGCATAGGTCATGGTGATCGCCGAAATCATGTCGGCGCCCATTTGTGCGAACCAACGCGCCTGGGTCTGGTGATAGGCCTCGGCTTCGGTTTCGGTCAGAATCTCGGTCGGGGCATAGCCGTCGCTGTGCGGGCCGATCACGCCATTGATCACAAATGGGGCCTCGGGTGTTTCATGATCGTCGCGCATCTTTATGAGCGTTGCTACAACCTCGCGATGCACCTCTTTGAGCTGTTCACGATCCACCCCCAGTTCAGCGGCCCAACGCGGGCTGGCGCGCCAGGTCGGTGTGTCCATCACAAAACCCCGGCGGTTGCGCACGGCAAGCTCGGCAAACGCGCGCATGTAGCGATTGATGGCGTCGATGCCGTCCTGACTGTCCAGCGCCTTGAAAGCGGCAAACAGCGGTAGGTCGATCCCGTCGTGAAAGACGAGAGTGGTTTCGAGCCCGCCATCGGCCAGCATCTGTGTACCGTTCAGTTGAGGCAGCGCGTTGCGATATTTCATTGCTATTCTCCTGTTTCAGGTCCCTGTGGCGGACCGGTGAAGATGAAACGGGGATAGCGTCGGAGCGGATTCGTGACTCGAGCCGCATCTGAGCTTTTCCTGAGAAAACATGAGGGCTAGGCTTGGTCCCGACGAAACCTGGCCGGGTCACCATTGGTTCTGGAACATGAAATACACGTTCAATGAGTGTACGATTGACACCGATCTCTTTCAGATCTCGCTCAAGGGCGCGCGCAACAGCCTGACGCCACAGACCCTGCATATTCTCGAATATCTCATTGCCAACCGCGACCGGGTGGTTCTGAAGGACGAGTTGGTCGAACAGGTATGGCAGGGCCGGTTCATCACCGATGCAACCCTATCGACGGCCATGAAGGAGGCCCGCCAGGCGGTGGGCGATAGCGGTCGCGATCAGCACACGATCCGCACGATCCACGGCAAGGGGTTTCGCTTTGTAGCCGAGATCGAGCCGTCCGTTCACGAAACCGCGCCCCTGCCCGAAAGAGACCGAATCGTTCTTGCGGTTCTGCCGTTCCGCAGTCTGGGTTCCAGTCCCGATGATGCGTTTCTGGCCGAAGGTTTGACCGAGGACACGATCACAAACCTGTCCCGGTTTCGCGAACTGACCCTGTTGTCGCATCGGACAACCGCCCTGCTTGCAGCCGAGAACCTGTCGAATTCGGGAATGTCAGAGCGCTATGCCGTCACGCATGTAGTCGAGGGTAGCATTCGCAGGTCTCAACGCCATTTGCGGGTGACGGTGCAGGTGACCGAGGCCAAAGGCGGCAGGTTGATTGCGACCGAGCAGTTCGATCGGGGCGGCGGGCCCGAGGATCTGTTTGATATTCAGCAGGACATTGCCGGCTTGATAGCGGGGCGTCTTGGCAGTCGACACGGGTTGGTGGCGCAACAGGTCGCGCGATCGATCCCGGAGGGGCGCACCCAATCCTGGGACACTTATTTTCTGGTTGCGCAGTTCTACGAGTACTACCGCAGCTACGATCAGACGCTCCATGCCGATATCCGCGACAGGCTGCAAGACGCGTTGAAAGAAGACAGCGGATCGTCCGATGGTTGGGCGGCTTTTGCGATGCTATTGCTGGAGGAATACCGTTATCACATCAATCCGCGACCCGATGTGGATGCCTTGGCGCTGTCCGCACAGGCCGCGCGCCGGGCTGTGGATTGCGACGCGCGGAATGCTTTTGCCCGGATGACCCTGGCGCTGACCATATTCTATCAGACGGACATTGCCGGGTTTCGCGCCGCAGCCGAACAGGCGCTTGAACTGAATTCCGGTCATTGCGATGTTTTGGCCGAGATCGGATCCTGCCACATGTTTCTGGGCGAATACGACCGGGCGGTCGAACTTCTCGACCGCGCGATTGACCTCAGCCCGGTGCATCCCGGCTGGTATCATTATGCGCGCTGCTGGCTCTATGCGTCGCAAGGGTTCACCGAGGCCGCCCTGGTCGAGATCGAGAAAGTGCCGATGCCCGATTTCTTCTGGTATCAAGCGCATCTGGCCTGGCTGCATGGCGAGTTGGGCAACATCGGACGGGCCCAAGCGGCCGTTGCAGCTATGCGAGAGATGTTTCCGCAATTCGAGGATGTCGCCTATGAGGAGCTTGCATTGACCGGCATCACCCCGGAACGCGGCGAGATGGCTGTCCGGGGCTGGCGCAAGGCCGGGCTCAGGATCGCGGAACGTCCGGCTTAGGCCGTGAACGTCGCAGCGCTGGCAAGGCGATCAGGCCCGAGGCGGCGACTGTCACCCCCAGAGCCGGATATCCACCCAGCGCAATCGCAAGGCTTCCGGCTCCGCCACCCAATGCAAAGCCAAGAAGGTAGCGCGCCATGCCAGCAGCCGGCGCATCTGTCCGGTCCAGATAGAGCGGGAAGAACAGGAAAAGGCCGAAAGCATTGATGAGGATCGATGCGCCAAGCAACATTTCGGTCTGCGACAGATAGGTGAGACAACCGGCAAATCCGGCCAGAAGCAGACCGGCTATTCGCGCATGCGAGGTGATCCGGTCTGGCGTTGCTCCGGCAAGGAACGAACCGATTGCGGACAATAGCAGGCTCGCGGCTAACCAGCCGCTGAGACCACCAAGCTCTTGTTCGGCGGCAAAAATTTCCAGGAAGGTCCAGTAGGCGCCCATGCAGATAAAGAAAGGCAGCAGGATCAGGTCCCGTGCCCAATCAAGGCGCTGCGTGTTGCCATTTCCGGGCAGGGGCGGCGGTTGCTGCTGCAACAACAACGCCTGCGCGCCCGCCAGAGCGGCCAACAGAGGCAATATCGGCAGCCCGGCTGCAAAAGTACCGGCCAGAAGGACAAAAGAGGTCACGCAGCCAATCGCGATCCCGTTGCCGATCATCCGTAGCATTGCTGCTTCACTGTGCTTTCGCGACAGGGACAGGGCCAGAACGATGCCCTGCAAAAGACCGACGACGCAGGCTCCGGCAAAAAGAACCGGCGGGGCGATGGTCTGGGCAATCGCGGCACCCGCTAACCCGCCGCAGACAACCCCTCCGGCGCTCCGCAGCAACAACGGGCGCATGGCGGAGGATCCAAACAGGCAACCCAGCGCTGCGGAAACCAAGACTGCGCTGGCCAACAGACCGACGGCAACCTCAGACCCTCCACTTTTGAACGCAAGCTCGGCCAGCCAGATCGGCATCGTATTGAGAATGGTCACCGCAAAGGCGAGTATGAAAATGGACATCCGTTCCAGCTAGATCACCTCGCGCCGATGGGCTTACCAATGCGCCCAAGGTTTGTTCAACTGGACTGTCAGGTCAATGACACCGAATGGTCTGCAGCCAGGTCAACGCGACAGTTCGTCAATAATTGCTTGCGTTTGGCGACAGTTTGCGAGGCCGTACCGCGTGACGATGAAGAACGCGTGGGCACCGTCTCCCGCAACGATCTCATGTTCGGAGAGGTTTGCCTGCCGAGTCTGACGGTCGAGAAGAAGCGCATCGAGATCATTGCTCCAAATGAGTTCCACATCTTCGCTGATGCGCGTTTCGCGTATATAGGCGTCAAGCGCCTTCGAATGACGTGGCCAGCCCTTGGGCAAATGGGCAATCAGGCGTTCCGATATCCCGACACTCAGTTTTCTGCCATTTAGCGCTGGCGCGACAGCTTCGGTTGCATCGGTCAGCAGATCAAAGGCCCGCGATACTTTAGGCAGATAGGCGCCCCCCTCTCTGGTTAGCAAGAGGCCCTGCGGCAATCGCCGGAACAATGAAATACCCAGAGAGGCTTCGAGGCGCTTCACCTGCTGACTAACGGCGCCGGGGGTCACTCCAAGCTCTGCCGCAGCGGCCTTAAAGCTCTGGTGCCGAGCTGCTGCTTCGAAAGCTTTGAGCCCATTCAAAGAAGGAAATCGATAGGTCATTTGGTCACCTCTCCGGCATTCGTAGCATGTCAATTCAACCGGATAGAGTGAGATTTTCTATGCCTTGCAGACAATTTTTGTCGTTTGAGATCGAGCCCGAAACCATGTCCTACATGCTCTGGAAGTCAAAAGCAGGAACGACATCATGACCATCAGATACAACCCACCAACAGGTTGGCCGCAACTTGGCAGGCCCTTTCATCACGGAGTGATAGAGCCGCCGGGCAGAGTGCTTCATGTGACAGGTCAGGTTGCCTGGGACAGAGATGGCAAGGTGATTGGCAAGGGCGATTGCGAGGCGCAGGCCCACCAGTGCTTCGACAATGTGGATCATATCTTGCGCGCAGTGGGCGGTCGCTTGGAAGATATCGTCTCGCTCACTGTCTTCTATGTCGATCCGACCGATATGCCCGCCATTCAAAATGCACGCGCCGACCGGCTGCGGTTGGAAGAGGGGCCGGTTAGCATCCTGATTCAGGCGGCTGGTCTGATTGCGCCGGAGCTGCTGGTCGAGGTGGTGCCCATCGCGGTGATCCCGGAAGACCGATTCAAAGAACCAGCGATCTAAAAGCACTAACTGGAGTTCGATATGACCATGAATAGCGGTTTCGGCTCGATTCGGAGCTTGGACTACGTCATCATTCTTTGTGACGACCTGGAGACAATGCAGAGCTTCTACGAGGGCCTGTTCGGCTTTCAGGTCGAAGAGGACATGCCCGGCAAAATGGTGATTTTTCGTGTTGGCACCTTGTACCTTGGCCTGCGTCGCAGGGGGCGCCCCTATGATGGGCCGTCAGTCCCGGCGGCCTGCGCCTCCATTCAGATCAGCTTCCGGGTACCACCGGCAGATGTCGACATCGCCTATCAGTCGCTACTCAGTCGGGGCATCGAAGTGATTGAAAAACCTGCAAATCAGGATTGGTGCCATCGGACATTGTTCTTTCGCGATCCCGAAAACAACATTGTCGAGGTCTTCGCGGATATACATCCACGTGAGACATTGCCATCACCCTCTGGCGCACATGAACTGATCACGCCGTGATATGCAAACCGTTATGGGCATGTTTAAGCGAATTTTTAGCATCGATAGTTCCAATGCGCCGCGTTCCGAAATCTTCGACGCTGACGAATGCCCTCAGATCTCTCGGTGTGATCAATCAGAGGATACGATTGATGTCATCTAGCTCAAACCCGAACTCGCTCATCAACTTGAGGTGCCCTGCTCCGCCAAAGAACTGGTTTAGAACGCGATCAACGCTGTTCTTAAGATCGGTGGCGGCGCTTGCAAAGGCGAAGCAACCAAGAGCAGGCGGCTTCTCGCGGGGCGAGACTTCGACCAAGGCCAGATCGGGTCGACCGTTTTGCAAGTAGCCAAGATGGGCGCGCGCAACGCTGGCATATGCGTTGACGCGACCGTCCTGAACAGCTTGCGCAGCATTCGCATAGGTGCCGAACACATGGATGCGATCTTGGGCAACACCGGCTTCAACCATTGTTTGATACTGGATCTGGTTGCGTATGATCGCAATGCTAAGATCGTCAGATCGTGCAAGGCTTTGGTATCCAGGTATGCAATCCGCGTCTGTTTTGCGAACAAGCAGGCCATCTGGCAAGGCTCAGATCAGCCTGCTGCACAAGGCATGTCGCCGACGGTCGTCGGTTGCAAAAAGACCGGTGGTATCTGCCGGTCCCCGCATGCAAGGCCCGGCAGCAAATGAGCGAACTCAGTCTCGACAAACTCCACGGTTTCGAATCCAAGCTGTCGAAAGGCATCGCGTGCAAGCTCAACATCGCATCCGGTGACTTTTCTACCTTCGTCCAGGTAGTTGAATGGCGGCTCCATGAGATATGCAAACTTCATACTTCGCGCCTCAGCCAACGATCACAACCTGGCCGATGATGGCCCGGTCGACGCATTTTGCCACCCAACCGCCGTCAAAAGCCAAACATATCGCCC
>NZ_JAVAMO010000020.1 GCF_030758345.1 Ruegeria discodermiae
AGACCAACCATCTTTCGGGAAGCGCAGATGCGGTGATCGGCGATGGCGAGGACAACACGATGACGTTCTTGGGCGTGGCCGAAGGGTCACTTGACGCTAGCGACTTCATCTTCTGACTCGGAACTTCCGATTTGATCGTCAGCATCGTCAGAAACCCAATCACTGGCGTTGCTGCCGATGGATCAGGTACTTTCCACCTTGAGAATGCGCTCACCCGCATGGCACTGCCGTTCGAAGGCGATGGATACACCCATGCGACGCAGGGGCTTTTGCACCGGAGAGGCGGCTGACCTGGCGCGGGAAGCTTTCGCCCGCGACCAGGCGCGTTGGAGGCTTGCGATCCGACGCACTGGGCAAGCAAGAGCCGCGCCCCAAGGTCGCCCGCGCGGCAAGGACAAGCTTGCCTAAATCGCTCCTTTCTTGTCGAACGTGTTGAGCAGGATGGCGACATGACCATGCCTGAGTTGGACAGAGCGTTGTTCGATACGAGCGGCCTTAAGGCGCACTCTGATGCAATTGGCCGACTCCTGTGCAAGCCTGGTTTCACGCATAAAATTGAGGAGGATCAGAAAACGATCCAGTGAATCGTTTTCCCGACGAACACGCTGGTCGCGACCGAGCGGCGACGCTCAGGTATAAGAAACGGCGCTACGACTGGCTCACTCACCGCCTGCCAGCCGTATCGGCGCGGCCAGCGCGTGGTGCCTTCATTCCCTTTCGTGACATTACCGCGCAATGTCCTGTCGGGCAGTGGACGAAACCTCCGTCAAAACGAACCTGACCCGCCAGCCTGGGTGGTCGTGATGTTGGGAACCGCTCGTCATGGATGCTCCCTTCGGATCCTGGGGAACGCAGACCTTTATCGCGGGTCTCAGCGCCGACGCCTTGGTTGCGCCATGGGTTATCAAAGGTGCTCTGGATGGCGAAGCCTTCGCAGCCTATGTCGAACAGATGCTGGTGCCAGAACTGGCGCCGGGATCAGCGGTCATCCTGGACAATCTCGACACTCACAGGAATGCTGCCGCATCCAAAGCAATGAGAGTTGCAGGCTGTTGGTTTCTCTTCTTGCCACCCTATGGCCCCGATCTGAACCCGATTGAGATGGCGTTCTCGAAGCTCAAGGCGCACCTGCGGGGCATCGGGACCCGAACATTCAGTAACATGTTCAGCGCCCTCTCAGACATCTGCAATCTCTATTCGCCATAAGAATGCTGGAATTACTTCAAGGCTGCCGGATACCCCTCAGGTTAAAAGTCGGAAGCTCTAAACGCATGTACTCGGCTAGCTCTTCACCTTCTAAGTGCTGTGCGGCGTCAATCAGCGTTGATACGTTCAGGGTTGCGCGACTAAGCCTTTGCCGCCGGGCTGATACCGTCCAGCACCTGCTTTGTCTCGTCCTGTGGGTCATGAAGGATAATGCGACCGGCAATTCTGCTTCAGGCGTGCATATTAACTCAAACTTAATCCGCGCCCCATTTGAGCCCAATGTGCCGCTCCAATCTTGTCGCGCAGGGAACGGGTTGCATACAGGGAGTGGGTGTTATGAGAGACCTACGCCGTTGGATCTGTGCGTTTGGGCTGGCGCTACCAATTGGTGCGGCTGCTCAAACTGACGAGTCGTTTGTCGGGTGCGGGCAAACCGAACTGAGGTTCAGCAATACTCTAATCGAGTTTGTCGGGGTCAATCCGGCCAGCGCCGGTGTTGGCGACCGCCGGATTTCTCACTGGTACCTGGAAGACCTGGGCGGGCTTTATGTTGGCGCGTTTGATGTCATCACAACCGTTTTGGGCGGTCACCAGGATATGGGGCATTACGTGAGGGTAGATGGCTCACTCGCGTTTCCAAACGGGGACATCTTTGTTGCCACCACCACGTCAATTGCTGATGCGGCAGATACCTATCGTTCGGGTGAAGCCCAGCAAGTGTACGATTGGGCCGTGACCGGCGGAACTGGTGACTTTGCGAACGCAAGCGGGATGGTGTCCGTGACGGTCCCGGAGAAGCACCAAGCCCATTTGGACAACCGGCCAATCAAGCTGGATGTTCGCTGCTAGGTCAGTTGTCATGCGCTCCAAACTGCTTGCTAGCACTTTATCGCCGCACCGATGGGCCGCTCAACCTGCTGCTGGACAGCACCGGTATCAAGTTCTTGAGCGACGGCGCCCTTTCGGCAGATTGCTTCGCAATCGCCTGCCGGGCAATGGACGGGGCCTGGGACACCCGCAGATGCCACGCCGCGATCATCGAATATAAGGACACGGCGATCACTCCGATTCGCCTCTGGAAAGAGGACTGCCCAGCGGCACGGGTCAGAAACGAATCCCTGCACGCCACACGGCACTATGGTCGTGCGCTCTGCAAAAGATGGACCAGCTACCACGCCCGCAGTCGGATCGAGGCGACCCCTTCATGGTTTGCAAGCGAACCACTGCCGGGCAGTGGTTGCGGTGCCTCAGGGCTTTCGGTGATCGTATCAGCGCAAAAGACCCCGACCGACAAACTGCAGAAATCCACATCCGCATCGCGCTTATGAACCGCTTCCCCGCCCTCGGCACCGCCGAGATCGCTCGCGTGGCTCAAAGCCAATGGGGAAAGAGGCAATCACGCCTCAAGACGGAGTTCTGCAAGTATACCCCGTGATGACCATCTTCGTTTTGGTTAAACCTCACTCTTTGTTGGGTAATACTTCAATTCTGAACATCGAAGGACCGATGCTTATGAAACGCACCGGCCCTGCAAATGGAGTTCGCTACAGAACTTCTGTTTGGCTGAACCCAAACAGGTCTCACAGCTTGTTGTAATCGCCCGATTTGCAGTGGCTAGCGCGCCCACGCGCTGGCCACGTTTGTGTTCGTCAGATAAACAGCAGGCTGTTTTCTTCGGTGTGGAAGATCGTGACAACGCCAAATGTTTCCGCGCCGTCGACTGTAATCACCAGATCGCCGTCAACGTTCTGAACGGAAATGTCGTTGTCATCGACATTCTTGAAGACCAGCTGATCCAGACCTATGCCGTCTCCGAAAATTTCATCGGCACCGAAATCGTCGACGAACTCGAAGCTGTTACCGCGTTGTGCGTTGATGAAAGTGTCGTCGCCTTCGCCGCCGAGCAACGTGTCGCGGCCACGGCCACCGTCGATGACATCATTCCCGGCGCCGCCGGCGATAATATCGCGACCCCGGCCACCCGAGAGAATGTCATCGCCATCGCCGCCGTCGATCTCGTCGCGACCCCGACCGCCGAAGATGATGTCATCCCCCCCTTTGCCGAGCAGCGTGTCACGCCCCTTGAACCCCAGGATGATGTCGTCGCCGTCATCGCCCGTCAGTTCATCGCGACGCCGGGTTCCGATCAGGAACTGACCCTCGACCTCTTCCGGGGCCTCCAGCGCAAAGCTGGCGACAATTGGTTCGTGATCCGACGCCGCATCTGCGAAGTCCACGTTGACGTGAACAAAGTCGACATTGGTGCCTTCCAACAGACTGTCGGTTACGAAGATGTGGTCCAGCGCCTGAGAGTTGCCCTGGAAGTTGAAGGTGTAGGCTTCGTCCCCTTCCAACTGGCCGATCAGGTTGGTCAGAACCATCTCATCACCGACACCCGGCAGGTCTTCGGTCAACTCGTCGGTGAAGTCGAAGGTGTTCAGGTCACCCAATACCGCGATGTTTGCCTCGGGGTCGTTGGCCAACAGGCCGTCCACCACTTCGTTAATCGCCAGCGCCTGTGCCTCGCGCTCATCCTCACCGCCCTGATTGAAGGGCTGAGGTCCGCCAAAGACCGGTTCCGAGCCGAAGCGGGACGAGAAGTGGTTGTTGATCAGCGTGATTTCCTGATCGTTGAAGGTGAAGACGCCCAGAAGCGGATCGCGTGAGCCTTCAAAGGCATCGGGGTTCGTGACGCCCATATCCGTCAGCACGTTGCTCTCCAGTGTCAGGAAGCTGTTCGCCTCAACCCGCTCTTCGTTATAGAGGAACGCGTTGCGGATATTGCCGCCCGGCACGCCGCCATTTTCACCGTCTTCGTCCACAACCGCGCTCTGGAAGCTGTAGACCGGACCACCCGCTTCCGCGATCGCATCAACGATGGCCTGAAGCGTTTCATCCGCGTCCAGAGTGCCGTCATCCGTCACACCCGAGTTGTCCTGGATTTCCTGCAAGGCGAGGATATCCGGGCTGCCCAAATTGTTGACAATCTGCTGCGCCAGCAGTGCGATCTGGTCCGCATCACCATCCGCCTCGTTCGAGGTAACGTTGAGCACGTTGTAGGTTGCAACAGTCAGTTCGCTGTCCGATCCCGCTATCTCGGTGACCTCCGCCGTGTTCGAGGTCGCCTCTTCGACGGTGAACGCTTCGGTGACGTTGATCTCGAAGTTTCCAAAGCCGTAGCCGACAACACCGGTGACGTTGCTGAGGTCGTCGCCGACATTCAAATCTGGGCCCGTGAAGCCTTCCGGCAGCAGGCCGCTGTCGTACTGGATCTGGATCCGTTCGGGGTTGAGATCACCCAAACCATCCGCATTGGCGTTCAGGTTAAGACCGCCACGGTCGTTCAGACCCGGAGTGGTGTTGACACCATCATCCGCAACAACCCAACTCTCGCCGAACCGGTTTGTGGCCGAAATGGCAAGCGGGTTGTCCACCGTGACCAGCATACCTTCGAGGCTCTCATAGAAGTCGATGCCGTCGGTTTCGGGATTGAACGTACCGGGGTCGTCCTGAAGGTTCACAGGTGTTTCATCTTCGGAAATCACAACCTCGGTCGGGATCGGACGTCCGTTTGCCCCCAGCACCAGAGCTTCCACTGTATTACCCGAGGACAGAACCTCTTCGGTATTGGCGCTGATCTGCGTGATCGACAGGTTGCCGGTTCCGGCACCGCCGGGGATGAACTCGGACACATCGCCCGAAACGGTGACCTCATCCCCCACGGCAACGGTCGGGGCCGCGCCGGTGAAGATGAAGATACCGTCCGAGGTGGCGTCATTGCCGTCACCTTCTGCGTCCTGCAGGTAGTAGCCGTTGGTATCGACTGCGGTGACGATACCGGTGGTTGTGACGGTGCGGCCCTCGAACTCCGAAATATGGCCTTCGCCCTGAATATCCATAATCGTGACGATCGGGTTAATCGAGGTCAGATCATAGACAGCCGTGGTGCCAGAGACTTCGTAGGAAACCGCAATCTGGGCATTGCCCGTGCCGCTTTCGTCTTCCGAGATGAAGGCGATCACCTCGGGTGAGTGCAGCGCCGGTTCACCCTCAGCCGCATTGTCCACATGCAGTGGCGGGATGTAATTCACGAAGAACGCATTCTCCGGCTCCGAGATGTCGTAGATCATGATGCCGCTGTCCCGCTCCAGCCCGATGAATGCATAGAGGCGGCCGCCGACTTCACCGACAGCGATGGCTTCGGGCTCGGGCCCTTTGGCGTCTGAGCGATCCTCGCCATCGTCGCCGTCGTCGTCGTTGAACCGCTCGGGCGCCAGATCGGCGATGATCTGTTCGAACTGAGACCCGGAGTCAAAGACCAGATTGCCATCCGCATCAAAGATCGAGAAGGACCGCGACGAGAAGGTGTGCAGCACGTCGATGTCACCATCGCCATCCGTGTCACCATCGATGGTCGAAACCTCCAGACGCTCCAGCCCGGTGATGTCGACGCTGGGGTCGATCAGGCCAGCTTCGGCCAGATCACCCACGCGATCTTCGTCAAAGTCGCGGCTGTCGCCTTCGTTCGCCGTGGCGATGAAGGTTTGACCGTTCACCTCGAACGAGGTGATCGCATCTGCCATTCGGAACCCGACCAGATTGTCGAAGTTGGTGATGTTGATCTTACCATTGTCGTCGGCATCCAGCGCGCTTTCGCTGCTGAAATCGACCCTGCCCAGAGAGAAGATATCAACGACCTCATTGGACACCAGATCGATCTTGGCGATGGCATTGTTTTCCTGCAGCGAAACAAAGGCCGTGCTGCCGTCAGGGCTGATCGCGATGTATTCCGGCTCGACATCCTCGGCAAAGCTGACGCCGTCCTGAATGCGGATACCGGCATCGCGAGCCAGATCTTCCAGACCATTGAACTGCGTGAAGTCCAGAATTTCGGCGCTTGGTGCAGTCGGATCGGTGGTATCGATTACCGCAACAGTGCCCAGCGGGTTGTTGTCGTTGTCGCTGTCATCGTTCTTTTCACCTTCGCCAGCAACCAGCAGCTGCGTGCCGTCTGCGTTGAAGGTTAACTGATCGGGCAGGTTGCCGACCTCGACCGTTGACAGCAGATCAAGGCTTTCAGCATCAAACAGCGCGACAAAACCCGGCTGCGCCAGCATACTCGTCTGGCCAAACACGGTCTCTTCCACCGCCGCGACCGAAATCGCAACCGCGACAACGCCGTTGCGAACCGCCACGGACTGGACGCCGTCATAGCCTTCGAGCCCGCTCAGATCGATGGTTTCGACCAGATCGGTTACAGCGCCCACTTCGTCGGGGATGGTGAAGATGTCTATCCGATCCTGGGCGCCATTGGTCACATAGAGTTTGCCGCCGTCATGGGCGACGGACTCTGCGGCGCCGTCTCCGTCGCCGGGTTCTTCGCCTTCGCCCTGGAAGATGGCGACCTGTTCAAAAACCACCTCGCCGGTCGCTTCCGGTGCTGGCTCAGACTCATCTTCAAAGATGGTGTCTTCGGTAAAGGTCAGGTTCTGGATTCGCAGATCCCCTTCCGGGCCGACATCGGCCTGATCAAAGGCGTTGTCCGCATCGCCGAAATTGTCATCGAGATACTCGGCCAGGGCATCCTGTTCGCTGCCATCGGCTGCAAATATCGCGTCACCGGTGAAGTTTTCATCATCGACACCGTCTGCATCCAGATCGATCAGATCCACCCGGTTCGGATTTGACAGGTTTGACAGGACCTCGTCACCCGAATTTGCAAGGAAGTTGAGCGTCACAACGCGGAAGGTATCAGAGTCGTCGCCAACGACCTCTCCGTCGCGCACGACCTCGGCGATGAGGTCGTCATTCTCATCGAAGATACCGGCATTAACCACACGCTCACCAGCGACCAGAATGTTGCCATCGACATCATAAGTCTGCGCGGTCTGCGTTTCATCAAACGAGAATTTGAGCCCCGAGATCTGAGGGAAGCCGCCCGAAACACCCGTTGGCAACGCCGAGACCGCGCCTTCGAGGAAGTCCTTCAGCTCTTGCGCGGTAATGTCGAGCAGGGTCAGCCCGTTGTTGAATGCAAGCGTCGTCGCGATATCGTTCTGGCTGATCCCGCCTTCCGGCTTCACCTCGACACCATTTTCATCAAGCACTGCAGAGTTCGGTTGACGCACCGCCTCGGTGCCGCCGGCTGGAACAACGATCTCGCCAATATTGGCGCGGATGCCGCCGCCGTTTTTGATCGAGATGACAACGGTGTCGTCAAAACTCTTGGCATATTCCAGATTTGCATCGGCAGTCAGGTTACCCAGGTTCGTCTCCTGGGTGCGCACGCCATCCGGATCGTCCGCCGCGAAGGTGCCTGAGCGGTTGCCGTTCAGAAACACGTTCGAGACACCAAACACATTGCTTTCGGTTGCGACGATCTGTGCCTGGATCGCATCAGTGATCGCATCGATTTCCGGATCGATCAGTCCTTCGGCGTTCAGGTCCGCAACACCCTGATCATCGGTTGCATAAGCGCCCGAGACATCTGCGTCATAGCTGGTCGGAATGATGTTGCCATCCGCGTCAAAGTCGATGACCAGCCGCCCGACATATTTGTAGTTTCCGTCCGTGTTGACAACCGCAGTGGTGGTGCCACCGGCATTGGTGATGAACTGCGGGTACTGACCCTGATCGCTGTCACCGTCACGGATGCGATCATTGTCGTCAAAGAGGCGGGTGTTCGAGCCGCCCGCAACGATGATATCAACACTCTCCAGCCGCGCAGCAAGCTCCTGCTCGATCGAGATTTGCTGCATATGCGACAACAGCACAACCTTATCCATGGTCGGATTGTCACTAAGCAACTGGTCAACTTCTGCCTGCAGAATTGCGGCAAGCGCATCCAGTTCTTCACTTGTCGGGCTGCCACTGGCCCAGTCCGGCAAGATCCCCAGATCGTCGCCGGGGCTGGAGATCGACCGGATTGTCGGGACCGTCGCGCCAACAATGCCAATGAGTTCGCCATTCACATCCGACACGCTGGATGATGTCACGACATTGCTCAGTGTCGCGGTGTCCTGACCGCCAGCCGTTTCCAGCGGCGCCAGATTCGGATCGGTCGAGAAATCCAGGTTCGCCGAAAGATATGGGAACGCCGCACCGGTGAAGTCGAGGCCGTCAAGTGCCGTACCTGTTGTCAGGGCCGAAAAATCGCCGATTGCTGAACCGTCGATCAGACCAGCCAGAAGTCCGGTGCCCAGATCGAATTCGTGGTTGCCCAATGCAATGGCCTGCACGCCCAGCTCGTTCTGGATCTGGATATCCGCGATACCCTGTGACCCGAAGACGGCCTCGGACGCATCGAAGAACAGACCCGGAATAATCGCGTCACCCGACGACAGCGTCAGGGTATTGTCGGCCATGCCATCGCCACCCAAATCCTCGGCGCGAAGCGCATTCAACACACCGGACAGGTTGTCGATATTGTCTATCGTCGCAGCGTTGGCTTCCTGATCCGCAAAATGCAGAAGTTCCAGCGTAAAGGCTGCTGCCGGAACAATAAGGGAGGCGTTAACCTCACCGAAATTCGTCGCATCAGCCGGGTTTTCGGAGAATTCGGTTACGCTGATCGAGTTGCCATTGGTATCGAACACTTCGGTGTCACCGATCACGTTGACGGCGTAGAAATCCCCGTCCGATCCGCTGCGGAAAACACGTTCCGGTTCCGCGCCTGTGAAACTAAAGTCAACCCCGCCCAGCTGTGCGCCATAGACGTAGCTCTCGTCTGATTCAGCGTCCGGGATTCCGACAGCATCAAATACCTCGGTAACGCCCAGAAGCGATAGATCAACATCCAGAACACCATCATCGTTGGTGTCAAAATCATCGCCGACGGACCCGATGAAATTATCAACCAAAACATAGGTAAAGCTGGGGTTTTCCAGATCTGGAACCTCGACCGTCAGCAAACCCGATGCATCGAAAGTGCCGTTGACTTGGAATGCGCGATCAACAGTTCCCGCCGAACCGCCCTCGTCGCTCTCAACACTTAGAAGCCACGCAGAGAAAGCCTCACCTGCGGGGCCAAAAAGTTCGATAGTCTGAGTTGAGGGGTCGGAACCAGCCGGGTTCGGTTGGAATTCACTGATCAGCGCATTCATAGCGGTGCCTTTCAAAGCCAAGAAACAAATCTTCTGTTCTGGTGGAACGTTCGGATTGCCGGACGACAACCAGCCGGAACGTTGCATCACTTTCTGAGGGTCAGGCTTCATATTTTTGACAAATTTATTGCAAAAAAATGACAAAAATGTGCATGGGTAGTGGCCGACCGGTAAGGGCGAAATACGGTTTTGAAGATGTAGACGCTCCCACTGGCCTCGAAGGGCCATTGTGCGATTGCAAACAATCTTAAGCCTCTTGTTGACGTCGTCGGATCAGCAAAAATCTCAAAAGGCAGACTACTGTTCCGATGTAGCCCATCGAACAACACCCTGCTTGGGGGAGGGTCACGCAGTTGTCACACGACCTGATTAATCCGAGGGCAAATTGACCTGTGGTTGGTGGCAGATGCTGTTCAGAACCCTCTTCCTTTCGGACATTCACCTGGGCACACGAGGGTGTCGTGCGGATTTGCTTGTTTCATTTCTGCGCAGTCACGACGCGGGCACCATCTACCTTGTTGGCGACATCTTTGACGGATGGGCCATCAAAAAACGGGGCTGGCACTGGCCGCAAACCCATAACAACGTTGTTCAAACGTTGCTTGATAAAGCGCGGCGAGGAACCCGGATCATCTTCGTACCCGGCAATCATGATGAAGTGATGCGAAACTATCTGGGTACACATTTTGGCGGGATTGAGGTCATGCAGTCCGCCGATTTCACCGGGATGGATGGAAAACGATATCTGGTCACCCACGGCGATCAGTTTGATGTGGTGGTGATGAATGCCAAGCGGCTCGCCCATTTTGGCGACACGGCCTATGACTTTCTGATTTGGCTCAACCCCAAGATCAATTGGGTCAAGTCATTGTGGGGTGGCCAATATTGGTCCTTGTCGAAATGGGCGAAACAGCAGGTCAAGTCGGCAGTCAACTTTATTGGTCAGTACGAGCACGTCCTGGCAGAAGAGGCAAAACGTGGCGGGTATGATGGTGTGATTTGTGGCCATATCCATCATGCCAACATCCGCCAGGTAAACGGCATCTCCTATATCAACACCGGCGATTGGGTCGAAAGCTGCACGGCGATAGCCGAGCACCCCACAGGCGAAATGCAATTGATCGACTGGGAGGAAAGAGCGGCGGCCACGGTGGGCGGCAAACAGCGCTTCAAGTCCCGCAGACACCTTGAAAAGTTGGATACCTGAGCAGGATAGAGACATGGCATCTGTCACCGAGCAGCTGAGCGCAGCTGTCAACCAAAACGCAACCATGACGCGCGAAGGGATGCTGGAGCGCGCCTTTGCCCGCCTGTTTCACGGGCTGGTTTATACACAGATTTGGGAAGATCCAGTCGTCGACATGGAGGCGCTTAAGATACGGCGCGACAGCAATATCGTGTGCATCGCGTCCGGCGGCTGCAACATGCTGTCTTATCTCACGCAGCATCCCGCATCCATTACGGCTGTGGATTTGTCGCCCGCTCATGTGATGCTGAACAAGCTAAAGCTTGCTGCGGTCCAACATGTACCGGATCACGCTACCCTGTTTGCGTTGCTGGGCCGGGGCGACACAGCGGCAAACATCGCGGTGTTTGACACATATATCGCACCATATCTGGACGATAAGACGCGCAGCTATTGGAATGCTCGAACCCTGACAGGGCCGCGCAAGCGCATTTTGGCGCAAGGTCTATACCATCACGGTGCTCTCGGTCGCTTTCTTGGCGTGGTCCACTTTGTCGCCAGAATGGCAGGCGTGGATTTTACCCCTCTGCTCGCCGCGCAATCGCGTGCAGATCAGGCGGACTTTTTCGAGACCCAGATTGCCCCTTTGTATGACCGCCCGCTGGTCAGGTTTTTGGCCACCCGTCGGGCATCATTATTCGGGTTGGGCATTCCGCCTGCGCAATATGACAAACTTGCAGCAGATGCGGATGGTGACATTGTTGCGATCCTTAAAGAGCGCACACGCAAGCTGTTTTGTGACTTTCCCATCCATGACAACTATTTTGCATGGCAAGCGGCTTATCGCGGATACGAACCTGTCGAAAACCCTGCCGTGCCACCTTACCTGGCGCCCGAGAATTTTCAGACGGTACGTGCAAATGCGGCGCGCGTGACGGTTCTGAACCGGTCACTGACGGACCTTCTCACGGAGCAACCGAGCGCCTCAAGGCATGGCTATGTTCTGCTCGATGCGCAGGACTGGATGAATGATGACCAATTGAACGCGTTATGGTCTGAAATCACGCGTACAGCGGCGCAGGATGCCCGGGTCATTTTCCGTAATGGCGGCAGCAGCGATATTCTTCCTGGTCGTGTAAATGACGCGATCCTTTCACGTTGGTCATATCAGGCTGATGCCTCGGACCGGGGATTCCGTAACGACCGCTCCGCGATTTACGGCGGCTTCCATGTCTATCAGTTCAAGGGGTAGGCCCGATGGCAGACACGCATAGCGTTCTGATGAACCGGGTCTATCGCAGGCAACGGTTCGTCTATGATGCGACTCGAAAATACTACCTGCTTGGTCGTGATTACGCCCTGGATCAGCTCCAACCCCCTGCCGACGCCCATATTTTAGAGGTCGCTTGCGGGACTGGTCGCAATCTGGATCAGATTGATGCACGTTACCCTGGCAGGAATCTCTATGGGCTTGATATCTCGTCAGAAATGTTGCGGTCTGCCCGAGCGAAGCTGGGCGATCGGGCCATGCTGGCACAAGGGGATGCTTGTGACTTAGATCCATCAAAACTGTTCGGATGCGCCAAGTTTGACCGCATCTTGATGTCATACTGCATCTCGATGATGCCGCTCTGGCAGTCCGCAATCAGAGAGGCCGTAAGTCATCTTTCGCCTTGTGGCGAACTGCATATAGTAGATTTCGGCGACCAATCGCAGATGCCGCATTGGTTCGACAAACGGCTCCGCAATTGGCTCGGCCGGTTTCACGTCACACCTCGCGATAACTTGGCCATGGCGCTCTGCGATATGGTCGAGTTCAACGTGACCCATAAGCCGCTGATGCACAGCTATGCGCAATACGCGTGCGTGCGTAACCGCGAGGATGCGCGCGCACCTTGAAGGTATTGCCAAACTATCCGACGTGACGCGCAAAGTGTTGTCTCGCAGGATTCAGCTTGCCATTTCAGTGGTAAATTCGTCCCCGAGGTTGGACGCATCAGAATGTGCGTATCGGTAGGAATTTGCGGTGAATTGATTCCAGCGAGGACGGTATTGCGCTGCTGATTACGAAAGTCACCGTTGGCCGGGTCACGCTCAGGGTCTCATTGACCGGGCTGTCCCCGGGGCTCGAACCGATGGCGAACGGAACGCATCTGTCCCAAAGCCCCTGACGATGGGCAAACTTGCTACCATTAAAATCTGCTCGTCGGATGAACGCTCCCCGCAAACAACGGCGGACAGGCTGTTTTGCTGGGGATTAGTCTCTAGCCACTCCAAAGAAAAAGGGCCGCCGGATGGCAGCCCTCGATAGCACGTGCTGTCGGATATCAGCCGTTCACGCTGTCTTTCAGCGCTTTTGCGATGGTCATTTTGACAACCTTGTCGGCTTCCTTGGTGAAGGTCTCACCGGTGGCCGGGTTGCGGACCTGACGCTCGGGGCGTTCGCGGCAGTAGATTTTGCCAACGCCCGGCAGGGTCACGGCGCCACCGCCCGACACTTCGCGGGTGATCAGGCCGGTGATAGCCTCCAGCGCGGCGCCGGCGGATTTCTTGTCAGTACCCATTTCTTCAGCAAGTGCTGTGACGAGCTGGGTTTTGGTCATAGGCTTTGCCATTTCTTGGTCTCCTTACAGTGCCCGAACGCTTGGGCCTCACTGCGTAACAATAACGGCATCTAGTAGGACAACACAACGAATAGTAGCGTGGAAAACCATAAAAATAGGCGATTTCTGGGGTTTTTTTGCATCACAGAAAGGCCGTTTCGTCAAATGAGCGCAATTTCCGGCTGTGTAAACGCTCTAGCGGCATCCCGCGCAGCATTTCCATGGCTCGGATTCCGATCGCAAGATGGCGCTGAACCTGGGTCGTATAGAACTCTGACGCCATGCCGGGCAGCTTCAACTCGCCATGCAGCGGCTTGTCGGAGACACAGAGCAGCGTGCCATAGGGCACCCGGAAGCGGTAGCCGTTTGCAGCTATGGTGGCGCTTTCCATATCCAGCGCGATGGCACGTGACTGGCTCAACCGATGCACCGGGCCGGACTGATCGCGCAGTTCCCAGTTGCGGTTGTCGATGGTGGCCACAGTGCCGGTGCGCATGATGCGTTTCAGGTCATAGCCTTCCAGTTGGGTAATCTGCTCCACCGCCTGTTCCAGCGCGATCTGAATCTCGGCCAGGGCGGGGATCGGCATCCAGACCGGCAGGTCGTCATCCAGCACGTGATCCTCACGCAGATACCCATGGGCCAGCACGAAATCCCCCAATGCCTGCGTGTTGCGCAGCCCCGCACAATGGCCGACCATCAGCCAGGCATGCGGACGCAGCACGGCGATGTGATCGGTGGCGGTTTTGGCGTTGGATGGTCCGACGCCGATATTGACCAGCGTGATGCCCGCCCCGTCAGGGCGTTTCAGGTGATAGGTCGGCATTTGCGGCAGTTTCAGCACCTGCTCCAGCGGAGCGTCTGCCTGCGTGATCTCGACATTCCCGGTGCTGACGAAACTGGTATAGCCGCTATCGGGATCGGCAAGCTGGGCCCTTGCATAGGTCTCGAATTCGGACACGTAGAACTGGTAGTTGGTGAACAGAACATGGTTCTGGAAATGCTCGGGATTGGTTGCGGTGTAATGGGACAGCCGCGCCAGTGAATAATCGACCCGCTGCGCGGTGAACAGCGCCAGAGGTCCGGTGTCATCCGGTGCGGTATAGGTGCCGTTGACGATATCATCATTGGTGGTTGCCAGATCGGGCACATCGAACACGTCGCGCAGGGTAAACCCCGCCGCGCCTTCCTGCGGCACCATCATGTCAGAGCGGTTGGCCACGGCAAAATGTACCGGCATTGGCGTGTCCGAGCAGCCGATTGTCACAGGTTGCCCGTGGTTGCGGATCAGCAACCCGATCTGTTGCGTCAGGTAAGAGCGGAACAGGTCGGGCCGGGTGATCGTCGTCGCATGCATTCCGGGGTGCGAGACATGGCCATAGCTGAGCCGACTGTCGACTTGCGCGTAGCTGCGGGTTTTGATCCGGATTTCGGGGTAGAAGGCGCGGTGATGCATACCCGTAGCGCCATGGCGCATCACTTCGGCAAAGCGGTCACAGAGGAACCCCGTTGCCTGATCATAGAGCTCTTCCAGCCGCTGAACGGCGGCGGCGGGGTCGGTGAATTCTTCGGGCTCCGGGGCGTCCGGTGTTATTGTTCTTGTCATCTGGTCGCTTTCAGGGGGTCTTTGACGCGCCTGCCAAGGGCTGCTTCCCCACCGACGCGGCAGAGGCGGCGTGCCCAGGTGCATCTATCGCTCGGACACAAGAAGGGGCGGCAAGGTGGGTCTTCATGGCTTACACTTTCTCAAAGCCCGCAGCTACGCAACCCCGCACGGGCCGCGTCATCAAAGTTTCACCGCATCAGATCGTGCTTGACCAGCAGGTGTAGCGTACGGAAGCTGTGCCCATGGACTATGACAAGATAGATGCGGATGGGTTCGGGCGTGCGTTGCGCGGCATTGGGTTGAACCTGCTGGTGCGTGACGTAAAGGCCGAATGCGCCTTTTTAGAGGCTGTTTTTAACATGACGGCCCATCAGATGACGGCCGATTTTGCCATCGTCACCTACGGGGATCAGGTGTTTCAGCTGCATAGTGATGGCACCTACCATTCCAACCCGCTTCTGGGGCTTTTGCCCGAGTCGCCGCCACGCGGTGCGGGTGTGGAAATCCGCCTATATGACACCGACCCCGATGCGGCCGCCGCACGTGCCGAGGTGCTGGGCGCGATGGTTCTGCAACAAGCCACCGACAAACCGCATGGGCTGCGCGAGGCCTATATCCTGTGTGAGAACGGATATGCCTGGGTTCCGAGTCGGCCGAAATAGCTTGATAAACTGAATAAGTTCTGACTCAATAAGATGAGGCCCATCGGCGTTTCTTAGCTAAGCGCCAACCTAGCAGCCCTTCTTGGGCTTAGAGCGTCGATGTGGCTTCACTGGAACCGTTTTGGGTCCCGGTTTCTTGCCCGGTCGTACAGTCCGTTTCACGGTCTTGCACTTGCTCATGCGATCACCTCCTTCCTCTGCTCAGTAGAGCAGATGTAGTAGGTGCCGATGGGCCTCAAACAAGATCGTGACTCGGTTTTGGAATCATTTCAAGTTGTTATGTGTTCTCTCTGCGTTCTTTTTTGTACGCGTGAGAAGGAATTGGGTGTTCGTAATTTCCAGATTCAACGCCATGTAATGCATCCAAAATGGTTCTACGCCAGCCTGCGGCGGTGCTCAGGTCTGGGTTGCCCCATCTTCGATTATTTCGTTACGGAGCCAGTCGGCAAAGGCAACCGCACCCGGTGTCTGCTCGGCTTGGGGTGAGAGCAGCAGGTAGTAGGCCTCTGGCATCGCTTCGCGATGTCCAAAAGGGGCAACAAGGCGGCCGTCTTCGATCAGGTGCCGGGCAATCGTGTCATGGGCCAGGCACAGGCCGCCGCCCGCCATGGCAACCGACAAGCTGACCAGATAGGTGGTGGAATAGGTGATGGGCGGGTCGGGCCAATGAAGGCCGCACGCCTCAGCCCAGTTTGCCCAGTTCGACAAAAGGTTCGAGCAATCATAGAGCGGCTGATCGGCCAGCGTGCCCAGCGTCACCTGATAACCCGGCGCGCAGACAGGGTAGTAGTGATCAGTGCGCAGCAACTCGGTGCGCACGGTATCGGCGGGGCGCAGGGAATAGCGGATTTCGACCGAGGCCCCCTCGGCCATCTCGCGAGGCTCCCACAGCTCAGTCGAGATGGTCAGCCGGATATCGGGGTGCCGGGTCTGAAATCGGGGCAGGCGCGGCGCCAGCCAGTTGGCCGCGAAGGTGATGTTGCTTTGCACCTGCACTGTGTTGCGCTGATCGCCGGTCACCGCGCGGGTCCCCTGTAGCAGCGTGCGAAACGCTTCGCGCACCACCGGCAGATAGGTGATCCCCGCCTCAGTCAGTTCCAGCGCGCGGGGTCTGCGGTGAAACAGGGGCTGGCCCAGATACCCTTCCAGCGACTTGATCTGCTGGCTGACCGCACTTTGTGTCATGTTCAGATCGCGCGCGGCACCGGTAAAAGACAGATGTCGCGCCGCAGCCTCGAAGGTGCGCAGCCAGCCGAGCGGAGGGAGGGCGTTCTTCATCGCATAACCCTGCCATAAGTTTTACTACTGCAATAGGCTCGATTTTTTCGTTGGTCAAATCTGCGCGCCGCGGTCAGGCTTTCTGACAACACAGGGAGAGCTGCCATGAGCGTTACCAATCTGCGACCAAACATGGATCACTGGGCCGGGCGTGTGGATCTGGCCGCCGCGTTCCGCTGGACCGTGCGGCTGGACATGCATGAAGGTGTGGCCAACCATTTCAGCCTTGCGGTGAACGAGGACGGCACGCAGTTCCTGATGAACCCTAACCAGATGCATTTCGACCGCATCCGCGCCTCGGACCTGCTGCTGCTGGATGCCAATGACACAGAAACGATGGAGATGCCCGGAGCGCCGGACCCGACCGCCTGGGGTCTGCATGGCTCGATCCACCGTCACTGCCCGCATGCGCGCTGCGTGATGCATGTGCATTCGATCTTTGCCACCGTGCTGGCCTCGCTGGCCGACAGCACCTTGCCCCCAATCGATCAGAACACGGCGACCTTCTACAACCGCTATGTGGTGGATGAGGAATTTGGCGGGTTGGCTTTTGAGAGCGAGGGCGAACGTTGTGCCTCGATGCTTGGCGATCCGAAAAAGCAGGTCATGATCATGGGCAATCACGGTGTGCTGGTAATCGGTCGGGACGTAGCGGACGCCTTTAACAGGCTCTATTATTTCGAACGCGCGGCCGAGACCTATATCCGCGCGCTGCAGACCGGGCAGACGCTGCGGGTGCTGTCCGACGAGATTGCCGAGAAGACCGCGAAAGAGCTGGAGGATTATCCCGATCAGGCCGAAGCGCATCTGCGCGAGATCAAAGCCATCCTTGATAGCGAAAGCTCCACCTACGCGAGTTGACCACCATGACGGGCACGCCTCAGCAGGAAGAGATGAGTCGCGAGTGGAACTACCATCCCGACTTGCCGCTGCAAAACCCCTCGATCTTTCGCTGGCCGTCTGATCCGAGCTTTCTGGCGCGTTGGCTGGTCAAGAACTGGCTGACGCTGAGCGAGCGGGTGCTGATGCTGGCCCTGGCCATCGCGCTCTGGGCTTTTTTCTATCCTTCGCTCGAGACCGCGCGCAGCTTTGCCTTTGGCTGGATTTTTCAGGTCTGGCTGGTGAACCTCGCGATGATCTTTGCCGTCGCGGGTGGGCTGCACTGGTATTTCTACATGCGCAGGGCACAGGGCAAAAAGCTCAAGTTCGAGCGTCGCGACATGGGGACCAGGAACAAGCTGTGGGACTTCAACGATCAGGTGCATGACAATATGTTCTGGTCGCTCGGATCAGGCGTGCTGCAACTGACCGGCTTACAGGTCGTGACCATGTGGCTGATGGCAAATGGCTATGCGCCTGTCATCAGTTTTACCGAACATCCGATCTGGTTCGTGCTGTGGCTGATCCTGCTGCCGATCTGGTCGGCCTTTCATTTCTACTGGGTGCACCGGCTGCTGCATCAGCCCTTCCTCTACCGCAGGGTCCACAGCCTGCATCACCGCAACGTCAATATCGGCCCGTGGTCGGGATTTTCGATGCATCCGGTTGAGCATCTGCTCTATCTATCGTCGCTTTGCATCCACTGGATCGTGCCAAGCCACCCCATCCACCTCTATTTCCATATCGTGTTTCAGGGGCCGGGCGCAGCGATGACCCATACGGGCTATGAAGACCTGCTGATCAGGGACAAACGCAGGCTGGCGCTGGGCACGTTCTATCATCAACTGCATCACCGGTATTACGAGTGCAACTACGGCAATCAGGAAATGCCCTGGGATCGCTGGTTCGGCACTTTCCACGATGGCTCGACCGAGGCCACCGCCGAGACCCGCGCCCGCAAGAAACGGATGTTTGGATAAATACCCTTATTAGAGCCTTTTTTTGCGCATTTCGCTTGGTGATTGACCGAACTCGTCGCCAAAGGCCCGTGTCATTGCACTGGCATTCTCATAACCCGCGCGTATGGCAATCTCGGATACGGGCAGATCGGTCTCGCTGACCAGTTTGCGCGCCAGATTCAATCGCATCCGACGATAGACTCGTGCGGGGCCCGCGCCCAGCTCAGCTTTCATGCGCGCCTCTAGTGCTTTCTGCGTCAGTCGCGCCTGCGTGGCGATGTTGGGGATCGCCAAGGGCTGTTCCAGGTTGGCCTGCATCGCGGCCAACGCCCGGTTCACCGGCGCGCTTGTGCCGCTGCTGGCATGAGAGCGCGCCGAGTCGCGCGTCATGAACAGTTGCGCCACTTCCAGCGCCAGCGCCTGTCCGTGATCGCGCCCGATCAGATGCATGACCAGATCAAACGCCGCCATCGCGCCGGAACAGGTGATGCGGTTGTCATCGATCACGAAGCGCTCGCGCAGCACCTCGGTTTCCGGAAACCGCTCGGCAAAACCGGTGAGTTCTTCCCAGTGAATGGTGGCTTTGAGGCCGGTCAGCAGGCCTGCCTCGGCCATAAGCCAGCTGCCTGTGTCCAGACCGGCCAGCACGGAAAACCGGCCTGCGGCGCTGCGCAGGGCGGCACCGATGCGCCAGTTCAGATAGTTCCGAAACCCATAAGACGGCATCACCATCAGCATATCGCCACCCTCATCGCTCAACCGCGCGTGCGGCGCGACGCGCAGCCCGCTGGACGAGGTGACCGGACCGGCATCCAGCGACAGGAACCGCCATTCATAGAGCGTCTTGCCCGACAGCATGTTCGCTGCGCGCAACGGCTCGATACTGTTGGCTAGGCAATGGTTGGAGAAGCCATTAAACAGCAGAACGCCGAAAGATTGACAACGCGTCGATGATTTTTGCCATTCCTGCATGATAGACGTCTAACTATGCATGATGTTGGCCGCAAGACGCGCGACTATCCCCGAAACGGATTTTCGGAGCGCGCTATGCAGTTTGGCCTGAGTGACGAACAGGAGATGATCGTCTCGACCGTCCGCAGTTTTGTGGAAAACGAGATCTATCCGCATGAGGCCGAGGTCGAGCTTACCGGGCAGGTGCCGCAGGAACTAGGCGAAGCGATCAAGCAAAAGGTCATCGACCTTGGCTTTTATGCCTGCAACTTCCCCGAAGAAGTCGGCGGCGCGGGCTTGAGCCATCTGGAATTCACGCTGGTCGAACGCGAGCTTGGACGCGGGTCGATGGCGCTGACGCATTTCTTCGGTCGTCCCCAGAACATCCTGATGGCTTGCAACGATGAACAGCGCGACCGCTACCTGCTGCCCGCGGTGCGGGGCGAGCGGATGGACGCATTGGCGATGACCGAGCCTGATGCGGGCTCGGATGTGCGCGGTATGAAATGTCAGGCGCAGCGCGATGGCGGGGATTGGATCATCAATGGCTCGAAACACTTCATTTCCGGCGCGGAACACGCGGATTTCTTCATTGTGTTCATCGCCACCGGGGTGGACGAGACACCGAAAGGGCCGAAGAAGCGGATCACGACCTTCCTCGTGGATCGCGGCACGCCGGGGTTCGAGGTGCGCGAAGGCTACAATTCGGTCAGCCACAAGGGTTACAAGAACTACATCCTCTATTTCGACAATTGCCGCCTCCCGGATGCACAGGTTCTGGGCGAGGTCGATGGTGGCTTTGCGGTGATGAATGAGTGGCTCTATGCAACACGATTGACGGTCGCGGCCTTCAGCGTGGGCCGAGCGCGGCGGTGTTTCGATTATGCGCTGAACTACGCCGCTGAGCGCAAGCAGTTCGGCCAGCCCATAGGCAAGTTCCAGGGCGTGAGTTTCCAGATCGCCGACATGATCACTGAAATCGATGCCGCCGACTGGCTGACGCTTGCCGCCGCTTGGCGGTTGGATCAGGGTCTGCCCTCAAACCGGGAAATCGCCTCGGCCAAGCTTTATGCCTCCGAGGCGCTGGCGCGGGTGACCGACACCACCTTGCAGATCTTTGGTGGCATGGGGCTAATGGATGATTTCCCGATCGAGCGGTTCTGGCGCGATGCCCGGGTCGAGCGGATCTGGGACGGTACCTCGGAAATCCAACGCCACATTATCAGCCGCGATCTGTTGCGGCCTCTGGGGGCATAATGAGCAAACCAAATATCCGCATCACCTATTGCACCGGCTGTAACTGGATGCTGCGTGCCTCCTGGATGGCGCAGGAACTGCTTTCGACCTTTGGCAGCGATCTGGGCTCGGTCACGCTGATCCCCGATGCCTCGGGCGGTGTGTTCGAAATCCACGTCGATGACCATCTGTTGTGGGAGCGCAAGCGCGATGGCGGTTTTCCGGATGCCCGCGAGCTGAAATCCCGCCTGCGTGACAGGATTGCGCCAGAGCGCGATCTGGGTCACCTCGACCGGCGCTAGGGACCGAAATGGCGCGCGATCTGTCACGTTTGCTCAACCCATCGTCGATCGCGGTGATCGGCGGCGGCGCGTGGTGCGCGTCGATCATTGAGGCCGCTCGCCAGATCGGGTTCGAGGGTGCGATCTTTCCCGTGCATCCCGCGGGCAAAGAAATCGCAGGTCTGCCCTCCTATCGCCGGATCGAGGACTGCCCCGGTCCGATTGATTCAGCCTTTGTCGGCGTCAATCGCCATGCAACGATTGACGTCGTGCGGACCCTCAGCGCGGGGGATGCAGGGGGCGCTATCTGTTTCGCCTCGGGCTTTACCGAAGCGATGGCCCAAGATCAGTCGGGCTCCGATCTGCAATCGGCGCTGGTTGCGGCGGCGGCGGGCATGCCGATCCTCGGGCCGAATTGCTATGGTTTCGTCAATGCGCTGGACCGCGTGGCGATCTGGCCCGACCAGCACGGGATGCAACCGGTTGAGCAGGGCGTTGCCATCCTGACCCAAAGTTCGAACATCGCCATCAACCTGACCATGCAGAAACGCGGGTTGCCGCTGGCCTATATGGTCACGGCGGGCAATCAGGCGCAGACCGGATTGGCCGAGATTGCCACGGCTTTGCTGCAGGACGACCGGGTAACCGCGCTGGGCCTGCATATCGAAGGTTTCGGCGATCTGCGCGCGTTCGAGGCGATGGCGGCACGCGCGGAAGAATTGGGCAAGCCGGTGGTAGCGCTCAAGGTTGGCAAATCGGCCCAGGCGCGTGCCGCCACCGTCTCTCATACCGCTTCGCTGGCGGGAGGAGATGCAGGGGCACAGGCCTTGCTGGCGCGTTTGGGCATCCCGCGTCTGAACAGCCTGCCCGCGTTTCTGGAAACGCTGAAGCTGCTGCATGTGACGGGCTGGCTGCCCTCGAACACGATCGCGACCATCAGTTGCTCGGGTGGCGAGGCCAGTCTGGCCGCTGACAGCGCGCTTGGCCGCGATCTGGTCTTCCCGTCGCTCAACGACCGCCAGCGCAGCGATTTGCGGGCCGCGTTGGGGCCAATGGTGGCGCTGGCCAACCCGTTGGATTACCACACCTATGTCTGGCGCGATGTGCCCGCAATGACGGCGGCCTTTGCTGCAATGCTGGACCCAAGCCTGGCGATGACCTTGCTGATCGTGGACTTCCCCCGCGATGATCGTTGTTCGGCAAGGGACTGGGACTGTGCCATCGAAGCGGTGATTGGCGCGCAGGGCCGGACCGGTCTGCCGATTGCCATGGTGGCGACCCTGCCCGAACTGATGCCCGAGGAGGTTGCCGAACGCCTTAGAGCGCATGGGATCGTCGCGTTTCATGGATTGGACGAGGCGCTCGCCGCGTGCGAGGCCGCCAGTCGTCCGCGCCCGACACCGCCTGCCCCCCTCCTGCTGCCCGGCGCTACGCGCGACGCGGTTTTGATCCCGGAGGCCGACGCCAAGCAACGGCTGGCACAGCACGGCTTGCGAGTGCCGAGGTCAGAGCGTTGCGTGGATGCGGCCGCCGCCGCGCAAGCGGCGGGGCGCATCGGCTTTCCAGTTGTCCTGAAGGGCGAAGGCCTAGCGCATAAGACTGAAGCGGGTGCCGTTGCCCTCAACCTCGCAACCCCGGATGCCGTTGCGGGGGCCGCAAACAACATGCCTGCCGATCGTTTTCTGGTTGAGGAAATGATCACCGGAGGTGTCGCAGAACTGCTGGTGGGCGTGCTGCATGATCCGGCGCATGGGATTGTCCTGACCCTTGCCGCCGGGGGTATTCTGACAGAGTTGCTGCAGGACAGAGCTTCGCTGCTGCTGCCCGCAAGTGACGGGATGATTGTCACCGCGTTGGACAGCTTGCGGATCGGGCGCGTGCTCGCAGGCTATCGCGGGCAGATGGGTGCTGATAAACAGGCTCTGATAAGGGCAATTCGTACGATTTGTGACTATGTCGATCTGCACAAGGACGATCTGGAAGAGATCGAGGTCAACCCGCTGATCTGCACGTCGGATGATGCGGTGGCGGCGGATTTATTGCTGCGGCAGAAGGAGTAAGTGATGACTGAGACGCCAATCAGGACCCGCCACGACGGGCCGATCCTGGAGGTCACATTGGACCGTCCCAAAGCCAACGCAATCGACCTGATCACCAGCCGCATCATGGGTGATGTGTTTCGCGATTTTCGCGACGATCCCGAACTGCGTGTCGCCATTCTGACCGGCGGGGGCGAGAAGTTTTTCTGTCCCGGATGGGACCTGAAGGCAGCAGCCGATGGCGACGAGGTAGATGGCGATTATGGCGTCGGCGGTTTTGGCGGGTTGCAGGAGCTGCGGGACATGAACAAACCGGTGATCGCTGCGGTGAACGGTATCGCCTGCGGCGGCGGTTTGGAACTGGCGCTGAGCGCTGACATGATCCTGGCTGCGGATCACGCAAGCTTTGCCCTGCCCGAGATTCGCTCAGGCACCGTTGCGGACGCGGCCAGTGTGAAATTGCCCAAACGCATCCCCTATCACATCGCGATGGAACTGCTGCTGACCGGGCGCTGGTTCGATGCGGAAGAGGCGCATCGCTGGGGATTGGTAAACGAGATCGTTGCCGCCGATCAGTTGATGGATCGCGCCTGGGAATTGGCGCGACTGCTCGCCAGTGGCCCACCGCTGGTCTATGCCGCGATCAAGGAAATCGTGCGTGATGCCGAGGATTCAAAGTTTCAGGACGCGATGAACCGGATCACCCAGCGACAGCTGCGCAGTGTCGATGTGCTTTATGCCTCCGAGGACCAGATGGAAGGGGCGCGCGCCTTTGCCGAAAAGCGTGACCCGGTCTGGAAGGGGCGCTGAGGCGGACCTGAGACGCGCAGGATCAGGATTTCTCGAACAGCGCGATGAACGCAGCATCGTCCTTGTTTTCGCCGGTCGCAAGATCGCCATAGATGCAAACCTCGGGCAGAGACAGATGCTTGATCCGATTGTCCGCCTTGAGCCGGTCCAGCGTCTCGGCAAAGCCTTTGGCCGCAAAATGCTTGGCGTTGATCGACAGGGCAAACATCGCGCCGGGTCGCGCGATGCGCAGCAACTCGTTCAGCGCGCTTGGCCCCACATGCCCATGGGTGAAGGTGCCGGATGAGACGATACCGGAATAGCTGTCGCGCGGCACCGGGACGCCTTCGTTCAGATCGGCCTCGATCGCGTCGCGGTAGATGTCCTTGCGCATCGCGCGCTCCAGCATCTCGGCGCTGATATCAGTGGCGTCCAGCGGTCCAACACCCAAATCGGTCAGCACCTCGCCGCACAGCCCGGTGCCTGCGCCAACATCCAGGGCTGGCCCCTGGCCGCCCGCGTGCACAAAGGCGCGGGCAGTGTGGACATGCAGTTGATAATCCTCGTTCAACGCGAACGCCCGATCATACTCATCCGCCCATTCCGCATAAAGCCGTCGCGAGTCGTCGGGCGTCTCCATGGCGTAGGCACTGTGCAGGTCGGGTGTTTTGCGTGTCATGCCCAATTGAAAGGCGGATGAGGGATTCGAATCAAGAAAAGATGCCAATTACTTGCATCCCGCACGTCTGCAGATCATCAAGGGTCCATGGCAAAGACACTATTTTCCTTCGGACATGGCTATACCGCGCGCGCGCTGGCGCGGGACCTGAATCCGCAACGCTGGACCATGATCGGGACAACCCGCTCGCAAGAGGCGCTGGGCGAGATCGCGGCGCAGGGCGCAACGCCGCTGCTCTGGCCGGGTGATGTGCCTGATCTCAATGGCGTGACCCATCTGCTGATCTCGATCGCGCCAAAGGCAGATGGCGATCCTGTTCTTAACGCGCTGGGGAATGAGATCGCTGCGCGCGCCGGGCAGTTCAACTGGGTCGGGTACCTGTCGACAACGGCTGTCTACGGCGATCATGGCGGCGACTGGGTGGATGAAGCCACGCCACCCAGCCCCACCGCAGAGCGGGGCCGCTGGCGGCTGGCGGCAGAGCGGCAATGGGCGGCGATCCCGGATTTGCCGCTGCACATCTTCCGGCTGGCGGGTATTTACGGCCCTGGGCGCGGGCCGTTTTCCAAGCTGCGCCGGGGTGGGCTGCGGCGGATCATCAAGCCGGGACAGGTTTTTTCACGCATCCATGTGGACGATATCTCGCAGGTGCTACAGGCCTCAATGGCGCGACCCGATCCGGGTGCGGTCTACAATGTCTGCGACGATGAACCGGTGCCACCGCAAGACGTGATCGCCTATGCGGCCGAGTTGCAGGGCCTGCCCTTGCCACCCGCCGTGTCCTTTGACGAGGCCGACCTGACGCCGATGGCGCGCAGTTTCTACTCCGAGAACAAGCGCGTGCGGAATACTCGCATCAAGGAGGAACTGGGCGTGACGCTTCTTTATCCGGATTACCGGGTCGGCCTGAACGCGCTGGCGGGTGGTGGGTTCTAGGCCCGCTGCTCGCCGATTGTCGCGACGCCCAGAACATCCAGCACCTTGGCTTCGATCTGTTCGGCGTTCATAGCGGCGGTGCCGTACATATCCGCTGGGCTCGCCTGGTCGACAAAGATGTCGGGCAGCACCATCGAGCGGTATTTGAGGCCGCTGTCAAACACGCGCTCTTCCGCCAGTAGCTGCGCCACGTGACTGCCAAAGCCTCCAATGGCGCCTTCTTCGATGGTGATCAGCGCTTCGTGACCTGCGGCGAGGTCAAGGATCAGGTCCCGGTCCAGCGGTTTGGCGAAACGGGCATCGGCGATTGTCGGGCGGATGCCGCGCGCCTCCAGCGCTTCGGCGGATTTCTGGACCTCTGACAGGCGGGTGCCAAATGACAGCAGCGCCACACGCGACCCGGTCTGGATCATCCGGCCTTTGCCGATTTCCAGCACCTTGCCGCGTTCGGGCAGGTCAACGCCGACCCCCTCGCCACGCGGATAGCGGAAGGCGATCGGGCCGTCATCATGAGCGGCGGCAGTGGCCACCATATGCATCAGCTCGGCCTCGTCAGCGGCGGCCATGACCACCATGCCGGGCAGGTTGCCCATGTAGGCAATGTCGAAACTGCCCGCATGGGTCGCGCCATCAGCGCCCACCAATCCAGCACGGTCGATTGCAAAACGGACCGGCAGGCGCTGGATCGCCACGTCATGCACGACCTGGTCGTAGCCACGTTGCAGGAAGGTCGAATACATCGCACAAAACGGCTTCATACCGCCCGCCGCCAAGGCGGCAGAGAAGGTCACGCCGTGCTGTTCAGCAATGCCCACATCGAAACAACGCGACGGGAAACGTTCGGCAAACAGGTTCAGCCCGGTGCCATCGGGCATCGCGGCGGTGACCGCCACGATCTTGTCATCACGCCCGGCCTCTTCGACCAGTGTCTTGCCAAAGACCGAGGTGTAGCTGGGGGCGTTCGAGGGCGCTTTTTTCTGCTCGCCGGTGATCACATCGAATTTGGCGGTGGCGTGACCCTTATCGCGGGCAGCTTCGGCGGGGGCGTAACCCTTGCCCTTCTTGGTCAGCGCATGGATCAGGATCGGCCCGGTGGCGCGCGCCTTGACCATGCGCAAAACCGGCAGCAACTGGTCCATGTCGTGGCCATCAATGGGGCCGAGATAGGAAAAGCCCAGCTCTTCGAACATGGTGCCGCCCATGGCCATGCCTTTCAGCATGTCCTTGGCGCGCTTCGCCCCCTCGCGGAAGGGTTCGGGCAATAGCGACACCGCACCTTTGGCAGCGGCTTTCAGATCCTGAAACGGCTCTTCGGTATAAAGCCGCGAGAGATAGCTGGAGAGCGCACCGGTGGGTGGCGCGATGCTCATCTCATTGTCGTTCAGGATGACGATCAGGCGCTTTTTCAGATGGCCTGCGTTGTTCATCGCCTCAAAGGCCATGCCCGCCGACATCGACCCGTCACCAATGACAGCGATAGCGTCGCCCAGCCCTTCGGGCGTCACACCGCCCAGGTCACGGGCCACGGCAAAGCCCAGCGCCGCGCTGATTGAGGTCGAGCTATGCGCCGCGCCAAACGGGTCATAGGGGCTTTCTTTGCGCTTGGTGAACCCGCTCAGGCCGTCTTTCATCCGCAGGGTGCGGATGCGGTCGCGGCGTTCGGTCAGGATCTTGTGCGGGTAACATTGGTGGCCCACATCCCAGACGATCTTGTCGCGCGGCGTGTCGAACACCGCATGCAAGGCCACGGTCAGTTCCACTACGCCCAGGCCCGCGCCCAGATGCCCGCCGGTCACCGAAACCGCCGAGATAGTCTCGGACCGAAGCTCGGAAGCAAGCTGCGTCAGCTGCGTATCGCTGAACCGCTTGAGATCCGCAGGGCGGTTCACAAGATCCAGCAGGGGCGTGTTCGGGCGGTCAGACATGGCGCCTCCAAGCGCGGATTAGCTGTCGCGGGCAATAACGAAGCGCGCGGCCTGCTTCAAGGTCTCGGCGGCAGATCCATAGCCGTCTAACGCGGCGTTGGCCTGTTCGACCAACTCAACCGCGCGAGATCTGGCCTGATCCAGACCCAGCAGCGAGACAAAGGTCGCTTTGCCTGCCGAGTCGTCCTTGTTCAGCCGCTTGCCTGCTTTTTCGGCATCCCCCTCGACATCAAGAATGTCGTCCGCGATCTGAAAAGCAAGCCCAAGCGCCCGGGCATATTGGCGCAGCGGAGCAGGGTCGGACCCTGCCATGACCGCGCCCACGCCGGCCGACCATTCGATCAATGCCCCGGTCTTGCCCGCCTGCAGGCGCGAGATCTGGTCCAGATTGAGCGGCACCGGCGCGGCCTCAGCAGCGATATCCAGCGCCTGTCCCAACACCATGCCTTTGGCGCCGCTGGCCTCGGATAGGCTCTGAACAAGCGAAATTCGGGTCTCTGCCCCCCCTACTTCCGGGCGCGCCACCAGATCAAAGGCAAGCGTTTGCAAGGCGTCTCCCGCAAGAACGGCGGTGGCCTCATCCCATTTCACATGCACCGTGGGCCGTCCGCGCCGCAGATCGTCATCATCCATGCAGGGAAGGTCGTCATGGACAAGGCTGTATGCGTGCAGAGCCTCAATAGCGGTGGCGGGCCATATCGCGCGCGCCGGATCGACGGCCAACAGCCGGGCGCTTTCCAGCACCAGAAACCCACGCAGCCGTTTGCCGCCCCGTGTGGCATAGGCCATCGCCTGTGTAACGGACACATTGTCGTAAGCGGCCAGAACCAGGTCGAAGTGATCCTGTATCCGCGCCGCGTCTTTCGCCAGCTGATCGCGGAACATCACATGCCTTCGACGGGTTTTGTCCCGGTTGGCGTGCCATCGCCATCCAATGTGATGGCGGCGACCTTTTCTTCGGCGCGCTTCAGCTCGTCCTCGCAGCGTTTCTTGAGCAAGGCACCGCGTTCATACAGTGTGATCGACTGATCCAGCGCCACATCGCCACGCTCCAGCTGGCTGACGACGATTTCCAGCTCTTTCATCGCCTGTTCAAAGCTCATCTGATCAACGGGCGTGTCGGTCATTGTGCTGCCTCTATCAATTCTTCCACATGCGCCCTGGTTGAGGCGGCCAGCGCGTTCAGATCATATCCGCCTTCCAGAGTCGAGACGATATGGCCCTCGCAGAGCTCTGCGGCAAGTGTGCAGATCTCGCGCGTCAGCCAGGCGAAATCGGCCGTCGACCAGTTGAGCGAGGCCAGCGGGTCGTCCTGATGCGCATCAAAACCTGCCGAGATGATGATCAGCTCGGGTTTGAAGGCACGCAGGCGTGGGAAGGCCAGCCGCTGATAGGCGTCCCGCATCTCACCCCCACCGCTGCCGGGGTTGAGGGGTATGTTAACGATGGTGTCGAAATCGCCGGTTTCATCCGGGCGACCCGAGCCGGGCCAGAGCGGCATCTGCTGTGATGTGATCACCAGCGCGCGGCGCTCGTCCCATAGCAGGTCCTGCGTGCCATTGCCGTGATGTACGTCGAAATCCACCACTGCGACGCGTGACAGCCCGTGATGGTCCAGCGCATGTTTGGCGGCCAGCGCGGCATTTCCAAACAGGCAGAACCCCATCGCCGTGTCTTTTTCGGCGTGATGACCGGGCGGGCGGATGGCGCAAAAGGCATTTCCCACCTCCCCGGTCAGCACCAGATCAACGGCGCGCGTGACCGCGCCCGCCGCGCGATAGGCTGCATCCACCGATCCCGGCGACATGAAGGTGTCGCCGTCAATCTGCGCAAACCCTTCCGCCGGGCGCGTCGCCCTGATCTGAGCGATGTAATCCGCAGGATGCACCCGAAGCAGGTCATCATCCGCAGCCAAAGGAGCCGTTATGCGTTTCAGATCCAGCGGCTCCAGCGCGTGCAGGATATGCTCCAGCCGCGCCACCCTCTCGGGATGACCGGTTGGCGTCACATGGGCAAGACAATCGGCATGAGTCAAAAGGGCGGTCTTCATCGGGGTCCGTTCTTCATCTGGCCAAAACATCCGCGCCGAAGATATGAAACCACCGCGCCGCGACTTAGTTAATCTGGCGCCAGCATATAACCCGCGCCGCGCACTGTCTGCAGGTAACGCGGCTGCTTCGGATTAGGCTCTATCTTGCGCCTGAGACGCGTGATCTGGACGTCTACGGCACGTTCCTGCGCCTGACCACGGTCGCGGCCCAGATCCTCGACCAGTTTGGTACGGCTCACCGCTTCGCCGGGTTGCGCCGAAAAAATCTTCATCAATTGGCTTTCGGTCGCGGTCAGCCGGACCAGATCCTCACCCTGCCACATCTCACCGCGCTCGATGTCGTAGCGGATTGGTCCCAGATGCAGGATTTTCGGCGCTGTATCTTCGGCGGGGGTTTCCGGCATGCGCCGCAGGATCGCGCTGATCCGCAGCAGCAATTCCTTGGGCTCGAAGGGCTTAGCCAAATAGTCATCAGCTCCGGCCTCAAGCCCTGCGATACGGTGTTCGGTTTCGCCGCGAGCAGTTAGCAGCAGGATCGGCGTGGCATGGGTTTCGCGCAGGCTGCGGGTCAGGCTGACGCCATCCTCGCCCGGCATCATCACATCCAGTACAATCAGATCGAAATCCAGCCCCGACAGCACCCGCCGCGCATGGGCGGCATCGCGCGCGGCGGTGACCAGGAACCCGTTGCGCATCAGGAATTTCTTGAGCAGATCGCGGATGCGTTCATCATCATCAACGATCAGCAGATGCGCGTCCAGATCACTCATGTGGGTCCGTCCTTCAGGTTTCGGTAGGAGCGTTGCATGCTGGTATCCATCATTGCCTCAAGCACCTGTTTAAACCCGGCGACCGCCTCAGGGCCAGCATCCTTGTAAGCCGCCCGCATCCGCGCCCGCTGCGCATCGGACAATTTGGTTTCCAGCGCGCGCCCTGCATCGGTCAGGAACAGATGCCGTTCGCGCTTGTCCACAGTGCCGACCCGGCTTTCCACCAGACCATCCGCGATCAGCGTGCGCAATACACGATTAAGAGACTGCTTGGTGACGCCAAGGATGCTCAGCAGGTTGTTGACGGTGGTGCCCGGAGCGCGGTTGATGAAATGGATCGCGCGGTGATGGGCACGGCCATAGGCCATTTCGGCCAGGATCCGGTCGGGATCAGCGGTAAAGCCACGATAGGCAAAGAACATCGCCTCGATCCCCTGACGCAATTGCTCGTCGGTCAGGAACAACAGGCTTTCGCCGCCATAGACAGGGGCGCTGCGTGCGTCCGACATCAGAGGCCTCCCGGTTGATTTCAGGCAGTTTATGTCAGTCTTGTTGACATTCCAAGAGCAAAGCGGTATCGAGTCGCAGTTTTGGCGCAATATTATGTCCGTAGCGGCCCTAAGTTGCGCAACTTTTTGTAAATTCGTCCTTTTCGGGAGGCACCCCATGGCGGGATATGATGATCGCGACGGCGTGATTTGGATGGATGGCGAACTGACCGACTGGCGAGATGCAAAGGTGCACATTCTGTCGCACGCGATGCATTACGCCTCGTCTGTGTTCGAAGGGGAACGCGCCTATAATGGCAAGATCTTCAAGAGCCGCGAGCATTCCGAGCGCCTGATTGCCTCGGCACAGGCGCTGGATATGCCGATGGAATGGTCCGTCGACGATATCGAGGCAGCCAAGGCCGAGGCGCTGAAGGCAAGCGGACTGGAAGACGCCTATGTGCGTGCTGTTGTCTGGCGCGGCTCGGGCGAGGATATGGGTGTGGCCTCGGCCCGCAATCCGGTGCATATGGCGGTCGCGGTCTGGCCCTGGGGCGCATATTACGGCGACGCCAAGATGCAGGGCGCCAAGCTGGACATCGCGGAATGGAAGCGGCCCAGCCCGGAGACAATACCGGTCCATGCCAAGGCAGCGGGACTTTACATGATCTGCACCATCTCCAAGCACAAGGCCGAGGCCAAGGGGTGTTCGGACGCGCTGTTCATGGATTACCGCGGCTATGTGGCCGAGGCGACCGGGGCCAACGTGTTCTTTGTCAAGGATGGCGAAGTGCATACGCCCAAGCCCGATTGCTTCCTGAACGGCATTACCCGGCAGACGGTGATCCAGATGCTGAAGGATCGCCAGATCCCGGTGCATGAACGCCACATCCTGCCCGAAGAAATGTCAGGGTTCGAGCAGTGCTGGCTGACCGGCACCGCTGCCGAGGTCACCCCGGTGGGCGAGATCGGACCCTACAGGTTCGAAGTGGGTGAGCTGACGCGCGACATCTCCGAAGCCTATGAACAACTCGTGCGCGCCTGATCCGGGCGCGTCAGACTTCCAGATTGGGTCCAGTGCGCCGGGGCGCATTGGACTCGGCCTTTGCACTCGCGATCTGGCGATCAGAAATCGACGCCGCGCTGGGCTTTGATACCGGCCTGGAACGGGTGCTTTACCTCGGTCATTTCGGTGACCAGATCGGCATAGTCGCACAATGCTTGCGGAGCGTCGCGCCCGGTCAGGATGACGCCGGTCTTGTTCGAGCGACCCTCCAGCCCGGCGATAACCTCATCGGCGCTCAGGTATTCATAACGCAGCGCGATGTTGATTTCGTCCAGCACCACCAGATCATAGTCGCCGCTTGCCATCAGGTCGCAGGCCTTGCCGAAGGCGGATTTGGCGGCGGCAATATCGCGGTCGCGATCCTGCGTGTCCCAGGTGAACCCTTCGCCCATCGTGTGCCAGGTGACGCCGCCATGCTCCTCGAAAAACCGCCGCTCGCCGGTCTTCCATTTGCCTTTGATGAACTGAACCACCGCTACCTTCTGGCCCCAGCCCAGTGCGCGGATCACCACCCCGAAGGCGGACGAGGATTTGCCCTTGCCCTTGCCGGTATGCACCAGCACCAGACCCCGGCCCGGGTCCTGTGCCTCGGACACTTTGGCGCGGTGCTTGGCCTGCACCTCTTTCATCTTTTCCTTGTGATCTTGGGCATCTGTCATGATCGGTCCTCGCATCTCGGTTGCGCCACCCTATTGCGCAGGCGCGAAAGGTAAAGCTCAGTTTTTCGGAAGCCGCAGGGCCCGGGTCTTGCTGCGCTCCAGCCCCAGCTGATGTTCGCGCCAGACCACCACGATATTGCCCGCAATGACCAGAGCGGCCCCGATCAGAATGACGCTTGTCGGCCATTCTCCGAACCAGACATAGCCGATCAGCACCGCAAAAAGCATCGAGGCATAGTCGATTGGTGCCAGCATCGAGGCCGGTCCGAACCGATAGGAGGAGGTCACCAGAATTTGCGCAACCCCGCCGATCACCCCGGCGGCAATCAGTTTTGTCAGTTGCTCGGGGTCTGGAGCCGCCCAGCCAAAAAACAATGTGGTCAGCGACAGAAGCGAGGCTGTGACCGAGAAATAGAAGGCAATTGCAGCCGTGTGGTCGGTTGCCACCAATTGCCGAATGTGAATCTGCACGAAAGAGCGCGCGCAGGTCGCGGCAAGGATCAGCAGCGCACCGATCGTCGCGGTATCCTGCAGCGTTCCGCCGCCACCCAACCGAGGCCAGATCATGATCAGAACACCAAGCAGCCCGATCGCTACGGCGGAGATCCGGATCAGCCTGACCCGTTCGCCCAGCATGATTGCGGCAAGGATGATCGTGAAGATCGGCGTCGCATAGCCGATGGCGGTCGCCTCGGGCAGCGGGATCAAAGCCAGCCCGGTGAATGTCAGCCCCATCGCAGTTGTTCCAAGCACCCCGCGCCAGAAATGACCCATCGGGTTTCGGGCGATCAGCCCGTGGCGCAGTTCGCCTTTCAGGATCAGCCAGATGACGATCACCGGGATCGCACAGAAGGACCGAAAGAAGACGGACTGTCCGGGCGGAATTTCCCCGTCCAGGGATTTGATCAGAGCTGCAAGCAGTGTGAACAAAAAGATCGCGCTGGTCTTCAGACCGACCGCCAACAGCGGTCGATGCGATGTTAAGGATGTCGCCATGGGCCGGACACTGCGCCTTTGGATGAAAAAGATCAATTGCTTGATTTTCCGCGACCGCTTCCGCAACTCTGCGCCAGACACATCGAAGGAGGCCGCCATGAGCGCTGAGAACCATCTGATATCTGCCCTTCACGCGGCGAGCGTGGGTCGTGGCGTGGATGTATTTGCGATGGTTCCGGGGGGCGAAGACCTAAGTTTCGGCGCGCTGTTTGCCGGGGCCGAGCGGATGGCTGCGGCCCTTGTCGCGCTTGGCGTGCAGCCGGGCGACCGCGTGGCGGTGCAGGTGAGCAAGACCGTGGAGGCGATCGAGCTCTATCTCGGGACAGTCATGGCGGGAGCCGTGTTTTTGCCCTTGAACACCGCCTATACCGGGGCCGAGGTAGGGTATTTCGTCGGCGATGCCGCACCGGCACTTGTCGTCTGTGATCCCGCTCGCAAGGCTGAGATCGACGCCATCGCAGGGGACGCACGCGTTCACACTCTGGATTCGGCTGGCGAAGGAACGCTGCGAAGCCTCGCGGATCGTCAGGACCGGTTTGATCCGGTGCCTCGGGGCGCCGACGATCTGGCGGCGATCCTCTATACTTCAGGCACGACCGGCCGGTCCAAGGGCGCCATGCTGAGCCACGCGAATCTTGTCTCTAATTCGGAGGTTTTGCGAGACTATTGGCGCTTCACGCCCAAGGATGTGCTGATACATGCCTTGCCTATCTTTCACACCCACGGGCTGTTCGTCGCTACCAATGTGGCCCTTCTTGCCGGGGCGCAGGTTGTATTTCTGCCGGGCTTCGACGTGGATGCGATCCTTGACGCAATGCCGGGCGCGACGGCGATGATGGGAGTGCCAACTTTCTACACCCGCCTGCTGGACGATCCACGCCTGACACGGGCGCGCGCCTCCAATATGCGACTCTTCATCTCGGGCTCAGCACCGCTGCTGGTGGACACGCATGAGCAATGGGAGGCGCGAACCGGCCATCGCATTCTGGAACGTTATGGCATGACCGAAACCAATATGAGCACCTCGAACCCCTATGAGGGCGAACGCCGCGCGGGCACTGTCGGCTTCCCGCTGCCCGGTGTCGAGGCGCGGATCATGCAAGACGGGGCTGAGGTCCCGACCGAAGAGATCGGCGTACTGGAAGTACGTGGCCCCAACGTGTTTCAGGGCTATTGGCAAATGCCGGAAAAAACCGCCGAGGAACTGCGCCCAGATGGGTGGTTCATCACCGGCGATCTGGCCCGGAAGGACGTAGATGGCTACATCTCGATCGTCGGTCGGGAAAAAGATCTGATCATCACCGGTGGTTTGAATGTCTATCCCAAAGAGGTGGAAAGCCTAATCGACGATTTACCGGGCGTTCTGGAGAGCGCCGTCATCGGCGTTCCGCATCCAGATTTTGGAGAAGGGGTGGTAGCCGTTGTCGCATGCAAAAACTCCAATTTAGAGCCTGATAGCGTCGCGATGGCCCTGGAAGGACGACTGGCGAAGTTCAAACAACCCAAGCGCGTTTTTCTCACGGATACCCTGCCGCGAAATACGATGGGCAAGGTGCAGAAAAAGGCCTTGCGCGCACAATATGAGGATGTGTTCGATGGCAAAGGTTGAGATTTCAGATTTCGGGCGGTTGGAGTTTGACGTCTCGGCTGGTGCAAGCTGGCGGTCTTGTTTTGCCGTGAGCGAGCTGGCGGTGTTGTCGATGGGGGCGGTGGGCTCAGCCGTCGCGGATTTGATCGCGGCGCTCGGCCTGGGATCACGGCCCACGGTAACGGTTGATCAACGTCTGGCCTCGCTCTGGTTTCAGGGGTCGATCCAGCCGCAGCGGTGGACGATCCCGCCGCTTTGGGACGCGGTCGCGGGTGATTATCCGGCGCAGGACGGGTGGATCAGGCTGCACACCAACGCCCCCCATCATCGGGTGGCAGCCCTGTCGGTTCTGGAGTGCAGGCCCGAGAAGGACGCGGTCGCCGAGGCCGTACGCGGTTGGGCAAAAGACGCGCTTGAAAAGGAGGTCGTGGCCGCAGGGGGCGCCGCCGCCGCCATGCGCAGCCGTGCGGATTGGGTGGCGCATCCGCAAGGTCAGGCGGTTGCTGGCGAACCTCTGGTGCGCTGGGCGCGACGGTCAGGGGAGTGCCGCGACTGGCAGCCCACGAACGACCGCCCCTTGGCGGGATTGCGGGTTCTAGACCTTACGCGGGTGCTGGCTGGCGCCATATCCACGCGCGCCCTGGCGGGTTTCGGCGCCGACGTGCTGCGCGTGGACCCGCCGGACTGGCAAGAGCCTGGCGTTGTGCCGGATGTGACACTGGGCAAAAGGTGCAGTCGGCTGGACCTGAAATCCGCGGAAGGGTTATCGAGGTTCGAGACACTGATCGCCGGGGCGGATGTGCTTGTCCATGGCTACCGCCCCGGCGCGCTGGATTCGATCCTGTCCCCCGCGCGCCGTGCAGCGCTGGCGCCGAATCTGATCGAGGTGTGCCTCGATGCCTATGGCTGGACCGGGCCCTGGGCCGGGCGGCGCGGGTTCGATTCGTTGGTGCAGATGAGCAGCGGGATCGCAGAGGCCGGATCGCGCTGGGCCGGGACCGACCGCCCGCATCCGCTGCCGGTACAGGCCCTGGATCATGCGACGGGGTATCTGATGGCGGCCTCGGTGATCACGGGGCTTAAACACGCTCTGGCGCAACGCGAGGTCGGAACCGCGCATCTGTCGCTCGCCCGCACTGCGGAATTGCTGGTTTCGCTTGATGGTGCAAGCAGTGCGGACTTGACCGGGCCGGTGGAGGCTGATTTCTCGGACCAGATCGAACATACGCCATGGGGACCGGCCAATCGGCTGCGCCCGGCGATCCATGTCACGGACACACCGATGCGCTGGGATCGTCCCGCTTCGAACCTCGGCAGCGTCGATCCTGCTTGGGACTAACCGCCGTTTTCGTGTGTCGCGCTGTCGACCTCAGTTACAAGTCCACGGGTTGTGTCGCAAACTTTGGTTCAGGATTGACGAGCATGTAGATTCCGACGTTTCTAGTCCGCGTATTGTTCTCCAACAGGTTTCAGCGTGATTTCCTTGAAAGGATGCCCTTTCCCCAAGGATTCCGTTTGGTACGCTGTGTCCTTGTACCTGCGGTACACGGTGTCGTATCGGGATTTGGAAGAGATCATGGCTGAATGTGGTGTGCGAATTGACCACGCCACATCGAACAGGTGGGGTGTGAAATACTCGCCGATCCTCGCTGCCCATTCGCAATCAAAGAAGCGCCCAACTTAGAATTCCTGGCGCAGGGACGAAACTTGTCTCCGCGCGCGCGCAAGTGAATGTACTTCTATCGAGCAATCGGCAAAGCGGGGAACACCCTTGATTTCATGCTGCCTGAGCAACGAAATCGCCCAGCAGCCACCAGGGTCTTTGCCAAAGTACTATTGTCAAACGATGTGTACGGCACATGTGTGGGTTCAAGTCGTTCAGATGTATAGTAGCCAAGGTAGGGATTGGCTTGATCGGCGCATCCGTTGCCCGAACGTTAGACTATCGCGGTGTCGTCCTTCGTCCCTGGATCGACCCACCAAAGATAATTGCACTGCAATGCTCCGTAATAGGGGCAGAAGCTTTGTTGGCAAAACTCAACTATACCTGACCGCCCATACCAAACTTCGTGCAGATTGCAGTGGTACCGGAAGACCCGACCGCGATGAAATATCAGAGGATGTCCATTCCATCAGAGCCGCTTCAATCGAACGAGTTGATCAAGCCCTCGCGCCCCAGAAGCGCGCGCTCGCGCTGGGCGGTGGCCTGTACCCTCGCCATCCGGTTGCGCCGATCCGAGCGCGGTGCCTCGCTATCGGTCGCTGCCAGAAACGTATCGGCGTTTTTTTGAAGGGTGGGGATGCGGGTGCTCGCGTCAACAAGGATCTCGATGATGGCGCAGATTGCCATGACCTCATCCGTTGTGCCGCGCAGACGTATGTAGCCCAGCGAGATTGCTTCAGAAACTTCCATATACCCCAGAAGAAGCGCGGTCACTGTTTGCCTGTCGGTCGCGCCGTTGGGGCTTTTCAGTTTGGCTGTTGCGCGCAACCGGGTGACCCGCAGAACCTCGTCGTGAAAACGCACGCTAACCCGGTCGTCATCCAGTACCATACGCGAAATCTGATCACCGGCGAGCTTGCGGATGGCCTGGGCACGGTGCGGCTCGGCCTCTTCCAACGCACCATAGAGCGCGATGATCCAGTCGCGCAGGTGGCTGGGGCTATTCGACATATTCAAACACCCCTACGCCTTCGGCCCGCAATAGTCTATGATCCAGTGTCGCAGCCAGCCTGCATCGACCCGCCAGTTCGTTGATAAACCCCGCGCCCGGACGCATCGGGTCAGACAGCAAAAGCTGCGCCACCGTGCTTGTTTCGAACTCCAGCTCAAAGCGGGCCATCGGACTGTCGGCGCGCAAGGTCACGGATTGCGGCAGATCGGGCGACCGGCGGTCAGGGTAGATGGCAGCCAGAGACCCCGGCAGGCGGCGCATTGTCCGGGTCGGTGCCGCCTGATAGGAAAGCGCGATCTGGTTTGGCATGAAACCGTAGACTCGGCTGCCATGCACGAGAAAGACATGCGGCGGCTGGCGATTGAAATGGGCCTTGTCCGTGCCGCGCGCCGCAACAATCGTGATGTCGTCTCCAAGCACCCATGCGCCCCATTCCCAGGCCACATCCTCGCCCCAGAACCAGCGGCCCCAGTTGTGGTCGTGATAGCCTCGCGCATTTTCAAGAGCGATCACCTCGCCATCGAGTGTCAGAGTGCCCGAGATTGAAAGGACGGGGACCGCGCTCCAGCCGATCCAGCCGCTGCCGAACGCGGCGGTCAGATCGAGGCCTGCGGCAGGCAGGAGCGGCCGGGCGACGATGTCGGCCTCAAACCCGTCCCCGGGCCGGGCGACGCGAGCGTGAAGCGCTGCGCCATCGCGCGTGACGGCGATCGAAAGCGTGCTGAGAAAGATGGCTTGCGTATCAATCGTACTGTCAGCGAAGGCAGCGACCTCGACGCCGCCGATCCAGTCACCATCGGCCGCACTTGTCAGCGCCACGCCAACCACGCGGGCGCGATTGTCCCAGGGCGCGCCGTGCAGTGACAGGTTTATCAGAACGACGCGCCCGCTCTCTGGCAGGAAGATGTTGAGATGGAACCAGTCCTTGTAGGCCGCCGCCGTCGGGTCACCGATTGCCGGTGGCCGGAGCGTATCGAAACGGGTCACCGCAGGATCGGGCCGCGATGCACGGCATCGCCGGGCTCGACCGTGTCCCCGTCCGGCGCGCTGCGGGCAAGCGCCTCGATCGATTGCACGATCTCGCGCGAATGAATCCAGAGACCCATCAGCGTATCGATAAAGGTGATCGCTGCCGGTACAGTCTTGCTGCGATGCACCTTGTTTTCCAGAGGGGCGGGGACGTTTTCGATGGTCTCGGCAAGGTCGTCAGCCAGCAACAGCGCCAGATCGTTGCGGATGTGATCCAGCACCGGTGCTGCTGGCATCCCCTCGGTCCAGCCGGTCACGCGCAGGGCGCTCCACAGCAATTCGCCATTGTCCTTGACCGCGCTGGCCTCAAGCGCGCGGCGGATGCGGGCGCCCTCGGCGGTTTTGGAAATCTCGCGCCCGGCCTCGGCCAGACCGGCGAGGGTCGATCCAATCACGCTGACCCCAGAGGTATAGTGCAGCGTGATCAGACGGCTGGCCAGCGAGGCGAAGAGGCTTGCCGTGGTGCGTCCCGCATCTTCCGGCGGGTCGATGAGGCGAATATTCGCACGGTCGGGCATGGATCAGCTCCTCAAGAGGTTTTGGTGGATTTCGCGGCCTTGCGCGTGGCGGCCTTCTTGGCCGGGGTCTTTTTAGCGGCCGTTTTGGGTTTCGCTGCAGCAGCGCGCGTGGTCTTGGCGACGGTGACTTCCAACGGAACCACTCCTTCGCTGCAGCCATAGATCATCACGGCCCCGCGATAGACCCCCACGGGCATGTCAGCGGGCGCATCCAATGCCAGCGCAAATTCCAGCACCTCATCGGTCGCCAAAAGCGCCGTGGGGGGCGAAAACGCTGTCTGCGCGAACCAGGTCGCGCCGGTATCCGACACCAAGGGCGTGATCATCGGTGTGACCATGCTGTGCACCCGCTGGCGGTTTTCCACATTCACCACCGCCTTGGCCTGCCCACCCGGTATCATTTTCAGATCGATGGTCGTGCCCTCGACCTGCTGCACCACAGTGCCCGGCGTAACCGGCCCCACGATGCCCTGCAACTGGCGCAGATACTGCATCGTGGCCTCGCTGAGGCTTTGTTGAAACGCGCTTTGCAGCTTCATCAGCTCTTCGAACGGGCTGGATGGGACGGTCCCGGGGTCGTGGTCATGTGGCATGTGTCGTCCTCACTTCAGTCTTGCGATTACATATCTGAGCACTTCGCGCAGAAACTGGCGATGGCGGGTTTCGGGCATGAAACTCAGGTTCTCCGCCTCGAATTTCAGCGCCCGCGTGATGAAATCCTGCGCCAGTTCACGCCCGTGATCGATCGAGCCCGCCTCATGCATGGCCTGCAAGAGCCAGCGCACCTCGTCCGGCTCTTTTTCCGCACGCGGCAGGGTCAGCAGCCGGATGGCGCGGCTGCGCTGACGTTTGGGGGCGGTGCGCAGGAAATGCAGCAACATGACAGTGCGCTTTCCTTCATAGAGATCGCCGCTGATCTCTTTGCCATAGAGCACCTCATCGGCGGTGAGGTTCAGCAGGTCGTCCTGCACCTGAAACCCGATCCCGGCCAGATAGCCAAGCTCCATGACATCAATCAGCGCTTCTTCGAGATCGGCGACCATCGATGGGCCAGAGCCCGCCACGATCCCAAGGCGCAAAGGCGCGATCATCGTGTACCAGCAGGTCTTTTTGTAGGCCATGCGCAGATAGTCTTCGGTCTCCAGATCGAAACGCGCATTGCGAATCCAGTCCAGCTCAATCGCCTGCCCCTCGACGGATTCGCGGCTGAGACGTTCGAAATCCTTCAGGATACGCAGCGCCTTGCGCACGCCAAGCTGCTCGACATTGTCCAGGAGCAGCGAGAGGCAGAACACGAAGGTCGCGTCGCCGGTATTGATCGCGATGGGAACGCCGTGGCGGCGGAACAGTGTCTCATCCCCGCGGCGAAAGTCAGAGATATCCTCGATATCGTCATGCACCAGCGCGCCGTTATGGAAAAGCTCGATAGCCGTGGCGGTGTTCTCGGCCTGCGCCTGCGTACCTCCCATGGCCTGACAGGCGGCATAGACCAGCGCCGGGCGCAGGCCCTTGCCCACACGGAACGGATAGTCGCTGATCTGGTCGTAAAGCACATCCATCCCCGTTTCACGGCGCGCGTCAAAAAAGCGGGTCATCGCCTTTTCGGTCCGGGCCCGCGCGGATTTGAGGACCTGCTCGATGAGGTCCCGGTCGTAGCCCGGATCATTCAAACCGGCTTCTGCGCGCAGGCGATTCCGAAACCGGGGACAAGGTCAATCCAGCCCGTGTTTTCGAACCCTGCCGCCTCAAAAAGAGCCATGAATTGTTCTGGCGTGTGGAACCCGATCCAGCCGGGATCGGCCCAGAGCGCCAGCCCTGACGAACGTTTCACGAACCATTCGGGCCCGGCATCGATCACGGTGTAGTACCCGCCGGGCCGCAGGGCGCGGAAAATCTCGCGTGTGGCGGCGGGCGGGTCGGGGTAGTGATGATGCGCGAGGCAGGAATAGACCAGATCGAACCGGTCGGTGAACACCTCGGGCAGCGCGCCCACATCGGACTGGAAAAAGGCGGTATTGTCGAAGGCCTTGGCGCGCGCCGACTTATGGGCGGCGTTGACCATGCCGGCGGCCAGATCGATGCCCACTACCTCACCCTCGGGCACCAGTCGCGACAGGCGGCAGAGCTCGCGCCCAGCGCCGCAACCGGCATCAAGCAGGCAGAAATCGGGCTTGATATAGGCCGATAACTCCTCAACGGCAGCGTTCATGATCGGGGTCGAGAACGGACGCACATAGGCGTCGTAGATTTCGCCCATGCGATCAAATTCTGAAACCAGCGGATCGTTTTCCGTGGCATGGCCCAGCAGGACCGGGCGATCATAGGTCTTGCAGAAATGCTGGCCCAGACCGTCGCGATTCAGCGGGACGGGCAGCGTACCCATGCTCGTCCGCTCGATCAGTCCCGCATTGCGCCCCTGTTCATAGGGTTTCATCACCAGCGCGGAATAGAGGTGCATGGCCTGTACCAGAATGCCTTCGGCCAAGATGCCTCCTGGGGCGCTCATGACTTCTTGGCTTTCGCGGCAGCGGCCCCCGGCAGGCGGCGGAGGACAACCGGGATCTCTCGATTGCCGAAGGGGTGAACGCTGACCGAGCCGTGAATGTCCTGATCCAGCTTCATCTTGCCAGTTGGTTTTCCCTTCAGCGTGAACACCGCCTCTTCGCCATGCGCCACCATGCGACCTGCGGGCTCGACCTTCACGCCCGCTGCGGCGAGAACATCTGAAACGGCGGGGTCCGCAGCGACCTCCTTGCCGGTGTTATTGGTCACCGCAAAGCTGGCCGAGGCGATTTTGTTGGCCTGCGCAGCCAGGATCAGCGGCTGCACTGCGGGGGCTGCAGGCGCGGGTCGCGGCGCGGGCGGCGTATCGGCCGCCGCCCCCTTTTCAGCGAGATCGCGCAATGAGCCCAGATAGTCGCGGGTCACGTCGAACAAGCCGCCGTAATACTTCATATTCAGGCGCATGGCCTGGCCGAACAGCTCCTTGAATTGCGAATTTGACATGGCTTACCCGACCGTATCCTTGCCCGGCGTCGGGCGCGTGGACCGGCCGTAACAAGGGCGGACACAGTAGAAATGGTCGTACCAGTGGTGTTCATAGTCAGGCTGATCGAAGACTTCGACATGATGGCAGCAGGCGCGCGCGGTCTTGCCTACATCCACTGTCCAGCGCAGGTAATGGCTGTGGCAGCCGACGATCCAGATCAGCGCCTCGAACTCCGCGCAATGGACTGAATCGTCCAGTTTCGTGTCAAACTCTGCGCGTATCGTGCGGCGTTCTTTGGGGCCAAGGTTAAAACTGTTGGGGGAAAGCTTGACGCGCCCGGCATCAGGTCCCGCTGCAACGGCAGTAAAATTGCGCGGGCGGAAATCGGTATTGGTCACCCGAATCTCGATGATGCCGGGGCTGCCGGGGCAGAGATCGCAATGGTATTCGCCAAGATCCTTCGGCATCCAGCACGGTTCCGGGATGTCACAGCAATTATGCGTCTTCTGGCCCTGCGTCAGCGACGACAGAAAGCGCTGCGCGGTCCCGGCCAGGCTGTCGACGATCTCTCCGGTCAGGTCCATCTGCCGCAGCATCATATCGGACATGCTGTCCATGGTGTCGCGCATCTCCTGCGCGGTGTCCTTGTGCTTTTTCTTCATCTGCTGTCCCCTTTCTTTTTCGGAGCGCTCAGGGTCACGCGGACCACAAGCCGCAGGTGCTGCATGACCAAAGTGGCGTGGAACCGGCGACCGGTGCCAAGCGGTGTGCCGGGGTTCAGTGGCTCGGGCAGCGTGAACTCTCCGGTGATGTCGCGCGCCTCGCGGGGGGGTAGCGGTTTCTTGCTCTTGGCAGTCAGTTTGACGTGCATCAGCCCCAGATATGACCGGCGCAGGCCCAGAATGAACTCACCAAACACCTCCAGCGGTGCTTCGGTGTTCGAGCCATAAGCGGCGGCAAACGCCCCGGCCAGCCCGTCAGACGCAAAAAGCCCGGCGACACCGCCAGCGGGCACCGTTAGTGCGACATTGCCCGTATTCTTAACCAGAAACGACGCCTTCACGCGGTCGCCCGGACGCCCCGTGATCTCTATCGAGGAGGGGGACAATCGCAGCTTTTTCTTTTCGGGCACATCCACGACAACCGGAAATTCGCCCGCGTCGCTGACCAGCACGGCCTTGTGCGTTCCCGGCGGCGCGTCGGTGCCGATCCGGGCCCTGATCCGTGTCTGACCCTTGCGAGGCAGAAGCCTGGCTTTGACCTCTGCGCCAAGCTCGGACTTCAGATCGCCGTCAAGTTTCAGGACGGCCGATTGCGCGCGCTGCACCTGGAACGGTGCGATGCCCTGGCCCTTGAGCAGGCTGATAGTGTCGCCGAGATCAGCCATCGTCTTCAACGAGGTCTATGCGGTTCACGCTGCCTGCGATGGCCCCCACGCTGTTGGTGCTTCCGACCGGCCCGCAGATTTCGCAGGGGTTGGGCTTGTAATCCTCGGTGATGACCTGGGCCTCGCCACACAGATTGATGCAGAGCAGCTCATTGCCGAGCAGCGAGAGGCCGACCTTAAAGTTCGCAGGCAGATGCGCCCGGATCGCGGGGATTTCCTTAAGCCTGAGCGAGAGGTCAATCGGGTCGACGCCCAGTTGCACTTTGGGTAATTCCGTAACGCCGATTTTGATCTCGGGCAGTTCCAGCACCTTCAATTCGATTGTGGGCAATTCACGAATTCGAAGGTCCGTATCCAGGGACAGATCGCCGTCAATTGTCGTTCCGCCGCTGAGGGTGAGGTCGATCTCATAGTCGTCGGGTATGTCAACGCCCATGGTATTCTCCTTATTCGGGTCGGACCAAGGTATTGACGTTAGGTTAACAGAGATTCGAGATTCTGCGAAGGACGGCGTCAAGATGACCTGCGAGCGGGTTTGTTGTCACCCAATCATCGGAGCTGAAAGTGCATCGTGAATTCGTGCAGCATCTTAGAGACTGCCGTCCCAAAACGCACAATCACGGCCCGCGCTGACCTGTCTGGTCAGGCCAGGACTTATCAGAGCGGCCCGTGAATGAAGATCAGAGCGGGCGTTTCGGCGATGGCGGGCGGATGAGGGTGGCCGCGCTCGGCGAATTGGTAGGCCCCGGCTCCGAAGGTCTGCGATCCAATCCTCAGCGTTCCTTCCAGCACCACGCAATGTTCGTCGACAGGATGTTCGTGCCTCGGGAGCTGACTGCCCTTGGCAAGTTCCACAAAGTAGCTGGCGCGCCCGGCATCGGCATCGATATGCACGATCTTGCGGCGCAAACCGTCACCGAGCGTTTCCCAGATACCATCGTCGCTTTGCACGGTACGGATTCCCGGAGCGATGTCGGTTTGTGTGGCGATCGACTCCCACAATGCCGCAGGCGGTGGTGGTGCATCGCCGGTCTCAAATGCCAGAAAGTGGTCGGCCCAGGCCAATATGTCCGCCTCGGCGGGCTCGTCCCGATCCTGGTTATCGCCATCCAGCCCCAAATATCGCAGCGCTGCGTCCGCATCCGGCGCATCCTTGGGTTTTGTTTCGCGATCACTCATCTGGTCAGGCATTCCTTCAATGCAATCAAGCCACGCCGAAGTTGACTTTTCAATGTCCCAAGCGGCAGGTTCAGACTTTGGCTCAACTCTCTGTGGGTCAGCCCATAGAGATAGGCAAGGCGGATGGCGGAACGGATATGTGGCGCGAGCTCTTTCAGGCACTGCTCCAGCGCCATCCTCTCTTCCGAACCGGTCGCGTGCGACGGGCCAGCCTCATCGGGCTGAAGCGCAATCTCCCTGCGCAGCCAGGGGCTTGCTCTCAACCTGTCCAGTGCACGCCGCCGGACGATGGTGCATATCCACCCCATTGCCGATCCGTTTTCGGGACAAAAGCGCCCGGCACTTTGCCAGATCGATACAAACGCGTCATGCACCGCTTCCTCGGCCAGATCATCGCGACCCAGAATGCGTCTGCAAATGGCGAGTTGAAGTGCCGCGGTCCGGTCGTAGAGCGCCTTGAAAGCGGCCATGTCACCATCTGATGTCAGGCTGAGCAGGTCTTCGAGCGATGGCTCTTCGCGGTGCACAAGCTGGCCCATTCCGGTCTCCGGTCGCTACCTTTATGGTAGGCCAATTCGGGCAAGCTGGCTAGGTCGAGGGCTGCACCCCGACACCTGGTCGGGATGCAGCGTCTTGCGGCCCAATTAGGGCTTTATGCACCGGAACAAGAATCTGCGGGCCGTACGGAACGGATTGACCGCGTCACCTATCAGCGTAGCCCGTTCATTTGTCATTCCAACGATCCGCACGCGGCAGTTGGGTTCGCAGCGTCTCTTGGCTTCCTGCATGGCGTTGGCCATCGCGTCTTTCAGCGCCAGTTGCTCGGTCGCGCCGCTTCCACCGATGATGAAACCCCTGACACCAAGGGCCGCACAAGGATCAACCGGCGGCGCTGGCGGTGCTGGCGGTATGGTTGGCGGCGTGCCCGGGGTCGTCGGCGTGCTCGGCTGGGACGTGCCGCCCGTGCCAGGCAGCTTGAGCCCGCCCTGTCCGCGACGGTCGATGAGGATCAGAACGTTCACAATCGTAATGACAAGGAATTCGGTGTCACGGCGGCGCAGGAACACGACGACCGTCACCAGAATAATGATGATCTTGATCATTGTCGGCGGATGCAGCCCGACCTCAGAAAGCGGAATGCCAAAGGTGGCAAGACATTCGACAAGTTCCGCCCTTTCAGGTGTCGGGCGAACCTGCAACGCGGCGGGTGTCAGTTCCAGCACGCGAAACAACGCCTCCTCGCTTTGCCCGAGAAACCCGGCGAAGACGGCCATGTCATCCATATCCGGAAGCGAGGTCGCCCCGCTCGCAGCGTCCTCGCAAAAGACATCGATGAGTGTTCTCAGCGTGTCTATCGCGGGCGCCACGCGCTCCCCAAGTTCGCCAACGCCCTCATCACCCGGTTTGACCGGAGAACCCAGCCTGCCGTTCAACGACTTGACCGCCAACGTGAGCTTGTCGGCAGCCGTCACGACACCAACATCGCTGTCATCTTCGAAAGGCATCAACTTCACCGCATCCGCAAACCGCTCGGTCTCTGCTGCAAAGGTCAAAAATGGTCTTGGTAGCTCAGGTGTATTGATCTTAGGCATTTGTAATCTCCTAGTGAAAATACGAAGCCTCTGTTGAGTGCTTCACCCACTAAATCGAGCGCGGGGACGAAATGGATGCATTGCGCTTGCAAAAAATCTGAAAGGCGCGCTGCAAAGATGCCGGCGCACCTGAGTATCAACTGGTGAGATTGGCGCTGATTTGTGCTATATTTTGCTTGTTTGTTACTGTCAGCGCTTGGCCGCTGAGGATTTTTATTGACCATATCGGAGGCTTTTTTCATGCCGAAAATTACACTGAACGATCTCCGTCAAATGATTTTGGATGAAACGGTTTCTGATGAGGAAATCGCCCAATACCTGATGGAAGACACAGACGCGCCTCCTGCATTTTCGCCGCGGGTCAGCATCAATCCCGAGATGGTCGACGACCAGGGGCTTGAAGCTGACGTTGCAATGGCCGCCTTTAATTCCTGGTCCAGGCGGCGGAGACAACGGAAATACCGCCGCAAGATTGCAGGTGGTTGGACTGGGTTGAAAATAGTCTCGGAAGGCGACTCGTGGTTTCAGTATCCATTCCTGCTGAAGGACACGATTGATCATCTCTTTGATGACTATGCCATATTCAGTCTCGGGGCAGCAGGAGATCTGGTCTCTGCTATGCTTGCACAGGACGAAATGCACGACGCGATCCGGGCCGAAAATCCGCATGTTTTTCTGCTGAGCGGCGGCGGCAATGATCTTTTGGGCGACGGGCGGCTTGCCACGGCCGTGCACCCGTTCGACCCCGCACGCGAGGCGGAGGATTATCCGAACCAGAATTTTGCCGCGCGCCTCAACGAGGTTCTTGGGATTATGCGCCAGATTTTTGGAAGTCTGACGGCGGAGTTTCCATCGCTGAAAATCCTCTGCCACGGGTACGATTATGCAATACCGGACCGGGGCAAATGGCTCGGGCGACCGATGGCGCAGCTTGGTATTGAAGATAGCGGGCTTCAGGCTGCGATCGTGCGTGTCATGATCGATCGCTTCAATGCCGGTCTTGTTGACCTCAGTGATGAATTTCCCGGCAGGGTCCATCGGGTAAACTGCACCAACGCGGTTGGTGCCGATGAATGGCATGATGAGCTTCATCCCGACCGGGACGGATTTGGAAAGGTTGCGGATCGGTATCGAGACCTGATCAATCATCTTTTCTCGGGGCGAGAGAGCCTGCGCAAACCGGCAGAGCCGCTCTCCCCCGGACGAGAGGCGATGATCGCAACCGCCAAAGATCTCGGCGCATCGGAGTTCCGCGCCCTGGTCGATCACCGCGGCAGGGAACTGTTATCCAAGCCACTTGCGCCAACAGCAAAGGAAGGCACCCGGCGAGAGATCGAACGCGAGATTTCTGATCATTTCGAAAAGATCTCGGGCGGGGCTGATTTCTTACCCGCGCATTTCCTCAGCAGGGGCGATACCCGCGCCCGGGCGGTGTGCAAAATCAACCTGCCTGGCGGCTCCGGATCCGGCTTTCTGATTGGCGAGCGCGGCTTCATCATGACAAACAACCACGTTATCGCATCGATAGATGAAGCCCGGGACGCCATGGCGGAGTTCGACTTTGAAGAGGGATCATCCAGTTTGACGGTAACACTGGAACCTGACCGGTTCTTCGTCACGTCGGTTGAGCTTGATTTCACCATCGTCGGCTGCGACCCCTCGGCGGTATCGGAAATCGAGCCGATCGCTCTGTTGCGAAGCCCGGCAACAATCACGCGGAACGAGAGGGTGAATATCGTCCAGCACCCTCGCGGACGGCAAAAAGAAGTCGCCTTGCATGACAACAAGGTTAAACGCGTCAAAGACAAAGTCGTTTGGTACACCACGGATACCGAGCCGGGATCATCGGGGTCACCGGTTTTCAACAACGAATGGGGTTTGGTCGCCCTGCATCACGCGGGCTGGTTTGAAGCGGATGGAACAACCACCAACGAAGGCGTGCGAATGGCCGCCATCGTCTCGCACCTCATCGCGCTGTCTGCCGCGAATGAAAGCTCGTCAAACGGATTGCGAGACCTGCTTGCAACAATACCTGACACCTCTCCGCATCTCGGTTTCTTCGACATTATGGGTATCACCGGCGCTGGTGTGCATGAGGTCGAGATTCCCGAATACCGCGGATCTCAGGAATTTGCGGATGTGGGGTTCTGGAATATCGAGCATTTCAACGACCGGATTTCAGATGCCAGGGTCGACCAGGTTGCCGAGGTGCTGGCACATCTGTCACTGGACGCCATCGGACTGGTCGAGGTGCAGCGCGACGCGATGGAACGTGTAACCGCCGCGTTGCAGCGCCTGGGCTACAGTTATGATTTCAAATATCTGAACGTACGCGGCAGCCAGGATCTGGCAGTTCTGTTTGACAGTTCGACGACTGAGGTCACGATCGCGCAGGACCTGTTGAACCGCCATCGTGATGCCTGGAATGCAAGAACCGCCTCAGGGCACAGCGCCTTTCCTCGCCGTCCGATGATCGCCCGGGTCAAGATCGAACATAAGGTTGCAACCACTGCGACCAGCGACAACGCCACAGTCGAGTTCATCATGATTGCCGTTCATCTCAAGGCATTCGGAGATCCCCAAAGCCGTTCGCGACGGCGACTGGCCTCGAACATTCTGGCCGAAGTCATAGAGGATATTCGCACAAGCGAGAACCTGCCTGTCGTATTGGGCGGAGACATGAACGAGACACTTAACACAGACGTGCTGAACGCCCTTACCGAGGCGCCCGATCTGATCGCACTTACGAGCGATGATGCCGACGATAATGCCCTTTCTTATGTCGGGCCGCGTCACCGGTCTTTGATTGATCACATTGTTGTCTCTGATGACGTGAAGCTCGCGGAGATCAGCGGCGACGATGCGGCCATCGTTCGACTGGACAAAAGCGTTTCCGATTTCGTTTCCGATATTTCGGATCACGTCCCTCTGGTGATCAGGATGATCAGCCGGGATAGCCCCCTGCAATTCAATTGAAGCGCTTTGTGGCGCGTTCAGCGGAACATGTGGCTGCAGTTCCCGCGGCACAAAGATTTGCTAGGCCCCAGGTCGCGATTGCCATCCGATCAAACTGAAGCAGGCAAACAGAATTGCGGCGACGCAGACGATGGATGGGCCTGCCGGTGTGTCGAACAGGTAAGCTGATCTCAGCCCGGCGACAGCGGAAAACGCGCCAATCGCCGCCGCGATCAAAGCCATCGATTCAGGGGACCGCGCCAAACTACGTGCGGCGGCGGCCGGGATGATCAACATCGCAGCAATCAGCAAAACACCCACGACCTTGATCGCAACCGCCACGGTTACGGCAAGCGACAAGGTCAGGATCAACTGCTCGCGCTTGGGATCAAAGCCACTGGCATAGGCCAATTCTTCGTTCAAGGTGGCCGTCAGCAGTTGCGACCAGCGCCACGCGATCAGAGCCACGACAAGTGATGCCCCGCCCCAGATCACCACTAGGTCAGCACGTGACACGGCCAGAATGTCGCCAAACAGATAAGCCATCAAATCGATGCGCACCCCAGACAGGAACGAGACGGCAACAAGACCAAAGGCCAGTGCAGAATGCGCCAGAACGCCCAGCAGCGTATCCATGGCATAGCCACGGCCAGTCAGCAGTGTCACCGTCAGCGCCATGATCAGCGCAACCGCCAGCGCACCCGCAAATATCGACATTTGAAACGTTAGCGAGAGCGCAACGCCGAGGATCGCCGCATGCGCAGTGGCGTCCCCGAAATAGGCCATGCGCCGCCACACGACAAAGCACCCAAGCGGTGCTGCGGCAAACGCAACACCAACCCCTGCAAGCGTTGCACGCGTCATAAAATCATCAAGCATTATTCTGCGGCTTCCTTGGGGTCTTCACCGTGGTCATGATGGTGATCGTGATGGTGCTGATAAAGAGCAAGCGCGCCGCCCGTGCCGGTTCCAAACAGAGCGCGGTATTCCGGGGCCGAGGCGACGACGGCAGGCGAGCCTTCGCAACACACATGCCCGTTGAGGCAAATGACCCTGTCTGATGCGCTCATGACCACATGCAATTCGTGGCTGATCATCAATATGGCGCAGCCGGTTTCGCGGCGCACCGTTTCAATCTGTTGGTAGAAGGCCGCTGATCCTCGCTGGTCCAGACCTTGCGTCGCCTCGTCCAGCAGCAGAATGTCGGGCTGATTTATCAGCGCCCGCGCCAGCAGAACCCGCTGAAACTGCCCACCCGAAAGCTGTGACATCTGGCGCTTCAGCAGATCGGGGACGCCAGCAGAGTCGAGCGCATCCATGCAGCGTTGCCGCGACACAGGGTTGGTCAGGCGCATGAACCTTTCAACCGTGATCGGCAGCGTCGGATCGATATGCAGTTTTTGCGGAACATACCCGATCTTGAGCCCCGGCTTCTGGATGACGCGCCCTGCATCGGGTTTCGTCGCGCCAATGACCGCGCGCAACAAACTGGTTTTGCCAGACCCGTTTGGCCCGACGATGGTTACGATCTCGCCGGGTTCGATTGTCATGTCGACATGACGCAGAACGGTATTGGCGCCATAGCGGACGCTCAGACCTTCGACGGAAACAAGGGACATCTTCAAGCTTTCTTGGTGCAATCGGGGCAGATGCCTTCGGCTTCCACAACCGTTCGCTCAATCTCAAACCCAACCGCGCGGGCAGCAGCGCCAAGCGCCCCTTTGGCCGGGGCAGATTGCGCCTCGACCACCGCGTCACATTTGCGGCAGATCATGAAGGCAGGTGAATGGGTCGCTCCGGGATGTGCGCAGGCAACAAACGCATTCAGGCGTTCGATCTTATGCACAAACCCGTTCTCGACCAGAAAATCAAGTGCCCGGTAAGCCACCGGTGGCTGCGACCCGAATCCTTCCTCGCGCAAGCGATCAAGGATCGCATAAGCCCCAAGTGCCCGATGCTCCTGAACCAGCATCTCCAACACCTTGCGCCGCACGGGAGTCAAACGCAGCCCTTCTGCCCTGCATCTCTCCTCGGCAGTTGCCAAGGCTGTCTCAACACAGGACTCGTGGTCATGCTTTTGAAACCCGATCAGGGCCGAGTTCTCGACCGGCACGGGCCGCGTATCACTTGTCATGTTATTCCATATCATGTATGCCGCCGATAATGTTATACAATCACATAGAGGGTCTGATGTCCAGAAAGCTGCTTCCAGTTTCAATCACCGCTGCGTTAATGGGTGGAACGGCAATGGCGGATGTTCCGAATGTCGCGGTTGATATCGCGCCGGTGCATTCGCTGGTGGCGCGTGTCATGGATGGGGTTGGAACGCCTGATCTGATTATCCCGCCGGGTGCCTCGCCCCATGAGTACAATCTGCGCCCCTCCGAGGCCGCCGCGCTGCAAGAGGCCAACCTTGTGTTCTGGCTTGGCGAAGATCTGACGCCCTGGATGGAGGGTGCCGTTGAAACCCTCGCTGACGGCGCAACTGTCACGACCCTGCTGGAGTCCGACGGCACCGTACTTCTGGACTTCCGCGAAGGGGCTTTGTTCGAAGCGCACGACCATGATCACGGCGATGACGAGCATGGCCATGATGATCACGATGATCATGACGCGCATGCCGAAGACATAGGACATGACGATCACGATCATGAAGAGCACGCCGAAGACCATGGGCATGACGACCACGATCACGAGGACCACGCCGAAGACAAGGATCATGACCACGGCGACGAGCATGCCGAAGACAAAGAGCACGCGCATGACGACCACGATGGGCATGAAGACCACGCCGGGCACGATGATCATGGCCATGGCGATCACGACCCTCACGCCTGGTTGTCACCTGAAAATGCCAACACCTGGCTGAACCTGATCGCGGCGCAGCTCTCCACTGCCGACCCGGACAATGCAGGGGCGTATTTTGCCAATGCAGCAGCGGCTCGCGCGGAAATGGATGCGCTTTCCGCAGAGGTGACTGCAACACTTGAACCGGTGCGCGGGGGCAGCTTCATCGTGTTCCACGATGCCTATCAGTATTTCGAGGATGCCTTCGATTTCCCGGCCTCGGGTGCGATCTCAATCGGGGACGCGTCTGACCCAAGCCCCGCACGCATTGCCGAGATTCAGGCACGCATCAAGGGTGAGGGCGTTGACTGCGTCCTGACTGAGCCGCAATTCAACCCCGGAATTGTCGAAACCGTACTCGACGGAACCGATGCCAAGACCGGTGTGATCGACCCGCTTGGATCCGATCTGAACCCCGGATCGGACCTGTATCCGCAGGTGATCCGCAACTTGGCAAAGACCCTCGCCGAGTGCCTTTGAACCACGTGATCGGCCCGGTCGAAGTGATCCTTCGGCCGGGCCAAGCAACGTCAGGGACAGCACAGGTTAACGAGTACCGTGCCTAAAGCGTCGCCGTTGTCCCTGACGCCAAATCGCTTGATCACCACCCTTTTCAACTCGAACCACCCCGATGATTTGGCCCACTTGTTTTTTCTTCGCAAGAAATGTGATGATATTACATAATGAGTCGAGGAGAGAGCCGTGATTTCCCAAGCAACAAACAGTGTTGAGGACATAACAGACCGGCGGATACCGGTCACCGTTCTGACGGGCTTCCTCGGGGCTGGAAAGACGACGCTGTTGAACGCGGTGCTGTCCGAATCCTCGACCGGGAAAATCGCTGTGATCGTGAATGAATTCGGCGAAGCCGGGCTGGATCACGACCTGATCGAATCTGTTGAAGACGAGATCGTGCTGATGCAGTCGGGCTGCCTGTGTTGTTCCATTCGCGGCGATCTGTCCGGGACCATCGCAGATCTGATCGAGCGGCGGGATGATGGAATTCTTCGTTTTGAACGGATCGTCATTGAAACGACCGGGCTTGCCGACCCGGGCCCCATTCTGCAGACGCTTCTGGTCGATCCCGAATTGGCGCGCGCCACGCGCATCGACGGGCTGGTCACCGTTGTTGACGCGGCCAACGGGCCAGCAACACTGGACGCGCAGTTCGAGGCCGTTTCCCAAGTTGCGATGGCTGATCTCATCCTGCTCAGCAAGACAGATCTGGTCAAACCTGCCGAAGCGGATGCGCTTGCACTCCGCCTGAGTGGCCTGAACCCCACCGCACGGATCGAACGACCGGTTGGCGGGCGCTTCAAACTCAATAAACTGTGGGGGCTGAGCGGCCTGCGCAAGGACATCAGCCCGAAAGATGCGATTGCGTGGACCACACCTGCGCTACCGCCTGAAATTGACCCGCTTGGCAACCTCTCTGGCCTCTCCGGCCCCAAGGCATCGCCCATGGCCACGCCTCCTCATGACAAACGGATCAGCTCGGCCTCGATCGTGCTGGACGCGCCGCTGAAAGACGCGGCTTTTGACCTTTGGCTGGACTCGCTGATCGCGCTCAAGGGCCCGGACATTCTGCGCGTCAAGGGCATCGTGTTTCTTGAGGGGCTCGAAACGCCCTTCGTGTTCCATGGTGTCCAGCACATTTTCGACCCGCCCATCCCGATGAAAAACTGGGAGGGTAACGACCGCCGCTCACGCATTGTGGTCATCGCCCGTGACCTTGGCCGTCCCGAGTTGCAGCGCAGCCTCGACATGCTGCGCGCCAACCAATCCGATTCCACCACAAAAGATAAGGTGTTTCTGACCCATGACTGATACCCGTCTTCCCGTCACCGTCTTGTCCGGCTTCCTGGGTGCCGGAAAAACTACCTTGCTGAACCGCGTGCTGAACAACCGCGAAGGCAGGCGTGTCGCTGTGATTGTCAACGATATGTCCGAGGTGAATATCGACGCCGATCTTGTGCGCGCCGAAACCGAACTGAGCCGCACCGACGAGACGCTTGTCGAGATGTCGAACGGCTGTATCTGCTGCACCCTGCGGGATGATCTGCTGGCCGAAGTCCGGCGGTTGGCTGTTGAAGGCCGTTTCGATTACCTGTTGATCGAGTCGACTGGCATCTCTGAACCCTTGCCCGTGGCTGCGACCTTTGACTTCCGCGACGAGCATGATGAAAGCCTGTCGGATGTCGCCCGTCTGGACACGATGGTTACGGTCGTGGACGCGGTGAACCTGCTGAACGATTTCTCAAGCCATGATTTCCTGCGCGACCGTGGTGAAACACTCGGGGACGAGGATGAACGCACGCTGGTTCACCTGCTGACGGACCAGATTGAATTTGCCGATGTCGTCATCCTCAACAAGGTGGACGACGCAGGCCCGGGCCGCACCGATGCCGCACGCAAGATCATACGCAGCCTGAATGCCGACGCCCAAATCATCGAGACGAACCATTCCGAAGTTGCAAGTACGGCAATCCTGGATACCGGGCTATTCGACTTCGACGCCGCCCACGAACATCCGATGTGGGCAAAAGAGCTCTATGGCTTTGCCGACCACGTCCCGGAAACGGAAGAATACGGCGTTTCATCTTATGTATACCGCGCGCGCCGTCCGTTTGAGCCCGAGAAAATCCTTGCCGCGCTGAACGACGACATGCCCGGCGTGATCCGCGCCAAAGGTCATTTCTGGATCGCATCCAGACCCGCTTGGGTTGCCGAATTCTCGCTTGCCGGTGCGCTGTCAAGCGTCAAACCGATCGGAACCTGGTGGGCATCGGTGCCAAAGGAACGCTGGCCCGAGCACCCATCGGTGTTGGACTATATTGAGCAGCATTGGATGGCCCCCTGGGGCGATCGGCGGCAGGAGATCGTCTTTATCGGCGCAGATATCGATTGGCTGGCTTTGAAAGCCAGGCTCGACGGTTGCCTGCTGCCCGAAACCCTCGCCTCGGACCCGGAGGGCCTTCCGCAAGATTTGCCGGATCCGTTTCCCCTGTGGCGTCGCGTGGAGGATGCCGCATGAGCTACGCGAGAGCCGAGATCAAGAACCCAGCGGTGGGTGTTGGCGTCACTGACACACCAGATGGGTTGGCACGGATTTCTCAGCCCGGATGCGCGGCAACGCTCTGGCGTCGCCAGCTTGCTTCCGAATTTCAATCTTGGATCAACGCACTGGATCCTTCGAAACTGCCCAAGGCGCGGCTCGTGCTGCGCCCGGACGCCGTGAAAGATGCAGTGCGCCACCTGTGCGATATAAAGGGTATCGAAGATGTCCCGGAACGCGCCTGGCTTGAAGAGGATATCTCTGACCTCACCACGCGTTTTGCTGAGATGATGCGCGCGCCCTATCTGCGCCTTCGTCTGGATGTGATCACCACGGACGCGTGCAGGAAGTTCCATATCGATGCGATTCATGCCCGGTTGATCTGCACCTATCGCGGGACTGGAACCCAATATGGGGTTTCGCCAGATGGTGAAGACCCAAAACGGGTCTTCACCGTCGGCACCGGAGCGCCAATGGTCTTGCGCGGCACGCTTTGGCCGCAAAACCCACCCTCTGGCCTGCTACATCGTTCGCCCCCCATCGCAGGTACGGGCGAAACAAGACTGGTTCTTGTGCTTGATCCGGTTTTTGACACCGATGAGGTCGATTGATGACTCGCAACCTTGGTCAGACAAAACTCCGCAAGCGACGCCGCACAGAAGACCCGATGCGCGAGTTTGACCGGCTCCCACCGGTTTTGCGGAACTGGATCACCCAGGCAGCCTTGCCTTGGCGGCCGCGGTCGGTCCTACGTGCCTACAACAAGGCGCTTGCCCGGACAGGAGATCAGAGCCGGGCATTGGATGAATTGAGGCACCTAGAGGCGGCACACCTGGCAAAAGACAGCCAGTTGGCATAACCAAGAAATCCTGGTTCTGAATCTTTTTTTAAAGGCGTCCCGATCCGGGCACCTAGTGCAGACCCCGCCGACATTTACCGGCAGGGTAAGGGGCAGAAGCCTGTTAGAAATGCACAGACCGGCTCAGGGCGGGTTTCGCCAGCGGCGGTGCGAACTTTGTCAGATCGATACCCTCAACGGCGACCTTGTATTCGTCCAGGGTGGGCGTTCGACCCAAAATCGCGGAGAGGACCACGACCGGGGTCGAACCCAGCAGAGACTCGCCTTTCTTGGTTGCGGAGTCCGCCACGACCCGCCCTTGGAACAGCCGTGTCGAGGTGGCAAGGACCGTGTCGCCCTTGGCCGCCTTTTCCTGATTGCCCATGCACAGGTTGCAGCCCGGACGTTCGAGATACAGGATATTTTCATACTCTGTCCGCGCCGTCTGCTTGGGCGCAGCGTCATCGAACTCGAAACCGCAGTACTTTTGCAGGATGGCCCAGTCACCCTCTTCCTTGAGCTCATCAATGATATTGTAGGTCGGAGCGGCGACCACCAGAGGGGCCATGAATTCGACCTTGCCGTATTCGGCCTCAAGGTTGCGCAGCATCTGAGCGACGATCTTGATATCGCCCTTATGCACCATGCAAGAGCCGACAAAGCCCAAATCGACCTTCTTTTCCGCCCGGTAGAACGAGATCGGGCGGATCGTGTCATGGGTATAGCGCTTGGACACATCCGCGTTGTTCACATCGGGATCGGCGATCATCGGTTCGATGATTTCGTCCAGATCCACGACCACTTCGGCAAAATACTTGGCACTGTCATCAGGCGTGAGCGCCGGTTTTTCACCCGATCTGATCTGGGCAATCCGCTGGTCGGCAATGTCGATCAACCCCTGCAGCATCCGGGCGTCATTATCCATGCCCTTTTCGATCATGATCTGGATGCGCGACTTGGCAATTTCCAGCGATTCAATCAGCGTATCATCGTTGGAAATACAGATCGACGCCTTCGCCTTCATTTCGGCCGTCCAGTCGGTGAAGGTAAAGGCCTGGTCCGCCAGAAGCGTGCCAATATGAACCTCGATAATCCGACCCTGAAAGACGTTGTCGCCGTGCTGCGCCAGCATCTGCGCCTGCGTGGCATGGACCACATCACGGAAATCCATATGCGGGGCCATCTGGCCCTTGAAGGTCACCTTGACCGATTCCGGGATCGGCATCGTCGCCTCACCCGTTGCCAGCGCCAGTGCCACAGTGCCGGAATCCGCGCCAAAGGCCACGCCCTTGGACATACGGGTGTGACTGTCGCCGCCAATGATGATCGCCCAGTCATCCACGGTGATGTCATTGAGCACCTTGTGGATCACATCTGTCATCGAATGATAGACACCCTTGGGGTCGCGGGCGGTGATCAGGCCGAACTTGTGCATGAACGCCATAAGCCGTGGCGTGTTTGCCTGCGCCTTCAGATCCCAGACCGAGGCCGTGTGGCAGCCCGACTGATAAGCGCCATCCACCGAAGGGGACAGAACCGTGGCGGCCATGGCCTCAAGCTCCTGGCTGGTCATCAGGCCAGTCGTGTCCTGACTGCCTACGATGTTCACCTTGACCCGCACATCCGAACCCGCGTGCAGAACCTTGCCCCGTGTGTTGCCCCGTGCATTGGCGTTAAAGATCTTCTCAACAGCGGTAAGCCCCTGCCCCTCATGGCTGATTTCCCTGGAGGGCGCAAAGGCGGATTTGAGCTCGACCCCCAGCGCCTCGCAGGCAAATGTCTGGAGCTTTTTGCCAAAGACGATGGCATAGGAGCCGCCCGCCTTCATGAACTCCATCTTTTGCGGCGTGAACGAACCGACCAAATCCACCAGTTCTTCGCTGCCATCCGCACTATAGAGCTTCTTGTCTTTGGTATTGATCGTCAGGACCGTGCCTGTTTCGACCGAGTATTTCTGCTCAAGAATGGGGTTGCCATCATTGTTGAGGATCGCTTTGCCATCCTCATCGGTTTTTTTGACCCAGTTCTTCAGGTCGACACCGATCCCGCCCGTCACGCCGACAGTTGTCAGAAAGATCGGAGAAATGCCGTTTGTTCCGGCCACAACCGGTGCGATGTTCACGAACGGCACAAAGGGGCTGGCCTGTTTGCCGGTCCACAGCGCCACGTTGTTCACCCCAGACATCCGCGAGGACCCCACGCCCATGGTGCCCTTTTCGGCAATCAGCATCACGCGTTTGTCGGGATGCTGAAGCTTCAGCGCTTCGATCTCTTTCTGCGCCTCTTCGGAAATCAGGCATTTGCCGTGCAGTTCACGGTCAGACCGCGAATGCGCCTGGTTGCCGGGCGACAGAAGGTCGGTCGAAATGTCACCTTCGGCAGCGACATAGGTCACAACCTTGACCTCTTCGTCCAGCTCGGGAAGCTTGGTAAAGAATTCGGCCTTGGAATAGCTTTCAAGGATATCTGCAGCCATGGCGTTGCCCGCATCAAAGGCTTCTTTCAGCCGATCGGTATCCGCCTCGTAGAGAAACACCTGTGTTTTCAGAACCTCGGCCGCATCACGCGCGATCGCCGCGTCCGTGCCGAGCGCAAGATCCAGCAGCACCTCAACGGATGGCCCGCCCTTCATGTGGGACAAAAGCTCGAACGCGAAGGCCGGCGTGATTTCTTCAACAACCGCCTGACCCAGAATGATCTCTTTCAGGAACCGGGCTTTTTCCCCCGCAGCGCTGGTGGTGCCCGGCAGCGTGTTGTAGATGAAGTAGTGCAGACAATCCTGACGATGCTCGCTGCTAGAATCCTTGATGTGAGCGATGACCTCTGTGGTCAAAGCGCCATCATCGATGGGCTTGGGGCTCAGCCCCTGATCTTTGCGGGCTTCAATTTCGGCTAGATAATCTGTGTACAGGCTCATGAGGCATTCCAAATGTGGCGGTCCGGGTATGGCGTTCGAGGCTCGGGAAGCCTCGGTGGGGATCATATGGTATACTTTCGTATACATTGCAAGCGCTGACTTCTGGCCTGCGCGACCTTCTGCCCGGTCAGAAGCGGTAACGGACGAGCGACCAGCGCCCCGACCAATTTGCTGACTTAGATATACGAGCCGCTGAGGTTTTGCAGCGGCTAGGCCAGCGCCCGGCTATGGTCTTTCCGGATCACAATGACCCCCGGTTTGGCGGTGGAGGGTGCGCCAGTGACTGTGTAACGCCGTCCGACCAGCTGCAACGTCACCGGCTGCTGGTTTCGTGCGGAAATCATGTGGCCCTTGGCCCTCAGAATATCCGGATCAGCTGCCAATTTTTGGGCGAAGGCCTCGGGGTCAACAGGCTCTGACATCGCGAGGACATTTGTAACGAGACGAATGTTATGCCCCTCGCGACTTTGACCGGGTTTTTTGAGTGCCTCGATATGACTCAATATCAATTCGCTATCGACGTCTTGCCCCCGGCTTTCGATGACACCGGCCAAAGGGGCGTGTTCGTGCACGCTGTCATGGCTTCGGCGCATCTGATCTGAGGAGGCCAAGTCGGTCTTTGTCAGGATCACAACGTCAGCAGAATCGAGTTGCCGGCTGATAGTGTCGGCGATGTATGTATCGTTGAGATGGCCGGGCAAGGTTTCTGCATCCGAAAGGATGACGATGCCATGCACCCGGATGTCATCCCCGAAAAGTCCTATTGCAGAGCCTATCGCACCGGGCAGTGCGACACCGGATGCCTCAAGCAGGACATGATCGGGCGCAGGATCGAGTTTGCGAATCTGCGTCAGGGCGAACATCAGGTCATCGCCATAGGAGCAACAGACGCACCCACCCGCCAGGACAGTCAGGTCACCGTCCTGCGCCTCGATCAGGTCGGCATCTATCGGCAGGCTGCCAAATTCGTTGACCAGAACCGCGAGGCGCTGCCCGTGCGCGTTTCGCAGCAGGTGATTGACCAGAGTGGTTTTGCCCGCGCCAAGGTAGCCACCGATAATCGTAAGGGGCAGAGTGGGGTCAGACATCACACGTTCCAAAGACCTTGCCGCCAAGCACGGTTCCCCACACCCTTGTCTCTTTCAATCGTTCGACGCCCATTTCTTCGGGATCGTCTTCAAGCACGGCAAAATCCGCGCGTTTGCCTGTTTCGATCGACCCGAGTTCCTTGTCCAGATGCAAGGTGTACGCCGCCCCCAAGGTGATCGCGCGCAGCGCCTGATCCAAGGTGATCTTTTCGGCCTCGCCAAGAATACGGCCGGATGCCGTCTGCCGGTTCATGGCGCACCAGGCCGTGAACAAGGGGCCCAGCGGTGTTATCGGCGCGTCGGAATGGATGGCAAAGGGGACACCCTCGCGCGCGGCGGTTCCCGCGGCGTTCATGCGTTCAGCGCGCTCTGGTCCGACGGTCAGTTCATAGTGCTGATCGCCCCAGTAATGGTGGTGATTGGCGAACAGGTTCACGCAAAGGCCCAGCTCTTTGATTTGTTGGAACTGTGCGGTATCGGCCAACTGGCAATGCTGGAGCGTAAATCGATGATTGTGAGATGGGGCCTTTCTCAACACCCGGGCCATAGTATCCAGAACCAGCTGTGTCGCCTCATCACCGTTGGTGTGGGTATGGACCTGGATTCCCTTGCGCAGAGCCTGTTCGAGAATGTAGGCCAATTGCTCTGGCGCGATGTACCAAAGCCCGTTTGGCGCACCATTGTAGTATCCCGGTGCCCGCAGGCGGGCCGTAAACCCCTGGATCGAGCCATCAACGACGATCTTTATCCGCCCCAACCGCAGCTTGTCGGTGGATTGCGGCGCCAGCGCCTCGACATGCGCGATCAGGTCTTCCGGGCTAACGCCGTGATGGAATCGCAGCGGGACGATGCGGGCCGGATAGCGGTCGTTTCCAGTAACGTTAAGGAGGGTTTCAACCGCATCTTCTGGCAATCGTGCCGCGAGATCGGTTGCGGTGGTCACACCGGCACGCACACACAGCTTGCCAAAGCGCCACATGCCATGTTCGTCACAGGACAGCATATCCCTGTCAAAGCCGACATGGATCGAAACGGGGCTCATGACGTCCGGCCCCCTGAGTTCGCCCGTGGGCAGACCATCAATCCCGAGGGGCACCCCCTCGTGATTGATACCGGTGCGCATCAGGCCAGCCAGTTCCAGAGCCTTGGAATTGACATTCATGATGTGGCCGGAGGCATGCATGACACCAATCGGACGCCTGCTTGAAATCGCATCAAGCTGGTGGCGGTTGATTTTCTGATTGTCGAAATAGATCGGATCAAGCGACCAGCCGGGAAGCGGCGCGTCCGGATCATCAAGCCGTGCTTCTGCGGCGGCGAGCTTGGCCAGCATCTCATCGACGGTTTTGCATCCCGCCTGCATCTCACCTTCGGGCGACATGCGGTCAAAGAAGCCGACATAGGTGTGAGACCAAAGGGCACCTTCCTGCAAATGGCAGTGCCCTTCCACGAGGCCCGGCATCAGCACCTTGTCGGCAAACCGGTCGTCTAGGGTATAGGGCCCCCAACCGCGCAGTTCATCCAGCGTGCCCGCACCCAGAATGATCCCGTCGCGTATAGCGACATGACTTGCGACAGGTCGCTGCGGATTCATTGTCAGGATTTTTCGGGCGGAAAAGATTGTAAACATCGACGTGGCGGTCCCGGTATGCCTGTAGCACCTAAAGGCTAGGTGGTTTTCAATGCAGCACAAACTAGATTTAATAGGCAGAGAAACTCTATTTTTTGGAGGAATCCATGTCGCTGGCTCTGACCCTGAAACAGATGCGCTATGTCGAGGCTGCCGGGCGTCTTGGATCGATCACCCGTGCCTCCGAAGCGATGAGCATTTCACAAAGCTCGGTAACGGCCGCGATCGACTCCCTTGAGGCAGAACTGGGTTTTGACATATTCAACCGCGTCCCGGCGAAGGGCCTGCAGGCGACACCCGCTGGGCTGGATGCGCTGCAGCTTATCAGTCGCTTCCTGTCGCATCACCGGGATTTCGAAACAGAGCTTCAGGCGATCGGCGGTGTACTGACCGGAACGATCCGCCTGGCCTGTTTCGCAACAGCCGCAGCGACGTTTCTACCACCAGCGATCGAACGGTTTCAGGCAGACATTCCGGGCGTTCGGTTTGAGCTGGTTGAAGGCAATATGGATACTGTCATTGATTTTCTGGAATCCGGCCAAGCTGACCTGGCCTTCAGCTACAAAGAGGTCATAACCGATCAGCAGAGTTTCGAACCGATGGTGGATCTGCCCCATTACGCCATGGTGAACGCGCAGGATCCGCTTGCCCGGCAACCCTCGGTCCAGCTGGCTGACCTGACCCATCTTCCGATGATCAGTTTAAGCCTGCCGCGTTCCCGTGCCTATTATTCAGACCTTTTCGAAAAAGCCGGGTTATCGGTCAATGTGGTGCATACTTCATCATCAGTAGAAATGATCCGCACGCTCATCGCTTCAGGGTTCGGCTTTACTATTCTTAACGCACGCCCCGCCACGTCGTCATTGGCGCAGCAGGGATGTTCGGTTGTTCCAATCTCTGATCCGATCCCAACGCGACCCTTCGGGATCGTGACCCAATCGCGCATCGTTTCGCCAAGGCCAGTGCGGCATTTTATGGAGCATTGTGCTGCTCTGCGTGACGAAGGCGTGTTTGAAGAGATGGCCGTAAGGATGCCCTGACGGACCCCGAAATCTCGGTCGAGGCGTGACAACTGGTGCCTGTCTTGGGCGCGGCAACGGTATTTGATCTGACCAGCATTCATCATAAAATGTGGTGTATGGCCTCATTAAATCTATTTTTCCGGGGCCATAGCCGAGCCTACGCTCATGGAAAATCCAACGAAAAAACTTCTGTTTCCAACCGAGGAGGTCCGATGATGACCACATTTCTAAAGGCATTGGCACGTTCCGTCGCCGCAGCGGCGCTGCTTGTGGGCGCGGCCCATGCCGATGAACCGGTCAAGGGCGGCACCTTGATCACGACGCTGCCGCAGACGCCCCGCCACCTGAATCCCGCTGTTCAATCCGGCATCGTGACAGGTGCGCCGGGTGCCCAGCTTTTTGCGGCCCCTTTGCGGTATGATGAGGATTGGACACCACAGCCTTACCTTGCAGAAAGCTGGGCTTGGTCCGATGACGGATTGTCGATGACCCTTAACCTAGTGAAAGACGCGCGGTTCCATGATGGTGAACCGATCACCTCTGAAGACGTGGCGTTTTCGGTCGAGACGATCAAAGCCAACCACCCGTTCAAAACAATGTTCGGTGTCGTCGATTCTGTTGAGACCCCGGACGAACACACAGCCGTCCTGAAGCTCAGCCAGCCGCATCCCGCACTCTTGCTCGCGATGTCGTCTCAGCTGATGCCGATCATTCCCAAACATATCTACGGGGATGGACAAGATCCCAAATCCCATCCGCGAAACGGTCAGGATGTGGTCGGCTCGGGGCCGTTCAAATTTGTGGAATTCACGCCTGATCAACAGGTTATCCTTGAGCGCAACGACGACTTCTTCATCGAGGGCCGCCCGTATCTGGATCGCATCGTATATCGCATCATCAAAGACGCCGCCGCCCGTTCCATCGGGATGGAGAATGGCGAGCTGCACATGACCACCTTCGAAAACACGGTGCGCAACATCAAACGGATGTCCGAGAATGACAGCATCACGGTCACTGACGAAGGCTATGCCGCGATCGGGCCGATCAACTGGCTGGCCTTCAACACCGGTCAGGACGGCCCGCTGGCCGACAAGCGCGTGCGACAGGCTATTGCTTATGCCGTGGACAAAGAGTTCATTCTGAACGCCATCATGCTGGGTCTGAGCCAGGACGCGAAAACCGGTATTCACCCCGGATCACCGCTCTACTACGAAGGTGTAAACGGATATGACCTTGATCTCGACAAGGCAAATGCGCTGCTTGATGAGGCCGGATACCCGAAAGATGCAAATGGTACTCGTTTTGCTCTGACCATAGATCACGGAAACCCGACGACGAAACCGCAAGCGGAATTCACCAAAGCCTCGCTTGCCAAGGTCGGAATCGACGTCACGGTCAATTCATTCGTGGACTTTCCCACATGGGCCAGCAAGATCTCGAACCACGACTTCGATATGACCTGGGACACCGTGTTCAACTGGGGCGATCCGGTGATCGGCGTGCATCGCACCTATGACAGCCAGAACATCAAGGAAGGTGTTATTTGGTCCAACACACAGCAATATACGAACCCCAAGATTGACGAGTTGATGAATGCCGCCGGTCAGGAGATCGACCCGGAGAAGCGCGCGGCGCTCTATCGCGAGTTTCAGGAAATTCTCGCCGAGGATCTGCCGGTTTACTGGACCAACACGCTGCCCTACCACACGGTCTATTCCAACAAGGTGCGCAACCCGCCTTTGGGAATCTGGGCGTCATCCTCGCCCTATGACCTTGTTTACCTGAAAGAAGAATAAGACAGTCAAGTAACCCGGCCCCGACCCTCGGGGCAGGCAACTTCCGGGGTTGGGCATGGCGTTTTTGAAAGTTCTGGCGCAGCGCATTGGTTACGCAGTGGTGCTGCTGATTGCCGTGCTTGTCCTGAATTTCACTATGATCAACCTCGCCCCCGGCGATGTGGTCGACACGATCGCCGCCGATATGGGCGGCGCGAATGCCGAACTGATGGCGCAAATCCGGGCCGAATATGGTCTGGACCAACCGGTAATTGTCCAGCTGGGGCGTTATATCGGCAGGGTTCTGCAATTCGATCTGGGCTACTCGTATTTCTACAATCGCCCTGTCACCGAATTGATCTTTGAGCGTTTGCCGGCGACCCTGTTGTTGGTTTTCTCGGCCCAGATATTCGCATTGGTACTGGGCATCCTGCTGGGCGTATTCGCGGCCCAAAAGCCCAATGGGTTGTTCAGCCATATCGTGACGCTTTTTGCGCTGTTTGGATATGCGGCACCGGTTTTCTGGACCGGAATACTGCTTCTGATCGCCTTCTCACTCAAGATTCCGCTGTTTCCGGTCGCCGGTATGCGCGATGTGACAATTGAGGGCGGGTTTTTTCCGCAGGCCTTATCCATCGCGCATCACCTTGTTCTGCCGATGCTCACGCTGGGCTCGATCTTCATCGCGCTCTATTCAAGGCTTTGCCGCGCTTCGATGCTGGAAGTACTGGGATCGGATTATGTGCGCACAGCCAAGGCCAAGGGTTTACGCCCGCGCGATGTCGTCATGAAGCACGCGTTGAAGAACGCGCTACCGCCGGTCGTGACGTTGGCCGGTTTGCAGTTCTCGGCGGTGATCTCTGGCGCGGTGCTTGTTGAAACAGTGTTTTCGTGGCCGGGTCTGGGGCAACTGGCGCTGACCTCGATCCTTGCCCGGGACACGCCCACGATATTGGGGATACTCTTCTTTTCGGCTCTGGTCGTGATCGTGGGCAATCTGCTGACGGATTTCGTCTTGCGCATGATCGATCCCAGAGTCAGGGGGCGGGGATGAGCGACCAAACCACGATAAAGGCCCGTTCGCCCTTTGCCGAAGCGTTCGAGATGTTCCGCCGCAATCACGCGGCTGTGGCCGGTCTGATCGTTTTGCTGTTGATCGTCGGCGTGGCGATATTTGGACCGCTGATCTATCCCGGCAACCCGTTCGATATGGTCTGGGCACCCTTCACGCCACCGGGGCAGGATGGCTACCTGTTGGGCACGGACTATCTGGGCCGTGATATCCTGTCGCTGCTAATCCATGGCGCAAAGGTCTCGCTGACGGTTGGTTTGGCGGCGGCGTTTGTGACCGTCACGATCGGCATCACCGTCGGAGCGCTTGCAGGGTTTTACCGTGGATGGGTTGAAGAAGTGCTCATGCGCTTTACCGAGTTCTTTCAGGTCCTGCCGACACTGCTGTTCTCAATGGTCATCGTGGCGCTGTTCGGCGCGTCGCTGACCATGATCACCATCGCCATCGGGCTGGTCAGCTGGCCCGCGGTCGCGCGGATCACCCGCGCCGAGTTTCTGCGTATCCGCGAGCTTGAATATGTCACGGCTGCACGTGCGGGTGGGGTGCGCAATGGCGGGCTGATCTTCCGGGTGATTTTGCCAAACGCCTTGCCCCCGATCATTGTTCAGGCGGCGCTTATGGTTGGCTCGGCAATCCTGTTCGAAGCGGGGTTGAGCTTTCTCGGCCTGACCGATCCGAACGTGCCGAGTTGGGGCCAGATCATCGGGTCAAATCGCGAGTATATCCTGGATGCGAGCTATACAGTCACTGTTCCAGGCGTGGCGATCTTTATAACCGTTCTTGCGATCAGCCTTGTGGGGGACGGCCTGAACGATGCGCTCAATCCAAAGCTGAGGCAGCGATGACCAGCCCGCTTTTATCCGTTGAGAACCTGCGCATCGAACTCGCTGCCCGCGCGGGCATGGTTCCCGTTGTCGATGACCTGTCGATATATCTGAACGCGGGCGAAACGCTCAGCGTCGTGGGTGAATCAGGCAGCGGCAAATCCATGACCGCGCTTGCCGTCATGGGGCTCTTGCCCTCGATCGGTCATATCGCCGACGGTCGCATCCTGTTTGAAGGCCGCGATATGACGCAGATGGATGACGCGTCGCTGCGCGCCATTCGGGGCAACCAGATCAGCATGATCTTTCAGGAACCAATGACCTCGCTCAACCCGGTCTACACCGTGGGCGAACAGATCGCCGAGGTTTTGCGTCTGCATAAGGGCCTAAGCCATCAGGATGCCTGGTCCCGTGCAATTGAGCTGTTGGATGCCGTGCGGATTCCCGATGTCCAGCGGCGCGCAAAGGCGTATCCGCATGAAATGTCGGGCGGACAGCGCCAGCGGGTCATGATCGCCATGGCGCTGGCCTGTCGACCAAAGATCCTGATCGCAGACGAGCCCACGACCGCGCTTGACGTGACGGTGCAGGCAGAGATTTTCGAGCTGATGCGCGAACTGGCACGTGAAACCAGAGCGGCCACAATCCTCATTACCCACGACATGGGCGTGGTCGCCGAAATGGCGGATCGCGTGGTGGTGATGTATCGCGGCGAAAAGGTCGAGGACGGACAGGCGGAGGCGGTGATCCGACATCCTCAACATCCCTATACGCAGACCCTGATCGCAAGCGTACCGCATCTGACGACCGAAGCCGCACCGACCGGTATCAAGGCAGCGCCCGACGCCGAAGATCCCCTGCTGTCGGTTCGCGACCTGACCGTGCAGTTCCCTGTGAAGAAGCGGTTCGGAAAGCGTGAAATGTTCACCGCTGTCAATGGTATCAGCTTCGACGTGAGGCGTGGGAAAACGCTTGCGATCGTCGGCGAAAGCGGTTCGGGAAAGACAACTGCGGCGCTGGCGGTGGCGCGCCTTGTTGATGCACAGACCGGTCAGGTCACGCTGGATGGGACCGACATGCTTGGCCTTGAGGGGGAAGCCCTGCGCCGAGCCCGCGCCAAGGTTCAGGTCATTTTTCAAGATCCCTATAGCTCGCTCAACCCGCGCCTGCGCGCAGGTGACATCGTTCGCGAACCGCTCGACAATCTGGGAACCCTGCCCGCATCTGAACGCGAGGACCGGATCGCCGAGCTCTTTGACAAGGTCGGGTTGCACCCTGATCAGATGCGGTTGTTCCCCCATCAGTTTTCCGGCGGCCAGCGCCAGCGTATCAGCATCGCGCGCGCGCTTTCGACCAATCCGTCCCTGATCATCTGTGATGAGGCCGTTTCGGCCTTGGACGTGGTCATTCAGGCGCAAATTCTCGATCTCTTGCAGGATTTGCAGCGTGATTTGAATTTGACCTATTTGTTCATCAGCCACGACCTCGGCGTTGTTCAGCAGGTCTGCGACGAAATCGCCGTCATGTATATGGGCGATATTGTGGAGTTCGGGGATCGGCAAACGATCTTCTCCAAACCAAGCCAAGCCTACACACGCAATCTGCTCGCAGCGGTGCCTACAATCGAACGTGCCCGCAACGTCTCATCTGCCGCCCCCTGACTTGGACCCGTTGATCCGTAGGCTACGCCGGTTCACCCGCCAGTGAGGATCAATGCGAAATCGTCTATGCCCTTTGCGAGCGCAGTCGCGGCGGCGGGGTTTGCTGGAGCGGCAATCGCCTTGAGTTCGGCCACATGACCTCAATCGAAAAAATCATGAGAATGGTCTGAGGTGGAAATAGGCGGGCTGGAGGGCAAACACACACCCACCCGGCCCTGGCCACAACCGACGCACCCCCCAACTCACACAAGGCTCGATCAATGGTTGAAAAAAGCGTTAGTCATAGGCGAGAAGCCTAGCAAGTTAACTTTCTGGCCTGTTTTTGCCACAAATACGCGATTCGCCCCAAATGGCTTTGCAATCTAGTGATTCCTGGGTTTTCTGGCGCTCTGCGATGGTTTTTGGGCATAGGACCACCTGAGCTGTTGAAAAGACAATCCAAGCCATTCTGAGCTATTGTAGCCAGCATTTGCGTATCGGGCGCACGCTGGCGGGTGCGCGGCGACACGATCACCGGATAATTGGCGGCCATACCATCCACCCGCCAGCGAAAGTACATTGAACCCCTCCACCTTAATAATATTATTTAACAATTGGTTAGCGCCATGTCATTGGCAAAAAATCTCAAACTGGAGCAATACACGCAAGGATCGAAGTCGGAATATTCTTGGTCCTACGGGAATCCCCCAATAGCGCGGCATTAGCCGTCTGTTTACCACTTTGGACATGAGGTTCGACAGCCCCCTCTTCGGACCTCAGGCTTTGAGGGGATCGATCAATTACAGGTCGATCCCCCTAACTTTTTTACAGCCCACCACTCCACTCGACCAACGCACCGGTTCTACTCCGGCTTTGACTTCGTCTGCCTGTGCCAGCTCCTCGCTGGGTGCTCTGAAACAACCTGCGCGCGCTCCTGTTGAGGAACGGACTTCCCTTCGACTGCCGTTACGATAGAGTCCGATTTCAAGATGCATCACCTTTCGGAACACTTCGTAAACCTGATTGAAAGCTACGGGCTCATTGTACTTTTTGTGACGTTGTTCTTTGAAACGTTTGGCCTGCCACTACCCGGAGAAAGCGCACTCGTCGCCACATCCGCTGTTGCGGCCAAAGGATCACTTAACATCGTGGCGGTTGCTGCGGTCGCCGGCCTCGCGGCCATAGCGGGCGACAACGTTGCCTACCTGATCGGTCGGCATTATGGCCGCGCGCTCATCCTGGCCTATGGCGGCCGCTTCGGTATCTCGGAAGAGAAGTATCAGGCGGCAGAACGCGCAACGGAGAAATACGGCGCCTATGTTGTGGTCTGTGCACGGTTCTTCGTAGTGCTTCGGCAACTCAACGGTCTGGTTGCGGGTTCGGCAAACATGCCCTGGCCAAGGTTCTTTGTTGCCAATGTGGTAGGGTCTGCACTCTGGGTCTCATTCTGGGCAACAATTGCCTATCAGTTCGGGCAGCACATTTCTCTGCTGCCCAAGGCCCTTCATCACCTGTCGTTGATTGCAGCGATACTGATCCCTGCAATCCTTGTGCCGGTGTTTGTTTTTGGTCGCAGCGGCCTGAAAGAGCGCAGCTCGGACGCCAGCAAGTCATCTCCTTGATGCACCGCCTTTACCTAGTGCTTGTTAGATCTTGGCATGGGCCTGTAACCTAACACAAAAAGGAAGCGGTTCAGAGGAGCCAAGCTGTTGTTTAATATATCTGCACCTTTTTCTCTTCTATTTCTGGCGATGGTCCCTGCTGCCCTGCTGGATCGATGCGCTGGCTCGGACTCCAGCGCGGCCCTGGGTGTGCTGGCCCGCGACAGGGTGGCGCTGACCGCAACAGCCAATGAAGTCATTGTCGACCTGCCAATTGCCGAGGGAACACCGGTAAAGATCGGCGACGTTCTGGTGCAGCTCGACAATACGCTGCAAAGCGCAAAGCTGAATCTGGCTCAAGCAGAGCTTGAGAAATCAAAGGCGACGCTTCTCAAGCTTGAGATCGGTCCCCGGGAAGAAGAAATTGCCATCGCAGAGGCCAAGGTGGCAGGCGCACAAGCACGCCTGTCAGATGCAGAGGCGATGTATGACCGAAACGCGCTATTGGTGCAGAACTCGGTCGTGACCGAGGCGCGTCTCGAACAGGATCTTGCGATTCGGGACTCGGCGCGTGCCGAGCTTGCCAGTGCCATGGAATCTCTTAAGGAACTCCAGAACGGAACTCGGCCAGAAGATCTTGCCGTTGCCGAAGCAAACGTTCGCGCCGCCGAAGCGCTGGTGGAAGCCGAGCAGAATGTCCTCGACAATCTGACGGTCGTCGCAACCCGGGACGGAGTTCTGGATTCATTGCCCTGGAATCTCGGGGAACGTGTCACCCAAGGCAGCCCGGTTGCGGTGATAATCTCCGGAGATACGCCCTATGCCCGCGTTTATGTGCCCGAGCCGCATCGAGTCAGCATTTCGCCGGGCGACAGGTTGCAGGTTCATGTGGATGGCCTGCAGAAGGCATTGGATGGCACGGTTCGATGGATCAGCGATGACCCATCATTCACACCATACTACGGGCTGAACAAGGATGATCGCACGCGGCTTGTCTATCTTGCCGAAATCGACCTGCCCGGCGCGTCACCCAACCTTCCCGCAGGGGTGCCCGTTCAGGTCGAAATGCCATGAGCGATCTGGTGGTTGCCACCAGCGGGCTGACACGCCGGTTCGGAGAAAAGACAGCCGTTGACAACCTCGACCTCGAAATCCGTACGGGTCAGATCTACGGTTTCCTTGGTCCAAACGGGTGCGGAAAAACGACCACCATGCGCATGTTGACCGGTCTGCTGACGCCCAGCAGCGGATCAATATCGGTCTTGGGCCACCCCATGCCCGACTATGCCGAACCTCTCAAGCATGAGATCGGCTATATGACCCAGATCTTTTCCTATTACCGAGATATGACGGTGCTGGAAAACCTTCGCTTTGCGGCCGAAATTTACGGAATGCCGCGCAAAACCACGAAGGATCGGATCGACGAATTGCTGGGCACCTACGACCTAACGGAAAACGCCAACCAGCTCACCGGTAGCATGAGCGGCGGGCAACGCCAAAAACTTGCGCTGGCTGCAACTGTGATGCACCGCCCAAAATTGCTGTTTCTGGATGAACCCACATCTGCGGTAGACCCCGAAACCCGACGCGCATTCTGGGAGCAGCTGTTCGATCTGGTCGATCAGGGCGCGACGATGATCGTCTCGACCCATTTCATGGACGAAGCAGAACGATGCCACAGGCTGGCCATTCTGGAACATGGCGTCAAAAAAGCGGACGGAACCCCGAGGCAATTGATGACTGATCTGAACGCAGCCGTTGTCGAGGTCGAGGGGGACGGCTTGCGCCAGGTCAAACGCGCTTTGGATGAAACCGGCAAAACACTATCGACCGCTCAGGTCGGTGCCCGCCTGCGCGTGCTGGTCGAAAAGTCCGAAGCCGATCCTGTGGCAATGCTGCAATCCTTGTTGCAGGGCTTTCCGGGCCTGTCCTTGTCCGTGCAGCGTCCAAACCTTGAAGATGTGTTCGTCAGCGCAACAAAGGGAGCCCTCTCGTGATCTCCCCGCGCCGCATCACCGCCGTCCTGAAAAAAGAACTGCTGCAATTGCGGCGTGACCGGATGACATTTGGTATGGTGGTCATGATCCCCCTGATCCAGTTGCTATTATTTGGCTATGCGATCAACACGAACCTGCGCCATGTGCCCGTCGGCCTCGTGGACCACGCCAACACCGAATTGTCGCAAACGCTTGTGCAGATCGTGCAGGCCACCCAGGTTGTCACCGTCAAAGAGGTGTTCCTGACGCCGGAAGACGCCGAGCAGGCGATCACGGAAGCAACGATACGCGCGGCCCTGATCATACCGCCTGACGTGGACAGCCGCCTGGCGCGAAGCCCTGCCGTTGGTCTTGGGCTGCCCGACGCGACGGACCAGACGAGCAGCCGCCCGGTGGCCCACTGGATCGTCGATGGCTCTGACACGATGGTCGCCAGCGCCATCAAGTCGTTGCGTACCATGCCCCTGACCGAATTGCTGAGACTGCCGCCAAACCGCCAGGTTCCGACATTCGAGGTGACGCTCTACTTCAATCCCGAGCAACGCTCGGCGGTGAACATTGTCCCGGGCCTTGTCGGCGTCATACTGACCATGACCATGATCCTTTTTACCTCGTCCGCAATCGTGCGGGAGCGGGAACGCGGAAACATGGAGATGCTGATCAACACACCGATCAAATCCGTGGAATTGATGATTGGCAAGATCATTCCCTATATCTTCCTCGGGCTGATTCAGGTGGCAATCATTCTCGGCCTCGGGCATGTCCTTTTCTCGGTGCCCATTCATGGCGGTCTGGGAACGTTGCTGGTCGTGACACTTCTGTTCATCATCGCCAGCTTGTCGCTGGGGCTGGTGATCTCCACACTGGCGCAGAACCAGCTTCAGGCCATGCAGATGACGATCTTTGTCCTGCTGCCGTCGATACTAATGTCCGGCTTCATGTTCCCGTTTGATGGTATGCCGAAACCGGTTCAGGTGATTGCCCAGGTGCTGCCGGCCACCCACTTCATGGACATGATCCGTGGCGTGGTGCTGCGCGATGCGTCACTTTACGCCTTGCGCAGCGACATCTTGTGGATGGTCGGTTTTGCCGTTGTGGGACTGCTGGCCGCAACGCTGCGCTTCAAGAAGCGGTTGGGGTGAGAACCTGTCCAATGTCAGCGCGAATGGGTCAGCTTAGAGTGATCTGATCCATTCACGCGGCAATCTGCTGCGTTTTCAGGATTTCAATCACCATTGCGGCGGTCCAGGTGAATTGCGTTCCACCACAAGGGACGCCGGTCGTCGGGTCATAATACTCGGCAAATCCACTTTCATGGATCAAACGCAAACAGTCCTGCCTGATGCGATCCGCCATCGCAACCTGACCGGCATTATACAAGCCGTCAGCGATCATGTAGTTCACGATAAGCCAGGCCGGGCCGCGCCAGTACCGACAACCGTCGAATTCTGCGGCATCGGGATCGTGGCTGGGTACCAAATGTTCGCATCGTTCCGACAGATCGCCGATCCTTTGGGCGATTGCTTTGGCCTTGTCTTCCGGG
>NZ_JAVAMO010000021.1 GCF_030758345.1 Ruegeria discodermiae
TATCTTCACCTGTCAGGCCCCCTTTGGCTGTCTGCATCCGGACGCAGATTGAAACGGTTTGCGGTGTCATGACCTATATTGCGCAACAAAATTTCGCAAGCGCAGCATTGGTATTGGCCATTGGGTCATATTTCTCTCAGACCCAGCGCCGGGTTTTTTGCGCGTATCGCGCGAAGTCTGCCCGGAACGTGCGGCGCAGTGCTTTTTCTTCGGGAAGGATGAATCGGCGCTCTAGCACCCAGACGAAAATCGGAAGCAATGGCAGTGACAGAACCGCGTCAAAACGCAGGATCAGGCCCAGCAGGATCAGCGCATCCCCAAGATAGATCGGATTGCGCGTGCGCGAGAATATTCCGCTGGTGACCAGGGCCGAGGCCGTCTGATGCGGGATCGGTGTGGTGCGATAGCGGCGCAATTCCATCAGCGCCAGCACCATCAGCAAAATCCCCGCACCCACGCAAAGCCCGCCCAGCAGATCGGTCCAGGCCCCGCCAAGGCTGAACCCGAACGCGGCCCAACGCGCCTGCGCCCAGGCAATCAGGATGAAGCCGACCAGCCAGATCGGTGGGATATCGAGCCATTTCATCTTTCGGCCTCCGGGGTGATTTGCGCGCAATCTGCCACATCTGTCGCCCGGCTTCGCCAAGACGCAACGCCGCAGCACCCCTTGCCCACTGGCGCCGGGCAGGCCATCGTCGCGGCAATCACCGCCGACAGGATCACAGATGACCGATTTCGCCGCCACCAAAGCCCTGTTCCATCTGCCTGAGGGCATGATCTATCTGGATGGCAACTCGCTGGGTCCGCTGCCGATTGCGGCCATCGACCGCATGAACGACGTCATGCGCGGGCAATGGGGCGAGATGCTGATCACCGGCTGGAACAAGGCAGGCTGGATGGCGCAGCCCACGCATCTGGGCGACCGGATCGGTCACTTGATCGGGGCGGAACCCGGCCATGTGGTGGTGGGCGACACGCTGTCGATCAAGGTCTATCAGGCGCTCGCCGCTGCTCTGGAGCTAACCCCTGACCGGCGCGTGGTTCTGTCGGATACCGGCAACTTTCCAACCGATCTTTATATGGCGAGAGGGCTGCTGGACACGCTGGGACGGGGTCATGAGTTGCGATTGGTGCAACCGGACCAGATCGAGGCCGCGCTAAGCGACGAGGTTGCGGTGCTGATGCTGACCGAGGTCGACTTCTGCACCGGCCGTCGTCATGACATGCAGGCCCTGACCACAAAAGCACATGAGCTTGGCATCGTAACTATCTGGGATCTTGCGCATACAGCCGGAGCCGATGCGGTTGATGTCGCAAATATCGGGACGGATTTCGCGGTCGGTTGCACCTATAAATATCTCAATGCAGGCCCCGGCGCACCCGCTTTCATCTACATCGCACCACGTCATGCGCAGAACGCGCTGCCCGCCCTGTCCGGCTGGCTGGGCCATGAGGCGCCCTTTGCCTTTGATCTGGACTATCGCGCCGGGCCGGGCATCGAGCGGATGCGGGTCGGAACCCCGCCGGTTCTGCAGATGGCGGCGCTCGATGCGGCGCTGGACGTTTGGGATCGCGTTGATCTGGCGGATGTCCGGGCCAGATCGGTTGAACTGAGCGAGAGGTTCATTGCCAGGGTCGAAGCGCAATGCCCTGAGTTGCACCTTGCCAGCCCGCGCGATCCCGATCTGCGCGGCAGTCAGGTCTCATTCCGGTTTGCCGAAGGGTATGCGGTGGTTCAGGCGTTGATTGCGCGCGGCGTGATCGGTGATTTCCGCGAGCCTGATATCATGCGCTTTGGTATCGCGCCTCTGTTTCTGGACGAAAATGACATCGACAGGGCAGTTGCGACCCTGTCCGAGATCATGCGCGGCGCCCTGTGGGATCGCGACGATTACAAAATCCGACAACGGGTGACCTAAGCTATTTGGTGATGCCAGTGCCAAGCAGCACGGCCAGCAGCTTCGCCGATCTGCAATAATCCTCGTAAGACCGGGCCGTCATCTTTGCCCCTTTCAGCGAAGACGTGATCAGTGCGGCGGTATCTTCTGCGCTACCCGGCAAAGTCGCAGCACCCTCATCTGCGAGCCGGTTCAACCATCCTACGTAGATCTCGCGCAGCTTTGCCTCGCCCTCATGAACCGCTTCCGACGATGTCGTGGTCCCAGCCTCCAGCAATTCCATACCATGCGCCGAACTGAGCATCGGCTTCACAACAATCTCACTCTGCGCAAGAAAGGCTGCCTCCAGCACGTCTGACACCGCGCCGCCCCGAGACAGCGCCTCGCTAAGCGCGGCGGCGCACATATCGTAACAATATCGCACAAGCGTCTGAAAAATATCATCCTTGTTGCGATACTGCAGATAAACAGCCGCCCGTGACATACCCGCCCCACGCGCGATGTCGTCCATGGACGTCTTGCGATAGCCATAGGTTGCAAAGGCGGTCCAGGCTGCCTCAAGGATCGCTTTCTGCTTGGGATCGATATCCAAATCTTTCATGAATTCAGTCTTTGACATTTTGTGTTGATATTGTCAATTGACACCTTGACATAATTCGCTATTTTTGTCAGGACCCAGCCGATGCGGAGAAACGCGCCATGCCAATATCCCTGACCATCAACGGAACCGCTCATGAGGTCGATTTGCCCGAGGACGTGCCCCTGCTCTGGGTGCTGCGCGATGAGGTCGGGCTGACCGGCACCAAATTCGGCTGCGGGGTCGCTGCCTGCGGCGCCTGCACGGTGCATATCGATGGCGAAGCGGTGCGGTCCTGTCAGGTCGCCCTGTCGGATGTCTGGGGCGATGTCACCACCATCGAAGGCGTCGGCACGCCTGACGCGATGGCCAAGATCCAGCAAGCCTGGGTAGACCATCAGGTCGCGCAATGCGGCTATTGCCAGTCGGGCCAGATCATGCAGGCCGCCGCCTTATTGGCCGAAAACCCCAGCCCCTCGGATGCCGAGATTGATGAGGCGATGCAGGGCAATCTCTGCCGCTGTGGCACCTATCCCCGTATTCGCGCCGCGATCCACACCGCCGCTGGCAAGCTGAAGGAGGCGTGAACCATGGCATCTATTGGAAAAATCCTCCGCCGTACCTTCCTGATCGGGTCAGCAGCCATCGTGGGTGGCGTGGCCTTTGGCGTCTATTACGTCAATCGTCCCGCCCCCAACCCGCTGAAGCCGCAGGAGGGCGAAACCGCGCTGAACCCCTTTGTCCTGATTGATCAGGAGGGCGTCACGCTCTTTGCGCCGCGCGCTGAAATGGGTCAGGGTGTGATGACCACATGGGCGGCCCTGATCGCCGAAGAACTGGATGTGGAACTGGACGATATCCGGGTTTTGCATGGGCCAGCAGCCGCCGCATACTACAACAGCGCCATGCTGGGTGAAGCGCTGCCCAACAAGGGCTATGACATCTCCGATTTCCAGCACAATCTGGCCGAGGCGCTGGGTGTGCTGGGCAAGGTGCTGAGCCTGCAGGTCACCGGTGGATCGACCTCGATGAAGGACGGGTTCGAGCGCATGCGCGAGGCCGGGGCCACGGCGCGCGAGACCCTGAAGCAGGCAGCAGCCGATCAGCTTGGCGTCGACCGCGGCCTGCTGAAGACCGCAAAGGGCGCGGTCATCGCGCCGGATGGCACAACCATTCCCTATACCGAATTGGCCGTGGCTGCCGGTCAGATCGATCCGCCTCATGTTGAGCTGCGCGACCCTTCCGAATGGCGCATTCTGGGCAAGCATCATCCGCGTGTGGACATGGTGGAAAAATCCACCGGCACCGCAGAATATGCCATCGATGTGCGCCCCGAAGGCCTGAAATTCGCCAGCGTGCGGATCAACCCGAAACTTGGTGGCGAGATGAACAGCTTCGATGCCAGCGCCGCCGAATCCATGCCCGGCGTCGAAAAGATCGTCGATCTGGGCAATGGCGTTGCGGTTATCGCCTCCAACACCTGGCTGGCCATGCAGGCGGTCGAGGCCATCGAGGTGGACTGGGGCGAGGCCCCCTACCCGCCGGAAACCGACGCCCTGTTCGACGTGATCGCCGCCAGTTTCGATGGCAAGGCCAATTCCGCTATGCGCGACGATGGCGATGTCAGCGTGATGCCCGAGGGCGCGACCGAGATCACCGCGGCATACAAACTGCCCTATTTGGCCCACGCCACGATGGAGCCAATGAACGCCACCGCGCTCTTCACCGGCAAGACACTCGATATTTGGGCCGGCAATCAGGCCCCCACGATCATCCAGTCAAAAGCAGCCGAAGTAGCCAATCTCGACACCGAGGCGGTCAATGTGCACACCACCTATCTGGGCGGCGGGTTTGGTCGCAAGGGCGAGTTCGACTACACCCAGATCGCCACAAAGGTCGCCATGGCGATGCCCAATGTGCCGGTCCAGACCACGTGGTCGCGCGAAGAAGACATGCGCCATGACTTCTACCGCCCCGGCGCGATGGCCCGGATGCGCGGCGCGGTGAAAGACGGCAAGGCGGTGCTGTATGACGGCCAGATCGCCGCGCAATCGGCGGTCTATCAGGCGATGGGCCGGATCGGCGTACCCTCGGGCGGGCCGGACAAGGTGCTGGTCGAAGGCGCGTTCAACCAGCCTTATGCGATCCCCAACTACCGGGTCCGGGGCTACGTCACTGATCTGCAAGTACCCGTCGGCTTCTGGCGCTCGGTCGGCAACAGCTTCAACGGCTTCTTCCACGACACCTTCCTGGATGAGATGGCCCATGCTGCCGGGCGTGATCCGCTGGAGTTTCGGCTGGAGTTGATGAAATCCGAACATGCACCATCGGCAGGCTGCCTTGAAGCGGTGCGCGAAATGTCGGGCTGGAGCGGTGAGACACCTGACGGTGTCGGGCGCGGCGTCGGCTTCTGCTACAGCTTTGGCACGCCGGTGGCGCAGGTGATCGAGGTGGTTGACGAAGACGGCACGATCCGCATCAACAAGGCCTGGATTGCCTGTGATATGGGTCTAGCGCTTGATCCCAACACGGTCGAGGCGCAGATGGTCGGTGGCATGATCTATGGCCTGTCGGCGGCGGCCTATGGTGAGATCACCTTCGCGGAGGGCGAGGTCGAGCAATATAACTTCCCCGACTATGACGCGATCCGCATGCACACGGCCCCGGTGACCGAGGTGCGGGTGCTGGAAACCAACCGCCATATGGGCGGCGCGGGCGAGCCGGGCACGCCGCCTGCGATGCCGGCGCTTGGCAACGCGCTTTTTGACCTGACCGGTCAGCGCGCACGCACGCTGCCGCTGTCCCATAGCTTCGATCTGCTGATCTGAGCGAAGTTGGACGCACCGCCGGACCTTTGGCGGTGCGTTCGCTTGCGCAAAAGCGGCAAGTGCCCTTCCCCTTCCCGACCCCATTCGCTATTGCAGGCCTGACCCGAATTCGTTGACGCAGGACGCATCCCATGGCGATGGAAAAGACATTCAACGCGGCCGAGGCCGAGGCCCGCATCTATGAGGCTTGGGAACAGGCCGGAGCCTTCAAGGCAGGCGCGAACAAATCACGCGACGAAAGCTTTACCGTCATGATCCCGCCGCCCAACGTGACGGGCGCGCTGCATGTGGGCCATGCCTTCAACAACACGCTGCAGGATATTCTGATCCGCTGGCACCGCATGCGCGGCTTTGACACGCTCTGGCAGCCCGGTCAGGACCATGCAGGCATCGCCACCCAGATGCAGGTGGAAAAAATGCTGATGCTGACCCAGCAACCCGGTCGTCGCGAGTTGGGGCGTGAGAAATTTCTGGAAAAAGTCTGGGAATGGAAGGGCGAATATGGCGGCACGATCATCGAACAGCTGAAACGCCTGGGTGCCTCGTGTGACTGGTCGCGCAACGCCTTCACTATGGCAGGTGCCACGGGAGATCCGCGCACCGGCCATGAGAACTCGGCCAACTTTCACGACGCGGTCATCAAGGTTTTCGTCGATATGTACGAAAAGGGCCTGATTTATCGCGGCAAGCGGCTGGTCAACTGGGACCCGCATTTCGAGACCGCAATCTCGGACCTTGAAGTCGAGAACATCGAAACTCCGGGTCATATGTGGCACTTCAAATACCCGCTGGCGGGGAGCGAGACCTATACCTATGTCGAGAAGGACGAAGATGGGAATATCGTGCTTGAGGAAGAGCGCGACTATATCTCGATCGCCACCACACGGCCCGAAACCATGCTGGGCGACGGCGCGGTGGCCGTTCATCCTTCGGATGAACGGTATGCGCCAATCGTCGGGAAACTCTGTGAAATCCCGGTTGGCCCGAAAGAGCATCGCCGCCAAATTCCGATCATCACCGATGACTACCCCGATCCAGATTTTGGCTCGGGCGCGGTGAAGATCACCGGCGCGCATGACTTCAATGACAACATGCTCGCCAAGCGCGGCGGCATTCCGATGTACCGCCTGATGGACACCAAGGGCGCGATGCGAGCCGATGGCGCGCCCTACGCCGAGGAAGCGGGCAAGGCGCAGGACTACGCACGCGGACGCGCGTTCACCGAGAACGAGATCGACGCGATCAACCTCGTCCCCGATCACCTGCGCGGGCTCGACCGATTCGAGGCGCGCGCAAAGGTCGTCGAAGAGATCACCGCCGACGGTCTGGCCGTCATGACCCGCGCCGATGATCCGGTTCTGGGCACCAAGCTGGGCGAAGATGACGATCCGGCAACGTTCGTCCCGCTGGTCGAGAGCAAGCCGATCATGCAGCCCTTCGGCGACCGCTCGAAAGTTGTCATTGAGCCGATGTTCACCGACCAGTGGTTTGTCGACGCCGAAAAGGTTGTTGGGCCTGCGTTGAACGCGGTCAAGGACGGCACGGTCAGGATCATCCCCGAGTCGGGTGAGAAGACCTATTACCACTGGCTGGAAAACATCGAACCCTGGTGCATCTCGCGCCAGCTCTGGTGGGGGCATCAGATACCGGTCTGGTATGGTCTCGATCTGTCCGCCGAAGACTTCAAGAGCGACGAGGATGAGGGCGCGCTTGATCTGGTCGAACTTGGTCGCCTGCTGAACGAAGGCGGCATGCTGCATCGTGGCAATGTCATGGAATGCGCCGCAAGCCTTGAGGCCGTTACCGAAAAGTTCTTCGATGACAACGCCAATATTCCCAGCCCGCTGAGCCATGCAAGCGTTGTCGAGGTTGCCGACAAGCAGGAAGCGATTCATCAGTTCGCGGAAAGCCTCGCCCAATACGCGGTTGAACAGGACCCGACAAAGCTGGTCTACCCGGTCTGGCGCGACCCCGACGTGCTCGACACGTGGTTCTCTTCCGGCCTCTGGCCCATCGGCACGCTGGGCTGGCCCGAGCAGACCGAGGAGTTGGAACGCTACTTCCCGACGGACGTTCTGGTCACCGGCTTCGACATCCTGTTCTTCTGGGTCGCCCGGATGATGATGATGCAACTGGCCGTGGTCGATCAAATCCCGTTCCACACCGTCTATCTGCACCAGCTCGTCCGCGACGAGAAGGGCAAGAAGATGTCCAAGACCATCGGCAATGTCATCGACCCGCTGGAGATCGTGGACGAATTCGGCGCCGACGCGCTGCGCTTCACCAACGCTTCGATGGCGGCGATTGGCGGCGTGCTGAAACTGTCTCGCGAGCGCATCACCGGCTATCGCAATTTCGGCACCAAGCTTTGGAATGCCGTCCGCTTTGCCGAGATGAACGAGGTCTTTACGGACGCTGTGCCGCAACTGGATGTTGCAGACCTGAAACCCAAAGCCGCCGTGAACCGCTGGATCATCGGCGAAACCTCCCGCGTGCGCGAAGAGGTCGACGCGGCGCTGGAAAGCTACCGCTTCAACGACGCGGCGAACGGGCTTTATGCCTTTGTCTGGGGCAAGGTCTGCGACTGGTATGTGGAACTGTCCAAACCGCTGCTGCAAGGCGACGATGCCGAAGCACAGGCCGAGACCCGCGCCACCATGCGCTGGGTTCTGGATCAGTGCATGGTACTGCTGCACCCAATCATGCCCTTTGTCACCGAAGAGCTGTGGGGCCTGACCGGCACCCGCGCGAAAATGATCGTCCATGCCGACTGGCCCAGCTATGGCACCGAACTGGTCGATCTGGATGCGGATCGTGAGATGAACTGGGTAATTTCGGTGATCGAAAACACTCGCTCAGCCCGAGCGCAGATGCGGGTTCCGGCAGGGCTCTATGTGCCGATGCTGGTGACCGAGATCGACGCGCATGGACAGGCCGCCTGGGAGCGCAATGTGGCGCTGATCAAGCGCCTGGCGCGGATCGACAGCCTGACCAAGGCGGATGAACTGCCCAAGGGTACGATTTCCATCGCCGCCCCCGGCGCGTCCTTTGGCCTGCCGCTGGCGGATATCATCGACATCGGCGCCGAAAAGGAACGGCTGGAGAAAGCCAAGGGCAAGCTGGCCAAGGAGTTGGGTGGATTGCGCGGGCGTCTGAACAATCCGAAATTCGTCGCCTCGGCCCCGGAAGAGGTTGTGGCGGAGGCCAAGGCCAATCTCGCCGCCCGTGAAGAGGAAGAGGCCAAGCTGAACGAGGCGCTGGCCCGTCTGGCTGAAATCGCCTGATCTTCTTCTCGTACCAAATACGGAAGCTCCGAACCCCGCCGCGCTCGCGCCCGGCGGGGTTCTGCGTTAGGCTGCACCCATGACACGGACCACACGAAATCTTGCCGAACGTCAGATCCTCAAGGCCAGGGCCGAGGGTCAGCTTGACGGGCTGCAAGGCGAAGGCCAGCCCCTGCCCGACCGCTCGGGCGAAGCGATGAGTGACCCGGCGCTTGCGGCCGGGCACCGGATCATGGCGCAGGCCGGGGTTCTGCCGGAAGAGTTCGCACTCAAGAAAGAGCTGGATGCCGCGCGGGCGGATTATCCGAACCTGACCGATCCCGACGCGCGCAAAGCGGCGATGGCGCGGATCGCGGAGCTGGAGATGCGCTATAACATGGCCCGCGACGCGCGACACAGCTTCATGCGTTAGCGCCTGACAAAGGCGCGACTGGAAACCGAGATCGCATTTTTCGACGGGTCTTTGGCATTTGCAAACTCATACCCGTCAGCTTTGTGGATCGCCCCGAATTCCAGCCCTCTTTCGCGCGCCTGCACACAGAACGCTGCGACATCGGGCACGTCAAAGACCAGTTTGACGCTCACCTGACCTTCGCGCGTGGCCTTGCCCGCGGGGTGCAGCATCAGGTGAGCGCCCCGCCCTGGTGGGATAAGTTCGACGATCCGATCACCCTCGCGCCGATCCGCGCGATATCCGAAATGGGTCTCGTAAAACGTGATCATCGCGTCCATACGCTTTGTATAAAGCACCAGACGCGACAGCGGCGGAGGCATAGCGACACCCTTATTTGAAGTCGGGCTTGCGACCTTGCATGTTGGAGGTGATGACCTCCATCTGATCGGCCTTGCCGATCAGCGAGAGCTGCTCGGCGGTTTCGGCCAGCAAGACATCCTGACGCCCGGCATGTTCGGCCAGATCGATCAGCCGCTTGGCAGCGCGAATGGCCGAAGGCGATTTCCCGGCGATCTCTTCGGCCAGCGCGCGCGCCGCCGAGAGCGGGTCGTCATGGATTTCGGTCACCAGTCCCCAATCCGCGCCGCGCTCGGCTGAGACGGGGCGGGCGGTATAGACCATCTGGCGCAGCACGTCCGAGCGCATCAGATGCGGCAACAGGACCATGCCGCCCATGTCCGGGATCAGGCCCCATTTCATCTCCATGATCGCCAGTTTCGTGTCCGATGCGGCGATACGGATATCCGCACCCAGCGCCAGTTGCAGCCCGCCGCCATAGACCGCACCCTTGAGCGCAGCGATCACCGGCACGGGGACGCGCCGCCAGACCAGCGCCACTTCCTGCATCTCATTGGCGTCGTGATAGTCGCGCGCATTCAACCAGGCCTCATTATCGCGCCCAGCAGCGGCTGCGAAACTGGCCACATCCAGACCCGCGCAAAAGCTTGGCCCTTCCCCCGACAGCACCACTGCGCGCGCATCCGAGGCGGCGACCTCCTGACCGGCGGCGATGATGGCCTTGACCATGGCGTCATCCAGCGCATTCATCTTGTCGCTACGGGTCAGCGTCACATGGGCTACGTGGTTTTCATATTCGACGGATACGCGCGCCATATCATCCTCCGGTCTGGTGTTCGCTTACTATGATGGGGTTCTGAGGGGCGGTCCATTCTAACGCGGCGGCAGGTCGGCGGCTGGCATGCGCGCGTACCAAGGCGAGGTCAGCGTCATGACATAGAAGGTATCATTGATCTTCTTGGCGCTGGTGGTGATCCCCAGCCGCCCCTCCGGGTCCTGCAGATTGCGCAGGATGTTCCCCTCGCCATCGAACTGGATAACCATGCCGCGACGGATGGGGGCCGGGCGCACCAGAGGTCCCAGTCGCCACAGCACCTTGCGCAGGAACGGGTATGGCATCAGCTTTTCCGAAGGCACGCGCGGGCTGGCAAAGGCCAGCCAATAGGTCCCGTCCCCCTGCGCCTTGAGATTGTCGGGATAACCCGGAAGGTTGTCGAAAAAGATCTCCTGCTGCCCCGCCTTCTCGCCGGTCAGCCAAAGGCGATGCACCCGCGCGCGCCCGGTCTCGGAGATCAGCAGGAAATCCTCCTGCGGCGACAGCGCCACGCCATTGGTATAGACGAACCCCTCCGCGATTTTCTTGACCGTGCCATCCGGGTCGCGCCGGGCGACATATCCGGTGTTGGATTGTTCCCAGATCGCCATGACCGATGTCGGCTTTGTCCCGCCCATTGTCTCGGGATCGAACCGGTCCGTCGAGTTCGAGAAATAGATCGTGCCATCGCGGGCCACATCGAGGTTGTTGGCATAGACCACCGGTTTGCCGTCGATCTCGGAAACCAGACTTTCCAGCGTACCAGGGCCGGACCAGCGCATCAGGCCGCGAAAGCTGTCGGCGATGTAAAGCGCGCCATCGGGCCCACCCCTCAGGCCCAGCGGACGACCGCCAAGCGTGTCGATGCGCACCGGTTCCGGCCCGTCAATGCGAAAAAGATCTCCGGACAGGCTGGTGGTATAGACATGGCCATCGGGTGTGACCGCGACATCTTCGGGACCCAGTTCGCCGTCGGGCAGCGAGATCAGCTCCATCTGGTCCAGCACCCTGTTGACGGCGAAATCGCCCGTGAACCCCGGGGCTCTGGGCGGATCATAGGCAACCGGGTTGACTGGAACAGGCCAGAACAACAGATAGGCGATGGCGATGACCACCAGCGATCCCAAAATGCGCATCACGATCCCTGCCCTTCCGTTGTGGTCAGGCAAGTCTTGGCGCAAGCCCGGGTTCGAGGCAAGGCTTGTTCCCCCGCCTGCGATCCGCTTATCTGCAGCCATGACCTATCCGCGCTATACCCCGCTTGCCCAATCCCTGCCCGCAACCGTTCCCTTTGTCGGGCCGGAAACGCAGGAGCGCGCGCGCGGCGCCGCTTTCGAGGCGCGGATCGGGGCGAATGAGAACGTGTTCGGCCCCTCGCCCAAAGCCATCACGGCGTTGCAGGACAGCGCCATCGGATTATGGATGTATGGCGATCCGGAGAATCACGACCTGAGGCAGGCGCTGGCCGCACATCATGGCGTGAGCCCCGACCATATCGTGGTTGGCGAAGGCATCGACAGCCTGCTGGGCTATCTGGTGCGCCTGATGGTGGGGCCGGGTGATGCGGTGGTGACCTCTGACGGGGCCTATCCCACCTTCAACTACCATGTGGCAGGCTTTGGCGGCGTTCTGCACAAGGTGCCCTATCGCGACGATCACGAAGACCCAGAGGCGTTGTTCACCAAGGCCGCCGAGACGGATGCCAAGCTGGTCTATCTGGCCAATCCCGACAATCCCATGGGCAGCTGGCACTCCGGCAGCCGAATCCTTGCCGCATTGGAGCAGCTGCCCGAAGGCACGCTGCTGGTGCTGGACGAGGCCTATATCGAATGCGCGCCCGAAGGGACCGCGGCAGCGATAGCCGCCGATGATCCACGGGTGATCCGCATGCGCACATTCTCCAAGGCGCACGGGCTGGCGGGTGCGCGTGTCGGTTATGCGATCGGCGCGCCGGAGCTGATCGCGGCTTTCAACAAGGTGCGCAATCATTTTGGCATGAACCGCTCGGCCCAGATCGCGGCCCTTGCGGCCTTGCAGGACAGCGCGTGGCTGAGCCATGTGACGGCCTGGATTGCCGGGTCGCGGGAACGGATCGCAGAGATTGCGCGACAAAACGGGCTGACGCCGCTGTCCTCCGCCGCCAATTTCGTGGCCATAGATTGCGGGCGTGATGCGAAATTTGCAAAGCGCGTGCTTGAAAACCTGATCGCGCTTGGCATTTTTGTGCGTATGCCGTTTTCCGCCCCCCAGAACCGCTGTATCCGCATCAGCTGCGGAACCGACGCTGATCTGGACGCCTTTGCTGCCGCCCTGCCCCGTGCGTTGGAAGGTGCATTGGACCGGGCCGCCAAGGGCTGATATCCTGCGCCAGCAACGGCACAGGAATCCGACAGGATCAGCATGGACGACCACAGGATACCCCGCGCACCGGATTACACTCTGGCCGCCCTGATCATGGCCGGGATCAACCTGACATGGATTTTTATCGTGATCTGGGCAATCTACGGGTTGCTGGCGGTGCTGGCGCTTGCGGCTCTGCTCAATCACGGCATCTCGCGCCTGCGCGCAAGTCGGCGCGCTTAGAGCCCCGCAATCACGCGTGCGGCAGCATCTACCGCTCCGCTGCCATGGGGAATGTCGAGCGCGGTCAGGCCCGCCTCAATCCCGCCGAGCAATCCCAGGATCATATGCCCGTTCACATGGCCCATATGGCCCAGCCGGAAATTACCGTCCCATTCTGGCGTCCGGTATTCGGCCAGCCCCAGCCCGATGCCAATGGTCAGGCCGAGATTCTGCTCGACCCAGTGCCGCAGGCGGGTGCCATCTGCCCCGTCCAGATGCAACGCAGTCACCGCATGCGAGCGCTGCGCGGGATCGGATATGTTGAACCTAAGCGCGCCTGCACTGCCCCAGACGTCGCAGGCCGCCCAGATTGCCTGTGCGAGAACCGCATGACGCCGCCAGACATTTTCCATCCCCTCGGCATGGATCAGGTCCAGCGCGGCGCGTAGACCAAAAAGATGCTGTGTCGGCGGCGTGCCTCCGAAATACTGATAGAACAGGGGCGGATCGACCCGCGTGGTCCAGTCCCAGTAGCGCGAGACCCGCTCCATGCCGCTGCGAACCGAGGCCGCCTTGTCGTTGAAGAAGACAAACCCGACACCGGCAGGCACCATCAGCCCCTTCTGGCAGGCGGCCACCGTGATATCGACACCCCAGGCGTCCATCTCGAACCGGTCGCAGCCCAGCGAGGCAATGCAATCGGCCATCAGAAGCGCCGGATGCCCGGCCTCGTCCAGCGCCCGGCGCAGCGCCGGGATGTCATTTCGCACGGAACTGGAGGTATCCACATGCACCGCAAGCACGGCCTTGATGCGATGCGTCTTGTCTGCGCGCAGCGCCTCGGCCACCTGCTCCGGGTCCCAGCCCGATCGGGTTCCGAAGTCGAGCATCTTGACCTCGGCCCCGAGCCCGCGCGCCATCTCAGCCCAGCCTTGGCCGAATGCGCCGGTCGCGACGCTCAGAACCCGGTCGCCGGGCGCGATGACATTGGCAAGCGCCGCCTCCCAGACGCCGTGACCATTTGCAATATAAATGGCCAGATCCCCGTCGCTGCGCGCCACCCGCAACAGATCCGGGATCAGCGCATGGGTCAGGTCGACCAACTCGCCTTCGTAGATATTGGGTGAGGCCCGGTGCATCGCGCGCAGCACCGCATCGGGCATCACCGAGGGGCCGGGAATGGCCAGATAACTGCGCCCATGGGACAGGCTGAATCCGTCGATCATGCTGAAACCTCTGGTGTTTTTTGTACACACTAGGGGGCCGTGATGCTGCGTCAATGCCCGAGCTGCAACCCCAACAGCTTGCAACGTGCCCCCCACCTGCTTAAATGGGCGCGTCATGACCAATCATATGTCATTCTCCGACCCTTTCCCTCACAAGGCCCTTTTATGAGCAAACCAATCTATACCGCCCGCGAACTCATTGCGTGGGTCTGGACAGACTATCTGCGGCGGTATCGCTGGGTATTGTTGGTTGCCTCGTTCTTCATGATTCTCGAAGGCAGCATGGTCGGCGCGCTCAGCTACATGATGCAGCCCATGTTCGACAACGTCTTCGTTCAGGGCAACCAAGACGCGCTGGTCTGGGTCAGTGTGGTGTTCTTTCTGATCTTCACGACACGCGGTCTGGCCGGTGTCGCCCAGAAGGTTCTGCTGGCCCGCGTGTCACAGAAGATGGCCGCGAATTTGCGTATCGACATGCTGGCGCAGATGGTAAGGCAGGACACGTCCTTTCACCAGGTCCATCCCCCCGGCTACCTTATCCAGCGCGTTCAGACCGATGTCGGGTCCGTCAATGCCGTCTGGCAGATGATCATCACCGGTATGGGCAAGAACGTTGTCTCGCTTGTGGTGCTGCTAGGCGTTGCGATGAATGTGGACGTGGTCTGGACCGCGATCATGCTGGTGGGCATCCCGCTGATGTTCCTGCCTATCGGTGCAGCGCAGCGCTATGTCAGGAAACAGGCCTCGAAGGTGCGCGACCTTGGCGCATCGCTTGCGGTGCGACTGGACGAGACCTTTCACGGGATCACGCCGGTCAAGCTGAACAGCCTGGAAGAGTATCAGGTCAGCCGCTTTGCCCAAGGCAACGAAAAGTTCGTCCGCGCCGGCATCAAATCGACAATTGGAACGGCCTCTATCACCGCCCTTATCGACGTCATGGCCGGTGTCGGTTTTATGGGCGTTCTGCTTTATGGCGGGGCCGAGATCATCAACGGGGACAAGACCGTTGGTCAGTTCATGAGCTTTTTCACCGCGATTGGTCTGGCTTTTGACCCGGCCCGGCGCATCGCGGCGATGAGCGGCAAATGGCAGGCCGCTGCCGCCGCCCTGGAGCGTGTGAAGCAGTTGATGGATGCGCCGGTCAAACTGCTGCCGCCCGACAAGCCCAAGCCTGCCCCCAAGGGCCGCCCGGGCGTAGAGCTGAAAGATGTTTCGCTCAGCTATGGCGACGCGCAGGTGCTGCGCGATCTGTCACTGGTGGCCGAGTCGGGCAAGACCACGGCGCTGGTGGGGGCGTCGGGGGCCGGGAAATCCACCGTTTTCAATGTTTTGACCCGTCTTGTTGATCCCGCGCAAGGCGAGGTGACTGTTGGCGGTGTGCCGGTCAACGCGTTGAGCTTTCCCGATCTGCGCGGGCTGTTCGCCGTGGTGACGCAGGATGCGCTGCTATTTGACGAATCCGTGCGCGAGAACATTCTGCTGGGCCGGACCGATGTATCCGAGGAAGACCTGCAGAAAGTGCTGGAGGCCGCGCATGTCGCGGATTTCATTCCCAAGCTGGCCAATGGTCTGGACACGCAGGTCGGCCCGCGCGGCTCGGCCTTGTCCGGTGGCCAGCGCCAGCGGGTTGTCATTGCGCGCGCGCTGTTACGCGACACGCCGATCCTGCTGCTGGACGAAGCGACCAGTGCGCTGGATGCGCAATCGGAAAAAGTGGTGCAGGCAGCGCTGGACCGTCTATCGGGCGGGCGCACGACCATTGTGATCGCCCACCGGCTTTCGACCATTCGCAACGCCGACAAGATCTTGGTGATGGATCGCGGTCGCGTCGTGGATCAGGGCACGCATGACGAGATGCTGGCGCGCGGCGGCATATATGCCGATCTCTACCGGCTGCAGTTCCAGGACGGGTTGACGGTCGTGGATCAGGCAGGCGTCGACGCATTGACCCCGAAAGCCCCGCATCTGGGCGCCCCCAAGGAAACCTGGTTCCGGCGCATGGTGAACAAACTGGCGAGCTGAGGTGCCCTCAGCCCAGCGCGGCGGCGTCGCGGGCCAGCGCCTCGATACCGGCCCAGTCACCGGCCTGAACCTTGTCTTTCGGGGCCACCCAACTGCCCCCGGCACAGACCACATTGGACAGTGACAGGTAGCTTTGCGCGTTGGAGGGCGAAACGCCCCCGGTGGGGCAGAACGAGATCTGCGGCAGCGGCGCGCCGATGGCTTTCAGAGCAGGTGCGCCGCCCGACGCCTCGGCCGGGAAAAACTTGAGCATGTCATAGCCCGCCTCCAGCAGGCGCATAGCCTCGCTGGCGGTGGCGGCCCCCGGCAGCAGCGGCAGATCCTCAGCCTCGCAAGCCGCGATCAAAGCATCCGTCGCACCGGGAGAGACACCGAACTGCGCCCCCGCGGCCTTTGCAGCGTGCACGTCATCCGGCGTCATCAAAGTGCCTGCCCCAACCACGCCGCCCGGCACTTGTGACATGGCGTGGATCACATCCAGTGCAGCAGGGGTGCGTAGGGTCACCTCAAGCGCGGGCAAGCCCCCCGACACCAGTGCCTGCGCCAGCGGCGTTGCATGTGCCACGTCATCGACCACCAGAACCGGAACGATGGGTGCGAGTGCGCAGATTTCACGAGCGCGGGTGGATTTCGATACCATCAGAAGTCTCCAAATACGGTTGCGCCGGCATCGGCACGGCTCACATTGCGGCGGAACAGGGCGAACATCTCACGCCCGGTGCCGAATTCGTTTCCACTCAGGTCGGCCTGTACCGGATCACGGTCCAGCACCCCCTCGGTCAGGATCTCAAGATCACCCGAGACCGCATCCACCCGGATAAGATCGCCGTCCTGCAATTGGGAGATTGGGCCACCATCCAGCGCCTCGGGACAGACATGGATCGCGGCGGGCACCTTGCCCGAGGCCCCGGACATCCGGCCATCGGTGACCAGTGCCACCTTCTGCCCCCGACCCTGCAGGATCGATAGTACCGGCGTCAGCGAATGCAGTTCTGGCATGCCATTGGCCCTTGGCCCCTGGAAGCGCACAACGACGACCACGTCGCCAGTGAACTCTCCGGCCTTGAACGCCGCTTTCACCTCTTCCTGATCGTTGAAGATACGCGCGGGCGCTTCGACGATGCGATGTTCGGGCGCAACCGCCGAGACTTTCATGACCCCGGTGCCGAGCGACCCGGTCAGCCGCGACAGACCGCCAGTGCCCTGAAACGGGTCTGCTGCGGGGCGCAGGATCTTTTCGTTCAGCGACGTGCCTGCACCATCCTGCCAGACCAGCGCGCCATCGATCAGCTTGGGCTCGCGGGTATATTCAGCCAGCCCCTGCCCCGCCACGGTGGTGGTGTCGGGATGCAGCAGGCCTTCGTCCATCAAGGTATGAATGGTGTAGCCCAACCCACCAGCGGCGTGGAAATGGTTCACATCCGCCAACCCGTTGGGATAGACCCGCGCGACCAGCGGCACGACTTCGGAAATCTCGGAAAAGTCCTGCCAATCCAGATGGATACCACCTGCGCGCGCCATCGCCAGCAGATGGATGAGCAGATTGGTGGACCCGCCTGTGGCCATCAGCCCGACGATGCCGTTCACATAAGCCTTCTCATCCAGAACCTTGCAGGCAGGTGTGTAATTGTTGCCCAGCGCGCTTAGCGACAGGGCGCGTTTCGCGCCCTCCTCAGTCAGCGCGTCGCGCAGGGGCGTGTTGGGGTTCACAAAGCTGGCACCGGGCAGGTGCAACCCCATGAACTCCATCAGCATCTGGTTTGTATTCGCCGTGCCGTAGAAGGTGCAGGTGCCCGGCCCGTGATAGGCGGCCATCTCGGCGGCCATCAGCGCGTCGCGCCCGACCTCTCCGGTGGCGAATTGCTGGCGCACCTTGGCCTTTTCGTCATTGGGCAAGCCGCTGGTCATCGGACCGGCGGGCAGGAACACGGCAGGCAAATGACCAAAGCTTTGCGCCGCGATGACAAGCCCCGGAACGATCTTGTCGCAGACCCCCAGAAACACGGCCGCATCAAAGGTGTTGTGGCTGAGCGCCACGCCGGTCGCCATCGCAATCGCATCACGCGAAAACAGCGATAGTTCCATCCCCGCCTCGCCCTGCGTGACACCATCGCACATGGCCGGAACCCCGCCCGCCACCTGCGCCGTGCCGCCCGCGTCACGGGCAGCCGACCGGATCAGATCGGGGAAGCGTTCAAATGGCTGATGCGCCGAGAGCATGTCGTTATAGGTGGTCACAATCCCCAGATTGCCCGCCGAGCCGGTGGCCAGCGCCTGCTGGTCCGATCCCGCCCCGGCATAGGCATGCGCCTGCCCGCTACAGCTGAGATGGGCGCGCGCCGGACCTTTGCTGGCGGCCTGATCCATCCGGTCCAGATAGCGGTCGCGCGAAGGGGCGCTGCGCTCGATGATGCGCCGGGTCACATCGTCAATGGTGCGGTGCACGTCCATGTCACCCTCCTATATGGCGCCAGCGGCGGTCGTCACGATGCATCAGCATAAGCGCTTCTTCGGGGCCGGAACTGCCCGGATCATAAGCTGCTGGCCGATCGCCGCTTTCTTCCCAGTTTCGGATGATGGGATCAACCCAGGCCCAGGCCGCCTCGACCTCATCGCCGCGCATGAACAGCGTCTGATCGCCGCGGATCACATCCATCACCAACCGCTCATAGGCGTCCTGCTGACGCATATCCGCGCCCAGCGCCTCGGCAAAGCTCATATCCAGCGACACCTCGGACAGGCGCAATCCGCCCGGTCCGGGGTCCTTGATCGTGGTGCGCAGGGTGATCCCCTCATCCGGTTGCAGGCGGATTACCAGAACGTTGCCGCGCAACCGACCCACATTGGGGAAGATCGTATGGGGCGGGTCCCGGAACACCACAGCGATCTCGGATTCCCGCGCCCGCAGCCGCTTGCCCGTGCGTAGATAAAACGGCGTGCCGGACCAGCGCCAATTGGCGACGCTGACCTTCATAGCGATGAAGCTTTCGGTATTGCTGGCGGGATTGCCGACGTGGTCGCGATAGCTGTCGCCGCCCGTGTCGGCCCGGTACTGGCCACGCGCGATATCGGCGGAGTCAACCGGTTCCAGCGCTTCGATCACCTTGACCTTTTCGTCACGCACCGCGTTGGGCGTGAATTTCGAGGGTGGCTCCATCGCGGTCAGGCACAAGAGCTGCACCAGATGGTTCTGCACCATATCCCGCATCGCGCCGGACTGATCATAATAGGCCCCGCGCCCGTCGATACCGATGCTTTCGGCCACCGTGATCTGCACATGGTCCACATGGGTGGCATTCCAGAGCGGCTCGAACAGCGAGTTGGCAAAGCGCAGCGCCATCAGGTTCTGCACCGTTTCCTTGCCCAGATAATGGTCGATCCGGTAAATCTGATGCTCTTCGAAACAGGCCCGCAGCCCTTCGTTCAGGGCACGGGCCGAGGCCAGATCGCGGCCAAAGGGTTTTTCAACGACGATCCGGCTGTCCGGCGTGGCCAGACCGCAATCGTGCAGGCGCCCAGCGATATCGGCAAAAAGCGAGGGGCCGACCGAGAGGTAGAAGGCCCGCACCACATCCGGCCTGAGTGTCTGCGCCAATTCCTGCCAACCCTGTTCGGAGGAGACATCGACCGTCACATAATCCAGACGCTCAAGGAACGCCGCCAATGTCTTGGCGCGAGTCGGGCTGTCGGGCGTGAACTGCTCGATGGCGTCTTTGGTGGCCTGACGAAACGCCTCTGCATCCATCTCGGTCCGGGCGGAACCGATGATGCGCGCTTCGGGCGGCATCTGACCGACCTCGAAGCGGTGAAACAGACCCGGCAAGATCTTGCGTTTCGCCAGATCACCGGTCGCACCGAACAGGACGAGGTCAAAGGGGTCCACGGGGATGACACGCGACACCATGGCTTGGCTCCGGTTCTGGCCTGCAGGCGGGTTGCTACCCGCCGCATAGCGGTCACTGTTAGCGATAACATTCACCGGCTTAATTGCCGATCTGAACCCGAATTGCAAGAGTGAACTCACTCAAACGGTCCAAAGCCCCGTCTCGCCGCCGGTTATCGGTTCTGCCGAAACCATTCCATCACCGCCGGGCGCACGCTTTGTTCCCCTCGATGGCGGGCATCGAGGATGACCTTGCGCAGATCATCAAGGTTTGTCCGCAACAGCAGGCTTTTGACCGGTCCGATAGAGGCCGGGCGCATGGACAGCGTCCGCATCCCCATCGCGGCCAGGCACACCGCCTCGACCGGGCGGCCCGCATCCTCGCCACAGAAACTCAACGACGTGCCCGATATGGCACAGCGTTCCACGATCCGTTCGATCAGGCTGAGGAAGCTCACGTTCAGTGTGTCATAGCGGCGGCGCACGCGCTCGTTCTCGCGGTCGGCGGCAAAGAAGAACTGCTTCAAATCGTTGCCGCCGATGGACAGGAACCCGACCTCGTCAAAGAATTTCTGCGGCGCGAAGGCAAGCGAGGGGGTTTCCAGCATCGCCCCCACCTCCAGCGTTTCGGGCAGCACATGGCCCAGCCGCTCCTCCAGAGCGATGGTCTTGTCGACCTCGGCGCGGGCCGTGCGGTATTCGTCAGCCTGCGCGACAAAGGGGAACATAATGGTCAGCGGCCGCCCGTTTGCGGCCCGGATCAGGGCCTGCAACTGCATCCGCATGATGCCCGGCTTGTCCAACCCAACCCGGATCGCGCGCCAGCCCAGCGCGGGGTTCGGTTCATCCGTGGGTTTCATATAAGGCAGAACCTTGTCGGAGCCGATATCGAGCGTGCGGAACACCACACGCTTGCCGCTCGCCGCGTCCAGCACCCGGCTGTAAAGCGCCACAAGTTCCGAGCGTCTGGGCATCTGGTTGCGCACCAGAAACTGCAATTCGGTCCGGAACAGCCCGACCCCTTCGGCCCCGGAACTGGGCAGTGAGGGCAGGTCCGCCATCAACCCGGCATTCATCACCAGGCTGATCTGCTTGCCATCAACGGTGATCGCAGGCTTATCCCGGATCGAGGCATAGCGTTCCTGCGCTTCGGCCTGCATCGCGATCTTGTCGCGGAAGGCGGTCACCACGGTGTCATCCGGGCGCAGATGCACGATGCCCTGATCGCCATCGACCATGATGTGATCGCCGTTCAGCGCCTCGGTCGTGATGCGCTTGGCGTGAACCACCAGCGGAATGGCCAGCGCGCGTGCGACGATGGTGGCGTGACTGCCGACCGACCCTTCCTCCAGCACGATCCCGCGCAGGGACCGTCCATATTCCAGCAACTCGCCAGGCCCGATATTGCGCGCGATCAGAATCGGATCGGGCGGCAGATCGACGCCGGTCTCTTTGCCCTGCCCGGTCAGAATCCGCAGCAACCGGTTGCTGAGATCATCCAGATCCGCCAGCCGTTCGCGCAGATAGGCGTCCGACACCTGCTCCATCCGGGCGCGCGCCTGGGATTGTTCCTTTTCAACGGCAGCCTCAGCACTCAACCCCCGCGCGATATCCTCCTCCATCCGGCGCATCCAGCCTTTGGAATTAGCAAACATCCGATAGGCTTCGAGAACCTGCAACTGCTCCTTGTCACCGTTCTGCGACATCTCAAGCATCTTGTTGACGCCGACCCGCAGCTCTTCGACCGCTTCTTTGAGACGGGCATGCTCGGCATGAGGGTCATCCGCGATTGGATTGGTGATGACAACACGCGGCTCGTGCAGCCACACATGCCCTTCGGCAGTGCCTTCCTGACCCGTGCCGCCACGCAAAAGCACCGATTGCTGGTGCAAGGGCGACAGGGCCGCGCCCTCGCCGACAAAGGCACCAAGCTCGGTCATCTCGGCCAGAACCATGGCCACCACTTCCAGCGCATAGACCTCATCGGCGAGGTATTCACGCGTGTCGCGGGACTGCACGACCAGCACGCCCAGCTTCTCTCCAAGCCGCTGGATCGGGATGCCGAGGAAAGAGGAAAACCGCTCTTCGCCGGTTTCTGGCATGAAGCGGAAGCCCTTGGCCGCAGGCGCATCGGGCGTGTTCACAACCTTGCCATAGCGGGCAACCCGGCCAACCAGCCCCTCGCCCATCCGCATCCGGGTCTGGTGCACGGCCTCCGCTTTCAAGCCTTCGGTTGCGCAAAGCTCCAGCGTATCCTCATCCCGGAACAGGTAGATGGAACAGACCTCTGTGCCCATGCTGTTGGCAATCAGATGGGTGATTTTGTCCAGACGTTCCTGACCAGCGGAATCGCTGGCCATGGCCTCGCGCAGACGCCCGAGGAGTTTTCTGGATCCGCTTTCCGTACTATCTGCCATGGGCCCCGTTCAATCTGATTTGACCGGCGGCCTTAGGGCGTGTCTGCCTCAGGCTGCCTTGTCCAAGTCAAACGCATCATGCAGCGCCTGAACAGCAAGTTCCATGTATTTCCGATCAATCAGAACCGAAATCTTTATCTCGGAGGTTGTGATGACGCGGATGTTGATTCCTTCATCAGAAAGTATCTTGAACATCTTGGCCGCAACCCCTGATTGTGACCGCATTCCGATCCCCACCACCGAAACCTTGGCGACGTCTTCGTCAGCAACCAGCTCAGCATAGTTCAGCTCGCCCGCATCCTTGATCTCCTGCAGCGCCTTTTCCGAGCGCGTCACCTGATCGGTGGGGCAGGAGAAGGTCATGTCGGTACGCCCTTCATCCGAGATGTTCTGCACGATCATGTCCACATTCACCCCCGCCTCGCTGAGCGCGGTGAAGATGGTGGCGGCGATGCCGGGGCGGTCGGCGACCGAGACCAGCGTCATCTTTGCTTCGTCGCGGGAATAGGCCACACCGGCCACGACATTGGATTCCATAATATCCTCCTCGGCACAGACCAGCGTGCCCGCATTATCGGATTGTTCCTCGAAACTGGACAGCACGCGCAGCCGCACGCCAAAGCGCATGGCCAGTTCGACCGAGCGGGTCTGCAGCACTTTGGCCCCGAGCGAGGCCAGTTCCAGCATCTCCTCGAACGAGATCTTGTCCAGCTTGCGCGCCTTGTCGCAGATGCGCGGATCGGTGGTATAGACGCCATCCACATCGGTGTAGATGTCGCAGCGTTCAGCGTCGAAAGCGGCGGCAAAGGCGACGGCAGTGGTGTCCGAGCCACCCCGGCCCAGAGTGGTGATGCGACCCTCGGGGCTGAGCCCCTGAAAGCCCGCGACCACCGCCACTTTCATGCCTTCGGCGAACTTCGCATTGATGTTCTCGGTCGGGATCTCTTCGATCCGGGCCTGGCTGTGGGCGGAGGTGGTCAGCAGCGGCACCTGCCAGCCCTGCCAGCTGCGCGCGGGCACATCCATTTCCTGTAGGGTCAGCGCCATCAGACCGGCAGTGACATTCTCGCCCGAGGACACAACCGCATCATATTCTCGGGCATCATAAAGCGGCGAGGTATCATCGACCCAGCCGACCAGTTCGTTGGTCTTGCCCGACATGGCCGAAACGATGACGATCACGTCATAGCCCTTGGCCACTTCGACACCGACGCGTTTGGCCGCGCGGCGGATACGGTCGAGATTGGCCACCGAGGTGCCACCGAATTTCATCACGAGCGTGGGCATAGGGCTTGTCGTCTCCGCGCCTTGGATTTGCGATCAGTGGGGTCTTATGCGAGGGGGCGCACAAGGGCAAGTGGGCATGCCGGTCCGGACCTGCCCCGTGACGCTGCGGACAGGCAGGGCCGCAACATCCCGCTTTACATTGCCGGGGGTGGCTGCCACCGTCCGGGCGATCAAAAGCCCAAAGGATTTCTCATGCGTATTCTTGCTCTGGCCCTTACGCTCGCCGCCACACAAGGCGCAGCACAATCCGCGACCGTGTCCGGCACGGACGGCCAGAACGCATTGGGGACGGTGCCCTGCGCCGCGCTGGTGGATCAGCCTATCGCCGATTGCCCCGCCGAATTGCGCCGCAAGTACGATGGAGGGGCCACGCTGGCGGTACAACTGCCCACCGGAGAGGTGCGCCGCATCTATTTCGAGAATGGTGAGCCGACCTCGTCCAGTTCCACCTCGCCGATGAGCCACGAGGTCAGCGGAAACCTCATGGTGATCTTCATCGAGCCCAACGAGGTATTCGAGGTCCCGGCAAACGCCGTCAAACCTCAATAGGCAATCGGCGATCCGTCCCAGGTTTCGAAACAACCCGTTGTCGCAAGCGAAAGCGCGTTGAACCGGTCGACAAGGCCTGACGTGGCCTCATCCACGTGTAGGTCGGCACCGGTTCCGCCCATATCCGTGCGCACCCAGCCCGGATGGTAGATGCCCACCGCGATGCCTTGCGGCTCAAGATCCGCCGCAAGGTTGCGCCCCAGATTGAGCACCGCTGCTTTCGAGGCCCGGTAGACATAGCTGCCACCCGGCGCGCGGGTGTGCGACGCCATGATTGAGGACAGCACAGCGATCTTGCCGCCAGCGACGCGAAGATTCGGCAACAGCGTCTGAACGGTCAGGAACACGCCGGTGACATTGGCCGCAAATGTCTGCGCCCAGATTTCGCTGTCGTAATCATCAAAGCTGTGCCCCTTGTCCAGATAAACCCCGGCATTGCAGATCAACAGATCGACCGCACGCCCGGCAAGCGTCTCAGCCATTCTTGCGTGCTGTTCCGGGTTGGTGACATCCAGAGTGATGGCCTCACTGCCATCACGCGCCGTCCCGGTGACCGCATGTCCGTGCGCGCGATAGCGTTCGGCCAAGGCCCGGCCAATGCCGCGATTGGCACCGGTGATCAGGACATGCATGTCAGTTCGACTTGCGATTCGGCATAAAGGGCAGCGGAGCGACCGGCACGCCATCCTCGACCAGCGCGCGTGCCTCGTCCAGCTTGGCCTCACCATAGATCGCGCGGGCGGGCGCATCGCCCAGATGCATCTTGCGCGCCTCGCTGACAAATTCACGCCCGACATAGTCGGAGGTGTCCTCGACCCGTTTGCGCAGCTCGGCAAGCGCCTGTTCAGCGGCGTTGCGCGGCACGCTCAGCGGTACCGCATCTTGTGTCTCGGGCGTGGGTTTAGGAGTTTCGGCCGCGTTGCGGGCCGGGCGGACGCGGGGCGTCATGATCGCCTTTTCCACCTGCACATCACCACAGATCGCGCAGGACACCATGCCCGCTGCCCGAAGCTTGTCATAGGCTGCTGCGGACTGAAACCAGCTGTCGAAACAGTGACCATGGCTACATTTTAACGCGTATTGAATCATCTAACTTCCAAAACCCGAGGTTCTGATTATGTCATACAAGCTGGGCGCTTAACATCAAAATAAACTTGTCGAGGATAACTCAGAATTGACGCAGGGGAAATTGAGCATCCTCTACTGGTGTGGTGGTGGAAGATTCAATCTTGCAGCGAGAAGTGCGACCAAATCCTGCTGCGGCATGTCGGCATGGATGGCCAGCCTGCGCAGGCCGAAATGCACATGCGCCACCTGCTGATAATAGCGCGTATAGACATAGTTCGTCCCCGCCCCGGCTACGGCGCCAAGCAGCGGTACGGTCTGCGCCGCCAGTTTCTGCCCCAGAACGGTGGCCAGCCGCGGCGCAACCATCGCTATCAGCTTCTGCATCGCAGTGCCGGTCAGCGTCAGACGGACCGAGAGAAAGCCCAGATCGGCCCCGTCATCAACCTCCAGCGGTCCGGCGGCGGAAAAGACGCGCACGCAGTCAAACCGCACATTTTCGGCGGCAGGATCGAAGCCCTCGACCGCCGCAACCCCCTGAATGGCGCGCAGCAGCATGGTGGTTGTCAGCGGCAGTTCCACCAGAGCAGACGGCATCCCGCCCAAGCCCCCTGCCGCGCCCATAGCTGTGGTCACGGCGGTATTGACCCAAGGCTTCTGGTCGGGCACCGCCCGGCGAGAGCCCTGAGCGGCCTGCATCGCCACCTTGAGAGCCTGTTCCGTGCCGTTATACAGCCCTGCGCGCACCGGTCCGGGCAGCCGGTCCAGCAGCCCTTCGGCCTTGCCGCCCAGCAGGTTGAGCATCTGCACCCCGGCCCCTCCGGCGGATTTGTAGCAGGCAGCGATCCGATCCAGTTCGGCATCCAGATCGACCGGTGCCGGGGTAATGACATCATGCATCCGAAACTCTCCTGCCCTTCAAGATCGGGGGTGAGCCTGCGAAATTCAATGCTTTACCGACACCAGCGGGAAACGGCGCCCGAAATACCCCGCCACGCATCCGGAACCAGATCATGACCAAGAACCCGCTCCGGATTGGTCGGCGGCGGCATCTCGACCGCCTCCAGCCGGTCAAATCCGAAGCGGCCATAATAGGGCGCGTCGCCCACCAGCATCACCCGCTGCCAGCCCTTGTCGCGCCCGGCCTCCAACCCTTCCTGGATCAGAAAGCCGCCCAGACCTTCGCCCTGATGGGTCGGGTGCACCGCGATCGGCCCCAGCAGCAGCGCATCCGCCGCCCCCACATGCACCGGCCAGAACCGGATCGCACCCGCCAGCGTGCCATCACCGTCGCGCGCCACATGCGACAAGCCGCGCACCGGGTCCACCCCGTCGCGCAACCGGTACGAAGACAGCGCCTCGCGTCCCGGCGCGAAACAGAGGTCGAGCAGAGCCTCAACCTCCCACCAGTCATCGGGTTGTTCCGGCCTGACTTCGATCACCTGCCCGCGCGCCTTTCATTCAACGGTGGCAATCGCCCTATCACTTCGCTACCCCTTGGGCAAATGCTTGGAGACTCACGCAATGTTCTATCGCCCCGAGGATGGCCACGGGCTGCCCCACAACCCGTTCAATGCCATCATCACACCGCGCCCCATCGGTTGGATATCCAGCCGGGATGGTCAGGGCGTGAACAACCTCGCGCCTTATTCCTTCTTCAACGGCGTCGCTTATACACCGCCACAGGTGATGTTCGCCTCGACCGGCAGCAAGGAAGACCAGGAACAGGGCAAGGACAGCCTGTCCAACATCCGCCAGACGGGCGTATTCTGCGTCAATATCGTCGAATACGCCTCCCGCGACGCCATGAATGCCAGTTCCGAAGCGCTGCCACATCATGTGGACGAGTTCGCCCATGCAGGATTGGCCGCGCTGGACTGCGAAACCATCAACTGTTCGCGCATCGCAAACGCGCCCGCCGCTCTGGAATGCAAGCTGACGCAGATCGTGTCCCTGCCGGGCGCGTCGAACTATGTGGTCTTTGGCGAAGTGACCGGCATCCACCTGCGCGATGACTGCCTGCGCGATGGAGTCTTCGACGTAACCACTTATCAACCACTCGCGCGGCTGGGCTATCGTGACTATTCGGTGGTCACCGAGCTTTTCAGCCTTGCCCGGCCCGACGACTGATGCCCTTTCCCGACCCAACCCGCCGCTATCCGATCACGCTGCCCGATGGCACCGACCACACGGGTTCGGTCTTTCTCAACCGGGTGATCGATCATCCCCGGTTTCAGGCGGGTGATTTCACTTACGCGTCCGATTTCGACCCACCCGAGAACTGGTGCGCGCATCTGGCCCCCTATCTGTTCGACTTCTCGAAAGAGACCCTGCGCATCGGCAAATTCTGCCAAATCGCCCATGGAGTGCGCTTCATCACCGCCTCGGCCAATCACGCTATGAACGGGCTGACCACCTTCCCCTTCCCCGCCTTCGATCTGGAAAACCGCGCCGAGTATCAGCCCGACACACGCGATACGGTGATCGGCCACGATGTCTGGATTGGCTATGGCGCCCTGATCCTGCCCGGCGCGCAGATCGGCAGCGGCACCATTATCGGCGCCGGCAGTGTCGTGCGCGGAGACATCCCGCCCTATTCCGTCGTTACCGGCAATCCGGCTCAGGTCGTCCGGCCTCGTTTCGCGCCCGAGATGGTTGCTGTGCTTCTTGATCTGGAATGGTGGGACTGGCCAGTCGAGTTCGTCGAACGGGCAGTACCCGCTCTGCTCACAGGTGAGATCGGCCAATTGCAGGCATTCGCTCCGCCCCGCTGAACCACCCCGGAGCGCGGCGTAAAACCTCGCAACCGAGCACTAGCAAAAAACAAAAAGAGCGCGCGCCGAAGGCGCGCTCCGCTGGATCAGAAAACCTCAGTGACCGCCCAAGATACCGGTGCGCACCGAGTAATCCACCGCCAGCCCGTATTCGGGATCATCGTCGCTGTCGATCATCAGATGGCCCGCCTTAGTCAGCAATTGATGGCAATCGCGGCTCAGATGACGCAACATCAGCGTCTTGCCTGCTGCCTCATACTTACCGGCCACCGCTTCAATCGCTTGCAGCGCGGATTGATCGACAACCCGGCTGGCAGCAAAATCCACAATCACGGTATCGGGGTCGTTGGAGATGTCGAACAGTTCCGCGAACCCGTCAGACGAGCCGAAGAACAGCGGGCCCTGGATCTCGTAAACCTTCGCGCCCTTCTCGGTCACCGACTCGCGGGTCACCGCATGGATGCGCCGCGCATTGTTCCAGGCATAAGCCAGCGCCGACACGATCACACCAACCACAACCGCAACGGCCAAATCCTCCATCACCGTCACAACGGTCACCAGCACGATCACGAAGGCGTCCATCAGCGGCACCTTGCGCATGATCTTGAACGAGTTCCAGGCGAAGGTGCCGATCACGACCATGAACATCACGCCCACAAGGGCGGCCAGCGGGATCTGCTCGATCAGCGGCGCGGCAAACAGGATGAAGATTAGCAGGAAGACCGCCGCAGCGATGCCCGCCACGCGGGTCCGGCCGCCGGATTTCACGTTGATCATCGACTGACCGATCATCGCACAGCCACCCATACCGCCAAAGAAGCCTGTGACCGTGTTGGCCACGCCTTGCGCGATGCACTCCTGCGAGGCACCGCCACGCTTGCCGGTCATGTCACCCACAAGGTTCAGCGTCAGTAGTGATTCAATCAGCCCGATCGCCGCCAGAATGACCGCATATGGCAGGATAATTTCGAAGGTTTCCCAGTTCAGCGGCACCATCGGGATATGGAGGGGCGGCAGGCTGCCCTGGATCGAGGCCAGATCACCCACGCGCGGCACGTCCAGCCCCAGCGCAATCACCAGAATGGCGACAATACCGATCCCGGCCAAAGGCGCGGGCACAATGCGCGTGACACGCGGCATCACCCAGATGATCGCCATGGTCAGCGCCACCAGCCCCAGCATCAGATAGAGTGGCATGCCCGAGAGCCACTCACCTCCGCTCATGCCATGGCCGGTATTCTCCATCGAGCCGGGCACCTTGAACTGCCCCAGCTGCGCCAGAAAGATCACAATCGCCAGCCCGTTCACAAAGCCCAGCATCACCGGATGCGGCACCAAACGGATGAACTTGCCCCACTGCATCACGCCCGCGATGATCTGCAAGATGCCCATCAGAACCACAGTCGCAAACAGATACTCGACCCCGTGCTGCGCCACCAGCGCTACCATCACAACCGCCAACGCCCCGGTCGCGCCCGAGATCATCCCGGGCCGTCCGCCGATCAGCGCAGTGATCAACCCGACCAGAAACGCCGCATAAAGCCCGACCAGAGGATGCACCCCCGCCACAAAGGCAAAAGCCACAGCCTCGGGCACCAGCGCCAGCGCCACGGTCAGGCCTGAGAGCAACTCGATCCGCAGACGCGAAGGCGTCAGTTTCTCATCCGGCATCCATCTGAGGTCGGGATAGGCGAATCGGCTTTCAAAAGCTGCCTTGAGGGCGCTTAGCATGGCTATGTCCTGATATCGGGTCTGTTCGCGGCGATGGGGCGTAATACAGGCTTGGCGGCGGCTGAGCCACCGCACTGGCCGGGATGCAGCCATGCAGCAGCAACATAGCTGGACGCTCTCACCAACGTGACTTGTCCCCGCCGCCTCCGCCAAGCATCCTGGCTGCTATGAAATGGATCGCGCTTTTGACAATTGGTTTGGCATTGCCCGCCGCCGCACAGGACAGGCAGGGCAACGACACCGCAAGTGACTGGCGCGTCACGCATTATCAGAGCTTCGGCATATGGAATTCTATCTGTGACGAGCGCATAGAAGATGCCGGGCTGGTCCAGCGATGCTATCTGCGCTGGGTCGATGTGTATTCGACCCGACCGGAGTTTGGCGGGCAGTTTGTCTTTGTTACACCCGACCCCGAGGGCTATCAGATCGAGTTTGGAATCGAACCCGGCACGGTCTTTTCGCCCAATGGTTTCAGAATCGAGGCCCAAGGCAATGTCACATGGCGCACGCACTGGCCAGGATGCCTGACCGGGTTGAGCTGCAGGTTTTCGGGCAACGATGCGGACGAACTGCTTGCCGCCATGAAAGGCGGGGGAACCTTCCGTTTCGCGTTCCGGGATCGCTACGGCGTCGCGCGGGATCTGAACTGGCCGCTTGCCGGGTTCCCGGCGGCGCTGGCTGATTTTGAAACACAGACGCAATCGCGCGCAATACGGCACTAGGCGCGTCACTCGCGCTTGTGAAACCGCCCCAAACCTTCCAATTATGCGCTAAAGTCAGTCAGTCGGGATTGGAGACTATCGTGAGCAGCAAGACCAAGATCGCCGTGATCGGCGGATCGGGCATTTATGACATTGACGGGCTTGAAAATCCCGAATGGGTGGGCGTGGAGAGCCCATGGGGCACCCCCTCGGACCAGATCCTGACCGGGTCGCTGGAGGGTGTGGATATGGCCTTTCTGCCCCGTCATGGTCGTGGTCATGTGCATGCGCCAACCGACGTGCCCTATCGCGCCAATATCGATGCGCTGAAGCGGTTAGGGGTGACGGATGTGATCTCGGTCTCAGCCTGCGGGTCGTTCCGCGAAGAGATGGCGCCGGGGGATTTCGTGATCGTGGATCAGTTTATCGACCGCACGTTTGCCCGCGAGAAGAGCTTCTTTGGCAGTGGCTGTGTTGCACATGTCAGCGTCGCCCACCCCACCTGCCCGCGCCTGAGCGACGCCTGCGAGACCGCCGGACGCGCGGCAGGTATCAACATTCATCGCGGCGGCACTTATCTGGCGATGGAAGGCCCGCAATTCTCGTCGCTGGCCGAGTCGAAGATGTATCGCGAGCACTGGGGCTGCGACGTGATCGGCATGACCAACATGCCCGAAGCCAAACTCGCCCGCGAGGCAGAGCTCTGTTACGCCTCGATCGCGATGGTCACCGATTATGACAGCTGGCATCCCGATCACGGCGAGGTGGACGTGACCGCGATCATCGCAACGCTGACCGGCAATGCCGAAAAAGGCCGCGCGCTGGTCAAGGGCCTGCCCGCGCTTTTGGGAACAGAGCGGGAGCCTTGCCCGCATGGCTGCGACCGGGCGCTGGAATACGCGATCCTGACCGCACCGGACAAACGCGACCCGGCCTTGCTGGCCAAGCTGGATGCCGTGGCGGGCCGCATCCTGTGACACGGCTGGAGGGGCTGGATGCCGCGCGGTATCTGGCCTTTTGCGGCATGGTTCTGGTCAATTTCCGGATCGCGGCAGAGGTCGCGCCGGGAACCGATTGGGCCTCGAGCCTGGTCGATGCGCTAGAGGGGCGCGCGGCGGCGCTCTTTGTGGTGCTGGCGGGGATCGGCGTGTCGCTCTCGCACATTGGCGCTGGCCTGCTGTTGCGCCGCGCGGCCTTCCTGTTTGCGCTCGGGATGGTCAATATGACGATCTTCGAAGCCGATATCCTGCATTTCTATGCGCTCTACTTCGTGGTCGGCACGGCGTTTCTGCGCGCGCCACCGGCAGTGCTCTGGGCCGGCGCACTCGGGATTGTTGCGGCTGCTTTTGTCGCTGTCTCGCTGTTCAACTATGATGCTGGCTGGGAGTGGGAGAGTCTGACCTATTCCGATCTCTGGACCCTGCCCGGATTCCTGCGCAACGCGATCTTCAATGGCTGGCATCCGGTCCTGCCCTGGGCAGCCTTCCTGCTGATCGGCATGGCCATCGGTCGATCGGACCTGCGCACCATCTGCATTCAGCATCGCCTGATCTTATGGGGCCTCGCCGCCGCGCTTGCTGCGCTGATCCCGCAATATCTGACGCAGGATCCCGAACTTGCGCTTTATTTCGGCACGCAATCCGTCCCACCCGGCCCGTTCTACATTCTTGCCGGAACCGGCACCGCCTGCGTCACAATCGGCCTGACTCTCAAACTCTGGCCCGTGACTGAGCGATTGCGGATCGTGCGCTTCCTCACTGCGCCGGGGCAACAGGCGCTCACGCTTTATGTCGCGCATATCCTGATCGGCATGGGCGCGCTGGACGCGTTCGACCTGCTGGACGGATCGCTCTCGGCACCACAGATCGTTGCGATCGCCCTGGGGTTCTGCGCGCTTAGTTCGATCTACGCCGTCATTTGGCAAAAGATCTTCCCACGCGGCCCATTGGAAAGCCTGATTCGTCGGGTCACTGAACCAGGTCGGACGGGCTGAAAACCCTCGGGTCTCGCGCAAACGCATCACTGTGTCCTCAGATGCAGTTGACGTTTCACTTCGTCCCAGAGGCCATGCGACCACAGATTGCCGTGATCCGCGCCTTCGACGATTTTCAGGGTCCGGGGTTCATTGGCATAGTCGAACAGGGCCTTGCCATGGGCCACCGGGATCACATCGTCAGCCGTGCCATGCAGGATCAGAACAGGTTCATCGACATCCCCGATCCGGTCGCGTGAGGCGAATTGATCCTTCATCAGCAAGGAAACCGGCAGCCAGGGATATTGCTCTGCCGCCAAGTCAACCGTTGCGGTATAGGGCGCCTCCAAGACCAGCAAATCGACGCCGGAGCGCTTTGCCGCGACAGCGGTGGCTACCCCGGTGCCAAGGCTCTGCCCATGTACGATCACCGGCCCGCCGCGTGCGGACACCAAGTCAAAATGCTCCAGCGCATCTGCGATGAACGCAGCTTCGGACGGCGCACCCTCGCTGCCCGGATAGCCCCGGTAGCCAGGCGCATAGAGGCCATAACCGCTGTCCAGAACGTACCGGAACCGGTCCGCGCGATCAGTCAGATTGCCGGAATTGCCGTGGAAGAACAGCACGGTCGGCGCACCTTCGATGGCCGGGGGTGCGGTCCAGACGATCACCTCGGTCCCGTCAGCCATGCGCACGGTCTCTGCTGTCACCTCCGGCACGCCCGCTTTCGTCGCAGAGATTACCTCGCCGCTCGGTTTGAAGACAAATGACCTTTGAAACAGGTACATGTAAGCCGAAGCTGCGACATAGGATGCAGCCACCGCCGCCAGGAGAGCGATCAGGATACGACGCGCGGGCGAGCGTCCGGGCACATCGTGCTCCGGTCTCTTGTCGGTCTCGATCTCAACCGTGTCGGACATGCCGCCCTCCGTTCGTTTCATGGGCCTGCCCTCCATGTGATTTCCTTGACTACCCCGTTCAAGGCGCTAGTGCCAAAGGGGAGATGAAGTCTTCTTCATCTTACCCCTTGACGTGGACATCCTGAGCTTGCAAAGGCGCCACCCTTCGCGCAGGCTGCGCCAAACTAACGGGATTCCGCCTATGTCATTCGATCTCTGGCTCGCCTTCGTCGCAGCCTCTACCGCGCTTCTGCTGATCCCCGGCCCCACCGTCCTGCTGGTGCTGAGCTATGCGCTCTCCAAGGGCCGCAGCGTGGCGGTGGCCTCGGCCTCGGGCGTGGCATTGGGGGATCTGATCGCGATGAGCGCTTCTCTGGCCGGGCTGGGCGCGCTGGTGATGGCCTCGGCCACGCTGTTTTCGGTGCTCAAATGGGTGGGCGCAGCCTATCTGCTGTGGCTGGGATACAAATTGCTGCGCAGCGCCCCGTCCGAGGGGCTGTCCACCGTCAAGACCGGCGGCGATGTCACTGCGCGCGGTGTCTTCTGGCACACCGCAGCCGTCACCGCTCTGAACCCCAAATCCATTGCTTTCTTCATCGCCTTCGTGCCGCAGTTCCTGCGACCCGATCAGGCGCTGCTGCCCCAGTTCACCATCCTCATCGCCACCTTTGTCGGCCTCGCCGCGATCAATGCACTGGCTTACGCGCTGCTCGCGGACCGGTTGCGGAGCTGGGTCGGGCGTCCTTCGGTGGTGACCGGGCTGACCCGCGCGGGCGGCGCGACGCTGATGGGCATGGGTGTGGCGACGGCGCTGCTGCGACGACCTGCCTGACCCAGCAGCAACGGGTTTTTCTTGCACCGTGACACCTGTTGGGCCACACCGCGAGACGTCGCAACAGGACCGAGCACGCCATGCCCAGACACGCCACCGTCAAGGATTACATCCGCACCATCGTCGATTTTCCGCATGAAGGGATCATGTTCCGCGATGTGACCACGCTTTTTGCCGATCCGCGCGGGTTCCGCATGGCGATCGACCAGATGCTGCACCCTTACGCGGGTGAGCGGATCGACAAGGTGGTGGGGCTTGAGGCGCGCGGCTTCATCCTGGGCGGCGCTATCGCGCATCAGCTCAGCGTCGGCTTCGTGCCGATCCGCAAAAAGGGCAAGCTGCCCGGCACCACGATCAGTCAGGACTACAAGCTGGAATATGGCGAGGCCATCGTTGAAATCCACGATGACGCGATCCAGCCGGGCGAGAAGATTCTGGTGGTCGATGACCTGCTGGCCACCGGCGGCACGGCGGCGGCGGGCATCAAGCTGATCGAGCGCCTCGGCGGCGAGATCATCTCCTGCGCCTTTATCATCGATCTTCCCGATTTGGGAGGCCGCAAGGCGCTGGAAAACCTGGGCATGGACGTCCATGCACTCTGCGCTTTTGACGGCGAATAGCGCACAGGACCTGCGCTCCATCTGGCTGAAAATATCCCGGGGAGGCGGCAAGGGCAGCGCCCCTACCCGCTTTCGGCCAGCACCGCGCCCGGGTTCATGATCCCCAACGGGTCCAGAGCAGCCTTGATCGTCCGCATGGCATCCAGCTTGGCAGGGTCGCCATAGCGTTCCAGATCTTCCACCTTGAGCCGCCCGATCCCATGTTCGGCGCTGATCGAGCCATCCATCTCATCCACCAGATCATGCACCGCGCGTTTCACCACCGGGCCCATATTGGCAAAATCGGCACGATCCCGGCCCTTTGGCGGAAACACGTTATAGTGCAGGTTGCCATCGCCCAGATGGCCAAAGCAGTTGATGCGGAACGGGCCGATCCCGGCAACCACCGCGCCGCCGCGTTCGATGAAATCGGGAATCGCCGAGATCGGGATCGAGATATCATGGCTCGACACCGACCCGATCAGCCGGTTCGCCTCGGGGATTTGCTCGCGTATCATCCACAGCTCGTGCCGCTGTGCCTCGGACTGCGCGATCAGCCCGTCGCTGACATCGCCGCGTTCCAGAGCGCGGGTAAAAAGCTGTTCCAGTTGCTCCTGCGGGTTCAGGCCCGAGGACAGGCCGAACTCGATCAGCACTGACCATTCGGGCGGGTCGTCAAGGGGCTGGCGCACATCCGGCAGAACCTCGGTCAGAAAGCGCAGCCCCTCGCCATGGATCAGCTCAAAGGCGCTGATCCCTTCGGCCACCTGTTCGCGCGCCAGCGACAGCAGCTCCAGCGCCGCCGCCGGAGAGGGCACAACCAATATCGCCGTCCCCACAGCTGCCGGGATAGGCGCCAGTTTCAGCGAGGCAGCCGTGATGATGCCCAGGGTACCCTCGGCCCCGATCAGCAGATCGCGCAGGGCATAGCCGGTATTGTCCTTGCGCAACCGGCTGAGCCCGTTCCAGATCTCGCCATTGGGCAGAACCGCCTCCAACCCCAGACACAGATCGCGTGTATTGCCGTAGCGCAGCACGTTCAGCCCGCCCGCATTGGTCGACAGGTTGCCGCCGATCCGGGCCGAGCCCTCAGCCGCCAGTGACAGCGGAAAGAGCCGCCCCGCCTCTGACGCCGCCGCCTGCAGGTCGGCGAGAATCGCGCCCGCCTCAGCCACCATGACGTTTTCGGCCGGGTAGATGTCGCGCACCCGGTTCATCCGTTCCAGCGAGATCATGAGCGGCACGGGACCGTCAGCTTTGACCTGCCCACCGACCAGCCCGGTGCCGCCGCCATAAGGCAGGATGCCGACCCGCGCCTCAGCCGCCGCGCGCACCAGCTGCGCGACCTGCGTGACGTCATGCGGCAGGGCCAATAGGCCGACCTGCCCCTGCCATCGCCCGCGCGGCTCTTCCAGATAGCGGGGTGCGACCGGGCGCAGCACATCTTCGGGAAGAAGCTCGGCAAGCCGTGCGGCAAAGCGCGCATCTGCGGGGTTCAGAACCATGCGCCACCCTCACCCGAACCGCGCCGCAGCTGCAACCGCTATTCCTGTTCGATCAGGTATTCTGGCTCCAGCACGACAACCGTCGGACGGTCCGGCAGGTTTGCCAGCGACACCTCGATCGAACTGCCGCCCGCATGCTGGACGGCGAACACATCCGAGATACCGGTCAGAAAGGCACCCAGCGAATAGCGCGAAAACCAGTGCATCGGAATGATCACCGAGCTTTTGAGCCGCCGCAGCGTCTGGATCATTTCGGGCAGCGGCATTGTGGTGCCGCCATCCACCGCCGCCATCACCACATCCAGCCGCCCCAACGCGGCAAATTGTTCATCCGTCGGCACGTGATGCAGATGGCCCAGATGACCAATGCACAGCCCCTCGACCTCGAACACGAAGATCGAATTACCCTCGTCCTCGCGCCCGCCATATTGCGAGCGGATATCGGTTGAAACGTTGCGGATCAGGATCTCACCCAGATCGAGATAGTGATCGATTCCCTTCCCGAACTCGCCCCACCCCTCCAGCACATGCGGGATCGCCGGATCAGGAAAGGCGGTCCAATGGGTGTCATGGGCGTGGTTCATCGTGACAATATCGGGGATCAGGGGGGCAGAGCCGACAAAACCGGTGAAATCTGTCACCGCGGTCAACCCGCCGCGCGTCTGGATCAGAAAGCTGGCATGCGCGATATAGCTGATCCGCACTGAATATTCCGGCACCGGCTCCTGCCAGTTCGCCTTATGCAGATAGCTGATCCCCGGCGCGGCATCGGCAACAGCGATGCAGTGGCTTGGCCGCCGCTCCTGCGCCGCCGCGCCGCTCGTCATCAGTATCAATGCCAGAATGATCCACCGCATGATGGGAGTTTAGCGCAACCATCCCACAAGTCACGTCCCTATCCGGTCAACGTCTTGCCACGCCGGTCCGAGCGCAGACAGGCATAGAGCACATGGGTCCGCCAGCGCCCGTTGATCTGCAGATAAGACTGCGCGACGCCCTCGTATTTGAAGCCGGAGCGTTCCAGCAATCCACGAGAGGCCTCGTTTCCCGGCAGGCAGGCGGCTTCGATCCGGCTCAGGTCGAGCCGGGCAAAGGCGTAATGCACCACGGCACCGATGGCCTCGCGCATATAGCCCTGCCGTGCATGGGCTTCACCGGTCCAGTATCCCAGCGTGCCCGCCTGTGCAGGGCCGCGCCGGATATTGTCCAGCGTGATCGCCCCGATCAGCCGATCATCCGAACGGCGGAACAGAAAAAGCGGCACCGCCGTGCCGCCCGCGACCGAGCGCTGCGCCCAGTAGACGCGGTTGGTGAACGCCTTGCGGCTCAGGTGATCGGGGGCCCAGCTGGGCTCCCACGGGACAAGGAAGTCGCGGCTGGACTGACGCAGCGCCGCCCATTCCCGGAAATCGGAATGGACCGGCGGGCGCAAGCTCAGCCGCTCGGTCTCAAGCTTCAGTCTGCGTTTGCCTAGCAGCATCACGCTGCCCGCCGCTCCTGCAAGTCGGCAAGGCTGGGTGCTCCGGCAACCGGGCCGTAAAGCGCCAGCGCGGCGGGTGCATGACCCGCCATCCGCGCGGCAAAGGCTTTCACATCCGCCGTGGTCACCGCATCGATCTTGGCGATGGCCTCGTCCAGCGAGGGCACCTCGTCCCAGATCTGCACCAGTCGCGCCAGACGTTCTGCCCGGTTCGAAGGGCTTTCCAGCCCCATCAGCATCCCGGCCTTCATCTGCGCCCGCGCCCGCGCGACCTCTTCCTGCGTCATGTCGTCGGCGGCGCGCTTCATCTCGTCGATGGTGATTGCGGCCAGCTCGCCGACCTGCTCGGCCGAGGTACCGGCATAGATGGTCGTGGTGCCGGTATCGGCATAAGCGCCGGTCTGGGCAAAGATCGTGTAACACAGGCCGCGCACCTCGCGGACCTCCTGGAACAGGCGCGAGGACATACCGCCACCCAGCGCGCTGGAATAGATTTGCGCGGTGTAGATCTCATCATCGCGATAGCCCGGCCCTTCGAGCGCCAGCGCGAAATGCGCTTGTTCCAACTCTTTGTCGTGTCGCGCCTCACCGCCGATGAAGCGGGCAGGCTCGGCGATCAGACCCTTGCGCGGCTCGAGGTGGCCGAACATCTGTTCCGCTGCTTTCACCAGCGCGTCGTGATCGACCGCACCGGCAGCGGACAGAATCATCTCTTCCGGCCCGTAATGCTCGGCCACAAAGGCCGACAGATCCTCGCGGGAAAAGACGCTGACGCGCTCGGTGGGGCCGAGGATGGTGCGGCCCAAAGGCTGGTCGCGATAGCTTTCTTCCTGCAGCCAGTCAAAGATCACGTCATCGGGCGTGTCATGCGCCTGACCGATCTCTTGCAGAATGACACCACGCTCCACCTCGATCTCGCGCGGGTCGAAGACCGGGTTCATCACGATGTCGCCGATCACATCCATCGCGAGCGCCACATCCTCTTTCAGGACGCGGGCGTAATAGGCGGTCACTTCGCGCGAGGTATAGGCGTTGATATAACCGCCCACATCCTCGATTGCCTCGGCGATCTGGAGCGCGCTGCGTCGCGCTGTGCCCTTGAACGCCATATGCTCAAGGAAATGCGCGATGCCGTTCTGTTCGATCCGCTCATGCCGCCCACCGGCGGTGACCCAGATGCCGATCGCCGCCGATTGCAGCCCCGGCATGTGTTCACTGACAATGCGAAATCCGTTGACCAATTGATCCTGTTGTACCGTCACGCAGGTATATGCCCTTTGATATGTTCTTCTATTGTGCCCAGATCATTGGCGATGCGGGTCACCCGTTCCGACCTCTCATACAGGTCCGACATGCGCGGGGGAAGAGGCGGAAATACGCCACTCGCCTTCTCGACCGCTACGGGGAATTTCGCGGGATGCGCCGTAGCCAATGTGATCATCGGCACATCAGATTTGCGTTGTTCTTCCGCGACTTTAGCGCCGATGGCGGAATGAGGGCAAAGCAGCTCGCCGCTTGACGCCAGTGTCGATTTTATTGCCGCCATCGTCTCGTCTTCCGAAACCCGGCCCGAATCAAAGCTCTCATGCAACGCCTGCAACGCGCCCTGGCTGACCTCGAAGCCGCCGTCTTTCAGCTCCTCCATCAGCGCAGCGATGGCGCGGCTGTCCTTATCGTAGGCGTAATAAAGCGCGCGTTCGAAATTCGAGCTGACCTGAATATCCATCGACGGGCTGACCGAGGGAATGGTGTCGCCCTTGTGGTATCCCTGCCCCGAGAGACAGCGGTGCAGTATGTCGTTCTGGTTGGTTGCCACCACCAACCGGTCGATGGGCAGGCCCATGCGCTCGGCTAGATACCCTGCAAAGATGTCACCGAAATTGCCGGTGGGCACGGTGAAGCTCACCTTGCGGTGCGGCGCGCCCAGGCTGACGGCGGAATAGAAGTAATAGACGATCTGCGCCAGCACGCGGGCGAAATTGATCGAGTTCACCCCGGCCAGCTTGACCCCATCGCGGAAGTCGAAATCGTTGAACATATCCTTGAGCGCGGCCTGGCAATCGTCGAAGTCACCATCCACGGCCAGCGCATGCACGTTGCTATCTGCGGGCGTGGTCATCTGGCGGCGCTGCACCTCGCTGACGCGGCCATGCGGGTAGAGGATGAACACATCCACCGCATCCAGCCCCCGGAACGCCTCGATCGCTGCCGAGCCGGTATCACCACTGGTCGCCCCCACGATCGTCACCCGCTCGCCGCGCTTTTTCAGCGCCACCTGAAACAGCTGCCCGATCAGCTGCATGGCGAAGTCCTTGAAGGCCAGAGTCGGGCCGTGGAACAGTTCCAGCAGGAAGTGATTTTCGTTGAGCTGTTTCAGCGGCGCGCGGGCCGCGTGACCAAACCCCGCATAAGCGCGGGTGATGATGTCACGGAACTCCTGCTCGTTGAAAGAGCGGTTCACATAGGGCCACATCACGCGAAAGGCGATTTCCTCGTAAGGCTGCCCCGCCATCGCGGCGATCTCGTCATGGCTCATCTGCGGGATTTCTGATGGCAGGTAAAGCCCGCCATCACGCGCAAGCCCGGTCAGCATCGCCTCTTCAAAACTCAGTTCGGGCGCCTGCCCGCGGGTCGAGATGTATTTCATGCGGTCTCGCTTTCAGGTCGGGCGCGGGTGCGCCACAGGAAGAACCCCGTCATCCCGGCCCAGACGGCGGCAAGGCCAAACCAGGTGACGGCATATTGCAGATGGTCGTTCGGGATGCCGACGCTGTCCACCGGCAGGGGCGTTATATTCGGATCGGTCGGGCTGCGCGCAATCAGCAGGATCGGTTCGGTGCCCAGCGCCTCGGCCAAGGCGGGCACATCGCGGGCGAACCAGATGTTTTCCTTGGTGTCCGGTTCGGGCGTGAAGCTGTCGATTTCCTGCGGCCAATGCAGATTGCCCGTAACCTCCATGATGCCCAAGGCGCGGGGCGTATCGCGCTCCTCCAACGGTATGAAACCCCGGTCTATCAAGATCATGCGCCCGTTGGTCAGAAACGGCGCGATGATGCGATAACCGGGTCCGACCCGCTTGAGCGAAACCAGCACATGGAGCTCGTCTGGCCGCATCTCTCCGGTGACGGTCACGGGGCGGTAGCGGTTGACATCCGGATCAGGATTGTCTGGCAAAGCGGCGGGCGCGCCGCTGATGCGGGCGTCGATATCGGCCAGCACGCCCTCTTTCCAGGCCAGCCGCTGCACCTGCCAACTGCCCAGCGCGACAAGCACACCGAACCCGGCCAGTCCAAACATCAGCAAGAACAGAACGCGGCGCATCTGGAGTTCCGACAATTATCATCCACGCGGCAGCACCGCGCGCTGCCTTGTTTCCTTTGCCCGGGTCGAATTTGCAACCATGCAATTGCACAAGGACCCGCATCGCGGCCTCCGGGAACGAAAAAAGCCGCGTGTGAGCGGCTTGAAAGCGGTTTGCCAACCGCTTGGACAAGGCGTTTTGACACGCCTTGTCTGCGAGGTCGCCCGCTTAGTAGAGCGGCGCCTGTCCCCAGATATAGACGGCCACGAAGAGGAACAGCCAGACAACGTCCACGAAGTGCCAGTACCAGGCCGCCGCCTCGAAGCCCACATGCTTCTCGGGGGTGAAATCTCCCCTCAAAGCCCGGATCAGGCAGACCGTCAGGAAGATGGTACCGATGACCACATGGAAGCCATGAAAGCCAGTCGCCATGAAGAAGTTCGAGTAAAACTGATCGCCACCAAAGGTCCAGTCTTCGTGCAGCAGCAACTCGGCATATTCATAGGCCTGCAGCGCTGTAAAGGCGATGCCCAGAACGATGCCGATGGCCAGGCCCTGAACCAGCGCCTTGCGGTCGCCCTCATGTACCAGCGCGTGGTGCGCCCAGGTTACAGCACAGCCCGATAGCAGCAGCACCAGCGTGTTGATCAGCGGCAGGTGGAACGGGTCGACCGCATGGATCGCAGGCGCGACGTATTCGGATCCCACATAGTCCTGCATTGGGTAGATGCGATGTTTGAAGAAGGACCAGAACCAGGCGAAGAAGAACATCACCTCGGACATGATGAACAGGATAAAGCCATAGCGCAGGCCGATCCGCACCACTGGCGTGTGATCCCCGACACGGCTTTCCACCACCACCTCGGACCACCAGGCGAACATGGTATAAAGCACGCCGACAAAGCCCATCCAGAACATCCAGGCCGTGATCCCGTGCATCCACAGCACCGCGCCAAACAGCATGACAAAGCCGCTGATCGCACCGATGAGCGGCCAGATAGAGGGGTTCAGAATGTGATAGTCGTGGTTCTTAGCATGTGCCATGAGTGTCCCTCACCTTGCGGCTTAATTCGTAGTGGTTTGCGCCTGCGTATCGAGGGCGGCATATCCCTCGGGCAGATCTATTTCGTAGAAGGTATACGACAGCGTGATCGTATGTACATATTTGCCATCCCGGTCATCGACGATTTCGGGGTCGACAAAGAAGGTCACCGGCATCTGCACCCGCTCGCCGGGCTGCAGCACCTGCTCCTCAAAGCAGAAACAGGCGATCTTTTCAAAGAAACCGCCCGCCGTATACGGCGTCACATTGTAGGAGGCTTGCCCCGCAACGGGGCGATCGGTCGGGTTATAGGCCTCATAAAATGCCAGTCCGGTTTCACCGATGCGCAGTTCCATCTCGCGCTCCATGGGAGTGAATTCCCAGGGCATGCCCCGTTCCCTGGAGGCGTCAAAGCGTACCTTGATGGTCTGGTCGAGGATCGTATCAGAGCTTTCGGTGGCAACACCGGTCACGCCGCCAAACCCCGTGACCCGGCAGAACCAGTCATAAAACGGCACCGAGGCCCAGGCGAGACCGCCCATCAGCACCACAACGCCCACGGTCTGCAGCACGGTTTTCTGAGGTCCGCTGATCGCCATCAGTTTTGCACCTCGCCACGCGGCGGTTCAAAATCGCCACGGGTCACTTTGACCACAGTCAGGCCAAAGACAATCACGATGAAAGCCGCCAGCGTCAGCGCGACGCCCAGGTTCCGGCCATAGCGGCGCTTGTGCAACTCATGGGTCTGGCGCAGGCTCATGACCAGCCTCCCAGCCCGTAGGGTTTGAGCAGCGCCTCGACCAGAATCGCGCCGAAATGCAGGAACAGGTAAAGCAGCGACAGTTTGAAGAACCCGCGCTCGACCTTGAAATTATCGGCCTCGGACATGTCTTCGTCGCGGCGCCAGATGCGCCACGCACCGCGCAGGAACAAGGCGTTCAGCACCAGCGCAACCGCCAGATAGATCGGACCGCCAATGCCCGAAAAGGCAGTGCCGACGGCCAGCAGCGACAGCAGCGCGGTATAGACAAGGATGTGAACCCGCGTGGCGCGGCGACCATGGGTCACGGTCAGCATGGGCACGCCCGCATCGTCGTAATCGGTGCGCATGAACAGCGCCAGCGCCCAGAAATGCGGCGGCGTCCACATGAAGGTCAGCGCGAACATCAGCCAGGGCTCGATCGACATGGTGCCGGTCGCGGCGATCCACCCGATCACTGGCGGGAAGGCCCCCGCCGCACCGCCTATCACGATGTTCTGCGGTGTCGAACGCTTGAGCCACATGGTGTAGACCACGGCGTAGAAGAAGATGGTGAAGGCCAGAAAGGCGCCCGCGAAGATATTGGTCGCCAGACCCAGCATGATCACGCTGAGCCCCGACAGCGCCAAACCCAGTGCCAGCGCCTCGCCCGCTTCGACCTTGCCAGCCGGGATCGGACGGCCCTTGGTGCGTTTCATCACCTTGTCGATATCAGCGTCCCACCACATGTTGAGCGCGCCTGATGCACCGCCCCCGATGGCAATGAACAGGATCGCACAGAACCCGATCACCAGATGCACGGGCACCGGTGCGGCCAGCAGACCAACCAGCGCCGTGAACACCACAAGCGACATCACGCGGGGTTTCAGCAGGGCGAAATAATCACCGAAGCTGGCCTCGTCCTGGCGGCCCACGCTCTGGGCTGTGCTGGCATTGATGCTCGCGTCGCTCATCTTGGTCCTTTTGGGTCGAAAGGTGCGTGAAATCACGCACCCTGCATCACGTCGTTCTCAGGTGCTACGTTACTTGGACGCCACATCATAGCTTTGAGGCAGACCGGCATATTCGTCGATCGCACCCTTGAGCCATTCATCATAAGCCTCCTGGCTGACCACCTTGACGGTGATCGGCATATAGGCGTGATCCTTGCCGCACAGCTCGGAACACTGACCGAAATAGATGCCTTCTTTCTCGGCCTTGAACCACAGCTCTGCCAGACGTCCCGGCACCGCATCCTGCTTCACGCCGAAGGCGGGGATGGTCCAGGAGTGGATCACGTCCGCCGCGGTCACCTGCATCACGACAATCTTGTCGACCGGAACAACCACGGCCGTGTCGGTGGCCAGCAGATACTCATCCTGGCTGTAACCGGCTGCTTCCAGACCCTCGCGGCCCAGCATGAAGCTTTCGAACTCGAACTCGTGATCGACGTATTCATAGCCCCAGTACCACTGGTAGCCGGTAACCTTGATGGTGATATCCGCCTCGGGGATTTCCTGCTGCTTGAACAGGACCGGCAGCGAATAGGCTCCGATCAGCACAAGGATCAGGATCGGCCCGATAGTCCAGGCGATCTCGACCGGGGTGTAGTGCGAGAAATTCGCAGGCTTCGGATTCACCCGGCTGTTGAACCGGAAAATCGCATAAACCAGCAGGCCGGCAACAAAGACGCAGATGATCGTGATGATCACCAGAATCAAGTTGTCCAGCGATTGCAGGTCACGGGCCAGTTCGGTTGCTGCGGGCTGAAACCCGATGCCGCGATCGACGGGCTTGCCGATTATCTCAAGCTCCTGCGCCATGGCCGGTAGGCTCGTAAGGGTGGCGAGAAGCCCCGAAAGCGTCAAAACGTTCTTCATTTTCTGTCCTGATCGGTTGATCTTTGCGTCCCTGTCCGGCCGAGATGAATCAATTGAGATTCCGACCGTTGTCATTGGCTGCGGTAAAAACCATATTCCGGGAGGCAGATAAAGCAAAATGCTTGCGTCAAACAGACGCTATTTTTGATCTGGATCAAATAAAGAGACCAATACCCATGGCTGAGAGCCCCTTCCGCCCCTTTGACACCGCCCTTCCGCAGGATGAAGCGCTGGACGTGTTGCGCCACGCCACCAGCGGCGCGGATGACGGGGAACTCTTTGTCGAGCGCCGCCGGTCCGAGTCGCTGACCTTTGATGACGGGCGGCTGCGCAGCGCCTCTTATGATGCGGCCGAGGGGTTCGGGTTACGCGCGGTCCGGGGCGAGGTGGCGGGTTATGCCCATTCCACCGATGTCTCGATACCGGCTTTGCGACGGGCGGCGGAAACCGCGCGGCTTGCCGTGGGCGATGGCGGCGGAACGCTGGCTGATGGCCCCGCCCCCACCAATACCCGCCTTTACACCGATGAAGACCCGATTGCCTCGGCCGAGTTTCCGGTGAAAATCGAAACCCTGCGTGAGATTGATGCCTTTACCCGCGACCTTGATTCGCGCGTGGTGCAGGTGACAGCCTCGATCGCCGCCTCGCTGCAAGAGATCGAGATTCTGCGTCCCGACGGCGCGATTGTGCGTGACACACGCCCGATGACCCGGCTGAACATCTCGGTCATCGTTGAACAGTACGGACGCCGCGAAAGCGGGTCGGCCGGTGGCGGTGGCCGTGTCGGGCTCGACGGGCTGATCGACCCGGCGGACTGGCAGGCCAGAGCGCGCGAGGCCTTAAGAATCGCCAAGGTGAACCTGGATGCGGTGCCTGCCCCTGCCGGGGTGATGGAGGTGGCGCTGGGGCCGGGATGGCCCGGCATCCTGCTGCACGAGGCGATCGGCCACGGGCTGGAGGGCGATTTCAACCGCAAGGGCAGTTCGGCCTTTGCCGGGCTGATGGGCCAGCAAGTGGCGGCCAAATGCGTGACCGTTCTGGATGATGGCACGATCCCGGACCGGCGCGGCTCGATCTCGGTAGATGACGAGGGTACGCCTTCGGGGCGGACCACGCTGATCGAGGACGGTATTCTGGTGGGCTACATGCAGGACCGGCAAAACGCGCGGCTGATGGGTGTGGAACCCACCGGCAACGGGCGACGGCAGAGCTACGCCCATAAACCGATGCCACGCATGACCAACACCGTGATGCTGGGCGGCGATGCAAAACCCGAGGATCTGGTGGCCGACATCAAGGACGGCATCTGGGCGGTCGGTTTTGGCGGCGGTCAGGTGGATATCACCAATGGCAAATTCGTGTTCTCCTGCACCGAGGCCTACCGGGTCGAGAACGGCAAGATCGGCGCGCCGGTCAAGGGCGCGACGCTGATCGGGGATGGCCCCTCGGCGCTGCGGCAGGTGCGCGGGTTGGGCAATGACATGGCGCTTGATCCCGGCATGGGCACCTGCGGCAAGGATGGGCAATGGGTGCCGGTGGGCGTGGGCCAGCCGACCGTGCTGATGGACGGGCTGACCGTGGGCGGTTCAGCGACCTGAACGGGAGATCCGTCAAACTTCGGTAAATTTGCGCCGATTCATAGGATGTTAACCTCGTGAGTCGTACACCGGTTCTGCACAGAAGCGGAGCCACGGATGACCGAAGATCACATTTCTTCCTATCACCCCCCACTCCCACCCACCACGGAAGACGATCAGATTGCGTGGCTCCGTCTTCTGCGCTCGAGACGGGTTGGTCCGGCGACATTTCGTCGGCTCATGTCGGAACATGGCACAGCGCAGAATGCGCTGGTGGCGTTGCCCGAAGTGGCACGCAAGGCCGGGGTCGAGGATTATGAAACATGTCCCCCCGGTGTGATCGAGGCAGAGTTCAAGGCCGCAAAAGCCGCCCGCGCGCGGCTTTTGTGCCTGGGCGATCCGGACTATCCGCGCCAGTTGATCGACCTGAACGACGCGCCGCCGATTCTCTGGGCGATGGGGGATGTGTCGCTGCTGCACCGTCCGATCATCGCCATGGTTGGTGCGCGCAACAGCTCATCACTTGGGACCCGCATGGCCCGGGCGCTGGCCCATGATCTGGGGGCGCAGGGTTTTGTGATCGTGTCAGGGCTGGCCCGCGGCATCGATACCGCCGCGCATCTGGCCGCGCTCAAGACCGGGACCATTGCCGTCATGGCGGGCGGCGTCGACGTAATTTACCCTGCTGAAAACACCCATCTGGCGGGGGATATCGCGATGCAGGGTCTGCGACTCTCCGAACAACCTGCCCGCCTGTCGCCACAGGCGCGGCATTTTCCGCGCCGCAATCGAATCATCTCTGGCCTGGCGCGGGCCGTTGTGGTGGTGGAGGCTGCCGCCAAATCCGGCAGTCTGATCACCGCGCGCGATGCGCTGGATCAAGGGCGCGAGGTGCTGGCCGTGCCCGGCCATCCCTTTGATGCGCGGGCGGCAGGCTGTAACCATCTGATCCGTGACGGCGCGCAACTGGTGCGCAATGCCGAGGACGTGATCGCCGCATTACCAGCCGAGGAGGTCACCGCACCGCAGCCCGACCTTAACACGCTGATGCAGGACCTGCCGCAAACGCCTCAGACGCGGAGCCTGCGCGACACCGCCCAGTTGCACGGTCAGATCCTGAACCGCCTCGGCCCCTCTCCGATCGCCGAAGATCAGTTGATCCGCGATATCGGCGCCGCGCCCGCCGAAATAGGACCCGCCATCGTGGATCTGGAACTTGATGGCAAGATCCAGCGACAGGCGGGTGGTTTATTGGCCCTTGCGCATTGACCGCTGGCCGAGATGGGCATTCTTGCATCAAAGATCGGAGTGGACCCTATCGGAGCCCCTCTCATCCCCGGTCGCGCACCTGCAGAAAATCGCGACCTTTCGTCGGGGCAGGTTCTGGCGGATTGACAATTCCCTCTTGCAACCCACATGTTGCCCGGCCATAGAACGCGCCGTGTCCGTTGCATGAGGTCTGACGATAAATGCCTGTAGTTGTTGTAGAATCCCCTGCCAAGGCAAAAACGATCAACAAATATCTTGGCTCTGACTACACGGTTCTGGCCTCTTACGGCCATGTGCGTGACCTGCCGCCCAAGGATGGATCGGTCGATACCGAGCATGAATTTGACATGAAATGGGAGGTCGGAACTGACAGCCGCAAACATGTCAAAGCCATCGCCGACGCGCTCAAGGACGACAACGAGTTGATCCTCGCAACCGACCCCGACCGCGAGGGCGAGGCGATCAGCTGGCATCTGCAGGAGGCGCTGACCAAGCGCCGCTCGATCAAGAAGGACACGCCGGTCAGCCGGGTGGTGTTCAACGCCATCACCAAATCCGCCGTGACCGAGGCGATGCAGAACCCGCGCCAGGTCGACATGCCGCTGGTCGAGGCCTATCTGGCCCGCCGCGCGCTGGACTATCTGGTGGGCTTCAACCTGTCCCCCGTTCTGTGGCGCAAGCTGCCCGGCGCAAAATCGGCGGGCCGCGTGCAATCGGTCTGCCTGCGCCTGATCGTCGAACGCGAGATGGAGATCGAAGCCTTCAAGCCGGTGGAATACTGGTCCGTAAAGGCCCTGTTCGAAACCCCGCGTGGCCAGACCTATGAGGCGCGGCTGACCACGCTGGCGGGCAAGAAGCTCGACAAGCACGATATCGGCAATGTCACCCAGGCCGAGCTGGCCGTGCAGGCGATCACCAGCCGCGCGCTGAGTGTCGCTGCGGTCGAGGCGAAACCCGCCGCCCGCAACCCTTCTGCCCCGTTCATGACCTCGACCCTGCAACAGGAAGCCAGCCGCAAATTCGGCATGGGCGCGCGCCAGACCATGAGCACGGCGCAGCGGCTCTACGAGGCGGGCTATATTACCTATATGCGAACCGACGGGATCGACATGGCGCCCGAGGCGGTCACTGCGGCGCGCGACGCGATCAAGGATCGGTTTGGCTCGCAATACGTGCCCGACAGCCCGCGTATGTACAAGAACAAGGCGAAGAACGCGCAGGAAGCGCATGAGTGTATCCGCCCCACGGATATGACGCGCGATGCCGAGGCGCTGAAGCTGAAGGAACCGGATCAGCGCAAGCTCTATGATCTGATCTGGAAACGCACACTGGCCTGCCAGATGGCGGCGGCGCGGCTGGAGCGAACCACGGTCGATATCGCCAGCGATGACGGCCAGGTGGGCCTGCGCGCCACCGGTCAGGTGGTGCTGTTTGACGGGTTTATGCGCGTTTATGAAGAAGGCCGCGACGATGTGGCCGATGATGACGACAAGCGCCTGCCCCAGATCATGCAGGGCGAGCGGGCGGTCTTCGCCAAGACCTCGCTCGCCGATCAGTTCGCCAAGGCCACCGGCGAGGCGCAGGTGACCGAAGGCGCAAAAGTAGCCAAAGAAGCGGTGCTGGCCGAAAACGAGGCGGTTCTGGCGCTGCAACACCACACCCAGCCGCCTCCGCGCTATACCGAGGCGACGCTGGTCAAGCGGATGGAAGAGCTGGGGATCGGACGCCCCTCGACCTATGCCTCGATCGTGACGACGATTCAGGACCGCGAATATGTGCGCAAGGACAAGAACCGGCTGATCCCCGAGGAAAAGGGCCGCATCGTCACCATCTTCCTGCTGAATTTCTTCCGCCAATATGTGGGCTATGAATTCACCGCCAATCTGGAAGAGCAGCTCGACAATGTCAGCGCCGGGGATGCCGATTACAAGGATCTGTTGGGCCGGTTTTGGCGCGATTTTTCTGCGGCGATCGCCGAAACTTCGGAACTGCGCATCACCGAAGTGCTCGACAAGTTGGACGAGGCGCTGGCCCCCCAGCTTTATCCGCCGCGCGAGGATGGCTCGGACCCGCGGATCTGCCCCAAATGCGGCGTGGGTCAATTGCATCTGAAAACCTCGCGGACCGGCGGCTTTGTCGGCTGCGGCAACTATCCCGAATGTCGCTATACCCGCCCGATCAGTGGCGACGCCGATGACACGGGCGACCGGGTGCTGGGTGAGGACGAGGGCGACGAGATCAGCCTGAAGAAGGGCCGATTCGGGCCGTATGTACAGCGTGGCGAGCCCACCGAAGAGAATAAGAAGCCTCCGCGCGCCAGCCTGCCCAAAGGCTGGTCGCCGGATGATCTGGACCTTGAGAAGGCGCTTATGCTGCTCTCACTGCCCCGCGAGGTCGGCGCGCATCCCGAGGATGGCGAGATGATCGAGGCCGGGATCGGGCGCTATGGCCCCTTCGTGAAACATGGCCGCCTCTATGCCAACCTCAAGGACGCGGATGAGGTGTTCACCATCGGCATGAACCGCGCGGTCGAGGTGCTGGCGCAAAAGGCCGCCTCGCGCGGTGGGCGTGGTGCGGCGGTCAAGCCCTTGAAGGAATTGGGCGAACACCCGGCAGAGGGCGGTCCGGTGAACGTGATGGAGGGCCGCTATGGGCCTTATGTCAAATGGGCGAAGGTGAACGCCACCTTGCCCAAGGACGTGGAGCCCGCCGACGTGACCATGTTGATGGCTGTCGAGTTGATAGCCGAAAAGGCCGCAAAGAAGGGTGGGCGCAAGAAGGCCGCTCCAAAGAAGAAAGCCGCGCCCAAGAAAGCGACAGCGAAAAAGGCTGCGGCGAAGGACGCCTGAAGCGGCAGTTCCTGCGCGGTCACAAATCCAAGGCGCATTGCGCGGGCGTGCCCGTCCGGGCAGGCGGGGCGCGTCACCTATCGATGTTCTGCACCCGCTGACACCACAAGCCGCTCCAGCACAGTGATATAAGGCGCGGCCTCAGCCCCTTCGGCGATGGCCAGCGCAGCGCGGTCGTAAGCTGCGGAAAGTGTGATCGCCAACGCCTCCAACTCGGCCGCGTCGAGATCGGGGGCCGCATGGGACAACCCGGCGCGCAGGCTGGCCCGCCCGCCCCCGGCATCGATTGCATCCATTTCATCCCAGCCCAGAACCGCCGGGCCGTCCACCAGCAGCAATCGGGCCCGTCCCGGCGCGGCCATGGCTTCGAAATACGCGGCGCTGCCCTGGGCCAGCGGGTTCTGATCTGGATCGGCTGCCCTATCGATGGCCTGCGCCAGCGCCGCGGCTTCGGCAGCAACCACGGCGCGGAACAGATCCTCTTTGTCCTTGTAGTGATGATAGAGCGCGCCGCGCGTCACCTCAGCCGCTTTCACGATCTCGGGGGTGGAGGTCTCGGCATAGCCCTTGTCCAGGAAAAGCCGCCGCGCCGCTGCGATCAGACGCGCCTTCATCGCCGCCCGGCGGTCGGCATTGGGAATCGCTTCAGGTTTCTCTTGCATGCATACAGCCTGTATGTTTATTTGTCACATACATACAGACTGTATGCATATCGGAGGAAACGCAAGATGAAGACCACACAATATTATCCCGTGATCCAGACCGAAGATGTTGCTGGCACCGCTGCTTTCTACGAGGCCCATTTCGGCTTTCGCCCGGCCTTCAGCGCCGATTGGTATGTGCATCTGCAATCCAAAAGCGACCCGTCGGTAAATCTCGCCGTGCTGGATGCCCATCACGAGACCATTCCCGAACCGGGGCGCGGCGCGGTGGGCGGCGTGATCCTGAATTTCGAAGTTGCCGATGCGGCGCAGGAATATCAGCGCCTGAACAACGCTGGCCTGCCAATGCTCAAGCCGCTCACTGACGAGGCGTTTGGCCAGCGCCACTTCATCACGCAGGACCCCAATGGCGTTTTGATTGACATCATCACGCCAATCCCGCCTTCGGCGGAATTTGCTGCGCAGTATACCGAAGATGCGCTGCCTGGCTGACCCAATATCCGTAGAAATACTCGCCCACCCAAGTTTCGTTGACTTCACGGTAACGCGGCGGCACAACCTGTCGCGTCACCAGGATTTGGGGAGCTATCCATGAATAAACTCTATCCCGACGCCGATGCCGCGTTGGAGGGCGTGCTGAAGGACGGCATGCTGATCGCGGCGGGCGGGTTCGGCCTGTGCGGTATTCCGGAATTGCTGCTCGAGGCGATCAAACGCTCGGGCGTCAAGGACCTGGCCTTTGCCAGCAACAATGCTGGCGTCGACGATTTCGGGATCGGCATTCTGTTGCAGACCCGACAGGTCAGCAAGATGATCAGCTCTTACGTGGGCGAGAATGCCGAGTTCATGCGCCAGTATCTGAGCGGCGAGCTGGAGCTTGAGTTCAACCCGCAGGGCACTCTGGCCGAACGCATGCGCGCCGGTGGCGCGGGCATCCCCGGCTTCTACACCAAGACCGGTGTGGGTACCGTGATCGCCGAGGGCAAGGAACACAAAGACTTCCCCACAGGCCCCGATGGCCAGCCCGAGACATATATTATGGAGCAAGGCATTTTTGCCGATCTGTCCATCGTGAAAGCCTGGAAGGCGGATGAGACCGGCAACCTGGTTTTCCGCAAGACCGCGCGCAACTTCAACCAGCCCGCTGCCACCTGTGGACGGATCTGCGTGGCCGAGGTCGAAGAGATCGTGCCGACCGGCTCACTGGACCCGGATTCGATCCACCTGCCCGGCATCTATGTGCATCGCGTGATCAGCGGCAGCCATGAAAAGCGCATCGAACAGCGCACCACCCGCAAGAAGGAGACCGCCTGATGCCCTGGGATCGGAACCAAATGGCCGCCCGCGCGGCGCAGGAATTGCAGGATGGCTGGTATGTGAACCTCGGCATCGGCATCCCGACGCTGGTGTCGAACTACATCCCCGATGATGTGCATGTGACGCTGCAGTCCGAAAACGGCATGCTGGGCATGGGCCCCTTCCCTTATGAAGGCGAAGAGGACCCCGATCTGATCAATGCGGGCAAGCAGACGATCACCGAACTGCCTCAGACCGCCTATTTCGACAGCGCCCAGAGCTTTGCGATGATCCGTGGCGGCAAGATCGCGATGGCGATCCTGGGCGCGATGGAAGTGGATGAAAACGGTGATCTGGCCAACTGGATGATCCCCGGCAAACTGGTCAAGGGCATGGGTGGTGCGATGGATCTGGTCGCGGGCGTCGGCCGCGTGGTGGTGGTGATGGATCACACCAACAAGCATGGCGACAGCAAAGTGCTCAAGGAATGCACCCTGCCGCTGACCGGCAAAGGCGTCGTCGATCGCATCATCACCAATCTGGGCGTTCTGGATGTTGTAGATGGCGGATTGAAGATCGTGGAACTGGCCGAGGGCGTCAGCGAAGACGAAATGCGCGCCGCAACGCAGGCAACGCTGGTCGACTGAACGATCTTTCGAACAAATTCATGGCCCCTGCCACCGCGCGGGGGCCGTTTTCATGTCTCGCGGATCAGTTCATGACCGTAAAGACGCAACCATCCGTGATAAGCTCGGGCGGCGTGGCGCAGAGGCCCCGGGCGGTCTGAAACGCGGCCAGCACCTTTGGCACATAGTCGCGGGTTTCGGCAAAGGGCGGCACCCCCTTGTGTGTCCGCACTGATCCCTCGCCAGCATTATAGCCTGCCAGCACCAGAATCGGATCGTTGTCGAACTCGTTCATCAGCCAATCCAGGTATTTGACGCCCCCGGCGATGTTGTCCTGCGGCGACAGACTGTCCTCAACGCCGAAACGCTCGGCTGTGGCGGGCATCAACTGCATCAACCCTTGCGCCCCGGCCCCGCTGACCGCATCGGGTTTGCCAGAGGATTCCACCGCGATCACCGCCAATACCAGCGCGGGCGAGACATTTGTGCCAACGGTGGATTGCAGGATCGGTACGCCGCGCTCTTTTGCGATATCCTGCATCGATTGCAGGCGCGGCGCGGCGACCCCCCCATCGCTGACCGCCTGCATTGCCTCGTTCAGACGCCCCGGCTTCGAATCCGCCATCGCCGGAGAGACCTTGTCCCAGAACCACGCATAGCTGGCCTTGGGACGATCCGGTGCAGCGTTCGGCGCATTTGGGACCTGCGGCGCTGCGGGCGCCATGACGACCTCTTCAACGGGTTCCCGATAGCCGGTCGATGGCGCGAAGGGGGCTTTGGCATGTTCTTCAGGGGATATTTGCACATTGATCCGCGCGCCCGACCCGGCGGATGGCGGCTTCACACGTTTCGACAGGGCCTCGGCCAGGCCGGACTCGGGCACACCCGCGCCCAATACAAGACCTGTGGTGACGACGAGTCCCCCCAGCCTCAAGGATTTGTTGAGAAACATCTGCTCTTCTCATCGTTATTTTGAGTCTTTCTCCCCCCAAACAGGGCTCTTAGACCAGAAAAACTGTATGAAATGAGGCATTTTCGCCCAAATTGCCGCCATTTTGCATCGCCCACCAACGCACAAGAAAAAAACCCACGTATAGTTTTTCTTAAAAATCAAAAGGTTATCAATTTTATGAGCGAAAAGTTAAACTTAGGCACGAAAATCCGCGTTTTGGCCCAATTCCTGCCACGCGGAACAGGCAAAACTCTATGCATACCACGACGGACACGGGCCACGAGAGAGAGACGGTTCAAACGGACGGCGAGGTTAACGAAACATACCGTGATCCTTAGGAGGGACATACAATGATCAAATTCTTCAAAAACTTCCGCAAAGACGAAGACGGCGCCGTGACTGTTGACTGGGTCGTTCTGACCGCAGCTGTTGTTGCTCTGGGCGCAGTTGCCTACCAGGGCATCGCAGACGGCGCATCGGGCCTCGCAGGTAATGTGAACTCCGCAATGACCGGCACGACCGTTACTGTTGGCACCGGCGGTGCGATCTCGGGCGGCACTGGCGGCTAAACCAAACTAATCCGAATTGTAGGGGCCATGCCTTGCGAAAGGTGTGGCCCCTATTTTATCGGGGGTACTGTCAAATGATGCCAAAACATCTCAGATACTTCCTGAGATCGGAACTTGGTGCTGTAACGGTCGATTGGGTTGTACTTACCGCTGTCGTTGTCGCGATGGGCGGGGCAACTGTGGTTGCGCTCGGGGGAACGCAAGGCGATGGATTTGCGGATAACATAGGCAGGCAGATCGGCGAAGCCGAGGTTCAGATAATACTGCACCCGGAATCCGATTGAAGCACTAACGCGTGACTATGGACGTTTGGTTCAAAATCTCCGCAAACAGCGTGCTTTGTCCCTTATTTCGACACATTTCATGTGTATGAAAAACTGGTTCAGTGCGTGCCGGGCTACCGACATGCTCTGAACCGCAGCAGATATGAGGTGCGGGAATGCGAGCAGTATTTGGTCTTGTCCTGATCGTTGGGGTGGCGCTGGCCGGAGGCGCCGTAATGATGGCACGTGGCTATATCGAAGAACATCGCCTACAGCTTGCGCAAGAACGCCAGGCGCGCGCGCAAATCGTGCCGACGCAAGAGGTGCTGGTTGCGAACACGCAACTGAGATATGGCGCGCAACTTGAACCTGAGCATGTGCGCGTGGTCAGATGGCCGGTAGACGCAATACCGGAAGGCACTTTCACCAATGCCGAAAATCTGTTTGCTGCAGAGGCAAAAGACAACCGCTTTGTCATCCGCACTATGGAAAAGGGCGAAGCGATCATGGCGGTCAAGGTCACAGAGATCGGTGAGGATGCCGGGTTGACCTCTCGCCTAGAACGCGGCATGCGCGCCTTCGCTGTAAAGGTGGATGTGACCAGCGGCGTGTCGGGCTTCCTGCGCCCCGGCGACAGGGTCGATGTCTATTGGACGGGTGGCACCGGTGGGGCCATCGAAGGCGAAAGTGGTGAGGTAACGCGCCTTATCCAAACGAATATTCAACTGATCGCAATTGATCAGCAAGCTGGAAACGAACGCAACGGCGCTTCGATCGCCCGTACAGTGACCGTTGCTGCCAAGCCCGAGCAAATCGCAATTCTGGCGCAGGGCCAGAACACTGGCAAACTCACGCTCGCCCTTGTCGGCGCGACCGATGACACAGTCGCCTCCACTGTGGAGGTCAACAAGCGCGCCCTGCTGGGATTGGGAGATCGCGAAGTGGTACCCGAAGTGCAACAGAAAAAGGTCTGCACGATCCGCAACCGGCGCGGAGCGGAAGTGATCGAAATCCCGATCCCTTGCACAAACTGACGCCTTTTCAACCCGTTAATATGGCGAACCAGGCAAGCAGCCTGGTTCGTCTTTTTTATATTGTTGCCGGTTATCCACATAAAAGCGCGCGCTCAAACCATTGATTATTGCAAAAAAACCGCTTCTGCCGCAGAGTAGCCGCGATAAAGGGCAAAAAGACCCGAAAAACGAGGCGTGATCGGAAAGGCAGGTCACATGAAAATCGACAGATGGATGAAGGCAGCCCTGCTGGGGCTGACTGTCATGTGCAATACCGACGTGGTCCAAGCACAAACCGATCCGCTGCGGGTCGTAAAAAGGGATATGGCCACGACGCTTGACGTGCCGATGAACAGGGCGGTTGTGGTCGAAAGCGACGAACCCTTTGCAGAACTCAGCATCGCCAATGCCGGCATTGCAGATATCTCGTCCCTCTCTGATCGCAGCATCTATGTTCTTGGCCGGTCCCCAGGCGTCACCACGATGACGCTGCTAGATGCGACGGGACGACTTATCACCAACGTAAATGTACGCGTTGCTCCCGACGTGACTGAGTTCAAGGAACGCCTGCGACAGATTCTACCCGGCGAAACAATTGAGGTACGCACGGCCAATGACGGCATCGTGCTTTCGGGCAATGTGTCCAGCAGCGCGCGCTTGGAACGGGCCCTAGAACTGGCGGAACGTTACGCGCCCGAACGGGTATCGAACCTGATGAGCGTGGCGGGGGTGCAGCAAGTCATGCTGAAGGTGCGGTTTGCCGAAATGCAGCGCTCCGTCACCAAATCGCTCAGTGCATCGCTTGGTTTCTCAGGCGGCAATGCGACGGGCGGCATCAACACGCTGAACTCTGCCGGTTCTTTGACGAATGCGTTGAACGGCAACATTCCAGCCAACAACGAAAACACTGGTGCCCTTTTGTTCGGTTTCAGCGCAGGTGCCACACAGATCCGCCTGCTTCTGGAAGCCTTGGAGCAAAAAGGCGTGGTGCGCACTCTGGCGGAACCCAATCTCTCTGCCCTTTCGGGGCAAGAGGCGACCTTCTTAGCGGGCGGCGAGTACCCGATTCCGGTCGCCCAGCGTGACGGGCTGTTTTCGGTGGAATTCAAACCCTTTGGCGTTCAGTTGAGTTTTGTGCCTCGCGTTGTGGATGGCGACCTGATCAATCTTGAGATGGTGGCCGCGGTTTCCGCGCTTGATCCGACCAATTCAGTGGTCATCAACGGGGCGACTGTCAACGGCTTCTCGCGCCGGGAAACCTCTACTACCGTTGAGCTTTTTGACGGTGAGAGCTTTGCAATTGCCGGTCTGATCCAGGATGATTTCCTGGACAACAACTCTCAACTTCCCTGGTTGGGCGACCTTCCGGTATTGGGAACGCTGTTCCGCAGCGCGAACTTCCAACGCAGCCAAACCGAACTGGTGATTATCGTGACCGCGCATCTGGTCTCGCCAACACGTGGCGAGGCGCTGGCACTGCCGACCGACCGGGTAACGCCCCCGAGCGAAACCGAGCTGTTTCTGTTCGGCAAGACCGCGTCAACCGTGCGTGCAGGCGGCGGCGCCGCATCCGAGGTCGCAAAGCAGGATTTCAGCGGCTCCTACGGATACGTGCTTGAATGATCGGGAGGATGAAACCAATGCATAAGATGATCTCGATCCTTGGTCTCTCTGTGGCCGTTGGCGGTTGCGCCTATGACGCAGGCTATGAGGTCGATTCGGGCACATTCGGAAACGCCACTCTGAACAATGCCCAGATCCAGACCGGTGCAAAAAGCTACGTCCAGGTTCTGGGAGAGCGCTTTGCCCGCGAAGTACCCGATCAGGTAAACTTCGCCTTCAACAGTTCACAACTCGACCCCACCGCACAGCAGATTCTGCGACAGCAGGCCGATTGGATCAAACAATTCCCCGAAGTGCGGTTCAAAGTGTTCGGCCATACCGACAAGGTCGGCTCGCCCAGCTATAACCAGCGCCTCGGTCTGCGTCGCGCCCAGGCTGTGGTAAATTACCTGACCAGACAAGGCGTTAGCCGCAACCGCCTTGAAGCCGTGGCATCGTTTGGCGAACGCCAACCACTGATCAACACCCCAGACCGGGACCGCCGCAACCGGCGTACCGTCACCGAGGTGACCGGCTTTATCAAACGCAACCAGACCCTGGACGGCAAATATGCCGAGGTGATCTATCGCGAATATATCAAGAGCGCGGAACCGGCCACCGGCTTTGACATTGACGACTCATCGGCCTTCGAAAACTGAGTACAATAGCGACGAATTGGGCGGGATCGTCGCCCAATTCCCTACAATTGGTTCTTTTCGGCCTAAATCTCGCCCAACTTCGCAACGACACTGCCTCCAATAGGTGATTTGCGGCCTTTTTCAGGGTCGTGGGTGGGTGACGCAAGCCGGGTACAGCGCAATGCTGATCGACTTTCCCATCGTATTTGAATGAGGATGAAGGTAATGAGCAGTGGAATACCGCAATCTGAGACCGCTCCGATCCTGGCCTGCACGGTCAGTCGGGACGTCCAGAATTTCGACCTGCTGATCGAAGACATGGAAGCGGCGATGGGCGAAAGCTGGGGAGACCTGGGATTCGCCGAGGCGCTGGCCTTTTTCGGACAGCCCGAAGCGGAAACACTGGAATTCATTGCACTGGCGCTGGATGGCGATGACGAGGATAATCTGGTCCTGATGGGTGAAATCATCACGCAGGCCAAAGCGCGCGATATCGGCGTCATCCTGATCGCCGAAGATGTCACACCCGCCTCGCTTCACCAGCTTCTGCGCAAGGGCGGGGATGAATTTGTACCCTACCCGCTTCCCGAACAAGAGCTGCAACTGGCCATCAACCGGCTGCGCAGCAAAGAGGATCCACAAGTCGCGCAGGGCCAGACCAACAGCGCGCCGCTGAACACAGGCACTTCGAAAGAAGGGGCCGTGATTGTCGTTCACGGGCTTGCAGGCGGCGTTGGCTCAACCACGATGGCTGTGAATCTGGCATGGGAACTGGCCAATGTTGCGCGCGACGAGTCCCCATCAGTCTGCCTGCTGGATTTCGACCTGCAACATGGTTCGGTCTCGACATATCTTGATCTGCCACGCCGCGAGGCCGTGTTCGAGATGCTGACCGACACCGAGAACATGGATGATGAGGTGTTTGGTCAGGCGCTGGTCAGCTATGAGGACAGGCTCCAGGTTCTGACGGCTCCCTCCGACATGGTGCCGCTTGACCTTGTGACACCGCAGGATATCGACCGGGTGATCGAACTGGCGCGCGCCCATTTCGACTTTGTCGTCATCGACATGCCCAAAACGCTGGTACAATGGTCAGAGACGGTTTTGCAAGCCGCACATGTCTATTTCGCGATGATCGAACTGGATATGCGGTCTGCCCAGAATGCCCTGCGCATGAAACGGGCACTGCAATCGGAAGATCTGCCGTTCAACAAGCTGCGCTTTGCCCTGAACAAAGCACCAAAATTCACCGATCTGAGCGGAAAGAGCCGCGTCAAGAGAATGGCGGAGTCGCTGGGCATTTCGATTGAACTGCAACTGCCCGATGGCGGCAAAGCGGTAACCCAGGGCGGTGATCACGGCCAGCCCTTGGCCACATCCGCGTCCAAAAACCCGCTGCGCCGGGAAATCGCCAAACTGGCGCAATCAATCCACGAACTCGGCACCGGCGAAGCGGAAGCCGCTTAACGCGATTCACGAGGGGGTCCAAGATGTTCTCAAGGTACAAAAAGCAGAACGCCGCCGCGCCGGTCAAAGCCGTGCAGCCAAGCGCAGCCGCCAAGCCATCCATCGAAATCGCCCCTGCCCCGACCAAAAAAGAGCTGCTGCGCAGGCCGATGCCAGCCAAAAAGGCCGAAGCAGCACCGCAGGACCGTGAGCGCAAGCGCAAGGATCGTCTGGGCGAGATCAAGATCGAGCTGCACCGCGAATTGCTCGAGAACCTCAATCTCGCGGCGCTCGAACATGCCTCCGAAGCAGAGCTTCGCAACGAGATCAGTTCGATCTCGTCGGAGATTCTGGAACAGAAAAGCATCGTTCTCAACCGTGACGATCGCCAGACGCTGAACAAGGACCTCTATGACGAAGTAACCGGGCTTGGCCCGCTTGAGGCGCTGCTGCAAGATGACACGGTAAACGATATCCTGGTCAATGGTCCGCACCAAATCTTCGTGGAACGGGACGGCAAGCTGGAACTCAGCGATATCCGGTTCAAGGATGAACGCCACCTGCTGCGGATCATCGACAAGATCGTGTCGGCCGTGGGTCGCCGCGTCGATGAGTCGAACCCCTATGTTGACGCCCGCCTCGCCGATGGCTCACGCTTCAACGCGATGGTGCCGCCGATCGCGGTCGATGGCTCACTGGTGTCGATCCGGAAGTTCAAGAAAGACAAGCTGGGCATCGACGATCTGGTAAATTTCGGGGCTTTCACCGAAGAAATGGCGGCATATCTGCAAGCCGCCGTGGCCACGCGCCTGAATATCATCGTGTCGGGTGGTACCGGGTCGGGTAAGACGACCACGCTGAACGCGCTCTCCAGCTTCATCGATAATGCCGAGCGCATCCTGACGATCGAGGATACCGCGGAACTGCAGCTTCAGCAGACCCATGTGGGTCGGATGGAAAGCCGCCCGCCCAACGTCGAAGGCAAGGGCGAGGTCAGCCCGCGCGACTGCCTCAAGAACGCTTTGCGGATGCGTCCCGACCGCATCATCGTCGGCGAGACGCGCGGCGAGGAAGTGATCGACATGCTGCAGGCCATGAACACCGGCCATGACGGATCGATGACCACGATCCACGCCAACTCTGCCCGAGACGGTATCAGCCGTCTTGAGAACATGATCGCCATGGCGGGGATCGAGATGCCGATTAAGGCGGTGCGCAGCCAGATTTCTTCGGCTGTGAACCTGATCGTGCAGGCAAGCCGCCTGCAGGATGGCTCGCGCCGGATGACCTCGATCACCGAGATTACCGGGATGGAAGGGGATGTGATTTCCATGCAGGAAATCTTTCGCTACCAGCGCGTCGGCCTGACACCGGACAACAAGATCATCGGCCATTTCACCGCAACCGGCGTGCGCAGCCACTTTTCGGAACGGTTCCGTATGTGGGGGTATGACCTGCCCGCATCGATCTACGAACCGGTCAGTATGTAGGGGACCAGGCCATGACTATCAGTGCAGAGCCAATCATCTACATCGGGATCTTCATCGGTGTTCTGTTCCTGGTCGAGGGAATCTACCTGCTGTTTTTTGGCAAGTCGATCAGCCTGAACAACCGGGTGAACCGCCGTCTGGATATGCTGGACAAAGGCGCCGGGCGCGAAGAGGTTCTCGAACAGCTGCGCAAGGAAATGCAGCAGCATATGCGCAGTCAGTCGATCCCGCTTTATTCGCTGCTGGCGGACAAAGCGCAGAAAGCGGCGATCGCCTTCACCCCGCGCCAGTTGATCATGATCATGATCGGTGTGGGGGTGGTCGCCTTTGTCGGCCTGAGCATTGGCACCCAAACCGAACCGCCCCTGCGCATCGCCGCGTCGGCGCTGATCGGGGTCGGTGCCGTTTACTTCTGGGTGAACCGCAAAGCCAAGAAACGCATGGCGCTGATCGAAGAGCAATTGCCCGATGCGGTCGAATTGATGGTCCGATCACTACGCGTCGGCCATCCGTTCGTGGCTTCGATCCAGATCGTTGCGAAAGAGGCCAGCGACCCGATCGCAACGGAATTCGGGGTCATCTCGGACGAGGCCTCTTATGGCCGCGACGTCAGCGATGCGCTCAAGGAAATGGCGGAACGCCTGGACCTTCAGGACTTGCGGTTCCTGTCGGTCGCGGTCTCGATCCAGCAGCAGTCGGGCGGTAACTTGGCTGAGGTTCTCGACGGGCTGGCCAAGGTGATCCGCGCGCGGTTCCGGTTGTTTCGCCGGGTCAAGGCGATCACTGCCGAAGCGCAGTGGTCGGGCAAGTTTCTGTCCGCCTTCCCGCTGGTCTGCCTGATGGTGATCCTGGTCAACGATCCCGGCTACTATGATGGGGTCATGGATCACCCTTGGTTCATACCGGCCTGTTTCTTTGTCGGAATCCTGCTGACAGCCAACCTCATCGTCATGCGCATCCTGACGAATATCAAAGTCTGAACCGGAGCACCCATGGAATTCCTGCAGAATATCAATGATCTCCTGACCGAACATCTGGGCGAGTTTGGCCCCTTGATCGTGGTGGGCGTCGTCGGCCTTTTCATGATCCTGGTGACGCTTCCCTTCATCCTCAATCAGCCCGAAGATCCGCTCAAGAAGCTGAAACGGGACGTGAATCCCAAACCCAAGACAAAGTCCAAGAAAGAGCAGCTGCGTCAGGGCAGTCGGAACGAGCAGCTTGACCGGTTTGCGACTTTCCTCGAGCCGCAGGACGCCGAGGAATACACGGCAATGCAGCTCAAGATGCGGCAGGCTGGCTACCGATCCAAGGATGCAATCCGCGTTTTTCACTTCGCCCAATTTGTCCTGGGCCTGGCCGGCCTGATGCTTGGCGTGGTCTATGTGACGATTATCATCGGAGATCAGGACCTCGGTGGCACCACCAAGCTGATGTATGTGTTTGGGCCGGGCTTGGCAGGGTACTACCTGCCGAAATACTGGATCACCCGCCGCGTCGAAGAGCGCAAACAGGCGATCACTGCCGGCTTCCCGGATTCGCTCGACATGATGCTGGTCTGTGTCGAGGCCGGTCAGTCTCTGGATCAGGCCATCGTTCGGGTCTCGGGCGAATTGCGCGCCTCCTACCCCTATCTGGCGGATGAATTCGAGATCGTCGCTTATGAAATGAAAGCCGGTAAAGAGAAAGACAAGGTTCTGCGTGACTTCGCGACGCGCTGCGATGTCACCGACGTTTCATCCTTTGTGACCGTGATGATCCAGTCTGCCAGTTTCGGTACCTCGATTGCCGAAGCGCTCCGGGTCTATGCGGGCGAAATGCGTGACAAACGCGTGATGCGCGCCGAAGAGGCCGCAAACAAGTTGCCAACCAAAATGACCCTCGCCACAATGGGGCTGACGGTTCCGCCCCTGCTGGTCATTCTTGTCGGACCTTCGGCAAAGGGCATCATGGATTTGGGCAATATGAGCGCCGGCTAAAACGAAAGTGGAAGGTGTGAACAGGCACGCACCAAGTCAAAAACACCTGATCGCCACCGTCGCTCTTGCGGCGGTGGTTTCGTGTTCGGCCTCGGATGAGATCACTCTGCCCGATGATCCCTTCGCCCCCGGAATCGACCACAAGGCGCAGGCGGTGGACGGTGTCGAGGTGGGACATCGCCTGATGGCGGCGGGCGAATATGAGTTGGCGATGGATGCCTTCACCCGGGCCGCGCTGGAACAGGGCATGACGCCCGAAATCCTCACCGGTCTTGGCACCGCAAATCTTGAGCTGGGGCGCCTGGGACAGTCCGAGATCATGTTGCGCCGCGCGGTCGAGGATGCTCCGGACTGGCCGGAAGCCTGGAACAATCTTGGTGTGCTTCTGATGGAGAAAGGTGAAACCCCCGAAGCCACCCAAGTGTTCAAGAAAGCCTACGCTTTGGACAATGGCGAAAGTGACTCAATCCGGGATAATCTTCGGATAGCACTCGCAAAATCTGAAAATCCTGCTATTAATGCTCCTGAGGCAAACCAAGAATATAAGCTGGTGCAGCGGGGCGAAGGGCAGTTCCTGATCCGCAAGACACCATAAAAGGACAGAGCAGCAAAAGGACGCAAAAATGCGCCACCTTATTTTGATCCCGGCACTTGTTGCAGGCGGGCTGGGGCTTTCCGCGTGTGTGAGCAAGAAAGATCAGGCCGTCGAACGGGCGCTGCAGGATGTCAACGTCATCGATGAAACCGGCATCAATGACGTGATGCTGACGGTCGGTGACCCGAACGAAGCGGTCGCGTACTTCCAGCGCGCCACCAAGACCGCCCCCGACCGGATCGACCTGCAACGCGGGCTTGCCATGTCGCTGGTCCGGGCCAAGCGCAACACCGAGGCGGTCTCGGCCTGGACCAAGGTAGTTGGGATGAAAGACGCCACCGATGCGGATTCGGTCGATCTGGCCGATGCCTATATCCGCAATGGCGACTGGAAAAAGGCCGAGGAAACGCTGGACAAGGTGCCCCCGACCCATGAGACCTTCAAGCGTTACCGGCTTGAGGCGATGATTGCGGATTCCAACAAGGAATGGAAACGCGCCGACAGCTTCTATGAAACGGCCGTTGGTCTGACGACCAAACCCGCCGCAGTGACCAATAACTGGGGCTATTCCAAGCTGACACGCGGCCAATATGCCGAGGCCGAAAAACTGTTTGGCGAGGCGATCCGGCAGGACCGCACATTGTTCACCGCAAAGAATAATCTGGTTCTGGCACGCGGCGCGCAGGGCAACTACACGCTGCCGGTGGTACCAATGAACCAGGTGGAACGGGCGCAATTGCTGCATACGATGGCGCTGACCGCGATCAAGCAGGGCGATGTCACCAAAGGCAAGACCCTGCTGCGTGACGCCGTCAAGACCCATCCCCAGCATTTCGAAGAGGCGATCAACTCGCTGCGCGCATTGGAAAGCGCCTGAGCCATGGCGATCCCGTCCCTGGTCGCGCTGTGGTTCCTGCCGCTGGTGCTGCCGCTCTGTTTCTATGTCGCCTTCACCGATCTGCGTGAAATGCGGATCACCAATCAGGCGGTTGTCGCTCTGGCGCTGATCTTCGTGGTGATGGGACCGTTCCTGATGAGCTTTCCCGCCTATGGCTGGCAATTGGCGCAGCTGGTTATTGTGCTGTTCGTGGGCATCATCCTGAACGCCGCCGGGGCGATGGGCGCGGGCGATGCCAAGTTCATGGCAGCCGCCGCGCCCTACGTTGCGTTGGGCGACCTGAGCCTTGTGTTCATGATCCTCTGCGCCAGCCTTCTGGCGGCGGTGGTCACGCATCGGCTGGCCAAACACACAGCCCTGCGCCGGATAGTACCGGATTGGAAAAGCTGGGATGTGGGCCGCAAATTCCCGATGGGGCTGAGCCTGGGCTTTACGCTGGCGCTCTATCTCATCCTTGGTGCTGTTTACGGAAGTTGAACAATCCCCGCCCCTGCCCCGGCTTTGCCCTTCTGCTGCCACAATAGGCGGGCAGTTTCGCGCCATGCGGGTGCACCGCAGCGTTTTGATGAGCCAGCCCAAGACGGATTTTACCGATGAACATGCAGACCCCCAATGTCATGGCGCCCCCTGCCCCCAACGGGCTGGCCGAGATGCGCCTTCCCATCGTGATGATGCGGGACATTTTGCTGAAAACGATGTTTCGCAAGAATCTCGAGATGGTTAGCGAGATCGCCGAAGCGATCTGTCTGCCGGGATCGGTGACGCAGGAGCTGGTCGATATGGCCCGCGAACAAAAGCTGCTGGAGGCAACAGGCACGCTCAACGCCAATAATGGCAATGAAATGGGCTATCAACTGACCGATGCAGGCCGCGCTCGCACGCTTGACGCGCTTAGCCAGTCGGAATATTTCGGCGCGATGCCGGTGCCGCTGGAGGTCTATAGCGAACAGGTCAAGCGCCAGTCGATCCGCAACATTCAAGTCACGCGCGAACAATTGACCAACGCCATGGGCCATCTGGTTTTGCCCGACAGCTTGCTGGATCACCTTGGCCCGGCTGTCAGCGCCGGGCGGTCGATCCTGATGTATGGCCCGCCGGGCAACGGCAAATCCTCAATCTCGAACGGCATCCGCGATGCTTTGGGCGACAAGGTCTATGTGCCGCGCGCCATCGAATATTCCGGTCAGGTCATCACTGTCTACGACCCGATCGTACATAACGCCATTGAGCAGGAGGCTGACGACCCGACCCAGCTGCGCCGCCGCAAACGCTTCGACAGCCGCTATGTGATGTGTGAACGCCCCACCGTGGTCACCGGGGGCGAGTTGTCGCTCTCGATGCTCGATCTGGTCTACAACCCGACCGCGCGCACCTATCAGGCTCCGCTGCAGCTGAAATCCACCGGCGGCATCTTCATCGTCGACGACCTTGGCCGTCAGGCCGAACCGCCGCAGGCCCTGATCAACCGCTGGATCGTTCCGCTGGAGGAAAGCAAGGATATCCTCGCCCTGCAATCGGGTGAAAAGTTCGAGGTGCCCTTTGACACGCTGGTGATCTTTTCGACCAACTTCCACCCCAACGAGATTTTCGACAAGGCGGCGCTGCGGCGGATATTCTTCAAGATCAAGATCGACGGGCCGGATCAGGAAAACTTCCTGAAGATCTTTGCGCTGGTTGCCCGCAAGAAGGGCATGCCGCTGGATGAGCGCGCGCTGGTGCATCTGCTCAAGGTGAAATACCCGACCATCGACAACATCTATGCCAATTATCAGCCAGTCTTCCTGATCGACCAGATGATCGCCATCTGCGAGTTCGAGGGCATCCCCTACCAGATGAGCCCAGAGTTGATCGAGCGCGCCTGGGCGAACATGTTCGTGAAGGAAGAACAGATCGTTCACTAGGCCCGCACAGGCCTCGCGCGCCCGTTCCAAAGGTGAAACTGCTGCGCTAAGCTGGCTGCAATGGCGCAGATTCCCCCCGCAATTCTGAACTGGTTCGCAGCCAAGGGCTGGTCGATCCATCCGCATCAGCAGGACATGTTCGACCGGGCCCAGAACCCGGCGACGCTGCTGATTGCACCCACGGGCGGCGGTAAGACGATGGCCGGGTTTCTGCCAACGCTGGCGGAACTGGCCAATGGCGATCACGACGGTCTGCACACGCTTTATGTCTCTCCGCTCAAGGCGCTGGCCGCCGATATCAAGCGCAATCTGCGCACGCCGGTGGACGAGATCGGGTTGCCGATCCGGATCGAGGATCGCACTGGCGATACCTCAGCCACGCGGAAAAAGCGCCAGCGCGCCGACCCGCCGCACATCCTGCTGACCACGCCGGAAAGCCTGGCGCTGCTGACCTCCTACGAGGACGCGCCGCGCATGTTTGCCGGGTTGCAGCGGGTGGTGGTGGATGAAATCCACGCGCTCGCCGAAAGCAAACGGGGCGATCAACTGATGTTGGCGCTGGCGCATCTGCAAGTGCTCTGCCCTGGTTTGCGCCGGGTCGGTCTCTCGGCCACGGTCGAGGACCCCGACGCCATTGCCCGCCTGCTGGCGCGCCATCCCGATCCCTGCGATATCCTGCTGGCCGACCCCGGCCCCGACCCCGATATCGCCATGCTGCAGACCGAGGAAATGCCGCCCTGGTCTGGTGGCGGTGCGGCCTATGCGATACCGGCGGTGCTGGAACAGATACGCCAGCACAAGACCACGCTGATCTTTCACAACACCCGCGCGCAGGCCGAAATTTTCTTTCACAACCTGTGGCTTGCCAATGAGGAAGGCCTGCCGATCGGTATCCATCACGGCTCACTCGATCGCCAGCAGCGCGAACGGGTCGAGGCGGCGATGGTGCGCGGCGATCTGCGCGCCATCGTGTGCACCGGCTCGCTCGATCTGGGCATCGACTGGGGCGATGTCGATCTTGTGATCCAGATTGGCGCGCCCAAGAACGTCAAGCGGCTGGTGCAGCGGATCGGGCGTGCCAATCACCGCTATAACGCGCCCTCCAAGGCCCTGCTGGTCCCCGCCAACCGGTTCGAGGTGGTGGAATGCGTCGCCGCGCTGGAAGCGGTCAAGGCGCATGATCTGGATGGCGATCCGCGCGGGCGCGGCCCCCGCGATGTGCTGTGTCAGCATATCCTGATCGCCGCTGCCGCTGGTCCGTTTGAAGCGGACGCGCTCTATATACAGATGACCTCCGCCGGGCCTTTCACCGATCTGACGCGGGTGGAGTTCGACGATTGCCTCGATTTCTGTGCCACGGGCGGCTATGCCTTGCACGCCTATGACCGCTGGCAGCGCCTGCTACAGCGACCCGACGGGCACTGGCAGTTGCGCGACCCACGCGCGGCGGCGCGCATCCGGATGAATATCGGCACCATTCAGGACACAGATACGCTAAAGGTACGGCTGAAACGGAGCCGGGGCGGCAAACCCCTGGGCGAGATCGAAGAAGGCTTTGCCGCCTCGCTCACCCCCGGTGACACCTTCCTGATCGGCGGCCAAATCGTGCGCTATGAAGGCCTGCGCGAGATGACCGTCGAAGTCACCCGCCGCGCTGACAAGAAGCCCAAGATCGCCACGTTTATGGGTACGAAATTCGCCACCTCCACCCAGCTCAGCGCCCGCATCCTCGACATGTTCGCGCAAGAAAGCTGGCCGCAACTGCCCCGCCACACCGCCGACTGGCTCAGCCTGCAACGCGACGTGTCGCAACTGCCGCAGCGGGGCCGGTTGCTGGTTGAAAGCTTCCCCCATGACGGGCGCGAACATGTCTGCGTCTACGGCTTTGCCGGGCGCAACGCGATGCAGACGCTGGGCCTTTTGCTGACAAAACGGATGGAGGAGGTCGGCCTGCACCCGCTGGGCTTTGTCTCGACCGATTACGCGACACTGATCTGGGGCCTCGATGCGCTGACCGATGCAGCGCCCCTGTTTCGCATCGAGGCGCTGCGCGACGGACTGGACAGCTGGCTGGCGGGCAACGCGGTGATGAAGCGGACGTTTCGGGCCTCGGCCACAATCGCCGGGCTCATCGAGCGCAACATGGGCGGGCAGCGCAAGAGCGGGCGGCAAGCGACGTTTTCCTCCGACATCCTCTATGACACGCTGCTGAAATATGACCCCGATCACGTGCTGATGCAGATCACGCGGGATGAGGCGATGCGCGGGCTCGTGGATTTCGGGCGAATCGAAGAGATGATCGCGCGGGTCGGCGACCGGATCGACCTTGTGCGGCTGGGCCGGATTACGCCGCTGGCCGCGCCGCTGCTGCTGGAAGTCGGCAAGGTGCCGGTCAAAGGATCGGCCGAAGAGCGGCTACTGGCCGAGGAAAGCGAACGCCTGCTGTCAAAGGCAGGGCTGACGTCGTGAAGGGCTTGCACATAATCGAAACCCAAGGGAAGAAACGGGCATGAACGGTTTTGAATTCGAATTTGCAGGCAAGCAATTGGTGGCCCTGGGATCGGGTGCGCTTTGGTGGCCGGACTGGCGGCTGCTCTGCGTCTCGGACCTGCATCTGGGCAAATCCGAACGGATTGCCCGGCGCGGTGCGCCCGCCCTGCCCCCTTATGAGACGCGCGACACGCTCAACCGTCTGGCCGATGATCTGGACCAGACCGGCGCGCGGATCGTGATCTGCCTGGGCGACAGTTTCGACGATCTGGATGCGGCACGCGCGCTTGGCGAGGGCGACCGGCAATGGATCGCCTCGCTGCAGGCCGGGCGCGACTGGACCTGGATCGAAGGCAATCACGATCCCGGCCCGGTCGAGATCGGCGGCCAGCATCGGCACGAGCTCCGCATCGACACGGTCACGTTCCGCCATATCGCCGCTGCGGGTGCCGTGGGCGAGATTTCGGGACATTTTCACCCCAAGGCGCGCATCCGCACCCGTGGGCGCAGCATCACCCGTGCGGCGTTTCTGGTGGATCGCGACCGGCTGCTGCTGCCCGCCTATGGCACCTATACCGGGGGGTTGCACTGCGACGACCCGGTCCTGTGCGACCTGATGCGCCCCGATGCGCTGGCGATCCTGACGGGCAGCCCGCCGCGCGCCGTGCCGATGCCGCGCGACAGCTGAACTGACAATAATCAGAAAGGCAGAATAATGGACCAGCGGATCAGGGACAGTTTTGCACGACAATCCATGATGGCGACGTTTGGGGCCCGAATCGATGAAATCTCTGAAGGCCGCGTGGTTCTGAGTGCCCCGATTCTGGACACCGCCCTGCAACAGCAAGGCGCCGCCCATGCAGCGCTGAGTTTCGCGCTGGGAGATTCGGCGGCGGGCTACGCCGCGCTGACCCGGATACCCGAGCCACAGGACGTGATGACCGCAGAGATGAAAATCAACCTGCTCGCCCCGGCCCGCGGTCAGCGGCTGCGTGCGGTTGGCCGGGTGGTGAAGCCCGGCCGCAGGCTGACCATTGTCACCGCAGATGTCTATGCCGTCGCGGGCGAGCAGGAAACCCATGTAGCCCTTTTGCAGGGGACGATGGTTCCGGTTGGGCGTTAGGCGGTCAGCCCCTCGGGTTCTGGCAGGTCGTTGGCGCGGCAGGCGGCGGTTAGGGTGTTTGCCAGCAGGCAGGCGATCGTCATGGGGCCGACGCCGCCGGGGACGGGGGTG
>NZ_JAVAMO010000022.1 GCF_030758345.1 Ruegeria discodermiae
TTCGGCTTGCCATGGCTCTTTGGAAAGTAAGGCTGAAGCCGCGCCATCTGCTCGTCGGTCAGCCAAAATAGACTACTCATGTTATACCCCTGAAACTCAGGGGTTTGAATCACGCAGCCGAGATGACGGCAACCAAATTAATGGGTCCAGAACCTAGGTTACTCCAACTATGTTCGGTGCGAGCATCGGTCGAAAGATCATTTTAGATCTACGCGCCTCGGACGGCAGTCGCTGCTATGGCAGGCATCGGAACGTGGTATTCCTCGCCGTCGAGAAAGTCCTTTAACTGGGTATCCCAAGAGAAGTAGATTTCTTTCAGGACGTCTTCATTCTGCTTGTCGAGAATAACAGCCGCCCTTGCAGCGAAGTTTCGGAAATGTTTGGCGAACTGTCCTTTCGGAGCTTTGAAGACGAGTGGAACTCGGGCACTTGAGAACTCCCTAAAACCAGCCGCTTCCAATTTCTCTCGCATGGTATCTTCCGAAGAAAGAGCGAATGGGGGCGGTGACGCAGGGACGACGGACATGTCCGCAAGGCTCTGCATCGTGCCGAAGACGATCCGGAACAACGGTGACTGTGGCGGTCCAATCCAATGGCTGAGTGCTACTCGCCCACCGGGTTTCAAAACACGCGCAATCTCGTTGAACATGGTTTCTGGGCTACCCAAATGCATTATCCCGAACGAGCAAATCACAGCATCGAAATCAGCATCATTTTTCGGTATCGCCTCGGCATCGCCGGTAACAAAGCGTGCCGCGGGGAAAGCGCTTTGCGCCGCCTTGACCATCGACGCAGATATATCAATGCCCTCAGCGTCAGCGCCAAGCGCGATTGCAGCGCCCGCAGCCCTACCGGTGCCGCAGCAAAGGTCTAGAATACGTTTGCCAGGGGCCAATTCGGCCATCGCCAGAAGCGTCGGAATCGCGCCGGTCGTGACCCGCCCTGTGAAGTCGTTATAGGCGGCAGCACGGGCGTCCCATCCCTCTTTTTCTGCAAACTTGAAGGCTTCGTGGGTCATGATTTTCCTCGCGTGCTTTTGTAGTCTGCTCCAAACTGGCGGACAAAAAACGCATGCGTCAGGGTCGAACTGGCCACAAGAGGGCCAATTCGGCCATCGGATTCGGATGGGAGAGTATGAAAATGACAACCAGGGATTTCATCGCTGAACCTCTGCGGATCGACATCCTAGCGGCCGAGAGTTGCCGGGGCGCCATTCTCTACGGCATTTATGATTTGCTGACGTCGGTAGGGTCGGCGTGGTCCTACCTAACCGAGGGCGCGCCCACCCCGCCTATGACACGAGTTAGGATCGTCGCCAGAGCCAATGAGCCATTCCGTTGCATAAGCCGCGTCCCAGTGACACCTGACGCGACGCTTGAAGAAGCAGACGACGCAGAGATCATCTGCCTGCCAAACTTCAGGATTGGCATGATGACCCCGCCGAAGGAGGTTTTGGGGCCGGAGATCGACTGGATCGTCGAGCGACACTCGGCAGGGGCGCGCCTGGCAACGGCATGCTCTGGCTCGGCGCTCTTGGCGGATGCCGGGCTCCTCGACGGTCAAGAGGCAACGGCGCATTGGTCCATGGCTGAGGTTTTTGAGAAGCGTTATCCGCGCGTGGCTTTCTGTCCGGACCGCACGCTTACCTTTGCAGGAGAGGGAGACTGCATCGTGATGTCAGGAGGTATGGCATCCTGGCAGGACCTCGCGCTCTACCTGATTGCGCGTTACATCGGATCGGAGCACGCAGCGAAATCAGCGCGGTTCTATTGTGTCGATCCGAAACCCGACGGCCAAAGACACTACGCAGCTCCCAAGAGAAGGTTGCAGAGCGATGACGCGGTCATTCAGGAATGCCAGACGTGGCTCGCCGATGCTTATGGAAAGCGTGACGCAGTAGCGCGGATGATCTCTCGCTCTGGCCTCCCGCGACGTACGTTCGACCGACGCTTCCGTGCGGCAACGGGCTACAGCCCCAAAGACTATGTGCAGTCGCTGAGGGTCGAAGAGGCCAAGCAATTTTTGGAGATAGATGACCACAGTGTCGAAGCTGTCTCCGAGGCCGTCGGGTATTCAGATCCCCGAGCGTTCCGGCGCCTGTTCAAAAAGATGACTGGTCTCAGCCCTGCTGAGTATCGACGACGATTTTCCAGCAGAGGCTTTCTTTCGGCTCGCTGAGGCGTCTTTGGCAACGTCAGCTAGGGGCTCATAGCAGTCATCTCACGGTTTCGGTCAGGTTCACCAGCGCGCCGGACGTGTTCAACGGCGGCAGTGCGGACAAACCCGCCTTTTGCTCACGCGGCTATTGCTGATGCAGCATCCGATCCCAGGTGCGGCACGTTAGTGATTGCGATTCAGCGCAAGTCAGCAGTAATTGGACAGCGGGAAGATTGCCTGTCACCCAATCGGTGAACAATAATGAGCACCCCTGCCAATCAATCAAAAGCCGCTTATGCGCTCAATTAGCCAGTACATCGACACTGAACCGATGCCATAGCCGGCAATCACTGTCGTACTCTGGCTGATCGAGCGTACCATCAGCCGCCAGATCACAAGCAACAGAACCAATGCACCAACAAAACTCAATTGCCCGGCTTCAACGCCAAGGTTAAATGCAAGCAAGGCCGCTGGAATATCGTTCGCGGGCAGACCAATGTCAGCCAAGGCTCCTGCGAAGCCAAGACCATGCAATAGCCCAAATCCAAAACATACGATCCAGGGCTTTTGTTTTGAAAGCCTGAACCCTTCTTCTTCACCCTTCACAATCTCCGTGGCTAGAAAAACGATGGACAGCGCGATGACAGCTTCGACCGGCGGGCCGGGAACAGTCAAGACACCAAACGTCGCCAGCGCCAAAGTGATGGAGTGTGCGAATGTGAAGGCCGTTACAGCGCCGACCAGTCTCCAGGGTTCACAGACTAGAATGAAAAGCGCAAAAACGAACAGAAGGTGATCCCAGCCTTCCAGTATGTGCTCAAAACCCAATAGGGCATAAGTGGCGAAAACTGACCATGTCGTCTGCTGTGAAGGTATGGTCTGGATGGCGGTCTCAGGCGTGAAGCGCAGTGTGGTTGGCTCAGTTTCAAAAGGGTGTAGACGGACCAAAACGTCGTTCTTTTGAGCCTCCAGGCCGTCAATTGTGATCGGCCGCCCCGCGATATCCGCGTGGCACTCGACGATCCAAGATGAAACCCATGTTCGACCGTCTGACCTTGGAGAAGGCCCGCGAATCGGCGTACACTCTTTTGGCAACACCGCGTTAATCGCCATAGGCTGGCCATTCACATCAGGCTTCCGCCAGTGGACGCTCCAGGTATCAGAAGAGATTTGACGTATCTCCAGATATCCGGGATCAAGTGCGTGAGCATTGGCCTTGGCTGCGGGCCAAGCACACAGCGGGAAAACCAAAAAGCAGATCAGCCATCTCATTCGGCTGAACCTGAGAGATCGGGGCTAACGATCTCGTAGTTTTGGACCAAGCTATCGTATTGTGCGTGTGCCAGATCTTCGCTGGCGGCGCGTCGCCAATCGCGCAAGACATCACTGTGAATTTCGGACAAGGCCGGTGTACGGCTAGGCTCAAAGGCGCGCACTTGAACAAGATGCACACCGTAACCGGATTGGACCGGTCCTCCCCAAGGACCTGTTTCAACCTCTAAGAGGCCTTCTGAAAAGCCAGGGCCAAAGACCGAGTCGATTACTCTGGTCACGGTCAACGGCATTGAAGCAGGTAGAAATGTTGAAGCGTCCGAATCGGTAACCTCTTGCCCTGCCTTCAATGCGGCCAGTGATGCCTCTATTTGTGCCTCGCTGGGGTCTTCACCCAGAAAGATCTGGGTAAACGCCACCCTGTCAGGCGTTGCGTACCGTGCGGGGTTTTGATTGAGAAACGCCTCTAGCTCTTCTTCCTCCGGAACCACTGACGTGGCTATTGCTTCGGTCAGAAAGTCCATTTTCTGGCTCAGTCGAGACCTAATCACGGAATCTCCGCGATCCAGGCCAAGTTTTCTTGCTTCTCTGACCAGAACCTCTTCACGAATTGACGCATTGACCAAGGCTTCTAGCTCAGCATCGTTCGGTCGACGTTTCCACCTGGCTTCAAACTGGTCTGCCAAACGCGCGACATCGTCTTCGTCTATCGTGATGATTGCCAGACTTTCGACCGTCTCGGTCTCAGGTGCAACAATATGGAACCAAATGAAAATAGCCACCCCAATCAAAAAGAAATGGAACAGAGGTTCTTTCAGAATTCTCATGAGCGCTCCTGCAAAACCTGAGCTTGAGATCTCATTTCAGTTGTTTTTTGCAAAGGGTCCCGGACCACGCAAACCTCATGCGCATGGTGACTGCCCCGAGTTGAGCTCACCGTCTCGCTGTCTAAGTCCATGCCTAAATCATGTTACTCCGCGGGGGTGTACCAAATCGGGGAGGAATACGCACGCTCCTGATGCGTCAGAACAGCATCTTGGGGCAACTCTGCACCGAGCCTCAGCTTGTCATAGAGGACCCAACGCGGAGTTGGGATTTCGATTGCCCGAACGTAGTAGAACGCCCTTGCGTTGGGGTCGAAATCCGGATCGGACCAAACCTTCACCAACTCGGCCGTGCCGATTGTGTTGGTCCAGCTGGCCGTCTCCAGGTCTACTGTGTTTCCTACAGCTGGAAGCTTGCCATTTTCGTCAACCACGCGGTCATCTGACCATGCGACATCGTAAACTTTTTCTTGCAAGCTACCGTCCGGGTCGAGCCATCCCTTTACAACCTGAACGCGGTCCAGATTTGCACCAACCGGGTCGCGCAGGGCAGCTATCAGGAAGGACGGTGCCCCATCACCTTCGCGAGGGCGCAAATCCGACCCCATGGGAACACCTTTGGTATAGCCAACATCTGCAAGGAACCGGGTCTCTACGTCAGCATCGCTAAAGTCCCATCCGCCAAAGAATCTCAACCCGATCCGAGGTCCGGTTGTTGCGTAGGTTTCGCGCCGCTTGAACGCATCGAAGATCGCCGCGCGTGTGTTCTCGGTCGCCCAGACAGCTGTGTACCCGGACGCGACCAACAGATCACCGGGTATTTCACCAAGATCGTTGGCGATGAATGGGTGCTTGATACGAGAGGCCGATGGCTCAACGCTGACCGACTTGCCAAAGAAGTTGTCCTCTTCAGCCGTTGCCAACGATGTGTGGCTGTCGGTAGCGCCACCCATGCCGAACTTGTATGGGTTCACGCCGAACCTTTCTTCCAGCATCAAACCGCGCTTCAGCGCTTCTCGGGCATATTCTCCGGCCAACATGCCCTCTATCTTAAGCTCAGTGATATCGAGATTGCCGACGTCCCAGTTTTCATAGTCTGCAAACTCATCATCCGGGCTTAGGAATGGGTGCGCTTCGCCGTCACCCTTAATCTGCGTGACCTCATAGTGCGGCTCCCATTTCGCACGAGCAGCCACGTATTCTTCGTCCACCTTTCCGCCGTGATATGTGTCTTCGGTCGGAAACATCCATCCATTTGACAAGTTTCCATTATGGGCAAATGCGACAGCACGACCGCCGGTTTTTTCTTGGTACTCTTCAAGCCAAGCATAGAGCGATTTTGGGTCTGTGTCGCCGTAAGGCGGCTGCGTGACTGGGGGGACCATCTGAAGCGCTCTGATCGGCCCGTCCCGCAACATAACGTTCCGGTGAAGGTTGAATCCCTTCGGGACAGAGGTCCACTCGAACCCGATAAAGGCCGTAAAGTTCCCAGGGTCGTTGTGCCGCTCGGCCGCGAGCACAATGTGTTCCCAGGTAAACGCAAAGGCGTCCGCACCAGGGCTGTAGGACTCAAGCAGGACTTCCGGCAATGTCATCTGAGAGAAATTTGTAATGATATCAAAAGCGGTCTTCCCAGCTTCTTCACCTCCGGCTTTATACCCTTCGTACCACTCCAGACCTTTTGGGTCGGAAATAACACCCGGCTTGCCGGCTTGCAGATCCGGAGCGAACCCCATCAGATCAGTGTGATCCGTCAAGACCATCCAGTCCAATGGCCGCCCCAATCTGACGGGTTGGCCCGTCGACGAGATGACCTGCTCACCCTTTGCAAAACGCCATGCATCGTCTGGCAGCAACGTGTTTCCAAATGCGCCCGCGTCCAGAGAAAGCCCCGTGTGAAGATGGGTATCACCCCATAAGGGCCGCTCTGGAAAACTGCGTTGTGCATATGGGGAGTAGGGTTGTTCCACGAACAACCCTTGAGCTGCCTCTTCGCTTGGCACGGCGTCTGAAAAAGCAGAAGTTGGCGCAATTACAAGCGAAAAAACAACGGCGGAAACCCGGTACATATTGAACTCCCAAATCAACAAAACGGTTCGATACAAGGCTCTTGGCGGCCCGCTAATATTCGATTTTGTTTATATCATAAGGTGTCGATTTCTGAAAATATTTCTCCCTGGCGATGTTCTTTACGCCATCATGGGTCGTATTGGTGTGCCAACACGAGCTTTTCGCCGGCCACCGCCAAACCTCATTGCGGTCATAAGCGATGACTGAGCGTATTGGCGAAGGTTCCAAAACCAAGCCCCAACAATCGGGACGTACCGTGGCAAGTCATGTCCCAACCGACTTACTCGGATGCAGCATTTTCCTGCAGAACCATGTTTAGGAAAAACTGCGTTGCGGGGTCCGTTTCTTCGAGTGCTACCAAAGCTTCAAACTTTTGGTGCAGCGCAGTTTCGCCCCAATTTCGGGTTGCAACAGCAATTTGCAGGGTCAATTCTGGATCACTATCCAGAACATTCGCAAAAACCAGTATGATCTCATCCTGGAACTGTTTTTGTGACGATCCAGCATCGGACAATGCCCTAACCAGAGCATCCTTGTCCTCCCGCGTCTTCCTGCGGTCCTTGAGCGCGAGACCAATTGCGTTGATCGCATGTAGCCTGTCCGCCTCTATGCCGGCGAGCGCCCACTCATGGGAATGCAAGCCACCGGATCTCAAGGATTTGGCAAAGCGCGAGCGGACAATCGAACGTGCCTGTGGATCAGTTTGTAGTCCCAATAGTCGAATAGCAACGGGCCAGTAGGCAAAGCGGTTCAAGTCATTCAACTCTTCCATAATCTGGCTGGTTGAAACCCTGCCGCCAATCGGGCGCAAATATGCATAATTTGCCCGCCCGATTTCCACCATGGCCATGTCATGCAGAGCTTGATCCCGGTGCCACAAATAGTCAGAAAAGAACGAAACGCGTGCAGCGTTGTCAGTTTCTCCCAAACGCCAAAGCCCACTATTGGCTTGAAGTTGTTCAATAAACTCGCTTCTTTCTGGATTCATCACAAAGATGCGCCGCCAAGCCCGCGAAAAATTGCGCCCAGCCTTGTCGTTGATTTCTGGTCCATATATCAGCAGAACCATTGTCGTTGGATCAGCCCGGAAGGCCCGTCGAGTAACACTGTCTATTAGAAATGGAATATTGGGTGCTTTACTAAGCTTTTCGTCGCTCCCCCTAAAGATGCGTCGAGTCGAATACTCGAACGGATTTTCTGGTGCTGGACCCGCAAATACAACGACTTCTGCGGCTAATATTTGATCAGAAATGGATGCCTCTGGCAGTTCAACACAAACCACGCAAGCATGCAAAGCAGGCGGTGCCGCAAGCCCGAGTATGCATATGACAGCTGCAATAATCCTTCGCATCGATGGCTCACAGACCTAAAATTCAATTCGCAAGCGTTACTGGTGCCTTGAAAGTACCAAAATACAATGCTTTGTGAAACGGCGTTGATACGTGAAGGTCTCTCTTTGACCCTGAGGCCTTGAGAAACAGCCTGAAAATGAGAAGAACACTCGATGGACAAGCTACTGGTTGGCCCGATTTGATTGGGCCGGTTTGATTATTAGTGCATAACTGGTCTCTGGTCCATCGGAACAATGGTTTCTGGTGCCGGCGGACGGTAACCCAATGCGCTGTGTGGTCTCTTGGTGTTGTAGTGCTTCCTCCAGATTTCAATGATGATTTGTGCATCTCCTAATGAGTAGAAGATTTCTCGGTTCAGAAGCTCGTCTCTGAACCGCGCATTGAAACTCCCGTCATAGCCATTCTCCCAAGGGCTACCTGGCTCGATGAATGCTGTCTTGGCCCCGACGACTCCTATCCAGTCTCGAACCGCTTGGGCAACGAACTCCGGCCCATTGTCGCTACGCAAATGTGCCGGTGGCCCTCTCAGGATGAAGAGATCGGTCAGGGCGTCGATCACGTCGGTCGAGTTCAGCTTGCGCTTCACCCGGATCGCCAGGCATTCCCGGCTGAACTCATCGAGAATATTCAACGTACGGAATGATGAGACCTTGCCCGCCATTGGTCCGAGGACAATGGTCGAGTGCCGTCATCGGTTCGGCAATGCACGAAGTCATGTGGTTGCGGTGTTCAGGCCTCAGACGGATGCACGATCCGTCGTTCAGCCAGAGCCGCTCTTCTTCCACTGCTTGCGCGGCACCTTCAATCCCTCCCGTCTCCATAGCCGTTCTACACGACCGACACTTACCTGCCAGCCGGCATCTCTCAGCAGAACAGCAACGCGACGGTAACCGTAGCTGCTGTATTGCCGCGCCAGTGCGATCTTGTCCGCTACAAGACGGTCTTCGTCTTCCCGTGCACGTGGCTGATACCGTTGTGTCGAGCGATGCTGCCACAGTGCCAGGCAGATCCGGCGTTCCGCAGACGCTCATTCTCCTTCTGCAAACGCTTGTGTTCCTTTAGTTGATCGGTTCCCATCCCACCATATTGCTTGCGCCACCGGTAATAGGTTTGTTCCGTTATGCGAACCTCGCGGATCGCATCATTCCCAGGCCGACAAGCACATCAACTTGCCGCAACTTCTGGACTATTTCCTCTGGCTTGCGTCTCTTGTTCGACATTCTCGGTCCTCCGTTCCTCAAACATAACGGTGGTCCAAATCAAATGGGGCAGTCCAATCGAGCCCCAGCTAAATTCAAAAATACGCACTCTAACATCAGGCTTTTCCCACAAAATGCCAAGCCGGAGGTGGCAATTCTCGCGCATCGTGGAACGAGTTGAGGACGACAAAAAAATGAGCATTGCATAGTCAGGGTCCGCTTTCGCAATATAGGGTCTGAAACGAGGGTATATTAATGCGACTGCTTTGGTTTCTAGCCGGAACCTTTTTTCTGCTGGCGCTTGGTTTACTGACCTCTTCCGCCGGCGCGCAGGAAGTGGCGCCACCACCTGAAACCGTCGCTGAGGACGCAGACACTCAAGACCAATTCTTCGCGCCGGTAATTGTTGATGGAGAAGAGCTGTTTCGATTGCGGGGCTCAAGTGCATTGCCCGCCTCCGAACGGGTTCTCATTGTACAGGCGCGCGTCATCGAAGCGGCCGAAGCGTCGGATCAGAGCACGGTTGAGATTACCTTTGAGGACCATGATCTAGGCACGCTCATCCTCGCTGATAGCAGAGAGATCACAGTGGTCACCGAGGCCGATGGCGAACTGGAGCAGATGGATGTACCGGTGCTGGCACATTTGCAGGCCGAGGCAATCGAACAGGCAATCCTGACATACCGCCGTGAGCGAACGGACGAGGCAAGGGTCACCGGTGCGTTGGAAGCGCTTGGCTGGACCCTCGGGTTTGGTCTGTTTTCCTACGCGGTTTTCTGGATCAAGAACCGTCTGAAACGCAAGATTACAAGCCTCGTTCGCCGTCATTTTGCGAATGTGGAGACAGCGACAAACGAACAAGTCCAGGCGGATGCCATCGCGGCGCTGATCCGTTTCGGCGTCAATTTCGTACTGCTGACGCTCTTCTTCCTCGGTTTCTATTACTACTTATCGTTTATATTGTTGTCCTTTGCGGAAACACGTTACATCGCGCAGCTTCTGCTGACCTACGTCACCGAGCCGGTTCTGCACATCGTGCTCGGGTTCATTTCTTATCTGCCAAATTTGATTACCCTGGCGATCATTGCTCTCTTGACCCGCTATGTGATCAAAGGGCTTCGCGTGTTCTTTGATGCGGTTGCGGCGGGAACCTTCGATCTGGGCGATTTCGAATCTCACTGGATCAATCCAACCTTCAATATCGCCCGGGCCGTCGTCATCTTGCTTGCACTGGTGTTTTCGTTTCCCTACATACCCGGCTCTGACTCTGCCGCTTTTCAGGGGCTCACGATTCTGATTGGCGCCATGCTGTCGCTGGGTTCGAATTCGGTGGTTGGCAACATCCTGGCAGGCCTTTTTGTGATCTACAGGCGATCAACCTCCATCGGAGATCGCATCAAAGTGGGTGACCATATCGGCGACGTCGTGCAGATCAAATTAATGGAAACACATCTGAAATCGATCAAGAACGAACTCATCTCGATCCCAAATGCGCAGCTGCTGAACTCGGAGGTCACAAACTATACCAAGAAGATCGACGGGAGCGGGTTGCTGCTTCATACAACAGTGGGAATCGGCTACGAGGAAAACCCTGAGAAAATCGAAGCGATGTTGATCGAAGCTGCCCATCGCACGAAAGGACTCAAGAGCAGGCCCGAACCGTTCGTACTTTGGACCGCCTTGGCGGATTTTGCGATCAATTATCAGATCAACGCCTACACGACGCGAGGCGCATCTATCCCGCGCATTACTTCGGATTTGCATCGAAATATCATGGCTGTCTTCACCGAAAACGATGTGCAGATCATGACGCCATCCTACATCGCAGATCCGGAAGAGCCGAAGATTCCCAGCCAACGATGGGAGGGAAAGTTGGCCCATGATTCCGGCGAGGCAAACGCTTCACCCGATAGGTAGCGTTGATTGCCTGCATCGAGAATTCTGATGGGATGCATATTTTTGTCCTGTTTGTCATTATAGCTTTCGTTTGGTTGTTCATGTTCGTAATTGGATGTTTGTTGTCCGGGATCAGCACCTGTGGGCCTGATTAGAGGATTTGCATAACGGAGGGTTTCTGGCTCATCTGAACCGTTAATGAGTGAAAATGAGACGGAAAGCTGGAACCGACAAACCGGCGGCCGAACGAGTCGACAGGCTTTGGGTGGGTAGAACGGTCGGATATGTCGAATGTAAAAAAACAAACGAGGTGGACACAGCATCCTTTGTTGTTTCCGTTCACTTCCTATTTGATCTTTTGACGCTTTCGCTCAGGACTCGTTGCCGCCTTTCGCCACTATTCACAACAATGAACGGTCGCAGCCCAAACCAGACCTTCATCGTTGGGCTTTGCAAAGTCCTAAATGCGGACTTTGCAGTAGTTGGATTTTCAGCCTTCGCTGACGCAGCATGAACTTGCAGTTGCGGCAAGCATTTCGTTGCGATGCAGCGCATTTCACCGAAGTAGCGGTTCAACGGTGTCGATATTGGACGCACCAAGACCGTGCGTTCGCCACAACCTGTTCCGATAAACCATACGCGGGCCAAGTTCGCGAAGGCTCACTGGTTGCGGACGACCGATTTCAGCCTAAAGCAAAGCTTCGTTTCTCGTTGCCCGAGACTCCGCGATTCAGTTTGCTCTTCATTGTTCCGACTGATTAGGTCTAGATCCGCCCGTTTTGGACATCATGGCCTTCGCATAGTCGCGTCTTGCTTGCGCAGGGTCCTCGAAGCGAGCGTGTACGACGCAAAAAATAGGCTGCTTTCATCTAGATCGTTGCGACGTGTAAACCAATCAAAAGGATCGGTCGGCTCTACCGACGCAAACTTGTTAACCGGTGTTGTGACAGGTGCAACACTAGCTTCACTATTTGTGATGTCATCAAGCAAAGTTGGACGGGCCGTGCCGGTATCCGGTGTGAGAATACCCATGATCTGTTCGCGACCAGCCGGAACGAAACGCCCGCTCTCCTCGACTGGAAACCGGATCGGCTGCCCAGCATAAACATCTCGCTGCACTTCACTGTTCTTAACGACAAGTGTTCCGTTAACAAGCACATACGGAATGCCTTCTGACGGAAGACCTTGTTGACCGAGAGTATAGTTCGCCTTTTCGGTCACAGTCTCCGGATCAAAAATCGTGATGTCCGCGACCATGCCTTCTTGCATACGCCCACGCACTTGCATTGCTCGCAAGCCTGTGTCACCTAATCGCTTCGCATGGATATAACTTAGCTGAGTGAGTGTGAGCATAAGCGGCACATTCGCTTCGCGAGCCAGTCTCAGGACAAGCGCGTGACTGCCTGCTGACCGAGGATGCCCAGCATAGTCTTCATAGGGGGCATCCCAACTCATCAGATTGCCCTCGATGTCCAGCCCAGCCATACCGTCGCCCGAGATGCCATAGCCCGCAATTGTGATCCAATCGTTTAGCCATTGCTCTCTTGGAGGGCTAAATACAATGGCGGTCCGTCCCGGTTCATTCTCAGCGAAGCTCAAGAACTCGTCTTTGGTCACAAAGCGATCGAGTTGGGGATCAAAGATAGTGTCTTCGTAATTGTACCCCATCGAACCTTCCCAATTTTCGGGGGCGATGATCGAGGCTCCGTAGTTTCCCGATCCGGCAGTCCAAGGATAGTAGCTGGACCAGACGTTGTAGCCTTGGTCGCGTGCCATCTGGAGCTTTTCCTGATTTTCCCACCACCCATAATCATTGTCATGATGAATGTGCAGCGGGGCACCAAGCACCATCGCATTGACCAGGATTTCATTTACACCCGTCTGTGTCTCTGTCGGTGTCGAAGCACTGGGATGAAATCGGTGATGGACGGAGGTCAATCTACCGTAACGCGCCGCAGCCCGCTGCGCTTCGAACATCTCATAGGTTGTAATTCCTTCGCGGGCGTAGCCTATGGTCGATCCCACGCCGAGTGCTCCTAGACGTAGTCCCTCATCCAGCTGGGCAGTGATTTCATTCATCTGCTCACGGTTGCTTGGTACAGAAGACCACCCCTCGACACCATCTTCCACGGATTGCGCCCTCAGTGCGAAAAAGTTTCGGAAGTCTATGTCCCCACCTTCCAGCAGGAGGCCGTCATGCACCCGCATCCGTGCGAATTCTTGTCCAACGACCGTACCATAGTTTGCCTGCGTCGCGCCTTGGCGCGCGCCATACCATTCATCGATGTTTGCTGCCCCAACTTCAAAATCCATTTGTGTCGTAACGCCATCGCGAAGGTTTACCTTGATGCCCCAAGGGTCCAGCCCGTGTTGCTCGAGATCGATAAACCCGGGAGCTACAACGTGCCCTGTCGCGTCGATGGACTCGCTACCGCTAATTTCTTCGTCGGTAATCGCAGTGATCCAGCCGTTGCTTATCCCCACGTTAGCAATCTGATCGAACCCGGTTTCCGGGTCCATTACTCGACCTTTGAGAATGACGACGTCGTAAGGTTGCGCGAAACACAAAGTCGAACAAACAGACAACGTGCCTGCCAGAAACAAGGTACGCATGGATAGATCCTCCCTTTGATCGGCAAAACTGAATGTTTCATTATTTTTGGCGTCTATCTTCGAACCACCTCAGAAAACGATCCGGGTTCTTAGGCCGAACAGTGCAATGTTATCCTGCGTTGAGTTCAGCAGCGGGTCAGAAATGAATTGCAGTGACGGCGTGATCTGCAGTCCAGGTGAGATTGAAAAGCGATAGAATGCTTCCAGAGTGAACTGATCGCCATCTATGCCTCTTGCCTCGGCCCAGTTCAGGCCCAGACCGGCCAAATCTGTATTGCGACCATAGTAACCCAGACCGGCAGAAACCGACCGGTCATAAAGCGCTGCGGTCCCCTTTGAGGCCCCTGCGCGGAAGAACGGCATCCACTTATTGTCAACGAACCATGCCGCTGAAAACGCAGCGCCGTAGTCTTCTGGGCGGCTACCATTGTCAGCCGCATCCGCATGCCAAAGGGTCAGATGGACATTGTCGAAGTAGATGCGATCAAAGCCGGAGGTGTAGCCAAGTTCGAGTGATTTGAAGAGATTGCCGTCGCTAAACACATCAAAGTTTGGATCAGACGGGTCGGCGTTTGCGTCTGAGACGCTGGCAACGGCGTAAAGGTTCTCGCTCAGCTTTACCCCAACGGCAACACCAAGGCCTTGGTTGGGCGTGTTAATTGTCGGGTTGGTATTGAAAGATAGGTTCTGGAAACCACTGTAGGGGCTTACCAACCCGTAGATATCCACAAAGTCCGTTACATCAATCTGGCCAATTTGCAGCGTCCATGAACCGTCCTCTGCCCTTTGGGTCCAGAAGAGGTTGGTCAGCAGCAGACCATTATCGTTGAAGGCTGTCCCTGTGATCGAAAGGGCTCCACCATCTAACCCAAGGAATTGCGGGGCAACATCGGTGTAACTGTGCCGATCTTCTATCTTGAATGTCAAAGAACCCCGTTCAGTTGCCTGCAAACTGCCGTAGAAGCGCGCAATTCCGCTGGCCGCTTCGCCGGTTCCCAGATCAGCATTCGTCGTTTGGCCCAATGCCAAGTAATCAATGTTGAACCGAAACCCATTCTCGGCCAGTCGGTCTTTCCACTGAAACCAACTCGGTGCGACATTGCGTGGAAATTCGGAACGATATTGCGGGTCAGATAGACCATCTCCGGGCTCTAGATCAGCCTCGACCGAGGAGGGCCCCGACAGACCTTGAGCCGACGCGGCGCCAGCGAAGGCAATACTCAATGCGGCAACCAGAAGTCTCATCATTCAGACGCCCTTGCCCCGCCGGTCTTGCGATTTCCCGCCGCCCGGATGCGATCAGCAACACGCTGCTTCCATTCCAGCCTGTCAGCTTCAGTTTCCAGAGTTTCGACACGTTCCGTCTCTAGCTGGAATGTCGCATTCATAGGCATGAGACCGTCCACAACCATCATATTTTGAACAGAAGGATCGATAGTCAGCGTGCCCGTCAGCCGAACGGGTTCGTGGAAATAGCTGGGCGCCCAGTCCCCTTTCAGCCGCACACGGATCATTTGGTTGGGCGGAGGTGGCGGCATGTGACTGCACATCCCTCTTTCTGGCACCAAATACGCCACAGGCCGACCGTCCGGATCACTCGGAGCAGGGATGGCAAAGCCCGCGAGTGTGATTGTTTGACCGTCGAGTTGCGGATTTCCGTTCGTGCCAGCCTTTCTTCGACGTTCCGTCACGATCTCTCGCTGACCGAGTAGCCAGTCGACATCAATTTCATCAGCCACCAAGGCAGCCTCAGTCTCGGTCAGAAGCGCTTGCCATTTCTGTCTCTCTACTGCGCTGCCACCGTTCTCCTGCAGCCTACCGCGAAGTCGTACGACGTACAGGATATCGTCAAATTGTTCGGGGCTGAGATCACGGTAGGGGTCTTCAAAGACCTGCGCGGATGGGTCCGGCAGGTCTGCCCAGTCCAACGCGGTGTCCGGCGTCGCCAGGACAGGATGTCCACACCAAACCAACCCTGCGAATACTACGGAGCGGAGCCAATGTCGCATAAATACTCTCCGGCTATTTAGACAGGTCAATCCAGTGTGTTTTTGTAGATGACGCCGTCCTTCATGATCAGTCGGATCGTATCTGGGCTTTCTGGCCTCGGGTCAGCACCGAACCATTGATCACCCGTGCCAACAACCGAGAAGTCTTCAAGTGGGTTACCATCGATTAGCAGGATATCCGCATAGGCACCTTCCTCGATAACGCCCAGTTTTCCGGCAGTATACGGGTTCATAAAGTCACCTGACAAAGCGACCACCTCGCCACCCGTCGATGTCAGTGTGACCATCGAAGTGTAGGGACCGAAGAATTCATTGTTCAGATGCTTTTCGTAGGCAATCTGGATATTGCACGCCTCAACCGAACCAACGCAGTCGGTCTGGAAGCCTCGTTTTACCGGGCATTCCTTCATATTGTCGATGTAACCCGCAAATGTGGCCGAGGCGGACTTTGCCTTAGCAAGGCTCGATGGGACATTTGCCACTGCCGGAATATCAAGCAATCCGGGATCGAAGGCCGTCAGGTTGGTCGTAATGTATGCCCCTTTTTCGTTCATGACTTGGGCAATTTCACAGTCAAACGAGAAGCCATGTTCGATCGACATCACACCCGCGTCTAGCGCACTCAGTATAGCTTCCTTACGATAGGAATGCGCCATGACATAGCTGCCATACTCATTAGCCACCTGCACGGCGGCTCTAATTTCCTCGGGTGATCCAGCTAGCAATTGCCATGGGTCAAAGGCCGAAACAACACCCCCGGATTGCATGAACTTCAACTGCGTAGCGCCCATGCGGAAGTTGTTGCGTGCAAACTTGTAGACGTCATCTACACCGCTCACCTCCTGCGCCAGGTTCAGACGGCTCATGTTGGTCTCTGAACCCGGTGGAGCGGTGAAGTTCGCGAAGTCCGCATGACCGCCGCGCGTTCCGATAAATGCACCGGACGGAAAGTAACGCGGGCCGTTAATTTGCCCCGAGTCAATTGCCCGACGCAACCCGCCATTGGCCCCACCCGCATCCCTGACTGCGGTGAAGCCCTGCATCAAATACATCTCGGCCATTCGCGCACCGTGTATGGCAAAATCCTCCCAAGTTGTGTTGGCCTCCATAGCGGGCAAGGTCGGCCCCATCAGCATGAGGTGCGCGTGCAGTTCAATAAATCCGGGGGTAAGGGTCCGTCCATCTCCGTCAATGACAGTAGCATTGGGGGCGGCGATCGCATCGGTTGATACGGCTTTAATCAGGTTGCCCTCGACCAACACGCTGGCATTCTCGATGCGCTGTTGATTCTCGCCATCGAAGATATGCACGTTAGTAAACAGCGTTTGGGGTTCTTCTTGATCCTGAGCCTGCGCGGACGCTGAAAAAGAAAGACCTGCCGCGACAATTACCGTCGAGCAAAGCGACATTCGTAGACCGGACATAAGTACTCCCTTCATATTCATTTTTTGCTCACTGTAGTCCGGAAAACTTTGCCTCGGTTGCCATTTTCGAATTAGGATGTTCGAATGTGGCAGCAAAAATGGCCACTGGACACAGCATTTGGTCCTAAATGGGTGAAGAGATTGCCATTCAACTCCACTTCTAAAGAGCATAGCGAGGGCTTTATTCGCCTCTCCTTAGCCGCTCCGTTTTTGCAATATCTCACCGAACGCAAGTTCAATCCGCAACCAGCATTGGATCAAGTCGGCTTGAAAGCCGAACTGTTGTCTGACCCATCCGTGTTCGTTCACTCAGAGTTGGTCTACGGTTTGGTGAATGCGTTCTCAGAAGTGTCCGGGGATCGATACCTAGGACTGAATGTAGGGGAGACGTTTGACCTACACGGATGGCCGCCGTTCGCTCAAGCCTTGCAATCTACAGAAACGCTATTCGAGTTTTTTACCCGTTTCGTCGGGCTTGTTCCTCAGCAATCCAATTCTGTTCGGCACAGCCTTATCGTTGAAGCAGACAAAGCGACTTATCGTATCGAAAGGCAACAGGAACCAACTGTCCCACCTATTCAGGTGACAGGCTTTGGAGCCGCAATCTATGTGCGCCTATTGCAGACCGTCGTCGGAGAGGCCTGGGATTCTTCCCGTGTGCGGTGGGAATGCAGATACATTAATGGTCTGCCTATCGACTACAAAGGGATCGAGGTTGGTCTTGGGACCGATTCTGGAATGCAAATTAGTTTTCCTGTGGAATGGTTGTTTTTGCACCATGTCTCTGAGGGCTCTGCCAAGCCCATAGCCTCGCCTCGACAGGATGAAGAGGTAACCGTGGTAGCTGCATTGCGATCTGTATTGCGCGAAAAACTGGATGAATCCGATTTGGGACCAGAGGTGGTGGCTGGATTACTGGGGATACAGCCGGAACGGTTTCTTAAAGCGCTTCAACAACAAGGCACAACGCTACCCCGTGAAATCAAGCGGCTGCGTGTCGATGTCGCCAAGGAGCACCTTAAAGGAGACCAGATGACAATTGCGGAGATTGGTCTGATGCTCGGCTATTCTGACAAGTCCCATTTCACTCGCTTTTTCCGAGGGCAAACCGGAATGACGCCGACCAAGTTTCGAAGCAAGTCAATGTAGTCAAGCCAAAGGAATGTTCAGAAGATGAACTACTCATCGGATCGGTTTGGACAAGTTACAGGGCGACGATAACTGGAATAGTCGACGGCTTGAATGGGGCGCCTGTTCAAAAAGATGACTGGTCTCAGCCGTGCCGATTATCGACGACGATTTTCCAGCATAGGCTTTCTTTCGGCTCGCTGAGGCCTCTTTGGCAACGTCAGCCATGGGCTCAGACCAGTCATCCGACGGTTTCGGTCAAGTTCGTAAGCTCGCCCAACGTGTTCAACGGCGGCAGTGCGGACATTGCTGCCGTAGGCTCAAAAGCTGCCGATGACCGCTCGCAGCCCCAAACCGGACATTTATTGCCGTGCTTTGCAATCTTCGACATGCGCAACATTGCTGCCATCCCGGAGGCCAAGGCAAAGTCAGCTAAGGATACACGCATCTCACATGTTCGCGGTCTCAACCACTCGCATCTTTACGTGTTTTCTCTGCGTCCATGCTTCGAGGTTCTGCTGAACGAACTCGGCGATTGAAGTCGGAACCTTTCCGGTCAGCTTCTGTACGTTGCCTGTGACACGGTCTTCTGAGCCTGCTGCAATTGCACCGTCCATTGCGGCCAATGATCTTGCATACTCTTCCGGCAAACCGAGACCCTGGTGACGTTCAGCAAGTCCGTCGATTGTCAGCCTGTTGTGGCTGATCTGGCGCCCGAGCTGATTGGTCAGTGTCTCAGCAACCACATCATAGGAAATCGCTTCCGGGCCAGTGAGAATGTAGTCGGTATTTTCGACCGTATCTGCGACCAGCAAGGCGGCGGCACAGGCGGCGATGTCACCCGCATCGATGAAGCCGATGCGGCCGTCATCAGTTGCCGTGTAGATCGCGGCCTCATCGCGGATCGGATCACGATGGTGTAGTTCCGAGAAGTTCTGCATGAACCATGCCGGTCGCAGCACTGCCCATTCCAGAGCGTTGGAGCGAAGCCAGGCGTGGACTGCGCCCATCATAGGCCCGCCTTCTTCAAGTGAAGAACCGCTGAGCAGTACGAAGCGCTGGACGCCAGCGGCGAGCGCCGCCTCAAGACCGGGTTGCATTCCTCCCAGTGAATCCACGGTGTCCGTGGGGGCTATGAGGTAGACAGCTCTGACGCCTTTGAACGCGGCATCAAATGTCGATGGGTCCTTCCAGTCAAAGCGTGCATCGTTTTCACCCTTTGGGCTACGTGTGCCTACGCGCGGAGAGACGCCTTTTGCTTTCAACTGTCCGACAACGCGGCTGCCGGTTTTCCCAGTACCGCCGGTAACAAGAATGGAGTTAGCCATCGATAAAGTCTCCCAGTTTGGATTTCAGAACTTCGACGCCTCCGACAGCATTCAGCAGAACCAGAGGGTTCCAGTAGTCGCGGTAACGGGTGATACGTCCGTTCTTTACCTCAATGACCGAGATGTAATTCTGGTCGTAGCGCCCGGCCTCGCCTTTACCTTTGCAAGAGAACTCCAACACAAAGGTTTCGCCGTCTTTGGCAACATGGGTGACAGCCGGGCTCATGGATTCAAAGCTGATGAGGCCTCCGGCTTTTGGCAAATAGGCTGCCATTGTGTCTCGGCCGCGGAGTTCGCGCACTGAGCCTTTTGGAGAAAACGGGAACTCGAACACGATGCCTTCGTCACACATGTCCAGGAAGTTCTCGCCTGCATCTGCGATGATTGCGTCACCGAGAGCGCCGCGCAGCATCGCGCCAAAGCTGGGTATGTTGTTTGTGTCAGACATGATCTCATTACCTCTTGTTGTTCCCATAATGGGAGGGTTGTTCTGTGAGTGGTGGCTTTGGTTATGTCGCTTTTCCGAACTGCATGATCAGAACACCTGCAATCGATAGCACAGCACCAGTGATGCGATAGAAGTCTGCTGGTCGAGGAGCGTTCCCAAGAAGCCCGTTCTGGTCCAGGATGAGTGCCATCGTCATTTGTCCGGCAACGACTGCGGCAATAAAAGCAGCGGCCCCAAAGCGTGGGATTAGAACCATGGTCGCCATCACGTAAATGACACCGATCACACCTCCTACCCACGCCCAGGGAGGAGCCGCATATAGTGATGATAAGGTTGGCAATGTTGGACGGAGCCAAGCGACCCCAACCATCAGGCAAGCGAATGAAATTCCAAAGGACAACAGGGTTGCCCAGAGGGGGTGCCCAGCCGCACGGCTGAGCTCTGCGTTCATTCCGGCATGGATGGGTATCAAGGCCCCGCAAAGCAGAGGCGCAAACCAAAGAAGTGCGATTTTCGGGTCCATCTTCGCACCCTTTCATAAGTCGCCAAAAACAGGTTGCAGTATCGATAAGTTTGATTCAAACTACGTCGGAACGATACTGTCTCGTCCTATATAAGGTAGAATCACGATGGAACGCAAGAGTTCCGACGTAAAAAATCCTGATCGGCCGCGTCGGAAGCCGGCCGGGGCTGCCGTTTTGCAAGACACGGTGACGGAAGCAATCCAACGCGCCTTGTTCGAGGAATGGGCGGAAACGGGTTACTCGGCTCTACGAATGGAGCGCATTGCGGCTCGCGCAGGTGTCGGAAAGGCTGCGCTCTATCGAAGGAGTAAATCCAAGTTTGAACTGGTGACCGAAGCGGTGAAATCAGCGGCCACGAATATCACTCCAATTCCGGACACAGGATCCTTTGAGAAGGACGTTGCCAAGCTTATGCAAAGGATGGCTGCAACTCTGCGTCATCCACTTGTGAGGCGGATTCTACCTGATCTGCATGCTGAGCACGCTCGCTCTGATGAATTGGCGGAATTGCTGGAGAGCGTGACGAGGGATCGCCGGGCCCAGGCAATGGTCATGCTGGACAGAGCTATTGAGCGTGGTGAACTTTCAGAAGACGCAGATAAGGGCGTGGTGCTCGATATGTTCATCGCACCGCTCTATTGGCACGTCATTGTTCAGCATCGACCTGTCAGATCAGAAAACATCCAACGATTTACCAATCTGGTACTAAGTGTATAAAAAAAAAGCAGTAACTATAAAGCACATTGAAAAACTGAGACAAAGGTCGTCTCGGTTTTTCGGCACAGCTTAACAGCCTAGGGAACCCAGTTTTGGTGGATGATCGCATAGTTTAATGCTTCGAGATCTTCAGTCAGCTGGCTGTATGAAATTGGTCCTCCCAGACATACCCTGACCGCTTCATCGGGCATTCCCTTCACCGTAAACGCGTTGCTCGGCATGATCCCGATTTGGCGATTGGCCATGTGACTCATCACATCAGCTCGGCTGGATCCTTCGGGTAGTGCCAGCCAGATATTAAATGCCTCCCGACTGGCCATGAAGTCTTGGTCCTGCATGATCTTGGCCGCCAAGTTCTGTCTGCGGTTCGCCTCCTTACGGACGAACTTCTGCACCGCCGCGGCTGTGCCATCCTCGACCCATCGCGCCATCAAAGCTGTTGTGATTGGTGACGCCATGACATTCGATGCCTGCAAAACCCGCGTGAAGTGGGTTTTCGACAGTCCAGACGGAACCACCGCAAGCGCAAGCCTCAAACCAGCGCCCAGACATTTGGAAAGACCCGCGATGTACCACCCCAATTCGGGAATCTGCTGCGAGATAGGCGGTGGAGCATCCGACGACACAAAACGACAAGCGTCATCTTCAATCAAAGGCAAACCGTACTTGTCCAAAACGGACGCGATCTGCTGACGTCGCTCCATCGGAATTGTAAGCGTCAGGGGATTTTGCAGCGTCGGGTTCAGATAAAGAGCAGAAGGTGCGTGCTCTTGGATAGCGGCATCCAGATCATCAGGAAGAATACCGCTGTCGTCTGATCTCACGCCAATTAGCCGGATGCCAAGTTGAGCGCCTATGGCGCGAATACCGGGATAGGTCACGCGCTCACAGATCACGGTGTCTCCGGGCTTGGCGAGCAATGTCAGGATCGACAGCAAACTGGCATGTGCGCCGGGCGTGATTGCCAATTGGTCTGCTGTAACGTCGATACCGTTGATGTTCATCCAGCGTGCTGCGGTCTCCCGGTCCTGCCGGCTCCCGATAATGGATTGGTAGCGAAGCAGAGGAACGAGGTTCGCAGCAACTTGTGCAAGGCCTTGTTCCATACGGGCCACAAGAGCCGGATCGTCTGGCTCCGGGGGCATATTCATGTTCGGGTCTTCTTCCAGCGCGCGACGCGGGTCTGCTTTTTCTGAAGTTTCTTCTGGCTTCCGAATAAACGAGCCCCGGCCGACAAAAGTGTCGATATACCCTCGCTTCGCAGCCTCAGAGTATCCGCGAGAGACAGTTGTGAAATCCAAGCCAACAAGCTTGGCGACGCTGCGTTGAGGCGGAAGCCTGTCACCTGCATCTAGCACACCTGTCTCTACATCATGTCTGATCGCTTCCGCGATCTGGACATAGAGTGGTTTCCCGTCGTCGCGCAGATTCGGTGTCCATGACTTCAAGGCTTCACTCCATTCAATGCAGGAAATTGTTTTTGTCACTTTTACCTTTATTGCAGGTGAATTTCAACATGTTGTCTCACCTTTCGTCACATTGATTGGTTATTGATTGCATTGTGTCTAGAGATGAACTATCTGAGGCGCAACCAAAGGAGATCAAAGATGTCCGAACTTGCAATTGACACCCACGACGACAGTGAAGAGCGCCCCATCAAACCCGCGATCATGAATGGGATGCGCCTCAAGTGCCCCAGATGCGGGGAAGGCAAACTGCTGCACAGCTACATCAAAGTGAACGATGAGTGCTCGAATTGCGGTTTGGATCTGAGCCATCAGCGGGCTGATGATGGTCCGGCTTATCTAACGATCCTGATCGTTGGCCACCTCATGGGATTCGCGTTGCACATCGCCTGGGTGACATGGAGGCCAGAACCATGGGTCTTGGCTTTAAGCATGTCTGTGATTGCAGTAGTCGGTGCCTTGGCACTGCTGCCGGTCATGAAGGGCCTGATTGTTGGATACCAATGGGCCAAACGAATGCACGGGTTCTAGCCAGCCTACTTTTGCAGACTAGCCATGCGCCTGTGGCTTGCTTCTGCTGCCAAGCTTCGAGGTCATGCCCGAACGACTTCGGTAGTTGAAGCTGGAGGATTCCTTGATGGATTTGAATTTCTATTCACTTGAGGCGACAGGAAAGACAATTGCAGATCTCACATCAGCCGCTCCCCTTATTCCTGCGAGAACCCCTGTCAATGTGGCCTGGCTGAACGATGAGGATGACTACGACCGGTTGCGAACGGTGCGCCGGATTGACGATGCCGGACTATTGCCGGTGCCGATATTTGCAGCTCGACGCCTTCAATCAAAGAAACACTTGTTTGACCTTACCGAAAAACTCCGGTTTGCCGGCGCACAAGGGCAAGCCATGGTCGTTGGCGGTGACCCAACTGATGCGTCGGGCCCCTTCAACAACACGATGGATCTCCTTCGAACGGAGTGGATTGAAAAGTATGCGATCAAGAGGGTCACCTTGCCGGGTTTTCCAGAGGGAAACACAGCCATAGGTTATCGTTCGGATGTGGCCCTACTGGAGCAGAAGGTAAAACTTTTAGAGTCCTGCGGGTGCAGCGTGAGCATAACCACTCAACTTGCCTTTGATCCATCCAGAATTCTCAACTGGATAAGCCAGCTTCGAAACGTTGGTGTTAGCCAGACCATCCAAATTGGGATACCAGGGCCGACTAAAAGGGATCTCCTGCTCAGGTTTGCACGCTCATTTGGGGTTTCGGCTGGCGGATTGAACAACGTGAGTGACACCGTGGACGGGATCGTTGATTGCTCCCGTCTGGTCTGCTTGATCGAACAAGGGCTGCAACGACGCAATTTAGCTGATGTTGCGGTTCACCTTTATCCCTTTGGTGGCGCGATGGTTGCCGTTGAGTGGCTAAAGGCGGTTAAGGCGCGGCAAGTTCGGGACGCTTCGAGCAAAATGCTAGCCTGAGGAAAAGGCCGGCCATTTAGGTCGGCCATTCCAGTTCTTAGAAAAGTTTTCCTATTTTTGAGGGTATCAGGCCGCCAGTGCGACCGAGTCCTTACCGGCAGGGATTCGCAGCGGACAAGTGGTATCGGTCACGGCTCTCCAGATTGCCTGAACGACGTCTTCTGAGAAGGTGAACTCTTTCCCTTCAGCGTTCATAAAGGCCGCCATAGTCTGCTCGACGAACGGCTTGTAGTCTTCAGGCGTGTCATTGGTTTCTGACATCAGTGCCATCGCGTTCTTGCCAAAATTCGTTGTTGGGGCCTGACCAGGTAGAACAATATGGGTCCGAATACCCAGTGGGGCCAGTTCAAGGGCAAGACATTCGGTGAAGACGTTCACTGCGGCCTTGCTTGCTGTGTAGACCGAAGCCAGCGGCAGCGGTTTGAGCGTGACGCTGGAAGAGACATTCACGATCACCCCTGATCCCGTGGCACGCATTTGCGGCAGCACGGCACGTGTCAATTCCATGGTGCCGAACGTGTTGGTCTTAAAGATCCGGCGAAGGTTATCCTCTGACGTGCCCTCAAAAGGCGAAAGCCAGCCGACGCCTGCATTGTTCACTAAAGCGTCGATGGGGCCAGCAGCGTCCAATGCCTTTGCAATACTCTCGCTGTCCGAGATATCCAATGGCAGGATCGTCAAACGATTCGAGGCCGGGAATAGTGCTTCATCTGGCTTGCGCATTGTCGCGATTACCGACCAGCCCTGTTCGAGGAAGAAGCGCGCCGTCTCCAGGCCAAATCCCGAAGAACATCCTGTGATCAATACGGTATTCATGACGTTATCTCCTGTTCTTTGATGCCTTGAAAGTAGACGACGTTGGCAGTATCATATATAATCAATAGTCCGTTATTTGTTTTCAATGGTCCGAAATGACAGATCCATTCTCTGAAATCATCGCTCTCCTTCAACCCAAAGCATCCTATTCAAAGCTGGTGCATGCATCTGGGCCGTTTCGGGTGCATCGTGAGGACGTAAACGAGGCCTTCTACTGCTCACTTCTTACCGGACGTGCGTGCCTGGAAGTCGAAGGGAAAGAGCCCCTGGTCTTGAATGCGGGTGACTTTGTGCTGATCCCAGCGGTCAAGTCCTTCACCTTCTCCAGTGTGGACCCTCCTCCACCCGATGGGCTAGTCAACTATCCTGTGGAAGATGAAGGCGGAGTATTCAGGCTTGGGTCAACCGATGCGGATCCAGAGGTTCAACAGCTGGTAGGACACTGCACCTTTGCCAGCCCGGATGTCGATCTCTTGGTCTCATTGCTACCAGACCTGATCTTTGTCCGCGGTGAGGGTCGGCTGGCTTCGCTTACAGGGCTTGTTCGCGATGAAGCTCGCGCAAACCGGCCGGCGCGAGATGTGATCGTCGAGAACCTATTACAAGTCCTACTGATCGAAGCCTTCCGATCTGGCGGGGACCCAGCCCCGACTGCTGGCCTTTTACATGGGTTGGCAGACATTCGGGTTGGGCCCAGTTTGCGAGCCATGCACGCGGCCCCGGCTCACAGTTGGACTGTTCAAGCTCTTGCAACTGAAGCTGGGCTGTCTCGATCAGCATTCTTCACACGATTTGAAGGGGTCATGGGAATGCCCCCAATAAGCTATTTGCAGAACTGGCGGATGACACTGGCAAAACACATGCTCCGGGCAGGAGATCTCAGCATTGCCGAAATCTCTGCCCAGACCGGATATGGTTCATCCAGTGCCTTCAGCACCGCATTCTCCCGCTATGTAGGATGCTCGCCCGCGCGCTACTCAAAGGCAAATCCACTGGAAGCTTCGGGCTAAGCTTTTCAGATGACACCGCCATTGGCGCGAAGAGTTTGCCCACTAATCCAACGGCCATCAGGTCCGGCCAGGAGCGAAACAACAGCAGCGATGTCTTCGGGGGTTCCGAGCCGACCAAACGGGTTTACCTTCTTGATGTTCTCGATCACCGCCTCGGACTTTCCAGTCATGAACAGGTCGGTCGCGACTGGCCCAGGCGCGACAGCATTCACGGTGATGCCACGTGGGCCCAATTCTTTGGCCAGCACATGGGTCATCGCTTCCACCGCAGCTTTTGTCGCCGCATAGACACCCTAAGTCGGCTGATATAGCCCGACAACACTGGATAAAAGACTGATGATTGCACCACCTTTGTTCAAACGGTTGGCGGCCTCGCGCATGCCACGAAAGACACCGCCAATATTGATGGCGCAGTGAGCCTCGAACTCTTAGCTAGCGCGCATCGAGGTTGGCGACCGAAGCCTCGATAGAGGACAGAAGATTTTCCGCACGCAGTCGCAACATCTCGACCTTTGCTACCGTTTCTCGTGCGCCGACTTCGCCGTACCAAAAGAAGTGATTGCCGGGCACGCGAGCATTTAACGCACCAGAGGTCGCGTAGCTCATTTGATCCATCAGGTTCTGCCAATTCTCCGGATTAATTGCTTCGGATTTGGACAAAGCTGGAAGCACGATGTTTCGGTAGAGATGCTGAACCTGATAAATTCCCCAATTGCCTCGGTCCGTCAGCGCGTGGTCATTGTCCAGTACCTTGTTGCCAGAGATCGTGACAACAAAAGGAAAGTCGGTCACCTTGAGCGCACCCGTATCGGCCATCGCCCAATCCAGATCCTCTACAAAACCACCGTTTTCGTAGCGCGATGCGATCATAATCGCATTTAGCGCGACCGGGATGTCTCCGAGTACATCGCTCTCGAAGCTTTCCCAAGGAAAAATCACATGCCCGTTCAACTCGTTCTGAGCAGTCACGTATTTCTCAAACAAGTCATAGAATTGCGGCGCCTTTGAAAGACCGTTATCCGCCTTCGAAATTGCACCGGGAGCGGCCAGCAGGAGGGGGATAGGTGGGGTTGACGCGAGCGACACATAGAGGCTCATGTCCAGCCCATTGGCCTCCGAAGCCTCGTAGACCGATTGAGCTATTTGCCCACCCGCGCTCCAGCCCAGAACGATGATCTCGCCCGATAGATTGTGCTTGTCCACATAGTGCTTGGCAACTGCAGCCACCTGTTTGCCCCAGTCGCGGATCGAGAATTCGGGGTAGACTTTGGAGTATACTTTGTTTCCTGTCGGATAAGACGCGGCGAGAAAAGAGTAGCCCTGCTGCCCAAACCAATAGGCCAGAAAGTCTTTCTCGTTACCGTCGGGGTAGCCATATGCGACGCGAGCCAGATGAAACCCGCCAGGAACAAATATCACCAATGGCTTTTTTGGATCGCCAGGCGCAAAATAATTCAGCGTCTCAAAGCTGTTAGTCAGTAGCATTTCTTCGCCTGGGTAGAGGTGTGCGCTCGCGTCGGCGCGCTCAACGCCCCAACTCTGCTCGGCGTTGCCTCCCATGGCGGCCAAAGACAAAACGAGCGCATACAACAGCCTTTTATATTTGCTCATTCATTAACTCCCATCTCGACGCCGGGTTTGAAGGTATGACACACCCGGCGATTTGATGTAGGGGTCAGTGCTCTTTCTTGGCCAACCAAAATCTCGCAACAGAACCTAAATACGAACCAGCGCAACAGAACCGATCAGAATGGGATCGATAACCGCAGGCTGGCACCGAGATCTCGGCTGTTTTCGGAGAAGACCCCGAAGCCGTTGACGTTGACCACCATGCCGTTGGACGCGAAGATATCCATACCAGCGGCGACTTCGAACCGCGTACGGTCGAGTTCCGCATTCCAAGCGAAGGAGGACAGACCCGAGGGCGCACTTGCCAGACGCGCTGTAGTCGAAACGTCAGCGCCGCCCAGAAGCTGAGAGATCGCCAGAGTGGCCTTTGGCCGGAAGATCGTTCCATTGGTACCCTCAAATTGGCCTCCAAATTCAATTGCAGGACGGGCATAAAAGAATGTCTCTGTATCACCATCGACGTCAAGTTCGGCACCTGTCGACCCCGTCTCGCTATACCCGTCGGTTCGCAACCCCGCGAAGCCAAGCGACATGAGCGGTTTGGCAAACCAAGCACCTTGATCGATCATGTAGCCTGCCCGAACTTCAGCTCCGTAGCTCAAAAAATCCTGCGTGCCCTTGACCGACTGCCCGGCCAATACCTCGCTCGTTATGTCTGCTGAGCCAAAACCAATCGACGCCCCGGCACCCAATTCCCAAGGGCCATAGTAGCGTTTTACCGAGAGCCCGGCCTGAAGGTGGTAGCCATCGCTGCTTGCATTGATCGTGTCGAAGTCCAGATCGCTCGTCTCATAAGCCAGCGCGGCACCATAGGTGAAGCCATTGTCGGCGACCATTTGCATGCCACCGGCCAGCCGGAAGCTGGATTCGTCGAAGCCATCGAGATCGTCGGTTGCATCCCGCGAAAAGCGGCGACCGCCCGCATCGAAATAGTAACATTGACCGTCGTCGAAGAACTTGGCGGACCCGTCCAGATCAGGGCAGCTGAACAACGACTCCGCGAAACGGAGTGTGGAATTCACTGTCGTGACTTGGTTGGCGACATCCACGCTCGGGCCAATCAGGTTAAGCATGTTCCGATAGGTGGTCACATCTGCGAGTCCGAGCAATTCTCCCGTCAATCCATCGTCGAGCGAACCTGCCTGAAAGACACCTTCGATATGACCAGCCAGACCTCTTTGGTTCCTTGACAGGATCCCAAATGAGCTGGGATTGGCAAAATCGATGGCATAACCGAGCTGCAACCGTTCTTCGCCAATCTGGCTAAGCGTATAGCGCACCACGGCTGCGTCTTTCACTTTCAGGCTGCTTGTGTCCATTGCACCAGCGGAGCCAACGATGTCGAGCGTACCAGCGGACTCGCCGCCAATGCCGGAGAGCTTTACTTGAACCTCACCGTCTAACACGGTGTCACTCTCAATCCGGATAAAATCGCCCGTCGCGGAATCGGTGTCCACATCGATCGCCAGGATCGCGGTGCTGTCATGAGTCAGATCTCCCGTCAGGACAGTCGTACCGATATTGTCTTCGCCTGCCACAAACAACGTCCCGGAATTATGGACTCTGGTCACGTCCATATCCCCCGTCGCCTGAAGCTCGGCCCCGTCGCTGTTGTTGATAATGACGTTTCCTGAATGGCCGCCGGTGATCGAACCGCCACCCTTGTTATTGACCGTTAGGCGCGCGTCGCCTTTATACGCAATCGCCAGACCATTGGCCTTTTGAGACGCGATCGTTCCCGCATTTGTGATTGTGTTGTCGGTCGTGCCATCCAGGACCAGGATCGCCGTGTCAGGGCTGCCCGGTAGCGTTGAGCTTGCACCGCCAGTGACCGAAGATTTACTATCGAGTTCGATGGTGACCTTGTTGCTGCGGCCTGCCGCACCTTCAGATTGTGCGATGATTGCAGCTGCGCCGGCACCGGCCACATTGATCTGCGATCCGATGAGGCTTACATTGACTTCGCTACTCAAGTCACTTGTTGACGCCGATTGCGCGAACACGCCATGCGCGAACTGACCGCTCGTTGTCACTGAACTATCCGTAAGCGAGACTGTCACCCCGGAACTGAGGCCTGCACCGCCTGCACTGCCCAGCTTCGCGCCGGCCTCTGCATTGTCCGGATCCGGCGTTCCAAGGATACCGCCGCCACCGCCGACCGACTGTGCAAGGATTCCAACTGCGTTGTTGCCTGCATCGGGATTTGCCGCGACCCCGGTTTGGATCTTCGCGTTATCCAGGGTCACAAAGACGCCGCCGCCAAATCCGTTTGCGGTACCGTCACTCCCCATGTCGAGCCCGGCCCCCCAATTACTTGGCCCGCCGCCCATAAACAATGCGCCGCCGAGACCGCCGCCGCCGCCGACCGACTGCGCCAGGATGCCATGGGCGCCACCGCCGGTTGTTGTGACACTGCCGGAGAAAATCACATCGACTTCGTCTGCATCGCTTCGGATCGCACTGGTGTTCTTGTTGGTTCCCAATGAGATTGCCGAGCCCGTTGCGCCGGTCAGATCAAGACCTGCAGTGCCGCCGCCGCCGCCAACCGACTGTGCCAGAATACCAATAGCAGCTTGGCCGGATGTATTGATGGTTCCAAAGGCCGGAGTTGACGCGGTTTCCCCGTAGATCAAAACCTGACTGCTATTGCCAGATGAAGAAAGCTCACTGCCGCCAAGCGTAATCCCGATCTTGGAGTTTTTAGTTGTGTAATTTGCGTTCTCGCCCGTACCCGCGCTGTCTTGGCCCGCCGCATTTGCAGCTTCCCCGCCACCGCCACCGATGGATTGGGCAAAGATCCCGTGTGATCCGTCTCCGTGGGTCGTGATGCTTGGCACAAAGGAACCGGTATTTTTGTACATCTGGACAACAACCTCCTTGCCGCTACCAGTCTTACCGCTTCCGCCCACGGCAATCGTCGCGTCCCATGTGAGGCTGCCATCACCTGTTCCAATCCCGCCAATGCTCCCTGCGTGGCCGCCACCGCCGCCAATTGACTGGGCATAGAGCGCGTGTGAGGCGTTGTAATAGGTTGTCAGTCCGCCTTGGTTGATCACATTTACGCCGCCGCCATCTCCTCCGCCGGATACGCTGCTGCCAACCGCAAAATCCAGCCCCCTCGCGGTATCGGTGTTGTTGGCGTCGCCCATGATGAAACCGCCGGTCAAAATGCCTGTACCACCGCCGCCGCCAATCGATTGGGCGTGCACGGCAAAGGCGTCGCTGTTTTCACGGTTGCCACTGTCCGCAGCGCTGCCAGTTGTGATGGTGCTGTTGCCAGAGACCGTTACGGTCACATTTTCGCCCGAACCCCCGCTGCCGCCAGATCGGCCGAGCCCGAATGTGAGAGCCTTTCCCTGGCTGTTGCCGCCATCACCCCCTGTCGAAACGGTACCCTTCACGCCGATGGCGCCATTCCCGCCGCCGCCACCAATTGATTGAGCCAGAATGCCGCGCGCAGCGTCTCCGGACAGGCTGATAAAACCTGTGTGTTTAACGTCCACAGTATTTCCCGAACCGCCCGTGCCGCCCGTACCGCCGATCCCGACGGTCGCAACGCGGGTATTCTCAGTCCCCTTGACATCTCCATCGACACCGATGCCGGCATTCCCACCGCCGCCGCCAATGGATTGCGCCAGAATGCCAACCGCATTGACCGTACTGTCCAGCGCCGCCGATGCCGAATTCAGCTCAATTGTGCCAGTGTTGTCGATCGATACGACCCCGCCATCGCTCGCGGTTCCGCCTTTACCACCGACGCCAACATTCAGATGATAGCGCGGAGTATCGGTGCCACCTTTGTCATCCGTAGTGACCATATCGCCGACGATGCCGCCACCACCATTGCCGCCGCCGCCGCCGATGGATTGGGCAAATACCCCGCGGCTGCTGTCACCGGCGATTTTCAAGGTGCCCGCATTTGAAACAGTCACCGCGCCGCCCGTGCCACCTTTCGCACCACTGCCTGCCACACCGAGCGCAAGTTCAATCCCGCCGCTGCCGTCGGATGCAGTCATGGCTGTGTCGCTGCTTTGGATTCCAAACCCGCCATTGCCGCCACCGCCGCCGATGGATTGGGCAAAAATCGCGTCCATTTCGCGTGAGGTCGCGCCTGATGCGCTTCCGGCGGTCGTGATCGTGCCGCCGTTTGTGATCCACACCTCGCCGCCGGCACCGCCCCCGGTGCCGCTTGCCCCCAAACCAAAGGTCAGCTGCTTGGTGTTGTCTTCGCCGCCGCTTGTGACACTGCCTTTGATGCCCGCGCCGCCGTTGCCACCGCCGCCGCCGATGGACTGAGCAAATATGCCCTTCGAATTGTCGCCATCGATGTTAATCGTCGCATCACTTAAGATCCTGACTTCGTCGCCGATGCCACCGCCTGAAGAGGAGGCGCCAAATGCAAGGTTCAGGCCATTCGCGGATTTGTTGCTTATGTTGCCGTTGACACCATAGCCACCATCGCCGCCACCGCCACCGATCGATTGGGCGACGATCCCATTCGAGTTCCAGTTCTTCGTGGTGATTGTTCCCGCGATTGGGATTGGGTTGTTTGCGGTGCCATTGTAGATGTTGACCGCGCCACCATCACCTCCGCCGCCTCCCGCGCCGCCAAAGTCTACATTGGCCGCCACTGAATTGTCGCCACCCTCTGTCTGAACGTTTCCGGTCATCCCGGCACCGCCGATACCGCCGCTGCCACCGATTGATTGTGCAACAACTGCGTGGCCCGTGAAGTGGTTGCCATCGTCAGGTGAGCTGGCCAATGTACTGCCGGTTGTGACCGAAGCGCCTGCTTCAAGTGAAAACTGCACCATCCCGCCATGAGAGGCTTTATCTGCTTTGCCGCCGATACCGATATTGAGCGCGTCGCCCGGCGCGCTACCGTCTTTGGCGCCGAAATGGTTCGACCCGCCAGCGCCGCCGTTGCCACCGATTGATTGCACAAGCACGCCACGCGATCCGGCTCCGGAGGCCGTAACGTGACCGCCGGAGGCCAGTTTGACCGTCGCGCTTTCGCCCGATGAACTGCCGCCGCCTTGGCCACCGATCGACAAGCTGATATCCTTCGACTCCTTGTTGGCGTCCTCATAGTTGAGCGAACCGCCACCTGAGCCGCCTGCGCCGCTGATCGATTGTGCAACAATCGCGTCAGAGAGGTGCCCAAGCGTCGTTGTCGCGCCGGATACCGTGACCGAGACGGTAGATGTCGTGCCGCCCGCACCACCTTTGCCGCCAATATTCACTTCCAGGGAACGACCGCCCTGATTGCCCTTTTCGGGATCGCTTTTGTCCTTGGTTGCGGAGGCCGACACTCCGCCTGACCCGCCGCCACCCGCTATGGATTGCGCGATGATTGCGTTGCCGCCCTGTTGCGCCGAAATGACATCCGTGCTGTACGCACCGGTCGTTCCCACCGTGATGGCGCTGGCGCTGTTTACGATGACGGCTTTGCTTGCGCCACCACCGCCGCCGCTGCCGCCAAACCCGAATTGCACGTCGGTCGATCCGGTCGCATTGGTGAAAGAGCCGGTTGCCGCCATTCCGCCATTGCCACCGCCGCCAGCGATGGATTGCGCGATAATGCCCTTGGCCGCGTCGCCTGATGCGATGATTTTCTCGCCGCTTGCTGTGGAAACAGTAACCGCGCCCGCACTCGAGCCGGAGGCGGCTTTGCCGCCGATGGCAACGTTAACTGTATTACTGTCTTCGCCGAGGTTGAAATTCCCGGCCGCGGCCATACCGCCATTGCCGCCGCTGCCGCCAATTGACTGTGCGACAATCGCATCCGACATGACAGCCGTTGTCTGAACGCCACCATTGGCATTCACCGTAACGGCACTACCAATGCCTCCGTTCGCACCCCGCCCTCCGACTGCGACGTTGACGCCGGTGCTCTGGCCGGAAACCGTCGCTGACCCAGCGATCGCACTGCCGCCATTGCCGCCGCTGCCGCCGATGGACTGGGCGACAATGCCATCTGCGTTCACGCCACCTGTCTGAATCAACTCGGTGCTGGTGACATTTACGACGTTACCATTACCAGCTTTCTTCCCGCTGCCGCCGACTCCGACCGAAATCCCATTCGAGCCTTCGCTAACGGTCAAATTGACTGCGATGCCGCTGCCGCCACTGCCTCCGCCTCCGCCGATCGATTGGGCCAGAAGCCCGACAGCGTGATCGCCACCTGTGGAAATCGCACCGCGACTGGTCACATCGACCTCGGCACCGCCACCGCCGCCGCTGCCGCTGCCGCCGACAGCAGTTGAAACCGCTGCTGTTCCTTCTATGCCAATGCTCGCGGAGCCCGATAGCGCGAATCCACCATTGCCGCCGCCGCCGCCAATCGCCTGTGCAACTAGGCCTGACGAACGGTCGCCCTCGGTCGTGATGGTGGCGTCGCTCTCGACCATTACAGGATTGGTGAATCCGCCCGGTCCGCCAGCCCCGCCAATGCCAATGGCTGCGCTGGCAAAGCCAATATCGGCGCTAGCGCTCACAGCAAAACCACCGTTGCCACCACCGCCGCCAATCGATTGTGCGAGCATGCCAAAGGAATCCATCCCCGAGGTCGATATGGAATTGCCTTCATCGATCGCCGTTATGGTCACGGACTGACCTTCGCCGCCACCTCCCGCGCCACCGCCGACAGCGATGGATGCGGCACCGCCAACGCCGGCTGCGGCCGCGACAGCGAAACCGCCATTGCCGCCGCCGCCACCAATTGATTGTGCATTAAGACCGTGAGATCTGTCCCCATGGGTCACAACCTCGCTATGCGACATGGTGACTTCAACCTCGCCGCCGGAACCGCCGGTTTTGCCGCGCCCACCGACGCCAACCGCGACAAGTTCACCAATTGCGACTGCATTGCCGCCATTGCCGCCACCGCCACCAATGGAATGCGCCGTGACCCCGTCTGAATCGGACAGATGCGTGGTGATTGTCGAGCCAAACTCGAGATTGCCAAGGTTGACAGAGACCTCTCCGGATTGAACGCTGCCGTCTCCACCCTTGCCTCCGACAGAGAACCATCCTTCGCTGCTGCCGCCATTGCCGCCACCGCCGCCGATGGACTGTGCCAGAATCCCGCGCGAGCATCCCGAAGGGCACCCGGCTTCCGAAGCGGCACTCACCGAATTTGGATCAGCCGCTGCCGCTTCGCCGGTCACAATTGTACCCACATGGTTGACCACCACGTTGCCACCATGGCCGCCACCACCGCCGCCGCCTCCTACAGCCGCGCCTAAGGCCGTTTTTGCCACCCCACCGGAACCGCCACCGCCGCCGATCGATTGCGCCTCAATCGCAGTGGATGCATGGCCCTGGGTTTCAATGGTCCCTGTATTCGTAACGATAACCGACTCAGCGGCGCCGCCAACGCCACCTTGGCCCGATGTTGTATAAAAGGCCCCAAAGGCATCTCCACCAGCGCCGCCGCCGCCGCCAAGCGCATGGGCCAGGATGCCCATAGACGCGTCGCCTTTGGTGCTGATCGTACCTTCGTTTGTCAAATCGATGCCCTTGCTCTTTCCACCGCCGCCGCCCGCTGCGGCAAATGCGACAACGCCCTTTGCCGGGGGCGCATTGCCACCCCGTCCGCCTATGGACTGGGCTGCCAACCCGACCGCGCTGGTCCCGGATGTTGTCACTGTGCTGGTGTTTGACAGATCGGCCGTCACATTGCCGGCATCGCCACCCGGGCTGCCAGACGTTCCACCTTGACCCCCCATGCTGACTGCCACAATCCCATCTGCATCCTCACCGGATGTCGTAACGTTAAGTGTACCGCTTACATGTACGGTGCCGCCTTCCCCCCCCGCCATCTTCGAAACAGATTTTTGGCTTGCCAGCCCAATGCTTGACGCCGAAATACCATGCGATTGATCTGACTGGGTTGTCACAGTAATGGTGGCGTCATCAATCGTGACGGGCGCAGCGATGCCTCCTGCACCACCTTCCCCCGCGGTTGCTACTTGACCTCCGGAGCTCCTAAGGCTGAGGCCGGGAGTTAGACCCAGATTGTTCCTATGGATTGTGAAAGAGGCACCGTCTTCCGTACGCAGCGTTACAATTCCACCGTGCCCGCCGCGCGTCGAAGTTTGTGCGCTCCTCATGAGGCCACCGGTGCTATCTAGAGACAATCCTTCATCTAACCCACCTAAACCGGGAGCTCCCAGCACGATAGGGGTGGAGGCGGTTAAACTGATGTTACCCGCCGTGCCCGCATTGAATTCATTCCTTTGACTGGTGGTTGGACCACCAGTTGCTTCGAATGCAATCCCCACTTGTGATTGTAAGGTTCCGTTTTCCGTCGGCGCACCCAGCGTTGCGTCGATCGAGTAGCCGGTATACGAATCTGGGCCGGGTGTATTCTGCCCGATCGTGTCCACCTCAAATGACAGCGCTTCTTCAGAAATCTCAGGGGTAGCCAGATTGAATGAGACGACCGGCTCACTTTTGCTATCGCCAGTCCATTCGAAATTTAAGTCGACCGCGCCCGTGAGGTTATGGGTCCCAGTATCAATGTTGAAATTGAGATCTGTCGGGTTTTTGATGACATATCGACTCGGACCGGTAAGGCCACCCAAGTTGCTTGTCAGATTGGATACTGTCAGGTCGGTCGTGCCGATGGGCACGTCGGTTCCCAATATAATCCCGCCAGATTGGTTTCCCTTGCAGGTATAGCTGGTCGGACTGCTGCCCTGCGTGCAGTTGGCTGGTCCGGCCTCTGCACCCGTCTGCGACAGCGGATAAACGACCAAGGCCGAGACATGACAAATCGTCGCTAATTCTAGCTTCCGGGTCATCCGAAACCACTTGCAATTACCAGACATGGGGCCATCTCCGCTTTGGTCTTCGTTCCGGGCAGGCGGCTTCGCCACGACCAAGCGCGCACTAAGGCGCAGTGGTCAGAACCAGAATGCCCGTTCAGTTATTGGACTGGTTCTGACATCAATTTTAACAAAGACTTATCGATGCTTCTTGGTCTGAGCGTCTCGAATATTGTGGTCACTGCGTCTCATTGCGGGCTTTTTGGCCGTAATGGATGCCCCCTTGGATCATGGAGAACACAGACCTCTCTCACGGCCCTTGCGCAGATGCCTTGATTGCGCCGCCCCCATTGACGCTCGAACCAATGGCGCCTTCAATGGGCAACTCATCAAAGGAGCGACGCCTGTCGGCGAATGCGGACATTCACCTGCCAGTACAAGATGGCGAATCCTTTGCGGCCTACTTCGGACAGGTGCTGGTCCCGGAGCTTGAGCGAGGAACAGTCATCATCTTGGACAACCTCGCCACGCAGAAGAACGCTGCCGTGGCCAAAACCCTGCGAAATGTGGGGTGTTGGTTCCTCTTCTTGCCGCGCTACAGCCCCGACCCGAACTCGATTGAGATGGCGTTCTCGAAACTCAAGGCGCAGCTGCGACGGATCGACGTCCGAACATTCATAGACATGTTCGACGCCCTCACAGAAATCTGCAATCTATTCTCATCAGAAGAGTGTTGGAACTGCTTCATAGCTGCCGGCCATGTCCAAGATTAAAGGCCGAAGGCTCTAATGAGCGACAGTCTTTTTTCCTGCCCCCCTAAACCGCGAGCTCCCAGCACGATGGGTGGGGAGGCGGTCAAACTGATGTTACCCGCCGTACCGGTGTTGAATTTAATTCTTTGACTGGTGCCTGGACCGCCAGTTGCTCCGAATGCCATCCCCACTTGGGATTGGAATGTACCGCTTTCCGCCAGCGCTCTCAGCGTTGCGTCGATCGCATGGCCGGCCAGCGGGTGTTTTTCGGGGTGTCCTAGCCCGATCGTGGCCACCTCAAAAGGCTGCGCTTCTTCAGAAATCTCTGGCGTAGTCAGATTGAATGAAACGACCGGTTCATTATTGCAATCGCCAGTCCATTTGAGCGATAGGTCGACTAGGGCCGTGAGGTTACGGGTCCCAGTATCAATGTCGAAATTGAGATTTGTCGGGTTTTTGATGACATGTCGACTCGGGCCGGTGAGGCCACCCAAGTTGCTTGTCAGGCCCGATACTGTCAGGTCTGTCGTGCCGGTAGGCACGTCGGTTCCCAATACAATCCCGCCCGATTGATCCCCCTTGCAGGTATAGGTGGTACCGGTGCCCTGCGTGAAGTTAACTGGTCCAGCCTCTGCGCTCGTCTGCGACAGCAGATAAGAAACGAGCATCAAGAGGTGACACATCGCCGCCAATTCAAGCTTCCAGATCATCCGAAACCACTTGCAATTACCAGACATGGGGTCATCTCCGCTTGGGTCTTCATTCAGACAGGCGGCTTCGCCGCGACCAAGCGCGCGCTAAGGCGCAGTGGTCAGAACCAGCGCGCCCGTGCAGTATTTGGGCTGGTCCTGATACCAATTTTAACAAAGACTTATCGACGCTTCTTGGTCTGAGCGCCTCGAATAATATGGTCACTGCGTCTCATTGGGTGACAGCAGGCCTTGGGAGCCATCGCCGCACCGGATATGTCTGCCCGGCAGAAACATGACAACGGTTTTCCGAACGTCGCGGATGACTTCAATAGCCGCAAAATTATAGGGAAGTTTGAGAACCTTTTTTGCAAAACTCGATCGGATCGAATCCCATGATCGCGTACAAAGAACCCTGATGTAGCCTGGATGTTCGAGAATAGGCGATCGCTACATCTTGCGTTGCGCCTCAGTGAATTGTTTCGCCAGGCTTGCGCATCCAGTCTAGAACAGGATGATAAACCTGCCCACCTCTGCTCCTTAGAGTGTCGTCACTCAGGCATTCCGAAGGCGAAACTCCGAACTTGGCGCGAAAACTGCGCCTGAAGTTCGATGCATCGTAAAAACCCCATCGCTCCGCGACGCGATGAACGGCTCCATGGATATTGGGGGAACGAAGCAGATCATTGCAGCAATTCTCCAATCTCTGTTCCCTGATGTAGTGGTCGATACCATTCTTTCCGAACGTGCGGTAAAGCGTTGCCCGCGACATACCAAGTTCGCGACAAATCCGATCCGGTGACAGATCGCTACGAGCGATGTTTTTTTGTACGAAGCTCTCGATGATTGACCGCCGACTCTTCTCGCTGCTGTCCTCCCAATATTCCTCCCCATCGCTGAGGATAAGACTCCGCATTTGAGCAAGCATCGCCGACGCGAGATGTTCGACGTCCCTGGTTTCTCCATCCCGCATTTGCCCGACCAGCAAATCAAGAGTGAAGGCCAGAAGTCGTCCGCGCGGCGTTTTGAGCGGGAGTGAGAGGTAGGCAGGGTGCCGCGATGGATCGTAACCGACGAGGGCGTGAGGGATTTGGAGCCCGACCACGGCTGCGTCTTGCATGAGTGCTGTATAGTCTCTTGACCAATCCATGATGTGGATGCTGTTTGCGTCTACGAAGGTGGTCTCATCATCAATCAGTCCCCGGCACGATCCGCCTTTATAGGTTTCGACCAGAAGTATGTTCGTGTCGAATTGCCTGATATGATGGGGCTTCCTCCAGATCTTTTGGTTGGAGAATTCTACTTCCGTCATGACCAGTCGATCGTGATGGTAGAATGCCACGTCGACAAAAAATGCATCAAGGGGTGTTTGTAGCGACACCCCAAAGAAGGGGCGTGCAAGCTCATGGTACTCTTCAACATCCAGGCGCATCTGCCGTTTCTCCAGAAATCATCACGTTACGATCAAGATCCCGACGCCGATTTCGGCTTCACTTTACAGGGGTGTGTCTCAAGCTTTGGGGCCGAGTGGACGAGAATGCGTGTTTTGCTGCTTGTTGCCTACACAACACTCATAAAGCAGGTTGCAGCAGGGTCTCATTCAAAGGCTCCGCTTAAGATTACGTGATACGATATATTAATCTTTTGTATAGTTGTATCCAACTATACACAAACCGGTGGTAAATTGCAATATTCTTACCTATTCTAGACCAGATGTATATCTCTATATCTAAATCTGTCAACTCTCCGGAGTTACGCTCAAGATATAGATGCTGGCGGGCCGCCCCGCTAGATTGCTCGAAATCCGCGTCAACAGCCCAAAGGAGGAGTGATGAAACAAAACGGGGCCGGTACAACTGATAGCCAGACCCGCGCCGAGCGGATCCACGAAACGGTCCGCGAACGGATCCTCACCAATCGCTACCCGCCCGGCACGACTTTGCGAGAGGGGGAACTGGCCGAGGAGTTCGGTGTGAGCCGCTCGCCGATCCGTCGCGCCTTTGCCCGGCTCGAGGAGGCGCGGCTGCTTGAGATCAGGCATGGCGTCGGCGCATTGGTGACGGAGATCCAGGCAGAAGATTTCTTCGCGGCCTATGACGTTCGCATGTTGCTGCTCGCGCAGTCAGGCCCGTATTTCGTGAGTCCGTTCCCAGCCGATGCGCCAGCTTTCTTCGCGGAGTGTCGTGATCGGTTTCTAAGCCTGGAAGAGGGGGACGTGATCGGCTTTGCACAGGTCAACAACGTCTATTTCATCGGCGCGCTAAACCTGATCAGAAACGAATATCTGCGGGATATTCAGATCAGGCTATTCTACGACACCGCACGAATGTGGAACGTCAAGCTGCCCGAGATTGTTTGGGCGGAAACCGTGTCCGACGTGATCCGCGATATCGACAATGTGATACACGCAATCAAGGGCCAAGATGCCGTGGGCCTGGCCTTCGTCCTCCGCAACACTCTCTGGACTGCAAAAGCCAGGTTCAACCAGACCCTGGAAAACTCAGCGTCCGCGCCACCGTGGCACCCGCCTACCTGGTCGGATGACGCCCCCCCAGATGATTGACCTGGTCATGTCGCGCAGGTCATCTTCCAGTCTTAAGCCTCGGCGGATGGTCTTTCCAAGTGATCCGCCCCGGTGTTCGGTTGAGTACATAGAGAAAGTCCGCGCGTTGCTCTTTACCTGACGAAATCTCGCTGCGTTGGGCGCAAATGGCCGCACCTGCTGCTGCATTGCAGTGCTCAGGAGGATGCTTGTGCGGAAAAACCTGTGCTGCGAGCGCACGCAGCGAGAAAATCAAACTTACGGGTTGGGCTCTTCAAGTTGCTACGCTTCCCTTTGGACGAAGGACTGGTTCCGGACTTGGCCGCCATTAAGTACTTTGCTTTGGAACAAGTAATAAGCGGGACACCCCGACAAACGAGATGAACGGATGTGCCTGGTTGGAAAGTTGCCTTTCGCAGCCAAATTTTCGTATGTTGTTGATAAAGATCGAAGGCATATCCGCATTCAAAACCGAATGTAAACGCCACCATGCGACAGCTCTCCGCCGTCTTAGGACTCGTAAAAAACAGGTTGGACCGATGATCGGGCGAACAGCGCTCAAGACTCTCTTTCTCTTGCTACCAATCGGACTAACTGGTCCCGTCATAGCCGAGGCACCAGATGCCAAAGCCGCTACCCCTTCAGGATCGGTTGATATCGTCGCGGTTTTCAATGCGACCTGCGCGTCTGGAAGGACGACCGCTGCGAGCTTACGGGAGAGCTTTGAAGCGCAAGGCTTCACCACAGATTGGCAGAATGACACATACGGTTATTTTACCCGTGCAGGCTTTGCGGCGAACTATCACATCTATCCAGGCAGCTGGAACTGCTTTGTGTCCGCTGAGAGTGCTGTGACACCTGATCTGTGTGAGATATTGTCAGTAGACGGTATTGAAGTGAGTGCCCGGCTGCCCGATGGTACCTGTGTTGCCAATATACCCGAGCATGGGCTGACCGTATTGGTTCGCAATATCTGCCCAGATTCGTCGCACGGAGCTTGCACTTGGGTGCAAGCCACACTGACTTCGGATCGGGAGTGCCGCGCCGATGAGGTTGTCGATTTGGCCGTTTTGGCCCGAAGCATTGTGAATTCGAATTAATTTGCATTGATCGATCTTCAGGCCGATGGGGGAAAAACTCCGTAGAGACTTTGACTTAATGTATGCCCTGCGGCACATAGAAACCTGTTGGCTTCGCCGCTTCTGTGACGCCTTGGCCAGGCTGCGTGCCCCGCTGGCATTCGGCGGCTGTGAACCCAAACTGCACCTCGATTGGGTCACCAGATCCGCAGATGTAGAGTACGCGGCGACTATCCTTGATTCCTGTCCGATTTGCTCGAGCGCATCCATCGTTTTTTGGGTGCCTCGAGACATTTCGTCTGATGGGTTAACAATGCGCTGAAAGCTTGTTGCGTTTGCTAATAGTTTCCTTAGCTCTTCGCCTTAACTCCCTTTGAATGTCTCATAGTATTTTTCGATGGGCGCATCGGCGAGGAAAGCAAGGCGTTCAGAGTTCCAACTATCGCCAACCGACAGAAGCGTATTCTTAAAGTCGAGAACTTCAGAAAGCTCATCGTGCTTTTCGTCGAACTTGGCACGAAAATATGGGTCGATCTCACCCTCAATGAAATGATTTTGGTCTAGATCGAAGAAGGCCTTCCCCTCGTCCCGACCAGCGACGTAGAGGTCAACCAGCTCTCTCGCATCGGCCTCGCGGTTGAAGTCCTTAAGAATGCGGAAAGTCCCCAGTGCGTTGACAGGAGTGATATGCTGGAAGTTCTTCTTGAACGACGCGTTTAGGGCGTCACCTATTTCAATCTCATTGTCGCCAAAGGAGTCATGGTACAATTGCCATGCGTTCCCGGCCTCCGGTGGATTGGATCCAGATTAAGTCAGAATCGGCTCTGAAGTCCAGTTTTGCAGATGGATTTCGGCGCCGGAATGGAGCTGCCAGTCTGGGAACTTGCCACCAACTGCAGTATTTGAGGCAGCCCATGGACTTGGACGCTGCGGAACTGGGCAGGCAAAGGCTTGCAACTTAACTGCATCTCTTGAATGCGATCACGTTGATACTGGAAGTGAGATGTCCTTAAAGAGGCTCATTGCCGTCCTGTGAGTGTCGAGCGCGAACAGGGTAATCTCTAGCGGGACCGAACTGTAGGCGTCGGCCAGGGATACTAGACTGCCCGTCTCTATCTCCTTGTGGCACATCGTGTGTGGCAACCACGCCACCCCGGACCCGCGTAAGACAAGTTCCCTCAGCAAGACCGAATAGGCGGATTCGACCTCGCGCTCGGAAGTCGAGCTTTGCACAAGCGCATCGGACAGCCCGGTTTGCTCCAGAAGTGCCCCGAAGTGGCTTTCCCTCGGATAGGACAAAACCGGAACCTTGGCGCCAAGTGTCTTGTCTTCCCGCACAATGCCACGAAGATCGCCACCAATCACTGGGATCAGAGTGTCGACCCCAATTACTTGGCGTCGGACAGTTTCATCGAACGGCAGCGACGGAAAGCCCTTGGCCTCATAGCACAAAAGCAGATCGGCATCGCCTCGTAGAAAGAGCGCGACGCAATCTTCACGGTTGAGCGTACGTACCCGCCAGGCCACTTCGGGACGCTTGTCCGCTAGCAGACCAAAAACCCGCGGGAACTCATCGGCTCCCAGGGCATGCTGAGTCGCGATCACTACGGTTAACTGCCTTTGGCCCTCGGGCGTCAAAAGAACGCGTAATTTTTTTGCGCGAGTGATCAACGCACGAATTTCCGGTTCGGCGGCCAACAACGCTTCAGACAATTCGATTTTGTTACTACCTCGCTTCAAAAGCGGTTCGCCAACCCAGTCCTCAAGAGCTCGTATTCGGCGCGAAAACGCTGGTTGCGTTACGTTTCTGCGCACTGCAGCCAAACTCAGCGAGCCACATTCGATCAGCGCGATAGCATCTTCAAGGAGCTTCAAATTCATTCTTGCTCATACCATTCGGCATAGCAGTTTGCAAATTCGGCATTTGCCACATCATGATTTACTGCCGACGCTAAGCCAAAGTCCAATCCAGTAGGGGTGATCAATATGAGCGAAACAGATTTGATTGCAAAGCCACAGATGGACGCTCTTGCCGCCGCACTTCGGCGCCATCCCAAACTGCGGCTCGCCCATCTTCCGACACCGTTGGAGCCCATGGATCGCCTTAGCGAAGCTCTTGGCGGACCGCGCTTTTGGATCAAGAGGGACGATTGCACCGGATTAGCGACAGGCGGCAACAAGGCTCGCAAGCTAGATTATCTCATGGCGGAAGCGAAAGCGGCAGGAGCAACGGCCATCGTCACACAAGGCGCAACCCAGTCAAACCATACGCGACAGTCCGCCGCCGCAGCAGCAAAGCTGGGTATGACCTGTCACATTCTTTTGGAGGACCGCACAGGGTCCGATGACCCATCTTACAATGCGAACGGCAATGTTCTTCTCAGCCGTCTGGCCGGAGGTAAGCTAAGAAAACTCCCGGGTGGCACTGACATGCCGGCCGAAATGGAACGCGTTGCCGACGATCTGCGTGCTCAGGGCGAGTCAGTCTACGTTATTCCGGGTGGCGGTTCCAACGCAATCGGTGCGCTCGGCTATGTCGAATGCGCACACGAGCTCTTGTCCCAAGCTGGCGCGACGGGATTGGAGATCGACATGATTGTGCAGCCAACTGGCAGCTCAGGCACGCATGCAGGAATGGTTGCGGGTCTTCACATTATCGAAAGCGAGATTCCCCTTCTTGGGATCGGGACGCGCTCCCCGCGTGAGAAGCAAGAACAGATGGTGTATGACCTGGCCCTGAAGACGCTGAACCTCCTCGGCAATGAAGTGCCTCTGGACCGGGCCCGCGTGCAGGCAAATTGCGACTATGTGGGTGAAGGCTACGGGATACCGACCCGGGGCATGGTTGAAGCGGTACAGACGCTGGCGGGCCTTGAGGGGCTACTTTTCGATCCGGTCTATTCGGGCAAGGCGATTGATGGACTGCTCGATCTCGCGCGCAAGGGCCACTTCGCAGGACTAAGAAACGTCGTCTTCCTGCATACAGGCGGCAGTTCTGCGATCTTCGCCTATCCCAATGCCTTCAATGCCAACCCGATTTAGCGAACTCTCCCAAGAACGGGGCGTCCTATCCGGCGCCATGCCACCAACTGAAAGCGAAAGGAAACCTAAATGACAACGCAGAGACTGAACCTAAGAGCCACATTGGCCGGTGCCACTCTCGCGCTCGCCACGGCCCTGCCCTTGGGCGCATTAGCCGCAGACGTCGAGATCAAACTGGCGCATCCGAATGTGCCGGACCACCCGATGGGACAAGGTTTTGAGTTCTTTAAGAAGCTGGTCGAAGAGCGGTCCAATGGCGAGATCGAAGTTACGATCTTCGACAGTTCAAAATTCGGCAACTTCGATAGCGTCGTCCAGGGATTGCAAAGCGGTCTCTTGCAGATGGGCTCGGCCTCAACACCGAACCTGGCGCCATTCTCCAAGGACTTTCTGATTTTCGACATGCCATTTCTTATCCCGAGCTACGAGGCTGCGGATCTGATCACAGACGGTGAGATTGGCAAGACGGCAGCGCGCGCATTGGAGCCCACGGGTATCCTTGGCATGGGTTATATTGAGATCGGTTTCCGACATAACTTCAACAGCACCCGCTCGGTTGAGACGCTAGCTGACATGGAGGGGATGAAGATCCGCTCGACGCCGTCCAAGGCACATATCGCGACTTTGCAGTCGCTGGGTGCAAACCCGACGCCGATTGCGTGGAGTGAAGTCTACACGGCGCTTCAGCAGCAGACGGTTGACGGGATCGACATCGACCTGAACCTCGCATGGGCCAACAACTTTCACGAAGTGACGGATAACCTGACGCTTGTCGGCTCACTCTATAGCCCGCATCTGGTGATGGGCTCGCAGATCTGGTGGATGGGCCTCTCTCCCGAGCATCAGGAACTGATCGAAACGGCCTTTGCCGAAATGCAGGTCTTCCAGCGCGGCAAAATTCGGGAAAACGAAGCCGATATCTTGGTGAAGATGGCCGATAAGGGCATGACCATTGTCGAACTCAGCGCAGAAGAACGCGCCAAGTTCCAAGAAGCCTCGCAGTCGGTACTTGCCGATTTTGAATCCGAAATCGGTGCCGATCTGATCGAGAAAGCGCAGAACACGATTTCGGACGCCGGCATGTAAGTCGTCGGTCATGAAGAAGTGCGCGCCGGCGGAGCCGATACGCTGCTGGCGCACTCATCCGAATACACAAGGGAGCGGTCGGGATGCTGACACGTATTGAGGAGTTTATTTCCTTCATCTGCATGGGGGTCATGGTCGTCATCATCGGCATGCAGGTGTTCAACCGGTACTTGCTCGGCTCTTCGCTCGTTTGGTCGGAGGAGTTAGGACGTTTTCTCTTCATCTGGTCCGTCTGGGTCGGCTGTAGCCTCGCGATGCGCTCAGACAGGCATCTACGCGTCACCGCTTTGTCCGAGTTTTCCGGTCGACGCATGCGATTCGCGCTGGATGTCTTTGCGCAGGTCGCGACCCTGATCTTCTGCGGTTTTGTCGTAGTATGGGGGATAAGCATGATCTTCTTCCTGATGCGTACGGGCCAGGAAGCGCCGGCACTGGAAGTGCCAATCTACTGGGTCTACATGGCCTTGCCCCTTGGAATGGCGCTGATGTCCATCCGTTGCCTGCAAAACCTTTACGCACTCTTTACCGGGCAAAAAATCGAAACCTCAGACATTTCGTCAATCTAATTCGCCCCAACATTTGGAAACAGCGCCGTGACAATTGCACTTATCTTCATCACCCTCTTCCTACTGCTGGTCTTAGGTGCACCCATCGGAGTTGCCATCGGGCTCAGTGTGGTCGTGGGGATGCTCATCGATGGTATTCCATCGATTTTTCTAGTGCAGAAACTTGTCACTTCCCTCGACAGTTTCCCTCTGCTCGCGGTGCCGTTCTTTGTCATGGCAGGCGAGATCATGCAAAAGGGCAGCATGGCTGAACGCCTGCTGGCGCTTTCACGCAGCCTTGTGGGGCATATCACGGGGGGCACGGCGCATATCTCGGTTCTGACAAGCCTCTTTTTCGGAGCGCTCTCAGGATCGTCGCCCGCCACCGTGGCAGCCGTCGGCGGTATCATGGTGCCCAAGATGAAGGAAGAGGGCTACGACACCGGTTATGCGACGGCGGTCAACACGTCGGCGGGCTGTCTGGGAGTTATGATCCCGCCCAGCGTGCCGCTGATCATCTACGGCACGACGGCAGGCTTGTCGGTCGGTGACCTCTTTATCGCGGGGATTCTGCCGGGTGTGTTTGTCGGCATATCCCTGATGCTTTGCGCCTATGTCATCGCCAAGCGTCGCGGCTATACGACGACGCGTGAACGCGCGCCGATCGGCGAGGTCGGGCAATCATTCATTGGCTCCATCCACGCGCTGATGGTGCCGATCATCGTGCTTGGCGGTATCTACGGCGGTATCATGACCCCGACCGAGGCGGGCGTAAGCGCTGTGGCCTACGCGCTTTTTGTCGAAACCGTTGTTCTGCGGGCCATCGGGTTCCGTGAGATCTGGGAAATCCTCAGGTCAACAGTGCTGACTACGGCATCGATCTTCTTCCTTGTTGCAACGGCGACGGCGCTTGGACAGATCCTCTTGTTCAACAGCGTGCCGGACATGATGGTCGATCTGATGACCTCGATCTCGGACAACCGCTATGTTCTGCTCGTCCTGATAATCATCCTTCTTCTGGTGGTGGGCACCTTCATGGATGCGCTTGCCAACATCCTGATCCTGACGCCCTTGCTTCTGCCAGTGGTGCGGGAAGTAGGCATCGATCCGATCCATTTCGGCATCGTGATGATCGTGTCAATCGCCATTGGCTTCCTAACCCCGCCAGTGGGCGTGAACCTCTTCGTCGGCTGCTCGATCGGGCAGATTTCCATTGAGCATCTTTCTATCGCCGTCATGCCATTCCTCGGCTCCATGATCCTTGCGCTGCTGGTCCTGGCCTTCGTGCCACAGATCAGTCTGATCCTGTTGTGACACCGCATTGGCGCGAGACTGAATGGGCGGACGGAATCGAGAAGTTCGCAGAGCGTTTGCGAAGTGGTGAAGACACGGCATTGGCCGCTACCGAGCGGGCGCTTCAGCGGATCGCAACTCATGATGAACAGATGCAGGCCTTCGTCCACGTCGCTGCCGAGGCTGCGCTTGAACAGGCCTCGCGATGTGACGCTTTGCTGGCGGACGGGCAAGATCTCGGACCGCTGATGGGGATACCCGTTGGCGTAAAGGATCTGTTCGCAGTCGATGGCATGCCGACCCGCGCTGGTAGCAGGTTGGACGTATCCCATGCCATTGGCCCCCAGGGTCCGTTCATTGACCGGCTGCAAGCTGCCGGGGCTGTGATCCTTGGGAAATGCCGAACTATCGAATTCGCGGCAGGCGCACAGAATGTCAGCCATCCAACTCCGTGGAACCCGGCGGATCCGGTTCGCCAACGCAGCCCCGGTGGATCCAGTAATGGCTCTGCAATCGCGGTCGCGGCCGGCTATTGCCCTCTGTCAATAGGATCAGACACGGGCGGCTCGGTGCGCGCGCCCGCATCACTTTGCGGGCTGACCGGACACAAATTCACTGCCGGCTCCGTCTCTTTAGAGGGTGTGTTTCCACTTTGCGCGCGGCTCGACAGCCCTGGGATATTCACCGTCAACTGTCGTGATGCCCAGCTTGCCTACGATTGCCTCAACGGCGGACAAGGCGGCGCGGACAGGGTTGAGGTTTCGCTCGACACGTGCCGGCTTGGAAAACCACATGACGACTTTTTTCGCGGGTTGGAGTCCGAGGTGGCGGAGGCCTACACCGCCGCGCTGTCGCGGCTGGCAGGCGCAGGCGCCAAGATCGTGTCACTCGACTGGCCGAACAGAGACGAAATTGCGCTAATCTCGCAGGTTTTTGCCGGGCTGATCCCTGCAGAACTGACCACGACACTTGGCGCAGAGCTGATCGCAGTCGAAGCGGATCAGATCGACCCGGTGGCAATGCATAGGTTGGGTCCGGGTCGCATCGTTGCAGATGGCGACATCGGATCGCTCACCGTTTTTCTGGGTCGCTTGGTTACCGACGTGCAGGAACGCATGCAAGACCTTGCAGGCCTAGTCTATCCAACGACGCCGGTCACCGCACCGCTCGTCGAGGACGTCTTGACGCCTGCCACCGCAGTCTCCTTTACCGGCCAGGTTCTGAGTTTAACACGAGTGGCAAACGCCTATGGACTGACAGCTTGCTCGATTCCCTTACCGCAAATGCAAGGCAAGCTGCCAATCGGTATCGATGTCGCGGCGTCCGCAGGTGGGGATCGCCAGTGTCTCGGCCTGGCCTGCGTTATCGAGGCTGCGTTGGCGAGATGAGCTTGCGAGACGAATTCGAAAGTCGTAGCAACTGTAATATATTGCCGAAGGCCGATGTCAGCGAGGCGGGCAGCGAACAGCAGAACCCAAGCATTTTGCGCCATCCGATATATATCGGCAGGACGCTGGCGAACGGTCATCCTCGTATAGCCCAGGACCAAAAGGCTATTCTTGGTCAACTGAACGAACTCAAGATCTAGAATGAATTTACCACGTATTGCCTGATTGCTGCGCAAGCTTATTTTGTCCAGCCAACGGTTTCGAGTTTAGATGCAAGCGGCGAGTGTGGGCTATCCTTCCAAACTGCCAATGTCGGATTTCACTTTTCGGAGACATTGGTGCGATCCGCAGCATCCGGAAGTTTGGGCTCTCTCCGGACTTACGGCGGTGCGGCAAGCGGGTGTTGGCCTTGCAGGCCTGGGCGCGGCCAACCGGATGACCGATCCCAGCCCAAATCAGACATTGGCGACGAAGCTTCGCAATTCCAAGTACGCAACTTTGCAGCCGATTGTTTGTCCAAGTCGAACGACCATTTTGACAGTAAGCGTTCGATATCAACAGGCATCCGTCATGTGCTTGACCAAAGAGGTCAATTGTTTGTCTCCGTATCCCCCCTCCCACGCGGCTTTTGTGCGGTCATGCATAATTCGGATGAAGTCAGCCGGTGCTTGCAGAGATAGGCAAGTCTTTAGAGCGTCCTCCTGGGCCAATGCGTAGACTTTCAACGAGGCTTCAGCGTCGTCATAGTCCTCGGTCGGAACGGTTCGGGCAAAGAGATCGTGGTAGTCATTAACCAATTTAATCGTGGCAGGGAGTTGATCGGCATAGACCTGCATCGGAACACCAGCTTTCTGGCAAACCAATGCGCCGTAGATCATCCCGAACATGAACCCTTGCCGGACAGTGAAGAGACCAGCAAAAAGCGCTGCAAGAGCTGCGGGTTTCTCGCCGACTTGGGCGGACTTTCCCCCAAGAGACCTTATGACCTCGCCGTAGCGATCCCAGGTTCCGGCACTGCCAACGGTAAGGATGGTGGTGTCGCTGCTGCCAATGCCCGAAGGGTATGCATTGATCATGCCCAGCATGTAGTCGGCGTTTTTTTGGCTAAGGAATGAGACTAATGAATCGGCATCGGACGTATCGCCGGTGCTCATGTCGCAGATTGTTTTTCCTTCCAAAGATACACTTAGCCCACTGACCAATTCGGCGGTTTCCTTGTGGCTCTTGATACAGACGATGACGAAATCGGACGCTGCAACAGCATCTTCCGGCGATACGCAAATCACTGCACCTGCATTTGCAAACGACTTTGTCTTTTCAGGTGTCCGATTCCAGATGCAGACGCTGTAACCTGCTTTGAGCAGGCTATGCGCCAGCGCCGAACCCATATTGCCCAATCCGAGTACCGCAAGCGTTGCCATGGTTTCCTCCTGTTCTGGTTATTGGTGTTCCACGTCAACATGCGTAAGAATCGAGAAATCGCGTAGTTGTAAATCTTTCTTTATTGTTAGATTTTCTAACTAATGGATTGGCAAACGCTACCCTCACTGACGTCTCTCAGAGCCTTTGCCGCCGCCGCAGAGTTTAGAAACTTGACCCGCGCAGCAGCGGCGCTGAATGTGACCCATTCCGCGGTCAGCCAACAAATCCGAGGACTGGAACAGCATCTAGGAACCCAGCTTGTTACTCGGACGCGACACGGTATCGCTCTGACCGCACAGGGAGAATTCTTAGCGGCGGGTCTACATGAAGCATTCGCCTCAATGGCGTCCCTGACCGAGAGCATATCAAGTGCAGAGGCGGTTCGCCCGCTGGTGGTCAGTGCGACACCGATGTTTTCAAGCGCATTCCTCATGCCGCGTCTATCGGCGTTTGTTCAGGAGTTCCCGGATATTGAACTTCGGATCGACTCAACAATCCAGGCTGTCGACCTCAAACCAGGGGGCATTGACATAGCCATTCGGTACGGCACCGGGCGCTGGTCGGGACTGGTCTCGCAAATGTTGCTACCTGGTTGTCTGACAGTGGTTGCTGCAAAAGAATTGATTGGGGAACGAGTGCTTAATGACCCAATTGAATTGCTCGACTTTACTCTTCTTCAGGAACAGGCTTCGGTCGAATTTGACCTGTGGTTGGAAAAGGTTGGAGTACCACCTGGTGCCCATAGGAGAGTTGTTCGCTTGCCGGGCAACATGCTGCTTGATGGAATCCGCCGGGGTGATGGTGTCGGGGCGACGGTTCCGGCATTCATCTCTGATGAATTGAAATCTGGAGATCTCGTGGCGCTATTCGATGATCCAATCCCGCAGATCGGATATCACCTCGTCACGCTGCCTGGACCAGTTCGCCCAGCGGCAAAGGTGTTTCAGAAGTGGCTTTCTAATTCAATTACTGAATATGAGAAAAGCCTTTTCAGATGGACGCCTGCTCACTTGATATAACCGTTATTGGTGTTCAACTCGAATGGACGGCAACAACCCAAAGCGGCGATGAATTCTCGCAAGATGAAGACAAAAGGCCGTTTGCCCACTGAGCTATTCAAGCAGACGCATCGCAGCGCTTCCCAAAGATGAAACAGACTTCAAGCAAGATCAGAAACCGCCCCTGTTCACTTTCGCATGGCCTAAACACATAGCGACCAGTATGAAACAGAAAGGAGGACAACACGTGGAGCGAAAGCTGGCGGCTATCCTAATTGCTGACCTTGTCGGCTTCACAGCCCGGATGGAGCGGGACGAGACTGGCACGCTCGATGTTCTTTCAGAACTCATCGACAATATTGTTGCTCCGCTTGTCGGTCGACATCATGGTCACATTATCAAACAGATGGGCGACGGCCTTCTCGTCAGCTTCGACAGCGCTGTCGATGCCGTGTCCTGCGCCGTCGAATGGCAAAATTCGCCGGTGGCAGGCTCAGACCCACTCCGCTTTCGCATCGGAGTAAACCTTGGCGACATTATCATGCGCGACGGAGATGTTTTTGGCTCTGGTGTGAACCTTGCGTCAAGGTTGGAGCAGCTTGCCCCACCCGGCGGTGTGTTGGTGTCAGACGCTGTTTATCGTGTGGTCGGGAGCCGCATACCGGTCGCTTGGGTGGACACGGGCCAGCACAAGGTAAAGAACGTCGCCGAGCCGGTACGTGCTTGGAGTGTAGGCGGGTCAAGCGCAGTATGTGCGGAACCGCCTCGGACTGAATCATCAGGTAAAGCCACTATAGCGGTCTTGCCACTACACAGCTTGAGCGATGACCCCGAGCAGGCCTTCTTTAGCGACGGGATTGCGGAAGACATCATTATGGGCTTATCGCGTTTTCGGACGCTTAAGGTTGTTTCCAGAAACGCGTCGTTCAGGTTCCGAACACAAGGCACAGATCCGGCTAAAATCGCGGAGGCCCTCGGCGCAGATTACCTCGTTGAAGGCAGCGTGCGGAAGGCCGGCAGTCGCGTGAGAATCTCGATACAGCTCGCTGACGCGCATACGGGCACTCAAATCTGGTCGGATCGATACGACCACGAACTGGAAGACGTTCTGGCGGTCCAAGATGAGGTGGCTCGCAACATCGTGGCGGTATTACCGGGCAGGGTCCAGCACGATGTCGTCGACCGTTCGACACAGAAGCCAACGGATCAGATGAAGGCCTACGAACTGATGCTAAAGGGCAAGGCGTTACGCGACGGTCTGAACGCGCGAGATACGGCTAAGGCGAGAGCGTTGTTGGAACGAGCGGTCGCACTCGATCCGACCATCGCGCGATCTTACATGTATCTTTCAGATACATATGTCATTGATTTGTGGCTTGGGCTGGCGGACGCTGACGCACCCACGCACACGTTGAAAATTGCCCGAAAGGGCGTCGCACTAGACAACCGGGACGTCTACATTCAGGACCAACTTGGTTTTGCTTATCTCTGTGCTGGACTTTGGGATGAGGCCGAGGCGCAATTCAACAAGACACTTTCGATGATAGACAGCGAGGCGGAGTCGATGGCCTGGTGTGGCTATGCTTTCCTGCTGCTCGGCTTGCACGAAAAGGCGCACGAAGTAGTTTCGGAAGCTATGGTGCTGGACCCGCTGCATCCGCCTGCCATCGACTGGATTATGGGGCAGGTCGAATTCTTCAACGGCAACTTCGAAGCATCGCTTGGTTTTCTGATGGGAGCAGCGCGGCTCAACTCGCTGGCCACTGCCTTTGTCGCCGCGTCTTACGCGCAGCTCAGACGAGAGCGAGACGCCTCCGACGCGTTGCGAGAATTCGTCACCGAACGTCACGATGAGTTCACAAGCCGAGGTATTGTGGTTGAGGATGACACAGTAGATAGCCTTGCCCGCGGGTTCAGGTCGATGTGGCGGCGTCCGGATGATTTTGAACGGGTTGCCGATGGGCTACGGGCGGCAGGTTTGACCGGCTGACGCCGACCTTTACTCTTTTGTCGAACCACCGCGGCCTCGGCAACGACTAAAAAGCGGACCTTTTTGTCGTTGAGCAACCTTTCTGGTGCGTTCTTCCGACCAAGGCCACATTGTCCGCAATTCTTATTGGACAGAAGCCACACGATGCAGACATTCCTGCTTCCCGCAGCATCCGTCAAAAAGGGGCTCTTCGCGGTCACTCTCTGCGTGTTAAACGAAGCGCTGCTTACCGATGTGTTCAGCTAGAAATTCATGAATTTTAGAGTCCCAGAAATTCAAATCTCTAAGTGATTGATTTTGTTGAAACCCTTGTCTCACTATCAAAGAGATCCGACACGCGATGTCGGAGTACGTAAATAATGGGACCGAATTATTGAGACTCGCTCCCCAATGAATTCAACACCTTGAGATTTTTGCGCTTTTCGAGTGTTTCGATCGTTCAAGCACTTCAAGTCGACGTAAAATAGAAAGCTAATGAGCCTCTTCGTAACCTGGAAACCGGCACAGTGTGTCTGACTTGGGCTTGATTGATCAGCAGAATACCCTGCCCCAGCGCTCGGCCCACTGCGGACATTCGTTGTGTCTTCGGAACGCTGCAGTGCGGCCCGTCGAACCTGCCGTTCGCTGCGCGCGCAAATCGAAAGCCAGCTGAACTCTCAGTCTGCGGGATATTGCCGCCGTTGAAATAAAAGATTCCGCGACTGCGGCAAGATATGAGACGAGCTATCAATGCTTGGCTTGGAGTAGATTAGGCTTCGGTTCGCGTCGGGCCATGCCTTCGACAGGACCATTTCTGTACAACCCAGCCGGGGTGTTTCTCCGCCCAGGACGCCAGTTCGAGCTGTCCGCGTCGCATGCAGACCATGAGCGGGATGTCAATGAACAAAAGGCTTTCGTCCCGGCACGTTGTGGGTGCAGCTGCGAGGCAGGCAATAAACGCAAGTTCGATCATCTCAGCTCACTCCTTCCTCAAATTCGGAACGTCCTCGGAAGTCCAAAAGTGCTCCAAAGCTCTTTTAAGACTTGCTTCAAGACTGCGTTTCCCGCCGATCACGCATATCGGGCGCAAAAGAGTTTTCGCGTCAGGTTTGGCCAATGGCCTTAATCGGCAATGGCATGTGATGGCTCAGCGCTGACGGCGACGGAGCTGCGATTCCGTGCGAAACGATAGAGATATCCAGTCTGTCCAGGCAATCCAAACGATACGCTGTCGCCGTCCGACAGGCCCATGCGCAGCCGGGCAGGATCATATGGACCATTGTACAGCGCATAAGTCGCAACAACTTCGAAATGGTCTCCGTGATCCACGTAGTAGACCGTCATGTCGATGTCACCCGCGCGCAACGATGCGCCTGCCTGTGGTGCATTGAGACGGATGCTGTCTGCTGAAATCGCGGCGCTTGCGCCAAGAGATATGCAGGCGATGACAGTGGCGGCGAATATGTGAGGTTTCAGTGTCATGGGAGCGATCCTTTCATCGAGTTGAGGGGTTGGATCCGTTCAGCAGCGTGTGCGTGAGCGCGACAGGAAGTAACGGTTGGGTGCGGCGTTTCAACTTTCCGCTGGTGTGGGCATTCGCCGACAAGTTACTAGGCCTGCCAAGCGCCGGAGCTTCGGCAGTCGCGTTCTCGTGCCTCAGCAAGGCAATTTCGGGAATCGGCCTATCTGTAGTATCCTATGTAGAGTTCGCGGCGGTCCACGCCATTGACACCATGGCCGGCCCGTTCATTGGTGATCTCCCTCCTGACCGTTTGCCTTTGTCATTCAGCAAACACAGGCCGGGGTGATCGGTCTTGAAATCCGAGGTGAAATTCTCTGAAGATTTCTGATACGCAGGCTTGAGTCTTGATAATAGATTTTGAATTTAAATACTTAAGTTACTTTGTCGGATTGGCCACCGATGCCGTTAATATGCAGTTCCCATGGCAATGTTCGAGCGCTGCGCGAGGGAAACCCGGATCGAACGCGCCGTATCGGAGCAATGCGCCATGACCTTGCCAACCGGTCTCATTGCCTTGGGTGAGGTGCGGTATGATCCGGATCGCAGGGCAGTCCTCGGGCCAGATGATGCGCTGATTTCGCTTCGTCCCCAGTCTCTGGACGTGCTGCACACGCTCGCATCCAACCCCGGTGAAGTTGTTTCAAAGGACGATCTGATCAAGGCGGTCTGGAAAGACCTGAATGTGACGGATGACAGCCTGACGCAATGTATCGCCGATATCCGGCGAGCCATCGGGGACAATGATCGCTCGATTTTGCAGACGGTTCCGAAGCACGGCTACCGGCTGCAGGTGGTCGACACGGCGGTGCGTTCACGCAAAGCTGCGAAAGCCCTGCCCTGGCTCATGGCGGGCATGGCCTGCCTTGCCATTGCTCTGTTCGCGGTCTGGCAATTCAGGACGCCGCCCAAGAATGACTCGCCGCTCTTTCAGACCCTGATCGCACCGCAGGTGGCGCGCTCAGGGCCCTCAATCGCTGTGCTGCCGTTCGAATCCGTCGAAGCCAATGAACGGTGGATACGTCTCGGGCGCGGGCTGGCCATGGACATTGCGAGCGAGCTCTCACTAACCGACTGGCTTTACGTGACCGTACCGGAATCGCTGCGGAATGTGGCTGGCGGTCTGCCGCCGCCAAGCCCCGTTCTCGACGTTCGGTTTGCGCTCGGCGGAACCATTCAGACTGCGGGCGACGAAATCCGCATCTCCGCCCATCTGACGGACGCCACGACGCGTGAGATTCTCTGGTCTGAAACCTGGACGGAACCGCAGGACAATGTCTTTGCCGTACAAGATCACATCATTGCCCGGATCGGCGGGAGCCTCGCCAGCACCTATTCTGGTGCTGTTGCACAAGCCGAGCTGAAACGGGTCAAACGCAAGCTCACCGACGATCTCGATGCCTACGAGCATTATCTGCTCGCCTATGAGCAGCTTCACAGGTGGAACCCGGACGAGATCGCGGACACGATTGCGCATCTGGAGGCTGCGGTCGAAATCGACCCGAACTTCGCCGGGGCGCTGGTCACCCTGTCGGTCGCACAATTCGTGCGGGCGGATTATGCGGAGGGCGACGAAGCCAAGCGCTGGATTGAGGCAAGCCAGGACTCTGCCTATCGCGCCTATGATCTTGATCCGGACAATCCCAATGTTTTGTGGAACCTAGCGCGGGCATATGCGCTTGATGGTCAGCTGGATATTGCGGGAACGACATTGCGGCACGCTGTCGAACGCGCGCCGAACAATGCCGATGTTCTGATGATCTCGGCAGGCTACAGCGACCTTGCGGGTATACCGGGGTCGGAGTCGCTGGAATGGACCCGGCGTGCGCTTGAGTTGAATCCAATGGCACCGGCATGGTGGTACAGCGATCTGGGCGCAGCGGCCTATGGTGCCGGAGACTACGAATTGGCAGCGCAGAGTATGAAACGGGCACCGCCCATGAGCAACGCGCGCTGGCTGATAACGGCGCTTGCGCAGGTACATCTCGGCAACTTTGCCGAGGCTCAAAAAGCCGCCCGGAAGTTCCGCGAACTGGCCCCGTACCTGACCATCGAACAATTTGCCGGAGGGTCAGAGGCCAGCCGCCCGGACCAGCATCACATGTTCGAGGCCGCGCGCAAGTTGGGATTACCCATCACCGCCGAAGACCTGCGTCTGATGAACAGACCCGCCATCGCGGTTCTGCAACTGGAAGACCTGACAGGCGATGCGCGGTGGCAGCGGATTGGCCGGGGGATTTCGGCTGACATTGCCAATGAGTTGGCACGCAGCAAATCTCTCTATGTCACGGCCCCTGATACCGCGCTCAATACCATTGCGCCGCCCGCCGAAGCCGGTCGCGCGCTGAATGTGCGCTATGTGCTGGATGGCAGCTTGCAGGCCGAAGGAGATGACCTGCGCGTGATGGCGCGCCTGACCGACGCCGCCACCGGTGCCATCGTCTGGTCGCAACGCTGGACGCGGCGCACCGACGATATCTTTGCCGTGCAAGACGAGATCGTGGCGAGGATCGGCTCGACCGTGGACAACACATGGAGCGGGGTTCTTCCCATGTCCGAACGCGCCGTTGCGCTGCGTCGCACGACGGACAATCTGGATGCGTATCACCTCACGTTGCTGGGGGTCGATGAAAAGCACAAATTCACGGAAAAGGGCTTTGCCAATGCCAGCGCGTATCTCAGCCAAGCCCTGGCCATCGATCCTGATAACGTGCCTGCGCTCGCCACGCTTTCGATCGTGAAGCTCTTCCAATCCCACGCTGCTGCGTCACCTGAGCAGAGCGCTGCGCTGTTGCATGAGAGCTTTGATCTTGGAAGGAAAGCCTATGTAGTTGATCCCAGCCATCCCGAAGCCCTTCTTCGAATGAGCGCTGAACAGGTCTCTTCCGGCGATCCACGCACTGCTTTTCGCTACGCAAGGCAGGCGGTGGATGCTGCACCGAACAATGCTGACATTCTGGCGATGGCTGCCTGGATTTCTGGTGTGATGGGTTCGGAAAGCCCGCTACCTTATGAATGGGGGCGCCGGGCCGTCGCACTGAACCCGAACCACCCGGATTGGTACCGGTTGTCACTTGGCATTGCGGCCTTCTTTGCGGACGATCTTGAAACAAGCCTGGCAGCGCTACGTGCGGCAAAGTTGGACGTGGAAAACGGAATAATCCTTGCTGCGGCGGAGGCGTTGCAGGGAAACATGAATGCCGCCAAAACAGCCGCATCGGCATTTCGTGAGGCCGGAACCTTTGCCACCCTGTCTGATTTCTGGGGGACCGACCTGAATAGCGAACCCCTGTTCGCCCGCCTGGTTGAGGGTGCACGTCTGGCCGGTTTTCCGATAAACTCGCGAGACGCACAGTCTCATAAAAATGCGAAAGGACTTGGGGAAGACTGAAACCCGCTGATTCCAAACCATCAGGACCCGCGCAAAGTTTGTTGCTCCTGATCTGCAAGCCATGCCGCGCATTTCATATGCCCCTGAAAGGTGTGCCGACGGCTTCACACCAAAACGGCAATGGCGGCTTTATTCAGTTCGTAGACGTCAATGCTCAAGACTGCATCGGTCATCTCGTGTCCACAGTCGCCAATGGAGTAAGCACAGCATGTCCTGCTCGCGCGCATCCAGTTCGGACAAAGCGGCCCATAGCAGCCGTTGACCAAGTCATCTCGATGCTGCGGTTGCAGCCCGCATAGCGGACATTGATCAACAAATGTCGCGTCAAGCGCGAACATCTGCTGACCTCTGGACGTGCTGGCTCTAGATCTCCCGTCATTTGACAATTTTAGAACGGAGGCTCGGGCACTCGCGCCGCATCATTTAACATTTAATAAACCACTTGTTTAATTAACTTACTAGTATAATAATACCCTATGACCAAAGATGACCAGCTAGACGCCGCGTTTTCCGCCCTTGCGCATCCGGCCCGTCGGGCAATTCTGGCACACCTTGCGCAAGGAACAGCCAGCGTGAACGCCTTGGCAGAGCCGTTTGATATGACCTTGCCTGCCGTATCGAAACACATTCGAGTGCTGGAACGCGCCGGCCTGATTTCCCGAGAGAAGGACGCCCAGTTTCGACTGTGCAAACTCGAAACGGCACCGATCCAGGAAATCGCAAGTTGGACCGAGAGGTATCGGTCGATTTGGGAGGCACGCTTCGACACGTTGGCCACTCTTTTGGCTGACATGAAGGAAAACGATACATGAGCGAAGAGAACAACTGGGTTCGGATCGAGAGGGTGTTTGATGCACCGATCGATCTTGTGTGGAAATTGTGGACCGATCCGAATTTTTTCAAACAATGGTACGGTCCGAACGGGATGTCGGTCCCGACCGCCGAAATGGACGTAAGGGTCGGCGGAACCCGCAAAGTCAGCATGGCGATGCAATCGCCCGAGCGGTCGATGGAGATGTGGTTCACCGGCGTCTACAAAGAAGTCAGCGCGCCGGATCGTCTCGTTTACACGGAAAGCATGTGCGACGCGGATGGCACTCTCATCTCGCCTCAGTCGATGGGAATGCCAGACTCCGTTCCGGACGTTACCGAGGTCATCATCGAGCTAAGCGAGGTCGACGGCAAGACGCGAATGTTAATGGTCCATATGGGGGTCGCAGAAGGCACTGCCGGGGCTGGCGGTTGGAACCAGGCCTTCGACAAACTGGCCGCCTTCGCACAGTCGTTGACCGAAGAGCAACCGTAAGATGCGCGAACTTGCGATACTGTCCTTTGTGACGCTGGATGGGGTGATGCAGTCGCCAAGCATGCCCGAGGAAGACCCCTCGGGCGGCTTCACGCAAGGCGGCTGGGCAGCGCCCTATTGGGAAGATGTGATGCCGCACGTTGAACGCGTCGCCATGTCGAAACCTTACGACATCCTTTTTGGGCGCAAGACCTATGACATCTTCGCGGGGCATTGGCCATACGCGCCGCGTTCTGATCTTGGCGATCGGTTAAATGCGGCGCGAAAGTATGTGGCCACTTCGCAAACTCCACCGCTGAACTGGGAGAATTCGTATGCGTTGAACGGTGACATGGCGAAAGCTGTGCAAGAGTTGAAAGACCAAGACGGGCCCTTGCTACAGGTCCATGGCAGCTCTGCATTGATCCAAACGCTGCAATATCACGATCTGATCGACGAATTTCGCATCTGGAATTTCCCGGTTGTAGTCGGCGCAGGAAAGCGGCTATTCGAGGGCACCGCGTTGCCACGCGCCTATGAGCTAGCGCAGGCCGAAACACTTGGAAACGGGGCAACCCATCAGTGTCTCAGGCGGACGTGACCGTCTTCCGCCCTGCCCCGCGAAAAATCAATGCCAGGGCCAATGCGAACAGACCGAATTGCAAACACAGATACACCGTCTCCATCAAGATGTACGTGCCGGCATGCGTTACGTTTTGCTTGGCCACCAGCGCCAGCACATGACTTGTCCAAAAGAAGAGCCCCAACAACGCTGCGAACTTGATCGCTCGCGCAAGGCCGTCACTACCCAATCGGAACATGGGGTAAATGGCAGCCAGCACGGCGCCTTGAACAACCATAGAAGCCAAGCCGACCGCGATGTTCGGTTCGCCGTCGAAGTATCCGAAAGTCAAGTAGCTGTCTTTGAACAGGACCAGATGCCAGACGATCGCCAGCGGGAATACGATGAGCGGATAGGCAAAGGCGGCCATGACCTGTTGCTTCAGCACGTCGACCCTCGTCACCCTTGGCCACGCTTCCATAGCGCCATCGGACTGCCGCCGGGATCGCGGATGAAACTTGCATCCCCCGCCGGGCCTTTGACGTTTTCGGCAATGACACGTGCACCATTGACGCGCGCACGACCTGTCGCAGCCTCCAGATCGTCAACCTCGAAGTAAGGCACCCAGCCGGTGATCCCATCCATCTCATCGCAGGTGGCTGCGAATGGCATGTCCCCACCCGGTTCTGTCAGAAAGGTCATCGCACCGATATCTTTGGGCTGCCATCCAAACATCGTTTCCAGGAACGCGGTCGTTTCTTGCGGTTTCGCTGTGATGTTGTCGTACCAAACGAAAGGTGCAGGCATATCTCTCTCCACTTGCATTTTGCAAGCAATTTGATACTTCGGTTACTTGCATATTGCAAGTGCCTTTCCATCCTCTATATCTGCATCATGAGTTCAGCCAAAAAACCCAACTGGAATGGATGCCCCACCCGCTATGCCGCCGGTATCGTCGGAGACAAATGGTGCTTTCTATTGCTGAGAGATGTCCTGCTGCACGGCAAGCGCACTTACCGCGAGTTCCTTGGTTCGCCAGAAGGCATCTCGACAAACATCCTTGCAAACCGCCTGGCCAAGCTTGAAGCGCTTGGCATGTTGACGCGCGAACCGGACCCCCGCAAAGCCAGCAGCGTCTGCTATTTTCCCACGCAGAAATCCAAGGATTTCCTGCCTGCTCTCGTCTCGATGATGGTCTGGGCGGCGCTGTATGACGAAGCTACCGAAGCGCCCGCCTCTTTCGCAACCAGCTTTTCCAATGATCCCGTCGGCACCATCGCATGGTACGAGGCCGAAATTGATCGCGTGGATCAGGCGCTACGATCCAACTGACCGGTTCACCCACCAGTCGTGCATCGATGTGAACACCGGTGCCAGCGCCAGACCGTCCGCGCTGGCCGAGTACTCCACCCGCGGTGGAACCTCGGCATAGACCTTTCGGGTCACCAGCCCATCGGCTTCCAATGCACGAAGCTGATTGGTCAACATCGTCTGGGTGATGCCGTCGATGGATTTGCGCAATTCCCCAAATCGCTTGGTGCCCTGAAAAATCAGAATCTGCAGAATAAGCAACTTCCATTTGCCGCCAATCATCCCGATCACCCGGGGCGCCGGGCACGCATTTGCGTCTGGAACATGTGTTTGAGCAGGATCGACAAGGGCCTCAGACATCTTGTTCTCCTCAATAGTATCATTTTCAATAGTATAGCAAAAAATTCTGCCTACTTTTCGTATCATACCGACGTGGCTATGTCTCTGCAAACACCCACGCACGGAGGAATGTAATCATGTCCCTGGAAATCTGGACCGTGAGCGGCGCCCCCAGTCCCTGGCGCGCAGCCCTTGGAATGGCCTTCAAAGGCCTCGACTATGACGTCCACCTACTGTCCGCGGCGCAGAAGGAGCATAAATCCGACGCCTACCTCGCTATCAATCCACGCGGCACCGTCCCGACGTTGAAAGACAGCGATGCAACCCTCAGCCAATCCGTTGCGATCCTGGCCTGGCTGGATCGAGAATACCCGGACACACCTTTGTTTGGAGATACACCACAAGACGCAGCGCTTATCTGGCAGAGGACCATGGAAATCTTCGACTACCTGCCCGGCGCTACAAGCGGAGTGCTTTCCCCTATCTTCTTTCAAGGCGCGGACGAAGCTACAAACGACCTGAAAAACGCCAGCGAGAAACTGCAATCAGAACTTGCCCACTTAACCGGCATCTTGGACGAAACCCCCTTTTTGTCCGGTGATCGCCCGGGGGCCGCAGACGCGGTCGCATTCCCACACGTGCGTCTGATCCAACGAGCGATGGAGACGAAGCCAACGATCATGCAAGCGCTCGGCTGGTCTGACCTGGCGACTTTATCGACTGAGATCGCGGATTGGGTCCAAAGGATCGAAGCCCTTCCAAACGTCGCCGCAACATTTCCGCCCCACTGGGCAGAAGACGCTTAAGGACAACCGAAATGACAGCTCCAAGCTACACAAAAACTATTGACGTCCAAGCGCCCCCGTCTGCCGCGTACGACGCGGTAACCCAAGGCGTCGCGCATTGGTGGACCCGCCCCGATCAGCCCTTGGTCAACATCGGGGATCGGGCGAAATTCACCTTCCCGCCAGGCGTATCCTATTGGTCGTTCGAGTTGACAAGCACAGTCCAACCAACACACGTCGAATGGACCTGCGTCGACGCATTGCACATCCACGAGGGTCAGCCAAAAGAGATCGAAACCGATTGGCTTAACACCAAGGTGCATTGGAAGATTACCGAGCAGGAGAGCGGCTCTATAATTGAGATGCAACACCAAGGTCTCACGCCCGAATTGTTGTGCTATGACGTTTGCGAGGCAGGTTGGGACATGTTTTTTCTGGGCAGTCTCAAACAATACCTCGACACTGGCAAAGGTACACCTCATCAGGGTTAGGCCCGGTCCTGCGCAAAGGAGAAAAAGTTTGGACCTTGCACATCTCGGCAAGAACACAAAATCAAGCGCCAAGGCTACCCTTCTCAGGGGACTATGTGGCATCGGGTTGGCGGCTTTTGTGCTCACATCGCAAGTTGCGGCAGAAGCATTGGATGTCGGACGCAACCTTGAGGCAGCCGGCGGAGAGATTGAGAGTTCGACGATTGTAATCAAGCGCCTGTCCGATGGCCAGTATTGGATCGCAAGTCCCGACCGCGCTCGACGGCGGTATTCGCCAGCCTCCACGTCCAAGATCCCGCACAGCTTGATTGCGCTGGAAAATGGATTGGCGACGTCCGAAACAGTGTTTCAGTGGGACAATGTTCCAAGAAGTAACCGAGCGTGGAACCAGGATCATTCACTCGAGTCCGCATTCCAAAACTCGGTTGTTTGGGCCTATCAGGAGATTGCCCGAAACGGCGGGCAGGCTGTGATGGCGAACAGTTTGAAGAGCTTCGAGTACGGAAATGCAGATGTCGGTACCATCGACCAGCTCGCAACCTATTGGCTGGACGGCACACTGACCATCACGGCTCTGGAGCAAGTTGAGTTCCTGTCGAAACTCGCTCTGAAACTGTTGCCGCTGTCTGAAACCACATATGCGGCGGCACGGGATATCATGGTGACCGACACGCACGCCGATTGGACCATGCGGTCCAAGACCGGCTGGCGGTACAGTACGACGGACATGGACATCGGGTGGTTTGTCGGGTGGCTGGAATGCGCGAGCGATAGTTATGTTTTTGCTCTGAACATGGATATGCCAGACACGCGGTTTCTTTCAAAAAGGAAAGCAGTCATGTACCACATTCTCCAAGACATCGGGGCATTCAACTGCGGTTGAGAAACGGCCCGTAGCCTCCTTCCAGTAGTCTACTAAATGTCGCAGTGCGGCCCCTCCCGAGCGGACATCCACTGCAGACGCACAACTTCGGGGTCTTTGTGGCCAGCAGCGCGTTGATCCAATGACGGCGAGTAGTATTCTTTGCTGTTCTCTGATTAACGGTCTACTTTTGTTCCAAGTTTCAGGCTTGGTCGTAGTGATCCTCGACCACAGCTCTTAGTGCTGCGACATTAGGCGACAATTTTCCCTTCGGCCAAGCCAACACTGTTCGCAACGTGTTGCTCCCTTCCGGCAGATGCGTGACTTGCAACCTCTGAGCTGGCGGAAAGGTATCAATGACGCTGTGGGGAACGAGCGCAGCACCCATCCCAGCCAATACGCAGCCTAACATGGCATGATAGGATCCCATTTGGATCGTGCGCTCAGGGACATCCTTTTGTTGCGCAAACCATTGCTCAAGAAGCTTGCGATGCGGGCACCCATGCTCAAACACCAATACTGTTCGAGGGCAGCCATTTTTGCCTCCGATCGGCGCGTGTTTATCCGACGTCACCAGAACCGGTGTTTCCGTGAAGGCGGTCATCTGGTCAAATCGCTTCTCTGGGACAGGTTCTGCGACAAAGGCGGCATCGATCTCGCCTTGCCTCAACGCATCGAGAAGCAAGACAGGATTTCCAGTCTGCATTTCTAGAATGACACTGGGAAACCTCTCGGAGAACAAAGCAAGCGGTCCAGGTAGGCGAACTGCCGCAGTGCTTTCCATTGAACCGATGCGCAGAACCCCCGTTGGCTTGTCAGAATGCAGCGCATTTTCTGCCTCTTCGGCAAGCGCAAGAAGTCGCTCGGCATACTCAAGCAAAGTCCGGCCGGCCGGAGTAAGCACCATCTTACGTCCTTGCCGTGTGAAGAGCCTTGTTTGCAATCGATCTTCGAGTTGTTGGATACGGCTTGTGACGGCAGATTGCACTCGCCCCAAACGCTCTGCAGCGCGTGTTACGCCACCTTCATGCACCACTGCGCGAAGAACTCGCAAATCGGAAAGCTCCACTTATTCATCTCCAAAATCGATTGATTAGATCAGAATAACTTATTTTTGCTGATGTCTATACTGCGTTACGAACCCTGAGAGACCCACTTCGGAATTCAGGAGGAAGAAATGGATGAACGAGACATCGCACGTGTCCGGGAAAGCTGGACCCAGATAGCACCCATTGCTGACAGCGCTATGGCCGCGGTTTACGCCAACCTGTTCAAGCTCGATAAGAACGTTGCCAAACTCTTTGAAGGAGCGGACATGGCGGCGCAGGGATCAAGACTGGCTCGCGCACTTGAATTGGTCATTCAAGGCCTGGACAGTCAGGACCATTTGGCCGTTCAGTTGCAAGACATCGGTGCGCGCCACGCAAGTTATGGCGCGTCAGAATCGGATTTCGCGACGGTGGGAACGGCGCTCATCATGACGCTTGAAACCGGTTTGTCCAGCAAGTGGACAAAAGCTCATGAGAAGTCCTGGGCAAACGCGTACAGCTTCATCTCGGCAGAAATGCTGAACGGGCTCTTGTCCCGGGAAGCTGCCTAACACCAAAAGTTACGAGGAGAACTACCATGCCAAAAGGATATTGGATTGTGCGGGTATCTGTACATAACAGCGATGAGTATCCGGAGTATCTGGCAGCCGCGCGAGAAGCTTTTGAGAGGTTCGATGCTAAATTCCACGTGCGCGGAGGCCGCTACGTCGCCCCCGAAGGTGCCTCGCGAGACCGTAACGTGGTGGTTGAATTCAAGGACTTCGACACTGCTCTGGCATGCTATGATTCACTTGAGTATCGCGCCGCAAGAGCCATCAGGCAGGCAAATGCAGATGCAGATTTTCTGATTGCGGAAGGTGTTTGATGAAGAAGACCTTGCTCCCACCCACTGGTCGGTCACATGAAAACCAGACTTTCTCGATTTGCATAGCCGAAATTCTAAACGCTGAATTGAGGGATATTCCTGCTGCGTCCAACGGCATCGGTTTAGAGAAAATTGGATACTGGCTTGCTGCTCAGAATCTTGCCCTGATCCCCGTCCGTGCGCCCGAGTCCTTTCAGTGGGCCGGATGTTGGATCGGGCGACTTGAGGGTGGTGACGGGTATGTTGTGATGGCGGGTACGCCGTCCGGTGTGGCCTGGATCCCGGATGGCGTCATAAGCGGATCGGGAGATGTCTGCGAGGGCTGGGTCATCGCCCCCCCTGCACTGGCCTTGCCCCAGCGCGATGAAAAGCATGGGACCATTGAAGCAATTTTCCGGTTTGCGGACTCCGGTGCACCTGGCGAATTGCTGTCATCTGCGCACCTTCTCGCGGGCGTGGGTGTTGATGGCGACCGCTACGCAATCGGAAAAGGACATTTCCAGAGCGAGGGCCGTTGGGGCCAAGCGCTCACACTCATTGAGGCAGAAGCAATTGAGTATTTGGCATCAGAGCACGGTGTCGAGATGCCCGCCGTGGACGCTAGAAGGAACATAGTTACGCGCGGTATCGATCTTAACGCCTTATTAGGTCAACGCTTTCGCGTCGGCGAAATCTTGTGCCAGGGATCGCGGCTGGCTGAACCGTGCGCGTGGCTGCAAAAAACAACCCCGCCCGGCATGCTCCGTGGTCTTGTCCACCGTGGTGGCCTAAGAGCGGATATCCTGGAGGATGGTGAGATAAGGCTGGGAGACAAGATTATTCCCGAGACTAATAATTGAAGCGAGCGACAATCGGGTGAGAACAAGGAACCATTGATGTCCATCGCATCATTGGTAATTTGGGCCTATTGCCTTTCTTGTAGAACGCTCGGCGTCACATAAGACGGAGAGATTCTTGCCGAAGTAGA
>NZ_JAVAMO010000023.1 GCF_030758345.1 Ruegeria discodermiae
TGAGAGGGACGGTGGCTAGCATGAAGTCGCCGCCGTCCACAATATTTAACAAATGCCAATAACCGTGGTTCGTGCAGATCTCAGAGAAGGATATGTAAGAGCCCACTCTTACGATTTTGTCGCGTGACGGCGAGCGTCATTTTTCGCTCGACGCTTCGCCAGCTCACGATATAGCGCGGGGGCGACACTCCGATCCAATCGGCGACGCGCACCCATTCGCCTTCTTCCGGGGGACCGTACAGTTCGAGATAGGCATCCAGCCGATATGTCACCTTTCGCAGGCGCATGACTTCAATGCAGGTCCGCAAAGTCTGTAGATCTCTCGCTGTTCGTTCAAACGCTCTGATCGAAAGATGGTTTGATGAAGCTGCATCCTCTAAGTGCCTCATCAATTCGTCCCTCGGGAGGAAGAAGACCGTTGTCGACATATCGGTAACTGCGTCGCAGTGATAACGATCCGCAAATAGCGATGCTTCGGCGACCAGATCACCAGTATTGGCTATGTTTAGCGTTAAACGCCCGCCATCTTGCTGCGCTCGCCGAAGAAAGAACCGCCACTTGCTGTGGAACGTCACAGATCTTTGACTCAATCAATGGTCAAAACTTCAAGAAATGCGCAAATCGCGTCATTCAATTCTAACCCAAACGTCAAGCATTTCTGACCCAAAAAGGAATGCGGGCAATCAGGTTTGGCGAACATCCTTTGTCGCGAATTATTTCGAGCTCTCGCTTCACTGAATAGAATGAGCCAGCACCTTCGGGAGGAGGTGAAGATGCTGGCTCTTTGCGTTGGCGCTCCCCGTACATTTTTCGCCCCCGCTCATGCTGGCTTACTCTGGGAGGAGCGAGAACCAGCAATTTTGGTGTTGTCCTCTGACCTAGAGGACCTCTGCTCTTTCAGTCAGCCATCAGTTTCGCGGCATATTCCGGGATATCAGATCGCGAGATTCCGATCTCAGCGAGCTGGTAGTCGCTCATATTGGAAAGCGTGGAGAGCATCCGAGCCATTTGCAGTGTCTTCAAGGCACTACTTGCAGTGGATCCGACCCACGCCAAGAGGCTGATTGATAGGGCGATGGCGTGACCGCGATCTGTGCCAGCCGTTTGGGTGTCAGCAACCATAGGCGGCCTCCAAAGCGAGCTTTTTGATGTTGCTGCGTGGGATGCCCAGATCTGTCAAATCACGGTCGGATAGAACTGAGAGTTCATAATACGTAGCTCTATAAACCCTGCGTTTGGCCTGTGCCTTTCGCATCGTGTCCAGCTTTTGACTAAAGAACGTGCGGCCAGCTTCGAAAACGACATCCAGCCCGCTGTTTGATCGTGTAATTGCCATGATATTGCCTCGTCTCTTGCTGCGGTGCAGTATTTATGCTGCACTGCAGAGATACGTCTGTTTGGTAGCGCTCACAATTCGACAATTTGGCAAAGGCCCCATGCCATATTGGAACAGCAAAGGTCATGACATGGACATTTCTGCGCAAATGCTAATCTTTGCGACGGTTGTCGAGCAGGGCAGCATCTCTGCGGCTGCAAGATCGATGGGGCAGACCCCATCAGCTGTGAGCAAACAAATCGGTCTGCTCGAAGATCAGGCCCACTACCGCTTGCTCAACCGTACCAGAACGGGGGTTTTGCCCACACAAGAGGGCCAGGAATTCTACGAAAAATGCAAAGCGATGGCCGATAGGTTCCAAGAGGCCGAAGCAATGATACTCAACTTAGATGGTATCCCGAGAGGAGAACTCAAAATCACTTCAACCGTCGCGTTTGGGCAGTCTCAGCTGATTCCGGCTTTACCTGAATTCATGGAAGAGCACCCAGAGGTCCAAGTGTCGTTAGATTTAACCGACCGGGAAATCGATCTTCGGAGTGAAGGGTTCGACGTGGCGGTCTGTTTCGCCGAACAGCGTAAGAACCCTGATATGGTCATCAGGCGCATTATGCAAAGCCGCAGGGTTTTGTGTGCCTCACCTGACTACCTCGAGCGGTCTGGAGTGCCCACGAATTTTGAAGAGCTAGCCGAACACAATTGCCTGAGGGTTGCAGGCAAAACCCAAAGGAATGCTTGGAACAGTGCTGGCGCGACAATTGGAGATAGATTTGAAGCCAAAGGCAGTTTTGGAGGAAACAGCACAGATGTTGTCTTTCGTGCTGCGCTAGCCGGAATTGGCATCGCGCGGCTACCATTCTATATGGCAGACCGGAAGCTTCAGTCCGGCGAACTTGTCCATGTCATGCCGGAATACGCACCACCGAGCACGGATATCGTGGTGATGTTTGCCGACAAGCGCAATCTAGCACCGAAAACACGCGCGTTCGTGGATTATTTGGCGCGGCGATTTCGAGATACCTAAGACAACCAAAAGACATGACAAACAAGTCTGTAAGCCAAACAGAAGGTCACAAATCAAGCCGACCCTTTTCGGCGGAAAAGCCTAGTCGCATTCGAAAGGCAAGTTGCTTAAACGAGCGATTAGACGACACTAAGTTGCAACAAGTCCTAAGACTTCCCCGAGACAAGGTTACTTCAATGACTACAACGACAGTTCCGCGACTGAAAGATAGACCAAATTGGGTTTACCTTTTGCGGGAGTTCGATGCGCTATACCGCCATGGTTCTGCGGGAGGCAGTAGTGCCATCCGTGCGCATCGCAAAACTGTACGAGATCGACTTTCTGCTGCAATGGCGCAGAATCCGGAAATCCTTCAAAGGTTACGTGAGTTGAAGCCCGTAACTGCGCATTTCGCTCGAGCGCTGGATTTAGGAGAGCGGGCCGCTATGCAGGGCATGGCTCGAGCACTTAGGGAAGTGCGAGATGAGCTTACATGGGAGTATGGCTACGAGCGTATTAGCAAAACGCTAAGTCAAAAATACGCCTACTGCGAAATACTTGGCCCGAATGGACCTATTGAATGCAAGAACCTCATATTGGGTTTTGTACTCTTTGCACCCAGTACGACCTACCCGCAGCACAGTCATCAAGACATCGAAGAAAGCTACATTTCAATTGCGGGTGCCTAGTCCGAAAACAATGCAGCGGTCTTTGCGCCGGGATCTCTCATACTCAATCGATCGGGAGATGAGCACAGAATTACGACTGGAGATCTTGACCCATGTCTGTTGGCATATGCATGGACGGGCCCAGAGGCGCGGTTAAGAACCCCGAACATGCGATTAACCGGAACACGGAAAGCCAAGGCGAAATCGTAGATGATCATCCAAAAAAACATAGGCTTCATAGTTCAGACGAAGTTCAAGGGTAGCTCACAGCTAGGTGCCACAGGATACTGAGCAGCCCGCTCCGACTGATCCACCGCTGTGCTTAGAGAACGGAGGATAAGTTAGACTAGCTTGTCCACCTTCAGGGCGTCGATTGGCCAGCATAGCCGACATTCGCGTAGGCGCAGTCCCACATCATCAGCAGGCGTAATGCACAACAAAGCGGACCTTTCGCTGCAGTCGCAAATGCGTCCAAAGTCCACATTCGCAATGCCCCATTTTTCACCACCGCTTGCCGAACAATTCAAGGGATGTTTCCCTTCAAAGCCTTAATCCGGTCACCTCTGGCCCGGATGGTGGGTTTTCGATCTTTTCCGGGATGGATCTCGTGGCAGAGTCGATTGAGTGACAGAGCAATGTCCGATAGCTCTTTCAGTGTTGCCAATCCAGAAAAGCATTCGCAACGCCTAGATGCTTTTCCTTGGTCTCCGAATCCATCCGTATTGCTGCTCGACACATCATGGACCAGCGCGGATTGTGTGCGAGCTTATCCAGATGTTTGAAGATAAAACGCCAATACAGGCCATCCCAGACCTCTGCCCAAGGTCCTTTGCTCCAATGACTCATCTTTCGGATATAGTTTGAACCTGAAAAATAGGGTTTGGTGGTGATAAGTCCACCATCGGCATGCTGGCTCATAGCATAAGCGTTTGGGACCATGACCCAGTCATAGCTGTCAACGAACATCTCCATGAACCAGCGATAGACCTCATCTGGGTCGATCTCGCACAGGAACATGAAACCACCCAGGACCATCAGGCGTTCGATGTGATGGCAATAGCCGCTCCGCAGTATGCGCCTGATCGTGTCGTCAATCGGGTCGATGCCGGTGGTGCCATCGTAGAACGAGGCGGGCATCTTGCGGCTGTGGTCCCAGTGATTGGTGGTTCGCATCTCGACGCCAAGGCATTCATAGGTGGCGCGCATGAACTCTCGCCAGCCAATGATCTGCCGGACAAACCCCTCTACCGAGTTGATGGGGATATCCCGTTTCTGCGCGTGTTCAAGTGTTGCGTCCAGTACTTGCCTGGGCGTCAGCAGCCCGATGTTCAGAGCGGGAGTTAGAACCGCGTGCCACAGCCAGCTTTCCCCTTCGACGATCGCGTCTTCGAAATCCCCAAACCGATCAAACCGGCGTTCGAGGAATTGTTTTAACCAATCCGCGGCCGCCCTGTGCGAGGTCGGGTAGTAGAGCCTGTCCAGCGACCCGAGCGCGTCCGGAAATTCTGTGATGACACCATTCTTTGCGGCGTGGTCAATGGCGTCATGCGCAGGCCGATCGATCCAGGGCAGACTGCCCAGCAGCGCTTTGGGAACCTTTTTGCGATTATCTTCGTCAAAGCTCCACTGGCCACTCATTGGTTGATCACCGTCCATCAGCACGTCCAGACGACGGCGCTGGCTTTTGTAGAACTCTGCCATTAACCAGCGTTTGCGGCCCTTAATCCATGTCGCGTTATCTGCTGGCGTGTTCAGAAAGCCGGGTGATGGCCGTATCTTCAGAGCGATACGCAGAGCCTGAGCGGCCTTTTCCAGGCGGTTTTGCGCGATGAAGTCCACTGGGTCGGCCATCACTACGCGATCGACCCCGTCCTTGGCCAGCCGCTGAAACAGGCGTAGGCAAGAATCCGTCCGCATCTCATATCGGTAGATTTCGGCATTCAAGCCTTTGGCGATCAAATCCTGATGGTAACGTGCCATGCTGGCACGATGGAGCCAGAGCTTTTGCTTATGCATCCGCGCGGGATATCTCGCATCGCCAAAGAAGAGCGGATCCTCGAACAGAACCACCAGATCCGGGAGCTCGGCAAAACCCGGATGATCGGCAAAAAGCTGGTTGGGCAGAAGGATCGTGGCAATGGGCATGATGGTTCTGGCACGCTCTATTTACCACCGAACTATGCCGCGTGGCTGCTTTGGCAAATGATTGTTCTTTTGTTACCCCTGCGACCGTCGGCTCTGCGGCACGCACTGCTTCATCGCAACAAGTTAAGATTCTCCAGAATGGTGGGGTTCTTCTTCTTCAAATTGAAAAAGCCCGCATTGGCGTAGGGCCAAGCGACACTATCGTATTTGCGTCTTACCCGAAGCAGTACCACGCCAGCCTCGGCCAATTTCGGTTCGGCTCTGTCCAGACGCGCCCGTACGGGACCGATGGGTGGATAGGCGGTGGCGACGGTTCGCACCCCGACCCGCTGGGCGGCTGCAAGGATCGGGACACTCCAGTCATCGGCAGATTGAGGCTGCACGTCAGTGTTCACCAAAATGCTGCTCAGTGCGGCACCAGCAAATCCTTGCGCCGCCTCGCCAATTGGCTGAGGAGACCGACCACGAGTCGCCAGTAGCCCCAACACATCTGCCGGTTCGTGCGGCATAAGATCGGCACCACATAGGTCTTCTTCGGTCAGCAAAAGCAAATAAGGCCCTGAATTTGGCGCATTGCATGGCGCGATCGGTCGCCTTGGGTGATCGGCAGTTTCAGTCAAAGGATCAGCCACACCTGCAAGACCTGTCGGACAAAAGCGACCCTGGTTATACTTCTCTATGTTCTCGGCGCGGGCCAGGTAGCTTTTACCTTTCGTGTGCAGCCCAGCGACCCATCGCCAACTGAGTGTATTCGACGCCGGATCACCATCGAGCAAATGCCTGAGAAAGAAATCCGCACCCAGTTCCCATGGCAAGCGAAGCGTGAAAACCCAGATCGACGCCATCCACATGCGCGCATGGTTGTGCAAATACCCCGTTCGGATCAGCTCTTTTGACCAGTGATCGAAACACTCGATGCCGGTCGCGCCGGACACGGCCTCGCGGTAGGTCAACTGCAGGCTCGGATCAAATTCCAACGCCTGATGGCTTTTGACCAAGTCGGATTGGTACATTGCCCAGACACTGGGGCGTTGTTCCAGCCAACCCTTGAAATATGTGCGCCAGCATACCTCCTGCACGAACTGCTCAGCCTGACTGTGGCTATGGGAGGCTAGTACACGTGTTAGTACTTCTTCTGTTATGAGTCGGTGACGGATCCAAGGTGACAAAGCCGAAACATTCTTGCGCTGTTCAGCGCCAAAATCGTAGTTTCGCGTGCTCGCATAGTGGCGACCGGTACGCGCTGCAAAGCGCTCGAGTCGTTGCAACCCGGCTGCACGTGTTGGGGTGAATGCAACCTGTTTATCGCTCAAGGCCAGTCCCGGAAGCAGATCACTCATGGCGCGCGCCCACACCGGGTCGAGCAATAGCGGACGTCATCCCAAACCTTCGCCTATTTCTTGCCCCATCTGAACGGACGACCGCATTTGGCGCAGAGTTTTTGTGGTAGATCAGATCTCTTACGCATTTTCATGGGGCATCTCCGAAGGGCAGGCTCAATTGGGTTGCCGCATCCTTTTTCGAGATTTGTTTGCGGTTTAAGCGCGCGGTCTTTCGGCTGGCGTGTTTCGCAACAATCGCTTGCGCCTCCGAGAGAAACTTGGGGCCACGCCGCACTGCCCAGACTCGTTCGCGTGCGGCTTTTGCCGCCGCAAGGTGGTCAAAGATACGAACCGGATAGCGCCGCCCGATCACTTGAGTTGAAGCCTCATACTTCCAAGGCTCGTGAATGTATTTTTCGGGAATTTCCGCAAGTTCAGGCAGCCATGTTCGGATGAATATCCCGGCCAGGTCCTGATCATACCCTTGTTTGACCGGGTTGTAGATGCGCACTGTATTGATGCCCGTAGTGCCCGATTGCATCTGGACCTGGCTCCAATGAATGCCAGGTTCATAGTCGGTGAACAGACGCGCCAGATGCAGTCCAGGTGCACGCCAATCCAGCCACAGATGATAGCTTGCCACCGCCATTACCATAGCGCGCATCCGGAAATTGAGCCATCCCGTCGCCTGTAGAGACCGCATACAGGCATCCAAAAACGGATATCCGGTTTCCCCCGCAATCCATGCGCCGAGAATCTCGGTGCTTGGGGATTGCGGACGCAGACCGTCATAAGCCGAGTGCAAGTTCTCAAATTCAATCCGAGGGTCGTCTTCAAGCTTTTGGATAAAGTGGCAATGCCAGTGCAGCCGACCAGAGAAAGAGCGCAAAGATTTTTGCCAGTTTCGCGCCCCTTTCGGAAGGCTCGGACGACGAGCTTCGCAGGCTTGCGTAACCTCGCGCATCGAAAGAGCGCCCCATGCGAGATACGGCGAAAGCCGGGAGCACGCCTCTGCCCCCGACACCGGGCTGGACATGTCGCGCTGATAGTTCTCACCGCGATTGGCCAGAAAACTTGCAAGGCGTTCCAGCCCAGCACGTCTGCCCCCGGCCTGACGTTGCGGGCAAGGATCGCCGGCCAAGCCCAAATCGCGTGTTGTTGGTATGTGCCCGAGTTCAAGGTCAAGTGGCGGCAATGCGGGCGCAGGGGTGATTGGTTCAGCCATAAACTTATCCCAGCGCGTCGCCCAGCCATCCCGAGACCCAAGTTTTCGCCAAACACCATGGTTTTGCACCTCGGTCCAGGGAACCCCCTGCTCGCGACACCACGCGGCGACTTTTAGATCGCGCTGATAGGTCCAATCGTTACCGGTCTCTTCATGGGACCAGAGCGCGTGCAACAGCCCAGCCTGCCTTAAGTCATCCAAGACATCGACAATTGGACCGAATCGTACAAGCAGAGGCTGGCCCAGCCGAGCGAGATCTATCCTTAATTCTGCGAGTGTTTCAGAAACAAAATTCCAGTGCCGTGCGGATGCATCCGGCTGTTGCCAAAGCTCTGGTTCGACAACGTATATAGGTAAAGTTGGTCCAAGCTGAGCGGCTCGGGCCAGCGCCCGATGATCTTCCACACGCAAGTCCCGTTTGAACCATACGACTTGCACTTGCCATGCCCTCGCACATTGTTTGGGTGATGCGGGTGAAACTAGCCCGTACCGAATACCTGTCCACGTCAACAGGTTTTGTCTTCCGTGAAGCAATCAGTCCTCGGTGTTGGGACACACTCTGCTTGTGTTCAATTCAAAATCGCGATCGATAGGTTCAGTGCAGAAGCGAAGGCGACCCAGGTCAGATACGGTAGAAAGGCCAACATTGCGATCCCATCCGATCTGCGCACCTGTTGAATGAAGGCGGCAATCACGATCAACAGCGATAGAATGATCAAGAGGGCCAACCACGGCAGGTGCAACACGAAGAAGACGGGTGACCATAGTAAGTTCAGGCCCATTTGTGCCCACCATAACTTCATCGCAATAGCGCTCTTATCCAACTCGAACTGACGCCAACCCACCCAGGCGATCAGCACATAGAGCACAGTCCAGACCGGAGCAAATATCCAGTTGGGCGGGTTGAACACGGGTTTGGATAGACCCGCGTACCATTCCCCCGGTGCGGTCAGTGTTCCTATCAGGATGCCACTACCCAGCACGAGTGCTAGGAAGCCAATCCGTATCAACAGTTTTGTCATCTTTGGAACCTCATTCGTATGACGTAGCCACACGAACGGCCATCAGCAATCTGGGATCGTCAGCAAGGTCTGAGCGTCAGCAGAGAAAACTGCAGTACTGCTTTCACCTTCCTTCGAATATGTCACTGTGGCGCCAGCAATCTCTGAACCGCTGACAGTGATTTCGCGCTGGCCGATGGTATCATCGACGTCGATGCTAAAGGAAATACTGGATCCAGCCTTGAGGGACGCAATCTGGAGTTCAATGAAATCTTGTCCGTCCACAACCGGAGGCGCATCGAGCAAAGCTTCTGCTCCATCGATAAATTCGAGAGGCTGGAACACCTCCACCCCTGCTCCGGCCTCAGACACATCAAAAATCAGACGGCCAGAAGACGGCGAAAGATCTACTCTCAAAGTCGAGGAACTCAGATCGCACCTTCCCACATTGTTAATAGTGAATTGATCCTTGGGCGCGCCCTCGACAAAGCGCACCTCAAGTCCAGCATGGAGCGTTCCGGTCGAAAGAAAGCCAATGGCCGTTGCCAACAAGTATGAACGAAACATCGCAACCTCTTAATCGTCTCTATACATACATTACGCCCCACACAGGTTTTGGATTGTTTTTGCAGGTGTTCAATTCAAAGCGATGCCCAAAAAACAGGCCGGTATTCGCCAGATACCTGGTGGTATGTAGGCTGAGTCGTTAGGAAAGCGCACTTTTTCCGTCTCCTGAACACCCAGCTACGAGCGCACGTTTCGCTGTTCTAGGTGTTCGGTCCCGGCATCTGGTGGATCGGATTTAGGATGAATCGATCTGGCTCTAATGTCCAGATTTTGCAGGTGTATTCGTAGGGCGTGAGACCAGAGAGCGTCTTGAGGCGGCGGGCGAAATTGTAAGCATCAAGGAAGTCGGCCAGATGTGTGCGAAGCTGGTCGTGTCTGTCATAGTGGTATCGTTTAACGGTTGCGTCCTTGATCGTGCGGTTCATGCGCTCAACCTGGCCATTGGTCCACGGATGGTTTGGCTTGGTTAGCCGATGCTCGATGCCGTTGGCTTCACAGATCATGTCGAACCGCATGGGCCGGGAATAGATTGTGTTGCGATTGCGCGGCTGCTCGGCGAACTGGATGCCATTCGTAGTCCTCCGTTTTCTGAACATAGCGGTGGACCCGTTCAGTTGGGGAGGCTCAAACCAGAGATCACTTCACATAAAACCGCTATTCAGTGATGCTCGCTGTTTGGTGTCGTACTTTCAAACATCAATAGTTGCGAAATCTGACGCCCGGTATGTCACTCTCCGTCGACCACGAAGCGAACAACGCTGACCTTTTCAGCGCTTAATTCGATGCGAGGTTTCCGAAACTGATTACGCGACGCGTCAACAATGCCCGGGCCTTGTACTCTACCAATCCGGAAAACGTGTCGTGAAATAGCTGGGGAGTCGGACTGTTAACAGCCGCTGCAGCATGGATCTCAAAGAAATGCCCACTGTTATTTTTGCGGGGCTTCCATCCTCTGGAGAGTAGCCAATCGCTTGTCGTGTTTCGGTGATATCCCAGCGCATACCTGGGTTATCTGACATTAGGTTTAGGGCTGCGAAGGAAATATCCTTGGCATCTATTGCGGCGCGCATTCCGTTTAGAAAGTCCCGATCACTCAACCACATTTCCTGACCCCACCGGCCCATCGCCATGTGTGTGCCGGGTTTGTTGTCGTGAGTCCATTGTGTCCAGCCGATGCGCAAGCAGATGACCGACAGTCCGTGATGCTCAGCGAAATAAGCCCCTGTCCGTTCACAGAATAGCTTTGACATGCCGTAGGCGTTTACTGGCCCTGGTGGTGTCGTGCTGTTGAGCACCTGATGCGTGAACCTTTTGTCGCCGTGAACCCAGTTGGAGCTGGCAAGAACCACGCGGCTGACGCCCATGGCTGCCGCATGGTGATAGAGGGAAAGCGTTGCGTCCATATTGTGTTTGATCGCGGAGGCCCAAGTGGCGGAGGGCTCTCGGTCACCAGCTAGATGCACGATAACGTCCACTCCCTTAAGCAAACTGACCCAATTGCTGTCGTCGGACAGGTCTGCGGTGTGAATGTCGGGATGATCAACTGGGCGAATATCGATGCCAGAAACGGTGTAGTCGGGGTCGCTTTCTAGCGCGTCAAAAAGTTTGCGGCCGAGATGCCCACCAGCGCCTGTAATCAGGACATGCATGACAGGAGTTCCTTGTTGTTTGCGAGTCCCAATGGCATTTGGGATGCATCTTCCTCCGCCAAGACGCGGAACGTCTGCCGAAAATTCAGCGTTTCATTCGGTGCGAGGTTGCGTGCCGGGGAGTGCCACTCCGCTTCGCAATAGGCGTAATCGCCCGAGTTAAAGACCTCAAAAGGATAGTCGTGTGCAAATTGATCGCCCTGTTGAGGTTCTGGTACTGAACACATCAGCTGAGGGCCGTCAGCGCCGCACCGCGCCACTGTACGTCCGTTTGGGTTCGGTAGCCCGACCTTGAATTCCTGCTGTCTGTTGCAATCCACGACAATGCTTTTGCCGTGCGTAGCTATCATCCCTTCGGAAGAGCCAAAAACAGGATAAAATGCGGGGTCTTCCAACTCGACACCGATCTTGGCAGGGGTGTTAAGCATCATGACTGACCAAATGCCGGTGAGGCGAGAGGAGGTCCCATGGTTGACCACGATGTGTTCTATTTCCCAGCTTTCCGCCGAGGTCAGCGTGATGCGGCGCGACACTGACAAATGCGAGGTCGGGCATAATGCGCTGGTCATGTCGATGCGAGTGCTGCTTCTCGAAGTGATCTGATAGGGGCCGCTGTCCAACACGGGAAACGGAGCGCCGTTTACCCAGGATGCATCTGGGGCGATCCAAGTCTTCTCACCGCCCCAGAGTGGAAAACTAAATTGTGGAGAGCGTGTGGGCAGATCAGTAAGCCGTGTGTCATCGACATCCAAACCGTCGAGATCTGCGTTTTTAAATAGGAGGGAGCGACCTTGGAAGACTATATCCCATAAGCGGCCCCCGATGCCGGGCAGGAGTGTCAGCTGCAGATCGTTTTGCTGCAGGTGAAGATCGCTCCATCTGTCCAACATGTAACCCCTCCTATCGGTTTCCCGGCGCGATAGAATACACCGGGACAATCGCTTAGGTGTGCTTGAACTGGACGACGTTCTCGGCAGTAATCGGCATAACCCCGGTTTCAACGCGCTCGGGTAGAGGATTGATGCCAGCCGCCTTCCAATCGGGCAAGACCTTCAGCGCGTCAGTGTTCTGCCAATGCATCATGTGGAAGGCGAGAAAGATCTCAAGATAGGATTTCTGAGCCACTGCGCCGTGAATTGTGCCGTCTTCGATATAGGGAAGCATATCATCATTTCGGTCCATCGCGACGATCTTGATGTCCTTGCGTCCCGCCTCATTGACGGCAATTGCAGCACCTTTGCCGCTGTCGCCGTCCGTGCCGCCAATGCCAACAATATCCGGGTTCGCCTGAATTGCCTGAAGGTAGGCTGTCGGCGCATAGGACGGGTCGGCCTTATCATTGACGACGTCGACGACCTCGATATCCGGGTATTTCTCGGCAAAGATTTGTTTGTACCCTTCGACACGCTCCAATGTGGAAGGGGCAGGGAAAGTGCCGAGGATAACCTTGCCTTTCCCGCCAATCGCTTGCGCAAGCATTTCGCCGCCGACACGTCCTGCTTGAACGCCGTTGATACCAAGGAATGTGGACCGGGGACTGTCGGGAATATCGCCAATACAACATGTGACTGGAATGCCAGCCTCGACCGCACGTTCGACGCCGGGGGCCAGAGTGGCTGGATCACCGGGGAAGATAAGGATGCCTGCGGGACGTCTTGCGATCAGTTCATCCAATTGGCGTGCTTGTGCGGCCGTGTCGAAATCCAACGGGCCCGTGAATGTGGCCTTGATGCCCATCAGTTCCTCAAGGTCTTCCATCGCATTTCGATAGTCCACCCAGAACGGCACCTGCGTGACGATGGACAGGAACACATACTCCTTGCCGGCCGCTTGCGCCATGGCTTCTTTGGACAGCATGGGCATTCCGAACGCTGCGGCCAATCCAGCAGTGGTGCCCGCTGTCAGCAGCCTGCGCCGATTCACATTCAATTCAGTCATCATAGTCTCCCTGTTTTGGATCTTTGGTTATTGTTGAGTTTTGGAAAGCTTGGGGATTAGCCCCGTTTGCTTCGGATCAGCATGTCCAAGGCGACCGCTGTAACGAGTACCCCGCCGATGACGATCATCTGCCAGTAGATCGATACAGCCAGCATCGTCATAGTGTTGTTAATCAACGCAACGAAAACGACGCCGAGGAAAGCACCAAGAATAGTACCTTCGCCGCCGCGTAGGGATGCGCCACCGATGACCGCAGCCGCCAGAACCTGAAGTTCGATACCGTTGCCTGCCGTGGGCGTACCGCTCATTAGGCGGGAGGCCAGCAATACACCCGCCAAAGCAGCCAGAATACCGGTCAGTGCGTACAGAATGATACGCACGCGTGTGACATGGATGCCTGACAACATCGCGGCCTTTTCATTGGCGCCGATGAAATAGACCTGACGGAAAAAGCGTGTATGGCGGACGGCCAGGTCAAACAGGACGACCAGCAGAATGGTGAACAAGACGATTACAGGAAAGCCGCCTATGCCGGCTTTGCCGATCCAGGCAAATGATGCAGGCAGGCTTGAAACCGAAAAACCTTCGGTCAGGACAAGAGCGATGCCGCGCGCGATCGACATCGTGCCGAGGGTCGCGATAAGCGGATTGATCCCGAGTCCGGTCACCAGCAAACCGTTTACTACACCGACAATTCCACCCAGCACTAATCCGCATACCACAGCGAGCGGTATTGGCATGCCGGTCAAAAGCAGCATGGCTACGACAGTAGAAGACAAGGCCATTACCGACCCAACGGAAAGATCGAACCCGCCGGATGCAAGTAGAATCGCCATACCGATCACGATGATCGCGGTGGGGGCCATGCCCACGGCCACGGCTCGAAAGTTCGAGAAGCTGAGGAAATAGGGATTAACGTTGGACATCACGATGATGATGGCGGCGATCAGAACGATCAGCGTCAGTTCACGAATATCGACAAAAGCTTGTAAAACACGGCGCAGCAGCGGACGCTTCATGGGCAAGTTGGCTTGAGCGGTCATGGTCACGTCGCGACTCCTGATTGATTGGTTTGGGCTGCGTCCACAATTGGAACGGAATTTCCGGCGGCCATTTGAAGAAGCGTGGTTTCGGTTGCCTCAGCGGCTGCGATGTCTCCCATGAGGCGACCGTCGTGGACGACAAGGATGCGGGTTGAGAGAGAAACAAGTTCGGGAAAATCGGATGACACGACGAGGATGGCCATTCCCTCGGCTGCTCGACGCAAAAGTTCGGTGTGGATTTGGAATTTGGCTCCGACATCGACCCCTTTTGTGGGCTCCTCAATGATCAGAAGAGCTGGCGCGCGTTTGAGCCACTTGGCCAACATAATCTTTTGCTGATTGCCCCCTGAGAGATCACCAACAAGTTCGTTAATCCCGCCGGTTTTGACACTGAAGGCGTCAATGGCTGTTTGGCTGGCTGCTTTGATCGAGCCCGAACGCATGAACCCAGCAGACGCATGATCGGAAAGACTGGCCGCGATCAGGTTGTCGCTGAGTGATTGTTCCAGAAAGAGGCCTTCAGTCTTGCGTTCTTCGGGAACAAACCCGACCCCAGCACGCATCGCCTGCCGCAAGGACGCAAAGTTAACAGGCTTGCCTTGAAGTCTGATCTCCCCGGTCGCGCCATGCATCAATCCGACAATCGATCGAACAATCTCGCTGCGGCGAGCGCCCATCAACCCTGCCATCCCTACAATCTCTCCGGCTTTAATTGAGAAAGAAATGTCTTCGAATTCACCTGGATGGGTTAATTCTTGGACATGCAAAACCTCTTCGCCGTTAACCTTAACTGACCGCGTGACATCACCGGGGTGAGCGCCGCCGATCATCTCGGCAACGACTTGTTCCTGAGAAGTTTCCGAAACCGGTAAAGTGCTGATGTGGCGCCCATCTCGCAAAACGGTAATGCGATCCGAGATCTGGAAAATCTCGGCCATATGGTGGCTGACATAGACGATGCCAATCCCTTTTTTTGTCAGGGACTTTAGGACTTCAAATAGTGCGTCTACTTCGTCGGGTGCCAATGCCGATGTCGGTTCATCCAGCAAAAGGACGCGGGAATTCAACGACAGAGCCTTGGCGATTTCAACAATCTGGCGGGAGCTGATCGGCAAGTTTTCCACGGGTGTTGAGACGTCGATATCCAGACCGAATTCCGCCAGCAACGCCTCCGCTCGGCGGCGCAGTTCGGGCCAGTCAACTACGCCGAACCGGGTGGGTACGCGGCCCGCGTAGATGTTTTCCGCAACAGAGAGCGCGCCAGCGAGGCTGAGCTCTTGGAAAACACAGCCGATGCCCAGGGATTGCGCGTGCGATGGGCTTTCGACTCGCTGTTCCTTGCCGTCGCACAGGATACGCCCAGCAGAGGGTTGGTGAAGCCCATAAAACAGGCCGAGACAGGTGGATTTTCCGGCGCCGTTTTCTCCACAAAACGCGTGAACTTCGCCGGGTCTCAATTCAAAGTCGACGCCATCCAAAACAACGTTCGTGCCGAAACTTTTGCCAACCCGATCCAGCTGGATCAGTGGCTGTAGCCCCGGTGAGTCAGGTTTCATTGCTGGCGTCATACAAGCTTCCTCCCGCCTTTTGATTGGCATCTGATATCTCAGATGTCAACCGAAAAAGAAAAGACCGTGAGGTGCCCAAAAGAAAGGGGCGGCGCCGTTCTGGCCCGCCCCCGTCACAACGAAGCTACGTTTTTGCTAGGATGCGGTCGCTCCTTCGAGGACGATGGCGGCGCTTTTGTAGGCTTGTCTGGTGCGGTCAATATGCGCTGTGAGAAGATATTTGATTTGGGCCATGTCACCTTCGCGAACGGCAATAGCGATTTTCGAATGCTCGTCGAAGGAGAGCTCAGTATGCTGTGGCAGCTTCGCCAAATGGGTTCGCAATGCGGCAATCTTACCGATGTAGCGTGTATAGCTGGCCGTCAGATAATCGTTACCGGCATGTTCAAAAATCAACTGATGAAATGTGGTATCCAGTGAAAGGTAGCCCTTTTCATTACCTCGCCTGCGTTCCTTCTCCATGTCCTTCACGACACGCTGCATGTCGCTGGCAAGACCTTCCGGGTTCCGCAACAACGCAAGTTCAAAGGCGGCAGTTTCGATAGCCTGTCTGAAATCGCAGATCTGAGTCACTTCCGGCTCAGACAGCGAAAAAACGCGTGCGCCTTTTTGAGGCTCGATACTGACCAACCCTTCGTCACGTAATTGAGCGAGTGCTTCGCGGACTGGCGATTTCGATACGCCCAGCTCTTCGGAGATTTTTCGCTCCGACAAAACCTGACCCATTTTCAGGGAGCCATCGATAATACTATTCCGCAAATGTTCCAGTGCGAGTTCACGCAAAGACTTGGGTCTCTCAAGCGCCATCTGAGGATATCTCCAAAAAAAGGTGTTGCCAGATGCAAGATATCTGATACACCAGATTAGGCAAGCTGGTATATCAGATATCAGAACGTACTTAGGAGATCATAAAGTGCGCGCAGAGTTGGTCGTCGATTGTAAGAACCAGCACGGGGAGGGGATTTTCTGGAATCCCGCCAATGGCCTTATCTGGTGGACCGACATTGAAGGCTGTGCGCTTTGGTCATTTGATCCTGCAACGTCGGAAACTGCCTCTCATGAGATGCCGGAGCGCGTGTGTTGCTTCGCGCCGCGCGCGTCTGGCGGTCTGATCGTTGCCTATGCGGATCGAGTTGTCTTGTTCGATTCGCCCAATAGCGAGCAAACCCTCGTGGCGCGATTCGAGTCGAACAATCCGGAGACACGGCTGAACGATGGGCGAACCGATCGCCAGGGGCGATTGATTGTTGGAGGCATGAACGAAGTTTCTGGTAAGGCCGATTCGTCAGTCATCCTCGTCGATAAAGACTTGAGTGTACGAACGATTATTGAAGGAGTGTCTTGCGCCAATTCGACTTGCTTTACGTCCGACGGTGAGACGATGTTCTTCGCGGATACCCCGGATCGGGAAATCGTCGCGTTTGATTACGACACCCGCAGTGGAACCGTTTCGAACCGTCGGCAGCACGCTTCCTTCAATGATGAACCTGGCTTGCCTGATGGGTCCTGTGTCGATGCCGAAGGGGGCGTTTGGAACGCCGAATGGGAAGGCCATCGCGTTGTTCGCGTCGCACCTGACGGCACGATAGATCGAGTGATCGAGGTGCCGGTCTGGAAGCCCACCTGTTGCGCTTTCGGTGGGCCTGATCTCGACACGCTGTTCATCACGACCTCAAGGCTGATGAGTGACGAAGCAGCTTTAACAAAAGAACCGGAATCCGGCGGCCTCTTTGCTGTGAAGCCCGGCGTTCGTGGCGTGATCGACGCGCCATTCAAAGGATAACCAACGAAATTCTGGAGGAGAAACCTATGTTGAAAACGCTTATGACCACTACGCTTGCTGCGGGGTTCGCCACGCTGGCAACGGTCGCTCTGGCGGAGAATTATCCGGCACCGGTTCCACTTGAGGACGGGGCACAAGCGCCAATCGATGCAATTGAACCCAAAAACGATACGTTCCGGATCGCGTATATGCCGCCGGCGACCGAGTTCAACTATTACATCGCCATCGGTGAAGGCATCAAAGCGGTTGCTGCGGAGGCCGGGGTCGAAGTCTTCATGCTTGCGCCCCAGTCCGGTGCGGACATCAACGGCCAAATGGGCATGATCCAGGATGTGCTGACTCAGGATGTGGATGCGATCATCTTTGGTACACATGACGAATTTGCTGCGGCACCACTGCTAAAGCAGGCTGTCGACAAGGGCATGGCCGTTTTGATGATCAATTCGGACATCCCGAACTTCCCGACACCAATTCATGGCGTTGTCGGGTACTCTCAGCGGAACGGCACGCATGCTATCGCTGATTGGGCCATTGAGACTTATGGTGATCAACCGCTGAAGGTCGGCATTATCGAAGGCCAGCCAGGCTATCACTCGACCGAGCGTGTGGGTGGCTTCCTCGACGGTATCGAGGGCAACGAAAACTTCGAGGTTGTGGTGTCCATTGATGGTAAATGGAACGTTGAAGGCGGCAACACTGCTGGTATGGATATCCTGCAGTCGAACCCTGATCTCGACATGATCTTTGCGGCGAACGACTACATGATCATTGGGGCATCCTTTGCTGCGAAAGCACTTGGCCGCAATGATATCGTTCTCTTGGGCAACGATGGCGACACGTCTGGCCTTGAAGAAATTGCGGCTGGTAACATCACGGCAACAGTCAACACCTCACCGTTCTTGATGGGTAAAGCGGCTATGCACGCAACCATTGATGCGCTCAACGGGTCCTATCCCGGCGGCTGGATCGAAACGCCCACATCAATTGAAGACAAAGACGGTGCGATCAGCGTGCTGCAAGAGCCAGAAAAGCTCTTCCCGCAGCCGTCCAAAGAGTACTGAACTTTCTCCCCGCTTCCCGGTGGCGCGTGCGCGTGCTGCCGGGTCGCAATTCACCCGAGTTTCCCTTTTGTCGAGGCAATCGCAATGACACCCGCAACGCCCCTTTGGGAGTTTGTCGATATCACCAAGGCCTATCCTGGGGTTTTGGCGAATGACAAGGTCTGCATCCGGCTTATGCCCGGTTCCATTCATGGGCTGCTGGGTGAAAACGGCTGTGGCAAGTCGACTATGATCAAGACTCTGTCCGGCGTGCAGCAACCCGATAGCGGTCAAATCCTGCACAATTGCAAGCCGGTCACGATCAGCGACCCGCAGGCGGCACGTGAATTGGGTGTCGCAACAGTTTTTCAGGAATTCTCGATCGTGCCCACCTTGTCGGTTGGCGAGAACATCTTCCTTGGCAATATGCCTCGGTCCCGCTTTGGTGTGATCGACTGGACCAAAGTCCACAACGAAGCCGCGCGCGTTTTGGCGGAAATGGATGTCGATGTTTCTCCCGAAACCATCACCGGCTCGCTATCGGTAGGCGAACAACAACTGGTCGAGATCGCGAAGGCAGTCGCGATGGACGCTCGCATGATTATCCTGGATGAACCGACGGCGGCATTGGGTGAAGATGAAATTGAGCGCCTGCACCAGTTACTGCGCAATATGCGTGAGCGCGGCACGGCTATTCTCTATGTGTCGCACAGGCTGGATGAGGTTGAACGGATCGTTGATGAAGTGACGATCCTGCGCAACGGCTGTGTTGTGCGTGCAAGTGGCGAGACCAAGATCAACGTCTCTGAGATTGTCAGCGCAATGGTCGGTGAGGACATTGGTGAGCATTATCCAAAGGAGCGGAACGCGACCAAGGATATTATGCTAGAGGCGGCGGGTCTGGCCACCAATTTGGGCGTGAAAGATGTATCGTTTTCGTTGCACCGGGGTGAAGTTCTGGGCTTGGGTGGCGTATTGGGCAGTGGCCGCACAGAGATTGCCCGCGCCCTGTTCGGGACAGATGAGCTAACCGCCGGGCAGATATCACTGAACGGCAAACCGGTTCGCTTTCGCCGGGAAATTGATGCGATCCGTGCGGGTTTGGCTCTTGTTCCAGAGAACCGTAAGTTTGACGGGTTGTTCTTCAATTTCCGTGCAAGCGGGAACGTCACCGCAGCGTCCCTCGGCGGGCTAAGCCGGTTCGGTGTTTTGAATCTCAAGGCTGAAGAGCAAGCCACCCATGACCTGATCCGCGATCTGGAAATCTCGACCCAGGCCGAGGAAAAGACGGTCAACTACTTGTCTGGTGGTAATCAGCAGAAGATTGTGATTGCACGTTGGCTGTTCTCAGCCTCTGACATCCTGATCCTTGATGAACCGACGCAAGGGATCGATATCGGCGCCAAGATCGCTGTTTACAAGCTGATTAACAGGCTCACGCGGACGGGAAAATCGATCATTCTGATCAGTTCAGACCATGATGAGTTGCTTGCGATGAGCGATCGGATTGCCGTCGTACAGCACGGAACGATAGTGCGCACGGTCGATGCATCCGACCTTACTCATGATGACCTTGTGCGCGCGTCCGCCGACACCCCCCAATCCAAGCCTAAGGAGGCTTTCGCATGAAGCGGATCTTTGACACCCAGTTGATCGGACCATTTGCAGCAATGGTGATCGTCGCACTGATCGTGGCACTTACGACCGAACGCTTCCTGAACCCGGGCAACCTTTCAAACCTGTCCCTACAGGTAAGCATCGTGGCATTGATCGCAATCGGGTCTACTATAGTGATCTTCGCTGCGGGCATTGATCTGAGTTCCGGGTCTATGGTGGCTTTGCTGACCATGATCCTTGCGCAAATGTTGAAGTTTGTCGGCATTCCACTGGTTCTGGCGTTGCCACTCATTCTCCTCATGGGCGGATTGCTTGGTCTATTTATTGGGCTGATAACAGCCTATGGGCGTATCCCGTCTTTCATCACAACATTGGCGGCGTTGATTGCCTTCAGGGGCCTTGCCCTGACCTTCAACAATGGATCACCGATCTTTTCGCTGGATCCAGCGTTAGAGCCAATCTTTTACGGCAAGCTATTCGGCGTTCCGATGCCTTTCTTCTACCTCGTGTTTTTCTACGTCCTTGCCGCGTTCACTATGAACTTCACGAAACTCGGCCGTGAGATCTATGCCGTGGGTGGTAATCCAGCCGCTGCCGTTCTGACGGGTATCAACGTGCGTAAAGTTCAGACGACGACATTTGTCATCGCGGGTTTCATGACCGCGGTTGGTGCTATCCTGATGTCAGCACGCCTCAACTCTGGTTCGCCCAATTATGGCCAGACGCTGGAACTGCAGGCCATTGCCGCTGCTGTTGTTGGCGGAGCCAGCCTTGCAGGCGGCCGCGGCAACATCCTCGCCACGCTGATGGGGGCGATGACAATCGTTATCGTCCAGAATGGTTTGAACCTAAACGCTGCGCCATCTTCGGTTCAAAACATCGTGCTGGGCCTGATCATTCTGTTGGCCGTCGGCATAGACATGTGGCGTGCAGAGATTTCGGGCTTGATGGGTCGAGTGTTCGGCCGCCCTTCATCGCAGCAGTCATCTAACGTTAAGAAGGAGGCCTGAGATGGATTTGTGGCTCAAAAATAAGCTGGTCCTGGTGACTGGCTCAGGTTCCGGCATCGGCAAAGCCACTGCCCGGGTCTACCTGGAAGAAGGTGCGCGGGTCATCGTGCATGGCCTGACCGAGGCGGAAGTGTCCGACTGCGTCGAAGACCTGTCATCTCTGGGCGAGGTTGAAGGTATTGCGGCCGACCTAACCAAGACGTCTGATGCGGAAACTCTGGCGGGTTTCGCGCAAGCGCGCGGTACAGTTGATGTGCTGGTCAACAATGTCGGCATCTTTTCGGTCAAACCGTTTGAGGATCTGACCGATGACGACTGGATGCATTACTTCAACATCAACGTCCTGTCCGCCGTTCGGATGAGCCGGATTTTCCTGCCCGAGATGCTACGCCGGGGGGAAGGGTCCATCATCAACATGGCCAGCGAAGCGGCAGTGAAACCACTACCTCAGATGGTGCATTATTCTGTCACTAAAACTGCCATGTTAGGTCTGACACGTGGCATGGCAGAATTGACAAAGGGGACAAAAGTCCGGGTTAACTCGATCCTGCCTGGTCCAACCTGGACCGAAGGTGTCGAAGCCTATTTTGACGGCCTCGCCGATCAAAAGGGTGAGCCGCTCGACACGATAGTCGACAATTACTTCAAATCAGATGAGCCCACATCGCTCATACAACGCTTTGTCCAACCAGACGAAGTCGCCCGCATGATCGTCACGATCTCTGCAAGCACAGCCTCCAATGGTTCTGCGCATCGGATCGAAGGCGGCATCGTTCGCAATATTCTTTAACTGCTAACTGGAGGAGTCCTACATGGCCGCTCTCACTTTCTCTCACATCGGCATCACAGTTCCCGACCTGGAAAAAGCCGTGGAGTTCTATTCCAAGGCGTTCGGCCTGTATGTGCTGATGGAACCAACTGAAATCCTGCATGACGAAAGCGCCATCGGTCAGATGTGCGACGATGTATTTGGGGAAGGTTGGGGAAGCTTCCGCATCGCGCATTTGTCGATGGGCGACGGTGTTGGCATCGAATTGTTTGAGTTCCCGAAGACCGTCGAAGAAGAACGCCCGTTTGAATATTGGCGGCGTGGCTTGTTTCATTTCTGCGTACAGGACGAGGATCTGGAAGGCCGCGTCAAGGTTATCGAAGACCTGGGCGGGCGCCAGCGCATGAGCCAAGTGCGCAAGTATTACCCAGGTGAAAAGCCCTATCGCATGGTCTATATGGAAGACCCTTTTGGCAACATTTTCGAGCTCTACAGCCACTCGTACGAATTGACCTATTCGGCGGGTGCTTATGACTGATCGCGCCGCCTTTCCCCCCAGAACGGACAAACCCAAGGTCGTGATCACCGATTACGACTTTGGTGATGTTGCCGTTGAGACGGAAATCCTGGAAGCCGCAGGAGCCGAGGTGATTGCGCTTCAGGCCAAGCGTCAGGAAGACCTGTTCGATGTCGCGCCGCATTGCGCAGCGATGATGAACCAATATGCCCGGATCGGGAAAGAAACGATCACGCGGATGCGAAACTGCGAGGTCATCGCGCGCTATGGCGTAGGCGTGGATATCGTGGATGTCGGCACGGCGACGGAAAAAGGTATCCTCGTCACCAATGTGCAAAACTATTGCACCGAGGAGGTCGCCGATCATGCGATTGCCCTTTGGCTGACCCTGGCGCGCAAGTTGCCTGACTATGATCGGGCCACTCATGCAGGGATCTGGAAATGGCAAAGCGGGCAGCCGGTCTACCGTTTGCGCGGGCGGACGATGGGTGTCGTCTCGCTGGGTAAAATCGGGCAAGCCATCGTGGCGCGGGCGCAATCTTTCGGAGTTACGGTCATCGCCTACGACCCGTATTTGCCAAGAGAAGTCGCGGCAAAGATTGGGGTCGAGCTGGTGAGCAAGCCCGAATTGCTGGCAAGGTCCGACTATATCCTGATGCAGGCACCGATGACGCCGAACACGCATCACTTTTTGTCGGATGCCGAATTCTCGGTCATGAAACCCGGTGCGATACTCGTGAACACCGGACGCGGACCAACGGTCGACAACAAAGCCCTATTCCGGGCGCTGACCGAAGGCCATCTGGCCGCTGCAGGGCTCGACGACCCCGAAGAAGAGCCGGCCAAGCGCGCCAACTGGACGCCTGATGACAACCCGTTGTTCACATTGCCCAACGTCCTCGTAACGCCACATGCGGCCTACTATTCCGAGGAATCCATACACGCAGCGCGGGTCACTGCGGCCACTCAGGTGGCCAAGGTCCTGACAGGACAAAACCCCGACTACACAGTCAATGCCGACGCGTTGGCCGTATCTACCGCATAACAGGAGACAAGAATGCCAGACGTCAGCACGGACCTCAGGGTTTTCAATGATTTTGAAAGAAACCCAGAACTTCTCAAAAAATTCGACAAGGTGTTGGAGGCGTACTCTGCTGCTGCCATTTTTGCGGATGTGCAGTACCGAACAGGCGTGATGGACAGCGCCATCAAGCCCGCTTTCCGCGCCAAGGTAACAGGCCCGGCCGTGACGGTTCAGCTTTCAAAAGGCGATCTGGTCGACCCATTGAGAGCGCTTGAAATGGGACAACCCGGGGACGTGATCGTCGTGGACGCGGGTGGTGATCGTCAAACTTCAGTCTGCGGCGGTTTAATGGGTGGTCTGGCCAAGAACCGTGGCATTCGCGGTATGATCGTAGATGGCACTGGGCGTGACACAGATGAGTTGGAAGACATCAACTGGCCAATCTGGACACGCGCGATCACGCCGCGCGGAACGCACACGATGTTCTCGGAACGTAAAGAAGAACTCTCGATCAATGTGCCAATCGCCTGTGGGGGCGTCGTCGTAAACCCCGGAGATTTCATTGTAGCTGATCTTATGGGCGTCGTCGTGGTTCCACAGGAAATTGCCGAAGAAACCGTGCGCCTTGCTCAAGAGCAAGCTGACCGTGAGGAGGAAACCCGTGAATGGGTAGCCCAAGGCAAAACTGTTGAGGATCTGCTGAATGAATTCGGTCGCATCTGAGCCAGCGCTGATCGGCGTAGATTGGGGCACTTCATCGTTCCGTGCATTTCTAATTGGTGCGGAGGGCGAGGTGATCGATGGGGTCTCGTCGCCCGAAGGTATCATGCAGGTTGCGGGGCAAACCTTTGACGCGGTCCTTGATCGCCTTATCGGCCCTTGGGTCGCCAAGGCTGACCTGCCGATCCTGGCTTCTGGCATGATCACCAGCCGCAATGGTTGGGTAGAAACGCAGTATGCCGAAATGCCGCTGAGTGCCGCCGGCCTTGCGCGAGCGCTGGTCCCCCACGAAGCGGCCAACGGAGCGCGTATTCATTTTGTGACCGGTGCTTCGACAGAACATGCCGGAGGACCCGACGTAATGCGTGGCGAGGAGACCCAGATCATTGGGGCATCTTCGCTAGGCTTGTGCGAAGGTATGTTCGTGATGCCGGGAACGCACAGCAAATGGGTTCAGGTTGCGGATGGGAAGATCGTGGATTTCTCGACCTACATGACAGGTGAGATCTTTTCGGCGCTGAAAGAACACACAATCCTTGGCACCTTGATGAAGGAGGACGCCTTCAGCGAAGACGCGTTCGTGATGGGCGTCAAGGCAGGCCTCAGTGGTGAGTCGAACCTGCTCCACAGCCTGTTTCATGTTCGCACGCTTCCTCTCATGGGCAAAATCCCAAAGGTCGCGACGGCCGATTACTTGTCGGGCTTGTTGATCGGGACCGAGGTTGCTGCTGCGACCGGCAAAGTAAAAGACGTCGGCAGGATCACTGTTGTTGGACGAAGCGACTTGTCCGACCGATACAAAATAGCGCTCCGAACTGCTGGTTTCGACAGCCGTCGCGCGCCAGATGATATCGTTGCAAAAGGGCATTTTCTGATTGCTCGCGCTGCGGGGTTGGTTGGATGATTGACCTCACCGCAGCTCTTGCTGAAAACCCGCTGATAGCGATTTTGCGGGGGCTGGCACCAGAAAATGCGCGCCCGGTGTCTGATGTACTCTTCGATACCGGGTTTCGGATAATCGAAGTGCCGCTCAACTCACCAGACCCGCTGGAATCGATTACGCAGATCGCTGCGAAACATGGCGCTCAAGCCATAGTCGGCGCTGGCACAGTGTTGACTACGGATCAGGTCGCGTCGGTTGCAGATGCAGGCGGGCGGATCATCGTGTCGCCCAATATGAACCCGGACGTCGGGCGCGCGGCTGTCGCGCGGGATCTGTATTGGTGTCCAGGTGTCGTGACCCCATCCGAGGCCTATACGGCGTTGGATATTGGAGCATCGGTCCTGAAATTCTTTCCGGCGGAAATGGTGCCACCCGCTGCCATCGCTGCAATGCGCGCCGTATTGCCTGCAGACGCAGTCGTCGCTGCGGTAGGCGGCATAACGCCGGATACGATGGCGTCGTATCATGCCGCGGGTGCAGATGGATATGGGCTGGGTTCCGCGCTGTTCAAACCGAACTATACATTGGATGATATCGGTAGGCGCGCGCGCGCCTTCACCAGTGTATTGGAGGAACTTGGATGAAACAGGCCCTTGTTACGGGCGGTACGCGGGGAATCGGTGCTGGTGTTGCACGGTCTTTGGCAGGCGCAGGTTGGTCCGTCATCGCTGCGTCCGCCTCCCAATCTGAATTGGATGCATTCGAGCCTCAGGACGGGATCAAGGTGCAAATCCTGGATGTCACCGACCAGACATCCATCAATGATGTCTTCGGCGAACTCACGGGTCTCAATGCCTTGGTGAACTGCGCAGGTATTCTTCTACGTGGCGAAGAATATGACATCGGCGTCTTCGCCAAGGTGCTCGATGTGAATCTGACAGGCACCATGCGCTGCTGTCTTGCCGCGCATCCATTGTTGGCTGAAGCTAGTGGGGCCATCGTCAACACCGCCTCTATGCTCAGTACCTTTGGTGGGCCTTTGGTTCCGGCGTATTCCGCTTCTAAGGGCGGCGTGGCACAGTTGACCAAGGCGCTCGCAGGTCGCTGGGCCGAAGACGGTATCCGGGTCAATGCCATCGCGCCGGGTTGGATTGAGACAGAGATGACCCAGGGCCTTCGGGAAGACCCTGAACGAACAGCGGGGATCATGGCGCGTACGCCAATGAAGCGCTGGGGGAAACCCGAAGAAGTCGGTGCGCTTGTGCAATGGCTTTTGAGTGAAAACGCCAGTTTTGTGACCGGATCGATCTATCCGGTCGATGGCGGCTATCTCGCTATGTGAGGAAAATCTATGAATGACGATGACACCGCCCGAGTGCCATATCAATTGCCATTCCCCAAGGATGCGCAAGACGAGATCGTGATCCCGAATGCCATGAGTGAGGACGACAGACTGTGGGTTCCGCAGGCAGAGAACGTCTGGTTCCGACCGCTCTGCCTGAACCGCTCGCAAGGTTATTGGATGAACCTTCTCAAAGTGCGCAAAGCTGGTGTTCTTTCGCGGCACCGCCATCCACAGCCAGTCCACGGTTTTGTCCTGAAAGGGCGCTGGCATTATCTGGAACATGATTGGGTTGCGGAAGAAGGGGGATATGTCTTTGAGCCGCCGGGTGAGACTCATACTTTGGTCGTTCCCGACGATGTCGAAGAGATGGTCACCTATTTCCAGGTCAATGGCGTGATGTGCTATGTTGATCCGTGGGGCAAGGTCACTGGCTACGAAGATGTCTTTACCAAGATTGATCTGTGCCGAAAACATTTCGGGGAAGTCGGTCTTGGAGAAGATTACGTTGAACAATTCATCAGGTGATGCACCGCGTTTCGCGCTTGTGGCCCATGATGCGCGAAAGGACGAAATCGTTGAATGGGTGGGTCTGCAATTGGCCCGCCTGTCCAAAGTACAAATCTTTTCGACAGGGACCACCGGTAGTCGCATTATGCAAGCCTATCCACAACTGGATGTGACCTGCCTGAAAAGCGGACCACTCGGGGGAGACCAACAGATCGGCGCTATGATCTGTGAAGAGAAACTGGATGCACTGATTTTCTTCGTCGATCCCCTGTCGCCCATGCCACATGACGTCGACGTTAAGGCTCTGACCCGTCTCGCAACGGTATATGATCTGCCAATGGCATGTTCGCGCTCAACCGCGGATCTGATCGTCAAGGGGCTGATTGACGAGGATGACAACGCGTCTGCGTGATACGCCACGCGCCGCAAGCACCGATCAGCCAGTTCTCAGAAGGTGCTCTGCCAGACTGCCGAGGTTTTCGCTGCCAAGCTGGCTCATGTTGGCCTCAATGTCAGCTTTCAGGATGTGAACGAGATGGTCGATCCCTCGTGCTCCGAACGCTGCAACAGCATATTGAAAGGCGCGCCCGACCATAACGAAATCTGCACCTTTCGCCAGGGCACGCATGATGTCCAATCCCCAGGCAACGCCAGAGTCGTAGATCAGTGGCACATCTATTCCGACCGCCTCGCGGATGTTCGGGAGTTGGTCAATCACGGCAGGCCCGGCTTCGAATTGACGCCCGGAGTGGTTTGAGACCCAGATGCAATCCACGCCTTCGGCCACCATATTTTGCGCGTCCTCCGGCCGCAGGACACCCTTGACGATCAGGTGACCCTCCCATTCCCGCCGTAGTTTGCGCAGGTAGTCCCAATCTGGAATTCCACGGATCAGAGCGCCTGCATGAGTAAAGCTTTCTCGCCCACGCGCGGGGACGTAATCGTCAAAGAACCGCATACGTGGCATGATGCCCTCGCGCAGATGCGCAAGACACCAAGCCGGTCGTGATGCCATTTCAGTCAGCGTGCGCAGGTCAGCTTTTGGAGGCACCGTCAGATTGGCGCGGCGCTGTCGTTCGCGTCGGCTCTCTTCTGGAACGTCCACCGTGATAATCAGCGTATGAAATCCCGCTGCCTTAATCCTCGGCAGCATCGCGCGGCGCAGATCGCCGGAGTTCACCGGGTAATGCTGAAACCATCCGTTTTTGCCAATGTAAGGTGCCACATCTTCCGGTGAAGCAACCGCCACGCTCGACAGCGAAAACGGAATGTTGTGAGCAACCGCTGCCTTTGCAAGCATCCGCTCTGCTCCTGCCCACATTAAGCCGGACATGCCTACCGGTGCTATCCCGAATGGCAGTTCGTAAGTTTTACCCATCAATGTAGTCTGCAGGTCAGCCTTTGTTCGACCGCATAGTACACGCGGCATGAATCCGATGGCATCAAGTGCGTCCCGGTTGACCTTCAACCCCAGCTCCCGGCCAGTCGCGCTGTCGAGGTATTCGAAGGCAAACTTCGGAATGCGCTTCTGTGCGGTTTTCCGAAGGTCTTCTATCGACGGGTGGGATAGGTCCAGATCCATCCGGGTCCTCTGCTCGTTGTCTAACGTTTGAAGCTCCTCAGTCGGTCACCAAAGGGATGGCAAGGCCAAGGAAATTGCGGGCACATAGGTGATGAACATCAACAAGATCAGCATGCCGACAAAGAATGGCAGGATCGCCCGGCTCAGGCTTTCGATGGAAACCTTCGAAATGCTGCTGGCCACGAACAGGTTTACTCCCAAAGGTGGTGTGCAAAACCCAATGGCCAGGTTGACCGTCAAGATGACACCAAAAACAATCGGATCGACACCCAACGCGGTTGCAACCGGCAGCAGGATCGGCGTCATGATGATGATCGACGAAATCGTCTCCATGAACATTCCGATCACCAACAACAGCAGATTGATCAGCAACAGGATGATGATTGGGTTGTCGGACAGGCTGGTGATCGTTGTTGCGAGCTCTGTCGGGATTCTTGCGAGCGTGATCAACCTGCCAAAGGCGGTCGCCATGATCACCAATACCAGAATGGTCCCGCTGGTCTTTGCACTGCCCGCCAAAACCTCTGGCAGGTTCTTGAGGGTGATGTCGCCATAGACGAATATGCCGATGAAAGCGGCATAGACTACGGCCACGGCACCGGCTTCGGTTGGGGTGAAGATACCGCTGTAGATGCCCCCAAGGATAATTACCGGCACCAATAGCGCCCAGATGGAAGACCGGAAGCTCTGCCAGACGCCCGGGCCTGAGAACGTAGTCGTCGATTGCTGAACAACCTCGTCCTTTCGCAGCAGAACACGAGCGACCAACATGAACATGAGGGCAAAAAGGATGCCAGGAACTACACCTGCGAGAAACAGTTTGCCGATCGAAACCTCGGCAGTAACACCATATATGATGAATGGAATACTTGGCGGTATCATTACACCGATCATTCCTGATGATGCCGTCAATGCGCCGCTGAATTTGCGTGTATAGCCGACCTTTTCCATCTCAGGGATCATGTTCGACCCGATGGCGGCTACGGTCGCAGGAGACGAACCGGATATGGCGGCAAAGAACACGCAGGCGAGTACGTTTACATAAGCAAGCCCACCCCGGATATGACCGATCAGCGCATTGGCGAACCCAACCAGTCGACGAGACATTCCGCCGTGCTGCATCAGGTCGCCTGCCAATATGAACAGAGGGACGGCAATTAGAGGAAAGGAGTCCGCGCCTGTTACCACCGACCGTGCCAGAAGAACCATAGGTGGCGCGCCATCCACAAAGACCATCACGATCATAGTAGCTAGGCCCAAACAGATGCCAATTGGCACACTGAAGAGCAACAGGGCAAAGAGCGTCAAGAAAAGCGTTGTTGCAAGCATGCCGGGTTCCTCACGCTTTGGTTCCTGCGATCAGGCGCAGGGTTCGGATCAGATGTTGAGTGACGCGGATCGCGGACAGGCCCGCGCCAATCGGCGCCGAAGCATAAAGGATCGGAATCGGTAGCCCCAAAACGACCGAAGTCTGGCTGGCGACAAAAGGCTGTCGGATAAGCTTGATGCATTCAATTGTCAGAACGATCAGAAATCCAAGGACAAGAAGCGCGATCACAACATCTGCGTAAAGCCTTGCGCGCTCGCTTAGGACATCACGCAGGACCGTGATACGCACATGATCGCCTGTGTGGAACGCATAGCTGACGCCAAGCCAGACAAACCATACAAACAACCAAAGCGTTAGCTCTTCGCCCCATGAAAGAGAGGCATTCAGAATGTAGCGCATGAACACATTGCCAAAGATCAACAAGACAATCGCAGCCAGAAGTGCGCTGGCTAAGACCTTTTCGGCATTCATATCGATCCATTTGATAACCGACACCGTTCACCTCCCCTTGAACGAAAGGGGCACCCGAACCCTCATGGCACGGGTGCCCGTATTGGCTGAGTAGTCCGAGGATCAGCTTCCGCTCGCTGCGGAAACCGCTGCCACCCAGTCGTCATAGGCTTCGGCGCCAACCTCGTCGCGATACTGCAGACGGACGCTTTCGGTTTTGTCGGCAAAGGCCTGTCGCTGCTCTGCAGTCAGTTCCAGAACCTCGACACCGGCAGCACGGATCTGTTCCAACTGTTCCGCATCTTCGTTTGCGACCAGTTCCGCCTGATAGTCACGTGCGGCGGCCATCGAGTCCCGGACCAGTTGCTGATGCTCTGCGGACAGCGAGTCAAAGAACGGTTTGGAGATGACCGGCATATAGACCGCAAAGACATGGCCCGTGGTCGAAAGGTATTTCTGCACCTCGTAGAAACGCTGTGAGGTAATGATCGCCAGTGGGTTTTCCTGACCGTCGATCACGCCTTGCTGGAGAGCAGAATAGACCTCACCAAAGTTCATTGGCGTCGGGTTGGCCCCGAGCGTTTCGAATGTCGCCACATGCGCCGGAACCTTCATGGTGCGCAGCTTGACACCCTCGAGATCTGCGGGGGTTGCAACCGGACGGACATTGTTGGTCACATTGCGTACACCCAATTCAAGCCAGCCAAGACCGACCAATCCCTGGTTTTCGACCCGTGCAAGCATGTCATCACCAGCATCACCATCAAGAACATCAAAGGCGATGTCCTTGGAGGAATACATGTAAGGCAGTTCAATTACTGCAAAAGCCGGGTCCCAGCCCGCGAAGAAAGAAGAAGGAGGAATGGCCATTTCGAGTACGCCGGTTTGAACACCTTCGATCATCTCGCGATCAGGACCCATCTGCGACGAGGGGAATATCTGTACGTCGATCTCACCATTCGAGCCAGCTTCGACCAGTTCTTCAAATTTCAGTAGCGCGCGATGCATATGAAACGCTTCTGCTGCGCCATGCCCAACCTTAATGACTGTTTCAGCGGATGCTGCAAAAGCAAGCCCGGCTGACATGACGACGCCAAGCGCCAGTGTTGACTTCTTGAACAAGGTATCCTCCCACGGATTTAGTTTTCGATCTGTTATCTGAGATATCAGATATAATATAGAAATCAAGCGTACATGTGCTATTGTGTTAGAAAGACGAAATAGGACGAAGTGAAGATGACTGAGATTTTGCAGATTAAGCGACCGGAATCGTTGAGTAAAACTGCTGAAGAGCACATCCGAAAAGGCATTATCAATGGCACGTTTCAATTGGGTGAATCGTTGCCGGAGGTGAAGCTGTCAAATGCCATGGGCATCAGCAAAACTCCGATTCGCGAAGCGCTATCGGCTTTGAACCTTCAGGGGCTCGTTCAGATATTTCCTCATCGAGGAGCCTTCGTATTCTCTCTTTCTCAAGAGGACGTGGTGCAGCTTTGCCAGTATCGGCTCATCCTAGAATCTGCAGCTTTGGAGCAGGCGCTTGAGAAGAACCCCACTGCTCTGATCAATGAACTGGCTGCGATTGTTTCGAAGATGTCAGAAGCGCAGGAAGCAGATGAATTCGAACACTACTTGGAACTTGACGCCGAGTTTCACGACGCGTTTTTCAGGTCCTGCGGAAACAGTTACCTGCGGGATGGATATCAAAAAGTCAGTGATATCGTCCAAACTATGCGGACGCACCTGTCCAAGCGTTCCGATCGAACGACGAAATCTTTCGAGGAACATCAAGCGATCACATCGCTATTGGGCGAGGGTAAGGCAAAAGCAGCAACGAACACTCTCAAACGTCAAATCACTCGCGGTGAGCGTTCTTATTCTGATTTGGTTGGTGTCAATCAAAGATAGGAGGCTCAGTTACAGAAGTAGCACTGAAGACTAGTGGCAGCATTTTGACCATTCTGATTTGCTGGAAAGCCTTTGAGTCGCAAATGGCAAAGTTTGCGCGCTTCAGAAAGCCAAGTTTACATAAAATCAATTGCTTAGATGTCGCCGAATGGCAAAACTATGTGTCGCCCGACAACCCTTGTTGGACGTCAGACGAGTTTGACCTTTGCGTCATGAACTGACCCAACACCCCCTTGTCATACACCCGCAGACTGTCTCGTTTGATCTGACTTCCCTTCGGGAAATCAGGGCTGATTTGCAGATCAGACGGCGAAGCCGCCTGTTCCTGCTGATCTGCCACGTTGCGAACGCGGGAGGGGGCGAGGCAATGCTATTCGACAGGGTGGTGCGGCCCGCAGGCGCAGCCGAGGACACGGCGCTGTCTAATAGGGTTGCCCGAGGGGGAGGGCAGCGCCCTCACCCTGACGGCCAGGGGCGTTTGGCTTGTCCAAATCCCACTGGCCAACAAAGAGGTCGATGACCGCTAGCCCCACCACAACTAGTAAGTACGGCCCTAAGCGGACTTTGACTCTGTCTATTGGTGCTGCAGCGCAGCTCCCAAAGAGCAGACATTCACACCTTTCGCGTCGAGTTTGCTTTGTAGGACTTCGCTTTCCTAGACAAAGAGATCGCAAGAGGAACCACAACAACGGTGAGCAAGATCAATGAAAGCACAAGTGAGACGGGGCGGACCCAGAACAGGTTCATCGTGCCTTGAGAGATTATGTAGGTCTGAAGGAACGTTTCTTCCGCCATTGAGCCGAGCACGAGGGCGAGCACGGTTGCCGCAGGCGAATACCCGTATTTCTTCATAGCAAAGCCGATCAGCCCACTAATGACCAGGATCCACGTTTCCACGATGCTCGCATTGATCGCATAGGCACCGATAACACACAGAAGAACGATGACTGGCACGACATTGACATACGGCACGTCAAGGAACTTCACGAAGAGTGGAATGGCGAAGATGCTGAGGGCGATCAGAATCATGTTGCCGAGATACATGCTGGCGATCAGGCCCCAGACAAATTCGGGATCGTTGACGATGAGAAGCGGCCCAGGCTGCAGCCCCCACATCAGGAAGGCGCCGAGAAGCACTGCAGTTGCGCCAGAGCCTGGGATGCCAAGAGACAGCAAAGGCACCATGGCACCGGCTGACGCCGCATTGTTCGCCGCTTCGGGGGCGACCAGGCCGCGCATCTCGCCTTTGCCGAAGTTCTCGGGGTCTTTTGCGATCTTTTTCTCGACCGAATAGCCGATGATCGAACCGAGTGTCGCGCCGGAGCCTGGTAAGACACCGGCAATGAATCCGATGGCCGATCCGCGCCAGAATGTGAAACGGGACTCGTGATAGTCCTGTCGCGTTGGCCAGAACTCTTTGTCCCGGAAACTAATGCGCAATCGCTTCGCGGGCTGTCGATGCTGTCCGTTCAGAATGCAGTGCAGCAGTTCGCCGATGCCGAACAGACCGATGGCCACCGCGACGAAATACACGCCGCCGATCAACTCTGGAGAGCCGAACGTATAGCGCTGCTGGCCGCTCATTACGTCCACGCCAACGGTGCCGATGGCAAAGCCGATCAGTGCAGAAATGAACCCTTTGAACTTGTTGTCGCCCATCATGGTCGTCAGCATCAGCAAGCCGACGGCGATAATCAGGAAGTACTCGGACGGCCCAAAAGATGCCGCGAAGTTGGCAAGCGAGGGGGCAAGCGCCGTGATCAAAATGACGCCAATTGTGCCACCAAAGAAGGACGCAATCGCTTGCATGACAAGTGCCGGACCCGCTCTGCCCTTCTGGGCCAGCGGATAACCATCGAGCGTCGAGGCGACTGTCGCGGATTCACCAGGCGTGTTGATCAGGATCGAGGTGATCGTCCCGCCATACATCGAGCCGTAATAGATGCCCGCCAGCATGATGATGGCGATTGTCGGCGTCAGGCCGAAGGTCATTGGAATGAGGACCGCGATACCCGCCGCCGGACCAAAGCCAGGGAAGAGACCGACGATCATACCAACAAAGGCGCCAATGACGAGGAAGAGAAGTCCTTCAGGCGAGGCCGCGACGCTGAGGCCAAGAGACAGATTGGAGACGATATCGGCTAGCATGGGTGATTGACTCGTTGGACAAAGGGCATGGCATCAGAAGCCCAGAGGGCCGGTGGGGAGCGAGGCGTTCAGAAGAACCTTAAACAGGAGGTAGAGCCCACCGGGCAGGGCGAGGCTGTAGAGCACGTTGCTGACCGGATGCGGTCGATTGAACGTGAAGAGGAAGATCAGCATGAAGATCAGCATGGCGGGCAGCGCGCCAACCAATTTCAGGATGGCGACAAAGCCGCAGAGGTAAGCGAATGTGATGGCCACATCGCGCCCGTATTCCGGCCCGCCATCAAGCGCATCGGTGTGGATGCCCATGGCTTCAGCCGTGCCTTCGGCGACGGGATCTGTCTGATGTGTATGAGACACCCCGGCCTGTTCTTCAGCGCGCCGTTCGCGGATGTCGTTCCAGAGATTGATGGTGCAGGTGACGATCAGCATCACACCGATCAGAAGCGGGAAGAAACCGGCCGCCGGACGGCCCGAAGATGTGTAGAGCGACAGGGTCGACAGCCCGTAGGCAGTGTACCCGATCGCCAACAGCAACAAGGCTGCGGCGAACCACTTTTTCATGGTTTCCTCCCATATTTACGATGACTGTCACGGACACATCCTGTGTCCGCAACAGCTTAACGTGTCTGCTTAGTTGATCGCGCCGATGTCTTTAAGCACTGCTTCGTATTTGGTGCTGGTGTCGGCCAAATAGGCACCAAATTCCTCACCCCAGATCGGGTTGCCGGACATGCCGTTGGTGACCAGGTACTCCTGCCATTCCGGAGTTCCGACCACCTTTTGCAGGGTCGCGACCCACCAGTCCTGAACAGCCGGATCCAGTTCGGGGGGCAAGACCACGCCGCGCGGCAGCGAGAAGCTGAAGTCGTATCCTAGTTCTTGGAACGTCGGAATGTCCGGATGGTTGGTGCTGCGCGCGGAATCCGAGAAGGCCAGTGCCTTGAAGGTACCCGCTTCCATCTGACCGGCCACTTCGGACGGATTGGCGACAACCGCGTCCACACTGCCCGAGGTCAGCGCGGTGACGAGTTCGCCGCCGGAACCGATGGGCACATATTCGTACTCAATGCCTGCGGCCTGAGCAAAGAGGCTGGCCGTCACGCGCTCTGGACCGGCCGACCCACTGCCCGCAATTGTAACCCGCCCTGCTTTGGCGGCCTCGACGAATTCATCAATGGAACCAAAGTCGGAGTCTGTGCGCACTACCAGGAACATGGCGTCACTTGCCAGCAGCCCAATGGGCGTAAAATCCGCATAGGTCCAGTCTGTATCCGAGACGAGTGGCGTCCCGATGAAATTGCCGCTGGTCGAAGTGGCGGCATAGGGATCGCCGGCCTTGTTCTTCACGAAACTGAAGCCAACCGCTCCGCTGCCACCTTCGCGGTTCTCGACGACGATATTGCCAGGGTAAAGTTCATACTTCTTTAGAATGTCGACAACGGTGCGGGACATGCGGTCATTACCGCCGCCGGGACCGAAGGCGATCGTATAGTTCAGACGTTCGCTGGGATAGCTTTCGGCAAGTGCCGGGGCTGCGCCTAGTGAGAGCGCGGCCACAGCGGCCAGCGTGGTGAATGCCCTGCGATTGATCATGGTTTCCTCCCTGCGATCATTTTGCATTTTTATGACATTATGTGCAATACGTCTCAAATCTGCATCTTGTCAAGTAAAAATGCAATCTTGTTGATCTGGATGGCAATACCTCATCATTACAACATTGCACAAAACCATGGATTATACTTGTTAATGTGGATCGAGAGCTTTCTTGTCAGTTTCAATATTGCTTTTTGCATCTTTGCACGGTAAAAGCCAATTCAAGCAAGTCTACGATAAGGGAGGATGGACATGCGTTTGATGGTATTGCCCTGTGATGGGATTGGCCCAGAGATCATGGGGGCGACCCTGGATGTGGTGCGCACCGCAAGCGCAAAGTTCGATCTGCGCCTCACTTTCGAAGAGGAAATCTCCGGCTTCGACAGTCTGAAACAACACGGCATCACGTTGCGCGAAAACGTCCTGGATCGTGCGCGCGCAGAGTTCGATGGTGTTATTCTCGGCACACAGTCTCATATGGACTATCCACCTGTGGCCGAAGGCGGTCGAAACGTTTCCGCCGGATTCCGCATCGGGCTCGATCTTTACGCTAATGTGCGCCCGGCGCGCTCCCGATCTTTCCTGCCCAACAAGGCCCCTGACATGGATCTCGTGATCATGCGCGAAGCCACCGAAGGGTTTTATCCGGATCGGAACATGTTCAAAGGCGTGGGCGAGATGATGCCCGACCCAGACATGGCGCTGTCGGTCCGCAAGATCACTCGGCACGGGTCCATGCGCATTTGCCGTGAGGCCTTCAAGCTGGCCATGCAGCGCAAGAAGAAGGTCGCGGCGATCCACAAAGCCAACTCCTTCCTCATGACGGACGGTCTCTTCCTCGAATGCTTCCGCGAAGTTGCGAAGGACTATCCGGAGGTTGAGACCGAAGAGTTGATCGTCGATGCCTTTGCGGCTCTTCTGGTGCGCCAACCACAGAACTACGATGTCGTCGTTGCTACAAACTTCTACGGCGACATCCTGTCCGACCTCGCCTCCGAGCTCTCCGGATCCCTTGGCCTGGCGGGCTCTATCAATGCGAACGCAGAAACCGGTCTTTGCTGTGCCCAAGCGCAACATGGCTCGGCTCCCGACATTGCCGGCAAGAATGTTGCCAATCCAACCTCGCTCATTCTGTCAGCCGCGATGATGTTGTCGTGGCTCGGCGAACAGCGCGGGGAACCGAAACTGATGGAGGCTGGCCGCGCGATCTCAGACGCTGTTGACGCCGTCATCGATGATCCGGCGAAGCGGACCCGTGACATTGGCGGTTCTATCAACACGGATGCGTTTGGACGGTTTGTGGCAGATCACCTGTCCGCCATGAGCCTGGCGGCGTAGCGCCCTCCTCGCTCACGCACCGAACACTGGGGCGGTCTTAGAACAGGACCGCCCCAAAAAGGATTTCAGCAGATGAAAATTGCCAAGCCTCGCACCGCTTTCATTCACGCGACACGTCTGGCCATCGACCCGGTCGAAGCAGCCGCGGACCAGCTCTGGCCGGAGGCCGAGATGGTGTCGCTACTGGATGAAAGTCTTGAAGTGGATCGGGAGCGGGCAGGCAGCCTGACGTCTGCCCTTGCCGACCGCATCATGGCGCTGGCAAGCCATGCGCAGAGCTTTGAGGCGACGGGCATTCTCTTTACCTGTTCCGCCTTTGGCGAAGCCGTTGAAGCCGCTGACGCAGCGCTCAACATCCCGGTGATGAAGCCGAACGAGGCGATGTTTGCCGACGCGTTGTCGCATGGCGACAAGATCGCGATGATCTATACCTTCCCGCCTGCAGCGGCAGGTATGGAAGCCGAGTTCCGGGCGCTTGTATCCGCACGCGATGCCTCTGCCACGATCGAAAGCCATCTCTGTGAGGGCGCGCTGGCCGCAAAACAGGCGGGTGACGCTGAAACCCACGACCGGCTCATCGCCGAATGCGGCGCGCTCCTGAAAGGCTATGACGCCATCCTGCTCGCCCAGTTTTCCATGGCAAGTGCAGCGGCGGGCTTGGGCCAGCGAACGGATGCACCGGTTCTTACCAGTCCGCAATCGGCGATCCTCGAAATGCGCCGCCGCGTCGAAGGGGCGCAAGGCTCATGTTGATCGGGGTCATTGCGGATGATTTCACGGGCGCAAGCGACATCGCCAACACGCTGGTCAAAGGCGTTCCGGTCTTGGGTGGTCTGAAGACCGCACAATACTCCGGTGTGCCTTCTGGCGAGGCTGCTCCGGGTATCGAAGCCGGGGTGATTTCGCTCAAGAGCCGAACCGCGCCTGTCGAGGACGCAATCCGGGATAGTCTTGAAGCGCTAACCTGGCTGCAGGCGCAAGGATGTCAGCAAATCATCTTCAAGGTCTGTTCGACCTTCGACTCGACGCCGAAGGGCAATATCGGACCCGTCGCCGAAGCACTGGCCAAGGAGATAGGCGCAAAGGCCATCCCCGTCTGCCCGGCCTTTCCGGGTGCGGGCCGGACCGTCTATCAGGGCCACTTGTTTGTCTTCGACAGGCTCTTGAGTGAATCCGGGATGCAATCCCACCCGCTCACACCGATGACCGATCCCGATATCCGACGCTGGCTTGGTCACCAGACGAAACTGCCAGTTTCGCATTTACCCCTCGCCCATCTTCGGAAAGGCGTCGATCCAGCTCGGAAGCACGTTCAAGCGCGAATTGAAATTCAGCCGACCTTCGTCGTGACGGACGCTGTGGCTGATGAGGACTTGCTCACGCTTGGTACCGTCATCAACGATGCGCCACTAATGGTCGGAGGCTCCGGGATCGCCATGGGTTTGCCGCGAAACCTAATAGAGCAAGGACTTGCAAAAGGAGGGGCGGCAGAATTTGCGCCTGCGCACGGTCCCGGTGCCATCATCGCCGGGTCTTGCTCGGGTGCCACTCGGGCGCAGATCGTACATCACGCGAAGGACCATCCGGTTTATGCGATTGACGTCGCAGGCGTGATGGCAGACGAGATCACCGCAGCAAACCTTGCTGACTTCATCCAGAGCTACATGGACGCCATGCCTCTTGTCTACTCATCTGGCGATCCGGAGGAGGTCGAGGCGGCACAAAGGCAGTTCGGACGTGAAATGATCGCGGCCAAGCTGGATGAGCTGTTCGCGGATACAGCACGCCAACTGTTCGACCGTGGCTATAAGCGTCTCGTCGTCGCTGGCGGCGAAACCTCGGGCGCGGTGGCTCAGGCCGTTACAGCACACCTTGCGACTGAAGCGCTGATCGTTGGGCCCGAGATTGATCCTGGGGTGCCGATCCTCTTCTGCCCTGTCAATCCGCCCGTGGCGCTGGCGCTGAAATCTGGGAATTTCGGGGCAGAGGACTTTTTTGCAAAAGCGCTCACCTTGATGGGGCAACCATGACAATCAATGAGCAGCAAACCCGTGAAGAAATGGCGCGTTTGTGCGCCTCGCTCTTCGAACGCGGCTTCAGCGTCGGCACGGCAGGCAATGTGTCAGCGCGGGTGGAGGACGGTCTGCTCATGACACCAACCAACAGTCGGCTGGGCGATATCGAGCCGGATCGGATTGCCAAGCTGGATCTCGAAGGACAGCACGTTTCCGGAGACCCGCCGAGCAAGGAAGTGTTTCTGCATCAGGCGCTCTATGAATCGCGACCACAGACCGGGGCTGTCGTCCATCTCCACTCGACTTGGTCTACGGCCCTGTCCTGTCTGGCTGATCTCGATGACGAAGACTGCATTCCACCCATTACCCCTTATGTTGTCATGCGGGTCGGCACTGTCAAACGCGTGCCCTACGTCAAACCGGGAGATCCGAAATCTGGCGATCTGATCCGCACCTTGGGCGGGTCCGCCGCAGGCATCCTGCTTGCCAATCACGGACCGGTGGTGGCGGGCAAAGACCTGTTTTCGGCAGTCGCAGCCGCAGAGGAATTGGAAGAAACAGCCAAGCTTGTCGTCGCGCTCCGTGGTATAAGTGTGAAAACACTGTCCGACGACGACGTTGTCGACCTGCGCAAGACTTTTGGAGAGATGTAGCCCATGAAAACCGCCGATCTGATCGACAACCATGCCAAGGACCTCTCGCTGATCTACCTGCCGTTTCAAATGCTCGGGAAAGTGACGTCCATGGCGGGGCCCGTTCAGACCATCAAATGCTTCGAAGACAACACGGTGGTGCGCGCGCAGCTTGAACAGTCCGGTGAAGGCCGCATTCTCGTCGTCGATGGCGGTGGATCGACCCGCATAGCCTTGCTGGGCGATATGCTGGCGGCCCTCGCGATCAAGAACGGTTGGACTGGTATCGTACTCAACGCCGCCATCCGGGACAGCGCTGAAATTGCCCACTTGCAGATCATGGTCTGCGCGCTGGCAACCTCACCGGTCAAAAGTGCGAAGGAAGGCTGGGGCAAGGTGGGTGAAACCATCCATATCGGTGGCACAACCATTGCACCCGGAGATTGGCTCTATGCCGACGCCGATGGTGTGCTCGTCAGCCGTCGCGAACTGACGATTTAAACACATCCCGATTATTGTCGTGCGATGGATCGGATGAGGTGTGTCGCGGTCGCCTCATTGGTCGCCAGAAGCGTGTTATAGTGGATGCCGAGCCGTAGGAACGATTTGACATCCACATCATGCGGCATCGACGTGAGCGGGTCGATGAAGAAGATCAGCGCATCCAGCCGGCCTTCGGCGATCATCGCGCCAATCTGGGCCTCGCCCCCGAGCGGTCCGCTCTTCAAAGCTGCGATCTCAAGGCCTGTCGCCTCCGCAAGCCGGCCGCCTGTCGTGCCCGTCGCGTAAGCGTCAGACGTTTTAGATGATTGAGATGAGCTTTGGCCCAAGCCACCATTTCATCTTTTTTGCCATCATGGGCGAAGGGGGCGAGCGTCTGCACATCAGTCATTGTCCCGACGCTCCATGTCAGTGACGTCGTTTTGCGCTTCGGCCCAATTCCAGGCGATCGGCGATTTGCGCTTCAGGGCACCGCTCAAATGCTGGCGCATCTTGTAGGACGCATCGGCCACATTCCCTCCCTCGAGCAACGACAGAATTTCGAGATGCTCGGTGCATTGCTCCACCAGCCGCTCAACATTGATCTCTGCACGGTACTCCATGAGCCGCCGCATTTGGTTTACCCGTTGCAAGGCCATGTGGAAGAACGGATTACCGGACAGTTTGATGAGCTCCTCGTGAAACAGCGAGCCGTTTTCCAAGAGGGCCTCGGGCGTAACCCTCGCATGATCCATATCGAGCATCCCTTCCTGGATACGGCGCTGTTCACTCAACACCTTGCGCTCTAGGTGAAAGGAAGGCTCAAGCATGGCGGCCGGTTCAATCGCCATACGGAAGCGATAGATTTCATCGAAGGCCTCCGGGGTTTTGGCCACTGGCAGAAAGCGCCAGCCATAGCCCTCCTTGCGCTCTGCCCACCCTTCCCGGGCTGCGCGAGCCAGCAGGTCCGATACTTTCGCCTTGGTCCAGCCATAGCGCTCGCGCAAGAGCTGCTCGGTCACCTCGGCAGGAAGCTCGTTTGTCAGCCAGTCGTCAGCGAGGCGCTGATAGTCATCAACATCATTAGCCGTTTGTGAGTCGACAAGCTCGCTCAAATGTTCCGGTAGTGTCTCCGGCACGAAGTAGCCGCGATTGACGCGGCGGATAAGCAACCCCTTATCCTCAAGTGTCTCCAGAGCTTCGCGCACCGGGGTCCGGGACACATCATATCTGTCGGCAATCTGCTGAGCAGCGATATGCTCGCCGCAGGCAAGATTGCCCAAGGCGATATCCTCGGCCAGACGCCGAGAAATCTTCTTTGACAGGTCACTTGAACGCATGAAGTCTCTTTGTTTGGAACGCCTACCGTCGGCTAGTACAACTCTCAGGATTGCACATTTCTTTGAATACTGAGCTTATTTTAGGTTTTTGGCTTGGTAAAGCGCAATTAAAGTTGCTTCACTTTGATCGATAAGACTGATGACATAGATCATTTTGCCCTCGTGCCGGGAGCTTTCAGGGATCTGGCAACCTGCCGAAATGAAGTCTCCATCGGCCCATTAAGCGGTCGTTCGAGGACGGCCCTTTGCCGCCTTTGATCCACCTTAATCGCCGCCGCAGTGCGGCGCGCCAGACCGGACTTTCGCTGCAGACGCAATTGATGCGTCCAGCTTTGTCGCGCAGTCAATGCCTTCCTGGATGATACACGGCACACACAAGCTGTGTGCCGCCGCGCAGTGTGCAAGCTTCCCTCGCTTATTCAATTTCAATACCTTTGGCCGAAACGAACAGCCAGCCGGAGTTCTCCATGAGTAAGCAAGTTCCCGTTATTGCGGCCAAAACACCTGCAAAAGTCGAACTCGAAAAAGGAAAGGACTACTTTTGGTGCCGGTGCGGACTGTCAATGAGCCAGCCATTCTGCGATGGCTCTCATGCCGGATCCGACGTCAAGCCGTTGAAGTATACTGCAGAGAAATCTGGCACAGCAGCTCTTTGTCGATGCAAGGCAACCGCCAACGGTCCTTTCTGCGATGGAACTCATGCGACGCTTGGCGATCTAGAACCTGGTGATACCGCACCAGAGCCTAAGTCTGACATTCCGCTCGCTAAAGCCACTCCGGAGGAACCCACCGTCGCACGCATTCATGAACTCGCCCGCGATGGTTTGTCCAAACTTGGACATCACGGCGAGATGGGCGCGATGGGCGTACCACGCAAGGACCTACCCCATTGGGACGATATTCAAATCCTGCCTGCTCAAATGGCGCGCAAACCGTTGCTGGATGACGTGGACGTGGCGACCTCGGTGACGATCGGACAGCGCGCACGGAAGCCGCTGAAACTTGAGATTCCACTATTTGTTTCAGACATGAGTTACGGGGCGCTCTCGGAAGAAGCAAAGACGGCTTTGGCGCGTGGAGCGGAATTGGCTGGAACGGGGATTTGCTCTGGGGAAGGCGGAATGCTGCCCGAAGAGCAGGCAGAGAACAGTCGGTATTTCTACGAACTAGCCTCGGCCAAGTTTGGCTGGCGCCCAGAACTTGTCGAACACGTTCAAGCCTTCCACTTCAAGGGAGGACAGGGTGCGAAAACTGGAACCGGAGGACATCTACCTGGAGATAAGGTGCAAGGTATAATCGCCGAAGTTCGAGAATTGGAACCTGGGCAACCTGCGATCTCTCCTGCCACATTCGCTGATCTGCGGGAACCGAGTGATTTCCGCAATTTGGCGGATGAGGTTCGCGAGCGTTCTGGCGGTATCCCTATCGGCTTCAAGCTGTCAGCCAATCACATAGAAGATGATATCGATTTCGCACTAGAGGCCAGTGCTGACTACATCATTCTTGATGGGCGCGGCGGTGGCACGGGCGCCGCTCCGCTCATTTTCCGAAACCATATTTCGGTACCCACAATTCCAGCGCTCGCAAGAGCGCGCAAACATCTGGACGCCAAGACTGGGCAAGACGTTTCGCTGGTCATAACCGGTGGGCTGCGCGTGGCAGAAGATTTTGCAAAAGCTATAGCGATGGGCGCAGATGCAATCGCCGTGAGCAATTCTGCAATGCAGGCTGTGGGCTGCATTGCGGCGCGTATGTGCAACTCAAACAACTGCCCCGTCGGTGTGGCAACACAGAAACCGGAATTGCGCAAGCGCCTCGATGTGCAAATTGGCGCTGAGAAACTCGCTCGTTATTTCGGTGCAAGTGTGGAATTGATGCAGGTCTTGGCCCGCGCTTGCGGACACAACAACCTTTCGGATTTCCATCATGGAGATATCACAACGTGGAAACGGGAGATGGCAGAGTTGAGTGGCGTTAAGTTCTCTGGATTAAACACATTTTAGCAAAGTGCAGTCGGCCCCTTGCGAACCTTCATCGATAAGTCAAGATGCTGCGTCCGCAGCCCGCTTTTCTAAAATTCGCTATGGGTGCACCTTCTCGGCTGTGGCCGATGACTGCATCGGGACAGAGCGCACCTTTACGAGAAATTCCTGAAGGTCTGCTTTCATTGACAGAAGGGGCGACACGACGGCCGCCCCCTCGACTTAGAATGTGACTGCCAGACCTACAAGGCTTCCACCGCTGTGCTGCGGATGTCTTGCCACTGGTTTTCGGCTTTTGAGATCGTGCCTGCGCGATCTTTGTTGAATTCATCAAAGATTGCGCGGTTCAGGAAAACGTAGAGCTTGTCTTCGATGACAGCGTGGAACTCGGGGTCACCGTCGAACTTTTTGCCCACGGAAACGCCAAAAGTGCAGTAGCCACCGTTCTGGGGCAGGAACGCCGCAGGGTTTGCTTCAAAGGCTTTCATGTTGGCTTCTGAGGTGAAGTAGTAAGCCACATCATCATGGACGGCGGTGAATGCAGCGGAACCCTCAACCGGGTTTGCAGTTGCGATGAATTCAACCGGATCCACCCCATGCAGGCCCAGAGGCGCACCGGCGGCGGTAATCCCACGCGATACGTTGTATTCGTCAGCCGCCATGGCTGCTGTGCCGCTGAGAGCTAGGCCGGCGAAAATAGCGGAGGCTATTGCGAGTGTCTTGATCATTTGGAATTCCTTTTTTGACTGCGAGGCCCGACCACCGAGCACTCATCTCGTGCTCAAAAAGATTGCCTTCTAAGAACGATCAATCAATTATCCTGCCAAAAATACGAACTTCTGGTATTTTATTTCGAACGATCTGACTGATCTGTGTTGGAGCGAACAGCCATGTCTTGAAACGCGAAAGGGGCCGCATCAAATGTGCGGCCCTTAGCGACGTTACGGTGTCTCAAGCGCTCAGCACCGCGTCTTCTGGTTGATGTAGTCCAACAACCAAGAGGACGGTCCCGCCGAGCAATGCATAGTACCAGAAATCAAGGCCCGTGAAGTTGAGCAGGAACGGCGCAATAACGAAGGTCACACCGACAAGGAAGTCGACCGTGAGGTGTAAACTGTACGGCAGCACTCGAATGACACCCAGGTGATGATCCGTAAGGACCGTCAGCCCGAAGGCGGCAATGCCAGTAGCGACAGAGAGCCAAAACGCCATTGGGTTTTGTGCGCCCAAGCCGAAGATAAATGGCATGACAATGAGGCCAATGGCGACAGGATAGTCGAGATATGCGTGGATGGTTTTGGTGACAAAGCGTAGAGACATGGTAGTTTTCCTCTTGTTCTAAACTGCGACGCAGCATTGATGAGGCCAAATTAGGCCTTCGACAGAGGTCAAACCATGTCCGTAAGTTTTGAATAGTGCGCAGATCGTTCAGACTTACGAACGAACGGGGTTTTGCGACTTTCGGAACTCTGCCGGCGTCATCCCGGTCTCTTTTTTGAAAACCCGCGTGAATGACGAGTCCGATGCATATCCGGCATTTTCAGCGGCTTCCGCTAGAGAGGTGCCAGGCTCTTGCAGAACTTTCTTGGCAAGCTCCATACGCCATCTCGTGACGTATTCCATTGGCGTCATGCTCATCGTTTTCTGAAATTGAACCGCAAAGCTGGTGCGTGACATCCCTGCGGCCTGGGCAAGTTTTTCCACTGTCCAACTGTCGGTCGGAGATTTGTGAAACGCATCGAGGGCACGGCTCAGGTTCTTGTCCGAAAACGCACCCAAACCCCATTCGGTGGCCTCGTCACCATTAATGAAGCTACGGATGGCTTGAGCGAGGATTGCTTCTGACATTTTCAGCGCGATCAGGTCTCCGCCCAGTTTTGTCCCACCAGCCTCTTCGCCAATCATACGAAGTGTGGCTTCCATCCAGCGACCGGCGCTTTCACCGTAGTTTTTCAGATGGATATACGGTGGCAGGCGATCCAGCAGAATGTGCCTTGAGCTTGGGTCGAACGAGAAATGCCCGCAAACAAGCTGCGTTTCGCTCTGCGGTTCATCACCACCAAAAACCAATACACCTGACCCATCGTAGCCCGATTTTTCCAACACGGTGTCAAGCGGCAGGACTGTCTTCTCTGGCTCATGACCGCAATACAGCGAATGCGACGCCCCATGCGGAATGATGACGAGATCGCCCTGCGCCAGGTCTATAACCGTGTCGGTACCTTCGACGCGCACAAGGCAGCTACCGCGATGCGCAAAGTGAAATCGGGCAACGTTCTCGTAACTCGGTACGGCGACGCCCCAGGGTTTGGTGAACGATGTGCGAAAGTACAGCGTCCCGCGCATGGATAGGCTGGTCAGAATGTGGCTTAGAAGATCGAGCATTCCTTCTGTCTAAGCAGTTGGTTGCGAATGTACAGCGCTGTGAACGATCTGCACAACTATTAGAACATTTAGCCATATTTTAGTACGATGGGGAGCCACTTGTCCTGGTTGGATATCGGCTCATACCGGTCACTCGACACGGTACCGATTTTCTGCATTTGCAGCCCGGATTCCGGTCATTCGCCGCGCCCGCAAAATCTGTGGTTGGGCGAATTCAAAGATCGCGGGACCTCAGCCGCCCTTCGAATTCTTGGTTGCAAGGTCCGCTGTGTACGCTTCTCGATTGCGGCAAAAAGCACCACGTGCGGAAGTAACTGCCTATTCTAGCTTTCTCGTCGCTATGTAAGATTCGCAGGTCTCATATGCATTGACTACGGGTACTCACGCGTGGATCGTTTGCTATGTGCTGCGGGCAACCGAAAATTGCTTAGAGCATCTAGACTATGAAAAACTTCGTAAGAGACTTTATGGGCATCGCGGCTATGACCTTGGTGACCGGGTCGTTTTTTGCAGTGCATACTTGGATGTATGTCCAATAGCATATGAGTTCTCCGATTTGATTTGCCTGTCTGAGTAGGTCGGAAAGAGAGAAACGCTGGAAAAGACGAGTCGCGAATGCAGAGAAAGCGCCCCAAACCCAGGCGCTTTTTCGCTGTTTCTGTCGCGCAACTTGTTTGTGTGATCAAAATTCGGAAAACCCAAACCAAGATGGGGAATTTTTGTAGGCGCGTCGTGCACGAACTGGCAGGAAACTAGCCGCCCTTTCTAAATGTACTTACCTGTCGCGCGAAACGGCTGACTGTGGCTGGCAGGGGCGAAACCACACGTTGCGGATAAACTGCCCAGAATTCTAGTTGCGGCAAGGCTGGTTTTGGATCAAGCGCAATCAACTTCCCATCATCAACCTCTGTCTGGTAGATAATCGGTGGCAACATGCTAACTCCCAAACCCGCTTTCGTTAAGACCGCCATCGCGGAAAGCGAGTGGCAAACCGCACTGTTGCGAATAAGCGTTTCGTCTCTCTGGAACCAGTCGAGAATATCATCGTGCATGGTTGAGCCGGGGCCATGTGTGATGATCGGTAGTTCTCGAAAGTCGGTTGGCACTATCGTGCGTTGCTGCAGCCCGGACCGGGGGGCAGTCATCCAAGTATAGGATGTGGTCCCAAGTGACTCCAATACAATGCCGTCTTGTTCAATTGGACCTGAGACCAACAGAAGTTCCAGGTTTCCGCGCTCATAACTTTCCCAGAGCGTCTGCGTTAGACCCACGTGGACTTCTAGAACAACACTTGGAGTCCTTTGCTTCACTTCCTGCACAAGTTCCGGCAGCCAGGAAAGCGCAATTGTTTCGTTCACGCCTACCCTAAGAAGTCCGCTGAGGCTCTCTTGCTTGGCCAAACGAGTATGCATTTCTGCAGAGAGCGAAAGCAATTCTTCAGCACTTTCAACAGCTTCCACCCCTTTTGGTGTGAGGGTGGCACGACGACGGCTGCGATCGAACAACAGGACACCCAGGCCGGTTTCGAGATCGCTAATGCGCTGGGAAATCGCGGGTTGACTGGTATTCAGCTTTCGCGCCGCAGCCGCGAAACTTCCCATTCGTGCAACCCAATAAAGTGCTTCCAACTGCCGGAAATCAAACGGATGTCGAGCCATGGCATAATTTCTAACACATAATGATTTCTTATCAATAAGTATAACAACTATCACAGTTTTCATATGAAACGTCCCTGTTTAGCCTGAACTGGCATTAGTAAGTCGCGGCTAGAGAGAAAGTGCTGACGAACGGCACCAGCTGTCAAAACTGGGAGACTGAATTCATGAACTTACATCAGATGAAGCGTACGGCTCGAGGATTGATCGGCGCTGCAGCAGTGTTCGGAACGATCCTGACCGCTCAGCCAGCACTCGCCAAAACGGTTCTCAAGGCCAACAGCCAGTGGCCGGAAGCACATTCGGGTTCGCAAGTCGACAAATGGTGGGCCGAAGAAATTGAAAAACGTACCAATGGAGAGGTGCAGGTTCGACTGTTTTTTAGCAGTGCATTGGGTAAGGCAGGCGAGAATCTGGAGCTAATGCGCAGCGGCGCTATCGAGATCGCCATGATGTCTCCGGGTTACTTTCCAGCGCAGTTGCCAATGCATGCCGCGCCCAACTCCATCCCAATGGCCATGGACACAGTGGGCCAAGCCACAGAGCTAATGGAACGATTGATGGACGAGGTGCCGGCACTCAACGCGGAAGCCGAAGAGAACGGCCTCAAGACGCTGTTCTTTCACCATCTGAACCCCTACCTTCTGGTTTGCAAAGAGCCAGTGACAGATGTTGCGGGAATGGCTGGAAAAAAACTCCGGACATGGGGAGAGGCGTTGCCGCAAGCAGCACAAGCAGTAGGGGCAACCCCTGTAACGCTGTTCTTGCCCGAAGTTTACGAGGGGTTATCCCGAGGAACCGTGGACTGCATCCCATTCTCGGTTGATCTCGTTGTGAATTACAAGATCTACGAAGTGGCAAAACATATTTCTGAGATCACAATCTGGGAAGGGCCCACCAATGCTACCTGGATTTCTCTTGATGCCTGGAATGAATTGAGCCCGGAACATCAGGCGATCATTGAAGAAGTCTCGCGTGAAGCAATGCGGAAAGACCGCGATGTAACCCTGGCCGCCGACGCTGGGGCTCGTGAAACGCTGGCTGATCTGGGCGTTACATTCCACGAGTTTCCTGAAGAGGAACAGCAAAAGTGGCGCGATGCAAACCCTGACTTTTTCGCCGACTTTATTTCTGTCATGGACGAAAAAGGCCAAGGGGACGATGCGCGCAAAATGATCTCGATCTGGAACGAGGTTGTTCAGTAGATCCTTCCGGTGGTCACCTGTTTCCGTTCGGAAATGGGCGCAGGTGACCACACCTTAACGTCTGAAAAGTTAGGCCGCTTGGATTTTGTGACTTTGCTCTAAAGGGTTCGCACTCTCTTCGTTCGCGGTCCCATTAGAGTTTTACCAAGCATCTAGCAGAATGCGCGAAGCATTCAGAGGTTGAAATCTACACAGCTACCAAAGGCCGAAAGCAAAGGCGTTTGAAATCCTCAGGTGGCAAGAATGGTGATTGCCAATAGCAACACCGGGAAGAGCAAGCAGCCCGCCGGAACCAAGCGACGGCACTTTTAAGCTACAGCAGCAAGGAGAGCATTATGTCAGGGAATGGCAGCACGCCAATGACCCATTCCGGGATGGCTCGGACGCTTCAAAAGCTACGACGGGGCGCAGCGGTCGTTGCTGGTTTTGCTATGCTGGCCATGATGCTGACCGGAGCGCTTGACGTCATCGGCACCAATGTCTTGGCGTCGCCGATCCCTGCAGCATTCGAATTTATGGCGACCATGATGGTCCTGGTGATATTTTTCTCTGTCGCCCTCGCTCAAGCTCAGCGGTCACACATCAGAGTTGGCGTGTTTACCGATAACCTACCCAGACCGTTGCGCAAGCTCACGGACATCCTGCAGTTTTTGTTAAGTCTCGTGTTTTTTGGATTTGTCGCATGGTTCGGCTGGAAGTCTGGCCTTCGGAGTTTTGAAGTCGGAGAGTACGTATCGGGCGCAGTCAACTTTCCGATCTGGCCGGCTCGTTTTGCACTGGCAGTCGGGGCGACCCTCATGGTTCTCCAAAACCTTTATGACCTTGTTGCGTGCGTCCTTGGCCGTGATGACGCCACCGAGACCGAGCGCGCCGTCGAGCGCGACACTCAGATTCCGTAAGACATCCTGAGGAATAGTCATGGAACCCCTTACAATTGCTATCTTGGCCGCGGTTTTCCTCTTCCTGTTCCTGGGTTTTGGGATACCAGTAGGTGTGGCAATGGGTCTTGTCGGCGTCGGCGGTATGCTCATTGATCTCGGGCCGAACTTTGCGTTTGGGCAACTGCAAACCTTGCCGTTTGCAGTGGTCAACGACTACTCGCTCGCAGTTTTGCCCATGTTCGTGCTGATGGGAGTGCTGGCAGAAGCTTCGGGTGTAACGGCCGAAGTATTCCGAGTGGCAGACATATGGTTGCGCCGCATGAAGGGGGGGCTCTATCAGGCTGTCATCGTCGGATCAGGGATCTTCGCCGCCATATCTGGATCCACAGCGGTTAATGCCGTGGTTTTCACCCGAATAGCATTTCCAGAGATGGTCAAATACGGGTATTCGCGCAGTTTGTCTTTGGGTGCAATCGCGGGTGCTGGCAGCTTCGCCGCGATGATCCCACCGTCGATCACTATGGTGATTTACGCTGTAATGACAGAGCAATCAGTAGGCCAACTCTTAATTGCCGGGGTGATTCCCGGCTTGATTACAGCTGTTGTTTATCTGTCCGGAGTCCGCGTTTTGGTTGGCATCAAACCAGACTTGGCGCCACCGATCACCGAAGCTGTTCCGATGCGTGATAAGTTGAGCGCTTTGCGAGGAATATGGCCAATCCCGGTGCTCCTCATGCTCGTATTGGGCGGAATTTACACAGGCGCGTTTCCTCCCTCTGCAGCAGGTGCAGTTGGTGCGTTCGGCGCGTTCCTTTACGCGCTTTCGCGTAAAAAGACCTTCAAAGGCTGGTTGGTTCCCGCGCTTCAGGATGCTGCCTTCATCAGTTGCATTTTGTTCATTGTGCTTATCGGTGGTTTGCTTCTGTCCCGGATGCTCGTCGTGGTCGGCGTGATCGATGATATTGTATTGATCGTCACCGCCATCGCAGACACACCAATAAAATTCCTCCTCCTCGTCTCTGCAATCTACATCGTGCTTGGGTGTTTTTTGGACACCACTTCAATGATGGTTGTGACCTTGCCGTTCTTCTTTCCTGTCACCCAAGAGTTGGGAATAGATCCAATATGGTTCGGCATCGTAGTAACAAAACTGATCGAGATATCAGTCGTCACTCCTCCTGTTGGGCTAAACCTATTTGCTGTGATGGGAGGCGTTAAGGGGCAAGCGACCTTTACAGATATCTACAAAGGCGTTGTTCCGTTTATTTTATTTGATCTCATCGTACTTGGGCTTCTCATCGTTTTGCCGGGACTTGCGACATGGCTGCCGCAGGCGATGATCCAGTGATGAATGCCTAATGATCAAGGCGCGATCCTGTCCTGGAGGCAGTCACCAAGCGATTTGCTTGCAACACACAGGGCGCGGAAAATCTGCGAAACAGCTAGGGGAACTGATCCCGTGACGACAGCTTCGATAAGGACGGATTTTGGCCGCCCAAGATACCAAGGGCTTAAAAGGCCAAACCGATTGCGCCTTGAAGTTCTTTGGGGCAGCGCTGCCCAAATTGATGTTCCCCGAGGGACAATGCTATCCATCACCAATGTTGATGGGGGTGCCTCTGCCTGGATTACAGCGCTGGCCGGCAACGAAAGAACATTTTCAACGTCATCGATTGACATTTCTCAGGATCAAACTCTCTCACTGGACGTGACCAAATTCGACAGTCGCGTTATGGCAGCTATCGCGGCAAATCGCGATGGTTGCCTAGAAACATCAAAAGCTTACAGTGTCTTTAATCAGGAATCCGAGCCGGGCGAAGCATTTCTGACTCGGGTCACCGAAGACACAACATTTTTTGTGATTTCTCCGATAAGCAGAGATTTTGTGTCGGAAGGCGGCGGCGGACGGTTTGCCGTAGACGTTAAACTTCCCAAAGGTACATCCACTGAGTTCCTTTTGCCGGACCCGCTGGGCAAGGTTTGCGACGAATGGCGAATAAGTCGCGGTACGGCACATGACTACGAACTAAGAAAGGGTCAATTCGTACAGATAATTGACATCGAGGGACAGCAGTGTTCGGATTTCATGGCTATGCGTGCATCGAGTCTGGACGCAGGTGTTGAGCGCTACATCGATTCGACTGTTTCTAGAACCATGGCTCGCAGCGCGTATCCGCTGCCGGGATTGCATGACAAGTTTTATGATCAGGATATCCATCCCCTTCTTGCCGTTCGGCAAGACACAGTAGGCCGCCATGACACATTTGCATTGGCATGTACCGCACGTGGCTACGAAGATCGCGGGTTCCCCGGGCACATCAATTGCTCGGACAACATTTCAGACGCCTACTATCCCTATGGAATTGCGCGTCGTGCAGCATGGCCAGCGATCAACTTCTTTTTCAATTCATGGATGGATGCAAGTCACGGTCACCTGGCCTCAGACGAGGCTTGGTCACGACCCGGCGATTACGTCGCAATGCAAGCCCTGACTGATCTCGTCTGCGTCTCAACAGCCTGCCCTGATGATGTGGATCCGATCAACGGGTGGAACCCGACCGACATTCAAGTCCGAATTTATGAAGAGGATACGTCGATTTCACACTCTGTTTCTTGGAGAGCGCAGCCAGAAGACAGCGCCAAGCTGACACGTCACTCGGCCTTTCACCCGCGCACCTCCGAACTCACCAGCGCCTATAAAGTATCCCGGGATCTTTGGACCCCGACACATTACGATGCAACGGGTGTGATCGAAGAATACTGGGCTTGCAAAACCGCAGCTACGCTCCAAGACATGTCCGGGCTGAGGAAATACGACATTGTCGGACCGGACGCGGCAGAGCTCTTACAGCACTGTCTCACACGAAACGTTGAAAAACTCGCGCAGCATCGGGGCTTCTACGCACTCATCTGTGACGAGCGCGGCAGTGTGATGGATGACGGGACACTCTTTTGCATCGAACCGACGACCTATCGCTGGTGCTGCGGTTCAGACAACTCCGCGATTCATTTGCGCGAAACGGCAGAGAGACTGGGGTTCAATGCGCGGATTCTTTCGCTTGGGCACCGCATGGTAAACCTTGCTTTGCAAGGCCCGAAGTCACGCGAAATTCTCAGCAAGATTGTGTATGCACATCCTGCGCGCCCGGCGCTCGCAAATATCAAGTGGTTCGGTTTCACAGTGGCGCGGATTGGTGACAGCACCGGACCCATGTTTATGCTGTGCCGTTCCGGATTTACAGGCGAGCTTGGTTATGAAGTCTTTTGCGACAAAGACGACGCGCTCGAAATCTGGGATGCTATTGTGGACGCGGGTAAACCACTTGGACTTGTACCCATGGGGGGAGCAGCTCTTGATATGGTACGCATCGAAGCCGGAATGATGATCGCGGGCGCTGAATTCGCGCCCGATGTTGACGCAATGGAAAGCGGCCTGGGCTTCGCAATAGACTTCAAGAAAGAGACATTCATCGGAAAGAATGCCCTCGTCCGCAACGCCGACGCGACCCGGCGTAAGCTTGTCGGCCTGACCTTCAACGGCAAAGACGCACCGGCCCATGGCGATCCCGTCTTTGTCGGGCGCGAGCAGGTTGGAGTAATCACCAGCGGGACGCATTCGCCACAGCTGGGCTATGCCATCGCGATGGCTCGCGTCGCTGTCGAGAATGCAAGCGAAGGCAGCCAGCTTGAAGTCGGAAAACTGGACGGACACATGAAACGCCTGCCCTGTACAGTAACCGGATTGCCCTTCATCGATCCAAAAAGGGAGAAGGCAAGAGCGTGATCGTCTAAGAAAACAAGGACACATTGTTGCTTGGCGTGCGTGTCAACAATTGTTGCCGAAACGACATTAACTACAAATCGGCCATGCCAAGCCAATACGACGACTAATCGGTCGTCGCAGTGTACGTTCAATGCATTGCAGATAATTGGTGGGTATGGGTGTTACTGAAACTTCAGCGGCGTCGGCGTACGAAAAGAAAACTTTAAAGGCGGAGGTCCCTAGCCGGTATGATCAGAGCGTTTCGAGTTGTGAGTCGTCAAACCTTGGGAGATACGGTGGAATGAAACACGCTATTGCTGGCGTATTGCTCGCAACCGTCCCTATCGGGGTGGCAGCCCAGGAGACCGCATTCACGACTGGACTTGCCACAGTAGTCAATCCCGGTCTGTTTGACTGCGGTCCCAACTCTCGCGTGAGTGCCGTTGGCAAAGTTGTGTCCGATGATGGCACAGTTTGGACGGTCCCCGCCGAGACGCATTATGGAACCGTTCCTTTTGCCGCTGACCTCTTCAATGAGTGTGGTGGCGACCAATTTGAGTCCTTGGCAGAACTTGATCTCGAAAGCGTGCCTCTACTGGACGCGGGTGGTAGGGAGGAATTCACGGCGTATATTTTCGCCGATAACTACTTTGAGCTGTATGTGAATGGCAGATTGATCGCAGGCGACCCTGTCCCGTTTACCAAGTTTAATTCGAATGTTGTTCGCTTCGCAGCGGAGCGTCCTGTGACGTTGGCCATCATGATGGTCGACTGGGAAGAGAACCTTGGCCTTGGCTCAGAAAACAATCGTGGCAAAGCCTTCCACCCAGGAGATGGCGGATTGGTTGCACATTTTAAGGATGCGAGTGGCGTGACAGTGGCAATTACTGATGACAGCTGGCGTGCGCAAACGTTCTACACTGCGCCTCTGAATGATCGCAGCTGCCTTGTAGTTGACGGCCCGATCCGCGACAGTTCTGGTTGCAGCGAGGCGGGCGTAGATGATGCAACAGGGTTTTCAGCCGCGCATTGGGCTGTACCACCGGACTGGATGATGCCCTCCTTCGATGACAGCATCTGGCCTTCCGCAGCAACGTTCAGCAACGACACTGTTGGAGTGAACAACAAGAAAGCCTTCACTAACTTCGAAGACCTTTTTGATACGCCTGGCGCTGACGCCGACTTCATTTGGTCCTCAAACCTCGTACTAGACAACCTCGTGCTGCTGCGAAAGACGTTCGACTAGCGCCCCCATTGTTGTCGGAGTAGTGAAGGATTGGTCCATTGGATCAATGGTGTCGTCGTTCTTTAACGATACTACGTTGTAAAGTCGACTTTCAGGTCAATTGGCTGAGGGTCGCTGCGGTTCGCAACCCTTGGGATCACACGCTCTCAGGTATTGCGCCCACGGCGAATGTCTGGAAAGCGGGCTGCGTCCGCAGCATCTTGATGGTTGGTCGAAGACCTGGAGTGGATCGGCATATCGATCATAAGTGCCGGCTTTGCGCAGCATAGCCGACACCCATGTATTTTGCAGCATTTGGGAGGTATGGGCTCACAGCCGACCCCGGAGACACCGCAGCATTAGAAACGGCTTGGCGGAATAGCTCATCAAGGACGGCCTTATCCGGACCTTAGCGTTTGTTCGCCGCGCTGCATTGCGGCTTCCCCGGAGCCGCCATTCGCTGCAACCGCAGTACCTTAGTTGAGGTGAGCTCACGCAATGCGGTCCGATGCTGCCGCTCAATCGGCTGAACGACTGCGGACGCCTTGCAGTCGAAGCAATTCTCAGCTGCACTTGCGAAGTCCCACTTATTGTCGCATTGCCCGGCGGATTGGCTTTTTCCGATTCGACTAAGTCCGAAGGCGCTGCTTGCGAACCTTCAAGCATCTACTCCTCATCTTTCGAAGCGAAATTGAGCGATGCGATCATGCCGCGGCTGCGGCGAAGCATCGTTACGATCGAGCCCAAAACAATGATCCATAAGGCAAGGTTCAGAACGGACCACCCCAGTATCATCGGAACAAAAATAGCAAGTATCGCGGCCACCGTCGCGACCGCCATGCGCTGTGGCTTGGCCATTGGACCGCGAAAGTCTGCAGCCAATCCCTGGGCGCTGCCAAGTTCGCGAACATAAGCGGTTCCAATCGCAGAAGCGGCGGCGGCCCATCCCAGGCCAGGATGACCGGTTCCTAACCCAAGCCCCACCAAGATGAGGGCGTCTGCGACTCGGTCTGGCGCCTCGTTCCAGAATGGGCCGTCAGGCGCACCTCTCCCGCCCTCCACCGCAACCATTCCATCAAAGAGATTGCATAGAAGGCGGCACTGGCATCCAACTGCCGCGCCGACAAGGCACACCACGTACCAGAAACCGTCGGTCGTGCCCGACAGCCAGAATGCCATCCCTGCGAACGCCGCAAACACCATGGAGAACTGGGAGATAAGATTGGGTGAGATGCCGCGCTCGGCCAGTGCTTTGGCAACGCGTGCGGCGAGTTTCGAATTTCGGCTAGCGATAGGGCGACGTTCAGGCATAGCGGCTCAGTGTAATTGTGTAAAGGAACGCGTAAATCGTCGAAACGGTGAGAGGAACCGAGATCGTTGCAAGAAGTGCGGGCGTTCCTGCAAGCCTGTGGATCACTGATAATAGAACGAGGGAGATCAGAAAAGCCGCGAGAGGCGGCAACACTATGCGCAGCCATCCTGCCGTGCGTTGGAAGATTTCCTCAATCGTTCGCTTCAGAAAAAGCGTAATCGAGGCGGTCAAAAGTCCCTGGACAATACCAGCAACAAGCGGAGCTGGCATCTCATGTGCGCGATTGGCAAAAAAGGCCCATCCTCCCATCAGCACAAAGCCTCCGACTCCGTGAATCGCTTTGCTTTGCAAAAGGCTCATGTGGTCGACCAGAAGTAACGCACGACGTGAAAGAAAATCGGTGCCGAAAACACGACCGAGTCGAGCCGGTCGATAAAACCACCATGCCCGGCAATGAGGTGCCCCCAATCCTTGACGCCCTTGTCGCGCTTGATGGCCGACATCACCAGACCGCCGAAGAAACCCATGACTGCAACCAGCAATGACACAAGAAAGGCCTGCCAAAAGGCAAACGGCGTCATCCACCATAGAAGCGCGCCAAGAACGCTGGCAGACAAGACACCCCCCAGAAACCCTTCCCAGGTTTTTGATGGCGACAGAACAGGGGCGATCTTGTGACGCCCAAAGAGCTTGCCAAAGACGTATTGCAGAACGTCCGATCCCTGAACAACCACCACAAGGAACGCAATCAGCAGGATCGACTTGCCCTCATAGCCGGGGATGTTCAGGGTCAGCAGGGCTGGCACGTGACTGGCCGCAAAAACACAGATCATCAGACCCCATTGCGTCTCGGAAACGCGGGTCAAAAAATTCTCCGTTTCCCCGCGCAGTGCAGAAATGATCGGCAGGAACAAAAAGGCATAGACGGGTATAAAGATCGAATAGAGACCGTACCAACCGATCCAGACCAGGTAGTATTGAACAGGCAGTACAACAAAAAAGGCGGTGGCCAGCGCATAGTGATCAGCGCGGGATTTTGCCGTCAGCGTCAGGAATTCGCGCATTGCGGCAAATGAAAGGAGCCAAAACAATATCACCGCACCAGCGCGCCCAAAGAGCATTGCAATCGCCAATAGCGCCACCATCGCCCACCAGGCGTTGATGCGTGCAACAAGGTTTTCGATCACCGGGTCCGTATCATTCGGGCCCACGCGTTTCTTCAAAGTCGACGCAACAAATGATGCAAGGATCAGCACACAAAGCACGCCGCCCAAAAGAATAATGAACTCGAATGGCGCGCTCATGCTGCGTCTCCGCTATCTTTCAGAGCAATAAGAGCCGCATGACTTCGCTTTAGAAATGCGTCTTTGACTTCGCCGGCCTCCAGGCGCAAGGCTTCGCCAAAGCGTACGGTACAGATCAACGGGATTGGTAAGATTTCGCCTTTGGGCATGACCCGATTGAGATTCTCGATCCACACCGGAACCAAATCCACATCGGGCCTTTGCGATGCCAAATGATAGAGGCCTGTCTTGAAGGGCAAGAGCGGGTCATCCCCGATGTTTCGTGTGCCTTCCGGGAACAGGATCAAAGAGCTTCCACCATCCAGCGCATCAGCCATTTGGGCAATCGGGTCGTCTTCACGCGACTCGGGGTTGCGATCTATCAAAACCGCATTGAACACGTCGCGACCGATAAAAGTCTTCAGTTTTGAGGTCAGCCAATAATCACTTGCCGCCACCGGCCGGGTCCGCCGACGGATGCTCGGCGGCAAGACCGCCCAGATCAATACGAAATCGCCGTTACTGGTGTGATTTGCGAAATAGACACGTTTGGATGGGACAGGCTCAACGCCATCCCAAATTGCCCTAACAGCGGTCACGAGCCGCGCAAATAGCACGATCGCACTGGCCGATACGTTGGCAAAAACTGAGTTGGCGGTCATTCTTGGCCCTGAGGATGCAGGATGATGAGCCGAGACTGCCAAATCTACCCCAAAAATAAAACCTATGTGCATCAGGTTTCTAGTGACCCGCTGGCGATCATGACGACCCAAAGCCAACTTCGAGCACAGCCTCCGAATGCCGCGGTTGCGGCCCGCATTGCGGGCGCTCGCAGTCGACACGAATTCCAATGACCCGGCGACGGTGTCGTAGGGTTCTTGCTCTCTACACCTGTAGTGCATCGACGACATCAGGCGCTCGCCGACATTCAGTCAGACCTGGCCGCGCAATGAACTACACAGGGTAAGTGTAGAGCGGGCCGCTTGTGCAAAGAGGTTTCCGTGTCGAGTTTCCTTGGCCACAACCGAGTAGATTCAATGGAACCGCAAAGGCTGATTGGGCGCGACGCATTCGAGCTAACCGTTGCATTGGCTGAAAGGCTCGTGCGAGCCTGCGCATAAACAGGAGGTCATCATGCACCGCTTTGTATTCTTCTTAACTGCATTGATAGTGTCGTTCGAGGGGATCAGCCCACAACCCGCTCATGCGGAAACCAGCGCCTACCGCTATGTCGTGACCCGCGATGCCGATTTCTATGGCTCTGATCTGGACGCTCTGTTCGACACCGATCTGAACTCTTGTGTGCGGGCCTGTTCGGCCAACGCAAGCTGCACTGCATTTACCTTCAACTCTCGCTCGGATGCCTGTTTTCCGAAGATGGGTGTCGAGAAGACCGAACCCTATTTGGGGGCTATCTCGGCGCGCAAGGTTGCGACTGACGCCGGCATACTGGAGCTATCACTCGCCCGTGCGCGCGAGTTGGAGTTTTTGCAAAGGGCCGACTTTGATCGTGCCCAGGTACAGGCGCGTGACCTTGGCCTGCTCTATCCTGCTGGCGGGCTGACATTGGGCAACGTGTTGCAGGCGCTGTCTGTGGCCGAGAATCGTGACCAGGAATTGCGCTGGACCGGGCGTGCTGTGTCTCTTGGCGATCGCTGGGATCTTTGGGCCGACTATGCCCGCTTGCTTATGGCCGGCAAGGATCGAAACGACCGCTTGCCGGCGCTGAGCGCGGCGATCAATGGCTATCTGCGCGCCGGAACACCGCCGGAGCAGGCCAATGCGCTGACCCGGATGGCAGCGGCGCTGGAATGGAACGAAAGGGGACGGGACATGGTCTCAGCGCTGCGTATGGCCTCGGACATCCAACCGCACGAGGATGTTCTTGCGGCGCTGGATACTGCCATTGGCAAATACGGCTTCCGCATCACAGACAGTCAGGTCGACAGCAATGCAGCTACCCCGCGGATCTGCGCGCAGTTCTCCGAACCACTGGTCAAGGCTGGCGTTGATTATGAAACCTATGTCCAGCTTCCCGAGCCTTACCTGGTGGTGCAGACCGAAGAGCGCTCCCTTTGCTTTGACGGCGTAGCGCATGGCGAACGCTATCGGATCACTTTCCGCAAGGGGCTGCCCGCAGCCTCGGGTGAGATTCTGAGCAAGGACGTCGAACTGACCCATTATGTGCGCGATCGCGGGCCCTCGGTCCGGTTCCCGGGGCGCAGCTATGTCTTGCCCAAGATCGCCGATGCAGCATTGCCCGTTGAAACCGTGAACTTGACCGAGTTGAACCTGCAACTGCGCCGGATCAGTGACCGCAATCTGCTGCGCGTCGTTCAGGACGGGTTCTTTGGCCGCCCGCTCAGCCGCTGGCAGGACCAGCAATTCTCCAAAGAGATCGCTCAGGAGGTCTGGACCGGAACCGCGCAGGTCGAAAGCGAACTCAATCGCGATATGACGACACGCCTGCCCATGGCCGAGGCGATTGCTGATCAGCCGCCGGGGATCTATGCGCTGAGGGCGCGCGTGCCGGGCGTCGATCCTTATGACGATCCGGGCGCGACGCAGTGGTTTGCACTGTCGGATCTCGGGATCAGCTCCAAAACAGGCACGGATGGCCTGCATGTCACCGTGCTGGGTCTGGCCGACGCCCAACCGCGCTCAGATGTCGAGATCTCGTTGATCTCGCAGGCTAACTCGGTGATCGCAACCGCGCAGACCGACGATCAGGGTTATGCAAGGTTCGAGCCCGGCCTGACCCGCGGACGCGGCGCTGGTGCTCCTGCATTGATTCTGGCGGCGCAGGGCGAGATCGATTTCAACTTTCTATCGCTGACCGACCCAGCGTTTGACCTGTCCGATCGCGGGGTCGAGGGGCGCGCGCCCGCCGGACCGGTCGACGTGTTTCTAACCACGGATCGCGGGGCCTATCGTGCGGGAGAGACCATCCATGTGACCGCTCTGGCGCGGGATGGCACCGCACAGGCCATCGACGGCCTGCCGCTGACGGCCATTCTCAGCCGCCCCGACGGGGTAGAATACCGCCGCATCGTTTCGGATCGCGGGATGGCCGGCGGGCATGTCTTTGCCGTGCCGGTCAGCGCGGATGTGCCGCGCGGCACCTGGCGGATCGAGGTGAAATCCGATCCCGAGGGCGCGGCACTGGCCAGTCAGACGGTTCTGGTCGAGGATTTCCTGCCCGAGCGCATCGATTTCGACCTGTCGTTGCCCAATGCACCGCTGCGCCCCGGCGACAGCCCGCCGCTGCGGATCGACGCGACCTACCTGTTTGGTGCGCCCGGCTCGGATCTGAGTATCAACGGGCAGGTTTCGCTGCGCTCAGCCGAAGAGCTTGACGGATATGACGGCTATCGGTTCGGCCGCTATGATGCGGAAAGCCGGATTCAGGCCAGCCAGTTCGGCGATGCGCGCACAGATGCACAGGGCCAGGCCACGGTGCCGGTCGAGATCCCTCTGTCGCAGATCGAGGGCAAACCGCTGGAGGCGACGGTCACTGCGCGCTTGGCCGATGGCTCAGGCCGTCCCGTCGAGCGGCAACTGGTGGTGCCCATCCGGCCGCAGGCCCCGGTCATTGGGATTAGGCCGCAATTCGACGGTGTGGTTAGCGAGGGAACCGAGGCGACATTTCAGGTCATCGGACTATCCCCCGATCTGACCCCCGCGCCAATGCGCGTGCGCTGGACCCTGAACCGGATCGAGACAAGCTATCAATGGTACCAGCTTTACGGCAACTGGAACTGGGAGCCGACAACCCGCCGCACCCGAATCGCCTCGGACAAGGCGGATCTGGGTACCGAACCGCTAGCACTGGCGCAACCGGTGGATTGGGGACGCTATGAACTGGTCGTTGAGCGGCTGGACGGTGCCTATGCCGCAGCCGCGCTGGATTTTCGCGCGGGCTGGTATGGGGCCGAGGACAGCTCGACCACGCCCGACCGTCTGGAAATGTCACTGGACCGCGCAGATTACCGGGTCGGAGACACCGCGCAGCTGCGGCTGGTACCGCGCATGTCAGGTATCGCGCAGATCGAGGTTCTGTCTGACCGCCTCATCGCTAGACGGACCATGCCGGTCGCGGCGGGCGAGACGGTTGTTCCGCTGACCATCACCGAGGATTGGGGCACCGGCGTCTATGTGACGGCCACGGTCATCCGGCCCATGGATGTTGCGGCAGGCCACAATCCGGCGCGCGCGATGGGCGTGGCCCATGCAACGGTCGACCCCGCGGAGCGGGCGCTGGAAGTCACGATAGAAGCGCCGGAAACGGCCACCCCGCGAAACACGCAAAAAATCCGTATTGGGGTGGAAAATGTGCCCGCTGACGAAACCGTCTGGCTGACCATTGCCTCAGTTGACGTCGGCATTCTGAACCTCACCGGCTTCGATAGCCCCGACCTGCGGGGTCATTATTTTGGCCAGCGTCGTCTGGGAGTTGAACTGCGCGACGTCTATGGTCGTCTGATCGATGGTATGAACGGCGCGCTGGGTACCGTGCGGTCGGGCGGGGATGCGAATGCGGGGATGCGGATGCAATCGCCACCGCCGACGCAGGATCTGATGGCCGTGTTCAGCGGGCCGGTACAACTGGGCGCCGATGGCGCGGCAGAGATCGACCTGCCCCTGCCCGTCTTCAACGGCACCGTCCGGATGATGGCAGTGGTTTGGTCCGAGACTGCGATCGGACAGGCCGAAGCCGAGATGATCGTGCGCGATCCCGTTGTCGTTACCGCAAGCCTGCCGCGTTTTTTGGCACCGGGTGACGAAAGCCGCCTGCGTCTGGAACTGGCGCATGCCAGCGGACCGTCGGGCGAGATGCCGTTGTCGGTCACAAGCTCCGACGGGCTGGAGATCGGCCCGGTTCCGGGCACCGTGACGCTTGACAAGGGCGGCAAGGCTCTTTTGGATATCCCACTGCGCGCCGGTGTGCCGGGCGACCTGGTGATTGCGATCACGCTGACCCCGCCGGGCGGCAAGCCGCTGACACAAAACCTCCGGATGCCGATCCGCGCAAATGACCCGGTTGTGTCTCTGACACGGCGGTTTTCGCTGGGAACTGGGGACAGCTTCCTGTTCTCATCGGATGTGTTCGCGGACATGAAGCCGGGAAGCGCCAAAGCCATGCTCTCAGCAGGGCCCATCGCGAAATTCGACGCGGCAGGCCTGCTGGCGCATCTGGACCGTTATCCCTATGGCTGCACCGAACAAGTGACCAGTGGGGCGATGCCGCTGCTCTATCTTTCATCCGTCGCGCAAGCCTCGGGGCTTGGCGACGGCCCGGCGGTAGACGCACGGATCGCTACCTCGGTCGAGCGTATTCTGACCCGGCAATCCGCGAATGGTGCCTTTGGCCTGTGGCGACCGGCAAGCGGGGATTTCTGGCTGGATGCCTATGTCAGCGACTTCCTGTCGCGTGCGCGGGCACAGGGCCACGCGGTACCGGACCGGGCTTTTGCCCAGGCCATGGATAACCTGCGCAACCGCATCAACTACGCCCCTGATTTCGACAAGGGCGGCGAGGATATCGCCTATGCTCTGTTGGTACTCGCCCGCGAAGGCGCCGCCTCGATGGGCGATCTACGCTACTATGCGGATGTAAAGGGCGACGCCTTTGCAACCCCGTTGGCGGCAGCGCAGATGGGCGCGGCACTGGCAGCCTATGGCGATCAGACTCGCGCTGATGCGATGTTCGCGCGCGCGGCAGCGATGCTAAGCCGCCGGACCGGCACCGAACCCGCAATCTGGCGCGCCGATTACGGCACGGATTTGCGCGATACGGCCGCCGTACTGGCACTGGCCAGCGAGGTCGGCAGCGCAGCGGTCGACCTCGACGCGCTGGTCCACCGGGTGACGGCACCGATTGACCGGCCCTCGACACAGGAGGCCGTCTGGTCGCTGATGGCCGCGCACGCCCTGATCTCTGCGCCCGAAAGCGCGGGACTGCGCCTCAACGGAGCCGCTGTTGACGGACCGTTTGTGCAGGTGCTGGATGACAGCACCAGTGAGCCGATCAACATCACCGCCGCTGATAGCCAGAGCACCGACATCACCCTGACCGTCACCGGTGTTCCGCGTGTCCCGCCAGAGGCGGGCGGGACAGGTTACGCGATCACCCGCGCCTATTATACGATGGACGGCACGCCGATCGAGGGCAACAGTTTTGCCGTTGGCGACCGGTTCGTGACCGTGCTGACCGTCGCACCGTCGGAAACCGGCGGCGCGCGACTGGCGGTTGACGACCCGCTGCCCGCTGGAATCGAGATCGACAATCCCAGCCTTCTGCGCTCGGGCGATGTTCGGGCGCTGGACTGGCTTTCGTTGTCGGACGCGACACATACCGAGTTCCGCAGCGACCGGTTTCTCGCGGCGGTCGATCTGACGGGAAGCGCCCCAGTTACGCTGGCCTATGTTGCGCGCGCGGTGAGCCCCGGAACCTTCCACCATCCCGCGGCCTCGGTCGAGGACATGTATCGCCCCAGCTACCGCGCGCGGACCGGGACGGCGCAGGTCGTGGTTCGATGACGGTCCGTGCCACGTGGTTGCCCCCGGCGCTGGACCATCTCGCTCCACTGGATCAGACCTATCGCCACCTCGCAGTTGATCGCGTGTTATGCGCATCGCGGCAATATAAAGCCGAGTTGCATATTCACGAAACCGGGTTCGTCACCTGCTATCCCGATCTTTGTGAGGGCTGGATTGATGTCTAAGCCCGCGCGGTTGTTCTTGGGCTTGGCTATCGGTCTGTTTTTGGCCGCGATTGCCCGCGACGGGTTCGACGCCTGGGTTGATCGCACGGTCCTGCCCCCGGTTCTGGCTGAGACTTCGATTGAAATCCGCGATCGGAATGGAAAGTTGTTGCGCGTCTACCCGGTTGATGACGGGATCTGGCGATTGCGGCCTGGCGATGTCGACCCGGGTTTTTTGGCGATGCTGATGCGCTACGAAGACAAGCGTTTCCGCACTCATCCCGGCGTCGACCTGCTGGCGCTGACGCGCGCTGTCTGGCAGGCGCTGCTCAATGGGAAGACGGTCTCGGGCGGCTCAACATTGACGATGCAGGTCGCAAGGCTGATCGAGGACGGCCCGACGGGACGATGGAGCGGCAAGCTGCGCCAGTTGCGTGTTGCACTGGCTCTGGAAAGGCGGCTGAGCAAGGGTGAGATCCTGTCACTATACCTCACACATGCTCCCTATGGAGCCAATCTGGAAGGGATCCGGGCCGCGAGCCTTGCGTGGTTCGGAAAGGAGCCCCGCCGCCTGACACCCGCCGAGGCGGCCCTGCTGGTTGCGCTGCCGCAATCGCCCGAGGCGCGGAGACCAGATCGTCATCCGGTGATTGCACGCGCCGCCCGCGATCGGGTGCTGCGCCGCGTTGCCGGCCAGGGCGTGCTGGAGACGCCCGAGATGCAGGCCGCCCTTACAGACAGGCTGCCCGCCGTGATGCGCCCATTCCCCCGGCTTGCGCCGCATCTTGCGGACCGGGTGCGCGCTGTCGAACCGGGCCTCGCGGCACATGACCTGACACTGGATAGCGACCTGCAGGCACGGCTTGAGCCGTTGATTGCCCGCGCCGCGCGCCGCGCAGGGCCACAGCTGTCTGCGGCGATGATCGTTGCAAACCACCAGAACGGCGAGATCTTGGCCTCAATCGGCTCGGCTGGGTACAAAGATGAACGGCAAGGGTTTGTGGACATGACCACTGCCCTGCGGTCGCCTGGATCGACACTCAAACCGCTGATCTACGGGTTGGCCTTCGATCAGGGGCTGGCTCATCCCGAGACGCTGATCCATGACGGGCCGGTAATGTTCGGGCGCTATGCGCCGCGCAATTTTGATGGGATGTATCGGGGCGATGTGCGGGTGCGCGAGGCATTGCAGATGTCACTGAACATTCCGGTAGTGCGGTTGGCCCATGAACTGGGTCCGGGAAGAATCATGGAGGCGCTGCGGCGCACCGGTGCAGCCCCCCGTCTGCCGGGATCGTCACCCGGTTTGGCGGTCGCCTTGGGCGGGATGGGTCTGAGCCTGAATGATCTGGCTCAGCTCTATGCCTCGATCGCTGCGGGTGGGGCCGGACCGGTTCTGCATTACCGTCTTTCCGAGTCGGGTGACTCTCTACCACGAGTCATATCTGCAGTCTCTGCCTGGCAGATCGGCGACATTCTGGCGGGCCTTGTCCCGCCGCCCGGCGCCCCTACGGGGGTACTGGCCTATAAAACCGGGACATCTTACGGACATCGCGATGCCTGGGCCATCGGCTACGACGGGCGTCATGTAATCGGGGTCTGGATAGGACGCGCAGACGGCACACCCGTTCCCGGCGCGTTTGGCGGAGACATGGCGGCTCCGCTCCTGTTCGAAGCATTCGGATTTCTAAAGCCTGCATTTGACGCACGCCCTGCGCCTCCGCCATCGGCTCTGATCGTTGGGACTGCCGAACTGCCCCCGCCACTGCAACGGTTTCGCCCGCGTGGCGCAGCGTTCGAGATTCCGACAGACGCACCCCTTCTTCTGTTTCCCCCCGACGGCGCAAGGCTGACTACGGATGGAGCACGGCTCACAGTCAAACTACGCGGAGGCGTTGCTCCTTATGCTGTGCTTTCAAATGAGCGGCCGCTGGTGACTGGAATGAGAGACAGGGAGTTTGAGATCCCCAATCCCGGCAAGGGATACGCGGCGATTGTGGTGGTTGACGCCAAGGGGCGTTCAGACCGGATTTCGATTAGAATAGACTAGACGGAAATCCATCCCAGCTAAACGCAAAAGGTTGGAGACTATTCCGGCGGAGTTTAACAGGATCGATGAAACCAGATCGGAAGAAGACATCGATCTGTGGGCGCGGTATTCAGTGGCAGAATGGCTTGCATGTAACGTGAGAAGAACTGAACGCCTACGAGCTTGCGCCAGTGGGCCCAAAACTGATCGTTTTGAGCAGAATTTATACTCGTATCGGAACTGGCATTGAACTTTGCGACAGATCCCACCGCGCAAAAAGGCCGGACACACGACTGCATCTGACAGACGCTCATATCAGATCAAAAAAATGTCTTGCTATGCAGGAGCCATCCACACAGGACATTTAATGGGTGCTGCAAGAGAGCTATGATGTGTGAATTGTAAATCGTGC
>NZ_JAVAMO010000024.1 GCF_030758345.1 Ruegeria discodermiae
GTGAGTGAAGGCCTCGCCCCGCCATGTGCCGGTGGCGGTGCCCGTGTTCAGATCCAGCGTCACCGCTTCGACCTGATTGCGGTCATAACGCAGCAGATCAAACCCGCCAGCGCCATTGACCGTGTCATTGCCGGCCATCAGGATCAGCGTGTCATCCCCGGCGCTGCCCCGCACGCTGTCATCCAGCATCGTGGCGCGCAGGCTGCCCAGATTCGCAACCCCGTTGATCGTGTCCTGCCCGCCATACCCGTCATCGCTGACAATGCCGGTCGCCAGATTGACGGTGATGCCATTATCGAGATCGGATCTGCGGAAATCGAGCCTGACATGTCCAGACCCGGCATTGATGTTGAAGCGATCATTGCCGCCCTCTCCGACGACGGCGATGAAGGCATTGGGGTTCGACCCCGGTGTGATGTTGAAGACGTCATTGTGAAAGCTGCCGCTGACATCAAGGCCCCAGTTGTTGATCGCCCTGGCAACATCGATGATCTGGGTTGTGCCGTTTGCCCCTTTGTTGACGAAGCCATTATTTGTGGCGCCGTTGATCAAGACGGTGATCCCGGCCTCCATATCCCAATGCTCCAGCCCGACGCCGCTGTCAGTTGTCAGGCTCGAGAGATTGATGGTGTCATTGCCGGCCCCGGCAAGCAGTGCATCATAGCCTTCGCTATTGCTGCCGGGGTTGAGGGAGTCATTGCCATCCCCGCCGCGCAACTGGTCCGACCCGGCACCGCCGAACAGCACGTCATTCCCGACACCGCCGTGCAGCTCATCATCGCGCCCGCCGCCGATCAGCGTGTCATTGCCCTCATCGCCGCGCAGCGTGTCGTCGCCCCCGCCGCCATTGAGCCTGTCATTGCCGCCCCGGCCCTCGAAGGCCTCGTCAGTGTCATTGCGTCCGATGATCGTGTCATTGCCTTGGCGCGAGCCGCGGACTTCCTCGAAATTGCTGATCGTGTGGGTAAAGGCCTCGCCGCGCCAGATGCCGGTTGCGGTGCCGGTTTGCAGATTCACATTGACCGCTTCGACCCCTGTTTGGTCATAGCGCAGCAGGTCGAAGCCGTCGCCGCCATTGGCGGTGTCATTGCCTGCCATCAGGATGACCCGGTCGCGGCCATTGCTGCCGGTGATGTTGTCATTCAGCATCGTGGCGCGGATTTCGTTCAGGTTTCCCCAGCCGTTGATCGTGTCCGACCCGCCATGGCCGTCCTGCGAGACGATACCGGTTTGCAGGTTAGCCACGACACCGGTGGTGGCATCCCACCAGGCTGAATCTATCCGGCCAGATATATCCGTTGAGTTGATATTGAACCTGTCATTACCACCGCGACCAGCGAGTGCAGTCCATCCGGTGGTTCCGGCCACGATGTTGAAGGTGTCGTTGTGATCTGTCCCCTGGAGGCCGAAGCCGCCTTCGCTGGCGGTCAGCGGGTTGTTCAGGTTGAGGATCGTGGTGGTGCCGTTGGCGCCCTTGTTGATGAAACCACTATTGGTGTTGCCGTTGAGGGTTGCGACCACCCCGGCATTGAGGTCATTCATGCCGATCTCGACATAGCTGTTCGCATTCGTGATGGCCGAGAAATCCACCGTGTCCTTGCCTGCGCCCGGCTCCAGGTAGTCATAATTGCTGTTGTTGCCGGGGTTCAGATAATCGTTTCCGTTCCCGCCAAAAAGCTCATCCGACCCGTTGCCGCCGCGCAGCGTGTCACTGCCATTGCCACCGCTCAGCGTGTCATCGCCCGCGAGCCCCACGATGCTGTCATTGCCGGCACCGCCATCGAAATCGTCGGCGCCGTTCGACCCGATGATGACGTCGTTTTCGCTGGAGGAGAAACTCAGCGCGCTCAGCAAGATATCCTTGTTGGGGCCAAAGGGGCTTGAGCCGGGGGGGATGTCATAGCTCTGCAGCGCATTGTCCACAAAATCGTTCCAGCCGCTCAGGGTGGTGATGTTGGGCAGTGGATCTCCCGCAATGACGAAGATATTGATGGCATCCACGGTGCCAAATGGGGGCCGGTTAACACCTTGATACTCAGATAGCAGGAAGATGGAGGTACGGGGAACATTCCCGGTGTCCAGCCAGTTGACCTGATATATCTGCTCGGCATCCGGTCCAATGTTATCACCTTGAACATTCTGGCCGTTCAAGCTGGCAGTGACGTTGTCAATTTCGATATCCACGAAAAGATCATCTGGTGCAGTCCCGCCGGGTTCCAACGGAAGGACAGAATAGCGCAACGAATTGACACCGTTTGCAGGTACGAATTCCAGCGTGGTACCGGCCTCGAAATCGATGTCCGTATCATTTGCATCTGCTGTGTTGAATACAGTGATGCCGGTTATGGAATAGGTTGTCATATCACGATCCCCCTTGGAACAAATCTGACTTTCCGGAGTCTGTACGGCCTCCGAAGCATTTGGTTTGAATGACTTTTGCCCTGGGCTGTCTTTGCGCAGCCTGAAATCAGCTCGACTAAACAAGACGGAATCTGCACCGTCAATGTCTTTGACGGCGGTTGATGCCGGCCCTGCCGGATGACCCTGGGCGCATCACGATCGTGGCTTGCGCGCAGAAAAAAGGGGCGCTCGGCATTATGCGTTCTGGCGCGCGCGGTGCAGACCGGTGGTATCCGGGAGTGGATCGCGTGCGCGAAATCGGTCATCATGCAGGCATACCGTTTACCTCTTAATTGATTTTTTAAAAATGTGACAAAGGAGTGCGCTCCATGGATGAACGAATGAATTGGGGGAACCTGACCTCGAATATTGAATTTCTGGATCAAACCGGACTTTTGGAGAGTCCTCGGCACATCCTTGAGATTGGATGTGGCCGCTGCCAGTTGATGCTCAAACTGAAGGCGGACGGGCATGACGTGGTTGCGATCGACGCCGATCAGGAGGTTGTGGATGCCGCTCCTGACGAGTTGGATGTGCGTCTGGCAGAAGGCAGCGAATTGCCATTCGATGATGACAGTTTCGATCTTGTGCTGAGTTTCGATGTCATCGAGCATATCCCCGATACCGATGCCCATCTGAAAGAGGTGCGCCGGGTGTTGAAATCCGGTGGGCATTACCTTTTGCAGACTCCCAACAAATGGACGAACATCCCTTTTGAGATGGTGCGCTGGTCAACCACCTACGGGGTGCGGCGGATGTTCGATTTCCTGAAACCTCCGCAGCATTGCGCGCTGCACAGCTATGGCCAGCTCAAGCGCCGCATGCGGGACAATGCCTTCTCGAGCCGGTTTTATGACATCCCGGTGGTCAACGAGTATTTCACCGAGAAGGTTCGCAAATATCTCGGGTCGGCAGGGGTTGCGGCGTTGAAGGTCCTCAACCCGGACAAGCTGCCGATCCCGATGCGGACGAATTTCTACGTGCAGGTGCAGCCGATGACATAGAAACGCCGCCCGCACTCGGATTGCATGGGCGGCGTTTGTCGGTGCTTTGAGGGGCTCAGAAGATGAAATCACCCTCATCAAGCGCACCCTCGGCCACGCCTACGAGTGTCATCGTGTTGCCCAGCCCATCGCTGATCACCGCCTCGGCGCCGCCTGACAGATGGCTGGTCTGCAGGTCTGCGAAATCACTGATCGCATCCACGCCGCTCAGGTCGATCCGGTCGCCGGGTCCGAAACCGATCACCTGATCGGTGCCGGTCGAGAAAACCAGCACATCCGCATCCACGCCGCCGTTCAACGTGTCATTGCCTGCACCGCCTTTCAGCACATCCGTTCCTGCGCCACCGAACAGAGCGTCATCTCCGTCACCGCCGCGCAGCGTATCCGCGCCGGTGCCGCCGAAGAGCCTGTCGTCGCCGTTTCCGCCTTTGAGGAAGTCATTGCCGTCGCCGCCCTCGGCCCGGTCCTCACCTTCGCCGCCGATCAGGGTATCGTTGCCGGCCTCGCCCCGGAGCGTATCATTGCCGGCGTCACCGGACAGGGAGTCCTCGCCCTCCCATCCGGCCAGTCGGTCATGGTCTGCGCCCCCCTTCAGGGTGTCGTTGCCCTTGCCACCCCAGAGAGTGTCTTCTCCGTCCTGGCCCAGCAGGGTGTCGTCGCCATTTCCGCCTTTGAGGAAGTCATTGCCGTCGCCGCCCTCGGCCCGGTCCTCACCTTCGCCGCCGATCAGGGTATCATCGCCCCCCTCGCCCCGGAGCGTATCATTGCCGGCGTCACCGGACAGGGAGTCCTCGCCCTCCCATCCGGCCAGTCGGTCATGGTCTGCGCCTCCCTTCAGGGTGTCGTTGCCCTTGCCACCCCAGAGAGTGTCTTCTCCGTCCTGGCCCAGCAGGGTGTCGTCGCCGTTTCCGCCTTTGAGGAAGTCATTGCCGTCGCCGCCCTCGGCCCGGTCCTCACCTTCGCCGCCGATCAGGGTATCATCGCCCCCCTCGCCCCGGAGCGTATCATTGCCGGCGTCGCCGGACAGGGAGTCCTCGCCCTCCCATCCGGCCAGTCGGTCATTGTCTGCGCCCCCCTTCAGGGTGTCGTTGCCCTTGCCACCCCAGAGAGTGTCTTCTCCGCCCTGGCCCAGCAGCGTGTCGTTGCCGCTGCCGCCGAACAGCGTGTCCTGGCTGTCACCACCTTCCAGCCTGTCATTTCCAGCCTTGCCTTCGAGCTCATCGCGCTGCCCGGTGCCCAGCAGAGTGTCTGCTCCGGCGGTGCCGGTGAACCGTGTTTGCGAGACCAGATCGCCAATGTCAAAAGTTCCGTCCGTCAGGTGGATACGTTCGATATCCCGGAGCGTGTCAGTGCCTTGTGAAGACCGGATGGTGAAAGCGTTGTTAAACTGGGTGACCGTGACATTCGCGCGCGACAGGCCATCGTAATGCACCGTGTCGATACCCGGGCCGCCGCCCAGGGTGTCATTTCCGGCACCGCCATTCAGCGTGTCGTTGCCGCTGCCGCCGAACAGCGTGTCATTGCCCGCATTGCCCCGGATCAGGTCATTGCCTCCATACCCGCTGATCATGTCATCGGAGTCGGACATCTCGAGCGTGTCATTGCCGGACAGGACGTCAGCGATGACGGCCTTGTCATCGCTCAAGGAGGTCGTCAGGGTGGCCCGATAGATGTCAGCGGCATCCAGGCTGACACCGGTCACAAACCAGACATCATAAATGTCGCCCAGGACGAGGACCACCTCACCGAGGAAGTTAATCTCGCCGCTGTCGGCCAGGGTGCCGGAGCCATCCAACCCGATATTCGAGCCAGCAAACACGACGGCTCTGGGGAAATCGCTGGTATATTCGACAAGCAGCAGGTCGTTGTAAGTGACGCCTTGGAACTCAAAACCCGAATTTTCCAGAAAGAGCGTATCCGTATGATCCCGGATTAGGGTGTTCAGATCGAAGTTATTAATGTCGAACGCAAAATAGGCCGTGAACTGGGCCATGAACTCTGTCTCCTGCTAATATACAATCCCCGGTGGATTCGAATGAAATCCGTATGTGTCTATCGTGGCAAAATCAGGGACTTTAAAGTCTGTTTTGACGTCAATTTTGCAGGAGTGGCGTATTTGCCGAAAAAAATGGCCCGGACACGGAATCCGGGCTGGTGCGGGTATCATCGCCAATGCCCTGGCGCAGGCCCGGGGCATTGGCGGTCAGGAATGTGCCGGGTCTGTCCCGCACTGCGTCAGAAAATGAAGTCTCCGGCATCCAGCGACCCTTCGGCCACGCCCACGAGCGTCATCGTGTTGCCCAGCCCGTCGCTGATCACCGCCCTGCTGCCGCCCGACAGGTGATTGGCCTGCAGATCGCCGAAGCCGGTGATCGACCCCACGCCGCTCAGGTCGATCCGGTCGCCGGGTCCGAAGCCGATCACCTGATCGGCACCGCCCGAGAAGACCAGAACATCCGCATCCGCGCCGCCGCGCAGCGTGTCGTTGCCCGCGCCGCCGAACAGGGTGTCGCTGCCGTTCCCGCCATAGAGAAGGTCGTTGCCATTGCCCCCCTTGAGATTGTCGCGGCCATCACTGCCGCCCAGCGTGTCATTGCCGCTGCCGCCAAAGATCGTGTCATTGCCACCATGTGCCCAGAGCGCATCGGCACCGTTGCCACCGCTAACCATGTCATTGCCGCTGCCGCCGAGGAGCACGTCTCTGCCGTTGCCGCCGCCGAGCTGATCGTCGCTGCCGCCGCCCTCAAGCTTGTCATTGCCGTCCCCGCCCCAAAGCGTGTCCCGGCCATCGCCCCCCTCCAGAGAGTCATTTCCGGTCTTGCCGTTCAGCGTATCGTTGCCGCCCTGGCCGACCAGGCGGTCGTTGCCGGCGCTGCCGGTGAGGGTGTTGGCACCGCCATTGCCGTAGAGCACCAGATCCTGCGGCGGCAGGGGGTCACTGCCACCGCCGCCGCCACCACCACCACTGCCGCCATTGTCGAGTTGCAGCGGCGCGCCGGTGCGGGCGAAGTTCTGGGTGACCATCACCGCGTCCCAACCGTTGTAGTTGCCGCGTTCGATGCCGATACCGATCACTTCGAAATTCGGGTTGAGGATATTGGCGCGATGCCCTGAGCTGTTCATCAGCCCCTCATGCAGGTCGGCCACGTCATCGGCGATGCCGGCGGCGCCGCGTTCGCTCTGCCAGGCGATATTTTCGCCCCAGGTCCAACTGCCGGAAAACTGAAACCCTGCATCCCGCATCCGATCGCCCGGGCTGGAACCGTCCTGTCCGGTATGCGAGAAGAAATCCTGCTCAAGCATGTCCTCGCTGTAATCTTCCGCCGCATCGTTGAGACGCAGTTCCAGTTTCAGGGGGGGTGCCCCCACTTTTGCGCGTTCCTGGTTGATCAGATCCAGCATCAACCGTTCGAATGAATCTGCCTGTGACATTTCAATGCTCCTCTGCCTGCCGGGGGGATGGCACGGGTCACCCGGCCGGCGCAATCGGGCCGGAATTTGCGGGAAATATCCCGCTCATATCAGGCGTGGGCTGGGCAGGAATTTGCCGCAAATGCGGCGTTTCTGCCCGGCGGCAGAGGATTGCGCACAGGAGTTGGAAAAAACGGCTGGAACGCGCCGTGACCCGGTTCAGTCGGCGCTGAACAGATCGCGGGTAAAGACCTTCTGCACCACATTGGTCAGTTCCGGCGCATGCCGGTTGGCGATGATCAGATCGGCCTCGGCCTTGAAGTGATTCAGGTCGCGGATCACGGTCGAGCCGAAGAAGTCGCGCTCTTTCAGCGCCGGTTCATAGACAATCACCTCGATCCCCTTGGCCTTGATCCGTTTCATGATCCCCTGCACCGAGCTTTGCCGGAAATTGTCCGAGCCGGTTTTCATCACCAGCCGGTAGATGCCGACCGTGCTTGGGGCGCGGGCGATGATCTGGTCGGCGATGAAATCCTTGCGGGTGCGGTTGGCGGCGACGATGGCCTGCATCAGGTTTTGCGGCACATTGGCGTAATTGGCCAAGAGCTGCTTGCTGTCCTTGGGCAGGCAATAGCCGCCATAGCCGAAGGAGGGGTTGTTGTAATGGGTGCCGATGCGCGGGTCCAGCCCGACCCCTTCGATGATCTGGCGCGGGTCCAGATCATGGGCCAGCGCATAGCTGTCCAGCTCGTTGAAATAGGCCACTCGCATGGCGAGATAGGTATTGGCGAACAGCTTGACCGCCTCGGCCTCGGACGGCGCAGTCAGCAGGATCGGCACCTCCTCGTCCAGCGCGCAATCGGCCAGAAGATCGGCAAAGCGCTGACCCCGCGCCGAGGGCTCGCCCACCACGATACGCGACGGGTGCAGGTTGTCATAAAGCGCGCGGCCCTCGCGCAAAAACTCGGGGCTGAACAGAATCCGGTCGGTGCCCAGCCGTTCGCTCAGATCACGGGTGAAGCCCACGGGAATGGTCGACTTGATCACGATCACCGCGTCCGAATTCAGCGCAAGCGCCTGTTCGATCACCGCCTCGACCGTGGACGTGTCGAAGAAATTGGTGGTCGGGTCGTAATTGGTCGGGGTCGCCACGATGATGTAATCGGCCCCCTCAAAGGCTTCGGCCGGATCGGTGGTGGCGCGCAGATCAAGCTCTTCCTCGGCCAGGTATTGTTCCAGTTCCGGGTCTATGATCGGGTTCTGGCGGGCATTGAGCATCGCCACCCGCTCGGTGCTGACATCCAGCGCCGTGACACTGTGTTTGCGCGACAGCAGGACCGCGTTTGACAGCCCGACATAGCCGATGCCAACAACGGCAATCTTTGACTTACCCATAACTAACTACCCCTCACACACTTTCTGGTCCGTCCTTGCGGCAAGTCAAAGCACAGACCGGCCCCGTCAACAAGACGCATCGCCCTTTCGGGCAGGCACTGTTGCGGCCTGTTCCACGGCGGGGCAGGGGCGGGGTCTCTGTTTCAGAACGCGACGGAAAGCCCGAGCCCGGCGCGCAGCCCTTCCTTCATGTCGGCGGTGTCCAGATCAAAGCCCTGATAGGCGACGATCCCGTCCACCCGCAGCCGGTCGAACTGCTTGCCGACCCCGATCGTGGCCAGCGTCCCGCTCTGGCGGTCGGTGCTGAGCCGGTGGTTGGGGTCTGAGTCCGCGTTGATCAGGTAATGTCCGACGCTCCAGTTGAGGTCGAAATCGGCAAAGTCGTGGCTGACATAAAGATTGGTGGATTGCCCTTCGGTATCGACCGCCGCGCCCAGCACCACGCCCTTGTTGGCGTAGGAATAGATATTGTTGTTATAGGCCGAGTTCGGCCCGCAGAACCCCGAACTGGACGTGTCGGTGCGGGTGTCCACGGTTTCCAGCGTGGCGATGGTGGGCACGCCGAAAAGCTGCGTGCTCAGCTCGGCCCCGGCCATGTAGAAGGTGCAGGAGGGCAGCCCGCCCGACTCGTCCTCGCCCGCGATCTGGCCATAAAAGCGCAGATTGCTGTCCTGAATATCGAACCCGTAGGACAGGCCCAGCCCGGCCAGCTGGTTGGCATCCGACGAGGGTCCCGAATTGGTATTCCCGATCAGCACGTCCCAGAAGGTGCCCAGGCTGCGCGAAAACCCTTCGCCACCCCATTGCGCGGTGCGGATGATCTCGATCTCCAGCCCTTTCACCGGTCGGATGGCCAGGCGCATCCCCATGAACAGCGCATCATCAGGCTGCCCGGAATCATCGGTGGTGCCGACAAGGAATTCGCCATCCCAGGGTCCCAGCCATTCCAGCACCGGCACGTCAAAGGCGGTGGGGGTGGTCTTGGCGATAGAGACCGCATGCATCGCGGGTGCGTTGCGCGACAGGAACAGCGAACTATAGCGCGATGGCCCCCAGTTGCGCAGCTTCTTGGCGACCCCGATCTCAGCGGTGTCCTGGGCAAAGCTATAGGCCAGCTCATAGCGCGGGATGGTGCTGTCGCGGCCATGCTGCAGCTCGGCGGCGGTGATGTCGAAATGGAACTGCCCGAAATCGCGCTGATAGCGGATTGCGGCGGAATTGAAGGCCAGATCGCCATAGCGCTCGCTCAGCCCGATGAAGGGATCGCTGATGGCGCCGCCGTAAAAGCTCAGCCCCGGCCCCTCCGGCCCCATTTCCTGCTGCGCCCGGGCCGGGTCTGCCGCAGCCCCCAGAACCGCCAGCGCCGCAGCGGCCCCCGCCAGCCAGCGGCGCGCCTGCCCGGTCTGTAAAAAGGACGGGGCGGTGGCGCTTTTGCGGCGCGACCGGGTGCTCAACACGCACGGCGTCATCATGGAATATGGCCTGTTTAGGTTGCTGCCTAGGGTTATGGAATCGTTAGATCATAGCCATCACAGAGAATCAATTCGGCGTGGGATCAGGGTCGGTTTGAGGCGGGAAAAGGCGGATAATCGCTAAAGTGGTTAGGGGGCCAAAAGTACAACCTCTAAATCAAAACAGTCATAGGGATTTCCCGGTCATTATCCACGTATTGGAAATTATGGCACAAGTTCCACTTTGAGAGAGAACCGTTTGCTTGTTCGGTTTCCGGCACCTTGTTAGGCTCGTGGGACGCTTTTAAGATAAGTTTTTTGTAGTGTGATTGGTTTAGGGGTGCTGGGGGGACATGTGTGCGGTTCATACCGATTTGGGAAGAGATGACTGTCGTGTAAAAATGGCGGAGCGGCTGGCCTGTACAGCCAATGTCAGCGCGGCGTGTCTGGGGATAGTGGACCTGTCCAGCCAGCATCTGGTGGATGTCTGGGTTGGGCGGGGAAAGGCCGGTTCGGATCTGCCACTGAGCGACACAGCGGCGTTGGTTTCTGATAAAGTGAAGACATTCCTGTCCCAGCGGCAGGCGCGCCCCGCGAGTACGCGTGCGCGCGCGCTCAGGGCTGCAAAGGGCGACAGCGAAACCTGGCTGCGCTCGCGCCGCTATCTGATCGGTATTGGCGCGCAGGTGGGGAATTTTGCGCCAATGGCCGCCTTCGTGAATGGTGCGATCGGCTCGGCGAGCCGGCCCGAATTGCAGCATCTGGCGCGGATTGGGCTGACCTATGCGGAGCAATTGCGCAATGAGCGGGCCGAGGTCGAAGCGGCAGGTGGCCTGAATGGCCTGCAAACCCAGATTCCCGACATCATCCTGGGCAGCCTGTCTTTTGGGGTTGCCGTGTCGGATGCCAGTGGTGGTCTGCGCTACATGACCAGCCTGGCCAGGACATGGCTGGAGGAGAATGACGAGCTGCATGTGGCGCATGACCGGCTGGCCGGTGGTTTGCCGCAGAACCAGAAAGCGCTCCAAGCCGCTTTGAGCGCGGCGACCGGGACACCGGGACAGGTCTCGGTGGTGCAGCTGGGCGGCGCGGAAAACCTGCCCAAGACGATCATTGTGATGCCGGTCAGCCAGTCGCCCGGTCTGGCGCTGGTGGTATTCGGCCATAGCCAGGGGGACCGGGCGTTGCGCGACCTGATGCTTGAGACGATGGGGCTGACCGTGGCCGAGCGGCAATTGGCCAAACAGCTTCTGGCGGGCAAATCCCTGGCGGCGGCGGCCGAGGAAAACAACCTCACGATCTCTACCGCGCGCAGCTATCTGAAACGGATCTTCGCCAAGACCGGTAGCCACCGGCAGAGCCAGTTCATCACGCTCTATCACCAGCTGATGCCACCGCTGCGAGTCGCAGCGCAGCCCCGGCCGGGTCCCGAGCGGCAACAGTGATGCTGCCGGGCTCAGCCCCTGGCGCCATGGTGTGTGCGCAGCCGATCCACATGGCCAAAAGCGTCCTGCGGCGCCATCATCAGCACCACCAGATCGTCGGGCCGGGCCGCGTGCATGACCTGTTCGACCAGCGCGTCGCTATCCGGCCCGGTCAGGATCTGGCCATCTGATGCGCCCCGCGCAATCAGCGTTTCCCGTGACAGCTGCCGCATCTCTTCTTCCGGGTCATCGCCGGTGAAATAACCGTATTTCCGGATCACCCTGAGATCGGGCAGCACCGCGATCCGGTCAAAACTCTCCAGCAGGTGCGCGGCGTTGTTCTCAAGCTTGTGTGGGCCGCTATTGCCCAGAATCTGCAGCGCCAGCAGCCGCCGGCCCGTCACCGGCAAGGCCCGCACCACCCGGCAGAGCTCGGCAACGGCGGTGTCGTTATGGGCATAATCCACCAGCACCGGGCAGGCGAAGCCGTCGATCATGTTGTAGCGGCCCGGGCTTTTTTCGCGCGTGTTGGCAAAGCTTGCCAGCGCCGTGCGGATCGCGTCGGCGGGCACGCTCTGCGCATCGGCCAGGGCAATGGCAAACATGGCATTCATCACGTTGAAATGCAGCAGCCCGCCCATCGTGGCCGGGATGTCCGCCACGTTCATCACCGGGACATGATGCGTCCCGCGCGCCATCACGATCCAGTCCGCATCGTCTTGCGTTGCCACAAAGACGCCATCACCGCCGCTCTCCAGATGGGCGGCCAGCGCCGGAGTGGTGGCCGCCATCGCCACCAGGATGCGGCGCGGCGCGGTGGTGGCTTCAAGGGCCTGCAGGCAGAGCGAGTCCTCGGCATTGACCACCACCGCCGTGCGTGCGTGCTGCAGAACGCTGGATTTCAGCCGCGCCATCTCTTCCAGCGTGTCGATCCCGTTCTGGCCCAGATGGTCGTTCTGCACATTCAGCAATGCCGCCACATCATAGCGGTCGCAGGCCTGGCCGAACCGGATCAGCCCCAACCGCGGCATTTCCAGCACTGCCGCTTCGACCGCCGGATCGCCCAGCAGCAACTCCGCCCCCGGCAACCCGCTGAGGTTCTGGGTGTCTACCTTGTCCTCGTCGATCCAGGTGCCCACGGTGGTGCAGACCCCGGCGGTCTTTCCGGCGTTCTGCCAGATATGGTGCAGCATCATGGCGGTGGTGCTTTTGCCATTGGTGCCGGTGATGGCGGCGGTCGGGATGCGGGCGGGCTGCCCGGCAAAGAGCGCATCCAGCACCTCGCCATTGATGTCGCGCTCCGGTGCGCTCAGCCAATGTGGCCGGAAGCCCGGCTGCCCGTTCACCTCGCAGATCGCGCCGCCGCCCACACGGTAGCTGACCGAGATATCACGGCAGAGGAAATCCACCCCGGCAATATCCAGCCCCACCAGCCGCACCGCGCGGATCGCCGCGCCCCGGTTGTCGGGATGCACAATGTCCGTCACATCCACGGCGGTGCCGCCGGTGCTGACATTGGCGGTGCGGCGCAGCGGCACGAAGCGGCCCGCCTCGGGGATGCTGTCGGGGGTCAGCCCGGCCTCTTTCAGGCAGGCGAGCGCCTCGTCATCGCGGCGGATCTCGATCAGCAGGTTGCGCGGGTCGCTGCCGCGCTGCGGGTCGGCATTGACCTGATCGAGCAGCGCGTCCACGGTCTGTTTCCCGTCCCCGGTGATGCCGCCGGGGATGCGCCGGGCCGCCATCATCATCTGCCCGTTCACCACCAGCAGCCGATGATCGTCGCCGGGCACAAACGCTTCGACCAGAACGCCGCGATCCTGCAGAGTGTTGGCGGCGTAAAAGGCCCCGACCAGCGCCTCCTCCGAGGTAATCCCCACATGCACGCCGCGCCCCTGATCCAGCGCCACCGGCTTCAGCACCACCGGCCAGCCCAGCTCTGCCGCGGCGACGCGGGCCTCATCGGGCGTGCGCACAAAGCGTTGCTCGGGTACTGGCAGGGCGGCCTGTTTCAGGCGCTGAAGGCTGAAATACTTGTCGCGGGCCAGTTTTTCGGCCAGCGATCCGGTGCGGTCGGTGAAACTGCTGCGCAGCTGCCGCGCCCGCGCGCCCCAGCCGATCCGCAACGTCTGCTGATTCAGCACCGTCACCGGCATATCGCGGGCCATGGCCGCCTGGGCGAACCGCATCGAATTGGGTGCCAGCCCGCCGCGCCGTTCCTGCTCCAGAAACCGGTCCAGCCGCCGGGACATCTCGATCTCGTCGGCCTCTGGTGTCAGCAAGGCGATCATCAGGTCGGTGGCGTTGCGAAAAAGCTGCTGGCGCCGCCAGGGCAGGGCTAGGCGAATTCGGTCGGAACGTGCGTCCAGCACCTGACCCTTATGGACCGGCATCCGCGCCCAGAGTTGCAGCAACACGATCAGGGCCGCCGCCATATCGGCCAGCCCGGAGCTGCCGCGCCCGCCGACCAGCAGCCCGGCCACCCAGTCCCTGTCTTGCGCAAAACCGGCCGCCTCTTGCGGTGAAAGCACCCTCAACCCGTCCGGCTGGTCCAGCTGCGCCAGAACCTGATCGGGCAAGGGGCCTGTCACCTTCAGATCAAGCAGGGCCGTCCGACCGGTGATCTCATGCTTGCTGCCGTGAAAGAACTGTAGGGACCGGACCTGAAGACATGTCTGCATGTGTCTGCTTTCGGTTACAGGGGCGAGACGCATAGTCAGGGTATTTTTCACGACGTGCTGCAGCAACGTCAAACCATCACAGGCGTCAACCGGTGCCCGTTTGGCGCAAGCGGTTTGATGGTCTGCTGCCGGTCAGATCAACGATGACAGGGTTTTGACGGCTTTCAGGGCATGAATTTTGGTGTGGCTCTCACATTCGGAACCCAAAAATTACCGGGAAACGGTATTTGGAATCTTCCGTGATTGTTTCCCTGGTAGCGCAAACTTGGGCGCGCTGCGGTTCGGGTGTATTAAAATTGGGCGAAAATTTGGCGAAAATATTGACGGGAGATGTCTCTCCATTCATTAATATCCATGTTGCCTGAAGCAAGGGGTTGTAACTCAGGCGGAATAGTTGGGGGATCAAGAAAGTATCTGTGAGTGACGGGTGAATTTCACCTATCGTTAAGAGTGTTGAGTGTGCTGGTTGAAAAATTTTAAGGCTTTCGACTGCCGTATTTTGTCTCATGCAGTCTTCATACAGATTGTTTTGATGTCCCCCCGGACACGGAATCCCGCCATTCGCGGGTGAAGTTTTGTATTTGGTAATGCTCACCTAGGGGGAAGCAACAGTGACTAATAATTATCAGGAATATGAGTGGACCGCTATCACTGAGGCCGATCTTCTGGATCAGGGCGGTAACGGTTCAAGCATCGGATGCGGCGATAGTTTTACAATGCCCGCCAGCGCAACCGTCTGCATGTCCACCAAGGATAACGACTATTCTCTGTCCGGTGACAGCTGCCGGAACGAAAATGCCAATGACTGGAGTGGTCAGCAGGCCTATATCGACGGTGAGGCCGTTGGCGGCCAGATGTATGCCGAAAGCTATCATGTGCTGAAAGGGTCGGACGGCCAGACCTATTACATGATCGAGATCGAGATCGAAGGGCATGACGCACCCGGGGCCGGCGATGATTATTTCACATTCTACGGCAAGGTGCCTCCGGCCGGAACTGAGCTGACCGTTGTCAACACCTGCAATGTCAAAGGCAACTGGGTTGATTACAAATGCCTGGGCGCCGGGGACAAGATCGAAACCGGTTCGATTTCGGGCACCGTTTTCTGTGACGAGGATTGTGACGGGATCAATGGTGAAATCACCGTCATCCCGGGATGTGATTACACGATCGAAGCCGAGGATATGTATAGCAGCGGCTTCAAGGTCGTTGAGGGTGCGCAGGCCTCGGGCGGCGAGCTTGTCAAGCTCTACTGCCCCGGCGATTACGCAGCGCTTTGCACCACCTTTGACGGGAAATCCGGTGTCTATGACGTCAAAATCCGCGTGCAGGATGAGAATGATGGCCAGAGCATCATCAAGCTGAAAATCGGCGGAGAGATCGTTGAGGCGATCCGCCTGGATGGTGACAGCGATGGGGCCGGATCGAATGATGGCGGCTTCTCGACCTATGTCATCAAGGATGTTCCGATCGAGTCCGGCCAGGACCTGACGCTCAAGGTGCGTGGCGATGGCGGTGAGTTTGTGCGCATCGACAATATCGTCCTCGAAGGTCAGGACACGCAGGAGGTTGTGTCCGAGCCGACCAAGGCCGGTGTCACCATCAAGCTGGTTGATCTGGACGGAAATGTCGTTGCCACGACCGTGACCGATGCGGATGGCAATTATCGCTTCGATGACGTTCTGGTCGGCGATTACAAGATCATGGGCGTCGCGCCGGACGGCACCGAATTCACCATTCAGGATGCGGGATCGGATGACACGATCGACTCCGATGTCGATGGGAACGGCATGTCGGGTGTCATCAGCGTGACCGCTGACAGCGAAAGTGATGTCGATCTGGGGCTCTGCGTGAAGGAGGAGTCGGGCTCGCTGTCGGGCCGCTATTTCTGCGATACCGACGATGACAGCCTAGACAACAACAATGGTGACGAGCCCGGCATTGGCGGGGTCCTGGTCACTCTGCTGGACGAAAATGGCGATCCGATTGTGGATGCGGGGGGCAACCCTGTCACGCAGGTGACCGCAGCTGACGGGAGCTATCAGTTCACCGATCTTGAGCCGGGTGTCTATGGCGTGAAGTTCGAGGATCCGGACGGGGTTCTGGTCGGCAAGGAACTGGTGGCCGCAAATGTCGGAACGGACGACACGTCCGACAGCGACGCGATCGGCGACACCACCATGTCGGTCATCGAAAATATCGAGGTCGTTGCCGATAATGATACCGGCGACAACGATGCCGGTGTGCGCGATTCCGACCCGGGAACGGCTGAGCTTGGCGACACCGTATGGCTGGATGTCTTTGGTGACGGCATCCTCAATGACGAGGCGCTCGATTCGTTCTTCTCGGGCCGCGAGCAGGGGGTGCAGGGCGTGACCGTGCATCTGCTGGCACCCGATGGCACGATCCTGGATCAGCAGGTCACTGATGCGGATGGCAAATACCTGTTCACCGGCCTGAAGGCGGGCGACTACAAGGTCGGCTTCATTCTGCCGGCTGGCTTTGCCTTTACGGCGGCCAATCAGGGGGCGGATGACGCTCGCGATTCCGATGCGGTCACCATGCCCGGTGACCCGGACTATGCGATGACCCAGGTGGTCTCGCTGGCTGAAGGTGAATCCAACCTGACGCTGGATGCCGGTCTGCTGCGCTGCGGGTTGATCGAAGGCACCAGCCAGGCCGACGAGAACTCGCCTGTTGGCGGCTTCGACCTGCTGGTGGGCTGCGAGACCAATGACACGATTATCGGGTTCTCGGGTGAGGACACGCTGATCGGCAATGGTGGCGATGATGTCCTGAACGGGGACAGCTATGACGATCTGCTGGAAGGCGGCGAGGGCAACGACGACCTCAATGGCGGCTCCGAAAACGACATCCTCATTGGTGGTGCCGGAAATGACGACCTCAATGGTGATGGCGAGGTCGACACTGCAGTCTTTGGTGGCAACTATGCCGATGCAACGATCGAGATCGTGGATCTGTTCACCGGCGAGCTGACGGTCACCTCCGTTGATGGTGTGGACCGGGTGCGCAATGTCGAGTTCCTGCAATTCGACGATGTCACGGTCGCGGTCGAGGCGCTCCTGCCCGGCGGTACCGGCGATGCGGTTACCGCACCGGCGCCCGGCGGGTCGGTCAATATCGACGTTCTGGCCAATGACATCGAGCTCAGCGAAGGCACGCTGTCGGTGGCACAGGTCAATGATGGCGGCTTCGGGACAGTCGTGATCGAGGGCGACGGTACCGTGACCTATACGGCCGGTGCCAATTTCGAAGGTTTCGACTTCTTCACCTATACCGTGACCAATGGCGTGGGCTTCGTCAGAACCGTCGAGGTCCAGGTCGGTGACGTGCCGACGCTCGATCCCGCTGATCCCGGTGTGACCGTTCTGGTCGAGGCGCCAGGTGACAATGGCGTCACCTTTGACGGGACTGGCGGCAGCGACAACATCCTCGGCACACGCGGCGAGGACGTGATCAATGGCCTGGGCGGCAACGATGTCATCGATGGCGGTCGTGGCGACGACAATCTGCGCGGCGCGGCGGGCTTCGATACGCTGCTCGGTGGGGAAGGCGACGACACCATCAATGCGGACGGTCAGGGGGATGTCGCCCTGGGTGGTATCGGTGACGACGTGCTGAACGGTCAGTTCGATGATGACATCCTGTTCGGTGGCCTCGGCGATGACTTCGTCCGCGGACTGCAGGGCTCGGACTTCGTATCGGGCGGTGCCGGTGACGATCGCTTCCAAAGCCCCAATAGCGGCGCGGATACGATCCTCGGCGGTTCCGGTTCGGATGAGTTCGTCTGGGCCGAGGCGACCGATGCCGGTGAGCGCGACTTCCTTGACGGGGAAAGCGGTATCGACACGCTGGAGATTTCGCTGGATGGCGCTGATGCGCTTGCGGTTCAGGCCGAGATCGATGTCTATCTGGCGATGGTCGATGCCAATGCTCCGGCGCCGGGCAGCATCAATGATGGCAGCGTGCTGACCGATACGTTCAGCTTCACAACCATCGATCTGGACATCCGCAATATCGAGGATGTGCAACTGATCTGATCCGCAGGGCCCTTCCGGGGCCCGCGATCCGAACGCAAACAGACATGCCCAGCCGCTCCGGCTGGGCATGTTTTTTTGTGGTTTCATCCGGAAAAACTGGTCGGAAGCGGGTAAGCGAGAACGCTGTTTATCGGTGGGAAGCTCCTGTGGACGCGTCAGGGAAAGACGGAGACCTGACAGCACATTGACCTGTGTGCAGGGGCTGCAACATGACACGGGCTGTGGTGTTGCCCGGTGAGGTTCATAAGCAGCGAGCCAGGCCGCTGCATCCTCTCTGGCTGCACTGAGGTGTGAACACGCGGTGCAGGCTGTTCCCAGCCTGTCGTCAAAAGGGTTTTGGGAGCGGAGGCGGTCCTGATGCAACATTGCAGGACCGCCTGAACAGAGAACACCGCCCCTGAAAGATCAGGGGCGGTGCCGGGGGACGAGTTCCAGGTCTGTTCGAAAACGGACCGGGTACTCGGTCCTTTCTCGTAAGCCGAATGATTATTCGGCCAACAGGTCCCAATTCAGTGAATCGGCCGCATACCAAACATTCTGGTCGTCATCGAGGTAACGGTCGACAAAGTCCGGAACTGTGGTGTTCGGCAGGGTGTCGCCGGCAAATCCGTCAAGCGGCTTGCTGCCCGCCGGATATTCCGGACGCGTGCCTTCCCAACCGGTATCCGGGCGGTCCGGGTCGCAGTTTTCGACGCCGATGCACTTGTCTTCGAAGTAGATGACACCTTTGCCTTCGCCGAAATCGGTCTTCTCGAGATATTCCAGAAGTGCCGCGTTATAGTCGGCCTCATTGCCAGGCACATCTTCCGCCGGCAGCAGATCCAGGCCCAGCTCAGACCACAGATCCTCGACCACAACGGTATCACCGGTCAGGTTCGAAATGATCTCGATGTCGTCACCATTGACAACACGGGCTTCCAGCTCGCCTTCATGCGCCGTGTGGAACACCAGCCGGTCATTGTTGATGTAGCTGAAGTCCGTCACCACGTTGCCTTCGCCGAAGCTGGCATAGGCTGCGAGCACCTCGGGCCCGTCGCAGACCTGATAGCCGAAGACAAAGTCGTCGCCATCCGCACCACCGGTCAGGGTGTCTGCGCCCTGGTCGGCGATCAGGCAGTCTTCGTCCTTGTTGCCAAACAGCGCGTCGTCGCCATCGCCACCCAGCAGGGTGTCGTTGCCCAGGCCGCCATACAGGCCGCCAAACGCTGCATCCGGGTTAACGGTTGCGCCGCGATAGTCATCGCCAGCCTGACGGTAACCCGCTTCACCAGCGGTCATGTTGGCATCGTCGCCACCACCGCCGAACAGCATGTCATCACCGGTACCGCCGCGCAGATCGTCGGTATAGCCGACCTGCTGACCCACGGAGAAGAAGACGTTATCGTCATCGCCGAACAGCACGTCATTGCCGCCCGAGCCGCTGACATGGTCTTCGTCCTCGCCGCCGCACAGCGTGTCTTCGCCGCTGCCGCCATTCATCTTGTCATCGCCGGAACCGCCATCGGCAAGATCATTGCCGCTGCCGCCAACGATGTTGTCTTCACCTTCGCTGCCGTGAATCTGGTCGTCGCCGGAGCCACCCCAGATGCGGTCGTCGCCGCTGTTGCCGTCCATGATGTCATTGCCGGAATTGCCGCTGATGTCATCATCATCGTTGCCACCATTGATGTGGTCGTCGTCATCGCCACCAAAGATGGTGTCATTGCCGTTACCGCCATCAATCTTGTCTGCAGCCAGCTCGGTCGAGGCCTTGCCGCTGGCATTGTCACCCCAGATGATGTCGTTGCCGTCGCCGCCGTCAATGCAGTCTTCGTTGTCATTGCCCTGGATGTTGTCGTCGCCATCGCCACCCGAGATCGAGTCGTCGCCGCTATTGCCGCGAATGGCGTCATCACCGCCGTCACCATAGAGCTCGTCATGGCCACGCTGACCAGCGATGAAGTCATCATCTTCGCCACCCGAAATCCAGTCATCGTCGTCATGACCGCGCAGCGCGTCCTTGCCGGAGCCACCCCACATGGTGTCTTCGCCTTCGCCGCCGTTGAGCGCATCCATGCCCGCATTACCGGCCATGATGTCATCGCCGTCTTCGCCGTACATCTCGTCATTGCCGTCGCCGCCCGACATGGTGTCGTCGCCAGCACCGCCAAGCATGTAGTCACGGCCGCCCTGGCCGAACATCAGATCATAGCCAGCGCCGCCATACATGCGGTCGTCGTCGGCCCCGCCGATCAGGCAGTCATCGCCGGTGCCGCCATAGATCTTGTCGTCTCCGGCATTGCCCATCAGCAGGTCGTTATCGGCCCCGCCGTTCAGGGTGTCGTCGCCGCCATTGCCGGCGCCCACGTCATTGCCGTCTTCACCGATCAGGCAGTCGTCACCAGCGATCAGGTCAGAGACCGCACCGTCGCCGAGCATCACGTCATCGCCCTTGCCGCCACCCAGCGTGTCGTCGCCAAGCTCGCCGCGCAGATAGTCGTCGCCGTAATTTCCGAGCAGCACGTTGTCGTTGCTGTTGCCCAGGATATAGTCGTCGTCTCCCAGACCTTTGGCCTTGTTGAGGCCAGCATTGTCAGGATGCTTCAGGTTAAGATTGTCCGATTGCGGCGTGCCGATCAGGGCGGCGCCAGGAATCGAGTTCCATGCTTTGATTAGCTTACTAGACATGTTTTACCCCCGGTAAAAAATGAACACTATTGCAATGAACAGGCCGGGCTTATCGGCCCTAATGCAAAACAACACGTCGGCATAAATTCGCCGAGCGCCTCTCCACTGAGCCATTGATAGGGGAATCCTCGCTACCCCCATTTGGGGGCAATCAGAGGTGCCAAACCGGAAACAAAGCCGGAGGATTGTCTTTCCGCAGGTCAGACGCGTCCCTGGGGCGGAACGGGGAGGGCCGGGGCCCCCTCCGGGACAAGCATGGACGGTGATCCTGCCGATTTCAGGAAAGAAAAAGGGCAAAACGATGGTGCGGGGCGCCTGGTGGAATGGTGCGGGCCGCGCCATGACGGGCTGCCATGGCCCGCCCGCGCCGTTGATATGCGGCCGTCATGGGCCTTTTTGCCGCACCAGCCTGTCAACAGGGTTATGAGCGTCTCCGCAGAGCGAAACCCGAAATATCTCCCGTCGGATATTCGAAGCCGGGCGGCACAGGCCCAGGATCTTGTTCTGATGCGCCGTTTGTTTGAAAACCGTTTCATACGTTTCCGATTGCGTTTGGTTGTCGTATACCTTTGCTCAGAGCATGATTTGTTTAGTGAATTGCAATGACTCCGGCGCGCGCTGCATTGATCAAGGACTGTCTTCACGCATCCGCAGGGCGGGTCTGTGATGCTTTTTTACCAGAGCTGAAAAAATACGTGGTCCTGTCCGCCGGGCGATCGGGATCCAACCTTCTTGTGTCCTTTATAAAGAGCATCCCGAAAAACATTCAGCACGGCGAGATCATCGGCGAGTTCCAGTTGCAAAGCATGGCTGTGCGCCAACGCGTCAACAAGACCGGTCCCGCAGCATATCTCGACCGCCGGTTAAGCCGGATGACGACCGAGACCCTCACGGGCGCCAAGCTACTCTACAGGCATCTAGAGGATGATTACGGCGAGAAATTCGGCATTCCGGGAACCGGTGGCCTGCTTGATCATCTGCTGTCGCGGGACGATATCCGCATTGTCCACCTGAGCCGCCGGGACAAGCTGGCGGTGCTGATCTCTACGCGCCTGGCCTATGAGACGGGGGAATGGGTCGGCGGGTCTTATGGGGACAGAACCGTGCACCTGCCGGTGGATTGGGTGCGCGACCGGTTTGCCTGGCTGGAAGGGTGGGAGGACAGGATTGCCGCGACCTTCCCGGCGCAGCGCGTCCTGCAGATGACCTATGAAGAGCTTGTTTCGGACACCGGGGGCGAGATGCAGCGCCTGTTCCGGTTTCTCGACGTCCCGGCGGCCCCAGTGCATTCCAGCATGTCGAAGCAGAACAAACGCCCCAAGCCCGAGGTGATCGAGAATTACGCCGAATTGAAAGAGGCGTTCTCAGGCACGCCCCATGCCCCTTTGTTTGACGCGTAATATCAACCGTCCCGGAACGCCTTGCTGAAATAGCTTGTCAGCGGGTTTGCCAGATAGGCCAGCGGCGTGCGGTCCTGAGTCCGGATAAAGGCGTCGACGGGCATGCCGGGGATCAGGATCTGATCCTCACCCAGCTTGCCCAGCTCCTCTTCGGGAAGCTCCAGTTCCACACGATACCAGGAGGCCCCGGTCTGGTCATCGACAAAGGAGTCGGGTGAGACCAGGGTCACCGATCCGAACAGATCCGGCGAGTTGCGCTGATCGAAGGCGGCCACGCGCATCACCACTTCCTGTCCCGGATAGACCTGATCCACATGGATCGGATCGATCCGCGCCTCGATGATCAGTGGCCGGTCTTGCGAGACCAGGAACAATGTCGGGTCGGCGGGCCGGATCACCGATCTGCGGCCAAAGACCTGCAGATCATAGACCACGCCCGAGATCGGTGCCCGTATGTCCAGACGGCTGAGACGCTCGATGAGGGACCGGCGCTGTTCGGCTAGTTCCAGCTCGTTGAACTGCAGGTCGCGCAGGCGGGTGATGGCCTGCTCGCGGCGGGCGGAATAAAGCTGCAGCTCTTCGATCTCCAGCTCCGCAATCCGCTCCAGGGTCTGGGCCCGCTGCGCCACGAGGTTGCCGACCGTGCCGGCCAGCTGCGCCTCTTCGCGCTGCAGCGCCATCACCCGCGAGGCCTGCGCCAGCCCCTTGTCCAGCAGCACCTGCTGGCTTTCCAATTCGCTTTCGATCAGCTCCTGCTGGCGCGTGAGCGCATCCATCTGGGCATCGACGCCCTCGATCTGGTTGTTCAGCTGGGTCCGCTGGGCGCGCAGCTGTTCGATCTCCTTGGCCTGCGCCTCTCTGCGGGCCTCGAACAGGCGCACTTGTCCGGCGGCCACCGCAGCGATTTCGGGGCGGCGTTCGACATTTTCCAGCAGCATCCGGTCAAAGCGGACCTCATCGGTGCTGTCGCGCTCGGCTTCGAGCCGTCCGCGCCGGGCCATCAATTCAAACAGCTGGCCTTCCACGATGGTCAGCTCCGATTTCAGCAGCGTGGGGTCGAGCTTGACCAGAATGTCATCCTCTTTGACCACATCGCCCTCTTCGACCAGCACCGCTTCGACCACGCCGCCATCGGGATGCTGGACAACCTGCCGGTTCTTGTCGACGACAACCCGGCCCGAGGCGACCACCGCGCCCGAGATATTGGCCAGAACCCCCCAGGCGCCGAAGCCGCCGATCAGGATAACCAGGGTCAGCACCCCCACCATCAGGGGGCCGGTCGAGGGGAAAAGCTTGGGTTTCTTGGTACTCATGTCACACCGGTCGGTTTGTTGGCGGCTTGCTGGATCTGGGCGTGGTTCTTGACCACCTCGGCCAGAACGCGTTCGCGCGGGCCCCAGGCCTTGCGCACGCCGTCTTCCAGCATCAGCAGCATGTCGCATTCCTGAATGGCGGCGGGGCGGTGCGCCATGATCAGCACCGCATGGTTGGCCTCTTTCATCTGCCGGATCGCCGTGTTGAGCGCATTGGAGCCCTCATTGTCGAGATTGGAGTTGGGCTCGTCCAGCACCAGGATCGCCGGGTCGCCATACATGGCGCGCGCCAGACCGATGCGCTGGATCTGGCCGCCGCTCAGCTGCCCGCCGGTGGTGCTGACCTGCGTGTCATAGCCGTCAGGCAGTTTCAGGATCATTTCATGGGCGGCGGCCTTCTTGGCGGCGGCCACGATCTTTGCGTCATCCGGATTGGTGCTCAGGCGGGCGATGTTTTCGGCAATGGAGCCGTCAAACAGCTGCACGCGCTGGGGCAGGTAGCCGATATATTGCGCCAGCCTTTCGGGGTCATATTGCTCCAGCGAAGCGCCATCAAGGCGGATCTTGCCGCCAGCCGGGGCCCAGACCCCGGTCAAGGCGCGCGCCAGTGTCGATTTGCCCGAGCCGCTCGGGCCGATCACGCCGATGGCCTGGCCGGGGGCGACGTCGAAATTCACCAGCCGCAGCGAGGCCTGCCGGGCATTGGGCGGCACCACGGTCAATTGCTGCACCGCAAGCTTGGCCTTGGGTTTGGGCAGCTCGACACGGGTCACATCGGGCGGGATGTCGGACAGCAATTCGGTCAGGTTTTCCCAGCCGCGCTTGGCGCGCTGCACCATGGTCCACTGTCCCACCACCAGATCGACCGGGGCCAGGGCGCGGCCCAGCAGGATCGAGCCGGCGATCATCGCGCCCGGGGTCATCTCTCCCTGCAGCACCAGATAGGCGCCAAGCGCCAGCATCGCCGATTGTAAAAACAGCCGGAAGGTCTTGGTCGTCACCGAGAAGGTGCCGCCCATGTCGCTGGCATGCAGCCCCTGTTCCAGTGCCCGGCCGCGGGCCTTGTGCCAGCGCTCGAAGGCACTGCGCTGCATGCCCAGACTGCGGATATGTTCCGCCTCGCCATGCAGATGCTCGGCCATCCGGTCCGAGGTGTAGCTGGCCGCGGTCGATTGCAGCACCGCGCCCTTGGTTGTGATCTGATTCAACACCGTGATCAGGATCAGCAGCGTGCCGCCGCCGATGGCGAGCACGCCCAGCAGCGGGTGGAACAGCGTGATCCCGGCCAGAAACACCGGCGTCCAGGGAATGTCGAAAAGCGCCGCAAAGGTCGGCGAGGCATAAAAGCGCTGCACCGATTCAAGATCCTTGAGCTGGTTCTCGGATTGCTTTTCATCCCGGTTCAGAGAGGCTTTTGTCAGCATGGCGCTGAACACCCGCCGATCAAGCCCCGCCTGGAACCGCGCGCCCATCCGCGCCAGCAGCCGTCCGCGCGACCAGTCCAGCAACCCCATGGCGAGGAACAGGAAGGCCATCAGCGCAAACAGCGCCACCAGGGTTTCCTCGGACCGGCTGCCCAGCACCCGGTCATAGATCTGCAGCATGAATAGCGGGCCGGTCAGCATCAGCAGGTTCACGAAGATGCTGAAAATTCCCGCAGTCCAAAGCAAGCCGCGATTTTCGCGCCGCACATCACGCAGTTCGGCCTGCCCTGCCGCGCGATCAGAATTCCGCATCTGTTTTCTCCATTCCCCAATGCCGTCGGCGCACCGACCGCCCAGCCCAAAATATCATGTTTCGTTATGACAAATAAACTTTGTGAATCGTCTCAGAAGGGTAGCGGTCGGAACCCATGTCGTCACCATCAGATTGCGCCATGCCGGACGGTTGTTTTTACGGGATCAGCATATAGAGGACGCGCAGGGGCAAGGCCACCTCATCTGGCGGCCACTTCGGGCGGAGCTTTGCCGCTTGTCCCTTTTGTTGCCGAGACTGTCGCGGATTTCCGCACAATGGGCGCATAAGTGCGCCATTGTGGTGCGGGGTCGTGGCGGATCAGGAGGTTTTCGCCGCAGGTTCGGGGGCCTGATAGCCCTCGACCCAGTGCCGGATCAGGGCGCGTGCCCCGGCCTCGTCACCGCTGGACAGGGCCTCGCGCAGCCCACGCAGCACGCTGGCGATCTCGATTTCCGACAGGGTCTCCTCGCGGGCGCAGAAGATTTTGGGGTTCCGGGTGCCGGTCAGGTCGCCCGAGAGCGTCAGTTCCTCTTCGATCTTTTCACCGGGGCGCAGCCCGATCACCTCGATCTCGATATCGCCATCGGGGGTCGTGGCGTCGCGCACCGTGTATCCGGCGCTTTCAATCACCTGCCGGGCCAGTTGCATGATCGGCACCGGCTTGCCCATGTCGAGCACGAAGACCTCGCCGCCTCGGGCATCGGCCCCGGCCTGCAGAACCAGTTGCACGGCCTCCGCGATGGTCATGAAATAGCGCTTCACGTTGCGGTCGGTCACGGTGACCGGCCCGCCGCGGCTGACCTGTTCCTGAAACAGCGGCACGACCGAGCCGCTGGAGCCCAGCACATTGCCGAACCGCACCATGGTAAAGACGGTCTGCCCGTGCCGCGTGGCCAGATCCTGCACCACCAGCTCGGCCAGCCGTTTCGAGGCGCCCATCACATTGGTCGGGCGCACCGCCTTGTCGGATGAGATCAGGATGAAGCGTTCGATCCCTGCCTGCGCCGCCTCTCGGGCCAGCGTCCGGGTGCCCAATACGTTATTGGCCAGCCCCGGCAGTGGGTTGGCCTCGACCAGGGGCACGTGTTTATAGGCTGCCGCATGCAGCACAACCTGCACCCCGTGATCGGCCAGCACCCGGCTGACCTGGCGCGGGTCGGTCACCGAGCCCAGAACCGGCACGATCTCGATCTCGCTATCCTCACAGAGCTGGGTCAGTTCCTGATGCACGTTATAGAGTGCCAGTTCACTCAACTCATAGAGCACCAGCCGCGTCGGGCGGCAGGCCAGTATCTGGCGGCAAAGCTCTGAACCGATTGAGCCACCGGCCCCCGACACCAGCACCGACCGTCCGGCATAGCTGTTGCAGGCCTCGGCCAGCGTCATGTCCCGCGCCGCGCGCCCCAGAAAGGCCTGCGGTGCAATCGGCGTCAGCTTGTCGACCAGCTCCTCTTCGCCGATCAGTTGCGCGAAAGAGGGCAGGGCCTGCACTTCAAGCCCCATCTTCTGCAGCCGCCGGGCGATCTGGGCCTGTTTGGGTTGGCTCAGAGACGGCATCGCCAGCAGTACGCGGTGAATGTTGCGCCGCTCCACAAGCTCACCGATCCGGGCCGGGGAAAACACCGGCAGTCCCGCCAGCAACACGCCTTGCAGCGAGGCTTTGTCGTCGATGAAGGCAACCGGGGTGATGCTTTCATGGGCCCGCAGCGCCTGAACTAGCTGGGTTCCGGTGGTGCCGGCGCCATAGATCAGCACGCGGCAGCTATGTTCGCCATGCCGATAGATCGCGCTGACCACCTGAAACAAGATGGCGCGGGTTGCCGCCATGATCAGGAAATAGATCAGGCCAAAAATGACATGGGTGCCCATCGGCACATGTATCGCTGCTATCCGGGTCAGCAGGGCGCTGAGGCAAACCATTGCCACCGCATGCAGCGCGGTCAGCCCGACAGCATTCTGCTCATAGGCCTTGAGCTTGATGTTGGGCAGCCCCAGCCCGAGCGACAGCAATGCCGCGCCCGCGATCATATAGGGCAGTACCGGCAGGAACCGGACCAGCGTGTCGAACGGCGTGCCGGGCAGAGGAAGCACGGCGAAGGTCAGCAGCAGCGCGATCGGGATCAGCAGCAGATCAATGGCCAGGAAAATCCTGGCTTTCTGTTTGCGGGTCAGGGCATTGACGAAATCCAGCACGTCAGCCTTCCCGAGACCGCTTCGGCCCCCATGAAAATGCTATCGGCTGTTGGTGTGATCTACAACGCATGGTTGCTGTTGGTCTTTTGCTTTCTACTCGCCAGCCTTCGCACGATATCGCAAGCACCGCCAGCCCCCAAATTAAATTATGTTAAGCCGTGAGCGTAGCGAAAAACCGCTCACGGAAAATGTGCAGGTCTGTATTTGTCTTATTATTCAGCGGCCTGGCTGGCGTGAATTGTTTCGGTGAGATAGCGGCTGAGATCATCACGCAACTCGTCGCGGGCCAGTGCGAAGGCGACGGTGGCCTGCAGGAAGCCTGATTTCGAGCCACAATCGAAACGCTGACCGCGGAACCGGTAGCCATAGACCGGTTTGCCGGCATTGATATCCTCGGCGATCGCGTCGGTCAGTTGAATCTCACCGCCCGCGCCCTGCTTCATCTTGTTGAGATTGCGCAGCACCGAGGGTTCGAGAATATAGCGCCCGATCACCGCCAGGTTCGACGGCTCGGTACCGGGGGCGGGTTTTTCGACCATACCTCGGGCATTGACCACCGCGCCCATATCTTCGGCCACGTCCAGCACACCATAGGAACTGGCCTTCTCGGGTGGCACCTCCATCGCGGCGACCATGTTGCCGCCGGTTTCTTCATAGGACTCGACCATCTGCTGCAGGCAGGGCTTTTCCGCCGCGATCACGTCATCGGGCAGCATCACCGCAAAGGGCTCGTTGCCGATCAGACGCCGCGCGCACCAGACCGCATGGCCCAGACCCAGCGCCCGGTGCTGCCGGATATAGGCAATCGCGCCGCTTTCCATATTGGTCGACTTGAGCGTTTCGAGCAGGTCGTCCTTGCCCTTCTTGCGCAACTCCTGCTCGAGGATCGGATTGTGGTCGAAATAATCCTCCAGCGCCGACTTGCCGCGCGAGGTGACGAAGATGAATTCCTTGATCCCGGCCGCGCGCGCCTCGTCAATGGCGTATTGTACCAACGGACGGTCGACCAGCGTCATGATCTCTTTGGGGACCGATTTCGTCGCAGGCAGAAATCGTGTTCCCAGACCGGCAACGGGAAATATTGCCTTTGTTACCTTCTTACGCATGTAAACCTCAATTCGTCACTATAATCCAAGATGGCCATCATGCAGCCGTTCCTTCGACCATAATCTTTTCCGCTCTGCAGCATAAGCGCAATGGGAAAACCTGATTTTGTCAAAAACAACATATTTCTTCCCATTACGAGACACAAAATGCCTGCCAGACGCGGTTTGCCGCCGATCCAGGGGGTAATTCGCCGCTCGCACGCCGCTGCGCTGAGTCTGTTGTGGTGGCCCGCTGTCAGCGGCGACGGATAAACAGATTGCCGATCGTCTCGAAGACCAGGGCAAAATCGTAGCACAGGCTCCGACGTCGCTGGTAGATCAGATCCAGCCGCGCCTTGGCCGGCACGCAGATTCGGTCATAGACCGCGTCGGTTTCCTCGGGTGTCGCGCAGCGCGCCAGCAGTTCCGCCTCGTGCCGGTGATAGGTGATCGAGGCCAGCCCGGTGACGCCGGGGCGCGATTTCAGCACCTGCCCGTAAAGCGCCGGGTGACGTTCGACATATTGCCGCAGCGGCGGGCGCGGGCCGACAAAGCTCAGATCGCCGCGCAGGATGTTCCAGAGCTGCGGAAACTCGTCCAGCCGGGTGCGGCGCAGCCAGGCCCCGGCGGGGGTGATACGGGCGGCCTTGTCGCCGCCCGAAACACCGGCATCGCGATCCACCACCGTCATGGTGCGCAATTTCCACAGGTTGAACCCCTGCGTGGGCGTTTTCATCCGTTCAGCCACATAAAACAGCGGCCGACCCTGACGGATCAGCAGCCAGAGCAGCAGCCCCAGCAGCAAGGGCCCCAGGATCGCCACCAGAAGGGCTGCAAAAAACAGATCGAAAAAGCGCTTGCTCCAGGTCATGCGCGCCCCGTCTCTTGGGTCAGTGTCCCTTCGGTCACATACGGCTCTAACAAACGCCATTGTGCCGCCATCTGTACAGGGTCAGCCTGCTCTGCCGGCACCGGGGCGATCTGTTGCAGGGCGCGTGTGTCCAGCCGGACCTCGGCAATGGCGCTGTCCGGCGCCGGTCGCGGGGTCCAGCGCCGCCCGGCAGCGTCGAGCAGCGCGCCCATCTCGACCACCTCCGGGGCGGCGATGTTCAGTATCTCGGGCAGGTGCGGCGCAGCCAGAAGGCGTGCCAGCACGTTGGCCAGGCTCTGCACCCCGATATAAGAGCGGCGCGGGCTGCGCCCGTTGCCAAACACATCCAGTTCAAACCCGGGTTGCCAGCCGCCCAGAATGGCGTCCAGCCCGGCGATGTTGCCGATCCTGAGCACGCAGAGCTCCACCCCCAGCTTGCGCGCCAGCGCGCTGCCGCGCGCCTCCATCTCGGCCTTGGCACGGCCATAGTCACTCACCGGCTGCGGCGGCAGATTTTCAGGGAGCAGCCCCGCCCGGTCGCCATAGACCGCTGCCGAGGAGGCCAGCAGAACCCGTGCGCCGACCCCCGCCGCTGCACGAATGGCGGCCTCGGCCAGAGTGGTGTTCTGGTGCAGATCCGCGCCGCGGCCCGGGATTACCCCTGCCAGGCAGAGCAGGGCCGATCGCCCCTGCATGGCCTCGCTCAGGGCGGTCGGGTCCTGCAGCGGATCAAATCGGGCCCAGTTCAGCGCCGGGTTCGGAGCAGATACCCGGCGAGTCTGCCACAGGACCGGTGCGGCATCGGCCTGCCAGCCCTGTTGCAGGACCCGGCCGATCCGGCCCGTTGCGCCAAGCACCAGGGTTTCGGGAAGGGACATGACGCTCCTTTGCTCAGATCGATCTTTCCCGCACTATCCGCACCCTAGCCGGGCAGCGAAATCCAGCGGTCATTCGGCACCAGGCTGTTCATCTGCCTGATATGTTCGGGCAGGCAGCGGGTCGTGAAATCATATGTGCTCACCACATGCGCGCGTGCAGCCGGACCGATATGGGCGTAATCGCCCGGATTGGCCAGCACGTCGATCACTTGGGTCGCCAGCGCTCCGGGGTCGAAGAAATCCACCAAGAGCCCGGTCTCGCCATGGGTGATCGCCTCGCGCACCGAAGCCACATCCGAGCTCACCACCGTGGCCTGCATCGCCATGGTCTCCAGCAGTGACCAGGACATCACAAACGGCATGGTCAGCGCCATATGGCAGCGGCTGAGCTGCACGATCCGGCAATATTCCGTATAGGGCACCCGACCCAGGAAATGCACCCGGTCCCAGTCGAGCATGTGACCGACTTCCTCCTCCATCTCGCCGCGGAACCCGTGTTTATGGGTGCTCTTGCGCCCATAGGACACCTCGTCGCCGCCGATCACCAGCACCCGCGCCTTGGGGCGTTCGGCAAGGATTTTCGGCAGCGCCCGCATGAAGATGTGAAAACCGCGCGCGCGTTCCAGGTTGCGCGCCATATAGGTAAAGACCTCATCCTCGCGGGTCAGTGGCCGGTCGAGGCGGCCCAGGCTCAGGCTGGCCTTTGGATCGGGACCCAGCAGATCGGTGCGGATGCCGTCATGGCAGGTATAGAATTTCGAATGGAAACTGGTCGGGAAGGTATTCTTTTGCCATTCGGTGGGCACATGGCCCAGATCCACGCTCTGGATATTGGCGAAGGGGACCATGTTGCGGGCGTGGTTGATGAAAGGCGCATGTTCCGAAACCGGGTCGTCCGGGTCGAAGCCCACCAGCCCACCTTCCATGTTGTAGAAATACTCAAAGAACCCCAGGATCGGCACATCCGGCCAGATCTGCTTGAAAAATGTCAGCTCTCCCCAGCCGGTATGGCCCAGCACCAGATCCGGTTTGAAACCATGCGCGCGTTCCAGCTGCCGGGCCGCCATCGCCGCGCCAAAGCCTGCGCCGGCGGCCTCCTCCCAGACCTTGCTGAGCCCATAGGCATCCTTGGCGGGGTGGTGATGGGGCTTGTACTGGACGGTTTTCACCCCCGCGAGCTGTGGCGCCGGGTTGCGCTGGGTCAGAAACACCAGCTCATGCCCGCCTTGTGCGGCCAGCCACTGGATCAATTCGCGATACTGGCCCGGCATGTTTTGATGCACGAACAGAATCTTCATTTCAAAAGCCCCTCCAGATAGGTGCCATAGGCGTTCTTGGAAAACATCTGCGCCCGGGCGCGCAAGGCGTCGGTGCTGATCCAGCCCGCCTCATAGGCGATCTCTTCGGGGCAGCCGGTCTGCAGGCCCTGGCGTTCTTCCAGCGTGCGCACGAAATTGCCCGCATCCAGCAGGCTGGCATGGGTGCCGGTATCAAGCCAGGCATAGCCGCGCCCCATGGTTTCGACCCTGAGCTGACCCTCTTCGAGATACATCTGCAACAGATCGGTGATCTCCAGCTCGCCACGCGGCGAGGGCGTGACACCGCGCGCGCGCTCCGGCGCGGTGCCGTCCAGAAAATACAGCCCGGTGACCGCATAGTTCGAGGGCGGATGTTCGGGTTTTTCGATGATTTCCCTGGCCCGGCCATTGCTGTCGAAATCCACCACACCATAGCGTTCGGGATCGGCCACGTGATAGCCAAAGACCGTACCGCCGCTGATTTGCGCATCCGCTGCTGCCAGCAGTTTCGGCAAGCCGTGGCCAAAGAAGATATTGTCCCCCAGCACCAGCGCGCTGGGGGCGCCTGCCAGGAACTCTTCGGCCAGGATAAAGGCCTGCGCCAACCCGTCGGGGCTGGGCTGCACAATATAGGTGAGGCTCACCCCCCACTGGCTGCCATCGTCGAGCGTGCGTTTGAACTGGTCCTGATCCTGCGGCGTGGTGATCACGCAGATCTCGCGGATGCCCGCCAACATCAGCACGCTGAGCGGGTAATAGATCATCGGCTTGTCATACAGCGGCAGGAGCTGCTTGCTGACGGCCATGGTGATCGGATAGAGCCGCGTGCCGCTGCCGCCCGCCAGAATGATCCCCTTGCGTGTGCTCACCCTGTCTCTCCCAAATCGTTCAGAATATCGCGTAAACCGGTTTTCCAGCCTGGACGGCTAATGCCAAAAACGGTCTGGAGTGAGGAACAATCGAGGCGGGAATTGAGCGGTCGGCGCGCCGGGGTCGGATAGGCGCTGCTGGGAATGTCCTCGACCGCGCAGGTGAGCCCCGCCTGGGCAAAAATCTCGCGCGCGAAACCGGCCCAGCTAACATCCGGGGTGCCTGCGAAGTGATAGATCCCCGCCTTGCCCGGATCAGCGGCCAGTTGCTGCACCATGTCCAGACAGGCTGCCGCGATGGCGCGCGCGGGCGTCGGGCCGCCGATCTGGTCCGCCACGATGGTCAGGTGGTCGCGTTCCGCCCCCAGCCGCAGCATGGTTTTCACGAAGTTGTTGCCATGGGCCGAAACCACCCAGGAGGTGCGTAGAATGGCATAAGCCCCGCCCGCCGCCACAATCGCCTGTTCACCGACCAGTTTCGAGCGCCCATAGGCCCCCAGCGGTCCGGTTGCATCCTCGGGGGACCACGGGGTCTCGCCGATCCCGGAAAACACGTAATCCGTCGAGAGAGAGACAAACGGAATGCCCAGAGCGGCACATTCCTGCGCCATCTCACCCGGGGCTGTGCCATTGATTGCACTGGCCAGCGCCTCTTCCTCCTCGGCGCGGTCAACAGCGGTATAGGCGGCGGCGTTGATCACCGCCTGTGGCCGCGCCGCCCGGATCGCCGCCGCGCAAGTGCCCGGCTTCGACAGGTCCGCCGCCGCCCGGTCCAGGCAGGTCACGCCCGCATGGCGCGCCAGTTCCCGCGCCACCTGACCGGTTTTACCAAAGACCAGAATGCTCATGAGTGTGGCCTCTTAACTCCGGACAGTTGACAAGACCTGCGGGTACGCGACTTTTTGGCAAAAACTCTGAGTCTTATGCCTCCGGCGGGGATATTTTTGGCCAGATGAAACATGCGGATCAGGCTTTGACCCCCAGCCGCTCGCCCACGCCCGACCGGTTTTGCAGTGCGCGCCACCAGGCCTCGTTGTCGAGATACCACTGAACGGTTTTTTCCAGCCCCTGTTCCAGCGTCACGCTGGGCCGCCAGCCCAGCTCGTCGCGGATGCGACTGGGGTCGATGGCGTAGCGCAGATCATGGCCGGGACGGTCGGTGACAAAACTGATCTGCTCTGCATAGGGTCTGTCTGCGGGTTTCTTGCGGTCGAGGATGGCGCAGATCATCCGTACCAGATCGATATTCTTCACCTCGTTCTCACCGCCGATATTGTAGCTGCGCCCCAGCGCGCCTTTTTGCACCACGGTCAGCAGCGCCTCGGCGTGATCCTCGACATAGAGCCAGTCGCGCACATTCTCGCCCGCGCCATAGACCGGGATCACCTTGCCCGCCAGCGCGTTCAGGATCACGACGGGCACCAGTTTTTCGGGGAAATGATAGGGGCCGTAATTGTTGGAACAATTACTCAGCACCACCGGCAGCCCGTAGGTCTCATGCCAGGCGCGCACCAGATGGTCGCTGGCCGCCTTGGAGGCCGAATAGGGCGAGCGCGGATCATAAGAGGTGTCTTCGGTGAACTGGCCGTCGCGGTCGGGATCGGGCCCCAGCGAGCCATAGACCTCATCGGTCGAGATATGGTGGAAGCGGAAGGTTTGCGGTTTTCCCTGACCCACCCAATAGGCGCGCGCGGCCTCCAGCAGCGTATAGGTGCCGGTCACATTGGTCTCAATGAACGTGCCGGGCGCGTCGATCGAGCGGTCTACATGGCTTTCGGCGGCCAGATGCATCACCGCATCCGGTTGATGGTCGGCAAAGACCGCATCGAGGGCGGCGCGGTCGCGGATATCAGCCTCTATAAAGGTATAACCGGGCGCATTGGCCACGGGGGCCACATTGTCCAGACAGGCCGCATAGGTCAGCGCATCCAGATTGACCACGCGGTGCCCGTCGCGGATTGCGCGACGCACCACCGCCGATCCGATGAACCCGGCCCCGCCGGTGACCAGCAGCTTCATGCCGCGCCCTCCCAGACAAAGGGGCTGTCGAAATCGGCCAGCGCAGGAGCGAGCGTATCCTTGTCGCTCAGGACCGGATCACCGGTAAAGCCCCAGTCGATGCCGCAACTGTCCCAGCGCACCGCGCCGTCACATTCGGGGGCGTAATAATCGGTGCATTTATAGCAGATCTCGGTCTCGGGCTGGCGGGTGACAAACCCATGCAGGAAGCCGGCCGGAACCAGCAACTGCTTGCCGTTCTCGGCGCTTAGCTCCACCCCTGTCCACTGCCCGTAGGTGGGGCTGCCCTTGCGGATATCGACCACCACGTCGAACAGCGCGCCGCGCCCGCAGCGCACCAGCTTGTCCTGAGCAGCGGGTGGCGCCTGAAAATGAAGGCCCCGAATGGTGCCCACCTGCATGGAAAGCGAATGGTTGTCCTGCACGAAATCCAGCGTGATCCCATGCTCGGCCAGCAGGCGCTTGTTCCAGCTTTCGCTGAAGAATCCCCGCGCATCGCCAAATCGTGCGGGGGTCAGAATCCGCACACCCGGAAGGGCGGTCTCGTCAAAGTTCATTTTCCGGGACCCTTCTCGAAACCCCTCCGGTTTTCATAACAACGCATATACGGGATGTCACCGCGCCGTTTCAGATCTTTGTCATGGGCTCCACCGGCCCAGGCGCGGTGGTCGGGATATACTCGGCTCCGAAAATCTCCGGATGCTGGATGGCCAGCGAGACTTCGGTAATGTGCAGCGAAAACTCTCCGGCCAGTCGCGGCGCGGTGCCCTGCCGTATCGCCGTGGCCATTTCAGCGATCCCCAGCGCGAAATCCATCGGATAACCCCGCTTGGCCGTTGATATCTCGCGCGAGGGTTCAGGGCTGATCCGTCGACCGAAATCAAGCCCGAACAGCTTCTTGGCCCCGCGACGCAGCCGGGTTGCGGGCACCGGCGAGGAGCGGACGCGGGCAGAGAAATTCCAGGTCTCGTCCAGGCTGAGCACCCCATCCTCGCAAATGATCCGGAACTGGTGATCATGCGGTGCCAGAATGCTGTTGGTCAGCCGCGCGGCCAGACCGTTGTCAAATTCCAGACAGGCGGCGGTGAAATCCGGGGTCGCATAATCCGGCGGCGTGTGCGGGCCCTTGTCGCGGATCAGGCAACTGGCAAAAGAGACCATGCGGCGCACCGGCCCGAACATGCCGACCATCCAGGTCAGCGCATAGCCTGCATGTTCCAATGTGCATCCGGTCTGAAATTCGTTCTCGGCTGGCCAATAGGCACCTGATGCGGTTTTCCAGTTCTCATAGCCGATCCGGTGCACCATGCCATCATCCATCTCGGCATAGATCAGGCGCGGTGTACCCCGCTCGCCGCGGCGCACCGCCTGATACAATGTCTGCGCCGCAGGCCCCAGGAAACTGGAGGGCGCCGAAACCACCTGAAGCCCCCGTTCCTCGGCCAGTTCGACCAGGTGACGCGCTTCGCCCAGGTCAAGTGCCAGGGGCTTTTCGGAATACACATGCCGCCCCGCTTCCAGGCATTGTTTGGTGATTGCGTAATGTTGATCGGGCGGTGTCAGGTTGACCACGATCTCGACACCGGGATCGGCCAGCACCGCGTCGAGGCTGGCATATTCCGCAAGGCCATAATGTTTTGCGAATGTTTTCTGTCGCGCAGGATTGATGTCATGGATGCCGCGCAGGTGCAGCAACTCGGTCCAGTTGGCAAGCGTCGCCTGGTACAGATCGGCCACATATCCGCAGCCGACAAACGCAATCCCGACATGTTCTGAATCGCTGGTCATCGCTGTGGACGCCTCTTGCCGTTCTGGAAACGGGAACTCTCTGAAGCAGTCAATTTATAAACACGTAAAAAATGCACCGTCACCCGAACAACCCCTTGCGGTCAGCAATTATGACCATTTCATCCGATGTTACAATCTTTGCCGGAGGGGGGTGCAACTTGCGCTGATCCGGATGTCTTCCGCTTACGCTGTTTTGTCCGGGTGTTTCAAGTTTGAAAAGCGAGACAGGCGCGCGTGGGCGCGTTTGCGGTGCCGGGGGCGCAATGAGGGTTTGCCCGATAATGTCGCGGATGCGGCCCGCCTCCCCTGTTTTTGATGAACAATGCCCTGATTTGGGCCAGATTACCCTTCCTTCTGTTGACAGTGCTCGCTGGTGAGGCGCAAATCCCTGTGCAACCAGCGTCCTGACTTTTCAAAGATTTAAATCGGATGTAGTCTCAGAAGCTGGAACCTGGCTGTTTCGGTCGATAATCTTCGCCCATGAGTGGTCTTTTGGGCGTAGGATCGCTTCTGTAGTGTGTGAAAGAAGTTGTGTGAACGTTTTGGTGTTGTTCTCGGAAGCTGATGAAGACGTATGAATAAAGTTATACCGCCTGACAGAAAACTGGATATGCGCTTGCCCAAAGCTGCGGAATCCCAACCCAAGACGCTTGAGTTCTTGGATGTGGTGCAGGCGTTCCGCCGTCGCATGGTTCTGATTACGATGACGGGGGTGCTGTGTCTGGCACTTGCCGTATATTACCTCACGACGATCACGCCGACCTATACATCCGGCGGCCAGCTTCTGCTGGGTGGCCAGGGGCTGAGCGAGCAGAACTCGTTTGATCTGGTCGAGGCCCAGGTGCTCAGCAATGCGGTGATCGAAGGCGAGATCGCGATCATGCGGTCCAACGACATCCTGATCAACGTGGTGCGCAAGCTGAAGCTGGATGAAGATCCGGAGTTCAACCCCAGCCTTCGAGAGCAGAGCGTGCCGAACCCGGTGATCACCTGGCTCAAGACAACGGCGAAATCCATTCTGCGACCGGAGCGGTCCCAAAGCGACACTGTGGCCATCACAGGCGGGGCGGGGAATCTGGAAATTCTCGAGGCGGCATCGCTCAATGAGCAGCTGGTCGGGGATCTGGGCGCTGCTGTCGGCATTGTCCGAAGAGGGTTATCCATCCGCCAGCAGGGCACATCCTTTCTGATGTCGGTGCAGGCCACCTCCGAGAGCTCGCAAAAGGCGGCTGCCATCTCGAACACGGTCATGAGCGAATATATCCGCTTTCTCGCCGATAAGCGTTTCCAGGCGGCAAGCCGGTTTACCGGCTGGCTGGAAGGGCGCGTCGAGGAACTGGCCAATAATGTCGAGGAGTCGGAGCGGGCGGTTCTGGAATTGCGCAGTGCCATGGAAGCGGATGCCGATAACGGCGCGCGCCTTGACCAGCAGATGCAGGAATTCACCACAAAGCTGGTAAATGCGCGTGCCGAGCTGGCCCAGGCCGAAGCTCAGATTCGCCGCGCCACGCTGGTGAACGATGCCGAAGGCCCGCTTGCGACCGCCAATATCCTGACCAGCGATGCCCTGGTCGATTTTCGCCGGACACTTGTGGAACTGAGGCGCGAGGAAACCGCAGCAGCTTCGGGCTTTTCTGACGAATCCGCGCAGGTTGCCTCGATTCGGCGTGCGATCGCGCGCACCGAGGCGGATCTGGCCACCGAGGTGGAAAACCTGCTGTTGCAGCTGAACAACCGCGTGGAGACCCTGCGGCTCAACGTGAGAACGCTGGAGATCAGCCTGCGCAGTTTCGAAGGCCTGAATCTGGAGCGTTCCAGGCAGCTGATCGAATTGAACCAGTTGCAGCGCGTGGCCGATATCAACCTGCGTGTCTACGAGGATTTTCTTGGCCGCTACCGGGAGATCAGCGAATTCCAGAAAATCCCGATCTCGGATGCAAGGGTCATCCGCTACGCAACCCCGCCCAGCAGTCCCTCGCATCCGCGCAAGAAGGTTGCCGCGGTGCTGGCCCTGATTGGTGGCCTGACGCTTGGTGCGGCACTGGCATTGGCACTGGAATGGAGGCCCAAGAGGCTTTCGGCGCCCCGACAGATCTTCAGCGCGACAGGGCTGGCCGTTTTCGGCAGCACGCCGCGCCTCAGGAAAACCGGTTCGGTGCAGGATCTGCTCCGGCGGTTGTCGCAGGATGAGGATCTGGCCCGGGCCGCCCTGAACCTGGCCGACAATATCAATCTGCATAATGAGCAGTCCCTCAGGTCCATCTTCTTCACGTCCTATAATGCAAATGACAGCAAGACGCTGTCGGCCGTGTTGCTGGCCTGGGCGAGCGCCCAACGCGGCAAGAAATGTGTGCTGGTGGATGGGGACTTCCGGACCGCACAGCTGACCGCAAGCCTCGGCGTGTCGGACAGGGCCAGTTTCCTGTCGGCAATCCACAGCCAGAAACCCCTGAACGAATGTGTGGTCGCCACGAATTCCGAGGGTGGTTTCGATTGTATCGGAACCCAGACATCCGCGGCGGATCCGTCGATCATCTACAGCGCCGAGCGGGTTCAGGACCTGATCTCATTGCTGCGCAAGGCCTATGATGTCGTGATTATCGACGCACCTGGCCTTGACGATGTTTCAAACAGATTCGCCACTTTGAACTCCCAGGATCTGGGTATTTTCACCATTGAGGCCAACAAGGTCACCCTGGGCAGAATCACCGATAATCTGAATATATTCAGGGACATGAAGCTTGGCGGCGCCGGTATTATCCTGAACGGACCCGCCTGATCCATCTGCAGTAGAGCAACCGGCCTGCACGCGGCGCAGGCCTATATTTTCGGGTGCGGTACCGGAGCACGCCCCGCAACAGGAACAGATAGGACCGAGATTTGAGACCCATATCCGCGGAAGACGCTCAAAAGACCGGCTGGGACGTTATCCTGGTCGGGTCGAGCTTTGCGGCGTGCTTTTTTGCCTACAAGCTGAAGGGCAGGGAGCTGAAGGTCCTCTTTGTCGAACGCGGCCCTTTTATCGATCACGTCACCCAGCTTGAAAACCGCCTGGCCCCGTCCTTTCCCGGCGTTGCGCAGGAGAACAGTTCCGGGCAGCGCAAGGACTGGACCGTGCGCCATCAATTCGGCGGCTGCTCGAACTGCTGGTGGGGGAATACGCCGCGCCTGCAGCCCAGCGATTTCGAACTGCAATCGCGCTATGGCGTGGGTCAGGACTGGCCGATCTCTTATGTCGATCTTGAGCCGTATATGGTCGAGGCCGAATATCTGATGGACATCGCCGGCTCGGATGAGGCCGGATATGCGCCGCGCAGCGCGCCCTATCCGTTTCCGCCGCATGTGCCGACCCGCGCCGAACGCAAGCTGTTTGCCGCCGAACCGAGCTGGCAGCCAATGCCCTGCGCGCGCTCCAATGGCGGTCGGCGCGCCAATTGCTGTGTGTCGGGGGCCTGCAACCTGTGCCCCATCGATGCGAAATTTACCATCCTGAATGCGCTGGACCTGTTCGAGGATGAGGGGTTCCATTTCCTGCTTGATGCGGAATGCCGGACCGTCGAAACCGCAGCCGGTCAGGCGACGGGCATTGTGGCCAACACCGCCGGGGCTGGTCCGATCACGCTGCGCGCCGATTTCGTCGGTCTGGGGGCCAACCCGATCTACAATTCCGCCATTCTGCTGCGATCGGGCATCGGCTCCGATCTGGTCGGGCGCGGCATTCATGAACAGCTGGGCCAGTTCGTCTGGGTCGATATCCCGTTCGACAATTATTATGGCGGCACCTCGCTGACCGGCATGGGCTATGGGTTCTATGATGGTGATTTCCGCCGCGAGGCGGCCTCGGTGATGATCGAAAGCTGGAACGCGCCACAATCGCTGCGGCTGGAGCGTGGAAAATGGCTGCACCGGCTGAAGCTCAAACTGGTGGCCGAGGATCTGCCACTGGCCGAAAACCGGGTGGTTCTGAAAGAGGATGAGCCGGTCATTCAGTGGACCGGGCATAGCGACTATGCCTATGCCGGTCTGGCCCGTGCGCGCGACATGATCTCTTCTCTGATCCCGTTTGAACATGAGATCGTCCGGTTTGGTGGGTTCGAGCCGACCGAGGCGCATATTGTTGGTGGCACGCCGATGGCCACGGACAGTGCGGGCGGGGTCGTCGATAAATCCTGCCGCGTCTTCGGGGTTGCGAACCTGGCCTGTCTCGGGGCGGGCGCCTTCACAACAGGGGCCGCCGCCAACCCGACGCTGACGCTGTCGGCGCTGTCTCTTTATGCGGGGGAAACGCTATGACCATGCGCCGCCGGATGTTCCTGATCGGCGGGGGCGCCGCCGCCGCGCTGGTGGCGGTGCCGCTATCCCTGGGCGGCACAACCGCGTTTCTTCGGCGCACGCTGCGAGATCATTTCGGACCCGAGGTTCTGCAGCTTGACGGTATCGATGATTTCGTCACCGAATTTGCCTCCCTTGCCGGAGAGGGCAGCCCGGCCAAACGGCTGGCCGCAGAGATGTATTTTGCCTGGTACGGCGACCGGCTGCGCATGATCGGCCCCGCAGCCGCGCTGAAGGACCGGTTTCTGTATACGATCCTGACCAGAAGCAACATTATCGCCATCCAGCAGCAGCGTGAGACACAGTTTGATTATGGCTCCGTCGACCCCTGGCTGCCGGAATGTGATCCCTACCTGTCTGCCGTGGCTGACGAGACGCTCTGAGGTTCGGATTGGCCCGACAGAATCCGCCCGGCAGCCGAAGGCGTGCCGAAATCCGGTAGCCGGTCGCAGTCGGCAGGCAGGCTCATGGTCTCGCCATGCCGCCAGCCAACCAGCGAGGACCCGCTTCCTGTCTGCAGCGTAAAATGCAGATCCGCATCCCGGGTGTCCTGCAGAAGCCGGGTTATGTTGGGGTGCCGGACACCGGGCTGGTTGGTTATGAAAACGCCCACGGGGGTACAGCGGACCGTCAGTTCAAAATCCGAGAAATCTCCGATCAGGGGTCGACCGGTCCTGTGATCAACGCTGAACGACGGCATATTCGTGCCGCGGGAATACAGAAATTCCGAAAACCGTGGTCTGTTATAGGCCAGATCGAAATCACCCAGCCATTCGACAGCGCGCATTTCCTCTTCAGTCACGATGAGCGCATTGTCTGCCAGCCATGGGGCAAGCAGGGTCTCTGCATCCGTCCATTGCCAGCGGGTTTTGCCTAGCAACGTGTTTTCGTCCTTCCCCAGCATCAGCTTGGTGCTGCGGATGAAGGCCGGATTGGCAAAGACGAGAAATCCTGCCGCGACGATCAGCACCAGCCAGGCGAAGGGTTTCTTCAAAGAGGCGGGCAGCAGGAACGACATCGCCTCAGCCGCGCCGTCTTTCAGAAACCGCCACACGGCGGGAAACACCGCCTGCAGGCCGATGCCCCAAAGCACGAAGAAGAACGGCATTGTCGGATAGAGATAACGGATATTCTTCAGCCCGCCGAAGGATTGCAGCACGAAGGTTGTTGCAAACAGTATCAGACAGAAAGAGGCTGGCAGGAAATTGGCCCGCAACGCGATAATGGCGATAACAGGGAACAGCGGCCAGAATGTGGGATAGTTGTCCCGGAAATCCCGGTGATAGAAGGTCGTGTCATTCTGGGCAGGCCAAGGTTCCCAGGTATATGTGGCCCAGAGCCATTTCAGTTCCGCGGCAAAAACACCGCTCACCAGGATAGCCACGACCACGGCCAGCACGAGGCCGACCCCCCACCACAGTCGCGGATATGCCCGCAGCCAGCCCGGCGCAAAGACCAGAAGCACCCAGAGCCCGACCGCGCCCACCCCCACGGCCGTCAACACCTGCAGGTCGAGGGCAAGCAGAAAGAGAACAGCCGCAGCAGCCAGGGTGACCAATTGCCATGCCAGCGACCTGAACTCGACAAGGGCGACATAGACCAGCAGGGCTCCGGCCACAAAAAGCACGCCCTGCAGCGAATAGAAGCGGATATATTGCGCAACCTCGATGCCGTTCGGCCAGAACAGCAGGAAAACCAGTGCAATCAGGGCGGTCACAACTCCGCTGACACGATAGGCCCAGGCCACGACCAGCGACACCAGAAGCGCACCGGGCAGGATCGACGGAATCAGACGCGCGGCACTGGCCGATTGCTCCCCCATGATCCCGAAGCTCAGCGCGATCAGCTGGCTGAAACGGGCGGCCCGGTCATAGATGCCGTCCAGAACGGCAAAGCTCTGGTTCTCCTGCCAGCTGACAGAGGGCAGATACTGATAGAGCTCATCATAGATCAGCGGGTGATCGATCATGCCGACCCGGGTGAGAAGAGCTGCGGCAAACGCAGCCACACCGATCAGCACAAGCGCAACGAGGCTTGTTGCGGGATGATCCTGGCGGGTGAGAACGCGGTTCTGTTCCGGTTTATCGGTCACTGACATTTCCCTATGGGCCGTGCGGGCTTGTTCAAACACTCAGATGTGCCAGGCCCGCGCAGACCCGACCGGCAAAAAGCCGATATCGGACCTGCTTGAAGCTGCGGGGAACGGTATGTCCCGTCAAAGCACCATCTAACTGTGTGATTGCAAATTGCGGCCAAACTCCAATTCCGTCTGCCGTCCCCCGGTATGTGCCATCACACAAGCAGGCGACCGCCTATAATGGACAAGTGAAACAGGGCCTTCGCCATTCGTCAATTCGAAGCAGGCAACGCCGCTTTTCGACAGCCTCAATGGCGCGCGACGCGGAACAATGTACCAGCAGGGCAGGGAATGACCGCGTGCTCAGGCAGACGGATCCGTCAATTTCGGCCCGAACCGGCAGCGATATCACCGCGACATCCCGAATCAACTATTCGCACTGGCGGGTTTTGTTGTCGATTCCGGACCGGGGCGTTGATATGAAACAGGGATTCAGGGGTGGTATTGGGAAAAGAGGATGGTTTTGGACAGCGCCTGTCGCAACAGGGGGCTGACCGGCTTCGTGCCATATCAAGCGGCCATGCAGGTCAGAAAGCGCCTGGGCTGAGCCGTGCCCGCAACGCTTGGCCATATTGGGTTCCAGTATTTGGCAACCAAGGCATGCCTGCCCAAAGCCGATGCGAAATGGATATTGGCCGGGTGTGTGCTGCCGGATGTGCCGTGGATTCTTCAGCGGGTCGTTGTCGGCGTGACCGGCGCCTCATCGGTGGAGGTGCGGCTTTATGTGATCGCCCAGAGCAGCTTGCTGGTCACCTTGATCCTCTGTGCCTGTCTGGCCCTGTTCAGCAGGGCGCCCCGATCCGTTTTTGCCGTTCTGGCGCTTGGCGTGCTGCTGCATCTGGGTCTGGATGCTTTGCAGACGAAATGGGCAAACGGGGTTGTTCTGCTGGCGCCGCTACGGTGGGATCTGGTGAATGTCGGCTTGTTCTGGCCGGAAGACTGGCCGACCCATGCGCTTTATGCCCTGTCGGCGGCGGTCGGACTGTGGATCTGGATAAAGGAACCCAGATCCGGCGAGGACCTGCAATGGCCCCGCGGCTGGCGGGCGGTGGCTGCGGCGTTGCTGTTGCTCGCATATGCCGGTCTGCCGGTGCTTATGACAGAGGGCGCGCGGGCAGCGGATCTGCATTTTGCGGCAACGCTGGATGATGTGGAACACAGGGCAGGCAAGCCAATCGAATTCGACCGCAGCCGCCTCGACATCCGGCCTGAGGGCGCCCATCTGCAGGTCTGGACAGGAGAGGAGTTCCGGCTGCTTGCACCGGCATCGCTTCGGGGCGAGGTGGCCTCGATCCGGGGACGGTTCGAAACGCCAACGACGATCCGCGTCGCCGAGTTCCATCTTCACCCGTCAGGCGTCCGTAGCATCGCCTCTTATGTGGCTCTTGTGATGATCATCCTGTGGTGGGGCCTCTGCATCGTGGACCGCCTCAGGCTCTGATCCGGGCGCGGTCGAGGGGCGGCCACGCAGGACCTCTTCGATTTCATAGCTGCGCAACCTTCGGCTGGACGAGAAGATGATGATCTCGCCCACCAGACCCAGGGCCACGATCTGAATCCCCAGAACCAGCATCAGCACGGCAAAGACCAGAGCCGGGCGGTCTGCGAGAGGCGCGCCGAAAAAGAGCCGCTCGATCACCAGATAGGCGGTCAGCAGCGCCCCGATCAGAATGAGCGGCACGCCGACAGAGCCGAAGAACCGCAGGGGCCGCCTGAGGTATTTCAGGCCGACAAACAGCGTCAGAACATCGACCAGGGCCCCTACATGGGCATTCGGCTTGAACTTGTAGATATTCTGAACGTCGACATCCTTCACGACGGGCAGGTCCACCTCCTGAACGTCGTAGCCTTCCGAGGCGGCGATCAGCGGCAGGAAATGCTGCCGGACACCCAGTTCGGCCACCCGCAGAAACACATCCCGGCGTCCGGCCCGGGCGCGGCAGAAGACATCTTCGAATTTCTGCTGGAACAGCGTGTTCAGCAGGCCATGCGTGGCCCGGGCGCGGATCTTCTGCATGCCATTCCGGTTGAGCTCGGTCCGCCGTCCCACGGCCATGTCGGCCGGGCCGACCGCTTCGATCAGGCTGCCAACGGAACCGGGGTCAATCTCGGGCCAGCAGGGCAGGGTCAGGATGATGTCACCAACCGCCAGACCGATCCCCTGCTTGATCGCGGCATCCTCGCCATTCCACGGTCGCTGCGGAAAAAGCCTCAGGTTCGGCCATTGCGCGTCCAGCGGCTCCAGCACGGCACGGATGCCCGAGGAGGCATGTTCGAACACGATGATCATTTCATATGGTTCGGGCCGCGCGTCCAGGACGGTGCGATACGCGGTCAGCAGATCGGCCAGGCCTTTGCCGTCGCCTTCGGCGCTGACGATGACCGAGATCAGCCCGGGTGCGGTTGCTTCGGTTGCGGTCGGGTTCTGGTCGTGAATCATCTCAATCCTTCTCCGGCAGGGCGCGCGGAATGCCCCCCAGCCAATACAGTTCGGCAGGTCCGATCTGGCGATGTATCAGGGCACACACCACGCCGATTAAAAACAAAAACAACGTCAGAGAGCCGCAGAGCATGGCAACCGACGTATACACCATCACACTGCCCGATCCGGTCGCCCCCGTCCCGAACAGGATCGGCCAAGCGGACAGAAGCGCCATAATGGCGGCGGCGGCGGCAAGCCCGGTAAAGCGGCGCATCGGCCGGCGGGCAAAAAGCAGCAGGGTCTTGATCGCGATCAGGTCCAGCAGAACTTTGAAGATTCGCGACAGCCCGTATTTCGATTCTCCGAACTGGCGGGCGTGATGGCGCACGCCAACCTCGGCGATCCGGGCCCCGACGGGAAGCGTCATGGCGGGGATGAACCGGTGCATGTCGGAATAAAGCGGCACCCGTTTTATGATATTCGCCCGGTACACCTTGAGCGAACATCCATTATCCTTCACCGGCAGGCCCGTGACCTTGCCGATCAGCCGGTTGGCGATCATCGAGGGCAATTTGCGCGACAGCCATTTGTCTTGACGGTTGATCCGCCAGCCTATCACCATGTCATAACCTTCGTCGATCTTCGCCAGCATCATCGGGATGTCGCTGGGATCGTTTTGCAGATCGCCATCCATGGTCACCAGGACCGAGCCACGCGCATATTCGATACCGGCGGTCATCGCGGCGGTCTGCCCGTAATTCTTTCGGAATTTCAGCACAACGACCCGTGGATCCGCAGCGGCAAGCTCTGACAGTTTCTGAAAGCTCGTATCCGTCGATCCGTCATCGACGAAGATCAGCTCGAACGGCAGCCCGGCGCCATCCATTGTGTTGGCGACCTTGCTATAGAGCAAACCGACGCTGTCTTCCTCGTTCAATATGGGAACTATTATGGAATATCTGACGGCCAATGCCTTACTCCCGCTCGAACACCTAACAATACAAAGCCTTAAACACGCTACCAATATGGGCAGTTACTTCCGGGCGCGGGTTGACCCTAGCAATGGGGGGAGGTGAAAGCAATTCTCGAAAAGAGCGTGATCCTTAGACAGCCAATCACAAAAAACCTGAATCTGTCATGGCTGCGGCACGGTGCCGTGTGCACGGCAGGTGCGGAGGGCTCGAATATTTTACGGATTTAGGGGTAACAATTTGATTTATATAGAGATACTTTAACAAAGCGTATTCGCCTCTTTTTGGGCCTGTCCCCTGTCCCGGTCCTCAGTTTTTTTGGGAAGACTTGGGAAAACGCCTGTTCGACATCGAACAGCCCAGAACTAATCCGGCCTGCCACATGAAATTGTTCGCAAGACTTGCGCAGTCCGGGTTGCATCAGGCCCATGCAACGCATCAGGTGTCAGTGCGCACGGGGCCAGGCGTTTTGGTCGTTACAAGAAACGGCATCCCGATACCGGGTGCGGCCATCTTTGCGCCTTGGAAATACGCGCTTCACCTCAGTATCGCACTTTATACACATACAACTACTTGACCAAAGTAATTGGCGCGCGTTTGATGCGCCGAAAATGCAGGCACATACCGGGTACGGGCATCTTTGCACCAGCAAAGACGGGCTTGCGGACACAGTGGATTGGTATGTCAAAGAGGGATAGCTCTGATGGATGACCGGCATGCAGGGCAAACCCGGCGGCGCGCGGATATGCTTGTCGTTGCGCCACACCCGTTCTTCACGCCCCGCGGCACGCCGTTCAGCGTCTATTACCGCACGCTGGTTATGGCCGAGGCCGGGGTTCAGATCGACCTGCTGACCTACCACCCCGGACAGGATGTGGATATTCCGGGCGTTCGCATCGTGCGAATCCCACGTATCGGGTTTCTCGAACCGGTGCCGGTCGGTCCCTCCATCAAGAAGCTGTTTCTGGATGTGTTCGTTCTGTTCTGGACCATCGGCATGCTCATCCGGCATCGCTACGGGCTGGTGCATGCCCATGAGGAATCGGTGTTCTGGTGCCGGGCCCTGAAGCCATTTTTCCGATTCCGGCTGATCTATGACATGCATTCCAGCCTGCCCCAGCAGCTGGAGAATTTCGGGTTCACGAAATCGAAGATACTGATCGGGATTTTCCGCTTTCTCGAAGACAGCTGCCTGAAGGCAGCCGATGCGGTGATCACGATCTGCCCCGATCTGCGGGATTATGCGCTGCAGCAGGGCGTTGCCGAGGACAAGCATTTCCTGATCGAGAACTCGATCTTCGACGATGTCAGGCTGGCGGCGTCCCCCAGCGCCCCCGTGGCGGTGGATTCGAACGCTGAGGACGTCGTGTTTTCCGCAGATATCCCAACGATGGTCTATGCCGGAACATTCGAAAAATATCAGGGCATTGACCGGGTCATCAAGGCGTTTGCCCAGATCACCAATCAACACCCGAATGCCCGGCTGGTGCTGGCCGGCGGCACGCCCGAACAGGTGGCCGCCATGAAGGCGGTGGCCGCCGAGGCGGGGCTGTCAGATCAATGCGTGTTCACCGGCCGGGTATCAAAAACAACCGCGCTGCGGCTCAACAGAGAGGCGGATGCGCTGCTGTCGCCCCGCATCGACGGCACCAACACGCCGCTGAAGGTCTATGAACAGCTGGCCAGCGGAAAACCCCTGATTGCAACACGGATCTGGTCGCATACGCAGGTTCTTGACGATGAGTATTGTTTTCTGGTCGAGCCGACGCCGGACTCGATCGCCGAGGGCATGTGCGCGGTATTGGACAACCCGGAGGAGGCCGGACGGCGCGCCAGCAATGCCCGCGTGCTCTATGACCAAAAATACGCCCGCCCGATCTATGAGACCAAGATACGTGCGCTGTTGAGCGCGGTTGGTTTCAGGGATGCCACCCCGATGACACATACCCCGCAAGAGGGCCAGGCAGAGCCGGTTTCTTCGAGGCCGGACTGAGGGGCAACGGGCCTGCCGCAAGGGCGGCAAATGCCTGAATTTGTTTCACATTGATTCCATTTTCCGCCCCGGGGGCGACAGCGGGGCAGATTCAATCGGCGCGCGCCCGGGACACGAATCGCGCCGCTTTGAACCACCGTTGCAACTGCGGAAACAATCTCTGTGAGTTTATGGCACAGAGTTGATTTGCGCTCGGGGTCGTCTTACCTGTAAAGATAGTGTTTGGGGGGCTAAGATTGTTTGTCTATTTTAGCCATCAGTAGAGGTGTGGAATCGTCCTGGGGGGACTCTGCGCCGTTTGTTTTGTAGTGGGTTGGGGTTATGTCGACATTTTTGGAAGAATTTGACGGTCCGTTGGAGGCCGGTGTCTGGTTGGTATCAGATTACGCGTTGCCCGGGGGATGGATCGATACGGCCTGGTCCCCGTCCAATGTAACGGTTTCAGCCGGTCAACTCACCCTCACACTGGATGATCAGCCACTGGATGGGAAATCCTTCACCGGCGGTGAAATACGCACGATCGAGGATTACAGCTTCGGCAGCTATACCGTCACGATGCAAACCGCGGTCGGCAGCGGTGCCAACTCGACCTTTTTCCTCTATTCCCCCCAGACCGAGATCGATTTTGAATTCCTCAGCAGCGACCCGACCCAGGTCTTGCTGACCTATCACTTTGAGGGCGAGAGCGTCGGCACCCTTGTTGATCTGGGCTTTGACTCTTCTGCCGGGCTGCATGACTACACGATCGAGTGGGGTCCGGATTCGATCTCATGGTATGCAAACGGGGTCCTGCTGCATTCGGTGACCGACCCGGTCGACCTTGATGTACCAACTGCTGATGCGCAGATCTTCCTGAGCCTCTGGCACGGGACGCCAAGCTGGATGGGGGATCCCGATTTCGCCCCGTCCACATCCGCCATCTACGAATCCGTGAGTTTTACCGCGCGCACCGCCCCGATCGCACAGGACGACTGGGTGGTGCTGGCTGACGGCAGCCCGTTCGAGCTCGACCTGCTGGCCAATGACACGGATCCCGACGGCCCGGCACTTGCGGACAGCGATATCGTCATCACCCAGGCACCGGCCTTCGGAACGCTGTCGCAGGATCCCGGAACAGGCGCGTTTACATATACCCCCGACGACGCAAATTTCGTGGGCATAGACCGGTTCGAGTACAGCGTTTCGGATGCGAATGCCGAAATCTCCAACACCGCATGGGTGACCGTCCAGGTCGGGCTGGAC
>NZ_JAVAMO010000025.1 GCF_030758345.1 Ruegeria discodermiae
CAGCGTTAGAGGTTTCTCGTTCATCCCTTGCTCCTGCATTCCTATTCCTGTTTGGCGCCAGGCCGGCCAGCGCATTCTTTGAACACGCGCATTGTGCAGTTCAAACAGATGTCGCTTCCGGTGTTGGCAATGGCAGCTGCTATGGCTTCGCCTTTGTTTTCATAGAGGTGTTCTGATCCGACAATGTCGACGAACCCAAGGTTCTTTAGCCGTTTGGCAAGTGGCGGATAGTGGGCCACGACAAACACGTCGCCACCCAGTGATCGCCGTCTTTCGACTTCTCGTTCCAACAGTTGAACACCTGGAAGATCAACGTCGCCAACACCGTGCAGGATCAATACGAGATTGACCTGATCCGGGCGCGTTCGGGCAAGCTTGCGGAGCTGCAGGTTAATCGAGTCCACGGAGCCAAAGAACAAAGGGCCATCCAGACGCGCGATCAGAACGCTCGGACATTCTTTCAGACCGAACATTTCAGCGTTTTTAATCTTGCGATGCTCGGCGCCTGGGTCCGGTGCGCCAACGGCGAGCACCGGATTTGCGCTTTTACTGAGGAACACTGCGAGCGAGGCGAACGTGCCGACATAGATGGCAAACTCAAGGTCCACGAGTGTCCCTGTTAGAAAGGTCAAGGCAGCGATTGTCGTCTCGCGCGGACTTGTTCGGATCAGATGGCTGAACTCTTTAAAGTCCAGCAGTTTCCAAGCTACATATAGGATCAACCCTGCAATTGATGCGATAGGAACAATCTCGACTAATGGTCGGAAAATCATGACCATCACGACAAGAAACAGGGCAGAGAACACAGCCGCGAAGGGTGTGCTGGCGCCGGCCTCAAGATTTACCCCGGATCGAGTGAAAGAGCCTGAGGCCGGGTAGCATTGAAACAGGCTACCCACGGTGTTCGAGACACCTTGCCCAAAAACTTCGCGGTTGGCGGAAAACTCGGTTCGGGTTCGATGGGCCAGGCTGCGGCCGATGGCGATCGCTTCCAGCAGACCGATCAGCGAAATGGCAAATGCGCTTTGCATCAGTTCGGGCAGGTTCAATGAGCCAATTTGCGGAAAGTGCAGCGAAGGATAGGCGGCTGGCAACGACCCGATGAAGCTGAGGTTGGTGGCTTCGCCTCCCATGATTTGAACCACAAGCGTTCCCGCTACGATGGCAAGCAGGAAGCCGGGCCAGCGGGGCAGGAATATGCGGAATAGCACGACCGTTGCCAACGTCACAGCGGCGCAGATCACTGCAGGCACGCTGTACTGATGCGCGGATTCGATCAGCGCCTCGAGCCGCCCCAAAACGCCATGCCCCTTGGAGGGTGGCAAACCCAATGCAGGGCCGAACTGGCTGACGCCGATCAGAATAGCGGCAGCGGCGGTGAAGCCGGTCATGACAGAATGTGACACAAAACCTGCCAGTCGTCCGACCTTGGCGATAGCCAGAACAGTTTGAATAACGCCCACCATAAGGGCCAGAACAATGGCGGCTTGGACAAATTCGGGCGACCCTGGCTCCAGACTGCCCGCCAATGTTGAAAACACCACAGCGGATATGGCCGTGGTGGGTCCGGACACCATGACCAGAGATGATCCGAGCAATGCCGCCACGACCGGTGTCACCATCGCAGTGTAAAGACCGTATTCCGGAGGCAGCCCGGCAATGGCGGCAAACGCGACCGCCTGTGGCAAGACCACAGCCGCGCCGGTCAGCCCGGCAAAAGCATCAGACTTGAGCGAGGAACGATTGACAGCAGTCAGCCATTCAAACCCCGCAAGGTTTGTCATCCGTTTCATCTTTTCGTTCTTCAATGGTGGGTTAAGGGGCCCACTTTCCAATCATAATGCCGGACGTGTCTTCATCGCGTCGCAGCGCCAGAGTTTCCTCATCAGTCATCGTAACCCGGTTCTTTCGGCTGATAAGCCGTTCCAGCAACAACGCATGCATATTCCGCCGCTGAGCTTCATATTCCGACTTTCGCCCCAGATCGTTCAGTTCCAGCGGGTCGTTCAGCAAATCAAAAAGCTGGGGTGGGAAGCCTTTGAAATACACGTACTTCCAGTCTTCTGAGCGGATCATATAGCCGCGCGCATCGGAGGGACCGACCTTGAGCGTGTCGCGAGCGGCATAAAACCCATAGTCTATTTCGGAAAAGACTGTCTCGCGCCAGTCATCAGGCGTGCCGGCTTGCAAAAGCGGAATTAGCGAGCGACCTTCGAGCCGGTGATTGGCGGACGGCGCACCGGTGGCCTCCAAGAACGTGGGCACCAGGTCAATCGCCTCAACCAACGCGTCGGAAGCAGTGCCGCGTGTCGCGTCCGCTTCAGAACGAGGATCATAGATGATCAGCGGAACCCGGACAGAGCATTCGTGAAACAGCTCTTTTTCGCCCAGCCAGTGATCGCCCAAGTAATCCCCGTGATCCGAGGTCAGGACAATCATCGTTTCCTTGTCCTTGCCGGTTTCCTCCAGCCAGGCAAAAAGACGACCAAGGTGATCGTCGATCTGTTTGATCATACCCATATAGGCAGGCAAAACGGTTTCTCTTGCACCCTGCATGGAGAAGGTTTCGCTGACTTCCATGCTCATGAAGGCTTGGAAAACCGGATTGGGGTCTTCGCGCTCGCATTCGTCCCGGACGATGGGCACAAAGCTCTCAGGCCCGTAGATGTCATGGTAGGGGGCCGGTGCCATATAAGGCCAGTGCGGTTTGATGTAACTCAGGTGGCACAGCCAGGGCGTGTCGCCGCTTTCCTCGATAAACTCCTGCGCCCGCATCGTCATATAGGCGGTTTCGGAGTGTTCTTCCTTTACCCGTGCGGGAAGGTTGGAGTTCTTCAGGTGCCAACCGGACAGAAGCTCACCATTCGGACCATCGGCAGAGTTCGCCCAATCGTTCCAGGGGTTGTCTCCGTCGTATCCCTTGGACCACAGCCAGTCGTTATAGCGCAGCTTGCCGCCCTTGGCTTTCAGAACCCCATCGGGGTGCAAGCCGTCGTCGCGTTCATAAGGGTCAAAGCCGGGTTGGCTGATGCGAACGCCGATTTCAGTATCGCTATTCAGACCAAGCCGCGCCATACCTTCGCGGTCGGGGATCATGTGCGTCTTGCCGACTACCGCCGTGCGAACGCCTAAAGGTCTCAGGTAATCGCCAAGGGTCAGCTCGCCAATCGGCAGCGGAACCCGGTTCCAAGTCGCACCGTGGCTGAACACAGTGCGGCCGGTGTAACAAGAAGCCCGTGACGGTCCGCAAACCGGTGACTGAACATAGGCGCGGTCAAACCGCACGCCCTTTTCGGCCAGCCGGTCAATGTTTGGCGTGTGCAGGTGCGGGTGCCCGTAGCAACTCAGGTAGTCCCACCGAAGCTGGTCCGCCATAATGAAGAGGATATTCTTAACTTTGGTCATGGCTGCTACCTCATTAGTCCGGGCAGTAAGGTCGCAATTGGCGGGATGGCGATCACAAGCACCAGACCGATTACCAATGCGAAGATGTAGGGAACGACGCCGCGGAAAATTTTGCCCAGCGGAACCTCTGGTAAAACAGATTTTACAACAAAGACATTCATGCCGATTGGCGGCGTGATCAGGCCGATTTCGCTGACCAGCACGATCAGGATTCCGAACCAGATCATATCGATACCATTGATCGTCAGCGCCGGAAGGAAGACCGGGACCAACAGCACCAGAATGCCGATGGCCTCGAACACCATACCCATCAGAATGGCGATGATGCAGACGAAGATGACCAGTCCGAATGGAGACAGCTGCCACTCGTCAACCATGTCGAGCAAATCGTAGGGCATTCCGCTGAGGTTGATAAACTGCGAGAAAACGATGGCGCCAAGCAGGACTAGGAAGATCGTGGCGGTCGTCGTCGTCGCTTCGACCAAGCAGTCTTTCCATTCCGATAGTGAGCGCATGTGCCCTCGCAAAACCGCGATGACCGCCGCGCCGAAAGAGCCAATGCCTGCGGCTTCGGTAGCGGTGAATGCACCGGAATAGATACCGCCCAGCACAACAAGGAAAAGTACTAGCACCGGCATAGTCCCGCGAACGGCTTCTTTCTTGCGTTCTGGCTCCAGCGGAGGGGCAGGGGGCGCGGCAGTCGGATCGCGGCGCACCACCCAGCCCACACAGATCAGGAACAGCGTGACCAGCAATAGCCCGGGCAAAATTCCCGCGATAAAGAGTAGTCCGATGTCCTGTTCGGCGATAATCCCGTAAATGACTAGCGGTACCGATGGCGGGATCATGATCCCAAGCGTGCCGCCCGCAGCGATTGTGCCGGACGCCAAGCGATTGGAGTAATTGTAATTCCGCATCGGCGGCATCGCGACTTTGGCCATTGTAGCAGCCGTCGCCAAGGTCGATCCGCAAACAGCCGAGAAACCGCCTGCTGCCAACACTGTCGCCAGGGCAAGCCCACCGCGAAACTTGCCGAGAGCGGCATAAGCCGCGTCATAAAGATCCTGACTGATGCGCGCGTGTACGATCAGTACGCCCATCAGGATGAACAGGGGAATGACACTGAGATTGTAGTTCATACTGTCATGGAAGATCTGTTGACCCACCATGGCAAAAGAAGCCTCCCACCCGCGCTGGGTTGCAAAGCCGACGAAGCCGACAATCAGCGTGGCGAAGCCGACGCGAAATCCCAGAAAACAAAGCGCAAGAAGCGCGGCAAAACCGATGAGTGCTGTCGCCATTACACGTCCTCCAGATGAATGTGGTCGTCCGGACGCGCGACGATCAAACCAAGGATCTGGCTGACGACACTGAGTGCTGCCAAAGCGGCGACCGTTCCGGTGATCCATGCAAGTGGCCATTCAAGAACAACTGTCATCGACCCGACATGGGCGGCTTCAACGGCCTGTTCCCACAGGACATAGACAATCAAAAGCATTGCGATGATCGAAAAGCCCTGCACGACCACATCATAAAGCCGCGGCGATAATGCTCGGATCTTATGATCGAACAGCTCGACCACGATGTGTTTGTCACGGGCGTTGGCGATGCCAAGACCCATGAAGATCGTCAGAGCCAGCATCGTCGAAATCATCTCGGAAGCGCCGAATACCGGCGCTCCCAACAAGTATCTGCCGATCACATCGACAAAGGTCAGGAGCATCATGGCCGCAAGGACAATGCTGCACAGCACCTCCAAAACTCGAATGATCCCGTTCAAAACTGTTTCAGCCATAAGCCCTCCTCCCCTGACCACGCGCAGTTACTGCGCCAATTGTGCCTTGTAGAATTCGAGCGCCGCCGCGCCGTCTATGCCGGTTTCGTTTGCAGCCTTGATCCAGTCTTCGGTCACAAACGCCGATGCGTTGGCCAGCGCCTCAGCGAAAGCTGGGTCAGCTTCGACAACGGTAATGCCAGCCTCTTCATAAGAGGCTTCGGCTTCTTCCGCGGCTTGGTTCCAGCGCGCACCGAACGCGACCCCCAGGACATCACCAGAAACGCTCATGATTGCGGCCTGATCCTCGGGCGAGATTTCGTCCCATTTTTCTTTGCTGACAAAAACCGAAAAGGACGTGGAATAGATGGCCGTGTCAAAGGATGTAGTGGACTTGGTGTAGGGCAAAAGCTGGAAAGCCTTCACCGCTTGCGGGTCCAGGCCCAGGTGGCCATCCACAACACCCCGTGAGATGATCTCGTTCGATTTCACGGCGGGGCTAGAAACAACGCCCGAGCCAAGATTTTTTGTGATCGCCGCAAGGGGGCCGGGCAGAACCCACATCTTGCGGCCTGCCAACTCGTCGATCGAATTGATCGGTGTGTCATTCTGGCTGTACAGCTCGGCCGGGGAAATCACGAATTGTGAAATCAGTTCAACCGTGTCGAATTCATCCGGAAAGTACTCACGGTTCGTCGCCCAAAGGGCGCGGCTCATTTGTTCCGCGTCATGGGTTCCGGTAAAGGGCTGCATTGCGACCAACGGTCCAGTGACCCGGTTTTGAATCAGACCGTTGAACTGAACTGCGACATCTGCCAGCCCCTTTTCGACTGAGGCGAGTTGCTCTGGTGGTGGGGCTACTGATTTTGGAGGAATGATCCCGGTTACGCGTCCCTCGGTGACCCGCTCCACCTCTTCGATCCAAGTGGGAAGGACCTCGGAGCAGGCAAAGTGTTTCGGGGGCCAGAAGCAATTCACCAATAGCCTGGTTTTCGCGTCCGCCATTCCGGCAGAAAAGGTCATTGCGACCGCCGCCATAAGTAGCTTGGATTTCATTTCATTTTCCTCCTCATCATAGATGTTCAGTCGTCATTTCCCGGACGGTTCAACGCGCCTATAGTGAAGCGGGAACCCTAAGACAGCGTGTGGCTTTTGTTGGGGGCGTTGGCGCAGTTCAGGCGCCTCAACCAAGCGCGGTTGCCGACCCAAAAATGTCGGTACTTTTCGACTGGTGTGATTGGTGTGCGGAACACATACAATCTCCTCCCAAAGACGGCGCGAACGCTTTTGTACTTTTCCCTTGCTTGGATGATCGTCAAGATTAACATAACAGTCTAATAATTCGTTGGTAAGATAACATGCGTTAATGATATGCTGATTGACCCCCGTCATCTTGAGCAACTCGCCGTAATCGTCGAGGAAGGCACATTGCAGCTTGCGGCTGAGAAACTCGGAACTTCCCAGCCTGCCCTGAGCCGCATGATAGCTAATCTTGAATTGCGAACTGGTATGACGCTTTTTGAACGCACGACCCGGCCATTGACGCCCACTGCGATCGGGCTTGAGCTTTCGCAACAAGGAAAGGCCATTCGCTCCGCCCGTCTGCGCGCAGCTGAAATGGTCGACTTTGGCGCACGCGGATTCTTTGGGGTCCTGAAGCTGGGAGCGCCGCCGTTTCTTTGCAAAAGCCTGATGACCGAAGCGATTGCCGACTTTTTGTCGGAACGTCCTAATATTCGGATTGACCTTATCCCAGATTACCGCGCGGGCTTGATGGAGAAGCTCTACCATAACCAGATCGATGTGATCGTGGGGCCATCGAAATTCGCCGAACAAGGAAACACCGAGCTGACGCTTGAACGGCTGTTCAGCGATAGCAACGTTGTTGTCGGCCGCAAAGGACATCCTTTGACTGCGGTTGAAAGCCGGACTTCCGTCGATCTGCAAGGCTACACTTGGGTGGGGCACTCGGATCGCAGTCTTTTGCGATCCGACATGGAGGATGCGCTGCGCCTGCTGGGTATCGTGGCGCCGCGTGTGGCCTTTCAAAGCGAATCCGCTGGTGCTGTACTGGAGCTTCTGACGGTGACGGACTTTCTTACCGTTCTGCCGCGGTATGCTCTGAGCCACGACGGGAGCGACAATCTTGGCATCGTCCCCATTGATCTTCCTGACGTCAGACACGACGTAAGCGCAATCACTTTGACGCAGCGCACTGAAACCAAGCTGACGTCGGATTTCAAGGCACACCTACGTGCGAAGATGGCGGCCCGCGGCGCACGATCTCCGGAGAGATCGCGCTGAAGTCCAAGTGTCGCGTTTAGAAATTGACACGGTCCCCGCCCTTGAGCGCCAGTATTTCTCGGGCTTCATCCGGGCTGGCCACCTCGCAACCGAGGTCTTCGACGATACGGCGGATCTTAGCGACTTGCTGCGCGTTCGACTCCGCAAGCTTGCCGCGAGAGATGAACAGGCTGTCTTCCAGTCCGACGCGCACATTGCCGCCCATCTGACTGGCCGTGGTCGCCAGCGACATCTGCGAACCACCCGCACCCAAGACTGACCAGCGATAATTGTCGCCGAACAACCGGTCAGCGGTGCGCTTCATGAAGATAAGGTTGTCCACTTCCGGCCCGATCCCGCCGAGGATGCCAAAGATGAATTGGATGAAGATTGGAGCTTTGAACAACCCGATATCCATGCAGAATTTCAGGTTATAGAGATGGCCAACGTCATAGCATTCGTGCTCGAACTTGATGTCATGCGGGGCAAGCTGATTGGCGGCATTCTGAATGTCGGCGAAGGTGTTGCGGAAGATATAGGTGTCCGAATTCTCGATGTAGGCCTTCTCCCAATCGAATTTGAATTCGTCATATCGTTTCGCCAGCGGGTGGAACGAGAAATTCATCGAGCCCATGTTCATCGAGCACATTTCGGGCGAGAACTTCAGCGCCGGCGCGATACGTTCGTCGATTGTGTTGGTCAAACTACCGCCCGTGGAAAGGTTCACGACGGCGTCCGTGGCCTGTTTGATCCGTGGCAAGAACGCCGCGAAGTTATCGGGATCAATCGAAACCGCGCCATTCTCGGGATTGCGGGCGTGAAGATGCAGAACCGAAGCGCCTGCCTCGGCGGCGGCCAAGGCCTGGCTGGCGATGTCATCCGCGGTATATGGAAGCGCATCCGACATGGTTGGGGTGTGAATCGCACCAGTAATGGCGCACGTAATGACAGTCTTTTGGCGTGCCATGGATCAGGCTTCCTTTTCTGTTTCGGGTGAAGTCGGGCCTTCGGATGCGATCACCCGATACCCAAGGGGGAAAATCTGAAGGTCAAAACGGCTTCTAATGAGGCCCCATATACCTTTGGGGGCCTTGAGCATCATGACGATCGCCACAAGCCCCAGCACCATCAGATAGATGGTTCCCAGATCGGCTAGAGTTTCACGCAATGCGAAAAAGACCAGCGCACCGATGATCGGACCTTCGATGGTGCCGATGCCGCCTATGACCACGATGAAGATCACAAAGGCTGTCCAGTCGTTGACGTTGAATGCGGCATCCGGGGAAATCCGCAGCTTTTGCAGGAAGATCAAAGCACCGATCATTGCCGTCAGCGCTGAAGTCACGACATAGACGATGAACTTGGTCCGCCAGATATCGATGCCCAGACTGCTCGCCGCCAGTTCGTTGTCGCGGATTGCCGTCAAAGCCAGTCCTTTTCGGGACCTTAAAAACAAGTAGACGGCGGTGATCACGAGTATGGCTGCCCCAAGTGCCAGCCAATAGCTCAGAGATTCCCGCATTGCCCGCTTATCGGCCAAGGACTTCACGATCGCGACCGGCAGCGATGACCCGGATCCCCCACCCAGTGCTGATATCTGAGCAAAGCCCAACCGGAAGACCTCGGCTATCACCCAGGTCCCGATGGCGAAATACGCTCCGCGTAGCCGGAAGATCAGAACCGCAACGGGTACAGAGATCAATGCACCCAACATTCCGGCGAGCGCAATCGCCGCAAGCGGGTGCAAGCCGCCAAAGATGGTCAAGGCAAACAGCATGTAGCCGCCAAACCCGACAAAGGCCTGTTGGCCGACGGATACCAGCCCGGCATAGCCCGCCAGCAGGTTCCACAGGCTTGCAAGCGCCAGATAGAGGAACAGCTCTCCCATCAGGCGCATGTCGGCGCGGCCTGCCCACCAAGGGGCGGCAATCAGTACAATCAGGACAAGGGCTCCGATCACTGCAGCTACACGAGCGGCATTAGATGAGCGCGTTATGGTATGGGTCTGAGTCGTCATGCCGAAACCCTCGGGAACAAGCCGTTCGGGCGAATTGCGAGAATGACCAGAAAGGCCACATGACCTGCCAGAATTTGCCAGCCGGGATCGAATTTGGCCCCGATTGTCTGGGCGACACCTAAGATTACGCCACCGACCAGCGTACCCCAAAGGTTACCAAGGCCGCCGATTATAACGGCCTCGAAGCCAAAGATCAGGCGCCCACTGCCAATGGACGGGTCAAAACTGGTGCGGATGCCCAGCAGTACGCCTGCAATCGCGGTCACCCCAAGTGCAAGCGCCATCGCGAGCCCGAAAATATGCCGTCGGTTGAGACCCATAAGCTGTGCAATGTCCTGATTGTCCGAAACAGCGCGAAAGGCGCGGCCCAGGGCGGTGTGGTAGAAGGTCCATTGCAACCCCCAGATCACCGCAATTGCGATTGCGAATGTCAAAACAGGCAGTATTCCCAATGACAGCCCTCCGGCGGAGATGCTTGCAGTTTCCAAAGCGCCCGCGCTTATCTTTTGCGGGTCCGCGGTGAATACCTCGAGCAGCCCGTTTTGCAGGATCACGCTGAGGCCGAAGGTCACCAGAAGCGGCGGCAGCAGGTCATCGCCCAGCGTCTGGTTGAGCAAACCGCGCTGTAGGGCATAGCCAATCAGCGCCATTGCCGGAACAACGAAAGCCAGCGCAAGCAACGGATGCAGGCCCGTGCTAGTGGTCACAACCAGACCCAGATACGCGCCCAGCACAATCAGATCACCATGCGCGATATTGACGAGACGCATAATGCCGAAAATCAAGCTCAGCCCTGCCGCAAACAGCGCGTAGAGACCGCCAAGTAGGGTGCCTTGCACCACTGCGTTCAGCCATTCCATATTATTCGATCCCAAAATAAGCGCGCGAGATGTCTTCCCGCGATACGGTGTCCGAGCCGCCTTCGAGCGACACCCGCCCCTCTTGCAGGCAATAGACGCGAGAACTGACCGACAACGCCTTGGTGATGTCCTGCTCGACGATTACGGCGCTCATACCTTCGCCGATGATGTTTGGCAGCGCTTCGTAAATGTCCTTGATGATGATCGGTGCCAACCCGAGGCTTATCTCGTCAAACAGGATCAGGTCGGGGTTGGCCATCAGAGCCCTGCCAATGGCCACCATCTGTTGTTGGCCGCCCGACAGTGAGGTTGATTGCTGATCCTTCCGCTCCTCAAGGATTGGGAACAGCTTGTAGACTGCATTCAGATCCCAAGGACCTTTGCGCCCTATTTGACCGCCGATGATCAGATTCTCCCGGACCGAAAGTGACGGGAAAAGTTGTCGGCCTTCGGGCACCATGGCCAACCCACGCGCTGCAATTTCATCGGCCCGCAATCGGCTGATATCTTCGTTTTCATAGGTGATCTGACCCGGTGCATTGGACAGCAACCCGGTGATCGACCGCATCAAGGTTGTCTTCCCAGCGCCATTCGCCCCGATGATGGCCAGTATTTCGCCCTGCGCCACGTCCATATCCACGCCGTAAAGCGCCTGGAAATCACCGTAATGGGCATTGAGCCCCTGCATTTTTAAGATCGGATCAGGCATCGGCTTCGATCCCCAGATAAATCTCTTTGACTTCAGGGCTTTCCATGATCGCTTTGGGTTCGCCTTCGGCAATTTTTCTGCCGAAATCGATCACGATCAGACGGTCGACCACGGCCAGAAGCGCATGAACCACGTGCTCAATCCAGATGATCGTGACGCCCGAGGCGTGGATATCCTTGATGGTCTGGACCAGCGATTGGCATTCGCCTTCGGTCAGACCCCCCGCAATTTCATCCAGCAGCAAAAGCTTGGGTTTGGCGCATAACGCCCGCGTCAGCTCTAGTCTTTTGCGACCCAACAGTGTCAAACCGCCTGCGGGTGTGTTGGCCTTGGACAACAGTTCTGTCTTCTCCAGCACGTCCAGACACAGCGCTTCGGCCTCGCGCCCATACAGGCCAGCGGATTGCGTTGCAGCGACCATCGCGTTTTCGAACACGGTCATATTTGAAAACGGCTGCGGAACCTGAAAGGACCGGGCAATCCCAAAATGGCTGCGTTTAGCGGCGCTCCAGCCGGTGACATTCTGTCCCGCGAAGGTGACTGTTCCTGAATCCGGGCTTACGGTCCCAGTTATCAGGTTGAACATTGAGGTCTTGCCCGCCCCGTTTGGTCCGATGACGCCAAGAGCATCGCCAGTGGTCACGTCATAGCTCAGCTCATCCGCGACTTTCACCGCGCCGTAGGCTTTGCAAAGACCGTCGAGTGTCAAAAGAGAGGTCATGTCATTCTCTGTGTTTAAGCGAGCGGCACCCGGGCGGGCACCGCTCGGTTGGCGTTAGCCCAGGAGTTTCAAGTCAGCGGTAACTGGGATGTTTGGTGCCGCCGAATTGGCAACGATCTTCAGATCGAAGGCATCGCCCTCCTTCTGCCACTGCCCGGCTACCAGCGGTGTCTTGGTCACGTTGTTGATCGGACCATCCGCCCAGTTCACCGTGCCGACAATCGTATCGAGATTTGTTTCAGGAATTGCAGCGGTAATCGCTTCGTAGTCTTCCAGATCCTCGGCGCGGCGAACAACGTCAGCGACAACTTCGAACAGGGCATGTTTAAAGCCGATGGGCTGTGTCCACGGGCGACCCGATGCGGCTCTATATCCGTCAGCCAATTCCTTGGAAGACGTGCCTGTGAGCGAAGATGAGAACGGATGGTTCGGCGACCACCAAACCTCCGAGCTCAGGCCATCGCCACGGTCGCCCAAGGCCTCTATCACCGATGGGAACAACAGCGCTTTGCCGATGGTTACAACTTTTGGGTTGAAGCCCTGCTGTGCAGACTGGCTCCAGAACGTACCGAAATCGGGCGGGATCATGTTTCCCGTGACGATCTCGCAACTAGCGGATTTGAACGCCGCGATCTGGTTCGAGAAATCGTCGGACAGAGGCTGATACCGACCGGGATCGGTCAGGGTATATCCGGCTTGGGCCAACGGCTTGGGCAGACCCAGCTCGGCGTCCCCCCATGCGTTTCCGTCCGCATCGTTGGGGAACAGACCGCCAACGGTCTTTGTTACGCCAGACTGGTCCCACATGCCGAGGAAGGCACCGATGACGTCCTCAAGCCCCCAAAAGAAGTGATAGGTGCTTTGAAACCCTTCGCCAGGCACGCCGTTTCGGCCAAAGAAATAGGGTTGCCAGGGGCAATCCGTTGTAATGCAGGGAACTTCATTGACCTCGGCCTGATCGCTGACCGGGTTGACTGTGTCAGGCGTCGAGGCGGCAACAATGATATCGACCTCATCGCCCAGGATGAGGTCGGCTGCGACCTCGGCGGCGCGGTTCGGGTTGGACTGGCTGTCTTTCGAGATGATCTCGACATTCCACGCCTTGCCATTGTTTTCGATCCCGCCCGCGAACGCTTCCTGAATACCTGCAAGAACGAACTCGTCGGCTTCGGCAAAGCCTGCCAACGGTCCGGTACGCGGGCTGACATGGCCGACACGCAATGTCGGTGTGGCTGCATAGGCCCGTGTACTGGTCAGAATCGCAGGTGCCGCCAAGAGCGCCGCTGATCCGGCCAAAAACGAGCGGCGCGAACTCCGAATTGATTTCATTGTCTTTTCCTCCCTTTTGTCATTCACCTGGACTTCGATCAGTCGATCAGAATCTTGTCCAATCGCTGTAGGTGACGGGCCACACGGTCTCGTACATCTTGGGCCTCGGCATCCGTCCAGGTGCGAAATCCCTCCCCGGATTTCATTCCTAACCGTCCGTCTTCGACGAGCTTTTTTAGATACGGCGATGGACCTTTTCGCGATTCAAGATCGTTCAAAACGTTCTCATGGATATCTAGCGTCAGGTCCGTACCAACGAGATCTGCGTTTTCCAGCGGCCCCAATACCGAAAGACGTCTTCCAAAGCTGGACTTGATGACCGTATCGACGGCCTCGGCATCGCAGATGTCGTTCTCGACAAGGCTGATCGCTTCGCGCCACAGCGCATGCTGCAATCGATTACCGATGAACCCGGGTACGTCTTTCTTTACCATCACTGGTGTTTTGCCCGCATCCTCCAACAGGTCAAACATGGCCTTCGCAACCTCGGGATCGGTCCATTCCGTACTGACCACCTCAACAAGCGGGATCATATGCGGCGGGTTCCACCAATGCGTACCAACAGCGCGATTTTTCAGCCGCAGGTTGGCCATGATCTGCGTGATCGGCATAACGGATGTGTTCGAAGCCAGAACGCAGTGGTCGGGCGCGTGCGCCTCAACCTCGGAAAATATCTGTTGCTTCAAAGCCAGTTTTTCAGGCGCGGCTTCAAATACAACATCGGCTTTCTGTACTGCTACCCCTGTGGTTTCAAATATTTCGATCATCTTCAGAGCCTTGGCGATGACAAACTCGTCATCCCCCAGCGCTTGCATGCTCTGTCGCATGCGCGCCACCACCGTGTTGCGAGTCTCTTCCACGGGATCGGTTATCGCTACGTATTGGCCTGCGCGGGCCAAGGTCAGCGCAATCCCGTGACCCATAAGCCCGGCACCCAGAACCGCGATTTGCTGCTTCTTTCGAGCCATCGCTCAACCCGCCGTATAGCCGCCGTCGGCATACATGATATGCCCGGTGTAAAAGTCTGATGCCCTGGACGACAGGAACAAGAGCGGCCCCGCAAGGTCTTCGGGCTCACCCAGCCGTCCTTTTGGAACACGGGTCAGGAACCCGTCGCGAACTTTCTTGGCCTCTTCGCTGTCTTCGAACATCCAGGCGGTCAGTGGGGAGCGAAACACGGTCGGCGCAATTGCGTTCACCGTGATCCCGGTCGGGCCAAGCTCGCAGCCGAGCGCCTTGGTAATGCCATCGGTTGCCGCCTTGGACGCGCAATAGGCGGTGTATCCGGCTGGGTGGCCCAGTAACCCGCGTGCTGAGCTAACCAAGACAATCTTGCCATAGCTATGCTGTTTCATTTGCCCCGCGGCCGCTCGGGCAAGCAGCCAGGTCTGCGTGACATTCGCATCCATGACCGACTTGAAGGTCTCGTGCTCCATCTCGTTGATTGGCGCAACCTTGTTCATTCCGGACGCGACAACGAGGATGTCCAGCTTGCCGTAGGCGTCGACGGCCTGAGCAACTAGGCTTTCGCAGGTATCTTCATCGTGGGGACGTGTGTTGATTGCCGTTACATCTGCGCCCAACTCGCGGCATTCGGCGGCGATCTCGTCGAGCGCTGCCTGATTGCCAGCAACGAGCACCAATTTGCACCCGGCTCCGGCCAGAACGCGGGCGGCGACCATGCCAAAAGCGCCCGAGGCACCGGTTATCAGGGCGACATCGTCCGTTACATCAAACATGGAATGTGGTTTGTGAATTGCATTCATGGGTCAGGACTCCGGCGGGTAGGGGATGACAACCAGCATTTTGCTGGTCATGTTTGTTTTGTTTTCCAGAAGGCGGATCTCACCGGGCGGTATCGTGCAACTGTCAAGCGGACCCAGCGTGGTTTCCGCGCCATCGATGGTCAGCGTCATTTCGCCTTCGAGAACGACATACACTTTCTCGAACGGTGTTGAATCCGGTCCGGCCCCACCACCTGGCAGGAACTGGCTGTAGCCCACCCATTGGTTTTCGGGGCCACCTTCTTCAAAACCTTGCAATCGCAATCCGTAGCATCCGAAGTGGTTCGGTGCCTCATAGGGCGAGGCGTCGTTGAAGCGTTTCACGCGCATGTGAATCCTCCCTGAAGTTCAAATGAAAAGTGGCCGCCGGATGACCCGGCGACCAGTCGGGGAGGAGTTAGAATTCCGCGCCGTCGTCGATCCGGAACCCCTGAGATTTGTCGATCATCGCGACCAGACGGATGATGCAACCGTCGCCGCGATCCCAGTTCCAGGGGAAGAACGCAAAAGTACAGCGTTTGCCGGTGACTGCGTCCAGGTCTCCACCGACGTTTTCAATGCCCAGAATACCGTTTTTGAACAGGATGTTGTGGACCGGCTCCCACTCGGGGAAATCATCTTTCCAGTCATTGCCGCCGGACCATTCGCGATACTCTTCTTCAAGATGCGGCAGCAGCGGACCATTGCGCTGAGGGCCGATAGCGGTGGCCAGCGGGTGGTCATTGGCCTGAGTGTCATGACCCACCACCTTAACACCTTTTTCCACCATCCATTCCGCAGCCGACGACACGAGGCCCGGGCAATAGGCGAAATAGTCGCCATCTTCGTAATCGTGGTGCCAGCCCGTGTTGATGATCAGCACGTCACCCTTGCGGATGGCATGACCGCAGGCCTTTTCAAGATCCTCTCCTGTGATCGGTTCCCATTTCTTCTTGGGGATCGATACGACAAGGCCCGTGCCGAAGAAGTGGGGCAGGGGAACTTCGTCGATAAACGGCGTTCCCTGTACCACATGCGCGGGCGCATCGATATGTGTGGTCGCATGCATCGTGGTGGTGATGCGCTGACTCAGCACACCTGACTTGGCCATGTAGTGAATGCGTTCGATCTTAGTGTCTTGGAAATAGGGCCAGTTCGGGTTCTGGAAACCAAAGCGGTGACTCAGATTGTAGAACTCAAGCCCCATGTCATTGTCAGTGTTTCCCTGGAATTCAATACCGCGAATTTCAACCATTGAGCATATCTCCTCTGTTCGCCGGAGCCCCGGCGTTTTCGTCTTACGAATGTCAGGATGGCTCCTCCCATCTGTCCCGCATTATGATGCATATGCATCGCATAGCAGTCAACAGCAAACTGCTCTACGGTCTAGCTGTACTACATTGCGGAACACACAAAATGTTCGTAAAGTGTCTGAAATCTGGTCTCTATTGACAAACCGGGAGCGCATACGTGGTTGATAATGTAGAAAAAAAAGAGAAAGGCGGAATTCAGGTCATCGAAAGAGCCGCGTCAATTCTCCGCGCTTTGAAAGAGAACCAGAACGGCATGAGTCTTGGGCAGATAGCCCGAAGGGTAGACCTGCCCCGCTCAACGGTGCAGAGAATCACTAGTGCGCTGGCTGCGGAGAATATGGTTATCAGTGATGTCGGAGGCCATGGCCTGCGGCTGGGTCCCGAGCTCACATCGCTGGCAGGTAGCAATCAATATAATGTCGTCGAGCACTGCCGTCTGCTGCTGACCGAATTGACGCAAAAGACTGGCGAAACGGCCGATCTTTCCGTCATGCGCGGCATGGGCATGGTTTTTCTCGACCAAGTGCCAGGAACCCACAGGTTGACAACGATTTCTCATGTGGGAGAGGTTTTTCCACTCACTACGACAGCAAATGGCAAGGCCTGTCTTTCACAGCTTGAGGAAGCGGACGCAAGGCGCCTGATAAACGCCGAGTGGAAAAGAACCGGAATGGCCGGAGAAATCTCAGCGCTATTGAATGAACTTGATAATGTTCGGACAGATGGTCTGGCCTATGACATCAATGAGCACTCCACAGGTGTTTCAGCAGTAGGTTTTGCATTTCGCGATTGGGGTGGCGAGTTACACGCCATTTCAGTTCCAGTCCCGTCGACTCGGTTTGAAGAGATCAGGAGCACCGTCGAGCGGTCGTTGTTGCAAACTTCGAAGAGCGTTAGACAACAATTCGCTTAGATTCTGAGAAACCCTTCCCAATTAGAAGCAATGATCAAAGCGTAGAAACAGTCCCAAAATTTATCTTGTAAGCGAAATTATGTGCAATACGCGCCGCTTGCTTTTGTGGCGGCCAAATCGACCAGCTTATCACAGACGCAGACGGGCGGCAGGAGTGAACTGTACTACTTTCAATCCACTGTCTGACGCAACACTTACCTGCCCATTGTTCCAAGCATATCCAAGCAGGACGTCCCATTGGAGAGCTTGTTCACATCTTGAATCACTGCGGCGCATCCGGCATGTTTAGCGAAAAACAAACGTTAGCTCGTCAGGCCCATAACCTGAAGGTCGTAGGTTCAAATCCTACTCCCGTAACCAATATAAAGGTTGTAGATCAATTGTTTAGCGTCCCAAAGGGCGCTTCTCGCGTTTGGCCACAACACCCAGTGCTACGTTTGAGTAGCTAACAGCGGACGGATACGTCTGATCTCATGCGAAGCGGGAACCAAATCTATCTACGATGCTGCACCTGTTCGTGAGCGGAAACACTGAACCTACTAGTATTAAGATTAGATGCTGTGCGCTGGTTGAGTGTTGTATTCGAAGACAGATTGGGATTGTGTTCAATTGGGGAAGATCGGAATTTGACCTGATCGGTTGCGGAACAACAAAGCTCCTTGACGGGTTCGAAGAGTAACAAAACACATGATTGGTGAAGCGAATGCGGCCCGGAAGGCCGTTTGGGGGCAGGCAATATGAGTGGATTGGTGGTTTCGGGCACGGATGGTGCAGACGCACTGATAGCAGATGCGGCGGGCAATACGTTGCTGGGTCTTGCTGGCAACGATACCTTGCGCGGTGCAGATGGCGGAGACAGCCTGGATGGCGGAGCGGGCAATGACGCCATCTATGCCGATGGCGGCAATGACACATTGCGCGGTAGTGTCGGGAATGATCACCTTTCGGGCGGTGCGGGCGAAGACCTGTATGTGTTCGATCTTGGTTGGGGGCAAGATAGGATCAGTAACTTCGACACTGTGTCTTTCGACACGATCGAATTTGGTGTCGGTATTTTGCCTCAAGATATTCAGGTTGGAAAAGACTTTCGGCATATGATCCTTACGACGATCAATGGCGACAGCATCATAGTGACTGACCATTTCCGATATACCAGCTATCAGATTGAAATGGTGCGGTTTGCAGATGGTACAATCTGGAACCTGGATGACTTGGAGACACTGGCAAATACTGCGACGGAGCAGGACAATTACCTCATTGGAACAGATAGCAATGACACTATTCTCGGTCTTGGCGGAGTCGATCGAATCGAAGGTGAGGGTGGTGATGACAGCCTGGACGGGGGCGCGGACACCGATTTCTTAACAGGCGGCGATGGAAATGACACCCTGCGAGGGGGCGCCGGAAATGACATATTGTCTGGTGATGATCTAGGTGGCGAGAGCGGCGACGACGTCTATGTATTTGCTCTTGGCTGGGGCCATGACAATATCTTGAATTACACGGGCGGCCTGAAAGTCATCGAGTTCGAGGCAGGCATTCTAAAGAGTGACATCAGTGGTCAGTGGTTGGACTCGGATCTGGTGCTGACTCATACCAATGGTGACAAGATTACTGTCGATGGCCATTTTCACTTTACAAACTATCGTATTGATGAGGTGCGATTTGCGGACGGGACGGTTTGGGATTTTGACGACCTCTGGGTGCTGACAAATGTCGCAACCGGGCTTGGTGACACTCTCAGGGGTCTTGACGCGAACGATACGCTATCCGGATTGCAAGGCAATGACAGTATTCTGGGGAATGATGGCAACGATCTTTTGATTGGCGGGTCGGGCAATGATACGATCGCGGGATCTTCCGGAAATGACACTTTGCGCGGTGGTACCGGAAACGACGATCTAAGTGGCGGATCTGGCAATGATTTATTCATATTCGAACTAGGCTGGGGACAGGACTCGGTCTCTGACTCGCGCTCCTCAAGTTCTGTAATTGTTAACAGGATTGAATTTGGGACGGGCGTTTTCTCCGTCGATGTTAGTGGCCGTTGGGTCGGAAATGATCTTGTCCTGACCCATGTGAACGGCGATAGCGTAGAGATTAACAATCAATTTTTGGCAAGCGGTTCTCGCATCCAAGAGGTGCGTTTTGCAGATGGCACTGTTTGGGACTTGGACGATCTAACGACTTTGACGAACGTCTCAACCGAGCTTGCCGACACGCTCACCGGTGGTAGCAAAAGTGACACGTTGGCCGGCCTTCAAGGAGATGACCGACTCCTAGGAAACGAAGGCGATGACTTCCTCTTTGGCGGCGCGGGCAATGACGTCATTAGCGGGCACAATGGTAGCGACTATCTTCGCGGAGGTTCAGGAGATGACGCTCTCTATGGAGCAGCCGGAAACGACACACTTGTTGGCGGCGCTGGGAATGATGTTTTAGACGGGGGTTCCGGTGATAATCTATATTCGTTCGATTTCGGCTGGGGCCATGACACGATCCTAATTTTTGAACATGATAGTGAGGCGATCGAGTTTGGGAATGGAGTTTTGCCCAGCGACGTACACTTTCAACGTGTCGATGGTAAATTTGTGCTGATCCACGTCAATGGCGACACAATCAAATTTGACCAATACATCGATCAGGTGAGCTTCTTTGATGGCACGGTCTGGGATAGAGGCAATCTAATAAACATAATAGAGTACGGCAGACCAGATGGGGCTAACGTCGAACAATTCGCTAAGCAACTCACTGACGGCTATTGGGAAAGCATCGGCGAGGCGCGGCGAATTTTTGACATAGATGCCTCCAGACAGATCACTTATTCGGTCAAGGATCTGGATGCACAGGGTGCTTATTTTGCGCGCGCTGCCTTGGATGCCTGGTCCGAATCCTCCGGTCTGGTATTTGTCGAAACCACGACGAATGCGCAGATCATTTTCGACAATGAAGAACGAGGTGCCCACGCCTATTATGATCTAGCCGGACCATATATTGATACTGCTTACATCAACGTACATCCGAGCATATCCGCCGGCGATCCACTTCAGCCGTGGGGGTTTGCATTCGAAGTCTATTTACACGAAATCGGGCATGCGCTGGGATTGGGCCACCCCGGAAACTACAACTTCACGGCGACATATGGTGAAGATAATCTGTTTCCCAATGACAGCACGCAATATACGATCATGTCGTATTTCTTTCCAGGCGACCACGAATACGCGCCGGGAACCAATGCTTATATCTTTTCTCCGCAAGTTGCAGATGTCGAAGCGATCAATGCGCTTTATGGCCTGAATCCAACCCGTAATCCCGGCGATACCGACTATGTGTTCTGGTGGCAGTCCGGCGATGTCAAGGTGACCCATGAAGATGTGCCACGTTTCTTTACGGTTCAGGACAGCGGTGGCATTGATTGGTTTTCATTCTACGACACCAACGCGGACCAGGTCATCGATCTACGAGAGGGTGAGTTTTCGAGCATAGCCGGGCTGAGTCTCAACTTAGCCATCGCGCCGGGCAGCGTGATCGAAAACGCAGACAGCGGTGTGGGAGACGATCTCTTGATCGGCAACTCTCACGACAACGAACTGTATGGCGGCGATGGCAATGACACGCTTCGCGGAGGGCTTGGAAACGACACAATCGTTGGCGGTTCTGGGAACGACTATCTCGAACCAGGAGACAACTCCAATGTGGATGCGATCCGGCCCGGTACGGGTCACGACACGATTGTCTTCTCAGACATGATCACTGGTCAGGCCTCTGTCCAACTTTGGGATCTGGATGCGGGTGTCAGGGTCTGGATCAATGGCACCGCAAATACCGGTTACATCAACAAAGGCGCCAACGGCTCGGCCGAGCTGGTGGATGTAAGCGTGCCGCTACCGACCGAAATCGGCGGCCTGGTGATCGACGGCACTGTCCACGACGATACCTATACGGCCACGGCGGGCGCGGGAGGTTTCCTTGTCATCAGGACATATGCTGGCAATGACACGTTCAATCTGAAAGCCAGCAACGGGCATATACGTCTGGCGTTTGATGATTGGCAGATAACAAATGGCGTCACCATCGACCTCACCACCGGCATCGTGAGCGATGACGGGCATGGGATGACTGACAAGATAAACGGCGTCGCAAACCTGAGTTCTGTGCATATGACTATGCTCGCTGACTCGGTTCTCGGCAACAATCAGGACAACCAGTTCATTCTTAAAGCCGGCAATGACACGGTCAATGGCGCTGGCGGCTTTGATCTGCTGCGCTATGACCGGACCGGGGTCGAGGCGGTGACGCTGGATCTGAACACGGGCACCGCCACCGGCACATGGCGGGGTGAGGCCTTCACCCATACGATCAGCAATATTGAACATGTGCGCGGCTCGCGCGACGGGCATGACGACCTGACCGGCAGAAATGGTCAGAACAACCGGATCGAGGGCCGGGGCGGACGGGATACCATCGACGGTGGTGCCAATGGCAACGACACGCTGGAAGGTGGCGACGGTAATGACGACATCGCCGGGCTCAGCGGCAATGATCTGATCGATGGTGGCAATGGTCATGACCTGCTGCAGGGCGAAGGCGGCCGCGACACGCTACAGGGCGGTGCGGGGGCTGATACGCTGCAAGGCGGTGCCGGCGATGACACCCTATATGGCGGCAATCAGGACGATAAGCTTGACGGTGGTGACGGCGACGACCGCATCTGGGGCGGTCTGGGGCGCGATAAGGCGTATCTGGGCGATGGCAACGATGTGTTCAACGATGATGCTCAAAACGATCAGTTCGGCGGTGACAAGGTTTACGGCGGGAGCGGGAATGACACGATCAATGGCGGCGGCGGACATGACGAGTTTCGAGGCAATGACGGCGCAGACCAAGTAAGCGGTGGCGTAGGGAACGACACACTCTATGGCGGGAACCAGAACGACACGATCCACGGTGGAAATGGTCACGATCGCATCTGGGGCGGTCTCGGACGCGACGACATCTTCATGGGCAATGGCAACGATGTGTTCAACGATGAAGCGCAAAACGACCAATTCGGGCGCGATACGGTCTATGCCGGAAGCGGGAATGATACGATCAATGGCGGTGGCGGCAATGATGAGTTTCGAGGTGATGGCGGCGCAGACAAGGTAAACGGTGGCCTTGGAAATGACACACTCCATGGCGGCAATCAGAACGATACGATCTACGGTGATGACGGTGATGATCGCATCTGGGGCGGTCTCGGACGCGACAATATCTTCATGGGCGATGGCAATGATGTGTTCAACGATGAAGCGCAGAACGATCAGTTTGGGCGGGACAAGGTTTTCGGCGGAATTGGCAACGACACGATCAACGGTGGCGGTGGCCATGATGAGTTTCGAGGCAATGACGGCGCAGACCTGGTAAGCGGTGGCACAGGGAATGACACGCTCTACGGCGGGAACCAAGATGACACGATTAAAGGTGGCGATGGCGATGACCACATTTGGGGTGGTTTGGGGCGCGACACGATCTTTATGGGCAACGGCAATGACGTGTTCAACGATGAAGCGCAGAATGATCAGTTTGGTCGGGACATAGTTTATGGTGGCAATGGAAACGACACCATCAATGGCGGTGGCGGCCATGATACGATCTATGGCGGCAACGGCGCTGATTTGTTGAATGGTGGAGCGGGCAATGACACGTTGCGTGGCGGTGCAGATGCGGATGTGCTGGTCTTCTCGAGCGGCGAAGATCAGGTGATCGGTTTTGGTCCCGGCGACCGGATCGACCTGAGCGGGGTTTCGGAGATTACCGATTTTGCGGATCTCCAGGCCAACCATCTTTCAGGTGGCGCAGATGCGGTGATTGGCGATGGCGTGGGCAACACGATGACACTCGTGGGCGTGGCCGAGGGTGTGCTTGATGCCGGCGATTTCATCTTCTGACCTTGGAACTCCCGATTTGATCGTCAGCATTGTAAGTGTTTTGTGTTGCTGACAATAGATCAGGCACTTTCTATCTTGAAAGTGCATTCGCCTGCATGTCCGTGCCGTTCGAAGGCGATGGTCACGCCCGTCCGGCGCAGGGGCGGTTGCAGGCGGCGGATTGCGCCGGAGAGCCGGTTGAGTTGGCGCGGATAGCTGTTCGGGTCGTTGGTCAGATGCGGGTACTTGCCCGATGTTTCACGCATAATCTTCGCTTCACAAGCGTCTGCAATGGGTTCCTGCGGCGCTCACCGCGCCTGAATCTGTTCCAGCCATCGCAATTGCCAACGCCCGGTCTATGCCAGAGCTGGCGCCGAGCACAACTAGTGACCTGCCACGTCCAAGAGCAGGCAGTTGATCCTTACGTTCAATCTTGAGCGGTCGGAAATTTTATCGAAGGCCGCTTGAATGCACTCATAGGTTTCGAATCCAGACTTTTCGATCAGCATCTTCACCAAATGCGGCATTTATGGCCTCGACAGAAATATGAAACCGTCGTGACAGGGTCACCGCTTCGACCGGAACAAAGCTAGAAAGGTCCCGAACCTGCCGAGGTATTGCCAAGTTGTTCAGGCTGAGTGATCCAGCTATGTCGCGCTAATGAATATCCCAACGATCATGCCACGCCTGAAGGGTTTTCGCTTTCCTCGTGAAATCATTGCTTACGCGGTCTGGGCTTACCATCGCTTTGCGTTGAGCACAGCTGACGTTGAGGATCTGTTGGCTGCGCGAGGCGTGATCGTCAGCCGGGAAGCAGTTCGGCTATGGGTCAGTCGCTTTGGTCGACACTTTGCCGATTGCATCAGACGGGATCGTCCACGACCGAATGACAAGTGGCACATGGACGAAGTCATGATAATGATCCGTGGCAAGAAACACTGGTTGTGGCGGGCGATCGCCGCAAATGGCGACGTGCTCGACATTCTCGTGCAAACGCGCCGAAATGCTAAAGCTGCAAAGCGCTTTTTCAACGGGTTGGTTGCCAAGTTTGGCGAACCCAGGGTCGTCATCACCGACAAGTTGCGCAGCTATGTCAAGCCGATCAAGATACTGGCACCAGAGGCTGATCATCGTGCCCACAAAGGTCTGAATAACGCTATCGAAGTGTCGCACCGACCAACCCGCAAACGAGAAAAGATAATGGGCCGGTGCAAGTCTCACCTACAGGCTCAGAGATTTCTGTCTGCGCATGACCAGATCAACCTGGTCTTCCGCCCCCGCCGATATCAACTCACCGCAAACTCATACCGCCACGCTCGTTCCGACGCATTCAACCTCTGGGACGATTACACTGCTGAAATGACCGCTTGATCCTGTCTTCGCCAATACCTCAATTGCTCGGGTCAACAACTTGGCAATACCGACCAAAGCGTTTTTCGTCAGGGTTCGTTCCAGATTTGTTGGTTCCGCTCCCAGATTTTCTCTCCGATCAAGCAGTCATAGGCGCTGACCGGTGTGTATTGCGCAGATAGCATCTGTTCGAGCAGCGGCACTGACGCGATTTCCAGCACCAGTTTTCGGCGCACGGCCTCTGCGAAATCCTGCCAGTCAAGCACCGGGATTACAAAAGAACCAGGACCGCCCGTCACGCAGTTCTGGTAGTAAACATCAAGATCGTCGAGGTGCCACTGGCTGCCCATGCCTTCTCGGGTCATCAGCGGTAAACCGTTTATGATGATCGATTTCGACAACACCGTTTCGCGGGCCCGCAATACTGGGCGACCTTGGTTGTTGGGCCCGTCGCCTGACACGTCGATAATCTTGCGCAGGCCTTCGAAATCGTTTCCTTCAATCATCGCCGCCCCGAAGATCAGCGCCTCAGAGATCGAAGTCCTGCGCAGAGCGGGATCGAAATTGGTGGTGAGCAAACGTGCAATCTCTTCCAGATCAGCGCGCGTTTCCAGAAGTCTCCAGTCAACAATCACTTCTTGCATGCCAGCCCACTCAACGTATGTCAAAGCTACTCGTTGTAATAGGCCCGACTGAACAGCGGCGAAGACCTCGTCCGACCTTAGAGCCGCTGCATATCCCTGGCGTTGAATCTCGAGTTCACGTTCCGTCATTGACCGAGAGACATCGACCAGAAGAACTAGCTCTAGATCGACTTCCATCACATTAGATGCGGCGGGCGTAGCCAAGAGACAGGCAGATGCGACAATAGTTGGGAATATGTTGCCTAGCATCTCTCAACCGAGGGCGAGTCGGCCGTTTAAGTCAAGCCACAAACGCTTGATGATGAGACCGCCAGTGAGGAAACCAAAAGTTCAAACTTAGTGGCTCACACGGCCCATTGCGGACATTGGACGGGAAGTCCGGATGCTGCAGTCGCAGCCAGCTTTGCCGACATTCGAATTGCCATAGATGTAGTCGAGCTACTTTGGCTCGCCGTGCTTTTCGGGCAACGAGTAAGGGATCGAGTGCGTGCGCTTCATCACCTTGCCTCTGCGGTTCTTATGCTCGGTAAAGATAAATGGGATATCGGTGCGTTCACGAATATTCGCCACGAGAGCCTCTTTCTCATACCAAAACCCGAATCCGCATGCCCAATCGCGCGCGCTCATGAGCCAGACATCTTCTCCACCGAAATCAAAGGCGACTATGACCCTAAGATCGAACCATTCCTCAACTAGGCGCACGTCGTAAGGAGACAGTCGCGAAAGAGCCGGTTTTTCAGGCCGTCTCCAAAATTCAGACCCGAGTGCTTTTTCGAACTGGGTCTTGTCAGTCTTGCGTCTCAGACCGTCAACTACCCAAATCATCGGCGCATGAAACAGAGTGCGTTTCTTAGCTTCCGCTGTTTTAATGGCGGAATGCTGAACCTCGACCACAAGACCATCTGGAACCTTGATGTCGGCAATATGCAACTCGCCAGCATTGTCTCGGGCGGGTATCTCCTGCCAATCAGAAGGAAAATAGTTCTTCCACGATCTGTGCCAATCGGTTTCAGGCTCCCACCACTCATCACAGTGGCGTTGACCCTGATGGGGCCAATGCCAGACTTTCTTTGAGCCGCACTTCGCGATGAGCTGTGCTCCGCACCCAGGGCAGAGCCCAACGGCGCCAGGAGTGGCTTCTAGTCGTACATCTCCGGAAAGCGCGAATCTCATCTTGAAGACCTAGGCATAGTGCGTGGGAACAGTAAGTTGGATTACCATCGGCGCTTCCGAGACGATGCCTTCGCCCTTCTCGGCGTCTTGTTCGATTTGCGCTTGTTTGCGCCAGTTTGAAGAGCTTGAAGATTACGCCGCGCATCTGAGCCACCTTTTGACCTTGGCCAGATGTGATCAACCTGCCAACCCATGGGGCTGTCTCGGTTGTAGGCAGGCTTGTAGATCAAGTTGCCTTGAGCGTCCCGCCGATAAAGATTGGGGTTCTTCCCTTTTATGCCAGGCCAAGCTGCTGTGATGCTGAAACGAAGCCGGCCCAAAAGGGACATCGAGGGCACCGCTCGGATGCCGCATCGGCAGCCCGCATTACCGACCGCACGCCGCCTGACCAATAACGTTAACAACGAGATAGCAAGACCAATGATGTGATGGAGCACATTTCAGCCGCAATGATCAGGACACTCCGCCGAATGTCACGGGCGTAGCTGTCCGCAAAGCAGTTGGGAACCTGATCTGCGGATCCCATCAGGGCCAGCGGTCAAGTGCACCGCGCAAACAGGCCGGACACAAGACCGCTTCTGAAACGGTGCGCACCATCCATTTTCTTCTTGCTATGCGGGCGCCATCCACACATGACATTCGCTGCGTCCTGACGAGTGAGCAAGTCGCTTTAGAGGCAGTCCTTGAACAGAGCAAAGCATCTCCGCGTTCCTTGAGGTGACAAGCCATCGTTGACGGCCCAAAGCCGACCTTCACTGCAACTCGCTACGCCGTAATGCAGATTCCGGTAAGCGGACGTTGACAATCAGTGTTAATTGACCAGCGCCGAGGAATCTGCGTTGCGGACAAAAGTCAGCGTCGTTCCGATTGTGCGATCTAGGTTCACATAGCACTATGGCGATTAGCAAAACGATTGGCAGCGAACTACTGCTTCGAACTCATGACAATGTCATGCGACTAACTCGTCAGCGTCGCTTTCCATTGTCGCGCCTCCACTGCTTCAACTGTAAGTTCAATACAGAGCCGACGCACAGCTTCGAAGGCAAAAGTCGCCGGACGATCACTTAAATCTCCTATGTAGAGCGTGCGATTGAGTTTTGGCTTGATAATCGGACGCGTCGCCAATGCGCCCGCGTCAATGTGTTCTTTCAGAATAAACTCGGTGCCCACGATGCAACCGATGCCAGACAGAAGGGATCCGCTGATTGCGGAGATCGAGTTTATTTGGAACTGCGCGTTCTCTTCGATCCGCCTGAGTAGGGAAGGGTCGTCCATCACAGCTCGGGTGTACAGGCCTTGGCGAAGAATTATCAACGGTAAGTCCAGCAGTGCCTCAAAACTGATTGCATCGGTTCCACCGATAACATCTGGCCGACCCACCAGAACCAACTCCTCTTCCAAGACCGGTTGGAACCTGAAACGCGCGTCAGGAAGTTGGTTGTAGGTTAGGGTCAAATCGACCTCCGAAGACGCAAGCTGTTGGGCGGTAGACCCGGAAAAGATCTCAGAAAGATGCAGGCGTAGGTTCGGATAGTCTTGTGAAACACGCTGTACCAGGGGCACGCCAATAGCTTTGACAGCCGAATGTGCAAAGCCAACCGAAATCTCACCCGCGACCTCATTCTCAGTTTCTCGGATATCGGTGCTGGCGGCTTGCATGGATCGCAGGATCGCACGCGCGTGTTCATATAATCGAGCACCAGATGCTGTCGGCCGCACGCCCCTTGGCAATCTCTCAAATAGCTGCGTACCAAGTTCGGCTTCGAGATTGGACAGATGCCTGCTTAATGCAGACACAGCGACCCTTTCCCGATCAGCAGCACGAGCCAACGCGCCTTCCTCAAAGATCGCAGCAAAGTATCGGAGTTGCCTGCTGTCCATGCTTTCTCAATATCAGAAAGCAGCCTTATTAACATTGAAATTTTGCAAAGCATACCGATCGGTTAGCTTTGGTTAACGCAAGTCCAACCGGAGCATACATGGTGTCAGACGATTTCAGGCCTTTGCGGGGCATCCGCGTCGTTGAAATGACCCACATGATTATGGGGCCAAGTTGCGGTCAGGTCCTTGCCTATCTTGGTGCTGACGTGATCAAGGTTGAGCCCCCTGCGGGGGACAAAACACGGCACCTAACCGGAATGGGGCGGGGGTTCTTCCCAAGTTTCAATCGCGGCAAGCGTTCAATTACCTTAGATCTAAAGTCCGAGGCCGGAACGTCGGCGCTGGATCAGCTTCTGGCAACCGCCGATGTTTTCGTTGAGAACTTCCGCGACCAGTCACTTGCCAAGATGGGATTTGCGCCCTCCGCGTTGCGAGGTAAGTACCCCAATTTGATCATCGCATCCTGCAAGGGCTTCCTGCATGGTCCCTATCAGGACCGAACGGCAATGGACGAGGTGGTTCAGATGATGACCGGAATGGCCTATATGACTGGCCCAACGGGTCGTCCCTTGCGCATTGGCTCTTCTGCAAATGACATCATGGGTGGGGTCTTCGGCGCTCTTGCAGTTCTCGGCGCGTTGTTGGAGCGGCAAGAATCCGGAGAGGGTCGGACGATACGCATTGGCCTGTTCGAGAATTGCCTAATGCTTGTCATGCAACACATGGTGCAATTCGATCTGGACGGACACGAACCGGCCCCTATGCCCGAGCGGGAATTTTCCTGGCCGGTCTACGACATCTTCGACACGCGGGACAATCGTCAGATCTTTGTGGGTGCTGTCACTGAGGGCCATTGGCAAATATTGTGCAAAGCAATCAGCTTAGAGCATTTGCTGGAGGATAACCGGCTTCAGACAAAGATGGACCAGATCGAAGCGCGGAACTGGACACTTCCCCTTTTTGCAGAAGCAATCGGCAAACGCGATTTTCCTGAACTGATCGAGACTTTTGAAGCTTCGGGCATTCCCTTTTCGCCGATCAATCGTCCTGCCGATATGTATCAGGATCCACATGTCCTGCGCCCCGGCGGTCTGCATCTCTCACACGACGCTGGTGGGCAGGTGTTCCGGGCTCCGGGTTTGCCCATCGAAGTTGATGGCGGGATTCCACATCCGGTTTCACTCGATGTCGCAGATGTCGGCGATGACACTGACACCGTGCTTTCAGAGCTTGGCCTGTCACCTTCGGAAATATCGGCTGCAAGTGGCGCGGCGGATAGGAATTCAACGTGACTCGCCTGTCAGAAATATACCCACCCGACAGGGTCGTATTGCGGGAAGTCGGATTGCGCGACGGTCTGCAGATGGTCCAACGATATCCCTCAACGGCAGCGAAGGCCGAATGGTTGCGCCGTGAAAGTGCCGCGGGTGTTCGGCACTTTGAGATTGGCTCTTTCCTTCCGGCAAAAGCTATGCCGCAATTCGCTGATGTTCGGGACATCATCGACATTTGCCGCAGCCTTAACGTCCATTCGGCAGCGCTTGCCTTGAATGATCGCGGCGCGACGGACGCGGTTCAAACTCCGGTCGGCGAAATCGTCACAGTGGTCTCGGCGACCGAGGAACATAGCCAGGCAAACACACGTCGTACACGTGAGGAAGCAATTGCTCTGGTTGGTAAAACCGTCGAACTGGCAAGAGGCTCAGAAACCTCACCTTTGGTACAGGTCGGCATCGCCATGGCGTTCGGTTGCTCGATTGCTGGCAAAGTCGATCCGGACGATGTGGTGCGCATCGCGGCCGCATGCGCGGAGGCGGGTGTGGACATGATCGGTCTTGCAGACACAGTCGGATTTGCGGGTCCAGATCAGGTGCAAGACCTTGTTGAATGTGTGAAAAACGAACTGGGCGACGTTGCGCTGAGCATTCACCTGCACGACACAAGGGGAATGGGGATCGTCAATGCCTCTGCCGCCCTAGACGCAGGTATCCGGGTGATCGATGGCTCGCTGGCAGGCCTCGGAGGCTGCCCCTTTGCCCCCGGCGCAACAGGGAACGTGGTCTTTGAAGACCTTGTATATCTCTGTGAACGTAAAGGTTTTGCAACCGGCATCGACTTAGAACAGCTGATGTCTGTGCGAGAGATCGCCTCGTCCGAAATGCCCGACGAACAGCTCTTTGGTGCGTTGCCACGCGCCGGAGCACCGCGCCTGATCAGCTGGCGTGCCCGATAAACAACAAGCTAAATAAGTGGAGGAGAACATGAACATTTTCAGAACAGCAGCGGCCGCGCTATTGGCCGCAACATCCGTAGGTAGCACGGCCCACGCAGAAGCAACCGAGATGCGCTGCAGCCACCAATTACCCCCTGGGCACCATATCGCGAATGTCATCGACCAATGGGCCGAGGAGATTGAGACCCTGTCGAACGGAGAAATCGACGTTCAGGTCTTTGGTGCCAACAGCCTAGTTGGCGCGCGCGAGAACATCGCTTCGGTAGCCAAGGGCAACATTGAATGCGCATTCTCGATTAACCCGCAATGGGGCAAGACCCTGCCGATCATGAACGTTACGCTGAAACCCTATGCTGTCACTGATACGGAGACGCTCGCCGCTTGGCCGGATAGTGAAGCCGCAGCATTTCTGGATCAGAAGCTGCTTGAAAAAGGTGTGCAGAACGCGGTCTGGCTGTTCACAACACGGATGACAGCGTTGACGTCAAAGGGATCGCCGCTGATCAATCCGGAAGATTTCGAAGGCGTGAAGATCCGGGGCCTGAACCCGGTGGCGGATGAGGGGCTTGTCGCCATGGGGGCAGCACCTTCAGCGATGTCTGGCTCGAAAGTGTACGAAGCACTCTCAACCGGTGTGATCGACGCGGGCATGACCGATATTGCCGCCGCCTATTCGCGCAAATACTTTGAAGTCCAGGACCATGTGACGGTCGTGCCGCTCTTTAGTGTGTTCTTCCACGGCTACCTTAACCCGGCTTGGTATGATGGTCTGACGGATGCACAGAAAGCCGCTATAGCCGAGGCGGGGGCCAAAGCGGCAGAATGGGCAGTTGCCGCGTCCGAAGAAGCATCTGCCGCAGCACCCGATCAACTGGCTGACAATGGCATGAAAGTGCATTTCCAGACGCCTGAGGAAGAAGCCGCATGGAAAGCGCTCATGGTACCTGCTTTCGATAAATCGTTTGGCGACGCAACCGGTGAAGACGGCGTCAAGCTGCTTGAGCTGGTCGGCCAAATTTCGAACTGACATGAAGCAGGGTCATGAAACTGACACCTCTGAGGCCTTGCCGGTCTCAGGGGTGGAGCGCGCGGTGCGTCTGGTTACGTTATCTGGGGCAGGTATCGCCGCGTTGCTGGTGCTAGTTGTATTCGGGGTCGTGAGCTACAGCGTCTTTATGCGCTATATCCTTGGCACACCGATCACTTTTTCCGATGAACTCAACGGCTTTATCGTCGTGGCAATGGTGGCACTCGGAGCGGGCGAGGTCCTTTTGCGCGGCGAACATTTCGGAGTTGACCTGCTGACTGAGCGTGCTGGTCCTCGAACTCAATGGTTGGTCGAGATTTGGGGGATGATAGGTGTGATCTTGGTCGCTGCGGCTATTCTCTACAGCGCGGTGATTATGGTGCAGTTTTCATACGACTTCGGCATTTATTCAGATGGATATCTGAGCGTTCAGATGTGGATTCCGCAGTGCTTTCTTCTCGTTGGCATGATCATTCTGATCCTTGCGGCGCTGGCTCGCATCTTCACGCTTCTGACGGTGCGCCGACTATGATGACGTTATTGATTTTAGCCGGTCTGATTGTCCTTTTGCTTACGGGGATGCCAATTTTCGCCGGGCTCGGTCTGACATCGCTGATCATAATGATGCTGACAGAAGGCAACGTGAACAGCGCGGCTGATACGGTGTTTGCCAAACTGAACAACGGTCTTTTGACGGCCATACCGATGTTTGCCTTCATGGCACATGTGATGATCCGGGCTGGTGTGGTTAAGGATCTGTATGATGCAGCTAATGCGATGGTCGGCCATTTGCGCGGTGGTCTTGGGGTGGCCACAATCCTATCCTGCACCATTTTCGCAGCCATTTCAGGTTCCTCTGTTGCCACGGCTCTTACTATTGGCTCGACGGCTATCCCGCAGATGAAGCGCTTTAACTACAGCCCGAGCTATTCCTACGGTGTGATTGCAGCGGGCGGTACGCTCGGGATTCTCATCCCTCCCTCTGGGCCTCTTATTCTTTATGCCATCGTAACCGAAGCTTCGATCGGAGCTTTGTTCCTGGCCGGGTTGGTGCCGGGTATCATGATGGCTGTCATTTTCGCGATTTGGGCGATGGCCAGCGCCGGGTTTGGGGCCGCAGTTGTCTCTCAACCATTTGCGGGTATGGGCGTTATCTGGGCACGTATGATTCAATCGATCTGGGCCTTGTTGATGCCACCGGTGGTTTTGGGTGGGATCTACCTTGGAATTTTTACAGCTACTGAGGCTGCTTCGATTGGCTGCCTTTACGCGCTGTTCATCAGCGTAATTGTCTACCGCAATTTCGGTTTGCGAGACCTATGGGTGACCGCTTTTGAGACAGTGCGCACAACGGCGATGCTGTTCATGATATTGGCGGCTGCGGCACTGTTTGGTCACGCCGTAACCATTATTCGGCTGCCCATCGAAATCGTTGAACAAGTGACAGCAATCGGCCTCAGCCCCGCCATGTTTGTCGTAGCCGTTATGCTGCTCATTCTCGTGTTGGGGATGTTTCTTGAGACCATCTCAATCATCCTGATCACAACACCAATTGTCTTTCCTGTCATGCTGGCACTGGGGATCGATCCAATTTGGTATGGCATCTTGCTGATGATCAACCTTGAACTTGCGTTGATCACTCCTCCCGTGGGGATGAATCTCTTTGTAATCAAAGGCATTGCGAAAGCTCCATTGTCGGAGGTCATTCGAGGAGCCTTGCCCTATGCAGTGCTAATGCTTTTGGGTCTGATCTTCGTCTTTGCATTCCCACCTTTGTCCACTTGGCTTCCTGAGGTGGCTGGTTTTGGGGGTTAGAAGTAAAATCGATTACTCCTTCCGGACACAAACTTGGTCAGCACAGTTCGCGACCCAGGCGTCAAGATTTAGGGCGTGCTAGCAAAAGTGCAGCTTTTGGGATCCACTTTTTGAGCCATCTTCGACTTCGGCTAATAACGGACACTCGGCGCCTTCACAGGATGCGGCGGTTGGAGCAGGCATTTAGACACCGGGCGCGAAAGCCCGCTTGTTTAGACATGTCTAAACGCGCTGGAGCCTTTTCAGCCCGTAGAGTGATGTGACTGCACTATTGTCGCTGGCAGGCCATAGGCTCCGACCAAACTCAATGCAGCCAGAAAAATCAGCAACGGTTTCGTGCTGTGTGTGTGGCCAGTCACTGCCCCAAACTACTCTATCCACAGACAAAGCCGATAGTAACTCGTGGGCATGCGGGTTTAGATCGAACGGCGTTCGGTAAGGTGCCGAGAATTTCATGTACAAATTTTCGCGCTGAAGGGATTTGACCGCTGTAACCATCTGGTCTCGCAGCGGGTTAGCTTCTGACGGCAATCCAAAGTGATCGATTACGACTTTGAGGCCCTGATCCGTTAGCGGGTCGAGGATGTCAGCCAAGCGGGGGCCTTCGAGATGAATTTCGAGATGTAGGTTCCGGGAGCGCAGTTTCGCAAGAAAGTCGCTAACAGGTTTTGACCAGAAGTCAGGAATGGCCGCGCCGTGCACCAGGTTCCATCGCACACCGCGAATACCTTGATCGACCAGTGATTCCAGCTCTTCCGCGCCGATATCGATTGGGACCACGGCGACCCCGGTAAACCGCGACTTGTCCAGTCCGGCAAGGGCCGAAAGAAGCTGGGAATTATCAGTTCCCAAGAAGCTGACCTGTACGATGACACCGCCGGAAAGGCCATGCGTCACCTGATGCTCTAGCCATTTGTCCAATGGAGCCGAAGCGTTAGGGACATAACGCGCACCTTCAACTGCAATGAATTGCTCGTAGACATGCGCATGGCAATCAAAGTCGATCATTGGCGGGCCTCCTAAATCATATATATGACTAGTTGACTATATAGGTCAACATGGGGTAGTGGATTCTTGGGAGGAAAGAGATGTCGGCACCATTTCACACCACGGATGACAGGCTTCCGGCCTATATTCGGCTGCGTGACACACTGGCTGCGCAGATCGCCGCCGGAGAGTGGACCGCAGAGCAACCAATTCCGTCCGAGGCAAAACTGGCCAAGGAGTATGGGCTGTCGGTCGGCACCGTACGCAAAAGCATCGACGGACTTGTTGGCGAAGGTTTGCTGGAACGGCGACAAGGCTCGGGTACATATGTCAAGGCACCGTCATTCGATGCGACTTTGTTCCGATTCTTTCAGTGGCGTGAGGTGGATGGGTCGCAGCTATCAATCCCCTCCAGCAAGCTGATCGTCCGCACACGGGCACCCGCCCCGACAGAGGCCGCAGAAGCTCTGGGAACGCAGGATGTGATCAAGATCGTCAGGGTGCGTAGCCTGAGTGATCTGCCGGTCTTGTTCGAGGAGATTTATATCCCCGCGTCACTATTCGCCGGATTTGAAACACTAAGCGAAGATGCGCTGGGGCCGCTCCTTTACCCGATTTACTTCGAGCAGTTTGGGGTGCTGGTAAAGCGCGCCACCGACGATCTGACTTTTGGCTCGGCTGATGAAACCGTTGCCAAACAGTTGAGACTGAAAACAGGTGATCCATTGGCGGTCATTCACAGAACTGCCTTCGACATCGAGCATAAGCCCGTTGAATGGCGCATTGCCCGCGGGAGCGCGGCGCAATTCCGCTATCGCAGCGAGATCAACTGACAACTGATTGTCCAGGGAGGACCAGATGACCATCCAGAAAACCATGATCTATGCATTGACCTCTGTCGCACTGGCGACGCCGATTTTTGCCGAATATCCCGAACGCGCCATCGAGTTGACTATCCCGGCGGGCGCCGGCGGTGGCACCGACACCAGTGCTCGCAAGCTGGCGATCCTGCTGGAAGAGGCGCTGGGAACCTCGATTGCCGTGCTAAATGTTGGCGGCGGTGGCGGCTCGGTCGGTGCATCGCAATTCATGCAGGCCAAGCCGGACGGTTATTCCCTTTTTGCGACATGGAATAGCCCGCTGACCACCGTGCCGCAGGTGCAGAATGTTGCCTATTCACTGGACAGCTTCACCCCAATCGCCTCAACCTCCGAGACGGCGTATACGCTGTGTATCAAAACCGATTTCCCGGCAACGGACGGTGCCGGTTTCCTGGCCGAGCTTGAGGCCAACCCCGGAAAGTACACGTATGGCAATGATGGCATCGGTGGCACGATGCAGTTGGCTGCCGAGCGCATTTTCCAGGCCAAGGGTATTGACGCGGTTCCCATCCCGTTCGGCGGCGCCGGCGAGACGCTGCAAAACTTCCTTGGCGGGCATGTGGACATCTATGGCGGGTCGATCTCGACCGTATTGCCCTATGTCGAAAGCGGCGAGGCAGCTTGCCCCATCGTGACCTCGGCTGCTGACGTCGCCGCATTGCCGAATGCGTCCGGTCTGGATGCGCTTGGTATGGGAGACAAAGAAACACTTTTGTGGCGCGCAATTCTGGGGCCAAAAGATATGGACCCCGCGATTGTCGCAAAGCTAGCGGATGTCATTGAGAGCTCGGTGAACGACCCGAGCTATGTTGAGTTCCTTGCCACCAAGGGCGAAGTGCCGAACATCGTCAAAGGCGACGACTTGGGCGCCAGGCTGCAAGCCGAGTTTGATGGATTGGCCGAGGTGTCCAAAAGCCTCGGACTGTCGAACTGATGGAACGGCGTCAGGATATTGTGCTTGGCCTCATCTTTATGGGGCTGGGTGCCGCCGCCGCGTGGATGGCGACCTCATATACCGGGGCCAGCGGTATCTACCCGATGGTGCTGAGCATTATCCTGGCGCTTCTTGGTGCAACTGTTGTTCTGAAGGCTGTGCGCGCGGGGACAACATCTGAACGCAAACTGGTTGATGGTCCCGCGCAGATGCTGGTCACGATTGTGCTTGGCATCGTCTATGTGGCGTTGATTGTGCCACTGGGATTTTACCCGGCATCGTTCCTGTTAATGCTGGCGCTACCCATCGCGCTGGGGTACCGGCGCGGCCTTTATGCTCTGATCGTCGCTGCGGTCTTCATGGGCATAATCTACCTCGTCTTTTCTCTGCTTCTGGAAAAGCCGCTTCCGCGCGGGGCTCTGCCTTCGCTGGTAGGACTGGGGGGCTGAGATGGAATTCTATACACAGGCGCTGAGCAAGGTGCTGACCGTTTGGCCAATTGTGGCCATGATCGGTGCGACGCTTTTGGGGGTATTTATCGGGGCCTTGCCCGGATTGAACCCGGTTATGGCTATCGCACTGTTGCTTCCCCTGACTTATTCAATGGACCCGCTGGTCGCCCTTGCGATGGTTTCGGGCATTTATAACGGGTCGATGTATGGCGGTGCCATTCCGGCAATCCTGTTGCGCATCCCCGGTACGCCAGCCTCGATTGCGACAACATTTGACGGCTTTCCGATGGCCGACAAGGGCGAGGCTGCAAAGGCGTTGAAAATCGCATGTTGGTCTTCGGCTGTGGGCGGCATCGCGAGTGCGATTGCTTTGATGACGGTCGGGCCGCTTCTGGCTCGTGTCACGCTGTTCTTCGGTCCGGCAGAATATTTCTGGATCGCGATATTTGGCATGGCTTCGGTGGGCGTGATGGTGGGTTCTGACCCCGCCAAAGGAGTGATGGCGGCGGTGCTTGGTCTGCTGATCGGCACCATTGGTATCGACAACCTGTCAGGGCAGGCGCGCTATACCTTCGATCAGACTTGGCTTTTGGGTGGTCTCGACCTGATCGTTGTTCTGGTGGGCCTTTATGCTCTGCCGCCCGTTTTGCAGTTAGCTGAAAAGTGCGACCTCAAGGGGCTGTCGGCTGCACAGCTCAAACTGACAAACGTCCCGTTCAAACCGGGCGAAAGGCGGAAGCTGATCCCGACCTGGCTTCGGTCTTCTGGTATCGGGATCAGCGTTGGTATTCTGCCCGGTGCAGGTGGCAATATTGCCGCCTTCCTCAGCTACAACGCTGCCAAGAATGCCTCCGACGACCCTGAGAGTTTCGGCAAAGGAAATCCGCAAGGCGTCGCGGCCGCAGAATGCGGAAACAACGCCGATAACGCCGCATCAATGATCCCGGCATTGTCGCTGGGCATCCCCGGAAACGTTGTGGCTGCCTTAGTTCTCAGTGCTTTGACCATCCACGGGCTCCAACCCGGTCCGCAGCTCTTTCATCAGAATCCCGTTCTGGTCGGCGGGTTCATGATGGAAATGCTAATCACTTCTCTTCTGATTTTCCTGCTTGGAGGTGCTGTCGCAACACGCGTCTTTGCGCAGTTCCAGCGCCTTCCTGGTGTTTTGCTCGTCCCATCTATCTTGATCCTAATGTGTGTGGGCGTTTACGTTATCAACGGTCGCCCGGTTGATCTTTGGGTCATGCTCCTGGCTGGCATCGCCGGGTACTTCCTTGAGAAGCTCAACGTACCGCTGGCCCCAATCATTCTAGGCATGATCCTTGGCCCGATGGCGGAGCAAAGCGTTCGCCGCGCATTATTGATCAGCCGGGGAGACGCGACCGAACTTCTGACCCGACCGCTTTCGGCCGCCTTGGCAATTGCTACTCTTCTGATCATCACTTGGCCGATTGTGAAAGCGATGCGCAATAAGCGGGCTGGCGCTGAAATATGAGACCGAACTGGATTATTGGTGAGCGAACGTTCAATCGGATCGCACCTTCTAGTAATTTGACGTCGTAGCAAGCGAAGAATCTTTTTTACGAGCAGATCCGCGCCAGACAGCGACGGCCCATAGCCGTCGTTCGACCTTGATCACCGTCGCTGCAGTGCGGCCCGTCAGAGGCGACATTCGCTGCGTATGCGAGACCAAGGTTCATGCTAACTCACAGATTGCGGACAAACCGGACTTGTGCAATTGCGGCTATTGCTGACGCAGAAAGCCGGCGCCCGTTTGGCGCGATTTGTTCTGCGGCGTAGCAGACTTCACCGAACCGGCCATTCACCGGTGTTGACCTCGCCGGGCTCTAAACTGAACTGTAAAGATTCACATGATGCGGTTGATGTAAATCCAAGGTCATGTGGGAAGGCATCAGCTTTGCCATACAGCTTCCGGATATCGATGATGTCGTGCCCTTCAGCTGGGGACATACGCCGCGAGTCACGTATCTACCCTCGATTTTGCAGAAACTACTGAAAGAAGGTTGGCAAAGACCTCATCGACGCTGTCAGCACCATCCAGTGTACTAACTGCGCCTTTCGGCACGTAGTACGAAAGCACAGGAAGTGTTTGCTCGTAGTACTCGCTTAGCCTTGTGCGAACTGTCTCGGCGGTGTCGTCTGCCCTGCGCTTGAATCTTGTACCGCCACAAACATCACACACACCTTCCAATTTTGGCCTCTTAAAGCGGATATGATACCCCTCACCGCAGTCTGCACATGTGTGCCTTCCAGTAATTCTTTCGACAAGATCATCGTCTTTGACTTTAAGTTCGACTACTTTTTCGACTCGCTGGCCCGACTGCTTTAGTAATTGGTCGAGTGCCTTGGCTTGATTGACTGTGCGCGGGTACCCGTCGAAGATCGCACCCGCTTGAACGTCTGGCTCCGACAACCTCTCTTTCAACAATGCAAGTACAATGTCATCACTTACCAGCCCACCGGCCTCCATCGTCGCCTTTGCAATCAAACCCAATGTAGATTGTGCTTCTACCGCCGAACGCAGCAGATCTCCTGTCGAAATTTGGATGTATCCCAATTCATCGGCCAGGCGTCGCGCTTGAGTACCTTTGCCGGATCCGGGCGGGCCAAACATGACCACAATCTTGGTTGGCTGATCCGAATCTACTAGTGCCATAACTTGGTCCTTTCATCTTCCGCGCCGTTCGTTTCTTCCTCGAACCAGACGCAATGTGTTGGAGCCGCGTTGTGAGTTACCTGACAACATGGACCGCGCATTTGGCATGCCGAACGACCCTTGCCGCAGTCGATCCAAGCAAATAATCCTGCAATCCCGGTCGGTGACTAGGGGCGGATTTTGTTGAGCAATTTATCCGGTAAACCGCTCAGGCTGGCACTGGTCGCCCATGACGCCAAGAAGGGTGACCTGGTCGAATGGGTTCGACAACATGTTTCATTGCTAGAAGGAGCAGATCTATTCGCAACCGGGACGACCGGGGCCAAAGTTCTAGAGGCATCACCACAGCTGAAGCTGACCTGTCTCAAAAGCGGTCCCTTAGGAGGAGATCAGCAGATTGGTGCGATGATCTGTGAAGGCGTGCTCGACGCATTGTTCTTCTTCATCGATCCGATGTCCCCAATGCCTCATGATGTCGATGTTAAGGCCCTTAGCAGGTTAGCGATTGTTTATGATCTTCCCTCCGCTCATAGTCCCAGTACGGCAAATTTCGTACTGAAGGGTTTGTTTTCCCAACGCGAAACAGGCGCATGAACGCATGCGGTTGCTCGAGTAACCGTGCGAAGCACTCGCGAGATTCTTAGTAACTTCCAATTAGTCCTTGCATTACAATTGGGGTAATTTATTGGATTTGCAGCCGCCATCGTCTTAATTTCAGTGGTCAACAAGTTTCGATGATGACCAATGGCTTATATGACCTCAGAGCGCCAAAACTAGCCATATGATGTCGCTCAGCAAATGCACGTTTTGTCCCGCGACCCTTGAATTGCCTCTCGTATTCTCGCTGCGCTTTGCACCGATGGCCGGTTCCTCCGCTGCATGACAGCACTTGGATGGTTGCAAATGCAGCGAATTTCCCGCTGCGTGCGCGCGCAGCACAAAAATCCAAGGTACAGGTCGGGCTCTCCTGATACCTTCGCGGCGATCTGCACCAAGGGCCGGTCTGGTGTGGATCGACTTTCGCTGCACGCCGCATGAACTGGCGCGACGCGGGACGAATCTCCCAAGCCTCTTCAACAGATCCAACCGCGGCCGGCCTGGTTCTGATCCCAAACCGCGCCACGCGGAAGGATCGGCAGTTTTCCAGTGCAGGTGACTTCGACTTCAGGAGAAAGGGATTTCGGCTCACCTGACGAAAGCCCTGTAATCGCTCGGGCACCGCAGCAGCCCACAAAGGCAGCACGCGAGAACGCGAACGGCTGGCCCGTGGTAAACGTACCAAGATGAATTGCTCTTCTTTGCATGGCTACAAGGCGCGCAGATCGCAGCCTGATTGAAGTGTGGGCACGGTTAGCCTTTGGAATCCACTCCATCCTGTGTCTTACCATCCGTCTTCAGTTTCTGAGCCAGCAGGCTCAACTCTTTGTAGACGATCCCTGCCGCAGGGTGCCAAGCGGCCACATCTTTCCCTTGTTGCGCGACAACAAAGGTGTCACCTCGCGACGCAGGTCCTGTAAGTGCCCCCAAGGGCCCATAGGCAACAACGTTCTCGCAGGTCGCTTGAAGCAGCTTGGTGTTCAATTGTTTTGCAATGTCATCCGGCACGCCTGCTTTAGCCCAGGCTTCACGCGCAATCGCCTGCAAAACCACGGCGAAGTTGTTCGAGATCACGGCGGCCGCATGATAGAGGCTTTTGCTCTCGGAGTTGATCCGAAATGGGATTGCACCGATCTCATCCAGGAAATCCTCTACAAGCTCTAACGCCGAGCTTTCACCCTCGACGCCACAAAGCGTTCCCTCGAATTGTTGGATCGAGGTTACCGGCTCAGCGAATGTCAGCGCCGGGTGCACGCTGGCGAGCCGCCAGCCTAGTTTCTGAAGGGGCGCCATTTGATCTGCGGGGAAGAATCCACTGCAGTGAAACACCACTGGCGGCGGTTCGTTGAGGTCGTGATATTCAAAGGCCTTTGCAATTTCTGCTGCTACAACTGAAATCTGAGAGTCCGGCACAGCCAAAATCCAAAGCTCGGCTGGTGCCAGATCTGCGTAGTGCTCCAACGCTCGACCTGTCCCAGCAAATTGGACTGCATGTTCCGCCGAACTCAGGCGAGAACTCAGTATGTCTTGAACCGCGTATCTGCGCGAGCGTCGCAAAAGACCGAGAAGAGTTTGGCCTACGCGACCAGCACCAATAAGGTTCACTTTGGTTTTTGCCATTCAGCGGCCCCGACCTCGCACGGTTTGGCTTCCTTGCCGACTATGCCAGTCGGAACGCTATTCGAACAATACCACTTTATCCATAGTAACCAGCGCGAAAGGACCATTGCGGACTCTCAGCACTAGGCGTGAGCGCCCCAGTTGAGCCCGCTTTGCCAAAATC
>NZ_JAVAMO010000026.1 GCF_030758345.1 Ruegeria discodermiae
TACGCTGGAAGGTGGCGACGGCAATGACGACATCGCCGGGCTAAGCGGCAATGACCTGATCGATGGCGGTAATGGCAATGATCTCCTGAAGGGTGAAGGCGGTCGTGACACGCTACAGGGCGGTGCGGGGGCTGATACGCTGCAAGGCGGTGACGGCGGGGACCGGCTAGAAGGCGGCGACGGGATGGACCGGCTGTTTGCTGGCGACGGCGCCGATCTGCTGCGGGGCGAAGACGGCAATGACACGCTGGGCGGCGGCAACGGCAACGACACGCTCTATGGCGGCGAGGGCAACGACGTCGCCTATGGCGGCGCTGGCAAGGACGTGCTCGGCGGCGGCAACGGCAATGACCGGCTGTTCGCGGGCCGGGACGATGACAAGATCACCGGCGGCGCGGGCAATGACACTCTCGGCGGTAATGACGGTGACGACTCGCTGAACGCCGGGATCGGCAATGACACCATCTTCGGCGGCGGCGGAGAAGACACGCTGGGCGGCGGCGATGGCAACGACGTACTCTCGGCCGGGGCCGATAACGACACCCTGTTTGGCGGCAACGGAGAAGACACGCTGAACGGCGGCGCAGGCGATGACAGTTTCTTTGCCGGCGCTGGCGCGGATGTGCTGGATGGCGGCGCGGGCAATGACACGCTGCGCGGCGGCGCGGATGCGGATGTGCTGGTCTTCTCGACCGGGGACGACCAGGTGATAGGCTTCGGGGCTGGCGACCGGATCGACCTGAGCGGCGTGGGCGCGATCACCGATTTCGCCGATCTGCAGGCCAACCACCTGTCGGGACCGGTGGATGCGGTGATCGACGACGGGGCGGGCAACACCATGACGCTCGTGGGCACGGGCGCCGGAACACTCGACACGAGCGACTTCATCTTCTGAAGCGTCGAGCATATCGGAACAACAGCAAACCGGGCTGACACCGGCCAACGTCAAACGCGTTGACCAGCGTCAGCCCGCATAGTTTAATTCAGTATAATTCTTTGACCGTTCCGGCCCGCCCCAGGCAAAAAACAACTCCAAAATTTACCTCGATGATCGGGCAGACACCGGAAAAACAACCATACTCTGGGGAGCATATTGCCATGACGACCTATTCCGTAACCGGCTTCTCTGTTTTCAACAATCCTGCAACCGACACAGATGTCGACGTCCAAGCCGGGGCCAGCCTCGAGTTCGTCCCCACAAGCGGTACCAATTCACTGCGCTACACCGTCCTGCCGCTGGAACCGGGCGGCACGGCGCCGGACGACCTGTTCGTGGATATCGATATCGACCTGGACCAGTTGCGCCTCAACGGTCAGACCCTCGACCCGGACGCGGAAGGGCCGGACAGCCAGATCTTTCAGATCAACTGGCTGGCGGCCGGCAATGTGGCGCGCAGCACCACGATCCTGATCCTGGAAGAAGAAGGGGTGAACCACCCGCCGCATGGCACGGTCGATGCCGCGCATTTCTTCCGCCTTGGCGGTGATGCGCTGCCGAGCCCCAACAATTTGGACGACTGGAACAATTTCCTGAACAATGCGCTGCAGAGCTATGGCATCCCCCCCGGCTCCAGCCCCTTTGGTCCCAACAAGGACATTCTGCTGAGTGCGCTGAGTTTCTCCTCCAGCGAAAACGACGTCATCATCGGGTCGAACGGCGCCGACAGTTTCGATGGGGGTGCCGGCAATGACCGCATCGAGGGGCTTGGCGGCAATGACACGCTGCGTGGTGGCAACGGCAACGACACGCTTCTGGGCCATGGCGGACGGGACACCCTGTTCGGCGGCAATGGCGCCGACAGCCTGGCCGGTGGCGACGGCAATGACCTGCTTGCCGGTTCGGGCGGAAACGATTCCCTCATCGGCGGCACCGGAGCCGATACGCTGCGGGGCGAAGCCGGGAACGATCGGCTCACCGGCGGGGGCGGAAACGATTCCCTCATCGGCGGGGCCGGAGCCGATACGCTGCGGGGCGAAGCCGGGAACGACCATCTCACCGGCGGGGACGGCAACGACACGCTCCTGGGCCAGGGCGGACAGGATACCCTGTTGGGCGGCCTTGGCGCCGACAGCCTGGCCGGTGGCGACAGCAATGACCAGCTTACCGGCGGGGGCGGAAACGATTCCCTCATCGGCGGGGCCGGAAACGATACGCTGCGGGGCGAAGCCGGGAACGACCAGCTTACCGGCGGGGGCGGCCGCGACAGCCTGCTGGGTCAGAACGGACGCGACACCCTGACGGGCAGCGACGGCAATGACACGCTGCGCGGCGGCAACGGCAATGACAATCTGGCGGGTGGCAACGGCAATGACCGGCTGTTCGCGGGCCTCGACAACGACCAACTCACCGGTGGTACCGGCAACGACACCCTGTTCGGCGGCAGCGGCGCGGATACGCTGGGCGGCGGCAACGGCAATGACGCGCTCTGGGGCGAGGCGGGCAACGACACCCTGTTCGGCGGCGCGGGCAACGACACGTTGCGCGGCGGCGCCGATGCGGATGTGCTGGTTTTCTCGGGCGGTGCCGATCAGGCGATCGGTTTCGGGCCCGGCGACCGGATCGACCTGAGCGGCGTGGGCTCGATCACCGGCTTTGCCGATCTGCAGGCCAACCACCTGTCGGGCGGCGCCGAAGCGGTGATCGACGATGGCGCGGGCAACACGCTGACGCTGGCGGGCGTTGCCGAGGGCGCGCTGGATGCGGGCGATTTCATCTTCTAGCGCGCCGAGAAACAGGTCCGAACATCAACAGCCCGCGCCGGGCTTTTCAGATGAACAGGAAATCCCCGGACGAGAGCTGATCAGGCGCGACCCCCTCCAGCAGAATGGTGCCGAGATCGCTTGTGATCTCGGTCCCGCCATCGATCTGGCGGATGGTCAGGTCCGAAAAAGCGATCCCGCCGCCGAATTCGATCCGATCCTGCCCCGGGCTGAAATCGGTGATGTTATCCCGGCCATGGCCCCGGCCAAAAACAAAGACATCAGCTCCGGCCATACCGGTCAGCTGGTCGGCGTGACTGCCGCCGATGAGCGTATCCGCCCCATCGCCACCGTTCAGCGTATCCCGTCCGGCCCCACCGCCGATCCTGTCGCTGCCGTCGCCACCCCGGGCAAGATCGGCCCCGTTCATGCCCCATATCGCGTCGTCGCCTTCCCCTCCGGCCAGAGTGTCATTTCCATCGCCGCCAAGGATCACATCCTGGTTGTTGCCGCCGCCGATATTGTCATGGCCACTGCCCCCATCCAGCGTATCGTTGCCATCCCCGCCCCAAACGGCATCCGCCCCATCGGAGGCCCTGAGATCGTCCGGCCCACCGCCGCCGCTGATCGTATCGTCGCCCGCGCCCGCCCGGATCAGGTCGCCACCGCCGCCGCCGTCGACCCGGTCCGCACCGTCCCCGGCTCCGATCAAATCCCGGCCCCAGTCGCCGAGTATGGTGTCATCACCGCTACCGCCCCAGAGCGTGTCATCCCCCCAACCGCCATCCAGATAATCACCATCGCCGCCGCCATTCAGGACGTCAGCACCGTGACCGGCCAGCAATCGGTCCCGGCCCGCTTCGCCGTCCAGCGTATCATTGCCTTCGCCGCCCCAGACAGTATCCGCACCTTCGCCGCTCCAGACTCTGTCCCATCCACCACCGGCGCCGATCAGGTCGTTCCCCCTCCCCCCCCGGATCATATCGTTACCGCCACCGGAAAAAACCGTATCCGTGCCGTCGCCCGCTCCGATCGTATCCTGCCCCCAGTCGCCAAGGATGGTGTCGGCACCGTTGCCCCCCCAGATCACGTCATGCCCGAACCCACCATCCAGATGGTCGGCACCATCACCGCCGATCAGGAGGTCAGCCCCGTCCCCGGCATACAACCGGTCCCGGCCAGCACCGCCATCCAACGTATCGCTGCCATGTCCACCCCAAACGGTATCGTTGCCTGCGGACGCGTGGATTCCGTCATTGCCACCGCCGCCCCTGATCAGGTCTGCGCCGACACCTGCCCGAACCAAATCGCTGCCACGTCCCGCGAATATGACATTCACGCCATCTCCGGCGTCGATTGTATCCTGTCCTTTGCCACCAATGACGGTGTCATTGCCGGTCCCGCCCCAGATACGGTCCTGACCCAGCCCGCCATCCAGGTGATCCGCTCCGGCCCTGCCCCAGAGCACGTCGTCACCGGCAGCGGCGCGGATCGTATCATGACCCGTCCCACCTCCGAGCCGATCGGCCGCGGTGGACCCCAGAATCTCTCTCGGATACGGGATCGCCTCGGTCAATAGCCGGTCGGGGGTGGAAAACCGCCCCGTCGGCCAGAAATCCGACAGCTTCAGCGGCCCGCCGGACGCGCTGGTGATGACGATCCGCGAAGTCTGGAATTCGAGCAGCGCCCCGTTCGGCAACGGGGTGACTTTCAATTGCGACGGCGACCGGAGCAGCGGGAAATGCGACAGGTCCAGCCGGTCCAGCCCCGGCTGGAAATCAACGATGCGCTGGGTCACATCGCTGGGTCCGAGAACGAAGAGGTCCCCCCCTGCCCCGCCCCGCAGAACGCTTGTACCGGTCCCCGCCACCAGAATGTCGTCGCCGCCGCCACCGGTCACCGTGACCGGCCCGGGACCGTCAGCCAGCAACACGTCCTCACCAGCGGTCCCCTGCAATTGGGGCGCCCTGCCTTCGCGGGCCAGACCAAGCGAGGCCACGCTCCAGGAAAACTGCGACAGGCCGGGCAGGCTTTCGGAGGCCACGAAGATCTGCACCTCGTCGCCAACCAGCCCGGCCTCGATGGCAGTGACGTCACCCAGACCCCGGCCCCGCGCATCAGCGATGCTCTGCAGATGCACAAGCCGTCCGTTGGGCAGGAGCGAGAACACCGCCAGCCCGTCATCGCCGCCACCGGCAATGACCAGCACATGCTCGCCAACCGGCACCACGGACAGCGCCTGCACGCCACCAAAGCGTGTCTCTCCGGTATCGAGTAGATGATCGGCCGGGGTCAGCTGACCATCGGCGCTGACCCGAAACACGCTGAGCGTGTCACTGCCGGCTGCCGCAACGATGACCCAGTTTTCCCCATGTGCAGAGACGCTTTCCAGCGCTGTTGGTGTTGAAAACCCCACCCCGTGCACCGCTCCGGAGCGGCCGGCATCAACCAAGCTGCCCCCCGGACCCGACATCCGGAAACTGACCAGTTCCGAGGCGTTCCCCCCCGCTGCCGCCACCACGACCGCCCCCGCGCCAGCGGGCAAGGCGGTCACCAGCGTTCCGTCAGGCGGCTGCCAATCCGCACCGTTGCGCTGTGCAGCCCGGCTCGCTCCGGCCCCGCCGGTGTCATAGGCTTTCAGAACCCCGGCATCGCGATCAAGCGCAAAAAGATACGGCATGGAACCGCCCGCATCCCAGCTGTCGACCCCCGCGACCGGGATCGCAACCGCGCCCTGCGCGCCGAAACCTGCATCCGGCTCCAGCGTATAATACAGAAGATCCCCGCCTCTGCCGGTTCCAAACACCAGCACGTCCTGGCCCTGCATCTTCAGCATATCGAGCCGGGTGTCCGCCACCCCTCCGGGCAGGGTCCGGAAATCGACCGTATCCACCACCTGCGCTGCCGCATCCGGTGTCAGCGCATATGTGCTGAGCCCGCCATGTCGACCGGTGCCTGCGTAAAGCACATTGCCATCGGGTCCGGTTACCAGATGCAGGCTGCGCAGATCACCATCCAGCGCCTCCTGACCCGTGGACAACCGCCCGTCGAATTGCAGGACCATCTCCCCCGCCCCCGAAACTATCACCCGGGTCCGGGATGGCAGGCCGGTCAGGCCCGCCAGGGGTCAAATTCTGTCGAAATCGGGGATATTACGTAGGAAACACTTAAAATCCGCCAGATCCCTGCACCTGGATGCGGGCCAAATCGCCTTACCCCTCACCAAGAAAGGCGGTCAGATCTTTCTGGGTCTGCGGGTCCGACGGCCAGAGATCGTAATCGATCAGATGGCACCGGTCGGGATGCGCGTCGCGATGGCTTCGGTAAAATGTGTCGATGCTGTCCAAAAGGTCCGGAGTGTTTCGAGAAGGGCCCGTCACATCCGAGTGGCGACGGGTCACGAACACGATCCGGGTATTTTCGAAATGTTCCGACAGGAAAGTCACATAGCGGCGCAGCACGCCCGTATCCCGAGGTGTCAGCCCGGACCTGAACCCGGCGATCCGGGAATTTGGTTCGGGCTTGAGAACTTTCTGCGTGAAGGTTGCAGCAACGGCCCGGCCGTATTCTCGCGGAAACATCTTTTCGGCACCATAACAGCGCGCCGACGCGGCGGTCTTCTTGCCCGCCCGGCGCAGCGCGGTCATCTCGGGGTGATTTGCGATGGCATTTCTCGAACGCATCAGATGCAGGGCCGCATCGTTGTTTTCACCGCGGATGCAAAATCCGGGCCGATTGTTCAGGTGGGTCTGGATCGAACCGCCAGCCTCGGGGCAATAGCTGAAGACGAAGACATGCCCGTCCGGCACCACCTCAGCGGATGCGGGTGCAGCGCCACCGGTCTGCACGGGGCGGAACACGCGGCGGTCGGCACGCAACCGCGCCATGCCTTCGGCGTTGATCGCATCCAGCTCCGCATAAAGCTTGTAATCCTCCTCGTAGAAGGCTCGCACCTCCTCTTCCAGCCCGTCCGGCAGGCTCTGGGTCTCCCGAATCCGGCTGACATTCGCACGCGGCAGCCCCGCAGGCATTTCGAGCTCGGCGCAGATGTCGCGGAACATGTCGTCCAGGCGATCATAGGGAATGATCACATCAGCCATGAGCTGGCCATCGCCGCCCAGAAACATGTCACGCTGCAGGTGCTTGCTGCCGTTCCCGCGCAGAATGTTCCAGTCCTTGAGCGCCCAGAAATCGGCAAAGCTCATACCTTCGGGCAGCGGGCTTTCGACCTTGTTGCCAAGGCGGTAGCGATACCACGAGTTGATCCAGTCGAACGGGTCGCGCATCACGCCGAACTTGAAAAAGCTGTCGGGACTGTAACCAGGCTGGGAAAACAGGAAATCATAGGTCGGAAAGATCTCGGGCAGGCCGATATGCTTGCGCTGCGCCGAGCCGCTCCGAAAGATATCGGCATGCGGTTTGAGGACCTGTTCCAGCGAGGTTGACGCGGTCTTGGTGCTGGCCACGAACACAAACCGCTTGTCAATTCCGATCAACATCCAAAATCCGCTCCGCTCAGTCCGTTTTCTGCTTCATAGCCCCCCGACCCGCGACTGAACAGCCGATAACGGCAGGCGCGACGCAAACAGACGAAATCCCGCGACAAAGGTAAACAGACGGTGACCGGGCCGCCCCCCCGGTTAGGCCGGGTTTCACCGCGATCACGGCAGGCTGCGCCCGTCTATTCGGACCAAGGGGACCCTTTCATGACGCAGAATTCGCCGAATCTCGAGCTGCCATTCCTGCAACCGTCACAGGCGCAGAAACATGTCACCCATAACGAGGCGCTGCGCCGCCTCGACATCGTGGTGCAGTTGCGGTTGCAGCAAACTGGCGCGAGCGTTCCGCCGGCCCAAGCGCAGGAGGGAGATATCCATGGTCTGGGAACCGGCGCCACCGGTGCCTGGGCCGGGCAGGACGGGATGCTGGCCGCCTGGCTCGACGCGGTCTGGCACTTTATCGCACCCCAGATCGGGTGGCGGGCCTGGGATGTGGCAGATGAACAGGTGGTGATTTGGGACGGCGCGGGCTGGACCGCCCTGCAGCCCGCGCTCGACGATCTCGACCGGATCGGCATCGGCACCAGCGCGGACGCCACAAACCGGCTGGCGGTCCAGTCGCCGGCGACGCTGCTCAGCCATGCGGGCCAGGGCCATCAGGTGAAGGTCAACAAGGCCTCGGTTTCCGACACGGCCAGCCTGCTGTTCCAATCCGGCTGGACCGGGCATGCGGAAATGGGGCTGGCCGGGCAGAACGCGTTTTCGGTCAAGGTCTCGGATGACGGGTCCAACTGGACCGAGGCGCTGCGCCTGGACGGCGCCACCGGCCAGGCCACCGGCAGCGCGGTGCAGACGGATGCGGCCGATGCCACGCCCGGGCGGCTGCTGGCAACCGGCGCGTTTGGGTTGGGCGAAACCGGAGCTGCCACACAGATTCCGGATATCGACGCAACCGACACGCCCGCTGGTGCTTATCGATATACAGGCTCTACACTAGGGGCCGAGAACTTGCCTGCGGCATTGCAGAGCAGTTTTGGCGTCATCCGGATCGAGCGCAGCAATACCGCGCTGCTCCGCCAGACCGCCTGGCGCAACAGTTTCGATAACGGCATCTGGACCCGGACCTATTCCGGCGGCTCCTGGGGCAGTTGGCGGCAGCTCTATGACCAGACAACGATTCTGGGAGCGGTCTCGGAAAGTGGGGGCCAGCCCACCGGGGCCGTGATCGAGCGCGGTACCTCGGGTCAGGGCGACTATGTCCGCTTTGCTGACGGCACCCAGATCTGCACCCGCTTTTTCAGCGCTGCAGCCTCAAGCCATACTTGGAGCTTTCCTGCGACGTTCATCTCGGCAGCCTCTGTCAGCCTTCAGGCCCTGGCCCGGCACGCCACGGCACCACGCCTGGTGACCGAAGGCGGCGATCTGAGCGCGACCGGCGTGACGCTCAAGGTCTGGAACGCCGCCGGTGCCGCCGCATCAGCGCCGGTGCACGCCACAGCCACCGGGCGCTGGTTCTGAACGGCAGCCCGCCTGCGACCTGCAAGAAAAATCCTGCACCCGTAAGGCGGGTGTCGGCCCCGGATCGGGTGACGTATTGAATTCCCCGAACCGGTCTGCGAGAAACCCCGCGACGCCCTTTTTCAACCATCGCGCGGTGCATTCTCATGGATCTACTTCTCGTCGGAGCCGGCCTGTCCGGAGCCGTGATCGGACGCAACCTGGCCGAGCAGGGCCATCGCATCACCATCGTTGACGGACGCTCCCATATTGGTGGCAACTGCCACACGGAACGGGATGCGGAAACCGGTGTGATGGTGCATGTCTACGGCCCGCACATCTTTCACACCGACGATGAAGAGGTCTGGAATTACGTCAATGCCTTCACCCGTTTCCTGCCCTACAAGAATCGGGTGAAAACCACCTCGCAGGGGGCGGTCTATTCGCTGCCGATCAACCTGCATACGATCAATCAGTTCTATGGCAAAACGTTGCGGCCGGACGAGGCACGGGCGTTTCTGGAAACCCAGGCCGACACCTCGATCACCGATCCCCAGAGTTTCGAGGAACAGGCGCTGCGTTTTGTCGGCCCCGACCTTTATGAGGCCTTCTTCAAGGGCTATACCGAAAAGCAATGGGGCTGTTCGCCCACCGAGTTGCCCGCCGCGATCCTCAAACGCCTGCCGGTGCGGTTCAACTATGATGACAACTACTTCTTCCACCGCTTCCAGGGCATGCCGGAAGAGGGCTATACGCCCATGATAGAGTCTATTCTGGACCATCCCGGCATCACCGTACACCTGGAGACGATGTTCGACCCCGATACCGCCGCCGATTATGACCACGTGTTCTATTCCGGCCCGCTGGATGGCTATTTCGACTACCGGCTGGGGCGGCTGGGCTACCGGACGCTGGATTTCGAGCGCTTCAGTGATACAGGCGATTACCAGGGCTGCGCGGTGATGAATTACGGTGACCGCGACACGCCCTATACAAGGATCACCGAGCACAAGCATTTCAGCCCCTGGGAAAGCCATGAGGGCACCGTCTGCTACCGCGAATATGCGCGCGAATGCGGCGCCGATGACATCCCCTATTACCCGATCCGGCTGGTCGAGGAAAAAGCGCTGCTGAACGATTACGTGGCGCTCGCCAAAGCGACGCCCGGCGTCACCTTCGTGGGTCGGTTGGGCACCTACCGCTATCTCGACATGGATGTGACCATCCGCGAGGCGCTGGATACCGCGCAGGCGTTTCTGGCCCATGCGGCAGAGAGCAGCGCGATGCCGGCCTTTGTCAAATCCCCGCTCTGAAAACGGTATGGTGTCGCGTTCAACCCAGTGAGGTCACATGAATTACAAGGACTATAGCTATCTCTTCATCGTGACCTATGGCCGGTCCGGGTCGACCTTGATGCAAAGTCTGCTGAACTCGCTGGACGGCGTGCAGATCCGCGGTGAGAACTACAACGCGCTGTTTCACCTGCACCAGACCATCCGCACCGTCAACAAGACCAAGAGATTGTCGCGCAACAGGCGGATATCGAACCCGGATGAGCCCTGGTACGGGGCCGGCGATTTGCAACCGCTCCTGTACCGCAACACCCTTCTCAATGCTTTCGTAAGCCATGTCCTGCGCCCGGATGACGGAAAAACCGTACTGGGCTTCAAGGAAATCCGGCACGCACCAACCAGCATGACCAATTTCCAGTTCACCACCTACATGGATTTCCTGCTGGAAAGTTTTCCGGACGCCAAAATCGTCTTCAACACCCGCAACGTCGAGGATGTGGCCAAATCGGGGTGGTTCGCCCGGCAGGACCCGAAAAAGACTAAGGCCAAGATCCGGGCCTGCGACGACCGTTTCGCGCGGTATGATGCGTCATCGGACCGGACCATTCTGATGCATTACGACGATTACGTGGCCGATCATTCCAAGATCGCCGAGCTGTTCGCCTTTCTCGGCTATGACTATGATGAAGAGGCGGTTGCCTCGATCTTTTCCAAGCCGCTGGAACACGCCAAAGGGCTGCCCGGCCCGGCAAATCCCGGCCCATCCTAGCCCGTTGCAAGCCCCTCTCCGAGACGGTAGGGCATGTAGGCAATGGCAAAGACCGGGCTTTCGGCGCGCGATCCGGCCGCAACACAGGATGATCTGAATGACCAAAAAGGCATTGATTACCGGCGTCACCGGGCAGGACGGGTCTTATCTGGCCGAATTCCTGTTGGAAAAGGGCTATGAGGTGCATGGCATCAAGCGCCGCGCCTCGTCTTTCAACACCCAGCGGGTCGATCACATCTATGAGGACCCGCAGACCGATCATGCCCGGTTCCGCCTGCATTACGGCGATCTGAGCGACAGTTCGAACCTGACCCGCATCATGCGCGAGGTGGAGCCCGACGAGGTTTATAACCTGGGCGCGCAATCCCATGTGGCGGTCAGTTTCGAGGCCCCGGAATACACCGCCGATGTGGACGCGATGGGCACGCTGCGCCTGCTGGAAGCGATCCGCTTTCTCGGGCTTGAGCAAAAAACCCGCTTCTATCAAGCCTCGACCTCGGAGCTGTACGGACTGGTGCAGGAAACGCCCCAGCGCGAGACCACGCCGTTCCACCCGCGCTCGCCCTATGCGGTGGCCAAGCTCTATTCCTACTGGATCGCGGTCAATTACCGCGAAGCCTACAACATGTATGCCTGCAACGGCATTCTCTTCAATCACGAGAGCCCGCGGCGCGGCGAAACCTTTGTGACCCGCAAGATCACGCGGGGTCTGGCCAATATCGCGCAAGGTTTGGAAACCTGCCTCTATATGGGCAATATCGACTCCTTGCGCGACTGGGGCCATGCCAAGGATTACGTGCGCATGCAGTGGATGATGCTGCAGCAGGAGGCCCCTGAAGATTTCGTCATCGCCACCGGCAAGCAATATTCGGTGCGCCAGTTCATCGCCTGGTCGGCGGCTGAACTGGGGGTCACGCTGGCCTTCTCCGGCGAGGGCACTGATGAGATCGCCACCGTCACCGCAATCGAGGGCGACAGCGCGTCAGCGCTCAAACTGGGCGACGTGATCATGCGCATCGACCCGCGCTATTTCCGCCCGGCAGAGGTGGAAACGCTGCTGGGCGATCCCTCGAAAGCCAAGCAGAAACTGGGCTGGGAGCCCGAGATCACCGTGCAGGAGATGTGCGCCGAGATGGTGCGCGAGGACCTCAAGACCGCCCGCCGCCACGCGCTGCTAAAAGAACACGGCATGGATGTGCCGGTCTCGGTCGAGGGGTAGCGCCATGAAGATCTATGTGGCCGGCCATCGCGGCATGGTGGGCGGCGCCATCCTGCGCAGGCTGCAGGCGCGCCGGGAGGCAGGCGAGGATCGGGAGCTGGTCACCCGCACCCATGGCGAGCTGGATCTGATTGACAGCGCGCAGGTGCGTGATTTTTTCCAGACCGAGCGCCCCGACCAGGTGGTGCTGGCCGCCGCAAAGGTCGGCGGGATCGTGGCCAATAACAGCTACCCGGCCGAATTCATCCGCGACAATCTGATGATCCAGTGCAACGTGATCCATGCCGCCCATGAGGCGGGCGTGCAGACCCTGCTGCAACTGGGATCAAGCTGCATCTACCCCAAACTGGCGCCGCAGCCGATGGGTGAGGACGCGCTGCTGACGGGCACGCTGGAACCCACCAACGAGCCTTATGCCATCGCCAAGATCGCAGGCATCAAGCTGTGCGAAAGCTACAACCGGCAATATGGCCGCGACTACCGCTCGGTCATGCCCACCAATCTTTACGGGCCGGGCGACAATTTCCACCCCGAGAACTCTCATGTGCTGCCCGCCCTGATCCGCCGCTTCCACGAGGCCGCCCAGAATGGCGCACAAGAGGTCGGCATCTGGGGCAGCGGCACGCCCCGCCGCGAGTTTCTGCATGTGGACGACATGGCCGAGGCCTCGCTCTTTGTGCTCGACCTGCCAAAAGACGTCTATGACGCCAATACAGAGCCTATGTTGAGCCATATCAATGTCGGCACCGGCAGCGATGTCAGCATTTTGGAGCTTGCCCAGATGGTGGCCCAGGTGACCGGGTTTCAGGGCCGGATCACCACCGACCCCTCCAAGCCCGACGGCACCCCGCGCAAGCTGATGGATGTCTCTCGGCTGAGCGATATGGGCTGGCGCGCACGGGTCACGCTGGAGCAGGGATTGGCCGAGACCTATCGCTGGTTCCTTGCAAATCAGGACACATTCCGGCGGTAATACCCGCGACGCTTTTGGGATTTTGAGCATATGACCGACGATCTGACCCCGGATATTCATCCCCTGCTGCTTTGTGGCGGGTCGGGCACGCGGCTCTGGCCGCTCTCGCGCAAAAGCTATCCCAAGCAATTCGCCCGATTGACCGGCGCGGAAAGCCTGTTCCAGGCCTCGGCGCGCAGACTCTCGGGGCCGGGCTTTACCGCGCCGATGGCAATCACCGGGTCCGATTTCCGCTTCATCGTCACCGAACAGCTGGCGGCGGTTGAAATCGCCCCCGCCGCCATCCTGATCGAACCTGAGGGCCGCAACACCGCCCCCGCGATCCTGGCCGCCGCGTTGGCGCTGGAGGCGCGCGCGCCCGGTGCGCTGATGCTGGTGGCCCCCGCCGATCACGTGATCCCTGACGCCGCGCAGTTTCGCGACGTGGTGCAGGCGGCGGCGCCCGCCGCAGAAGCGGGCCGCATCGTCACCTTCGGCATCCGCCCCGACCGGGCCGAAACCGGCTATGGCTGGCTGGAACTGTCCGAGGCCCCGGATGCCGATTTCGCGCCGACCCCGCAAGTGCTGAAAGGGTTTGTCGAAAAGCCCGACGCCGCCACCGCGCAGGCCATGCTGGAGGGCGGGCAGCACCTGTGGAATGCGGGCATTTTCCTGTTCTCGACCACCACGCTGATCGCTGCCTTTGAAACCCACGCGCCCGAGATGCTGGCGGGCACCCGCGCCGCTGTTGAGGGGGCCGAGCGTGATCTGGGCTTCACCCGGCTGGCCCCCGAGCCCTGGGCGGCGCTCGACGATATCTCGATCGATTACGCGGTGATGGAGAAATCCGACAATCTGACCGTGATGCCCTATGGCGGGGCCTGGTCCGATCTGGGCGGCTGGGATGCGGTCTGGCGCGACAGCGGACCGGATGCGGCAGGTGTTGTCACCTCGGGCCCCTCCACTGCGCTGGACTGCGAAAACACCCTACTCAGAGCCGAATCCGACGCGCAGGCACTGGTCGGCATCGGGCTGAGCGACGTGATCGCCGTGGCCATGCCCGACGCGGTGCTGGTGGCCCATAAGGATCGCGCGCAGGAGGTCAAGCAGGCCGTCGCCGCACTGAAAGCCAAGGGCGCGCCCCAGGCCGAGACCCTGCCCCGCGATTACCGCCCCTGGGGCTGGTATGAAAGCCTGGTGGTGGGCGAGCGGTTCCAGGTCAAGCGCATCCATGTAACCCCCGGCGCGGCGCTGTCGCTGCAGAGCCACCATCACCGCTCCGAGCATTGGATCGTGGTGGAAGGCACCGCCAAGGTCACCGTGGATGACGAGGTGCGGCTGGTGACCGAGAACCAGTCGGTCTATATCCCGCTGGGCGCGGTGCACCGGATGGAGAACCCCGGCAAGGTGCCGATGGTGCTGATCGAGGTGCAGACCGGCACCTATCTGGGCGAGGATGACATCATCCGCTACGAGGATGTCTATGCGCGCACCTGACCTGCCCACCCCGTTTCCGCCCCCGCAGGATCATGGCGCAAACCACAAAACCAAATCGGAGTACGGCCCCCAATGACACTGCCCAGAATACAGGCCCCCTTTGTCATCTGGACCCTGCAACGAACCGGCGGGACAAACTTCAACAATTGCCTCAACCACCTGTCCGACTGCCCAAGACTGCAGGACGAAGCGTTCAATCCCGGCCGGGAACAGGGCCACCTGACCGAAGCCTGGAAACGCAGCAAGGACACCGACGCGCTGCGACGGGATATCGGGGCGGTCTGCGCCCAGCACCCAAATTTCAAACATTGCGTCGAATTGGTGCCCTGGCCGGTCAATGAGGTTCTGACCGAGGTCACGCTGACCCATGGCTACAGCCATATCTTCCTCTATCGCCGCAACCCGCTGGAACGCATCCTGTCCCGGGAATATGCCCGCAGAACCTCCACCTGGGGCCCCCGGCAGGCGCAGGCGACCGCCGGCAAAGACATCTCGGGTGCCATGGAGGACCCGCTGGACGCTGACGCCGCAATCCGCCACGAGACGATGGCAAACACCCGCCTGAACCGGGTCTGGACCGCGCTGGAAGCCGCCGGAGCCACCCCGATCCCGATTTCGTTCGAAGAGCTTTACGCAACCGATGAAACCGTGGCGCGGCAGAGCCTTGAACGGGTTTTTGCCGGACTCGGACAGGTGCTGAGCGCGGATCAGACCACCGAGATCATGGACATGGTTCGAACGCGCGGCGATCAGAAAACCCGCGACAGGTACAGCCAGTTCAAGGGCGTCGGCCAGGTGAAAGAGCGGCTCGCCGAGCTCCCGTCGCTCCTGTGCAGCACCTGATCCGGCGCCGGCACTGACCTTTCATGACGTCACCGCAGATCTCTGTCATCGTACCGGTCCACAATGTGCAGGACCATATCGGTGCCTGCCTGACCAGCCTGCGCGACCAGAGCTTCACCGATTTCGAGGCGATCGTCATCGATGACGGCTCGAGTGATGACAGCCCCGCCCGGCTGCGCGCCGCCATCGGTGAGGATACGCGGTTCCAGGTGATCCAGCAGGAAAACAGGGGGCTGTCCGGGGCCCGGAATGTGGGTCTGAACAAGGCAAAAGGCACATTCATTGCCTTTCTCGACGGCGATGACCGCTATGCGCCCGAGTTTCTGGAGCACATGCACGCCGCCCTTGCCCAAAGCGGTGCCGACTGGGTCGCCTGCGGGCTGCGCAACATGTATGCCGATGGCGGCAGTGACACCCATTCCACCATCCATGACGCGCCGGTTCTGGACCCGGACGCCGGACCATGCCTCTGGCCCCTGAGTACCTGGGACGAGGTGATCGCGCATTTCCCCTCGGCCTGGAACAAGCTCTATCGCCGCTCGCTGATCGAGGGGCTGCACTATGACGAAGGTACCTGGTACGAGGATCACGCCTTTTTCCTGCGCGCGGCGGCGCGGACACAGACGTTGCTGCATCTGCCTGAGCCGCTCTATCTGCAGACCCGCGGGCGCGCCGGACAGATCACCACCAGCGATAGCGACCAAGTCTTCGACCAAATCACGGTGCTCGACACGCTGGCAGACCTGATGGCGGGGCCGGAGAAACCCGACGGCACACAGGCGCTGGCCCGGCTCGCGCATCGGCTGTTTTACGAACGCGGCACCATCCTGCACGACCCCGACCGCCGCACCCGTTTCCTGACCGCTGCCCGGGACTGGCTGGCCGCCCGAGGTCTACCACCCCGGCCCGGCCCCGAACGGCCACCCAGTTGGGCGCTGGAACTGACCGGCACCTGCCCGCTCAGCGTGATCATCCCGTGGGATGGGCAGGACGATCCGCTGCGCGTCACGGCCACCACACTGGCGCAGCAAAGCCAGGCCGGGATCGAGACCCTGATCGTGGCTGATGACGCAGCCACAGCAGCGCGGGGGGCGGCTCTTGCCAGCGAGGCTGGGCTGCACGAGCCGCGCGGGCTGTGCAGCGACAGGCCCGGGCCGGGCCCCGCCCGCAACACCGGGCTGACCCAGGCGCAAGGCGAATTGGTGGTCTTTGCCGATGCCGGTGACAGGCTGTTACCCGATACGCTGGCCCGCTGGACCGACAGCATGCTGCGCGATGCGGCCGATCTTGGCTTGTCGCAATTCCACATGGGCCGGCGGGAGGACAGCCCGGTGCATCAGGGCTTTCACGATATGGCGCTGCTGGGAACCGAGCCCCCCGAGACCGGCCCCCTGCCCCTGAATGCCGACCGGGCGCTGGCGCTGCATTGCTACCCCACTGCCAAGATCTTCCGCCGCAGCTTTCTGAACGCCCATGGCCTGCGCTATGGCTGCGGGACGCGGTCGGATTGGCAGATCGGCATCGGCGCGACGCTGAGCGCCCGCAAGGCGCTCTATTTCGCCTGGCCCGGCGTAGAAAGCGCCGAAGCTGCGGAATGCCGCCAGCTCTGGACCGCGCAGATCGCACCTGCCGCCCTGGCCCAGATGTTGGACGAGGCCTGGGAGAGCTGGCCGCAGGACATTCGGGATGCCTTGCCCAAAAATTGGGCAAAACGGCTCTATACAAGGGCTTTGTGGGAAGTTTGGAGCTTTTCCGACCTCTCGCCGAAACAGCGGAGCCGGTTCCGGTTTGAAGCAATCAGAGAACTGCGCCAGCGCCGCTGGTTGTGGCAATCCGGTCCGTTCGACCCCTATCTCTCCACTGCAATCTACGGCTTGGTGACACCGTCGGCACCCCGGCCCTGATCCGGGCTGGCATCGGGCCGGATCAGGGCGACAAACGCCATTGCATCTGCCCCACGCGCCGGGCAAACACGGAGCATAATCTCCATCATTTGCTCCAGGATCCCCAGCGGAATGCTCATCTTTTCCACCAACCGGTTTTCCGCCCTGTCCTACCGCGCCGATTTCATCCGGCACCCTTATGCCAACATCTCGTTTTTCGACACCGACCGGCAGCGCATCCTGTTTCACCTGTCGCTGCGCCAGGAGGGCGGCCTTGCGGTCTGCAACCGCCGGGGTGACGGGCACGGCACTTGGGAAAAGGAGATCCACCAGCAGGTGACACTCAACCCCGATGGCAACAGGGTCGAGCTGCGCTTTGACCCGCCCCGGATCAGCGTGTTTCTCAACGGGCAAAGAATCTTTCGCTTCGGCGCCCGGATCGGGCGACCGCGCTTTCCGGATCTGGGGCAGATCGCGCTCGTCGACTATCAGGGCGGAATCCAGGCCAGCACGATCGACATGACACATAAGGGTGTCGAAGGCCCGGGCCTGACCCTGACCCCGCGGCTGGACCTGCGCGGGCGGCTGGACCGCCAATATCAACCCGGAGAGCTGCGCCTGGAAATCGACGGCCTTTCGCCCGCGCCAGCGCTGATCACTTCGACAGATGCCGCCGGCACGGCCCTGTGGTCGGTTCTGCCGGGCCGGGTCTGGCAGGGCTGCACGGACGAGGCCCCGCTGACGGTGCGGATCATGCAGGCGGATACGGTACGCGCGCAACAGGTCCTGCACCGGGCAGGGCTGCTCGCACAGGTGCAGGCCGCCCTGGAAACCGGCGATCTGGCGGGAGACCCGGTGCTGGCCACGCAGATCATCGAACATGCACGGTTTTCCGGCATCGCCGCGCTGCTCGAACCGCCGCTGCGCGACAGGCTGATGCGCCTGGCCGATCAATTGGGCCTCGACCGGTTCCTGGACCCAGGCGACCAGCCCGATGACCCGCCCCTGTCGACCACGCCAGCGCCCGAAGATACCACGCTGCAAGAGATGCTGGCCGAGGTTGCACAGGCTCTGAACAAGGCAGATACCCCCGATGCCCTGTCCCGGCTGCTGGAGGGGCTGGCACCGCCACCAGAAGCCATGCGCCCGCTCTTCTACGCCGCGCTGGCCGAGCCGTTCTGTCGGCGCGATGCCTTCGATCTGCTGCATGCCCACGCGCAGGCGCATACCGACATGGCCGCGGTGCCACCCGGCGAGGATGCCTGGTTCAATTCCGGATTGCTGCCCTATCTGCTGCGGGATTTGCGGATCGACGAGCTCTGCCAGCTTCTGAATCAACTGGTCAATGAGACCGAGCGCTGGATCATGACTCCGCCGCTGGCCTGGACTATCCGCGCCGCCCTCGCCGACCCGAAGGTCACCAACGCCGAGCGCGAGAATATCATCAGCGCCTTTCTCAACTTTCTGAACCGGCGCGCCGGGGATTATTGGCAAAGAACGCCCTGCGCCCAATTGACTGAAACCGCCATCGCGCTGATCGCCGATTGTCCGCGCCTCAACCCGCGCCTCACCCCCTGGATCGAAACGATGGTGCTGCGAACGTATGGGATGTCCTGCTTGTTCTGGACCCGGATCGCGGAGCGCGACGTTACAATCTCGCCGCAGCTGACCGTGGCCCGGGACGCGTTTGCGGTGCTGACCAATTCCGGCAGCATGACCGGGACGCAGGCCGATGCGCTGGCCCTGTTCGACCGTATCGGCTGCCCCGACGCGCCGCGAATCCGGCGGGATCTGTTCGGCCCGGTCGGGCTGCCCGGCCCCGAGGCCCCAACCGTAGCCGCCCTGATGGGCGCCGGGCTTGATCCGACCGAGGCGGCGTTGCGTCACCTGGCGGCGCCGGATAGCCCCGCGGCGGAACCGGCACTGGAGGAAACGGTCCGCCTCAGCCGGGCGAGCCTGCCCGATCTTGTCGACAGGGCCCCGCATTATGCGCTGCAATGCACCACCAGCCGCCGCGCCATGGAGCTTCTGGCCACCGCCCGTGCCGGGGATGACCCGAAGGAGGGCTGCGCCGCGCTGTTGCCCGATCTCGACCGGCTCACCGATGCCGCCGCCCATTGGATCGGCGCGGGCCTGGCCCTGGGGCTGCTGAACGGGCTGCTCGATGCCGGGGCAGACATGTCGGCAGATTGTCTGCAAACCTGGCTAAAACAGGCTCTGCACAGGGCTGAAACAGAGAAATCCGATCCTGCGGACCCGGCCCGAACCCCGGCTCTGGCGATGCCCCTGCACGCCCTGCGCCGACGCGCAGCAGCGGGCCAGATCACCGCAACGGCCAGCCTCGCCGCATTGGAAATCTCTGCCGCCACCGCGGACGTGCCCCCTGCCCTCCCGCTCGGGCCGGCCAATCCGCTCTTTGACACCTTGGTTCTTGTGATCTCGTGCCGCGCCAATCTCGACCGCCGCATTCCGCAATTGCGGGCGGGCTGGCTCTCGCGGCTGGAGGCACTGGGCGTACCTTATCTGATCGTTGCTGGCGACGGGGACGGCACCATCGAGGGGGATATCCTGCACCTGGATGCGCCGGATGATTACGAGGGCCTGCCGCAGAAAAGCCTGACCGCCATCCGCTGGGTGCATGACAACACCGCCTTTGCCCATATGCTGAAGATCGACGATGACTGCTTCCTCAACCCCGAGGAGTATTTCCAGTCTCTGAGCTTTCGGAAATTCGACTATTACGGCCGCACCCTGACCCGAAGCGCGGGGCAGATGGACCGGGCCTGGCATTGCACCAAATCCACCTCGGACCGGGGGCGGCTGGAATTCGACAAATCCCCCGAGCCCTCCAGCTATTGCGATGGCGGATCGGGATATGCGCTCAGCCGGCATGCCATGACAGCCCTGCTGAAGGCCGCCGCGAGCACGACCGGCCAGGCCCTGATCCAGGTGTCCTTCATGGAGGACAAGCTGGTGGGCGATCTGCTGGCCCTGGGCGGCATCGCCCCCGCCAACGAGGATTACCATATCTCGATCCGCCGCCGCGCGCAGCCCGGCGGCATCGCGGTATCGCGCTGGCTCAACGGCTTTGACGCCAGCCGGACCGCTCCGGTCAAACTGGTGCATCTGGATGACTCCGCCACGCAGGTCGAGGCAGACCGCCGCCTGGATGAGCCCGGCCTGTTTCCAAAAAAGATCTGGCCCAGCTATCAACGCGCCCGTCTCGGCGAACAGACCAACGCTCTGGAGATGGTGAGTGATGCCGCCCGGCTCGGCCCGGCCCGCGAGGCACCGGTGGCGGTGGTGGCGGCGATGCGCAACGAAATGTTCATGCTGCCGCATTTTCTCGCCCACTATCGCGCGTTAGGGGTCGAAAGCTTTCTGATCGCTGACAATTGTTCGACCGACGGCACGCTGGAATACCTGGTCGAGCAGCCCGATGTGGCGCTGTTCTCCGTTGATACGGACTATAATCGCTCTCATTACGGCGTGGCCTGGCAACAGGCGCTGATGGCGCATTTGCGCACCGGGAAATGGTCGCTGGTCGCGGATGCGGACGAGTTGCTGACCTGGCAGGTGCCACAACGCCAAAGCCTGCCCGATCTGCTGCAGGAGCCCGCGTTCGAACATGCAGAGGCGGCGCGCATCTTCATGCTGGACATGTATCCCCAAGGCGATCTGGACACCGCCACCTTCGCCAGCGGCGATCCCTTTGCTGAGGCCGGTTTCACCGATCGCGAGCCGTTCCTGCGCCACTCCTTTGGACGTGGTCCCTATTCCAACGCGCCGACCTGGACATCCGCCGTGCGCCACCGGCTGATCCCCGGATCGCGCAATGAACTCTTCGTGGCCCAGAAGATCGCGCTGTTTAAATATTCCCCCTTCCTGCGGCTCTCGGCCGGGCTGCATTATGTGGCCGGGGCGCGGCTTGCCGAACGGGAACTGCTGTTCGGGCATTTCAAATATAATTCCGATTTCCGTCGCAAGGCACAGGCCGAAGTGGCCCGCCGCCAGCATTTCAACAATGCCGAGGAATACCGGAAATATCTGGCTCTGAGTTCGGAGGGACGCGCCCGGATCTATGATCCGGACCTGTCCGTTGCCTGGACCGACAGCGCATTCGTCAAAGCGCGGCTGCTTTGACGGCGGACGGTTCTGCCTGCAAACTCGGGGCATTTTCCCCTGAATAGAGCCGCTTGAGCTCATCCAGATGCCCCGTCATGGTCTGCGGGGCATGGGCGTGCTGCCAATAGCGCTCCATATCCACCTCGCCCGCAAGCAGCGCGCGGATACGACCGGCGAAACTGTCGGTGTCACCGGCGGCAAACACCATGTCAGGGCAGCCCGCCAATTCGCGCGCGCCGCCCATATCGCTGGTCAGCAGCGGGATGTGGCGGGCATGCATCTCGATCGCGACCTGGGGCAGGTTGTCCTCCCACAGGACCGGGATCAGCCCGACATCCACATCGCGCAGCAGATCGTCCAGCCCGTCATGGCTGTAGCCATCCAGATGCGCCACGCCGCCCAGCCGCACCTTGAGCAGCTCCAGCCGTCGCATCGCCTCGCCCTCGCCGCGGCGCGCCGCCACCACTAGACGCACCTGCGCGGCCAGTTCGGGCGGTAGCGCCTCCAGCGCGTCCAGCAGGAAAAAGAACCCTTTGTCCCGGCGCATATAGCCCAGAAACCCCAGCGTCAGGGCGGTCTTCGACTTGGGGAGCGACGCCGCAGGCTTGGTCTCGACAAACGCTTCGGCCTGCTTGGTGCCGATATAGCTGGTATGCAGGATCTCGGGGCGCACCCCGTAGCTCCGCGCGATCTCGCAGACCCGGTCCGAGACGCCCAGCACGAGATCGCAATGGGCGTTGATCTGATTGATAAATCCCTGGCGCCGCTCAACGAAACCGGACGCGCGCGCCTTGGCCACCGTTGGTGTCTTGCGCAAACCACGTTGCAGCCGACCGACAAGACGACCGGTGCGATGCGCGATCCGGAATAGCCGGTGGAACAGCAGGTCGAAACTGCGCATACCGGGTCGGATGCCTGCGCGCTTCAACCGGTACGCCACCGCATTGGCCACCCGGACCAGCCGTTCGTCATGTTTGTGGATCAGACAGCTGCCGCATTTGGCCCCATCCTCGAAATCGCTGCAGGCGCGTTTTTCTTGATGCCACAGGTTCACCTGCGGGCAGATCGGGTAATAATTGTGCAGCGACAGGATCACCTTCGTATCCGGACACCGGGCCTTGATCTCCAGCACATCCGCGGGAAGCCCTTCGAGATTGTGAAAATGGATCACGTCATAAGGGCCGGTCTTTTCGACAAAGTCGAAAAACGCATCCCGCGTCGGCGCATGCGTCTGCTGCGCCGGGTTGCCAAAGGAATGATGCGACGGTGACAGCACGCCGGAATTGACGATCTCGTAGCGGTTTTCGCGGTTTTCCTCCGGCCCGTGCCGCATCCGCTCCCAGCGGGGCTTTCTTGCAACAAGATCGTAGGAGATGCCCGAGGACAGAAAGACCGGCTGGACCTGTTTGCGAGCCCCAAGCGCCGTCATCAGATTGCGCAGATAAACCGACACCCCGCCGCCGCGCTTTTCATCATCCCGATAATCGACCCAATTGTAAAAAAGTATCTTCATTTTTTGAGATCTTGTTTCAATCTGTTTTCCAGCGCTTCTATTCGCTGTTCGAAGGATATCTCCGTCTTGTTCAGACGCTGCCGCAATGCATGTATTTCCATCAAAAGGAATTTGGTCAGTTGCCGCGCTTCCTTCAGCGCCGGATCTTCGTCGAGGGTAAGCCCGTTCCAGAAACTGCCCACATCCACAGCATTCCCGGGCAGGCTGCGCAAAAGCTGAAGCCCAGCCTCGGCACGGGTCGCGATATCCTGCTGCGTTATGGGCGGGCGGATATGCAGGCTATCCTGAGTATCAAGCAGCTTTGAGGCCCGTTTTTGCGTCCATTCAGCCACAGGTTTTGGCAGGTTTGCCCCTCGGATCATCTGCGCAAGCGCCATTTTTTCAGCCGACAGTCTTGGGTTGGGATCTTGCTTGGGATAGTGAACCCCTGTGTCAGGCAAACTGATCCCAAGAGCGGACAGAAAATCCGCATAAAGCGCCTTGGAATCCTTGCTGCCTTCCACATACGGGCGCACGGTGACGGCCTCGGGGCCAAACACATCGATCCATGGCTTCAGCGCAAGCCCGTAATCGAAATGCACCTCCTCCATGATCCCGTACACGGTTTCATCGAAATCGAGGACCGGCTCGCCCATTTTGACCAGTTGGTTATACCAGGACTGAAGATGCGCCTGCGGCTGGCGCAGATAGGCGATGATCCGGATGTCGATATCCGATCCCATCGCGGCGACTTCGGACAGGATGTCAATCGCTTTAGGATGGGCCCCCATCCGCATGAACTCTTCTGAACTGACCAGAACTTTCGAGCGCCTGCTGGATCTGACGTAATCAAATAGCCCCGACCAAAGCTCCTGCGGCGTCTCAGGTTTGGCGTAGCCATGCATGAGCTGGCCAACCCCCGCTGCCTTATAGATTGAAAAAGCTAAAACGGAATGTTTGCAATGGACCCTCTTAAACTCGGCGTACTCCGCATCGTTCAGTGCCAGAAACGAGCGATTCTTTTCTAGGAATAGCTGAAGCGCTGTTGTCCCTGTCTTAAAATGGCCTATGTGCAAATAGAGCGTTTTATTTTTTTTCTGCCTTTTAAACAATGTCTTATCAGCCACTTGAAACGAGGGTTCCATTTTCCGTTAGATCGCTGAATAGCCTTGTCTCGGTTCGATCGCTGGCTCAGCACCCAACACAACTCGGGGTTCATTGCATCAATTCATGATGGAGTTCAATTGCCTCTTCCAGGTCATCAAAATAAGAAATCCGGCCATCGGCCAGCACGATCCCTGCATCACAGAACGCCCGCAACTGTCCCATCTCGTGACTGACCAGAATCGCGCTGGAGGTGCGCATGCGTTCGGCAAACAAAGCCCGGCTTTTACGGCGAAACGAAACATCGCCCACCGCCGTCACCTCATCCACCAGATAGGTGTCGAACCGGATGCCCATTGAGGCACCGAAGGTCAGCCGCGACTTCATGCCGCTGGAATAGCTGCGCACCGGCATATGAAAATACCGCCCCAACTCAGCGAAATCATCAACAAAGGCCAGCAGGCTGTCAGTATCCACGCCGTAGATTCGGGCGATGAAGCGGACATTCTGCGCGCCGGTCAGATCGCCATGGAACGACCCGCCAAACCCTACCGGCCAGGAAATGCGGCCATCGCTGATGATGCGGCCGCTATCGGGGCGCATGGTGCCGGCCAACATCCGCAGCAGGGTGGATTTGCCCGCCCCGTTGCGCCCCAGCAGCGCCAGCGATTTTCCCGTGGGCAGGGTGGCGTTGAGATTGTCGATGACAATCCGGCGCTGCCCCTGGACCAGGAAGCTTTTGGTCAGGTTCTCGAAACGGATCATGGCGCCGCTCTTTCCGACATGACGCCCCTGCCCCTCAACCCCGGTCCCGGATGCTGTAATAGATCAGCGCCAGGATCGACCAGAGCATCACCAGGAACACCACCGCCAGTCCCAGCAGGATGAAACGGCGCGGAAATTCCGAACTCTGCGCGAAGGTCGGCTTGATATAGGTGGCCAGATAGCGGCTCTGACGGGCGGCATTGTCGCGCGCCACGTCCAGCGCGGTCAGCGCCACCCGGTAGGTTTCCTCGGCAAACTGCCGGTCAACGCTGAGGCTTTCATATTCGGCGATCAGCGAGGGGTAATCCTCGCCCACCGCGCCCAGTTCGGTGCTGTCAGAGGCGAAGGTCTGCCGCTCGGCGGCGATGCGTTCGCGGATCACGTCGATCCGGCGCTGCGCATTGGTCAGGCGCGGGTCGTTCTCCAGCGTGGTGCCGCGCAGCAGATCATGGGCGATCAGCGCCTCGGCCAGCGCCTGCTGCAGATTGTGCATCACCCCCATGCGGCCCTGGATATCGGCCCCGGGATCGACGATGCGGGTGCGGGTGCGAAACTCGGTCAGCGCCTCGCGCGCGGCTTTGAGCTGGATGATGGTTTCGTCCAGATCCTCGCGCGCATAGCGCATCGCATCCTCACGGGCCTGATCACTCAGCGCATTGATCATGTCCTGGCTTTCGCGCACGATTTCCTCTGCCACGCGCTGCGCGAAATCGGGATCAAAGGCCAGCACGCGCAATTCGATCAGCCCGGTCGACTGGTCGTAAGAGATCCGCACGATCCGCTGCCAGAACCAGACGAGATCCTCAAGCGTAGCATCAGGCCAGATCGAGAACATCCAGTCCCGCGGCCAATAGGTCGCGTAATGGGCGCGCAGATCAAGCCGGGCATCGATCGCCTCGACGATTTCCTGGCTCTGGATGAATTCATAGAGGATATCGCTGTCCACGCCGGTGCTGCTGCCGGCGGCAAACTGTGCAAACCCGCCCAGCAGGTCCGAGGCCGACCCGCCTTCTTCCGAGCGCACCGTGAAGGCGGTGGTGGAGGAATACTGGTCCTCGGCCTGTGTCCAGAGATAATAGGTCAACCCGACCAGCGGCAGCAGCACGATCAGCACAAAACTCAGCATCAGCCCCCAGTGACGCTGCTTCATGGCGGCAGGCTGTGCCAGCGGTCGTACGGTGACCTGAGGTTGCGGCACCGGCTTTTTGAGCACCGATTGCCGCCGCCGCTTGCGTCGCCGCCGCGCTGCGACCCGACCCGGATTGGGAACGGCGGTCAGTTTCGACTGTCTTGCGGGTTTGCCACCTTGTGCCGCGGGCTGTTTTCGCGGTTTTTTCGGGCCGGATGCTCCGGCTTTCTTTTCTGCGCCGTCCACGGTTTTGACCCCTGCTTTGCTCGCATCTGCGTCTTGTGTCATGCGCGTCCTGTTCCGACCCGAAGGCATTTGAATTCCATATCTGTTTCTTACATAATCGGGCGGGCACGCACAGGCCAAAACGAGACGATGCGCATATGTCTGCCTCCTCCGACCCAGGAATGCACGCGATGGAACCGGGGCGGGGCACAGCCCACCGCTGGACCTCGCCGCGCACGATCACAGCCCTTATTCTGCGCGAGATGTCGACCCGTTACGGGCGCAATCCCGGCGGTTATATCTGGGCGATTCTGGAACCGCTTGGGATCATCGTAATCCTCAGCTTCGGGTTTTCCCTGCTGATGCGCAGCCCCTCGCTGGGCAACAGTTTCCTGCTGTTTTATGCCTCGGGCTATCTGGTGTTCAATCTTTACCAGAACCTGTCCCAGACCATTTCGAAGGCGATCAAGTTTTCACGCCCGCTGCTGATGTATCCGGTGGTCACCTGGGTGGATGCGATCCTGGCCCGGTTCATTCTCAACCTGCTCACCGGCCTGCTGGTCACCTATATCCTGATAACCGGCATTCTCGCGACCGTTGACAGCCGCGCGGTGCTGGAGATGGGACCGATTGCCGAGGCGCTGGCACTGGCCGCCCTGTTGGGGTTGGGGGTCGGCACGCTGAACTGTGCCATCGGCGGTCTCTATCCGACCTATGAGTTGGTCTGGTCGATCTCGACACGACCGCTTTTCTTGGTCTCGGGCATTTTCTACATTTATGAAGACATGCCTCAGAACGTTCAGGATGTGTTGTGGTACAATCCGCTGATCCATATCACCGGCCTGATGCGATCCGGGATCTATCCGACCTACCATCCGCTCTATATCAGCGAAATCTTCATCCTGATTGTCAGCCTGTCGACTTTGCTGATGGGTCTGATCCTGCTGGGCCGCTACCATCGGGACATTCTGAACCGCTGAGCGGGCCTCCGGCCAGAGCCAGGACCTCGCCATGGCTGAGGTCCGTGTCCCGCGCTGCCGCATCCCGCAGCGCCCGGCGCAGCAGGTGCAGATAGAGGGGTTTGTCCGCCCCGTAACGCCTGCCCGCCAGATGCCATTTCAGCCCAAGCATCGGCAGCAGGAGCCAGAACAGCAATGGCGCCGCCGCGCGATACATGAGCAGCCGGTTGCGGCAGAAATAATAGACCTTCCACAAGGGGCGGATGGTTTGTGGGCCCTGGGCCTCGAATGTGCTGAAGTCATGTTCGAAGCGCAGCGCCGGATCAAACAGGATCTTCCAGCCCCGGCGGCGCAGGGTCAGCGTGTAGATCACGTCATCGCCATAAAGAAACAGGCCAGGATCGGGATATCCGGTATCCTCGACGATCTGCCGGGACAAGAAGAGACCTACGAACGAGGTCAGATCGATGGGGCAGGGGGCCTCCACATCATACGCGCTGCGTGGGATGTGATAACCGTCGCGCCCCCGGGTCAGTGTGCGCAGGAAACGGGTAGGCGACCAGAACGGGTTGCACGAGGGCCGGTTCATCTCGCAGATGTGCCCATCGGGAAAATAGACCGCTGCGGCATAAGCGGTGTCCTGAGCACGGGGAAGCGCATGGAACCGGGCCAGCGTAACCGGGTCAGGATAAGCATCGTCATCCATGACAACCAGCCAGTCCGGGTTCAGATACTGCACGGCATGACGCATGCCCATCTCGAACCCGCCAGCACCGCCCAGGTTTTCAGCACTGGTGACCACATGCAGCCGGGGGTCTGAACAGGTGCTCAGCCAGTCGGCGGTCCCATCCGAACAGGCATTGTCCACCACCACAATCGCAGACAGATGCGCCGGGCCCGCCATCTGAAGATGGGACAAAGTCGGCTGCAGCTTGGCAAGCCTGTTATGGGTCACCACCACCGCCACCAGACGGCCGGCCATAGGGGGGGCATCAGACCTCACCTGAGGCAGCCTTGTATCGTCTCAATGTTTCGCGCGCGAAACATTTTGGTAATTTTCATCGGGATTGCAGCCAAGTTTGCAGTGCTTCTGCAAGCTCTTCTGACACGTCCTCGCCGACCAGTTCAATACGGCTCTGATCCGGAATGAACCGCAGTTCCAGCCCATCCGAGACCCGCATGACAATGCGTTCGCCACCGGCAACCCGCACACGGGGCCGGGCAGGGGAGGGCGATGGTTCCGGCGGCACTTGCGGAGCAGGGGAAGGTTGCCGCTCGGCCACCGCATCCGCCAATATCCGCATCTCGGACGCGGCACTGTCGCGCGGGGTGTTGCGCAGCTGGTCCTTCAGCGCATCCCCAAAGCCGGGATCGCGCACCAGTTCCCGCGCCAGCGCCAGGCCCAGCTTCTCGCTGATGGCGGAGGGGAAATAGAGCGTGTCATCAAAGGCATTGACCAGGGTGATGAACGTGCCGATCTTGGAGCGTTTCGAGCGGGCCGCATTGGCGTAAAGCCCCTGCAGGGCCAGGCGCTGGTTGGGATAGACCCCTTCCTTCATTGCGCGCACGGCAATGCGGGCGCGTTCGTAATGGCTGAGATTCACCCGGATCTCGTTTTCCTCGACCATCGCCACATAGGACTCCTGCGAGGTTTCGGGCTGGATCACCATCGCCCGCACCGTGGCGAATTTCGCATCCGAGGTCTCTCGATAAAGCCGCCGCAACGCGGTCAGCCGCCGCCAGCCCGAGATCAGGCCATGGGTGCGCCCTCCGGCAGGATCGGGGAGCACCACCACCTCGATCGGCATCTGCTGGCCCCGGGCGCGCAGGCTGTCAGTGAGCGCGGTCATCTCCTCTTCGTCCTGCACCAGACGGTCGCGCACCAGATGGCGCTCGTCGATCACGTCAAGCGGCAGAAGCTCGATCATCCGCCCCTCGGCACGAGCGTCCTGCAAGGCCTGTGTCACCTCTTCCAGCGCAGCGGTAGTCGAGGCCTCGCCTGCCACCTGCGCAATCGGGGCCGCTGACATCCCCAGTGGCATCGCCTTGGTTTCGGGTGCTGCCCCCAGGCCGAGATAGCCGGGTTGTGCCGGGGTCAGTCGCTTGCGTTTCGCCATTCTTCAGATCCCCTTATTAGAGCCTGTTATTCCGCTGCCTGCTGGGCATCCAGTTCACCGCGCCGCCAGACACCCAGCAACAGGCGTTTGAAGGCGGCATAGGTGGCGTCGAAGGTTTCACGGCCGCGCGCATAGGTCTCGCGGTTGAAATCGCGGTAATCGGCCTCGTAGATGCCATTCACCTGTTCGCCCGCCTGACCGATCAGCGCAGTGAAGTCCTGCTTATGCGGGCTCAGCACCTTGCCCAGATAGGCCTGCATCAGCCCCGACAGCTCGCCCTGCTGCGCCCCGTCATAGCGTGTGATCACCGCACGCACCGCATCCCATTCAAAGCCGATCTCGGGACGGCCAAGCGCACGGGCGGCAACATTCTCGCCCTCTTCGATGCTGGCGAAGGTGGAATGCAACATGTCAAAGAAACGCCCCGTGGAATCAAACTCCAGAAAAGACGCGCCCAGAGGCACCAGCAGGATATCAGCCGCTGCCAGCCCGTTGATGGTCAGGTAACCGAGAGCAGGGGGGGTGTCGATGAAGACGAGATCATAGGCGTCCAGTACCCCGTCCGCCTCCAGCCGATCGGTGAGCGCATCCCAGAGCTTCCAGCCGCGCGCCTGCATACGCCAGACCGGCACCTGAAACTCGGCCCAGTAGAGGTTCAACTGCGCACCGATCAGATCGATATTGGGCCAGTGCGTGCTCTGGATCAGGTCCTGCGCGGTCATGTCCATCGCCGCACTCAGCGCCTCGTCCAACGGCTGGGGCGGATCGCCCCGATCAAGACGGCGTTGGTTCTCGGTGCGTAGATACTCCCCGTAATGGCGCGCGAGCAGCGGGAAGGCGGTCCGCCATTCATCCTCGACCTGACCACCAAAGATCGAGGTCATCGAGCCCTGACTGTCCAGATCAATCACCAGCACCCGGTAACCATCCAAAGCGGCCGACATGGCCAGATGCGCCGCCGTGCTGGTCTTGCCCACGCCGCCCTTGAAATTGGCCACCGCCACCATCTTGGCAGGCTGACCGGCGGGGCGATAAGGCAGGTAGTTCTTGGCCTTTGACCCTTGCGCCCCGAAGAAGGCGCGCAGCCGCAGCACCTCATCAAGGGTGAACCATTTGGCGCCACCCTCGGTTTCCGAACGGCCCTGGGGCAGGTCGGGATTCTGTTTCAGCACGCGGCGGAAATGGGCCTGGGCCACCGGGATCAGATAGCGGGTGATCTCCCAGGTTGAAAACAGGCGCAGGTCTTTGCGCCCCTCTTCATTGAGGCCCCGGCTGGCCAGATCTGCACGGCCCTGAGCACAGGCGCGGGCGATCTCGGCAAAGCCGCCCGTCTCTGTGGGTAAGTCCAGTTCTGCCAGTGCGGCATCGGGATCGATGTTGAAATAGGGAGGAAGGAACGGGGTGTCCTTGGCCATGATTTTCTGCTCGATGTTATATGTTTTCCCCATGATACCGAAAAACACATCACATGGAAGAAAAACCATCACAAGGCGGGATTTTTCTCAGGAAAATAAGGGGATGCTGATGCGTTTATAGCGCAGATTCCGGCGATTTGCGTTTTTTTTAGAGTGTTAGAATCGTGTTATTTATAGTTACGACATCGGGCTGTTTTACTTTTTCTCTTTTGTTTCAAGCGCTTTACGCCTTTTCGACGGCTCTGTCCGACTCTGAAACCCCGATAAAGTGACTCCAAACCCCCGATGGGGCGATTCCGAACCCCCGTTGCGAGGTCCTGTGGATAACTCTAGGCTGGGTGTCACTAAAACCACGAAAGATTCCCGGACCGGAAAACCGGCCGGAGACAGGCCCCATCAAGAGGGCCGAAACATTGAGGCGACGATGAGCAGGTCAGCGACAGGCGGGGCAGGGGGGTTACTCCCTGACCGGACACGGCAGGGCGATTTTTTCCTCTGCGATATTTTCGATGCGATCCCCAAGGATGACATCGCCAGCATGGAACATCCGCTGTTCTCGCTGGCGACCCGGCCCGACCGGCGCATCCTGAGCTATGCCCATAACGGGGCCGAGATCACGGTGACCCCCAGCGTCAAGGGGCTGGCCACGATTCATGACAAGGACATCCTGATCTTCTGCATCAGCCAGTTGATGGCGGCGATCAATGCGGGGCGCGCGGTCAGCCGGACGGTGCATCTGAAGGCGCATGATCTGCTGATGGCGACCAATCGCGAAACCTCCGGCGATGCCTATCGGCGGCTGCGCGAGGCGTTCGAGCGGCTGGCCGGCACCCGCATCACCACCAATATCGTCACCGGCGAGCAGGAGACCACCACTGGCTTTGGCCTGATCGAGAGCTGGGAGATTGTGCGCAAGACCCGCGGTGGACGCATGGTCAGCGTGGCGGTGACGCTCAGCGACTGGCTCTATCGCGCGGTGCTCAGCAAATCGGTGCTGACGCTCAGCCGTGACTATTTCCGGCTCAGGAAACCGTTGGAGCGGCGGATCTATGAACTGGCGCGCAAACATTGCGGACGCCAACCGGCCTGGACCGTCTCGGTGGAGACGTTGTTGAAGAAATCCGGCTCCGCCTCGCCGCGCCGGGTCTTCCGCAAGATGCTGCGCGACATGATCGCAGCCGACCACCTGCCCGATTACGAGATGCGCGAAGAGGCGGGCGACCTGATCCGCTTTGCCCCGCGCGGCGGCCTGATCGAGGGCGAGGTGCGTCCGCCGGTCCTGTCGGAAGACACCTATGCCCAGGCCCGCGTGCTGATCCCGGGCGCGGATGTCTATGGGCTGGAGGCGGAATGGCGCGGCGTCTGGGTGCGTTCAGGCGCGCCGCGGCTGCGCAAACCGGATGCCGCCTTTCTGGGCTGGGTGAAGAAGCGGGCAGGGGGGTAGTGTTGTTGAAAACACCTCGACCCGCAGCTAGGGTGCGCCGCAACCCGAGGCGGTACGCTGTGCCCTGGTTGCACCCGGATGTGGAGGCCAGGATCAACGTCACGCAAAACGCGCAGGAAGGGAATGGCAGGCAATGAGCACTCGCAGGGCGTCGGCACTCAAGTTTCAGGTCACCACCAAGGATTCCGCCGATTTCCGGACCTGGTTCCGGGGCGAATACACCAATGGCAATCCGCATCTGGCGCATCTGCTGAGCGAGGATGCGGTGGACAAATACGTGCTGCATGGCTGGAAGCCCGAGGCCCCGGTCATCACGCCCGAGACCCAGATCACCGCCTTTGGCAGCTGTTTCGCCGCCAATATCTCGAACTACCTGTCGCAGCGGAACTATAATGTTCTCAACAAGGACAGGAACGCCAAGCGTGCCTATGTGGTGGGCTGCGGCGAGGGGATGGTCAATTCCTTCGTGATCCGCCAGCAATTCGAATGGGCCTGGGAGGGCAAGGTCTTCGACCAGCCGCTCTGGCATGGCTACAAGGCCGAGGAATACGGCTATGACGCCGAGGTGCAGGCCACCACCAAGGAGATCTTCGACAATACCGATGTCTTCATCCTGACCTTCGGCCTCTCGGAGATCTGGTATGACGAACCCACCGGCAACGTGTTCTGGCGCACCATTCCCAAGGAAAGCTATGACCCCGAGCGCCACAAGTTCCGCGTCAGCACGGTTGAGGAGAACAAGGACAATCTGCGCGCCATCTACGATCTGATCCGCAAGCACCGCCCGGATGCCAAGATCATCTACACGCTCTCACCGATTCCCCTGCTGGCCACCTTCCGCAACAATTCCTGCATCACCTCGAACTCTGTTTCCAAAAGCGTGCTGCGGGTGGCGATCGACGAGGTGATCCGCGAAAAGCAGGACGAGGGCGTGCTGCATTACTGGCCCTCTTACGAGATCATCACCGATGTGTTCCGCCAGCCCTACAAGCCGGACCGCCGCCACCCCTATGAGGAGGTGCTGGATTACATCATGATGCTGTTTGAAAAGACCTGGTGCATCCCGCATGACAATGAAGAGGCGGACCGCCCCGACATCAAGGTGGGCTTTGCCAAGGCGCTGGTGGCCGCAAGGCTGGTGCCCGGCGTGATCACGCGGGTCATCGCCAAGGACAAGGATCACGCCATCAACCGGCTGCTGGCGCGTGACCAGATCATGGATGAGCCGAAATCGGAACGCTCGATACGGCGGTTCCTGAAGAGCTTCCTGAAAGACGCCGACGCGGCCTGAACCCGGAGCTGACCCATGTCCGATGCGGAAACTGCCCTGCCTCTGGCCCTGCGGGACTGCGCGGTGCGCGGGATATCTGCCGATGCGCTGTTTGCGTTCCAGTTCACCCTGGGGCCGGTGAGCTGCGCAGGGGTCTCCGGCCTGATCCCGAAACCCTTCGGCGACCGCATGTTGTCCCACTCCCGCCGGTTGGCCGTGGCGGCGCTGCGCGACAATGCGGGTGTCGAGATCGGCTATTGCCTGGGGGTGGCGGTGGATGCGGCGGGCGCGCGGCTGCGCGACCGGGTGCTGAGCGATGTCACGGTCGGCACCGATGAGTTCTGGCCGCGGATCGAGGAATTTGTGATCGGTCTGGCGGGCCGCTACCTGCTGCTGCTGCGCGACGGGCGCGAGGACCGTATCTATGGCGATGTGAGCAGCAGCTATCCATGCGTGTTTGATCCCCAGAGCGGGCAGGTGGGCACAACCCTGCTGATGGCGCTGCCTCGGGACATCGTCGAGAGCGAGGCGGTGGATTACCAGATGGCGGTGGCGGGCACCCACCGGATGCCTTTTGGCCATACCCGCGACCGGTTTGCCCGGCGGCTGGCGGCCAATCACTATCTGCGCCTGTCGGACATGTCCGAACACCGGTTCTGGCCGCGCCCCGGTGAGGTGGGTGACACTGACGACACCGACGCCGAGATTGCCGCGATCCGCACCCGGCTGGCGCAGATCATGGCTGGCATCGTCACGTCAGACCGGGCGGCGCTGCCCTTGAGCGGGGGCAACGATTCCCGCAACCTGCTGGCCTGCGCCAAACCGGTGCGCCATCAGATCGCCCGCTATTTCACCCAGACCCATAACCGCAACAGTAGGGTCGATTTCAGATCGGCGCAGGGTCTGGCGCAGATGTTTGACATTGCGTTGGAACATCACGGGGCAGGGGTGGAGTTCAGCGCCGAACAGCTTGCCGAGCGGATCGACACCTATCGTCTGACGACCGGATTTGCCGTGCCGCCCCTGCATACGCAGAACAAGAATTTCTGGGATGATCTGGGCCGGGACGAGATCGTGATGCTGGGCAACGTCATGGAGATTCTGCGCGCGACCCACTGGCGCACCGGTGATATCGACAATCGCAGGCTGAACCGGAAATTCGGTCTGAAACGCTGCCTGTTTGTTGGCGGTGGCGGGTTTACGGGTGAATTCGTCGCCAGATGGCTGCCGGATTACAACACTTGGTATGACGGGCTACCGGCGGATGCGCAGCGCAAATACATCGATTTCGGATTTCTGGAGCACAATCTGCCAAATCTGGGCATATCGCTTTGCGGCCAGATGCAGAATTTCTATCTCTCCCCGTTCAATGACCGCGCGCTCTGCGCGCGCTCAGCCCGATTGCCGCTCGATTACCGGTTTTCCAACCAGGCCAATACCGATCTGCTGGCGCTGGCCGCGCCGGAGTTGACCGAGGTGCCGTTTGCCTGGGAAATCCATTCGGGCAAGGCGGCCTGACCGCAGCCGCGCCCCCCAAGTCCCCGGCGAGACAATACGCGTTGCATGCGTAAAAGAGGCGCACTAGTTCTGGGATCCGAATTGCAGGGAGTTCATTGATGCAACGCATTTTCGTGACCGGCAGTGCCGGCTTCATCGGCTATCACCTGGCGCGGCTACTGCTGGACGAGGGGTTTGTCGTCGGCGGCTTTGACGGCATGACCGACTATTATGATGTGCGCCTCAAGCAACGCCGTCACGCGATGCTGCATCAAAGCCCCAATTTCCGCGCCACCGAGGCGATGCTGGAAGACAATGACGCGCTGGCCGGGGCGATCGAGGCGTTCGAGCCGGATGTGATCGTGCATCTCGCCGGTCAGGCGGGGGTGCGCTACAGTCTGGAAAACCCCCGCGCTTATGTGGATTCCAACGTGGTCGGCACGATGAACGTGATGGAGGCCGCGCGCGCCGCTGGCGTCCGGCATCTGCTGATGGCCTCCACCTCCTCGGTCTATGGCGCCAATGAAGAGATGCCGTTTCGCGAGAGCGACAAGGCCGACACGCAGCTCACCATCTATGCCGCCACCAAGAAGGCCAACGAAAGCATGGGCCATGCCTGGGCGCATATTCACGGCCTGCCGATCACCATGTTCCGCTTCTTCACGGTCTATGGCCCCTGGGGGCGGCCGGATATGGCGCTGTTCAAATTCACCCGCGGCATCCTCGAAGGCACGCCGATCGACATCTACAACCATGGCGACATGTATCGCGACTTCACCTATGTGGAAGACCTTGTGCGCGGCATCCGGCTGCTGATCGATGCGGTGCCGGGCGGGCCCGAGACCGAGGTCGAAGATGACACGCTGAGCCCGGCTGCCCCCTGGCGTGTGGTCAATCTGGGCAATTCCGACAAGGTCAAGCTGCTGGATTTCGTTGATGCAATTGAGGCGGAACTGGGGCGCGAAGCGATCCGGAACTACATGCCGATGCAGACCGGCGACGTGCCCGCCACCTGGGCCGATGCCAGTCTGTTGCAGAACCTCACCGGCTACCGCCCGCAGACCGATTTCCGGGATGGCGTGGCGCGGTTTGTTGCCTGGTATCGGGATTATTACGAGATCTGACGCCCGGGACGAATCTGCTGCCTGCGTCCAGACCGGCGCACATGCGACATGCTCCAGACCTTGGGATGGATGCAACTATCTGTTTTTAAGTATAATTTCTGCCTCTTATGTGGGACCGCCCTCAAGAATCGGCGCGCATATATAATTCAGGTTATGTTAAATATCGGAGATTTCAGAGATAGTCCTGCCGAAGATGCTTCTGGCAACGCTCGCAGGCAGGCCGGGCATATGGTGTCGTGCCTGGGGCTCGATTCGGTTCGAGTTGTTGTCAAATTGCCTAAATTTGTGGGGATTGTTCCGAGAATCACACATCCTCTCATCAATTTGCGGCGCAAGGCAGAGAATTTTCGGGCAAACTTAAGGCAAATGAGTTTGACGCTTGCGGTGACGTTAAGGAATGATAAACTCTGATCACGATACCGCCCGGCATATTTCTGTCGGTGGGGTGTTGGGCGATTACTGTTTGGTAAAGTTCTTTTTTGTGTGTGGTGAGTGGGGGTATCTGTGATGTCTTTGGATTCCGTGACATCTGTGTCGGGGGAAG
>NZ_JAVAMO010000027.1 GCF_030758345.1 Ruegeria discodermiae
CCTAGAGTTTGCGACACATCCGAAATACACCTGACCTGCTTTGTTATACGAGCAGTTCTCTGAATTGTTGAAATGGACAGAGTCCGGGTGTGAACTGGCCTTTACGGATCATGTGCGCGACCTCGATGCCTGCGAGAGTCGCTGAAGCCGTAGCAAAAGATTTGAAGCCGAGCATCGGGCAGGTTCGTTTTTTGATGAAACGGTGGTCCTGTTCGACGATGTTATTGAGGTGTTTCCGCCTCACCATCTCGATCGGGATCGGACAACCAAAGCCTTTGAGCATCCTAGTTATCGCCTTGATGCCAGCAGTATTAGCGCCGCTTTTGTCAATGACGATCTTCCTCGGAAGCCCGTTGACCTCCAGCATCCTGGCGAAGAACTTTGTCGCAGCCGGTTTGTTTCGTCGCGGGGAAAGCATGAAATCGAGAGTTTTGCCGTGTTTGTCGACGGCTCGATAGAGATAGACCCAGTTGCCTTTTACCTTGATGTAAGTCTCGTCCATTCTCCAAGAGCGGTCGCACGGTCCCTTTCGACGACGCGCCGCTTCAGCGATTGAGCCTGCATACCGCGTCACCCATCGGTTCAGCGTAGTGTGATCCGCTGCAACGCCTCGCTCCTGCATGATCTCTTCTAGATCGCGATAGGACACACCGTATCGGACATAGCAGAACACTGCGAAGAGGATCACATCTTTCGGGTACTGCGCGCCTTTGAAAGAGATCATAAAAAAGACCTTCGACTTCAATATTTCGATATCCATTCACTCGAAGTACTCATGAGCGTCAACAGTCAAAAGTTTGCAACAGATCCTTTGTAGCATTTAGGCTAGCCTTGATGGCAGGCATTTGACTCTGCGGATCGGGATCGAGGATTCGATCAGAGCAACACCTGGCAATTTGGTGAGGCGCCCGGTCAGGAACTGCTCAAACTCGGCCATATCTCTGACGGACACCCTGAGCAAATAGTCGAAACTGCCGGTCATCAGCCAGCAATCGACCACCTCGGGGCAGAGACCCACCTGTTTCTCGAATGTGTTCAGCCGGTCGTCAATCTGTTGATCGAGGCGCACCGAGATGAACACGCTGAAGCCAAATCCTAGCTTAGCTTCGTCGATGCGGGCGTTGTAGCCAACGATGTACCCTTCTGCCTCTAGTCGGCGCACCCGACGCGCGCAAGGTGAGGGCGATAGACCGACCCGCTCGCTCAGGTCCTGATGCGACAGCCGGGCATCGTTTTGCAGTTCCCGCAGAATACTCTGGTCAATCTGATCAAGTGGTGCATTGGCCACGCTTGTTGCCATCGCGAATTTCCTCATTGTTAGCTGATAGTAGCGCAAACGTAATAGATTGAAACGCCATTCGCCTGCATCTGACCCGGTTTTTGCGATATTCTGTCAGGGAAGGAGATCGATATGACTGCTGACACCCTAAATCTGAAAACCATCGAGAAGCGGCTGCTGTGGCTGTCGCACTGGATGATCCACAATGCCAACAACCTGCGGCCCAAGGCGGATGGGATCAAAGTGGGCGGGCATCAGGCGTCATCCGCCTCGATGGTGTCGATCATGACCGCGCTCTATTTCTCGGCCCTGCGGCCCGAGGACCGTGTGGCGGTCAAGCCTCATGCCTCGCCAGTCTTTCATGCGATGCAGTATCTGATGGGCAATCAGACCCGAGAAAAGATGGAAAATTTTCGGGGTTTTGGCGGGGTGCAAAGCTATCCCAGTCGAACCAAAGATGTGGATGACGTGGATTTCTCGACCGGCTCGGTGGGGCTGGGTGTGGCGATCACATCCTTTGCGTCGCTGATCCAAGATTACCTGAGTGCCAAACCCTGGGGCTCGGATACCAGACTGGGTCGGATGGTGGCGTTGGTCGGCGATGCCGAACTGGATGAGGGTAATATCTATGAGGCCTTGCAGGAGGGCTGGAAAAACGATCTGCGCAATTGCTGGTGGATCATCGACTATAACCGGCAGTCTTTGGACGGGATCGTGCGCGAGGGGCTGTTCGAACGGGTCGAGAAAATCTTTGACGCCTTTGGCTGGGATGTCGTTCGGGTCAAATACGGCGCGCTGCAGCGGGCGGCGTTCGACGAGTCTGGCGGGGCCGCGTTGCGCGACTGGATCGATGCCTGCCCGAACGCGGAGTATTCGGCGCTGACATTCATGGGCGGCGAGGTCTGGCGCAAGCGATTGATGGACGATCTTGGCGATCAGGGCGAGGTCACGGCGCTGCTGGATCGACGCAGTGATGAGGAACTGGCGCAATTGATGGAAAACCTCGGCGGCAATTGCGTCGAGACCATGGCCGAGACCTTCAACGCGATCGACCATGACCGGCCGCTCTGTTTCCTTGCCTACACGATCAAGGGCTGGGGCACGCCGATTGCCGGGCATAAGGACAATCATGGCGGGCTGATGAACAAGACCCAGATGGCGGCCTGGCAGCAGCATATGGGTGTTCCCGAAGGGCAGGAGTGGGATCCGATGGCAACAGTTCAGGATGTTCCAGCGCTGCGGGACTTCCTGTCGCAGGTTCCGTTCTTTCAGGAATTTCCGCGCCGCTATCAGGACAGTCAGATCGACGTGCCGCAGATCGGCTTCAGCTCTGAGCGGGATATCTCGACCCAGGTCGCATTTGGCAAAATTCTTGACGAACTCTCGAAGGGCGAGAGTCTGCTGGCGGAACGGATCGTCACCACTTCACCCGATGTGACGGGCACTACATCGCTGGGCCCCTGGGTCAATCGTCGCAAGCTGTTTGCGCGGCAGGAGCTGCCGGATGCCTTTATCGAGAACCGCATCCCCTCGACTGCGAAATGGGAATTTGCGCCCACCGGTCAGCATATCGAATTGGGCATCGCTGAGATGAACCTGTTCCTGCTGCTGGGCGCCGCGGGGCTGAGCCATAGCCTATGGGGCAAACGGCTGATCCCGATCGGGACAGTCTATGACCCGTTCGTACATCGCGGTTTGGATGCGCTTAACTATGCCTGTTATCAGGATGCCCGATTCATGATTGTGGGAACACCGTCTGGTGTGACCCTTGCGCCCGAAGGGGGCGCCCATCAGTCCATTGGTACGCCGTTGACGGGGATGAGTCAGGACGGGCTGGCCACGTTTGAACCGGCCTTTGCTGATGAGTTGGCGGTGATCATGGAATGGGCCTTTGACTATATGCAGCGTGATGGCGAGGGCGATCCGGATGAGCGCACCTGGCTGCGCGATGAGACCGGAGGCTCGGTCTATCTGCGCCTGACCACCAAACCGTTGGAACAGCCCGGAAAGCGGGCGGATGACACGTTCCGGCAAGGGGCGATCGACGGGGCCTATTGGCTGCGTCCGCCAGGGCCGAACTGCTCCGTGGTGATTGCCTATCAGGGTGCCGTGGCCGATGAAGCGATTGCCGCTGCGGGTATCATCGGCGAGCATCGCCGGGATATCGGGGTTCTGGCCGTGACCTCATCGGACCGGCTGAACGCGGGCTGGACCGCGGCGCAGCGGGAACGTGCGCGTGGGAACATGGCTGCGCAGAGCCATATCGAGACCCTGTTTCAGGATCTGCCCGCCACCTGCAAACTGGTGACGGTCCTGGACGGACACCCGGCGACCCTGGCCTGGCTGGGCGCGGTCAAGGGACATCAGACCGTGTCGCATGGCGTGGAACATTTTGGCCAGACCGGCACCATCGGCGATCTGCATCACCATTTCGGCATAGATCGCGATGCCCTGATCCAGACGGTCAGCCGCCTCACTGACGGCGCTTGGTTCGCAGGGGTTCACGCTTGACAGGATACCCCCGGCCATCGCTGTTGCGCGCGGTCAGGCCCGAATGCGGTGCCGGCAGGCGGCAATTCCCATGTCCAGACGATATTTTGCAACAGTGCTGCGGGATATGCTGATGCCCTGCTCGGCCAGCTGGGATTGCAGCGCCGAATCCGACATCGGCGCGCGGGAATCCTCGCTGCGGATCAGCGCAATCAGCGCCTTCTGCGTTGCCTGCGGGCTGACCTGCCCATCGGATCCGGCCGCGCGCCGGGTCAGATTGCGCGCCGCACAAACCCCGTGCGGCGTCTGGAGGATCAGCCCGTTCATCACCCGGCTGACCGTGCTGGTGTGCACCTCGGCGCGGGCGGCTAACGCGGTCAGTGTCATTGGCTGCAACACGCCGCCGGCACTGCGGAAATATGCGCTTTGCGCTGCAACCAGCGCTTCGAGGATAAGCAATGTGGTGTCATTGCGCTGCCGGACGGCGGCGCGCAGCTCTTGCGCCTCACGCTTCAGCCGTGACAGTTCGTGGTTCGATCCGCGCTGCAACCCCGCAATATTGCCGACCGTTACGGACGGACGGGATGACTGGTTGAGCTCGACGACCAAATCTTTCCCGTCGGCACGGACAATGGCATCGGGATCGCGGGCGATGGTCGGGTCGACCTGAAACCGCGCTCCGGGTTTGGGGTCGAGACGGCGCAGCATCGCCAGCGTGTGCATCAGCGTGGCTTCGTCAAGATCCAGCTGCCGGGCCAGCCGGTTTGGGACAAGGCGCTCCCCGAGCAGGGGCAAGTTGTTCAGTACCTGGGTCATGGCAGGGGTCAGCAGATCGCATTCGCGGGCCTGCAACAGCAGGCATTCGCGCAGATCGCGGGCAAAGATCCCGGTGGGTTCGCAGCATTGCAACATGTGCAGAACCTGTGCCACCTGCGCCTCTGTGTGGCCGCTACTGGCGGCAATGTCGGACAGAGGCGCGCCCAGCCAGCCACACCCGTCAAGTTCGGCCAGCAGGGCCTGCGCAATCCGCTGGTCAACCGGATCACTCAGCAACAGGCAGATCTGCGGCGCAAGATGGGCGTAGAGGCTTTGACAACCGGCACCATCGGGCGATTGCGTTGGCTCGGCGGCAGGGCCGGGCAGGGCGGTAGTGAACACGGGCACTCGTTCGGGCGGCTCGACAAAGGGATTTTCCGCTGCGACCCTGGCGATATGCGCGTTGAGTTCACCATTCGACATTTGCAGCAGGCTGATGCACTGCATCGTCACCATGCTCAGCCGGTGTTGCTGCACATAGATCAGTCCGGCGCTGTGTTTCAATTCTAGTCCCTCCCAAAAAATCTGATTTCACAATCGGTTGTCCTGCGCCGCGGGCCTTCTTATTGTGATCGAAACCCTTTAAGTGACGCGGTCATGACGAGCAGTGAGCCCGGCTTTGATGCCTCTTATCCCGGTGTGTCCCCCCAGCTTATGGCGCGAACGCGCCAGCTTTGGTCGGCGCGCGGACTGGACCTGGATGCGGCCTGGCGCGGCACCGTTCGGCAGTTGAAAGGCTACCAACCCGTTGTCAGCCGCACCGGTGTCGCCCCCAGTTTTCCTGAAGACGTCTTTTTTCTTTTTGACCAGTCTGTTATCTGGATTTCGGCGCTGCAATGCGCGAGTGAAACCGCCGGTCGACAGGCCGACAGTAATCTTGATCCAGAGCAATGGCTGGCGGTGCGCCATGTGCTTGGCCAATTGCTGGAAAAGCTTGCGGCGATCCGTATGCTGAGCCTGGCCGATTTCTCGGCCCCGACCATGCAAATCGCACGTTCGGTGTCGGAAGATGCCGACATGATCGTATTGTTCCTGACTCGCCCGAAACTGGCTGCGCGCTTTGTCGAATGCCGGTCCAAGGATGAGGCGACGGGGTTCTGGCGCAAACATATCGCTGGCGGTCGCGCCTTTCGCTCGATCACCGAACAGCTCTATCGCTCGGGGCTCGATTTCGATACTGATGGCAGCTATGCCAGATGGCGCAAAGATGCGCTTGGCGTGTTGAGCCTGGCGGTGCACACATCGTTCGGACCACAGGGCACCCCGCCATCGACCCAGGAGGGCGCGGCGTGGGACTGCCTGTATTTCGTCACCCTGCGGGTGCAGGAAATCTTTGCTTATTCGCATATCGTGTCCGTGTTTTTGCAGGCCGATCTGGACCGGATGATCCCGTCCACCGAAGGGGCGCAGGATGCTAACATGCTGCGCGCCTCGGCAGCGGCGCGGGATCTTGTGCTGGAACAATACAAGTGGATGTCCACAGCAGACCTGACGATCGGTTCCTAATGTTCGACCGGGGCGGTAGGCGGCTTGGTCTCACCCCGCGCGATCCACTGCGCGGCAAGGACCAAAGCGCCCATCGCGAAGTCTTTGCCATGCTCATCGATCATTTCAGCAGAAATGCCCGCGAGCTTCTCGAAATAGCGGTCCTTGCTTAGTTCTTCTGCGCTGAGTTTCTCGGCCATGTGCGGCGCTCCTGTTATTTGAACATTTGTTTGGGGAAGGCGACAAGAGCAACGGAACCGTCAGCAAAGCCAGCTGCTAGGTGTTTCCCATCTCCGCTCCATTCGAGCGTTGTGACGGCGGCACCTGTTCCCATATGAAGCGGCATCTCGTCGGGTTTGCCGACCAGGCAGATATTCAACATCCCGCTTGTAAATCCGGCGGCGCAGAACGGACGCGACGGGTGATGTGCAATGGCTTCGACCAGGACTAATGCCGGTTTGCCCGAGGTCAGGGCTGTGCCGGCAGTGCCTTCGCCGGGCAGGTCATCAAGGCTCCAGCCTGCGAGGCGGAACGCACCCGAGGCCAGCAAGGCGTTGCTGGCTGTGCTGAAGAACGCAGACCGCACGTTGGCAGCAAAACCGGGCTGAATCTGCACCTGCCCATTGCGCCGATCGGCGATCGCCAGCGTCTTGTTGTCCAATGCGCAAACCAGGCGTTTGTTACCCGACTCCCAAACGATCAGCGAAGCCTTGCCGGGTATATCCAGGTATTCGGATCGGCCGGTTGGATCCTGAAGGTTGCGGATACCCAACCGGTCATCCTGATGGGTCGCCAGATGTGACCCGTCCGAAGACAGGGCGATTGCGGTCACGGCACCGTTTCCGGTTGCCTCGATCACCGAGATCTCGCCCTCGGGGCCAATCTGTGTGATCTGTTGTCCCTGAGCGATGGCGGCCTGCTTGGTTGTCGCGCTGGCAGAAATGACGGTGTTGTCGCTTTGTCCCAGGCTGACAACGGGCAGAACCTGCCCGGCGGGGGTTACCTCGACCACTGCGCCGTCGGAATTGGTCAGTATGAACCCGAAACCCCGGTACCCGTGTATGTCTGAGCATGGAGCGGCTGTGACGTCCGGATATCGCGGCGAAACCGGAGGCGCCGTCCGGGGCCGGATCGTCGTGCGGCCCGTTTCGATGTCCAGATTGGTCCTGACATCGGGCGATTCCGCATCTTCACAAGGCATCAGGGCGAGCTTTCCGTTTTCAAGCAGAAAGGCGACCGTGCTGCCATCGCCGCTGAAGGCGATGGATTTTATCGGTGCGCCCAGATCCCATCTGCGGGACAGAAGGTCGAAGATCGACATTCCGGTTTGGTGTTGATCCGTCATATTAGTCCTCTCTGGACTGCGTGCATGCGATCGCATCGTCGATGACGCGCAGTTCCTCTTCGATTTTGGTTATTATGGCTTCACGTGTTTCCAGCGCGTCGCGGCTTTTTCTTGCTGCCTGTTCCTGTTCCTCGGGGTCCAGCGACATATGGGCAAAGGAGAGCCCGCCGATGGATTGCTGCAGCTTCAGGTATTCGGCCTGGGCGGCTGAGATCCTGGCAACGATCTGCAGGCGCTGCTCGAGCAACTGGCGGAGATTTTCGGATTGACCCGTCATTTCGCTTTCCTCTAGGCTTGGGCCCCACATTTTCCGGACCAGGCACAGGGCGAGGCACGCGCATGTTCGAAACGTTGACGCATCGTTTTTTGGACGCGCTGGAGGCTGTTCTGGCTCAACCCGGCGAGCAGGAATATGGGTTGAGCGCTTGCGTCCGCGCCGCGATCAAAACCCCGACGCCCGAGCGCGTCGCCCGGGTTCAGGACAAGATACGAGAATTGCCCGAGGCCGATCGCGATCGCTTGATGCAGAAGGTGCATCATCATATGGCGACCGATCTTTCGGCGATCTGGGACCAGATGCCCAACGCATCGCCGGGCGGCAGACCAAACTGAATCCAGGACCTCCGGCCGGGCGGATGCCAGATCGTGGGTGGACCGGCAGCGAGATGTAAAACGATTGCCCATGTGCCCTCTGTTCGCGTTGTCTGTAGAGTGGGCACAGCCTGCGCGTCAGAACCGGCCAATTCAATTGGCGCATCGCAGATTCACGTTCAGAATAGATCACGAATTATTGCACAAAAACAAAGCGTTAAATGGTGTTACACAAATTGGCCGGACGCCGTTACAGAAGTTGACACATCTTAGCGCCTCAAAACCCATCGATCGTTCTCCAACCCTGAGGCAGGAGAAATCTGGCTGGTTAACACGTGATGATTCGCGCGTGAATGGGACGAATTCGGGTGGTCCGGCGGCCCCATGAAAGCAGAGACACTCATCGGGTGTAACGCCCGCGAAAAGTGAGTGTAAACCAGCGTTCGCCAATCGTAACACCGGTTGTAATATACCTTTACGCGTTGCCCGATTGACCCAATGGGCGGGGTTGCCTGATCTCTATTGCGCGAAAAAAATCGGAAAAAAATAACAATATAAAACAATAGATTGGTCAGAAACATGCGATGTGTGCGCATCTTTTTGGCATTACCCGGCCGCGTCTGCCGCCAGTCTTGCATTTACCTTTGCATAAGCTTCGGCATCGCTGCCGGGCTCTTAAGAACGAAGGAAAGGGAACCGGTCCACGTTTCAGCGCCGTAAGGCAAACAGAACACGGGACCAACCGGGCAATCCCACAACCTTTGCCGTGAACCCTCCGACCGGTGCTGAAGCCGGCGGATCAAATGATGACCCTTAAGGTCGTCTCCAACAGGCCGGTCTGACCGGTCAGAGCATTAGGAGGCTCATGGCATGGCTCTAACGCTGAACAAGATTACATCCCAACGCGGGATATCTGTCGGTGAAGCGACCAAGAAAATCTCCGATCTTGGGTGGAACCCCACCTATGTGCAGGAAGCGAGTACCTTCCCAACGGACTACAAGATCACCAAGGCCCCGCGCGACCCGATGAAGCAGGTTCTGCGCTCCTATTTCCCCATGCAGGAGGAAAAGGACAATCGGGTTTACGGCGCGCTGGATGCGGCGCTGCGCGGCGACATGTTCCGCAATGTGGAACCGCGCTGGGTGGAATGGATGAAGCTGTTCCTGGCGATCATCCCCTTCCCGGAAATCTCGGCTGCCCGCTCGATGGCGATGGTTGGCCGCCTGGCGCCGGGTGAAGACCTGCGCACCGGGTTCACCATGCAGATGGTGGACGAATTCCGCCACTCCACCATTCAGATGAACCTGAAGAAGTGGTACATGGAAAACTACATCGACCCAGCCGGGTTCGACATCACCGAAGAAGCCTTTGGCAAGTGCTACGCCACCACCATCGGCCGTCAGTTCGGTGAAGGTTTCATCACCGGTGACACCATGACCGCTGCGTGCATGTACCTGACCGTGGTGGCCGAAACGGCGTTTACGAATACCCTGTTCGTAGCAATGCCGTCGGAAGCTGCCCGGAACGGCGACTATGCGCTGCCGACGGTCTTCCTGTCGGTGCAGTCGGATGAAAGCCGTCATATCGGCAACGGCCACTCTATGCTGATGGCCGCGCTGAAAGAGCCGGAAAACCATCTGCTTCTGGAACGCGACCTGCGCTACAGCTTCTGGCAAAACCATGCCATCGTCGATGCTGCCATCGGTACCTTCATCGAATACGGCACCACCAACCGCGACAAGGACAAAGAGTCCTATGCGGAAATGTGGCACCGCTGGATCTTTGAAGACTACTATCGCACCTACATGCTACCGCTCGAGAAGTATGGCGTGAAGGTCCATCACGATGACGTTCAGGAAGCCTGGAAGCGGATCACCGAGAAGAACTATGTGCACAAGGTTGCCCAGTTCTTCGCTGTTGGCTGGCCGGTGAACTTCTGGCGGATCGAAGCTCAGACCGAGAAAGACTTTGAATGGTTCGAGCACAAATATCCGGGCTGGTATGCCGAGTTTGGTGACTTCTGGAAATGGTATGACAAGTTGAGCCACCCCGGCGAGAAGGTCATCACTTTCAACGAAGAGACCGGCTATGTGTATCCGCATCGTTGCTGGTCGTGCATGGTGCCCTGTCTGATCCGCGAAGACATGGTCGTGGATGAGATCGACGGGCAGTTGCACACCTTCGCGCACGAGCTGGATCGCTGGACCGCGGTCGAGGCCTTCGCCGACGAATACCAGGGTCGTCCGACCCCGGCCATGGGCAAGTTCTCGGGCAAGCGTGAATGGGAAACTGTCTATGACGGATGGGATCTGGCGGATGCCATCGTCGATCTCAACTTTGTTCGTGAAGACGGCAAGACCCTGACCGCTCAGCCGCATCTGCGGTTCGACAACAAGGATATGTGGACGCTCGATCACGTGCGCGGCCACCAACTGGGCTCGCCACTCAACGCATTGCGCGGCATGTCCGAAACGGATCGCGAAAAGCATCTGGCCGAATACCGGGCCGGATTCACCATCACGCCGTTCAACTAAGCCAATAATCCGGGGGCGGATCGCGCCCCCGGCATCCAAACCAATTCACTCGCGGTTCCGCCGCGGGAACAGGGAGACTCGGCCCAAATGAGTGAGACTTACAACGTTCGTCTTGAGCCCGTGGGCGTGGAATTCGAGGTCGACGAGGACGAGACCGTCCTGGACGCCGCATTCCGACAAGGGATCGCATTGCCGCATGGCTGCAAGGAAGGCCAATGCTCGGCCTGCAAATGTGTCCAGTTGGATGGTGAGAGCGAGTTGCTCAAATACTCGACCTTCGCCCTCAATGACTCGGAAAAAGACAGCGGCCATATTCTGATGTGTCGGGCCGTGGCCTATAGCGACCTTGAAATCGAGCTTCTGAACTATGACGAAGAGGTTCTTTCGAAGTCCATTGCTGTGAAACAATTCGATGGCAGGATCGTCGATTTCCAGAAACTGACCCACGACATTCGCGGGGTGGAAATCGAAATCGACACACCATTGAAATTCTGGGCCGGTCAATATGCCGACATCACGGTCACCACCGAAAAAGGGGAGGAGATTACACGCTCGTTCTCCATGGCAAATCCGCCGAGCGAAGGCCAAAAGCTCTCGTTCATCATCAAAAAATACCCCGACGGAAAGTTCTCGAACGAGCTTGACGCCGGAGGCATCCAAAAAGGCGCCAAAGTCAGCCTCAGCGGACCGTTCGGAATGTGTTTCCGACGGGAAGGACGGGAAGGACCGGTGATCCTGGTGGGTGCTGGTTCCGGCATGTCCCCGGTCTGGTCGATCCTGAACGATCATCTGGCCAGCGGCGAGGACCGGCCTGTCTATTTCTTCTACGGGGCCCGTACCCGCGATGATCTGTTCAAGCTGGACGAGATCGACGCGCTCTGTGCTGCGCATCCGAATGTCGAGTTCATTCCGGTGCTGAGCCATGCGGAGGATGACGCCGAATGGACCGGCGAGCGCGGCTTTGTGCATGAATGCGTGGATCGCCGCCTGAAGGATGACGGTGTTGATGGCGAGGGCGATGTCTATGCCTGTGGCCCGCCGCCGATGATCGACGCGCTGACCCCGATCCTGTTCATGCACGACTTCGATACGGATCGCATTTTCTACGACAAGTTCACCCCAACTTCCGGTTCATCAGCTCACTGATGGATGAGCTGATCGCTAGTTGTGTGAACACCAACCAAGGGAGGCTACTATGGTAGCAACATCAAGTTCAGTCGGCTCCGGTGCCGCGGGTGCCGCGACATTCGTCGGCTCAACCAGTCGGAAGTATAACTACTTCGAACCAAAGGGAAAACGCGCCACGCATTACGAGGACGTGACGGTGGACGTTCAGCCCGATCCTGACCGTTACTTGATCCAGGACTGGGTGATTTCCTTTGAGAACGGCAAGGGCGGCGGCGCCTACAAGAAAGACAACACCGCGGCACTCAGCTCAAATTGGCATGCCTTCCGAGCACCGGACCAGGAATGGGAACGGACCCACTACCAGCGCCAATCGCGTATCGAGATCATGGTGCAGAACGTCATCAGCAACGCCCGCAAGGCTGGGGCTCCGGCGGCGTTTGATCGTACATGGTGCAAGATCCTGCAGACCCATCTGGGCGCATGGAAACATGCAGAGTTTGGCCTTGGCACCTCGCTGATGCAGGCGCAGCGCTATGGCTATACCCAGATGATCAACAATGCCACGCTGACCAATTCGTCCTACAAGATGCGTCTGTCGCAGGACATCACGCTCTATCTGGCCGAGATCGGCATGGATATCGACGGGTGGGACGACACGCTAGGCAAAAAGGCCTGGCTGGAAGACCCGATCTGGCAGGGCACCCGCGAAGCGATCGAGACCATCATGGGCTCCGAGGACTATTTGGAGCAATACTTCGCGATCAACATCGTCTTTGAGCCGTTGGCGGGGGAATTGTTCCGCTCGGGCTTCCTGATGCAGGCTGCGGCCGCGAACAATGACTTCATCACACCGCCTGTGATTTCGGCCGCCGAAGCGGATTACGAACGCAATCTCGCCAATACGGTCGACCTGATCTACCTCCTGGCCAATGACGAGGAACATGGCACGCACAACAAGGGCCTGTTCCAGTCTTGGCTTAAGAAACATGGTGATCTGGCCGACAAGGCGGCGGCAAATCTGCAGCCGATCTGGTCGCAACCCCATTCCAAGCCCGTGTCCTTCGAGGATGTCCGTGCCGTCAGCCATGAACGGATCAGCCAGATCCTGGGCGAACTCGGCCTGAGCCGTTAATCAGCAAGGAGCTTATCAATATGTCCAGTACAGCGCGCGACGCCTCAAATCAGAACATCTTCAAGTCGATGGCAGATATCGATCTGTCCAGCCGCGAGATTTCGCACCAATGCGGCGTTACCATGAATGACTCGGTCGAGGCCCGCGCTATCGCCGAATTCATGGGTGAGGACCCGAAAGTGACCGTCACTCACAACCCGGCGACAATCCGGATCGACGGCGAAGGCAAGCTGATCTTCAAGATGGATGAGATCAGCGAGTTCCTGGGCCGCGAGATGACCGCGGAGATCTTCGAAGTGAACACCTCGACCCACTATGGGCGGATGGTGCGCGTCGATGACAACACGGTGATCCTCTACGGCAATATGGACGACGTCTTCGAATACATCTGATGCCCTCATACGGGCCGGCACCGCGCCGGCCCGTATGCACCGCTTTGAATACTCAAAACTGACTGGGAGGAGTTAAAAAATGTACATCACCCCCGAAGGCAAGGAAATTTTCATCGTCGATGGCCACACCCATTTCTGGGACGGTAGCCCGGAGAACCAAGCCAACATCCATGGCAAGCAGTTCATCGACTGTTTCTATGCTTATCATTCCAACCTGAGCCCCGAGGATCAGCTGTGGGAGAAGGCCAAGTTCGAGAAATATACCGAGGATGACGTCTATCGCGACCTGTTCGTGGACGGCCCCGATGACATCGCGATCATCCAGTCGACTTATCTGAGTGACTTTTACAAGAATGGGTTCAGCTCGATCGAGCGCAGCACCAGCATGGCCGCCCGCCATCCCGAACGGTTCATCGTAAACGGCACGTTTGACCCGCGCGATGGTGAAAAGGCGCTGGAATACATCCACTACATGAAGGAGAATTTCGATATTCAGGGTGTCAAAATGTACACCGCTGAATGGAATGGTGACAGCAAGGGCTGGGCACTCAACGATCCCGCAGCTTACAAGTGCTTTGAGCTGTGCGACAAGCTGGGCATCAAGAATATTCATGTTCACAAGGGCCCGACGATCATCCCGCTGTCGAAAGATGCGTTCGACGTGCATGACGTCGACCATGCGGCCACCGATTTCCAGAACCTGAACTGGATCATCGAACATTGCGGCCTGCCCCGGCTCGATGATTTCTGCTGGATCGCCACGCAGGAAACCAATGTCTATGCCGGTCTGGCAGTGGCCATGCCCTTCATCCACTCGCGCCCGCGTTATTTCGGCGAGGTCATGGCAGAGCTGCTGTGGTGGGTTGGGGAAGACAAGCTGCTGTTTGGTTCCGACTATGCCATTTGGACACCGCAATGGATCGTCGAACAGTTCTGGAACTACCAGATCCCCGATGACATTTCCGCAGAACGCAGCGGGGTGCAACTGACCGATGAGATCAAGGAAAAGATCCTCGGCCTGAATGCGGCCAAGCTCTATGGCATCGATGTCGAGGCCAAGAAAAAAGAGCTGAGCGGCGCTCCCGTGCAGATCGCAGCGGAGTAGGGCGCATGTCGATGGCAACTTTGAAAGCGGATCTGGAAATCGAGGTGTTCGAACGTCTTGAACGCGTCACGGACCCCGAACTGGACGAACCCATCACCGATATGGGCTTTGTCGAGCGTGTCGAAGTTGTGGACGCCAAAAAGGTGGAAGTCGATTTTCGGCTTCCGACCTATTGGTGCTCGCCGAATTTCGCCTTTCTGATGGCCTGGGGCATTCGGCAGCAGGTGTCTTCGCTGCCCTGGGTGCATGAGGTCAAGGTCGATCTCAAAGACCATTGCTTCATGGAGCGGGTCAATGAGGGCGTGAACGGCGACCGCGATTTCCGCGAAGTGTTCACCGAATACTGCAATGGCGAAAGCCTGGAAGATGTCCGGTTGAAATTCATGGCCAAGGCGTTTGACCGGCGGCAAGAAACCATGCTGCTGGCAGTGCGCGAGGCGGGGTATTCGGCGCAGGATATCGTCGATATGACACTGGCCCAATATGATGCGCTGGAATGTCAGGGCGAAGAGGACGCCAAACAGCACCCGCGCTATCGTGAGTTGCTGGTGTCCCGCGAACTGGCGGCTCGGCCGGACGATCCGGTCTTTGTCACCTGGAAGGGCACATCTCTGACCAAGGATGATCTGAAGGATCACCTGGCCAAGCTGCGGGGCACGCGGATCAATATGGAGTTCAATGGCGCGCTGTGCCGCGGGCTTCTGTCGACGCGGTACAAGGAGGTCAAGATGGGCGATGACGGGCCGACCCTGATCGATTTTATCCAAAAAGCTGCACTCACGAACGCTCAGGCGGCCGAACAAGCCCAACGCTAACACTAAGCTTCTGAATTACAAAAGTTATCACAACATGATCCCGCGGGGTTCCCGCTGGGAAAAGGAGGTCTCATGGCTAAGGAACTCGTTCACAGCGGTACAGCCCGCATTGCACTTGCCCGGGGTGTGGCCCGGCTCGCGGCGGCAGTTGAACCCACTTTGGGGCCGAAAGGCATGAATGCGATGATCGACCGGCCCGTCGGCACCCCGATCGTGACCCGCGACGGTGTCAGCATTGCACAAGAGATCGAACTGACTGACCGGTTCGAAAACATGGGCGCACAGGTCGTGCGTGAAGTGTCGATGCAAACCAACGAGGTGGCTGGCGACGGTACGACAACGGCGATCGTGCTTGCCAATGCGCTGGTTCAGGACGGTGTTGCGGTGACCAATGACGGTGCCAAGCCGGTAGACCTGTGCAGAGGGATTGACCTCGCTGTTGCCAAGATCATCGAAGAGATCGACGCCTCGTCTCGCAACTGCAATGGGCATCCCGAATATCTGCAGGCGGTGGCGCGGGTCTCTGCTACCGACAAGGATCTGGGTGAACTTGTGGCCGAAGCGCACCGCCGGGTGGGGGATGACGGCGTGATCAGCGCCGATTTCAGCGTCACCATCGACACGACGATGGAAGTGCTCGAAGGGATGTCCTTTGAACGCAGCTATATCTCGCATCACATGGTGACGGATCGCGACTCGATGGAGGCGGTGCTGCGTAACCCGCTGATCCTGATGACGGATCAGAAGATCCTGCAACCCTCGGATCTGGATGGTGCGCGGGCGATCGCCGACGAGCAGGGACGACCGTTGCTGATCGTGGCCGAAGAGATTGCGCCCGATGTTGTTGTGTCGCTGCTCGAAGGCGGTGGTGCTGGGAAGTACCTGATCGTGCACCCGCCCGAATACGGGCATTGGCGCTCGGCGATGATGGATGACATGGCCATCATGACGGGTGGCGAGGTGCTGGCCCGCGACCTGGGCAAGAAGGTGGCCAATGTCACGCTGGCGCAATTGGGCGGTGCGGAAATCGTCCGCTCCTCGGCTCTGGGAACCTCGATCCTGCGTGGTGAGGGCGACCCGGCTGCGGTGCAGGCGCGGCGCAACCAGGTCCAAAAGCAATATGAGGTGGCCCCGCCAAATATCGAGCAGGACAAGTTGCGCGAGCGGCTGTCGAAGCTGACCGGCGGCAGCGCGATCATCTATGCGGGCGGTTTCACCCCGGTGGAACAGAAGCGCAAGATCCAACTGATCGAAGACTCGCTGTGCGCGGTTCGGGCCGCAGCCGAAGATGGCGTGGTTGCCGGTGGTGGTATCGCGCTGGCGCAGCTGGCCGGTGCTCTCGACGCTATCGAGGCTGATAGCGATGTCGCCAAGGGTGTTGATCTTGTGCGCAACGCCCTGACACAGCCGTTGAAACGGCTCGTGCGCAATGCCGGCGGTGACGAGGAGTCGGTCGTGGGCAAGGTCCTGAGCAACGGCGTGGGCTATGGGTTCAACGCGGCAGACGGCAGCTATGGCGACATGTTCGCCGCCGGCATCATCGACCCTGCGCGGGTTCCGGCCAGCGCGCTGGTCAACGCTGCGTCGGTGGCCACGTTGATCCTGACAACTGAAACGCTGGTTGGTGATCTGGCGGAAGGTGAGGCCGACCCGACCGAGGGGCCCGCCCTTGGCGGCGGTGCGGAATTGCTCGGACGTCCCTGACATGTTGCCGTGCGGCTGAACAAGCCGCCCGAACCACCCCCTTTCCTACCGGGAGACAGAAAATGAAAGCAGCAAGACTATACGAATACGACCCTCACATGAACGTGGACCTGAAGATCGAAGACGTTCCTCCCCCTACGATCAACTCCCCGGACGAGGTTGTCGTTAAGGTTGGTGCGGCGGGCCTGTGCCGCACCGACCTGCACATAATCGAGGGTGTCTGGAAAGACATTATGGATGTCGAGGGCAGCCTGCTTCCCTACATCATGGGTCATGAAAATGCTGGATGGGTCGAGGATGTGGGCAGCAATGTCACATCGGTAAAACCCGGCGACGCCGTGATCTGCCATCCGCACCGATCCTGCGGCATCTGCCTCAACTGCCGCTACGGGCATGACATGTATTGCGATCACGGCCTGTTCCCGGGTCTGGGTCTAGACGGTGGTTTTGCCGAGTACTTCCTGACCAACGAAAGCTCACTGATCAAGCTGAACACCAATATTGCGCCGTTGGACGTTGCTCCGATGGCCGACGCGGGCATCACCGCCTATCGCGCGGCCAAGAAGGCTGCGCAGATTCTCTATCCGGGCGCATATGTGGTTGTTCTGGGTGTAGGTGGTCTGGGCCATATCGCCATTCAGTGCCTCAAGAACCTCTGCGGTGCCCGGGTTGTTGCGGTGGATCGGGAACCCGGTGCCCAGGCGCTGGCCAAAGATCTGGGTGCGGATATTGTCCTGGATGGCGGTTCTGATCTGATTGAAGAGGTGATGGATGTGACCGGCGGCGGCGCCCACGTCGTCATCGACTTTGTCGGTGAACTGGGTGTGGAAAACATCTGCTGGAAGCTGCTGCGGCAGGGCGGCGAACTGATCGTGGTCGGCTATGGTGGCAAGATCGAAGTGCCGACCGTGGATCTGGTGGTCAACGAGATCAAGATCGGTGGCAGCCTCGTGGGCGACCACATCGAGTTGGTCGAATTGATGGAGCTGAACGCGGATGGTTTGGTAAAGATGCACCAGACCGAATACTCTCTAGCCAACATCAACACAGCCATCGATGATTTCAAGAACCGTCGTTTCACCGGGCGCGGGGTCATTGTTCCCTGATCAAGCCTTCGCCTTATCCCGGGATTTGCAGAAGAATCCTGGTGTCATATGAACAGGTCCGGCGCGGCGGCGCCGGGCCTTTGAGATATTCGATGTGAAGACGAGTATCGCTGCCTGGGCTAAGTTCAGCGTGCAATCCCATATTGCTTCATTTTCCGGTAGAGCGTCGGCCGTGAGATCCCGAGGGATTCCGCCACCTTGGTCAGATTGCCGTTCTTCATCGCAATGGCTTTCTGGATTGTGACAGCCTCGACATTGCTGAGATTCAGGGCGTCGCTGCCCTTGGGGGTCAGCACATCACCGGGCAGGAACACGGTGGAGGAGGGATCGACGATTTCTTCGGGCAACTGATCGACCGTGACGTGACCGTCTTTTGACAAAAGGGCCAGACGTTCGATTGTATTGCGCAGCTCCCGCACGTTGCCGGGCCAGTGGTAGTCAAAGAATGTGGCGATCGTGGCATCATCAAAATGCAGTTCGGGACGGTTGAACTTTTCGCAGATCGTCCGGTTGAAATGTTGCACCAATTGTTCGATGTCCTGGCCGCGCTCGCGCAGGGGCGGGACTTCGATGGTGATGGTAGCGATCCGATAAAACAGGTCGCGGCGGAACCGGCCTTCTTCGATATCGCTGCGCAGATTGTGATTGGTCACCGCCACAAGCTGCACATCGACCGGGCGCCGCACGTCGTCGCCGATCCGGTAGATCGCGCGCTGTTCGAGCGCGCGCAGAAGATAGGTTTGCAGCTCCAGCGGCATGTCCCCGACCTCATCGAGGCACAGCACGCCGCCATTAGCGATTTCGAACTTGCCGGGTTTGCCCTCGCGCAGCGCCCCGGTAAAGGCCCCGGCGACATGGCCGAAAAGCTCGCCGCCGACCAACTCGCCTGAGATGGCGGCGCAGTTGACCGCCACATAGGGCGCGCCTGAGCCGTTCTTGTGGTGATGATGGACCAGCCGTGCAAACAGTTCCTTGCCTACACCCGTCTCGCCCTGGATCAGAACCGTGGCACCGGCCTGACCGGCCCGGCGGGCATAGTCGATCGCCTCCTGCATCTTGAGGCTGTCCCCGATCACGCAGATGTCGTCTTCATCCACATTGGGTCGGGCTGGGATGTTCAACTGTGTGGTTCTGGATGGGCTAGCGCTGGATTGCCCGGGCAAAACCAGGGCGGCCCCTTTCAGACGCCCGTCCAGGCGTAGCAGGTCAATACCCTTGGGTTCGATCGATTTCGGTATTACCGCAGCCAGATCGGCGCATGTGGTCTCGGGCGACAATTCGACCATCTTGCGCCCTATGGTCAGATCCAGTTCAAAGGCTCTTGCGCTTTCCTCGGTATTTCGGTTGAGGACGATCCGCCCCTGGCTGTCCAGCAGGACAACCCCGTCGCGCGCATCATATTTGCGGGACTGATGTATGAACGCCTCCAGCAGGTTCGCCCGCTCTTCGCGGTGAAACTCCGCCAGCGCGATTTCGATTTCGCGCGCGGCGGCCACCACCAAAGCGGTGTTATGCGGCCGGAAGATATCGGGTGGTCCCGAAAGGTCGACGACGCCAACGACCGACCCATCCATCGGGTCGATGACAGGAACGGCTGTGCAGGTCCAGCTTTTGATGCCCTGGGCGAAATGTTCCGAGGCGTGCACATAGAACGGCTTTTTTGTTCTAAGCGCGGTGCCAATGCCATTGGTCCCGATCGTGGCTTCGTCCCATACGCCGCCGGAGACGAGATTTATCTCGTGCCCGTCATCCAGCGTTTCGCGATCGCCAATGATATCGATGATCGTGCCGGTCTTGTCGGTCAGCAACAAAACCGCGCCCGTATCCATCAGATGAGGACCCAGACGCTCAAACGCGGCGTTTGCCGCACGACACAGGGCACTGTTCTTTCGCCGCAAATGATGCACATCTTCCTGCGATTTGGTGATTGGCGAGCCGGGCGATTGCGCATCGATGCCCATCACATTGCTGCGGCTCCACGAGTCGAGAATTTCGGAGCGGACCATCATCTGATTGGTATTGGCGGGTTGATCGCCATTTAAGAAGTTTTCCCAGGCATGCATGGTCTCATGCTCGGAATATTCACGCGGCAAATCGAGGGTGCATTGTTTCTGATCGTTGCGACTGAAGTACTTTGTTCGTTCCATTGCCTAGCCTCTTCCTGTTGCTGGGTTGACGAAATTTCAACCGCGTCAGGGCAGGTCGAGCGTTCGCTGAATAAAGTCGAGCAGCTTTTCTTCGATTGCGCTGTTTTCGACGATCACACCGTCGAGTTGCTCCAGCAATGAAGCGACCTCCGGTTCTATCGGAGAGAAGAACCCATTCTCCTTGGTGGCGAGGCAGAAGTATTTTTGACCGTTCTTGTGCTTGAATTGGCCCAACATGCTGATCTGTCGGCCATCGGCGGCATCCACGATGACGACACGACCGTTCAGGCTGACCTTCAGGTAAGGTTCCGATTTGGTCCGCTTGCTGGATCCGCCGTACATATGGAACCTGCTGGGTGTCTGGCTGGTGTCATGCGGCTGTGCGTTTTCAGCCGCTTGAACTTTGCGCGACGCCGAAAACGCCCCGTTCGAAAACGTATCGGCCAGCTTGTGAATGATGGCGCTGTTCTCTTTGATGAGACGTTTCGCCTGTATGTCTTCGCGCCGCGGTTCGTCTTTCTTTGAGAATATGTCCAAGATGCTCACCAATTGTGCGGGGCGGTCCCATCCCGGGGGCTCCCTGCTGCTTTCTTCATCAAAAAGGAAAACACACCTGACCCACTCCATCAAGAAAACGCGTAGCAAGGCCGGGGGTTTGCTACAATCGGAGGAACTGAACGCTTGGCTTAGTGGCGATTTCCGTCGGGCCCGGCTGGAGGAAATACCCGGTTTCGCCACGCCTATAGCGAGAGTGTTCCGGGTGAATGGCGGCCATTGCGTGTTCCACATGCTGGAACTCGGCCCGCTCCCTATGTGACGCCTAGGTAACGATTTTTGCAGGCCGCCAAGAGTACAAAAGCCCGAAGGAAACGCCTGCGGTCATCGCTCATGCGTTGTAGACCTACCTGTTTCGTCAGGCGGGCACTCCTAGTGCCGCTGCGATGATTGTCGAGTTCCAGAGATGTGACAATATGTCGCATCGGCGCGACTTAAGCCTGTTTTTTCCAGCTGAAAGGCGGTTCTTTTCAATTCGTCACATAGCGTAATATTATGTATCACCCCCACTTCTCCCCGAATTGGAGAGAAGCAATTGTTTTCGTCCCAAATTTCTTGATGTTCGATAATTCAATCGGTGAATTAAGTGTGAGCGTTACATTTCGTTACGAATTTTTCGCGTTGCTTCACAAATGAAATACCTGAGAAGGACCATTTCACTAATCAACTGCGCCATTGATTGGCGCAGGCGATTCGATAGCGTCGGTCGTGCGATAATCGATACAGTGGGGATGTCATGGCCAAAGCAATTCACTCAATGATCAGGGTGCTCGACGAAACAGCATCCTGCGCGTTTTACGAGGCGGCCTTTGACCTCAAAGTGGCGGACCGGCTGGATTTCGAAAACTTTACGCTTGTCTACCTTGCGAACAAGGAAAGTAGTTTTGAGTTGGAGCTTACCATCAACAAAGACACGACAGAGGCTTACGATCGGGGTTCGGGATACGGACATTTTGCCGTCACGGTTGAGGATCTGAACAGCGAACACGCGCGCATGACCGAACTGGGTCTTGCTCCGCGCAAAATCGTTGACTTTTCCAATGACGGAAAGCCTGTCGCGCGGTTCTTCTTCATTCAGGACCCGGACGGATACGAGATCGAGGTTCTTGAACGTGGCGGGCGGTATCTCTGACAGAAAAAGGCAACGGAACCGGCGTGAAACCCGCATCGGGGCCGGTGCGGAGCGCGGAGATGTCGCTGGCTATGGCGCGAACACCGAGGTTGCGCTGCGGACCTTTTGCCACAGCGATCAAGACGTCGTCTTTGATGCGCTTCGCTCAGAGGAACTTGCCCGATGCCTTGCCGCCTTGCCGGTGCCAGTCGATGACGCCGGCTGCGCGCTGTATCTTCGTTTTCTGACAGATCCGAATGTCACGTGCCGGGTTGTAACCTTAAATGGCCGCTTCGCGGGCGTTCTGAGTCTGGGGACTGAGCTGACATTCTGGATTTGCTCGGAATTGCACGGGGCAGGGATTTGCCATCAGGCCTTGCGCCAGTTTCTGGCACTGCCAGAGGTGCGTTCGGGCGCGGGTCCGCTTATCGCCTGCTGTCTCACAGACAACAATGCTGCCGCTGCGGTGCTGAGAAAGGTTGGGTTTGTCCAAGTGGGTCAACCGTTTCGCAGATATTCCTTCGCCGAGGCCGCCCCAGTCCTCTTTCAGCGCTATTGCAGGGATTGCCAAATTATCAATCTTTCTTAACAAGACGCTGAAGGGTCTTGGCTGGCTTTGTTGCACAAATCGGTTGAAGGGCGCATTTCCCCTTTCCCTGGACGGACTTATCCTGCGGGTTCAGTGACAGGTGTGCCGAGAGCGGTGTAGCGGTTGAGCACCGCAATCCGGACCTGAAGCCCAGCGACCTGCCGGTCGAAGTCTCGGGCCATGAGGCCTTGGCCGAGTAGTTTGACGCAGTTCATTTTCGTTTCTGCACGGCTGCGGCTGTGATATCCGGTGAGCTTTCGCCAAAGTGCGCGTCCGAGATATTTGCACGCTCTATCGGCTTCGTTTCGCGCGACGGCGCCCGCCGTGGTTGGCTTCCAAGGTTGGGCATTCTGGCACGGCGGGAGGCTGTGTCGCAAACTCTGGCGTCGGTAAGAGCTATCGCATTGGCAGGCGGTTGTTATCCAGCGAGCGCCGCAAACTGACGGAATCCGCTTGTCGAAGGTCCCAGCTGGCCCTTGCGGATCATGTTGGCGGTCTCGATTCCTGCAAGTGTCGCTGTTATTTTTTTGTCCGAATCAACAAGAACATACATGGGATCTGTCGCAAAGTTTCTCCCTGGTTCCGAAACGAATGCTGGAACTTATCGAATTGGGCGAGATTCCCGTCGGCAGCTGCTCCGATTTGATCGGAGCAGCTGGTCGAGATGACCAGTTTTCAAACTTTGCGACAGATCCTGCCATCAATCCTTTGACCGTATGGCGCATTGGAACCATCTGAAATATAGTAGTATGGCAAGGCGGAAACGCCATGCTCGCCGATGTCAATCAGCGCTTCTGCTCCGCGAGGGTCGGAGCGGTCTATTTCAATAAAATGGTAGTTGCGTGCATCTAGATCATCGTCCCGCATTGGGATTGGTGGAAATTCGGATTGTCTCACAGACGGTTCCTCACTTCGGGGTCCGATCCCCAGCTAGGTAGGTTAGGCATTTGTCCAGAATGGCGCTCAACTCAGTCCGGTCCATTTCGGAAAGCCCTTCGACCAATCGTTTCTGAACAACAACATGATCTGACACGGCGGCATCGATCTTCCTGATCCCGCTCTCTGTAAGCTTCACATGGACACTGCGCTTGTCCTCCGGGTTCGGGATGCGCGCTACAAGACCATCCTTTTCAAGCTGGTCGATGCGGTTGGTCATTGTGCCTGACGTCACCATCATCGTTGCAAGCAGTTGATTGGGGGACAGGGCGTGGGGCGGTCCCGACCTCAGGAGCGTGGCCAACACATCAAAACTCGCCGCGCTCAGCCCATGATTTGCAAAGGTCTTGCCCATCTCTTCGCTATAGAGCGCCGACAATCGGACCACCCTGCCGATCACGCCCATCGGCGCGGTGTCAATACCTGGCCGCTGTTTGGCCCACTGCGCCCTGATGTCTTCAATATCGAACATGCAACAACACTGAATGGATTTTATCTTGACGTCAAACTAAATGTATTTATCTCTACATCAAGATAAATCGGAGATCTCCATGTCCCGCCCCTATGACCTCGCCCTCACGGCACTGGCCCCAATAGTGTGGGGGAGCAGCTACATCGTCACCACAGAGCTCTTGCCGAACCTTGATCCGCTGACAGTGTCTGTCCTTCGCGCACTACCTGCTGGCCTACTTTTACTCTGTCTGGTTCGCCAAATTCCTTACGGCCACTGGATCTGGAAGATGTTCATTCTCGGCGCGTTAAATTTCGCGATATTCTGGTCACTGCTTCTCTTTGCCGCCTATCGTTTGCCCGGGGGCGTCGCAGCCGTGATGGGGGCCTTGCAGCCGCTTGCGGTCATCTTCGCATCGCGTTTCTTGCTTGGATCACCAATCAAAGTGCTTTCGCTTTTCGCAGTCGCGGCGGGCGCCGTTGGGGTCGCACTCCTTGTCCTGACACCTGAAGCGAAACTGGATATGTGGGGCGTTGTTGCCGGGATTGCGGGATCGGCATCCATGGCCTTCGGCACTGTGCTGAGCCGAAAGTGGCAGCCGCCAGTTAGCGCTCTGACCTTTACAAGTTGGCAATTGACGGCTGGCGGCCTGCTATTAGTGCCCTTTGCCCCTTTTGCGCCAACGGATTGGTCGACCATCAGCGGTACCAACGTCTTGGGGCTCGCCTATCTAGGGCTGATCGGTGCTGCGTTGACCTATATTATTTGGTTGCGCGGTATCCGCATCATCCAACCCGCTGCAGTTTCGATATTGGGCCTTCTCAGTCCTCTGAGTGCAACGTTGCTTGGGTGGTTCATTCTAAACGAAACGCTGAGTGCTGCGCAAAGCATCGGGATGATTGTCGTCCTTCTGAGTGTGATCCTTGGTCAATACGCACTGAGATCGAGACCAGCATCGAAAGAACCGACGATGGCCGCGTTGCTACCAATGCGCCGCTGGGATACGGCAGCTCAAGGAAACAAGGGACGACACGTTGACACATGAGATTAGATTTTCCCGGCTGATTGATGTGCCAGCTTCCGAGATTGCCGAGCACATGTCCGACCCGAGGGTTGCCGAACACATGCCGCTCTTGACGGGTGCGTGGGACACGGAGATGGCAATCAACTTTGTCAAAATGAAAGAAGAATACTGGGCGCGGGATGGACTCGGGCACTGGGCGTTTCTGGCCGACGGCAAATACATTGGGTGGGGCGAGTTTCAGAAAGAAGGTGACGAGTGGGATTTTGGCCTTGTCTTGAGACCAGATGCGTTTGGCCTTGGCAGGCGCATTTCAAAGAAGGCCATAGATTTCGCCATAGCTGACGACCGCATTCCGTTTGTGACGTTTCTGCTGCCACCCTCCAGGAAGAACCTTGGAGCGCTCGGAAGAATAGGTGCTGAGCACGTTGGTGATGTCGATTACGACGGAGAGAGGTTCCTGAAGTTTCGATTGGAAACGAAGTAGACTCGATCCGCTTAGCAGACCTTCATGCAGGTCGTAGCATTCGTCAAATTGGGGCTCTCGGTCGACCTCGGAGCTGACGCGGCATCTTGATGGCAGGCGAGGAACTCGGCAATAAGGACGGCCCATTGCAGACCTCCAGCAACTACTTGCTATGCTGCAACGCTGCCCTTCGAAGGGGACATTCGCTGCATCTGCAAGTTGTGATCGAAATCAGCTTCGGGTTTGACGTTGTATCTGCGTAGGGCACCTCACGATGTCCAACTTTTGCAAACTTTCAACCCGGGGCCAACTTCTTGTACCCGTCTCTGGTTTGCGGTGTTTTGATACCCAACAAGCTACCTGCAACCTGTGTTTTCAGGATCTGCGCGGTTCCGCCACCGATGGTGAACATGCGCACGTCGCGATACATGCGCTCGATCGGCTCCTGCGCGCCGTATCCGCGCGCACCAAATATTTGCAAGGAGTCGTTGACGACCTTGATCGCCTGTTCAGATGCAAAGGCTTTTGCCCGGGCTGCCATCATCATGTCGGGAAACCCCGTCGGCCCAAGGGTTGCAGCGGCCTCGTGCAGCATCAGACGGGAGGCATGGACCGCCGTATCCATGTCTGCAAGCATCCACTGAAGCCCCTGAAACTCCTGCAAGGGGCGGCCGAACTGATGACGTTCGCGCAGGTATCTTTTCGCATGTTCCAGCGCACCTGCGGCAATTCCCATGGCAACCGTTCCGGCCCCGACGCGCTGGCTGTTATAGGCGGTCATCAGATCGGCAAAGCCACGCCTTATTCCCGATGGGGTGACCAGCGCGAAGCGCTCATCAACCTCCAGATCGGTAAAACGAAGCTCAGTTTCGGGCATTCCGCACAGCCCCATGGTCCGTTCGCGACCAACCACATCGAACCCTTTAGGGGCGATACCGTTTGCGGGATCGTAATGAACCAGAAAACCGGTAATTCCCAGATCGGTTCCGTCTTCATCCAGAACACGCGCAAATATCAGGTAGAGCTTCGAAACGCCGCCACCGGTAATCCAATGCTTGGTGCCGTTGATCAGATATTTCCCCCCAATATGTCGGGCCGTTGTCTGCATTTCGGTCGCGGCACTGCCGGCATTGGGCTCAGTTATGCAGATTGCAGGCTTGTCCCCTGACAGGACCAGCGGAGCCACAAAGTCACGCTGCTCATCCGTGCCATAGGCCATGATTGCGCTGACGCCGCCCATATTGGCCTCAACGACGATCCGGGCGCTCAACGCGCAAGCTTTGGCGATTTCTTCGACAGCCAAAACCACGTCAAGGTAGGAAGCTCCAGGCCCTCCGAACCTGGGCGGGATTGTCATGCCCATAAGTCCGGCATCGGTCAGTTCACGTACGTTTTCCCAGCAATAGGTGCGGGTTTCGTCCCAGTGACCGGCGCGCTCCGCAAATCCGGGAGCCAGTTCACGGGCGATTTCCTGATACGTCTTTGTTCCCTGATCAAGCATGGGGTCATCCTCTCTGCTCACAATTATGTGAGGGTCCGAATGCTAAATTCAATCGAATTTACTTTGTACTTAAATTAAGATTTATTGATCTTATGCAGATGTCAGCTTTTGAAACACTGGTTGCAATTGCGCAGCACAGCTCATTTTCCCGAACCGCGGACATTCGCAACATGACGCTGTCTGCGGTCAGCATGCAGATGAAATCGCTGGAAGAAGAGCTTGGCGCAACATTGTTCGATCGTCGGTATCGGCCACCCAAGCTGACGCCACTTGGAGTAAGGGTTGCTCAGGACGCCAAGACAATAGTCGATGCCTACTCAGTTCTGAAATCAAGATGCATGCCCACCGACCAACTGACCGGAACGTACCGGATCGGTTTGGTCCCCTCTGCTGCTGCCCGCATCCTGCCCTTGTTTCTCAGGAACTCAGCGCAGTTGGCTCCAAAAGCAATGTTGAACACGAGCACCGGATTGTCTGAGAATTTATGCGAACAGGTCCGAAACGGTCAACTGGATGCGGCAATTGTAACCGAAATCGCCGACGCAACATTTGACCTTTCCTGCGAAACCCTGATCCGCGAAGAAATGGTGATCGCCGCGCCAATACTCAGCGAAGCCGGAGGATTGTCGGAGTTATCCATGACCCATCCCTTCCTTCACTTCATCCCATCCTCGGGCATCGGAAAACTGATCGCCCAATACCGCGATCAGATGCAATTGAAGTCGAAGGAAGTGATCATCCTCGACAGTATCGAAGCCATCGTAAACTGCATCAAGAGCGGGATCGGCTACGCGCTTTTACCGAAAGCAGACGTATTGCGGTATGGGGCTGATCAGGTTCTTGTCCTGCCGTGTAAGCCGCAGCCGTTGTTTCGCAACATCTCGCTGGTGACACGCGAAGACGCCCTGACCGAAATATGGCGTCCAAAGCTGAAGACACTGCTAAAGGCCAGCATATCCGATCTGGAAAACGCGAAGAATTAAGCTACTCAAATCGTTTGGCGGATCGTCAGCAGCACCCGTACAAGAAACCCGCAGATGACATTTGCCAGTTGTTTGCCCTAGTCTGACACGAGGTGCAGCGATGAGTACTGCCCAAACATATCGTCGGGATTGTTACGCCGAAGGTAGGTATCATGCAGGAGCTTCAGGTCCAGCCAGTCCGTTCCCGTTTGCGCGTGTTCCTGTCGCTCTTGTCGGGCCCGATACTGTTTTTCCTCGTCCGTTCGCTCGATGCTCCACCCGGAATGTCCGAGGCGGGCTGGACGTTGCTGGCCTTGCTGGCGTGGATGGTTGCATGGTGGCTGAGTGAGGCAATTCCGCTGGCCGCCACCGCATTGCTGCCGGTTGTCGTCATGCCCCTCGCCGGAGTTGCCGAGATTGGTACGGTCACCCAGGCCTATGGCCATCCCCTCATATTCCTATTTCTGGGTGGGTTCATGCTGGCCATGGCGATTGAAGCCGTCGGCCTTCATCGGCGCATCGCGCTTGCGATCGTTTCAAGGGCCGGTACGGGACCACGCAATCTGACTCTAGGCTTCATGATCGCCACCGCATTCCTTTCGATGTGGATCACGAATACGGCCGCGACAATCATGATGTATGCTGTTGCACTGTCCGTCATCGATTTCATCAAAAGCAAAGTTGCGGCCTCGGATGAGCTCCGCCGGTTCTCTGTCGGCCTTATGCTTGCCGTGGCCTACAGTGCATCGATTGGGGGAATGGCCACGTTAATCGGATCACCCGTCAATGCTTTGCTGGCGACGATCATGTCTGGCGAATACGGCATAATGGTCGAGTTCGTTGACTGGCTGGTGATCGGCCTTCCGGTGACAATGGTAATGTTGTTCATCGCCTGGGCCCTGTTGAGCCTTGTCTTGTTTCGGTGCGGCGGCTTGGCGGATAACGACCTTGCCGACGCGGTTCGCATTGAACGGGAACGGCTTCCGCCGATGGGCCGGGCGGAAAGGACCGTTGCAGTGGTCTTTGTTCTGGTGGCAACCGGTTGGATATTCGGGGACCAGATTACGCATCTCACCGGATTGCCAATCACGGATACCGGCGTAGCCTTGATCGCAGCTTTGTTGCTTTTCGCGACCCCAGTGAACGCAGATATGACGAAGTTCGCACTGGATTGGGAAACCGCTGTGAAATTGCCGTGGAACGTATTGATCCTGATCGGCGGTGGGCTCGCCGTGGCTTTGGCGTTTCAGATCACCGGGCTGGCGGATTGGATCGGTGAACAGGTATCAGGAATTGACATCTCGGTTTTGGCCATGGTGTTCCTGATCGTTGCGATGATGGTTTTTCTGACCGAGATTATGTCAAATCCAGCCTCCGCCGCGACCATACTTCCGGTGGTTTCTGCCGTCGCAGTCGGGTTCGATTGGAGCCCGCTTTTACTGGCAGTGCCCGCCGCGCTTGCAGCCAATATGTCTTTCATGATGCCAGTCGCAACCGCTCCGAATGCAATCGTGTTTTCGAACCCTGATCTTAAAATCACCGATATGGCGCGGGCAGGTTTTTGGCTCAATTTGTGCGGCATTGCCCTGTGCACTCTGACGGTTCACTTCGTCTATCAACCCATTTGGGGTTGGTAGTAACTCAGGCAAATAAACGGCCCATTGCTGCGGTTCTGTCGCAAACTTTGTGCCCACCTGTCAGGTCAGGCTTAGTTTTGGTAGCGCATGCTCCAAATTACAGGAGCAGACCGTGACAATCTCATTCAAGAGTGCACACTTTCCGAAAGAAGTGATCGTGTATGCCGTTTTCTTCTATCTCCGATACGGCGTGTCTTACCGGGATCTGGAAGAAATCATGGCTGAACGTGGCGTTGAACTGGATCACGCGACGTTGAACCGTTGGGTGGGTCGATATGCTGGTCTTGTAGCTGATGCTTCACGGTACAAAAAGCGCCCTGCCGACCGTTCATGGCGCATGGATGAGACCTATGTGAAAGTGAAGGGTGAGTGGGTTTATCTCTATCGGGCTATCGATAAACACGGCAAGACCCTGGACTTCATGCTATCCAAACGCCGGAACAAAGCTGCTGCAACAAAGTTCTTCGCTCGTGCTCTTGAGGTAAACGGATTACCCCGAAAGATTGTAATCGACAAAAGCGGGGCCAACACTGCTGGCATCAAAGCGATAAACAAGATGCTGAAAGGCTTTGGTTGCCCGGTACCGATTGAGATGGTCAGACGGAAGTACCTCAACAACATCATTGAACAAGACCATCGATTCATCAAACGACGGATCAGGCCAATGCTCGGTTTCAAGTCCTTCGCATCAGCCGCATCTGTCCTGGCAGGCATAGAATTGGTCAACATGATCCGCAAAGGTCAATTCACGCCCGAACTCCGCCCGTTTCAGCAATTCGCCGAACTGGCAGGCTAAACTGCCCACCAATTTCAATGATGTTTAGCCATCCAACAAGTTTGCGACAGAACCCATGGATGCGCCTCTTTATGCTCCTGCCGTCACAGTGCCGCATACTCCACTGCAAACGGAAAATATCGGTCCGTGGCCGCGTGGAAGAGAGCTAAACATCACCCTGGGTGAATGGTTCGCTGCGAGCGGTGGCGT
>NZ_JAVAMO010000028.1 GCF_030758345.1 Ruegeria discodermiae
AGCAAATTCCCTATATATCAAAACCTCTAAGACGAAGGACCACCAAACCATGAGCTTTCATCCCATCGAACAAGCCCCCGCACGACTCAATCGCAGTGAGTTGGCCGTGCCCGGCAGCCAACCGGCCATGTTTGAAAAGGCCGCGCAGTCTGACGTTGATGTCATCTTCCTCGACCTCGAAGACGCCGTTGCGCCGGACGAAAAGGAACAAGCGCGCAAGAACATCATTCAGGCCCTCAACGAGATCGACTGGGGCGACAAGACAATGTCGGTGCGCATCAACGGGTTGGACACCCACTACATGTATCGCGATGTGGTCGATGTGGTCGAGCAGGCGGGTGAGCGGCTGGATCTGATCATGATCCCCAAAGTGGGGACCGCTGCTGATGTCTATGCGGTCGATATGCTGGTGACCCAGATCGAAGATGCCAAGGGTCTGAAAAAGCGGATCGGCTTCGAACATATCATCGAAACCGCATTGGGGATGCAGAATGTGCATGAGATCGCGCAAGCCTCCAAGCGCAATGAAAGCCTGCATTTCGGGGTGGCGGATTACGCCGCTTCGACCCGGGCGCGTACAACGATCATTGGCGGGGTGAACCCGGATTATTCGGTCCTGACCGATGCTGCCGCCGATGGTGGTCGCGACACCCATTGGGGCGATATGTGGCATTATGCGCTGGCGCGCATGGTGGTTGCGGCGCGGGCCAACGGGTTGCGCCCCATCGACGGTCCCTTCGGTGATTTTCAGGACCCCGACGGCTATCGCGCCGCTGCCAAGCGGGCGGCGGTGCTGGGCTGCGAAGGCAAATGGGCCATTCACCCCAGCCAGATCGCATTGGCCAATGAGGTCATGTCACCAAGCGAGGCTGAGGTCACCAAGGCGCAGCGTATTTTGGTTGCGATGGCGGATGCCGAAAGCGCAGGCAAGGGCGCAGTGTCGCTGGATGGCCGTTTGATCGACTATGCCTCGATCCGGCAAGCCGAGGTCATGGTGGAAAAAGCCCGCCAGATCGCCGCTGCCTGATCTGCTCTCTGACCGCATTTTACCGGCCCGCAGGCGCATGCCTTGCGGGCCCAATTGTCTTGACCTGCCCGCTCGACCACTGCGCCGTCTTTTCATTTCACCACGGCGATGTCAGGGTCGCCTCAGATCATGGCCCTCGGGCCTCGCGGATCAGGTAAGGAGCGTTTCAGTTGTTCGATTTTGTGATCATCGGCGGCGGTGTCGCGGGGTTGAGCGCGGGCGCAGCATTGTCCGAACAGGGCAGTGTGCTGCTGCTGGAGGCCGAAAACGCACTGTGCTACCACGCCTCGGGCCGGTCAGCCGCGATGTTTGAGCCGAATTACGGGGCCGCCCCGATCAAGGCGCTCAGCCGGGCGAGTGACGCCTATCACAGGTTCGAAAACGGCGGCTATCTGACCCCGCGCGGTCTGATGCTGGTCGCGCGGGCGGATCAGAAAGCCCAGTTCGACGCCGATGTCGTGGATCTTGCATTGCGCCCCATTCCGGTGGTGCAGGCGATGGAGCGGGTGCCGATCCTGAACCCCTCGGTCCTGGTCTTTGCGGCCCATCACGACACGGCGGAGGATATCGATACAGACCGCATGCTGCAGGATTTTGTCAAGTGTATCCGGGCCAATGGCGGTCAGGTTGTCACCGGCGCGCAGGTGAGCGGCATCGCGGGGCAAGGCCCGTGGCGGGTTACGGCTGGTGAGGTCTATGAGGCGCGTGTGATCGTCAACGCGACAGGGGCCTGGGCGGATGAGATCGCTACAATGGCGGGGGTCGACCCTATCGGGCTGGTCCCGCATCGCCGGTCCATGGCGCGTATTCCGGCGCCAGGCGGTCAGGATGTGCGGGGCTGGCCGATGCTGATGGGCGCGGGCGAGAGCTGGTATGCCAAGCCGGATGCCGGGAAGTTGCTGATCTCACCGGCCGATGCCGAGCCCGTCGCGCCGCAGGATGCCTATGCTGACGACATGATTCTGGCCGAAGGGATCGCACGATACCAAGAGATGGTCACCGAAGAGGTCACGCGCGTCGAAATCAACTGGGCGGGCCTGCGCAGTTTTGTCGCTGACCGGGTGCTGGTGCTTGGGCCGGACCCGGATGTCGCGGGTTTCATCTGGTGCGCAGGGCAGGGGGGCTACGGGTTTCAGACCGCGCCTGCCGCCGCACGCCTGCTGGCTGATCTCGTGGCTGGTGCGCAGCCTGAGTTGGACCCTGAGATGGTGGCCGCACTCAGCCCCGGGAGGCTGCGCCGATGACACGCCGACTGCCTCCGACAGCCAGCGTCGCCACCTCGGGACAGTGCGCGCGGATGGTTGCGCCTGCAGCAGAGCGCAATAGCGCCGCGATCTGTGATCTGTTGGTTGGGATCGCGCCCTCGACGGGCCGCGCACTGGAACTGGCCAGCGGCACCGGCCAGCATATGGCCGCCTTCGCAACCCGGATGCCCGACCTGCATTGGCAACCCAGCGACGTGGATGACGACCGCCGCGCCAGCATCGACGCCTATTGCGGCGCGCTAACCAATGTTTTGCCCGCGCTGCATCTGGATGCCACGCGGCCCGGCTGGGGCAAAACACATGCCGGGCAGGATTTGATCGTGCTGATCAACCTTCTGCATCTCGTCAGCGCGGATGAGACCGCCTGCCTGATCGATGAGGCGGCGCATGCCCTGGCCCCGCACGGTCGTCTGCTGATCTATGGTCCCTTCATGCGCGACGGTGTTCTGACCAGCGCGGGCGATCAGCGGTTCCATGCCTCGCTGACCAGTTCGGACCCAGCGATCGGGTACAAGAACGATCGCGATGTTCTGGGAATGATGGTGGCTGCGGGGCTGGTGCCCTCCGCTCCGGTGGACATGCCCGCAAACAATCTGGCGCTGCTGGCCAAGAAGCCCGCCTGATGGGCCTGCGCGCGTAGGGTTGACAAGGACGCCGCGATGCAGCATACGGGCCGCCGTTGTGTTGCCGCGTGAGCAGGCCGCGCCCGAAGGACCGGGCCAAAAGCACGATATTCCACCTGATCCCCATCACGCAGGGTTCTCGAGGCAGGATCGGACTGGTCGGGATGCGCCCGTCTGGCCGAGGTTCTGCTTGATCCGCGTGCGCCACCTGAGATGTGGCGGGAAAGATACATTTTGTTCGAATTTAACACGCTTGGCCTAGCTCCGGCGTTGACTGGCGCCCTAAAAAAGTCCGGTTTTTCACAACCCACTCCCATCCAGGATCAAGCGATTCCGCTTGCGCTGGAGGGGCATGACGTTCTGGGTCTGGCCCAGACCGGCACAGGCAAGACGCTGGCCTTTGGCCTGCCGCTGATCCATCGTCTTTTGGAAGCACCGGGCAAGCCCGCCCCCAAGACGGCCAAGGCGCTGATCTTGGCGCCGACCCGCGAGTTGGTAAACCAGATCGCCGACAGCCTGCGCAATCTGACCAGCGACACAAGGTTGCGAGTGACTATCGTGGTTGGCGGCCAGTCCCTAAACCGCCAGATCAGCACTTTGGCGCGCGGCACCGATATTCTGGTGGCGACGCCGGGCCGCCTGATCGACCTGATGGAGCGCCGCGCCGTTGATCTGAGCACCGTGCGGCACCTGGTGCTGGACGAGGCCGACCAGATGCTGGACATGGGGTTCATCCATGCGCTGCGCAAGATTGCGCCTGCGCTGGGAACGCCGCGCCAGACCATGCTGTTTTCGGCGACCATGCCGAAACAGATGGAAGAGCTGAGCCGCGCCTATCTGGACAACCCGCGCCGGGTGCAGGTCTCGCCTCCGGGCAAGGCCGCAGACAAGATCACCCAGTCGGTGCATTTCGTCGAGAAGCCGCAGAAACGCGCCAAGCTGCGCGAGATCCTGTCGCAGGACATGGACGCTCTGACGTTGGTGTTTGGGCGTACCAAACATGGCGTCGAGAAGATGACGCGGCAACTGGTTGCGGATGGCTATAACGCCGCCTCGATCCACGGCAACAAAAGCCAGGGTCAGCGCGACCGCGCGATCAAGGCGTTCCGTGACGGGACGGTGACCATACTGGTCGCCACCGATGTTGCCGCGCGCGGTATCGACATTCCCGGCGTGGCCTATGTGATTAACTATGACCTGCCGAACGTGCCCGACAATTACGTTCACCGTATCGGGCGAACCGCACGGGCAGGTCGCGAGGGGGAGGCAATCACGCTCTGCGCCGCCGATGAAGTCGATCTGTTGTTGCAGATCCAGAAGGTCATGAAGATCGAAATCCCGGTCGCCAGCGGCGAAATGCCTGAAACCGTCGCTCCTGCTAAACCCAACCGTGGCGGCGGCAATCGACGGGGTCGCGGTAAGCCTCAAGGCGTTGCCCCCAAGGGTGGCAATGGACAGGCCAACAGACGTCGCCGCCCGCGTCGGCGCGCAGCCTGAGATCAAAGAAAAGGCGGGATCACCACCCCGCCTTTTTCTTAGCCGTCCTTGCGGATAACTTCGTTCTTCGGATCATAGGGGCTGTCGCAGGTCACGATGGCATCCCACAGCTTGTCCTGCATCTTGACCTTCAGCTTGGTGCCCTCGACCGCCAGTTCGGGTTTCACATAACCCATACCGATGGATTTCTCGAACGCAACCGAGTAGCCGCCCGAGGTCAGGCGACCAACACGCGTGCCCTCCGGCGTATAGAGCGCCTCGCGGCCCCACGGGTCGGCATCCTCCGGCCCGTCGATCAGCAGAGTGCAGCATTTTGCGCGCACGCCAGTCTCTTCCAGCTTGGCTTTGCCGTAGAAATCCTTGGAGAGATCGACAAAGCGCGGCAGATCAGCCTCCAGCGGAGTTGCGTCGCGGCCCAGTTCGGTGCCGTAGGCGCGATAGGATTTCTCCTGCCGCAGCCAGTTCTGCGCGCGCGCGCCGACCAGTTTCAACCCATGCTTCTCGCCGACTTTTTCCAGCAGGTCGAAGAGGTAGTTCTGCATCTCGATCGGGTGATGCAGTTCCCAGCCCAGCTCACCGGTATAGGCCACGCGGATCGCGTTGACCGGGCACATGCCCAGTTCGATCTGACGGGCCGACAGCCAGGGGAAGCGCTTGTTGGACAGCGCGGTTTCCGGATCGGCGTCCTTGATGACCTCTTTCAGAAGGTCACGCGACTTGGGTCCGGCGATGGCGAAGACGCCCCACTGAGTGGTCACGTCCTGGATTTCGATATAGCCGAACTCCTCCATCTTGTCCTCGGCCGCCTTGCGCAGATAGTCGGCGTCATACTCGGTCCAGGCACCGGCAGAGACGATGTAGTAGTTGTTCTCGCCGTTGCGGACGATGGTGTATTCGGTGCGGGTGGTGCCGTGCGAGGTCAGCGCGTAGGTCAGGTTTATACGACCGACCTTGGGCAGCTTGTTGCATGTGAACCAGTCCAGGAACTGGGTCGCACCGGGTCCTTTGACGACGTGCTTGGTAAAGGCCGACGCGTCGATCAGGCCAACGCCTTCGCGGATCGCCTTAGCCTCTTCGACGGCGTATTGCCACCAGCCGCCCCGGCGGAAGGAACGGCTTTCCTTGTCGAAACTGTCCGATGCATCCAGCGGGCCGAAATAGTTCGGGCGTTCCCAGCCGTTGACCCAGCCGAACTGAGCGCCGCGCGCTTTCTGACGGTCATAGGCCGGAACGGTCCGCAGCGGACGACAGGCCTCACGCTCTTCATCCGGGTGGTGCAGGATGTAGACGTGCTCATAGCATTCTTCGTTCTTGCGGGCCGCGAATTCGGTGGTCATCCAGTTGCTGCTGTAGCGCTTGGGGTCCAGCGAAGCCATGTCGATCTCGGCCTCGCCATCGACCATCATCTGCGCCAGATAGTAGCCGGTGCCGCCTGCGGCGGTGATACCAAATGAGAACCCTTCGGCCAGCCACATGTTGCGCAAGCCCGGTGCCGGACCAACCAGCGGGTTGCCGTCTGGGGTGTAGCAGATCGGGCCGTTGAAATCGTCTTTCAGGCCGGAGTCGGCACAGGACGGAACGCGTTCGGCCATCGCCATGTATTGATCCGCGATCCGGTCCAGATCCAGCGGGAACAGGTCAGCGCGGAAGCTGTCCGGCACGCCATGTTCAAAGCGCGCCGGGGCGCCGTGTTCGTAGATACCCAAAATCCAGCCGCCGCGTTCTTCGCGCGCATAGGATTCGTTGTCGGCGTCACGCACAACGGGGTGTTCGGGGTTGCCTGCTTCACGCCATTTGACCAGCTCGGGGTCTTTGTCCATTACGATGAATGTGTGCTCTACCGGGATGGCGGGCATCTTGATGCCCAGCATCTTGGCGGTGCGCTGCGCGTGGTTGCCCGATGCGGTCACAACGTGCTCGGCAGTGATGACGACTTGCTCGTCGCTCTCGACTAGGTTGCCGCCTTTTTCCACCATCTTGGTACAGGTGACTTCCCAATGGGTGCCGGTCCAGTGGAAGGCATCGGCCTGCATCTTGCGGACGATCTCCACGCCACGTTGACGGGCACCTTTGGCCATCGCCTGTGTCACGTCTGCCGGGTTAATGTAGCCGTCCTCGGTGTGGTAGATCGCACCTTTCAGATCAGAGGTCTCGATCAGCGGCCAGCGTTCCTTGATTTGGTCGGGCGTCAGCCACTCATAGGCAACGTCACAGGTCTCGGCGGTGGAGGCATAGAGCATGTATTCATCCATACGCTCCTGCGTCTGGGCCATGCGCAGGTTGCCGACCACGGCAAAGCCCGCGTTCAGACCGGTCTCTTCCTCAAGCGTCTTATAGAAATCGACCGAGTATTTGTGGATATGGGTGGTCGCATAGGACATGTTGAACAGCGGCAACAGGCCCGCTGCATGCCAGGTAGACCCGGACGTCAGCTCGTCCCGTTCGATCAGCATCACATCGTCCCAGCCTGCCTTGGCCAGGTGATAGGCAATCGAAGTTCCGACGGCACCGCCGCCAACGACCAATGCTTTGACTTGGGTTTTCATAACCGGGCGTCTCCCCTTGAATTCAGTTGACACCATATGGCGCAATTGAGCGGAAAGACGCGATATTCATCCGACCAGTGATATGAAAAAAACGACCCGCAGCCTGCAACGAGTCGTTTTAGTTATGTTGTTGGGCCTGTTCAGCTGCCGCTAAGGGCGCATTTTTTGAAGGCGCCCTTGGTTGAACAGCCGCTGCTTGCACTGGCCCCGCCCTTGGTCACGCGAATGGCCGGGGCATCGTCGGCTTCTTCTGGCTTGGAGAGTGGCGCTTGCGCATCCTTGGAGCGGTCAGCGGCGGCTTCCGCCTCGGAGGCCATAGCACCTTGACTCAATTCCTTGCTCTGGCCGGGCTGGGGGGCATCAAACTCTGCCTCCGGGCCTGCTTGCGCCCCGTGATAGGGCTGAGCCGCTTCATCATCGGCCTGCGTGCCCAGAACCCGGGCCTGGATCGTGTCGACGTATTGGCGCGCCGTCAGAACGCCATCGACCTCTTTTGATTGGCCGTGGTAATCAACGCCCGCAACGGCGATGACACCCGCTGCCAGAAATCCTGCCAAAGACATTGCGCTCATCTCGATGCACCTTTTTCGAAAACACCTGGCAATCAAGACCCTTGTTTTTGGACGATTTGAGGGCGCGGTCGCGACACAAATGAGAAAATGTCAGCCGGGCAGGATTTTTCCCGGATTCAGGATATTGTCGGGATCGAGCGCCTGCTTGATCGTGGCCATGACATCGGTGGCTTCGCCCAGTTCCTTGACCAGATAGGGCCGTTTTCCCTGTCCGATCCCATGCTCGCCCGTGCAGGTGCCATCCATCGAGATCGCCAGATCGTTCAGCCAGCTCACGAATTGCCGGGCATTTGCAACCTCAACTTCACTATCCATATCGATAAGGATCAGCGTGTGAAAGTTTCCGTCGCCTACATGGCCGACAATGGGGGCCAGCAGCCCCAGCTCTGCCGCCTTGTCCTGCGCGGCGGTAACGGCTTCGGCCAGTCGCGAGATCGGGACGCAGATATCGGTCGAGATGCCGCGCGCGCCGGGGCGCAGTTGCAGCGTGGCCCAATACATGTCGTGACGCGCCTGCCACAGCTTGTTGCGTTCCTCGGTCGAGGTTGTGGCGGCAAAGCCGGTGCCTCCGAACTCCTCGGCGATCTCGCGGAATGTCTCGGCCTGCTCGAGCACACCAGTCTCGGAGCCGTGAAACTCCAACAGCAATAGTGGCGTTTCCGGCAAGGTCAGCTGTGAATAGGCATTGGCGGCTCGCACACTCTGTTCATCCAGCAGTTCGATCCGCGCCACCGGCACGCCGTACTGGATCGTCATGATGACCGCGCGGCAGGCGGCATCAACGCTGGGAAAGGAACAACGTGCCGAGCTGATCGCTTCGGGGATACCCTGCAGACGCAGGGTGATTTCGGTAATCAGGCCCAGCGTGCCTTCTGACCCGATCAGCAGCCGCGTCAGATCGTACCCGGCTGATGTCTTTCTGGCGCGCTGCGCCGTGCGGATCACCCGTCCATCAGCCATCACCGCCTCCAGCGCCAGGACATTGTCCTTCATCGTGCCATAGCGCACCGCGTTGGTGCCTGAGGCCCGCGTCGCGGCCATCCCGCCGAGCGAGGCATTGGCACCGGGGTCAATCGGAAAGAACAGGCCCTGATCGCGCAGATAGGTATTCAGATCGGCGCGGGTGACGCCGGGCTGTACGACGCAATCGAGGTCTTGGGCATGGACCGCCAGCACCTTGTCCATCTGGCTCAGATCGACCGAGATACCCCCGCCGGGTGCGTTCACATGCCCCTCCAGCGAGGTGCCGGTGCCAAAGGCGATGACCGGAACTTTATGTGCCGCGCAGGCGCGCACCACATCGGCCACCTCTTCGGTGCTGTGGGGAAAGACCACCGCGTCAGGTGACTGATTCTCGATCCAGGTGGTGGTGTGGCCATGCTGTTCGCGCATGGAGGCGCCGGTTTGCAGGCGTTCGCCAAAGCGCTGCCTGAGCACGCCGATCACCGTTTCGATCCCGTCTTCGTTTCGCGGCAACAGGGTGGCCTCGGTCATGTGGCAGGTGTCCTTGGGGTCATGGATGCGTCAGATCATCGAGGGGATGACCAGATCAGGCGGGCGGTGGCCATCCTCATAGGTCTTGATGTTGATAATGACCTTCTCGCCCATCTCGATCCGCCCTTCCAGCGTGGCCGAGCCCATATGGGGTAGCAGCACCACATTGGGCAGTTTGCGCAGGCGCGGGTTCACCTCCGAGCCATGTTCATAGACATCGAGCCCCGCGCCGACGATCTCGCCGGCACGCAGCATCCGGGTCAGGGCGTTTTCATCGATCACCTCGCCGCGCGACGTGTTCACGACCACCGCGCCGGGCTTCATCAACTTGAGGCGGCGGGCGTTCAGCAAGTGAAAGGTTGATGGCGTCGCAGGGCAATTGACAGAGATGACATCCATCCGCGCCACCATCTGATCGAGGCTTTCCCAATAGCTAGCCTCATAGGCCTGCTCGATATCAGCATGCAGCCTGCGCCGGTTGTGGTAATGAACCTGCATGCCAAAAGCTGTCGCGCGCTTTGCCACGGCCTGTCCGATACGCCCCATGCCGAGGATGCCCAGACGCTTGCCGCTGATCCGCCCGCCCAGCATTGCAGTTGGCGCCCAGCCGGTCCACTCGCCCTGTTGCATCCTGTTCCAGCCTTCGGGAATGCGGCGCGTCACCGCCAGCATCAGGGCCATGGCGATATCAGCAGTGTCATCGGTCAGAACACCCGGCGTGTTTGAGACGTGAATGCCCCGCTGCCGCGCGGTTTGGACATCAATATGATCCACACCGGCACCGTAGTTGGCGATCAGGCGCAGCTTTTCGCCCGCCTGTCCCAATAGCCCGGCATCGATCTTGTCGGTCACGGTGGGGATCAGGACATCGGCGTTTTCCACCGCCGCGACCATTTCCGTGCGATCCATCGGCGTGTCATCCTCGCGCAGGCGCACATCGAAAAGCTCGCATAATCTGGTCTCGACAACATCGGGCAACCGTCGCGTAACGACAACACTCAGACGATCTCTTGCCACCGAACACCTCCTGGCACTTTTCAATCAGGTCCGCGCCATGCCATCGTGGCGCAGGATCAGGCGGGGCACAAGAACCCGATGCGCGATGACGCAGCCTTTTTCGAGTGAGCGGTTGGTATTTCGGGCAGGCAGGCAGTGACAGTTTTCAAGGGATCAAGGCGTGCCGTTCTGGCGCTTGCGGCACTTGCAACACTTTGCGCAGGTGGCATGGCCCTTGCCGAGCCAAAGCGCGGCGCGGTGACCAACCTGCCTCTGCCCCGGTTCGTCTCGATGAAGGCCAATGAGGGCAATGTGCGCCGTGGGCCGTCGCTGACCCACCGGATCGACTGGGTGTTCAAGCGCCGCGACATGCCGCTGCAGATCACCGCGGAGCATGGCCACTGGCGCCGCGTCCAGGATCGCGACGGGGCAGGGGGCTGGGTGCATTATGCGCTGCTTTCGGGGGTGCGGACCGTGCTGGTTGAGAAGGAGATGACCCCGGTCTATTCCCGTCCTGACCCAGAATCCCAGATCAGCGCTCATTTCGAAACCGGTGTGGTGGCGCGCCTTGGCGAATGCTCCCGGCAGTGGTGCAAAATCTCGGCCGGGGGGTACCGGGGATGGGTACCAAAAACGGTCCTCTGGGGTGTGGGCCCGGAAGAGATTCGCGAATAAACCTGCCAACATTACCTTTGCGGTCGGGCTTTCCCAAGTGTTGGCTGGCTCCTTTGTGCCTCATGCGATCTGCTTGTCGATGAGGCGTGTCAGAGCTTCGAGATTTCGATGCGCGCAGCCTCAAAAATATCCGGCGCGGAAGGCCCAAAAAATTGAAAATGCACCCTTGAACCCCCCGCGCAACCGGCGTAAATAGCCGCTCACCGTTGGGGTGTAGCCAAGTGGTAAGGCAGCAGTTTTTGGTACTGTGTATCGTAGGTTCGAATCCTACCACCCCAGCCATGATTTTCCATAAAATCACATAGTGAATGTTTAGCCGCCGTTTATAGTGCGTTTTCAGTATCTTAGCTCTTGGTGTTTTAAGCTGAGACCAGAGCGTGAGCGCAACAATGGTCGATTTTCGGCCGCAGTCTCAGTTCACGATTCCGACGGTACGAGTTTGGTGAATGTGAGAGGGTCTGTAGATCAGAGCGCAGCGAACTGCCTGTGCTGATCTGCCCAGATCGCCGGGAAGCTTGACTTGATCAGGTAATCCGTGGTCAGGCCGTCAGGATGTTCGCCTGCAGCGATGGCATCCAGAATATAAGGCGCCAGCATTGCAAGATCGACCACATCCTGCACCCGGCGTTTGGAGGTACCTTCCGATTCAGCAATTTCTGAGAACGTTCTGCCATCAATAATCATCGCCAACCATTGGCGCGCCTTGATGATGTTGCGGACAAGTGTCTGATCGATCTCAGGGGGTGCATCGCCTAGGTGCAGTTTCAGCTCCACACCTCTGCGGCGCATCCGGAATGGCGCTTCGATCGCTAGTTCTTTGGCATCGACCTGATCCGCCCTGCACTCCATCGTTCGGGCGAGTGCCCGGGGATCCAGTTGCACGGCCAAGGACCCCTGTCTCAGATCTGCCCGCGCAATCAGGCCGAGGCATTTCCTGATGGACTGGCAATCCCTGAGAAGCTCCGTTGCCGAAGCAATTTCGGCTGCCGACATATCCCGTACCATTGAAGTCATAGCGTTCGGTCGGCTCAGATGTTGGCTGACCACTTCGGCCAGGAGGTTCTCAAGCTGTTCCGCAGGCAGCCGCCACGCATCCGGATGCTTTTGGCTACGGTCAGTCACCAGACGTCCTGAGATGTAGTAACGCAAACGCTTCCCGTTCTTGCGACTATGGCTCGGCGTCAGCCGATCTCCGGTCTCATCAAAGAGCTTTCCGGCCAGCTCTGATCGCTTTGCCTTCTGCTTTACTCCACGCTCCCTTGCCGCGCCATCCGTCAATAGATGTTGCACCTGACTCCACACTGTCGGGTCGATGATGGCAGGGTGCTGCCCCTCATAAACCTGGCCCTTGTGTCGGATGCGGCCGGCATAGATAGGATTGCTGAGAAGATGATGGATGTGCCCGCGATCGAAGAACGTCCCGCCCGTCACGCGCCCACCCGGGTGTTCCCGTCTACGGGAACGCAACCCCAGTGCTTGCGCCTGTTCTTTCACATCAAGAACGGACTGATGCTCCAGATAAAGATTGAAGAGTGTCCTGATGGTCTCAGCTTCTTCTTCAACGATTTTAAGCGTCCGGCCATCTGCCTGGTACCCAAGCGGAACATTCCCGCCCATCCACAGACCCTTGCGTTTTGAGGCTGCAATTTTATCCCGGATACGTTCAGCGGTCACTTCCCGTTCGAATTGAGCGAAGCTGAGCAACACATTGAGGGTCAGGCGCCCCATGCTGGTAGACGTATTGAAGGACTGGGTAACGGACACAAACGATGCGTCCGCCGCATCAAGACGATCGACCAGCTTGGCGAAGTCCGCGAGCGAGCGTGTGAGCCGGTCGATCTTGTAGACAACGATCTGATCCACGCGTTTCTCGTCGACGGCCTGCATCAGCCGCTGCAACGCCGGGCGGTCAAGATGGCCGCCCGAGATACCGCCATCGTCGTAGTGATCCGACAGTAACTCCCATCCCTCGTGCTTCTGGCTGGCAATATATGCTTCACAAGCTTCCCGCTGGGCATCGAGTGAGTTGAAATCCTGCTCCAGCCCCTCTTCTGAACTTTTCCTCGTATAAATGGCACAGCGGATACGTCGCATCACTGAATCCCAAAGAAACGCGGGCCCGACCAGTGTGCCCCGGTAACGTGCTTTGCGATGGCCGACAAGGAGCGCCACGTTTTGCCATCCATGACGAACCCGCGATCAACCACTTCAACCTGATAGGTACGTCCGTTCCATTCCCGCACCAGATGCGAACCCGGCGTCAGAGCAGGTGGCGGTGTTTTCCCTGCCGCGATTTGCATCAGTCGACGTTCTGTTTTCACGGACAACCCGCCCAGTTCCCGGTTCTGTAGCTCCCAAATCAGTACTCTCTTCATGCACTGCGGGGACAGATATTTTGGCGGCGGCCGACTAAACATTTCCTGCCATCGGCCCAGACAGCCAGCGCGATCCAGGTGTTCAATGCCATAGCATTCCTTGACAAGGTCACTCTCCGCGCGCGTAGCATCCATGGCGGTCACACCTCCTTCACGATCCGATAGACCGATCCTTTGTCAGATCCTGATCGCTCAACAATATGTCCCGCCTTGCGCATCATCGAAATCGCCGCGCGCGCTGAATGCGGCTGCCAGCCAAAAGCTTTCTGAATCTGCGCAATCGTTGCACCAGCCTTGCGGGACCGCAGTTTCTGCAACTGTTTCTGACGCGTGAGATTGTTCCGGGCCGTTTTGGCGGGCGGTGTTTTGATTTCTGTATCTGATGAAGTTGTCATTGATCTTTCCACTTTGAGGACACAGGATGATCCTGCGCCCGGTACCGAGTGGAGCCCGGCAGTTGCGGGCGAATCTTGACTGCCATCAGTACAACTTCCATGCGAAGAGAAGTCCAGCTGTTTATCAAAAAATGGGCGGAAAGCGGAATTTCGCTGCTATTGCACACGGCCTCAAGTTTTCGCCGAGAGAAGACATTGGCGTCCAGCAAAGAAACAAGCAGTGGAAACTCAGTCGGTTCTAGGTTCGATATCAATCGCCGTAGTAATAAAACCCACAAACGAAAATGAACTGGGACCCAAATAGGTCTGACGCTCTTCTCTTTCCGGCCCAAAGCGGGCTGCGATTGCAGCATCCGGCAGCTGCGCCGAGAACCCGCTTTAGGCCGAGCCCGTCTAAACGCTGCTGGTGACTTTCAACGCCGACATTCGCAAAGCGGACAACATATCGATCAGGTGTTTTTTGCTTTTTGCGTTGTACTTTGCCGCTGTTGATGAGCGTTGAATGAAGTCCGCGTACTGATCAACAGTCAGGTCACAGTTTTCAATCGCACTCGAATACGGCTTCAGGACACGCGCGATGATCTCGGTGTTTCGCTTTGCGCCGGCCTCCAGCTCTTTCTGACTTGTCGAAGTCACTCCAGCGATGATGTCCTCGGCGTTAGGCGAAGATTGTAAGAAGTCATAGTGCTCTATGACAGCGTGTTTGAAGACGACATCGAGTTGCGCACCAAGGCCACCAGCTTTTTTGAGGCCGGCTTCGATATCCAGAACGACCCTGTCTGCCAGCGACCGGATCGTGGCCCGCAGCACCTCGTCCTTGTTTGCGAATGCCTTGTAGAGTGTTTGACGCGAGATACCCGCTTCTCGGGCAATGTCGTTCATGCCGGTTCGCTTCACGCCGTAGCGAAGAAAAAGCTGCTTCGCGGCTTCGAGGATGTAGTCGTAGCGATCTTCCATGATTTACATATTGACAAGTGAGCGCTTAGTGTCAACATCGACAATCATTCACCGTATGTCAATTTGTCAGGATGCGAGATGTCTAAACAATCTGGAAAAGTCGCCATCGTCACCGGTGCAAACAATGGAATCGGGTTTGAAACAACAGTTGGTATGGCCGAAGCAGGTTTTCACGTCGTCATGGCGTGCCGCAGCCTTGAAAAGGCCGCAGCCGCCAAAGCAAGCGTTCTCGCGCGGATCCCGTCCGCGTCCCTCGAGATCCTCGTGCTGGACCTGAGCGATTTGACCTCGGTTCGTGGGTTCGCCCAGGCTTTCCGCGCCCGGTACTCCACGCTGGATGTGCTGATAAACAACGCGGGTATTCTGCTTTACTCCGCTCAAACGAATGCTGATGGCGTCGAGTTGCAGTTCGCAACCAACCACCTGGGACATTTCCTGCTGACTGCGCTTCTGATCGACATGTTCCCAGACGACTCTGCATCGCGGATCGTCTCACTCTCCAGTATTGCCCACAAGAATGCGAACACTCACTTTGACGATCTGACATGCGGCCAGGATGGCGGCGTTGCTTACGGTCAGTCCAAGCTTGCCTGCTTACTCTTTGGCGACGAACTGGACCGTCAACTTACGGCTTCGGGCAAGTCGCTGAAATCGCTGACTGTGCATCCGGGCGGGTCAGACTCCGGTCTGTTCAACGATTTGGACGAAGCAACGCGCGCTAACATGAAGGAACAAGTCGAACAACTTCTGCACTCCAACGAAGACGCCGCCAAGCCGTCTCTATTCGCCGCTTTGTCGGATCAGGTCAAAGGTGGCGAATACTACGGCCCCACAGGCCCCGAAGAGATGAGTGGCAAGACTTGGGTCGCGACCCGCAATCCAATTTGCGACGACCACGGTTTGGCCAAACGTTTGTGGCGTCTCTCGGAAGAGATGACCGACCAGACATTCGCGATCTGAGGGACGGGGATGAACAGGTTCATGGAGCGCCTCTCGCAGGGGTTCGAGTATCTGATCGTGCTCGCCTCGGCTATCATGTTGGGCTGGGGACTTCTCGGGTTTCTTGAATACTTCACCGGGCTGGCGCCGCTAATGCCTTTGCAAAACGCGACCTTTCCGTTGGGCATGCAAACCCTCCATTGGATACTGATCACCGCATCGGGTGCCACGTTTCTGGCCGGATATGTCCTGCGCTGGAGCTTCACTCCGATTGCCATGTTGGTCATCTTCACCGCGCTTGCCACGATGTGTGCTGTGCAAACCTTCGACATGTTGGAAAATCCGGATCGCTACCAGAACTTCGCCCAGGAATGCGTCAATTACATCATCATCTCGATCTATTTGTTTCGATCCAAGCGTATGGGGGATCGTTTTGGGCGGATCATAATTCAGGGCGGGGATCGCGTGTCGCCACAGAACGCCTAAGACCTCAAAGGAAGGATTGTCATGGAAGCCGGATCATCGGAAAAAGTGAGCCTCTCGCACTTCAAAATCCACACCCAAATTATGATCGATGCGCCGCCGGACATGGTCTGGTCGGTTCTGACCGACACGGCAAACTACAAGGGCTGGGCTATGTTCCTTGTGGGTATCAAGGGAGAGATCAAAGATGGATCCACGATCACCGTCGACTTTCAGCTTGATTCATCAAAGGAAAAGCTGACCACGCTGGGCCACTCGATAACAGTCGTGGACGGGACGGAATTCTATTGGGCCGAGAAGGGGCCAGGTGGCATTCGCGATAACCATCACTTTTGTGTCGAGCCGCTGGAGGGTGGCAAAACTCGCTTCGTACAATCCGATGAGATCATGGGGGGCATCACTTTCCTGATGGGCGGGCGATTGGCAAAGATGTATTTGGAAGGTTACCAAGCTTTCAATCACGGCTTGAAAGCCGAGGCAGAGCGCCGTGCCCAATCCGCCTGACAAGACAACACGACCACTTGGACGCGTCCTGCTGACCGGTGCGACGGGGATGGTGGGTTTATCAGTATTTGCGGCATTGTTGAAAGAAGAAACTGCGCACGAAGTCGTGTCACTTGGGCGCAGGCCGTGCAATATAGATCACGCAAAGCTGACCGATGTGAGGTTTGCAGCATTCGGCGATACCCAAGCCATCGAACCCTATCTCGATGGCATCGACACCGTCTTCCATTGCCTTGCCACTTATTCCGCGCGAGTCAGCCGAACAGAATACGAGGAAATCACAGTCGATTGGATGCGCGCTTTGCTGGCGGCTTGCGAGAGGTCTGCGCCCGGTGTGACGTTCTGCTTGTTTTCCGCTCAAGGCGCTCGGTCAGATGGCGGCGGCATGTCCTTTGCATTGAAGATTAAGGGCGAAGCGGAGAGCAAACTGTTTGCATCTGACCTCGAACGGAAATTCGCCTTTCGTCCAGGCTATATTGCGCCGTCAGGCCCGAAGAACACATGGAAGATAGCTGATTATCTTTTCAAACCGCTCCAAAGGCTGATGCCGTCCATCGGCGTAACTTCCGATGAATTGGCTCATGCCATGCTTCATACTGCGATACACGATCCACGTCGTACCGCAGTCCTCGAAAACGGTGAGATGCGTAGGTTGCTCGGATGAGGCTACGGCTGCGCCTGAGTATAATCTACTCATTGCTGCGGCTCGAGCTGTTCAGTTTTCAACAGACGCCTTTCAATGTCCGCTTCAGGGAAGCCGCAATGCAGCATTCAACTTCCGCAAGGACGGCGGCTCTGGGCCGGTCGGGTATTTTTGGACGTACGTGCCGAAATGATGCCGCACCTGCTTGCAAGGCGGTAGAGAACTCAAGAGCGACGTGACGTATGCTGCGGTGCCTCAATCACGAATGAACTCGCGCAGGACGACTGTGCTTTCGTAGCCTTCGATAGGTGATTCATAGAAATGTGCGTCGGCGAAATCCGTAAAATCTGTTATTGACGGAAACTTCATGAAAAGTACGAAGTCATCTTCGCCGGTCACTGAGAAGATCCGCTCCACCTCTTCGAACGCGAGTAGCCGCTTTGTCAGTATCTGCTTTCGCTTAGGATCAAGGCGACTGACGGTGAGAAATACGATGATGGAGGTTGATTTCGCCTGAAACTCTGGCGAAATCACCGCAACTTCACGCTCAATCGCGCCAATCTTGCGCAACCGCTGAACTCTCCGCAGGCAGGCCGCCGATGATAAGCCCACCTGTTCCGAGAGCTGATCACCGGTTTGGCGCGCATTCCCCTGCAGAAGCACAATTAACTTTTGATCAAAGGTGTCTAATTCGTCCAATCGGCTGTGGCTCATCAACCTGCCTCCCTTCGTCGTAGCCTAGAGTGTTTCCACCATCTTTATCAAAATTACGCGAATGCAAGAGAGGCAGTTCTTTACACAGCGCTTTGACCCGTGTTTTCAGCGCGTCGAAGCGCAAGGGCTGCTAAAACCGCCTTATCGTCAAAGACCTTTAAGCGGCAAAGGCAGCCAACGGATGCTGGCTTGGGTAGATCACGATTAGATGGTCGAACCCAGCCCCACGCAGAATAGTGACCAACTCAGGCGAGGCATCATAAACTAGGAGCTTTTCGCCGGTCCTTGCGTGAAGCATCTTGGCGGCGACAATCAGCGCCCTGCATCCTGCGCGCGTCGCGTGCGTGACGCCAGCGACGCTGATAATCACTTTACCCGGCCCGAGGGAACCTAGTTCAACAATCGTATCGTAGATTGAGCCAGCTCCTTTGCTGTCGAGTTGACCGTAGAGCCGGACGCTGTTGTATGGCCCGGCGTTCTCAATGCTAATTTCCATGGTGATCTGCTCCCCGATTCCGCATAGGTTTGGCGAGTTCGATCGCGATCGCGTCCTGCCTGCGCGCGCGTTTGGAGCCCGCAATTGCCAGACCCTCAATGGTCAAGTCCGACCGGGAGAGGCCGATGTCCGCAAGTTCGCGGTCGCTCATGCGCCTGAGTTCTTCCAAGACACGCTTTTCCCATTTGTTGTCCGGTCTCCAACTGGGAAGCAGACGCTTTCTCTTGCTGTGGGTTGGATCGGTGTTCCAAGTCCAGGTACCGAGCAGTTTCTTCGGCGCGGCAATTTGGGCCAGAGCTTCTAAAACGGCTCTTGCCAACGCATTACCTGCCGTTGGGCGATTTGCTTTGCTTTGCATGTCTCATTCCAATCAATATGTTGTCGGACCACGGCGCGCGCCGTGGCGACCGGGCGGGAAACCCGGCGGTTGTTTTCAGTGATTTCTTGAGTTGGCTCCGATACAGAGCCTGCGCCACTTTTAGACCTGGAGCCTTGCGAGCTGGCATCAATTGCATCTCGCTTGGAACGAAATCTTCGCTTGTTTCTCCAATTTCTGCGAAAATCTCGCATGAAACTGTTTGCGGGGTATTGGCCGTGGAAGAACTCGACCGCTTAGACCAGAAGATTCTTGCCGCCATGGAGAAGGATGCACGTCAAACCGGTAACCAGTTGTCAGAGGCAGTCGGTCTCTCCCCTGCAGCTTGCTTGCGTCGACTTCAGCGCCTGAGAAAGGTCGGCGCGATTGAACGTGAGATCGCGGTCGTCAATCCAATCTACAAACGCAAAGGCACGCAGGTGTTCGTGTTGGTGCGCTTCGATCCACTGAAGCTCAAACAGATCGGAGTGTTGATGAAGCAGTTTGGCAGGCACCCCGATGTCGAGCGCGTCTGGTCTGTGACCGGGGAAGACGACGTAATGCTGCTCATGCGGTGTGAGTCCATGGAATCATTTTCGGATTTTGCAGATACCTACCTGTTTCAGCCGCCAGTTGACGGGTTTCAGAGCCATGTGGTGCTGAAGGAGTTGCCGCAAGGGTAGAGAGATTGCCGCAAAGTTCTTTCAACACGGCAACAACCTGGCCGAGCTGACGGGTTTGCGTCTAAAACATAGTTCAAATGCCTGCTCTGCTCGCGGAGCACCCACAAGTATCTCAGCCATCGAGAACGTGCAACGAGAGGCAGCAATGCGAGATGCGACCGCAACACAAAAGCCCACTGGCCAAAGGCAGCTTTGGGCCGGAGTAATGGTGGCGAAATTGTCGGGCCACCTAGGATCTCTGCAACGTCGCATGATCGCAGAGAGTGCATATTGACCGATGCCGCGTCTTGCGAGAACGTCCGCTTATACTTTGAAAGGCTGAATGCTCTGTTAAACTTGGAAGATGTAGGTTTACGTCGCGCAGTTGAAAAGTTTGACCCAGACGCGCGTCTTCTTGCGATTGAGCGCTTGAAAGGGGGCGTGTCCGCCGACGTATACAGTCTGGCGCTCGAACAACCCGACGGAAACAAAAGCCGGGTTGTGCTGCGACTGCATGGTGAGACCCATTATGGGCACAACGCTGAACTTGAGTTCGAAATTCTTTGCGCACTTTTTCGGGCAGGGCTTCCGGTCGCAAGGCCACTCAGCGTCGATACGAGTTGCGCGTTTTTGGAACACCCTTACCTGATCATCGAGTTTGTTGAGGGGACCTCTGAAATCGCCGAATCTACGCTCGAAGCGCGCATCGAGACCATGGTTGAGGCACTTTCAACGGTACATAGCGTTCCAGTAAGCGTCATGCCCTCTCTTCCTCGCCGAATTGATCCTATTCCCGAGATATTGGAGTTCTTGCCCGCAAACGCAGAATGGCATGAGCTCCGAAACTATCTCAGACAGCTCCAGAATTCGGCTTTCACTGGCCCAGATGTGGTCTTGCACGGTAATTATTGGCCATCAAATCTCATCTGGTCTGAGGATAGAATTGCCGTAATACTCGATTGGGAAGACGCCGCATTTGGCGATCCGCTGTCCGACGTCGCATGCGCGTCCTTGGAATTAAGATTCATCCACGGGATGGAAGGAAAGCGTCTCTTTGAAAGAGCCTATGCGAAACACCGCAGCATTGACGCAGACAGATACGCATTGTGGGTCGCTTACGTTTCATCCGCGGCATTGAAGTACATGGGAGCATGGGGGCTCGAGAGATCTCGAGAAGAGCACATGCGTCAGATGGCACGGGAGACCCTTCGCGAATCTGCGGCGTGGCTGCTTTGAGACCCTTTCCTCCACTTGCTTGAATCAAAGTCAACTCGCGCGAAACGATGCCTGGTAGCTGGTTGGCGAGGTGTGCACATGTCTATGGAACGCCCGTCGCATGTGTTCTTGATCCCGAAAGCCACAGACCATCGCTACGGTCTTCATGCCGTGATTGCTCTGTTCCAGCAGATTTCGTGCCGCATCGACACGCAAACGTTCAAGAGATTTTGCCGGAGAAAAGCCCACGGTCGCAGTATAGCGGCGCGAAAAGCTGCGCGCGCTCATCGCGCAATGTTCTGCCATATCGTTAACACTGATTGATTGCCTCATATTCTTACGCAGCCAGTCATGGAGATCAGCAAACACGCCTTCGGTGTCTTTGGTCTGTCGGACCAAATCCGCACTGAACTGTGACTGTCCTGACGATCTGATCATTGGCGTCACCAGTGATCTGGCTAAGTGAAGCGCCGAATGGGGGCCCAAATCTTCGCGTACTATTGCCAGCGCCATGTCCGTTCCTGACGTAATACCTGCCGACGTCCAGATTGAACGATCTTTGATGAAGATGGGGTCTACCTCGACGTTCACCTTTGGGAACTGCTTGGCCAGTAGATCGCAATCCTCCCAATGCGTTACGGCGCGACGGCCATCCAGCAAACCAGCGGCTGCCAACACAAACGCCCCGCAACATACAGAGCAAGTGCGTCGACACTGCATTGAAAGCGACGCGACCGCATCGACCAGACGCTTGTTGGTCTCTGCAACATGTGCGCCGTCGCCGCCGACAATAATCAGAGTGTCGATCTGAAAACCCTCTTGTGGCTTGCAGAGTTGGGAGAGCGGCACGCTGTCGATCTGGGCAATAGTGTTGGTTTGCACCATGCCGCCAGATAGCGAAGCAATGTGGATGTTGTAGGCCAGATCGTTGGTACCTTCAGCACATGCTCGGGAAAACACATGCAACGGCCCGACGAGATCAAGCAGCACGATGCCGTCATAGATCACAAAAACAACGTTTGGTTTGTCTGGCGCAGGCTTCGGCACATTGGCATGAAAAGGGGGCATATTGTCATTCATGCCACACGGCGAACTGACTATCCAGAGCGTGAAACATCTAAAGGAGACACGATATGAGAACGCTCGCCGCTTTGGTTTTTCCCGGCTTTCAAACACTGGACTTCTTCGGGCCCATGGAAATGCTCGGTGATCCCACATACGAGATTGAGATCATTACAGTCGCACAAGAAAGGACAGCGGTTCCCAGCCGCCACGGTCAGAAAATCGTCCCAGATACCACGACGGCTGCTCGGACGAGCTATGATTTACTGATGATTCCGGGCGGAGACGCCGCTCTTGACGAATGCACCAATCCAGAAATGCTCCAATGGATCGTTGATGTCGCGGCGGGAGCAGAGCGTGTCATGGCTGTGTGCACAGGAACCATCATACTTGGAATGACCGGCCTTTTGGACGGCAGACGTGCAACAACCAACAAACTGGATTTTACATCCACTATTCATCACGCGCCTAATGTAGAATGGGTGAAAGAAGCCAGGTGGGTCGAAGACGGCAAGTTTTTTACGTCGTCGGGTGTGTCCGCAGGCATGGACATGGCTCTCGCCGTTCTTGCAGGTCTTTATGGGAACGAGAAGGCCGAAGAGACCGCTATAGGCACGGAGTATTCATGGAACCGAAATCGGCATGAAGACCCGTTCGCCAAACTGGCCGGGTTGGTGTGATGGGGAACCCTGAGTTGCTCACCGTCGCAGAAAACTGGTTTCAGATTGATCGCGCGGATGAATTTGGCGTCCGCCGTGTCCGCGAGCCGCATGCAAATGGTGGCAGCATTTGGTTGGTCGAAGGCAGCGAGCGATACCTACTGGTTGATACCGGCATAGGTGTTGCTCCGCTAAGGGGATTTCTACAGGCGCACGCGGCCAAGCCAATCGTCGCCTTTGCCTCGGTCGGTTACTATGATCATGCTGGCGGATTGCACCAATTCGATGAACGCTTGATCCATGAAAACGACGCGTGGCGTGTGCGAGATCCGAACCGAAAGAACACGGTTTTGGAGTTCTATTTTGACCAAGCCTTGAGAGCATTGCCGCACAGCAAATTTGACCCTAACTGTCACGAAATGACCGCTTGTGAACCGACGCGGCTTCTAAAGGATGGCGACCTCATTGACTTAGGAAGTCGATCATTTGAGGTTTTGCACCTTCCAGGGGTGACGGAGGGAACATGCGGGCTCTTCGAGCGCGAAACCGGTGTCTTGTTTACCGGCGAAGCGCTGGTTTGGAATGGTACCGATGTTTACGATGGTGAGCCTGGAGATCGCAGTACCGACGCTGATAACGAGGCGTTTTGCGCTTCGATCAATCGTTTGAAAGAGCTTCTTGCAGCTCAGGTCTACCCTGGACACGGAGATCGCCAAGACGCAGCCATAATGAAGCAGGTCATCAACAACTATATGGGTGAGCAAAAGAACATTAGGGCACCAGAAAGCTGACATCCAAATTTACTCCCTCTAAGTGCGCTTTGTCTGTGTTGTTACGGTTCGACAATCTCTCGGCTTCGCGCCCGTGGCTAAGGTCCGCAATGCGGGTTGCGATCGCAGCATTTCGGTTGGCTTCTGGATGTCGGCAATGGGCCGTCCCTGCTTACGATGGAAGAACCCGCGCCTACGACGCTGCGCTAGCCCGGAAGTCGGCTTCGAGCCCACAGCGACCGATGCTGCGCTTTGCACGAATGTCCGCGCATGCTGCGTGCGCCGTACGTTTCACTTAAAAGGGCTTATGAGCCATTTATCGAGCTTGAGCTTACCTTGACTGACACATGCGCTCTACTATTGCTCTAGGTTTGCAAGGAAAAAGAGAAAGGGAAAACATTGAGTCTGGTGGATTTTCGGGATCCGCGCAGGCCCGCACAAGTCCTGCAGGTTCGGTGACGCCTTGAAGATCCTGCAAACTCGCCCCGGAAATGTCGGCCTCGAAAAGTTTAGTCCCCCTCAGAATGGTACCGTCTAATTTTGCGTTTCGCAGATCAGAGCCGCAGAAATTCACGCCGCGAAGATCGGCGGAGGTAAAATCAGCCTCTGAAAAGTCAGTTAGGGAAAGATCGGAGCCGGCCAGTACGATGCCCCTCAGAGCGGACGGTGTGTGCGCAAGGGCTCCGGCACTTCTCTTGAACGCAGCAGTTGCTATGGGGTCGTCCCGATTGCCCATATCCGCCATCTGAGCATACAATTGCGCGGCACGGACACTTGCATCTATCTGAGCCTGAATGCGGTCTTCCTGCCGTTGTTGCATTTCGAAGTAAAAGGCAATCAGAGCGACAAGGACTGCAGCAACTTCCAGAACTCGGACGAGCCGAAAAACCGGTGAGTCCTCAATGCGCTCGACGAGTATTCTCAGCATTTTCTAACCTATTGCCAAGGAGACGATACAAGTCCGAAAACTAGTTGCACAAGTCATGACGTTTTGAACGGTGCAAGGATGTCAGCAGAGCCAAAGGCTTGAGGTGTTGCACAAATCAATTGCACAACTTCGGCGTTTTGCAACATGATTTTGAGACCGGGCAGGGGCCTCGTGCGGGTGTGTTGCGTATCTGACCGTTTTTGGAAAAATCAAAACGGGACTCGCATTGCAAAGCATCTTTTGTGAAACGGTGACGGGGGCGGCTTAAGCCGCCCCCGCACCTGCCTTCCACTACGCCAACTAGTCGTCGAGTTTGGGCGCCTGGCTCAATTTTTCGAAGCCGTGGTTCATGGCATTGCGCCACCCCCAGAGTTCACGATCCCGCATGCAGTAAAGATCTGCGCCGCGATCAATCGCCGACTGACGCCGCGCCGGCATCGTAGTCCAGTCATCGACGAACTCCTCTGGCCCATACCATTCAAGGTGATGGTAATCATGGGCCTGAAGATCAGGCGACCAACTAGCTGCACGCACTGGCGCCTCGACGAAGAGCATCTCGATCAACCAAAGCGTCCAGGCCTTCAGGTAGGCCCCGCCGCGGAGACCTTCCACTGGCAGAGGGACCCCGTTAAAGCGCCCCCAGGTGCGTTCGGCATAGGCCTCAATGGTCTTCGCGCCCTCTGCCGATTGCAGCCAGGCATGGCGGTTCAGCACTTGGGACAGCCCAGCGATATGGTAGCCCCAGGTCCAGGGCACCAAGATCGCGAAGATCCAGGCGTGAAGCGGCATCACAAGTGCAAGACTTGCCAGAACGCTGAGCGACAAGACGGCCATGATCTTCCGCGCCGGACGGGCCGTCACGAAATTAGACTTGAACCGCGCGATCAGCTGCCTGGCGTGAAAGCGAGGTGAAATCCAGTTCCACCAGTATTGCCGCCAGTAAGCTGCAACCGATTTGCCCGGTGCGAACCCGGCATCGAGAACATCACGGGCATCATCATCCTGGAGCGTAGTGAAGCTTTTCGGATCGTGATGCCGGTCATGTGCGCCCCGATAATCTTCCTCGTTCTGAACGAGGGAGACAGCAGTTGCCAACTCTCCCAGAAACTCCCCCAGCGGCATGCCGAGGACCGTGATTTTCTTATCCCGCAGCGAGTGCCCGCGAGGAAAGAAGTTGTCATGGCTGGCTTCATGTCCGTAGAGGGTCTGGTTCTTGCGCAGCGGCCCGAGCTGGAGCAGCATCATGAGCCCGGCAGCGGCCAAAGCAGGTGCCAGGGGCAGATGCGTCAGTGCAAGCGCACTCGTGGCTGTCGCAGCCCCGAGCCGGGCATGGTCCTTGAGGAAAAGCCACAGCGGCTCTTTCATGTCCACGTCTTCCCCTGGCTTCAGGAGGTACTTACCGGTGAAACGGTCAATAAGCGCCGCGGACAGAGGCAACCGGCGGGCGAACTCTTCGCGGATGCCCTTTGCGTAGCGCAAAGGCTTCCCACGAGGCATTTTCTCTGCATTACTGGTCAACTGTGCGCCAAGCCCACTGGGCGTTTTTCTGAACTTGAAAAATGGCATTATTCTGTCTCCTGATTTACGGGCGCCGGGATGGCGCCGCTGGTCGGAGATGTGCCGCTTGCTATTTTCGGATTGGCGGTTGGCTTTGTTTGGGTTTGTTTGGACTAGCGTGCTGGCGGCTCCTCGTGCTCCTACTCAAGAGCTGGCGGGATCGCTTTTCAGTTGCGTACTTGTTGGGGTTGGATAGAGTTTGGTTGATAGGATCTGGGGCTCTGGATATTGAGAATTTCGTTTAATTCATTGGAGATACGATATGGGCACAGCCTATCTGACCTATGAGGGGTGCGATACGGTCAAGGGTGCGGTCATCGCAAAGCTGTCTTTTCGCATCGATCACGGAGATCGCTCTCACCTTACGATCCCGCTGGCGGAGATGTTGGGCTGGAAGGCGCGCTACCGCGAGGCTGTGAAGCGGCGCGAGCGCGGGGCGGGCGGGACGTTCCTCGAGATCGGCCAGCAGATGGCGGCGGCTATCGATGGCGACAAAGCCTTCGCAATGGCCCTGGATCTGCCCGGGCATCGACCCTTCGAGGTGGTGATCCCGCTGGACGCCCGATCAGATCCAGTGGCGCAAACGATCGAGGATCTGCCTTGGGAGCTGTTGGCGCCACAGGGCCGCCCTCTGGCGCAAAACGCCAGCCAGCTGTTTGCTGTCACCCGCCGCCATGGGGAGGCGCAGGCCAGCGCCAAGGCAAAATACAGCGATGTCGCGTTACTTTTTATGGCGGCTTCGCCTGAAGGGGTGAACGAGCTTGACTATGAGGCCGAGGAGGCCGCGATTCTGGCTGCAACACAACCATCCAACGGCGTACCTTCGGTGCATCTATCTGTCGACGAGACCGGATCGCTGGAGGGGATGGTGCAAAGCCTGCGGGAAAGCCGCGCGGAGGCGCTACACCTTTCCTGCCATGGTGGACACGATCCCAAGGTCGGAGGCTTCCTCGCCTTTGAGAGTCTGCAAGGAAATCGCGCCAAAGTGACAGCAGAGCAGATCCTGGCTGCGATTCCAGCAACCGCCATGCCTAAACTCGCCTTTGTCTCCGCCTGCTACACCGCATTGCGAGCGCCCATCAGCGGGGAGATCCCGGGGCAGCAACGCGCGGGGGAGAAGGACCGCAGTATCAAAGGCCTGAGCGACAATCAGCGCTCTTTCCACGAACCCGGAGCAGTCGCGCCGCTGACGCGCGACGATGGCTCAGCCGTTGAGCCCGGCGCGGCGGATGACATCACCCGGCATCTGTTAGCGCAAATCCCGAATGTGGTCGGCTGGGATGGGGCGGTGAACGATACCGAGGCGACTCTGTTTACTTCAGTGTTCTACCAGAGCTTGGGGGCGGGCGAGACTGTGGCGCTTGCCGCAGCCCGCGGTCGGGCAAGACTTTTGAGAGAGACCTTCGGCGACCAACCTTCGGCCGACTGGCATCTGGCGCGAGTGCACCTGAACGCACATGGCGGAGCGCCATTGTGCCTGGAGACAGGGGGCAAGGCGCGACAGGCTGAGCAGGATGCGACGGAGGAGTTTCTCGACCCCGAAACGCAGCGCGTCAAGGTCGCTCCGCGGCGCGAGTTTGTCGGTCGCAGGCGCGAAATCCAGCGGATCCTGCGCGCCTTCGCCGCAAGAGAGCGAGTGTTGATCCGCGGCATGGGAAATCTTGGCAAGTCAAGCGTTGCAGCACGGGTCGCAGGGCGCGTACGCGGGCTGACGCCGGTAGTGATCTTCGAGCACTATGGTGCAGAGAGCATATTCGAGGCGATCTGCAAGCGCTTACCGGCCGCGACGAAGGCCCGTCTGGTCGCCTGGCAAAACCATTGGAAACCGCAGATTGCCGAGGATGGGGCGCTTTTGGAGATCGCACTGCAGGAACTGCTGGAGGGGGTCACGACCACCGGTGCGGCAGGGACGGAGATCCGGGCCAATGCCGACATTCTGCTAATTATTGACGATCTGGAGCGGGCGCTAGAGGAACCAAAAGCCTCGGAAAAGGCTGCACTAGGGCCGCGCACCGACAAGATGCAGGTTGCCCTTAGCGCTGTGTTGCGAGCTTTTGATCAGGCCCAGACCCAATCGCGGCTTTTGTTCACCAGCCGCTATGACATGGCTTTGGTCGATGGCTCGGGCAAGGATCTGGTCTCAGAGACCAAGCTTACGCGAGTGGCGCTCACGCCGATGAAGGCGCGCAGCAGAGAGAAACAATTGCGCGCCTTTGCCAGGGCACAGGGATTGGAGGACGGGCTAACCGCGAACGCGCTGCCCTGGCTTGAGCGTGCGGCCGATGCGGCGGGGGGCAACCCCTGGATCCAGCGCATGCTACAAGAACAGATCCTGCGGGGAGAGTTGGCGTCGGTCGAAGCTGCGATTGAGGCGCTGGAGGCATATCGCCGTGACGGCACCCCGCCCAAGGACGGTTCTGAGGTCAGCGAGTTCCTGGCGCAGCAGATCATCGACCGCCTCGGCCAGGCCTTGACTGAGGGCCAGAAGCGGGTGCTCAGGGCATGCACTGTCTTCAGCGAAGGCGTCCCGATCCCCATGGCGGCCCTGGAAGCGGTCGCCGCCGAGGCCGGCGCTAAAGACCCTAGTTCCGCGCTGAACCGTCTGCGGGCCCTAGGCCTGCTAGAGCCCTGGGGCGAGATCGGCAACCAGCCCCACGCCGCCCTTAACCCCCTGGCCCGCGGCCTAACTGACCCGCTCGACGGTGCCCATTCCGAAGCTTTAGCAAGGGCTGCACTCCCGGTCATAACCGATACCTATGCTAACGAAGATGGCGATGTTCCCGCGGTCCCTGCTGTCCGAGACGCCATGGCCTTCGCGGTATTGCTGAAGGATTCCAAATCTGCCAACCAATGCGCCTGGGGTGCACTAACTGAACTGCAAAGCCGCACCCAAAGCATCGACACGCTCGCGAAAAATATCCACACTTGGGTTCCCCTCAGCCTCAAAGGTGGCTTCAATCCGGTGTTCTTGCGTTCCATGGTTTCCGCCTTGCAATATGCCGGTTCGGACGATCTCAAGACCGGGCACCCAACACTCAGGCTTTTGGTCGCGACCTTGGAGGACGCCGATTTAGTCCCATTCGAGACAGATCTTGAGCACTGTTCGTTCTTGATGACGACCGGCCGAGCACTGGAGAACAGGTATGATGCTCAGTGGGCCGAAAAGGCCTACCGAAACCTTCTACTCCGTTCAGAACATAATGATCGTCCAGACATCAAAGCAATGGCACAGTCCATGCTGGCCGGATTGCGAAGCCGCCAAGGAGATCATCTAAGCGCCATCGACGAGCACAAAAAGGCAATAGAACTACACAAGGAGAGCGGCGACGAAGAGAACCTTGGGACTGCTCATTTTGCGCTTGGCGAAGCGCTACTCGCCGCCGGGCAGCCGAGCCAAGCAGAGAAGTATTTCCGAGACGAACTTTCTATTCGGCAAGAATTCAACGACCAACGCGCCATCGCCATCACCAAGGGCAAGAT
>NZ_JAVAMO010000029.1 GCF_030758345.1 Ruegeria discodermiae
CTAGGCACTTTGCGTCTGCGGCGGCGCTATGGCGTTTACCCACTGGCCGTGCATCGGCGTAACGAGAATACTGGCACCAAACTTGACGAGGTGATCGTCCGTATCGGCGACACACTGCTGCTGGAAGGTGCAGCCGAAGACATCGCCCGCCTGGCTACGGATGCCGGGCTGGTAGATGTGAACCAGCCAGCAGAGCGGGCCTATCGGCGCAGCCAAGCCCCTCTTGCGCTGGCAGCCCTTGCTGGCATCGTCATTCTTGCAGCTTTTGGCGTGGCGCCTATTCTGCTGCTGGCTGTGTTGGCTATCGCGGTTCTATTCTTTACCCGATGCATCGACGCCGACGAGGCATTTTCGGTGATCGACGGGCGGCTACTGGCGCTAATCTTTGCGATGCTGGCGGTTGCTATGGCGCTTGAGACTTCGGGGGCAATTGAGTTGGTTGTCGAGATTATTGCGCCACCAATTGCGATTCTGCCGCCTTTCCTGATCGTCTGGGCGATCTACCTACTGACATCCGTGCTGTCCGAGTTGATCAATCACGCGGTTGCGGTGGTGCTGACCCCGGTGGCCATTGGTTTGGCGTTGAACATGGGAATTGAATCTCGGCCGTTAGTGATCGCGGTAATGATCGCGGCCAGTGCAACCTTTGCCACCCCTATCAGCTATCAGACCAACATGATGGTGTATGGACCAGGAGGATATCGTTTTGCGGATTTTCTTAGAGTTGGCATTCCGCTGAATTTGTCAGTCGGACTCCTAGCCTCTGCGCTAATCCCACTGATGTGGCCGTTGTAAGGCGGGCTCCAAGGTAGGCGCATCCACCTTGTTGCTTACCCGTCTGGCAATAATCGACAAGTCTGGGTTGCTGTTGATAGACTTGATCTCAGGGCCTTAGCGATACCAAGTTGTCACGATGTCAGAGGAATCAGCAAAAACAGATGCCCTTGCAACGCTGATCAAAGCTGCATTTGACGGGCTGGATCCGCCCTCCGATGATGAGCTCCTACATCCTGATTGTATCGATGACGTAGACATACTGGAGTTTTACGGTGGTATTCGACTGCAAGAGATGACCGATCACTTGATCGTAGACGGATACGCTGCGCCCACAGCTTTCAGTGCTAGAGCTTTTCGGTATTTTTTGCCTGCCTATTTGATGTGGGCGCTACGCAACCCGGACAGCCCGGAACATGCCAGCGAAAGCATTCTTCTGGCACTTGACCCTGGAACATCGAAAGAAATGCTGCACGATTTCAGGGTGTCCAAGTTTAGTCTTTTTACGATTGAGCAAAAGGACGCCGTGCAGAAGTTTTTGTACTATTTTGCCGACCACCCCAGTCTCGGTGAGTTTGCGGATGCGGCATTGCTAAACTACTGGTCGAATGAACAATTCAGGGTGACGGATTGATGGCGATCTGGCAAATATGTGACCTGTAATCTTCGCGGGTTATGCCTCAGCGGTTCGTCTGGTGGACCAAAAGGGACGAAATTCAGTGAAGCCGCCCCTTGAGTTTGGCTGTTCGTGCGACAGCACTCCAAGGCCCTTTCCAACCCCGGCTCAGCCTAGGATGAAAAAGTTATCCTCGTATAGTGTATCCACGTTTTCCAGAACAATTGTTCCTGCTTCAAGGTACATGAACATATCGTCACCGGAAATCTTCACGTTGTCGTCAGCGCCGGTGATGATACCATCGTCGTTGCTGTCGAGTTGGTCGAAGGAGCGGATTACCTTGTGGGTTTCCAGTTCACGAACCTTGTCAAATCTGAGCCTGTCCGTGGTTGAGTTGTCAGGTCCCGCCACAAAGTCCGTGATGGTGTCCCTACCGAAAGATGAGACGTTGTCGGTGAATTGGAAGGAGTCGCGGCCGCCGCCTCCGGTCAGGTAATCATCCCCGCCATCGCCCCGAAGCAAATCGTTTTTCGCCGTGCCGACGATTATGTCGTCGCCATCTCCGGCGAACACGCGAATTCTGCCAGTTGTTGCTCCAGTGCCATCAAAAACGTCGTCCATTGCTGTACCGGTGACCATCGGTGTCCCAAGCGTTGACACATGCACCTGGTTGAAGTCGCGGCCCATGTCGCTGGCATCGTCGATAAGCCGGACATAGTACCCCGATGTTTCGCTCTGCAAATACACGTCAGCGTTTTGGACAAACAGTGACCCGTGGGACATTCCGGGATCTGTAACATAGACATCGTCGCGCCCGTCACCACCAAAGATTGCGCCCGAAGCGTTGGAGACATGAAACTCGTCGTTACCGTCCCCACCGTAGAAGTCGCCGGTCGCATTGTGCAGGCTGAACATGTCATCGTCATCTCCGCCACTCAGGAGGAGGTTCTGGCCGGAGGCAATGAAACTATCCTCCCCGCCATTGGCATAGACGGTCAGATCGTCCTTGTAGGCAATGCGGAAGGTTTCGTCTGATTCTGCTCCCAGAAATACTTCGACATTCTTGAAATCCAGTCGGGCCAGGTCGCCAGAGTAAGCTTTCCCTTCCTTGAGCTCATATCTGTCGAAAATGCCGAAGACACCTTCGAGATCGATCGTGTCCCTGCCGGCCCCGCCATCGATTGAATCGTTGAAACCGACGGTTACATAGTCATCGCCGCCTTCCAGATTGATTGCCTGTCGTGTGATGTCGAGTGAGTTGACCATGTCGTCACCATGGGTCAGATCGAACCGCTCGATGCTCTCGAAGCGGTTGAACCCGATGTCCAGATCCGAGCTGTACGTCCGAAGCGTCCCTTCGTTTGTATCCAGCCATGCGCCCTTGCCATCGGTTGGGCTGTAATGATCCAGAAGAAGCATGTCGAACCCTGCACCACCATGGTAGAAATCATTGCCGGTCCCTTCGATGAACGTGTCGTACCCGTCTCCGCCAAAGCCCTTGTCGTTGCCGGCACCCAGTTGCAGATGGTCATTCCCGCCGCCGCCATAAACCGCATTGTCCCTGTAATTGCCGTAAATGATGTCTTTGTAGTCCGAGCCAAATACATTCTCGACATAGTTGATCGTGTTATCGCCGATATTGGCGCGATCACCGATGGTTGACCGGGCCGTCCCTTTATTCATGTCGACGGTTACGCCGTCCTCGGCATTGTCGAGCGAGATGGAATCAATTCCGGCGCCGCCGTGAATATAGTCGTCACCGGCGCTGATATAGATATTGTCGTTTCCGCCGCCGCCATAGACGGTGTCGTCGCCCGTGCCAGTGAAGATGGCGTCGTCGCCATAATAACCGTAAATCAGGTCACCGAAATTGCTTCCGTAGACGACGTCGTTGCCGGACCCTGCATGAATGTAGTGGCTGCCCGGGAGCACGGCCTTGAGGATATCTTGTCCCGAGGTTCCGTTGAGTGTGTATTCTGTCATGTCTTTATCTTTCGTATTTAATGGGTTGTGAAAATGTGATCTTCCCATGCTTGAGAGGGCTCGAAGCGTGGAAAGAATATTGGTGTTGTCAGCAAGGGCGCCTGGGTGGCGACGATGATGTGACGGTTTCCGTGCAGCTTTTCGGGATCATAGGATCGAGCATCCCTGCTCGCCGGAAGCTCGCATCGATCAGGGCTTTGTAATCGCAGCCCGGCATCTGCCGATCGGCTTGCGGGACAAGTGGACGGGTATCAAAATCGACACGCGCAAAGCCGCCCTGGATATGATCAAGTTCGCTCACCGTCGGATCGACGGTTTGAGCCGCCGAAACAACTGCAGCACTGTTGCACAGGGCGATCGCCAATACGCCAAGAATGCTGCGGTTGCGACCGTCCTCGGACGTTAGAGTACGGCCACCGAGCGGGTGGAACGCGCCGATTCGGACGGAGAAGCAGTCAATAGTTATCAATCCCATAGGAATGGGTCCTTTCAGTGATTTGAGGTTTTGCTTGCGAAGTGAGATCTGTTTGCGCCAAGCTGAGGCGCAACTCAAACGAACGTTTTTCAGCCCCCGTGAAGGAAATTCATCTCCACCGCATCGACCTGAACCTGCTGGTCGTTTTTGAAGTCCTGATGGACACGGGAAGCGTTGCTTCCGCAGCCAAGATGCTCAACAAGACGCCATCGGCGGTCAGCCATGCCCTGGGACGGATGCGTGAGCAGATGGGCGATCCGCTTATGGTCAGTGTTGGCGGAAAGATGCGGCCCAGCCCGTTCGCATTGCGGCTGATCGACGATGTGCGCCCCATCCTGCGTTCCGTTGAAAGAGCCTTCCAGCCGTTGGAACCATTCGATCCCGCGACCTCGCATCGGATTTTTCGGATCTCGACCCCGACGGTTTCGGCCTGGGTCACCAAGACAACGATGCGGGTTCATGCGGTGGCACCGAATGTCGGTCTGGAGTGGGTACCCTACGGCGCAACGACCTTTGCAGATGTGGCCGACGAAAAGATCGATATCGCCCTGCACAGCGCTGCGATGCCGCTCCCGGGTGGGCTGCTTGAAGATGTCCTGCCTCCGCTCAAACGCTATGTGTTCGCGCGCGACGGGCACCCCGCACTTGATAACTGGACAAAACGGGCGTGGTTGCGGTGGCCACACATCACCGTCGGCATGTCCCATGGCGCGCCGGAGCCAGTCTCCGAGCGAGTGGCAATACTCGGCGTCGAGCGTCGCATCGGCGCGCGCGTATCCGACTTCTCCGGCATCGCACCCCTCATCGCCGGGACCAACATGCTCAGCAATCAGGTAGCCGTTATGCTGGGTCACGATATCGAGACATACGATTTGCGCGTGCTCGAACCACCGGTGGAACTACCGGATTTCCGGTTTCGTTTCTTCTGGAGCGAACGGCTCGGCAACACTAGCGAAAGCCGCTGGATCCGGAAGATTGTAGCCGAAGCGTTTCACGAACTAAGTGACGAGGCCGAGGATTCCGTGACGCGTCAGGGCGTTCTCCAGCCAGCGCGATAAGCGCGGGAAGGGAATGCGGCGTTGTCACGTTAACTCTCGATCCACATAGAGATGCTGTTTCGCGGGTGTCAAACGGGCTGTGTGGCAGCATTCCAAGCGTCAAGGGCTTCGAGGCGGTGATATCGGTTTGTTAAGGCTGACCGGCGGCGGGCGGGGACGCTGAAGCAATTGCGGATGGCTGAGTGGGTCGCCACAAACCTTTGCAACCCTCCTGGAGAGCGGTGGCTTTGCATCGTCCGTTCCAGCTTTCGAAATGGAGGATAGCTGTTCTCGGCTCGATTGTTCAAGCCCTTGTGCGACCAATGATCCAACCCCGGCGCGACCTCTCGCTTGGCGGCACCATAGGACCGCAGTTTGTCCGTGATGATCCGCTTGGGAATGAAACCAAGGCGTTTCATTAGGCGGCGCAACAGTCGTTTTGCCGCCCGTTTGTCCCGTTTCGACTGGAGGATTTCGTCCAGCACGACGCCATGCTGATCGACTGCCCGCCAAAGCCAGTACTTGCGACCTGAGATTCTCACGGCAACTTCATCCAGATGCCAGACATCACCCGGACGACCCTGACCCTGCCGCAGGTTTCGCGCGACGAGCGGCCCGAACTTGATGACCCAACGCCGGACGGTTTCGTAAGAGGCATCGATCCCTCTCTGCAGCAGCATCTCTCCAACTTCACGAAAACTCAGATTGAAGAGAACGTATAGCCACACCGCGCGCGCGATGATCTGAGGAGGAAATCGGTGGCGCTTGTAGCAGATCGATGATGACTTCATTGATGTCACCTACGTCCAATCACGGCCATGAGCAACCGAGCGACAGTTAACGTGACAACACCGATACAACGGATATAGCTCAAGTGTCCGCCTCAGGACGGCTCTAATTGCTTGAATTTAACAGTTGCGTGAGGTTTCGGGACTCGCTCCAAGTAGTCTTTGCTCTCATAGCTGTCTCAATTCAATACTGAAACATATGAACCTATGATCGGAGTTCTGTTTGCGACTTAGCGTGGGCATCGCCGTGTCGATACTGGTCGCTGTGTCTATCGGGGTGTCAACGTTCGTCGTCCATTCCCTCTGGTGGACAACAGCGCGTGATAATAGCCGCATGCTTGCGGCTGAAATCAACAGCCAGATCGCAAACACCGTCCGTATCGAGGTGGGCGTAACGCTCAGGTCGGCCGAAGCCGCCTGGGCAGCCGTTCGTACGATCTTCGTGCAAAACGTCATCGCAACGCGACAGGCTGACAAGCGAGAGTTCGTCTTTCTCTCACAATTACAGGCGCAACCGAATATCTCGTGGATATTTTTCGGCTGGCCCGACGGAAACTTTTTCGCGTCACATCGGCTAGGTGACGGTGGGCTTGAGATGATTGAAATCGACAGGGAAATACAGAACCGATTGCTGCGCAAAGACCGCTACATCTTCATTCCAGGTGACATCCAGTTCGAAGAGCGGACCTTTACCGAAACATCTTATGATCCGCGTGAACATGCTTGGTTTAAGAATTTCATGGGCCTCAATTCCACCGGGTGGATTGAAGCGCTCGACCTCCCGGATAGTGACAAAACCGTCTACGCCTTTGCTGGTCCGATAGACGTCAACCGGAAACGGCAAGGCGTTCTTGCAGTTGCGATCGAAACGGATCGGCTGTCACGCTTTCTTGCCACGCTTGCGCCTGGCGAATTCGGCGCAGCGTTTATTTTGAACGCTGATGGCAAAGTTATTGCTGTACCCGATGCTGATGCTGATGAGATTACTCCGGCACGCATGGGCGAGGGGAAGCTCTATGAAGTCGCCATGATCTCAGGGGAAAGGCTGTTGGCTGATCCGGAAGACAATGCCCCGGGTTCATTGACGCAACGCATCGTCATTGACGGCGTACCCTATGCGGTGGCACTGACTCCATTGGGGTTTTATGGCTGGCGCGTTGCCACAGTCATACCTGAGGCAGCCTTTCTTTCGGGGATCGACGAAACTCTGATAAACCTGATCTATGTTTTGATCGTTGTGGTGGTCGTCGCAACCGGACTAGCGATCTGGCTGATCCGAAGAATTGTCGCAAACCCGTTGGCGCGCATCGCCGAAGACCTCGGCAAAATTGAGCGCTTTGACGTCGAACGCATTGCGCGCAGACCATCCAGACTGTCTGAACTTGCCAATCTCTCGGCGGCAACCGCCAGCATGGCGGCTGGTCTGTCCGCATTCCGAAAATACGTGCCCACCGATCTCGTGCGCATGCTGGTCGCTGAGGGCATCAAGATACAGCCTGGCGGAGACATGAGACAGGTCTCCGTGTTGTTTTGCGATGTCACCGGTTTCACGGGATTGTCTGAGAAACTTGGCCCCAGGATTGTCCAACTGATGGAACCCTTCTTCAGCGCGGCCTCCGCAGCCATCTCTCATAATGGAGGGACGATCGACAAATTCATTGGTGATGCCGTAATGGCGTTTTGGGGGGCGCCGCGCAAGGATATCAAGCACGCTGAAAACGCCTGCCGCGCGGCATTGGACCTTTTGGCCGCTGTGGAAGCGTCCGGAATTCAAGATGACGCCGGCAACCCCCTGCGCGTTAGGATCGGGCTGAACAGTGGCGAGGCTCTGGTCGGCAACATCGGATCGGAACAGCGGTTGAACTACACCGCAATTGGCGATGTCGTGAACGTTGCCAGCCGGTTGGAGGGTGCCAACAAGGACTATGGCACACTGATCCTAATTGGGCCGGAAACGAGACGACAGGCGGCCGACACAATCGTCGTGCGCGAGCTGGACACGCTTACAGTGTTTGGACGCATCGAGGAGCTGGTGGTCTACGAACTGATCGCGATGGCGGATGAGTTTGACGGATCACGTGCTTGGATAGAGACGTATGAACAGGGCCTTGCACATTATCGGGCGGGGCGGTTTGAAGAAGCTATCGGCGCATTTGAGACCGCTGACCGGGCACGAAACGGAGATCCCGCCTCAGTCGCAATGATGTCCCGCGCCCAAGTTTTGTTGGACAGGCCACCAGCTGAAGACTGGCGTGCTGTGAGGAGCACAAACAAGAAGCGGTAGTTTTGCTTGCGCTCATGTTTCCTGGACATCGATGGCTGCCCAGAATTCACCACAGCGCCGGATCACTTCCGGAATTCTGACAAGCCGAGCTCGTCCCACATCCAGCCGAAATCATACTCTGCAATGGGCGAACCTGTCTGACGGGCGCTGCGGTTTTCGATTGTCTTCAGCCAGTCTATGACATCTTTCTTGCCCATGGCGCTGCGAATGGCCTGGCGGGGTTGTGTCGCAAACTTTTGTCGGCATGTTGCACCTTCGCGCGGTTTGATCCAATGGCTGGCTGGTCTTTGACAGAGTTTAGGAATGTCCGATGATCGACTTCAAAGGTGCGCATTACCCAAAGTCGGTGATTTTATTCGCGGTCTACTTCTATGTGCGCTACGGCGTCTCGTACCGCGATCTGGAGGAGATCATGGCGGAACGAGGTGTATCGGTTGACTATGCGACGTTGAACCGATGGGTCGTGAAGTATTCACCCTTGGCCGCTCGCGCAGCTCAGAAACGGAAGGCCAATACCGCTGAATCCTGGCGCATGGATGAGACCTATATCAAAGTTCGCGGTGAATGGGTGTACCTGTATCGAGCCGTAGATCGCGACGGGCAAACCCTTGATTTCATGCTTGCTGAGAAGCGAGACACAAAGTCTGCAAAGAAATTCTTCGCCAATGCGTTGTGCAACAATGGCATCCCGAAACGGATCACAATTGACAAAAGCAGGAGCAACGCGGCCGGGATCAAAGAGGGCAACAAGATCTTCAAGAGGCTGCAGATACCACTAAAGATCGACGCCGTAAGATCAAAATACTTGAACAACATTATTGAGCAGGATCACCGGTTCATCAAACGGCTTACGAGGCCGATGCTCGGCTTCAAGAGCTTCGCCTCTGCCGCCGCGACACTTGCAGGCATCGAGACCGCCAACATGATCCGTAAGGGCCAGCTTGGGCCTTCGACAAGCGGATTCCGTCAATTTGCAGAGCTCGCCGGATAAATCCACCCAATCAGAGTGGTAGCTCTGATCAACGCCAAAGTTTGCGACACAACCCTTCCTGTTCAAAATGGACCGTTTGGCATATATTGTTAGGCAGAGAGGTAGCTTCATCAATGAGATTGTTTCCAGCGCTTACGGCGATCTCTTTCGCCATTCTCATCTTTGTCGCATCTGATGCACGCAGTGCCACGCGCGGCCTCCAGATCATCCCCAATGCGGACGGAACTCAGGCGCCCATCTCGCCCATCGCAAATGATCTCCCTTCCGCAGTTGATGCCCCTGGGCCGAGCATAGGCGACGATGCGGCGCAGCCGCGCCCGGAGGTCGATTCCGCGGTGAGCCTGGCGCCAAACTTGCGTCTGAGTGGTACCGGCGAAAACGGCTCGGTTCCCATCTTTAGGAGGGTGGCTCTTGTCTTTGGGAATTCAGACTACGAAACGTTCCCGACACTGGTGAACACCGCACATGACGCCGAACTTGTGGCTGCGACATTCCAGGAGATGGGTTTCGCGGTTTGGCTGGGACTGGACCTGACCATCCTGGAGATGCACGAGATCACCAGGGATTTCGTGTCTCGCACGGGCCAAGCCGATCTCATCGCTTTCTATTATGCGGGACATGGCGTTCAAATTAGCGGGCGAAACCTGATCTTTGGTACCGACACGAGAGCTGCAGATGCAGCCGCCCTTGAAGCAGACGCAATCGATGTGGATCAAATAATCAAACTTCTGGAGAGCAATGGCGCAAATAACATCATTTTCATCGATGCATGCCGCGACGATCCAATCGGGGGTCTGGTTTCGTCTGAACTAAATGTAGCGGGCGGTGGGCTTGCTGAAATGGAAGCACGAACAGGCACGATGATAAACTACGCTACAGCACCAGGTCGACTCGCATACGATGGGAACGGAAAGCACGGTCCCTTCGCGGCGGCTATCGCCAAGCATATTCCTACTCCGGGTCTGCCAATCGAACTGGCCATGGTCAGGGTGCGAAGAGACGTGGTTGTCGAAACGGGTGGGCAGCAAGTGCCCTGGTCGCATTCTTCGCTGCTCGAAGAGATTACTTTGGTTCCGGGTCCAGGTCCCTATGAGATAGCGCCCGACGCGGATCGTGACGCGCCTGAGACCCGACAAGTCGACCCCGACATTACTGCCTTCTTGGAGGAGGCCTCAGAACTCCGGGTGAACGGCGAACCTGTTCTGGTCCGCGGCGTTACAGCGGAGGATCGCATCGAGGGAACTTGGGAACACCTTCGAAATGGATTGAACTACGTCGAGGCCGGCGCGAAGAAAATGAAAGTCTGGCTCGATGACCAGTCTGCCTACGTATTCTCGAGGGGGTACGACGAAAGCCATGCAGTATTGGTGGCCATAGATGACTACCCAGATTCGACGGGGTTTCGAAAACTTGGATTTATGGAGAGCCACGCTCGTGCACTCGCTGATCAATTGACGGACATGGGATTTCCAAAGGAGAACATAGTCGAGCTGTACGGCAAAGATGCAACACGGGAACGAATACTGTCGGAACTAGACCGCTTCTGGGGTATTCGAAAGGAAGGTTCCGATGATCGCCTTTTGATTTACTTTGGCGGTCATGGAACGCACCTCGACCTGCATTCAAATTCGGCGATCGCCCCGGTGGTAAAGGACGGGATTCTAATACCATATGACTTTGATCCCGACCGACCATTTCGAAGTTCAATCGTTCTTGAACTGCTGAGGGACAAGAACTTCAGGCGCTCAACTGCGCATCACACAATGATCTTGATAGATGCATGCTCGTCGGGCCTCATCCTTCAGCAATACGCCGGCGATGACGCTTTGAACGCGGTTGAGGATCTCACCGTTTCTCAGCGGTGGCACAGAATTCGGACGGATCTGGAAAACCCACACACCTCAATGATCGTAGCTGGCACCGGAGATGAAAGAGCGCTTTGGGAAAACGGTGGCGTCTTTACGCAAGCTCTACTTCAAGGACTTGGCGGACGAGCCGACCTCAATGTCGACGGCATTATTTCCTATGATGAACTCACAGCACATCTTTCCGAGCAGGTCCGGGCAAGGACCGCCGACGCCGGTGTTTCGCAATCACCGGCGGATTTCGACACCGGAAGCGGTAGGTTCTTCTTCGAGTGGAACAGGTTTTGACGTACTGGCTGCTCGCTACCGCGATCGGGTTGGTCGTATTGATCGTCCCTTGGTTCAAACGAACGACTGGGGCATTTGGCAAGGGCCTCATGGCCGTTGTGTTTTTGGTTGCTTCACTATGCCTCTCTCTTGCTTTTGTGTGGGGATCCGGGTTCCTGGGTACTGCGCCCTGGTACGAAGAATCTCCGTTTCGCGAGATTCTGTTGTTTGTCTTCATGGGGTTAGGGATGCTGGCGAGGATGATTTCGCAAGCAATCGAGGAGCGTCGAAAATACCGGCTCAAAAACCCTGGCAAACCTGCACCGAAATTGGTGCTCGATCATTGGGAACTTGCTTACCCGTTTCTTTCCTCCGCAATTTGCTTCGGCGCCCTAATAGAAGCGAGCTTGTCAAGTCGATTTGATTTTGCGCTCGCGTTGTTTGCATTTCAGAACGGGTTCTTTTGGCAAACCGTACTGGCAAGCGCAAAACCGACCTAAACCGATGCGACGCATGTGGCACGAGCTTGTGCAAATCTGGCACAGTTCGACACGGTTCTGTTGCGAAGTTTTGATTGGATGACAAGAACGCGCTGCGGCAATGGATTTAAGCGGCGAGTTCCGCGAACTGGCGAAATGTACAGAGTGTTGGTCTGAGTGGACCTTTGCGGACCATGTGCGTCACTTCGATTCCATCCAGTGTAGCCACCGCTGAAGCAAAGGCCTTGAACCCTAGCATCGGTCGAGTGCGCCTCTTGATGAAGCGATGGTCCTGTTCCTCGATGTTATTCAGATACTTCCGGCTGACCATCTCGATTGGGATCGGGCAGCCAAAGCATTTCAGCATCTTGTTGATGGCTTTGATGGCGGCAGTGTTCGCACCGCTCCTGTCGATGACGATCCTTCGTGGAAGGTCATTGGATTCAAGCATTCGAGCGAAGAATTTCGTAGCGGCAGGTTTGTTCTGACGTCCTGAAAGCGTGAAATCCAATGTCTTGCCGTGTTTATCGACGGCTCGGTAGAGATAGACCCACGCACCCTTCACCTTGATGTCAGTTTCGTCCGACCGCCAGGAGCGGTCACACGGTCCCTTACGCCTGCGCGCGGCCTCAGCGATTGCACCAGCATTTTTTGTCACCCAACGGTTCAGCGTCGTGTTATCTACCTCAATGCCACGCTCGGACATGATTTCTTCAAGATCACGGTAAGACACGCCGTATCGCACGTAGAAGAACACAGCAAAGAGGATCACATCTTTGGGATATCGCGCGCCTTTGAAGGAGATCATGAACGTACTTTCAACTGGTTGCTGTTGTCGACCACTCACGCACTAACCTGACCAGCGTCAACGTCAAGAGTTTGCAACAGAACCTAGCGAGGCCAGCGGGGCGTCTACACCTTCAAAACCGTTAAAAAAAACCGACTCGCAATACGCGCGCTACGTGTTATCGGTAGAGTGTGGACAACTCGATGATCAGGAGATGACAATGAAACGGACTTTTGCAGGCCTAGCATTCTTCATGATGACCACAACTGCTTTTGCAGCTCCAGTGGATGTTAATATCAATGTCTGTTCGACAGGCCAGGATTCACAGATTTCGCAGGAACCCATGGTTTTGCATCGAGCATTGAACGGGGTGGTGAGCACCGAAGACGCCTCAAGTTCGCTTCACGGCGCTTCGTTTTCCTGCAAATCCTATATCAAGGGTGACTCCGTCAACCCCGACAATCATCATTTTGTCTGTTTGCTTATAGAAAAAGACAACGATATCATCGTGTTCGGTGACGGCACACGCGGGGAACCTGCGGCGATGACCGTCTTGTCAGGTACCGGAAAATGGGATAACGCGACAGGTTCGGCGCTGCAGATGGGCGACGTGACGACCATGAATGTGAACCAGCTTTCTGATACCCGAAACTCTTTCCAGGGTTGTGTCAATTACTCGGGACAACTCGAAACTGCGGACTGAGGTTTCAGACGTTCCGCACCAAAAGCCTGCGGTATTTTGGCGCCTCAGGCGCACGAACTCCGGGAGTGTAGCCTCAGTTTTCGGTACTTGCGCCCTTGTTTCGGGTCGCGTGCATTCGCATGCGCACCGATAGAGGCGTGATGTCGGGCCAGGCCTTTTCGACATAGTCGAGGCATTCCTGTTTCGTACCGACCGGGCCGACCTGGCGCCAGCCGGGTGGGATATCTTTGAATGTGGGCCAGAGCGAATGCTGTTCCTCGTGGTTGACGAGAACCATGAATTCGAAATTATCGTCCATTTCGGTACTCCGTTGGTGTGACGTGTCTTAAGGTCTCATCGACTGATTTGAGAGCGCGCGCCAGTGCGGGTTCAATCCCTCGATTGAGACCAGCGACAATACCTTTTGGCAGCTGTGGCTTGCACAACCTGCGCCCTGCAACCGATTGGGTCTTCATCTGCTCTGCGGCGGGCAGGGCGTTGACGAACCAGGCGAACGGAAGTTCTGGGTGCTTGTCGATAAGTTCGCGGCATTTTTCCGCCCATAGTGCTCCGTCTTCGACGAGCATGTTAATACCAGAGCGCTTTGCTGCCTGACAAATCTGCTGTGCGGAGACACCCTGCCATGAGCTGAGATGATAGGTTTCTCCCAAGAGGTCCGGCTCATTCAAAATGGAAACTATGGCGTCTGAAAGCTCTGCGATTGGCACCATCCAGCGACCTTCGCCGCTCTCATCGGGCGCAGACCCCACCGCAGTGCAGAGACCAAGGAAAGCGTTCGCCGCATCATTGAAATTGGCCAGACGGTCTTTGGTATTTCCCAATACAAGCGAAGGGCGCAAGATGGTCGTTCGCATACCGAGTGCCTGCATCTGCGCCACGCGTGTTTCGGCCCAAGCTTTTGTTGTGGCGTATCCGGTTCTGTCCGGGTCCGTCGCATTGACCTGGGTCGTCTCGCTGATGTCGCCACGTGTCGCGGGCCCGAAAACACCCAAGGTTGAAACATGATGAAACGTCTTTGGCATCCCCGAACTGCCGAGTTCGAGCAGTTTTTCCACGAGTTCGACATTGGGTGCGACAAGGTCCTCTGCGCGCTGCATGAAGTTGACCTGAGCGGCGCAATGCAGAATCGTATCGGGCTTTCGCAAGAGGCTATCCCACAGCCGTTCGGGCAACCCAAAGGCGGCCTTTCCGAAATCGACCGCCAGCGCGTGAACGGTGTCAGGTGTCGCATGTCCATCGACAGAGAATATTGCCTGGATGCGGGCGTCAGCTTGCTCTTGCGTGTCGGCGCGCACCATACACATGATCGGTACATCATGGCTGATAAGACGTCTTAGAACATGACTGCCGACAAATCCGGTGGCACCGGTCAGCACCACACCTGAACTATTGGCAAGGCACCTTGCAGGATACGGATAAGTTATAGGCTTGGCGCTGAGCAGGGTTTGTTTGTTCAGCCCAACTGTTTCGGTTGGCAAGTCCTGGGTGCTGTCCTCTTCGAGGCTTCGCGCAATCGAGAAAACGGTTCTCAGATAGAAGACCGCCCGTGCGGGCAATTCACATCCGGTCTCGCGGCGCAGTGCAAGACAAAGCCGGACCGCCAACAGCGAATGCCCCCCGAGGGCAAAAAAATCGTCCTCACGACCGACCGGTGCGTGACCCAATAGCGCCTCGAATTCCCGCGCTACCACGCGTTCGAATTCAGTTCTCGGGGCCATGACCTCGGAACGCGACAGGTCTTCGGGGGCTTCAGGCAGGTTGGTCCGGTCGGTTTTGCCCGACGCATTCATTGGAATTCGGGCTAAGCCGATGAAGCGACCCGGTATCATATGATCGGGAAGCTTTGAGGCTAGTCGCTCGCGGATTCGGGAGAGATCGAACACAACTTCAGCGCGGAACGTTTCACTGGCAAAGTTCGGATTTTGAGCCTCCGGGGGAACCAGATATGCCTCAATCACTGCACAATTCGCCGCTGAAGGCTGGCCGTGTATGTCTCTGCCGATTACGACGGCATCGCTGATCTCAGGCAGTTCGCACAAAGCGAACTCAATCTCGGAGGGTTCAACTCTGATGCCACGCAACTGCATTTGGTCGTCGATACGGCCAAGAATTTGCAGTAACCCGTCCTCGCTCCAAACCGCGCGGTCTCCAGTTCTGTAAACTCGGCTGCCTTCGATTCCTGAAAACGGATCGGCGATGAAGGCTGCCGCGGTCTGCGCAGGTTTCCCGGTGTAGCCACGTGCGACCTGGACGCCGCCGATCAGCAATTCACCGGGAATTCCGATGGGTTGCAATTCGAGGTTTTCGTCCACCACGTAAGCTTGCGTGTTCAGGGCGGGTGTCCCGATGGGCGCCTGTTTGCCAGCGGGAAGGCGTACCGCAGACTTGACCCGACCGGACACGACGGCATGTGTTTCTGTTGGTCCATAATCATTGTAGATCTTTATGGGAGCGATCCTTGCAAGCTTCTCCGAAAGATCATCGTCAATGATCAACGCCTCACCGGCGAAAGTCAGCGAAAGCGATGTGATGGACTTCAAGGCGTCGAGCGTATTTTGATCAAGATAGCGGAACATCGTCGGGGTCAGGTAGAGGCCCACGGGGCCGTCAAAGGCGCAGATATCCTTGAAGTCCATTTCGGAAATGTCAGCCCCACAGATCCTGAGCGTGCCGCCCAAGCATAGGGCGCAGACGATATCCCGGATGGACCCGTCGAACGAAATCGATCGGTGAAAGACACTTAGCCCGCTGGTTCGCTCAGGCACCCATTCCGCCGACCAGTCAACCAAGTTCGTCAGGGTTTTGTGCGACTGAGCGACCCCTTTCGGGCGGCCGGTCGATCCCGACGTGTAGATGACATAGGCAAGGCTGTCAGGGCCCGGAGGCTGGCGTTTCAAGGGTGCGCGGTCAATCTGGTTCGCAGCAACGGTCTTGTGTTGGGTATCGATGCGCAACACGTCGGTATCGAACCGGCACGCTTTGGCCTTGTCTGTGATGACCAGAGAAATACCGGCATCTTGGATGATCTCTGCATGGCGTGTCGCCGGGTCCGATGGCTTCAGTGGAACGTAGGCAGCACCCGCCTTCCAAATTGCCAGCATCGCCACGATGAGTTCGGCAGACCGGTCCAGACAAACGCTAACCATCTCTTCGTACCGCAGCCCCCTTCGCAGCAACTGAAGTGCGAGATGGCTGGACAGGTTATCGAGCTCTGAATAGCTCAGACGCATGTGTCCATCATACAGCGCGCTTCGACCCGGGTCAGACGCCACCTGCGCCTGAAACTGCTCCAGCACGGTCTGTTTGCTTGGTCGTGTTTTTGCGGGCGCAAGCAATCGCTGCTGTTGGGCGGCATCCAATATCGGGATATTGCCAATCGCCTCTTGCAGAGATCGTACTGCCGCGGTCGTGAGAGCTTGGAACGCGGTGCCAAATCGTTTGACAGCAGCTTCGTCGAACATGTCCGTCGCGTAGACGATGTCCAGGCGCAGACCCGCGTCGGTCGGATTGATATCAAATACAAGATCATATTTCGCCACCTGGCGTTTGCCGGGCATGAGTGAGATCTTGAAGTCCTCACGCCGATGCGCGCTTTGGTCCAGAAATGCATGCATGACGACAAGGACCTGAAAAAGCGGGGTCGTATTGAGGGGGCGATCTCCCACTGCCTCAACGACAGACTCAAAGGGTACATCTTGATGCGCGAACGCATCCAGAACGGTCTTGCGCGCCTGATCCAAGAGGTCTGCAAAAGACTTCTGTCCACCCACATGGCCCCGTAAAACCAGTGTGTTCCCGAAATAGCCGAAGACGGGCCAAAGTTCAGACTCCGGTTTTGTGGTATGTGGTGTGCCGATCGATATGTCATTTGATCCACTAAGCCTGCCAAGCAAGGCCCACATGATGGCTGAAAAGAATATAAACGGGCTTGCCCCATGTAACGCGGAAGTGCTCTCGACGTCGCGCCATAGTTCCCAGGGCAATTGTGCGACCGTCAGACGGGCACCGTCGTGACTTCGTATTTTGGGCCTCTGGCGGGAGGCTGGCAGAGGCAGCGGCGCCGTGGAATCTTGAAGTTTTTGCTGCCAGTAAGCGAGCTGATCAGCGATTATCTTGGTCATCTCGTCTGATCGCTGCCAGACAGCATAATCCGCAAAAGACAGCGGCAGATCGGGCAGGTCGGGATCCGTCCCTTGCCTTTTTGCGTCATACGCCTGAAAGAGTTCCTCGGGCAGGATGTGCGACATCGACCAGTTATCCGCCGCTATATGATGAACCGCAAGGCACCATACGTGGCGGTCAGGAGCGAGCCTGATCACAAGTGATCTGCAAGGCAACTCGTCCGACAAGTTGTAAGGCTCAGCTTGTAGGTCGGAACAAAGCTCGGCGGCCTCGCGTTCAAGCTCGACCTGCGGTTCAACCCGATCCGACCAGTCCAGAAAACTGATTTCGATACTCCCGGGAGGATCGATCACCTGCCGAAGTTGACCGGACGCATCCACGATCCGGGTTCTAAGGACTTCGTACCGATTAAGGACGTCGCTCAGGGCCGAAAGAAACGCATCGGTGTCAAACAGGCCCGTAAACATCGCTCCGATGCCCTCGTTATACACGGGATTGTCCTTGTGGATTTCGTTGAGCAGCCACATGCGTTCCTGCTCGAATGAGGCAGGGATCGGGCGGGTGCGGTCGGCCGGCTGGACCGGGGGAAGGGATCGGGTCTGGTGCGCGCTGCCGCGCAGGCGCGCCACCAGCGCGCGCACCGTGGGCTCCTCAAACAGCCAGCGCAGCGGAACTTCGCGGCCGAGGGCAGCGCCGAGGCGGCTGCAGAACTGCGCCGCAAAGATCGAATGCCCGCCGATATCAAAGAAATTGTCCTCCAATCCGACCTGGTCCAGATCCAGCCGGTCATGCCGGATCACGTCGCGCATCAGCGCACAGACCTGGATCTCGAGATCGTCGCGCGGGGGCACATGGCCCCGGCGGACCACCTCGGCCTGAACATCGGGAAGCGCGCGGCGATCCAGCTTTCCGGCGGGGCTCAACGGTAGGTGGCTGAGCGCAACGAAGGCGGTCGGCACCATCGCCTCCGGCAACCGGCGGCGCAGGGCGGCGCGGATCGCGTCGAGGTCGAAGATCTGTGCCGCCGAACTGACGCGCGGGGCCTCCCCGGGGCCGTCCGGCGCATTCGGAGGGTCTGCATCAGGCACGAGATAGGCGATCAGTTCGGTTTCCCGGCCGGGTTCCGGTCTGCGGCCGGTGACGGCAGCCGCACCGACCACTTCGAGCGCCGAGAGCGCCGCCTCAACCTCCCGCGGTTCGACGCGGACGCCGCGGATCTTGAGCTGTGCGTCGATGCGGCCGCGGAACTCAAGCACCCCGTCCGGGCGCCATCGCGCGAGATCGCCGCTGCGGTAAAGCCGGGCTCCGGGAGTGTCCAAAAACGGGTCTGCAATGAAGCTTTCGGCCGTCAGACCCGGACGCCCGACATAGCCTCGCGTAACCTGATCGCCGCCAATCAAAAGCTCGCCGACCGATCCGACAGGCACCGGGTTCAACCGATCATCGACAACATAGAGCGTTGTTCCGGGCAACGGCTTTCCAAGCACAAACACGCCCGGAACCTGATGATATCGGGTCAGGTCCGCGATCGCTGAGAATGTAACTGTTTCCGTTGGTCCATAGCCGTTCAGCAGCCCAAGCTGCGGAAATATATCCCTGACTGTGGCCACCGCTTCGGGATCGATGGCGTCGCCTCCGACGATCAGCGTGCGAAGACCTGCTAGGCAAGTGGGATCGGTGCGCACAAACGCATGAAACAACCCGGCGGTCAGCCAGGCCACGGAAACATCGTTTGTATCGACAAACTCTCTGAAATCGTCCGCGTGCAGAAGCTTGTTGCGGCTTACTACAACCGTTTCGCCAGAGGCGAGAGGCGCCCATATCTCGAACATAGTTGCGTCGAAAGCGACATGAGCGGCGTTCAGGACACGCGTCGTTTTGTCGAGTTTCGCGAAATCCGCCTGCACCAATTGCGCGAGCCCGCCGTGATGCGCGGCAACGCCTTTTGGCGTGCCGGTGGACCCGGAGGTGTAGACGATATAGGCAAGGCTGCCGGCATCGGGCGGATGAGGGCGCTCGGACCGGGACAGCGGCTTTTCTGCACACGCGGCGATCGCGCTCCTCGCGGGGTCGGTATCCAGCGCCATCACCCGGACAATGTCCTGATCGACACGTTCCGAGAGGATTTCAGCGATATCGCTCGTGGTGACCACTAAGGGCGCACCTGCGTTTTCAATAATGGCGGCAAGCCGAGCGGGCGGGTCATCAGGATCGAGAGGCAGATAAGCGCCGCCGGTCTTCCAGATTGCCAGCAGCACCGTCACAAGGTCAGCAGAGCGTCCAAGACAAACCGCAACAATGGGTTCTGGACAGGCTCCAATTGAGGAAAGGAAGTGGCGCGCAAGCTTGTTTGTTGCGATCTCCAACTCGGCATAGGTGAGCGTCTGATCTTCGTAGGCCACCGCGATCCTCGTCGGGGCCAAACGGGTGTGTTCCGCGATGAGCGTCAGTATTGTTTCGTCGGCTGCCGAGCGTTGACCTGTCGCATTGAAATCGACAAGCAGCGTCTCTCGCTCGGCCCTTTCCATCAAAGGCAGATCAGCCTGCAGCGTTTCCGGTTCCTCAATACCCGCAAGCACAACGCGCCGAAGTATCTCTCCAAGATGGCGCACAGTGCCTTCGTCAAAAATGTCGGTCGCATATTCGATGGAAATGACCGCGCCATCGCGGCCCGGTCGCACGTCCAAGACAAGATCGTACTTTGCTGTGCTTGGCATCACGTCGAGGAGTTCGAATTGCAAAGTACCGCTACGCAGCGCAGAGTCATCAAAATACGCGTGCATGACGAGTAGCAGCCGTAACGCGTCCGGCGTCCGGTCGAGCGAGTTCAATATCTCGGTCGGGTCTGCATCCGCGTTTTGCAGCGCCGAGACGAGGCGTTCAAATGCCTGATCCAGAAGCTCGGAAAATGTTTGTCCGCCATCTACGCGCAGGTCCAGCAAGAGCGTGTTGCCGAAGTAACCAAACTCGTTCCACAGATCGGGATGGGGCCGGCCGGTATGCGGAACGCCAATCACAACGTCCTCGCTGCGGGTGGTGCGCGCCAACACGGTGGCAAGGGCCGCAGCAAACAGCGTGTAAGGTGAGACGCCTCTCTTTGCCACAAACTCTTCTAGCTTTCGCCAGTCCTCAGCCCCCAGCTTTGCTGCATCCAGACGCGCTCCATGATGCGTGCGCTCCTTGGGCGCAGGTCGATCTTCGGGCAACTCAACCGATGCTGGCAGATCTGCCAGGCGCTTTTGCCAATAGCCAAGCAGGCGCCTGCGTTCTTCTAAGATCTCGGGCTGTTTTTGCCAGGTCGCATAATCTGCATAGTGCGCCTTGAGTTCGGGCAATTGCGGCGGCCGATTTTCACGATGTCCGCGATAGAGTTCAAGAAAATCCCGAAGCAGAACATGCGCGATCGACCAGTTGTCTGCAGCGATGTGGTGGACAGCGAAAACCAGCGCCAGCCTGGTCCGCGAAATTCTGATAAGCATGATCCGGCAGGGGCAGTCGCGTTCCAGATCATAGGGGTCAGAGACCATTTCTCTGGCCCGTTCCGCTATGCTCGCTTCCGCCTTTTCCGGGTTCAGATTCCGATCCACCCAGTCCTCGGAAACGATTGTTACAGCTTCTGGCGGCATGATGATCTGCCGCATATCTCCAATGGACCCCTCGACCCGTGTGCGCAAAACCTCAAAGCGTCCAAGAACATCGCGAATTGCGGCGGTCACGTCGTCAAGCGCAATGTACTCGTCGGTCAACCAGAGCCCGATGCCCTCGTTATACACGGGATTGTCCTTGTGAATTTCGTTGAGCAGCCACATGCGTTCCTGCTCGAATGAGGCAGGGATCGGGCGGGTGCGGTCGGCGGGCTGGACCGGGGGCAGGGATCGGGTCTGGTGCGCGTTGCCGCGCAGGCGCGCCACCAGCGCGCGCACCGTGGGCTCCTCAAACAGCCAGCGCAGCGGAACCTCGCGACCGAGGGCAGCGCCGAGGCGGCTGCAGAACTGCGCCGCAAAGATCGAATGCCCGCCGATATCAAAGAAATTGTCCTCTAATCCGACCCGGTCTAGATTCAGCCGGTCATGCCGGATCACGTCGCGCATCAGCGCACAGACCTGGATCTCGAGATCGTCGCGCGGGGGCACATGGCCCCGGCGGATCACCTCGGCCTGAACGTCGGGAAGCGCGCGGCGATCCAGCTTTCCGGCGGGGCTCAACGGTAGGTGGCTGAGCGCGACGAAGGCGGTCGGCACCATCGCCTCCGGCAACCGGCGGCGCAGGGCGGCGCGGATCGCGTCGAGGTCGAAGATCTGTGCCGCCGAACTGACGCGCGGGGCCTCCCCGGGGCCGTCCGGCGCATTCGGAGGGTCTGCATCAGGCACGAGATAGGCGATCAGTTCGGTTTCCCGGCCGGGTTCCGGTCTGCGGCCGGTGACGGCAGCCGCACCGACCACTTCGAGCGCCGAGAGCGCGGCCTCAACCTCCCGCGGTTCGACGCGGACGCCGCGGATCTTGAGCTGTGCGTCGATGCGGCCGCGGAACTCAAGCACCCCGTCCGGGCGCCATCGCGCGAGATCGCCGCTGCGGTAAAGCCGCGCGCCGGGAGTGTCCGAAAACGGGTCTGCAATGAAGCTTTCGGCCGTCAGACCCGGACGCCCGACATAGCCTCGCGTAACCTGATCGCCGCCAATCAAAAGCTCGCCCCAGACACCGATTGCAACGGGGTTGAGCGCCGCATCCACGACATAGGTGCGCGATCCGGGCGCTGGCCCGCCAATGGGAAGCGCACCGGGTTCGACTTCAGCGGCGCAGGTTTCGTAGATCGTGCAGCCGATGGTTGCCTCACTTGGCCCATACTCGTTTACAATCTGAAGATCGGGAGCGGCGGCGGACCAGGCCGCAAGATCAGCCTCCCAAAGGGTCTCGCCACCCAACACAATGCGGCGCAAACGGCTACCAATGTCAGCTGCTGAGCTTGAGAGGAGGCGCAATTGCGACGGGGTCGTCTTCAGGAACGAAATGCGCTCGTTTTCATGTAAGACGTTACCTAGGCAGCTTGGATCTGCGATACGTGCCAGAGGTTGGACACATGCACCGGTGACGAGCGGTAGCCACAGGCTGGTGACCGTCGCGTCGAAGGAGAGCGCGGTGCAGATCGGCACAACCTCTCCCGGTTCCGGCTGGTAGCGATCTGCGCTCCAGGCCAGATAAGCACCAAGCGCAGCGTGATCAACGGCGATAGCCTTGGGGACGCCGGTTGAGCCGGATGTATATATGACATAGGCGAGCGAGGCAGGGGTGAGCGGCGCAAGCCGGTCCCCGTCGCTGATCGCGTCCGCGGTTTCGACAGCAAGCGCGTCCTGTATTGCAGATGTGTCAAGGCAAAGCGTCTCGGTGGTCTCTGGTGATGCATTCAGCGTCTTTGTCGTGACAAGCAGTTTGGCGTTGATGTCACGAAGAAGCCCTGCACGTCGTTCTGCCGGATGCCCTGGATCGAGCGGCAAGTAGGAACCACCTGTTTTCAGAATGGCGAGCAACGTCACAATCAAGTCAGTTGATGCGTCCAGGCAAACACCAACAACCGTCTCGGGACCGACGCCGCGCCCGATGAGATGCCTGGCCAACTGGTTGGAACGACGGTCCAGCGCGCCATAGCTGAGTATTTTGGAATCGAATCGCACCGCTGCTGCTTGCGGTCTTGCCAAGACCTGCTCCGAGAAGAGATCAAGCAAGGTTCTGTTGGCAGGCTGAGTTGGCCCTACGTCGTTGAAACCGGATACGATCCGCGTGACGTCCTCGGGGCTCAGCCCTCCTACGCGCCCCACCGCGGATTTGCCGTCCCGAGCGATTTGTCTGATCGTGATGTCCAGATGATCAGCCATTGACCGCACCAGTTGCTCGGCAACTTGATCGGGATCGAAACTCAGGCTGAAGCCAAATTCACTGGTATCGGGAAAACGAACCACATTGGTGGTAAAGCTGAAATTCGTTCTCTCGAAGGATAGGTGTCCCGGGCTGACAAGCCCTGGAAGGTCCGGCTGCGCAAGTGTTTCATAGATATGGAAGTCCACGAAATTGAACGCCGTTTCAACAAGATCTTGCTTTTCAAGGTGTTGCTGTATGTCAAACAGCGGAACGCGCCGCCGCGATATCAATTCGCGTTCCACTGCAAAGACGCGGCGGACCAAGGAATGCCAGTCTTCTGAATGATCCAGTTCAAGCCTGAACGGCAGCGTATTCAGGAACAAGCCAAGAATTCGATCGCCCCCGTCAACTTCGGGGCGTCCGTTGGAGATGAGCCCGCTCAGAACATCGGTTTGTGAAGCGAAGGTTCCGATCAGTTGCAGATGGGCCGCCAGAAAAACCGACTTGAGCGGCACCTCTGCATCCACCGCGAAGGCGCGCAACCCGCCGAGCACCGTTTGATCGATCTGAACGTCAACGGTGCCGCTGTCTTTGAGGGCCTGGCTAACACCAGGTCTTGTTGAGTAGACCTGCTTCGGCAGGCGCGCCGTCTCGGCCCCCACCAAACGGTCCTGCCACCAGTTCAGATCGTCCGACTGTTGCCGCGCGTCCGCTTCGAGTGCGACGAAGTCCCGGTAGCTAAAGCTCAGGTCATCGCCCTTGCGTTCCGTAAGCTTGCTGTCCCCGGAAAGTTTGTCACGATAGGCCTCAAGAAGGGCCGTAAAGAGCGAAGCGACGCTCCAGCCATCCAAAATCGCATGATGAAAGCTGAGCGTGAGTGAGAATTGCCCGGTACCTTCCAGATGGCAAAACATGCGAGCAAGCGGCGCCTGCGTCCAATCGAAGGTGCTGTCTTTTTCCAGCAGAACAAAGCGGCGCATAGACTCAGCGATCTGGACGTCTGTCAGGTCCGAAAGGTCAAATACCTTGAGCTGAATTTTTCCGGTCTTGTGCACCAGTTGCAGCCACTCGGCCTGTCCGGAGGCGTGGATGGATGTGCGCAGAATGGCGTGCTCTGACACCAGATCCGCGAGTACGGATTCGAGAAGCTCAGCATCGAAGGGCAATTTGATTCTGTAGCTTAGTACATCGTGGTAGATGCCCGATTGCGCCCGCTTCTGGCTGTGGAACAGCATGCCTGCCTGCAACCTGCCAAGCGGATAGGCGTCGACCAGATCCTTCGGGAGCGCGGCTCGTTCTTCTGATGAGATCAGACAAAAAGGCTCTTGGAAGCGGCTTAGGATATCAGCATCATGCCTCTTTTCCGAGACGGTCAGTAAGTCTGATAGAGCCCCCAGATCCGGCGCCTGGTAAAGATCCTTCACTGTCAGTGGCAAACCCGACTTGTTCAGACGGCCCACGACGCGAAGGGCCTTGATCGAGTCGCCACCGATCTCGAAGAAACGATCTGAGAGACCCACGCGCTCGGCATTTATGACTTCGGCGACGACTCTGCATATCTGGGTTTCTTCCAGGGTGAGCGGGGCCCGATATCGCTCCTGTATGAGAGAGCCGCCTTCCTGCGGCAACGCCTCTAGGTCCACCTTGCCAGACGAGGTCAGGGGGATTTGCGGCACACATACATAGCGGGTGGGGATCATGTGATCCGGCAGTGTCTGCCGCAGCTCACTGCGCATGGAACTGAGGTCGAAATGCGTATTGACGTCCATTGGAACATCCGGAGGCGGCGTTTTCGTCTCAGCAGGGATGTGGATTGGCACGAGATAGGCAAGCAACTCCTGATCAGTGTTCGCCGCATCAATGTGCCGCGCCACAACGCTTGCGTTGCCCACACCCGGAAACGCGGCCAGTGCCGCTTCGATTTCTCCGGGTTCGACCCGCATGCCCCGGATCTTGATCTGCGTGTCGGCGCGGCCTAGAAAGTCCAGCGTTCCATCCGGCCGCCAACGCGCCAGATCACCTGTCCGGTAAAGCCGCGCGCCCGGGGTTTCGGCAAACGGGTCGGCGACGAATTGCGCGGCGGTGAGGCCCGGCTGGCCGATATAGCCGCGCGACAGGCCGCTCCCGCCAACATATACTTCCCCGGTCACACCAAAAGGGACGAGTTCCATGCGCAGGTCGAGCACATATGCGCGCAGGCCCGGGATCGGGGACCCGATGTCGCCGGTCTCATTTGCGGCACTCCTGGCCAATGGTTGTCTCGCGGTCACATGTACCGTGGTTTCGGTGATCCCGTACATGTTGACCAACGCTGGAGAATTCTCGCCGAAGCGGTCCAACCACGCAGAAAGTCGGCTGGCTTCCAGCGCTTCACCACCAAACACAACCAATCGCAGATCTGGCAGTTCGATGTCGCTGCCCAAAACGACGTTGCTCAGGCGATAGAATGCGGACGGCGTCTGATTGAGAATGGTGACGCCTTGATCGCTCAGGAGCTCGGCAAATGCTGCAGGATTTCGCGCAGTATCTTGCGCGACCAACAAGGCTTGACCGCCAGTTGTGAGTGCACCCCAGATTTCCCAGACCGAAAAGTCAAAGGTGCAGGCATGGAAGCACGACCAGATATCACGTGACCCAAAGGCGAAACCATCCTTGGTTGCGTTGATCAGGTCCGCGAT
>NZ_JAVAMO010000003.1 GCF_030758345.1 Ruegeria discodermiae
TCTCGCCACAAGACGGCGCGGATCAACCGTGACACATGCAACTTTGATGGTAACAATCCCTAAAGCCGCCAAGGCCCAGGCCACCGGGACCGATATGCGCAGCGAATGACACTTAAGGGAGGAGTCCATGAGCAAGCAATCAGAACAGAAGCCGGGTTCTTTGATCCGGCGGCATGTGACATTTCCGAGTTTCTCACTCTGGTCACTAGGCAGTTGGAATCACATGATGTGCCACATGCGACCCAAATAACGCACAATATTCCCGTCTACGACAGACGGCGTGTTATCCGGTCGATGTTCACGATCTGTCGGCAGCCCTGACATTGCAGGGCGCGGTCGCCCATACGGATTCCTTTTCGACAAACCTCGATCGCGACCCCCCTTTGCAGGCGGGTTGACCCCGCAAACCCAGGCGGCCTTGATGCGCAGGCCTTGGGCGAAAAATGGGGCCCCGAAAAATTCGGGGCCGCACTTGATGCACAGTCTGAGCGCCGATCGGCGTCGTTACTGTAACCGTTGCCGTGTCGCCGTGTCCTGTCGGCTGTTTTGCTGATTCACCCGATATTGCATATCGAAACAGCGCAGCAAAAAATGCCTGACTCGCGCAACAAATGTGGTCGGACTATCTAGCGTACAATAACGCGCCCCCCGCCGACCCGGGGCGGCTGTGTGCTTGGTATAATGCATGGCTGTGCCCCCATCTGAAATGTTGAAAATAACAACACCGACACCATAGATTCGCCGAAGCGAGGGTGTCTGTGATCTGGAACACAGTTGCGTGAAATCTTGATAATTGTCCGCCTTGGGGCAACAATGCAGCCAGTTCTCCGACCGCAACTTTACTCCGAAGCAGATGTGCCACCCTGAGCGCCCGGCTCAACCTCGCCATTGGGGGCTTTGATCTCCTCGGCAATCTCCTTGGCCCAGTCCCCGATCACCGGCACAAAGTCGATCTGACTGAGGATATAGACCAAAACAGAGACCAGGATGGAAGCACCGATCACCGTGCCCAGACCAACAGCCATCCCGCGCAGCAGCGCCTGAAACAGCATCCGTCCAAGCGAGTTTTGCACCTGCACAAAGCGATGGCTGTTGAAACGCTCGATCTCTTCGCGCAAGGCACGCAATTCCTGTTCGACACCATCGGTCATGCGCGCCCTCCTGTTGCGACACCGGCACGGCGCTCAATCTGTCGTCAAACGGGCGGGCGCGCAATTGCTATCAGCGCACCACATGCACGGCGCAGGGCGCGTGCCGCACGATCTTGGCAGCGGTCGAGCCCAGCAACAGGTCCTGCATCCCCGGCCGGTGCGAAGCGACGATGATCAGATCAGGTTTATTCACTTCGGCCCAATCCAGAATCGACCGGCCCGCGTGACCTTCGATCAGCACGCCCTTTGCGTTTGGTAACTCGGCAGCCTTTGCATCCAGCTCCGCCTGCAGTCCTTTGCGCATTTCGATCATGTATTCCGGAGGAAGGTAACTGATGGCGTAAGCCGGAATATGCTCGACTACATGCAGCAACGTGATCCGGGCATCGGATGTTGCCAGCAAACGCGCCAACTTGAGCGAGCCAGAGACATCGCGCTCTGCCTCAAAAGCGATCGGGACAAGGATATTGTGATACATGACGGGGCCCTCCACTGACCCGCATCATGGTGGAATATCCCTGCCCTCGCGGCCTTGATTCAAATCAGGTCAATTGAAGGTTTCGGCAACATCATACATCACCGGCTCGAAGCTCTTGCAGAGCTGGTGAATGCGGCGATTGCGATCGCGCATCTCGGGCGTGCGCAGCATGGCAAGGAAATCCTCGCGCTTTTGCCATTGCGAGTAGTTGGCGATCCGGGTCTGGGCATCGTTCACATGCAAGCCCGCCGCGACAAAGCCGGGCTGTTTCGAAATGAACTCGGCATAGGCTTCGGTCAGCGCCTCAAGCAGGTCCTGGCAGGTGCCCGGGGTCATTTCGAAGGTGGTTATGACGGTCTGAACCGTCGCGGATTTGGAAATTGTTGGCATGGGGTCCTCCCTGGCTGATGTTCAGTTTATCACAGCTTTTGCAGCTTGCGCTCGATTTCCTGCATCAAACCAGTGACTTCCTGATGTGCTGGGCCTTTCGGCGCCTCAAGCACCGCACTGCCCTTGCCCAGCGTTTCGGCATAGACCACCCGGTTCGCCAGCACCTCTTCGGCCACATCCGCCTCCATCTCCGAGGCTTTTGCGGTCACGTCGACGCCCAGTCTCGTGCCCGGGCGGGCGCGGGTCATGACCATCAGAGCGGGTCTTCCCTCGCGATTGGCTAGATCGAGGATGGTCTCAACCGCCCAGAGGTCCAGATGTGAGGTCGCAACGGGTATCAGCACCAAATCACTGGAGCGCAGCGCGGGACGCAGATCGCTGTCGGCCTTGGGCGGCGTGTCGATGATAACGATGTCATGGGAATCGGACAGTTTACGCACCTCATAGGTGACCCCCCAGGCCGAGGCGGTGGAAAACTCCAGCCCCGGATCTTCGCGGTCTTCGACACGGGTCATGAACCAGCGTCCGGCAGAGCCCTGCGGATCGGTATCCATCAGCGCCACGGATTTGCCGGCGCGCGCAAAGGCAACCGCAAGATTGACGGCCATCGTGGTCTTGCCCGAGCCCCCTTTCTGCTGCGCGATTGTGATGACGTGACCCATGCGTCCTCCCCTGGATGCTAAGGGGCAGCTTAGCGATCAGCCGATGCGGGGCAATGCACAAAACGCCGCGGAACGCCCACCGATCGCCTCATGATAACCACTCGTTAACCAAGGTTTACGAAGTTTCTCAGCAGATGGTGCTGACGATCCGATCTCTGCTGATGTCGCTGATGGTCCTAGGTGGTGCAACACCGGGGAGCGCGGGCGCGTGGCTGCAGGAAAAAGGTGGCGGTTTTCTGTCGGCGACCACAACCGGATACCAACCGGGCGAAGTGGTAGAATATCGCAGTGCGATCTATGCCGAATACGGTCTGCTGAACCGCCTGACGCTAGGTATCGATATCAATGACCGGGCCGGAAATAGCGGTCACGCCCTGGTCTTTGCCCGTCTGCCGCTCTCGCCACCGGATTGGCGCAATCGCTTTGCGATCGAACTTGGCACCGGCGCGCATCACAGGCTGGGCCGGACAGCGGCAATGCACAAGGTCACGTTGTCTTATGGTCGCGGTGTCACCACCGGCCTCGGCCCGGCATGGGTTGCGGCGGACGTCGCACTGGAACACCGGACCGGTATCGGCCAGCAGATCCGCAAATTCGATCTCACATTGGGAATGTCCGCTGACCGTTTTGTGAACCCGCTGCTGCAGATCGAAACCGCCCACGTCCGAGACGATGAGCTTTACTGGACCGTCACTCCCGCTCTGCTTCTTCGCGGCAAAAAGGGCACGCGCTGGCTGATCGGGGTCGAACGCCGCTCCGCGCATCCTGACGGGTTCGGTCTCAAGTTTGGCTTCTGGCGGAATTTCTGAGCGCTCGGGCGACACCATGCCGCTGCCGCCCGAGCGCCGCACTCATTTGTCCTTGTCGATACGTACCAGGACATCGGCGGTACCGCGCACGGCCGTCTGCCACACCACATCGACCTTGTTCCGATCCGACCCGCGCTCAAGCAGCACGTAGGGCATCCCGTGGTTCGCCACACCGGTCCAGTTGACCACCGCCCCGATCGGCACCACGGAATCGACGGCACGTGCCCTTGCCCCAAATGGCAGCTTTTCGCCGGGGTCGACGGTCCAGGTCTTGGCATCGCTGGACTGGGTGTGCCGCACCCGGATCGGATTGGCCACCTGGTGCTCGATCGCATGAAAGGAATTGCTGTTAAACTGCACGTCCTTGAACCGGCTATAGTCAAATCCGGCAAAGCTGGTATCGACCCGCTCAACCCGATCGATCGCTCCGTTGGTGCTGCGGAACTTGTTGCCGGTGACGGTCACCCCGTTCAGGAAATGGCCGACACCGTGCGGCTTGACCACGATATAGCTGAACCAGGGCGCCACATCACTCGACAGGAACACGTTGTCGGTGATGCTCAGCGCACTGAACGAGAACTCCGAATTGTAATCCGGCGTCGCGTCCCTCTCGTTGGTCCATTCGATATAGCAGTTATCGACGTAGTTCCCGACCAGGCCGGTGCTGACATAGGTGTTGGCCAGCACCAGACCTGCGGTGCGGGTCCCGTTCGCCACCCCATCGCCCTGAAAGAAATGATTGCCCAGAACAATGTGGTTCGAGCCACCTAGAACCGCGAAATGCCGAAACCGCGTCGCACGGTTGTTGCGCAACTTGACGTCATTGGCATTGACGTTCAGGGCAATCGACTTGCGGCCAGCGACGTTCAATGCGTCCTCTGAGGACAGAAACTGACATTGATCAATCAGCATGCCCTGACACCCACCCCCGATCGAAGTGATACCGCGATCCTTGGGACGCGAGATGAAGGAATCGCTGACATTGAAGATGATGCCATTTGGCGCCAGCCGGATCGCGCTGCACCTGCTATTGCACTGAAACTCGATCCCCTGCATTCCGAACTTCGAAAGCTGGCTGAAGCCGCTGAAATCCAGCAGGTACTTGAACGCTGTGAAGGTGAAATTCTGCGTGCCTGCCGCGTCATAAAGCGACGTGTTCAGTGTGATCTCACCCGCGCCCACATTCTTGGATCGCACATAAACCTCACGCCCCACACCGTTGCCAGTGACCAGCGCTCCGACCGGGATATTTGCGATGTTTGCGACATTTCGCAGCTTGCGGTTATCCGACGAGGGGTCATAGGTGCATTGCGATGCAAAGGTCTCAGTATCCCAGGCCGAACTGGGGGCCGCATCCAACTGCCCGTTCCGAATGATGCGCCGCGTCGCATAGCTGGTCCGGTTCGGCACCGCCCCCTGCATGTCAATCGGACCAGTAACTGAAACCTTGCGCCCGCCCATGTCCAGTGATTCATGATCAGAGTTATTCAGCAACGCCTGAAACGCCTTGCGAAAGGCCAGTTCCTCGTTGCCAAAGGCTGCGATGTAGCTGGGCAGATCAAAGTTTTTGGTCAGCACCAAGGTCTTAGCCGTCGGCATCGTCACCGTGCCCGCGAACTCAACCTCCGAGGACAGCGCCAACGAGTCGGCTAGATGATACACGCCCTCGGGCACCAATATGCGCCGTCCATCCGCCGCTGCATCCGCCGCCACAAATGCCGCGTTGTTACTCGTGACCCCGTCGCCCACCGCCCCGTAGTCGCGGATATCGACCACATTGATCATGTCGCGCAAGAAAAAGCCGGTGACATCTTCGATCTCGATATCGTCAATCCGGACAATCCCGCCATTGGGCCCTTCCAGATTGATCCCGAAATGCCCGAAAATGGCGGCGCTTCCCCAGGGCAGATCAACGCCGTCTCGACGCCCGGTGCCAACAATCGCAGAAACCTCGACAACCTCGCCATAACTTGTCAGCGCCACTGCCGGTCCCCTGGTGGGAACACCTGTTACCTGCGCCTCACCCGCACCACCGGCCCAACCGGCAATGCGCACGGTGGGCAAAGTACCCGAGATCGCCTTCACGCGCGCGCGCACGCGCAAGTAACAGCCCGGCAGCAAGGGGGTCTGCCCCATGTAGCGCAGCTTCTGCGTGGCACTGGTCTTCTGCATCTCCAGACAGCCGCCGAAATCTGCATCCGCCGGAACAAAAGCCGCATTTGGCGCGTTCGCATATGTCCCCGAGCCCGGCCTGCCGTCTCCGCTCGACCAGACATTCAGCCCCGCGCTGAATGCCGGAGGCATGAATACGATCCCGTCCGTGATTGCCTTGTTCATCCCGATCCCTTTCCCAAACGCGCCTGCGCGCACAGCAAACCCAATCCGGGGCGCAGCCCGGTTGCTCAAAGGGATATTCGGGATAGGTCAAACTTGGCTTAGCGCACCGTCACGGTGGTGTTGCGCTATACCGCAGAGCCCGGCGCATCAAGGATCTGTACGCCGTTGATCTTCCAGCCGTTTTCAAAATCGACCATTTGGTAATCCAACACGTGCAAATTGCCTGCCGCGTCGGTAATTATCACTTTCTGCCACAGCTGGCCCGCCACTTCGCGCAGCTCCAGAAAGCGCACATCGGCAGGCCGCCAGACCATCGGATAGCCATTGCGCACCATCGCGCCAAAGTTCTCCGGGGTCCCGAACAGGCGTTGGATCGAGGGGCTGGCAAACGTAAAGGCCGTGGCGAAATCATCCGATTTGAAGGCGTCGATCTGCGCCTGAATATTGGACTGAATCTCATCGTTCTGGGCCTGCGCCGACAGGGACAGGCCCAGCCCAAGGATCAGGGACAAAATCAGATGACGCATGGGCTACCCTCCGTTTCCAGTCAGAAAGGTAGCCCGGCGCGCAAGCACGTCAAAGGTCAGAGCAGCTCGCCCGCCAGCCCCTTGTCAATCAGCGCGATGGTTTCGTCCACGCCATAGAGCGCGATGAACCCGCCAAACCGCGGCCCCTGGCTGGCGCCCAGCAGCACCTCATAGAGCGCCGTGAACCAGCCCCGTAGCGGATCAAACCGGTCGCGCCCGACCGCATAGACCACCGATTGCAGCGCCTCATCCTCAACCGGACCATCATAGGCTGCCAGTTCGGCGCGCAGCGCCTCCAGCGCTTCGCGTTCCTGATCCGTCGGGGCGCGGAACGTGCGGGTCGGCTTCACGAAGTCGTTGAAATAGCGCACCGCAAACCCGGCCGCCTGATCCAGATCGGGATGGCTTTCGGCGCTGGCCTCGGGCGCATAACGGCGAATGAAGCCCCACAGGGCCTCCTTATCCTCGGCCCCTGAAACAGAGGCGAGGTTCAGCAGCATCCCGAATGGCACGATCAAGGTCGAGGCCGGCACGTTATGGCCGTGAATATGAAACACCGGGTTGTTCAGCTTGGCCTTCAGGTCCTGACCGGGATAGGCCCGCAACTGCTGGTGATACTCGTCCATCGCCTTCGGGATCACGTCAAAATACATCCGCTTGGCGGTCTTGGGTTTTTGATACATGAAATAAGACAGGCTCTCAGCGCTGGCATAGGTCAGCCACTCGTCGATCGACACGCCATTGCCGGAAGATTTCGAAATCTTGTGCCCCTGATCATCGAGAAACAGCTCATAAGTGTAGTTCTCAGGCGCCTTGGTGCCGAGGATCTGGCAGATGCGCCCGTAGATCGAGGCATTGGTGGAATGGTCCTTGCCGAACATCTCGAAATCGACGCCCAGCGCCGCCCAGCGCGCTCCGAAATCCGGCTTCCATTGCAGCTTCACATTGCCACCTGTGACCGGCAGCGTCCATTCGCGGCCATCCTCGTCGTCAAAGGTGATCGTGCCCTCCTCGGCATTCACCGACTTCATCGGCACATACAGAACCCGGCCCGTCTCGGGATGGATCGGCAGGAAAATCGAATAGGTCTGCTGGCGTTCCTCGCGCAGGCTTTTCAGCATCACCGCCATGATCTCGTCATAGCGCTCGACACAGCGACGCAGCACCTCATCGAACTGACCCGAGCCGTAAAACTCTGTCGAGCTGATAAACTCATATTCGAACCCGAACGTGTCCAGGAACCGGCGCAGCATGGCGTTGTTATGTTCACCAAAACTGTCATGGGTGCCAAACGGATCGGGCACCGACGTCAGCGGCTTCTGCAGCGCCTCCTGCATCAGCTCCCGATTGGGCACGTTACCGGGCACTTTGCGCAGCCCGTCCAGATCATCGGAAAAGCAGATCAGCTTGGTGGGAATGTCGCTGATCACCTCAAAGGCGCGGCGCACCATCGTGGTCCGCGCCACCTCACCAAAGGTGCCGATATGGGGCAGGCCCGAGGGGCCATAGCCGGTCTCGAACAGCACATAGCCCTTTTCCGGAGGGGCATGTCTGTAGCGTTTGAGCACCCGACGCGCCTCTTCAAAAGGCCAGGCCTTGGACGCAAGAGCGGTTTCACGCAGTTCAGACATATCGGTCTCCATCGGGATGGCCATTCGGGGCCACAGTGCCGGACTGCCCCATGCAACCGGCCCGGCATCTCCTATTGTGCGGATGCAGCATAAGTCAATCGCCCGTTGATGCACAGATCGACAGAACGCTGCACCAAACCGCACTTGATCAAACCGGAACACCCCGCAAACCAGCGATCCCCAGATAGAGCCAAAATTCGTTACGTCGCAGTTGAACCCGGTCCAATCGCTTCGTATCGTGCGCAGGATTTCACAACCCGGCAGGACACGCGCGAATGACACAACAAGCCCCCCACCCGATGACGCCCCAAGATTGCCTCGTGGCGATCATGGTGGCCGTGTCCGCGTCGGACGAAAACATCCGCACGGCGGAACTGGTCAAGATACAGGCAGCCGTCAACATGCTGCCGGTCTTCGCTGACTATGATATCGACCGCATCAACTTCGTGTCCCAGACCGTGTTCGACCTGTTCGAACAAGTTGACGGTCTGGACGCGCTGTTTGGACTGATCCGCGATAACCTGCCGGAACGGCTGAACGAGACCGCATATGCCCTGGCCTGCGACGTGGCCGCCGCTGACGGATCACTGGCGGATACCGAACTGCGCCTGTTGGAAGAAATCCGCTACGAGTTGAACGTCGAACGCCTGCACGCCGCCGCGATCGAACGTGGCGCGCGCGCTCGCCATACAGTCTGAGGTTTAGCTGTCATAGAGCGCTCCCCAGCGCTCTATCAACTTCTGCTGTAAACGGCGCGACCGGCGATTCCAGGCCCGCGCGCCGGGTGGCACGTCTCGGTCGGCGCGGGCGATTTTGCTACGTTTTTCCATGTCTGCTGTAAAGATGGCAAAAGCCAGATCGCGCCCGTCCGCCCCGGTGGCATAGCCCCCCAATGCGGATACGAAATTGAGTGTGCCTGTCTTCGCCTCCACCCGAATCGGATGTGCGCGGTTCTCGCGCCCCTCGGAATCCCGCATCGGAAAACGTTTCAGCAAGGGCTGTAATTCGTCGGTCTCATGGGCCACCGCGAAGGCGCGCACCAGATCCTCGGGTGCCATACGAGACCCATCGCCCAGCCCCGAATGATCCACCATAAGCGTGTTCTGCATTCCATAGGTTTCGGCAGCCCAGTCGCTCATCGCCTTTGCCGAGGCAGGCAGTGTTTCAGGCCGCCCATAGAGCGCGCTTGTGGCGCTCATCCCTACCATCTCGGCGGTGAGGTTGTTGGAATATTTCAGCATCCCGCGCAGGATATCGACCAGAGGCGCGCTCTTGTGGCGTACCAGAATGGCGCCGCCGGGCCGGGACTGCGTGACATTGACCTTGCCCAGCACGATCCCGTTGACCCGAGCAAGCGTCTGGAACACATCACCCGCATAATGCGCGGGTTTGCGCACCGGCAACCATCGCGCACCGCCATTGCCAAGCGCCTGGCTGGCCACGGTCCATTTGTCGAGCCGCGCCGCCTCCTCATAGGTATAAACCGGGACCCGCCGGTTCACGACCTGCATCAGCGCCATGCTGACCCGCGGTTTGTAGTTTCTGGTCCGGGCATCCATGGTCACTGAATACCCGTTGGGGCCGCGTTTCCACTCAAAATGTACACGGTTGTAGTTCAGTGCGATCCCGGACACTGCCGGGCTATAGCCCAGATGATCCGGCTGACCCGGATCAATGCTGCGGGTATGCGGCAGCGCCCCGTTATAAACCTTGAACGTGCCGCGCACCTCGCGCAGGCCTGATTCCCGCAACTGCTTGGCCATCTCGGCCAACGCCTCGGTATCCAGCGTCGGATCAGAGCCCCCGGCAAGGATCAGGTTGCCATGCAGCACACCGTCCTCAATACGACCATCCGCAATCAGGCGGGTCTCATAACGGTGGTCGGGGCCAAGCGCCGCCAAGGCATAAAGCGCCGTCAGCGCCTTTGCCACACTGGCGGGCGGCAACGCCGCCTCGCCTCCAAAAGTCTCAAGAATCTCGCCGGTCGTGGCATCAGCCACCGAATAGCTCACCTCTCCACTCAGGCCCGAGGCGGCGATGACCCGCTCGGCCGCACTGCGCTTGACCCGCGCCTGCGGACGCAGCGAGGTCTTCGGCGCGGCAGCAAGCAACGGTCCAGTCGCCGCCAAGGAGGCGGCGGCGCTCAGAAAGGCTCGTCTTGAAACGCGAGATCTCATGCCGGTATAAAACCGATGCCTGAATCCCGGGGCAACCGGACAATTGCAGTTTTAAGAGTTTATGTTGCAACTTCACGCCGCTGTGACCCAAAACAGCTCGCCCTTTACGCGATCCAACCTCCTTTGGCCCGTAACCTTGTGGAGCTCAAATCAATCATCGGCGCGTTGACAAAACACCAGGCCGGGGCCTGTGCCTGCCCAAGCAGATGGCGCGCCTGCCCGTCTAACCGACAGCCCCGGTAGATCTGCGCCGCCGGGGACATCCGCGCTGAGATGCGCTCGCCCGGGCGGGCAACGACCCCGACGGGGACCGACTCCATGATCGAACGCCACTCCTGCCAGTGATGGAATTGCGCAAGGTTGTCCGCGCCCATTAGCCAGACGAACCGCACCTGCGGATAGAGCGCCCGCAAGCGCCGGATCGTATCCGCCGTGGCGCGCGTGCCCAGCTTCGCCTCGATATCCGTCACTTCGACCCGCGGATGCCGGACCACCCTGCGCGCCGCCGCCAGCCGCTGATCCATCGGGGCCGGCCCGCGTGACTTCAACGGATTGCCCGGCGAGACCAGCCACCAAACCCGGTCCAGCCCAAACGCTTTCATCGCCTCCAGCGTGACATGGACATGCCCCCGATGCGGCGGATCAAACGACCCGCCGAACAACCCGATGACCTGCCCGGGCCGCGCATATGGTATGGAGCTTCGCAACATTCTCTGCTGTTGTTCAGAACTGTGCCGCCTTGTCAATCAACAGGTTGCACCAGATCCCCCAGGCTTACAGGCCCGGGACGCACCACTTCGGCGCACCAGCCGCCATGCCCGCGCACGGCGGAGTATCCGCCATTGCCCAGTGCCTCCTCCATCCGGCTGCACGGCGCGCAGATCACAGTAAAGCGCAAAACCGCTGCACCGACCTGCACCTCTCGTCCTTTGAGCGCGGCCAGATTGATGCCCGAGATCACCAGATTGCGCCTGAGCACCTCCGCCGCGACCGGCCCGCGCCCCAGAAACCGACCAATCACCTCCAGATGCTCCTGCTGGATCAGCGTCACCGCCCGCTTGCCTGCGCGAGCGCGATCCCCTTCCAACCCATCCCCGGCAATCATGGCTGAGGCCACGCGAACAATCTCCGCACGCCGATCTGGCCGCAAACCGATCCACTCGATCCGACCGGGTTGCCTCCAACCCGCTATCAAATCCGCCAATTGCGACAAATCATGCCCCTCTTTCAGCCCGGTCAGGCTACCTCAAATCATGAGCAGGCATAATTCACAAAACCACCAGCTTGCCCCGCCCCTCCGGCTTGGCTATCTAGCTCGCCAACTTGATTTCTCCGCCTCAAAGGACACGATATGGCCGCCTATCAATATGTCTACCACATGCAGGGTGTTTCCAAGACCTACCCCGGTGGCAAGAAATGCTTTGAAAACATTCACCTGTCCTTCCTGCCCGGCGTGAAGATCGGCGTCGTCGGCGTCAACGGCGCGGGTAAATCGACCCTGATGAAGATCATGGCAGGGCTCGACCCCGATTTCACCGGCGAGGCGTGGGCCGCCGAGGGTGCGAAGGTCGGCTACCTCCCGCAGGAACCGAAACTGGACGAAAGCCTCAGCGTGCGGGAAAACGTGATGCTGGGGGTGAAGTCGAAAAAGGACATCCTCGACCGCTATAACGAGCTGGCGATGAACTACTCGGACGAGACCGCCGAGGAAATGGCCGAATTGCAGGACAAGATCGATGCCGATAACCTCTGGGATCTCGACAGCCAGATTGATGTCAGCATGGAGGCGCTGCGCTGCCCGCCCGATGATGCCGAAATCGCCAACCTGTCAGGGGGTGAGAAACGCCGCGTGGCGCTGTGCAAACTGCTGCTCGAAGCGCCCGACATGCTGCTGCTCGACGAACCGACCAACCACCTGGACGCCGAGACCATCGCCTGGCTGCAGCAACACCTGATCGACTACAAGGGTACCATCCTGATCGTCACCCATGACCGCTATTTCCTGGACGACATCACCGGATGGATCCTCGAACTCGACCGGGGCCGCGGCATTCCTTACGAGGGCAACTACTCCGCATGGCTGGAACAAAAGGCCAAACGCCTTGAACAGGAAGCGCGCGAGGACAAGTCCAAGCAGAAGACGCTGGAACGTGAACTCGAATGGATGCGGCAGGGCCAGAAGGCCCGTCAGGCGAAATCCAAGGCCCGTATCCAGGCCTATAACGAGTTGGCCAGCCAGTCCGAGCGCGAGAAGATCACCCGCGCCCAGATCGTCATCCCCAACGGCCAGCGCCTCGGCGGCAAGGTGATCGAGGTCGAGGGTCTGTCGAAACATATGGGCGACAAGCAACTGATCGAAGGGCTGGATTTCGCCCTGCCCCCCGGCGGTATCGTCGGCGTCATCGGCCCCAACGGTGCCGGTAAATCGACGCTATTCAAGATGCTCACTGGTCAGGAACAGCCCGACAGCGGCACCATCACGCTGGGCGACACGGTCGAGCTGTCCTATGTCGACCAGTCCCGCGACGACCTGAAAGACAATGACACCGTGTGGGAAGCCATCACCGGCGGGGCCGAGATCATCCAACTGGGCGACGCACAGGTCAATTCCCGCGCCTATTGCTCATCCTTCAACTTCAAGGGCGGCGACCAGCAGAAGAAAGTCTCGCTACTTTCCGGGGGTGAGCGCAACCGCGTTCACATGGCCCGTCTGCTGAAAGAGGGCGGCAATGTGTTGCTGCTCGATGAACCGACCAACGACCTCGACGTCGAAACCCTGCGCGCGCTGGAAGACGCGCTGGTCGATTTCGCCGGCTGCGCCGTGGTCATCTCCCACGACCGCTTCTTCCTCGACCGCATCTGCACCCACATCCTCGCCTTCGAGGGCGACGCCCATGTGGAATGGTTCGAGGGCAATTTCGAGGATTACGAAGAAGACAAGAAACGCCGTCTCGGCCCAGACGCACTGGAACCCAAACGGTTGAAGCATAAGAAGTTTGTGAGGTGACTTCCGGAATTGCCTCCGAGGTTGCCGGATTCGATTGGGCCGAGTACGTCAAGTTTCTCATCGCCCTGATCGCAATTATCGACATACCCGGAAGCATTCCGATTTTCCTGCAACAGACCGCCGACATGACGCGCAGGGGTCGGCTTGTGACCGGGTTCGTCGCCTCGGCAGCGACCGCCGCGATTCTGTTCGTTTTTGCCTATTTTGGGCCATCCATTCTGGCGGTCTTCGGCATCACGATTGACGCCTTCAAGCTGCTCGGCGGTCTGGTCATTCTGCTGATTGCCCTGAATATGCTGGGGTTGATGGGGTCAGAGACCGAGACGAACACCACAGAGGGCGGCACCCATCCGGTCGCGGTAGGTATCTTCCCCATGGCAGTGCCGCTGTTTGCAGGACCCGGCGCGATCAGCGCCGTCATGGTCTATTCGCATGAGGACTTCCACTGGAACCATGATGCACTCATAAGCCTGCTGATCCTGACCGTGGCCGGAGCCATCGCCCTGTGCTTAGCCATCGCATCCTATTTTGCGCAGTTCCTGCCATCGATTGCCCAACTGGTCCTGAACCGCCTGCTGGGCATGATCGTCGGCGCTCTCGGCATCGAACTCATCCTTGAAGGTCTGAATGGGTTCTTTCCGGCGCTTGGCTAGCGGAACATTTCGGTTTGGGACGACTCGTTCCAGAATGGACGGTTGGGCCTGATCCTCCTCGCATTAGGGTAGAGTTAATCGTGCACCACTTCGAGTATTGTGAAGAAAAAAGTATACATTTGGATACCTAATGCGTTGGACCCAAGTAATTGGGACACAATAACTTTGTAAGGTTGACAGCCTGCCAAGGCGGACCTTGATCCTCCACCATTACTTTTCTACCCCAAGCTTATGTATACAATCGTAATAGATGAGTCTGGGGATGTGGGATTAAAGAACGTACGCCCCGACCCTAGCCCGGGTCCTACCCAGTATTTTTGTATGTGCGCAGCGATCTTCAATGAAGATAATCGCGAACAGATTTCAGAGGCTCTTTCAGAATTTCGAGACCGAAAGGGGAGAATACATGCAACTAGCATGAACCACTTTGAAAGGATTCATCTAAGCAGGACTATCGCAACTCAGCCGGTCGGGATGCTTGGTGTCATTTCCAACAAGCTCACGCTACTGGAGTACTTGAGCGAAGCAAGAAAGACCCCAACGCACTACTACAACAAAGTATCACAGTATTTATTTGAACGTATTGGTCAGGTTCTTGGCTCATTCAACATCCCAAAAGAGCAAGTCAGAGTCTGCGTCGAGGCCCGAACACAACAGTACAGCAGCTTGATCTCTTTCTTACACTCCATTCAAACCAATCCACTCGACGAACGTTCTCTTCCTATACGCAACGTTGATCGGTTCTCGATTTCAGCAGTCAAGAAAAAGGATGACCTTTTTATGTCATTGGCAGATTTTGGAGCGAATGCAATATTCCTTTCGGTTCGAAAAGACGATCGTACATTTGGCATAAACGAAACTCGTTATCTGCGTGAATTGAGTCCGATATTCTTGAGCTCAAAGTCGGGAAAATTAGTACCAAAAGGCCTAAAGCCGATACATAGCTTAGAGGATCTAGGCTTGGATAAGGACACTCACGCTGAACTTACACAACTTCGGAACCAACGATCAGACTATGAGTGTTCAACTTAGCGAACGTCGGGTGGGCGGGAAAGCCCACATGACGTTCTTACTCGTCACGCCGCAACCGCCGTATCGTCCAGCTTTTGCAGGAACATATCGTGGTCGCGCTCAAAGATGCGTTCGAGTTTCGCAGCAATCTTGTTCATTTTCTGCATCTCCTTGAACAGGTCCTGCGCCTCGCTTTCGGCCAGTTTCTGTTCGTGCGGCTTGCCCTTCAGGTAGCGCTGGAAATCCACCCGCAACTCCTCGATCCGCTCCATCTTCCGGGTGAATTGCAGCAGGTATTTGCTGTAGGTCTCGGCCGAGATGTCAAACAGCCGGTAGGCTGACTTGATCTCTTTGTTCTTGTGATGCTCGCCCGCCAGCACCGCGATGTCGATCCGGGATGTGGTCAGGTCCTTTTTCTTCATCCGCAATTGCTTCAGCCCGCGCGAGATATCCTTGACGCCCCATTTCGGCGCCTTGCCCCGCGCATCAAGCGCGGCCATCGTGTTGTCGCCGACAATCCCGTCGATCTTCAGCTTGTGCTTTTTCTGGAATGCCTTGACCGCGCTCATCATGGCATCGTCAAACACCCCGCTCACGGTCACCTTGGGTTTGGCGCCAGCCTTGTTGAGCTTTTCCTGAACTTTTTTGACGGGAGCGCCTTTTGCGCCTTTCTTCATGAGTTTCAATGCTTTTCTCCATATCCGGGTCGGCAGGGTGCCGAGCTTTCTATGGGAAAATAGATACCCGTCCCGCAGGGTCCATGCTTGCGGAAGGGTTGAGGATTGCGTGAGGGTTTCGGGGGATTTTCTGGGAATTGAGCCTTCAGGTCAGGCTGGCGCGCCATTCCGCTCCCATGGGATACTGAGCCCACCGCAGCGTAGTGCGCGGCATGACGTATGTATCTACCGGCTGCGCAGGCGACTCAGCAGCGCGCCGAGCCGTCCCGGCCAGCGTTCGTCTTGCGGCTGCGCGATCTTGAAGGTCTCCGGCTCAGCGGCAGTTTTTGGCTTTTTCTTGCGCGCTTTCAGCCCGCGCATTTGCGGTGAGGGCGTCGTCTCGTTCAGATGCTTGTCCATAAACGCGCGGATCGCCTGTTCCGAAAACACGTCCCGAGACGGTTTCTTCTTGGGTTTCGCCTGCGCCCAATCCGCTTTCTTGGCAGGAATATAAACGGATTTGTCGGTCATGGCACAACCCCAAGCAGTTAAGCACCTCGCCCGCCCCCGTGCGGAGCGCGTGTTTTCCTGCTCGTCTAGGCCCTTGTATTCGCAATTGAAATGCGAAAGTCCCTCCACCAATGTGGAGTTTGTTGGGCGCAAATGTGGCACAAACATGGCCGCACCGCAAGCGCTAACAGAAACCCAGGGTTGTAACTATGCGCTCATGTCCGGTCGCGCCAGCGGTTCACGATCGGATAGCGTCGATCCAGCCAGAAGGCGCGCGGCGTCAGGCGGGCACCAGGGGCCGACTGGAACCGCTTATACTCGCTGACATAAACCAGATGCTCGACCCGGCGCGCGGTCTCGGCGTCGAAACCAGCGGCCACACAATCGACAATCGAGCCATCCCGGTCCACCAGAATATCCAGGATCGCGTCCAGTTCGGGATAATCCGGCAGGCTGTCGCTGTCTTTCTGGTCGTCCCGCAACTCGGCGCTTGGCGGTTTGTCGATCACCGAGGGTCGGATCACCTCTCCCTCGGGACCCATCATCCAGTCGCGGTGATTGGCGTTGCGCCAACGACAGGTCTCGAACACGCGGGTCTTGTAGAGGTCCTTGATCGGGTTATAGCCGCCCGCCATGTCGCCATAGATCGTGGCATAGCCGACCGCCACCTCGGATTTGTTGCCGGTGGTCAGCAGCATCTCGCCAAACTTGTTGGAGAGCGCCATCAGCAGCAAGCCCCGCAGACGGGACTGGATGTTTTCCTCGGTCAGGCCCGGTTCGGTGCCCTCGAACAATGGCGCAAGCGTCTCGGTGATCGCCGCACGCCCTTGAGAGATCGGCACATAGTCATAGCGCACGCCCAGCGCCTTGGCGACGGCCTCGGCATCGTCCAGAGAGGCCTGGCTGGTGTATTCCGAGGGCAACATGACGCAGCGCACATTGTCAGCGCCCAAAGCATCCACCGCGATGGCCGCGACCAGCGCCGAATCCACCCCGCCCGAGAGACCCAGCAGCACCTTGCCGAATCCGGTCTTGGCGCAATAGTCGCGCAAGCTCTGCACCATGCAGCGATAATCCTGCTCCCATTCATCGGGCAGCGGTGCGATCTCGCCTTGTTGGATGCGCCACCCCTCGGGGCCACGCTCAAGGTCAACCTGCGTGATCGCCTCGTCAAACACCGGCATCCGCAGCGCCAGCGCGCCGCCCGGGTTGATCGCAAATGTGCCGCCGTCAAAGACCTGATCGTCCTGACCGCCCACCATGTTCAGATAGATCACCGGTAACCCCGTCTCGACCGAGCGGGCAACCATATGGTTCAGCCGCACATCCATCTTGTTGCGGAAATAGGGCGAACCGTTGGGGATCAGCAGGAATTCTGCCCCGGTCTCGGCCTGCGTCTCAGCCACATCCTCGAACCAGCCATCCTCGCAAATCGGTGATCCCACACGGGTGTTGCCAACCGAATAGGGACCTCCCAGAGGACCGGCATCAAAGATTCGAACCTCGTCAAACACCGTGTCGTTTGGCAGGTGATGCTTCAGCATTCGGCTGGCGATCTTGCCATCCTTGAGAATGCAATACGCGTTATAAAGCTTGCCATCCTCAGCCCAAGGGCAGCCGATGGCAAGCGCCGGACCATCGGCGCATGCCGCCGCCAGCGCGCGCACCTGATCCATTGCCGCCAGGTGAAACGCGGGTTTCATCACCAGATCTTGCGCGTTGTAGCCGGTGATGAACATCTCGGTCAGCGCGACCAGATCGGCGCTTGCCTCTTTGCCTGCTTGCCAGGCTGCGCGCGCCTTGGCAGCGTTGCCCTCAAGGTCGCCAACCACCGGATTGAGTTGCGCCAGTGTGATGCGGAAACTGTCGGCCATGCCGCCCTCATGCAGTAAAGGTCAACCTGCCATTTACCAGATCACGCCGAGAGGGAAAGCCAAATGCGGCAAAAGACATTGCCCCCGGAGGCCGCCTGACTTAATTTTGCGGAAACACGTGCAGCGATGCACGGAAATGAGCAGACAGAGGCACAGATGAACACGATCCGCAGGACCATCATCGCCGGAATTGCAGTCGGGGCAGCAGGCCCCGCGCTTGCTCAGGAAGGCCCGGTTCTGACCAAGCAGGACGATATCGGCGGTGTTTACGAGGGCACCTTCCGCGGCGGGTTGCAGCATGGCACCGGCAGCTATCGCCTGCCCAACGGCTATGAATATACCGGTGACTGGACTGATGGAGAGATTCGCGGCAAAGGCGTGGCGCGCTTTCCCGACGGCTCGATCTATGAGGGCGATTTCGTCAAGGGCAAGCCCGAGGGCAAGGGCAAGATCACTTTTGCCGATGGCGGCACCTATGAGGGCGACTGGCTGAACGGCGTCATCAACGGCGAAGGCGTCGCTGCCTATGCCAATGGCGTGCGTTACGAGGGTGGGTTTCAGAATGCCAAACACCACGGCAAAGGCGTGATGCAAAGCCCCGGCGGTTATGTCTATGAGGGCGACTGGATCGAGGGGCGCAAGGAAGGCTCCGGAACCATCAGCTATCCCGATGGCGCCAGCTACGCGGGTGAGATCAAGGCCGGGCAACGGCATGGGCAAGGCACGCTCAAACTGCCCGACGGCCTGGTCTATGTGGGCCTCTGGTCTGAGGGGCAGATCAGCGGCGAGGGCCGTCTGACCCAGCCCAATGGCGATGTCTATGAGGGCTCGCTGACCGAAGGCCGCCGCGAAGGCACCGGCAAGGTGACCTATGCCAACGGCGACACCTATAGCGGCGATTTCGCCGATGATCAGCGCCACGGGCAGGGCACGTTCACCGGCACCGATGGCTACAGCTATTCCGGTGCCTGGGTCTCAGGCCAGATCGAGGGCAAAGGCCGCGTCACCTATCCCGACGGCTCGGTTTATGAAGGCGACTTCCGGGCCGATCTGGCGGATGGCGTGGGCAAGATCATCTATCCCGATGGCTCAAGCTATGAAGGTGACTGGATTGCGGGCGTCATCGAAGGGCAAGGCAAGGCGATCTATGCCAATGGCATTGTATATGACGGCCAGTTCAAGAACGCCAAGAACCACGGCACCGGGGTGATGACCTATCTTGACGGCTACCGCTATGAAGGCGACTGGAAGGACGGGCTGCGCCACGGACAGGGCAAAGCCACCTATCCCGACGGCTCGGTCTATACTGGCGACTACAACAAGGGTCAGCGCGAGGGCCAGGGCGAGATCGTCATGGCCGATGGGTTCACATATTCCGGCCAGTGGCAGGGCGGCAAGATCAGCGGCAACGGCGTGGCCACCTATGCCAATGGCGATGTCTACGAGGGCAATTTCCGCAATGGCAAACGCCAGGGTGAAGGCACGATGCGCTATGCAGGTGGGCAGGAGGAATCCGGCACCTGGGAAAATGGCGCACTCAAAGATGATGGCTGAGACCTACCACTCGATCGGTTTACCCGCCCAGTCGAAAAACTGACCGGTCTGGGCCGGAGCAAGCTCGTTGATCACAGACAGCAGATTCACTGCGGCATCCTCTGCCGACATGGTCTCGTGCCCTCGCGCATAAGCTTGGGTTAGCCCGGTCCTGACGGTTCCCGGATGCAGCGCCACGCAGATGCTGTCACGATGGGTCCTGCTCAACTCGATTGACGCCGTCCGTATGACCTGATTAAGGGCTGCCTTGGCTGCCCTGTAGCTGATCCAGCCACCCAGCCGATTGTCCCCGATGGAACCGACCCGCGCTGACAGAGCCGCAAAGACGCAGCGCCGGTCGCGTGGCAATAGCCGCGCCGCATCGCGCAGCACCAGCGCCGGGCCAACGGCATTCAGCGCGAATTGATCCATCATCGCGGTTGCACGGATCGCGCGGATGGTCTTTTCCGGACCAGCCCCGTCAATCTCCAGCCCACCCGAGGCCACAAAGATCTGATCATAGACCCCATCAACTGCGCCCAGCACGCGCGTGACCGAGGCCTCATCTGTCAGATCCAGCCCATCTCGCGAGCGCGACAACCCATCGACCGACACACCCCGCGCGTGCAGCGCAGCCTCTACTGCCTGACCTATTCCGCCCGATGCGCCGATTACCAATGCCCGTTCCATGACGCCCAGCTAGGGGGGCCGGGCCCAAGGTCAATGCAACGCCTTGGTCGAATTCGCTCTTCCCATTCCCTGCTGCGCCTGTATAAACTCGCCTCATGATCAACCGCGCAGATATTCCAGTGACCCACGCCGCATGCGGCGCGTCCCTGCGTGGCCTACTGATCCTAATCTGCCTCTGAGCGTGACCGCAGTCGGTGCGTGCGCTTAGAGGGGATGCAGTCGCACCGATTGAACCGCATTCAGGATTAGGAAAGACCCATGCATAAAATCAATCTTGCCGAGAAACTGGCTCAGTTTTCCTCGCACTGGGACCCGCATGTCGTGGCCCGCTACAACGACAACGATGTGATGGTGGTGAAATTCCAGGGCGAGTTTCCGTTTCACAAACACGACACCACCGACGATTTCTTTCTCGTGCTCGAAGGCAGCGTCACTATGGATTACGACGATGCGCCGTCTGTCACCTTCGGAGCCGGAGAGATGGTCGTCGTGCCAAAAGGTGTCGTGCACCGACCTCGGGCCGAGACCGAAGTCAAGGTGCTGCTGATCGAACCGGTCGGTGAACCGAACTCGGGCGACAGCGATCGCGCCCCTGCCCCAAAACCCTTTATTTGAGTAGGACCGGACCTATGACACAAGACCGAGTCTTGATCTTTGACACCACATTGCGCGATGGCGAGCAAAGCCCGGGCGCTACCATGACCCATGCCGAAAAGCTCGAAATCGCGGAACTGCTGGACGATATGGGCGTCGACATCATCGAAGCGGGCTTCCCAATCGCCTCCGAGGGGGATTTCAACGCCGTATCCGAGATTGCCGAACGATCCAAGGACGCGGTGATCTGCGGGCTGGCGCGCGCCAATTTCAAGGATATCGACCGCTGCGCAGAGGCCGTGCGCAATTCCGTGCGCCCGCGCATCCACACCTTCATCGGCACCTCACCGCTGCACCGCGCCATCCCGAACCTGACCCAGGACGAGATGGCCGACCGCATCCATGACACGGTGACCCATGCCCGCAATCTGGTGGATAATGTGCAATGGTCGCCGATGGATGCGACCCGGACCGAGTGGGATTATCTCTGCCGGGTGATCGAGATCGCGATCAAGGCCGGGGCCACCACGATCAACATCCCCGACACGGTGGGTTACACCGCGCCGATGGAAAAGGCCGAGATGATCCGCAAGCTGATCGAAACGGTCTCGGGTGCCGATGAGGTGGTTTTTGCCACCCATTGCCACAACGACCTCGGCATGGCGACCGCCAACTCGCTGGCTGCTGTCGCAGGTGGCGCACGCCAGATCGAATGCACCATCAACGGGCTCGGTGAGCGGGCGGGCAACACCGCTTTGGAAGAGGTGGTGATGGCGCTGAAAGTGCGTAATGACATTATGCCGTGGAGCACCGGCATCGACACCACCAAGATCAAGCACATCTCGCATCGCGTCGCGACTGTTTCGGGCTTTCCGGTCCAGTTCAACAAGGCCATCGTGGGCAAGAACGCCTTTGCCCATGAAAGCGGCATCCATCAGGACGGGATGCTGAAGAACAAGGAAACCTTCGAGATCATGCGCCCCGAGGATGTGGGCATCGCGGGCACCGCCCTGCCCTTGGGCAAACATTCGGGCCGCGCCGCCTTGCGCGACAAGCTCAAGACGCTGGGCTATGAGGTGGGCGACAACCAGCTTAAGGATCTCTTCGTGAGGTTCAAGGAATTGGCCGATCGCAAGAAAGAGGTGTTTGACGACGACCTGATCGCGCTTGTGCGGATCGAGGAGGATGGCGAAAACGATCACCTGCATCTGGTCTCGATGAAGGTCACCTGCGGCACCAACGGCCCCGCCGAAGCCACGGTCGAGATGCAGGTGGACGGCGAAGACGTCACCGAGACCTCCGAAGGCGACGGCCCGGTCGATGCCACCTTCAAGGCGATCCGCCAGATCCACCCCAACAAGGCGCGGCTGCAACTCTACCAGGTCAGCGCCGTGACCGAGGGCACCGATGCGCAGGCCACCGTTGCGGTCCGCCTGAGCGAGGACGGCATGATCGCCACCGGCGAGTCGGCCAATACCGACACGGTCGTCGCCTCGGCCAAAGCCTATATCCACGCCCTGAACCGCCTGATGGTGCGGCGCGAGAAAACCGGCCCGGGCGCGGATGCGCGCGAGATCAGCTACAAGGACCTGACTTGAAAGACGCCAGCAAGGCGGAGAGTCTTTCGCCTTGCTGGAGGTTTTGACCGACCGCGCATTGGCGCGCTATGTTGCGCGTCACTTCTGATTTGTTATTCCGAGCGAGGCCACCGCAGTCCCAAGCCCGACAGTTAGCGTCAATACGGTAATGGCACAAAAACCACCAGTGCCGCCCTGCGCACCCAAAAGATCGCCATCCGAGACCTCGCGCTGATTGGGCGCACTTGGAACGTGGAGGTATTTGGTGTCGCCCGTATTCTGAACGACCTTGAGCTCTACACCATCGGGTAACTTGCCCATATAGGGCTCGACGGCGCTCTTCGGGTCGGCTTTCAGCAGTTTGCGAAACGCCTCGTCCTGTTGGACACGCTCGTACAGAGCGGCCAGTTTCTCCGATTTGGCCTGATTGGAATTGGTCATGGTTGCTCCCTTTCATGTTGGTAACGGAAAGGGTTGGCATTCTGCCCCCTTTCAACTTAACCGACATGGGAGCACCGAATATGTTGAGCCTATAAGATGGATTAAGATAGGTTCAGACACCCTGCGACACCTGTGCAGGCTCGCAACTAGTGGCTTTTGCGCGCTGCTAACGGCAAGATTTCGCTAACGTTGTTGCTATCGCTCACTCATCTTCACTGCTATCCTTTCGAAACAAGCAAATGCTGCCCCTTCGCGACGCAATCTCAGGGAAGATACCATGTCACTTTCGCTCACCCGCCGGGGTTTCCTTGCCGGAACCGCCGGTTTCATCGCGCTTCATCCGTTCTCGGCCCGCGCCGCCGCCAATCAGGCGCATTTGCGGTTAATGGAGACCACCGACCTGCACGTCCATGTGTTTCCCTATGACTATTACGCCGACAAGCCGCGCGATACGGTGGGTCTGGCTCGTACTGCCTCGATCATCAAGGATATCCGGGACGAGGCCACCAACTCAATGCTGATCGACAATGGCGACTTCCTACAGGGTAACCCGATGGGCGACTATATCGCCTATGAGCGGGGCATGAAGGAAGGCGACAGCCATCCGATCATCACAGCCATGAACGCCGTGGGTTTTGACGCCTCAACGCTGGGCAATCACGAGTTCAACTACGGGCTAGATTTCCTGGCGAAGTCTCTGGCAGGTGCCGAATTCCCTGTGGTCAGCGCCAATGTGGCGCTGGAGATGGGCAGCGATCCGACCAAGGACAAGACGCTGATCAAGCCTTACGTGATCCTCGAAAAAAAATTGACCGATGGCAGCGGCGAAACCCACCCGATCAAGGTTGGCCTGATCGGCTTCGTGCCGCCTCAGGTCATGAACTGGGACCGCCGCCATCTGGAGGGCAAGGTGCAGGCTCGCGATATCGTGGCCACCGCGCAGGCCTATGTGCCACAGATGAAGGAAGAAGGCGCCGATATCATCATCGCGCTTTCGCATTCCGGTATTGGCGAGGCCGACCACAGTGACGGGATGGAAAACGCTTCCGTCCCGCTCGCGGCTGTTGAGGGCATCGATGCCGTGCTGACCGGGCACCATCACCGGGTCTTCCCCTCGTCGGATTATGACGGCATCGCGGCGGTGGATGTGGCCAAGGGTACGATCCACGGCAAACCCGCCGCGATGGGCGGGTTCTGGGGCTCGCATCTGGGTCTGATCGACCTGATGCTGGAACGCTCGGGCAATGAATGGAAGATCGTCAGTCACGCGACCGAGGCGCGCCCGATCTCGAAACGCAACGAAGATCGTTCGATCACCGCGCTGGTCGACAGCCAGCAGGATGTGCTGGACAGCGTGCAGGGGGATCATGACGCGACTCTGGCCTATGTCCGCCGCGCCGTCGGCAAGACCGACGCACCGCTGCATTCCTATTTCGCGCTGGTGGCGGATGACCCCTCGGTGCAGATCGTCTCGATCGCGCAGCTTTGGTATATCGAGCAGATGCTGAAGGGTACCGAACATGAAGGTCTGCCGATCCTGAGCGCCGCGGCGCCGTTCAAGGCCGGTGGCCGGGGCGGGCCGGAATATTTCACCGACGTGCCCAAGGGCGATGTGGCGATCAAGAATGTCTCGGACCTCTACCTCTATCCCAACACCGCGCGTGCGGTTCGGGTCAGCGGCGCGCAGGTCAAAGACTGGCTGGAACGCTCGGCGGGCATGTTCAATCAGGTCGAAGCGGGCAAAGCGGATCAGGTGCTGCTGAACCCGGAATTCCCCAGCTATAATTTCGACGTGATCGACGGGGTGACCTACCAGATCGACCTGAGCCAGCCGTCGAAATTCGACCCCAAGGGCGAGGTCATCAACCCCGACGCCAATCGTATCGTGAACCTGCAGTTCAACGGCGCACCGATTGATCCTGAGGCGCAGTTCATCATCGCCACAAACAACTACCGCGCAGGCGGCGGCGGCAAGTTCCCGGGTGCCATGGGCGACACCATCGTCTTTGAAGGGCCCGACACCAACCGCGACGTGATCGTGCGCTATATTGTCGAGAAAGGCACGATCAGCCCCAAGGCGGATGCCAACTGGTCCTTTGCCCCTTTACCCGATACCAGCGTGTTGTTCGACACCGGCCCCAAAGCAGCCGATTATGTCGAGGATGTGCAAGGTGTCACCATCGAGCCTGCGGGCGACGGACCGGACGGATTTGCCCGCTTCCGCATCGCGCTTTGACGTCAGGGAGGGCGGAATCGCGCTGATTTAGGTGGATTCGGCCCTTCCCCCACCACCTGTAGAGGCCTATAAGGTTAAAAATTCCTGCGATCATCAGAGTCGCAGGACAACTGGGCAGCACTCTACAGGATCACGCAAATATGTCGGTGTTTGGAAATCTTGGCGGCTTGTTCTCGTCGGACATGGCCATCGATCTGGGGACCGCGAACACGCTGGTTTACGTCAAGGGGCGCGGGGTAATCCTGTCGGAACCCTCAGTGGTGGCCTATCACGTCAAGGATGGCGTCAAGAAGGTGCTTGCCGTAGGCGAAGACGCCAAGCTGATGCTGGGCCGGACACCGGGCAGCATTGAGGCGATCCGCCCGATGCGCGAAGGGGTGATCGCCGATTTCGACACTGCCGAAGAGATGATCAAGCACTTCATCCGCAAGGTGCACAAACGCTCGACCTTCTCTAAGCCCAAGATCATCGTCTGCGTGCCCCATGGTGCGACGCCGGTGGAAAAACGGGCGATCCGCCAGTCGGTGATGTCGGCGGGTGCCCGGCGTGCCGGTCTGATCGCCGAACCCATTGCGGCGGCCATTGGTGCGGGTATGCCGATCACCGATCCGACCGGTAACATGGTCGTGGATATCGGCGGCGGTACCACCGAGGTAGCCGTTCTTTCACTGGGCGATATCGTCTATGCCCGCTCGGTCCGCGTTGGTGGCGACCGCATGGATGAGGGCATCGTGAACTACCTGCGCCGCCAGCAGAATCTGCTGGTCGGCGAAACCACCGCCGAGCGCATCAAGACCACCATCGGCACCGCCCGTATGCCTGATGACGGGCGCGGCCAGTCGATGCAGATCCGGGGACGCGACCTGCTGAATGGCGTACCCAAGGAAATCGAGATCAGCCAGGCCCAGGTGGCCGAGGCGCTGGCAGAACCGGTGCAGCAGATCTGCGAGGCGGTGATGACCGCGCTGGAAACCACTCCGCCCGATCTGGCCGCAGACATTGTTGACCGCGGCGTGATGCTGACAGGTGGCGGTGCGTTACTGGGCGATCTGGATTTGGCGCTGCGCGAGCAGACCGGTCTGGCGGTGTCGATCGCCGATGAAAGCCTCAATTGTGTTGCATTGGGGACCGGCAAGGCGCTGGAATACGAAAAGCAACTGCGCCACGCGATTGACTACGACAGCTAAGGCGCGCACCCTTCTTATGGGGACAGTTCACTGCGTTCGGGCTTGCCCGCACCGGTAGGAACCCGCTGAGAGGACCTTTTGGCCAAGGACCGATCACAGCACGAAGACTATTCGGGCCCCCTGAAGCGACTGCTGTTGGGGGTTGTTCTGCTGTGCCTGATCGGCATCTTTCTGGTCTGGCGCATCGACAGCCCGCGTGTGGAGCGCTTTCGTGCTCAAGTGACCGATAAGGTCGTCCCATCAATGGATTGGGCCATGGTGCCGGTCACCGCCACCATCAACCTGCTGCGCGATTTCCAAAGCTACCAGCGTCTGAGCGAACAGAACCAAGAGTTGCGCAGCGAGCTGCGGCGGATGCGCGCCTGGAAGGAAGCTGCATTGCAGTTGGAGCAGGAAAACGCCCGGCTGCTGGACCTCAACAATGTGCGCCTAGACCCGCGCCTGACCTATATCACCGGCGTGGTGATGGCCGATAGCGGCTCGCCCTTCCGCCAATCCGTGCTGCTAAACGTGGGCGCACGGGACGGAATCGTTGATGGTTGGGCCGCAATGGATGGGATCGGGCTGGTGGGCCGGATCTCGGGCGTGGGGCAGAATACGGCGCGGGTGATTCTGCTGACCGATGCGGCCAGCGCCATTCCCGCCACGATCCAGCCCTCGGGGCAGAATGCGCTGATTGCGGGCGATAACTCTGCCGCGCCGGTGCTGGATTTTCTGGAAAATCGCGAGTTGGTCCGGCCCGGCGACCGCGTCATCACCTCGGGCGATGGCGGCGTCTTTCCCGCCGGATTGCTGATCGGACAGGTTGCGGCAGACCCCGCCGGTAGGCTGCGCGTGCGGCTGTCGGCAGACTATGAGCGGCTGGAATTCCTGCGCGTACTGCGCCATCAGGGCACCAACCCAGTCACCGATCCCGGCGGCGTTGTGGGGCCGATGCGACCCTCGGATACCGCATTGGTGCCCGAGACCGGAGGAGGCGCAGATGGCTAGCCTCTCTTCGCGCACCTGGTTTATGTGGCTGGTCTATTGCGGCCTGATGATCGTGATCCTGTTCTTTCACCTGCTGCCCTTGGACACCGTTCCACGCCATCTGGCGCCGCCCGATCTGTTCGTGGCCTTCACCTTCGCCTGGGTGATGCGGCGGCCCGATTATGTGCCGACCCTGCTGGTCGCGGCGGCCATGCTGACGATCGATCTTCTGTTGCAGAAACCGCCGGGCTTGCTGGCGGCGATGGTTGTGGCGGGTTGTGCTTTTTTGCGGGGCCGGGCAGCAACACCCGCCAGCGAGACCAATTTTGCCACCGAATGGCTCACCGTCGCCGGGGTGCTGTTTGCGATCTTCGCCGCCGACCGGGCGATTCTGGGCCTGACCGAGATCGGCGCGCCACCCCTGCTGCTATCGGTGTCACAACTGGTTTTGACGATCCTGTTCTACCCGGTCGCCGTGGTCATCAGTCAGGTTGTGTTCGGGGTGCGCAAGATGAAACGATCCGACGCGGATGCGCTGGGAGCCAGATCATGAAACGCAATCCCAAGGAACTGGAAGTCACCCATCGGCAAGTCTCGCGCCGCGCGCTGGTCGTGGGCGGATTGCAGGCCGCCTTTGTCGGCGCACTGGGCATGCGGATGCGATACATGCAGGTGGATCAGGCCGATGAATTCCGGCTGCTTGCCGAGGAAAACAGGATCAATATCCGCCTGATCGCGCCCGCGCGGGGCCAGCTGTTCGACCGCAATGGCAAGATACTGGGTCAAAACTCGCCCTCTTACCGGATCATCATCGTGCGCGAGGATGCCGGCGACGTGGAAAAGGTGATCAGCGATCTGTCCAAGCTGATCTATCTCGATCCCGAAGACCTGGAACGCGCCCGCGCCGAGATGCGCCGCGCGCCCGCTTTCCTGCCCATCACGCTGGCCGATCAGGTCACGTGGGAGGAGATCTCGAAAGTGGCGGTCAACGCCCCGTCCCTGCCCGGTATCACGCCCGAGGTCGGGCTGGCGCGCCACTACCCACAAAAAGGCGATTTCGCCCATGTCATCGGCTATGTCGGCCCGGTCAGCGATTATGACTTGAGCCAGATGGAAGACCCCGAACCGGTGCTGCGCATCCCGCGCTTCCAGATCGGCAAGGTGGGTCTTGAGGCCAAGCGCGAGGACCTGTTGCGCGGGCGCGCGGGCGCCAAGCGCGTCGAGGTCAACGCAGGGGGCCGCGTGATGCGCGAACTCAGCCGCCGCGAGGGCGATGCCGGTGCTGACCTGCAATTGTCGGTCGATGGCGATCTTCAGAGATATGTGCAGGCGCGGCTCGAGGGCGAAAGCGCCAGCGCCGTGGTGATCGACTGCGACACCGGCGATCTGCGGGCCATCGTCTCGGCCCCCAGCTTTGATCCCAATCTCTTTGTACGTGGCATTTCGGTGGCCGATTACAAACGCCTGACCGATGATCCCTATCGCCCACTGGCCAACAAATCGGTGCAGGGCACCTACCCGCCTGGCTCGACCTTCAAGATGGTCACCGCGCTGGCCGCGTTGGAAGCGGGCGTCGTCGGCCCCGGCGACACGTCTTACTGCCCCGGCTTCCACAAGGTCGGCAATCGCCGCTTCCACTGCTGGAAACGCGGCGGGCACGGTACGGTTGATCTGCTGCTGTCGCTCAAACGCAGTTGCGATGTCTATTACTATGACGTCGCGGTGAAGACCGGCATCGACAACATCTCGGCCATGGCCAATAAGCTGGGCCTGGGGGTGAAGCACGATCTGCCCATGTCCGCCGTGCGCAGCGGGTTGACGCCCACCCAGGCCTGGAAAGAACGGGTGCATGGTGAGGGCTGGCTGGTCGGCGACACTGCAAACGCCTCGATCGGCCAGGGCTTCATGTTGGCCTCACCGCTGCAGCTTGCAGTCATGTCGGCACGCATCGCCACCGGTCGCTCGGTCACGCCCCGCTTGGTGAAATCCATCGACGGGATCGAACAGCCCTCAGGCGCGGGCGAGCCGCTGGATATCGACAAACGCAACCTGCGCTACATCCGCAATGCGATGTATGCGGTCTCAAACGACCGGCGCGGCACGGCCTATGGCTCGCGCATCATCGAGGACAGCTATCGCATGGCGGGCAAGACCGGCACCAGCCAGGTCCGCAACATCACCAAGGCCGAACGCGCCGCGGGCGTGATCCGCAACAGCGACCTGCCCTGGGAACGCCGCGACCACGCGCTGTTCGTGTGTTACGCGCCATTCGACAAGCCCAAATACGCGGTGGCTGTGGTGGTCGAGCATGGCGGCGGCGGCTCCAAGGCGGCAGCCCCGGTGGCGCGCGACGTGATGCTGCAAGCGCTCTATAATGGCAATCCTCCGCTGGAGGCTTACCCCTCCAAGGATCGCGAGCGCATCAAGGAGCAGCAAGAGCGGCTGGACCAACTGCGTAACGGGATTGCCCCCTCGGATGGCAGCGACCGCGCATGAGTTACCTCGAGCATAACGTCAAATCGACGCCCACAGGGCTGCGCAAGTTCCTGTTCATGAACTGGCCGCTGACGTTGCTGCTGATCAGCGTCGCCTCGGTCGGGTTCCTGATGCTCTATTCGGTGGCGGGCGGGTCGTTCACCCCCTGGGCCGAGCCGCAGATGAAGCGGTTTGCGCTGGGGCTGGCGGTGATGATGATCGTGGCGATGGTGCCGATCTGGTTCTGGCGCAACATGTCTGTGGTGGCCTATCTGACCTCTATCGCGCTGCTCTTTGCGGTGGAACTGGTCGGCACGGTGGGCATGGGCGCGCAACGCTGGATCGATCTGGGCTTCATGCGGCTGCAACCCTCGGAATTGATGAAGGTCACGCTGGTGATGCTGCTGGCCGCCTATTACGACTGGCTACCGGCCAAGCGCACCTCGCGACCGATCTGGGTCATTCTGCCGGTGCTGTTGATCCTCTTCCCCACCTTCATGGTGCTGCGCCAACCCGATCTGGGCACCGCGATCCTGTTGCTGGCGGCAGGCGGCGCGATGATGTTTTTTGCCGGGGTGCACTGGGCCTATTTCGGCGCCGTGATTGGCGCAGGCGTCGGGCTGATCTTTGCCGTTTTCAACAGTCGCGGGACCGATTGGCAATTGCTCAAGGACTATCAATACCGGCGCATCGACACCTTCCTTGATCCGTCAACCGATCCGCTGGGGGCAGGATATCACATCACCCAGTCCAAGATCGCGCTGGGGTCCGGGGGCTGGTCGGGGCGCGGCTTCATGCAGGGCACCCAATCGCGACTGAACTTCCTGCCGGAAAAGCATACCGATTTCATCTTCACAACCCTGGCGGAGGAGTTCGGCTTTGTCGGCGGCTTCTCTCTGCTGGCGCTTTATACGCTGATCATCATCTTCTGCGTGGTCACCGCGCTGGCTACACGCGACCGGTTCTCGTCGCTGGTCACGCTGGGGATCGCGGTGAACTTCTTCCTGTTCTTTGCGGTGAACATGTCGATGGTGATGGGGCTGGCCCCGGTGGTGGGCGTGCCCTTGCCGCTGGTCAGCTATGGCGGCTCGGCCATGCTGGTGCTGCTGGCCGCCTTCGGCCTTGTTCAAAGCGCCCATATTCATCGGGCCAGATAAGAAAGACCCCCGCGATGAGCGTCAATGTCCTGTTTTCCGCCCATCCCGAGCGCTGGCCCCAGTATCGCGAGCTTTTAGAGGCTGCGATCGCCGATACCGGCATCGCCTTCACCCTCGCCATCGAGTTTGATCCGGCCGAAGTCGATTATATCGTCTACGCCCCCAATGGCGGGCTCAGCGATTTCACGCCCTATACAAGGCTCAAGGCGGTGCTGAGCCTCTGGGCCGGGGCCGAGAGCATTGTCGGCAACCCAACTCTGACCGTCCCGCTGGCGCGGATGGTGGATCAGGGCCTGCGGCAGGGCATGACGGAATGGGTGACAGGTCACGTGCTGCGCCATCATCTCGGCATGGATCTACATATCAATGGGCAGGACGGTGTGTGGCGCCGTTTTGTACCGCCGCTGTCGCAGGACCGCACCATCTGCCTGCTGGGGCTGGGCGAGCTAGGACAGGCCGCAGGCGAGGCGCTGGCCAGTCTCGGTTTCAACACCACAGGCTGGAGCCGCACCGCAAAGTCAATCCCGGGATTGACCTGCTATGATGGCGAGGCGGGCCTGCTAGAGGCGTTGGACAGCGCGGAAATCCTTGTGCTGCTGCTGCCGGACACCCCGGCGACAACCGACATCCTCAATACTGATACGCTGGCAAGGCTGCCGCGCGGCGCGGTGATCATCAACCCCGGACGCGGGCCGCTGATTGACGATGATGCACTGCTGGCCGCGCTGGACAGCGGCCAGATCGGGCATGCCACACTGGATGTCTTCCGCACAGAGCCGCTGCCAGCCGACCATCCCTATTGGGCACACAGTCAGGTCACAGTCACCCCGCATATCGCCTCGGAGACACGGCCCGAGACGGCAGTCAGGATCATTGCCGAGAATATCCGGCGAGGTGAAACGGGCGAGCCCTTCCTGCATCTGGTGGATCGCGATCACGGCTATTAGGCCTGCCTGATCTCAGGCCGCCACCAGCCCCCGGCCCTTCAACAGCGCCTCGACCCCTGGCAGGCGGCCCCGGAACGCGGTATAGAGCTCTTCGGGTTCTTTCGAGCCGCCGGTGGACAGAATATGTGCCTCAAGCGCTTTGGCACGGTCCGGGTCGAAAGCGCCACCCGCCTCCTCAAAGGCAGCGAAGGCATCGGCGTCCATCACCTCCGACCACATATAGCTGTAATAGCCCGAGCTATAGCCATCACCGGCAAAGACATGGGCGAAATGTGGCGTTGCGTGGCGCATGCCGATGGCCGCTGGCATGCCGATCCCGGTCAAAACCTCGGCCTGCCGTTCCATCGGATCAACCGGTGCAGCGCCCTCATGGAAGGCCAAGTCCACCAGTGCCGAGGCCACATATTCCACCGTCTGGAACCCCATGTCGAAATTGGCTGCCGCCAGTACCTTGTCCAGCATGTCGCGCGGCATGGCCGCGCCGGTTTCGGCATGGGTCGCAAACTCCTCCAGCACCTCCGGCACTTCCAGCCAGTGTTCATAGAGCTGGCTGGGCAGTTCCACGAAATCGCGCGCGACCGAGGTGCCTGAGATACTCTCATAGGTCACGTTCGATAGCATCTGGTGCAGCGCGTGGCCAAATTCGTGAAACAGCGTGCGCGCATCGTCATAGCTCAGCAGCGCCGGGTCGCCCTTGGCGAAATTGCACACGTTGATTACCACAGGTGTCTGTACCTTCGGATACTTGGCCTGAGACCGCATCGCGCTGCACCATGCGCCGGAGCGTTTCGAGCCCCGCGCGAAGTAATCCCCGATGAACACCGCCACATGCGCGCCATCGCGGGTCACTTCCCAGGCCAGGCAATCGGGGTGATAGAGCGGCACATCCAACGGCGCGAATTCCAGACCGAAGAGGCGCTTGGCACAGGTAAAGGCCGCCTCGATCATGCGGTCGAGCTGCAGGTAGGGTTTCAGCTCGGCCTCATCCAGATCATGCTCGGCTTTGCGGCGTTTCTCGGCATAATAACGCCAGTCCCAGGCCTCTAACGGACCGTTGACGCCGTCGGCCTGCATCATCGCGGTCAGCGTTTGTGCATCCGCGTCCGCTTGCGCCTTGGCCGGGGTCCAGACCTGCATCAGCAACTCCCGCACGCGCTCGGGCGTCTGCGCCATCTCGGTTTCCAGCTTGTAGTCGGCAAAACTGTCATAGCCCAGCAACCGCGCCCGTTCCTCGCGAAGGGTAAGGATTTCGGCAGCGATATCGCGATTATCAGTATCCCCGCCATTGGCCCCGCGCGCAGTCCAGGCGCGATAGGCTTTTTCGCGCAGATCACGGCGCGGCGAGAATTGCAGGAAGGGGACAATCAGCGAGCGGGACAGGGTGACAACGGGACCCGCGGCCTCTTTCTCGGCCCCCGCAGCGCGGGTGGCCTCGACCACGAAATCGGGCAGGCCCTCCAGATCTTTCTCGGAGAGGTCCAAGAACCAGTAACGCTCATCCGCCAGCAGGTTCTGCGTGAACTCGGTACCCAGCGTGGCAAGCCGCCCCTTGATCTCTTTCATCCGTGCCTCGGCGTCACCCTCCAGCGCCGCCCCGGCGCGGACGAAGCTGCGATGGGTCAGCATAAGCACCCTTTGCTGCTCTTCGCTCAGATCAAGAGTGTCGCGGGCATCCCAGACCGAAGCGATGCGTTTGAACAGCGCCTTGTTCCCGGAGATTTCGGCGAAATGCGCCGCCAGCCGGGGCGAGAAATCACGTTGCAACGCCTCGCGCGCCGGGTTGCTGTCCGCACCGGCCACCGTGAAGAAGACCGACAGAACCTTGTCCAGATCCGCGCCCGCCGCCTCCATCGCCTCAATGGTATTGGCGAAATCGGGAGCCTCTGGGTTGCTGGCAATCCGGTCGATTTCGGCATTATGTGTCGCGAGCGCACGCTCCAGCGCAGGCGCAAAATCGTCGTCAGAAATGGTATCGAATGGCGCGATGGCGAAGGGCGTCGTCCAGTCCGCAAGGATCGGGTTGGTCATAGATGTCTCCTTTGCGCGACAAGCTAGGCGCGCGAGCAAAGATGGTCCAGAGCGGGGCGCAAAAAGGCGCTACAGCTCAGACCGCGCCGCAGATCGGGCAGTCCTCGCGCTTCTTCAAGGCGATCTTGCGCGTCTCGCCATAGAGCCCGTCATAAATCAGCATCTCGCCCCGCAGGGGGGCACCCGCACCGGTGATCACCTTGATCGCCTCCAGTGCCATCATTGAGCCGATGACACCGGGCAGCGGCCCGATCACGCCTGCCTCGGCACAAGACGGGGCCAGACCGGGCGCGGGAGCTTCGGGGAAAATGCACTGGTAGCAGGGGCCTGTAAAATGCGGATCAAACACGCTGATCTGGCCTTCCCATTGCGACAGCGCACCTGAGATCAGGGGCTTTTTCTGCGCCACGGCTATCCGGTTCGCCAGATAGCGTGTGTCGAAATTATCGGTGCCATCAAGGATCAGATCGTAATCCGCAAAGAGTTCTGCGGCGATCTCCTCGGTCAGGCGGCGGTGATAGGGGCGCACCACCACGTTGGGGTTCTGCGCCTCCATCGCCTTTTGAGCCGAGAATACCTTGGGTATGCCGATATCTGCGTCCCGGTGGATCACCTGGCGCTGCAGGTTGGCGTTTTCCACCTCGTCATCGTCGATCACACCGATGGTCCCTGCCCCGGCTGCCGCCAGATATTGCAGCGCAGGCGCGCCCAGCCCACCTGCACCGATCACCAGTATGCGCGCCTGTTTCAGCCGTTTCTGACCCGGCCCGCCCAGTTCCCGCAACACGATATGACGTGCATAGCGTCCCAGCTCGGTCTCCGAAAACGTGCCGCTGGATTTCGCAGGTGTCTCGGGTTCCGCCGTCTGCACCCGCGCCCGCATGCCCGAAACGAAACGGCCATAGATCACCGCAAGAATGCCAAACCCCGCCAACAGCAGCCAGAGCGCGGGTGACTTTCCGGTCATCTCCCGCACCGGATGCCCGCCCGGCAGGACAAGCTGAAGGCAGAGAACGATCAGGAACAGCCCCACAACCACGCCGATCCGATTGCGCCGGGGCACATCCAGCATCCAGCCCAGACTCCACAACGCCGCAGCGAGGACAAAGACCAGCAGCATCAGGCGGTTCCTGTCGACCCGAATCCGCCCGCGCCGCGCGCGGTATCGGACAGGCCATCCGCCAGATCGAAGCGGGCCTGCACAACGGGGGCCACCACAAGCTGTGCGATCCGGTCGCCATGGGTGATCTCAACTGCTTCGGTCCCGGCATTCATCATGATCACTCCCAGTGGGCCGCGATAGTCGCTGTCGATGGTTCCCGGCGTGTTGGGCAGGGTGATGCCGTGTTTCAAGGCCAGACCCGAGCGCGGACGGACCTGGATTTCGTAGCCTGCCGGGATCTCGACCCGCAGGCCCGTCGGCACCAGCGCCCGCGTGCCGGGTTCCAACACCACCGATCCGCGATCAGGCAGGCTGGCGCGGATATCCGCCCCGGCCGAGCCGGTGGTTTCGTAACTGGGCAAGGGGATCGAGGGGTCGGCCCCCTCTTCGCGGATCACCCGAATGGATACCATCACTCTCTCTCCGTCAGTCGATCAGCGCATCTGCGATGCGGCGCGCGAGTTTCACGGCCACCTCTTCTTTCGGCATGCGCGGCCATTCCTCGGCGCCGTCATCGGAAATCAGGATCACAGCGTTTTCCTGCCCGCCCATGATGCCGGTAGCCGGGCTGACATCATTGGCCACGATCCAGTCACAGCCCTTGCGCGTCCGTTTAGAGGTTGCATTGGCAACTACATCTTCGGTTTCGGCTGCAAACCCAACGACCAGCGGTGGCCGGTCCTTTTCCAGATGCGAGACGGTCTTGAGGATGTCAGGGTTTTCCGCGAATTCCAGCGCGGGAACGCCATCGCGGGTTTTCTTGAGCTTGCGATCCGAGGCACTGGTTACCCGCCAGTCAGCCACGGCGGCGGCAAAGACGCCAGCGTCAACCGGCAATGCGGCTTGGACCACCGAAGCCATGTTGCGCGCCGTCTCAACCCGGATCACCTCGACCCCTGCGGGTGGGGGAACATCTGCGGGGCCGGTGACGAACACCACCTCGGCACCCAGCGCAGCCAGAGCCCGCGCCACCGCCGTGCCCTGCGCGCCCGAGGATCGGTTGGCGATATAGCGTACCGGATCGATCGGTTCATGGGTGGGGCCGGAGGTGACAAGGATACGTTTGCCCGCCAGCGGCTTGTCACCCAGTTGGCTGTCGATTGCCGCGAGTATTTCCGCAGGCTCCGCCATACGCCCCGGCCCGTATTCGCCGCAGGCCATGTCACCCTCATTCGGTCCGACAAAAAGAACTCCGTCGGCAGCCAATTGCGCCCGGTTCCGAACGGTAGCGGGATGATCCCACATCCGCACATTCATCGCAGGTGCGATCAGCACGGGCGTATCGGTGGCCAGAAGCAGGGTCGAGGCCAGATCATTCGCCAACCCACCAGCCATCTTGGCCATCAGATCAGCCGTCGCCGGGGCCACCACCACCAGATCAGCCGAACGCGACAACTGGATATGGCCCATTTCGGCCTCATCCGTCAGATCAAAGAGATCGCGGTAGACCTTCTCGCCCGCCAAAGCTGATAGCGACAGGGGCGTAACAAACTCCTCCGCCGCGCGGGTCAGTACCGGGGTTACCGAGGCGCCGCGCTCGCGCAGACGCCGGATCAGTTCGAGCGACTTATAGGCGGCGATACCGCCCCCGATGATCAGCAGGATTTTCTTGGATGCCAGCATCGCGGCCCTCGCGGTTCGAAGATTGCGCCAACACTAGGCAAGCGATCTGAAATCCGCCAGTGCCGAATCGAGGGACAGGATCACTCGAACGCCTTGCAGGGATCCTCGCGCTCGGCGGTGGGGCTATCGATTATCGCATCAAACTCGCCTTGGATCTGACCATCCTCGGACTGCCCCAGAACAAAGACCTTTACACCGGGCCGCCTGCGGGCGAGATAGACCGGGATGCCGCGATCCTTGCGTGCGTGCCCATTTCCGGTGATCACCGCAACGGGCGCGCCATCCTCGCCGAGTGCCTCAAGCGTGGTGCGGGCCAGCACCGCATCGCGCAGGCGCTGTACATCGACCATCTGCGGCAACATATCTTCGGGCAGGGCCTCGCAGTGGGCCGCATGCTGGTCGGCGATCCTTGCAGCCTGTTCATCAGGCGGCAGCGGGATGGTCAGACCATAGCGTGCCGCATCCGCACCCATAGCCACCGCCGCGCCACGCTCCATTGCGCTTCGCGCTGCAGCGCGCGGGACTAATGCGCCATGCAGCGGCGCGTCGGGGGCTGCGCGGAAAATATCCAGATACATCTCCAGCGGCGGCCAGCCCAACTCGGCCCATTTCAACTCAAGCGCCAGTTTGTATTCGTCGGAAATGAGGTTGCGGTTCACCCGCGCCGCGGCCTCTTCGGTCAGCATCTCCCAAACCACGGCCTTGGGTTGCAATGCGCGCACCGCCTCGGCCTGAATCTGGTGATGGTGCGGATTGTCGTGGATCTCGCCCAGGATCACCACATCGGCCTGTTTCATCTGGTCGAGAATATCGTCCGGGATCAGGTCAGACGCAAAAGCCGCCCGAAACGGGGCGGCCAGAATTACTGTGGCGGCAACAAGCCAAACAAGCGCATGTCTCATGCGAGCAAGTCTTGCACCTCTCGCGACTGCGCTTCAAGGCTCTTCCGCATCTTCTGAAAGGCTGCAGCCTCCAACTGGCGGATCCGCTCCTTGGACAGGCCCAATTCCTGCCCCAGGCTTTCCAGCGTCCGGGGCACATCGCGCAGCTTGCGTTCGCGCACGATGAAGCGCTCCCGCGAGTTCAGACGCTGCATCGCGGTCAGTAACCATTCGCGCAATTGTTCGGTGTCATGACGATGTTCAACCGTCTCAGCCGCCTGATCGCCATCGTCCTCCAGCGCATCGATCCATTCGCGACCATCCTCATCGGCGGCCTGCACCGCATTGAGCGAAAAGTCGGACCCCGCCAACCGGCCATCCATCATCTCGACATCGCGCAGCGGCACCCCGATTTCCGAGGCGATCTTCTCGTGCAACTGATGCCGATCCAGCGCGATACCATCCGAGGCGGCCTCACGCTCCAGCCGGGCCTGAACCCGGCGCATGTTGAAAAACAGTGATTTCTGCGACGAGGTCGAGCCAGTGCGCACCATTGACCAGTTGCGCATTACATAGTCTTGGATCGAGGCCTTGATCCACCAGACCGCATAGGTCGAAAAGCGCACGCCGCGATCGGGGTCGAACTTGTCGGCGGCTTTCATCAGGCCAAGCCCGGCCTCCTGAATCAGATCGTTCATCGGCGCGCCATAACGCTTGAACTTGGCCGCCATCGAAATCGCCAGCCGCATATATGCCGTTATCAGCCGGTGCAGCGCCTGTTCGTCGCGCTCATCCCGCCAGGCATAGGCAAGGCGCAACTCGGTCTCGGCATCCAGAAGCTCTGCCTTCATCGCCTGACGCGACATCGACATGTCGTTCGAAGTGTCCAGTGGCATTCAGTCCTCCCAGAATGTCGGCCTTACCGCGAGCGCTTGTTTTGCGCAGTTGAACTAGGTACGCAGGATCGCGGCACATGGATCATTTCTGAGGTAAGAACTTGTTTCCGAAATACAGCCTGGTACTAGGAGGCGCGGCCTCGGGGAAATCGATTTTTGCCGAGCAACTCTCTGTTAAGTCAGCAAAAAACAGGTTTTATGTCGCGACATCACAAGTGTTTGATGATGAGATGAAGATCAAGATCGACCGTCATATCACCCAGCGTGGCACCGGCTGGACCACGATTGAGGCCCCGTTTGACCTTGCGCCCGCTCTGCGCGGCTGCTCGGAAGGGGATCTCTGCCTGATCGACTGCGCAACCATGTGGCTGAGCAACCATCTGCTGGCGGAACACGATCTTGAGGTCCAACAGGCGCAGTTGCTGGCAGCCTTTCGGGAATGCACGGCGGATGTGGTGATCGTGTCGAACGAGGTGGGGCACGGCATCGTGCCCGACAACGCGCTGGTGCGGCAGTTTCGCGAGGCGCAAGGGCGATTGAACATCGCCCTGGCGGCTGAGGCCGATCTGGTGGTGCAGGTTGTCGCGGGTCTGCCGCAGGTTCTGAAAGGGACGCTGCCATGACCCGGCTGCATCTCGTGCGCCATGGCCCAACCCACGCCAAAACCATGGTGGGCTGGTCCGACCTGCCCGCAGATCTGAGCGACAGGGCGGCGGTCGCGCGTCTTTCGGCACATTTGCCGGGCGGGGCCCTGGTGATCTCCTCGGACCTGATCCGCGCGGTCGATACCGCGTCAGCCGTTGAAACCGGACGCACCCGTCTGCCGCATGACGAGGCCTTGCGGGAAATCCACTTCGGAGATTGGGAGCTGCGCGCCTTTGCCGAGATCGAGGCCGAAGACCCCGTGCGCATCCGCGCCTATTGGGAACAGCCCGGCGATGTGCGCCCGCCAAATGGCGAAAGCTGGAATGAGGTCCGTACCCGCGTCGATACGGCCATAGACCGCCTGATCGCCGCCCATACAGGACGGGACCTGATCATCGTAGCACATTTCGGCGTGATCCTGACACAGGTGCAGCGGGCGTTGCAGCTGGACGCGGAAGAGGCATTTGGCCATCGGATCGACAACCTGTCGGTGACCGAACTGACCCATTCTACTTCTGGCTGGAAGGTGGGCCGTATCAATCACCTTCCGTGATGACCCCGCTCACAATTCAGCGTTTTACCGGTACTCGGGCGCGCGCCTAGACTGCGCGCCATGACTTATGACCTTTATATTGGCGATCGCCTGTTCTCCAGTTGGTCTCTTCGCGGCTGGCTGATGTTCGAAAAATTCAACATTCCCTGCCACACCCATCTGGTGGGTCTTTATTCCGGCACCATGGCGCAGGATTTGCAACCTGTCGCACCGGCGCGACTGGTCCCCTGCATGCGGATGCCCGATGGCGCGCCAGTGGGCGAAAGCCTCGCCATGGCCGAAACACTGGCCGAGCTGCACCCGGAAGCCAACCTCTGGCCTCAAGCTCCCGCCGCGCGTGCAACGGCGCGGTGGCTTTGTGCGGAAATGGCCGCCGGATTTGGTGATCTGCGCGGGCAATGCCCGATGCAGTTGCTGCACAGCTACGCGGGTTTCGCCCCCTCTGAAGGGACTCAGCGAGATCTGAGCCGGATCGAAACACTGTGGTCACATGCCAGACAGATCTCCGGCGCGCAGGACGGGCCTCTCTTCGGCGCTTATTCGCTGGCAGATGTGTTCTACACCCCCGTTGCCGCGCGAATCGTGGGCTATGGCCTGCCGGTCTCAACCGAGAATCGGGCCTATTGCGAGGCATTGCTGACCGACCCGGCGGTTCTGGCGTGGCGCGAGAAGGCGCTTGAGGTCACCTACGATCCCTTCCCCTACCCGGTGGATGCAAAGATCATTCCATGGCCGCTTTCCTGATCCGCATCTGTTAACCGATCTTAAACCATGCCCGCGCTAGCAATCCCTTGTTAACCAAGTGGGGAAACATGGTCGCGCGCACGTATACTGTCGCCTTTCAGGGGGTCGAGGCCCGGCCCGTCGAGGTGCAATGCGCCGTCACGCCCGGCCTGCCCGCCTTTTCAGTGGTGGGCCTGCCGGACAAGGCCGTCTCGGAAGCGCGGGACCGGGTGCGCAGCGCTCTCAGCGCCATGGCCATCGCACTGCCTTCGAAGCGCATTACCATCAACCTGTCTCCCGCCGATCTGCCCAAGGAAGGCAGCCATTTCGACCTGCCCATCGCGCTTGCCCTGCTTGCCGCGCTGGATATCGTCCCGGCAGACGCGGCTGAAACCACGCTGGCATTGGGAGAGCTGTCACTGGACGGCTCTCTGGTCCCGGTAGTCGGCGCGCTGCCCTCGGCAATGACCGCCGCCGAGGAAGAACGCACGCTGCTCTGCCCCAAAGCCTCAAGCGCCGAGGCCGCCTGGGTTGGCGCAACGCAAGTCATCGGCGCGGAGACACTGGCCGCCGTTGTCCGGCACTATACCGGCCAGGCCCCGCTGGCCCCCGCCATACCGGGGGAGGTGACGCAACCTTACGCCCAGCGCGACTTGCATGACGTCAAGGGACAGGAACGCGCCAAACGCGCGCTTGAGATCGCCGCCGCCGGGCGGCACCACCTGATCATGATCGGCTCGCCGGGCTCGGGTAAATCCATGCTGGCCGCACGCCTGCCGGGCCTCCTGCCGCCACTGACGGCAGTTGAGGCGCTGGAAACCTCAATGATCCAGTCGCTTTGCGGATTGCTTGATGAAGGCGGGATCAGCCGCACGCGCCCGTTTCGCGAACCCCATCATACAGCCTCAATAGCCGCGATTGTCGGCGGCGGCAAGGGCGCGAAACCGGGTGAGATTTCACTGGCCCATAACGGCGTACTTTTCATGGATGAGTTTCCCGAGTTTCCACGCACCGTGCTGGAAACCCTGCGCCAGCCGATCGAAACCGGCGAGGTGATGGTTGCGCGTGCCAATGCCCATGTGAAATACCCCTGCCGCTTCATGCTGGTGGCCGCCGCCAACCCCTGCAAATGCGGGCATCTGGCCGATGCCTCCCGCGCCTGCTCGCGCGCGCCGATTTGCGGTGAAGATTATCTTGGCCGGATTTCAGGCCCGCTGATGGACCGGTTCGATCTGCGGCTGGAGGTGCCCCCGGTTGGCTTTGCCGATCTTGATCTGCCGCCGAGCGGTGACAGTTCTGCCCAAGTCGCCGCGCGGATTGCCGCTGCGCGCGAGGTTCAGGCTACGCGGTTCACAGATCACGAGGGGTTGCGCCAGAACGCCGACGCCGAAGGCGGCGTGTTGGAGGAGATCGCCGCGCCCGATGCCGAAGGCAAGCAGATGCTGCTGAACGCTGCCGACCGGTTCGGCCTGTCCGCCCGCGCCTATCACAGGGTGCTGCGCGTGGCCCGCACCATCGCTGATCTGGACGGCTCGGACCATGTGCGCCGACCGCATGTGGCCGAGGCGCTGAGCTTTCGGATTTCGGCGCGGGTCGCAGCCTAAAGACGCGCTTCGATGACCTGCCAGATTTTCTCGGCGATATTAACGCCGTCGAAGCGCTCAAGCTCTTGAATGCCGGTGGGTGAGGTCACGTTGATCTCGGTCAGATAGTCCCCGATCACGTCGATCCCGACAAAAATCTGCCCTTTCTCTTTCAGCAAGGGACCTATCGCTGCACAGATTTCCAGATCGCGCTCGCTGAGCCCGATCTTTTCGGGCCGCCCGCCCACATGCATGTTCGAGCGGGTCTCGCCCGCCGCAGGCACCCGGTTGATCGCGCCGACCGGTTCACCATCCACAAGTATCACCCGCTTGTCGCCATTGCTGACATCAGGCAGGAATTTCTGCACGATCAGCGGCTCGCGGCTAAAGCCGGTAAACAGCTCGTGCAGCGACGTCAGGTTGCGGTCGCCCGCATCCAGCCGGAACACACCTGCGCCGCCATTGCCGTAAAGCGGCTTCAGGATGATGTCGCCATGTTTCGCCTTAAACGCCTTGATCGTGTCGAGGTCACGGGCAATCGTTGTGGGCGGTGTCAGGTCGGGAAAGTCCAGCACCAGCAGTTTTTCGGGATAGTTGCGCACCCAGAACGGATCATTGACCACCAATGCCTGCCCCCTGAGCCGGTCCAGCAGATGGGTCGATGTGATGTAATGCATGTCAAAGGGCGGATCCTGGCGCAGCCAGACCACGTCAAATTCCGCCAGATCGACATTGCGCTCGGGTCCCAGCACAGCCGGATCGCCCGCAACGCGCTGCACGCTCATATCCTGACCGCGCGCAGTGATGCGGCCTTCCTGATAGGCCAGTTTGTCGGGGCTGTAGAAAAACAGCGAATGGCCGCGCGCCTGCGCCTCTTCGGCGAGGCGGAAGGAACTGTCGGCGTTGATGTCGACGTCTCCGATCGGGTCCATCTGAAAGGCGATTTTCATGGCGCGCTCCTCATGATCTGCCCGCTACATGGCGCAGCCGGGCGGCAGGTTCAATGGGGATCACACCTGTCCAAAGGCGTTCTCGACAATTTGAAACCTGCCCGTTGCGTCCACAAGCGCCACATCAAACCGCACCTCGGTGTTCTGGCCGGAGGGTTCCGTCGCCAGAAATTCCGCCGCCGCCGAATAGATACGCCTCATCTGCCGTGAGCCGAGTGAGGCCGCGGCATGGGCGAAATCGCGGCTTTGCTTGACCTCCGCAAAGATCAGCCCGCCGGGTCCGCGCAGGATCAAGTCAATCTCACCCGCGGAACCGCGCCAGCGGCGATGGATGACCGCGAAACCCTGATCGCCATAGGTCGAGGCGATGCGATCCTCGGCGGCCTCTCCGGTGCGATGGTTCAGATAGCCGCGCCGGACCCGATCCGGTCTGTCATGTTTTGCCAAGTTTCAGCGCCCTCTGGTAAAGCGGGCGGCGCGGCAGCGAATACATACGCGCCACCAATTCCGCTGCATCCTTGACCGAATGTGACTCAAGCGCCGTTAACAAAGCGTTTTCGACATCCTCCTCGCTTGCAGCAACCTGCCGGGCGCGGTCGACCAGCAGGACAATTTCCCCCTTCACGCCCTGCGCCTTGAGCGCGGCGGCAAGCTCGGACAATGTCCCGCGCCGAACCTCTTCGAATTTCTTGGTCAGTTCCCGGCACAGCGCTGCCTGCCGGTCGCCCAGCACTGCCGCCATATCCGCCAGACTGTCAGCCACCCGCTTGGGCGATTCGTAAAAGGCCAGTGTGCCCGGCACCTCACGCAGCTCTTCCAGGCGGGTGCGGCGGGCCTTGGTCGCGCTTGGCAGGAACCCCGCGAAAAAGAACGCATCCGTCGGCAACCCGGCGAGCGTCAGCGCCGCCAGAACCGCCGAAGGACCGGGCGCCACCGTCACGTTATGCCCGGCCTCCGCCGCCGCGCGGCTCAGATCATAACCCGGATCGGCAATCAGCGGCATGCCCGCTTCAGAGGCATAAGCCACTGATTTCCCATCTGAAAGCGCCTCAAGAAGCCGCGCGCGCGCGCCCGCGCCGCTATGGTCATGATAGGCCACAATCCGCCGCCCTTCGAGCGGCACGCCATGAATATCCATCAGATGGCGCAAACTGCGTGTATCCTCGGCGGCGATCACCTCGGCAGAGGCCAGCACATCCAGCGCGCGCAGCGTGATATCGCGGGCCGTCCCGATAGGCGTGGCAATAAAGTAAAGGCCGGGAAGCAATCGGAGTTTCTGGAAATTCAAAGCTGGACCCGCCTTTCATGACGTTTATTATCGCAGCCTGTCCGCAGGCGGCCGCCCGGATTCAGGATCAGGGAGTTTTCATTTAGATGTTTGCGTTTTTCAAGCCCACCCGCAAATTTACCAAAACGGCGCTTGCGCTGACCGCCGCCGGGTTCCTGGCCGCGTGCGACCTGCCCGCGACGAGCGGAGGCCCCAGCATCAACACCTCGAAACCGGTGCCGGTGGCGCTGCTGGTGCCCAAGGGGTCGGGCCGTTCGGGTGATGCCTCAATGGCGCAGAGCCTTGAGAATGCCGCGCGTCTGGCGATGGCGGATTTGCAGAACGTGCAGATCGACCTGCGGGTCTATGACACGGCGGGCAGTGCGGCGACGGCATCAGCTGTGGCCCAACAGGCCGTTGATGACGGTGCCAAGATCATCATTGGTCCAGTCTATTCGCAAGCAGTGAACGCTGCCGGGCTTTCGGTTCTAAACAAGAACATCAACGTTCTGTCCTTTTCGAACAACACCAATATCGCAGGCGGCAACGTCTTTGTGCTGGGCTCCACCTTCGAGAACTCGGCCAACAGGCTGACCAGCTATGCAGCCCGTCAGGGCAAAGGCCGGATGGTTGTGGTCTACAGCAATGACGAGGGCGGCCAGCTCGGCAAGGCTGCTATCGAGAACGGCATTCGCAACAGTGGCGCGACGCTGGCCGGTTCGGTGCCTTATGAGCGGTCGCAGCAAGGTGTGATCAACGCGGTTCCGCAAGTAAAAGCGGCGGTGGACAGTGCAGGCGATGCCTCGGTGTTTCTGACCTCAACCACGGCGGGCGCGTTGCCGCTCTTTACGCAGCTTCTGCCCGAAGCGGGTGTGTCCAACGCCACCACGCAGTTCATCGGTCTGACCCGCTGGGACATTCCTGCGCAGACGCTTGCGCTGCCCGGCGTTCAGGGCGGCTGGTTCGCTCTGCCTGATCCGAGCAAAAGCCAGAACTACCGCGCGCGCTATCAATCCACCTATGGCAGCGCCCCGCACCCGATCAGCGGATTGGCTTATGACGGCATTGCCGCCATCGGAGCCCTGGTCGGATCGGGCAAGTCCAATGCCCTGACCGGCGCGGCGTTGACACAAGGGGCTGGTTTCCAGGGCGTCGGCGGTATATTCCGCCTGTTGCCGAATGGCACGAACCAACGGGGATTGGCAGTGGCCACGATCCAGAACAAACAGGTGGTTGTGATTGACCCTGCTCCACAAACATTCTCCGGTGCCGGATTCTGACCCGGAGCAGATCCAGCGCATAACCCCAGAACTGGCGGGCGATCTGATTTGTCCGCCGGATCAAATCTTCGATCCCGACCAGATCATGGGCCAGATCGAGGCGCTTGCCGCTGAAGGAGCAGACAATGCCGCTTTGCGCAGCGCAGTGGTGGCGATCCTGCGCGACACCCAGAAAGCCGGGCGCAACGCCATCGCCACGGCTTTTGCGGAGAAACCCTTTGCTGCGCGGCCACTGACCCGCTCCTACACCTATCTGACCGATGGCATGGTGCGCACCGCGCTTTACGTGGCCAGCGAAATCCTGCACCCGCTGGCGAATCCGACCCGGTCCGAACGCATCGCCGTGGTGGCCGTCGGCGGCTATGGCCGCGGCGAGATGGCACCTTTTTCCGATGTCGATCTGCTGTTTCTGACGCCCTACAAGATCACCGCCTGGGCCGAGAGCGTGATCGAATCCATGCTCTATATCCTGTGGGATCTGCGGCTGAAGGTCGGGCATTCCTCGCGCACGATCCGGGATTGCGTACGCATGAGCCAGGAGGATCAGACGATCCGCACCGCCATGCTGGAGCAGCGTTTTCTCGCCGGGCATGCGCCGCTGGCCGAGGACCTGGTCCAGACGCTGAAAGCCGAAATGTCCGACCGGAGCGGGCGCGAATTTGTCGAGGCCAAGCTGGAAGAGCGCGAAAAGCGCCACCGCAAGCAGGGCCAGCGCTATATGGTCGAGCCCAATGTCAAAGAGGGCAAAGGCGGGCTGCGCGACCTGCAATCGCTCTACTGGATCGCCAAGTATATCTATGGCGTGCAGGATGTGGCCGAACTGGTTCCGTTGGGTCTGTTCACCCCGGAGGAGTTCAGCACCTTTGTTCAGGCCGAGGATTTCCTCTGGGCGGTGAGGTCACATCTGCATCTGGTTACCGGACGCGCCACCGAACAATTGGCCTTCGATCTGCAGGTCGATGTGGCCGATCGCATGGGCTATGAAGACCGTGCCGGGCGGCGGGCGGTCGAGGTGTTCATGCAGCGTTACTTCCGCGAAGCGACCGCCGTGGGTGAGTTGACCCGTATCTTCCTGACCAAACTGGAAGCCGCTCACAAGAAAAGCGGCCCGCTGCTGGAGCGGATTTTCAGCCGCAAGCGCCGGGTAAAGGCGGGCTACAAAGTGGTCCATAACCGGTTGGATATCGAGGACCCCGAGGCCTTTCTGGCCGACAAGGTGAACCTGCTGCGCCTGTTCGAAGAAGGTCTGCGCACCGGGATGCTGATCCACCCTGATGCGATGCGGCTGGTCACCGCCAATCTGAACCTGATCGACGATGACATGCGCAACAACCGCGAGGCGCGACGCATCTTCCTTGATCTGTTGCTAAAACACGGCAACCCCGAACGCGCCTTGCGCCGGATGAACGAGTTGGGCGTATTGTCTGCCTTCATCCCCGAGTTCGAACCCATTGTCGCGATGATGCAGTTCAACATGTATCACAGCTATACGGTGGACGAGCATATCATACAGTGCATCATCAACCTCGCTCAGATCGAACGCGGCGAGCTGATCGAATCGCTGCCGCTGGCCTCGGGCATCCTTGAGGCGGGGATCAATCGCAAGGTCATCTATGTGGCGCTGCTCTTGCACGATATCGGCAAGGGGCGCGAGCAGGATCATTCGATCCTCGGGGCGCAGATCGCCCGCAAGGTCGCGCCGCGCCTGGGTTTGAGCAAAGCCGATTGCGAGACGGTGGAATGGCTGGTGCGCTATCATCTGCTGATGTCGGATATGGCGCAGAAGCGCGATATCTCGGACCCGCGCACTGTGCGCGATTTCGCCAAGGCCGTTGGAACGGTCAAGCGGCTGGACCTGCTGACGGTGCTGACGGTCTGCGATATTCGCGGCGTTGGTCCCAACACTTGGAACAACTGGAAAGCCACGCTGCTGCGCGCGCTGCATGCGGAAACCAAGCGTGCTCTGGAAACCGGGATGGAAGACCTCAACCGGGCCAACCGCGGGGCTTGTGCCAAGAAGGCGCTGCGCACCGCTCTGGAAAGCTGGTCGAAAGCCGATCTCAAGACGGAGACCGGGCGGCATTATGATCCCTATTGGCAGGGTCTCAACCTGTCGGCCCATATCGAATTCGCCGAGATGCTGCGCGCGCTTGAGGAAAGCGGCGATGCGGGCGCGGTAGAGATACGGCTCGACCCGGATGAGGACCGCGATGCCACCCGTGCCTGTTTTGCTATGGCCGATCATCCCGGCATCTTTGCCCGTGTCGCGGGCGCGCTGGCGCTGGTTGGCGCGAACGTGGTGGATGCCCGCAGCTACACCACCAAGGACGGTTATGTCACGGACGCATTCTGGATACAGGATGCCGAAGGTCATCCCTATGAGGCCGCGCGTCTGCCCCGCCTGACACAGATGATCCACAAGACCCTGAGGGGCGAAGTGGATGCCAGCGACGCGTTCAAATCACGCGACAAGATCAAGAAACGCGAAGAGGCGTTCAACGTCCCGACCCATATCACCTTCGACAATGACGGCTCGGAAATCTACACGATCATCGAGGTTGATACCCGTGACCGCCCCGGCCTGCTCTATGATCTGGCCCGCGCGCTGGCGGCCTCGAATGTCTATGTCGCCAATGCGGTCATCGCGACCTATGGCGCGCAGGTTGTCGACACCTTCTATGTGAAGGACATGTTCGGGCTGAAATACTATTCCGAAGGCAAGCAGCGTTCGCTGGAAAACCGGTTGCGCAAGGCCATTTCCGATGGTGCGGAGCGCGCCGATTCATGAAGCAGATCAGGCTGCTCTCGGGGTTCTTCACCGTTGGTTTCTGGACTCTGGCCAGCCGCATCCTCGGCTTTGTCCGAGAGATCCTGATCACCGCCTATATCGGGCCCGGACCGGTGATGGATGCCTTTGTCGCCGCGTTCCGCCTGCCCAACATGTTTCGCCGTTTTTTTGCCGAAGGCGCGTTCAACGCGGCCTTTGTGCCGATGTTTTCCAAACGCCTCGAAGGGGGTGAGGACGCGCGCGGCTTCGCCAATCAGGCCTTCAACCTGCTCGGTCTGGCGGTGCTGGCGCTGGTGGGGCTTGGCATGGTCTTTATGCCCGCTCTGGTCTGGGCGACCGCCGGAGGCTTTGCCGGGGATGCGCGGTTTGATCTGGCGGTTGGCTATGGTCATGTGGTCTTTCCCTATATCCTGTTCATGGCGCTGGCGGCGCTGTTTTCCGGCGTGTTGAACGCCACCGGGCGATTTGCCGCTGCTGCTGCCGCGCCGGTCCTGCTGAATATTCTAGCCTGCAGCGCCATGCTGATCGGCGCGCTGAGCGGTGGTGAGGTCATCACCTGGCTGATCTGGGTGATCCCGGTCGCAGGCGTGGCGCAACTGGCGCTGGTCTGGGGCGCAACCGAGCGGGCGGGTATCCGCATCCGGCCCGGACTGCCCCGGCTGACGCCCGAGATGCGCCATATGGTGGCTGTTGCCGTTCCCGCAGCGCTGGCGATGGGCGTCACCCAGATCAATCTGGTGGTCGGACAGCTGGTCGCCTCACAAACCGAAAGCGCGGTCAGCTGGCTGTTTGCCGCAGACCGGCTTTATCAATTGCCGCTGGGCGTGGTGGGCATCGCCGTTGGCGTGGTGCTGCTGCCGGACCTGTCGCGCAAGCTGCGCGCGGGCGATGAAACCGGCGCGCGCAACGCCTATTCCCGCGCCGGTGAGTTCACACTGATGCTGTCGCTGCCTGCTGCGGTGGCCCTGGTCACTGTGCCGCTGCCACTGATCTCGGTTCTCTTCGAACGTGGCGCGACCGGGGCCGAAGACAGCGCCGCCATGGCGCTGGCGGTGGCGATCTATGGTCTGGGCCTGCCCGCCTTCGTTCTACAGAAGTTGCTGCAACCGCTGTATTTCGCCCGCGAGGATACCAAGACTCCGTTTCGCTATGCGGCGGTGGCCATGGTGGTGAATGCAGTGCTTGCTTTTGGCCTTTATCCAATTGTCGGATGGATTGCCCCTGCCATCGCGGCTTCGATCGCGGGCTGGTCGATGGTCGCGCTTCTCGCGTTGGGATCGTTGCGCATGGGCGCGGTGGCGCAGCCCGATGACCGGTTTCGCGCACGGGCCAGGCGGATCGCACTGGCATCGGCGCTGATGGGCGTGGCACTCTACGTCGTCAACCAGATCTTTGGCTGGGCCTTTCAGGTGCCCGGATGGCGCTACCCTGCGCTGCTGGCATTGGTGCTGTTTGGCGGCCTTTCCTATTACCTGGCCGGGCACATTCTGGGCGCCTTCCGCCTTGGCGAATTGCGGCAGATGATGCGGCGCGGCTGACTGCTCAATCGTGGCGGATGCGATCGCGAATCCGTGCCCAGCCGCCCGGCGCCAGAAAGAAGGACAGGCCAAAACCGGTGGCAAAACCCGCCAAATCGGCCACCCAATCCCGCGAGCCGCCAAACAACAACCCGAAGACAAGCTGCGCGCCCATCAGAAACGCAATCAGCGTGAAAGCCCGCGCCTGATTCTCGCCCACCAGCGACAGCTTGCGCCAGAGCAGATAGGTGAACGCCCCGATCAGCCCATAGACCGGAGGGAAGCCGCCCACCAGCGGATAGGGCTCGTCCAGCAGCAGTGCATAAAGCAGCGCGCCGCCTATCCCGCTCAGCACGAAGATGAGCAGCATCGCGACTGCGCCAAAGGTCTCGGCCACCAGCTTGCCCATGGCCAGCACGAAGACACAGACAAAGATCGTCTGGGTGAAGGTCACGCTGACAAAGGGATAGGTCACAAACCGCATCAGATGCTCGAACGGCCAGCGCCCGGTTTCGGCCATCCAGTCGAAAATGTCGCCCGAAAACGCATATTTCTGGATCGCCGCCACCCGCCAGCCAACCGCCTCGGGCCCACCGATCAGCCCCTTGGAGCCTGCCATGAAAATGATCTCGATCCCCATCAGGATCAGAACCAGCGCCACCACCACAGGCGGCAGCGGGTTTACGGGCGGGGTGTATCCGGGGCTGCTCATCTCATTGTCCTTGTTGCGCCTGTTGACGTCATTGGACCCCATGGGTAAGCGACGAAAGCCGAATTTTCCAGACGGGAGTCGCTTTTCATGACCGAGACCACATTCACGCCGCGCGTGTTTTCCGGTGCGCAGCCTTCGGGCAACCTGCATCTTGGAAACTATCTGGGGGCGTTGCGGAACTGGGTGCGGATGCAGGGATCGGAGTTCGAGACCATCTATTGCATGGTCGACCTGCACGCGATCACCGTCTGGCAGGACCCGGCAGAGCTGCGCCATGCCACGCGCGAGTTGTGCGCGGGCTATATCGCCTCTGGCCTTGATCCAGAAAAATCGATCCTGATCAACCAGAGCCAGGTGCCAGAGCACGCGCAACTGGCCTGGATCTTCAATTGCATCGCCCGGATGGGCTGGATGCAGCGGATGACGCAGTTCAAGGACAAGGCGGGCAAAAACGCGCAGAACGCCTCGCTGGGGCTGTTTGCCTATCCGGCGCTGATGGCGGCAGATATTCTGGTCTATCACGCCACCCATGTGCCGGTGGGTGAGGATCAGAAGCAGCATCTGGAACTGACCCGCGACATCGCGATCAAGTTCAACCACGATTATGGCGTCGATTTCTTTCCGGTCACCGAACCGGTGATCGAAGGCGCCGCCACGCGGGTGATGAGCCTGCGCGACGGGTCTAAGAAAATGTCGAAATCCGACCCCTCGGATGCCAGCCGCATCAACATGACCGATGATGCCGATACCATTGCCAAGAAGATCCGCAAGGCAAAGACCGATCCCGATGCCCTGCCGTCTGAGGCGAAAGGGCTGGAGGGCCGCCCCGAAGCGCGCAATCTGATCGATATCTATGCGGCGCTGAGCGATCAGAGCGTCGTTCAGGTCCTGGCCGAGGTTGGTGGCAAGCAGTTCGGAGAATTCAAGCCGATGCTGGCGGATCTGGCGGTGGCCAAACTGGCCCCGATTGCGGCCGAGATGGCGCGGCTGATGAATGACCAGACCGAGATCGACCGTATTCTGACCCGCGGCTCAGAACGCGCGCGGGCAATCACCGCTCCGATCCTGCGCCAGACCTACGATATCATCGGGATGGTACCGCCGGCGTCCCTCTGACCCCTTGAGTCCTCCCCAAGCCTGAGAATGCAGGCTTGGGCCCTCAGGCCGCATCCCGCTGCAACACCTCCGCGACAATCGCCTCGGCGACGTGGTGCGGGCTCACGTCGCGAGCCTTGGCAGCGTGCAGGATGCGCTCCATCGTGGCGTCGAGCGCGACGAGCTTGTCGGCAACCCACGCCTCGCGCGCGTCAATGCGCAGGATCTCGGTCGCGACATTGATGATGCCACCGCCATTCGCCACGAAGTCCGGCGCATAGAGGATACCGCGCCGATGCAGCCGGTGACCATCTTCTGACGTGGCAAGCTGATTGTTCGCCCCGCCCGCAACGGCCTTGACCCGCAGCCGGTCGATCCGATCCGCATCCAGTATGCCGCCTATCGCACAGGGTGCGAAGATATCGGCGTCGACATCGAATATCGCATCGCGCGCCACAACTCTTGCATCGAATTCGGCCTCGGCCCGCGCGGTGCGCGCGGGATCGATATCGCTCACCACCAGCCGCGCGCCCTGCTCTTGCAGGAACGCACACAGGTTCCAGCCAACATTGCCAAGCCCCTGCACGCTTACGGTCCGGCCTGACAGATCATCTGATCCCAGCCGGTGCCGAGCCACCGCCCGGATCGCATTGAAAATGCCGCGCGCCGTGATCGGAGAGGGATCGCCGCTGGCATGGCTGCCCTGTTCAAGCCCGGCCACACATCCGGTCTCGCTTGCAATCTCGGCCATGTCGCTTGGCGTCATGCCCATATCCTCGGCTGTCCAATAGCGCCCATCAAGACACGCGACCCCGCGGCCAAAGGCCCGCAAAAGGCCAGGCGTCTTGTCCCGCGCCGGATCACCCATGATCACCGCCTTGCCACCCCCCAGCGGCAGCCCGGCAGCAGCGTTTTTCAGGGTCATGCCCTGCGACAGGCGCAGCGCATCTTCGAGCGCGTCTTCCATACTGTCGTAAGGCCGCATGCGCACCCCGCCCGCCGCCGGGCCAAGCTGCGTCGAGTGTATGGCAATCAGGCCCAATAGGCCGCTTTCGGCATCTTCAATACGCCAGACGCCCTCATGCCCGGGCGCGTCGATCTGGGTCAGAACCATCTCTCTCCTCCGTCTTCAGTGGGATTTTCCCACGGGGCGCACAGAAAATCTCGCTAATTTTGTCTATCTGGCGCCTCTGTATTGGAGTTATCCTCCAATAAAGTCCGAAATATTGGAGCAAATCTGATGGATGCGATTGATCATCGAATCGTTTACCACCTGCAACGGGATGGGCGGATGACCGTGACCGATCTGGCGGAGGCTGTGGGGCTTTCCCCCACACCCTGCGCGCGGCGGGTGGAGCGGTTGCAGAAGCAGGGCGTCATCACCGGTTACGGCGCGCGGGTTGATCCCGGAAAGCTGGGTCTGGGCGTGTCGATCTTTGTGTCGGTGGAACTGGCCCGGCAGGACAAGGCCGCGATCGATGCGTTCGAGCGGGCGATCACAAGCTGCGACGAGGTCATGGAATGTTACCTGATGACCGGGTCGCGCGACATTCTGCTGCGCGTCGTGGCCGCCGATCTGGCCGCCTTCGACCGATTTCTGGAAAACCAGCTGATGCAGATCCCCGGCATCCGCAACCTGCGATCCAACTTCGCGCTCAGAACCATCATGAAGCGCAATGAACTACCGACCCTTACATGAGCCGATGGGGCGAAACGACTCTGGACGCGTACGGCAATCCTGCCTAGGTTTCGTCCGTTCACGGAGGACGCAATGGCGACGGGCAAGAATATTCGCACCTATTTCGACGGCCAGTGGCATGAGGGCGACGTGCCGATCATGCGGGCGGCAGATCACGGGGCGTGGCTGGGCACGAATGTATTTGACGGGGCACGGCATGTAAACGGGTTGAGCCCCGACCTTGACGCCCATTGCGCACGGGTCAACCGTTCCGCCGAGGCGATGATGCTGGTGCCCACCGTCTCGACCGAAGAGATGGTGGCGATTGTCGAAGACGGGCTCAAAGCATATGCCCCGGAAACGGCGGTCTACATCCGCCCCATGTATTGGGGTATCGACGGCGACCAAACGGCGATTGTGCCGACCCCGGACAAGACCGGCTTTGCCATCTGCCTAGAGGAAATCCCCCTGGCCCCGCCAAGTGCCGCCGCGACGCTGACCACCACACGCTTTCGGCGCCCGGTTCTGGAATCGTCGGTGGTGAACGCCAAGGCTGGCGCACTTTACCCCAATAATGCGAGGATGCTGCGCGAGGCCCGACAGAAAGGGTTCTCGAACGCGCTGGTCGCGGATGCGATGGGCAATGTGGCCGAAACAGCGACGGCCAATATATTCATGGTCCGGGATGGCGAGGTGTTCACACCCGTTCCCAACGGCACTTTTCTGGCCGGGATCACGCGGGCGCGCCACATCGCCAACCTGCGCGCAGATGGCGTAACGGTGCATGAGGCAGTGTTATCCTTCGAGGATTTCCATGGCGCTGATGAGGTCTTCATGTCAGGCAACATGAACAAGGTTACCCCGGTCACCGCGCTGGATGAGACCAGCTATCAGGTCGGCCCGGTTGCGCGGCGGGTCCGCGACCTTTATTGGGACTGGGCGGCGTCGAGCAGGTAACCCTTTGGGACACTTGCAAAACCACCGGTTGCCAGTCCCAATTTGCTGGGGCATGATCCACAAAGAAAGGAGCCATCCTCATGCGGAAGTTTCTGGTCGTCCTCGATGACAGCCGCGAATGCCTGAACGCCATGCGCTTCGCGGCCATGCGCGCGGCCCATACGGGCGGCGGCGTTGCGATCCTGTCGGTGATCCCGCCGGATGAATTCAACCACTGGATTGGTGTGGGCGAGGTGATGCGGGAAGAGGCGCGCGAGCGCATCCATGCCCATTACGAAGTGTTCGCCAAATGGATGCGCGACAAGCAATCCGTTGAACCCGAACTGGTGATCCGCGAAGGTGAAGCCGTACCCGAGATCATCGCCCAGGTGAGCGAAGACCCCGAAATCGGGGTGCTGGTGCTGGGGGCCGGGACCGACAAGAAAGGCCCTGGGCCACTGGTCACGCAAATGAGCCGCTCGTCCGGGTCGCTGCCCATCCCGATCACCATCGTGCCCGGTGACCTGAGCAAGGAAAAGCTGGAAGCGATCACCTGAGGCCACCTCAGCCGGGCTAAGCGGTACAACATCCGCCCTTGACCTCGCCACCGCTCGATTTAGAATTGTTCTAAACCTTGACTTGCGGCCTGCCCGGCCGCATATCTGCTGCTCTGATCATGGAGACCCGGAAATGTTCATCCAGACCGAATCGACCCCGAACCCCGCAACGCTGAAGTTCCTGCCGGGACAGAGCGTCCTGGATATGGGCACCGCCGACTTCCCCTCGGCCGATACGGCTGAAAAATCGCCGCTGGCGAGCCGCATCTTTGCGGTGGACGGCGTGACCGGGGTGTTTCTGGGCAATGACTTCGTGACCGTCACCAAGGCCGACGGCGTCGATTGGGATCACATCAAACCCGCCATTCTTGGCGCGGTGATGGAGCATTTCCAATCCGGGCAACCCGCCATCAACGAGGGTGGCGCGGCCAATTCGGGCCATGCCGAGCATACCGGCGAGGATGGCGAGGTGGTCAATCAGATCAAGGAATTGCTCGACAGTCGGGTCCGCCCTGCGGTGGCACAGGATGGCGGTGATATCACCTTTCATGGCTTTGATCGCGGCGTCGTCTATCTGCATATGCAAGGTGCCTGCGCCGGGTGCCCGTCCTCGACCCTGACGCTGAAAATGGGCATCGAGAACTTGCTGCGCCACTATATCCCTGAAGTGACCGAGGTGCGCCCGGTTGCCGTCTGATCCGGGTGCCGTCCCGGTCGTGACCGGGCGGTGTTATTGCGGCGCGACACAGCTGTCATCGCTCACCCCGCCCCTGACGGTGGCCTATTGCCATTGCGCTGATTGCCGCCGCTGGACCGGCGCGCCCGTCGGTGCCTTTGCAGCCTTCAACCGCGCCGATCTGATCACCGAGCCCGCGTTGGGTGAGGGAACCTCGCATCATCCGGCTGTGCGGCGCTGGAATTGCGATCATTGCGGCTCGCCCCTGGCCGCGACCTTCGACTATCTGCCCGGTCAGATCTATGTGCCGATCGGTCTGTTGGATCAGGCTGACACGCTGCCGCCGCAGATACATTGTCATGCCAACAAGGGAATGCCCTGGCTGCACATAGCTGACGATCTTGAGCGCGCCGCGGGGTCTGGCCGGGACGCCCTGAACAGCGCTAGCGGCACATGACCCTGATCCTAGGCTTTGATACGTCCGGCCCCTATTGCGCGGCGGCCCTGCTGCGCGACGGTGAAGTGGTGGCCCTACGCCACGAAGCCATGAGGAAAGGGCAGGCTGAGCGTCTTATGCCCTTGCTGGAGGAGGTTCTGAACGAGGCCGGGATCACCTGGCGCGATCTTGACGCTATCGGTGTCGGCACCGGCCCCGGCAATTTCACCGGCATCCGCATTGCCGTGTCCGCCGCGCGCGGTCTGGCGCTGGGCCTGGATATTCCGGCGGTGGGGGTGGACGGTTTTGACGCCCGCGCGTTTTCTTCCCCGCCCGCCCATAGGGTCGCCATCCCCGCACCCCGCGACCAGCTTTATCTGCTCATTGAGACAGGTATTGAGCTGCGTTCCCGGTCCGAAGTCGACGGGCCGGTGCATGCCGAGGTTGATCCGGCGGATTTGGTATACGCCATTGCCCGGATTACCGCAAACCGTCGCGCCGAGACAACAACGCCCCCTGCCCCGGTCTATGCACGCCCTGCGGATGCGGCCCCGGCCAGCGATCCGCCACCGCGTATTCTGGACCCATGACACCGGCGCAAATGGCAGAAACCCATGCCGCCGCCTTCACCGAGGCGCGGCCATGGTCCGCGGATGAGTTCGAGGCCCTGCTGTCGAACCGGTTCACGCATCAGACAGGCGACCGACGCTGCTTTGCCGTTTACACGTTGATCACCGAGCAGGTTGAGTTGCTCACCATCGCCACCCATCCCGACTTCCAGAGACAGGGGTTGGCAAAGCAATGCATGGAGCTCTGGCACTCCAAGGCCGCCGCACAGGGCGCAGAGCACGCGTTTCTGGATGTGGCCGAAGACAATGCTGCCGCCATCGCGCTCTATCGGAGTTGCGGCTACGTAACTTGCGGGTTTCGGCGGGGATATTACCTGCGCGAGGCGGGCGTACGGGTTGACGCAATCGCAATGGAGCGTGCCTTGCCGTGAAGGAAAGCACGCGTCGAACCACCCATCACTGCAAAAAGCGGTTGACCCCCGGCATCCGGCACGGCCTTAATTGCCAGCGTTATAGACACTTGATCGACAACCGGGGCTCTGGGGATGACCCGCGCCCTCAACCAAAATAACAACGGGAGTATCCAATGACCCTCATAAAATCCCTGATGGGAGCGGCAGCTGCAGTTGCCTTGACCGCAGGTCTCGCTTCGGCGGAACCGGCGCTGATCTTCGATCTGGGCGGCAAGTTCGATAAGTCGTTCAACGAAGCCGCCTATAATGGCGCCGAGCGCTGGTCCGAGGAAAGCGGCGGCAAATACCTTGAAATAGAGTTGCAATCCGAAGCCCAGCGTGAACAGGCGCTACGCCGCTTTGCCGAGGCAGGCGCAAACCCCGTTATCACGACGGGCTTTGCCATGAGCGCACCGCTGGCCGAAGTGGCTCCGGATTATCCGGAAACCAAATTCGTGACCATTGACGGCTGGGTCGATCAGCCCAACGTGCTGAACATCGGCTTTACCGAGCATGAAGGGTCTTATCTGGTCGGTATGATGGCCGCGCAGGCCTCGGAATCGGGCACGGTGGGCTTCATCGGCGGCATGGATGTGCCCCTGATCCGCAAATTCGCCTGTGGCTATGCCCAGGGCGTAAAAGCGGCCAATCCGGATGCAACCGTGATCGCCAACATGACCGGTACAACGCCCTCAGCCTGGAACGACCCGGTGAAGGGATCGGAACTGACCAAGGCGCAGATCAGCCAGGGCGCCGATGTTGTCTATGCCGCGGCGGGCGGTACCGGCGTGGGTGTTCTGCAGACGGCGGCGGATGAAGGGATCCTTTCGATCGGCGTGGACAGCAACCAGAACCACCTGCATCCGGGCAAGGTTCTGACCTCGATGCTGAAACGCGTGGATGTCGCGGTCTATAACGTCATGCAGGCGGGTGAAAACATGGAGCCGGGTGTATTGGTGTTGGATCTGTCCGCTGATGGTGTGGGCTATGCCATGGACGACAACAATGCCGAACTGGTCAATGCGGACATGCAATCCTCGGTCGAGGATGCCAAGGCCAAGATCATCGCCGGCGAAATCCAGGTCCATGACTATACCAGCGACGACAGCTGCCCGGTTCTGAATTTCTGAACCACAATACTCTCCAGGCAAACGGGTATTGACCCGTTTGCCTGACGGCCCGAATACGCGCTGCGACAAGGCCAGTTTCAAGTGATCGATAAGCCCACAATCGCGATCACACACCCGTGACAGGCAGATCTGGGGCGCAATTCACCTTATTACCGGCGCTTTTCCCGCTGGCGGTCACTCCACATACAAAACTTAATGATCACCGGTCTGTGCTGCAGAGCAGCATAAACGGTTGATTTTCTGACGCCGCCTGAATTAACAGTGCACATGCAAATTTACCTTCCCATCGCTGAAGTTTCGGTCAACGCCTTCCTGCTACTGGGTCTGGGGGGGCTCGTTGGGGTCCTGTCCGGCATGTTCGGGGTCGGTGGTGGCTTTCTGATGACGCCGCTGCTGTTTTTCATCGGCATCCCCCCTGCTGTTGCCGTTGCGACTGAAGCCAACCAGATCGTTGCATCGTCGTTTTCCGGCGTGTTGGCCCATTTCAGGCGGCGAACGGTCGATTTCAAGATGGGAGGCGTGCTACTTGTCGGAGGTCTGACCGGTGCGGCCCTCGGCGTGGTGGTATTCAACTACCTCAAGAGCCTCGGGCAGGTCGATCTGCTGGTCAAGCTTTGTTACGTGGTCTTTCTGGGCGTGGTCGGCGGGCTGATGTTCATCGAAAGCCTGAACGCGATCCGCAAATCCCGCAGGGCGGATGGCGCTGCCCCGCCGAAGCGCCGCCAGCGCGGCTGGGTCCACGCTTTGCCCTTCAAGATGCGGTTTCGCACCTCCGGCCTCTATATCTCCGCCCTTCCGCCTCTGATCGTTGGGGTGTTTGTCGGTATCCTGTCGGCCATCATGGGGGTCGGCGGCGGCTTCATTATGGTGCCTGCGATGATCTATATTCTGGGGATGCCCACCAAGGTGGTGGTCGGCACCTCGCTTTTTCAGATCATCTTCGTCACCGCCTTCACGACGATGCTGCACGCCACCACCAACTTCACCGTTGACGTGGTGCTGGCCGTGCTGCTGCTGGTGGGCGGTGTGATCGGGGCGCAGGTCGGAACGCAGATCGGCACCAAGCTGAAGGCCGAACAATTGCGGGTTTTGCTTGCGATGATGGTTCTGGCCGTCTGCGGCAAACTGGCGCTGGACCTGCTCCTGCAACCGGCTGAGCTGTTCTCGCTGGGCACGGAGGGGGGACACTGATCATGTGGCGCACTCTCATTGCCCTGCTGTTTTTCGCCGCGCATCCCGCGCTGGCTATGGAAGAAGAAATCGTGCTGGGGCTGAGCCAGGATCGGGTCGCCATCACATCGACCTTTGATGGGTCCGACATTCTGGTCTTTGGCGCGGTCAAACGTGAGGCCCCCATCCCCGATGCAGAGCCGCTGGAAGTCGTGATCACGGTCTCTGGCCCGTCTGAACCGGTGATGGTGCGACGCAAAGAAGAGAAATTTGGCATCTGGGTCAATGTGGACAGCGTACTGGTCGATTCTGCACCCAGCTTCTATGCCGTTGCCACCAGCGCGCCGTTCAACGAAGCCATCAGCCATACGGAGGATCTTCGCTATAAGGTCTCGGTCCCGCAGGCGATCCGGTCGGTGGGCGCGGATATGAATGTGCAGAACGCACAAGAGTTTGCCGAAGCCGTGATCCGAATCCGTGAAGCGGACGGGCTTTATTCCTTGCGTGAGGACACGGTCGCGGTGGACCAGCAGACCTTGTTTCGCACCTCAATCTCGATGCCTGCCAACCTGATCGAAGGCGACTACAAGACGCGCATCTTTCTGACCCGTGGCGGCAAGGTGGTGTCGCAAATCGTCACCGATATTGATGTGCGGAAGGTCGGATTGGAACGTTTCCTGTTCAACCTGTCACGACAGCAACCGGCAATCTATGGCCTGATGTCGCTGGCGATCGCGATCTTCGCCGGTTGGGGCGCCTCTGCCGCCTTTACCGTCTTGCGCAACCGCTGATCGACGACCTCACCCCTCCTGCCCTTCCAGCGTCAGAGCCGCAGCCGGGATTTGACGCAGATCATCGACGCGCAGCGGATGGGTGGGCTTTGACAGCCGGTTGCGCACCACCCAGATCAGCCGATCCTGCGCCCGGGTGATGGCCACATAGGCCAGACGTTTCCACAGGGGCTGACCGGCCTCGACACGCCCCATCCGGGCCGCAGTGTAGATGTCAGGCCCAAAGACCTGCACCGTGTTCCATTGCGAGCCCTGCGCCTTGTGGATCGTGACCGCCGCGCCATGCAAAAAGGTCGCCCCCATGCGCGCGGCAAAGGGGATGAAGGGTTCTTCCTCGTCAGGTTTTTCGATCTTCACGATCGAAGCGGCGCTCACCTGCGGCTCTTCGGCCCCGATAACGTGCAGCTTTGAAAACCCCGGTTTCCGCCCCGGCCCCAGATAGATAACCTGCGCGCCCTTGATCAGCCCCCGCGCTTCGAGATCCAGTCGTTTCTTGCGATGCTTGAGGGGCAATTCGATCCCGTCGCAGATCAGCGGCTCACCCTCCAGCAGCGCTTCTTCCGGGGCACCATGGACCGTGCGGAACGCATTGATCAGGCGGATGCGCGTGGCGTTGCGCCAGACCAGTACCGGGCTGCGGGCCATCAAGCCCACTTCGACCCGTGCGCCCCAGACCACTCGATCATCGCGCCGGGCCGTGTCCTGGATCATGTCCTCGAAGTCCTGGAAGCCCAAGGTGGGATCAGCCAGCGCATGGGCCAGGTCCAGGATCGGGTTATCGGCTTCTTGCCGGTGAACACGCTGCAGGTTCAGCTTGCGCGGCTCCGGCAGCCCGTCAAACACCATCGAGCCCGACTGATTCACCGGTGCAAGCTGCGCCGGATCACCAAACAGCAGCAGAGTCGGAAAAATCTCCTTGAGGTCGTCGAACTGCCGGTCATCCAGCATCGAGGCCTCATCAACAAAACCGATATCCAGCGGCTCATCCCGGCGCTTCCAGCCAGTGATAAAATCCGAGCCACGCAGGCCCGCCGCGGCCAGCGCGCCGGGAATGGACTTGTTGCGCTCATAAAACGCGGCGGCACGGTCCAGCGCCTCGTCGCTCAGCCCCTCGATCTCGGGGCGCTCGCCATTGCCCGCCAGCCACTCAGCGATGCGCTCATATTCCGGGTCATAGACCGGGGTATAGAGAATGCGGTGAATGGTTGTCGCGGGCACACCACGCAGGCGCAGCACGCTTGCAGCCTTGTTGGTCGGCGCCAGGATTGCCAGGGTGCGGCGCTCACGCGCCTTACGGCTTTCGAAATCGCCCGACACGACATGAACACCGGCCGCCTCCAGCGCCTTGTAGAGTTCGGCGAGCAGGAGGGTTTTCCCCGACCCGGCCTTGCCCACCACGGCCATGACGCCCGAGCTTTCCGCGCCCGACGACAAGCGAAGCGTTTCTTCATCAAGATCGACGCCCGCGTGGCGCAACATCTCTGCCACGCTGTCAAAGGCGACGGCCTGATCGTCGGAAAATGTAACTTCGGCACTGCTCATGCCGCGACCCTATCGCCGCGCCCAGCAGATCACCAGACGCGGCAGGCAGCTTTGCTGCGATGTCAGGCAGTTTGTGCGAACCGGTGCTGGCCTGTCGAGCCGAAAGCGCGCGTGAACCAGAGCCGGGACAGGTCCAGCGGGATGTCGGCCCGTGTTGCCACCTTGTTGCGCGCCTCTTCGGTGAACTCCCACAACCCGACGGAAATCCGGTCGCGTCCTTCCCCCTCGGACCCGAGGATTTCCGGCGAAGATCCGATGGCTTTGTAGATGCGCACCATGCGTGCATCGAAGACACCAGCAAAATGCTTGATGCCAAAGCCGGTCATGATCTCTCCGCCCCCCAGCATCAGGGCGGCAGCCACCCGGCTATCAGCATCACGCGACAGGCAGAATCGCGTGCATTCCCAGATCAGCGGGCTGCAGATCGGTGCGCCACCGGTCAAATGGCCAAAAATATCGTTAACCATGACCGGGCCGGTTGTGGGCAGAAAACGCATGGACCCCCCATGGCCCCCTTCGGCATTTTCCCAGATGACATAAAGCGGATTGAGCGCATCGTACTGGTCCCGCTCCTCGCCGTTTTCATCAACCGAAACTTCCCAGCCGAGCCTTGTTTTGAATTGATCTGCCCGGTCTTGGAACATTGCGCGTGCCAGATCGCGATGTTGATGCAGCTGATCAGCATAAAGATAACGTAGCATTTGACTTCCCCTTGTCGTCCGAAATCTGGAACAAAGGGAGTACGTAAGAATGGTTAATATCTGGTCACCGAAGCGGGCGGCGCAATAAACTGCAGCAGGCTGCACGCTACATAACGATCAATCCCTGGCTCAACGCCTTTGCTATCGCATGGGTTGTATTGAGCGCCCCCAGCTTGAAGCGCGCGCTCTCGATATAGACCCGCAGTGTATGCTCGGAGATCGACAGAGAATGGGCAACCTGCGCGCGGCTATACCCCAAGGCCAAGAAGGTCAGTGCGTCCACCTCGCGCGGCGACAGGGCCCGCACCGGTTGCGGGCTGCGGTTTTCTTCGAAATCAAGTGCTTTGCGATTGAAGTAATGGGCAATCAGGATCAGGTCGTGGCCATAGGTTTCCTTGAACTCCGACCATTCTTCATCGCTGCAATTGTGGTTGGCCGTGAACAGGGCGAACTGCCCGCTCGGCCCCCGTACAGGGATCGAATACCCCTGGTTCCCGACGCCGTTTTTTAGCGCATCGGCCAAGAACACCCTGGCCGCTTTCCCGGACCAGTCGACAGCTTTCCAATCGACCGGGTGAAAACGCTGAAAGCAGCCGACAATGACCGGATCTACGCGCAGATACTCCTTGTCGATATAGCGTTGAATCCAATCCGCAGGATAGGTGCCGCACCCGTATTGTTCCCCCGCGCTGTCCACCCAGTGATAGACGATGTGATCTATCTCCAGCGCATCACGCAGACCGATGGATACGGCCTGCAGCCCATCAAGCCCTTCAGTGGCGTCCAACTCCTCCAAAATGGGGCTCAAATCGGCTTTCCTGTACATCTACCCGTGTCTTAGGCTCGTCCTCAAGCTTGGCGATCTCGACGGCCGCAATCAGCTGGGTGTCCCCCAGATGCTCGGCAAGGGTCTCCAGCCCGTTTGCCGATGCGAACGTCTTGAGATCCGCCAGCACATCAAGGATCCAATCGTTTCTTGCCATTACACTCTCCCCTCAACCGTTAACGAAGTGTTAATTTCAACTATAGCATGTGTCGATTTTGTTAGGAAATTCGCTGCTTTCCACTCCCCAGAAATAGTGAGGGGAAGTTTTCTAAGTTATTGAAGTACATTTTCGCACCCGCTCCACAAAAAAAGTCAGCGAATCATCCGTGTGATTCGCTGACCTTTGTAGTGGCGATTGCCCTCGTGTCCGGTTAACGCCCGGCTTCCAGAACCTCTTCCAAGGTCCGCAGTCCGGTCTTGGGCGCTTGAACCAGAACCGACATGTTGCCAGGCTTGTGCTCGTTGCGCATCATCTTCATATGCGCCTCGGGCAGGTCGGCCCAAGTAAAGACCTCTGACATGCAGGGGTCAAGACGACGTTCCAGCATCAGCTTGTTGGCCGCTGCCGCCTGCTTGAGATGGGCGAAATGCGAGCCCTGCAGGCGTTTCTGGTGCATCCAGACATAGCGGACGTCAAAGGTCAGGTTGAAACCGGTGGTGCCGGCGCAGATCACGACCATGCCGCCCTTTTTGCAGACAAAGCTGGACACCGGGAAGGTCGCCTCGCCGGGATGTTCGAACACCATGTCGACATTGTTGCCCTTGCCGGTGATATCCCAGATCGCCTTGCCGAATTTGCGCGCCTCTTTGAACCAGGTCGCATATTCGGGGCTGCCAACCTTCGGCAGCTGGCCCCAGCAGTTGAAATCCTTACGGTTCAGCACGCCCTTGGCGCCCAAGCCCATCACAAAGTCGCGCTTGTCCTCGTCCGAGATCACGCCGATTGCATTTGCACCGGCAGTGTTGATCAGCTGGATCGCATAAGAGCCCAGACCACCCGACGCGCCCCAGACCAGAACGTTCTGGCCCGGCTTCAGGTCGTGAGGGTGGTGGCCAAACAGCATCCGATAGGCCGTGGCCAGCGTCAGCGTGTAACACGCCGCCTCTTCCCAGCTTAGGTGCTTGGGGCGGGGCATGAGCTGCTGCGCCTGCACGCGGGTGAACTGGGCAAAGGAGCCGTCGGGGGTTTCATAGCCCCAAATGCGCTGGCTGGGCGAGAACATCGGATCGCCGCCGTTGCATTCTTCGTCGTCGCCATCGTCCTGATTGCAATGGATGACCACCTCGTCGCCGACCTTCCAGTTCTTCACCCGGTCGCCCACGTCCCAGACGATACCGGAGGCATCGGACCCCGCTATGTGATAAGGCTCGCCATGGCCGTCAAAAGGGCTGATCGGCTGACCCAGCGCGGCCCAGACACCATTGTAGTTGACGCCCGCCGCCATAACCAGCACCAGCACGTCATGGCTGCCCAGTTCGGGCACGTCTACCACTTCCTGCTGCATGGCCGTATTGGGTTCGCCATGCCGCTCCTTGCGGATCGCCCAGGAATACATCTGCTTGGGGACATAGCCCATCGGAGGGATTTCCCCCATTTCATACAGGTCTTTTTCCGGCGCTTCGTAGGCCGCCGAGCCGTTGTTTGTGTCCAAAGCCATGCTGGCCTCCTTTGTTCGCCTTTGCCGCGATGCAGAATCGCGGGTTTAGCAAGGGATATGCACAGATACGCAACATTGCAACCAATTTTGGCCGGTATTTGTAATTTTATGACCTTGCGGATGCAGCATTTTCTTCTGCAGTTGCAGAATCAAGCGGACCCGCCTCCAGACGGTCCGCTACAGAACAGGCGTAATACGCCAGAAGATCGACACGATCACCTGACACACGATAACGCCCGCCATCGAATTTCAACATCCGACGATCCACCAATTGCTCCAGCGCGTCCTTTGCCTCGGTCGCGATATCTTCGTCCGGCAGAATAGCCGGCCCGCCCGCAAGAGCCGGGATGATGCGCCGGAATTCAGCCACCACATCCTCAAGGGTCATCTCGCCATGTTTTTGCATCAGCCATGCGGCGAGTGGCACCGGCAGCACCGGCACAAGTGAACCGATCCGGCGCGACAGGTCCCGGGCCAGCGGAATTGTCAGGTCACGATCCGACCTGGCCTTGAAACTGCCCAGCGAGACCGGCTCTCCGAAACTCACCGCCGCGAACCCAAAGCGGCGGAATCGACCCAGAATGCGCTGCCAGATCTGTTTCAGCACCCAGGCAAAGATAACTCCGATCCGCGCCCGAAAGCGCCGCTCATTGCGGCTGGCGGCAGCGGTCAGGATGGTATCTTCCAGCACCCGATCATAGTTGATCGCGACCGGCACAAAGACCACGTCTCGGCCACTCTCTTCTGCGGCGTCGATCATGTACTTCAAAAGACCAAGCTTGGGTGGGCCCATTCCGCCGGTCAGGCTCAACCCGCCTTCGGGAAAGATCGCCTGGGTCACGCCCGCCTCAGTCGCATGTCGTACATAACAGGACAGAACCTTGCGATAGAGGTCACTGCGCGATTTGCGCCGGATGAAATAGGCGCCCATGGCGCGGATCAGGCGGCTCAGCGGCCAGACCCGCGCCCACTCGCCCACCGCATAAGACAGCGCGGACTGATCCGCGGCCAGATAGGTCACCAGCACATAATCCATGTTGCTGCGGTGGTTCATCACAAAAACAACCGTCGTATCTTCCGGGATAGCGCGCAGCGCGTCAGCATCCGCATAGGACAACCGGACCCGGAACAGCGCGTTGCTGATCAGCCGCGCGGCGCGGATCGCAAAAGAAAAATAGGCGAAAGCCGAAAAGGACGGGACGATTTCGCGGGCATATTTCCGGGCGGTTTCCGATGCGACAGCCTCGGGGATGCCATGCTGATGCGCGTGGGCCTGTACCGCCCGCCCGACCTCGGGGTCGAAAATGATGCGTTGCATCATGTCGTGCCGCCGCATCAGCTTGAAAGGCTGGATCGGACGTGTCAGCTGCTGGTTCAGCCGCGCCACGGCCCGTTCAAGTCGGCGACGAAAGAACCACCTGACCGAGGGCAACATGACCTTGTCCAGAGCGGCCACAATGGCGAAGCCCAGAATCAGCAGCAACAGCCAGAGCGGCATCTCGATGGTTTCAGTCATGCCGCCAAACTGCCACCAAACGATATCCGCTACAATCTAACGATTTGCCGGGCTGCGCCGCAACGCAGCGAATTGACATTGACCGAAAATTGCGATCTACCCCAATCTCGTGAAACTTTATTGCCCTATCTGATCGCGAGGTCCCAAAATGACGCAGCCGCAGAAAGACCGCCCCTGGCTCATTCGCACCTATGCCGGTCATTCCACCGCCAAGGCCTCGAATGCGCTGTATCGCAGCAACCTGTCCAAAGGCCAGACGGGCCTTTCGGTCGCCTTCGACCTGCCGACACAAACCGGCTATGACAGCGACCATGTGCTGGCGCGCGGCGAGGTGGGCAAGGTTGGCGTCCCGGTTTGCCATCTGGGCGATATGCGCACGCTGTTCGATCAGATTCCACTGGAACAGATGAACACCTCGATGACGATCAACGCGACGGCGCCCTGGCTGCTGGCTCTTTATGTTGCCGTGGCCGAGGAACAGGGCGCAGATGTCTCAAAGCTGCAGGGCACGGTCCAAAACGATCTGATCAAGGAATATCTGAGCCGCGGCACCTATATCTGTCCGCCAAAACCGTCTCTGAAGATGATCGCCGACGTGGCCGAGTACTGTTACGAGAACGTGCCGAAATGGAACCCGATGAATGTGTGTTCCTATCATTTGCAAGAGGCCGGCGCGACGCCCGAGCAGGAACTGGCCTTTGCGTTGGCCACAGCGCAGGCGGTGCTGGACGAGTTGAAGCCGCGCGTTCCCGCCGAAGACTTTCCGGCTATGGTGGGTCGGATTTCCTTCTTCGTAAATGCCGGCATCCGCTTTGTCACCGAAATGTGCAAGATGCGGGCCTTTGTCGAACTGTGGGATGAAATTTGCGAAACGCGGTATGGGGTCGCCGACCCTAAATTCCGCCGCTTCCGTTATGGCGTGCAGGTGAATTCGCTGGGGCTGACCGAGCAGCAGCCGGAAAACAACGTTTACCGCATCCTGATCGAAATGCTGGCGGTGACGCTTTCGAAAAAGGCGCGCGCCCGTGCGGTGCAACTGCCTGCCTGGAACGAGGCTCTGGGCCTGCCGCGCCCCTGGGACCAGCAATGGTCGATGCGCATGCAGCAGATTCTGGCCTATGAGACCGATCTGTTGGAATATGGCGATCTTTTCGATGGCAACCCGGCGGTCGATGCCAAGGTTGCAGCGCTGAAGGACGGCGCGCGCGCCGAGTTGGACAATCTGGACGGCATGGGTGGCGCGGTTGCCTCGATCGAATACATGAAGTCCCGCCTGGTTGATGCCAATGCCGAGCGTCTGAACCGGATCGAGCGCAACGAGACAATCGTCATCGGCGTGAACAAATGGACCGAGGGCGAGCCCTCGCCTCTGGAAACCGAGGATGGCGGCATCATGACCGTTGATCCGGCTGTGGAACAGGAACAGATCGCTCGCCTTGACGAGTGGCGCGGTGGCCGCGACAGCAATGCGGTGAAAGAAGCCCTGGCCGCATTGCGCGAGACCGCGCGGTCCGGCGGCAATATCATGGGACCCTCCATCCGGGCCGCCAAGGCAGGGGTCACCACCGGGGAATGGGCCGAAGAAATGCGTCAGGCTTTTGGCACCTATCGCGGCCCTACCGGCGTCTCGCGCTCGGTCTCGAACAAGACGGAAGGGCTCGAAGACCTCCGCAGCGAGGTGGATGCGGTCAGCGACAAGCTGGGGCGCCGGCTCAAGTTTCTGGTCGGCAAGCCGGGCCTTGACGGCCATTCCAACGGCGCCGAGCAGATCGCCTTCCGCGCCCGCGACTGCGGCATGGATATCTCCTATGACGGCATTCGCATGACACCCGAGGAAATCGTTGCCGCCGCGATCGAGGACGATGCCCATGTGGTCGGCCTGTCGATACTGTCCGGCAGCCACCTGCCGCTGGTCGAAGAGGTTATGCAGCGGATGCGGGACGAAGGGCTGGGGCACATTCCGGTCGTGGTGGGTGGCATTATTCCCGACGAGGATGCTGAAAAACTCAAAGCTGTCGGTGTTGCCAAAATCTATACGCCGAAAGACTTCGAATTGAATTCGATTATGGCTGATATAGTCAGCTTAGCCGATCCAAATCAAATAGCGGCCTAGACTTTTTAGAATTTCCTTGAAAATGGCGCTGAACAACGTCATTGAAACCACTAGTGTGGCGCTGTAGCGCCACGCTATTTTTTTGAGTTTCAAAGGAGACAGAAATGGGGATGGATCTGAAAGCGATGTCACGCAAGGAATTGCTGAAATTGCAGTCCGACGTCGAAAAGGCGATCAAAACCGCCGAGCAAAAGGAAAGAAAAGACGCGTTGATCGCGGCCGAGAAAGCAGCGGCTGAATTCGGCTTCTCCTTGTCCGAACTTCAAAGTGATACCAGGAAATCAACCAAAGGTACCAAGGCCGTCGCCAAGTATCGCAACCCGGCCAACCCGGAACAGACCTGGACCGGGCGCGGTCGCAAGCCGCAATGGATTCACGACGCCCTGACCTCAGGGGCCGATATATCCGATCTGGAAATCTGAATTAACAAAGTCTCACGATGACAATTCACATCGGTGCAAAACCGGGCGAAATTGCCGAGACGGTTCTATTACCGGGCGATCCGCTGCGCGCGAAATGGGCGGCGGAAACGTTCCTGGATAATGTACGGCAAGTAAATGACGTACGTGGAATGCTGGGTTTTACCGGCGAATGGAACGGCCATTCCGTTACCATTCAGGGCAGCGGCATGGGAATGCCGTCGCTTTCCATTTACGTGAACGAGCTGATCAGCACCTATGAGGCCAAGACCCTGATCCGGATCGGCTCCTGCGGCGCGATGCAGCAGGATGTGGGGTTGCGTGATGTGATCCTTGCGATGACGGCGTCAACACTCAGCACGCCGTCGCGGGGCATTTTCCGGGAGTTGAACTTTGCCCCCTGCGCGGATTGGAGCCTTCTCAAGGCAGCCACTGAAGCAGCGGAAGCAAAAGGCACCCCCACCCATGTCGGCGGCATCTATTCTTCGGACGTGTTCTATGACGAGCGCCCCGACCTGAATGATCAGATGGTGCGCCATGGCATCCTGGGCGTCGAGATGGAAGCGGCAGAACTCTACAATCTGGCGGCCCGGCACAAATGCCGTGCGCTGGCGGTTCTGACCGTGTCCGATCACCTGCTCACGGGTGAGGCCTTGCCTAGCGATCAGCGCCAGAGCAGTTTCGGCGACATGGTCGAGATCGCTCTAGAGGCCGCCTTCGCCTCATGAACAAATGTCAGGGCGGCTCAGCTGCCCTGACCCCAGCCATGTGACCGGTCATAGCCGTTGGGTTCCGGTGGGGACCAAGCCTCCAACACGCCTTCTGCAGGCGCATAGACCTCAACCAACAGCGGATAACAGGCAGCGACATCCGAAGAATGTTCTGCCGAGCAATCCCCACCGGGGCAGGCGCTGAGCCCGCCCAGCAGATCAATCTCGGCAAAGAACTCCAGATGGTCCCCCGGGCGCACCGGCGAGGCTTTCATGAAGTACTGGCCGGTGTCGCGGGTGAACCCGGTGCACATGAAGACATTCAACACATCATGCACATATGGCTCGGCCTTTTCGGGCGAAACACCCAGGTGATCCGCAAGGGCGCGGGTCAGGTTGGAGTGGCAACAATGATGGTACTGCGTGCCCGCCAGCAGATTGCCGGTATAAGGATCACAGCGCGTGCCGATCACGTCATGCACCGAGCCGCCAAAACTGTCGATGCCATACCAGCCCAGCGTATCTGACGCGATCGTGGCCATGGGCCGGAGATAGGGAAAGCTGCTCCACATGCGCTCGCCCGTGGTCAGATGCGTGCCATGCAGCGCGCGGGTCTTGCCGGAGTAGAAACGCTCGGACAGATCTGACACGTTCCACAGGTTCAGATCGCCAACCTGCGGCCCCTCGACACTTGTGATGCGAAAGAAATGACCGGCTGGCACCTCGAAACAACCCGCGTCGCGCGGCGGAACCAGCGTTTCACTGACTTTCCGCGCGCCTTGCCGGGCTTGCGCGTAAAGCGCCAGATCCGGCGCTGGCAACGTATCATTCGGATAGCAGATCACCGGCGCTACGGCGCGGCGCGCATCGGCATCTTCTGGTGTTTTAGTCATTTTGAGCCCTCTCCCATCGGGAAAGGGCCAGACTGCGCCGCAAGATGCAAGCCTTATTGCCTGAGGCAGGCTTTCGGTTCGTCCAACCCTTTCTGCTCAGCACCGCAGGCGCTGCACCGCCACAGGTCCTCGCTGCGATGCTCGCGCCAGCGGCAATCTCGGGTCAGGCTGGTCGTTCTGGACCTCCAGAAGAAATAGACAAAGACCGCAAGGCCGAGCAATAACAAGAGAACGGGCATTCCCGATCTCTACTCTTCTACGGTTTGTAAGGCAAACCTGTGCGCCCGACAGAAAGCACAATCAGGCAGCGTTGGCGTATTCGAACAACTCCGGCTCACGCTTGTCCAGGTCTGGCACGACCCGCACAGGGCAGTAATAGGCCCAGGCTTCTTCAAGATAGTCCAGCGCTTCTTGCGCCGTTGTTTTGGGGGTTTCGGAGAGTTTCATGATCCGATCCTTTGGTGCCACACCCTCCCTGACAACAGGATAAGACGACGGATCGCGGATTTCACCCCACCTCTTTGCAATCTGGGCATGCGTTGTTTGCATCCGTAACGCAGCGCCGTATTCAACCAAAAACCCCCAGCGCAAGCGCTAGGGGTTCAAAGAGGTCCCGGTTCTATAGATCAGACCGTGCGTTCAACCATCATCTTCTTGATCTCGGCAATTGCCTTGGCCGGGTTCAGGCCCTTGGGACAGGTTTTTGCGCAGTTCATGATGGTGTGACAGCGATAGAGCTTGAAGGGGTCTTCCAACTCGTCCAGCCGCTCGCCAGTGGCTTCATCCCGGCTGTCGATGATCCAGCGATAGGCGTGCAGCAGCGCTGCAGGGCCGAGATAGCGATCCCCATTCCACCAATAAGACGGGCAGGAGGTCGAGCAGGAGGCACACATCACGCATTCGTAGAGACCGTCCAGCTTCTTGCGGTCTTCGATGGATTGCTTCCACTCTTTTGCCGGGCGGTTGGTCTTGGTTTCCAGCCACGGCATGATTGAGGCATGCTGGGCATAGAAATGGGTCAGGTCCGGGATCAGGTCCTTGACTACCGGCATATGCGGCAGGGGATAGATTTTCACATCGCCCTTGATCTCATCCATGCCATAGATACAGGCCAGCGTATTGATACCGTCGATGTTCATCGCGCAGGATCCGCAGATGCCCTCGCGGCAGGACCGGCGGAAAGTCAGCGTCGGGTCGATCTCATTCTTGATCTTGATGAGCGCGTCCAGAACCATCGGGCCGCATTCATCCATGTTCAGGAAATAGGTATCGACGCTCGGGTTCTTCCCGTCATCCGGGTTCCAGCGATAGATCTGGAACTTGCGCACATTGGTCGCGCCTTCGGGCTTGGGCCAGGTTTTACCCGTGGTGATGCGGCTGTTCTTGGGGAGGGTCAGTTGTACCATGTCATCCTCTCCTTAGAAGGTCCGCGCCTTGGGCGCGATTTTTTCCAGATTGATGCCGCCTTCGGCTTCGGTGCTGAGCGGGTCAACAATCACCGGACGATAACTGAGGTCAACCTTGTTGCCCTCGATCCGAGAGACGGTGTGGACCCGCCAGTTCTCATCATCGCGGGTGGTGAAATCCTCATGCGCATGGGCGCCGCGGGATTCCTTGCGCGCCTCGGCGCCGACAATGGTGGCCAGCGCGTTGGGCATCAGGTTGGTCAATTCTAGGCTTTCCATAAGATCGCTGTTCCAGACCAACGAGCGATCCGTGACATGCAGATCGTCCATCTTGGCCGCAATTGCCGTCATCTTCTCGACGCCTTCGGCCATTGTTTTCGAGGTTCGGAACACCGCTGCGTCCGCCTGCATGGTGCGCTGCATTTCAAGCCTCAGTTCGGCGGTCGGCACTGCGCCGCTTGCGTTGCGGATGCTGTCGAACCGGTCGAACGCCTTGTCCACCGAAGCCTGATTGAGAACCGGGTTCGGCGCCTCGGGATCAACGACCTTGCCCGCGCGGATCGCAGCAGCACGGCCAAAGACCACAAGGTCGATCAATGAGTTTGAGCCCAGGCGGTTCGCCCCATGCACCGAAGCACAGCCCGCCTCGCCCACAGCCATCAGGCCGGGCACCAGCGCAGTCGGGTCATCCTTGGTCGGATTCAGCACCTCGCCCCAGTAGTTGGTCGGAATACCGCCCATATTGTAATGCACCGTCGGCAGAACCGGGATCGGTTCCTTGGTGACATCAACACCGGCAAAAATCTTGGCGCTTTCCGAAATGCCCGGCAGACGCTCATGCAGCGCCTCGGCGGGCAGGTGGCTGAGATTCAGGTGGATGTGATCGCCATCCTTGCCTACGCCCCGCCCTTCGCGGATTTCCATCGTCATCGAGCGCGATACATAGTCGCGAGGTGCGAGGTCCTTGTAATGGGGCGCATAGCGCTCCATAAACCGTTCGCCCTCGGAATTGGTGAGGTATCCACCCTCGCCGCGCGCGCCCTCGGTGATCAGGCAGCCCGAGCCATAAATCCCGGTCGGGTGGAACTGAACGAATTCCATGTCCTGCATAGCCAGACCAGCGCGCGCCACCATACCGCCACCGTCCCCGGTGCAGGTATGGGCCGACGTTGCGCTGAAATAGGCGCGGCCATATCCGCCCGTGGCCAGAACCACCATCTTGGCGTTGAAGACATGCATCGTGCCATCGTCCAGCTTCCAGCAGACGACACCCTGACACTGCCCGTCTTCGGACATGATCAGGTCAATGGCGAAGAACTCGATATAGAACTCAGCGTTGTTCTTAAGGCTTTGCCCATAGAGCGTATGCAGAATAGCGTGACCGGTCCGGTCGGCAGCCGCACAGGTGCGCTGCACTGGGGGCCCTTCGCCAAATTCAGTGGTGTGGCCGCCAAAGGGACGCTGATAGATCTTGCCCTCTTCGGTCCGGCTGAAGGGCACACCGTAATGCTCCAGCTCATAGACCGCCTTGGGCGCCTCACGCGCGAGGTATTCCATCGCGTCAGTGTCGCCCAGCCAGTCTGATCCCTTGACGGTGTCATACATGTGCCACTGCCAGTGGTCGGGCCCCATGTTGGACAGCGACGCCGCAATCCCGCCCTGCGCCGCGACAGTGTGCGAGCGGGTCGGGAATACCTTGGTCACGCACGCGGTGCGCAACCCCTGCTCGGCCATGCCCAGCGTAGCACGCAACCCGGCACCACCGGCACCAACCACAACGACGTCATATTCATGCGTCTCGTATTCATAAGCAGCCATGTGTTGAACTCCTATGGCGCGTCAAAGAGCAATACGCGCGATGGCGAAAACGCCCGCTGCGGCTGCTGCATAAGAAAGGCAGATGACCAGAATGATCAGGATCTTTTGGGCCAGCCCGTGAACATAGTCCTCGATCAGAACCTGCGCGCCCTCGGCAAAATGCTTGAAGCCCACGATCAAGGTCAGCACGGCAACAATGGCGGGGAACGGTTTGCTGTAATAGGCGATCACCGCGTCATGCGGCTGTCCCAGCATTGGACCGAATGTGAAGATGAAAAGGGGAACCAGAAACAGCAGCGCAACCGCACTGACTTTCATGGACCAGAAATGTGCGGTGCCGGTTTTTGCGGAACCAAGGCCATCGGCCCGCTTGCGGTCGGTAAGATAACGCATCAGGGGCCTCCTTACGCGACGACGATGAGAGTGATGAGGGTCAGAACAAACGAGCCGATCACGACCGCCCAGCCCAGTTTTTCGGCCACGGGAATATCCAGCCCCAGCGCATTGTCCCAGATCAGGTGCCGGATACCGGCCAGCGTATGATACCAGATCGCCCAGAGCGACAACGCCATGACCACATCGCCCAATAGCGAGGTGACCCACCAATCCGCGCGGGCAAACGCTTCGGGAGAGGTTGAAGCGGCCAGAAACCACCAGACAATCAGCAGCGCCGCAACGATCAGCGCGTTGCCGGTGATCCTCGTCAGGATCGAGGTCACGGAGGTCAGCTGCGGACGATAGATCGTCAGATGCGGCGAAAGAGGGCGGTTGCCCCTGTTGACATCTGCCATGATGGCTCCTTTCCGTTAGCTGCATCGGTTTTAGCGGATTTTTCCCGCCTGTCACCTGCTGCGAGCGCAAACCGTCCGTGTTTTTTGTCACAAACGCTGTGTTTCTCGGATTTGTGATCACACATCCAATTGCTGTGATCACAGGTTGCGCGCAAGATCAACGGCGTGGTCAATTCACCCAGACCGCATTGAAAGAAAACGAATCTTATTTCACTGCGCTGCAGCGGTCTGTTCAGTCACTTCGCGCAGCAATTTCTTCCTGATCCGTTCTGGATAGTCGTGAAATCCCCCGGCTGTGACCACAAATGCGCCATCCCCCATGATCACGTTCTCGAAGAAATAGGCCGTCAGGTCAGGCTCGCTCTGCTCGATGGCGATGGCATTGACCGTGATGTTGCGCGCGGCAAGATCGGCGCGCAGGCTGGTGGGTTCAATCCCTTCGTTCGACATGCCATCGCCCGACAGATCGATAAGATGCCGCTTGCAGGTGGCCACCTCATCAAACCGGTCCATGGTTGTGGCCAACGCCTCTCCAATCGCGGTCGAAAAGTTGCGCCAGACCCGCTTATCCGCAGCGACGGCATCGGCGAACCGGTCAATCGCATCGAAGCTGTCGATCGTGGTCCATGGGATGGTGACCTGCTGGCGCGACGAACCGGTCCATTGAATCAGCATAAGCTGCGCCTGCCCCCGCACCAGCGCCTCAGAGATGATCGGGTCGCGCAGTGCATGGGCCAGCCCGTCCATCTGGATGCGGTATTCCTGAGAATCAACCGACCCGGACACATCCACCGCCAGCGCCAACGCCAGATCACATGCCAGCGCCGGAGTCGAGATGAATGTTGTCAGTGCGAAGGCGCGCAATCCGAACATGGTTTGAGCCTAGCACGAAATTTCGTGCGTGTAGTCAAAAGCCTGTCAGATTGGCGCGCCTTCGCTCCTAGATTGGCATCAGCGCCCAATAGTCCAGATCAAGCAGCACTTCGGGACAATAGCGGCCCTCTTCTGTTCTGAGCTGGAATGGCTCGCCGCCCTTGGTGGCAACCAGCCGCAGTCGAATCGCACCCACGCCGGGCGTGTCGGTTTCGGCCTTTTCCAGCACTTCGGACCAGGCCCGGACCGTGTCGCCCGCCATGCAGGGATTGGCATGCGCCCCGGCATTCAAACCCACGATCATCTGCGCATTGGCCAGACCATTGAAGCTGAGCGTGCGCGCCAGTGAAATCACGTGCCCGCCGTAGATCAGGCGCCCCTCGGGCCGCACGGTCAGATCGAAATGCACTTTGGCCGTGTTCTGCCACAGCCGCGTGGCCATCATGTGCTCGGCTTCTTCAATGGTCACTCCGTCCACATGGTCGATCTTTTCGCCGACCGCGTAGTCGCCCCAGCGGTGCGACTCGCCCGCCAGCGCAAAGTCATAGTTCGAGAAATCCAGCCCCGCAGGCACCACAAGCTGATCGGCAGGGATGACCTTGCTGAGTTCCGGCAGCACGGTCTCGGGCGCGGGGGCTTCCAGGTTCTTTTTGCGCACCATCACCCAGCGGCAATATTCCAGCACCACCTCGCCATGCTGGTTCAGCCCGCGCGTGCGCACATAAACCACACCGGTCTTGCCGTTTGAATTCTGCTTCAACCCGATGACCTCGGATTCCGAGCGCAGCGTATCGCCCGCCCAGACCGGTTTCAGCCAGCGCCCCTCGGCATAGCCCAGATTGGCCACCGCGTTCAGCGAGATATCGGGTACCGTCTTGCCGAAGACCACGTGGAACGCCGCCAGATCGTCAATCGGGCTGGCCCGCAACCCGCAGGCCTGTGCAAAACTGTCCGAAGAATAGAGCGCATGGCGCGCCGGATAGAGCGCATGGTAGAGCGCCCGTTCGCCCCCCGAAACGGTGCGCGGCACCGCGTGTTGCAACGTCTGCCCGACGCTGTAATCCTCAAAGAAAAAGCCCGAATTGGTCTTGCTCATTATTGTTCACCTAGCTTCGTGTCCGGGGTGTAGTTCCCCTCGATCTGTTTTGTGACCGCCTGCGCGCAGCGCATCTTGCCGCTTGCGTGGTCATAGGCGTAAGACGGATCGCCATGCAGGTCCCAGCCCTTGGCCAATGCGGCGCTGACTTTGTGACAAAAGGCCGAGGTGTCTTCCTCGGTCAGAAGGCGATAGAGCAAAGGCATCAGAGTGTTCCTTCAGCCACCAAAGGGCCACGGGCCGATCCAGCCATGGATCAAGCCGATAACAAGCAGCAGAACAACCGAGCCCGCAAAGAACATGCCGTCCTTGGCCAGCGTTCCGGGTTCGCCCGGCACCCATTGCGGCTCGGCCCGGTTGATCACGACTTTCTCGACAATTGACCAGGCCCAAAGCCCGCCAAACAGGATCATGCCAGCCAGATCACCGTTCACCAGTAGATGCGCGATCGCCCAGAGGCCAAAACCCGTCAGCATCGGATGGCGCACATTGTTCAATAGGCGGCCTTTCTGGCCTGCGGGGCTCATCATCCAGATCGCGATCAGCACCAGCAGGTTGTTGACATGCACAAGGAAGCTGGGTGGTGCCCACACATGGATGAACGGAGTCATGCGGAAACCGATCACCATCAGGATGATCGCCAACAGCAATCCAAGAGCCACAACGCCTTTCCCTTTGTCCCCCATCGCCTGCCGCTGCTCTGGCATCAGACGTTTGAAAAGATGCGCGCCCCACCAGAGCGCCAGACCAAGGACCAAAAGGACAAAACCCATAAGCTAGCTCTCCGCTTGCAAGACCTGAATTGCCTCGGCTTTTGCCAGAATTTCACGGGCGGTTGCAACATGCAGGTTCTCGACGATCTTGCCATCAACCACGGCGACGCCCTGCCCCTGGGCGTGAACTTCCTCAAAGGCCGCGATCTGGCGGCGGGCTAGATCGATGTCACCTTCTGAGGGAGCAAAAGCGGTATTTGCCATATCGACCTGCGCCGGGTGGATCAGCGTCTTGCCATCGAAGCCCATATCGCGGCCCTGCTGGCACTCGACGCCCAGCCCGTCCACATCCTTGAACGCGTTATAGACGCCGTCGATGATGACCAGCCCTTCGGCCTTGGCCGCCAGCAGGCACAAGCCGAGCGAGGTCAACAGCGGTTCGCGGTCCGGGCGGAAGTTGGTCTGCAACTCCTTGGCCAGATCATTGGTTCCCATCACAAACCCCGACATCAGCGGGTGCGACGCGATCTGCGCGGCGTTGAGCATGCCGCGAGGTGTTTCCATCATCGCCCAGATCGGGATGTCACCGGTGATTGCGGCCACAGCATCCACGTCTGCCGACGACCCGACTTTGGGAACCAGAACGACATCAGCGCCCATCTCGCGCACCGCTTCTGCATCGGCGCGGCCCCAAGGCGTACCCAGCCCGTTGATTCGCACGATCTGGAACCGATTGCCATAACCCCCCTGCGCCAGCGCGGATTTCAGCGTTTCGCGGGCGGCATCCTTTTCGTCGGCCGATACTGCATCCTCAAGGTCGAAGATGATGGCATCGACGGGCAGCGTTCTGGCTTTATCAAGGGCACGCTCGCGCGATGCCGGGATGTACAGAACGGAACGATAAGGTCGCTGGCGCTGGTCCATAGGCCTCTCCTGAGCAATATTGTTGCGCGGAGAGGTGCATTTTTTGCCGGAAACTTCAAGTGAATTCTCGCCGCAGCGCAGCAAGCCCCCCCCCGTTGCATCCGCCCGAAACGTGACGTTAACCCGGCATCAGGGCCAGTCGCGCAGCCTGTTCTCATTCATTCAGAACAGTGAGGTTCCCAATGACACGCGGCTTTATCAAGATGACAATGGGGCTGGGCCTGATGGCGCTGGCCGCACAGCAGCTGCACGCCCAACAACGCAATTGCGCCCCTCGGGAGGTGGTGCTGGACCGCCTGTCCGAAAAATACGGCGAGAGCCGCCGTGGCATCGGGCTGGTGCAGCAAGGCTCGGTGATGGAGGTCTTTGCCTCGGATGACACCGGAACCTGGACCATCACCGTCACGCTGACCAACGGGATGACCTGTCTGGTTGCTTCCGGTCAGTCTTACGAGGCTTTGGCCGAGGCCATTCCGGCCCGTGGCGAAAAGGCCTGAAAAAAGCGGCACGCGGCGTTTCAGGCGCGGCGCCCGGTTCAGGACAGCGCATCCCAGATCAGCTTGCATCCTGTGATCGTCAGCAGCAGATAGGCGAGCGAGAAGAAAAGCCGCTCTGGCACCCGCCAATGCGCACGCACGCCCAGCCAGGCCCCCAGCAACGCAAAGGGGGCCAGCAAGAAATCAGCCCAGAGCGTTTCCAGCGAAAACAGGCCAAGATAGGCATAAGGAATGGCCTTGGCGAAGTTGATCACCCAGAACACGATCACCGTGCTGGCCTGATATTCGGTCTTTCCCAAACGCTGAGACAGCAGATACACCGCAGCGGGCGGCCCACCCGCATGGCTGACGAAACTGGTAAACCCCGCAACCAGCCCCGCAAACACCCCCGCCGATGCCGATAGGCGCTGCTGAAAACCGTGCACCCAGCCGCGACTTTGTGACAGGTGCCAGATCACGAAACCCACCGAAATACTCCCGATCAGCAGACGCAGCAGATCGGCATCGGTCGCCTTGTAGAGCCACGCGCCAAGAGCGACCCCCGGCAACCCGCCGAGGACCAGAACCCAGGAATCGCGCGTGTTCCAGCGCCTCCAATAGGGTTTCAGCGTCGCCACATCGACCAGCATCAGCAGCGGCAACATCAGCGCCAGCGCCTGTCCCGGCTCCAGTATAAGCGCCAGGATCGAGGACCCGGCAAAGGCCACACCACCCCCGAACCCGCCCTTGGAAAAGCCCGCAAACATCACCGCCGGAATGGCGATCACAAAAAACCAGAGATCAAGCTCAGGCATCGCGCCATCCCAAATTGAACTGCCCGGCCCGAGGTTTAGCCCACTCTCCCGCAAAGCGATAGAGCGCCCGCGCGCCCATGCCGCGTCGCGGAACACTTGCAAGCGGCGGCATTAACGACTAGCAAAACCGCGATTTCAATCTCGGAAGTGGAGACATTTCAATGGCCAGACCCAAGATTGCGCTTATCGGCGCAGGTCAGATCGGCGGCACCCTTGCCCACCTCGCAGCCCTGAAAGAGCTGGGCGACGTTGTTCTTTTCGACATCGCCGAGGGCACTCCCGAAGGCAAGGCGCTGGACATCGCCGAATCGGGCCCTTCCGAAGGGTTTGACGCCAGCCTCAAGGGCACCCAGTCCTATGCCGATATCGCCGGTGCGGATGTCTGCATCGTGACCGCCGGCGTGCCGCGCAAACCGGGCATGAGCCGCGATGATCTGCTGGGCATCAACCTGAAGGTGATGAAATCCGTTGGCGAAGGCATCCGCGACAACGCGCCGAACGCCTTCGTCATCTGCATCACCAACCCGCTGGACGCGATGGTCTGGGCGCTGCGCGAGTTCTCGGGTCTGCCTCACAATATGGTCTGCGGCATGGCCGGCGTGTTGGACAGCGCCCGTTTCCGCCATTTCCTGGCCGAAGAGTTCGAAGTGTCGATGAAAGACGTCACCGCCTTTGTTCTGGGTGGTCATGGCGATACGATGGTGCCGCTGACCCGCTATTCGACCGTTGCAGGCATCCCGCTGCCCGATCTGGTCAAGATGGGCTGGACCACGCAGGAGAATCTGGATGCGATCGTGCAACGCACCCGTGACGGCGGTGCCGAAATCGTTGGCCTGCTGAAAACCGGGTCGGCCTTCTACGCGCCAGCCACCTCCGCCATCGAAATGGCCGAAGCGTTCCTGAAAGACCAGAAGCGCGTGCTGCCCTGCGCAGCCCATGTGGATGGCGCGCTTGGCCTCAAAGGCATGTATGTGGGCGTGCCCACGGTGATCGGCGCGGGTGGGGTCGAACGTGTTATCGATATCAAGATGACCAAAGACGAGCAGGCGATGTTCGACAATTCGGTCAACGCGGTCAAAGGTCTGGTCGAGGCCTGCAAGGGAATCGACGCCTCGCTGGCCTAAGCGCCACCGCACCATTGCGCAGTTTCAATGCGCGCCCTCAACGGGCGCGCATTTTTTCATTCCCGCCAGAATCATTCAGTCCAAACCGGTTTCGGGATCATCGAAACATGGCGCGATGTTATTTTGTGATCACACTTTTTTTCGTGTGATCACAAAAGCCAAAAAACGACTGTTTTTCCATCATTCCTGCAAAAAACCCTTTAAATCCACATCTCACACGCGCCAAAAAGTCCCAAACGCAGCCACACGGGACAGTTTTCATGAACATCCACGAATATCAGGCGAAAGCGCTTCTGCGCAGCTATGGCGCTCCGGTGTCAGAAGGACATGTCGTCACCCGCGCCGACGAAGCCAAAACCGCCGCCGGAGAGCTTGACGGACCACTTTGGGTCGTCAAGGCGCAGATCCATGCGGGCGGGCGCGGCAAGGGCAGCTTCAAAGAGTCCGACGCAGGTGAAAAGGGCGGGGTACGCTTGGCCAAGTCCGTCGAGGAAGCCGCCGAAGAAGCCAAGAAGATGCTGGGCCGCACGCTTGTGACGCATCAGACCGGTCCGGCGGGCAAGCAGGTCAACCGCATCTATATCGAAGCCGGTTCCGGCATCGAGACCGAGCTTTACCTCGCTCTGCTGGTGGATCGCCAGACCAGCCGTGTGTCCTTCGTGTGCTCGACCGAAGGCGGCATGGACATCGAAGAGGTCGCCGCCTCCACGCCTGAGAAAATCCTGTCCTTCTCGGTTGATCCCGCCACCGGCTACCAGCCCTATCACGGTCGTCGCATCGCCTTCTCGCTGGGTCTGACCGGCGGTCAGGTCAAGCAATGCGTCAAGCTGATGGGCCAGCTCTATAAGGCCTTCATCGAGAAGGACATGGAAATGCTGGAGATCAACCCGCTGATCGTGACTGACAGTGGCGATCTGAAAGTGCTCGACGCCAAGCTGGGCTTTGACGGCAACGCGGTCTACCGCCACCCCGACATTGCCGAACTGCGCGACACGACCGAGGAAGACCCCAAGGAACTGGAAGCCTCCAAGTACGACCTGAACTATATCGCGCTGGATGGCGAGATCGGCTGCATGGTGAACGGCGCCGGTCTTGCGATGGCCACCATGGACATCATCAAACTTTACGGGGCCGAGCCTGCCAACTTCCTCGACGTGGGTGGCGGTGCGACCAAAGAGAAAGTGACCGAAGCGTTCAAGATCATCACCTCGGACGACAACGTCAAAGGCATCCTGGTCAACATCTTCGGCGGCATCATGCGCTGCGACGTCATCGCCGAGGGCGTTGTCGCCGCGGTGAAAGAGGTCGGCCTGCAGGTTCCGCTGGTCGTGCGTCTGGAAGGCACCAATGTCGAGAAAGGCAAAGAGATCATCAACACCTCCGGCTTGGACGTGATCGCAGCGGATAACCTGAAAGACGGTGCCGAGAAGATTGTGAAGGCAGTGAAGGGGTGACACCAGCCAGTCTTCCATCCGGTCGCTGCGAAGAAGCGGGCGAAATGTTCCTGTCGGGCGTCTCCACGCGCCCGGTCGGAATGTGGCCGCGTCTGCGTCGGCGCAAGCCCGTATTGGCAAGTGCGGATGCATCTGCCCGGGCCGGAACGTTTGCTGCACCCGGATGGAACCGGCACACGCGAGCGTGCGGCGCATCTTTTGCGCCGGCACCTTGCACCGTCGTCGCAAGGGCACGACCGCAAAAGCAAGCTGGCCACGATGGCAAGGCGCGCCAGATCCTGCCAAATCCGACATCCGCTCCGGGCAAGGAAGCTGAACGATGAAAGCGATTGTTCATGTCGGCTCTCCCAAGGCTGGATCGACCTCGATCCAGGTCTTCCTGGAGCGGAATAGCAGCGCGTTGGCGCAGCAGGGAATCCGATATCAGCGTCATACGAAGCGCTTCAGCGCACAGGTCGAATTCGGGGTTGCAGCATGCTCGGCGGCAGGCAGGATGATCACGCAAGGCCCAATGCGGGGCAAGCTCGGGATACATGACCTGGAGAGTCAAAAGGCCTTCAGCGACGATTTCCTCAAGCAATTCAAGCGCCAGCGAAAGCGTTGGAAAGAGGATGAGTTTGTCCTGTCCGCCGAACAGTTTCAGGTATGGCTCAATACGCCAGAACTGATCGCTGTCTTTGACGATTTGCTGGGCAAGCATTTCGACGAGGTGCGGTATGTCCTGTATCTTCGTGCCCCCGAGGAACTGGCGCTCAGCGGCTATTCGGAGCGCCTCAAACAGGGCATGATCAAAACCTTCGACGAATTCCTGGACACGCGACCGCTGAAGCGGGCGAACCAGAATGTCGCCGTGCGGCGCTGGGAGGATGTGGTGGGCCCCGATCGGCTCGACGTACGGCTTCTGGACCGGGACTTCCTGGTCGAGGGTGATCTGATCGCGGACTTCTGCCATGTCCTCGGCATCAGCCCCGAAGGTCTCAAACAGCCGCCGCGAGTCAACCAGTCGCTTTCGGCCGAGGCAGCTGCCTTTCTCCTGCGGTTCAATCGGTTGATCCCGGAATTGGGGAGCGATGGGCGGACCAATCCGCTGCGCGGCGCGGTAGCCGACGAGATCACGAAAATGTCTGACCAGGGCAGGCCCCTGCGCATGACGCCACAGCAGTTTGAAAGGATCCGGGCCGAGACTGCCAAAGGCTGCGAAGCGCTGCGGGCGCGCAGATTCCCACAGCAGGTTCAACTCTATTCAAGCGATGTCGAGCGGCTGGTGGAAACCAATCCCCCACCAGAGGCCTCCGACCTCGACGCGGCGATAACCCTGGCGGTAAAGCTCTACGCGATGACACGAATGGGTGACCTCCAAGCGCTGTCCGGCAGCAGACGTACCCGTGCGATCCTGCACGAGGATGGTTCGCCCCCGGCGCCTGCCAGCACAGGGATGGAGAAGAAATGACGATGGCCTCAAAACAACAACCGGAGCACTGGACGGCGCAGGTCATCTGAGACGGCAACGCCCCCGCGTCCTTTGCATGCGGGTGGCATAACGGGACAAGACTAGAAAGAGAGGAAACGCGGCATGGCCGTACTCATCGACGAAAACACCAAAGTCATCTGTCAGGGCCTGACCGGCTCGCAGGGGACTTTCCACACCGAACAGGCCATCGCTTATGGCACGAACATGGTTGGCGGTGTGACACCAGGCAAAGGCGGGATGACACATCTCGATCTGCCGGTCTTCAACTCGGTGCACGAAGCCAAGGCGGTGACCGGGGCCAACGCCTCCGTCATCTACGTCCCGCCCCCCTTCGCGGCGGACTCGATCCTCGAAGCGATTGATGCCGAGATGGAGGTGATCGTCTGCATCACCGAAGGCATCCCGGTTCTGGACATGATGAAGGTGAAACGTGCGCTGGAAGGCTCGAACTCTCGCCTGATCGGCCCCAACTGCCCCGGTGTCATCACACCCGACGCCTGCAAGATCGGCATCATGCCGGGCCACATCCACAAGCGCGGTTCAGTTGGCGTTGTGTCCCGGTCGGGCACCCTGACCTATGAAGCCGTCAAGCAGACCACCGATGTAGGTCTGGGGCAATCCACCTGTGTGGGCATCGGCGGCGATCCGATCAAAGGCACCGAGCATATCGACGTGCTGGAATGGTTCCTGGCTGATGACGAGACCGAGTCGATCATCATGATCGGTGAGATCGGTGGCTCGGCCGAGGAAGAGGCCGCGCAATTCCTGGCGGATGAAGCCAAGAAGGGCCGCAAAAAACCCACCGCAGGCTTCATCGCAGGCCGCACCGCCCCTCCGGGCCGCCGCATGGGCCACGCGGGCGCGATTGTCGCCGGTGGCAAGGGCGGTGCCGAAGACAAAATCGAAGCCATGCGCTCGGCCGGTATCGTCGTGGCCGAAAGCCCGGCGCAGCTGGGTGAGGCTGTGCTGGAAGCGATTGGGTAAGATGCGACAAGCGCTGATCTCAGAGCTGAGGGCGGCGCCCCACCCCATGGCGGGCGAGAAGCGCCCGCCTTGGGGGATAAGCCGGGCGCTGCCCAGCGGTGTCCCCCAGGCGAGACAGCCGTAGTGGGACCACTGAAAGCCATATCCTTGGGCATCCGAAAGGTGTTCTTATTTTCTGGCCGCGCTTCGCGATCAGAATATTGGTGGATGCTGTTGGCCTCTTTTGTGCTTGTTCTGAGCTTCCAGACGGTAGCTGCTAGCCTGATCATTGGGCTTTTGGGCCCGGAAGCGATGGCATCCGGGGAGTTTACAGCAAAGAACCTTCCTTTGGGCTTGATGTTCTCAGCCTCGGTTTTCTTGTTTAGTTTCTTAATGCTTCCGACTGTGTCGCGACGGTTTAAGGATCACGGCTGGCGCGGTGGCTGGTTTTATATCGCGGCTTGGATAAACGGCGTATCTGGAGCTGGGGTATTGCTCTGCACGTTGTTGTTTCTCGCCGGGTACGCAGGATCTGCTACCCGTATTTTCTTGCCATTTATCCCACTAAGCTTCATCCCGTATGGAAGCGTGTTGTGGTGCTTCTGGATCGGCTTTGTGCGGCCTGAAAATGGGCCCAACCAATACGGCGCAAACCCTGCCGGAGTAGCTGCATGACTTTCTCCGATGCCGTCAAAACCTGCTTCCGGAAATACGTCACCTTCTCGGGGCGGGCCTCCCGCGTCGAATACTGGTTTTTCTTCCTGTTCGTCGTGATTTGGAGCGCGCTGGCCGGAATCATCGACTGGCAGTTCTTCACGCAAGTGACACAAACACAGGTGGGTGACACCACCACGACCACCGCCACCTCCAATGGCCCGACACAGAGCATCGTCGCGCTGATCGTCTTCCTGCCCCACCTATCGGTGGCGTGGCGGCGGATGCATGATAGCGGGCGCAGCGGGCTTTATGCGCTGTTTCCGCTGCTGCTGGTGCTGGGGGCGCTCGCCATACTGGTCTTTGGCATCGGCCTTGCCTCGACCTTCGGGCATAGCGGCGCACACCAGCTTGATATCCTCTTTACCCGCGCCACGCTCCTGATCGTGATCCCGACATTGATCATTCTCGTACTATCGCCGCTTCTGATGCTGTGGTGGCTGACCCGCCCCAGCCAGCCCGGCACCAACAAATACGGTCCCAACCCACATGAGGTAACATCATGACCGACCAATCGCCCAACGACCAATTCCACGCCTCCAGCTTCATGCAGGGGCACAATGCGGCCTATCTGGAGCAGCTTTATGCCCAATATGCCAATGACCCCAACGCGGTGGATGCCGCCTGGGCCGAGTTTTTCCGACAAATGGGCGATGCCGAACTGGATGTGAAGGCTGACGCGGCTGGCCCCTCCTGGGCGCGCAATGATTGGCCACCGATGCCGGCCGATGATGTGACCGGCGCGCTGACCGGGGAATGGCCTGTGGCCGAGACCAAGGCAGCGGGCAAGAAGATCAAGGACAAGGCGGCAAGTGCCGGTGTCGAGGTCAGCGACGATCAAATCAAACGCGCCGTGCTCGATTCTATCCGGGCGCTGATGCTGATCCGGGCCTACCGGATCCGGGGCCATCTGGTGGCCGATCTGGACCCGCTGGGCATGCGGTCCGGCACCCCGCATCCCGAGCTTGACCCGCGCACCTACGGGTTCAGCGATGCGGATATGGACCGGCCGATCTTCATCGACAACGTGCTGGGGCTTCAGGTCGCCTCGATGCGCCAGATCGTCGAGATCGTCAAACGCACCTATTGCGGCACCTTCGCGCTGCAATACATGCATATTTCGAACCCCGATGAAGCCGCTTGGCTCAAAGAACGGATCGAGGGATTCGGTAAAGAGGTCCGCTTCACCCGTGAGGGGCGCAAGGCGATCCTGAACAAGATGGTGCAGGCCGAAGGGTTCGAGAAATTCCTGCATGTCAAATACATGGGCACCAAGCGGTTTGGCCTGGACGGCGGCGAGAGCCTGATCCCGGCGATGGAGCAGATCATCAAGCGCGGCGGCGCGCTTGGGCTGCAGGATATCGTGATCGGTATGCCGCACCGGGGCCGTCTGAACATCCTCGCCAATGTTATGGGCAAGCCCTACAAAGCCATCTTCAACGAGTTCCAGGGCGGCAGCTTCAAGCCCGAGGATGTGGATGGCTCGGGCGACGTCAAGTACCACCTCGGAGCCTCGTCGGACCGTGAGTTTGACGGCAACAACGTGCACCTGTCCCTGACCGCCAACCCCTCGCATCTTGAGGCGGTGAACCCAGTGGTTCTGGGCAAGGTCCGCGCCAAGCAAGACCAGTTGAATGACACCGACCGCACCAAGGTGATGGGCATCCTGCTGCATGGGGATGCGGCCTTTGCCGGTCAGGGCGTTGTGGCCGAAGGGTTCGGCCTGTCAGGTCTGCGCGGCCACAAGACCGGGGGCACGATGCATATCGTGGTGAACAACCAGATCGGCTTCACCACCGCGCCGCATTTCAGCCGCTCCAGCCCTTATCCGACAGACATCGCGCTGATGGTTGAGGCCCCAATCTTCCACGTCAACGGCGACGATCCAGAGGCGGTCGTGCATGCCGCCAAGGTAGCGACCGAGTTCCGGCAGAAATTCCACAAGGACGTGGTGATCGACATCTTCTGCTATCGCCGGTTTGGACATAACGAGGGCGACGAGCCCATGTTCACCAACCCGATCATGTACAAGCGGATCAAGACCCATAAGACCACGCTCAGCCTCTATACGGAGCGTCTGGTCAAGGATGGCCTGATCCCCGAAGGCGAGATCGAGGATATGAAGGCGGCCTTCCAGGCCTATCTGAACGAAGAGTTCGAGGCCGGGAAGAACTACAAGCCCAACAAGGCCGACTGGCTGGATGGCCGCTGGTCGCATATGGACAAGAGCAAGGACGAATATGTCCGCGGCGACACCGCGATCAAGCCCGAGACACTGGCTGAAGTCGGCACTGCGCTGACCCGCGTGCCCGATGGGTTCCCCATGCACAAAACAGTGGGGCGGCTGGTCGAGGCCAAGAAAAAGATGTTTGCGACAGGCGAGGGATTCGATTGGGCCACCGGCGAAGCGTTGGCCTTCGGCTCGCTGCTGACCGAAGGCTACCCGGTTCGCCTCTCGGGTCAGGACGCCACGCGGGGTACCTTCTCGCAACGCCATTCCGGCTTCGTCAATCAGGACACCGAAGACCGCTTTTACCCGCTCAACAATATCCGCGCCGGACAGTCGCAATATGAGGTGATCGACTCGATGCTCAGCGAATATGCGGTGCTGGGTTTTGAATATGGCTATTCACTGGCCGAACCCAACGCGCTGGTGTTGTGGGAGGCGCAGTTCGGTGATTTCGCCAACGGTGCACAGATCATGTTCGATCAGTTCATCAGCTCAGGTGAATCGAAGTGGTTGCGCATGTCGGGGCTGGTCACCCTGCTGCCGCACGGGTTCGAAGGGCAAGGCCCGGAACACAGCTCGGCCCGGCTGGAGCGGTTCCTGCAGATGTGCGGCCAGGACAACTGGATCGTGGCGAATTGCACGACGCCCGCAAACTACTTCCACATCCTGCGCCGACAGCTGCACCGCACCTTCCGCAAGCCACTGATTCTGGTGACGCCCAAATCGCTGCTGCGCCACAAGCTGGCGGTCAGCAAGGCCGAGGAATTCACCACCGGGTCCAGCTTCCACCGGGTTCTGTGGGATGACGCCCAGCAGGGCAATTCCGACACCAAGCTCAAACCGGATAACAAGATCAAGCGTGTGGTGCTGTGTTCCGGCAAGGTCTATTTCGACCTGCTGGAGGAACGCGACGAGCGCGGCATCGACGATGTCTACATCATGCGGATTGAGCAATATTATCCGTTCCCGGCCCATTCCCTGATCAACGAACTTGAACGCTTCAAAGGTGCCGAGATCATCTGGTGTCAGGAAGAGCCCAAGAACCAGGGCGCCTGGAGCTTTATCGAACCCAATATCGAATGGGTGCTCACCCGCATCAAAGCCAAACACTCGCGCCCCCGCTATGTCGGGCGCGCGACCTCGGCCTCGCCCGCGACAGGTCTGGCCAGCCAACACAAAGCCCAACAAGAAGCGCTCGTGAACGAAGCGCTGAGCATCGAAGGAAAGTAACCGATGACAACCGAAGTTCGTGTTCCCACGCTTGGCGAATCCGTGACCGAAGCCACGGTCGCCACCTGGTTCAAGAAACCCGGCGATGCCGTCGCCGTGGATGAGATGCTCTGCGAGTTGGAGACAGACAAGGTCACGGTCGAGGTCCCCTCGCCCGCTGCCGGCACCATGGGCGAGATCGTGGCCGCCGAAGGCGACACCGTCGGGGTCGATGCCCTGCTCGCAACCATTCAGGCTGGCGAAGGCGCGGCCCCCGCACCCGCTGCGGCACCTGCTGAAGCCCCCGCGCCTGCGGCGTCGGGAGGCTCGGTCGATGTGATGGTCCCCACGCTGGGCGAGTCGGTCACCGAAGCAACCGTCTCCACCTGGTTCAAACAGGTGGGCGACAGCGTTGCGCAAGACGAAATGCTGTGTGAGCTGGAAACCGACAAGGTCTCGGTCGAGGTGCCCGCCCCGGCGTCGGGTGTGCTGGCCGAAATCACCGCACCCGAAGGCACCACCGTGGATGCGACGGCCAAGCTGGCGGTGATCTCGGGCGCGGCCAGCGGCGCCGCTCCCGCCCCTGCCGCAGCAGCGGCCCCGGCGGCCAGCGCGGCGACCAGCGGTAAGGACATCGCGAATGCGCCCTCGGCTGAAAAAGCCATGGCGGAGGCGGGTCTGAGCGCCGATCTGGTGCAGGGCACCGGACGCGATGGGCGTGTGATGAAAGACGATGTTGCCCGTGCTGTTGCCGCCGCTGCAACTTCGACACCCGCCGCCGCGCCTGCTGCCGCACAGGCCCCGCGTGCGCCGGTCGCGGCTGAGGATGCCTCGCGCGAGGAACGGGTCAAGATGACCCGCCTGCGCCAAACCATCGCCAAACGCCTCAAGGATGCCCAGAACACCGCCGCGATCCTGACCACCTATAACGAGGTGGACATGACCGAGGTGATGGCGCTGCGCAACCAGTACAAGGACCAGTTTGAAAAGAAGCACGGCGTGCGCCTGGGTTTCATGTCCTTCTTCACCAAGGCCTGCTGCCACGCGCTGAAAGAAGTTCCGGAAGTCAATGCCGAGATCGACGGCACCGACATCGTCTACAAGAACTTCGTGCATATGGGCGTTGCCGCAGGGACACCACAGGGTCTGGTGGTTCCGGTCATCCGCGATGCGGACGCGATGTCCTTCGCCGCGATCGAGAAAGCCATCGCCGAAAAGGGCAAACGCGCCCGTGACGGCAAGCTGTCCATGGCCGAGATGCAGGGTGGCACCTTCACCATCTCTAACGGCGGCGTCTATGGCTCGCTGATGTCCTCACCGATCCTAAACCCGCCGCAATCGGGTATTCTGGGCATGCACAAGATCCAGGATCGTCCGATGGCCATCAATGGCGAGGTCAAGATCCGCCCGATGATGTATTTGGCGCTGACCTATGATCACCGCATCGTCGACGGTAAAGGCGCGGTCACCTTCCTCGTGCGCGTCAAGGAAGCGCTGGAAGACCCCCGTCGCCTGCTGATGGACCTGTAATCATGGCAACACATGTACTCTGGCAGGCCGATGTGGCCGATTTCGACGTCTGGCTGGATGTTTTCCGCGAGGACGAACCAGCGCGCAAATCCGCCGGGATCAAAGACCTGCATGTCTGGCGCGACCCTGATCGTGCCAATCACGCCATCGCCATGTTCGAGATCACCGATCTCGAACAGGCCAAGGCATTCTTGCAATCCGAAGGCTTCGCCCTTTATCACGAACGCGGCGGCGTCGCGCATGTCGAAGTGAAGCTGCTGGACCCCGTGTAACCCCGAAAGGCAATCGATCCTGTGCGCCCATCCTTCATTGCGCCCGGCTGGCGGAACCTCCTTTCCAGAACACTTAGGTTACGGTAGCGCGATCCATGGCGATGATATTTCACGAACCGGAGTTGCGACCTCGCGAGCGTTTCAGCCTGTTGGAAGCTGCGATGCAGCGCTATCCGGACGATTTCCCGTCGACCGAGTCCGCGCGTATATTCCTGAACCAGGTTGTTGCCCCAGCCAGTGTTCGCTGGGTCTACAAAGGCAACGGAAAAACTGGAACATCGTCAACCAAACGGTTCCTGTTTGAGTTGGAATTCGGAGTTCCGCTGTCCACGCAAGTCAATCTCCCCTACGACATCAACCCGGATGCCGCAGCGCATAGGTTGGCGTCGGCAAACGTGTTTCGCGAACTTTCAAATATACCTGCGGGCCTCACCGTCCTGGACTCCGCGTTGCGCCTGACCACCGTGCGAAACCCGATCAGCCGGGCAACATCGGCATTCCTGTATCTTTGCGCCGCTGCAGATCAGCGGCACATATGGCTTTCCGACGACCGGCTGCGCATGAACGCCTTGGTCGGTTTTGACTGGGAACGCGATATTCGAACCCCTCAGGGCATGGAGAAATTTCTGGATTACATTCAGATCATGATTGAGAACCTTGGCGAAGATGCCATCAACCGGCATTGGCGACCTCAGGTGACCAGTGTCAAACCAAAGGTTCTGCGACCTCATCTGGTTGGAAAAACAGAGGATATGGAAACATTCTACAGGGCGATTGCAGAGCGCCTCGATACTCGCCTTCCAGACAGTTGGGTCGTGCCAAAAGCAAACAAGAACGCATCAGGCTTTGATCCAAAGACTTTGCTTTCGGCAGAGGCGCTTTCGCGGATCGAGGTGATTTATGCGAGAGATTTCGAAGAATTCGGCTATTAGGGTCAGGATGGGTGCAAATGTCACAATCCGGAATTATCGGTACATGCCCAAGTACCGAGACTGGCGAGGCTGAGGCCTCAAGATCGTGAAGGACCATTGAAATGGCAAGTTATGACGTCATCGTAATCGGAGCAGGCCCCGGCGGCTATGTCTGCGCCATCCGCTGCGCCCAGCTGGGGCTGAAAACCGCCGTTGTCGAGGAGCGCGAGACGTTGGGCGGCACCTGCCTGAACGTCGGCTGTATCCCCTCCAAGGCGCTGCTGCATGCCAGCCATTCCCTGCATGATGCCGAGCACAACTTCGCCAAGATGGGCCTCAAGGGCAAATCCCCCTCGGTCGACTGGAAGCAGATGCTGGCCTACAAGGCCGACACGATCGACCAGAACACCAAGGGCATCGAGTTCCTGTTCAAGAAGAACAAGATCGACTGGCTCAAGGGCTGGGGCTCGATCCCTGCCGCTGGTCAGGTCAAGGTGGGTGACGAGACCCATACGGCCAAGAACATCATCATCGCGTCGGGCTCCGAACCCTCGTCGCTCCCCGGTGTGGAGGTGGACGAAAAGGTGGTCGTCACCTCTACCGGCGCGCTGGAACTGGGCAAGATCCCGAAAAAGCTGGTGGTCATTGGCGCAGGCGTGATCGGGCTGGAACTCGGCTCCGTCTATCAGCGGCTGGGCTCTGAAGTGACCGTCATCGAGTTCCTCGACGCGATCACGCCGGGCATGGACCCCGAGGTGCAGAAGACCTTCCAGCGCATCCTGAAGAAGCAAGGCATGAATTTCGTGATGGGCGCGGCGGTGCAAAAGACCGAAGCCACCAAGACCAAGGCCAAGGTCACCTACAAGCTGCGCAAGGATGACAGCGAACATGTGATCGATGCCGACACGGTTCTGGTCGCCACCGGGCGCAAACCCTACACCGAAGGGCTGGGCCTCGAAGCGCTGGGCGTCGAGATGAACCCGCGCGGCCAGATCAAGGTGGGCCAGGACTGGCAGACAAACGTCAAGGGCATCTACGCCATCGGCGACTGCATCGACGGTCCGATGCTGGCCCATAAGGCCGAGGATGAGGGCATGGCCGCCGCCGAACAGGTCGCCGGCAAGCATGGCCATGTGAATTACGGCGTCATTCCCGGCGTGATCTACACATGGCCCGAAGTGGCCAATGTCGGCGAGACCGAAGCGACGCTCAAGGAACAGGGCCGCGCCTATAAGGTGGGCAAGTTCATGTTCATGGGCAATGGCCGTGCCAAGGCCAATTTCGCCGCCGACGGGTTCGTGAAAATCCTCGCCGACAAGGACACCGATCGCATTCTAGGGGCCCATATCATCGGCCCCGGCGCGGGCGATCTGATCCACGAGGTCTGCGTGGCGATGGAATTCGGCGCCTCGGCTGAGGATCTGGCGCTGACCTGCCACGCCCACCCGACCTATTCCGAAGCGGTGCGCGAGGCAGCGCTGGCCTGCGGCGACGGACCAATCCACAGCTAAACGATCCGGCCCCGGCAGCGCTCAGGCGGCCGGGGTCAACCAAGCCTCCAGATAGACCTGCAACCTGTCGGTGAATGTCGTTGCGGAATGCAGGGCGCAGAATCTCAGGGACATGGCCTGAATGGCAAAGGCCTGGACCCCTTCAGCCAGCAGGTCAGCCGAGATATCCTGTCGGACATCCGCCGTTTCGAGCCAGCCACTGACCACGCGAAAATAGCGTTCAAAGCAATGGGCAATGGGGCCGATCTCGGTGATGGCGGTTGCGCCTGAATAGCGCAGCAACAGGTCGAAGACATAACGTTCCGAGGTCATGACGCTGTGAATGGGCTCCAGCGCGGCGATGATCTGGTCCACCGTTTTTGGCGCGGCGCCACCCTCGACCTCATCAAAACAAGCGGCGAGCCTTTCCCCGATCAGGATTTCCATCAGCGCATCCTTGTCGTGGAAATGCGCAAAGAAAGTGCCCTTGGCGACACCGGCGGCCTGAACCACCTCTTCCACCCGAAGCGCCTCGTAACCGTTGCGCGCGACCACCTCGACAGAGGCTGCAAGCAGCCGGGCGCGGGTTTTGAGCGTGCGTTTTTGAACTGGCTTCTGCATACGCCTTGGTTGCATGCTTTTTGACCATGGTCAAATTTTTTATTGACCATGGTCACTTTTTGATTCTAAAACTGACCATGGTCATTTTTAGGAGATTCCCATGCCAACCAAGAAAATCCTCATCCTAGAAGGGCACCCTGCCGAAAGCAGCCTGTCCAGAACCTTTGCCCAGACCTATGGCGGTGCGGCCCGCAGTGAAGGGCATGCGGTCCGGATCGTTCATCTGAGCGATCTGGAGTTCGACCATGATTTCGGTCAGGGCAGCTATCACGACTTCAAACCGCTGGAGCCCGTTCTGGAACAGCTGCTGCAGGATTTCGAATGGAGCGATCATCTGGTTCTGACGACACCGATGTGGTGGGGTGGTCTGCCCGCCAAACTGAAGGGGCTGATCGACCGGATGTTCATCCCCGGGCGCACCTTCGACACCCGCAACACCACCAGGAGCGGCCTGCCCGCCCCGATGCTGACAGGCCGCACGGCGCGCGTCATCCTGACATCGGACACGCCGGGCTGGTTCATGCGGCTGTTTTATCGGCAGGCCCTCATCCGGCAGATCCGGGGGCAGATTCTGGGCTTTGTCGGGTTCAAGCCAACCCGCTTCACGTATTTTGCAGGCGCAAGCCAGCCCAAGCCGGGCAATGTCGCGCGCTGGATTTCGCAGGTCTCAAGGATCGGCGCGGCGGCGGTCTGAGCGGTGCCGCATGATCCGCGCAATCTTGCACCCCGGCGGCGCGGCGGGATCGGGCGATATTTAGCTCTCTACCGCGCGTCGTTCGGATCAAACCCCACCTCGTGCATCAGCGCGTTGGAGCGGCTTTCGATGGCCTGCTCCAACGCGCTCATAAAAGTGTCACGCCCGGTCCCGGGCGCAATGGTGGGCAGAAACTCGACCGTGGCGGTGCCGGGCTTGCGCAGGACGCCGGTGCGCGGCCAGAACACGCCCACATTGGTCGCCGCTGGCACGCAAGGGTATTCCAGACCTTCATAGAGGATCGCGGTGCCCACCTTGTATTTCTTGTGCACGCCCGGCGCGACACGGGTGCCCTGCGGGTAAATCACCAACTGGCCGGGTTCGGAGAACTCCGCCGCCACGTCCTTGACCATCTTGGCCACCGCCGCGCCCTTCTTGCCGCGATCCACCGGGATGCAGCCCAGCCGCTTGGCGTAAAGCCCGATAAAGGGCGTCCAGAGCAGCTCACGCTTCATGATGAATTTCGCGCGCGGCACCGCATCGAAGATCAGGATGATGTCGAAAAATGACTGGTGTTTGGCCGCGATCACCACCTCACCGGTCGGCACCTCGCCGCGTACCTCGCCATGCAGGCCAACCATCCAGCGCGCCATCCAGATCACCGAGCGGGCATAGAGTTTGCAGGCTCTGAGCGCGCCATTTTTCGAGAGCAGTGCGTAGGGCGAGAACAGGATGCCCAGCACCGCCATCCACGCGTACATGACGATCTTGAAGATCAGCGATCGGATCCATTGCAGCGCCATCAACTCAACTCCTTCAGCCTGCGCCTTGCGGCGGCCCAGGTGGAAACAAAGGCGACTACCGCACCCAGCACCGGGATCAGCAAGGGCAGCGCCCAGCCGATGCCGCGAAATCCAAGGCCGGTCAGAAAACCGCCCTCATCCGAAGCGGCGGGCAACAACATCACCCCAATCATGCCAAGCACAACCCCTGCACTTGCCCCGATCAGGGCACGCAAGGTGAAGCGGCGCACAAAGGCTCCGGCGATATAGCGATCCTTGGCCCCCACCAGCCGCAGCACCGCGATGATCTGCGCGTTTGCAGCAAGCGCTGCATTGGCTGCCAGTGTGATCATCGCCGCCGTCGCCCCGCCGATCAGCAGGATCGCGATCAGGCCCAGGCGGCGCAACCCGTTGGCCGCATCGACCAGGGGTTCGCGCCAGCGCGTGTGATCGTCCAGCACCGCGCCCGGCACCTCGGCGCTCAATCTCAGACGCAACCCGGCAATATCATAACCCGGCTCACCAGCGGTAACCTCAATCAGCTGCGGCACCGGCAGTGCATCGATGGGCAGGTCTGGGCCGAACCACGGCGACAGCAGCGCCGCCTGTTCCTCGGTGGAAAGCGCCCGGGCATTGGCAACGCCGGGCGTCTGGCGCAGGAGTTTCAGCGCGGTTTCGGTCTGGGCCGCGCGCTGCTCGGCGGGCGCATTGATCCGCAGGGTTGCAGCCTTCGCAAGCTCCTGAGACCAACGATCCGCCAACCGGCCCGACGCCAGCGACAGCGCCAGGGCAAACACCGCCAGAAACGCCATCGCGCCGGCAACAAAGACCGTCAGTTGCGCGGTAAACCCGGTCGGCGGCACAACGCGGTCGGCTTGCTTGTCGCTCAGCAGCAATCCCCGGATGGTTCCCTTGCTCACAGATCAGCCCCCGCAAGTTGCAGACCCTTGTTCGAAATGCGCAGCACGCGGGCCTGTACCTGGCTCTTGGCGGCGCGGATCAGGCTCAGGTCATGGGTTGCGATCAGCACGGTCTTGCCCATCCGGTTCAGTTCCACCAACAGGTGCAAAAGGCGCTGAGACATGTCCCAATCGACATTGCCGGTGGGCTCATCCGCCAGCACCACATCAGGCGACATGATCACCGCACGGGCCAGCGCTGCGCGCTGCCGTTCGCCGCCCGACAGTTCTGGCGGCAGGGCATCGGCGCGCGCAGACAAGCCAACCCAATTCATCAACTCTTTGAGATTGTCTTGCTCGCCACCCTGACTGCGCCCTGAGACGACCAACGGCAAGGCAATATTCTCTGATAGCGGCAGGTGATCGAGGAAACGGCAATCCTGATGCACGACGCCGACCCGGCGCCGCAACAGGGCCAGATCGTCACGATCCAGGGCGCCCATGTCCCGATCAAACACCTGTACCCGCCCCGCCGTCGGCAGCAATGCGCCATAACAGAGCTTTAGCAGGGTGGTCTTGCCCGCACCCGAAGGGCCGGTCAGGAAATGAAACGAGCCGGGCGCAAGCGACACTGAGACATTGCTCAGCAACTCACCACCGCCATAGCTGTAGCCCACGTTTTCGAGCTCGATCAACACTGCCCCCTTTGTTCTTTGGCCGCCTTCTTGCCCTAGTCGGGATGTGGTTTCAATGCCCCGACCGGGGCGGTTTGGCGACACTTCCGTTGAGTTTTTGCAAATCTCCCTTTTCGCCCAGACATTAAGAACTTATCATCGCGCAAAAAACCAAAGCAGGCAGATCCCGAAGCCCGGAGGCAGAATGCGTCTTACTTGTCCGAATTGCGGCGCTCAATATGAGGTCCCGAGCGAGGTGATCCCGCCTGAGGGGCGCGATGTGCAATGCTCCAATTGCGGCGAAACCTGGTATCAAGCGCATCCCGACCACCCCGAGGCGCAGACCGATTTTGTCGAAGAGCCCCCTGCCAAGGAGGTCGAGGACAGCAGTGAGCCTGCCGAAGACCACTCTGAACCGGAGATTCAGTACGACCCCGAGCCCCCAGCCCCCGAGCCAGAGCCAGAGCCAGAGCCAGAGCCAGAGCCAGAGCCAGAGCCAGAGCCAGAGCCAGAGCCAGAGCCAGAGCCAGAGCCAGAGCCAGAGCCAGAGCCAGAAATCATCGCGGCGGAACCAGCCGCACGCAACCTCGATTCCGCCGTCTCCGACATTCTGCGCGAAGAGGCCGAACGCGAAGAACAGCTGCGCGCATCCGAGGCCGACAGTCTGGAAACGCAGCCCGAATTGGGGCTTGAAACCCATCCCGGCGACGAGCCCGAACGCCGCGCCCGCGAGGCCCGCGAGCGCATGGCCCGCATGCGCGGCGAAGAACCCGTCGCCGATCACGCTGCCGCCGAAACCGGCGCGCGGCGCGGCTTGTTCCCCAATATCGACGAGATCAACTCAACCCTGCGCAACAATGGCGAGACCGAGCCCGAACACATCGATCCCGAGGTCGAGGATGAGGTTCCGCCCGCAAGCCAAAGCGGCGGATTTCGCCGTGGCTTCATTTCGATGATCCTGCTGGGGTTGGTGCTGGCGCTGCTCTATCTTTATGCCCCGGCGATCGCCAGAAGCGTTCCGCAGGCCGAACCGATGGTCAGCGCCTATGTCGCGCTTGTCGATCAGGCTCGGATCTGGCTGGATGCAACAGCCTCGGGCGTTCTACCCACGCAATAGGCCGGTCAGAACCGGTCCAGCAGCCGTCTGAGGTAGTCCAACTCGATCTGCGGGCGCTCTCCCTCGCCGCTGCGGCGGCGGATCTCGTCCAGCAATTCGCGGGCGCGGCGATAGACATCCTCGCCCTGCAACAACTGCTCGTCGGTTCCGATCGAGCCTTGTGATCCCGGATTGCGCCCCAGCGGATCGCGGTTCTGGGCGCGCATGTCGCCTTCCTGCGTGCCCTGTCCGGGCTGCTGCTGTTGCTGCGCCAGCGCCTCGCCCAGCGCGCGCATGCCTTCGCGCAGCGCTTCCATCGCTTCGGATTGCCGGTCGATGGCATCGGCCATATCATTTTGCCGCAACGCTTCCTCGGCGCCTTCCATGGCGCGGCCGGCCCGGTCCAGCGCGTCGCGCGCCGCGTCGCCTTCGGGCGTGCCTTCGCCGGGCAGACCTTGCTGCTGACGGCGCAGCTCATCGCGCAGCGCCTGCTGACGATCCGCAAGCGAGCCCTGCCCGCCATCACCTTGTTCGTCGCCTTCGCCCTGACGCTGGCCCTCCCCTTGGCCTTGCCCTCCCTGACCCTCGTGGCTTTGACCACGCCCGGCCCCGCCGCTGCGGCCTTCGTTTTCCTGGCTCTCGCCCCGGTTGGCGTTTGGATTGAACTGTTCTTGCAGATCGCGGAACGCCTGATCGGACAGGCCCTGCTGGTTGCGCAGGGTCTCGGCCAGACCTTCCATCGCCTGCTGACCTTCGGATTGCTGGCCTTGTCCCTGGCCTTGGGTGACGCGCATGTTCTCCATCATTTCCTGGAGTTCCTGCAGCGCCTGCTGCGCTTCGGCCATTCGGCCTTGTTCCATCAGTTCCTGAATGCGATCCATCATGCGCTGCAGATCGTCCTGCGTCATCTGCATCGATTCGCCATCCTGACCCTGCTGGCGCTCGTCGCTGTTTTCGTTGTCCTGCTGGGCCTGGCGCTGCAATTGGCGCAAATAGTCGTCTGTGGCCTCGCGCAATTCCTGCATCAGTTCAGCGATTTCCTGGTCCGAGGCCCCGTTTTTCATCGCCTCCGACAGGCGTTCCTGCGCGCGGCGCAGCCGTTCCAGCGCGTCCGACAGAGTGCCCTCTTCGAGGATGATCGCCAGATTCCAGAGCGCTTGTGCGATCTCCTCCTGCTGCTTGGGTTTCAACCCAAACTCGTTGAAGGTTTCCAGCCGCCGCAAGGTCACGCGCAGGCGCAGGTAGGCGGTTTGCGAGCGAAACACATCCTCGGGCCGGTGCGACACCGCGCGCAAAATCTGCGCAACGCGCGCCCCGTTCGAGCGCGCCCAAAGCAGGTCACGCCGCTGTTCGATGATCGCCGCGGCCAAGGGCTGGAAGAACCGGCGCGCAGGCAGGTTGGTCTGCAGCGGTTCCGCTATGCCTTCCTGATCCGCCGCATCGCGGGCAGTGAGCGTGATTGTCACCGGCAGATTGGCCCAGGGATGTTGCGAGAAATCCTCGATCAGATCCTCGGTGAAGATATCCCGATCACCGGTGATCGGCATTGGCAGATCGACCGAGACCGTCTCACGCGGGTCGGGGTCGGATACCAGCCCGTGGCGGCGATCGATCGAGGGCAGATCGAGCGTGATCTCGGCGGTGCCAGAGACCACGCCGTAATCATCGCTGGCCGTGAAAGGCAAACTCATCTGCCCGGCGGCCTGCGCCTCGGGCACACCGGCCACGGCGATCTGCGGTGCGGTATCGGATACCACGTTGACCGTCCAGGCACGCCCGCCATCGCCGTTGATGGCCAGCGATCCATCGCGGGTGACAATCAGGGTCTGTTCCGGCTCGGATGCCGCTACAGCGCCGCTCTCGGAAATCGTTTCGCTCAGTTGCAGTGCGCCGACCTCGCCGTAAAAGCGCAGCACGATGCGGCTGCCTTGAGGAACGCGCATCTCCGGATCGGAGATATCATTCAGATAAAGCGTCGGCAGTCCGGTATAGCGCGGTGGCTCGACCCAGCCTTCCCAGGTCGGCCCCTGCGCGGCGGTTGCGGCACCCGGAGCCATGTCGGTTAGCGACCCGGCCCGCCAGACCGAACCGAACAGAACCGCCACGCAAAACACCAGCAATGCCGCATAACGCAGCGCGTAAGGGTCGCGCGCGGCCAATCGCAGATCGGGCTGCACCGGCGCGGCGGCGGCGGCCCGTGCTGCCATCCGGTCCTGATGCGCCCGCCAGAGCGCGACCGAGGCCGCGTCCCGCTCGCCGATCGCCTGATCGTCCAGCAGCGCCTGAATCGGGCGGCCCGGCAGGGTCTGATCCAAGCGTGCCAGCGCCTCGCCGCGCGACGGCCAGTGAAACCGCCGCGCGCCCCAGACCAGCGCCGCCAAAGATCCGGCCACAGCCGCAATGCCGCTGGCCCATACCATCTCGACCGGGACAAGATCGTGAATGCCCAGCATCAGCAGGGCACAGGCCGTCAACAGGATCGAAATCAGGGGCCAAAAACAACGCAGGAGTCGCTCCGAGAGCATCCCGATACGGGTCAATCCCAGCGACCAGCGCGGGACAGGCAGATATGTGGACCGGTTTGACACGTAACTTGGCCTCCTGACGGGCCAGCGCCGCTAAAGCGTCAAAGCCACGCAGGTATGGTATCGCGGTTTATCATTTCGTCAAAGGTCGGGCGTGGGCGAATAACCGCGAATTGATCCTCATGCACCAGAACTTCGGGGATCAGGGGGCGCGTATTGTATTCGCTGGACATCACCGCGCCATAAGCCCCGGCACTGCGAAAGGCCACCAGATCGCCCGCAGTGAGCTTGGGCATGTTGCGCTGTTTGGCAAATGTGTCACCACTTTCGCAAACGGGCCCCACGATGTCATAGGGCTGCTGTTCCGCACCCGGTGCAGTTTCGATCACCGGCACGATATCGTGATAGGCCTCATACATGGCGGGCCGGATCAGGTCGTTCATGGCGCCATCCAGGATCAGGAAATCGCGACCCTCGCCCGATTTCACATAGATCACCTTGGACACCATCAGCCCGGCATTGCCCGCGATCAGGCGGCCCGGCTCGATCTCGATCTCGCAGCCCAGATGACCCACGGTGCGTTTGATCAGCGCGCCGTATTCCACCGGCAATGGGGGCGCTTCGTTAGAGCGCGCATAAGGAATGCCCAGCCCCCCGCCCAGATCGAGACGGCGGATACTGTGACCTTCGCTGCGCAGCTGCTCGGTCAGTTCAGCGACTTTCCTGTAGGCCAGCTCGAACGGCGCAAGCTCGGTCAGTTGCGAGCCGATATGCACGTCGATGCCGATCACCTCAAGCCCCGGCAGCGAGGCCGCCAGCGCATAGACTTCGGAAGCCCGCGCAATCGGAATGCCGAACTTGTTCTCCGATTTACCAGTAGCGATCTTGGCATGGGTCTTTGCATCGACATCCGGATTCACGCGTATTGTGATGGGTGCCGTCACCCCCAATTCCGAGGCGATGGCGCTGACTACCTGCATCTCGGGCTCGGATTCGATGTTGAACTGCCTTACACCGCCACTCAGCGCCGTGCGGATTTCCGCTGCCGTCTTGCCGACGCCGGAAAACACGATCCTGTCGCCGGGTACACCTGCTGCTTTCGCCCGCAGATACTCCCCTTCCGAGACCACATCCATCCCCGCGCCTGCCTGCGCCAGCGTCTTCAGGATCGCCTGATTGCTGGCCGCCTTCATCGCGTAACAAACCAGATGCTCGGTTCCCTCCAACGCCTCGTCAAACAGTCGGAAATGGCGCAGGAGCGTGGCAGTGGAATAGACATAGAACGGCGTGCCCACCGCAGCGGCAATCTCGGCCAGCGGCACATCTTCGGCATAGAGGCTGCCGTCGCGATAAAGAAAATGATCCATGCGCCCGCGCTTAGACTGAAATGCGTTGCAGGATCAATGGGGTTGTTGCGCCTGTACTGATCTGCTCTTTCACAGATCGCTGAACCTTCGAAACCGGAGCGGTCATTCAAAGATGGTACGTCGAACGACAAGTAGGAGCGTGGTCATCAAGTATCCGGGGCTATGAAGGAATGACGCCGCCACTCAAGAGCCCGCTCTCAAGTGCGGCGATCAATATCAGCCATCACCGGGATAGAGCGTTATCCTCAAAGATGTCTTGAGCGCGGCCATTCTCGAAATAGTGTCCACACTTAGTCCCTGGTTGAAGCCCACAGGCGCATCTCCGAGATCGTAGGCCGCATTGAATTCACGCAGCTTGCACTGCTCAAATGCTCTTCGTTCTTGCTCGGGAAGGCTCTCCAAAATGTTGAGCATGGCGACAATGGTGGTTTCAACATCCACCCAAAAACAGTCATCCTCTTCGCCAATGATCCCCAAAACTGTGGTCCAATCACCGTCTCCATTCTGATGAGTGCCCAGAACCATCATGCCAGCGGCTTCCAGCTTCTGGTTGAGACCATCAAGCGGAACGGTTGAGATAAGGTCCAGATCGGTGTTTCTGTATCTGGTTTTCATGCAACACCCCACAAACCGGTACCTTGCCAACTCGAAAGCACAGTCATGTCGCCTTCCTTAAGACCTTCGCGGCATCCAGACACCCGCGGTCAATGGCAGTGTCCAATGGGGTCTTGCCTGCTTCGCATTTCGCGCGCGGATCCGCTCCGGCATCAAGCAGTTTTTGAATCATTTCTGCATCGTTCCTGAAGGCTGAAACATGCAGCGGAACATATCCAAGGTCCCCAACGGCGTTTACATCAGCTCCGGCTTGAATGAGCGCCAAGGCCGAGTAGCGCTCTGTGTTATAAAGCAAACAGTGCAGCACGCCGTCGCCATCCGCTCCTCGGCTGTCAATCGTCAGCTTCGCTTGCCCCATTTCAGCGGGAAACATGCGCTCTGAGATCCGTTCGAGGATTTCATCCACGGTTTCACGACGTTTGAATTTGTTGCGCTTCGCCATCTCTGCGGTCCCTCAGTGTCTGGAGCGTAGAAACAGATAGAGGGGCAGTCCGCAACTGACCCCGATGCAGAAGGTGGCAGGGATGGCGATCAGATTGATCCAAGCCCGGCGGGTGAGGACCTCAGCGATGATCCAGAGGGTCAGGGCGATGGCCGCGATGGTCAGGTCCCAGACCAGGCCCGAACTTGCCGCATTGGCGTGCCAGGCATCCGCCATCGCAAAAAGGTCAAAGCCGTTCTCGCGGAACCACTGCAGGAAATAGTACATCGGGTGGATCGCGCCCCAGATGGCGAGCGCGAGGAAGACAAATCTCATGGCGATCTCCGGTTTCCGCCGCAGCTAGCGCGCCAGGCGGGATCAGCCAGTCTTTACTGGCTCAGAAGCCCAGATAAATGCCCAACGGCCCCTTGTTCAAACCGACGGCACCACCGACATAGCCGCCGCTGCCGCCAAAACCGCCATAAGCGTTGAGCGTTGGCTGCACCGGTTCGCCATCGGCACCGCAAGCCGCAACTGCCAATAAAGCAAGAATGCAGAGTTTTCTCATAGTCCCAACCTCAATCCACCCAGGCCCAGGCCCACCCGGATCGGCGAGTTACCGACCCGCACCGATGCCGCCGGTCCCCCGGTTCCGACAGTGACCGCCGCATTGCCGGTATCGACAACATCGACGCTCGCGCCAACGCCGCCCGTGCCCGCGCCGACATTGACGGGGCCGGAACTGGCACCAACCCCCACCGCACCACCATCCGCACCAACCGAGGCACCGACGCCGGTACTCGTCTGCTCGCAGGCAGCGAGAAATACGAGTCCGGCCAAGGCAGCGAGGTGTTTCATCCCAGAATGCCTTTCCATCTCTGAACCTGCGCGCGCACCTGAACGGGCGCAGTTCCACCATAAGATGTCCGCGAGTTTACCGAATTTTCAACTCCAAGAACACTGTAGACATCCTGCGTGATGTCGCCGTGGACCTCCTGCATCTCGGCAAGGCGCAGATCGGGCAGATCGCAGCCACGGCTTTCCGCGCGCGCCACCAGCGTTCCGGTCACGTGATGGGCATCGCGGAAAGGCAGGCCCAGAACCCGCACCAACCAGTCGGCCAGATCGGTGGCGGTGGAAAACCCGCTACCCGCCGCCGCCGCCAGGCTGTCGCGGTTGGCGGTCATGTCGCGCACCATGCCCTCCATCGCCGCCAGCGCCAGCATCCAGTTGTCAGCAGCGTCAAAGACCTGCTCCTTGTCTTCCTGCATGTCCTTGGAATAGGTCAGCGGCAGCCCTTTCATCACCATCATCAGCGCCGTATTGGCTCCATAGATACGCCCGACCTTGGCGCGGATCAGCTCGGCGGCATCCGGGTTCTTCTTTTGCGGCATGATCGACGAGCCGGTCGAGAAGCGGTCGCTAAGCGTGACAAACCGGAACTGCGCCGAGGACCAGATCACCAGTTCTTCGGCAAAGCGGCTGAGATGAACGGCGCAGATCGACGCGGCCGACAGGAACTCCAGTGCGAAATCCCGATCGCTGACCGCATCCAGCGAGTTGGCCGCGGGCCGATCGAAGCCCAGCGCCTTGGCCGTGATGTCCCGGTCAATCGGAAACGATGTCCCCGCCAGCGCCGCAGCACCAAGGGGCGATTCGTTCATCCGGGCGCGCGCGTCGCGCACACGGCTCAGGTCGCGCCCGAACATCTCGACATAGGCCATCATGTGATGGCCCCATGTCACCGGCTGGGCGGTTTGCAGATGGGTAAAGCCCGGCATCACCCAGTCGGCCCCGGCCTCAGCCTGTGACAAAAGCGCGCTGATCAGGGCCAGCAACCCGCTTTCGGCCGCGTCCAACTGATCGCGCACCCAGAGCTTGAAATCGGTCGCCACCTGATCGTTGCGGCTGCGGCCTGTGTGCAAGCGGCCCGCGGGTTCGCCGATGATCTCTTTCAGCCGCGCCTCGACATTCATGTGGATGTCTTCCAGCGCGGAGGAAAAGGTGAAATCCCCAGCTTCGATCTCTGACAAAACAGTGAGCAGCCCTTCCCGAATGGCCTCGGCGTCACTATCAGTAATAACGCCTGTCGCGGCCAGCATCGCCGCATGGGCGCGCGACCCTGCGATGTCCTGTGCAGCCATGCGCTGATCGAACCCGATCGAGGCATTGATCGCCTCCATGATCGCGTCTGGTCCGGCGGCAAAGCGGCCGCCCCACATCTGGTTCGAGGTCGTGTCTGTCATTGGTCTGAAAACCCTTCGGAGGGGATATGAAGAAACTGTTGCTTGCGCTCGTCTATACCGCCCTCGCTTCGGGTGCAAATGCGGCTGGCGAAGATCTGAGCACGCTGGAGCCGTTGCGCGAAGGCGATATGAAAAAGCTGGTGTTTCACCTCGAACCAAAACCTGCATCGTCCCAGAGCTTCGATCTCGCCGATGGCGCAGGCACCGCAACGCTCGCCGACTATCAGGGCAAATATGTGCTGCTGAACTTCTGGGCCACATGGTGCGCGCCCTGCCGCAAGGAAATGCCGATGCTGTCCGCGCTTCAGTCAGAATTCGGCGGTGACCAGTTCGAAGTGCTGACGCTCGCCACCGGTCGCAACGCGCCTGCGGGCATCAAGAAGTTCTTTGGCGAGATCGGCGTCGACAACCTGCCCCGGCATCAGGACCCCAAGATGGCCGTGGCGCGGGAGATGGCGGTACTTGGTCTGCCGATCACGGTGATCATTGACCCCGAAGGCAACGAGATCGCCCGTCTGCGCGGCGATGCCGACTGGAACTCCGACAGCGCCAAAGCCATCATTGCTGAACTGATCGCCCCCGGAAGCTGATCGGGAATCACACGACAGGTCCGGAATCTGTGGCATACTCCCACACATCCAGCGGGGAGTATCGCGCGTGAAACCAATTGCCCTTTTCCTGACCATTGCCTTGACCGGGTTTGTTGCCACGACGGCAAGCGCCGGGGAGATCAAGAAAGAGAAGCAGTTCCTTGAGGAGGTTGCCGGGCGCAAACTGGTGATGGGCCATAGCTGGGTCAGGATCGCTCCCGAAGGCTCGGTAAGCGGACGGGGACCCAAAGGGGGCGAGATCACGGGCAACTGGCAATGGGACGGGCGGTATTACTGCCGCGACATCACCATCGACGCGGTGCCGCTTGCGCAGGATTGCCAGACTGTTTCGGTCCGGGGCAATGTGGTGACCTTTACCCACAAGAAAGGCAAGGGCGTGCCTGTAAGCTGGGTGATCGAATAGCGCGGCCGCTCCGGAAAATCGCGCGAATCGGTCACAAACGCCTCTGATTTTCCCTTTATCTTTCCAAATTCCGCCAAAGACTTGCGCGATGGTTCACGGATCGCTGAAGTGCGCCTCCATTGAATACAAGCAAGTGGCGCTTACATAATCCTCACTTGAAGAGCGGCGAAATTCGTGCCGGGCGGCTGTCGCCCCGCAAAAATGAAAGCTGGGATGACGATGGTCATGACGACGTCTATGCGCCTTTTTCTGTTTGCCGGATGTATAGGAATTTTCCTTGCCACTTTCGCTGTGCAGGTGCTGCCCGGCATTCCCCTGCTCTATGTTTCCGGTCTGGGATTGATGGGTGCAGGCGCGCTGGGATGTGTTCTGGTCAGCCTGCCGCAACTCCTGACTTCGCGAAAGCCGCGTTTCCAAGAACTGCAACCGCCACGCGCGGATCACTTCGCCCCGGTCAATTCGGCAAATCAAAACACCGCCCCACTGTCCAAACGCACCGCAAAACAAATGGCGCGGTGACCGGCAGGCACATGTGATGCGTCTAAAATCCACGCCTTAAGCCCCTGTTTACAGTTTTGGGCCAATGCTGTCCCGGTCTCCATGTCGCGCAGGAACCCGGGTCATGATCCTGAAACGAGAACGCCGCAAGGCCGATCTGCCAGAAGGCGCCGAAAGCCCACTCGACAATGCGGTGGAACGGCGCAACAAATCCGTACTGCAGATGGCCAAGGATGCGGTCCGGCACAAACAATGTTTGCTGGCATTTCAGCCGGTGATGCAGTCCCGTACACCCAATCAGATCGCCTTTTACGAAGGCTTCATCCGGGTCCTCGATGAAACCGGCCGGGTGATCCCCGCGCGCGAGTTCATGCCAGCAGTCGAAAACACCGAAGTGGGGCGCGACCTTGACTGTATCGCGTTGGAAAGCGGGCTTAAAACCTTGTCCAAAGCCCCCCATATCCGCTTGTCGATCAACATGTCCGCGCGCTCGATCGGGTACAGCCGGTGGATGCGTATCCTGGAACGCTCCCTGAAACGTGACGAAGCGCTGGGGGAACGGCTGATCCTGGAAATCAATCAGGGCTCGGCAATGACGGTGCCTGAGTTGGTGATCGATTTCATGGACCGCCTGCAGGATCTGGGCATCGCCTTTGCGCTGGACGATTACGGCGCCGATCCGGTCTCGTTCAGTCAGTTCCGCGATTTCTTTTTCGACGCCGTGAAAATCGATGGGCAGTTTGTTCGCCAAGTCAGTTCCGACACCGGCAATCAGGCCGTTGTGCGATCCCTTATCGCCCTTGCACGCGAATTCGACATGCTGATTGTGGCCGAATCGGTGGAGACCGAGGAAGACGCCCGGTTTCTGGTCGAAACGGGCGTCGATGCCTTGCAGGGCTATCTGTTTGGTGCGCCCAGCGTCAATCCGCCCTGGCAGAGCGACAGTCAGCGCCGCAGGGCCTGATCGCGGCTTGCGCGCCGCGCAACCCGGACCTGCGCAACAAAGCTACCGGTTGCTGCAATTTCAGCATTGCGCTATTGCCAATGTCAGAGCGGGGATGACCGGGCGCTCTGGGGACCAATTCAGGATCCCAACAGCGTCGAACAAGTCCCGCTGACCCTGACGGCAGAGGACTGACCACATGACAAACGTAGTAATAGCATCGGCGGCGCGCACAGGCGTCGGCAGTTTCGGCGGCTCATTTGCCAACACGCCAGCACATGATCTTGGTGCGGCTGTGCTGGAGGCCGTGGTAGAGCGCGCGGGCGTCGACAAAGGTGAGGTCAGCGAGACCATCTTGGGTCAGGTCCTGACCGCAGCACAGGGTCAGAACCCGGCCCGTCAGGCACATATCAATGCCGGTCTGCCACAGGAAAGCGCGGCCTGGGGGATCAACCAGGTCTGCGGGTCGGGCCTGCGGGCTGTCGCGCTGGGCGCACAACACATCCAACTGGGCGATGCAGAGATCGTGGCTGCGGGCGGCCAGGAGAACATGACGCTCAGCCCCCATGCCGCCGCACTGCGCGCCGGTCACAAGATGGGTGACATGAAATATATCGACACCATGATCCGTGACGGGCTCTGGGATGCGTTCAACGGCTATCACATGGGTCAGACCGCCGAAAACGTGGCCGAGAAATGGCAGATCAGCCGCGACATGCAGGACGAATTTGCCGTGGCCTCGCAGAACAAGGCCGAAGCCGCCCAGAAGGCGGGCAAATTCGCCGACGAAATCACGCCCTTCACGATCCAGACCCGCAAGGGCGACATCGTGATGGACAGCGACGAATATGTCCGCCACGGCGCGAACATGGAAGCCATGGGCAAGCTGCGCCCCGCCTTCACCAAGGACGGCTCGGTCACGGCGGCCAACGCCTCCGGCCTGAACGATGGCGCTGCCGCAACGCTGCTGATGTCGGCGGAGAATGCCGAGAAGCGCGGAATCGAGCCCCTGGCCCGGATCGCGTCTTATGCCACGGCGGGGCTGGACCCGTCGATCATGGGCGTCGGTCCAATCTATGCGTCGCGCAAGGCGCTGGAAAAAGCCGGTTGGTCGGTGGACGACCTCGATCTGGTCGAAGCCAACGAAGCTTTTGCCGCGCAGGCCTGCGCCGTGAACAAGGATATGGGCTGGGACCCCTCCATCGTGAACGTCAATGGCGGTGCAATCGCGATTGGTCACCCGATCGGCGCCTCGGGCTGCCGGGTGCTGAACACGCTGCTCTTCGAGATGAAGCGCCGGGACGCCAAGAAAGGCCTCGCCACGCTCTGCATCGGTGGCGGCATGGGCGTCGCGCTCTGCGTTGAGCGGGATTGAGCGGTTCCGTTACCTATCAGATAGGGCGCTTTCGAGCGCCCTTTTCTTTGCGCTCCAATCGCCCCTGCGACAGATTGGACGCTCCAAAACACAATAAAACGACAGCAACATAATTGCGCATCTCGCATCAGGGCAGTAACAACATTACCAAGGCCAGATTAATTTGGAGGATCCCTCAATGGCACGAACGGCACTCGTCACCGGCGGCTCACGCGGCATCGGCGCGGCAATTTCCAAGGCACTGAAAGCGGAAGGCTGCAATGTCGCCGCCACCTTTGCTGGCAACGAAGAAGCCGCCGCCGCGTTTACCGCGGAAACCGGCATCGCCACCTACAAGTGGAACGTCGCCGATTACGACGAATCAAAAGCGGGTATCGAGAAGGTCGAGGCCGATCTTGGCCCGATCGACATCGTGGTGGCCAATGCGGGCATCACCCGCGATGTACCGTTTCACAAGATGACCCCGCAGCAGTGGCATGACGTGATCGACACCAACCTCACCGGCGTGTTCAACACGGTTCACCCGGTCTGGCCCGGCATGCGCGAGCGCAAGTTTGGCCGCGTCATCGTGATAAGCTCGATCAATGGCCAGAAGGGTCAGTTCGCTCAAGTGAACTATGCCGCGACCAAAGCCGGCGATCTGGGCATCGTGAAGTCGCTGGCGCAGGAAGGCGCCCGCGCAGGCATCACCGCCAACGCGATCTGCCCCGGCTATATCGCGACCGAGATGGTGATGGCAGTGCCGGAAAAGGTGCGCGACTCGATCATTGCTCAGATTCCTGCAGGTCGTCTGGGCGAACCGGAAGAGATCGCCCGCTGCGTGACCTTCCTTGCCTCCGACGATGCGGGCTTTGTCAATGGCTCGACCATCTCGGCCAATGGCGCACAATTCTTCGTCTGACAAACGAAAGAGGGCCGGTCGCTTTGACCGGCCCTCAGCTTCATCCCGTAAGAACGTGCGCGCTTCGTTCAGCGGGAACCTCTTAGCCATTGCCAGAACAATCTGACAGCTTTCGCGCGCTCTTCATGCGCCTTGAGAAATGCACGGCTTGCAGCCGGATTTGTCGTCACTTCGATCATTCTGGACCTCCTATCAGAAAAGTTTCGTTTGACTTGATCTGAATATGATCGTTGCATTCCAATTACACAAACGAGACATTTTACAGCATCACATAAGAAATTCTTACTCGACTATGCCGGATCACCTGCCCCCGCTGACCGCCCTGCGTGCCTTTGATGCCGCCGCGCGGCACATGTCTTTTGCCAAGGCAGCCGAAGAGTTGAATGTCACACCGGCGGCACTGTCCTTTCAGATCAAATCGCTGGAAGAGCATCTGGGGCAGCCGGTTTTCCGACGGCTGAATCGCGCCGTGGAGCTGACCGAGGCCGGGCGGACCCTGGCCCCCGGCACTGCTGATGGGTTCTCTGCGCTGCAGAATGCCTGGCAAGCCGCCCGACGATTGCAGGACAATACCACGCTCACGGTTGCTGCGGGGCCCGCCCTGACCGCAAAATGGCTGGCCCCAAGGCTTTACGATTTCGCCAAGACCCATCCCGAAATCAACCTGCGCATTTCGACCTCGCTGCATCTGGTTGACTTGCATCGCGATGACGTCGATGTGGCAATCCGTTTCGGTTACGGGAGCTATGATGACCTCTATGCGGTGCATGCGCGCAAAGAATGGTTAACCCCGGCAATGACACCCGCCCTAGCGGAGCAGTTCCCGACACCAGAGAGCCTTGTTGATGCCCCGCTTGTTATTAACGAATATGACGGCTTTCTTACCCCGCCCTGCGACTGGCCAGCCTGGTTTCGGGCCATCGGGATCACGGGGTTTGAGCCCAGCGGCATGCAGTTTTCCAATGTTGAGCATTCCATCGACGCCGCCTGCGCCGGGGTGGGTGTCCTGCTGGGGCGCAGACCCCTGCTCATCAAAGATGTTCTGGAAGGCCGTCTGGTGACGCCGTTCAAGATCGCCATCGAAACAGAGGCCCGGTTTTCATTTCTTTGCCTTCCCGGAGCAGAAAAACGACCACAGATCGCGGCGTTCCGCGATTGGTATCTTGCGGAAATCGAAAAAACCGCAGGTATTTGGGGCAAGATCGACCTCATTCCCGTCAAGGATATCCCGCCCGCATGACCAAGACCCGCGCCACCGCCATTGGATTCGTTGCCGTCCTGCTCTGGTCCTTGCTGGCGCTGTTCACGGTGGGGTCGGCTCCCACTCCACCGCTGTTGATGAACGCGCTCTGTTTCACCATCGGCGGCACGCTCGGCCTGATCTGGACCGGGCTCGCGGGTGGCTTCGACAGGTTGCGCGCGGTACCGCCAAAGGTCTTCCTGTTCGGCGCTATCGGGCTGTTTGGCTATCACGCGCTGTATTTCTCCGCCCTGCGGCTGGCACCTGCCGCTCAGGCGGGGTTGATCGCGTATCTCTGGCCCCTGCTGATCGTCTTGTTTTCCGGCCTGCTGCCGGGCGAACAACTGCGCACCGGTCATCTGCTGGGCGCGCTGATCGGCTTTGCCGGTGCGGCGCTGATCATCGCAAGCGGGACCGGGTCTGGGTTTCAGACCGAATATCTGGCGGGCTACGGTCTGGCCTTGCTGTGCGCCCTGACATGGTCGGGATATTCGGTCCTGTCCCGACGGGTGGGCGACACGCCAACCAGTTCGGTTGCCGTGTTCTGCGTGATCACCGCCATAGCCTCCTGGGTCCTGCATTTCGCGCTGGAGGAAACCGTCTGGCCTCAGACGACAATCGGCTGGCTCTCACTCGTGGCGCTTGGCCTCGGCCCTGTTGGGTTGGCGTTTTACGTCTGGGATATCGGGATCAAACTTGGCGACATACAATTGCTCGGCACAAGCTCATACGCTGCGCCGATCCTGTCGACCGCCGTCCTGATGTTGACCGGGATTGCCGAGCCGACATGGGCCCTGGCAATCGCGGCCGCGCTGGTCACTGGCGGAGCCCTGATCGCGGCCCGCGCCAGCCTGTCCGGTTAAGCGGACAGGCGCTCAATCTCTTCCTTGAGCTTGAGTTTCTTTTTCTTCAGTTGAGACAGGTGGAGCCCGTCACTTCCCGGTGCACGCTGCGCTTCTTCGACTTCATGACTGAGATGCTCATGCTTCTTCTTCAGTTCGGTCAGGTGCGCACTCAGGCTCATAGCAATCCTCCTCTGAATAAGTTGCCGACCGATATGAGCATATCTATTCGCGTCTGTCACGCCGCACGCGCACGGTTTTTGTCGGGAATTTTCGGAATTCGCCAAACTTCGCCTATGGCCAACAAAGTGCAGCGCCATTGCGCAGTACATCCTGTATTTCGGGCCGATAGCTTTCACCGTCGCGCTCGTGGCGTGCACCGGCATGCAGAATCAGCGGCGCATGCAGGCGAAAATCGGCTTTTCCGCCTTTGCGGGCGCGCAGAATAATCAGGTCAGGTGCCCGCCCGATGCGTGGCGCAAGCGGCAGCACCTCAAGCGATCCTAACCGGTCGGCACAGGCAGAGATCATCTCCGGCAGGCGCTCAACTCGCTGAATCATATGCAGATATCCACGCGGGCGCAGACGGCGCGCGCCGGCGTCGAACCACAGATCCAGGGGCGTCTCCTCCCCCAGCGCCTTGCGACGGCCCGGGTCTGCGGCCGGGCTGTGTGCGCCACCGCGAAAATAGGGCGGGTTGGCAAGGACATAGTCGAACTGAGCATCGCGCAGCGGCGCAGACAGGTTGGCCAGATCCCCCCCAACCACCTCCAGAGCGTAGCCATTATGCGCGGCATTGCGACGCGCCAGCGCCGCATAGGCGGGCTGAATTTCGACGCCAAAAAGCGCAAGATCGGGCACGCGGGCGGCCAGCGAAAGAATCGCAGCTCCTGCCCCGCATCCCAGTTCCAGGACCTGTTGACCGGACCGGGCCGGAATACTGGCGGCCAGAAACACCGGGTCGACACCGGCGCGATAACCCTTTTGCGGTTGAAAAAGATGCAATCGCCCACCCAGAAGGGCGTCGCAGCTCAAATCCTGTTCGCTGAATTGAGTCATTTCCCCAGCGGAATATCATTGTCCTGCATCACTCGGATCGCGCGGTCATAATCATCCTGCCGCACCATCATCCGACGCGGGAAAATACCTATGCCACCTTCGAGGATGCTCATATTTACGTCCATCTGAAAGCAGTCTATACCCTCGCCTTCAAGAAGGGCGGTTGCGAATGCCATGATGGTTGGATCGGTGCTGCGCAGAAGTTCTTTCATAGAGCAGGATGTAAGGGCAAGGTGGGACCAATGTCGAGCCTTGCAACGGGAGTGTGATGGACAGCGCCACGATCTCGAAACCGCATGAGCGGTTGGCCGAATTGCTTGAAACCGAGATGGAGGGGGTGAATACCCTGATCCGGGCGCGGATGGCGTCGCGCCATGCGCCGCGCATTCCCGAGGTCACCGCGCATCTGGTCGAGGCAGGCGGCAAGCGTCTGCGCCCGATGCTGACGCTGGCCGCGGCGCGGCTGTTTGAATATCCCGGCGATCATCACATCAAACTGGCCGCAACGGTGGAGTTCATTCACACCGCGACGCTGTTACATGACGATGTGGTCGACGAAAGCGGCCAGCGGCGCGGGCGTCCGACTGCCAATCTGCTCTGGGACAACAAAAGCTCGGTTCTGGTGGGCGACTACCTGTTCGCGCGCAGTTTCCAGTTGATGGTGGAAACCGAGTCGCTGCGGGTTCTGGACATCCTGGCCAATGCCGCTGCCACCATCGCAGAGGGCGAGGTACTGCAAATGACCGCGGCCAGCAATCTCGCGACCGACGAAGAGGTCTATCTGCAGGTGGTGCGCGGCAAAACCGCTGCGCTGTTCTCGGCCGCGACCGAGGTGGGCGGCGTGATCTCGGGCGCGTCACAGGCGCAGATACAGGCGCTTTATGATTTTGGCGATGCGTTGGGCGTGGCCTTCCAGATTGCCGATGACCTGCTGGATTATCAGGGCGATGCCAAGGCCACCGGCAAGAATGTCGGTGACGATTTCCGCGAACGCAAGCTGACCCTGCCGGTGATCAAAGCCCTGGCGCAGGCCACCGAGGAAGAGCGTGCGTTCTGGCAACGCACCATCGAGCGGGGCCGCCAGAGCGATGGCGATCTGGAACAGGCGCTGGCTTTGATGAACAAATACGGCACGCTGGAGGCGACGCGCGCAGATGCCAACCGCTGGGCGGACAAGGCCCGCACCGCGCTTCAGGTCCTGCCGGAGCACGAGATTCGCACGCTGCTGTCCGATCTGACCGATTACGTGGTCTCGCGCCTCAACTAAGCGCGACCGCGCGGCACCACCAATCGGGATGCGCCGCGCCGATTTCGTAAGCAGCAAAATGGGCGGCTTTCATGCTGGGATAGAGCGCAAAGCAGCTTGATCCCGAGCCGGACATGCGCACCAGCAAGGCCTTGGTGGTCGCGCCGAGTGCGTCAAGAACACGGGCAATCTCGGGTGCCACACCGATGGCCGGGCGTTCCAGATCGTTGCGCAGATCGCCAAGCCACATTGCGCAGTCCTGAGGCGTGTCAAACTCGGGCAAATCGACAGGCATTGCGGGGTTCGCGCGGGAAGCAAGGGCTGCGAATACCGGACCGGTCGGCACCGGCACCCCCGGATGGACAAGCACCGTTGGCAGGGGCGGCAATCTGACGGGGGTGATCCGCTCACCAATTCCCCGCATGCGCGCGGCTTTTGCCGCCATACAGACCGGCACGTCCGCCCCCAGCGACAGAGGCAGTTCATACGGGATATCCGCCCCTTGATCGGACAGAACTCGCAAGGTTGCAGCCGCATCCGAGGAGCCACCCCCGATCCCCGCGCCATGGGGCAGAACCTTGTTCAGGTGCACGGACCCTGTCCAACCGAAAGCCTGCGCCGCCTGCCAGATCAGGTTGCGCGCATCCGCCGGGACACCTTCGGCATGTTCGCCAGTGACCTCGATGGACAGTGTGGGTCCGGGGGCAAACTCCAGATGATCGCCGATATCTGCAAATGCGACCAGCGAATCCAGCAGGTGATAGCCGTCATCGCGCTGGCCGGTCACATGCAGGGTCAGGTTGATCTTGGCCGGCGCAAAGGCCCTAACCGTCATTGGCCACTTGCAACGGTTCAGCGCCTTCTTCGGACAGGACCGCGTCCAGACCAAGCTCGATCTTGCGCCGGATGCGGTCGGGGTCGGCCTCACCATCGGTCTCTTCGGGGTCGATGAAGGACAGCGCCCGCTTCCACTGGAACTCGGCCTCGCGCGTGCGCCCCACCGCCCAGTAGACATCGCCCAGATGGTCATTGACCACCGGGTCGATCGGCATCAGCTCCACCGCCTGTTCCATATGACCCACGGCTTCGTCATAGCGCCCCAGGCGGAATAGCACCCAGCCCAGACTGTCGACGATATACCCGCTATCGGGGCGGCCTGCGACAGCGCGCTGGATCATATCAAGCGCCTCATCCAGCTTGATCTGCTTTTCGACCAGCGAATAACCCAGATAGTTCAGCACTTGCGGCTGATCGGGGTTCAACTCCAGCGCCTTGCGGAAATCCGCCTCGGCCTCGTCCCAGTGATCAAGCCGCTCATGCGAGATGCCGCGCGCATAAAGAACAAACCACAGCCCGGGATTATCAGGCGCGGTCAACTCCAGCGAGCGGTCATAGGCCGATACCGCAGCTTCGTATTTCTCCTCCTGCCGCAACAGGTCGCCCAGGGATGAAAACACCATCGGCTGGTCGGGATAGTCGAGCGCGAGCTGTTCCAGCACCTCGATCGCCGCATCCGGTTTGGCCGAACGCCGCAGCGCCTCGGCCCGGCCAAGCTCTGCGGCGTGGTGGTCGGGGCTGCTTGCCGGGACCTGTTTGTAGAGATCGATCGCCAGATCAAGCTGACCCAGATCTTCAAGCAATTCGGCGGACAGAAGCAGAGCGTCGATATGGTCGGGGCGCAGATAGCTGGCCGTGCGGATATAGATCAGCGAGTAGTTATCTGCCGCTTCGCCATTCAGCGCCGCGCCGATGGTGAAGAAGACTTCAGCCATGCCCTCCTTGGCATTGCGTGCCTTCGAGAATGGCAGCCGCTCGCCGGCCTCCAGCCGCTCGATCACGTCATCCAGACCGGGATCGGTGCGCGAGCCAAAGACGTCATCCATCATCGCCAGCGCGTCGTCGTTGCGATCAAGTTGTGACAGAATCTCGGCCCGCGCGATGGCGGCGCGGCGCGAAATGGTGGTTAACTGACCGTCATTGGCCGCGAACAGCGCCTCTGCGCCTTCAAAGTCTCCGACCGAGGCAAGCGCCAGCGCCTTGTGGTAAAGCGCAAAACCCTGCAAGCCATCCTGCGCCGCAACCGTATCAAATTGCTCCAGCGCCTTGGCGGCGGCGCCGGTTCCCAGATGCGCCCAACCCGCCAGCAACCCGTCGATCAGCGGGCCAACACCCAGCTTTTCCGGATCACGCGCCAGCAGAGCGTCGTAGTCTTCATCCGCGATCAGCCCGGCAACGGCAGCCATATGCGCGGCCTGGCTGCGCAGACCCGCCTCTTCGAGCTGCCGCGCAACTGGCAATGCGCCGTCGATATCGCCAATCGCAAGCCTGGACTGGACGACCCGTTCCATCAGTGCGGGGTTTTCCGCGTCTTCGGACAGGGCGCGGGCATAGTAGCGCGCGGCGGCCTCGAAATCGCTCGTATAGACCGCCTGACGCCCGGCAAGGTAGGCGCCCGCGCCGGAATCGGCCATGACGCCCTGAGATGTCATCAGGGTCAGCGCGATGGCGGCACATGCCGCCGGTCGAAGGAAGGAATACACGAAACCGCCTGCCTTTTATCATTGCTCGGCGGACAAGCTAGGGATTCGCATGGCAAGAGGCAATGGCGCAGGCCTCACGACTGCGCCATTACCCGTGTTTTTGCCTACATATTGGGATAATTCGGCCCGTCTCCGCCCTGCGGCGTGGCCCAGTTGATGTTCTGGCTCGGATCCTTGATGTCGCAGGTCTTGCAATGCACGCAGTTCTGGAAGTTCACCACAAAGCGTGCGTCCTTGCCGTCTTCCTCGACCACCTCATAAACCCCTGCCGGGCAATAGCGCTGCGCCGGTTCGGCAAACTTGGGCAGATTGACCGAAAGCGGGATATTGGGATCGGCCAACTGCAGGTGGCAGGGCTGGCTTTCCTCGTGGTTGGTCATCGCGAAAGAGACGTTGGTCAAACGGTCGAAGGACAGCTTGCCATCGGGCTTGGGATAGTCGATCGGCTTGTGCTTGCTGGCCTCTTCGGTCGCGGCAGCGTCGGTCTTGCCATGCTTCAGCGTACCGAACAGCGAGAAGCCCGCCGAATTGGTCCACATATCCAGCCCGCCCAGTGCCAGCGACGGCACAAGGCCCCATTTCGACCACATCGGCTTGACGTTGCGCACCTTCTTGAGGTCCTTGCCGATGGCGCCTTCGCGCACTTCACTCTCATAGGCCGACAACTCGTCACCCGAGCGCTCGGCCTTGATCGCGTCAAAGGCTGCCTCGGCTGCCGCCTTGCCGCTGAGCATGGCGTTGTGGTTGCCCTTGATGCGCGGCACGTTGACCATGCCTACCGAACAGCCCAGCAGCGCCACACCGGGTGCGACCATCTTTGGCATCGACTGATACCCGCCTTCGGTGATCGCGCGTGCACCATAGGCCACGCGCTTGCCGCCTTTCAGCAGTTCAGCCACCATCGGGTGGTGTTTGAAGCGCTGGAACTCCATATAGGGGAACAGGTAGGGGTTCTTGTAATTCAGGTGCACCACGAAGCCCACATAGACCTGGTTGTTGTCCAGGTGATAGATGAACGAGCCCCCCCCGGCATTGCTGCCCAGCGGCCAGCCCATGGTGTGAGTCACAGTGCCCGGCTTGTGCTTGGCCGGGTCGACCTCCCAGATTTCCTTCATGCCGACGCCGAATTTCTGCGGATCTTTCCCGGCTTGCAGATCATATTTCGCGATCACTTCCTTGCTGAGCGAGCCGCGCACGCCCTCGCCCAGGAAGACATATTTGCCGTGCAGTTCCATACCTGGCTCATAGCCCGGCCCAGGTGTGCCGTCAGGGTTCTTGCCAAACTCACCGGCAACCACACCCTTCACTTCGCCATTGTCGCCATAGACAATTTCCGAGCACGCCATGCCGGGGAAAATCTCGACGCCCATCTCTTCGGCCTGCTCAGCCATCCAGCGGCAGACATTGCCCATCGAGACGATGTAGTTGCCGTGGTTGTTCATCAGCGGCGGCATCGGCCAGTTGGGGACGCGCAGCTTGCCCGCTTCACCCAGCACATAGAAGTTGTCTTCTTCGACCGGCACGTTCAGCGGTGCGCCTTTTTCCTTCCAGTCGGGGATCAAAGCATCCAGGCCGCAGGGATCAAGCACCGCGCCGGACAGGATATGCGCGCCCACCTCAGAGCCTTTTTCCAGGACAACGACATCCAGGTCCGCATCCAGCTGTTTCAGACGTATCGCCGCCGACAAGCCCGCAGGGCCTGCACCGACGATCACCACGTCATATTCCATCGCTTCGCGTTCAATCTCGGCCATCGTGGGCTCCTTGGTTCCTGTCCGAATTCGCCCCTCGGGCGCAACTTTGTTTCGAGGCTGATTACCTGCTGAATGACCGTCGGGTCAATCAGAACACGGCGTAACACTGCTGCAATGCGGCAAAATCAGACTTCGGGGCGGTCGCCGAGCAGATATCTGGGTCCGCTGCCCTTTGCTTTTGCGGTGTCATCGGGATTGTAGAGCTTGCATTTGGGCAGACTCAAGCAACCACAACCAATGCAGCCATCCAGATTGTCCCGCAATCGCAGCAACGTATCGATTCGCGCATCCAGATGGTCGCGCAACAATTCCCCGATCCGCGCCCAGTCTTTCGGCGTGGGGGTCCGGTTGTTGGGCAGCCCGGCCAGAACCTCGCGAATATCCGGCAGGGACAATCCGAATTGCTGCGCGATCATGATAAAGCTGAGCCTGCGGATATCGGCCCGCTGATAGCGGCGTTGCCCACCCGCATTTCGCCAGGGCTTCAGCAGGCCCTGCGACTCGTAATAGCGAATGGCCGACACGGCCAGTCCGGTACGCCCGGCAAGCGCCCCGATCGGCAAGCCTTCTGATACTGCCATCTGACCCTCCAAAACACCTTGACCTAAAGTTAGGTTTAGAAATTACAGTAGACCGTGGCAATGAAGTTTTACGGAGAACGCAGATGACCGCCACGCTTGAACATACCAATTTCACCGTCGCCGACCCCAAAGCCACCGCCGCGTGGCTGGAGGCCGTGTTCGGTTGGAAAATCCGTTGGGAGGGCACCGCGATGGATAGCGGCTACACGGTGCATATCGGCACCGGGTCCAGCTATCTGGCGCTCTATACCCCGCCCAGTGCGTCGCCCTCCGCCGAGCGCAGCTATGACGTGATCGGCGGGCTGAACCATCTGGGCATCGTCGTGGACGACCTAGACGCGATCGAAGCGCGCGTCATCGACGCAGGCTTCACGCCGAAATCCCACGCCGATTACGAGCCGGGAAGGCGGTTCTATTTCGACGATGACAACGGCATTGAGTTCGAAGTTGTGTCCTACACATAGGCTGCAATCCGCCCGTAACCGGGCATTGAACCCTTGCAATCCACCCCCGCTTTGGGTCAGGTAAACGACGACCCTTTCTGTCGCCCCGGCGCTTTGCGCGACGGGGCGACTCAATTTGTAGCGTGCGGGCAAGACGACCATGGAAAAAATCCCGATGACACCAGCCGGCTTCGCCGCGCTGGAAAGCGAACTCAAACAGCTCAAATCCGTTGAGCGTCCGGCCATCATCAAAGCCATCGCCGAAGCCCGCGAGCATGGCGATCTGTCGGAGAATGCCGAATACCATTCCGCCCGTGAAAAGCAGTCCTTTATCGAGGGCCGCATCAAGGAGCTTGAGGGCGTGCTGTCGCTTGCCGATGTCATCGACCCGGCCAAGCTGAGCGGCGCGATCAAGTTCGGCGCCACGGTCACGCTGGTCGATGAGGACACGGACGAGGAAAAGACCTGGCAGATCGTCGGCGAGCACGAGGCCAATATCGAGGCCGGTCTGCTGAACATCAAATCGCCTATTGCCCGTGCCCTGATCGGCAAGGAAGAGGGCGACAGTGTCGAGGTCCGCACTCCGGGCGGCGAGCGGTCCTACGAGGTTCTCAAAGTCGCCTACGCCTGACGGAGCGATGCCATGACCGGCAAGAAACCCGGCACCAAAACGTCACCGACCCAGTTGGGAATCTATGACCGCCCTCCGGCGCGGCCCTCGGTCACGGGGATCGAGATTGCCGCTCTGGCGCTTAGCGTTGCGTGGCTCGTGATCTCGGTGATCTTCTTTGTGGTCGTGCCCGGAGACGACGCCAATGCCGACAGTGTCAGCATGTTTGTCACCATGCTGGCGATCTTCATGCCGGTTGCGATGATCTGGGTCGCCGCGATGGCAGCGCGGGCAAGCCGGGTGATGCGCGAGGAAAGCCAGCGCCTGCAAGCCGCCATTGACGCCATCCGCAACGCCTATGTCAGCCAGCAGCAAAACGCCGCGATCAGCTCCGAGCCATCGGTGACGCGCAAGCTGGATGAAATCGTGAAGACCGCCAAGAAAACCGAAACCACGCTGGCCACCTTCTCGACCAAAAGACGGGGCTCGGATCTGCTAAGCCCGGAACCTGCAGCCGAGCCCGCACCGGCAGAGCCTGACGAGCAAGCCACACTGGCCCTGGGAAATGCGCCCGAAGACATGGCACCGCCTATGCCGCGCGGGGATTTCATCCACGCGCTGAACTTTCCTGAAAGCGCCGACGACACGGCTGGATTCTCCGCGCTCCGGCGCGCCTTGAAGAACCGCCAATCGGCGCAGCTGATCCAAGCCGCGCAGGATGTTCTGACCCTGCTCAGTCAGGAAGGCATCTATATGGACGATTTGCGCCCCGACATGGCCCGCCCCGAGATCTGGCGGCAATTCGCACAAGGCGCGCGTGGCCGCGCAGTGGCGTCGCTGGGCGGTGTACGTGATCGCTCGTCGCTGGCGCTGACTTCTGGCCGAATGAAGCAGGACCCGATTTTTCGCGATGCCGCGCATCACTTCCTGCGCCGCTTCGATCAGATGTTCACCGAATTCGAGCCGGATGCCAGTGATGCGGAAATCTCGGCGCTGAGCGAAACGCGCACCGCGCGCGCCTTTATGCTGCTGGGTCGGGTCGCGGGGACCTTCGACTAGAGGCCAAAGCTGACGTAGGGAATGTATCGAACCGCGTCGCCCGGCCTAATGTGGCAGGCGCCATCCCCCAGTTCAACAAGCCCCTCGGCCCAGCTCAACCCGCTAATCCGGCCGGACCCTTCCGAGGCAAAGACCTCGACCCGGCCTTCCCGGACCCTAGCGCGCAGATATTCGCGGCGGCCCGGTTTCTTGCGCTTTTCAAACGCGGCGGGCATGTCAAACCCCTGCGGGTCTGACCACCCCGCACCCGCCAGTTGCGCCAGCGCCGGGCGCGCGAAGATCAACGTACAGACCAGGGCTGCGACAGGGTTCCCCGGCAGGCCAAAGACCGGCTTGTCCTGCCAAAGCCCCAACGCCAGCGGCCGCCCCGGCTTGATCGCGATGCGCCATTCCTGCATCGCCCCCGCATCCCGCAGCACCGCGGACATATGATCTTCATCCCCGTCCGAGGCGCCGCCACTGGTCAGGATCGCATCCGCCTCCTGCGCTGCCGCGTCCAAGCGCTGTCGCAGCGCCGCGCGGTCATCGCCGACCCGGCCTACATCTACTGCTTCAAACCCGAAGGCGCGCAGCGTAGCCAGCAGCATGGGGCGGTTGGCGTCATAAATCCCGTCCCGCCCGGCATCTTCGCCGGGATCGGTCAACTCGTCGCCTGTGGACAGAACCGCCACTTTCAGCGGCTTTCGCACGCGCAGGCGGGCGATCCCGACAGCGGTGGCCAGCGCAAGATCAGCGGCGCTCAGCACCCTGCTCGCCTCCAGCACGATGTCACCCTGCGCGACATCCTCACCCGCTTGCCGCGCATTCGCGCCCTGCTTGAGTGGTCCGTTCAAGGCAATCCGGTCCGGCTCGACCGTGACATCCTCCTGCAGCGCGATGGTGTCCACCCCTTCGGGCAGGGTGGCTCCGGTCAAGATGCGGATGGCATGACCTGCAGGAACCGTCCCTGCAAACGCCGCACCCGCCGCAGCACGCCCATCGGCCAGAGGCAGCACATGTGCACCCTCGGGCAACCCGCCCGAGAACCCATAGCCATCGACCGCCGTATTGGCCTGCGGCGGGTTGGATCGCAGCGCGATGCAATCTTCGGCCAGAACACGCCCCATCGCATCCATCACGGGGATTTCTTCGATGCTGGTGACCGCGCGCAGGCGATCGCGCAACAGCGCCAGAGCATCGTCAACCGGTGTCCAACTCACTCCGGCAGGCAGCGCAAAACAATCGTTGCGCAGCGGCGGTGGCGCTATCGTGCTCCGGTTCTGATCCACACCCAATATCCACCCCTCTTCCGGTGCCTCCACGGTCAACCGGCGCGTCAGTTCCTCTGCTGGCAGCCCTGCCAGATCTCGCGCGACATGTTCGACCTGCCACGCGTCCCTGATCCGATCCGCCGGAGACGTACCCAGCGTCAGTGAGGGCCAGATTTCGACAAAGGCCACGGGTTTGTCCAGCGCCTCGAACGGCCAAGCGGCGATTTGTCCGGCAAAACGGTGGCGCAACCGGGTCAGAACTGGCAAACCCATCATGACCTGCCCGCCAACCGCACCGGCCCCTGACATCTGCCAGCAGGTGAAACTGCCCTTTGCAAGCTCTTCGACCGCGCGTCGGTCCGGGAATGGATTTTGGTACCCGGTTTTGGTGCGCGGCAGACCCACAATATCGCGTTTCAGACCATTGCCCCAGAACGGCCCCACCCCGCCAAAGCGGCGGTTGATCTGCCCCGCCAGATCAAAGCGGTTATTGTGGTCCGGCGCGTCCTCGATGTGATCCGCGAACCACTCCCAGAGGGTCAGCGGATCATCCGTACCGGTGATGGAGCGCGCAAAGCCCGCCGGGTAGCCAAACGGGAAATCAAAGCCCAGCATCAGGCGGCGACCGGCGGCCAGCTCGGTTTCGATCAGATCACCAAGCCATACCTCCGCCCGGGCACGGTTGCGCAGATAGATGGGTGCCTCGCAAGCACCGGCGCGGATCACACAGGCCCAGATCGCATCCTTTCGCGGCTTGGGTCCGGTGTCGTTGCCGCCCGACCAATCGACCATCGCGATGGTCTGGAACGGTGTCACAGCCCGACCTCGGAGAGGATGAAATCAGCGATCCCGCCTGTGTCTTCCAGATCGAAGACCGGGCGGTCGATCTCCAGCGCGCAATCGCTTGCCACCGCCCGGATGGTGGGATCAGTTGGCGCAATCAATGCATGTCCCGCCTCGGCCCTGAACGCCTCGATCTTGGGGTGCGGTTCGCGCTTGTAACCCTCGATCAGCACCAGATCGACCGGAGAGAGGCGGCCCAGCAGGTCTGAAAGCGGCGGCTCGGGCGCGCCGCTCAACTCCTGCATCAGCGCCACGCGCTGGGCCGAGGCCAGCAGCACCTCCTGCGCGCCCGCCGCGCGATGCCGGTAGCTGTCGCGCCCGGGTTGATCCACATCGAACGCATGATGCGCATGTTTGACAGTCGAGACGGAATAGCGCCTGCCGGTGATCTCGGCCACCAGCCGCTCCATCAGCCCCGTCTTTCCGGCATTTTTCCAGCCGGTCACGCCAAAGATCTTCATCCGCGCTCCAGCATCTGTTCGGCCCGGGCCAGATCCTCGGGCGTGTTGACATTGAAGAAGGGATCGACGCTGCCGGTCTCAAACAGCGCCTCGCGCCCCTGATGCGCCTCGGTCCAGAGCACGACCTTGCGCAAGCCCCCCGCCAGCGCCGCGCGCAGATCGTCGCGCAGGGCAACCGGCCACAACCCGAAGGTAGGTTGCCGAGCAACGCCCCGTTTCGGGTCCGGCGTTGCCGCAAGCGCCAGTGGGTGCGCCATGTCTTCGGCGGCCAGCAGCAGGCGCGGCACCAGATCGCAGGGAAAGAAGGGCGTATCCGCCGCCGCTGTCACAATCGTCTCAGCTCCCTGTTCGGCAGCCCAATCGAGCCCCGCCAGCACACCTGCCAACGGCCCTGCGAACTCTTCAATGCTGTCGGCGAGGATGGGCAGACCCAGCTTGGCAAAGCGCGCCGGATCGCCATTGGCGTTCAGGGCCAGCCCGCTGACCTGCGGGTCCAGCCGATCAATTACCCGGTCCAGCAGAGTTGCGCCACCCAAGGGTAGAAGCCCCTTGTCGCCACCACCCATCCGCGTGGCCTGCCCTCCGGCCAGTATGACGCCGAGCGGCTGTTTCATGATGTTCCACCCCCTGCCATCACTGCGCACTCTTGCGTCGGTGCTTCTTGTCTTCGACCGGCACGCTGGCGGGATCCACATCGCGCACCAGCCGCTCCTCTCCCGCCAGGCAGACAAAACGCCGCCCGCGCATGCGACCGATCAGGGTCAGACCCAACTCTCGCGCGATCTCGACACCCCAAGCGGTGAAACCCGAGCGTGAGGCAAGCGCCGGGATGCCCATCATCGCGGTCTTGATCACCATTTCCGAGGTCAGCCGCCCGGTGGTGTAGAGAATCTTGTCATCCGCCGACACCCCCTCGGACAGCATCCATCCGGCGATCTTGTCGACAGCATTATGCCGCCCGACATCCTCCATATAGACCAGGGCGCGGTTCTCCTGACACAGAACGGTGCCATGGATGGCCCCCGCCTCAAGATAGAGCGAGGGGGTGCGGTTGATCTTGGACGCCAATTCATAGAGCCACGAGGTGCGTACTGTGGTTTGCGGCAGGGTGATCCCCTCCAGCCCCTCCATCATATCGCCGAACACCGTGCCCACGGCGCAGCCACTGGTTCGGGTCTTTTTCTTGAGCTTGTCCTCGTAGGAGGTTTCGCGCCGCGTCCTGACCACCACGGTCTCAAGCTCTTCGTCGAACTCCACCCCGGTGATCTCGTCATCCTCAAGCAACATGCCCTGATTGCGCAGAAACCCCAGTGCCAGATAGTCGGGATAATCACCGATGGTCATCGCGGTGACGATTTCCTGCGCGTTGAGAAAGATGGTCAGAGGCCGTTCCTCGACCACCGAGATGACCTCAGCCGCGCCGTTCTGATCGACGCCTTCAACCGAGCGTGTCAGGCGGGCCGCCTTGGGGTCGGGGGCGATGATATAATCCGAGACACTGTCCGATCTGGCCAATTGCAACCCTTTCTCAAGCCCGTTACTGCGGTCTGGGCCAACTTAGGATCGGATCATGGCAATCACCACCACGAAATCCTACTACTGGAGAGGTTTCCTCGATGGGTAACCCTTTCTGCTGATGGCGCTCCCGTTTGGCATGCTTTTTGGCGTGCTGGCGACCGAGGCGGGCCTGAGCGTGGTGCAGACCATGTCATTCTCGGCCGCCGTCTTTGCCGGGGCGGCACAGTTCACCGCGCTGCACCTGCTGAATGACAACGCCCCCACCATTGTGGCGATCCTGTCCGCGCTGGCCGTCAATCTGCGGGTGGCGATGTATTCGGCCTCGCTGACGCCGTATCTGGGTGCGGCACCGCTCTGGCAGCGGGTGTTTGCGGCCTATTTCACGATCGACCAGAGCTATGCCTGTTCGATGATGCAATTCGAAAAAGAACCCAGGATGAAGGTGTCGGAGCGTCTTCGGTATTTCTTTGGCGTCGTGTCCCCGCTGACCCCTGCCTGGCTGGTGGCCACCTATCTGGGCGCGGTTGTCGGCACGCGCATTCCCGAAAGCTGGGGGCTGGATTTCGCCCTGCCGATCACCTTTCTGGCCATGATCGGCCCAATGCTGAGAACCCCGGCGCATGTGGTCGCCGCGCTGGTCGCCATCGTTGTTGCACTGCTGAGCACTACTGTCCCCTTCAACCTCGGCTTGCTGATTGCGGGTTGCGCCGGGATGATGGCGGGCGCGCGCTGCGAGGTGATCCTTGATCGGCGGAGGGCTGCGGCATGAAAAACCTCGATCCGACGACGATCTGGATCGTGATCGCAAGCCTTGCGGTTGGCAGCTTTGCGTTGCGCTTCGTGTTCATCGGCCTTGTTGGGGGCCGCACCATGCCGGACTGGCTGCTCCGGCATCTTCGCTACACGGCGGCTGCAATCATCCCGGCCATGGTCGCGCCGCTGGTAGTCTGGCCCAGTGCCACGGACGGCAAACCGGACCTCGCCCATATGAGCGCCGCCGCCGCAGCGCTGGCAGTGGGCTATATTACCAGGAACGTGATCTTTGGGATCATCGGCGGGGCCGCCACGCTTTACGGGTTGCTCTATCTGGCTGGCTAACGCCTAACCCTGAGCCTGCTGGTTCAGGGCTGCATTGCCTTCGGTCAGGCCTTTTTGCAGGTCCTCATCGTCATTTTCATAGTAGCGGTCGGTGACCACACCCGGGATTTGCGCGAACTGTTCCTGCAGTTTGACAGGTTGATAGACCACATCAATCTGTTCAAACCCCGGCACCTGCTTGAGAAGGCGCGCGGTGGCATTTGAGCAGAACGCGCCCATCACCCGGCCGTTCTGTTTGGCCAGTTGAAGTGCGATCTCGGCCTGTTCTGGCGTCACCTCAACCCGTTGGCGCACCACATGATAGGTGCTGCGCGCATGGGCGCCGCGATAGGCCTGCTCAACTGCGGGCGTGATCCCATAGAGCACGTCATTATATTCCGGCACGATATCGGCATGGAATGATCCGGCCGGATCAAAAATCACCCGCTCGCTGCCATTGATCAACAGCGATGAATGACCGCCGCCGCCGGTCCGGTTGTTCACCATCGTGTAAAGGGTCAGGTAGGCTGGCCCCGGATCGCGGTAGGACACCGCTGCAATGGTTTGCGGATCAGCATTGGGCGCGCTTTGGGTGCAGCCGACAAGCGTCAGCGCAACGGCGCAGGCCAGAAGCGGGCGGAACAAGGGGAAATCCAGCGTGATCAGGTGGCGAAAACGGCCAGGAACACCAGGATCCCGAGGATCGCGACAACGGTCCAGGTGGTGAACTTGACGAAACCGTCAAAGGTCGAGATCTGTTCCTTGATGTCCATTTCGCCGTGCTTGTGGTCTGCCATGGGTCACTATCCTATTCGCGTTTTAACAGGTGGATACTGGATTCGCAGGCCCGTGTCACCACGTCAATCGCGCGCAGGGGTGGTCCAACCAAAGGGATCGCAAGACGGATAGCCATAGCCCCAGCGCCACGGCAATCCCGAGCATGGCCCACCACCAAACCGCACCGCCAGAAACATCGCCCCCGCGATAGTCGCATAGGCCTGCCGCACAGTGTCTCGCGAGACATCATATCGATCGGCGAGCGCCTGTTCCTGCTCCGCCCCGGTGGCAATCACACAGGCGCGCAGAGCTTGATCGGCGACCAGCCGTGCCTCATAGCTCTGGTCTGCCTCTTCCGCGCCAGAAGCATTGTGATAAGCGCGGTCATGGGTGACACAGCACTCCTCCCAAGGCGGTGCACCCTCGAAGCTCTGCTCGAAATCGGGGAAGGTTTCGGCAACCAGTTCCCAGGACCTGGACAGACCGCCGGAACAGCCATCGGTCTCGAACGCGCTCAGATCAGCCGTTGCGCGAAGCGCCATCAATGTGCGATGCGCGGGCATCTCCAGCGCTTTGCCCAAGTCCTGCGCAGAGGCGGGCAGCGCCAGAAGGCAGAAAGCCAGAGCGAGATTACGGGCTGTTGTCACGATAGCTGCCCTGTGTCAGATCTACGCCCATTTCCTCGACAAACCACAAAAGAACCCGCTCGCTCGGACCAAGCTCTTGCCGGATGCGGATCACCTCCTTGGCCAGCGCGGGCTCGTCGGTGATCAGCCCATCCGCCCCCAGCGAGATCATCTTGGACATTTCCAGCGGGTCGTTCACCGTCCAGACGTAGAAATCCTTGCCCGCCTCCTGCACCGAGCGGATCAGGCCGGGACGCGCCGTTGCTGTACTGACCGCGACGAAATCGCCCTCCAGCCCCGCCAGATCGCCAACGGCTGTTGCCGCCAGCACGCCGGTGCGCCAATCCGGGCGCAACGCGCGCATCTTCTGCACCGCCTGGTACTTCAATGACATGGTGGCGATCTGGTCGGCCATGCCCAGATCCTCGACAATGTCGATCACCCGGTTTTCCAAATCCTCGTCATGGCCGTAATATTTCAACTCAATCAGCACGTTGGACTTGCCGCGTGCAGCGGCCAGAACATCCCGCAGGGTGGGAGTACGCTCTTCCCCATACGCGGGATCGAACCAGCTGCCGATATCGATCTCGTCCAGATCGGCCATGGTGGCGTCCCAGATTTTCAAATCGACGCCGGACAGCTTCATGTAGTCGCTGTCATGCATGACCACGACCACGCCATCCGCCGTTTCCTGCACATCGATCTCGACCCAGTCGGCCTGATCCTCGATAGCTTTCTGCACCGACGCCATAGTGTTTTCCGGACGCTGCCCCGCTGCGCCGCGATGGGCGATCACCGCAACCGGCTTGTCATCCTGGACCCGCGCCAGAACCGCGTTGCCGACCCAGCCGCCCGCAACCACCGCCAGCACCGACAGACAGGCCGCCGCGATCAGACGACCCCGCAGACCCGCCTGCCCCTGATGGGCTTGCAGATGCACCGGATGGTCCAGATACCCGTCCAGCAGCACCGCCAGCGCACCCAGCGCCGTGGCCGCCAGCACAAGACCCAGCACCGCCCAGAGGACAACAACCGCCATGCTCAGCCGCAACACAAGCGTCAGCCCGCCCCCTTCCGTCACCGGCATCAGACCCAGTGCCGCCCCTGCAAGCGCAGCGATCAGCGCGGCAATCGCTGCCCGCAGGATCAGCCACAGCGCCAGCCGCAGCTTGAGCGCGGTCTGCTTGCCCTGCATCAAGGACACGCTCACCGCAAAGGAGGCCTTGGGGCGCATGTCTTCGAACAGCACCATATGCAGCGCCAGCGCCCAGCCCGACAGCCGCCGGATCAGAACCCAGGCCATGACAACGACCACCAGACCTATCAGACCGGCAGCAATCAGGAACGAGGGTGGCTTGAATGTGAGGTAGTAGTTGATGTCATATTCCGTCAGGGTCCACCAAGCGATGAACCCCGCAATCGCGGCAAACGGCACAACCAGCAACAGCACCTTAAGCACCAGCCGCAGCGCAAATTCCAGCAGCCGCATCAGCTTGCCCAACACAAGCCTCAGCGCCACCGCTCCCGCCTGCCAGAGATTGCCGGTTTCGACCCGCAAGCAGGCGGCCATGACGGCAAAACCCAGAATCTCGGCGACCAGCACGATACTCAGGACAACCACGCCAACGATGAACCCCATTGGCGAGAGCAGGAAGAAAGCAATGTCCTGGTCGGTCAGTGCGGATTGATGGGACAGCGAAACCGCAAGGTTTACGGCCAGGGCGACACCCGGCGCAATCAGGGCAACCGTCAGCAGGCGCAACACCATATAGAGCGGCACAAAGACGCGCCGCCTTGCCCAGGCATCACGATACGCCCGCACCACTGCGGTCAAATGCGCCATATCTGTCCCTCCATCCGTTTACCCTCATAGAATGGGTCAACGGCTCGGAGGGCAAGCGAAACCGCTCAGCCCGCGTTGTTTTCCAGATCAGCGGCCAGCCGGAAACCGATACGATTGGCCGGTTCCTTTTCGGAGGGGATGGGCAGCGCCCGCAGCATCACGTTCAACTGGCTCACATGCTGGACCAGCTGGGTTTTTGCACCGCTCCCATCGCTGCCGTAGAAGGTGACAATGTCAGGGTCGTAATAGCCCATACCCTCGATCCGCAGCACGCCGGCATCGCCACCGGTAAAGCCCATGGCAACCTCATGCCTGGCATCCAGCTGTTTCTCGAAATTGCGGATATAGATGATCAACCGCTCATAGGCCCATTGCGCCGGGCTTTTCTTTTGCGCGGGTTCCGCCACCGGGTGCGGTCCCTGTTTCATCCGCGCGGGGCTTTTGGGATCGGCATGCACCTCGTGGCAGCGTGGCAGCGCATCGCTTTCGATCGCTTCTGCAGCCGTCTCGATCTGGTCACCCATGCTTTACCCCTTGCACTGATAGAGCCAGGCGCCATCGGCCCGGCGGTCACGTTCGACCTCTCCAATGTGGTAAAGATGGTTGAGATGCGCAACTGCTTCGACAAGGGCCAGCCCGTACTCGCCCTCGCCGATCTTGCGTTTGAACAGCGGCAGGAAACAGTCCGATGCCACTTTCGGCACATCCAGATGATCCTTGAGCCGGTCCAGCGCACTGTGATGATTGTCGATCAACTGTCGCATACGGAAGGGCAACCCGGTAAAGGGCAGTTTGTGCCCACCGAGTGCCAGATGTCCGGGCTGAGCAAGGCCCGAGAGCCGCTCGCAGCTTTCCAGCCACTCCGCCAGCGGGTCGGCCATCGGTTCGGTCGGGTAGACGCCGATATTGGGGCTGATGGAGCTGAGGATCTGATCACCAGTAAGGACGAGATCACCTTCACGGCTCCACAGCGTCGCATGTTCAGGCGCGTGGCCATTGCCGATATGGATGTCCCAATCGCGCCCGCCCATATGGAACACGCTGCCCTGCTTGATCCGGGTAAAGCCCAGCGGCATGGGATAAACCATATCGGCAAAGTTGAAGGGCCGCTGCGCCATGCGCGCCTCAAGGATTTCAGGCGCCATCCCGGCGCTGCGGTAGAAATCCAGTGTCTCTTCGGGCCAGACCTCCTGCACATCCAGCGTCAGCATCCGGGCAAACAACCACGCAGTACGGGTGGTAACCAGCTCCGCGCCAAACTCGTACTGGAACCAGCCTGCATTGCCAATGTGGTCAGGATGGTGGTGGGTGACCAGAACCCGCCGCACCGGCTTGCCCGCCAGTGGCCCATTGATCAGCCCCTGCCATATCGCGCGGGTTTTCTTCGACGAAAAGCCGGTATCAATCAGCGTCCAGCCATCGCCGTCATCCAGAGCATAGACATTCACATGGTCCAGCTTCATCGGCAATGGCAGGCGCATCCACAAGACGCCCTCTGCCACCTCGATTGCCTCGCCCGGCGCGGGCGGTTCTGGCCAGGGGAAGCGGAGACCGGTTTCTGGTGTGCCGTCCATCAGGCGGCCAGATCGTCAGCGCTGAGCGCAAAGAGGTCAGCCGCCCCGTTTTGCGCCTGCACCAGCAGACCGGAATATTGTGGCAGCAGCGCGTGAATGTAGAACCGCGCTAGCTTGGCCCGCGCCCCCTCGGGTTCGGCCAGCGCCGCAACCAGATGGTAATGCGCGCCCAGCACCCGGGCAAAAGCCCGCAGATAGGGCAGCGCGCCTGCAAAGCGGTCGTTCATATCTCCCTGAGCAACCAGCCATTCGGTGGTTTCACGCAGCGATTCCGTCGCCTCCCAAACCGGCTCTGCCAGTTCCGGCAGGGTGGCGCGGGCCTGTTCGGCGTGATCTTCGATCTCGTCCAGCAAGCGGGCCGCAGCCTCGCCACCATCCATCATCTTGCGACCCACCAGATCCATAGCCTGAATGCCGCTGGTGCCCTCATATATCGCCGTTACGCGCACATCGCGATAGAACTGCGCCGCCCCGGTTTCCTCGATAAAGCCCATGCCGCCATGAACCTGAACGCCGGTCTCTGCAACGCGGATGCCGGTTTCAGTGCCGAAAGTCTTGGCAATCGGCGTCAGGAAGGCCGCTCGTGCGACCCAGTTGGCATCACCGGTGGCATGACCCATGTCGATGGCCCCGGCACAGGCCAGCAGAATGGCCCGCGCGGCAAACGTGTCGGCCCGCATTTCCATCAACATGCGCCGGACATCCGCGTGATCCAGGATGGTTCCGGTTGGCGCGCTGCGCCCCTGTTTGCGGTCCTTCGCATAGGCCAGCGCGTGTTGATATGCCCCCTCGGCAACGCCGACACCCTGCCCACCTACACCCAGACGCGCGTTGTTCATCATGGTGAACATGGCGGCCATGCCCTTATGCGGCTCACCCACCAGCCAGCCCTTGGCGCCGTCATACTGCATCACACAGGTCGGCGATCCGTGCAGGCCAAGCTTATGCTCCAGCGAGACCACTTTCAGCGTGTTGGCCACACCGGCTGCGCCGTCTTCATCGGGCAGGTTGCGCGGAACCAGGAACAGTGAAATCCCCTTGGTGCCTGGCGCGGCATCGGGCAGGCGCGCCAGCACCAGATGGCAGACATTGTCGGTAAAGTCGTTATCGCCCCAGCTGATGAAAATCTTCTGCCCGGTCACCGCATATGTGCCGTCGCCGTTCGGCTCGGCCCGCGAGCTGAGCGCGCCAACATCCGATCCGGCCTGCGGTTCGGTCAGGTTCATGGTTCCGACCCATTCGCCGGAAATCAGCTTTGGCAGATACAGCGCCTTAAGGTCATCGCTGGCGTGGTGTTCCAGCGCCTCGATCTGGCCCTGGGTCATCAAAGGTGCGATCTGCAGCGACAGGCAGGCGGCGCTCATCATCTCATTCACCGCTGTCGTGACCGCCATTGGCAGGCCCATGCCACCGAATTCGGGATTGCTGCTCATGCCGACCCAGCCACCCTCGGCAATTGCCTGCCAGCCATCACCAAACCCCGGAGAGGTGCGCACCACTCCGTTTTCCAACACTGCGGGGTTCAGATCACCGACGCGGCGCAGCGGCTCCAGCACGTCCCGGCACATCTTTCCGGCCTCGTTCAGGATGGCGGATACGACATCACGGTCAGCATCGCCGAACCGGTCAGTGGCGGTGATCGCGCTCAGACCCGCAACGTTATGAATCAGGAATTCGTAATCAGAGAGTGGTGCTGTATAGGACATGGGAACCTCGATCACGGGAGGCGCATCTGCCGCCTGAGCAGGACAACGCCTGAGTCAATTCCGTATTGAACTTGCTTTTGTAAATAACTAACCGGCACCCTATTGAAAGCAACCTGAACGCGGCGTCACCGACAATGATGGGCAGAAAAACCGAGCATCTGAGCGCCGCACCCGCCGATATCACGCGGGCCGTCCGGATTTTGGGCAGCGGTGGCCTGGTCGCTTTCCCGACCGAGACGGTCTACGGGTTGGGCGGCGACGCGCGCGATGATCGCGCCGTGGCTGCGATCTATGAGGCCAAAGGACGGCCAAGCTTCAACCCGCTGATTGCGCATCTGCCCTCGGTCGAGGCCGCAAGGCGCTACGTGGCCTGGTCCGATCAGGCCGAAGCGCTGGCGCGGGCCTTCTGGCCCGGACCGCTGACGCTGGTTCTGCCCTCGCGCGACTGGCATGGTATATCGCCTCTGGTCACGGCCGGGCTCGAAACGCTCGCGGTGCGGGTGCCCGCGCACCCTGCGGCCCGCGCGTTGCTGAGCGCATTCGATGGCCCGGTTGCCGCGCCGTCTGCCAACCCCTCGGGCCGGATCAGCCCGACCACGGCGGCACATGTCAGCGCCGGGCTTGACGGGCGCATCGACGCCGTACTGGATGACGGACCCTGCACCGTAGGGCTGGAATCGACGATCCTGGGGCTGTTCGGGCACCCCACTTTGCTGCGCCCCGGCGGCGTCAGCGCCAAAGAGATCACGCGGGTGCTCGGCACTGCCCCGCTGGCCCATAACAGCGCCGAGCCGATCATCGCACCGGGTCAGTTGCAGTCGCATTATGCGCCTGCCTCCAGCGTCCGCCTTAACGCGTCCGAGCGGCAAGGCGATGAGGTGTTGCTGGGGTTTGGCGATATGGCCTGCGACCTGAACCTGTCGCACTCAGGTGATCTGGTTGAGGCGGCAGCGCAGCTTTTTGCGGCGCTGCATGCGCTTGACAGGACCGGTCGCCCGATTGCGGTGGCCCCGATCCCGCAGGAGGGGCTTGGCGCTGCGATCAACGACCGCCTGGGCCGGGCCGCAGCACCGCGGGATTCAGGCGTGCCCGGCGCTGGCTGAAAGGGTCAGCGGATCGATCCCCAGCAGCTTCAGCGCGGCTTCCCATTTGCGATCATCGGCAATATCGAACACCAGAGCCGGGTCGGCCTGAACCGTCAGCCAGCCGTTTTCGCCGATCTCGCTTTCCAATTGCCCCGGCCCCCAGCCTGAATAGCCCAGCATCAGCAACCGCTGCGCAGGCCCCGCGCCATTGGCCATGTCTTCGAGGATGTCCAGCGTTGCCGTCATGCTGAACGCGGCATCCACATTCATCGAATGCAGATTGGCGTCGTAATCGGTGGAATGCAGCACGAAGCCGCGCGCGGTTTCGACCGGCCCGCCAAACCGCACAGGTGTGTCATTGACAACCGGTATCTTGCAGGGAATGTCCAACTGGGTCAGCAAGGCCGAGATGCGCAGATCGGCAGGCTTGTTCACGATCAGGCCCATCGCCCCATCTTCGCCATGACTGCAGATATAGACAACCGAGTGTTCAAAGCGCGGATCGCCCATGCCTGGCATGGCGATCAGAAGCTGTCCGGTAAGGTCCATCATGTTGCGGCAAATCTCCTTACTGTAACAACAATGGCCCCGCCTGCTGCCGGACGCAAGAGCAGCAGCACGCATGGGTTGAAAATACCCACGTTAACCTTAACGTGAGTTGGAATTTTCCGGACAAGACCGCATGTAGGAACCATGATGAAACACGCGTTCCCTTTTCTGATGCTCGCCGCGCTGGCGGCCCCCCCAGCCCTGTCGCAAAACATGGACGATATCGTGCAGCTCGATGTGCTGGACGGGGGCCGGACCGAGGATGGCACCTATCTGGGCGCGCTGCGTCTGACCCTTGCCGATGGCTGGAAGACCTATTGGCGCGCGCCCGGCGATGCCGGGATACCCCCGCGCTTTGACTGGGGTGCCTCGCGCAATCTGGGCGGGATCGACATCACCTGGCCAACGCCCGAAATACATGACCAGAACGGCATGCGCAGCATCGGCTATACTGACCAGCTTGTTCTGCCGGTCGAAATCTCGCCGCGCAACGCCAACAAACCGGTGCGCCTGCGCGGCGAAATGGAGCTTGGCATCTGCAAGGATGTCTGCATCCCCAGCACGCTCGGTTTCGATCACAAGCTCGATACCCAGGCGGGTCGCAACCCGGCGATCATCGCAGCCTTCGCGCAGCGGCCCTATTCCAGCAAAGAGGCCGGCGTGACCTCGGTCACCTGCCGCCTGCAGCCCACCGGTGAGGGCGTCCGCATCGAGGCACAGATCACGATGCCTTCAGCGGGCGGAGAGGAAGTTGCCATATTCGAACCCGGCGATCCGGCGATCTGGGCTGCTCCGGCGCAATCCCGCAGGCAGGGCAATACGCTGATCTCTTCATCGGAATTCGTTGGCGACGGCAATGGCCCGATGACGCTAGACCGCTCCGAAATCCGGATCACCGTGCTGGGCTCGAAACATGCGGTCGACATTCAGGGCTGCCCGGCGGCGCGCGGATGACGCAACTTCCCAGGATCGGTGCGCTGGCCGTGGTTCTGCGCGACGGCGAGGTGCTGCTGGCCCGACGCCGCAACAAGCCCGATGCCGGGCTTTGGGGGTTTCCCGGCGGTCATGTGGAATGGGGCGAGACCGTGCTCTTGGCCGCAACACGCGAGCTGCGCGAGGAAACCGGAATCCATGCCGAACCGATCGACTACCTGACCAATCTGGACCTGTTGCAGCATGGCGAGGATGGCAGCGTCGATCTGCACTATCTGCTGGTTGGCGTGGCCTGCCGCTATGTCGGTGGAACGCTACAGGCGGCGGACGATGTCTCGGACGCGCGGTGGTTCGAGACCCAAGCGGTGCTGGCCGGAGACCTGCCGATGAGCGCCCGTGTGCCCGACCTGCTGCAACTGGCGCTCAGGAGCGGGTTCTGGTGATGCGTACCGCATAAAGCGCCGAGATCAGCCAGCTCAGCAGCAAGATCACCAGAGCCCCGACAAAGAACAGAACCAACCCGCTGCGAATTCCGCCGCCGTCGGTGACAGATGCCAGTGGCCCGGGCAGCGCCCCGGTGACCAGCGGCCAGATCATGGTGGGAACCAGCCAGCCGAATGTGACCAGCCCGCTGATCAGGATCGCCAGCCCAACCCTTGGATCAGCGCCGCGCAGCGCGCGCCGCAGGGCGCTAACGGGGCGCCCGATATCGCGCTGGATGGCGATCAGTGCCGGGACCAGCAGCAGCACCATAAAGACGCCAAAGCCCAAGCCATAGACCAGCGTGATCACCGTAGGCTTGAGAAATTGCGCCTGCTGCGATCCCTCATAAAGCAGCGGTGTCAGCCCCAGAACGGTCGTCAGCGTAGTCAGCATCACCGGGCGCAGCCGGTCAGCCGCGCCTTCGATGATCGAGGGGACAAGGCCGCGCTCTGCAGCATATTGATCAATCGTCGTGACCAGCACGATCGAGTCATTGATGATGATCCCGGTCATGCCCAGAAGGCCAACCACGGTGAACATGCTCAACGGCACATCCTGAATGTAGTGGCCCCAGATTGTGCCCACGAGGCCAAAGGGGATCACCGCCATCACCACCACCGGTCGGGTCCAGCTGCCAAAGACCCAGGCCAGAACCAGATAGATACCCGTCAGGCAGAGGATCAGCCCGGTGCGGGCGTCAGACAGGAACTCATCCTCCTGCTCGCTCAGCCCGGCCAGCCGCCACTCGACCTGCAGCGTGCTGGCGATCTCGGGCAGGATTTCGGTGCGCAGGGCAGTCTCGATCTCTGCCGCGCGCGCCGGGTCATCCTCGGAGATATCGCCGGTGACGGAAATCACGCGCACGCCATTCTCTCGCCGCACGGTCGAAAACCCTGTCCGCTGCTGGACCGAGACAATATCGGCCAGCGGCACGTAAGTGCCTTCGGGCGAGCGCATCAATGTGCGTTCCAGAAAATCGGCGGTCAACTCGTTCTCAGGCAGTTCCACGCGGATTTCGGCGCTGCGCGGACCGTCGGGATAGGTGGCCGCCTCGATCCCGTTCAGCCGGTTGCGCAGCGCGCGGCCCAGCGTTTCGATGGTAAAGCCCAGCGCCTGCCCCTGCGCGGTCAAATCCAGGATCACCTCTTCCTTATCATAGGCCAGATTGTCCTCGACCGCCGATACTTCCGGATAGCGCAGCACGGCAGCCTGCAAAGCTTCGGACGCCGCTTTCAGCGTGCTGACATCGGCCCCATAGAACTGCACATCCAGCGCATCGCCACCGGGACCGGACCGCCAGCCGCGGAAACTGACCACCTCTGTCAGCGGATGGCGGCGGATTTCTTCCTGCAACTCGGCAATGAACTGGAAGCTGGAATAGGGAACGTCATCGTTATCAAGGCGCAGGTCGGCATCAATCAGTTCGATCGAAAGGCCGCCCAGCAGGTCGGTTTCCTTGCCCTCCATCCCCGACAGGGCGCGCCCGGCATTGCCGCCAACCTCGACCATGACATAGTCAACGGGATACCAGCCATATTGCTGCTCAAGCCGGGTCGAGACCGCATCCGTGGCGCGTTGCAGTTCGGCCAGCATTTCCAATGTGTCGGCGCGGTTTGCCCCTTCGACCATGGCGATATTGCCAGTCACCGAGCCGCGCTCGGGCGCGTTGAAGAAGCGCCATTGCACATCACCCTGAATGAACAGCGCGATCTGGCTCGCAAGCAGCACCAATGCGCCTGCGATCACGACATAGCGGGCGCGCACCACCCCTGCCATCAGCGGCCGGAACCAGGTATCGCGCACCCAGCGGAAGCCGCGATTCACCACCCGGTTCGGCGCATCATACCAATGCTCCTTGGCCGAATGGGCAATGGCGTGGGACATGTGGTTGGGCAGGATCAGGAAGCATTCCACCAGCGAGGCCGCCAGAACGGCGATCACGGTGAAGGGGATGTCCTGGATCAACTCTCCGAACCGCCCACCGATTGCGGTGAGACCAAAGAAGGCGATGATCGTGGTCAGGGTCGCCGCCAGAACCGGCATTGCCATGCGCTGCGCGGCGCGTTCCGAGGCGACGATCGGGTGTTCCCCCAGCCGACGGGCGCGGAAATCGGCGTGTTCGCCTACAACGATCGCATCATCGACCACAATGCCCAGCGTGATGATCAGACCAAAGAGGCTGACCATGTTGATGGTCAGCCCGCCGATATACATCAGCGCAATGGCTGCAAACATCGCGGCAGGAATGCCCGCCGCGACCCAGAAAGCGATACGCGCGTTCAGGAACAGGAACAGCAGGCAGACAACCAGACCAAGCCCGACCAAGCCATTATCGACCAGGATATTCAACCGTCCGGTGATCGCCTCGGCTCGGGTGCGGATCAGTTCAACCGTCACGCCTTGCGGCAAGCTGGCCTGCATTTCGGCGGCGACCTCTTCGACCGCGCGCTGCACGTCGATGGCGTCCCCACCATCGGCGCGGTCGACGCGGATCGACATGGCGGGATCGTCGGCCACGAAATAGCTGCGCTCGCGATCCACACCTTCGACACGGACGGTGGCCAGATCGCTGACCAGCAGTTTCGAGCCATCGGGGTTGGAGCGCAGAACGATACCTTCGATATCCTCGGGCGAGCGTTTTTCAACGCCGGTGCGCACGCGCGCATTGGCGCCGGTCACATCACCGGCAGGGTTGGTATCCACCTCGCCCGCAATGGCCTCGGCGATCTGCGCCATGGTGATGTCATTGGCGATCAACTGCATCGTAGGCACTTCGACGATGGTGCGTGGAGCGGCAACACCGCGAATGGTCGTCCGGGCCACGCCAGCGGTAAAGAGGCGGGTAACCAGCTCGTCCGCCAGCAGGCCAAGCTGCGCCGGTTCGATCGGGCCAGTGATGACCACATCGGTGACCCGGTCGCGCCAGCCGCCGCGCCGCACCTTGGGCTCATCGGCGTCTTCGGGCAGGGTCGTCAGGCCGTCAACCGCCGCCTGCACGTCGTCCGAGGCGCGCGACATGTCCCAGCCGGGTTCAAATTCCAGCGTCAGATATGCCTGCCCCTCGCGCGATCTGGCCTCGGACCCCGAGACGCCATCCAACGCCAGCAGCGTAGGTTCCATCACCTGCACGATGGCGCTGTCCACATCTTCGGGACCTGCACCATCCCATTCGACGCTGATGCGCATATCCTCGATGATCACATCGGGAAAGAACTGCGCCCGCATGTTGGGGATCGCCGCCGCACCCAGCACCAGCAGAACCACCAGCAACAGGTTGGCCGCCGTGCGGTGCCGGGTGAAGTAGCTGAGCAGCCCGCCTGCCGCGCCTGGGATCTCGCGGACCATGGCGGGTTATCCTTCCATCCGGGATTCGATTCGCAGCACCAGATCTTCGGGCACGCGCAGTTCAGCCAATTGCTCCAGCATCTGCGCCTTCATCTCGGGCGGCATGTCGTCGCTGCCTTCGACAAAAGCCACAAGCCGGGCACGCCGCTCGTCGCTGAGTTCAAGCAGCGATGCGGCAGGCATCGCCTGCACCTCCTCGCGCACAGGTCGGACCTTGATCCCCGGCCCCAGCAGGGGCGTGCGCCCGACGATCACCTCGCGCCCGGCCAGCCCTTCGCCGCGCAGCAGCACCTCGTCGCCCTGACGACGGACGAGACGGACGGGCAGCAATTCCAGCCGGTCCTCCGCGCCCAGGATCAGAACGGTCCCGGTGGCGTCATAGGCCGAGGCAGGCAGCCGCGCGACCTCCTGCAAGGTAGGTTCCTCGACCGCGACGGTGACGAAATCTCCGGGTTTGAAGCCCCGTGCTGCTTCCAGCCGAGCAAAGATGAGCCGCCCGGACTGGCCCTCGCCCGCAGCCGCGCTGTCGCGGCTGATCACGCCGCGCGCGGTCAGGTTGGTGCCGGTAATTTCAAGCGAGGCAATGACCGGTGCCGCAATCAAATCGCCCTCGTCATCAAGCAGCCTTGCATATTGCGCGGTCGAGACCCGGAACGCCACTTCCAGCGCGTCGGGGTCGATCAGCTCGGCCAGCTTTTCATTGGCCGCGACCAAGCGCCCCTCGACCAGATTGACGTCGTTCAGCGTCCCGTCGAACCGCGCGGTCACGGTTGTTTCGCCAAGATCCCGTTCAGCCAGGGACAAGGCACTGCTTGCCCGCATCAGGCGGGTTTCGGTCTGATCCACCCGCGCCTCGGCCTGCGCGACCGCAATACGGCGCGCCAGAACCGCCTGCCGCGAGGATGCGGCCTCAAGCTCGGCGGATTCGACCGCCGCCGCAGTGCCAACGCCGCGCTCGGCCAGATCAAGCTGTCGTTGCAGCGCCTTGTCGCGCAGTTCTGACTGATCGATGGCCGCCTGCAACTCGTCGCGGGCCAGAATGAGCGAACGCTCAGCATCACGTTCCTCGGCCTCGGCATCCATCATGTCGGATTCGGCGCGATCCCAGACCGTCTGGGCATCTGCCGGATCAATGCGCACCAGCACGTCACCAGCACGAACGGTTCCGCCTTCCTCGAAATCCGGTGACAGTTCTAGCACCCGCCCGCCTGCTGCCGCGCGCAGTTCCAGCGTGCGGCGGCTTTGCACCTGACCAAAGGCTTCGAGAACCGGGATCACATCCTGCAATTCGGCGGTTTCCACATTGACTGCAAACACCCGCTCGCGCGCCTCAACAGGCCGCCCCTTGTCGGCCAGGCTTGTGCGCACCGCGTCAAATACCAGATGGCCGGCATACAAAAGCAGGGCCAGCGTCATGGACACCAGGAACACGCCGAGCAGACTCTGGCGTAAAAACCGCATCTTACATCCTTCTCCGGTGGCGTTGCGCTGCCTCACCAAAGGTTAGCGGGCTTGGCGAATTTGCCAACCCTATCGACGCCTACAAGGCCTTGAACGTAGGAAGAGTTTACTTCCGTCGCAGATGTTCGTCCAATCTGGGCATAATCTCGACGAAATTGCAGGGGCGATGACGGTAATCGAGCTGTTTTTGCAAGATCCCGTCCCAGGCGTCCTTGCAGGCCCCCGGGCTGCCCGGCAGCGCAAAGAGATAGGTGCCGCCCGCAACCCCCCCGGTCGCGCGCGACTGCACCGCCGATGTGCCGATCTTTTCCATGGAAATCAACGTGAAAACAGTGCCAAAGGCCTCGATCTCTTTTTCATAAACATCCCTGTGCGCCTCGACCGTCACGTCGCGGCCCGTCAGCCCGGTGCCACCGGTCGAGATCACGACATCGATATCGGGGTCCTGCACCCAGGCGCGCAATTGGTCCGCAATCCCGGCGCGTTCATCGCGCAGGATTTTGCGGTCGGCCACGGAATGGCCCGCCGCCTCGATCCGGTCCACGAGGGTCTGCCCGGACTTGTCCTCCGCCAGCGCGCGGGTGTCCGAGACCGTCAGAACCGCGATGCGGACCGGAAGAAACTCCATGCTTTCATCAATGCGCGACATCTGTGGTCATGCCCTTTCCAAAACGGCCAAACGAACTGCAAGCGCCGCAAAGATGCCACCCGTGATCCAGCCAAGAAGGCGCCCGGCGCGGCGATTGTCGACAAGATGCCTGCTGGCCCCGCCCGCCATCAGCCCGACACCTGAATTGACGAAAAACCCGCCCAGCGCAATCACCGCGCCAAGGATCAGGAACTGCATCAGGATCGGGCCTGCGCCGGGGTCGATGAATTGCGGGATGAAGGCGAGCACGAACAGGATCACCTTCGGATTGGTCAGATTGACCACAAGCCCCTCGCGGAAGGCATGTTTGGCGGGCTTTCCGGGGGCATCGGGCGGCGCGGCGCCGTTGCAGATGGCCGTCCACGCCAGATAGAGCAGATACCCCACCCCAACCCAGCGGATCACATCAAAGAGCCACGGCATCGCCGCCACCGCTGCGCCCAGCCCAAGCCCGGCGAGCGTGACATGGGCCAGCGAGCCCAGCGAAATTCCGGCACTGGCAGCGATCGCGGCGCGCGGACCGGACCTGAGCCCTTGACCGAAACAGAACATCATATCCGCGCCGGGCGTCAGGTTCAGGGCCAGCGCTGCGGGCAGGAAGGCGATCAGCGTGACCGGGTCGATCATGCATCGACCTCGAACCAGTTGACGGTCGGTCCCAGATTGGCGACCTGCGTCACGCCGATCCGGCCCCGCGCGCCCCAGCTGTCATGGATATGCCCGCAGACAGACAGTTTGGGTTGCAGCCGTTCGATGGCATCGCGCACGGCGGTCGAGCCGACGGACATCCCTTGCGAGGTCACATCCCCCGTCCCCTTAGGCGGTGAATGCGTTATCAGCACATCCGCGCTCTGGCAGCGATCCAGCAGTTCCGCCGCTTCCGCCTCGCTCAGATCGCAGGACCATGATCCAAAGGGCGTCATCGGGACGCCGTAGCCTAGCCCGAAAACGGACAGGCCATCTACTTCCACCGTCTGACCATGCAGCACATGAACGCCGTCGCGGGCCGCATCGCTGAGTTCCTCGGCGCTTTCGGCATTGCCCGGCACCAGAACCAGCGGGGCCGAGATGCCGGAGAGCATCTCCATCGCCTCTGGCAGGCCCTGCCGCATGTTGCAGAAATCGCCCGCGCCGATCACCAATTCGGCCTCGCCACTGGCCTCGACAATCGCGGCGGCTCTGTTGCGGGCCATATGCAGGTCGGAAAAGGCCAGAATGCGCATCGCTACCCTCCTTCGAGCTTGGCGTTCAGTTCCAGCAGATCGGCCCAGGCCTGCCGCTTCATCTGCGGCTGGCGCAGCAGGTAGGCGGGGTGGAACATGGGCATCACCGGCAGGGTCATCGCCTGATCCCATTTGCCGCGCAACCGGGTAATGCCCCGTTTGCCCAGCACCGCCTGACAACTGATATTGCCCATCAAAACCAGCACTTCGGGCTGCGCCAGCGCCACATGCCGTTCCAGAAATGGCACCATCATTCCAATCTCGTCCGGTTTGGGATCGCGATTCTGTGGTGGCCGCCAGGGCAGCACGTTGGTGATATAAACCGAATTGGCGCGGCTCAGCCCGATCGCGTCCAGCATCCGGTCCAGCAATTGCCCGGCGCGGCCCACAAATGGCCTGCCTTCGCGGTCCTCGTCGCGGCCCGGCGCCTCGCCGATGATCATCACGCGCGCCTCGGGCGTGCCATCGGCAAAGACCAGCTGGCGTGCGCCTTTCTTCAATTCGCAGAGCTCAAATGCCTCCATCACGGCGCGAAGCTCCGCCAGTGACCCGGCGGATTTCGCCGCCGCTTTTGCCACGGCAACCGGATCGCGCGCGGCAGGTGGCTGCGCCGCCTGCGTAACCGGCGCAGCTTTGGCTTTTGGCGCCTTGTCGGCCAGCCCATAGCGATCCACCGGCACATCAGCGATGGCATCTGTCGCGCCCAGTTCAACCTGCCATTCCAGCAGGGCCTTTGCCGCATATGGGTCAAACACCGATTCCATAACGCCAGTCTAAACTCTAAGTGATCGGAGGAAAGGCGATAAGCGCTTGTCAGCGACGCCGTGTCGCCCGAGCATAAGGCCATGTCACGATTGCTTGCCTTGTTCTGGGTCGCTTTGCTGATGTGCTGGAGTCTGCCCGCCCTGGCGCAGGGTTTCGGAGAATGCCGCGCAGGGCAGTTGCAATGCGGCGCGAACAATTGCTGCAGCGCCGGTCAACGCTGCAGCTTTGACGGCCATTGCGTCCCCCTTGGCGGAGAGTATTGCGGCGGCGGGCGCAGTTGCCCGGCGGGTCAGCTTTGCATGAATGGCGGCCTGCGCTGCGCACCGCAAGGATCCATCCGATGCGCCGATGGCACCGTCTGCACGCCGGGGAATGTGTGCGCAGGCGCGGGCCAGTGCAAACCGAGGCCCGGCACGCAGGACATCCAACGCCCCGTCGATCGCTCAGATCCCGGCGGCTGCCTGCCCGGGCGCTGCCCCCGCGCAGGCTGGTTCCTGTGCGAAGAGACCGAATCGCAATGCCGCCCCGGCTTCAAATGCTCACGCGGGCGCGGATGCGTTCCGGTCAAGGCGGTGGATTGCGGCTTTGGCCGCTGGTGCAAGCCGGGCCAGCAATGCGGCGAGGATGGCGCCTGCATTGGCGACGCAGATTGAGGCAGGCGGGATATTGCTCCACCCCGCCGAGCTTTCTATAAGCGCTGGCAACACCGGTTCGGAGCCAAGCCATGTCTTTTGCCCATCGTCATCTTCTTGGCATCGAACAACTGTCCCAATCCGACATTACCGCGATCCTTGATCTGGCCGAGAAATATGTCGAGCTGAACCGGCAATCGCTGAAGCACGCGGATGAGCTGGCGGGCCTCACCCAGATCAACATGTTCTTTGAAAACTCCACCCGCACGCAAGCCAGTTTCGAGCTGGCGGGCAAGCGGCTGGGTGCGGATGTGATGAACATGGCGATGCAGGCCAGCTCGATCAAAAAGGGCGAAACGCTGATCGACACAGCGATGACGCTGAACGCGATGCATCCCGACCTGCTGGTGGTGCGCCATCCGCAATCGGGCGCGGTGGACCTATTGGCACAGAAAGTGAACTGCGCCGTGCTGAACGCGGGCGACGGGCGGCACGAACACCCCACCCAGGCGCTGCTGGACGCACTGACCATCCGCCGCGCCAAGGGACGGTTGCACCGGCTAACCGTCGCGATCTGCGGTGATGTCGCCCATTCGCGTGTCGCCCGCTCGAACCTGATCCTGCTGGGCAAGATGGAGAACCGCATCCGCCTGATCGGCCCGCCAACCCTCGTGCCCGGACATTTCGCGGAGCTCGGGGCCGAACTGTACGAGGATATGAGCGAGGGGCTGAAAGACGCCGATGTGGTGATGATGCTGCGGCTTCAGAAGGAGCGGATGGATGGCGGATTCATTCCGTCCGAACGGGAATATTATCATCGCTACGGTCTCGATGCCGCCAAGCTGGCCCTGGCAAAGCCGGACGCCATTGTGATGCATCCCGGACCGATGAACCGCGGGGTCGAGATCGACGGCACGCTGGCCGATGACATCAACCGATCGGTTATTCAGGAGCAGGTCGAGATGGGCGTCGCCGTACGCATGGCCGCGATGGACTTGCTGGCCCGACACCACCGGGAGGCGGCATGAGCGATCCGGTCACCGTTGAGGCAAACGAGTTCGGCCATCTGCGCCTCTATGCGCTGGATGTGGCGCCGGAGCACGCCAAATTCCTGCGCGAGCCGGGCGCGGCTGAGCAGTTGCTGGGCGTCGAGGGGCTCGATTCAAATGAGATCGAGATCTTTCCGGTCTGGGATCTCGAAGGGTTCGGCCTGCACGACTACCTTTCCGAAGGCTGCGGCATTCCCGAAGATCAACTGGACGCCGAGGCGCTCGACAAGATCATGGGCTGGGTCATGCTGGTACGCAGTGCGGCGTTCCGGGGCAAGGCGATGGATTTGACGTTGGATAGCCGACTGGAACCGGTCGGCTGTTATCGCGAAGACCGGGTCGACTGGTCGGCAGAGCCGCTGATCACCAAAAGCGCCGAACCCTACTCGGCCCCGCGCACCTCACCGCGCGAAGCCCGCGCCAGATCGGTTCGCATCGGCTTTGCGATCTTCTCCATCGTGATGATCGCCGTCCTTGCCGGACTTCTATGGCTGATCCTGTGATCCGCTTCGTGCCCGACAGGCAGGCCTATATCCGGGCCCATGCCTGGCTCGCCGCCTTTGGCATGGCGCTTGCCATGGCCCTGCTGTGGATGATGGGTAACCCCTATGTCTGGACCGGCGCGCCTGCCGGATTGGCGGCAATTGTCCTGCGCGGCTGGTACATGGCCTCGGAAGAGCTGAGCGTGGTCTGGGAGTTGCGCGACGGCGCCCTGCGCGGCCCGGTCCAGACGATACCGCTGCATCAGATCGAAACCGTGCGCATGCTGGGCAGCGCAGTGCAGGTCATCACAAAGACCGGCGACAAGCATCTGATCAAGTTCCAGGCCGACCCGGCGGCCACCAAAGCCGCGATTGAAGGGGCCCTGACATGACCGCCACCCTGTTCACCAATGCTCGCCTGATCGACCCCGAAGCCGGAACCGACAGTCCCGGCTGGCTGCTGACCCGCGACGGCGTGATCACCGCGCGGGGCGCGGATGCGCCGCCCGCGAGTGACGGCACGGTGATCGATTGTGGTGGCAAATGCCTCGCGCCCGGAATCGTCGATATCGGTGTCAAGGTTTGTGAGCCCGGTGAGCGGCACAAGGAAAGCTATAAATCCGCAGGTCTGGCGGCAGCGGCGGGCGGGGTCACCACCATCGTGACGCGGCCCGATACACTGCCGGTCATCGACACGCCCGAGACGCTGGAATTCGTCACTCGCCGGGCACAGGCGGATACGCCGGTCAACGTGCTGCCAATGGCAGCGCTGACCAAGGGCCGCGACGGTCGCGAGATGACCGAGATCGGGTTCCTGATGGATGCCGGTGCCGTCGCCTTCACCGATTGCGACCATGTGGTCAGCAACACCAAGGTGTTCTCGCGCGCGCTGACCTATGCGCGCTCGTGCGGCGCGCTGGTCATTGCCCATCCGCAGGAACCCGGCCTGAGCCAGGGCGCGGCTGCGACCAGCGGCAAATTCGCGACGCTCTATGGCCTGCCCGCCGTGTCGCCGATGGCCGAGCGGATGGGGCTGGATCGCGACATCGCATTGCTGGAAATGACCGGCGCCCGCTATCACGCAGACCAGATCACCACCGCCCGCGCCCTGCCCGCGTTGGAGCGCGCCAAGCGCAATGGGCTCGACATTACCGCCGGGACCTCAATCCACCACCTGACCCTGAACGAGTTGGACGTGGCCGACTACCGCACCTTCTTCAAGGTCAAACCCCCGCTGCGCTCGGAGGACGACCGGCAGGCGGTGATCGAGGCAGTGCGCAGCGGGCTGATCGACATCATCAGCTCGATGCACACACCGCAGGACGAAGAAAGCAAGCGGCTGCCCTTTGAAGAGGCCGCCTCGGGCGCGGTGGCACTGGAGACGCTACTGCCCGCGGCGCTGCGGCTCTATCATGGCGAGCAGCTTGATCTGCCCACCCTGTTCCGCGCCATGTCCCTGAACCCGGCGAAACGGCTGGGGCTGGCTTCCGGTCGCTTGGCCCCGGACGCACCGGCTGATCTGGTGCTGTTCGATCCGGACACGCCCTTTGTTCTTGATCGCTTCACACTTCAGTCGAAATCGCAGAATACGCCGTTTGACGGCCAGCGGATGCAAGGTAGGGTGCTAGCAACCTATGTGGCCGGGATGGCCGTTTACCGGAGAGATTGATGTTCGCAGGCGACACTTCAACCGACGCGCTGATCTTATGGGCCGTCGTCGGATACGGGCTGGGCTCGATTCCGTTCGGTATGGTATTTGCGCGGATCATGGGGTTGGGCAACCTGCGTGAGATCGGATCGGGCAATATCGGCGCAACCAACGTTCTGCGCACCGGCAACAAGCTGGCCGCCGCCCTGACCGTTCTGTTTGATGGCGCAAAAGGCGCGGTCGCCTTGCTGCTGGCGCGCCACTTTGCAGGCGAACAAGCCGCACAGTATGCCGCGCTTGCCGCCTTTCTGGGCCATTGCTTTCCGATCTGGCTGGGCTTTCGGGGCGGTAAAGGGGTGGCCACCTTTCTGGGCATCTGGTTGGCGCTGGCCTGGCCCGTCGGCGTTGCCTGCTGCCTGACATGGCTAGCGGCGGCGGCCGTATCGCGGATGTCCTCGGTCGGCGCGCTTGTCTCGGCTGCGGCGTCGACATTCTGGGCGCTTGTTCTGGGCCACGGAGAAACGCTCATTCTCGGGATCATCCTGACCCTGCTGGTCTATCTCCGCCATGGCGCGAACATCGCCCGGATCAAATCCGGGACCGAGCCCAAGATCGGCTCGAAATCCTGACCCAGCGCTGATCCAACAAGCCTCTTGATCGAATCGCGGTTATCTGTAATTTCTGATCATACAGAAATTACAGGAAGGCATGATGCAACTGTCGCAGGCCATGCAGGATTTCATCCTTCACTGGGGAGATATGGGCACCAAATGGGGCGTGAACCGCTCGGTGGCGCAGATCCATGCGCTGTTGCATATTGCCCCTGACCCGCTGACCGCTGATGAGATCTGCGACACGCTCGGTCTTGCGCGCTCGAATGTCTCAAACGGGTTGAAAGAGCTGCAAAGCTGGAAGCTGGTTAAGGCCAGTCGGCAACTGGGGGATCGCCGCGATCATTTCCATTCGATCCGGGACATGTTCGATCTGACCAAGGCTGTGGTCGAAGGCCGCAGAGAGCGGGAGTTTGCGCCGACCCTGGCCGCCTTGCGCGAGGTGGCGAAAGAGGCAGAGGCCGACGGCACCCCGGTGAAAACCCGCGCGCGCATCGACGAGACGCTGGAGACGATGCAGATGTTTGACGACTGGTATGTCGACGTGCGCAGATTGCCGCGCGGCATCCAGCTTGCCGTGGTCAAACTGGGCGGGCGCATCGCTCGACTGGTGCCAAAGGGACAGAAGGAGACATCAGAGTAAAAAATTTTGACCTTAAATTTCACTTATAACAGAAATAACTGTTATTACCGTAACACATCAAAGGCGGTTCACTTTGAACAAGGTACGAAGGGAGTACGCAGATGACCCACATGACCCGACCCCACCACCCGGAACGGCCGCCGCGCGGCATCATCTGGAGCGATCTCGTGGCACTGAGCCCCTGGGCGAAAGTGAAGGAACTGATGCTGCCGCTGCCCTGGTTGCTGCTGTCCCTGACGCTCTATGGCACATCCCTGTGGCCACTGGGCGGCATCGGCAGCTTCATGTTCTTTCTCTGTGCGCTACGCCTCAATCACGAAGCGATCCATGGCAATCTCGGGCTGCCCCGCAAGGGAGACAATCTGGTGATGCATGTGCTGAGCGCCCTGATGCTGGGATCGAACCATGCGTTCAGCCATTGCCACCTGCTGCACCACAAACACGCGATGGGACCCGGCGATTGCGAAGGGAAATGCGGGCATATGTCCCTGCCCCAGGTGTTGATCTATGGCCCGCGCTTTCCGGTCGACATCAACCGCGCCGCCTGGGAAGGCGCAAGCACAAAAGGACGCAAGCGTATCCTGATCGACTGGGGTCTCGCGCTTGGCGTGGTCATCACCGCGCTCCTGACCGGGTCGCAGATCCTGCTGCTGCATGTGGCCGCCATGAGCGTTGCCCAATGTCTTGCAGCCCTTTTCGCGGTCTGGATCACCCATCAGGGCACCCATGACAGTGGTGTTGCGGCGCGCAGCCAGCGGGGCTTACTGGCGCGGCTGGCCTATCTGATGTTCTACCATCGCGAACATCACCTGTTTCCGAAAGTCCCGGTCAGCCGCCTGCCCGTTCTGGCGGATCGTCTCGACCGCTCGGTCGCGGGTTATGCTGCCCGTCGCAAACCCGTGATTGGATGGCTGGAGCCGCGCCGTTTCAGGGTTGAACCCTAGCTAACCTGCTGAGCCAACGGGGTCCGTGACACCCCAAAAAACACCGGAACCTGAGCGTCGCTGCACAGGTTCCGTTCGCTGACACACAATCACCATTACTTGTTTTGAACGTGAGCAATCGGATGATCAGGTGATGCTGCATGAGGGCAAATTACGGGCCGCTCAGAACCACACAGGCATCATCCGCTTCGCATTTCTGATGAAGGTCGATGCCTCTCAATAGAAAGGTTAGCACCATGAACAAGGTCAAAACTCTTATCAGCGGCGTCGCACTTTCGGTTGCGCTTGCAACCTCGGCACTGGCCGCGGGCGTAGAACTGAACGCATCCTCCACCGGCCTCGCCCTGCAGGGACATGACCCCGTTGCCTATTTCACCGAAGGTGAAGCAACGCCGGGCAACTGGAAGATCACCTCAAGCTACAATGACGCCACCTACCGCTTCGCCTCGGAAGAGAACAAAGCCGAGTTCGAGCGCAACCCCGAGGCCTACCTGCCGGTCTATGGCGGCTATTGCGCCTTCGGTGCTGCGATGGGCTTCAAATTTGACGGTGACCCGAATGTCTGGAAGATCGTCGATGACAAGCTTTATCTGAACATTTCGCCCGACATTCAGGAACGCTGGGAAACCGACATCCCCGGCTTCATCGAAAAGGCGAGCGCAAACTGGGAAGATATCGCTGACAAGGATCCTGCCTCGCTGCAGCAGTGATCCGGCCCTGTCGAACACCAGGAAGGCGGTGGGGTAACCCGCCGCCTTTTTCTGTGCTGTTCCAATGAAAGTGGCTCAGCGCCGCCGCAGCGCCACGGTCAGATGCCAGATTTCGCAGGCATAGGTGTCTGTATGCGCGCGGTAGAGCGCGTCCAGCCTGCGATAAAACTCATCAGCCAGGTCATCGGCGACCTCCGATGTCTGTGCAGAGGGTTCGAAGAGCTGGGTGCGCAAGGTCGAATCGGCAAACGCCTTCGTATATCCCACATAAAGCCGGGCGTATTCCGCCGGATCACCGATCTCGTCCTTGAACAGGTCATCGGGGTTTTTCGGCGCAGGCGTCACGGCAAGATGATCTATCTCGCACGCCGCCGCCAGTACCGGATCACCGGAAATCGCCTCGGACGCCTCAGCCTCGGTCAGGAACCAAAGAGAAAAGACAAAGCCGTTCAGCACATCGCCGTCCAGCATCCCGTCATCGGCCATACTCTGTGCCACAACCTGCATGGCGCGATAGATACCGCGACCGGCGGCGGCCGCTCCGTTGGCTTCTGCGGCGTCCGGAACCGACCCCAGTGCGGAGACCAGAAGATACCCGCCGGACTGCAGTTCTGCCACCCGATGGCGCAGGAAGGTGACCCAGTCGCGCCGCGCCATCTCTGCCAGCTGCACCCGCGCCGCGCCCTGCAGATCGTTGAACAAGACCGTGCCGGGAGCGTCCAGCCGGACCGCATGGCTGAGCCAGTGACTGGCGAAGAAACAGGTGCCCAGCGACACGGAGTTGTCTGCAACCAGCCGGTCATAAAACGACCCGATCGCCGCCTCGACACGCGGCGGGCCGTTGCCGGAAAGATAGCCATCGGGGCCACTCACCAGCTCAAACAGCGCGTTCCAATCGTTTCCCGACTGATCCGAATGGCAGACCGCGATCGGCGCATCGGCGAATTGCGCGCGATAGGCCTCAATCGCCGGGCGCACGGTTTCGATCGCACTCATCCCCGGGCCGCAGCCGTAATCGACCAGCCGCAATTCCGGCTCGACCCGGCTCAGCTTACCCACCAGCCGCCGGATATGATCGGCCTGCATGATCGCGTGCTGCTGCTGCGCCGAGGAATTCCGGTTGTAATCAACCATGCCCTCGGTCGATTTGCGCGTCTCAATCGGATCACTGGCCATTGCATTCCTCCGGGATTGATCTTTGACGCCGGGACACGCGCCCGCAGACGCTCACCACTATCGCATCAATAGCTGAACTCGCGATAGATTCGGGTCAGATCGCCACCCCAATCGCCGTTGTAATGGTCGAGCAGTTCGTCGGCGGGCACCTTATCGGTCTCAAGGCTGTCCTTGAGTGCGTTCAGGAAATGCGTTTCATCCGGCACCATGCCGCCCACACCGGGCCGGGCGCGCGCCTTCAGGCCCGCCTCGGAAATCGCCACCACCTCGCGCGCCAGCGCGTGCATGTCGATATCGCCAACCTGCGCCTGCAAACCGTGAACCGAAGCCTCAACCCGCAAGTTGTCGCGCGTTTCGGCGTCCCAGCCCTTGACCAGATCCCAGGCTGCATCCAGCGCGCTCTGGTCATACATCAGCCCAACCCAGAACGCTGGCAAGGCGCAAAGCCTGCGCCACGGCCCGCCATCGGCGCCACGCATCTCCATGAATTTCTTGATCCGCGCTTCGGGGAACAGCGTGGTCAAATGATCAGCCCAATCGCTGAGCATCGGTGTTTCGCCGGGCAGCGCGGGGAGCTCTCCCTTCAGGAAGTCGCGGAAGGACTGGCCCAGCGCATCGTGATAGACACCATCGCGATAGACGAAATACATCGGCGTATCGAGCGCATATTGCACCCAACGCTCGAACCCGAAACCTTCGTCAAAGACGAAGGGCACCATCCCCGTTCGGTCCGCGTCCAGATCGCGCCAGACCCGGCTGCGCCAGCTCTTGTGGCCGTTGGGCTTGCCCTCGAAAAACGGCGAATTGGCAAACAGCGCGGTGGCGACGGGTTGCAAGGCAATCGCCACACGCAGTTTCTGCACCATGTCCGCTTCGGAGGAGAAATCGAGATTGACCTGCACGGTCGAGGTACGCCGCATCATCACCCGGCCCATCGTGCCGACCTTCTGCATGTAGCTGTCCATCAGCTTATAGCGACCCTTGGGCATCAGGGGCATGTCCTCATGGGTCCAGATCGGCGCGGCGCCAAGCCCGATAAAGCCCACGCCGATCTTGTCGGCGATATCCTTCACGTCGCTCAGATGCGCGTTCACCTCGTCGCAGGTCTCATGAATGGTTTCCAGCGGTGCGCCGGACAATTCCAACTGCCCGCCGGGTTCCAGGCTGACATTGGCCCCGTCCTTTTCCAGCCCGATCAGCTTGCCGCCCTCTTCAACGGGTGCCCAACCGTGACCGTCGCGCAGCCCCTCCAGCACCGCCAGGATCGAACGCTCACCCTCAAAGGGCAGCGGTTTCAGCGTGTCCTTGCAATAGCCGAACTTTTCGTGCTCGGTCCCGATCCGCCACTGATCCTTCGGCTTGCATCCATCCGAAAGGTATTCGGCCAGTTGTTCGTGCCGTTCGATCGGCCCACCGCCGGATTGGGGAATGGACATGGCTCGCTCCGATATTGAGTGCTTCGTTCAAAAGCCAGTCGTGGTCACAAACGCGACGGGTGTCAATGCAGCCGCATCTGCGGCGGGCGGCTCGAATGCCGTTCCCAGATCACAACCGGGTGTGGGGACCTGCCGCCAAGCTCCGCCAGCATGGCCTCGGTGTGCAACCCCGGCAGAGCCGCGAACACATCAAACAGTGCCTCGGACCCTTCGGCATTGACCGGTATGTGAAGTGGAGATTGCCCCGGTTGGCGCAACACCCAATGTGCGGGTTTCGACGTCGGGTCGAGCGACAGTTGATCCAGTTCCGCCGCCGCAATAACACCTCCCGTGAGAGGGCCGTAATAGCTGATCTGTCCTTCATCAACCAGCACCACACCCGGCCCGCCGGTACCCGACCGGAAGCGCGCGCGTTGGATACCTATAACGATCAGCGCAATGCCTGCGACCAACAGCAGCCAACCGAGCCACGCCAGCAACCCGCCGGGCCCGACGATCCAGCTGAGGCCAACCAGAAGCAGCGCTGCTGCAACCAGCACTTCGCGCCATTTCCAGAGGGCCAGCTTTGCTTCGGGGCGAATAAAACTCATGCCTCTGGCCTTTCTTCGGTGACGTGCGCGCGGGCGGTATCGCCAATATGGTTAAGGTGTGCAGTGCCGTGAAATCTTCAAGCCCCAACGGCAGGGAAGCGAGATCAACCGATCCGTTCGGGGTCCCTGAACAGACACATCGAATAAGACCCGATGATCTCGAAACCGGTGCGCCTATAGACTCCTGCCGCCGCCTCAGAAGCCGCAAAGAGAATCGCGCGCGCCTTGCCGGAACGGGCGGCCTCGGCCAGATGCAGGTGAAGCGCCCGGCCTGCGTAGCCACGTTGCCTGAGCTCCGGGGGCGTATAGACCCCTCCGATCTGAATCACATCGCCGCATACCGCATTGAAGCCGGTCATGGCGACAGGAACATCCTCGATAACAAGCACGCGGTGGGTATCCGCCGAGATGTAACTCTCGATATCGCGGCGTGCCAAGGCCTCGGCCTGGTCAGCAGGTGTGCCCATGACTTCCAGATGATACGCTGTGCGCCAGCTCTCAATCAGCTCGCGCGACGCGACCGCAAGCGGTAGGAGCCGACCCTCCCCCTCCTGTTCTGTCAAGTCGTCGAGATCCATTCGCATCAGCGGCTCATCGCTGTCGTTGTTCATCTGCCGATCCTGCAACCCGCAGGCCATCAGCAGCGCGCGGACCTGATCGGTTTCACCCAAGCAACCGATCAGTGATCGGTCCAACAGCAACGGTTTCAGCCGAGCCCAATCCTTGAAACCCGGGAGTTGCGGCAGGATCATGCCCTCGCGGGTAACCGCGAGCATCCCGCCGGTTTCCGGGTCGATCCAAACCGAAATCGCGCGTGGATGCGCCCCATCCAGACCATGGGTCCGCAGGTTGGAAAGAGGAAACATCGACGTCTCGATATGACTCGCGAGGAACCCGTCGATCGCGGCGGCATCAGCTTGCGTCGCGCGCTGCATCTACCAATCCCCCAGCACCTGCTGCCAGACCGTCATCGCCGCTACCGCCGCCGTGTCGGCGCGCAGGATGCGGGGCCCGAGGCTGACCGCATGAGCGAAATCGGCCCGCGTCAGCCGCTCGCGTTCAGCCTCCGAGAAACCTCCCTCGGGGCCGATTAGGATCGCCCATGGACCCGGCCCCGCATCACGCAGCGCCTCTCCAGCGCCCACTAGTGCTTCGTCACAGAACATCAGTTGCCGATCCGGCGGCCAATCGGCCAGCAGGCGGTCAAGTTTCTGCAACGCGCCCACTTCTGGCACGAAAGTGCCGCCGCATTGTTCCGCCGCCTCAACCGCATGAGCCTGCAATCGGTCCTGCCGGATGCGTTCGGAATTGGTGAATTCCGTCTGCACCGGCACAATGCGCCGCGCGCCCATCTCGGCGGCTTTTTCGACGATGAAATCCGTGCGCGCCTTCTTGATCGGCGCAAAGAGCAGCCAGAGGTCGGGCGGCATCTGCAGCGGTTTTGTCTGTTCGATACAGGTCAGAGACCCACCGCGCTTGCCCGCCTCGGCCACCTCGGCCAGCCATTCGCCATCGCGCGAATTGAACAGCGCAACAGACGCGCCAACGGCAAGCCGCATCACCCCAAACAGGTAATGCGCCTGATCCCGCGTCAAAGGAACCGATTGCCCCTGCCCCAGCGGGTGCTCTACATACAGCCTGATCTTTGCACTCATGAGAGCCTACATATGCAAGGCGATGCGCCAACACCAGACGGTCAGGTCTCGGACTCGGTTTCGGGCAATTGGGTCGACACCTACGCACCGGGATTTGCCCGCCCATATCTGCGGCTCAGCCGTGCGGACAGACCGATCGGCACCTGGTTGTTGCTGATCCCCTGCTGGTGGGGTCTGGCGCTGGCGATACTGGCGGGCGGCAATCCGCGCAAGGGCGATCTGTGGATTGCGGCCGGATGCGCCATCGGCGCCTGGCTGATGCGCGGTGCGGGCTGTACCTGGAACGACATCACCGACCGCGAGTTCGACGCGCGGGTTGCGCGCACAAGATCGCGACCGATCCCGTCGGGACAAGTTACCGTGACCGGTGCCTATGTCTGGATGATCCTGCAATGCCTGCTGGCGCTGCTCATCCTGCTCAGCTTCAACCGGGCCGCGATTGCGATGGGTGTTCTCAGCCTGCTGCCCGTAGCGATCTACCCTTACGCCAAACGCTTCACCTGGTGGCCGCAGGTGTTTCTGGGCCTCGCTTTCAACTGGGGCGTGCTGCTGGCCTGGACCGCGCATAGCGGGTCGCTGGGGTGGCCTGCGATCATCCTATATGCCGCCGGGATCGCCTGGACGTTGTTCTATGACACCATCTATGCCCATCAGGACACTGAGGACGATGAGCTGATCGGCATCAAATCAACCGCGCGGCTGTTCGGTCAGAACACGGCGCACTGGCTGAAGTATTTTCTGGTCGCAACCGTTACCCTGATGGGCTGGGCAGTGATCGAGGCCGCGCTGCCCGATGCGCCGCTGATGGTGCTGGTTCTGGCGCTTGCGGGGCCCTGGGCGATGGGCTGGCATATGGCCTGGCAATTGCGCGGGCTCGATATCGAAGACAATGCGAAACTGCTGCAGCTGTTCCGGGTCAACCGTGATACCGGCTTGATCCCGCTGATCTTCTTCTGTGCGGCCCTGCTGGTTTGATTGCACCCCGGCAAACAGCCTTGTAAGACATCCTGACCCAAAGGACGACAAACCGACTCGGCCCATGCGTACTTCTCAAACGTTCATTGTTGCCCTGACCTTTACGGTGGCTGCCGGGCTTTGCATGATCGCCGCCAGTTTCGCGGTTCAGGCGGTCGAGGATGCCTCGGAAATCTCGGTGCGCCGCGCGCTTGACCTCGGAGGCCATGACTGGGCCGAAGTTGAGGCGGACGGGTTGCGGGTGGTTCTGACCGGCACCGCCAGCGACGAAGCGACACGGTTCAACGCCCTGACCGTTGTCGGGGACGAGGTCGATGCCTCACGCGTCATCGACGAGATGGAGATTACCCCCACCGCCAACCTGCGCGCGCCACGGTTTTCGGCAGAGATCCTGCGGAACGACAGCGGTATCTCGATCATCGGGCTGGTGCCCTCCTCCATGGACCGCGCCGCGCTGATCGACCAGTTGCGCGGGATTTCCGATAGGGGTCCTGTGACCGACCTGTTGGAAACCGCCGACTATGCGGTGCCCGACGGCTGGAGCGAGGCGATAGAATTTGCCGCAACATCGCTGTCGGTGCTGCCACGATCAAAGATTTCGCTCGGGCCGGACCTGGTCAGCGTCACTGCGATTGCCGACAGTCCAGAAGACAAGACCCGCATCGAAAACACGCTCAACCGCGTGGCGCCAAGCGGGCTGCGCATCCGGCTTGATATTTCTGCGCCGCGCCCGGTGATCACACCCTTCACCTTGCGGTTTCTGATCGATGAGGACGGCGCTCGGTTCGACGCCTGTTCGGCCGATACTCCCCAGGCACGCGACCGGATCGCAGCAGCGGCCCGACGGGCGGGCATTCCGGGCCAAAACAACTGCGTCATTGGCCTTGGCGTGCCCTCGCCAAAATGGGCCGATGCCGCTGAGCTGAGCATTGATGCGCTGCGGTCGCTGGGGCTAGGCTCGGTCACGATTTCGGACGCGGATATTACGCTGATTGCAGCCGAAGGGGTCGCGCAAGCCGATTTTGACCGGATTGTCGGCGAGCTTGAAGCCGATCTGCCGGCGGTCTTCGCCCTGCACGCGGTGCTGCCCCAGCCGGTCGAGGCTGACCCGGCCGGCCCGGTGGAATTCACCGCGACGCTCAGCCCCGAAGGCCTGGTGCAACTTCGCGGACGCCTCACGGACGAGAACATGCGCCACATGGTGGACAGCTATGCCAAGGCCGCCTTTGGCTCAGACGTGGTGCACACCGCCACACGGATCGTGCCGAACCTGCCTCCGGAATGGCCGGTGCGGGTGCTGACCGGGCTGGAAACCCTGTCGCTGCTGCGCAATGGCGTGCTGACCGTCACCCCGGAGAACGTGACGCTGCAAGGTGTCAGCCATCGCGAGGATGCCAGCGCCGAAGCTGCGCGGATGCTGGCCGAAAAGCTGGGCGAGGCGCAGGGGTTCGACCTGTCGATCATTTATGAAGAGCCTCCGGAGCCTGCCGACAAACCGCTCGATCCCGACGTGTGTGAAAGCCGGGTCGCCGAGATCCAGAGCGAAGCGAAGATCACCTTTGAACCCGGCTCGGCCACCATTGCCGGAGAGTCGCTCGATACGATGAATCGGATCGCAGACGTGCTGGATCAATGCGGTGGCATCCGGATGGAGATTCAGGGCTATACCGACAGTCAGGGCCGCGAAGAGATGAACCAGCAGCTCAGCCAGGCCCGCGCGCAATCGGTGCTGAACGAGCTGCGCGCGCGCCGGGTGCTGACCTCAAGCTTCACCGCCGTCGGGTATGGCGAGAACGACCCCATCGCCGACAACAAGACCGAAGAGGGCCGCGAAGCCAACCGGCGCATCAATTTCCATCTGATCCGCCCCGAACCGATCCCGGAAACCCAGACCGGGCTGGAAGCGGTCGAGCAACAGCCCGAAGCGGCGGTCGAAGAGGACGCGGAAAGCGGACAGGACGAGTAAATGAACAGAACAGAATTCATCATCACCACAGCGATCATCCTGTTCGTCGCCTTTGCCATGGGCTGGTTCGCCAATTGGCTGGTCCATCGCTTTACCCGTGTCCGCCAAAGCGACGTCGCCGATCTGGACCGGATGAGCCAGGAACTGCACGAGGCCGAGGAAACCCGCGATCAGGCCATCACCTATCTGCAACAGCGCGAGGCGGAACTGAGCAACCAGTTGACCCAGACAGAGGCAGAATTGCGCGCGGCCATGGAAGGGCTGCGCGACGCCAGACAGGAAGCAGAAGAACTGCGCGCGCGGCTCAACAGCGTAAACTGATCACCAGCGGTCGAGCGCGGCCTCGTCCTCATCCTTTGCGGCAACCCAATCGCTGCCCTCTCCTGAAATTTCCTTCTTCCAGAACGGTGCGCGGGATTTCAGGTAATCCATCAGGAATTCCGCCGCCTCAAACGCATCCTTGCGGTGGCGCGCGGCGGTGGCGACCATCATGATCCGGTCGCCCGGTGCCAGTTGGCCATAGCGGTGGATCACCAGAACATCCGCCAATGACCAGCGCTGGCGGGCGTCATCGGCAATCGCGGCAATCGCCTTTTCGGTCATGCCCGGATAATGCTCGATCTCCATCACATCCAGATTGCCCTGCGCCAGATCGCGCACCACGCCGGTAAAGGTCACGATGGCCCCGCTGCCGGTATCGCCCTCTGCAAAGCGGTTGGCCTCAGCACCCAGATCAAATGGCTCTTCTTGAACCGAGACGCGCATGCGCCTACCCGCCTGTCATGGGAGGGAAAAACGCCACCTCGCGCACGCCGGTCAAGGGCGCGTCAAACCCGCTGAGCTCCTGATCCAGCGCCACGCGCAGTGCTGAAAGATCGGCAAAGGCCGCGGCATAGCGCTCTTCCCGGGCAACCAGTTCGCGCACCAGATCAGCCACTGTCGCGGCCTCGGTGTCGATCTTTTCCTTCGGGATGCCGATACGCTCCCGGACCCATGCAAAATAGAGCACGTCCATTATCGCGTCTCCCTCAGATGTGGCATGGCTTTATTTAGGTAATCCCAGCCGGTGATCAATGTCAGCGTCGCCGCGATCCAAAGCAGCCAAAGCCCGACCCGACCGGACCAGACGACGGCAGCATTCTTCCAGCGCAATCCAACCTCGTCACTGACATCGCCCGCGAGGATTTGCTCGAACAAGGCCTGATCCATACCCCATGCTGACATGCCCAGATGATGTTCGAATATCCCCTGACTGAACAGGACCGCAATCGCGATCATCTGCGCAGTGGTTTTCCATTTTGCGAGCTTCGTCACCTTGAGCGTGCCCGCAGTATCGCCCAGATACTCGCGCAGGCCCGACACAAACACCTCGCGGAACAGGATGACCGTGGCCGGCAGGACCAGCCAGGGCGTCCAGTGTTCGGTGGAATAGCCCACAAGGATCATCAGCGCGATCACCACCATCGCCTTGTCAGCAATCGGGTCCAGCATCGCGCCGATCTTGGTTTCCTGTTTCCAGGCCCGCGCAAGATAGCCGTCAAACCAATCGGTCACCGCCGCCGAGACAAACAGGATCAATGCAAACCAGTCCGCATAGGGTCGGGTGAAATACAAAAACATGATGGCGAGACCCGGCGCTGCGATAAGTCGCAGCAAGGTCAATATGTTCGGCACGTTCCATTTCATGAGTGGACTTTATCGCGGCCTTGCGGGAACCGAAAGACGAGGCGCGATAATTCTCGCAAGTGCCAACTCAGCCCTTGTCGTGAAAGAAATCATAGACCTTCTGCGCCAACCCCGCCGAGATGCCTTCAACCGCCTTGAGATCGGCCAGATTGGCGCGGCTGACCGCCTTGGCGCTGCCGAAATGCGCCAGCAGCGCCCGCTTGCGCGAAGCCCCGACGCCCGCAATCTCATCCAGCGGCGTCGCCCCTACTGTCTTGGCACGTTTGGCCCGGTGGGTCCCAATGGCAAAACGGTGCGCCTCATCCCTGAGACGCTGCACGAAATAGAGCACCGGATCGTTGCGTTTCAGCGCAAAGGGGCGCTGTCCTGTGCGGTGGAACTCTTCCTTGCCGTGGTCGCGGTCCACGCCTTTGGCAACCCCGACCATGGCGACATCATCGACGCCATGGGCGGTCATGATCTCCTGCACAGCACTGACCTGCCCGGCCCCGCCATCTATCAGCAGCAAATCGGGCCAGAGGCCCTTTTCCCGGTCAGGATCTTCTTTCAGCAGCCGGGCGAAGCGGCGGTTCAGCACCTCTTTCATCATCCCGAAATCATCGCCGGGGGTCAGATCGTCACCGCGAATGTTGAACTTGCGATAGGCGTTTTTCATAAACCCGTCGGGTCCAGCCACGATCATCGCGCCGACCGCATTTGTGCCCTGAATATGTGAGTTGTCATAGACCTCGATCCGTTCGGGCGGCGCATCCAGATCGAAAGCCTCGGCCAACCCGCGCAGCAGTTTCGCCTGGGTGGCGCTTTCTGACATGCGCCGGCCCAGAGATTCGCGCGCATTGCGCAGCGCGCCTGAGACCAGTTCGGCCTTCTCCCCGCGCTGCGGCACGAGGATTTCGACCTTGCGCCCGGCCTTCTCGCTCAGCGCCTCGGTCATCAGATCGGCATTTTCGATCCCGTCGGACAAGATCAGCTGACGTGGTGGTTCCTTGTTGTCATAGAACTGGCCCAGAAACGCCTCCATCACCTCGGCGGATGAAACATCCGCGCCGACGCGGGGATAGAAATCGCGATTGCCCCAGTTCTGGTTGGCGCGAATGAAAAACACCTGCACACAGGCCAGACCGCTATCCATATGCAGCGCAATGACATCGGCCTCAGTCACCCCGCGCGGGTTGATGCCCTGGCTGGTCTGAACGCTGGTCAGCGCCTTGATCCGGTCGCGTAGCCCGGCGGCGCGTTCGAACTCCATTGCGTCCGAGGCGACCTGCATCTGCTCAGCCAAGTCCTCCTGCACGCGAGTGGAACGGCCGGACAAAAACCGCCCGGCATCTTTCACGCGCGCCGCATAATCCTCTTCCGAGATCAGACCCACACAAGGCCCCGAACAGCGCTTGATTTGATAGAGCAGACAGGGCCGCGTCCGGCTTTCGAACATGGAATCAGAGCAGTTGCGCAGCTGGAACGCCTTCTGCAACTGGTTCAGCGTCCGGTTCACCGCTCCAGCGCTGGCGAAGGGGCCAAAATAGGTGCCTTTTTCCTTCTTCGCCCCCCGGTGTTTCTTGATCTGGGAAAAGGCGTGCTGCTTGGAAACCAGAATATTAGGAAAGCTCTTATCGTCGCGCAGCAGCACGTTGTATTTCGGTTTCAGCTGCTTGATCAGGTTCTGTTCCAGCAACAACGCTTCTGTCTCGGTCCGCGTGGTCAGGAACATCATCGAGGCGGTTTCGCCGATCATTCGCTCGATCCGCGGGGAATGGCCCGGGCGGGAATAATTCGACACCCGCGCCCGCAGATTTCGCGCCTTTCCGACATAGAGAACCCGCGCCTGCGCATCCAGCATCCGGTAGACGCCGGGTGAACTGTCCAGCGACTTCAGATAGGCCTGAATACAGGAATACCCCACCAGAGCGGGATCGGTGATTCTGTCGGGCGCGTCACTCATGGACCACAGATATGATTCTCGGCTGGGGGCTGCAATCTTGTGAGGGCTAGTTCAAGGGAAAACAAATCCACGACTTCTGTGGATAACCTTGCGTATATCTTCCGGCCAACCAGAGAAATTCATTGAAAACAGGGGGCTTCCTTGATTTGCACAAATATTAGGCGACAATTCAACGTATTGTTTTTAAAAGAAATATTTTTGGACACATAGCAAGTATATGAAAATAAAGACATTTTTGTAACGGTTAAGTAACACAAATGCGAGCGGTGCAAAACTTGCATCGCGCAGGCCTATTCAACCCCCAAAACATCCGGCGTCTGCCATCCCAGATGCTGGCCGCCATCGACACAGATCAACTGTCCGGTGACCGCGTGTGCCTCCAGCAGATAACCGAGTGCAGCGCTGATATCCGACGGGTTCGAACCCCGCCCAGAGATCGTGTTGGCGCGCTGCGCGGCGAAGTGTTCTTCGGACTGCCGATGCCCGCGCAAGGTCGGACCCGGTCCAATCGCATTGACCCGGATCGCGGGGGTCAGCGCCTGCGCTGCGGTCTGGGTCAAGGTCCACAGCCCGGACTTCGCAATCGTATAGGTCATGAATTCGGGCGTCAGCTTACGCACGCGCATGTCGATCATGTTGACGATCAGACCGGTGGCCTGCGGTTCATCGTTATGATCAGTCCTAGCCGGAAAGCCCTGCGCCGCCATGGCCTGCGTCAGCACAAAAGGCGCGCGCAGATTGCTTTCCATGTGCCGGTCCCAGCTGTGCCGGGACGCCGAGCGGATGTTGTCATACTCAAAGACCGAGGCATTGTTGACCAGGCAGGTGATCGGGCCGCCAAGGGCGTCAGCAGCACGGGGCAGAAGCGCCTCGACCTTTGCCTCATTCAGCAGATCGGCCTGCAACGCAACCGCAGCGCGGCCCAGCGATGTAATGGTGTCGACAGCCTCGCGCGCAGCGTCCTCAGAGGTTGCGTAGTGCACCGCTACGTCAAAGCCGCGCTCTGCCAGATAGATCGCCATCTCGCGGCCAAGCCGAATACCTGCACCTGTGACCAATGCCCGGGCCATGCCCAACCTCCACCCCAGCGGGTTACAGCAAAACGCTCACGACATATACGGCGTAGAGTGTGGTCAGGATCACCCCCCAGATCCGGGTGATGTCCTTTTTCAGGAACACAAACGGGAACAGCAGGATCGACGCGCCCAGCATCACCCAGAGGTCGAACTCCAGGAACTCGGGATCGACCGGAATCGGGCCGAACCATGTGGCAATGCCGATAATGGCCAGCAGATTGAACATGTTCGAGCCGATGACATTGCCCAGTGCCACATCCGCCTGCCGACGCAGCGCCGCCATCATCGTGGTCGCAAGCTCGGGCAGTGAGGTGCCGATCGCGACAAGTGTCAGGCCGATCACTGTTTCGCTGACATGGTAGGTGCGGGCAATCACCGTGGCGTTTTCAACCAGCAGATGCGCGCCCATGGGCAGGCCTATCAATCCCAGCACCAGATAGACACCGATGCGCCAGAACGGCATGTCGGGGTCGGCCTCTTCCAAATCCTCAATCTCTTCGACACCGCCGCAGGCTCTTCGATGCGCTTTGGCATCGCGGAAGGCATCCGCGAGCACCAGCGCCAGTGCGGCCAACAGGATAGCACCGGTCCAGAAATTGAACGTGCCCAGAAAGGCCAGCCCGATGAACAACACCGATGCGAGCAGCATGAAGACATAAGTCTTGCGGCTGTTGCATTCGCTGGTGTGCAACGTGGCAAGCAATGCGGGCAGGCCCAGCACCAGCAGGATATTGGCCGTGTTCGAGCCGACAACATTGCCCAGCGCGATGCCCGGCGCATGCTCTTCAACCGCCTTGATCGCGATCAGCAACTCGGGTGCCGAGGTGCCGAAGGCGACAATGGTCAGGCTGACGATCAAGGCGGGCACGCCCAGCCGCAAGCTCAGATTGACCGCGCCGCGCACCAGCGCGTCGCCCGCCAAGAGCAGGATGACAAGGCCGAGGCCGGAGAGCAGCCAGGCCGTCATGAACGATCCCCCTGTCCGCAGCGACACGGTCCCTTGCTGATGCGAAAACGACCACAGCCGGGGCATCGGGCCGAGCGCAAGGCGGTCTGCCCCGGAAATCGCAATTTGCCGAACATTGCCAGAACCGCCATGCCTACGAGGAAAAGAAGGACAACTTTCAGGATCACGTCAGAGACCAAAGCGCGCGTAGGCGGCCCGCTCCTCCAGCCCGGCGATGGCGTCTTGTGCGACCTGTGTGCCCAGACGCAAGAAAAGCGGTTTCTTGAGGCCATAACGGCGGAATTGCACCTTGTCTCCGAACCGCTCCTGCATTTTGGGCTTGAGATGGCCGATCCCGTCGATCAGGCCCAATTCCTGCGCGCGCCGCGCCAGCCAGAACTCTCCGGTGAACAGATCGCCATTGTCGTTCAGCTTGTCGCCACGCCGGGTCTTGACCTGATTGATGAAGGTCTGGTGCATCTCCGCCAGCAAAACCTTGAGGCGCGAGACATCCTCTTCCTTCTCGGGCGCGAACGGGTCGAGCATGGATTTCGACCGGCCCGCCGTGTGAACGCGGCGTTCGAACCCCTGGCGCGCCAGAAAGATATGCGCGCCGAACCCCGAAGAGATCACCCCGATGGACCCCACGACCGAGCTTTCATCTGCCCAGATCTCATCCGCCGCCGAGGCCAGCCAATACCCGCCAGAGGCGGCCACATCCTCGACAAAGGCATAAACCGGCACGCTCAGCTCTTCGGACAGGCGGCGAATGCGCGATCCGATCAGCGAGCTTTGCACAGGCGAGCCGCCCGGCGAATTGATCTGGAGCGCCACGGCAGCAGGCTTGCCGCGCCGGAAGGCGCGTTCCAGCATCGGGGCCAGCGTGACGTCGTTGAGGGAGCCGCGACCGCTCATCCCGATGGCGCCCGACAGGCGGACCACGGCGACAAGAGGCGGGTTGTTAAGGAAAGGCAGGCGCAGTTTCATGAATGCCCATGTAGAATGCCGTCTCGTCGCAGACAAGGCACGCTGCCGCAGAGAAATGGTGCAAGGGCGCGTTTCACGGGCCGGGCGGGCATATTTGCAACGGGCTCCTAACTGCGGATGCGCCAGCCAGTCTTGAATATCCACCAGATGATGGCAAGGCAAATACCGGTAAAGGCGCCGATTGCCAGCAGGCTGAAAAAGATCGGCACATCCGCAAGGCCGTAAAACGACCATCGGAAACCCGAGACCAGATAGACCACCGGATTGAACAGGGTGATGGTCTGCCAGACCGGCGGCAGCATGGTGATCGAATAGAACGTCCCGCCCAGAAAGATCAGCGGCGTGATCACCAGTTGCGGGATCAGCGACATCTGTTCGAAATTACTGGCCCAGATGCCGATGATGAAGCCCAGCAACGCAAAACTGAGACAGGTCAGGATCAGAAACGCCGCCATGGCGATGGGATGCTCGACCCGGATATCGACAAAGAATGTGGCGGTCACCAGGATCACCAGACCCACGAACAATGCCTTCGTCGCAGCGGCCCCGACATACCCGATCACAATTTCGAGAAAGTTGATGGGCGCGGACAGAACCTCATAGATCGTGCCCAGGAACTTCGGGAAGTAGATGCCGAAGGACGCGTTCGAGATCGCCAGCGTCACCACCGACAGCATAATCAGCCCCGGCACGATGAAGGCACCATAAGACACGCCCTCGATCGTCTCAATTCGGCTGCCGATGGCGGTGCCGAAGACGATGAAATACAGCGAGGTCGACAGGACCGGCGAGAAAAAGCTCTGCGCCAGCGTGCGGAAAAACCGCGCCATCTCGAAACGGTAGATGGCGGCGACGGCGGCCCAGTTCATGCCTGCTCTCCTGACACGAGGTTGACGAAAATCTCTTCGAGGCTGCTCTGCCGTGTCTGCACATCACGCAAGACCAGACCGGCCTTAGCCACATCGTTCAAAAGCGAGGTGATGCCGGTGCGCTCGCCGTGGATGTCATAGGAATAGACAAACGCATTCCCTGCCCCGTTCAGGGTCAGGTCATACTGTTTCAGCGCGTCGGGGATCGCATCGACGGGTTCGGTCAGCATCACTTCGATATGCTTCCTGCCCATCTGCGCCATCAGGTTGTCCTTATCCTCAACCAGCAGCAATTCGCCGCCGTTGATCACACCGACCCGATCAGCAATGGCCTCGGCCTCTTCGATGTAGTGCGTGGTCAGGATGATCGTGACACCGTTTTCCTTGAGCTCGCGCACGATCTCCCACATGTCCTTGCGCAGTTCGACATCGACCCCGGCAGTGGGCTCGTCCAGAAACAGGATGCGCGGCTCATGCGCCAGCGCCTTCGCGATCAGCACCCGGCGCTTCATACCGCCCGAGAGCTCCTTGACCGCGTTCTTGCGCTTGTCCCAGAGCGACAGCTTGCGCAGAATATCCTCAATCTTGGCATCGTCGCGCCCTAGCCCGAACAGGCCGCGCGACAGGCGCACAGTGTTCTGCACCTTTTCGAACGGTTCCAGCGCGATTTCCTGTGGCACAAGACCGATCATCCGCCGCGCAGCGCGGTAATCGTTCAGAATGTCATGGCCACCAACGCTCACATACCCCGAACTCGGCATGGTAATGCCGCAAATCGTCGAGATCAGGGTGGTCTTGCCCGCCCCGTTAGGCCCCAGCAGGGCGAGTATCTCGCCCTCTTCAATGTCCAGCGAGACACCTTTCAGGGCCTCAAAACCGTCCGCATAGGATTTTCTGAGGTCCGTTATCGAGAGAATTGTGGTCATGTACTGCCCCTGTTGCGCGGGCGATCCTATCGCGCGACGGAGCGCTGCAACAGAGCGCAAATGCACAAAAAACTCTGCAAGGCCGCGCAGATGGTTCGAGAGTTGCGACACATCCGGTCGCAATACTTATGGACAGCGCGGCTCGCTCTGATACCCCGGAGGATATCAGGCGCGCAAATTCACGGCCCGCCGGAGGAGCACCACATGGAGACATTGGCCCAGAGCCGGCCCGCCGCCGGGATTGCCTGCATTGTTGTTGGCATGATCTGCATTTCGATCAACGACATGATCATCAAACAGTTGTCGGGCGACTACCCGCTGCATCAGATCGTGATGTTTCGCGCCTCGATCGGGATCATGTTCACGCTGGTGATGGTGCAATATGAAGGCGGGTTCGGAATCCTCAGGACCCGGCAGCCGCTGCTGCATCTGCTGCGCGGGCTGATGGTGGTGATTTCGAACATGAGCTTCTTTCTGGCCTTGGCGGTGATGCCGCTGGCTGATGTGACAGCGATGTTTTTCGTCGCGCCGCTCTTCATCACCTTGCTGTCGGTCCCGATTCTGCGGGAAAAGGTCGGGCCGCTGCGCACTGGCGCGGTTCTGGTCGGCTTTGTCGGCGTGCTCATCATGCAGCGCCCGTGGGAAAGCGGTGAAGCGCTGGTGGCCAACCGTCTGGTGCTGCTGCTGCCCCTGATCGCAGCCCTGACCTATGCCTTACTGCAAGTGATGACGCGCAAACTTGGCGTGACAACCAAAGCGTCGGCTCTGGCCTTTTATATTCAGCTCGTGTTCATACTCGTTTGCCTGGGATTCTACCTGATCGCCGGTGACGGGCGCTTTGCCGAAGGTATCGAGGACCCCAGCCTGCTTTTCTTGTTTCGGGCGTGGGTTTGGCCCGATGACGGCGACTGGATCTACCTGCTGCTGCTTGGCATGAATGTCGCTGTGATCGGATATTCTCTGAGCCAGGCCTACCGGCTGGCCGATGCCGCCACCGTCTCGCCCTTTGAATATGTGGGGCTGCCGATGGCGGTGTTCTGGGGCTGGCTGATCTGGGCGGAACTGCCCGATCTTGAGGTCTGGATCGGTATGATCCTGATCATGGGCGCGGGTCTGTTCGTGTTCCTGCGCGAACAGCAGAAATCGCGCAGGCTTGCGCGGCGGCGCATCAATGTTCCACGGTAGGCCCAAAGGAACAGGGGGCGCCAATGCTCGATGGGATACGGATCGTGGAATTCGAAGGGCTCGGCCCCGCCCCTTTCGCCGCCATGACGCTGGCCGATCTGGGCGCCGATGTGATCGTCATTCACCGCAAGGGCGGCCCGCCCAGTCCGGGCCAGCCGGACAGGTCACTGCTGGATCGCGGCAAACGCTCGATTGAACTGGACCTCAAGGACCCGGACGACCGTGAGACCGCTCTGTGCATCGTCGCCGGTTCTGACGCGTTGATCGAAGGGTTCCGTCCGGGTGTGATGGAAAACCTGGGGCTCGGCCCGGAGACCTGCCATGCCCGCAATCCAGGCCTGGTCTATGGCCGCATGACCGGCTGGGGGCAGGATGGACCGCTGGCCGCTGCTGCCGGGCATGACCTGAACTATATCGGGCTCTCGGGTGCTCTCTGGTATGCTTCCGCGCCGGGGGACCTCCCGCTCACGCCAGCCACGCTGGTGGGCGATATCGGTGGGGGCGCGATGTATCTGGTGGCGGGGCTGGTGGCCGGGCTGCTGAAGGCACGGGCAAGTGGCAGCGGCACGGTGGTCGATGCCGCGATCTATGACGGCTCAGCGCATATGATGAACCTGCTGATGAGCTTACGGCAATCGGGAAACCTGTCTCAGAAACGCGGCGAAAGCCTGCTTGACGGCCCGCATTGGAGCCGGACCTATCGCTGCGGTGACGGCGGTTATATCTCGGTGCAGTGTCTTGAGCCGAAATTCTACCGGCAATTTCTGGCCCGTCTCAATCTGGCCGAGGACCCGGATTTTGCCCGGCAATTCGACCGCACCCTCTGGCCCCGTCTGAACGAACGGCTCGGCGCGATCTTTGGCCAGCAGAGCCGCGACTATTGGGCTGATCTGTTTGCGGGCAGCGATGCCTGCGTTGCGCCGGTTCTGAGCCCGGACGAGGCCATGTCCCATCCCGCAAACCAGCATCGCCACACCTGGCATGAGATGGACGGTATTTTGCAGGCCGCACCCGCGCCGCGTTTTGATGGCCAGAAGACGTCGCCGAAGCCCGCCCCTCAACGCGGCGCGCACAGCGACGAGATTCGCGCCGAATTCGCCGCCAAGCTATGAGGCGCGTCAGCCGCCGCGCACCGTGTCGATCATCAGTTGCACATTCTCGGGATCGGCATCCGGCGTGATGCCATGGCCAAGATTGAAGATATGCGGCCCCTTGGAAAACGCCTGCACGATCTGCCGGGTCTCATCCACCAGCGCCTGCCCGCCCGTCACCATGTGGCGCGAGGCCAGATTGCCCTGCACACAGCCATCGACCTGCACATGACGCGCCGCCCAATCCGGGTCGGCGGAATTGTCCAGCGCCACACAATCAACGCCGGTTTCGCGTGCAAAGCCCACATAATGCGCGCCAGCCTCACGCGGGAAGCCGATGATCGGGATGCCGGGATGGCGCTCTTTCAGCGCGCGGGTGATCGCGCGGGTCGGCTCGACCGCGTATTTCTCGAACGCGTCATCGGGCAGTGAACCGGCCCAGCTGTCGAAAATCTTCACCACCTCAGCCCCGGCTTCGATCTGCATCGACAGATAGTCGATGGTCGCCGCCGTGATCCGGCTGATCAGCGCATCAAACAGCGCCGGGTTTTCCAGCCGCAGCGCATGGGCCGGGCCCTGATCGGGCGTCCCACGACCCGCGATCATATAGGTCGCGACTGTCCAGGGCGCGCCCGCGAACCCGATCAGCGTGGTCTCGGACGGCAATTCACGCGACAGGATGCGGACGGTCTCATAGATCGGGGACAGGGTCTCGTGAATATCCATCGCCGGTTTGAGCGCATCGAACTCTGCCTGGGTGGTGATGGTCGACAGCCGCGGCCCCTCGCCCGTCACAAACCACAGATCAGCGCCCAGCGCCTGTGGCACCAGCAGGATGTCGGCAAACAGGATCGCCGCATCGAAGCCGTAGCGGCGGATCGGCTGCAACGTGACCTCGGCGGCCAGGTCGGGATTGTAGCACAGCGACAGAAAATCTCCGGCCTGCGCGCGGGTGGCGCGATACTCGGGCAAATACCGCCCCGCCTGCCGCATCATCCAGATCGGCGGCACGTCCTGAACCTCGCCCGCCAAGGCGCGCAGTATCGTTTTTGTCTCAGCCATGCCTGCCCCCAATTCTGATTGCGCCACACCGGTCTATGCTGAGCGGCAATTTGTCAAGCATTCCCCCGTTGTCAGGGCAAAGTGACGCGACTAAAGCTGTGCGCCATGACACATGCACTGCCCTCTCCGTCCGACCCTCTGAAAATCGGCACGCGCGGTTCGCCGCTTGCGCTGGCGCAAGCCTATGAAACCCGCGATCGCCTCGCCAAGGCCCATGAGTTGCCGCATGATGCGTTCGAGATCACCGTGATCATGACCAGCGGCGACAATCGCAAACTGATCGACGCGGATCGCCCGCTGAAAGAGATCGGCAACAAGGGCCTGTTCACCAAAGAGATCGAAGAGGCGATGCTGCGCGGCGATATCGACATCGCGGTGCACTCGACCAAGGACATGCCGGTCGCACAGCCCGAAGGTCTGGTGCTGGATACGTTCCTGCCGCGCGAGGATGTACGTGATGCCTTCATCTCTCCGGGGCTGACTACGCTGGATGATCTGGCCGAGGGGGCCGTTGTCGGGACCTCGTCGCTGCGCCGCCGCGCCCAGTTGCTGAACCGGCGTCCCGATCTGAACGTGGTGGAGTTCCGGGGCAATGTGCAGACCCGCCTGCGCAAACTCTCCGAAGGCGTGGCCGAATGCACCTTTCTGGCGCTGGCCGGATTGAACCGGCTGGACATGAGTGAGGTGCCGGCGACCCCGATCTCACCAGACGACATGCTGCCCGCCATCGCACAAGGGGCCATCGGGATCGAGCGGCGCGGCGATGACGCGCGCGCTGGCGACTTGCTGGCCCGCATTCATCACAGCGAAACCAAACACAGGCTGGCCGCCGAACGGGCCTTTCTGGCGGCGCTCGACGGGTCCTGCGAAACGCCGATTGCCGGGTTGGCCGAGATCGACGGCGACACCCTGCGCCTGCGCGGTCAGGTCCTGCGCCCCGATGGTTCCGAGGACGTGTCCGAAGAGCGATCCTGCGCGATCGCGGATGGGGCAGAGCTGGGCCGCGACATGGCGTCGGATATGCTGAAACAGGCGGGGCCGGGCTTTTTCGAATGGCGCGACTGACGCCACGGCCTGTTTGACAGAGCCCCGTCCTCTCTGGGACACTTCGCATAGGGAGGTGGCCCGCCATGACTCCGGGAAAGACATATCTGACATCTGACGAAATCCGCCCGCTGGCCGAGCGGTCGGATATCAGGGGAGCCTGGCTGGTGCTGCATTGCTGGGGCACCATCGCGCTGGCGCTCGCTTTGTTCGGTCTTTGGCCCAATCCGCTGACCTTCTTTCTTGCGGTAATGATTGTGGGATCACGACAGCTCGGGCTCGCGATCCTGATGCATGAGGCTGCGCATAACGCCTTGTTCCAGCGCCAGCGCCTCAATGATTTTGTCGCCACATGGCTCTGCGCGCGGCCCATTCTGGCTGACCTCAGCGCCTATCGGCGCTATCACCTGACCCATCACCGCTTTACCCAGTCCGACAAGGACCCCGACCTGCCGCTATCGTCGAAATTCCCGACCTCGCATGCCTCGATGCGGCGCAAATTCACGCGGGATCTGACCGGGCAGACCGGGGTGAAACAACTGGTGGGCCAGATCGCCATGGCGCTCCGCATGGCGGGGGATCATGAGGCGATCGAAGCGGCGGAAGCCGATTTTGCGCAAAGCTTCAAGAGCTTGCATTTCTGGGTCACGGTGCCGGTCTTTCTGGTGGTGATGGTGGTCTTGGGGCTGGTTGGCGACTGGTGGTGGGGGCTGGCCTTCTGGCTGCTGCCCTATCTGACCTGGTTCCAGTTCGTCCTGCGCGTGCGCAATATCGCCGAACATGGTGCCACCGAGCAATCCGACGACCCGTTCCGAAATGTGCGCACCACGCTGGCCGGACCATTGGCGCGGCTGTTTGTGGCCCCCTACTGGGTCAACTACCACCTTGAACACCACATGATCATGCATGTGCCCTGCTACAACCTACCGAGGCTGCACAAGCTGCTGCTGGCCAAAGGTTATGGCACGCAGATGAACATGGCCCCCAGCTATGGCGCGGCGATGCGCGAAGCCGGGTGGCGCTCAGCCTAGTACCATTTCGCAATCGGCGGCAGGCTCATCAGCACCGCATCGGGATCGTGGCCTGTCTCCAACCCGAATTTCGTACCCCGGTCATAGACGAGGTTGTATTCGGCATAAAGGCCCCGGTGCCGGTACTGCACCTCTTTGTCAGGCTCCGACCATGGCTGCACCCGCCGTTTTTCGACAAGGGGCACAAAGGCGGGCAGGAAGGCGCGGCCGATATCCTGGGTCAGGGCGAAATCCGCATCCCAGTCACCAGTGCAATAATCATCCATGAAGATACCGCCCACACCGCGCGCGCGTTTGCGGTGGGGGATATAGAAATACTCATCGGCCCAGTCCTTCAGGCGCGGATAATGCCCGGTTCCATGCCGGTCCAGATGCGCCTTCTGGGTGTCGTGGAAATGCGCGGTGTCTTCGTCATACTCGATACAGGGGTTGAGGTCGGACCCGCCGCCGAACCACCACGCATGCGGGGTCCAGAACATCCGCGTGTTCATATGCACCGCGGGCACATGGGGGTTCTGCATATGCGCCACCAGCGAAATCCCCGAGGCCCAGAAGCGCGGATCGTCCTTCATCCCCGGCAGCCCCTTGCGCGCCGCCATTGCTGACTGTGCCCGCTCCGACAGGGTGCCATAGACCTCGGAGACATTCACGCCGACCTTTTCAAACACACGCCCGCCGCGCATCACCGACATCAACCCGCCGCCCGCATCCGAGCCATCCTCTGAAGAACGCTGTGTCTTCGTCACCTCAAACCGGCCCGCCTCGGCATCCGAAAGCGGGCCTTCGGCGTGGTTATCCTCAAGCGTTTCGAACGCGGTAACGATCTGGTCGCGCAACTGGCGAAACCACGCGGCGGCCTGCGCTTTTTGGGCCTCCATCGCTTGGGTCATTGGTTGTCCTTTTTCAACATGTCAGTGGGCCGGGGCCTCAACCGGATCAAGCAGGGTGCGGCCGCCATCCAAGGTCATGATCTGACCGGTCATGAAACCCGACGCCTCAGAGGCCAGAAACTGCGCCGCCTCGGCCAGTTCGGTCGCAGCGGCAATCCGGCCAAGCGGCGTGTGATTCTCGATGTCGCGGCGGTATTCGCGATTGTCCTTGAGTGTGGATTGCAGCGACGCGCTCATGATCGAGCCCAGCGCGATGGCGTTCACACGGATATGGTGCGGCGCCATGGCCACGGCGAGGGAGCGGGTCATCTGATCAAGCGCCGCGGTCGAGACGGAATAGGCCAGCAAGTTCGGATGGGTGCGCCGTGCGGCCACTGAGGACAGGTTGATGATCGCCCCTGCCTGTCGTGCGTCTTCGTTGTCACCGGCCTGTTTGATCATCCGCTTGGCCACCAATTGGCTCAGCCGCAAGGCGGGCATCAGGTTCTGGTTCAGCAAAGCTTGTGTGGAATCGTCATCCATGTCGAGCGGATCGGTGGGCACCACCTGCCGCGCGCCGTTGACCAGAATGTCGATCTGATCGAACGCGTCCAGCGAGGCCGACAACAGATTGGCTAGCGTCAGCCTCTCGCGCAGATCGCCTGCAAAGTAGCGGATATTCTCGGCCTCGCCATTTTCGCCCAGCTCCGAGGCGAGGCGCTTTTCATCCATGTCGGCAAACACGACATTGGCGCCCTTGTCCGCGAAATGGCGACCAATGGCGAGGCCGATGCCAGCGGCACCACCGGTGACGATGGCGGTCTTTCCGGCAATGGAATAGGACATCTGTTTCTCCCGCTCTGACCTAGGATGCCCCAACCCGGCGGCGCGGGCGGCTGGCGTTGAAAATCTTGAACCGGGCATCGCCGCCAAGCTCTTCGAACCGGTTGAAATGCGCCTCCAGCGCGGCCTCATAGGGCAGATGGCGGTTCGCCACCATCCAAAGCTGACCATTGGGCGCAAGCGCACGCGCCGCAGCAGCGATAAAACCACGGCCCAGCGCGGGGTCGGCAGCGCGCGAAGTGTGGAAGGGCGGGTTCATGACGACGGTATCCTCCGGCTCAGGCGCTGCCCAGCGCAGCGCATCGGCCCAGTGAAACCGCGCGCGCGGATCGGAAACGTTGTGGCGTGCGCACTCCAGCGCGGCATGATCGGCCTCGACCAGATCGATGGAGTACACCCCCTCGCGTTCCAGAAGCCGCGACGAGAGATAGCCCCACCCGGCCCCCAGATCCGCAATCCGCCCACCGGGGCGATCCGGCATGGCGGCGATCAGTAACTCCGATGCCGGATCGATCCCGTCCGAGGAAAACACGCCGGGCACGGTCCGGTAACCACCGACCAGCGCCATGTCGGACATGGCCCAGTCAGAAAACGCCTGCGCGTCGGCGGCAAACCAGAAGATCTTGCCATGCGCCTTGGAGATCGGCCCCTCAACCGGCACCCGCTTGCGCACCTCCTTGAGCAGGCTGTCGATGCCGTCGGTCTTGGCCCCGTCCACTACAACCCTGCCGCTGGCGCGCTGGCAGGCCTGATGTAGAAAGCCCCGTGCCTGCGTCTTGGCACGCGGGAGGAACAGGATCACGTCATCGCAGCGCGCATCGCTGGCATGGGCACAGCGAAATCCCTGATCCGCAAAATGGTCGTGAAACGGCTTGAAGGGCTGCACCATCTCGGTGGTCCGGGGCAGATCGGACAAGTCCTGCGCTGGTGTGGGCAGCAACACCGACAGCGCATCGGACAGCGTCAGCCCGCTGTCGCGGGCAAGGTCTAGACGTATTGACATCGCGTGAGTCGATCCTGCGCCGTCACCAAATGGTGCGGGTGAGCCTGCGCCTTGAGGCCGGGGCGGTCAACCGCCTCATTCCTCTTTTTCCATGGTGCATTGCAGCGGATGCTGATGACGGCGGGCGAAATCCATCACCTGACCCACCTTGGTCTCGGCGATTTCGTGGCTGAACACACCGACAACGGCAACACCCTTCTTGTGGACGGTCAGCATCACCTCGAAGGCTTGCGCGTGGGTCATGCCGAAGAACCGCTCCAGCACATGCACCACAAATTCCATCGGGGTGTAGTCATCATTGAGCAGCAGCACTTTATAGAGCGGCGGGCGCTGAGTCTTTGGCCGGGTTTCGACCAGAATCGAGGTGCCCGATTCATCGTCCGGGTCATTCGACATTGTTACCAGAAAAGGCTGCATGGTGCAGAGAATCCGCTCTCGCTTGGAAATCACATGAGGGGTTATATAACGTTTCTACGACCCTCGAAAAGAGCCCGTGAACACGAAGCCCATGCCACGCAACCTGACCACGGTCGGTTTCGACGCCGACGACACGCTCTGGCACAACGAGCGCTTCTTCCAGCTGACGCAGGACCGGTTCGCCGATCTGCTGGCGGATCATGCCGCGCGCAATCACCTGATGGACCGGCTGCTGGCCGCCGAGCGGCGCAATCTGGGGCGCTATGGCTATGGGATCAAAGGCTTTGTCCTGTCGATGATCGAAACCGCGCTGGAGGTGACAGAAGACCGGGTGCCCGCATCTGCAATCCGGGAACTGATCGACGCGGGGCATGAGATGCTGGCCCATCCCATAGAGTTGCTGCCCCATGCCGCCGAGGCGGTCGCTGCGGTTGCAAAGACCCATCGGGTGGTGCTGGTGACCAAGGGCGATCTGCTGGATCAGGAGCGCAAGCTGGCGCAATCGGGTCTGGGCGAACTGTTCGACGCGGTCGAGATCGTGTCGGAAAAAACTCCCGCAATCTATTCGGAGGTCTTCGCCCGCCATGGCGATGGCGCGGAACATGCGATGATGGTGGGCAATTCCATCCGCTCGGATGTGGTGCCCGCGATCGAGGCCGGAGGCTGGGGCGTGCACGTGCCGCACGCATTGCTGTGGGATCTGGAACGGGCCGAGACCCCGCAACACGCAACCCGGTTCCGAGAACTGCCCGATTTGTCAGGGCTTTGTGATCTGGTGCGTGCTGTGGGATGACCCGGGCAAATTAAGAAAGCGCAGCAAATTTTAGGCAATCCCAATCTTAGCGGAAAAGGCTGAGTCAGCCACAAGATATGGGTTTCTCATTTGCCCCATTTTTTGCGCTCAGCCCAATCTCACCGTTTATTTCGCGCCGATGCTGTGTTAGCGTTGGGGCAATTATCAAACAGAGCCAGCCCGAAATAATCAGGCGGCCAGAGGCAGATAGAGAAATGATCGTGCAGGTTCGGCGGATGAAGTCGGCCCGATGGGGCCTTATTATACTCACTCTGATTTGGCTCTGTGTGCTGTTGCCGCTCAGTGTTGCGGCAGCGCCTTACGCGGCCATGGTAATCGACGCGCGAACCGGCGAGGTTCTGCATTCCCGCAACGCGGATACGCGGCTGCATCCGGCCTCTCTGACCAAGATGATGACGCTCTACATCGCGTTCGAGGCGGTGCGCAACGGCGAGATTGATCTGGACACCAAGGTGCGCATTCCCAAGGCCGCTGCGGCAGAGCCGCCTTCGAAACTGGGGCTGCGTTCGGGCCAAAAAATCGCCTTTCGCTATCTGATCCGGGCGGCGGCTGTGAAATCGGCCAATGATGCGGCCACGGCCATCGGGATCGCCATCAGCGGGTCGGAGGCGGCTTTCGCCCGCCGCATGACGCGGACCGCCAAGGCAATGGGCATGACACGCACCACGTTCAAGAACGCTCATGGCCTGACGGAAAAGGGGCATCTGTCGACGGCGCGTGACATGACCACGCTGGGCCGTCACATGCTCTATGATTACCCGCAGTATTATAATCTGTTCTCGCGGCGCTCGACCCATGCGGGAATCAAGACCGTGAACAATACCAACCGCCGCCTGCTGGCCGCCTATAAAGGCGCCGACGGGATCAAGACCGGCTATACCCGCGCGGCGGGGTTCAACCTTGTTGCCTCGGCCAAGCGCGGCAATGAGCGCATCATTGCGACCGTCTTTGGCGGCCAATCGACCGCCTCGCGCAATGCGCGAGTGGCAGAACTGCTCGATATGGGGTTCCGCCGCGCGCCATCGCGCGCACCGATCCGCAAGCCCAGCCGCCCGGTCTATGCGGGCAATTCCGGCCTTGGCGATACCAGCCCTGGTAAGACCATCCGTTTGGCCGGCGCACCCAAAAAGAGCCTGCGCCCGCGTGTGCGCCCAAGCGCAAGCACAGTTGTGGTCGCGGATGCAGTGGCTACGACGGCCGAGCAGAATGGCGACCGGATACAGGCGGGCATCACGGCCGCGATCGTGGCCGCAGATGTCGGGTCGAAAACCGTGAAAACCGTAACCCCGCCGCCCGCCTCCTCGACCCGCCCGGCCCTGCGCCCGGAGAATCTGGTCCTGGCAAAGGCCACCACCGACGCGGAAACACAGGCGGTGAAACCTGAGGTGGTCACGCGGCTTTCAACCTCCGGCGGGCATCACTGGGGCGTCAATGTGGGCCGCTACACCACCCGCTATAAGGCCGAAAAGGTCCTGCTGCGCACCGCGCTGGCCGAGATGTCGACGCTGGATGGTACGCTGCGCAAGGTCAACCAATCCTCGAAAGGGTTTGATGCGACTTTTCAGGGCATGACTCGCGAGCAGGCGGATCTGGCCTGCCGCAGGCTTCAGGCCCGCAACGTAACCTGTTTCATGATCGGGCCCTCCTAACAAACAAGACCCGTAACATGACGACCTGACGGCCACGCCCCACCACGTGGCCGTCATTTTTTTAGCGCTATGCGCCAAACATCTTCACATCCACCCCGCCTTCGGTCAGGCAGTGGCGGACGGAACGGGCCAGAGCCACAGCCGTCGGCGTATCCCCATGCAGGCAGATCGTGTCGATCGAGGTCTCGATACGTTTGCCGCTTTCGGTGATGATCGCGCCTTCGCGCACCATCTCCAGAATGCGCGGCCCTGCCAGATCAGGGTCATGGATCACCGCGCCGGGCAGCGAGCGGTCCACCAATGTACCATCGTCATTATAGGCGCGATCGGCAAAAATCTCGCCCACCCAGCAGCAGCCCAGATCACGCACGACCCGCTCCATCTCTGTGGCGGCTAGGACCATGATGATGATCTCCGGATCAACCTCTAGCGCGGCCTCATAGCAGGCGCGTGCCATGTCATAGTCGGTGCAGGCCATGTTCGACAGCGCCCCATGCAGTTTCAGGTGTCGCACCTGCGTCCCGAGCGCCTGCGCCATGCCACGCGCCGCGCCTAGCTGGTAGCGCACCAGATTGCGCAGGCTGTCATGCGGCAGCACCATGCGGCGGCGGCCAAAGCCCTGCAGGTCGCCAAAGCCCGGATGCGCGCCGATGCCGACCCCGTTCCGCGCCGCCAGCGCCATGGTCTTTGCCATCACATCCGGATCGCCCGCATGAAAACCACAGGCGATGTTGGCGCTGGTGATGATGTCGAGCAGGCTTTCATCATCGCCCATTTTCCAGGGGCCGAAACTTTCGCCCATATCGGCGTTGAGATCGACTGAGGTCATGTGTCTAGTCTCCCTGATCGGTGGCGGAGATCACCCCGCTGACAAGTTGGTAGGACAGAAGATCGGCTATGTCATGCGGATCGCGCACCAGTGGTTCGACGCGCCCGGGCAGACGCGCCAGTTCGGCCTCGAACGCGGCCTGCAGGGCGAGAGCGTCTTCGAGCGACACGAACTGGAACCGGAGCGATGCCCCAGCCGGGGCCTGCACCGCGCGCGGCAGGTCGCAGGGGATCACCGTGGCGATCCTTGGATAACCGCCGGTGGTCTGGCATTCGGGCAGCAGAATGAAGGGATTGCCACTGCCGGTCATCTGAATGTCGCCGGGCGTGATAACCTCGGAGAGGATGTTCAACTGCCCCTCGGCAGCAAATCCCTGCCCCTCCATGTCCAGTTGCATGCCCATCCGGTTGGCGCGCGCACCGCGGCGAAAGGCAGTGCTTTCCAGCCGGTCGAGCGTTGCCGCGCTGAACAGGCTGGTCTGAACGCTGGCGATGACGCGCAAAGTGCCGCCAGTGAAACGATCGGGGCTGCCGATCTTGAAGCCCGCCTGCCCATGACCAGCACCTGTCGGCAGCAGGTCCCCCGCCGCAACCGTCTTGCCGACTTTTGCGGTCAGATGAGCTGAACGCGAGCCGAGCATAGGCTTTGTACCGATCCCACCCGCCAGATGCAAATAGCCATAGACGCCCTGCCGCGCCGCGCCGACGGTCAGCACCTGCCCGCCGGTCAACACATGCGAGGCATTCCAGGCAGCCTGTGCACCATCGATGCTGGCCTGCATCGGCGCGCCCGTGAGCGCGATGTTGACCTCCTGCGTCGCTTCGAACGTGCCACCGAACCCCGCCATTTCCAGCGCCGCGCAATCGGGACGCTGACCAAGCAGCGCGGCTCCTTCGTGAAGCGCCAGCAGATCAGCCGCGCCCGAGCGGGACAGGCCCTGATCCAGATAACCCGGTCGTCCCTGATCCTGAATCGTGCAAGCGGGGCCGATGCTGTGGGCGATCAGGCTCATGCGGTGATCTCCTCGACCGTTGCGCCGCCATTGCCGTCACGATCGCGCGCCTCGATCTCGGAGAACTCCTCGGGCGAAACGGAGGGGAATATCATCTCATCGCCCGGAGCCAGCGCGAAGCTGCGCTCCTGATCGGGACGGAAACACCGAAACGCAGTCTGCCCTACATGCCGCCAGCCAGTGGGCGCAGCGCCGGAAAACAGCACAAATTGCGAGATCGCCAGAACCAGCGCGCCCGCAGGCACGGTTGGCGTCAGATCCTGCTGCCGGGGGATGTCAAATTCGGGACCGAGCGATCCCAGATAGGGCTGCCCCGGCGCGAAACCGATGGTCAGCACCCGGACGCGGGACGCCCTGAGCCTTTGCACCGCCTCCTCGGGCGACAGCCCCGCCAGCGCGGCGGCCTCGTCCAGTTGCGGGGCCCGTTCGGTGCCGTAAACCGTCGGCACCCGCCAGAGCCTGCGGCCCTCCGGCAAAGGAGCGGTGTACCAGTCCCGCGTGTCAAGCAAATGTTCAAGCGCCGCGCGCAGCTCGCTATGAGGCAGCGTCAATGGATCGAACCGGAAATAGGCCGAAGCCAGAGAAGTCGAAGTCTCGATCACGCCATCGGGCAGATCCAGCCGGGCCGCTTCACGAAAGGCAAGCGCCGCCCGATTGGCAGGCTCGGACATCGTGTCGGAGAAACTGACCAGCAGGCCATCCAGCCCGAGCGGGCGGATCAGGGGAAATGCGTCAGCGTGGGTCATAAAGCCTCCGCAGCAGGGTCGGGGTAAGATACATGGGGAACTGGTAGCATCCCAGAAAGATCAGCAGCGGTTCGGTGGCCTCGGGTGAGAGCGCAACAAAGAACAGCGCGAAATTTCGGTTGCCCGCAACGATGGAGGTGGGCACCGCAGCCGGATACCCGTTGCGGCGCAGCGTGACATAGGACAGCCCCTGCAGGCCGAAATTCAGCGCAAAGGCGACCCCTGCCCAAAGAAGCAGATCGAGCGGGTCGCTTTCCAGCGCCGGGCGGATCGCGGACATCAGCCCGATGACCACCACGGCAAGCACGATCATCGTCAAGCCATCGATCGCCTTGCGGCCCTGCTCGGGCAGGTCCGGCACGCGCCAGTGGCGCAGGGCAAAACCCAGCGCGGCGGCCCCCAGAATGACCATCAGCAGGCGCAGCGCGGCGGCCAGAACATCACCGATATCCCCGAAACCGGGCAGCAGCGCGAAAACGGGAATGCAGGTCAGCGGCAGCAGCGCCGTTCCAAGGATCAGCAGGCGCAGCGCCGGGGCAGGATCACCATTCAGCAGGATTGCGAAATTTGCCGCCCCAGTGACCGAGGGCGCGGCCATGACCAGCGCCAGCGCCAGAGCAAGGGGCGTGACCGGCAGGCCCAGCAGGCCCAGCATCAGCAGGAACCCGACCGGCAGCGCCAGTTGCAGCACCAGCACCACCAGAGCTGTGCGGCCCAGCTCTCCCAGATTGGCAAGCGCATCAACCGGGCCGATGCGAAAAGCGGTCAGGAACAACAGCAGCGCCACCAGTTCCGGAATCCACCAGCGCAGCACCTGCGCGAGGCCCGGCAGCAGCAGCCCGGCCAGCAAGCCGCAGATCAGCGCAAGCTTCCCATATCTGGCGATGAAGATAAGCGCGGTCATGCGGCGGGATTGCCCTTGCGGACCCTTCTGCTGGTCAGTTGGTTTGGGATGTGCAGGCGGCGGTTCACACCGCCTGCCTAGTCAGGTTTTGGCCGCGCCTAGCCGCCGCCCGGCGCTTGCCTGAGGTTTTCGGGCAGCCAGGTGGCGATTTCCGGGAACAGGATCAGCACAAAAACCATCAGCACCATGATCAGGAACATCGGGAAAGCGGCACGCGCGATAAAGCCCATCTCATGATTGGTCATCCCTTGCAGCACGAACAGGTTGAACCCGATCGGCGGCGTGATCTGCGCCATTTCAACCACAACCACGATGAAGATACCGAACCAGATCAGGTCGATGCCCGCCTGCCGCACCATCGGCTCGACCACCGCCATGGTCAGCACCACCGACGAAATCCCGTCAAGGAACATGCCCAACACGATATAGAACACCAGCAGCACCATCAGCAGCTGGAACTTGCTGAGCTCCCACTGCGCGATCAGGTCGGCCAACCCACGCGGCAACCCGGTGAACCCCATCGACAGCGACAGAAAGGCAGCGCCCGCGAGGATCAGCGCGATCATCGCCGAGGTACGGGTCGCCCCCATCAGGCTTTCGGTAAAGGTATTCCAGGTGAGCGATCCCTGGCTGGCCGCAAGAACCAGCCCGCCGATCACGCCAAACGCCGCCGCCTCTGTTGCCGTGGCATAGCCCAGATACATTGAGCCAATCACCACAAGGATCAGGCAGATCACCGGCAGCAGAAAGCGCGAGTTGGCAATGCGCTGGCTCATGGTCAGGGGCGGTTCGCCCTTGGGGTGCCACTGCTTTGAGACACGGCTGGTAATCGCCACATAGGCCATGAACATCCCCGCCAGCACAAGACCCGGCACGATACCCGCAAAAAACAGCTTCGAGATGCTTTCATTGATGGTCACACCATAAACGATGAGTGTCAGAGACGGCGGGATCATCAGGCCAAGCGTCGCCGCCCCGGCCAGCGTACCGATGATCATCGGTTCGGGATATTCCCGCTTGCGCAATTCGGGGATCGACATCTTGCCAACCGTGGTCAGCGTCGCCGCCGACGAGCCAGAGACCGCGGCAAAAACCGTGCAGCCCACGATATTGGTATGGACCAGCCCGCCGGGCAGACCCGCCATCCAGGGCGCGAGCCCCTTGAACATGTCCTCGCTGAGTCGTGTTCGATACAGGATCTCTCCCATCCAGATGAACAGCGGCAACGCCGTCAGGGTCCACGAGGACGAGGCCGTCCATATCGTGGTGATCATGACATCGCCCACGGGACGCGAGGTAAACAGCTCCATCCCGACCCAGGCCACGCCCATCAGCGCCAACCCGACCCAGACCCCGGTGCCCAGCAGCAAGAAGAGCACGAAGAGAAACAGGATGATGATCGAAAAGTCTTCCATGTCTTATCCTTTCCGCATCATTCAACCGGGACGTTCAGGGGCTTGCCCTTTTCGACCACATGGGTGGTGATGGCGATCATCACGGTATCGCCCACATTGGTCAGCCCGCCATGAGGCTCGCCTTGCGGGAAATGCGCGGCCATGCCATCCGGAAACGGAATCTGTTTGCCGCCGCCGGTCTGCATGGTGCCCCCGGTGATGACGACAAGATGCTCGTCGCCGTGATGGGTATGGCGCGGCACCGTGGCGCCCGGCTCGATCTCAAGCCGCGCGACAATCACCTCATGCGTGTCAGAGCCCGGCACATCGGCGCGCGACAACTCGGTTCGGGTGATGGCCCCCTCGGCAAAGGCGAAAACCGGCGCGATGGCAAATAGGGCAATGGTGGCGGCGGTGCGGATCATGGCGCGCGTTCCTATGGTCTGTGTCATGTCATTCCCCGAAACTCTGATCGACGAGGTCGCGCTGGATGCGGTGATCACCTTTCAGTATCAGGCTGATCAGATGATCGGTGAGCGCTATGGCAAAAATGACCGCGCCCAGCAGCATCACCGATTGCGGTATCCAAAGCGCGGTGCGGTCCTGACCCTGGCTGACATCGTTGAATTTCCACGACCAGTAGACGAAGTTCACGCAGTAGCGGACGAAGTACCACGCCACTGCGGTGCCGATGGCGAAACACCAGATATTGATGATCCGCTGCGCCTTCGGCCCGACCGCGTTGATCAGGATCGAAACCCGGATATGTGCGCCCCGGTTCAGCGCGTTGGCAAAGGCCAGGAACGAGGCGGCGGCCATGGCATAACCGGCATAGTCGGGTGCACCGGGAAACACCTCGCCGGTCCAGCGGGCCAGCATCTGCACCACGATCAGGATCAGGATCGCGATCAGGCAGAGCGCGGCCAGAATGCCCGAGCCGAGATACAGGAAATCAAGCGCGGCGCGCAGCCGCTTTGCGAGTGCCATCAGGTCCCCCTGTCCTTGTTTGATTGAGGTTCGGGCAGACCGCTGGCCTGCCCCGAAGGTCAGGTTTATTCTGCCTTGGACGCTTTGAAGGCTTCGACGATGGCCGCGCCATCCGGGCCAGCGGCCTCAAGCCATTCGGCGGTCATGGTTTCACCGATCTGTTGCAACTCGCCCTTCAGCTGGTCACTTGCGGGGGCAACGCTCATGCCGCCATCGCGCAGGCCCTTGAGGGTAAAGTCGGTATATTGAACCGCACGCCATGTGCCCGCGTATTCCGCTAGATCGGCACAGGCCTGAACCACGGCCTTGTTGGCATCTGATACACCCGACCAGACGTCGGAATTCACCATGATGTAGTTGCGCGGCAGCCAGGCATCGACCTCGTAGAAATGGTTCAGGCTTTCCCAGACCTTGCGGTCATACCCGGTGGCGCCAGAACTGACCATCGAGTCTGCCACGCCGGTGGCAAAGGCCTGGCTGATCTCGGCGGCTTCGATGGTGACCGGCAGCATGCCGGTCAGTTCCGCCAGACGCGCCGTTGCGTTATTGTAGGAGCGGAACTTGACCCCTTCCATATCCGCGACCGAGTTCACCTCGTCACGGAAATAGAGGCCCTGCGGCGGCCATGGCACCGAATAAAGCAGCGTCAGGTTCTGATCGGCCAGCACCTTTTCCAGCGTCGGCTTGGCGGCATTCCAGAGCTTGTCGGCATCATCAAAGGAGGTCGCGAGGAAAGGCACGGAATCCACACCAAAGATCGCGTCTTCATTCTGGTGACCCGAAAGCAGCCGCTCACCGATCGGAACCTGCCCGGTCTGGATCGCACGTTTGATCTGCGCGCCGGGGAATAGCGAACCGGATGGGTGCGTCACGATCTCGATCTCGCCCTGGGTTCCGGTAGTGACGCATTTGGCGAACTCCGCGCCGGTCACCGAATGAAAGTTCGAGCCGGAATAGGCCATCGGCATATCCCATTTCTCGGCCAGAGCCGGTGCAGCACTTGCTGCGGTCAGGGCCGTCGCGGCGAGCAGATGTGTCAGTTTTTTCATTTTCTTCTCCCAGATTGGATTGGTCGGTTCTTTTGGTTGTTGTTACCCGGCCTTTTTGAAACGTGCCGGGGAATAGACGTTCAGGTCAATATTTGGTTGCCTGCCCGAAATCATTTGCGCCAGCAGGCGCCCGGTTTTTGGCCCGCCGGTCAGGCCGATATGGTGATGGCCAAAGCCGGTAAACGCGCCTTTGATGCCCGGCACTTCGCCGATCACCGGGATCGAATCCGCCGGGGCCGGGCGATGGCCCATCCATTCGGTCACATGCGCGCCGCGCAGACCGGGGATCGCCTTGACCGCGTTGCGGCGCAACAGGTCCAGCGGCGCGCGCGAGGGCTGGGCCTCCAGCCCGCCGAACTCGACCACACCAGCAAGACGCACCCGGCCCTCCATCGGCGTGATGACAAATTTGCCGCCCGCGATCATCACTGGCGATTTCGGCATCACCGATGGCTCCCAGAATTCCAGATGATAGCCGCGTTCGGATTCCAGCGGCACTTTCAGGCCCAGTTTCTTGGCCAGCGGGCCGGACCAGACCCCGGTGGCCAGGACCGCCGCATCGCAGGCGAGTGTCTCGCCCCCGGCGCGAATGCCCGTGACCGACCCGTTTTCCTGCACCACATCCTCGACATCGGCCCGCAGGAACCGGGTACCCTGTGCCTCAAGATGGCGTGCGAGAGCCTGCACATAAGCCCCAGGATCAGAAATCCGGCCATGATCGCCTAGCCGGACAGCGAAGTTCAGATCCTCGGAAAAGACCGGGTCATAGGCGCGAAACGCCGCGCCCTCCAGTTCATCCCAGTGAAAGCCGTTTGCCCTGCGCAGATTCCATCCGAACGCATCAGAGGCAAAATGGGCCCGGTCGTCATAGATGAACAGGTAGTCAGAAGGATGGATATAGCCCTCTGCCCCGGTTCCTGCGGCCAGTGCGGTGTGATCTTCCAGACTGTCACCGATGATCGGGGTCAGGGCCGAGGCGATGCGCGTTGTGTCCGCTGTATTGGCGTGCGCAAGGTATTTCCGCAGCCAGGGCAACAGGCGCGGCAGATATCCGTAGCGCAAAAACAGCGGCTGATCGGCGCTCAGCAACATCTTCGGCGCCTTGGCGATCAGACCCGGCGTTGTGACCGGCACCACGGAACAGGACGCCAGCACCCCGCCATTGCCATAAGACGTCCCCTCAGCCGGACCCTTGCGGTCGATCAGGATGACCTCGTGACCCTCACGCTGCAACCAGATCGCCGCCGACACCCCAACGATGCCTGCGCCAATGATGGCCACTGTTTTGCGCTCTGTGATCATTGCGATCTCCTGCCGGGCACGGCCCTGTCGTACACCGATTCTTCGGGATACAGGATCGCATACATTGACAAAACGTCAACAAAATGTTTATAAATCGTCAGAATTGGTCGGAGCGCACACATGTCAGATACCCCTCTTGGTCCGGTTGTCTCGTCGGCCCACCTTGCCGAAGGCAGCTTTCCCGAGGTCAGCGAGTTCGAATTTGGTCTGATCATCGCGCACAACGCCTTTGCCCGCTGGACCACACGCTGCATGGCGGCGGCGGGCTTTGCGGATATGTCCTCGCTTGAGGTCTGCGTGCTGCATACCGTGCGCCATCGCGGCAAACCCAAGAAACTGGCCGATATCTGTCTTGTACTGAATGTCGAGGATACTCACACGGTCAACTACGCGATCAAGAAACTGGCCAAGGCCGGGCTGGTGCAGGAAGGCAAACAGGGCAAGGAAAAGACGGTAGAGGCCACTGAAAAGGGCGCAGCGGCCTGCGAGCGGTATCGCGAGGTTCGCGAGGCGCTGCTGCTGCGCGCGATGAACGAGGTCGGCATCGAGGCCGAGCAGATGAGCCGGTTGTCGGCACTGATGCGCCTGATGTCCGGGCAGTATGATCAGGCCGCGCGGGCGGCGACCGTTTATTGACCCAATGCTGATCATTCGGACCTCCGAACGGCATAATGGGCCAACCTGTCGATATCCGGCACCGCGCCCAGCCCTGCGCCATCCGGCACGATCACATGCCCCTCGGCAACCAGGAATGGCGTCTGCAGGATGTCTTCGCGCAGGTAGTAGCTGGCCTGATAGAACTCGCACCCCAGGGTGATTTCCGGCGTCGCCGCGATCATATGCGTGCCCGCCAGATGCGCGAGACCTGCCTCGAACATGTCACCACCATAGGCGGTCAACCCGTTCGCCGCAGCGATCCGGGCGACCGTCTGGCCGCGCGCCAGCCCGCCTGATTTCATGATCTTGATCGACACCCCGTCGCAAATGCCTTCACGAGCGGCGCGAGTCATGTCTTCTGGCCCAAACACGCTTTCATCGGCCAGCAGAGGTATGTCGATCGAGGCACGCAGCCGCGCCATCATGTCAAATTCGGTGGCGCGCACTGGCTGTTCGATGAAATCGGGGCCGAACTGCGCCACGTCGCGCACGCGGTCCATGGCCTCACCGATCTCCAGACCCTGATTATAATCCAAGCGGACGCGGAAATCGGGGAAGTCGCGGGCAATCCGTTCCAGCCGCATCACGTCGAAGGCGTGGTCTCGAAAACCGGTTTTCAGCTTGATGATCCCAACGCCATCATCGCGCAGGCGCTCCATCAACGCGATATCGGCGTCGAAATCCGGGTTCGCAATCGAACAGCTCAGCGGGATGCGATCCCGGCAACGCCCACCCAAAAGCGCCCAGACCGGCATGCCGGAAACCCGACCCGTCAGATCAAGCAGCGCGCTGTCCAGCGCCGCCTTCGCCTCGGTACAATGGGCAACCGCGCGCGTTGCCTGCCCCATGATCCCGGCCCGGTCCGCTATACGCTGCCCGACCACCAGCGGGCGCATGTAACGGTCGAGCGCGGCATAGCTTGCCTCGGGCGTGCCGGTGAAGACCGACCAGGGCGAGGCCTCGCCAAACCCCTGGCTCCCGTCTTCGCTGGTCAGTCGCAGAATGATGACCTCGCAATGCCCCTCGACCCGGCCGATACCATGGTCCCGCGCGGATCGCACGGGCAGCGCGAGATGCCACAGATCGAAACCCGTGATGCGTTGATCGAGGTTTGACATCGCGTCCCTTCTTACCGATGGGGAAGTGTGCGCGCCCAGCCTCATCATTTCCAATATTATGTTTTTGGCAGGGTATCACTAAATCTTATATAATGATTCCATGCAGACCAATTTCCGGCAGTATCAGGCCTTTCACGCGATCATCGACACCGGCACCGTCACCGGGGCCGCCGAGCAGTTGGGCGTCTCGCAGCCCGCGATATCGAACCTCCTGGCGCAGTTGGAGCGCCGGACCAAGCTGCGCCTGTTCGAGCGCAGCCGGGGCCGGTTGCTGCCCACGCCCGAGGCGGTGGTTCTGTTCGACGAGATCGACACGATCGTGCGCGGCCTGGACCATGTGAACCAAGCGGTGGTCGATTTGCAGAACCAGAAGGCGGGACAATTGCAGGTGGCCACCAGCCATGCGATGGCCTTCGGCTTCATGCCCGGCCAGATCGCGCGCTTTACCGCCGACAAGCCGAACCTGACCATCGCGTTCCAGTCGCAATATTCCTCGAAGATACAGGAATGGGTGATGGCCGGGCTGTTCGAGATCGGGATTTGCGAGCTGCCGGTGCGCCATGACGGGTTGCACAAGCTCCCGTTCTTCTTCGAAATCGTTTGCGCCCTGCCCGAGAACAGCCCGCTGGACGAACATGACGTGCTGACGCCCGCCTTGCTGAGCGACGTGCCCTTTATCGTGATGGGGGCCGATCACATGGTGAACCGCCGCGCGCGCGAGGCATTTCATTCGGTCGGCGCGCATTGGCGGGTGCGCTGCCAGACCGATCTGTTCCGCAACGCGCTCAACATGGTGAAAGAGGGGCTGGGCGCAACATTTGTCGACCCGTTCACGCTATCCAGCGACGATGGCGGCGGCTATGTGCTGCGCCGGTTCGCGCCGCGCATCCTGCTGGATGTGGTAATCGTGACCGCGCGGGAACGACCGCTCTCCGCCATTGGCAGCCAATTCCTGACGCAAATTTCGGACAGCATGGCGACCATGGCGGTGGAGTGATGCGGGCGTATCAAACCGGTTTGAACTTCTGACTGGCGGGATCGTAATACTCCAGCCCACCGGCCCCGATATCGGTCCAGAGCCCGTGCAGGCTGAGCGTATCATCTTCGACCGCCGAGGCGACAAATGGAAAGCTCATCAGGTTTTCCAGCGAGGCAACCACGGCCTGACGCTCGAACTGGCGCGCCTGCTCGACAGAATCCTCGATGTCGGAAACCAGATCGTATTTCGGCTTCAGGATGTCCATCCAGCGCCCGACAAAGCTCTCCTTGGCTTCCAGCTGTGGCGCCTTGCCATTGCACATGTCGATACAGCCCTGCACGCCACCGCACTGGGAATGACCCAGCACGATCAGATGCGTGACCTTGAGCGCGGTCACCGCGTATTCGATCGCCGCACTTGTGCCGTGATGGTCGCCATCGGGCAGATAGGGCGGCACCAGATTGGCGATATTGCGGTGAATGAAGAACTCGCCCTGATCTGCACCAAAGATCGAGGTGACATGCACCCGGCTGTCACAGCAGGAAATCACCATCGCGCGGGGTCGCTGACCTTCGGTGGCCAACCGCTCGTACCAGGCATGGTTTTCCGCATAAGTTGTGGCCTTCCATCCGTGATAGCGCTGCACGAGGTAGCTTGGCAGGGGCCGGGCGTTTTCCATGATCTTTGACCTATCCTGTTCGTTTGGTTTTGACTGCAATAATTCCTATTTGCCGCGAATTCGAGTTTTTTTGCAGTCCCAAGGCAACCTTTTGCAAACCAGTACGGGCTCAGGATGGCCGCGTGCCGTGGGGGCACATGAATCAAGGGTGTGTGTGGTGGACAAGATTGTCACATTGATACAGGACGAATCCGTTCGTCTGAATTCCGGCCAACTGGCGGCGCTTTATCGCGATCTGGGCGATTCGTCGGCCGAAGACGTGGTGTGCCGCGCGGTCGAGGAACTGGCCGTTCGCCTGTCGGTCTGTGAACGGCTCTGGCGCAGCAAGGACTGGAACGATCTGCGCAAAAGCGCGCGCTCGCTGGTCGCGATTGCGGAACAGGTCGGCATGGTGGCGCTGGCGCGTGTGGCCGCTGACGTGACCGACACGATCGACAATGAAGATCCGGTCGCCACGGGCGCAACGCTTTATCGTCTGATCCGGGTGGGCGAGAGGTCGCTGACCGCGATCTGGGATCAGCGCGATCTGACGGTCTGAGGGGCTTGCAGGCGGCTGCCGGGCAGGTAGTCTGAGCCAAAGCTAGTCACCGAGCAGATATCATGACACTCGCCTTCGCCGATCCGACCGAAACCGCCTTGCCAGCGCATGTGCTCGACCAATCTGCGTTGGAGGGCTGGCTGACCAAGCAGGACGACCCGACCCGCGACTGGGTCGCGGCCAACGGGTTCACCGGCAGGATCGGGCAGGCCCTGCTGATCTCCGCTTCCGGCGGTGCGCCCTGCTGTGCCCTGCTGGGCTATGGCACGCCCGACAGCCGAGCACGTAAGCGGTTCAGCTTGGCCGCCGCAGCCGAGAAGCTGCCAGCGGGGACATACCGGCTTGAGACCGAGATGACCGGTGACGCGCTTGCGGCGGAATGCTTTGGCTGGCTGATGACCGGTTATGTCTTTGACCGCTACAAGAAGAAATCAGCCAACAGCGCGCGTTTGGTGACGCCCGACGGTATCGATCGCAACCGAATCGAGGCGCTGGCCAATGCCGAGGCGCTGACGCGCGATCTGATCAACACCCCCGCCGCCGATATGGGGCCGGAGCAATTGCAAGCGGCGGCAACCGCTCTGGCCGAAGAATTCGGGGCGCGCGCCGCCACGATTGCGGGCGATGATCTGCTGGCTCAGAACCTGCCGATGATCCATACCGTCGGGCGCGCCGCCGAACAGGCGCCGCGCCTGATCGAGCTCAATTGGGGCAACACCGGTCCGCGCCTGACGCTGGTTGGCAAAGGTGTCTGCTTTGACACCGGTGGGCTCGACCTGAAGCCGGCCTCGGCCATGGCGCTGATGAAAAAGGATATGGGGGGCGCGGCAAATGTCCTGGGGCTTGCGCGGATGATCATGGCGCTGGGCCTGCCGGTGCAATTGCGGGTTCTGATCCCGGCGGTCGAAAACGCGGTGGCAGGCAACGCGTTTCGCCCCGGCGACATCCTGACCTCGCGCAAGGGGCTGACGGTCGAGGTCAACAACACCGATGCCGAAGGGCGGCTGGTGCTGGCCGATGCGCTCGCACTGGCGGATGAGGACGCACCCGATCTGATCATCTCGATGGCGACACTCACAGGCGCCGCGCGGGTGGCGGTGGGGCCGGATCTGGCTCCGTTTTACACCGATGACGAAGATGCGGCCCGCACCCTCAGCGAGGCGGCGGCGCGGGCCACCGACCCGGTCTGGCGGCTCCCGTTCCATACCCCGTATGAAAGCATGATCGAACCCGACATGGCCGATCTGGACAATGCGCCGGGCGGCGGCTTTGCCGGGTCGATCACCGCCGCGCTGTTCCTGCGCCGCTTCGTGACCGCCTCGCGCTACATCCATTTCGACATTTACGGCTGGCAACCGGCAAAGGCCCCGGCCCGTCCCAAAGGCGGTGCGGCGCAGGGACCGCGCGCCCTGCTGGAAAGCCTGCCCGCCTTGCTGGACCTATGAGCGATCCGCGCCTGACACCGGTGAACGCCCGCGTTGCCGCCGCCCATCTGCGCGATGTGCCCGAGGGGGTGCGCCGGGTCCAGAGTTCCGAAAGACAGATCAACCTGCCGGTTGTCGATCTAATGCGCTCGCCCGGGGGCAAGCGGGATCGGCAGCTTCTCTATGGCGAAAAGTTGCGCGTTTTTGAGGAGCGCGACGGCTGGGCGTTTGTGCAGGCCGACAAGGACGGTTATGTCGGCTATCTGCCTGGCGTTTCACTCACCGCGATGCAACCGGCAACACATTGGGTCTCCGCCCCCGCGACCCATGCCTATGACGCCGCTGACATAAAATCCCCCGATCTCGCCACGCTCAGCTTTGGCAGCCTTGTGACGATCACCAGCAGCACGATCAGCTTTGCCGAAACGCCATTGGGCTTTGTGCCAAAGGTGCATCTGTCCGAAATCGACAGCTGCATGACTGACCCGGTGGCGGTGGCGGCTGGCTTTCTGGGCACGCCCTATCTTTGGGGCGGCAACAGCCGATTCGGCATTGATTGTTCCGGTCTGGTGCAGGCCGCGCTGCTGGCCTGTGGCACGGCGTGTCCCGGCGACAGCGACCTGCAACAGGCAGACCTGGGGGAGACACTGCCCGACGGGAACGCTCCTGAGCGCGGCGATCTGCTGTTCTGGAAAGGACATGTTGCCTGGGTCGCGGACCCGCAGACCATTCTACATGCAAATGCAGGCCATATGGCGGTGGCCTATGAGCCAATGCAGGGCGCCATCGAGCGCATTCAGGCGCAGGGCGATGGGCCGGTTACGGCCCATAAGCGGCTCTGATCAGAGAAAGCTCAATCGAGGTCGATCGCGCGGATCAGCTTACGCTCCAGCACCCTGAGCACCGCTTTCAGGTCATGCCCGCGTTTGAGGATTTGCCCATCCATCCCGACAACCGAGTACATTCCCTGCCGGTTGCGCAGCCTGGGCTGTTTCTCGACCCGGTATATGGGATGTTCTGCCGTGCGCCTGAAAATTGAAAATACGGCGACGTCGCGAAGGTTTGAAATACCGTAATCCCGCCATTCTCCGGCGGCGACCATACGCCCATATACCGAAAGAATGAGGCTAAGCTCGCGCCGGTCGAATGCGACCTGCGTCTGGGCCTGTCCGGCGGGAAACCGGCTTGGAGGCTGCATGTTCATAAGATCAGCCTTGCCGCATTTTCACATCAAATCAAGCCTGACGCGTTGAAATCACGACCAACTGAGGCAATGCGGCACCCTGCAGACGCGCCCATTCCTGACGCGAGCCATGGTGTTTGCGCTGCCCCGGCGGCGTCAGCCATCCGATCCGACAGGTGGATATCCACCAAGCCACCACCGATAGCTGTCGATAGATCGAACAAACGGAGCGCAGGATAACTCGGGCATCCCGACAGGATGTTCTCAGCAACACGCCAGGTGCCCGAGCTGCTGGCGCAAGGGAAAGACGTTGGCAGCGAAAGCCGGGACCTTTAGAACGGTGAGGCAACGGGCCCTCAGACCCGGCAAACAGCAAACGCATCGCGGGCAGCGCATTTCATGACCGAGCCAACATCATCCGGCGCCTTGTCGCTCTGCAGCCTGCAAAAGGTTCAGACTGGCGCGGTCACATTGCTGGACGCCGTGCTCACCGCACCGGGTCAGGCGGACCTGTTCTTCACCCACGACACGCCACTCCACGCGATTGCAGCAGGGCCGCGCGCCGAAATCGTCGCGCAACGCACATTGGGCGGCTCGCCCATGGTCTCGGTCAGGTGGTCCGGGCCGCTCGATATGCTCTTTGACGGTGGCGCGGTCACGATACAGCCCTCCCCCCCCGAGCACGGGCGGTTTGCCGGGCGCAACGTGGCGCTGGCCCTGCGCAATGGCGAGCCGGCCAGCCTTGTTCTGGATTGGCTGCACTACCACCACAAGACCCACGGGCTGAACGGAGCGGTGATCCTCGACCGCAACGCACCGGGGACGGACCCGGAATTTGCCCGCGATCTGGGGGCCGAGTTGTCGGCAGGGGGTTTGGACTGCGCGCTGCTGGTGGTTTCCGCCGATCATCCGATGGGGCGCGACGGGGTGCCTGCGGAAACCCACCCCTATAGTGTGCCCGAAGCGCCCGGAAAGGACCGGATGGAGGTCCCGCCCCCCGATCCCTGGCACGCGCCATTCGCCGAGGTGATCCTCTATGAATGGGCGCGCGCGCGGTATCTCGGCGCTGCGCGGGCGGTGGCGAATTTCGATGTGCATGATCTGCTCAGCGACGCGCCGGGGCCAAGCGTCTTTGACCGCGCGGCCGCCAGCCCGACGGGTTATGTCACGATGATCGGGCGGCATTGTTATCCCTGGCGCATCCGCGACGGAAACAATCCCGCGTTCAGCGACCATGCCTGCGTGCAGTTCGATGCACCGCGCGCGCGACGGCGCTGGTGCGTGGCGCCAGGGACGCTGGCCGGAGACAGCATGTGGCGCGCCATCCGCATCGGCGGGGCCGCACCCGACCCTGATCAGATGCAGCCCTTCTATCGCTGCATGGCGCTGCGGCATCGGACCGGCGCGATATCGCGCATCGTGCCCAAATCCAGCCTGATAACGCACCCTCCGCTGATCGAGTTGCTGGAACGGCATTTCGAGACCAAACCAGCCCTGCCCCCGGCCCTAAAGCAGGATGTGAAAACCAACGGACGAAGGGCCATCGTTACCACGATGAAGAACGAGGGTCCGTTCATTCTGGAATGGATCGCCTATCACCGCGCCATCGGGATCGATGATTTTCTGGTCTATTCCAACGATTGCACCGACGGCACTGACACGTTGCTGGACGTCCTGCAGGAAAAGGGCATTCTTCAGCATCGCGATAACCCCTATCGCAGCACAACGATGAAACCGCAGCACGCGGCGCTTGCGGCAGCGGACAGCGAGCCGGTGATTGCGCAGGCGGAATGGGTTGTCTGCATGGATGTGGACGAATTCATCAACATCAAATGCGGTGACGGTACGCTGGGCGCATTGCTCGAGGCGCTTGGCGACGTCAATCTGATCGCGATGACATGGCGGCTGTTCGGCAATGGCGACCAGCATGATTTCACGCCCGATTTCGTCACCAGCCAGTTCACCACCTGTGCGCCCGAGCTTGCCCGGAAGCCGCATCAGGCCTGGGGGTTCAAAACGCTCTACCGCAATTCCGGCCTCTTCAAGAAGCTGGGCGTACATCGCCCCAAAGGGCTGAAGCCGCAGCTTTGGGAGCAGATCCGCTGGGTCAACGGGTCCGGCAAACCCCTGCCCAAGAAAATGTACCGCAATGCCTGGCGTTCGACGATGGACAGCTATGGATATGATCTGGTTCAGCTCAACCACTACGCGGTACGATCCGCCGAGAGCTTTCTGGTCAAGCGCGACCGAGGCCGCGTGAACCATGTCGACCGCGATCAGGGGCTCAACTACTGGTTTCGAATGAACAACAACGCCGACACGGACATCTCCATCCAGCGGATGTTGCCGCAGCTTCAGGCCGAATTTGATGCTTTGATGCAGGACCCCGATATCGCCGCGGCCCATACCGCAACGCTTCAGGCACATCGCAACAAGATCGACGCCCTGAAGCAGACACCGACCTATTCAGCCTTCTTCGACGAACTCACCAGCGCGCGGATGGAGAAACTGTCGCGCATGCATGCAAAGTTCGGCGCCAATGTCTTTCTGCAAGGGCCGCAAGCCGTCCCGCAGGAGGTGGTGGAGGCCGATCCGAAAGACCCGTTCTTCTTCACGATCAAGAAAGACGAGACCGAGCACTAGGGCCGGATCGCAACCCGGCCCACCGCCTTAACCGATGATACGGATGGCCGCCTGCATCTGCGAAAAGGCAATGTATTCATATTGGTCGCGATCCAGTTCCTCGGTCAGGGCCTTATATTCGCCCGCCTCCCAGAACGGGTAGCCGATCAACTCGTCAAAAAGGACGATCGTCCCTTTCTTGAACCTGGACTTCGCCAGGCCGAGGATTGTCCTGGCCGGGGAATACGTGTCGGTATCGACATGTAGATACGCGATCTCGCCCTGCTCTTTTTCGAAGAAGGGCGGCAGCGTATCTTCGACCCAGCCCTTGGTCAGCACCACGTTGCTTTCCACTTCGGGCAATTGCCCCTTCAGATCAAAGGCCCCGGCCCCAAGATCGACCCCGACCCAGCTTTCCGACAGACCTTCAAAACTGTCAAAGCCATAAACTGTCCTGTTGGGATGAAACCGGGCCATCGCATTGATCGACCGGCCTTTCCAAACGCCGCATTCCATCATCAGGCCTGAATCGGGTATCTGTGTCGCCAACCAGGGCCAGAGCCGCTGTTTCCTGGGAAAAATCAGCGAGGTCGCGCCCTGCTCTTCGATGAACTCTGCGGACCGGGCGGCGGCCCTGTGGTGCAGGTGGTCAATCGGGTTCTTGGACAGGCCAGTTTCCATCTCCGGCTCCTCATGTGAAGGGTTGAAATTGCGTGGCGGTCACTCTGCGACAGCCGGTGTGCCAGCGCCGAGGATTTCAGAGCGCAGCGCCTCGTATTCGGGCTGCGCACGCAGGTCTGCAATCCGCTGCTTGTGCCATTCGGTTGATGCCGCAAGCAGTTCAGCCAGTTTTTTGTCCTGGGCGATGCGCGCCATCTCTGACAGCGTCGGATCGATCCAGCGGGTGATGCTGGTATCTTTCTGACCGCCCCGGCTCATCTTGGTCCAGTAATCCATCCCCATCACGTCGCGGAAGTGATTGACCCGCCCCCGGTCGCGCTTGACCAGATAGCTGTCGACGGAGCGGGTGGCATAGTGATTGATCTGCGCCACCGGATACGAGAAATGCGCCCGGGGGCGGGTGCAGGTCTTGGGATCGACACTGCCACCATCGGGCGCGATCCAGCGGATCTTGGCGAAATCCTCGGGCTCATGCACCGGCCCGTGGGTGCCGAAACGGGTGATCTCGGGGCGTGGGCGGAACAGGGATTTGACAAAGCGCCGCTCCTGCCCGCCATTTTCAATCGGCAATTCGGCATCGGTGTAATCCTCGATCACCAGATTGTCGGAAAAATCGACCCGCGCATTGTTCGAAAACAACCGCCAGGTGACCGGGATCACATCCGCCTCGGGCACGGCGTTCAACAGATCATCCAACCTGCCTTCGCCGACCTTGATGTTGAGGAATTCATCCACATCCGAGACCAGAATCCAATCGGCCCGCGCCGTTGCCGGGTGGTCAAAGGCATATTTCAAAGCGCTTTTCTGCGGACCACGGCGCAGAACGTTGTTGCGCTCATGAGTAAGCAGGCCCAGCTCGGCCATGCGATCGAGGATCAGATCGGTGCCGTCAGAGCAGTCATTCGTATAGACAAGAAACTGCTCGAACCCGATGGCCCGGTGATAGGCCACCCATTCCAGAATATAGGGGCCTTCATTCTTCATCGCGGTGATAAGAAGCGGGGTTTCGGCCCTGCGCCGCTCCACCTCTCCGGCCTCTGGCTTCGGCTTTGCCGGGGTCTTGGGCGTAGTGCCGTAGACGCGGCTCATCGTCTCGCTCAGACGCGGCGAGACCTCAAGCAGGTTGGTGTCGAAATCTTCGCGGTTGTAGTCCCAATTGTTGGTAATCCTACGGAAATGCCAGAAGCCGAAATCCGGATCGGTCGGATCGCGGCGCGAGATGATCCGGTGGGTCAGCCACGGGCGGCCCTTGAGCGGCCCTTGCGGGGCGACGCAGTATTTGCGGTTCACCTTCGGTTTGCCGTCGCTGCGGATGAACTGGTGATCGGCATGCCGGATCAGCGCCCCATCCTCGGGCGGGTCGGCAAAGGCCCAGCGCCCGTCGATGCGCACATAGCCCTGCTCCGAGGCCACGGTGGCATCGAAGATCGAGGCGCCCGACCGGGAATAGACCAGTTCGTCAATATCCACATTTAGTACGGCGCGGGCTTGGGACAGCAGGCGCCGCCGGCCCAACTCAACCATGGTCATATGCAGGAATTTGGAGTTGAAGTTTGTGTTGCCCGCCCCGCCGGGGCCAAAGGGGAACCAGGCGCGCACCACCGCCGACGCTTCGATCCCGTCAACCGAGGCAAGCGTCTCTTTCAGCGCGTCCATCGAGTAGTCGGTGGAGTGATTGTCATAGATCACGACCGCATTCGCGCCATGTTCCTTGACGTAGTAGGCCAGCCAGTCCTGGATCCAGTCCAGCTTGTTATCCTTGGAGATCGCGTAAACCGCATTCTTGCCCGCAAACACATCCGTATGCAGCGCGTTCACCGCCACTGCACCGGAGAACAGCTTATGTTCGAAACCCAGTTCCGCTGGAGCGTCCACGGGCGACTGGAACCGGATCACATTGCCGCGCGAAAGCGCATCGATGGCTTTGATCTGCACCCCCGTTCCGTCAATCGAAAACCGGGCCTGTTCGATTAGGCAGCGAAAATTCAGCAATGAGGGGCAGATCAGAACCACTTCACCCGCATCGCGGTCAAAAAAGCAGTCATAGATCAGCGTATGGAAATCATAGCGGTTGTCGTAGTTGGGATCGCGCTCTTCGATCACACCAACCCGGTCGCGGTAATGCGAGGGGTGCCGCCCGTCAAACATGAAAGACGAAAGCCTGAGATCTAAGGTGTGCCTGTTCATCGCCCGTGTTTCTTCTTGTGACCAAAGCGCCCTTATTGCCCGGGCTTTGCGCGAGAGGCTAAGTCAAATCGGGGGGTATTGCAAAAGCTAAGTGAGGCCACAACCACCCCGTCGGCCTGTTTAGGCATCGGTGAAACGAGTGTTGAAAACCCACCCGCTTTGACGCAGGGTCAGGAAAAACACAGAGGGAGACATGTGATGCGCACCCGTGCTGCCGTGGCCATTGAGGCCGGAAAACCGCTTGAAATCATGGATGTGATTCTGGAAGGCCCAAAGGCCGGAGAGGTTCTGGTCGAAATCAAGGCGACCGGCATCTGCCACACCGATGAATTCACCCTGTCCGGCGCCGATCCCGAAGGTCTGTTTCCGGCCATCCTCGGCCACGAGGGCGCGGGTGTCGTGCTGGAGGTCGGCGCCGGGGTGACCAGCCTGAAGCCGGGCGATCACGTCATCCCTCTCTATACCCCGGAATGCCGCGAATGCGAGTATTGCCTGAACCCCAAGACCAACCTGTGCCAGGCGATCCGCAGCACGCAGGGTCAGGGTCTGATGCCCGACGGTACTTCGCGCTTCACCACGCTCGATGGCGACCCGGTCCTGCATTATATGGGCTGTTCGACCTTCGCCAATCATACGGTTGTGCCAGAAATCGCGCTGGCCAAGATCCGCGAGGACGCGCCCTTTGACAAGGTCTGTTATATCGGCTGCGGCGTGACCACCGGCATCGGCGCAGTGATCAACACCGCCAAGGTCGAAATCGGCAGCCGCGCGATTGTCTTCGGTCTGGGTGGTATCGGGCTGAACGTCATTCAAGGCCTGCGCCTGGCCGGGGCCGATCAGATCGTCGGCGTCGACCTGAACCCCGACAAGATCCCGATGGCCGAGAAATTCGGCATGACCGATTTCGTCAACCCGACCGAGGTCGAAGGCGATCTGGTGCCCTATCTAGTTGATCTGACCAAGGGCGGCGCCGATTACACGTTTGATGCCACCGGCAATGTGGGCGTGATGCGCACCGCGCTTGAAGCGGCCCATAAGGGCTGGGGCGAGAGCATCATCATCGGCGTGGCGCCCGCCGGGGCCGAGATCAGCACGCGCCCCTTCCAGCTTGTCACCGGGCGCAGCTGGCGCGGCACCGCATTCGGGGGCGCACGCGGGCGCACCGATGTGCCCCAGATCGTGGACTGGTACATGGAGGGCAAGATCGAGATCGACCCGATGATCACCCACACCATGGGTCTGGACGACATCAACACGGGCTTCGACCTGATGCATGCGGGCAAGAGCATCCGCAGCGTTGTGGTGTACTGACACGCGACCAGGCGCGGCTGAAATGCTGACCGGGTGAAACCTTCACCCGGTCTTTTTGTTGCCATGAACCTCATGCAGGATTGTCCCAAAATGACACTTATGAGGTAATGCATGTCCCGAATCGAACAGCCGGTGCTTGCGGTCCTGATCGATGCCGAGAATATTCCCTCCAAATTCGCCGCTCAGATCCTGAAAGAGGCGAAAGCATTCGGATATCCCGCGCTCAAGCGGGTCTATGGCGATTGGAGCGGCAGTCATCTGGGCAACTGGAAAGAGGTGGTTGCCGATCTGGGGATGGTTGCGCGGCAGGCGAGCGCAAACACTACGGGCAAGAATGCAAGCGATATCGGGCTTGTCATTGATGCGATGGACCTGCTGCATACCCGGCGATTTGACGGTTTCGTCCTGGTCAGTTCCGATGGCGATTTCACCGCACTTGCCAATCGCATCCGGGAACAGGGATTGATCGCTATCGGCATCGGCGAGGAAAAGATGCCGATCTCGCTGCGACGGGCCTGCAACCGGTCTGTGGTGATCAAAGGCGCGGCCGAGGCTGCTTCAGGCAAAAATGGCGCAAAGCAGGCGAGCGTTTCAAAACACCCGCCAAGCAAGGCGGCACCTCTCATAAGGAGAGCCATGAAGAAGCTGCCCCATAAGGGTGGGTGGTATCACCTGGCTCAGCTTGGCAACCTCATTCGATCGGAAAGCAATGAATTCGACCCACGCAGTTATGGATGCAGCAAACTCAGCACCTTGTTGCAAAAGTCCGGAGAATTCGAACTGAAGCAAGTCGCAGGCGGGTTCAATGTGCGCCCGAAAGCCGCCTAGACCCCATAGCGCGCCATGAACATCTCGACGGCCTGTCTGGCCACTTCGTCGATTTCGGACTGTTCGAAACGGTCGCGAATGCCAAAGGCCGCCTCCAACCAGAGCTTGGCCTTGCAAAGCTCTGAGAACTGCTCGGCAGCCATCGTCACGTCGTCGATCTGCAGCTCACCCTTTGCGATCGCTTTTTCCAGATACTCTACCAGCTGCCGCCTGCCGTTCTTGGGACCGGACTCATAAAAGGCCAGTCCCAGCTCGGGGAATCTGTCGCGTTCGGCGACGCAGATCCGAAATATCTGCTGCGCGAAATCCGAGATCAGAAACGCGACCAGCTGCTGCGCGGCAACCGAAAGCACTTCGCGGGCGGGCTGGGACTCATCCACCATCGACAGAATCTGTTCGGACATACGGCAGCATTCGGTCTGCACCACCTCGCGAAACAGCAGACGCTTATCGGGGAAATAGCTGTAGAGTGTCGCCTTGGAGACATTCGCCGCCCGGGCGATATCGTCAACGCTGGCCCCTTCGAATCCATCCGCCATGAACACCTCGCGGGCACCTTTCAGCACCTGATCGAATTTTCGTCCGGTGCGAAGGATGGTCGAGGTATCGGTCATGAAAGCTCCTGGTTGGATGGCCTCTAGAGAATAAAACCGATCAGTTCAGTTTCAACGATTTTCTGGATGAACTTCCGGTAACGTGACGATATCATTTATTAGAATGATTCTAATAAACTGAGTCGAACATGAAATTTCTCTCTCACCGCAAACACTTCCGGGACCTGACCGAGCAGGAAGTCTTGGCGCTTGCGATCTCATCGGAAGAGGATGATGCCCGTATTTATCGCAGTTACGCCGAACGATTGAGGGCGGATTATCCCGCCTCGGCCAAAATGTTCGAGGGCATGGCCGCCGAAGAAGACACCCATCGGGGGCGCCTGATCGCGCTGCATGAGGACCGGTTCGGCCCGACCATTCCGCTGATCCGCCGCGAACATGTGGCAGGCTATTACACGCGCCGCCCGGTCTGGCTGGTTGAAAACCTGGGCATCGAACGTATCCGCGAAGAGGCCGAGGGCATGGAGCGCGATGCCGAGCGGTTCTACCTGACCGCCGCAGCGCGCACCAGTGATGCCGCCACGCGCAAGCTGCTGGGCGATCTCGCAGTGGAAGAGGCCGGTCATCAGGAAACCGCCTCACATCTGTCGGACACGTTTCTGGACCATGACGCGCGCAGCTCGGAAGAGGCCAACTCGCACCGGCAGTTCATCCTGACCTGGGTGCAGCCGGGGCTGGCCGGGCTTATGGACGGCTCTGTCTCGACCCTTGCGCCAATCTTCGCGACCGCCTTTGCCACCCAGGACACCTGGACCACATTTCTCGTTGGGCTGGCAGCCTCGGTCGGGGCAGGCATTTCGATGGGCTTCACCGAAGCCGCTTCGGATGATGGCGAGTTGTCGGGGCGCGGCTCGCCGGTGAAACGCGGGCTGGCCTCGGGCGTGATGACCACGGTGGGCGGGCTGGGCCACGCCCTGCCCTATCTGATCCCCGAGTTCTGGACCGCAACCACCATCGCCTTTCTGATCGTGTTTTGCGAGCTTTGGGCGATCGCCTGGATTCAGAACCGCTATATGCAGACCCCCTTCTTCCGTGCCGCGTTTCAGGTGGTGCTTGGCGGGTCTTTGGTGCTGGCGGCCGGTATCCTGATCGGAAGCGGCTAACATGTGAATTATTCCGTTGAGCTTTGATCGCGGGGTGTTACCTATCGCCCCATGGTCGAGATATTCCTCAGAACCCTGCCCTTCTTTGCGATCATTGGCCTGGGATACTGGGCCGGGCGCACGCGGTTCTTCACCGAAGAGGCAACCGCTTATCTGACCAAGTTCGTCTTTTTCTTCGCGCTTCCGGCGATGCTGTTCCGCTTTTCCGCGACGCTGCCCTTCAACGAGATTTTCAACGGGCGACTGATCGTGGCCTATCTCTGCGGCACGGCGGCGGTCTATGGGGTGGCGACCATCGCGGGCTTCCTGCGGCGGCAGGACGTGCCCACCACCGCCATCGAGGCGCAATGCGCGGCCATCGGCAATGTGGGCTTTCTGGGCCTGCCGATGCTGGCGGTGCTGTTTGGCGAGGCCGCAATCGGGCCAGTCATGCTGGTCCTGTCGGTCGATCTGATCGTGTTCTCATCCCTGATCGTGATCCTGATCAATGGCGGGCGCGAGCGCGTGCCTGTCATGCAGATGCTGCGCCTGATCGGCATCGGTCTGCTGAAGAACCCGATGATCGTCTCGATCAGCATCGGTTTGATCTGGTCGGCGCTGCGCCTGCCGATCCATCAGCCGCTGGAGTCTTTTCTGAACATCCTCGGCGGGGCCGCCACACCCGGAGCGCTGTTTGCCATCGGCGCCTCGCTGGCGTCGAAATCGGCAGAGCGTCTGGCGGTGGCGGGCTGGCTCAGCTTCTGCAAGCTGATCCTGCACCCCGCTTTTGTGGCGCTTGCGGTGCTGGTCCTGCTGCCGCTGGATGCGTTTTCCGCCTCGGTGGTGATCGCAGCGGCGGCGTTGCCGGTGGCGGGCAACGTGTTCATTCTGGCCTCCCATTACGGGGTTGCGCCACATCGCGCTTCGGCGGCGATCTTCGTCTCGACCTGCCTCAGCATTCTGACCGTGCCCGCGCTGATTGCGCTGACCTCCGCTTTCTGAGACCTCGCGCCCTTTACAGACCCCGCCCGCCCGGCTAGCGATAGCCGTGACCGGTTCGGCCAGAGGACAGAACACATGGAAATTCTATCGGAAAACACCTGTTTCGGCGGCGTTCAGGGCGTCTATAAACATGCCTCAGAGGCCTGCGCCTGCGACATGACCTTTGGCTTGTTCCTACCCGCTGAGGCCAAGGATGGCCCGGTTCCGGTGCTGTGGTATCTCTCTGGCCTGACCTGCACCCATGAAAACGCCATGACCAAGGCGGGCGCACAGGGTTGGGCCGCCGAGCAAGGCATCGCGCTGGTCTTTCCCGACACATCGCCACGTGGTGAGGGTGTGGCCGATCATGACGATTACGATCTGGGACAGGGGGCAGGTTTCTATGTGAACGCCACCCAGAAGCCCTGGGCGCCGCATTTCAACATGTGGGATTACGTGGCCGAGGAACTACCCGCGCTGCTGACCGGCAATTTCGCCATTGATGGCGAACGGCAAGGGATTACCGGACATTCCATGGGCGGGCATGGCGCCCTGACGCTGGCGATGAACCTGCCGGGCCGCTTCCGTTCGGTCTCGGCTTTTGCGCCGATTACAAACCCGACCGGATCGGAATGGGGCCGAAAGCAGCTCAGCGCCTATCTGGGCGATGATGAAAGCAACTGGGCACGCCACGATTCGACACTGATGATGCGCGAGACCGGGTTTGACGGGCCGATCCTGATCGATACCGGCACCAGCGACCAGTTCATCAAGCTGCTGCGCCCCGAGGCACTGGCCGAGGCCATGGCCGCGCGCCGCCAGCAGGCGGTCAACCGGCTGCAACCGGGTTATGATCACAGCTATTTCTTCGTTTCCTCCTTCATGGAAGATCACATGACGTTCCACGCTGAAGCTTTGCATGCGGACTGAGCCATGGCGGATCATGATTATGACCTGATTGTCATCGGTTCCGGCCCGTCGGGGCGCGCGGCGGCCATCCAGGCCGGAAAACTTGGTCGCAAGGTGCTGGTGATCGACCGCAAGGACCGGTTGGGAGGTGTTTCGGTACATACCGGGACGATCCCGTCCAAGACGCTGCGCGAAACCGTGCTGAACCTGTCGGGCTGGCGCGAGCGCAGCTTTTATGGCCGGTCGTACCGGGTCAAAGACCAAATCAGCGCAGAGGATCTCAAGGCGCGGCTGCACATGACGCTCGATCACGAGGTCGACGTGCTGGAACACCAGTTCAACCGCAACCATGTCGACACGCTGAATGGGCTGGCGAAATTCGTGGGCCCGCATGAAATCGAAGTGGCGACACAGGCCAGCGACACCACCCGCATGACTGCGGCCAAGTTCCTGATCGCCACCGGCACCAAGACCTATCGCCCCGATTATGTACCTTTTAACGGCAAGACCGTTGTGGATGGCGATGATTTCCTGGAAATGGAGGAGATCCCGCGGTCGTTGGTGGTGATAGGCGCGGGCGTGATCGGTGTGGAATACGCGACCATGTTCTCGGCGCTGGATGTGCGGGTCGCGTTGATCGAACCGCGCGCCAGTTTTCTCGATTTCATCGACCGCACCCTGATTCAGGACTTCACCCACCAGATCCGCGAAAACGGCGTCGATCTGCGGCTTGGGTCGGCGGTCGAAAACATCGAGGATGCGGGAACCCATATCGAAGTCAGCCTCGCAAATGGCCGCCATGTGCGCGGCGAGATGCTGTTGTTTGCAGCCGGACGGATAGGTGCCACCGCGTCGCTCAACCTGGATGCGGTGGGGCTGGAAACGGACCATCGCGGTCGGCTTGAGGTGGACCGCAAGACCTACCAGACCAGTGTGCCGCATATCTATGCCACCGGTGACGTGATCGGGCACCCCTCGCTGGCGTCGACGTCGCTCCAACAGGGTCGTGTGGCGGCGTGCCACGCACTTGAAACTCCAACCCTGTCCGAAAGCCCGTGGTATCCCTATGGCATCTACTCGGTGCCCGAGATGTCCACCTGCGGCATGTCCGAAGAGGAATTGCACGAACGCGGCATCCCCTACGAGGTCGGCGTGGCGCGGTTCCGCGAGACCTCGCGCGGGCATATCATGGGGCTGGAACACGGCATGCTGAAGATGCTGCTCAGCCTCAAGACCCGGCGCGTGCTGGGGGTGCAGATCGTGGGCGAGGGCGCGACCGAGCTGATCCATATCGGACAGGCGGTTATGAACCTGAAAGGCACGGTGGATTATTTCGTGCAGAACACATTCAACTATCCGACACTGGCCGAGGCCTACAAGATAGCGGGCCTCGACGCGTTCAACCGGATGCCGATTCCCGAAGAGTTCAAAGTACGCAGATCGGCCAAGAAAGCCGCATCAATACCAGCCAAGGCAGCGGAATAGTGACGCTTTACATCGACGGTGATGCCTGCCCGGTCAAGGCTGAGGCGGAACGGGTGGCCACCCGTCACAAGCTGGCGATGGTGCTGGTCTCGAATGGCGGGTTGCGCCCGTCGCAAAACCCTCTGGTGCAGACCGTGGTGGTCGATCAGGGTGCGGATGAGGCCGACAAATGGATCGCCGAGCGCTGCGGCCCGGGCGACATCGTGATCACCTCAGACATCCCGCTGGCCGCGAAATGCGTCGAGGCCGGTGCGCGCTGCCTTCGGCCCAATGGCGAGGCCTTCACTGCTGCCAATATCGGTCAACAGCTTGCGATGCGCGATCTGATGGCCGATCTGCGCGCCGCCAATCCGCTGGGCATGCAGGGCGGCGGCAAAGCCTTTACAAAAGCCGACCGCTCCCGTTTTCTGGACGTGTTGGAAAGGGAGGTCCGGGCAGCGACACGCTAGCGGGCACTCACGGCAGAAGGAGCGCGCAGTGAAACCACAGGCCGTCATTTATGACATCGGAAACGTGCTGATCGAATGGCAGCCCGAACGCTATTATGACCGCGTGATCGGCGAGGACCGCCGCCGCGCCATGTTTTCCGAGATCGATCTGCACGGCATGAACGAGCTGGTGGATCTGGGCGGGCATTTCACCGATACGATCTATGAATGGGTCGACAAATACCCCGAATGGGCTGACGAGATCCGCCTGTGGCATGACAAGTGGATCGAGATCGCCGCGCCCGAAATCCCTCAATCCGTGCGCCTGCTACGCGCCTTGCGGGCCAATGGCGTGCCGGTTTTTGCACTGACCAATTTCGGCATCCAGACCTTCGAGCAGGCCGAACAGGTCTACCCGTTCCTCAGCGAGTTCGACCGCCGCTATATCTCGGGTCACATGAACACCGTCAAACCGCGCGAGGATATTTATGCGCAGGTCGAGGCCGATTGCGGCGTCGAGCCGCAGGCGCTGCTGTTCACCGACGACATGCCCAAGAACATCGCGGCCGCTCAGGCCCGCGGCTGGCAGACGCACCATTTCAAGGGGCCACAGGGCTGGGCCGAACGGCTGGTCTCCGATGGTCTAGTGACGCCGGATCAGGCGGCATGAGCATCCCCATCATTCCGTTCGCCGAGGGAGAGGCGCTGCTGGATTGGGTCGAACTGACCCAGGCGCTGGCCGACGGGCACAAGCTGCCCAAGGCCGAGATCGGCGATACCTTTCTCTATCGCGGACAGGACACGCTGCTGTCACGCGCGGCCTGGATCGACGGACTGGGTATGGCTGTGAAGACCGCGACCGTTTTTCCCGTAAATCCCGATCACGGCCAGCCGATGATCCATGGCTCGGTGAATCTGTTCGCTGATCGCGATGGCATCCTGTCGGCACTGATCGATTTCCATCTGGTCACCAAGTGGAAAACCGCCAGTGATAGCCTGCTGGCCGCACTGCACCTGGCTGATCCCGACAGCAAACGCATTCTGATCGTAGGCGCAGGCACAGTGGGCCAATCGCTCTGCGAAGCCTTCTCAGCGGGCTTCCCGCTGGCCCGCCTGTCGATCTGGAACCGCACCCTGGCCAAGGCCGAAGACCTGGCCAAGGCGGTTGGGAATGCCGATGTCGCCGCCTCGCTGCCCAATGCGGTGAACGCGGCGGATATCGTGGTCTCGGCCACCATGTCCTCGGACCCGATCATCAAGGGCGCGTGGCTGCGCCCGGGCCAGCATATCAACTTGATCGGGGCCTATCGCGCGGATATGCGCGAGGCAGATGACGACGCGCTGCGCATGAGCCGGGTCTATGTGGACAGTTTTGACACCACAATCGGCCATATCGGCGAGATCAAGACGCCGCTTGATACCGGGGTCATCACCCGCGACGACCTGCTGGCCGATTATTATGATCTGAGCGCCTTTGCCCGCGATCCCTCAAGACCCACGCTGTTCAAGAATGGCGGCGGCGCGCATCTGGATCTGATGACCAGCCGCTACATTCTGGAAAAATGGCAGGAGAGCCGATGATCCTTGTTCTTGTCCTGATCCTGCTGGCTGCAATCGTGGCGCTGCCTTACTACACCGAGGCGCGGCGCAAGGTCATGGATGACGAAGCCAGACGCGACGCGCCCGGTCACTTCCTGCAATTGTCACAAGGCATCACTCACGTGAAATGGGGCGGTTCCGTGCGCGGGCCGGTCGCGGTCTGCGTGCATGGGCTGACCACGCCCTCTTTCGTCTGGGACGGCGTGATCGAAGGGCTGGGCGCGATGGGCTACCGGGTGCTGACCTATGACCTCTATGGGCGGGGCTATTCGGACCGGCCCGAAGGCAAACAGGACGCCGCGTTTTTCCTCAAACAGCTCGAAGAGGTGCTGGAGGTCGAAGAGGTGAGCGATGAAATCACCCTCATCGGCTATTCCATGGGCGGCTCCATCGCGACGTGTTACGCCGCTAAGCACGCCCAAAAGGTCCGCCATCTGGTTCTGATCGCCCCGGCGGGCGTGATGATCACGCTTGATCGCGTAACCCGCTTCATCCGCGGCAAGGCGGTGCTGGGCGACTGGCTGATGATGTTGCTGTTCCCCTACAAGCACCGCAAGGAAACCGATGCCGAACGGGCGCTGCCCTGTTCGGTTCCCGGTATGGCCGACCTGCAGCAGCGCGAGTTGACTTACAAAGGCTTCATCGCGGCGGTTCTGTCCAGCCTGCGCGGCCTGCTCAGCCAGGAGCTTGAGATCGAACACCGCGAGATCCATCAGGCCGGGCTGCCCGTTTTGGCGATCTGGGGTCAGAAAGACACGACGATCCCAATCTCGGCCATGGGCAGGCTCACCAGCTGGAGCCGCATGGCCCGCGAAGAGATGGTCGAGGGCGCCGGGCACGGCCTGACCTATACCCACACCGAACAGGTGCTGGACATCATGCGCGAGCGGCTGCGCGAAGGTCTGAACTGATCAGGCGGCCTGCGGGCTGGCGGCTCGGGTCTCGCGGATCGGCAGATGCACCACGGCGCTGAAGGCCCCCACGGCAACACCCACCCACCAGACAGCGGTGTAGTCGCCATAGATGTCGTACATCCGCCCGCCCAGCCAGACACCCAGGAAGCCGCCGATCTGGTGGCTGAGGAAGATGAACCCGTAGAGCGTGCCCATGTAACGCAGCCCATAAAGATGCGCGACCAGCCCCGAAGTCAAAGGCACCGTCGCCAGCCAGAGCGAGCCCATCAGCACCGAGAAGATGATGACCGATGTCGGTGTGATCGGCATCAAAATGAAGACGGCGGCAATGATCGTGCGCGCCGAATAAATCCCCGCCAACAGGTATTTCTTGGTGAAATGTTTGCCTGCCCAGCCCGCCGTCAGGGTCCCGGCGATATTGGCCAGCCCCACCAGTGACAGCGCCACCGCGCCCAGCGCCGAGGTTGTGGTGATGCCCATGCCATGCAAGATGCCGCCCACCTCGATCGGGCCGCACATCTCGGCCACAAATGCCGGGAAATGCGCGGTGATGAAGGCAAGCTGATAACCGCAACTGAAAAAGCCCAGAAAGATCATCGTATAAGACGGATCACGAAACGCTTTTTTTAGAATGGCACTCAGGCTCTCTTCGACCTCCTGCTTGCTGGCCGGTGCGGGGGCCTTCATCATCGGCAGGGTCAGCAACAGCGACAGGATCGCGATGGCAAAGATCACAAACACCATCTGCCAGCTGATGAACCCCAGCATCCATTCGGCAGCAGGCGCGCCGATCACTTGCCCGACGCTGCCCGCAGCGGTGACAACTGCCAGCGCCATCGACCGGTGTTCGTCCGAGGACGCGCGACCAACCACGCCCAGCACGGTGCCCAGACCTGTCCCGGCGATCCCGAACCCCACCAGCCAGGCATTCAACTGATGCCCCAGCGGGGTGACGGAAGCCGCCGACAGCACCATGCCCAGCGCGTAAATCAGCGCGCCCAGAACGATTGCCCGCCGGTCGCCCAGCTTTTCCGCAATCGCGCCAAAGATCGGCTGCCCGATCCCCCAGGCGAGGTTCTGGATGGCAATCGCCAGCGAAAACTCGGACCGCATCCAGCCGAACTCGTCAGAGACCGGGATCTGGAACACCCCGAATGAGGCGCGCACCGCAAAGCTCACCGTGATGATGATGCAGCTCACGATCAGGACAGGCGTTATCAGGCGGGAATCATGGGTCATCTGGCATCTCAAATCAGGCCGGAGCGAGCCTACGGAGATATGTGCGACGGTCAAATCAGGAGTTTTGCGGGCAACGATCAAGGAAATTGATATGGACGTGCTTTCCAACCCCGCCCGCCCTGCGCTATGGCTTCGCCATGACGGACCTGACCGCCCTTTATGCTGAACGCGTCGCCGATGGCACCCTGACACCCGATGCGGCGCAGGAGGCGGTTCTGCCGGAGTTTGAACGCATCTGCGCCGCACTCACCGCCCCCATCAAGCGCGGTCTGTTCCGCAAGGCACCGCCACCGCCCAAGGGGCTGTATTTGTGGGGCGGGGTCGGTCGCGGCAAATCCATGCTGATGGATATGTTTGTCGACACCTCGGGCGATGTTCCCGTCCGGCGGGTGCATTTCCATGCCTTCATGCAGGAAATCCACGCCCAGATGCATCATGCCCGCAAGGACGGGGTCGAGGATGCGCTGGCTCCGGTTGCGGAAAAGGTGATCGCCACGGTCAAACTGCTGGCCTTTGACGAGATGCAGATCACCGACATCACCGACGCGATGATCGTGGGTCGGCTGTTTCAGGCATTGTTCGACGCTGGCGTGGTGGTTGTCACCACCTCGAACCGCATCCCCGACGACCTCTATAAGGACGGGCTGAACCGCCAGTTGTTCCTGCCCTTCATCGATCTGATCAAGGATCGGATGCAGGTCTGGGAGATGGTCAGCCCGACCGACTATCGCCAGAACCGGCTGGAGGCCTCGCAGGTCTATTTCACCCCGATCGGCCCCGAAGCGCGCCAGGAAATCCGCGCTGTCTGGAGCGATCTGGCGGGCGGGCCCGCCGAGCCGCTGATCCTGCATGTCAAAGGCCGCGAAGTCACATTGCCCGCCTTCCGCAACGGTGTGGCGCGGGCGACTTTCTATGATCTCTGCGGTCACATGCTGGGGCCCGGCGACTATCTGGCGGTGGCCGAAGCGGTGAAGGTTCTGGTGCTGGAGGACATCCCGCGCCTGTCGCGCAACAACTTCAACGAGGCCAAGCGCTTCGTTACGCTGATCGACGCGCTATATGAGGCGAAGGTGAAGCTGATCTGCTCGGCTGCGGCGGCACCGGATATGCTCTATGTCGAGGGCGAAGGCACGTTTGAATTCGAACGCACCGCCTCGCGCCTGCATGAGATGCAAAGCATCGAATGGGGACGCTGACGGCCCCTTCGGACTGATCTGACGCCCACAGCGTTCCATTTCAGGCGCGCGCCAAACGCGGCTTTGGTCACGAAGCCCCCGCCCCGTTCTCCACGGAGTTTTGATGTGAACGTGATTGGCCGCATGAGGCATTGCCCCAGATAATTCCTCATACTGCGCGCTATGTGCTGAACGAGGCGCTTGCAGCGGATCATACCGCCGTGGGCCCATCAGCCGGGGCGCAGGTCTAATGGTGAAACAGTCTTGCGAAAGGGTCCCCTATGGCATCGGCAATTGGCTCTCGATCCCGGTTATTTCTTGTTGCGTCATGGGTCGCAGCGTCCCTGTTCTGGTCCCAATCTCTGGGCGCGCAGCAGACCGACCCGTTGCCCGACTATGTGATTGATCAGTACGGCGAACCCCCTGCGATCCCCAGCGGCCCGTTTTCCGACGCACTGCGCAAAGCGGTGGAAGTGGCCTTTGTCGACAGCATCGCGCAGGAAGCCTGGGGGCGCGATCAGACCCAAGCGATGGAAGAAATCGTGGCGTCAAAGGACCCGCGGATTGTCTGGATCATCAGCGATTTGATGCGGTTCGTCTCGGAACCCAATCTGAACGCGACGCTGACCAAAGCGGCCTCATCCCTGCTGGATACCAAGATCCCTCGGCGCAACAATTGGGGGGCCATCACCGATCATCTGATCGCCTGGGACATCCCCGCCCCGCCCGATTACCTGAAAACAAAACGCGCCATCTTCACAACCATTCTGCCCGGCTGGGACAAGATCTTTGTCGAGGGGACCATCGACTGGCGTCACGTGTCCTGGGGCGGTGTGCTGATCGATGATCGCGCCTATGACAGAACACATGATCCCTGCAATTGCATCCCCGCAGCGGATAACCCCCAAGTCAGTAGCGCCCAGGATGCCACTTGGCTGAAGGACGACGATATCGTCTTTGGGATCGAGGTGAATGGCGAATACCGCGCCTATCCGCGCCGCATCATGGAAGTGCGCGAAATGGTCAACGATACGCTGGGCGGGCGCGATCTGGGCATCCCCTATTGCACCTTGTGCGGTGCCGCGCAAGCCTATTTCACCGACGAATTGCCCGCTGGTATCAAGCGGCCGGTGCTGCGCACATCGGGGCTGCTGATCCGGTCCAACAAGGTGATGTATGACGTCAATACCTACTCGGTATTCGACACCTTTCTGGGTCACGCCGTCACCGGACCGCTCGCGAAGAAGAAGCTGAAGCTGAAGCAGGCCACGGTTATCACAACCGACTGGGGCACCTGGAAGAGGGAACACCCCGAGACCACCGTGCTTGTCGAAGCGCTGGCGCTGGGTCGCGATTTTGACTTCCGCAATGGCCGCGACGCGGATGGCCCGATCTTTCCGGTTGGCGATGTCGATCCCCGTTTGCCGGTGCAGGAAGACATTATCGGCGTTGTGACCGCGTCGGGCAAACCGGTGGCCTTCCAGCGCAGCAAGGCCATCGCTGCCCTAAAGCGGGGCAAGGAAATCGCCTATGAGAACGTCCGCCTGCAGCTTGATGCGGGGGGCGTAAAGGCGGTTGGTGCGGATGGGTCCGACCTGGGCAGCCATCAGGCCTTCTGGTTTGCCTGGTCCCAGTTCCACCCGCAAACCGAACTTTGGCCCGGCTGAGCACGTTTCGGGCAGCGTGATCTGCACAAGAAAGCTGCGCCCGTTACAGGCGCGGCTTGTTTGTTTTCACAGCGATGCGCTTAATCGTTGTCGAAGGCCGACAGACCTTTGAGGATGTCGATCGCATAGGCCATCTGATAGTCCTGCTCGCGCAGGGCGGCGGTGGCCTCGACCTTGGCGCGATCCTCTTCGATCTGGCGAATCTCGTCCTCGGTCAGGCTGTCATTGTTCAGGCTGCCGCGCAGATCGGCCTCGGACCGGGAGGGACGGTTGTTCTCTTCTTCTTCCTCCTCCTCGGCGGGCGAGCGGCGGGGCTGCTCCACGATGATGTCAGGGGACACGCCCAGCGCCTGGATCGAGCGCCCGGACGGCGTGTAATAGCGCGCCGTGGTCAGGCGCATCGCACCCTCGCCCCGCAGCGGCATCACGGTCTGGACCGAGCCCTTGCCGAAGCTCTTGGTGCCCACAACGATGGCCCGGCGATGATCCTGCAGCGCCCCCGCGACGATTTCAGAGGCCGAGGCCGAGCCGCCATTGATCAGCACCACGATCGGCTTACCCTCGGCCAGATCTCCGGCACCGGCGTTGAAGCGTTCGCCATCCTCGGGGTTGCGGCCCCGGGTGGAAACGATCTCGCCCTCTTCCAGGAAAGCGTCCGATACCTTGATCGCCTGCGTCAGCAGACCACCGGGATTGTTGCGCAGGTCAAGGACAACGCCGTTGATCTTGTCCATACCGCCCGCTTCCTCGACCTGTTCCATCAGGCCCTCTTGGAGGTTGGCAAAGGTCTGGTCGTTGAAGGTCGTCACCCGCAGCACCACGCTGGTGCCCTCGGTGCGCGCGCGCACGGCGGTCAGCTTGATCGTGTCGCGGATGATCGAGACATCGAAGGGCTCCTGCTCGCCTTCGCGCACCACGGTGATGACGATCTCGGAGCCCACCGGCCCGCGCATCAAATCCACCGCCTTGTCCAGGGTCAGGCCCAGCAGGCTTTCGCCGTTCACATGGGTGATGAAGTCGCCCGCCTCGACACCGGCCTCATCAGCAGGCGTGTCATCCATGGGCGAGACGACCTTGACGAAGCCCTCTTCCTGCGTGACCTCGATACCCAGACCGCCGAACTCACCCCGGGTCTGCACCCGCATCTGTTCGGCATCGTTTGGCGAGAGGTAGCTGGAATGCGGATCAAGTGAGGTCAACATGCCATCAATGGCCGCCTCGATCAGTTCGCCAGCCTCGACCTCTTCAACATACTGGATGCGAATCCGTTCGAATATGTCGCCAAACAGATCAAGCTGTTCATAGACGCCGGCATTGTTCTTGGCTTCCTGCGCGACCAACGGGCCCGCGATTTGTGAAGTGGCGACGATCCCCGCCAATGAGCCGCTCAGGGCCGCAATCACGAATTTCTTCATGCTGGTTTATCCATCCTTCTCGGTTTGGAACCACGTTTCCGGGTCCACCGGGCTGCCGCCCTCTCTGACTTCTATATAGAGCGTTTCCGACCGGCCAGTTCCAGTGCCATCACCGCTTAGTGACAAAATCGCGCCGATTTCCGGCCCCGCGCCGCCCATCAGGCCCACAGGTGTCCCTTTGGGGATCACCTGCCCGGGCTCGCCATAGACTTCATTGAGCCCCGACAACACAAACAGCAGATCGGGCTGCGGTTCCAGAATAACGACGTTCCCCAGATCCAGCAGCGGCCCGCGATAGCGGATTGTTGCCGCCGTGGGGGTGGTGACCAGCGCCCGGGGGCGGGTGGCCACCAGCATCCCCTCGCGCCTGATGCCCGCCGCGTCCGCCTCACCCGCCCGGTGCAGCAGCACGCCGGCTGCGGGCAGTTCGACCTTGCCCTTGCGTTGAGAGATATCGGCATTGGTTGCGGCAATCTCTGCCCCCGCAATCTCGGACAAGCCGCTTGCGAAGGCGTCCAGCGTTTCGGTGGACGAGATCAGGATCGCCGTGCGCACCGGGTCCTCGGTGAAGCGTTTCGGCAGGTCGGTGCGATCCGCGACCGCCTTGCTCAACTCCGCCCGCGCGCTCTGCACGCCGCTGAGCCCCTCCTGCAGGGTCGCCAGCGCGTTTTCCTGAACTTCGCGCAGATCGCTGACCTCACGCAGATCCTGCGACAAATGCTGAGCGCGCTGGTTCAGGCCCGGCGTCACCTCGGCCAGCATCATGCCCGAGCGCGCCACACCCAGCGGCCCGGACGGGTGCAGCAGCAGCACCGGCGGCGGCGCGCTTTCCATGGTTTGCAGCACGCCGATCAGTTGCGAAATCTCTGCCTCGCGGGATTGCAGCCGCGCGGTCAGTTCGGCCTCGCGGATCGCGGCCCGGCGCAGCCCGTCGCGCATCGCCTCCAGCCCGGCCTCATAGGCCTGCACCGTCACGGTCAGCGCCCGGACCCGATCGCGCGCGCTGTCGGCCTCGTCCAGCGCCACCGAAGCCTGTTGCAGCATCCGCGACGCCATCTGCGCGGCCTCGGACGGGTCGGTTTCGGCGCTCACCGCCCCGGCCCAGAGGCAGACCCCGGCTATGGGTCCGGCCCATCTCATGCCAGCAGGCTCTCGCCGGTCATTTCCTCGGGCTTGGGCAGCCCCATCAGCGCCAGCAGGGTCGGCGCCAGATCGCTGAGCCGTCCGTCGCGCAGCCGCGCACCCTCGGGACCGCCGATCAGAGCGACCGGGACCGGGTTCAGCGTATGGGCAGTATGTGGCCCGCCGGTAACCGGGTCGACCATCACTTCGCAATTGCCATGATCTGCGGTCAAGATCATCGCGCCACCCGCCTTGTCCAGCGCCGCAACAACGCGCGTCAAACCCTGATCCACCGCCTCACAGGCCTTGATCGCGGCCTCCAGATCGCCGGTATGACCAACCATGTCGGGGTTCGCGAAATTGGTGACGATCAGGTCATAGCCCGCCTCGATCGCCTCGACGAATTTGTCTGTAACCTCACCTGCCGACATTTCGGGTTGCAGGTCATAGGTGGCGACCTTGGGCGATTTCGGCATGAAGCGGTCCTCGCCAACCTCTGGCTCTTCTTTGCCGCCGTTGAGGAAGAAGGTCACATGCGGATATTTCTCGGTCTCGGCCAGCCGGAACTGACGCAGGCCCTGCTTGGCAACCCAAGCGCCCAGCGTGTTGACGATCCGGGTCTTGGGATAGGCCGTGGTCAAATATTGGTTATGCCCATCGGAATATTCGACCATACCCAGCAACGCTGCGAGTTTCGGGCGTGGCCCGGTATCGAATTCAGCAAAACCCGGCTCGCCAATGGCCCGCAAAATCTCGCGGGCCCGATCAGCGCGGAAATTCAGGCAGAAAACCCCGTCCCCATCATTCACACCAGCATAATCGCCAATGACCGTGGGCAGGATGAACTCGTCGGTCTCGCCCGCGGCGTAGGCCTCGGCCACGGCGGCGTCTGCACTGGCGGCCTTGCGCCCCTCGCCCCGGATCATCGCGCCGTAGGCTTGGCTGACCCTTTCCCACCGGTTGTCGCGATCCATCGCATAATAACGCCCGCAGACGGTGGCGACCTGTGCGTTAACCGGCAGCTGCGCCAGCAACTCCGCCACAAACCCGTCGGCAGATTTCGGGGGCACGTCGCGCCCGTCGGTGATGGCGTGCAGGGCGACGGGAACACCGGCATCGGTAATGGCTTTCACGGCGGCGAGGATATGGGTGATGTGCCCATGCACACCGCCATCAGACACCAACCCCATCAGATGGGCGGTGCCGCCAGAGGCCTTTGTCCTGGCGATGAAATCCTGCAGGGCGGCGTTGTCGAAAAACGACCCGTCCTCGATGGCCAGATCGATCTGGCCCAGATCCATGGCGACCACGCGGCCCGCACCGATATTGGTATGGCCAACCTCGGAATTGCCCATCTGCCCGCTCGGCAAGCCGACATCGGGACCATGCGTGATCAGCTGCGCCTGCGGGCCATGCGCCATGATCGCATCGAAAGTCGGGGTTTTGGCCAGATAAGGCGCGTTGGCGGTTGTGTCATCGGACAGACCCCAGCCATCTAGAATGCAAAGGACAACGGGCTTGGGCGCGGACATGATCAGAAACTCCGGAAGCTGCTCTTGCTGCCTTCTATCCTCAGGCGTCCCCATGGTGAACCGCCTTTGTCGCGTCCGCACGCGTGAGGGTCAAATTAATTTGCCTTAATGCACCCCGACCTGCCGCGTTGCCGACAGCAGAGGCACACGCCGTGCCAGCGCGGAAGACAGGGTATCAGGCGAAAAATACCCCTCCAGCAGGCCCTTGCGTAGCAGGTCCGGGTTCTGGGTCAGAAACGCCTCTGCGCTGTCATAAGACGCCTGCGCCATCCGCTCTGCGATCAGGCTGAGAAATGCGAAGGTGACGGTTGCGTTGAACTTCTCGGGGACACCCGCCGCCGCCGTGAGCGCGCGCAAGCCTCCGGCATAGATCGCCATTGCCTCGAACACCTCATGGCGCGACAGGATTTCATAGGCCACGCCCAAATGCGCGCGATGGGTGAAGCCCTCGGGCCCCAATGTACCGGCGGCTATTTCCTGCGCCATAACCGCATAATCGCATCGTTCCCGTGTCATGCCGGGTCCTCCATCAGGCGGTGGCTATCCTCGGCGGTCAAATCCAGATCATAGACCGACTTGAGCGCCGCGATCTTCAGCAGCGTTGCCTCCGAGAACGGCGCCTTGCCTTCAAAGGCGTGCAGCGCCATGCCCTCGATCAGTTCGGCCACCGACATATCGAGATATTCGGCCAGCCCCTTCATCGTCTTCAGCAGCCGCGTTTCAAGGCGCAGCCCGGTCTGCACCCGCGTGATGTTCTTCATGTTCGCTCCCTAGCATAAAGAATAACCTTGGTACCAAGATAGCAAGTTGACCGCAACCTCCATTACGCAAGAAACGGATCGCCCCGACCCGCGCGGATCAGCCAGACTGCCGGAAAAAGGAGACCCCCATGCCCAGAATAACCGCCCTGCCCACCGATCAGGTCCGCGCCTATCAGTCAGGCGCGCCTGATGCCTATGGCAACGCGCCCGAGCGCGCCGTCTCAACCGGGCCGGGTCATCCCTGCCGTCACTGCCTGCGCAACATTCCTGAAGGCGCAGAGATGCTGATTCTGGCGCATATGCCATTTACCGAGCTGCAACCCTATGCCGAGACCGGTCCGATCTATCTTTGTGCCGCACCATGCGACAGGCACAAGGATACCGGCGCTCTGCCCGAGATACTAACCTCATCGCCCGATTACCTGATCAAGGGTTATGGAACGGATGACCGGATCGTCTATGGCACCGGAACCATCGCCCCGACCGATACCCTTCTGCAGGCTGCCAGCGACATCTTTGCAAAGCCGGAGGTCACCTATATCCACATCCGCTCGTCTCGCAACAATTGCTACCAGGCGCGACTGGATCGCGATGCGTGAAACAGGTCAGCGGGTGGCGGTCAGGGACAGGAAGACATCCTCAAGATCGGCTTCCTCGGTCTTGACGTCGCGGATCGTGATCCCGGCATCACGAACGGCGGCCAGAACCTGCTCGGCGCTGGTGCGACGGCTGAAATAGCTCAGCACCAATGCGCCATCTTCGCGCTTATGCGCCTCGATCCCATCCGCCTGCGGCATGTCGGAAACCGGCCCGTCCGGCACGATCACCATCGAACGCGCATCAAGGCGGCCCAGCAGGTTGGCGGTACTGTCACGCGCCGCCAGCTCACCATGGTTGATGATGGCGATCTCGTCGCACATCGCTTCGGCCTCTTCCAGGTAATGCGTCGTCAGGATGATGGTCATGCCCTGCTGGTTCAGCCTGCGCACATTGGCCCAGAGCATCTGCCGCAGCTCGATATCGACGCCCGCTGTCGGTTCATCCAGCACCAGCACATGCGGGTGATGCACCAGCGCCTTGCCCAGCAGCAGCCGCCGCCGCATCCCGCCCGACAGCGTCCGGGCATAAGCCTCGGCCTTGTCGCTCAGGCCGACCAGCTCAAGGATCTCGTCACTGCGCCGCTGCGATCTGGGCACACCGTAGAGCCCCGCCTGCACCTCAAGCGCACCGCGCGGGGTGAAGAACGGGTCCAGGTTCAGCTCCTGCGGCATCACCCCGATCGAGGCGCGCGACTGGCGCGGATTGGCGTCCTGATCGAAGCCCCAGATCGTGACCTTACCTGATGTCTTCAGAACCAGCCCGGCCAGGATGTTGATCAGGGTCGATTTTCCCGCCCCGTTCGGGCCCAACAGGCCAAAGACCGACCCGCGCGGCACCTGCAGGTCGATGCCGTTCAGGGCCCGCTTGTCGCCCATGCCCCCGCTGCCTGCATAGGTCTTGACCAGTCCTTCGATCCGTATGGCGTCCTGCGTCATCTGCCGGTCTTGCCCCTTGCTGGCTCATCGCTCATAAAAGCACCTAATCCAAGCCCGCGGGGCCGACAACACCAGAAGGACTGCCAGCGATGACAATAGACGCGCCGGAAACCAGAATCGTCGAGACCAGCCGCGTCGCCTGCGATGGCGGCGAAGGTGCGCTCGGCCATCCCCGCGTCTGGCTGCAAATCCCCGAAGACATCGGCTGGGTCGAATGCCCCTATTGCGATTGCCGATACATCCTGAAGGGCCGCGCCCCACAAGGCTGACCAAGTTGACGGAGGCCGGATGCTCTTTGCCGCCAAGCTCTTCCATCTGTCGGACAAGGAACCGGTAGCCAGCGGCGGTCATCGCAAGGTCTATGCCTGCCCGGGCGAGCCGGACCTGCTGATCAAGATCAAACCGATCAAAGAGCATTACGCCAACCACACCTGGGCAAAGCGGCTGGCATGGAAGATGTTTCCCGATGCCGTCCACCGCAACACGCTGAAAGAGATCGAGTGCGAGTTGAAAACCGCACTGAAAATCGGGCCGGAGATCGCCCATACCCCGCTGGCGCGCGCGCTCGGGGTGGTGCAGACCGATCTGGGGCCGGGCTCGGTCTTTGAACGCATTACCAGCAACACCGGAGAGCTTGCGACCCACCTGTCCTCGATTTGTCGCGATGGGCAATTGAGCGACGAGATGCTGCAGGACCTCAACACGATGGTGGGCAGGCTCTTCCAGCTTCAGGTCGTTGCAAGGGACATTCACGAGGCGAATATCGTCTATGGCCACAGAGGTGAGGTCAGAGGGTTCTTTCTCATCGACGGCTATGGTGAGCGCAACATGGTCCCCCTGCGCAGCATGAGCCGACGTCTGAACGACCGCTCCCTGAACAAACAGATGCGCAACATCGCAACCCGCACCGGGCTGATCTGGGACAAGGCCGCCCGCGCTTTTTTAATGCCATGATCCACAAGACCCGCCGCAGGTGGTGGCCCGGGCTGGCGCTCGCCTTTAGCGTTCCGCTGGGCCTCTATCTGATCGGCGCACTGATCGGGGCGATTGTTCCCTTCGGAGCCTCTGGCGCGGCCCCCGATGGGCAGGATCGCGAGATTGGTTTGCTCTCCGGCCCCATCCACTACGATCTTCTGCTGCCGCTCGACACAGAGACTCGCGCGCATTTTGGCTTCGCCGCTGCGGCGGGCCTGCCCATCGACCACCCCGAGGCGCGCTGGCTGGTGATCGGCTGGGGCGCGCGGGAGTTCTACACGACAACCGGCGACTACACCGATGTCACCCCGGGCGCAGTTCTGAAGGGCCTGTTCGGGGACCGAGCAGTGATGCGGCTGGATCTGGCAGGGCCATTGCCCGCTGATCTGGATATGCAGCGCCTCACCCTGAGCAACGCGCAATTCGACCTGCTTATTACGGCCATTTCCGAGAGCTTCGCGCGCGATGATGCGGGAAACCCGGTCTGGCTGGCTGGCAAAGGCCTGTCCCGTAGCGATGTTTTCTTTGCCGCACGCGGTCGCTTCAACCTCTTCAACACCTGCAATGTGTGGGTTGGCGACATGCTGCGCGTCGCTGGTCTCGATTTCGGCATCTGGACCCCTCTGCCCGTCTCGGTCCGACTCTCGCATAGGCTTCATATCGCTCCTTAGCGCAGTCCTGCCTCGGATAAGAGGTGGCCCCGGGCCTAAGCCGCCAAAAGGCATCTGGCAGGTTTGCCGCGTCCGTGTCAAAACAAGGCATCGCGCGAAGCAAGAGGGTCCTATGTCGCAGAGTTTCGGAAAAGGCTGCCATCTCCACCTGATCGACGGCTCTGCCTTCATCTTTCGTGCCTATCACGCATTGCCGCCCCTGACGCGGAAGTCGGACGGATTGCCGATCGGTGCGGTCTCGGGCTTTTGCAACATGCTGCAGAAATATGTCGAGGGGAACACCGGACCGGATGCGCCCACCCATGTTGCGGTGATCTTTGACAAGGGATCGCACACGTTCCGCAACGACCTCTATGATCTCTACAAGGCCAATCGCGAGGCGATGCCCGAGGACCTGCGCCCGCAGATGCCGCTGACCCGCGAAGCCACCCGCGCCTTCAACATCGCCTGCAAGGAAATCGAAGGCTATGAGGCCGACGACATCATCGCCACGCTTGCGGTTCAGGCGCGCGAGGCAGGCGGACAGGTGACCATCGTGAGTTCCGATAAGGACCTAATGCAGCTGGTCGGCGACGGCGTGGAAATGTTTGACGCCATGAAAAACCGCCGGATCGACCGCGATGGCGTGTTCGAGAAATTCGGCGTCGGTCCTGAACGGGTGGTCGATGTGCAGGCGCTCGCCGGTGACAGCGTCGACAACGTGCCGGGCGCGCCGGGGATCGGCGTGAAGACCGCCGCGCTTCTGATCAACGAATATGGCGATCTGGAAACGCTGCTGGACCGCGCCGAAGAGATCAAGCAGCCCAAACGCCGCCAGACCCTGATCGAAAAACGCGACCAGATCGAGCTGTCGAAAAAACTGGTGCAGCTGGACGAGGCCACGCCGCTGGATTTCACCCTCGATGATCTTGAGGTCAAGGACCCCGAGCCCGAGGCGCTGATGGCGTTTCTGGCCGAGATGGAGTTCCGCACCCTCACCAAGCGCATCGCCGATCAACTCGGTGTCGAGGCACCAACCATCAAGGACGCGCCCGCCAAGCCCGAGGCCGAACCGCAGGAAGACATCGCTTTTGATGCCTCCAATTACGAATGCGTTCGCGACGCGGCTGCCTTGCAGCCCTGGCTCGACCAGATCCGGGAACGCGGCTGGGTTGCGGTGGATACCGAAACCACCGGGCTGAATGAAATGATCGCCGGTCTGGTGGGCATCTCGATCTGTGTGGAGCCGGGCAAGGCCTGTTACATCCCGCTGACCCACCGCGCGAGCGCCACGGATGACCTGTTCGGATCGGACGATCTGGCCGAAGGGCAGATGCCGCTGGACGACGCACTGGCGCTGCTGAAGCCGGTGTTTGAGGACCCGTCCATCCTCAAGATCGGGCAGAACATGAAATATGACGCCAAAATCTTTGCCCGCTATGGCGTCACCGTGGCTCCGATCGATGACACGATGCTGATGTCTTACGCGATGCATGGCGGCGAGCACGGGCATGGCATGGATACGCTCAGCGAGCGCTATCTCGACCATACCCCGATCCCCATCAAACCATTGCTGGGCTCGGGCAAATCGGCGATCACCTTCGACAAGGTGCCGATCGACGACGCCACCGCCTACGCCGCCGAGGATGCGGACATCACCCTGCGCCTCTGGCAGCATTTCAAGCCGCAATTGCACCAAGCACAGGTGACAACCGTCTACGAAACGCTTGAACGCCCGCTGGTGCCGGTGCTGACCGAGATGGAGATGCACGGGATCAAGGTCGACCGCGAGACGCTCAGCCGCATGTCCAACGCCTTTGCCCAGAAGATGGCGGGGCTTGAGGCGGAGATCCACGAATTGGCGGGCGAGACCTTCAATGTCGGCTCACCGGCGCAACTGGGCGAGATCCTGTTCGACAAGATGTCGCTGCCCGGTGGCAAGCGCGGCAAGACCGGGAAGTATTCGACCGGCGCCGATATCCTCGAAGATCTGGCCACCGAACATGAGCTGCCGCGCCGGGTGCTAGACTGGCGGCAGTTAAGCAAGCTGAAATCGACCTATACCGACGCGCTGCAGACCCACATCAACCCCAATACGGGCCGGGTGCACACCTCCTATTCGATCACCGGGGCGAACACGGGCCGCCTGGCCTCGACCGATCCGAACCTGCAAAACATCCCCGTGCGCACCGAAGAAGGCCGCCGCATCCGCGAGGCGTTTGTGGCCGAGCCGGGCAACGTGTTGCTGTCGCTCGACTATTCCCAGATCGAGCTGCGCATCCTCGCTCATATCGCCGGGATCGACGCGCTGAAACAGGCTTTCGCCGACGGGCTGGACATTCACGCCATGACCGCGTCCGAGATGTTTGACGTGCCGCTGGAGGAGATGACGCCCGATATCCGGCGACAGGCCAAGGCGATCAATTTCGGCGTGATCTACGGCATTTCCGGCTTTGGTCTGGCCCGCAACCTGCGCATTCCGCGTTCCGAGGCGCAGGGCTTCATCGACCGCTATTTCGAGCGGTTCCCGGGCATCCGCACCTATATGGATGACACCGTCGCCTTCGCCAAGGAACACGGCTATGTGCAGACGCTCTTTGGCCGCAAGATCCACACCACCGAGATCAATGCCAAGGGTCCGCATGCGGGCTTTGCCAAACGCGCCGCCATCAACGCCCCGATCCAGGGCACGGCCGCCGATGTGATCCGCCGCGCGATGGTGCGGATGCCCGCAGCCATCGCCGACCTGCCTGCCAGGATGCTGCTGCAGGTGCATGACGAATTGCTGTTTGAAGTGTCCGAAGACGCAGTGGAGGCAACCATCGAAGCGGCCCGCGACGTGATGGAGGGCGCATCCGACCCGGCCGTGAAACTGGACGTGCGGCTGGTGGTAGACGCGGGGCAAGGGGCGAACTGGGCGGAGGCGCACTGACCCTTGGGGGCGAGGGTTAGATGGCCAAATCCAATGTCGGCTTCGAGCCCAAAGTTGCCGATGCTGCGCGTCGAAAGAATGTCTGCAATAGTGATGGGATCATCTGATCCGATAATTCCGGTAGGAAACGCCATGAATTTTGTGAAACCGCTTACTCTTGTGAAAGACATAGAGAAGTCCAAGTGCTTCCAGCCTGCCTTAGTCGTATCTGCCAGCTTCTCGATGTCTCATGTCCCGGGATAAGTTTGCCGCGATGAAGTCGCTCAAAATCCGACAGGCAACAGTTGCCGATGTAATTCCGCTCAGTGGGTTGATCCGACGCACAATTCGCGTTTCGAATTCCAAGGAATATGATCAAAAGTCAATCGACAGGCTGTGCACGATTTTTGAACCGGAGCCGGTCACCAAAAGAATTGAAAACGAGTTAATTCTTCTTTGCTTCATGGGCACCGAACTTGTTGGAACGGTGGGGCTGAGAGATGACTATCTGCGATCAATGTTCGTGGACCCTGGGTTTCAGGGGCGAGGGTTGGGCAAAATGCTAGTTGCAAGAATTGAAGACGAAGCGCGACAAAAGGCAATCCCAGAAATGATGCTTCATTCCTCACTGACCGCGCGAGAATTCTATTTGGCCCTCGGCTATGAATTTGTGGAATTCCAAGCGTACCCAGAAGGACCATTCGTTTTGATGAGAAAGCCGCTCTTATAGCAACTTGCTGGAAACAAAATGAAGGCAAGAATCGCGGTCGTCAAACAGCTAAATAAGCACCTGAGAAAGACTTTGCAGTACGAAAAGTTGGCACAAAGTTTGCCCGATGTGTCTCGACCCCCCAATTTGAATCATCAGCATAGAGCAGACATTTGTTTCCACGATGCCGACGGCTGTTTTGTCCGCTAAGCGGCCAATGAAGCGAACATCCGTGAAGTTTGGATATGATGGCCGGGCAGGCTATTTCGCATATCGTTCGAATACTATCAGCATCAGCCCAAATCTTCACTACCTTCCAAACTCAGTCGCCGCCTGTTTTGTCCTCCACCCAGCGCCGAATTCGGGGCCCGGCGATCAGGATGATCACAAAGGCGATGGGCCAGCTCAGGCTCCAAGCGCCCATCCAGTCGCCAAGGGTGTGGGGACCGAACCCGACCGCCTTGAGCGTCGCCACGCAGGTCACGATGCAGGACATCAGGCCCGAGGTGATCAGGCTGAATACAACATGAGCGAAACGGCGCGGGATCATGGCAGGCCTGCCCCCCATGACATCCAACCCAGCGTCTCGGCAGTGTTGGGGTGCGAGGGCGTGTATTCGGCGCTGACCCAGCCCGCATATCCGCTGGCGTCAATCGCGGCAAAAAGCGCCGGGAAATCGATCGGCCCCGGTGCGGGTTCGCTGCGATCGGGGGCTGCGCCGATCTGGGCGTGAAAGGCGCCCGCGCCAAACCGCTCCCAGATACCTGCCGCATCGCCGTGGATCATCTGCGCATGATAACTGTCATATTGCAGCCCCACATTGTCACGCGCCACTGCGGTCAGGATATCGCTCGCCAAGTGGTAGTCGTTCAGGAAATACCCCGGCTGCGCCACCGGGTTCAGCGGCTCAATGGTGAAGTGCTGCGTCGGGGCCTGATCGGCAAGCCATTGCAGGTTCTGCACATATGTCTCAAACGCACCCGGCCCCGGATCATACCCGGCCATGACGTGGATGAGACCCGGCTTGATCTCACCGGCAAAGCGCAGGGTGCGCCGCATGTCAGAGCGGAACCGCGTTTCGCCGCCGGGAATGGCGGCATAGCCCGGCCTGCCGCCGGTGTAGTTGGGCGGAGGCGCGTTGATCAGGACCAGTTCCAGCCCGCTGGCCAGCAGCCCGCGATGGGTTTCCTTGGCCGGATGCTCATAGGGATAGAGCACCTCGACCCCCTCAAACCCGGCGCGTGCCGCCGCGCGAAACCGCTCGCCATAGGGCAGTTCCGGGAACAGGTGGCTGATATTGGCGGCAAATCGCGGCATGGGATCTCTTTTCGGGCCGAGAAAACCGCCAAACGCGCCAGGCGGCAAGTGCCAAAGGATCAAAAACGACCAATTGTCGAAATCAGACCAGATCACGAGGGAGGAGTATTCTCAGATGATCCGGACAGGGCGATTCGGCCCGGGTCTTCATACAGTCAAAAAGGATCGCGGGATGACTCTCGGACCCGATCCCCTGCGTGGTCAGCCCACTGGCTATGGCGGGCGCGGCTTTGCGCTGAACGGCAACCTGCTGGCCATGTCATCGATGATGATGTGGGCGGCGGGGTTTCCGGCGGCCGAGATGCTGCTGCAGACCTGGCCGCCGCTGACGCTGATTGCCGCGCGCTTCGCCACAGCAGTCCCGGTCATGATCCTCCTGTGGCTCTGGCTGGATGGACACAGGCAGATGCTGGGCGCCAATTGGGCGCGCGCGCTCTGGGTCGGAGGGATCGGCTTTGGCGGCGGCACGTATCTGATCCTGCTGGCACAAGCGCTGACCGATCCGGTCACCGTCGCATTGATCGCCTCTTGCGCACCTCTGGTGGGGGCGGTTCTGGAATTCCTGACAAAGACCCGACGGCTCAGCTGGCGTCTTGCCTTGGGGGTTGCGGCGTCTATTGCCGGCGGCATCGTTGCCACCAACTCATTGGAACCTGGCCAGATCGGGCTCGGCGCATTCTGCGCGGTGGGGGCCACCATTCTGTTTACCTGGGCCAGCATGGTGACCGCACGCGATTTCCCGACCCTGTCCTCCATCGGGCGGGGCACGATTACGCTGACCGGGGGGCTGATCGCGATCGCGGCGGCCAGTCTGATCGGGCTTGGCCTTGGTCATGACCTGATGCCGCGCGCGCCTATCGATCAGGGCCAGATCGGGATGCTGCTGATCTATGCCTGTCTGGCGCTGGGGCTCAGCCAGGTGCTGTTTGTCGCCTCCATCGGCAAGCTGGGTGTGACGGTGGCCTCGTTTCACATCAACACCGCGCCCTTCTATGTGATGATCATCATGATGGTTCTGGGCGCGGGCTGGAACTGGATGCAGGCCCTTGGCGCGGGCATTGTCGCGCTTGGCGTCGTGCTGGCCCAAAGCGGCGGGCGCGCTTAACCCTGCCCCTGCTACAAGGCTTGCCTGGGAAGGGGCAAGCATCCCGGCAGACCGGCAGGCAGCACCAGCCGCGCCCCGGCCCGATAAAGCCTCAGCGCGGCGCGCGGGTCTTCTGCGGCAAGCGTCACGGAGACCGGGCCTGCTGCAAGAAGTGACATGTCCGGCTCCAACCGGTTCATGAAATCCGAAGACGGCAGAACCACCACATAACCCGGCGCGGCATCGCTCATCAGGCTGACCACCACCAGCGTCGAGAGCCACCCGAGAACGAGCAGCGGCAGGGCAATCAGCACCCGCCTAATAGTCATGGATATGTTCCAGTTCGAGGCCATCCTCCTGCATCCCCCGCAGCCTGTCGGCCAGATCCGCGACCTTTACCAAGATCAGATGACGATAATCCCCGTATCCCTGTCGGGCAAAACTGTAGAGCGCATCCAGCCGCGCCGCCTCGGCAGAAATCGCGGTGAACAGGATGTCGTCATTTCCGGCGATCTCGACAAAATCGATCCCGTCGGCCGCCATCTCGCTCAGAAGGGTGGTCAGCGCCCGGTAGCGTGGCGTTTCGATGACAAAACCGTCGCTGTGCCGCCCGACAAGCTGCACCTCGTCATAAGATGCCAGGTCAATCGGATCGGTGCCCCGCACCACCATGCGCAGGGTCAACTCATCCGCGCCGACCTCTGCCACGGCGGCGGCAATCACATCGGCATAAGCCGCCTTGGCGCCATATTCGAGGCCAAGCGCCGTCTTGCGCTCTCGGTCGCGAAGCCCCTGCACCTGCAGCGCCTCCAACGCCTGCGCATCTTCGCGGAAATCCCATTTGTACCACGGGATCTGCTGCAGGAACCGGGCATACGCCGCGGCCTGCTCCGCCGACAGATCGTCCGTTTCCGCCCTCTGAGACCCGCGCAGCATTGTCGCCACCCGCCCGATGGTTTCCTCGTAGGCCGCCTTCAGCATCAATTCGAGCGTGAAGCTCGACCCGATCACATAGACCATCTGTTTGGTCGATCCGTCGATGCCGCCATGCGCAGACGATTTCTCGGAAAGCTGACAGAGCGAGGACCAGAATTGTCCGATGCTGCGCAGATAGCCGAATTCATGCGGATCGCCGGTGCTGATCACCTTGGCATAATCGTCATAGGAGTGAACGATGTGCCATTCCGGATAGGTCATGAAGGTGCGTGATTCCGCCCGGTGATGTTCGGACGGTAGCAGAGAGGCATACGCCTCGCCACCCCCCTCGCCCCGGCAGCTTGTTTCCACATAGATCACCGGCGCCACCAGCACCACGGCCAGCAAGGCGACAACCAGCAGCAAACGCCCTATCCAGCGCAACAGGAACCTCATGCGCGACGCTCGATGAAGAGGCCCGCATAAAGCGCAAAACCCCCAAGCGCCAGATGCGGCAGGTTCGCAAGGATGCGGCCCAGCGATAGGTCCATACCCAGAGAGGCATTGGTAAAGATGCCCATATCCAGAAACCCGTACCCGGTGAAAAAGCCGAAGATACCGTCGCCCAGATAGGCCGCACCGAACAGGATCAGGAACATCCGCGCCGCATTGCGCGACATCAGCCCCGCCACCAGCGCCCAGAGGGCCGAGGCCACATGCAGCGCATCATCGTAGAAATCCAGCGCAAAAATGCCAAAGGCCAGCCCGTTCTCATCGGTCAGTCCGGGGATGTAGTTGATCGAGGCCGCGATCATCAGCGCGACGAAGTAGAAGATCGCGATTTTCTGGAGAATGCTCATAGCTTGCTCAGATACCTGTCCCAAAAATTGCTCCGCAGCACCAGATCCGGGTCCAGAGCGCGTTTGTCGGCGGCAAAACCCGGGGCCTGCGGATAGGCCGCCACCAGTTGATCAAGCCGCGCATGCGGTCGATATGGCAGATAATAGCTGCCCTCGATCGCGACAATCCGGTCAATCAGCGTTTCGGTCATCCGCGCCATGTCGGCCTCTGCCCGTTCGGTCAGTTCCTGGCTGAAGGACATGACCGCTGCAATGCGCGGCACCGGGGCGTAGGACAGCGTGCTTTCCGAGTCGGTCGCCACATAGCGCAGGGTGACGTTCAGGAACTCCTGATACGAGGCCGGGATCACCTCGCGGCAGGCGATCAGGAAATCGTTGAACCGGTCGAAACCGACGAAATACTCATGCAGGATATCGGTGCGGTCCGGGTTGCGGTCATCCAGCGTCACCACCGGTTCGTTGATCAGGCTGTTGCGGGTGACATCGCCGCTGCTCAGGCTCGGGCCGACAAAAGTTTCGTTCCACCAGCGAAAATCCTTCATCGGCTCGCTGCCAAGCTGGGCCCGGTAAATCCGGCTTGCCACATGGGCCATCCAGCCCGACCCGGCGGCGGGCGGCAGGTTCTGCTGGTCATCGCTCTGTCGATAGGTCACCAGCAGCGCTTCCTCGAAGAACGCCGCGCGCTGCACGTTCAGCCTGCCATAGGCCATCGTGACCTCCGGGTCTGCAAGCGCCGCCTCGAAAGCCTTGCTGAACTCATCTGCGGGCATCACCTCATAAAGCGGATAGAGCCGTGCGTTGGGCACCATCTCGACTTCCATATCGACAATCGCCCCGATCAGGCCATAGCCGCCCATGGCATGGGCAAAGAGATCGGCGTTTTCGCTGCGCGAGCAGGTGACCAGATCGCCCGAGGGCAGCACCATCCTGAGAGAGCGAACGGTCGAGCCCATCGGGCCCAGAGGCACCGGCCAGCCATGCGCGTTCACGCTATAGGTCGCTGCAACGCCGAAATCGTTGTTTGATTGCATGACCTTGGGGGAGTACCCAATCGGGTCAAGAGCCGCGATCACATCGGACCAGCGCGCCCCGGCATGGGCGCGAAAGACACCCGCATCTGCATCCGGTTCGATCCAGCCGTTATCAAAAGTCACCGCAATGCCATCGCGCGGGATCGCCTGCCCCCCCATCGAATGCCGCGCCGCCCCGATATTAAAGGCGCGCCCGTCCTGCTGCGCGGAGCGCATCTCATCGCGAACCACCTGCACAAGGGCCTCACCGGGGTCTTCACCGATAACAATATGTTTGTGGATCGGGGTCGCCGACAACCCGCTGGCATCGTTGAGCACGCCCTCACCCGAGGCAGGCACAATCCGCTTCGTCCCGGCATAGACCGGCTGCTTCGCGCCGAACCGCTCTGCCGCGACCCAGCCCGCCACTCCACCTGCGCCCACCAGGAACGCGCGTCGCGCAAGTTTTTTCATCGGGTCTCCACCTTGCACCTGAACCACCAGCCCGGACCGAAGAAAACGCCGTTTCACTTACGATCCCGTCACAGCCGACAGTATCCGCCGACCGGGCCAGAGCGCTAGGTCATGAATTCCACCGCTTCGGCGCTCGTTCTTCATCGCGTGTGTCAGCATAGCCAAGTTTCTGCCGCCAGAACGTATTTGCGACCGTTCAGGCCTCGTGTTAAGGCGCGCGAATGATCACTCGCACCCATACCAAGGGCGATGCGCCTTCGATCGCGGTCTATTCCGAATGCGAGCGCTACCGGTACAGCCTCACACGGGTCTGGGACCCGACCGGGCGCAAGGCCCTTTTTGTGATGCTGAACCCCTCGACCGCCACCGAAGTGCAGAACGACCCTACCGTCGAGCGCTGCGAGCGGCGGGCGCGGGCGCTTGGGTTCGGGGCGTTTCAGGTCACCAACATCTTTGCCTGGCGCGAGACCGACCCGCACAAGATGCGCGGCACTGCCGATCCCGTTGGCCCGGACAACGACGCTGCGATCCTGGATGGGGCCGCCTGGGCCGATCAGGTGGTCGCCGCCTGGGGCACCCATGGTGCGCATCTAAACCGCGGCCCCCAAGTCGAAGCTCTGCTGCGCGACGCGGGGCACGCATTGTTTCATGTGGGCCTGACCAAGCAGGGCCACCCGCGTCATCCGCTCTATGTGGCCTATGCGCAGCAACCCGAAGCCTGGCCCGCTTAATCAGATATTAACCACCTTTGCTTTATAGCTTTGACCCAACCGTTCTTCGTATGTTCTGCTTCAGACGCGCGGCACGGCAACAGGCGGAGGTGCAGGATGATCGTATTTGCCAGCGTCATAGGCCTGATGGCGGCAGGCGGCGCGGTCCTGCTGACCTCAATCGATCCTGAGCAGAGTGACGAAACGGATGAGGATGATCTGACACCGGACGAAGACACGTCTTCAACCGAAAGCGCAAGAAACGGTGAGGGGGAAGGCCCCGATACACCGGAGGAGCCTCCGGATTTGCTTCATCAGATCATAGCCGGTGATGCCTCCAACAACGTGCTTGAGGGCGCAAGTGGCGATGACCAGATCAACGGCTATGGCGGCGATGACTCACTGAGCGGCGGCGGCGGCGATGACGATCTGCATGGCGCCGATGGGCAGGATATACTCTCGGGCGGCGCGCATGACGATACGCTGCACGGGCAGGACGGTGGCGACACCCTGATCGGCGGCGAGGGGGAAGACAGCCTGTTCGGCCATTTCGGGCAGGATCACCTGCGAGGCGGTGACGGGTCCGACACGCTCTATGGCGGTCAGGACGCCGACAGCCTCGATGGTGGGCACGATGACGATGCGTTGCATGGCGGCTATGGCGACGACACGCTGAAGGGCGATAAGGGGCAGGACAGCCTCTTTGGCGGTGAAGGGGATGATCTGGTGATCGGAACCGGCGATATCGGCCAAGAGAGCATAGATTACCTCAATGGCGGCGAAGGTGCGGATACGATCCTTGCCGGCGCGGGCGACATCGTCACAAGCGGTGCCGGTGCAGACCAGCTCTATCTCGACTCCGGCAGCGAAGAGGAGGACGGGGCGGCGGTCATGGATTTCGATCCGCTTGAAGACCGTCTTGTTCTGGTGGTTGAAAACCCCGAAGAGACCGAAGCAGAGATCACGGTCGAACCCGACCCCGATCAGAACGGCCTGAGTCATGTTCTGCTGGATGGCATCCCGGTCGCTACCCTGCTGTCGAAAACGGCAATCGACCCCGCCGACATCCAGCTGGTCGACGTCCAGAGCATGCCAGAGCTGATGGCAAAAGGCGCAGCCGCCCTATAGCCCAAGCTGCATGGCAAGATGGCGCACATAAATCCTTTGCCATTGCCCGCAATTCCCCGTATACGCGCGCATCCGCCTCGGAATCACCGTGTCGGTTCACTCTCCATGGGCCTGTGCTGGACGACATCCCGGCCTGCGCCATTTACTCTAACCCTGCAAGGAGACCCCGATGTCGATCACGACCGAAGAAAAAACACGCGTCATGAAAGAATTCGCAACCAAGGAAGGCGACACCGGTTCGCCCGAAGTCCAGGTTGCCGTGCTCAGCTCGCGCATTGCCACGCTGACCGAACATTTCAAGACCCACAAGAAGGACAACCACGGTCGCCGTGGCCTTCTGAAGATGGTTGCCCAGCGCCGCAAGCTGCTGGACTACCTCAAGGGCAAGGACGAGGCCCGCTACCAGGACCTCATCAAGCGTCTGGGCCTGCGCCGCTAAGCCCGAAAGACATGACCGTCAGAACGCCTGCTCATTCGAGCAGGCGTTTTTTGTTGAGGAACACTGCGCGCTGACGCAAAGATGATTGACCAAGTGACCCGAAAGCGCAGCAATGACCGACTGGATCGACCTGACCCTGACACTGAATAACAAAACGCCAATCTACACCGAAGAGGATTATTCCGACCCACCCTTCGCTGCCATGCCCTGGTCAAGCGTTGCCGATATGCGCTTCGAGGTCTGGCAATTGGCGCTTGGGACCCAGACCGGAACCCATATCGACGCCCCGGCCCATTTCGTAGCAGGCGGCGCAACGATCGAAACGTTGCTGCCAGCGGAGATGATCGGACGCTACCGGCGCGTCGACGCCAGATCTCTGGAAGAGGACGACCTGCAGGTAGACTGGGACGCCGAGACGCATCTGCTGCTCGACGCGCGACGGCCGCATCTGGCCAAACCGCATGTGTTGCGCAGGCTGATCGAGCGATCTCCGAAGGTCTGCATTCTTGCCGGGGAATTGCGTATCGCCGATGATGACCCGCTTTGGTTCCACATCAATCTGACCCGGACAGGCCGGTTTCTTGCGGAAGATCTCCGCGTCGATCACATCGACACAATTCCTGACAGCGGCGAGGCCGTCACCATGCCCTTGCACCTGACGGGGTTGAGTGGGTCACCTGCGCGGGTCTTGATCGGGTCGTAGGCTGCGGCCTGGGCAGGGAACGGCCAAACCGACGATCCCGTTCGCTGGCACTTCCAATCTGGCCCGTTCTGCTGTATGGCCGCAGAATCTGAGACGGTGTGCCCGGACCCCGGCACACGGAAGGAAGATAGGTTGGGGTCGGCGGCAATGGGGCCGCCATGCAAACGGGAGACCCGCAGGGGCGGGAGTGCTCCCATCTAGGATACGCATATGTTTGATGTAACGACGAAAAGCATGCAGTGGGGCGAGGAAACGCTCACGCTGGAAACCGGCAAGGTTGCCCGTCAGGCGGACGGCTCGGTCATTGCCACGCTGGGCGAAACCAGCGTCATGGCCAACGTGACCTATGCCCGGAGCCAAAAGCCCGGTCAGGATTTCTTTCCGCTGACCGTGCATTATCAGGAAAAATACTATGCCGCCGGTAAAGTTCCGGGCGGTTTCTTCAAGCGCGAGGCGCGCCCGACCGAGAAAGAGACGCTGACCGCGCGTCTGATCGACCGTCCAATCCGCCCGCTGTTTGTCCCGGGCTTCAAGAACGAAGTGCTGGTGATGTGCACCGTGCTCAGCCACGATCTGGTCAATGATCCGGACATGGTTGCGATGATCGCCGCGTCTGCTGCGCTGACCCTGTCGGGCGCGCCATTCATGGGGCCGATCGCCGGTTGCCGTGTTGGTTTCGAGGATGGCGAATACGTCCTGAACCCCACCGTGGACGACATGCAGGACCTGCGCCTGAACCCCGAGCAGCGTCTGGATCTGGTTGTCGCCGGCACCAAAGACGCCGTGATGATGGTGGAATCCGAAGCTTATGAACTGACCGAGGCGGAAATGCTGGGTGCGGTGAAATTCGCCCATGAGCAAATCCAGCCGGTGATTGACCTGATCATCGATTTGGCCGAAGACGCCGCGAAAGAGCCGTTGGACTTCACCCCGCCGGACTACAGCGACCTCTATGAGGCCGTGAAAGCCGCCGGTGAAACTGCCATGCGCGCCGCCTTTGCGATCACTGACAAGCAGGAGCGCACCGCCGCTGTTGCCGCTGCCCGCGAGACCATCAAGGAAGCGCTGAGCGAAGAGCAGCTGGAAGACGCCAATCTCGGCTCGGCAATGAAAAAGCTCGAAGCCGGCATCCTGCGTGGCGACGTGGTCAAGACCGGCAAGCGGATCGACGGTCGCGCGACCGACGAAATCCGCCCGATCGTCAGCGAAACCGGCCTGCTGCCCCGGACCCATGGTTCGGCGCTGTTCACTCGTGGTGAAACCCAAGGCCTCGTGGTGACCACGCTGGGCACCGGCGACGATGAGCAGTTCATCGACGCGCTGCATGGCAACTTCAAATCCAACTTCCTGCTGCATTACAACTTCCCGCCCTATTCGGTTGGTGAAGTGGGCCGCGTGGGCCCTCCGGGCCGTCGCGAAGTGGGTCACGGCAAGCTGGCATGGCGCGCGTTGCAGGCGGTTCTGCCTGCTGCGACCGACTTCCCCTACACCGTCCGCGTGGTGTCGGAAATCACCGAATCCAACGGCTCGTCTTCCATGGCGTCGGTCTGCGGTGGGTCGCTGTCGATGATGGATGCGGGCGTTCCGCTCAAAGCCCCGGTTGCCGGTGTCGCCATGGGTCTGATCCTGGAAGACGACGGCTCTTACGCGATCCTTTCCGACATTCTGGGTGACGAAGACCACCTGGGCGACATGGACTTCAAGGTGGCGGGGACCGAAAACGGCATCACCTCGTTGCAGATGGACATCAAGGTCGCAGGCATCACGCCCGAGATCATGGAAAAAGCTCTGGCGCAAGCCAAGGACGGCCGGATTCACATCCTGGGCGAGATGGGCAAGGCGATCTCCGAGACCAACGAATTCTCGGTCCACGCCCCGCGCATCGAAACCATGAACATCCCCACCGACAAGATCCGCGAAGTGATCGGCTCGGGCGGCAAGGTGATCCGCGAGATCGTCGAAGTGTCCGGCGCCAAGGTCGATATCAACGACGATGGCGTGATCAAGATCGCCTCGCCCAACGGCGACGCCATCCAGAAGGCCTATGACATGATCCACGCGATCGTGGCAGAGCCCGAAGAAGGCGCGATCTATACCGGCAAGGTCGTCAAGATCGTTGATTTCGGCGCCTTCGTGAACTTCTTTGGCAAGCGCGACGGTCTGGTGCACGTCTCCCAGATCGAAAACCGCCGCCTGAACCACCCTTCCGACGTTCTGAAGGAAGGTCAGGAAGTGAAGGTCAAGCTGCTGGGCTTTGATGATCGTGGCAAGGTGCGCCTGTCGATGAAAGTGGTCGATCAGGAAACCGGCGAAGAGGTCGTGCCCGAGAAGAAAGAAAAGAAAGAGGCAAGCGCAGAGTAACCCGCCGCCCTGATCCTCCTTTCAGAATTCAAAGGCTCCGGTGGCGACATCGGGGCCTTTTTTGTGTTCCGTTCCGGCAAAAGGGCCATCTGATACCGCTTTTGCGCATGTCTGCCAATTTACGCCGACCACCAGATATCTTAGTCGGACAGACACCCGCAGGCTTGATTATAAACTCCGGGCACATCCTGTCCGGGATCTCGAACCAAAATCGCAAGGCCATTGAACACGTCGCGCGCATAGATTGCAGCGTCGCAGATCTCAGACATGGCAAGGTCCTGCGTGAAGGGTTCGATAGCAGGGACGACACGCGCCCTCTCCCGCCCCTTGGGCAGCCCGATCCCTTGGTGTTCCATATGCTGACGCAAAAGCTTCTGGCTCTCGCCAATAGGCGGCGCGAGCAGGAACAGAACCAGCAGTTCCCCCTTTTGACCGCCCATATCCGCGAGTTGCGGTTCCAGGTCCTGCAACCGGGTCACGATCATGAATTCACTCTGCCCGAGCAACAGGTTGCGCCTCGACTGTCGATCAAGTCCAAGCGAAACGCCAAGCTCTTCGCGTGCATCATCGTTGAATTCGGTGCCCTCAGCAAAAGCGACGTAAATCGTAGGCGGGCTGCGATCAGGAAAGATCAACCTGTAGCCGATCAGTGCGATCAGCAGGATGACGGTAAGCGCTATTAACTTCCGGATCGGGGAGCCTACAATCTTATCCATGCTCATCTTCCGAAACCTCCTGTGCCATCCAGCACGTGCGCTGATCGCCCGCCACCGGGATATGTTCAAAGCCCTGGCTGCGCCAGAATCCAATGGCTTGATCATTTCCCGGATTGGCGCCCAGATGTATGGCGCGAACACCCATTGAGCGGGACATGCGAAGCCACTTTTTCAGCAACCGTGTGCCCCAACCCCTGCCCTGACACTCTGGCAGAAGGTTCATGTGAACATGGGCCGGGTAGCGATCAACGATGTCGCGAGGCACCTCTTTGGGCCGATGCAGCGTCGCAATGCGTTTTTCATCCGGTGTCCAGCGGTCGCTACGGGTGATGTCGGGCATCGGATAGGACGCCCGCAGCGAGGGCCACCAGCTTCGTTCCAGACACTCCGCGAAGGCGACAGTGTCTATCGTACCCACGCAAAAGCCCGCAACCTGACCCTCGGCGAGCAATGACACACAGAGCGCACGTGAGAACAGCAAATAGGGCGCGGAATGGATATGACCCATCAGTTTTGGGTCTTCATAGAGCGCACCGGCATCTCGCCCCAAATGCCCCGTTCGAAGCGAGATCCGGTAATAGGCATCAAGGTCTTGCGGATAAGCGGGTCTGATTTCGATCACGTGCTTACTCCGAAGGTTTGGATGCCCCGCTATCGTGTCGATACTTGACGGAAATCGAGCATAAACCTTGGTCCAATAGACCCCAAAACCAACCGAAATCCAATCGCAACCCCCCGGCGCGCTGCACAGGTCGGCCTCATCAAACACGCAGCATGAAGGAGATGCGATATGGAAACGCTCAAGACACTGACCCTCACCGCCCTGATCGCCGCCGCCCCCGCCTTGGCGATGGCCAACGTATCGCTCGGCGACAAACTGGGCACGGACGAGGCCGCCATCCGCTCCGCGATGGAGGCGCAGGGCTATGTGGTGGAAGAGATCGAGTTCGAGGATGGCGAGATCGAGGTTGAACTTGTGAAAGATGGCGTCGAGACTGAACTGGTCCTGAACCTGACCGATGGCGTGGTGACCGCCATCGAGATGGAGGAGGAAGACGACGACTAACACGCGCTAGACCCAAGGGAGCCGGATGCAGAATAAACAAACGTCATTGCTCTGGCTTCTTCTGGTGGTGCAGGGGCTCTGCGCCACCTTCTTTCTGGTTGATGCCGTGATGGACTGGACCGGGGGCGAGGCGCCCGGATTCAGGCATTTGCACCAGTTCGAGATGGTTCTGGCGCTGGCCCTGATCGGTGGTCTGATGGCCACAATCTCGCTGATCCGAACCCAGCGGGCGCGCGAAAAACAGATGCAGCGCCAGATCGCGGTGGCCAGCGGCGCCTTTGCGGATGTGATCGACCGGCAGTTTGACGAATGGCGCCTGAGCGCGGCTGAACGCGATGTCGCGATGCTGTCGATCAAGGGGCTGTCAGTGGCCGAGATCGCCGCCCTGCGTCAGACAAAGGAAGGCACGATCAAGGCCCAAAGTGCGGCGATCTACAAGAAGGCCGGGGTCAGCGGCCGGCTGCAATTGCTCAGTTTTTTTGTCGAGGAACTGCTGTCTGACCCGCTGCTGGATCGAAGCGGTTCCTGAGACAATCCCTGCCCGGCGACCACGCGAGCACCGACCAAAACGGGTCTCAGATCGCGCTTAAGGTGCAGGCGGACCACACAATTCCGCGATTGCTGCCGGAATATATGCAGAACAGTTGACCGAAGGCTGCGCCCTCGCAACACTTGTGGCCTATCGACATCAACCGACGAGAACCAAATGCTTTCCCGCCGTACATTTCTGGCAACCGCAGCGGCCACCGCCCTGCCACAGATCACATTAGCCAAAGAACCCGCCGTATTTGACCCGACCCCGCAAGAAGTGCGCATCAAGAAAGAGTACCTGCCGGGTCAGTTGCTGGTGCTGCCGCGCTCTTTCTATCTCTATTACGTCACCGAGCCGCGCAAGGCGCTGCGCTATGGCTGCGGTGTCGGCAAGGCCGGGCTGGAATTCACCGGCACCGCCACCATCGACGTCAAGAAGGAATGGCCCACCTGGCGCCCCACGCCCGAGATGATCGAACGCGATCCGGTGGCCTATGCCAAATTCGTCGACAATGATTATATCCAGCCGGGCGGCGCGGATAATCCGCTGGGCGCGCGCGCGCTCTACCTGTTCCAGAACGGGGTCGACACCTATTTCCGCATCCACGGCACCACCCAGCCGCAGACCATCGGCCATGCGGTCTCGAACGGCTGCATCCGCATGCTGAACGAACATGTGGTCCACCTTTATGAGCGGGTGCCGATCGGAACCGTGGTCACGGTGCTCTGATCCCTGCCCTGCCATATCCCGTCCGGGCCACGCTGCTGATGCTGTTCTGTGTCGGCTGCACGGTCGGGCAGATTCCCACAGACCCCGCGACCCCGACCCCGGCAGAGGTCGCGGCGGTCAAGATGCGCTTTGCCGAGATGCAGGCGCTGTCTTTTGCGACCGATGTGGAATATTGCGGCTATCTGCTGCGCTTGCCGGATGACAGCCTCGGGTTTTCCGAAATGGTCCGGGGCGGGCATGATGGCTGCACACCGGAATTGCCGCTGCCGGGATCAACGCTGCTCGCTTCGATGCATACGCATGGGTCCTATGACCCCGATGTGCCCGCCGAGTTTCCCACCGTCATCGATATCGACAGCGACCGGCGCGAACGGGTCAACGGCTTTGTCGCCACGCCGGGCGGGCGGCTCTGGTTCATCGACAGCCGCGCCGGGCGGGTAACCCAGCTCTGCGGGCTGAACTGTCTGCCGCAGGACCCGTTCTTTCAGCCCGGAGATGACGGTGTCATCGCCCAGAGCTATACGCGCGCGGAACTGGAACAGCTTGAGCGCGGGTTTTAGCGCTTACGCTCCCGACCAGTCGACATCCTCCGCTGGCTCGATCTGCAACACGCCGTCCGGCAAAGGCCGCATCAGGTCCCGCGCCGCCTCTTCGGACGCTCCCAGCCAAAGCCCTACATCCTTCTGCGCCAGGATCACCCCCATGCGATGGTGAATATCCCGCACATCCGCATTGGGCTCACAGGTCACTGCCGCCACCTGATGCAACACCCGCCCGCCGGGCGCGGTCCAGACATCGGCAATCCCGGCAAAGAGCAGCAGCCCGCCATCGCGCGCCGAGAGCCGCCAGGCGGTCTTGCGCCGGGTCTTGCCGGTCCATTCGTACCAGCCATCCACCGGGATCACGACGCGGCGCACCCCCTCGAAGGCGGATTTGTCAAACACAGTTTCCGAACGCGCGTTGATAATCGTCTCCATCACCGGGCGACCGCGCGCATTGACCCGCCCCACCGGGATGATCCCCCAGCGCATCCGCTGCAGCCCGTCCAGGGTCAGCACCCAGACCTCCTGCCCCGGCTGGATATTGCGGCGCGCACCGTCTGCCGCGCTCGGGTCGGGCACGCCAAACGCCTGCGCTACCCGCGCGACGGGGGTGGTCAAAAAGAAACGTCCGGGCATGCAGGGCTCCGGTGCCGGGGCGAGTTGCCGTGGGTCAGTTGCCCTGATCTTCGGCCAGTTCCGCCAATTCCGCAACCTGCGGGCCAAGGGCCGCCACAATCCGCGCCACACCTTCGGCATTGGGGTGAATACCGTCGGGTTGCATAAAGGCGCGCGCCTGCGCCGGGGTGTCTGCATCCAGCCCGGCAAAGAAATCCTCGGCATAAAGCGCGCCAAATTGCGCCGAAAGATCAGGATAGATCGCATCAAAGGCCTGTTTGTAATCCGGCCCGTAATTGCTTGGTGCGTCCATGCCGATCAGCAAAACGGGGACCTCTGCCGCGCGCGCGGCCTCAAGAATCACCGTCAGGTTCTTGCGCGCTTCTGCCGGGTCCAACCCGCGCAGCAGGTCATTGCCGCCCAGCGTCACGATCATCGCATCCACCTCGGGCGTCAGTGCCCAATCAATGCGCGCAGCGCCCCCGGCGGTGGTGTCACCGGACACACCTGCATTGATCACCTCGACCTCGACGCCCTGCCCGGATAGCCAGTTTTGCAGTTGCGGAACAAAACCCTGCTCGGGCACCAGCCCATAACCCTGGGTCAGGCTGTCGCCCAGCGCCACGATCTGCACCGGCTCTGCCGTGGCCATAAAGCCGCAGAGGCAAAAGAGACTGCTCATCAGAACCTTGCGCATCGTGCCAACCACTCCATATCCCATTGAAACCGCCATAGGACCCTTCCATGACCGACCCCGTACTCCACCTAGAAAATGCGTGTTTGTCGCTGGATGGCAATGCGGGGCTGGTAGAAATTCTGCGCGGTATCGATTTGCAAGTGCCGCGCGGCGAAACCCTGAGCCTTGTGGGGCCGTCGGGATCGGGCAAATCCTCGTTGCTGATGCTGCTGGGCGGGCTGGAACGCGCGACCTCTGGAACGGTCACCGCGCTGGGTCAGGATCTGAGCGCGCTGGACGAAGATGCGCTGGCCCGCTTCCGGCGCGACCGGATGGGCGTGGTGTTTCAGAGCTTTCATCTGATCCCGACCATGACCGCGCTGGAAAACGTGGCGACCCCGCTGGAACTGGCAGGCGAGCGCGATGCCCTGCACCGCGCCAAGGCCGAGCTGGAGGCGGTCGGGTTGTCGCACCGGCTGGATCACTATCCGGCGCAGCTTTCAGGCGGCGAGCAGCAGCGCGTGGCGCTAGCCCGCGCCTCTGCCCCGCGCCCGGCGATCCTGCTGGCCGATGAGCCGACCGGCAATCTGGATGAGGCCAATGGCGGCGCGATCATGGACCTGCTCTTTGATCTGCGCGACCGACATGGCGCGACGCTGGTGCTGGTGACCCACAGCCATTCGCTGGCCGACCGCTGCGACCGGGTGGTCCGGCTGCGCGATGGTCGCATCGTTGCCGACGCTGCCCGCGAGGCGGCGGAATGAGCCTGACAACAGCCGCCCGGATCGCGAGGCGCGAGCTGCGCGGCGGGGTCCGGGGCTTCCGTATCTTTCTGGCCTGTCTTGCGCTTGGGGTGGCCGCAATCGCTGCGGTCGGCTCGATCCGCTCGGGCATTGACGCCGGACTGTCGCGCGAAGGCGCCGCGCTGCTTGGTGGCGATGCCGAGATGGAATTCACCTATCGCTTCGCCTCGCAGGAGGAGCGCGCGTGGATGGAGGACAGGGCCAACACCGTCTCCGAGGTGGTCGATTTCCGCTCGATGGCGGTGGCTGGGGGCGACACGCCCACCCGCGCGCTGACGCAGGTCAAGGCGGTGGATGACGCCTATCCGCTGATCGGCACGGTGCGGCTGGACCCCGACCTGCCGCTCGACACCGCGCTGGCGGGCGAAAACGGCACGCCCGGCGCGGTGATGGAGCGGGTGCTGATCGACCGGCTGGGGCTTGCGGTGGGCGAGCGGTTCCGGCTGGGCACGCAGGAGTTCATTCTGAGCGCCGCCATCGAACATGAACCCGATGGCGCAGCCGACGGGTTCCGGCTGGGCCCGCGCACCTTGCTGCGCACGGCAAGCCTGGCGGAGTCGGGCCTGCTGGAACCGGGGACGCTCTATTCGACCAAATACCGTCTGGACCTGCCCGAAGCGACCGATCTGGCGGCCACGGCCCAACAAGCGCGCGCGGCGTTCGAGAATTCGGGCCTGCGCTGGACCGATGCCCGCAATGGCGCGCCGGGGATTTCCGAATTTGTCGACCGGTTGAGCGCATTCCTGATCCTTGTCGGCCTGTCGGGGCTGGCGGTGGGCGGCATCGGGGTATCCGCCGCCGTACGCGCCTATCTGGGCGACAAGACCGCCACCATCGCCACGCTGCGCACGCTGGGCGCAGACCGCGTCACGGTGTTTCAGGTCTATTTCATCCAGATCGGCGTACTGTCGCTGCTGGGCATCACAATCGGGCTAATCATCGGGGCGGGCGCGCCGCTGGCCTTTGGCTCGCTGATCGCATCGCGCCTGCCGATCCCGGCGGAGTTCACGATCTACCCCGCCCCGCTGGTCGAAGCCGCGCTCTACGGGATGCTGACCGCGCTGATCTTCACGCTCTGGCCGTTGGCCCGGACCGAACAGATCCGGCCTGCAACCCTGTTTCGTGATGCCATGACCGGGCTGCACGGCGTGCCACGCGCGCGCTACATCCTTGCGACGCTGATCGGGCTCGCCGCGCTGGTCTGGCTGGCGGCATGGTTCAGCGGCTCGGCCTGGTTGACACTCTGGACGGCTGGCGGGCTTGCCGGTGCGCTGCTGGCGCTGTCGCTTGCCGCGCTTGGCGTGCGCCGCGCGGCCCGCGCCGCCAAGCCGCGCGCGCAGGGTCGCCCGGCGCTGCGATGGGCGCTGGCGGCGATCTCGGGCTCTGGCGAGGGCGCGGGCGCGGTGGTGCTCTCACTGGGGCTTGGCCTGTCGGTGCTGGCCGCCGTGGGCCAGATCGACGGCAATCTGCGCCGGGCCATCTCGGGCAACCTGCCCGATATCGCGCCGAGCTATTTCTTCGTCGATATCCAGAAAGACCAGATGGCGGGGTTCAACGCGCGGCTGGACAGTGACCCCGCCGTCAGCCGGGTGGAAAGCGCACCGATGCTGCGCGGTATCATCACCCAGATCAACGGCAAACCCGCCCGCGAGGTGGCGGGCGATCACTGGGTGGTGCAGGGTGACCGGGGCGTGACCTATTCCGCCGAGCTGCCCGAAAACATACGATTGACCGCGGGCGAGTGGTGGCCCGCCGATTATACCGGGCCGCCGCTGATCAGCTTTGCCGCCGAAGAGGCCGCCGAGATGGGCCTGAACCTGGGGGACACGCTGACGATCAACATCCTTGGCCGCGATATCACCGCCGAGATCACCTCGTTCCGCGAGGTCGATTTCTCGACCGCCGGGATGGGGTTTGTCCTGTCGATGAACCCCGCCGCCCTGTCCGCCGCGCCTCATAGCGTGATCGCAACCGTCTATGCCGAACCCCAGGCCGAGGCCGCGATCCTGCGCGATCTGGCCGGGCAATATCCCAACATCACTGCGATCCGGGTGCGTGACGCGATCAACCGCGTGGCCGAGGTGCTGTCAGGGCTGGCGGCGGCCACCTCGCTCGGGGCCTCGGCGGCGCTGGCCACCGGGTTTCTGGTGCTGATCGGCGCAGCCGCAGCGGCGGTTTCGGCGCGCACCTATGAGGCCGCCTTGCTCAAGACGCTGGGGGCAACGCGACGACGCATCCTGCTCAGCTTTGCGCTGCGCTCGGCGCTCTTGGGGGCCGCGGCCGGGATTGTGGCGCTTGCAGCGGGCATCACCGGCGGCTGGGCCGTCAGCCACTATGTGCTGGATACCGGATTCGTGGTGATCTGGCCCTCGGCGCTGGCCATTGTCACAGGCGGCATTCTTGCAACGCTTCTGGCCGGGCTCTGCTTTGCATGGGGTCCCTTGTCGGCCCGCCCCGCCCGGGTTCTGCGGGCGCGCGAGTAGTGTTGCGGCTGCAAGGAACCGGTTGCAGCAGGCGCAAGAGGTCGGTGTTATCACAGACCAGCGCATCCAGCGTGATCTCATCCAGCGAGGCATAGAAGACCTCGGCGGCGTTTTGTAGTGCGACACGCAGGCGGCAGGCCTGGGTCAGCGGGCAGGAATTGTCGGCATCGGCAAAGCACTCGGCAATCGGCAGATCGCCCTCGATCTGACGGAACACCTGACCGATGCGCAGCTGGTCCGGCGCAACCGCCAGCGCCAGGCCACCGTTGCGGCCGCGTACCGTGCGCAGGATGTCAAGCTGGCCGAGTTGATTGATCACATGCGCCAGATGGTTTTCCGAGATGTTGCAGGTTGCAGCCACTTCGGATTTGGTAACCAGCCGGTCGCGATGCGCCGCACAATACATCAGCAATCGAATGGCGATATTCGTCCGTTTGGTGATGCGCATCGGAAATCCTCGCGAGAAAGTGATGCACCTGTATTGCACAAGCGGCAAAATACCGGTTTGACATACATCAATCGCCAACTTGCGCATGGTACAATCGATGGCAGACCCTTATTTCTTTGGCTATGGTAGCCTGGTGAACACCGCCACCCATGACTTTCCCGACCCCCAGCGCGCCACGCTGCGCGGCTGGCGGCGGGCCTGGCGGCATACCGATCTGCGCCCGGTGGCCTTTCTGACCGCGATCCCCGACCCGCAGGCCGAGATCGATGGCATGATCGCCCATGTGCCGGGTGATGACTGGCAGGCGCTGGATGAACGCGAATGGGCCTATGACCGGATCGCCGCAACCGAGGCGATCTCGCATCCGCTGAGCAAACCGGTCGAGATCGCGGTCTATGCGGTGCCCGAACATCAGCACGCGCCTGCAACGGCAGCCCATCCTATTGTGCTGAGCTACCTCGACGTGGTGTTTCAAGGTTATTTGCGGGTCTATGGGCCAGAGGGTGTCGACCGCTTTATCGCCACCACCGATGGCTGGACCGGGCCGGTGCTGAACGACCGCGCGGCCCCGCGCTATGCCCGCCATCAGGCGCTGAGCGCCGAGGAGATCCGCTTTGTCGATGACCGGTTGGCGCGGATCGGGGTGGATCTGGTCGAAACGCTCTGAGGCGGCAAGCGCGCTACCCCTGCCAGACAGCCATCGATACACGCCGTGGCAATCCAACCGCGAATTAAGTATCATCGGGATATAAGCGATTGATGTGATGGATGCGAATCCGGCTCCTTTCGTTGATCGACAACCCTTTCACAGAGGAGTTCGAGATGTTTCCCAACAAACTGATGACACTTTGCTGCGCGGCTGCGCTGATATCCCATGCGCCCGCCGTGATGGCAGCGGATGTGGTGATCGGCGTGCCGAACTGGCCTTCTGTTCAGGCAACGGCGCATATCCTGAAAGTCGCAGTCGAGGACAGGCTCGACCTGGAGGTGGCGCTTCAGGACGGGTCCAACACCGCCGTATTCGAGGGGATGGATGCCGGGACGATCCATGTCCATCCCGAAGCGTGGATGCCCAATCTCGACCACCTCAAACGGCAATATGTCGACGGCAAGAAGTCGATCAAATTAAAGCCCCACGCCGCCGAAGGGACGCAGGCGATGTGCGTCTCCAAAGGCACTGCAGACAGAACCGGGATCACCGATATCAAGCAGTTGCGCAACCCGGATATGGCCAAGCTTTTTGACACTGACGGCAATGGCAAAGGCGAGGTCTGGATCGGTGCGGAAGGTTGGGGATCAACCCCGATCGAACAGATCCGCGCCCGGTCTTATGGGTACGACAAGACCATGGACCTGAAGGTGATGGAGGAAGCCGCAGCGCTCGCCGATGTCGAGGCCGCGATCGAGGCGGACAGGGATATCGTCTTCTTCTGCTACACCCCGCATCACATGTTTGTAAGTCACGATCTGGTGGTTCTGGACGAACCCGCCTATGACGCGAGCAAATGGGTGATTGTACCACCCTCGCCCACGCCGGGCTGGCTGGAAAAATCGACAGCGGGCGTCGCCTGGGACACCGCCTCGCTCAATATCGGCTATGCGGCGTCTCTTGAGGCCGACCAGCCCGAAGTGGCGGCGATGTTAAGCAATGTTTCACTGGACACCGACACGCTATCGGCAATGACCTATGCGCTGGCGGTGGAAAACCAGGACCCGGCAGAGTTCGCCAAGGCCTGGGTGGAAGCGAATGCAGAGACGGTGGATAGCTGGTTCAACTAGGGTGCCTGCCCAGTCGAGCAGCGCTTGCGAAACCCGCCGGGGAGGTACGATATGAAAGACGCCCCGGCGGGATCGTCGCGCGATACGCGCAAACTTGCGAAGCTCTATTCCGAGGTCAGCCATTGGCAGCGAGACCGGGGCACCTGCTTGATCGAGACCGCCGCACCAAAGGACGGCGAACATGTGCTCGACCTGGGATGCGGTACCGGAGAGCTGACCGCTGAATTGGCCCGAAGGATCGGAGCCAGCGGTCAGTTAACCGCCATCGATCCCGACCCGCAGCGCCTTGCGCAGGCCCGCGCGCAATTTGGCGCAAGCTTCCCGACGATACGTTTCGTTCAGACAAAAGCCGAAGATCTGTCGATGGTGTCCGATGGCAGCATTGACCTCATCTATTCGAACTATACGCTGCATTGGGTGCTGGACCAAAACCGCCTGTTCAGCGAAATCGAGCGGGTTCTGCGCCCGGGCGGGCGCATGGTCACCGAGTTCCTCGGCGCACCGATCGAAACCCTGATCGAGTTGTTGCTCATGATGCCGGAAGGCGCCAAAGCGCTCGGGGAAAACGTCTATCTGGACGAGGTCGGCTGGCGCGCTTTGATCGCTCCTCACGCGCTTGCGATCGAGAAGCTGGACTGGCCCGAGACGCCACTACGCTACGAGAATCTCCAAGCTCTTTTCGACTGGCTGGAGGCGACCTCGCATGGCGCGTTTGATCACCGAAAGCTGTCGGCGCAGGACCGGGCGATGCTCACTCGCCGGTTCCCCGCCGAGATTGAGCTAGCCTGTTTGGGCCTGCGGATGGTTCTGCGCAAGACCGGCTAGGACTACGCCCGCGCGCGGATCACTTGCAGAAGCGGCAGCAGCGTGGCCATCTCCGGCCCGCGCTCCATCCCCGTGAGCGCCTTGCGCAGCGGCATGAACAGCCCCTTACCCTTGCGGCCCGTCGCCTCTCTCACGGCGGAGGTCCATTCCCCCCAGCTATCGGGGCCGAGCGGTCCCTCGGGCAGCAATGTCATGGCCTGCGCGATGAAATGGGTATCTTCGTCCGCGATCAGCGGTTCGGCCCCGTCGCGGCACAGCGCCCACCAGCTTGCCAGATCGTTCAACGTGGTGATGTTCTCGCGTGCCATCAGCCAGAACGGCTCGGCAATATCCAGCGGCACGCCCAGCCCCGCAACGGCATCGGCCACCGCCGAGAGCGGCAGCGACTGCAGATACCGACCGGTCAGAGGATAGAGGTCCTGCACGTCAAACTTGGTGGGGGCCGCGCCAAAGCGGGTGATGTCGAAGCCTTCGACCAACTCACTCATGTCACTGCGCAACTCGACCGGGTCCGAAGACCCCAGCCGCGCCATCAGACTGAGCAGCGCCATCGGCTGCACGCCCGCCTCGCGCAGATCGCGCAGCGCCAAGGTGCCCAGACGCTTGGACAAGGCCTCGCCCTGCGGGCCGGTCAGCAACGAGTGGTGGGCAAAGCGCGGACAAGTACCGCCCAGTGCCTCGATGATCTGGATTTGGGTTGCTGTGTTGGTCACGTGGTCCGAGCCGCGCACCACATCGGTGACGCCCATCTCGGTATCGTCCACCACCGAGGCAATCGTATAGAGCACCTGCCCATCGCCCCGGATCAGCACCGGGTCGGACACGGATGCGGCATCGATCGAGGTTTCGCCCAGAATGCCGTCGCTCCAGTTGATCCGTTCCTGATCCAGCTTGAAGCGCCAGACCCCATTGCCACGTTCGGCGCGCAGCGCCTCTTTCTCATCGTCGCTCAGGCTGAGGGCGGCGCGGTCATAGACCGGCGGCTTGCCCATGTTAAGTTGCTTCTTGCGCTTGAGGTCCAGCTCGGTCGGCGTCTCGAACGCCTCATAGAACCGCCCCATCCCGCGCAACTTGTCCGCAGCCTCGGCATAGCGGTCCAGCCGCTCAGACTGCCGCTCGATCCGGTCCCAGTGCAGGCCCAGCCACTCCATATCCTGTTTGATGGCGTCGACATATTCTTCCTTCGACCGCTCCGGGTCGGTGTCGTCGATGCGCAAGATGAACGTGCCGCTGGCCTTGCGGGCGATCAGATAGTTCATCAGCGCGGTACGCAGGTTGCCCACATGGATATAGCCGGTGGGCGAGGGGGCGAAACGGGTGGTGGTCATGGGTGTCTCCTGTTGGCGCGTCTGTTGTCACAGCCACACCGCTTTGTCCAGCAACGGACCCGTCCACTAGTCGGTTATGCCGCGCTTTGCATCGCGCCACGCCCAGAGCGAGGCCAGAGCGGGACCCGAGATATTATGCCAGACGCCGAAGATGGCGGCGGCAACCGCAGCGGCTGGTGCAAAATGCAAGGTCGCCAGCGCAACCGCCAGCGACGAGTTCTGCATCCCAATCTCAAAGCAATAAGATTTGCGCTGGCGCGATGGCAGGCCGACCAGCCGGGCAACCCCGTAGCCTCCGAGATAGCCCAGCACATTATGGGCGATGACGACAAAGACGATCACGTTGCTGACGGATGCGATGACCTCTTTGTTTGCGCCTACAGTGGCACCGGTCAGGCTCATGATGGAAAAAGTGCTCATCACCGGCAGCAGCACCTTCATCAGATCGGCCAGATTGGGTCCAAAGATCATCCGGGCGATGAGTCCGAGACTGATTGGTACGATGATGATCATCACGATGGAGCGGAACAGATCGAACGGTGCCACGTCGATATCCGAACCAGTCAGCAGGATGACTAGCAGCGGCGTCATGATCGGCGATAGCAGAGTCGAAACCGAGGTGATCGAGACCGACAGGGCCACGTCGCCCCGTGCCATCAGGGTGATCACATTCGAGGCGATCCCGCCCGGGCACGCCCCGACTAGGATCACGCCAAACGCAACCACGTCAGGCAGATCAACCAGTTCGACCAGAAAGAAGGCCAGAAGCGGCATCATGATGAATTGCGATGCGACGGCGGCGAGGACATAAAGCGGGTGTTTTCCCACCTCCTTGAACTCATCCACCGTCAGCGTTGCGCCGGCCCCGAACATCAGGATGCCCAGCAGCAGCGGGATCTTGTCGCTTGCCCAGGCAAAAGCCTGCGGGCTGTTCCAACTCCAAAGGGCGGAAATGATCACAAAGACAACAAAGAACTGGCTGATGAACGCGCTGATGCGTTCAATCGGGGCTGGTATCTGCACGGCTCGACCTCTCTGCGCTATCCTCGGTACCCGCGATGACGTCCGTTGTGACCAGAGCGCTACGGATGCCCAAGTAGTAAGCGACAGAGGTCGCACAATCCAACATTGTGCGCCAACGCCGTGATCAACCTGTGACTATCGGGCATCCATGGCAAACAGGACGCGCATGCCGCGGCCCGCGCCTCAGCTCGGCGCGACCGGCCAGTGACGCTCCAGATCGCGCAGCCCGGCCCGGATAAGTTCGCCCAGAACGTCCAGATCGATATCCGCCAGCTTGTTCACATAAAGGCAGGACCGGCCCGTCTTGTGTTTGCCCAATCGTGACAGGATTGGCCCGAAATCCGCGTAGCCTGGCATGATATAGATCGAATGGGCCGCCTTGCGCGGTGAAAACCCGGTGGCGAGAAAGTCGCCCTCGCGCCCCGAAGCATAGCGATAGTGATAGCGGCCATAGCCCACAATAGTCGGCCCCCACATCACCGGTTCGAACCCGGTCACCTGGCGAAACAGCTTGTCCAGCACCCGCGCGTCCGCAGCTTTGGAGGCGGGCTCCACCGCGTCCAGAAACACGTTCACATCAGCGCCGGTCGGGAGGGTTTTGTTCTGCGTCATAGATTAAGTTTTTATCATTCTGTGCCGCGATCACATAGATGCGATAAAACAGGGCTGGGAAGTCCGGATTCGCGACCTATCTGGCGAAGAAAGCCACCAACAGGAGGAAGACCATGACGCTCAAACTCACCCGCCGCGCGGCCATTGCATCCGCCGCCGCCCTGCCCGCCGCAGCAATCGCCACCCCATCACTGGCTGCAAGCCATGGCGGCAAGGCCGCTACACCGGTGGCGCGCACCTTCAAGCTGGGCGACATGACGGTCACCACATTGCTGGATGGGAGCGTCATGCGGGATGACGCCCAAGAGATCTTCGGCGGCGGCGCGTCGGACGAAGACTTCAAAAGGGTCTCCGAAGAAAACTTCATCCCCGCCGACAGCGCGCAGTTCTTCTTTACGCCCACGCTGGTGGATGCGGGCGGCGAACTCGTTCTGTTTGACACCGGGCTCGGCCAGGGCGGAATCGTCACCGCGCTGGACGCGGTGGGCGTCAGCCCGGATGCGATCGACGTGGTGGTGCTGACCCATATGCATCCCGACCATATCGGCGGTATGATGACCGAGGGCGCACCGACCTTTGCCAATGCCCGCTATGTGACCGCATCAAACGAGTATGATTTCTGGGCCAAGGCTGATGAGGGCAACCGCGTGGGCGACATGGTCAAGGCCAATGTCACGCCGATGGCCGAGAAGATGAGCTTTATCGAAGATGGCGGCAGTGTCGCCTCGGGCATCACCGCCAAAGCGGCCTTTGGCCATACGCCGGGCCATATGGTCTATCTGCTGGATAGCGGCGGGCAGCAACTGGTGCTGACCGCCGATCTGGCCAACCACTATGTCTGGTCCTTCGCCCATCCCGAATGGGAGGTCACCTTCGACATGGACAAGGCCGCCGCCACCCAGTCCCGCCGCGATGTGCTGGGCATGCTGGCCGCCGACCGGGTGCCGATGATCGGCTATCACATGCCCTTCCCCGCCGCCGGTTTTGTCGAACAACGCGGCGATGGTTTCCGCTTTGTGCCGGTCAGCTATCAGATGCTCTGACACAGTTTCGGTCGCGGCCCTGCACTCAGGGCCGCGACATCCCCAATAAGCGATTCTAGCGCCTGAACCCGTATTCCGTGACGAAGTACCGGGGCGACATGGTGCCGAATAGATCGCGTAGCTTGTCGAGCTCATCCGCAGGCCCATGCAGCTCAACACCGGTGATCGTGACCAGCGCCCGGGTGCTCTCGAAAATATGGCTACCCACCTGCATATGCTGCAGAACCGCCTCGGCACTTTCATAATCCTCACGCGAGACCGCCATGCCATCAGCGCCGAAGCCATAGGCCGTGGCCAGATGGCCCGGTTCTTTGTCGCGTAACGCCACCATGGCGGCACAGTTTTCGCGGAAGGCGGCGGCGTTTTCGGTAGGGATCGAGAAAGTGCCAATCACAGTGACGACATGCGGTGCGGACATCTGGAAATCCTCAATTCGGGGTCAGGAAATACAGGCAGTCTAGCGCGCCCGTGGCGCTCAGGCCACCAAAGGCCAACCCGGAGCACCGCGCGCCCTGCTCACCGCCCCTTAACCGACTACGGGCAAAACTCCCCTCCGTCGCGACATCGGTCCGGGTCTGACACCCCGGCCCAACAGGAAACGGGCCCCTTCTGGCACAAGGGGCGCATATGACAGCTTCATGGCGCGGGGAATCACCCCGTCCCACCTTCCGCATTGGCGGCGCCGCCACTTTCCTTGGCCCAACCGGAAAGACAGAGAAACACACAGACAAATCGGCGGGGCAAATGCCCGCGCCGCGCCTCGGTTTGCCCAAATGACGGGGGAAACCGCCGCTTTGTCGTGGGTTGCGCAAAATCTCTTGCAATCCAACCGGTTCGCGCCCATGTAAAACGCGCTACGTTATTCTTTTTCGACCCACTGTCTCCTTCACACGGCATTCAGTCTATCGATCCAGACCGACTACGCCGGGTTGCCGCACTGACGCGGGCAACAGATCAAAACAGGAGACCACGGATATGGCCAATGGCACCGTGAAATGGTTCAACACCACCAAAGGCTTCGGCTTCATCGCACCGGAAACCGGTGGCAAGGACGTTTTCGTCCACATCAGCGCTGTCGAGCGCGCAGGCCTGACCGGCCTTGCCGACAACCAGAAAGTGACGTTTGACGTCGAAGCAGGCCGTGACGGCCGCGAAAGCGCGACAAACATCCAACTCGCCTGAATCGGCAGAGTAAGAGCTCGGGATGGGTGGTCACACCCATCCTACACTTCGGCGACGACCTCTCCCTTCATTTCTCCGGTCATGCGTGAAAAATCCTCGGACTGCACTTTGCTGCGCACGGCGGCAATGGCGGTTTCGGCGGCATCGCGGGTGGCGGCATCGGGCCATTCGCTGATCGCAGCGCTTGTGCGCTCGCTGGTGCGCACCACGGTCACACGGGTCGCACCCAATTCCCGCAGCGCGGGCAGGCGTTTTTCCGTAATACTCTGGATGGTCAGGTCATAATCGACCCCATCGGCATTTTCCCAGGTGGTGATTGTCACATAAGTCATATCGCCCTCCCCTTGGCTGTTTTGATCGCCCTATCCTAGCAGATTTTCGCTATTTTGTCCGCCGCGCGCGGGGTCCCGCGCAATGGCGAGGCTTGCCCGATGGCCTGTCGGATGGCATATCAGGGGCGCTACGTTATTGATATCGACCACTGTCTCCGACCACCGGCGCTCAGTCTATCGATCCAGACAACGACGCCGGGCTGCCGCACCCAAGCGGGCAGCAACTATGACAAGGGAGAGAGCGGCATGCCCAAAGGCACCGTGAAATGGTTCAACACCACCAAAGGCTACGGCTTTATCGCGCCCGATGATGGCGGCAAGGACGTCTTTGTCCATATCAGCGCAGTCGAGCGCGCCGGGCTGACCGGTCTGGCCGACAACCAGAAGGTCAATTACGAGCTGCGCGCCGGTCGCGACGGTCGCGAAAGCGCAGACGAAATCACACTGGCCTGAGCCCGTGACGACCGGGCAGCCCCCCTGCCCGGTCCTCCCAAACGCCGCGAGGCTGTGAAAACATTCACAGACCGCAGGCGTGCTGACGGTTTAGCTCAATCCCGATGACCTGAAACCGGAGACCCGCCAGATGGCCCTCAAACCAGAAGACGTCAAAAAGATCGCCGAGCCGCTCAAGGGCAAAAAGGCGCGACTGAAGAAATGTGATGCGCTTCCCAAGGGCACCAAAGAGCTGAAGCTGCCTGCCGGCGTCAAGAAAGGCATCGAGCAGGAATTCAACAAGGCAAAGCTGAACAAGGTGCGCCTGCATGTGGGTGGCGATTGCAAAGAGGTCTGCAAGAAGGTCAAGGCCAAGGCCTTTACCAACGGGTTCAACATCTATCTGGCCAAACCCGGCGACGCCAAGAACGAAAAGCTTCTGGCCCATGAGCTGGTCCATGTGATCCAGCAGGGCAATGGCAAATGGCCCAAACCGAAACCCGGCAAGGTTCTGATTTCGAAATAGGGATCAGCCCTCGACGGGGCGGGGCCGCCCTTCGTCATCGATCGCCACGAATGTGAATACCGCCTCGGTCACTTTCTGCCGCGAGCCGATGCGATCCCGCAGCACCCAGGCCTCAAGCCCGATTGCCATCGAGGTCCGCCCGACCCGCTGGATCTGGCTGTAGACGCACAGGACATCGCCCACCTGCACCGGGCGGATGAACTTCATCGCATCAATCGCAACCGTCGCTACACGGCCCTGGGCGCGAGCCCCGGCCGTAATTCCCGCCGCCATGTCCATCTGGCTCAGCACCCAGCCGCCAAAGATGTCGCCATTGCTGTTCACGTCGCGAGGCATCGCCATGGTACGCAGGGTCAGCTCGCCCGTGGGGGTTTCTTCATCCATGCTCGCTACTCCGGGCTGTGTCTGGCTGGTCTGGATGCCACTGCGATAACAGGTTCCATCCCCGGGGTCGACCGGATCGCAACCCCATCAGCGTTCAAAGCGTATGGAACGCCTCGGAGCTTTGACTCTTCCGGAGGACAGAACTGGTAGAAAAACATGCGCCGCCTCACGCATTTCTGCCCCAGACAGATCCTGTTCTTCTTTCTGTTCAAAGGTCGTCCGTGCGAGACTTTGCTGACTTCTGAGCCACGGTTTCGAATGTAGGCTTCCACGGTTCTCCGAGCGGGCGGCGAAGCGCAACTCGTTCAAAAGCAGCAACCGGTGTTTATCGAAACAAGTCCGTTGAAGGACCCGATGTTTGCAGCCCAAGCTCAGTCCATCTCCGGGACAGGCAAAGCCCCTACCGTCCGCCACGGAAGTGACCTGTGATCAGCCCTTTTGCAAGCTTAAGCGAAGTTAATGCAGCCGAAGTTTAAAGATAAGCAATCGATCCCATCTTGTTGACAGGAGGAAAAGGTGTTCGACCGTCCGGTGCAGCATGTTTTTTACATCTGGCCTGTCGCCAGATGTTGCGTGCGGTGGGGTGGTTGGAAATCCGTACCAACGATCGCGGCGCTCTCGCGGCTGGCTGGCCCGGACCTTTTGTGATGAAACGCGCGTTCTAGCGGAATAGGCGGGCCGATACAGCGAACACGCCGGGCGAGCACGCTTGGCTTGGTTCGATCGCTTAGCAAACCGGGCCTTGTTGTACAGCGACGCGCGAGAATTGGGAGGAAGTCATGAAGACCAAGCGTTACAATTCAGCCGAAGCTCAAAAAGCGGCTTTTCTTGAGAAGATCTGGAATGATGAGAGCTTTGCTCAATCGCTGAAGGCAGATCCGAAGGCAGTGCTGGCCGAGTTCGGAGATGGTATCCTCGGGGATGTCGATATCCGTGTCGTGCGCGACACTGAAAAGGTGAAATACCTGCACATCCCTGCCCCGCCAGCGCGTAAAGAAGTGTCAGATGCCGAGTTGATGAATGTGCAAGGCGGAACAACTCCGGGCTGCGCAATTACCGTCGCCTTTACGCTCACCGCATCCATATCGGCATCGATCGTTGCTTCGCTCAACGAAACCTAAGCGAAGGTGGAAGACATGAAGTACCAAGAGAACCATTTCAGAGATGATCAAAATATCTTGGATTCCATCTTGAAGAAAATACGGGACGACAAAGGCTTTGGGCGCCAGCTAAAGACACACCCAAAAGCGGCCTTGCGCGAGTTTTTCGAAATCCCCGAGCATGTAGAATTGAAAGTCGTATTTGACACTGCGGACACAAAATACATCCACGTCCCGTTTCTACCGGTCGGTTTGGAAATCTCCGACCGCGAGCTCCTTGCAGCACACGGCGGTACGACACCTTTTTGCGTTCTGACCGCAGTGTCAGGCGCGCTCGGCTCAGCTATGATAACCCACGTAACATACAACCATCGCGCCAGCGCCTGAGACTCTTGCGGTCTCCACGCGGCTGCTCAACACTGAAAACCAACCGGGAGACCCCAGATCAAGCCAGCTCTAATGCCAGGGACAGGTAAGTAGGACGCAGGCCCAGGACCCATGGGTTTCCATCGGATGGCATGGGTCGCGATTGACATGAGCCGACCTTCGTTGTCGGCGCAGCAGGCTCATAACTGCCTTTTGGCCGCGCACCGCGTCGGTCGGCTAACGAGATCTGATGTTTGATGGCGGAAATTGGAGCGTTCGGCCCTGGTCGGTAGGGTCAATCGTTGGCGCTGCGGTCAAACGCGTCTGACGCCCTGCAAAAGAGGACAGGGAACCAATCCTCACGCAACCGCTCGCCCGCCTGCATCCCGTGGCCAGGGAAAGGTGGCGAGGTGGGGCCCGGACGTTCGACATAGCGCGCATCATCGCCCACCAGCCGCAGCGAGAAGGCGCGCCGTCGCGCGTCACTGGTATTTCCCCGCGCGCCATGCAGGGTGCGGAAGTTGAAGGCGACGGCATCGCCCGGCTCCATCGCAAATTCGGCGATGGGCATCGCCTCGGCATCGGGGTCAGGCACCGGCAGATATTGACCTTCGTCGGGGAAATACCCCTCCTGCGCCACCCAGCGGGTCGGCAGCACCTCTTTTTCCCAGCGATGCGAGCCGATCACGCAGCGCAGCGTCGCCTCGTCCACCGGATCAAGCGGCGCCCAGAAGCTGACCGTCTGCTGGCCTTGCACAAAGTAGTAAGGCCCATCCTGATGCCAGGGCGTCGCCATCGAGGTGCCGGGTTCCTTGACCAGCACATGATCATGAAACATCTGCACCCGGTTCGAGCCCATCAGATCGGCGGCCACCTCGGCCATTGGCGAGGCCTCGATCACCTGCCGGAACGGCGCGATCCGGGTCCAGTTGCAGTAATCATCAAAGAACCGCCCGGTCTCGCCCGCTTTTTTGTTTTCCGAGGCATACGGCCCCGGCGCCTCCATATTGGACGCAATGCCTGCGCGCAGCAGATCCACATAGCCGTCAAAAAGCCCCCGGATCACCACCACGCCATCGCGCTGATAGGTCTCGATATCGGATTGGGTCAGAAGCGCATGAGTCATGGATCACCTGTTGGAGGTCAGGCCAATACCCTGCCGTCCTCAGCGCAAGACCTCAATAGAGGATCAGGAGGATTTGCGGCGCAGCCGGATCACCACATCAACCGAGGCGATCTCGGCCCCGACCGGCGCGTCGGGCAGGCGCTGGATCACCAGCTCCTCAGAAGGGGCGTCGGACAGGCGGCTTTCATCTTCCCAGAAGAAATGCGGGTGATCATGGGTGTTGGTGTCGAAATAGCTTTTCGACCCGTCTACGGTAATTTCCTGCAGCACCCCCGCCTCGCAGAACGCGCGCAGCGTGTTGTAGACCGTCGCCAGCGATACCGATGAGCCGGTATCCTTGCAGGATTCGAATAGGCTCTCGGCGGTGACGTGGCGGTGATTTCCGTCGCCCACCAGCAATTCTGCAAGCGCAACGCGCTGCCGCGTGGGTCGCAACCCGGCATCAACGAGCCAGTTGGTGGCTATTTCTTGGCTATCTGGCTTCATCATCGCTTACCTGAACACAGTCGCTATATTATATAGGGCTCTGCAGGGTAAAGTTTCAAATGAAATTCATTCGCAATGCCTTGCGGCCCGGATTTGTGTCGTTGCGCTGCTCTTGCAGGAGGACGCGCGCCGGTGTTAGACGGGGGCCTTATAGAACGCATGCGACCAATTGCAGGAGACGCCGAGGCATGGCCCAATACCCGAGCAGCTTTGACAAGGAAGAACTGCTGAAATGCGCCCGTGGCGAGCTGTTCGGCCCCGGCAATGCGCAATTGCCTGAACCTCCGATGCTGATGATGGACCGGATCACTGAGGTTTCGGCCGATGGTGGTGAGTTTGGCAAGGGCCATGTGGTGGCCGAGTTCGATATCAAACCTGACCTGTGGTTCTTTACCTGCCATTTCCCCGGTAATCCGATCATGCCCGGCTGTCTGGGCCTGGATGGTCTGTGGCAGCTGACCGGCTTCAACTTGGGCTGGCGCGGGATGCTTGGGCGCGGCATGGCGATGGGTGTGGGCGAGGTCAAGCTCAAGGGTATGGTCAAGCCTGACCGCAAGATGTTGACCTATTATGTCGATTTCACCCGGATCATCGACCGCAAGCTCAAGCTGGGCGTGGCCAATGGCCGCGTGATGGCGGACGGGGAAGAGATTTACCTTGTGAAAGACATGAAAGTGGGCCTGGCCACCGACAGCTAACCCACGCCAGATTTCAAGGAGAACGCTTATGCGTCGCGTCGTCGTCACCGGTCTTGGGATCGTCTCATCGATCGGCAATAATGTTGACGAGGTTCTCGCCTCGCTCAAGGAAGGGCGATCCGGGATCACCGCCAGCGCCGAAATGGCAGAATACGGATTCCGCAGCCAGATCGCGGGCGCGCTGGATATCGACGTCAAGGAGCATGTCGACAAGCGCACCCTGCGCTTCATGGGTCCCGGTGCGGCTTACGCCCATATCGCCATGGGTCAGGCCATTGCTGATGCCGGACTTGAGGAAAGCGATGTCGTGAACCCGCGCACCGGTCTGGTCGCAGGCTCTGGTGGGCCATCGACCAGTGCCATGCTGAGCGCGCATCAGACCGTGCTGAAAACCGGCGCGACCAAGCGGATTGGGCCCTTTGCGGTTCCGAAATGCATGTGCTCGACCATCAGCGCCAACCTCAGCACCGCCTACAAGATCAAAGGCATCAACTATTCCATCACCTCGGCCTGTTCGACCTCGCTGCATTGCATCGGCAACGCCGCCGAACAGATCATGCTGGGCAAGCAGGACGTGATGTTTGCAGGCGGTGGCGAGGAACTGGACTGGACGCTTAGCTGCCTGTTCGACGCGATGGGCGCGATGTCGTCCAAGTATAACGGCACGCCGGACAAGGCCTCGCGCGCCTTTGACGCCAATCGCGACGGGTTCGTGATTTCAGGCGGTGGCGGCATCGTTGTGCTGGAGGAGCTGGAGCGCGCCAAGGCGCGCGGCGCCAAGATTTATGCCGAGGTCACCGGCTACGCCGCCACTTCGGATGGCCATGACATGGTGGCCCCGTCCGGTGAAGGCGGCGAGCGGGCCATGGCGCTGGCGCTGTCGACCCTGCCCGAGGGTCGCGAGGTGGGCTATATCAACGCCCATGGCACCTCGACCCCCGTCGGTGATGTGGGCGAGGTTGAAGCCGTGCGCCGTGTCTTTGCCGACCGCAAACAGCCGCCGATCAGTTCGACCAAATCCATGACCGGTCATGCGCAGGGCGCGGCGGGCGCGCTTGAAGCGATCTTTTCGCTGCTGATGCTGGAGCATGATTTCATCACCAGATCGATCAATGTCGAGACGCTCGATCCTGACCTGAAGCCCGAGGAAATCGCCACCGAGACCGTGCTGAATGCTGGGCTCGACAGCGTGATGACAAACAGCTTCGGCTTTGGCGGAACCAACGGGTCGATGATCCTGTCGAAATACAACGGGTAACAGATGATGTCACAAGTATTGCAGGGAAAACGGGGCCTCGTCATGGGCGTGGCCAATGACCGCTCCATCGCTTGGGGCATCGCCAGGGCGATGCACGAGGCGGGGGCCGAACTGGCGTTCACCTATCAGGGCGAAGCCTTTGGCAAGCGGCTGGAACCGCTGGCGCAAAGCGTGGGCTCGGATTTCATGGTCGATGTGGATGTGACCGATGATGACTCGCTGGATGCCGCGTTTGAACAACTGGCGGTCCGCTGGCCGACAATCGACTTTCTGGTCCACGCCATCGCCTATTCGGACAAGTCCGAACTGACCGGTCGCTTCCTGGACACCACGCGGGCCAATTTCAAGAACTCGATGGATATCTCGGCCTATTCGCTGATCGAGGTGTCCCGCCGCGCCTATCCGATGATGAAGGACAATGGCGGCACGATCCTGACCCTGACCTACCAGGGCTCGAACCGGGTTGTGCCCAATTACAACGTCATGGGCGTGGCCAAGGCGGCCCTGGAATCAGCGACGCGCTATCTGGCCAATGACCTCGGCCCCGATGGTATCCGCGTCAACGCCATCTCGCCCGGCCCGATGAAAACGCTGGCGGGTGCAGCCATCGGTGGCGCGCGCAAGACGCTGAAATTCTGCGACCAGAACGCGCCCTTGCGCAGCAACGCCACGCTGGAGGCCGTGGGCGGCACGGCAGTTTACCTGACCTCGGATGCGGGGGCTTATACCTCGGGCGAGATCATCCGCGTCGATGGCGGGTTCCATGTGTTGGGCATGCCGCAGCCGGAAGCGATGTAAGTATCGTTTCCACTGATTCAACAAAGCGACAAAAACCACGGCATCGTCATTGCGATGCCGTTTTTTTGTCGCAAGTGCAGATCACCCTGATCCCATGACCGCACTCGATTTCACCAAACCCGCGCCCTCACACGCACCCTCGCTGCTCAGCAGATTGCTGCGCACCATCCGCCTCGCCACTTATGGCGCAGGCGGAGCGGTGGCGTTGATCCTCGTCATTTCCGTGGTTCAGTCCGATATGTCGCAAATCGCCCAATATCCGGGCGCGACCCAACCGGCTGAAAGAGGCACGCACAGCTCACGATTGGCTGTGGTGATCGACATGACGGGCGGTTTCCTTGGCTATGGCAGCAGCGCCGACTGAGCGTCAGGCTGCACCTGTTCACACCTGACTGCTGGCATCTTTCACCGGATGAAAACCTGTGCCACTGTGCCCCGAAAGGGGAGGCAGCATCTTGGCAATCACAACCTGCGTTTTCGACGCCTATGGCACCCTGTTCGATGTGGCCGCCGCCGCGCGGCAGGCCGCCACAGAACCAGAATTTCCCGCCTTGTCAGACAAATGGGCCGAAGTGGCCAATCACTGGCGGCTGAAACAACTGCAATATACCTGGCTGCGCGCCATCACCGGTGCCCATACCGATTTCTGGACCGTCACGCAGGAAGGGCTGGACTGGGCGCTTGAGGCCTGTGCGCTTGACGGGCAGCCCGCGCTGCGCCAGCGCCTGCTGGATCTTTACTGGGAATTGCAGGCCTACCCGGAAGTGCCGCAGATGCTGGCCGCGTTGAAATCCGCCGGGCTGCAAACCGCCATCCTGTCAAACGGCTCGCCTCAGATGCTGGACGGGGCCGTGCAATCGGCTGGGATCGGTGATGTGCTGGATGAAGTGCTGTCAGTGGAAAGAGTTGGCACCTTCAAACCCGACTCAAAGGTCTATGACCTTGTGCAGAACCGCTTTGGCGGCCCCCGCGACGCGGTGCTGTTTGTCAGCTCCAACGGCTGGGACGCTGCCGGGGCCAGCGGATATGGCTTTGTCACGGCGTGGGTGAACCGCGCGGGCGAACCCGTTGACCGCCTGCCCTGGCGACCGGCGCATATCCTGTCCGACCTGACCTCCATCCCCGACCTGGCGAGGGCCTGATGCCATCTTTCACCACAACCGACGGTCTAAAGCTGCACTTCAGTGATGCGGGCACGGGTGTGCCGCTGCTCTGCCTGCCGGGCCTGACCCGCAATGGCGATGATTTCAACTTCGTCAAACCGCATCTGGACCGCCTGCGCCTGCTGACGCTGGATTTTCGCGGTCGCGGCGGCTCGGATTTTGATCCGAACCATATGAACTACAATATCGGGCGCGAGGCGCAGGATGTGATCGAGTTGCTCGACCATCTGGGCCTGGACAAGGTGGCGCTGCTGGGCACGTCACGTGGCGGTCTGGTGTCGATGGTTCTGGCCGCGACCCATCCCGGCCGTCTGGCGGCAGTCATCCTGAATGATATCGGCCCCGAGATCGCCTCTGCCGGGCTGGAACGGATCATGGGATATGTCGGCATAGCACCCAATTCCACAACGCTGGATCAGGCGGCAGTGGGCCTCAAAAAGTTCATGGACCCCGAATTTCCCGGCGTCCCGCTGGAGCGCTGGCGCGCGCAGGCGGCGTTTCAGTATGACGAGACCAAGGGCGGGCTTACCCTACGCTATGACGCCAAGCTGCGCGACGCGCTGCTGGAACAGGCGCAGGCCGGGCCGCCGCCCGATCTCTGGCCTCTGTTTGAGGCGCTGAAACCCATCCCGACCGGCGTGATACGCGGCGCGAATTCCGACCTCTTCACCGCTGAAACGCTGCAAAAGATGCATGATGGTCATCCGGGCCTTGTCTCTGCCGAAGTACCCGATCGCGGTCATGTTCCGTTTCTGGACGAACCCGAGGCGCTCGACATTATTCACCAGGTTTTGGAACAGATATGACCGACCTCAGCCTTATCGAAGCTGCCGCAGACCGGCTGAAGGGCCATGCCCGCGAGACACCCCTGCTGTCCTCGCCCTTTCTGGACGAGCTTGCCGGACGGCGCGTTCTGATCAAGCCGGAATGCCTGCAGCATACTGGCAGCTTCAAGTTTCGCGGCGCGTGGTCGGCCATTTCGGCGCTGGATGCCGAGACCCGCGCGCGCGGCGTGATCGCCTTTTCCTCGGGCAATCACGCGCAGGGCGTGGCCCATGCGGCAGCGCTCCACGGCGTGCCCGCAACCATCGTGATGCCCTCGGACGCGCCGCGCATGAAGATCGACAACACCCGAGCTTTGGGCGGCGAAGTGGTGCTCTATGACCGCGAGCGTGAAAGCCGCGAAGAGATCGGCACGGGACTGGCCGAAACGCGCGGCCTGACCCTGATCAAGCCCTATGACGAGCCGCAGGTGATCGCCGGGCAGGGCACGGCCGGGCTGGAGATCGCGCGGCAGGCCAAGGCCGCAGGTGTGAGCGAAGCGGATGTGCTGGTCTGTTGCGGCGGTGGCGGGCTGACCTCGGGTATTGCGCTGGCGCTGGAGGGGCATGCGCCGGGCCTGCGCGCGCGCCCTTGCGAGCCGGAAGGCTTCGACGATATGCGCCGCTCGCTTGCGTCGGGCCAGATCGAACGCAACCCGCGCGAGGGCGGCAATATCTGCGACGCGATCCTGACGCCGCAGCCCGGCCAGATCACCTTTCCGATCATCAAACGCCTCTGCGGGCCGGGGCTTGCCGTGTCCGAGGACGAGGCGCTGCACGCAATGGCGCTGGCCTTTGCACGGCTGAAACTGGTGCTGGAACCGGGCGGCGCGGTGGCGCTGGCCGCAGCCCTTCTGCGCAGGGGCGAGATCGAGGGCGAGGCGGTGATCGTCGTGGCCTCGGGCGGCAATGTGGATGCCACCCAGTTCCGCCATGCCCTTGAGCGCTATGCGGAGTAGATCATGACCCGGTTCACCATTGCCTCTTTCAACGTCAAGAACCTGATCGGCGCGGATCAGGAATATTACCGGTTTCAGCATTACACCGAAGAGGAATACGCCTGGAAAAAAGACTGGCTAGCCGACCAGTTGCTGACCATGGATGCTGATATCGTCGGCTTTCAAGAGGTCTTTGACGACGAGACCCTGCGCGAGGTGATCGAAGAGACCGACCAGCGTGGCATGGCGGCCAATGAGGCGACCATCCCCGATGCCTCGAAACGCTATCACCGCAAGGCGATCTTCCGGAAACTGGCTTTTGGCGGGTATGAGCAGGCGATGCTGGCCTTTGCCCCCAACATCAATGATGGCGCGCCCGGCGAGCGGCGGCCCGGTCTGGCGGTGTTGTCGCGCTATGGCTTTACCGAAGACCCCCAGGTCATCCAGCTACTCGACAAGCCGGTAGAGATTCCGATGTCGGCGCTGGGTGGTGGAGATGCAGGCCATTTCCGGCTGGAACGGCTGTCGCGCCCGATCCTCAAGGTGCGCATCGCGGTGGGCGGCACGGTGATCACCGTCTTCAACTGCCACCTGAAATCGAAACTGGGCGAATATCCCCGCCCCGAAGGTGCCGAATTTGCCCCCGAGGCCGTGCTGACCTCTTACGATCCGGTGGGCCGCGCCATGGGGTCCTTGCGCGCCGCCCTGCGGCGGATGGCCGAGGCCTGGGTGCTCAGGCGCGAGATCGTGGCGGAACTGGACAAGGGACATCCGGTGATGGTGCTGGGCGATTTCAACGATGGCGAACATGCCGCCAGCTCCGAGATCATCGCCGGCGAGGTGCCATTCAAGAACTATTCCTGGATGCTGCGCCATGACGCCAAGCACCCCAATCAGCGCTACACGCCGAAGGAAAACCGCGAGATCACCGAAGCGGTCGACCGGGTGCGCCTGCGCTCGGCGGAAAAGATGTTCATCCGCAAATCCCTGCGCGACATGGTCTATACCTCAGCCTTTGGCGGCGTTTATGAGAGCATCGACCAGATCTTCATGTCGCGCCATTTTGACAATGCCTATGCAAATGCGATCGGCGAGATGGAGTATTTCAGCGTCTTCAACGACCACCTGACCGATGGCAGCCATCCCGAGGCGCCCTATAACAAGCTGGCTTCGGATCACGGGCAGATCATGGCCCATGTCCGGCTGGACAACGGACAAAAAGGGTGATGCCGATGCAGATGGCCGATCTGGGTGCGGTGCAGCTGCACTACCGCGTTGATGGCGACCCCGATGGCGCGCCGGTGGTCTTTGCCAACTCGCTGGGCACCGATCTGCGGCTCTGGGACCCGATATTGCCACATCTGCCCGAAGGGCTGAAGATCATCCGCTATGACAAGCGCGGGCATGGGCTGTCTTCGGTGCCGGACGGGCCTTATGCGATGGGCGCGCTGGTGCGCGATGCCGAGCAGTTTTTGGATCATCTGGGCGTGCGTGATTGCGTGTTCGTGGGTTTGTCCATTGGCGGCATGATCGCGCAGGGGCTGGCAGTGAAGCGGCTGGATCTGGTGCGCGGGCTGGTTCTGTCGAATACGGCGGCCAAGATCGGTATGCCCGCCATGTGGGACGAGCGCATCGCCGCCGCGCGCGCGGGCGGGATCGAGGCGCTGGCCGATGCCACGATGGAGCGCTGGTTTTCCCGCGCCTTCCGCGCCACGCCGGAACTGACGCTTTGGCGCAATATGTTGATCCGGCAACCGCTGGAGGGGTTCCTGGGCTGTTCCGCCGCCATTTCAGGCACTGATTTCTATACACCCACCAGCGGGTTGCGCCTGCCCACGCTGGGCATCGCCGGGTCCGAGGATGGCTCCACCCCGCCCGATCTGGTGCGCGAAACCGTCGGGCTGATACCGGGGTCGGAGTTCAAGCTGATCCGCCGCGCGGGCCACCTGCCCTGCGTTGAACAGCCCGAAGAATACGCCGCGCTCATCACGGAATTCCTGACACAAATCGGACATATCGAGCCCTGATGCGTCTGCCCCTGGTGTTCATCCTGACCACCGTGGTCATCGACGCCATGGGGATCGGGCTGATCTTTCCAATCATGCCAACCCTGATCCTGGAGGTCGAAGGCGGCACGCTGGGGGATGCTGCGCTCTGGGGCGGCGTGCTCAGCAGCGTCTTTGCGGTGATGCAGTTCCTGTTCGGGCCGGTGCTGGGCAACCTCTCGGACGCCTATGGCCGCCGCCCGATCCTGCTGGTGTCGCTGATTGTAATGGCGCTGGATTATCTTGTGATGGCGGTGGCGGGCTCGATTTGGCTGTTGCTGATCGGACGGATCGTGGGCGGCATCACGGCGGCCACCCATGCCACGGCGGCGGCCTTTGTGGCAGATCAGTCCAGACCCGAAGAAAAGGCCACCAATTTCGGCCTGCTCAGCGCCGCCTTTGGCGTGGGCTTTGTGATCGGTCCGATGATCGGTGGATTGCTGGCCGAGATGGGCACCCGCGCGCCGTTTTATGCTGCCGCTTTGCTGGCCGGGCTGAATTTCGTGCTGGGCTGGTTCGTGATGCCGGAAACCGTGACCGACGCCACCCGGCGCGCCTTCACCTGGCGGCGCGCCAACCCGCTGGGCGCATTCCGGGCCATGATGCAGATACCGGGGATCACCGGGCTGCTCTGGGTCTATCTGCTCTATTCGATTGCGATCTATGTCTATCCGGCGATTTGGGCCTATTTCACGCTGGCACGGTTCGACTGGTCACCGCAGATGATCGGTTTGTCGCTGGGCGTCTATGGCACCGCCCTGGTGCTGGTTCAGGGCGGCTTGCTACGCTACATCACCCGCTGGTTCGGCGAGCGGCGCACGGTGATCTATGGCCACCTGTTCGAATTTCTGGGCTTCGGCGTGCTGGCCTTTGTCACCAGCGGCCTCTTTGCCTTGCTGTTCACCCCGATTACCGCGCTCGGGGCCGTGGTTACGCCCACCTTGCAGGCCATGATGTCGAAACGCGTGGCCAACGACCAGCAAGGAGAGTTGCAGGGCGTCATGGCCGCCGTTCAGGCCCTGTCGATGGTCCTGTCGCCGCTCATGATGACCAGTGTGTTTGCCGCCTTCACCAGCCAAGGCGCGCCCGTCTTCCTGCCCGGCGCGCCGTTCCTGCTGGCGCTGGGTCTGATGGCGGTTGGTTTGGTCGTTTTTCTGCGGGTGCCCCGACGAGAGGTCTAGCAGCGACCCGGTTTTGACGATTTCCGTCTTGCGAAGCCCCATTCCCCGGTCCACCGTTGACCCGAAGCAGGGGAGAGTTTCATGGCAACAATCAAGGCCGCGGTTTGCCGCGCATTTGGGGAACCGCTGATCATCGAAGAGGTGACGCTGGCCCCGCCCGGTCTGGGAGAGGTCGAGGTGACGCTGGACGCGGTCGCCATCTGTCATTCCGACATCACCTTCGCCGAGGGCGCCTGGGGCGGCAACCTGCCCGCCATCTATGGCCATGAGGCCGCCGGAGTCATCACCGCGACGGGCGATGCCTGCGGCGATTTCAAGCTGGGCGATTCGGTGGTGGTTACCTTGATCCGTGCCTGCGGCGATTGCCCCAGCTGCGCGGGCGGCGCGCCCACACTCTGCGAAACGCCGCATGACACGATGGCGGGACCTTTGAAGGATGCGGGTGGCGCGCCGGTGGATCAAGCGATGGCCTGCGGCGCGTTTGCGGAAAAGGTCGTGGTCAGCCACCGCCAGATCGTGAAAATCCCCGCGGATATGGCCCGCGAGGCCGCCTGCCTGCTGTCCTGTGGCGTTATCACTGGCGTCGGCGCAGCGGTCAACGCCGCCAAGCTGCGCGCCGGGCAGGACGTGGTGGTGATCGGGGCCGGCGGTGTCGGCCTCAACGCCATTCAGGGCGCGCGTATCGCCGGTGCCCGCCGGATCGTGGCCGTCGACATGAGCGAGGAAAAGCTGGAGATCGCGAAGGAATTCGGCGCCACGCATGGTGTTCTGGGCACGCAGGACGCGCCGTGGAAAGCCTCCTACAAGGCGTTGGGCGGGCGCGGCGCAGATGCGGTGCTGGTCACGGTCGGCGCGATCCCGGCCTACGAGCAGGCGCCGCGCTATCTGGGGCGCGGCGGGCGCGTCGTGATGATCGGCATGCCGCATTCCGGCGCGCAGGCTAGTTATGAGCCGGTGATCCTCGCCGCCATCGGGCAAGGCATGATCGGGTCGAAAATGGGCGATGTGGTGATCCAGCGGGACATTCCATGGATGATCGACCTCTACCAGCAGGGGCGGTTGAAACTGGACGAGCTGATCTCGGGCCGCTGGCGGCTGGATCAGATCAACGAAGCGATTGCAGACACCAAGACCGGCAGCGCCAAGCGCAACGTGATCCTGTTTGACCGGGACGGGGCTGCGGGCTGATCCCCGCATATCGGAGGAAGAGTGATGAAACTGCAGGACCTCGACGTGATCATCACCGCTCCGCCCGCGCCGGGCTGGGGCGGGCGCTACTGGATACTGGTCAAACTGACCACCGATACCGGTGTTACCGGCTGGGGGGAGTGTTATGCCTCCTCGGTGGGACCGGAGGCGATGACCCATGTGATAAGCGACGTGTTCGAGCGGCATATGCTGGGCGAAAACCCCGAGAGTATCGAGCTGATGTTCCGCCGCGCCTATTCCAGCGGTTTCACCCAGCGCCCCGATCTGACGGTGATCGGCGCGTTTTCGGGACTTGAGATCGCCTGCTGGGACATCCTCGGCAAGGACCGCGATCGCCCGGTCCATGCGCTGCTGGGCGGGCGGATGAACGACGGCTTGCGCGCCTATACTTACCTCTACCCCCTGCCCCACCATCCGCTGGACGGTTTCTGGACCTCGCCGCAGATGGCGGCGGAAAGTGCCGCCGAGATGGTGCAACAGGGCTATACGGCAGTAAAATTCGACCCGGCCGGGCCCTATACGATCCGGGGCGGTCATATGCCCGCCATGCGCTACATCTCCCTGTCGGTTGCGTTTTGCGAGGCGATCCGCGATGCGGTGGGTGACCGGGCCGATCTGCTGTTTGGCACCCATGGCCAGTTCTCGAGCGGCGGCGCGATCCGGCTGGCCAGGGCCATCGAGCCCTATGGCCCGCTCTGGTTCGAGGAACCGATCCCGCCCGACAATGTCGATGAAATGGCAAAGGTCGCGCGCGCCACCTCGATCCCTGTCGCCACCGGCGAGCGGCTTTGCACCAAGGCCGAATTCGCCCCGGTGCTGCGCGCGGGCGCGGCCACAATCCTGCAACCGGCTCTGGGGCGCGCTGGCGGTATCTGGGAGATGAAAAAGGTTGCCGCCATGGCCGAGGCCTATAACGCCCAGATGGCCCCGCATCTTTACGCCGGACCGGTGGAATGGGCCGCCAACATCCAGCTCGCTGCCTCGATCCCCAATCTGCTGATGATCGAGAGCATCGACACGCCGTTCCACTCCGACCTGATCGGCGGGACGCTGAAGGTCGAAAACGGCTTCGTGAACCCGCCCGACACGCCCGGCCTCGGCATTGAGGTCGATCAGGCACTGGCCCGCGCGCATCCCTATGAGGGCGATGGGCTGCATCTGCAGATGCAGGAGGCGCCCTGCAACTATACGGATGGCAATGCGTTCATGGGCGGCGCGCCACCCAAGTGACGCCGTGTTTCATGCTATCGATCAAAATAGGGAGCCGATGGCTCAGAAATCGAGGCGCGAGAAATCAGCCATTGCTCAGCTAACAGGCAGCGCGCAAAGTGCGTTTTCACTCCTTGCCGAAACGGCAACTGACAGGTCAGGGAATTTCAGGTTCGATGGACCAAAGCCGATTAAACAGTGTGCTTGAAAGCGATGGCCCTGACCGGAAATTCGTTGCTGTCGAGGGATCGCGCTGGGGCGAATTGATCTTGCCTGCACCAAGTGAGCAACGCGCGCGACCGGAAACCGGCCTGAGGATTGTCGTGCTTGCGGCTTTCAACATCGGACAGAGCCTTCTGAACGGGCTTATCTCTTACGAACAAGATTGGCCCGACAAGATACGGCTTCTTGCCGTCTCGACCGACGATGCGGTTGAGGAAACGGCCAAAATCAGCATGAAAAGGCGCATTTGGCGGTTTTATCCGCCTGAGGCGCGGCTGACGCAAACGGCAAGCTTGATTGAGGTGGCATTGCAGTCGGGGTTACCTGTCTACACGGGCGAATTGAAAACCGACTGGTTTCGCCGATGGCTTGCGGACTGCGCCCCGGACCTGATTGTTGTGACGGGCTGTGGCCAGATTCTTGACGAGGAGATACTGGCCATTCCGACGCTGGGTGCGATCAATTTTCATCCAGCCGACCTGCCTGCGGGGCATGGTGCTGGCGCACAACCCTATCAGGACCTTGTTGAGCGATCTGATCCCTGGACCCGCTGGACCGTCCATAAAATGACCACCGAGGTCGATGCAGGGCCCGTTATTGGTGTGTCCTGTCCGATCTTTGCGGGTGATGCAAACGGGCAGGTCGCACGCGACCCGGAAAAAGTGTTTCAACGGATGGCCGAGATTCTGCCCGATATGGTCGCTATTCTGCTGGACGAGATCATTGCGCAAGGCCCCGCTATTGGCCCGATAGATTTTGAGGCCAAGCTGTCAGGTGAGATGAAAAGCAGGATGCGGCTGCCATTGGAGTGACGATTCAGAAAGCTTCACGCACCGGAACGAACGGCGAAACAAGGCCTCTAGTTCGAGACATACCCCGCCACCACCTGCAGCAGCTTATAGGCCACGGCAGCGTCGTGCTCGACCACGGCCAGGAATTCCTCTTCGCCGATGCGCAGGCAGGTGATGTCGGTCTCGGCCACCATGCTCAGCGCGCGCGGGACCTTGCGGATCAGGGCCAGTTCGCCCACCAGCGCGCCGGGGCCGACGGTGAGGATCAGTTCATCCGCTTCTTCACCGGGTTTGGGCAGGTAAAGCCCGGCATCGCCCTTGATCATCACATAGGCGCCGTCGGTCGGTTCATCATCCTTGAGGAACACCACATCCCCCGCCCCGGCATTGTACCAGCGCGCGCCAAAGGCCAGCAGGCGCAGCTGGCTGCGGTCCAGCCCGGAGAAGAGCGGCGTTTGTTCAAGTGCCCGCAGCTTGCGGGTCAAGTCGGCCGAAGAGACGCCGTCTTCGGCGATCATGTCCTCGGCCTCTTCGCTGACGATGCGGCCCTGCTTCACCTCGATATACTGGTCAAAGACATCCGGCGTCTCGAACCCGTCATTGATATAGATGACGGTGCTATCGGGCAGCAGCGCGCGCAGGTTCTGGTAGACCGCGATCTGTGTGGTCATGTCATAGCTGGCCAGCGCGTTGTCGAGGATCAGGATATCGGGTTTCTTGATGGTGGCGCGAGTGAAGGCCAGCGGCTCGGCATAGGTGGCCGACAGGTTCTGCCCGCCCAGCGTGACGGGCATGTCATAGATCAGTTCGACCACCAGCGGCTGAACCTCACTGTCGATCAGCACACCAGCTACCAGCTTGCGTAGCTCATCCGCCTTTGTGCCGCCCATCTGGCTGACCTTGCCAAAGAGCGCGTTTTCCAGAACCGTCAAGCCGGGCGCAAAGGTCGCCGGATCAAGCGGGGTAAAGACATCGCCGATGCAGCGCATCAACTCCTGGGAATGAGAGTGGCGCAGTTCCAGAATGCGCGCTTTGAGCTCTTCGGAAAAGGCCGGGCCGATCTGGTCGGCCGAGATCGCGAAGGGCACCGCCAGCAGGTTGGCCAGTTCGGCATCGCTCAGCGCATGGCCGTTTTCGCGGGTCTTTTCGATCAGCTCGATGGCGGTTTCATAGGTCTTTGGGTCTAAACCCAGCTTGCGGAACAGCGGATGATCGGTGCCGTCCAGACCAAAGATCTGCCGCAGCATGTCGATCACATCCTGAGTCAGACTGACCAGCGTCTCGTCCAGACCCAATTGCCGCAACTGGCTCAGAAACTCAGCCTGGCGCGCCAGAAGATCGCGGGTGACCGGCACCCGCGCAGTGGCGAAGAGCAGGTTCTCGGCCACGGGAAGCGCCGGGTTATAAAGGTCGGGATCGATCAGATAGGCCTGATCTGCCAGCCCTGCCGCCTGCACCGCCTCTTGCACTTTCGGGCGCAGTGCAACCAGCCGTGTCGCAAGTTCGGGATGCAGCAGCGAGTCAAACCGCTGCTCGGTGCCGCGCCGGAACAATGCCGCGCCAGAACCCAGACCCTCGATCAACCGCAGCCACCAGGCCCGCAGCGCCTTGGCGTCCTCCAGCCCGGCCAGGCCGGGATCAAGCCAGTCGGCGGAATAGGAATCGGCACTGTTACCGGCGCGGATCGCCTCTTTGCGCTCGGCATCCTCGCCCGGCGTGCCATTGGGACGGAACCGCATCGGCATCATCACGTTGTCGCCAAAAGTGCCCTGAAACATCACCGGGCGCGACGTGGCATGGCCGATCCGCGCCGCCAGCACCGCCTGATGCAGCGAGGAAAGGTCATGACCCGAAACGACGACCTTGCCACTGGCGGGCAGCAACTCGCGGGTCAGCAGGGCCGAAAGCGCGCGGCGATCCTCTTCGCTGGGCGCGGCGATGCCGATCACGCCCCCGGCTTGCAGGGTGATGTCCAGATCATCGAGCACCAGATTGCCATCCGCGTCCCGGACCGAGACATGATCCAGAACGATATCGCCGCTCAGATTCGGACGCTCTTCGGGGTCGCCGTCAAACAGCTTTTCATCGACCATCCCGGCGGGCGCAAAACGTTCCAGGATCACATCCCAGCGCAGCGACATGTCCTGCGTCTGGTTGTAATAGGCCAGCAGCTCCTTCCAGGGGCTCGACAGATCTTTATAAGCGGCCAGCGCCGCCACCAGCGCCCCGAGCGAAACCGCGCCCTGCAGCACCAGATAACCGCCGACGGAATAGAACAGGAACGGCGTCAGTTGCGAAATGAAGTTGTTGAGGAACTTCATGAAGAACTTTTTCTGGTAGATCTGGAAGCGAATCTCGAACAGGCGGCCCAGCTGCTGGGTCACCAGCGCCATCCGGTGACGCCAGCCCCCGTTGGCGCGCAGGGTCGAGGCGCCCGCCGCGCTTTCGCCGATCTGGGCGGCCAGCACGCGCACTTCCTGAATGCGGGTCTTGTTCAGCAGGTTGATCTGGCGCTGCAGCATCGGGATCAGCCAGGCTTGCAGCGGGATCAGCGCAATCGCCGCCAACCCGAACCAGACGCTTTGCAGGAACAGGAAGGACAGGATGGTCAGCATTTGCCCCGCCTGCAGCACCGGCTGGCTGATCGCATCGCCCATCAGCCCGCCCATCGGCTCGCTTTCGGCGGTGACCATCGAGACCAGCTCGCCCTGACTGACCCGTTCGAAATAGGGCTGCGGAAAGCGCAACACGCGTGCGATCAGCTGATACCGGAAGCGCCGCAGCATCCGCTCGCTCAGCACGCCTTTCATCGTGTTGATGCGCATCTTGAGAAGCCCGTGCCCGAGAACCGCCAGCAGGAACGCGATGCACAAGATGCCGAGATAAGTCACCTGCTCGAACGTCATGCCCCAGACCTGGATCACCGGGTTGGCGGCGCCGATGGCGTCGTTGATGATGCGTTTTGGCAGTTCCAGCGTCAGATAAAGCACCGGGAACAGCGTCGAGGTCACCGCCAGCAGAATAAGCTGGTCGCGCTTTGAGTATTTCCAGATGAACTGAAAAAGCGTCCGTTCGATGTTCCCCGCCCCGATTTATATGAGCTATGCCGCTGAAATATAGCGCCTTAACCATGCTACCACAGCGACAGCGTAGCCCGCACGGATCGTCACAGGCAAATGGAATAGCACGGATTTTTCTGCTATTAATGTGAAGAAGTTCACTTACAGCCACTGAAATTTGCCCGTAATCTGCGATAAGCGAAAGTCTGGGAGGCATTTTTGTCCGTCACCATCGGCACGGTGATCTTGTTGTTTTTTCTGTTTCAGATCAAACACATGTTCGCCGACTACTTCCTGCAAACACCTTTCATGCTCTCTGGACGCGGAGAGTATTGGCATATGGGGCGCGCCCTTCATGCCGGTGTGCATGCCGTCGGCTCGGCCATCGTGCTGCTGATTGTGGGAACTCCGCTTGCGTTTCTGTTGCTGCTGATCGCGCTGGAATGGTTCATCCATTTCAACATCGATTACGGCAAGGCGCATTATTCCGACAAGATGGAGTTGCAGCCCAATCAGGCGCGCTATTGGCATGCGGTCGGGTTTGATCAATTCCTGCACCAGATGACCTATGTGGCCATGGTCTGGGCCTGGCTGACCTTCGCCACCTGACATTTATCCCGTGACCGGCCTGCCCCGCTTGATGGTGCGCAGTACCACATTGGTCTGCGCGCTGGAGACCGCAGGCAAACGGAACAGAAACTCATCCAGAAAGCGGTTATAGGCGGCCAGATCGCGTGTCAGCACGCGCAGGTGATAATCCGCCTGACCGGTGGTGGCATAACATTCCTGCACCGCCGCGCTGGTTTCGATGGCGCGGATAAACTCGATGATCTTTTCGGGATCGTGCCGCGTCAGGTGCACATGCACGATGGCCTCAAAGCCCAGCCCCATCGCCTCGGGGTTCACCACCGCGCCATAGCGGTCGATCACGCCGGTTTCCTCCAGCGCCCGTACCCGCCGCCAAAGCGCGGAGGGTGACATGCCCACCGCCTCGGCCAGGTCCGCATTCGAGATGCGGCAATCCTGCTGCAAGAGGGTCAGTATCTGGCGGTCGCGGTCATCGATCATGCTTTGTGTGGTCAGTCTTTTCTGTCTGTTCGCAATTTACGGTTAATTTACCCAATTTTCCGCGAAATTCAATACAGCCAGAAATCCCTTTCCGCCCCTGCCGGATTATCCTTTCAGAAACACATACCAGACCGCAGGGCTTTCCAATGACCCGTCACGAGACGCCGTTTCAAACCTATCGCCTGCAGGATCGCTATGATCTGACAGAGGGAAACGTGTTTCTGACCGGAACCCAGGCGCTTGTGCGGGTCATGATGGATCAGGCCCGCCGCGACCGCGCCGCCGGGCTGAACACGGCCGGGTTTGTCTCGGGCTATCGCGGCTCGCCGCTCGGGGCGCTTGATCTGGAGTTCTGGCGCGCTCAGTCCCGGCTGGAGGCGGATCGCATCACCTTCATGCCCGCCGTGAACGAGGATCTGGGCGCAACGGCGGTGCTGGGCGCGCAACAGGCCGTTCTGGACCCCGCCTGCGAGGTCGAGGGCGTGTTTTCCATGTGGTATGGCAAGGGGCCGGGTCTTGACCGGTCGGGCGATGCGCTCAAGCATGGCAACGCTTACGGGTCGGCCCCCAAAGGCGGTGTGCTGGTGGTGGCGGGGGATGATCACGGCTGCGTCAGTTCGTCGATGCCGCATCAATCGGATGCGGCCTTCCTGAGCTGGTTCATGCCGGTGCTGAACCCGGCCTCGGTCGCGGAATATCTGGAGTTTGGCGAGTACGGCCTGGCCCTGTCGCGGTTCTCAGGCACCTGGGTAGGGTTCAAGGCGGTCTCGGAAACGGTGGAAAGCGCACGTTCGATCACGCTGCGCCCCGACCGGCGCTTCATCCTGCCGCAGATCGACCTGCCCGCGGGCGGGCTGCATATTCGCCTTGCCGACCTGCCCTCGCCCGAGATCGAGACCCGCATCCGCCACAAGCTGCGCGCCGTGCGCGCCTTTGCCGAGGCCAACCCGATCGACCGGCGGATCTATGACATCGAAAATGCGCGGTTCGGCTTTGTCACCACCGGCAAGGGCCATCTGGACCTGATGGAAGCGCTGCGTCTGCTGGGGCTGGACGAGGCGGCCTGCCGCCGTCTGGGCATCGACATCTACAAGGTCGCCATGGTCTGGCCACTGGCGCGCCGCAACGCGCTGCGCTTTGTGCGCGGCAAGGCCGAGGTGCTGGTGGTCGAGGAAAAGCGCGGCATCATCGAGAGCCAGTTCAAGGAGTATTTCTATGACTGGCCGGGCGACAAGCCGCAGAAGATGGTCGGCAAATATGACAGCCATGGCGAGCCGCTGATCCCCTGGACCGGAGAGTTGAGCCCGCTGATGCTGGTGCCCATCGTGGCGGCACGACTGGACCGGTTTTTCCCCGACGAACACCTGCCCGCCAAAGCCCGCGCCCTGACCGCCACACCCCCGCCCCTGATCCAGGTCGAGGGCGCGACGCGGACGCCCTATTTCTGTTCCGGCTGCCCGCATAACAGCTCGACCAAGATCCCCGAAGGATCGCGGGCGGCCAGCGGCATCGGCTGCCATGTGATGGCAAGCTGGATGGACCGTCAGACGGCAGGCTATGCGCAGATGGGCGGTGAAGGCGTGCCCCATGTGGGCGCGTCAAAGTTCAATGGTGGCAAGCATATCTTTCAGAATCTCGGTGAGGGGACCTGGTATCATTCCGGCTCGCTGGCGATCCGGCAGGCGGTCGCTGCGGGCACCAACATCACCTACAAGATCCTCTATAATGACGCGGTGGCGATGACCGGCGGACAGCCGGTGGATGGCCCGATCAGCGTCGCAGGCATCGCCCAGACCTGCCGCGCCGAAGGGGTGGAGCGGATCGCCGTCGCCTCGGACGATATCTCGAAATTCCGTCGCGCCGATTTTCCGGCGGGCACCAGTTTCCATGACCGCAGCGCGCTGGACAGCGTGCAGCGCGAGTTGCGGGACATTCCCGGTGTCACCGTCCTGATCTATGAACAGACCTGCGCCACCGAGAAACGCCGCCGCCGCAAGCGTGGACAGATGGAGGACCCCAAACGCTTTGTTTGGATCAACGATCTGGTCTGCGAGGGTTGCGGTGATTGTTCGGTCGAATCCAACTGTCTGAGCGTGGAGCCGAAAGAGACGCCGTTTGGACGCAAGCGGCGGATCAATCTGAGTTCCTGCAACAAGGATTACTCCTGCCTGAACGGGTTCTGTCCCAGTTTTGTCACGGTCGAAGGCGCGACACGGCGCAAGCGCGCGGTGACGCTGGACCTCGACAGGCTGGAACAGGGCCTGCCGGTACCTGATTTACCCGCGTTGGACCGGCCCTATGACCTGCTGGTCACCGGCGTGGGCGGCACCGGTGTTGTGACGGTCGGCGCGCTGATCACCATGGCCGCGCATCTGGAGGGCAAGGGCGCCTCGGTGCTGGATTTCACCGGTTTTGCGCAGAAATTCGGCACGGTGCTCAGCTATATCCGGCTGGCCGACCGCCCCGGTGACCTCAATCAGGTGCGCATCGATCAGGGTGCGGCGGATGCGGTGATTGGCTGTGACATCGTGGTGAGTTCTGCGCCCAAAGCCTCGGCGCACTATCGCGCGGGCACGCAAGTGGTGTTGAACCGCGCCGAGATGCCCACCGGCGACATCGTGCTGCGCCGCGATGCGCGGCTTAAGGTTGATGCCCGCGAAGAGGCGATCCGGGCGGCGGTTGGTGCCGAACAGGTGGCCGGGTTCGACGCCAACGCGGCCAGCGAGGCTCTGCTGGGCGATACGGTCTTTGCCAATGTGATCCTGCTGGGCTTTGCCTGGCAGCGTGGGCTGGTGCCGGTCTCGGGTATCGCGCTGGCGCAAGCGATCCTGCTGAACGGGGTGGCGGTCGAGCGCAACCGTCTGGCGTTTGCCATCGGGCGCTGCATGGCTGCTGATCCCTCCCGGCTGGATGGCTATCACGACCCGCAGGCGGACGAGGAAAACCTCGATCAGATGATCGCGCGCCGGGCGAGCTTCCTCACCGATTATCAGGATGCAGGCTATGCGCAGCGCTACGCCAACCGGATCGCGGCGTTTCGCGCGGCGCTGCCGGATGCACCGGAGGCAACGCTTCGCGCCGTGATCCGCAACCTCTTCAAGCTGATGGCCTATAAGGACGAATTCGAAGTGGCGCGATTGATGAGTGACGCGCGCTTTTCCGCAGAGTTGACCGGGCAGTTCGAGGGCGACTATCGCCTGCGCTATCACATGGCCCCGCCGCTGCTGGGTTTTCGCAAGGATGCGCGCGGGCGGCCCGTGAAGCGGGCCTTCGGGCGCTGGCTGCGCCCGGTGCTGCGCGGGCTGGCGGCGGCGCGGTGGCTGCGTGGATCGGTGTTCAATCCGTTCCGCTATCATCACGAAGCGCGGATGCATCGGGATCTGCTGGGCTGGTATGACGGGGTGATCGATCAGGCCATGGCGGACCCCAGCCCCGAACATGCCGAAAGCTGGGGCCGGATACTCGCCGCCCCCGATAACATTCGCGGCTATGGTCCGGTGCGCGCCGAGGCCGCATCGGAGGTGCGGGCATCGGTGGCGGCAGAGCTTTCGGGAATTGGCACACCGGTGGCACGCGCATAAGCCTCAAGCCACAGACGGTCGACCGCATCTATGGCGGCGGGGTCGAAGGTCTGCTCACTCTCCCAATAGCGGCCCGACGGCACGGCATAGCCCAGCGCGCCTTCGGCGGCCAATGCCCCGGTCATCTGCGTGGCGTCGGGCAGGGCCTCGTGGCCCAGATCGGAAAGCGGTACCGAGGGCAGAACCAGGCGGCTCTCCCTCTGCGACAGGCGCACCATCCGGCAGGATTGCCGCGCGGCAAAGAGCGCGAGGCGGGCCGATTTCGCCTCAAGCGAGCGCAGGGTTACGTCCGCACGCAGCGGGTCGGGCGCGCCGGTGCCGTAGAAATGCGTTTTGCCGGTGGCCGGATAGACCATGTCGCAGCCGAAATAGGCGATCACTGACGGGTTCAGAACCGCCAGCGCCCAATACCCTGCGGTGAAGGCCATGGTGCCGCCCGCAAAAACAAACCCGCCAAAGCTGTTTTGGGCGGGCACGTAGTCGGCGGCGGTCACGATCCGCTGGTCGGAGGCACGCTCGGGCGGCAGGTTGGCTGACGGGAAATCCTCGGGGTGGATCAGGAAATCCCAATCGCGCCGAACCCGCCAGGCGTTGTTGATCGCCACGATATGGGTGAAGGGTGCTTTCGGCCAGTCGCGCGCCGCAATCGCATCCGGCGCGCTGCCCAGGATCAATACGCGGGTTTCTGGCTCTGGCACGGGGCACCCTCCGGGTCATGTCCTGACCGCAGAAACTAGGCGGAACCCGCAGGAGGTCCAGCGGCACCGCCCGTGCCGCTGCGTTCAAACCCCAAGGCGGTGTGTTCTGGCCAACCTGGTCTAGCCCAGCACCGAGAAACTGCTTTCCTCGTTTATCGGACGTTTGCGGGAATAGAAGCCGACATCGATCTGTTTACCCAGATAGGGCAGTTCAAATTGCAGCGGGCTCGCATCATGATCTGCACCGCCCTCGCAATAGTCGATCAGCGCGGTCATCATCTTGCCCGCAATGGGCGCGTTCTTGTACTGGTTCCCGCTGGTGCCGCAGGCCATGTAGAACCCCGGCAGGCTGGATTTGTCATAGATCGGAATCCAGTCGGTGGAGGCGTCATAAAGGTCCACAACCCCGCGCATCCGCGAGGGAATGCCCAGTGTCGGCACGCGCTGCGCATAGCGCATCGCCTGAGTGGTCCATTGATCGGTGAAGTTGCTGTCGTAATGGGTGTCATCCTTGCACCACTGATGCGGGTCGCATTCCGGGTCTTCCGAACCCACCAGGATGTGATTGCCATGTTCCGGGCGGCAATAACAGGCGATGTCACTGTCCGAGACGATCAGGCCGTCATTCTCGAAATCGAAACCTTCGGGGCTGGGCACATGCACCACTTCCTGCCGCAGCGGACGGGTCTCGATGGTCATGTCGTCCAGCACCCCGGCCATGCCGTTGATCAGCGCCGAGCCCGGCCCGGCCACATTCACCACGACGGGCGCGTGGATTTCCTCGCCGCTGGCCAGTTTCACACCCTTCACACGACCATCCGCTTGCAGGATCTCGACCACCTCTGCGCCGGTCCTGACCTCGGCCCCGTGCTGGCGCGCCGCCTGCATCAGGTTCTGGGCCGACAGCGCCGGATCGGTGACATAGCCGCCATTGGGCCAGAGCACACCGCCCTTCAGGTGCCCGCCATTAGGCTGCCCAAATTCCGGATCATCCATGCGCTTGGCGGGGGCATAGCTGTCCAGCGCGTAGACCGGCAGCTTGTCGGCAATCTGCTGCGGCGTCAGTTCCTCGAACGGGCAGTTCAACGCAGCGGAGTTCTTCATATGCTTGGTCAGAAACCCATTGGCCTCGGTTTTCATCACCAGACAGCCGGTTTCGCGGAACTGCGCCAGATCGGCATCCTCGGGCAGGCCCAGATACGCGGCCCAGTCGCGCCAGTAATGATACCCCTCCCACGCAAATGCGGTGCCGTCGAAGGTGGAATAATGCATCCGGATGATGGCGCAGGACCCGGCGGTGGAGCCATGGCCCACCTGCGCGTTGCGGTCCAGCGACAGGGTCTTATGCCCCGCCTTGGCCATCTCGAAGGCGATGGCTGCTCCGATGACACCGGTTCCGATGATGATTGCGTCAGGGTTGCTCATGGCTGATCTTCCTTCCAGAAGCTGCGGGTGTAGGCGGTGAATTCCTCGATTTCCTCGGGCAGAGGTTCAACGCCTGTAAAGACAAACAGGTAATGCGGCACCAGTGACAGCCGGAGGTCCTGCGGTTCGTTCAACTGGGCCAGATCGTAGCCGATCTGCATGTAATAGAGGACGCGCGCGCGGGTCTCGGATTCCAGCTCTTCATAACCGAACCGCGCGAACATGGCCCGTAGCGCAGCCAGACGTCTGGCGTCGGACTGGTCCAGCATACGCCGAACCTTGCCTTCGCGCCGGGCCCAGTCGCGGACGGCGAAATCCAGTGCGGTATCAAAGAGATCGGTGTTCACCACGCAGCGATGCACGTTGCAGACGGCGGCGGTGATGGTTTTGGCCGGAGCCTCTGCCTGCGCGATCAGGGCGGCGGTGTTGGTGGCCTGCCATTTCGCCAAGAGCGCATCCAACAGATCCTGGCGCGACTTGAAATACCAGTAGAAGGACGAGCGAGAGACCGCCATCCGTTGGGCCAGGTTCATCACCTTGACCTGCTCGACCCCGTCCGAGATCAGCACATCCATAGCCACGTTCAGCCAGTCGTCGCGGGTGACTTTTATGTTGCCAACCAGCGGTTCGGCCTCGGGATCGTCACGATGCAGGATCGGTTTTGTGTTCATGTTGCTCAGCTTTCCGGCGGCGCGCCACCCTCTTGGGTGCGGCGCGCGATGAATTCGGTCAGACCGGCGATACGGTTGGGGTCATGTGCAGGTGCGGTGCTGTTTTCGACAATGCCCTGCCAGATGCCGGTGGCGCGGTGGTTGGCATCGACCTCGCCGCGCTCGGTCCAGGTGCCGAAATTCGACCAGTCGCCCACCAGCGGCTCATAGAACTGGGTCTGGTAGCGTTCCATCGTATGCGCCGCGCCAAAGAAATGGCCCGAGGGCTGCACCTCGCGCAGCGCATCCAGCGCGATATCGGCATCGGTGGCGGGTGTTCCGGCGCAGAGCTCTGCCACCATCTGCAGCACTTCCAGATCGGTGATGATCTTTTCGAAGGACACGGTCAGCCCGCCCTCCAGCCAGCCCGCGGAATGGATCACCACGGTTGCCCCCGCCATCAGGCAGCCCCAGAGCGCGAATTGCGTTTCATTGGCGGCTTGTACGTCGTTGATGTTGGCCGCGCTGCCCCCGGCACAACGCCAGGGCAGGCCCAGCCTGCGCGCCAATTGCCCGGCCACCAGCGAGGCGGTGAAATGCTCCGGCGTGCCAAAGGCAGGCGCCCCGGATTTCATGTCCACGTTTGAGGTAAACGTGCCATAGCAGACCGGCGCGCCGGGTTTGGCCAGTTGCGTGAGCGTGATCGCCGCCATCGCCTCGGCATGGCTGAGGGTCATCGCGCCCGCCACAGTGACAGGCGCCATCGCCCCCATCAGCGTGAAGGGCGTGACGATGGACATCTGCCCGGCGCGGGCAAAGTCGATCAACCCCTGCGCCATGGGCATGTCGATCACGCGGGGCGAGTTGGTGTTGATGATCGTGTAACACCAGGGCTGCGCCTGGAACTCGGCATCCGAGAGACCACGGAAGTCCCGGATCATCTGGAACCCGTCCATCACCTGCGGCGTGCCGCGGGAATAGAGAAACGGCACCTTGTCGCTGAGGGTCAGTTCCGCCTCGGTCATGGCATAATGGCGCAGTTCCACCGGCACGTCCTGCGCCTCGACCAAAGGCGGCACCATATGCAGCACATCGAAGGCCTGGGTGATCTGCACCATCTCGCGGAAATCGCTGATCGTGCCGGGCCGGCGACCGCGCTCCAGGTCGGTGGCATGGGGCGCGCCTGCGCCGGGCTGGAACACCAGCCGCCCCAGTTCCAGCGTGATGTCGCGGTCCGGCACCGCGCCTTTCATCAGGATCGATTTGGGGGCGGAGGCAATGGCGGCCTCGACCATATCGCGCCCGATGAAGACCATCTCGCCGTCCACCTGCGCGCCGCCCTCGGCAAAAAGCCTGCACGCCTCGGGCAGCAGAACCTTGATACCGATATCCTCAAGCACCGTCAGCGAGGCCTGATGCAGCGCCTCGATCCGGTCCTCGCTGAAGGCGTTCATCGGTGGAAACGGATTGCGCAGGTTGTGGTAATCCACCTTGCGTGATGGGGTCTCTGCCGACCGCGCCCGCCGTCCTCGTCGGCTCATAGTCGCATCGCCTTGCCATCTGGATCATAGGGCGAGGGCGCGATGACCTTCGCGGCGCGTTCCACGCCCACCACATGCACAGACAGATCGGTGCCAACCGCGGCCTGATCCCGGTTCACCAGCGCCATGGCCAGCGATTTGCCGGTGGTATGGCCATAGCCGCCCGAGGTGACGAAACCGACCTTCTCATCCCCCGCCCAAATCGGCTCATAGCCGCTGGCATCAGCGCCGTCTGCGTCAATCTCCAGCGTTACCAGCAGTTGCGCCGGGCCGTTGCCGTCACGTTCGGCCTCAGCCGCCATCTTGCCAACGAATTCCTTGGACCAGTCGATCCAGCGATCCATGCCGGTCATGCCCGGCGTATACCCTTGGGTGAATTCCGCCGACCAGATGCCAAAGCTCTTTTCCAGCCGCGTCGAGAGCATGGCGTTGAAGCCGCATTCGCGGATGCCGTCCTCTGCTCCGGCCTCCAGCAGCATCTGGCGCAAGGTGCTATGATCGCCATAGCGGCAATTGATCTCGTAGCCTTTCTCGCCCGTGACCGACATGCGCGCCACGCGGGTGCGCAGCATCCCGATGTCGAAGCTGCCGCAGCCCATGAATTTCAGGCCCGAGATGTCCTGCTCAGCCACTTTCTCGATTACGGCCTGTGACTTCGGACCAACCAAAGCAAAGCCGCAAATCTCCTCACCCAGATCGCGGACCGAGACGCCCTCTTCCATATGATCGTTGAACCAGCGCATATGCCAGGCGCGCAGGTAGTAGCTGCCCATGATCCACCAGCTGCCGTCGCCCCAGTTCAGCACCGTCAGATCGCCCTTGAGCTTGCCGGTCTCGCTCAGCATCGGGGCCAGTTTGGCGCGACCCGGCGCGGGCAGTTTCGAGGCCATCAGCGTGTCGAGCCATTTCTCGGCATTCGGTCCGGTCACCTCGAACCGGGAAAAGCCGGTGATATCGAGCAGACCGACACCTTCGCGGATTGTGCGGCATTCCTCCGCCACGATATCGAAAGCGTTGGAGCGTTTCAGGGTCGGCGTTTCCTCGAACCCCTTTGGTGCGAAGTAGAGCGGCACTTCCAGATCCCAGCTGACGCCCCATTTGCAGCCCGCCGCCGTCATCGCATCATGGGCGGGTGCGGTTTTGAGGGGGCGACCGGCAGGCAGCTGTTCGTTGGGATAGGTCATCACGAAACGGCGGGAATAGAACTGGCCGGTGGTTTCGCGAATATAGCGTTTGTTCTGAGCGAAATCGCCATAGCGCGCCACGTCCATGCCATAGACATCCGCCTCGGGCTCGCCATGGATCATCCATTCGGCCAGCGACTTACCGACGCCGCCACCTTGCAGGAACCCGGCCATCACGGCGCAGGCGCACCAATAGCCGCGCATGCCCGGAACTGGGCCGACCAGCGGGTTGCCATCGGGCGAGAAGGTAAACGCGCCGTTCACCCATGTCTTGACGCCGACATTCTGCAGGTCGGGGTAGCGTTCGAAGCCAAGGATCAGCTCATTCTCGATCCGGTCGGTCTGTTCGTTGAACAGCTCCATCCCGTAGTCCCAGGGCGCGCCATCCATGGCCCAGTGTTCGTGGTCGATCTCGTAGATGCCCAGCAGCACGCCTTTCTGGTCCTGACGCAGATAGGTGAAGCCTTCGAGATCGACCGTCATCGGCACTTCGAAGTCCAGCTTTTCCAGTGTCGGGATGGTGTCAGAGATCAGGTAATGGTGTTTGAGCGGCGAGACCGGCAGTTCGATCCCGGCCATCCGGCCCAGTTGCTTGGCCCAGAGGCCGCCCGCATTGACCACATGCTCGCAGGTGACCGTGCCTTTCTCGGTCACCACCTGCCAGCCTTCGTCGGTCTGGTTCAGCTCGATGACCCGGTTGTGTTCGATCACCTCGGCGCCGCGTTTCTTGGCGGCGACGGCATAGGCATGGACGGTGCCGGTGGTATCCACATAGCCCTCGCGGTCGGCCCACATGCCACCCAGCAGCCCCTCGGTGGACATGATCGGGTTCAACTCGCCCGCTTCCTCGGGGGTGACCAGGCGGCAATCCTCAATCCCGATGGACTGGAACACGCGATAGGCCGATTGCAGCCATTCCCAGCGGTCGGGCGTTCCGGCCATGGTCAGACCGCCGGTCATGTGCAGGCCGATATTCTGGCCGCTTTCCTTTTCGATCTCGGGCAGCAGGTCGATCGTATAAGCCTGCAACGCGGCGATATTGGGATCGGCGTTCAGCGCGTGGATGCCGCCCGCAGCGTGCCAGCTTGACCCCGCCGTCAGCACCGAGCGTTCGATCAGACAGACATCAGACCAGCCCAGCTTGGCCAGATGGTAAAGAACCGAGGCGCCGACAACGCCCCCACCGATCACGACAACGCGGTAATGCGACTTCATCCGAGCCTCCCTTGGACCTGTCGGATGAGACGCTAGCCAGACTGTTCACATCTGTCTAGACATTTCTGTACAGTCTGGTCGGGCAGTTCAGCGCATTGGCTCTGGCGAGCTTACAGAGAGGCGCTGGGGCGTTCCTTCACGCGGGCATACCAATCTGCTGTGGCGGTGTTTTCATCGGGGACGGCCATGCGGATCGCGCGGGCGAATTCAACAAACACCAACGCGCTGATATCGGGCAGGGTAAAGCGTTCCCCCGCGAGGTAGGGCACCTCAGACAGGCGGTTTTCGAGCAGGTCGAAGAACAGTCCGACCCGTACCCTGCCCCGCTCTGCCAGTTCCGGAATCTGCTGGAAGTTCACGGGGCCCACGATGGCGCGGCCTTCCAAGCGGGGGCTGGAGTTGCGCAGCGCCTCGGCGATCGGCGCACCACCCTGCTGTTCCATGATCGCGTTCCACATCAGAACGAGGCCCTTTTCGTCGGGCGTTTCGCCCATCAGGGGCGGCTCTGGGAACTTGGCCTCAAGATAGGCGGCGATACCAAGGTTTTCGGTCAGCACCGCGCCTTCGTCGGTGACCAGCACAGGAACAGTGGCGTTTGGGTTGATGGCCCGAAACTCTGGTGCCAGATGTGCGCCCTCGCCCAGAGCCACGTCGCGGGATTCGACCTCCAACCCCTTTTCGGCGATGAAAATCCGCGCCCGTCGCGGACTGGGGGCGGTCTTGCAATCGTAAAAGATCATGCTGGCTCTCCTCTATGTGGCCGATGAGGGCGCGCGATAGATGAAGCAGCGCCCCGGCACGGCCTCGGGCGGCAAGGGCTCTTCGCTCAGCCCTTCGAAATACATCCGGTCGCTCGACACCATCAGGCCACCGGGTGCCAGAAGCGGTTCGATCAGCGGCGAGACGAAGCGCGCGAAAGCATCGTTCTTTTGGCGGTTATGCCCACCCAGATCGGCATGGATCAGGCTTGCTGTGGCCCCAAAGCGGGTTAGCGCCGCCGGAAGGGTTTCGCGCACATCGCCCAGGATCAACTGTTCCTCGGGCGGCGTCGAATCCGGATGGGCGGCGGGGTTGCGTTCGAACACGTAGATATCGCGACCGCTGATCCGCTGCGCCATATGGTGATAGGTTCGGCCATTGCCGAGGCCAAGCTCGAAAACCGGGCCGGTCATGCCGGAGGTCAGGGCAATCGCATAGTCGAGACAGGCCCGCTGCGAGACCATCCGGTCGATGAAAAGATCAAGTCTGGTCTGGGTCTGGCTCACGCGGGATACTCCGTTGCAATCGCGGCGACATGCGCGCGGCGTCCTGCAGGTGATGCCAAATCGCTGGCCGATTGTGTAGGGTGGATTGGGCCAAGCTCCGCTTTTCGTGAGGTCCGGTCACAAATTCGGGTTTGACTACATGGGCACCGGCAAGCGAAAGTGACGCAAAATGTATACGGGGATGAAAAAATCAACATGTTTCGGCGAGGCCATGGTTCCAGGACCGGCTGAATGACCCCTTTGCTTTCAGTTGACGATCTGAGCATCGGTTTCGGTGGGGCCGAGCCGGTTGTGAAGAATGTCAGTTTCAGCGTCGCCCAGGGCGAGACGCTTGCGCTGGTCGGGGAATCCGGTTCCGGCAAGACGATCTCTTGTCGCGCGGTGCTGCGCATCCTGCCGCGCACGGCGCGGATCACCTCGGGGCGGGTCACGCTGGGCGGCACGGGCGCGCCGCTGGTTCTGTCGGAGCTTAACGAGCGCAAGCTGCGCGACATTCGCGGCGATCGTGTCTCGATGATCTTTCAGGAGCCGATGCGCTCGCTATCGCCGCTGCACAGGATCGGCAATCAGGTGAGCGAAGTGTTGTGGCTGCATAGCGGTGCCAGCGAGCGCGACGCGAAGCGGCAGGTTCTGCAGCAATTCGAACGGGTCGGTTTTCCCGATCCAGAGCGCGCCTACCGGTCCTACCCTTTCGAGCTGTCGGGCGGCATGCGCCAGCGCGCGATGATCGCGATGGCGATGGTGGCCAAGCCTGACCTGCTGATCGCGGATGAGCCGACAACCGCGCTGGACGTGACCACGCAGGCACAGGTGCTGGGGCTGATCAAGGAATTACAGCGCGAGACCGGCATGGCACTGATCCTGGTCACTCATGATCTTGGGGTCGTGGCCAATATGGCCGAGCAAGTTGTGGTGATGCACAAGGGCCGGGTGATGGAGGCGGGCAGCGCCGCCGCGATCCTGAAAGCGCCCGCGCATCCCTATACGCAGCAATTGTTCAACGCCGCGCCGGAAATCCCCGATCGCGACACTGTTGGCCTGCCGATGCCGCAGGACGATCTGATCCTTGAGATGAACAAGGTCTCGAAAACCTATACAATGCGCGCCGGGTCGGGCTGGAAACCCGCGATCAAGATCCATGCCTGCCGCGGTGTCGATCTGAAGCTGGCGCGCGGCAAAACGCTGGCCATCGTTGGTGAAAGCGGCTCGGGCAAGACCACCGCCGCGCGGATCGCGCTTGGGGCGGAGCTGCCCGATCCGGGTAGCGAGATTCTGTTTCGCGCCCAGCCGGGCGCTGAGCCCATCGCGGTCCACAACATGTCCCGCGCTGAACGCACCCGGTTCCAGCGTCAGGCACAGATGGTGTTTCAGGACCCCTATAGCTCGCTCAGCCCGCGGATGCGGGTGCAGGACGCGATGACCGAGCCGCTGGAGATTCACCGCATCGGCACCCGCACCGAACAGCGCGGCAAGGCCGAAGAGATGCTGTGCCGGGTCGGGTTGAACCCCGATATGCTCAAACGCTACCCGCACGCGTTTTCCGGCGGCCAGCGCCAGCGCCTGTCAGTGGCGCGCGCGATGATGCTGGACCCGACGCTGATCGTATGCGACGAGCCGACCTCGGCGCTGGATGTATCGGTGCAGGAGCAGATCCTGACCCTGCTGGAGGAATTGCAGGAACGTCTTGGCCTCAGCTATCTATTCATCTCGCATGATCTGGCCGTGGTGGCGCGGATTGCCGATGAGGTGGCGGTGATGCGGCAGGGGCTGGTGGTCGAACAGGCCCCACCCGACACGTTGTTCTACAACCCCAAACACCCCTATACCAAAGCGCTGATCGCGGCGCAGCCGGAACCTGATATAGACCGGCCTATAAACCTGAAACTCGTGGCTCAGGGCGCAGGCTCACCGGAAAAGTGGGACGACGCCTTTCGTTTCACCGAACAGGTGATACCGTCGCTTGTGGAACTGGAGCCTGGCCATAAGGTACGTTGCCATGTTTGACACTCGTTACAACCGTTTTCTGCTCGCCCCCGCGCTGGTCCTTGCCGGGCTGCTGCCGGTCGGCGCGACCACCCTGCCCGATCTGCAGGAAAGCAGTTTCTGGAAATCCGAAGTGGATGCGGGCCATCTGCCGCCCATCAACGAACGCCTGCCTGCCGACCCGATCGTCGTCGATCTGGGGGCGAAGGGACGTGAATTCGGCACCCAGGGCGGCACGCTGAACACGATGATCACCCGCTCTAAGGATATCCGCCAGATGGTGGTCTATGGCTATGCGCGGCTGGTGGGGTATGACGAGAATTACGAGATCAAGCCCGATCTTCTGGCCTCGTTCGAAAACGAGGGCAACCGCAAATACACGCTGCATCTGCGCCCCGGCCATAAATGGTCCAACGGGTCACCCTTCACCTCGGAAGATTTCCGCTATTGGTGGGAGGATGTGGCCAATAACGAACTGCTCAGCCCCTCGGGCCCGCCCGACTTCCTGCGTGTCGAGGGCGAGTTGCCCAAGGTGAGCTTTCCCGATGAGCAGACCATCATCTATGAGTGGACCCAGCCCAATCCCGATTTCCTGCAGGCGCTGGCGCAGGCCCGCCCGCCCTTCATCTATCGCCCCTCGGAATTCTTGAAAGAGTATCACGGCGACTATGCCGATTCCGAGAAGCTGGCCGCACAGGTTGAGGATCAGCGGGTCAAAAGCTGGGCCTCGCTGCACAACAAGGTCGACAATCTCTACAAGTTTGACAATCACAAGCTGCCCACCCTGCAGCCCTGGGTGAACGCAAGCTCGGGCAAGAAGATCCGGCACAATTTCGTGCGCAACCCCTACTATCACCGCATCGACACCAACGGCGTGCAGCTGCCCTATATCGACGTGGTCGAGATGGAGATCGTGGCCCCCGGTCTGGTGGCGGCCAAGTCGAACGCGGGCGAATCCGACCTGCAGGCGCGCGGGCTGGACTTCCGCGATGCCTCGATCCTCAAAAAAGGGGAGGCAGAAGGTGATTACAAAACGCAGCTTTGGAGCACCGGCGTCGCTTCGCAGATCGCGATCTTTCCCAACCTGAATTACGAGGACGATGTCTGGCGTGAGGTGCTGCGCGATGCGCGGGTGCGCCGGGCGCTGTCGCTGGGGATTGACCGAAATACGATCAACCAGGCGCTTTATTTCAAACTGGCCAAGCCCGGTTCGATGACGGTGCTGCCGGAAAGCCCTTTCTTCGAGGAAGACAACCGAGAGGCCTGGTCGCAGTTCGACCCCGAACAGGCCAACCGCCTGCTGGACGAGGCCGGGCTGGACCAGCGCGCGCCTGACGGGACGCGGCTGCTGCCCGACGGGCGCCCGATGGAGTTCATCATCGAAACCGCCGGTGAGCGGCAGGAGGTCGAGAACGCCCTGCAGATCGTGACCGACACCTGGCGCGAGATCGGGGTCAAGCTGGTGATGCGCCCGCTGGATCGCGACATCCTGCGCAATCGGGTCTTTGCGGGCAGTTCCATGGCCTCGGTCTGGTATGGCTGGGATAACGGCTTGCCGCGCGAATACACGTCGCCTGCCTATCTGGCCCCCACCGATCAGGTGTTCCTGGCCTGGCCGAAATGGGGTCAGTATTACCAGACCGGCGGCGATGTGGGCGAAGCCCCCGACCTGCCCGAGGCGCAGCGTCTGATGGAGCTGCTGCATGACTGGGACGAGGCCACAACGCCCGAAGCGCGCGAAGCGGCCTGGCGGGAAATGCTGGCCATCCATGCCGACCAGGTCTATGGCATCGGCATTCTGGCAGGCGCGCCGCAGCCGGTGGTGGTGTCAAACAAGCTGCGCAACGTGCCCGAAAAGGGGATGTGGGCCTGGGACCCGGGCGCGCATTTCGGCGTGCACCGGATGGACGAGTTCTTTTTTGCCGAGTGACGGGGACGCTTGAATGGTCATCCTGCGCTATGCGATCTATCGCTTCATCACGATGCTGCTCACGCTGCTCGTGGTGTCGGTGCTGGTCTTCGCCATCATCAACCTGCCGCCCGGCGATTATCTGAGCAACCAGATCGCGGAATTGCAGGCCTCGGGCCAATCGGCGGGCGTGGCCAAGGCCGAGTTCCTGCGCAAGGAATACGCGCTCGACCGGCCGCTCTGGCAGCAATACATGATCTGGATGGGGTTCCTGCCCGGTCCGCACGGATTTTCGGGGCTGATCCAGGGCAATTTCGGCTGGTCCTTCGAGTTTGACCGCCCGGTTTCCGAGATTGTCGGCGAAAGCCTGTGGCTGACCGTACTGGTCAATCTGGCGGCTGTTCTTTTTGTCTATCTGGTGGCCCTGCCGCTGGGGGTTCTGGCCGCAGCGCGGTCGCGCACCTGGGTCGATTACAGTTCCGCCTTTATCGGATATCTGGGCCTTGCCACGCCGAACTTTCTGCTGGCGCTGATCATGTTCTATTACGGTCACAAGCTGTTTGACCTGCCGATTGGCGGATTGATGGACCCGGGTTTTGAAGGGCTTCCGATGAGCTGGGAGAAGGCCAAGTCGATCCTGCTCCATCTGATCGTGCCGACCTTCGTGATCGGCACCTCGGGCGCCTCGGCGATGATGCAGCGGCTACGTGCCAATATGCTCGACGAGCTGGGCAAGCCATATGTCGAGACCGCCATCGCCAAGGGCATGTCGCCAACGCGAATGCTGACCAAATACCCGCTGCGCGTGGCCTTCAACCCCTTCGTGGCCGATATCGGCAACCTGTTGCCCTCGATGGTGTCGGGCTCGGTTCTGGTTTCGGTCGTGCTGGGCCTGCAGACCATCGGACCCAGCCTGCTGACGGCGCTGAAAACGCAGGATCTGTTCCTGTCGGGCTTCATCCTGATGTTCGTGGCGCTGCTGACGCTGGTGGGCACCATGATCTCGGACGTGCTGCTGGTGCTGCTCGATCCCCGCATTCGCTATGAGGGGCGCGAGACATGACCAAACTGCCCGACGGTCGCTATGTCGACGATGCGCCTTATGATCCCGAAGCCTCGCTGCAACAGCTTGAGCGGCGCGATCTGGATGCGCCGAACTGGGTACTGGTCTGGCGCAAGTTCAAGACCCACAAGCTTGGGCTGTTCTCGGGCATCTTCCTGCTGCTGAGTTATCTGATGCTGCCTTTTGCGGGTTTCATCGCGCCATACACGCCGAACGAGCGCAATGGCGATCACCTCTATGCCCCGCCACAGGCGGTGCATTTCTTCCATGAGGGGGAGTTCTTAGGGCCGTTCATCTACCCGATCACCGCCGAGCCGGATCTGGAGACCTTCCAGTGGAAGTTCATCCCCGATACCAGCAATCCGCAGAACCTGCGGTTCTTCTGCAACGGCGATGATTACAAGCTGGCGGGGTTCATCCCGTCCGATACCCATCTGTTCTGCGCCCCTGAAGGCGCGACCATGTTCCTCTGGGGCTCGGACCGGCTGGGCCGCGACGTGTTCAGCCGTATTCTCTATGGCGCGCAGCTATCGCTGACTGTTGGTCTGATCGGCATTACCGTATCGTTCACCCTAGGCATCCTTTTTGGTTCCATCGCCGGGTATTTCGGGGGCAGGACCGACTGGATCATCAACCGGGTGATCGAGATTTTGCGCTCACTGCCGGAACTGCCCTTGTGGCTAGCCCTGTCAGCGGCGGTGCCGTCGAACTGGTCGCCGGTGGCCGTCTTCTTCATCATCTCGGTCATTCTGGGCATTCTTGATTGGCCCGGCCTGGCCCGTGCCGTGCGGGCGAAATTCCTGTCCTTACGCGAAGAGGAATATGTGCGCGCTGCCGAGATGATGGGCGCGGGGTCTGGCCGGGTGATCCGCAAGCACCTGCTGCCCAACTTCATGTCGCATCTGATCGCCTCGGCCACGCTGTCGATCCCGGCGATGATCCTCGGGGAGACCGCGCTGAGCTTCCTCGGCCTTGGCCTGCGGGCACCTGCGGTCAGTTGGGGCGTGATGCTGAATGATGCGCAAAACCTCGCCTCGATCGAGATCTACCCCTGGACCGCGATCCCGATGCTACCGATCATTATCGTGGTGCTGGCCTTCAACTTCCTCGGCGACGGGTTGCGGGACAGTCTGGACCCTTATCAGCAGTAATTGAGGCCCGCGTCTCACGCCGTCTCTTCGGCGTAGTTGCGGGCCTTTGACATCTTGCCGATGCCGGGGTTGAAGGAGTTGGTCGGGTCACAGCATTTATAGAACTCGGCCAGATCGGGCTTGGCAGGATAGAGGTGGCCGACATTGTGCTCGGCCGGATATTCCGCGCCGCGCTGATCCAATATCTCCAGCATCCGCGCCTTGAGTGCCTTGGCATCCGCCCCTTTGCGAACGACGTAATCCTGATGCAGCACGTGGCACATGAAATGGCCATAATAGAGCTTGGCCACCAACTGTTCTTCGATCTCTGGCGGCAGGTGTTCATACCAGTCGCGATCATTGCGGCGCAGGGCAATGTCGAGCGGGATGATATCGGCAACGTCATTCTTGTGAATCGCCATATAGCGCACGGCTGCCCCGGCAGCGGCGAAGCGTTGCAGGGCGGCGAGTTTGGCTTCGCGATCGCTACACTCGAAGAAGTCGCCGTCGCGCCCGGCAAAAAACGAGGTCAGGAAGCTTGCAGCCTCGTCGATGCCGTCATCACGCATCTTCAGGATCAGATGGTGACGATAGCGGTCGCGAAAGTCGCGGATGCGTTTCGGCAGCACTTGTGGGGTCAGCCGCGCCATGAACTGCATGAACCGATCAGTGAAATTCGACAGACCGGGCACATTGCGCAGGCGGGCATCCACTGCGCCTTTCAGCGAAAAGAAGCGCGGCAGCAGGTCGGTGCCGAGCCAGTCGATCATCATCACCGTATCCTTGCCGTAGCGGGCGGTGACGTCAAACGCCTCACGCTCCATATACTCGGCAGAAACGGGCAGAGTGTCGAATTCGGCCAGGATGTGGCGGCGTAGTTCGGTTAGGTCGGCAGTCTCATTGCTGCCGATATAGAAGGTCTTCTGCCGCTCGGGCTTGGCATAGGTGTCGAGCCGCACGGCGAACACGCCCAGCTTGCCCGCGCAGCCCGACGCCTCATAGAGGCGGCGCTTGTCGGCGTTAAAGCGCGCGGGCGTGGTGGCATCCACCTTGCGCACCTGATCGGCATAATCCGAGGCCGAAGCTTTGCGGTTAGTCGCGGCAGGATCATGGTTGAAATCACCGGTTTCAAGCCGGGTCAGGATTTCTTCCGGTGTGTCGCCAAGGTCGATGCCAAGATGGTTCACGAGGCTCAGCTGCCCTTGCGCGTCGATCTGCGCAAAGAGCGACATTTCCGTGTAAGAGGGCCCACGCTCGACCAGCGAGCCGCCGGAATTGTTGCACACCCCGCCCACGATCGAGGCCCCGATGCAGGACGAGCCGATCACCGAATGCGGCTCGCGCCCCAGCGGGTCCAGCAGCTTTTCCAGTGCAAAAAGCGTCGAGCCGGGAAAACCGACCACCTGCTCGCCCTCACCCAGCACCTCGATCCGGTCCATGCGGCGGGTGTTGATCAGCACCACGTCGCGATCGTAGCTGCCCGACGGCGTCGAGCCTTCGGTCAGGCCGGTATTTGCGGCCTGCATGATCACGATCTTGTCGGCGGCAACGCAGGCCTGCAGGACCTTCCATTGCTCCATCAGGGTGCCGGGCTGAACGACGCAAAGCGCCTCGCCCTCGCCCGAGCGGAACCCTTTGCGGAACCGCTCGGTTGCCCGCGCGCCGGTCAGCACATGGCGTCGCCCGACAATATCGCGGAAAGAGGAGATGAGGGTTGCGTCATCCATGTCAGCCTCCTTCTCAGTAGGCCACGGAGGGCAGCCAGGTCGCCAGCGCGGGCCAAAGGAAGACAAGCGCCAGACCGGTCAGCTGTAGCAACACGAAGGGGATGATGCCCTTGTAGATATGCGACAGCTTGATCTCGGGTGGGCAGACGCCTTTCAGGTAGAACAGCGCAAAGCCAACCGGCGGGGTCAGGAACGAGGTCTGCAAGGTGACCGCGACAAGGATCACGAACCAGACCAGCGAAGGCTCGTCAATCGCGTCAAAGCCGGGAATATCGACACCCAGACCGTTCACGATGGGACGCATCAGAGGCAGCACGATCAGCGTGATCTCGATCCAGTCCAGCACGAAACCGAGCAGGAACACGATGAAGAGGATAAACAGGATCGTGCCGTTGGGACCGAACCCGGTGCCCGCGATCATGTCTTCGATCAGGGCATCGCCGCCCAACTCGCGCAGCACATAGGAGAACACCGTCGCGCCCAGGAAGATCGCGAAGATATAGGCGGTGGTGTTGAAGGTCGCCTTTAGCACGTTGACCAGTTTGGTCAGCGTCAGCTTGCGATAGCCGATGGCCAGCAAGGTCGCGCCTAATGCGCCGACACCAGACGCTTCGGTCGGCGTGGTCAGACCCGCAAAGATCGAGCCAAGCACGGCGAGGATCAGCGCCAACGTGGGCAGAACGGCTATCATCACGTCCTTGACGGCGGCCCAGTCGGGGCGCTTGGCGCCTTCGGGAACCGGAGCCACGTCGCGTTTGATCAGCGCGATGATGAATATATAGGTCAGGTAGAGGCCGCCGATGATCACACCGGGGAAGACGGCGGCCATGAACAGATCGCCCACCGACAGCGCCATCTGATCGGCCATAATCACCAGCATGATCGAAGGCGGGATGAGAATACCCAACGTGCCAGAGGCCGACACCACGCCCGCCGCCAGAGTCGGCGCGTATTTCTGCTGCATCATCGAAGGCAGCGACAACACGCCCAGCAACACAACCGAAGCGCCGATGATACCGGTCGAGGCGGCGAGGATGATACCGATCAAGGTCACTGTGATCGCCAAACCGCCGCGCACGGTGCCAAAAAGGCGTTGCATCGAGGTCATCAGCCGTTCCGCCACACCGGATTCATCCAGCATCAGCCCCATGAAGATGAACATGGGCAGCGCCACCAGAACCGCGTTCGACATGGTTGCATAGACCCGGTTCACCACCGCGCCGAGCGTCAGGTAGTCGAGCCCGGTCAGGGTCTCTTCCAGCCCGGTCCAGTTCATCATGCCATTGTCGAACAGATACGCGAGGCCGCAGAAAGCGACGCCGACACCGGCCAGCGCCCAGGCCACCGGGAACCCGGTAAAGAGCAGCGCGATGAAGGTCACGAACATCACGATGACCAGCTTTTCCTCGGTACTATGCACCAGGAAGGTCAGCGCGGTCGCCGCCACCGCGAAACCGAACAGCGCCCAGAAGATCAGCCGCAGGCCGGACCCCGTGCGCTCAGCCTCGGGGCCGAACAACAGCGCGTGTGCGTCATGCAACAGCCGGGCAATTGCCGCAAAGGCCAGGAGGACAAAGCTGACCGGGATCACCGCCTTGAGCGCCCAACGAGCCGGCAGGCCGGTGGGACTGTCAGAGCGTTCGTTCACGCGCCAGCTTTCGTAGAAATAGTCATAGCCCTGATCGATCATCAGATAGATGAACGGCGTCAGCAGGGTCAGGATGCCCACAACCTCGATAAGCCGCTGCGCGCGACGGCTGAGTTGCATATGCAGCACGTCGACGCGCACATGGCTGTCGGTGACCAGCGCATAAGAGATGCCGATCATGGTGACCAGCCCGTAGAAGTGCCACTGTATCTCGTCCAGCTTAGGGTAGTTTTGGTTCAGCAGGTAGCGCAGCGCCACCTGAGACACGATGGCCGCAACCAAAAGCAGGTTGGCCCACATCACCACATTGCCGATGCCCTTGATGGTCTTGTCGATGCCGGTGGCCAGTTTCTGGTTATCAACATCAGGATGTTCCAGCAGAGTCTCATAGACTTCGATTGGATCATCGGGCGTGTGCAGCTTCTGTGACATGGTCTCCTCCTCAGGGCATGACGGGTCGGACCGGGAATGCGGCCAACAGATCTGGAAAATTCTGAAAATCAGGGTGGGAGCGGCCCGGATTGAAACGGCCGCTCCCGGGTGCGCGCAGGTTTGATTACTTGCGCGGGAGGAACGCGTTTTCTTTCCAGACGGCGTAGCCGTCGCGGAACTCGGTCATGTCGCCCAGGACTTTGGCAAAGAAGGCGTCATTGGCAGCTTCTTCGGCGGCAACCTCTTCCCAGGTGCTCTGGAAGGTCGCCAGCATGTCGTCATTCCACTGCTTGATCTCGACACCGTTATTTTCGACATTGTCGATCAGCGCCGCATGCTGGATCGCCTCGCCTTCGGCAAAGCTGTCCGCCATCGAAGCCTTGCAGGCGTTTTCGATGATCGCCTGATGCTGTTCCGAAGCCTCGTTCCAGACATCCTTGTTGATCAGCAGTTCAAACACGGTCGCCTGCTGGTGCCAGCCGGGGAAATAGTTGAACTTGACCAGCTTGTGGAAGCCAAGACGGGCATCAATGGCGGGCATCGAGAACTCGGTGGCGTCGATTGCGCCTTTTTCCAGCGCCGGGAAAATCTCACCACCGGGCAGTAGCGAAGTAGCGACGCCGAGCTTTTGCATCACCTTGCCGCCCAGACCAAAGAAACGCATCTTGAGGCCGCTCAGATCTTCGGGAGAATTGATCTCGGTGGCGAACCAGCCCGAGGTTTCCGGGGCGATGACGGCGCAGGGGATGACTTTGACGTTGAAACCCGCCTGGTCATACATCTCCTGATACAGGCTCATGCCGTTGCCGTAATAGAGCCAGGCCATGTATTCGCCCGCTTCCGGGCCAAAAGGCACGGCGGAAAACAGCGGTGCAGCCGGGATTTTGCCCGCCCAATAGCCTGCGGTGGTGTAGCCTGAGTTGATCTTGCCGGATGACACGGCATCCAGAATCTCGAACGGCGGCACCAGTTTGCCCGGCTCGTAAACCTTCATTTTCAGCGTGCCACCCGACATCAGGTCCAGTTGTTCGGCCACACGCGGGATGGGCGAGCCCAGACCCGGCAGCGCAGTCGAGAACGCGATCGGGGTTTTCAGCAGCATCTTATCAGCGGCGATGGCAGGGCCTGCCAAAAGGCTGGTCGCAACAGCCAGGCCGGTCAGAACGTTTTTCATGATGTCTCCTCCAACAGTGTCATGGACGGTGTCGCCCTTGGTCAGGACGCTGGTACTTCCTGCGTCTTGGAGTGGTTTATTAAATTTACCACTAAGTCAGGTCAACAATTTTATTTACCACTTGAAACGCAATGAGGCTCGGATTCCCGTGAAGTTGGGCTTGTTTGCGCGGCACGCGGATTCGCTGACTGACCCTTACTTGCAACACTTTTGTTATTAATTCAGCAGGTTATGAATTCAGAACCGGTGTCCGGTTTTTGTTGAAAAGATCGCGCATGAGGTTAATATAGTTTACCATACCGAGAGAACGCGGAGCCCGAGCTATGCCAAGCAAATTGACCCCGACGTCGCTGTTTGAGCCGATTGATCACGAATCGGTTTCAGAAGCCGTGATCTCTCAGATCGAGGCGCTAATCGCCGCCGGGATCCTGAAACAGGGCCGCAAACTGCCCTCTGAACGCGACCTAGCCGAAACGCTCAATGTCTCGCGCCCCAAGCTGCGCGATGCACTACAGGTTCTCGAAGAGCGCGGGCTGGTCACCACCCGCCATGGCGAGGGCAGCTTTATCGCGCCCCTGACGGGGCAAGCGATGATGCCCGCGCTGCTGGACCTTTACGGCCGCCACGAACCGGCATTTTTCGACTACCTGGAATATCGCCGCGAACAGGAAGGCTTTGCCGCAAGGCTGGCCGCGCAGCGCGCCACCACGGCCGACAAGGAGCGGATCACCGAAATCCTCGACCGGCTGCAGCGTGCCTGGGAACAGAATGATCAGGAAAGCTCGCGCGAGGCGGATTACCAACTGCATTCCGCAATTGTCGATGCCAGCCAGAACGCGACGCTGATTCACATCATGGCCTCGATCTATCACCTGACCCGTCAGGGTGTGTTTTATAACCGCGAATACCTCAAATCCATTGATGGAACCGGCAAGCGGCTGCTTGAACAGCATCTTGCACTGGGACAGGCCGTGATCGACGGCGATCCGGAACGGGCCGAAGCGGCCGCGCTAGCGCATCTCGACTTCGTCGAGCAGTCCTTCCGCACCGGCATCGAACGCACGCAGCGCGAGGCAATGGCCCAGAAACGCCGCCTGCTATCCGGCTAACACGCCGGTTCGGCGCAACAAAAAACGCCCCCGGAGAACCGAGGGCGCTTTCCTGCGAGTGGCGGTGTGATCGAAATCAGTTGCCGTAAACGTGACGATGCACAGTGTCGGTGATATTGCTCCGCGACAGGCCGACATCAGCCAGTTCGCGGTCTGTCAGCCGCTCCAGTTCTCTGACGGTCTGGACATAGAGCGCGTGGCGGGCGCGGGCCTCTTTCGCTTCTTGAAAAAACGAGTTCAGGCGCGCGAAAATTCCGATAGGGGCGGATGTGTTTGTCAGTGTATATGTCATGTCATTTTCCTTTCAGTGTATCAGGACGAATTTCCTGACGGAGTATCTGGTCTGTTACCGATAACGGTCATTTAGGTGCCCTTGGTTGGGTCAACAACCGATGATCGGGACTGGCCGTTATGCGTTGAAGGCATAGCAATTGACCTGTCCGCCAAGGCTCCCCAACCGCCATGAGAGTGTGCGGGTTTGGTTTTTTTGTTCCTGGTCGTTGGTTCGCGCAGGCGCGTTTGTGGGGGCCTTCAAACGCGAAACAGGGGTCAGCCCGCTAAAGCACCGCAGGATGGTGGTGCCTTGGATTCCAACCTTCAAAAAAGGAAAGGGCCGATCCTCACCACAATGGGTGAGGCCGGCCCCAGCACTGTCAGGCATCTGATACCGATGTTCAGGCAGCGTTGCCCGGACGATAGGTGTCGATGATTTCTTTCAGCGGTGCATAAGCTTCCTTTACGCGCGTGTGGCTCATCTCGATCACTTCACGTGCGTTTGCGGCACCGTTTTCGATCGACGCGTGGGCATGTGCGGCCTGCAGGTCGATGACGTCGTTCAGGCATTTTGCCTGCATGGTGTCTTTGCCCAGGGCAACGTAGCCCTCAACGGCGTTCTTGGTATAACCCAGCAGGGTTTTGTCAACTTCGATGACGCCTTCGACAACCTTGCGGCCCGAAGTCACGTAAGCGCCGAACAGCGAGGAAACGGTGTTCGAAACATTGGCGATCGTGTTGGTTGCTTTCGTAACGGCGTCGGTAGCATCGGTCTTGGTGGCAGTTGCTTTGGCAGCCATTATATCTCTCCAGAATATCGCGATGAGACGGAGATAGGGAGGGCAATGCTGCAGTGCAACATGCTCATGCTGCAACGCGGCTCTACCAGCAGATACACCCAGGACCGCGCCGTTGATCCGAATGAGTTGAAGGTCGCGCCCGACCTCTGATTCCATGCGCGTGGCAAGCTGGTCGCTGTCCCAATCGGCAATACTTTGGGCGATGTAGTCGACGATCGCAGGCCGGATTTCGGTCAGCACGGCCTCAAACCCGCTGGCGAAGCGCGCATTGAGCTGGTCCAGCAACGCATCGGAGTCCTGGACCTCATGGCAAAGTCCTGCAGCGCCTTCGCCGTGAGGTCGGCGACCCGGTCCGGGTGTTCGACGAGGCTCTTGTCCACTTCGTTCAGAACCGCCGCCATAACCTGCTGCAGGGACTTGTCGAATTTCGCCGACTCGGTAAAGGCTTTGAACCCTTCATCGATATTCTCCGCGATCCGCCCGTTTCCTGGAAACGGTCGATCAGTATCGTGATCGATGTCTCGAAGTCCTTGCGCAGCGACGATTTCGGGTCCGAGGGTGCGTCAATGATCGACAGGACGCCGTCGACCAGGACCTCGGTAATGCGCTTGTCGACAGAGGTGGTGATCCACCAGCGGCTTCGGTCCTGCACCACCGTCATCACCGTGTCGCGGTTTTTGTCCAGCACCTCGCGCACCTGTAGCAGGATGTCGTTCAGCAACTGGCTGTGCACGCTGCCTTTCAGCAACTTGATGAACTGTCGCAACAGAGTGGGCGAGCCGACGAGCTTTGTCGTCAGGTCGCGCAGATAGGCCGTTGGGGCCGGGCCAATGCCACCACGCAGCTGGCTTTGCAGGATACCGTGCAGAAGCTCTGACAATGTCCTGCTCAATGCCTTGGCGTTTTCGGTCCTGTTCAGCCAGTTGGCCGCCCTTAGCGCCGGGTTCGTCCGCCGCAATTGCCGCATGAGCTGCTCTGGCGCCAGGAAATACTCATCGATGAAACGGGCGATATTGCCAGCCGCGCGCTTTTGATTTTTGGGCAGCGAGGCCGTGTGCGGAATGGGCAGCCCCAGCGGGTGCCGGAAAAGCGCCTCGACCGCGAACCAATCCGCCAGACCGCCGACCATACCAGCCTCGGCCATGGCGCGGATCAGCAACAGCCATGTGGGCGGTTCCGATATCGCGGAACTGGCCGCGAATATCAGCGACAGGCCAACCAGGATACCGGTGGCCTTGCGCCGAACCTTTCGGATTGCCGCAGCTTTTTGGATGTCGATCGTGTTGCCAGCCTCGTTCATAGCGAAGGATCAGGTTTCCGCCAAGGCCTTTTCGTGGGTGAACAGCTCGACCCGGTCCGCGATCGCCTCGGCTTGTGTCAGCACAAACATGTGACCGCAATCGACAAGTTCGAGCGTTGCGTTCGGCAATCGGCTCGCCAGAATCTTACCGTTAACCGGCGGAACAACCGGGTCTTGTTTGCCCATCAGAACAAGCGTCGGGATCTTGATGCGGGGCAGCCAAAGGTAGCTGGTCCAGCCCAGCCCGGCCAGCAGCTGATAGAGATAGCCGCGCTTGTCGCCTGCCTTCATCGCCATGGTGTGGTTTTTCAGCATTTCCTTCTTGAAGGCCACCTCGCCACCATAAAGCTCGGTCTCGACTTTCATCATGTAGTCCGGGTCGGTGTACCGCTTGTGGGTTACCATCTTGCGCAGCACGTCGACATTGCCCGGCACCATGACCAGACCCGCCGCCGTCGCGGCGAGGGTCAGCGTGTGGCACCGCTTCTGGAAATCATGCGCAAATTGCTGCGCCAGCGCCCCGCCTCAGGACACCGACCAGTTTGAAGTTCGACCGCACCGATGATCCGGCAAGAACCGGGGCCAGGAATCGCACTTTGCCCGAACAATAATTTAGCACGGCTTTTGCATCTGGCGGTACCACACCCGAACTCTCCGTCGCGGCAGCCAACAATGACAGAGTCAGAAACCCATGCGCGACTGGTCCGCCAAAGGGACCGAACTTGGTTGCCTTTTCAACGTCGACGTGGATCCACTGATGATCGCCGGTGACATCGGCAATATTGTTGATCATCTCCTGGGTGATTTCGAACGGGTCGGACGGGCCAAAGTCGTGACCAACCGCATCGGCAAGAGTTTGTGTTGAGTAGCTCGCAGGCGCGGTCATTTGGGGTTCTCCCGAAACATTCAATTTGATGTACGGCATCGACTTTGAGTGTTCGTCAATCCTGGGCCAATCCAACCTTGGCCTTCAGGGGAACGCTATTGCCAAACGGCTTGGCCCATTAAATTGTGACATAAGAGCACTCTGGCAAATGCCGTTGCAGAACAACGTTAGAAAGGCGGCAATTGGACTGGCCTGCAGGTCAAACCGCCTTCGCATGAGATGGATTCGTTGCATGATGAACGCTTGATCAAACCGGCCAATGGGATTTTGGGATTCCGAATAAACAGCAACAGGAACCCTCTATGCAGATCAGTATTACCATCGACTCACGCCAGCCGAAGCGCACGAACTTCTCGGGCTGCCGAGTATTCAGAAGTTCCAGGAGGAATGGCTGAAAACGGTCGAAACCAGAATTCTCGCCGACGCCGAGAGCTTCTCGCCCGAAAAGAGCCTGAACAGCTGGATTGCCGGCGCTTCCGTGAATGCTGACCTGCTGCGGGGCTTGATGAGCGCGTTCACCCCCGGTGGCAAATCCTGAGCAAAGCCCACGTCCGATGGTTGGATCGCGGGTCACCCGGTCGCGCCGGTCGCCTTGAAGACGCGGGCGTAGCCAACCGGGTTTGAGACGGGCCGACAATTCGTCAGCCGCGCAACTCACGGCCCAAGATCTTGCCGAAATTGGATTTCGGAAATTCGTCGAGGAACGTGATCTTGAGCGGGGTCTTGTCAGCCGTCATCTCATGGCGGCAATGCGCGAAATCTGTTCCTCTGTGACCTCAGCGCCGGGTGCCCTGACCACAAAGGCGCTGACCAACTCGCCGGTTTTTTCATCAGGCTGGCCAATGCAGGCACATTCCGCAACACCGTCGCAGGCGGTGACTGCCGCATCGACCGACGCACAGGTTATTTTCTGGCCAAAACAGTCAAAGGCGACGTTGTCAGCTTATTTTTCGGCAGCCTCTTCGAACGACGCCACGATCGAGGAATACGGATCCGGGTTGATTTCCGCAGGTATGCCAGGGTCGTGTGTTTTCAACCAGTTTTTCATTTCGGTTCTCCTCCGTATTGGCGCTGCTGAATGGTGACGCTGAACTCAAGGGGTTGGTCACACAGGCAGTTGAAACTTCGGTGCCGTATTGCCGGACAGCTCTGAACCCAGTGGCAAGCGCCATCTGCACTATAATTAATTGCATGCTCTTTCGTGCCTGACTCGCCGCGGGGCGTGTCATTGAGCCCATCCCGACCTTAGGCCAGGATGATTTCTCGTTTTTAAGAAAAATTGCATCAGCGATAGAATTCCGTAACGTCAAATCGCGTCCGGACGGAATGAAACAAGTGTAGGCAGACGCAAGCCAGGTCAGGGTTCAGCCACGTGCGAGCTCATTTCGGATGCAGCGGCAATCACCGCCAGATTGTCCTCGCCCAGATAAGCATGCGGCGACATTTCAAGGTGTCCCTCGCGCTTCTGAAGCAGGTCACTGCAATATGGATCGTGCCTCGCTATGGCTTTCTCGATGGCACGCATGTCCCTGCAAAACAGACCATTTTCGATCAGAAAATCCTGCACCTCTGCCTGACGGGAAAGGATGCAAACCCTTTGACGGAGCTACGTCACAGGGCCTTGGAGTATATGGGAACGCGTATTTTCGCCAGAGCAATCAAGCGGCGCTATCAACCCGCTGCGGCACGCTGCCTCAGTCCCAGCGATAATTGAAGCTGACGCTGATCCGCTCTTCTTCGGCCATGTTCATCGGCACTTCGTGGCGCAGCCAGCTTTCCCATAGCAGGACGTCCCCCACCTCGGGTTTGACATAGATGAAAGGCTGCAACTCGCGCCGCGCCTCCTTGCGGCGCACCGGGGAGGCCATCATCCGGGCCGAGCGGGGATCTTCCAGCTTCAGCGCGCTGACACCCTTGGGCATCGCCACATAGGTGGTGCCCGAGATCACGCTGTGCGGGTGGATATGGCTGGCATGCATCCCGCCCTCGGGCAGGATATTGATCCACAGATCTTCCAGCTTCAGCGCCCGGTCATCCAGATCGAACTCCAAATCCTGCGTAAATGCCGCCACATGGGCATCCAGCACCTTGACCAGATCGGCGAAGATCGGGAACCGCCAGGGCAGATCGGTCAGCGACGCATAGGACGTGTAGCCGGGATAGCCGTTCGCCTCGCACCAGTCCTGCCCGGCCTCATCATCCTCGGCAATGACGACGCAGGAGGATTCCAGCTCGCCCGCATCGATTCGAGGTTCGAATTCGGACAGGGCAGCACGATACAGGCGGGTGACGAAGAGCGATTCAATCTGTGACATGGCGCTGTCATAGCGCAACCTCACGCGGCGCGCGAGGGGCAGATCGCGTCGCGGATGCAGGCGGCCTGAAACGGCCACCTGCGGAACGGATTACTGGGTAATCGGCGAGCAGACCGTCGCGCCTGCTTCGGTTGTGGCAAGCTGATAGCCGCCCGGGCAACTGGCATTCCCTGCCTTGTCAAAGGTGGGCTGAACATAGACCGGTTCCGGCTCGGGCTGCGAACAGGCAGCGAGGGCCAGAACGAATGAGCCGATCAAAGCAGCTTTCAGTTTCATCGGTTGAATCCTTTATTTGTTAATTCTGAAATCCCGGCTCTGAAGGCGCCGGGCGAGAACACGTTCTCGTGAGCAATGATACATCTGCACCGCAACCTGTCGATCTTATTCTGAAAAATCTCACTCAAGCGGCGAAAAATCACCCTTGCGCATGGCAGCGCCGCTCGATGCTCGACCGGTGCGGCGGATGAATTGAACCACGCACGCTTTCTGCCTATACCAAAACAAAATATAGGGGACCCGATGCAGATGCCCCGGAAAGACCCCGCCAGGCATGCGCAGCTTCATCATCCATATGTCCTCCAGCACTGCGCGCCGTCCCAATGCAGAACTGCTGCGCACCCAATTGCCGCAGGCGGAATGGATCGAGGCAGTAAAGGGCCGTGACCCGGCGCAGATCGCCCATGTGACATGCCATGAGGGCAACCTGCACCGGCCGCATTATCCGTTTTCCCTGCTGCCAACCGAAATCGGCGTCTTTGAAAGCCATCGGCGCATCTGGCAGAAGATGGTCGACGAAGGGATCGACGGAGCCATCACCTGCGAGGACGACCTGCAGATCGACCCGGACAGATTCGCAACCGCGCTGGAGATCCTGAATGCGGTGGCGACACCTGATCACTATATCCGCCTGCCGGTGAAACAGCGCGAAGTGGCTGCCGAAACGCTGATCGAGCGCGACGGGCTTCGCCTGATCCTGCCCAGGGTAATCGCACTGCAGTGCCAGTGCCAGTTTGTCGGCCTCAACGCCGCCAAACGGTTGCTGGCCGCCACGCGAGAGATTGACCGGCCCGTGGATACCTTCCTGCAGATGCACTGGATCACCGGCCAACCGGTGCATGCGCTGATGGGGACCGGCAATCAGGAGGTCGCCGCACAGATCGGCGGGTCGACCATTCAGAAGACGGTCCCGGCCAGCGAAAAACTCACCCGCGAAATCAAGCGCGCGCTCTACCGTGCGAAGCTGCACCTGCATCCGCAGCGTTCCGCAGCTTCATCTGATTGAAACTATCCTCGGGGGAGAGCAGGCTTTGGGGGGCAGACGCCCCCCAAGCCCGGTTGCCTTATTGCGGCGCCTTGGTCTTGCGCAGATAGGGAAAGATCGTCTCGAACTCGCCGAACTTCTCCTTGGCTTCGTCGTTGCTGACCGCCGGCGGAATGATCACGTCTTCACCCGGTACCCAGTTCGCGGGGGTTGCCACGCCCTTGGCCGACATTTGCAGCCCGTCCAGCGCGCGCAGGATCTCGGCAAAGTTGCGGCCCACAGTCATCGGATAGGTCATCGACAGTTTCAGCTGCTTGTCCGGCCCGATGATGAAGACCGAGCGCACTGTGGCGCTGTCAGCCGGGGTGCGGCCATCGGGCAGGTAAGCCTCGGCAGGCAGCATGTCGAAGGCTTTCGACACTTCAAGACCGTCATCAGCAATGATCGGGAAGCCGGGATTGGCGTTGCCATAGGCCTCGATATCCTTCTTCCACTTCTTGTGATCTTCCACACCGTCGACCGAGACACCCATCACCTTGGTATTGCGCGCCGCCCATTCGTCGTTCAGCTGCGCCACAGCCGAGAATTCGGTGGTGCAAACGGGTGTGAAATCCTTGGGATGCGAAAACAGGATCGCCCAGCTATCGCCGATCCAGTCATGGAACTGGACGGTTCCCTGATCGGTTTCGGCGGTGAAATTCGGAACGGTATCGTTAATGCGTAAACCCATTCTAGCCTCCCATTGGGTTGAAAAGACGACTCGCGGTCACCGCAGAGCCTAGCCCCTCTGCCCCGGGAGTACATCCCATATCATTGCGCCAAACGGCACAAATCCCCGCAACCTACCAAGAGCCTTGCCCCGCGCAGATTGGCGTGCCAGTGTGCGCACAAATATCCGACCGATTGGTCGGGTTATATGCCTCGGAGGAACAGACATGCTGGAAAAGCGCGATTTTTACATCAACGGGGCCTGGGTCGCCCCGACCAAGCCGCAGGATCATCACGTGATCGATCCCTCGACCGAAGAACCCTGCGCGGTGATTTCGCTGGGCACGCAGGCAGATACGGATGCCGCCGTTGCCGCGGCCAAGGCCGCGCTTCCGGGCTGGATGGCCACCCCGGCCGCTGAACGAATCGCATTGGTCGAAAAGCTGGCCGAGATTTACCAGTCCCGCAGCGAAGACCTGGCGCAGGCCATGTCACATGAGATGGGCGCGCCGATCGATATGGCGCGAACCCAGCAGGTTGGCGCGGGCATCTGGCACCTGAAGAATTTCGTGCGCGCGGCCAAGGCCTTCTCCTTCGACAGCCCCTTGGGGGATCATGCGCCCAATGACCGGATCATCCGCGAGGCGGTTGGTGTCGCAGCCCTGATCACGCCCTGGAATTGGCCCATGAACCAGGTGACGCTCAAGGTTGGCGCTGCAGCAGTGGCGGGCTGCACCATGGTGCTGAAACCCTCGGAAGAAAGCCCGCTGAACGCGATGATCTTTGCCGAGATGATGGATGAGGTCGGGTTCCCGCCCGGCGTGTTCAACCTGGTCAATGGTGATGGTCCGGGGGTTGGCACGCAGCTTTCGGGGCATCCGGATGTGGATATGGTGTCCTTCACCGGGTCGGCGCGGGCTGGTGTGGCGATATCAAAACACGCGGCCGATACGCTCAAGAAGGTACATCTGGAATTGGGCGGCAAAGGTGCAAATCTGGTGTTCGACGACGCCGATGAAAAGGCGGTCAAACGTGGTGTTTTGCATATGATGAACAACACCGGCCAGAGCTGCAATGCGCCCAGCCGGATGCTGGTGCAGCGCGGGGTCTATGATCAGGCCGTCGAAACAGCCGTTGAGGTTGCGGCAAGAGTCGCCGTTGGCAGCGCCTCAGACGAGGGTCGCCATATCGGGCCGGTGGTCAATCAGGTGCAATGGACCAAGATTCAGGACCTGATCCAGACCGGCATTGACGAAGGCGCGCGGCTGGTTGCGGGCGGCACCGGGCGGCCCGAAGGGTTCAACAAGGGGTTCTATGTCAAACCGACAGTGTTCGCCGATGCCAACAATCAGATGACCATCGCGCGCGAGGAAATCTTTGGCCCGGTCCTGACCATGATTCCCTTCGATACCGAAGAAGAAGCGGTCGAGATCGCCAATGACACGCCCTATGGGCTGACCAACTATGTGCAGACCGGCAACCCTGAACGCGCCAACCGGATGGCGCGCCTGCTGCGCTCGGGCATGGTCGAGATGAACGGCCAGTCCCGCGCCGCCGGGTCACCCTTTGGCGGCATGAAGATGTCAGGCAACGGGCGCGAGGGTGGGGTGTTCGGGATCGAGGATTTCCTCGAAGTGAAAGCGGTCAGCGGCTGGACGGCCGAATGACCATGTAAAGCGGACCAAGGCGGTTAAGTCCGCCTTGGCCAGCCTTTCCCTCAGACGTTCAAGTCGGGCGCACCACCAGTTGCGGCTGGCCATCAGAGGTGCGCCGGATTGAACGCCCGTCCCATCCGATTTCGCCGCTGACACGCTGTCTGTAGGACGAGAAGCTGTCAAAGCGCACGACGTCGACCGGTTCATCGAAATGCAGCGTGATCCGGCGATGCCCGCCATCGCCGATGACGGTCAGCCCCCGAATTTCGGCGACGAAGGGCTGGCCCAGATAGTGCCCCTGAACCCTGTCGCCGACCCGTAATTTCAGACGATTGCCTGCCAGAGCGCAAAGCGTGTTCCAATCGCGCGCGCCATGTTGGCGGGCGACAAGCTCCAATGTCTGGCTATGCGACACGGACGTCCCGGCCTCGCGCAGGCTTTCTCGCAGGCGCTTGGCCTGGGCCTTCAGATCTTCGAGTGATGCGATAGTGTTGTCAGTCATTTCTTGCCTCGTTTCCTGTAACGGGCGCATCTGAAAAGACGAGGCTCGCATTGTCGTCACTGCGCCGGAAAGTGGCAACAGATGATGTCGTATCGGGTTTCACCATAGCCCAAGGGCCGCGAGCGGCAGGGGACCCGAACCTGTGGTCCTCGTAAGGCCCACAGGTCTTGTTTGTCAAGAATGCGGCCTCTGATCAGGCCATACAGATCCGCAACCGCCTAGAACTTGCCGTTCTCATGCGCCATCTCTGACGGGATCTCGGACACCGTATCCCAATGTTCGACGATCTTGCCGTCCTCGACCCGAAACAGGTCGAAAAACGCGGTGGGTGTCTCGCCCAGCACACCTTCGGAGGCGGCGAAGACAAAATTGCCCTCGGCCACGATGATCGGCGTGTCGGTATAGGCCATGACCTGCCCCGCCTCGGCCATTGCCGCCAGCGCAGCGCCCAGCCCGTCAAGGCCGTTTCCGATCATCGGGTTGTGCTGAATGTAGGTCTCGGTCGAGACATAGTCAGTGATCCGCTCGGGGGCGGCGCCGTTCAGCACATCGCGCAAGAAGCTTTCAACAAGCGCCTTGTTTTCGGCGGTCTTGTCCAGGTCGGTCACCTCGGTCGCCCCGTCGGTCATGGAATTGCCATTAGCAGTCTCTGAGGCGGGCACCGCAGGCTGCAGATTGTCCCAATGCTCGGCCACCTTGCCATCCTCAACCCAGAAGACATCGAACCCGACCAGTGTCTGAGCGCCAAAGGCCTGCGCGTTGTCATAGGTGGTGTGCAGCACCACCAGATCACCCTCGGCAATCACCCGGTGGATGGTTGCAGTCACACCGCTTTCCTGCAGCGCCGGGATGAAACCGATGATCGCCGCAGCCCCGGTGGGAACGGCGGGGTTGTGCTGGATGTAGTCCGGCGCGAGCAGCTCTTTGGCGGCCTCGGGATCGAAGTCGATGAACAGCGCAGACACGGCTTGTAATACGAGTTCCTTGGGGGTCATGGCGGATCTCCGGCAAGAGTTGAAGTGTATGCCGCATAGAGGTATTAATTTGGAACCAAGTGTCAATTACGCACTAAATCCATACCTGGTATCCTGAAAGGAACCGCGATGCCGCTGACCATTGAGACCAAGATGGATGAAAACGGACAGTGCCCGATCCGCGCGATCCTGACCACCGTGATGGGCAAATGGAGCTCGCTGATCCTGCTGTCGTTGAAAGGAGGGTCTTTGCGGTTTTCCGAGATCAAGCGGGGCGTGGGCGATATCACCCAGCGCGTGCTGACAGAGAACCTGCGCGCGTTGGAGCGTGACGGTTATCTGACCCGCACCGTCATCCCCGGCCCGCCAATCGAAGTGCATTACGAACTGACGGGTCTGGGGGGCGAGTTTGTGCAGCACTACATGCCGCTGGTCCGCTGGGCCTCGGAACGGCGCGAGACGGTTCTGGCCGCGCGCGAAAGCTGGGAACAGAAGTAGCGCTCAGAAATCCGGCTTGGCACGGAACTTCATCGAGGTGCCGCCTTCGGGGTTCTTAAGCCGCAGCTCTTCGGAATGCAGCATCAGGCGCTCATGGTCCCGCGCCGGGCCGGTGGCATAAAACGGATCGCCCAGGATGGGATGGCCCAGCGCCAGCATATGCACCCTGAGCTGATGCGAGCGGCCTGTTTTGGGCATCAACCGCACGCGGGTGGTCTTGCCCTCATGGCGCAGGACGCGCCAATCGGTCGTGGCGGGCTTGCCGGTCTCATGGCAGACCATCTGTTTCGGCCGGTTGGGCCAGTCGACGATCAGCGGCAGATCGACCGTGCCGGTCTTGGGCTCCAAACTGCCCCAGACCCGCGCCACATAGGTCTTGCGCGTCTGGCGTTTCTCGAATTGCAGCCCCAGATGGCGCTGCGCATGGGGCGTCTGGGCAAAGACCATGACGCCGGAGGTATCCCGATCCAGCCGATGCACCAGAAGCGCCTGCGGAAAGGCGGCCTGCACCCGGCTCAGCAGGCAATCTGCCAGATGCGCGCCCTTGCCCGGCACGGAGAGCAGCCCTGCAGGCTTGTTAACGACAATCAGTTGCGCGTCTTCATGCAGTATATCAAGTGCGGTCTGCGGGGGATCGTAACTCTCGGACATGCGCGCCTGCCTATCGCAGCCACAACGCTCCCGCAACGTCGTCCTTGCCTGCGGGCAGGACATCCGCAAGGCTTGCTGCAAAAAAGAGGAGAAATCATGCATCCAACCATCACCAGATTGCAGGAGATCATCGCAAAAGGTGACGAAACACTGATCGCCGGGATATTGGCCGAGGATGTTCGGTTCCAGCCACCAACCTACTACAAGACCTGGACAGGCCGCGCACCGGTGGCCGCAGTTTTAGGCCATGTTGGTCAGGTGTTCACTGAGTTCCGCTACCGCCGCATCTTGGGCGATGACAAGGATTGGGCGCTGGAATTTCAGTGTAAGGTCGGTGATCTGGATGCGGTGGGAGTCGACCTGATCACGCTGAACGATGATGGGCTCATTCAGGATTTCGAGGTGGTCATGCGCCCCTACAAGACCGTCGGTGCCCTGCGCGATGCGATGAATGCGCGGGTGATGACCGATGAGCGGTTCCTGCATTTCCGAGAGGCGCTGTCCTGATCGCGCCGGATCAGATCCTGCGCCTGCCGCTGGTGCCTGTGCTGCTGGCGCAAGGCCTCATGGTGCGGCGCAAAACACAACTACTGCCCGAGCCTGTCGGCGCACGCGCTGGTCGCGCAGGCGACGGACCGCCGCTGCGCCTGCTGATCGCGGGTGACAGCTCGGCAGCCGGGGTGGGTGTGACGACACAAGATCAGGCGCTGTCCGGTCAGATCGTTGCGAGACTTGCGCGCGACTTCACCGTCGACTGGCGATTGGAGGCCACCACCGGCCACACAACCCGAGACACGCTGGACCGCTTACAAAAGTCCCAGGAACAGGTGGACGTGGCCGTGACCGCGTTGGGTGTTAATGACGTGACCCGAGGGCGAACACGGGCGCAATTTGTGGCGCAGCAGCGCGCGTTGCTGGCGCATCTGACCGGCCCGTTGCAGACGCGCTGCGTGGTGGTCTCAGGCGTCCCGCAGATGGAGCACTTTCCGGCCCTTCCGCAACCGCTGGCCTGGGTGTTGGGTCGGCAAGCCGCCCGGCTGGACAAGGGGTTACATGCCCTCACTCGGGAATTTCCGCAGGCTCACCACCTGTCACATGACCTGCCGGATGACCCGTCGCTGGCAGCACAGGACGGATACCATCCCGGCGCGCGGCTCTATGATCTCTGGGCCGAGCAGATCGTGCAAGTAATCCGCGATCAGCTCCGCGCGCGCAGTTGACGGACCAGCGGGATCGAATAGACGACCAGAGCTGCCCAGATCAGGGGAAAGGCGATCATACGGGCCGTGTCCATCTGCTCGCCAAAGACCAAAATCGCGGTCAGAAAGATCATCGTTGGCGCGATATATTGCAGGATGCCGATGGTCGAGAGTCGCACCAGCTTGGCCCCGTTTGCATAGACCAGCAGCGGCACCGCAGTCACCAGCCCGGCGCCAAGCAGCAAGGATGTGTCGGTCGACAGCAGCCCGAAATGACCCGTTCCCGCAGCCCCCAGCCAGGTGACATAGGCCAGGGCCGGGATCAGCAGGATCAGCACCTCCAGCAGGAAGCCCTGGTTGGGACCGATCGGCAGGGATTTCTTGAAGAAGGCATAAAACCCCCAGCTGACCATCAGGCCCAGCGCCGCCCAGGGCAGCTCTCCGGCTTCAAAAATAAGCACCGCCACGCCCAGAGCAGCCAGCAACACCGCCGCCCATTGGGTGCGGGTGAGTGGCTCGCGCAGCAGCAGCGATGCCAGCGCAATGCTGAAGAGCGGGTTGATGTAGTAGCCAAGGGCGGCGTCCAGCGCGTTGCCGCTGGCAATCGCCCAGACATAAATCGCCCAATTGACCGAGATCAGCGCGGCCGTCAGACAGGCCATGCCCAGCATCCGCGGATTGCTCAGCGCCGCCTTCAGGTCGCGGGTGCGTCCCAGCGCCACCAGCAGCAGCCCCGCAATCGGCACCGACCAGATGATGCGATGGGCGACGATCTCGACCGGGGGAATATGCGCCATCAGCTTCATATAAAGCGGCAGAAACCCCCACATCACATAAGCAGTGATCGCAAGCGTCAGCCCCTTTGGCGTGTCGACGTCTTCGACAGGAGATGCTGTCAATGCCATGGCCGGTCTCCGGATGATACCAGCCGTGTTTAGGGCAGGTCACCGGTCAAAGGAAACACTCATATCTGTGAGGTTGCTCATCACGGATTCTGATGGGTCGGGACACCGCTGCATGGCGTGTCTGGCAGAGCCCCGACCCCGGATATCACGCTTTGACCCGTTCCGATTTGGGATCATACATCGGCTTGAGCGAGGCTTCAGCCTTTACCTTCACACCACACACGTCGATCTCGTAGGTCGAGGCCAGCACGTCAGCGGCCTTTTCACCCTCACAAGGGACATAGCCCAGACCAACAGCAGCCCCCAGCGTATGGCCATAGTTGCCAGAGCTCAGATAGCCCACATATTCACCATCACGCAGGATCGGTTCGTTGTGGAACAGGAGCGGCTCGGCGTCGGTCAGCTTGAACTGCACCAATCGGTTCTTGGGGCCGTTTTCCTTGCGCTCAATCACCGCCTGCTTGCCGATGAAGTCGGCAGGCTTGTTGGCCTTGACGGCAAACCCGAGGCCCGCATCGACCACGTGGTCCTCACAGGTGATGTCATGGCCGAAATGGCGGAAGCCCTTTTCGATCCGGGCGCTGTCCATCATGTGCATCCCGCAAAGCTTCAGGCCCATGTCCTGTCCGGCCTCGTGCAGGGTTTCAAACACATGCCCGGCCATATCGGACGAGACATAGACCTCCCAGCCCAGCTCGCCCACATAGGTCACGCGGTGAACGCGGGCCAGACCCATGCCGATCTCGACCTCCTGTGCGGTGCCAAACGGGTTCACCTCGTTCGAGAAATCGCCAGGCGAGACCTTTTGCAGCAGTTTCCGGGCGTTCGGGCCCATCACTGCCAGCACGCCTTCGCCTGCGGTCAAATCGGTGATGACAACGTTGAAATCGCCCTTGTGGCGTTCCATCCAGGTTTGGTCGGCCAGACGGGTGGCCGCCGGGGTGACGACCAGATAGGCCAGCTCGCTCAGGCGGGTGACGGTCACATCCGCCTCGATCCCGCCGGAGCGGTTGAGGAGCTGGGTATAGACGATCTTGCCCGTGGGCACCGAATAGTCGCCGCCGCCCACATAGTTCATAAACGCCTCGGCATCCGGCCCTTCGACCCGGATCTTACCGAAAGAGGACATGTCATACATGCCCACATTCTCGCGGATCGCGCGATGTTCGGCGGCGGAATTTTCGAACCAGTTCTGGCGCTTCCAGCTATACTGGTATTCCCGCTCCTGCCCGGCATTGGCGAACCAGTTTGCGCGTTCCCAGCCAGCAAGCTCGCCCATGACCGCGCCGTGCTCCAACAGGTGGTGATGGAAGGGTGTACGGCGCACGCCGCGCGCGGTGGCTTTCTGGCGATAGGGGAAGTGGTCGGCGTAGAGCAGGCCCAGCGTTTCCTTGGAGCGTTCGAAGAGGTACTGTTTGTTGCCCTGAAACGGCTGCATCCGGCTGATATCCACGTCACCCAGATCAAAGGGTTTCTCGCCCGTATCCATCCATTCCGCCAGTGCCATACCGGCACCACCCGCAGACTGGATACCGATCGAGTTGAACCCGGCGGCAACCCAGACATTGTCCATCTCGGGCGCGAGTCCGAGATGATAGGCATCATCTGGAGTAAAGCTCTCAGGACCGTTGAAGAAAGTGTGAATGCCTGCCTCGGCCAGCAGTGGCACGCGTTCCACCGCCTTTTCCAGGATCGGTTCGAAGTGATCGAAATCCTCCTGCAGCTGGTCGAATTCGAACGAGTCCGGAATACCGTCCATCGCCCAGGGCTTAGACTCGGGCTCAAATGCACCCAGCAGGATCTTACCCGCGTCTTCCTTGTAGTAGGCGTATTCATCCGGCACCCGCAGCACGGGCAACTGGGTCATCCCTTCGATGTTTTCGGTGACGATATAGAAATGCTCGCAGGCATGCAGCGGCACGTTCACACCCGCCATGCGGCCCACTTCATGGCCCCACATGCCAGCGCAGTTCACCACCATGTCGCATTCGATATGGCCCGAGGCGCTGCCATCATCCGATACCCAGTCAACGCCGGTGACCCTGCGCCCGGATTTGACGATCTCGGTCACCTTGGTGCGTTCCTTGACAAAGGCACCGCACTGGCGTGCGCCCTTGGCAAGGGCCAGCGCGATATTGGCCGGATCACCCTGCCCGTCCAGCGGCAGATAGACCGCGCCCTTGACGTCGTCGAGGTTGATATGCGGATAGAGCTCCTGCACGCGCTCGTTGGAGATTTCTTCGACCTCGACACCAAAGGCGCGCGCCATGGCGGCCTGGCGATAGATCTCTTCCTTACGTTCTTCGGTGAGCGCGACGGTGATTGAGCCGCAGCGCTTGAAGCCGGTTGCTACACCAGTCTCTTCTTCCAGCGAGCCATAGAGTTCCTGACTGTATTTCGCCAGCTTGGTCATGTTGGCGGTCGCGCGCAGCTGCGCGATCAGACCAGCCGCGTGCCATGTGGTGCCAGAGGTCAACTGCTTGCGTTCCAGCAGCACAACATCGCTCCAGCCCTTTTTGGTCAGGTGATACGCGACCGAACACCCGATCACGCCACCCCCGATGATGACAACACGCGCCTTGCTGGGAAGATCTGCCATGGTTTTACCTCCGATTCTGCCGTTGCGCCTGTCTTGCCACGGGTATGCGGCGGAAAACCTGTAAAAAGCGTCAAGCTTTGCCGGAAATCAGGGATGATCCGGGCTCCGGCGGCGGCGACGGATCGCAAACGGGGTGACGCCGAAGAAGCTCTTGTAAATGCCAGAAAACCCGTTCGGAAACCCGCAGGCCAGCCCGATCTCGCGGATGCTCATCGTGGTGTTGAGCAGCAGATTGTTGGCCTTGGTCAGGCGCATCTCACGATAGAACCCGTTGGGAGTGGCCCCCAGAAAGGTTTTGAACTTGCGTTCCAGCGATCGGTTTGACAGGCCCAAAGTGCCAACGAGTTCATGAATTGCAATCGGCTCTTCGATATTGGCCTGCATGATCTTGATACACTGATCCAGCTTCTCATCGCCGGTGGTGGTTGATTTGATGCCGGAATAGGGTTGCGGAGAGGCATAGTCGCGCACCCGCTCATGCAGAAAGATGTCGGACACCGTCATCATCGCCGCGCTGGACATATGCCGCCCGATCAGTTCCAGCGTCACGTCGATGGTCGATCCCATACCCGCACAGGTCACCACTTGCCCCACCTGCGCGGCCAGCGCGTGGCGGGCGTCAAACGGCTCCATCCGTTCCCGCAGGATGAAGGAGTTTTCCCAATGGGTGGTGTGCTGCCCCGACTGGCCGCCAAACTCGCGGATATAACGCGTCGCCGCTTCTGCCAGCAGGAACACCTGCGCACCGCGATAGGTATAATCCTGCACGATGCGCCCCAGCGACAGGTCCGGGTGATCAGGATCGGCATTGCCGATCACGAAGACATAATCCGCATTGGCGTTGCGGTCGGTCTTTTCGGTCTCGACACGCGCGCCCGCGCGGCACGACACGGGCCCGCCGCGGCGCGACCGATAGAGCCATGTGAACTGCGCTTTGGGGAAGACCCTGTTGGCGGTTCGGATCACATCGACCACACCGGCGACCTCGGTCAGAACGAATCCATCCGCGACGATCACATCGAAATGGATCACGCGTGGCTGTTGGTTCGTTTCGCCCGCCATTCCCGCCGCCTCTAAACGATCTGGTGGCCAGCGGCGCGCAGCCTTCGGGCCAGTTCAGCGATATTGTCCGGGCCGACCTCACAACAGCCGCCGACAATCGTGGCACCTTGCGCGACCCAGCCCATGGCGTGATCGGCGTATGCGGTGGGGCCAAGGTCCTGTCTGTGTTCCAGCGCATCGACCGTAGGCGCCTCCGTCAGAAACGCCTCGGAAATCCGGGTGAAACCGTTGGCATAGGCGCCAAAGGGTTTTCCAATACCCTTGATCCGGTCAAGCGCTGCCGGAATCGCCTCGGGGCGGGAACAGTTGATCAGCAGCGCGTCGGGTTCGAAACGTGTAACAAGCGGGGCAATGTCTGCGAGGTCTTCGCCCGACCGCAGGTGCGTGCCGTCTTCATCCTTGACGGTCAGGGCCAGCCAGACCGGCCTGCCGCAGCCCTCGGTGCCCAAAAGCGCGCCCTCGGCCTCAAGCAGAGAGGACACTGTTTCGAGCAGAAACAGGTCCACATGATCGCGCATCCGCGCCACCAGCTCGCCATATCTCTCTTTTGCCAGATCCACGGGCGGATGCAGATCCGGGCGATAGGAGGCCAGCAGCGGCCCCAGCACGCCCGCGATCCGGCCCGACCCGTTGGCATCGCGTGCCTGACGCGCCTGGGAAATGGTAGTATCGACCAGATGCAGCAACTCGCCTTCAAGCCCGACACGCTCCAGCCGGTTGCGGTGCAGCGCGTAGCTATTGGTGGAGGCTATCGTGGCCCCGGCGCGAAAGTAGTCGGCATGCACTTCGCCCACGAGAGTCGGGTGGTCGATCATCACCTGCGTCGACCAGAGCGGCGTCGCGCGATCGCCGCTGCGTTTGACCAGTTCCTGCCCGATCGAGCCATCCAGAAGCGTGATATCCGTCATGGGATCAGCACCAGTTTGCCGGGATGGGTCTTCGCCTGAAACTCCTCCTGCGCGCGTGTGATCTCGCGCAACGGATAGGTTTTCGAAACCAGGGGCTTGACGTGACCCGCCTTCATCAGCGCCACCAGACGTCCGAACACCTCTGGTGGCTGATGGGTGCAGCCGTGAATGGTGATGTCGCGCAGATAGATCTCGCGCAGATCGGCCTCGACCATGGGACCCGCGATCGCGCCCGAGACCGCGTAGTGCCCCCTCGGTTTGAGAGCGCGGATCAGGTCGGGCCAGGCCGGGCCGCCCACCACGTCGATGACCGCATCGAAGCTGTCCTGCGGCGGTACGGAATCCCGGTCAAACGTGTCACTGGCACCCATTTGCAGGACCACCGCGGATTTGACCGGGCTGGTCACTCCGGTCACCGAGGCCCCGTGCAGCGCCGCAAGCTGAACCGCTGCGAGCCCCACACCGCCGGACGCGCCGGTGACCAGAACCCTGTGGCCCGCCGTGACACCAGCTCGGGTCAGCAGGTTTTCTGCCGTGCCATAGGCGCAGGGAATGGCGGCGATCTCAATGTCCGAGAGGGGCGCTGCGGTGACGTCATAGAGGTCACCCGCCTCGACCAGGCAATATTGCGCAAAGGCCCCGTCGATCTCGGAACCCAGGGCGATGAAGCCCTGCGGATTTCCGGGGCTTGGGCGTGGCAGGTTGATCGGGCAGGTCACCCGCTGACCGGGTTCAAAACCAGTCTCCGGCCCGACCTGTTCTACAATTCCGCACAGATCGCCGCCCTGAATGCGCGGGAAGGCCAAGGCACCGCCCCAACCGCCCGCCTCGACATCTTGATCAACCGCATCGGTGGCGCCGGTGACATCCGAGGAATACCAGCCCACCCGCGTATTGATATCGGTGTTGTTGACCCCGGCCGCGGCCACCCGAACCAGAACCTGCCCCGGTCCGGGGACCGGAACAGGAATATCCTCGCGCCATTCCAGCGCCTTCGGCCCGCCATGGCGGGTCAGATGGACGCCGGACATAGTCACGGGTGCTGTCATGCGCGCAGTCGCTCGTTTTCTGGATCCCAGAGCGGCGCATCCGTCTGCACGATGGCCTTGCGGCGCTCGCCGTAGATCTCCACCTCAAGCTCGGTGCCCGGCGCGGCCAATTCGGCACGCACCACGCCCAGCGCGATCGACTTGTTCACGCGATAGCCATAGTTGCCGGATGTGGTCTCGCCCACCACCTCATCACCCTTGAACACGGTCGACATATAAGGCGCGTCAGCATCGCCCGCATCGATGACCAGCGTGACGAAGCCTTTCTTGGAGCCTTGCTGTTTTTCCGACAGCAACGCGGCCTTGCCGGGAAAATCCTGCGGCTTGTCGAGTTTGACGAAGCGACCGAGGCCTGCTTCCAGCATCGAATAATCCGTCGACAGATCACCCTTCCAGGTCCGGTATCCCTTTTCGATCCGCATGGAATCGAGCGCATACATGCCAAAGGGTGTCGCACCGGCATCGCGGATAGCGGCATAGACCTCGGCCGCATTTTGGGTTGCGACATGCACCTCCCAGCCCAACTCGCCGACAAAGGACACTCGGGCCAATATAGCCTCATGCCCGGCAACCGTGGCGGATTGCAGGCTGAGCCAGCTTGCGCTCAGATCGGCATCGGAGAGGCTTGCAAACAGGTCGCGCGACTTCGGACCGGTGACCAGCATCGTCGTGTAGTCACGCGACACATCGGTAAGCGTCAGCCCCTCGGGCAGGTTGCGCCAGAGCAGTTCGAAATCGTGCCACTGCGCGACCGCTGCGGTCATCAGCGTAAAATCATCTTCGCCATGACGGATGCAGGACATCTCGGTCAGGATGCGGCCGCGATTGTCGCTGAGGTAGATCAGGTTCATCCGCCCCACCTTGGGAAGCGCCCCGGCAACCGTCCCGCGCAGCCATTCCGCAGCACCTTCGCCCGTGAGCGTGAAACGCGAGAAACCGCACATGTCGATGACACCAACGCCATCACGCACTGCCTCGACCTCTTCCTTAACGCGATTCGCCCAAGGGCCATCGCGCAGCCAGGTCTCGGTCGCTGCCTCGGAGGTGTCGTCGCCCTCTTTGGCGAACCAGTTGGCCCGCTCCCATCCGTTATAGGCCCCCATCTGGCCGCCATCAGCAACCAGCCGGTCATGGTTGGGCGACAGTTTCTTGCCCCGCGCTGCGGGCCATTCGTGATGCGGGAAATGCATGGCGTATTCGTGGCCATAGGTTTCCAGCGCCTTCTTCAGACAGAAGTCGAAATCCGCGTGCTCGGTATAGCGGCGGCTGTCGACGGCCCACATGTCCCACTCGGTCTCGCCTTCGGTGATCCACTCGGCCATGACCTTGCCCGCACCACCGGCCTGAACGATACCGAAGGTGAAGCTGTGCGCCTCGAACGCGTTCTTCACGCCGGGCATCGGGCCCATCAACGGCAACCCGTCGGGCGCGTAGGGGATCGGGCCATTGATCACACGGCCAACGCCGGAGGTGCCGAGAAGCGGCACACGGCCCATGGCGTCCTCAATGTACCATTCCAGCCGCTCAAGATCGTCAGGATAGAGCTGGAACGAGAAATCATGCGGCATCGGATCTTGCGGCGTGACCCAATGCGCCTTGCAGTTCCGCTCATACGGGCCGAGGTTTAGGCCATGCTTGTCCTGACGCAGATAATAAGAGGTATCTACGTCGCGGATCATCGGTAGCTTTTTACCGTTCGCCTTGGTCCAGGCCTCGATTTCCGGGATTTCTTCGGTCAGGAAATACTGGTGCGACATGACGGTCAGCGGTACGTCGCGCCCACCATAGGGCTTGAACCATTCGCCGACGCGCTTGGCGTAATAGCCCGCGCAGTTCACAACGAATTCGGCCTTGATGTCACCCTTGTCGGTATGCACGACCCATTCGTCCCCATCACGGCTGACGCCGGTGGCGGGGCAGAAACGCTGGATATTTGCACCCAGATCGCGTGCGCCTTTGGCCATGGCCTGGGTCAGCTGTGCCGGATCGATGTCGCCATCAAGGGGATCCCATAGAACACCCATCAGATCGTGGGTTTCCATGAAGGGATAATAATCCAACGCCTCTTGCGGGGTCAGCATATCCATTTCCAGACCCTGATACCGGGCCATGGAGGCGACTCGCTCAAACTCCTGCATGCGTTCCTTGGTGTGACCCAGACGCAGGGCGCCGGTGACGTGATAGTTCATCGGATAATCTACGTCTTCGGCCAGGGTACGGTACATCTCAAGCGAATAGCGCTGCATGTTCATCACCGCCCAGGAACCCGAGAAGTTCGGGCAGTTACCCGCCGCGTGCCAGGTCGACCCGGCGGTCAACTCGTTCTTTTCCAGCAGGACACAATCGGTCCAGCCCGCCTTCGCGAGGTGATAAAGCGTCGACACGCCCACCGCGCCCCCGCCGATGATGACCACACGTGCCGTTGTCGGAAATTCAGCCATTTTCTAGTTCCCGTTCATTGTGCCCGTTGGGGCAGACCGTCTTTGAGTTCATAATAATCGCCCTTGTCCGCCACGAAGATATGGCGGTTCAGGGTCAGTCCGGTGGGCGCATCGAACGCCCCCATGGAGATCGAGATCGTGTCCTCGTCCGCGTGCTGCCAGAAAAGGAAAGACCCGCAATTCCTGCAAAACCCGCGTTTTGCGGTGTCAGAAGCACGAAACCAGCCAAGCGTCTCGCTCGCGTTAAAGCTCAGATTGTCCTGGTGAGTCTCGGTCGAAGACCAGTGATGGCCCGACTGCTTGCGGCACTGGGTGCAATGGCAGGCCGAGGGCGGCGCGAGCGCGCCGTCGATGGTGAACGCAACCTGACCGCAGAGACAGGATCCCGTGTGCATCGCTCTATCCTCGCGCCGCAGGGGTACTGCTGGCACCCAGCAACAGCCCGTAGAAGACAAAGCAGCCCGCCATGACGCGCCGCACCCAGATGTTGAAGACCGCCCCCAATGCTGCCCGCCCCATGAGCGCGCCCAACAGGGTAAAGCCGGTATAGCTAAGCGCGGTGATGATCAGCGCGGTCGGCATGATCACCCCCATCTGCTGCCAGATCGGCACATCCGGCTGCACAAATTGGGAAAACGCGGCGAGATACCCCGCAACGCTTTTGGGGTTGATCGTGGCAATGGCCAGCGCGTGCAGATAGACGTGGCGGGCGGGCCGTTCTGTGGCGGGCGCCGGCCTTGAGGCGTTCATCCAGCCGCGAATGCCCAGATAGATCAGGAAGCCAGCGCCGATCAGCTTGGCAATGAAAAAGCCTGTGGGCGAGGCGGCGATCAGCGCGGTAACGCCCAGCGCCGACAGGATCAGGAAGGCGCTGGCCTGCGTCAGGATCGCCAGCACACCGATCATGGCCTTGGCAAAAGGCAGGCTCATCCCGTTCGAAATGCAGTTTACCGCGTTCGGCCCCGGTGTGGTGACAAACACCACCCAGAACAGCGCGAATATGGTCCAGGCCTCGATGCTCATCAATACACCGGCGGGGCGATGACCCAGACGGCCACGGCGGGAACGTCATAAGGGTTGGCCCAGTGATAGACTTCCTGCTTGATGCGAAAGCTGTCCCCGGGGCCGACGGTGAACCGACGCCCTCCAATGGTCAGATCAAGCTGCCCGGACACCATATAGCCGACTTCTTGGGTCGGGCGATCTGCCGGGGTCTGCATCTGAGAGCGTGGCTGAAAGGTCGAATGCACCATTTCGAATTCATCACTCAGATCGGGTGAGAGTAGCTCTTCGATCAGCCCCTCTTCGCCTGAGCCCATCGGGCGGCGCGAACCGGCACGAACGACATAGCCCTGCTCCTCGGCTGGGGCTGCGGAATGGGCAAAGAGCATCGACATTGGCACGCCCAGGCATTCCGCGATCTGGCGCAGGTCCGAGATGGTCGGCGCGGACATGTCGCGCTCAACCTGGCTGAGCCAGCCGACTGAACGATCCAGCTTACCGGCGATATCGGACAGTGTGAGGCCACGCGCCTTGCGCAAGGCGCGGATATCGACCCCCAATGTCGCTCGCTGCGGGGCCTGATCGTTCACATGTCCCTCCGTCAACTTCGTGAAATTTTTGCGCTGTTTTTCATTTAGCCCCGATTCCGTGAAATTTCCAAGCATTTTTTCATTGCGCTTGGATTTTCGCTGACGGTATCACCCGGGGCATGTGGAATGTGGTGTTTTTCCTGTGGGCCATAAACGGCCTGACGATCGCGCTGTTCGGCTGGGACAAACTCTGCGCCCGGCGCAAACGGCTGCGCGTGCCCGAGCGTAGATTGCATTGGTGTGCGGCCCTGGGCGGCAGCCCCGCAGCCTTGCTGAGCCGCTGGATTTTCCGTCACAAAACCCGCAAACAGCCGTTTTCGCGCTGGCTGTGGGGGATAATCATGGTGCAAGCGGGGCTGGTCGGGCTCGCCGCATCCAACGGGCTCATCTGATCTGCGGCTAAACCGAAAAGAGTCTGCCCTCCTGCGCGAACCACCAGCGTGCGATCAGCAATAACAGCCCCGCCGCCATCACCCAGTAGCCATTCTCAGGATGGCTCGCAAAAAGTGTCTCGTTCAAACGACGGCCCGGCATGAGCGTCAGGAGCCCCGCAAAGCCGATCCCCCACCAATAGACGCCCTGCATGGTGGCCTTGTGCTCGGTAATGCGGGTAGCCCGCGCATCAATGAGGCCGGAAATCAGGCCGTGGAGAACAAAGATCGAGAGCAGGTGGATGGGTCCGAACGGGCCAATGATCCTCCAACCGGAAATGAAGAAAGACGACAGCGCCATCACGGCCATTGCGACAACCCAGACATAGCCGAGTGATTTATGCAGCAGATCGCGCCTCTTGCGGTAGATCACGAACGGGCCCAGCACTGTCGCCGGTATCGCCGCAAAGACGTGAATCTGGATCGCTGGCGGAGCATTCAGGATCGGGTCGAGCGTCACCTCTGGGCCTTTCGCGCTGTTGGAAACGCGTCTACTCTGATCGGCACCCGCCCCGAGGTAACAAGTTCAGATGCGCCAGATACGAGACAATTGCGCCTGTCCCGCCCGCGTGGCATTCGCGCTGCGCGAGTTGCAGCAGCATGTGAGGCACCCCACCACGGCAACGATCCTGTGCGCCGTCGCGCTTGTTCTGATGATCATCGACGCGTTTGGTCTGAGAGACCTGATGACCCTCGCGCCTCATCTGATCTACATGCTGGTGATGGTCTGGGTGACCTATGCGATTGGCTTCCTTGTGGCGCAGACATTCGGCACCTGGCTGTCGAACACCCGATTGAGCGGCCTTGTGGGCTGGCTGGTGCAAGGCGCGGTGGCCGGGGTTTTCATACTGGCCGCCGTGTTGGGGCTGAACCTGCTGGCCTTTGGATCGGGTCCGCCCAACAACATGGCATCCTTCGCGTTGAGTGTGATCGGGGCGACCATGGTCATCACGGTCACGCTGCAACACCTCCATCAGCTTGGATCGCAGCCCATCCAGACGCCAGCGATCCTTGACCGCCTGCCCTTCGCCAAACGCGGCAGTTTGCTGTCCCTGTCAGCCGAAGATCACTACACCAGCGTGCGCACCGACAAGGGCGAAGAGCTTATCTTGATGCGCTTTTCGGACGCGATGAAAGAGGCCGCCCCGATTGAGGGCTATCAGATCCATCGCTCGCATTGGGTGGCCCGATCCGGCATCAAGGACGTGCGGCGCAGCAAGGATCGGGCAATCGTCACCCTGACCGACGGCACCGAGATACCACTTAGCCGCAGGTATGTGCCTAAGCTGCAAAAGGCGGGGCTGCTGCCAGCACCCCGTGCCTGATTGCACAAAGACCCAAGGCGCTAACGGGCAAAGACCCCGGACAGGATTTGCGACAGCGCCTCTGCATCCGTTTCGGTGAAGGCGTCGGGCTGATCACTGTCGATATCAAACACCGCGATGATCTCGCCTTTCTTGTCGCGCACCGGCAAGACAAGTTCCGACTGTGTGGAACAGGCGCAGGCGATGTGGCCTTCAAACGCGTCCACGTCGGCGACAAGCTGCACCTCGCCAGTACGCGCTGCCGCACCGCAGACGCCGCGCGCAAAGGGAATGACCAGGCACCCATGCCCACCCTGATAGGGGCCGATCTTGAGCAACTCGGGCTCGGTCACGCGGTAGAAGCCGGTCCAGTCGAACCGGTCATCGGAATGATGCACCTCGCAGGCGATCGTGGCCATCAGCGCGACGGTATCATTTTCACCCTCCGTCAGCGAGGTGATGGTCTGGGCCAATGTTGCATAGTCAACGCGCATTATCTGGTTTCCCTTGCTGGGCTGTGCTCACCCTTTCAGAACACGCCGCAGCCAATCGGCGGTTTTGTCGACTGCGTCGTTGCCCTGTGGGATCACCTTGGTCAAGGACATAAAAGCGTGGATCTGGCCGGGATAGTTCAACAACTCGGCCTTGACCCCGCTTTCGGTCAGTTTGGCCGCATAGATCTGCGCGTCATCCCAAAGCGGATCATGCCCACCGGCAATGATCAGCGCCTCGGGCTGGCTGGCAAACGTCTCCGAGAACATCGGCGAGACGCGCGGGTCCAGCCGGTCCTGTTCCTCGGGCAAGTAGAGGTTGAGATACCAATCGATCCGCGTGGCGGGTAACAGGGGCTGGTCGCGCAGGTCGCGCATCGATGGCGTTTCCAGCCGCGCGTCCAGGCCGGGATAGATCAGCAGCTGCGCTCGGGGAGGTTGGATACCAGCCCTAACGAGATCGTGCATCAGGCAAGCGGTCAGGTTGCCACCGGCGCTATCACCGCCAACCACAAGCTGCTCAGGCGCGACGCAGAGATCCGTCTCCGCCGAGATCAATGCGTTGTAGGCGGCCAGGATATCGTCAGGGGCCGCGGGAAAGCGATCTTCGGGTGCCAAACGGTAGTCATAAGAGATCACGCGCACCCCGGCTTGCGTGGCCAAAGTCCCGCACAGCCCGTTATGGGTCTCGATGCTGCCCTGTATCCAGCCACCGCCATGCAGGTAGAGCAGCGTGGGCTGCGCCCCTCGCATATCAGTGCCCTCGGGAACATAGACTCGCGCAGGCCGGTCGCCCACAGCCCCCGGCAACGGAATGTCGGATGTCGCAACGCCTTCGGGGCAGGGTTTGCCAAGCTTTTCGGCCATTGCCGCAAGCTGACGGCGACTTTCCTCAATAGGTGGCAATTCATCGGGGTCACGCATCAGCGCCACCAGATCGCTCACAACCTGCGCCTTGGCGTCGATCACGCGGCCCGCAACCGTCATGCGCCGCCCGGTATAGATCAGCGCCACCAGTGGTTCGGGCATCAACAGGTTAATGAACCCGAACAAGATCTTCAGCTTTCGCATGTCGCATGGTCTCCCTGCCTTGGCGGCAGGCTGCGCCAATCACAGGGCCAGCGACAAGCGCTTACGCGGCGTAACGGGCGGTGCAGGTCTAAAGACGCTCTATCGCGATCGCGGTTCCCTCGCCGCCGCCGATACAGATCGCTGCGACTCCGCGTTTGAGGTCGCGTTTCTCCAGCGCGTTGAGAAGCGTCACCATAATACGCGCGCCCGAGGCGCCGATGGGATGACCCAGCGCGCAGGCCCCGCCGTTCACGTTCACCTTGTCGCGCGGCAGTCTCATTTCATGCATGAAGGACATGGGGACTACAGCAAAGGCCTCGTTCACCTCCCACAGATCAACGTCATCCGTACTCCAGCCCAGACGGGTGAGAAGTTTCTGCGCCGCCGGCACCGGCGCGGTTGTGAACCAGCCCGGAGCCTGCGCGTGGCTTGCATGGCCCAAGATACGCGCGCGCGGTTTGAGACCCTGCGCGGCAGCGGCCTCGGCAGAGGTCAGCACCATCGCGGCCGCCCCGTCCGAGATCGAAGAGGCATTTGCCGCCGTCACCGTCCCCTCGGGGCGGAAGGCCGGTTTGAGGGTCGGGATCTTGTCGGGACGTGCGGTTTTGGGCTGCTCGTCATCCGCAATGAGGGCCTCCCCCTTGCGGGTTCTGACCGTCACCGCTGCGATTTCCCCATCAAATGCCCCGCTTTCCTGCGCCGACAGCGCGTTGGACAGCGATTGCAGCGCGTATTCGTCCTGCGCGTCGCGGGTGAACTGGTATTTCTCGGCGCAATCCTCGGCAAATGTGCCCATCAACCGGCCTTTGTCATAGGCATCTTCGAGCCCGTCGAGGAACATGTGGTCAATCACCTGACCATGGCCGATCCGCGCGCCGCCGCGCATCTTGGGCAGCAGATAGGGCGCGTTGGTCATGCTCTCCATCCCGCCTGCAACCATCGTATCCGCATGGCCCAGCGCAATCTGATCATAAGCCATCATCGCCGCCTTCATGCCCGAGCCGCACATCTTGTTGAGCGTGGTGGCGGGCACATCTTCGCCCAGACCGGCGGCAAAGCCTGCCTGCCGCGCCGGGGCCTGCCCCTGACCTGCAGGCAGAACACAGCCCATTAACAGCTCATCGACCGAGCTCAGACCGGCACCCTCAAGTGCGGCGCGGATGGCGACACCGCCAAGCGCGGGCGCACTCATCGGTTCCAAAGCCCCCTGAAACCCACCCATCGGCGTCCGGGCCGCGCCTGCGATCACCACCTCTTTCATGAACATCCTCCCAATTTGTCGTCATTTGAATACCGAATGGTAAGATTTGCCGTCTAGCGTATTTCTACCTATCGCACTCAAAATGGGGGAAATTCGAATATGAGCCTGAGCAGCACCGTGGCCGGTGATGCGCACATCATCACAGTCGGTGTCGACCGGATCGATGCCGCTATGGCGATCCAGTTCAAAGAGGATATGCGCACCCAGACCGCCGACGCCACCGGGCGCGTCATTCTCGACCTGTCAGAAGTGGAGTTCATCGATTCCAGCGGGCTGGGCGCGATTGTGGCGTCGATGAAGCAGCTTGGCGAAGGGCGCAGCCTGGATCTGGCGGGGTTGACCCCGATTGTCGAGAAGGTCTTTCGTCTGACCCGGATGGATACGATCTTCAACCTGTTCCCCACTCTCGACGCGGCGCTGTCGGCGCAAACACGGTGAGACAGTCGGGTGGATCTGGACCACGCCTCTGACCGATTGCGCCTGAGCGTGATCGCCACACCGCTGGCCGCGCGCCAAGCGGTGAAGGATATCTGCAACTATATCGCGAAACCGGGCATCGCCCCGGCGCGAATGGAGGATATACGCATCGCGCTCAGCGAAGCGCTCAACAACATCGTCGAACATGCCTATAGCCCGCGTGCGCCCGGTCGCATCCGGGTCAGCGTTTCCACAGCACCCCAGGTCGTTGAGATCGAGCTGTCCGACTTCGGCACTCCGCTGCCACTGCGTAATCTGTCAGCTCGCACCCTGCCGCCCCCCGAACCCAATGATCTGCCCGAGGGCGGGTTCGGCTGGCACCTGATCCGGACGCTTGCGGATCAGATCGCCTATGAAAGACGGGCTGGCTGCAACCATCTGAGCCTGCGTTTCGACCTGCCGGAGCACAACGCCAGCGTGTCACAATAAAGTCCCATTCATTCCGTAGTCCCGCCGCAAACGCAGGCGATACAATCCCTGTAGCTGCATAAAGCTTCCCTCGGCGCAGCGTGTAACAGCCCCCACCCTGAACGCGGCGCCGAGGAACACCCCCCCAAAAAACTCCGACAGCAAACTCCCAGCGCCAATTGCGTTGCCTATCGCGTTTGCAGACCATAACTGTCACCTGTCGCCGGGGAGGCGCATTCAGGCTTAACCATTGCAATGAAACGCCACTTGAGTAGCATCCCTTCAGTGAAGCGGAGATCGCGCCAGTTCTGGGCGCAAAACATACCGCCCGCACAGGGAGACTGATTTATGACAAAAGTCACAACGGCCATTGCCGTGGCGACAAGCCTGTTTGCGCTTGCCGCGACATCTGTATCTGCGGAGAAACTGACCATCGGACTGGCCTCTGAGCCAACCGCGATGGACCCGCATTTCCACAATCTCGGCCCCAACAACGCCATTGCGTTCCATATCTTCGACCGTCTGGTCGCACAGGATGAGAAACAGGCGCTCACACCCGGCCTCGCGGTGTCGTGGGAACCTATCGACGATCTGACATGGGAATTCAAACTGCGCGAGGGTGTCACCTTCCACGACGGCAGCCCGTTCAACGCCGATGACGTGATCTGCACCATCACCCGTGCGCCAGACGTGCCGAACTCGCCCTCCAGCTTCGGGGCCTATCTCAAGGGCAAGACCGCTGAAAAGATCGACGACTATACCGTCCATATCAAGACGGCAGAGCCCTACCCGCTGATGGCGAACGATATCTCGACCATCCCGATCATTTCCGACACCGCCGGGTGCAGCGCCACCACGGAGGACTTCAACGCCGGCACCGCAGCGGTGGGAACCGGTCCGTTCAAATTCGGTGACTACAAGCCCGGCGAGAGCATCACCATGATGCGCAATGATAACTATTGGGGCGATACGCCAGCCTGGACCGAAGTGGAATTCCGCCCGATCAAATCCGGCCCCAGCCGGGTTGCGGCCCTACTGGCGGGCGATGTGGACATGATTGCGGGTGTTCCGACCACCGATATCGCCACGCTTGAGGCCAATGAGGATATCCAGCTCAGCCAGGGTGTGTCGAACCGGGTGATCTATCTGCATCTGGACCAGTTCCGCGAGAATTCGCCCTTCGTGAAAGGCACTGACGGGGGTCAGATCAAGAACCCGCTAATGGATCCGAAGGTGCGCACCGCCATCTCCAAGGCGATTAATCGCGATGCCATTGTGGACCGGGTGATGGAAGGGGTCGCCCTGCCCGCCGGGCAATTGCTGCCGGACGGCTTCTTCGGCGTTTCCGAGAATCTTGAGCCGATGGAATATGACCCCGAAGGCGCCAAGGCACTGCTGGCCGAGGCTGGCTATCCCGACGGCTTCCAACTGACCATTCATGGCCCCAATGACCGCTATATCAACGACGCCAAGATCGCCGAGGCGATTGGCCAGATGCTGACGCGGGTCGGGATCAAGACCTCGGTCGAGACGATGCCCCGTTCGGTCTATTTCGGGCGCGCCTCGAAAGGCAGCCCCGAAGGCCTGCCGGAGTTCAGCTTCATCCTCGTGGGCTGGGGCGCGGGTTCGGGCGAGGCCTCGTCCCCGCTCAAATCGCTGATCCACACCTATGACAAGGACAAGGGCTTTGGCTCGTCCAACCGTGGCCGCCATTCCAACGCTGAGATTGATGCGGTGATCGAGGAAGCGCTGCGCACCGTGGATGACGCCAAGCGGCAGGAACTGCTGGCCAAGGCCACCGAGATGGCGATCGAAAATGCGGCGATTATCCCGACCCATTTCCAGGTCAACACTTGGGCGGCAAAGAAGGGGCTGGAGTACATCCCGCGCACCGATGAATATACCTTCGCGACCGGCGTCGTGAAACAGTAAACACTTGGGCCGGGCTGCGATACGTGGCCCGGCCCCTTGACCGGCAAGGCGAACCCCCATGACAGTTTTCATCATAAGGCGGCTGATGCAGGCCATTCTTGTGGTGTTCCTGATGTCGGTGATCGTGTTCTTCGGCGTCAATGTCATTGGTGACCCGGTGCATATGCTGGTCAGCCCTGACGCCGATCAGGCCGATATCGAGGCGACCATCCGTCGCCTTGGCCTGGACCGGCCGATCTGGGAGCAATATCTGCTGTTTGTCAGTGGCGCTGCGCAGGGCAACCTGGGCAATTCCTTCATCTTTGGGGAACCCGCGCTGAAACTGATCCTGCATCATATGCCCGCCACGCTGGAACTTGCCTTCAGCGCGCTGTTTCTTGCCGTCGCGGTGGGCGTGCCGCTGGGGCTCTATGCCGGGCTCTATCCCGACAGCCCGCTGTCCAAGGGCATCATGGCCGGGTCGATCCTGGGTTTTTCTCTGCCCACTTTCTGGGTTGGCTTGATGCTGATCATGCTGTTTGCGGTCGAGCTGGGCTGGCTCCCCTCAACAGGACGCGGTGATACTGGGCACATCCTTGGCATCGAGACCAGCCTCGCGACGCGGGACGGGCTGTCGCATGTATTGCTGCCCGCGATGAACCTGGCGCTGTTGAAAATCTCGCTGGCGATCCGGCTAACCCGCGCTGGCGTGCGCGAGGCGATGGGGCAGGACTACGTCAAATACGCCCGCGCCAAAGGGCTGTCGACCCGCCGCATCGTCTTTGTGCATGTGCTCAAGAACATCATGATCCCTGTGGTCACGGTGATGGGGCTGGAGTTTGGCAGCCTGATCGGGTTCTCGGTGGTGACCGAGTCGATCTTTGCCTGGCCGGGGATGGGCAAGCTGCTGATCGACGCCATCCTGCAACTCGACCGGCCTGTTGTGGTGGCCTATCTGATGATCATCGTTCTGTTCTTTGTCCTCATCAACCTGATCGTGGACATCCTCTATTCCATCCTCGACCCGAGGGTGCGTCTGCGGGATCAGGGCGCATGAGTGACGTGATCGCCCCCGAGACCGCTGCCCCGGCCGCAAAGGTCGAAACCCCCTTTCGCCGCTTCGTCTCGGAGTTTTTTGAAAGCCGCATCGCAACCGTGGCGCTTTGTGTGCTGGGGCTGATCATCTTGCTGGCCGTGCTGGCCCCCTGGATCACGCCGCAAAACCCCTATGATCTGGCGCAGGTCGATGTGCTGGATGGGCGCCTGCCGCCCGGGTCCGAAGCATTTGCCGGGTATACCATGTGGCTGGGCTCGGACGGGTCGGGGCGCGATCTTTATTCCGCGATCCTTTACGGGCTGCGCATCTCGCTGTCGGTCGGTGTCGCCTCCGGCATCATCGCACTGGCGATCGGCATGGCGATCGGGCTGTTGGCGGCTTATGCGGGCGGGCGCACCGAAAACATCATCATGCGGGTGGTCGATCTGCAACTGTCCTTTCCGGCGGCGCTGGTGGCGCTGATGCTGGTGGCCATTCTGGGCAAAGGGATCGACAAGATCATCCTGGCGCTGGTGGTGGCGCAATGGGCCTATTACGCCCGCACCGTGCGCGGTACCGCTCTGGTCGAGCGCAACAAGGAATATGTCGAGGCCGCGCAATGTCTTGGCCTGTCGCGCTTGCGCGTCGTATTCCGCCATATCCTACCCAATTGTCTGGCACCGCTGATCGTTGTGGGAACCGTACAGACTGCCCATGCCATCTCACTGGAGGCGACACTGTCTTTTCTTGGTGTTGGCCTGCCGCAAACCGAGCCGTCGCTGGGCGTGCTGATCGCCAACGGATTCGAATACATGCTGTCGGGGCGCTACTGGATATCGGTCTTTCCCGGTCTGGCGCTGCTGTTCACGGTGGTGTCGATCAATCTTGTTGGCGACCAGTTGCGCGATGTGCTGAACCCGAGGCTGAAGAAATGAGCGACGTGCTGCAGGTCAACGCGCTGCGCACGCATTTCTTTACCCATGCCGGAGTGGTTAAAGCCGTCGATGGCGTCGATTTCACCGTGCGCAAGGGCGAGGTGATGGGGCTGGTGGGTGAATCTGGGTCGGGCAAGTCGATCACGGGGTTCTCGATCTTGGGCCTGATTGATCCGCCGGGGCGGATTGTTGACGGATCGATCCGGTTCAACGGGGCCGAGATCGCCAATGCGCCGGAGCCCGAGTTGCAGAAACTGCGCGGCAACCGGATCGCGATGATCTTTCAGGACCCGATGATGACGCTGAACCCGGTGCTGCGCATCGACACCCAGATGATCGAGGCGATCCTAGCGCATGAGGACATCCCCCGCCAGACCGCGTGGGAGCGCAGCCGCGATGCGCTTGGCCTTGTCGGCATCCCCTCACCCGAGGAACGGCTGCGCGCCTATCCGCATCAGCTCTCGGGCGGGATGCGCCAGCGGGTGGCGATTGCCACGGCCTTCCTCAACCGCCCCGACCTGATCATCGCCGATGAGCCGACCACCGCGCTGGATGTCACCATTCAGGCCCAGATCATTCACGAGGCGCAGAAACTGACCCGGCAGACCGGTACGGCGATGATCTGGATCACCCATGATCTGGCCGTCGTCGCGGGCCTCGCCGATCATATCTCGGTCATGTATGCCGGGCGGATCGTTGAACAGGGCGCGACCGATGACGTGATCGACAGACCGCTGCACCCTTATACGGTGGGCCTGCTGGGCTCCGTGCCATCTGCGAACAAACGCGGCCAGCGACTCTATCAGATCGAAGGGATGACGCCGAACATGCTGGCGATGCCAACGGGCTGCGCCTTTGCCCCACGCTGCCGGGCCGCAACGCCGGGCTGTGACACCGCGCCGCCGATCACCGATATCGACGGGCGTCACCTGCGCTGTCATCACCCGCAGACCGTGGGGGTCGCATCGTGACCGCGCCGCTGCTTGAAATCCGGGGCGTGTCGAAACGGTTCACCAAACGGCTGGACGTGGCGGGCAAGATCGCCCAGCGCCTCGGCTCGAAAATCAGGGAAGAGACCGTACATGCGGTCGATGCGGTCGACCTCTCCATCGCGCCGGGCGAGGTGCTGGGGCTGGTGGGGGAATCGGGCTGCGGCAAGTCCACGCTGGGCCGTGTGGTGGCCGGGATACATGGGGCGAGCGATGGTCAGGTGCTTTACGATGGCAAGGATATCGCTGCGCTGACGGGGGCCGAGAAACGTGCCGCCACGCTGGCGATCCAGATGATCTTTCAAGACCCGTTCGCCAGCCTGAACCCCAGGATGCGGGTCGAGGATATCATCGGTGAGGCGCCTCGGGTGCACGGGCTGGTCTCGGCTTCGGACGCGTCGAATTACGTGGATGAGGTCATGAGCAAGGTCGGGCTGGACCCGTCGCTCAAGCGCCGTTATCCGCATCAGTTTTCGGGCGGGCAAAGACAACGGATCGGCATCGCGCGCGCCCTTGCGGTAAAGCCCAAATTTCTGGTCTGTGACGAGGCGATCGCGGCGCTTGATGTCTCGATCCAGGCGCAGGTCATCAACCTGTTCATGGACCTGCGCGAAGAACTGGGCCTGACCTATCTGTTCATCAGCCACGATCTGAGCGTGGTCGAGCATATCGCCGACCGGGTCGCGATCATGTATCTGGGCCGCATCGTCGAAAGCGCCCCGACCGAAGCGCTGTTCGCCGCGCCCAAACACCCCTACACCAAGGCGCTTCTGGCTGAGGCTCCGCGTCTGGATCAGCGCAAACGCGACTTCGCGCCGATCGAGGGCGAGATCCCCTCGCCGCTCGATCCGCCGCCCGGCTGCCATTTCAATCCGCGCTGTCCGTTGGCGCGTGCGGATTGCCGCGAGGCCCGCCAAATGCTGGAAACCATCTCACCCGGCCGCGCGGTGGCCTGTCACCACTGGACCGAGACCTAAGGCCTCAGACGAAGCGGTTGACGTAGTTTTCCAGTATCTCCTGTCGGCCAGAGCGGGGTTCGGGATTTATCGCATCGGCCAGAACGCGGTCGGTAATACTGCCCAGATCGCTGTCCAGCATGGCCTGCGCCTCCGGCTGCGACCATCCCGCATAGCGCTCGGCCAACGCCTGTTCCAACCCGCCATCTTCGATCATCTGAGCGGCGGCTTTCAGACCGCGCGCGCAGATATCCATGCCGCCCACATGGGCCGCGATCAAGTCCTGTGGGTCCAGCGACTGACGGCGCAGCTTGGCGTCGAAATTTGTGCCGCCGGTGTCGAAACCGCCTGCCTTCAGGATATGGTAATAAGCCAGTGCGACCTCGGGCGTGTTGTTGGGAAACTGATCCGTGTCCCAGCCGGACTGATAGTCGTTGCGGTTCATGTCGATCGAACCCAGCATGCCTTCTGCAGCTGCCACCGCGATCTCATGTTCGAAACTGTGACCGGCCAGGATCGCGTGACCCTGTTCGAGGTTCAGCTTCACCTCGCCTTCCAGCCCGTATTTACGAAGGAAGCCGATACAGGTTGCCGCATCGTAGTCATATTGATGCTTGGAGGGCTCCTGCGGTTTCGGCTCGACCAGAATGGCGCCTTTGAACCCGATCTTGTGCTTGTAATCGACCACCATGTTCAGGAAGCGGCCCATATGGTCCAGTTCTTGGCCCAAGTCAGTGTTGAGCAGCGTCTCATACCCTTCGCGCCCGCCCCAGAGCACGTAGTTCTGCCCGCCCAGCTTGTGGGTGGCATCCATGCAACTTTTGATCGTCGCGGCGGCAAAGGCAAAAACCTCCGGGTCGGGGTTGGTCGAGGCGCCTGACATCCAGCGGCGATGGCTGAACATGTTGGCCGTGCCCCAAAGCAGACCGGCCCGGCTGGCCGTCATCTTTTCACCGATATAGTCGGTGATTTCCTCCAGCGTGGCGAGGTTGTCGGCGAAATTACCCTGCTCGGGCCGGATATCGGCGTCGTGCCAGCAGAAATAGGGCACGCCCAGCAGATCGAACATCTCGAACGCCACATCCGCTTTCAGCTTGGCGCGGCCCATATCGTCCTGCGGATGCCAGGGCCGGATGAAGGTCTGGCCACCAAAAGGATCGCCACCCTCCCACGCAAAGCTGTGCCAATAGGCGACCGCGAAGCGCAGGTGATCCTCCATGCGCTTGCCCATGACGATCTCGTTGGGGTTGTAGTGGCGGAAGGCGAGCGGATTGGCGCTGCCCTCGCCTTCATAGCTGACCTTCTCGATGCCGTCGAAGAATCCGGTACTCATCCCGTGGTTCCTTTTTTCAAAATGGGAAGAGGCTCAGGCCGCCTCTTCCCCCGGTTTCTTGCCGAGGATGATCATCGACAGCAGGTCGTCATCGGTCACATCGTCGATCTCGACGGTACCGACCAGTTGACCGTTCTTCATGACGCTCGCGCGGTCGCACAATTCCATCACTGCATGCACGTCATGGTCGATCAGGAAGATGCCGATCCCGTCCGCCTTGAGCTGCTGAATCAGCTCCGCGACCATCTGGGTCTCATGCGGGCCAAGCGCCGCCGTGGGTTCGTCCATGATCAGGACCTTGGCGTTGAAATAGACCGCCCGCGCGATAGCAACCGACTGGCGCTGGCCACCCGAGAGCGCCGAGACCGGCTCGTTGAACTTCTGAAAGTTCGGGTTGAGGCGGCCCATGATCTTGCGGCATTCTGCCTCCATCGCCGAATCGTCCACCAGTCCCAGCGGCGTCACCAGCTCGCGCCCCAGAAACAGGTTCGAAGCCGCGTCGAGGTTATCCGCCAGCGCAAGCGTCTGATAGATCGTCTCGATATTCAGCGCGCGCGCATCGCGGGGGTTCTGGATGTCGACCGTCTGGCCATTCACGCGGATCTCACCGGTTTCCTTCTGATAGGCGCCCGAGAGCATCTTGATCAGGGTCGACTTCCCGGCACCGTTATGGCCCAGCAGGCCCACAACTTCGCCCTGGTAAAGATCGACACTGACGTGATCCACTGCCTTGATCCCCCCGAAAGAGATCGAGACATCGTCCATTTCCACAAGGGGCGTTTCGCCTGCGGCTCTTTTTGGATTGCGTGTCATCACTTTGCCCCCACACGTTTGCGGTAGATGATGTCGATCAGCACCGCCAGAACCAGCACCGTGCCAACCACGATGTTCTGGAATGGCGCATCGACGCCGACCATGGCCATGCCCGATTGCAGCGCCTGCATGATCAGGGCTCCAAGGATTGCGCCATAGATCGTGCCGAACCCGCCCGACAGCGCGGTGCCGCCGATCACGGCAGCCGCGATCACCCGCAACTCGTCCAGCGTACCGATATCATTGGAATGGTTGGACAGGCGCGCCGAAGCAATTACCGCGGAAAGCGCACAGAGGAAGCCCATCAGCGCAAAGATTTTGACCGTCAGGCGACGCGTGTTGATGCCTGACAGCTCTGCCGCATCCGGATTGCCGCCGGTGGCAAAGATATAGCGGCCAAAGCGGGTCCGGCGTGCAATGATCGTCATCACAACAGCAACCGTTATCAGGATCAGCACCGAGACCGGCAGGCCGTAGCCCACTTCCAGCCCTTCTGGCATGGTCTCACCCCGTGCCTCGAACATCCGTTCCAGACGGCGTTTGGGGATGTGGTAGGAATTCAGGATCCAGATGAAACCAAAGATGGCCCCAGCCGTGATCGCGCAGAGCGTGGCCTCAGCCCAGGCCGGTTTGACCGGGAAACCATGTCCGGCTTTTGCGCGGCGCGCGCCCCAAAGGCCCCAGATCGCCAGTGCCGCGGCCAGAGCGGCTAACAGCCAGCTTGTGGTTTCGCCCAATGTGCCATTGGTGCCGCCAAAGACCAGGAAGGTGCTGTCGAGCGGGCCGATGGTTTGCCCGTCGGTCAGATACCAGGCCACATTGCGCCAGACCAGGAAGCCACCCAAAGTCACGATGAAGGCGGGAATGCTCAGATAGCCCACCATCCAGCCCTGAAAGGCACCGATCAGCGTGCCTGCCGTCAGCCCGACCACCAAGGTGATCAGCCAGATCGCCGGATTGCCCAGCCCCATACCCAGCGTATGCGGCAGGATTTGCGTTTGCGTCACCGCCATGATGGCCGAGGTTGTGGCCAGCAGCGCCCCAACCGACAGGTCGATATGGCGGTTCACGATCACAAAGACCATGCCACAGGCCATTATCGCGACCGAGACGGTCTGGATCGTGAGGTTGAAGATGTTACGCGGTGTCAGAAACCGACCATCCGTCAGGATGTTGAAACCGATACACAGGATGACGAAAGCGCCAATCATGCCCAATAGCCGCAGGTCCAGTTCCAGTTGCTGGAACAGGTTGCCTTTTTGCCGTTCGGGGATTGGCTGAGACGTTGTGTCTGTCATGTCAGACCTCTTCGTTTCAGCGGTGGTAGGGGGTGGGGTGCCGCACCTTGGCGCAGCACCCGATGGTTCTTGATTACATGGCCTTAGTTACACGGTGCCGGGCCGCCCGTTACGCCCTGGCAGAGTGCGTCCTTGGTGATCCAACCGGCATCAACCACAGCGGTCAGGTTGTCTTTGGTGACCGGAACCGGAGCCAGGAACTTGGCCGTCATGGTGGTACCGGCTGGCGAGGTCCATTCACCTGCCCCGTCGACATCCGCGCCGGACGCGCCACCAGCCATCGCAACGGCAGCTTCACCCGCCGCCTTGCCCAACTCGCGTGCGTCCTTCCAGACCGACACGGTCTGGGTGCCATTGGCCACGCGGTTCAGCGCGGCGTGGTCGCCATCCTGCCCCGAGACCGGCGTGCCTTCCATGCCCTGCGCAGTCAGCGCCGCAACAGCGCCACCGGCTGTGCCGTCATTCGAGGCAACCACCGCGTCGACATTGTTGTCATTGGCGGTCAGGATCTGTTCCATGTTGCGCTGCGCATTCGCAGGCAGCCAGCCATCGGTATAGGCCTCGCCCACGATGGTGATCTTGCCGCTGTCAATCGCCTCCTGCAGAATCTCCTGCTGGCCGCCACGCAGGAAATCCGCGTTCGGATCGGTGGGCGAGCCCTTGATCATCACGTAATTGCCTTCGGGCATCGCTTCGAGCACCGCGCGGGCCTGCATCCGGCCCACCTCGACATTGTCGAAGGTCAGATAAAAGGCGCGCGGGTCTTCGATCAGGCGGTCATAGGCGATGACCGGAATACCTTCGTCAGCGGCGGCCTGAACTGCGGGTCCGATGGCTTGCGTGTCCTGCGCCAGAATGATCAGCGCATCGACGCCCTGAGCGATCAGGCTTTCCACATCCGACAATTGCTTGCTGGACGATGATTGCGCGTCCGCCGACACATATTCGGCACCGGCCGCATCAAGCGCTGCGACAATCGCCGCTTCGTCCGTCTTCCAGCGTTCTTCCTGAAAATTCGACCAGCTTACGCCGACAGTCTGTGCATATGCCGCTGTGCTCATCAGCATTGCGGCAACAGCAGTGAGTCCGAGTTTTTTCATGGTGTTCCTCCTCCCTGAGAAATTGCGTGCTGATGGTTTGGCCTCAGCATGACTTGTTTTAGCATATTTATTTTTCCTGTCAAAATAAATATGCTAGGCTTAGACAAAAGAACCTGAAACAGCTTGTTGCGCAGTATAATGTTTCACGAGCCAAAAGAGGATTGAACGCCATGAACGCGCCCAGACCCACCCCTGCGGCAGCCGACCAGCGAGAGGTCAGCCGGTTGAGAATCCTCGAAGAAATCCGCGCCGCCGACCGAATCGCGCGTATTGATATCGCGTCCGCTACGGGACTCAGCCCCGCGACTGTGACCGCCATTACCGCCGATATGCTGGAGGAAGGCCTGATCGAGGAAATCAGCCAGGAAGCTGGCACAGGCGGCGCCAAGGCCAAGCGTGGCCGTCCGCGTGTCTTGCTCAAACTGAGGGGTGAGGCGCATAGAATCGCAGGCCTGAAAGTGTCTCAGAAAAGCATCGCGGTGCTGCTGGTGGATTTCAGCGGCACCGAGATTGCCTTGCACGAGCATGATCTGCGCAACGCCCGCATGTCGGGCGAGGAACTGGCGGACGAGATCAAGACAGCCGTTGCGGCCACCTGTGCCAAGGCCGGGATTGAAATGCGCACCCTATCCGGCATCGCCATCGGCTTGCCCGGCCAGATCGACGCGGCCAAGGGCTTCGTGCATTGGTCCTCGTCCCTGACCGAACGCAATGTGCAATTCGGCGATATCCTGGCGCGCAAGCTCTCCAGCCCGGTTTTCATCGACAATGACGCCAATCTGGTCGCGATTGCCGAGCAGCTCTTTGGTGACGGTCAGGGCTATCGCAACTTTCTTGTTGTAACCATCGAACATGGCGTCGGGATGGGGATTGTCCTGGATGGCAAGCTCTATCGCGGCGCGCGCGGCTGCGGGGCGGAATTCGGACATACCAAGGTGCAGAATGGCGGGGCGCTGTGCCAGTGCGGCCAGCGCGGCTGTCTTGAGGCCTATGTCGGCGATTATGCGCTGCTGCGCGAGGCCAACATTCAGACGATGGGCGAGCGTCCGAACAACGTGGGTGACGTTCTGGCCGCCGCGCGCGAGGGCGACCGGCTGGCGCAATCGGTGCTGGACCGGGCGGGCCAGATGTTTGCCATGGGCCTGTCGAACCTGATCAATATCTTCGATCCTCAGTTGATTGTGCTGTCAGGCGCGCAGATCGCCTTTGACCATCTTTATGAGGAACGCGTTCTGGACAGCGTGAAACGCTCGGTCGTCGAAATCGACGCACCGCTGCCAGAGATCAAGGTGCATCACTGGGGCGATCTGATGTGGGCCAAGGGGGCCGCAGCATATGGGATCGAACAGGTCTCGGCCCGCGCCGCCCGAGAGGTGACCAATGCGATCACTTAAGGCGCTGCCGCTTTTGCTATTGGCATGGCCCGGCCATGCCGAACCTCAGACGCCGAACTTTGAACCGCGCCCGATTCCCGAGCATGTCTATGATGGCGGCTGGGAGCATTTCGTGGGCGGTGGCGTTGCTGCGTTTGACTGCGACGGGGATGATCTGCCTGAGCTTTATGCAGCCGGTGGCGCGAACCCTGCCCAGCTCATGCGCAACCGGACGGACGGACCGGGCGCGCCTTTGCAGTTTGAGGAAGCCACGCCGGACAGCCTGTCGCTGACCGGTGTGACCGGGGCCTATCCGGTCGAGATTGACGGCGACGGCGTGCTCGACCTCGCCATTTTGCGGGTCGGACCGGATCTCTTGCTGCGCGGTCAGGGCGATTGCACTTTCACGCCTTTCGAGGAGTTGGGTTTCACCTCGGGCGATCACTGGACCACCGCGTTTTCCACCACCTGGGAAGCTGGTCAAAGCCTGCCGACGCTGGCTTTCGGCACCTATGTGGACCGCACCCATCCCGATGGCCCGTTCGAAGCCTGCGATACCACCCTGCTCTACCGCCCGGATGGCGACCGCTATGGCCCGCCGGAACACTTGGAGCCCGGGTTTTGCGCGCTCTCGATGCTGTTTTCCGACTGGAGTCGCACAGGCCGCGCCGATCTGAGGATCAGCAATGACCGGCATTACTACGTACGTGGCGGGCAGGAACAGATGTGGGCGATGGAAGAGACCCCGCGCCTTTATGCCGAGGCCGAAGGCTGGTTGCCCTACAGCCTCTGGGGCATGGGCATCGCCTCGCGCGATCTGACCGGTGATGGTTTTCCCGAAGTCTATCTGACCTCGATGGGCGACCAGAAGTTCCAGAGCTTCGATCCCGCGCCGGGCGGGCCGGTCTGGCGCGACGCCACCTATGACCGGGGCACCACGGCGCATCGTCCGCATACGGGCGGCGACGGTCGGCCCTCAACCGGATGGCACGCGGCATTTGGGGATGTGAACAACGATGGGCGCGATGACATCTTCGTGGCCAAAGGCAATGTCGAACAGATGCCGGATGCCGCCATGAAAGACCCCAACACGCTCCTGATGCAGCAACATGACGGGCGGTTTGGTGAGAGGGCCGCGGAGGCAGGGGTCGCCTCAATGGCGCGCTCGCGCGGGGCGGCGCTGGTCGATCTGAACCTCGACGGTGCGCTCGATCTTGCGGTGGTGAACCGGCGGGCGCCGATGGAGCTCTACGAAAATACTGGCGCGCAGGGCAACTGGCTGCTGGTGGATGTCACAGGCATCGCGCGGAACCATCAGGCGCTGGGGGCGTTTGTTGAGGTGCGCAGCGCGCAAGGCCTGCAGACGCGGGAGATCACCGCTGGTGGTGGCCATTCAGGCGGCAGCACGGGGCCCCAGCATTTCGGTCTGGGCGCGGAAAAGTCAGCCGATATCCGGGTGATCTGGCCAGGTGGTTCCCCTTCTGTCTGGCAAAGTGTTGCGGCCAACACTCGGATTGCACTGCGACCTTAGCGGTCCACCGGCAATCCGCTTGGCACGGTCTCGGGCACGCCCAGCCGCTTTGCGTCATGCGTCAGCGCCCCCAGAAACGCGATCAGATCCGCGATCTCGGCGTCGCTTAGAGACACCGGCGCAAGATCATTTGCCGCCGCAATGCGCGCTGTCTCCTCCGGGTCGTTCAGCGCCCGTGTGTCCTCGGCTCCGGTCAGGGCGGGCAGACGCGCCTGCCCCGGGTCATAGCGCTGCAATCCCGCCAGCGGGTCCAGATGGTGCCGGATCATCGAATCCAGATCGGAATAGGCCCCGTTATGCCCGTACGGCGCGGTCAGCTTGACATTGCGCAGCGAGGGCGTGCGGAAGGCATAGGCATCCTCGGGATCACCGGTGACCCGCATCCGGCCTTCGTCGCGCGCGTGGTTTTCAAAGCGGGCCGCCTTGCCGGGGCCGATCTGCGGCAGGGCGATGGCGTGAAAGGCGTGGTCGGTCTGGAACCAGCCGGAATGGCACGAGGAACACCCCGCTTCGCCATAAAACAGATCCATACCGCGCTGCGCTGCGGGGTCCAGCGCCGCCTCACCCCGCATGGCGCGGTCAAAGGGGCTGTTATCAGCGCGCCATTCAAAGCGGATGAAATCTGCAATCAGGTTCGAGATCAGGGGGAAGCCGTCGCTTTCATCTGCGCGCCGCACTTCCTCCAGCCGCTCGGAATAGGCGGGAATGGCCTGAACGCGGGCAGCAAGCTGATCCCAGGCCCCGCCCTCCTGGCTGAGCATCCCCAGCCGTACCGATCGGCTGATCTCGTTTTCCGAATAATGCCCGGCCATCTCATCGCCCGACAGAACCGGGAACATGCTCTGCGCCGACAGAACCGAATCGAAACCGGTGGTCATGTCGCTGCCCAGCGGCGTTCGAATGCCGTTTGGTTCCGCCTCGTCAGCCTCCAACCGACCATCATGAAACATGACCGTGAATTCCTGCGCACCGAGGTTCCAGAGCGCTGGCGCGTTGCGCGGCAATCGCTGTTCGGGCAGGTTTTCAGGGTCGGGGGACCGCTCTGGCCCCAGACCGACACCCCCTTCGCCCAATGACAGAGACACCCCGTCCGAGGTGCCGAACCGGGGATGGTGACAGGTGCCGCAAGAGATATTCTGGTTGCCGGACAGGATCGGGTCATAGAACAGCAGCTGCCCCAGAGCAGCCCGCTCGATATCCGGGTCGATGAAGTCAGGGGGCGGCCCCAAATCGGGCAGATCGGCGCTTGCGAGACCGGCGCATGCCAGACATAGCGCGGCGGAAAGGGTGTATGGCAGCCTGCTCATGCCCCAGCCTGACGTAGCGCAGGATAGAGCGCGCGATAGGTCTGGTAGGCCTCGTCATAGCGCGCCGTCAGATCGCTGCTCGGCGCGATGGTTTCCGAAATCTCGGGCGCGGTCATGACCTGCGCCGGGTCTGCGCCGGTCTCGGCACAGATCGCCAGACGGGCTGCGCCCAAGGCCGCCCCGAACTCGCCACCCGCAGGCAGGGCCAATGACAGACCCAGCGTCGAGGCCAGCGTTTCCAGCCAGAACCGCGACCGCGTGCCGCCGCCGACCGCAAGCACCGTTTCCAGATTGGCACCGGTCTTGCGCAACGCCTCAAGACTGTCGCGCAGGGCGAAGGCGACACCTTCCATTACCGCGCGGGTCAGGGCGTCAGTCTCCATCCCGATATCAAGACCAACAAAGGCCCCGCGAATGGCGGCATCGTTATGCGGCGTCCGCTCGCCCGACAGATAAGGCAGGAAGGTCAGCGCACCGGGCCCGGAGACCTGACGCGGCAGGGCCGCCGACAGTTGCTCGGGGCTTTGCCCGACACTGCGCGAGAGCCAGTTCAGGCAATCGGTGGCCGCGAGGATCACCCCCATCTGGTACCAGCGCCCGGGCACCGCGTGGCAGAAGGAATGCACCGCCGTTTCCGGCGCGGGCGCAAAACTGTCGCGCGCCGCCAGCAGCACACCAGAGGTCCCAAGCGAGACAAAGCCGGTGCCTTCGGCAAAACAACCCGCCCCGCAAGCCGCCGCCGCATTGTCACCGCCCCCGCCAGCCACCACAACCGAGCCTTTGATGCCCCATTCGGTGCAGAGTGCTGCGCGCAATCGACCGCCCGCAGCACTGCCCTCGACCAGTTCCGGCATCTGTTCGCGCCGGATATGACTGGTTTCCAACGCCAGCGTGGACCAGTCGCGCGCGCCGACATCCAGCCAGCTGGTTCCGGCACTATCGGACATATCGCTGATATGCGAGCCCGTCAGCCACAGGCGCAGATAATCCTTCGGCAGCAATACCTTGGCGAGTTTCGCAAAGACCTCCGGCTCATGCTCTTCGACCCAGAGCAGCTTGGGCGCGGTAAAACCGGGAAACACGATATTGCCCGAACTTTCGCGGATACCGGCCTGCGCATCCAGCCATTGCGCCTGTTCGGCCGATCTCGTGTCGTTCCACAGGATACAGGGCCGCAGCACCGTGTCATCCGCCCCGAGCAGCGTCGCGCCATGCATATGGCCGCTTAACCCGATACCGCGTAAGGCGCTGATTTCCCGTGGATAGGCCGCAGACAGTTCTGCCATCACGGCCCGACAGGCCTTGATCCAATCCGCCGGGTCCTGCTCGGACCAGCCCGGTGCCGGATGCGGGTTGGAATAGGACGCCTCGGCCGAACCGACAACACGGCCATCGCCATCAATCAACAGCCCGCGCAGCCCGGACGTGCCCAGATCAAGTCCCAGATACACGGCTTTCTCCCATTTTATTTTTACGGCAAAAATAAATCGAGAAAGCCGCGCCTGTCAACAAATCCCGCGCTTGGCCATCAGATATCCAACTCGTTCGAAGGGATGATCGGGAAAAACTGACCCGACGACCAGACGCCGAACCAGCCATCGGAATGGGTGCCAAGTTCGATCAGCCGATAAAAGCTCTTGCGGTCGATCAGCGCCTCAAGATCGGCGCGGATATGAACATAGGGCGACGGCTCGCCGGTCTGTGCATCCCGGACAACGCGAATCGGATGATCCGGCCCTGCGATGGCGCTGTCCTCGGTCTTTGTCACAAACTCCAACACCTGATCCGTGCCGCTGCCTGTCGCCTCGAAATCCACGGCGACAAAAGGCGCGCCATCCACGGTGATGCCGACCTTTTCCACCGGGGTGACGAGGAAATACTTGCCATCCTCTTTCTTGATCACCGACGAGAACAACTTCACCAGTTCCGGCCTGCTGATGGGGGAGCCAAGATAAAACCACGTCCCGTCCCGCGCGATCCGCATGTCCAGGTCGCCGCAAAAGGGCGGGTTCCACAGATGCACCGGCGGCAATCCGCGTTTGGCGGCTGCGCGAACTGACGCCGCAATGCCATCTGCCGAGGGTGTAACGGTCTTTTGTTCGCGCATTCGTTTTGCCATTTCCGGTGAGAGAGATACACTCAGAACCATATACGCCCATGGAAAGGAATGTCATGTCCGATCAAACCGACCTTGTTGCCGAGATCGAAGCGCTGGAAGAAAAGCTTCAGCAGGCCAAGGCCTCGATCACCCGCCGCTTCATCGGACAGGAGCGTGTGGTGGACCTGACGCTGACCGCTTTGCTTTGTGGCGGTCATGCGCTGTTGATCGGATTGCCCGGTCTGGGCAAGACCCTGCTGGTCGAAACGCTGTCGACCGTGATGGGGCTAAATGGCAACCGCATCCAGTTCACGCCCGACCTGATGCCCGCTGATATTCTGGGCTCCGAAGTTTTGGACACCGCCGAGGATGGCTCGCGCCATTTCCGCTTCGTGTCCGGGCCGATCTTTTGCCAGCTCTTGATGGCGGATGAGATCAACCGCGCCAGCCCACGGACGCAATCGGCGCTGCTGCAGGCGATGCAGGAAAAGACCGTGACCGTCGCTGGCGAGGATCGGGTGCTGGGCGAGCCGTTCCATGTGCTGGCCACCCAGAACCCAATCGAGCAGGAGGGCACCTATCCTCTGCCCGAGGCGCAGCTTGACCGTTTCCTGGTGCAGGTCGATGTGGAATATCCCGACCGCGAGACCGAACGTGACATCCTGCTGGCCACGACCGGTGTGGACGAGGCCGAGGCGACGCAGGTGTTCACCCGCGACGAATTGCTCGCCGCCCAGACCCTGCTGCGGCGGATGCCGGTGGGTGAGTCGGTGGTGGATCTGATCCTCGATCTGGTGCGCGCCTTCCGGCCTGATGAGGTGGGCGTGTCCGAACAGGTGGCCGAAACCGTGGCCTGGGGCCCCGGACCACGCGCCGCACAGGCCCTCATGATGACCGTGCGCGCGCGCGCCTTGTTGCAAGGACGGCTGGCGCCAAATGCCGAAGACGTGCTGGACATGGCCCGCCCGGTTCTCAGCCACCGGATGGCGCTGAACTTTGCCGCCCGCGCGCGCGGTGACCGCCTCTCCGATCTGATCGACAGTACCGCGCAGGGCCTCAGCCGAACCGAGGCCGCCGCGTGACGCCTGCCCTGACCCTCAGGGAACGATCCGAGGCCGAAGCATCGCGCCTGCCGCCCCTGCTGGCACGGGCCGAGCATCTGGCGGGCACCGTCCTGCTGGGCGATCACGGCCGCCGCCGCGCCGGTCTGGGCGACGATTTCTGGCAATACCGCCCGGCACAGCACGGCGATAGCAAGCGCCTGATCGACCACCGCCGCTCGGCGCGCGGCGATCAGCAATTCGTGCGCGAGCGCGAGTGGCAGATTGCGCAATCGGTGATGCTCTGGGTCGATCAGGGGGCCTCAATGCGGTTCGCCTCGGACAAGGCCCTGCCGACCAAGGCGGATCGCGCGCGGCTGGTGGGGCTGGCCATCGCGATCCTGCTGATCCGGGGTGGTGAGCGCGTTGGACTGACCGGCACAACGCTGCCACCACGCCGCGGCAATGCACAGATCATCCGTCTGGCCGAGGCCTGGGCGCAGGATGCCGAGCCCGACTACCAGCCCCCTGAACATCGCGCCATGATCCCGCATGCGCGCGCCGTGTTCCTGTCGGATTTTCTGGGCGATCTGGACGAGGTGGAACTGGCCCTGACCAAGGCCGCCGATCGCGGCGTGCGCGGGGTTTTGATGATGACCCTTGATCCCAGCGAAGAAGAGTTCCCATATCAGGGGCGGACCATCTTCGAGAGTGTCGGCGGCACGTTTCGCCACGAAACCCTCAAGGCCGGGGACCTGAAGCCGCGTTACATCGCCCGGCTGGCGGAAAGGAAGGACAGGCTGAACCAGCTATGTCACGCGACCGGATGGCAGTTTGGGCTGCATCATACCAGCGACAGTGCCCAGGCGGCGCTGCTGTGGATTTACCGCGCGCTTGATGGTGGCCATCGGTGACCGTGATCGGCGGCATAGGCTTCACCGCGCCCTGGCTGTTGCTGGGTCTGCTGGCGCTGCCGGTTCTGTGGCTGATCCTGCGTGCGGTCCCGCCCGCACCGATCCGCCGCCTGTTCCCTGCCGTCACCCTGCTGCTGGGTCTGCGCGATGATGAAAGCGTCTCGGACCGGACACCGTGGTGGCTGCTGCTGTTGCGGATGCTGGCCGTGGCCGCCGTGATCACCGGCCTTGCCGGGCCGGTGCTGAATCCTTCGCGCGAGGCCAGCGGTTCTGGCCCGTTGCTGATCGTTCTGGATGCAAGCTGGGCCGGGGCCACGGGTTGGCCCGACAAGATGGCGCTGCTGGATGCGCAGCTTGGCGAGGCCGGGCGCACCGGCAGACCAGTGTCGATCCTGCGCCTGAGCGCCCCGGAACAACCGGTCTTCCAGAGCGCCGATGTCTGGCGCAACCGTCTTCCGGGGCTGGAGCCGATGCCGTGGCAACCCGCGATCGCCCAGATCACGGGGGCCGAGACCGCTATTGGCTCCATCGACGAGAGCTTTGAAACCCGCTGGTTCAGCGACGGGCTGGACTATGCGGGCCGCGACCGGATTCTGGCCGCGCTCGACAGTGCTGGCCCCCTCAGCGTCTATCAGACCGAGAAACCGGTTCTGGGCTTGTTGCCCTCTTTCTTTGAGGATGGTGCCATTCAACTGCGCGCCATTCGCAGCCCGTCAACGCTGCCGCAGGAGGGCACCATTCTGGCCCATGGCCGCGACCCAGGCGGCACGGCGCGGGTTCTGGCCTCGGCCACAGCAAGCTTTGCGGCGGGGGAAACCCATGCCGAAACCGCGCTGTCTCTGCCCTCGGAGTTGCGCGCGCGGATCACTCGGTTCGAATTGCAGGGCCAACGCTCCGCCGGTGCCGTGACACTGGCCGATGACAGCCTGCGCCGCCGTGAGGTCGCTCTGATCGCCGGGCGCGAAGACCGCGAAGGGCTGGAGCTGCTGTCACCGCTGCACTACCTGGAACAGGCGCTGCAACCAACTGCCGAACTGCTGAACGGCGCGCTCACCGATATCCTGCCCGCCAAACCTGATGTCATCGTGCTGGCTGATGTGGCTACGCTGTCAGGTGCCGAAGAAACCGCGCTGACCGAATGGGTCGAAGAAGGCGGCTTGTTGCTGCGCTTTGCCGGGCCGCGCCTTGCCGCGAGTGAGGTCAGCCGCAATGACGAGCATCCGCTGATGCCGGTGCGCCTGCGCTCCGGCGGACGGTCTGTGGGGGGCGCGATGAGCTGGGGCGAACCCAAGGCGCTGGCCCCCTTCCCCGACACCTCGCCGTTCTTTGGCCTGCCGGTGCCCGACGATGTCCGGGTCACCGCGCAGGTGATGGCGCAGCCGGACCCGACGCTGGCCGACCGGGTCATCGCCGCGCTCAGCGACGGCACGCCGCTGGTCACCCGCAAACCGCTGGGTCAGGGCCAGATCGTGCTGTTCCACGTCACCGCCAATGCCGAATGGTCAAGCCTGCCACTATCGGGACTGTTCGTCGAGATGCTGGAACGGCTCGCAGTTTCTTCCTCGGCAAAACCACCCGAGGCTGAGGATCTGGCGGGCACAACATGGACCCCGGTGCAGGTTTTGGACGGTTTTGGCGCGCTGGAAGAGGCGGGCAACCTGCCGGGTGTCGAGGGGGCTGCATTGGCCGAAGACCCGCTTGGCCCCGATCTGCGTCCCGGTATCTATGCCAGCGAAGACCGGCGGCTGGCCCGCAATGTGCTGACCGCCGAGGCCGATCTGGTGCCCGTGACCTGGCCCGCCAACATCCCGGTCGAGGGGTTGAGTATCGAACGCGAAACCCCGCTGGGTGGCCCGTTGCTGAGCCTGGCGCTGCTCTTGCTGCTACTTGATGTGATCGCCTCGCTGGCGCTGTCGGGGCGCTTGCGGATGGCGGCCCTGGCCCCCGCCCTTATGCTCGGGCTGGCCTTTTCGCTGGTCTCGCCGGACGCGCGCGCGCGGGAGGGTGAAGGAAATGATTTCGCCTTGTCCGCCACCGCTGAGCTGGTTCTGGCCCATGTGCTGACCGGCGACCGCAATGTCGATGATGTGGCGCAAGCCGGATTACGGGGGCTTAGCGAAACGCTCAGCTATCGCACGTCTGTGGAACCGGTGGAGCCGGTCGGCATCGACCTTGAGCGCGACGAACTGGCCTTCTTCCCCTTCCTCTACTGGCCGATCTCGCCGGATCAGCCGCAACCTTCGGATGCGGCCTATTCAAAGCTGAACGCCTATCTCAGATCAGGCGGCATGATCCTCTTTGATACGCGCGATGCAGATATCGCGCGGTTCGGCGCAGGCAGCCCGAACGGGCGCAAATTGCAGCAACTGGCTGCCCCGCTGGACGTACCACCTCTGGAACCGGTGCCGCGCGATCACGTGCTGACCCGCACCTTCTATCTGCTGCAGGACTTCCCCGGCCGCCACCAGGGCGCGGATGTCTGGGTCGAAGCCGCCCCACCCGATGCCGAACAGATCGAAGGCATGCCCTTTCGCAATCTCAATGACGGGGTCACCCCGGTGATCATCGGTGGCAATGACTGGGCCGCAGCCTGGGCCATCGACCGCAACGGCCGCCCCCTGCTGCCGGTTGGGCGCGGATTTGCGGGCGAGCGACAGCGTGAACTGGCCTATCGCTTTGGCGTCAATCTGGTGATGCATGTGCTGACCGGCAACTACAAATCCGATCAGGTGCATGTGCCCGCCCTTCTGGACAGGTTGGGACAATGACAGGAAGTATCGTCTTTGACCCGCTGATCCCGTGGCCCGCGCTGTTGGTACTGGCAATTCTCGCTGGTGCCGGTGTCATATTGGCGCTCTGGCGCGGCTTGTCAGGCTGGGCATTACGAGGTCTTGCGGCGCTCGTCTTGCTGGGCGCGCTGGCAGGCCCGGCCTATCAGATCGAGGACCGCGCGCCGCTCAGCGATATCGTGATCCTGCTGGAAGACCAGAGCGCCAGCCAGACCCTCGCAGACCGGCAGCAGCAGACCCAAGAAGCGGCAGATGCCCTTGCCGCCACGATCGAGGCCCGCGACAACACCGAATTGCGCCGGGTTCGCGTCGGCGATGGTGAAGGCGACGCAGGCACTCAACTGATGAGTGCGCTTTCCGAGGTCCTGGCAGAGGAACCGCGCGCGCGCGTTGCCGGGATTATCGCGCTCTCGGATGGTCGTGTGCATGATGCCGACATGGCCCCGCAACTGCCCGCGCCGATGCACCTCTTGTTATCGGGCCGATCCGACGATTGGGATCGCCGCCTGATCGTCAAGAACGCGCCTGCCTTCGCCATCATCGATGAGCCGGTGACCCTGACATTGCGGATCGAGGATAGTGGTGCTGCGCCTGCTGATCAGCGCTCCGCCCCGCTGCAGATCTCGGTCGATGGGGCCGAGCCGGATACCTTCACCGTTCCCATCGGGCAGGATATTGAACTACCTGTGACCCTGACCCATGGCGGGCGCAACGTCATCCAATTCTCCGTTCCTGCCGCCGAGGGCGAGCTAACGGACCGCAACAACACCGCGCTGATCCAGATGAACGGCGTGCGTGACCGGTTGCGGGTGCTGCTGGTTTCGGGCGAACCGCATCCCGGCGGGCGCACATGGCGCAACCTGCTGAAATCCGACAGCGCCGTCGATCTTGTGCATTTCACCATCCTGCGCCCGCCCGAAAAGCAGGATGGCGTGCCAGTGGATGAGCTATCGCTGATCGCCTTCCCCACACGTGAGCTGTTTCTGGAAAAGATCAACGATTTTGACCTGATCATCTTTGACCGCTACAAGCGGCGCGGGATTTTGCCTGCGATCTATCTGGACAATGTCTCGCAATATGTTGCCGATGGCGGCGCGGTTCTGGTCGCAGCCGGGCCCGACTTTGCCACGGCCGACAGCATCTATCGCTCGCCGCTGGGGCCGACCCTGCCCGCGCAACCCACCGCCCGCGTGATCGAGGAACGCTACATGCCGCAGGTGACCGAACTGGGCGAGCGCCACCCGGTTACCGCCGATCTGGGCGGGATCGAGGAGTGGGGTGCGTGGCTGCGCCAGGTCGATGTCTTCCCCCGGTCCGGCAATGTGGTGATGAGCGGGATTGACGACCGTCCGCTGCTGATCCTGGACCGGGTCGGTGAAGGTCGGGTTGCGCTGCTGGCCTCGGATCACGCCTGGCTCTGGAGCCGGGGATATGAGGGGGGCGGTCCGCAACTGGAACTGCTGCGCAGGCTGGCGCACTGGATGATGAAGGAACCCGAGCTTGAGGAAGAGGCGCTCTGGGCCGATGCGCAGGGCCGCACCATGCGCATCATCCGCCGCACGCTTGAGGAAGAGGTCGGTCCGGTGACCATCACCCGCCCCAATGGCGAGACCGAGACTGTCACCTTGCAGGAGGTCTCACCCGGTCGGTTTGAGGCGCTTTATACGGGGCCAGAGATTGGCCTCTATCGCTTGCAGGAAGGCGAGCGCCAAGCGGTGATCGGCCTTGGCCCCGCCGCCCCGCGCGAATTCGAACAGACTATTGCGACGGGCGAGGTTCTCGACCCGATCCTGGCCACCATGCGCGGTGGCGTCATACGTCTGGAAGACGGGCTGCCCTCGATCCGATCGGTGCGCGAAGGGCGTCCCGCAGCTGGTCGGGGCTGGATCGGGCTGACACCACGTGGCGCTTATGAAACCCGCGATGTGACGCAAACCGCTTTGCTACCGCCCTGGCTGGTCCTGTTCCTCGCTGCCGGTTTCATCCTGGCAGGCTGGCTGCGCGAAGGCCGCCACTGATCCGAAGATCAAATCTGAACGTGAGAGGGCCCGGATTGCCGCGTCAGGTCTCGCTGCGCGGATTTGTGAAATTCCACTTATAGGCGTCAAATTCCACATATTGAAATTTCTATGGCAATCTTCTATCCCTCTGCCGATATGAGGCAGCAATGAGAAAGGGGCCGGTTTTGTCGCACCCAGTCACGATGGAGCTTCACGGCGATATTGCCGTGATCCAAGTCTCCAACCCGCCGGTCAACGCACTGTCCCAAGCCGTGCGCGCCGGGCTCTCTGACACCGTCACGCAGGCCGCAGAGATGGCGGAGGTCAAAGCCATCCTGATCTGCTGCGCGGGCCGAACCTTTGTCGCCGGGGCGGATATCCGCGAATTTGGCAAACCGTTGATGGAGCCCTCGCTTCCCGACGTAATCGACCAGATCGAGGCCTCGACCAAACCGGTGGTGATCGCCTTGCATGGCACCGCTTTGGGCGGCGGGCTGGAACTGGCTCTGGGCGGGCACTACCGCATTGCCCTGGCTTCGGCGCGCTTCGGGCTGCCAGAGGTGATGCTGGGCCTGTTGCCCGGTGCCGGCGGCACCCAGCGCTTGCCACGGCTGGTACCGATGTCCAATGCGATCAACATGATCACCTCGGGTGGCCAGATCGGTGCGCAAGACGCGCTTGAGTTTGGCCTGATCGACCAGATTGCGAGCGGCGACGACATCCGGAACGCGAGTCTGGGCTATGCCAAAACGTTGATCGAAACGGGCGCTGCACCGCGCCCTACCAGCCGCCTTGTCTGCAATCCGCCGGAGCCGGGTGCAATGGATGCGGCGCGCGCCAAGCTGGCAAAGTCCGCGCGTGGTCAGATCGCCCCGCAAAAGGCTCTGGACGCGCTTCGGGGCGCGATTGACCTGTCATTTGCCGAGGGTCTTGCGCAGGAGCGGGCGTTGTTCAAGGAACTGATGGCGTCGGATCAGCGCGGCGCGATGATCCACGCGTTTTTTGCCGAGCGGCAGGTTGGAAAGCTGGACGAGATTAAGGGCGTCGCCCCGCGCGACGTCCAGACTCTGGGCGTGGTCGGCGGCGGCACCATGGGCGCAGGCATCGCCACGAACGCCTTGCTTGCCGGTCTCAAGGTGACCCTGGTTGAGCGTGATTCAGAGGCCACAGATCGGGCATATGCGACGGTTTCCGGCCTGCTGGAAGGCGCAATGCAACGGGGTAAGCTGGGTGAGGCACAATATGGCGAAATCATGTCTGATTGTTTTAAAACCACAACAGATTACCAGGAATTTGCTCAGTCCGACATCGTGATTGAAGCGGTTTTTGAAAGCATCGATGTGAAAAAAGAGGTGTTCGAAAAGCTGGATGCAGTCTGCAAACCCGGCGCGATCCTGGCCAGCAACACCTCCTATCTGGATGTGGACGCCATCGCCGCGATGACCGCACGTCCCGAAGATGTGATCGGTCTCCATTTCTTCTCGCCAGCCCATGTCATGAAGCTGCTGGAGATCGTGGTCGCGGACCGGACCGCGCCAGAGGTCACCGCGACGGGCTTTGCGCTGGCAAAGACCCTTGGCAAGGTCGCGGTCCGCGCGGGGGTCTGTGACGGGTTCATCGGCAATCGCATCCTGTCGCATTACCGCAAGGCGCTGGACGGCGCGGTGATCGCGGGGGCCAGCCCGTTCGACGTCGATCGCGCGCTGGTCGAATTTGGCCTCGCCATGGGGCCCTATGCGGTGAGCGACCTGGCCGGGCTGGATATCGGCTGGGCCACCCGCAAGCGCCTGGCCCCCAGGCGCGACCCGCGCGAGGCTTATGCCGAGTTCGCCGACCGCCTCTGCGAGATGGGCCGCTTTGGCCGCAAGACCGGCAGGGGCTATTACCTTTATGGCGAAGGCCGCCCCGCACCCGATCCCGAGGTTGACGGTATCATCGCAGAAGAACGCTCTGCCAAGGGCGTCATAGCACGCGCGCTTTCCGATCAGGAAATCGTCGACCGCTACATGGCGGCGATGGTCAACGAAGCCGCGCGGGTGGTCGAGGAAGGCATCGCGCAACGCCCGCTGGATGTGGATGTCACCTTGCTCAACGGCTACGGGTTTCCGCGCTGGCGCGGGGGTCCGATGTATTATGCCGATACGGTGGGGCCGGATAAGATCCTGCGCGATATCACCACATTTGCCGCCGAGGATGACTTCCTCTGGCAGCCCGCGCCGCTGCTGCAGCGGTTGGTGGCCGAGGGCAAGACTTTTGCCAGCCTGAACACATAAGGATCATTGCGATGAAACAAGCTGTAATTGCCTCTACCGCACGCACCGGGTTGGCCAAATCCTATCGCGGGGCGTTCAACGAAACCCATGGGGCGACCATGGCGGGCCATGCCATCGAACATGCGGTCAGCCGGGCCGGTATCGATCCTGCCCTGCTGGAAGACGCCTTTGTCGGCTGCGGCTATCCCGAAGGCTTGACCGGCAGCAACATCGCCCGGCAGTCGGTGATCCGGGCCGGGCTGCCGGTCACCGTGGCGGCGGCAACTGTGAACCGGTTCTGCTCGTCCGGGTTGCAGGCGGTTGCGATGGCGGCCCATGCAATCACGATGGAAAAGGCCCCCGCCGCCCTTGCTGGCGGGGTCGAGAGTATCAGCCAGATGCCGCCTTCGCGCCCACCGCAGGCACAAGAGCCGTGGATCAGCGCGCATAAACCCGACCTCTACCTGTCCATGATTGAAACCGCCGATATCGTCGCCGCGCGTTACAATGTCAGCCGCGAGGCGCAGGATGAACTGGCGCTGCAAAGCCAGCAGCGCACTGCCGCCGCGCAGGCCGCCGGGAAACTGGATGACGAGATCGTGCCGATCAAGGTAACGCAGGCCTTCAAGGATCGCGACACCGGCGAGGTCACCCGCAAGGAGGTGACGTTTGCCATGGATGACTGCAACCGCCCCAACACCACGCTGGAGGGGTTGGCGGGCCTCGCCCCGGTGCGCGGCGAGGGACAGTTCATCACCGCAGGCAACGCCTCGCAGCTTTCCGACGGGGCGGCGGCGCTGGTTCTGATGGATGAGGATGTGGCCGCGCGTGAAGGGGTCGAACCGCTGGGGGCCTTCAAGGGTTTTGCGGTTGCCGGATGCGAACCGGATGAAATGGGCATCGGGCCGGTCTTTGCGGTGCCGCGCCTGCTGGAACGCCACGGACTAACGATACAGGATATCGACCTGTGGGAGTTGAACGAGGCCTTCGCCAGTCAGGCGCTCTATTGCCGCGAGCGGCTGGGCATTGATCCTGCGATCTGCAACGTCAATGGCGGCTCGATTTCGATCGGGCATCCGTTCGGCATGACCGGCGCGCGCATGACCGGGCACCTGATGCTGGAAGGCAGGCGCCGGGGCGCGAAGCTGGGCGTGGTGACCATGTGCATCGGGGGTGGCCAGGGGGCCGCTGGCCTGTTCGAGATTTTCTGATGGACCTCGCCTATACACAAGAGCAAGAGCAATTCCGGGCACAGCTGCGCCGCTTTCTCGCTGAAAACCTACCCGAACGAACCCGCGACAAGGTGCGGCTGGGCAAGCGGTTGACCAAGGCAGAGATGCAGGACTGGCACACCATGCTGAACGCGCGCGGCTGGCTGGCGATGAACTGGCCGCGCGAATATGGCGGCGCAGAATGGGACGCGGTGCAGCGCCAGATCTTCGAGGAAGAGGCCTGCCGCGCCCACGCCCCGCGCATCGTGCCTTTTGGGTTGAAGATGCTCGCGCCCGTGCTGTTTGAATTCGGCAGCGAGGACCAGCGGCAACGCTTTCTGCCGCCGATCCTGTGCGGCGAGCACTGGTGGTGCCAGGGCTATTCCGAACCCGGCGCGGGGTCCGATCTGGCCTCGCTGAGGACCCGCGCGGTGCGCGAGGGCGCGTATTACGTGGTCAACGGGCAAAAGACATGGACCACGCTGGGGCAGCATGCCAACTGGATCTTCTGCCTGGTGCGTACCGATCCCGATGCCAAGAAGCAGGAGGGAATCTCCTTCCTGCTGATCGACATGGATACACCCGGCGTCACAGTTCGCCCCATCGTGCTGATCGATGGCGAGGCGGAGGTGAACGAGGTGTTTTTCGACAATGTTCGTGTGCCTGCCGAAAACCTCGTGGGAGAAGAAAACAAGGGCTGGACCTATGCCAAATACCTGCTGACCCATGAGCGCACCAACATTGCGGGCGTGGGGTTTTCCGACGCCGCGCTTGCGACGCTCAAACATGTGGCGGCGCACACCATGGCGAGCGGCAGGCCGCTGGATCAGAACCCGCATTTCGCGGCCCGCATGGCGCAGGCCGAGATTGATCTGATGGCGATGCGCACCACCAACCTGCGGATGATAAGCGCGGCGGCCAAAGGACATGCGCCGGGCATCGAAAGCTCGATGCTCAAGGTCAAGGGCACCTTGCTGCGCCAGGAGTTGAGCGCGCTTCTGCGCCGCGCGATGGGGCCGGACGCAATGCCCTACCTGCCCGATTTTCTGGATGGCGGCGACAATGCAGACCCGCTCGGCCCGGAACATGCGCCTGCCGCCGCGCCGGGATATTTCAACATGCGCAAATTGTCGATTTTCGGCGGCTCGAACGAGATCCAGCGCACGATCATCGCCAAATCGGCGCTCGGGCTTTGACAGGGTAGGCAGATGGATTTCGGACTGAGTGACGACCAGATGATGCTGCGGGACATGCTGCAGCGCTTCCTGAAGGATCGCTACAGCCACGAGGCGCGGCGGGCGGTACTGACCTCCGGTCAGGCCTATGATACCGCCGTGTTCGCGGGACTGGCCGAGCTGGGCATTCTCGGCGCTGTCTTTGCCCCGGAACAGGGCGGCTATGGCGGGACCGGCACCGATCTGATGGTCGTGTTCGAGGAATTGGGCCGCGCCGGTGTGATCGAACCTGTTCTGGGATCAGCCGTGCTGGCAGGCGGGCTGCTGGCCGCTTTGGATGCGGAGGGTCAGAGCGATGTGATACAACAGGTCATTGCCGGGGAAACCATTCTCGCTCTGGCCCATGCCGAGCCGCAATCGCGGTATGATCTGAATCATGTGACCACGCGCGCCAGCACATCAGACGGAGCGATCGTGCTGAACGGCACCAAGGCCCATGTTCTGGGCGGCGCGCAGGCCGGAATGCTACTTGTCTCTGCCCGTGAAGAGGGCGATCCGGCTGACAAGCATGGCGTTTCGCTGTTTCTGATCCCCTCAACGTCAGTCGGCGTGCATTGCCATGGGCACGTCAATGTCGACGGCACGTCCTCGGCCCGTATCACTTTGGAGGCTGTCACCGTCGATCAGAGCCAGCGACTGGGACCTCCGGGCAAAGCTTACACGGCGCTGGAGGCGGCCCATGCCCGCGCGACGCTGGCACTTTGCGCCGAAGCACTGGGTGCGATGGAAACGGGCAAGGCGCTGACGGTGGAGTATCTGAAAGAGCGCAAGCAGTTCGGCGTCCCGATCGGCAGCTTTCAGGCGCTGCAGCACCGGCTGGCCGATATGCTGATCGAGATCGAGCAGGCACGCTCGGCGGTGATCAATCTCGCCGGTCATCTTGAGGCCGACCGCCTCACCCGCGAGCGCCATGTGAGTGCAACCAAGAACCTGATCGGGCGGGTCGGCGCGCTGGTTGCGGAGGAGTGTATCCAGATGCATGGCGGTATCGGCATGACCGACGAATACGCCATGTCCCATCATGCCCGTCGTCTGGTGATGGTCGACCACCTCTTTGGCGATGTTGATCACCATCTCGACCGCTTCATCGCGTTCAGCGGCGTCTCTGAGACAAGCAGGAACTCTGCCGATGCCCGATAGTGACAAGCGCTACGCCAACACATTGGCGCGCGGCCTGAGCATTTTGCGTGCCTTCCGCCCCACCGATAACGGGCTGGGCAATCTGGACCTGTCGGAGCGTACCGGCATCCCCCGCTCTACGGTCTCGCGGCTGACCTTCACACTCTGCGCTCTGGGCTATCTGACCCATGGGCGCCATCATGAGAAATACCGGCTTGGCCCCGCAGCACTCGCGCTTGGCAATATCGCAGCGGCCTCCTTTTCGTTTGTCGAGATCGCCACGCCGATCATGCAGCGCCTGGCCGATGAGACCGCCACGCTGATCGGGGTTGCGATTCAGGATGACGGCAAGATGCTGATGGTCAAGACTTGGCGGCCAGCGGGGTCGCACTCGATCTGGCTGGATGTGGGGTATCGCATGCCGATGCTCTCCTCTTCCTCGGGGGCGGCCTATATCGGGGCGCTAAGTGATGAAGAGACCCGCAAGCTCGCCGCGCTCCTGCCCGCGGATCAGGGGGATGCGCTGACAAGGCTGACCGAACAGGCCCGCGACCAGCTGCTGGCCCATGGCTATGCGTTTGTCAGTGGTCCGGATCGTTTCGCGCGCTCCATCAATGCGCTGGCGACGCCTTATCGGCCCTCGGAGTTTGGCGCACCCGTGTCATTCTTCAGCGGCGCAACATCGGACGTGCTGAGCGATGACAGAATTCACGACAGTGTCGGCCCGGCGCTGGCGCACGCCGTTGACGAGTTGCGACGCGCCACCGGTCAGAGTTTTCCCGCCATCGCTCCTCTCTGATGACAATCGACCTCAGGCGCTGACCGTTTGCGCGGGCGACGCCTGCGCAGCGACGGTATAAGGCCGCAGGAAAACCGGTCGGTCGGGGTCGGACATCTCGGGCTGATAGGCATATCCGCCTGTGTCAAACTCCAGCAATCCCGCCGGATCAGTCAGGCGATTGCGGATGATGTAGCGCGCCATCGCCCCGCGCGCTTTCTTGGCAAAGAAGCTGACGATCTTGGGGCTGCCCGCCTTGTCCTCCATGAACACAGGCGTGATCACCCGCAATTTCAGCGCGGCGGACGCGACGGCCCCAAAATATTCCTGGCTGGCGCAGTTGATCAGCACATCTGTTCCGGTCTCGGCGGCCTGCGCGTTGAGCGCCTTGCTCAACTGATCGCGCCAGTAATCATAAAGCGATTTGCCGCGCCGGGTCTTCAGCCTGCTGCCCATTTCCAGCCGATAGGGTTGGATCGCATCCAAGGGCCGCAACACGCCATAGAGCCCTGACAGGATGCGCAGGTGATCCTGCGCCCAGCGCATCTCGTCCGCATCCAGCGAGGCGGCTTCGAGCCCCTGATAGGTATCCCCGGCAAAGGCCAGCGCCGCCGGGCGTACCATATCCGCTGCGGGGTCTTCGGCAAACGACCGGAACCGGTCGCGGTTCAGGCGCGCCAGATCATCGCTCAACCCCATCAGCTTGCGCAGATCGCCCAGCGTCAGGTTGCGTGCCGTGCGCGCCAGCCGGATGGCATCATCCTGAAAATCGGGCCGTGTCAGCGCGATGTCGCGCTCTGCCCAGTCCAGCCGCTTGGCCGGAGAAATCACTACAAGCATATCCACCCCTTCTCATGTCTGAGTACAGACCTAGTCCGCAGCGCGCAGCACGTCCAGAAACGCCGGGCCAAAACGTTCCGCCCGGCTTTCGCCCAGTACCCGCTGCAACCCTGTCTGGTCATCCGCGTTAAGCTGCGCGACCTTGGCTAGTTGCGCCGCCGAGCAACTAAGCGGTTTATGGGTGCCATCGGCCCCCCGCGCGAGTTCCGTCTGCACTTCAAGCAACTGATCGAACAGCGCCGCCTTGCCCGCACCCGCGAGTTTACGCTGCTGCGGGTGATGGCTTTCGTCCGCGCCGGTGATCACCTGCAGGAACATCGCGCCATAGCGGTCCAGTTTCTTCGCCCCAACCCCGCTGATCCGCGCCATATCATCAAGCGTCGCGGGACGTTTTTCGGCCATTTCGATCAGGGTGCGGTCGGGAAAGATCACATAGGCGGGCACCTTGGCGGCCTCAGCCAGCGCCCGGCGCTTGGCCTTGAGTGCCGAGAGCAGCGGCGCGTCCTCGTCCGAGACCATCGCCTTGACCGCCGGACGCCGCCCCGCCGCCTTGATCGTGTCCTGGCGCAGACGGATGCTGGCCTTGCCTTTCAGGATCGGCAGCGCCGCTTCGGTCATGCGCAGCGCACCGTGACGTTCGGGGTCGGGGCGGATCAGGTCGTGGCCCATCATTTGCCGAAAGATCGCCTGCCATTGCTGTTTGCTATGCGCCCGCCCGACGCCGAATGTCTGCAACTGATCATGGCGCCGATCGCGCACGCGGTCGGTTTCATTGCCCACCAAAATGTCGATCAGATGCCCGGCGCCAAACCATTCCTCGGTGCGCAGGATAGCCGACAGGGCCATACGCACCGGCTGGGTGCCATCCATCACCTTGGCGGGCTGGGCGCAGAGATCGCATTTGCCGCAGCTTTCGGCCTCTTCCCCGAAATAGCCGAGCAGGGTCTTGCGGCGACACTCCAGCGCCTCGGCAAGACCCAGCAGCGCATTGAGGCGGCCATGATCCGCGATGCGGCGATCGGGCGGGGCCAGCCCCTCGTCGATCTGCGCGCGCCGCAAACGGATGTCGTCCGGCCCAAACAGGGTCAACGTTTCGGCCGGGGCACCATCGCGCCCGGCACGGCCGATTTCCTGATAATAGGCCTCGATGGATTTGGGCAGGTCGGCATGAGCGACCCAGCGGATATCGGGCTTGTCGATGCCCATCCCGAAGGCCACCGTCGCCACCACGATCAGGCCATCCTCGCGGGCAAAGCGGATTTCCACCTGCCGCCGATCCTCGGCCTCGATCCCGCCATGATAGTGGCAGGCCTTGTGGCCCTGTTCGCGCAAGGCAGCGGCCAAAGCCTCGGTCTTGTTACGGGTGCCGCAATAGACTATGCCGGACTGCCCGCGCCGCGCATCGGCGAAATCGAGGATCTGTCGGCGCGGGCTATCTTTGGCGGCAAAGGCCAGATGCAGGTTGGGGCGGTCGAACCCGTGCAGGAAGATGCGCGGCGGCTGATCTTCGAACAGCTTGCTGACAATCTCGTCTCGGGTTTCGGCATCCGCCGTAGCCGTGAAGGCAGCCAGCGGCACGCCCAGCGCGCGACGCAACTCGCCGATGCGCAGATAGTCGGGGCGAAAATCATGGCCCCACTGGCTTACGCAATGGGCCTCATCCACCGCGATCAGGCTGACGCCGATGCGCCGCAACATCCCCATGGCCGAGCCCGCCGCCAGACGTTCCGGCGCGATGTAAAGCAGCTTGAGCGCGCCGGCCTCTAGCGCGGCATAAACCTCATCGTTTTCTTCCGGCGTGTTGCCCGAGGTCAGCGCACCGGCGGATACGCCCGCCTCTTGCAGCGCGCGGACCTGATCGCGCATCAGCGCGATCAGCGGCGAGATCACCACCGTCACGCCCTCGCGCAGCAGCGCTGGCAATTGAAAACACAGAGATTTGCCGCCACCCGTAGGCATGATGGCCAGCACGTTTTCCCCGGAACTCACCGCATCGACGATCTCTTCCTGGCCGGGGCGAAAGGCATCGAATCCGAAGACATCCCGCAAAAGCGGCGCTGCGTCCAGCATGGGCAGGTGATCCTGTGGTCTGTGTTTTGCTCTGCTCTTGGCAGGCAGTGTCACACACTAAGAATCGGTGAACAAGAGGGCGTGACGCCTACATGAAGCCAAACAGAGTCGGCAGGATGTAGTTTTGCAGCGAGAGCACGATGATAAAGGCCACCAGCGGCGCAAGATCCAGACCTCCGGTATCCGGCAGGATGTTACGGATCGGGCGATAAATCGGCTCCAGCAGCCGGTTCAACCCGTACCAGATCTGCCCGACAAGCTGCTGGTGCACGTTGAGAACGTTGAAATTAATCAACCAACTCATGATCACATGCACGATGATGAAGAAATAAACCACGCTGAGGATCAGCTGCAGCGGTCCGTAGATTGCCATCATCGTCAGAATTCTCCTTCATGATCTGCCCGACAGGTAATCGCTGATATGCAAAAGCGCAAGGATGCCGCGCCGTCGTGATTGACGCTCGCGTCACTTTTGGCATGTGTACCGGGAAACCGTTTTGGAGAGCCCCATGTTCCCGATCGTCCGCTTGGTCAAGGACCTGCTTGTCGCGCGCCGCATGTCCCCGCTTGACCTGACAGAAACCCACATCTCCAACCATAGGTGCTGGCCGTGGGATCTGGATATCTGGCTTGAGTTGAACAATGGCCGCGCCATGACGCTTTATGATCTTGGCCGCACCATGGCAGCGCAGCGGGTCGGGCTGATCAAAGCGATCACCCGGCGGCGTTGGGCCATGACCATGGCCGGGTCCACCGTCCGGTTTCGCCGCCGTATTCGCGGGTTCGAGCAGTTCGAGATGCGCTCGCGCGCGGTCTGCTGGGATGAGAAATTCATCTATCTGGAACAAAGCATGTGGAAGCGGAACGGTGAATGCGCCAGTCACGTCCTGTTTCGCTCTGCCGTGACCGACAAGAACGGCATTGTACCACCCGCCGAGGTTCTGCGCGAGATGGGGCATCAGGATCGAGCCTCCCCCCCGATGCCCGACTGGGTTGCCGCCTGGTGCGCGGCCGATGCGCTGCGTCCCTGGCCACCAATGCAGGAAAAGCTTGTCTAATTCGCGCCCAGCCCCTCTTATTCTAAGCAGAGCATTTGAGGACGGGCATGGCAGAAATATCCGCGCGTAAACGCGTCTGGGGCTGGTGGTTTTTTGATTGGGCCAGCCAACCCTATCACTCGCTATTGGTTACGTTCATCTTCGGGCCTTATTTTGCAGGTGTCGCTGCAGAGTATTTTGCGACAACCGGGCTTTCCGGGCAGGCAGCGGCGGCGCGGGCGCAGGTTGTCTGGGCCAATTGTCTGACCATCACCGGGCTGATCATTGCCTTCGGCGCCCCGCTGATGGGCGCGTTTGCCGATGTCACCGGTCGTCGGATACCGTGGATTTTCGCCTTTTCGGTGATGTATGCGGTGGGCTCTGCGGCGTTGTGGTTCACACTGCCGGACGGGTCGAACATGTGGCTGATGCTGTCGGCCTTCGGGCTTGGCTTTGTTGGGGCGGAATACGCGCTGATTTTCATCAACTCACAATTGCCCGATATCAGCGACAAAGAGGATGTGGGCGAGGTTTCGGGCAGCGGGTTTGCCTTTGGTTACTTCGGCGGGTTGATTTCGCTGGCCATCATGCTGCTGTTCTTTGTCGAGCAGCCCAATGGCAAGACCCTGATCGGCCTGGACCCGGCATTTGGATTGAACGCCGCGCAGATGGAAGGCACCCGCTTTGTCGGGCCAATGACGGCGGCCTGGTACATTGTCTTCATGATCCCCTATTTCCTGTGGGTCCGGGACGGGCCGCGGACCGGCAAGAAGGGTTCGTTTTCCGGGGCGCTTCGCCTGCTGGGTCAGACGATCGCGGATCTGCGGCATCGCTACAGCCTGTCAGCCTATCTCGGGTCCTCAATGCTCTATCGCGATGCGTTGAACGGGCTTTACAGTTTTGGCGGAGTCTATGCGCGGCTGGTGCTGGAGTGGGATCTGATCAAGATCGGGATCTTTGGTATCGTCAGCGTTCTGGCCTCGGCAATCTTTGTCTATTTCGGCGGCAAACTGGATAAGCGTCTGGGGCCGAAACCGGTCATCTGTGGCTGCATCCTCATCCTGATTGCGGTTTGCACACTGATCGTCGGCATGGACCGCACCCAGATTTTCGGCATCACGCTACCCGAAGGGTCCTCGCTTCCTGATATCCTGTTCTTTGGTTGCGGTGTCCTGATCGGCGGCATGGGCGGCACGCTGCAATCGGCCAGCCGGTCACTGATGGTGCGCCACACGGCGCCGGATCACCCGACCGAAAGCTTCGGGCTTTATGGCCTCTCGGGTCGCGCAACTGCCTTTCTGGCGCCCATGATGATCGGCGTGGCGACCGGTGTATTCGGAGATGCGAGATTGGGGGTTTCCCCGGTGATCGCGTTGTTTATTCTGGGCCTCATATTGTTGCGCTGGGTAAGACCGGAAGGGGATCAGACCTGATGTTTTTACGGGCACTTGTGACGATTGCTGCACTGGCCGGGATGGCTGGTACACCTGATGCCGCTCCGCTGGCAAAGCAGCTGTTCGGGGCGCAGGACCATGGCTCCCGGCAAAAACCCGCCGCTTATGGCAGCTATTCCCGGGGCTGCGCCGCAGGTTCGGTGCAACTGCCCGAGACCGGACCGACCTGGCAGGCGATGCGCCTGTCGCGCAATCGCAACTGGGGCCACCCCGAAACCATCGACTACATCCAGGACCTGAGCCGCTTTGCGGCAAAGCAGCCGGGCTGGGACGGGCTCTATATCGGCGATATCAGCCAGCCGCGCGGCGGCCCGATGCTGAGCGGGCACCGCAGCCACCAGATCGGTCTGGACATCGATATCTGGATGCGGCCGGCCGACAAGCTGAACCTGTCGCGCCGGAACCGTGAAAACATCTCTTCCATCTCGTTGCGCCGCGCCGAGGGTGCCTTTGTCAATTCCAACTGGACCCGGCAGCATCACGAAATCCTGAAAGCCGCCGCCAAGGACAAGCGGGTGGCGCGGATCTTTGTCTTCCCCGGCGCCAAGGTCGAGATGTGCAAGAACGCCAAGGGCAACCGCAAATGGCTGCGCAAGATCAGACCCTGGTGGGGCCATCATTATCATTTCCATGTGCGGCTGAGCTGTCCCAAGGGCATGCGTGGCTGCGTTAATCAGGATCCGCCACCCAAGGGGGACGGCTGTGCCGAAGCGCAGCAATGGGTCAACAATATCCTGAACCCGCCACCGCCCAAACCGCGTGACCCCAACGCACCCGCGCCCAAGAAGCGCGGTGAATACACCCTTTCCGACCTGCCCCAGCAATGCGCTGCCGTTCTGCAATCGCGCTGATCTGCGCCCTGATCCTGACGGGCAGCGTGCATGCGGTGGAGCGATCCGGCGCGATTCCCGCGGGGAGCTATCTGTGGACCGCCAAGGCCCCGTGGTTCGGCGGGTTTTCAGGGCTTGAAGTGTCAGATGACGGCAGCTCGATGCTAGCGCTCAGCGACCGCTCGATACTTGTGAGCGCAGATTTGCAGCGCGAGGACGGGCGCGTCAGCGGTGTAAAGGTCACATCCGCCAATTGGGTGCGATCCAGCAAGAACAAACCCCTGATCGGACGCGCGGGCGATTCCGAGGGTCTGGCCATAGGCCCTGACGGCGGCCACTATATTTCGTTCGAAGGGGTGCATCGCCTCGCCCACTATACCGATCCCGAAAGCCGGTCAAAAGTGCTGCCGCGCCCCAAGGTGTTCAAGTATCTGGCCAGCAACGGATCCTTCGAACCGCTCGCAATCGACGCGCAGGGGCGGCTTTACACCATGCCCGAAAGCAGCCGCGCCGCAGATGGCTCCATCCCGGTCTATCGCTGGGACGGGCGGCGATGGTCGACCCCGTACAAGCTGCCGCAGCGCGATGATTACCTGCCGGTCGGGGCCGACTTTGGCCCGGACGGGCGACTATATGTTCTGGAGCGCGCGACCGGGGCTTTGGGGTTTCGCAGCCGGTTGCGGCGCTGGACGGTGAGCGACACGGCTGCCACAAACGAGGAAACGGTGCTCGACACGCGCTCCGGTGCCCATGAAAACCTTGAAGGCGTCTCTATCTGGCGCGACGGTGAGGGCAAACTGCGTGCGACGATGATCTCGGACGACAATTTCATGTTCTTCCTGCGTACCGAGATCGTGGAATATACCCTGCCGGAATGACTTGCCAAAGCCGTAAGCAGCGGCTATCAGCGCGGCCTGCCTGAAATGAATCGGGCCAAGTCGCCGCTACCTTGTCAAAACGGGCACCAAGATATGACACGTACCTACCTCCCCGGCATTCTTGCCATGGCCGCCATTGTGGTTGCCTCCAACATTCTGGTTCAGTTCCTGATCCTCGACGGTCTGCTGACCTGGGGCGCGTTCACCTACCCCTGCGCCTTCATCGTCACCGACATCATGAACCGCGTTTACGGCGTGAAGGCCGCGCGCAAGGTTGTGTTTGCCGGCTTTGTCACCGGCATCCTCTGCTCACTGATCGGCAGCCAGATCATGCTTGAATTCGGCCCCGCCGTGCCGCTGCGCGTCGCCGTCGCCTCAGGCACCGCCTTCCTGATCGCACAGCTGACCGATGTGGCGCTCTTTGATCGCCTGCGCGCAGGCCGCTGGTGGCGTGCGCCGCTGGTTTCGACGCTGGTCGGCTCGGCACTGGACACGGCGCTGTTCTTCACCATCGCCTTCTCGGCCTCGGTCACGGTCTTCGGCGCAAATGCCGACGCTGCGATTTCCTGGGCGTGGGAGCCCGTGCCCTTCCTGCTCACCGGGCCCGAAGCGCCGCTCTGGGTGACGCTGGGTTTTGCCGACTGGCTGGTCAAGCTGGCGCTGGCGCTGCTGGCGCTGATCCCGTTCCGCCTGATCGTGGCGCGACTGACAGCAACTGCGCAGCCCGCATAAAAAACGCTTTGAGATCGGCACAGCTTGTGTCACGCTCCTTGGTAACCGCAACAGTTAGAAAAGGAGGTGATCCAGTGTCGAGAAAGAGATTGGAGAGAGGTGTCGGAACAACCGGGGGGATCGCCTGCTAGGGCAGCCCTTGGCGGAGCGCGCGCTCCGGCTGGTCGATTGATCTAACCGACCCAACCTCCTGAACTTTCGAAGGGCCGTCCCGCCAGGGCGGCCCTTTTTGTTTCTGCACGGCCCGGTTAAGCTCCGCCCATGCTCAGGATCGGCGACACTATCACCATTCACGACTGGGAGCTTACCGAAAGCTTCGTGCGCGCCTCGGGGCCGGGCGGGCAGAACGTAAACAAGGTCTCCACCGCTGTGGAGTTGCGGTTCGAAGCGGCCCGTTCGCCCTCGCTGCCCGACCCGGTCAAGGCGCGGCTGAAACGGCTGGCCGGCAGGAAATGGACCAAGGATGGCGCCATCATCATCCAATGCGACGAGACCCGCTCGCAGGCGCGCAACCGCGACATCGCGCGCGAACGGCTGGTCGAACTGATTACCCGCGCGCTAGTCAAACCGAAGCGCCGGGTGCCCACCAAGCCCACATACGGATCCGTGCGGCGCAGGCTGGAATCCAAAAAAGCGCGCGGCGCGGTCAAGGCATTGCGGGGCCGGATCAGCGACGAATAGGCTGGCATCCCGTCAGCGCGCTGCTAGGGTTCGCACAACACAAGAGCAGGAGGAGGTGCGGCCATGCGGCTGGAGGGGAAATCTGCCATTGTCACCGGCGGCGCGTCAGGCTTCGGCGCGGGCATCGCGCGCAAATTCGCGCAGGAAGGCGCGCGCGTGTTGATCGCCGATCTGAACCGCGAGGCGGCCGGGCAGATTGCGGCTGAGATCGGCGGCACCGCATGCGAGACAGACGTTTCCGAAGCGGTGTCGGTTGCGAAGATGGCGCATATGGCCGAAAACGCCTTTGGTCAGATCGACATTCTGGTCAACAATGCAGGCGTGACTCACATGCCCGCGCCGCTGGAAGAGGTCAGCGAAGGAGATTTCGACCGGGTTGTCGCGGTAAACATGAAATCGGTATACCTGACCGCCCGCACGTTGGTGCCGCAGATGAAGGCGCAGGGATTCGGCGCGATCCTGAACATCGCCTCGACCGCCGGGCTGTCGCCGCGCCCGAAACTGAACTGGTACAATGCCTCGAAAGGCTGGATGATCACCGCCACCAAGACGATGGCGGTGGAGCTGGCCCCCGATGGCGTTCGCGTCAACGCGCTCTGCCCGGTGGCGGGCGAGACCCCGCTGCTGAAGTCCTTCATGGGCGAGGACACACCAGAGATGCGCGCGAAGTTCCTGTCGACCATCCCGATCGGTCGCTTTTCGACCCCGCAGGATATGGGCAACGCGGCCTGCTTCCTGTGTTCAGACGAGGCCTCAATGATCACCGGCGCGGCGCTTGAGGTGGATGGCGGGCGGTGTATCTGACGATGGAACCGGGGCCCCTCAACCTGATCACCGATATTGCCGGGCTGCGCGTGGGCAACGCGCAGGATGAGGCGCTGAAATCCGGGGTCACGGTCATGACGGCGGACGCGCCCTTTACCGCCTCGGTCCATGTGATGGGCGGCGCGCCGGGCACGCGCGAAACCGATCTGCTGGCCGCTGACAAGACCGTCTCGCAGATTGATGCGCTGGTCTTGTCGGGCGGTTCAGCCTTTGGGCTCGATGCCTGTTCGGGCGTGACCGAAGCACTGCGCAAGGCCGGGCGCGGTTTTCAGGTCGGCGAGGCTGTGGTGCCCATCGTGCCCGGCGCGATCCTGTTCGATCTGGTCAATGGCGGCGACAAGGGCTGGGCGACAAACCCTTATGCCACCTTGGGAGGCGAGGCGTTTGCAGCGGCGGATACGATGTTCGACCTTGGCAGCGTCGGCGCTGGCACCGGCGCACTGAGCGCCAATCTCAAGGGCGGGCTTGGCTCTGCCTCGCTGGTTCTGCCCTCTGGCGTGACAGTTGGCGCGCTGGTCGCAGCCAATCCGATGGGCAGCGTCACCACGCCGGGCGACACGCATTTCTGGGCCGCGCCGTTTGAGTTGAACGGCGAGTTCGGAGGCCTTGGCCCGGATGTGCGCGCAGGGTTGGGGCTGGACCTGAGCAGCCGTAAATCGGCGTTGTTTGCGCCCAAAGGCGACGAGCGCGCCAATACCACGATCGCCATCGTCGCCACCGATGCCGCGCTAAGCAAGGCGCAATGCAAGCGGATGTCCGTCGCCGCCCATGACGGGATCGCGCGCGCTGTGGTGCCTGCGCACAGCCCCGGCGACGGCGATCTGGTGTTCAGCGTCTCGACCAGCGCGCGCGAGTTGCGAAACCCACAGGTCGACCTGACCCTGATCGGCCATGCCGCAGCCCTCTGCCTCAGCCGGGCCATCGCGCGGGCAACCTATCTGGCGCGCCCCGCTGAGGGCGACCTTTTGCCCTGCTGGATTGACATCCGTCAAGGCAGCGCAAAAAGCGAACTGCCATAAGCGCGAGGCGAGGGCGGCGCGGCATTCTATCCGATTGACTTTGGCTACTTCGACCGCCCATTTGTCGGTAGCCACGCAAATGGAGCCAGAGTATGAAATACACGTTTAGCGCCGCTATCGCCGCTCTGATGATCGCCACGCCGGTATTGGCTGAAGGCGACGCAGAAGCGGGCAAAAAAGCCTTCAATAAGTGCAAAGCATGCCACGCGGTCGTCACCGCCTCGGACGAAGTCATCGTGAAGGGCGGCAAAACCGGGCCGAACCTTTATGGTATCATTGGCCAGACTGCAGGCACGGTAGAAGGTTACAAGTACGGCCCCAGCCTTGTTGCAGCAGGCGAGGGCGGGCTGGTCTGGGACGAAACGACCTTTGTCGAATATACCACGGACCCCAAGAAATTCCTGCAGACCTATCTGGACGACCCCAAAGCCAAGTCCAAGATGACCTTCAAGCTGAAAAAAGGTGGCGAAGATATCTATGCCTTCCTGACCAGCGCGAGCGAGTAAAGGACCGGCAAAGTTTTGAGATGCCGACAAAAGGCCGCAGGTTCCCCCCTGCGGCCTTTCGCACGATTGAACGGCTGGCCGATTGGGTTCACTTTGGCTACAGCGCTGTTGTCGCCGGCGGGATAAAGGCCGGTGCAATCAGCACAAGTCAGGGCCTGCGCAGACAGGCCGAAGGGAGACATCAATATGGCGGCGATGATCCCGGCCTGGGTCGATGGCAAGCTGGTTCCGTATGGCAAACTGGAAGCGCATCAGCACGGCCTGAAACACAAGGCGGTTTCGGTCTTTGTCATTCGCGGCATGAACATCCTGATCCAGCAGCGCGCCATGTGCAAATACCACACGCCCGGCCTGTGGGCGAATACCTGCTGCACCCATCCCGACTGGGACGAGGCCTCGTCAGTTTGCGCCGTGCGCCGCCTGCGCGAAGAGCTGGGAATCACCGGGCTCTACCCGGAATTCCGCCATCAGCTTGAATACCGCGCTGATGTGGGCTCGGGCCTGATTGAGCATGAGGTGGTCGACGTGTTCCTGGCGCATGCCCGCAAGACGGTCGCAGAAGACCCGAACCCCGATGAGGTCATGGACACGCGCTGGATCAACTATCACGATCTGCAGGCCGAGGTTGCCCGGCACCCCGAGAGGTTCACGCCCTGGCTCAAAATCTATCTCGAAAAATACGCCGACACGATTTTTGGTCCCGATCTGATCATCTCGGCCACCAACTGAACGCGCGCCCTCAGCGCGCGGGGATGGCGATATTGTCGATCAGGCGGACACCTTCGATGAAGGCCGCTGCAAAGAGCCTTGCATCGGTGCTGACGCTGTCCAGAGGCGCGAGCGTCTCGACGTCCCGCAATTCCAGGTATTCAACCGGATCAAAGCCCGCCTGTTCCAGCCGCCGCACCGCGTCGGCCTGCAGTGGCGCGAACCGCGTACCATCAGCCAAGGCCTGCGCCACTTCGCGCATCACCTGATGCAACGCCGCCGCCTGACGCATCCCCGCCTCGCTCAGCCGCCGGTTTCGCGACGACATGGCCAGCCCGGATGCCTCGCGCACGGTCTCGCATCCAACCACCTCGATGGGGATGTTGAGATCGGCGGCCATGCGGCGCACGACCAGAAGCTGTTGATAATCCTTCTCGCCAAAATAGGCCCGGTCGGCCTGGGTCTTGAGGAACAGCTTGGCGACCACCGTGGCGACACCATCGAAATGACCCGGCCGGTTTGGCCCTTCCATCATGTCGGTCAGCCCGTCAACCGTGATGGTTGTGGCAAAGCCTGAGGGATAGACCTCCTCCGGGGTGGGCGCGTAGATCAGATCGACGCCCAGCGGCGACAGCTTGCCAGCGTCCTCTTCCTCGACCCGGGGATAGCTGGTCAGGTCGCCGGGACTGTTGAACTGCATCGGATTCACGAAGATCGTGACAACGATCCGATCACATTGCGCCTTGGCCGCCTCGACCAGCGACAGATGCCCCTCATGCAGGGCGCCCATCGTCGGCACCACACCCACGCTTTGGCCTTCAGAGCGCCACTGCGCCGTCTCAGCGCGAAGATCATTTAAACGGCGCAGGATGCGGGTCATGATTTCGGGGCCTTTTGCGGGGCCTGATCCGCAAACACATGCTCCGCAGCAGGAAAGGTGCGGGCGCGCACCTCAGCCGCGTATTCGGCGATGGCCGCCTCGGCCAGAGGACCAAGATCGGCATAGCGTTTGACAAATTTCGGTTTGAAGGCAGTGAAAAAGCCCAGCATGTCATCAACCACCAGAATCTGGCCGTCGCAACCCGCCGAGGCACCGATGCCAATGCTGGGAATTGCAACCTCGGCGGTGATCCGGTCTGCCAGGGTCTGGGGCACCTTTTCCAGCACCACCGAGAACGCGCCCGCATCCGCGACCGCGCGCGCATCCGCCAGTACCGCTTCGGCCTGCTCCTCGCGGCCCTGAACCTTATAGCCGCCCAGCGTGTTCACCGATTGCGGGGTCAGCCCGATATGCGCCATCACCGGAATGCCGCGCCGCACTAGAAAGCGGATGGTTTCGGCCATCTCGACCCCGCCCTCCAGCTTCACCGCGCCCGCGCCGGTCTCGGCCATCAGGCGAGCGGCGTTGCGAAACGCCTGCGCCGAGCCTTCTTCGTAGGACCCGAACGGCATGTCGATCACCATCATCGACCGGCTGAGCCCGCGCGCCACAGCCTGACCGTGCAGGATCATCATCTCCATCGTCACGCCCAGCGTCGAGGGCAGCCCATGCAGGACCATCCCCACACTGTCCCCCACCAGCACAAAATCGCAATGACCATCCATCATCTGCGCCATCGGCGTGGTGTAGGCGGTCAGGCTGACCAACGGATCGCCGCCTTTCCGGCCCAGGATGTCATCGGCGTTCGGGGCTGTCTTGCGGGCTGTGGCGCTCATGAGCTTGCTTTCGACGAACTGCGGTTCCGGCGGAGATACCAACTGTCACGCGCCAGATGAAGACCGGTTGCGCCAACATATACTTGAATGACCTAAGGTTTCCGACCAGAGTTGGCCAAAGGCCGGGCCAAGGCCAAAGGGATTTCTGGGAGGATACTATGGGGATTTTCGATTCGCGGTCTGTGAAACTGGCGGGTGCATTGGTCGCCGGTCTGTGGTGGTCAACGGCCCATGCCCAGAGCGACATCACCATCGCGCTGCAACTGGAACCACCGCATCTGGACCCCACAAGCGCTGCGGCGCAGGCCATCGACTCAGTCCTCTATACCAATGTCTTCGAGGGGCTGACTCGCTTCATGGGCGACGGCTCGATCGTGCCGGGTCTGGCCGAAAGCTGGGAGATTTCAGACGACGGCAAGACCTATACCTTCAAGCTGCGCGAGGGCGTGAGTTTCCATGACGGCGCGCCGATGAGCGCCGAGGACGTGAAATTCAGCCTCGACCGCGCCCGTGCCGAAGACAGCGCAAACGCCCAGAAGGCGCTGTTTGACGGGATTGCCGAGGTCACCGTGCTGGACCCGCTGACCGTTCAGGTGACCCTGGCCAACCCCAATGGCAGCCTGCTGTTCAATCTGGCCTGGGGGGACGCGGTGATCGTATCCGAGGCGAGCATCGCTGATATCAAGACCAACCCGGTCGGCACCGGCGCCTACAAATTCGCGGAATGGGTGCAGGGGGATCGCATCGAACTCACCCGCAACGATGCCTATTGGGGCGACGCCCCGGCGCTGGAAAGTGCGACGTTCAAATTCATCTCGGACCCCACCGCCGCCTTTGCCGCCGTGATGGCCGAGGATGTGGACGTGTTCGACAACTTCCCCGCGCCGGAAAACCTGCCGCAATTCGAGGCTGACCCGCGCTTTCAGGTGCTGGTCGGTTCGAACGAAGGCGAAACGATCCTCAGCACCAACAACAAACAGCCGCCCTTTGATGATATCCGGGTGCGTCAGGCGATCGCCCATGCCATCGACCGTCAGGCGATCATTGATGGAGCGATGTTCGGCTATGGCACACCTATCGGCAGCCACTTCGCGCCGCATCACCCGGCTTATGTGGATCTGACCGGCAATTCGGCCTTCGACCCCGAAAAGTCGAAGGCGCTCTTGGCCGAGGCCGGGATGGCTGACGGGTTCGAGACCACCTTGCATCTGCCGCCGCCATCTTACGCGCGGCGCGGCGGCGAGATCGTCGCGGCGCAACTGGCTGAGGTCGGCATCACCGCCGAGATCATCAATGTGGAATGGGCGCAATGGCTGGAATCGGTCTTCAAGGGCAAGAATTTCGGCCTGACCATCGTCAGCCACACCGAGCCGATGGATATCGGCATCTATGCGCGGCCCGACTATTACTTCCAGTACGACAATCCCGAATTCCAAACCCTGATGGAGACGCTCAACACCACCACCGATCCGGCAGAACGCGACGCCCTGCTCAAACAGGCACAGCAAATCATCGCGGAGGATTACGTGAATGGGTTCCTGTTCCAATGGGCCAAGCTCAGCGTCGCCAAGGCCGGGGTGCAGGGGCTGTGGGCGGACGCCCCCACAGCGGCCATCGACCTGACCAGCATATCCTGGTCAGAATGACTAAAAGGGCGGCGCGCCACGCGGATGCGTCGCCCTCTCGTGCCAGCTTGACATTCAAGAGATGAATTTGCGCCGCTTTTCCCTGACAGCCTTACTGGCAACCGTGCTGATGCTGCTCATGCTGACTGGACAGGCTATGGCGCAGGGATTGCTGCAAAATGACCATGGGCGCCCCTTGGGCACACCGGGCAAACCGCTGGATGTGGGGATCGGCATCCATATCGACCAGATCACCTTCGTTGACCAGAAATCCGAAAACTACGGCGCCGTCGCGACCTTGCGGTTTCGCTGGAAAGACCCCGCGCTGGCTTATGAGCTAGCCGATTACGAACGCGATGTCCGGGTGTTCAAGACCGACGCCTTTCTGGAATACGCCACAGAAAACGCTGCGATCGTGCCCGCCTTCGTGATCGAGAACCAGCAATCGAACCGCTGGATTCATCAATCGGTCATTGCCGTGACCAGCGAGGGCGAAGCCAATTATTTCGAAAAATCATCGCTGACCCTGCAAGCCCCCTATTTCGACTTCCGCAAATACCCGTTCGACACGCAGCGCTTCTATTACGAGGTGGTTTCCGTCTTCCCCTCACGCGCCGTGCGCTATTCGATCCTGGAAGAGGAATCCGGTCTTGGGGATTTGCTGGGCGAAGAGGAATGGATTCTCGAAAACGCCCAGATGCAGAAATCAACCGTTGTGGGCCTGTCGGGGCTGGAGAGTGACAAGGTGGCGCTGGAATTCACCGGCAGACGGCATGTGCTGTACTACGCGATCCGGATTTTCCTGCCGATGCTGGTGCTGGTCTCGGTCAGCTGGTCGCTGTTCTTTCTGGACGAGTACCGCAAACGCATCGAGATCGCGGGCGCGAACCTGCTGGTTTTTGTGGCCTTCAACTGGGTCATTTCCGACGATCTGCCCAAGCTGGGATATCTGACCTTTCTGGATTTCATCCTGCAATGGATGTTCGTGGTGACCGGGGCCGCGATCGTGTTCAACGTGATGCTGCGACGCATGAAACTGGCCGGGCGCGAGGCGTCCGCGGCCAAGCTGGACAATTACGCGATCAAATGGATCTATCCATTGTCTTATGCGGCGATCATCGGATTTGCGGTCCTGAACTTCCTGGTCACGCCCTAGATGCTGGACCCGCGCCTGACGCAGGCCTAACGTGGCCCCAATGCTGCGCTACACGCTGAAACGCCTTATCTCCCTGGTGCTGAGCCTTGCGGTCGCCTCCCTGGTGATTTTCGCCGTGATCGAGATTGCGCCGGGTGATCCGGCATTGTTCATGCTGGGCGTGAATGCGCAGCCCGACACATTGGCTGCATTGCGCACCGAGCTTGGGCTGGATGCCTCAAAACCCGACCGCTACCTCGCCTGGGTTGGCGGTATGCTGCAAGGGGATTTCGGCACCTCCTATACCTATCGCACCCCGGTGGCGGGGATGATCGCGGACCGGCTCTGGGTTTCGCTACCGCTGACGATCTATGCGCTGGTGATCTCGATCCTGTTGGCCTTTCCGGCAGGCATCTACGCCGCCTCGCGACGCGGAAAGATGGGCGATGCCGCGATGATGGGCACCACCCAGCTGGGCGTCGCGATCCCCAATTTCTGGTTCGCGATGATGCTGGTGCTGGTCTTTGCCGTGAACCTGCGCTGGTTCAATGCGGGCGGCTTTCCCGGATGGGACAAAGGGGTCTGGACCGGGCTGCACGCGCTGACCCTGCCCGCCATCGCGCTGGCCCTGCCACAGGCGTCGATCCTCGCCCGCGTCATGCGCTCCGCCCTGCTGGATGTGCTGGGCGAGGATTTCATGCGCACCGCCCGCGCCAAGGGTCTGAGCCGAGGGCAGGCGCTCTGGCGGCACGGGCTGCGCAACGCGCTGATCCCGGTGCTGACCATCATCGGGCTGCAGGTCTCGTTCCTGCTGGCGGGCGCTATCATCATCGAGCAGGTGTTCTATCTGCCGGGTCTCGGGCGGCTGATCTTCCAGTCGATCAACTCGCGCGATCTGATTGTAGTGGAATCGGTGGTGATGCTGTTGGTCTTCGTGGTGATCACGGTGAACTTCCTCGTCGATCTGGCCTATGCACTTGTCGACCCAAGACTGAGGACGCGCACATGAGCCGGGGCATGTGGATCGGGTCGGTTCTGACGGCTCTGATGTTGGGGCTGGCACTGGTGTCTCTGGTCTGGACGCCCTACCCCTACGCGCAGCTGGACATCCCCAACAAACTGTTGCCCCCCAGCCTTGCCCATCCCATGGGCACCGATCATTTCGGCCGCGATATCCTCAGCATGATCATGGTCGGTATCCGCACGTCAATGGGTGTGGCCATCGTGGCGGTGGCGATCGGGCTTGCCTTCGGCATCCCGCTGGGTTTGCTGGCCAGCCAGCGCAAGGGCGGCTGGGTCGACGAGATGATCATGCGCACCAATGACGTGATCTTCGCCTTCCCCTTGCTGGCCATGGCGATCCTGATCACCGCCGTATTCGGTCCTTCTGCCACCAATGCCATCATCGCCTTTGGCCTCTTCAACATCCCGGTCTTTGCCCGTGTCACACGCGGCGGTGCGCTCAGCCTGTGGGAGCGAGAGTTCATCTTTGCCGCGCGGGTTGCGGGCAAGTCACGCCTGCGGATCAGCGCCGAGCATATCCTGCCCAATATCCTCGGCATCCTGATCGTGCAGGGCACCATCCAGTTCGCCCTCGGCATTCAAGTCGAGGCGGCACTGTCCTTTGTCGGGCTGGGCGTGCAGCCACCAACCCCGTCGCTGGGCCGCATGTTGGCCGATGCCCAGACATTGGTGACCATCGCCCCACATATCGCCATCTTTCCAGGCCTTGCGATCATCGGAATCGTGGTGGGGCTGAACCTGATGGGAGACGGGCTGCGTGACTGGCTCGACCCGCGCATCCGCGTGGTGCGCACGTGAGCCTGCTTGAGATCAAAGGCCTGAACCTGTCCATCGCGGGCAAGCCCATCCTGCGCGATGTCGATCTAACCGTGGCCAAGGGTGAAATCGTTGCCGTCACCGGTGAAAGCGGCTCGGGCAAGTCGATAACCGCGTTTTCGATTATGCAACTGCTGCCCGAAGGCGCCGAGATCAGCGGCGCGATCCAACTGGACGGGACCGAGCTGACCACCCTGCCCGAAACGCGGCTTTGTGCCTTGCGGGGCGCCCGGATCGGGATGGTGTTTCAAGAGCCGATGAGCGCGCTGAACCCGGTCAAGACGATCGGCGATCAGGTGGCCGAAACCATTCTGATCCATGGCGCCATGCCCAAAGATCAGGCCCGCGCACAAGCCCATGAGATGCTCGACCGTGTCGGTCTGCCCCCGGATCAATTCTCACCCACCCGCTTTCCCCATGAGTTGTCGGGCGGCCAGCGCCAGCGGGTGGTGATCGCCATGGCCATCGCCCTGCGCCCCGACCTGCTGATTGCGGATGAGCCGACAACCGCGCTGGACGTCACCACGCAGGCGCAAATCCTCGACCTGCTCAAGGGGCTGGTTGCTGAGTTCGACATGGGGCTGCTGATGATCACCCATGATCTGGCGGTGGTCTCTGACATGGCGGACCGTATCGTGGTGATGCGTGCGGGCGAAGTGGTGGAAACCGGGCCGACACGCCAGCTTTTCGCCAGGATGCGCCACCCCTATACCCGCATGCTGTTCGAAGCGTCGCGCCACAGCGTTGACCTGCCGGAAAAACACAGCTCTGAACCGCTGCTCTCGGTCCAGAACGTGGTGCGCGCATACCGGCTGCCACGCACGAAGCTGTTCGCGCCAGCTGAGTATCACCGCGCAGTCGACAGGGTGAGTTTCACGCTGCGAAAAGGCGAGCGGTTGGGGCTTGTCGGCGAATCCGGTTGCGGAAAATCGACCCTGACACGGGCGATCCTGGGTCTTGAGCCGGTGCAGGGCGGCCAGATTTTGCTGAACGGCGCGTCGGTCTACACGGAGCGCGGTGCCGATCTTGCCGTACGTCGCGGCATGCAGGTGGTGTTTCAGGACCCGTTTGGCAGCTTCAACCCCCGCCATCGCGTCGCGCGGCTGATCACCGAACCCTATCACCTGCTTGAAAAATCGCCCTCCGGCGCAGCACGCGCCGACGCCGTGGCAGAGGCCCTGCGCGCCGTTGGCCTGTCACCCGACGATGCGGGCAAATACATCCACGAGTTCTCTGGCGGACAGCGGCAGCGGATCGCTATCGCCCGTGCCCTGATCATCAAGCCCGATCTGATCCTGTTCGACGAGGCGGTCTCGGCGCTGGACGTTTCAGTCCGGGCGCGCATTCTAGATCTGGTGGCTGAACTGTGCGAGAGCCATGACCTGAGCTATCTCTTCATCAGCCACGATCTGAGTGTCGTGCGCACGATCACCGACCGGGTGCTGGTGATGCGCGCGGGTCGGATCGTGGAAGAAGGCGAGACCGAACAGGTCTTCTCGCATCCTACCCATCCCTACACGCGCGCGCTGATCGCAGCCGCCCCGGTTCTTCCCGATATCGACACCCAGCACAGGAGCCACCCTCATGTCTGATCCGATCTGGTTCGACCCGACGCTTTGCCTGATCGGCAAAGACTGGCAACCCGCGATGGACCGCCAGACGCTGAGCCTGACCAACCCGTCCGATGGAAGCGAGCTCTGCCAGATCGCGCGCGGCGGGGCCGAGGATGTGGACCACGCGGTTGCCGCTGCACGTACCGCACTTGGGTCGGAATGGGGGGCGCTGACCGCAGCAGACCGCGGTCGCATTCTGCTGCGATTGTCCGATTTGGTCCGTGACAGGGTCGAAGACCTTGCCCGCCTGGAAGCGATGGATGTGGGCAAACCCCTGACACAGGCCCGCGCCGACGCGCTGGCACTGGCGCGGTATTGCGAGTTTTACGGTGGGGCCGCTGACAAGGTGCATGGGGAAACCATTCCCTATCTCGACGGCTATACCATCTATACCCTGCGCGAACCGCATGGGGTGACCGGCCATATCGTGCCGTGGAATTATCCGATGCAGATTATCGGCCGCTCGGTCGGTGCTGCGTTGGCAATAGGCAATGCAACGGTCCTGAAACCGGCAGAAGAGGCCTGCCTGACCGCGCTCGCCTTTGCCCATCTGGCCCAAGAGGCCGGGCTGCCCGCAGGCGCGCTGAATGTCGTCCCCGGGCTGGGGCCCGAGGCCGGGGCGGCGCTGGCGACGCATGGCGATGTCGATCACATCTCCTTCACCGGGTCGGTCGCAACCGGCGCTTTGGTGCAGCAGGCGGCGGGCGGCAATGTGGTGCCCGTGACGTTGGAACTGGGCGGGAAGTCTCCGCAGTTGGTCTTTGACGATGCGGACCTGGACGCCGCGCTGCCATTTCTGGTCAATGCAGGCATCCAGAATGCGGGCCAGACCTGTTCGGCGGCCTCCCGCATTCTGGTGCAGCGCGGGGTCTATGACGCGGTGCGCGACCGGATGGCGGCGGCGTATGGCACGTTGACTGTTGGCCACGCTCTGTCGGACCCAAGAGTCGGGCCGCTGATTTCGGGTCGGCAGAAAGAGATCGTCTCGCGCTATCTTGACCTTGGCTCTGACCTCAATGTGGTCGCACAAGGCAGCGTGCTGGCTGATGCGCCGAAGGCGGGGCATTACGTGCGCCCCACGCTGTTTGCCGATGTCCCCGCCGGACACCGGCTCGCACGCGAAGAGATATTCGGCCCGGTTCAGGTCATCATCCCCTTCGATACCGAAGAAGAGGCCCTGACAATCGCCAATGGCACCGATTACGGGCTGGTCGCAGGTATCTGGACCCGAGACGGCGCGCGACAGATGCGGCTAGCGAAACGGCTGCGGTCCGGTCAGGTCTTCATCAACAACTATGGCGCGGCGGGCGGGGTGGAACTGCCCTTTGGTGGGGTCGGCAAATCCGGCCATGGCCGCGAGAAAGGGTTCGAGGCGCTGTATGGCTTCTCGCAACTGAAAACCGTCGCGGCTTATCATGGCTGAGGCGGCTCAGACCACCACGTCGATCTTTTCCTGCGCGCCAACCTGGAACACCCGCTTGTAGCGCGCGATCTCATCCGCCGGGCCCATCGCCTTTTCCGGGTTATCCGACAGTTTGACGGTGGGCCGCCCATCGGCTGACACAGCCTTGCAGACCAGCGAGAAGGGCGCCAGCCCATTATCCGCCACCAGATCGCGGAAATCATTGGTCAACAGCGTACCCCAGCCAAACGAGACCATCGCCTGATCAGAAAACTCCCGGTGCAGAGCCGCAATCATGTCCACATCGAGACCATCGGAAAAGATAATCCGCTTCTTGCGCGGGTCTTCGCCGCGCGCGCGCCACCAGTCGATGGCAATCTGCGCCGCCTTGGCGGGATCGCCGCTATCGACGCGGATACCGGTCCAGCCCGCAAGCCAATCCGGCGCACGATCCAGAAAGCCCTTGGTACCGTAGGTATCTGGCAGGATGATACGCAGATTGCCGTCATGTTCCTCGTGCCAGTCGCTCAACACATCATAAGGAGCCTGCGCCAGTGCCTCGTCGCTTTCGGCCAGCGCGGAATAGACCATCGGCAGCTCATGCGCGTTCGTCCCGATCGCCTCGACCTCGCGCCGCATCGCGATCAGGCAGTTCGAGGTGCCGGTAAAGGCCGGCCCAAGCCCCTCGATCATCGCTTGCACGCACCAGTCCTGCCAGAGGAAGGAATGGCGGCGACGGGTGCCGAAATCGGCAATGCCCAGACCGTCGATGCTACGCAGCTTTTCGATCTTCTCCCAGACGCGGGTCATGGCGCGGGCATAGAGAATCTGCAGCTCAAAGCGGCGCATGTCGTTGATCACGGCGCGCGAACGCAATTCCATCAGCACCGCAAGCGCCGGGATTTCCCACAGCATAACCTCATGCCATAGCCCCTCGAAGGTCAATTCGTACTGATCACCGCGCCGTTCTAGGTGATAGGGCGGCAGGCGCAGCCCTTCGAACCATTCCATGAAGTCGGGTCGAAACATCTGGCGCTTGCCGTAGAAGGTGTTGCCGCGCAGCCATGTGCTCTCGCCTCGGCTCAGGCGCAGCGAGCGAATGTGGTCGAGCTGTTCGCGCAGCTCGCCCTCGTCAATCAGATCCGCCAACGGGACCGAGAGGGTCCGGTTGATCAGCGAAAACCGGACATGCGTATCCGGCCGATTGCGAAATACCGACTGGCACATCAACAGTTTATAGAAATCCGTGTCGATCAGGGACCGGACAATCGGGTCGATCTTCCACTTATGGTTATAGACGCGCGTCGCGATATCCACGGCATACCTCGGGCTTTCTGCCGGTCATGGATACGGCAGGTTTTGCGCCAAGGCAATTTCAATGAGCCGCGCATCGGGCCGAGGCTGTCGCCCGCGCATAGTGCACCAGCCGTTCCATCAGGTCATCCCGCCGGATCGGTTTGCACAGGAAATCATCCATACCGGCGGCATGACAGGCCGCGCGGTCGCTATCGAAGGTGTTGGCGGTCAGCGCGATGATCTTTGGTTGCGCACCATCGCGGGCGCGAATGATCCGCGCCGCCTCCAGCCCGCTCATTATCGGCATGGCGACATCCATCAGGATCAGGTCCGGCGGGTTGCGCTGTACCGCTTCGACCGCCTGCGCACCGTCATGGGCAAACTCCAGGTTCAGCGGCACATCCTTGAGGAATTTGCGGATCAGCAGCCGGTTGACCTTGTTGTCGTCAGCCACCAGCAATCGCATGCCGTCAAGCTCAAGGCCAGGGCTCGGCTCGGCCTTGCCATTAGCGATCTGTGCTTGCGACGCAAAGCCAAAGGGCAGCGTGATGCGAAAGCAGGTGCCCTTTCCGAGCACGGAAGAGACCGTAATGGATCCGCCCATCGCCTCGACCAGCTCTTTCGAGATGGTCAGCCCCAGGCCGGTACCGCCATGGGTGCGGTTGATATCTGCATCCGCCTGTGAAAACCGATCAAAGACATGATCCAGCTTGTCTTCTGCGATCCCGATTCCGGTATCAAAAACCTCTATCTTCACGGTATGCGCATCACCACGCGGCGCGATCGACAAGGTGACACCCACGCAGCCTTCGGCAGTGAATTTCAGAGCATTGCCGATCAGGTTGATGAGGATTTGCCGCAGGCGACCCTCATCCCCCAGCACCAGCGGCGGCACCGCTGTCCGCGCCCTGAACATGAGCTGCAGACCCTTGGACCGCGCCTGCGGAGTCAGCAATTGCGTGCTTTCGCGCAGGCAACTCAGCAGGTCGAAACGCACCGGGCACAGGACCGTCTTGCGCGCCTCAAGTTTGGACAGATCCAGGATATCGTTGATGATGGTCAGAAGCGCCCGCGCAGAGCTGCGGATTGTCAGGGCGTTTTCGCGCTGATCCTCATCCAGCTCGGACTCAAGCAAGACGTCGGCCATCCCGATCACCCCGTTAAGCGGCGTGCGCAACTCATGACTCATCGTCGCCAGAAATTCAGCCTTGGCGCGCGCGCCACGTTCCGCCGCCTCGCGCGCCGCCGCCATTTCGCTGGCATGCGCGCGTGCCGCAGTCACATCCCGTTCGACCGCAACCCAGACCTCGACCCGCCCATCGGGGCATTTGACCGGAACCAGATTGATCTCGATCCAGATATGCTGCCCGGATTTGGCGGCATTCAGGATTTCACCCCTAAATTCATTGCCTGATGCGATCGCCGCCTTGAGCCGTCGAAGCGTTTCGGGGTCGGTCTCTGGCGTGTTCAGAAGATCGCCGGGAAATCGCCCGATCGCTTCCTGCGCGCTATAGCCGGTGATCCGCGTAAACGCCTCATTGACCCAGGTGATCCGACCCTGCGAATCCGAAAGAACGACACTGTCATTGGCATTTCGGGCCACAAGCGACAATTGCTGCGCGTCGCGTTGCCGCCGCTCAAGCCTCCGGCTGTTGCGCAGCAGCTCCAGCGTTGAGGCGCGCTGACGTTTGAAATTGTGGTTCACGAATCCCTGAAAGAGCAAAACCATATAAGCCAGCAGAAGAATTCCGCACAGGTTCGGCAGCAAGGCGGCAGTGTTGCCCGAACTGGTCAGGAACGCGCCGATATTGAGCGCGATTGCGGTTGCACCATAGATGCTCAGCCGCACGATCGCGGCGCAGCGGTGATAGGGCATGGTCAGGCCGGCATCGATCGCGGCCCCGGTCAGAAACGCCATCGCAAAAAACGGCGACTGCCCGGTGACAGGTCCGGTCCAGCCGACATAGACACAAAACACGATTGTCAGCGCCTGAAACGCGGCGGTCAGAGTCGAGATTTGTCGTATCCGTCGGTACCCCCGCCCCGCCGGTATCGGCACCGGCAGAGAGCGTAGATACAGGCAATCGACCGCTTCACCCAGTAGCGCGACCAGAAACGCGATCAGCCCCGAGGCGGGCCCGTTGGTCAGCACCAGCGCAAGACCGCCGACGATGGTCACGATCTGGCGCGTTCCGAAATTGACAATGCGCCAGCGCGCGTAGCGACGTAGCAGCCCGCGTCGGCTGTATTTGCTTTCAAATCCGGTCCGTTGGTCGGTCGGCGGCGACCCGGCATGCGACATGACCCAACCCCGGTCAGTTGTTCCGTTATCCTCAACGGAGTGCCTGACAAAGGTTAAGATTTCGCGACCCGGCTCTTTCAGGTCAGGATGACACCCGCACCGCTCATCGCCTCGATCGCTGCCGCCAGCGACCCGTCCAGATCAATGGCCCGGCAGGCCTCCATCCGTACGGTGACGCCGTAGCCCAGCCGGGCGGCATCCACCGCCGAAAAATGCACGCAGAAATCGGTGGCGAGCCCGACCATCGTCAGTTCGGTGATCCCGCGCGTGCGCAGATAGCCGTCAAGCCCGGTGGGGGTGGCATGGTCGTTCTCGAAAAAGGCGGAATAGCTGTCGATCGCGGCCCGGAACCCCTTGCGCAGGATCAGATCGGCATCGGTGCGCAGATCGGGATGAAACGCGGCACCGGTCGAGCCCTGAATGCAATGATCCGGCCACAACACCTGCGGGCCATAAGGCATCTCGACCAAGTCATAAGGCGCAGCATCAGCATGGCTACTGGCGAAGGAGGAATGCCCCGCCGGATGCCAGTCCTGGGTCAGCAGGACGGTTTCGAACCCCTCCATCATACGGTTGATTTCTGGCACGATCTCGTTCCCGCCGGGCACGGCCAGCGCGCCGCCAGGGCAGAAATCGTTTTGAACATCGATGACCAAAAGGGCTGCAGACATGTCATCCTCCGTTTTTCTGAATGCCTAGGCATCGCGCCGCCCCGCGTCAATCGGCGTCTTGCGGATGCGGCCCATCGGGACTAAAGCAAAGCCGCCGGAAACGCCCGCGGCCCAGTGCAGAGCCTGAGGCGGCCTTATCTGCCCTTTTGGCACCAAACCAAGCTGGACTTCCCCATGTACACGATCGCCGCCCTTTACCACTTTTCCCGCTTCGCGGACCCTGCCGCCCTCAAGCCTGCGCTGCTGGACCTGTGCCAGGCACAAGGCGTGAAAGGCACACTCCTGCTGGCGGGCGAGGGCATCAATGGCACCATTGCTGGTCCGCGCGCGGGAATCGATGCGGTGCTAGCCCATATTAGCGCTTTGCCGGGCTGCTCGGATCTGGAATGGAAAGAGGCGACAAGCGATCACCCACCTTTCGGCAAGATGAAAGTGCGTCTGAAGAAAGAGATCGTCACAATGGGACAGCCCGATGTCGATCCAAAGGCGCGCGTCGGGCATTATGTGGAACCCGAGGACTGGAACGATCTGATCCGCTCCGACGATGTGGTGGTTATCGATACACGCAACGACTACGAGGTCGCGATCGGCACGTTCGAGGGGGCCATCGACCCCAAGACCGACAGTTTCCGCGAATTTCCCGAATGGTGGGCCGCCAACAAGGACCGGTTCCACAACAAGCGGGTCGCAATGTTCTGCACCGGCGGCATCCGCTGCGAAAAATCAACCAATTACCTGCTTGGCCAAGGGGTCGAGGACGTGTTCCACCTCAAGGGCGGCATCCTACGCTATCTCGAAGAGGTGCCGCAAGAAAACAGCACCTGGAACGGCGAGTGCTTTGTGTTCGATAACCGTGTCTCGGTCGGCCATGGGCTGGTCGAGGGGCCGCACAAGCTCTGCCATGGCTGCCGCCGCCCGATCTTACCCGAAGATCGCAACCGGCCCGAATTCGAGGCGGGCGTGTCCTGCCACCAGTGTGTTGACAAGACCAGCGAGGCCGACAAGACCCGCTTTCGCGAGCGCCAGAAACAGATCGCGCTGGCCCGCGCCCGTGGCGAAGAGCATCTAGGTCAGGTTTAGGGGCCGAACATCAAAGGCTTGCACAGCGCGCGCTGAAGCGTGATGGTTCCACTGGAGAAGCCCCCAGACGGTTCAGCAATGTCCGAACAGATCACATTGGCAAATGAATTCCGCCGCACTCTGCTGGGGGCCGCCGCCATGGTCTTTGTCAGCAGTGCGGCGTTTTATTTTCTGTCCCATCTCGATGAGAAACAGGCCGGGGATGCCTTTGGCAATATCGCCACCATCGGGTTGGCGATCTGGCTGCTGGTGCAGATCTGGCTGCATGTGGTGCTTGTGGAAAGCCCGCGGCGGCAACTGGTCATCATGGGGATTTCTTTCATTCAGGTGGTGCCATTCCTGTTTGCCGCTGTCTATGGCGCGTTCGGCTATAGCGACCTTTGCGTCATTGGCGCAGAAAAGCCTTCCGACATGCTCTATTTCTCTTACGTGACCTTCACCACGGTCGGTTATGGCGACCTGCAGCCCGTCGGGCTATGCCGTGGTGTGGCAGTGGCAGAGGCGGTTACGGGCTATGTGCTACTTGGCCTGTTTGTTGCGGCCACCATTGCGTCTTACACGCGCACGCATCCGCGCAATGGCGGGACCTGAGCATCAGCGATTGCGGTCAATCCACTCTGACATCCGTTTCTTGTTGCGAAAACACTCATGCGGGATCGGGCGGCGTTTGAGACGCGACAGACGCTCGGCATAAGACACCTGCTTACCACTGGGATAGGCATCAAAGGGCGACGCGCCATGTCCCTTATGCGCAGAAATCCATTCAGACATCCGCCGCCTGTCGCGCCGCGCCTCCGGCGGGATTTCCAGTGCGGACCGCGTGGCAATTGCAGTGGCAAACTGCATCTGCCGATCGGTCACCGGCAGCAGGTGATAATCATTTCCCGGCTCATTGAACCAGGCGTCACGGGCGGTGTTAACCATGAGAGACATCCTTGTTCCTTAACAGAAGGTATATAGAACAAAATATGAACATTTTCAAGATCACGTCGCTGAGGTGATAGTTTCAGGTCGCGGCAAGGCTGGAAAACCGCCGCAAGCTGGGGTCTGTTCGTCGTGACTGCCCCAATAAGGTTTGCCTCCATGCCATCGATCTCTCCGGAACTTTTGACCAGCATCCGCGCCCGCTTTGCCCAGATCGATCACTGCCCACAGCAGGGTCCGCGCATCTTCTTTGAAAACGCAGGCGGGGCACTGACCCTGAATTCGGTGGTCGACACGTCAACACGCTATGCGGCGATCCCGGACAATCAGGGCCGCGACAATCCCGGCAGCCATGAGCTGGTGCGGGTCATCACCAAGGCCAAGGAAGATATGCGAGCCTTCATGAACGCCAAGGGCGGGCAGTTCTTTGTCGGCGAAAGCGGGACCGAACTGCTGTTCCGCCTGATCATGAATGCCTGTCTGGGCACCGGAGCGGGCGTCGTATTAGGCTCTACGCTGGAACATCCTGCCACGCGCAGCGCCTGCGCCCGCTGGGCCGAGATCGCCGGGCAGAGCCACGTCCTGATCCCGCATGACGACGCAACCGGCACCATCACTGCCGAGGCCTACGCGCAAGCGGTGACGCCCGACACCAAGGTTGCAACTATCATCCATACGTCGCCGGTCACCGGCATGGGGGTGGATGTGGCCGCAGTCTCGGCGGCGATCCGGGCGGTGGCGCCCCAGGCGGTCATCATCGTGGATGGCATCCAACACGCTGCCCATGGCCGGATAGACATCGACAGTTATGATGTCGACGGCTATGTGATCTCGCCTTATAAGGTGTTTTCGCGCCACGGTTACGGGCTGGCCTGGATCTCGGACGGTCTGACCCACCTGCCCCACAACGCATTGATCGACGGCCCCGAAGACAATTGGGAGATGGGTACGCGCGATACCGGCTCTTACGCGACATTGTCGGATCTGGCGGATTATTTCGAATGGCTCGGCGCGCAAGTATCCGGGGAATCCGACCGCCGCGCCAGATTTGTGGCAGCCGGAGAAGCCATTCACGCCCAGGAAAAGGCGCTGACCGATGCGATGATCCACGGCACCGGCAACTTGCCGGGCCTGAAGGACATGAACGGCATGCACATCATCGGCGGCATCGACAACCCCGCGCGCGAGGGGCTGGTCTCGCTCTGGGTCGACGGCATCCCATCGGTGGAGTTGGTCCGCAAGCTGAACGATCAGGGCATGCGCACCCATCTGCGCAAGGCCGATCATTACTCCGGCAACATCCTGACCCCGCTTGGGCAGGAGGCCTGCGTGCGTGTCTCGATGTGCCACTACAACAGCGAGCATGAGGTGGCGCAGTTCCTTGCCGCAATGAAGGCGATCTGCGGCTAATCCAACCCCGTTCCCGACGCACCATGTCGGGAACGGGCCATACACCACTCGATTCCTGTGGCTTTCTGATCCCCAGCACGGGGAAGCAGGGAGCGCACACGTTATGAAAACCCACGCACAGGCCGTCGTCATCGGAGGCGGGCTGATCGGCTGCTCGGTCCTCTATCATCTGGCGAAGCTGGGCTGGACCGATGTGTTCCTGCTTGAACGCGATGAGCTGACATCCGGGTCCACATGGCATGCAGCAGCGGGCATTCACGGGCTGCATGACAACAACAACGTCACCCGCATCCAGCACTACACGATGAACCTCTACAAGGAGCTGGAGCAGGAAACCGGTCAGGGCTGCGGCGTGTTTCAGCCCGGCTCGCTCTATCTGGCGCAGACCGAAGCGCGTGAGCATCAGCTGCGCCTGCAAGAGGCGAAGGCGCGCTTCTATGGCCTGAATTTCCATGAGCTCAGCCGCGAACAGGCGATGGAATTGCACCCCTTGGCGCAGTTCGACGACATCCGCTGCATCATGTATGAACCCGATGGCGGCAATGTCGATCCCTCTGGTGTAACGCATGCTTATGCCGCCGGTGCCCGCAAGATGGGCGCCACGATCGAGCGGTTCTGCCCCGTGTTAGGGACGGATCCGCAACCGGACGGATCCTGGATCGTGCGCACGGAGAAGGGGGACATTCACACCCAATGGGTGGTGAATGCCGCCGGGCTGTGGGGCCGCGAGGTGGCGGCGATGGCGGGGCTGACCCTGCCCCTGCAGCCGACCGAGCATCAGTATTTTGTGACCGATGCGATTGATGAGGTTGCGGCCCTCGGTCGTCGCCTGCCTTCCATCGCCGATCGCGATGGCGAATATTACTTCCGGCAAGAAGGCAACGGGCTGCTGATCGGAGCCTATGAGAAAGACATGCGCTTCTGGGCCGAGAACGGCACGCCGCTGGATTTCGCCCATGACCTGTTCCCCGACGATCTGGACCGGATCATGGACAATGTGATGCGTGCGACCGAACGCGTGCCGGTTGCCGCCACTGCCGGGGTGAAGCGCGTCATTAACGGCCCGATGATCTGGTCGCCGGATGCCAACGCGCTCTGGGGGCCTGTACCGGAACTGAAGAACTATTTCCTCTGCGGCGGCATCATCCCCGGTTTCTCGCAATCCGGCGGGTTGGGGCTGCTGGCTGCGCAATGGATGATCGAGGGCGAGCCGCAATATGACATGTTCGCCTGGGATCTGGCGCGCTTTGATGACTGGGCGGACAAGGCTTTCACCAAGGCCCGCGTGCAGGATCAATACACGCATCGCTTCGCCATCCATTTCCCCAATGAGGAACGCGAGGCAGGGCGTCCCGCACGGATGCGGCCCGTTTACGAGATGCAAAAGGACATGGGTGCCGTCTTTGGCCTCAATTCCGGTTGGGAACATCCCCTGTGGTTTGCGGATCAACCGGGGACGGTCGACACCAACAGCTTCACCCGCCAGAACTGGTGGGAACCGGTCGGGCGCGAGGTCAGGATGCTGCGCGAGGCAGTGGGCGTCATCGATATCTCGAACTTCGCCAACTACGTGGTCAAAGGTCCGGGCGCGCAAGACTGGCTGGACCATCTGGTAGCCAATCGTGTGCCGTCCGATATAGGGAGGTCCTGCCTGACCCCGCTGATCGGCATCCGCGGCGGGATCGCCGGGGATTTCACGATCACCAAGACCGGCGCGGACGCCTATATGATGGTCGGCTCGGGCATGGCCGAACGCTATCACCAGCGCTTCTTCGATATGGTCGAAAGGCCCGAAGGCACCACGTTTGAGCGTGCGACCAATCGCATTGCCGGGTTCAACGTCGCCGGACCAAAGGCGCGTGACTTGCTGCAGCGGCTGACCAATGCCGACCTGTCCAACGACGCCTTCCGCTTCATGCGATCGGCAACAATCGAGGTGGCGGGCGTTACGTGCCTTGCCATCCGTGTCAGCTTCACTGGCGATCTGGGATGGGAGCTGCATTGCGCCGAAGGGGATCAAATCAGGCTCTATACAGCGCTATTGGAGGCTGCGCACGACCTTGGCGGCGGGCCGGTCGGCGGGCGCGCCCTGGGGGCGTTGCGGATCGAAAAGGGTTATGGCTCCTGGGGGCGGGAATACAGCCCCGAATACTGGCCACAAGAAGTCGGGCTGGAGCGTCTGATCAAGCTCGACAAGGATTTCCTCAACAAGGAGGCCTACCTGCAGATCAAGGACAACGCACCGCGCGAGGTGCTGTCGGTCTTTGCGGTCGAGGCCAACCATGACGCCGATGCCAGCGGCGGTGAGCCGATTTTTCTGCCCGATGGCCGTCCGGTCGGTCGGGTCACCTCGGGCGCTTATGGCTATTCGGTTGGCCAGTCCCTTGCGATCGGGTTTGCCGACCCCGTGCTGGCCAGCCCCGGCGATGAGGTGGAGATTTTCATTCTCGGCAAGCCGCATCGGGCGACGCGCCTTGCCACGCCGCCCTTCGATCCAGAGGGCCTTCATTTGCGCAACTGATCAGGGAGAACGACCATGACCGAGCGTTTCAACAGGATCGCAGACTTCGCCCTGCATTTGAAACCGTCGGACATCCCCGACAGCGCCCTGCATGCGGCCGCGCTCATGATGCTGGACACGCTCGGTATCGTCGCAGCCTCAACCCCGATGGAAGCCGGTGTGATCGCGCGCGACACAGCAGACTTGCTTTATGCCAGTAATGATCCCGGTCATGCTGCAAGAATGCTGTTTGACGGGCGCAAAGTCAGCATGGCGGGTGCAGCTTATGCTGCAGCGACGCAGACCGACAATCTGGACGCGCATGACGGGTTCAATCCGGTCAAGGGCCATATCGGCGTCGCTGTCATTCCCGCGCTTGCCGCGCTGGCACAGCATCTGCCGGATCTCAGCGGGCGCGACGCATTGGCCGCCATCACCATCGGCTACGAGATCGCCGGGCGGGCGGGTCTGGCGCTGCATGCCTCGGTCAGCGATTACCACACGTCGGGCGCGTGGAACGCCCTTGGCGTGGCAGCGGTGGCCGCGCGGCTGCGGGGACATTCGGCGGATCAACTGCGACAGGCGCTTGGCATCGCCGAATATCATGGCCCCCGATCACAGATGATGCGCGAGATTGCCAACCCGACCATGCTCCATGATGGCTCCGGCTGGGGCGCGATGGTCGGTATCTCTGCCGCTATCCTTGCCGAGCGCGGCTTTACCGGCGCGCCCGCGATTACCGTCGAAGATGCCAATATAGAGCCGCATTGGAATGATCTCGGCCAAGTCTGGCAGATGGAGCAGCAATATATCAAACCCTACCCGATCTGCCGCTGGGCGCATGCCGCCATAGATGCCGTTGCCCGCATCATGCAGGACCATGGCCTGACCCACGAGCAGATCACCCGCGCTCGGATCAACAGCTTTCACGAGGCCGCCTGCCTGTTTCCCGGCATGCCCGAAACCACGTCGCAAGCGCAGTATTCGCTGCGCTTTGCCGTTGCCAGCCAGATGGTGCATGGGCAGATCGGCGTTGCGCAGATTTCCGGGGCGGGTCTGACAGACCCGGTGGTCGCCGCCCTGATACAGCGGATCGAAGTGGCCGAAACCGAGGGTCACAACGCCCGTTTCCCGGCCTGCCGCACCGCTGATGCAGAGGTCGAGACATCGGATGGCCAGGTGCTGCGCTCTAGCGATACGCATGCACGCGGCGGGGTGGAAGTTCCCATGTCCGAGGAGGAGATCATCGGAAAGTACATGTCCTTCGCCGCGCCCTGTCTGGGTGAGACCCGCGCGATTGCGGTCAGCGACCGTGTTTTGGGTCTAACACAGGCAGAAAGTCGCGTATCCGATCTGCTACCCCTGCTGTGTGAACCACTGTAAGCGCGCTCAATCGCTGGCGGTTTCAGGCGGGTTCGGGATGGAGAGATAGGCCTCACGCGGGATGCGGGTGATCCCTTTCAGCCCCAGAAGGCGGCGATCAGCATCGTCCAATAGCGATATGGCAACTTGCACCGCGTCAAAGATCCTATCGGCGGGTTGTCCCTTTGCCGTAATCAGCGGCAGGCCCGGGGTCGGCTCTGTCTGGTCCAAAACGCGCAGCTTTTCCGCAAAAGGCTCATGAGCCTTGATCAACCGCCAGCTCACCGCATCCAGCGCGGCGATATCGGCTTTGCCCTCGTCAACAGCGCGCGCCGAGTTCAGATGGCTATGGGTGTGCAGCCTGTGTTCGAACCAGAAGTCTCGCGTCATTGTATGCGCAAACGGCGCGGCATAGCCGGATTGCGAAAAACTCTCATTGAAAGCGAATATCGCGGCCTCGAAGGCCTCGACCCGGTTCCGGCTGTCATCCGCGCGCACAACCAGCACAGAGCGGTAATAACCGAGCGCACAGCCTTCAACCCCGAAGTCAGGCGTTCCGACCAGTTCGACCTTGTCCTTCAGCCAGAGACGATAGGGCATGCCACAGGTCTGGCTCAGCACCAGTTCCGGATCGGTCCAGACCGCAAATTCTTCGGCCTCCTGAGACAATTCCTGCGGAGCGGTGACGCCTGACAAGGCAAGATTGGCCCGTATCAGACCCCAATACCGGGCAATCGCCCCGTCCAACTCGGGACGCCGATACATCATCAGGCTGGCGATCATCGTGGCAAACGGCTCCTGTCTGGTCATCGCCGGATCGCTCGCCATCTGTCATGCGGCGTCGCCGGGCACCTCACCGTTCTGGCGCTGCTGCATCCATGCGTCAAGCTGCTCGACCTGCTCGCCACTCATCCGCAAACCCAGCTTGGTCCGCCGCCAGACCACGTCTTCGGCGCGGCGCGCATATTCATGGGTCATCATCCAGACCACTTCACGCTCGGTGAGGGTCGCACCGAAATCCTGCCCCAGATCCTCGGGGCTTTTGGCATCGCCCATTACTGCATTGGCCTCGGTGCCATAGGCCCGGACAAGACGAAATGCGTGGTAGGGGCCGAGGAACGGATAGTCCCGTGCAAGGTCACTAACCAGCCGATCAAACCCGTCCACCGGGAAATCGCCCCCCGGCAGCGGCACGCCAGCGGTCCATGGGCCTTTCGGGTTCGGCAGATGCTCGGTGATCTTCTCAAGCGCCGATTCCGCGAGCCGTCGATAGGTGGTGATCTTGCCACCGAAGACGTCTAGAACGGGCGCGCCGCCTGAGGCCTCAACCTTGAGTTTGTAATCCCGCGTCGCGGCTGTCGCCGAGCTGGCGCCGTCATCGTAAAGCGGGCGCACACCGGAATAGGTCCAGACCACATCGGCATCGCTCAGCTGGGTCTGAAAATACTGGTTAGCGAAGTTCAGCAGATAAGCCTGTTCCTCGGGCGTGCAGCGCGGCTTGTCATGGGGATCGTGATGCTCGGCATCGGTGGTGCCGATCAGGGTGAAGTCGGTTTCATACGGGATCGCAAAGATGATCCGACCGTCTGTACCCTGAAAGAAGTAGCACTTGTCATGATCATAGAGACGCTTCGTCACGATATGGCTGCCGCGCACTAGGCGGACATCCGCGCGGCTGTTGATATGGATCTTGGTATGAATGATGTCACCGACCCATGGGCCTCCAGCGTTAACCAGCATGCGGGTATGGATGATGCGAGTTTCGCCATCGGGGGTTTCGATCGTCACATGCCACAGGTCATCCGCGCGCTTAGCGCTGAGCACCTTGGTACGGGTCATGATCTTTGCCCCGCGCGCCTCGGCATCGCGCGCGTTCAGCGCCACAAGGCGAGCATCTTCGACCCAGCAATCGGAGTATTCGTAGGCCTTTTCGAACTTGGGATTGAGCGGCTTGCCCTCAGCGCTTTCCCGCAGCCGGAGCGACGAGGTCCCCGGCAGGATTTTGCGTCCACCCAGATTGTCATAAAGGAACAGCCCCAGCCGGATCAGCCAGGCCGGTCGGCGCCCCTTCATCCAGGGCATGAAGAGGTTTAGCAGTTTCGACGTCGGCGTCTCGCTCTCAAACCGCATATCCTTGTGATAAGGCAGCACAAAGCGCATCGGCCAGGAGATATGCGGCATCGCTTTCAGAAGCGTCTCACGCTCGATCAGTGCCTCGCGGACCAGCCGGAACTCGAAATATTCAAGATAGCGCAACCCGCCATGAAAGAGCTTGGTCGAAGCTGATGAGGTTGCCGAGGCAAGATCGTTCATCTCGGCCAGCGTCACTGAATAGCCGCGCCCGGCCGCGTCGCGTGCAATGCCGCAGCCGTTGATGCCGCCGCCAATGATAAAAAGATCGCAAACGCCTGTCTCGCCATCTGTCGACATCAGAGCCTCCTGGGCCGAATCTATTCCCATGGCGCTCTATCTCAAAAAAACGAACAAAAAGGAAGATATTTGATTTCGTTTAAACGCCTTTTTGCTTTATTTATGGGTCTTCTGTGATAGCAATCCGAGAAAAGCCCCGTGCAAGATGCATCAGCCACTGCGGGCTGCTGTGACAGGAGACTGAATTGGCCCAGACATTCCGCCATCCCGAGATTATCGAGATCGCCCGCCGCGATGGCAAGGTCACGGTCGAAGGGCTGGCGCAGCATTTTGGCGTGACGCTGCAGACCATCAGGCGCGACCTGACCGAGTTGTCCGAGGCCGGCAAGCTGGACCGGGTGCATGGCGGGGCGGTTCTCCCCTCGGGCACAAGCAATATCGGCTATGAAGAACGGCGCGGGCTGAACCATGCGGGCAAGATCGACATCGCCCGCGCCTGCGCCGCGCGGCTGCCCAATGATTGTTCGATCTTCCTTAATATCGGCACCACGACCGAGGCAGTTGCCGGGGAACTTCTGAGCCACGAGAACATCCTTGTGGTGACCAACAACATGAACGTCGCCAACATTCTGGCCGCCAACCCGGGCTGTCAGGTCAATGTGACCGGTGGCACGTTGCGCCGGGCCGATGGGGGCCTTGTTGGCACCATCACCACTGATGTCATACAGCAGTTTAAGTTCGACTACGCGGTCATCGGCTGCTCAGCACTCGATCCGGACGGAGATTTGCTGGATTTCGACATTCGCGAAGTGGGCGTCAGCCGCAGCATCATTCGCCAGTCCCGACAGGTGATCTTGGTTGCCGACCACACCAAGCTGCAACGCAACGCCCCGGCGCGGATCACCACATTGGGCGCGTTGGACTGTTTCATCACCGACAGGCCAGTTTCGGCCAAGTTGAATGCGGCCTGCGCTGATTGGGGCACTGACGTTGTGATTGCAGGCGGGTGATCGGAGGGGTCCTGAAAAGTCAACAGGGACTGACCGGTAATTGATCAGTCCCTGTTTGGGGAGGTGTGAGCTGGGGGCGCATCACTTATGATACCTCTGATGACAGTGTTAACCTATTTTCCGTTGAGTCGAAAATACGGGGATTCCCGTAAGTCGGGATAATTCTTGTATCAAACAAACAGGTTTTCCATTATTTACAAATAGTTATAGGAAAAACTCGGGCGACGGCACCAGGGCGAAAATGAACAATTACAGTAGATACGCAGTATTTCACACGCCCCCGCGCGGAATACTGGCCGAAAAGGCCGCTCAATGGCTCGGCTGGGACTCGATTTCGGGCCTTACTCCGGTGCCTGCCGCGTTGGATGGGCTACCTAGTTCGAATCGCAAACTAACAGCGCGACCTAGAAAGTATGGGTTTCATGGCACATTGCGCCCACCTTTCCGTCCGGCGCAGGGTATGACCCTCGACAGTCTTCGGGACATGACAGACGATCTTGCGCGCAAATTGAGCCCAGTAACGCTGGACCGGATGTCGGTAGCCTCGCTGGGCCCGTTTTTGGCCTTTCGCCCGGGCGGTGAAACCCGACCGCTCAATGATCTGGCGGCGCAGGTCATCGAGGCGACCAATACATGGCGCGCGCCTTTGAGCGTCGAAGAGCGCGCCAAGCGCAATCCCGACCGTCTGACCCCACAGCAGCGCGCGCTGCTGGATCAATGGGGATATCCGTTTGTGATGGAGGCGTTCCAGTTTCACATGACCCTGACCGGACCGCTGCGGCAAGATGAACAGGACCAGCTACAACCCGTGCTGGCTGGGTATTTCGAAGGCTGCGTTCCCAACCCCTACCCGATCTCCGACCTGTGCCTGATGGGCGCGGCAGAGGTTGGCAGGTTCCGACTGCTCTCGCGCCACCCTCTGGGTGGATAAAGGCACCGCCAGCAAGGCCGACGGTGCTGTTGGCGTTACATGAATTCCACGCCGTTATTGATCATCGGCAAGGCTGTGACCCGGAGCCCCGTCGCGGCAATCGCATTGGCCAGAGCCGGGGCCGAAGGCGGCGTGCCCGGCTCACCAACGCCGGTCGGCGGTTCGGTCGAGGGTAGGATATGCACCTCGATAGCGCCGATATCCCCGATGCGCAGCGGCTCGTAATCCGGGAAGTTGGATTGATCCACCTCGCCGTCCGTCAGCGTGATCTCGTCCCGCATGGCGTGACCCAGGCCGTAGCCGATGCCACCTTCCATCTGGGCCTTGATCACATCGGGGTTCACCGCGATGCCGCAATCGACCGCGCAGGTGACCTTTTCGATCTGCACGCCGGTGTCGGCGTCGCCCGATATCTCGACCACTTCCGCGACGTAGCTGTCAAAGGACTTGTGCACCGCGATGCCCTGCGTCCGGCCCTCGGCCGCCTTGCCCCAGCCACCCTTGTCTGCGGCCAGCTTCAGAACCCCGGCAATCCGCGCCTGATCCTTATCGCCGCCCTCCAGCAGAGCCAGCCGGAAATCGACCGGATCGCGACCGGCGGCCTTGGCGGCCATGTCGATCATGCTTTCCATGACATAGGCCGTATGGGTATGCCCCACCGAACGCCACCACAGAACCGTTGTCGCCTTGGCCACATCGGTCAGGCCAACAAACTGACCAGGGATGTTGTAGGGCGAATCCGGGACACCTTCGATCGAGCTGTGATCGACGCCGTCATGAACGATGAAGCTTTCGAACGGGGTGCCCTTCATGATCGACTGACCGGCGATCCGGTGGTCCCAGCCAACGATATTGCCGCTGTCGTCCAGCCCCACGCGTACCCGGTGGGCAAAAGCCGGGCGGTAATAGCCGCCGGTGATGTCATCCTCACGCGACCAGACCAGTTTCACCGGTCGGGTCCGGTCGGTCACCGCAAAAGCGAGCGCGGCCTCTACCTGATAATCCGCGTCAGGCGTTGCACGGCGCCCAAAGGATCCGCCGGCAAACAGGGTGTTGATCTGCACCTTCTCCATCGGCAATTGCAGGATCTGCGACAGCGCCATATGCGGGCCCGTGGGCATCTGACAGCCGTCATGCAGCAGGACACCGCCATCTGCGGTCGCCTCAATAGTGCAGGTCAGTGGTTCCATCGGGGCATGGGCTAGCAGCGGGAAGTAGAATGTCTCATCCAGCACTGTTGACGCACCGTCGATCCTGGCCGCGACTTCAGCCTGATCAGTGCCCGACACGTTATACTCCGGGTCGGCAGTCACGGCGGCGATCAACTGATCGCGGATCGCGTCCGAGGACCGCGCCTCGGCGGCCGAGAAATCCCACTCTACCGACAGTGCATCGCGCGCCTGCAATGCGGCCCAGGTGTTTTCTGCAAACACGGCAACGCTGGCCTTGTTGGGCAGTTCTGCGGCACGGATGAAGCCTTTGATGCCCTTGGCATCGGATTCGTCGAAGCTGGCGACAAGGCCGCCCATGCGCGGGCTATGTGCGATCACGACGACCATCTGATTGTCCAGATGCAGGTCCATCGCATACATGGCCGTGCCATTGATCTTAGGCGGCGTGTCCTTGCGGCGCACATTGGCGCTGCCAATCAGCCTGAACTCTGAGGGGTCTTTCAGGCGCGGCTCGGCTGCGGGCGTGATCCCGGCAGCGGCCCGGACAAATTCGGCCAGCGGCGCTTCGTGCCCGGCCCCCTTGATGACGCCGTCCTCTAGCGACAGCTCGGCCATATCGACATCCCAGACATTTGCGGCGGCTTGCAGCAACATGTCCCGCGCCGCAGCACCGGCTTGACGATACTGCATGAACGAGTTCGCCATGGCCGTCGATCCGCCCGTGCCCTGGAACGGACCAAAGAGCAAGTTGTTATAAGTCCCGGCATCGGAGGGCGCGAATTCATAGTCTACATCTTCGATGGGAACGCCCAGCTCCTCGGCGATCAACGTGGTTAGACCGGTCGCGGGTCCCTGTCCCTTTTCGAAATGCTTGACGATGGCGGTGACAGTCCCGTCAGAGCTGATCTTGACGAAGGGATTGAGCATAGCGCCATCCGCATTCGCTGCGGCGATGGCCCCGTCCGGGCGGGCCCCGACATAGAGAACGGCAACAGCGGCGGCCGCGCTTTTGAGGAACCCTCGGCGTGATGTGTTCAAGGTCATATCAGGCCTCCATGATATCGGATGCGCGCTGGATCGCGGCACGGATGCGTTGGTAGGTGGCGCAGCGGCAAGCATTGCCATCCATATAGAGGTCGATCTCTTCGACGGTGGGCTTGGCATTTTCGCTCAGCAACCCAACCGCCGACATGATCTGACCCGACTGGCAATAGCCGCATTGCACCACGTCCAGCTCGGTCCAGGCTTGCTGCACAGCGGCCGAGATATCACTGTTAAGGCCCTCAATGGTGGTGATTTCGGCATCTTCCACATCTTCGACATAGGTTTGACAGGACCGCACCGGCTCTCCATCCAGATGTACGGTACAGGCCCCGCAGGAGGCGACGCCGCAGCCGAATTTGGTGCCGGTCAGCTTCAGTTCATCGCGGATAACCCATAGCAAAGGGGTGCCCGGCTCGGCGACGACATCTCGTGTCTCGCCGTTCAATTTCAACGTCAGTGCCATGAGGGATCTCCTGTTCACGCTTGTTTCCCGCATCGGGTAAACTGGCAGGTTTACTCTACTTAAGAGATGCGCGACTGTAAACTCACAAGTTTACGCCGCCATTTGACCCATGCCGAAGCTTGGCCTTATAGGTGGAAGGTATGACAAGCTGCGACACTTTCAATGCGTTGAAGCACGCGCAGATCATTGATGCCGCCGTGGCCGAGTTCCAGGAAAAGGGCTTTGCCGCGGCCAGCATGGATCGCATCACAGCGCGCGCCCAGGTCTCCAAGCGCACGGTATATAAGTATTTCGAAAGCAAGGAAAAGCTGTACCAGTCGATCGTCCATCTCTTCTATGAGAAATTCGCCGACGCGCTGTGCATGGCCTACGACCCTGACCGCGACATCCGCGACCAGTTGACCGACCTCGCCCGGGCCGAAGGGCACCTGCTGACCTCGCCCGAGGTGATGGCCATCGCCCGGCTGCTTATCAGCGAAAATCTGCGCAATCCGCAACTCGCCGCGTCGGTTCAAGGCAAGATCGATTCGAAACGGGTCTTTGCCGAGATGCTGCGTGATGCGACTGCCGACGGGCAGCTTAGCGTAGATGAACCCGACGAGGCCGCCGAACAGTTCCTCGCTCTGCTCAAGGCCAAGGCCTTCTGGCCGGTGATCCTGGGGGGTGACATCCTGAGCGAGGCGCAAATGGCAAAGGTTGTGGAAAGCGCCGTCGAGATGATGATGAGCCGATATGGCACCACCTGAGTGCGGTTTAAATTGCGGGAGACGGTTTCGGCGCAAAGGTGGGTCACGACAAATATCTGATCGCAGCCACCCTCAGGGCTCTTAGCTGACTGGAAACGCGTCGTTTTGAGCGGCGGCCGCTTTCCTGATCTGGATCGGGGTCTGCCCATATTCCTGCGAAACCGCGCGGCTCAAGGCCTCGGGCGAACCGTAACAGTATCTGTTTGCGACCCGCTGCACACGGTCGCCCCTTTCGAGATCCTGTCGCGCAAGGGTCAATCGCCATCTCCGCAAATAAGCGAGCGGCGTGGTACCCACCGACCGGCGAAAAAGCTCGGCAAAGCGGCTGACCGACAGACCCGCCTCCTGCGCCAGAAGATCGACCCGCCAGTCATGCCCGGGCTGGTGATGGATCGCAACGATGGCCCGACTCAACCGGGAATCTGCCAGACCACCCAACAGGCCCACCTGCATCTCTCCCTGTTCGATCTGGCGACGCATCAGCCGGACCAGCAACACCTCGCCCAGCCGGTTTAGAACCGAGGCCGACCCGCAACGCGCGGCTGTTTGTTCGGCGAGAAGCAGATCAACTATCGCCTGCATCTCGAGGTCGTTGGTCAGGTCCTGGCGAACCTCATCAGGCAATGCCGCCAGCAACGGGTTCTGCGGCCCTCCCCATGTGACACGTGCGCTCAGCAAAACCGCACTTTTGTCAGGCTCTAGCAAGCCCAGTTCTTCCCCCGCGCTGTAGATCAGATATGCGGGGCGGCTGTTGCGCGCCTCTGCGATGATCACGAAATTCGCCTCCTCTATCGCACAGGAGCGCACGGAGAGGGTAAATCGCGACATGAGAGCAGAAAGGCGGTCCATGTTTCGGGGTCTTGATCATGTTTTTGATATTTTCCTGATCTTAACTTGCGCTATCTCCATCGGCAAGCCCCACTTACAGGAGACCAAAACATGCTGATGCCGCGCCAGAAAACCCCCGATCTGTCCGTCCCAACGCTGGACCATGGCCAATTCGATCTCGCCACGGACGGGTCGGACAAGGGAACCGTAATCTGTTTCTACCGCGGTCTGCATTGCCCGCTCTGCGCCACCTACCTTACTGAGCTAGAAAAGCGGGTAGACGATTTCGCGGAACGCGGCGTGAAGACCGTCGCTCTCAGTTCCGATGGCGAAGAGCGGACGCGTGAGATGGTCGACAAGATCGGCGCAACCAAGCTGCGCTTCGGCTATGATCTACCTTTGGAAAAAGCGCGGGAATGGGGGCTCTATATCTCGACCTCACGCGGCAAGACCTCGATCGGGATCGAGGAACCGGCGCTGTTTTCCGAGCCGGGCCTGTTCATGGTGACCCCGCAGCAGACGCTTTACTATGGCTCAGTTCAGACCATGCCGTTTGTACGGCCGCATTTCTCGGAACTCGTGGGCGCGCTGGATTTTGCGATTACCAACAATTATCCCGCGCGGGGCGAGTACGAAGGGGCCGTCTGAACCGTCACAGACACTCAAACAACCGCCCCGGCAGCGTAGAATGCCGGGGCAGGCCCAGCGCCCGCATCACGCAGAACATCATCGCCTGATTGGAGGTGACGACCGGTTTGTCCAGGGCCTCCTCAATCATTTCGACCACTTCAACCGACCGCATATCGGTGCAGGAGAGGACAATCGCCTCTGCCTGCGCGTGATCGGCCCGAAGGGCCAGGTCGTGAATCTCAGCAGGCGTCAATTCGCCCTGCCCGTAATTGCCAAGCGCACGGCCGATATCAGCGCAGCGTAATGTGCCTATCCCTTTGCTTTCCAAAAAACGCACCGCCTGCTGATTGATCTCGCCCAGATAGGGCGAAGAAAACCCGATGCGCCGAACCCCCAGCGCCTGAAGCGCGGCAACAAGCGCACCGGCGGCTGTCACACATTTTGCCTGACAGGTATCAATGATGGATTTCGCCAGTTTAGTGTCGAATGTCGGTCCGTGAGACAGGGTAGCGCTGGTGCAGCCATAGAGCACGATATCCGGGCGCACCCCCGCGATCATCCGCAGATCATGGCTGATATCAGAGGCGCCCAGTCCGGCCATCTGGTCCGATCCGGGGATCTCATCCACATCATACCCACCCATACGCTGGGCATGCAGCGTCGTGCCCGGCACCCGCATCCGCATCAGGTCCGGTTCAAGATTGGTGTTGGTGTAGGGCACCAAAACCCCGATCCGCGCCAATCCCCGGTTTTCAGCGGTCATGACAATGCCTCCTTCAAAATGGACAGCGCGCGCTCCATCACCGCTGCGTCGCAGATCGTGGCCCGCAGGCAGTCTGGCAGGCCATAACCCGCCATGCCGCGCATCAGCAGACCGGCGCGCCTGAGCGCCTGATCGACCTCCGCCGCCTGATCAACGCTGCCGAACCTGAGCAGAACAAAATTCGTATGGCTGTGCGGCACGTCAAGTCCGAGCGCGCGACAGCGACTAGCAAACGGGTTGCGGATGGCTTCGGTTCTACGCACGATCTCTTGCATATGCGCCCGGTCGCGCATCGCCGCCGCGGCCATCATCTGCGATACGGCGGCGATGTTGTTGGGGTTGAGCAGTTTGCGAACCTGCGCTGCAATAGCGGGCGGAAAACAGCCCCAGCCCACCCGCGCGCCCGCCAGCCCGTAGGCCTTTGAAAACGTGCGCAGGATCACCGTATCGCCGCGTTGTGCCAAAGCAAAAATCCCGGAAGGGTCATTGGACGCATCGCAAAATTCGGCGTAGGCCTGATCAACCACCAACAGCACATGCTCCGGCAGGTCGGCGCGCAGGCGCAAGACCTCGACACTCGGCACCATCGTGCCAGTTGGGTTCCCCGGATTGCAAAGAAGAACCACGGCCACATCCGGGGTTACATTATCGAGGATCGCGTCGATCGACACGGTCAGCCCCGATTCCGGCACTTGCCGGTAAACCGCCTGCGCCTGCAACGCGGCGGAGGCCACAAACGCATAACCGTATTCGGTGCCCAAAACCGCGCGGCCATCACCCGCATAGGCCCGGATCAGACAGCCGGTCAATTCCATCGATCCTGCGCCACACAGGATCATATCAGGGTCTAACTGGTGTGTTTCCGCAATTGCCTGGCGCAGATCAACCCAATCGGGATCGGGGTAAAGCTGCGTTTGCGTCAAGGCGTCCTGGGCGGCGGCCAGCGCCTTCGGGCTTGGAGGAAAGGCGCTTTCATTTTGCGCCATCGAGATCAGATCGCCGCCGAGATCGGCAAGCGTATATGGGGCCATCGCGGCCACATATGGAACCGGGCAGGTCATTTCTTACCCCCTTCGTAATCGCGCCTCACCCCCGCTTCGGTGACTAGCCCGCGCTTCAGATCAAGCGCGATGGCGTCTGCATCGCGCTTGTCGGGTGGGCCAAACCCGCCGCCGCCGGGGGTCTCGAAGATCAGGTGATCCTCGGGTCCGACACGCAGCTCGCATTTGCCAGGGATGTCTTTGGTTGCGCCGCGCAGGCGAATGCGGCCCGCTGCGCCCGGATGCCCGCCCGCGCGGCCCAGAGCCGGGTGTTTGAGACGTTCGACCGACAGAAACACCAAAAACGGCGCACCATTGGCCGAGGACATTTCGATCCGCTGCCCCAATCCGCCCCGATAGGTGCCTGCACCACCGGAATCTGGACGCAACTCGCGCGCCCAGATGGTGACCGGGGCGACCGCTTCGGTGATCTCGACCTGCGAGCCATAAACACCCGAGGGATAGGCGGTGGTCGACAGGCCATCCGCATAGGGCCGCGCGCCGGTACCACCATTGTGGACCGGCTCGATGGCAAAGCTGCGTCCACCCGCCCGCGCCACCTCGGGCGTATGCCGCATGGGTAGATCGAACATACAGGAGGCGCCTTCGGCGGGAACCAGATCGGGCAGCGCCTGATGCAGACAGCCAAAGACCAGATCGGGCGTCAACTGCCCCAGCGTATGGCGCATAGCCACCGGCGCGGGCCGCTGCGCGTTCAGGATGCACCCGGCGGGACCATCAACGGTGAACGGTGCCAGCGAGCCTGCATTGTTGGGAATGTCCGGCCCGACAATGCAGCGCAGCGCAAAGACCGTATAGGCCGTCGCGTAGTTAAGCGGCACGTTGATGCCCTTGCCAGAACAGCCCGACGTCCCGGTGAAATCCACATGCATGCCAGTGTTAGAGACTGTCAGTGTGGCATGCAGCTCCAATTCGCTCTCATAGCCATCGGTCCGCAACACATTGCGATAGACCCCGTTCGGCACGTTTGCGATGGCCTCCAGCGTGCCCCTCCTGGAGGTATCGATGATATAGCCCCCCAGTTCCTCCAGATCGTCGAGGCCGAATTCCTCCATCGTCTCGACCAGACGGTTTGCCCCAGCCTCGCAGCAGGCGATCAGGGCATAGATATCGCCTTCATTCGCTATAGGTTCCCGGCTGTTGGCGCGGATGATCTCCATCAGGTTCGCGTTCATCGCGCCTTGCGACACCAGCCTGCAGGGCGGGATCAGCAGCCCCTCGTCATAGATATCCGACCCTTCCGGCCCCATGCCCAGCCCACCCAGATCGACCAGATGCGAGGTACAGGCGGTGAAGCCGACCACCCCGCCCTGCCGGAAGGCGGGCATAAGCAACAGAAAGTCATTCAGATGCCCGGAGGCCAGCCACGGGTCGTTGGTCATGTAGATGTCGCCCTGTTGCATCTGCGCGGTGGGAAAGCGCCGCATCAAGTGTTTCACCGCCTCGGCCATCGTGTTGATATGGCCCGGCGTTCCGGTTACCGCCTGCGCCAGCATCCGGCCCCGCGCATCGAAAAGCCCAGCCGAGATATCACCGCATTCGCGCACAATCGGGCTGAAGGCGGCGCGGATCAGGGTTTGGCCCTGCTCCTCGACCGCGGCCAGAAGGCGGTTCCACATGACCTGCAACCGTGCGGGGGAATGGGCGTTTGTCATGCAACACCTCCTGTCGGGCGGCGGGTCAGCACCAGATTGCCCATCGCATCGACCTGCGCGGTGAAGTCGCTGGACACAAGGGTCGTGGTCTGGGGCTCAGTGATCAGCGCGGGGCCGTGCAGTAGATCTCCGGGCCGCAAGTCAGCGCGGGCGACATGTGCGGCCCGTTGCGGTGTTCCATCCAGGTCGCTGGTGATCCACGTGGTTTCCTCGCATGAGTAGTCTCTAAGCATTGGGATTTTACGGATAACTTTTGCGGCCGGGCGATCGGTGAACACCCGCACCGACCAGTTCAGGATTTCGATCGTCATCCCCGGCACCGGCCTGGAAAACTGCCTGCTGTATTCGCCCTCGAAAGCAGAGATCAGGTCAGGCAGATCGGTATCGGTCAGGGCATGGTCCGGCAGCGCGATCTCGATTTCATGACCCTGCCCGCCATAGCGCATGAAGGCGCTGCGTTGGGTGGTCCGCATAGCCTCTCCCGCGCCTTGCGCAACGACAGCGCCTGCTTCGGCCATCATCTCGTCAAACAGCTTATTGATCTGCGACAGGTCCATACTCTCAAGATGCGCGTATCGGGATCGCACGATTTCAAACGAGACTGGCGCGAACAGGAAGCCGACTGCGGACCCGACGCCAGGGTTGGGCGGAATCAGGATGCGTGTCACCCCAGCAGAGCGCGCGACCCGGCCGGCATGCAGCGGTCCGTTGCCGCCAAACGCAATCAATATACGGCTGCTCAAATCCTTGCCCGATTCCACAGCATGCATCCGCGCCGCCGAGGCCATGCTTTCCTGAACGATGCGACTGACCCCATCTGCGGCCTCGGTCACCTTCAGATCAAGCGGTGCGCCGATCTGATCCGCAAGCGCTGCGCGCGCCGCCGCCGGGTCAATCGCGATCCGCCCCTCGGCGAAGCCTTCGGGTCGCAGGAACCCCAATTCGATATCGGCATCCGTCACCGTGGGGGCGATGCCGCCACGCCCGAACGCCGCAGGACCAGGCTCTGATCCAGCGCTTTTGGGACCAACTGTCAGCCGTCCCAGCCGGTCGACCGCGGCGATGGAACCACCCCCGGCGCCGATCTCGATCATCTCGATCACCGGGATACGCACCGGCATGCCGGAGCCTTTGATGAAACGCGCCGCGCGCCCGATCTCGAACTGGCGCGCGCTTTGCGGCTGCGCCTTGTCGATCAGGCAGAGCTTGGCCGTGGTTCCGCCGACATCCAGCGACAGAACCTGATCCAGCCCGGCTTGCGCCGCGATATGAGCAGCGAGCACCGCACCGCCTGCCGGTCCGGACTCGACCAGCCGGATCGGAAATCGCCTAGCCGTTTCAAGCGTGCACATCCCCCCGCCTGCCGTCATCATCAGGATGGGACATTGCAGCCCTTGGGCCTTAAACAGAGCCTGCAATCGATCCAAATAAGAGGCCATTAGCGGCTGGATATAGGCATTTGCCACGGTGGTGCTCAGCCGGTCGAACTCGCGCGCTTCGGGGCTGACATCGGATGAGATCGAGATCGTCAGATCGGGGCGCTTTGCCCGCAGCAGCGCGCGCAAACGGTGTTCGTGGCTGGGGTTTGCATAAGAATGCAGCAGACAGATCGCCACCGCCTCGACCCCGCTTGCCTCCAGCTTCTTCACCAAGGGATCGACCGCCGTCTCGTCAATCGGACGCAACACTTTGCCATCGACGGCCATGCGCTCGGGGATCGTGAAGGCCCGGTCGCGGGGCACCAGAAAATCGGGCTTCTCCAAGCTTAGGTCATATTGTGCATAGCGTCTCTCATAGGCGATCTCCAGAATGTCGCGAAAGCCCTCGGTGGTGATGGTGGCCACCCGTGCCCCGCGCTTTTCGATCAGCGCATTGGTGGCCAGCGTGGTGCCATGGATGAATCCCGACAGATCGCCAAGGTCATGCCCAGCCTGCGCCAGCACATGTTGCGCGCCTTGCATCGCACCTTCGGCGGGGTTGCCATGGGTCGTCAGCGTCTTGGTCGCGCCAACGATCCTGTCCTCTCCGGAAACCAGAACCGTATCGGTAAAGGTGCCACCGATATCGATGGCCAGCCGCAGCCTTGGGGAACCCGTCATTTGCATTTCCAACTCTTGCCGTCATCCGTCACGCTCAAGGGCCTTTGGCCCGCAGAGCGGTTCAGGCGACGAGGTCGCAGCCGGTGGCCCGGCGATCCAGTCTCTGAGGAATATGCAAATGGGTCATGAGGCCAGCCTGTCAGCCCGAACCACCCGCCGCTTGCCAATTTGCGACCTGAGCAGGCCGAAACCACCCCCGGATGCGACATGGCTTGCACCCGAGGGCAAGCCCGCCTAAATCTGCGCCCCATGGCCAAGCAGAAAACAGACCCCAACTATAAGGTGATCGCCGAAAACCGGCGCGCGCGCTATGATTATGCGATCGAGGACGACATCGAATGCGGCATCATGCTGGAAGGATCCGAGGTCAAATCGCTGCGCGCGGGGGGCTCGAACATCGCCGAAAGCTACGCAGCGGTGGAAGAGGGCGAGCTGTGGCTGGTGAACTCCTATATCGCGCCTTATGAGCAGGCCAAGTCGTTCAAACATGAGGAACGGCAGCGGCGCAAACTGCTTGTCTCGCGCAAAGAGCTGTCCAATCTGTGGAACGCCACCCAGCGCAAGGGCATGACGCTGGTGCCTCTGGTGCTCTATTTCAATCACAAGGGCATCGCCAAGCTGAAGATTGGCATCGCCAAGGGTAAGAAAACCCATGACAAGCGCGAAACCCAGGCAAAACGCGACTGGTCGCGTCAGAAGCAGCGTTTGCTCAAGGATCATGGCTAGTCCGGGCTGATCACGCCTTGCGTGAGAGTACCCGCTTGTATAAGCCCAATTTGCGGCAACGGCGGAGGCTCTGATGCAGGACGATCCGAAAACTCTGGTATCCACCAACTGGTTGGCGGCGCATCTCAAGGATCCCGACCTGCGAGTGCTGGACGGGTCCTGGTACCTGCCGCAACAGGGCCGCGATGCCCAAGCCGAATATCAGGAGGCCCACATCCCCGGCGCGCGGTTTTTCGATATCGACGATATTTCCGACCGACGCTCCGACCTGCCGCACATGGCCCCGCCAGTGGAAAAGTTCATGTCCCGCCTGCGGGCCATGGGCGTCGGGGATGGCCATCAGGTGGTGGTCTATGACGGTGCCGGGCTGATGTCTGCGGCGCGGGTCTGGTGGCTGTTCCGGCTGATGGGCCAGATGAATGTCGCCGTGCTGGATGGCGGATTTCCCAAATGGCAGGCCGAAGGCCGCGAGATCGAAGATCTGCCGCCGGTGGTGCGCGATCGGCACATGACCGTGCGGGTTCAGAACCACCTGATCCGCGATGTGACGCAAGTGTCTGCCGCCGCCAAGCTGCACGATCACGAGATCATCGATGCCCGCCCCTCGGGTCGCTTTGCGGGTACAGACCCCGAACCGCGCGAAGGGCTGCGCGCGGGCCATATTCCGGGATCACGCAATGTGCCGCATACCCTGCTTTTGAATGCAGATGGCACGATGAAAACGCCCGAGGCCTGCCGTGCCATCTTCGAAAGCGCCGGCGTGGACCTCAAGAAACCCGCGATCACAACCTGCGGGTCGGGCGTGACCGCCGCCATCCTGTCGCTCGCGCTGGAGCGGCTCGGCAAGTCCGACCATTCCCTTTATGACGGCTCCTGGGCTGAATGGGGGGCCTTCCCCACCCTGCCCGTCGCAACCGGAGAAACCTGATGTTCGAAAACCTCAAGCCGCAGCCCGCCGACAAGATTCTGGCGCTGATGCAGATGTATCGCGAAGACCCCCGCGACCAGAAAATCGATCTGGGCGTTGGTGTCTACAAGAATGCCGAGGGCATCACACCGGTGATGCGCGCGGTCAAGGCCGCTGAACAGAAGGTCTGGGAAGAGCAGGAGTCAAAAGCCTATACCGGCCTTGCTGGCGATCCGGCCTATTCGGACGCAATGATCAACCTGATCCTCGGCGACGCTGTGCCGCGCGCCAATATCGCTGCCGTCGCCACGCCAGGCGGCACCGGAGCCTGTCGGCAGGCGTTTGAGCTGGTGCGCTTGGCCAACCCCTCGGCACGGATTTTCGTATCGAACCCGACCTGGCCCAACCATGTCTCGATCCTGAACTATCTGGGAATGGAAATGGTGGCCTATCGCTATTTCGATGCCGAGACGCGCGGGGTGGATTTCGGTGGCATGATGGAAGACCTGAAACAGGCTCGCCCCGGCGATGTGGTCCTGCTGCATGGCTGCTGCCACAACCCGACCGGTGCGAACCTCAACCTGGTGGAATGGCAGGCGGTCGTCGATCTGATCAACGAACAGGGCCTGATCGCGATGATCGACATTGCCTATCAGGGCTTTGGCGATGGGCTGGAGGAAGACGCGGCAGCGACGCGGCTGGTCGCCTCCTCGGTCAAGGAATGCCTGATCGCGGCAAGCTGTTCGAAGAATTTCGGAGTCTACCGCGAGCGCACCGGCCTACTGATGGCGATCAGCCAGGATGCAGGGCAGGTGGGTCTGAACCAATCCACGCTCGCCTTCCTTAACCGCCAGAACTATTCCTTCCCGCCCGATCACGGTGCGCGAGTGGTGACCACGATCCTGAATGACGCCGATTTGCGTGCCGACTGGCAGCAGGAGCTGGAAGAGGTCCGTCTCTCGATGCTGGGCCTGCGCCAGCAACTTGCCGATGAATTGCAGCGCCTGTCCGGTTCGGACCGGTTCAGCTTTATCGCGCAACATCGTGGCATGTTCTCACGTATCGGAGCGGCGCCGGACCTGGTCGAGAAACTGCGCCTTGAGCATGGCATCTACATGGTTGGCGACAGCCGCATGAACATCGCAGGCCTCAACGTGCAGACGGTACCAATCTTGGCCCGGGCGATTGTCGATATCGGGATTTGAGAGACGAGCTAGAAATGGACCGTGAAAAACCTGTCCGTTGTCAGGTAATTGTCTGACACCAGCGCCAATTGGGCGGTTGAGGTCGATTTGTTAAGCGAGGGTTTCTGGCACATCTTAACCACCAAGGAGTGGAGGTGAGACAGAAACCCGGAACGCGAACGAGCCGAGGCGAAAGGGTTTCCACCCGAATACAATCCGACAGTGCCCCACGACTGCGTCTTTTGCGTTTCCTTCACGCTGTAGAACGGCC
>NZ_JAVAMO010000030.1 GCF_030758345.1 Ruegeria discodermiae
GGGGCTTGAATCACGCAGCCGAGATGACGGCAACCAAATTAATGGGTCCAGAACCTAGGCAACCGATCCGCCGCAGAAGCGCTGTGAATGCTGCTTTGCAGCGTCGGCGCCCCATCGGCGTGTTGCCGCCGGTTCAACGTATAATTGAATTTATTGCTGGGGCGGTTCGGCGATCCTGACTTACCGTTAGTTAATTCATTGCAATTTTTGATTCGGTCCGATCTATTTGAGGAGGTGCGCCCATGCCCGCCGTCTTGACCTATCCCGGCGTATATATCGAAGAAGTTCCCAGCGGTGTCCGAACGATCACGGGGGTTGCGACCTCTATCACCGCTTTTGTTGGGCGAGCCCCGCGCGGGCCGGTCGATACCCCGGTCCGGGTACAGAGTTTTGCAGAGTATTCGCGGCTTTTCGGGGGGCTCTGGCAACAGAGCCGGATGAGTTACGCGGTCAGCCAGTTCTTTCAGCACGGCGGCGCGGATGCGTTGATCGTACGGGTGCATAATGGCGACGAGGCCACAGACAGCGCGACGATCACCCTTGCGACGGCGACGGGCAACCTCGGTCTGATCGCGGCCAGCCCTGGTCTGTGGGGCGAGCGATTGCAGGCGACGGTTGACCACAACACCGCGGACCCCACTGATACGGATCAGTTCAACCTGCTGGTCGAAGAGCTTGAGGCCGTGGGCAGCACAACCGTCGTCTCCAGCGAACTCTTCCGCAATGTGTCGGCAGACCCGCTCAGTCCGCGCTATGTTGACAGCGTAGTCAACGAAACCTCGGCCTTGGTCAGCGTCAACGTTTCCGCTCCTGCAAATGAACGTCCCAATGCGGCGACTGTTACAGCAGCGGGCACGCCATCCGATGGCGGCGACATCGTCGATGCGGATGTGGTGGGCACCCGTGCCAACCGGACGGGCATGTACGCGCTTGAGGACGCGGACCTGTTCAACCTCCTTTGCATCCCGCCGCTGACCGACACGACCGATGTGCTGGAAACATCCTGGGACGATGCGGCGGCCTACTGCCAAGAGCGGCGCGCGATGCTGATCGTCGATCCACCCGCCGCGTGGACCGCCACGCCGGCCAGTGAGATCAGCAATGCCGAGGCCGGGGTCAACAGCTATCGCGGCACTATCGGCAACGCCTTTGCAATCAACGCAATGATGGTCTTTCCGCGCCTTACAATGCCCGATCCGCTGGCCGAAAACCGGCTGGCCAACTTCGCCCCCTGTGGTGCAGTGGCCGGGATCATTGCGCGAACCGATGTGCAGCGCGGGGTTTGGAAAGCCCCGGCGGGGCTTGATGCGTCGTTCTCCGGAATCAAGGGGTTCACCTACACGATGACGGACGCGCAGAACGGTGTGTTGAACCAGGTGGGCCTAAACTGTCTGCGCAGTTTTCCCGTTGCGGGGCACCTTTTGTGGGGCTCGCGCACCATGGCAGGCGCTGATCTGCTCGGATCGGAGTGGAAATACGTCCCCGTCCGCCGTCTGGCGCTGTTCCTCGAAGAAAGCCTTTACCGGGGCACGCAGTGGGTGGTGTTCGAGCCAAACGATGAACCGCTTTGGGCGCAGATCCGGCTGAACATCGGTGCTTTCATGCAGAACCTGTTCAAACAGGGCGCCTTTCAGGGGTCCAGTGCGCGGGATGCCTATTTCGTGAAATGCGACCGCGAGACGACCACCCAGAACGACATTGACCGGGGGATCGTGAACATAGTCGTGGGATTTGCGCCGCTGAAGCCGGCCGAGTTTGTCGTTTTGAAAATCCAGCAGATCGCTGGTGATATTGACGTTTAAGGGAGGCTGCCATGGCCCAATTTGGCGTGAATGCGGAGCGCTTTGACCCGTATAAGAATTTCAAGTTCCGGGTAAAGTGGGACGGGCGATTTGTCGCCGGGATCAGCAAGGTGAGCGCGCTCAAGCGCTCGACCGAGCCGATTGAACACCGAGAGGGGGGCGATCCGTCGCTGAACCGCAAGTCGCCCGGGCGCACCAGCTACGAGGCGATCACACTAGAGCGTGGCGTCACCCATGACACCGAGTTCGAGCTTTGGACAAACAAGGTTTGGAATTTCGGGTCCGGCTTGGGTGCCGAGGTGTCACTGAAGGATTTCCGCAAAGACATTATCATCGAGGTGTACAACGAGGCCGGGCAACTGGCCCTCGCCTACAAGGTCTTTCGCTGCTGGGTCTCCGAGTTTCAGGCATTGCCTGACCTGGATGGCAACGCCAACGCGGTCGCGATCCAGACGTTGAAACTCGAAAACGAAGGCTGGGAACGCGATTACGACGTAACCGAACCAACGGAGCCGAGTTTTAACGAACCGGCCTAGGCCAATGACCACGTTTTCTGCATCCAAGTTGCTCGAACTCTGGGAGGCCGGTGTTTCGCGGCACCCGATTGATCGTGCCTTGGCGATGTTGTCACTGGCCGATGTGGCGGGGCCCCTTGCCGAGATGCCTCTAGGACAGCGCAATTGGCATCTGATGCAACTGCGCCGGGCCCGGTTCGGTGATCATCTGTCGCTGTGGCTGGATTGCTCCGCCTGCGGCGACAGAATGAGCATGGAGTTCGGCGTGTCGGATCTGCCTGACACCGGCCCCGGCGGGTCCCGCATTGTGGTCGAAGGCCATGCCTTCCGTCTGGCCAACAGCCGTGACCTTGCCAATCTCGTGTCGTTTGCCGATCCTGAGCTGGCCGCGCACACTCTGTTTCTTGCATGCGCCGAAAGCCTGGAAACGCTTCCGCAGGGAGAGGCCCTGGATCAGCTGATGGATCGGGTGGGCGAGGCGATGGATGCCGCCGATCCTTGGGCCGACCTGAATTTTGAGGCGCAATGCCCGGCTTGCGCCACGGCGCATAACGTTCCGCTCGATATCGGTGATCTGCTTTGGCAAGAGCTCGAGATCGTTGCCCGCCAGTTGCTGGACCGTGTGCACCAATTGGCCAGCGCTTATGGCTGGTCGGAACAGGCGATCCTTGCGCTGAGCGATACACGGCGCGCGGCTTACCTGGCGAGGTTGGGCACATGAGCGGATTCTTCGACAGGATCGTACGGCAGGCGGCGGGGCCGGGACAGGTACACCTGCGCTCGTCCTTGCAACTGCCCTTTGCCGATGTTCCGGTCGATACCGCGACGCGGCCCGAGCCCGCTGCCGCGCTGCCTGCGCAGACGGCTTCGGGTCACGTCTTTGCCCCTCAAACAGCAGATACGAACATGCCGGAAGATGCACCGGCTGAGCAAGCTTCGAGAGCGCCGGAGCAAACAACAACTCCGCCCTCCCTCGTCAGCCAGGCAGAACCAAGGACTGGAAATCGCTTCGAACCACCGACACGCATGGATGTACTGGTGCCAGAGCATGCGACGCAGGCCCCCACGCTTACCGAGGCCGTGAATCGGGCTGCACCTGCGGAGGCCCCGGCACCTGCAATCACAGCGCCCCGACGCAACTCTGATTCCGCGCAGCCAGCATCCGCGCCCGAACCCGCCCAAAACGCGCTTCAGCAAGAGCTGAGGCAATCGCCCGAGGCACCTCGGACCGGTGACTTTCCTGAACCGCTCGTCCCCCAAGCCGTCGAGGCAAGCTCCGAAACCTTTGCCGTCCGAACCGACCCGTCACCAATATCTATGTCATCGCAGTCCGTTCCGCCCCAGCAAACCCGACGGCATCCGCAAGATCCCGAAGTGCACGTGCATATCGGTCGGGTCGAAGTCACCTCGGTTGCGGACCCCGCGCCCGCACCGGCACCGCGCCGCGCCCGGCGCACGCCCCAGTTGTCGCTTGAAGCGTATCTGGCAAAACGCAGCGGGGTGGCGCCATGAGCACCGCTCTGGCCCTTGCTGGCGTGACACATGTTCTGCGCGACCGGCTGAACGACGGGATGGTCAACCACAACGTCGCGGGCATTCTGTCCACCTCTGTCACCGTCAGCGTCGCAGCGCCCGACCGGGTGGTTGCCGCGGACGCGGCAGAAGAAAGCCAGTTGAACCTCTATCTCTACAAGGTCACGCCAAACACGGGCTGGTCGCAGATGGGGCTGCCCTCGCATGATTCCACCGGTGGCCACCGGTTGACCAACCCGCCCCTCGCCCTGAACCTGCACTATATCATCTCGGCCTACAGCGGTAGCGATCTGCACGCCGAGATCCTGCTGGGCTACGCCATGCAGTTGATGCACGAATTCCCGATCATCACCCGAGAAATGGTGCGCACCTCGCTGACGCCATCTCCGGCGATTGGCGCTGACCTGCCTCCTGCCTTGCGCGCCTTGTCGGAATCCGGGCTCGAGGACCAGTTCGAACAATTGCGAATCACGCCGCACTATCTCGACGCCGAAGAGATGTCCAAGCTGTGGACCGCAACGCAGTCCAGCATGAGACCCACCGCAGCCTACGAAGTCTCTGTCGTTCTGATCGAGGCCACGTCCCCGACCAACGCGCCACTCCCGGTGCTGAGCCGGGGCGAAGTCGATCCGATCAGCGGGCGGGATCGCGGGGTTGTTGTGACGCCCAGCCTCATCCCGCCCCTGCCCACCCTGGAAACGGTCGAGCCCGCCGATGCGCAGCCGGTGATCTCCCTTGGTGCCGACGTCGCGTTGAACGGGCATCACCTGAACGGCACAAGCCGCGAGGTGCGCCTCGTTAATGACAAGTTCCTCATCGACGAAGTGATCGCCGCGACCGGTGCGAGTGCGCCGGATGCAATTACACTTGTGGTCCCACCCGCGCGGGCGGCGGACTTTCCGGTAGGCGTCTATAATGTATCCGCCCGCGTGACTCCGCCCGGCGAAACCATCCAACGCGAGACCAATCAACTGGGCGCCGTCGTCGCGCCCGACATCATCAACCTGCCCCAGACCATTCCCCGCGACGGCAACGGCGACGTGACGATGACCATCGACTTTACGCCAGTACTGCGCCCGGGTCAGCGCGCGACGCTGTTCTTTGGTCAGCAAGAGATTGTGCCTCAGGCGTTTGTCCCGCCCGTTGCAAGCCTGGACTTTATCGCCGAGGACGCCCCTCTGGGTGACCACCTTATCCGCTTGCGCATAGATGGCATCGACAGCCCCATCATCGACCGCGCAGCAACCCCGCCGGTGTTCTTGCCGCAAACGGTGACGGTAACATGAACGCGCCGCGGCATACCGAACCCACCCTCTGGGTGGAGGCCAACCAGGCCAATTTAAGCGTCGAATTCGCGCGGCTGAAGGCATGTATCGAAGACACGGGCGCGCCAGACCCTGCACCCGCAATCCAGCCTCCCGCCGCCATCGACCGACTGGCTATGTCTTTTGGTCTGTCAGACTTTGAACGCGATCTGCTCTTGCTGTTGGCGGGGATCGCCCTGGAACCTGCGCTGGCTGCTGCCTGGGACGCAGAGTTTGGCCAACGAAGCGTCTGTTTTGAGCAGGCGATGGCGGTCCTGCCTGACCCGCATTGGAGCGCCACGGTGCCGTCCAGGCCGCTGCGGTACTGGCGCCTGGTGATGCCCGAAATCGGCGATGCCCTGACCGTGGCGCCGCTGCATCTGGACGAACGCGTCCTGCACTACATTGCGGGCATCGACGAGTTGGACGCCTGGTTGCGCCCGGCCGTTTCTGCCCTGGCTGCGCCCCGGCTGATGGCACAGGCACACCGCGAAACCGTGCAGCAGGCGGTTACCTTCCTTGTCGCTGAACGCGCCGAGCACCCGATCGTCCTGCTGTCTGGCGACGATGCCGAGGCACAGGAGGATGTGGCAGCGGCCATTGCTGCCGATCTGGATCTTGCGGGATGGTCGGTTCTGTCCGACGCGATACCCGCCGATCCGCATGAGCGCGATGCGCTCGCCATCAAGCTGGACCGCGAGAGTGTTCTGAGTGGCGCGATGTTCGTGCTGGATGGCACCTGTGCGTTCACCGACGATCTGGCCGCGCGGCTACAGGCGCCTGTCATGATCCGCAACGGGCGCACACATCGTGGCACTCGCCCCGCACTGCATCTTCGCATCGAGCGCCCCGATGCACCCGGGCAACGCGCGCTCTGGAACACGGCCCTTGGAGCACAGGCGCTTACCCATCAGCGCTGGATCGACGACATCGGCAACCGGCACCGGTTGAGCGCGCGCCAGATCGCACGGGTCGCCGTGCATCTCGTGCATGGCAGAGCGAGCGATGCACGGCACGAGTTGTCTGTGCAAACCGCGCTGAACGACAATGGCCCCTCTGCCTTGATGCGCAGGATTGATCCGCGTGCCGAATGGAGCGATCTGATCCTGCCCGAGGCGCAATTGCGGGTGCTGGAACAGATGTCGACCCATCTGAGGTTCCAGACACAGGTGTTCGAGGAGTGGGGCTTTGCCGCCAGGTCCGCCGGCGGGCGCGGGATCGCGGCACTGTTCTGGGGCGGCAGCGGCACCGGCAAATCGCTGGCGGCCGAAGTCATCGCCCGCGATCAGGACCGCGACCTTTTCCGTGTCGATCTGTCCGCAGTCGTGGACAAGTACATCGGCGAGACCGAGAAAAATCTGCGCCGTGTGTTTGATATCGGTCAGCAAACCGGTGCGGTGCTGTTGTTCGACGAAGCCGATGCGCTCTTTGGCAGACGCTCCGAAGTCAAGGACAGTCACGACCGCTACGCCAATATCGGCGTCAGTTACCTGCTGAGCCGGATCGAGGATTACACCGGTCTGGCGGTTCTGACGACCAACCACAAATCCGCACTGGACCCTGCGTTTTTGCGCCGTTTGCGTTTTGTGGTGCAGTTCCCGTTCCCGGACGCACAGGAACGCGCGCGCATCTGGCGGGCCGTCCTGCCCCAGGCACTGCCGCAGGCCGCTGACATTGATCTGCAGATGTTGGCCCGGCTGTCGGTGCCAGGCGGGGTGATCCGCAATATTGCGCTGAACGCGGCCTTTCTGGCCGCCGAGGCAGGCGCGCCGCTCAGCATGGCGCACCTGTTCCGCGCCGCGCATCTGGACGCAATGAAACGCGACACGGCGCTGTCTGAAGCAGAGACGCGGGGGTGGCTATGACCAAATTGACTGTTCATATTGATCGGCTGGTTCTGCCCGAGGGCGTGGCGGGGCACGACGTGACCGAGGCACTGCGCGCCGCGCTTTCGCGAGAGACGTCCCGAAACGGAACGGCGCTTGACAAGTTGCATGGCACGCCGTCGCGGGCGCATCTGGATGCGGGGCGCGTTCCGGCATCGTCCGGATCGGCCGGATTGGGTCGAGCCATAACCCAGGCAGTTCTCAGTCAGGCACCTGCCAAGGGGAGGAGCAACACATGACCACTGCATCAACGCCCAAACCGGCCTCCGTAACCTCGCCCGGCAAATCAGCAAGCAAAGCCGCGAAAACACCGATCGCAAAAGGCGCAAAAGGGAAAAAGCCCAAGATGCTCTTCGCCGCCCCTACCGGTGGGCGCAGCCTTGACCACGGCACCCGCAAGTCGATGGAACGGGGATACAGGCAAAGCTTTTCGGATGTCCGCATCTTTACCGATAAGCGGGCCGGTGATCTGGCCGAGGGACTTGGTGCCAAGGCGGTCACCATCGGCAAGGACGTCTATTTTGCACCCGGACGCTACAGCCCGACCACCACCGAAGGCAAACGTACAATCGCTCACGAACTGGCTCACGTCGCTCATAACAGGCACAGCGGCGACAATCGGACGGGGGTTGCCCCGGTCAATGCGCGCTCGGAAGCCAAGGCCAACGCCGCCGCCGACACAGTGCTTGCGGGCAACGTGCTTGCAGGCTCGGGCTTTCGCGATTGGGGACCAACCTGGCAGGCGCAGTGCGAAAGGATCGTATCCAGAGGCACGTCGCAGCATACCGGCGATGTTGCCGGGCCAATACCCTACGATCCCAGCCAGCCCATCGGGACCGTCGATGTCCGCACCGGAGAAGAGGTCGAACTTCCAAGCGGAACCAGGCTTCCGAACGTTATTTCGATCGAATACAGCGGCGATATGTCAGCGGAACACCAGTGGCTGCAATTCGTCTGGTTTGAGTTGACGGTGACCTCGCCAACCGGAGTGACACGGCAATCGGGGTCCATCGCGACCACCAGCGGAACGTTGCCATTCACGACCGATCCAAGTGCCCCGAATTGGGCCGTCGATTCCGGTCCGACGGACCCGTTTTACGAATCCGGGGCGATCAACCTGCGCGACAGCAGTTCCACAACGATTTTCGACGCGCCAGGCGGTGCCAGTATCGGGCCTTTCGCCGCACGCGCTCTGGCAAGCGTTACGGGGTCGACCAGAGCAACGTTCACGGCGCATTTCGCCACCTACCTCGTCCAGCGTGACCACGCCGTCTACGTCGTGCGCTACAGCGCCAGCACGGTGGTGACGCGGTCTGGCAGCACCGCGACGGTTGGCGGCATCGGATACACGGTTGGAACGTCGGGGCCGACATCGGGGCTGCCGACCGATCTGCGTGACCTGCTTCACGCACAATACATTTCACACACGCATATCACATGACACATCTCGACGGCATCATCCGCTATCCGGACGCGCCCGAAGCGGCACGGGTTCAGTGCCTTGACGCGACCGGCAAGGTCATCACCGAGACGGTGACTGATGCGGTCGGCACCTGGCAGATCGACGAGGCAGAGGAATGTCAGCAGATCGTGGTCCATACGTTCAAGCACGGTATCCTTGTGGCCGCCGCCCCCATGGCAAACCAGATCGACGTGACGCTGCCCGCAGGCGTGCTTTGCACCCTTGCCTGCACGGGGGCATTTGCGGGTGCACAGGTCTCGCTCGACCCGGTAGCCCTGGAGGGACTTGAGACAGAGGTTGTTGCGGCACTGCCTTATCAGGCTGATGGGACCAAGCGGTTGAATGTCGGAGACTGGATGTGTCAGGCCGCCCCGCAGACGCTCAGGCTGCAGCGCGGGCGCTATCGTCTGGCTGGCGGCGTATACGCCGTCCGCGCGTTTGGTGCACAAGGTGCATCGCTTAGCGAGGTCACGGTGGGTGGTGTGCCGGTGGCGCCGGGCGATTTAGGCACCTTCACAATCGACATCTCCGCGCCCACCGAGATCACCCTAACGTTCACCGAAAACGAGGCCATCGAATGAGCGGGTTGTCGACATCCCCCAAGCTGGTCAAAGGCGGCATCGTTCTGGTTGACCCGCAGACGGCTGCGGTGCGCAAGGTTGTGGCGCTGCAATACAACCCCGAAAAGATGTCCCGTACCTTTCAGGTCAAGCGCATGGTCGAGGGGGCTGACCATGCCGAGGCGCTGCGCCTGACAGGTCCCGCCGTCGAAACCTATTCGATCGAGGCTGACATCGATGCCGCCGACAAGCTCGAGTTCCCCGATCAGCACAGCGCCACTGTGGCCGCGGGCATCGCGCCCGAAATCGCCGTGCTCGAAAGCCTGGTGAACCCCAAAGTCGCCGATCTGCGCGCCTATGAACAGCTGGCCAATGCCGGCACGCTGGAAATCGCGCCGGTCGAGGGCGACCTGCAACTTTTGGTGTGGGGTCCAAACCGGATTGTGCCCGGCAACGTCACCGAATTTTCGGTGAACGAAGAGGCGTATGACCCGCAACTCAACCCGATCCGCGCCAAGGTCACCATCGGCTTTCGCGTCCTGACGGTCGACGACCTTGGCTATGACAGCAAAGGCGGCGGGCTCTTCATGGCTTACCTTGAGGCACGCGAAAAGCTGGCCTCCAAGGCCGCGACCTTCGGTTTTGAAACCCTCGGCATAGGAGGCGTGACATGAGCACGGATCCCGTGAAGGCGTTCATGCAATCTATGGCGATCACGACGCCTTCGTTCCCGCCGGACAGCCGCTATCACGGTCTGGATGTCGCGCAATGGACCCGTCCGGACGGACGCGCCGTCCCATATGTGCGGCGCCGCTTTTTGCCGCCAGTCGAAAGCTTTGAGCAGACCGGAGAATACCGCGTTTCGGTGGGCGATCGGCTGGATAATCTGGCCGCCCAGTTCATCGGCGACCCGCAAAGGTACTGGCAGCTATGCGATGCCAACGGGGTGTTGCGCCCCGACACGCTGACCGAAACCGTAGGCGGGCGCATCAAGCTGACCCTGCCAAGCGGAGGATAAGGCGTAACCGATGGGCAACCCTCTGCATCTCTCACTGAAGATCGGGCCGGTCGTTCCCCTCCCGGTTCCGAAATTCATGATCGAGGCGCTTGAGGATGTCACGGTAACCCATCAGGCGGGCCAGCCCAGCGGCTTTCAGATGCGGTTCAAGATCCACAGCAAATCCGATTTGAACACCATCCTCCTGATCGCCGCGGGACAGAACACCTCCGTTGGCACGCCCCCGCTGCGCGCCTTGTTTACAATCACGCTGAACGGTAGGGCGCGGCCCATTTTCGATGGGGTGGTCAGCAATGTCGAAGTACAGCCCGGTGAACAGGGCCAACCCGGTATGGTCACCGTCACCGGCGATGATCTGGCCAAGGTCATGGACCTGATCGACTTTTCCGGCCTGCCTTACCCTGCCATGCCAATCGCGGCCCGTGTGGCGCTCATCATCTCGAAATACGCGGCCTTCGGCATGATCCCGGTGCCCATCCCCGAACTGTTCGTGGACGTGCCCATCCCGATCGACCGCATTCCCGCACATCAGGGCACCGACCTCGACTATATCCGCGAGCTTGCCCGCCAGGTCGGCTATGTCTTTTACATCGAACCGGGCGAGGCGCCGGGAACCAACATCGCCTATTTCGGCCCCGAGGTGAAAATCGGGCCGGCGCAGAGGGCACTCAACATCGACATGGACGCCTTTACCAACGTCGAAAACATGAGTTTCTCATTCGATCCGACCAAAGGCGTGCTGCCGGTTGTCCTGGTCCAGAACCCGCAGACCCGGGTGCCGATTCCGATCCCGATCCCAAACCTGAACCCGTTGCAGCCGCCGCTTGCCGCATTGCCCACACCCATCGCCAACCTCAAGGTTCTCAAGGACACGGCCCGGATGAACCCGATGCAGGCAATCTCGCGCGGCCTGGCCGAGGCCAAGACCAGCCAGGACAGCGTGACCGCCAGCGGCACTCTGGACGTGCTGCGCTATGGCGACATCCTCAAGGCGCGCCGCCTGGTCGGGGTGCGGGGCGCCGGGGTGGTTTATGACGGGCTCTATTACGTATCCCGGGTCACGTCGAAACTGAAACGCGGCATGTTCAGCCAGGATTTCGCACTGACGCGGAACGGTCTGATTTCCATCACCCCAAAGGTTCCAGCATGAGCGAAAAATTCTACGGCAAATACCGAGGCATGGTCCTCAACAACATCGACCCAATGCAACAGGGCCGCCTGCAGGTGCAGGTGCCGGATGTAGCCGGGCTGGCGCCGACCACCTGGGCGATGCCCTGTGTACCGGTTGCGGGAATTCAGAACGGCATGATGGCCCTGCCCATCATCGGGTCGGGTGTGTGGGTCGAGTTTGAACAGGGCAATCCCGAACACCCGATCTGGGCGGGCTGTTTCTGGGGTTCGGCCGCAGAGGTGCCTGCCCTGTCGCTTGCGACCCCGCCAGGGATGCCCGCGATCACCATGCAGACGCCGCTGCAAAACGGGATCACCATTTCCGATCTGCCCGGTCCGACGGGGGGGATCATGCTCAAGAGCGCGACAGGCGCAACGCTGATCGTCAACGACACCGGCATTTACATCCAGAACGGCAAGGGCGCGATGGTCACCCTCGTCGGCCCCACGGTCACGGTCAACAACGGTGCGCTAACGGTTGTCTGACCCAACAAGAAAAGGAGCGCGAAAATGCCCGGACCCCTGCTGCATCTCGGTGCGACAGTCATGTGCGCACACGGCGGCACGGCAACACCGACCGCTCCGAACCCGCGGGTGATGGTGTCGGGGCAACCCACAACCGTGATGCCCATGCCCTGGGTTGTGGCGGGATGCCCCTTAAACGTCTCGGGCGCGCCGATGCCCTGTGTGACCGCGAACTGGGTTGTCGCCGCAACCCGGGTTTTTTCAAACGGCCAGCCGGTCGTCCTGATGGACAGCCAGGCGGTGTGCGTCCCGAACGGCACACCGCTGATCCCCTCGGCGGCCCAAACACGCGTCATCGGGAGTTGATGTCATGACCGCCCGCGCCACCATTCCCTATCGCTTCGACGGTTCTGGCCGCACCCGCGATGTGGACGAAGACACTTGGGTGCGCGGGCTTGTGGAACAGGTACTGTTCACGGCACCGGGCGAGCGGGTGATGCGTCCGACCCTGGGCAGCGGACTTGCCGAACTGGTGTTTGCTCCGAACAGCCCGGAGCTTGCTGGCACGGTGCAGTTCCTGGTGCAGGGCGCGCTGCAACAATGGCTGTCAGACATCGTGACGACCAACAACGTCGAGGTCACCGCCGTTGAGGCAACGCTGACCGTGCGGGTGACCTACACGATCCTGCGCACCGGCCTTGTCGAAACCGAAACTTTCGAGCGGGGGCTGAACGCATGATCTATCATTGCTGTGACCAGAACCGCCGCAACTCGGTCGACGGGCACCCCACCCTAAATGGTATAGACTGGATCGAAGTCCTCGATCTTGACGCACCCGATGGCGCCCCCCGTCAGCAAACGTTGCTGGTGCGATTGCTGAAGCCGGTACCGGCAGGGCTGTCGCCCACCAATATATTCATTGATGGCGGCGAACGGATCCGTGACGTTGGCGTGCTGTGGGTCGCGCCCGCCGACACACCGCCCGGCAGCTTGGGAAATGCCGAGCGTGACTATTATCAGGCGCTTGACGAGGCGGATCACGTCCTGGTCATCCGCACGGACACAAACGGCGACTTTTCAACCTACCGCCTGCATCTGGTACAGGATGTCAACGATGATGCCCCGCCGCCCGGCATCGACCCGATGCTCGCGACCATCGACTTTTCTTTCAAAGTGGAATGCCCGAACGATCTGGATTGCAAGCCCGATCTGGATTGTCCTCCGGTTCCCCATCCCGATCCGAACATCAGCTATCTGGCGCGCGATTACGAAAGCCTGCGCCGCCTTGTCCTCGACCGCCTGCGCCAGAACATGCCCGCATGGCAGGGGCATCTGAGCCCCGCCGACATTGTTCATACGCTGGCCGAGTTGATCGCCTATGTGGGCGATCTTCAACACTATGAACTGGATGCGATTGCAACCGAAGCCTACATGCGCACAGCGCGCCAGCGCACCAGCCTGCGGCGTCACGGCCTGCTGGTCGACTACCGCATGCATGACGGCTGCAACGCGCGCACCTGGTTGCATGTCAGGGTGGGTGCTCCGGGATTTGATCTGCCGGACAGCATCCGCTTTTTGACCCGTGTTGGCGGCGTTCCGAACCGCGTCACCCCGCACAGTCCCGAGGCGCGTCTCTTGCGCGACGGGGCCCCGGTCGTGTTCGAACCGATCCACCGCCCCACCCTCTTTGCGGATCACAACGACTTTTTGTTCTACACTTGGGGCGACGCCGAATGCTGCCTGCCGATCGGCGCCACGCGCGCGACGCTGGCGGGCCACTGGCCCGACCTTGCCGCGGGTGATGTGCTGGTGTTCCGAGAACAGTTGGGACCACTCACGGGCGCACCAGAGGATGCTGATCCCCGCCACCGTCACGCGGTACGGTTGACCTCGGTGACCGCCTTCGATGGCCCTCAACCACTCGAGGATCCGCTGAACACCGAACAGATCACCCAGATCGAATGGGGCACCGAAGACGCCCTGCCCTTCGCGCTGTGCCTGTCCTCGATCACGGATGAGACGCACGGCGAAACCCCGGTCGAAGATGTCTCGATCGCGCTTGGCAACATCGTGCTGGTGGATCACGGCGAGACGATTGCGGGCGAAGACCTGGGGGCGGTACCACCCCCCCTCTTGCATTATCCGCCCAACGACGACACCTCGTGCGACAGGGCCGAACCCGAGCCCATCCCCGCCCGGTTTCATCCCCTTCTGGATCAGAGTCCGGTCACCCAGCAAGGCACCGTACTGCGCAGTATCGTACAGGACGGAGTGCGCCGCAGCGAGCGTGTGCCCTTTAACCCCGAAGCATCGGCCCGCGCCGCGATGATCTGGAATACCGGAGACGCCGTGCCCGCGGTAACGCTCGCCGCCGGGGTCGACAACTGGACCGCCGAGCTTGATTTGTTGAACTCGCGCGGTACGGATCCGCATTTCGTGCTCGAAACCGAATACGATAGCAGCGCCCGCGTGCGTTTTGGCGACGACACCCACGGCCAGCGCCCCGACAGCGGCACAGCCTTTTTGGCAACCTACCGCGTCGGTAACGGCGCGGAGGGCAACGTGGGTGCCGACAGCATCGCGCATGCGCTGACCGCAGACGGGCGCATTCTGGCGGTAAACAACCCGATGCCAGCGTTTGGCGGGACCGAACCCGAAACGGCGGCAGAATTGCGTCGGCGCGCGCCGGTGGCCTACCGCACCCAGGAACGGGCCGTGACCCCCGCCGATTACGAAGCAATGACAGAACGCCTGCCGGACGTACAGAACGCCGCCGCCGGGCTGCGCTGGACCGGGTCGTGGCATACGGTCTTTGTGACCGTCGACCGCGAGAACGAGGCGCCCGTCGATGCTACCTATGCCGAGGCCGTGGTCGATCACCTCGAACGGTTTCGGATGGCTGGCCACGATCTGCGGATCAATGACCCGGTCTATATCTCGCTGGAACTTGATCTGCTGGTTTGCGTCGATTCCAGCTATTTCGCCGCGGATGTCCGGGCGGGGCTCCTGGAAGTTCTGGGCAGCACGTTGCGAGCGGACGGGCAACGCGGGCTCTTTCATCCGGACAATTTCAGCTTTGGCCAGACGGTCTATCTCAGCCCGGTCTATGCTGCGGCACGCAAAGTGCCGGGCGTTACGTCAGTGCAGATCACGCGCTTTCACCGGCAGGGCCAGTTCGACCCGGCTCCGCTGACCGATGGCTACATGACCCTGGGCGAGCTGGAAATCGCCCGGCTTGCCAACAACCGCAATTTCCCGGAACACGGCGTGCTGCGGTTGAACCTTGTGGGAGGGAAGTAGATGAGCTGCGGACCTGACTGCACATGCGGATGCTGCGCCGGGATCAATCTTGAAACACCGATGCGCTTGCGTAACCCGCCGGGGCTGGATCAGATCACCTACCGCGCCGGGCGGCATGGCGCATTTATGGAGAGCCTGAAGGCGCGGCTTTCAAGCACAGAGTACCCCGCGCTCCAGGCGCTCACCACGCGCGAGCCCGACGATGCAAGCCTCGCGCTAATGGATGGGCTTGCCGTCAGCCTTGACGTCCTGTCGTTCTATAATGAGCGCTTTGCCAACCAACATTACCTGCGCACCGCGACGGAACGGCTGTCCGTTATCGAAATGGCGCGCCTGATTGGCTACCAGCCCGCGCCCGGAGTCGCGGCGGCGACGCATCTGGCCTTTACCTTGCAGGATCTGCCGGGGGCCCCATCGGACCCGATCACGATCCCGGTCGGCACCAAGGTCCAGAGCGTGCCCGGCCAGGACGAAGAGGCGCAAGTCTTTGAAACGGTGGCGCCGGCACCCGCGCGGGCCGCATGGAACGCCATTCCGATTCAGCGGACGCTGCCGTGGGTGCCTGAATTTGGCGACACCGAGCTTTGGCTCGAAGGCGTGGCAACCGGGCTCGAACCGGGCGATGCGATCCTGCTGGTGGGCGACGCGCGCCGTAGCGAACCGGGCAGCGAGCGCTGGGACGTGCGCGTGCTGCGGTCAGTCGAACCGGACCTGGACAACGGTCGCACGCGAGTTGTCTGGGCGGACGGGCTTGGCAGCACCTATCCCCCGATGATGCCCGCTGATACGGGCGTGCAGGTCCATGCCTTCCGTGCACGCGCGTCGTTCTTTGGCAGCAATGCACCCGACCCGAACCTTTTGGGCAATGACGATTCCAACTACGGGCATCTGATCAACACCCCTGCCGCGGGCAGCTGGAGCTGGAAGAACTTCGGCATCTCGGACACCATCGCGATTGACCCGCAAAACAGGAAGGTCATCGCCAACAGCTGGGTCGCGCTCGTGTCGAACGTAACGAGCTTTGGTTCGGCCGATCTGCCGGGATATACCGAACTCTACCGGGCCAAGGCCGTGGCGCATCGCAGCATGTCGGGCTTCGGTGTTGCCGGCAAGGTCACCGAAATCATTCCGTACACGACCGAAAACCTGAACAACGGCACCTTCCAACGCCGCAATGCGCTGGTGCTGTGCCAGTCCGAGCACCTGCCAACCGCCCGGACCCCGCTCGCGCACCCTGTGCACGGAGACCGCCTGACCCTTGGCCGTCGCGAAACCGACCTTGTGCCCGGACAGCCCCTCGCCCTCACCGGCAAGCGTCAGATGATCCAGATCGGGCTGGGCGTCGAAGGATTGGTGCTGTTACTGGATGACGGGACCGCAACCCAGCTGTCCGAAGGCGACCGGCTGGCCATGATGGCCCCGGCGGAGACGACCGGCGCCAACCCGTCCACCCTGGACGGCCCCGCGTTTGTTGCAAACACCGGCACGTCCACATTGCTGCACCTGCGTTTGATGGACCGGGATGGACGGGTTGGGTCGCTTGTGGCTACGGCCGACAGCTATGCGCTGAGTCCCAGCAACGATGATGACCCGGTGGTGCAAGAGATCGTCTTTGTCAAAGGCACCTTGGATGCCATCGACCTCGGGCGCGACACCACGCAATTGCAGCTGCTCGAGGCGATGAAGAACGTCTACGAGCGGGCCTCGACGGTGGTGAATGCCAACGTCGCCCCCGCGACGCATGGCGAGACATTCGAGATGATCCTGGGTGATGGCGACGCGGGGACTCCGAACCAGGCTTTCGCGTTGAACCAATCGCCCCTCACCTATGTAGCGGCCAGCACGCCGTCGGGCCGGGCCCCGACCCTTGAGGTGCGCGTAGAAGACGTCGCTTGGCAAGAGGTGCCGTCGCTGTACAAGGCAGAACCGGATGCGCGCGCTTACACGGCATTTCAGACCGAAGATGCCACCACCTGGACCCAGTTCGGGGACGGCATCGAGGGCGCGCGTCTGCCCAGTGGCTCGACCAATGTACGCGCCCGGTTTCGCAAAGGGCTGGGTGTGGGTGGCAACGTGGACGCCGGCAAGATCACCACGCTGCTCAGCCGCCCGCTGGGCGTGGCCGAGGCTGTCAATCCGTCGCCCGCAACCGGTGGCGAGGATGCCGAGCCGCTCGCAAACGCCCGCGAAAACGCGCCCCTGACCACGCTGACGCTGGATCGCGCGGTGTCGATTGCGGATTACGAAAACCTTACCCGCGCCTTTGCCGGGATTGACAAGGCGCATGCGATCTGGATTCCTCACGGTCGCGCGCGCGGTGTCTTTTTGACCATTGCCGGCGTCGATGGGGCCGAGGTGCCCGAGACATCCAAAACATACAACAGCCTCAACCGGGCCTTGCGCGACTACGGCGATCCGTTGGTGCCAATCCGCATCGTGAACTACGTGGACATGCCATTCCGTCTGCGGGCCTCGGTCAAGGTTCTGACGGATTTCGAAACCGATCCAGTATTGGCCGATGTCGAGGTTGCCCTGCGCGCGGCCTTTGCCTTTGCTGCGCGTCGGTTTGGTCAGATGGTGTCAATCGACGAGGTGGCCGCCGTCGCCCAATCCGTGGCAGGTGTCGAGGCGGTGCACATCACGCATCTTTATCGCGATGGTACGCCCGCCGCCTACAATCCGCGACTTTTTGCACATTTGCCGGTGGCCACCCGGCTGGGTCTGCCAAAGACCGCCGAACTGTTGACATTAGCCGATGCCCCCCTTGATCTGAAGGTCCTGCCATGAGCTTTGCTGCCCAAGATCTCTTTAACCTTCTGCCCGCGGTCCACCGGATCCGTGATGCGCGTCTGGCCGAAGAGGCCGGGCTTGACCGTGGCCCTCTCGAAGAGCTCATCGACGTTTTTGCGCAAGAAATCGCCGTTATGGCGGAAAGCCTGAACCAGACGCATGACGATCTGTTTATCGAAACCTGCGCGGACTGGGTGGTGCCGTATATCGGCGATCTCATCGGGTACGAAAGCCTGCATTCCGTGGTGCCCGAGGTCGCAAGCCCCCGGGCAGAGGTGGCCCATACCATCGCGCTGAGGCGACGCAAGGGCACTGCGCTGGTGCTTGAACAACTCGCCCGTGACGTAACCGGTTGGGATGCCAAGGCCGTCGAGTATTTCCAGCGCCTGTGCTGGACGCAATATATGAAACACATCCGCCCACAGGCCGTGCAAGCCCCGGACATGCGGCAGCGGCTGGCGCTGGAATGGATTGGCACCGCTTTCGAAACCGCCAACCGGACAGTGGACGTGCGCCACATCGCATCGGGCGGCGGACGTCACAACATCCCCAATGTCGGTGTGCATCTCTGGCGCATCCGCGCCTATCCACATCGCGACACGCAAGCCGCCCAAGCCGATGTCCGGCTGTACCGGATCAGCCCACTGAACCACGATATGCCGATCTACAACCGGCCGCTGGTCGAGCGCGAGGTCAGCCATCTCGCCGGTCCCGAGAATGTGCCGCTGCCCCTCTCGCGCAGGCGCCTGTCGCGACAACTCGCGCTGCACTACGGTGTGCGGCCCACGGCAGGTGCCGAGATCGACAACCCGTTGCCCGCCTTGCAAATGACGGTCGACAACACGGTGTTCGAACGCGACCGTATCCGCATCTGCAACCTCAGTGACGATGGGCCAACCTGGGCGCACACCCCGCCACCCGACGGGTTTCTGGCCGTGGACCCAGTGCTGGGCCGCATCGCATTGCCAGGGGACGCACCCGACCCGGCAACCGTGCGGGTGCGCTGGCAAGAGGGTGCGGCGCTCGAAATCGGCGGTGGCGAGTACGGGCGCGGGGAGAGCCTGCCCGAACCCGCGGACACAACCACACGCGTCAGGGTGCCGGATGACGAGACTACGATCGCCGCCGCCCTGACCGCGCTTGGCGGCGCCGGGGTGGTCGAAATCACCGACAGCAGCACCTATCCCGAAACACTGACTGTCGACATCGGCGAAAACGAAACGATTGAAATTCGTGCAGCGGACGGGCACCGCCCCTTCCTCGATCTGGCTGGTTTTACCGTCACCGGTGCGGAAGGCGCGGGATTTGTTCTGAACGGATGCCTGATCGCCGGGGCCCCGCTCGAGGTGCCCGATGCAGGGGGCAATGCGCTGGAACGCATCGCGCTGGTGCACTGCACCCTTGTCCCCGGGATCACCCTGTCGCCCGACGGGCTGCCCGTACAACCCGATGCGGCGTCTCTGTCCGTGGCGCTGAGCGGCGTGGACATCCGCATCGAACGCAGCATCGTTGGCACGGTCCTGAGCGACCTGCGCGCGGACATCATCGCCCGCGATAGCATAATCGACGGCACCGACCCCGAGCGCGTTGCGCTGGCCGCCATGGATGGCGAAAGCCCGGGCGCCGCGGTGACGCTCGAGGCCTGCACGGTCATCGGCAAAGTCCACGCGCGCGAGATGCCCCTGGTGTCCAACAGCATTCTTCTTGCGGCACTCGCCGATCCTGACACCTGGCGTGTTCCGGTGCGGGCCGAACGCAAGCAACAGGGCTGCGTGCGGTTTTCGTGGCTGCCGTTATCGGCAATTGTACCCCAGCGTTTCGAGTGTCAGCCGGAAACCGGCGCGCCGTTCGTGGCCCCGGATTTCACCTCGCGCCGCTATGGCACTGCCGCATACGGGCAGCTGACGGACGGAACACCCATGGCCATTCGCAACGGTGCCGACGACGGCAGCGAGATGGGCGCCACCCACATGCTCTACGCGACCCAGCGCGAAATCAATCTGAACATCCGCCTTCGCGAATACACACGCGTCGGGCTTGATTCCGGCATTTTTTATGAATCATAGGAGGGACCCATGACGTTTGATCTCAGCCGCGTCCGCTTCAATCCTCGGCAGGATTTTCTAGGCGTCATTATGCAACAGGGCCGCGTCCAGCTCGATTCCGACTGGAATGAATGGGTCGCAGAGTTGTCGCGACGCATTCAGGCCGGCACGCTGGACACATTCAACGGCTCGGTCGTGCCGCGCATCACGCCGGACGGGTTCCTGATCAATGTGGCCGGTGGCGAAATGACCATCGGCGCCGGACGCATGTATGTCGACGGCATCCTGGCCGAGAACCACGGGATGCAACCCGCCGCGTGGGATTCGCTTTTGGCCGAAGAGACGGGCACCGGCCCGGTTCCTTTTGACCAACAACCCTATTTCCCGAACGCACCGGATTTGCCCACCTCGGGACGACACCTGGCCTATGTCGTCGTATGGCAACGCGAAGTATCACCGATCGAAGACCCCACCTTGATCGAACCGGCGGTGGGCGTGGACACCACGGGTCGGCTGCAAACGGTCTGGCAGGTCCAGTTGCATGAAAACATCGACGATTCCGTGACCTGCACGACACCCGACGAGGATATCCCGGGCTGGCCAGAGGTGATTGCCCCCTCGGCCGGACGGTTGGGCACCGCAACCGGCGACCCCGGCGATGACCCGAACCCGTGCGAGGTGCCGCCGGCGGCGGGGTACTTGGGCCTCGAGAACCAACTGTACCGGGTCGAGGTGCACCGGGGCGGGCCGTTTGGCACGGCCTCGTTCAAATGGTCGCGTGAAAACGGCTCGGTCGCCAGCCGTGTGACCCATATCAACGGCGCACGCGACCGGATCACGGTTGAAAGCCTGGGCCGCGACGACGTGCTCGGCTTTCAGGACGGCGACTGGGTCGAGGTCACCGACGACTGGCGCGAACTTCACAACGAACCGGGCGAATTGCGTCGTATCGCCCCCGCCGGAGGCGTGGACCGGACGGCACGCACATTGACGTTCGAAACGGCGCTGCCGAACGGCATGTTTCCGACCAATGCGCAGCAACAGACCAATGCAAACCGCAACACCCGCGTGCGCCGGTGGGACCAAACCGGTGCTGTCCGCTCGGCCGCGGGCAACACGATCCAGAACCTCGACACCACGGGCGCAGCCGGAATTCAGATCCCCGTCGCGGGAACGCAGGTCTTTCTCGAACATGGCATTCTGGTGGATTTCAACCTCGACCCGGCGGGCGGTGAATTCCACACCGGCGATCACTGGGTTTTTGCCGCCCGGACTGCGGATGCAAGCATCGAAATCCTCGACGAGGCACCCCCGCTGGGCATTCACCGCCATTACGCGCGGCTGGCCATCGTAGATTTCCCCGAAAACGAGATCGACTGCCGGACGCTCTGGCCCCCGATTCACGAAGGTGGCGACAGCTGTGACTGCACCGTCTGCGTGACCGCCGAAGAGCACAATGCCGGAACCGCAACAATCCAACAGGCGATTGATCAGATTCAGGACGTAGGCGGCACCATCTGCCTCGAAATCGGCAGCTATGACATCTCTACACCGCTGAACATCACCAACCCGCAATCGCTCAAGATCCGTGGCCAGGGATGGCGCACCCTGCTGACCGGGTCGCAGCCTGGCCCGATCATCACCACGCAGGGCGGGATCGGTCTGACGCTGGAAAACTTCACGATCATGGGCGTCGGAGACAGCGACAGCGTCACTGCGATGATCGACACCAGCAACATCACAGATCTGAATTGCTTGCGGCTGAACGTTCTCGCTGTGCCGGTACCGGACCGCCCGGCCTCGGCGATCCGCCTGTCGGGGCTGCATCTGCGCACCCGCATCCGCGAATGCGTGCTGGCCGCGCAGGTCGCGATCCAGGGGCCGTCACTGAACGCGGAAACCTATCTGCTGTCCGCCGAAGTGGACATCTCCGGCAATGTTCTGGTGGCAGAGCGAGCGGGCGTGTCGATGGGCGATGCCTGCCTGCATTTCGGCACCCTGCGGCTGGCCGAAAACCTGCTGTTGGCCAACCCCGAATCTGGCATTTCGCTCAGCGGCGCGTCTTTCCCGGGCGGCACGGTCGATGTCGACAACAATGTCATTACCTCCGAAAACGTCGGCCTGTTTTCGGGCGTCGACAATCTGTCGGCGCGGGGCAATTCCTTGACCGGCGACGACGGACTGTTCAGCGACGGGATCGTTCTTGGCCAGGGCCTCGATCCTCGCCCAACCGGCAATATGCGGGTTGCGGACAACCATCTGCGCCAGTTTGGCGGCACCGCAATCCGTGTGACCCACCCGGTTCTTTCGGCATCGGTCACCGGCAACCTGATCGAAGATATCGGCACCGGCGCATTCGTGATGGCGCAATCGGCAGCCGCCCAAGATCTGCGCCTGTCGGAAAACATCTGCCGCCGGGTCGGTCTGCAAGCGCAGGAGGGTCAGGTCGCCTATGCCGCCATTCAACTGATCCGCGTCGTGAACGGGGACGTCATCGGTAACACGGTAGCCGAGGTCGCGACGGACGCCTTTGGGCTGCCCTCCATAGCCGCGCTGCGCGTCGGGGCATGCAGCAGGTTGCGGATGGCGCATAACAGGCTGATTGACATCGGCCCGATGCGCGGCGACCGCATTGCCGCAGTTCGCGCCATGGTCCCCTTCGATCACATCGCGCTGAGCGACAACGCGCTCTTGCGTCGATCGACGCCCGACCTGATCAACGGGCTGGCGGATTGGCGCGCCGTGGACATCGGTGCGGAACCAGTGGACATCGGCCTGCATACGGCGCCGTCCAGTGTTTTCAGTGCAGGCGATGACACTGCTGTCCTGCTCACCGACTCCTACGTGGCCTTGCTGCCGCTGCGCGACGGCGATGTCACCGTGCGGGGCAATGAAATGCTCAGCGCGTTGTCCCGCTCGCCCATCGTGCGCGTGGAGGACAACCGGATCGCGCATTGCCTCTTTTCCGAAAACGTCTGCTCGGCCTTCAATCAGGACGTGTCGTTCCCGCCGATTGGAAGAGTTTTCGGGAATACGATTTCGGTAACCAACAACCGGCTCCGGTGCTCCAGTTTCGATGGCGGGCGCGCGATGGTGCTGTCTCCGAATGCCGCCGAAGCCGCCATTGTGCTGGGCAACACCATGACACTCTCGATCCAAGCCCCGTCCACGGTGCCAACCCCGCAAAACCAGTTCAACATCATCGGTGTATAGGAGGGTGTCATGCCATTTATCACCACCAACGGCGAAACATCGGTCGACGCGCTTTTGGACCGGGCGTTCAACCGCCTGACCGAACGCCAACGCGACACCGCCCGCGTGGCCCTGATGCGCGCCAACCCCCGCCTGGCCGAGATCGAACGCCTGCCCGTCGGCACCATCATCGAGGTGCCCTCCCGTGCCGTCCCGCGCACGAAAGTGTCGCGCAAGGCCGAAGATCCGGAGGGTGAGGTGCTCAAGGACATCGACAGCGCGCTTACCGCATTCGCCAAGCTGTCCCGCGCGGGCTTTGACGACACAATGGCGGATTTGGAAAAGTCGATCGACAGCGCGCAAAGGGATCTTGTGGTCGCCGCGGTCAACAAGACTGACGAGTTGAAAGACCTGCACAGCAGAGCAGTCGCCGCGATGAACAAACTGCGTAGCACGCAAGAAGCGCAAAGAGCCCAGTTTGACAAAATTATCGGGATGGCCAGGGCGGACATTAAAAAACGGCTCTGACATCAGGAAATACGTCGCTCGAACCTGCGCTATCGCGCAGACACGGAGCCCGCCGTTTCAATGGCGGGCTCGTCCTCATTTCGGTTTAGGGCGCCACTATGCGACCGATCAGGATCTCGACTGTCGCTTCTTCTGTGGCGTGATTGTTCTGCACGCTCAGCGTCGTCAAGTCGGTGGCAAACATGCTTACAGCAGCGCCGTACAGTACAAGCGGCCCGGTCAATGCCGTTGCCGCGCCAAGTGTTCCTTCAACCGTAACAGACCCGTCCATGATGTTCGAAAAAATGGCCAGAACCGCGACCCCGGACGGGTCCGCAACCTGAAGAGCCAGCGCCTCCGCGGCCCCCATGGCGGGGTCGAGCGTTGCGGTGACGCCGGTGGCTGTATCAATGACGATATCGCCGCGCCCCGACACGCGTGCTCCATCGTCGCTTACCACGGAATTGGACCAGGAAATCCTGCTGGGCATGGGAGAACCTCAATGAATAAAATGTGAAATAAATGGTGGGACAAGTAGACCCTATTCGGCCCGAATCGAGAAAGGGAATTGGGCGATCGGGACATTTGCGCGAAAACCCGCTGCCGCAAGCGCTTGCACAAAGCAGTGCCGCCGATCCGCACCAATGTGAGACGTTCGGGAACTTGAAACAGCCCGGTCCGGAGATTTCAACCAATTCACTGGAACCAGAGCCTAGATCTTCGCAGACCAGATTCTGAATCTGCTTGCGCCGGTAACTTCGCGCGCCAGGTCCATATCCGCCATGCGCGCCAACAGTCTTTCAGCTGTGTCGCGCGAAACCCCTGCCGCCTTTTCTATCATCTCGGTCGTGGCCATCGGCTTGACCACGAGGGCGTCGATAATGCGGGCCGGGTTGTTGCCTCTGATGAAATTGGTGTGTTCCCTGGCGCGGTCCCGCCAGACCGTGAGGCGCTGCAACTCGACCCGAGCGGCAGTGGCACCTGATTCGATGACGTTCAGGTAAGCACCGAGTTGGCGGGCACCGGCGCTTTGCACTTGCCGCGCGCCCTGCCCGAGCGGCACAAATGTAAGGGTCTGGCAACCCTGCGCCATCAGCCGTGCGGCCCACACCGGTCCTTCGATTTGATCCTCTTCAAGAGAAAGCTCGGACAGCCGCCACAGGTTCCGGGCGAAAGCTGCGCGGGTGAATGCATGAGCCTCGGTCAGGCCGGCGACTCTTGTCTGGAACTCTGCGGCCGCCTCATCAAACATCTCTCCAGTGATCCGAGCGCGTAGCCCATGGGCTAGATCCGAGGTTTCTACGCGATGCAGTCCGAGAAAGGCTCTGAGATATTCAGCAGGCCCCTCCCCCATCAGCCGTCTGACCGCCCACCGCGTCTGCTGCAATGCGCCGAGATCGGTCGTGGCACGGGCCTGCAACTGATCGCGGCCGATCTCTTCGACAGAAACGGGCGTGCCAGCGGCCCAGACCAGCGCCTCGACCTCGCGCAATGCCAGCCTTTCCAGCGCCCCCGGGCCGATCTGCGCCACCAGCATGTCCAACTGCCCCACCGCCAAGGCGGCGCGGGCCAGTTCTGGGGCATGTTTACCCTGCGCGGCAATCCACTCATCGGGCCGCACCAACGAGGTCGCATTGGCCTTGGGCAACGGTGTTTCCTGGCCGTCGAGTTCATACTCAGGGTCTGGCAGGAACCAGAGGTCGTCCGGGTCTTCCTCGCGATCATAAGGCGATGGCAGGCTTTCGGGGTCTTCGAAGGAGTTCTTGTAGGAATTGGTGCGTTTTACCATATCCGCACCATATAGCATTAATGCGGATTACCCAGGCATTTCCTGAAACAGCCATTTATTCCT
>NZ_JAVAMO010000031.1 GCF_030758345.1 Ruegeria discodermiae
ATGAAAGTCCGATGACAGACACTATCAGACCCCGATCTGCGGCATTGAACATACCGCTTTCGAACCCTTGTCAGTCACCGGTCCCAACGACCCGTCGAATTTGTGGATAAATCTCCAAAATGGCGGATTAAGGCCGGGACATTGGCAAAACTGTGTCTCAGTCTTCACAAAGGGTTGGCCCGCTTTGAGGCAGGTCTTTTCAGGAGGTTGAAGCCTGTGATCCATCCAGTTTCTCCAGTGTGTCCAGGACGGATATTGTTGTCTCCAGAGGCATGATCTGACTGATGGTCCGACCGCTGCCGAGGCAGGTGCCGACCTCATCGATTTCGAATTGTAGGCCACTTCCGGGAAACGGGGCCGAGATTTTTGCGTGGCCGGGTATAACGGCCCGAATCATGCGCTTTGCCTTCTGCCCGTAAAGCGAATTGGACAGGTGCGCGCGCAAAGACGGCCCCGACGCGGCACCAGGCTCTGCAAAGCGGATCGGGGATAAGGTGCCATATCCGGCCTGGATGAAGGGCGCCTCCAGCGTGACCCGGGCCTTCGAGCCCGACAGCACCAGCATGTTGCGCATCTGGGTGGCGTGGCTGACGCTGATCGTTGACAGCGCCCCTGCCCCCGCCTGCCCGTGACGCAGCACAAAGGCGGCGGTTCTGGAGCTTCCCGTGTCCGAGCGTTCGACACTGCCGCCCTCCAGCTGAAACGGTCCCAGCAGAAACTCTGCGATCGACATCCCATAGCAGCCGAGATCATGAAGGGCACCGCCGCCCAGGGCCGGGTCGGTGATCGGATCGCCCGGTCCTTCGGTGCGGGCAAAGCCCAGCGAGGCCTCTAGGTGGACCATCTGCCCCAACTCGCCCGAGGCGATGCGCTGGCGCAGATCCCCCATGATCGGCAGGAAGCGGGTCCACATCGCCTCCATGCAGAACACATTGGCGGCCTCTGCGGCTGCGGCAACCTCGCGCGCCTCAGCAGCGTCACATGCAAACGGCTTCTCACAGAGCACGGCCTTGCCGGCACCGATCGCAATCAGGCTGTGGTCTTTGTGCAGGGCGTTGGGGGTTGCAACATAGATCGCATCCACCTGGTCGGAGGCGGCCAGATCGCGATAGTCGTCAAAGACCGTCATACCGGGGAATATCTGCGCGAAACCTTCGGCGTTTGCGCGGCTGCGGGAGGCCACTGCGGCAAGCACCCCGGTCCGGCTGAACCGCATGTCCCCGGCAAATCGCCGGGCGATGCCGCCGGACCCGAATATCCCCCATCGAATTTTTGACCCTGTCACTGCTGGCCCTGTCACGGGTTTTCGCCTTTTTCTCCAGTGTCCTTCATGCGGTCTGTGCTTGCCAGAAACGGCAGCCTTGCGGACCCGCGAATGAGGACCTGTTCGCCCAGTTTGCCTAAAAGATCGCCGATCACCGCGGGTGGTGCGTAAAAGCAGCGCAGCGCGTCGACAGGATCGCGGGCCTTGACCGCATCGATCATGCGGAACCAATGCCATTTCTTCAGGGTTTCGATGTAATGCTCCCGGAGGGCGGCGCGATCTCCGGCCGACAGGTCCGTGCGGGCCATCAAGGTCCGGTCCGCCTGAACCAGCGCGCCAAGGTCGCGGGCCGAATGCTGCCCGCTCAGCGAGGTTGGCCGTGTCACGGCGACATACCCCGCCGGATCGGTCAGGCAGAAGCGTGCGCCCTGCGACAATGCCGAGGCATAAAGCATGTAATCCTCGCCCAGACGCATATCGGCGTCATAGCGCAGGCCGGTCCGGTTCAGGAAGGCGGTGGAGATCAACGGTTTCAGAAACCCCAATTCCCGGCGCCCGCCATGCCGGCTCGACAGGTTGCCGCGCACGAAGCCGGAAAAGTCGAGGGTCTGAAGGCCGATATCGGTTTGCGACCACAATCGGGTCCGGGGGCCGTCGACATCACTTTCGGGTACCTTCAAGAGGTCATCGGCGACAAAATCCCAATCCCCCTGCTCAGCGATCTGCAAAAGCTGCGCCAGGCGGTCGGGTTCCATGAAGTCGTCCGAATCCAGCGGCGTGACATAGGGCGCCGAGATATGCTCCAGCGCGCGGTTGCGGGCTGCGGCGGGGCCGCGGTTTTCGGGCTGGGACAGCACCTGCACGCGATCGTCTTCGGCAGCGAGGGTTCTGGCGCAGTCCAGAGTGCCATCCACCGACGCGTCATCCACGATCACCACCTCGACATCAACCCGGTCCTGGGCGAGCGCCGAGGTGGCCGCTCTGCGAAGGGTCGATTGCGCATTCCAGGTCGGGATGATCACGGCGATCCGGGCCTGTGGTCCGGGCCTGGTCACAGCCGGGCCACCGGTGCGTTTTCAGGAGGTATCGCGGTGTCGTTTGTCTTTACCGCAGCACATTGGCAACGGATCAAAAACGTTGAAACACCACTAAGTGTTGCATCCCCTGCCCAAGCAGGACACAAACTGTGTATCATTCGGACCCGCAATTGAACCATTTCAAATCGCCTAAACCGTAGTTGAGCCCCATGACCGATGCAACGGTAATCATAGCGGCGTGGAACGCTGCAGACACGATCGGCAGGTCGGTGGACAGCGCGCTTGCGCAGCAGGCGGTGTCCGTCGGAGTCGTGGTCGCCGATGACGCTTCGGACGAGGATATCGCCTCCCGGCTGCCGAAGCGCGAAGAGATCATCTTTCATCGTCTGGAGGAAAACGGCGGCCCTGGCGCGGCCCGCAATGCCGCGCTTGATCTGGCCAGTGGGGACTGGGCCTGTGTTCTGGATTCCGACGATACCATGTTGCCCGACCGGCTGGCGGGCATGATCGCGATGGCGGAGGAGCTCGGGGCGGATATCATTCTGGGAAATTTCCTCAGGGTCGACGGGGAAGGCCAGCCGCTTGACGGGGTGCCGTTCATACTCCCCGAGGGGATCGATCCGGAACAACCGCTCACGCTGGAGGAGTATGTTGCGGACAATCTGGTGTCGCGCAGTTCCAGAAGCGCGGGCTATCTGAAACCTCTTATCCGCCGCGCGTTTCTGGAGCGGACGGGACTGCGATATGACCCTACATTGCGCAATGGCGAAGATTGCCACCTGATCTTCGAGGCCCTGGCCATGGGTGCAAAGGTGCATATCCGGCCCGAGGCAGACTATCTGTACACAGTGCGCGAAGGGTCAGTGTCCTACCGCATCAATCCCGATCATTTTGAGGCTCTGATCAAGGCGGATCGGGCTTTTACCAGACGTCATGACGGGCATCTCAGCGCCAGGGCGAGCGACCTGTTTCGCCGCCGGGAAACCGGCTTGCGGAACATGATGAACGCGGAGCGGGTCTTGCAGGCGCTGAAGTCGAGGCGCTTGCCCGAGGCCATCCGGCTTGCCGGGCAGCATCCCGCAGCTCTGCCCAGGGTGGGGCGCCAGATCGTCGAAGGGCTGGGCAAGAGACTTAGGGGGGAAAAATGATGCCAACCTTCCAGTTGACTCTCCCTGCCGATTGCAGCGACATGAAAAAAATAAATATGGGGCAGCCGGGTCTTAACAGGATCCGCGCATGAGACATCATTAAGGTGGCCAGCATCTTGCTTCCTCCAAAAGGCAATTCCAAGGACCGGCGCGCATCCCGACGAGCGACGATCCTGATGCACCGGCGCATAAACAACCTTCAGTCCGGCAGCGGTGTACATCTGATGTGCCTGTGCACCTGTCTGGCCGACGCAGATTATGAGATCCGGATCGTCCTCGCCCCGATCACCAGCTTTGGCAGAATTCCCTTCTGCAAGCCCGATCAGATCCTTGCCGATCGCAGCATCACGATTGACTGGCCCGGAACGGTTCAGATCGGCGGTGTTTACTTTTCAACCCGTCCGACCGTCTGGATGAACGCCCTGCGCCGGGCCGCCATTCAGGTGATATCCGTGCCGCGCCGCTGGCTTGGCGGTGCGCACCAGCCCTATCCCAGCGACCTGAGCAAGGTACTGGACCCGCCGGAGGCGCGCGAGGTTCAGGATGCGGCGAACCACGTGCCCGGCGATCTGGTCGTTGCGGAATATTCCTCGCTGGCACCGCTGCTTGGCGGCTGCAGCGCCCGGAAACGCGCGGTGCTGATGCATGATCTGTTTTCCAGCCGGGCCCGGTCGTTTCAGAAGGCTGGCCGGACGCCGGACCACATTCCGATCAGCGTCGAGCAGGAATGCGACCGCCTGCGCCAGGCCGATCTGTGCATCCATGCCTCGCAGATCGAAGCAGGGCAGTTGCAGCAGAAGCTTCCCCATATACGCCACATCTGGATGCGCCCGGTCATTGCCGACAACAAGGGTACCGCCGACGGTGCCTGCCGTGTCGTGTTCATCGGTGTCAGCCATGGCGGCAACCGGGCGGCGCTGGATCTGATCCTGACCGAGATCTGGCCGCGTGTCCGGGCCGAGCTGGATTGTGAACTCTGGATCGTCGGGGAAATCTCGCAATGGGTCACGGATAGGCCCGAGGGCGTGCGCTGTTTCAGCTTCATGGAAGATCTGCGCGTGCTGGGGAACGGAAACACGATCGGGATCGCGCCGATGCTGGTGACCAGCGGGATCAGCATCAAGATCGGAACTTATCTCGAACTTGGAATGCGGGTTCTCACCTTCAACAAGACGCTTGAAGCCTATGGGGATACTCTGGACGGGCTGGTGACCGCAGTGGACACGCCCGAGGAGTTCGCCTCAACGCTGATCTCCATGCTGAGCGATCAGGACGGCACTGCATCATGCCGCCAGGATGTGGTGTCAGATCTGCAAGCGCGCATGAGCAATGACGCGCTTCTGGACTATCTCAGGGCCGACTGAGCGCTGCTATCTCAGCCCGGCGGGGCGGTTTCGGGCACGCTCAGGGTCTGCTCGACGGTGATGATATCCCCAGGGATAACGATCGTGTCGGGCCCTTCGAAGATCCGCCGGTCCGCGCCATTGCCGCGCTGCACGCGGAAGCTGCGGTCATATTGCCGGTCCTCGTCGCTAAATCCGACCACCGCGCCGCGCTCCAGCAGCATCCGGCGCGCCGTGTCGCGACGGCTGCTCAGCATCTCGATACGCGCATTCACGTTCTGCAGCTCCACCGCGGCCTGGGTGGCCCGGTTTGCCTTGAGGGCCACAACGTCGCGCTCGGCTTCCTTGACGCTTTGCTGGGCCCGGTAGAAACTGTTCTGCAGATCAAGGGTTTTGGCCTCGATATCAAACACGCCTTTCTGCGCCTGGGTTAGCTGCGGCGCCCGCGCCAGCCCCTTGTCGACAAGCGATTGCGTATTCTTCAGGTATTCCTCGGCCAGCTTCAGCTGTTCCTGCTGACCCTCAATCTTCCTTTGCAGGGTTTCGATCTCGGTCGTCAGCAACGTGATGAGTTCGCTCAGCGAGGCCTGCTCGCGTTCCAGCGCGGTTTTGCGCGCGGTGAAAATCCTGCGCTCTTCCTCCAGCAGCACATCCAGAGGCGCGGAGCCGGCAACCGGCACAAGCGTGTCGGGAAACTGCAGGCCGTCCTGTTCCTCGACCTCGGCGCGCAGCCGGATCGAGGTGATGCGCGCGCGCAGCAGCTCGGTCTGGATCTGTTCCAGCGCTCCCGTCTCGCGCATGATCGCCAGCGTGTCGATGCCCACCTCGTCCAGGCGCTGCCCGCCCCCGGCCAGCGCAAAGGCCTGGAGCGCGGTCAGCCCGGGCTGGGCCGGATACGCACCGGGATTGTCCACATCACCCATGATGAAGAAGGGGCCATATTGCACCACCTCAATGGCGATCGAGGGGGCGCTGTTGCTGCGCACCTGTACTTGCAGCGCGTCGGCAACCTCGTCGGCAAGCTCCTCGGGGGTGTGCCCCTCTGCCAGGATGCGGCCGGCAAGCGGCACCATGATGCGCCCCCCGCTCTGCACCAAAAACTCGCCGCTGACCGCCTGCCAGATGACATAGTCGCGCTCATCCTCGTCCCAGATCACCACCCGCAGGCTGACCTTGTCGCCCGGTGACAGGCGATGGATATTCGGATCGTCCAGCGACTGGGCATATCCCCAGCTTGCGCCGGTCAGAGTTAAGAGGCAAAAGACGAGCAGTCGAAGCATGTTCCGTTCCTTCCGCAAACCGCGGCAACATTACACTGGTAAACAGGCGCTTGCCCCGACCATATAGCGCTAGACATATGAAAATGTCCCATGTTTCTGTGGCTGGGGCCGCCCAATAGTATTTCACTTAAGGAACGTTTCGTTGCAAGGTTCTATTTCGGCAATCATTCCGACCTTCAACAGAAGCAGCTATCTGGGCGAGGCCGTTGAGGCGCTGCTGAACCAGACCCGCCCCCTGAGTCAGATCCTGATCTGGGACGACGGATCGAGTGATGATACGCCCGATGTCGCCCGCCGGTTGCTGAGCGCGGATCAGACCGGTGTGCTGGCGTATTTTCGGGCGGAAAACCAGGGAAAATCCGCCGCTTTGAACGCCGCGATGAAAGAGGTTCGGGGCGATTATGTGTGGATATGCGACGATGACGACATCGCCTGTCCCGATGCTGCCGAAAAGCTGGGCCATGTTCTCGATACCGGCACCGCCGGGATTGCAGCGGGCGCGCATGTCCGGTTTTCCGTGGCAGCAGGCAGTGCGGAAAAAACCTTTTTCGGGATCGGCTACTGGCCCGATCTGTCTTCGGGCAGCGTCATCCGGCATCTGCTGGAGGACATCTTCTTTTTTCAGAACGCCTCTCTGGTCAGAAGGTCCTGTTACGAAACAATCGGCCCGTTTCGCGAGGATTTGAGCCGATCCATAGACTATGAAATGTTCGTCCGGCTGGGCACGCGGTTTCCGATCGAGATGATTGATGATGTCGTGTTCTTCCAGCGCAAGCATGAGGGGCTGCGTGGTCCGGCGGCACAGCAGCATGCCGCGGCCAGTTCCGAGGCGGTCTGGTTCGAGGCGGATCGGGCAATCTTTGCGGATTTGCGCCCCCGCCTGCCGATTGCGTTTTATGCGGCTCTGTTCAAGGCGGACTCCCAGGATCTGGCGCTGCGCGCGGGGCATCTGCAGCGGGGCTGTGTCTATGCGCGCCGCGGCGACTGGGCGGCTGCAATCGAGGATTTTGAAATAGCGGTGGACATGGACCCGTCCCGGGGGTTGTCTGCGACCGAAATCGGGATCGCTCTTCGGACCATGGCTGGAAAACACGGCAGCACACAGGCTTATCTCTCTCCGGTGCGCGGGCAATTGCTGGCTCTGGCGCGCAGAGGGACGGCCGGCAAGACCCTGGTCAATGCGTTCGGGCGCGGATCCATCTGGCGCGCGCGCGAGGCTCTGACCAATCGGGATTTCAGGCAATTCTCGCGCATTGCCGCGTTTTGCGCGCGCGCCGGAATCCGTCCCCGGCCCTCTCTGCAGGCTGCGGATCTGTGCGAACGGGACTATCCGCAAGCCGAGGCCTATCGCTGGTGAGTGAGAACATGTGCAATATTGATCCGGACCGCGTCGTTGTTCTGATCCCGACCCTGAACGAGGCGGCGCAGATCGAGGCGGTGCTGTGCGACCTCATTCAGGATGATCCCGTGGCATCGCGCTGTCCGGTCATCGTGGCTGATGGCGGCAGCGATGACGACACCTGCGCGATCGTTTCGAAACTGGCGGAGCGTTTTGACAATCTGCGCCTGATCCACAATCCCGGGAAAACCCAGGCCGCCGCGATGAACCTGCTGTTGCAGCCCGAATTTGACGGGTTCGACATCGCCATCAGATGCGATGCGCATGCCGCCTACCCGACCGGCTATGTCAGCGGGCTGGCCCATTGCCTGGTGGACAAAGACGTGGCCTCGGTGGTGGTGCCGATGGATGCCATTGCCGATAGTGGCGGCTGCTTTCAGCGCGGTCTGGTCTGGGTGGCCGACAGCAAGCTGGGCGCCGGTGGCTCGCCCCATCGCGGTGGCACGGCATCGGGCTATTATGATCATGGGCATCATGCGGCCTTCCGGATGTCCAGCTTTCGCGCTCTGGGCGGGTATGATGTGGGTTTCATCGCCAATGAGGACGCCGAATATGACAGGCGGCTGATCCGCCGGGGTGACAGGATCTGGCTGAATGCCGATCTGCGCATCGGCTATTTTCCGCGCCGCTCGGCCAGGCGTCTCTGGAAGCAATATTGGAATTACGGGGTCGGGCGCGCCCAGACCTGCCTGAAACACAGGGTCCGGCCCGGCCTGCGCCAGCTGATCCCGGCCATTCACACCGGCCTTGTCCTGCTGAGCCTGCTCGCCCTGCCGGTGACCCGGGTTTTCCTGCTCTGGCCGCTTTTTTACGGCATCGTCATCCTGTGCGTCGGTCTGCAGGTCGCATGGAAACACCGCTCTGCCTGCGGGCTGGCGGCCAGCCTTGCGCTGGCCACGATGCATCTGGCCTGGGGGATGGGCTTCCTGTCACGCCTGGTGCAGGGCAGGCCGCCGGCGCAGATGCCTGCACAGACAGAAAAAACACCTTGAGGCGCGCATCTGATGTCTACCATCGCTTTCTTTGGCCATAATTCCAATGAACCCGCCATCCGCCGCCGCGCCCGGGCCTTCCAGAGTGCGGGGCATGATGTGGTGGGCTTCATGCCGCATCGGGGGGTGAAACAGGCTACGGACTGGCCGCTCATCGATCTGGGAGAGACCCGCGACAACGCCTATGGCCAGAGGATCACGTCGATCTTTCGCGGTGCAGATATTGCGGCCAGGGAACGGGACATTCTGGCGAATTGCGATGCCATCTATGCGCGCAACCTGGATATGCTGGCCGTTGCGGTGCGGGTGCGCCGCAAACTGGGGCTGGAGACGCCGCTGATCTACGAATGTCTGGATGTGCATCACCGCCTGACCGGCCCGTCGCTGGTCGCCCGCCTGCTGCGCCGTTTTGAACGGCGCCTGCTGCACCATTGCGCCCTGGTGGTGATGTCCTCGCCACGCTTCGAGAGCGAGCATTTCGCGGTGCATTATCCGGGCGCCTACCGGGCCTTTCTGCTGGAAAACCTGATGATCGAGGGCGATAATTTCCCCGACCGTCCGGATCCTGAACCGGTCAAGGCCGCGCCTGACGGGCCATTGCGGATCGGGTGGTTCGGCAATCTGCGCTGCCGCCGCTCGCTTGATCTGCTGCTGGGTCTGGCACGCCATTTCCCCGATGACGTCACCATCACGCTGCGCGGCTATCCCGCACCGGGCGTGTTTGACAATTTCGAAGCTGAGATTGCGCCTTACGAAAATGTCTCTTTCGGCGGGCGTTATTCCGCACCGGGCGATCTGTCGGCCATGTATGGCGCGGTTGATCTGGTCTGGGCTGGCGACTGGTACGAAGAGGGGGCCAATTCGCTCTGGCTGCTGCCCAACCGGATCTATGAAGGGGGCTATTTCGCCACCCCCTCGCTGGCACCGGACGGGACCGAGACCGCGCGCTGGTTGCGAGACCATGGTAGCGGCATCCTGCTGGCAGCGCCGGTGGACCGCGCCCTGGAGGCCGAGATCGCCAGCCTGCTCAAGGATCGCGCCCCGCTGCAACAGTTGCGCGGCCAGTTGCTATCCCTGCCCAGAAGCGTCTTTGTTGAAACTGCGGAAACAACGACGAAGCTTCTTCAGGCCGCCGGGATAGGGCCTGAGTGAGCGCAGGGTGGTGTGCAGGCCAGCAAATGCCGGATTTAAGGCGGCGAAAGGCGTGGTGCCTGCCAGCCTGCCATTGGCGGGGCCGTTTGCCCGGTTCGTGCAATCTGGATTCCCGGCGGGACGCAGGTTAGTCTGCGGCGGTGTTGGCCGCTGTTGTTTATGTGTTGAGATCATCCAATGATCGAAGGGTTCAGAACTTTGACAAGATTACCCGATTTCATTATCGGCGGCGCGCCTAAATGCGGGACGACATCGCTGCATTTCATTCTCGGGCAAAGCCCGCAGATCGGCCTGCCCGACGCTGAAATCCACTATTTCGACGCTGATGATCCGATCGCGCATCCCGATTTCCTGAATGCGCGGGGGCCGGATCTGAAATGGTTCGACACCCGTCTTACGCACAAACCCAATCTTGACTGGTATGCCTCGCGGTTTTCAGACTTTCAGGACAAGCTGCTGATCGGCGAGGATTCCACCACCTACCTGTTCTCGCCCGTGGCGGCCCGGCGCATCAAGGAATTGCTGCCCGATGTCCGGCTGGTCTTTTTGCTGCGCAACCCGGTCAAGCGCGCCTATTCGCAATATTGGCACCTGATCTGCAGCGCGCGTCTGAGCTGCAGTTTCGAACAGGCGCTGAGTCTGCACAGCTCGATCATCCTGGGATCGACCTATGCGCCCCATATCGCCCAGTATTTCGACGTGTTCGGGCGCGACAACGTGCATATCGCCGTGTTCGAGGATTTTCTGGCCGACAAACAGGCCTTCCTTGATGGGGTCACCGCCCATATCGGCGCCCCGCGGATGGATGTCGAAACGCTGCAAACCTGGTTCAATCGCACCTATTACCCGACCTGGCCCAAAGGTCAGCAATGGCTGAACCGGATCGGCGGCCGGATCGTTGCCGGGCGCTACCGCAATCACATGGGCCAGGAGACAGGTCTGGCGGAGAAAATCCGCAACAAGCTGCACTATCACTGGTTCCGGCGCATCAATCCCATTCTGCTCAAGGCGGAAAAGCCGCCCGCCATGCGGTCCGAAACTGCCGCCTACCTCACGCATCACCTGTCAGACCGCAATGCCGGGCTGTCGGATTTGCTGGGCCGGGATCTTTCGGCGGTGTGGCCGGGGTTTCGCGGATGACCATCTCGCGGGCGGATATCGTTCTTGTCTATGATCCCAGATTCTCAGGCGGGACCGCCACGGCGATGCTGGCCGATGCCAGGGCGTTTCACGGATCCGGCGCGACGGTGGGCCTGCTGCCGGTCACCTCGGGGTTTTTCACCGGTGACGGGGACAGGCCCAACGCCGCCGTGTTGGAATTGGCGGACCTGCAGGGGTTCGAGTTGCTGAAACCGGGCACTAGGGTGATCGCGGATACCGTATTCTTTCACCACCCGCTGACCTTCTTTCACAAGGTGGCCGAGAGCGCCGAGATCCGGGCCGAGACATCGGTTCTGGTCGCCCATCATCCGCCGTTCCGCGGCGATGGCTCGCTTGAATATGACCCGATCGCCACAACCCGAACCATCAGGCGGGCCTTTGGCACCAGCCCCATGTGGGCGCCCGTTTCAGGGGTGATCCGCCAGCATCTGCGCAGCTTTCTGCCTTTTCTGCGCCTGACCGGCTCGGATTGGGTGAACGCCTTTGATGCGGGCGATTGGGCGCCCCGCCGACAGGTCTTTGACGGCCCTGTTGCGACCGTGGGGCGCCATAGCCGCGAAGACGTGCTGAAATGGCCGGATCGGGCCGCGGATGTGATGGCGTCGGTGGCGCCGCCCGGACCAGGCTGGCATACGCGGGTCATGGGCTGCCCGGTGCAGGCGCTGGAGGCAGCAGGCGTTGATCCGGGCGGTTGGGAGATTGTTCCGTTCAACGGGGAACCGGTGGACCGTTTTCTGGACAGCCTGGACGTGTTTTCCTATTTCCACAGCGACAGGTGGATCGAAGCCTTTGGCCGCACAGTGCTTGAGGCGATGCTGATGGAGCGGTCCTGTATCCTGGATCACAGGCTGCGCGAAACCTTCGGGCCGCTGGCGCAATATGCTGCGCCCGCGCAGGTTCCCGATCTGCTGAATGCGCTGCGCAATGATCCTGCCGGCACGCGCAGCCGCTGCGCCGAGATCCGCCAGACCGTCGCTGATCGTTATGCAAGTGCGGCGATACCGGACAGGCTGCGTGCCCTGCAGCGCGATCCGGGCACGTCGCGCCGCGACGGACCGGTGCAGGCGTCCCCTCTTGTGACCCTGCGCAAGCTGGCCGGGCTCGCCCGGCGCGAATACCGGGCTGCGCGCGAGACAGAGGATGGGACAGCGCAATGACACGGGTCAGCCTCTCGGACGCCCAGGCGGCGGAGTATGACACCTGCGTTATCGGCGCCGGGGCCGCCGGGCTTGCACTGGCCTTCGCCCTGGGGCGGTCGGGACAGCGGGTTCTGGTCATTGAGCAGGGCGGTTTCGACGCTGGCGAGATCGACGCGGCCGAGGACCGGGACGAGATCCTGTCACCCCAGACCCATGATCCCCGCCAACTCACCAATCGCGAGGCGGTGGGTGGATCGCTTCTGGGATGGGGTGGACGCTGCATGCCGTTCGATCCCGAAGACTTTGCCGCTGGCTCGCCCCGGCATGTGCATCCCTGGCCGATCCCGTTTGACGATTATGCACGCTGGGTCACGCCCGCGGCCGAATTTCTGGATACCGACCCGGTGTTCTACGCCCCCGCCCCATCCGGATGGCCCGCTGTCGAGGGGGTGAGCGTCGAGCGGATCGAGCGGCTGAATGCGCTGGAGCAGGCTGATGCGCTTCAGGACCGACTGAAGCAGGGCGATGTGCCGGTCGATCTGCTTAGCCAGGCGCAACTGCTGTCCATGAGCTGGGAGGGCGGTGCGCAGAGCCGGGTGCAGGCCCTGCAAATCCTGCAGGACGGGCAGGTCGCCACCCTGCCCTGCCGACAGGTCGTTCTGGCCTGCGGCGGGCTTGAGAGCACCCGCCTTCTGTTGCTGGAACAAGCCGCGCAGCCCGCTGTCTTTCAGGGATCATCCGAGGCGCTCGGGCATTATTACATGGGGCATCTGACCGGCGCGGTTGCCGAGCTCACCTTCCGCGATACCGGGATATGCGAGGGTTTCGGATATCGGAGCGAAAACGGTCAGAGCCCCTATCGGCGGCGTTTTGTCCTGACCGGTGAGGTGCCGTCCAATGTGGCATTCTGGGTCGAAAACCTCGCCCCGACCGACCCCCGGCACGGATCGGGTGAAATTTCGGCCAAACATCTGCTGAAACATCCCGATCGCTTTGAGAATGTGGGCCCTCACATCGCCAATATCCTGCGCGACCCGGCCGGGATGTTCGATGCTGTGCGCTCGGGGGCAAAACGGCTTGCCCCGGCAAGTGTCCGGCGCCCGCAGCGGCTGGTGGCCCATGGACGGGGGCCCTATGCCCTGGCCTATCACGCTGAACATTTCCCCGAGCATGACAGCCGCGTCATGTTGTCGGACAGCACGGACCATACCGGTCGGCGCCGGCTGAAGGTCGATTTCCGCTATGGCGCACGCACGGTGCAGGCCCTGGTTGACAGCCACAAGCTGCTGGCCAGCAGGCTGCAGGCGGGACATGCCGCAGAGATGGTGCTGCCCGGGGATGACGCCCTTGCCGAGGCCATCATCCGCAAATCCCGTGACGGCTATCACCAGATCGGGCTGACCCGCATGTCCGATGATCCCAATGACGGCGTTGTCGATGCCAATTGCCGTGTCCACGGCACCAAAAACCTCTTTGTTGCCTCCGCATCGGTGTTCCCGGTCTCCGGGCAGGCCAACCCGACCCTGTCCGTTGTTGCCATGGCGCTGCGCCTGGCCGATCATATAGGGGATCGGCACCAGACAGGATCCGCAGCATGAGCGGAACGACGACATATCAACCTTCTGCCCGGGAGGTGTTCGAACACCGGCGCGACCATGTCCTGGTCACGGTCTGGTTCTTCGTCACCTTCAAGCAGTTCCGGTATGACGAGTTGATCCTGTATCCGCTCGCGCTTTATTTCGGCTGGGCCTTCCTGCGGGATTTCAACAGGCTTTTCCCGCTGATCGCGCGCAGCTTTATCCTGTTCGTCTTCCCCGCCTGGTGGCTGTTATCCGCCCTTTGGGGGGATCAGACGGGACTTATCATAAAGTCGGGCATGCAACTGATCCTCACGATCATGATCTGTTATTGCATTGTGACCCGTCTGAGTGCGCGCGACATCTTCATATCGCTTCTCATTACCTCGGCCTATTACGGCGTCATGAGCTTCCTGGCCCCCTATATGGGAACCGGAACCACCGCCCGGGGGGTGTTTTCGAGCAAGAACACCATGGGGACCGCCATGGTCATCCTGTGGCTCGCGTCACTTTGTGTGCTGGTCGATCCCGGTTTCTCGCGCAAGTTCAGGCTGTTTGCCGTGGCAACGGCGGGCCTCGCGATCCTGCAGATCCACAGGGCGGATTCCGCAACGGCGGTGCTGCTTGCGATCGGTATTCTCGGGCTGGTGTTCCTGCTGGGTATCGTGCCGCGATCCGGAATTCTGAGACGTCCCTGGTTCTATGTAGCGGGTCTGACGATTCTGGGTGCTCTGTTCCTGGCCTCTGCATGGTTTTTTTCGTCGCAGACGGTTGATCCGGTCAATGCGGTCCTTGGCGCCTTCGGCAAGGATGGCACCCTGACGGGCCGGACGGTGCTGTGGCAATATGCGACCCGACAGATCGAGCAGACCCCACTTCTTGGCGTCGGGGCCGGAGGGTTCTGGACCCCCTATGACAAATTGTCCGAGGCCAGCCGCATCTACGAGGAATTCCACAAGGCATCTTATGCCACCTTCTCGTTTCACAATTCCTATTACGAGATTGCCGTGCATCAGGGTCTGATCGGATTGTTCTTCTGTGTCCTGACCGTTGTCTGGACCATCGTCTCTATCCTGATTGCCAGAAATAAATCCGACCCGATTGCGTCTGTTTTCTTCCTGTGCGTCTGTGCCGTGACCCTGGCCCGGAGCATGACGGAATCGGATTTGCTCGCGCCGTTTGCGCTTTTGACAATATTGTTCCTGACAGGCGGGTTGATGTCGCGCCGGTCTGTACCGGAAACCAACAGCTCGCAGGCACGCGAGGACGCGCCAGCCACCGGATTCAACCTGGCCCGCGCTGGAATTTCCTGAGCGTCGGCCCCTCGCCGGAACGGGTTTTTGCGATTTTGTCCCTTGCGGTATCAGTTAGGCTGCAAATCTCTTGTGAACGCCTCAGGAGGTTGCCGCCTTGCGCCGGAGGGCAAACACCACGCCGCCTGCCACCGCCTGCGCCAGGGCGAAAGCCAGGGCGATCCAGGCGAGTGAGATCGCTGACGAGGCGGGAACCCCGAAAAAGCCGAACAGTACGATAAAGGCCTGCTCTCGGACGCCGATACCATTGATCGAGATTGGCACCATCATGATGAACAGGGACACCGGGATCAGGGCGAAATAATAGATCACCGGCACGCCGAATCCCAGCGCCTGGGCGATCAGGTAGAAATGCAGCACGACAATCGCCTGAAAGACGACCGAAATCAGGATACAGCCATAGACCGACCCCATCCGGCCGGAAAACACGGCGGATGTCTCGGTGATCTTCGAGATGATCCCCTGCGCCCGGCGGAACGGTCCCACTTCGCTGACCCGGGTGGCGAGCCTGCGGAACGGGTTGCTCAGAAAGGTGAGCGAAACGACAATGACCGCCGCGCTGACCGCCACCAGAATCCACAAAATCCCCGTCTCTTCGACGATATCCCAGCCGATCAGCGGCAGCGCGATGAGCGCCAGGACCAGAAGGGCAATCATGCCGGTCAGGCGCTCGACAAACAGGATCAGCAAGGATTGGGTATAAGACGGTACCCGGTCGGAGATATCCAGCGCCCGCATGAAATCCCCGCTCATCACACCGGGCAGGAATGAATTGAAGAAGATCCCGATCGCATAGGCACGGATGAGTTCGATGATCGGCACCAGGAAGGTCTGGGCCCGCAACAGAATCTGCCAGCGCCACGAACACAGCAGGAATCCCAGGATATGCAGCAGGAAGGCGGCCGCCAGAAGCCAGGGATCAGCCCCGGAGATCGCCTGCCAGATCTCATCGACATTATCGACCTGGGTATGGAGAATATAAGCGATCAGACCCGCGCTTATGACGGCCTTCAGGGCGAATTTAAGCAGCGCTTTTCGTCTGGCAGGTTTGGCCACGGGCCTTGCCAGTTCCTCGCGGTCAGAAATGCTCACGTCAACCGTCCCGCCTTTTGATCAGCTTCGCAGGGATGCCACCGACGATGCTGTAGGGGGCGACATCCCGGTTCACCACGGCGCCGGCCGAGACGATGCTGCCCTGCCCGATGCGGACCCCGTCCAGGATCTTGGCGCCGGCGCCGAGCCAGACATCGTCCTCGATGACGATCCCCTTGCCCGTGATTGGCTGCTGGTTCATCGGCAGGGAGAGGTCTCCGTATTCGTGATCACCCGAGACGATATGGCAATGCCCGGCGATCAAGGCGTTGTTGCCGATCTCGATGCCGCCAAAGCCGTTCAGGATCGTATAGGCGCCGACGAAACAGTCATCTCCAAGCGTAACATGCCCTTCATAGCCGGTTTCGAACCGCACGCCCTGGGCGATCTGGTTGCGCGCGCCCAATCGGATCGAGGCCTCAGCGCTCTTGATGTCGAAACAGACATGCTCGTCAATGAGTGTGCCCGCGTCGACAAAAAGCCGTTTCGGGCAGCGCAGCGTGACATTGCGGGAAAACGCAACACCGCGCCCGCAACTCCCGAGAAACCAGGGATAAAACTTCTGGCGCAGGAAGACGCCCGCCGCACCGGGGAAACCGGCAAAGAACGTCATATAAAGCTCATAGCGGATGAAGGCGCCGATACGGTCGCTGCCGACGATCCGCGCCATGTATTTTCTGAACGCGCCGCCTTCACGGTGCGCCAGGCGATCGGATTTTATGGGTGAAGACAAACGAACTCCCTTCGTTCCAGCTTGAGGCGCAACGGGTTTAGCCGCAGCGCAGTCTGGCATCTCTGTCAAGATCTTTGAAGAGGGCCAGGAGGGTATCGCACCGCCAGTGGGGGTTATCCTTTCCCGCCATCTCACGCGTGCAGGAGGAGGCCTGCGCCCATGGCGGGAAGGGCCGCGCACCACACTGCATAGGCGATACGGCAAGACGTCTCATTCGGCCATATCCGGTGTCGCAGCGATACGTTTGCTTGCCAGGACATGTTTCACAAGGTTGGCCGCAACCCGGCGGGATGTGGTGAATTTGACGCCGGAAACCGTGTAGAGGCCGAGCGGCCCCCCCTCATTCCCATGGTCAAAAATGATTTCACGAACAGAGAGTTTTGCTGTGCCGGTTTCTTTGGCGGGCAACAATCCTGCGTGAATCTTCACGATGTGCTCGCGCGTTGCGCCCAGCGTCGGGACTGACAGGTTCAGGGCCTCCAGAAAGGCGTCGATGTCAGCCTGTGGCGGATGGACCGGATCGGGACCTTCATGCCAGCTCGTGTGCCAGGTCCCGGCAAACGTGCCCCCTCGAACCGGATACAGAAACAGCGTTGGATCCGTTTGATCCGGTGGCGCCACCGCCAGCCCCAGCGGCGCGGGCGGCGGCAGGTCGAGAACGAGATTGAAGGCCAGAGAGGGTCTGAAGAGCTCTGGAATCGGCCGGTCGAACCTAGCGGCAAGCTCGGCGCACCAGGGCCCGGCGGCATTTACGACGACAGGGGCCTGCAAGCTCTCCTCATGGCCTTGCGGGCGGCGCAGCGTCACACCCGTTACCGAGCCCTGATCCGTTTCAAGCGCCAGCGCTTCGGCATGTTCGATGATGGTGGCACCGGATGCTTCGGCCCGGCTGCGCAGGGCCGCGACAAGGGCGGCGCCATCTTCCGCGACCGCATCGTTCCAAAGCGCCCCACCAAGAAGACCATCCGTCCGAACCTGCGCACAGATCTCGCGCACGTCCGAGACGCTCAGAACGCGCCCGCGCGCCAGGACGCTATCGGGCGAGAGCCCCGCGTTTCGATCCAGCGTCAAGGCCGCGTCGAGGGCAAACGCGGCCCGAAACACCGCCGGATGTCGCATCTTTTCCCCATAGAGCGGCATGAGGAAGCCCATCGGACGCACAAGATCGGGAAAGTGGCGCAGAAACCAGCGGCGTTCGGTAATGGATTCACGAAGGCGCGGGATGTCCAGCGTTTGAAGGTACCGCAGACCACCATGCAGAATACGAAACCAGTTTGCACTTGTTGCGCCACCGATCTGATTGCGCTCGACAATTGCGGCGCGCAAACCGGCGCGGCCCGCTTCGAGTCCGATCATCAAACCATAGACACCACCGCCGATCACGATGATATCGAACTGTTCATGCGCCGCGTGCGCGGGGTGAGGACGTAAATTCACAAATGTCTCGCTTATTTCCCAAAGCAAAAAGCAGGGCCCAAAAAAGACCGGATGGAAACGATTTCCGTCGCTTGGGTATCACAGGCCGGTCCTCAGCAAAACTCTTTGCGGGTCGGGTTTGCCCTGTGAAGCGCCGCGGCTTCCAAATGGGCTGGCGCTGCATTCCATAGCAGCGGATTCGATGGCGCGCCACCATGAGGTCCCGGGCAAGCCGAGGATCAGAAACAAACGCGATCGGCGCTGTGTATTGGCGACAATTTGTCCAATGAGGCTGTGCCATGATCTGTCCTGGCAACAAAATCTTGACACGGTCCGCGATTCAGCGATTTCTTTGATTGGCTCTCGAAAGAAATCGGGCGTCTGCCTACACGGTAGGAATGGGTTCGACGGCACGACAATCGGACATCATATTTGTTATACTTGTTGCTTTGAAAGCTGTTTGACCAATGTACCTAGTCGATGCCCACGTCCATCTGCATGCGTGTTTCGATCCCGCGGATTTCCTGGACGCCGCCGCCGGGAATTTTTCGCGCCTCTGTCATGGCCTTGATCTGCCCGAGTCGACACCGGGCGTACTGCTTTTCACACAATCCAGAGGCGCGGATGCGTTCGGCGGGTTGCGTCCCGGACAACTGGGCGGATGGACGATCGAGGAGACCGGAGAAGAGGTATCATTGCGCGCCTCGAAAGGCGGGCAAACGCTGACCCTGATCGCGGGACGGCAGATCGTGACCGAAGAAGGACTCGAAGTGCTTGCATATGGCGCCGCCGGTCCGTTCCCTGACGGTGAGCCGATAGAACGCGCCATCGAACGCGTTCTGGATATCGGCGGCGCGCCAGCCCTGCCCTGGGGGTTCGGCAAATGGTCCGGCACCAGAGGAAGCGTGATACGGCGGCTTGCCAATGACCACGCGCAGTTTCCGTTTCTCTTCTTTGGGGACAATGCGGGTCGCCTGGCGCTGGGGTCCCGCCCGCGCCTGTTCGGTGAGGTCGAGCAGCTTCGCCGCGCGATCCTGCCCGGCACGGACCCCCTGCCCTTCCGCGGCGAACTCCACAAGGTCGGCCGGCTTGCCTTTGTTGCGGATGACGCGCTGTCGCCAACCCATCCTTTCGGGAGTTTCCGCACCTGGCTGGAGACATGTACGGTGACGCCCCAGATTCAGGGCGAGTACGAATCCCTTGCCCGCTTCCTGCAACGTCAGGTCGCCATGCAGTTTCGCAAAAGATTAGGAGCCGCGTGATGACCCGGACCCGCTATTGCAGCCCCGTGAGCTTCGGGGCCGATCCCCTCGCGGTGCCCCGGATCGGTGCCAAGGACAGCCAGGCACAGCTGAAACGCGACCTTCAGGGCCTGTTCATATGAGTGGCGCTGTCCGTCGCGTAGCTGCGCCGCAATGCTTCAGCCGCAGTGGAGGGTGTTGAAATGTGCGGAATCGCCGGAATTACTGCTGCCGCCAGCGCCCCTCCGTTAGATCTGTCTCAGGTCAGGGCCATGTGCGACACCATCGTGCATCGGGGCCCCGACGAGGAGGGGCTCTATCTTGATGATGAGCGCCGCGTGGCGATGGGCATGCGGCGGCTTGCCATCATCGATCTGGCGGGCGGCCAGCAACCGATTTTCAACGAAGACCGCAGCGTGGCCACCGTATATAACGGCGAGATCTACAATTACCGGGAGCTTCGCAGAGAACTCGAGGCCAAGGGCCATACGTTCAAAACGAATTCCGACACGGAGGTGATTGTACATCTGTGGGAAGAGCACGGGGCCGATTTCGTGGAGCGTCTGAATGGCATGTTCGCCATCGCGCTTCATGACATCCGCGCAGGAAAGCTCTTTCTGGCGCGGGACCATCTCGGGATCAAACCGCTCTACTGGTCGGCCACGGGCAAGCATCTGGTCTTCGGGTCCGAGATCAAGGCGTTGCTGGAAACCGGCCTGGTCGAGCGTCAGCTGGATGTCGACTCGGTCAGGCAGTATCTGTCCTGGGAATATGTCCCGGCACCGCGGACACTGCTACAGGGCGTCTACAAGCTCGAAGCGGCGCAATGTCTCTTGCTGGATCTGTCCACGGGAGAGCATGAACTGCGCCGCTATTGGGAGGTGCCGCATGCCGATGACTCGACAGCGGGCTGGTCGGATGCCCAATGGCAAGAGGCGGTCACAGAGCAGCTCGACGCCTCGGTAAAGGCGCAGCTCATGAGCGAGGTGCCCCTTGGCGGGCTTTTGTCCGGCGGGGTTGACAGCTCACTCGTCGCCTCCGCGATGGGCCCGCTTAAAGCATTCAGCATCGGGTTCAACGAGGCCAGCTATAACGAGCTGCCATGGGCGCAGAAGGTGGGCGCACATCTGGGCGCGGAACATCACGTCAAGATCATCGACTCCTCGGTGCCCGCGCTGTTCGACCGGTTGATGCACTTCATGGACGACCCGATCGCCGACTTCTCGATCTTTCCGACATTCCTCGTTTCAGACCTCGCGCGGGAACATGTGACGGTTGCGTTGACCGGCGATGGCGGTGACGAGCTTTTTGCCGGCTACGAGACTTTCCTGGCCCAACGGGCGGCGCGCACCTGGAACCTGATCCCCGCCGCTCTGCGCAACAGGGTTATCGCACCTATCGTGGACGCCATTCCCCCCACCGAAGCCAAGAAAAGCACCGTCAACAAGGTCAAGCGTTTCGTCGAGGGCGCGCAGCTCGATCCGGAGCTGTCACATGCGCGGTGGCGTATTTTCGTGACCGAGGCGCAAAGCGCGGCACTTCTGACCCCCGAAGCGCAGGGGCGGGCACCGACCGATCTTGGCGCGCATATCCGCGATCTGACCCGCCGTGCCGGGGACCGCTCGGAGCTTGATCGCCAGCTCTATGTCGATCTGCGCAGCTATCTGCCCGAGAACTGCCTGACCAAGGTGGATCGCATGTCCATGGCGGTGTCGCTTGAAGCCCGGGTGCCTCTGCTCGACAAGGATTTCGTTTCTCTGGCCTATCGCGTGCCGGAGCACCTCAAGATCGGGTCCGATGGGCTCAAGACCCTGCTGAAGCGGATTGCTGTGGAACGCGTGCCGCGGGAATGTATCCATCGCCAGAAGCAGGGCTTCTCGATGCCGATGAAGACCTGGTTGAAGAATGAATACCGCGCGCGCATGGAAGAGCTTCTGTCCAGGCGCCGACTGACGGCGGAGGGGCTGTTTAATGCCGATTTCGTCGAGAAACTGAAATCTGAACACCTTGCCAACCGGGCGAACCACAGCCATGCGCTCTGGGCCCTGATGGTGTTCCAGGACTGGCGCGAGCGGTGGTCAGTATGAGCACACAGACAAAGGACCGGACATGAACGATCAGCCAGAACGCCTTGCGCTCGTCACCGGGGCGACCGGGTTCACCGGTGGGCATCTTGCCCAGACCCTTCTCGACCGGGGATGGCGCGTCCGCGTCCTCGCCCGCCGCCCGGAGGCCGCGCGCGGGCTTGCCGAGCGCGGCGCGGAGGTGGTTGCAGGCGATATCACCGATCCAAAGATCGTGATGCAGGCGACGCAGGGCTGCACCCATGTTTTTCACATCGCTGCGTATTATCGCGGCTCAAGTCTTGATGCCGCCGACTATCGCGCTGTCAACGTGGACGGCACGCGATATGTGCTCGATGCGGCGGATAAGGCCGGTGTGACGCGGGTGGTTCATTGTTCCACCGCCGGTGTCCATGGCGATGTTGCGACGATCCCGGCAAAGGAAGATGCCCCTTTCAACCCCGGTGATGTCTATCAGGAGACAAAGCTCGAAGGCGAGCTTCTGGCGGCCGAAGCCATCAAGTCCGGCCTTCCGGGTGCGATCTTTCGCCCGGTGGGCATCTACGGCCCCGGCGACACGCGCTTTCTGAAACTGTACCGCGCCATCCAGCGCCGCCGCTTCATTATGTTTGGCAAGGGCGAAGTCCTGTACCACCTGACCTACATATCCGATCTGGTGGATGGGATCATCCTGCTGGGGACCCACGAAAACGCTCTGGGCGAGACATTCCTCCTGGCCGGGCAGCGTTACTACACCCTGAAGGAGCTTGTGGCCATGGTGGGCAAGGCGGTTGGTGTGGCGCCGCGGCGCGGGCGAATTCCCATCTCGATGCTGCTGGCGGCGGCACATCTGTCTGAGGCGATTGCGCGTCCGCTTCGGATTGACGCCCCGCTGCAAGTGCGGCAGTGCGATTTCTTTACCAAGGACCGCGCCTTTGACATTTCAAAGGCGCGTGAGCTTCTGGGATACAACCCGACCATCGAACTGTCTGACGGCCTAGCCCGCACCGCGCAATGGTATCGGGATGAGGGTATGCTCGGCTGAACCGGCATTGTTAAAGCGTTATGCGAAAACCTGAATCCCTTAACGCTGCCTGAAATCGCAGATTTCAACGCGTTAAGCGATGCTTGATGTCTCAGGTTTTTCGTCAAACGCTATAATGGCGTGGATGCCTGCTTAGCTGCGACTGCCGATCTGACGGGCGGGAATGCCCGCAACGATGGCATTTTCCGGGACGTCCTTGGCCACCACGGCACCGGCACCGATGATTGCACCATTGCCGATGCGCACCCCGTCGAGCACACGTGCTCCGGCACCTATCCAGACATCGTCGCCAATGACCACCGGGCCTTTGGTAATCAGCCCCTGAGTGACCATTGGCCCGGCATCCAGAGCGGTCTTGTACCGGCCGCCGCCAAAATAGCACTGCCCCGCGATGATCGCGTTATCGCCGATTTCGATACCTGAAACCGCACTGAAATAGCACTGGCTGCCGATCGATCCGTTTGCCCCGATGCGCAGGTAACCGCTTTTGATACCGAGACAGGTATCGCGGGCGATCAAGGTCCGCGGTCCGATCACAAAATCTGCAGGGCTTTTGGCGCCCCGCGCATCAAGCGCGCAGCCATCATCGATTGTGACGTGATCACCCAGACTCATGCGTCCTGGACAGCGCAGAGAGATATTGCGACCGAAGTTCAGCCCTCGTCCCGCCTTGCCAAAGAGCCCTGGCAGCAAAACCTTACGAAGCGCGAAGCCCAGGGCACCCGGCATCGGCGCGGCAAAAAGAACCGCCGCTTCGTAGTGCAGAAGCTTCATGGTGGAGGGATCGCCCACGAAGAACGCCTTGTATTTCGCAAGCGCCGAGCCGCTTCCGGAGAGCGCGTCGACGACGCGGTCCTTGGGGGGCTCTGCAGGGACGGTATCGGTCTTGGTGTCTTCTTCGGTCATGCATCGCCTCATGCAAGCGGACTAAGGGGGAGCGCGGGGACAATGCGGGATTCATCCTGTGCTGCGACGGCTTTGAACCGGTCGGATGAGACCGCCATGCGACCGGCCATTTCTCTTATGCCAACAGAATATCGGGATCCTGAACGAATAGAACCAGCGACGTGTCCGAGGTGATCTCATAGCTGCCGCCGCCAAGCGAATTGCCCTTGAGCAGATCGGAACTGGCCCCATCCACCTCGATATCGGACCCGTTGATGGTGATGACGACACCCGTCCCATCGAGCTGATCCGCCACCGTTGCTGCGCCAAGCGATTGCTCAAAGACCAAGCGGTCGGAACCTTGATCGCCGAAATCCAGAATGACATCGGCCGAGAGGGCGTTCAGGGCGAAATCCGCGCCGAAGATGAAGCTGTCATCGCCCTCTCCTCCGGTCAGGGTATCGGCCCCGGCGCCGCCATCGAGGCGGTCGGTTCCCGCGCCACCCAGCAGGCTGTCATCCCCGCCGCCACCGCGCACCACATCGTTGCCGTTGCCGCCGTCCAGAAGGTTCGCCAGCGCGTCACCGATCAGAAGGTCCCCGGCCTCGCCGCCAATGACATTCACAGCATCCAGCGCGATTGCCGATCCTTCGATCGTTCCGGCCGAGAAGCCAATCTCTTCTTCCAGAAGATCGGCCGCCGCCTGCGCATATAGCGCATCCCCTGCATCGGTGAAATGCACCTGATCCGGCAGCAATTCACTCTCCGTGATCGGGGGCTCGAACAGATGCAGCGTCGGGTGCGTGGCAGCTTCCGAACTCACGATCTGGCGAATGCCCGGAACGAAGGTGCCGTTGCCTGCGTCTCCGGCGACCATTTCGCCATTGACCATGCTGTAGCCTTCATTGGTTGCTGCAACCAGATCCGCGAATTCGGGCTTCACCGGCACCAGCGAGATAACCAGATGACGGTCCTGCGCCCCGTCCAGAGCGTAGAACTGGTCGATCAAGGCCTGAATCCCACCCAGAACCTGATCGACTTTCGTTGGGCCGTTCAGGTCATTCGTGCCCATCATGAACCAGGTCACATCGGGATTGATCTCGTCAACGGTCAACGAGAAATTCATCGGAGCGTCCGGATCATCAGTCAGCGCTTCCGCCAGGGTATGACCCGGTGTGGCATTGTGATCCCTGTCGATCATGCCTTCGGGGCCATCGTTGAAGCGGCCGACATAGTCGATCCAGATATTGTTTGCGGACAGGTTATCGAACAAATCGTCGCGGAACCCTCCTTCGACATCCGGATTTCCGAATTTGTACCCTTGTGTCAGCGAATCTCCGAAGGCCATGAGTGTTGCCGCATACGCGTAGCTCGACTGCGACAGGTCGACGCTCAGCGCCCGGCTCTCTCCGGTGAAATCACGCTGGCCCACGGACAGGAAGACGGTTGCGCTATCGGTGCTTTTGCCGTCGCTGATCGAGTAGCTGAAACTGTCGCTGCCGACATATCCGGCATTCGGCGTATAGATGACGTCGCCATTCACAATCGACACGGATCCATTGCCGGGCTGAGCGTCAATGCCGCTGACCTCCAGCGTTGTCAGATAATCCGCATCCGGATCCACATCGTTGCCCAGAACATCGATGGTCCAGGACCCGGAGCTTTCCACGCTGACATAATCGTCATTTGCGATCGGCGGCGGGTCCATGGTGATCAGCCTGCCGTTTGCTTCCATATCGGCTTCGGTTCCGGCGAGGTTTTTGACGCCGGTGAGCAGGGCGACCTGGACGAAGCCGCTGGCGCCGTCGGGGTTGATCTCGAGCAGCGTGTCATTGCCAACCGTGGTGAAGCGCACGAAATCCGTGATCGTGTCAACGCCCTGGGTGTAGCCCACCAGCGCA
>NZ_JAVAMO010000032.1 GCF_030758345.1 Ruegeria discodermiae
CGATCTCTTACTTGCCTCCCGGGCAATCTCAATGTCAGACTTGTAGCTCATTGGGTCTCTGGCTCCCTGCATGTATTGGCTGATCATGTCCGGGACCGGGCAGAGAGGTGCGCGAGCCCGGACCCATCTCAGATTTTCTCTAAGGTGAATAAATATTCCTTAAGATCAATGCAAGAGCTGTACCGACTGCCGCAAAACGGGTTTGCGCAGCCAGTTCCGCACGATGCGCTTTCCCGGAAAGGGGCATTGATGATGCGACCAGCCCCCGACGGCATCAATGCTTTAACGGATCAGGATCGCCCGAAAATCATTGACGTTGGTTCCGGTCGGGCCGGGTGCAAACAGATCTCCGACCGCTTCGAAAGAACTATAAGCGTCATTATTGCCCAGATCTGCCGCCGGGTCGCGCCCAACGGCACGCAGCCGCGCGCAGGTGGTGCCGTCGGCAAAGGCGCCCGCGTTGTCCTCGGACCCGTCGATCCCGTCCGTATCCGCCGCCAGCGCGGTGACACCCGCCACCCCGTCCAGCTCTCCCGCCAGCGACAACAGGAACTCGGAATTGCGCCCGCCCCGCCCGTTACCCCGTAGCGTCACCGTGGTCTCGCCACCTGACAGGATCACCACCGGCTTGCTAAACGGGCGGTCGCGGTTCAGGACCTCGCGCGCGATCGCGCCATGCACCCGCGCCACTTCGCGCGCCTCGCCCTCGATGGCGTCCGACAGGATCACCGCTGGCACGCCATCTGCCTCGGCACGCGCGGCGGCGGCCTCAAGCGAGATCGCGGCCGAGGCGACAACCCGCACCTCATACCCCGCAAAGACCGGATCTGCAGGGTCAGGCGCATCCGCTTCGGGGCGCTGCATATGGGCCAGAACCGCCTCGGGCAGATCGATCCGGTGGCTCTCGATCAGCCGCAACGCGGCCTCGCGCGACACCGCATCAGGCACGGTTGGGCCAGAGGCCACCTGCGCCGGGTCGTCGCCGGGCACGTCCGACACCACCAGCGAGACAACTCTTGCCGGATGTGCTGCTGCCGCCAGCCGCCCGCCCTTGATCCCGCTCACATGTTTGCGGATCGCGTTCATCACCGAAATCGGCGCGCCCGAGGCCAGCAGCGCGCTGTTCAGCGCCTGCTCATCCGCCAGCGACAGCCCCTCGGGCGGACAGGGCAGCAAGGCCGACCCCCCGCCACAGACCAGCGCCACCACCAGATCATCAGGTCCCAGCCCCGACACCGCCTGAAACAGCGCCTGTGTGGCCTCTTGCCCCGCCGCGTCGGGTACCGGATGTGACGCTTCCATCACGCGGATATGCGCGCATTCCGTGCCATAGCCATAACGCGTGACCACCACGCCCGAGACCGGGCCGGGCCATAATTGCTCAAACGCGCGCGCCAATTGCGCGGCCCCTTTGCCCGCGCCAATCACCACGGTCCGCCCTTTGGGGGCCTCGGGAAGATGCGGTGCCAGCGCCGCAACCGGATCGGCGGCCTTTACGGCGGCGTCAAACAGAGCGGTAAGAAATTCTCGTTCGTTCATGACCTGTCCGATATTGAAGAAACCCACACCCCGCCGACCGGCGAGCGCTTTGACGCCACTGTTACCTTTACGCAATGGAAATCAAGCCCGAACATCACGGGCACAACCGGCATGCAACCGCCGATGCGCCGAACCGGCAGGAACTCCCCTTGACTGAATGTCGCAGGCAGGGCGATCAGGACGATCAATATCAAGACCGGGCGCAGTTAGACCCGGAGGGGGACATCAATGACGCAACCGCACGCGCCAGCCAAACGCGATGCCGACGCCACGCGCGCGCGCATCCTCGAGGCGGCCCGAACCGAATTTGCCCGCTCCGGGCTGAGCGGGGCCCGCATCGACGACATCGCCGAACGCGCCCAGGCCAACAAGCGGATGATCTACCACTATTTCGGCAACAAGGAGGCGCTCTTTACCGCCGTGCTTGAGGCCGCCTATCAACATGTCAAAGCCGCCGAGGCGCAGCTGGACCTCGACCGCCTGAGCCCGCGAGACGCGCTGGAACGGCTGGTGCGTTTCACCTGGGACTACTACCTGGAGAACCCGGAATTCATGGCGCTGGCCAATAGCGTGAACCTGCATCGCGGGCGCCATATCCGCAGCCTCGATACCCTGCCGCAAAGCGCCCAGGGCCTGATCGATCTGGTCGCGGGCATCCTTGACCGGGGTCGGGCCGAGGGCGTGTTCCGCGCCGGGGTCGATGCAACACAGCTGACCATCACCATCGCCGCAATCGGCTATTACTACCTGTCCAGCCGATTCACCGGATCGCATCTGTATCAACGCGACATGATGGCGCCAGACGCGCTGGAGGCGCGCCTGGCCTTCAATCTGGACACAATTCACCGGCTGGTCGCCCGCTGAGAGTGCCTCAGGCGGCCAGTGTTTGCACGGTGCCGCCCCCGCTCAGTTCCAGCTGCTCCTGCTTGAGGCAGGCGTTGAAGCTCATGTGCAACTGCTTGAGCTGATCCAAGTTCCAATCATAAGACGCGATCTGCTGGGTCAGCGTGAACATGCGCGGGGCCAGATGGTCGCGCGCGGCCTGGTAGGCGCGCGCATCGCCCGGTGTGAGCGACAGCGCATCGGCGAGACGCTGTGCGTCCAGAAACGCATCCGTGATGCCATGTGCGGTGGCCGGGTCCTTGAAGTATCCCGCATCGCCAACCAACGCCCAGCCCGGCCCGGCGCAATCGCGCAGATGGCTAGGCGCACCTGCGTAGCGGCGCAACCGTTCGATCGGACCGCGCGCCGCCAGCTCGGCAGCCAGGTCCGCATCCCAATGTGACAGCATCTGTACCGCGCCGCCAAAGGCATCGAAGTTGAACCATTGGCGCATGGCGCGCGGATCACAGGCGGCGAAGAAGCAATGCGCTCCGTCATTGGTTGGGATCAGCCCGGCAGAGATCCGGTCGCCGAAAAACCAGCGATAGCCCTCATTCGGCAGGCCATCGACATAGGAATAGATGCAGGCCGCGCGGGTGTCCGAGTGCATTATGGAGCGCGTGCCAACCAGTTCCGCCAGGCTCGACTGGCGGCCATCCGCGCCGATCACGATCCCCGCGGAAACGGGCTCGACAGCGCCGGATTTCAGCCGCAGTGACACCCCGCAGACCCGACCGTTCAACTGTTTCTGAACGCCGACCAACGTCACGCCGGTATGCAGCTCGACCCCGGCCTCCCACGCGGCATCGCGCAGCGCCCGATCCAGCAGCCAGCGGCGCGGCGCACAAAGCCCGGCAACCCCGCCTTCGGGCTGAACCGGCACATCGATCACCTCCTGCCCGTATTGAAACCGGGTCTGAGAGACCAGCGGCGTGCCAGCACTGGTGATCCGGCCCAGCAGGCCCCAGTCCTTGAGCAGCGACACGGCGGGCCGGGTCAGCGCATGGGTGGACAGCGTATCCTGACTGCCATCCTCGCGATCGACCAGCAGAACCCGCGCACCAGCGCGGGCCAGCAGCAGGGCAGTGGCCGCCCCCGCGCACCGGGCGCCGATGATGACGGCATCATAATGCGGGCGTGAAAAAACCTGGCTCATTGGAAAACTCCTGTTCGACGTGACTTGGATCATGCCCTCAGCCTGCGCCGTTTGACGCGCGCAGGCTTGAGGAGGAGGTGAGGAAAGTCTGGATTTTTCCTGAAAACCAATGGGGGAAGGCTCGGCGCTATGCCCCTTCACCTGCAGCAAGCTGCCGGTTTACGCAGGTTTGGCCGGGCTCGCCGATTGAACGCTTAATCGCCGGGCAAATGACTTAAATCAAGTCGCAGGCGCTGCAGAACCGATAGCGAGAGCAGACCAGCAAGAACCTTCGGGTGATCCGTCAATGAGTCAACTGACCAGCAGACGCGCGTTTCTCAGCGCTCGCGCCCTCCGGGAGGATACCGGCGCCATCCGCCCGCCCGGCGCGGTGGCGGCGGGCTTTGGTGATCTCTGCACAAGATGTGGGGACTGTGTTGCCGCCTGCCCGGAAGGGATCATCATCATCGACGCAGACGGCTATCCCATGATAGGGTTGACCAAAGGGCCCTGCACGTTTTGCGGGGATTGTGCAAAATCCTGCGCCACCGGAGCGCTGGAAAGTGATCGCCTGTCCGACTGGCCCTGGCGTGCCGAGATAACGCGCGGCTCCTGCCTGTCGATGCAGGGTGTCAGCTGCCGCCTCTGTCAGGACAGTTGCGAGAGTAACGCTATTGGCTTCGACCTGCGGCTTGGCGGGCGGGCAGAACCACATCTGGACCTCGACGCCTGTACCGGATGCGGTGCCTGCGCCCATGCCTGTCCCGTCGGGGCCGTCACACTTGAACGCCACGCCACTCAACAGCCGGAAGACATTCAATGAACATATGCGGTTGCCTCATCCATGTTACCCCAGAGCGCGCCGATCCCGCGCGGCTGGCCATGACCGAAACGCCCGGCGTCGAAATCCACGCCATCACCGAGGATGGTCGCTTTGTCGTCGTCGTCGAAGATACACCCACCCGATTGGCCTCGGAAACCATCATGGATCTGCACCAGATCCCCGGCGTGGTGTCCCTCAGCCTGACCTACCATCACTTCGAAGATATCGCGGCGGCCCGTCCGTGACCCGATGCCCCAAGCCAACCGCCCAGCAGGAGGCCCATGCCATGACCACTTCTGAATCCCGCCGCACATTCCTCAAGGCCTCGGCCGCCACCGCAACCGCCTCGGCCGCAGGCATTCCCCTGGCCACGGGCCAGGCAATGGCCCAGACCGCCGCCAGCGATATCCGCTGGGACAAGGCGCCCTGCCGCTTCTGCGGTACGGGCTGTTCGGTTCTGGTCGGCACCAAGGATGACCGGGTCGTGGCCACGCAGGGCGATCCGGATGCGCCGGTCAATCGCGGTCTGAACTGCATCAAAGGCTATTTCCTGTCCAAGATCATGTATGGCGAGGACCGCCTGACCACGCCGCTCCTGCGTAAGACCAACGGCGTTTACGACAAGAATGGCGAGTTCGAGCCGGTCAGCTGGGACGAGGCCTTTGACGTGATGGCCCAGAAATGGAAAGAGGCGCTGGCCAAGAAAGGCCCGACCAGCGTCGGCATGTTCGGATCAGGCCAGTGGACCGTCTGGGAAGGCTACGCCGCCGCCAAGATGATGAAGGCCGGGTTCCGGTCCAACAATATCGACCCCAATGCGCGCCACTGCATGGCCTCTGCCGTGGTCGGCTTCATGCGCAGCTTCGGCATCGATGAGCCGATGGGCTGTTATGACGATCTGGAACATGCGGATACCTTCGTGCTCTGGGGCTCGAACATGGCCGAGATGCACCCGATCCTGTGGTCGCGCCTGACCGACACCCGCCTGACCAAGCCGGGAAGCGAAGTGCATGTTCTGTCGACCTTCGAGCATCGCTCGTTCGAGCTGGCCGATAATGGCATGGTCTTCCAACCGCAGACCGATCTGGCGATCCTGAACTATATCGCCAACTACATCATCCAGAATGGCGCGGTGAACGAAGAGTTCGTCAAGAACCACGTCAACATCACCAAAACCGCAACCGATATCGGATATGGGCTGCGCGATAACAACGCGCTGCAGCAAGACGCCGAAAACCCCAATTCCGGCAAGCAGGAGCCGATCAGCTTCGAGGAATATGCCGAGGCGGTCGCGCCCTACACGCTGGAATACACCTCCGAGCTGTCGGGCGTTCCGGCGGACAAGCTGGAAAGACTGGCGCAGCAATATGCCGACCCCAACCGCAAGGTCATGAGCCTGTGGACCATGGGCTTCAACCAGCATACGCGCGGGTCCTGGGTGAACTCGCTGATGTATAATGTGCATCTGCTGGTCGGCAAGATCTCTGAACCCGGCAACTCGCCCTTCTCGCTCACCGGTCAGCCCTCGGCCTGTGGCACCGCGCGTGAGGTGGGCACCTTTGCCCACCGTCTGCCCGCCGACATGGTGGTGGCCAATGACGAGCACCGCAAGATCTGCGAAACCGCCTGGAAGATCCCCGAAGGCACCATTCCGCCCAAACCCGGTTTCCACGCCGTACTGCAGCACCGCAAGCTGAAGGACGGCGAGTTGAACGCCTATTGGGTGCAGTGCAACAACAACATGCAGGCCGCGCCCAATATCAACGAAGAGGGCTATCCCGGCTATCGCAACCCGGAAAACTTCATCGCCGTCTCGGACCCCTACCCGACCGTCACCGCCGTCTCCGCCGACCTGATCCTGCCCACCGCCATGTGGGTCGAAAAAGAAGGCGCCTATGGCAACGCCGAACGCCGCACCCAGTTCTGGCGGCAACAGGTGAACGCGCCGGGTGAGGCAAAGTCCGACCTGTGGCAGCTGATGGAATTCTCCAAGCGCTTTGCCATCGAAGAGGTCTGGGACGAAGAGCTTCTGGCCAAGATGCCCGAACATCGCGGCAAAACCATGTTTGACGTGCTTTTCGCCAATGGCACAGTGGATCAATACCCGCTCTCAGAGACCGCCGAAGGTTTCGCCAATGACGAATCCGAGCATTTCGGCTTTTACGTCCAGAAAGGCCTGTTCGAGGAATATGCCGAATTCGGCCGTGGCCATGCGCATGACCTTGCCCCGTTCGACACCTACCATCAGGCGCGCGGGTTGCGCTGGCCGGTCGTGGACGGCAAGGAAACGCTCTATCGTTTCCGCGAGGGCTATGACCCCTATGTGAGCGCTGGCGCCGATGTGGAGTTCTATGGCCACAAGGACGGCAAGGCCAAGATCATCTTTGCTCCTTATGAACCCGCCGCCGAAGAGCCTGATGAGGAATATGATCTGTGGCTCAGCACCGGGCGTGTGCTGGAACACTGGCATTCCGGCTCGATGACCCGACGGGTGCCCGAACTGCACCGCGCCTATCCCGCCGCCGTTGTCTATATGCACCCCGAAGACGCCAAGGATCGCGGCCTGCGCCGTGGGCAGGAAATCGTCCTATCCACCCGCCGGGGCGAGGTCACAAGCCGGGTCGAAACACGGGGCCGCAACAAGGTGCCGCGCGGTCTGGTCTTCATGCCCTGGTTCGATGAACACCAGCTGACCAACAAGCTGACGCTTGATGCGACCTGCCCGCTGTCCAAGGAGACCGACTACAAGAAATGCGCCTGCAAGGTCGAGCGCGCGTAACCAGCCCGGATCGCAAAGGTAGTCCCGATGCCCCTTGCCGGCACACCCCTTTCGCCGCAACGGCGCCGTTTCCTGCAGGATGCGGCACGTGCGGCTGGTGGCTGCGTGGTGGCCGGAACGCTGCTGGCCTATCTGGCCCGCGACGCCCGCGCCCTGCCCGCCGAGGCGCTGCGTCCACCCGGCGCCTTGCCCGAGGATGACTTCCTGTCGGCCTGCATCCGCTGCGGGCTCTGCGTGCGGGACTGCCCATATGACACGCTGAAACTGGCGCAGCTGGGGGCTGATGCCGGGGCCACCGGAACACCCTATTTCACCGCCCGCGACGTGCCCTGCGAAATGTGTGACGACATCCCTTGTGTCGCCGCCTGCCCCACCGGCGCACTCGATCCGGCGCTGGACAATATTGACGATGCCAAGATGGGCGTTGCGGTTCTGGTCGATCAGGAAAACTGCCTGAACTATCTCGGCCTGCGCTGCGATGTCTGCTACCGGGTCTGCCCCGTCATTGACGAGGCAATCACGCTGGAACCCTCGCATAACACCCGCTCGGGGCATCATGCGATCTTTGCGCCCACCGTGCATGCCGAGCGCTGCACCGGCTGCGGCATGTGCGAGAAGAGCTGCGTTCTGCCCGAAGCCGCCATCAAAGTCCTGCCCGCCCGACTGGCGCGTGGCAGCAGCGCGGATCACTACCGCAAGGGCTGGGAGGAAAAAGACGCCAAGGGCGCGCCCGTTGTCGAAGGCATCATCGACCTGCCCGACCGCCTGCCCGGACCGGGCACCGACAATCTGGCCGCACCGGGAGGCTATGAGCCGGGCTATTCCCTGCCGGGGATTGGCCAATGAGCGCCCGCACCCATATGCCCGTGGGGCAGGAGGCCGCTGAGGTCAAAGGCTGGATCGGCGCGCACCGTTTTCTCTTGCTGCGCCGCGCCAGCCAGCTGTTCTTTCTGCTGCTCTTCCTGCTCGGACCCTGGTTCGGCATCTGGATCGTCGAAGGCACGCTGGCAGGATCGCGGACCCTGGGCGTTCTGCCTTTGACAGATCCGTTCATCCTGTCGCAAAGCCTGATCGCCGGGCACTGGCCGGAACTGACCGCGCTGACCGGTGGCCTGATCGTGCTGGTGGCTTATGCGCTCATTGGCGGTCGCGTCTATTGTTCCTGGGTCTGCCCGATCAATCCCGTCACCGATGCCGCCAACTGGCTGCATCGCCGTCTGAACCTGCCGAAGGGCTGGCAACCCAAACGCGGCACCCGCCTCTGGATATTGGCAACGGTGCTTATCGTCTCCGGCCTGACAGGCGTCATCGCCTGGGAGGTGATCAATCCGATCACCATGCTGCACCGGGGGCTGATCTTTGGCATGGGGTTTGTCTGGGCGCTGATCATCGCGATCTCTGTCTTTGACCTCATTGTCGCGCGCCATGGCTGGTGCGGCCATATCTGCCCGGTCGGCGCGTTTTACGGCCTGATCGGCGCCAAGAGCCTGCTGCGGGTCAGCGCCGCCAATCGCGCGGCCTGCGATGACTGCATGGATTGTTATGCGGTCTGCCCGGAAAACCACGTGATCTCACCCGCCCTGAAGGGCAAGGACGGGACCACCCCGCTGATCCTGTCGCCCAACTGCACCAATTGCGGGCGCTGCATCGATGTCTGCTCTGTCGATGTCTTCGCCTTCACCCACCGTTTTGACGACCATGTCGTCACGCCATCCGATCCAGCAACCGCGCCCGAGCCGCGCGCCGCCAGACCTATTTGAGGGAGTGCCAATATGAGAAAATCAATCGCGACAGGTGTTATGACCCTGATCCCTGTGTTGCTCCTGAGCGGGGTCGCCCTGGCACAATCCGCCCCGGTGGAAAGCTTGCGCGGCGCCGAGGTGGATGAGCTTGTCCCCCTCAATCAGGTCCACAAGAATGTCGAGGGACGGATGCAGCGCAACTATCGCCAGCAGCCGCCCCTGATCCCGCATTCGATCGAACAATATCAGATCGATGTGCGCACCAATCAGTGCCTGTCCTGCCATGACTGGACCAAGGCGGGCGAGCGCAACGCGCCTACCCTGTCGATGACCCATTATCTGGACCGCGAGGGCCGCGAATTGGATCGCATCGCGGGCACACGGTATTTCTGCAATCAGTGCCATGTCCCGCAGGCCGACGCGCCCGCGCTGGTCGACAACGTCTTTCAGCCTTCTTCCGGCAATTGATCCAACACAAGAATTGAAAGGAGCACCGATATGGCAGACTCCCCTGAAAACCGCGGTTGGATCCGCCGCCTCTGGAGCTGGATCTGGACCCCGGCCGTCGCCTTCAGCTCGGGCTTTCTCATCCTAGCGGGGTTTCTGGCTGGCATCCTGTTCTGGGGCGGCTTTCACTGGACGCTGGAACTGACCAATACCGAGGAATTCTGCGTCTCGTGCCACACGATGGAAACCAATCTGGGCGAATATCGCGAGACCATCCACTACAACAACCATTCCGGCGTGCGCGCGATCTGTTCCGACTGCCACGTCCCCCATGAATGGAACCACAAGATCAAGGCCAAGATCATGGCGGTCAAGGATGTCTATCACGAGCTTGCCGGGACCATCAGCACCCCCGAGAAATACGAGGCGCACCGGCTGAGCATGGCCTCTGCCGTGTGGAAAAAGATGAAGGCGTCGGACAGCCGGGAATGCCGGAACTGTCACAATTTCGACTACATGGATTTCACGCTGCAGGAAACGCGCGCGGCCTCGGAACATCAGCGCGCCATCGACAACAACATGACCTGCATCGACTGCCATCAGGGCATCGCGCACAGCCTGCCGCCCGACTACTTGCAGACATATCAGGAGGTCACTGAAGCCCTGAATGCTGAAACCAGACCGACGCATCAGCAGCTTGCGGAAAATGGCGAAGCGATCCGGTCATACCTGACCTCCGGTGCGGATTGAGAAGGGGCAGAACATGCTTGAGATACTTGGAACGATCGGCGGAAATATCCTTGGCCTGCCCGGCATTCTCGGCCTTGCCCTTGGCATGACGACGCGCCGCCTGTGGCTCGGCGCGGCCCTGGGCGCGCTGGTCGGCGTGATCGAAACGCTGCTCTTTGCGGGGTGGAGCTTCGCCCATGTCGAGCCACTGGAGTTGATGATCGCCATCGTCGTCGGGGTCGGCGCTGGCAGCATCGGCAGTCTGATCCGCGTCAAAGGCGCAACCGTTTAGGGCCTGTGCGGTTGCGCGGGAAGCGCTTACTGCACCCGCGCGCCTTCCGTGTCGAAATAGTATAGACGCTCTGGCGAGAACCCGAGCGTGACCGTTTCGCCCTGGCTGATCGCATGCTGCCCGAACAGCCGCGCCGTGATCTGGGTGTTCTTCACCCGGGCGATGACATTGGTGTCGCCCCCCAGATGTTCGACATGCTGAACCGCCGCGCTCAACGCGCCGTCATCCGCCAGACGCAGGTCTTCGGGGCGCACGCCCATGGTCCGCTCATCCCCGTCATTCACATATCCGGCCGGCATGAAGTTCATCGCCGGCGAGCCCAGAAACCCGGCGACAAACTGGTTGGCGGGGTTGTTATACAGCTCCATCGGGCTGCCGATCTGCTCGACCCGGCCATCGCGCAGGACAACGATCTTGTCGGCAAGCGTCATCGCTTCGGTCTGGTCATGGGTGACATAGATCATCGACGCCGCCAGCGCATCGTGAAGGTTCGCGATCTCCAACCGTGTGTTCATCCGCAGGGCCGCGTCGAGATTCGACAGCGGTTCGTCAAACAGAAACAGTTTCGGCTCGCGCACAATCGCGCGTCCGATGGCCACCCGCTGGCGCTGGCCGCCTGACAGCTCGGACGGATAGCGATCCAGATAGTCTTCGAGGTTGAGCATCTTGCTGGCCTTGGCCACGCGCTCCTCAATAACCGCCTTGCTCTGCTTTTCCTGCTTCAGCGCCAGCGACATGTTCTTCCGCACGTTCAGATGCGGATATAGCGCGTAGGACTGAAACACCATCGCGATACCGCGTTTCGACGGCGGTGTGGCGTTGACCAGATCACCACCGATGCGCACCTCGCCCGAGGTCGCATCCTCCAACCCGGCAATGACCCGCAGCAGCGTGGATTTCCCGCAGCCCGAGGGGCCGACAAAAACGACAAACTCGCCGTCTTCCACCTCGATATTGATATCCTTGAGCACATGAACATCGCCAAATGACTTGTTCACATTGGTCAGCGTCAAAGCAGTCATTGTTGCGGCTCCTTCAATGAAACGGGCTGTCCGCTGCGGATGCTTTCATCGGCGGCCAGGCAAATGGCAAGGGATTGCACGGCGTCAGTCATATGCCGTGTCAGGTCGATATCTTCGGTGATGGCGCGGATCATATAGGCCTGCTCGGCGTCGCAGAGTTCCTGATGGCCGGGCTCGTCGGGCATCTCGACGGTCCTGTCACCGTCCGGCCGATGCACCAGGATACCGCCGACCTTGGTATGCCCGTCGATATCCGCCGAGGCGCCTTTGTTGCCATCGGTGATCGAGACCGAACCATTGGGGGACACGATGTCTTTCAGAAAAAACGCGGTTTCCGACATCATCGGTCCCCACCCGGCCTCGTACCAGCCGACAGAGCCATCCTCGAACACCACCTGAAACTGGCCGTAATTATACATGTCTTCGGCGATCTCATCAGACAGGCGCAGGCCCATGCCATGCACCCGGACCGGATCGGCATCGGTGATCTGGCACATCACATCGACATAATGCACTCCGCAATCGACGATGGGTGAGGTCGTCTGCATCAGCGCCTTGTGGGTCTCCCACTCCGCGCCGGTGGATTGCTGGTTCAGGTTCAGGCGAAAGACGTAAGGCCCGCCCAGATCACGCGCCTCGTCGATCAGGCGCATCCAGGACGGGTGATGGCGCAGGATATAGCCAACGACCAACTTGCGGCCCGTGCCCTGCGCTGTGGCAACCACGCGGCGCGCGTCCTCAACCGTGGTTGCCAGCGGCTTCTCGACAAATACATGCGCCCCTGCCTCCATCGCGGTGCAGGCATAATCGGCGTGGCTGTCGGAATAGGTCGCGATAACCACGAGGTCGGGCTTGGCCTGCATACCCTCTTCGAAAGTGGAATACCGCTGATATCCCTCTAAAGTCTCGGGCAGCGCAACAGGCGAGCGATTGACCAGCCCGACAATCTCCGATCCCGGATGATGATGATGGGCCAGAGCATGCGACAGCCCCATATTGCCCAGACCTGCAATGAGAACCCGGATCATTTGACCGCCCCCGATGTGATGCCGCGGATCAGTTGCCGCGAGAAAATGACATAAAGGATCAGCACCGGCAGGATCGCCATCGACAGCGCCGACAGGACCGCGTTCCAATCGGTCACGAACTGACCGATAAAGACCTGCGAGCCAAGCGTAAGCGTCTTGGTCTCCTCGGCAGGCGCAAGGATCAGCGGGAACCAAAGATCGTTCCAGATCGGGATCATGTTGAACACCGCAACTGTCGCCATGGCGGGCCGCACCAAAGGCAGCACCAGACGGAAGAAGATCGCATATTCGCTCAACCCATCCACCCGCGCGGCGTTTTTCAGGTCGTCCGAGACCTGCCGCATGAACTCGCTGAGGATGAAAACCGCCAGCGGCAGGCCCTGCGCCGTATAGACCAGGATCAGCGCCCAAAGCGTGTTCACCAGCCCGCTTGCCACCATCATCTCAAGGATCGCAACCGTGCCGATCCGGATCGGGATCATGATGCCCAAAGCCAGATAGAGCCCCATCAGCGTATTGCCCTTGAACCGGTACTCAGCCAGCGCAAAGGCCGCCATGGCGCCAAACAGCAGCACAAAGAACAGCGAGGCCACCGTCACGATGAGCGAGTTCTGGAAGTAGAGAAAGAAGTCGCCCTGCTTCATCACAGTCTGGTACCCGATCATCGAGAACGTCTCGGCATCCGGCAGCGCCAGCGGTTCGCGAAAGATCGCCTTGCGGTCCTTGAAGCTGTTGATCAGGATCACAAAGACCGGAAACAGCGCGATCAGTGTATAGAGGATCAACGCACCATGCATGGCCAGTGTGTTGAACGGATTTTTGCGTGCTTTGTTCATGTCTGACCCCTCACATCTGATACCGGCGCATCCGGGTCTGGATGCCGAACAGGTAGATACAGACACCGATCAGGATGATCGCGAACATGCCGCTTGCAATGGCAGAGCCCATATGCGGATCGCCCAGTTGCAGCTGGAAGCCGAAAAAGGTGCGGTACAGGAAGGTACCCAGGATGTCGGTCGAAAAATCAGGCCCGGCCAGCGCGCCTTGCGAGGCGTAGATCAGGTCGAAGGCATTGAAATTGCCAACAAATGTCAGGATCGAGATGATCCCGATCGACGGCAGGATCAAGGGCAGCTTGATCTTCCAGAAGGCCGATATGCCGGTGATGCCATCAACCTCGCCCGCCTCCAGAATTTCCTCGGGGATGGACAGAAGGGCCGCATAGATCAGCATCATCGGGATGCCGACGAACTGCCAGACCGAGATCAGCGCAAGCGTGGTCAGCGCGTATTCTTCCTTGCCCAGCCAGGGCTGGAACAGGGATTTCAGCCCGATAAATTCCAGCATCGAGGGCGCGATGCCCCAGATCGGCGACAGGATCAGTTTCCAGGCAAAGCCCACGATCACAAAGGACAGGATCGTCGGGATGAAAATGGCAGATCGGTAAAGCGCGGCAAAGCGCAGGCGCGGATGGCTCAGGATCGCGGCCAAGGCAACCCCGATCGGGTTTTGCACCAGCATATGCACGATGAAGAACCAGAAGTTGTTTCCAAGCGCGTTCCAGAATTGCTCCGACCAGATCGGATCAAAGAACAGGGTCCGGAAATTGTCGAGGCCGACAAAGATCCGCGTCTGGTCAACTTCGCTGTAAAGCGCCAGGCGCAGCGTGTTGAACAGCGGAAAGATCATGATGGCGGTGTAGACCAGCACGGCGGGTGCCAGGAACACAGCGATGTGCCAGCGAATACGAGCGCGTTGCATTGGAAATCTCCTGAGGGGTCCGGGCAGTCAGCGCCGCCCGGACAGAGCAGTAAAGGGAGGGTTTACTGATGTGGTGCGTACCAGCTTGCCAGGCCGTCCTGCAGCTCGGCACCTAGATCTTCGGGGCTGGAGGCACCCTTGATGGCCGCAACCGAGGCACCCCAGGTCTCGTTTTCCAGATTGGGCGTACCGCGCGACAGGATCTGATAGGTCGAGCGGATCGTGCTCTCACATTCCCCGCGCCAGCCGACGATTTCCTTGGCCAGCGGGTCAGCCAACTCGACCGGTTCGCTGGATAGCGGGAAGAAGCCAGGCAGCGCATTGCCAAAGATCGAGGCAAACTCAGGGCTACCGACCCAGGCCAGGAAGGTTTTTGCAGCTTCGGGGTTTTCAGTCGCGGCATTCATGCCGATACCGATATCGGTATGATCCGAGATATAGCAGGTATCGCCCGCATTCTGCACCGGCGGCTTGAACGCCCCCATCTCGAAATCGGCCTGGCTGTTGAACCCCGAAATTTCCCAGGACCCCGCCGGATAGATCGCCGCACGACCCAGCGTGAACAGGTTCTGGCTGTCGGGATAGGTCTGCGCCTCATAGCCGTCGCCAAGATAATCGGCCCATTTCGCGAGCGTCGCATACGGGGCAACCCATTGTGGATCGGTCAGCTTCTGCTCACCGGCAATCAGGGCAAGGCGGCCCTCTTCCCCTTTCCAGTAATTCGGGCCGATATTGTTATAACCCATCGTGGCCGCTTCCCACTGGTCATTGGTGCCCATGGCCATCGGGATATAGCTGCCATCTTCCTTGAATTTGTCGAGCACGGCAAAGAACTCAGCCTCGGTGGTCGGAACCTCGACCCCCAGCTCCGCAAAGGCGTCCTTGTTGTAGATGAACCCGTGGATCACCGAGGCCATCGGCACGCAGAAACTGACCGCGCCATCGTCGGTCTGCCATGCGGATTTCGCCACATCCGAGAAGTTGTTCATCGCCTCCATATCGTCAAGGCCGGACAAATGCCCCGCCTCATAAAGCGCCAGCGAGGCGTCAAACGGGCGACAGGTGATCAGATCACCGGCAGAGCCCGCATCCAGTTTCGAATTCAGAACCGCGTTGTATTCCGCCGGGGCAGAGGGCGTGAAATTGACCTTGATACCGGGGTGTTTGGCCTCAAACGCCGGAATGATCTGCTCCTGCCAAAGCACCAGATCGTCATTGCGCCAGCTTTCGATGGTGATCGTGACATCCTCTGCCATCGCGCTTGTGGCTGTGAGCGCGGTGCTCAGTAAAGCCAGTTTCAAAAAGTTGCGTTTCATGAATGGATCCTCCCAGTTGCAACAGTCGTTCTTGTTTTAGCTCGCACGCTCCAGTGCGGGGCGCAGATGTCCGTTTGTGTCGTTCAGCAAGGCGCGGGCCGTGTCGCGGGCCACACCGCGCGCGGCCATGACAATGGCGGTTTTCACCTCGCCCTCTGCGCCATCCAGCGCGACCCGCGCTGCCTCTTCCGAGACAGCAGCGACTTTGGCCACGATCCCGCAGGCGCGCGCGCGCAGCTTGATATTGTCGGCATGCACATTGACCATCATGCCGTCATGCACATGGCCCAGATGCACCGCCATCAGCGTGGACAGCATGTTGAGCGCGATCTTCTGCGCCGTCGCCGCCCCCATCCGGGTGGACCCGGACAAGACCTCGGGCGGGGTTTCCAGCAGAACCGCATGCCCCGCCATCCCCAGCAGCTGCGCATCGCGATTATTGGCGATACCGATCAGGCTGGCACCCTTCGCCTTGGTGAGATGTGCCACCGCGAGCGTGTAAGGTGTTGAACCGCTGGCCGAAACCGCGATGACCGTGTCGTCGGTGGTGAGGTCGGCCAGAGCCGCCTCCAGCCCTTCGGTATCATCCTCGGTCCCGCCCGGCATCTCGACCCCGGTGGGCAGGCCGCCCGCCATATGGATGCGAATCTGCGCAGGTGGGATCGAAAAGGTTCCGCCAAGCTCTTGCGCATCAGCAGCCGCCATCAAACCGGAAGAGCCCGCGCCAACATAGTGAAGGCGCCCACCGCGCCCAACCGTGCGCGCCATCGCCTCAGCGCCCGAACAGATGGCGGGTAGCGTGCCGCGAACCGAAGCTGCTGCCGCGATTTGCCCATCCCCCAGCAGCGATGCAATCTCGGCGGGCGGACGTTGATCCAGCCCGATGGCCGCCTCGTGCAGATGTTCCGTGGTTCTTGCGATCACGCGATTCTCCTTCGTGCTTCGGTAAGCATACCTATTAGATACCATTTGTCTACCACTATCTTGTTTTCCGAATTTTCGCCTTATCTTACACTGTTTAGGCGCCATATTATCAAATTTGGTTCCATTTAGGCCTTTAAAAGTGGCAAAAGGTATTATAAAGGTATTGCCATGACGGATTCGCCTGATACCCAAGTTCTGGCCATCGATGGCGGCGGCACCCGCTGCCGTATCGCGCTGGTCCGCGGCAATCACCGCCGGGTCATCGAGGCGGGGTCAGCCAATGTCACGACAGATTTCGACAGCGCGGTGCGCTGCCTGCGCGAGGGCATCGAAACCCTCGCAAAACACAGCGACACCCGCCCGCAAACACTACATGCCTTGCCTGCCTTTGTCGGGTTGGCAGGGGTTACCGGCCAGACGATTGTCGACCGGCTGACCACCGCCCTGCCCCTGCAGAACGTGCATTACGCGGATGACCGCCTCGCCGCGTTGCGCGGCGCGCTCGGGCGTGGTGACGGGCTGGTCGCCCATTGCGGCACCGGGTCCTTCTTTGCCGCCCAACTCGCGGGAACACACCGGCTTGCCGGCGGTTGGGGCTCTGTTCTGGGGGATGAGGCCTCGGCCCAATGGGTCGGTCGCGCGGCCCTGTCGCAGCTATTGCATCAGGTCGACGGGTTCATCCCGATCTCCGCGATGATCGAAGAGTTTCGAACGCAGTTCAGCACCGCCACCGAGATCGTGGAATTTGCCCGCACTGCCACCCCGGCAGCCTTCGGGGCCCTGGCCCCACAGGTGACCGCACATGCGCAAACCGGCGATCCGGCTGCGCTAAAGATCATGCAGCGCGCCGCCGAACACATCACGCTTACGCTCACACAGATGGGGTGGACGACCGGCACCCCCATTTGCCTGACCGGCGGGATCGGGCCGCATTATGCGCCGTATTTCCCCGACCCGCTGAAGGGTGAACTCAGCAAACCACTGGGCGAACCGCTCGACGGCGCAATCGCGCTCGCACAGGAAAGAGGCAAGGAGATCGCACATGGACATTGCTGAGTTCCTCCGCCCCGAAAGCTGGCTCAGCAAGACAGCCGGGCCGCGCTATGTGCAGTTGCGCAGGCGGCTTGAGGCCGGGATCGAAGATGGCATCCTGGCCCCCAATTCCTCTTTGCCCCCCGAACGCGAAATCGCCGAGATCACCGACCTCTCACGGGTGACCGTCCGCAAGGCGATTCAGGAGCTGGTGCGCGAGGGAACCGTCGAACAGCGTCAGGGTTCGGGCTCTTTCGTGCGCGAACCGATGACCCGTGTGGAACAATCGCTCTCGCATCTCACCTCCTTCACCGAGGACATGCAGGGGCGCGGGCTTGAAACCACCTCGAAATGGCTCGAACGCGGGATTTTCATGCCCTCACCGGAAGAGGTCCAGAACCTCGACCTTGACGCCGGAGATCAGGTCGCCCGCATCTACCGTCTGCGCGAAGCAGGTGGTCGCCCGATGGCCTTGGAACGCGCGGCCCTGCCGCTCGACATCCTGCCGAACCCGACGGCTGTGACGACCTCGCTCTATGAGCTGCTGGAACAATCCGGCATGCGCCCTGTCCGGGCGGTGCAGAAGATCTCTGCCATCAATCTCGAAGCGGAAGAAGCCGGGCTTCTGGGTGTTGCCGAAGGCACCGCCGGGCTGCGGATTCAACGCATGTCTTACCTGAAAAGCGGGCGGGTCGCTGAACTCACCCGGTCCATTTATCGCGGTGACGCCTATGATTTCGTGGCCGAACTGCGTCTATCTCATTGAAAAGGCTTTACCAATGGCCCCCAGCACCACCCTCATGCGACGCGAAATCGTCGAGATCCCCGATGCCGTAGAACGACTGCTGACACAGGGCGGGGACGCCATTCGCGAGGCCGCCGCTGGCGCACGCGAAATGGACCCGAACTTCCTGCTATCGGTCGCGCGCGGGTCGTCCGACCACGCCTGCACCTATCTGAAATATGCCAGCGAGCTGATCCTGCGTCGCCCCATGGCCTCGGTCGGCCCCTCGGTGAAATCGGTCTATGATGTCGACCTGATCGCGGATGGCGCGCTGTGCCTGTCGGTGTCACAATCGGGCATGAGCCCCGACATCGTGCGGATGACCAAAGCCATCACCGCGTCAAACGGCCTGACAGTTGCGATCACGAATGATCCAGCCTCCGATCTCGCCTCGGTTTCCTCCGCCACCTTGCCGATCCACGCCGGGCCGGAGCTGAGCGTCGCGGCGACAAAAACCTTTGTCACGTCACTGGTTGCAGGCCTCTGGCTGATCGCCGAAATCAAGCGGGATGGCGAGCTGATCCGCGCCATTCACGCCCTGCCCTCCCATCTGGCCGCCGCCACAACCTGCGACTGGTCCGAGGCCGCCGCCGCTTTGGACGGGCGCTCGCTGTTCACCCTCGGGCGCGGGCCCTCCTGGGCCATCGCCAACGAGGCCGCCCTGAAGTTCAAGGAAACCTGCCTCATCCATGCCGAGAGCTACTCCTCTGCCGAGGTGCTGCACGGGCCGGTTTCTATCGTCGAACAGGGCTTTCCGGTGATCGGCTTCACCGCCGGTGATGCCGCGGAAAGCAACCTGGCCGAGGTGGCCGACGCCCTGGCCGACAAAGGGGCCACCGTTTTTGCAACAACCGCAAAGCTTACGAAGGCGGTCACATTGCCACATATCCGCACGGATCACTGGCTCACCGATCCGATTGCGGCAATCGTGTCATTCTATGGCATGGTCGAGGAGGTCGCGCGCAATCGCGGCATCAACCCAGACACACCACGCCATCTGCGAAAAGTGACGGAAACCGTATGATTCCCCACAGCGTGACATTTACCGGCGGTCGGTTCTTTGACGGAACCCGCCTTCATGACGGGAAAGCCGCCCGCTTTCGCGACGGGGTGTTCGCCGGGCTGATACCCGAGGTCGAGCTCGACGCTGAGGACAAGGTTATCATCCTTGAGGGGGGTATCCTGTCTCCGGGATATGTCGATCTTCAGGTCAATGGCGGCGACGGGGTGATGTTCAACGACGACCCGTCGGTTGCGACCCTGAAACGCATCGCAAGCGCCCATCGAAAGCTTGGGGCGCTGACGATCCTGCCAACGCTGATTACCGATACGCGCGAAAAGACCACGGCCGCCATTGACGCGGCCCGATCCGCCATTCGCGCGCAGCTTCCCGGCATCGCCGGTCTGCATCTTGAGGGCCCGCATCTAAGCGTCGCCCGCAAAGGCGCCCATGATGCGGCCCTGATCCGCCCGATGGAAGAGGACGATCTGCAGCAGCTGCTTGCCGCCAAGCGCGACATACCGGTTCTGAAAGTCACCATCGCGCCCGAGAATGTCTCGACCGATCAGGTCGCCGCACTGGCCGCGTCCGGTATTCTGGTGTCGCTTGGCCATACGGATGCCGGTTTTGAGACCTGCACCGCCTACGCCAGGGCCGGCGCCCGCTGCGTCACCCATCTGTTCAACGCGATGAGCCAGCTTGGCAACCGCGAGCCCGGCCTTGTCGGCGCGACGATGGCCACCGGCGCTCTCTCCGCCGGGCTGATCGCCGATGGCATTCACGTCCACCCCGCCGCCATGCGGATGGCCTGGACCAGCAAGGTAGCCCCCGGCAGGATTTTCCTTGTCAGCGATGCCATGGCCGTAGCAGGGACAGAGCAAACGGAATTCCTGCTGGAAGGCCGCCGGATCTGCCGCGAAAACGGATGGCTGACGCTTGAGGACGGAACGCTCGCGGGTGCCGATCTGGATCTGACCACGGCGATCCGGGTGCTGGTTTCAGACGTCGGCGCCGATCTCGACGCGGCCCTCCAGGCGGCCACAACAACGCCCGGAGCGCTGATTGACTATCCGACCGCCCCAAATCCCGGAAAAACCGCGCTGGCGGACATGATCCACATCTCCCCCTGTCTGCATCATGTGACGCCGCTTGAGGATGTGACGACTCACTCACTGTCGATCGCTGGTTAGTTCACCCCGCCTACTCCGATGCTTCAATTCGAACCGACCGGATCGACGGGTCAAAGCGGGCATAAGCCGCCAGCACCCGCCCGGTCCATTTCTGCGCAATGTAATCCGCCATAAAGCGCGAAGGGGCCATCAGCGTCGCCACCCCGCCTGCCCTATCGGCCTCGACCAGGTGCTGAAACCAGCTTGCCCAAAGCTCCGGGTCGCGCCCATGCAGCACGCTCTGGACCTGCCCCCAGATATCCTCACCATCGGGGAGGCTGGCAGTTGAACTGACCTTGAAGGGCACAACATTGGTCACAGGCTCTGGCTGATGATCCATGCGCGCCTGGAAGTCCGATCCGATGACGGGCCAGATCGCCTCAGTATCCAGCATCATCTGCTTCAGGTCCAACTCGTATACGGCCACCCTACCCCGCGCCGCCGGGCGTTTGACGGTGATCCAGCCCTGACCGCGCAATTTGGCCATTTCTCGTTTCACGGTGCGCTCATTCACGGACCAGAGCCGTGAGATTTCCTCTCTTCCGATCGACAGCTCATTGGTCCGCCAGTTATACCGCGTCGTGATCAGCGTCAGGACACGCAGAATGCTGCGCTGTCGATGTTTGTCCTCAGACAGTGCATGAACCGCCAGAGCAGAGAGAATATCGTATTTGAGGGCTGGTGCATTCCGCCCGACCGGTTTTGCAACCTGCATTTTCTTCTCGCCGCCTTGTCTGCCTCATGCGGTTGTTCCGCATTCCTGACGCTGTTTGCCAACGCTTTTCCTGATCGTGCCTCAATTAGCGTCCAAAGCCTCGATTCTGTCAAGAGGAGTCTGAAAACCACCTCAAAAGGCGCCTCTCCAGGATCAAATTTTAAATTTAAATCGGTGAAGTATTGGTGATGGGGGACGTGCTGGATGTCCCCTTAATTGCGCATGTTGTCCCCCTATATGCGGCGGAGGCATCTGACCTGTCCCCCAAAATCTGGCGCTCCGCCTCAAAACCACCCATCCTGCTCCCTTCCCTGCTATCCGAATCGGTTGCGCCGCCTAGGCCCCTATTTTCTTACCCATGGGTAAGATTACAATGACATGATATTTTCTTTTGCCAAAAACGCAAACTGGGCGTAAATAGTCGGTACAACAATATTAGCGTCCGATAGAGCAGAGACCAGAGGCATGTATACGCACGAAGACCTGAGCGCCTTGCGCAACCAGTCCCTTAAACTGCAAGGGTGGATTCGCCAGCAAACCTTTAGCCCCGAGATGGAGAAGACCTTGCGCCGCTTCTCAAGCTGGGAAGTGTCCGAGCTGATCTTCCGGGTCAATCAGTCGACCTTCCGCGGTAAGCTGGCCGCAGACCCGACGCTGCCAAGCGGCGAGGTCGAGCCCGATGGGCGGCAGCGCTGGTTCAGCCTTGAGGAGGTCAACGAGCTGCGCAGGCGGCTCAAGGTCAACCGCAAATCCCTGATGCCGCCGCGCCCGGCTGGCAAGCGGGCGATCCGCGCGGCTGTGGCGAACTTCAAGGGTGGCGCAGGCAAATCCACTGTCGCCCTGCATCTGGCCCATGCCTCTGCCCTGGACGGCTATCGTGTGCTGGTGGTCGATTTCGACCCACAGGCGACGCTGAGCCACTCCATGGGGTTGACCGATGTGGCCGAGGATTTCACGGTCTGGGGTATCATGGCCCGTGACCTCATTCGTGAGACCGAGCGGATGAACAACCGCCCTGCCGCCGCCGAATCCGGGACCGCCCTGCCCCGCCGCGAACTGCCTCCTTCGATCACCGAGATGGGATTGGGGGATCTGCGGATCTCGGACTTCATCAAGCAGACCTCGTGGTCGACCATCGATGCGATCCCGTCCTGCGCCAATGCCGCCTTCGTTGAATTTGCCTCTGCGCAATACCGGCATCTGAATCCCGAATGGTCTTTCTTTGCGGCGGTGTCGCGGTACCTGGATCAGATCCCCGATGACGCCTATGACCTGATCCTGTTCGATTGTCCCCCTGCCATCGGGTATCAGTCGATGAATGCGGTGTTCGCAGCGGATATGCTCTACGTGCCGTCTGGACCGGGATATTGGGAATACGACTCGACCACGTCTTTCATCGGCCAATTGGCCGAGGCGCTGGAGGATCTGGCTTATGGGTTCGACAAGACCTTACCCACGGGTAAGATCAGCCTGCCCAAGACCTTTTGCGAGTTGCGCTTCCTGCTGACACGTTACGAGCCCGGCAATGCGCTGCATCTGGCCATGTTCGATGCGTTCCGCCGGGTTTTCGGAGAGCATGTCGCGCAGCACCCGGTTGAGATGACGCGCGCCGTCGAACAATCCGGTCGGTTCCTGAGTTCGGTCTATGAGATGGATTATCGCGAGATGACCCGTGAAACCTGGCGCCGGGCCCGATCGACTTTTGACAATGTCTATGAGGAATTCCGGGACGTCATGATTTCGGCCTGGGACAAGCTGGAGGATGACGCATGAGCCGCAAACGCAGAGTTTTTGATATCGACATGCCAGCCATGGCGGATATCCAGACAGGCAAAATACCGGATGAGGTCCTTGAAAAGCGGCGTGGCCCGATGGCCGCCGCTATCTCCGAGAACGCGGAAGCCTTGCGGAACAAGCAATCGACCGAAGATGTCATCCGCGCCGAAAATGACCGGTTGGCACATGAGTTGGTCCGCCTGCGCGCCGAAGGTCTGGTCACTGAGCGTATCGCGCTCGAAAGTGTCGTTTCCGAAAAGCTGACGCGGGATCGCAAACCGGGCCCTGACCCCGAGCTCGAAGAATTGAAGGCGTCGATCAGAGAGATTGGTTTGTCGAACCCTATCCGGGTCGAACGCCGACCCGACGGTCGCTATGACCTTATCCAGGGTATGCGTCGTTTGTCAGCCTATCAGGCGCTGTGCCAAGAAACTGGTGACGAGGCCTTCGCCACTATTCCGGCGGCGATCGCGGATGCGGCCGATCTGGATGACAGTTATCGGCGCATGGTGGATGAGAACCTGATCCGCAAGGATATCTCGTTTGCCGAGATGGGAGCCCTTGCGCGCGCCTATGCAGAGGACCCGGCGAATGAGTGTCCCGACGTGGACAAAGCGGTGTCGACCTTGTTCAAATCGGCCAGCTATACAAAACGCAGTTATATCCGGGCATTTTCAGCTTTGCTCACGAAGATGGACAAGCTGCTGATGCACCCCAACGACATTCCGCGCAATGTCGGGGTGGAACTCAAACGCAAACTCGATTCCGATCCGGGGTTGATCCGAAAGGTTGGCGCCGCATTGATGAGCGAGCCAGATCGGGACAGCGCTCGCGAAATTGCGATCCTCAGAGGGGTTATGGCTCAGGAAACCGTTGCTCCGGCGAAATCAAAATCTGAAGGCAGCGCCAAGCCACGTCGTGCCAAAACGACGTTTCAGGTACCGGGCCGGGCAGGGGTCGCCAAGTGCTCTGCCTCCAGCGGGCGGATCGACGTTCGGTATAACCTGGATTTCACAAGGGTTGATCGGGCGCGTCTGGAGCAGGCTATCGCCACTCTGATCGAGGATCTTCAGGAGGATGACCTTACCCACGGGTAAGATGCCTATTCTGATCTCTTCCATGACCTGATGGCCCCAGATGTAATCTGGGGCCATTTTTTCTTCACCCCAGCAGGTCGGTCGCCGGGTTCTCGGCGATATCTACGTCATCGTAATATTTCTGCGCCTGAGCGACGGAGCGGTGCAGGGAGAGGCGCATGGCGGCCTGGATGGGGGCGCCGTCCAGGGCGGCCTGGGTCAGGAAACCGGACCGTAGCCCGTGCGGTGAGGCGAAGCCCTCCGGCAGCCCGGCCAGATGCAGGCGGTGTTTGACGATCTGGGAG
>NZ_JAVAMO010000033.1 GCF_030758345.1 Ruegeria discodermiae
CGGACAGGCTTGTCGCGTGATTGTCGACCGGGGATGCAGGGCCTAATTCCCCTGTCAATAAGGGCTTCGCGGAACCAGTCTGCGTCATAGCCTCGATCTCCCAGTAGCCAGTCAGCTGATGGCAGACTATTCATCAGAGCCCTGGCCCCCGTGTAATCGCTGACCTGGCCTGCGGATATGAAGAAGCGGATGGGGCGTCCCAGACTGTCAGTAACGGCGTGCAGTTTCGTATTCATGCCACCCTTGGTGCGCCCTATCAGCCTGCCACGCCCCCCTTTTTCAACCGCAGGCTGGAGGCTGTGCGGTGCGCTTTGAGGTATGTGGCGTCAATCATGATGGTCTTATGAGCGGTTCCCTCCGCTGCCAGCCCGTTCATGATCCGAGCGAACACACCCATATCGCTCCATCGTTTCCAGCGATTGTACAGCGTCTTTGGTGGTCCATATTCACGTGGCGCATCGGACCAACGTAACCCATTGCGATTGATGAAAATAATCCCACTCAGCACGCGTCGATCATCAACTCTCGGCTTGCCATGGCTCTTTGGAAAGTAAGGCTGAAGCCGCGCCATCTGCTCGTCGGTCAGCCAGAATAGACTACTCATGTTATACCCCTGAAACTCAGGGGCTTGAATCACGCAGCCGAGATGACGGCAACCAAATTAATGGGTCCAGAACCTAGGTGAAATTCAACAAAGGATTTTCAGGGATAATTTCCGACTTGCGAGACCTTTGACAACAGTTGCAGAAACGGGGCTGAGTCTAGCGGTGGTGGAATTTGTCAGGCAAGGCCTGGGTGTCGGTTGGTTGCCCACGTCGATCGTCGCGCAGGATATCGCGAATGGCGATCTGGTAGATCTTCGCGAGCAACTTCCAAATTTTACACTCAGTGTTGTCCTCCTAAGGCTTGAAGGGCCAATGTCTGCTTCAGGTGAAGAATTTTGGCAGAATGCAAAAGAGTGCATCGTAAAGTCTGATGGCGCCGAGGATATTTAGTTGTACTGGTTCTGAAGGGCATTGATGGCTTCCATCCCCAAAACCTACCAGATGAGAGATCAGGGGATGTCCATTCCATCAAAGCCAGCCAAACCGCTTTTCCGACAGATCCAACAACGTTGATCGGTCTTAGGGTGAGAAGTCCATCAATGCGGGAGCCAACCCCCGGCTTTTTGCAAGCTCACGTGCCGCCGCCTTGTCCGGCCCGCCCGGCCCGTCGGAACATGTCGCAAGCAACATCATCGCCGCCGGTTCGAGAACCAGATCGCCAATCTCGATGGCGCGGGAAAGGGCCAGCTGCGCGTCTGCCGCTGCTTCAGCCCGCTGACCGACCGCATGTAAATGCTCGGCCCTGCGTAACCGAAGCCAGCCCTCGAACTGAACAAGATCAAGCTTCTTTGCGGCCTGCATCTGACGATCAAGCAGGTTTCGCGCATCGTCCAATCGACCCGCCCTGAGATAGACCGGCACGGCATCGCAGGCGAACCAGGATCGAAATATCGGCGCATCGATATCCTCGGTCCGTTGTACCGCATCTTCAAGGAGAGCCAGCGCTTCGTCCTGGTTTCCAACGGCCATGTGAACGCGACCCAACCGGTGCAGAGAGAAGATCAGATCTAGTGGTCGCTGGGTTTCGGTTGCTATGTCAAAGGCGCGTTGAGCGTGTTCGGCGGCGGCATCGAACAGCCCGTTCAGGCAAAGCGCATTGGATAGGTGCCCATGACACCACACCGCGCGCGTACCGGTATGACCAAAGCGCTCGTGGCGGTTGGCCTCCCAGAAGGGAAGGGTTGGGCGCAGGAGCGACAGAGTGCCGTGCCAGTCTCCTATCAACGAGCGCGCCTGAGCCTCGGCAAGCGTTGCTTCATAGGCTTGCTGTTCGTGTTCCTTGCTCAGGGATTTGGCCTGTCTGGCCTTGTCGATGGCGTCCGCCAGCCTGCCATGTGTACTGAAGAGGTAGCTTTTGCTGATTTGAACCGCGATGCGGGTAGCGGTGTTGTTGCGTTCAGTCGAGATGTCTTCCGCCAGATCAAGCTCTGCCAGCGCATCGTGATAGCGGCCGAGCGGGACAAGCACAGGCCGCAACCTGAGTGCCAGGTCTACCCTTTGGTCATTTCTCGGTTTGCCCTCTGTGTCCCGGTCCAGGGCAAGGATGGCCTTGCCGTAAGCCTCGGCGGCAAGCGTGTAAGAAGACAGCTGCGCAAAATTGTCCCCGGCGCGGCACCACCAGATAGAAGCAGCGCTCCAGTTTTCCGATTGCCAGGCGTGATGGGCAATTGCGCTTGGATCGGTATTCGACTGCGATTTGGCTATTTTGAATGCGGAGTGATGCAGCGAACGCAGATCGGGCTTCGTGATCGAGGTGTAGACGGTGTCGTACAACAAGGCGTGTCGGAACCGATGACCGGGCTCGGCCCTTGTCCCTGTGCGCAGAAGAAGCTCATCTTTCCGCAGGTCCAGCAGCGCGTCATCCAGTCGTGCGGCATTGAATCCCGACAAGGTGGCGAGGTTTTCATTCGACATCTCGACCCCCAGAACCGCCGCGCATTGCAGAACACGCCGTGCGTCAACCGGGCGTCGGTGGATATGGGCCAACAAAACATCGCGGATCGTTCCCGGAATACCGTCTGGCGCCAGCGATGAGGAGGCGCGGGCCAGTTCCACAAGAAAGAACGGGTTCCCTTCGGCCCTGTCCAGCACCAGTTCAAGCACCGCGCTTTGGCTTTCCTCGAACCACTGGGACACGAGGCGCATCGCATGTTCCCGCATAAGCGGCGCCAGCCGGAGAAGGCGACAGGAACTGCGCCCGATCCAGCCCACCTGATGCTCGGGCCGAAAGGTCGCGAGGATGAGCAGGCGATGTTCCGATACCTCGCCAACCAGCCGGTCGAGGAATTCCGCAGTATCGCTGTCGAGCCAGTGCAGATCCTCGACAACCAGGATCGTGGGTCCTGCGGTATCGGGGGGGGTCAAGACAACGGCCGATACCGCATCGAATATCTGCCGCCGAAGATCCTCCGGCGACGCGTCCGCTTCGAGCCTGTCCAGACCAAGAATCCCTGCAATGGCGGCCGCGCATTGTGCAAGCACTTTGTCCGACGCGAGCGCCCGCTCAAGCGCTTGTTCATCTTCTGCAACAACTGTTCTGAGGAACCGGGTGATCGCGCCGAATGAGCGCGAGACCTCGCGTTCGCGGCCCTCAATCATCAGGACCCGAGCGTTGCGCCTGCGGCTTAGAAACTGACGCAGCAGGGTCGATTTTCCGATGCCGGCCTCGCCGACGACCCCAACAACCTGGGCATGACCATCGCGCGATGCCGCAAATGCTGCCTTGAGGATATCGAGTTCCTCAAGGCGCGCCACGAAGGGGGTATCCTCTCGCCGCGCATCCATCCGGAACTCCGCTTCTGTCGACAGCGCAACCTCTCCGGGTCTGGTAGAGGGCATCAATTCTGCCGCCTCGGACAGCAAATGCGCCACGCTTGACGTATCGATTTCGCCGTCCTGCACAATGTCGCCCGAAACCACGGCGAATTGCATCTGATTGCAGCCGTGCGCGATCATCGCGCGGGCCGCCTGGACGGCTGCTTCGGCGTGCCTTTCGACAAGCCCGGTCGCGCCAAACACACAAGCCTGCATCGCTCCGGCGCGGTCCAGAACAACCGCTGTCCCATCCTGCAGTACTCTTTGCATCAGGCCCCGCAGGCGCGCCGATGCGGCTGCAAATTCCTCGGGGTCTTTGCTGTCGCTGGCTTCAGCTACCGCCAGGATGGATATGCTTCTGCGTTCGTGAAGCGTCGGTAGGGGTTCTGGCTCGGATGTGGGTGCGACCGCAGGCTTTTCGGCTGGCACCGACGCCAGCCGATCACGCAGCGCAAGCGTGGCCTCATCCGGCATTACCTTCAGGTCGGAGGCCAGTTTGTCCTGAAACGCATCGAACAGGGCGCAGGCGTGTGTTCGTCTTCCCATATGTGCCAAAGCGTCCATCCGTAGGCGCAGCGCGACTTCGTCGTAGGGGTCCAGCTTCAGCAGCGCGATCGCAACTGCATCGAGGTCCTTCCAGTTGCGCGCGTCTAACGACCGCTGGGCGGCTGTCGTCAGGTTTGCCGATAGTTTTTCCTCGAACGCGCGCCGCTCGTCCGAGAGCCACTCTTCAAACGCAGGATCGATCCGCCCGAGATCGCCAAGCAGATCGGCACGTACCATCGCCGCCGCTGCCATCGTATCAGATCGCAAGTCGTTGAGCATTTCCCACACATCACAGCGGATGTCCTCAGGATCCAGCGCAATGGACACCCGGTCAGCAACCAGGCCCGGCGCGCCCACTGCATCCAGCACCTTCTGAACGTGATAGATGGTTTGCCGCAATGACGCCCTGGCCTGTTCGTCGCTGCGTTCCCCCCACAGGCGCGAGGCCACGACATCCCGCCGCAAAGGGCTTTCCAGCGCCAGAATCGCCAGCAGGAATCCGGCATGGCGTATCGGGAATGTGAGTCGCCGCCCTCGGAAGCGGATTTCGAGCCGGCCGATCAACCGAATTTCCAGGCGTTCCTTGCGATCCATCCGGACACTTTCAACAGATTTAGTGGAAGTTTAACGCTGGTGGCTCAACGCGGCCAGTTCTTGTGACGGTGATATAACGCGGCGCCCGCTAAGCCTTGCTCATCGACGTTGCAGGAGATGAGACATGAAAGATCGCACAACGATACTGCCGCAACTTGGTGGCGACATCTTTGTCACGGATGGAGGTATCGAAACCACATTGATCTTCGACTATGGGATCGACCTTCCTCTGTTTGCCGCCTTTCCGCTGCTGGGAACCGAAGACGGGCGCGCCGCGCTTGAACGCTACTACCGCACCCACGCCGATGTGGCGGCCGCCCACGGGCGCGGGTTCATCTTTGAAAGCGCAACATGGCGCGCGAGCCCCGATTGGGCGCACAAGCTGGGGTTCAATGAACGCGAACTGGCCGAGTTCAACCGGCAATCCATCTCTCTGATGGATGCGCTCCGCCGCGATTTTCCGGGGCCGGAGAGCGTTCTGTCGGGATGCGTCGGCCCGCGCGGCGACGGCTATGACCCGGGCGAGATCATGACCGTGTCTGAGGCCGAGGCCTATCATGGCTTTCAGATCGAGGCTTTTGCCGGAACCAACGCGGATCTGGTGACCGCGATCACGATCACCAATACGCCGGAAGCGATCGGGATCGTGCGTGCTGCGCGAAAGTGGAACATGCCGGTGGTCATCTCGTTCACGCTGGAAACTGACGGGCGGCTTCCGACCGGCCAGACGCTTGGGTCAGCCATCGAAGAGGTTGACGAGCGGACCGGCGGCGGGCCGGCCTACTTCATGCTGAACTGCGCTCACCCCGATCATTTCCGCGAAACGCTGCAGAACGGCGGAGCCTGGAGGAATAGGATTTGCGGCATCCGCGCCAACGCCTCTCGGCTCAGCCACGCCGAGCTTGATGAGGCGGAAACGCTGGATGATGGCGACCCTGTGGAAACCGGCCGTGACTATGCCGAACTTCGTGAATTCATGCCGCATCTTGTCGTCTTTGGCGGGTGCTGCGGGACCGATCACCGGCACATCGAACAGGTTTGCATGGCAACCCGGTCGGCTTAACCTAGGCACGTTGTGGGTCGCTCGTAAGCGACCCGTATCTCAACGGACGGAGGCTCAAATGCCCTTCACTTTGCGACATGCGCACCCGGACGACGCACCGGAGCTTCATACGATACTGACCAGCCCCCACGTTGTCCGTGGCAGCATGCGTTTGCCCTTCATGCCGCTGAAAACGACAGAAGATCGGCTTACCTTTGATGAAAACCGTCTGCAGTTGGTCGCGCTTGACGGTGGCGCGATTGTTGGATTTGCAGAACTGCTTCTGAACTTTGACGCCCCAAGGGCGGCGCATTCGGCCGATGTGAACATGATAGCAACCCGCGAAGAGGATCAGGGAAAAGGTGTCGCACGGGCACTGATGGAGGCCATCATTGCAAGTTGCGATACCCATTTAGGCATCCGCCGCCTTTCACTGACGGTCTGGGTGGACAATACCCGGGCGATCGACCTCTACCAAGCGCTGGGTTTTCAGGAAGAAGGTCGGATGCACGACTTTGTCAGAACCGAAACCGGCTATGGCGATGCGATCAAGATGGCGCGTATCTGCTCGCATCACTGAGCCCACGGCGCACGGTCCTTTGTTGAGGGCCGCGCTGGTTTCAAGGCGCGACTATTAAGCTTCGCAAGCGCAACACCCTCGCAGCAGCCAATTCTCGGGCCGAGCCTCGTCAATTGCGCGTCGGCGCAACGGACTGCCGTGCCTCACACCAAATCCATTGTTTCAGGAGATAACAGATGAAGAAGCTCAAAAACGGTTCCAAAGGGCGCGACGTAAAAGCATTGCAGACCGCGCTCAACAAACCGCCCCTAAAGGCGGGCTTGAAAGTCGACGGGATCTTCGGTGACAAGACAGAGGCCTCGGTCCGTGCCTACCAGAGACGCAACAGGGTGAAGAAAGACGGCATTGCCGGCCCCAAGACCCTGGCCTCGCTCGGTCTCGGGAAGCCATCTGGCGGTGGCGGATCAAAAGGGTCCGACTGGCCTCATACGGATGTGCACGAGACGGTCGACGAGGTTGCCAGCAAGTACAAGGCAACACGCACAATCATCGACAAGCATCTGTCCATCGCTCACAAGATCAAGACAGGCGACATGCGCGAGACAGAAGCGGAGATGCTTGCCGCCTGGAAAGCGCTCGACAAGACGTTCCGCGACGTTTTCGATATCCTGCAAAACCTCGAACGTATGGAAAAGGACTTCATGCGGGCGCGGCGTGACAAGCCCGCCTCGGCGGGGCGCATCCTGAAACGTGCCAAACCGCTCTATCGAAAGGCGGCGCAAGCGCTTTTGAAATTTCTTGATGCCTGCACTGCGGTCGAGGAAATGGCAAAGAAGGTTGAGGCGACCAAGTCAGCCTCTGCCAAGATCAAGCCGCTTGATTCTTTCCATCAGAAAGATATCCGAGGTCGCCAGCTCATCCGTGATCTTCGGCAAAAGAAAACGCTGAAGAAGATGAGAGAATGTGCCGATCGTGATGCGCCGGAGTTCAAGGAAATCCGTCTCAGGTATTTGCGACTCGAAGTCGAGGCGGAAAAAGCCCACAAGCTGTGGTGGTCAAACGCGGAGATTGTTTTGAACCTTCAGGACATGCACAACCGCGCGATACCCACAGCATCGTCGAAGGAGTTGAAGAAGCTCAGGGACCGACACTTCAAGCAGATGATGAAATGCCTTGCACTCATGAAGGCGTCGGACCGGATGCGCAAGAAGGCAGAAGCAATCGACAAGGAACTGGAGGCATTGCAGAAACTGCAACCAGCATAACTACGACCGTGACGGCCTTCCTATTCTGAGCCGCGCGAGCGGCCAAGGGTGAATACTTCACTACCAAGCGGTTCAGCGTCGCATGCTCAACCGACACACCAAGTTCCGACACGATCTCTTTCACGTCACGGCAAGAGGCGCCGTACCGAACGTGGAAATAGACCGCGAACAGGATCACAGAGATTGGGTATTGTGCACCTTTGAAGTCGATCACCGGACGTTCCCAAACAGCATTACAGACCAAGCACCAGTTGGATCAACCCACGCAAAGGTGCAACGGGCCGGCCAAAGCTAGCGACAGAGCCGGTCCGTCTGAGTTGAGTTGGAGGTCCTCAACCATCGACACACTGCAAGGTGTGACAAGCTGGTTTATTCAGCTGCGGTTCAGCCGCAACGTGCCAGCATGTTTTCGCAAGTTAGAGGTCGGCATGCCGCCAGCGCATGGAACTCGTGATCGAAACGGAGTAGCAGGGCCACATGTCGAAACGCGCTGTGTTTGTCATCCTGATCTTGTTTGCGTGCCATGCTGGGGCAAACGCCGCTTCTGCCCAATCCAACAGAGATAAAAAGTTCGATGAAGCACTCGCTTCTGCACGCGCCGTGGTCCCTGGCGCGGAATTCGTTGATGTCGAGCGGTTGCAAGACAATCATTCAATGGATTTTCTGCTTAGAAAGAAGAACGGCCGCCTGGTAACCGTACGTGTCCAAACCGCCACCGCTAAGGTCGTCAATATCCGCGAGGCTGGCAATGACAGCGCACCCCTGAAACAGAGCGGGGGCCTGATGAATCGCATCTTGCACGGATATTTCCACGACCGGGGAGCAACCCAAGAAGCCGCAAGCGACCGGCCGGAAAAGGCGCCTGATCGCGACCGGCAGAGTTCAGGCGAACAGGATCGGTCTGGAGAGCGTTCTGGCGACGGTCAGGGTAAGGGCGGTTCCAATGAGGGCGATTCAAAGGGGAAGGGTGACAGGTCTGGTCGCCGCTAGTGGAAAAAAGATCATGAGGATTTTGCTTGCAGAAGACGATACGGCTCTGGCCCACCAAATTTGGGCAGAGCTTGAGGACTCCGGGTTTACGGTCGACCATGTTGCAACCGGCGAAGACGCCGCCCATTTTGGCGAAGTCGAAGCCTATAGCGCGATCGTTCTGGACCTTGGACTGCCGATTCTCGACGGCGTGAGCGTCCTGCGACGATGGCGTGCTGGCGGGATTGCAACACCTGTTATCATCCTCACCGCCCGTTCTGGTTGGCGGGACAAGGTCGATGGGTTGAATGCAGGAGGCGACGATTACCTCGGAAAACCATTTCAGATGGATGAACTGATCGCGCGTTTGCGCGCCCTTGTGCGTCGTGCAAACGGCGTCCCGCAAACGATCCTCACGCATCGGGATATCGAGCTCGATACAATTGCCAGAACCGTACGCACAGCGGATGGTCTGGTGAAAGTGACCTCCCACGAACTCAAACTGCTGACCATATTGATGATGAACCCATGCCAACTACACCGGAAAGTCGATCTGGCCGAGGGCCTTTATGGGTATTTCGAAGAACGGGACAGCAACACCGTCGAAGTTTTTGTGGCACGCCTGCGCAAGAAGTTGGGTGCAGACATCATCGAAACCGAGAGGGGTCTTGGCTATCGCCTTGGCGAGGCCTGATGCGGCGCTCGCTGACGGCGCGTGTGGTTACTGGTGCCATTGTCTGGATTACGCTCGCATTGGGTTTCGGTGGCTATGCAATCTACGGAATCTTTCAGAACTCGGCCCAACGTCAGTTTGACCTGCGTCTCGAAGAAGAACTGACCCAGCTGACGGCAGCAGTTGTCTTTTCGCCCGAAGATATTGCCGCGCGGATGACGTCTCCTGCATTTGCACGCAGCTATTCCGGACTTTATTGGCAGGCGGTCACTGATGACAGAACCGCTTTCCGATCACGATCCACTCAGGGTTGGACCCTGCCACAGATCGAAACCGCAGAGTTATCACGCGGAAGTATCGACGGGCCGGACGGTCAGACGTTGCGCTGGCTGGGAAGGTCTTTGATAAGTCCTGACGGGAAACACTGGGCGCTGACCATCGCACAGGATTCCGTTGTGCTTTCGCAAGAGACCGCTGGTTTCCGGAAGGGCCTGATCCTTTCTGCAATCGTTCTGGCGTTTGCCCTTGTCAGCGCCGCGGTTCTTCTTCTGCGTACTGCGTTGTCACCGCTTCGGTCCCTTCGGGCTTCGATCAATCGGCTGCAGGCCGCTGACGGCGAATTGTTGCTCAGCGACTTTCCGGCAGAGGTGAGACCGCTCGTAACAGACCTGAATGAAGCATTTGAGAAGAATTCGCGCTTGCAGGAGAAGAGCAGGATGCAGGCAGCGAACCTGGCCCATGCGCTCAAGACGCCAGCTGCGGTCCTTAACAACGAGATCGATCGATTGGACGCGGGTAAGGGTATCGATACGGCGGTCGCGCGTACCGCTATAGATCGGATTGCGGCCAGCGCGGATGCCCATCTGCGGACGGTCGGGCCCGCCGATCTGGTCCTTCGTCAAGAAAAGATCGATGTGGGGCAGGTAGTGAAAGATCTGCTGGACGCGCTGTCCCGCCTCTTCCGAGAAATTCACTTCGATTTAAGAGCTTCCGGCGACCTGCGGATGATGATGGCAACGTCGGATCTGCAGGAAGTCGCGGGCAATCTTCTGGAAAATGCTGGCAAGTGGGCATCAAAAACAGTCGATGTGACAATTGCCGGCACCGACACCAGCATTTCGCTTCGGATCGAAGATGACGGTCCCGGCGTGCCCGTTGCCATGCGCTGCAAAATCCTTGAGCAAGGGACGCGGCTTGATGAGAGCAAACCAGGCACGGGGCTGGGGCTGGCGATCGTGGAAGGTGTGGTGGAATCCTATGGTGGGACCCTGACGCTGTCCTCGTCCCGACGCGGGGGCGTGCTGGCGGAAGTGATACTGCCGCGCGGCAATCTGAACGCGAGCTGAACAGCGGCTTCAGCATGCGTTCAGGTACCTCGGGGATACCTGTCGGTAGTCCAGAGATAGCCAGACAAAGGAAGCAGTCATGCCGCGCAAAGATCATCGTGAAGCCCCGTCGGACGAACCTGTGAACCAGGATGCTACCATCGATAGCGACAACTCTGCCAGCGGCCAAACTAGCTTACCGGGGCCGGGCCAGAACCGACATGATGGAAAACGCATTGGCAAAGAAGGCCTAGCTGAAGAACCCCGCTCGGACATCGTGACCAGGCCCATCGATGGTGCGGGAACCAATACCGACAATCCGGACTGGGGTGCAACCGATCAGGAGTTGATCCGGCTTGCAGCGGCGACCTTTGCCGATGGTATCGGCGAAATAGTGGAAGACCGTCCAAATGCGCGCGCAATTTCGAACGCCGTGGCGACCCAGGACGGTGTGGTAGAGAGCAGTTTCGGTGCCAGCGATCTGCTTTGGGCATGGGGACAGTTTATCGACCACGATCTCGATCTGACAGAGGCTGGTGACGCCGAATTGGCCTACATCTCCGTCCCGGATGGCGACCCCCAGTTTGCGGATGGCGGCGTGATCCCATTCACGCGCGTCGAATACACAGACGGTAGCGGTGAGGACTCCGCCCGTGCGTATGCTAACGAAACAACCGCATATCTCGACGCAAGCATGGTCTACGGATCAGACGCAGATACGAGCGCGTCGCTGCGCGATGGCGCACAGCTGCTGCTTGACGAGAATGGGCTCTTGCCCACCGAAGCCACCGGGGTACTCGCAGGAGATGTGAGAGCAGCCGAGAATGTGGCGCTGACATCGCTGCACACGCTGCTCGCCCGCGAGCACAATCGCTGGGTAGAGGATCTCAGCGCAGCGAATCCTGAAATGTCCGAGGATCAGCTATTCGACGCGGCTCGGATGCGTGTCGAGGCTGAAATTCAGGCGATCACTTTCAATGAATTCCTGCCAATCCTCGTCGGCGAAGACGCCTTTGCCAGATACGAAGGCTACGATCCGGATGTGAACCCAGGGATATCGGTCGAATTCTCGACGGCCGCGTACCGCTTCGGCCATTCGCTCCTGTCCTCCGAACTGCTCCGACTCAATGAGGATGGGTCCAGCATTGCTGCGGGTTCCATGACCCTGCAGGAGGCGTTCTTCAATCCGGGTGCGATCGCCGAGAACGGCGGGGTAGACCCAATCCTGCGTGGACTTGCGGCAAGCACGGCGCAGGAACTGGACACTCAGGTTGTCGAAGACGTCCGCTCGTTTCTGTTTGCACCGACTGGCGAGTTAGGCTTGGACCTTGCTGCGATCAACATCCAACGCGGGCGCGACCTTGGCGTTGCTAGCTATAACGATCTCCGCGAGGCATTGGGGTTTGACCGTATTGATAGCTTTGACGATATCTCGTCGAACGCCGAAACAGTTGCCCGGCTGGAGGCGGCCTACGGCGACGTGGATCTTGTCGATGCCTGGGTTGGTGGCCTTGCGGAAGATCCTGCGGGCGACGGACTCTTGGGCGAGACATTTGCGGCCATTATCGTCGATCAGTTTACGCGGCTCCGCGACGGGGATGCCTTGTGGAGCGAAGCGGGATACCTCTCGGACTCGGATCGGAAGACGCTCTGGGACACCACGCTGGCAGACTTGATCAAGTGGAACACCGACATAGCATCCATCCAGGACAATGCGTTTTACGCCTACTCCAGGATTGCCGGAGACGGCAGGGCAAACACGATTGAGGGTGGTGACGACCGAGACCTGCTGATCGGAGCGGCTGGAGATGACACACTCGTCGGTGGTTCCGGAGACGACCAGCTTGAAGGTGGGATGGGCGATGACATCCTGATCGGCGGTATCGGGGATGATACTCTCTACGGCGGCGATGGTGCAAATCACTTCGTGTTCGACGAAACAAGTGGGTTCGACACTGTCGTAGATTTTGATGGCGACGACACCTTCTCGCTTCAGACCGATGGGTCCTTCGATCTAAAAGGCGCGCTCAGCCGGGATCGACATGGTGTGATCCTGAGCGTCAGCGAGGATACACGAATTTCATTCCTGGGCGCGGATCACTCGGATGTGGCAGATGGGTTCTTACTGGTCTGAGCGAGCATTCCGACGGGCTCTGATGGCTTCTATCAGTGTTACGATGCCTCAATTGCCGGACTGTGCGCTTACTTCCAAGACCGGCTTTGTTGCACAAATCGGCCGATGGGATTCACTGTGTGAATCCAGCGCGATAGCTGAGGGGGCATGAGCAGTTGGTCCCCTACGAAGTACAAGACCAGGAACTGGCCTTCATACAACACCGCGCTGAAGCAACGCGGTTCACTTTCGATCTGGTTTGATCCCGAGTTGGAATGGCGACCGCCTGCAACCGGTAAGCGCGGACATCAACTGGAGTACAGCGATGCCGCGATCCAGGTTTGCCTCACATTGAAGGTGCTGTTTGGGATGCCGCTTCGCCAGACCACCGGCTTCGTCGAAAGCATGGTGCGGCTGGCGGGGCTCGACTGGAAAGTGCCGGACTTCAGCACCCTTTGCCGTCGTCAAAAGTCGTTGAGCGTCTCCATCCCATATCGTGGCGGAACTGGGCCGTTGCATCCGCTGATTGATGCAACCCGGATCATGGCTGAGGGTAAGAGCCTGCAAATATCTCGGACGGGCATTGTGGCGAAAGTTGACCGGATATCACAGACGAAGCCGCGCAGAGACAAAGATGAACTGCGCTAAACTGCTTGGCCAAGGCCTCATGGCACACGATTTTGATCGGCAGATCGCTGAGCTTCAGGTCCGGATTGCCGTGCTCAATCGTTACCCGGCTATTGGCATACCTGTCACAGAGCCTGTAGCATAGGTCCGTCTCACGGGCTGCAAGAGATGGGTCGCCGCGATTGCGCGGCAACCAATTGATCTACTCCTGAATGTCAGAACGATAGAATAGCGAAAGTAGGACAGGTCACTCCGCTGTTCGGACGTTCCACATCTGATAGGCGGACAGTACGTCATCACAGGCTTCCAGCGTAAGGGACTTGATCTGGTTGGTCTGACTGCGGCCTGTCCGCGTATCTTCGCCTGCGGTCACACAGAGGTGCGAGGCTGCTGCGGGTGTAATCGTGCCTTCGCTGGAAAACACGAAGCTTTGGGCATCGCTGCCGTCGCAGGCCACAAGATCCAACGCACTCCCGGCCTCTTGCGACACCGCCTGCATGCAGACGTCGAATGCAGGCATGTAGAACGTGCCGTCCGCGAACTGTTCGTACGTAAAGCCCTGATCCACGAAGATTTCGCCCGAGGGACTATAGCAAGTGTGCGCCTGCAAGCCGTTATCCGGGTCGGCCTTTGGACCCTGGCCACCGGCTATGTCGAGACAATAGCCCTCTTGGATGTTGTCGAGCATGTCGAGCAGATAAACCTCGACAGTTTCGGCTTGCGCCACGCCTGCGGTCAGCAGCAAGGCCGCGGCGGCGGGAATGAGGGTTTGTTTGATCATGGTGTTTTCCGTTCTTTTAGGATGTTGAAGCTGGAAAGTCTCGCTGCTCGATGGTGATCCTGCAAAGCGCGGTGTTTCTTTGCTCAAGGTCTGGGCCCCAGATTAGCTCGGCGTTATCAACCCAGTCGATTTCGTCGTAGCCGAGCTTCGGTTCGACAGTTGCGAGTTCCGGTTGATCGGTTCAGCAAACCGCCGACTAATTCCGCTTCATGAAGTGCGGATTGACCACGCCCTTGAAGCATCGCGGGAAGTAGGGGTACGTGTCCGTCGCGAAATAGGTGTAAGTGCCTTCCACCTGACCGCCATTGCACTCGTCCAGAGTGCCGCTGTCCGCAACATATTCGAAGTCTTGGTCAAAGGTTCCGTCGAAGGTGCCACCGGGTGGATTTGGACGTGCACCAGCCTTCAGCTGCCAGGATGATTTGGCGGTCGATGGGCTGTATCTTATCTCGAAACCGTCTGGCGCGTATCCTATCAAGCTGCCACCCTGAGACGCGAGGAGATCGCTGGAAATACCGTGGTAATGATACAGGCCAGCGCGATCGACATGGCCGTTTTGATCGTCCATCCCGAGGCTGCGAGGGTCATGCATCGCTTGTTGCCGCCACCCGCTCGACGGATCATGGCTGAAGCCGCGGCGTCCATTGGGATCATAATATCCAGCCGTATAGGGCCGGATCGGAACGCCCGTAACAGATACGCCAACTGTCATCAGTCCTTCTGTCACAGTGTCAGCCATGCTTGGTTCCGAGGGAAAGCAGAAGGTCAGTTGCTGCGGTCGAAACGCATTGGGATTGGCGCGGTTGGGAAACTTTCCCATGTCATGATCTGGTGCTCCGTTTGACAGAATGCAGGTCATGTCGCCACTGATGTCGACGCGCGCATCATTTTCATGAGCATAGACGCCCTGCATGGTTGCTACGATCAAGATTGCCGCGACTCGTAGACCGGACATAATCATTCTCCTGCTGGTTTGCATGATCTTTAAACGGAGCTCGGGCGGGTGTCCGTCGACGATTCTTTTTGGACGATCTCCGTCTCGGCCAGTCCTTTCAATTCCTGAGGTAAGAGCGATCATAGAAGGCAAGCTCAACAGATCTTGAAAAATCTCTTACGCCTTCAGAACCTATTAGAAACCGTCAGATGGCTGTTATTAAGCATGGGGTCTATCTGATGCGTCGTAGCGAAGAGATGCTTTTCGGTGTTGACGTGGTCATCGACAGAACTTACCGGAAACAACTTCGCCGCCATTTGTAACTGTGCGGGTGGTGAAATCGTAACAGCCGGGGTCGTGGGAAGGGGCGTAGCGAATGTAGTAGCTTTCACCCCTATACGCATAGTCCATGCTACGGCTGCCATCTTCGTTCTGGGTAAAGACGAGTTTGTCGACCCCGCCTCTCGGTGGGCGCCCCGGCGAAACCGCTCTACCTGCTGCATCCTGAAGCGGGAGGACACGGGGAAGTCGGTCGAACTCGGCAACCTGCCCTATCAGGCATTGTACGATGTAAGGTGCATCCGGCGACGTATGGTAACGGTACCCAAAGGTCTCGTCGGGCTGGCCATTGCAGACATCAAGGTCGCCCTCGGCGATTTCGGATCCGTCGGGATTAGTGTCGCCATAAATTGGATAGCCGTCAAATGCCCAACCGATGATCGCAGCCGGACCTCTATTTGACATCTGCTCGATCATACAAGTGGGCGCCATGTGATAGTGATAATCGTCACCTCGCCCGGCATGGCCGCCGCAAATGTCCAACTGCCCTGTCTGATAAGTATCGTGCTGTGCTTGGTGATGGGCCAGGTCGGCCTCTGTCATCTCGCCCGCCGCGGTGTAATCGTAGATCGGCACGCCATTGACCGCGACTCCCAGGGCGGCGTCGCGCGTAAGCGGCGCGTTCCCAAGTTCGGGTTCAAGCTGGATCGGGGCGGAATACTCGGCGGGCACCGGCACCTGCTCGTTGGTTCCTACAATGCCGGTCATAAGCTCATGATCCGGGTAAATATCTGAGGAGATAATGGCGTGATCATCCGTGCAGTTGACAGTGACGCTGTCATCGAACCCCGCCTCGGCAATAGAGGTCGTGATGGCGACACAATGATTGTCATGGGCCGCGGTCGGTTTGGCCATGCTCAGGCTTATGAGGCCAAGGGCCAGAATGGGGGCCAAGCGCGTCATTCGACGACCGTTCGGCAGAGCACCGTATTGCTCCGCTCCAGATCAGGCCCCCAGATGAACGCGGCAGAGGGATCCCACGCGATGCGGTCGTAACCATCCTTCGGATCCACGACCCGTGCGGAATAGACGGTTGCCGCAGGCCAGTCGGAGGCATCGAAGACAGGGGTGTCCCAGCCCTTCGGTTCATCCAAGGCCTCGAAGCCGCAGGCACCCTCTCCAGCGATGGGAGTGCTCTCTCGCGCGCAGGACGCGTCGGTGGGGGCAGTGTGGATGACGAGGCACCGCCAATCGGCATCGCTAGCCACAGTAAGCGCGCCGGTTGCATCTCGGATCTGGAGGATGACACCGCCATCGCCCATTTGTTGGCGGCGGGTTCCGATATATTCGAGGCCAGTGTCATTTTCCCTGAAATCTTTCGCCACGAGACCGATCACGAAAGGCCGCTCAGCATTGAAAGCGAAGCTCTCCGCGTTGAAGGAGCGTTCGGTCGTGATCGGAACGCTGTCTTCAGCGACCTGCTGGCCGTTGATGCGCATCTCAAACCAGTTGTCGGCCCAAACGTCTGCCGAAAAGGGTTCGGAATGGAGGGCTGTAGTGGTGGAACCCAGAAGCAGCGACGCAACTGCAAATCTGATCATCTCTCTCTCCTTCGCACAAATGTAAGAGTTAAACGTTACAGGACGCGGTTTCTGTCGCTTACTTTGCGCGGACACGGTGGATACAACTGAGAGCGATGTGCGCACCGCCATCCCGCAATGTAAGACCAGAGAGTTGCTTTGTAGTCGCTAAAACGAAATGCAGAGGCTGTGTCGCAAACTCTGGCGTCGGTCAGAGCTATCGCGTTGGCAGGCGGTTGTTATCCAGTGAGCTCTGCAGATTGACGGAATCCGCTTGTCGAAAGTCCGAGCTGCCCCTTGCGGCTGTCATCGTTCCAGAAACAATCTAGCCTGTTCTCCCGTTTCGAAGATGTGTGTACGTGCTTCAGGAAAAACTTGGCTAAGCTTCATGCGCATGAAGGCCGAACCGGAATAGCGGCTGACCTTGTTATAATAACAACGGGTCAAATCATTGACCATGTTGCCCCAGTCTTTCTCCAGCGCGTCGTCTATCTTGAAACCGTCGTAGTTGACGACCACATCCACGCGGCTGGGTGCTCCCGAGCAGGTTTTGGCAACTAATTGACCTACGCGGTCAACCTCATCCTTTGAGCGAATCCGCATTTTTTCGAAATTGAGGAATAGCCGTCCTGCACCTTCATCCAGCGCGATGCGATCGGGAAGATCGAGATGCAGCAGGTCTGTGCGCAGATCCATCTCGCCCTCGCCGAAAATGCGGGGGTCCATTTCTCTTGGTTCCTCGATCAGGGGTGCTTTGTCCATATGCGCGAGGATATCGTTTTCGATATCAACGCCGGGTGCGATTTCAGCCAGCCTCAGCCCGGCGCTAGTCAGTTCGAACACACACCGCTCGGTCACATAAAGAACCGGCTGGTTCAGGCGGGCGGCGCGGGTGCCCGAGAAGGTGACTTGTTCCACGGCATCCAGGAATTTGCGCGTGGACCCTTCCTGCTGGATCTCGATTTTGTTGTCGGCAACGGCAACGTCCAGACCGACCGCGCTGAACGTCCCTGCGAAAACCACCCTGCGCGCGTTTTGACTGATGTTGATAAACCCACCTGCCCCGGCGAGGCGCGGGCCAAACCTTGAGACATTGACGTTGCCCATGGCGTCAGCCTGGGCCAGGCCAAGACAGGCCAGATCAAGACCGCCCCCGTCGTAAAAGTCGAACTGATTGTTCTGCGGAATGACCGCATCCGTGTTAATCGCCGCGCCGAAATCCAGCCCCGAGGCGGGCTGGCCGCCGATCACACCCGGCTCGGCCGTCAGCGTCAGATGATCCAGCAGCCCTTCCTCGGCAGCAACCGATGCCACACCTTCCGGCATGCCGATGCCAAGATTGACAACGCCGTTTGCGGGCAGTTCAAATGCGCAGCGCCGTGCGATCACCTTACGCGCGTCCAGAGGCATCGTCGGGATTTCGCTCTGAGGAGACCTGATCCGATTGGTGAACGCGTGGCTGTACTCCGTACGGTAGGTCTGGACGTGATGCTCGGGTGTGGACACCACCACTGCGTCGACCAGAATTCCGGGGATGTGGACGTCGCGCGCAGGCAATGTTCCCGCAGCCGCAATGCGTTCGACCTGTACCACGACAACGCCACCCGCATTCCGGACGGCCATGGCCTGCGCGAGGTTGTCGATCAACAGCGCCTCGCGTTCCATCGTGACGTTGCCAGCCTCATCCGCAGTGGAACCGCGAAGTAGCGCAACGGTCAGTATCGGGGCAGGGTAGAACAGGTAGTCCTCCCCATTGATTTCCATCAGTTCGACTTGCGGATCGGTGCTGATGTCATTGATGGCTCCACCACCGTTTCTGGGATCGACAAACGTCTCAAGGCCCACCTTCGACAGCATCCCAGGTTTCCCAGCGGCACAATCTCGAAACAATTGGCTGATGCAACCTTGCGGCAGGTTCCACCCCTCGATCTTTCCGGCGGTCGCAAGCTCGGCCACTTTCGGGATCAGGCCCCAATGCCCGCCAATGACACGCTTCAGCAAGCCCTCGTGACCCAGCCGGTTCAGGCCACGTTCCTTGCCGTCCCCTTGGCCCGCAGCAAAGAAGAGTGACAGGTTGCGCGGGTGACCGGCCTCAAGATACCTGGTCTCAACTGCGGCTAGTAACTCGTCCGGCACCCCGATCCCGACAAATCCTGACGTCGTCACCCAATCGTCATCATGGATAAGTGCGGCGGCTTCGGCGGCTGATACAACCTTGCGTTTCATGACACATCCTCACGCGGCGGTCCAACCGCCGTCAACTGGCAATGCCACACCAGTGATGTTCTCAGCTGCGTCCGAGCACAGGAACAGGGCCGTTCCTGCCAACTGTTCTACTGTCACGAACTTCTTGGTCCATTGCGCCGCAAGCAACACGTCGCGTTTGACTTCCTCTTCGGTCATGCCTCTGGCTTGCGCTGTATCCGGGATTTGCTTTTCCACCAGCGGAGTCAGCACATAGCCCGGGCAAATGGCATTGCAGGTGATGCCGTCTTCGGCGACTTCCAACGCGATGGTTTTAGTCATCCCAACCACACCATGTTTGGCGGTCACATAGGCGGACTTGAATGGTGACGCGACGAGTCCATGCGCTGATGCAATATTGATGACACGCCCCCAACCCTTGGCTTTCATACCAGGAACGGCGGCCCGAGCCGTGTGAAAGGCCGAGTTCATATTGATGTCGATAATCATGTCCCAACGGTCTTTGGGGAAGTCTTCGACGGGTGAGACCAGTTGGATACCCGCATTGTTCACGACAATATCGACCGCGCCGAATCGGTCCGCAGAGCCTGCGATCAGTGCTTCAATCTCGCCCGGTTTGGTCATGTCTGCACCGTTGTACAGAACAGTCCCTTGTGACCGATCGTCGATGTCCTTTCTCGTGGTCTCAATATCATCCTGATCGCCAAACCCGTTCAGGACAACATTAGCGCCGGCCGCAGCAATTCCCTTGGCCAGTCCCAAGCCGATCCCCGAGGTTGATCCAGTGACAACGGCAGTTTTTCCAGATAGATCAGTCATATCTCTCTCCTTGGTATTTCGACGCAGAAACTCTTTGATTGCTTAGCCTTGTCCATTCTGGGCTTTATGGCTGCCCGTTTCCCAGGAACAGGAAAGGACCTATTCTGTTCATTGAGCCACGATCATAGTCAAAGCGTCAGATGCTCTGACTACACCACTCCATAGGCAAGCATCGCATCGGCGACCTTTTTGAAACCCGCTATATTTGCGCCTTTCACATAGTCGCAATAACCTGTGTCCTTGGATGCACCCGCACTGACGCCGTACTGGGTGCAGCGGTCGTGAATACCTAGCATAAGCTGACGCAGGCGTTCCTGAAGTTCCTCTTCTGACCAGACCACCCGAGCAGCGTTCTGGCTCATCTCAAGCCCTGACAAAGCGACACCGCCAGCATTGGCAGCCTTACCAGGACCAAACAGAATTCGCGCATTCTTGAACACTGCGACCCCATCAAGGTCTGTGGGCATGTTGGCGCCTTCGACCACCACAATACAGCCATTGGCGACTAGGCTTTTTGCGTCTTCGCCGCGGATCTCATTCTGCGTTGCGCAGGGTACTGCTAGATCACATGGCACGCCCCAAGGGCGCGCTTCAGCGTGAAATTTGGCAGATGGATAAACTTCGACATAATCAGCAATCCGCCCGCGCCGCCGCGTCTTGTGTTCCTTTACCCAACTGATCTTTTCGAGGTCGAAGCCATCTGGATCAAAGACAAAACCCTGAGAATCTGACAGTGTCAGAACCTTGCCTCCCAGATGCACGATTTTTTCTGCCGCATGGGTGGCAACATTGCCTGACCCTGACACCACGGCGGTTTTGCCTTCGACGTCATCGCCGGCGCGCTTGAGCATGTCCTGAAGGAAATAGACGGCACCATAGCCTGTTGCCTCGGTTCGGACGAGGCTTCCGCCGAACTCCAGTCCCTTGCCGGTAAGAACACCGGAGAACTTATTAGTAATACGCTTGTATTGCCCAAACATGTAGGCAATCTCGCGTCCTCCGACCCCAATATCCCCAGCGGGAACGTCGATATCGTCGCCGACATGGCGGAAAAGCTCGGTCATAAACGACTGACAAAACCGCATGACCTCGTGATCAGATTTGCCTTTCGGATTGAAGTTTGAACCGCCTTTGCCGCCGCCTAGTGAAAGACCCGTCAAACTGTTCTTGAACGTTTGCTCAAACGCTAGAAACTTCAGCACACTTTCCGTCACGTTTGGATGAAATCGAATTCCACCTTTGTAGGGGCCAATGGCGTTGTTGTTCTGAACCCGCCAACCGCGTTGAACTCTGATGTTATTGTCGTCGTCTTCCCAACAAACCCGGAAGCTCACAACACGGTCCGGCTCGGCGATGCGTCGCAGTATTTGGTATTCGTGATACTCTTCCTTGTCTTGGATAAATTCGAATATATCCTGTGCGACTTCATGGATCGCTTGCACGAACTCTTTCTGGCCTGGGTTTCGTTTCTCGACACCGGCCATGAACTCAGGGAATCCAACGTGATCTGAAACGGCCATAAGAGCCTCCTTTAACTACGA
>NZ_JAVAMO010000034.1 GCF_030758345.1 Ruegeria discodermiae
AATAAACATTTTGCAGTGGCTTTAAGAGATAAGTCAGTTGGTTAGCGAATGGCGCGCCCCAAATTGCGGGCTAGGAAAACGACGCTAGCCGTCTCGGTCTGAACACAGATTTCCAAACAGCGCATCCGTTGGCGCAACGTTGAGCAAAGACTCAACAGAACTCCACGATGCGTATCAATTCGGCAGCCTTAGGATGAGAAGTGCATCGCAATTGTTGGCGATGGGGTAAACGCTGGCCATTGGCCGCATGGCAGACTGACACAGCAGTTTTAATCCGCTTTCTCGTCTGTGTCTTGAACCGCTGCCATCCGTTGAAGCGCCAGCATTTTTTGAGGAGATTTATTATGTCCGCAACTCTTTCCGACTACGCAGTTCTTATCGATTCAGGCTTCAAGCTGTCATTCTTTCAGACGCAAGAAGCTCATGTGGACTTCAATCCACCCAACAACATCATTCTGAATTCCTCGACGAGCCGCCCGGTATTGTGCTTTCGCGCCGACCCCGACGGAGCAGCCGATCTGAAGCTGAAGGTCGAGGTGCAAAAGCTCGGAACGGGAGATGAAGCGACCGTGCTCTCACTCCCCATGAAAAGCAGTGAACCAAGGACGGTGCATGAGGTCCTCGGAGGCAGCCAGATTCACACGGGCACCAATCGCTTCGTCTTTAAGGTTGATGAAGAGAGCGGCGGAAGCGTCAGCGTGACGGACGTTGTTCTGATGTATCGCAGACCGGTGAACGGCTAACGCAAAGGGCTGGCCAAGTTCGGCCACCCTTAACTATCTGAAAAATAACGAAACCCAAATCTGCGCGGTTATGGCATTCGCGTCGCGACCTGTGACGCGCTGTCCGTCTGACGTTTGTCTGGCACTTGCACAAGGCTGGCCAAGACTTGCTCATAGCGAGCCGAATTGTCTGCCGTGGCAGAGATTTTCAAGGAGTTATTATTATGTCCACTGTTCCAACGCTACCCGGCCCGATTTTCCAAGGCAACAAACCGTCAATTGATCTGGATGATCTGCCCGACCAGTGGGAGGGCGGCGGCATCCACTGGCCCCAGAATGGCGGCGATCTGCATGTCGTGTCATTTTCCTTCCCGCAGACCATCCCCGACGACTGGGCGGATGTGGTTGGACTGCTATCGGCGCAGAGCTACCAAGGCTTTGGCGCCGACGCGCGTGACGGTGCGGCGCTGGCGCTGCAGCAATGGGCCGACGTGTCGAACCTGGCCTTCTTCAACGCGGGCACCAGCCATGCGGGGCAGATTCAGTTTCTGGCCCGTGACATTGGCCCGACGGTCGAGATCGACGGACAACCGGTTCAGGTACCAGCCCCGGGTGTCGCGTACGGCCGACATCCCGACAACGACCCGAGCAACAGCCGCGATGGAGATATCACCATCAATACGCTCTATCCCGGTATTGCAAACCAGATCCTGAACGGAGCCGATCCGGGCGAAAGCGGGTTCCGCATCCTGATGCACGAGATCGGCCATGCGCTGAACTTCGATCACCCTGGCGACTATGACGCTGGTGATATCCCATCCCCGACCTACGCCAACGCGGCGGAGTATTTCGAGGACTCCCGGCAATACACGATCATGTCCTATTTCAGCGAAACCAATACGGGTGCCGATTTCAACGGCAACCACGCCGATAGCCTGATGCTTCATGATATCTGGGTGGCGCAACAGGTCTACGGGATCAACGATGAGGCCCGGCTGGGCAATACGCGCTATGGCTACAACGCGACCCTGGCTAACGATCCGATCCATGACTGGAGCGTGAATGACGATCCGGTCTATGCGATCTGGGATGCCGGTGGGGCGGATGACTGGCTCGACCTATCCGGGGATACCAACGCGCTTGGTGTCCGGCTGGATCTACGTGAGGGTGCGTTTTCCTCGACCCACGGGATGACCGACAACATCGCCATCGCTTACGGCTCGCGGATCGAGAATGCCGTCGGCACCAACAGGGGCGACGAGATTCGCGGCAACGCATTGTCCAACGACCTGCGCGGAGGCGGCTCGGTCGACAGCATCTGGGGCTTCGAGGGCAACGACATCCTGAGCGGCGGCAGCGGCAATGACATGCTCATGGGCGGCAGCGGCAGGGACTATCTCAGCGGTGGTACCCATAACGACACCCTGAGCGGCGGGATTGACAACGACGCATTACTAGGTGGAGCCGGCGATGACAGCCTGATTGGCGGGTTCGGACATGACTCGCTCAATGGTGCCTCGGGTGACGACACCTTGCGCGGCGGTCACGGACACGACACGCTGCGTGGCGAAACCGGCGATGATCACCTGCACGGGCAATGGGGCAATGACGAGATCCACGACGGTTCAGGCGACGACATTGTTCGGGGCGGAGCCGGTGATGACATCATCTTCAATGGCGGCGGAAGCGACGATTTCGACGGCGGCTCCGGGTTCGACCGGATCGACTTCTCGGCCTCATCGGCAGATTGGACGGTGCATCTGCAGACCGGAACCGCGTCGAATGGTGTGATCACCGAAACCGTAAAGAATTTCGAGATGGCGGTCATGGGCGATGGCGACGACATTGTGCGTGCAAGCAATACGAGCTCGGTTCTGGTCGGTGGCGGCGGCGATGACACGCTTGTGGGCGCCTTCGGCGATGACGGGATCGTTGGCGGTGACGGCGATGACCTGCTGCGCGGAAACCGCGGAGAGAACATCCTCAACGGCGGCGCAGGTTTTGATATCGTGTCTTACAATGTGCCGCTTGGTGGGTTCGCTTATACGGTCGATCTTGCACTCGGCGGGCCGCAAGTTGTGAACGGCGCGATCACCGACACGCTGATCAACATCGAGGGGCTAACCGGATCGCTCTATGCCGACACATTTTATGGCACCGATGGCGTCAACCTGCTCTCTGGTGGTTCGGGCGACGATTTCCTCAGTGGCCGCGGCGGCAACGATGATCTCGATGGCGGGCTCGGCGAGGATACGCTGTTCGGCGGCGACGGAGACGACAGTATGATTGGCGGCGGTGGAGATGACCGGCTGTTTGCGCATGATGGAGATGATGTGCTCATTGGCGGCAACGGCGATGACGACCTTTACGGCGGCAGCGACGACGACGAGTTGGAAGGCGGTGCCGGTGCGGATCTGCTGCATGGCGGCTCAGGCATCGACGCGGCCAGCTATCGCAACGCCGAGGCGGGCCTACGCGCCGATCTTGCCAATGCTGCTGCTAACACCGGCGATGCCGCAGGGGACAGCTATGCCTTCATCGAGAACCTGATCGGTTCGGCCCAAAACGATGTTCTGCGCGGTAACGGCGCCAGCAACTTGATTGACGGTCTCGACGGCAACGATATCCTGCGGGGACGTGCCGGTGATGATATCCTCCGGGGTGATGGCGGTGATGATCACCTGATTGGCAATCAGGGCCGGGACAACTTGCAGGGCGGTGATGGCAACGACGTTCTGCGGGGCAATCTGGGGGATGACATCCTGCGGGGTCAGGACGGCGATGACCGTATGATCGGTGGTCTTGGCAATGACCGGATGGCCGGTGGCGACGGGGCCGACATTTTTGTCTTCGCTGCCGCGACCGGATCGGATCTGGTTGCAGATTTCGACCTAGCCGAGGACCGTATCCGCATCTATGGAACCGGTCTCGAATTTGATGATCTCGCTATCGCTCAACAGGGTGGATCGACGATGATTTCCTATCTGGGCAACGAAATCGAACTCGCGAGCGTCATCTCCACGGAACTGACCGAGATGCATTTCTTGCTCTGAGTATCGATGGTTAAGATATGTCCTTGGGCTGCCCGGAGCGGCCCAGGGAACCGGCAAACCAGCGGCCCAACCGGTTATCACAGACATCCACCGCAAAGAACGCTAATTTTGTCCGCCTTGGGGCCGGTACCAAGCGGGGTTCCATCACAGATACCAGCTTGGATCACGCCCGTCGGCAGATGCGAAACCCGATTTGTAAACACAGCCTAATCTGGCAAGTTAACCCCTGTATCTGCGAGAAATTCACCCAATCGTTTTACAGCTGCGTCGTATTCCCGTCGGCGCGGTTGGCTGGCAATTGGAAAATTATCCGCAAACCGCACGAAATCCGTCATGGGAAAGGCCGACATCAGATCATTATGTGCCAGGGTTGCCTGCTTTGATTGACCGAGCATTGCGTGCGATAGGCACCGGAAAACCAGCGCCGAGATTTCCTGTGGCCCTGACCGGGAGCTCGAAACGCTGCGCTCGTATTGTCCCGCCATGAACGAAATGCCCGCCTCGGCAAAGTAGAACCAGCTCGGGGGTGCCGTGTTCGCCCTAAGCACTTTGTCAAATATTGCGCAGGCCCGTTCCACATCGTCCGTCAGTACCGATTTGGCAGTCGCGACACAGACCATTGCGTCGGAGTCTCCGGCCATCGTCGCTTCTGCGCGGTTCAACATTGCAAGCGCGCCGTTCAGATTTCCGCTGCGCGCCGTGTTCATCGACATGAGAGCGAGATTGACAGGATCGGTAGGAGCCAGATTGAAAGCAGTTTCAAAAGCCTTCTCTGCCTGTTCCAGATAGCTGCGATCACGTCCGGGAATGACCGCATAAGCCCAGCGAAGTTCCAACGCATAAACAAGCCAGGCCCTCGCAAATGTTGGATCAAGCCGTACCGATTGTTCCAAGTGGGACAAGGACCGCCGAAGGTTTTCGGCGTCCAGTCTCATTTCCAAATCACATCCCAGCACAAAATGCTCAAACGCATTCAGCTTGCTTTCCCCTTTGCGAGCAATCGACTTAAATTCGGCGCGATGAAGCTCTCCGTGCCAACCGGTCAGAGCCAGAACAACGGTATTCGCAATCTCATCAACGACAGCCAGCGGATCATCGCTGTTGAGATCGAGACGCTCACCCCACAGGCTCTTTCCGGTTCTGGCATCGACAAGCTGGATGCGCGCTCGGATCACATGTGCAAAGCGCGCGAAGTTGCTTTCAAGGACATAGTCCGCCTGAACATCCTGTGCAAAGGCACGGATGTCGGTCACCTCCTTCGAAGAAAAGCTGCTCTGCCGGGCCACCACGCCGATATAATGAAATCGCGCAAGATGATTTATGATGTCCGATGCGATGGCATCGGCAATGTTGCTGATGTCCTTGTCGTGATTGACCTCAGGCTTAAGCACTGCAACCGTGGGGCGGTTTTCTTGTTGGCGCGGTGGATGTGCCACAAGATCAGCAGGCGCAGTGTCAATCTCACCAATCAGCCGAAACCCCTTGCCGCGAACGGTTTCGATGTAATTTGGCTGCTTTGCGTCGTCTTTGAGCGCGGAGCGCAGATCATGGATATATTCTCGCACCAAATCGGGCGTGACATGTAGACCCGGCCAAACCTCTTCAAGGAACGTGTCGGTGCTGACAATCTTGCCCTTGTATTTCCTAAGACATGACAACACAGCCGCAGCCTTCGGCGTGAGTTGAACGATCTGCTCTGGGCAGATCAGACGGTCATCTGGTTCTGAGAAATACCACCCAGACATTGCAGCACTCCTCTATTCTCCCAAAAGCCTAGCAAAAAGGGCCTTACAAACACAGGAAAATAGTCCTGTGCGCGTGGGCTGTATCGGCGGGAGTCCGCACTATTGGGGTCGTATAGTTGGAATGTCGATCTTCCTGTGAACGGATTTCTTGCTCAAGGAGGTCGAACGAGGCTAGCTGCGATAGGGCGCAACTGCCCGCTCGTTGTTTTGCCGATGTCGGGTCCTCCCCTCTTGAAACGAAAAAACGCCCCAGACCCATCGGAGCCTGGGGCGTTTCGTTTTGGGTGCCGCGCCTAGAGTAGGAAAACAAAGTCGTTTTCATTCAAATCGGTCTCGCCCTCGACTGTGATCACGAAATCCGAACCGAAGGGGAGTTGATCGATAATCGACTGCGGCAGAATAGGCTGATCCGCGCCCAGAGTGCCGAGAAGGTCAATGACGGTATTTCCGCCACTCACCGAAATGCCGGTGTCGTCATCATCTAAAACCTGGTTACCGTTGTCGTTCAACGACGCGAAGGACAATTCGAAATCGCCTGCGGCAAAACCTATCAGCGCAATCTGATCACCCGGCCCAAACTGATGGATCGTGTCATGGCCAAAGCCCGAGTCTTCAATGGAGAAGAGATCATCATCGATACGGAAGATGAACATGTCGTCTGCGCCATCTCCGCCAAACAACTCATCGTCGCCGCGACCGCCTTCCAGATGGTTTTGCGACCCCGCTTCGATCCCGGATTGCACGACACCTTCTTGCTGGACCACTTCAAACGGAGCATAGCCATGGATCTCGTCGTCGCCTGCACCCCCGCGCAGGGTATCGCTGCCGCCTGCTCCGTACAGGACGTCATTGTCGTTGCCGCCCTCAATCAGGTCATTGTCCGCACCGCCATTGATCGTGTCCCGGCCCGTGCCGCCAGAAAGCTCATCCGAACCGTCCTGGCCTCTCAGAAGGTCGTCACCAGCATCCCCGTTAAGCGTGTCTGCTTCGGCACCGCCTGCGAGCGAGTCGTCCCCGTCATCACCGTTCAGCGTATCTTCACCGGACCCGCCGCCAAGGGTATCTTCACCCGATCCACCATTCAGTTCATCGTCACCGGCCGCGCCGCGCAACAGGTCATTTCCTGAACCGCCCTCCATCGTATCGTTGCCGTTGTCACCGTAAAGCCGGTCGTCATATGCACCGCCATTAATCTCGTCATTGCCATCGCGACCGCGGATAGTGTCGTTCCCCCGACCTCCATTCATCGTGTCATGGCCAGCGCCTCCATCCATTTGATCATGGCCCCTGTCGCCGTTCATCAGGTCATGCCCAGAACCGCCCAGCATACGGTCGTTGCCGGTGCCCCCGTTCATGGTATCGCGACCACCGCCGCCATCCATGTAATCGCTACCGGATCCGCCGTTCAGGACATCCCTGCCATCGCCTATGCCTCCGCGCATATTGTCATTGCCGCGCCCTCCGCGCAGCACGTCATCACCCGAGCCGCCGTCCATAATGTCCCGGCCGCCTTCGCCCAACAATGTGTCGTTACCATTCACACCGCTCATGTTGTCATTGCCGATGCCGCCCTGAAGGTGGTCGTTGCCGCTGCCCCCGACCAGAGTGTCTGCACCGGCACCGCCGTAAAGCGTGTCATTGCCAATTTCGCCAAAGAGCCTGTCGTTGCCATATCCGCCGGACAACCGGTCATTGTACGTCAGGATACCAAAAACCGGGGGCAAAAAGACATTGGAGGCCGTTACCGCAAGGGGTGCCGTGAATGTCCCGGCTTGCCGCGATGCCTGTTCGAAACCGCCAGGTCCGACTGGGCTGCTGGGTCCGACCTGATCACCATAAATCACGTCATGTCCGCGTTGGCCATAGATCACATCGCTGCCCGAACCGCCGTAAACCGTGTCGCTGCCGCTGTCTGCGCGGATCGTGTCATTTCCGGACAACCCGCGAATGCGGTCCGCTTCGTTGCTGCCGTTAAGAATGTCTGCAATTGGACTTCCATTGATAATCATCTGTCTTCTCCAAATACTAAACTGATATGCGGCCTTGAACGGCCCCACCGGTTAGCCGGCGCGCGAAAATACGCACATCTTCAGCCTAGAGCCGTGCGAAAAGCGTGTCCGTTGTGTAAGCGTTGATTCTCTGTCCAGAGAACGCTTGGTTACCGCTAGGAGAAACCCTATTCGCTGCCTCGCCATGCATTGTTGGTCTCGGCTGCCAACTTCCGGACTTCGCCTGAAATGCTCTTGCCAAGATGGGATTGGACACGCTTGAGGCAGTTCTCGTTGAGCACTGCGGATGTCGTCTCGCATCAACCAAGAACGCTTCACGGATTAAGTTCAGGACCCATTGCGATTGATGAAGAGAATCCGGCTGAGGACGCGTCTGCCATCAACGCGTGGCTTGCCGTGGGACTTGAAAAAGAAGGACTGTAGATGCGCCAACTCCGCGTCGGTCAGCCAGAAAAGATAAGGCAAGCTCAACGCTCGTTTTGGAGCCGTGAGCCATACCGCAAACCGGAAATCAATGGACCCCGAGCCCAATACTTCAACAGCGTATATCCAGTGAAATTGGACGATTACGCAAATGTTCGTCTTGGCTTTCGGGTACGGTGATCGACACTGTCCCGCTCGCCTCGGAAAACTCCCCGGTTCCACCTGTGACTATCAATTCGATGACTTGCAGGTCTTCCCCCGAGCGTCTCGTGTCCGTCGCATCGCCAAGATAGATTACTTCGGTAACAAAGAGTTCACCATTTGGAGCGGTAATGACGCCATCGGCCTGAACATAGTGACCAAACTCTGCGCTTCCGCCCAAGACTGTGGAGACTACGTCGAAAGTTCCGACAAAACGTCCATCCAAGTCACTAAGAGACCAATACAAGATACGTCTATCACCTGCTTCGGCGTTCTGCGGGTCCGCCCCGACAAATGTAATGGACGTATTGCTGTGCAATAGCTCGGTCTGGCCACATCCAACGAGCGCCTCATCAGTTTGAGCGGCCGCGCCAATTGGCAGCGCCAGTCCAAAAGCAAAGATACAACGGCGAATGTCTCTCATGGTGCCATCTCCAATTTGCAATCTGTTCCTTGCGCGACGAGTTTGGTGGTGTATTTGCGGTTCATATGCCAATGACGCCAGCCTTGCGGCATATGGTGGCCTGACCTCTTGCAGCCGGGCGCTGAGGCAGACCTCCAAACCATGCAGTTTTTCTTCAGACGTGTTGCCTAATCACGTCGTCAATTTCAGAACGATTAACGCCAATGTCTGCCAACTCGTGATCCGTCATCCGGTTCAGACGACTCGCGGCCTCAAGGTAGACCTTTCGATCGCTGATCGCTTCTCTGGCTCGGTCGAATACCGACAGCGCTTGCGAAAAGCTGCGGCTCTCAACGTTTGGATCAACACAAGACATGTGGCTGACCTTTCATTTTCTGGTGTGAGGGTTGTGCCACTAACAAAGGTCTTCGAGCTTAATCCCTGAATACCGGCAGATTAAGAATGCTTCATCGGCGCCATCTTGCGCGAGTTTCTTCCCTAAATGCATCTATAGGTAGCTTCCGCGCTCTCCCAAGAGGTCGGTAATTTTTGAAACCACCGATATGCCCCAATCGTCGGCGGTTTCTCTTTTTAGACATACAATTCGCTGGCCACCTTTCCTAGACATGGCGGTGTTGCGGCGAGTGGTATAGCCACCTGTGCGAATTCGGCCATGTCCTGCGGAGCAGGATCGAGACTGCAATCGCATTTGCCAAACACCACCTTGAAGGAGAACGACCCGCCATGCCTGATCTGGCAAGCGGCATTCTGGGTACGGTGCGCTACCAATTTCTTGGCATCCACGAGCGTATTCAAGGCTATGCAAAAATGATCGCAAAGCATGCGCTGCTGGATGCCGGCGCGCGGTGCCTGATGCGTATACCTGGCGTCGGCCAGATCAGCGCCTCCTCCACTGTGGCGACCAACGGCGATTCTAAGCAGTTCCGAACCAGCTGCGATCTTGCGACGTGGTTGGGCCTGACGCTGTCTAGACCCCAGTTTCAGTAGCAGTAATTTGGCGTTTCTCTAATAGCGTTTCAGGGATTGTCGGGGCATGCTCAGGGCGTCCGAAGATGTTGGGTATCCCATTTGGCTCGGAGGTGGCTGAGCTCGGCGGGTCGGCACATGACGCTCCTGTATCTTCGCGGGCCCTTCGGATGTAGTTTCCGCCGCCCAGCGCAACCTTGGCACCCTCCCCCAAAGTAATTCTATGCGGACTGTTTCGCGGGTTGCGGGCTTGATTATTTTATTTTATACGCCGGCTTATCCAGTAAGGCGCGGCCAGATACACTCAAAAACATGAGGTTCCTTGGTTTCGTCTTAACTTTTGATGCCGAGCGATTCGATAGGCAATGCCCTGAGGTTATCTGGGATACGCATGTGGTGTCGCATCATAAAGTGGAGAAAGTGCCCCTATAGCTCAGCTGGTAGAGCAACTGATTTGTAGCGCCGCCTCAGGCTCCAATACTGAGGCATTGTTGCAGCCCTTGATGGAAACGTTGAGGTGAACTGGTGTCAAATTCGGGGAAACCTGAGCAGGTAGGTCTGCTGGCAATCCCGAGCGAAGCTTTCTGGGGCGACCTAGATTGAACGTGTAGAGACTTGACGGCACCCGCCTAAAGCCCTTTCGGGCCATGGTGAAGAGAAAGTCCAGACCACAAAGCGCCAAGTGCGTGGCGGCGAAAGTCGTAGTGGTATGAATCAGTAGGTCCGCGGTTCGAGTCCGTGTGGGGGCACCATAAAATTAGATACAGTCTTTTACTTCAACTACTTAGCCCGTAAATCGCCAATCTAATCCACCTTTGTGTCCACCTATTCTCTTCCGAGGATGACCCTGCATTCGCACCTGCCGCCACTTGGCGGTTCCCGGCCTAATAGTGCTATACCACCAACTTTGCCCACGAGCCTTGATTGGTCACCGTTTTGCGTTCGAAGCTGTTCACACTATTGATCAATAGGCTGCAGGGCGAACAATATCTTTCGCGCTGGCGCGTTGTGTAGTCATGGTATCCTCGTGTTGCTAACTGGTGCTGATAGCACTAATATAGGCAAAAATTACATGCCATCAACCCTAAAACGTGCTAAATGCACAAGAACTGTGAGCAGCTATGAATGAATTCAAGAAAATTTCAGGGGATCAAGTGCGCATGGCAAAGGGTGCGCTCGGAATGACCAACCCCCAGCTAGCGGCGGAGACTGGCCTACATCGCAACACAATTAACCGGGCTGAGAAAGGTGAAGGCAAGCTAGCGACTTTTGACCATTTGCGCAGATACTTCGAAGGGGAAGGCCTGGAATTCATACCTGAAAACGGTGGCGGTAGTGGTGTTCGGTTCAAGTCGAAGGCGAATGACTCCGAATGACTGACCCGGAGCTATACCGCACCGCTATCCATGAGGCCTCAATTCTACAACAAGGCAGTCAATGGCCTAGCCTCCGTAAGTTGCTATAGTGATCGTTGCACTTCCTACAGCGCTTGCAGCGCTTACTGTGGCGGCGACAGAGAGTGCAATGCCGCCGCAAATCACAGTGGTGCCTCCCATTGCTTGCAGTAGCTCTTGGTCAGTGGCTTCTGTATTTTCAGATGGGGCCGCAGCAACGTGAAGGTTACGAACCGACTTAGTGTCACGTACGACTTGAATTTCAACGCCATCAGGAATGACATATCCCAGCTCTTGAAGAACGGAGTTTGGTTCCACCTCAAGCCGTGCTGCAAATTCGGGGTCCGACCAAACTCTGCGAATGATTTCCCCGCGTGACACAGGAACTTTTTCCGTATTGGCGACTTGTTCCATTTTCGAAACCTCTTGGTTTGTGGTTAGATTGAGCAGGCCTACGCCTCATTGATCGATACAATGGCTGTCGCCGATGCAATTGCGGTGACTACGCCAGAAGCGGCAATTATGCTGCACGCTAGCGTTGTTCCACCTTGAGACAGCAACAGGTCCTGATCGGTAATTTCTCCCTCCACTGGCGCAAACGGAATATGGAAGTACCGCACATTTTCGTTGTCCATTACGACTTTCACATCAACGCCTTCCGGCACCTCAACGCCTAAATCTCTGGCCGCCTGTCTTGGATTTTCGATCAATGTATTCCTGTAGTTTTCATCTGTTCGCATCCTTGAGTAGAACTCTTTTTTCCTTGCTAAGAGCTCTTGAAAAACGTCTGGAGACTTTTCCATTCTAGCGTTCCTTCTCGGCAATCACGTTTCGCACATGGCTGGCCACCCGCAATTCATTCCGTCCAACGAGGAACCTTCGGGTCGCGTCGCCGGTCAAAGCCTTTTTGACTTCGATCAAAATAAACCTGGGAGTGCAAAATTGAACTTTCGGGAAAGTAGGATTAATCTATTTTGAGAATGAGGGGCGGGATGCATTGATTCTCACTGTGCTGCGCGATTCACCGCTCGAAAACGTTATTCTAGACGTTCAACCGTTCGGCTTCGGAGACGCGCCCCCTTCGTTTAGCGAAGATATACCCACTGTAATGTGCTTGTAGACAGTATGCCCTCGGTCGTGGTCGTAGAAGCCGTTAGCGCAACCTTGCCCCTAATTAGGGGTATCTGCGATGCGGTACAGTCGAGACTATGGACCGAGGCTGCGTGGAACCACAAACACGCCCGCTTGGGGGCGGGAGCCACAATTGGTGGAGGCCCGCAGCCTCAGCAATTCACCAAAGCTGCTAATCCCGCTAATCTTGCTAATCGACGGGTGCAATTCCGCGCTGCCTTTGACCGGCTGAAGTCTTGGCCCATCGCCATCGCTTGGTCACGCCAGCTTAGTCTTCCTGGTGTGCTACTATTGTTTCATGGCTGCCACGGCCTGATTGGCCAACTGAGATTTGCGAGGGTCGGATGACATTACGTAAGCGCATTGAGGACAACATCGTCCTATGGTTTCTTGGCGCGACTTTCACAGGCTTTCTCGGCGGCATCGCAGCCTACAGCGCGGTGCTTGAGATTGCGCGCCTCGAAGTTGTGAGCGGAGACAAGATTGAGGAGTACCAGGCACAAGACGCACAACTCAAGGAACGCCTCGCCACCTTGCTAAACAAGGAGCGTTTCCTATCTGTCTACCTCCGCTATGCGTTGGCACATATGCCGCCGGGCAACCGCACATCCAGCGAAGATGAACGCTCCGCTGCTCGCGCAGAGCTTGAGCGTCTTATGAAAGCCTATGTTTCGCACTCAACCGACCCGACCTCCCCTGTAACTATCGGCAAGGGCCAATCAAGGCAGACCACCATAACGTTTCCTGACGGATCGCGATGGTTGATTCCGCCTGAGTTTGATGCCGCAACCAGCAACTGATTGCTGCCCGCCAAGGTTCCGATCCGACCCTGACCCCCTGCTACATTCGCTACATCCGCTACATGAGTCACTACTTTGGAGCCAAAGAGAACCGAACCCCAGGTCATCCAGTTCTTTGACAGTGACGAGGTTGCCCCGACGATCAACCGGCGGTCACTCAGGTACGCTAAAAGATAATATCCAAGGCTAAGAGCAGGGCCAGAACAGCAGAAACGACCTTGAACATCTTGGCGCTGCGTTCGGCATCGGCCAAACGAACATCGCGCTCTGTTGCTTCTGCCGTCAGATTGTCGACCCGTTTTTTGAGTTCTGCAAGCTTGTCGGTGCTGTTTGAAGTCTCGAATTCCATGGCTTTCGTGCTCCTAATCCGCAATGACTTGGGCCGTCCCGTTTTTGGCGACCTTGCATCATGAAGTAGGGAGGCAACCTACGGCGCAGATTTCGAAAACATTAAGAGCAACACATCTGGCGACATGAACAGATGCCAAGGGCTATTCGCGTTATTCTCGCTAATCCAAGGAGCGCGTTAGGCGTGCAAAATCTTGTGTCCGTCCCTCGAAACCGTGCTACGCAGGGGTATCCATAGACCGGCAACAAGAAGGGCATTCGTCAGTGTTAGAGAGAAGCTCCTTCCCGATTGCAAAGATACACGTCACAAGCAAGCGCGCGAAAACGCTAGATCCCGAGAAGCTCGAAGCGATTGCTTACGACATCATGGAACACGGACAAACCACCCCGATCCAGTTGCGAGCCGATGGTGACAGGTTTGTGTTGATTGAAGGCCTGCATCGGCTTGAGGCGCTTCGAGCGCTGGGTGAAGAAATGATCGAAGGCGTCCTCGTTCGTGCAAGGTTGCACTGAGACGTTCGGCGCTGCAAAAACTGCTAAGTGGCCTCAAGCGTCTGGGGCATACTGAATACCCGACAACCATTGATATTCTTACCAAGCACCCACGCATCGAAACTATGCTTGTCGCAATCTTTGTTTCAATCCTATGCGGCTTGGCCTGCGCCTATGTCGCGCAGAACCGGAGCCTGAGCGTTCGGCTGCATGCGGCGCTGGGAGTTATTCTGGGGCCTGTGGGGCTTGCTGTGACGCTCTGGTGCGCAAGGGGTAAGCCTGCGGAAGGGTGAGTGCAGCGACTCCCCTACCAGGGGAGTGGTTTCTGCTCTTCACAGGCCCCTTCCGAAAAACTCAGTTTCGGCCCCGACCCCCTGCTACATTCGCTACATCCGCTACATGGGCGATGTGTGCTTTGTGCAGTTTTCTGCTTGGTGCGTGCCATTTGGGTACCCCCACCTCACGATACCGTGAGCGGAGAATACGTGTCCAGTTAAGTAGTTGACCGGTTTTGTGTCACCAGCGCTTAGTCACTCAGACTGGGGTTTACACGGACCCTAAAGGCCTTCTGGCCCTAGTAGTAACACTATTTTAACTTGATAAAATCACACTTACCTATCATATTGATGGGTATGAAGGCGTCGAAAAGCCAGCCAATAGCGCTGATGACAGCAAGGGATTTTGAGCAGAAGGTGCGGGACTATGCGCGATTTTCGCACATGGTACGCATTTTGGATCACGTCTTGCTGGACAGGGCTGACCGCCGCATAACCCGCCCTATGATAATGAGGGCACTAAAGAAAGGAACGGTAGAAAAAGGACCAAAGTGGAATGCTGAACACCAAGATTGGCACGGCAAAATCTATTATCGGGGAACCGGTATGGAGCTTAGTGTCGTTTGCGCAATTAAGGAGGGCGTTCTCACGGTTACAGTCATCACGGTTTATGGCAGACCTGCTGACTGATATAGGAGCACAAATGACACATCTTGTTCACATGTCTGGTTCGATGAGAAAGCCTGATCCGTATCACTACAAGGACTGCGGGTTGGACAATATTTGGCTTGTCGGGGGTGTTGAGACCCACGAAACCCCTTACGGGCCAGCAACTTCGATAGCTGATCTGGATGATCTTCACCACGCCATTGCCTTGGACATCATTGATGGAGGCGACATGACTGGACCAGAGTTTCGGTTCATTAGAACTGAGCTCGAACTGTCGCAGAGAGCACTGGCAGATTTACTAAACGCCACTGAACAGCAGGTCCATCGTTGGGAGACGGGGAAAACAGACGAAATCCCCGGACCTGTCCGCACATTACTCGGTGGATATTATATTGAAGCAACAAATCCAGAGAGCCGTATGAAGGAACACTTGGATCGCTTAGGTGATCTTGATACGCGGGTGACCGCGCTTGAGTATAGACTATTTGAAATGACGGACGACCATTGGGCACCGTCAGCCGCATAACCCAGAACACAGACCCTCATACATAAGGAGCCCCGCCATAGCGCGGGGTTTTCTTTATCTCCCCCACCGGGGGACTGACCGCAAACCTCACCGAGCCGGTATGGCTTCCCTATCCAATTGCAGAGCCGTACCCGATACCACCCCGCTCCGGCGGGGCACTCACTTCAACCGCCTGCCTTCGTCATATGCCATCTGAGCAACAAGGCGCACGTACTCGGCCAGTTCCTCGCCTTCCAACTCAACAGCGCCAGCGATAAAGGCCGAAACATCCGGGCTGATGCTGTCCAGCGCCTGCTTTATCTCTTCCTCTGGGGTCATGGTGGCAGTATGCACGCTCATACCGGTTGTGGACAGTATACCCTCGGTCGTGCTCGTGGGAGCCGTCAGCACAACCTTGCCCCCAATTAGGGGTATCAGCGATGTGGAGCGGTCGAGACTATGGGTCGAGGCTGCGCTGAGTCACAAAACGCCCGCTGGGGGCGCGGGGGGTTTGTCCACTGGCGTAGATGCGCAGCCTTCTCACGCTGCCACTCCTGCCAGCCGTTTGCTTGGATGCCAGAATAAGCGAAGCCGCCGACGGCTGGGGGCGTGTCGGTGGCTTCGTAACTCACCACTCACTAGGAGAGTGGCGTCACTACCCGAGATTGTATCGAGCTACTTTGAGTCTCGCAAGGTGGCGCTTATGAAGCGTTTTTAATCTGCCAGTATTCAGGACTTAAGCTTCAATGCCTTTCTTGGTGGCACAGCCGTTACACCAAATAGAAGGGTCAATCACATGCCTTATGATGAATCAAACATTGGTGGCCGCAACCTTTCTCAGGTTCTCTCGGTATTTGACCAAGCCAGATACGTTCTCAGCAATCGGAGAGCTTACCTCGAAGCCGCGAGCCGTCTGAACCGTATGACGGATCACGAACTGGCAGACATTGGGGTCAATCGCTCTGAAATTGACGAAGTGATTAGACAGCACCTTTGAAGAAGAACCGCATAGTTTGGAGGTCTGCCTCAGCGCCCGGCTGTCAGTAGTCGGGCCATCTCATCCCCCAAATCTGAGGTCATCGTCATTTATGCGGCAAATACACCAAAAAACTTATAGCGCAAAGAACGGATCGCGTACTGGGGAGATGGCATCATGAGAGACCTTCGCCGTTGGATCTGCGTTTTTTGCCTTGCGTTGCCGATTGGTGCAACTGCTCAAACTGATGAAGCGCTCGTTGGTTGTGGGCAAACCGAATTACTTCACAGCAACACATCGATTAGATTTGTCGGAGCTAATCCGGCAAAAGCAGATGTGGGCGACCGGCGGATTCTGCACTGGTATCTTGAAGACCTAAGCGGTCTTTACGTTGGCGCGTTCGATGTCGTCACCACTGTGTTGGGTGGCAGCGAAGATATGGGCCACTATGTCAGGGTCGATGGCTCATTTACATTTCTAAACGGAGACATCTTTGTGGCGACCACCACCTCGCTTGCCAACGCAGCCTACACCCATAGCTCTGGCGATGCACAGCAAGTTATCGATTGGGCCGTGACTGGTGGAACCGGTGATTTCGCGAATGCAGGCGGGATTGTGTCGATATCCGTGCCCGAGGAGCATGAGCCCCATTTAGACAATCGACCTCTTAGTCTGGACATTCGGTGCTAGATTCTGCCGTCACTTGACAGCATCATCGGTTAAGGCCCGACTTCGGCCCCATCAGCCGATATGAACTCTCACCGGGGCGCTCTGGATCACCCTGCGCTAGCTCTAGGTCAAATGCCTCAAGAAACGGCACCAGAAGCCCCGGATCAGCTATGTAGAAGGCCGTTGTGTCTCGGAGGTCGTCACGAGGCACACAGTCCGCATTGTAGCCCCACAGGCCCCGCCCTGCGCGCTCGTCCATCCATCTGTGCAGGTCGTCATAGCTTCGCCCGAACCCGTCTACAGGAACCAGCACGCGAACCCTCAGAGGATAGAACAGTTCGTCAGCAGCTTTCTTGCGGGAGCGGGGATCGGGTGCGCATGACGGAAAAACTAGGAGCGATTTTCAGCTTGGGCAAGCTGCAATGTTCCTATTATGTTCTCCTTATGCCTGTCTCTCATCCGCCTGCCCATCCATACCCCGGCAAGTGCCGCACGTTGCGGGATGCTGCGGCTGATGGTCAGGTCGTCACGCTTCGGTGCAACCTGTGCCGCCGTAAGGTCTATTTCCTTGCCTCAGACCTTGTTGACATCGTTGGCCCCGACTGGCCGATGCATGAGCCGGTGCTGCCCTGCCACAAGCATGGCCGTGAATATGTGGACATGCGTGCACGGCTACCGCGACGGGAAGACCTTGGGAAGCTACCGCTTAGGCGTCCTGCGAAGCTCATCCAGACGTGGAAGACTGTGATGCTGGGGGATGAGTAGCTTGAAGTCACGAAGGTCCGCTTCGAGCCCATTCTGACTGGTCCATCAGACCAAAAATTGGCCTGAAGAGATGCATATTCTTGCTAGAGGCGATTCTCAAGAAAACGAGATATGGCTCCGCAAAGAACCATTGGGACAAAGCTGCCTAGGGTGACTGCCCCAAGCCACCACGAAAACGTATACGTCAGCCATGACACTTCGGTCACGACACCATGACCTAATAGAAAGTATCGATCATCTACCACAGTACCGCCTATTGCATCGCCCCCGACCATCGTGGAGAAGACTACAAAAACAACGAAGGACGGGACTGCAATCAATCCAAATCCCGCGCTAGCCAGTCCGAAGGCATGGCTGGTCTTTGTTCGTTCTTGCTTCTTGTGCTGCAAATTCAGCTCATAAGTTTGGTTAATTCTTCACCTACTCTACAGATGGTCAAGGTCCGCTTCGAGCCCAATGCGGACGGGTTCCTTTGCAGATGTACGCGCATGCGGCAAAGCAAAGGGCCGGAGTCATCAGATGCATTTTGCGACGCGTCCAGCGTGGTAGCGACTATGTGGCAAGGGCTCGGCGCAGAACAACCAAACGATGCTGTGGACGGGGTGGCCCTGTTGATTTTACTGTTGTAACGGTCTCGACGGAATGAGGGCTGGCTATGGCGACATTTGTATTGGTCCATGGAGCGTGGCAAGGGGGATGGTGCTGGGCGCGCGTAGCCGAACTTTTACGCAGGGCGGGCCACGATGTATTTACCCCGACAATGACAGGTTTGGGTGAACGTGCCCACCTCGTGAGTGACGAAACTGACCTGGCCATGCATGTCGAGGACGTGCTGGCGGTTATCGCGTGCGAAGAACTCTCCGACATTGTCTTATGCGGTCATAGCTATGGCGGCATGGTTATCACCGGTGTCGCGGATAGAGCGCCCGACCTCATTCGCTCGCTTGTATATCTCGATGCGCTCGTGCCGAGCGACGGGCAGGCGGCCTTGGACGTTTTGCCTGCGGAAATCGCGGCAGGGCTCCGTGCCAGTGCCGTCAATGGCAAAGTCGCGCCAGGCCCGGCAGAGGCTTTTTCGGTGAACGAAGCAGATTGTGCGTGGGTGAACCGCCGCAACGTTGCGCAACCGCTCAAGACATTTGATCAACCGATGCAATTGGTGAGCGGTGGAGCCGAGCTGCTAAAGCGGACCTACATCTATGCCACTGGCTGGAGTCCAGGGCTGGGCCAACCGTTTTTCGAGCGGTATCAGCATCAGCCAGGATGGACGGCGATATCGGTGCCATGCGGGCACTACGTGATGATCGATAGGCCTGACGACTTGGCCCGAATGCTAACGTCCGCAATTTGAACTTAGCCACCGACTCTTGCACGAGCGCGCGGACCGCGAAACCGCCCGAACAAAAATAGTTTTGGCTAACATCCCGATTGTCCTACTTCAACAACCGCTTCGGGAAAGACGCACCGCAGCGCCGCAAGTGATCTCCTTCTAGATTGAACAGCTGATGTGGGTCTCGCTGCACCAGCATCGGGCGGCTTTGTCCGCACTGCCGCCGTTGAACGCATGGCGACAGGCCGCAAGCTTTACCGAAAGCGTCGGATGGTCGCTTCGAGCCGCGCTAGAAATTCTCTCTCAAACCCAAGACGTAGATGTTGCATGTGCTCCAAGGGCGGCAGCGAGCCCGCCGGATGACCGCTTCGAGCCCCTTTTTGACGCCCCAAAATCCGAACGCCAGACAGCAAAAAAGCGGATTTCGCATGCAAACGTCCGATGATCTGATAGCTGTTCCAATATGAACAAATCTGACGCTATCAAGTTTCAAAGATTATTCGACATAGGTGATCTGGCGACACTCGCCAATGAACTTGAGCCGTTGCTGATGAAAGGTGATTTGGACGCCCGATATCTTGCATCCAGCTTCTCCATCGACCCCAACGAATCCGTTGAAGCCTTTGATCTCCGGAGAATACAGGAACTAGAGGCTCTTGCGTCGAAGTGGCATAGAGCGTCATTGATTGATCTCGCGTGGGCATATCGTCATGGGGATGATGTCGAACGCGACATGCAGAAATTTCAGAACCTTATGACTGCGGCGGCTCTTCTAGGTGATCAAGGCGCAGTCCGAACACTCGCTGAATTCCTTGAGTTTGAAATCGGCGAGACTGGACTTGGCTCAATTCTTGATCAGCGGAATGGATAGTAGCCAAGTCAGAAGCTCGCGAAGGCCGACGGCAGCAAAGTCCCGCCGAGCCGCCGCTGAACACGTCAAGCGAGCTTATGAACTTGACCGCAAAGGTAGGATGACCGCTATGAGCCCTTAGTGGCTGGGATTCCCTGACCAAAGACGACCGTTTTCTCCGAAAACCAGTTTTGATAGAAAGCCTTGTGAGCCGTAAGCTCTTAGACCTCCAACACCGAAGTAACCCCAGCAATTGAAGGCTTCGACCTGATCAGCGAAGACTAAGCTCAGTTCGTTTGCCACGTCGTCAGCAATTGATTCGGCAACAGATTTCGTGAGTTCCACGCTTTCATGATTTCCATAGTGGACATGTGTAAATTTACCGAAAAAGACAGTAACTTCATCACCATCATCGACTACTACTATGGGTTCCCAAGAAGAATGAACGGGTGCGATAGTGGCGATTACGGAAGCATCTTCCGCGTCAAAACTGATTGCCATACCAGAAAATCGCTCTTGCAACTTTGACCTAACAATCGGTGCCAACATAGCCAAGGTTCTCTTAATTGGTCAGTCTGTCTAGGGCATGAAAATATTCGAGAGGACCCTCGATTTCAATTGGATGTAAGAAGGCCGCTTTGTCCGCTGAGCTGTCGTTGGTTCCCTAGACGGGCTATACTGCGGAAACCGAACGCAGGCAATTTCCGTGCGTTGAGGAAAGACGGCCAGCGTCGCCCTATTTCGTCTGGTGCAAGTTGCACCACTCGATTTTCACGATCCCGACGCCACTTCGCCCAGCGCTTACAAATATTAACAAGGCGTAATCAAATTTTGGGATCAGCTAAATCTCAAGTCCCCAAATTCTTCGCATCAACTACTGAAATCCCACGCGATATAGGCGGAGATTAGATGCTGTACCCCCTTTGAGCAGCCTCATCTGACTGGTCCATATTGATTGTTAGTGCATCGTCGGCCTGTAATCCATTGGGATGATGGTTTCAGGTGCTGGCGGGCGATAACCCAGTGCACTGTGGGGCCGCTTTGTGTTGTAGTGTC
>NZ_JAVAMO010000035.1 GCF_030758345.1 Ruegeria discodermiae
ACAACCACCACATCGATGTCATCGCTCAAAGTGGCAGAATGAGCTGGCAAACGAAGACGGGATACAACCAGAGATCACGGGTCGAAGCCCAGATCGGCAGATGGAAACAAGCTATCGGTGATCGCCTGCAAGCGCGTCATTTCGACAATCAAATAGCCGAAGCGAAAATAGCAACAAATGCGCTCAACCGCATGACTGGTCTCGGTCGTGCGGTGTATGAGCGCGTCGTCTGAAGTGATGGGGTAAGGGGCCAATCCGCCCCAATTCTGATCCATGCAACACATTCGTTTTGGTGAACACACAGAGCGGACTTTTCGACCGGATACGAGTGGGCCTTTGAATGTCCGATGTGATGGCAAAGTAGATACTTTTTGAAGTAGTGGATTTCTGTCGAAGGCTTTCGTTGTACGCGGACCGGTTGGTGACACGGTACTTTGCCCTGGGGATTCTATCGCGATGGGCATCATTGAACTTGTAGGGCATCGACCGTAGCTCACGTCACAGAAAACGCTGGGAATACTTTGAGCGAACGATCCCTGCAACACGGCTCCAGAATGGTAAAGTATCAGCAAGTAATAAGGAGGGTATCCACTCCATCACGGTCCCGATGATGCAATTTGTGCCGCAGACGACAAGCCGCATGCTGCATCTGAGAAAGACCCGCAGATCCCTGTGCTAGCCGATTACGCTGGCGTCAAACTGTCAGCGACCCCGAGCTAGTCCGGGGCTTACCGACACTCCATTTCGCCAAGCGCTCAGCCCCTTGCAGCGTCGACAAATTCGCTCTCCGAACCCTTCGCTCCAGAATGGCGTTCTACAACGAAGGCACGGTCGTTCTTGCGGCACGTCATTGTTGGCACGAGACATTATCGCATCAGTATCATCGTCGGGTTCTTCCATCAGTTCTTAGCCTCGAATTCTGGTTGGTTTACTCCGCGGCTGCAAAAGAAAGCACCCAAAAAGTTCGCCCTAGGCCTTGGGACTGAAGGAACTGCCTGGTTCAGACCCCGCGTTGGAGCGGCCGACAATCCGAGGAGATTCAGCAGTACGAACCGGCATTCCTTCATTCTCAGCTGTTTGGACTGCGAAGGCATGCTGAAAGCTGCCTTCGCATCCTCGCCTTAGGGCTTGTTGATCTGATATTCTGCAGTCTGCCTCAGAAATGTGCTTGTCCGAGTAGAGGAGCCGAAGTTCTGTCTCTGAAACGCCATCTGCCTTCATAATCAATTGCACCATGGGATCGGCCAAAAGTTGATCGAGCAGGAACTGCGACAATTCCTTCGCAGACAATTTGTCCTTAGCGCGCGCTCTGTCCAGATCAGCAAGAGAAACGGTCAAGGTTCTTTCCAGACCTGGGTGAGATTTCCGTGGATGCAGACAAATTAGCACCGATGCCTTCCAGGCTTCTGGGTCCAAGTAATCCGGTGGTGCGCAAAGCTCAGTTTCTACATCGTATTGACCCGCCGGGAGCAATTCGTCAAAGCCGGGGAAAGTAAACGGCCTGGAAAAGACTGCGATTGTCTTGCTGACGATCTGGTCCATTTGGGTAGTTCTCCTTTGCTGGCAGTGCTCGATCGGAGATGTAAACAAGAATACTGCCACCAACTCCCGGCAGGGTATCACTAGCTTTGAAGCTTGGGCCTTGGTTTTGGTTTTTCGGGGACGACGTCAGGCCCTTCAGATGCCGTTTCTCTTTTCGACGCGTCCGCATCGTTTTCCTTCAGTGCGGCAACCGCTCTGGTCGTCAGGTCTTTGAAAGACATCATTTTGTTCCTTTGATTGTCCGCAACACCCACGAACCCAGGGGGTGAGAAAAGTGAATGCGGCTACTTGCCATATAGGGATTGGAGGCCTCATTTACTACGTAATGCCGTAGAATAAGGCGGTTACCTAAGGTTTGGACGTCGTTGGCGACGACCTTGCTGCCTACCTTCACTTTGTGTATCGGCGATCGCTGTTCCCGGCGGTGCATTCTGCCAACGCGCTATCACAATGGAAGATCCTTGCAATATCGGGTGTCAACCGGCATTCAAAGCTGACCTCTTATCGGCGTCCAAAATCGGCTCTAGCGCATGATTGATGCAAACGGCGACGCGCTCGATATCCTGGTGCAGAGACTGGCAACTTGTGAATTAAGTGCACTTTGGACGCACCCGCTTTCCATGCACATTCATCCGGTTGATGACGTCAGGCTTGGAAACAAGCGATCCGTTTGCCGACGGTTTCGTGGCGCGACGCGCGCGCATGCAACCGGATGTGGTGTCGTCCAGGCCAAAAGATTCGATCGAGTCTGGCAAAACCGCGGTCTTCTCGGATGGGCGCCCCGAGGAAGCGCCCGCCCGCAATGCTCATGCAAGCGCGATGTTTGTCGCACTTTCGCGGCCATCCCGGCCAGGCTCGATATCGAAAGTCACCTTTTGGTCGTCTTTCAAGGTTGTCATGCCCGCGCGCTCGAGTGCGGAAATGTGCAGGAACACATCCTTGCCCCCTGTTTCCGGTGCAATAAAGCCGAAGCCTTTGCTGGCGTTGAACCATTTCACTGTGCCATTGGCCATGTGAATATTCCTTATTGATTGCTGCCCGCAACATGCGGCAGCCCGGCTTCTCACGACAATGCCGAGCGCTGTGAGCCGGTAAAGGAAAACAGAATGTCGAATGGAGGTCAGTAGCCCCCCTAACGTGGCACCCATACGGGTGGATTACAAGGTGCGACTTGCTTGGCGACCAAAGTTTCCTTTGCCAAAGGGGCATCGATCCCCTATGGCTAGCAAGCTGCCAGGCACCCTGGCAGCGCGCAAAGGAAAGCCCGCATGTCGTTCAACGACCTGGCAAAAAAAGAGGCCGCCGACAAAAAGGCCTCGCAAGACAAAGATACGGCATCAACAACCCAATCCGACGAAAGCCCCGCAACGGGGACCAAACCGGTCGATCCATCAAAGAACTAGGGGCGCGTCGCGGGTCATCTGGTGCGCCCGCTCTGCTTCACGAGCGGCGCGACAGGTTTCCCGCCTCGATGATCTCGTTGATCAGACCGGCGGTTGTCGCGTGCAATTGCCGTTCCGGTTCCAGGCCCTGCGCGTTTTCGTGGGTTTGCGCGGCATCGCGCAGAATACCGACGATCTCGCGTTCCGGAAGCACCTTGCGATCCTGCAAGGCAAGCAGCAGGGCCTCGCAAATCGAGAGGGCAGCCATGCCCGCGGGGTCTTGTTGGTCTGACATCCCAGCGTTCCTTTTTTGTCATTCGCCGCATCGCCGATGCACTTTAACATTGTCACAGAGGTCTTTGTCGTCCGTACTAATTGAAAGCAGTCTGCATGAAGAGTTCTTTTCGGCGCAGTCGCCGATTGGAAGGGCCTAGTGATGACGATTGAAACCAGCCCGCTCACCCGAAAGCTCTCCGCGTTCGTCAAGCTTTCGGCGCCGGAACTCGGCGTCCTCGAGCGGTTGCATGCGCGCCGGAAGTCCTTCTCAGCAGGACGGGACCTTGTTCATCAGGGCCAATCCGAACAGGCGGCATACATCCTGGCGGCAGGCTGGGTCGTCTCGTACAAGATTCAGCCCGACGGCTCGCGCCAGATCGTTGATTTCCAAATACCGGGGGATTTTCTGGGGCTGCGTAGTTTTCTTCTGCACACCTCCGATCACGGCATCGAGCCGATTGTCGAAATCGAGGCGGCCGAAGTCCTAGTCAGCGATCTTCTGAAGGCCTTTGCCGAGACGCCGCGGCTTGCCACTGCGATTTTGTGGGCAGTCTCGCGCGACGAGGCGATGGTCGTCGAACATCTGGTTGGACTGGGACGGCGCGACGCGGATGCGCGCATGGCGCATTTCCTGCTGGAACTTGGCGTTAGGCTGTCGCTCGTCGGGATGGGTGGACCGGAGGGGTACGCCTGCCCATTGACGCAGTATCATTTGGCCGATGCCTTGGGATTGAGCGCCATCCATGTCAACCGTGTCTTGCGCAAGCTCCGGGAAGACGGGCTAGTCACCTTTCGAAACGGCGTCGTGGTATTCGATGATTACGAGGGATTGGTGGCATTAGCCAATTTCGATCCGGCCTATCTGGATCATGCGCGACCTCTCTTGCTCTAAGAAGGCCGCCCGAATTCTGGTTTAGAACGACCCAAGATCACATGGCGCGTGGCATCACATCAAGGCGCGACCGGCTTGCTTGAGCTCGAAATGCGCCTCTTCGTCGTTTTCCGCCTTATGCACCTTCTCGGCCGCCCGATACTGCTTAAACGCTGTGGCCTTCTTGTGACCTTCGGGCGCCTTGTCCCAAGCGGCCTTGACCGAGGCCATATGTTTCACAGTCCGGCTTAACTGGCTTTGGTTTTCTTTTTTTATGGAGCTGCCCTTTCTTGCACGGTCCGAGAACAAGAGGCGCAACGACCATGCAGTTCTTTTGAGGAACTGCACGTGTCCAGCGCCTCTGATTTACTCGGAAAAAGCTACCATGACTTGCGGTGGACAGGTCTACCTATCCAGTTTCTCTGCGCCTGCGCACTGAGGTAGGTTAGCCCGTCTGAGCCAGATAGAAGAACCACGTTAGAACCACCACTCCAACGAGGGCCATCATTGTCCAAGAGATTGATAGTTTTGGAAAACTGCTGGTGCCTGCTTCGAGTGAATTCGAAATGCGGAGTGGGGCGTGCTTCGGCAGCAATGAAACCAGCTTTGACGCTCTGCTCTCGCTTGCCAGCGCCAACGCTGGAATGTCGGTAATCGCTTCAAAATGCGTCGTCAGTCGTGCTTGCGCGTCCTCAGGACCCAGACGTGAAAGCACACGCGCCTCGGTCCTTGGCTCTAGGTCAAGGCGCGCAAGCGCTGACAAGACCGTAACGGCCGCACCGGATCTGTCCTCACCCACTTTCGCGAAGAGGAATGCATCGTAGTCGCTGCCATCCGGGTTAAGGACGTCTGAAGCGGACATAGGTTTCCTTTCGGCGTGAGACTGAGGTGCAGAGTTGCACGCGGGTGTCTGAAGCCGCAGAACGGCTTTATCTCTCATCATGACAGCAAAGAACCCGACCGGGGCTAACTTCGATCAGCATCGCACCCTGAAGGTTCGGATAGTGTGCATTCAACTGCCTTGCTACGACGAGGCTTTCTTTTAGGCGCGTGCCACAGTGGCGGCGGCGGAAAGTCCAGCAGTCTATTCAATGGAGACCCGGGATACTCACGCGTTCGACCAGACCAATGGTGACGTTTTTTAGTGACTTCATGATTGGCGACAGCCCGCGAGAGCTTCCGGCTGGAACGTATGAATTCGTTGTCGAGGAAGAGCTTCTACAAGGCCTCAGCTTCGAAGCTTGTCGGCGGACCGCGACATACCTGATGGTCCGGGGGCGAGGGAGCAGTGCGGGTCAAACGACGATGCATACGACCACCAAGGAGGATCTGGAGCATGCAATAGCGTGCGACCGAGCCCTCTCTGAAACCACAAGCAACGGCAACAGCGAAGCGGCGCTTTCTCCGCAGGAGGACACGACATGACGACACCTGAATGGCTGAAACCCGGCATCTACGGCGCACTCTTTGGCGCTGCGTTCGTCGGCATCGTTGGATTCTCTTGGGGAGGATGGGTGACCGGAGGGAGCGCCAAAGAGATGGCAAGCGAGATGGCTAAGGACAGAGTGATCGCGGCACTTGTGCCCTTCTGCCTCGACATGTCCCGCACCGACATTGAACGCACCACAAAGCTCGCGACGATCCGCGAAGCATCGTCGTTCAGGCGGCGGGATGCCGTTATGGAAGCGGGCTGGGCGACGATGCCAGGGTCCGAGGGTCCTAACCGCGAATTGGCGCAGGCGTGTATCGAAGGGCTCGACCTTGATGCATCGTAAGCGCTTCGCACGATCATCGGCCATGCCAAAGGATGGCGCTCGGATACGTCCAAGGACGGAAGGCAGCGTTGCGACGTCCTGTAAGGAGCTCATCGCGCTCGCTTTCACCGTAACAATCGCAACCACGTTGCCATTGTCGGCGCAAACGCAAGCTGCCCAGATCCCAGCGAACGCGCAGCCCAAGAGCTTTGGCGACGGTTGGGAATGTATTCGGGGATTTCGTCAGGACGAAGATGCGTGTCTTGCCATCATCGTGTCGGAGAACGGCTATGCGACAAATCGAAGCAATGGTAAGGGCTGGGCATGCCTGCACGGATTTCGGGAAGTCGATGACATGAGCTGTCGTGAGGTCGTCGTTCCGGATGGCGGATACCTTGACCCATCAGGCAAGAGCTGGAGCTGCCTTCGTGGCTACATGAAGGTTGACGATAACTGTCTCGAGATCGTTTTGCCACCGAACGCATATCTGGCAGACAATTCTTTTGGATCAGTTTGGCTATGTGACCGGGGATTCGAAGCTGATGGCGAAACATGCACAGCTATTGCCGTGCCCAAGAACGCGTTTTTGAACGGAGCCAGCTATGGGCAGCCATGGACATGTGAGCGCGGATATTTTGAGAGCGACGGTGCCTGTGAGGCCGTCATCGTTCCGGAAAACGCCTATTTTGACGACGCGAGCTATGGTCCGGGATGGAAGTGCAATCGAGGCTTTTCAGCATCTGATGATGGCTGCATCAAGATCGACCTTCCCGACAATGCACATCTCGACAGATCGGGAAACCGGTGGGAATGCCACCGCAATTTTCAGCGATCGCAGGGGCGTTGCGTCCTGAACGACTAGCGCTCTCAATTCGGATCGAGACGCGGTCCACGCGCCCGAATGCGACATCTGTACGAGCCCGAACAAAGCCACTTGGCAAAGGGAAACTCATGGAAACAATAAAAGCAGCGAATCCAACGAAAAGGCCGCTGACCATGCGTCCGGAAGCCCCACCGGACCGAGTCCGCGCTAGTAAGTCTCCAAACACAGCTGCACCGAACACTGTTGTCTACTGCAAGGGGAGACTCGGACAGATCGACGGCAAGACCGCAAATAGGCTTGTCCGCCAACCAGACACTTACCGCATTCTTTCGGTGATCGACAGCCGGCTTGCCAGGCGCGCAGGCGGCAAGTGCTGGTCAATGTCAGCAACGGGGTTCCCATCCTTGAAGACATCGAGGCCGCTGTGACGCGCGAAGCAAGTGTCCCCGATACTCTGGTCCATGAGATGGCTTCCTCGACGGGTGAGCTGCCCAAAGAGGATCGAGAGGTGGTGCTGGAGGCTATTGCGCTCGGCATGAACATAATCAACGCCCCACTCGAATACCTTGGTGACGATCTAGAAACCTCATCGGCTGCGGATTCAGCCAAAGTGAAGATCCGTGATATACGCAAGCCTCGACCCAGCAAGGATTTGCGCCTCTTTGACGGAAGCGTCTCCAACGTGAAGGCGATCCGCATCGCTGTGTTGGGAACCGATTGCGCAATCGGCAAGCGTGCAAGGGCGACTGCACAGGCTAAGGCACTAAGTGCCCGTGTCATCAAGACAGTCCTTGTTGGCACCGGCCTTACCGGACTTGATGCAGGGCGCAAACACGGGATCGCCATGGACGCGGTGCCGCAACAGTTTTGCCGCGGGGAAATTGAGCGTGCCATTGTTGCGGCAGCTTATGCCGAAAACCTTGACGTCATCCAGATCGAAGGACAAGGGGCGCTCAGCCATCCGGCGTTTTGCATTTCAGCGTTCATTCTACGCGACACCCAATCGCAGGGTATCATTCTTCAAAACGCGCCAAAGGGTCCCCATCGATGCGACTTTCCCACCTCTCCGATGCCGGACCCAAAAAGCGAATTTGCCGTCATCAAAAGCTTTGCCGACACACGGTTGGTCGGCTTGGCGACTAATCACGAGGCGATTACGGACGCCGAGGGCGGGCTGGCGATCGATACGCTTTCGCGCAATATCGGCGTTCCGGTGACAAATGCATGGACTCGGTCGGACGTGCATCTGGACGACTTCCCGCAGCTGCGCCCCGTACCTCTCGTGGCCGCGGCATGACCGCACCACGCGTCGAGATCGATCTTGGCAAGATTACTCAAAACGCGCGATGTCTCGTGCGTCGTCTTAGCGCGCGCGGGATCTCCGTCACTGGTGTGACCAAGGCCGTTTGCGGTCATCCTGATGTCGCAAAGGCCATGCTGGACGGCGGCATCGCTGACCTGGCCGACGCGCGCGTAAGTAACGTCATTCGCATGCGGGCAGCAGGGGTCACGTGCTCGATTTCGATCATACGCGCACCAATGGTTCACGAGACAAAAGACGTCATCAACTGCTGTGACGCGAGCTACAATACGGAGACGGACATGATCCTGAGACTCGGCTCCGCCGCCAGGGATCAGGGTGCCTTGCACAATGTCATCCTGAGGGTCGAAATTGGGGACTTGCGCGATGGCATCATGCCTGAGGACCTAAACGACATTGCGTCGCAGGTCGTTGCAACGCCCGGTGTTGCTCTCAGGGGGATCGCCGCAGATTTTGCCAGCTTGGGCGGAGCACCACCAAAGTCGGGCGACATGGCCTTGCTCTCGCGGTTGGCCGACCAAGTCGAGGGCGAATGCGGACCTTACGTGGCCCTGGTGTCAGGCGGCGGTTCGGCCAATCTGGCATGGGCGCTTGGCGAAGGGACGACCGGGCGGATCAACAACCTGCGACTGGGCGAGGCGATCCTTTTGGGCACAAACCCCGTGTCGGGGCAACCGATTGATGGCCTTCACACGGATGCCTTTGCCCTTTTTGCCGAAGTCATCGAAGCAAGGCTTAAACCGGTCGCAATGCTGACGAGACCGAGTGCACCGGAGTATGGGAAGCTTGAACTGGTTTCGAAATGCGGCCAAAGGAATCGTTCAATTCTCGCCGTTGGGCAGCTGGACACGGATGCGAGCGGCTTAACATTCACGGCGGGGATCGAGTTCATCGGCGCGACGAGCGACCACACCGCCGTCGATACAACTGACTCACCTGTGTCCGTTGGATCCGAGATAAAGATGGGTATGAACTACAGCGCACTCATGCGGGCAATGAGCGCGCCCGATGTTGCAAAAATCGTGCATCGCAGTCTGCCGGTCAACGGGATGGTCACAGACAGAGGACCCCAGCGGCCCTTGAGGCTGGTATGAAGTCGGAATGACCCACCTGGCAACTCAGCACCGCCATGTCGACGAAAATGAAGGGACGCCATGCACACAAAAGTAGACGACATTGAAATGAATCAGCCGAGGCGTGCCCTTGGCGACGCTCCAAAGGCGCGTCTCTGCTTGCGTTGCAAGGCCTCGTTTTGGAGCGAAGGGTTCGGCCAGCGTGTTTGCAATCGATGCAAAACTACTTCCGTCTGGCGCTCGGCAATGCCGAAGGGCATCGGTCAAGGCCAGCGCCGTTCCAGCGGTCGATTATACTAAGCCCGTCCTTTGCCGCTGATCACAATCACACATGTGACCACCTATCGCTACCGAGACTCTGTGCGGCTTGGCCCGCACAGGCTCATGCTGCGCCCCCGTGAGACGCGGGATATCACTTTGAGGTCTTTCGACCTTGAGATTGTTCCGACCGCCCGCATCGACTGGATCAACGATGTTTCGGGCAACGCCATCGCCTCCGCCAGTTTCGACGTCACTACGAAATCGCTTACGATCCGGTCCCGTACGACGGTCGATCTGACGGCGCCTGTCTGGCCTGTCTTCCCGATCGCCGCGTCCGCCGCTTCTTATCCCTTCATCTACTCTGAGGAGGACTGGACAGATCTCGGAGCGCTTTCGACGCCGCAATACGCCGACGACGCCGGTCGTTTGTCAAATTGGGTTGAGCAATTCGTGATGGGCAGGCCAACGGATACGTTGTCTCTGTTAAAGGACATCAGCAACGGCATCACGGCGCAGATCGCGTATGAGATCCGCGAGACCGAAGGTACACAGGGGCCGCTGGAAACAATCGACCGGGGCATTGGCTCCTGTCGTGACTTCGCCGTTCTCCTTGCTGACACCGCCCGAACGCTGGGTTTGGGCACTCGCCTGGTCTCCGGATACCTCTACGATCCTACCGATGATCGGCTCGGATCTGCGGCGGCGGGCTTCACGCATGCATGGGTCGAAGTCTACGTTCCCGGGGCCGGTTGGATCCCCTTCGACCCGACGAACAGGTCCGTGGGTTCAGCGCATCTGATCCCGGTTGCGGTTGCCCGAAACATATCACAGATCACTCCAGTGATAGGCAGTTTTCAGGGCGATAAAAGTGATCTCATTTCCCTAGACGTTGCTGTTCGCGTTGAGGATCAATGAATTCGCCAACGAAGACAGGACGGCTATCCAACTTGGAAAGTTGAGCACACAAAACTCTAAGGTCGCAAAGAGGTTGGTTCAAAGCGTGCTCTGCTCGGCTGATCGCCATCTGCACCATACCCGAGGCCAGGGGGGCAAGGATCATCATCGCTATGGTGCCAACAATACCCAAAGGCCGGTCGCGCCCGCCGCCAAAGAAAAGCGCGAAGTTCGCCAGCATCGAGACCGCCCCGGCCCGGGTTGCGGTGATGGTCATCGTGAGCGTGCCGCGGTTCTTGATATGTGCGAGCTCATGGGCAACAACACCTGCCACTTCTTCACGGCTCATGTTGCGCATCAGGCCCCGCGTGACGGCGACAGCGGCATTCTCCGGGTTGCGCCCCGTGGCAAAAGCGTTGGGCTGCTCAGTCTCCATGATGTAGAGCGCGGGCATGGGTGGAGTTCGTCCTGATTTCCGGACAGTTTGATTATTGACCCTATGCGGCGCTTTTCCAAGTCATGGCTTCGTATGCTTGCGCGGGGGTTTGGTAGCCTCTGGCGGAGTGTCGGCGCTGGCGGTTGTAGAATACTTCTATGTATTCGAAGATCGCTGCCTTTGCCTGGGCGCGCGAAAATAGATCCATGTCTTACAAACGCAGCAGATGCGTTGCAGGGTCCTAGCGGAAAGAAGGTCCGTGCGCCCACACGGTCAAAGAATGCCGTATCCCGCGCGTGACTGGGGTCACTTGGTGCAAGGAAAAACTCGGAAAAACGCTGACGCAGCCTTGGTCGCGGCCAGCCGACAGGACCTGAGCGCTCGGCATGACCTGCAAATCACCACCGTCATAGGCCCCGGGTTTGCTTAGCTGCACGACCAGCGTGAGTTTTCGCTGTCGTGCGAGCGGCGCGTCGCCAATATCACAGTGCCACGCGAAGTGGTCGCCTGATGCAGCCTTATAGGTCGCCACTTGCGGACTTTCGGCGAAGTCATTCAAATCAAACCCAAATTGATTGCGGTTTGAGCTGCGCACCAGCTCGGTCAAACGGTCCATGACCCAGCCCATGCCATCGACATCGTCCATCCAAACCAAATCCGCGCGGCGCAGATTGTGGTTGCGTTTGTTGCCAACAAGCACCGCGTCATTTGTGGGCGCAGCTGAAATTCGGGCAATGATCAGTTCACATTCCTCAACACTAAAGGCCTGAGGAATGGCATAGAGAGACACCGGCTTCACGTCGTCGATTCAGCGGGACAGACTGACGGCGGGACGCTTTTGGGCGGGAATTTGTTGTTTCGCGCGGTTGATTGCGAGATGACCATTTGTTTGATCCGTGTGGAGGAAGTCCTTGGGCTGTATGTTGTTCGAAAGATCTGCTTTCCCATCTTCAGCAGGTAAGCATCCACATCCAAGTTGTGTTGCTTTTCTCCCCAATCTTCGCCAACCACAAAAATATCCGCGTTCACCGCTTTGCAGCCCGAAACGTACTCCAATTCGTGATATGGGCGTACAATATCGACGCAACTCAAGGCTTCAAGCATCTCCACCCGTTGGTCCAATGGGACGACGGGCACATTGGGTTTGTACATATTTACGACCTCATCAGAGGCCACCCCAACGGCCAGAACATCGCCTAGGGTCTTGCAATGGTTCAACAATGCAAGATGGCCGACATGCAGAAGATCAAACGTGCCAACGGTATAAACGATCATGGTTCATTTTATCCTGTTGTGTGCGAATAAACGATGCTAACGAGTGGGTGCTGAGCCCACTTGCGCATAGTATGCGTTCAGTTGTTTCAAACATTTAAGATACGAGAATTCCGGGCCGCGAGCGGCTGGATTGGGTCTGTGATTTGAAAGCCATAGGTTTCAAATGCACGCAGAACGAGAACAGGTGAGCGCTTGTCAAACGTCGACCAAGCTCAACACCTCTAACGCAAAGGACGTGCCATGACAACCGATTTCGCTGCTGACGCCCCTACAAGACCCATCCTGTCATACATCAGGGACCTTCCAAACCTGTGCTCTCTGGCGGGGTTGGGGTGCACGCTTCTAGCGATCTTTTTCTTGATCGAGGGGGTCTACGCGGCTGCGATGATCGGTATGATCTGGGCGGTCGGATTTGATTGGGCCGACGGATTGATTGCGCGTAAAATGAAGGGCCGAACAGGGGCAGACAGGCAATTTGGGGGGACGCTTGATTTGCTCATCGATATTGTCAGTTACGGTGTAACGCCTGCACTTTTGGTCTTGAGCTACGGCAACTTTCATCCAGCCTTATTACCGGTTGCGTTTATCATGTTGGTGTTTGGAGCGATTCGACTGAGCTATTTCAATACATTTGGCTTGTCGAACGATGAAAAATACACAGGATTGGCGATTGACAATAACAGTATTTTCTTTGTTTTCCTGTTCATGTTCTCGGACTATTTCGGCCAGCCCGTCTTTTCCATTGTACTCGCCGTGTCGGGATTGTGTCTGGCCGCGCTGAACGTCTCTCAAATCAAAACTCCCAAACTGTCTGGTAACCCGTTGAATGTAGTCTTGCTTGCTGCATACACGTTCGCGGTCTCGATCTTCTTTGGATTGAGGCTCTTCTAGCCTCTCTGAAGGTTGGAATACCGTGGCCTAGATTGATCGAGTCGCCTCTAGCGAAAGCTGACATTCAAGCGGTGCGCAGCATCCTGCAAAACGGGCTCACTAACCTCATGGATTCGCGTTGTGAATCGTTCAAAGGGAGAGTTTTGCAACAAAGCCGGTTGGAAGCCATAACTATTCCTATCCAGGCGGCTTCGCGGTCCGCGCGCTCGTGCAAGAGTCGGTGGCTAAGTTCAAATTGCGGACGTTAGCATTCGGGCCAAGTCGTCAGGCCTATCGATCATCACGTAGTGCCCGCATGGCACCGATATCGCCGTCCATCCTGGCTGATGCTGATACCGCTCGAAAAACGGTTGGCCCAGCCCTGGACTCCAACCAGTGGCATAGATGTAGGTCCGCTTTAACAGCTCAGCTCCGCCGCTCACCAATTGCATCGGTTGATCAAATGTCTTGAGCGGTTGCGCGACGTTGCGGCGGTTCACCCACGTACAGTCTGCTTCGTTCACCGAAAATGCCTCCGCCGGGCCTGGCGCGACTTTGCCATTGACGGCACTGGCACGGAGCCTTGCCGCGATTTCCGCAGGCAAAACGTCCAAGGCCGCCTGCCCATCGCTCGGCACGAGCGCGTCGAGATACACAAGTGAGCGAATGTTGTCGGGCGCTCTATCCGCGACTCCGGTGACAACCATGCCCCCATAGCTATGACCGCACAAAACAACGTCAGAGAGTTCTTCGCACGTGATTACCCCTAGGACATCCTCGATATGCATGGCCAGATCGGTTTCGTCACTTACGAGATGGGCACGTTCACCCAATCCTGTCAGTGTCGGGGTGAAAACGTCGTGGCCCGCCCTGCGCAGAAGGGCGGCTACGCGAGTCCAGCACCATCCCCCTTGCCACGCTCCATGGACCAATACAAATGTCGCCATAGCCAGCCCTCATCCGTCGAGACCGTTGCGACAGTAAAATCAACAGGGCCGCCCCGTCCATAGCGTCGTTTGGTTGTTCTGCGCCGAGCCCTTGCCACATAGTCGCTACCACTCTGGACGCGTCGCAAAATGCATCTGATGACTCCGGCCCTTTGCTTTGCCGCATGCGCGTGCACCTGCAAAAGAACCCGTCTGCATTGGGCTCTCAAGCGAACCTTGGTGCCAACTCGGGCATTCAGCTGATCCAACCAGTCAGTCAGATTTCCGGTTCATGGGGTGTTATCGGTTCAGCCGGTTTTCCGACGTGGTCTAAGCGGGCATGGGCGTCTGATGCGCCTTGACTACAACAACAACCAACGATGTAGTCTTTTTCCAAGCGAGACATTGGAGTAAAGTTCCCATGCGCCACTTAATAGCCACCGTCGCGACACTACTTCTTTTCCCACTGATAATCACATCAGCGAGTGCGCAGACCCAGGGATTCACCACCACATCAGCCCATATGCGTGCAGGGCCAGGAACCGGTTACCCGGTCGTGGCGACCTTACCGCAGGACGCAACTATTGAGATATACGGTTGCCAAGTGGGCTACAGCTGGTGCGATATATCCTGGAATTCCGCTCGTGGCTGGACTTCAAACAACTACATTATGGTTGAAGAAGACGGGCAAAAGACTGTTTTGAATCCGGTGCTTGCCGCCGCGCTAGGCATCGCGATTGTCGAATTCAGCCAGTCATATTGGGAAAACCACTACCAAGCATATCCTTGGTTTGCATATTGGAACCACTACTACCACCCCTATCATCCGGTTCCAGGTCCATACTGTTATCATGCTCCGCAGGACCCGGCATGTCATTATGCACCCTACAATCCAAATCGGTTGTACCAACCTGAGCCAGATCATCATTCGCACCACCACCAGCATGGGCATTCTCATCACCACGGGCATGGGAACCATTCACATCACGGTGGGGGACATGGCGGACATGGCGGACATGGCGGACATGGTCATTCACATCACGGCGGGGGCCATCACCACCACTGACTCTGCCTCAAAAGAGGGAATACTCGCTCACGACAAAAGCGGCCTCAACAATACCGCGCCCGTTTCAATCGAGACTTTGCAGCGGGTGTTTCAAACCGTGCATACCGCCCTCCTGAGTGCTGGGCGCAATCGAGGGCATGTCCTGCCGCAATGACGGTGGCTCCTATGTCCTGACCGTCTGCGTAACAAACACCGACGCAGTCGCCAGACAATACGGCTGCTGCGAGATAGCCTGTCACCACAAAAATATACGGTCAAAACGTATCCGCGATTGAAATAGCGCCCGAAACAGTGAGACTGACTATCGATACGACTGTTACGGTTGCAATGCACCCGGGCGTAGTGCCACCCAGTGCTGCCATCATATCCAATTCAGAGATTTCGCCTTCCGCTGGCGCAGCGGGAATATGCAGGTACTTCACCTTTTTGGTATCCATCACACACTTGACATCCACATCATCGGGGACATCGCCACCGAGTTCAGCCAGCGCGGCTTTTGGGTTGGTATCCAGAAGCGTCCTAAACGCCGGATCGTTCCGTGCCCGCTGACAGAGGTCGACGAGGTATTCAGGTTGTTTCGTTGCGTAGCTTATGGTGTTTCCAATCGTGTCACCTCAAACTTGTTTGCATCCAGATTGTGGACTGTGAGTTACTAGGAGTCGTGTGGGCGCGATTAACTCTGCTTAAGGCTTCGAAGGTGTAGACGCCCCTCCCGCCGAAGCCAGCGCCGCGCGGGCGGGTCGAGCTGAGCCTAACGGCTAATCTGCGTGTTCAATCTCCACCAATGCTGAGTGCGGAGGCCACGCTCACGGTCACGACAACCAAGGAAATACCGGCGCAGACACCTGTGGTGCCGCCTTGCACCTCAAGCAATTCGGCGTCGGATATCTCACATTGTTGGGGTGCCGCCGGGATGTGCAGGTACTTCACCTTGTCGGAGTCGCGGACGACACGAACCTCCACGTTCTCTGGCGGGGAGCCACCAAGTTCCGCCAGCGCGGATTTCGGATCGTCCTCCAACGCGCGCGCGAACGCCTCGTCGTTCCAGACTTTTTCAAAGAATGCGGCTTTTTGGGCCTCTGCTGCGCTTTGCTTCGATGGTTTCATCAATATCTCCTGTTTCAGAGGGGCTCGCCGCATGAGCCGACGCTCCCCCTCCACGTCTTGTTGCCTCAAACAGGAGGTAATCCCCGAGTGTGATGGTGTCACAATAGCTGCGTTAACTTCGCTTCATCGGATCAGTGAGCCTGTCCAAAGGCACCCCAGATGGTCAGGGGCTGGGTTCCACTTGATCGTCGGCAATTTGGCGCAGCCATAGGGTAGGGACAGGCGCAATTGTCATCACTATGATCGCCCGGCCGAAAAAGTATTCGCGCCGCATGGCCGCGCGTGGGATGTGTCGCAAACTTTGGTCGGCCTGTTGCACCTTCGCGCGGTTTGATCCAACTGGTGCTTGGTCTGTAATGAGCGTGTTGCACAAATCTTTTCCGATGCGTAGCTGGTCCTTCGGATTAACTGCGGGATGCTGGGATGCCTTTCAAACTCAATGCGTCGGGGCGGGATAAGTTTGCGACGGCAAAATACCGTGTGAAGAACTGGGCCAAATACAACGAGGCGCCCCGCCAGCGTGGTAACATGACGGTCTGGTTTGGCGAGAACGCGGTGTCTGGATGGTGCGCAACACGCTCAGGCAAGCGTGGCGGTCAGCAGCGATACTCCGATCTGGCGATCGAGATGTGTCTTACCTTGCGAGTGGTGTTCGACCTGCCGCTTCGGCAAACTCAGGGCTTTGCGCGCAGTCTGCTGCAGCTCATGGAACTGGATCTCCCCGTGCCGGATTACTCGACGCTCTGCCGGCATGCGCAAACACTTCTGATCGTGTCTGACATCCGCTTGGCCGGTGGCCCGATCACGCTGGATGTGGACAGCGCCGGGTTGCGTGTCCACGGTGGCCGCGACTGGATGCGGGAGAAGCATGGGCTGCCAAAGGCGCGCAGAACATGGCGTAAACTGCATATCGGGTTCGACCCGGAGAGCGACGCGCTCGTCGCGTCACGCCTAACAACCGAGCATGTCGGAGATCCCGGCGCATTGCCTGATCTTCTTGCTGAGGTGGCCGGTCCTGTTCACCGTTTCATCGCAGACGGTGCTTATGACGGTACACCAACCGCCGCAACGATCCGACAGGCTTTCGGTACGGATGTCGAGCGGATCATTCCGCCTCAGAAGAACGCCGTTCCCGGAGAGTGCGCCGCATGCAACGCCCAAATCGACATGATCGCCAAGGGCGCTCGTATGGCTAGCAGAAGGCCACTGGCTATGGCCAAAGATCACGCGACGAAGCCCAGATTGAGCGTTACAAACAAGTCAACGGATCAGAGCTGCACAGTCGAAAATTGGAGACCCAGACAACTGAAACCAAGATCGCTGTCAAAGCTCTCAACCGCATGACCCATCTCGGTCGTGCGACCTATGAACGAGTCGGATAACGAACCGGGGAAAGGGGCAAATGCGGCCCAAGCGCTATGCGTGCAACGCGGTCGTGTTTGACCTAGATATGGTTCACCGTAGCGTTTAGCGCTGTTCGGATTTCGGGTGACCATGTGCGGCGAAAGCATCTCATACATTTATGGGGCAGCTACCCCCATGAAGAAACGACTATTGATATCGAGACTCAAAGTGGCTAACACTCACAATCTGCGGCATTCTATCCAATGTCGTTTCCAAGCAATCGTTTGGTGATCCTGCTTTGATATGAAGCGAAATGCGCCTTTATTCCTGTCCAAAGTGTGGTGAAAGGGTTTTCTTCGAGAACCTTGGATGCGCCTGTGGAACGCCCATCAGCTATGATCCAACAGCTGACAAAATGTTGGCCGAGTCTGTGGTGTGCAAGAACCGCGAAGTGATTGGTTGCAATTGGATTTCCGACACCGCTAATTCCTATTGCCGATCATGCGCGATGACCCGTACTCATCCCGATATGGCCATAGATGAGCTGCAGGGGCAATGGGCGAGTGCCGAGTCCTCAAAACGCTGGGTATTGGCGAACCTTGGTCGGCTAGGATGGTTTGATAGCTCTGACTCGGGTGCCCGACCCATATTCGACCTTCTAGGTGAACAAACTCAACTGGGACCTTCTGACCCAGTGATGGGGCACGCTAACGGCATAATCACTATAAACGTGGCCGAAACTGATAGCGTTGAACTCGTCGCTCGCCGCGTGCAAATGGGTGAGCCCTATCGAACCATGATTGGTCACTTCAGGCATGAGCTTAGCCATTTCCTGTTTTTGAGGCTCTCGAGCAATAAAGCTTGGCTAGAAGAATTTCGAAGGCTCTTTGGGGATGAACGCGCAGACTATGCGGCGGCACTTGAACGCCACTACGCTGCGCTTGACGATGGTTCGTGGCGCAATGAGCATATAAGCCACTATGCGTCAGCTCATCCTGATGAAGATTGGGCCGAGAGCTCAGCTCATGCTCTGCACTTGGCAGATTTGTTTGATAGCGCGCAACATCTCGGTCTAGTTTGGAAATCGGAGGGTACCGATCTTGAGCAGTCCCTAGATCTCGGAATCGCACTCAATCACCTAAGTCGTTCGATGGGGTTGCAGGACGTCTATCCTTTCATCGTGTCACCAAAGGTTCGAGAAAAGTTGGTGTTCGCGCGCGATGCGCTCGACAGGAACCGTGTCTGGCTGACCTGCTATCCAAAACCAGAAGGTGACGACTAATGACGTGATGGGCATCCTTCCATTCCATCGAATGGATCGCGCCATCAAAGCCTGGGAACAAACACCTAGTGTTAGATGCCCTTACTTTTGAGTTTCCAAACCCAATGAGATCAACGGCCTCAGTTTCGAAATTCTAAGACTGGATTTGGGGTTTGCCTTGATCGGGGCAGGGGGCTGAGATCGGTCTTGACATACTGTCCGAAAGGAGATTGCTCAGCGGACGATTTCCCGCTGTGGACCATCCGTGTAACGGCAACGGATGCTTTGGTCGCGTATGTGCTTCCCAAATGTCTCAAGGCGCTGCGTGCGCAGCACCCCAGCGTGCATGTCGAGTTGGTCTCCTCAATGTCCCAAGCCGACATTGCGCGCCATGAGGCGGACATCGCAATTCGGCATGTGCGTCCTGAACAACCGGATTTGCTCGCGCAATGGATAGGTGATTTTGACGTGTCCATGTACGCGTCGTCAGAGTATCTCGCCACGCTGGGCAATCCAGAGCGTTTGGTAGATTTTTCAAGGGCCAATTTCATAGGTTTCGAGCACCCAGAACGGCTGGTCCAGCAAGTCGTTTCAATGGGAATACCTGTTACGAAGCACAATTTCGATATTGTCGCAACTTCGGGGATGGTCACCTATGAATTGGCGCGGGCCGGGCTTGGAATTGCTTTATTGCCTTCCGTGGTTGCCGTGGAGCAGTTCGGCCTCCAACAGATCCATCCCGATCTGGGAAAAATGCAAATGCCCATCTGGCTGGTCACCCATGCGGATGTAAAAACCAACGCGCGCATCAGGCTTTGTTTTGGTAGTGGGTCACTTTGAATTTGCCTTTTTGCGAGGCTTGTAAGGCCCGCGCTTTTTCGGGGCTGGTTCATTTGCATCAACGATAGCCACAAGATCGGCAATATCCCAGAGGCGATCCGTCAGGCCAGCTTCCATTGCGGGCGTCACTTTCAGCGTTTGATGCACCTTGACGAAGTTATAATACATGAAGTGCAGCGCGACCGCGTGCATATGGTTTTCTACCTTCTTGCTGAAACCGTTGGTCAGGCGGGTGAAGCGGCGCATGTGCATCCGCATGGTAAGGTTCTGACGCTCAACATGGCTGGTGCTGATAAGCGCCTTGTCGGGGCGACCCTCAACTGTGCGCTTCTTGATTCCGGTGCATTCTGCGGGGCTGTACTTCTTTTCGTGGCCCTTTGACCCAGTTTCGCCCCCATACATCTTGATCAGTTGTGCATAGTCAACATCGCCGCCAAACGCGCCCTCTACGGCTTCCAGGTACGCCTTGTGTCCATCCGTGGTTAGTTGGACGCGATTGGCGAGACGGGCGCGCAGATCATCCATGAATTCGATTGCGTATTCGCTGTCACGGCCACCCACCATGTAGGAGACGATCAGTTTGCTTTCGCTGTCGATGGCGGTCCATGTCCACGTGTCTCCAGCGTGCTGAGGT
>NZ_JAVAMO010000036.1 GCF_030758345.1 Ruegeria discodermiae
TAGCGTGCTCATCTTACTTCCCGATCTGAAAATAAATTGCGCTCGGTCGCTGACAGCTAATAAATTTAGATTGAAACGTTGCCTTCAAGCGGATTGCGTATGTCCCGCAACTGTCGCTTGCAGAATAGCAGATTTGGCTTTGAAGGACAAATTTTTGCAGTCCAAATACCCACTCACTATAGCATCTGCTACTTCGCACCAGAGCCCTACCGAATTCTCCGCATACCTTATGTTGCTTCAATCCCACCTCAGCTGGTCGACAGTGTAGTCTGCGATGTGCCCCCGCAAACCTGCTTGCACACCGCTGCGAACCAACAAAGTCGCAAGGCCAGCATCGCTAGCACCGCCAATATCGTGCGCTGGACTGTCCCCGATCATAAGCACTCGGTTGGGTTTTGGGTTAGCGAGCGTCGCGAGTGCGGCCTTGAACATCGCCGGTGATGGTTTGCCGAGCGGAGTGACCTGACCACCGCGATTGCTGTAGTCCCGCGCGACTGCGCCGGCGCCGAAAAACACTGCCGTGCCCTGCCCCATCAAAAGGTCAGGATTGACCAGTAACATGGGCACCTTGGCCCGCGCGTGGCGGGCCAGCAGATCGCCATAGTCAGTTTGCGAAATGGTCTCTGGCTGAATGCCAGCCAGCACAATCAGTTCGGGGCTTTCGTTGTCCCGAAGATCAAGCTTTCGCAAGTTGAGCCCGTCAATCAACTCGGTCTCACCATCTCGCGTGATCAGGCCGATCGGGGTACCGGATCGCATCGTTTCGAGATGCTCGCGGGCCAATTCACCCGAGCTGATTACTGTACCGACCAGATCGGGCGTAAGCCCCATCCGCGCAAGACGCGCTGCATTGGTATGCGCGCGCTTGCCCGAATTGGTAAGCGTTACGACGGGTATCTTACGCGCCGCCAGTTCCCGAAGCGCCGCAAGCGCTCCGTCAAACACCCGGTCCCCGTCATGAAGGACCCCGAACTGATCGGTGACAACCGCGTCGAACCGGTCGATGATATCAGAGAGGCCGCGAATACTGTCCATTAGCCTTGCACGCTCTGCAACGCCAAACGCGCAACCCCGGCGGCGGCGCTGGTCGAGCGCGTTTCGGCCACCGGGACCTCAAGCGCCCGGTGACGCAGGTCAGACCAGACAGCATTCTGCGCCCCGCCACCCACCGTGCGGATCGATTGAAGGCGCGGCGCCCCAAGCTCTGCCAGCAGAGCAAACCCCCTGGCTTCGATCCGGGCCATGGCCTCGAACATGCCCTGAAGGAAAAGCGCGTCATCCTTCGGCCTGGGGTCCAATCGCGGGCGCAGGGCCGGGTCGGCGGTCGGGAACCGCTCGCCGGGTGCGACCAGCGGGTAATAATCCAGCCCGGTCGGGCGTTCCGGGTCGATCCGGGCCGACAGGGTGGCCAGTTCGGTGTCCTGGAAATACGTCTCCAAAACGCCGCCCCCGGTGTTGGATGCCCCGCCTGCCAGCCATTGGGTGCCGATACGGTGGCTGTAGATGCCATGTTCCGGGGCAAAGACCGGCACGTCTGACAGCAGCTTGATCGTCAATGTCGTGCCAAGGGCCGTGACCCCATCGCCCGGCGCATTGGCCCCGGTGGCAAGAAAAGAGGCGCATCCATCCGTGACGCCCGCCACGATGGGAACCCCTTTGGGCAGGCCGAAAGCACCGGAGCTTTCGCCGGTTTGCTGGCCCGCGGGTACCACATCCGGCAGCAACGCAGTGTCGAGGCCCGTTGCTGCGATCCAGTCGGGCCACCGCCGCAGCACCGGATCATACCCGGTTTTCAGCGCGTTGCTTTCGTCGCTCGGAAGCCTTGACGCCGACAAGAGTTCGGCAACCCAATCAGCCTGATGCAAAATGCGAACAACATTTGGACTGGCCTGAAGCGCAATCGCGCGGGCAAGGCCAGAGGCCGCGCCATGCGCGGCGCTTTCACGCGGGGCCACCTGCGCGATCCGGGCGGGGATGGCGGCTGCGTCAACCGCGTCGTCATACATTAGCGCCTGCCCAACCGGGCGATCCGCCGCATCCAGCCCCAGCACCGTGCCCGAGGTACCGTCCACGGCTAGGGCACCGATCGCCTTGGCATCCACCTTCTGCCAAAGCGCGCCCAGGGTGGCGGCCAGCGCTTGCCGCCATATCGCAGGGTCGCGCCGGTTGGGGCCGAATTGCTGCATCCTGACTGCGGTTTCCGCAACCAGATCGCCTTCCTCGGACAACGCCGCCGCGCGCGCACCCGACGTTCCGATATCGATGCCAAGGGCCAATGGCGTCATTGCTGCTGCGACCCTTTCAGGCGCTCCGTGCGGGCCTGCTCAAGAGACTGCCGGTACTTCTCGGCGTCCCACCCCAGCAGGTCGGCGATTTCGTGGTCTTTCAGACGGTTTGGGTGCGTGGGTAGACGAAAAACCACCTCGCCGATCATCTCGGCCAGCGCCTCCTGCGCCGCGGACGCGTCAACAGGGATCGCCGCGCCCCGGTCCGGCACGAGGGCCAACGCACGGCGCGGCCAGTCGGGTGCTTTGATCGCATGCTCCTCCATGGCGCAGGGTGCCGGACCAAGAAATATCACCTGATCGGGGAAAAACGCGGCTCCCAAAGCGATCCTGAGGCGTGCCGGGTCAAAGGCCAGTGCCGTCGTGGCGCCAGCACCCAGCGGTTTCCAGCCCGTCTCGTCAAGCGATGACTGGAAAGAGGGGGCAGGCGCGCGGTGCGGTACGGGGCCGCTATCAAAGGCCTCGCGGGATTTTCGCAGCACGTTTTCGGCTTCGGCAACCGTTTGGCCCACCGCGATGATGCCGTGATTTCCCAGCATCACGCCCCGCGCATCAGCGTGCCAAGCCTGTAGGATGGCCTGCGCCAGGGCGGCCCCTGGTTTGACATAATCCACCCAGACCAGACCCAGCGCGTCCAGTTGGGCTTTGGGAACCGGTGCCGTGGCGCGGGCCAGCGTCGCCACGCAATGCGTATGCAATACCACCGGCGTATCCAGCGCCGCGTGAAATCCGGTTTCGATCGAGGGTTTCAGCCCCTCTGCAATCTGGAAACGTTGCGGGTCATCCGCCGCATCCTCACCGGACAGAACCGCACGCTTCATCGCGGCGGCGTCAACGGCGGTAAAGATGTCCTCACTTGCGGCATCCGCCAGCCAGGTGCCCGACGCCTTGACCAGCATCACCCCGTCCATCTTGAGTGAGATATTGCCGCCCGGCCCCTGAATCTGCATCCGGTCCCGTCCGAGCCGCGCAGCGGCGGCTTTCAGCGCATCGAAGTCAGCGCTTTGGCGCAGGTGATTCGGGGTCATGCCGCAGCCATGCGGTCAAGCCAGACCCCGACCGCCTGTTGCTCGGCATCGGTCATGAAAAGCGCGTGTTTGGTGCGTCGCTCCAGCATGTCCTGAGCCGTCTGTGCCCATTCGTTCCGCTTCAGCCATTCGGCCTCGCGGGCGTAGAATAACCCGCCGAAATGAGCGCCCAGATCTGCCATGCCCGAAGCTCCGTCGAGCATCTGTATCGCGTCGGTGCCGTAACACCGCGCATAGTGCCGGGCCAGGTCCGCGCCCAGCCAGGGAAACCTGGCACAGAATGTCTCGAACCACGCACCGAACTCTGCATTGGGTATATCGCCGCCGGGAAGTGGTACGCCATCGGTCCAGGCCGCGCCCATCGCCGGAAAATACGGTGCCAGATGCTCCAAGGCCGCCTCTGACAGTTTTCGATAGGTGGTCAGCTTTCCGCCAAAGGCGGACAAAAGCGGCGCCCGGTCATCCCCCCCGTCCATCTCGAACGTATAGTCCCGCGTAACGGCCGAGGCCCCCTTGGCGGCATCGTCATCAAAAAGCGGGCGCACGCCGGAATAGGCCGACAGGACGTCATCCGCAGACAGGTCCACGCGAAAATAAAGGTTCAGAATGTCGAGCAGATAGCGGGTTTCGTCGGCATCAATCGCCACATCCTCGGGCTGACCCTCAAAAGGAATGTCCGTGGTGCCCACCAAAGCCAAATCATCGAAATAGGGATTCACAAAGATAATCCGCTTGTCAGAGGCTTGCAGGACAAAGCCATGATCTCCCTCCCACCAGCGCTTTATGATCAGATGAGAGCCCTTGACCAGCCGGATGCGCTTGGAAGAGTTCACGCCCGCAATCTGGCCAATCGCCTGTTCGACCCACGGACCGGCAGCGTTGAACAGCGCCCGCGCGCGCACCTCTTGCGGGCCGTCGGGGCCGTTCAATCCTACCCGCCACAACCCGTCTTCGCGACGGGCATGGGTCACTGCGGTGCGTGTCAGCACCTTTGCTCCGCGCCGCGCCGCATCAACCGCGTTCAGAACAACCAGCCGGGCGTCATCGACCCAAACATCGTAATAGGCGAAGGCGCGGCGATAGGCGTCTTTGATCGCCCGGCCTTCAGGCACCTTGCTCAGATCAACGCCACGCGTACCGGGGATCCGTTTGCGCCCGCCCAGATTGTCATACAGAAACAGCCCAAGCCGGATCAGCCATCGAGGCCGTTGCTGCGGGGAATGCACCAGCAGCAGCCGGATGGGCCAGGCCAGATGGCAGGCGGTGTTCAGAATGACCTCGCGCTCGATCAGTGCCTCGCGCACCAATCGAAATTCGTAATATTCCAGATAGCGCAGCCCGCCATGGATATACTTGCCCGACCGCGAGGATGTGCCCTGCGCCAGATCGTCCTTTTCGGCCAATAGCACGCGCAAACCCCGACCTGCCGCATCCCGAGCGGTGCCGGCACCGTTGATGCCGCCGCCGATGACAACCAGGTCAAAGGGTTCATCCATCGTCAGACCTTTTCTTTTGGTTTTTTGCGGGCCTGCCTGGTGCCCGCGGCGACATCCTTGAAGTCGTCCTGCACTCCGTAAGAGCCAAAAGCGCGCGCAGTCTCGTCGATATCCGCGTCGCTCAGCAGAACTGGCCCCCCGATGGCCAGGGTCAGGTAATATTGCCGCGCGATCGCCTCAAGCTCGACTGCGCGCCACATCGCCTTGTCCAGATCTTCCCCCATCGCGATGGAGCCGTGATTGGCCAAAAGACACGCCGTCCGATCCTCAAGCGCGGCAATGGCGAAGTCCGACAGCTCTGCCGTGCCAAAGCGCGCATAAGGGGCAAGCCGTACATCATTGCCGCCAAAGGCCGCGATCATATAGTGGCAGGCCGGGATCGGCTTTCGCGCGATGGCCAGCGCCGTGCAATAGCTGGGATGGGCATGGACCACCGCGCCCATATCGGTGCGGTTCTTCAGAATGTCGAAGTGAAAGCGCCATTCGGTCGAGGGTTTGAGCGGCCCCTCCCAGGTTCCGTATTCCGCCTCGAACGGCATCGAGGCGATCATCTCGGGCGTCAGCTTGTCATAAGGCGTTGCCGAGGGCGAGATCAGCATCCGATCCCCGAACCGGGCCGAGATGTTGCCAGAGGTGCCCTGATTGAGGCCACTGGAATTCATGAACAGGCATTGATCGATTATGGCTTGTCGGAGTTCTTTTTCGGCTTTTTTCATCTTGTCCTCAACACGGGTTCAAGGGGGGCTCGCCCGCCAGCCAGCGGCGGACTTCTTCTGCCGCCTTTCCGGCTGCAATCCGCACGGTTTTGAGTGACGCACCCGCGATATGCGGGGTCAGCGTGACATTGGGCAGTTGCAAGAGCGACAGATCGGCGGGGGTCGGCTCGATGGCAAATGTTTCCAGCATGGCACCGCGCAAATGGCCCGCGCGCAGCACATCGTAGAGAGCGTCATAGTCCATCAGCGGGCCGCGTGCGGTGTTTACCAGCGTGCTGCCCGGTTTCATGGCCCGCAGCGTTTCAGCGTTCATCATGTTGCGCGTCTCGTCGGTCACCCGAGGGTGCAGCGTGACGATATCGGCCTCGGCCAGAAGCGTGTCCAGTTGGACCATCGCAACCCCGTCGGCGGCATCCGCAGGGTCAAGCTGCACATAGGGATCGCAGACCAGAACGCGCGACCCAAAGGCCCGCAGCAACCGAACCACCCTGGTGCCGATATTACCGTAACCAATCACGCCCACGGTCATTTCCGACAGCTCGTCACCGGTGATGTCTGCGCGGTAGAGATCGCCGCGATACTTGCCCCTGCGCAGCGCGTCATGGCCCCGCGTGATGTTTCGCGTTTCTGCCAGAATGGCCCCCAACGTGAACTCGGCCACGGCACTGGCATTGCGGCCCGGCGTGTTGACGACCCGCACGCCATGCTCGCGCGCCGCGCTCACGTCGATATTGACCGGCCCGCCGCGCGAGACGGCCACCAGCCTCAGGTTCGGAAGCGCTTCGATCATGGTGCGCGACAGGGGCGCGAGATGAGAGATCAGAACAGGTGCCGTGCCGATATGGGCGACAACCTGTTCCGGCGTGCCCATATATTCTTTCAACCCATCCATGCCTGGCACGGCATAGCCATGTTCCATCGGCTCATCGGGCCAAGGCTGCTGGAGCTTGCGGCACGTGACCTGATCGGCGCAGGCGTCAAGCAGCGCGGCCTCGAACATGTCCGGCAACATGAAACGGTCACCGATTATGGCCACTTCGGTCGTCATGACACCGCCTCGCGCATCGATTTCTGGGCCTCCCAAATCTTCGGGAAAGCGGCGCGCGTCTCGGTGTAGGCCGCATAAAGCGCGTCATAAGTTGCCGTAAGCTCTGTCTCGGGCTCGACGGGCTCTTGTAGAAGCGGTTCAACCCAGGCCCTGGCAGCAGAGGATGGGCTGTCAAACAGCCCGGTTGCCAACCCGGCCATCATGACCGCACCTGCGGCACCCGCCTCTTCCTGTGCGACGGTGCGCACCGGGCGTGCAAGCGCCGAGGCAAGAAAACGCTGCAGCGCCGATGAGCGCGCGGCACCTCCGCCCAGACGAATTTCGGCAGGCGTTTCACCCATCGCCGCATAACATTCGCGGGCCGCAAGTATGAGACCGTCATAGACCCCGCGCACCAGATCAAACCAGCCCGTGTTTTGATCCAGCCCGGTAAAACTGGCCCGCGCCGCCGGGTTGGTGAAAGGGCCGCGCTCGCCCGCGCTTGAGATATAGGGATGGTAGAGCACCGCGCCGGGGCGGGCCGTAACAATCCTGTCGTCGAGCCCGGCCAGCAAATCCGCAGGTTCGACATCTCCCCCTTGCGCATTCAACAGTTCCGCGCCAACCGAAAGAATCCAGTCCAGGTTCAGCGTCGCCGCCATGTTGGTCTGAAGCTGTGCATAAGCCGTACCAGGAAAGGCCATGGTATAGCCCGTGCGATCCGTGTTTAAGCGCACATCATCAACGGTTCTGGCAAAGCGCATATGGACGCCGGTGCTGCCCAGTATGGTAAAGCCCGGCAGCGCTGCTTCGTCGTAGAGCCCGCCGCCAAATGCCGTGCACATAATATCAACATAGCCCAGCGAAACCGGTAGTCCCTGTGGCAGACCCGTCGCCGCGGCTGCCTCGACAGTTAGTCCATGGGTATCTCGGGCACCGTCCAAAATGTCGGGAAGAAGGCTGCGATATGCGTTAAGACCAAGTGCGTCCAGAACCTCATCGCTGTAGTCCCTTGTGCGATAGTCACCAAAGGTGAAAACACCTTCGGTTGGATCTGTCGCCCGAATGTCAGTAAGCTTGTAATACAACCAGTCTTTGCAGTGAAACGCGGTAGATGCCCGCTCAAGCAGCTCGGGCGAATTGCGCTCCATCCACAAAAAATGCGTACGCATCTGGCAGACATTCACCCCTGAACCAGTATGGCGATAAATCGTGTCGATCCCTTCAGAGGTCTCGATGGCCCGGGCCTCGGCAGCAGAGCGCGCATCAAGCCAAAGCCACCCATCTTGAATGGGTGTACCTTCGTGATCCACCAACCAGGTGCCATCGCCTTGCGCCGTGACGCCCAGGGCGCAGACGCGGTTTGCCCCGACGGTTTCCGCGACCTCGCGCAGGACCGCAGCGGTATCCTCCCAGGTCCGCTGCATGTTCTGCTCGACACCCCCATTTGGCAGGCTCGTATAGGTGTTGCGCCGACTGGCTATCGCGATCTGCCGCCCGGATACATCAAACGCCACCGCTTTGATAACGGATGTGCCTGCGTCGACGCCTATGAGGATATCCGCACTCACGCCAGCTGTCCTCCATGGCTGATTGCAGTGCCTGTGCTACCGTCAAAGATATGCAGATCTTCGGGCGCGACACTGACGCCCACGCGCTCGCCTGCCTGCACTTTGGCGCGGTCATGTATGACCGAGACGATCGAGCCGCCCGCAAAGCTTGCCGCAATATGGGTCTGATCCCCAAGCCATTGATTCACCAGAACTTCTGCGGGCAGCCCGTCTTCCGACAAGCGTACAGCATGGGGGCGAACGCCAATCGCGATCTGATCGCGGTTCTTTTCCAGCCGGTCCCGCAGATCCGGCGAAAAACGCGCTTCGTCATAGGCCAGCGATACGCCGTCACCCAGACCAAAGATCACCTGCCGGTTTTCGCGGCGCATGCCAGCAGGAAAGACATTCATTGGGGGCTCGCCAATGAAGGTGCCGGTAAACAGGTTCGCCGGGTTGTCTTTCAACGCGGTCGGCGTGTCGAATTGCTGAAGTTCGCCATCCTCCATCACCGCGATCTTGTCCGCCAGGGCATTGGCCTCGGTCTGGTCATGGGTCACGAGAATGGCCGTCAGACCGCGTTCTTGAATGAAATGCTTCACCCGCCCCCGCAAAAGCGCGCGCAGTTGCGGCTCAAGCTGGCCCATGGGCTCGTCCAAAAGGTGCAGATCGGCCTTGCGCACAAGCGCACGCGCCAGCGAGGCGCGCTGTTGCTGACCGCCCGACACAGACGAGGGGTAGCGATCCAGAACATCCTCAAGCTCGACCAGCCGAGCGATATCTTTGACGCGTGTCTCGACCTGCGCGGCGTCAAGCCGTTCCGCCTTCATCGCGAAGGCGATGTTTTCGCGGATCGTCAGCGGCGGGTAAAGAGAATAGCCCTCGAAGGCCATCGCAACACCCCTGCGGGCGGGTGGGAGCTGATGAATGGCCGTCCCGTTCACCCGAATTTCACCCGCCGTCACGTCCTCAAAACCAGCAATCATCCGCAGAGTCGAGGTTTTGCCGCAGCCCGACGACCCCAACAGCGCGACGATTTCGCCTGTATTGATGCTCAGGTTCAGATCTTTGACCGCCTGAACTTTTCCGCCATAGGTCTTTGAGACCGAAGAGAGGTCAAGATAGCTCATGCCGCAACCTCATCTGCCCCGGAGGCTGGTTCGATACGCGCGCCGGTGGCCTTGTCGAACAGCAGTGTTGCTGCCCCTTCGACCGTCAGATACGCCTTGTCCCCGCTGGGGCCGGGCGCGCCCGCCGGGCGCGAGACAAAGACTTCGCGCCCGCGCGCTGTGGTGGTCAGCGTGATCGTCTTTTCGTTGAGGGGGGTTTCGGCTTCGATCTGGACCGGGAAACCGGTCTCGGCAAAAAGCACCGCCTCGGGGCGCAGGCCCAGAACCGCAGAGCGGCCAACCGCCTCTTCATAGCCGGGGCTCAGCGGCACGCGATGGCCCGAGAGGCTTACAAAAACCCCACGTTCATCCACCTCGGGCGTCACATCCAGGAGGTTGATCGTGGGATCGCCGAAAAGTCGCGAAATGGCCCGGCTGGCGGGGCGCAGGTAAATATCTTCCGGGGTGCCGATCTGTGCGATACGCCCTCCGTCCAGAACCGCGACGGTCTGACCCAGCGCCATCGCCTCTTTATAGTCCTGCGTCACATAGATGACAGTCGCGCCGCGATCCGCCAGAAGGCGCGGCAATTCCAGCCGCATCTCAAAGCGCAATTTGGCATCCACATTCCGCAGCGGGTCATCCAGCAGCAAAAGATCGGGCGCAGCCACCAGCGCACGGGCCAAGGCCGTGCGCTGCTTTTGGCCATTCGACAGCTCCCTGGGTGCGTGATCAAGCACATGGTCGATCTTGAGAAGCTCCGCCACACGCCGCACCCCACTGGCAATGCCCGCTTTGGGGATACGCCGCGCCTCTAGCGGGCTGGCGATATTCTGTTCAGCCGACATATGCGGAAAAAGCGCAAAGTTCTGAAAGGCCATGCCAAGGCCGCGATCTTCGGGGGGCAGATCGGTGGCGTCCTTGCCGTTCAGCCAGACCGAGCCCTCATCGGCCTCGACCGCGCCCGCGATACAACGCAAAAGCACAGTCTTGCCCGCGCCGGACGGGCCAAAGAGAACAAGCGTCTCGCCTGCCGGAACCTCAAACGACACGTCGTCCAGAACGGAGTCAGCCTTGAAGCGCTTGGTCAGGTTTTCGATCCGGATACTCATGATCTTTATCCTTTTACCGCGCCCAGAGACAGGCCCTCGACCAGATAGCGCTGCGCATATAACGCCAGCGCCAATGTCGGCGTGATGGACAGAACAACCGCCGCAGCGATCTGGCCGTATTGGATGCCGCTGGCGGTGACAAAGGCCAGCGCCCCCACCGTCACAGGCTGCTTGTCCGCCGAGGCCAGAACCAGCGCGAATATAAAATTGTTCCAGGCAAAGATGAACGCCAGAAGCGCCGCCGCCGCGATCCCGGGTGCCGCCAGAGGCAGCGAGATACGACGGAATGTGGAAAACCAACTGTGGCCAGCGATCCGATAGGCATGTTCCACATCCGGCGAAATATCTTCGAAATACCCGCGCACGATCCAAAGGATTAGCGGCAGACAGATAAGCTGGTACACCCAGATCAGGCCGAAATAGGTATCCGCCAGCCCGATCTGTTGGAAGTAGAGCGTCAGCGGCAAAAGCACCAGCAACGGTGGCGCAAAGCGGAAGCTGAGAAGCGTGAAGGCGATGTCCTCCGAGCCGCGGAACTTATGCCGGGCAAACGCATAGGCCGCAGGCACCCCAAGAACAAGCGCCAGGGCCACCGAGCCCACCGACAGGATGACCGAATTCATCAGGTTCGACATGAAGTCGATCCCCATGGACGCCACATTGCTGTCCAGACGTCCGGCAATGATGGCAGCATAGTTCGACAGCGTGGGTTCGAACACAATCGAGGGCGGCGAGCGCAGGATCGTCTCATTGGTCTGGAGGCTCATCAGCAGGATCCAGAAGATCGGGAACATGAAAAACAGAACCACGATCAACAGGGCGATCCCCCTGAGCACACGTTCAATCGGGGAATGGTGATGCATGGCTCAGACCTCCCCCCGGGCGCGTTCTCGCAAACGCAGCCAGTTCTTGATGAAAAGGTTGGACAGGAAGAAGGTGATCGCCCACAGGACCAACAGAAGCGCGGCAGATCGGCCCACATTGGTGGATTGGAAGAAATTCAGATATGCCTCGACCTGAAACACCATCAGCTGATCGCCCGGCCCTCCTTGTGTCATCGCGTAGATGATGTCGAATTGCTGGATGCTATCCAGAAGCCGAAACAGGGCCGCCGTCAGGACATAGGGCATTAGCATCGGCAGGGTGATCCGCCAGAATTGTTGCAGGCGCGGGACCCCATCCAGCGCCGCCGCCTCAAAGGGCTGCGTGGGCAGTGACCGCAATCCGGCCAGTAGCAGGATCATGATGAAGGGCGTATAGACCCAGATATCCACCAGGACCACCGTCAGCAGCGCGGTGGATGGGTCCGACGCCCACCGCATGTCCGCAAAGCCCAAAACCTGCGCGAAGTAACTCAGAATGCCGAAATTCGGATTGGTCATCAGCTTGAACATCAGCGCGGCAAGCGCCGGGGCGGTCATCAGCGGCATCAGGAGCATGATCGAAATGAAGTTGTTCAGCCTGGTCCGTTTCTGCAACAACAGCGCGATCCCAAGACCCAGAAGCAATTCCAGCCCAACGGTCAGGAAGGCATAGGTCAAACTCACCTGCAACGTGTTCCAAAAGGAGGAATCCGTAAGAAAGTTGAGATAGTTATCACCCCAGTTCATCCCCCGGTTCCAGGGCTGCGAAAGCCGATACTTCTGCAGCGAATACCAGACCGCCGTGAAGAACGGGATCAGGATACCGATACACACCAGCAGAGCCGGCAAGCTCAGCAGATAGGGAAACAGCTTGGACGAGACGCGTAGTCTCCGCCTTGCTGGAACAGCAGGAGTGGTGTCAGTCATGAATATACCCTTTGGGTGCGGGGGCCATCATCTGGCCCACCGCTAGTCCCGTCGTCAGCCCAGACCGGCGTCCTTGAGCTGCGCGTTGACGCTCTCGGCCAGTTGGTCGAGTCCCTCGTCCACCGGCACCTCTTTCGCCACCATCTTCTGCAACGTCGCCGCCCATTCGGTCGTGAGGTCGAAGAAAAGCGGTTGCGGGGTAAAGTGGATCTTGGCCCCAGGTGCCGACACGTCATGCATCTCGACATAGCCCGGATAGCTGTCGCTGAGCCGTTTGCGGAAGCCCGCATCGTCCCACACGGACTGGCGCACCGGATTGACGAAGTCCATCTGGGTCGCGCCAAACAGCCCATGCTCTGGGCCAGACGCCCACTGCATGAAGTACCAAGTGGCATCCAGATCTTTGCTGAACTTTGACATCGCCAGCGACCAGATCCAGATATTCGGCGTCGGCGCCGCGGCTTCCGGGTTGGCGGAGAAGGGCGCATAGGCCAGTTTGCCCGCCATGGCGTTGTCACCGCCATTCATGAAGTAGCCCAGAATGTCGGCGTCATAGATCATCGCGGATTTGCCTGCGCCCAGATCGGTGCCCACCTGATACCAGGTATGCGTGGACCAGTCCGCCGCGCCGCTGTCTTGGATCATCTTGACCCATTTTGCGTGGTAGTCCTTGGACACTTCCGTGTTCATCGCGGCCGACAGCTTGCCGTCATCCGCGACATTGAGGTCTTTCTGGCCGAAATTCGCGTAGCCCGACAAGAAGCCCGGGTGAATCGTTGCCCAGCTGCGCGAGCCGCGCACACCGATCCCATAGACTCCTTCATGGGCCGCCTGAAGCTTGGCAGCAATTTCCACAAGCTGGTCGATATTGCTGGGCACACCAACACCGGCTTTCTCCAGCATCTCGGAATTGTAGGCCAGATTGTTCTGTTCATAGCCCCAGGGAATGCACCACTGTTTCGCGTCATCCGACCCGAGCGCGCCACCCGGACGCCCGTTCCAGGCACAGGATTTGCGCACACCTTCAAGCATGTCGGACCAGTTGTAGTTCGGGTTGGTCTTCGACGGGTCGTTGATCCATTCATTGTGATCGACGATCCAGCCCGCGGGCCCGTATGTCCAGGTCATGTAAGCGCCGGTCATGAAGGCGTCGTATTCGCTGGATTGTGAACTGAGCGAGGCCGTGACCTTGTCGAAATAGACATCCTCGGGGAAGATATCATAGGTCACTTCCATGCCGGTCAGTTCTTTGAAATTGTCCAGATTGGCCAGCATCGCGTCCGTGTAGGGATGCTTGTTCAGCAAGAGTTTGATAGACTTTCCGGAATGCGCCTTCCAATCGAAATCCGCAGCCATTGCACGTGTCGCCGCCCCATTCACAAGCACCGCAGCCGTTCCGGCGGTCACTCCCATGCTGGCCAAGCCCCGAAGTAGGCTCCGGCGGCTCATCTGACCGCGCATATAGGCGTTGATTAGATCATTTTCCTTTTCATACATTGTCGAGTTCCTCCCAAAGCTCGCAAATCTATTGGGCCGCTACGGCATTTTCGCCCTCCAACCCATCGACGAGTGCGCGAGCCGTTTCCTCATCGATAATCAATCCGGTCAACAGACCGCTTTTCAGCGCCGCTCTTATCGGAGCTACTTTTCCAAGCCCGCCTGCGATGGCCACGACCTCGCGGTTGGCGAGATCGTCCAGATTCATAGCCATGGTCCGCCCATCCAGCGCGGTCGAGATCTTGTGCCCGTCCTTGTCGATGAACTGGCCCAGAATCTCGGCGACCGCGCCGTCCTCTGCCAGGCTGGCTGCGTTGGTTTGCGCCACGCCAATCGACGAGGTCAAGTCGCCGATCCCGACGATGCAAAGCGTGGCACTGTGCATCCGCGCAAAACTCTCGCCTAGCATCGACTGGGCCAGCATCACATCACGGTCCTTTGCTGAATCGGTGAACAATGGCACCGGCAATAGATAAGCGTCTGCGCCCGTCTTTTGCGCCAGCCTGTGAATTACATCATAAGGATTCGCCGCCAGTGACCGGGTCAGCCCCCCAAGAAGCGACACAAAGATCGTATCGGTTGACGCGGTCTGGCCCAATTGTTCGACCATGGCGGCAATCGTTCGACCATGGGACACTCCAACTACGTTGTGGGCCTTGCTGGAAATAACCTGAGTCAACCATTCGCCACCTGCTGCGCCGAGGCTCCTGAGGGGGATTGGCCCCCGTTCCGGCAAGTCCATAGCCACCCGGCACATCGACAGTTCGAAGGTTTCAGCCAACTTGTTTTCCATCTCCAGGCAGGTGGCGGATGTCGCATTGACTACGATGTGCACCATGCCGCCGGCCTGCGCTTTTGCGATGGCCCGATGCGCCCGGGTCGTCGAAATGCCCAGCCGAGCGGCCACTTCGCTTTGCGTCAAACGGCCCATGAAATGGAGCCACGCCGCTCGGGCAAGAAGTTCATCATCTTCGGTTTGGCGTGTCATGGCCTCTTCGACCATCGAGAATGGCAGGTGGAGAAGTACAAATAGTGACATGTTGCATTATTTTTCATAAATGGAATTTATTGCGGCATGTTGGTTGGGTGTCAACTGTTGATTTGCCTTGGGACCTGTTGCAAAGTTCGCGACACGGTTCTGTCGCAAACTTTTTCCCACCTGTCAGACTGAGTGTCGTTTTGGTAGCGCATGCTCAGATAAGACAGGAGCAGACCGTGACCATCACATTTAAGGGTGCGCATTTTCCGAAAGACGTGATCTTGCACGCGGTTTTCTTCTACCTGCGCTACGGGGTTTCTTACAGGGATCAACATTGGATGTCACCGGTTGTCAGCGTCGGGCCAACTACACGACACCGAAGGGACCGGCTTGGCCAGCCCGACGCACCAGCACCATGTGCCTTGCAATCTGGCTGGTTAATGGTTGCGCTAGACGCGGGCGCACCCAGCTGCACTGGTTCGCAAGTAGTGACCGGGCGAGTCTATACTCCGCTCAATCCACAGGGACCTTTGCTTTTTGGTTCTTTTTCAACGAACCTGGGCTCTTCCTTGCATAGTTAGATGCATAGGCGATCCAGTACCGGTTGTTTTTTTCAAGCTGTCTGCCCTCAGCAATCGTTTTGCGCATTTTGGCCTGAAGTTTCTTCAGCCGGTTAGCAAGTGTATCCATGTGGCCGGCGAATTCCTTCGCATCCTGTGAAAGCGAGAAGAACTCGGCATTCTGAGCCGTTCCTGTGGGGCTGGGGATTTTTGCACAGGTCAAAAAGGCCTTTTGCAGAGCCTGGCCATAGGATTTCAACGCCTTTGCTGTTTTCAGCCTTTGATCGATGAGGGCACTGCGCTTGTCGAGCGCCTTTAGCGATGTATTTAAACTCTTACCGTATTCCGTTACGCGTCTGAGGTATTTCGAAACGGCATCCGTCGCCTGTTTGCTGTCGTGGCCAAATTTGTTCGCCTTTGCCAGCGCATCGAGAAACTCCCCACTTGTCCTGGGTTGGGGCCAAGCGGCACTTGCCCGAAGCGCTCTATTTACGCTCTTCAACGCGTTCTGGGCATTTTTCAGCGCCTTTTCCATCCGATCGTTTTTGTAGTACTTCAGGTCTTTCCACTCGAGCTTTTTCTTCTTTTCAAGCTTCTTGCTGTAGTCATAGACCGCCTTCACTTCGTTTGCTTTGTCATAGACGTCTTTAACTTTGAACGCGGTGTCCAGTATTCTGATCCAGTCCATTTTTGACCTCACTTGCTAACTTCATTTTCGTACTCGTGAATTGCCGACTTCACCGGCTATGTTGCTGCCCCAAATGGCAAAATGACATTTCCGAATGTTCACTTCTACGGTTTCGCCGGATTGAGCGGCCACCGCATCAGCAAGCCGCCTTCGACCGGATTGCTTCGGGTTTGGCGGTCAGTACCTTTTCCATTCTGGTCACCAAAATTGTGACACCCTGCGGGACCTTCAGCTTTGTTGCGCCGACTCTTGTGTAGCCGCAGCGCTCATAGAGGCGCTCGCCGACTGGCGTTGCGATGAGTTGCAGTTGATGATGACCGGACAGGCGTGCCGACATTTCACAGAAACCCAGGAGCATCTGGCCAAGTCCACGTCGCGCAAAGGCGGGATCCGTGTACATGGCGCGGATGCTAGCAGCCCCCTCCATTTCCGGTGGCTCTTGTTCTTGATCCATGTCTGGCACATGGATCATCGGGGCACGGTGACTCCAGCCCCCAGAGGCCCGGATAACACCATCAATTTCGACAACGTAGTATGTCCTGTCCTCGATCAACCACGGATCAAGAGGGGTAAAGGCCATCGACGCTTTCCGCTGCGATGCAGACAGAAAAGGACCAAGCAAATCGCGGGTTGCGCGACGGGCCAGACTCTCGATTGCGTCCAGATCGTCACCTGTCGCGGCCCTGATATTGATCGAGGGCGGGCGAGGGGCACTACCAGACATTGACGACCTCAAAACCATCCTCGGAAAAGATCACTTCCTGGTAACTGCCGTTTGCATCGCCACTTTCGTTGAGCTCCACCGCACTCGCACCTTCGTAATTGATCTCGCCTCCTTCCGAGAGGATGCGCAAACCCTTGGCTATTTCTCCAGGACCGATGCCTACGCCAGGTGCGTTTGCGACCGGTAGGATCAATTCGGCAAATTGCCCGCGGTCGCTGGTACCTGCGGCCTGCATCGCAAGGATGAGAAGAGCTGCAGCGTCGTAACCCTCCGCCCGAAACGGTGCCTGGCCCTCAATGCCTCGAGCCTGCAGCAATGCTTCGAAGCGCTCAGCTTGAGAAGAAGAACCACCGGGAAAAGTACCGATTGACCCGGCCAGATCCGGGCCAAATTCCTCGACCAGCGATTGAGCAACCATACCATCGGGGAGCACAAATCGGTCGAACGCCCCAGTGTCGAGCGACGCCTGTACAATAGCTCGCCCGCCCTGATCCGCGTAACCAGCGATAAGCAAAAGCTCGGCACCGCTGGCTGCCAGTGTAGCCACTTCCGCCGAATAGTCGGATTTGCCGTCGGTATGCGCGACCGCTATCAATACCTCGCCACCAAGCTGCTCATAGGCGTGGGCAAAGGCGTCAGACAGGCCCGCGCCGTAATCGTTACTGGTGTAGGTCACTGCGATGCTGCGGATATCTTTCTCCATCAGCAACCGGGCCAACACCTCGCCCTGCCTGGCATCGGATGTTGCCGTTCTGAAGAACAGGCCGTCATCGGGCAAAGTTGACAGCGTTGGCGATGTCGCGGTCGGCGAAATCGATATAATGCCATGCGGACGCGCGACACTTGTTACGACAGCGGCGGCTGCTCCGGAGCAGCCCGCCCCAACTATGGCGCTCAGTTGATCATCCGATGCAAGGCGCTCCGCCGCAGAAACTGCGATGGCGCTGTCGATGCACGTGCTGTCTGCCCGAACGGGTTCAATCCTACGGCCGCCCAGAAACAGTCCTGACGCTGACGCTTCGTTTAGAGCTAGCTCGGCAGAGGTGGCAATTTGGGGCGCCATCGATTCAATCGGTCCGGTGAATCCAAAGAGAATGCCGATTTTGACCGGGCTCTCTGCTGAGAGGGTTCCGGCAGAAAGGCAAGCCAAGAATGTGGTAACCAGAATGTGGTCTTTTCGCATGTAAATTGTCCTCTCTCTCAAATTGGCGGCCGATCACTAGGCGCCGAACAATTGGCCACGTCGGAGACAAGGCCTCGTCGATCGCACGCGAACGGGTTCAGGCACGGTGTTGATTGTGGTCAGACCCGTTTGGCGGGCGTTCTCGCGGCTGGTCGAAAATACTGGATTGGTGACACGTAAAGACGCAGAAGACGTCTCGTTTATATTGACCAGATGGTCATTTAAATAGCTTTTTTACTGACCACTCGTCCAATAAAAAATCTTGATCTTCGCCATCAACTTTCATGACGAGCTTGCCGTGGACGAAAAAATGATGAAAATACAGCACTATGCCAAAGATCGTCGACCGAGAAAAAATGCGACGGACCGTCCTGAGAGGGGCGCGTGACGCCTTCATCGAAAAGGGATTTCACGCCGCGACCATGGCTGATGTGGCCAGGGCTGCGGGACTTGGGAAAGGAACCCCCTACCTATACTTCAAGAACAAGGAGGCGATCTTTGAAGCTGCCGTCACGCATTATTTCGAAGCTCTCGAACAACGGTTCAGTTCCGCTGAATTACCCACATCACGTGCAGAGTTCGTGACCAATCTGGCCCAAACGGTCGATACATCGGACGATCACGCGCGCTTTGTTCGCGTATTCTTCGAGATCTTTGGGCCAAGTTTTTCTTCCGATGCCTTCGCGGCCAAGATCGCCGATCTGTTCGACCGGCTTGGGGGCAGCTATGCCGTCCAGCTACGGCATCTACAAGAACTGGGAGAGGTGCGTGCCGATCTTCATGCGGAAGACACCGGACGGGTGCTTGCGAGCATAATGGATGGTCTAGCGATCCACCGCGGCCTGTTCAGTATCCCCGACGAACGCAACAAAGCACTGATGCAAGCTGCTCTGACTACTATCACAAACGGACTGAAGCCCTAGTCTCACGACATCGATCTTCAAACAGACCCACTCCTTCGCTGAACGACCACCGACTGGTCTCG
>NZ_JAVAMO010000037.1 GCF_030758345.1 Ruegeria discodermiae
TGAATTATTCCTTAAGCGAGTTCAATTCACAGACGCCTCAATTAAGGCGTGTTTATTGCTCCAAACCATCATTCCGCTTGGTTTCAACATAACAAGTGCTTCTAATTTGATTTATTTGTATTTTTTTGAACCCGAGAAGTGTTGTGGAACTTTGACTTGAGGTGCCTCCCGGTGCTGTTGCAGAGCTCTGACTGCGAAGGACCCATATCACGAATCCATGCGAGGAGGCGGGGCATCCACGCGCATCAGCACCCGCGCGAGGGATTGCGCCAGCTACATCGATGCGCTCAGGGGCTTATTGCAAACCCCGGCGTTGATCCATACTCACGCTCTGACTGGGCGCCTCTACCCAGCGAGTTCCGCAAACCAACGGAATCCGTTTGTCAAAGGTCCGAATTGAGCTTTGCGAATCATGCTGGCCGCCTCAGTGGCTGCAAGTGTCGCGGCAGCTGAGGCGAAGCTTTTGAAGCTGAGCATCGGTCGCCTAAGCCTTTTGATGAACCGGTGATCCAGTTCGATCATGTTGCTGAGACACGTCGAGCGGACGGGATCACAGATTGAGGGTCGTGCGCATCTTTGAAGTCGATCACCGGAAGTTCCGAAACTGTGGCACAGACCAGACCCCAGCCGGATCAAACAACACGATGTCACGCCGCGTATTCGGTTAACCGACTTTTACAACCATTTTTCCAAAGTTCCCGCCGGCTAGCAGTTGATTGAAAGCTTCCGGAGCATTTTCCAACCCGTCAACCACATGTTCCTTGTAGTTCACGGAACCGTCTTCGAGCCATCCCGTCATGTCGCGAACAAACTCCTTGTACACTTCGGGGCCGAAACTGTCGTAGATTATGAAACCCTGCATTTTGACCTTCATTCGCAAGACTGTACCGATGACCGCAGGGCCCATATCCGGGCCGTCGGGCAGGCTGGGCAGGTTGTACCACGAGACCACTCCGCAGACGGGTACCCGAGCAAACGGGTTCAAAAGCGGCAATACGGCATAAAGAACCTTGCCGCCCACGTTTTCGAAATACACGTCAATTCCATCCGGGCAAGCCTCGCGCAATTGTGCCGCCAGATCGTCAGATCGGTGGTCCAGACACATGTCAAACCCAAGTTTTTCAACAACATGCGCGCATTTTTCGGAACCGCCCGCGATACCCACCACGCGGCATCCCTTTAGCTTTGCGATCTGACCAACTGTTGCGCCAACCGGACCGGCCGCCGCAGCCACAACAACCGTTTCGCCAGCCTTGGGTTCTCCAATTTTCAGAAGTCCGGCATATGCCGTATAACCTGGCATGCCGAGAACGCCGAGCGCCCAGGATGGGTTCTCAGGGGATTTTCCCAAGTTGACGATCTGGGTCCCATCTGAGACAGCAAAGTCTTGCCACCCGCTTGGGCTTAGCACGTAATCTCCGGCGGCGTACTTTTCTATGTTCGACTTGACCACTTGCCCGACAACCTGACCGGTCATAACACCGCCGATCGGAACAGGTTCGGCATAAGACTTGGCATCATTCATTCGACCGCGCATGTAGGGATCCAGCGACAGGTAGACCGTGCGCACCAGCATCTCTTCCGGGCCGGGCTCAGGAACGCTCGTGGTTTCAAGGCGCAGCGTCTTCTCGTCCGGTTGCCCGTTTGGGCGTTCGGCGAGAACAATACGACGATTGGTGGCGGATGTTTGGGGCATTGTGACCTCCTGAAAAGCGGTTTTTTGCAACAGAGAACGTATTTAGCTGGAGTGCAACAGAACAATGCCAACGGTTGTGAAAGCCGCCTCACCGCCCATTGATACGAGACTTAAGCTACTGGGCCACAAGCGTCGTCAGACTTTGGTCAGCTTGGTCTCACTGCGCAGTTCTTCAGTAAGGATTTTGTCGCACAATCGCGTCGCTTCCGAGGTCACCGCAGCAGCAGCAGCAGCGACACCTGTTCTTAGGCATTCCTCAACCGGCTCTCCTCGCGCCGCCCAAAGTGCGAAACCACCAACAAAGCTGTCTCCGGCGCCTACCGCGCTTACAACTTCAACCTCAGGCGGAACCGCGTGCCAGGCTTCGTCCCCACCAACCAGCACCGAGCCGTCAGTACCGCGCGCCACTACGATCAGCTGCGCAACGCCACCGCTCACCAGTTCGCGCGCAAACGCGGTGGTATCGGCAACAGCAGGTAATTGGCGGCCCGCGAGATCCTCGGCTTCTTCAACATTCATGCGAAGCAAATAAACCGCCTCGCGCGGTGTCTCGGCCAGATGTTTGAGAGCTGGTCCCGAGGTGTCCACGACCAGTCGCGCGTTCCGCCCATCTACATGGCTTGCCAGTATCGATGGGAAATCCTTGGCGACACCCGGGGGTTGGCTTCCAGAAAGCACGACCAGCGATCCCGCGCTGGCTGCCCTGTCTACCGCCACCAGAGCTCTTTCAACATCCTGCTCGTCCCAGACCGGTCCCGGCAGGACAAACCGGTATTGCTTGCCATTGCTTTCGTCGATTACCGATACTGATCGCCGGGTTTCGCCGGGACCTTGAATCGCAACGGTGGAACCACCTTCAAATGCCAACAATTCCAAAAGTTGCGCACCTGTCGGACCCCCAATAGCAATCAGTGTCGTTGCTTCGCCGCCCAACATACGAACGGCTCTGGCTACGTTGATACCCCCACCGCCGGGATCAAACTCGGCTTCAGAGCAGCGAAGCTTTGGACCTGGCAACACGTGCGGAGCAGTCGTTGCGAAATCGACGGTTGGGTTGAGCGTGATCGTCAGAATGGTAGTCATTGCCAAATCACTCTGCCGTGTTAGCGATAACGTTTCATAACATTCCTACCCAACAGATTCATCAGCTTCCACCCTCTTTTCTCAAAAAATCAGTGTGGCGGTACTTAGACGGCACTCAATCGCCGATCCGCAATGCCGTTCAGGTGATGACGCGGGGCGCATAGCACGCCTCGCGTTAGACTCTAACGACCGCCCGCCTTACCGGGCATGTTCATCCGCTTGGCAGCACGCGGCGGCGTCTTCACTCGCAGGTTCCGCGGCAGTTTGGCCTTGGACTTGGCCTTCACTAACTTGGCGGATTTCAGTGTGTCATCCACAGCAGAAGCGGCCCGCCCGAGGGTGGTTTTTGGTGGTTTGAAGGGCATGATGCACCTCATGACAAAAGGAAGCTTAAGTCGCACAGATGCACGACAGCGAGCGCCCATAAGGGGCTAGCGTCGTTTGTCCATTGTCAGAGTCCTCTGCAGGAGTGTTTCAATGCGCAGTCTGCCAATTGAGGCCAGCGCGCGGCGGGATCAGAAAATGTGCTGGTCCATTGTCAGAATCTCCTTTGCGAATGCTGAAAGCGTCTCAGACTATGGAGCATCTGTCAAATTTGATCAATCAACGGGTGCAATTGTTATCAGATGGTCAGCTGTGCGGCCCTAAAACTGCCTTTGCGCCAAAGGCATCGTCGCTGCGGCGCGGCCCAACAAAGGAGGCATTCGCTGCGCCTGCGATAAGACCTTAACCATCAACAATCAGATCGCGAGACTTCCTTGCTTGGTCTGAAACTAAGCATAGATCTCTACCCCGAACGAGCGGAAACGCGTCTCGTTCCAATTTAGCTGTTCCGTTTGACAGACCGCTCAATCCATTGACTATGTGCGCATGACCAAAGCTCAACGACCTCCAAAGCCGAAAACCATTCCCTATCGTCCCGAGCCAAACCGCTATGAGCGGATGGTGTATCGGCGATGTGGGCGATCGGGCATAAAACTCCCCATTGTCAGCCTGGGGCTGTGGCACAATTTTGGCGCCGACTCGGCCCACGAAAACAAACGCGCCATGTGTCGGACCGCGTTTGATCACGGGATCACCCACTTTGATCTGGCGAACAACTATGGACCACCAGCTGGCTCGGCCGAACAGGCATTTGGCGAAATCCTAAAAGCCGATTTCGCGGGTTATAGGGACGAACTGATTATTTCCTCCAAAGCAGGTTACGATATGTGGCCGGGGCCCTACGGAGAATGGGGCTCGCGCAAATACCTCATCGCGTCCTGTGACCAGTCGCTTGCACGCATGGGCCTTGATTATGTCGACATCTTTTATTCCCACCGTTTTGATCCCGATACCCCGCTCGAAGAGACCATGGGCGCGTTGGATCATATAGTGCGATCAGGTCGCGCGCTGTACGCGGGTATTTCGAGCTACAACTCCCAACGCACACGCGAGGCGGTGAAGATTCTCAACGACCTTGGGACGCCTTGTCTGATTCACCAGCCCTCTTACAACCTGCTCAACCGGTGGGTGGAGCGGGACGGTTTGCTCGATACTCTGGACGATCTTGGGGTGGGTTCGATTGCATTCACGCCGCTGGCACAAGGCATTCTGACGTCCAAATATCTGAGTCATATTCCGGAGGGCAGCCGTGCCACGCAGGGAAAATCCCTACTTGACGGCATGATCAACGAGCGGTCTCTGGCAAGTGTCCGCGCTCTGAACGACATGGCCGAGGCGCGAGGGCAGACTCTGGCGCAAATGGCGCTGGCATGGGTACTCAGAGGTGAACGCGTGACGACCGCACTTATTGGTGCGTCTCGACCGGATCAGATCGTCGACTGCGCAGGCGTTGCCGATAACCTCGACTTCAGCGCTGACGAGCTGGCAAGGATCGACGAAATCAGTTCGGAAGAAGATATCAATTTGTGGGCGCGCTCGTCAGAAACGGAATGACCGTCTGTAGACGTGCACAAACCGAGGCCCTGTAGTGCTTGAGATTATTAGGCGATTCAGCTTTTGCGGTTCCGCCAAAACCTATCAAGACTGACCGGCCCTGAGAAAGAAGTCGTCGACGCCGATCAAAGCGATGCCTCGTAAGGTCTACGCTCCACAGAGCGATCTTCCTTGCCAACACCATAGCTGATTGCGCTCGCCGTTTTGCGCTAGCGCTCAAAGTTGGAGGTGCAGCCTCCTGTCGCCAAGCACGCGAAATGCTCCGCGCTTTGAATCTTTTTAGTCGCGGCAGATCTGGGCCTGTGCCACCAACATAGGGATCTGAGTGGCGCCAATCAGTGAGCACAAGACGGAATACCTGTTTTCCGTTGCTCATAGTGTGCCATCGACAGAAAGCGTGCGGGCTTCACCAAAAAACGATTGCAATACAATAGGTTGCGAACTACTGCAACCAACGGATTTGTTCGGGACACGCTTATGCCGACCCGAGCAAGGTTTGGTTCAGGCTCAATGCCATTGCGGACGCACAGGGCTGCCGCTCACCGGCAGTTTTAAAGCCGCCGCCTACAGAATATCGATCGCAGTTTCCAGCCCGGTCAGAGAACTCACTCCTATCAGCGTGATGGTGTTGTCACTTCCGAAATCGAAGATCACATCCGAGCCCACAACGCTGGCGAATCTGTTGACGATCTGCGCCTCGGTCAGGGTACCTGAACCGGACCACATCCCATGGGATAGCTGCAGTCGGTCGCTGTCAGTCAGATCGAAGTCGGTAATCTCATCACTGCCAGTTTGCGCCCCGAAGTAGAACAGGTCCGCGTCAGTGCCACCGGTGAGGATGTCGTTACCGGTCCCACCCCAGATCTCGTCTTTTCCCGCGCCACCATTGGCTTCGTCATTTCCGGCGCCGGCGTAGATCAGATCGTTCCCGTCGCCGCCCTTGATGGTATCGGCCCCATCATTTCCGGAGATCGCATCATCGTCGCCATAGCCGATTAGGCTGTCGGCACCGTCACCCCCATTGATCGTATCGTTGCCGGTATTGCCAATGATGGTGTCGTTTCCGGTGTCTCCCTGAAGCAGATCATTGCCGTTTTCCCCCCTGATACCGTCGTCGCCAGCCCCTCCGTCAAGAGAATCCGCGCCGTCACCGCCCAAAAGGGTATCTGCCGCATCGCCGCCAAGGACGGAATCATCCCCCGACCCGGCGTTAATGAAGTCGGCACCCTGGCCTCCCCAAATGTGATCCTGGCCGTCACCGCCATAGGCCGAGTCATCGCCATCACCGGAATAAATGAAATCGTTGCGCTCGCCTCCCCAAATAGTGTCGGCACCTTCGTTCCCAGAAATCGTATCGTGGCCTTCATGACCGACAAGGCTGTCATCGCCAAGATCACCTTTCAGCGAGTCATCTCCCAGGTTGCCAGTAATGGTATCGTCGCCGTTACCACCATTCAGCACGTCGTTTCCGCTACCGCCGATCAGGCTGTCATTGCCGTCGCCACCATTCAGTTCATCCGCACCGCCTCTGCCGATAAGGGTGTCATTGCCCTGCAGACCCCAGATCCGGTTGTCTCCTGCATCGCCGGACAAATGGTCATCACGGTCTGAACCGGCGAGGTTCTCGATCGAGATATAGACGTCACCAGCCGCATCTCCGGTGTTGTTTGACGCCGAATGCAAATCCGCTGTTACCGCAGCCGTGGCATCCCAATAGGCGGCTGCATCGGTGCCGGAGCCACCATCGAGCGTGTCCGCGCCCGCACGGCCGATCAGCCGGTCATTTCCGTTCCCGCCCGTAAGCAGGTCTGTCCCACCGCGCCCGAACAAGTCGTCATTGGCGTTAAGACCCCACAAGCTGTTGCTCCCCCAGTTGCCGCGCAAAGTGTCGCTATACGCGGATCCGGCAACGTTCTCGATGTAGAGATACACATCGCCTGCCGCCACTCCGCTATTGAGCAGAGCATCCTCTAGGTCCACGACCACGCTGGCAGAGGCATCCCTGTAGTCAACCTCATCGGTGCCACTGCCACCGTTCAACTCGTCCGCACCCGCGCCCCCGATCAGCGTGTCATCGCCGTCCCCGCCCTTGAGCGTATCATTGCCGTCACCGCCTTCGATAGAGTCGTTGTCGTTGAAACCGATCAGGCTGTCATTGCCGAGATCACCATAAATCGTGTCGTTGCCCTTGTTGCCTATGACAGCGTCGTTCCCACCATCGCCATGCATGCTGTCGTTGCCGTCATCGCCACTCATGCTGTCGGCTCCGATGCCGCCATGCATTTCGTCAGCACCATCACCGCCTGACAGCGTATCGTTGCCCCAGCCACCGAGGACTTCATCATCGCCGCTGCCGCCCGAGACTGTGTCGTTACCGTCGCCGCCACCCATATGGTCGGCCCCTTCACCGCCAATGAGACTGTCGTTTCCGCCAAAACCCCAGATGTGGTCGTCACCAATCCAGCCGCTGAGCGTGTCATTCCCATCGTCTCCGGCCAGATAGTCGTTCCCTGAGCCACCCGTCAGGCTGTCATCACCCAGTCCGCCTCGGAGACTATCGTCGCCGTCCCCGCCATAAAGGACATCATCGCCTCCATCCCCGTTCAGCGTGTCATTACCACCATCGCCATTTAGGGTGTCGTCACCTTCGCCACCGTCCACGGAATCTCGTCCATGGGTGTCACTTTGCGCGTTGTCGTGGAAGACATCATTGCCTGCGCCCAGGTAAGCCACATCGCGACCGTTGTCGCCCCATACGGTGTCATTGCCGCTGCCGCCGTGGACGGTATCGTAGCTGGAACCGCTACGAATCTGATCATGACCAAGACCGCTGTAAAGCAGATCGTCCCCTTCGTTGCCCTGCAAGGTATCGTTGCCAGCAGCCCCGTAAGTGGTGTCATTACCGGCCCCCCAAGCAAATGATCCGCGCCGTTCCCGCCTATCAAGCTTTCGTTTCCAGAATAGCCAAGTAGGGAATCAGCCCCGTCACCACCGAATAAGGTATCTGCGCCAGCATTTCCGATTAATAGATCCCCAGCTGAGGTTCCGTGCTCGGCCTTACTATCCGGTTGAATGTACAATAACTCAATCGAGAGCACCTCATAGGCCGCCAGTTCCACGAGGCCCGCCCAAGCGTCAAACGCTGCCCGAGTTTTAAATTCATACGTCGTATACTCGTAACGCTGATTCCAGGTCGCCAAGGACCCGTCAACCACTAACATGCGGGTAACCTGAATTAGCTGAACTGGACCGATATCAAAGTTATCGAGATCAATTTCGATACTTTGGGTGGTTTCCGCCGTTGAGGTCACATATAGAATGCGCGCATCGATACTACCAAATCCATAGTAGTTGAGATCGCGATGTCCGTCCTGATCAACATCCTGGTTGACGTTAATATCTAAAGCCTGAAATCCCAGCAACCTATCTGACAGGAAATCGATCAGATCACGAGGAATTCTGTGGACGTTCTGATATCCTGACCAGCTATTATATGTGCCATCGCGAACAGCCCAAAAATGAGCAAGATCAACGCCGTTACTAACAATATTGTGAAACATGTCCAAAAGGAGATCTGCCGACTTCTTCCCCCCGTACTGCCTCTCTAAGGAAACGCCTCCTGATTTGCGGGCGGCATTCCATTCGGTCGCCCAAAAATCATTATTCGTGCCTAAGTTCGTATTTAGGTTCTGAAGGTTTTCAAAATGATTGCGAGTTGACGGATCGACGGTGTCGTCCGTATTGCCGACATAAAAGTGAAAGGTGAAGGCATCCACTTCAGCCAACAAGCCTGCATCAAAGTGAGTCTTGAGAGCATCACTATACGCAGTTTGTCTGCTACCATTTGGAGTTGACCATACATAAAGTAGTTGAATGCCAATATCTGGATCTGTCCGCGTGTAATCGGAATTAGCTATTTCATCACTGACCCAGGCTGTCATGTTTGCGGCTAGTTCTGCATATGCATTGATGTAGACCTCATTGCTCACACCGTGATGGATAGGATCCATATCGTGATCATTTTCAGCCAGTACATCCCATTCATTTCCCAACTCGAACCCATCGACGCTGACACCTAATTCTTCCGCGCTCAGCAGCACGGCACTTACGTAAGCTCTGATTTCCAATTGCGCCTGTGATAAGTCGGTTGTATTTGGATTTCCGTCCGAACTCAAGTAACGCCAAGTTGGCAAGATAAACGTTACCGACCAATTGTTTTCGCTTGCCTCAACAAGAAACCTACGTGTGGTGCTATTCAGCGGCAGATTGCCATTGGCATCTACAGAAATATCAAGCAACTGCGCAGTTACATCACCGCTGGAGTTCGTAAGTGGTTTTTCAGCCAGAGAGCCTCCGGGAAACTGAGTCTTAACACTACTAATGCCGTTTAGAACGTCCTGAGTGATTTCCTCAAATAACTGCTTACCGAGGTTAGGGTCTTCGAGATCTAGGGTGTCCAAGTCTCTATGTGGCTGATAGTTTACGCCAAGATGACCAGCACCAATTGTCGAGGACCCGATTGTTTCATTTACTGCCGAGGAAAATGAGATTCTCATCAGGTCATTACACCCTAGTTGAAAGTTCTTATGTAACTTCTAGTTGCAAGTAAACCATTGGTAAAGCCGCGAGCTATAGTCGGCATGTCGCACCTTCGCGCGATTTCATCCATCCGGAACTTGGTCTGTTACACCACTTGGGAAGGTTCAATGGATGACTTCAGATGTGCACACCACCCACGATCGGTCACGCTGTTCGCGGTCTATTTCTACGTTCGATACGGCGTCTCATTCCGTGAACTGGAAGAGATCATAGCGTAGCGTCTTCTAGGCAGAGACACCCGGTCGCGCAGATGTGGTTCCTTGGATTTTGTCTGCTGGGCGCATCAGCTGGCGTCGCGCAACCCTGTTGTAACTTTTTGCATTGCTAGAATAAGTGCATCACGTTTGGCTGAAAGCTCCGCTGCTGTTTGACCCTGTGCAGCGTCGCTGACGCCAGCGACCAATGTCTGCACTACCTCATCGTTCAGGTGAATCCGGCCCAGATCATCCCACCAGCCATTGAACGTGTCGGTGAAGTGATCGCAGAAAGCCTGTAAACCGCCTTCGCCCGCGCCTAAATTGAACAGCATGGTAGGACCCATCGCCGCCCATCTCAGACCGGGCCCCGCCCAAACCGCCTTGTCGACATCTTCGACACTCGCGACACCCTCTATCACAAGACTGATCGCTTCGCGCCAGATGGCGGCCTGCAGGCGATTGGCAACGTGGCCCGGCTTTTCTTTACTGACCCGGATTGTGACCTTGCCCACGGCCTCATAGAACCGTTCGGCCTCTTCCACAGCACTGGCATCGGTTCGATCGTTCCCCATCACCTCGACCAACGGAATAAGATGCGGCGGGTTGAAGGGATGGCCCAATACAAAGCGTGCGGGATTGTCCCAACCAACCTGCATCTGGCTGAGTGTCAGTCCCGAGGCCGAGCTTGCAACGATGGCGTGTGGCTTCAGAGCCGGTTCAATCTCGGCAAAAGTGGCGTGTTTGATCGCCACCCGCTCCGGCACATTTTCCTGCACAAAATCAGCGCCCTCAACGGCGGCGGCAGCGCTGTCACAGAAACTAATTGCCTCGGGATTGCCGTAGGTCGTCAGACCCAGTTCGGTCAGAGTCGGCCAAGCCATCTCGACATAGTCGCGCACGGCCTTTTCTGCGGTTGGGGCCGGGTCGAACACCGAAACCGACCGGCCAGAGGCGAGAAACAAAGCAGCCCAGCTGGCACCAATAACGCCGCCGCCAAGACAAGCAGTCTGTGCAAACTCAACCATCAAAACAATCCCGGATTAAGGGGGGATGCGGCTGTCATGCCACCATCCACCGTGAAACATTCTCCACTTACATAAACCGCATCGTCCGAGGCCAACCACGACACCATACTGGCAATGTCCGAGGGCTGACCGAAACGCCCCACCGGATGGCGCGCAAGCGCATCGGCCATGGCCTTCTCGGGATCGTTTGCCAGTGCGAACCCGTCCTCGGCCATTTCTGTCATGATCCAGCCCGGTCGGATCGCGTTGCAACGCACCTTGGGTCCGTGATCAACCGCGATGGAGCGGGTCAGCCCATGGACCCAAGCCTTTGACGCATTATAAAGCGCCATCGACGGGTCAGCCACCATCCCCGAGATCGAACCGATATTGATGATATTGCCGCCATGCTCGGCCATATCCAGCAATGCCACACGGCACATGTTGAACACCCCTTTGCAATTGACGTTCATCACCAGATCCCAGTCGTCATCGTCACTCTCCGCGACGGTCTTTTCGACCTGAACACCGGCGTTATTGACCAGGAGGATCACACGACCGAACGCATCGTTCGCGGCCTTGATCAGCGCCGCAGCATCGCCGGTTTTCGACACATCCGCCGTGACCCACGCAACAGCCTCTGGCAGGTCGTCGGGCCGCGCTCCGCGTCCACAGGTGACCACCTCATATCCATCGGCAAGCAGCCGATCCACAATGGCGCGGCCAATGCCACGGCTGCCGCCTGTTACAATCGCACACTTATCCATGGGCGATCATCACATGTCTGACGGCGGTATAAGCGTCCAGGGCAAACACGCTCATGTCGCAGCCTGTGCCGGAGGATTTCATCGCGGCCCAGGGCATTTCCGGGGTCGCGACACCATGGGTATTCACCCATGTAAAGCCACAGCGCATCTTTGCAGACATCCGCATCGCGCGCCCTGTGTTCTGGGTCCAAACCGACGAGGCCAGACCAAACGGGCCGGTATTTGCAACCTTCAGCGCCTCTTCCTCATCGCTAAAGCGCGAGATGGTGACAACCGGACCAAAGATTTCGTTGCAGAACACCTCGGCATCGTGTGGCACATTTGTCAGGACCGTGGGCTCGTAGAAAAAGCCGGGTCCGTCGATTATTCTGCCACCGGTCGCAACCTCGCAGGTCTCACGCGCGCGAACGACGAATCCAGCGACGGTGTTGCGCTGCGCTGCCGAGATGATCGGACCCATTTCGGTACCCTCAGCCTTTTGCGCGCCGACCTTGATCTGGCTGACCTGATCCAGCACGGCGGACACCACCTTGTCATAGATCGCATCCGCGACCAACAAGCGACAGGGTTGCGCGCAGTCTTGCCCTGCGTTGAAGAACGATCCATAGCGCACGGTTTCGGCCACTGCGTCAATGTCGGCATCCTCGAACACAATCACTGGCGCCTTGCCACCCAGTTCCAGATGAACGTGGCGAATCTGGCGCGCGGCCGCCTTCATCGCCTCAGCACCGGTCGCGTTTGAACCCGTGATCGAGATTGCCTCGATACGCGGGTCGTTGATCATCTGGTTGCCGACCTCCCGGCCCGAGCCGTGCAGCACATTCACTACACCTTTGGGCGCGACTCCGGCGATCAGTTCAGCGGCTTTCAGCGTTGACAGCGGGGTCAACTGCGAAGGTTTGAGCGTCACCGGGCAGCCGGCGGCCAATGGAGCCGCAAGCTTCCACGCCGCCATCATCAGCGGATAGTTCCAGGGCGCGATGGCCGCCACCGGGCCAACCGGATCCTTGCGGATCATGCTGGTATGCCCTGGTACGTATTCTCCGGCGGCCACACCCGTCATCGTGCGCGCCGCACCGGCAAAAAAGCGGAATGTATCCAGCGTCAGCGGCGTTTCGTCGTTCAGAGCTGAAGGCCAGGGTTTGCCGGCATCCAGGCTTTCCAGCTCGGCCAATTCTTCGATATTCTCCGCCAGAACGTTGGCAATATCGGTCAGGAGTTCCGAGCGTTCAGCTGGGCTGGTCTGCCCGAAACTGTCAAATGCCTCATGCGCGGCGGCGGCGGCTGCATCGGCCTGTTCTGCTGTCGCGGCTTTTATGGCGCAGATTTCTTCGCCCGTGGCCGGGTTCAGAATGGCGACGGCGTCACCGCCGCCTTCAACCAATTCGCCGTTGATCAACATTTTCGTTTGCATGCTTCCCCCTCAGAATGCGACCTGATCGCTGCCCTTCAGAGCCAACCGTTCGCGCGCCTCTGCGGGGGTCGCGACCTTGAGGCCCAGGTTTTCGATAATGTTGCGGATCTTCTGCACCTGCTCCGCATTGGACACGGCCTTTTCACCAGGACCGATATAGAGGCTGTCTTCCAGACCCACGCGCAGGTTGCCGCCCAGCAATGCGCTTTGCGTGGCGAACGACATCTGGTGCCGACCTGCCGCCAGAACCGACCATTCGTAGTCCTCGCCGAACAATTTGTTGGCGATAGTGTGCATGTGCATGAGGTTGTCCAGATCGGCCCCGACACCGCCCAGAATACCAAAGACCATCTGCACAAAGATCGGCCCGTCAATCCAACCCTGATCGCGAATCCAGGCTAGATTGTAGAGGTGGCCCAAATCATAGCATTCGAACTCAAACTTAGTGCCGTGACCCTCGCCCAGTTCCTTCAGGCAGTATTCGATATCAGCGAAGGTGTTGCGGAAAATGAAGTCCCGCGTCATGTCGAGGAATTCCGGCTCCCATGCATGCTTCCAGTTCGAATACTTGTCCGTCATCGGGAAGATACCCAAATTCATCGACCCGATATTCATGCTGGCCATTTCCGGGCTGGTCCTGATGGCGGCGCGCAGCCGCTCCTCGCGCGTCATGCCCAGACCGCCGCCGGTCGAAACATTCATGACAGCGTCGGTGGCCTGTTTGATGCGAGGCAGAAACTCCATAAACAGATCCGGGTTGGGATCGGGCTTGCCGGTCTCGGGGTCGCGCGCATGCAAATGGATGATCGACGCCCCGGCTTCTGCGGCCTCGATCGACGCGGTGGCAATCTCACTCGGTGTGATCGGCAGATGCTCGGACATGGTCGGAGTGTGAATGCCGCCGGTTGGGGCGCAGGTGATAATGACGGATTTCTGTTTGGCCATGTCGCGCCTCCCTAGAGCTTCATTTGCTGGACTTGCGCCGACAGGCCGCCATCCAGAACCCAAAGCTGACCTGAGGCATAGCGTGCTTCGTCCGAGGCCAGCCAGTTCACGAGATTGGCGATGTCTTCGGGAGTGCCGTAGCTGCGCATCGGGTGGACGTCGCGCACCGCCTGCTGCAACTCGTCGATTGACTTCCCACCGCCGCCCGAGCCTTCACCGGTGAAAAAGCTCTGTAGCATCGGCGTATCGATGTAACCGGGGCAGATCGCGTTCACGCGGATGCCTTCGGGGCCATGATCGCAGGCCATGGCGCGGGTCAGCGCATGCACGGCACCTTTGGTTGCGCAATAGGCCGCGAGGCCCGGATCGGCAATAAACCCGTCATATGAGCCAAAATTGATGATCGACGCACTGTTGCCAGATTTAGCAGCCTCGCGCATCAGCGGCAGCGCATGTTTCGATGTGAGGAAAGTACCGGTACAGTTCACCGCAAAAGACTGGTTCCATTCCTCAAGAGTGGTCTCCTCGATGGTCTTTTCGATCTCGATGCCTGCCGCGTTAACGAGGATGTCAAGCTTGCCGCAATCGGTTTGAACCTGCCCCATCGCGGCCCTTACGACGCCTTCGTCAGCCACGTTCATTTTGATGAAACGGCTGCCGTCATCATCATGTTCGGCCAACGACCCCTCCTCGCTCAAATCAGCGGCATAAACCGTGGCCCCTTCGCGCAGAAAACGCGCCACAATCGCGCGGCCGATCCCACCCCGCCCGCCCGTGACAAGCGCAACCTTTCCCTGAAGCATCATCTTTTTGGTCCTTCTTTGAGGGGTGGAAAGCGGAAACGGGCTGCTGCCACGGGCCAGTCCATGTTGTTGCGTACATATTGTTGCGCCGCGTCCGAGGGCGGGTTGTAGTCCCATGCCTCGCCCGCCCCGGCCTCCATCGCGGCATGCAGGGCGCGGCGTGATTTTTGTGTGGCTATGATGTCGTTGCGCAGTCTTTCATTATCCCAGCGTCGGGCGATTTCTGCCGCAAATGCGGCGGCAGCATCAGCATAGGCCGGATCGCTCGCGACATTTGTCGTTTCCAGCGGATCTTTCGCCAAATCATAAAGCTGCGCCGGGTCAGCATTACAGTGAATGTATTTCAGCGGCCCGCGGCGTATCATGAACACCGGACAAGGCGTCATTTCCGCACAATATTCGCCAATAGCCTCATCCACCGGGTCGTTGTCGCCCCGCGCCAGCGGCATCAGACTGCGACCATCCACGGGTTCACCCAGGATCGAGCCATCGCCGCCACCGATATCCACGAGTGTTGGCAGAATGTCGACAAGCGAACAGGCATTGGCAGCCGTCCCCTGAACAACACCCGGACCAGCCATGATCAGTGGCACCCGAGCCGAGGGTTCAAAGAAGTTCATCTTGTACCACAGACCACGCTCGCCCAGCATATCGCCGTGATCCGCAGTGACTATGACAATGGTGTTTTCCAACTCGCCCATATCCTCAAGCGTCTTGACGATTTTGCCGACCTGGCTGTCGAAGAAGCTCACATTGGCTAGATAGGCGCGGCGCGCGCGCCGCACTTCTTCTTCGCTCAGAGGCACATAGCTCGCCTCGATCCCGTCCATCACCCGGCGCGAGAACGGATCCTGTTCGTCGGGCGACAGCACAAATTCGGGCATGTCAATCTCGTCATCCGAGTAGAGATTCCACCATTCAGGCTGCGCCACATAAGGGTCGTGAGGGTGAATGAAGCTGGCCACCATGGCGAACGGCGCATCATCGCCAGCGGCACGATCGCGGCCCCGATCGATCAGCCAGCGCCGGGCAGCAAACCCAACTTCATCGTCATAGTCGGTCTGGAACGTGGCAATGGCGACCCCGCTTTCCTTGACCGTCTGCATGTCGTGATACCATTTGTCTATACGCTCGTCAGGGGCCTCCCAATCGGGCGTCCAGGCAAAATCAGAGGGGTAGATATCGGTGGTGACACGATCCTGAAAGCCGTGTTTCTGATCGGGACCAACAAAGTGCATCTTACCGGACAGACAGGTGCGGTACCCCAGTGTTTTCAGATAGTGAGCAAATGTCGGCACCGTTGCCTTGAATTCAGAGGCATTGTCATAGGCCGCAATCCGGCTGATCAACTGCCCCGACATGAACGCAAAGCGCGACGGGGCACATAGTGGCGAGTTGCAATAGGCCGCATCAAAACGCATGCCACGCGTGGCCAGCGCGTCTATGTGCGGAGTTTTGGCGACCTTGTGGCCATAAGCGCCGCAATAATGCGGTGCGAGTTGATCGGCCATAACGATAACAATGTTTGGTGTATCTGGCATGACGTTTCCTCCTCTTAAGCCAACGCGATTCAAAACCACCTAGGAGGAAGGGGGTGGTTCAAACCGTGTCGACTTAATTTCCGGCACCACCAGAGAACAGAAAACGCTCATTCAGCGGCCGCTCTGTAGGCATCAAGGACCAAACCGTGGAAGTGATGCACCGCATGTTCTGACTTTCCGGAACCGGAAGGGTCGTTCACGATGCGACCTTGCGTAAAGGCCGGCGTGTTCATGCCACGCTGCACGCTTTCTACCAGGCTGATGTCCTCGACCTGCAGAACTTCATCGAGGTAGCGCATTGCATCCAATTCCATCGCGTCAGGCTCGGGCGTTTCCAAGAAGAAGTCGTAGGTTTCCAGCGTGCGGTCAGGTCCGATTGGGATGACATTTAGCACGATCATCGACGAACGACCCGGATAACGCATAAGACAGGTCGTGGGCCACAACCACCAAACGGCATGCGTACGCACCGTTGCGTTTGACACATCATAGGCACTGTTGGCGCCTTTGCCCGCTTCGGCCATGTGACTGGAATAGATATCGTAAGTGGTCACCTTATAGGTATCCATATCGACCAAATCGCAAAAATCCTTATGCGCGGTCGGGCAGTGGTAGCACTCGAGGAAGTTGTCGACGACATTCTTCCAGTTCGACTTGATGTCGTAGGTCAGGCGCTTGCCGAATGTCAGATTTTCGATGTCTGGCGCCCAATGGCGGATTTCGGTTTCGAGATTGCCGGATTGCGCGCGCAGTGAGATCGCATTCGGGTCCAGATTAACAAACACGAAACCCGCGAATTCTTCGACCTGAACCTGATCAAGGCAGATCTCTTTTGGCACAAAGTTCTCCAGATGCTCGGTCTCAGGGGCACGTACAAGCTGCCCATCCAGTTTGTAGACCCAGGCGTGATAGGGGCACATGATACGTGTCGTATTGCCTTCACCCGATAACAACTCATGCGCACGGTGCTTGCAGACGTTGTAGAAGGCGCGGAGCTGACTCTCACGATCGCGGACGACGGCAATCGGGTGACCAGCAATGTCCATCGTTGTGAAAGATCCCGGCTCACGCACCTTCTCGACATGGCAAACCCATTGCCAAGTCCTAGCCAGAATAGCCTGCTGATCTGCAACGAACCATTCTGCCTGCGTATAAGCATCCGCCTTCAAGGACAGCGAATTCCCTTCATCCGTAGAATAGCCCTGACCGATTGAGGCAAACTGTGCTTGGGATGGCAGTTCCGCCATGGTGATCCTCTTTGTTGCAAAAAGCGGGTGGGCGCCTCTGGCTGCCGAGTATCCCGATTTTGCCAAAAAGAACCGACAAGCACTTTACATAACTCGCCGCTCATTGGCCTTTTATGGCCTCAATCGTTGTTGTTGCGTTTTCGGTGCATCGGCCAGGCGCGAAACTCGAACGGTATGCGCCCTTCGATCCTGTCCTTTATCGGAGGCAACCCAAAGCGCTCCCTGTAGGCGCGACTGAAATGCACCTGGCTTGAGAACCCGCAGGCATAGGCGATCTCGGACATCGGCAGCGTCGTCTGAGTGACAAGTCCCCGTGCGCGGTCCAGACGGATATCACGATAATAGAGAACGGGCGTCTTCCTAAGATACTGTGCGAACAGGCGGCTTAGCTGTCTTTGGGAAATCTGTGCCACCTCACAAATCCCCTTTATCGGAAGGGGATCTTCAAGGTTGTCCTCCATAGCCTTAATGGCTTTTTTAACTTTACCGGGAACTTTCGCACCCAATGGCTCAACAGATTGTGGATTTTGTGGCATTCCGCGTTCGCGCATGCGGGGGTGGAACACATATCGGGCAGCGGCGTTTGCCACTGCATTCCCGTGAATCCCCCGAAGAATCTGTAGAGCAAAGTCAAAGCTCGCTGAGCCACCACAACAAGTAATCCGGTCTTCATCGAACTCAAAAAGCGCCTCGGTACACTCCACTTCGGGATAAAGTTCTCGAAAAGCGTCTATGTGTTCGTAGTGAACCGTCGCGCGCCGGTTGTCGAGCAAGCCTGCTGCGGCGAGGATAAATGCGCCAGTATCAATACCTCCGATTGTGGTGTTTTGCCGGGAAGCCTGTCGCAGTAATGCCTGAATATCCGATGAACCATGTGCTTCCGGCGTCCAACTCGATGACACGATCAAGAAGTCTACTGGCTTTGTGGGCGCCTCCCTCAAGCTGCTGGTCTCGATGCTCACACCATTGCTCGCGACACAAACCCCGCCTGCCTCGGATACCAAGTCCCAGCTATAGTTTGTCATGCCCTCAAGGTAGTTCGCTGCCCTAAACGGATCCACGAACCCCATGGTCGCTGCCATGTTGAAGCTGGGGGTAACAATGATCCGAATGTGGATCGAACGAGATGAATTTGTCATCATTCTGACCGGTTACGTAAAAATGAAGGCTGAAATAATTAACGCGACCCTGCGGCTTCTACAACAATCCATGAAATCACCATGATGGGTCCTGGACAAGGGGAAGCTCAACCAGCAGTGAGATATGACGCCC
>NZ_JAVAMO010000038.1 GCF_030758345.1 Ruegeria discodermiae
TAGTCGCTAATCCCACTATCGACATAACGTTGTTGTGTTGCTGAACCTTAGTCATCTCTGAGCCTAGACTTTTGGTTTCTGCGATAACCCAAACTACGAGTTCGCGGAGAAAAGCGGACGCAGTCGTCTTGCAGGTTTTATTGAACATGAAAAGTTCGCCAGAAAATCAATCTGTTAACTGCTTTTGCGAATTGGAAGAGTGAACGTCACCGCCGTGCCGTCAACACAGGTGTCGCCCATTGAATCCACGATGCGCGTGTTCAACGTGCAGATCGGTTTGTCATTGCGAGCGTGGATCACCTCGATCTGCGCGTCTATCGTCTCTCCGACGCGCACAGCTTTTTTGAACCGCCAGTTTGTTTCAAGAAAAACTGTCCCTGGGCCCGGAAGATCTTCCGCAACCACAGCATTCAGCAATCCAGTGGTTACGCCTCCCTGAACGACTAACCCACCAAGAGCTGTTTTTGAAGCCAATTCGCCGTCATAGTGGATCGGGTTCTTGTCGCCAGTCATCTCGGTAAACGCTTCAACATCACGCATCGAGGTCGTTCGTTTTCTGCTGGCACGTTGCCCGCGTTGAGGCTTGGCATTTGCTGTGCCTGACCATCCGTTTTCCATTAATTTCTCCTTACGCGGCCTGAGCTGATGGATTGAGAGACGCTTGCAGGTGCAAAAACTCTGCCTTCATCTCGGTGTTCAAATGCATGTGCAGAGCTTTCAACTGGTCCAAAGACCAATCGAAGGATGCGATCTCTTCGGTAATCTGAAAGAGCTTTGCCGATAGTTGATCGCGGATAATCTGGTACCCAGTCAACTCACCCAAGCCCTTTGTCATTGCAGCTTCCGTCAGGATATGCGCATCTCTCAAAGCATCTGTTATTCCGTGTGCGGTCAGCGGGTCTTTGAAGTATCCAGCATCTCCGACCAGTGCCCACCCCGCGCCCGCGCATTGCCGCATGTGGCCCGGTGCACCCAAGAACTTTTTGGGTTTTTCGACGAATGAACTGTGATCTAGCCGTTCCGCCAATTCGGTATCCCATCGCCGCAACTGTTCACGAATACTGGCGTTGATGTCAGTGCCGAACCTGGCTTTGAACGCATTAGACGGACAGGCGACAAACAAGCAGTGCTGATTATTGCTCGTCGGGATCAACCCGGCCGCAGCATTCGCGTCATAAAACCAGCGGTAGCCAGAGTTGGGGATGCCCTCGACATATGTGTAGGCGCAGGCTGAGCGGATGTCCGAGCGAGCGTTTTCCTTTGCCCCAACCAGTTTCGCGATAGTTGAGTTTCTGCCATCAGCACCAACAATCAAATCCGCGGTGATCTGATATCTGTTGCTTTCACGATCCATCAGAACGACACCACTGACACGTTTATCGGGTCTCCGGATAACGTCACAGCATATGGTTGCGGTCCTCAACTCTACACCCGCTTCTTGTGCGGCATCGCCCAATACCCGATCCAGCAGCCAGCGACGGGGCGCAAAAAGGCCCTCGTATCCAGCATCCGGTTTGAGCGGTATGTCGAAGACCTCGTCGCCATAGACGAACTGAGTTGAAAGGACAGCTGGGGTGGACGCCTTGATTGGCCCCATTAACCCCCAATGCGCGAGAAGATGGATCGCAGGTCGCATCAGGGCATGGGTCGAAAGAGTGTCCTTGATCTCGGGTTCCCTATCCACCAGCAAAACGCGCGCTCCGCCGCGTGCTAACTGCATTGCCGTCGCTGCTCCGGCGACACGGGCGCCGACTACGATTGCATCAAATTTTTGTGTTTGCATGACAGGCTCCCTCTATGCGGCCAAAGATTGATCGAGTTGAATTGAGATTTGGCGCGCCAGCGCCTTTGCATCCCGAGTGGCTCCGTCGATATGCACGGAGCGGCTGGTCCGCAGGAACGGCAGCCCCATCACATACAATCCGTGTTCGACAACGCCGCCGTGATGCTGGATACGGCCCTTGCGATCAAAAACGGGTATCTGAACAAAGCGATGATCAGGGTTGAATCCTGTCGCCCAGATCACGGCGTCAAACTCGGAAAGGTCGATGGCCAATCTGGGATCAGACGGCACAGCGGTCGGTGCAAAACGCCGAGGCGGTGCGACCATTCCTTCAAACCCGTGATCGTTGATCCAGGTATCAATCCTGTCCAGCAGACGATTCATCTTCAGATCGGCGGAAGACACGGCATTGAACAGCCCACCTGAGAATTGCGCTTTGCCGTCACGGATATCCATCATACGCCCGACAAGTTCGACGCCTCGGGCCTGCAGAACATCAAGGTTCAGATCGTCGCGTTCCGGCGTGCCAATCAGCGGCAGGGAAGGCGTCCGCCGTGCCCTTTCCAGATCGTTTACTTTGGTGAACGGCTCATCAAAAACACGGGCTAGATCCATCCACTGCAGAATGTCCGCGTCGCGATATGTGCGCGGCAAACGCCCATGGCTGCCGACGGCCAGAGTGACCTTGCGACCGGACTGCGCCAATTCCTGAGCGATCTGAAGGCCGGATGCCGAAGCCCCGACCACCAATACGCCGCCTGAGCGCAACTCAAGCGGGCCGCGGTAAGTGATTGGCGAAAACTGTTCGATCCGATGGGATATAGCTTGGGCAAAGGCAGGTACCTTGGGTCGTGCACAGGCACCGGTGGCTATGACCACCGACTGGCATCGGATAGGTCCGCGGTTCGTCTCGGCGATGTACCCATCGCCCAGTCGAGACAGAGAACTCACCGAAGTGTTCGTGTAAAGCGGTGGAGCATGTCTCACGACCCAATTGTCAAATTCGGATGCAAACTTCCGGGCAGTGACAAATCCGTCTGGATCTTCGGGCCCGTGCGTCTGACCCGCCAGAGTGTTCATCCAATTCGGCGTCAACAGTCGCAGCGAGTCCCAGCGACGGCTGTGCCAGCTTTCTCCAGCGCACCCGGCATCCAGAACAAGGTGGTCAATCGAGCGTTTGCTCAGTTCAAAGCTCATGGCAAGGCCGCACTGGCCCGCCCCGATGATCAGGGTGGTTGTGGAATACATTTCGGACCTCAAATCCAAGAGGATTACGCGAACCCCGGCTCAGGGTGCGTTTTGGAGCTTACGAAAGGAAACGACCGCCGCGATGGCTCAACGCCGATGCGGCTTCTTGCAGCTCGTGTACCTGATACTGCCCGATATCGTTCAGCATCCGGTCACACAGCACGCTCGCCGGACAGCAAACTTCACGCGATCCAGAAAGGGTGCTGAAGAGTGCAGCGTGGAGGGTTTTCAAGGCGGCGATCGTTTTCATATTCAAATTCCTTTTTGTGTTTATTTGCGGAAACTTGTCAGCTGACAGATACTCGCACGTTCCCTGGATTTGTGATGATGTCGAACACGGCGGATCGTTTCTGGCTTTGAGCCACGACCGCGGCGATTTCATCCTTCGATGCGTCAGCGTCGATGTCGAAGGCCACTCGGATGCCTTTGAAACCGTTGCGCACGTCAGGGTCTATGCCGAGAATGCCGTACAGGCTCATGTCGCCTTCCACTTTCGCAACGACCGAGTGCAGCTGGATACCTCTGTTCTGGGCAACGGAAGCGACACCCGCGCACAGGCAACTTGCGAGGGCCGACAGCACGATTTCGACCGGGGTTGCGCCTTTGTCTTCAGCGGCAAAGCAGGCCGGGTGGTCGGCGTCAAAGGTAAATGTTTCGGCGTGTTGGTGTTCTTCACCTAGACCATAGAACCCTTTGACGGTCGAGCGACTATGGACCCCGTTCAGCCATTCGCATTCGGCACGCCATGTGAATTCTGCTGCTGCCGGCATCTCCGTCAGGGCATCACGCGCGCTGATCAAGGCTTCGACGTTCACGCCGTTGTTGACGGGGGTCATTTGTGTTGTCACGTTCATCTTGTTCTCCTATCCGACTTGGGCCTCATTGCCCTGTGACCACAGACCTACCGACACCCTTGTTGCGAAGCTTGAGGGAGAGCTTGGGGTTTCTTGGGGATTTCTTGCGGAAGTCGCTCGGATCTGAGAAATCGAAGCTATGATGGACTGATGCACGCGGGTCTTCGCGGTACTGTGGCCCTGTGAAGCACGCTTTCGACGGCGCGTCGCGCGCTTGGAGATGAGGAGCAGGGGCAGAAATTCCTGACAACCGTACTTTGGCACGGCGTTTGATTTGTCGCTCCGGTCGCGCAGGCTCCGGATACAGTGTGCCCGCGAAATTGTCCGCATCAGGAGATTAGGGTGCGCCGCAGCAGTGACGGCACGTGCATGGCTTGTGCCAACACAGGAGACGGGCCGTGCACGTGGCGCTTCCATTTTGGCTGGGCAAAGATACCGCCGCCCTGCGGGACCTGTTCACTGGTATCTACATGCCGAATGCCATTTGGGAGAGCCAGCGGTGGTTTTTGGGATTTTTTGCGCGAAACCGCATCGGCGAAAAGTGCTACGGTGATGATGTTGGCCGGTTGTGATGATAGCATCTCGGGCTTGCTGGAATGGACATGTGCGCTGCCGTTTTTGAAAACTTTCTGAATACGCAAACTTGATCACGCGGTCCAACACCCCTGATCAGATGACAAAACAGCCCGGCGAAGCTAGAGTTCTTGCATGAAGTACAGCTTTGGAGAGTTCACGCTTGATACCGCAGGACTGGAATTGCGGGCGCGTGGCGCGCCGCTGTCCGTAGAGCCCAAAGTTCTGGAAACCCTGATCTATCTTGTTGAAAACCGTGATCGCGTGGTAACGCGCGATGAGCTTATCGACGCGATCTGGGAGGGGCGCTTCATCTCGGATGCTGCCGTTTCTTCGGCCATTCACGCCGTTCGCAATGCTGTTGGAGACAGCGGCACGAAACAGAGCATTTTGAAGACGATTCACGGCAGGGGTTTTCGTTTCATTGCAGCCACAGTGGAAAGCGGGGCGGGCGCTGTCGCCCTTGCCGAAGAGAAACCCGAGCAAGACATCTACTTTTGTCATAGCAAGGATGGGACTCGAATAGCCTATTCCATAGCAGGCGAAGGCCCGCCACTTATCAAAACCTCTCACTGGCTGACCCATGTAGAGTTGGATTGGAGCAGCCCGGTGTGGAAACACGTTCACGGGCACTTTGCCCAGACCCATCAGCTCATCCGATACGATCCCCGTGGCAATGGGTTGAGCGAATGGGACGTGGATGATTTCTCGCTGGACCGGCAGGTTGAGGATCTGGAAGCGGTTGTGGATGCCGTTGGTCTAGACCGGTTTCCGATATTGGGCATTTCGCAAGCGGCTGCGGTGAGTGTCGCATACGCCGTCAAGAATTCCGAACGTGTTACAAAAATGGCGTTTTATGGGGGCTATGCCTGTGGGTGGCGGCATCATGGCAGTGAAAAACGCATCAAGGCGACCGAAGCCACGATTGCCCTGATCGAAAGCGCTTGGGGCGGAACAGGCGCCGTACAGCAATTGTTTAGTAGCACATTTATGCCCGATGCGCCGCCTGAAAACCTCAAATGGTTCGGTGAACTGCAGGCACAATCATCCAATGGTAGGAACGCAGCCAAGCTCGTTGAGGCGATAGGAGAGGTGGATGTGCGCGAAATCCTGAGCTTGGTATCGGTCCCAACGTTGGTACTGCATGCCCGAAAAGATGCCGCCATTAGTTTTCGCCAAGGTCAGATGCTGGCCGCTGGCATTCCGGGTGCCAAATTCGTACCGCTAGATACATCCAACCATATTCTGCCGGAAACAGATCCGGCCTGGCATCGCTGCGCTCGTCTGATTGCCGAGTTCCTTTTGGAGACAAGTTAGAATTAGCACGCGCTCGTGTTGTGTACGACGAGCAGTGCTTAGGTGTCATTACCGCTTCGGATAACGTGCAACCGCCAACTTTTCGATCTTAGCTGGTCCGTCTGTTCAGGTAACAGATCGATATTGGTCGGGTAGTCAGATTGCGCATCCGGTTTGTCGCTTGCTTTCCCATTGTGGTATGGCGCTCTGAGCAATCCAGTGACCCGAACCGGGTCGGCACGCCTTCAACCTCAATTGTGTCACCGTCGCGAACATGTGTGACCAGGCCTTTGATGGTCCCAACAGCAGTGCGCTGAAATACTCCGGAATGGCAGGGCGAACGGCAGCACTGTTCCGCAGACTGTGAGTTCGCTACGTTACACAATTTGCTCTAGCAGCGAATATCTGGAAAAGCGGGCTGCAACCGCCGCATTGAGGCAATGCGCTGGATGTCGGCTCTGGGCCGTGTATCCTCTACGAGAGTGTTCATCGGTTCTGGCTCGTCCACAGACAGTAGCTAGTGCCAGGAATTGATCTTTTTGGTCGGTGGCGGCCCTGTTCGACATCGACTAGCGGTCACGCCGTGGCAACTCGACATACCGCTCGAGATCTGTGACCGGCGACTACCCCTGACCTGCGGACGATCAGTCTCAGGTGGTAGGTCCGCTTTTCCGGAACCAAGTCCTTTTTCCATCGCTGTCGTAGAAGGCTTCCTCGATATTTGCTCCTTTTAAGGCAAAGGTCAAAAAGCCGTTTTTGACATGAAGGCCGCAGTCGGGCTTTGGCGTTTGTGCAAAAAACTCGATGTCCTTGATGAAGTCGGATTTCTTGAAGGGGGGTTTGCTACCCACTTTAGCCAATGCCCAGGGCGCCCCATACGGCATAGAAGCGTGGCCGGTGCACCGCATGTGACAGGTGCCCGGGATCCTCGAGCCGTGTGTTGAAGCGACAACTTTCTTTGGCGCATAGGCAATCCCGTCATGGATATGCCCGAAATACCAGTAATCCGGCAGGTTGTTGTCCAAAGCCCTGGCGACATCTCGAAGCAGAGATTTATTGTCCTTGACCTGTTCGATCTTGCCAGTCACATCGAAGGGCGTGTGATGGGTCATGACGATTGTTTTCTTGTCGGTATTTCCTTTGCGCTTCGATTTCACGAAACTGATCTGATCTTCGCTAAGCGCACCATACATTTTGAGGAAATCTGGGCTGTAGTAAGCACTGTCGAGGTAGAAAACCTGCCAAAATTCGTTTTCCAGCATCCCATAGGTGAAACCGTTTTGGTGGGCAAAGATTGGGCTGGACAGAGCGTCCTCAAAAAGACCCCGAGCACCTGTGTACATTTCATGGTTGGAATTCATGGTGAATGACCGGCCGGGCTTCCTGTGCGTCCTGGGCCAGAAATCAACAAGATGTGCCATCTCATAGCCGGGTCCAAGGAAGGTCTGACCGGGCGATTGTTGGGGTGTTCCGGTGTAATATACGTCTCCTAAGTGAAACAGGTAGTACGGGTCCAGATGTACAGCCGCATGACGCACCGCTTTGGCGTCGTCTCCCCCTGTTCCCCAATCGCCGGCAACCGCAAACGTATTGCCGTCCTCGGGGATCGTCGCCACATGCGGGCTTTTGGCCGGGTCATTCAGGGCCGCCATCGGCCATGGGTATTTCTTGTAGTAATAGTTGACAAGAAGCATGTTAATCGGCGCCTCGAGCCAGCGATAATCCAGTTGCCCGAAGTTCCCAAGTCCCCAAGACGTACCATCGGGTGAGATCGCATTGTAGCTCTGGACAGCTGTCTTGAGATGCTCATACTCTTTAGGCGTGAGAGTCGGTTGTGGAATTAGGCCCAATCCATCGACCAATTTAAGGAACTCTAGGAAAACTTGCGGAATGTCCTGGTAATCGGGGATTTCCTTTGGGTATTTTACCCAAAAAGGCAGAATTCCAAATTCAATCTCGCCGTGCGCTGGAAGCTCGGGCCGGTAATGTGGCGGCTTAAGGTAAGGTACAATTGCCTTGAGCATGGCGTCAGACTCTTTCAGAAGTTCGTAAAAATCCTCAAGATCCTTGATGATTTTTGCTGGATCAAGCGCGACGTCAATCTGGTCTGAAGGAGGTCTATTATTAGGTTTTTGGAGGAGTACAGTAATTTTTTCTAAAACGTCTGATTCGGTCTGGGTCATGGCCGTCATGGCTTGCTCTCTGAAGTTAGATTGAAAATGGTTTTCTGCAAACTTTGGCCCTGGGAAACACCCGATGCTTCCGTTTGACCGATATCGTTAAACCGACGTTCCTAAAATTGAACGCCACTCTATGGATGTTGCCGCTGTTTTACGTATGGATCAAGCTTCTTGAACAAGCCGCCACCGCGGGTCAATGCTCGCAGTTCCGCACCCATATTGGCAGGCGTTTAGCTGATGGTCACTTTGTCCGCTACCTGCTAGTTCGACGGGCGTTGCATTTTGCGCTTGCGGCGAATGGCTGCAAAGCGGGCTGCGTCCGCAGAATATCGGGTGGCCAGTGGATGTCTCTTATGGGCCGATTGATCATTCTTGATCAGAGTCAGGACGGTCGTGCGTTGGCTTAGCCGTAGGACATGCCACCGCACTGCAAAAAACCTGATTCACTCAGTGCTGCTTGTTTTCGGAATTGATTGACCTTCAATTTCAGAGGGCGAACTTCGTTGCAGAGCTCAGTTTTGCCCCGAGGTATGCTGGTGCCACATATCGGTGACGATTTCCCAACCATTGTCCTCTGGGCGCAGGACAAATAGATAGGTCCCCGTGGCATCCATACCGACGGTCTCAATCTTTGCCTCAACGAAACCGATCATGACAGCCAGGGTCTCATCGTCTGAGACGTATAGGTGGTCAATTGTATGAGTAACTTCGCCTTTGTTGGCGGTGACAAACTCGAACAGTTCCCGCGGACCGTCCAAACCCTGGCTCACAGGTTTGCCTTGCTCGATCCAAAGCGTGTCTTTGGAATAAAGCGACAGCAGACCGACAGCATCATGGTCTGCAGCGAAGGCGTTGAACTGATCGTTTAGAGCATTGAGACTGGTGGTTGCCTCATCTGCAACGGTTACACAGGCCGACAATAGAACGGCCGCAATAGAAGTTATCATACGCATAGTGCGTTCCTTTTTAATTGGGAGATTTCAGGAGATCGGATCGGGATCAGGGCGCGCGAAGATCACCTCTCGCGTGACCTGCCAGCGGTCGTCTTCGAAAATCAGATCGATGCTCAGCTCAAGCACTTTGCGGGAATCGCCAATTGGGACGCGTCGGGTGATCAGGACGTGACCATGATCGCCATTTGCTTCGACCGCGCTGAACCGGGCCCATTTGTGATCATCGGGGTTGGTGTCTTTGACCGAGTTGGCCATCAGAGCCATGAAGCCGAGTTTGTCAAAACGTGCCAATTCGCCACTGATGTCCAACATCAGGATTTGCATGTCTTGGTGATAGATGCGGTCTAGGCCGCTGGCATCGCCGTGGACCGCAACATTCATCAGGTCCTCAATCGCTGCGCGTACGCCTTTTTCTGTTCTGTCTGCCATTTTATGCCTCCTTCAGGCGTGAGTGCCATTAACAGGGAAGTCACCTGACAACCCACGCAGGAACCGGATACCCTTCACAAGGCTTGTTAGGCTGGGGCGGGCGAAGGGGACATTCGAAATATCGACAATCTGCAGTGCGTCTTGATCGTTGATGATGAATAGGCCGGGTTCAGCAAATGGCCCCTCGACATCCATCCCGTTGCGTGGCCCAGAAATGTACAGACCCAGCGTCTGCATCTGCGCAACGCTTAGACCATAGCCAACATCGAATGCTGGTGAGATCTCTTGCATCTGTGCTGAGGAACGCTCAGCGCTATCGGCCGAGACCGCCAGAACATCGATGCCCAAAGCGTTCAGGTCAGGGAGCGCGCTGCTAAGATCTTGCAAATAGGTCGTGCAAAGCGGGCAGTGTTTGCCGCGATAGACGACGGTCAACATCCAGTCGTACGCGTCCCGGGGTGTGGACAGGCTTCGGGTGTTACCACCAAGCACAGGTAAATCGATCGTCGGAAATGCCTTTCCGACGGCAGATTTGGGGCTGGTCATGAGGAGCCTTTCTGATTATATATCGATTGATACATAACTATCGTGACCGCGCGAGAGTCAAGGAATTATATATTGACCGATACAAAAAAATTGGGCCGCCCGAGAAACTTCGATTACGACGAAGCCCTTATGCAGGCGATGTCGGTCTTCTGGACCAAGGGATATGACGGTGCGTCGCTGCGTGATTTGACGCAGGCTATGGGGATTACTGGGCCAAGTCTCTATGCGGCCTTCGGTGACAAGCGAGAGCTGTATCTCAAAACCATCGACCTCTATGCGGATGTGGATGGCTGTGCGCCTGTGGTGGCTTTTGAAAACGAGGAGGACATCACCAAAGCCATCAAAGGGTTTCTGTCCGAGGTGGTCCACTATGCCACCGAACATGAAAGCGGTGCAAAAGGGTGCTTTCTGGCTTCAAGCGTGGTCACGACGGTTGGCCAGATCGAAGGTGTGGCCGAACGCGTTGAGGCGGCGATTGAAGACACCGAAAAACGTCTTGCCGCTCGGTTCGCACGGGAAATTGACAAATGCACGCTGCCCACAGATTTTCCATCCCGTGAGCGTGCCGCTCTACTTTATGATCTAAGGCAAGGCTATATGTTCCGAGGGCGCGCTGGCTGGAGCGGCGAACGCATGCAAAAGGATGTCGATGCTCGGGTGCAAATGTTGTTGTCGTATTGACGGCCAAAGCCGGAGCGTCGATGACGGTTTTCGGTTAACGCTGCCCAAATCAAGTGCTAATTTGCCCGCCTTGCTTCTGTTCGACTTGTTGAAGTCAGATGAATGTCAGGCGCGTCTTCTGCAGTCCTGCGTCGCAGCGTATGGACCGTCCCCGAAGGATGTGTGGGCTAAAGAGCTGGAACACTACCTTGGCCTATTTGTCTTTCTGCAAACCATTGGCCCTGGCCACGAAATCTACGAGATGCGGGACATAATCTTCAGGTCCGTCACCGCCTGTGTTTACTGCCAAGGCCATTGAATTCTTGACCGCCGTGCCGACCGGGTTCGCCACACTAGCCGCATCCGCCATCGACGCAAGATAGCGCATGTCCTTATAGGCGTTTGACAGCGCGAACTTATGCGCCTCACAGTTGCCTTCGACAGCATAGCCCATGAAGGTCTGGTAGAATCCGCAATCCATGCGAGAGCCACGGATGACGCTATCGAACTGTTCAACGGATATGCCGACCTTGCGGCTCAACGCCAGCGCCTCGGCATACAATGCGCCATATCCAAGCGACAGAAAGTTATTCAATAGCTTCATCTTGTGACCTATTCCGGGTTTGCCCAGATGCACGATCGCTTGAGCCCAACAGGCAAGCACGGGCTTGACCCGGGCAAAGGCGTCGTCTGACGCGCCAACCATCGTACTCAGTTCCCCGGCCATAGCCTGAACCGGTGTGCCCCCGAGGGGCGCGTCCACCATCGCGCAGCCCTTATCGGCAAGCCTCTCTGCCAGTTTTTCGGTTGAAGTGGGATCGGAGGTGGAACAGTCCACGATGATCGCGCCGTTTTTCAGGTGCGGCAACATGGTATCGACAATGGCCTCAACCTGCGGGGAGCCGGGCGCGCAGATATGGATGATGTCGGAGGCTGCCGCGAGAGACTCAAGACTAGACGCCTCGGTTGCCCCCTGAGAGACCAAGTCCTCAACGGGTACGCGATTGCGATGTGCAATCACCGTGATGGGATAACCACCGCCAAGAATGTTCTTGGCCATCCCGTGCCCCATTAAGCCGACCCCTACAAATCCAACCTGCGTCTGTGACATGCTTGGCACCCCTGTTCGAACAATGAAGATGGCCTAGCGTCGCAGAAATTGGAGCACAAGGTCGTATCTGGAATGGCGGACCTCACTCTTTGGTGACTGATTGCATCGTTTTGTCAGTATCTACTGGTAGCTTTGTTGATCGCGTGGATGCACTCTCCTTCCGTGATGCCTTCCACAAACATCACGTTGGCATATTGCGATGCCGTCGAAAGGGGGTCCTTCCCATCAACAAAGCCGACGGGAGCGGGATGGTATTGTTGACTCAACTAGCTCGGCTTAACCCGATGGGCGCGCGGGCTTTGACCGAACCGGGCGCGGAAGGTCGTTGAAAAATTCTGCAGGTTTGAAAACCCGTAGCGGAACGCGATTTCGCTGATGGACTGGTGGTCAAACCGGGGGTCTTTCAGGTCAGCGGACACACCGTCCAGCCGCATCCGACGAATGAAGGCGCTGATCGACTCATCATCTTTTGAGAAGATCTCATTAAGCCGTCGTACCGACATGCCAATCTCAGCCGCCACACGGGTGCGATCAAGATCCGGGTTGCCAAGATTGGCGCGGATGAACGACTTGGCCCTCAGCATCACTTGCTGCTCGGGCGATGACAGCTCAATACTGCTCGCCCCGTGAGATGCAAGTCCCGTCGCGATCAAATCAATCAGAGTGTCCTGCAACAGGGTTTGTAGCATCAGGTTCGGCGAATTGATGTGGTCCGCGAAGTCCAGAATGTTCTCGCGCACCAGCTTGCCAATGCCGGTTTGTCCGTCGATTTTGCGTGCCGTCAGCATTTCCGCATTGGGTAGCCGCTCGACAAGCTTCGAGAACGGCAATTGCACCACCGTCTGGCTGAAATCGTCGGGCAGTTGCAGCGTGTAGGGATCAGTGCTTGCATAAAGCGCCATGTCGCCGGGGTGCAAAACTGCGGTTTTTCCGAATTGAGTCACGGTCGACGCTTTTGCGGTCTGCAAGCTCAGCAGGAAATAGGCATCCGAGGCGGAACGGATGTCGCGTTTACGGCGATCCACCCTGTGGCACAATCCGGCCACGCGCGAAATCGACAGGACGGAATGGCGTGCGATCTCGATCATGCCCCGGAAACTGCTTCTGTCTTCTGTGTCACATCCAAGCTGCACGTAGCTGTCGCACACCGATTCCCGCCAATAAGCGAAACGGTCTTTAGATGCGACATCGCTTGTGTCGTAGCGCGTTTGGATGTCCATGAAAATTAGCCCCAAAAGCTAATCAATTATGCGGGGTACGCACAAAAACGCAAGTTTTTCTGCCCAAATCCAAAAGCACGCCGCGGCCGGTACATGCAGTCTTTCTGTCAATGACACGGAGGACCAACATGTCTACGCAAGCCAAAGTCGCGGCCGTTCAAGCCGCTCCCTGCTTTCTCGATCTGGAGGCGGGCATCGACAAGGCGATCGGTCTCATCGAAGAGGCGGCTCAGAAAGGCGCCAACTTGATTGCCTTTAGCGAAACCTGGTTGCCGGGCTATCCCAACTATATATGGCTGGGGCCGGTGGCTTGGCAGATGCAGTTTGTCGGGCGCTACTTCGACAACTCGATCGAGGCGGGCAGCCCGCAAGAGGCGCGTCTGGCAAAAGCCTGCCGCGACAACAATATCCAGCTGTCCATGGGGTGCTCGGAACGCGACGGCGGATCGCTGTATATCGCGCAGTGGCATTTCGACGAGACCGGCGCAGTTATCAACCGTCGCCGCAAGCTCAAGCCAACGCATGTGGAGCGCACCGTTTACGGCGAGGGAGACGGATCAGACCTGAACGTGGTTGATACCTCGATCGGCCGCGTGGGCCAACTGGCCTGCTGGGAACATCTGCAGCCGCTATCGAAATACGCCATGTATGCGCAAAACGAGCAGATTCACTGCGCCGCTTGGCCAAATCTGGCGCTCTACGAAGGCACTGCCTATGCGCTCGGGCATCAGGTGAACAATGCCGCTTCGATGATCTACGCGGTCGAAGGCTCGTGCTTTGTGCTCGCGCCCTGTTCGCTGGTGACCAAGGAAATGCAGGACCTACTGTGCGAAGGAAATACCGAGAAAGAGGCGCTGTTCCCAGTCGGTGGCGGTTACACCGCGATCTACGCGCCGGACGGATCAGAGATCGGCGAGCGCATCCCACATGATCAGGAGGGCATCATGTATGCCGATATCGATCTGCACATGATCGGCTATGCCAAAGCTGCGGCTGATCCGGCGGGGCACTATGCCAAGCGCGATAGCACCCGGCTCTTGATCAACCGAAAGAAACAGCGCCCGGTTGTGAGCTTTGACGATGCGCCTGGCTGGGAGGAGGTCACCGAAACCACAGAGGCGCTAGAAACCGCAGTCTAAACCGCTCTCGGATGGCTGCTCCAAACAGCCATCTGAGGGCCTCAACAGGGGATCCGAATATGGCAGAGCCGACACCAGCCATCCCAACCCATGAAGCGTTCTACACTGATGCGCAGCGCAAACTACAAGCTGAGAATGGTCACGAAAAGCTGTCTCATGCGGTGATACAGGCCATCGTGCGCGATGAATTGGAAGACTATCATATCGAATACATCGAAACCCGCAATTACTTCTTTTTGTCCACTGTCACCGCGGATGGAGAGCCTACGGTATCTTACAAAGGCGGGCCGATTGGGTTTGTGAAATCCCTTGGCGACAATCGGATCGTGTTCCCGAACTATGACGGCAACGGCATGTGGCTCTCGATGGGAAACATCGATGCAGCCAGTAAAATCGGCATGCTGTTCATGGACTTTGAAACACCCTGGCGCATCCGTGTGCAAGGAAGTGCCAAGATTTCAAAAGACCCCGTGCTAATGACCCATTTTCCCGGTTGCAACATGGTCGCGGTGGTCGAAGTAACGCGCGTCTTTCAAAACTGCGCTCGAATGATCCACAAGCACAAGCGGGTAGAACCACATTCGATATATGTGCCGGATGCCGAGGGCAACCAGCCATTCCCGGCCTGGAAACGGATCGAGCCCATTCAGGACTTCCTGCATGAGGACGATCAAGGAAAAGCGGCTGCGCATGGCGGAACAATCACGGAAGAAGAGTACATGGGAAAAGTAATGGACGGCACGTCGTAGCAGGCTGGTCTGAT
>NZ_JAVAMO010000039.1 GCF_030758345.1 Ruegeria discodermiae
TTCCCAGATCGTCAAACACCGTCTGCACCTGGCCGGGCTGCCGCAGGGCTTCGCCTCGCCGCACGGGTTGCGATCCGGGTTCCTGACCCAGGCCGCTCTGGACGGCGCCCCCATCCAGGCCGCCATGCGCCTGTCCCTGCACCGCTCCGTCGCTCAGGCGCAGAAATACTATGACGACGTCGATATCGCAGAAAACCCGGCAACGGATTTGTTGGGGTGAGATGCACGAAATCAGCCCAACTAACCCCCCTACCCTTCTCTGATACCGATCCTACAATTCGTCTCGGTCATTCATGACCTCATCCATCGGCAGGAAATGCTCCGCTCAAAGTGGAGCAGGTATAGAAGTTTCACCCGAATGCCTGCTTGATTTGCGGAGGATCTACCTCTGATTTCCGAGCCCACAACTCTCTTCTACTGGGTTTACAATTGTAAACCGTCCGGCTCTGATACAAAGCGCATGTAGTTTAACGGTCCGCGTAGCCCACAATATAGGCGAAAATTCTTGACTTAGGGCAGTGAATCACGGCTGTTTGTCTCAAGTGGCGCGAAAATGACCACATTCTTTAATTTGAGGCAACTACATGATTCCCGTGACACCACTTACGGCAGAGCGACCATCAGCACTCGCCACGGAAATTTCTGAGAGATTAAACTCAGCTATCCGAGAACATCTTCTTGCAGCGTTTGCCCCTGATAACACCAAATCGCTTCGCAACTTTGCAGCCCCAGAAGCGGCTGAACTTCTAGGTGTCTCTGGTCAGTTCATGCGCAAAGTTCACGCCGAAGGAACGATTCCTGAACCAAAGGACGTGCGAAGTGGTCGGCGTTACTACAATGCCCAAGAGCTTTGGGAAGCACGCGAAACGCTAGAGAAAACCTCCCGCAAAAAAGGGCGCTATATCCCTCGTCGGGCTGAAGGAGAAAAACTCCAAGTCTGGCAGTTGATGAACTTCAAAGGTGGCAGCAGCAAGAGCACCACAACAATTCACCTGGCTCACTATTTTGCACTTCGCGGTTACCGTGTTCTGGCCGTTGATCTGGATCCACAAGGTTCGCTTACATCCATGTGCGGCATTAGTCCGGAAATAGAGTTTGACGGACTGACAATATACGATGCGATCCGATATGAAGATCCGGTAGACATGGCAGACGTTGTAGTTCCAACATACTTCCCTGGTCTGTCTGTGGCACCGTCACGGCTTGTTCTTTCCGAATTTGAGACAGAATCTGCCGTTCACTCCAACCCGGACCATCCGTTCTTTACGAGAATACGGAATGCCCTGGCCCAGGTGGAAAGCGATTTTGACCTAGTTCTTATTGATAGCCCGCCTCAACTCGGGTTCCTGACTATAGCAGGGATGGCTGCTGCAAGCTCATTGCTCGTGCCACTGACACCATCGATGCTGGACGTGTCATCTACGGCTCAATTTCTGGAACTCGCCGGTGCTTACATGGCAGTCATTGAAGATGCTGGCGCCACGCTCGAATACGACAGCTTCAAATTCCTGATTACACGTGACGAACCAACAGACGTGCCGTCCCAACAATTGGCTTCGTTCATGCGAGCACTGTTTCAGGACCGCGTTATGTCGGCTACGGCCCTCAAAAGTACCGCCATCAGTGACGCCACGATGCTCAAACAGTCAATTTACGAGGTTATTCGGTCGGAAATGACACGAGCAACTTATGATCGGGCCAAGAACTCAATGGATGCGATCGGCTCTGAGGTAGAGCAAATGATCCATCAAGCATGGGGGCGCAGCTAATGGCTAGAAAATCGCTTCAGGAGATGTCGGGAATCGCAAATACCATTGCGCGCTCAAGCCCCAAGGTTATCGACAAAGCTCCAAAAACCAATGCCCCTGCCCTTGGCGCGCTTCAAGGGTCGCTTGCCGCAATCAGAGAGATTGACCCTGCACTTATCGACGATTGGGGCCCGGCCGATAGGCTTGGCGAGTTTACAGTTGTAAACCCTGACGAAGATGACGATAGCTTTGAGAGCTTGAAGTCGAGCATCAAAGACGGCGGTCAACAAGTACCCATTCTCGTCAGAAGGTCGAAATCCGACGGTCGATACGAGGCGATTTATGGGAGGAGAAGACTCAAAGCCTGTCGTGAACTCGGGATCAAAGTCCGCGCTAATGTTCAGGACATCGACGATGCATCAGCACTTCTCGCCAAGGGGCTTGAGAACGCAGCGAGACGCAACCTCTCCTTCTACGAGAAAGCACGTTTCGCTGAGGCAATCCTGACTTCCGGACATGATACGGCGACAGTGCGACAAGTACTGAACCTTTCGAAATCAGGGTTGTCTCACTTGACAAAAGTTACGCAGCATATTCCCACAAAGATTGGTGACATGATCGGCGCAGCTCCAAAATCTGGCCGTCCGAAATGGACCGTGCTTGCCGAACACTTCATTGCGGGCAAGCTGGCGGAAGATGAAGCTACAAACTTGCTTGCATCAATAGAGCCATCAATGTCGTCAGATGATCGGCTGGAAATGCTTCTTAGAGCTGCTGCCAAGCGTGGAGCACGACAAAAAGAAGGTGCTGCTGAGGTCAGCCCAATTGAGGGCGTCACAATAAAATCCAACAATGGATCACTAACTGTCTCGGTCAAAAGGGCCGGAGCTAACGCTGGCTTCGCCAACTGGTTAGACGAAAATATGGCTGAAATCATAAAGCGCTCACACGCTGAGTTTACAGCTGTAAACACTAAGAAAAAGAACTGAGGACGAGCAGAAAGGAGGAAGGTAAACAAAGAAAACCCCCGAAACCGGAGCTTCGAGGGCTGCTGCGCAAAGCGCAATTCTTAGATTAGACACCTAGAATCTAGCAGCACCCGAATCGCCACACAAGAGAAAACGCTCTCGAGCGAACGGGTAATCTTTGTCTGCTGACAAAATCTCATGAAAACACTAACAGCATTGGCTCCAAATGGAGCAACCTTGTCGGGAAAGGCAGGGCAGGGGAGTAGTACGCCCCAAAAATGGATACTTCTTCGCGCCGTTGAAGAGGCCAGAGAACCTCTTGGGTTAAAGTCCACAACTCTCAATGTCCTGAGAACAATGATATCCTTTGTGACCAGTGATCAGATTGCTTTGGACCAAGATGATCATCACATCTGCTTCGCTTCCAACGCGGCGATCGCCAAACGAACTCATGTCAGCGTGCAGACTGTTGAGCGTCATATCTCGACGCTGGTTGAACTTGGAATTATCCGCCGCGTCATGAGCGCAAACGGTAAACGTTGGGCACGCCGGGATCGACAGGGCAGGGTGGTCACCGCAACTGGGCTGTCCTTGATGCCATTGTCTGAAAGGCATGCAGAGTTCATCCAAGAAGCCCAAGGGCATGCTGATCGAGTGCTCAAGTTCACTGTACTCCGCGACAAAGTTTCGGCCGCTCTAGCGCGCCTCAGGGAGCTCCTAGCAAACGACGCCAAAATCTCGGGTTTGATGGTCACCGTGCGCAATGCTCTGCGGCGTAAGCCAGACGCAAACTTACTCCGTGAACTGCTAACGGAAATCTCTGTGGAAATCTCCGAGATAACACAGGCAGATACAGAAAATTTGAGGGCCAGTGGCAATGAAATTGAGGGGCACAAAGAGGACTCTTTGAATCTGGAAGTTAAGAAAGAAAAACTCTCTCAGATTCAGGTTTCTACAGACCAAATGGAGCGCTGTTTTCCACGGCTGTGCTCAGAACTACGCTTTGCAAAAGATCAGCACCACTGTGATCGACTTATGGATGATATCGCCGAGTATCTACGGCTTGGCCAAACCTGGTATGCAATGAAATCAACGTTAGGCCCAGCTATTCGCTTCATCGTTCTCGGATACATCTTTCAACGCGCTGAGAAAATTCAATCTCCAGGGGCTTACCTGATTTCACTGCTGGCTAAGATCGAAAAGGGAGAGCTGGCCCCAATGGCAATGCTGTCGCGGACCTCCAATGCTACGTAGATTTGTGGAAACAGGATGAGATCTACTGTTTTCAGACTACACGTTCAATCGACGATCAGATTGAAGAGTTAGAAAAATGAGCAATAGGATTGACCTCTATAAACCACATGGCCATAAATTGTGAGTTATAGAAAGGGGGCTTATACCTCACGATGTGGAACTGGCAGAACCCTGATTGGCCGACTTTTCGTTACGACGCCGCAAGACTCGAACCATACGAGCAACAGTTCCTGTTGTCCTCAGGGGAAGTTCTTGGAGCAGTTCATCATGTGAACAGATCGGATCGCGATCAATTGCGCATCGACCTGCTAAGCGAAGAAGCGATGAAAACGAGCGCGATCGAAGGCGAGATGTTGGATCGGCTCAGCGTGCAATCTTCCTTGCGTCGGCATCTTGGATTGGCTCCTGACAGCTATCCATCCAAACCGCGCGAGCAGGGTGTTTCAGAGATGATGGTGGATGTTTACTCCAACTATTCGGGACCACTGTCACACGACATCCTGTTTCGGTGGCATGACATGCTTCTGTCCCATGACAGGCATCTGGAAACGATTGGAGCATACCGGAGTCATGAGGATGCGATGCAAATCGTTTCAGGCAGGCTCGACCGCCCAACGGTGCATTTCGAAGCGCCACCTTCACATCGGGTTCCGGCTGAAATGGACCAGTTCGTCACCTGGTTCAACCGGACCGCACCGGATGGTCCCGAACCATTGCGCGCACTGATACGAGCCGGATTGTGTCATCTGTACTTCGAGAGCATTCACCCCTTTGAAGACGGCAATGGCCGGTTGGGCAGGGCGCTGGCTGAAAAATCCCTTGCGCAAAATATTGGTCGACCAAGCCTGATTGCGCTTGCTTTCACGATAGAGCGAGAGCGGAAAGCGTACTACGATCAGCTCGAACGACATCAAAAGACGCTAGACGTCACACCTTGGCTTGTCTGGTTTGCCGAGACCGTCCTAAGAGCTCAACAGGTGACCCTTGAACGGGTTGGTTTCTTTATTGCCAAGACGCACTTCTATGACCGGCATCGCGACCAGTTCAACGCTCGCCAAAGCAAGGTAATCGCCCGTTTGTTCAAGGCTGGACCGGACGGGTTCAAAGGGGGGCTCAGCGCCGAGAACTACATCTCGATCACGGGAACGTCGCGCGCCACTGCGACGCGGGACCTGCAGGATCTGGTAGAGAAGGGCGCTCTGACCCGAACAGGTGAACTTCGGTACACGCGCTATTGGATAAAGTTGGACCGGGAAGGGTAGGGGTTTAAGCTTCGGTACGAAGGGCGGAGAGCAGACTTTCGCCGCCGCAGCGCTGTGGGTTGGTGTATCCTGAAAAGCGGACATTGAATCAAAGCACGCTTTGAAGAACCGTAGCTTACTCCGGCCCAACACACTGAAGATTTTTACACCGCTCGAGCCAGTCGCACCTGAGAAATGCCGCAGAACGCACCGTCGACGGTCTCTGGCATCGCATCGGTGAGGTTGTCGACTTCGTGACGCCCAATCACGCTTAGAATTATTTCAATGCCGCAGGATATGCGCCATACTGAGCGAGTCACGCGCTAGTAGAATAGTGTGTTGCAGGAGCACGGTGCGACAACGCCTCGCTCATTCTCTGCTAAGGTGTCAGCAGCACAGTAAATGCGAGGTATATCATGCCAATAGACCCAGAGAGCAGCCATCGACGACCCGGCCTCACCCGGCGCACCTTTACCGCCGGAACTCTCGCGGGCGTATCGGTGCTCGCGGCCCCGGCCATCATCAGCGGCCCCGCGCGTGCCGAGATCAAGGCAGGCGACAAACTGGTCGTCGGCATCTGGGGCGGCGCCCAAGAGCGCATCACCAAGAAGTTCATCGCCGAGCCGCTCGTCGAGAAATACGGCGTCGAGATCGAGTACGTCCTCGGCGGTACGGTGGAGCGCTGGGCGCGCGCCTATGCCGAGCGCGGCCAACCGTCCTTCGATGTCATTTACCTCAACATCTTTGAGTCGCGTCGGGCGGTGACCGACGGTGTCACCCAGGCGCCGAAGCCCGAGGTCGCCGGGTTCGACGACCTCTACGAACTCGCCAAGAAGGGCGGCTATGGCGTCGCGTTCAATTCCGTGACGCCAGTCTACAATCAGACGATGGTGGATGCGCCCATCACGTCATGGCTCGATCTCTGGCGGCCGGACCTTGCCGGCAAGCTCGCATGGCCGAGCTATCCGGGCGCGCAGGGCACGGCGGCGCTCCTGATGGCCGCCCGCACCCACGGCGGCGACGAGTTCAACATTGACCCGGGTTTCGAGGCGATCGCGGAGCTGAAAATCGTTCACTGCGTTCCAGTCGCGCCAGTCCCAGCTTGCGGCATGTTCGAAGCTGGCGCGGCGGCGGCGAGCGTCGACTTCGGCTCCTTCACCCAGAAGTTCGCCGACACCGTGAACCCCGACATCATCGTGTCTAACCCCACCGAGGGGATGCCGGTGGCGCTGAACGTGGCCTGCATCACGGAAGGCACCCGGAACCAGGCGCTCGCGGAGGAGTGGGTGTCGCTCCATCTTTCTCCCGAATGCCAGTTGGCCTACGCTGAAGAGATCTATTACGGGCCGACCATCAAGTCGCTGGAGCTTCCCGGCGCGCTCGCCGAAAAGGTGATCTACGGCGAAGAGGAGGTGGCCCGGCTCATAGACTTCGACTGGGACCACATCATCAAGATGCAGCCTGAATGGGCCTCACGCTACAACCGCGAGATCGCCCGCTGAGTGAAGCGTTGCCTGCGTCAGCCGCCCCGAGGATCGTTGGCGTCGGCGCTAGGAAGCGCGGCGGAATGTGGGGATCGCTCGCCGCCGTGCCGCTCCTCCTCTGGCTTGCCATCGGGTTCCTTACCCCGATGGCATGGTGATCCTCCTGTCGCTGCAGGCCGAAACAGGCATCTTCGCGCCCATCTCGCTGACATAACTCGATGCGATGTCCGCTTTGGTAATGCTGCAACGCAGCGGCTCGAGTACTGGCCAGTGTCCGATATGGGCCGTCTTCGAAATCCATCGGCGATGGGGCACGGGCCTATACCACTCCGAGGCTGGGAAGGATGTATGGTTATTCGACCACAGTGACCAGTTCGTACTGAAAAGACTCCGATAGCCGAGACACGAACTTCATTCGTTAACTTTTGGATGCCAATTGGCTTGTTTCATAGCGTCACCAAGTTCCACCCCGTATTCTGGATTCGCGAACAGTCTCTGAAACAAAATATCCACCCGGCTGTCAGGCCACTCGCGCGAGAGTTTGTCCGACAAGGCCTGAGCTTCACTTTCGTTGCCCAGCATCTGATGAGCTGCCATCAGATAGGCAACAGACACAGGGCCGACGGGGCCGCCCTTTTCGGTCACCTGCTCAAAGGCGGAAACGGCCCCTTCGAAATCCTTCAGATGAAACTTTGCAGACCCCATCGCGTTCTGAAACACATAACCCCGGTCCAAATCTATTTTTGACAGTGCATCTTCGCTGGTCGCCACGACTTTTTCGAACTCACCTGAGTACAACAGGATCAGTGACACGAACTCCAATACATGTACGTCGTTTGGTGCCAGACGCTGTGCTCTGTACGAGAACTCCATAGCTTCAGGCCAATTTCCCTTGGTAAATTCGACCCAGGCCTTTGCAGATTGGCTCCACCCCGTTTCGGGTGCCAATTCAATCGCCCGGCTGGCCCGTGTGTCCGCGTAACGCAGCACGTCGCCGGTCGGATCAGCGTCCGGTGTAACCAGCGCTATCGTTGCTGCAACCTGCGCGGCTCCTGCATGGCCTCCGAAATAGCTGTCGTCGTTTTCGATTGCCCCCTTGAATATTGTCAGGGCTCCGTTCAGTCGCGCGGGCTCCAAGGCCGGAAAGATCAAATCGCGGCCCGAATTGGCCAGGTTCACGGACTGAAGCCGCATGGGGGATGCATCAAATATCGCGCTGCGCTCATCTTGGCTCAGGCTATCGACTGGCAGGCTGACTGGAACCCCACGATTTGTCGACATTAACGCAATTGCCACAGCAACACAGATTATAAGGAAAACCCCTGCAATCCCAATGAACGGGCGCGGCCAGGTGTAAGTCTTGGTTTCCGTCTCAGGTAGTTCGGGCTGATCCGTCCCGGGCGATCTAATCGATATCTCAGGTGCGTACCCGCCTTTTGGCAGATCGAAAACAGTGACTTCATCGCGGCCATCTTCGACATAGTATTCGGCCAGCTTGCGACGCAGGCGACCGGCGTCCACCCGCACCACATTTTCTCTTCGCGCCATCTCGGACATGGTCGCGCCGTAGACATCCATGGCGATTGTTTTGGCACGGATTTCATCGGCTCGACCGTTGATCGATTCCTCGACGACGTAGATAAGAAAGTCCTGCAGTCGCTGTGATCCAGCGAAAGTCTGGGACCCGACAAGTCGTTGAAGCGCGACCCGCACATCTTTGGCGTCAGGCGTTCTGCCACCACCAATACTAGTCGATGTTTTTTTGGATAATCCCATCTTTTCAGCAAGTTACATCTCTGATTATACCGTATTATGCCCCGATAAACCTTTTGTGAGAAGTGAATTCGGCCAACAATTCGGGGAATCTGTTGATTAGTCGAACGAGCGTCGAATTTGAAAGGTTACGTGCTTGATACCCTGTTTCCGAACCACCAAGCCGCAATTGCAGGCTTACGGCGCGCGGACGCGGTGTTCGATGAGATTTGCCGGGACTACCAGCTTCTCAGCGACGAGTATCTCTCCATGAATGCTGAGCCGGGAAGCCAATCGTACCAGTTTGCCTGCGATATCCGCGAAACCCTGGATGGTCTTCGGGATGAAATTGCCCAGTCACTGCGGCGCGCAGGAAAGATGTAACTCGAAAATGGGGAAGGGATACCGATGAGATCAATATTTAAACATGCCTCGGCCATGGTGCTGATGGCTGGCGCGAGCTTTGCTCAGGATGCGCCCATCATTCATGACGGAGAGTTCCAGTTTCTCCGCGCACAATTTGACGATCAATGGGACGTTCAGGATACGGAAATCGACGCAAAGCTTGCAGAAATCCGTGACGCCAATGGCGACAAGCCCCCTAATATTCTCTACATTCTGATCGACGATGTCAGCTTCGGTCAGATGGGCAACCGGACTATGAACTATGTCACCGGTTTCGATACGCCCAACATCAACGATTTTGCCACCGAAGGCATGTCCTTGATGAGGATGTATACCGAGCCATCCTGCACGCCAACACGAACAGCGATGTTGACAGGTCGTCATCCGGCGCGCGCGGGCGTGGAAGAGGTCAAGGTTGCACTGGTCGGTGAGGGTCTTGCGGCCGAAGAAGTCACGATTGCCGAAATCCTGAAGGAAGAAGGGTACAACACCGCGCATGTCGGGAAATGGCATCAGGGCGATATTGAACAATCCTATCCGCACAATCAGGGGTTTGACTGGGCGGCCTTTCCTTTGCACCAGCAAGTTCAACTGAGCCTGATGATACGGGACGCAATGGTCGCCAACAACATGCTTGGCTACCATGCGTCGGGTCAGTCCAACCAGTTTCAGCTGGATCAACGGTTCAAACCCTACGGTCTGGTAACTGGCGTTGAAGGTGAAGCTGGTGGTCTTGCCCGCGAAGTCGATATGGCACCGGGCGAGGAATGGACGCAGGCGAAATACGAAGAAATGAACCTGCGCTATCAGCGTCAGGCATTGGAACAGCTGGAGAAGCTGGCTTCGCAGGACGACCCGTTTTTCATGCAGTACTGGCCGCTCTACCCGCTGAACTTTGCCTATCCTGATGAAGCTGTTTCCCGCAATGGTGGCTTCCATGCCGACAAGTTGCAGATTCTGGACGGTTGGATCGGCGAGGTGCTGGCCAAACTGGATGAAACCGGAAAGGCAGACAACACCATCGTCATGATAATGGCCGACAATGGCCTGATGTATCATTACGAGGGGACTTCCGGCCTGAACCAGCTGATTTACCGCGGCGGCAAGACCCAGCATCTTGAAGGTGGCGTGCGTACAGATGCGTTCATTCGATGGCCCGGCGCAATCGAGCCCGGCAGCGCGGCGGGTGACATCGTGCATGTCTCAGACTTGTTCACCACCTTTGCCCGGATCGCAGGGGCGACCGACCGCATTCCGCGTGACCGTGTAATTGACGGAATCGACCAGACCGCGCTGCTGCTTGAAGGCGAAGGCAATTCGCGTCGCGACTACGTCTATGTGTACGAAGGGCCGGTCTTGCGCTCGGTGGTCAAACAGGAATTCAAAATGCATCTGCCTGCCCCCGGCCAGCCGGGCGCAGCAGCTCCTGTGTTCAATGTCTACCGAGACCCACGCGAGGAACATCCCCTTATCGGATACTCCCTATGGTCCGGGGCGTCTTTTCAGGACATGGTCAAGCGCCATCAGAAAACCATTGCCAAACACCCGCATCTGCCACTTGGGAAGGGTGTTCCCTATGAAGGAATCGAGAACCTTCGCCCTGAAAGCGAACTGACCAGGGAAGTCTTTTCCAGCTGGCAATAACGAACTTGGGACGGTGGTGGCAAAGCCACCGTCTCATCAATCGCACGAGAACTCTTCAAGTACATGATGTTCCGCCACTTCATTATCCAATCAATCTTGACGTCCGCGTTTCTGATGGCGGGTATCGCTGCCGGAGCAGAAGAAAACGCGTCAAACCCATTGGCTGCGGTCAACAACACGGACATTCGCTATCAGTATTTTGATCTGGAAGGTGGGGCAGATCGTCAGGATGTATTCATTGATGGCGCATACATGCTGCGCCCTGGTCTGAAGCTGAAATATGAGCTCCATTACAATTCGACGAATGCGACCGGGGAGAGGTTCAACGGGTTTGAAAAGACTAGCTTCAAGCTGATCTATTTCCTGTCACAAAAACCCCTGAATGACACTTGGGCCGTCAAATCCGCGCTTGGGCTGGAATGGATCCTTGACTTTGGCGACCCCGATGAAGGCATCGGCACCGGGTCCGATCAGATCGCCCCATTTGGCGGTTTCGCCTTTGCAAACACAAACACCGGGTTGACGCTGACCCCTTTGGTCCAGCATTTCGCATCGTATAATGGGCCGACTGATGTCAACCAATCCGCAATGCGCCTGATTGCGCTGCAGCCGTTTGGCGACGGGTATTGGGCAAAAGCGGATATCAAGGCGCCCTATGACTGGGGAAACGACGCCTGGCCCGCGACCGCTGAGCTTCAGATTGGCAAGAATCTCAGTCCCGGTGTTGCCTTCTTTGCAGATGTGCTGATCGGGATCGGAGCAGATAGTCCTTATGATCAAGGCGCCGGGATCGGGCTGAGATTCAATTACTAAGTTTTGTTAACTCAAGGACACAGCCATGCCACATCCTCTGAAAGTCAGTACCATGACGCTTGCGGCAGCATTCCTGACACTGCCGGGTCTTGCATCCGCTCAATCACTTCCCGCGCCAGGCCAGGACGAGGCCGGCTGGCGTCATGGGGTCTCGCTCTATCTGTTCACTCCGCTAAGAACCAAAGGGACATCGACCGTGGCCGGACAATCCGCTGATCTGGATCTGGATCTTGGCGACGTACTGGATGTGCTCGATTTTGCTGCTGCAGGTCGGTATGAGGCGTGGAATGGGAATATTGGACTAATTTTCGATGCCAACTATGTGGGTATCGAACAGGATACCACGTTGCCCGGCCCGTTGGCTGCCGACCTCAACGTCGACGTGCGTCAAAAATGGTTTGGCGTTCTGGGGGCCTACCGCATTGCGGAGGGCACATATGGGGCGAATGAACAACGCTATGCCATCGATCTTCAGGGAGGGCTGAGGTACAACTCCATTCGTCAGAAAATCGACATCACCACTCCGGGGCCCGGTAGTGCGCTTGTATTGGGCGCCGATCAGGATTGGATCGAACCCGTAATCGGCGCACGCGGAATGTTGCGATTGAGCCAAAACTGGACCGGAATTGCTTCTTTGGAGCTTGGAGGTTTCGGTGCTGGCGGAAATGACCTTCAAATCGGGGCGAATGTTGGTTTTGATTACCAACCCTGGGAGAAAACCGCACTCACATTTGGCTATCGGTACTTCAGCGTCGACTATAGCGACACGCTGAGTTCCGGAGAATTCGCCTATGACGTCGACCAGCACGGGCCTTACTTCGGTATCAAGTACTTTTTCTAGGGAGTAGTGTGTGTCATTGATCATGGCCAAGTTTTTGACGGCAATCGGTCCTTGCAATGTGCCCTTGTTGCGTCGTTAGTGTCCGTCATCAAGTGAATTGGTCCGATTAG
>NZ_JAVAMO010000004.1 GCF_030758345.1 Ruegeria discodermiae
GCACGGTTCCCGATCTATCCGAACCTTTGAACAAATCGCGAAGCAATAAAAAAAGGCGGCGCGATAAGCGCCGCCTTTTCCGCTTTTTTAGGGCTCTCTAAATCTCCGATTTCGGGTCGCTCAGCGCCTCTTCCAAAAGCTTTTCATTGCGCGCCTCTTCAATGCGACGCAGACGATCGTCCGAGGACTTGTTGTCAAAACGGTACTTCACCACATTGACCAGACTCAGTGTCAGAAGCAGCACCGCCATGCCCCAATAGCCCTTGGTGGCCAGCGGCACGTCAGTCGATAACCAGAGCGAAATGCCCAACATGACATAAGCCACCGCGATACCGGCCACATTCAACAAAAGGATCAGGCTATTATCGTTTTTATCAATATACATATTTCTGTCTCCACTTTTTGATGTTTTCTGGTTCAGGAATCTTGAGGTCAGATCTTGTTCTTAAGTCGGCTCAGCACATCCGCTGCTCTTACTCGACTGCTATCGCCGAATCCGGCATCAGCCATTCTTTCGGCCATATCAGTGTGATCCAATGATCGGTCGATCTCGCCCAGGATTTCTCCCTGCTCGAAGGGATCATCCCTGTTCATAACATCTCCGATAAGCGTCTCGGCTTCTTCGATAGGACTCTCTCCGCTCAGGTGCCGACCAAGTTTTTTCTGCAGGCTCTGTTCTCGTTTGACAGCACGAGCGGCAATGGCCCCTTGCTTTAGGTCGATGATGCGGCGGTTCGCGGTTTCCACCGATTGGCGCAGTTGCAGAATGCGGCGCTCCAGACTTGCGTTGGTCTGATCCCGAACCATGACTTCGTTTTCCATGTCTGCGATCGCCTGCGCCGCCCCTTCCGCCAGATCATCGCGCCCTGCTCCCAGCGCTTCCTGTGCCCGCACCATCAGGTCGTCGATACAAGCCCTTAGCGTGTTGACCTGTTGCTCTTCGCTTTTGCGCCGCTGGATAAGCCCTGCAAGCGACAATTTCGCTGCCTTCAGGTTCTTCCCTGCCTCCCGGATTTTTTGATCAATCAATTCAATTGAATATGCATCGCGCAACTGCTCTTCGGCCCGCGCATTTACACCGGTGATCAGGGTTCTCAACGTTCCAAACACTGGCCTTCTCCCTATGTGAACAATGTTCATATTCGGAACTAGGCACTCATGATCGATGTTCAAGAAATTTTTGAACACCGTTCAGAAAACTATTTGTTTCCAACTTTCAAAAGAACCAGAGCGATCATCCGTTCAATCTGATCTGCCGGAACACCGGAAATCCGGTTCTCCAATCCAAGTAACACAATCCCATGCACCGACGAAAACAGCGCCCTCGTCATCAGTTGCAAGTCGTCCTTCGAAAGCTCGGGAAAAATCTCGGAAAGCGGTTCGGTAATATGCGCAAATAGCCCGCGCAGCGCCTCAAGATACCATACGGGCACCGGCCCGTCCGCCGTCATCTCAAGGTCAAAGAGGGCGCGCCAAAGATTGGCATGCTCGGAAGCGAAATTAAGGTAAGCATGGCTCATCTTGATCAGCCGTTGCACCGGCTCTTCCGATCCATCAAACGAGTCTGCAACCGCTTGCCCAAGCTTACTGAAGGTCCGGCCATTCACTGCCATCACAATCGCATTGAGATCATCAAAAGCATTGTAGATCGCACCCAGAGCGCATCCCGCATCTTGAGCCAGATCGCGCGCGCGCAGCGAACTCGCTCCGTCTTTGGCAATGCGGCGCTCTGCGGCTGCAACCAGTTTGTCGCGAAGGGCCGCTTTGCGAGCTTCGGTTTTTGCGGACATTCTTACGGCCTCGCCTGATGAACCGCGTTCACGCTACAACGCGCAAACAGGCGCGGAAAGAGCTAAAGCAGCCCCTGCCACAAGAGAAACAACAATAGCAGAACAGCCAAAAGCAGCAGGTTGAAGACCAACCCGCCCAGCATGCCCAACAGCCAACCCTTGCGGCGCTCGGTCAGGCTGATCGCGTCGAGATGGGTTTGTACCTTTTCCGCCGCATCGGCCAGCTTGGGACTGTCCAGCGTCAAGCGCAGTTTCGGATGCGCGGCGCGGTCCTCGACTTGCGCCAGCAGGAGGGCCTGTTTGTAGATATGCTTGGGCAGCCGATGCCGCGCCCGGCGCAGCGCGGCGGCCAGCGTCTTGCCCCGCACACCCAGCTTGGCGCGCAACATCGCGATGGTCTGCGCAATCTGCTGTTCAACACTGATTTGTTCAGCCATCTCACCTTCACTCCGACGGGCAAACTACACCGGCGACCGGGCGGCGACAATGGGGGCTGGCGGCGGCGATCCGCCATGGCTATCAAAGAGCCATGTTGAACATGATCCTGCACGGCACGCCCACCGACCGCCCCCCCTTGCTGATTGCCCATGGCCTTTACGGCTCGGCCCGGAACTGGGGCGTGATCGCCAAACGGCTGTCCGATTCACGGCAGGTGATCGCCCTGGATATGCGCAATCACGGCGAGAGTCCCTGGGCCGACAGCCACAGCTACCCGGACCTTGCCGAGGATCTGGCTGACGTGATTAAACATTTCGGCGGGGTGTTCGACGTGCTGGGCCATTCCATGGGTGGCAAGGCGGCGATAATGTTGGCGCTGAGCCATCCCGATCTGATCCGGCGGCTGGTCATCGCCGATATCGCGCCGGTGCCCTATAGCCATTCGCAACTGCCCTTCATTGAGAAGATGCGCGCGGTTGATCTGGATGCCGTCACGCGCAAATCTGAAGCCTCCGCGCAACTGGGCGCATTGGGCGTGGAACCTGCTCTGCAGAGCTTCTTCACGCAGTCTCTCGATGTGGCGGACAAGCGCTGGCGCTACAATCTGGACGTGCTGGCATCCGAAATGCCCAAGATCATGAGCTTTCCCGACACCACCGCGCACTGGGACGGCCCGGCCTTGTTTCTGACCGGCGCGGAGTCGGATTATGTGCTGCCCGAGCATAGGGACAGGATCCGCGCCCTGTTTCCGAAGGCGCGGTTCGCAAAAATCCCCGGAGCGGGCCATTGGCTGCATGCCGACAAGCCGCGCGAATTCGAGGCCAACCTGCGCGCGTACCTGGACGCCTGATCAGCCGCGCGTGGCGGTATAGAGCCGCCTGGCGATCAGCCAGGTGGCCGGGATCGCCAGAATAAACCCCGACGCCGCCGCGCTGAGGATCGCCGGCACGGTGACATATCCCATGGACAGAACTGCAATCACTCCGGCACCTGCCAAAGCGGAGGCCACAAGGGTGAATAGGATCAAGGCTAAGCGCAGCATGGATTCGCTCTCCGGATTGTGGGTTTGGGCGGAATTTATCGTCTTGAATCCAGATCAGCTTTGATCCGGATCAGATCGTGGGTGGCTCTGGTGCAAAACGGGCGCATCCCGAAAGCCGGCTTGCGCCCGCCTCGGGGCTACCGCCTGCCCCGCTCGGACTTCTCTTTCATGACCCGCCGGACCATCTTGCCAAAGGCTTTGTCCTTGCTGCGGCGTTCCGCAAGACTGGCCGAATTGAACGCCTCCTCCGCCACCAGCTTGCGCCAGCGCTGCAGCCGGGTCTCGTCCAGCACGTCGGCCTCAATCGCCGCGAGGACCGCACATCCCGGCTCGCTCTGGTGCTGGCAATCTTTGAAGCGGCATTGCTGCGACAGCTCCTGGATGTCCGAAAATACATCGCCCAACCCCGAGGCCGCGCCAGTCAATTGCAGCTCTCGCATGCCCGGGGTGTCCAGCACCAGACAGCCCCCCGGCACCAGATGCAGTTGCCGCCGCGTTGTCGTGTGGCGCCCTTTGGCATCGTCCTCGCGAATGGCTTGTGTTGCCACCGACTGCGTCCCGGCAAGCGCGTTGGTCAAGGTCGACTTGCCCACGCCAGACGATCCCAGAAAGGCCACGGTCTGCCCGGGCTTGCACCAGCCCGAAAGCATCTTCCGGGGCGCATCACCCCGCGCGTCCAGCGCGACCACTGGCACCCGGTCGGAAATCGCGCTGGCCTGATCGATATAGCGCCGCGCATCCGCAACCTGATCGGCCTTGGTCAAGACGATCACCGGCGCGATCTGCGCCTCGAAGGCCAAGACGATATAGCGCTCCAACCGGGCAATGTTGAAGTCCTGATTGCAGGACGTCACGACAAAACAGGTCTCGATATTGGCTGCGATCAATTGTTCCTGCCGGTCGGTTCCCGGCGCGCGGCGCTTCATCACCGTCTTGCGCTCCAGAACCCGGCTCACCTGCGGCTGATCGCGCTCCAGCAGCAACCAGTCACCGACGGTCACATCCCGGATCGGCGGAACGGTCCGGGCAATGCCATCGCCCAGCACATGCAGCGCATTGCGATGCACCTCGACCACCCGCACAGGCGGTGTCCGGGTCAGCGCATCTATGCTGATCTGCTGGGCAAAAAACGCTTGCCAACCATAGGTTTCAAGGAAGGAGCGCCGCCGATCGCTTAGTCGGCTTTGCGCGGTTTGTGGAAGAAATTCGGAATAGTCCCGTGTCATTTGGGTCAACTTTCATGTCCGGATCCCGAGGCGGGCTCGGGCGTAGAGGCTCACAGATATCTGAGATCGCAAATCAACAGACCGGCCGAACCGCGTTCAGCAGGTGCTCGCATTGTTGATCTTGCAGCGGGAGGCATAGCGCCTCCCCTCTTCACCGGGACATAAAATCTCCATTCCAGACCTTCGAAATAGGCCACGTGGACCTATCTTGCAAGCCCGGCACGGCAGCCGCCTGAACAGACCTTTTATAAGTCAAAGCGTTGCTCCGATTTTCTGGTACCCGCGGCCGGACTCGAACCGGCACGGCATCGCTGCCTGGAGATTTTAAGTCTCCTGTGTCTACCATTCCACCACGCGGGCACATTGTGATGCTGTAAACTGGAACCGGGGCGATCTCAACGTGATAAAGTAGCTCTTTTCAGATGTCCTGCCCCTTGCGTTCCAACGGTCCTCCCGGCGCGGCCAGGTTGCGCTCTGGCAGCCATGGGTTGAGCGCGAGCGCTTCATCCAGAATCAGGCTGGCCTCATCGGTCCGGCCCAGCGCCATCAGCGACAGCGCCTTGCCGCTCATCGCGGCCACATGGCGGGGCGACAGGGTCAGCGCCCGGTCCAGATCAACCAGCGCCGCCGCAAAATCCTGACGCAGGAAGTTGACGAAAGCCCGCTGGTTGTAGCCTTCGGCATAGTCCGGACAATAGGCCACCAGTCGGTCGAAATCCTCCAGCGCGCCCAGCAGGTCCCAGGCCGCGCGTTTCGACATGCCGCGATCCAGAATGGCCTGCGATTGCTCATTGGGCGCGTCGGCCCAGAATTCCCACATCTGGTTGGAGATCTGCCGCGCCTGTGCCTCGCTGGGCGCGCGCTGAATCTCTACGATCAGCGCATCCAACCTGGCGGAATGGTCAGGCGCCATCGGACAGGTGTCGGCCACGGCGCCTGATGTCGCAGCGAGGCAGGACAGCATGAAAGCAGCAAGGTGTCGCATAATCCAAGCTTGGTGCAGATTGGCTTTGCGTCAAGCCCTGCGTCACAGAGGGCCCAGCACACCGGTTTCTTTCACCGCCTCCATCGCTACAAAGGTCGAGGTGCTCGCGACATGCGGCAGGGTCGAGATTTTCTCAGCCAGAACAGCGCGATACTGGCTCATGGATTGGGTTCTGATCTTGAGCAGATAGTCGAAATTCGACGCGATCATATGCGCCTGTTCGATCTCGCCAACCTTGCGCACAGCGGCGTTGAAATCGGCCAGCGCCTTTTCCCGCGTATCTTTCAGGCGCACTTCGACAAAGGCCACGTGATCCAGCCCCAGCCGGATCGGGTCGATCAGGGCGCGGTAGCCTGCGATCATCCCCTCCGCCTCAAGCCGTCGTAGCCGGGTCTGGGTCGGGGATTTCGACAACCCGATCCGCCGCGCCAGATCGGCGATGGAAATCCGCCCCTCGCTGGACACGATCTTCAGAATCGCCTGATCAAAGCGATCCATCCCGGGAAAGTCTATTTGCACGATTTTTGCCCCCAAATTCAGGTGATCTGCCTAGCGTTACCACGTTATCGGGCGATCCGCCTTTAGATTCGCGATTATATTACCCGTAACGACCGGAGGGATCATGTCACAGCACCTGCGCAACACCATCGACCAGCTCACCTATGCCAATCAGGCCGCGATATTGGCAGGTCTGACTGAAACGGCAGCGCTCAGCGCAGCGGACCGCAGCGCGATTTGCGCAGCGGCGGCCCAGCTGGTGCGCGACATCCGCTCTACCACCGCGCCCGGCATGATGGAGGTGTTTCTGGCCGAATACGGGCTCTCAACCGATGAGGGCGTGGCTCTGATGTGTCTGGCCGAAGCGCTGTTGCGGGTGCCCGATGCCGACACGATCGACGCGCTGATCGAGGATAAGATCGCGCCGTCGGACTGGGGCAAGCATCTGGGGCAGTCGTCTTCCTCGCTGGTCAACGCTTCGACCTGGGCGCTGATGCTGACCGGTAAGGTGCTGGATGAGGGCAAGTCACCGGTCGGCGCATTACGCAGCGTGATCAAACGCTTGGGCGAGCCGGTGATCCGCACCGCCGTTGGCCAGGCGATGAAAGAGATGGGACGCCAGTTTGTGCTGGGCGAAACCATCCGCTCTGCCATGGACCGCGCCCGCGGCATGGAGGAGAAGGGGTACACCTACTCTTATGACATGCTGGGCGAGGCTGCCCGCACAGAGGGTGATGCCGCGCGCTATCACCTGTCTTATTCTCGCGCGATCACTGCCATTGCCGAGGCCTGCACCCATGACGATATCCGCGCCAATCCCGGCATTTCGGTCAAGCTCTCGGCGCTGCACCCCCGCTATGAGGTCGCACAAGAGGCGCGCGTGATGGATGAGCTTGTGCCCCGCCTGCGCGCGCTAGCTTTGCTGGCCAAGGCGGCAGGGATGGGTCTCAACATCGATGCAGAAGAGGCCGACCGCCTGTCGCTGTCCCTGCAGGTCATCGATGAAGTGATGGGTGAACCGGCGCTTGCCGGGTGGGACGGTTTTGGCATCGTCGTGCAGGCCTATGGCCCCCGCGCCGGGCAGGTGCTCGACACGCTTTACGAGATGGCCGAACGCCATGACCGCAAGATCATGATCCGGCTGGTGAAAGGCGCCTATTGGGATACCGAGATCAAGCGCGCTCAGGTCGAGGGTGTCGATGGCTTCCCGGTCTTCACCAACAAGGCGGCCACCGACATTTCCTACATCGCCAATGCCCGCAAACTGCTGGGAATGACCGACCGCATCTATCCGCAATTCGCCACCCATAACGCCCATACGGTCAGCGCCATCCTGCATATGGCGCAAGACGGGCAGCCTTATGAATTCCAGCGCTTGCACGGCATGGGCGAGACCCTGCACGGGCTGGTGATGGCGCAGGCAAACACCCATTGCCGCATCTACGCCCCCGTCGGGGCACATCGCGATCTGCTGGCCTATCTGGTGCGGCGCCTGCTGGAGAATGGGGCCAACTCCTCCTTCGTGAACCAGATCGTGGATGAGGATGTGCCCCCCGAAGAGGTCGCCGCTGATCCGTTCGACCTGATCGCAGCGGAGGCACAGCCAATCCCCACCGGGCCGGAATTATTCGCCCCCGAACGCCCCAACTCCATGGGCTTTGATTTGACCCACGCGCCCACGCTTGCGACCATCGACTCCGCCCGCACCCCGTTCAAAACCCACAAATGGTCCGCCGCGCCTTTGTTGGCCGAAGCGGCGCAGCAGAAAGTAGCCGAGCCGGTGATCAACCCCGCCCTGCGCCAGGACGCCCCCGGAACGGTCGCGCCTGCGAGCTGCGAGGATGTCGATTTGGCGCTGACCTCGGCCAGGCCATGGGCTGTCGCGCCAGAAGAGCGCAAGATGATCCTGAACCGTGCAGCCGACCTCTATGAGGCCAATTACGGCGAGTTGTTCGCGCTGCTCGCTCGCGAGGCGGGCAAATCGCTGAAAGACGCGGTGGCCGAACTGCGCGAAGCGGTGGATTTCCTGCGCTATTACGCGGCCAATATCCCGGCAGGCGACCCGGCGGGCATTTTCACCTGCATTTCGCCCTGGAATTTCCCACTGGCCATTTTCACCGGCCAGATTTCAGCCGCACTGGCCACCGGTAATGCGGTACTGGCCAAACCTGCGGGCCAGACCCCGCTGATCGCCCATCGCGCCGTGCAGTTGCTGCATGAGGCTGGTGTGCCCCGCGAGGTGCTTCAACTGCTGCCCGGCGGGCCGGAGTTGGGGGCGGCGCTCACCTCGGACGCGCGGGTGAATGGCGTGGCCTTCACCGGCTCCACCGCCACAGCCTTGAAAATCCGCGCTGCCATGGCCGAGAACATGACCCCCGGCAGTCCGCTGATCGCGGAAACCGGCGGTCTGAACGCGATGATCGTCGATTCCACCGCCCTGCCCGAACAGGCCGTGCAATCGATCATCGAAAGCGCCTTCCAATCCGCGGGCCAACGCTGCTCGGCGCTGCGCTGCCTCTACCTGCAAGAGGATATCGCCGAGGACGTACTGACCATGCTGCAAGGCGCGATGGATGCGCTCTGTCTGGGTGATCCATGGTGGATCAAGACCGATTGCGGCCCGGTGATTGATGATCAGGCCCGTCAGGGCATCGCCGATCATATCGCAAAGGCGCGCGCCGAGGGGAGAGTGCTGAAAGAACTGCCCACCCCGCCCGAAGGCATCTTCATCGCGCCCACATTGATCGAAATCAGCGGTATCGGTGATCTGGAACGCGAAATCTTCGGCCCGGTCCTTCATGTGGCCCGCTTCAAAGCCGCCGAACTGGATCAGGTGATCGACGCGATCAACGCCACCGGCTACGGGCTGACTTTCGGGCTGCACACAAGGATCGACGACCGCGTGCAGCACATCACCGAGGCCGTGCATGCGGGCAATATCTATGTGAACCGCAACCAGATCGGAGCCATCGTTGGCTCGCAACCCTTTGGCGGTGAAGGGCTGTCCGGCACCGGCCCCAAAGCGGGCGGCCCGCATTACATGGCCCGTTTCCTTGCCCCCGATCGCAAAAGCACGACCGAGACATGGGACCAACCCATGCCCAAACTGCCCGCGCCCACCGGACCGCTGGCCGAGGTCACAACCCGCTCGCTGCCCGGCCCCACCGGCGAATCGAACCGACTTAGCGAGATCCCGCGCGCGCCCTTGCTCTGCCTTGGCCCCAGCACCTCTGCCGTCGAGGCACAGGCAAAGGCGGTGATGAATCTGGGCGGCATGGCTATCCGCTCTACCGGAGCGCTGCCCCCGGAACAGCTTGAAACGCTGGACGGCATCGCAGGCGTGCTCTGGTGGGGGGATGCGGAGACCGCGCGCGCCATCGAGCGGCATCTCTCCAGACGCGAGGGCCCGATCCTGCCGCTGATCCCCGGCCTGCCCGACCGCGCGCGAGTGCTGGGCGAGCGGCATGTCTGCGTCGACACCACGGCGGCAGGCGGGAACGCTGCGCTCTTGGGCGGGGCCGGATAACCTGCCTTGACGCTGGGCCGGTTTTTGCCCAGCGTCGCGCCATGTTACCCATTCGCGACCATAACCCCTCCGGGCGCACGCCTTACGTGGTCTATGCCCTGATGGCGGCCAATTTGCTGTTCTTCCTCAGCTATGTCGGCGTCATGGACGACCCGCGCCAGATCAACCGCATCTTCTTCGACTATGCGCTGATCCCCGCCCGCGCCTCGGATGGTGTCGCGCTTTACACTTATGTGACCTCGATGTTCATGCATGGCGGCTGGCTGCATCTGGCGGGCAATCTGCTGTTCCTGTGGATCTTCGGCGACAATATGGAAGACGAAATGGGGCATCTGGGCTTCCTGATCTTCTATCTGGCCAGCGGCATTGGCGCAGCGTTTCTGCATGTGCTGGGCGCGCCTGGTTCGATCGTTCCGATGGTGGGCGCATCCGGTGCCATTGCCGGCGTGATGGGCGGCTATCTGCTGCTGTTTCCCAAAGCTCGCGTTGATATCCTGCTGATCCTGATCATCTATTTCCGCGTCTTCGCCATTCCCGCCTATGTGATGCTTGGCGTCTGGCTGGGGATGCAGTTCATCGGCGGGCTCGGCGCAAATCCCGATGAGGGCGGCGTCGCCTATTGGGCCCATACCGGCGGGTTCTTTGTCGGGCTGGTGCTGAGCATCCCGCTCTGGCTGAAACTGGGCGGGCCTGCCTTCTGGCACAAGACGCACGGTCATCCACCACATCCCGAGCATGAATATTCGTTCAGCCCCAGCCGTATCCCGAAAGTACCCCGCAAATGACCGTACTGAAAGCAACCTGCCATTGCGGCGCTGTTGAGATCGAGGCCGAGTTCCCCGAGGGTCTCGCGTCGGCCACGCGCTGCGACTGCTCCTTCTGCCTGCGCCGGGGCGCGGCGGCAGTGACTGCTTTAGCCGCATCCCTCAAGGTTCTGAAAGGTGAGGATAATCTGACACTCTATTCCTGGGGCACACACACCGCCAAGCACTACTTCTGCAAGACCTGCGGCATCTACACCCATCACCGACGTCGGGCCGACCCGCGCGAATGCGGTGTCAATCTGGGCTGTATAGACGGCGGCAATCCCCGCACTCACGGGGACATCCCCTGGACGGATGGCGTGAACCATCCATCCGACCGCTAAGTGGTTCAGGTGTTGCGGATCACCTTGGCAAACTGGTTGAAGATCGGCTCATTGGCGCAAAGCACATCACCGCTTTCCAGCAGTTTCTGCTCGGGGTTCACCGCCTCGACCAGACCACCTGCCTCGCGCACCAGAAGGATACCAGCTGCGATATCCCATTGCTGCAGGCTCCGCTCCCAATAGCCCTCGTAACGGCCCGCCGCGACATAGGCCAGATCCAGTGAGGCAGAACCCCAGCGCCGTATCCCGGCCGTCACCGGCAGGATGCGCGCCAGATCCTGCAGCGTCTCGGGCAGATCAGCGGAGCGCGCGCCAAAGGGCAGACCGGTGGCAAAGACCGACTCGATCATACGGCTGCGCGAGGACACCCGGATGCGGCTTTCGTTCAGCCACGCGCCTGAACCCTTTTCGGCCACAAACATCTCGTCCTTGGCGGGGTCGAACACCACCGCAGATACGATCTGGCCCTTGTGTTCCAGCGCGATGGAAACGGCCCAATGCGGCATCCCGTGCAAGAAGTTGGTGGTGCCGTCCAGCGGGTCCACCAGCCAACGGCGCGTCGGGTCCTCGCCATCCTCGGCGCCGCCTTCTTCGGCGATCCAGCCATAGGTGGGACGCGCGCCGCGCAGCTCTTCCTTGATGATCGCCTCGGAGGACAGGTCGGCCTTGGACACGAAGTCGCCCGCCGCCTTGGACGAGACCTGCAGGTTCTCCACCTCACGGAAATCCTTAACGAGCGACCGGCCCGCCTTGCGGGCAGCCTTGATCATGATGTTGAGATTCGCGCTGCCATTCATTGGTCAAAGGCTCCTGTCCGGGTTACCGCGCGCGTATATAGCGGCCCCAATGCCTTGCCAAGTGGCGCTTTTGCATAGCGGCCCTGCACCGGTCACTGGCTTTGCAGCTTGCGCGCCTCGACCCGCGCCAGATCGACAAGTTCCCGCACAAAAGGCTTCTCCATATCCTCTGACCGGATCGCCGCGTAAAGACGCCGTGTGATCCCGGTCTCAGTCAATGGTCGCGTCACATAATCAGAGCTGTATTTCACCTCGCGCACCACCCAATCCGGCAGCACCGAGATGCCACGGTTCGACGCCACCAGCAGCAGGATCACCGCCGTCAGTTCCACCTGCCGGATGGCCGCCGGTTCTACCTTGGCCGGGATCAGCAACTGACTGAACACATCCAGCCGTGAACGTTCCACCGGATAGGTGATAAGGGTCTGGCCGCGAAAATCCTCGGCATCAATATAGGGTTTGGAGGCTAGGGGGTGTGACGCTGAAGCTACGAAAACAGCATTGTAGTCAAAGAGTTCCACGAATTCCACACCCGGCAGCTCCTCTGGGTCCGAGGACACGACCAGATCGACATCCTCTTTCTGCAGCGCCGGTAGCGCGTCGAAGGCGAGACCGGGGCGGATATCGACATCCACATCCGGCCAGCTCTTGCGGAACCCCTCCAGCACCGGGAACAACCATTCGAAACAGGCATGGCATTCGATCGCGATATGCATCCGGCCAGAGCGCCCGTCGCGCAGCGAGGAAAACTCGGACAGCGTCGCCTCGACCTGTGGCAAAACCTGTTCGGCCAGCCGCAGCAGCCGCTGCCCCGCCGGTGACAGCCGCATCGGTTTCGAGCGGCGCACGAACAGTTCGACACCGGCTTGATCCTCAAGCCCTTTGATCTGATGGCTCAGCGCCGATTGCGTGATGTTCAGCTGATCTGCCGCCCGCGCCAGCCCGCCATATTCATGAATGGCCTTGATGGTGCGCAAATGGCGAAATTCGATATGCATGTCAGGTCAGTTCCTGCGCCCGAGACTGTCTTCGATCTTGCGCTCAGTCTTGTATTGGCTGAGCGAATAAACCGCCCAGATCGCCGCCGGAATCCAGCCGATCAGCGTCAGTTGCAAGAGCAGGCAGAACAGCCCCTGCCAGGGTCGCCTGATCGTGAAGAAAACGGAAAAGGGCAGCAGTAGCGCCAGGATCAACCTCATGTTCGCCTCATGTTATACTTGAGTGTTATGAAATTGTTTCACAATGGCGCATATGCGACAAGAGGAGAAATCTATTGAGGACACCCGTCATGAGCACGCCCGATATTTCCTTCGAATTCTTCCCGCCGCAATCGCTGGAGGCTTCGTTCCGGCTGTGGGATACGGTTCAGACGCTGGCGCCGCTTGATCCGCGCTTTGTGTCCGTGACTTATGGCGCGGGCGGCACGACCCGCGATCTGACCCGCGATGCTGTGGCGACCCTGCACAAGAATTCCGGCCTGAGCGTGGCCGCGCATCTGACCTGCGTGAACGCCACCCGCGACGAGACCCTGATAATCGCCCATGACTATGCCGAGGCCGGAGTCACCGATATCGTCGCGCTGCGCGGCGACCCGCCCAAGGGCGCTGGCCCGTTCCGCGCCCATCCCGAAGGCTTCGCCAGTTCGGTTGAGCTGATCGCGGCGCTGGCGGATATGGGCAAGTTCAACATCCGGGTCGGCGCTTATCCCGACCTGCATCCCGAAGCGAAAGATGCGCAGAACGACATCGACTGGCTCAAGGCCAAGATTGATGCGGGCGCAACCGAAGCGCTGACCCAGTTCTTCTTTGACGCCGAAACCTTCTTCCGCTTCCGCGACGCCTGTGAAAAGGCCGGGATCGACGCGCCGATCACGCCCGGCATCCTGCCGATCGAGAACTGGTCAGGTGTGCAGAATTTCGCCAAGCGCTGCGGCGCGCATGTCCCCGACTGGCTGATCAACGCGTTCGAAAAGGCCACCCGTGACGGGCGCGAGGACCTGCTGGCCACCGCTGTCTGCACCGAACTCTGCTCGAACCTGATCGATGGCGGCGTCGACAAGCTGCATTTCTACACGCTCAACCGCCCCGAACTGACCCGCGATGTCTGCTTCGCGCTGGGGATCGTACCGCAGGTGGACTTGCAGAACGTCGCGTAAGGCCTTGCCTGTCAGCCTTTTTTGCCTAACGTGAGCATATCATGACGGCAGGAGGCGACATGCTCTACGCGGACGGACCAACCGAGTTACTCAGCCCTTCTGATCTGGCCACGATGTCGGGGCTGGACTTCCTTCGCGGCATTGTCGAAGGTCGTCTGCCCGCGCCTCCTATCGGCAAGACACTGGGCTATCAGATGCATTCAGTCGAGGAAGGGCGAGTCTGCTTTCGGGGGAGCCCGACCTTCGACGTCTGCAACCCGCTGGGCACCGTACATGGCGGCTGGTACGGCACGCTGCTGGACAGCGCCATGGCCTGCGCGGTGCAATCCCGAGTGCCCGCAAGCGCGGCCTATACGACGCTGGAATACAAGATCAACATCATTCGCGCGATCCCGCTGGGCACCGAAATAGAATGCGAGGGGCTGGCCGAACATGTCGGACGCTCCACCGGCGTGGCACGCGGAGAGATTCGCGGCGTCGAGGATGGGCGGCTTTATGCGACCGGCTCCACCACCTGCATCGTGCTGTCACTGCCAAGGGGCTGAGAGGGGTCGTCAGTTGACCGCATGAGACTGCAGAGACACTGCGTCCCCGGCGTTTTCCAGAACCTCGCGCGGGATCGATTCGTGCAACCGCTCAGACGGGTCCTGACCAATCCGGCGCCTGCCGCGCAGCAGGAATATCTTGCCCCAACCGCGCCAGGTGCCCGCTGACGGGGCCGCGGCATCGGTGGAAAACCGCATGCGCCAGCCCTGCGGCAGCGGCAGGCCATGCGCCTTCGCATGGTCCAGCATCCAGAGCAGCGAGATATTCGAAAGCGGGCGCGCTGCCTCGAACCCGCCAAGCTGGCCGCCGACATCACCATGTGAGCCCCGGAACCAGACCTGCTCCACATGGCCCTCGAAACTGGGGTCGCATTTCCACAGCACCGGCTCGAACACTTCGCGCGTCTCATCCAGCGCCAGCGCGTGATAGCCGTGCCGCACATTGGGGCCCAGTTGATGGTTGTGAAAGGCGTGGCGCGCCTCGGCCCAGCGCCAGAGCAGCGGCAGACGCAGGCCCAGCGCCTTGACCGTATCCCAGACCCCGATCATCTCGATCGGCACTTCGTCATGGCAAAAGGCGCGCACAAAATCCGCCGCGTGGGGTCCATGCGGATTGCATTCATAGTGCCGGTAAGCCTGCCTTATATTGCGCTCGGTCGCATGTTCGGCCTTGAGCAGCCCAACCATGTCCAGCACACCCGCAAGACTGCGCACGCCGTAGGCTCCGCGCGAATAGCCCATCAGAAAAATCTTGTCGCCGGGCTTGTAGCGTGAGGCGAGATAGCCATAAGCGCGCCGGATCTGCCGGTTGATCCCCCGGCCCACCAACACATCGGTGGTTCTTCGCCAGCTTTGCCACTGCACGCCGGATTCGTAGAAAACCGAGACCTGCCCGCCCATCTCGCACAACATGCGATAGGTGATGCCCGCATGGGTCTCATTGCCAGGTTCAAGCGTCGACATGGTGCCATCCAGAATGATGACATGCACCTTCGGATCGCGATGCGCGGATTCGGCAGAATGCTCGGAGCGCAAAGGCTTCCCAAGCCATCCCAACAGTTTTCTACTCAGACCCGAGAAACCCATATCGCACCCGTTCTCCAACACCCTGGGGCAAAACTCTCCTTCCAGAACCGCATCGGTGGCCCCTCACCCGTGCGGGAAAATGTCTAGGTATATTAAACCATGGGCACCGGGGCCGTCTGTGACAAGATACACATAAGCCACGTTGCCGTGAGTCGTTGTAACCTTGCAGCACAGCCTAACTGCCGGATCGGGCGCAAATACGGCGATATCCGGGCGCAGACGGCACCGCTGCCCAAGGCTTCGGATGCGACATCCTTAATGTCGGAGATGGCGTGGACATCCTCTCAAACCCGATACGACATTGGTGTCATGCCAGAACCGCAGCGGGTGGAGGACCAGTTCATGACGCAGGCGCAAACAAACCAGACAGCAGAGGCCTATTGGCACGACGGGTTCCTGTTCCCCCTGACTGTGATGAAGCCGCAGGAGGCGGCAGAGTGGCGCGCGGAGCTTGAACAGATCGAGCGCGACTGGACCGATAGCGACCTGCCCCGCCCGCTCAACACCTACAAAAAGATCAACGCTCATTGCGTGATGCCAATGGCCTATCAGGTTGCAATGGACCCAAGGATACTGGACGCGGTCGAGCCCATTCTTGGCCCCGACATCCTGATCTATGCGGTGGAGTTCTTCATCAAGGAACCCCGGACCCGGCATATGGTCACCATGCATCAGGACCTGACCTATTGGGGCTTGGGCGAGATCGACGGGCTGGTCACCGCCTGGCTGGCCCTGTCGCCCGCCACGACAGAATCGGGCTGCATGGATTTCGTGGCGGGCAGCCACAAGAACCCGATCCTGCCGCATGAGGACACGTTCAGCGACACCAACCTCCTGAGCCGCGGGCAGGAGATCAAGGTGGATGTGGCGGATGAGGACAAGGTCGCGATCGAGCTGCAGCCGGGCCAGATGTCACTGCATCACGGGCTGACCATCCACGGCTCTGGCGCCAACAGGTCCGATGACCGGCGCATCGGTCTGGTGATCCGCTATTGCCGTCCAGACATCGCGCAACAGGTGGCCGACCGTGACTACGCCATGCTGGCGCGCGGGGCGGACCGGCATGGCAATTTCACCTTGATGGCCCCGCCCGAAACCCTGTTCGCGCCGCGCTCAATGGAGCTCTACGAAGAGGTGATGAAGGCCGAACTGGCAGCCAAAATGGCCGGGGCCAAGCAAATGACAGGGGTTTATGCCGGATGAAACAGGTCAAGTTCACACAGATGAAGGATGGCACGCGCGAAGAGTATGAATTCCTCACCGCGCATGAGATCGACCACACGCGCCACACCGCCGACCGATTGCTCAAGGCGCTGGTTGAGTTGGACGAAAGCCTGTCGGGCTATCAGGTCACACGGCTGGGCCATTCGCTGCAATCGGCCACCCGCGCCTGGCGCGACGGTGCTGATACGGACTGGGTCGTCTCAGCCCTGCTGCACGATATCGGCGATATCTATGCGCCGTATAACCACGACGAATATGCCGCCACGATCCTGAAGCCTTTTGTGCGCGAACAATGCGCCTGGGTGGTGCAGACCCATGGCGATTTCCAGATGCTTTACTACGGACATCATCTTGACGGTTTCGACCAGCACAAGCGCGACCGTCATCGCGACCACCCCTGTTTCGACGACAATGCCGCGTTTTGCGAACGCTGGGATCAGGCCTCGTTCGATCCCAACTATGACACGCTGCCGCTGGGGTTCTTCGCGCCCATGGTCCGCGAGGTGTTTGACCGGACACCCTATGATGCCGAGGTAATCCGCCCCGGCCATCGCGAACCGCTGACCAACCCGGTGATTGCCGAAGAACGGGCCACCTGAGCGCGCCGGGCGCTTGGAGATCTGCCCGGCCCTGCTACACTCACCGCCATGTCCGACTGGCCGCATGACAACCGCTACACCTTCTCGGCGCCGCTCTCGACCGGTGACGAGGCCACGCATGAGGTCTATGTCAAGGGAAGCGGCCCGCCGATCCTGCTGCTGCAGGAAATGCCTGGCATCGGACCCGAGACGCTTTCGCTGGCCGACCGGCTGGTTGGAGCGGGCTTCACCATCTACCTGCCGCATCTGCTGGGGACCTTCGGCAAGCTCACCCCCCTGCGCGTCACCGCCCGCCTGTTCTGCGTCCGGCGCGAGTTCAAAATCTTCGCCCGAGGCCGTCAGAGCCCCATCGCAGGCTGGATGTGCGCCCTGGCGCGTGACATCCGCGACCGCGAAAGTGCCGAGGGTATCGGCGTGATCGGCATGTGCCTGACGGGCAGCTTCGCACTGACCCTGATGGCAGATGACGCGGTGCTGGGTGGGGTCGCCTCTCAGCCGTCCCTGCCAGTCTTGGGGGGCGACCATCTACATATGAGTCAGCAGGATATCTATGCGGCGCGCACGGGCATGGCCAGATCGGGGCCCGGCCTTGCCTTGCGTTTTGGCTGCGACAGAATCGCCACCGCACGGCATATGCGCGCGCTGAAAAAGGCGTTTGGAGATGATCTGTTGACGAAAGACTATCCCGGCAAGGATCACTCGCTGCTGACGCTGGATTTTCATGATCCGGCCTATCAGCGGGTCGAGGCCTATTTTGCCGAGCGCTTTGCGTCGATCACGGCGCAAGCACCAAGCTGATCGCTCGCCGCTGCCTGCCATTTCCTAAATGCATTAAGGCAGAATTCACCAAAAACTCCCAAAATCCGTCTGAATCGCAGCCCGTTTTGGCCATATCCGCACAATAGGACTTGGCCCTGGGGGCGCATTTACTGCGCTGAGAAGGCCGCGCCGCGCATATTTTTGCAGGGCGTATAGAGGGGAGAGAGGATGCCTGACGGGTATCTGGTCACGCTGGGGGCGGACCTGGCGCTGTCCAATGGGGACAGCATCTCGGATCCGCTGACAAGTTTTGTCACCGACCAATCACTTGGGGCGGGGGAATGGACCTTTACCGGCACCTACCTGACCACCAATTACGTTGATGAGACGGAACCGGGCGAGTATTTTCTGGCCCAGGACGGCAATGTCTATTTCGTCCCCGATCTTGGCCCCGTCACCACAATCACCACCGCCGTCACACTCGACCCGCCCGCTTACGAGCCATCGACAAGTGTCGAGGGGACCGACGGCGACGACACGATCGATGACACCTATACCGATGCCGATGGCGACCAGATCAACGACGCGGTCAATGACGCCGATCTGGTCCATGGCTTCGCAGGCGATGACGAGATCAGCAGCCTGGCGGGCGACGACACGATCCTCGGCGGCTCAGGTAATGACACGGTCTTCGGCGGCGCGGGTGATGACGAAATCTACGGCGATGGCCAGACCAGCGGCACGGAATCGCTTAGCTGGATTGCCGAGGGCGCGGACGAGGCCGATATCAGCGCCGGTTTCACCCAGAATACCGGCGATATCGATGTCAGCGTCAGCTTTGCCAATGACGGCAACAACAACCCGACCTTCACGGTCGAAAGCAGCGACCAGCAATATGTTGCAGGCGGCGAGAGCTTTGATGATCGCTCCTCGCTTGCCCTTTTCGGCAACGGTGACGGGGCCACCTCGACCACCAGTATCGACTTCGCCGCCGCTGCGGATGCGGATGTGCAGGGCGAGGTTGAAAACGTCACCTTCCGCATCAACGACGTGGATTTCTTCGGCGGCAATCACCGCGATGTGGTGACGGTCGAGGCATTCGACGCCAATGGCGATCCGGTGCAGGTGACCCTGACCGCCACGCCCAACGGGGCCAACACCGATGTGGTCAGCGGCAATACCGTGACCGCCGGGGACGCGCTTGAGAACCCCAATGACGCCACCGGCTCGGTACTGGTCGAAATCGCCGGCCCGGTTGCGCAGATCCAGATCTCTTATGGCAACGCGCTGAACGGCACCCAGGGCATCAACCTGAGCGATGTCTTTTTCGACACGATCCCCAATCCCGACGGCAATGATGATCTGGACGGCGGCGAGGGCAGTGACACTCTGGTCGGTGGCGGCGGTGATGATGTGCTGTCCGGCGGCAGCGGTGCCGACGACCTGCAGGGCGGCGGCGGCGATGACACGCTCAACGCCGCCGAAGGCGACACCGCCACGGGTGGTGACGGGGATGATCTGTTTGTGCTGACCGATCTGGGCGAGGCTGGCAGCGCCACGATCACCATCACCGGCGGCGAAGGCGGTGAGACGGATGGCGACACTCTGAACCTCAACGGGCTGGCTGACAAATCCACGCTGACCCTCACAACCGATACCGCCGACGAGAAGGTCGGTACCGTGGAGCTGCTGGATGGCACGCTGGTCAGTTTCTCGAATATCGAGAACATCATCTGCTTCACCCCAGGCACTTTGATTACGACAGCACAAGGCCCCCGCACGGTCGAGGATCTGTCACCGGGCGACCTGATCCTCACCCGCGACAATGGCCTGCAACCGTTGCGCTGGACCGGTGGCCGCACTGTGCCCGGCCGGGGTCGTTTTGCGCCGATCGAGCTGAACGCGACGCTGCTGCCCGGGGCGACCGCCAACCTGCTGGTCTCACCCCAGCATCGCCTGCTCTGGTCCGGGGCGCGGGCGCAGATGCTGTTTGGCGAAGGTGAGGTGTTGGTCGCTGCCACTCATCTGATCGATCATCCGGCGGTGCAGCAGGTCGAACAGCCCGAGGTCACCTATCTGCATCTGATGCTGGATCGGCACGAGGTGATCTATGCCAATGGGGCCGCCACCGAGAGTTTCTATCCCGGCGACACCGCGCTCACGGCGCTCAGCGACCAGAGCCGTCACGAAATGTTCGAACTTTTCCCCGCGCTGCGAAGCCATGCTGGTAGTTTTGGCGACACCGCGCGCGCCTGCCTGAAAGCCCATGAGGCACGGCTGCTGGAGGCGTAAGACGAAGGCCGGACGCTGATCCAACCCGCTCAAGCGGATTTCTGATATCCGATCCCGCGCCGTGATGCCGACCAATCCTGCACCGCCGCGCCAAACGCCTGAAAAAGCGGCCTCGACACCGGGTCGCTGCCCGGGTTCCATTCCGGGTGCCACTGAACCGACAGGGTAAAGCCCGGCGCGTCTTCGATATAGATCGCCTCGGGCGTGCCATCCGGGGCGGTGCCGTCGATCACGATCCGCTCACCCGGCGTCTTGATCCCCTGCCCGTGCAGCGTGTTGGTCATCACCTCACGCGCGCCCAGCACCTTGTGAAACACCCCGCCCTCGCGCAGCGTCACCACATGGCGCAGGGCAAATTTCTCTTCCAGCGTGCCGTCGGGCGGCATCCGGTGGTTCATCCGCCCCGGCAGATCGCGGATTTCAGGGTAGAGCGTGCCGCCCATGGCGACATTGACCTCCTGAAAGCCCCGGCAGATGCCGAAAAACGGCTGCCCCCGCTCAACACAGGCCCGCACCAGAGGCAGCACGATGGCATCGCGTGCGCGATCGAACTCGCCATGCGCAGCGGTCTCGGCCTCGCCATACTCCGCCGGGTGTACGTTGGGCCGCCCGCCGGTCAGGACAAAGCCGTCGCAGACCTCAAGCAATTCCTCCACCGAGACAAAGCGCGGGTCCGACGGGATCAGCAACGGCAGGCACCCGGCGACATTGGCCACCGCATCCGAATTCATCGTTCCCCCCGCATGAGTCGGATACTGATCGTTCATCAGGTAGGAATTGCCGATAATGCCAACGACCGGACGGGCCATGGATGCTCCTGCACAGGGTTTCGCGTTTCGATTCACAGTATTACCGCCCTGTGAGCTTCGCAACAATGCACACCCTGCGTCATGGCGCAAGCGCATGTGGAGCCCTGCACAATAACGGGGCGGTTTCGCCCTGCCGAGCCTAGAAGGTGATCGGTACCAGCCGCCCGGTCAGCCAGAGCGCCGCAAGCAGCAGCGCATAGGTCCCGATGATCCAAGCCAGAGCCTGACCTGCTGGCAGCGACCGCATGGCCATCTTGTGATCGTGCCCCATCTCATGACCCATATGGCCGCCCATCTCCATCCCCTCATGCCCGGCCATTTCCGGCGAGCGGTGACCCGCACCCGGCGCCGGGCCATCGGCACCGGGCAACGTCATGCAACCATGCTTGAGATGGCTGGCCACCAGCCAGTTTTTGACGGGAAAGGCCACAACCGCGCCCACCACGGTGGCCAGGCTCATGCGGAACCAGAACTCCGGCGACAGCGGGTCCTCTGATCCCGGCCAGGCGGCGGCCAGCAGCACCATCGTCGGTATCATGCCGGTCATCACGAAATTCATCGACGCGGTCTCGGCAAAGATCGTCTTGCGTACCGCTTGGCCATAGCTGCCGAACATCGGCAGCATCATCAGCGCCTGAAAGACGAACAAGCCCGAGATGAAGCCGAAGGAATATTCGACCACGATATCCCAGCCATTGGGCAAGGCCAGGAAATGCAGCAGTATGGCCGCAACGATAATGCCGGTGGCGTCCCCGGCCACGCAATGCATCTCGCTGTTCACGCCCTGCTTCCAGGTGGCTTTGGTAAAGGCGTCATGCCCGCCGGGGAACGGACGCCTGCAGGTCAGCAGGTAAAAGAAAAGCCCCACCGGCCCGGTATAGAGCGTCACCAATACCCATGCCGCCCGCTGCACCCAGCTTGTTACACCGTTGAACAGTGAATCCCAAACCACGAATGCCACGCTCGCACCCGTAAGCAGGAACCAGACCAGCATGGCGCCCGCAGGCATTGTCAGTCTCCCCAACCTGAATGACCGGAGAATACATCGGTTTTCACCGCAAGACGATCAAATCTCCCCGATCAGCCCCACCGCCTCAATCGCCGCCAGGGCGGCTGCCGCGTCGTTGTCCGAGGTATCACCGGTGACGCCAACAGCAGCGATAACAGCGCCTTTCTTGTCGCGTACCAGCACACCGCCCGGCACCGGCACCACCTGCCCGCCATAGACCCCGTTCACAGCGGCCATGAAATAGGCCTGCCCCTCGGCGCGTTGCATTTGCGCGGTACCGGCCATGCCCAGCATCACCGCGCCATAGGCCTTGCCATGCGCGATCGCAAAACGCCCCGGTGCCGCGCCATCCTCGCGCTCAAAGGCCTGCACATGCCCGCCCGCGTCCAGCACCACCACAGAGAGTGGCTTGAGTTCCATCTCACGTCCCTTGTCCAAGGTCTTGCGAATGATCGTGCGTGCGCGCCTTAGTGACAATGCCATGACCTGATCCCTTTCATCTGGCTAATAGTATCCTCGGTGAGTGCGAGGCTCGTTCCTGCCCTCCCCATCTCTCTCAACGGCTGGCTTTCAGTTCCAGCCGCCGCGCATGCAGCACCGGCTCGGTATAGCCCGAAGGCTGTACGCGTCCTTTGAACACCAGATCGCAGGCCGCCTGAAACGCGATCCCGTCAAACCCCGGCGCCATCGCGGTGTAATCCGGGTCACCCTCGTTCTGTCGGTCCACGACCTCAGCCATCTTGCGCAAGCTACCCATCACCTGCTGGGCATCCACCACTTCGTGATGCAGCCAATTGGCGATATGCTGGGCCGAGATGCGACAGGTTGCGCGGTCCTCCATCAGGCCGACATCGTTCAGATCGGGCACTTTGGAACAGCCCACGCCCTGATCGACCCAGCGCACAACATAACCCAGAATGCCTTGCGCATTGTTCTCGACCTCGCGCATGATCTGCTCCGGCGTCCATTTGCGGAACGCGGCCAGCGGAATGTCTAGCAGCCCGTCCAAATGCGCCCGCCGTCCCCCGGCGCGCAGGCGGGTCTGCACCGCCATCACATCGACCTTATGATAGTGCAACGCATGCAGCGTCGCGGCGGTCGGGCTAGGCACCCAGGCGCAGGTTGCGCCCGCCTTGGGATGCTCGATTTTCTGCTCCAGCATCGCCGCCATCAGATCAGGCATGGCCCACATGCCCTTGCCGATCTGCGCCCGGCCCTGCAATCCGCATTCCAGCCCGATATCCACATTCTGGGTCTCATAGGCGCCGATCCAGCCCTTGCGCTTGATGAAATCCTTGCGGCTGAACGGCCCGGCCTCCATCGAGGTATGTATCTCGTCGCCGGTCCGATCCAGAAAACCGGTATTGATGAAGGCCACGCGCGACTTAGCCGCGCGGATGCATTCCTTGAGATTGGCGCTGGTGCGGCGCTCCTCATCCATGACACCGATCTTCACCGTATGACGCGGCAGATTCAGGATATCCTCAACCGCATCGAAAATCCGGTCGGCAAATGCAACCTCTTCGGGTCCGTGCATCTTGGGCTTCACGATATAGACCGAGCCATGCACCGAATTGCCGCTCTCGCGCTGCAGGTCATGCATGGCGATCAGCGTGGTGGTCAGCCCGTCCATCAGCCCTTCGAAAATCTCACTGCCGTCACGGTCCAGCACCGCCGGGTTGGTCATCAGGTGGCCTACATTGCGCACCCAGAGCAGCGCGCGGCCTTTCAGCACCACGGGTGCGCCATCGGGGCCGGTAAATTCCCGATCCGCGTTCAGCGCCCGGCTGACATTCTTGCCGCCTTTCTGGAACGAGGTCTCCAGATCGCCCTTCATCAACCCCAGCCAGTTGGAATAGGCCAGCATCTTGTCCTCGGCATCGACGCAGGCGACGGAATCCTCGCAATCCATGATCGCAGACATGGCACTTTCCAGCAGCACGTCCGCCAGCCCGGCCTGATCGCGGCTGCCGATGGGATGCGCCCGGTCGAATACCAGCTCCACATGCAACCCATTATTGCGTAGCAAAACCGCATCCGGCGCTTTGGGATTGCCACGATAGCCGACGAATTTCTCGGGCTGCATCAATGGCTGATCATCGATCAGCAGAGCGCCATCCCGCACATGGTAGCGGCGCACATCCGCGTGGCTGGTGCCGCTGATCGGAAACGCCTCGTCAAGAAACACCCGCGCCCGCGCGACAACCCGCGCGCCCCGGCCCCGGTCATACCCGCCCGAGGGCGCGGGCGAACCCATCGCATCGGTGCCGTAGAACCCGTCATAAAGCGAGCCCCAGCGTGCATTTGCGGCGTTAAGCGCGTAGCGTGCATTGGTGATCGGCACCACCAGTTGCGGCCCCGGCACCTGCGCGATCTCGGGATCGACATTTGCGGTGTCGATCTCAAATGCTTCGCCTTCGGGCATGAGATACCCAATCTCGGTCAGAAACGCCTTATAGGCCTCGGCATCATGGGGGGCGTCGCGATGGGCGATATGCCAGGCATCGATCCGCTGCTGGATATCCTCCCGTTTTTTCAGCAAGGCGCGGTTTTCCGGCCCGAACTCGTGCGCCAACCGGCTCAACCCGGCCCAGAAGGCATCTGCCGTCACGCCCGTGCCCGGCAGGGCCTCTTGCTCAATGAACTCCGCATATTCGGTTGCAACCTGCAAACCATGCTTCTCAACCCGCGCGCTCATTGCCGCCCTCCGATTGGTAAGATTTTCTACCCACTTCCGTCTAAAGGATGAGTTTCCGATAGGCAACGGGCGAATGCAATCGGGAACTTGCAAGTTTCCAGAACCGCTTCGCCCTCTTGGCCGGTCTCAATCCGCTTGCGCCCCTGCCTGCCTGCGATACACCTATCTGCAACACGCTAAGGGAGCCCACCATGCGAGACGCCGCACCTCAGACGATCTACCTCAAGGATTACACCCCATTCGGCTTCGACGTGTTGGAGGTTCACCTGATCTTTGATCTTGCTCCGAACGCCACGCGGATCACCAGCCGAATTCGTTTCACCGCGAAACCCGACGCTGAAAACCGCGACTTCTTCCTGCATGGCGAGCAGTTGAAGTTGATCCGCGCCAAGATTGACGGCGAAGAGATCACGCCGACCCTGACCGAGACCGGCTTGACCTGCGAGGTCCCCGAGGGCGATTTCACCTTCGAGGCCGAGGTCGAGATCGACCCGGCCAACAACACCGCGCTTGAAGGGCTTTATATGTCGAACGGCATGTATTGCACCCAATGCGAGGCCGAGGGTTTTCGCAAGATCACCTATTACCCCGACCGCCCCGACGTGATGTCCACCTTTACCGTGCGGGTGAATGGCGACCTGCCGGTGCTGCTGTCAAACGGTAACCCGGTGGATCAGGGCGAAGGCTTTGCCGAATGGCACGATCCCTGGCCCAAACCTGCCTATCTCTTTGCGCTGGTGGCCGGTGATCTGGTGGCCCATTCCGATCACTTCACCACCATCTCTGGTCGCGAAGTCGATCTGAACCTCTATGTGCGCCCCGGCGACGAGGGCAAATGCGCCTTCGGGATGGAGGCGTTGAAGAAGTCGATGAAGTGGGACGAGGATGTCTATGGCCGCGAATATGATCTCGATGTGTTCAACATAGTCGCGGTGGACGATTTCAACATGGGCGCGATGGAGAACAAGGGGCTGAACGTCTTCAACTCCTCCGCCGTGCTGGCCAGCCCCGAAACCGCGACCGACGGCAATTTCGAACGCATCGAGGCGATCATCGCGCATGAGTATTTCCACAACTGGACCGGCAACCGCATCACCTGCCGCGACTGGTTCCAGCTCTGCCTGAAAGAGGGGCTGACTGTCTTCCGCGACGCGCAGTTCACCTCGGACGTGCGCAGCGCGCCTGTCAAACGCATCGGCGATGTGATCGACCTGCGCGCGCGGCAATTCCCCGAAGACAATGGCCCGCTCGCCCACCCGGTACGGCCCGAGAGCTTTCAGGAGATCAACAATTTCTACACCGCCACCGTCTATGAGAAAGGTGCCGAGGTGATCGGCATGCTCAAGCGGCTGGTGGGTGATCAGGCTTATGCCGAGGCGCTGGACCTCTATTTCGCGCGCCATGACGGGCAGGCCTGCACAATCGAGGACTGGCTGAAGGTCTTTGAGGACGTGACGGATCGCGACCTGAGCCAGTTCAAGCTCTGGTATTCGCAGGCAGGCACCCCGCGCGTGAAGGTCGAGGAAGGCTGGTCCGATGGCACCTATTCCCTGACCTTGTCACAGAATATCCCCGACACACCCGGACAGTTGGGTAAGCAGCCGATGCACATCCCTGTCGCCGTGGGCTTGCTGGGCCCCAATGGCGACGAGGTGCGCGAGACCCAAACGCTGGAACTGACCGAGGCGCGCCAGAGCTTCAGTTTTGACGGTCTCGCCGCGAAACCCACTGCCTCGATCCTGCGCGAATTCTCCGCGCCGGTCATTCTGGAGCATGATGTCAGCCGCGATGAGCAGGCCTTTCTGCTCGCCCATGACACCGACCCCTTTAACCGCTGGAGCGCGGCGCGAGACCTCGCCACCCAGACGCTTCTCGCAATGATCACCGAGAATGCGGCGCCGCACGCGGACTACCTCGACGGGGTGCTGAGCGTGCTGCGCGACGATGACCTGGACCCGGCTTATCGCGCGCTGATGCTCTGGCTACCGACGCAATCGGAACTGGCGGGGATGCTGGCCGATCGGGGTGTCACGCCCGACCCGATGGCGATCTGGACCGCGGGCGAAACCTTGCGGCAGGCGATGGCGCAACACGCGCAGGACCTGCTCCCGCGCCTTCACAGCCAGATGAAGGTCGACGCCACCTACCGCCCCGACGCCGAGCAATCAGGCAAACGGTCGCTGGGATCGGGCGTGCTGTTCCTTACCACCCGCCTGGATGGTGGCACCCTGGCCAAGCGCGAATACGCCAAGGCCGACAACATGACCTTGCAACTCGCGGCGTTGAACGCGCTGTTGCGCGCGGGACAAGGGCAAGAGGAATTGGCCGGGTTCTACAGCCAATGGCAGGCCGACCGGCTGGTGATCGATAAATGGTTCGGATTGCAGGTCTCGCTGGCCGATCCTGATCAGACCTGTATCGTGGCGCAAAAGCTTACCGAGCATCCCGATTTCCACTGGAAGACCCCGAACCGCTTCCGCTCGGTTCTGGGACCGCTGGCGATGAACCATGCGGGTTTTCACCATGCCGATGGCAAATCCTACGAATTGCTCGCCGACTGGCTGATGCGGCTTGATCCGGTGAACCCGCAGACCACAGCGCGGATGTGTTCGGCCTTCCAGACTTGGAAGCGCTATGACGCGGATCGGCAGGCGCTGATCCGGGTGCAGCTTGAACGCATCGCCGCCACGCCCGACCTGTCGCGTGACACAACTGAAATGATCAGCCGCATTCTGGACGCCTGAGCGATGCGCAAGACGCTACTCATCACCGGAGCCAGCGCCGGGATCGGGGCCGAAACCGCGCGACTGGCGGCTGCGCGAGGCTATGATCTGGCGCTGAACTACCGGCAGGACCACGCAGGTGCCGATGCCGTTGCAGAGGCGGCGCGCGCGGTGGGTGCTGCGGTGGTACTCTGCCCCGGCGATGTCAGCGATCCGGCGCAGATCGAGGCCATGTTCGCCACGCTGGACGCGGCCTTTCCGCAGCTTGATGCGCTGGTGAACAACGCAGGGATCGTCGATCTGCATATCCGCATGACCGAGGTGACCCATGCCCGGCTGCGGCGCATCTTCGACACCAATGTGATCGGGGCCATCCTTGTGGCGAGCGAAGCGGTCAAACGGATGCACGTGCATGGAGAGGGTGGCGCAGTGGTCAACCTGTCCTCGGGTGCGGCAAGGCTGGGATCGGCGAATGAATATGTCGATTACGCCGCCTCCAAGGCCGCCATCGACACCTTCACCAAGGGTTTCGCCGATGAGATGGCGGGGGAGGGCATCCGCATCAACGCCGTCCGGCCCGGCTTTATCGATACCGACATTCACGCAAAGGGCGGCGATCCGGGCCGCGCCCATCGCATCGGCGCGTCACTGCCGCTTAAACGTGCGGGCACGGTGACGGATGTGGCCGAGGCGATCCTGTTCCTGCTCTCGGACAAGGCCTCCTACATCACCGGCACTACGCTGGATGTCACTGGTGGGCGGTGATGGAAGAGTTTCAGTATCACCACCGCAGCCGCAGTTGGCGCGCGCTGGCCATCCTGGGCGCAATCTACGCTCTGCTGCTCGTGGGGGTTGTTACTATCGATCTGGTCTGGTGGATAGGGGCACTTGCAGTGCTCTGCACCCTGCCTGCCGTTTACGAGTTTTTCACGGATCGGCGCGCGGGGCTGACCCTGAGCGCACAGGAACTGCGCTGGTTCACCGGCACGCTGACCCGCGACGTGCCTCTTGATGACATCAAGATTGTGCGTTTTGATACCCGCTGGGACCTGTCGGTGCGGGTCACGCTGATCCTGCAAAACGACAAGAAGCTGCGCTTGCCCCATGAATGCCTTCCGCCGCATCGCGATTTTGAGACCCGCCTGAAGCAGGCCGGCTTGCACGTGGACCGGCATCATTTCGTAGTCTTTTGACGGATTGATGCCGAGGCCGGAACGGCACCCTTATAATACCCCAAAACCTGTCCCACCCGGTCCCGTCCGGGCCACGTTTGTGCCTCAAACCACAGGTAGTTTCAGCCTCAGAAACGACAAGGCGCGAGCAGGACAGAGAATGTTGAAACGAATTGCACCGATTGCACATCGGCTGAGGTCGCTGGCCCCGCGACGGCAGACGCAAGCGCCCGAGCGCCTGTCTGTCAGGCGGCTGAGCGTGCCCGCGGCCCTCGCCGCCGAGGACCGGCTGAACATCCCCGTGAACGAGCGCGGGCTGGAAGAATGCGAAGCCGACCTCATCCGCGAGCGGGGCCGGTTTCTGGTCCGACAGGAGCGCTGGTCTGACTTGGCGCAAGAGATGCGCAAAGCAGAGGCGCGGCGCGACAGCACGCAAGGCGGGCTACCCTCGGTTGATCTGCTGGCTTTCGGGGCTCGCGCTGATGTAGTCGAAACCATAGAACAAGCGCTGAGTTCGGAGCGCACGCATGACGAAAAGCTGCTGCTGGACGGCGTAATGGGGTTCGAGGCCGCCTTGCAGGAGCATAAGGGCGATCCGATGATCGCGCTCGTGGTGGCGCTGACCCATATCGATCTGGGCTGGGCCTGGCGCGGCGAAGGCTGGCCCGAAGCCACCTCGGCGCGACACCAAAAGCGCGCCAATGCCCATTTCGACCGCGCCAGAACGCTGCTGTCGCGCCATTGCGGCACATCCCTGCAAAGCCCGGCCCTGCTGGCAGCCCGCTGTGCCGCGCGCGCGGGCGGCAGTGATGGGGCCATGACCGTCGCTGACGACTACGAGAGGCTGATCGACCTAGCGCCGGAAAACCCGCGCCACATGCGGGCGCTCGGCAATCACATGCTGCCGCGCTGGTTCGGCAGCTATGCCGCGCTGGAGCTTGAGGCCCGCCGGACCGCCGCCCGCACCCAGTTCATGTGGGGAACCGGTGGCTATGCCTGGGTCTATTTCGACGCCCTCACGCTGGATGCCGGGGCTTGCGCGCGGGTGGATGTGCCCTTTTTCCTCGACGGGCTGCGCGACATCCTGCGCGCCCGCCCCGATCAGGAGATGGTCAATCTGCTGACCGCCTTTTGCTGTGTTGCTCTGCCCGGTGGGGCCGGTGGGAACGATCCGGGTCGCGATAATCGCGCCCGGATCGCGGCCGCCGCCGACTGGTTGATCCGCGACCACCTGACCGAGATCCACCCGCTGGTCTGGGCCCATGCCTCGGACCGGTTCGCCAATAACCTGCATATACGCTCGGCCCGGCAGTTTGCCGCGCGCGGGCGGGACAATGCGCTGCGTTGCCTGTCGGCGCTGTTTGAGGATGAAATCAGCCGGGGCCAGCGGATCACCTTCACCCCTGAGGGGTTGCGTCTGGAGGCCGTCTGAACCGCATTGCCTCTTGCCCATGGCCCAAGCCGGGCCTAGAAGGCGGGTCGAACCTGATGCGGACAAAAGGCGCACCCATGCTGGACCTGACCTACGACACGCCCAAAGTCAAAACCATTGCCGGAGCCAAGCACGATTGGGAACTGGTGATCGGGATGGAAGTGCATGCCCAGGTCTCGTCCAACGCCAAACTGTTCTCGGGCGCTTCGACGCAATTCGGGGCGGAACCCAATTCCAACGTCGCCTTCGTGGACGCGGCGATGCCCGGCATGCTGCCGGTGATCAACGAATATTGCGTCGAACAGGCGGTGCGCACCGGGCTGGGGCTTAAAGCCGATATCAACCTGAAATCGGCCTTTGACCGCAAGAACTATTTCTACCCCGACCTGCCGCAAGGCTACCAGATCAGCCAGCTCTACCATCCCATCGTGGGCGAGGGTGAAGTGCTGGTCGAGATGGGCGACGGCACCGCGCGGCTGGTGCGGATCGAACGCATCCATATGGAGCAGGACGCGGGCAAATCGATTCACGACATGGACCCCAACATGTCCTTTGTGGACCTGAACCGGACCGGTGTCTGCCTGATGGAGATCGTCAGCCGCCCTGATATCCGTGGCCCCGAAGAGGCCGCCGCCTATATCGCCAAGCTGCGCCAGATCATGCGTTATCTAGGTACCTGCGACGGCAACATGCAGAACGGCAACCTGCGAGCCGACGTGAACGTCTCGATCTCCCTGCCGGGCGCGTATGAGAAGTACCAGGAAACGCAGGATTTCTCGCATCTCGGCACGCGCTGCGAGATCAAGAACATGAACTCCATGCGCTTCATCCAGCAGGCCATCGAGGTCGAGGCCCGCCGCCAGATCGCTATTGTCGAGGGCGGCGGCACGGTCGATCAGGAAACCCGGCTCTATGATCCCGACAAGGGCGAGACGCGTTCAATGCGGTCGAAGGAAGAGGCGCATGACTACCGCTACTTCCCCGATCCCGACCTGCTGCCGCTGGAGATCGAACAGGCCTGGGTCGACGATATCGCCGCAAAACTGCCCGAGCTACCCGATCAGAAGAAAGCCCGCTTCATCGGTGACTTCGGCCTAACCGACTATGACGCCTCTGTGCTGACGGCCGATGTGGAATCGGCTGCTTATTTCGAGGACGTGGCCAAGGGGCGTAACGGCAAGCTGGCCGCGAACTGGGTCATCAATGAGCTGTTCGGACGGCTGAAGAAAGAAGATCACGAGATCACCGACTCGCCCGTGTCACCCGTGCAATTGGGCGGTATCATCGACCTGATCGCCTCGGATGCCATCTCGGGCAAGATCGCCAAGGACCTGTTCGAGATTGTTTATACCGAAGGCGGCGACCCCGCTCAGATCGTCGAAGAGCGCGGCATGAAACAGGTGACTGACACTGGCGCCATCGAAGCCGCCCTGGACGAAATCATCGCCGCCAACCCGGCGCAGGTGGAAAAGGCCAAGGTGAACCCGAAACTGGCGGGCTGGTTCGTGGGTCAGGTAATGAAAGCCACCGGCGGCAAGGCCAACCCGAAGGCGGTCAACCAGTTGGTGGCGCAGAAGCTGGGGGGCTAAGGCCATTCGTTCAGATCTGCGGGCCAACGAGGCCTCTCTCTGAGTGCAACAGGGCGTCGCTTGAGGCGTCCTTTTGTGTTCTGGGGGCTCCGCAGCTAGCCAGGTGAGCAACAAGAAAGAGGCAACTACATGACTGATGCTAGCCAGTTTGATAGAGAAATGGTCGTGCCAACCCTTGCCGAATTTGCTGCAGAGTTTTCCTGCGTGCGGCGCGCATTTTTGGCGGTCATGGTAGTTGATGCTCTTGCAGCACAAATCTATGCGCAAGCTGTGGAGAACAACATCAACCCATTCAAATTGCTAGGGTGGAATGAAGAAGGTGATCCCGCGAAACCTGATGATAGCAGTTTCAGGCATCGTATTGCGGAGAACTGTACCGGTTTCAGGATCATTCTTGACGTCGCCAAGGCAAACAAACACGCGATTTTGACTCGCGGCAAACCGCTGATTAATCGATCAGATCAGATCGTCTCAAAGCCAAAACGCTTTGGTCTCGGAAGCTATGGTGAAGGCAGATACGGCGGCGTTGATCAGGTTGTTGTTCAAATTGAAATCGGCGAAGAAGTCTATCTGGACCATCAATTGCTTGAAGCACACGATACGCTATCGAACTTGGTCGCCCTGCTTAAGCAGCGCTTGGCATAGCGAAGCCGCTCACTAACTGAAAGGTGAACGCGACTCTGACCGGACCGCGATCTGGATCACTTAGGCGATATCGAAGAAAACGCCTCTACTTGTCCCTATCACCCCGTCGGCACCATCAGCAGGACCCATTCTCCGATCGTGTCGACCTGGGTTGCGCCTTCGGAGAGGACTTCTTCCACCGCCACGGTCTCGACCACCGGGCAGCCGACGAGGGTCGAAGCGTCGCCGAGATATTCGACGGTCAGGGCGTTTTCTCCGATCACCTGACAAACGCCATCGTCATCCGGATAAGGCCGTGCGGTAACCAGACCCGAGGCTTCGGGCGGGCCGTAGCTTGGGGGGCCAGAGGAGGGGCTGGTGTCGCAACCGGGCAGCGTAGCGATCAGGAGGGCGGCGGCAAAGGGGATGTAATTCATGGTGAGCATGTCTTTCCGATAAGCCGGGTCCGGTTGACCCGCCTCCTGTTTAGGCGGAATGGCGGGGAAAATCACCTGTTGCGGGTCGGGCCGCGCGACGGGCGGTGTTTTGCGCATCCCCTCCTGCGACGGGCGAAAGCCGGGGCTTTGGCGGTCCTGCGCAACGGCAGGACTTTTCGTGCCGGGGCAATCTTGTTACACCGCTCCGGCAACTGGAGAATATGATGGCCCGCTACGAATACAAAGTTGTCCCCGCCCCAGCAAAGGGCACCAAGGCAAAAGGCATCAAGACGCCCGAGGGACGGTTTGCGCTGTCCGTCGAAGAACTGCTGAACCTGCAGGCCGCGGAAGGGTGGGAATATCAGCGGGCGGAACTGCTGCCCAGCGAGGAGAAATCCGGCCTGACCGGGTCGACCACCAATTGGCGCAACGTGCTGATCTTTCGCCGTCTGCTGGACGCCGAAGACGAGCGCGCGGTGTTGGTGGCCCAGCCGTTGGAGGCACCCAAACATGACGCCGATGGCATCCCGATCGCCCGCCCGATTCCCGGCCCCGAGGATACCCGCGCCCCTGCTCCGATCGCCGAAGAGGTCAACGACCCGCCGCTGAACCGCCCTGAAAATGACGCGGGCACGCGAACGCCGCCGCTGGTGGTGCAGCCCTCGGCACAACGCGATAAGGGCGGGTCATCGGAGAACTAAGCCGCCTCGCGGCGGTGCGTCAGGCGTCAATATCGAGCGCCAGCGCATGAATGCGCCCGACGATATCGCCCAGGGCAGCATGCACGGCCCGGTGACGGGCGATACGGGACTGACCGGCAAAGGCCTCGGCCCGGATGCGCACGTTAAAATGCGACTGCCCCCCCTCGCGGAACCCCGCATGGCCGCGATGGCTTTCGCTGTCATCGACCACCTCCAGCTCGCGCGGGGAAAACGCCTGTTGCAGGCAGTTGCGGATTTCGTCGGTTATGGTCATCTTTCGTCAGTCGGCAAAATAATTGCCGCCCCCTCTTCTATCTTCCGTCACTTGGATTAAACTGCTGCCTCCGAGTCGTGAAGCCGTGTTCGAAAGGTGCCCCTGATGTCCAAATCCGATCCGTTTGGTTTCGACATGTCCGTCTCTTCTGCCAAGAAGAAAAACCCGCGCGGTCGGCGGGGCATGTCCGGTGCCTCCGAAACCTCGGTGCGCGTCTGCGACCATCCGGGTTGTGAGGAGGCAGGCAAGTTCCGCGCGCCCAAGGCACCGGATGTGCTGGATGACTTCTACTGGTTCTGCCAGCAGCATGTGCGCGAATATAACCAGAAATGGAATTTCTTCGACGGCACTACCGAAGCCGAGTTGAACGCCCAGATGTCCAAGGACAAGGTGTGGGAGCGCAAGACCCGCCCCATGGGAGACCCCGAGGCCAAGGCCTGGGCGCGGCTGGGCATCGAAGATCCTCATCAGGTGTTAGGGGCCAATGCCACCCAGAACCCCGGTCGCGGGTCAACCGGCACCAAGCGCCTGCCCCCCACTGAGCGCCGCGCGGTGGAGATCCTGGAAGCGCAGGATCACTGGAGCAAGGCCGATGTGCGCAAGGCCTATAAGAAGCTGATCAAGGTACTGCACCCGGACATGAATGGCGGCGACCGCAGCCAGGAAGAACAACTGCAGGAAGTGGTCTGGGCCTGGGATCAGATCAAGGACAGCCGGAACTTCAAGTAGGCGCATTTTGTGACGCTTCGGACTTGGTTCGCTTGTGCCTTCCGGGCTGGGTACGATGGGGTGTGTGGGTTCGCATTTAGGTGGAAACTTGCCAAAACGCGCAACTTTCGGTAATTTACCCTGTATTTACAAGGTCTCTTTGCCAGAGGTCTCCTGATGAAAACTGTTTTGTGTCTGGCCATTTTCCTTGGCCTTTTGATTTCTATCGGCGCGTCGCTTAATGCCCAATCCTATCCGATCGGGGCCTGTATTCTGCCGAGCGGCCAATGGTGCATTCCCCCATCGACGGGTTACCCGGGCTCGATTTGTTCATGCCTGACCGAAGATGGCTGGATGGAGGGGATCCAGAACTGACCGGAGGGTCGCATGAAATTAACGGAAAAACCCGAGGTCCGTGACCTGTTGACGGCGGCGCGCGCGACGCGCACCTATTGTATGCTGACTGGTCGCGGCGGCGACAAATCCGACAAGCTCATCGACGCGCTGGCCCCGTTTGACGGCAGCCCCAGCCAGATCAAGCCACAACATCTGGTAGAATTGCGCAAGGCAATGCGCGATACCTGCCGCGATATCGACGATTATACCCTGACCCGCATCCTGGACGGAGACTCGCCGGTGCGCATCAGCAACCCTTCGGCTCGGTATCGCAAGCCCAGTGCCGAAGAAGAGCAGGACCTGACCTGGGCCACCTGGCTTCCTCGCGCTCTCAACAGAACCAGGCAAAGCTGGCCTTGGTTCTGGCAACGCTGGGTGCTGCCGGGGATCGCGATCATGCTGCTCCTGCTGGCGATGCATTACACTCACTGGTCGTTCAGCGCCAATCTGCTGCTCTCCCGGCTTGACGACCATATCGCCACCGACATCCACGAAGAGGTGCGCGATCTGATCGTGGTGGCGCGGGCCATCGAAACCAATGGTCGGGACGGAGCGAATCCCGCCTCAAGCGCGCCAGCGCAAAAACTGTTCAACGAGACGATGAGCCGACTCAAGGCCTACCACTATCAAGAGGAAGCCCTGCGCGCCGAAAGTGCCAGCGCCTCGCAACGGTTCGACGTTTTGATCGCCACGCGAGAGTCCGCCAACGGCATTTCCGCCAAGCTTTTCCCGCCCCAGCGCCGCCCGCTCCCTCCCCCATCAACGCTCAACGCCCAGGCGGCAACGCAACAGGGCGCGCTTGGCATAATCGGACCGTCGCTTGGGCGCGAGCAGACCCTGTCTGCGGCAAGCGACGTCATGAGCACTGTCACCCAGATCGAGCGTGAGACAACACGGCAGATGGCCCGCGCCGCAAATGCCGCCACTGCTACGCCCGCGGGCGAAGCCGGTGCGCAGCCTGCCAGTGCCAACGAGACGGCGCAGCAATCTTCACTGGTGCAGATCGCGCTGGCGGGCCATGACGGGTTCCTTGAGATCGTGCGGGAAATCTCGAAAAAGACCGGGCGCAACTCGCGCTCCAACCCGGCCGATCACATCGTCACCCGTCTGCAACTCCTGCAATCGGCCGAAGAGTTGAAGGCCAAGATCTCATTGGCCAACCGCTTCGCGCTGCCGATGGTTTACGGCTCGCTTGGGGCGGCGCTGTTCTGTCTGGTGCGGGTGCTGACCCCGGCCCTGTCCGATCTAGGCCCGGCGCGCGCCTTCCTGCGCATCCTGTTCGGTGCCTTTGCGGCAATGACCTTATCGATGCTGTTCATCCCGGCCAATGTGTTCTCGATCAATGAGCAGAGCAACCCGACGCTGATCTTCCTGGCCTGTTTCCTGTTTGGATATTCCTTTGATGCGGTCCTCGCCGCCCTGCACAGGATGGAAGCCTTCCTGCAGGGCCGCCTGCAACCGCAGGAGACACCGCGCGCGCCTTAACTTTCGCGGGGCAACTTTCCAGCCGATCGGGCCGGTTGAATCCGGCAGCGGCGGAAATTGACCACCGCGGCCCCTTGCCCTTGCCCTCATTATGTTGCACGACAGGCGCGTTCGGACCCCCGCAGCGGGGCAGAGGATAAGGACCACGGGCATGGCTGACGGCGCAATCGACATCAATGCAAAACCGACCGAGGAAATCTCGGTGCGCGAGGTGTTCGGCATCGACACCCCCATGACCGTCAAGGGCTTTGCAGAGCGCAGCGACCGAGTGCCGGTGATCGACCCGACCTACAAGTTCGACCCCGACACCACGCTGGCGATCCTTGCAGGCTTTGCCCATAACCGCCGCGTGATGATCCAGGGCTATCACGGCACCGGCAAGTCGACCCACATCGAACAGGTCGCCGCTCGCCTGAACTGGCCTGCCGTGCGGGTCAATCTCGACAGTCATATCAGCCGGATCGACCTGATCGGTAAGGACGCCATCAAACTGCGCGACGGCAAACAGGTGACCGAGTTCCACGAGGGCATCCTGCCCTGGGCGCTGCGCAACCCCGTCGCCATCGTCTTTGACGAATATGACGCGGGCCGCGCGGATGTGATGTTCGTGATCCAGCGGGTGCTGGAACATGACGGCAAGCTGACCCTGCTGGACCAGAACGAGATCATCACCCCGCACCCCAATTTCCGCCTGTTCGCCACCGCCAACACAGTGGGTCTGGGCGACACGACGGGGCTCTATCACGGCACGCAGCAAATCAACCAGGCGCAGATGGACCGCTGGTCGCTGGTCGCGACGCTGAACTATCTCAGCCATGACGCCGAGACGATGATCGTTCTGTCCAAGGCGCCGCATTACAACACTGAAAAGGGCCGCAAGATCGTCAGCCAGATGGTGACCGTGGCCGACCTGACCCGAACTGCCTTCATGAATGGCGACCTCTCGACGGTGATGAGCCCCCGGACCGTGATCAATTGGGCGCAAAACGCCGAGATCTTCCGCGATGTGGGCTATGCGTTCCGGCTGTCCTTCCTGAATAAATGCGACGAGCTGGAGCGCCAGACCGTGGCTGAATTCTACCAGCGCTGCTTTGACGAGGAACTGCCGGAAAGCGCGGCAAGCTCGAGCTTGGGGTAAGAGCGTCAACGCCGAGAGGTTCCCAAGGGCGCGGCAGAGTTTCGATAGCCCTCGGGAATGGCGCGCATCACAAGACCTGATTTGACTTGCCACGCCAGCCTATGCGTCTTTTGCGAAATGATGCAGGGAGGCGATTATGCATATTGGGTTGATCGGCGGCATAGGCGTAGCGGCCACGATCGCCTACTACCAGAAGCTGGCCTCTGCGATGGCAAAGCGCGGCAAACCGCTGGACCTGACTATCGTGCAGGCAGAGACCAGCACGCTGATTGCCAACAACACCAACGACCGACGCGAGGAACAGGCGCGGGTGTTTGCGCCGCTGATCGACCGGCTAAAGGCGGCGGGGGCGGAGTGTGCGGCGATCACCTCGCTGGGCGGGCATTTCTGTTTTGCCGAGACACAGGCGCTGTCTTCGCTGCCTCTGATCTCGGCGGTGGAGCCGCTTGATGAGTATTTCGTTTCACAGGGGCTGAGTAAGGTGGGCCTCCTGGGCACGCGGGTGGTGATGAGGACCAAGCTCTATGGGCAACTGGCCCGCACGCACGCGGTAGCCCTCGAAGATGAGATCGACCAATTGGGACAGAGCTATCTGGATATTGCGGTCGCGGGGACCTGCTCGGAGGCGCAGCGGGTGCTGTTTCTGGAGGCCGGGCAGCGCTTGGTCGAGGAGCAGGGTGCAGATGCCGTGGTTCTGGCGGGCACCGATCTGAACCTCGCCTTTGACGGGCGGGATCCGGGCTACAAGGTGGTCGACGCGCTGGATGTGCATGTGGATGTGCTGGCCGGTCTTGCGGCGGGAGAGCGGGCGCTTTGAGCGGACTTGACCGCTGATTGGCTCACTTTCTGAAACAATACATGACATTACCCGGCGACTTTGCCCGGTTTTGCTCACATTTTGACCTGCAAGCCTCACCAATGTGGGGATTAGGTTGATCGAAAGATTTGCTGTCATAAACTTGTTACATGACAGCAAGAGTGATCCCCATATTGGGCGCTGTGGCGATGCTGTTTCTGCCTGTGTCAGCCTCATCGCTGCCTGTGCGCGCCTATGAAAGAGCCGAGCTTTTTGCCACCTGTTCGGGGCGGCTGGACGCGCTGGCAACCCGGCAGCGGGCGCTCAGCGAGGCCGAAGCACACGACAATGCGCGGCTGAGCGATGAGTTCCAGGTTTTGCTGGACACGGTCCTGCCCAAGGCCCTGTCCGAAGGCGTGCCCGAAACCCTGCCGCGCCGCTGGCGCAGCCAGGGCTGGGTCGAGATCGCGGCGCTGCTGGCCGATGTTGATCACAGTTTTGACCCACGCCGCGCCGAACTGGCCCGCGAGGCGATGCTCCAGCGTATTTCCAGCTGCCGCGCGGTGCTGCTCTGAGCGGTCGATTTTGCGCCGGATAGCGCGGCACCCACTGGTCATTGCCCGCGCTTGGCTCTAGGTTGCGGGCCTGAAACTATTCCGGGCCGCACCGCCATGAGCAAACCCAACGACAACCCCGCTGATCCGTTCAAGAAGGCGCTGGCCGAGGCCACCAAGGTCATGGCTGATGACCCCGAGCTGAGCGTCAGCTATTCGGTCGATCCTTCGGGTGTCACCGGTGATTCCATGCGCCTGCCGCAGGTCAGCCGTCGGATGACCCGGGACGAGGTGCTGCTGGCGCGCGGCACGGCGGATGCGCTGGCCCTGCAACTCAAATATCACGACGAAGCGACCCATAACCGCTACGCTCCTCCCGGCGACATGGCGCGCGATCTTTACGAAGCGATGGAAACCGCCCGCTGCGAGGCGATGGGCGCGCGCGACATGCCCGGCACTGCCAGCAATATCGACGTCAAGATCACTCATGAGGCGATCCGGCGCGGCTATGATCAGTGCAGGCAGCCCTCAGAGGCGCCCCTGCCGGTGGCGGCGGGCTATCTGATCCGGCATCTGGCCACCGGCCGCGACCTGCCGCAAGCGGCCGAGAGTGTCATGAACCTGTGGCGCGGCTTCATCGAGGAACAGGCTGGCGGCACGCTTGAGAACCTGCAGGATATGCTGTCCGATCAGGCGGCATTTGCGAAATTCGCCCGGCAGGTGATCGAGGATCTGGGTTATGGCGACCAGTTGGGGGACGACCCTGACGATCTGGATGACGATCAGGAGGATCAGGCCGAAGACGACGCGGACGAACAGCCCGATCCCGACAGCACCGGTCAGGATGATCAGGACGAACAGGACGCCGACGCCAACCCCGAACAGACCCAGGAAGAACAGCAGGACCAGTCTCAGGCCCAGGTCTCGATGGACGAGATGGCCGAGGACGAGATGGGCGAAGAGACCGAGATGCCCGAGGGCGAGGCCCCGCTGGAGCCGCCCGCCCCGCCCCCGGCCTCCGAGGCCGACCCCGATTACAAGGTTTACCTGTCCGATCACGACGAGGAGATTGCCGCCGAGGATCTGGCAGAACCGGTCGAACTGGAGCGGCTGCGCGCTTATCTGGACCAGCAGCTTGAGCCCTTAAAAGGCGCGGTGTCGCGGCTGGCCAACAAGCTGCAGCGCCGCCTGCAGGCGCAGCAGAACCGAAGCTGGGAGTTCGACCGCGAAGAGGGCATTCTGGACGCGGGCCGCCTGGCGCGGGTTGTGGCCAACCCCACCACGCCGCTGAGCTTCAAGGTCGAGAAGGATACCGAATTCCGCGACACGGTGGTGACGCTGCTGCTGGACAATTCCGGCTCGATGCGGGGCCGTCCGATCTCAATCGCGGCGATCTGTGCCGATGTTCTGGCGCGCACGCTGGAACGCTGCAATGTGAAGGTGGAAATCCTCGGCTTTACCACGCGGGCATGGAAAGGCGGTCAGGCGCGCGAGGCGTGGCTGAACGATGGCCGCCCGCAGCAGCCCGGGCGTCTGAACGACCTGCGCCATATCATCTATAAATCGGCGGATGCGCCCTGGCGGCGCACCCGGCCCAATCTGGGGCTGATGATGAAAGAGGGGCTGCTGAAGGAAAACATCGACGGCGAGGCACTGGAATGGGCGCACCGGCGAATGGTGGCGCGCAATGAGGCCCGCAAGATTCTGATGGTGATCTCTGACGGCGCGCCGGTGGATGATTCCACGCTCAGCGTGAACCCGGCAAACTACCTTGAGAAACACCTGCGCGACGTGATCGCCATGGTCGAGAAACGCAAACAGGTGGAATTGCTGGCGATCGGCATCGGCCATGATGTGACGCGCTACTATGACCGCGCGGTCACGATCACCGATGTGGAGCAACTGGCGGGCGCGATGACCGAACAACTCGCCGCGCTGTTCGACAGCGACCCGCGCGCCCGTGCACGGGTGATGGGAATCAAACGGGCGAGTTGATCAGGCCCGTTCGAACGGGTTTCTGGAAAGCTGCCTGGACAGGGCGTTTCGCAACGCCTTGTTGGGCGAAGCTTGTTACTTGGCGCCGTCGATCAACTGTTCGAATGGTTTGTAGTCGGCCCCATAGCATGGCGAGTTCAGGCCGGTGACGTCTCGGGTGCCGACGACCTCCTGCCCGTCCGCATCCAGCGTGATCTCCCAATAGTCGCGACCAATATAGGTGCCTGACGAGTTGTACGCATCGGTAGTCGCGCACATCTTGTAGCCGCCCTTGACAGGATAGAGCGGTGAGATCTCGGCCTCGCCCGGACGATTGGGGTCCTGCATGTCCTTCAGCACGGCCTCGGCCGACAGAACCTGCGCGCGCTGATCCAGCGGCAAGTCTCCGGGTTCTTCCTGTGCAAGAAGCGGTGTCGCCAACAGCGGGACCGCAAGCAAAAAACATATCCTCATGGCGCCATGATACCCCACCGCCGCAGCTTGCCAAGATACGCCGGGCAGGCTGGACATTTTTGGCCGCGACGCTCACCTTCGGGCCACAGTCACAAGAGCGAGGCGCAGATGTTCCAGAATTTCGAAGTCACCGCCCGGCCGGAACAGGGTCCGCCGCGTCTGGCAGCTCTGCGCAGTGAATTGGACGGCGCCGGTCTGGACGGGTTCCTGATTCCGCGCGCCGATGCTCATCAGGGCGAATATGTCGCCCCGCGCGACGACCGGCTGGCCTGGCTGACGGGCTTTACCGGCTCGGCGGGGTTCTGTGTTGTGCTTGCAAACATCGCTGGCGTCTTTGTCGACGGGCGCTATCGCACCCAGGTCAAGGCCCAGGTGGCAGAGGTCTTCACGCCGGTTCCCTGGCCGGATGTGGGCCTGACTGACTGGCTGAAAGAGCATCTGCCAAAGGGCGGCAAGGTCGGCTTCGATCCGTGGCTGCATGCCGCCGGGCAGATCAAGCAGGCGCAGAAGGATCTGGAGAGCTCGGGGATCGAACTAGTGCGCAGTGACAATCTGGTGGACCGGGTTTGGCCGGATCAGCCCGCGCCGCCGATGCAGCCGGTCAAACCGCATGCGCTGGAATTCGCGGGTGAAAGCGCCGACAACAAATGCGCGCGGCTGGCAGAGGGCCTGCGCGAAAAAGGGCACAAGGCGGCGGTGATCACCTTGCCCGACTCGATCATGTGGCTACTCAACATTCGTGGCTCGGATATTCCGCGCAACCCGGTGGCGCATGGCTTTGCGATCCTGCATGACGATGCGCGGGTCGATCTGTTCATGGCTTCAACCAAGCTGGACGATGTGCGGGACCATCTGGGTGGTCATGTCACCCAACATGAGCCCGAAGGGTTTCTGGAGGCGGTGGCAGCGCTGGACGGACCTGTCAGCGTCGATATGGGCACCGTGCCGCAGATCGTGGCCGACCGACTGAACGACAGGCTGATCAACGGTGGCGATCCCTGCGCCCTGCCCAAGGCGCGCAAGAACGCTGCCGAGATCAAGGGCAGCGCCGAGGCGCATCTGCGCGATGCGGCAGCGGTGGTGGAACTGCTCGCTTGGCTTGACGATCAAAACCCCGGAACAGTCACCGAAACGCAGGTGGTGACTCGGCTTGAGGCGGAGCGGCGCAAAGATAACGCGCTACGCGATATCAGCTTTGACACCATCGCGGGCACCGGCCCCAACGGCGCGATCATGCATTACCGGGTGACCGAAGAAACGGATAGTCGGCTGCAGAACGGCCATCTGCTGGTGCTCGACAGTGGCGGGCAATATCTGGACGGCACTACCGACATCACCCGCACGATTGCCATCGGGGAGGTCGGCGAAGAGGAGAAAGCCTGCTTCACCCGCGTGCTGCGCGGCATGATGGCGATGTCGATGCTGCGCTGGCCGGTGGGTCTGGCCGGGCGGGACATCGAATCTGTCGCGCGCCAGCCGCTCTGGGCGGCGGCGCAGGATTTCAACCACGGGGTCGGCCATGGTGTGGGCGCCTATCTGAGCGTGCATGAAGGCCCCCAGCGGTTGGCCCGCACCAGCCATGTGCCCTTCGAGCCGGGGATGATCCTGTCCAATGAACCGGGCTATTACCGCGAGGGCGCGTTCGGCATCCGCATCGAGAATCTGGTGGTGGTGGAAGAGGCCACCCCCCTGCCCGGCGGTGACGCGGAACGTGCAATGCTGTGCTGGCGCACGCTGACCTTCGTGCCCATTGACCGGCGGCTGATCCTGCCCGCGATGATGACGTCTGAAGAAATCGCCTGGCTCAACGCTTATCACAGCGACGTGGCGACAAAGATCGGCCCGAGACTAGGCAGCGCCGCTCGCATGTGGTTGGATGCCGCAACCCGCCCGATCTGACATCTGCCTGTCACATTTCGGGTGTCATCTGCGCGCTGCAAAGGCGCATATTGCGTGCGGCCGGATGCAAAATGCCGCGCTAACACGCAATGTTGGGCGAAAACGGCCCCGCAAGGGAGCGTTGGGCGCCTACAGGAAATGAAACACGAGACACGATAGAAGGAAGAAAACATGGCTGGACCGATCACGATCCGTAAGGCACCCGGCAGGTGGACCGTCCGCTCGGGCGGTGCGATTCTGGGTGAATCGGTGAATGCGCTGGAGTTGAGCGAAGGGGATCTGGCACCCGTGATATATTTCCCGCGCGAGGACATCGCGATGGCCTTTCTTGATCCTTCTGACAAGCAAACCCATTGCCCGGGCAAGGGCGATGCCACCTATTTCTCGATCGTGAACCGCTCTTCCGTGACCGAAAACGCGGTCTGGAGCTATGAGAACCCGATCGACGCGGTAACAGAAATCCGCGAGCATCTTGCCTTTGTGCTAAGCGATTCCGTCAAAGTCGAACAGATCTGAGGCTGCGGAACTCACGAGTGCTCCTCGGCGGCGGTGGCTGCCAAGGCACGGTTATAGGCCTTGAGCGCATCGATATGATAAAGCGCGCCGACCGGGGTTTCCGCCTCATCTTCGATGGTGACAACCGGTATCCAGGCCAGGTCGTCACGCTCAAAGATCGGCATTGCCGCTTCCAGGGTCGAGCGGGCGTGGATGCATAGACCCTTGTCGAGCAGGGACTGGCACTCCTCGGGTGAGGGCCCGTTGGGATCACCCAGCGGGCGCATGACAGCGCCTGCGCGCATCATCGCAAGCAGGTAGGCCTGCGGCCCGGCGGCAAGGTGAATATCACGCCGCTCCAGCTGCGTCAGGAAGAAGGAGCGGTCCACCAGCCGCGAGGCCAAAGCGGTCGAGGTCGAGACCGAGGCCATCACCGCCAGACCGATCTGCCAATCGCCGGTCAGCTCGAACACGATCAGCGTGGTCGAAATCGGCGCGCCCAGCACCGCGGCGGCCACCGCGCCCATCCCGGCAAAGGCATAAAGCGTATGCGTGCCCGATACGCTTGGCAGCAGCCCAGTGGCGATCAGGCCAAAGGCCAGCCCGGTCAGTGCCCCGATCATCAGCGCGGGCGAGAACACCCCGCCCCCCATGCGCCCGCCCATGGTGATGGCCAGCGCGGCGGTCTTGACGATGGCGAAGACCACAGCCGTATGCAAAAGCAGATCGCCGCTTAGCGCGCGCAAGGTGGTCTCATATCCGACGCCGATGATATGCGGGAACCAGATCGCGATCCCGCCCAGCATTGCACCCGAAACAGCCGGGCGCAGCCAGGGCGGCAGGCGCAGCCGCGCCTGGATATGGCTGCCCACATCCTCGGCCAGAAAGATCGAGCGCATGACCAGCAGCGCGACCATGCCACAGACCAGACCGAGGATCAGGAAAGCGGGCAGCTCGACATAGAATTGCAGCGATCCGGGGGTTTTGAGCAGGAACTCGGTCACATCGCCATAGGCCAGCCGGTTGATCACCGTGCCCGCGATCGAGGCGATGACGATGGGGGCAAAGGCATGCACCGCGAAATGCCGCAGCACCACCTCCAAAGCAAACAGCGCACCTGCGATGGGCGCGTTGAAACTGGCCGAAACGGCGGCGGCCACGGCGCAGCCCAGCAGATCGCGCCCGGTGATGCCGTCAGCATCCATCCGGTTGCTGACCCAGGTCGAGATGACGCCCGCCATATGCACCACTGGCCCTTCCCGCCCGCTGGAGCCGCCTGAGCTGAGCGTGATGAGCGAGGCAAACATCGAGGCAATCCCTGCCCGCGTCTCGACCCGCCCGTCATTTAGTGCCGCCCCCTCGATCACATCCGCGACCGAACGGACGCGGCCATCATCGGTGAACCAGTAAAAGATCAGCCCCACCAGCAGACCGCCCAGTGTCGGGATCAGCAGTAGCATGTACCATGGCAGGCCCGCCGCGAAGCTGTGCAGGCGCAGCCTGTCATCCGCACCGTATAGGAACGACTGCAGCTCGGTGATCGCCACACGAAAGCCCAAGGCGGCGAAGCCTGCGGCAATGCCGATCAGCAGGGCGATGAACCAGAACTGCACCTGGCTGGGGCCACGTTGACGCATCACCTCCCAGCCACCGGCGATTGCCGTCCTGGCCGATTTCAGCTGTTCAAGGATCAGGGTGCGGGTGGATTGGGCCATCGGTGATCAGAGTTTTCGCTTGGCCCATGGTAAGCAGCGCGGATCATGCAGAAAAGCGTGATTGCGGAGCCGGGCGGGATTAATGGGCCAGTGTTGCGCGATCAGGCCTCCAGCAGGGCGCGCGCAGCGGCGCGGGCCGCATCGGTGATTGTGTCACCCGCCACCATGCGCGCGATCTCGTCCACCCTGTCATCGGGGCCGAGCGGGATGACGGTGGACAACGTCGCGCCGCCCTCGACCTGTTTCTGCACACGCCAGTGATGCGCGCCTTGCGCGGCAACCTGCGGGGAATGAGTGACCACCAGCACCTGCCCCGCTCCCGCCAGCGCGGCCAGCCTGCGCCCCACCGCATCTGCGGTGGCACCACCAACGCCCCGGTCGATCTCGTCAAAGATCATAGTGCGCTCGCCCCCCTCACCGCTCAGACAGACCTTGAGCGCCAGCAGAAAGCGGCTGAGTTCCCCGCCCGAGGCGATCTTGTTAAGCGGACCGGCAGGCGCGCCGGGATTGGTGGCGACGGTAAAGGCCACGCTGTCGCGCCCCTCGGGGCCCGGCTCGCCCGCGCTGATTTGGGTGGCAAAGACCGCGCGTTCCATCTTGAGCGGGGCAAGCTCGGCAATCACGGCCGCGTTCAGCCGCGCCGCTGCCGCCTTGCGCGCCGCGCTCAAGGTGCTTGCGGCGCTGTCATAGGCGGTTTGTGCCGCCCTCAGCGCCTCTTCGCGGGACAGCAGATCGGCATCGCCTGCATCCAGCGCCGTGAGCTTGTGGCGCAACCCCTCGGCGAATGTGCCCAACTCGTCGCTGGCAACGCCATGTTTGCGGGCCAGTGCGCGGATCGCGAACAGGCGTTCTTCGGCCTGCTCCAGATCGGCGGGATTGAAATCGAGCGTATCAAGGCACCCATCGACCCCGGTTTGCGCCTCGCCCAGCTCGATCAGTGCGCGGCCAAGGGCCGCGATGGGCTGTTCCAACTGACCATCTGCCTTGTCTGAGACGCTTTCCAGCCAGCGCAGCGCGTCACCAAGGGCGGTTTCGGCCCCTTCTGACCCGATCAGCGCCTGCGCGCGCGCCACATCATCGCGGATCTTCTCGGCCCCCTGCATCAGGCGGCGGCGCGCATCGAGCTCGGCATCCTCCCCCGGCTGCGGATCAAGATCATCCAGCTCTGCGACGGCGTGGCGCAGAAACTCTTCTTCGGTCCGCATCGCGTCGAGTGCGGCGCGGGTTTCGGTCAATGCGCGCTGCGCCTCGGACAGGCGGCGCCAGGCGGCGCGGCAGGTCGCAAGTGGCACTTCAAGACCGGCAAAGGCATCGAGCATGGCCCGGTGGCCGCGCGGGTTCAGCAGGCCACGGTCATCATGCTGGCCATGCAACTCGATCAGCGTGTCTGACAGTGCCCGCAATACCTCACCCGAGCAGCGGCGGTCATTGACCCAGGCGGTCTTGCGCCCCTCGGCGGTGTTAATGCGGCGCAGGATCAATTCGGCCCCGCCGGGCAGTCCGGCTTCGGCCAGAACCGCATGGGCAGCGTGCCCTTCGGGCAGTTCGAACTCGGCCACCACCTCGCCCTGTGCGGCGCCCTGACGGACCAGTTCGGCGCGGCCCCGCCAGCCCAGAACAAAACCCAGACTGTCGAGCAGGATCGACTTGCCCGCGCCGGTTTCACCGGTCAGCACGTTGAGACCCGGCTGGAACTGCAAGTCCAGCCGGTCAATGATCAGCATGTCCCGGATATCAAGCGCGCGCAGCATCGGTCCGTCCGTCACGCAGCCATGATCAGAGCCATTGCCCCTTGATCGACTGGCGATAAATCTGACTGAGCCAGTTATTGCCGCGAGACCGAGCCTCCAACCCGCGCGAGGTCAGCAGCTTATAGGCATCCTGATACCAATCGGTCGACTGGTAGTTGTAACCCAGGATCGCGCCTGCGGTCTGCGCCTCGTTGACCAGACCCAGCGACAGATAGGCCTCGACCAGACGGTAGAGCGCCTCGGCGGTGTGGGTGGTGGTCTGGAAATCCTCGACCACGACACGGAATCGGTTGATGGCGGCGGTATAGTGCTGCTTGCGCAGGTAATAGCGGCCAATTTCCATCTCCTTGCCGGCAAGATGGTCAAAGGCCAGATCGAATTTCAGGATCGCCGAGGTGGCGTATTGGCTGTCGGGATAGACCTCGATCACCGTGCGTAGCGCCTGCAACGCCTGGAAGGTCAGGCCCTGATCACGGCCAACCTCGTCTATCTGGTCATAGTAGCTGAGTGCGAGAAGATACTGCGCATAGGCGGCATCCTCATCGGTTGGGTAGAAGTCGATATAGCGCTGCGCGGCGGCGCGGCTTTCGACATAGTCGCGACCCGAATGGAAGGCAAAGGCCTGCATGATCAGCGCCCGCTTGGCCCAGTCGGAATAGGGATACAGCCGTTCGATCTCGGAGAAGTAGTAGGCGGCGTCCTCGGCACGTTCCTGCGAAAGCTCGAATTCGCCGCGTTCAAAAATCTGCTCCGGCGTGAAGCCGTCCAGATTCTGCGTGCGATCCGCCCCACCGCGATTGCCACAGGCCGTCAAACAAACTGCCACAAGAAGTGCGCCAAGTAATTTGGCCCCTGCCCTGCTGCCAATCATTCCCACTATTCCTTGTCGTCCTGCATTGGGGCGAATAACCCGTATGGGGCTTGGTCTAGCACATAAGCTTCGGGTGCAAAACGTCTTAAAACGCGCAGGAGGTCACAAGTTTGATGGCCCGGCAAAAGCGTCAGGCCACCAGCGGGATCTCGGTCCAGACCAGACCCTGGCCGGGCAAACGGGCGGTGGTTTCCGCATCACACAGAACCGGACGCACCGCGCCGGGTGTTTCAAACAGCGCCCGCAGCAGCGTGTTGGTCATGGAATGACCAGCCTTCTCACCGACATAGCGACCCAGAATCGGACCACCGGCCATGTAGAGATCGCCAAGCGCGTCCAGCATCTTGTGGCGCACGGCCTCGTCCTCGTGGCGCAGGCCACCGGGGGTCATCACGATGTCCCCATCGACCACAACCGCATTGTCGAGCGTGCCACCAAGCGCCAGGCCGTTCTCGCGCATCATGTCCACATCCGCCTTGCGGCAAAACGTCCGGCTGTCGCACAGCTCGCGGGCGAATGTGCCGTTGCACATGTCGAGCTTTTTGGTTTGCTGCCCGATGGCGGCGTCGTCGAAGTCTATGCTGAAGTCGATCTCCAGCCGGTCAGCGGGCAGCAATGTGGCCTTGGCTCCGTCTTTTTCTACAGTGACAGGTTTCACAACCTCGTAAGCCAAAACCGGCGCGGCCTGCTGGCGTACCCCTTTTGCCATGATGCCGCGCACGAATGCGACCGACGAGCCGTCCATGATCGGAACTTCGGGCCCGTCAACTTCGATCAGCGCATTGTGGACACCACAGCCCGCCAATGCCGCCATAATATGTTCCACCGTTGAAACCGACACACCGCTGTCATTCACCAGCTTGGTGCAGAGCGGCATCCGCTCGACCCGATCATAGATGGCCGGGATCATCGCGTCGCCCAATTCGATATCCGTCCGCTTGAACCAGATGCCGTGACCGGCAGCCGCCGGGCGCAGGGTCATCATCACACGCGCGCCGCCGTGCAGACCAACACCTTTGAAGGTAACCGGAGTTTTCAGCGTATGTTGCAAGAGAGACCTCTTGAGACGGTTTCCAGCCTCTGTGAGCTGTGTTGCCAGATCAACTAATGGACGGGTCGCTATGGCTCAACTCAATCTTTGCAACCAAATGAAACATGTTTGTAACAGAGTGGCAGAAGCCCGCCTGCAGGCCGCCAACTAACTGTTTTTTCAAAGAAAAAGGCCACCCGTAGGTGGCCAAATTCATCAATTTTGTGACCGTTATCAGTTGGCCTGACGGCGCAGGAAGGCCGGAATTTCGATCCGCTCCTGTTCCGGGTCCGGATCAACCGGCGCATGTGCCGCAGCGTCAGTCTGGCGCAGAACGGGCTGCTGGCGCACCGGCGGCGCGGAACGCTCGTCCGGGGTGTCCGCCGCGTGGCCGGTCATGCGGTCGATCAGCCGGTTGAAGCCGAAACGCGGCTTGTCGGCCTGCGCTTGCTGCACGGCTGCCGCGAGGCGTTCGGGCTGGCTCGCAGGCTGCCTTGGCTGTGAGGGCACGTGCTGCGTCGCCGCCTGCAGACGCTGCAGGGCTTCGGGCGACGGGGTGCCCGGCGCTGGTGCCTTGGGGGCGACAAAGCTGTCGACCGGCGCATCATGTGCCTCGGTCCGCGGCTCAAAGGCCGGGACCCGGGGCTGATAGACCGGCTGGGGCAGACCATCATCGTCCTGCTCCGGCTGGCTGCTTTCGACCTCTTCCACCTCGGCACGGGCCGCGGCGGGTTGTGCGGGAACGCCATCAAACAAGCCTGGCTCTTCTGCCGGGGCTTCTGCCACGCGGGCCGGTTCCTGCGCCGGTTGCGGCGTCTGGGCCGCGACAGGCTGCGGCGCCGGATCGGCTTGGGCCTCTTCGGCGTCGACTTTCTGCTTGAGCGGCGCTGACATCGGACGGCGCGGAACCGGGGTTTCAGCGGCGCCCTCGGTGGCGTCGATGCCAGTGGCCACGACCGAAACGCGCATGTTGCCTTCCATCGCCGTATCCAGGGTCGAGCCAACAATGATGTTGGCATCCGGGTCCACTTCCTCGCGGATGCGATTGGCGGCCTCGTCCAGCTCAAACAGGGTCAGGTCATGCGCGCCGGTGATGTTGATCAGCACGCCTTTGGCCCCGCGCAGGCTGATTTCGTCCAGCAGCGGGTTGGCGATGGCTTTTTCGGCGGCCTGGATGGCGCGATCTTCGCCATCGGCCTCGCCGGTGCCCATCATCGCCTTGCCCATTTCGTCCATCACGGCACGGACATCGGCAAAGTCGAGGTTGATCAGGCCCGGACGCACCATCAGGTCGGTCACGCCCTTCACACCCTGATAGAGCACATCATCGGCCATCGAGAACGCCTCGGTAAAGGTGGTCTTTTCATTGGCCAGACGGAAGAGGTTCTGGTTGGGGATGATGATCAGCGTGTCGACCATCTTTTGCAGGCTCTCAACACCGTCCTCGGCCTGACGCATGCGCTTGGCGCCTTCGAACTGGAAGGGCTTGGTCACAACGCCAACGGTCAGCACGCCCAACTCCCGCGCCGCCTGCGCGATGATCGGAGCCGCCCCTGTGCCGGTGCCGCCGCCCATACCAGCGGTGATGAAGCACATATGCGCGCCTGCCAAGTGATCGACAATCTGCTCGATGCTTTCTTCGGCAGCAGCGGCGCCAACCGTCGGGCGGGCGCCTGCGCCCAGACCTTCGGTCACTTTCACGCCCAGCTGCACCCGCGCTTCCGAGCGGCTTTGCTGCAGCGCCTGCGCATCCGTGTTGGCGACGACGAATTCGACGCCTTCCAACTGCTTTTCAATCATATTGTTGACGGCATTGCCGCCTGCCCCGCCGACCCCGAATACAGTGATCCGGGGCTTCAAATCGTCCTGACCGGGCATCGAAAGGTTCAGTGTCATACTCTGTCCGCCTGTACTAAATGCCCGCATTCGCGGGCGTTATTTTACCTATCCACATCCAATCCTACCGTGATGCAGAGGGATCGTCACCAAAAAAACGCAAAAACACCGCAAAATATGGGCGAATTTTCGCTGGGAGCCGCTTCATTTCGGACAGCTAGGAAAATCTTGCGGCTTGGGGCGCACCCACCACAAGAGTACGACGATCCAGCCGCAGCAAGAGCCACGGTCGCGCCGGATGCGCGGTTCGGTTCAGTTTTTGGGGCGACTGCTCTGCCTGCCGCCGAAATTACTACGGGTCTCTGCCGGACCTTGTGGATATTTTGCGGGATAACGCGATGCGCCGCAACCGGTTTCTTTAGCTTGTCGGGGCGTTTGGACAGTCGATCCCCGCGCTGGTGATGGCGCGGACCTCCTGGATTTCCGCGTTCAGCAATACGTCCAGCCGCACCATCAGCTGATCACCGCGCATGAATGGCCACCAGCAGACCGGCGGCCCCTGCCGATTGTCGTAGGCAAAGCAGATTCGCCCCTCAGGCGTGGTGATCTTGCCGTAGACGCAGGGCTGGCCCGGCTCCCTCCAGACTGACAGCGAACGGTTCAGAAACTGCTCGACCCCGACCAGCTCACCGGATTCGATCTCGTAAAAGCTGAGCGTCTTGCCCGTCGCCTCGTCCAGAAACGCGTCGGGGGTGATCAGGGTCTGGGCCGAGGTCATCCCCGGCGCCAACAAGCCGATCAGCACCGCTATCGCCGGGCGCATCATCTTACCAGTTGTCGCGGAACCACTTGACCGCGCGCTTGAAGGACCGTGCCGGATAGCGGTCAACCGGGATCTCGAAATCCCACCATTCATCCTGCGGATGCGCCGCAAACAGGCTGAGCCCCACGGCGCTGGAAAACCCCGATCCGGTGGCCGATTGCGGCAGACCATGGACCCGCAGCGGGCGACCCAGCCGCACACGTTGGCCCAGTATGCGGCTGGCCAGCCCATCCAGACCCATCACCTGGCTGGCCCCGCCGGTCAGCACGATCTGCTGGCTGGGCAGATGGTCGAAACCCGCCGCGTCGAGCCGGGCGCGCACCTCTTCGAGGATTTCCTCGACCCGTGGCCGCATGATGCCGATCAACTCGGCCCGGCTGACGCTGCGCCGGTCATGTTCCCAATCGCCGGTCTCGCCCCCGATATCGATCATGTCGCGATCATCCGCCCCGGTGGCATGCACGCCGCCGGAAAAGGTCTTGATCCGTTCCGCATTGGCCGCCGGGACCCCCAGCGCCATCGAGATATCGCCGGTCACATGATCCCCGCCCATGCGCACGCAATCGGCATAGATCATGTGTTTCTTCATAAAGATCGAGACGCTGGTGGTGCCGCCGCCCATATCGATGCAGGCGGCGCCAAGCTCCTGCTCGTCCTCGACCAACGATGAGATACCCGACACATAAGCCGAGTTCGCGATCCCCGCCAATTCCAGATCACAGCGCTTGATACAGCGCACGAGGTTCTGGATGGCGGTGCCATCAACCGTCAACATATGCATGTCTACCGACAGCGATTGCCCCAGCTGCCCGCGCGGATCGATCAGGCCAGAGCGGTGATCGAGCGCGAAATTCACCGGCTGGGCGTGCAGCACCTCGCGGTCTGCGCCATAATCCGGCACTTCGCAGGCGTTCAGAACGCGACCGATCTCGGCTTCGGTCACCTCCTGCGTATCCAGTTCAACCTCGGCATCCAGCCCGTAAGAGCGCGGGTTGGCACCGGAAAAACAGGCGATCACATGGTCGACGCGGATTTCGGCCATCTTCTGGGCGGCCTGGAGCGCGGTGCGAATGGCGCGCTCTGTCTCCTGCATGGCGGTGATCTCGCCGAATTGGACCCCGCGCGAGCGCGTGGTCGCGGCCCCGATCACCCTGAACCCGGTCTGCCCGGCCATCGACCCGATCGAGCCATCATCGGCCAGCTTGCCGGTGCCGTCGAACCGCAGCACAAGGCAGGCGATCTTGGAACTGCCCACATCCAGAATGGCCACCACGCCGCGTTGCATCGCCTGCTGGCGCATCTGACGCATAGCCCGTTGCGACTGATAAAGGTCCGTCATCATCTTAGTCTTGCCCGTCCCCGCCTGGGTTTCTTATGCGCCACCATTCTTCGGTGGCGTTCTCTGTCATTCTCAATGTCGGCCGCTCGCCGATGCGCATATCGACCGAGGCCACATCCCGCTCCAGCATGTCCTGCACCTCGTTCACCGCCAGCACCCGCCGCAGCGCCTGTACGGGGCGTTCAGTGGGCAGCATGATGCGCTGGCCGCGATCCAGAACCATATCCCACCGCCGCTCGCCGACGCGGACCAGCCCGCGCATTCGCTCTCCCAATGGCTCGGCCGCGGTAAAAAGTGCCAGCGCCTCGTCCACATGCGCATCCGCTCCCCTGCCCGCGATCAGCGGCAGATCGGTGCGCAGCTTGCGACTTTCCAGAATGTCGATATGCGCGCCGGTTTCATCCAACATCTCGATGCCCTGGCGGGTGCGCCAGACCACCACGGGCTGCCGTTCTTCCACATCCACCTGCAATATACCGCCCGGACGCACCCGGACCGAGGCGGATTTGACCGGGTCCAGCCCGGTGATCACATCGCGGATTTGCGCCACGTCCAGATCAAAGGAGGAGACCGGGAAATCCAGCGGCACCACCTCGCGGATATCCTGCGCCAGATTGGTGCCCCCCCCGTCGATGACCATCAGCTTGACCATGAATTCCGGGCGTTCCTGGATCGAGGCGCGGACCTCGGCGATGAAGCCGGTTACGGCATCGCGCCGTGCCTCATCCGCCCAGAAGGCGGCCCCTGCCGCAAAGGCCAGGCAGAGCGGCACGCCGATGCGCAGGCCAAGGCGAATGCCCGGCGTCAGCATCCAGCGCTGAATGCGGTAGTTCAGGCGCGAGGGGGCCGGATCAACGCGTCGCGGTGCCTCGCGCCCCATCCGCCCATGCCCGTCTAGCTTGACGGCGGGTTTGGCGACATAGCCCGAGGTTTCGGCAGACGAGAACCGCGCATCCTTGCGCACCAGCGGTTTCTCGCGGTAGCGCACCGGCAGGAATATCCGTGTCAGCGATCGCATGAGGCATCCTCCACCATCCAGGCGCAGAGCTGGCCGAATGTCATGCCAAACAGCGCCGCCTGTTCCGGCACCAGCGAGGTCGGGGTCATGCCCGGCTGGGTGTTGGTTTCCAGCAGGATCAGCCCGTCGGCCCCGCGCGCCTCGTCCCAGCGGAAATCGGTGCGTGTGACACCCCGACAACCCAGCGCGTCATGGGCACGCAGCGCGTAGTCCATGCAGCGGTCGAACACGTCTTTCGGGATGTCAGCGGGCAGTTCATGGCGCGACCCGCCAACGGCATACTTTGCCTCGTAATCGTACCAGCCTTCGGTGATGATATCGGTCACTGTCAGCGCCCGTTCGCCAATCACGGTGGTGGTCAATTCGCGGCCCGCCACATATTCCTCGACCATGACAAAGCTCGACATGCTCTCTTCCAGCACCGGCGGGCGGTTGGCGCCTTCCTGCACGATATAGATCCCGACCGAGGAGCCTTCATTGTTGGGTTTGACCACATAAGGCGGTTCAAGCAGATGCGCCGCCATGACCTCATCCTTGTGCGAGATCACGCTTTCCACGATGGGCAGGCCAACGGCGGCATAGACCTCTTTCGAGCGCTGCTTGTCCATCGCCAGCGCCGAGGCCAGCACGCCCGAATGGGTATAGGGGATGCGCAGCCACTCCAGCAGGCCCTGCACGCAGCCATCCTCGCCCCAGCGGCCATGCAGCGCGTTGAAGGCGACATCGGGTTTGATCTCGGCCAGACGGTCGCAGAGGTTTGGGCCAGCGTCCAGCTCGACCACCTCAAATCCTTCGCCCCGTAGTGCGGCTGCGCATTCGCGCCCGCTGCTGAGTGACACCTCGCGTTCCGTCGAGGGGCCGCCCATCAATACCGCCACTTTGGGGGTTGTCCTGCTCGACTGACCCACAATGCGCCTCAATATGTCCGGATCTTATTTTGGCGATCCGCTTTGTTTTTGTCCCGATTTCCCGCCCCTGAAAAATGCCTGAAAGGGGTTCGGTCCGGGGTGTTATTCCGTCAGCGGCTCACCGACCCGCATGATTTCCCATTCTAGCGTGATCCCGCTGGAATCGTAAACCTTTTTTCTCACCTCCTCGCCCAATCCTTCGAGATCGGCGGCGGTGGCGGTGCCGGTATTGATCATGAAATTCGAGTGTTTCTCGCTCATCTGCGCGCCGCCCCTGCGCGCGCCGCGCAGGCCCGCCTGATCGATCACCTTCCACGCCTTGAGGTCATGAACGTCATCGGCACGACCCGTGGAGGAAAACCCGGCTGGATTGCGAAAGGTCGATCCAGCGCTGCGATCCTTTGTTGGCTGGGTCTCATCACGCTTTTTTAACTGTGCTTCCATGCGGGCATGCAGTTCCGCCGGGTCGCCCTCTGGGCCCTCAAATACGGCATCAATTAGCACCGCGCCCTCGGGCAGGTCGGTTTGACGGTAGCGAAAATTCATATCATCGGCGCTGAGCGTGACCACCTCGCCCTGCCGTGTGACGGCACGGGCCGAGACAAAGACATCTGCCGTATAGCTGCCATAGCACCCTGCATTCATGCGCAAAGCGCCGCCGATCGAACCGGGAATGGTGCGCAGAAAAGTCAGATCGATCCCCGCATCCGCGGCCTTGCGCGCCACATGCGCATCCAGCGCCGCCGCCCCTGCGGTGACGCGGTTGCCCTCAGCCTCGATCCCGTTGAAGCCACGCCCCAACCGAATGACCACGGCGCGCAGCCCTCCATCGCGCACGATGAGGTTGGAGCCGACGCCCATTGGAAAAACGGGAATGCCGAGCGGCAGATCACGAAGGAAGCTCTGCAAATCCGCTATATCGGCAGGCTGAAACAGCGCATCCGCCGGGCCGCCCACACGCAGCCAGGTAAGGTCATTCAACGCGCGGTCCGAGGTCAGACGACCCCGCACGCCGGGCAAATCTTTCATGGGCTTACTGCCTGCGAATCCAACGGGTCAGGTATATCACAGGCCAGCGCAGAACTGACATCCCTGCGATCAGCACGATCAGTCCGACCCAGGGGCCGTTCTGATAGGTGACATAGCCCAGCAGCGGAATGCCCAGCGCGATCAGCAGATAGGCGCGGGACCAGTGATTGTCGCGGCTGGGGAGCATCGCCATCAGATTGGCAGAGATTGCCCAGATACAGACAAGTGTCAGGGACAGGGTCATCGCGCGGCCCCTCCGGTCTCACACCAACGCCATTTGCGCCAGAAATAGGCCAGCGGCTTGCGGAACATCGACACAAACGCCGCCAGCGCCACAAGCCCCAGCAGCGCCCCGTGCTGATAGCCGATGAATACAATCAATGCGGGAGCAGCCAGCATCAGCGCCCCACCCGGACCATATTGCAGCCGCATCGGCAGCAGCGCGACGACTGTCGCCGCGCAAACCCATGCCACCGCTAGAAGTATCGAAAGGCCCATCCAAGCCGCCCCGTTCCGGAAGTCTTTTTTGATTCTGACCGTCTGCTCGCCTTATAATTGAACAAACAAGTCAGGTTTTCCATAGTTTTCTTGTCAGCACGCGATCTTGTGAAGCCGCTCGGGCAGCCCGTTGGCCCAGGTCGAGATGGTGCCCGCCCCAAGGCAGACCACCATGTCACCGGGCCGGGCCTGTTCGCGCACCAGCCGTTCCAGATCGTCCTCGTTCAGAATCGCACGGGCATGGCGGTGACCGTGACGGATCAGACCCGCGACCAGATCGTCGCGGCTGGCCCCCTCGATCGGGTCTTCGCCAGCAGCGAAAACCTCGGCAATGGCGACCACGTCCGCCTCGTTAAAGCAGGTGCAGAAATCGTCAAACAGGTTCGACAGGCGCGAGTAGCGATGCGGCTGATGTACGGCGATCACCCGCCCCTCGCAGGCCTGCCGCGCGGCCTTCAGCACAGCAGCGATCTCAACGGGGTGGTGGCCGTAATCGTCGATGATGGTCACGCCATTCACCTCGCCCACACGAGTGAAGCGGCGGTTGACCCCGCCGAAATTGGCCAGCGCATCGCGAATCTCGGTGGTTTTCATGCCCAGATGGCGGGCCACGGTGATCGCGGCCAGCGCGTTCGAGACGTTGTGATCCCCCGGCATCGGCAGGGTGCAGCCTTCGATGGTGATGTCTTCTTCCTGAAGGACCACATCGAAATGCGCCACGCCTTTTTCATAGGTGAGGTTGATCGCCCGCACATCAGCCTGGGCGTTGAATCCGTAGGTGCGCACGCGGCGGTCATGGATGCGGCCCACCAGCGCCTGCACCTCGGCATGATCGGTGCAGCAAACGGCGAGGCCATAGAAAGGCAGATTCGAGACGAACTCGTAGAACCCGTCGCGCAGCTTATCGAAATCGCCCCAATGCTCCATATGCTCGGGGTCGATATTGGTGACGATGGCGATGGTGGCGGGCAGACGGTTGAACGAGCCGTCGGACTCATCGGCTTCGACCACCATCCATTCGCCCTGTCCCATCCGAGCGTTCGAACCATAGGCGTGGATGATGCCTCCATTAATCACTGTCGGGTCGAAATCCCCGGCCACCATCAATTCCGCCATCATCGTGGTGGTGGTGGTCTTGCCATGGGTGCCCGCGATGGCGACGTTGGATTTCAGCCGCATCAACTCGGCCAACATATCGGCCCGGCGCACCACCGGCAGGCCCATGGAGCGCGCGCCATCCAGTTCGGGGTTGCCCGGCTTGATCGCGGTCGAGACAACGACGACGCGGGCACCATCGAGGTTCTCGGCCCGTTGCCCGATGAAGATGGTCGCCCCAAGCTCCGCCAGACGGTCGGTGATCTTGGACGGTTTCAGGTCCGAACCCTGCACCTGATAGCCGAGGTTCAGCAGCACTTCGGCGATGCCCGACATGCCGATACCGCCGATCCCGACAAAATGGATCGAGCCCACATCCTGTGGGAGCTTTGTTGCGGGGGTCATGGCGTCTCCTTTCGTGCGAGGTCCTCGACCAATCCTGCCAGCCGCCCGGTCGCATCCGGTGCGCCGACCGTCAGGGCGGCGCTAGCCATTTGCTGGGCGGCGCGGGGATTCGTGAGAACCGAGGTGATTTGCTCTGACAGTGATGAAACGTCAAGGGCCGATTCGGGGATCATGATGGTGGCATTTGCCTGCACCAGACCGCGCGCATTGGCGGTCTGATGATCACCTGCCGCGGCGGCATAGGGGATCAGGATCGAGGGGCGACCAATCACCGAGATATCAGCCACGCTGGATGCACCCGAGCGGCTGATGACCAGCTGCGCCTCGGACATGCGGCGCGGGACGTCCTGAAAAAACGGTTTTACCTCGGCCTTGATACCATGTTCCGCGTAAAAGGCCGTGACGCGCGCGCCATCTTCGTTACGCGCCTGATGCGCCACCCGCACATAGCGGCGAAGCCCTTCTGGAAGCGCAGCAATTGCGCCCGGCACTATATCACTGAGGATACGCGCACCTTGACTGCCGCCCATCACCAGGATCGACATCGGGTACTCTCCGGGCATGATATAGGCCGCCCCCGTACGATCCAGCACGGCTCCACGCACCGGGTTGCCCACATGGATGCCGCGGGCGCCCTCGGGCAGGTCGGTGGGCCAGACACCGCAGGCCACATGGCCGACCCGTTTGGCAAAGACCTGATTGACCCGGCCAAGAACGCCATTCTGTTCGTGGATCATGCGCGGCAGCTTAAGTAACGTCGCGGCACCCAGCGCCGGGATCGACGGGTAGCCGCCAAAACCGACGACCACATCGGGCTTGTCGCGCAGCATGTTCAGCGCCATTCCCGCCACGCCTGCAACGATCTTCGGCGCAACCAGCGCCTTGGCCAGCAGCCCACCGCGCGCAAAGGTGGCCGAGGAGGCCTCGATAATCTCGGTCGAATGAGGGAACCCGCCAGTATAGCGCGCACCCCGCGCATCCGTGGACAGCCGCACGCGCCAGCCACGCGCCAGCATCGCCTCGGCCAGCGCTTGAGCCGGGAACATGTGCCCCCCGGTGCCGCCCGCCGCGATCAGCAGATAACCTTGCCCCATCACCCTCGCCCGCGCAGAATCTCACCCAGCCCACCCTGAGGACGGGTACGGGTGAAGGCCAGCAACATGCCCATGGCAATCCCGCCCGCGATCAGCGACGAGCCGCCATAGCTCACGAATGGCAGCGTCATGCCCTTGGCCGGCAAGAGCCGCACCGCCACACCCATATTGATCATCGCCTGCACCCCGAACATGCAGGCCAGACCGGTACCCGCCAACCGGATGAAGGGGTCACGTTCGCGCATCAGCCGCAGCAGAGAACGCACCACGATCATGGCATATAGCGCGATGATCATTATCACCAGGATCAGGCCGTATTCCTCGGCCGCCACGGCGATGATGAAATCGGTATGGGCATCAGGCAGAGACCATTTCACCTGCCCTTCACCAACACCAACGCCAAACAGGCCACCCTCCATAATTGCGTTGGTGGCATATCCAAGCTGCGTGGTCGGATCGACTTCAGGGCTTAGAAAACCATCGATGCGGCGGGCGAAATGCTCGGAATTGGAATAGGCGAACATGCCGCCCAGCACGACAATGGCGGCCATACACACCAGCAGAAGCATCGGCGCACCGGCCACGAAATACATCACGCCCCAACCAAAAAGCACCAGACAGGCCTGCCCGAAATCAGGCTGCATCACCAGCATGCCGACAATCGCCATGCACAGCGCAAAAGACCAGAGCCGCCCCGGTGGGCCGTTGATCTCCTGACTGGCGGCAAACATCCAGGCGGCGACAACCACAAAGCCGGGTTTCAGGAACTCCGAGGGTTGCAGCGAGGCAAAGCCCAGCGAGTACCAGCGCACCGCGCCCTTGCCAAAGTCAGTCCCCAGAAACGGCAGCAGCGCCAGCGCCACAAACGACACCACAAACCCCAGCACCGCCAGACGGCGCACAAGCGTGGGTGACATCATTGAGGTCAGCAGCATGGCCACAATCGCCATGCCGCCGAAAAACGCTTGCCGCTCGACATAGTGAAACGGATCGAAGCCGTTGCGCGAGGCCAGCGGCGGCGAGGCAGCCAGCCCCAGCAGCAGGCCGATCACAAACAGGATCAGCACGCAGGACATCGACCATTTGTCCAGCGTCCGCCACCACTTGGGTAGAATCGGTTCGCCACCCCGGTCGGGGGCCGCGCCATAGACCATCTCAGTCATGAGATACCGCCGTTTTCTGCCTCACATGCGCCCCGTTCTCGGGGTCTGTACGTGAGGCTACAGGAATTTCGCTTCCCAGGCCAGTCTCTTCCTCTTGCCAAAGGTCAGATTCCGCGCCAATGGCGGGGCATGGAGTATCAGACGATCATTCTTGGTGCGGGCGCGGCGGGCATGATGTGCGCCGCCTATAGCGGAGGCAGCACGCTGGTGCTGGATCACGCATGCGCGCCGGGCGAAAAGATCCGTATCTCAGGCGGCGGGCGGTGCAATTTCACCAACCTGCATGCCGCGCCCGAGAATTTTCTGTCCGGCAATCCGCATTTCTGCAAGTCGGCGCTGGCGCGCTACACGCAATGGGATTTCATCGATCTGGTAAACCGCCACGGTATCGCCTGGCATGAAAAAACGCTGGGGCAGCTGTTCTGCGACGGGTCCTCGAAACAGATCGTCGCCCTGCTGGTGCAAGAGCTGCAACAGGCCGGGGCAGAGCTGTGGCTGTCCACCTCGGTCCGTGAGGTCACCAAAACCGCCGACGGGTTCCGCGTGCAGGTCGAGCGCGAGGGCACATCCCGTCTGCTCACCTGCTGCAACCTGGTGCTGGCCAGCGGCGGCAAGTCGATCCCCAAGATGGGGGCCACCGGGCTGGCCTATGACATTGCCCGCCAATTCGGACTGGGCCTGAGCGAAACCCGCCCCGCGCTGGTGCCCTTCACCTTCCCCGAGGGTCGCTTCAAGCCGCTTGCGGGCGTTTCGCTGCCCACGCGGCTAAGCAACGCGCGGGCCAGCTTTGACGAGGCGCTGCTCTTTACCCATCGCGGGCTGAGCGGCCCGGCGGTGCTGCAGCTTTCCTCCTACTGGCACGAGGGCGAGGCGGTGTCGGTGAACCTGATCCCCGATCTTCCGCTTTATGAACTCCTGCGCGCCCAGCGTCAGCAAGGCGGGCGTAAGGCGCTGACCACCGAGCTTGCCCGCCATCTGCCGGGTCGGCTGGTCGAGGCGCTGAAGCTCGAGCTCTCGCTTGACGGCAATCTCGCGGACCAATCCGATGCGCGGCTCGAAACCCTATGCACCGCGTTGCAGAACTGGCAGCTGACCCCGTCGGGCACCGAAGGCTACCGCACGGCGGAAGTCACGCTGGGCGGGATCGACACGGACGGGCTGTCCTCTAAGACGCTGCAGGCCAAGACCGTGCCCGGCCTTTATGCCATTGGAGAGGCGGTCGATGTCACCGGATGGCTGGGCGGCTATAACTTCCAATGGGCCTGGTCCTCAGGCCATGCCGCCGGAACCGCGATTGCCGACAGCCGCGCCTGACAGCTTCGCCTCTTCATCTGGCTAAAAACATCCCGATGGAGGCGCTCGGAAACGAGCTGCGGGGCAGAGCCCCCGCTTATAGCCGGGCCAGAACCTGCGCCGTGAAATCTTCACCGCGCTGTTCGAAATTGTCATACTGATCGAAACTCGCGGCTGCGGGCGCGAGCAGCACGGTTTCGCCCTCTTGTGCCTCGGCCATGGCCCGCTCAACGGCAGTCGCCATGGAGGTGCAGACCTCGCTCTCCACATCAAGCTGCATGGCGAACCCGGCGGCCTCGCGACCGATCACATAGGCCTTGGCGACCGCCCCCATGACGCCATTCAACGCCTCAAGCCCACCCTCTTTCTCCAACCCGCCGCAGATCCAACGGATATTCCCAAAGGCCTGCAAGGCCTTAGCCGCACTGTCCACATTGGTGGCCTTGGAGTCGTTGACATAGGTGATCCCGTCCACCTCGGCGATGATCTGGCTGCGATGCGGCAGACCGGGAAAGGAGTGCATCGCCTTCTCGATCTCACGTGGAGCAAGCCCCAGCGCGCGGCAGGCGGCATAGGCGGCGCAGGCGTTCTGGTGGTTATGCACCCCCGGCAACCCGCGAATCTGGCGCAGATCGATTGATCCGGCCTGCCGCCCCTTGCGGTATTCCGACAGAAAACCCTTTTTTGCAAAGACCTGCCAACCCGGCCCCGTCAGTTTGCGCGCCACAGAAACCCGGATCACCCGGTCATCTGTTGGCCCTTCCGCAAGTTGACCGGCGAGATAAGCCCCTTCGGGCTCATCAATGCCGATCACCGCCCGATCGGGTCCGCCCTCGGCAAAGAGACGGCGCTTGGCCGCGAAATAGCCGCCCATGCCGCCATGGCGGTCCAGGTGATCGGGGCTGAGATTGGTGAAGACGGCCACATCCGGTGTCAGCGCACGGGCCAGATCGGTCTGGTAGCTGCTGAGTTCCAGCACCACCACCGAACCGTCGCTGCCCGGTTCTATATCCAGCACGCCGCGCCCGATATTGCCCGCCAATTGCGAATTCCGCCCGCCTTCGGTCAGGATATGATGGATCAGCGCAGCGGTGGTTGATTTGCCGTTCGAGCCCGTCACCGCAACCACGCGCGGCATGGAGTCGAAACGATCCCAGTCCCGCGTCGCGAAGGAGCGGAAGAAGAGGCCAATATCGTTATCAACCGGCACGCCCGCCTCTTGCGCGGCGGCGACCACCAGGTTGGGCTTGGGATAGAGATGCGGAATGCCGGGTGAGACAATCAGCGCGGCAACCTCTTCAAAAGCACCTTGCTTCAACAGATCGCGACAGGTGAACCCCTCCCCTTCGGCCGCTTCGCGCGCCGCCGGGTTGTCGTCCCAGCAGATGGGCACGGCCCCGCCTTCACGCAACGCACGCGCGGCCACCAGACCGGAGCGGCCCAGCCCCAGAACCGCCACCTGTTTGCCCGCAAAACCCTTGACCGGGATCATGTCGCCGCCCCTTTTCTCAATTGCGCCTCGAACCAATCCGCCCGCGCTGAAACGGGCAGTTTGGGGACCAGTATCGTCTCGAACCCATATTGCGGTAAGCGGTCGCATAACGCCTCGAATTCCGCAAGGGCGTCGGTCATCCCGTGTTTACGGTCATCATCTGCCTCGAATATCTCGGGCCAGGGCGGCGTCAGGTAGAGGTGGCGGTCATAGCCGAGGGTCAGCACGCGGTCCCGGGTGGTCTGCGCCAGCTCCGTTCCGGTCCGGTCAAACCAGATCAGCGCGTCCAGTGCTGAGCGGTCGAAGATCACCGGATCGCCTGTCGCGCGGTTTGCATCAGCAATCGCCATCTCGATGGCACGGTGGCAAAACGCTGCAGGATCGCGCCATGGCAGGGCCTGCCCGCCGGATTGTCGTTCCTCGGCAATGATGCGGCGCCCGGGCTCGGGCACCGTGGCGTAACCCCGGCGCGCCATTTCCTGCAGCAACGTGGACTTGCCGCCCCCTGAACAGCCCGACAGGACGATCCGGCGCGCTGTCACCGGACCTTGAGCGTAGCGAGACCAATCATCGCCAGGATAAGAGAGATGATCCAGAACCGGATCACGATGGTGGATTCCGCCCAGCCCTTTTTCTCGTAATGGTGATGGATCGGGGCCATCAGGAACACGCGCTTGCCGGTGCGTTTGTAATAGAGCACCTGGATGATCACGCTCATCGCCTCGACCACAAACAGCCCGCCGACCACGGCCAGCACCAGCTCGTGCTTGGTGGCCACAGCGATCGCGCCCAGCGCGCCGCCCAGCGCCAGCGAGCCGGTATCGCCCATGAACACCGCCGCCGGGGGGGCGTTGTACCACAGGAACCCCAGCCCGGCACCAAAGAGCGCGGCGGCGAAGACAAGGATTTCGCCAGTGCCAGGCACGTAATGGACATCGAGATATTCGGTGAAATCGACGCGTCCCACCGCATAGGCAATGATGCCCAGCGTGGTGCCCGCGATCATCACCGGCATGATCGCCAACCCGTCCAGGCCGTCGGTCAGGTTGACCGCATTGGCCGCGCCGACAATGACGATGATCGAGAATGGGATATAGAAGACGCCCAGATTGATCAGCGTATCCTTGAACACCGGTAGTGCCAGTTGGTTGCGCAGCATATCCGGGTGATAGGCCGCCGCCCAGGTTGCCGCGATGACCGCGATGATGATGCCCAGCGCCAGCCTCAACCGCCCCGGCACGCCCTTGGTATTCTGCTTGGAGACCTTGGCATAATCATCGGCAAACCCGATCAGCGCGTAAGCCAGCGTCACGAAGATCACCAGCCAGACAAACGGATTGTCGAGCCGCGCCCAGAGCAGCGTCGAGCTGAGCAGCGCGCCCACGATCAGCAGCCCGCCCATGGTTGGCGTTCCGGCCTTGGAGAAATGCCCCTCCGGCCCATCGTCGCGAATGGGTTGGCCCTTGCCCTGCTTGCGGCGCAGCACGTTGATCAGGGGGCGTCCGAACAGGAAACCAAAGATCAAAGCCGTCAGAAAGGCCCCGCCCGCACGGAAGGTGATGTAGCGGAAGAGGTTCCAGATATCCCCTCCATCCGACAAGGCGGTCAACCAGTACAGCATTTCAGAACGGCCCCTCGTTCGTATTTTTGTTCAGTCGGCGTCTTCATCCATATGGCGGATTCCGTCAACGATCTGCGCCAATCCCATGCTGAGCGAGCCCTTGGCAAGCACAATATCGCCCGGATTGATCAGATCGGGCAGCGATGGCACCATATCGCCACTGGTCTCGGTCCAGATGCCACGCTTTTCCTCGGGCAGGGCCGCTTGCAGCGCTTTCATCAGAGGACCGATGCAATGGACCTTGTCCACATTGGCCATCGCCTTCAGTTCAGCGAGTTCAGCGTGGAAGTCTTCGGCCCTCGGGCCCAGCTCCTTCATGTCGCCCAGAAAGGCCACCCGGCGGCGGCCTTCGCTTGCCCCCAGCACCTCAAGCGCCGAAGCCATCGAGGCGGGGTTGGCGTTATAGCTGTCATCATGCAGCTGGATGGTGCCGCCGGTCGGTAGCTCCAGTTTCCGGCGCGCGCCACGGCCATGGTAGGGCGTCCAGTCCTTGAGCGCGGTGATCGCCTGGATCAGATCGGCCCCAAGCGCGGCGCTGGCCAGGATCGCGCCCAGCCCGTTCATCGCGAAATGCGCGCCCGGCGAGCGGATCTTGAAGCCCAGAACCGAGCCATAGATATTGGCTTTGGCCAGCGTCGAGGTGCCGTCGCTTTCCAGTTCTACCAGTTTGAAATCCGTGGCATTTCTGCCGAAGGTCAGCGCCCGCGCGCCGACCTGTTCGGCCTTGTCGCGCAGAATATCGACCTGTTTGATATCGGCGTTGATGATGGCGATGCCGTTATGGGGCAGACCGTCGAAGATCGCCGCCTTTTCGCGGGCGATATCATCGACCGAGTCAAACGCCTCCAGATGCGCCGGGGCGACGGTGGTGATCAGCGCCACATGCGGGCGCGCCTGACGGGCCAGCGGCGCGATCTCGCCGGGGTGGTTCATGCCGATCTCGATCACCGCAAACTCGGTGTCGCGCGGCATCCGGGCCAGCGTCAGCGGCACGCCCCAATGGTTGTTATAGCTGGCAACGCTGGCATGGGTTTCACCCTGATCGCCCAGCATCTGGGCCAGCATTTCTTTGGTTGAGGTTTTGCCGACGCTGCCGGTCACCGCGACAACTTTCGCACCGGTGTGGGCGCGGGCGGCGCGGCCCAGATCCTCCAACCCATGCAGGACGTCGTCGACGATCAGCAGCGGCGCATCCTCGGCCACCCCGTCCGGTACATGGCTGACCAGAGCCGCCGCCGCGCCCTTTTCCAGCGCCTGCGCCACGAAATCATGCCCGTCGCGCACATCCTTGAGGGCCACGAACAGATCGCCGGGCTCAATCGTGCGGGTATCGATGGAGACACCGCTCGCCTCCCAATCCTGCGTCGCCCGCCCGCCGGTGGCCTGTACGGCCTCAAGACTTGTCCAAAGTGTCATACACCTCTCCCGTCCAAGGCGGCCACGGCCACGCTTGCCTGTTCAACATCATCAAAGGGCAGCACGTCATCGCCGACGATCTGCCCGGTTTCATGGCCCTTGCCCGCGATCAGCAGCGCGTCACCCGACTGCAGGCTGTCAACGCCGCGCAGGATAGCCTCGGCCCGGTCTCCCACTTCGCTGGCGTCGGGCGCACCGCCCATCACTGCGGCACGGATCAGGGCCGGGTCCTCGCTGCGTGGATTGTCATCTGTGACAAAGACAACATCGGCGTTGTCCGCCGCCGCCTGCCCCATCAGTGGCCGCTTGCCGGAGTCGCGATCACCGCCCGCGCCGACCACGACAACAAGGCGGCCCATGACATGCGGACGCAAGGCTTTGAGCGCTGTGGCCACCGCGTCGGGCGTGTGGGAATAGTCGACAAACACCGTCGCGCCATTGTCGCGGGTTGCGGCAAGCTGCATCCGCCCACGCACGGTGGTCAAATGCGGCAGGGTCTCGAACACGCGCTCGGGATCATCCCCCGCCGCGATCACCAGCCCGCAGGCCATAAGGACATTCTGCGCCTGAAACCCGCCGATCAGGTTGAGGCGGGTCTGATACACCTTACCGTCATAGGAAAAGCGCAAGTCCTGGCCATTTGCGTCAAAGCGCTGGTTGAGCAGGTTCAGATCGCCCACGCCCTGCCCGACCGTGCTGATCTGTTGACCCCGCGCAGCGGCGATGGCCCGCATCTCGGCCCCCTTGGAGTCATCGATATTGATCACCGCCGTGCCTTCGGGGGGCAGCACCCGGCGGAAAAGACCCGCCTTGGCGGCGAAATAGGCCTCGAACGTGTCGTGGTAGTCCAGATGATCCTGGGTGAAATTGGTGAATCCCGCCGCCTCCAGCCGCACACCGTCGAGGCGGCGCTGTTCCAGACCATGTGACGAGGCCTCCATCGCCGCATGAGTCACACCCGCCGCTGCCGCCTGAACCAGACAGCGATGCAAGGTGATCGGCTCGGGCGTGGTATGGGCCAGCGGCGCGGTCCAGGCGCCTTCGACCCCGGTGGTACCGAGATTGACCGCCTTATGGCCCAGTTCCGACCAGATCTGCCGCACAAATGTGGAAACGGAGGTTTTGCCATTGGTGCCGGTTACCGCAACCATCACCTTAGGCTGGGCACCGAACCACAGAGCGGCGACATAGGCCAGCGCCTGCCTTGGGTCTTCAGTGACGATCAGGGCTGCATCCGAGGCGGCCAGTTCGGTGGCCGCGATTTCTGCCCCTTTTGTATCCGTCAGGATCGCCGCCGCGCCCATGCGCAAGGCAAACTGGATGAACTCACCGCCGTGCACGCGGGTGCCGGGAAGTGCAGCAAAAAGAAAACCGTCCTTCACCTCGCGGCTATCGACGGCCAGCCCGGTGATCTGCGGATTGGCGCCACCGCGCGCGGTCAGGGCCAGTTGGCTGAGTTTTTTTGCCGGTCCGCCCATATCCGCGCCTGCCTTTTTGCCGATCAGTTTGCGGTCAGCGTTATAGCAGCGGGATCGACGGGCTCAACCTTTGGCCGCAGCCCTAACAGTGGGGCCACGCGCCCGATAAGTTCAGCCGCCACCGGCACGGCGGTCCAGCCCGCCGTGCGCCGCTTTTCGCCGTAGGCGAGAATCGATGGCTCATCCAGGGTCACCACCAGAACGTATTTCGGATCGCTCATCGGAAAGATCGAAGCGAAGGTGGCGATCACCTTCTTGTCGTAATAGCCACCGCGCGGCTTGGGCTTGTCGGCGGTGCCGGTCTTGCCGCCCACCTCATATCCCGGCACTTCGCCAAAGCTGGCCGTGCCGCTGGTCACCACTTTGCGCAGCATGTCGCGAGCCTGTTTCGCAGCGTTGTTCGACATCACGCGCGGGCCGTATTGCGCTCCGGTCTTTTTCAGAATCGTCGGACTTACATAGTTGCCGCCATTGGCGATGGCTGCATACCCGGCGGCCAGATGCATCGGGCTGGTCGACAGCCCGTGGCCGTAAGAGATCGTCACAGTGCTGAGCTCACCCCATTTCTTGGGCAGAAGCGGCTTGCCGCCCGCGGCCTCGACAATCTCGAACGGGGTCGGGTCGAACATGCCCAAACCGTCGAGGAACTGCTGCTGCCGCTTACCGCCGATCTGAATGGCCAGCCGCCCGGTGCCCCGGTTCGAGCTTTTGACGATGACGTCAGCCACGCTCAGCTTGCCGTAATTCTTGCCCTGAAACTCACCAATCGGGAACCGCCCAATCCGCATGGGGCCAGAGGTGTCGATGATGGTGTTCGAATTCACCAGCCCCAGATCGACCGCCTGTGCCGCCGTGAAGATCTTGTAGACCGAACCCAGTTCGTAGACCCCTTGCACATAACGATTGAACAGCGGGCTATCGGAGGGATCAAACCCGGATGTGGGCGGGCGCGGACGATCATTTGGATCGAAAGATGGCAGCGAAGCAGCCGAAATCACCTCGCCCGTATGCACATCCATCAGCACCGCCGAGGCACCCTTGGCATTCATGATCTTCATGCCACCATAAAGCACCCGCTCAACCGCCGCCTGCACGGTCAGGTCCAGCGACAATTGCAGCGGCTTCGCGCCATTCGCCGGGTCGCGCAGGTAGGTGTCGAACTTCTTCTCGACCCCGGCCACACCGATCACTTCGGCGGCGCTGACTCCTTCCTTGCCGAAACCGGCTCCGCCCAGAATATGCGCGGCCAGTTGACCATTGGGATAGAGGCGCATTTCGCGGGGACCGAACAGCAGACCGGGATCGCCCAGATCATGCACCGCCTGTTTCTGTTCCGGTGAGATGCGCTTCTTGATCCAGAGGAACTTGCGCTTGCCGGTGAAATCCTTGACCAGCCGGTCGCGGTCGAGATCGGGGAAGATCTGTACCAGCCCGTCGGCCGCAGCCATCGGATCGACCATCAGCGGCGGCTGGGCATAAAGCGAATGGGTCTCGAAATTGGTCGCCAGAATGCGCCCCTGCCGGTCGACGATGTCGCCGCGCTGGGTGGCAATCGATGCGCCCGGAACACTGGCAATCGGCTCTTGCGGTTCAGCGGTGGCCATGACGCTCATGCGCGCACCAACCACGCCAAAGGCGCAGAAGAAGAAGGCAGCTAGCACCAGCAGGCGACCTTCGGCGCGGGCGCGGGTGCGATCGCGCATCTCTTCGTGGCGCTTGCGGATGTTCTCGCGTTCGATGGCTGCCGGGTTCTGACCCTTGGCACGGGCCTCAAGCACACGGGCCAGTGGTCGCAGGGGCGTGCGGGTCATGGGAACTGCTCCTCAAGGATGGCGCGCACATCAATGGCGTTGTTGATGGTGATCTCCGGCTCTGGCGGGCGCGGATAGGCGACCTCATCCACCTTGCCGAACTGATCGGGGCGCAGGGGCAAGAGACCCAACCGGTCAAAGTTCAGATCCGCCAGCTCGCGCAACCGGTCGGGGCGGTTGAGATAGGCCCATTCGGCGCGCAGCACGCTCAGCCGCACCTGCGCGGCGCCGATCTGGCGCTGCAATGTCTGCGTCTCTTTCAGCACTTGCTGGGTCTTGTAGTTTTCCTGATAGGCCCAGAGCGCAAGGCCGAAAACGGCCAAGGCGGTGAGCACGTAAATCACGCTTCTCATCTTGCCCCCTTCAATTGCGGCATACCGATGCTTTTGGCATCGATACCCCCGTCGGGCGCATCCGTGCGCACCGCCACCCGCAGTTTTGCCGACCGCGACCGCGGGTTTTCCTCAAGCTCTTGCGGGTCAGGCCCAATCGCCTTGCGCGTCTTGAGGTCGAATTGTGGCTGTTCCTGCGCCTGCTCGGGCGCATAGCGATTGGCGCGCCCGGTACGTCCGGCACGGGCCTGCAGGAAGCGTTTGACCATCCGATCCTCGATGGAATGGAAGGTCACTACAGCCAGCGCACCGCCCGGCCTCAAGGCCCGCTCAGCCGCCATCAGCCCCTGAAACAGCTCGTCATATTCGGCATTCACCGCAATGCGCAGCGCCTGAAAGCTGCGGGTTGCGGGATGGGACTGGCCGGGCTTGGGGCGTGGCAGACAGCGCTCGATTACGCCGGACAATTGCAACGTGGTCTCAAACGGGGCCTCGGCGCGCGCCTTGACGATCGCCTTGGCGATACGGCGGCTGGCGCGTTCCTCGCCATAGTGAAAAAAGATATCGGCAAGCGCGCCCTCGGAGGCGGTATTGACCAGATCGGCGGCGCTTTCGCCCTCCTGGCTCATGCGCATGTCGAGCGGGCCGTCTTTCATAAAGGAAAACCCGCGCTCGGCCAGATCGAGCTGCATCGAGGACACGCCGAGGTCCAGCACCACACCATGCAGGTCCTGTGCATAGTCATCCATTCGGGAGAATACCCCCCGCTGCATCACCAGCCGGTCACCATATTCCCCTGCCCAGTCTGCCGCCATCTCAAAGGCCAGCGGATCGCGGTCGACGGCGATCACGCGCTCGGCGCCGGCCTCTAACAAGCCGCGAGTATACCCCCCGGCGCCAAACGTGCCGTCCAGCCAGACGCCCGAGACCGGCGCGACCGCTTGCAACAGCGGGCGGAGCAGGACGGGAATGTGAGGATCATCTGAAGGTGGGCGCGCGGCAGCCATGCCGTTACGCCCCCCCGGCGCCATCCAGGAACTGCATCGGATCGAAATCGTCGGGCAGATCGTCCATGAAGTCCTCGAACTTGCCCAATTCCTCGACCTCATAGGTCTCGGGCTTCCAGATCTGGAAGGTATCCCCGGTGGAGAAGAAGAAGGCCTCATCCTTGAGATCGATTTTCTTGCGTAGCTTGGCAGGCAGCACCAGGCGTCCGGTCTCGTCCACTGTGGTGGGAAAGGACTGTCCGTGGAACAGGCGCTGCAGCAGCTTGCGCTCCATCGAGCCGCGCGACAGCTGGGCGATCTTGGCATCGACCTCTTCGATGGCTTCCATGGTGTAGCATTCAAGAAAGTTGCGGCGGTGATCGCCATAGACGATGACAAGTTCGGGGTTGCTGCCGGATTGCCAGTTGGGATCGCCCGCCTCCAGAACACGGCGAAACGAGGCCGGGATCGACACCCTGCCCTTGCCGTCCACCTTATGGTGGCTTTCGCCTCTAAACATGCGCGCCAAGCTGACTGTCCCTTTTGCTCGCGCCCCACCAAAACTTTTCCGCCCCCGGAAACGAGATACGGCGGGTTGATCTGCTGCCACTGATCAACCCGCCGCATTGGCCCGCTTTGCGGGAAGTCCGACTGCACGCGCACCTGGGGGGGGGATGTCTGCTCGCCCGCGCGCCGGATCTCTTTGGTCTGATGAAAGCGAGATGCCTGTATGAAACCGTTTTTTGTTCTTACCGGGGTCGTTTGGTGCCCCTTGTCGCCTCGTCCTCATCGGATGAATAAGGGATGACATGGGAATTCATGGAAATCAATAGGAAATTATGAGCAAATTTTAATTTAGGAGCGGAGAGGCACTGTCACAACACATAAGAAATCACACATTTGCCCCACTGAAATACCCTATATGTGACGTTGGATTAAAACTCACACCACATATAGTGCCAAAACGAGCACACCAAAATATCCCATATAATCCCAGAGAAATTTAGCCCCCGTCGGCAAAGGTCCTGATGTTCACTTTATGTTCAAAATATCAAAGGCGAATCAAAGCAATAGTGAGAGGTTTGGAGGCCGCATCGCGCCCCCGGAGGGAGCAAAACCCAAACCCGCCCATGAATTCCCATGCCGTACGTAAAGCAGGCAGAGTCATGTGATCGGCAGAAGCGCGCGAGGTAAGATTGCCCGATTTGCCCAAGACGCAGTGAAGGAACACCGCCCTTATTTCGCACAAGAGACAACCAAAGCGCTGGCGCAGCGCGTAAATGGTAGGCGCACACTTTTTTGTGAGTTTCATGACCCCGATCTTCGGCCATGCGCTAACGCTAACAAAAAAAGGGAGAAAATCGAACTACATGATTTCAATACACAATCCATGCATATTCTGCATAGCAGCATTGATCACGCAAGCCATTGTGCATCCGCAGCATTCGCCTATCTTCAGTCTCAACAGCGCGGGACGATCCCAGCGCAACGACACACGGATGGATGAGCAAAATGGCAGCTACAAACGACTTCAGTGCCGCAAACGGCCTCGAACTTTCCGGCTTCTATGCCGGTATCGAAAACCTCAAAAACCGGTTCGAACAGTACCGCCTATATCGCCGGACACTGAGCGAGCTTTCGGCTCTGTCGGACCGCGACCTCGCCGATCTGGGTATTCATCGCAGCATGATCCGCCAGATCGCGATGGAAGCCTCTTACGACAACCGCGCCGCCTGAGGCGCAAGAGAATAGAATTTCAGCGCCCCTCTCCTCCTCCCTTGGGGGGCTGAAAGCAGCGGCGGCATCCTCCTCCTCCCTGATGCCGTCGCCAAAATACCGGCCCGTGACGCCGGAACCGACACCACCGGGGCCGCTCCTCCTCCCAAGGCTTTCGGTGTTGCAAGAGCGGCGATGCTCCACCTCCTCCCGGGGCATCGCCGTTGCTCAAATACCGGGGTTGACCCGGATGCGGAACACATCAGGTCTTCTCCTCCTCCCTAGGCCTGGTGTTGCAAGAGAGCGGCGGCACCCACCTCCTCCCGGGTGCCGCCGTTTTCGATTCATGCAGTCGGGTTCGAGATTGGCTCAGAAAGGCACGTCGTCGCTGGCATTCAGGAACCGGGCAACAACTTTCTTCAGCCCGGCCTTTTCGAACTCCACCTCGACCTTTTCACCTTCGATGCCGATCACCGCGCCATAGCCGAATTTCTGGTGAAACACGCGCTCGCCCAGGGTGAAACTGGCCACAGCATCCATGTCGATCACCGTATTGCGGTTCTCTTTTGGCTGCGACATGCCGTATTGACCCTGCCGCGCCTGCAGGCGTTTCCATCCCGGTGAGTTATAGACATTGGCCTCGGCCGCGCGGGTCTCGATTCCCTGCGCGCTGAATCCGCCGCCAGCGCCGCCATAAAGACCGGGTGGCGTCAGCACGTCGACATGGGCCTCGGGCAGTTCATCGATGAATCTGGACGGCATGGAGTTCTGCCACTGGCCAAAGACCCGACGATTCGCGGCAAAAGAGATCGTACAGACCTCTTCGGCGCGGGTGATGCCCACATAGGCCAGCCGCCGTTCCTCTTCGAGGCCCTTGATCCCCGATTCGTCCATGCTGCGCTGAGAGGGGAACAGCCCGTCCTCCCATCCCGGAAGGAACACGGCGGGAAATTCCAGCCCCTTGGCAGCGTGCAGCGTCATGATCGAGACCTTGGCCCCTCCATCGTTTTGCTCGTTATCCATGATCAGGCTAACATGTTCGAGGAAGCCCTGCAGGTTCTCGAACCCTTCCAGCGCCTTGATCAACTCCTTGAGGTTTTCCAAGCGCCCCGGTGCCTCGGGAGTCTTGTCGTTCTGCCAGAAGCCCGTATAGCCGGATTCGTCCAGAACGATCTCAGCCAGTTCCATATGGGTCAGGTCCTTGTCACCCGCCATCCGGCCCCAGCGGGCCAAACCCTCGACCAACTCGCGCAGAGCGCCGCCGCCCTTGCCCTTGATCGCACCCTGCTCGACTGCAAGGCGCGCGCCCTCAACCAGTGACACACCGTTTGCGCGCGCGGTCATCTGGATGGTCTGCTGCGCCTTGTCACCAAGGCCGCGTTTGGGCGTGTTCACGATCCGCTCGAAGGCCAGATCATCCTCGGGGCTGACCACCAGCCGGAAATAGGCCATGGCATCGCGAATCTCCATCCGCTCATAGAACCGTGGCCCACCGATCACGCGATACGGCAGCCCGATGGTCAGGAACCGATCCTCGAATGCGCGCATCTGGTGGCTGGCGCGCACAAGAATCGCCATTTCATCCAGGTTCATGGGCCGCACACCACGGGTGCCGCCCTGCATCGCGTCAATTTCCTCGCCGATCCAACGCGCCTCTTCTTCGCCATCCCAATGGCCAATCAGGCGGACCTTTTCGCCCTCTTCCGCCTCGGTCCAAAGCTCCTTGCCCAGCCGCCCCTGATTGCCGCGGATCACGTTCGACGCGGCCGCCAGAATATGCGGGGTGGAGCGATAATTCTGCTCCAGCCGCACCACATGAGCGCCCGGAAAATCCTTTTCGAACCGAAGGATGTTGCCCACTTCGGCTCCGCGCCAGCCATAGATCGACTGGTCATCATCGCCCACGCAGCAGATGTTCTTATGCGCGCCCGCCAGCAGCCGCAGCCACATATATTGTGCGACATTAGTGTCCTGATACTCATCCACGAGGATGTAGCGGAACCAGCGTTGATATTGCTGCAACACATCCTCATGGCTCTGGAAGATAGTGACCATGTGTAAAAGCAAATCGCCGAAATCGACGGCGTTCAACTCGCGCAGGCGGGTCTGGTATTGCGCATAGAGCTCAACGCTCTTGTGGTTATAGGCTCCGGCATCGGCCGAGGGCACCTTGTCGGGCGTAATCGCGCGGTTCTTCCAGTCATCGATGATACCCGCCAGCATGCGCGCGGGCCAGCGTTTGTCATCGATATTGGCGGCCTGCACCACTTGTTTGAGCAGGCGTAATTGATCGTCGCTGTCGAGGATGGTGAAGTTCGATTTCAGGTTCACCAACTCGGCATGGCGACGCAGCAGTTTCACGCAGATCGCGTGGAAGGTCCCCAGCCAGGGCATCCCTTCGGCAGGCTGGCCCAGCATGCGCCCGACCCGCTCTTTCATCTCGCGAGCGGCCTTGTTGGTGAAGGTCACTGCCAGAATCTCGTTCGGACGGGCAGATCCGGTGTTCAGCAGATGCACGATCCGGGTGGTCAGCGCCTTGGTCTTACCGGTGCCCGCGCCCGCCAGCATCAGCACCGGGCCATCCAGCAATTCAACGGCATCCCGCTGTGCCGGGTTCAGATCGTCAAGATAGGGTGTCGGGCGCGCACCCATGGCGCGGGCGGAGAGAGATGCGTGTTCGAACGCCTCTAGTTCGTCATGGCTGCTCATGGCGCGTAAACTACGCCGGTACGCATCAATTGGAAAGAGTTTGTTCACCTCTTGTTCGTGCGAAATTCGAGTTTCTGACAAACTCTGAACAATTAGAACAAAATCCGCGTCAATCCGCGTGACCGCGTTTACAAATTGTCAAACCCGGCCCCGGCACAGTCTTGCTCAGGCTCTAGGGGACTCGAGATGGCAAATACTTCGATGACGCGGCGTGTCAAACGACTGCTGTCGCGGCTGAGCATCGGTCTGGCTGTTCTTGCGGTGCTCGCCGCAGCCGCCTGGGGTGCCTTACGCGGTGCCAATCCAATCGTCGACAGGATGATCGAGGCTGATATCCGGCACCAGTCCGGTGTCTGGCAGCGGCAGGTGACGTCTTTCATCACCAACCTGCAAGAGACATTTGGTGAGGGCGAAGTTGCGCAACAAGACCTTGAGTTGCTGCATCTTGTTCCGCAAACCTCCGATATCTTCCGGCTGCAGATTTATGATGCGACCGGCAAGCCTAACTGGTCTTCCGCCGGGCCGCACAGTCACGCCCCGGCCCTGCACCCCGAAAGACGCGGCACGACGGTCAGCGGCGAGACATTCTTCGATCTCTCCAGCCGCTCGGCGCTAGAGGTGCTTTAAACCGAAACCAGCGCCATCGCCCGCTCGGATCAAATGAGAGACGTTGCTGAAACCGTCACCCCGGTCACCAGCGGCGGCGCCTATCTGGGCGCGCTGGAGTTCTTCACCGACGTCACTGAATTGCGTAAGACATTCCTGGAGCGTGTGCAGCCGCTGATGTTTCTGATAAGCGGTTTGGTCGTTACCTCCATCTTCATGGTCTTATTGGTGGTCTATCGCGCCAACCGCATGCAACTGCGCACCCTCAGCAATCGCAATGACAAGGAACGCAAGCTGATGGAAGATCAGCTGCGCCTGGCACGAGAGGTGCGGCTGCTGGGTGAGTTGAACGAATGGCTGCAATCCAGCCGCTCGTTGGATGAGCTGTTTGATATGGTATCCCGGTTCATGACCCATATTCTGCCCGGAGCCGAGGGCAGCGTGTATGTCTATTCCAATTCCCGTGACGTGCTGGACGGATGTGCCAGTTGGAATGGCGGGTCGCATAAAGCACATATTCACCCCGAAGGATGCTGGGGCCTGCGCCGCGGGCGCACCTATGAGTTTGGCGCCTCAGAGATCGATTTTGTTTGCGAACATGCCGAACCACATGACGGGCGGCCGTATTTCTGCTTTCCGATTCTGGCGCATGGCGAAACGGTGGGATTGCTGCATCTGCGCTCTCATGAAGGCCGCGGAGAGGAGTTTCACAGCAGCAGAAAGCTGGCGCAGCTTTGTGCGGAACAGATCAGCATGGCGATCGCAAATGTGCGGATGCGGGATCAGTTGCACGATCAGTCGGTGCGCGACCCTCTGACCGGGCTGTTCAATCGTCGCCACATGACCGAATCCCTGCGCAAGGGCATCAGTCGCAGCCAGCAGACGGGTGCGCCGCTAAGCCTGATTGCCGTCGACGTCGATCACTTCAAGAAGTTCAACGACACGCACGGGCACGATGCAGGTGACATGGTCTTGCGGGCTGTGGGTGCGGCGCTGGAGCAGGGCTGTGACCGGGACGAGGTCGCCTGTCGCATTGGCGGAGAGGAGTTCGTACTGATCCTGCCGGACAACACCCCCGATGATGCCATGATGCGCGCCGAACAACTCCGGCAAGCCGTCGAGGCGGTCTCGGTCCGATATGGAGAGAAAGCCCTGCCGCGCATCACCATTTCAGTTGGCGTTGCGCATTATCCGGCGCATGGCACCATACCGCAGGATCTGCTGCGCGCGGCAGATGACGCGCTTTGTAACGCCAAGGACAAGGGCCGAAATCAGGTGCAGGTCGCTGGATCGACGCAAGCTGATGCCTCGGGCAATGACGGGTCGGATAAGCACAAGATAAAGCACCAGACACCACCACCGGCGACGGCCGCCTGAACGCATTGCCGATTTCCACGAGTTCGGATCAACCCTCGTTCAGATTCTTGCGAAACGGGAACGAGCGCTCGGCATCGCGAGACCTAACGGCGCGACGCCCTCAAGGCCCCTGTTTGGCCACACCGTCCGAGACTCTGAACGCATAACGCAACGTGAATGAATCAAAAGAAAGTACATATCGGGTTTCGGAAAGCGGACCTGACCGAATAGCAGCCATTCGCTGACAGGATAAGTCTGGACTTGTCGCCGCGACGCAGCGTAAAAGCCGCCCATGGATTTGCACAGCACCTATCCCGGCATTGCTGATCTGAAAGAAAAGGCGCAACGTCGCCTGCCGAAATTCGTCTGGGACTATCTCGACAGCGGGACCGGGGCCGAGAATGGCAAGGCGCGAAACCGACAGGCACTCGATCAGATCGGGTTTCTGCCGCGCATCCTGAAAGGTCCGATGCATTTCGATCTGACCACTCGGTTTCTGGATCGCAATTATCCCCTTCCCTTTGGTGTTGCTCCGGTCGGCATGTCCGGCCTTGTCTGGCAGGGCGCGGAACAGGCGCTTGCCCAAAGCGCCGCGCAAGCGGGCATCCCCTATGTCCTGTCCACCGTGGCCAGCCAGAGCCCTGAAGATATGGCCCCCCATATCGGACCCGAGGCGTGGTTTCAGCTCTATCCGCCAAAGGACCCCGAGATTCGGCAAGACCTGCTGAACCGGGTCAGGCAGGCAGGGTTTTCGACCCTGGTCTTGACCGTGGATGTGCCGACCGCCTCACGCCGCGAGCGGCAGACCCGGTCCGGGCTGACCCACCCGCCCCGACTGACGCCACGCCTGCTGGCGCAGATCGCACAGCGGCCTGCCTGGGCGACAGCAATGGCGCGTGGCAGCAGGCCGCGCATGCGCACATTGGACAAATATATCTCGGGGCAGGACAACCTGCCGCCGACCGCCCATATCGGATATCTACTGCGGGCGTCCCCGGACATGGAATATGTGACATGGCTGCGCGACCATTGGGAGGGGCCGCTTATCATCAAAGGGGTCCTGCGCGCAGAAGACGCAGACCCGCTGCAACGGGCAGGCGTGGACGCGCTCTGGGTCTCGACCCATGGCGGGCGCCAGTTTGACGGCGCGCCCGGCGCGCTCGACAGGGTGCCGGAGATCCGCGCCGCCACCGATCTGCCGGTGATATTTGACAGCGGTGTCGAAGGGGGGCTGGATATCCTGCGCGCGCTGGCCCTGGGCGCGGATTTTGTCATGCTCGGCCGGGCGTTTCACTATGGTCTGGCCGCGCTGGGGGCCAGCGGCCCGGATCACGTGATCGACATTCTCAAGAGCGATATGGAAGCGAATATGGGCCAGTTGGGGGCGCAATCCCTGCGCGATCTGCCCGCGCCCATGGCCTTGCGACCCCTCGCACCCCCATGAAAAGACGCGGCTGGTGAGATTCTAGCCGCTTGCCGACACATAAATGCCGTTTCTACCCAGAACTCCCAATATACTTGACGCTACGACAGGCTTACAAATCGGCCAACTCGACAATGACGCGGGACATCCAATGACTGACTTCAAGAAAATCCTGATTGCCAACCGAGGCGAAATTGCCATCCGCGTGATGCGCGCCGCCAATGAGATGGGCAAGAAAACCGTCGCCGTTTATGCCGAGGAGGACAAGCTGGGCCTGCATCGCTTCAAGGCGGATGAAGCCTATCGGATCGGCGAAGGCATGGGCCCGGTTGCGGCCTATCTCTCGATTGACGAGATCATTCGCGTAGCCAAGGAATGTGGCGCGGATGCGATCCATCCCGGCTATGGCCTCTTGTCCGAGAACCCCGATTTCGTGGATGCCTGCACCAAGAACGGCATCACCTTCATCGGCCCCAAGGCCGAAACCATGCGCGCGCTTGGCGACAAGGCCAGCGCCCGACGGGTCGCGGTCGAGGCCGGCGTGCCGGTGATCCCGGCAACCGAGGTGCTGGGCGATGACATGGATGCGATCCGCGCCGAGGCGGCTGAGGTCGGCTATCCGCTGATGCTGAAAGCGTCATGGGGCGGTGGCGGCCGCGGGATGCGTCCGATTTTTGGCGAGGACGAACTGGAAGAAAAGGTTCTGGAAGGCCGGCGCGAGGCTGAGGCCGCCTTTGGCAATGGCGAAGGCTATCTGGAAAAGATGATCACCCGCGCCCGCCATGTCGAGGTGCAGATCCTCGGTGACAAGCATGGCGGCATGTATCACTTGTTCGAGCGTGACTGCTCGGTCCAGCGCCGTAACCAGAAAGTGGTCGAGCGCGCCCCTGCCCCGTACCTGTCCGAGGAACAGCGCGCCGAGATTTGCGATCTGGGCTACAAGATCTGCAAACACGTGAATTACGAATGCGCAGGCACGGTCGAGTTCCTGATGGATATGGCGACTGGCAAGTTCTACTTCATCGAAGTGAACCCCCGCGTGCAGGTCGAACATACCGTCACCGAAGAGGTGACCGGCATCGACATCGTGCAATCACAGATACTGATCGCCGAGGGCAAGACCATTGCCGAAGCGACCGGCAAACCCAGCCAGGACGACGTGCAATTGAACGGTCACGCCTTGCAGACGCGGATCACCACCGAGGACCCGCTGAACAACTTCATCCCCGATTACGGTCGGATCACCGCCTATCGCTCGGCCACGGGCATGGGCATTCGCCTGGATGGCGGCACGGCCTATGCGGGCGGTGTGATCACACGCTACTACGATTCGCTGCTGACCAAGATCACAGCCTCGGCCCAGACCCCGGAAAAGGCGATTGCACGGATGGATCGGGCGCTGCGAGAGTTCCGTATTCGCGGTGTCAGCACCAATATCGCCTTTGTCGAGAACCTGCTGAAACACCCCACTTTCCTCAGCAATGAATACACCACCAAGTTCATCGACGAGACCGCCGAGCTGTTCAGCTTCAAACAGCGCCGCGACCGGGGCACCAAGGTTCTGACCTATATCGCCGACATCACGGTGAACGGGCATCCCGAAACCAAGGACCGGCCCGAACCCCGCGCCGATCTCAAACCCGCCGTGGCCCCCGCCAAAAAAGCCGAGCCGATGATGGGCACTCGCAACCTGCTGGAGCAGAAAGGCCCGCAAGCCGTCGCCGACTGGATGAAAGCGCAGCGGCAGCTTCTGATCACCGACACCACCATGCGTGACGGGCACCAGTCGCTACTGGCCACACGGATGCGCTCGATCGACATGATCAAGGTGGCGCCCAGCTATGCCGCCAACCTGCCGCAGCTTTTCTCGGTGGAATGCTGGGGCGGTGCGACTTTTGACGTGGCCTATCGCTTCCTGCAGGAATGCCCGTGGCAGCGGTTGCGCGACCTGCGCGAGGCGATGCCAAACCTGATGACCCAGATGCTGCTGCGCGGGGCCAATGGGGTGGGCTACACCACTTATCCAGACAACGTGGTGCAGGAATTTGTCCGGCAGGCTGCCAAAAATATCGACGTGTTCCGCGTGTTCGACAGCCTGAACTGGGTCGAGAATATGCGTGTCGCGATGGATGCGGTGATCGAGAGCAACAAGATCTGCGAAGGCACCATCTGCTATACCGGCGATGTGTTGGACCCGGATCGCGCCAAGTATGACCTGAAATACTATGTCGATATGGGCAAGGAACTACGTGATGCGGGCGCCCATGTGCTGGGTCTGAAAGACATGGCCGGGCTGCTCAAACCGGCTGCGGCCCGCGTCCTGATCAAGGCGCTCAAGGAAGAGGTGGGTCTGCCCATCCATTTCCATACCCATGACACGGCCGGCATTGCCAGCGCGACGATTCTGGCCGCTTCCGAGGCCGGGGTGGACGCGGTAGATTGCGCCATGGACGCCTTCAGCGGTAATACCAGCCAGGCCACGCTCGGCACCGTGGTCGAGGCGCTGCGCCATACCGACCGCGATACTGGGCTGGACGTGAAGGCAATCCGCGAGATCAGCGACTATTTCGAAGCGGTGCGCGGCCAGTATGCCGCGTTTGAAAGCGGCCTGCAGGCCCCGGCCTCAGAGGTGTATCTGCACGAGATGCCCGGTGGTCAGTTCACCAATCTCAAGGCGCAGGCACGCTCGCTGGGTCTGGAAGAGCGCTGGCACGAAGTGGCGCAGATGTATTCGGATGTGAACCGCATGTTCGGCGATATCGTCAAGGTCACGCCCTCGTCCAAAGTGGTGGGTGATATGGCGCTGATGATGGTCAGCCAGGGACTTAGCCGCACCGATGTCGAGAACCCCGAGACTGAGGTGTCCTTCCCCGATTCGGTGATAGACATGATGCGCGGCAATCTGGGTCAGCCTCCGGGCGGCTTCCCAGACGTGATCCTGTCCAAGATCCTTAAAGGCGAGCGGCCCAATACCGAGCGTCCCGGCAAGGACGTGCCGCCCGTCGATCTGGAAGAAACACGCGCCAAGATAAGCGCAGAGCTTGAGGGCAAGAAAGTCGATGACGAGGACCTGAACGGGTACCTGATGTATCCCAAGGTTTTCATGGATTATATGGGCCGCCACCGCACCTATGGCCCGGTCCGCACTTTGCCCACACGCACCTTCTTTTACGGCATGGAACCTGGCGAAGAGATCAGCGCCGAGATCGATCCCGGCAAGACGCTGGAAATCCGCTGTCAGGCCGTCAGCGAGACGGACGAAAAAGGCGAGGTCAAGGTTTTCTTCGAACTCAACGGCCAGCCGCGCGTGATCCGGGTGCCCAACCGCCTGGTCACATCCAAGACCGTGCAACGGCCCAAAGCCGAACCAGGCAACGCCAATCATGTTGGTGCGCCGATGCCCGGCGTGGTGGCCAGCGTTGCGGTACAGGCGGGCCAGAGAGTCAGCGAGGGCGACCTGCTGCTGACCATCGAGGCGATGAAGATGGAAACCGGCATCCACGCAGAGCGCGACGCGGTGGTCACCGCACTGCATGTCCAGCCCGGCGGCCAAATCGACGCAAAAGATCTGCTGGTTGAACTGGAATAACATGCTATCTGCCAAGCGACCCTGCGCCGATATCAGTTGGCGCAGGGTCGGGTACAACAGACCGGGGCAAAGCGCATGATATCCGTAACACCGATTTACGCAGCTCTCATCGCCATTCTTTATGTGGCGCTCAGCGCCAATGTGATTGTCCGGCGTGGGCGGCGGCGCATTTCAATGGGCCATGGCGGCGACGATGATCTGATGAAGGCGATGCGGGCGCATGGGAACTGCGCCGAATACGCGCCCTTTGCCCTGCTCTTGCTGCTGATGGCGGAATGGCAGGGCGCGGGGCATTGGTATCTGCACCTGCTGGGACTGTCGCTGCTGCTTGGGCGCGTGTTGCACGCGTATGGCTTCGGGCGGGCCGACCCGATCCTGCTGCTGCGCCAGATCGGCATGCTGCTGACCTTTGCAACGATCCTGCTCGCGGCGCTGACAAACCTGGCTCTCGCGCTCTAATGTTGACGCCGGGTGGCGCAACGGCAAAAAGTTTCCGCACCAACCATTTTCCCCTTGCAGGGACTGGCGGGACTTTATATCTCCCTCCTCACTCAACCGGGCGGGCGTAGCTCAGGGGTAGAGCATAACCTTGCCAAGGTTAGGGTCGGGCGTTCGAATCGCCTCGCCCGCTCCAGTTGAGACCCCAGGCCGATTGGCCAAATGGATGCGGGCGTAGCTCAGGGGTAGAGCATAACCTTGCCAAGGTTAGGGTCGGGCGTTCGAATCGCCTCGCCCGCTCCAAATTAAACTCTCTTCAGATTTTCGCATGGCCCTAGTAGCATCGCGCGATGGGTCACATCTATGGTGTCTGTACGATCCGAAGCGAGGTGCCCCCATGTCTGATTACGTCATTCGACCCATGACCCCCGAACAGGTGCAAACCGCCGTCGACTGGGCCGCGGGCGAAGGATGGAACCCCGGCCATCATGATGCCACCTGTTTTCGATCCAGCGACCCGGACGGCTTTTTGGGCGGCTTTCTGAATGGCGAGATGATCGCATCCGCGTCTTCGGTAAACTATGACGACGCCTTTTCGTTTCTGGGGTTTTACATTGTCCGCCCCGAATTTCGCGGTTCAGGCTATGGGTTGCAGGTCGCCGAGGCGGTCAAGGCCCGCTGCGAAGACCGCAATATGGGGATGGACGGTGTCGTCGAGCAGCAGGACAACTATCGCAAGTTCGGCTTTAAGCTGGCTTATGACAATTATCGCTTTTCCGGCACGGTTTCCGGCATCCTTTCCAAATTGGGACATCAAGACAGCGAAGGCATTCTTCCGCTTGCCAGCGTCAGTGAAGACCTTCGCGCCTATGACCGGATGATGTTTCCCTCTGCGCGGGATGTGTTTCTTAACGACTGGCTGAGCGCGCCAAGCCATATCTCGCGCGTCTGCCTGGAGAACGGCCAGATCAAAGGCTATGCAACGCTGCGGCCTTGTCACACCGGCTACAAGGTCGGGCCGCTCTTTGCGGATGATCCCGATATCGCTCGCGCATTGCTGGCATCCCTGCTTCGGGCGGTCCCGAAAGAACATCAGGACCAGGACGTGTTTATCGACATGCCTCGACCAAACACGTCTGCCTTTGCGTTGGTGGATCAACTCGGGCTGGACAAGGTTTTTGAAACAGGCCGCATGTATTCAAGCCATGCGCCCGATATCGACCTGAACCGAATCTATGGGATCACCAGCTACGAACTGGGCTAGAGGATGATGCCGAACCAGCCTGTTTCGGCGCAACACTTCGTCACCGGATGGTATCGCGGGCTGGTAATTCCGGCAGCGGCGGGACTATAAGCGCGCGGAACAAAGGGATTTCGCCATGCGCCGCGCCACGATCAGCCGCAAGACCGCAGAAACCGAGATTTCCGTCGAAATCGACCTCGACGGGACCGGTCGCTATGACATTCAGACCGGGGTCGGGTTCTTTGACCATATGCTGGATCAACTGTCGCGCCATTCGCTGATCGACATGACTATCTGGGCCAAGGGCGACACGCATATCGACGATCACCACACGGTCGAGGATACCGGCATCGCGCTGGGTCAGGCGCTGGCCGAGGCTCTGGGTGAAAAAACCGGCATCTGTCGCTATGGCGAATGCCACCTGCCGATGGATGACGCCCAGGTGCGCTGCGCATTGGACCTGTCGGCGCGCCCCTTTCTGATCTGGAATGTTGATCTGCCGACACCCAAGATCGGCAGCTTCGACACCGAGCTGGTACGCGAGTTCTTTCAGGCCTTCAGCACCCATGGCGGCATCACGCTGCATGTGGACCAGTTGCACGGGTTGAACAGTCACCACATCGCCGAGGCCGCCTTCAAGGCGGTGGCCCGCGCGCTGCGCGCGGCGGTCGAGACCGACCCGCGCAAAGCGGATGCCGTGCCGTCGACCAAAGGTACGCTCTAGATGCTGACTGCCATCATCGACTACGAGTCGGGCAATCTGCATTCCGCCGAAAAGGCGTTTCAGCGCATGGCGCTTGAGATGGATGCGGGCGAGGTTGTGGTGACCTCGGACGCGGATGTTGTCGCCCGCGCTGACAGGCTGGTACTGCCCGGTGACGGTGCCTTTCCAGCCTGCGCGGCCGAGTTGCGCGGGCACAAGGGTATCCATGACGCGATGGTCGAGGCGGTCGAAGATCGCGGTCGGCCCTTTCTGGGCATCTGCGTCGGCATGCAACTGATGGCGACCACCGGCCACGAATACCAAGAGACGGCGGGCCTTGGCTGGGTGTCAGGCGATGTGGTGAAGATCGAACCAGAAGACAGCGCGCTGAAAGTGCCGCATATGGGCTGGAACGATCTGGTGATCAACAGCGACCACCCGATCTTTGCAGGCATCAAGACCGGCGATCATACCTATTTCGTGCATTCCTACCAGTTCCGCGTCACCAACCCGGCAGAGCGGCTGGCCCATGTCGACTATGGCGGTGAGGTCACTGCCGTCATCGGGCGAGACACGATGATCGGTATGCAGTTCCATCCGGAAAAGAGTCAGGCGACCGGCCTGCGCATGATCGGAAACTTCCTGAACTGGCGCCCCTGACGGGGCGCCCTGCGCATCACTGGACGCGAGTCCAGTCCTGGCCTTTGCAGACCAAACCGCCTGCGACGCAACCTTTGACGGTCAGCGTGTTGCCGTTGAGGCTCATCTTCGATTTGTAGGTTTTGTCCGCTTCCGGGTCCCAGATCTTGCCGCCGCTATACTCACCGTTTCCGTCCGGCACCATGTCCCAGATCATCTGCTTGCCGTCATGCTCGTAATTCAGCTCTTCGTCGCCGGAGGCATTGAACGCATTGTCGATCGTGCCACAGATGGCGCTGCCGCAGGGCGCGATGGACACATGCAGATAGCCGCCTCCGTCACCTGTGCCCGTCTTCCAGATGCCGTCGACCGGATCGGCATGGGCGGCTGCCGCGAAACCCACCAGCGTCACAGCGGTAAGGATCGTTTTCTTCATCATGAGTGTCCTCCTGTTGACTGCAGCCACTGTGAGCAAATGCACGATTCAGGCAAGAGGTACGTTGGGTCGCGTTGCATCCCCTGCGCGTGCTGTGCCATATCCCCGGCTAAATCAGCAGAAGGCCGCTTATCCCATGATCCTATACCCCGCCATCGATCTCAAGGACGGTCAGGCCGTGCGGCTTTTGCGCGGCGAGATGGAGGCAGCGACGGTGTTCAACGACGACCCCGCCGCGCAGGCCCGCGCCTTTGTTGAAGCGGGTTGCGAATGGCTGCATCTGGTCGATCTGAACGGGGCCTTTGCGGGTGAGCCGGTCAATGCGGCCCCGGTCGAGGCGATCCTGCGTGACTGCGGCGTGCCCGCACAGTTGGGCGGCGGCATCCGCGACATGGCCACGATCGAGGGATGGCTCGACAAAGGGCTGGCCCGCGTCATTCTGGGCACGGTCGCCGTCGAAAACCCCGATCTGGTGCGCGAGGCCGCGCGCGCCTTTCCCGGCAAAGTGGCCGTGGGCATCGACGCCCGCAATGGCAAGGTCGCCACCAAGGGCTGGGCCGAGGAAACCGATGTCGAGGTCACCGATCTGGCCCGGCAATTCGAGGATGCCGGCGTTGCCGCGATCATCTATACCGATATCAACCGCGACGGCGCGATGCAGGGCCCCAATATCGAGGCCACCGCCGCGCTTGCCCGCGCCATCTCGATCCCGGTGATCGCCTCGGGCGGGGTGTCGTCGATCAACGACCTGATCGCCCTGCGCGATTGCGGCGCGGACCTGAACGGCGCAATCTCGGGCCGCGCGCTGTATGATGGGGCGATTGACCTGTCTGAGGCGCTGACCAGCTTGTCGCAACACGCCTAATATTTGCTGGAATTGTCCCCGGCAGGTCGTAGAATGGTCCAGACATTCGTCAGCTTCCGGTCCCCGTGATAGGGCTGGATCGTGGTTTCGTCGACGCGCTCCAGCCGCCAGCAACCAGTGCCGCTTCCCCAATCCTCGCACCATAGATCGCGATGGATCGACCAGTTGGAGGTATAGTCCCTCTGACCGAACACCCCCGTCGCGCCGCCCTAGTGATCATAGGTCTGAACCCACCGGGTGGAGCCATCCTCGTTCGATATTCCCGACAGAACCGCCCCGGGGAGTGTGGCCAGCATCTCCTCAGCATCCATGATCCCATCCGCAATCAAGGGCGTGGCGAAGCAAAGCGCCAGCGTGGCGGAGACTGCAAAACGGAGAAAGAACATGTGGTCCCCTCAAAACGTGATGCCACATCCTAAACAAAGAAGGGCGGATACCCAAATATCCGCCCTGCCCGTCAGTCTTTGAGGTACGGCGTTTACTGCGCCGCAGCGGCTGTCAGCTTCTTCAGCGCGCCCTGCATGACTTCGACCGCCGGAGAGTTCTCGACATCGTCCAGCTCGTCAAAGGTCTCTTTGGGGTCTTCATAGCTTAGCCAGACCTGCCCTTGCGCATCCTCATAGGCCTGCACTTTGAGCGGCAGAAACAACCCTGCCAGCGGGTCAATCTTCATCGCCGGTGTGCCAATCTTCGGATTGCCGAAAATCAGAACCTGATTGGCCGGAATGCTGTCGCCGATCTTCTCGGCTCCCGCCGCATGATCGATGCGCGCAAACACGGTCGCGCCCGCATTGCCGATCGCCGCTTCGAGCGCATCCAGCGCCTCTGCCACCGATTTGTCGGTCTTTACCTTGATAATATCGTCCGCCATTGCCGTAACCGTACTTCCAAATGTGAGTAATGCTGCCAAAAACAGACCACGCATGATGTCTTTCCCTCTATGACTTCCCGTTCAATTTCCACGGCTTAGACCCATAATACAATCACAAGTCTGGCATCGGCGAAGCTTTGCCGCTAGGAGGGGCGCAACAAAGGATGGCTCATGCTGAAAACACGCATCATTCCCTGTCTTGATGTCGCCGATGGCCGGGTGGTCAAGGGCGTCAATTTCGTTGGCCTGCGCGATGCGGGCGATCCGGTGGAATCGGCCAAGGCCTATGATGCGGCAGGTGCGGACGAGATCTGCTTTCTGGACATCCACGCCACGCATGAAAACCGCGGCACCATGTTCGATGTGGTGCAACGCACCGCCGAGCAGTGTTTCGTGCCGCTAACCGTGGGCGGCGGGGTTCGTACCCGCGAAGATGTGCGCGCGCTACTGCTGGCGGGGGCCGACAAGGTCAGCTTCAACTCCGCCGCCGTGGCCAACCCGGATGTGATTGCCGAGGCCGCCGACCAGTTCGGCAGCCAATGCATCGTCTGCGCCATCGACGCCAAGACCGTCTCGCCCGGCAAGTGGGAGATCTTCACCCATGGCGGACGCAAGCCCACCGGCATCGACGCGGTGGAGTTCGCCCGTACCGTAGTCAGCAAGGGCGCAGGTGAAATCCTGCTGACCTCGATGGATCGTGACGGCACCAAGGCCGGGTTCAACCTGCCCCTGACCCGCGCGATCAGCGATGCGGTGGACGTGCCCGTGATCGCCTCGGGCGGGGTCGGCAATCTGGATCATCTGGTCGAGGGCGTGACCAAGGGCGGCGCCAGTGCCGTGCTGGCGGCCTCGATCTTTCATTTTGGCGAATACACAATACATGAGGCCAAGGCGCATATGACCGCCGCAGGTATCCCGATGAGGCTGACATGAGCATTTTGCACGACCTAGCTGCCACAATCGCGGCGCGCAAAACCGCGGATCCCGACAGCAGCTGGACGGCCAGGCTTTTGGCCAAGGGACCCGAGAAATGCGCCGAAAAGTTCGGTGAAGAAGCGGTCGAGGCTATCATCGAAGCGGTCAAAGGGGACCGCGACGCGCTGACTACTGAGGCGGCAGATGTGCTCTATCACCTACTGGTCATGCTGGAAGCGCGGGATGTATCGCTTGAGGCGGTGCTGGACGAGCTGGCGCGGCGTCAAAACATGAGCGGTCTTGCCGAAAAAGCCACACGATCCGGCGATTGAATTGCAACCCACTGCCGAACACGGCAGGAAGCGGGTAAATTCACCGCGATTCACACGGGATGACGTCATGATACGAGTGTTCAAGTCCGCCTTGGCCCTGTTGGTAGTGGCTCTGATCAGCGCCTGTACCCATCAGCCCATCACCGTGGACCGCGCTGATGTCGACCTGCTGGCGCAGGAGATTCGCTCGCTCGGCCCTGAGGTCAATCCCGAAGAAGCAGAGCGCGCCGCGCGTATTGCCTATGGCTATTCCGCCCAATTGGCGCAGGAATATGACATCACCGATCCGCCGATTGTTCATAACGCCAAGGTCAATTCCGGCCTCAAGGAGCGCGGCTTGTGTTACCAATGGGCCGAGGATATCGAAGCGCGGCTCAAGCAGGAGAATTTTCAGACCCTGACCATGCACCGCGCCATTGCCGAACCGCGCAACGGGTTTCGGGTCGATCACAGCACCGCCATCATCAGCAGGAAGGGCGACGGGTTTAAGGACGGAATCGTTCTCGACCCCTGGCGCGGGGCCGGTGAGTTGCACTGGATGCCAACCCTTGAAGATGCCCGCTATGACTGGGAGGCGCGCCTGGAAGTGCTGGAAAGAAGGCGCCGCCGCTTAGAAGCCAGAAACTGAGTCTTCCGAATAGCGGCCATGTGCTGATAAGTTCGGACAAAAGCCGGGGCACCGTCCGCACAAAGTCTTCATTGGTCATATCTGAGTCGCATTGTCCGCAGGCCGGTATGAGCCCGGTGTAGCAAGGAGTGCCGACTTCCGATTTTCCACACCAACGAAAACCTTTCTGCATTCATCATCAAGTTCTCACGTCACCCGCAAAACGCGCAGCGTTTTCTTTCGCAAATGCAGTGGCGTCAGCGTCGACATCCCAAAACTGCGGATTGGCTTTAGGAATGGATAACGCCTTTTGCACGGCCGGGCGGGCGTTGATCCGTTCGAACCAAGCCTGCAAATGCGGCAAGCCGTCTACGCTTGCGCGAGCCCAGACATAGGCGCGTGCCCAGGGATAGGTCATCATATCCGCGATAGTGTACTCATCCGCCGCAAGCCAATCGCGACCGTCGAGACGCGTGTCCAAAACCTCAAGCAACCGGCGCGATTCATCCACGTATCGCTTTATCGAAAACGGCTCCTCATGCCCGTTGGGCGCAGCGATGTGTTGGAAGTACATGGCCTGTCCCATCATCGGGCCAACGTGACCCACTTGGAAAAACATCCATTGCATGACCTCAGAGCGCTTCAGCGGATCATCCGGAAGAAACTTGCCGTATTTCTCCGCCAAATGCCAAAGAATGGCACCGCTTTCGAAGATGGCGCGATCCTCGTCACGGTCGACGATCGTCGGGATTTTTCCGTTTGGGTTAAGCCGCAGATAGTCAGGTGCTTTCTGTTCCTGCTTCGAGAAATCCACGGCGGTAACGTCGTAAGGCACGCCGGCTTCTTCCAGGAAAATGACCGGTTTATAGCCGTTCATTGTTGCGGCGGTGTAGAGGTGAATTGCGGGTTGGGCCATCATCAATCTCCGATCAGGGGTCACAAGCGTCGAGACCAGACCAAAGCTGCGCACAAAGCGAAGAAATTCAACTAGTATACTTTTTGTAACCTGCTCCAGCGAGGAGACAAGACCAATGGATGCCCGCATAAGACAAGACCAAAATGGCCGCAAAACCGTCGACAACACATGCGTAACGCCCTGCGCGATAGAACGTGGCATGCGGATCATTGGTGGGAAATGGACCGGATCAATCCTGTGGCATCTCAAGGACGGCCCGGTGCGCTTCAACGACCTCTCGCGCATGATCGGCGGCGCCAGCAAGAAAATGATCACCGAACGGCTTCGCCAGTTAGAGGCGCAGGGACTGGTGCACCGGGAGGTCGCCAAAACGAAGCCGCTATCGGTGGTCTACGAAGTAACGGAATTCGGTCGAACGGCACTCGGTTTCCTCGACGAGCTTCGCAGGTGGAGCGAAAATCTACCCATTGAGAAAGGTAACTCGGAACTCTGAACGGTTTTTGATGCCAATCTGAAGCTGACATTTGTGTTCGGAACGTGAAGAATCGCTCGGTGTCCACAAAGCGGACGCGCAGCATCAACACAAGCCGTTTGCTTATAGCTTGGACGAGATAATCCCGGTGGCGAATCCACCCATGCGCAATTCGCCAAACAAGCGCTGGTATTCGATCTTGGGGCAACGGTTCTGGATCACATCGATGCCTCTCGCCTGGGCGCGCGCAGCAGCCTCTGCATGTTGGACGCCGATCTGCATCCAGATGGTGCGCAGTTTGGGAAAGACCTCGATTGCCTCATCAACGATCGGCGGCACTGCTTCGGAGCGGCGGAAGATATCGACCATATCGACCGGTTCGGAAATGTCGCCAAGCCCGGCGCGGACGGTCTCGCCAAACAGTTCTTTGCCCGCATGGCCGGGATTGACAGGGATCACCCGGAACCCTTTCAGCCCCAAATAGCGGGCCACGTAGTAGCTGGGCCGCACCGGGTTCATCGACACGCCCACCACCGCGACCACCTTCGTGCGCTGAAGGATATCCTTGAGATATGCGTCATCATAGGTGCTCATAAAGCTCCTTAACCCGTCCCGCCCAAAGAAAAAAGCGCCCAGGAAATCCTGGGCGCAAGGTATGGAACGAGGGACAGTGAAATGACGCGCGGAAGTTCCTGTCCGCGGTCACAATGTGAGGTATGTGTAGCCCCGCGAAATAAAAGAGGGAGATGCCATTTTCGTGACAGCGCGTGGGTCAACTGGCGGATTTCCGCCGATCAGCCGTAAAGGACCGAAGGCCAGTTTGCCTCGGCCCGTACGATATTGGCCTCGGGATCGCGCATCCACTCCCGATCCACGGCGTTTGAATGAATCAGATAGAGTTTGTCATTCACGATATGCCAGATCTTTGGATCGGTCGTGGTCAGAAAGCCCTGCGAGACAGCGTAAGCGCAATAGCCGCCAAATTGCGGAGCATAGGCGCGTGGATTGGCCTCGAAAGCCTCGCGATTGGCATGGCTGGCAAACCGCCAGATCGCATGCTTCCACATCAGCGCATTTTCGGGATGGCCCGCAATAGGCCCGCCACTGGTGAAATAGGACACCGTGTCAAAGCCCGATATTGCTGCGCCCTGATCCGAAAAGATCATAGGCGAGGCAGCGCGCGCTGCAGGGGCAAGAACGAAGGCTCCCAACCCGGCTAGGATAGTGCGTCTGGTTGGCATTCCGGCATGAATCATAGTTGCGATTGGGCTAAAATGCCCGCTTCGCCACAATTATTAAAGCCCGGTTACGGGGATGTGATTTGGATGTGTTCGACTCCAGCGTCAGTCGAAGACGTCTTCGACCACGTCCCAGGCCTCTTCCAGGACCCGCGAGAATAGCGATTTGCGCTTCTTGACCTTTCGCTGCACCTTCTTGCGCCGATCTGAGGGGATGCTGGCGGTCGACACGCTTTTTTTCTGACTCTTTTGCCGGTTACACGGCAGCATTTTCAGGTCATGCAGCGGCGCGCCGCAGGCTGAACAACTCAACTCGTGCCGATCCTGCCCTCTCAGGACCAGCGCAGCCCGGGTGCCGCAATAGCAGCAAGTGGCGATTTTCTGCGGACTTGAAATGGCTGCCTCCTATCGTGGTTGAGAGGCAAATAGGGCGATCGCCGCCGCATTTGAGACGTTGAGCGAGCCAAAACCGCCCGCCGCGTCGATTTTGACCAGCTTGTCGACCGTTTCTTTCGTCTTTTGCCGCAACCCCGGCCCCTCGGCCCCCAATACCAACGCCACCGGCTGTGCCTTTTGATCGCCAAGAGACTGTTCTATGGTCTCCTCAGCCTCTCCATCCAGCCCCAGCACCAGAAAGCCCATGCCCTGTAATTCGGTGATGGCATCGGCCAGATTTCGGACCCGCAGATAAGGCTGGCGTTCCAGCGCGCCACTGGCGGTTTTGGCCAGCGCGCCGGTTTCGGGCGCTGAATGATGCCTTGTCCCGACCACAGCACTGGCGCCCAGCACCTCGGCCGAGCGCAGGATCGCGCCCACGTTGTGAGGGTCCGTGACCCGGTCCAGCAGGATCACTCGCGGGTTTTCAGCCCCGATGCAGTTTTCCGCCAGCCCCCCCCAGTTCAGCGGCCGCACCTCTAGCGCCGCCCCCTGATGGACCGAGCCGGGATCAATGGGCGCGCTGAACTTGCGCGGGTCGACGATCTCGGGCTCAATCCCACCCTCGGCAATCGCCTCGAGCAGCTTGTCGCGCGCGTTGAGCGTCACCAGCAGGCGCAGTTTCTGCCGCGCCGGGTTGCGCAGCGCATCGCGCACCGCATGCAAACCGAAGAGCCACACGGTCTCACTGCCAGCCGCTTTGCGCGCCTGCTCTTTCTCAACGACCCATTTGGGTTTCTTGGCCATGTCACGCCCATCCGCATTGTGATCCGGCGCAGATAGCAGATGTGCGGGCGCTGGGAAACAGGCTCTTCCAGACTGGTTCGCCAACCGGCTTCAGGCATGAGTTTTCGCCGCAAAACCAGGTGCGCAGAACCAACGCGGCGGCGGCATTGAGAGCATCGCAAATTCGTCATTTTCCGGTTGACGGCTTCTGCCCGCTTGTCTATCTCCCCTGCTTGTTGGGCGACAGGCCGCAAGGTGTGGCAGGGGACTGTAACTCCCTCGCGGAGACGCACGCCTGGTTCGATTCCAGGGTCGCCCACCATTCCTCACAAGATCAAGCGCTTAGACCGCAATGCCTCCCGGTGCGACACATTGGTGAGACACAACAATGCGTTTGGCATCCTATCTCTTCACGTCCCGACACGGTGTTTTCTACTTCCGTTGGCCCATTCCGGCAGAGCTTCACCCACAGCGCCGGAGAAGCGACATAAAGGTGTCGCTGGGCACCAGATCACCCAGCACCGCCCAGCGCCTCTCACGCGTGCTCGCCGTGGCTGGACAATCTACGGCAATGGCGGCATCTACCCGCCGCATGCGATATGATGAAATCCGCGCCCATGTCCGCGAGCACTTCCAAGATCTGCTGACGAAGTTCAGAGAGCGCACTGCTGAGACTGGACCGGTCGATGGTGTCGGGCTGGATGCGCTGAGGGCCGCTGAAACCATCTCCGGCGATGATCCTGAGTGGTGGGCTGACATATTCACAGAAGGCGGCCAGAATGGCTTCCTGCGGTCTTTCTGTGCACGTCGCGGCATTCAAGAGGCCGACCTTACACGAGGCGACAAAGACCACCTGTTGGATGAACTCAGGAAGGGCCACAACGCCTATGCCAAAGCCGCCATTGCGCACAACGCAAGCCTTGATAGCCTAGACCTAGAAACGCCAATGAGCGCGCCCCTGCGAGCCGACCAGCCCAGAGTTGAAGTTGCGGTCTTTAAGGATGTCGTCGCCAAGTATTTCAATGAAATGACACGCGCAGAGGCGCACGCCGCCAAGACCGAAAGCGAGAAGCGCGATGCGCTCGGCCTACTCGGGCAGATCACGGACGACAAGCCGCCAGCCCTTATGACCAAGGCCGATGCGCAGAAGGTGAAAGACGTTCTGTTGCGGCTTCCCAAGAACCGGAACAAAGCTGCTCTGACCCGCGACCTGACCCTTGACGAGATGTTGGAACTTAAAGGTGTGGACATCATCTCGGCTCGTACCGTCAATGCCTACATGAGTGCCATGCAGACCTTTTCAAAGTGGGCTGTGGACAATGGCTACGCCACGGAGAACTACTTTACAGGCATGCGCGTCAAGGTCTCCAAGAAGATAAACGACCAAAAGCGTGAAGCGTTCTCGACTGAGCAATTGCGCACTCTGTTCCACCATCTTACCGAGGACCCGGACGGACTGGTGCGCAAGGACGAACACAAGTGGGGCACGCTGATCGGTATGTTCTCGGGCATGCGTCTCAACGAGGTGGCTCAGCTTGAGGTCAAGGACATCAAACAGGTCGATGGCGTGTGGTGCATCGACGTGACCGAGGACGGCGACAACAACAAGCGCATTAAGAACGCTTCGTCCCAAAGACGAGTGCCGGTGCACCAACGCCTAATCGACTGCGGCTTGCTGGAGTTTGTTGAAGCGCAACAGGACACTCGTCTATTCCCACGACTGACCTACTCTGCCCAAAACGGCTACGGTCGCAATATAGGAAGGTGGTTCAACGAGAAGCTGCTGCCCGCTCTGGACATGAAGCAACCGGGTCTTGTGTATCACAGCTTGCGACACTCAATGATTACCCGGCTGAACCAGTCCGATGTGCAGGATACCCGCGTGAAGGCGATTGTCGGGCATTCTCAATCAGGCGTGACCTTCGATGTCTACTTCAAAGATGGGTTTAAGCCAGCGCAGTTGAAAGAGGCTATCGACCGGTTTGAATTTGGTACTGGATAGCATCGTCGCGTGTCATGACTTCAGCGCCACACTGATCTAGCGTCCATATGTCATATTGACTTCTGAGAGATGGTGGAGCCTAAGGGAAACGCCGCCGAACGCCTAATGCACTGATGGTAAGCACTATTGTCGTGTGGTGGCTTGCTGTGTGTTTCACCCTAGTGTTAAACCCACTTTTAGACATGCCGCTCAGTTAGACAGTGTTCACTAGTAGTGGAGGGTTCGATCTCCGCTCTGCACTTCAGGCTTAGCAACCCCAGAACAGCTTGTTTGCGAGAGTTGGAGCACGTCCTTCACGTATGCACGTAAGTTTGGCCTCCAATTCGTTGTCTAAATTCAACGGTTCCAGGTGTCGAACGCCACCACCAGTACCGTCGTAGCTCCTCGCTACAAATATGCCGTCAAAAGCCAACACCGTACCATACTCTCCAGAACGGTATTGTTCTGCACGCAGGTGTCTTCGTCTTGGAAGATATATTGAGTAGGAGTAGGCCCAAAATTCTGGTAGTACCGCCATTATCTGGTAGCCCTCAGTCCAGATTTCTGGCGCATCCAGCCCCCACCACTCTTTACGTTCTTCCATTCTGTAAGCTTCAAAAATTGCCCAACCATAAACATCGTCTGGGTTTGGTGAATAATTTGGGTTGACTACTAATTCGATGCCTCCGTCGTCTTTTTCATTCATCAAGAACTCCGGCTCGCGTTCGCTCATTTTTTCCCACGGTGGCTGTATCCAGTTATCAACATCGCCGTCCAAACGCGTCACTTCCCTTTGGCATTCACATGCGTTACAGTATCTTTCGATTTTTGCTTGCACATATACCGGACGCCCGTCCAATTCCTCTATTAAGTCCACGAAATCAGATAGTTGAGTTGCTTCATCAAAATAGACCCAAGGTGCGGTCAAGTCGTCATTGACGCCACAAAACAAGGACAGTTCAACTCGTTCCAAAGCTTGGTCCTCGCCAACGGCATGACCAATTATGCGATCACCAATGCGGCTTGCGAGCAGAATTGCAAAAGATAAGACTGCTAAAAGGATCAAGAATAGCGACAGTCCTCTAAGGCCGATGTTTACGTCTCTGCCTCCAGCAATCCCGCCTCTATCCGCTGTCACGTTTAAGTTGCCATTCGGTGGCTTGGCGGGCTTAGGAGAATAAAGGAGCTTTAGTACGGCCCAAAGCCCGGCGGCAATCGCGGCTATTCCACCAGCGATCCAGCTGATCGTGTCCTGATTGTTTGGCGAGGACAAGAACTCCCAAATGCTCTCCATAATAATCAAACCACCAATCTAAACCTCTATTCACAAGCATAGTAGAACAGGATGCGACGAATTGTAGGGAAAGTTAATTCTTGACTGTCAAGCTGGATCGGTTTGGCAAACGTGCGTTGCAGTTAGCAACTTTCGGACCTTGAACAAAGAGAGCTTTCGGGTCGGAAAACGCTGTTCACGTTGACCCTGAGCAGCATTTGTCTCCGATCAAAGCAAAGCTGAAAGGAACCGCCCAATGTCCCTTCTCTCAATACTCTTCGGAGGCGGCAAAAAGTCCGAGCTCGAGCCGGTCGCGTACAAAGGACTTGAAATCTGCCCCGACCCAATCGCCGAAGGTGGCAAGTACTGACTTTCGGCCCGAAAAAAACCATCGACGGAGATCGCAAGATCCATGCAGTGATCTGGGCGGATGTCCTTGAAAGCCGAGATCAGGCTGAAAGCCTTAGCATCGCAAAGGCTAAAAATGAAGCACGGCGAAAGCATAACCAGTTGGCGCAATCTGACTGACTACGGTGGCTGTGAAAGTGGGGAACCTATTTTGATGGGCCACGCCACACAGGTAGGCAGGCATGACACTCGAGTGCAGTCACAAAACCGGGCTAGTGGCATTGCGCTCCTACCTAACTTGAAGGCTTCAAAATCTCCCAATTACAAGGTCTTCTGCGTACTCAAACTTGAGGTTTGTACCTACCGGATTTAGTCCGCATGCAATTGATGCATTCAGGATGTCTTGCAGGCGCCGCATTGTCAGCGGCCTTCGATGCTCTGTACCTTCAGCCCAAATCCGAAGTTCCTCCGATAGCCTTTGGCGGCCTTCTTACTCGATCAGGGGCAGTAGTGGTAAGATGCTGTTTCAATTGATCTCTGGGGAATACCGCTATCGCTATCAGTTCAGCCAACCCAGATCGAACTCCGAAGTATGCAACGCGTTGGACAGATACTGAATACCTCAGTTGCGTTTCCAGAAATGGAAGTCTATTCTGATGGCCGCGGAGCCGACGCCAGGGCTGCAAGCGACCCAAAAGGCGGCATGACACTAAATCGATCAACCCATGGCAACCTGTGACAAACGGCTGGTCAATGGAGGTCAGGAAACGCTTGTGATCTTCAGTCTAGTGACTAGCCAAGTCGAGGACTTCATGGATATCGAAAAACACCTCAAAACCTTTCTGTGCAACAATGTCGCCGAAGCCGGGGGTGGCAAGTTGCGCTCATCCTATGCCCACGAGATCGTGGCAGCCTTTCTGGGCTACGGTAGAAAGCAAGACCTAGTAGCGGACCTGAAAACCCAGACCGGATCCGATCTCGAGCTGCTGCGACAAGCAAGTCATTTGCTTGTAGATGCAGACCTTGTTGATCGTCGCTGCTTGGATATCGAGCAGGCCAGTCTCTCTGACAAGCATGGATCAATTGTTAAGCTGCCCTCTCCCGAACAAGTCATAGTGAGGTTGCGTGCAATCTTGGAATACTGGAGAGAACGCCCCATTTCACTAATCCTCATATACGACGACGGTCGACAATGGATCGAGCAAGTGCACGATAACCTGCTATTCGAACTGACTGAGAGCCTTAGCGGGGTTATGGCAGACACCAATGCTTTTTTTGGAGAGATGACGGTCGATACTGGCGGTGTTTGGTGGGGCGAAAGCACTGTCGAACTTACTTGCGAAGGAATGCTCCACGGAGAGCAAGATCGAGACCGCATGTACTTGGGCGACAAGATCGACTTCCAAGCTACTCTCAAATTCACGCGCTCTGGTGGCCGTACCGGTGTCAAGGACGCTAGTTTCACTGCGTTTGGGGCGGTCGACCACAGCGTCTACTATTGAGCCAGCACAGAGCGATCGTCAGTGGCCTGTTGCGCTGAACTACGGACAAAGCAAACAGATACACGCATCGGTGTGAGACGCCAAACGGCTGCTCACCTCGACCAATCGTGGCTTGTTCTTACCTATTAGAAGGAGGGATAAGGCCGCTCAGGGCAATCACTCTGATCTCTATGAGATGAAGGGATAAGGAATAAATAACAGATGCAAGTGACAGATCGGGCAAGCAGGCGAATAAACCTTTTCCGCAAACCCAGGGGCAAGCACGCGCCTGCAATTTACGACAGGCTCGACAGGATACAGCTTGAGGTGGAGCGAACAGAGGATAGGAGGGCGAGGGACCGAAAGACCGAGCACAAGTTCCGCCAATGCTTAAGGGCAATATGCCTTGATCTGTTCGTTGCACACACTGCCGACCCGGAGATGCTAATTGGTGTGTCGCGTGACAACAGCAGGCTCAGCAAGCCTCGTCCAGACCACCCTGATTTTGTGTCCGCTCGCCCATTCCTCGATGCATTGGAGGGTTTGATAAGGACTGGTTACGCGGAACAAGTGTCATTAGGCATTGAAGCGAGCGGCAAGTCTTCACGCATTCGTGGAACGAGCAAGCTCATCGACCATCTCGGCGTCGGGCAACTCAAGCAAACGCACATCATAGATAACTCCGACCCAATAAGGCTGAAGGTTGGACCCAAGGGCGACAAAAAGCTGACCGCCTTTTTGGATACCGCAGAAACCCAGCGTTGGCGAGCCAACGTCAAGCGTATCAACGAGCACCTACAGCGCTACCAAGTTACCTTGGACCTCGACCCGATGCAGTTCCAGGAAATGGAAAGGCAACGGCTGGAACAGGCAAGGTTTGACGCTCTCGCAGAAGTCAAACCCATTGCTTACCAGAGAACAAACACCGGTGCCGTTAGTTTGTTCCGCGTTTTCAATAGTGAAGATTGGGCACAAGGCGGACGCTTTTATGGTGGATGGTGGCAACAGATACCGAAACAGTACAGACGCCACATCCTCATCAATGGCAAGCTGACTTGTGAGTTCGACTACTCCGCGATGCATCTAAGGCTGATATACAAGCTTGCCGGTGCCGACATGCCTGACATAGACGATCCATATGCTGCACCGTACGGCCCAACGCATCGCACTGCAGTCAAACGCGCCTTTGCAGTAATGCTCAACGCCAAGAAGCGACCGAGGTCGTCAACAGTGCCAGAGTTCAATCAGCAAGAGTTGGGCATGACCTGGGAACAGTTCTTGGATGGCATTCTCGAGTTTCACGAACCCTTGCGTGACCACATGCTCAGCGGCAAAGGAACTGTACTGCAGAGGATGGATGCCGACATCGCAGAAGCTGTGTTGTTGAAGTTCACCTCAATGAACCTTCCCTGCTTGCCGATCCACGACAGCTTCATCACCTACAGCACTATGGCAGACGAGCTACCCGACATCATGGAAAGCATTGCCGCAACCAGTAAGGCAATTCGCATACCTTCACGGCACACTCATACTGGGGAATACACCGGCCCGACTGGATTGGTCGAAGACAACATCGAGGATCTTCTTAATGAGACTATCCAAGGGCAGCAAATCACCGTGGAGTAAAGGCTGGCCCCATTCAACAATTGGAAAAAACTGGGTAATAAACACTCTCCGAGTATCGCACCTCGCCTTCTCCATTACCCAGAACAGTTAAGTCCATCGCGATATCGAAGGAAACTTAGGCCCGTCGTCCGCCCTCGGCATCACCTAGGATGCGGTACACGGACGCACGGCCAATCCCTAGTTCTCGAGCAATTGCCGTTGCTCCCAACCCGCTGTCGTGAAGCTCCAGTACCCTAGCCGTTTTCGCCCTAGCTGTCGGCTGCCGACCCTTGTATTTTCCGGCGGCTTTGGCCTTTGCGATACCCTCACGCTGGCGCTCCAGCATTATTTCTCGCTCAAACTCTGCGATCCCCCCAAGGACCGTCAACATCAACTTTCCGGTCGGCGTACTGGTATCGAGGTGCAGGTCCAGAACATGCAACGCAGCGCCTTTTTGTTGGAGAGTGTCCAAGAGTTTCATGAGATGCGCCACAGAGCGCGCTAGGCGGTCCAAGCGTGTCACCATAAGGGCATCGCCCTCTCTGATGAACTCCAGTGCCGCAGCGAGCTTCTCACGGCCTGTAGCGTCCACGGACGATACCTGCTCCTCGAACACTCTTTCGCAGCCTGCGTTCTCCAGATCTCGTATTTGAGCTTCCAGCCCAGCTTGTTGGTCCAGAGTGGACGTCCGAGCATATCCGATAATCATTGCGCCTTCCTGTCTCGTATGACTTTTAAAGATTGTGAGGCATTGTGTCTCAAAGATCAACAACTATGTGTGTGAGACGGTCAGCTTGGCTGAGAAGCTGTCTCTCATGACCAAGATCTATTGGGACACTGAGGCACCGGAGCTGCTTACTATCCGATCAACCTTGACGTCACAGAAAAGCGAAGTCTTGCTGAGGGAGTAGAGTGAAGGGTTATCGATGCACGTTGCTGTTATTGACATAGGCAAGCCGAACAAGAATTTGGGTTGGGCCATCGAGGGTCCTGATCCGTCGGATGGAACAGACCTCGATGAGTGCATCAGTGGAGTTGCGAGAGCACTGCTAACCGGCCCAGTCGCGCTTGGGTTTGAAGCCCCGATGTATGTACCTGCCAGAACAGAGCCCGATGGCTTAACGAAGGCTAGAAAGGGTGAGTGTCTGCATGGTATAAACCGACCATTCTCGGCTGGCGCAGGAGCATCTGTCCTAGTTACGGCAGCGGTGGTTGTCCCTTATGTTCTGTCAGAATTGCGCGAAATAGCCCCTGCAACTAAGGCCACATTAGATTGGAGAAGCTTTGTCGCTAATCAGCAAGGGCTACTTCTCTTCGAAGCGTTTGTAAGTAACCAGAGAAAAACATCCGAAACTCGACACGTCGAGGACGCAAAGCTTGCAGCCCGAGACCTCTGTAGTAATCTAATTACTGGGAGCAATATCGTCAGCGCAATCAATGAACCAGATTGCTTCAATTTGCTCGGTGCAATGATGCTACGAACCGGCTGGAGTACAGACCTGAGCATCCTCTCTGACGAGTGTCTGGTGATCCGACCAATGCCAACAACGTAGCGAATTGCGAGGCGGCCACATGTATGCCGCAAGAACGTCAACGTTGGTTGTGAGCGTTACATCTCGTAATGCCATGAGTGCAAGCTACTGAGATACGGCACCGTCGCGGCTTCCTTCCAAACAGCCTTCGCTTGCAACTTCAAAAGCCGCGTAATACAGACCGACCCGAGACATCGAGCTTGGCCCGAAAGGGGCTGATTTTGATTGGAGCACTTGCGGCTGTCGCGTGCGCTGTGACCTTTCCGGGCTTCGCAGAGCTTGTATTCGCTCTTGGACTGGAGGTGACTATGTTCGTGATCGTAAAGTGCGTGCGCGAGCAAGTGGCACTGCGGGTCCCCGAGAGGGGTTGCTAGCGTACGTGAACAGTCGAAGTGCCTGATTTAATCGGTTTGGACCAAGAGATGCCACAAGGGGGCTAACGCCCCCGCCCGCACCAATCTAGCCCCTATGGGGGAAAACTCCGGCGCGGGATGGGGTAGATACCCCCTCGCAAAAATTTGCCTTTTTTTCTTAACCGGTATCGCCCTTCTATATGCCATGGTGATGAAAAAGAATATCGGAGCGTCAAGGCGGAATGACTTTAATTCTCTCAGTGCAGACCAGAGGTTCGATCTGGCTGGTTGCCGATAGAAGGCTCTCAGGTGCCATTCCCCGCCCTATAGACGATGCAATAAAATTGACTGTGGTCCAAACAACAGACGGGCTTGCGTTGTTGGGGTATGCGGGTCTGGGGGCTACTGCGCTTGGGAGCAATCCATCGCAGTGGGTTAGCAATGTGTTGCGAGGACGCAATTGTCCTCTCGAAGAAATGCTCGGCATAGTTGCCGATGCCATGAAACGAGAGTTTCCCCCACACTTGACCACTCTCGCGGATGTTCGCCAACGTCAGCACAACTTCTTAGTACCTGCGTTCGTTGGGAATGAGTATCGAGTATACACGATCGAACTCGTCGCGACGCCAAATGGATGGTGGCACAGATACACCCGCCACGTCAGAGGAGGTGCATTAGCACCATCACAAATTACTGTGCCGATAGTAGTTCTCGGATCAGGCGAGAGATCACTTGTAAATTATACGGGATGGGAGAGGCCGCTGGTAAGCTTGGTCAATGCCTACAATCGAAACAAAGTCTCGGCACTGTCCGTCAGTAACCGGCTGGCCGAACTTTGCTATCACGCTCACCAAAATACACTTGATGGTTCCGTAGGTCCAAGAAGTATTGTGGTCTGGAGGAACTCCATGACTGGGTCTCACACTGGGGGTGGTGGACAGAATTTCTACACCGGCTTGAAAAAAGACGAAGACGACGCAATCCTGCCATGCATTCTAAAAGGGATGGACTTGGCAATGTGCATCAAGGTCATCTTGAGTGAAATGTCACCGGAAAAACAAAGGCTCTTAGACGCTTTCGCGACTGGTCAGAGGCCTGCTCCACCGAAACTAGTCACCGAAGAAATCGAAAAGATTAATGATCGCCTTGCCAAGCTGCCAAACACTCCAAATGAAAAACTAAGGTAAACACTTTTTTGATCAGAAAATCCTTTTGCGGCAGCAGACGCCTGCCGACCATCCTAGTGCAAGGGTATTGGCGAGTGGATGCAAGTAAGGTTCAGTCTTAAGTCAGTACATTCGAGAACAAATTTAACCGCCCATCAAGCGCCGAAGTCCGCACATGTTGCGCAGAAACAATTTGGATTGACGAAACACTGGGAGTGAAGCAAGAAAGTGAGACACATCGCAATCCCTCGCTCTGGAAGGTTGCGCTTTTCTAGCGTCTTGCGGGGTCGGTGGCCGTTCCAGGGTCGCCCACCATTCCTCAGAAGATCAAGGGCTTAGACCGCAAAACCTCCCGGTGCGACACATTGGTGAGACACAGCAATGCGTTTGGCATCCTATCTCTTCACGTCCCGGGACGGGACTTTCTAATTCCGTTGGCCTGGAAAAGCACGCAGGTCATAGTTAGGGGCTTGTCAAAACCGTTCTTCAGGAAATCCGGCGGCACGAAACTTTGCCCATATCTGAGAGGTGAGATTACCACTGTTCAGGGAAAGGCAGTTTTTCAAGAAGTACCATGACAAATACTGTTCATAGCCTTCTTTCCGCTCAAGTTCGCGGGCGAAAGCTTCCTCAAATCGCAATTCGTTTGATACCGTACTGACGAAGTGATGGAAGTCAGACACCCCAAACAAAATCGCGGGTTTTCGATGCAAAAATCCCTCTAAAGCGACCGTTGAGTTTATGGATACGGTGGCGACGCTTGCTTTCAGGATATCGTGCACATTTGCAGTAGACAGGAGCAAGCGATCATCTATTGCGACAAGAGAACCGACCGCTTCAATATCTGATAGTTTGCTGGCCTTGGGGTGGAGCTTCACAATGATCGGCCGATCCCCGGTTTGCTCCATAACCGTTCTTAGCATTGCCAGATCGCAGGTATCGGTTGCTCCAGAAGCCCTCGGGTAGTCTCCTTGAAAAAAGACCGAAACCGCGCCTTTGACCTTGGAAAAGCTGACAACATCGCTTGGTTGTTCGTATTTGGATTTCCGTTTCTGCACATATCGTTGACGCATGTTGTCAAAAAATGCACGTGCGCGCCGGTATGATATCTGGTCGGCATCGTAGCTCCGCGTTCCAACGGAGCTGAAAGCCTTCACTCCCTGAGCATCCAGGTGCCAGTCCCGCCAGAAATAGGCGACCCCCGCGTTCAAAACGTATGGCGCACAAACGGAACGGTCATCAATGATATGAAGATTGCCGTCGTTGAGCCGATCATCTTTGATTTCTCTTGTTCCCACTCTTATATCCGGGTCGCGGGCTCGAACCTCTAGAGGAATTCCCCTGTCCTCTGTGATCTCGCGCAGCATCGCATAGAACTGAAGATGCCGTCCCCTCAAATCCCAACCTACATCGCGTTTCTTCAGATGGAGAACGATCTTGGTCACTGGTTCATGCCTCGGTTAGTTCGAGGTGGAGGTTTATTGCGGTCGTTGCGTGCCCGACTTGAGCATCTGAAAGAGCGTCTGGAAAGCATGTCTGCTCTTGATCGCTCGCAATCTTACAAGTCTTCTGGCGCGGCAATCGGGGCCTTTTTCGGCGCGATCTAAAGGGTGAAACCGCCAGCGGCTGATAGATTGAGAGCTCAGTCCGCCCTGGCCCGCCCGCTCAATGGCGAGAGCGCGTCAAACCAGTCTTGCAATGCGTCAATATCGCCGTCCAGCACATCGGCCATTCCACCCGCAAAGTCCTGGAACCGGTCGAGGTTCAGCCCGTTGACGCCTACCAGAACCGGAATCTCGCGCTCCAGCGCGTCGGCGATCACCGGGCGGAAACCGCGGCCATCGGCCTCGTGCTTGCCGAACTTGTTGATGATCAGCAGTTCGGGTCCGGCGTCCAGAGACTGGGTGACCAGCCCCACGGAGCGCTCAAGCTCGGACGGGTCAAGGCGGCAGCCCCGCGCGTTGGCCCCCAGTGACTGCGAAATCCGTATGGTTTCACCGGTGGGCAGCACCTTGAGGTCCATGTCGCATTTGTAGCCATCGGCGCATTCGGTGTTGGTTTGCACGACACCCGCCAGCGCGGTCCCGGCCTGCAACAGGCGCTCTGCTAGAGCGCTGAGCAGCAGGTCGGTTGCACCGCGCTCGGTTGTTGTGACACAGGCGAGTTTCATGAGCCGTTTCCTTTTTCTGGTCTCATCGCGTTCAGATAGCATGGTTTTTCCGCCCCTGCCACGTTCTCTATGGGACCGGCGATAGGCCAATCACCGTTCCGTGCAGGGCAAAAAACAACAGATAGAGCGCTGCACCGCCGATCAAGGCATGTGGTTGCACCAATGCTGGCAGGCCGCGCAGAGAGAAACGCGCGGTGTAGCGGGCCAGCCGCTCCCATTCCGGCCCCATCACACGCTGATTGCGCCGGTCGATCAGCACCATGCCCGCAAGCGAAAACGCCGCAAAGCCGCCAAACAGGATCACATGGGCCAGATCGCCATTGGCCAGCAGATGCGACAGCGACCAGAGCATCAGTGCCAACAACAAAGGGTGACGCGTCAGCGCAAGGATGCCGGGGCGGTCCGGGTCGAAATCGCCCTGCCCCAGCCCGCCAAACGAGAGCGGATTGCGGACAGACATGCCTGCCACGGTCAGCGGGCACGCCAGCGCCATCAGCAGCGCCGGTGCCCAACGCAGCGCGCCGTGAGGCGGCAGGACCTGTACGTAAGGCGCCTGTGCGGCCGCCGCGATCAGCCAGATCAGGATCAGCACGGACAACGAGGAATAGCCCAGAATATAGGGCCGTAGCCCGACCGCCTGGACCAGCGCCGCTCTGACCCGGGGGCGGGCCGGGATCATGTGGCTGGCCAGAAAGGCCAGCAACGCCAATGTGAAATCGGTCCAGCCGCTCATGCCATCGCCTCATGTCGCTCTGCGATCCCGTTCTGGGGCAGAGACGCCCTGCATGCCTTGTCATTGGTCAAGTCGCCGGAGCCTGATTACAGCCCCAGCGCCTGTCTGCGTTCCTCGGCAAAGCCCTGCACCATACGGTCGGCGATCAGGGCAAGAATGGCCATGGCTGCGCCTGCCGAGATGCCCAGACCCACATCCGCCTGCCCCAGCGCCAGATAGATCGACTGACCCAGACCGGTGGTGCCGATCAGTGCCGCAATCACCAACATGGCAAAGGCATAGAGGATGGTCTGGTTCAGCCCCAGCAGGATGGTCGGCGCAGCATAAGGCGCGCGGATATCGCGCAGGATTTGCCACTCAGTCGCGCCGCTTGCGATCGCGGCCTCCATCATCTCGTCCGGCGTGTTGACCAGCCCGTGCCGCGTATAACGGATCATCGGGACAACCGCATAGGCGCAGATCGCCAGAAATGCCGAGAACTCGCCGATCTGAAACACCATCAGTACCGGGATCAGGAAGACGAACAATGGGATCGTCTGCAACATGTCGCAGATCGGGCGCACGATCTTCCAAGCGGTGTCGCTGACCGCGCTGAGCAGGCCGACGGCACCTCCGACCACGGCGCAGGCAAAGACCGCCGCGCCGCTGAGATAGAGCGACAACAGCGCCCTCTCCCACAGGCCCGAAACAAGGATGGTACTGAGCAGGATCAGGGTCATCAGCGCCAGTTTGCGCCCTCCCGCAACCCAGCCCAACGCCGACGCGCCGACCAAAACAAAGGGCCAGGGCAGATTTGCGATGCCGGTTTCCAGCATACCGATGCCGATCATCACCATCAGCCCACCGGTCACATGCCCGCGCCACGCCATCAGCAGCGCTATCACCGCACCTGCCGCAAACAACCCGTAGCTCATGGTCGGAGTCCAAGCAAAGCCCCAGGTGAAGGGCAACACCGCCTGATCCAGCCCGATCCGCAGGGGCAAGAGCACATAGAACATCGCGTTGTTCTTGAGCGCATCCAGCCACGGACCGTTGTTTTGGGTGAAAGATGTCAGACCGCTATCCACCGCTGCCGCGACCGGGTCCATCAGCGTGAATTCCGAGGCGTTGGGCATACTGGACCAGAATAGCGCGGTAAAGACCACACCAAACGCCACCAGCGCCCAGACCACGCGGCGATCATGACGCTTGCGCTCGGTCGCCAGCGCGCCGCTCATCCGGTCGATAACAACGGCAAAGACCACGATCACCATCCCCGCCAGCAGCGACTCGCCGAACTGCGCCTTGCGCATGGTCAGCAGGACCTCCCAGCCGATATCGTTGAAGCCGCCGATCACCGCCGCGATGATCACCATCGACAGCGCCGCCATCAGGCACTGATTCACCCCGATCATGATCTGGGTGGTGGCCGACGGGATCTCGACCTGAAAAAGTTGCTGGAACCGCGTGCCGCCAGACATGATGGCGGCCTCCTTGATCTCGGGCTCCACCCGCTCTAGCCCCAGCATCACATTGCGCGCCATCGGAGGCGCCGCATAGATCGCCGAGGCGATCAGCCCGACCACTGGCCCAAAGCCGAACAGCAGCAGCAAAGGCGTGAGATAGGCAAAGGTCGGCACGGTCTGCATCACATCGAGCACCGCCTGCACCGCGGATTTCACCCGCGGCACCTCATTGGCCAGAATACCGATCGCACCGCCAAGGATCAGTGCCAGCGGTACCGAGACCGCCACCAGCGCCAGCGTGTTCATGCTTTGCGGCCAATAGCCCGAGGACAGCACAAAGCTCAGCCCCAGGAAGCCCAAAGCCGCCATCGGCAGGCCGCCGATATACCAGCCCAAAGCGGTCACCAGCCCGATCACGATGGGCCAGGGTGTGGCGCCCAGCGCCGCATTGGCCCAATCCATCGGATAGCGCATCAGTTCCGAGAACAGCCGGGCCACCGGCTTGATCCCTTCCAGAAACCATTTCAGCGCGGCCCCGACCCAATCCGTCGCGGGCAGCGCCCATTCCGCAGGCCAGGTGACCAGCCACGGCACCAACGGCTCCAGCGCCAGACACAGCGCGCCGACCAGTAGCGTGATCAGCGCGGCTTGCGTGCCCTTGCTCAGTTGGGTCGCCATAGGTGAGGCAAGCGGTTCGGCGATACTCATGCCTCGTCCACCTGCAGGGCGGCAGCCAGATCAGACGGGTAGACCGTGCCGACAACGTTGCCGCTGGTATCCCGCACTGGTACCGGTTCGTAAAGGTTCATGCATTTGGCAAGCGCTGCATCCAGCGTCATGCCAGTTTGCAGCCCCGGATCGTCGGGGCCGAACTCAGTCTCGCCTTCACGCATGACCGAAGACACGATGGCATGCTGACCCTTGGCCACATCCTTTGAAAACTCTCGCACATAATCATCGACCGGATGCAGAACGATCTCGGTCGGGGTGCCGATCTGCACGATTTTGCCATCGCGCATGATGGCGATACGGTCGGCTAGCTTCAGCGCTTCGGCAATGTCGTGGGTGATGAATACGATGGATTTCTTCAGCGTCGCCTGAATGTTGAGGAACTCGTCCTGCAATTGCCGCCGGATCAGCGGATCAAGCGCCGAAAACGGCTCATCCAGAAACCAGATGTCGGGGTTCACCGCCAGCGAGCGCGCGATACCGACGCGCTGCCGTTGCCCGCCCGAGAGCTGGCGGGGGAAACTGTCTTCGCGCCCCTCAAGCCCGACCAGAGAGATCACTTCGCGGGCGCGCTCCGTACGCTCCTTGCGTCCGATCCCCTGAACCCGCAGCGGATAGGCCACATTGTCTGTCACGGTCATATGCGGGAACAGGCCAAAATGCTGGAACACCATGCCCAGCTTCTGGCGGCGCAATGCGGTCAGGCGCCTCTTGCTGGCCCCGCGCACATCCTCGCCATCAATGCGGATTTCCCCGCCCGTGCCTGCCAATAGCTGCGAGATGCAGCGAATAAGCGTGGATTTGCCCGAGCCCGACAGGCCCATGATGACAAAGAGCTCGCCCTCGTGAACCTCGAAATTAGCATCCTGCACCGCCGGAATCATCCCGGCATCGCGCAGAATGTCGGCTGCCTTATCCGCATCACCGCCTGACCGAGCCAACGCGTCGGTCAGGGCCTTCTCTGCGCCATCGCCAAACACCTGCCAGAGATTCCGGCAGGCGATGGCTGGCGTGTTTGCGTCTGTCACCTGTTGCGGCTCACTTGGTCGCCGCGTCAACGACCGGGCGCCACTTGTCCTCATTCTCGGACATCCAGGTGGCGACCACCTCTTCGACGGCACCGCCATCCACGTCGATCGCCCCCATCATCGGCTGTTGATCATCGACTGAAAGCGCGTAGTTGGTCAAGATTTCGTAAGCGGCAGGCCATTTATCCGCAAACCCTGACCAACCGGCCTTGAAGATACGCGAAGGCGCGAAGTCACAATCATTGACCGCGTTCGGGTTGGGGCCCCAGGCCGGATCGTTGAAGCACGCCTCTTCGCCCACAGGCAGGTCGACAAATTGCACATCATAGGCCGACATCGCCCAATGCGGCTGCCAGAAGGTGATCAGCAGCGGAGATTTCCGTTCCGTCGAGGCACGCAGTTCTGCGATCAGCGCCCCTTCGGAGCCGGCGGGCACGGCCTTGAACGGCAGGTCCAGCCCAGTCATGCGATCGGCGCCGGGCGTGCCCCAGTCGGCCGGATAATCCACCAGACGTCCGCCGGGCAGCGTTTCGGCTGTTGCAAAGACCTGCGCGCAGTCCTGCAGCGCCTCCCAGGCGGGCAAGCCCGGACACAGCTCAGCCACATGTGCCGGGTAGGCAATGCCCTCCTTAGCATCGAGGCCCAGATCACCGATTTCGACCACGGTGCCCTCTTCCACTTTCTTGGCGTATTCGTCGGAAACGTTCGAGGACCAGATTTCCAGCGTCGCATGGATGTCGCCATCGGCCAGCGCCTGGAACTGGTTCATCATGCCAGCGGTGACATATTCCACATCATACCCGGCAGCCTTTAGCATTTCGCCTGCCACATGCGTGGTCACGTGCTGGCCGGTCCATTCATTGACGGCGAGTTTGATCGGTTCGTCCACCGCGCCCATATCCGCGGCCTGTACCATACCGGCCACCGCACTCAGAACGATCCCCAAGCTTGCTGTCTTCATTTGCATTTCTCCCTGTTATGTATCTGTTGCTTCGCCCGGCAGTATCGGCTGATTCCTGACCGGTGTCACGCGGTGCAACTTGTGTGCGCTTTTCTTGATTGATCAGTCAATCATCAATCAGGTCGCTTGATTCTTGTCGAGTAAAAAGTGCCCGGACAGCGGAATTGTAGCGCGGCTCCGACCCGCATGGTCCTGTCGTCGAGTTGTGAGGCTCGCCAGGCATCAAGGTCTGATGGTCTCTGCCACATGTTGCTCTTTACCGCAGGCGTATCCGGCGGCCCCTATGACGCTCGGGCACTCCTGCAGAACAACAAGATTGCAAATGTCTTAAAGCGCCTTGAGGAGAAGATCGCATGTACCGTCGGTGAGGTGACACAGCCGGGGCCCGCACGCCCCTTTTTTGTGCCGATGGCAATGCCAGCACCCACACTTGGCCACGGAAGAGCGTCAAACATCAGACAATGGTGCGAAACCAAGATATCCCTGCCAAAGCTTGCGGATTGGCGGACTACCGCTTGATCGAAACAACACCTAGCGCAGCGAAGTCCCTGCTTCCCTGTCGAGGTCCAGTTCGGCCTTTCGTGCCAGCGATATCTCGAAGTTGATCACCGCGCCAAGCGCGATTGTCAGAAAGAATGCCATGGTCCGGCTTTCCGATAGCGCTAGCAGCGCAAGGCACACCCCGGCAAGGACCAACAGCCTCAGAGGTGATACTGTCATGCACCCCAACCGGTAACTTGCGGACAACAGAATCATGGTCAAGAAAACAAGAAGCATCGCCCTACGGCTCACCGTCATATTCGCCATTTCGAAAGTCTGATCCGGAGATATCGCGATGCAAGCACAGGACAAAGCAAGCAACAGGCCAACGACCACCAGAACTGCATGGCCGGTCCGACCTTGCAGCCATCCGCCCGCGACAACCGCCGCCGCTGAAAGAAACGCCATTGCAGCCAGCCAATCTGCAGGCCGCCCGCGCCCGTGGTCCTGAAGCCCCGCAGTCACGTAAGATATCGCTGGCGCCAACACGATCAATAGAATCAACAGACCATGACGTCGCTCAACAGGCACTGCAAAGGGAGCACCGTGTCGATCAGCCAGAACGCCAGACGTGTTGCTGATGGCAACGCACAAGAGAACCAGCATCCCAGCCAGTTCGCTACCCTCTTCAATTGCAATCCGCAAAGCGCTTGCGTGAGCACTGTTCCACGTCATCGCGTGTTCGAGCACTTCCTGCACGGCGACCGAGCCCAGCAGCGCGAAACCCACCAAAAGGATCAGAGCCTGCTTGCGCTGAACATCACCCGCCCGCCAGAGCGTCGCCACCGCCCAAAGCAGCAACGCGGCAAGAACAGCGCCGAGCGGGAGCAGAAGTCCCCACGACCCAACTCCCATCGTTCTGCCAACGCCCGAGAGCCTTTCGTGCAGTGAACCGACTTCGTCTGCGCTCAGAAAGAAAAACACGCCTGCGGTTATGGCCCAGGCCCGCGCAGCGCGTGGCAAGCTGGACCGGCAGAGGGTGTTGCCGTCCATCATGTGAAGCCCGATGATCGCAAGGAGCGCGCCCGAGAACCACGCGGCCAGATTGTTCTCATGCGCCAAATCTAATTCCTGAACGATTCTCGGGATAGATTGCGCCCCGTTGGTGCTAGCCTGGAATTCAATCAGATAGGCCATCACGGTAAGAACCACGCAAACAAATGCTATCAAATAGAATTCGACCGAAATCCTACTCACTGCAAATCGCGATTGCGATAAAACAAATGTCACCGACAATACCACCCATCAAAAATGACACAAAAATGTCATAAAACTGTTACATTTCCGGATGGCATTTGCAAATCGCGCTCGACAGGACGATTGCTGGCCCGAAGAAGGCCATTATCGAAGCCTTATCCGATCTGGGTCCTGAGCGTCAGCACGCGTGCAGACGACGCGCCGGGCGGCGGGCGCTGCGTGAACACCTTGACGCTGAGCGAGAGTCGCTAAAGGCGCCTCAAAGTAACTTGCGGAAACCAGAGCCGGGGGCACGGGGCTCTGATCGTGGCTGGCCCCCAAGTATATGACCATCTTGCCTCGCAAATCTCTGCAACCCCAGCTTGACACATGCATGCTTCCAGGGCGCCGCGACATCACCGGACCATGTGCGGTGGTGGATTACGATGATCATGTTCGGGCCCGTTGGTCGCGTCCTGGGTGTTCAACACCGACATGCGGTGGCCTGCTGATCTTTAACCGCCTGAAAGATGCACCATAAGACCATTCTCCGCGGGAGCATCGAGATCACGCGCGCCCTCCGAGTGCTGCACATATGCGTCATCGCTCACAAAACGCTTGCGGCGCATGACCGGCGGGCTAGGGTTTTGATCATGTTCCTGCGTCTTCTTGTGATCCTGTTTCTGGTTGCGGCCTGTGGCCGCCCCCTCACCGAAACCGAAAAGGACTTTGCCGCTCGCATCCATGGTGACGCGCTTGATCTGGACCGGGTGCGGCTGGTTGAGGGTGCGCCGGTGGGCAGCGTAACCTTTCAGCGTAAACCGCGCCCGCGCGTGACCTGTCGCGAACGTATCCTGCCCCCCGTCAAGGAAGAGATCGTCACCTCAAAGCCAGCGGCCGTTGCCCTGTTCAACCATGTCCTGTTCACACGAGATTGGTATCTGGAGGATTATGCGCAGGAATACCCTGATCGCCTCCATCTGGTGCAGGCGATGCTGTTTGCACATGAACTGACCCATGTCTGGCAATGGCAAAACCGCCGCAAAACTGGCTATCACCCGCTGCGCGCAGCGGCGGAGCATGGCCGGACCAACGATCCCTATCTGTTCGATCTGGACGAAACCCCCAATTTTCTGGATTACGGCTTTGAGCAGCAAGGCACAATTGTCGAAGAATATGTCTGCTGCCGGGCCCTGGCCCCCGATGCAGCCCGGACCGCACGCCTGCACAAGATGCTCAGCGCGGCCTTTCCCGTCTCGGATCTACCCAAGGTGCGGGAAAGCGATGTCTACCTGCCCTGGGACGGGGTCGAGATCGAGGGGATCTGTGATTAACCGCTGACCTGGATGCTTTCCAGATAGGCCAGCAGCGCCGCCAGCGGGCGCGGCGTTGGCGTCAGGGTGCCGTCCACCTCGACCGGAACGGTTTCGCCCTCCAGCAAGGCTCCGAATTCGGGCATCACGCTCGCCGGTGCCTTGCCCTTGCCATAGCCGTCGATCTGGGACAGCACTTGAGCGCGGGGCAATACGCCGCCGTTTCGCTCAGCGATACGGGTCAGGTCGGGCGCGCGCTGTCCATCCGCCAGAACGCCGCCCTTGGCGTCAGAGCCATGACAGGCGGCACAGTTTTGCGCAAAGAGCACCGCTCCTTCATCGGCCTCGGGCATCGCGTTTTCCGTCGCGCATGCCGACAGGACGACCATCACGGGCATTGCAAGCTTGACCTTCCACGGCATGATCTCGGGCTCCTTTAGCTGGGTTGCAGGGTCTCAAGATATGCCAGAAGGTCGATGATCGGCGCGCTTGTCAAGATGGGTTGCCCGGAATGGGTCTTGGTGGCCTTGTCCTCACCTTCGAAGAAATTGCCATAGACCGGCATCGGGCTGCCATGGCTGACCAGCGGGTCGCGACCGTCGATGCGACGCACAACCCGCTCTGTTGGGAAAACCCCATCCACCTGCAACTGCGTCAGATCCACCGGTTTTATCATCAGCACACCGGCCATCGGCCCCTGCCCGGTCGCGTCGATCCCGTGGCAGGTTGCACAATGCGTCATATAGAGCGCCTCGCCATTGGCGGCATCCTGTGCGGCCACCGGCAACGCTAACCCCAAGAGTATCGAGATCAATACTGGTTTCATCAGTCTCACTCCGCATAGGAATTTGCTTTGAGGAAAGCTTGCCCGCGGCACCCAATGCCGCAATGATCCAGATCAACCCAAAGCAGACCCGGAGACCGGACCCGATGACACAATACGCACTGATCATGCTGGCCGCCGGGATCGGCATACCGGTTCTTGCCGCATTAAACGCAGCGCTTGGCAAGCTCATTGGGTCGCCAACCGCTGCGGGCGTGGTCCTGTTTGCGATCGCCTTGGCGGCTTCCGCGCTGATTATGATGCTGTTTCCCGGTCCTCAGGCATTGGCAAAGCTGGGCGGCGCGCCGAAACACCTGTTTCTGGCGGGCTTGTTAGTCGCGTTCTATGTGCTGTCGATCACCCATGTCGCCCCGCATTTCGGGGTCGGCAACGCGGTGTTCTTCGTGCTGATCGGTCAGTTGATCTCAGCCGCGGCCATCGACCACTACGGACTATTTGGTGCGCAGGTAAGTCCCCTGAATTTGACGCGCGCGGCGGGTATTGCGATCATGGCCGTGGGCGTCGCGATCACGCAACTGGCCTGATCGCGCCCTCCTCCAGCCGCAAAACTCGGTCCATCCGTGCGGCAAGCTCCAGATTGTGCGTCGCGATCAGGGCTGACAATCCAGTGCCCGCGACCAGGTCCATCAATGCGCCAAACACCTGATCCGATGTACCAGGATCAAGATTGCCCGTCGGTTCATCCGCCAGCAGCAGACGCGGCGCATTTGCCAGCGCCCGGCAGAACGCGACCCGCTGCTGTTCACCGCCCGAAAGCGCTGCTGGCCGGTGATCGGCCCGTTCTGCGACCCCAACCCGTGCCAACAGGTCCTTTGCCCGCGTCTGCGCCTCTGCCTCTGCGGCCCCGTTCGCCAGTTGCGGCAGGGTGACGTTTTCCAACGCGGTGAACTCGGGCAGCAGATGGTGGAACTGATAGACAAAGCCCACATCACGCCGCCGCGTCGCGGTGCGCTTGCGGTCGCTCTTGCCACTCATGTCCTGGCCACCAATCCGCACGATCCCCTGATCGGGCGTATCCAGCAGGCCCGCGATGTGCAGCAAGGTGGACTTGCCCGCCCCCGACGGGGCCACCAGCGCCACCACTTCGCCCGGTTCGATTTCAAGGTCAGCGCAGCGCAGCACCGCCACCTCAGCCGGCGTGCCGCGTTTGTAGGATTTGGTCAGCCCCGACAGGCTCAGCACCGGATCACTCATAACGCAACGCCTCAACCGGGTTCATCCGCGCCGCGCGGCGGGCGGGAAAGTAGGTAACGAAAAACGACAGACCCAAGGATAGACCGACCGCCTTGAGTACATCGGACAAGTGCAACTCGGCCGGTAGGGCGTAGATGCCCCGGATGGCCGGGTCCCAGACGCCGCCGCCCATCGCATAGTTCACGAAGGAGAAGATCGGATCGATATAGATCGCGAAGAGACAGCCCAGCACCACGCCCAGCGCGGTTCCGATCAACCCGGTGAAGGCGCCGCAGATGAAGAAGACCCGCAGCACGGACCCCTCGCTTAGCCCGATGGTGCGCAGGATGCCGATATCGCGCCCCTTGTTCTTGACCAGCATGATCAGGCCGGAAACGATGTTCATCGCCGCGATCAGGACAAGGATCGACAAGATGATGAACATCACGTTGTCCTCGACCTCCAGCGCGCGCAGGAACCCGCCGGAGGCATCCTGCCAGGTCCAGGCCCGCGCGGTATCTCCGGCGGCGACAAGGATCGGGATCACCACCTTGTCCAGCGCTTCCGGCTCTTCGACCATCACTTCAATTTCGTCCGCCACACCCTCGCGATTGAAGAAACTTTGCGCCTCGGCGAAAGGCATGTAAACGCGGGTATTGTCGATGTCATAGCGCCCGGCGCTGAACACATAGACCACCTCATACGCGTTGACCCGCGGCGAGGTGCCAAACGCGGTCTTGGCCCCGTCGGGCGAGATCAGCTTGACCCGGTCACCGACGCTGGCCCCGATCGTGCGCGCAACGCCGGACCCGATGGCGATCCCCTCGCCAAACCGCGCCAGATCGCCATAGGAGGTCTCGCCATCCGCGATACCCGGCAGGCTAGCGAGGTCGTCGGCGGAGATGCCCAGAACCTGCACCCCGGCATTGCGGCCCTGCTGCGCGATCATCACCTGCCCGCGCACCAGCGGCGCGGCGCGGTTCACACCGGGAACCTGCGCCACCTTCTCGGCCATAGCGTCATAATCGGAGATCGTCCGGTTCACCCGCCCCTGCGCATCCACCTCGCCCACGCTGTAGACCGTCACATGGGCGTTGGCACCCAGAATGGTGCCGACAAATTCGGACCGGAAGCCAGAGCGCACGGCAAGCGTGGCAATCAGGGCAAAGACCGCCAGGGTGATCCCGATCAGGCTGATCCAGGTCATCACGCTAACGCCCCCCTCGGCACGACGCGCCCTCAGGTAGCGCCACGCGATTTTCCATTCGAACGGGGCAAAAGGTGCCGGTTGAGAGGCCATTACGGAGTTCCTCGAAACAAAGTCGGCGCAACCTGCGTCGTCAACCGTCCGGGGTCAAGCGGCGATAGCGCGCAGGAGGCGGCAGTCAATTGCCGATGGCCTCAATCCGCCTGCACCGGGCCAGCAGCCGCTCAGGCATCACGATACCGGGGCAGGTCGTCGCAAAGCGCGGGCATATACGCCTCAAACCCGCGCAAATTGCGCTTGCGCAGGCTGCGCCGGATTTCTTTCACGACGCGATAAGGCGCGGGTCCCTTGGCGGCCTTGCTGCTGTCCTGCCGCTCGCGTTGGCTTGTCTCTTGCACCCCTTCACTACCCGGAGAGATACAGCACATCTGCTGCACCGCCACGGCGGGAAAAAGCTGGACCGGATCAACGCCAGTGCGGGCGCGAAAAACGAAATCATCCAGCGTTTCGCAGTAGGTTTCGCCATCCGCCAGTAACCGCCGGGCGGCTGCGGATGACACCGCGTAGCAGGCGGCACTTGGCACCGGCTCGACGATCGCGCGCAGCTGCCAGCCGTTCATTTCGGTGGCAGGCCCATAGCGGCGCATTGCGTTGAACCCGTCGAGCTTGACCACACCGAAATGCTGACCCTCCAGCGCCGCCAGCAGGCTCGGGAAAGCGGTGGACACAAAAATATCATCCTCGCAGACGATACCCACCGTGTCCTCAATATCTGCGATCCGGCGCCAGACCGCGCGGTGGCTTTCGAACACCGCCTGCTCAGAGCGTTTCAACTCCCACCGGTCCCGCCAGCTATGGGGGGTATAGCCCGGCGCTGCGAAGCCCGGATCAGTTGCGTCGATGGCACTGATCCGATTCAGGTGCTGTTCGAGCCTCACCTTGGCGAATTCCGTCTGCATCGCGGAAAATCTCTCTGGCGATCGGTCGAGGTTGATGACGAATATCTGCATGATCAGCCCTGCAAATAGTCCCATTTGCGCCAGGGCTGTATCCGCCTGCGCAACGTGATCTTCAGGCTGTGCAGGGCCGCCCGCCGCATCGTCTCGTTACCTCTCGCGGCCCGCAGCGCCGCCCGACACATCGAGATCGGCAATTGCCCGCTGCGATACCAGTTCAGCGTCTCTTCACCGTCGATCCTGCCACGCCCCGCCAACTTGCCAAAGTAACGGCTCCAGACCTCGGCATAATCCTTGGCAACTCCCATCACATTGGCCGACACGCCCCGTGCGCTGAACTTGGACACCGGCAGTTTGGTACCCACGCCGGAATGCCCTTCCATCAGCATCCGAAAGACAAAGTCGTAATCCGACGCCACGCGATAAGACAGGTCATGCCCACCAAGCGCCAGAAACACCTCGCGCCGCACCAGCATCGAGTTATGGCAAAACGGCATCCGCTGCAGGAAGGCAGACAGGTTCGTGCGGCTGTGGTTCTTGGTGCGGCCATCCTCAAGCGTCTGCAGCGTGCCGCCATAGACAAAATCGGGCTGCGTGGCCTGCACCAATGCGGCCAACTCACCTAAGATGTCGGTGCTCGCGAGCGAGTCGTCGGAGTTCAGGAAGATCACATAGTCACCGCTGGCAAGGGCAACCGCCTTGTTCATCGCATCGTAAAGCCCGGCATCCGCATCGCTTTGATAAATGATGGGAATCGCCGTCGCATCGGCACAAATCTCTGCCTGCCACTCTTCAAGCAGGGGCTGGGTGCCATCTGTTGACGCTCCGTCCCAGATCACATGTTCCACCGCACGAAAGCTCTGGGCCTGCACGCAATCCAGCGCCGCGCGCATCGTCTCACGGCGCCGGGCCTCAATGAGGTTCCGGGTCACTGTGATCACCGATATCAGCGGTTTGGACATGGCGGGCCGCCGGTCACAGCCAGGTGTGAAACGGCCTGCCTGCCATCGGCTCGGGGTGTTCCTCGGTGCCGCCGCGATGCGGGGCATAGATGCTTGCCACTTTCTTGACGGCTTCTTCCGGGCTCAATTCTTCGCTTGTCCCCGTGCGGCGGCTGGTCAGTTCGACCACGCCGTTCTTCAGCCCGCGCGGGCCGACGGTAATCCGCCAAGGCAGACCGATCAGGTCCATGGTGGCAAACTTGCCCCCTGCCCGCTCGTTGCGGTCATCATAAAGCGGCTCCAAGCCGATGGCGGTCAGGGCCTTGTAGAGTTGATCGCAGGCCGCATCTGCCTGCTCGTCCCCCTGTTTGAGGTTGACGATCCCACAATGGAACGGCGTTACACCTTCGGGCCAGATGATGCCATTATCGTCATGGCTAGCCTCGATGATGGCGCCGACCAGACGGCTGACACCGATCCCGTGGCTGCCCATATGCACCGGGACCGGCTTGCCATCCGGGCCCTGCACCGTCGCGCCCATCGGCTCGGAATACTTGGTGCCGAAATAGAAGATCTGCCCCACCTCGATCCCGCGCGCCACGCGGCGGCGCTCTTCGGGCACCTGATCGAATAGGGCCGCATCATGGGTCTCATCCGTGCGGGCGTATTTGGAGGTGAACTCTTCAAGAATCGCCTGGCATTGCGCCTTGTCATCATAGTCAATCTCACGATCGCCAAAGGTCAGATCGGTGACAGCACTGTCATAGAACACCTCGGATTCGCCCGTGTCGGCCAGCACCAGGAATTCATGCGTGTCGTCGCCGCCGATGGGGCCGGAATCGGCGCGCATCGGGATTGCCTGCAGGCCCATCCGCTCATAAGTGCGCAGGTAGCTGACCAGATGGCGGTTATAGGCGTGCAGCGCGTCTTCCTTGGTCAGGTCGAAATTATAGCCGTCCTTCATGTAGAACTCGCGCCCCCGCATCACGCCGAAACGCGGGCGGATTTCATCGCGAAACTTCCACTGGATCTGGTAGAGCGTCAGCGGCAGATCCTTGTAGCTGCTGACATGGCTGCGGAAGATATCGGTCACCAGTTCCTCGGCGGTCGGCGTGAACAGCATGTCCCGGTCATGCCGGTCCTTCATGCGCAGCATTTCCTGGCCATAGGCCTCATATCGCCCGCTCTCGCGCCAGAGGTCCGCCGATTGCATCACCGGCATCTGGATTGGGATATGGCCCGCACGAATCTGTTCTTCATGCACGATATTCTCGATCTTGCGCAGCACCTTGAAACCCAGCGGTAGCCAGGAATAGATCCCGGCGGTGGCCTGCTTGATCATGCCCGCGCGCAGCATCAGCCGGTGGCTCACGATCTGGGCCTCGGAGGGGTTTTCCTTGAGAACAGGCAGAAAGTAACGGCTGAGGCGCATGGTTTGACCCTGGAGGTAAAGTTTGAGTTGAACCGTGATTATGCCAAAGCCCCGGCGGGGGCAATCCGAACCTGTTCCAGCGGGCGACCTCCGATACGTCGCAATTGGGATTGACCAATGGCCCGGCAATCCCGAACTCTGGCGCGAAGCACAGTGGGCGGAGGATAGGATGGCCGACACGATTAGCGAACCGGCGCGCGAGATACCGGTTGTGCATCGCACCGAGGTTCTTGTTGTAGGCTCCGGCCCCGGTGGCCTTGCTGCGGCGCTTGCCGCCGCGCGCGCCGGTGCCGAAGTGACCTTGCTGGAGCGGTTTGGCTGTTTCGGTGGCAATATCACCGCCGTGGGTGTCGAGGGTTTTGCATGGTACCGGCATGAAAAAACCGTCGAGGCGGGTGGCATCGGCTGGGAATTCGAGCAACGCGCCAAGGAGATGGGCGCAGCGGTGCCGGAATCGCAATCGCTCAGCTACGAGTTGGACAGCGAAGGCTTCAAGCTGGTGGCTGACAAGCTGGTAGAGGAGGCAGGCATACACCCGATGATGCACCGCCAATTCGTGGCCCCGATCATGGAGGGCAACCGCGTCACCGGCGTCATCGTGGAATCAAAGGCGGGGCGCGAGGCCATTCTCGCCCGTGTCGTCATTGATGCCACCGGGGATGCAGATGTGGCGCATCGCGCTGGCGCGCCGACCTACAAGACGGACCCAGAACAAATGATGGCCGCCTCGGTCATGTTCCATCTGGCCGGGGTCGACAAGCGCGCCTTCATGGAGGGGATCAAAGCTGATCCGCAGACCTACAAGGACTGGGGCGGCGGTGGTGAGTGGGTGATCGAGACCAGCGGCAAAGAGGACGACATGTTCTCACCCTTCATCAAGAAACCTTTTGATCAGGCCATCAAAGAGGGGCTGATCCCCGCCAATCTGAATACCATCGCCGGAACCTGGGGCGCCCTGCACGACACTGGCGAGCTGACCTACATGAATCTGATCCATCTCGACGCAGTGGACGGCACCGACCCCGACAGCCTGACGTGGGGAGAGATCGAGGGGCGGCGGCAGTCGATGCTGGCGATCGAGGCACTGCGCCGGTTCATGCCGGGCTGCGAGAACGCGCGGCTGCGCAATTTCGGCATGACCATCGGCGTGCGCGATACCCGCAAGATCGATGCTGCCTATAATATGACCGAGGATAATGTGCGCCACGAGGGCCGGTTCGAGGATACAATCGGCATCTATCCCGAATTCATTGACGGCTATGGCATTCTGATCCTGCCCACAACCGGGCGCTATATGCAGATCCCCTACCGCTCGCTGCTGCCCAAGGGAATCAGCGGTCTGCTGGTTGCGGGCCGGTCGACCGGTGGTGACCGGATCGCCCATGCGGCCACCCGCAACATGTCCTGCTGCGCAGTTGCCGGGCAAGGCGCAGGCGTGGCGGCGGCATTGTCGCTAAAGAGCAACCGGGCATTGGACGAAATCGACCTAAGCGCCGTTCAAAGTGAATTACAGCAGCAAGGGGTGCGAACACACTAGCTGGCGCGGACGTTGCCCAAGGGGCGGGATACCGTTGCGAAACCCGGAACACCCTCTTGATCGCCAGCGCCCCATGGGCGATGAGTGTGGCCAGCGCAGAGAGGTCCTATGTCACTCCCAGTTGCAACTCAGCTTCGGTATTGGGGCATCGCTGCGGCGGTGTTCATTCTGGTCATGTGGGCCCTGGGTAACGTTCTGTTACCCTTTGTCATCGGTGCGGCCATTGCCTATTTCCTTGATCCGGTTGCGGACCGGCTGGAAAGCATGGGCCTGTCGCGCGTCGCGGCAACGGCCTTGATCACCGTCGCATCGGTGCTGCTCTTTGTCATAGCGCTTCTGCTGGTGATACCGGCGCTGATCACCCAGTTGGCCGATCTGATCAATATCCTGCCGCAGCTCTATCACGATGCGCGCAGCTTCGTGCACGAAAAGCTCCCATCCTTGCTGGATCGAGATTCCAACGTGCATCAGATTCTCACGTCGATCGGCGACGCGGTAAAGGCGAAATCCGGCGAGCTTTTGCAGACGATCCTTGGATCGGCGGCCTCGGCAATCAATATCGTGATCCTGTTGATCGTTGCTCCGGTTGTGGCGGTCTATCTGCTGCTTGACTGGGACCGTATGATTGCGCGGATTGATCAATTGCTGCCCCGGGAACATGTCGTGGTCATTCGTCGTCTGGCGGGTGAGATCGACACCGTCCTGGCCTCTTTCGTGCGGGGCATGGGGACTGTCTGCCTGATCCTTGGCAGCTATTACGCCATCGCCTTGATGCTTGTCGGGCTTCAATTCGGCCTTGTTGTTGGCGCCATCGCCGGGCTGGTGACCTTCATCCCCTATCTGGGTGCCTTGATCGGGGGCGCGTTGGCGATCGGGTTGGCCCTTTTCCAGTTCTGGGGCGATTGGGTCTCGGTCGGATTGGTCGCAGTGATCTTTGCCATCGGCCAGATGGTCGAGGGCAACTTTCTGACGCCCAAGCTTGTGGGCAGTTCGGTGGGGCTGCATCCGGTCTGGCTGCTGCTGGCCCTGTCGGTTTTTGGCGCGCTGTTCGGGTTTGTCGGCATGCTGGTCGCGGTTCCGATTGCCGCCGCATTGGGCGTGTTGGCGCGGTTTGCCACCGGGCAATATCTGGACAGCAGATTGTACGGCAAGCAAAGCGAACAGGACGTCCCTTAAATGGCCGAACAGCTCAGCTTCGAGTTGCCATCAAAAACCGCACGCGGGCGCGAGGATTTTTTCGTGTCTCCCTCCAACGCCATGGCGGTGGCGTTGCTCTCGGCCTCGACCTGGCCGGGCGGCAAGCTGGTGCTGAGTGGCCCGGAGGGGTCGGGCAAGACTCATCTGCTCCATGTCTGGGCTGCTGAGACCGGTGCGCAAATCGTATCGGCCACCGCGCTGGCATCCCAAGATTTGCTACAGCTCTCCGACGGCCCCGTCGCGGTCGAGGATCTGCCACGGATCGCCACGGACACCGGCGCGCAGGACGCAATGTTTCACCTGCACAACCTGACATTGGCCAATGGTCAGCCGCTGCTGATGACCGGGCGTGGCGCGCCGCCCTTCTGGGCGCTGTCGCTGCCGGATCTGCAAAGCCGCGTGCAGGGCGCACAGCATGTGGCGCTGGAGCCGCCCGATGACGAATTGCTGGGGGCGGTCATCGCCAAACTCTTCTTCGACCGCCAGCTCAACCCGCGCCCGGATCTGATCCGCTATCTGGTGCGCCATATGGACCGCCGATTTGACGCCGCCGCGCGCATGGTCGACCGGCTTGACCATATCGCGCTGACCGAAAAGCGCGAAATCACGCGAGCATTGGCCGCCCGTTTGATGGCGGAAGACGCCGATCTGGCCACGGCAGGGAATTGACCCATGCGACACGACCCTGCATCCTCTGAACAGCGATAGGCACGATATGGACCAGCACACATACAGAGCCCCGGATTGGGGGGAGTTCGGAACCCCGCTGTTCAATGATCCCGGCGCGCGCGCGCTGTCGCGTGTTGGCGTGGTTGATGTGGGCTCGAACTCTGTCCGGCTGGTGATCTTTGACGGGGCCGCACGCTCTCCGGCTTATTTCTACAACGAGAAGCTGATGTGTGGACTGGGGGCCGGGCTGTCCGAGACCGGGCTGCTCAACCCCACGGGCCGCGAGCGGGCATTGGCCGCGCTGCACCGTTTTCAGCATCTGGCCGAAGGGCTGGACCTGCCGCCCCTGCGCGCCGTTGCCACCGCCGCTGTACGCGAGGCCGAGGACGGGCCGGAATTCTGCGCCGAGGTCAAGAAAAAGACCGGGCTGACCATTCAGGTCATCGATGGCGATGAGGAAGCGCGGCTATCGGCGCAGGGCGTGCTGCTGGGCTGGCCGGGTGCCTATGGGCTGATCTGCGATATCGGCGGCTCGTCGATGGAATTGGCGGAAATATCAAATGGTCAGGTCGGCCGCCGCCTGACCTCGCCGCTGGGTCCGCTAAAGCTGCGGGATATCCGTGGCGGCAGGCGCGGCCGCAAAGCTCAGATCAAGAACGTCATGGAAGATCTGCGCGACCAGTTGGGCCCGCAACGCGACCGGCTGTTTCTGGTCGGCGGCAGCTGGCGGGCGATTGCGCGTCTGGACATGCTGCGCCGGGGCTATCCGATGGCAGTGCTGCATGAATACCGGATGACAGCCTCAGACATCCGAAAGACGGTGAAATTCATTGAAGCGGGTGACCCTGAAGAGCTGCGCAGCGCCGCAGGTGTCTCGGGCTCGCGCATGGCGCTGGTGCCTTATGCGATGGACGTACTGACCCGCCTGATCCGAACCTTCAAGCCCAAAGATATCGCCGTGTCCAGCTATGGCATCCGCGAAGGGCTGCTCTATGAACAGATGTCGCAGAAATTGCGCGACCGAGACCCGCTGATCGAAGCCTGCCGCTTTGCCGAAGACAAGGATGCCCGCCTGCCCGGGTTCGGCAAACAGCTTTTTGACTTCGTCATGCCGCTGTTCAAATCGCAACCCGCCGATATCAGGCGCCTGGTCAAAGCGGCCTGCCTGCTGCATGACGTCAGTTGGCGCGCGCATCCCGATTATCGCGCCGAGGTCTGTTTCGACTATGTCACCCGCGCCAATCTGGGTGGTTTGAAACATTCCGAACGGGTCTTTCTGGGCCTTGCCCTGCAGCACCGCTATCGCAACAAACGCGAAGGCAACCGGTTCGAACCGCTCTATGAGTTGCTGGACGAAAAGGGCCAGAAACAGGCCGAGATCCTCGGCAAGGCGATGCGCTTTGGCGCTATGATGTGGATGCGTGAGGATTCCAAGATCGGCAAACTGAACTGGTTCCCGAAAAAGCGCGTGCTGGAACTGCGCATGCCCGCCTCGGCCCGCCCGCTGTTCAGCGAGATTGCCGAAGCGCGACTGAATTCGCTCAGCTCAGCGCTTGAGGCCGAAACCAGGATGCTGATCCGCGACTGATCCCGTGTTCAGATTTCTGTGCCTTCGAGGTTGGGTTCTGCGTCCTGTCCGGGCGTCTCGGGCTTCGGATCAGGGCCCGGCTCGGGCTTGCGACGGATGATGATATCGCCATTGGGCAGGATTTCGGGCATCTCATAGACGCTCCAATCCTTCACCTCCTGCGCCATATCGGCAAAGGCGGGTCCCATTTCCTCAAAGAAGCTCAGCATTGAGGGGCCAAGTTCGTCGGCAAGCCCTAGAAGGCCTTGCAAGGTGGGCTCCATTTCTTGTCGCAGCCCGTCCAAAAACAGCTCCGCTCCGAGATCCATCAGCGATCGTCCCTGATCTTCCTGAGCGGAGACCGGCACCGCAAGACCGGCAGTCAGAGCAATGGCAAGCATCATACGCATGAGCTGAGTATAGGCGCGGTTGGGTCGGTGTTCAAAGGTCATATCTCGATATCCAACGTGACCGGGAAATGATCGGAAGCAGTCAGCAGCGCATCCCGCAGCTCTGGTACGGACCAGCAATCGACATCATCGAACGGGTGCCAGATGCGCCACTCAGGCCCCCGCGCCCGCAATCCGGGTGTCACCATGATGTAATCCAGCAAGGCCCGCAGATACCGCCCCTGATCGGCCAGATGAAACCGCGCCGTCGTCGGCACAGCGCCGGGGCGAAGTTGCCGCGCCTGATCCGCATGCGGATCATAAAGCCGCGCAGCCAGCAGAATCTCGACCGAAGAGCGCCCGAAGAGATGTTCGTACTCATCCAGCCCGGGACCATCGTTCAGATCGCCCAGCAGGATCACCTCCTGCCCCGCCGCCACATGCGCCTCGACCCGTGTGGCCAACCAGATCGCCTGCGCCAGTTGCTTGCGCCGGTTGGCGATCGAGGTGCGGATCACCTCATCGCGGGTTTCCGCACCATGCGGTGCCTTGGATTTCAGGTGTGCGCCGATCATGCGCAATTGGGTGCCCCCGGCGGTCTCGACCGCCAGCTCCAGCGGAGGTTTGGAGAAACGCACCAGATCCTCGGTTGCATCGATATCCAGGTCGATGCGAAAGACCCCGTCAAAGCGCGGTGCAGCGCCGCTGCCCTTCTTGCCGGTTTCCTCGCCCTGCGGATCATGCCGGGCGCGGAGTTGCGCAGGATCATAAAGCAGCGCGATTTCCTGCTGGGTTTCATTGGCAAAACCGATCAGCGCTTTGTTTGTGCGCAGGTCAAAAGCGGCGGCAAACCTCTCCAGCGCCGCAACCGTGCTTTGCCTGCGCCCGGTATCGGGAGCCTCGACCACCATCACCGCATCGGCATCCATGGCGGTCAGAACCTTGGCGATCGCCTCACCCTGCTGCGCTCGGGTCACGCCATAGCGGCCAGAGCGTTCATCATCCAGTTGCAGCTTGTCTTCATCGTCGAAAAGCGTGGCAAACCATTCGATGTTGTAGGTCGCCAGCCGCATGGCTCAGGCCGCAGCCCGGTTGATCTCATCCCAGGCGCGGTTGATATCGATCATCCGCTTTTCTGCCAGCTTCACCGCCTCTTCCGGCACACCGCGCGCCATCATGGCATCGGGATGGGTGTCGCGCACCAATTGCCGCCAGACCTTGCGAATATCTTCCCGAGGCATGTCCGGCGCCACACCCAGAACCGTATAGGGATCCTTAGGCGCATCCGGCACAAAGCGCGCCCGCAAGGCGCGGAACTGCTGTTCGGTCTGGCCAAAGATGCCGCTGACCTCTTTCAGAAACTCGTTTTCATTGGGGTGATAGAACCCGTCCGCCATCGCGATATGGAAAAGCCCCTCCATCAGATCGCAGAGCGTCGTCGAATCCTCTTCGAACATGCGTTTGATCTTGCGGGCGTAGTCCTGATAGCCAGCCACGTCGTTGCGCGCGAGGTCAAACACCCGTGCTGCGCCCTCTTCGTCTTCGGGCGCGATCTGGAACACGTCGCGAAAGGCGGTGACCTCGTCGCGGGTCACCCGGCCATCGGCTTTGGCCATCTTGGCCCCAAGCGCCACAACCGCAATGGCAAAAGCCACCGACCGCTCAGGCGGGGTGCGCAGACGTTCGAACACGTCCGAAAGACTTTCGCCCTTGGCCAGCGCGCTCAGCGCTTCGGATATTCTTGTCCAGAGTGACATAGCTATAGCCTACTGCGGATTTCTGACCCTGTCAGGTAAGGGTTTTGCCATCAGCCGCAAGAATTTTCTGCATCAGCACCAGGTCGAGCCACTGATCCCATTTGCGCCCCACCTGCGGCATGCGCCCGACCTCTTCGAACCCCAGCGCCTTGTGAAACCCCACCGCAGCCGGATTGGCGCTGCTGATACCGGCAATCAGCACATGTATCTCGTCGCGCACGGCGATATCCTCGAGCCGGTTCATCAGCACCCGCCCGGTGCTGCGCCCATGCGCCGCGGGTGCCAGCAGGATCGAGTGTTCCGCACTGTGCCGATAGCCGGGTCCTTCGCGAAACGGTTTGTAGCTGGCATATCCCAGCACCTCACCCGCCTCCTCGGCCACCAGAAAACGAGGCCCGCTGCGACGGATCTGCTCCGCCACCTGTTCCGGGTCGCGTTCTTCAACCGTGAATGTGATCAGCGATCCGCGCACCATGTCATTGATCAGCGCAGCAACTGCGGGCGCATCCTGTTCCACGGCCCGCCGGATGATCATTCCAGAACCCGACGTCCCGAAGGCGTGTCGAAATCCGCCACCATGCCAATCGGACCGGTCTCGACCGAGATTCGGTCATCCGACAGCACCCGGCCCAATGCCGTGCACAACTCATCCGCCTGCGGGTGTCTGACTGTCAGTCGCAGAAGTGAGCACCCGGTCGGGGCAAAACTGCCACCCGGCATGCGCCCCATCCATTGCAGAACCGAGGGGAACATACCGCCAAAGGGCAGGATGCCATCCTCGGGCACCGTCATCTTCCAGTGCAAATCGCCACGCTCCAGGTTCACGATCCATTGCGACGGCGCGGGCAGCAGCGCCAGTTCCCCCACCAGATCGTCAGACCGGATGATCCAGTTCGCTAGCCGCGCAGGCCCGGAGAATCGATCCAGATCCATCCAGCGTGGCCGCTCCTGCGGTTCCACCCCCGGCTCAATGGCAATCGCCTCAAGGTACAGTCCGCTCTCCAGACCCATCAGCCGGTTATGGGTGCCATAACGCGCATGCTGCCCGCCGGGTCCAAGCGCGACACCCAGCGAGGTCTCGACATGTTCCACAGCCTCTTCAAGACTCGTGCCCAAAACAGCCAGATGATCCAAACGCATGACAGGTCCTCCCGTCCGTCAGGCTACAGCGCCACGACCTGCGCGCAACGAAAAAGGGGCGCTGATACGCCCCCTACCCTGCCTTCGAATTTGCTCGGCGCAATGCGCCCGCTGTCTCAGTTCCGCGCTTCGGCGACCAGCTTCAGGATGTCCTGCGCCGCTTCGGGAATGTTTGTTCCGGGCCCAAAGATCGCCTTGACGCCATTATCATAAAGGAACTGGTAATCCTGCTGCGGGATTACGCCCCCGCAGATTACGATGATGTCCTCGGCCCCGGCGGCTTTCAGCGCCTCGACCAGTTGCGGCGCCAGCGTCTTGTGCCCCGCGGCCTGAGAAGAGATGCCGACCACATGCACGTCATTGTCGACCGCATCCTGCGCCGCTTCCTCGGGTGTCTGGAACAAGGGCCCGACATCCACGTCAAACCCGATGTCAGCAAAAGCGGTGGCGATCACCTTGGCGCCCCGGTCATGGCCGTCCTGACCCATCTTGACCACCAGCATTCGGGGGCGGCGGCCTTCGGCCTCGGCAAAATCCTCGATGGATTTCTGGATCGCGGCAAAGCCCTCGTCGCCCTCATAGGCCGCGCCATAGACACCGGCGAGCGTTTTTACCTCGGCGCGGTGACGGCCGAATTCCTTTTCCATCGCCATGCTGATCTCTCCCACAGATGCGCGCGCCCGCGCGGCTTCGACCGCCGCGGCAAGCAAATTTCCACCCTCCCGCGAGACGCGGGTCAACTCGTCCAGTGCAGCCACGCAGGCTGCGTCGTCGCGCGTGGCGCGGATGCGTTCCAGCCGCGCGATCTGCGCGTCACGCACCGCCATGTTGTCAACATCCAGAATGTCGATCGGGTCTTCCTGTTCCTTGCGGTACTTGTTGACGCCGACGATCACCTCTTCGCCCCGGTCGATCATCGCCTGACGGCGTGCCGCCGACTCCTCGATGCGCAGCTTGGGCATGCCAGAGGCAACGGCCTTGGTCATGCCACCCATTTCCTCGACCTCCTCCATCAGGGCCCAGGCCTTTTCGATCAACTCATTGGTGAGGCTTTCGATGTAGTAGGACCCCGCCAGCGGATCGACCACGTCCGTGACACCGGTTTCCTCCTGCAACACCAATTGCGTGTTTCGCGCGATCCGGGCCGAGAAATCGGTGGGCAGTGCGATGGCTTCGTCCAGCGCGTTGGTATGCAGAGACTGCGTGCCCCCCAGAACCGCGCTCATCGCCTCATAGGCGGTGCGGATCACGTTGTTATAAGGGTCCTGCTCCTGCAGGCTCACGCCCGAGGTCTGGCAATGGGTTCGCAGCATCTTGGAGCGTTCGGATTTTGCGCCGAACTCGGTCATCACCCGGTGCCAGAGCGTGCGCGCGGCGCGCAGCTTGGCGATCTCCATGAAGAAGTTCATGCCGATGGCAAAGAAGAAGCTCAACCGCCCGGCAAACTTGTCCACATCCATCCCGGCCTGCGTCGCGGCACGCACATATTCACGTCCGTCCGCCAGCGTATAGGCCAGTTCCTGCACCAGGTTCGCCCCGGCCTCTTGCATGTGATAGCCGGAGATCGAAATTGAGTTGAACTTGGGCATCTCGTTCGAGGTGTATTCGATGATGTCCGAGATGATCCGCATCGACGGCTCGGGCGGGTAGATATAGGTGTTGCGCACCATGAATTCTTTCAGAATGTCGTTCTGAATGGTGCCCGCCAGCAGCGACTTATCATGGCCTTGCTCTTCACCAGTAACGATGAAACTGGCCAGAACCGGGATCACCGCCCCGTTCATGGTCATCGAGACCGAGACCTTGTCCAGTGGAATGCCGTCGAACAGGATCTTCATATCCTCGACAGAATCGATAGCCACACCGGCCTTGCCCACATCGCCCACAACGCGGGCGTGGTCGCTGTCATAGCCCCTGTGGGTGGCCAGATCGAAGGCCACGGAGACACCCTGCTGACCGGCCGCAAGGTTGCGGCGATAGAAGGCATTTGATTCCTCAGCGGTCGAGAAACCGGCATATTGCCGGATGGTCCAGGGGCGGCCAGCATACATCGTCGCTTTCACACCGCGGGTGAACGGACCAAAGCCGGGCAGCGTGCCGATATGATCAAGCTCGGCGGTATCCTCGGCGGTATAGAGCGGTTTAACCTCAATCCCCTCAATCGTTTCGCGGTTCAGGTCATCCAACGGGCGGCCGCGCAGTTCTTTCTCGGCCAGCGCCCGCCATTCTGCGGTCGTCGTCATCTCGGGGTCCTCTCGTCTTGTCGGAGAATGGCAAAGCAGGCTTTGCCGGATGTCTCTTGAGTTGCTGCACACAACATTTTGGTGAACAGGTGCAATTCGGCGGTCGCATTCCGCGCCCGCGCGTCTATATTCATGTCAAAGGGAGAGAGTATGAAACGCACGCTTGCGCTTGTTTTTGCGACACTAATTCCCTTCGCGGCAGCCGCGACGGATGGGTCCGAGCCTGAAGAGGCCGGGATGATCCGTACAGCGGATGATGGCGATCTGAGCGAATTTCTGTGGACGAACCGACCCATCGTGGTCTTCGCCGACACCGAAGCCGATCCACGGTTCCAGCAGCAAATCGACATGCTGATGGCAGAAGAATCCATGCTGGCCGACCGCGATGTGGTGGTTCTGACCGATACCGATCCGTCAAACCCGTCAGATCTGCGCAAGAAGCTGCGCCCGCGCGGTTTCCAACTGGTCATCATCGGCAAGGATGGCGGCGTGCGTCTGCGCAAACCTTTTCCGTGGAGCGTGCGCGAAATCAGCCGGTCCATCGACAAGATGCCGCTGCGCCAGCGCGAGCTGCGCGAGCAGCGGGGGTTCAACTGACCCCGCTGCCGATCTGATTTCACATTCACCTTTGTCACGGTGCCGCCTTTCCCGGTGGGTTCCCAATCACTCGAACTCGATGATCACATCATCCACGGCCAGACTGTCGCCGGGGCCTGCGTTGATCTTGGCCACCACGCCTTTTTTCTCGGCACGCAGGATATTTTCCATCTTCATCGCCTCGATGGTGCAGAGCGCCTGCCCCTCCTGCACTTCCTGGCCCGGTTCGACGTCGACCTTCACGATCAGACCGGGCATCGGGCAGAGCAGCATTTTCGAGGTATCGGGGGGCAGTTTTTCCGGCATCAGGCGCGCCAGTTCGGCCTGGCGTGGGGTGCGTACATGCACTTTCATATCCGCGCCCCGGTTGCGGACACGGAAGCCGCCGGAAACCTTGCCCACTTTCAGCACCAGCGGGCTGCCGTCCACCTCAAGAACTGCCAGCTGATCGCCCGGCGTCCAGTCCGATGTGACGCGTAGCTTGCTGCCATCTTCGAACTTGACAGTCGAGCCTTCGCGGTCGGCCTTGACCTTGACCGCAAATTCCTGGCCCTGCAGCGCCACGTTCCAGCGTTTGCCGATCTTGCGCTCATGGTTGTCCATCCGCCCCGACACGCGGGTGCGGCGAATCTCGGCCACCCGGTGCATGGCCGCGCAAGAGGCCGCAATGCGCCGCAGATCCTGGTCGGGCAGCGTGACCCCTTCGAACCCGTCGGGATATTCCTCGGCAATGAAGGCCGTGGTCATGTCGCCCGAGACAAATTTCGGGTGATCCATCACCGCGCTCAGGAAGGGCAGGTTGTGGCCGATGCCTTCGACCTCGAAACTGTCCAGCGCCACGCGCATCGCCTCGATTGCGGCTTCGCGGGTTGGGGCCCAGGTGCAGAGCTTGGCGATCATCGGGTCGTAATACATGCTGATCTCGCCGCCTTCATAGACGCCGGTATCGTTGCGCACGGCCGCTTCACCCTCGGGCGCGTCCCCTTGCCATTTGTCATTGATCAGCAGCGGGCCCGAGGCGACCTCCTGCGGCGGGCGATAGCGGACGAGACGTCCGATCGATGGCAGAAAGTTGCGATAGGGGTCTTCGGCGTAAAGACGGTTTTCAATCGCCCAACCGGTCAGCGTGACATCGTCCTGGGTGATGCTCAGCGGTTCGCCATTGGCGACGCGGATCATCTGTTCCACCAGATCGACACCGGTGATCAACTCGGTCACCGGGTGTTCCACCTGCAGACGCGTGTTCATTTCCAGAAAGTAGAAATTCTTGTCGCCATCAACGATGAATTCCACCGTACCGGCGCTGGCATAGCCCACCGCCTTGGCCAGCGCCACGGCCTGTTCGCCCATCGCCTTGCGGGTTTCGGGGTCGAGGAAGGGGCTGGGCGCCTCTTCCACCACTTTCTGGTTACGGCGTTGGATCGAGCATTCGCGCTCGCCCAGATAGATGCCGTTGCCATGGGTGTCGCAGAGCACCTGAATCTCGATATGGCGCGGCTGGGTGACGAATTTCTCGATGAAAATACGGTCATCCCCGAATGAGCTTGCCGCCTCGTTCTTGGACGATTGGAAGCCCTCGCGTGCCTCATCATCGTTCCAGGCGATCCGCATACCTTTACCGCCACCCCCGGCAGAGGCCTTGATCATCACCGGATAGCCGATCTCGTTGGAGATCTTCACCGCTTCTTCGGCATCTTCGATTAGCCCCATATAACCGGGCACGGTCGAGACCTTGGCCTCCTGCGCGATCTTCTTCGAGGTGATCTTGTCACCCATGCTTTCGATCGCCCCCACGGGCGGGCCGACAAAAGCAACACCTTCAGCCTCAAGCGCCTCGGCAAACTTGGCGTTCTCCGACAGGAAGCCATAGCCCGGATGCACCGCCTGCGCGCCGCTGGAACGGATCGCCTCCATCACCTTGTCGATCACGATATAGGACTGGTTGGCGGGGGGCGGACCGATATGCACCGCCTCGTCGGCCATCTTCACATGCAGCGCCTGCTTGTCGGCATCGGAATAGATGGCAACCGTCGAGATGCCCATCTTGCGGGCGGTCTTGATGACCCGACATGCAATTTCGCCCCGGTTGGCGATCAGGATCTTGTTGAACATGGGCAGTCCTTTGTCTTGTAATTCCGTAGACGCAAAACGCCGCCCCCGTCCTGTCGGACCGGAGCGGCGCTTCGCATGAGTTCAGACGACCCGGAAAGGGGCCGCGTATGTAGAGTGGTCAGACCCGCAATGCGATCAGCACTTGCCGGGGTTTTCCTCGCAATAGATGACGTTTGCCGCCGCACCGACGGCTGCACCGGCAACCACGTTGGTGTCGAGGATGGCCGAGCCCGCAGCGCCTGCCGCGCCGCCATAGAGCACCTGTTCAGTGGTGTTGTCACCGCAGGCCGTGAGGCCCGCACAGGCCGCCAGGGCCAGCACAATCTTGTTCGTATACATCCTGCTCTTCCTTCTTTTTCGTAGGATTTCTGATCGCAGTGATGCCGCCGCCCTGCCGTCACGGGCAAGTCAATTCGGGTTGAGGCGTATGGCTGCGCAAATCCCCGCCGACCCGCAGGCATGGCGCAGGGCGAAAAAAAGGCGGGCAAATTGAAGGGGGGAACATCAATTTGCCCGCACAGAGAAGGGGTACGGAATAGATGGTTTGCAGGTGACGCAGGCAATGCGTAGCCACCCGCAGTTGAGAGACTGCCCGACAGTTCGTGGCGCGCCAAGCATGGCAAGCGCGAAGGCTCACTTTGAGCCACTTTCTGCCGATCCAGGAGTGAAATCTGCGGGTTCATGCCGATCAATCCCCAAAAACATCGGGAAAAGAGGCCCGCGCAACGCTGACGTCGACGATAAGCAATGCCTCGTAACTCTCGGGATCGAAAGGGTCTTCTGCTGGAATCACCTCGCGCCCGAAGAGCCAGCTCAACCGGCCTGCATCCAGATTGCCCCGCTCAAACGGCTGGTCGCCAAATTGCTGCCAAAGCGCAGCCATGAACCCGGAATCAGCGCGTTTGTCCGCCGGTCTGCGATCACGATAGCGATCGCGTGCAACCAGAGGCGTCACACCCTTGGGATTAGGGCGGCGAATCGTGAACTGGAAATCGGTGCCGGGAAGGCGGCCGGGAAACCCGCGATGTTTCAGCATGGCAGCGCCCCCCGGATGGGATGCCATGGATGGGTCGGGACCAGCGCAAAGGCCAGTCCCGGACCTGTATTACTTGTACTTGCCGGTGAAGACCGGTTCAGTCGAGACCGGCTCGACCACAACGATCTCTTCTTCCTGCTGACCGGCACATGCGGCGACGGTGCCGACGAAGGCAAGCATGGTGACAAATTTGATGCTCTTCGACATCTGCTTCTCCTGGTTAAAAACGCAGCCTCTGCAGAGGGTACGCCCCCTGCCCGCGTCATCTTTTGATTGCGACCCGCAATGTTGTGGATCGCCGCGACCATAGGACAGAAGGACGGAAATGCACATGCGGCAAGCGGTATAGCTGCACTGCGGCAAGACAGAGGCGTATTATGGCCACAGGAGCGCCCCTCAAACACAACATCTTGTGGCAGCATCAGTATTCCTCCCATATGCAGCGAGCGTTTTCCAGCCGATAGGTCTCGAAAAACTGGGTTGCCATGGGATCAGACTGACCGAATTCCACATTTCTATCCGCCAGCGAGATGACGATGCGCGCGGGGTCCAACTCATGCTTGCCGACATAGGGCACGACGACCTTGTTACACAGAAACTCCATGTCATGGGCCGCAACCTCATAGCCGATGCGTTCCTCGGTCTTGCCAATGGCCGGGGCCATGAAGCGGAACCGCAGCCACAGCGCGCCGGGGTTCTTGTCGAGCAGCACATCCTGCAACTCGACCGGCTGCCCCGAGGGCACCGGTATCCGCGCATCCGCCTGCACCGATCCCGCAACACCACACAATACCAGCCCGGCGACACGGCCAAGCCGCCGCGCGCGGCAGTAGTTCTCAGCCTGTGCGGCATGCGAGTGCGAGTATCTGAGAGCACGGATCATCTGGTGTAGCGTCCTTGCGGTTGAAGCGAGGTACGGGCCGTCGCATGAGACTGCGCGGCGGCCCGACCCCGAATGAGGCCTAGAGCGGAATGTTGTCGTGTTTCTTCCATGGCTTCTGGCTTTTCTTGCCCCGCAACGAGGCAAAGGCGCGTGCCACCCGCTTGCGGGTCGACTGCGGCATGATCACCTCGTCGATGAAGCCGCGCTCCGATGCAACAAAGGGATTGGCAAAGCGTTCTTCATAATCGGCCGTGTGCTGGGCGATCTTTTCGGGATCTTTCAGATCGGCACGGTGGATAATTTCGGTCGCGCCCTTGGCGCCCATCACCGCCACCTCGGAGGATGGCCAGGCGTAGTTGAAATCGCCCCGCAGATGCTTGGAAGACATCACAACATAGGCCCCGCCATAGGCTTTGCGGGTGATCACCGTCACTTTCGGAACGGTCGCCTCGCCATAGGCAAAGAGCAGCTTCGCGCCGTGTTTGATCACGCCGCCATATTCCTGCGTCGTACCCGGCAGGAAGCCTGGCACGTCAACAAAGGTCAGGATCGGAATTTCAAAACAGTCACAGAACCGCACGAAACGCGCGGCCTTACGGGAGCTATCAATGTCCAGACATCCGGCCAGAACCATCGGCTGGTTGGCTACAACACCCACGGTCTGCCCTTCTAGGCGGATAAAGCCGGTGATGATGTTCTTGGCGAAATCCCCTTGAAGCTCATAGAAATCGCCTTCGTCCGCGACCTTGGTGATGAGTTCCTTCATGTCGTAAGGCGTGTTTGGGTTTTCCGGCACCAACGTGTCCAGCGAGGTCTCGATCCGGCCCGGCTCATCAAAGAAGGGACGCACCGGGGGCTTCTCCCGATTGTTGAGTGGCAGGAAATCCACCAGACGGCGCACTTCGGCCAGGGCCTCGACATCGTTTTCGAACGCGGCATCCGCGACGGAGGATTTCTTGGTATGGGTCGACGCCCCGCCCAATTCCTCGGCCGAGACCACCTCGTTGGTGACGGTCTTGACCACGTCGGGGCCGGTCACGAACATGTAAGAGCTGTCTTTGACCATGAAGATGAAGTCGGTCATGGCAGGGCTATAAACCGCGCCACCGGCGCAGGGGCCCATGATGACGCTGATCTGCGGCACCACGCCCGAGGCCTCGATATTGCGCTGGAACACCTCGCCATATCCGGCCAGCGAGTCGACGCCTTCCTGAATCCGCGCACCGCCAGAATCGTTGATCCCGATTACCGGCGCGCCATTGGCCACGGCCATATCCATGATCTTACAGATCTTCATCGCATGCGTGGCCGACACCGACCCGCCCAACACGGTGAAATCCTGGCTGAACACATAGACCTGACGGCCATTGATCGTGCCCCACCCGACCACAACGCCGTCCCCTGCGGGCTTTTGCTTTTCCATGCCGAAATCGGTGCAGCGGTGGCTGACGAACATGTCGAATTCTTCGAAACTGCCCTCGTCGAGCAGCAGGTCGATCCGCTCGCGTGCGGTCAGCTTGCCACGCCCGTGCTGGGCATCGATCCGTTTTTGCCCGCCGCCCAGACGCGCCGCGTCCCGGCGGTTTTCAAGCTCGGAGAGGATATCTTTCATGGCCGGTGTCCCTTTCAAAATCGCGCGATACATATAAGGGATCGGCCTGCGGCCAAAGCGATTTTCAGCAAATTTGCAAATCTTTTGAAGCACGCTGGATGCGAAATGCAAATCTGTTAATTAACATCTTTATGAATCTTGGTTATGGACAGGCCACACCCCTGAGCATACATCCCACATAATGACCCAGCTTCAGCATGAGACTTCGGCGCGCCGCAGCCCGCCCCGGATCGGCACATTGGTTTTGCTGACTGGGTTGTCGGCGCTGGGTTTGAACCTCTATCTGCCCAGCCTGCCGAACATGACGCTGCATTTCGAGACCGAGTACCGGCTCATGCAGCTTTCAATCTCGCTATATCTGGCGGTCAACGCGATGATGCAGATCGTGATTGGCCCGATTGCCGACAAGGCCGGTCGGCGGCCGGTGATCCTGTGGGGGCTTGTACTGTTCCTGCTGGCGACGCTGGCTTGTATCTACGCGCCCAGCGCCGAGGCCTTTCTGGCCGCCCGCATGTGTCAGGCCGTGGTGGTGGTTGCCATGGTACTGAGCCGGGCGGCGGTGCGAGACATGCATGATCAGGATCAGGCCGCCTCGATGCTCGGCTATGTCACCATGGGCATGGCCGTGGTGCCCATGATCGGCCCAGCCATCGGCGGGATGCTTGACGAGAATTTTGGCTGGCACGCCAATTTCTGGATGCTCTTCATACTGGGCAGCTTCACCCTCTGGCTGACATATGTGGATTTTGGTGAGACCGCGCTGAAAAGCGGCAAGACCCTGATCGAGCAGTTCCGCGAATATCCCGAGCTTCTGACCTCACCGCGTTTCTGGGGCTATTCGCTGGCCTCAGGGCTGAGTTCGGGTGCCTTCTTTGCCTATCTCGGCGGAGCGCCTTTTGTCGCGACCGAAATTTATGGCATGTCGTCTTCGGTCATGGGAGTCTATTTCGGGGCACCAGCGGCGGGCTATTTTCTGGGCAATTTCCTGTCGGGCCGCTATTCCGCGCGGTTCGGGGTCAATCGGATGGTGCTCTGGGGCTGTATACTGAACGCCGCAGGTGTTGGACTTTCTTTGCTGTTGACGCTTTCTGGGCTCGCCTCGGCCCTGACATTCTTCGGCTTCATGACCTTTGTGGGCCTCGGCAACGGCATGTCGATCCCCAATGCAACCGCAGGCGCCCTATCGGTGCGTCCACATCTGGCAGGCACTGCGTCGGGCCTGTCCGGCGCCATCATGCTGGGGGGCGGTGCTGCGCTCAGCGGTATGGCCGGCGCGTTGCTGGGCCCCGGCAGTTCTGAGGCACCGCTGCTGGGCCTGATGCTGGGCACCGCGGTGCTGGCGATCGGGTCAATTGCCGTGGTTATCTGGCGCGAGCGCCAACTGGCCCTGAGGTGACTTGCGCTGGCGGGTTTGCAAACCTAACCTGACGGGCAGGTAAATCTGCAAAGGCCACTCATGCCTCCCCAAAAGCTCTATGCCGGTGCCAAGCTGCGCGAAATCCGCAACAGGCTGGCTTTGACCCAGAGAGAATTCGCAACAAAACTGGGCATTTCGCTTCCCTATCTCAACCAGATGGAAAACAACAACCGCCCCGTTTCGACCACGGTGGTTCTGGCGCTGGCGCAGGAATTCGGACTGGATGTCACTGAACTCAGCAGCGGCGATAGTGAGCGGCTGGTCTCGGATATGCGCGAGGCGCTGGCCGATCCGCTTTTTGCCGAGATGATGCCGCCGCCCGCCGATCTGCGGTTGACCGCCTCAAACGCACCCGCGCTGGCCCGCGCCTTTATCGAGCTGCACCGCCACTACCGCCAAACACACGAGCGGCTGGCTTCGCTGGATGAGGCGCTGGGGCGTGAAGACGCCCGCCTGCAGGCCAGCCCCTGGGAAGAGGTGCGAGATTTCTTTCATTATTGCGACAATTATATCGACGCGGTCGACCGCAGCGCCGAACGCTTTGCCGATCTGGCCCGCCGCGAAAACGGCATAGGTTCCGCCGCCGAAGCGATGCTGGGCGCTCAGGGCATCACCGTCAGAAATGTCGATACCGAAACCTTGCGCAGCTACGATGCCGAGGCGCGCCTTCTACGGTTATCCTCACGCGCCGCGCCCGAGACACGGATATTTCAATTGCTGCTGCAAGTGGCGCTGCTGACGCAGGACAAGCTGCTTGAGGCCACGCTCGACTTCGCGCGGTTCCAGACAGACGCCGCCCGCGCCATCGCCAAGATCGGGTTGGCCAATTACTTCGCCGGGGCCGCGCTGATGCCTTATGCCAGCTTTCTGGAGGCCGCGCGCGAAACGCGGCATGATCTGGAACTGCTGGGCCATCGCTTTGGCGCGTCGATCGAACAGGTTGCACACCGGCTGTCCACCCTGCAGCGGCCCGGCGCAAAGGGCATCCCGTTCTTTTTTGTGCGGGTCGATCAGGCGGGCACCATCACCAAGCGCCATTCTGCCACACGGCTGCAATTTGCGCGGTTCGGCGGGGCCTGTCCGCTCTGGAACGTGCATCGTGCGTTCGAGACGCCCGGACATTTCCTGCGCCAACTGGCCGAGACACCCGACGGGGTGCGCTATATCTCACTGGCCCGCGACGTGTCGAAACCGGGCGGGTCATTCGGCGCGCCCGTACGCCGTTACGCCATCGCGCTGGGGTGCGAGATACGTCACGCGGATGCGCTGGTCTATGCAGATAATCTCGATGTCAACAATGCCAGCGCTTTCGAGCCCATCGGCATTTCCTGCCGCATCTGCGAACGCGCCACCTGCCACCAGCGGTCGGTTCCGCCGCTGGAACGCAGGCTGACCATCGACCCCGACACGCGCGGCACCCTGCCTTACCTCGTCGACTGAAACGGCCCGGGAACTGTCGGCGGATCAGGGGTGATCCCCGACCCGCCAGGGCTCAGGCTTTGGCCAGAATACCCCAGATCTCGTCCTTGAGCGCCGCGCGCTTCTTGCGCAGCTCGACCTCTGCCAGATCCTCCATGGGCTCAACATTGGTCTCGGCGCGATGCACCGCGCGGTTGACCTCGTGATACTCGTCCGAGAGTCGCGCAAAATGCGCATCGCTCTGCTTGAGCTGGCTCATGACGTCCACTTTATCCGGAAATTCCTCGGCCAGTTCATGCGGGGTGTGGGACATATATGTGCTCCTGATCTTTATGTGCGGCTCAGATTAGATTCGCAAAGTAGTGAACTGCTTTGACACGGATCAAGCTGTGCATGGGAACGGCAAGTTTCAACACCTTCAGCGCTGCCACGTCTCCCAATCCGGGTGCACCCAAGGCTGCGCATTTGAACGCGGCAGCATTCCGCGCCCCAGCAGATGGTCGGACACTTTTTCTCCGACCATGATCGAAGGCGCATTCAGGTTGCCATTGGTGATCTGTGGAAAGATTGAGCTGTCAGCAACCCGCAGCCCGTCCACCCCGATCACCCGTGCCTCGGGGTCCACCACCGCGTTTGGATCATCGGCGCGGCCCATGCGGCAGGTGCCGCAGGGGTGATAGGCGCTTTCGGCATGTTCGCGGATGAAGCCGTCCAACTCGTCATCGCTTTGCAGATCGGCGCCGGGCTGAATTTCCTTGCCGACAAAAGGCTTGAAGGCCTCTTGCCCGAAGATCTCGCGGGTCAGGCGCAGGCAGGTGCGAAACTCGTCCCAATCCTGTTCGGTCGACATGTAGTTGAACCGGATCACCGGCGCCTCAGCCGGGTCCGCTGAGCGCAGTGTCACCGCCCCGCGCGACGGAGAGCGCATCGGGCCGGTATGCGCCTGAAAGCCATGCCCCTCGGCGGCGGCCTGGCCGTCATAGCGCACGGCCATGGGCAGGAAGTGATACTGGATATCCGGATAAGGTATCCCTGCACGCGAGCGGATGAAGGCCGCGCTTTCGAATTGATTCGACGCCCCGAGCCCGGTCTTGGTGAACAGCCACTGCGCCCCGATCACCGCCTTGCTGATCAGGTTCCAATATCGGTAGAGCGTGATCGGCTTCAGCGAGGCGATCTGGAAATAAATCTCCAGATGGTCCTGCAGGTTTGCGCCAACGCCGGGCCGGTCCGCAACCACCTCAAGCCCATGTTCCGCCAGATGCGCCGCCGGGCCGATGCCCGACAGCATCAACAGCTTGGGCGAGTTGATCGACGAGGCTGCCAGAACCACTTCGCGCCGCGCCCGGAACACCTGCGTGCTGTTGCCGCGCTTGATCTCGACACCTACGGCGCGGCCTTCTTCGATCACGACCCGCTGCGCCAGCCCGTTGACCAGATCACAATTAGGACGCTTCAGCGCGGGCCGCAGATAGGCATTGGCCGCCGACCAGCGCCGCCCGCGCCAGACGGTCTGCTCCATCGGACCGAAACCTTCCTGCTTCTCGCCATTGTAATCGCCCGTTGTCTCATACCCGGCCTGTTTCCCGGCCTCGACAAACGCGTGGTAAAGCGGATTGCGGCGTGGGCCACGGCTGACATGCAACGGGCCGTCGATGCCACGCCATTCGCTGTCACCCCCATGGCCGCCATCATGCCAATGCTCCATCCGCTTGTAATAGGGCAGGACATTCGTATAGGCCCAGCCATCGGCACCCATCTCGGCCCAGGTGTCGAAATCCATCGCATGGCCGCGCACATAGACCATACCGTTGATCGAGGAGGATCCGCCGATCACCTTGCCGCGCGGCACCACCAGCCGCCGGTTGTTCAGGTGTGGCTCCGGCTCGGAATTGAACCCCCAATCATAGCGCGACATGTTCATCGGATAGCTCAGAGCGGCGGGCATCTGGATAAACGGCCCGATATCGCTGCCGCCATGTTCGATCACCAATACCGAGGACCCCGCCTCGCTCAACCGATAGGCCATCGCGCAGCCGGCGCTGCCCGCGCCAACGATCACAAAATCTGCTTCCATTTCCACCTCCACCCGGCTCGTTCCGGCGTGTCACGTCTGTCATTGTCAAAAAAGAGCGCGCGGAAGCGCTCAATCCGGAAACAGCCCCGCTCAGAACGGGGCCTCCATATCGCCCATGCGCACATAGACGGATTTCAACTGGCTATAATGCTCGATTGCGGCTTTGGCGTTCTCGCGTCCCACACCTGACAGCTTCGAGCCGCCAAACGGCATCTCGACCGGCGCATCGTTGTAGGAGTTGATGAAACAGGTTCCCGCCTCGAACCCGGCCACCACACGATGCGCGCGCACCAGATCGCGGGTGAAGACACCGGCAGACAGGCCGAACTCGCTCGCGTTTGCCCGCGCCAAGGCCTCCTCTTCCGTGTCGAAATCGAGCACTGCCATCACCGGTCCGAAAATCTCTTCCCGCGCGATGGTCATGTCGTCACTCACATCAGCAAAAACGGTAGGCTGCAGGAAAAACCCGTCGCGCTCCACGCGCGCTCCACCGGTGACCAGCCTTGCGCCTTCCTCGATGCCTTTGGCGATATAAGATCGCACGATCTCTAGCTGGCGCTGGCTGACGAGGGGTCCAAAACTGGTGGCAGGGTCCAACGGATCGCCGATCACCGCGCCTTTCAGCCGTTCGGTCAACCGCGCCAGAAATGCCTCTTTGATGCCCTTCTGAACGAAGACCCGCGTACCGTTGGAACAGACCTGCCCCGAGGAATAGAAATTGCCAAGGATCGCGCCGCTGACCGCGTTCTCCAGATCGGCATCGTCAAAGATCAGCAAGGGCGATTTGCCGCCAAGTTCCATCGTCACATGTTTGATCCCCGCCGCCGCGGCCGCATAGACCTTGCGGCCCGTGGGCACCGACCCGGTGAGCGAGACCTTGTCCACGCGTGGGTCACCAACCAGCGCGCCACCGACTTCGCCCATGCCCTGAATGACGTTATAAAGCCCGGCGGGCAGCCCCGCCTCGTGCAGAATCTCGGCCACTTTCAATGCGCAAAGCGGTGTCGTCTCGGAGGGTTTGAAGATCATCGCATTGCCACAGGCCAGCGCGGGCGCGCCCTTCCAGCAGGCGATCTGGGTTGGATAGTTCCAGGCCCCGATCCCCACGCACAGCCCCAGCGCCTCGCGCCGCGTATAGGCCCAATCCGTTCCTAGCTGAATGTGCTCGCCGGTCAGCGTCGCCGCAAGGCCGCCGAAATATTCCAGCGCATCGGCCCCGCTGGTGGCATCCGCCACGGACGTCTCCTGATAAGGTTTGCCGGTGTCACAGGTTTCCAGCACGCTCAGATCGTGGTTACGTTCGCGCATCATATCTGCTGCCCGGCCCAGAATGCGGCCGCGTTCGGTGCCCGGAAGCGCCGCCCAAGCGCCTTGCGCGACACGCGCAGAGACGATTGCCTGTTCAACAACTTCCGGGGTTGCGGCATGTACCGTTGCGATCACCGCGCCGGTGGCCGGATAGATCACGTCGATAGGCGTGCCGTTGGTATCCTCGACATAGGCGCCATTGACGAAATGGCTGGCCGTGGGTTGGGTCAGATAACTCATAGAGGTGTGCCGTTCAAAGAGGGGTCGCAGAGGATCATTCGCCGCGCGGAAAGCGCTGGCTTTCCTCGACGGTGTTCAGATCCATGTGGTTGCGCATGTAGCGTTCCGAGGCGCGTTGCAGCGGCTGGTAGTCCCAGGGATAGTAGCCACCCTGCCGAAGTGCTTCATAGACCACCCAGCGGCGGGCCTGGCTGGCCCGCACATCAGCGTCATAGGCGTCCAGATCCCAGCGCGCCTCGGATTTGGCGCGCAGCGACTGCAAGGTGCCCTGATGCGCCGGGCTGTCGGCCAGGTTGGTCAACTCATGCGGATCTGCCTCTAGGTCAAACAGCTGATTGGGGTCCAGCGCGCAGCGGTTATACTTCCACTTGCCATAGCGCAGGGAAACCAGCGGCGCATGCGAGGCCTCCGCGGCGTATTCCATCGCCACCGGCGCGCTCCGCTCGACGCCATTTGCCAGCGGCACAAGGTCTTCGCCGTCAGTCCAGGGCGCGATTTCAGCCATATCCACGCCTGCAAGAGCGCCCAGCGTCGGTGTCACGTCGATAGTGGAAACCGGAGTGTCGATCCGCCCGACAGGCATGTCAGGCGCCGAGATCATCAGAGGCACCCGCGCCGAGCCCTCGTAGAAGCACATCTTGAACCAGAGGCCCCGCTCACCCAGCATGTCGCCGTGATCCGACACAAAGAGGATGATCGCCTCTTGCCGTGTGCTCTCCAGCACATGCAGGATTTCACCGATCTTGTCGTCCAGATAGGAGATATTGGCAAAATAGGCCCGGCGGGATTTGCGGATATCTTCTTCGGTGATGTCGAAACTGCGCCAGTCATTGGCATCAAAGATACGCTGCGAATGCGGGTCCTGATTGTCATAGCCGAGGTCGGAAACCTGCGGCAGCAGATGTTCGCAATCCTCGTAGAGGTCCCAGTATTTCCGCCGCGCGACGTAAGGGTCATGCGGATGGGTAAAGCTGACGGTCAGGCACCAAGGGCGCTCGTCCCTGCCACGCGCAAGATCATAGAGCTTGGCGGTGGCGTGATAGGCAACCTCGTCATCATATTCCATCTGGTTCGAGATTTCGGCAACGCCCGCGCCAGTGACCGAGCCCATATTGTGATACCACCAGTCGATGCGTTCGCCGGGCTTGCGGTAATCCGGCGTCCAACCGAAATCGGCGGGATAGATATCGGTGGTCAGACGGTCCTCGAACCCGTGCATCTGATCAGGACCGACGAAATGCATCTTGCCGCTGAGACAGGTGTAGTACCCCGCCCGGCGCAGATGATGCGCATAGGTCGGAATATCGCTGCGGAACTCGGCTGCATTGTCATAGACCCCGGTGCGCGATGGCAATTGCCCGGACATGAATCCCGCCCGCCCCGGCGCACAAAGCGGCGAGGCGGTGTAGGTGTTTGCAAACCGGGTCGAGCGCGCGGCAAGGCGCTTGAGGTTGGGCGCATGCAACCAGTCGGCGGGACCATCGGGAAATAGAGTTCCGTTAAGCTGATCCACCATCAGGATCAGAATGTTGGGTTGAGTCATGACAGTCTGCCTGTGAGCGTATCGAGGATGGTCGAAGCCTGCCGCACCGCCAGTTCAGGCCGTTCCGGCGCGCCCAATGCGGCCCGGATGTAAAGCCCATCGATCAGGGCAATCAACGTTTCGGCAACATCCTTGGGGTCTTTGGTCCGGCCCTTCAGCGCATGCACAAGATTGGACCTTATGCGGGATTGGTAAATCTGCCAGAGCCGCAGCGCCTCCTGATTGGACTGGGCCATCACGTAGAAGGTCATCCAGGCCGCGATGACATCCGGTGAAAAGCATGACGGCGCGAAACAGGCGCGGATCACCGCCCGCGCGCGATCCTCGGGCGCGGCGGCCTTCAGCTCGGCACGCGCCTCGGCCGCAAAATCGGCCAGAATACGGCGCATCGCGGCGAGGAATATCTGATCCTTACCGCCGAAATAGTGATGCGCCAGGGCGCTGGACATACCGGCGCGTTTGGCGATCTGGCTGACGGTGACATCCAGCGAACGGGTCTGGCCAAGCTCGGCAATGGTCGCCCGCACGATGGCTTCGCGCCGGATCGGCTCCATTCCCAATTTTGGCATCGTCACGTCCCTTTCCGCGAGGTTAGGGAAAACAGCTAGGGTGTTTTTATTGACTCGTCAATCAATAACCCGCAGGCGCCCTGCGTCACAGCTTCGGCTCAAGATTGACCGGGGTAATCTGGCGCCGCTGCAACGCCGCCTCGCGCCATGAAATAAAGCTGACCGAGGCGAGGATCAGCGTGCCACCGGCTACCACCCAGGGGTCGATCCCTTCATCAAAGGCCAGCGCCCCCAGCGCGACCGACCAGACCAGTTGCAGGAAGGTGGCAGGCTGGGTCACGGCCACTGGCGCGGCTTGCAGCGCGCGAGTCATGCAATAGTGCCCGGCGGTCGCCATCGTTGCGACGAGAAAGACAAAACCGAGATCGGAGGGGCTGAATGGCTGCCAGACCACAACGGCAAACGGGGCAAGGAAAACAGCAACCCAGATCGACATCTGCGCCAGCACCAGCGCCGGGCGCACCTCGTCCACGGTGACCTTGGCCAGCAGATAGGCACCACCCAGCAACAACGTGGTTCCCAGCATCGCCAGATGACCCGCAGAAACTTCGCGGAATCCCGGGCGCAGAATGATCAACGCACCGATAAATGCAAAGCCGATGGCGGTGATCCGGCGCAAGGCCAACCGCTCCCCCAGCAGGAACACGGCCCCAAGCGTGACATAGATCGGGGTCAGATAGTTCATCGCCGTGACCTCGGCCAAGGGGATCTGCGTCATTGCAAAGAACCACAGCATCACCGCCACCGATTGCAGCGCGCCCCTGATGCCGAACAGCGCCCATTGGCGGCGTGTGAACCGCGTGGTGATCAGCGGGCGGATCACCGGCAGCACAAAGACCAGACCCAATATATAGCGCAGAAATGCCAGTTGAACCGGATGCATCGCGTTTCCGATCACCTTGACCAACGCTGTCATCAGTACAAAGCACACGCCCGCAGCGAGCATCCAGAGGATACCGACAAGCGGGCGCTGCGGTGGGGAATCGGGCATGGGCATGAAATGGTTCAACACCCTATGGCCGACCGGGACAACCCCTTCACATGCTAATGAGTTTGATGGCAATGGCCCACATGATCACGCCGATCAGTACGTCCAGCACCTGCCAGGCCCGCGGGCGGGCAAAAAACGGTGCCAGCAGCCGGGCACCATAACCCAGCGAGAAGAAGAAGACGAAACTTGAGGTCACCGCCCCCAAACCAAAGCTCAGCCGGTCCGGGTATTGCGCCGAAACCGACCCGATCAGCACCACGGTATCCAGATAGACATGCGGATTGAGCCAGGTGAGTGCCAGCAGCGTCGCCAATGTCGCCCATAATCCGACACCTGCACCATTGCGGGTCTCCAACGCTTCGCCACCGCGCCAGGCGGCGTGAAAGCTACGCGCGCCATAGACGGTCAGAAACGCGGCCCCTCCAAAGCGCATGAGCGGCTCGAACCAGGGCACTGCCGTGGCCAGCGCACCAAAGCCTGCCACACCCGCCGCGATCAGCAGCGCATCCGAGATGGCGCAGCTCAGGCAGACCGCAAAGACATGCGCGTGCCGCAGCCCCTGGCGCAGCACAAACGCATTCTGTGCCCCGATCGCCAGGATCAGGCTGAACCCCAGAAGGAAGCCGGGAATGAATGATGCCAGCATGTGCCTCTCCGCTATGAACGGGGTTTGACTAACCGGGCGCATCGCCGCTATCAAATTAAAGATGGTAACGTCAGATAAGTAACTCTAATGCAGTTCGACCCCAACCAGCTGCGCGCCCTTGCCGCGATTCTGCGACTGGGCAGTTTCGAGGCCGCCGCCGCCGAGTTGGCGGTGACGCAATCGGCCATCTCGCAGCGTATCCGGGCACTGGAGGAACGGGTGGGTGCCGCGCTGATCGAACGCGTCACGCCTTGCACGGGCACGCGGGCCGGGCTGCGGATCGCCAAACACGCCGAGGATGTCGGCCTGCTTGAGGCGCAGCTGAGCCGGGACCTGTCGCTGGAGCAAAAGGCAGGGCCCGCCCGTCTGCGCATCGCCGTCAATGCCGACAGCCTCGCCACCTGGTTCGTCGATGCGATGGCACAGGTCGAGGATGTGCTGTTTGACCTTGTGATAGATGATCAGGACCACTCCGCCGACTGGCTGCGGCGCGGGGCGGTCAGCGCGGCGATCTGTTCCGGCACCAAAGCCGCGCCGGGCTGTGACGCGGTTCCACTTGGGCATCTGCGGTATCTCGCGACCGCAAGCCCGGCCTTTGCCAATCGCTGGTTTGACAAGGGCGTGAGCGCGGCAACGCTGTCTGTCGCGCCCTGCATGACCTTCAACCGCAAGGACAATCTGCAACAAAAATGGATCGAGCAGGTGATCGGCAAGCGCGTCACGCCGCCCAGCCATTTCCTGCCCTCGACCCAGGCCTTCGTCGATGCCGCCTGCGCCGGGCTGGGTTGGGGCATGAATCCCGAGTCACTTGCAGGGCAACCGATCCGCGACGGCAAGCTCGTCGCCCTGCTGGCGGATCAACCGCTGGACGTTGCGCTGAGCTGGCAAGTCAGCCGGGTGATGGCCCCGGCGCTCGCCCCCCTCACCCGCGCCGTGAAACAGGCCGCGCAGGATGGGCTGATCAGGGCGGGCTGAGCGCGCTGGCCCGCCAGTCCAGACCGATGATCCACTCCTTGACCGCCTCAATCGAAGCGCGCTGAGGCTCGCCGGCATGAGACAGCAGCCATAGCGGGCGCTCTGGTGGCGCGATATCGCCTGTTTCGCACCGCATCAGCCGTGTATCCCCCTCGGCACAGACCACCGGCAGCGCGGTACGACCCAAACCTGCGCCCACCGCCTCTTGCGCCGTGTCCAGATCACAAACCCGCAGCGCGCTGATGTTGTTCCCCGCCACGCTGCCAAGCCAGCGCGCCTGTGGCAGCGACGCATGGGCGTCGTCATAGACGATCCAGGGCAGATCGGCGCGCTCGCACTCTGCCCTGGGCCCATAAACCGCAAATTTCAGCGCCGCGAGCTTTCGCGCCTTCACGCGCAACCCGCCCGACGCAGGACGGGCGAAGCGCAGCGCAAGATCAGCCTCGCGTTTCGTCAGGTCGGCATTGCGCGCCTCGGGCACAAGCTCGACTGTCAGTTCCGGATGCTGGCGGGCGAACGGGGCGAAGCCAGGCACCAACACTCGATTGACCAAAGCCGGTACAGCGCTGACCCGGACCGTTCCGGTGAGGGCGGATTGCGCCAGACCAGCACTCTCGGAAATCTGCAGGTGCTGCATTTCGATCGTTTCGGCCTGCGTCACGATCCGTTGGCCGAATTCGGTGACCTCATACCTCCCATCCGTCGCACGCGTAAAAAGTGGCGCGCCCAATACGCGTTCCAACGTTCTGATCCGACGCGCGATGGTGGTCTCGTTCACGGCGACAAGGCGGCCTGCGCCAGACATCCGCCCAGCGCGATGAAGCGCAAGAAGATATTTCAGGTCGTTCCAGTCATGATCCTGCATTTTTGCAGAATGAACTTACCCACTTGCCAGATCAACCTGCATGAAAGCCGGGTTAGTCTGTGTTCCCGAACACATGCAGGAGATGACATGACAACCTTTATCATTCTGTTTGAGGACAACCCGGATGCCGACCTCGACATCCGCAAAAAGCATATGAGTGCACATCTGGCCTTTCTGGAAGCGCATGCAGACGCCATTAGTGCTGCGGGTCCGCTTTCCAGCCCCACGGGCGCAGGTCAGGGAGGATTGTGGATCGTCGCTGCCGAGACAGAAGACAAGGTCGAGCAACTGGTGCATCGCGATCCGTTCTGGGACACCGGGTTGCGCCAAAGCTATCGCATTCTGCGATGGCGGCAGGTCTTTGCAAACGGCATCCGGCAGATCACCTAGGGCCGCGCCTATCCCCCGGCCCTGGCCAACGCGCGCAGCAATTCGCCGCTTTCGGGGTCGGCGGGAAAATACAGCTCAACCTTCAGATCATCCAGCAACAGGTCCTCGGGCGTGCCGAACTGGGCGATGGTGGCAAACAGCGCCAGCCGCATATCGCCCATCCGCAGGATCGTGGGCACCACCGGCGCACGCGCGTGATCCGCAGGCGGCGGCATCTGCGTCAGATGATCCGCCACCGCGTCCAGCCGGGCCACCCCACCCTGCGAGGCACTTTCGATCCGCAACCGAAGGGCGGCGTGACGGGCCACCTCGGGCCAATTCTCGACCAGACCCGGCAAATGATCCGACATCAGCAGATCAAGCAGGCTGCCGCCCTCGGAAAGCCCCAACTGGCCGTAAAGCAACTGTGCAGCTGCGTTCATGCGCAGCACCGTCCAGAGCCGGTCGAGGGCGAGCGCGGGATAAGGCGAATGACTGTCCAGCATATGCGCGACCGCCGCGCGGATTGGGGCCATATCGTCAGCTTCCCACGGGCGTTGCGGATAGCGTGGGGCAAAACCCGCAGTGACCAGCATCTGATTGCGCGCATCCAGCGGCATTTGCAGAGCGTCGCCCAGACGCCCGATCATCTCGCGGCTGGGGCGGGCGCGACCGGTCTCCAGAAAGGATATGTGCCGGGACGAGACCTCGGCCTCGACCGCGAGTTGCAGTTGCGACATCCGGCGCGCGGCGCGCCAGGTTTTCAGTGTGCTGGGAAACTCTGTCATACCCAAAGCATAGCGTGGACCCGGACGAAGGTCAGTTACCTTGCAGGTAATTGCACCGATGACCCCCGACAGCTCATCCTGGGATCATATCCATTAAGGAGGACAGAGATGTCACAGAGTTTCCATAAGTTCTGGCTCAAGATCACCGCCCTGGTCGTGGCCAGTTTTGCTCCGGTCTTCTTCCTTGGCTCCATCGAGGCCACGACCGGCCCCGCCCGCATCACACTTGACCTTCTGGGCTGGCCATTGGACGGCAGCGCAACCTTCGCAGCGCCCGATACGCGCTTTTTGTCGGCATTGGCGGGTGGGTTCCTGCTGGGCTGGGGCGTGATGATCTGGAACCTGTCAGAACACGTCTATGATCACGCGCCGGAAGCCGTGCGCAAGAGCGTGCTCTATGGCATTCTCGCCTGGTTCGTTCTGGATAGTGCAGGCTCGGCGGCCTCGGGCAACGTGTCAAACGTGTTCTTTAACCTGATCGTTCTGCTGATCGGCGTCGGCCCACTCTGGCGACCGGCACAGGAGAGTGCTGCGGTTACCGGATAAATCGTCACAGCAGCGTGCACAAAAAAAGCCCGGAGCGATGCTCCGGGCCATGTCATTCCTCAAAGCGCGATCAAAGCTGCGCCATGACCTCGTCATCGGCCTCGAAATTGGTGGTCACGCGCTGGATGTCGTCATCATCCTCCAGTGCATCCACCAGCCGCATCAGCTTTTGCATGCCATCCAGATCAAGCTCGGTGGTTGTGGTTGGTTTCCACACCAGCTTGGTGGATTCGGATTCACCAAGCGCCGCCTCCAGCGCGTTTGACACGTCGTTCAGATCGGTATCCGCGCAATAGATAATATGGCCGTCTTCGGAGCTTTCCACATCCTCTGCGCCAGCCTCGATCGCGGCCTCAAAGATCGTATCGGCGTCGCCCGCCTCAGCCGTGTACATCACCTCGCCCTTGCGTTCGAACATGAACCCGACCGAGCCGGTCTCGCCCAGGTTTCCGCCGTTCTTGGAGAAGGTTGACCGCACGGTCGAAGCAGTGCGGTTGCGGTTGTCGGTCATCGCCTCGACGATTACCGCCACGCCGTTGGGGCCATAGCCCTCATAGCGGATCTCTTCGTAATCGTCGCCCTCGCCCGCTTGCGATTTCTTGATCGCGCGGTCGATCACGTCCTTGGGGACCGAGTTCGATTTGGCCTCTTTTACCGCCAGACGCAGGCGCGGGTTCTTGTCGGGGTCGGGATCGCCCATCTTGGCCGCGACGGTGATTTCCTTGCTGAGCTTGGAAAACAGCTTGGAGCGCGCCGCATCCTGACGCCCCTTGCGGTGCTGAATATTTGCCCATTTGGAATGGCCGGCCATATCGTCCTCGTTGCTCGGTGTTCTGACTGGCGATCATATAGACCCTTGCGGGCAAAAGGATCAAGGGACCGGCTTGCCCGCGCGCCACCCATCCCTATGGTGGCAGCATGACTTTGGATCAGATGATTTTGTTCGCGTTGTTCATCGGGGTCTTCGGTATGCTGCTCTGGGGCCGCTACCGCTATGATCTGGTTGCGTTTTCCGCCCTGCTCATTGGCGTTGTGCTGGGCGTGGTCCCGGTCAAGGACGCGTTTTCGGGCTTTGGCCACCCCGCCACGGTGGTGGTGGCGCTGGTGCTGGTTGTGTCCGCCGGGCTGGTGCGGTCGGGAGCGGTGTTCCTGATCACCCGCACGCTGGTGGATTCGGGGCGAAAACTGGGCACGCATATCGCGCTGATGGGCGGGATCGGCGCGGTGCTGTCAGCCTTCATGAACAATGTGGCGGCCCTTGCGCTGCTGATGCCGGTTGATATCCAGACCGCACGCAAGGCGGGCCGCGCAGCGGGTCTGACGCTGATGCCGCTCAGTTTCGCCACCATTCTGGGTGGCATGGCCACGCTGATCGGCACCCCGCCCAACATCATCATCGCCTCGATCCGCGAACAAGCGGTCGGCACGCCCTATCACATGTTCGATTTCGCGCCTGTGGGCGGTCTGGCCGCGCTGGCCGGGCTAGCATTCGTCGCCCTAATCGGCTGGCGGCTGATCCCGGACCGGGGCGCCGAGGCAGATACCGCGACCGCTCTGGCCGACTACATCGCAGAACTCACGATCCCCGCGGAGTCGCCCCATATCGGTAAGCGCGTTGCAGAGTTCTATGACACCGCCGACCAGTCGGATGTAGCCATCATTGGCCTGATCCGCGACGGCAAACGTCGCTATGGCCGGGCCGCAAACGCTTTACTCAAAGCCGGAGATGCGCTTGTGCTGGAGGCCAAGCCCGAGGCGCTGGATGAGTTTCGCGCGGCTCTTTCGCTGGATTTCTCGGACGCGCAACGGCAGGAATTGCTGACCGCTGAGGGCGAAGGTCTGGAGATTATCGAGGTGGTGGCCCCCGAAGGCGCACGGATCACCGGACGCACCGCTCAAGGCGTCGGGTTGGCCTGGCGGCAAAGCACGTTGCTGATGGGCATCTCGCGCCAGGGTACGCGCATCCGAAATCAGGTGCGCAAGACCGAGGTCGAGCCGGGTGACATCCTGCTGTTGCTTTGCCCGCGTGACAAAACCGCCGACGTCACCGACTGGCTGGGCTGCCTACCACTGGCCGAGCGCGGCTTGTCCGTGACAGCAAATGACAAGGTCTGGCTCGCTATCGGGCTGTTTGCGGCGGCGGTGCTGGCGGCGAGCGTTGGGCTGATCTACCTGCCGGTGGCGCTGGGGCTGGTGGTGGTGGCCTATGTGCTGACCCGCATCCTGCCCATCGCCGAGCTTTATGATCACATCGAATGGCCGGTGGTGATCCTGCTGGGCTCGATGATCCCGCTTGGCGCAGCACTGGAAAGCTCGGGCGGGACAGAGTTGATTGCCGGTGCCCTCATCCAATTTACCAACGGCCTGCCCGCCTGGGCGATCCTGACGGTGCTGATGGTGGTGACGATGACGCTGTCCGATGTGCTCAACAACACCGCGACCACCATTGTCGCCGCCCCGGTCGGCATACAGATGGCAACCACGCTGGATGTCTCACCCGACCCGTTCCTGATGGCAGTCGCGGTTGCCGCCTCGGCCGCGTTCCTGACGCCGATCGGGCACAAGAACAATACGCTGATCCTCGGCCCGGGCGGATACCGCTTTGGCGATTACTGGCGCATGGGCCTGCCGCTCGAAATACTGGTTGTCGCAGTCTCGATCCCCGCGATCCTGCTGTTCTGGCCGATGTGAGGCAGACCGTCCAAGCTCACAAAAACTGCGCACGCAGATGGCCCAGAACATCGTCTCTGCTGTCATCCGAGAAAAAATGGGCCTGCCATCCTAAGGCGCACGCCGCGTCGACGCTGGCCTGATAGTCATCAATCAGAAGCATCCTGTCGGGTGCCACATCCAGCGTTTCGGTGATCCGCGCATAAAACGCCGGGTCCGGTTTGCGCACGCCCATCCGGCCCGAGGAAAACACATGCGCGACCCGGTCGGCAAAGCCCATTTCGACCTCGATAAAGCGCGCGCGGCGGGCTTCGTTATTGGTCGCGATAACCTGCCTGATCCCCTTGGCCGACAGTGCCGCCTGCACCTTCAGAACCTCGACATCCGGCAAGGCATCCTTTCTGAACCAATAGTCCAGCAATGCATCCGGCCCCGGAACAAATCCCACCATTTCAGCCCAAGAGGCCACGCGATCCCGCAAATCCTCCTGCCCGGTGATGATCCGGTCAAAATCATCGGCAAAGACATGTTTGGTGAACACATCCAGCGACTGCCCGAGGTCCTGCTCAAAGCTCTCGGCCCACAAAAACACGCCATCACGGATGTTCCGGTTCAGAACGCCATCAAAGTCCCAGGCGATGATGGGAGGTTCGCTCATACCACACTCCAATCACATGCAGAACGCTCAGACTATCGCGCCGGCACCGGATCGCAAGCCGCCCCGATGGGCGTTGCCAATACCGGCCATATCGCGCTAAAGCCCAGCCATGAAACGCTTTCTGATCCTACAACTGCGCCCCGAACATGACGCGGCAGATGCCGAGTTCGCCTCAATCCTGCACAAATGTGATCTGACCGAGGATCGCGCCCATCGCATCCGGCTGGATTGCGAAACGTTGCCAGAGGGGCTGCAGGTGAGCGACTATGCCGGGGTCATCGTTGGCGGCGGGCCGGGATGCATCAGCGATGATCCGGCCACCAAACCCCCGCTTGAGGCGCGGATCGAGGCGCAGGTGATGGGGCTCATGCCACAGATCATCGAACAGGATCACCCGTTCATGGGCTGTTGTTACGGTCTGGGCGTGCTGGCGGCCCATCTGGGCGGTGAGGTAAGCAAGGCGCGCTATAGCGAACCTGTCGGCCCTTCGCACTGCGCGCTGACGCAGGACGGCGCGACCGACCCGCTCACCACCGGCTTGAAACCGGAATTCGAGGCCTTTGTCGGTCACAAGGAAGCGGTGCAGGACCTGCCGCCGGGCTGCGTGCACCTGGTCCGGTCCGAGGCCTGCCCCTATCAGATGATCCGGCATGGTGAAAACGTCTATGCCACGCAATTCCACCCCGAAGCGGATGCAAGCGATTTCGAGCAACGCATCGAGATTTACAAGGACTACGGCTACTTCCCGCCCTCGGATGCGGAACGGTTGATCGCTGTATGCAAGGCTGCGGACGTCACCGAACCCGGTGAAATCCTGCGCCGCTTTGCCAGAAAATACGAATGACCTCGCGGCATTCCCCGTTGCCCGACCGCCCTGCCTTCCTCTAGCGTCCCCGAAACGCCTTTGGGAGGAAGAGTTTGGATTTTCTGATCAATGTGGGCCTGCCCCTGTCGCTGGCCATCATCATGCTGTCCTTGGGCATCGGGCTTGAGATTGCGGATTTTCGCCGTGTTCTGACGCGAAAATACGCCTTTGCCATAGGGGCTTTTTGTCAGGTTGTGCTACTGCCTGTGGTGGCGTTTGCAATTGCGTATCTTTTTGGCCTGCCGCCTGAGATTGCCGCCGGATTCATGTTGCTGTCGTTTTGCCCCGGTGGCGTGACCAGCAATATCCTGTCGAAACTGGCGAAAGGCGATGTGGCCTTGTCGGTGACGCTCACGGCGATCATCAGCCTGCTCTCCATCCTGACCGTCCCGATCCTCGCCGCCTGGTCGGTCGGGCATTTCCTGGGCGAACAGGCGCCCGACGTGTCGATCGCCGGGCTTGCACTTGCGATGTTCCTGATCACGACCCTGCCTGTTGCCATCGGCGTCACCATCCGTTCCTTCGCGCGCAGCTTTGCGCTGCGGATCGACAAGGGGCTTTCGACGCTTGCCACCACACTCTTTGTGCTCATTGTAATTGCCGCGCTGGCGGGGAACTGGACAGTGTTTGCCGAGAACCTCGGCACCATGGGGGCCAGTCTGGTTGCGCTGAACGTCATGCTGTTACTGCTTGGTCTGGGATTGGGGCGCGGTGCCGGGCTGAGCTGGCAGGAAACCAAGACCATCTCAATCGAGACCGGCATCCAGAACTCAACGCTTGGCATAACGATGGCGGGGCTCATCACCGGTACCGCCACCGGGTTTAGCGTATTGGCTCTGCCCTCAGCGGTTTACGGCATAACCATGTATGCCGTGTCGATCCCGTTCATCCTTTGGTACCGCAGCCGCTAGGGCAGCCGTGTCAGGCGCATCACCGTGTCGCCGGACGCATCGGTCAGGGCCAGCAGATCGCCATTGACCACGTAGCCTGTGGTGCGGGTGAGCCCGTTCAGGAATTGCTGTTCGACCGCATCCTGCTCGGGCGGGCAGGCCATAAGCGTGCCTGCCATATTGTCTGGGAAATCGATCGTGCGTGAGCCGATCTGCGCTGTGCCGACAAAACGATTGCAGCCTCCGGTCGCACCAAACTGGCCACCCTCAGCGAAGCTAATCTCGGGCTTCTTCTCTGATGTCACTAGTGCGCCCGCCAATTCGCTGACCTGCCATTTGCTGTTGTCGAGCACCTGCGCCTCCTCCGGGCCGGAAACCTTGACCAGCACCATATCAACCGTGTTGGAGCCCCCGCGCGTCAAGACCGGATACACAGTGTCGTTGGTGAACAGCAGCTTCTCATCCAGCAGGATCGACGCTTCGACCGCATAGCTGTGATTGTCCTCGATCAGCGCATCGTCATAGTCGAGGCTGAACTTCGCCGGCACGCCCGACAGAGCATAGCGCTTGCCCGAAAGCTCGATCGCCGCCGCATCCACGCGCGAGATATCGACCAGCTTGACCTCCAACACCGCCCCCGGCGGAACGGCGATCCGTTCCCTGTAAGTGGCGGTTCCGTCAATGGTTCCTGCCATCGCAGCCGTCCCCAGCGCGGCACCTGTCAGCAGTGCGGCCATCAGACCTCGAAAAATCATCTCGCTCATCCTTTCCCGATGCGATGTGCTGCCAAGATCGGGGCGGCACATGCGGTTTCAAGGCATATTAGGCGCGATTGGCCGAAGAACGCTCAACTCTGGCCGATCAGAAGGGCCAGATGAACGGGATCAGCGCCGAGGCCAGCATTCCGACGGTCAGGTTCAGCGGAATGCCCACGCGCATGAAGTCGGTGAAGCGATAGCCTCCGGGGCCATAAACCATCATGTTGGTCTGATACCCGATCGGGGTCGCAAACGAGGCCGAGGCCGCGACCATCACAGCCACGATCAGCGGGCGCGGATCGATACCCATCGCACCGGCCAGTCCGATGGCGATCGGCGTGACCACCACCGCCACCGCATTGTTGGACACAAGCTCGGTCAGAACCGAAGTCAGCAGATAGACCGCCCAGACCACTAGGAAGGGCGGCATCATGCCAAGGAAGGGCGCAATCGCTTCGACGATCAGCCGCACCGCGCCAGAGGCCTCCAGCGCGGCCCCGATGGCAAGCATTGCGAAAATCAGCGCCAGCAAGCGCCCGTCAACAAAGGAAAACGCCTCATCCGCGTCGATACAGCGTGTCACCAGTACAAGCGCCACGGCCATGATCGACAAGGGCAGGATCGGGGCCAGCCCCAGGGCGGCAAACACCACGATCCCGACCATGGCTGCGATGGCAACAGGTGCGTGACCACGCCGATAGGCCCGCGCCGACGGGTGCGAAACATCGACCATATCCATGTCCGTGGCCAGCCGCTGAATATCCTCCGGCGCCCCTTCCAGCAGCAGTGTATCGCCCACCCGCACCACCAGATCGTCCAATTGCCGACCGATATTCTGGTTCCGGCGATGCACCGCCAGCACATAGACCCCATAGCGCCGCCGCAAGCGCAGCATGCCCAGCGTGCGCCCGACCATGCGGCAGCCCGGCGTGATCAGCACCTCGACCGTCGAGGTCTGAACCGCCGAGACCTGATCGACGCGCTTGAGTTCCTTGTTGCTCTGCAGACTCAGCAACTCGGTCATCTGGGTGCGCAGGACAACCCGGTCGCCCACCTGTAATTCGACCCCCTTGAGGTTGCGCCGCAACGAGGCATCGCCCCGGATCACGTCGATCAGGCGAACGCCCTGCCGCTTGAACAGCTGCACGCCGGTCACTTCGCGGCCGATCAGGTTGCTGTCGGGGGGGATCACCGCCTCGGTGAAGAACTTCATCTTCGACTTGTCGCTCAAGAGCGTCGCCATGCTATCGCGATCCGGCAGCAGCTTGGGCGCGATGAAGCGCAGATAGATCATGCCATAGATGACAAGGATGATGCCCAGCGGCGTGACCTCGAAAATTGAGAACGGGGCCTGCCCCTGCGCGCGCGCCACGCCATCGACCAGCAGATTGGTCGAGGTGCCGATCAGCGTCAGCGTGCCGCCCAGAATGGCCGCATAGCTGAGCGGGATCAGCAGTTTGGAGGCGGCAACACCCAGCGTGCGCGCGATCTGCACGAAGACCGGGATCATCACCACCACGACCGGTGTGTTGGACACAAATGCCGAGGCAACCACGACAAAGCCCATCAGCAACCCGATGGCGATACGCGGGTTCACCTTGGCCTGTCGCTGCGCGGTCGAGGTGAAGGCATCCAGCGCCCCGGTGCGCACCAAAGCGCCCATGATGATGAACATCGCCGCGATGGTCCAGGGCGCAGGGTTGGCCAGCACCGGCAACGCCGCCTGATAAGGCAGGATACCGCTCACCAGCATCAGCGCGACACCGCTGATCGCCACCACCTCGGTGGGGAACGTCTCGCGCAGGAACATCACAAACATCCCCGCGACGATCATAAGCGCCAGGATTGCGCTGGCGGTATCGGAAAGCTGGAGAAATTGCATGGAGTCAGATTGTTGCCCGTAACCCGGCCCGAAGATGTGCCGGGAGGCAGTTTCCCGCATTGTGCAGGCCGGGGCAAGCCCGACCTGCACCTACCGCCGTGAGTGGTGGGTGACCGGGGGCCGGACAGCGCGGTTTCCCTGCAGCCATCCGGCCTGGTGAGACTGACCCCTTCAGCATCCTCACCTTCCCGGTCCTGTTAGTGATATGGGATATCGGCACCTATCCGCACCGGCCGTTTCGGTCAGAGTTTTCGGGTTTTCGGCCAGCATTCTGCCTGCCACGCTGGCTTGGGCATTGCCATTGCGCGCGCCACCCCGATTATGTTCCAAGGGTTCGGAGGGCGCATGGATCACCAAAGTTTCGAGCGTTTCGCGGCTGAAACGTTGGACCATCTTGGCGAAACGCCGCGCCATACCGGGTTTCTGGCCCAAGGCGCGACCAGTCGGGTTTGGGAAATATGGTCTGATCAACGCGCCTATGTGCTGCGGATCATCGACAGCCCGGCCCGCACGCTGAATGGCCCTCTCGACCGGTTTCTGCGCAAGTGGATCAGCGACCGTGGCGGACGGGTTTCCTGCCCGGTGCTGTCCTCGGACGAGGTGGGCACGCTATGGCAGGGCCGCCCTTGGACGCTTGAGCCCTTGTTGGTCGGCCGCCATCCCCCGCGTGGCAAACTGCCCGCACCGGTCTGCCGGGCTTTGGGCGAGACTTTGGCGGCGCTGCATCAGGTCCCGGTGCGTGGCTTCGGGCGGCCTGCGCATGTCGACGGGGCGTGCATCCATGGGGCCACGTCTGATCCTGTTGCAGGCCTCCTGCAGCGCTTTGACCACCCTTTGCCGGAACATTGGCCGCAGGACTTCACATCACCCGCCTTTGCCGCAGCACCAGAGATCGAGACCGGAACGCATGCCCTGCTGCAAAAGGTATCCGCACGGGTCGCAGAGCGCAGGCCGGTGATATGCCATAGCGACCTTCATGAGCAGCAGTTGATCTGCGATGGCGACCAACTCGTCGGCTTGATCGATTTTGGAGACGCTACACTACTGGACCCGCATTGGGATCTGGGCTCGGTGATTTATTTTCATGGGGAGCGGAATTTCCGGCAGGTTTTTGCGGCCTATCAGCAAGCCGCGCGCGACACCGGGTGCCAACCCGACCTCGCGGCGGCGTTCTCGGTCGCCATTGCGCTGCACCACGCCGCGCGCTCACGTCTGCCGGGCAAGTCCCACCGGCTGGAGCGCGCGGTGGCGCATATCCGGCAGATCATCGACACCTGACCGGGAGGTCAGGGCTCCGCCTGCTGTAGACGCCCCCCGAGCCGCACCATACGGACCTTTTGCGCCGCGCCACTGCGATCGTCGGTTTCCAGATAGATGCCCGAAAGCGTGGCCTCCCCGGTCGCAGGCGTAAAACGCGCCTTTGGCATGCCGGTGAGAAAGCGGCGCATTGGCTCGGTCTTCTCCATACCGATCACGGAATCATAATCGCCGCACATGCCCGCATCGCTCAGATAGCCGGTGCCGCCGGGCAGAACCTGCGAATCGGCTGTAGGGATATGGGTATGGGTGCCAACCACAAGGCTGGCGCGCCCGTCGCAGAAATGACCCATCGCCATCTTCTCCGAGGTCGCCTCGCAATGCATGTCCACGATCACCGCCTGTGCCAGCCCGCCGCGCGGGTGGGATTTGAGTACAGGCTCAATCGCTGAGAATGGATCGTCAAAGGGGCGTTTCATGAATACCTGCCCCAGCACCTGCGTGACCAGAACCTTGCGCCCGCCCGGCGCGTCAAACAGGCGATAGCCGCGCCCCGGCGCACTTTTGGCGAAGTTCAGGGGCCGGATCACGCGAGGCTCACGCTCGATGAATTGCTGCATGTCGCGCTGATCAAAAGCATGATCGCCCAGCGTCACGCAATCGGCACCGGCCTCCAGCAGCAGCTTGGCGTGATCGCCGGTCAGCCCCATCCCGTTCGAGGCGTTCTCGCCATTGACCACGACGAAATCCAGCTTCCAGTCTTCGCGCAGGCGCGGTAGATGCGTCTGCACCGCCGCCCGGCCCGCACGGCCCATCACGTCGCCGAGAAAAAGTATCTTCATGAGTTTGGTCCTAAGTGTGGCGCATCCCGAGCGCAAGCGCTTAAGGTATAGGGGCACCCTGCGACCAACCGGAGTTCCCCCATGACCCGTTTCCTGCTGATCCCTCTTGGACTGACCACGCTGGCCGCCTGTGACACGGCGCTTCAGACCAAGCCGCAACTGGCCAACCCGGCGGCCACCTATTGCATCGACAGCGGTGCAAAATATGAAATCCGCGATGGTGAGGCAGGCCAGTCCGGCATCTGCACCCTGCCCGATGGCACCGAAGTGGATGCCTGGGAGTATTTCCGAGAGAACAATCCCACCTGAGTGGCTCAGCGAAAGCTCAACACCCGGCTTTCGGTGACTAGCATGTCGAGCGGCTGATCGGTGGGTTCCAGCGGCAGGCTACCAGCTTCTTGCGCGTCAAAGGCAAAGCCGATGGCCAGCGTTGCGCGTTTGGCGCGCAGCCCCTCAAGCGTGCGGTCATAGAACCCTCCGCCGTAGCCCAGCCGCCCGCCTTTTGCGTCAAAGGCCACCAGCGGCACGATCAGGATCTCGGGGTCGAAATAGTCATCCTCCAGCGGCACTTTGGCCCCGAACGGCCCATCGCGCAGCGGGCCATCGGGCACCCAGCGTGAAAAGCGCAGCGCCTGCCCCGCCCCCTGAATGACCGGAACCCCGACCGACCCGTGCGCCGCCGCCTCGGCCATGGCGGGCAGCGGATCGATCTCGGTCCGGATCGGCATATAGCCCGACAGTGGCACACCGCGATAGCCTGCCAGCACCTCCGACAAGCGCCCGGCAGCGCCCGGCGGACGGCCCTCGAACGCGATCTTGCGGCGGGCGAAACCGGCCTTGCGCGCGGCGGCCTTTATCTCGGTCAGATCATTCATAGCAGGACCACCGAGGCCAGTCCGAGGAAGGTGAAGAACCCCATCACATCGGTGGTTGTCGTCACGAAGGTCCCCGAGGCCAGGGCCGGATCAACCCCCATCCGGTCCAGAATTACCGGCACCGCCGTGCCCGCCAGCCCGGCCACCACCATGTTGATGATCAGCGCCGTGCCGATCACCACGCCCAGCATGGGCGATGCGAACCAGGCCATCCCGACCACGCCCAGCACGATGGCAAAACACAACCCGTTCAACATGCCCACCGTCACCTCGCGCCGGATCACCCGCCAGACATTCGATGCGGTCAGGTCCTTGGTGGCCAGCGCGCGCACCGCAACAGTTAGCGACTGGGTTCCGGCATTGCCACCCATCGAAGCGACAATAGGCATCAGGATCGCAAGCGCCACCAGTTCGGCGATGGTTTCCTCGAATTGCGAGATCACCAGCGAGGCGCAGATCGCGGCACACATGTTCACCGCGAGCCAGGGCAGACGGCGGCGGCTGGTAGCCGCGACACTGTCGGACAGCGAGCTTTCGTCGCTGACCCCGGCAAGGCGCAGAATGTCCTCTTCATGTTCTTCGTCCAGAACGATCATCGCGTCATCGATGGTGATCACCCCCACCAACCGGCCATCAGCATCAACGACAGGCGCCGAGATCAGGTGATATTGGTTGAACGCATAGGCTACGTCCTCTTCATCCTGATCGACGGGGATGGTCTGAAACTCCTCCTCGGCGATATCGGTCAGCACCACCTCGCGTTTCGCACCCATCAGTTTGCCCAGCGCCACATTGCCAATGGGGCGCATGCGCGGATCGACCAGAACGACATGATAGAACTGCTCCGGCAGATCATCCGTGCCGCGCATGTAGTCGATGGCGTGGCCGACGGTCCAATGTTCCGGGGCCATGACAACCTCGCGCTGCATCAACCGCCCGGCGGAGTTCTCCGGATAGTTCAGCGCCTGTTCGACCGCGACCCGGTCGGCATCTTCCAGCGCGTCGAGGATCTGCTCCTGCTGCGGCTCTTCCAGATCCTCGACCAGATCGACCACATCGTCGCTTTCCAGATCGCGCACCGCTTCGGCCAGAACATGCGGATGCAGGACGTTGATGACCTCTTCACGCACCGAGTCGTCCAGCTCTGACAGGATGTCGCCATCGAATTCCTTGTCATAAAGCCGGATCAGGCGCGCCCGGTCGTGGGCATTGATCTGCTCCAGAAGGTCGGCAATGTCGGCAGCGTGCAGCGGCTCCATCAACTCGATGAGCTTGTCGCGATCCTGCACATCGACCGCATAGAGGATCGCGGTGACCAGCTTGCGATCCAGCTCATAGGACTCGTCATCGCGCTGCCAGTCGGAATCGGGTGAGATGTCGTCGGTGGTCATGCGCTGCCCTCTTCTTGATTGGGGGCAAAATAGAAGAAGCATCTATGGGAAAACAATGAGAATGGCGCGATTTACCAAAAATTCACGCGCGCCTATTCTCTGTCAGGGCACAGATGGCGCGAAGTGAGGAATGAAATGACGCAGGAAACGATCCTGAAGGGGCTGGTTTTGTCCTTCACCGGGTCTCCGTTCGACGGCACACCCGAAGAGGCGGTCGTCCTGCACGAGGCGGTGGCGCTGAGCGCTGGCAAGATCGCCGCGACCGGCGCGGCGGACAGTCTGACGGCCACCTATCCGCAGGCCAGCGTCACCGATCACGGCGAAAAGCTGATCTTGGCGGGGTTTGTCGACGCCCATGTGCATTACCCCCAGACCGCGATGATCGCCAGTTGGGGCAAGCGGCTGATCGACTGGCTGAACCTCTATACCTTCCCCGAAGAGATGAAATTCGGCTCACCCGATTACGCGATGGACATCGCAACCCGCTATCTCGATATCACCGCCGCCCATGGCACCACGACCATGTGCAGCTTCTGCACCATCCATCCCGAAAGCGTCGATGCCTTCTTTTTGGCCGCCAAGGCGCGCGGCCAACGGGTTGTGGCGGGCAAGACCTGCATGGATCGCAACGCGCCCGATGGGCTGCGCGACACCGCGCGCAGCGCCTATGACCAATCCAAGGCGCTACTGGAAAAATGGCACGGCACCGACCGGATATCTTACGCGATCACGCCGCGCTTTTCGCCAACCTCGACCCCCGAGCAGCTTGAGGCGATGGGCGCGCTCTGGGCCGAACACCCTGACTGCCTGATGCAGACCCATCTGAGCGAACAGACCGACGAGATCGACTGGGTCCGGTCGCTGTTTCCCGATGCGCGCGATTACCTCGACACTTATGAGGCGCATGGCCTGCTGGGTGCGTATGGGCTTTACGGCCACGCCATCCATCTGGAACCGCGTGAACGCGACCGGCTGCGCGAACATGGCGCGGCGCTGATCCATTGCCCGACCTCGAACACGTTCATCGGGTCTGGCCTGTTCGACATGGCCGGTCTGATGGCGGAAGGCCAGCGCATCGGGTTGGCCACCGATACGGGTGGAGGGTCCAGTTTCTCGATGCTGCGCACGATGGCGGCGGCCTACGAGGTCGGGCAATTGCGCGGCGCGGCCCTGCATCCGGCGCAGTTGTTGTGGCTGGCAACCGTTGGTTCGGCGCGCAGCCTGCGGATGGAGGACCGGATCGGCAATCTCACACCGGGGATGGAGGCCGATCTGATCGTGCTCGACCTCGCCTCGACCCCCGCCATCGCCCAGCGCCATGAGGAGGCCAGCCAGTTCTGGGAGGCCGTGTTCCCCACCATCATGAAAGGCGATGACCGCGCGATTGCCGAGGTCTGGATCGGCGGCCGCAAGGTGGCGCATCAGATGATGGGCTGACCCGGGCGCTCAGCCCGGCAGGCGCGCACGCAGGTTCTGCGCCAACTGGTTCTGACGCTCAATCACACGGGGCAAATCCAAGGTCACCACCTGCCCGTCACGCACGATCTGGCGCCCCTCGACAAGCAGGTGTTTAACCCGTGTAGGCCCTGCCAGAAGCAGCGCCGCCTTGTCCCAACTGCCCGCGCTTTCCACGCCGGACACATCCCAGATCACGACATCCGCCCGTTTCCCGATCGCCAACTGCCCGCAATCGGGCCGGTTCAGCACCTCGGCCCCGCCGCGCGTTGCGATCTCCAGCGCCTCATAGGGTGACATCGCATCCGCCCCCTGACTGACCCGCTGCAACAACATGGCCTGCCGCGCCTCAGCCATCAGATTACCGGTGTCGTTGCTGGCTGAGCCGTCCACGCCCAGCGCCACCGGCACACCCGCATCCCGCATCGCGCGCACCGGCGCGATGCCGCTGCCCAGCCGACAATTGGAACAGGGGCAATGGGCCACGCCGGTTCTCGACCCGGCAAACAGCGCAATCTCCTGACCGTCAAGCTTCACGCAATGGGCGTGCCAGACATCCTCACCGGTCCAGCCCAGATCCTCGGCATATTGGCCGGGGCGGCAGCCGAAATTTTCCAGGGAATAGGCCACATCTTCATCGTTTTCGGCCAGATGAGTGTGCAGCATCACGCCCTTGTCGCGCGCCAGCAGCGCTGCCTCGCGCATCAGGTCGCGGCTGACCGAGAAGGGCGAACAAGGCGCTAGCCCGACCCGGCACATCGAGCCCTCAGCCGGATCGTGGAAGGCATCGATCACGCGGATCGAATCCTCCAGAATGCGCGCTTCCTGCTCGACAAGGCTGTCGGGTGGCAGGCCACCATCGCTTTCACCGATGCTCATCGCCCCACGCGTGGGATGAAACCGGAGGCCGATCTCGGCGGCGGCGGCGATCGTGTCCTCCAACCGCGCACCATTGGGAAAAACATAGAGATGATCAGAGGACAGCGTGCAGCCCGACAGCGCCAGTTCCGCCAGACCAACCTGCGCTGAGACATGAACCTCTTCCGGGCCGAACTCTGCCCAGATCGGATACAGCCGACGCAGCCAGCCAAACAGCAGCGCGTCTTCCGCACCGGGAACCGCGCGGGTCAGGGTCTGGTAGAGATGGTGATGGGTGTTGATAAGGCCGGGGGTGACGACACAGCCCCGCGCCTCGATGATTTCGCCCTCGCTCTGCAGGCCCTCGCCGATCTCGGCAATCGCGCCATCCCGGATTCTCAGATCGGCGCCGCTAAACACGCGCCTGGTGTCGTCCATCGTCAGAAGGGTTTCAGCCCCGCGTATCAGGATTTCTTTCATGTCCACACTCCGTCTGCGCCCGCTTCATCAGAGTGTGAGAAGCCGACGGAAAACGGGTCAAGAACCGGCCTGATCCCAACCTAGCGAGAGCCGGTTGCGCGGGTCAAGTGCGGCGCAGGATTTCCAACGCCTTCGCATGGATCTGCGCATTGGCCGCCGCCAGCACGCGCCCGCCATCATGGGCCGGGCCGCCCTGCCAATCGGTGACCACGCCGCCCGCCGCCTGGATCACCGCGATCGGTGCCTGAATGTCATAGGGGTTCAGGCTGGCTTCGATCACCAGATCCACCTGCCCCGCCGCCAGCAGCGCATAGGCATAACAGTCCATCCCGTAGCGGGTCAGCTTGACCTGCGCCGATACGGCGTGAAAGGCGCGGCCTTCTTCTTCGGTGCCCACTTCGGGAAAGGTGGTGAAGAGCACCGCGTCAGACAGTTCTCTCGTTGACCTCGTGCGCAGGTTGCTGATGCCATGTGGTCCGACAAGTTGGGCATGATCCCGGTCGCCCGAAAACCGCTCACCGATATAAGGCTGGTCAATGACGCCCAGAAACGGGCCCTGCGCATCTGACAGAGCGATCAGAACGCCCCATGTAGGCGTTCCGCTGATGAAGCCGCGCGTGCCATCAATCGGGTCCAGAACCCAGACCCGACCGCTGGAGCCGGGCGTCTCGCCAAACTCTTCTCCCAGGATACCATCATCGGGCCGATGTTCCGCCAGAACCGCGCGCATGGCCTGTTCGGCGGCGCGATCCGCGATCGTGACCGGATCGAACCCGTCAACGAGTTTGTTGTCGGTATCCAGCTGTGCGCTGCGGAAATGAGGCAAGATTACAGACCGCGCTGCGTTCGCCGCGCGATTTGCTACATCAAGATCAGTCTGGTCAACGGATGTCATGTGAGTGGAGTGCCACCCGCTGTCCCGAATTTCAACTGTCTTGCGCGCGACTAGGCGACGTCGCTCAGCACCCGGGCCAGATCAAACAGCCGACGGCGTTGGTTTTCAGGGATCGCGTAGTAGGACCGCACCAGATCCAGCGCTTCCTTGTCACCCATCAGATCAGCCGGAACATTCGGACGCTCAGGCGTTGTCTTATGCGCCTCATCAAGCCCCTCAAAGAAAAAGCTGACCGGTACATCCAGGGATTCTGCGATGTCCCACAGGCGTGACGCGCTAATCCGGTTTGCACCGGTTTCATATTTCTGAATCTGCTGGAACTTGATTCCAACCTGCTCCGCAAGCTGCTGCTGGGTCATTCCAATCAGCCAGCGGCGGTGCCTAACACGTTTGCCCACATGGACATCAACGGGATGAGTCATAAGGTATCCTCCATTAGTCTTCTTCGACGACCACCCGGGTTCTGCTTTGGCGCCTTAACACTTAATAACTGTTAGTTGGCGCCAATTAAAAACGTCCTAACGTCCGTCATGCGCCCCAAAAACCGCACCCCAACACTGATGAAACCAGCATCTAGGTTGAACACAACCCGGTTGATTCCCCTCGACTATACACATGTTTAGGGTTGAAACGTGAATTTTTTTTGGTTTCAACCTGGCGTCGAAGGATCAATTTCGTGCGACCAGCGTTGTTGCATGGCCGCGACGCGATGTTTGACAGCATGACCACTGTGGCGGTTTATGTGCCTCAAAGCAAAGGGATTCCTCATGCGCGCCTATCAAGTCAGCCGTTTCAACGCCCCTCCGGAGCTGTGCGACATCACGCGGTCCGCCCCCGGCCCCGAGCAGATCGCGGTCGAGATTCGCGCTTGCGCTCTGAATTTCGCCGATCTGCTGCTGATCAAGGGCACCTACCAGGAAACGCCCGAGCCCCCGTTCACGCTTGGGATGGAACTGGCAGGCGTGGTGAGCGAGGTCGGCGATAAGGTCGACGGGTTCGCGCCTGGTGACAGGGTGGCAGTCTATTCGGGTCAGGGCGGACTGGCCGAGCATGGCGTTTTTGAAGCGGCCCGCGCCGTCAGAATGCCCGACACGATGCGTTTCGAGGATGCGGCAGCAATGCTGGTCGCTTATGGCACGGGTCACCTGTCGCTGGCGCACCGGGCGTGCCTGCAACCGGGCGAGACCCTGCTGGTGACCGGGGCGGCGGGCGGTGTCGGACTGACCGCTGTCGAGATTGGCGCGAAGCTGGGCGCGCGCGTGATTGCGCAGGCGCGCGGCGCTGAAAAGCTGGAGATCGCGCGCAAGGCCGGGGCCGCGCATCTGATCGACGCCTCCGAAGACCTGCGCGAACGGGTGCTGGAACTTGGCGGGGCCGATGTCGTCTATGAGGCCATTGGCGGCGACGTGTTCCGCGCCGCCTTTCGCGCCACCCGGCCCGAGGGCCGCATCCTGCCCATCGGTTTTGCCGGGGGCGATGTGCCGCAAATCCCGGCCAACCACTTGCTGGTCAAGAATCTGACCGTGATCGGTGTCAATCTCGGGGCCTACCTGTCCTTCAACCCGACCGCCCTGCGCTACAGCTTTGCCGAGGTACTGCGCTGGTGCGAGGTCGGAGAGTTGACGCCGCATATCTCGCACATGCTGCCGCTGGAGCGCGCCGCCGAGGGGCTGCAATTGTTGAAAGAGCGCAAGTCCACCGGCAAGGTCGTGATCACGATGACCTAGCCGCGACCCGCCTCAACCAACCGCCTTCAACGGCTGCGAAGCCGGGTTGCGGAAGACCTGGCGGATCATGTTGGCCAGTTCCTCGACATACCCTTCGCGGACCTTTTCGCCACCATAGAGGTTGATGTACTGCCCCGGCAGCTCCGGCAGCGTGCCGCCGTGGTCAATCACCTCCTGATGGCTGGGTTGTGTCCCTTCCAGCAACACTCCCACCGCCAGATCGGCGCTGACGGTCGCCTCGACAGTACGATCCGAATCGCTGTCGACGCCCATTTCCCACTTGATCCCGGCCTCATCCAGCGCGGCAGTGGCAACCGGGCGGAAGATACAGTTCCGACAGAAACCGATTCGCAAGGGCTTTTGCCGCCAGACAGAGCCGTTCAGCGCCCCGACCCACCGCAGCGGCGTTTGCTGCAGCGTTTCCGCCCCCTCGCCCGCAGCACTTTCGGTGGTCAGGATCAGATCATATTCACCCTTGGCAAAAGACGCCTTCAATTCGCGGGTATTTGACGTCACCAAATTGACGTTCACGCGGGGGAAGCTGGCATTGAAGCGCTGCAGCACGCGCGGCACGAACGGGTGCACCACATCATGGGGCACGCCCAACATCACCTCGCCCTCAAACGCCTGATCGGTCAGGCGACCAATCACCTCGTCATTCAGCGCCACCATCTGCCGCGCATAGCTGAGCAATTGCTCACCCGAGGCGGTCAAGGCGATGCCCCGGCCCGAGCGGTCCAGCAGGCTGAGCCCCAAAAGCTCCTCCAACCGCTTGAGCTGCATCGAGACCGCCGATTGCGTCAGGTTCAAAAACCCCGCAGCGCGGGTCACGCCGCCATTATCGGCCACGGCAACAAAAGAGCGCAGGGTGGTGATGTCCAGATTTCTCATCTTCACGTTCCTTGATGTGTTTCATCAAAAACATTCGTTTTTATAATGAAACACATTGCCCCATATTGTTCAAGGAAATTGATGAACGGCCCCGAAAGCATCACCAAAGAAAGGGTAATCAGATGACCTTGATCACCGAACGCCATATCCGCCCCAGCAAGCGCAGATCGTTCTGGTGCGCCCTGACCCATGCCTGGGGCGTCCGGCGCAATCGGCGTAGATTGCTGCAACTGGACGATGCCGCGCTCAAGGATATCGGCATCACCCGTAGCGAGGCCTTGGCTGAGGCGCGCCGCTCGTTCTGGGACGCGCCAGAGACCTGGCGGTCGTGAGCCTGCCTTCCCGGGCGATCCTGATTGGCCGGATCGCCCGGATTATTGGTGAAAACTCGCCAGATTTCCGACGGAAATACTTGAATTACCTCGTCAGCTTGCCGATATTCCCAAGGAAAGCTGCCGGTCACTCGCCGGCGGGGAGAGAGTTTTTGCTGATGGAGAGCTTTAATGGCTGAATTCGACACGATCCGGTCAACGGCGGCAGGCGCACGCACTGCCGAGATTGACGCGGGTCTGCGCGCGCATATGAACAAGGTCTACGGCACGATGTCCGTGGGCATGCTGATCACCTTTGCCGCTGCCTGGGCGATCTCGGGGCTGGCGGTCACCTCCGATCCGTCGGCGGCCACGGCGCAGCTGCGCGAGGGGCTGTACCTGACCTCGTTCGGTTATGCGATCTACGGCTCGGCCCTGAAATATCTGGTCATGTTCGCCCCGCTGATCTTCGTTTTCGGCTTCAGCGCTGCGATCAACCGGATGTCGGCGGCCACGGCGCAGACGGTGTTCTATGCATTCGCCGCTGTCATGGGCCTGTCGATCAGTTCGATCTTCCTGGTCTTCACCGGCCAGTCGATCATTCAGGTCTTCCTGATCACCGCGATCGCCTTCGCGGGCCTGTCTCTTTGGGGCTACACCACCAAGAAGGACATCTCGGGCTGGGGCAGCTTCCTGATCATGGGCGTGATCGGCCTGATCGTGGCGTCGATCATCAACATGTTCTGGCCGATGCCGGGCATGGCCTTCGCGATCTCTATCCTGGGCGTTCTGATCTTTGCGGGCCTGACCGCCTATGACACCCAGAACATCAAGACCACCTACCTGCAGATGGCCCATGCGGGCGATCAGGAATGGCTGGGCAAAGCCGCCATCATGGGCGCGCTGAGCCTCTATCTGGACTTCATCAACATGTTCATGTTCCTGCTGCAGCTTTTGGGGAACCGAGAGTAAAGCTCTCGTCACCTGAGCTTTTCGAAAGCCCCGCCGAACAGCATGTTAGGCGGGGTTTTTTTGTCGCTGAAGTAGCTCTTGAAGATCCAAGATACGCTTAAAACCTCACACCACAAAAGTGTAAGACGAGCAGCTCCAGGAAAGCATATATCTTCAGCTATATAGAGTGAGGCCTCGCATCGCAGCGGGGAAAACGGGCATCGGCGTACATCTGATCCATCAAGGAACGCGCTCGCTTATGTGAAAGCCACCCGCTCTATCCGACAAGTCGCGAACGGATCGAACAAGATCATGCTGAAACGTGTGAAGGCGAAGTTCGATCTGCATCCAGAACGGCTGATCGCAGACACCGCCTATGGTACTGGGCCACTTCTGGGTTGGTTGGTCGACCGACAGAATGCGCCGCACATCCCATCTTCGGCAAAGCAGGCCGATCCGATGGCACATGGTGCCGTGCTGACTTCGAGTGGGACGCCGAGAACGATCAATACATCTTTCCCGCACCGCAGCAAACGGGCAAAACCTGATCGGCATGGCGCTTGCGCCGTGTTCAGATCACTATTTTCTGCGCCGGCAGCACGTTGTTTTTCAACAGAACCGGCGTGTTTCGACCAGTCGCTGCAGTTGCGATGGCGAAATGTCGAAATCCGTCAAGCGACCTTTCGATATCCTATGTCTCGCTTAGAGATCTCGGTCATCCCGTTGTGTCCACCCCAACCCAAACCAATTTTGGGCAAGCAAAACATGATCAAGCAACCGCACAGGTGACTGGCAGCTCTTGGCAGAGTATCGCGTCATGATGTTTGATCCCCTAAAGCACCCCAAGATAGGCTGAACCAGGAATGAGCAGTTTAGATCCCCTCGCTTGCCGAGCGTCCCTTCTTCACGAGGAAACGCCGCTGCATCCGCTGCCTGCGATATCGGAATTGCTTGGCATTGATCTGCATATCAAGCGGGATGATCTGTGCGGCGCGCCTTTTGGCGGCAACAAAACCCGCCAACTTGAGCATTATCTGGGGGCCGCGCAGGCACAGGATGCCGATACGGTCCTGATTACCGGTGCCGTGCAGTCAAACTTCGTGCGGACCGCCGCCGCCGCGGCCATGTCGCTTGGAATGCAGGCCGTCGTGCAATTGGAAGATCGCGTGCCGGACGTGGACGCGTTCTATCGTCGCTCGGGAAACGTTCTCTTGCTGCGCGTTCTGGGCGCAGAGATCATGCATTATCCAGATGGTGAGGACGAGGCCGGTGCGGATGCCGCCTTGCGCGCCCGAGCCGAGGAATTGCATCTGGCCGGGCGGCGGCCCTATGTGATTCCGTTGGCAGTGGATAACCCACCCTTGGGGGCGTTGGGCTATCTGCGCTCCGGGCTCCAGATCGCTGGTGAGGACGCCGCCTTCGACTATGTGATTGTCGCCTCGGGCAGTGGCGCGACCCATGCCGGATTGCTTGCCGGGCTGCGCGCTGGCGGCAGCGCGGCACAGGTCATCGGCAGTTGTGTGCGCCGTGCGGCAGACCCGCAAAGGGCCAGGCTTGCCGAGGTTCTCAGGCGGCTGCGTGATCTGACCGAGGCTGCGAACGCGGCAAGTGACGCGGATATCGCGGTTTGGGATGGCGCGCTCACCCCTGGTTACGGGCGCCTCGGGCCGGTCGCTACAGATGCCATGCAACTCATGGCGCGACAGGAGGGTATCCTGCTGGATCCGGTTTACACCGCAAAAGCATTTGCTGCGATCCCCGCTCTGGTTGGGACCGGAAAAATCGAACCCGGCAGTCGCGTGCTGTTTGTGCACACCGGAGGCCTTGCCGCGCTATTTGGGTATCAAAATGACCTTGAGACCGCGTTTTGATCTTCAGCCCTATAGCTCCGGCTCGATCAGTTCGATCCTTGGGCTGGCGCCGACGCCATCGAGCAGCGCGATGACCTCGTCTCGCCAGCCGTCCTTGATCTGGCTGGCGAGTTGCGACAGGGGCCGGTAGAGCGGCGACAGCAGCGCATATTCATAGCGGAAAAGGCCATGCATCGGGCGGAACACCACCCGGCCTGCGGTCGAGTTCATCTCGGTCTCGGTCACCATGGTCAGCGGATCGACGATCGAAAAGCAGCGACCCGCGCTGATGAATTGCATCAGGGGCAGGAAGTACTGGCTGTCAAGAACGATATTCGCGCTCACGCCCGCCTGGCTCAGCGCCTCAATCGTCCTTTTGTGCATCACATGCGTGCTTTGCAGCGAGCCGAGGGGCACGCCGTCCAGATCGCAGCACTGGATCGCGTCATGTGCAGCGAGCGGATGATCGTGGGGTATCGCGCAATAACAATCGGCGGTGATCAGCTCTTGTTTATAAGTCTTGGACGCGCTGACGTCATCGACCAGATCGGCAAATCCGAAGTCGAAGCTCTGCGTTGCCGCCAGTTCCCGGATCTGAAGCGAGGTGCGTGACGAGAGCGATACCCTTATGTCCGGATTGTCCTGTGTGGCGCGGCTGATGTAGCGCGGCAGCAGAAAGGTCGAGGGACCCGGCATCGAGGCGATGTTGAGCTGCCCGCTCTGGCCACTGATCAGGCCTTTCATGGTGCCTGCCACCGCCGACAGGCGGTCGAGGATGTCGCTGGCCTCAGTCAGCAGGTAGTGGGCCTCGGGCACCGGCACCAGTTGCCGGCCTCGTCGCTCGAAGAGCTTGAGGCCCAGCGTATCCTCCAGCGAGCGAATCGCGAGGCTGACCGCAGGCTGGGTACGGCCCAGCTTTTTGGCGGCTTCTGACAGCGAAGCAGAGTTCATGACCGCCCGAAACGCGGTAATTTGGGACAGATTCATGCCTTTTTATAAGAAAAACTTTTATTGTACTAAAGTATTCAAATTTGTTTTTATCAAAAACTTCCCTCATCGTAGTTGCATGACAACCGGGCCAGCAAAGCCCGGACCAAACCAGAGGGAGACAACAATGACTTTGATCAAGACGTTCAGCGGCGCGCTGGTTGCCGCCGCGCTGACCACGGGCACCGCCTATGCGCAGGACCCGACCTTTTTCCGCATCGGCACCGGCAGCGCCGGGGGCACCTATTTCCCCATCGGCGGCACCATCGCCAACGGCATCTCCGCCCCTCCGGGCTCGCGCCCCTGTGACGAGGGCGGGCAATGCGGCGTGCCGGGCCTTATCGCTATCGCGCAATCCACCACCGCCTCGGTGTTCAACAACACCGCTGTCGAGAACGGTGAGCTTGAGGCCGGGCTGGCCGCCGCCGATGTGACCCGGTCGATGTATCTGGGCGAGGGCAAGTTCGAAGGCAAGCCGCATCCCAAACTGCGCGTGGTCGCCAACCTCTTCCCCGAGGATCTGCATCTGGTGCTGCCGAAAGGATCGTCAATCGACAACCTCGGCGATCTTGCGGACAAGCGCGTGGGCATCGCGCAGGCTGGCTCGGGTACGCAGGTGGCCGTATTGCAGATGCTCGAAGCCTGGGACGTCACCCGCGACAACATGGACGAGGCCGAGCTGAACAACAGCCAGTCCGCGGAACGTCTGGCCGACGGTCAGATCGACGCTTATTTCTACGCCGCCGGCTGGCCGGTTTCGGCCATGGTGCAACTGGCCACCACCAAGGGGATGGAGCTGCACAGCTTCACCGATGAAGATCTGGCCAAGATCAACGAGATCATTCCGGCCTATATTCCGTCCGCTATTCCGGCAGGTGTCTATGAAGGCGTCGATTATGAGGTGAAGACCCCGGCGGTTTCGGCCTTGCTGGTCGTCTCCTCGGACCTGTCGGATGAGTTGGTCTATGGCATCACCGAAGCCATGTGGAATGACAACACCCGCAAGCTGCTGGACAATGGCCATGCCAAGGGCAAGCAGATCACGCCGGACACGGCGCTTGATGGCATTGCCGCGCTCGGCGTGCCGCTGCATCCGGGGGCGGAGAAGTTCTACAAGGAAGCAGGGCTTCTGCAATAAAGCCACATCTCCCCGGCTTTATTGATCGACGGGCGGCGGGCCCACCTGCCTGCCGCCCGACTGATCCTTCACGACATATCTTGCGAGAGGGCGGGCCATGAGCAACGCGCCAGATCAGAACACCCCCGAACTGTCGGCCGAAGACTTGGCCGCCATCGAGGAAAAATTCGACGAGGGCGCGGCGACGCGTCAGGTGACGGATCGGTTTGGCCTGTTCCTGCGCTATTTCTCGCTGCTCTTCGCGACCTATCACTACCTGACGGCAGGGTTCGGTCTGCCGCCCGATTACTGGCATATGGGCTGGCACCTGTCGGGCCTCTTTATCCTGATCTACTCGCTCTATCCGCATATCAAGACGAAATCCTCGTTCGACCTGAAGACCGGCGCCTTCCGATTGGGCGGGGTGCCTTACCTGGACGTCATCCTGATGGTGCTGGGGGTGATGTCGGCGCTCTATATCGGCATGGCCTGGCACGGTATCCCGTTTCTGGGGATCGAGGAACAGACTTTCCGCATGGGCAACCCCAACACCTATGATCTTGTGTTCGGCTGTATCCTGATCGTGCTGGTGTTGGATATCGCACGGCGCACGCTGGGCTGGATCCTGCCCTTCATCATCTGCATTTTCATGGCCTATGCGCTGTTCGGGCCGCTCTTTCCCGGCATTCTCACGCATCCGGGTGTGAAGTTCAAAACCTTTGTCTCGTCGATGTATTTCCCGCAGGAGGGCATCTTTGGCGTCACGCTCTGGGTGGTTTCGACCATTGTGTTCCACTTCGTGCTGTTTGGCGTGATCGCGCAGCGCACCGGGCTGGGACAGCTCTTCATCGACAACGCCACCATTCTGGCCGGGCGCTATACGGGCGGTCCTGCCAAGGTCTCGGTGGTGTCTTCGGCCTTCTTCGGCACCATCTCGGGCTCATCGGTGGCCAACACGGTGTCTACGGGCGCGCTCACCATCCCCAACATGAAACGGTTGGGCTATCCCGGCCATTTCGCGGGCGGGGTCGAGGCCGCGGCCTCTGCCGGTGGCCAGATCACCCCACCGATCATGGGGGCCGCTGCCTTCATCATGGCCGAGTTTCTGGAGGTGCCCTACACCACGATCGTGATCGCCGCGATCTTCCCTGCGCTCTTGCACTATACCGGCGTGTTTGCCGTGGTGCACCTGATGGCCAAGCGGTTGAAGCTGGAAGGCATGACAAAAGACATGCTGCCCAAGTTTGCCGAGGTCTGGCGCGATGGCTGGGCCAATATCGTGCCGCTCGTCGGCCTACTGGTGGTGCTGTTTTCCGGCTATACGCCTTACATGTCCGCCTTCTGCGGCATCTCGCTGGCGCTGGTCGCAGGTATGAGCCGGTTCAGACAGCCGATCACCTGGGTCTATCCCGCCTTCTTCATCGGCTTCGTGATCTGGAAATACATGGGTGACGGGTTCGACCTGCCCATGGCGCTGATCCTGATCGCAGGGGCTATGATCGCCAGCTTCAACCCGCAAGAACGCACGACGATCCCGCAGATGACCGACACCATCGAGACCGGCGTGAAATACGCGCTGGCTGTGGGGGCTGCTGCGGCTGCCGTGGGCATCGTGATCGGGGTGATCAACACGACCGGCGTTGGCTTCCGCATCGGCTTTATGGTGACCCAGGCCGCATCGAACCTTGGCAGCGATCTCTATGCGCTCTTCAATATCGGCGGGTTCGAGCTATTTCAGGTCGAGGACCTGACACTCTTCATCAGCCTCGTCTTCATCGCGCTGGCCTGTATCCTGATGGGGGCAGGGGTTCCGACCACGGCGCTCTACATCATGCTGGTTTCGGTGGCGCAGCCCGCGCTGGCGCAGCTGGGTATTCCGCCCATCGCGAGCCACATGTTCGTGCTCTATTACGGGGTGGTGGCCGAGATCACGCCACCGGTCTGCACCTCGGCCTATGCCGCCGCCGCCATCGCCAATTCCAACCCGTTCCGCACCGGCATCTCGGCCTTCTCACTGGGGCTGGGCAAGGTGGTGGCCCCCATGGCCTTCGTCTATGCGCCGGTCCTGCTCTTCGTGTCCTCGACCGGGTTCGACCTGTTCGAGTTCACCTATACCGCCGCCAGCTGCATCGCCGGGGTTCTGGCCCTGTCGGTCGCGGTGGTCGGCTACTGGCTGGCCCCGATGGGCGTGGTGTTCCGCATCCTCATGGCCGTGGCCGGGCTGGTCTTCATCGCGCCTTCGCCACAGGCCGATCTGGTGGCGCTGCTGATCGCAAGCCCCGCAATCCTGAGCCAGCTCCTCGCGCGTCGCGCCCAGGCCAACCCGGTCTGACCACATGGCCCAAGACGTAACCATCCTGGGCGCAGGTGCCGTTGGCATTTGCACCGCCCTCTCGCTGGCCGAGCGTGGCCTGTTGGTACGGCTGATCGATCGGGGCGATCCGGGGCAGGAGACAACCTTCGGCAATGCCGGTGTGATCTCACCCTGGTCTTTCATCCCGCAATCGCTGCCGGGCCTCTGGCGTCAATTGCCAAAGCTGATGATGGGGAAGCACCGCCCTCTGAGCGTGCGCGCCCGCTACTGGCCACGAATGGTGACATGGGGGTTGGCGTTTCTGCGTCAGGGCACCCCCGCCCGCGTTCAGCAGGTCGCCGACGCGATGGAGACGCTTTGCGCGCCGTCAATCGACCTCTACCGCCGTCATTTGCGGGGCACCGGCGACGAGGCGCTGATCCGCGATTGCGCTTATGTTCACGCCTTCCGAGATGGCAGCCGCGCCTCTCTCGATGCGATCGATTACCGTATTCGGCGGGACAAGGGCGGGCAGTTGGAACTTGTTGGCGGCGATGAATTGCGGCGGATTGAACCAGCGCTGTCACCGGATTTCAGGGCCGCCGTTCTGATCCATGGACAGGCACGGGCACTCTCACCCGGGCGACTGGCCTCGGTGATGGCCGACAAGGCGCGCGACCTTGGTGTCGAGATTCTGCGGCGCGACATCCGCGCATTGCGACGGGACGAGACCGGTTGGCGGATCGAGTGCAGCGGGGAGAGCTACGCCGCAGAGCGCGTGATTGTCGCGATGGGGGCATGGTCGGCTGATCTGCTGCGTCCGCTGGGCATTGCCGTACCCCTGGCCAGTGAGCGGGGCTACCATCTTGAGTTTCCCGATCCGGGGATCGAACTGACCAACTCGGTGACGGATACCGATGCGAAGTTCGTCGCCAGCAGCATGGAAGGCGGGATGCGCGTCGCGGGGCAAGCCGAGTTCGGCGATATCGATGCGCCACCCAATCCAAAACTAGAGACCCGCATGCTGGCGCAGGCGCGTGCGGCGTTTCCGGACCTGAACGCATCTGTCCCAAGCGTCTGGATGGGGCGGCGACCCTCTTTTCCAGACAGCCTGCCGATGATCGGCCCGTTTGAGGGGCATCCAGGGCTGTTCGCCGGGTTTGGCCATTCCCATTACGGTCTGATGATGGCGCCCAAGACAGGCGAGCTGCTGGCCGATCTGCTGACCGAGCGGGTCCCGAACATCGATCTCGCGGCCTGTTCCACGACCCGGTTCTCGCGGGGTCTTATTCCCTTCTCCGAGGCTCATCATGGCTGATCAAAGCGCGCCCATCGGCATCCTATGCCTCGACACTGCCTTCGCCAAACCGCCTGGCCATATCCGCTGCGCGAACAGCCTACCGTTCCCGACGATGAAGGCGGTGGTCAAGGGCACGACAATCGCCGAATTGCTCGACCGGCCCAGCGACGCCTTCTTCGCGCCTTTCCTCGACGCGGCTCGCGATCTGGAGCGTAAGGGCTGCGCTGCGATCACCGGCAGTTGCGGTTTCATGGCGCTCTACCAGAATGAACTTGCGCAGGCGGTTTCCGTTCCGGTCTTTGCCTCAAGCCTCATCCAGATCCCGTTGATGCACCAGATGGCGGGTGGGCGCGGCAAGGTTGGTGTCATCACCGCGAAACGCGGCGCGCTGACCATCCGGCATTTCGAAGCGGTTGGTGCCGGTGACACGCCGGTCGCCATCGCTGGCATGCAGGATCAACCCGAGTTTTCGGATGTCATCCTTAACGACAAGAGACCCGAGATCGACGAAAGGCGGCTTACGGGCGAACTTGTCTCGGTCGGCACCGATCTGATGCGGAAAAACCCGGATGTGCGGTCGATCGTGTTGGAATGCACCGATCTCCCGCCCTACGCCCATCACCTTCAGCGCGCCCTCGGCGTGCCGGTGGCCGATCTGACGAGCCTGGCCAGGATGGCGCATGACATCGTGGCACGCACCCCGTTTGTCGGGCGGGTCTGTTACAACTAGGTCTGACAGATGGTACCGAGCGCAGCGTTGAGCGCTTCAGGTTAGATCCGTGCGGGTTGTTGATAAGGCAAGCTCGCTTCAAGCAGAATTTGCAGCTCTGGCCGCCAGATCGTGATCAGCGAGATGTCTCGGAACGACGACATCTCGGGCGCGCGGCGTAAGATCAAAGTCATCAAGCAGATCGTCCAAAAGCAGTCAGTTCAATCGGACCAGTTCATTTGATGACGGGCAGTCTCTCGAAAGGGCTTGGAAACATGGCTGCGGCAGACTCGGAAACTCCGCCGCATGATTAGATTTAGAGCATTTAGGCTTGAACCTGAATCGCTGGTATTCCCCTGAAGCGTGATCTGTGATTCATCCTGTTTGGGAGGATGGCTTATGTCAGCAGCATTGCCGGACGCGCTTCGGGCGCGGTCTCAGAAATACATCGAGGACGGGTTAAGCGAACCCGCCCTTTTCTTTTGCCACAAGGATCGATGCGATGGATATCGTCGAACTGCAAAGCACCGACGCGCCACGGCTGTTGCCGCTGCTGCATCAGGTTCATGACCTGCATGTCACCCACCTGCCGACACGCTACCGCCCGATCGCCCGCAATTCGGAAGCGGTGGGCTGGCTGGCAGACTGGCTCGCGCGCGACGGGGTTTATGCCTTTGGGGCGATCTTTGATGATGCGCTGGCGGGCTATGCGGTGTTTGAGATCGAACACAAACCCGAAACGGTTCTGAAACACCCCTGCACCAGAGCGATGCTTCAACATATCTGCGTCGATGCCGCCTATGGCAGACAGGGAGTGGCAAGAGCGCTGTTCGAGGCAGCAAAGACCCATCTGGCCCCGATGGGGATCAGGGACTACGGCACTACCTATGCCAGCTTCAACACGGCCTCCGCCGCGCTGATGGCATCCCTCGGGTTTCACCCAACCCTGATCTATGCGGAGTATCGCCCCTGAGACGGGGCGCAGTCGCCTGGCTTCAACGGCAATTGAGCGGCACTGCCAGACCTTCGGTCCGTCGGCTAGATCTGCCCTTCTGATAGACATTGCCCGCCGTTAGGCAACCGGTCAGGCGCGGTACCGCCGCCCCGAAACTGGCTGTTGTCACCGGCGTGATCTCAAACACGGAATTCTGCGGCGCACGCAGGACAGCGAACAAAGTCCCGTTCACCTTAACCGAGCTGAGCATCAGAACGCGGTCGAAGCCACCCACTTCAACGGCATTGCCAACAACCCGCCCGCCATTGTCGATCGCGACCAGCGCTTGCCCACCCTGATCCGGCGCATCGCTGATCACCTGCCGCGTGGGCAGTTCCGCAAATGCGACCGGGACCGAAAGGCTGCGCCCGAAATACACCTCGGTATCGCGGGTTGAAAGCGTACGCGGTTCGCCGTCGATACCGGTGAAGCCAACGCCTTTTCTGGGTGCGGCTTCAGAACAAGCGGCAAAAGACAAGACGGCGAGGGCAGGCAGCAGGAAGTGTTTCATGGCGCTCAGACTTTTGGGTCAGGTGCCAGTGAGGGTAACGGCACCACCCCCGTCATGACAAGCGGTGCCGCATACGAATGGCCGGGAAGCTGATGCCTGCCTGCAACGGCACTTGCATCGGACCTTCGCTTTGAAACCCCATCGCGGCGTAGAAATCCGCCGCTGTACGGGTCGACCAGCACTCTATCTCGCGGATGCCCGCAGCGCGCGCCTCGGCCAGGGCATGTGTGAGGATCGCGCGTCCCACACCCCGGCGCAGCGCCCGGTGATCGGTGACCACATGACGGATATGACCGAGGGTCCGCCGGCGGCGATCACGCGTCCACCCGCCTGCCCCAAGTATCACGTCCTCCTCCTCGGCCACGTAATAGGTGCCACAGCCAAACAGCGCAGGTTGCGCGCGGCTGATTAGCGGCAAAGCCGTGACCAGCACCGAGGGCGGATAATCCGGCTTGAGCAGGCGAGGATAGCTGCGCGCCAGAAGCGCGTCGACAGCGGCCATATCGGACCGCTCGGCAGCGCGAACCCGGATCATCGCTTGCCCTTCAGGGTTCCGAGATAGGCCGAAACCTGCGCCGGAGTGCCAAGATGGTGCCTACTCTGATCCGGGCGCGCCTGATCATAGACTTGCTGTAACCGCGCGCGGCTGGACCGACGGGTCCGCCAGATGAAGCGATAGAATGCGGGCGTTTCGCTGTGCCAGCCCTCGATACAGCCTTCGGCCATGTCGGGGCGGTTCTGGCCGCGATTGCGGATCATCCGTTTCGTCACGCGCCACAGGCGCAGCCCCACCGGCAGATCCAGCCAGATCAGTGTATCTGCGCAGGTCAGCCTGTTGTCATAGGTGGCGGACAGACCGCCTTCGAAAATCCATTGCTCGCGTGCTTCGATCTCGTGCGCCATGACGATCTTTTCGGTGCGCGGGCGTTCGACCCAGCCCGGCAGCCAATGCAGATGATCCATGTGATAAACCGGCAGGCCCGTTGCCGCAGCCAGATGCCGCGCCAACGTGCTTTTGCCGGACCCCGGCTGCCCGATGATCATCACCCGTTGCATCAGAACGCTCCGAAACGAAAAAGGGCCACGCAGTAACGTGACCCTTTCCGGTGTCTTTTCCAGTGAAGGAAAGGCTTACTTGATCTTGCCTTCCTTGTACTCGACATGCTTGCGGGCCACCGGGTCATATTTGCGCACAACCATCTTTTCGGTCATGGTGCGTGCGTTTTTCTTGGTCACGTAGAAGTGGCCCGTACCTGCGGTCGAGTTCAGACGGATCTTGATAGTCGTCGGTTTCGCCATGGTCTTTACTCCTGCGCCCGAAAGACGCGCAGGCGCTTCCGGTTGAATTCCTATGAGCGTGCGCTTTTACCCGCAGTGCCTCCCGAGTCAACCAGATTCTGCATCTGCGGCGGTATATCTGCATGCGGTCCACGACGGTGACGGCGCGGCACGATCTTTTTCGCATAGCTGCCTTACTTACGCCATCGTGACGGGGTGACTCTCGGGGTGATCTTTTTTTCGAGGAGTCGCCTGATGCGCCATATCCTGATTGCCTCAGCGCTTGTGCTGACCGCCTGTGCAGCCCCGGATGCCGGTGTCAGCAACAGAACCCTTCCGCGCGCCATGCAACCCGGCGGCCCGGCTTCGATTATTGGTCAGGACCCGCCAGCATTGATCACACCCGTCGCTGCGCCTGCATCTCTTGCAGCAAGCGGGACAACGCGGCGCCTTTCGGCGAATGAAACTGTGACGGTGACGCGAACCGGTCCGAACACCGTGGTCGAGACCTATCGCTATGGCAGCGGGCCGCAAACGACATCCCCAGCGGCGACCACAGCGGCACTTCAGACACCCGACGGGACGTCTCGCGTGCCTGTCTACCAGCTCGCCCCGTTGCCTTCCACGCCATATCTGAACCGTAAAATGGACCGCGTGATCAAGGCTGCTCGAAAAACAAGCGGTGTCCCGGTCTCGACTGGGGAGTATAGCGGAACCTTGAGACGGCTGGATTTCGGGACCACGAGCTATGCGGTATATGACCCGGTCACGCTGGGCCTCAAAGGTACCTTCAACCCGCGCAAAGCTGTCGTGGATCTTGCCCAACTGGCCCGCGTGCAAACCGGCTGCACGGGCGCGGAACGTGGGGACGCGGCCTTGGGCAATAGCGGCGCTTTCAACAAAGCCCTGGTGGTTCCCATTTCCTGTACAAGATGACGCCACTTCTGGGCCGCAACTTGCCGTGCGGCCCAAGGACCATGCATGAACAGGAGAACGGAGAGGGGCTTATCCGTCCAGGGGCACACCCATCTGGGCATGGATCTGACGTCGTGCGGCGTCGCTCAATCCAAGTGATTGGGCGAGCATGTTCAGGTATTGCGCCTCGGCGCCGGTATCGATGCGCATAACGGCGAGTGAGGTCGCGTATACTTGGGTGGCAGCGGCCCCCTGTGCCGCCTGCGCAAGCCCCACGATGTCGAGCGGCGCGGCAAGCTGTTCTTGGACAAAGGCGCGCTCCTCATCGCTGATATCGTCGCCCAGCGCGTCCAGGATGACCTGCCGCTCGGCATCGTCGATCTCACCATCCGCCTTGGCCGCCTGGATCATCGCCCGCAGCATGAGTTTCGCCTGCTCCTCCATCGCGGTCTCGGCGGGCGTGCCCCGAAACATCGCACTCATCATGTCAGCCGATTGCTTGCCCCCCGAGAGTGCCGCGCCCTGCATCGAGGACATCAGCCCGCCAAGCCCGGCCATCGCCGCGCCCTGAGCGCCCGCGCCGGTAAACTGGTTCAGCATGTTCTGGATCTGCTCGGTCGCGCCGCCAAGGCCGAACTTCTCAGCCATCGCACTGATCTGGTCGCTTCCCATCTGACCCTGCGCGCCCGAGAACATGTTTTGCAATCCGGCCATGCCCCCCATCTGCTGGTATTTTTCCATGCCTTTGGCAGCAGCAAAACCAACAGCAACCGAGGCCAGCGTTTTCATGAAGCTCATTGTAAATCCTCCTCCAGAACAGACCACCAGTGTAGCGACAGGGCTTCATCATGACCATGACGCTCTGTTGTGACAGAACGTGGAAGGCTCAGGGGGTGTCGCGGTCCCGACAAGACACGCCTGTTTTAGGCGTCTGCAACGCGGTCATTGCCGATGTATCACGTAAGATATTTGCACCCGGAAAACCCGCTTCAAGGCAAAACCTTTACCCGCATGTTCGACCAGCACATACGTGAGCGCGCGGAGGGCCTGTAAGCCGGATCCTGTTCCGGGGTTGCCCCCTTCGATGACCATTCATCTAGGGTGCCCGTTGCCGGGCACCTCCAGCTGCCAACCCGACCCCTCTCGGCTGAAGCGAGCCTAGCGGCGGTTTCGGCTTGCGCCGACCTGCCCGCGTGGGGGTCCTATTTGGCATTGCTCCCGGTGGGGCTTGCCGTGCCGCCGCTGTTGCCAGCAGCGCGGTGGGCTCTTACCCCACCGTTTCACCCTTACCCCGGCGTGTTGCCGGAGGCGAACCTTCGACGAACCGGGGCGGTTTCATTTCTGTGGCGCTTTCCGTCGGGTTGCCCCGCCCGGGCGTTACCCGGCACCGTTGCTTCAGGGAGTCCGGACTTTCCTCGTGAGGGTGACCCCACGCGGCCATCCGGCCCTCCGCGCAGGGGCGGACCTATGCCGCAGGGCGTCTGGCGTCAAGCGTCGAACGCGCCGGCGCGCTGACACCCTTGGCCTGAGGCCAATTCACCCCGGGATACTTTAGCCAGACAAAGAGCGGATCAGGTCCAGAGAGCGGTATGCCCCAAGGGCGTAAAATCGGCAGGCACAAGCGGTCCGGACCCCCAGGGGCGGTATCTGAGGCGGACGGCAGCCAGAAGGGTGTCATCGTCAACATTGCTGGTGAAGCCGATGTCGCGCGCCAAGGTCCGAAAGTGATCCATCGGCGCATCCTGTGGCCCATCGCTATGGCCACGCTGGGCCGCCAGCTGCTGGCGCTCCAGCCGTTGCCAGTCGAAGCGCGGGCCGGGATCGATCTTGCGGCCCGGTGCCATATCGGAATGGCCGATGACGTTCTCGGGCGAGATATCCCAGCGGGACAATATGACGGGCAACAGCACCTCAAGCGCGGCCATCTGAGCTTCGGCAAAGGGGGTTGCGCCGGTATTGTCCAACTCGATCCCGATGGAGCGGGAGTTGATATCAGTCAGCCCCCGCCATTCCCCTGCCCCGGCATGCCAGGCGCGGTCCTCTTCGCGCACCATCTGCCATGTGGTGCCATCCGCGCCGATTAGGTAATGGGCGGAGACCTCGGCCTCGGGCAGGCAAAGCCGTTTGAGCGCCGCTTCCGCGCTGGTCATAGCGGTGTAGTGGATCACCACAAAGGCGGGCCTCAGCCCGTCCCGGCGCAGACCGAAATTGGGGGACGGATGCCAGAGCGGCGCCACGCCTCAGTTGCTGACGGCGTTGCGGTAGGGGCTCGGGTCCCAATCGCAGGCATAGCCATCGCCATCTGGGTCGAGCCCTTTACGGTCACGCTGCGGACCGCCGCCTTCGAGGAATGCGATCTGCGCGAGGTCGGGCGAGGCGAACCCTGCGCAGTTGCGCTGCGCCTTGGCCTGCAGGTTGAACCCTGCCCGCGAATAGACCTTGGTACCTTTCGGGTGCGACGTGCTGAGCGCATATTGCACGATATTTGGCTGCGCCGACCCGCTGCGCTCGGGCACGGCAGTCGGGGCCACCAACTGGTAATTGGCGCGGTTCTGCGCGATCCGCTGCGCATCACTCTCGATGGTCTGGCGGCTCGAGACGGCGCTGAAGTCGTTCTCGTCCGAAATGCCCGCATTGTCGACCAGTTGCGGTGCCGGGTTCGACGGGCTGGCCTGAACAGGCGCGACGCCGGAATTGCCCTGCGATTGTTGCAGCGCATAGGCGGTTTCGCGGGCGATATCCTCGGCGCTGCCGGTGGCGGGCGAGGAGGTGCCCGTTCCGGACACGCCCGGCGTCGGATTTGTGGTGGCCGAGAGCGGAGCGCCGGTCGCGCCAAGTGTTTCCGATGATACCGCAGAGGGCGGCGCAAACGGGTCGCCGGTCACGGTCTGACCGGCCAGCGCCGCCTCGCGCTGCGCCTGATAGGTGGGGGTGTTGAACCCTGCCCCGGAATCGGGAACAGTTGACTGACAGGCCGCCAAAATCCCAAAAACGGGAACCAGATAGAGTACACGCATGACCATCGTCCTGCTGATTTTGTTTCGGCGGGTATCTACCACCATTTCCCGGCTTTGGCCACAAAACCGGCGGCAGACTCCAGCGCATAGGCCGTATTCAGCAGATCACCCTCTTCCCAGGGGCGTCCAATCAGTTGCAAACCCAATGGAAGCCCTTGTTTATCGAGCCCGGCAGGCACCGAGATACCCGGTAGACCGGCAAGGTTCACGGTCACGGTGAAGACGTCGTTCAAGTACATTTGAACGGGATCAGCATCGGTCATCTCGCCAAGACCAAAGGCCGCCGAAGGGGTGGCGGGCGTCAGGATCGCGTCGATGCCTTGGGCAAAGACATCCTCGAAATCCTTCTTGATCAGGGTGCGAACCCGGCGTGCGCGGTTGTAATAGGCATCATAAAAGCCCGCCGACAGCACATAAGTGCCGATCATCACCCGGCGCTGCACCTCGTGACCAAAGCCTTCGGCGCGGGTTTTCTCGTACATCTCGGTGATGCCGTCGCCCTGCGATAACTGCGCTCGGTGGCCATAGCGCACGCCATCATATCGTGCGAGGTTCGACGAGGCCTCAGCCGGTGCGATCACGTAATAGGCAGGCAGCGCGTATTTGGTGTGCGGCAGCGAGATATCGACGATCTCGGCACCCGCAGCTTTCAGCATCTCGGTCCCATCGGCCCACAGCTGTTCGATCTCGGCGGGCATACCCTCCATGCGGTATTCTTTCGGGATACCGATCTTCTTGCCCTTGATGTCACCGGTCAGCATCACCTCGAAATCCGGCACCGCCAGATCGGCGGAGGTGGAATCCTTGGGGTCATGGCCACACATCGCTTCCAGCATGATGGCCGCATCACGCACCGACTTGGTCATCGGTCCGGCCTGATCCAGCGAGGAGGCAAAGGCGATGATGCCCCAGCGCGAGCAACGGCCATAGGTGGGCTTGATGCCGGTGATGCCAGTGAAAGCGGCAGGCTGGCGGATCGAGCCGCCAGTGTCAGTCCCGGTCGCGGCCAAACACAGATCAGCGGCCACGGCACTGGCCGAGCCGCCCGAGGAGCCACCCGGCGTCAGCGGCGCATCGTCATTGCCGCGCCGCCATGGGTTGACCACGTTGCCATAGGTCGAGGTCTCGTTCGAAGAGCCCATCGCGAATTCATCCATGTTGAGCTTGCCCAGCATGACGGCGCCCGCATCGGCCAGTTTCTGGCTGACGGTGGATTCGTATTCGGGTTTGAAGCCCTCAAGGATCGCACTTGCGGCCTGGCTTTCCACACCCTTGGTGCAGAACAGGTCTTTGATGCCGACGGGCAGGCCACACATGGACGGCGCATCGCCTGCCTTGATCCGGGCATCGGCCGCCTGCGCGCGCTCCATCGCGATCTCGGGTGTCTTGTGCACAAAAGCGTTCAGCGCACCGGCATTTTCGATGGCGTTCAGGCAGGCTTCGGTCAGTCCGACAGAGGTGGTTTCGCCCTTGCGCAGCAGGTCGCGGGCCTCAGCTAGGCCCAGAGTGTTCAGTTCAGTCATTATTCTACCACCTTCGGAACCGCGAAAAAGCCCTCGCGCGCATCGGGGGCATTGGCCAGCACCTTGTCCTGCTGGTTGCCGTCGGTCACCACATCCTCGCGCCGTTTCAGGCGCATCGGCGTCACCGAGACCATCGGCTCGACACCGTCGACGTCGACCTCGTTCAGTTGCTCAATGAAGCCGAGGATCGTATTGAATTCTGAGGCCAGCGCCGGCAGCGCGTCATCCTCGACCTTGATCCTGGCCAGCTTGGCCACTTTGGCGGCGGTGCTTTGGTCAATCGACATCGGTTTCCCTCATATGCGTCAGGGGGCGTTTACCGCCGCACGCGCCGGGTCGCAAGGGCTGGAGAGTGCGTTTCACTCCGTAAACGGGGCACCGCCGAGACCGCGCACGCCGTGCGCCCACCGGGTCGCGAGCGCCCGACGGGTTAAACTGCGGTCGGGCAGACAGAGCCGCCGTTCAGGCCGGGCTCTCCAACCACTCGGTTGCACATTCGCGAACGTCATCGGGTATCTCTGTGGCTTGACGGGTTTCAAGGCTCAGCAGCACGCATTTGAATTCGGTCTCAAACGCCAATTTATCGCCATCCGTTCTGAAAAGCCGATGCCTGAAGGTCATTGATTTGGAACCGATCGCGACAACTGACGTCTCCAACCTTATGGAGTCGCCCGCCGTGAGTTCAGCGCGGAAATCGCTCTGGGCATGGACAACGGCGAAGGAAACCCGGCGGCCCCGTCTCATGTCATCTGCGGTCAGCCCCATTTCGGATTGGATTGCAAACACGCCGTCGGAACAAGCGGCAAAGTATCTCGAAACGTTCATATGACCAAGAAAATCGCTATCCGTTGGATCGACCACAGAACGAAACGAAACCAATGCCGGCATGTGAATGCTCCTCTCAAAATGCAGGGAACTTTTACAAAACTGAGCTTCCTGTGTCATCTTACCAGACGTTGGTCGCGTGCCCACTGGCACTTTGGCAAATCAAGGGAAACGGAGAATGCGATGCCCTCAATAGAAATTCAGGTGCTCGAAGGCGTGTTTTCGGCGGAAGAAAAAGGCAGAATAATACAAAAGGTCACGGATGCTTTTGGCGAAGTCGCTGGTCAAACGATAAAGGCTGGAACGTCTGTCCGGTTGCTGGAAGTCAGCAGCGGCTCTTGGGGGTATGCGGGAAACGTTCTGACAACGCAGGACGCTTTGGAGATGCGCGCACGGGGTTGACCATTCGTTTTGGTGTCCAGTGTGTGAGCGGCGGCCTTGGGCTGATTGTGTCTAAAAGCTCAAAACTGGAAAGCCCGAATTTTCCGCGTATTGCGATCAATCGAAAAAGAGTCCCCCCAACATCGATGATGGCCACAAAGACACCCTCTGGCGGTCGGAAATCACCGCTGGACAGGACATTCCATTAGATTCCCTTCCCGCCCCCAAACGCATTGGAAATCCGGAATTGACCCGAGATATCGGCATCGCCTGAGCAATAGACACAATCCGGGCTCGCACGAGAACCGGCCCATCGCGGTCGCAGAACTCAACCGCCTCGATCCGGTCGCCTTACATCCGGGTCGCAACGGGCGTGCTGTTCGCGTGTCGGCGCATGTGACGGCGGTAAACATCGATCATCCAACCCAGCATGATTGCGTTCAGAATGTGCCAAAGTAAATGCGTGCCCATTGGCAACGCTTCACAAAGCGGGACGTCCAATGAACGCAAGGTGATCGATACGATCAGGATCGCCGCGCCGAGGGCCATACCCCGCGCGGTATCCGGCATGCGCGCCCTGAGAAAAAACGCGAAGATCAGTATCAGCAGCGGCACCGGCGCATAAGCTGCGGAGCCTCCAAGCCCCGGCACCAGTTGAAAAAGCGGCACGGTCAATGCCGCATAAGGCAGGAACAGCGCGGTCAGGCCCAGAGCGGGCCACAGGCTCAGCCCCAGAAAATCGCGATTGACCCCGTAGAAATAGACCAGAATGAACAATAGGATCGGCACCACATCCGCCATAGCCGCCCAGACTTGCGCATGGGTGTGGAACAGATAGCTGCCCACTCCGATCGCCGCCAGAAGCGCCACCAGCACCATCGCCAGTGGCAGGCCCTGCCCCCGCACCCTACGCCACATGATAAACGCCGCGATCAAAAAACAGACATTGGTCACGGCATTGATCGGCTCGGCCCAGTAGCTTGGGTCAAGCCGTTCACAATATCCATCTATTTCGCGCATCCACTCCATGGATTTTTACTTAGCGGATGCTAGGCTGCCGCCAACAGGAAAAAAGGGAGTGACCTCATGGACATCATCTGGCTCGGCCATGGCAGCTTTCGGATCGAAACTGGCGACAAGGTTTTGCTGCTTGATCCGTGGCTGACCGGAAACCCGGCGCTGCCCGAAGACAAGCATGACGACGCCATCGCCGGGACCACTCATATCCTGCTGACCCATGCCCATTTCGACCACGTGATCGACATCTTGCCGCTGGCCAAAAAGCTGGGCGTCCCTATTTTGGGCCAATACGACCTGATGGGATATTGGGGCGAGGCAGAAGGCATCGAAACGGTGGGCTTCAACAAAGGTGGCACGATCGATTTGGGCGGCATTAGCCTGAGTATGGTGCCCGCCTCGCACAGCTCGACCTTTTCCACCCCCGAGGGGCTGCGTACCGGCGGTAGCGAGGTGGGGTTCATGCTGCGTGCTGAGGGCAAGACCGTCTATATCTCTGGCGATACCGACATCATGGCCGATATGGACTGGATGGGAGACTATTACAAACCCGATATCGGCGTGCTGAGCGCGGGCGGCTATTTCACCATGGACATGAAGGGCGCAGCCTATGCGGCCAAGCGCTATTTCAACTTCCAAACGGTGATCCCCTGCCATTACAAGACCTTCCCGATCCTTGAGCAATCGGCGCAAGACCTGATCGACGGGCTGCCCGGGGTCGACGTGATCGAGCCGGAGATCATGCAGCCCATTTCGCTCTGATGCCGGCGTCGGATTTCTCGCAGGCTGAGTACGATCAACGCATTGGCAAGACCCGTGCGGCCATGTCCGCACAAGGTATCGACACGCTGCTGGTCACCGATCCCTCGAACATGGCCTGGCTGACCGGCTATGACGGATGGAGCTTTTACGTGCCGCAGATGGTCATTCTGCCCGCATCCGGTTCACCACTCTGGTGGGGGCGCACGCAGGACAAGCCCGGTGCCGCGCAGACCACATGGCTGGACCCGGCGGATCTGCATGACTGGCCAGAAGAGCATGTCCAACATCCCGACCACCATCCTGTTGAGGCGCTTGTGGCATTGCTGCGTGATCGGGGCTGGACGCACAATCTCGGTGTGGAGATGGACAATTATTATTACTCCGCAGCCAGCCATCGGGTCTTGCAGCAGGCCTTCGGCGACGCGGCGCTCACGGATGCGACCGCACTGGTGAACTGGCAACGCGCCGTCAAAAGCCCGGCCGAACTGGCTATGATGCGCAAGGCCGGGCAGCTTTCGACGCATATGCACAGGGTTTTGCGTGAAGGGTTTCGCGAAGGCGTTCCCAAGCATGAATTGGTGGCTCAGGTACAGGCGGCGGGGGTCGCAGGGTTGCCTGGCTTGCCTGGCGACTACCCCGCTATCGTGCCGATCGCGCCTTCGGGCAAAGAGGCGTCGGCCTCTCACATCACATGGAACGATCGCCCGCTGACCCGGAGTGAGGCGACATATTTCGAAATCTCCGGGTGCTTTCATCGCTATCACTGCCCGGCAAGCCGCTCGCTGTTTCTGGGCACGCCTCCGGACGATATCCGCCGTGGCGAAGCGGCGATCCTGACCGCGATAGAAGACACGCTCGCCGCCGCCCGCCCCGGCGTGACCTGCGAAGAGATCGCCGCCTGTGTCTATGCGAGCTTCGAGCGCGCGGGCTATGTCAAAGCCAACCGCACCGGCTATCCCATCGGGCTCAGCTATCCGCCCGATTGGGGCGAGCGCACGATGAGTCTGCGTCCCGGTGACACAACCCCCCTGCAGGAGAACATGACATTTCACCTGATGCCCGGCCTCTGGACGCCGGATTGGGGGCTGGCAATCACCGAGAGCTTTGTGGTGACAGCTGAGGGTGGTCGCCCGCTCGCTGATATTCCGCGCGATCTGGTGGTGCGGCCCTAGCGGCGGCCGCCGAAGAAACGGGTCAGCAGAGCGGCCGCCTCGGCCTCGTTAATGCCGTCATATACCTCTGGCTTATGATGTGCCTGAGGGTGGCTGAACACGCGCGCGCCATGGGCAACGCCACCCGATTTCGGATCGGCGGCGCCATAATAGATGCGCCCGATCCGGGCTGAGGCCAAGGCGGCGGCGCACATCGCGCAGGGCTCCAGCGTGACATAAAGGTCATGGCCCGGCAGCCGTTCCGACCCGGCAGAGGCACAGGCCGCGCGCAGGGCCAGGATTTCGGCATGCGCGGTGGGGTCGTTCAACTCCCGCGTCCGGTTTCCGGCAGCGGCAACCACCGTGCCGTCGGGCGCAACGATCACCGCACCCACCGGCACCTCGCCGCGGTCGGCGGCGGCGCGCGCTTGATCCAGCGCCTGTGCCATATGGGATCGGAACACCATGCCCCTGACTGCCGCACATCTTCGGGTTTCGCAAGCGGGGCAAATGGTCTAAAGCCCGGCCATGAGCACCACACCCCCTCCCGGCGACCGGATCGCCAAGGTTCTGGCCCGCGCCGGGATCGCCTCGCGCCGCGAGGCCGAACGCATGATCGGCGCAGGACGCGTCACGGTGAACGGCAAGGTAATCGACAGCCCGGCCCTGAACGTCACCGCCAGTGACAAGATCACCGTTGACGGCAAACAGGTGGGCGAGCCTGAACCTGCACGGCTCTGGCTCTACAACAAACCCACCGGGCTAGTGACCACGACCAGCGACGAGAAGGGCCGCAAGACCATCTATGACGACCTGCCCGAGGAGTTGCCCCGGGTGATGAGCGTCGGGCGGCTTGACCTCAACTCCGAAGGGCTGTTGCTGCTGACCAATGATGGCGGCGTCAAACGCAAGCTGGAACTGCCTTCGACCGGGTGGCTGCGCAAATACCGTGTGCGGATCAATGGCCGCCCCAAGGACGAGGATTTCGCACCGCTGCGCCAGGGTCTGGTGATCGACGGCGAGCGGTTCCAGAAAATGATCGTGACGCTGGACCGCCAACAAGGCGCAAATGCCTGGGTGAGCGTCGGCCTGCGCGAAGGCAAGAACCGCGAAATCCGCCGTGCGATGGAAGATATCGGCTTTGCCGTAAACCGTCTGATCCGGGTGTCTTATGGGCCCTTCCAGTTGGGAAACCTCAAACAGGGCGAGGTTGAAGAGGTGCGCCGCCGGGTGCTACGCGACCAGCTTGGGCTGGATGCCGAAAGCAAACATTCCGACAAGCCAACAGGCAAACGCCCCACCAGGCCGCAACGTCAACGTAAAGGCGGGCCTAAAAACCCCCGCTCGTGAGGGCTTTAGCGCAACCTTCCCCCTAGCAAGGTGCGCCTGCATCGCCTAGATTCGCGTCAACGAAGCCGCAATCGGGGGAGTCATGTCTCAATCTGGCATCCAGAAGGCCGCCTTTATAGGGCTTTTGATCCTGATGCTGGGTGTCGCCACCGGCTGGATCGGCGGGCTCTGACGCTATGGCACAGAAATTCGGCGGGAAATATAGCCCGCAATCACAGGACGACGACGCCCAAACGGCACCCTCGCGCGGCCAGTTCGACGGGGCGCGAGTTGATCCGGCGGGATTCCGCACAAATATCCTGTTCCTGCCGCCGCTACTGATCGCCTTCTTTTCGCTGAATGATGGGGCTGTGGGGCTGACCATGGGGCTGGTGGCTGCTGCCCTGCTGGTGCTGGCGGCCTGGCTTCTGCGCGAAGGGCTGCGCGCCGAAAGCGCCTATCGCGCCCGCAAGGTGGCCCGGCGCCCAGCCTTTCCGCGCAAGATTTTCGCCTCTGCCCTGACCGGGCTGGGTATCGGGCTGACCGCCTATAAGAACGAGATGATGGATGCGGGCACGGCCAGCCTGCTGGCCCCGCTGCTCTATGGTTTCGCAACGGCCGCGCTGCATGGCACCGCATTTGGCCTTGACCCGATGAAGGATAAGGGAATGGAAGGCATAGACACCTTTCAGCAGGACCGTGTCGCCCGTGCGGTGGATGAGGCGGAAACGCTGCTTGCTGACATGAGCGATGCCATCAAACGCGCCGGTGATCGCAAGATCGAAGCGCGGGTCGAACGGTTTCAGACCACCGCGCGCGAGCTGTTCCGCACGGTTGAGGAAGACCCCCGCGACCTGACCGCCGCGCGCAAATACCTGACTGTCTATCTGCGCGGCGCCCGCGACGCCTCTGTCAAGTTTGCCGACATCCATGCCCGCACCCGCGACGCGCAGGCGATGGCCGACTATACCGCGCTGCTGGACGATCTTGAGCAGAACTTCGCCGCACGCACCCGCAAGATGCTGCTGGATGATCGCAGCGACCTGACTGTCGAAATAGACGTGCTGCGCGAGAGATTGCAGCGCGAAGGTGTGCGGCTGGACTGACCGGCACGCGTTTGAATAAGGGAGTTTTTCATGTCCGATACCGTTCGAAAGAAGGCCGAAGAAGCGACCGCGATCGTCGATGAGGTGACCGCCATCACATTGCCGGAACCGCAAAACGCGGTCGTGCCTCTGGAAGAGGCCGACGAACCGGTCAAGGCCGAGATTCGGCAACGCATGGACGAGATCAACATGGATGACACGAACTCGATCGTGTCCTTCGGGTCCGGCGCGCAGGCGGAGTTGCAGGAAATCAGCCAGGCCATGCTCGCGGATGTGCGCAACAAGGATGTGGGCCCGGCGGGGGATTCCCTGCGCAACATCGTAACCACGATCCGCGGCTTTTCGGTGAGCGAATTGGACGTGCGGCGCGAGGCAAGCTGGTGGGAAAAGTTGCTGGGCCGCGCCGCGCCCTTCGCCAAGTTCACCGCGCGTTTCGAAGAAGTGCAGGGCCAGATCGACAAGATCACCGATGACCTGCTGGGCCATGAACATACGCTGCTGAAAGACATCAAATCGCTCGACCTGCTTTATGACAAGACGCTGGGCTTTTATGACGAACTGGCGCTTTACATCGCGGCAGGCGAGGAAAAGCTGACCGAACTCGACAGCACCGAAATCCCCGAAAAAGAAGCCGCGGTCGAGGCCGCGCCCGAGGAAGAACAGGTGATGAAAGCGCAGGAGTTGCGCGACCTGCGCGCCGCGCGTGATGATCTGGAACGCCGGGTGCATGACCTGAAACTGACGCGGCAGGTGACCATGCAATCCCTGCCCTCGATCCGGCTGGTGCAGGAGAATGACAAGTCGCTGGTGACCAAGATCAACTCGACCCTGGTCAACACCGTCCCGCTTTGGGAGACCCAACTGGCGCAGGCGGTCACCATCCAGCGCAGCGCCGAGGCGGCAGCGGCCGTGCGCGACGCCAATGACCTGACCAATGAGTTGCTCACCGCCAATGCCGCCAATCTACGCGAGAGCAACAAGATGATCCGGCAGGAGATGGAGCGCGGCGTCTTCGACATCGAAGCGGTCAAGCAGGCCAATGCCGATCTGATCGGCACCATCAACGAAAGCCTGCAGATCGCTGACGAAGGCAAGGCCAAACGCGCCGCCGCCGAAGAGGAGCTCAAGAAGATGGAGACTGAGCTGCGCGACACGCTGGCCTCGGCCAAAGCGCGCAAGGATGGTCTGGGCGACACAGCCTCCACAGCGGTCCCCGGCTGACTTTATATGGGGCACGCTCGGGCAGATACGCGGATCGGGGTGGCCCGGATCGGGGCCGCCGCCCTGCTCCTGGCGCTGCTCGGGGCATGTGAGCAGGGCCTTCAGACCTCGCTGACGCCACCCGCCCGCCCGGACGGGCTGGTCCCGACAGAGCCCGTTGTTTTTGCACCCTCGGCCAAAAGCCAGGATTTGGCGCGCTATTATGAGAAGGTGCAGAACGATCTGCTGACCCGAGGGCTGCTGCGCACTGATGGCGGCGGCCCCGACACGCCCTATGATTCCGAAGATCTTGTGCGCAATTTCGAGGTGATCGCGTTTTTTGACGAATATTCCCCGGCCGCCGTGCCGCTGTCCAGCCGTCGCGCCAGCGGGAGGCTGAGCCGCTGGTCGGGACCGGTGCGGATCAGCACCGAGTTCGGCGCCTCGGTGCCGCTGGAGCGACGCGAGCAGGACGCGCGCAATGTCTCCAACTTCGCCGATCGGCTCGCGCGGCTGACCAAGCACCCGATCACCGCCAGCAACCGCAACCCCAATTTCCATGTTTTCGTGGCTGGCGAAGACGACACAGAATTTGTTCAGCAGCGTCTGAAACAGATCATCCCCTCGATCAGTGCAAACGAACTGGCGCTGTTCGATAACCTGCCGCGCTCGTTTTATTGCCTTGTCGTCGCGGTGTCAGCCAATGGCGCGCCGCAGAACTACACGCGAGCGGTAGCGTTGATACGGGCAGAGCATCCCGATCTAGTCCGGCTTAGCTGCATTCACGAAGAGATTTCGCAAGGGCTTGGCCTGCCCAATGACAGCCCCGCCGCGCGGCCCTCGATCTTCAACGATGACGACGAATTCGCATTGCTGACCAGCCACGACGAGAAATTGCTGACAATGCTGTATGACCCGCGCCTGCGACAGGGCATGACCGCCGATCAGGCGCGGCCCGTGTCCGAGGTTATTGCGCGGGAACTGATGGGACCTTCATCATAGGCCCGAAGACAGGAGAAAGACTGAACCATGGGTATTTTTGATTTTCTTTCCGGTGAGTTCATCGACGTCATCCATTGGGTCGATGACACCCGCGACACCATGGTCTGGCGGTTCCAGCGCGAGGGGCATGAGATCAAATACGGCGCCAAGCTGACCGTGCGCGAAGGGCAGTCGGCGGTGTTTGTGCATGAGGGGCAGTTGGCGGATGTGTTCACGCCGGGGCTCTATATGCTCGAAACCAACAACATGCCGATCATGACGACGCTGCAGCACTGGGATCACGGCTTCAAAAGCCCGTTCAAATCCGAGATCTATTTCGTCAACACGACCCGGTTCAACAACCTCAAATGGGGTACCAAGAACCCGATCATGCTGCGCGATCCGGAATTTGGACCCACCCGCATCCGCGCCTATGGCACCTATACGGTGCGGGTGAAGGACCCCGCCAAGTTCCTGATCGAGATCGTCGGCACCGATGGCGAATTTACCATGGACGAGATCAGCTATCAGATTCGCAACATCATCGTGCAGGAGTTTTCCCGCGTTATCGCAGGCTCGGGCATTCCGGTGCTGGATATGGCCGCCAACACCGCCGATCTGGGCAAGCTGATCGCGGCTGAGGTCTCGCCCGTTGTCGATGCCTACGGGCTGGAGATGCCGGAATTCTACATTGAAAACATCTCACTGCCGCCCGCAGTCGAAGCGGCGCTGGACAAGCGCACCTCGATGGGTCTGGCGGGCGATCTGGGCAAGTTCACCCAGTATTCCGCCGCCGAGGCAATGACCGCCGCCGCCAACAATCCCGGCGGGGGTGGCGGTATGGGCGCAGGGCTTGGCATGGGAATGGGCGTGGCCATGGCGCAGCAGCTAGGGAACATGGCAGCGGGTCAACCGTCAGGCCCGTGGGGGGCGCCTGCCCCCGCTGCCGCGCAACCGGCTGCGTCTGTGGCACCGCCGCCCCCGCCGCCGGTCGAGCATGTGTGGCATATCGCGGTTGACGGCCAGACCTCGGGGCCGTTTTCCAAGGCCAAGCTGGGGCGGATGGCAACCGCTGGCGAGATCACCCGCGAGACCTATGTCTGGACGGCTGGTCAGGATGGCTGGAAGCGCGCCGAGGACGTGCAGGAAATGGCGCAGCTATTCACTATACTGCCACCTCCTCCGCCGGGCGCCTAAGCGCAAGAGCAGGAAGGCCGATCCATGGCACAACTGAATGACATTCTCAATTTCCGGCAGGTGAGTGACCGGCTCACCCTGTCGGGTCAGCCCACCGAAGACCAGATCGCCGCACTGGCCGAGGCCGGAGTAACGGATGTCATCAATCTTGGGCCGCATGACAACAAGGGCGCCCTGGCGGATGAAGCGGGCTGCGTCGCAGCCGCAGGAATGGCGTATCACTATATCCCCGTGGATTTTAATGCCCCGCCGGAACAGGACTACACCGCCTTCACCGATACCATGGCCGCGCTTGGCACCGCGCGCGTGCATGTGCATTGCATTTACAACGCACGCGTATCGGCCTTCATGTTGCGCTATGCCCGCGAAGGGCACGGCGACGCCCCTGCCGCCGAAGCGCTCATGGAGGGTATCTGGCGACCGGGCGGTGTTTGGGCTGCCTTCCTTGGACACGAGGCCGATATCGACCAACCTAACCGTTATCTGGGCTACGACTATTGATGACCCAAGACCTAAGCGCGCCCCTGTCCGAACACCGCTTTCCTTGCGATCAGTGCGGGGCCGATTACCGCTTCGACCCGGCCAGCGGCGCGCTGGTTTGCGGGCATTGCGGCAACACCGACCAGATCAATGCCGGGCCGTGGAAAAGTGGCGGCCTGCGCGAGCTGGATTTTGATACCGCCATGGCGCAAGCCCTGCCCGAGGCCGAGATCGAAGAGACCCGCGTGCTCTCCTGCCCCAATTGTGCGGCGCAGGTGGAGTTCGACCCCGACACACATGCCGCAGAATGCCCGTTCTGCGCCACGCCGGTGGTGACCGACACTGGCGTCAACCGCCATATCAAGCCGCGCGGCGTGCTGCCCTTTGCGCTGGATGAGCGTAGTGCGCAGAAAGCCATGTCGGACTGGCTGGGCGCGCTCTGGTTCGCGCCCAGCGGGCTGAAAGAATACGCTCGAAAGGGACGCAAGATGCAGGGTATCTACGTGCCCTATTGGACCTTTGATGCGGATACCAAATCGCGCTACCGGGGTGAGTGCGGGGTCATCTATTACGAAACCCGCACGGTCATGCGCGATGGCAAACGGGTGCAGCAGCAGGTGCCCAGGGTCCGCTGGACCCCCAAATCGGGCCGCGTGGCGCGGTTTTTCGACGATGTACTGGTACTGGCCTCACGCTCTTTGCCAAAGAAATACACCGACGCGCTGGAGCCGTGGGACCTGCCCGCGCTGGAGCCCTATCAGCCGGAATATCTGGCCGGGTTCCGGGCCGAGGCCTATACGGTCGAGCTGAAAGAAGGCTATCGCGAAGCGCGCAACCATATGGATCGCGTGATCGAGCGCGATGTGCGCTTTGACATTGGCGGCGATCGGCAGCGCGTGCATGGGGTCGAAACCACCGTCTCCGACGTGACCTTCAAGCATATCCTGCTGCCGGTCTGGCTGGCGGCCTACAAGTTTCGTGGCGAGACCTATCGGTTCGTGGTCAATGGCCGCACGGGCCGCGTTCAGGGCGAACGTCCCTGGTCGGCGATCAAGATCGCCATTGCGGTGACACTTGGCCTGCTGGTGGCGGCCGGTGTTGGGTATGTGGTCGCAACCAACCAGTAGCGCATGGAAGGGAGGCGGATGGAGTTGCAGGCATTGGATAGGTTGATGGCAGAGCGGCATTCCTGCCGGGCCTTCGCGCCAACCCAGATTGCCAAATCCGAGATTGAGCAGATTCTGGCCACAGCCCGTCGCACGCCAAGCTGGTGCAACGCCCAGCCCTGGCGCGTCGATCTGACAAGCGGAGTCGCAACCGACAGGTTTCGCGCCGCTTTGAGCGAAGAGGTGCAAGGCGCAGCACCCAATCCCGATCTGCCCTTCCCAAGCTCTTATAGTGGCGTTTATCAGGACCGGCGGCGGGCCTGCGGCTGGGCTCTCTATGAAGCGGTGGGGGTCATCAAGGGCGACCGCGCGGGATCGGCACGCGAGATGATGCGGAACTTTGCGTTGTTCGACGCTCCCCATTGCGCCATCATCTCAAGCCCGGCGGAACTGGGTGCTTATGGCGCGATGGATTGTGGCGGCTTTGTCACCGCATTTTGTTTGGCAGCTCAAGCGCTTGGCATCGCAACCATTCCGCAGGCGGCGGTGGCCAGCTATGGCCCGTTCCTGCATCGATATTTCGACATTCCGCAGGATCACCTGATCTTATGTGCCATCTCGTTCGGGTATTCCGATACGAAACACCCCGCCAACGGATTTCGCACCGAGCGGGCGGAACCGGATGAGTTTACCCATTGGCACGACGATTGAACAGAAGGCGGCAGGCACAATGCGCGCATTGATCCAAAGAGTGTCAAAGGCCTGCGTCTCCGTAGACGGAGAGACTGTCGGAAAGATCGGCGCCGGCCTGCTGATCCTTGTTTGCGCCATGCGCGGTGATGACGAGGGCGAGGCTGTGCAACTCGCCTCCAAAATCGCCAAGTTACGAATTTTTCGCGATGCGGCTGACAAGATGAACCGCTCGATACTGGATACAGGCGGCGCGGCGCTGGTTGTCAGCCAGTTCACGCTGGCCGCCGACACCAAAAGGGGCAATCGGCCGGGGTTTTCCGAGGCCGCCTCACCTGATGAGGGCAAGCACCTTTATGAGTTCTTCGCCGAGCAGCTACAGAGCCACGGCATCCCGGTTGAACGGGGCGTCTTTGGCGCGGATATGGCGGTTGAGCTTACCAATAGCGGGCCGGTCACGATCTGGATGGACAGCGCGGACCGGCGCTGATCCCTGTCAGGAGCGGCGGTATCGCCGGAATCATGGTGGCCGCAATGCCTGCATCAGGTCTCGGAGTGAGGCTACCGAGGTGCCGGTCTGGGGCGCATGGTCCGACAAAAAATGAAAACACCAAGTGAATTCCCCCCTGCCCGCCGCCCGACGGGCCGGGATTCAAGCTGGGAAACGACGGTATCGTTACGCGATGCGACACTCCGTTGCGAATTGAGCGCCGCTCAAGATCGCCCCCTGCGGGAATAATGGGACATTAAGCCTTGCCGGGCGGTGGGAAATACGCAAACCTTGACCCATCAATCAACAAAAACCGCGCGCCAAACGCGCAGATCATCAACCGGGAGATCTCGATGAACGACCAACTTGACTATTTGTCCGGCCGCGTGACGGCTGGGAAAATGACACGCCGCGAGTTCATGGGCAAAGCCGCCGCGCTGGGTGTGTCCGCAGCCGTCGCCAGCACCATGTTCGCCAAGGCCGCCAAAGCCGCCGATCCGGTCAAAGGCGGCACCTTCCGCCAGGGCATCCAGGGCGGCGAAAGCACCAACACGCAAGACCCGGCGCTTTATGCCTCCGACGTGCCGATCGCGGGTGGCTTCCACTGGGGCGAGACGCTGGTCGAGGTGGACAACAAGGGCCAGTTGAACGGGCTGGTTGCGGAAAGCTGGGAAGGCTCGGACGACGCCAAGACCTGGCGCTTCAAAATCCGTCAGGGTATCGAATTCTCCAACGGCAAGAGTGTTACCGCCGAGGACGTCAAGCGCACCATCGAGCGTCATACTAATGAGGATTCGAAATCGGGCGCTCTGGGCATTGTGCAGGGCATCGAGTCGATGAAGGTCGACGGGGATGTTATTGAGCTGTCTCTGGAATCCGGCAATGCCGATATGCCTTACCTGATCGCGGATTATCATCTGATCATCCAGCCCGATGGTGGTTTCGACAATCCCAACGCGGCGATTGGCACCGGGGCTTATGTTCTGGAATCCGACGAGCCGGGCGTGCGGATGCAGTTTGTACGCAACCCCAATTACTGGGCATTGGACAAATACGCACATTATGACGAATCCGAGATCCTGGTGCTGAACGACGCCACCGCGCGGACCGCTGCGCTGCAATCGGGCCAGGTGGACGCGATCAGCCGGGTCGAGCCGAAGATCGCTCAGTTACTGGCGCGGGCGCCCAACGTGACCGTCAACAATGTCTCGGGCCGGGGTCACTATGTGTTCATCGCTCATGTGGATACGGCACCGTTTGATTCCAACGAACTGCGTCTTGCGCTGAAATACGCCATAAATCGCGAGGAAATGGTCGACAAGATTCTGCGCGGCTATGGCGGTCTGGGCAATGATATCCCGGTCAACGCGGCCTACCCGCTGTTTGACGATACCATCCCCCAACGCGCGCATGATCTGGAAAAGGCCAAGGAGCATTACGCCAAGTCCGGCCATGATGGCTCGCCCATCATCCTGCGCACCGCTGATGGTGCCTTCCCCGGTGCCGTGGATGCGGCTGCCCTGTTCCAGCAATCGGCACAAGCTGCCGGTATCCCGCTGGAAATCAAGCGCGAACCCAATGATGGCTACTGGTCGGAAGTGTGGAACGTGCAGCCCTTCTGCGCCTCCTACTGGTCGGGTCGTCCGGTGCAGGACCAGATGTACACCACCGCCTATCTGTCCACGGCCGACTGGAACGACACCCGCTGGAAACGTCCCGAGTTTGACGAGCTGATGATCAGCGCGCGCGCCGAAACGGACGAGGCCAAGCGCAAGGAAATCTATTCCAAGATGGGTCGCATGCTGAACGAAGAAGGCGGTCTGATCTGCCCGATGTTCAACGACTTCATCGACGCGGTCTCGACCTCGGTGCAGGGCTATGAAGGCGACCCGAATGGCGAGCTGATGTACTGGAAGGCCCCCAAGAAGACCTGGAAAACGGCCTAAGGTCCGGACGGTATGCATCCCGTAGTGAAACTGGTTGCTCAGCGCCTCGTGCTGAGCACCCTTCTCCTCCTCGCCGCGTCGGTTCTGATCTTTGCAGGTACAACGATCCTGCCGGGCGATGTGGCCCAATCCATTCTCGGACAGTCCGCCACCCCTGAATCCCTTGCCAACTTGCGCGAGGAACTGGGGATGAACGACCCGGCGGTCACCCGCTATTTCAACTGGCTCTTTGCGGCCTTGCAGGGTGACCTTGGCACTGCGCTGACCAACGGGCGCGACATTGCCGAAAGCGTCGGGCAGCGGTTGTCGAATACGCTTTTCCTCGCCTTCTGGGCCGCCATCATCTCGGTCCCGCTGGCGATCCTGCTTGGCCTGGTCGCGGTGCGCTACAAGGATCGCTGGCCTGACAAGCTGATTTCGGCCGTGACACTTGCCTCGATCTCAATCCCGGAATTCCTGATCGGCTACCTGCTGATGTTCTTTCTAGCGGTGCAACTCGGGTGGTTCCCGTCGATCGCAATGATCAATGACGACATGGGTCTGCTGCAGAAGCTACAATCCATCGCGCTGCCGGTGATGGTTCTGACGCTGGTGGTGCTGGCACATATGATGCGCATGACACGCGCCGCCATTCTGAACGTAATGCAATCGGCATATGTCGAAACCGCCGAGTTGAAAGGCCTGAGCGGATTTCAGGTCATCTACCGCCACGCTTTCCCCAACGCCATCGCGCCTATCGTCAACGTTGTCATGATCAACCTCGCCTATCTGGTGGTTGGCGTCGTGGTGATCGAGGTGGTCTTTGTCTATCCCGGCATGGGGCAGTATCTTGTCGATCACGTGTCAAAACGTGACGTGCCGGTGGTGCAAGCCTGCGGACTGATCTTTGCAGCGGTCTATATCTTCCTCAACATGATCGCCGACATTGTCTCGATCCTTGCGAACCCGAGATTGAGGCATCCAAAATGAAGAACATCCCAATCTCTGCTCTGATCGGGCTGATCCTCACGGCCCTCTATTTTCTCATGGCACTGCTTGCACCGCTCATTGCCCCCTATGGCATGGCCGAGGTGGTGGGTGATGTATGGGAGCCGTCCTCATCCAAGTTCTGGCTCGGCACTGACAATATCGGGCGCGATCTGCTCAGCCGAATGATTTATGGCGGGCGCACCACGATCTTCATCGCCACCGCCGCGACCATCCTCAGCTTTGTGACCGGCTCGGTTCTGGCCTTCTTTGCCGCCGTGATGGGCGGCTGGGTGGATCAGGTTCTGTCGCGCTTTGTCGATCTGATCATGTCGATCCCGACGCTAATCTTTGCACTGGTGGTTCTGTCGGTGATGCCGGTGACCATCCCGATCCTGATCGTAGTCATGGGCTTGCTAGACTCGACCCGCGTTTATCGTCTGGCGCGTGCCGTGGCGGTGGATATCTCGGTCATGGATTATGTCGAGGCCGCGCGTCTGCGCGGTGAGAAAATCGGCTGGATCATCTTTCGGGAAATCCTGCCCAACGCGCTCAGCCCGCTGATCGCAGAAATGGGGCTGCGCTTCATCTTTGCGGTACTTTTCGTCTCGACGCTGTCGTTCCTTGGCCTTGGCGTGCAACCGCCCGAAGCCGATTGGGGCGGCATCGTGAAAGAGAACAAAGAAGGCATCGTCTACGGCATTCCCGCCGCCCTACTGCCGGCTGTCGCCATCGCCACATTGGCGATCTCGGTGAATCTAGTGGCCGACTGGGTGCTCAATCGCACCACATCGCTGAAAGGAGGCCGCGGATGAGCGATCCGCTTCTCAAGGTCCGCGACCTGAAGATTGGCGCAACCGTCTACCCGCCGGGCGAAAAGCCCCATGACATCGAGATCGTGCACGGGGTCAGTTTCGACCTCGCGCCCGGCAAGGTGTTGGGGCTAATCGGGGAATCCGGGGCCGGGAAATCCACCATTGGCCTCGCCTCGATGGCCTATGGCCGCGGTGGGGTGAAAATCACCGGTGGCGAGGTCTGGGTGAACGGGCGCGATATTCTCAAATCGCCGCTCAAGGACATCCGCAATCTGCGCGGGGCCGAGGTGACTTACGTGTCGCAATCAGCAGCGGCCTCGTTCAACCCGGCCAAGAAGATCATGGATCAGGTGGTCGAGGCAGCGGTCGAACAGAAGAAGTTCGGACGCAAAGAGGCCGAAGAACGGGCCCGCACGCTGTTTTCCAAGCTGGGCCTGCCCGACCCGAATAATATCGGTGAGCGCTATCCGCACCAGGTTTCGGGTGGCCAGTTGCAGCGCTGCATGACCGCGCTGGCGCTCTGCCCTGAACCCGACCTTGTGGTCTTTGACGAGCCCACAACGGCGCTGGACGTGACCACGCAGATCGACGTGCTGATGGCGATCAAGGAGGCTATCCGCGATACCGGAGTTGCTGCGCTCTATATCACCCATGACCTCGCGGTTGTGGCGCAGGTCAGCGATGACATCATGGTGCTGCGGATGGGCGACATGGTCGAATACGGCCACACAGATCAGATCATCAACCACCCGAAGGAAGACTACACCAAGGCGCTGGTCTCGGTCCGGTCCATCGAGCACGAAGAAAAACAGCCCACGCCGGAACCTGTGCTGAGCGTCCAGAACATCACGGCGCGCTACAAGGGGCTGAATTTCGACGTGCTCAAGAACGTGACCGTCGATCTGCACCCGGGCCAGACCCTGGCCGTTGTGGGCGAATCCGGATCGGGCAAGTCGACGCTTGCCCGCGTGATCACCGGGCTGTTGCCGCCCAGTGACGGGCAGATTGACTTTGCCGGGCGTACCCTGTCGCGCGATCTGGCCGGGCGCACCCGCGAAGACTTGCGCGAATTGCAGATGATCTACCAGATGGCCGATGTCGCGATGAACCCGCGCCAGACGGTCGGCACCATCATAGGCCGACCGCTGGAGTTCTACTTCAACATACGCGGCTCGGAAAAGCGCAAGCGGATCATCGAGTTGCTGGATGAGATCGAACTGGGCGAAAAATTCATCGACCGTTATCCTGCGGAGCTGTCCGGAGGTCAGAAACAGCGGGTCTGCATCGCGCGCTCGCTGGCGGCCAAACCCAAGATGATCATCTGTGACGAGGTCACCTCGGCGCTCGACCCGCTGGTGGCGGATGGCATCCTCAAGCTGCTGCTGGATTTGCAGAAGATCGAGGATGTGGCCTATCTGTTCATCACCCATGACCTTGCCACGGTTCGCGCCATCAGCGATTCAATCGCCGTGATGTATCAGGGCAAGGTGCAGCGCTATGGTTCGAAATCCGAAGTGCTGAGCCCACCCTTTGACGATTATACCGACCTGCTGCTCAGCTCTGTCCCCGAAATGAAGCTGGGCTGGCTGGAAGAGGTGGTCGCCCATCGCAAGATGGAAAGCGCCGGGAACTGAGAGCTGGGGATGCTTGAAAGGCGGCGGGGTTATCTCCCGCCGCTTGTTTGTTGAGCATGCCGGGGGTCTAAGACTTCGCGAAGCGCTCAAAATGGCCCGCCAGAATCGGCTCCAGCTCTTCCCGGTCGCGCATTCCCTGCAGGGTCTGCTGCAATTTCCCCTCGCCATCGAAGAGCAACAGAGTCACATGCGGCACACGGTGGAAATTGGCAAAGGCTTCGCCATCCGGTGTGGTAATATCCGCCACCAGATAAACCAGATCACATTCCCCGAACTGCTCCATCGCCTGCCGGGTCTCGCGCTGGAGTGCGTTGCAGGTTGGGCATTGCGGGTTATGGACCTGCACCACGCTGGGCTTGCCCTGCCCTACGCGGCTGAGGTCATATTCATGGGCCAGCGCGCGGAGCGAGCGGAGCGTGAAATATCCGCCGACACCCAGGGCAACCGCCCCGATCGCGCCGTTGCGCAGCAGTTTGAGCATATCGCGGCGCTTCACCTCTGGCTGCGCGGCTGCCGCGTCCTGGCGGGCCTTCTGCGCCTGTTTGCGTTTCGATTTCTTCGCCATGATCGCCGTATCCATCCCGGTGCCGGTCACGATCAGGATAGGTTCAACCGCGCCTGGCATACCTCACAATCCGGTCACGTGATATGACATCCAATTGAATAGCTCAGCGCTGCAATTTTCAATTGCCCGGCAGCAGCTTCGTCGCCACAAAGGCAACGAGGAACACGGAGGCCGGGGATGGACCGCAAACTTCTTCTGATCATTCTGGATGGCGTGCCCTGGCGCAACTTTCGCCGTCTCTTCGGCAATCTCGAAGGCTGGGTGGACAGCGGTGAGGCGCGGGTCTGGAAGCTACGCTCGGTCCTGCCCTCCACCTCGGCAAGCTGCTATGCTTCGATCCATACCGGCGTTGTGCCAGCCGAACATGGCTGTACCGGCAATGGCAACGTGTTCCGGCTACGCCACAAGGACATATTCTCGCAGATGCGCGATGCCGGCGGGGTGACCGGGGCGGTTGCGCATAGCTACTGGTCAGAGTTCTTCAACCGCCACCCGTTCGACCATGTGCGCGACGTGGAATATGACGAGCCCGACAGCACCACGATCAACCATGGCCGGTTTCACAGCATGACCGGCTATGGGCATGCCAACCAGATGACGCCCTGTGACCTCGACCTGTTTGCCTCGCTCACCAATCTCTGCCTGCGCTTCAGGCTGGATTACGGAATGCTGCACAGCTGTACGCTGGACAGCATGGGGCACCGGTTCCACCACGATTGCCATGAAATGGACCATGCCTGTTTCGTCATGGACGAGATGCTCGCCCCCTTTGTCCCGCGCTGGCGCCAGATGGGGTATGAGGTGATCGTGACGGCAGATCACGGCCAGGACGCGCGCGGCCATCATGGTGGGCGCGACCCGCTACAACAGGAAACGGCGCTCTACTATTTCGGGGAGGCTAAAGGGCCGGACTCCGATACGGTGATCGATCAGGTGCAACTGGCCCCGACCATCCTGACCCGGTTGGGCGCACCGGTGGCCGAGACGATGCGGGCCAAGCCCTTCCTGGGTGCATGATGGGCGACAAGGCGCTTTGACACGTCTTGGTGCCCAGTATGGTCAGTCATAGGGCCAGAGCCCCTGCCCCAGCGCTTCGATCGCAAGCGAGATCCGCTCGAAACTGGCACGGGCGCGAGCCACGGAATGGCGCGCGCGCAGATAGCCATGCACTAGACCCTCCTCGTTGACCCAGCAAACGGTTCCGCCCGCCGCCAGCAGCCGGTCGCGATAGTCGCGCCCGTCATCGCGCAGAGGGTCGCAATCGGCGGTAAAGATCATGGTTGCAGGCAGCCCCTCGAAGTTACTGTCCTGCAAAGGCGCGTAGGTCGGGTCATCACTTGGCGTTTCACCCAGCGTGCGAATGCTGTCATAAAACTTGACGTCCGAACGGCTGAGCATCGGCGCGTGGGCGTGCTCAAGATAGGAGCCCTGATCCGCATCGCCGCCCAGAACCGGGTAGATCAGCACCTGCCCCAGCAGGTTTTGCAGCCGTCCGCGCGCATGATGCGCAATGCAGGCGGCCAGCGTGCCGCCGGCACTATCACCAGCCAGCACCATCGGGTCGCCATAGGTATCCGCCGCCCATTCCAGCGCCGCCCAACAATCGTCGAACTGTGCCGGGTGCCGGTGTTCGGGGCAGAGGCGGTAGTCGACCGCAACCACGCGATATCCGGTCTGGGCGCATATCTCGGCGCAGATATCGTCGTGACTGTCCAACCCGCCCAGCACGAAACCACCGCCATGCATGTAAATGACCGTGCGCGTGGGCTGCCCGGCAGAATAGACACGGACCTGAACGCCATTGGCACTTAGATCCTCTGAGGAGATTCCCTCGGGGGTGTCCTGCCGAAAGGTGCGGCACAACTGGTCGTAGACCTGTCGCTGTTCTTCAATCGACAGGTCCACCGCATTGTCGGGACAACACTCCGCACTACGGCGGATGAAGTCCCGTGTCTCCGCATCTAGCAGCGTGTCATAGTCCATTCGCACTCCGGATCAGGCAGCCCATTCCCATGGGCGCGTATAGTCGCCCAGAATCTTGGATACATCCTCGTCCGAGGTGCCATATGCGTCAAGCTGCGCGACGAGGCCGCGTTTCTTGTCATCGATAACCGAGACGACCCGCGCCGCCACTTCGCCCTTTTCAAGCGCGGTATTGTAGATCCGGGTGATCGCTTCCTTGCGCAGATCGGGCTTGAAAATCTTGCCGACGGCGGTTTTCGGAAGCTCCGGCAGAATGGCGAGATGCTTGGGATGGGCTGCGCGCTCGTGGATGTGAACCTCGCAGTACTTCATCAGTTCATCGGAGGAAACGGAGGCACCGTCGACCAGCTCGACATAAACACAAGGCACCTCGCCCGCGTATTCGTCTGGCTGACCAATGGCGCCTGCAAAGGCGACGGCCTCGTGGCCCAATAGCGCCTCTTCGATTTCGGCGGGATCGATATTGTGGCCGCCGCGAATAATCAGATCCTTGGCGCGTCCGGTGATCCACAGATACCCGTCCGCATCCACACGGCCCAGATCGCCGGTACGCAGGTATTTGTCGTTATGGTACAGATCACGGTTCTTTGCCCCCTCGGTATAAGTATGACCGACAAACACACCCGGATTGGCGATACAGATCTCGCCGACTTCATCTGTGCTGGCCTCAACCGGGCCGTCAGCGGTATCCTTGTAAACTTTGACATCGGTATAGGGGAGCGGCACCCCGATCGAGCCGACTTTCTTTTCACCATCCGTGGGATTGCAGGACACAAGGCAGGTTGCCTCGGTCAGGCCATATCCTTCGACAATCGTGACGCCGGTGGTCTCTTCGAAGCGGCGGAACAATTCCAGCGGCAGCGGGGCTGATCCCGAAAACGCGGTCTTGATTGTCGATATGTCGGCGTCGACGGGGCGCTGCATCTTGGCTGAGATGGCCGTTGGGACCGTGATGACAAACGAAATCTTCCAGCGTTCGACCAATTTCCAGAAATTGTCGAACACCCCTTCGCCGCGATAGCCTTGCGGAGTTGGAAAGACCACATGTGCCCCTGAAGAGAGCGAGGCCATTACGATCACGTGACAGGCAAATACGTGGAACAGCGGCAGCGGGCATATGATGTTGTCATCAGGTCCAAAAAGCAGCGTCGCGCCCAGCCAGCCATTATAGATAATGCCGGAATATTTGTGCTGCGCCACTTTCGGCATGCCGGTGGTGCCGCCGGTATGGAAATAGCAGGCAACACGGTCCTCGGTCGCATCAGCGAAGGCCAGCTTGGTCGGCTGCTGCGACATTGCCTTGTTGAAGTTCATGTAATCCGCATGCGCTAGGTGTTCCTTATTCTCCAGCTTTGGACGGATCAGCGGCACGATCCAGGATTTCGGAGGTGTCAGGTAGCGATTGAGGTCCACCTCAAGAACCGTATCCACATGGGGCGCGTGGCGCACGGCTTCGGCCACTTTCTGGGCCACGTCGGTTTTCGGGAAGGGTTTGAGCGTCACCACGACCTTAGCGTTGGTTTCGCGCAGGATCGAGGCGATCTGCTCAGGCTGCAACAGCGGATTGATCGGGTTCACAATACCGGCAACCGCACCGCCCAGCATTGTGATCAGCGTCTCGTTACAGTTGGGCAGCACATAGGCGATCACATCCTTTTCGCCCACGCCCAAAGATCTGAACAGATTGGCGGCTTGCGTGACCTTATCCTTGAGCTCTGTCCAGGTCAGCGTCTCGGCTTTGTCGGTAGGCCCAGAGAGAATTTGAAAACTGACTGCATTGTTGTTTGGGTACTTTCCCGCAGTTGACGAGAGCAGCTGATAGAGCGTGACCGGAACCTCACGCTCTGCCCAGGGCATTTCATTTTCGATTGCATCCCGATCTGCAACACCCGCAAAGGTCATTTGAGTTCCTCCCTCTTATTAGCACAGCGGTGTAAGAGCCCGCCTGAATTCCGGCCAAAACCTGCAAAAAAGCGGGGGTCAGCACAAGGAACACCCTAACGTCAATTTAAGCGTGTGCGAGGGATTACCGCCACGTCATGTGACGATTTTATGGCGGCGAGGTTACTCTGCTGCAATCCCTTCGGTGAATTGAAGCCTTGCAAGCCGCGCATAAAGCCCGCCCTGAGCGACAAGTTCATCATGCTTGCCCTGCGCAACAATCTGCCCATTCTCCAGCACCACGATACGATCGGCTTTCTTCACGGTTGCCAAGCGGTGCGCCACGATCACCGTCGTGCGCCCGGCGCAGAGCACATCCACTGCCTGCTGCACCGCACGCTCGCTCTCGGCATCCAGCGCCGAGGTGGCTTCGTCTAGCAGCAGCACCGGCGCATCGCGCAGGATTGCGCGCGCAATCGCGATGCGCTGTTTCTGGCCGCCCGACAGCATCACACCACGCTCGCCCACATAGCTGTCATAGCCATCTGGCAGGGCCGCAATGAAATCATGCGCAGCAGCCGCGCGCGCCGCCTGCTCGACTTCCCCGTCGCTGGCCGAGGGTCGGCCAAAGCGGATATTGTCGCGCACGGAGGTCGCGAAAATCACCGGGTCCTGCGGAACCAGTGCGATGTGGCGGCGGAAATCGTTGCGGGTGAGTTGGTGCAAATCTATCCCGTCGAGCGTCACCCGCCCCTGGTCCGGATCATAGAACCGCTGCATCATCTGGATCACGGTGGTCTTGCCAGCACCCGAGGGGCCCACCAGCGCAACGGTTTCGCCCGGCGCAACGGTCAACGACAGATCGTCCAGCGCCAGATGTTCGGGGCGTGAGGGGTAACGGAAACTGACCGCATCAAGAGCAATCTCGCCCTTCACCGGCTCAGGCAGCTGCACCGGCGCGCCGGGATCCAGCACGGTGTCTTTCGCGTGCAAAAGCTCCACCAACCGTTCGGTTGCACCAGCCGCGCGCTGCAATTCGCTCCAGATCTCCGAAAGTGCAGCGACCGAACCCGCCATGATCACCGAGTAGATCACGAATTGGATCAGCGTCCCTTCGGTCATCGTGCCCACGCGCACCGCATTCGCACCCATCCACAACACGCCAACCACACCGCTGAAGACCAGAAAGATCACGATGACAGTCAGGATGGCGCGGGTACGGATGCGGACGCGCGACACCTCGTAGGAGGTCTCGGTCATTTCGGCGAATTGCGCGCGGCTCGCTGCCTCGCCGGTATAGGCCTGGACTGTCTGCACCGCGCTCAGCGCCTCTCCCGCGCTGCCTGACGAGGCGGCAATCCAGTCCTGGTTCTCGCGGCTGATCCGGCGCAGGCGACGGCCCAGCACCAGAATGGGCACGATCACGATGGGGATCAGCAGCAGGACCATGCCGGTCAGCTTGGCCGAGGTCAGCAGCATCAGGATCAGCCCGCCGAAAAACAGCAACATGTTGCGCAGAGCGATAGACACGGAGGAGCCCAGCACCGACTGGATCAGCGTTGTGTCGGTGGTGATCCGGCTGAGCACCTCACCGGTCATGATCCGTTCGAAGAACTCGGGGCTCATCCCGATGACGCGGTCAAACACGGCCATGCGGATATCGGCCACCACCCGTTCGCCCAGCCGGGTTACCAGCGCATAGCGGATGCCCGTGCCCAGCGCGAGGATGGCAGCGATCCCCAGCGCCGCCAGAAAATAGCGATCCAGCAGATCGCCGTTTTCGATGCGGAAATTATCGACCACCCGGCGCACCGCCAGAGGCAGTGTCAGCGACATCGCGGCGGTCAGAATCAGTGCCGCCACGGCCCCCGCCATCAGGCCTTTGTAGGGCAGCATGAAAGGCCAAAGCGCGCCCAGAACACCCAGCTTGCGTGAGCTGGCGCGCTCTTCGCTTGCATTTGGCGCGGGCTGAGCGGGTTTCGATCTGGCCATGCTATTGGTCTCACATTGCGGTCTTTACGGGGCGCTATAACCCGTTGGTCCCGCTTCATGGCCCTGCCGCCCCTGCAGGTCAAGCAAATGCGCGCGCAAGAGCATGCGGCCAAACCTCACAACCCCGCAACAGCCTGTGGCGAAGTCGGGTCTGCAATGCGCAAGCGGTCCGCTGCACAGAGCGCGGGATCAGCCATAGAAATCAATAAAGTCAGATAGTTACCCGTCTGAGACTTGGTTTTCTCATATAGTCGATATCGGGATGGAATTCTTGGAGCGGGTAGCGGGAATCGAACCCGCACCTTAAGCTTGGAAGGCTCTTATGATACCATTTCACCATACCCGCCAAGAACCAGTGCGTCCTAGAACAAGCACCGAGCGAGGTCAATAGCTGCCGTTTTTCGAATGCGGCTTGTCTGACATTTTGTTCCGCCAGCCCCCTCAAAAGGCAAACCGGCCCGCAAATCTGCGCGCCGGTTCACCCATGAGTGGCAGCGGGGGTCAGCTTGTGAGGGCGTTATGCCCAAAATACAGGAACTCGCGATCGCGCCCTGCAATATCTCCCGCTTCCAGGGAGAGGCTGGCGCTGTCCAGCATCTTGTAGCTCTTCTGGGATTTGACCCAGTCATCGGCGTTCTGAAGCGTGGTCAGCGTGTAGCTTGTAGTTTCATTGAGATAATGGGTGGGGATCACGATCTTGGGCTTGAGCTTTTCCACGATCGCGTTGCCCTGATCGTAATCCAGAATGTGCTGCGAGCCGTCCACCGGCAGGGTCAGCACATCGACCTGACCTATGGCGTCCCAGAATGCCTGCGGCGGGTCGTGGCGGTTGTCACCCCAGATCAGCGTCCGGATCCCGCCGGTTTCCACCAGATAGACCACCATATCCATATGGCTGACATTATCCGGCGGGCAAGCCTGCACGCCAAACTCTCCCAGCGCGTTGGTCCAGTCATACCAGCCCGGCGCGCGGCAGACATGTTTGTCGGCAAAACCGGTGATCTTGATATCGGCAAACTCGAAATTGCCGACCATCCGATCCAGCACCATGGTCGAGACCGGGCGGTGAATCGCATCATGATCGAAATGTGTATGGGTGGACATGCAGATATCCACCGGGGTTTCCGGGAATTCGTTCTTGAACCACAGCCCCCATGCACCCGAGGGGTCGTCACGCCAGGGATCGAACAGAACCGTGGCACCGCCCGGTGAGGTGATCTTGATCGCGCAATGGCCGAAATAGTCGACGCCAACAGCACCTTCCACCGAGTTGCCGGTGGTTTTCTGCAGCTCGATCACGCCGTTATTGTTGCCAGGCTGCGTCCAATCGGTGGATTGCGCCTTGGCGGAGGTGCTGCTCATCAACGTGGCGGCGCCCCCCACCCCGGCGGCCCCTGCGGCCATGAAGAACGAGCGGCGCGACAGGCCCGGCGCCATGTCGTCCGCGCTCCCGCGCATCAGCGTTGGCTTAAGATTCAGATCGTCTTTTTCCATTTTTGGATTTCCCTGTTGTCTCACGATCCGGGGATGTCCTCGGACAATGCCATCGTAGCAACCGGGGCATCTGATGAAGGTATCGAAAAACTATGGGGGAAACATGGGGAAAGCCCCCATGTTTTACTGAATGGACAACAGCAGGCTGCGCAGGTTCTGACCGCTGCGTTTCAGGCCGAGTTTGGCGCGGATATTGTTGCGATGAAACTCAATCGTGCTGGGCTCGCGCGAAAGGGTGCGGGCAATATCCTTGGTGGTCTGGCCGCGCATTATCATCTGGGCGATTTCCTGCTCGGCGGGGGTCAACGCCTCGAATACGGTAGTCAACTGCCCGCTCATATCCGAGGTGATGGATCTGAGGCTTTCCTCGGCAAGTTCCAGATAGGCGCGGCCCGCCGGGTCACCGTCAAGCCTACTGCGCAGCTTGGCAAGATGTGGAACGACCAGCCCCTTGATCTGGCGCAGTATCTTGGCGTCGTATTCTTCGCGCGACGTCTCGACGCTGCTCAGCAGAACGCGCAGTGCTGTATTGGCCTCTTCCAGATCCGAAGTGCGGTTGGCGACGCGCTGTTCCAGCTGATCCAGGGTCGCCTGCAATTCCGCCTCAAGCGCGATGCGGCGGTCAATCTCGATCAGCAATTCAAGATCCGCCTCGATGACCCGCGCAAATTCCTGCAACCCTTCGCGAAACAGCAGAGCGCGCCGGTTGCGCCGCGTATCCAGAACGCAGATCGTCCCAAAAACTGACCCGTCGGGCCATTTCAGCGGATAACCGATATAGAACCGCATCCCGTGTTCCATATCGTCGTTGTCGACCCAATCTGGATCGCAGGTGGCATCCTCGACCGTCAATTCGCCGTCGCGTTGCAAGACCCCGTAACAATAGAGCTTTTCGTTTAGCGTGAACTGGCACCCGGTGACATAGGGGTTGTCCTTGCTCCTACTGGTGACAAAGACCGAGTGATGCGGCTCGTGGGTGCGCATCACCAGACTGGCAGGGACATCAGCAACATTTGCGATCAAATCCACGATCCGTTGCCACTTGGCGATGGTGTCTTGCGAGATGTCGGGTTTCAAAGGGACGGCCCCGGATTTGTCTGGCAGATGAACCGGGCCAGTCTAGGGGCCAAGCCCGGTGTCAGGCAAGCGGCGCGGGGATCGCGTGCAAAGGCCGCACGCGCGACCAGCTATCTGGAATGCTCTTTTACCAGCGTCTGCAGGAACGTCTGCGTAATCCGCGGGGGCTCAGGGCTGCGCCGGTTGACTGCGGAAAAAGTGGCGCGATAGTGCAGCATCTCGGGCAGGATCATCTTCATCTGCCCCTGTTCCACAAAGCTCCTCGTAAAGTGGTCCGGCAGGAACCCGATATAGCGGCCTGACAGGATCAGGATCGACAGGGCATGTTCGCTCTGAACCTTGGCCGCGCGGCGCAGCTTGAGGGACTGTCCGAATTTTAGATTGGGAGAATTGACGCTAATGCCCGCATAACGCGCGGCGCGCACATCATCCAGGGTCAGATTCGCCTGATCGCGGTCAAAAAACGGATGTCCCTGACCGCAGAACAGATACATGTTCTCGGTATAGATCGGGACATAGTTCAGGCTTTTTGACACCCGATGTTCTGCGATAATGCCTACATCTACATCGCCGCTGAGTAATTTTGTTTCAATCACATTCGGCGGCTCAAGCGAAAGTTCGATCTGCACATCCGGTGCCAGCACGTTGAAAGTGCTGATCGCGCGGGCCAGATGAGAGTCGGGATTGGAGGCGCATTGATCAAACAGAGCGACATGGATTCGACCAACAAGATCCTGCTTTATTTCATTCACCTCGGACTGAAAGTCCGAGACGGAAAGCAGCAGTCTCTCGGCCGCAGCCAGCACCTTTGCCCCGTCTTCCGTTAATGAAAACCCGCCGGGACCCCGGTTGCACAGTTTCAGCCCCAATCGAATCTCAAGATTCGATAGGTACTTGGAAATTGTGGACCTTCCGATGTTGAGCTCGGTCTCGGCGGCTGAAAGGCCACGGCTTTCTACTACCGACTTGAAAATCCGTAATAAGTTTATGTCGGCCTCTCCGACTTTGGTTACAAGTGACTGCCGTGCCATGCAATGTTCGCCATTTATGAAACTTTACGCTCAATAGTTACCATTTTGGAAACCCGACTCACAAGCTACACGTGCGCCACCGGGGCAGATTCGGACTGGAAAATGCGCAGAGGAGCGCATTCCGGCGCGCACTCCGGATATCAGGACAAACATGCCGGAGGACATTCATGTCATTTCTCAAGCGGGTCTGCAGTACAACTGCGGCCATTTCCATTACTGCCATGCTCGTCGCGGGGGCAGCACATGCCAAGAATTTCAAGATCGCGGTGGGCGACAGCGGGGGCTCGAGCCAGGAGGCCACCGGCCTGGGCTTCAAGGCCGCGCTCGAAGAGCTGTCGGGTGGAAAGCACACAGCAACGCTGTTTCTGAACGGTCAGCTCGGGTCCGAGCAGGATACCGTCAACGACGCGGCCATCGGCACGCTGGACATGTCGCTACTGGCGATCAACAACATCACCCCGTTCTCGCCCACTGTCGGCGTGTTCACCCTGCCCTATGTCATCCTCAGCCTTGAGGATGCGGAAAAGCTGACCCAGGGCCCGATCGGTCAGGAACTGATTGAAAACACGATCAATGACGCCGGTGTTCGCATCATCGGCTGGACCTATACGGGTTTCCGCCGTCTTACGAACTCGAAAAAGCCGGTCAAATCGGTGGCCGACCTCGAAGGTCTGGTGATCCGCGTTCCCAAAAACGAGATCATGATCGACACTTACAAGGCATGGGGCATCAGCCCGACGCCGATGGCCTGGTCTGAAACCTTTGCGGGTCTGCAGACCAAAGTGGTCGACGGGCAGGACAACCCTTACACCACCATCAACGCGATGAAGTTCTATGAAGTGCAGAAATATGTGACGAACATCCGTTACATCTTCTCGATCGAACCGCTCATCATTTCCGAACAGGTCTTCCAGGAGCTTTCCGCAGAAGATCAGGAAATCGTCCTTGAAGCAGGCAAAGCCGCGACGCAGGCCTCTGCCGACTTCTTGCGCGCCAAGGAAGCCGAGATCAAAGAGATCCTGATCGAAAAAGGCATGGAAATCGTCGATCCCGAGAATGACGAAGCCGAGTTCATCGAGCTGGCGACCACCGCCGTGTGGCCAAAGTTCTATGAAAGCATCGGAGGCGTCGAAAAGCTGAACGCAGTGCTGGCCGAAATCGGTCGCGATCCGGTCTCTCAGTAACCGGTAACCGAGCATCCAACAAAAAAATTGCGGGGCACCATCTGGTGCCCCCAACAATAAATGGAGGGTCAGATGCCTAAATTCTGGGGAATTGTCGATAACCTGGAAAGCTATATTTGCCGCACGCTGCTGGCGATGTTCGTTTGCCTGTTGTTTCTTCAGGTCATCGTAAGAACGCTGTTTTCATTCTCGTTTTCCTGGGTCGAGGAACTGTCGATCTACATGTTCGTCTGGTTCGTCTTCTTTGGCGCCAGCTATGCCGCAAAGATGGGTGCCCATAACCGGGTCACGTTCCAGTTCAAGTTCCTGTCGGCGCGCGCGATCAAATACATCGAGGCCTTTGCGGATCTGTTCTGGATCTTCTTCAACGTCTATTTCGTCTATCTGGCGATCGATTTCATCTTCAATAAGATGAACCGGTTCCAGTCGTCGCAGACCCTCGGGTTCCACCTGAGCTGGGTCTATATCGTGCTGCCCATCGCCTTCACCCTGATGACCATCCGGGTGATCCAGGTGAACTATCGCAAACTGGTATTGGACGAAGAAATGGTCGACCCGGATTCGATCGACCTCGACGCTGTCAAAGCCGAAGCCGAAAGCCATAGCACCCCCAAATCTGAGGGAGACAAGTAATGGGCGCCGAAATCATCCCACTGCTGTTTGGCGGATTTCTGTTTCTGCTGTTCATCGGGGCTCCGATCACTGTGGCGCTTGGCGTCTCGACACTGATCACGTTCCTCTACCTAGGGGAAAACCCCATCAAATTCGTCCAGATCGCCTTTACCTCGGTCGGGTCCTTCCCGCTGATGGCGCTGCCCGCCTTCATTCTGGCCGGTGCGCTGATGGAAGCATCGGGCCTGTCACGGCGGCTGATCAATGTCGCCGAGAGCTTTGCCGGTCCCTTCACCGGCGGCATGTCTGCTGCAACCGTCATGGCGTGTCTGTTCTTTGGTGCGATCTCGGGGTCCGGCCCGGCGACCACCGCAGCTGTCGGCATGTTGATGATCCCGGCGATGATCGACCGGGGCTATTCCAAAGGCTTCGCCTCGGCCATCACCGCCTCGTCGGGCGGTCTGGGCATCGTCATTCCGCCCTCGATCCCGCTGATCATCTTCGGCATCGCCGCGCTCGGCATGCCGCCCCCGCCCGAGGCCGTGGAAGAGTTCGGTCAGTTCCAGACCGTTTCGATCCCGAAACTTTTCATCGCCGGATTCATGCCCGCCTTCCTGATCGCAGGCAGCCTATTGCTGATGAACTATATTCTTGCGAAAAAGAACAACTACACCGGCAGCACCGAAGGCTGGTCCGCGCGCCAGATGTGGTGCGAGATGTATCGCGGGTTCTGGGCGCTGATGGCCCCGGTGGTGATCCTTGGCGGCATCTATTCGGGCTATTTCACCCCGACCGAAGCGGCCATTGTGGCGATCTTCTATACGCTGATCGTGGGGGCGTTTATCTATCGGGAACTGTCCTGGAAAAGTCTATTCGGCGCGCTTGAAACCACCACATGGCTGACCGGCCGTGTGTTGCTGATCATGTTTACCGCAACCGTGTTCGGACGGCTTCTGGTCGAAAACCAGGTTCCCGCCGTGATCGCACAGGGCATGTTGTCCTTCACTGACAACATCTATGTGATCTGGACGCTGGTCATCCTGTTCCTGCTGTTTGTCGGCATGTTCATGGAGACACTGGCAACGATCCTGATCCTGGTGCCGGTGATGCTGCCGGTGGCCTATAGTGTCGGTATCGATCCGATCCACTTTGGCGTGGTGATGGTCTGTACGCTGGGCATTGGCTTCCAGACGCCGCCATTGGGTGAGAACCTGTTCATTGCGTCGGGGATCTCGAAAATCTCGATCGAAGAAATCTCGCTGCGGGCCCTGCCCTTTGCCTTCATCAACACGGTGGCGATCTTCGTCATAGCGTTCTTCCCCGAGATCTCGCTCTGGCTGCCGCGCGTGTTTGGGTACTGAGGTGGCTGAAAGGACTAACTCATGAAACAGAAGATCACACATATCCTCTTCGCCACCGCTTTGACGAAACACTCAAGCTACGCATTGACGCATGCGGCCAGTCTGGCGGAATCAACGGGGGCAAAGCTGCATGTTCTACATGTGGCCGAGCCGCTCAGCGACGATGCGTTGATCACGATGCGGATGTTTATGCAGGATGCGGGCTCTCGCTCTGAGGCACTGAAAGCCCGACATGACCACATGAAGGCGGTGTTGACCGAACGCCAGAAGGAATTCTGGGCAACCCTGCCCGAAGAAGACCGCGGCATTCAGGATCAGATCGAGTCGATCGAGATCATTGACGGGCATCCCGCCGAAGTGATCCTGCGCCGCGCCCGCGAGTTGAAATGCGACCTGATTGTGCTGGGGGCCCACGAACACGGGTTCTCGCAAACCTTCCTTGGTAGCGTCGCCAAGCGCGTTCTGCGCCGCGCCGAGATACCGACACTGGTCGTCCCGTACAGGGACGACTGAACCACAACCTAACGCTCTAAGAAAGAACAGAAAATGACCAAGACCCTAACCGCTAAGGATTTGGCGGATACCTTTGACTCTTTCAATCGTCACGATATTGACGGCGTGATGACCCATTTTGCCGATGACTGCGTCTTCTACACGGTCGGCGGCGAAGAGAAATATGGCAACAAGGTCGAAGGCGCAGCCGCCATCGCAGCCGCCTTTTCCGGCGTCTGGGCTGGCATGAAGGATGCCCATTGGGACCACCACAGCCATTTTGTGCATGGCGACCGCGCGGTGTCGGAATGGACCTTCTCGGGCACTGACGCCGATGGCATGCGCATCGAGGCCGAAGGAGCCGACCTGTTCACGCTGCGCGACGGTGAGATTGTCGTCAAACAGGCGCTGCGCAAATCCCGGCCCATGTTCAAGGCCTGAACCTCACCCTCTGTCCCGCGAGAATTCGTCATGGTTGATAATGCGATCCCCCGACACTGGCCCAAGTCCAGCTATGACCCCAAATACGATCCTATTGTTGATGCCGGCCCCGGCCATAACCGCGATCACGCGCCGACCTACTGGATCGGAACCGCCGGTACTCCGCCCGAGGATGACGGCCCCGTATCCGGCGATTTCGACACCGACGTGGTCGTCATCGGATCGGGCTATACCGGCCTGTCCACCGCCATACATCTGGCCAAGGAACATGGCATTCAGGCCGTTGTGCTTGAAGCCAACACCGTCGCCTGGGGCTGTTCGACCCGCAATGGCGGGCAGGCCCAGATTTCGTCGGGACGGCTAAAGCGGTCGCAGTGGATCCAGCGCTGGGGCGTGGATGTGGCCAAGGGCATGCATACCGAGGTCACCGAAGCGTTTGAGCTGTTCAACGACCTGATCGCGCAGGACGACATCAACTGTGATCCGCAGCCCGGCGGGCATTACTATATCGCCCACCGGGAAAAGGTGATGGCCGGTCTGGAAAGCGAAAGCGCGCTGCTGAACGACACGTTCGGCTACGGCTCTCGCATCCTGTCGCGCGAGGAGCTGCATGAAAGCCATGTCCGCGACCAGGAGGCCGCCGGCGCCATGTGGGAACCGGATGGCACCTGCATCCATGCGGGCAAGCTGGCCTTTGGCTATGTCAACATGGCCCGCCGTCTGGGGGCCAAGATCCACACGGCCAGTCCGGTAACCGGTTGGACCGTCAAGAAAGGCGTACATCATCTTCGCACGCCGGGCGGGACTGTGCGAGCCAAGAAAGTAGCGCTTGCCACCGCGGGCTACACACCTCCGGGTCTGAACAAAAGGACCAAGCATCGGCTGATGCCAATCCTGTCGAACTCGCTGGTCACCCGCCCCCTGACCGAGGCGGAACTGGCGGAATGCGGCATCCAGACCAAGTCACCCCTGACCGACACCCGCACCCTGCGCCACTACTACCGTCTGCTGCCCGATAACCGGATGCAGATCGGCAGCCGCAGTGCTCTGACCGGGCGCGACGCGGAAAACGACAAGCACCTGGCTCTACTGAAAAAGGGTCTGGCCCGGAAGTTCCCGGCGCTGGAAGATATCAATCTGGATTATTCCTGGTGGGGTTGGGTTGATGTCAGCCATGACATGATGCCCCGGATCTTTCAGCCCGACCCGGATCAGAGCGTCTATTATGCCATGGGGTATGGCGGCAATGGCGTGATGTACTCCGCGCAGGCCGGGCGCAGGATGGCCCAGCTTGTCGCGGGCGACAAATCGGACAAGGCGTTCTCGCTGCCGATCTTCACATCGCCGCTACCCAGCCATGGCCTGCTGACGCCCTTCCGCCGGATGGGTCAGCGGTTTGCCTATGTCTGGTACTACCTGAAAGACGAAATTATCTAAATATAACAGCGCCATAACGCGCTGCGCACAAGGATTCACACAATGAAAATGACCACCGAAGAGGCCTTCGTCAAAACCCTGCAGATGCACGGCATCGAGCATGCGTTCGGCATTATCGGCTCGGCCATGATGCCGATCTCGGACCTCTTTCCACGTGCCGGAATCACCTTCTGGGACTGCGCCCATGAATGTACTGGCGGCATGATGGCCGATGGCTTCACCCGCGCCACTGGCGAGATGTCGATGATGATCGCCCAGAACGGTCCCGGCATCACCAACTTCGTAACCGCCGTCAAAACCGCCTACTGGAACCACACGCCGCTGTTGCTGGTGACCCCGCAGGCCGCCAACAAGACCATCGGTCAGGGTGGGTTCCAGGAGATGGAACAGATGCGCATGTTCGCCGATTGCGTTGCCTATCAGGAAGAGGTCCGCGACCCGTCGCGCATCGCCGAAACCCTGAACCGGGTGATCATGGAAGCGCATCGCGCCTCCGCTCCGGCGCAGATCAACATCCCGCGCGATTTCTGGACCCAGGTCATCGATATCGAACTGCCGACCATTCTGGAATTCGAGCGCCCCTCGGGGGGTGATGCGGCCATCGCCGAGGCCGCCGAACTGCTCAGCAACGCCGAATTCCCGGTCATTCTCAATGGTGCGGGTGTGGTTCTGGCTGATGCGATCCCGGCCTCGGCAGCCCTTGCCGAGCGGCTGACCGCGCCGGTCTGCTGCGGCTATCAGCACAATGACGCCTTCCCCGGCAACCACCCGCTGCATGCCGGGCCGCTGGGCTATAACGGCTCGAAAGCGGGGATGGACCTGATCAGCAAGGCTGATGTGGTCTTGTGCCTGGGCACGCGTCTGAACCCGTTCTCCACCCTGCCCGGCTATGGCATCGATTACTGGCCCACCAATGCCAAGATCATTCAGGTCGATATCAACCCGGCGCGGATCGGGCTGACCAAGAAGGTCTCGGTGGGCATCATCGGCGATGCCAAGAAAGTGGCCGAGGGCATTCTGGCCCGTCTGGGCGACACCGCGGGTGACGCTGGCCGCGAGGCGCGTCAGGCGACCATCGCAACCGCGAAATCGACCTGGGCGCAGCAGCTGTCCAGCATGGATCACGAGGATGACGATCCTGGCACCACCTGGAACGAGCGCGCCCGCAACCGCCAGCCCGATCACATGAGCCCGCGCCAGATGTGGCGCGCAATCGACAGCGCGCTGCCGAAAAACGCGATCATCTCGTCCGATATCGGCAATAACTGCGCCATCGGCAATGCCTACCCGTCCTTTGAGACCGGCCGCAAATACCTCGCTCCGGGTCTGTTCGGCCCTTGCGGCTATGCGTTCCCGGCCATTCTGGGCGCCAAGATCGGTCAGCCGGATGTTCCGGTTGTGGGCTTCGCCGGAGATGGTGCCTTCGGCATTTCGATGAACGAGATGACCGCCTGCGGGCGAGATGACTGGCCCGCGATCACGCAGGTGATCTTCCGCAACTACCAGTGGGGCGCGGAAAAGCGCAACACGACCCTGTGGTTCGAAGATAACTTCGTCGGCACCGAGCTGGACCTGAATGTCAGCTATGCCGGTATCGCCAAGGCCTGCGGCGTCGAAGGCGTGCAAGTGTCCAGCATGGACCAGCTTACCGACGAGTTGAATAAGGCCATCGCCCGCCAGATGAAGGAGAACAAGACCACCTTCATCGAGGTACTTCTGAATCAAGAATTGGGCGAGCCCTTCCGCCGCGACGCGATGAAAAAGCCTGTTGCCGTAGCCGGAATCAACCCCGGCGACATGCGCTCCAAACGCGTGGCCTGATACTGATCCCTGCCGCCGCGATTTGGTTGCGGCAGGCTCAAACCGACACGAAAGCGCCCCAGCGGCGATAGACCAAATGACCGGCACCCTCCTGACCGCCTCGGTCAGCCGAGGGTGTCGTTTTGAGGATTAATAAGATGCAAACTGCAGATTTCGCCCGAACCAAAGTACAGGGCCTTTCGGGATTTTTGCAACAGAATGGGCAAGGCTTCCTTGTCTCTGCTGTTGTCGCGGCGGCGGCGCAGTTTTTGTCAGAGCATTACGGCGCACCCGCGATGCTGATGGCCTTGCTGCTTGGCATCGCCTTTCACTTTCTGGCAGAGGACGGCCCCTGCAAACCCGGTATCGAATTCACATCGCGCACCGTGTTGCGATTTGGTGTCGCCTTGCTAGGCGCGAGGATCAGCGTCGAGCTGATGGTTGGGCTGGGTGCCGGCCTGATCACCGTGGTTATCGTCGCGGTTCTGGCCACCATCTTCTTTGGCCTGCTTGGCGCGCGACTCTTGGGTCGAGGTTGGCGCTTTGGCGTGCTGACCGGTGGGTCGGTGGCAATCTGCGGGGCGTCTGCGGCGATGGCGATCTCGGCGGTGCTGCCCAAGAACGAGCATTCAGAGCGCAATCTGATCTTCACGGTTCTGGCCGTAACGGTGCTGTCGACCGTCGCGATGATCGTCTACCCGATCCTGACCGAAATCTTCGATTTCAACTCTGAGTATTCCGGGGTTTTCCTGGGCGGCACGATCCACGATGTGGCGCAGGTAGTTGGTGCGGGTTTCTCGGTCTCGGATCAGACCGGTGAGGTCGCGACCCTGGTCAAGCTGATCCGCGTGGCAATGCTCGCCCCGGTTGTTCTGGTGATCTCGATCCTGGTGCGCAAATATGCCGATGACAACACGACGGACGGCAAACGCCCGCCCGTGCTGCCCTTCTTTGTCGTCGGGTTCCTGATCTTTGCCGCGCTGAACTCGCTGGGCCTGATCCCTGCTGCCGTGGTGGATTTGATGAGCAGTCTCAGCCGCTGGGCCCTGCTTATCTCGATCGCGGCGGTTGGTATGAAAACCTCGCTCAAGCGCATTCTGGACGTTGGCGGTCAGGCCATTGTGCTGATCGTCGCCGAAACCATCTTCATCGCGATCTTTGTCCTCTTGGGCGTGGTACTGATCGGCCATTGATGCAGCATCATCCGCCCCATCCAGGAACGAATTCACGGAACGAAAAGGAACTCAAACCATGCAAACCCATGTCATCGATATCGCCAATGACACTCCGAAATCCACCGGCCAGCGGCGCCTGGCCGACCTGCCGGATCGCGTCGTCTCGGGCGATCCGCACCATAATACCGAGATCCAGTTCACCAGCCCCGACGGCAAGCTGACCGTGGGCACCTGGACATCGACGCCGGGCAAATGGCATGCCTTCACCGACAAGGACGAATATTGCTATATCGTCACGGGCCATTGCGCCCTGATCCACGAGGACGGCACCCGCCGGGAGTTCCGCGAGGGTGCCTCCTTCTTCATCCCGGACGGGTTTGTCGGGTTCTGGGACGTGATCGAAACCACCACGAAGCACTTCGTCATTCGGGACACCAAATAACCCCACCTCACGTGGCGGGGTCATTGCCCCGTCACCGGCCCATCCAGCCCCCATCGACCACCAGAATTTCTCCGTTCACATAGTCCGATGCGGACGAGGCAAGAAACACCGCCGGTCCGGCAAAATCCTGCGGCCTGCCCCAGCGCCCCTGCGGGATGCGCGCAAGGATCGCCTTCGAGCGGTCCGGATCATCCTGCAGCGCCTGGGTGTTGTCGGTGGCGATATAGCCCGGCGCAATGGCATTAACGTTCAATCCATGCGGTGCCCATTCATTGGCCAGCGCCTTGGTCAGTTGCCCGATCCCCCCCTTGGAGGCCGCGTAGCCCGGCACCGTGATCCCGCCCTGAAACGTCAGGAGCGAGGCGGTAAAGATGATCTTGCCCCGGCCCCGCTCGACCATCCCTCGCCCGATCTCGCGCGAGAGGATGAACTGGGCCGAGAGGTTCACCTCGATCACCTCGTCCCACCAGTCATCTGGATGCTCGGCGGCAGGCTTGCGTTTGATGGTGCCTGCATTGTTGACCAGAATGTCCGGCGCGACCACGTCAGCGGACAGTTGCGCGGCAAAACCCAGCACCGCATCGCGATCCGAAAAATCGCATTGATAGGCCCGAAAATCGCGCCCCATCGCCGTGACGGCCTGTTCCACATCGCTCCCCGAGGTCTCCAGCGTGGCCGAAACACCGACGATATCCGCCCCGGCCTCTGCCAGTGCCTCGGCCATGCCGCGTCCGATGCCACGTTTGCACCCGGTGACCAGCGCCGTTTTGCCGCTCAGGTCAAAGCTTGCCAAGATACTCATGCGTTTTCTCCTACCTTGATCAGGCTTTTCATCGCTATCGGGCTGCGGTCCAGCGCCTCGAAGGCGGTCTGAATTTCGGCGAGCGGGCTGACATCGGTGATCACCGTGTCGGCGTCGATGCCACCTTCGGCGATGAGTGCGATGGCCTTTTCGTAATCCTCGGGCTCATAGACCCGTGCGCCGATCAGCTTCAACTCGCGCCAGAAGAACTGGAACAGATCGATATTGGGTTTCTGCGCGTGGATGGCGACCATGACGATCCGCGCCCGCGTCGCGGCCGCTGCCGTCATCGCATCGACCCCGGGCTGCGTGCCTGACACCTCGAACACCACATCCGCACCCTTGCCGCCGGTACGTGCCTCGACAACGGCCTGCAGATCGGACTCGACCGGGTTTACGGTGTCAAACCCCAGCGCCTCAGCGATCGCCAGCCGGTTCGGATTGACCTCCGAGATCAGCACATTGCCCCCCGCATCGCGCGCGACCATCGCCACCAATACGCCAATAGGGCCGCCGCCGATCACCACAACGTCCTCACCCGGTTGCAGCCCCGAGAGCCGCACGTCGTGACAGGCCACGGCCACGGGTTCGATCAGCGCGGCATGGTCCATGCGCAGATCGTCGGGCAGAACATGCAGCGTATGGGCGGGAACCGTCCACAACTCCTGCATCGCACCATCGGTGTCGAGGCCGAGAAACTTCAGCTTGTGGCAGATATGCTCATGGCCCGCCTTACAGGCCGGACACTCCCCGCAAGGGTCCAGCGGACGCACCACCACTTTCTGGCCCGGTCTGACAGTCCCGACATTGGCGCCGATCGCCTCAACCGTGCCGGACATCTCATGACCGATCACGCGGTCAAAACCCACCCGCGCATCCATATTGCCGTGATAGACATGCATGTCGGTGCCGCAAATGCCGCAATAGGCGATGCGGATCGTGACCTCATCGGCACCCGGTTCAGGCGCTGTCCTCAGTTCGACCGAGAATTTCTTGTCGCCACGATAATAGGCAGCGGTAATGGTTTGATCGCTCATGATCTCGCCTCCTTGTCTAGCTTGTCTTTGCCCGCCCCGAGGACATTCCAATCGTCAACCGAAATGCGCTTTGAACCGGGCGATGCAGCGGCGAAACCCGGCCTCGAAATCGCCATTCCCGGGGTGGTAGACGGATTCGAAACTGATCACCCCGTCATAGCCATCTGCGCGCAGCGCATCGCCCATGGGCTGGAACTGATCGGCCAGTTGCCCCGTCCCTATCTCGCGCACCTCAAGCGTGGCCCTCGGAGTGTCGACCTTCACATCCTTGATATGGATATGGCCCAGATAGCCATCCTTCACCTCGTCATAGCCATCGGGATAAGCGCGTTCATGGCACCAGCAATTGTTGGCCGGGTCCCAGAGCACCTTCAGCGTGTCCTTGGCATCCAGATCGTCGATCAGTTTGCGGGCGGTGTAGTTGGAGTTGACCATGGTGCCGTTGCCGGTTTCGACCACCAAGGTCACACCCGCATTGCGCGCCAGATCAACCGCCGGGGCGACTAGCGGCAGCATCGCGTCCCAGGCGCCATGCGCCACATTCCATTTCTCTGCCCCGCCGAAGCCCCAGAGTATCTGCTCTTTCTTCGGCGTCATGATGCGGACCAGCGGTGACCCCACCACATGGGCCATATCGATCACGCGATTTAGCGCGTCCATGTGCAGGCTGTGCAGATCATCGCCGAGCTTGTTGGCTGCGGTCATCCCCGCAAAGATATGGCGGCTGAGGCAACTGACCAGCTTTCCTCGGGCGCGCAGCAGCGCGTCGATCTCGCGGATCTCATTGGACGAATGATCGCCCACCTCCGTATCGCCCACGAATTGCAGTTCGGCATAGGTCAGGTCAAATTCGTCCATCACATCAACCGCGTGAACCAGATCCCGGCTGATGCCGTCACAGATTACACCAAGCTTCATCTCCGCCTCTCCCTAGCGATGCAGTTCCGCGCCGACGATTTCTTCCATCACGCAGGCACAGATCCAGTTATCGCCATGTGGGTACTTGGTTTTGCCCTGGTGGAAGATCTGCATCGCGCTCGCCGCCATGAAAAGCGGCACGCCAAGCTCTTCGGCCATGCTGAGCGAGATGGTCAAGTCCTTGTGCATGGTCCCGATGCCCGAGCCGGTCCCCTCGAACTTGCGATCGATGATATTGCCAAGGGCGGTGTTGGTGATGCCGCAGCCCGCGCTTGAGGTGGAGACCACGTTGTAAAGCACCTCACCGCTCACCCCTGCCTTGGCGGCCAATGCCGCTGCTTCGAAGGTTGCGCCGAACATGGCACCGATCAGCGATTGCAGGCAGGCCTTGACCACCTGCCCCTCGCCCGGCTGCGTCCCAACCCGGTGGATCGTGGCCGAGACCGCCTCCATCACCGGTGCGAAACGATCCAGCACGTCCGCCTCACCTGCCGCCATCATGGTGAGCGTTCCACCCTGCGCGCCGGGAAACCCGCCCGAGACCGGGCTGTCAATCAGGTGGATGCCCGAGCCCTCCATCGCCGCGCCGATTTCGCGCGCCTCGGCGGGTTTGATCGTGGCGGTCAGGATCACCGCGCCGCGAGGCTGCATCTGGCCGATCAGGCCGTCCTCGCCCAGAATGACCGATTTGGCCTGATCGCCGTTCATCACCATGACATAGACCGCGTCGGAACGCGCCCCAACCTCGGCGGCGCTTACCGCAGGCGCACCGCCCATATCCGCAAAGGCCTGCATCCGCGCATCATCCAGGTCCAGACCACAGGTCTCAAATCCGTTTGCTATCAGGTTCCTGGCCAGCCCGCTGCCCATGTCGCCCAGTCCAATTACACCTACTCGCATATCAACTTCCCAGTTTCTTCCGGTGTCACCGGTGTTGCGTCTGGCGCCTTGGCGCCGGTTCAAGCCGGGGTTTCAGGCGCTATGCAATGCGCCGGGCGGTCCGGAAGACACCCCGTGCCCTATTTGAATGGCGCGCTAAGATACCGCGCCAGCAGGACGATCCCGCTTGCGTTCCCGTTGCCAGATGATCACGCCGGACAGAACGATCAGCGCCGCGCCCAGCAAGGTCGCGGCATCTGGCAGTTGATCAAACACGATATAACTGGCGATCGTGAGGTAGATGAGAAAGCTGTAGGAGAACGGCATCAGCACGCTTGCCGTGGCAAAGCGATGTGCGCGGGTCAGAAGCTCGTGCCCGGCCCAGGCGCAGGCTCCCAATGCCACCCACAGCGTCAGGACCAAAGGATCGGAAGAGGGCTGCCAGATCGCAATGGCAAACGGCGCAAGAAGTACCGTCCCCACCGCGCCGGTAAAGAACTGCATGGTGCGGCTGCTGACCTCACCCGCCAGATGCCGGGTCAGCAGGGCATAAATCGCAAGGCCCGTCGCATTCAGGATCGCGAGCGGTGCCGCCCAGTGGAAATCAGCGCCAAACGGGTTGATGGCCACCAGCACGCCAACAAATCCCAACAGGATCGCGCCCCAGCGCCAGGGCCCGACATGCTCTCCCAGCAGCGGGACGGATAGCAGGCAGACGATGATCGGGGCCGAGAACATGATCGCGGAGACAAGCGTCAGCGACAGGTAGGTCAGCACAAAGAAGTTACCGACCGTCGCCAAAGCCAGCGACGCCGCCCGGAGCGTCAAGAGCCCGAAATGCCTGCGAATGGGCGCAATCGGCCCCAACCCGCGCAGCCCCGCCTCGCTGAGCGAGATCACGAAATGGCCCGCATAGCGCAAGAAGGCCAGTTGCAAGGCCGGAAGCCCCAGCGCCAGCATCCATTTGACCGAGGTATCGACGACGGAAAACAGCAGATAGGCCGTCAGCATCATCACGATGCCCAGCGTGGGACGGTCAGAGAGCACCGGGGCCGTCAATGCCTCAGCCCGGTTTGGTCGCGAAACGCGCCACAAAGTGGTCAAGCATCTGGCTGACCATGTCATCGCCGCGCCCTTCATCCACCGCTTCGCGCAGCGCGCCCAGCGCCGCCGGGGCCATCTGCGAGGAAACCCCCGCATCACGTGCCATCTGGTCGTAATAGCCCACATCCTTGGCGGCATTCTTGATGGCAAAGGCCAGCATCGCCGGATTGCCATCAACCCCATAGGCCTTGACGAAATCCATCATGCCCGAATGCAGCGGCCCGGCGGCCATCACGTCGTAGACGCTCTGCCGCGGCACACCGGCGATATCGGCCATGGCGAAAGCCTCGGCCATGGCATTGGCCACGGTCATGCCGAAGAAATTGTTGATCAGTTTCGTGGTGTGGCCCGCACCCGTGTCACCTAGATGAAAGACATTCTCGCCCAGATCATCCAGCACCGGCTTGACCCTGTCATACGCCGCCTTGTCCCCCGCCGTCATGATGTTGAGCTGCCCCTCCAGCGCATGTGAGGGCGTCCGGCCCAGCGGCGCATCCAGATAGCTGCCTCCGGCGTCGGCGACCTCTGCGGCCAGCGCCCGGGTGCTGGCGGGCAGCGAGGTGCCGAAATCCACCACCACAGCGCCAGGCCGCAACCCGGCGATCACGCCATCGGGGCCACGCATCCGGCCCTCCACACTGGCCGAAGTGTCCATACACAGCATCACCACATCGCTGGCTTCGGCAACCTCCCGCGCGGTGCCGATCTCAGCCGCACCGCGCGCCACCGCCGCATCGATATTGGGACGGGACCGGTTGGCGGTGACCGTCACATGATAGCCCCGATCCTGCAGCCGGTTGACCATGGCCGAACCCATAAGACCGAGACCGATGAATCCGATGTCAGGTTTGTTCATTTACAGCCCTCCCAGGCGTTAGGATTTTGCAAATTCAGGCACATGCGCACCCTTGCGGGTCTTGATATCGGCGGCCAGCAGGGCCTCGATCCGGCAGGTTGCCTCAAGCGTCCGGCTGGCATCTTCCAGATTGATGATCGGCGCAGTATCCCCACCTATCACGTCGATAAAGTGATCGAGCTGCGCCTCAAGCGGGACAGCGCTTTGCACCGGCAATTGCGCGGGCTGAGGTGCTTGCGACCAGTCTTGCGCACCGGTCCAGAGCGTCAGAGATGGGAAAGAAACGGCGCCTTTTGTGCCGGTGATCCACCACATATCCTGACCGCTGCTCGCGATGTTGGGGTTTTCATCCGTTGCCGCCTCGAACCCCCAGGGGCTTGGCGTGGTATCGGCGAAGCTGATTGTCCCGCAAGCACCGGAGTCGAACCGAAGCGCCACAGCCCCGCTTTCAACCCGTGCACCGTTGCGCTGATGATCCGTGCCAAAGCCGCAGATATCGGTGATCTCGCCCAGCACGAAACGCAGCAGGTCGATGTCATGGACCAGATTGATCATCACCGGGCTGCCCTCGGACTGACGCCAGAGCGTGTGGAAATAGTCGTCGGGCTTGCGCATCGACCAGATCAGCGTCGAATTCACCGGATCGCCTATGGCCCCGGAGGTGATCACCTCGCGCAGTTGGCGCACAGCCGGGTGATAGCGGCGGTGATGCCCGACGAGACAGCGCACATTTGCCCGCGCCGCGCTGCATGCCAGTTCATGCGCTTGTTCCACCGTGGTCGCCACGGGCTTTTCGATCAGCATATGCCAGCCGCGCGCGGCGCAATGCGCGCCCTGTGGGTGATGCAGCCCGGTCGGCGTTGCAATGATCGCGCCGTCAACCTCCACATCTACATCAAAGAGATCCTGAAAGAACGGTGCCGTTCCATCCGAGCGCGCCGGATCCGCATCAACCACCCCGGCAAGATGGCAGCGCGGATGCTGGCGCACCGCCTGCACATGACGACTGCCGATCAGCCCGGCCCCTATGACGAGAATGCGCTTCACCTGTCCCTCATGCACAGAACGGCGCATCCGCTGGCCAGCGGTGCTGCGGCCTATGCGCGGTATTGGCCAGATGATGGCGGGCGTCCCGCCAGCTTTGCAGCCACATGCGCCAGTCCTTGAGCTCGGTTTCCGGCGCCGCACGAGAACGCGCGACAAAATCTGGAAACTGAGGCCGCCCCGTTGGTTGCCCTATCACGTTGTAGCGAATGTCAAAGGACCAGCGATACCCGTCCGACCGGTTTGGCCCGGCACTATGGGGCGTATACGGGTCAATCAGGATGATCCCCCCTGCCCCGATCTCAGCCGCGACCGCGCGCGACGCATCAAGATGGCCGGGCGCGATGGCGGTCTGACCTTGCGGGCAATGCGGCAGCATTTCAGCGGGCGGGTTGGGGATCAGTTGCAGGCATCCGTTCCTGACATTGGCATCCGTCACCGCGATCCAGACGGTCACGAAATCCGTCTCGTCAGCTTCTTCAAGCGTCACGCCCTGATCCTGATGCCAGGCGGTTGAGACGATATGCGCCCGCGCCTCATCGCCCGGGACCTCGCGTTGCGGGGGTTTGATCCGTACATGCTGGATCGGGTTCGAGGTGATCTCTCCTCCGATCAGCGTCTCGACGATGTCCAGAATGCGCCGATGGGTCAGTAGGTCGAACACGGCGGGACCGAAATGCATCGGCGTGTCTTCGGTGATCCCGTCATGAGGCAGGCTGATATCCATCGGCTGGAACCACTCCAACCCGGCGGCGCGGATGCGATCCAGCCTCTCCCAAAAGCTCCATCCGGGATCGGGCACGGGTAGCAGACCCTGGCGCTGCCACCCCTCATAGAGCCCATCCAACAGCCCGGCATATTCGGCTTGCACCGCATCCAGTGTCGTCGTGTCGATCACGTTTTCCACAACCAGATATCCGTCTTGCCGGAACTGGCGGATTTGGGTTTCGGACAGCATGAGACGCCCTCCCTCTCTAAAGCAGTACGGTCACGATGGACGGCCAGATCAGCAGCACCGCCAGCGCCACAAGCTGCACACCGATAAAGGGCAGGAAACCGCGGAAGATATCGGTCAGCGAGATATGCGGCGGGGCCACGGATTTGAGATAGAATGCCGCCGGTCCAAAGGGTGGAGACAGGAAACTGACCTGCATGTTCATACAGAATAACACCCCGAACCAGATCGACACATGCTGCGGGCTGAGTTGACCGATGAAACCGATCTCTTCGATGGGCAGGCGCTGCACGATGGGCAGGAAAACCGGGATGATCAGCAGAACGATCCCGACCCAATCCATGAACGCGCCCATGAAGAGCAGGATCAGCATCATGGTCAGCAGCACCAGCATCGTTGGCATTTCAGCCCCCACGATCAGATCAGCGATGTAGCGCGGACCGCCCGCCAGCGTGTAGGCCCCGGACAGTGCCGCCGCGCCCACGGTGACCCAGATGATCGTACCGGTAGAGCGCAGCGTGCGCATCAGGCTATCCCAGACTAGCGCGACCGAGGCTTCCCCCCGAAACAGCGCGATGATGAACACCGCCATCGCGCCCATGCCAGCGGCTTCGGTAATCCCGGTAATGCCTCCATAGATCGAGCCGAGCACCACGCCGATTACCGTAAACGGCGGCACCAACCCCTTGCCATGCGCCCAACCGAGCTTTGAGCGCTCGCGCCCGAAGATGACAAAGATCAGCGCCAGCCCAACAACAAAGCAAATGGCCAGCCACGGGATATGATGCGGCATACCGAGTGCGATCGGATCGACATTCTCGCCGAGCGCCGCGTTCTGACCGGTGAGCGTCAGGAATCCGACCCGCACCAGCAGCAGGGCAGAAACCCCCGCCAGCAGGATAGACAGGAAGGCCGCAAACATACCCAGCTTCTGCACCCCGGTCGGATCGCCGGGCTGCGGTTCGGGCAGCGGCGCGTCCTCGGGCCTCAGCTGGGTGCGGATCACGATATAGAGGATGATGAAACTGGCCAGCATGAAGCCCGGCACAAAGGCCCCGGTAAACAGCGCCTTGATCGAGGTTTCGGTGATCAGCCCATAGATGATCAGAACAATCGAGGGCGGAATCATCGTGCCCAGTGAACCGGAGGCACAGATCGTGCCGATGGCCAGGTTCTGATTATAGCCCAGCCGCAGCATCTGCGGCAGCGCGATCAGGCCCAGCAGCACAACCTCACCGCCGATGATCCCAGACATGGCCGCCATGATCACCGCCATCAGCGAGGTGACAATCGCAATCCCGCCGCGCACCCGGCTGAGCCAGAAATCCAGCGCGTTATACATCTCTTTCGCGATACCGGATCGTTCCAGCAGCGCCGCCATGAAGATGAACAAGGGCACGGATATGAGCACATATTCCGTTAAGAGATCGAATATCTTCTGGGTCAGGATATAAAGCGCGCCTGTGCCGGGCCGCCCGGTCAGCATCCCTTCGCCAAAGCTGAGCGGGTTGAAGATCAACTCCGGCTCGAATTTCATGATCATAACCGCCAGCGCCAGCACGGCAGAGGCAAAGCCCAGCGGCATCCCGATCGCCAGCAGAATGATCAGGCCAAAAACCAGAACAAGTGAGATCGTTCCTACATCCATCAGTCAGACCCCACGCTGCGTTTGATTGCTTCTAGTTCTTCTTCGTCGATATCATCCGCCGCCGAATGCACGGTCGGCTCCAGGTTCCAGTCGGCGATCAGGTTAACCAAGGCCTGCAGGGCGACCAGCACGATGGTGATCAGCACCATGGGCTGCATAGTGGCCGGAATGGGAGGGTCGAAAGCAGTGCCGAACATCTCCCATTTGTAGAATTTCGTGACAAACACCTGGTGGTAGCTGCCAAAGACCAGAAAGAAGGCAAAGACCGCCAGCAATATGACCGAAATCGTGTCGAAGAGCTTCTGCATCCAGCGGGGCGCCAGATCATAAATAATGAAGATCCGGATATGGCTGCGCTGCTGCATGGCATAGATGCCCGATGCCATGAACACGAACCCCGCGATCCATAGCGTCAGCTCATTGGCCCAAAGCGTCGGGGCCTCAATCACGTAGCGCAGGAACACCTCATAGAGCATCACGCCGGTCATAGAGATGATCATCATCATCGTGACCCGGCCGATGAACAGGGCGATCCGGTCGATCGAGCGCCAATGCGGGTATTCCATCGGCGCGACCTTCACGTTCAGACAGCCGATCACGAAGATGATCGGGATCAGCACTAGCGCGGCCCAGTCCAGCACATCGGCAAACCCGCCGAACAGCCCCGGCAGTCCGGGGACCACATCCTTGCGTTGATGCAATTCGCTCATCTGGTCGAACAGGCTGGGATTGTCTGGCGGGATGAAATCCAGAATGTAGGCGGGCGTGTGCCAGATCGCCCAGCCCGTGCAGATCAGAAAGGCAAAGGGGATCACCCATTCCCAAAATCCACCGGTTTCCTCTTTCAAGACGTCCCCTCCCTTTCTTATGTGATCTCATAGTGCCGGATGATATCCGGGTCAGGCTCAACGCCCAGGCCCGGCCCGGTCGGTACCGTCACGCGACCACCGTTCTTTTGAACCTGTCGCTGAATATCGAGCGGCTCGGTCAGCAATTCGTCGCGGAACCTGTTGTCGGTCGTGTCGAATTCGAGCATCGGCTCCCACGGGTGCAGCCCACCCGGCATCGGCGGCATCGCCGCCAGAAGCTGTAAGTTCGCCGCCACCGCGATGGCCGAGCCCCAGACATGGTTCACCACCGGCGTGAAGTGCGCGTGGCACAGCGCCAGCACCCGCAGGTATTCGGTGATGCCTCCCAATGCGCAAACCTCTGGCTGGGCGATGTCCAGCCCCCGGTTCTCCAGTATCTGGCGCCAGCCCCAGCGCCCGAACTCTGCCTCGCCACCCGAGATGTTGATCTTCAGCCCCGCCCGCAACTCGCGATAGCCGTCATGATCTTCGGGCGCGACGGGTTCTTCGAACCAATAGGCGTCCAGTTCCTCCAGCGCCCGCCCGACATAGAAGGCATCGCTGGTCGTATAACAATGGTTAGCATCGACCATAAACGGGAAGTCATCTCCGACGCTGCGGCGCACAGCTTGGGCCAGTGCGATATCCGGTTTCGGGCCGAACCCGACCTTCATCTTGGTGGCGACAAAGCCCATTTCGCGAATTGCGACGGCCTCATCCTCGAACCGGCGGGCCAGGTCAGCGACGGGTTCATCGCGCAGCATCATGCCATAGCCATAGACCGGAACATCGCTGCGATGGGCGCCGCCGATCAGCTTATGCACGGGCAGGCCCGCCGCCTTGCCCGCAACGTCCCAAAGCGCGATATCGACCCCGGACAATGCCTGCATTGGCATGCCTTTCTGCCCGTGATCACGCAGAAGATTGTAGACCTTGTGCCAGATCACATCGCGGTCCAGTGCGTCCATACCCAGCACCATGGGCTGAATTACGCGCTCGACGATGGTTTTATTGGCCAATGCCACAGATCCGGGGCCAAAGCACTCTCCCCAGCCGGTCAGCCCTGCATCGGTCTCAACCCTGACCAGATGTGCGCTGCGTTTGCTGTAATATTGCTGCGAATAGCCCAACGGTTCCGGCAGGTCGTACTGCAGCACATGGCTGGTGATCCCGGTGATCTTCATCCTGCGCCAGTCTGTCAGATATCGGTTGTCAGATTTTGGATAAGTCGGCAGGGCTGTCTGCGCCCTGCCGGCCTTCGCATATTGTGCAAAGCACGTGTGCTGGGTTACATCGCACCCATGCCGGTCAGGAACTCGATATGGCTGTTCAGCAGTTCCTTGGATTCCGGCGTGGTGGCAAACTCCGTCCAACCGGCCTTCACCGCCTGGCGGAACTTAGCAAGCTCTTCGGGCGACCATTCATAGAGGTTCACGCCCTGATCCCGCAGCAGCTTGGCGTTCTGCGCGTTCTTGACCTCGTTCAGCGTGGCGTTGTGCAGCGCCAGCGAATCCATGGCCACTTCCATGATGGCCTTGTGGTGGTCTGGCATTGCCTCCCACACATCCATGCGGCAGGCCAGATGGTCAGCCGGCATCGAGTGGAAGCCCGGATAGTTGGTATGCTTGGCGATGTCATAAAGGCCCAGACCAATGTTGTTGGTCAGGTTGGCCGCATCCGCACCGTCGATGATACCGGTTTCCAGCGCTGTGAAGATTTCGTTGAAATCCATCACGATGGGCGAGGCACCGAGATTCTTGAATACCAGTGTCGCCATGCCCGGAGGCGAGCGGAATTTCCAATCCTTGAAATCTTCGACACTGCTGATCGGCTTGGTCGAAGACAGCGATTCAGGCCCCGGAATCCACCAGCCAATGAACTGCATGTTGTGGCCGTTATAGAGCTCGTTGATCTTCTCACGACCATCACCATGCAATAGCCAGGCCATCTGCTGATAGGGGTTGGCATAGCCGCCCATCAGGTCGCCCGCGAACTGGAATGCCGGGTTCTTGCCGGTCTGATAGGCCCCGCCGGTCATGTCGCAATCGAGAATGCCGGTCGCGGCCGCGTCAAAAGTCTCAGCCGATTTTACGACGGCAGAGGAATAAAACATCTCGATTTCAATCTCACCATTGGACATGGCGGTGACATCATCGACAAATTTCTTGGCCAGTTGGCCAGACAGCGTCTCGGGTGAGAAATGGGTCTGAATGCGCAGCGTGGTGGTCTCTGCCGAGGCCGAAAGCGCCGCCCCAACCGATAAAGCCGCAGCCGATACTGCAACCGAAAATGTCCTGAGTAATTTCATTATGTCCTCCCTGGTTTTTCAGATTCGACGGACGGCTCCTCTTCCCTCCGCCGAATTTGGTATGACTAAACTAGTCAGGCCCCGATTTTCTGACAAGATAATTGTGCGGTTTTGAAAAATTTCGTAAATCAAGTTGTTCCGCGAAATTCTTTGCGTATTTTAAACCAGTAATTTGGAGCAGCTTCATGACCCCGACGCCCTCGCTTCATGACATTCTGCGCGACCGCGTTGTGAATGGGGAATTCGCGCCGGGACAACGGCTTAGGCCGGAAGCGTTGCGAAAAGACTGCAATTGTTCCGCCAGCGCGGTGCGCGAAGCCCTGTTCCGCTTGTCCACCGTGGGGCTTGTCGATTTTCAGGAGCAGCGCGGCTTTCGCATCCCGCAGCGCTCACCCGCCCTTCAGCATGATCTGACGCAATTCCGAATCCTTCTGGAATCGGAAGGGGCGTGCCGGTCGATCCGCAATGGCGGTGTCGCATGGGAGGCGCGCCTGGCGGCGGCGCATCACAAACTGTCCCATATCGAAAGCCGGATTGGCGGTGGCATGGGCGCACCCAAGCTGCTGACGCTCTGGACCGAGGCGGAGCTGGAGTTTCACCAGACCCTGATCGAAGCCTGCGGATCGGACGTTCTCAAACAGACCCATGCGCGGATATACCAACAGTTCCGCCAGCAGATGATCAGTAGCGACCGGGAGTTTTCCTATATCGCGGAAAACGTCGAAGAGCATCGCGGAATTCTCGAAGCAGCATTGGCTCATGACGAGGACCTCATCCGGCAGCGCATCCACAATCACCTGTCGCGCAACCTGCTGCCATCCGAGCACAGCCGGGCCGATATTTAGGCCCGGCCCATGTCATCGGCCATATAGACCGCAATGATCTCGTCATAACTGCGCTCGGCCACGAACCCCAGATCACGCGCCCGAACGGTGTCGAAATCGCGCGGCCATCCTTCGACGATGCGCATGATCTCAGTGTCTGGTTCATAGCGGATCAGATCGACCGCCGATTGACCAGCGGCCCGGCGCAGCGCCTCTATCTGCTCGGCGACCGTGCAACTCAGCCCCGGCATGTTGAGTGCCCTTCGCCCCGCCAGACGCTCCAGATCCAGCGTTGCGGCATGGGTCAGAAACCCCGCTGCGGATCGGGGCGAGGCATGCCAGTGGCGCACGGTGTCTGGCACCGGCAGGATCGCAATCTGGCCATTGAGCGGTTCACGGATGATTGAGGAAAAGAAGGACGAGGCAGCTAGGTTCGCCTTGCCCGGACGCACCGTGATCGTGGGCAGACGGATCGAGATGCCCTCAAGAAACCCCTTGCGGCTGAAATCGTTCAGCATCGCTTCACTCACGGCTTTCTGCGCCCCATAGCTGGTTTGCGGCGCCGACAGGAACGTATCGTCGATCTTATCGGGATAAGGCCCCCCGAACACCGCGATCGACGAAGTAAAAACCAAACGGGGGCAATAGGTTCCGCCACTGGCCGCGTGTTCAGCCTTGATGGCGCTCAGCAGGTGCCACATTGCGAACATGTTGACCTGCCACCCTTTGTCGAAATCGCGTTCGGCTTCGCCTGACACAATCGAGGCGAGATCGAAGATCACGTCAGGGCGCGCTTGAGTCAGCGCTGCGACCGCGCCCGTTTGCGACAGATCGCCCGTGACCTGAGCCACGCCTTCTGGGGCTGCCCCCGCAAATGCGAGGTCGTGCAACGTGACCTGTAGGTCGCGATCACCGTTCAAACCGTCTGCCATCAGTCGCGACAACAACTTTTGCCCGACCATGCCACCGCCGCCGAGAATCAGAACCTGTCTCATGATTTCAATCCATTCAAGTCCAGCAATTCCTCATACAGGCCCGAATGATCACGCTCGCCGCCATCCAGACCACTCACATATCGTTGGAACCGGTCACGGATTGCGCTGGCCGTGGGCAACACAAGGCTCAGACCCTCTGCCTCTGCCAAAGCGTTGTCCAGGTCCTTGACCTGCAAATGCGAGGGCCCGCCCGGCGCGAAATCACGGGCGCTCATCCGAGCACCGTGCTGTTGCAGGATGGTGCTGTCGGCAAATCCGCCTTTCAGCGCGTCACGCACCGCCGCCACATCCGCCCCGCCAGCCTCCAACAGCAGCGTGGCCTCGGCCACGGCGCCGATGGTGATGGCAACGATGGTCTGATTGGCAAGTTTCGCCAATTGCCCCGACCCGGTTGGCCCCACATGTACCGGCCTCCCCAGCGCCTGCAGGACGGGACGGGCGTGCTCCAGCACCTCCGGGGCGCCACCGACCATGATGGCAAGGCTTGCCTGCTCTGCCCCACGCGTTCCGCCCGAGACGGGCGCATCCAGCACCTGAACGCCGATCTGCTGCAAGCTGGTCGCCAGCGCCCGCGCCTCCTGCGGTTTGGTGCTGGACATGTCGATCCATGTCGCCCCCTGCCCCAATGCCGCGCGCAGATCTTCCTGCCCGGCAAGATCCAGCACCGCCGCGCCATCCGACAGCATGCTGATCACGACATGCGCCCCGGCGACCGCATCAGCAGCCGTGGCGGCGACCCGCGCACCGAAGCCGGCCAAGGGTGCGGCCTTGTCGGCGCTGCGGTTCCATACGGCAATGTCAAAGCCCCCAGAACAGAGGTTCCGAGCCATCGGAAATCCCATCAAACCGGTCCCTAGCACCGCGACTTTCAGTTCTGATTGCATATCCCGTCCCCTTTCCCAGTCGACCAGATGGCATCTCCGTAAAGCTACAGGCCAAAATTCGCCCTTGCAGCCCCGCGCCGCTTCCTGTCTGATTGCGCTAACGTCAAATTTGGTCCGACAAAACTCATGGGAGGGGAAATCATGGCGAAAGTAAAGCCCGAAGACCTGCGATCACGGCAATGGTTCATGAACCCGGAAAACCCGGAGATGACCGCGCTCTATCTTGAGCGCTATCTGAACTACGGGCTGACCCGGGAAGAGCTGCAATCCGGCAAGCCGATCATCGCCATTGCCCAGACCGGAAGCGACCTGAGCCCGTGCAACCGGCACCATCTGGAACTGACCAAGCGCGTGCGCGACGGGATCATCGCAGCGGGCGGCACACCGCTGGAGATCCCCGTGCACCCCATACAGGAGACCGGCAAGCGGCCCACGGCCATGCTAGACCGCAACCTCGCCTATCTGTCACTGGTCGAGACGCTGTTCGGTTATCCGATCGACGGAGTGGTGCTGAATATCGGCTGTGACAAGACCACGCCTGCGCTGCTGATGGCCGCCGCCACGGTGAATGTGCCCGCCATTGCGCTGAGCGTCGGGCCAATGCTGAACGGCTGGTACCAAGGCGAGCGTGCCGGGTCGGGAACCGTGATCTGGAAGGCGCGCGAATTGCTGGCCGCCGGTGAGATCGACGATAACGAGTTCATGGAGATCGCTGCTGCGTCAGCCCCTTCGGTGGGTTATTGCAACACGATGGGCACGGCAACCACGATGAATTCGCTGGCCGAAGCGCTTGGCATGCAACTGCCCGGCGCGGCGGCAATCCCTGCGCCCTATCGCGAGCGCGGGCAGATCAGCTATGAGACTGGCAGACGGATCGTAGACATGGTCTGGGAGGACTTGCGCCCCAGCGACATCATGACCCGCGCGGCCTTCGAGAATGCTATCGTCATCAACTCCGCCATCGGCGGGTCGACCAATGCACCCATCCACCTCAACGGCATCGCCCGGCATCTGGGCGTGCCGCTGGACAATGACGACTGGCAGGCAGTGGGCCATCAGGTGCCTTTGCTGGTCAATCTTCAGCCTGCCGGTACCTATCTGGGTGAAGACTACCACCGCGCCGGGGGCGTGCCGGCGGTGATCGGAGAGTTGCTGGCGGCCGGGCTGCTACCCCACCCTGGGGCGATCACCGCAAACGGGCATAGCATGGGTGATAATTGCCGATCTGTGCGCTCGGGCAATGCAGACGTTATCCGGCCCCTTGCTCAGGCGTTGAAACCTGAGGCGGGATTCATCAACCTCAAGGGCAACCTGTTTGACAGCGCGATCCTGAAAACCAGCGTCATCAGCGCGGATTTCCGCGCCCGCTACCTGTCAAACCCCGATGATCCAAACGCCTTTGAAGGGCGCGCGGTGGTCTTCGACGGGCCGGAGGATTTTCATCACCGAATCGATGACCCGGCAGAAGAGATCGACGAGACCTGCATCCTGTTCATGCGTGGCGCGGGCCCCAAGGGCTATCCCGGCGGGGCCGAGGTGGTGAACATGCGCCCCCCCGCCTATCTGCTGAAACGCGGGATCGACGCGCTGCCTTGTGTCGGCGATGGGCGGCAATCGGGAACCTCCGGCTCGCCGTCCATTCTGAACGCCTCGCCCGAGGCGGCGGATGGCGGCGGTCTGGCGCTGCTGCGGACCGGGGATCGGGTCAGGTTCGACCTGAGCAAAGGGACGGCGGATATGCTGGTGGACGAGTCAGAACTGGCGGCGCGCAGGGCGGATTTGCAGGCGCGGGGCGGCTATCCTGTCCCGGATAGCCAGTCGCCCTGGCAGCAGTATTTCCGCGAACTCGTGCAGCCTTTCGACAAGGGCATGGTGTTGCGGGATGCACCAGAATATCGAGACATCTCGCGCAAATCGCTGCCTAGAGACAATCACTGAAATCGGGATGAGTGACCTTCTTGTTTTAGCCCCGCTGACCGAACACATGCGCGCCCTGTTAGATGCAGACTTTACGCTGCATCACGTATCGGACATGGCTGATCCGCAGCTCTGGCTGGACAAAAATGGCGCAGGTATCCGATATGTGTTGACCGACGGGCATTTGGGCCTGCCTGCCGCCTATCTGAACACTCTGCCCGCGCTGGAACTGATTTCAAGCAACGGTGTCGGGTATGACGCAATCGACACCGATGCAGTGGTCGAGCGCGGGGTGCTGGTCACCCATACTCCGGATGTGCTGAACGAAGAGGTCGCCAGCACCGCCTTGCTGCTTTACCTGTCCTGCTACCGCAACTGGGAAGCTCAAATGGCACAGGCCCGGACAGGTCGGTGGCAAACCGAGGGCGAACTGCCCCTGGCTCAGAGCGCAGATGGGCGGACCGTCGGCATTCTGGGATTGGGCCGAATCGGTATGGCGATTGCCCGAAAGCTCGAAGCTTTCGGCTGTACCATTTGCTACACGGCCCGTGCGCGCAAGGATGTCGGCTATGCGTTTTATGACGATCTGGTCAAGCTGGCCCATTCCGTGGATGCGCTGATCTGCGTGATACCAGGTGGTGCCGCCACGCGGCACATGGTGAATGCCGAGGTCATCGCCGCACTGGGTCCCCAAGGCGTTCTGATCAATGTCGGGCGCGGCTCAGTTGTCGACGAGGCAGCGCTTGTAGTGGCACTGCAGGAGGGTCACCTTGGTTGGGCGGGGCTGGATGTGTTCGAGAACGAACCTCACATCCCTCACGCCCTGCGCGCCCATCCCCGCGCGATCCTTACACCGCATATTGGCAGCGCGACCGTGGAAACCCGTGCCGCGATGGGACAATTGGCGGCGGAAAACCTCTTGCTGCATAAGCGCTCCGGCCGGGTCAAATCTCCGGTACCGGAATGCGCCTCGCTGCTCTAGCGGGTGCGCAAGATGTTGGCTGAATAATTTGGTACAACCAAACCTAGAGCATTTCCAGAAAATCCCTCGCAATCTCGCCCATATTGCATTTCTCGCGCCCATTTTGTATGACAAAATGAGGCGTTTCGCCAACTCTGCCAGCCGAGGGGCTCGTGAGACAGGAGTCACAGATTTGAACACAGGCGCAAGATCGGGTCGGGCCGCTGACCAGATCGTTCAGTCACTGGAAGACAGGATCAGATCCGGCCGATTGGCGGACGGCTACCCGTTGCCCTCGGAACGCGAGTTGATGGAAGAGTTCGACATCTCGCGCACGGTGGTCCGTGAGGCGGTGCAGACGTTGTCGAGCAGGGGCCTGGTCGAGACCCGGCCCCGGTACCGCCCCGTGGTGCGCAAGCCGGGCTTTGACACTGCGATAGCAACGATCAGCGGCGTGGTCGGGCATCTGCTGAATCAGCCGGGCGGCGTGCGCAATCTGTTTGAGACCCGCATCATGGTCGAGGCCGCCCTGGTGCGCGAGGCCGCAAAGGACGCGACGCGTGATGACATCGCAGCGCTCAAATATGCGCTGGACGAAAACCGGATGGCGATTAACGACTCCGAATTGTTTTATCTGACCGACACCCAATTCCATGCCGTGTTCTTCAACATTTCGGGCAACCCGGTCCTGCCTGCGGTGCAACGCGCCTATACCACCTGGCTCGCGCCGCAATGGATGCGCATGCCACGGCTGCCCGAGCGCAACCAGCGTAATTACGAGGCGCATCAGGCGATCTTCGAAGGCATCCTGATGCGCGATCCCGATGCTGCCGAAGCGGCCCTGCGCGACCACCTTGCCGAAGCCTGGGCACAGGTACGGGCCACATTTGGCGATATCTGACCCTGACGGAGAGACCCCGACCATGACGCCCAAGCGTAGCATCCGCAGGCTTGCCTGCATCGGCGAAGTGATGATCGAGTTGTCGACCGATCCACAGGGCCAAACCCGGCTGGGCATCGCCGGGGACAGCTATAACACTGCCGTCTACCTCAAACGCTTGCTGCCCGGGGCGGACACGACTGTCTCTTATGTGACTGCGCTTGGGACCGACCGGTTCTCGACGCGTATTCTGGACGATATGGCCACGCATGACCTCGACACGACGCATATCGAGCGGCGCGCGGACAAATCCCCCGGCCTCTACGCCATCGACACCGATGCAAGCGGTGAGCGCAGTTTTACCTACTGGCGCTCGGATTCGGCGGCGCGCACATTGTTTTCTGCGCCGTGCGAAGTAACACCGGATGTGCTGGATCAGTTCGATCTGGTCTATCTTTCGGCCATTACGCTTGCGATCCTGCCTGATGCGGTCCGCGCCCTGCTGGCCGAGCGGATCGACAGGTTCCGCGAAGCGGGGGGGTGGTTAGCCTTTGACAGCAATTACCGGCCAACGCTGTGGGAAGATTCCGAAACAGCGCGCGACTGGACCATGCGGTTCTGGAGGTCGTCCGATCTCGCAATGCCCTCGGTCGATGATGAAATGGCGCTGTTTGGAGACAGCAATGAGAACGCGGTTCTGGCCCGGCTGACCAAGGCCGGCGTAAAACGTGGGGCGCTGAAACGCGGGGCCGAGGGGCCGTTGAGCCTGGCCGATGGATCGGTGCCGGATGGTCTGGCGCGGGTGGATCAGGTGATCGACAGCACCGCCGCCGGTGACAGTTTCAATGCGGGCTATCTGGCGGCCATTGCCGAGGGCGGCTCGGATCACGAGGCGATGCGGCGCGGCCACAATCTGGCAGCGCGGGTGATCGCGCATCGCGGCGCGATCATTCCGCCGCAGGAGATGGCCGGTTAGCATAACTGGACAAGCCCGGAAAACGCTGCGCCAATAGGGCCGATTGTTAAGACAGCCACAGCTGGAGTCCGCCATGACCACTGCCCTCGCCCGCGTGATCGACGCCATCGACGCCGCCAATGCCAAAGACCCGCGCCAGGATGAGGGCCAGCCCGAGGCGCTGCTTTATGGTCAGCGCATGAGCGAGGAACTGGCACGCTTGTTCCCTGATGCCTCTGAACCGCTGCAGATCGCGGCGCGCGGCCAGCATGTGGAACGCTGGAAACTGGCGCGCAGCGAATATCCCGAAGGCCGCGCCGGATATCTGGCCTGGCGGCGCGCGCAGGCCGAACATCACGCGGAGGTGGTCTGCACCCTGATGGAAACCGAGGGCTATGGCGTCGAAGATACCGAGGCTGCGGGCCGGATGCTGCGCAAACAAGGCATCAAGCGCGACACCGAGGTGCAGGCGCTTGAGGATGTGATCTGTTTCGTTTTCCTGAAATGGTATTTTGCCCCTTTCGCCGAGAAACACTCACCGGAGAAGATTGAAAGCATCGTGCAGAAGACGGCACGCAAGATGTCATCTGAGGCGCGCGCGCGCGTGTTGACCGAGTTCGATCTGCCCGCCCCTCTGGCCACTGCGTTTCAGGACTAACGCCAAGCTTACCACCGCATCGCATCACGCCATTCCGACAGAAAGGCACGGCGTTTCAAGCCGTCGAGATAGACCAGCAGCCCCGGCCCCAGCCGGATTGGGCGGCGGGTGGCGCTGACCGCGCCCTCCGGTGCGGGAAAGCGGGGGAATGGGTAATAGTCAAGCTCGGCAGGCCCCCAGGCTGCGCGGATCAGGTGGTCGATGAACAGGCCTGCCGCCTGTGGGTTGGGGGCGTCACGCAGGATGGCGGCGGTTCGTAGCATCATGATCGTGTAATCCTGCAACTCGACGATACGGATACCGTCGGCAAGGTCGGTGCGGGCAGTGGCGTAGCTGCCCAGCACGTTGTAGGCCATGGCGATCTCGCCTGTGGCCACCTTCTCGATCATCTCACTGGTGCAGCAAAAGAACCGCGTGCCGAGATTGCCCATCACCTCGGACAACCGCCAATAGCTTTCCGAGGCGCGCGCATCCTGCGTGGCAAAGAGATAGCCCGCCCCGCTCTGCGAGATGTCATAAGTGCCGATACGCCCCCGGAACCGGTCTTCGTGGTCGCGCAGCAGGCGGATCAGGTCCTGCCGTGTTTGCGGGATGTCGAGTCCCTCGAAGGCGGCGGGCGAGATGACCAGCGTCACGGTTTCCTGCGAAAAGGCAAAGAGGTGATCGCGCCAGTTGCCCCAATCCGGCACCAGATCGGTGGCGGCCGAACTATAGGGCTGGGTGTACCCGTCATTGGACAGTTTGGTCTGCAGATCCATGGCCGAAGACAGAACCAGATCAAATGGCTCGCCCCCCTGCACCGCCTTCATCACCTCGGCGCTGCTGGCGACCACATAATCGATGGCAATCTCGGGATTTGCGGCGACAAATGCGGCCAGGAAAGGCTCGAACAAGTCAATATCGGTGGTCGAAAGGATGCGCAATTGGGCATCCGCATCCGGATCACCCACCATCAGTTCATCTTCGATTTCATAGGCATGCAGCGCGCTGGCATAGCTGAGCCAGAACGAAATCAGGAGGCCGGGAACCACAGCGTGACGCATGCGCCATCTCCTTTGTTTTCAAGGGTAAGCCTGCCACCATGCGCTTCCAACACCTCGCGTGCGATAGTCAGGCCAAGGCCCGAACCAACCGTGCCACCGGCATTGTCGCCGCGCGCAAAGCGCTCGGTCATGCGGTGCAAGGCCCCTTCGGGGAAGCCACCGGCATGATCTCTCACCATGATGAAGCAATCGGACGCCTCGCGCCCGATACGGATATCCACGTCGCTATCGGGCGCGGAGTATTTGATCGCGTTATCCAGCACATTGCGCAGGGCGTTTTCGATCAGCACCGCATCGCCCAGCACCTCTGGTGTGCCCTCGCTCTGCATCGAAAGCCCGATATCGCGCAGATCGGCAACCGGGCGCAGCCGGTCGACCAGTTCTTCGGCCAGTTCGGTGAGCAGCACCCGCTCCTTCTCAAGATGGTCGGTGCGGAAAGTGACCATCGCGTGATCCAGTAGCTGTCCGGCGGCGCGCGAGCTTTCATCAAGCGCCCGGATCATCTCTTTGATCGCGGCGCGGTTTTCGGGGCGCTCGACACGCCTGAGCGCGATTTCGGCCTGCGTGCGCACGGTGAAGAGCGGCGTGCGCACGCGATGCGCCGCTTCGGCAATGAAGTCCTCGGACCGGGACAAGGAATAGCGCAGCCGGTCAATGAACGAATTGAGCGAGATAACCAGCGGGGCCATTTCCTGCGGCACCGGGCCTTTGACCGAACGCAAATCCTTTGGGCCGCGCCGTGACACGGCGCCTGCGAGATCGCGCAGCGGCCGCAGGCCGAATTCGGTGGTCAACACGGCCAGCAAAGCCGCCAGCACAAAGAAGCCGATGCCCACCGCTGCGCCCCTGCGCGAGACCTGCGCAAGGGTCTGCATCAACCCCTGCCGGGTCTGAGCAACAGAGACGGTGACCATGATCGGCGTCCCCGCAACAGACAGGCGGCGCTCAGCCGTGGCCATGCGTACTTCGGTCCCGGCATAAGGCGCGGTGATATAGCCGCCATCGCGGCCCGGATCACCGGGATCGGGCAGATCCTCATAGCCGGTCAAAAGCTGGCCATCGGCCAGAATGCGATAGAACACGCGATCTTCGCTGACATTTCCCAGCATTGACAGCGCGGCATAGGGTAGATCGACGGAAATCTCGCCGTCGCGCACCGTCATCGTATCGAGGATCGAGGTCACACTGGCCATCAGGATGCTGTCCTGCGTGTCCTGCGCCACGTTACGGGCCAGATTGGTCACCAGCAGAACCAGCACAGCCGCCAGCACAGCGGAACCCAGTACCAATTGCCCGATCAGGCGGCGGCGGATCGAGCCGCTGATCTGTGCCGCACGGCTCATGCGCGTGAAATCCTGTAGCCCATACCGCGCACCGTGACGATTTCTACGTCTGATCCGACCAGATGCTTGCGTAACCGACCCACATAGACCTCGATCGCATTGTCCGAGACATCCTCGTCATAGCTGAACAGGCGGTCGACCAGTTTGGGTTTGGAAAAGATGCGGTCCGGCGCGCTCAGGAAAATCTCCAGCAGACGCAATTCCTTGTTGCGCAGGCTGACACGACGATCGCCCACGGTAAGTGTCCCGGCCAGCGGATCGAAGGTGACATCACCGAATCGCTGGACGGTCGATGCCCCCCCGCCCCGCCGCCTGAGAACCGCGCGGCAACGGGCCTCAAGCTCGGAAAAGTCGAACGGTTTGGTGATGTAGTCATCCGCGCCAAGGTCCAGAACACTGACCCTGTCCGACACTGCAGACCGCGCGGTCAATACGATTACGGGCGTCTCGTTGCGGGCCTGCCGATGCGATTTCAGGAAGTCGCGCCCATCGCCATCGGGCAGCATAATATCCAGCAAAATCAAATCGTAATCGGCCGCCTCGGCAAAGGCGCGCGCTTGTTCCACATCCGGTGCATGATCCACAACATGACCGTCCAGACGCAACCGGTCCAGCACCGCAGAGGCGAGCGTCATCGAGTCTTCTACCAGCAGGAACCGCATCCTTGAGCCTTCGCTTTCGTCCGCCGCGACAGGTTTGTGTCAGCTTCGCGTGTTTGACTCCAGTGATGGGCGGCCCGGCCGCCTTTTGTCAAACGGGAGGACACCATGACAAAACTGAACGTGACCCGCCGGGTCATGATGGCTGCGACTGTGGCTGCGCTGAGCTTTGGGGGCCAGGCGGCAATGGCGGCGGATCAGGTCGTAGAGAGCATCCACTTCCTCATCCCCGGCGGCGCAGGCGGCGGCTGGGATGGCACCGCGCGCGGCACTGGTGAAGCACTGACCAAGGCAGGGCTTGTGGGCACTGCATCTTACGAAAACATGTCCGGCGGTGGCGGCGGCAAGGCGATCGGGTATTTGATCGAAAATGCCAACAGCCAGCATGGCACGCTGATGGTCAACTCGACCCCCATCGTGATCCGCTCGCTGACAGGCGTATTCCCGCAGAGCTTCCGCGATCTGACGCTGGTTGCCGGTACCATTGGTGATTATGCAGCACTTGTGGTCCCTGCGGATAGCGACATTCAAGACCTCAATGGTCTGATCGAAGCCTTCAAAGCAGACCCCAACGGCACGGCCGTGGGCGGTGGCTCGGTTCCCGGTGGTATGGACCATCTGGTTGCGGCCATGGTGATGGAATCCGCCGGAGCAGACCCGGTTGCGATGAAATACGTCCCCTATGATGGCGGTGGCGCCACCATGGCGGGCCTGCTCTCGGGCGAGGTTCAGGCGGTGTCTACCGGGTTCTCAGAAGCGGTGGAACTGGCCAAGGCCGGTGAGGTGAAGATCATCGGCGTGACCGCGGACGAGCGCGTAGATGCGTTCCCCGATGCACCCACCATGAAAGAGCAGGGCAACGACACCACCTTCGTGAACTGGCGCGGTTTCTTTGCTGCCCCCGGCCTGCCCGAGGACAAGCTGGCCGCCTATCAGGCCGCGATCGAAGCAATGTACGCGACACCCGAATGGGCGGAAGTGCGTGACCGGAACGGCTGGGTCGACATCCACAACAATGGCGACGACTTCAAGGTCTTCCTCGAAGGCCAGGAACAGACCATTGGCGATCTGATGAAGAAGCTGGGCTTCCTCTGATCCGGGCTTAAGCCACTCACTAAGCAGCGCCCGGGGCACCAAAATCCCCGGGCGTTTTTTTAAAACAAAGGGAGGGACACCGAGATGGCGCTGGATCGCTGGATCGCCTTTGTCATTCTTCTGGTCTGCATGGCCTATGGCTATGCCGCCTATTTCACCATGGACTCGGTGTTGCCACCGATCATGCAACGCAGCCCGATCTGGCCGTCGAGCTTTCCCAAGGTTCTGGCCGTGGGTGCCATCCTGTTCTCGCTGGCAATTGTTCTGGGGCTTGAAAAAGCGCCCGAGAAAAAAGACGCCGCCGATATCAACCTGTCTCGGCTGGGCGACTACAATGTCGGTCAAGCACTGATGCTGCTGGGACTGATGGTGGCCTATGCGCTGCTCTTGCGGCCTCTGGGCTTTCTGGCGGCGACCTTCCTGTTCCTGTTTCTGGGATCTTTCATCCTGGGCGAGCGGCGATTTGTGTTGATGGCGGTGGTTGCCGCGATCGCGGCGGGCTGTGTTTGGTACCTGGTCGATGCGGTTCTGGGCATCTTCCTGAGCCCTCTGCCCGGCTTCATGAACAGCGTAGCAAGCGGAGGCTGACATGTTTGAAGGCATTATGACGGGCCTCGCAACGGCCTTTACATTCACCAATATCATGATGGTCATTGGCGGCTGTCTGATCGGGACCTTCATCGGCATGTTGCCGGGTCTTGGCCCGATGTCGATTATCGCGATCATGATCCCTGTGGCGATCACCATCGGCGATCCCTCGACCGCGCTGATCCTGCTGGCGGGCGTCTATTACGGCGCTGTCTTTGGCGGATCGACCTCGTCCATTCTGATCAACGCGCCGGGGGTCGCGTCAACCGTGGCTACCAGCTTTGACGGCTATCCGCTCGCCCGATCCGGCCAGGCGGGCAAGGCATTGACCGTGGCCGCGATCTCGTCCTTTGCAGGGGGCTCGATTGGGGCGATCCTGCTGATGATCTTCGCGCCCATGCTGGCCTCGGTAGCGTTGCTTTTTCACTCGTCCGAATATTTCGCCCTGATGGTGGTGGGACTTTCGGCTATTGCCGCATTCGCGGGCACCGGACAGGTGGCCAAGGCATTGCTGATGACCTTCCTGGGTCTGATAATGGCCACCGTGGGCGAAGGCGTTCTGTTCAACATGCCGCGCTTCACCATGGGGATCATGGACCTGCAATCTGGCTTCGGCTTCATCACGCTGGCCATGGCGATGTTTGCCTTGCCCGAGGCGATCTATCTTGTGCTCGACCCGAGCCGGTCCAAAACCGGCGATGGTGAGGATGGCGGCAAGATCACCAATCTGCGCATCAACCGGCAGGAGGCAAAAAGCATCGCGCCGGTGATTGGCCGCCAGTCGCTGCAAGGCTTCTTCATCGGCGTTCTGCCGGGTGCAGGGGCAACCATCGCGTCCTTCCTCGGCTACGCGGTCGAACGCAACATTGCCCCCAAGGAAGAGCAGGAGCAGTTCGGCAAAGGCGCGATCAAAGGCATCGCCGCACCGGAAAGCGCCAACAACGCCGCCTGTACCGGATCTTTCGTGCCGCTGCTGACGCTTGGTATTCCCGGTTCGGGCACCACCGCGATCCTGCTCGGTGCGCTGATTGCGCTCAACGTCTCGCCCGGCCCGCGCCTGATGGTGGATGAGCCGCAGATCTTCTGGGCGGTCATCATCTCGATGTATCTAGGCAACCTGGTTCTGCTAATCCTGAACCTGCCGCTGATCCCCTATATCGCCAAGGTGCTGGCGGTGCCGCGCAACTTCCTGATCCCGTTCATTTTGTTCTTTACCCTGATGGGGGCCTATATCGGGCAGAACAACGCAACGGAGTTACTGATCCTGGTAGGCTTCGGCATCTGCGCGACGATCCTGCGCTTTGCCGATTACCCGCTGGCACCGCTGCTGATCGGATTCATCCTCGGCCCGCTACTGGAGAACAACTTCTCGCGCGCGATGCAGCTTTATGACGGGATGGGATTCATCTGGTCACGTCCGATGACGCTGGGGCTGCTGATCTTTGCGGTGGTCCTGGTGGTGCTGCCCAGCTACCGCGCCCGCCGCGCCCGCGCCCGGGCCGAAGGGGTGGCCGACGGCGATTGACCCGGGTTTCCGAAGAGTTGGAAGGGGCCGGCGCAAGCTGGCCCCTTCGTGTTTGGATAGCTACAAGGCAGAGCGTTGGCGCCAGCCGCTGTCAGATCATCTCAGATAGGTATTGAACCAATCAATCGTCCGATCCCAAGCCAATTCAGCCATGGCCTCGTCATATCGCGGCGTGCTGTCATTGTGGAAACCGTGGTTCGCCCCTTCGTAGATATACGCTTCATAGACGTTGCCGTTGGCTTTCAAGGCCGCTTCGAAATCAGGCCAGCCCGCGTTGATGCGCTCATCGAGTTCACCCATCTGGATCAACAAGGGCGCCTTGATCTTTGACACATCCTCTGCTGCGGGCTGACGCCCGTAGAACGGCACCCCGGCAGCAAGCTCCGGGTACGCCACAGCGATGGCGCTCACAACACCTCCGCCATAGCAGAACCCGACCGCACCGACCTTGCCGGTGCTGTCCTCGCGCGTTAGCAGATATTCGAAACCCGCGAAGAAGTCGTTCATCAGCTCGGTCCGGTCAACCGTGCGCTGAAGCTCGCGCCCATCGGCGTCATTGCCGGGATAGCCGCCGACCGAGGTCAGCCCATCTGGGGCCAGTGCCATGAAACCGGCCTTTGCCAGTCGGCGCGCCACATCCTCGATATAAGGGTTGAGCCCGCGATTCTCGTGAATGACCAGAACGGCAGGCAAGGGCCCTTCGACTCCGGCAGGGCGCACCAGATAGCCCCGGACGTCCCCCGTGCCATTGGGCGAGGGATACATGACGTACTCCGCATGGATGTCAGGGTCATTGAACGATACCTGCTCGGCCAGTGCGTAGTTGGGGCTGAGCATGTTCAGCAGTGCGGCGCTAGTCACGCCACCGACCGCAAACTTGCCTGCACGATCTAGGAATTCGCGTTTGGTGATCTTTCCGTGGGCGTAGAAATCGTAGAGATCAAGAAGTTCCTGATCGAAGTCTTTTGCGGTCATGCGGGTCATGACACGTCCTCCTGGGTTCAGTGTGACAAGGTGATCTTTCTGAAAAAGTGAGGGTATTGCGGGACAGTCTACAAGAAGACTCCGACTTGTGCGTCTTAAGAAACCTCCATGTTGAGAAAATCCTCCTGCGCGGGGGTGGTGCCATAGATGATGCGAACGGAGCGGTAGCGGCTCAGATCCGCATTCAGGTCGAAACTACCCGCGCAATCAAACGCCCGCAGGCATAGCGCGAGGCACGAAAAAAGGCGCGCCGCTTCCGGCGCGCCCTGATGCGAGTGAGTGGCGCATCTTTAGGTCAGATCGAATCGATCCGCATTCATCACCTTGGTCCAGGCCGCGACGAAATCGCCAACAAAGCGCGCGCCGCCGTCATCCTGCGCATAGACCTCGGCCAAAGCCCGCAATTGCGAGTTGGAGCCAAAGACCAGATCAACCCGCGTGCCGGTCCATTTGACCGCGCCGCTCGCCCGGTCGTGACCTTCATAGAGACCGTCATCTGCCAGTTTCCACTCTGTGCCCATATCGACCAGATTGACGAAGAAATCGTTCGTCAGCTTGCCCGGCTGATCTGTAAAGACACCATGCGGTGCCCCATCGGCATTTGCACCCAGCACGCGCAGGCCACCCACCAGCGCCGTCATCTCGGGCGCGGTCAGTGTCAGCAGTTGCGCACGATCGACAAGCAGTTCCTCAGCCGAGACCGCGTATTCGGCCTTCTGGTAGTTCCGGAACCCGTCAGCGGCAGGTTCCATTACGGCAAAGGAATCCACATCGGTCTGCTCTTGCGAAGCGTCGGTGCGACCGGGGGCGAAGGGTACCTCGACCGCGTGACCGGCCTCTTTGGCGGCCTGTTCCACTGCGGCACCACCTGCCAGCACGATCAGATCGGCCAGCGACACTTTCTTGCCGCCGCTTGCAGAGTCGTTGAAGGCGGTCTGAATGCCCTCAAGCACGTCCAGCACACGGGCCAATTGTGCAGGCTGGTTGACCTCCCAGTCCTTTTGCGGGGCCAGACGGATGCGCGCGCCATTGGCACCGCCCCGCTTGTCCGACCCGCGGAAGGTCGAGGCCGACGCCCATGCGGTGGAGACCAGCTCCGATGTCGAGAGACCCGATCCGAGGATTTTCGCCTTCAAATCAGCCACATCCGCCGCATCAATCAGCGCGTGGTCCACCGCCGGAACGTTATCCTGCCAGAGCAGTTCCTCCGCCGGCACCTCGTCCCCGAGATAAAGCGCGCGCGGCCCCATATCGCGGTGGGTCAGCTTGAACCATGCGCGGGCAAAAGCGTCGGCGAACTCTTCGGGGTTCTCGTGGAAGCGGCGCGAGATCGGCTCATAGATTGGGTCCATGCGCAGCGACATATCCGCCGTGGTCATCATCGGCGCATGTTTCTTCGAGGGATCGAAGGCGTCGATGACCATATGTTCCTCGGCCACGTCCTGCGCCTGCCACTGGTTGGCACCAGCCGGGCTTTTGACCAGCTTCCACTCGTACCCGAAGAGCACGTCGAAATAGCCATTGTCCCAGGTGGTCGGGTTCGGTTTCCACGCGCCTTCGATGCCGCTGGTGGTGGTGTCACCCGCCTTGCCCGAGCCGTACTGATTGATCCAGCCCAGCCCCATATGTTCGATCGCGGCGCCTTCGGGCTCGGCCCCAACCAGATCGGGATTGCCCGCACCATGCGCCTTGCCGAAAGTATGGCCCCCGGCGACCAGCGCCACGGTTTCCTCATCATTCATCGCCATGCGCGCGAAGGTCTCGCGCACGTCACGGCCCGAAGCCACCGGGTCGGGATTGCCGTCAGGCCCTTCGGGGTTCACATAGATCAGGCCCATCTGCACGGCGGCCAGCGGGTTTTCCAGATCGCGCTCACCGGAATAGCGGCTGTTTTCCTTGTCGCTGGTGGCCAGCCACTCTTTCTCCGCACCCCAATAGATGTCTTCTTCGGGTTCCCAGATATCGGCGCGGCCACCGGCAAAGCCAAAGGTCTTGCCGCCCATGGATTCGATGGCGCAATTGCCCGCAAGGATCATCAGATCGGCCCAGGAGATCTTGTTGCCGTATTTCTGCTTGATCGGCCAGAGCAGGCGGCGCGCTTTGTCGAGGTTGCCGTTATCAGGCCAGGAGTTCAGCGGCGCAAAGCGCTGCGTGCCGGTCGAGCCGCCGCCGCGACCATCCGCGGTCCGGTAGGTGCCCGCGCTGTGCCAGGCCATGCGAATGAACAGACCGCCATAATGGCCATAATCGGCAGGCCACCAGTCCTGGCTGTCGGTCATCAGGGCATAGAGGTCCTGTTTGAGCGCCTTCAGGTCGAGTTTCTTGAACTCTTCGGCATAGTTGAACCCCTCGCCCATCGGGTCCGACAGGCTGGAATGCTGGTGCAGGACGCGCAGGTTAAGCTGGTTTGGCCACCAGTCCGAGTTCGATCTGCTGGCAAAGGTTGTATGTGCGTGCATCACCGGGCATTTGCCGGTGTTGTCGATGTCGTTGCCGTCCATCTAAAGTCTCCGATCGTGGCTGCGTTATGTAACTCTGTCTGCGCAAGACTCCGATGCGCCCGGTTCCCGTCCAGTGGCGTGGACCGCCCGTAGCCTGGGCATATCAACCGGATTCGCATCATCCTCCCCGTAGCTGATGACGGAATGCTAGCAAAACCTTAGAATTGTTTTAAGTTGCATTTTCCGATTGTGGCGATAATTTTTAGTTATGGCAAATCTGACGCTCCGGCAGTTGCGATATTTTCAGGCGCTGTCGCGGCACGCGCATTTCGGACGTGCCGCAGATGCCTGCGCGATCTCGCAACCCGCCCTATCCGTGCAGATCAAGGAGTTGGAGGAAAACCTTGGCGTTCAACTGTTTGAACGTAGCGCGCGACATGTGCGGCTGACCAGCTTTGGTGAGGAGTTCGCCCTGCGCGTTCGCGACATCCTGCGTTCGGTGGATGAGCTGGCGGATATGGCGCGCGCCTCTCAAGCAGAGTTGGCGGGCCGGTTGCGCATCGGGGTCATTCCGACCATCGCCCCCTATCTGCTGCCATCCCTTGTCGGCGCGCTGACCCGAACCCATCCGGGACTCGATCTGCACATTCGCGAGACGCTGACATCCAAGCTGCTGGAGGAGGTCACCGAAGGCCGTCTGGACACCGCCATCGTGGCGCTCCCGGTGTCAGAGTCCGCTTTCACCGAGGTGGAGCTTTTTGCCGAGGATTTCGTCCTGATCCGGCCGGAGGCGGACGCGGGCAAACCGACACCCAGCGGCGAGTCTTTGCGCAAGATGCGCCTGCTGCTGCTGGAAGAGGGGCATTGTTTTCGCGACCAGGCGCTGTCCTTCTGCAACATCCAATCGGCGGTGCCGCGCGAGGGGCTGGATGGCAGTTCGCTGTCAACGCTGGTCCAGATGGTCGGCGCCGGGATCGGCGTCACGCTGATCCCGGAAATGGCGGTTCCGGTGGAAACCCGTTCAGCCGCCGTATCCGTCGCACGCTTCGACGCCCCCCGCCCCTCGCGCACCATCGGAATGATCTGGCGCAAGACCAGCCCGATTGCCGGTCAGTTGCGGGTGATTTCCGAATGTGTTCGCGAAGCCGGGATGGAACAGCTAGCGTGATCAGGCACAGATCAGGGAAACTCAAATGTCACAGATCACCAGCTTCCATGCCCATGTCTATTTCGACGAGGCCACGCAGGATGTGGCCCAGCAGGTCTGCGAAGAGGCCGCAAAGCTCTTTCCGGTCGAAATGGGCCGGATGCATGCCAAACCCGTCGGCCCGCATCCGCGATGGAGCTGCCAATTGGCCTTTGCGCCCGAGGTCTTCGATCAGGTGATCCCCTGGCTGATGCTGAACCGGCAGGGGCTGACGGTGTTCACCCATCCCGAAACCGGAGACCATCTGGCAGACCATCGCGACCGCGCGATCTGGATGGGTGAGATGCTGGATTTGAACCTATCGATATTTGACAAGCTCTGAGCACCCAAGCGGTTTCGGAACCGCTTGGACAAGGCCGTTGCAAAGGTGTGAAGGGCCATAGGGTGTGAACCCTATGGCCAGCACTTTGACACTGATTGAAAGTGAGATTGTTTTTTCGCGCGTTGTGTCCTCTACGTTGGATTTGGGTTGGGCATCAATCACGCACAAGGTGGCCGCCATCTACATCCAGCACGGTGCCGGTCAGGAACTCGTTTGTCATTGCCATGATGACAGCTTGCGCAACGTCCTGCGCCTCCCCAACCCGTCCGACAGGCAGTCTGCCGCCAACTTGCGCGTACATGTCTTCGCGCGCCGCATCCGGCATTGCCGCATAGGCTTCGGTTGCAACCATGCCAGGGCTGATGCAGTTCACCCGCGCGCGACCGGACAGTTCCAGCGCCAGCCCCTTCGCCAGTGCCTCAACCGCCGCGTTTACTGCGCCAAGACCTGTGGCGCCGGCAGATGGGCGGCGGCTGAGCACGCCGGAAAAGAGCGTGATAGACCCGCCGTTGCTCAACACAGGCAACACTTCGCGCGCAGCTACATAGGGGCCGAGGAACTTAGCCTCGACCATGTCGCGCAGATCGTCTGTGGGCAGATCCATGAACGCCCCATGCGCAGCGCTTGAGGCAGTGATCACCAGATGATCCACCGGTCCCAGCCCTCCGACCCAGGATTTAACGTCGGCTTCCTGGGTCGTATCCACAGGCGCGGCCTTCACCCCGCCCCCAATTTCGTCCGCTGCGGCCTGTAACTTGGCCGGATTGCGGCTGGCGATCGTGACCTTTGCGCCAAGGGCGGCGGCCATCTTTGCGGTGGCCTTCCCCATGCCACTGCTGCCGCCGACGATGACGAGATGTTTGCCCTTCAGGGCAGTCTCAAAAACCGTGCTCATTGCTATGGTTCCTTTTTTGTCGGGTCGGTCAATCAATGCTCAGTACAAGCTTGCCGGTGGTTTCTCCTGCTTCCGGACGGCGATGCGCCTAGGCGGCTTCGGCAATGGGTAGGGTGGCAATCTGCGGGGTCAGAACGCCGGTCTCTAGCAGGTCGAACACCGTGGCCATATCCGCGCTGAACCCATCGGGGCGGTTGAGGAAATAGGTATAGATGTCGCTGACCCGCACTGAGACCGATTTCTGAAAATGCTTCGCTAGATCTTCAGCAAAGCCACCTGCGGGCGGACCAGCTATGAACCCGAACAGGACTGCCGTACCAAGCGGAGCCAGCACGTCGAGGTCGGATTTCAACGACTCGCCCGAGATCGGGTTCAGCGTCAGATCCACGCCGCGCTCGTCGGTAATTTCCATCACCCGTGCGGTGACATCCTCGGTGCGATAGTCGATCACGTGATCGGCGCCTTGATCTTTGGCGTACCCGACCTTGTTGGTGCTGGTCGAAGCGATCACAGTCATGCCCAGATGTTTGGCGATCTGCAGGGCCATAGTACCGACGCCCCCCGCAGCCGCATGAACCAGCACGGATTTACCCGCCCCGCCCAGATTGACCAGCATATGATAGGCCGTCATTGCGTTGACCGGGATGGCGGCTGCGATGTCAAAGCTGATCGGGTCGGCCAGCCGGGTAACATAGGGCGCTCCGATCACAGAATGGGTGCCATAACCGCCCGCACCGATTGGCCCTATCCACGCCACGCGGTCACCCAAGGAAAAACCGTCTACACCCTCGCCCAGCGCTTCGACGATTCCGGCCCCCTCAACACCCGGCACATGAGGCAGATCGGGCATCATCCCTTCGGGCATTTCGCCCCTGCGGATGACCGTGTCGATAAAGTTGACCGCCCCGGCATGGTTGCGGATCAGGATTTGCCCGCCACCGGGCTGCGGAATTGTCCGGTCGGTTTTGCTCAGAACGTCCGGCCCGCCGGTCTGAGTGATTTCAATTGCGTAGGGCATGGTGTGTCTCCTTCTGTTGAGCAGAAGGTAGCGGTTGCATACTTACGTGATAATAGTTGATTTTGAGATATATTATCTCATAAATAGGATTATGATCTATAACGACCTTGCTCTGTTTACTGTCGTCGCCAACCACCTCAGCTTTTCCAAGGCTGCAGACCGCTTGGGCATACCGCTCAGCCGGATCAGCCGCAGGGTAGCTGAGTTAGAGGGCCATCTGGGCACCAAGCTGTTTGAGCGCACGACCCGCCAGGTTCGCCTGACCGAAGAGGGTCGGCGCCTTCTGGATCGCTGTCAGAACCCGATTGAAGCGCTGCAGGGAGTTGTTGGGTTTGCAGACGATACCAGACGTCAAAGCATCCGCGTTACCGCGCCACCACTGGCCGCCCGCACAACAATAGGCCCCCGACTGCTGGATTTTGCGGAACAGAATCCGGATGTGGAACTTGAGCTGACCACAACAAATGTCATGCTGGACTTCTTTCGTGATAATATTGATCTAGCCTTCCGGGTCGGCCCATTGACGGATTCCAGCCTTGTCGCAAAACGGCTCTGGTCGGTTCCCTACTGCTTTTGCGCCGGTTTGGGTTTGATCCAGGAACGCGGGCTGAACGCTTCGGTCCCGCGCCAGGATTTTCTGGCCTTGCCCGCACTGATATCTGGTCAGCCCTGGGTACTTGAAACCGGCGAAGTGCTGCACCCAAAGCATATCGCGCACAGCTTAACCGACCTTGATGTCATTGCGCAGGCCGCCCGCCGGGACTTGGGCGTAGCAATGCTGCCTCTGGATATGATGGGTGGCGATTTGCAACGGCTTGACGTCACGGACACCATGCCGCTGACGCGGGACATGTTCGCCGTTTATCCCAGCCGTCGCCTCTTGCCCGCACGGATCAGGAGACTGATTGATTTCATGTCGCCCGGGTAAGGCCTACCACTCAATCGCAACACCGTCGCGAAAGAACCCTCCGGTCGGGCCGCTATTCGGCAGGGTTGCAGCCCAGACGACACCTTTGGCGCCTTCGGATACGGGGCGTCCGCCGCCGCCCATATCGGTGGCGACCCATCCGGGGCACACTGCATTGACGAGGATGCTTTGGGGTTTCAGTTCCGCAGCAGTCTTGATGGTCAGCGCATTCAATGCTGCTTTGGAAATACCGTAACCGGGCGTACCCGCTGACATACCGGTCAATGCCCCTGCCCCAGAAGACACGTTGACGATCCGGGCGTTCTCACCGCGTTGGAGCAACGGATTTGCCGCAATCGTTGTTGCCCAAGGACCAAAGAAGTTGGTGTCGAACGCGCGTCGTACGCGCTCAAGATCAGCATGATAGGCCCGCTGATCCGTATCGTAATCCGCCCCCGCGTTGTTCACCAAGACATCAAGACGCCCGAACGCAGCTTCAATTTGCGCGAAGGCCGCTGCAACAGAGGTCTGATCGGACGCATCCAGTTGCACGGCTTGCGCCCCATACCCGATCTCATCCGCAGCAGCCCGCCCTTTTGCCAGATCGCGCGCACCTACAAGAACTTTCATCCCATGGTCTCGCGCCAATTGGCGGGAAACTTCCTTGCCGATGCCGCGATTGGCTCCGGTCACGAGCGCGATGCGTTGGCTGGTCATGGTTTTTCTCTCAATTCGCCTCGGCAGCGCGCTGGCCAGCAATCGTCACAAGACCACGGTCGCCGGTTTCCCAGAGTGCAGTCATGGTCATCGAGGTGACAACCCAGCGGTCGTCTGATTTTTCCAACGCATAGTCATAGCGGCCGCCCAGAACCCACAAGCCATCATCAAGGCGATGGGTCGCCGTGAAATCGGCCTGCGCTGTGGCGGTGTTCCCTGAAAGTGAGGTGATCGTATGGTTGGTTACCATATGGTGCGTATTGTCGAATCCAGGCAAGAAGGCGGACCACCCCGCCACCAGATCATTGGCGGGTTGCGTTGCTGGTTCTCCACCCCAAAGGCTGGTGTAATCAATGGTCACGTCGTCAGCAAACGCACCTCGTACACGAGCCCAGTCATGACGATCAGCGCCAGCGGCGATATCCGTGATTGTGGTCGAGATACCGGTCTGTTCCTCGGCAAATGCTGCGGTTCCAATCATGGCAACGGCCGCAAGGGTGGATGTGAGTTTTCTCTGCATGGGGAGGCTCCGATAGAGTGAGGAGGGACGCCGAATAGTACTCCGGCGTCCGGACAAGGCTTAGTTCTTCAGGCCAGCGCGGAAGTGGTCGGCCACGGTGTCTGCGGCGCGGGTGACATCCTCGGGATTGTCGTAGAAATCGAACTGAGTGACGTCTTCCAGCCATTGCGCCGTCGCTTCACCCGCGTACCCGGCCAGGAAAGTCTGCACGCCCTGTGGGATCGCCGCACTTTCCGAATGAACGATGGCCAGAGGTTTGTCCAAACGCTGTGGGTTGTCGGCGGGGTGATAAGTCAGCCACCCTTCCCAGCCTGCGTTGTTCCACTTGTCGTCATATTCCGGGATCGCGCCACGGTCGGCCTCGTAATAATACCCACCAATGGGCATCAGGACACCTTCGGCACCTTCGGGGCCCGCGGCGGGAATGATCTGACCGCCCGCAGCCTCGGCGGCATGCGAAACCTTGATCAGCCCCGCGACGCCTTCGGCACCTCCATAGACCGCCTCGACAATCTCGGCGTTTTGCAGCCAGGGCGCGACCAACCCCAGACGCTGAACCAGCGGGTTGCCGGACACAGCGTCAACCATGTACCCGGCCGAGGCGCAAATCCCCAGGCCGTTGATCTGATCGGTGTCCACTTCGGGCAGGGTTGCGACGAACGCGATCGCGGCCTTGATGTCCGAGGTCTTGGCCGCGGGGCTTTCAACAAAACGCACTTTGTTTGGCAGATCACCTGATTTCCCCCAACCACGAAAGTCGAAGGTGAAGGCGGCAAAGCCCCGTTCGGCCATTTCGCGGGCATAATTGGCAGGCATCTGCTCCTGAACTGAGGTCCAGGCCCCAGTTACCACAACCGTCGGCAGCGGTGCCTCCCCACGCTCTTCCGGCAGATAAAGCGTGCCGGACAGGACGGAGCCTTCGTTTTCAAAGGTTACGGTGCGGGTTTCGACCTGCGCGACGGCGGCGGTCGAGGCCATCAACGCGGCGGCAGTATTCAGAGCGAGGGTCTTCATGGCGGTATCTCCCAAAGTCATGCTGATTGGGCGCAAGCCCGATGACCAAGAGATACGGGGATTGGACCGGCCAGACTTGCACCGGACTGCCGCGTTTTTGAATGATCCTGCTTCAGGCGTTGATCGTGGCGCGGTATGCGCGCGGGGTTTGACCGACCACCTGTTTAAAGCTGCGTGTGAAATGCGCCTGATCGGAGAAGCCACAGGCAAAGGCTATGTCGCCAAGCGGACGGGCGGCATCCTCCATCATCTTCATTGCCTGTTCGATCCGGAAGGCCATGACATACTGCATGGGGGTCGAACCCAGTGTCTCTTTGAACACCCGCGCGAAATGCGAAGGGCTCATACCGGCCTCGGACGCCATCTGATCAACAGTGATGGTCTGATCCAAACGGTTCTGCACATAGGCCAGAACGCGCTGGTAGTGCTGAGACGTAAAGCGCGCAGACAGCTCGACCTCTTCGGTGCGGCGTTTGCCGTATTTCTGCAGCAGCTTGACCAGAAACACCCGGCTCATGGCCTCGAACATGACAACCGAGGACATATCGTCGGTTTCAAGCGCATCGCGCAGAATAACACCGGCGGCACACAAATCAGGATCAGAAAACTGGGGGAGGTCGTGGAACTGTTCCGGTGCCAGCAGCATCCCAAGCTCGGCCTGTGCAAAGTGCTGAACCTTGCCCGGATGCAGGGTAATGACGATCACGTCGGACTGCCCGTACCACTGCCAGCCCGATCGCATCCCTGCAGGGGTCACGATGACCTCGTCCTTGCGAAAGATGAAATCCCTTAGTTGACCATCCCGCCAGTTCTTCACGCGGTGGCCGTTCTGCTGCAGGTTCAAAAGGACATGATGCTCTGAAAATACGTCCTCGGGCATCCGGTCCGGTTCGGCCCGAAAGTACCGGACAGACATCAGCCCCGCTGCCGAGGGGCGCTGCATCGCGTCGCTGTTGAGCAGCGGTTCCGATGGGTAGATGTCTTCGTACTTTAAGGGCAATCACAGGCTCCGGTTGGGGATATGGTCAGATTTGCAGCTATCGGCTGGGCAGACAACGCCGGAAGTGGACAGTTGAGCGGTCTCGATCAGGGCAGGTCTTGGGTCTTTATGTGCTGGATGAACAGCCTGAGAGGCACCATGGATCTGTATTCCCGCGGAAAATACAGGAATATACCGGGTGTCTGACCAAGGTGGGCCTCCAGGACCGAGCTCAGATCACCCGCGCGAATGTCATCGGAGACATAGGCCCGAAAAGTATAAGCCAGACCCAACCCCTGTTTGGCCAGACCGACCGACGCAGGCAGAATGTTCGTGGTCAGAGTGCCCTGCACATCGACAGAATAGTCGCCCTCGTCCGACTGAAAATCCCATGGCGCGATGTGGCCCGAAGACTGAAACCTGTAGCGGATACAGTTATGCTGCAGCAGGTCACGCGGGGTTTCAGGCGTCCCGTGCAGGGACAGGTAATCCGGGCTTGCCACCACAGCAACCGGCAACGGCTGCGTCAACCGCACCGCAACCATGTCCTGCGCGATGCGATCCCCCAGGCGAAACCCGGCATGGAGTTCCTCGCTCAGAATGTCCGACAGCGCATCGGTCAGTGACAGTTCCAACTTGATCTCGGGGTATTCGGCGCAAAAGCTCTTGAGGATTGGGCTGACAAACAGGTGGTAGACAAATTCCGGCATCGCCAGTTTCAGCGTCCCCCGCGCGACGTGGCCGGTGGTACGTGCGCTTTCGACCGCCTCAGAGAGTTGATCGAACGCCGGGCCTGCACCACGGATCAGGGCGCGCCCGGCCTCGGTCAGGCTGATCGACCGCGTGGTTCGAACGAACAGCGCGGTGCCAAGCCGTTCTTCCAGCGTTTTCAGCTGATGGCTGACGGTCGATGGCTTGAGGCCCAACGCCTCAGCCGCTGCCCGCAATGACCCGTGGCGCGCGATGGCGGTGAAGACTTCAAGCGTTGCAAGTGGCAGGCGCATCATATCCTCAGACTTCCTTATTATTCGATGTTATACATGAAAGAAGTGCGATTAGGGTGAATTATCACCATCCAGAAAGATTATTATGTTCACCGCATCGACGCCCGGAAGGCTGTCGTGAAATTTCTAGGAGGACACAAAATGAAAGCCCTAACCAAAGTTGCTGCCCTCACCGCCACTCTGATCGCAGGACAGACCACCATGGCCGCATCCCCCGAAGACAACATCAAAGTCGTACAGGATTTCTTTGCCGCCTATGGCGCGAACGATCTGGACGGTATCGCCGCCGTAATGGACGAGAACGTCGAGTGGCACATCCCCGGTCGCCATCCGCTGTCCGGCACCAAAACCGGTCGTGCCGAGGTACTCGCCTTTTTTGAACAACTGGGCGTCGCCGGTTTTCAGGCCGACCCGATCTATTTCGGAGCGGATGAGACCCATGTGGTCGATATCCACCGCGGCTGGTCGAATGCCGAGGGCAAGCCGAATGTCGATACCACATGGGCGCTGGTCTATCGGATCGAAGACGGCAAGATCGTCGAAGCGACCAACCTCTCCGCCGATCAGGACGCGGCAAACACGTTCTTCTGGTCGCAATACGATCTGGCCCCGGTGCCGGAACGGCTGGCCAAGTAACCCATCGACCGAGCATCACGTCAGCAAGATCGCCCCCCCCGATGCTACACAAATCGAAGTTTTGTTCCGTGCCAAAACCGTTGCAGGAAGAGCCTCGAAGACCGTGCGCAAGAGAATTGGCGCTTTGGCACCCGACCCGATGCCCCCCCAATCACCTTCTATTCCGCAAAATTCCCGCAAGAGGTCGACAGATGAAAACCCTCGTTCTTACCGCCCACCCGGACCTGATCAGTTCACGTATCAACAGCGCATGGTTTCAGGCGCTCTCGGGTGCAACTGATGTGACCACCCGCGATCTGACCACCATCGGCGGCCCCGAAATGCGCTTTGACATTGAGGCCGAGCAAGCCCTGCTGTTGGCCCATGACCGGATCGTATTCCAGTTTCCGTTCTATTGGTATTCCGCGCCGCCGGTCATGAAAGCCTGGATGGATCAGGTCCTGAGCTATGGCTTTGCCTATGGCCCGGGCGGTGATCGTCTGAAGGGGCGGGAGCTTTTGATCCTTGTCTCGACCGGTGGACCCGAGCACAGCTATCATGCGGGTGGGTACAACAACTTTTCAATGGCGGAGTTTCTGAAACCGTTCCAGCAGACGGCAATCCTGGCCGGTATGACCTATCTGCGGCCGTTTGTGGCGCATGGTATGGCCTTGGCGGCCCAGGAGCAGATTGACGAAACCGTGCCGCACATGCTGGCTTGTCTGAGCGATCCAGAGCTGGACCCAAAGGTCAGACAAGCGCGACTGCTCAAGCAGTTGGAGGATGATCCGACCCTCGCGGCAGCGGTCAGCTGACGTCTTCCAGTCTCGCGTCTAAACGAAAGCGGGTCTGCGGGGTGCGTTCAGGGCCGATGATGGGTAGAATACCGGCGCGGAAGCAGACTGTGAGATTGCCGTGGCCGATATTGATCACCTGAACCATTGGCTGATTTCCGAAGGCAGATTGCTTGGTGATGAGACACAAACCGTCCGAGGCTATTGCGAAGGTCTGGTGCAGCTTGGGGTTCCCTTGTCCCGCGCGCGGATTGCGCAGAACTACTCTAACCCATTGCTCAGTGCCTGGGGCATCATCTGGACACCTGAAGAGACACATCGCTACACGGTACCGACAACGGTTCTGGCAACCAGCGCGTGGCATGGCAGCCCTTTTGAGTATGTCGTCACTCAGCGGCGTCCCTTGCGCAAACGCCTGACCAACCTCGACCTCAAGACGGAACACCCGGTCTATGCCGAGCTAGCCGAAACAGGTGCCACCGACTTTCTGGCCATCCCTCTGGAGCATGGCAACGGATCAGTTCAGGGCACCAGTTTCACCTCGAGTGCGGCCGCAGGATTTTCAGACGAGCACATCCGATATATCGAAGACACGCGATATGCACTTGCTGCGGCGTTGGAGCCTATCGCGATGCGCCATTCGCAAAAGAGCCTTCTGCAAACCTATCTGGGTCACGGTCCCGCCGAACAAGTGGGTCAGGGGCACATAAAGCGCGGAGAACACAGGACAGTTTCCGCCGCTATCCTGTTTGCGGATCTCCGTGGCTTTACCGAGAAAGCCTCCGCCTGGCCCGAAGCCGACTTGCTTAGCATGATGGGTGAGTATTTCGAAATGGTGGTGACGCCCATTCAGGATAAGGGTGGTGACGTTCTCAAATTCATGGGGGACGGCATACTTGCTGTTTTCGATATTGATGACGACGCGCAAGCATCCTGCAGAGCTGCCATCAAAGCGGCACATCAAGCCTTGGCCAACCTGCGCGACTATAACGATACAGCCGGCGACAAAGGCAAAGAGGCAATCGAATTTGTAATCGGCATTGATTTTGGTCGCGTCACATTTGGCAACATCGGCAGCCCCGATCGCTTGGATTTCACAGTCGTCGGTCAGGCCGTCAACGTCGCCAGTCGCCTTCAGGGATTGTGCAAGAAGCTGGACGAAAAGATACTGGTGACACAGAGCGTCGCAAAACGAATGACGAGTGATGTGCAGTCAACCGGCTATCATTCCGTCCGCGGTTTGCCTGAGGAGATCGAAGTTTTTAGAGTCTGAAAGAAACTCTTCCGAAGCGAACTGTTCGTTAAACGTGGTTGTTTTGACCGTACCGATGGCATGAGTTTACCTTTCGCGCGGGGCCGTCGGGTACATCAGCATTTGCCTACATGTCGACGCTTGAGACTGTGTCGCTGAATATGGCTGAAATAGAGGTCTGCCTCCGGTGACATTGGACTGTTGCATCAGTCCCCCAGAGCAGGACCGCAGCCCGCCCACGGTGTTTTTCGCCACCGGTGCTAGGCGCCCAAAGCGATGGTAGGGGCGTTGACATCGAACAGCAGGTTTGTTGCGTCCTGTTGCCGGTCTAAGCTGCACCAGAGATCGGCAGGTTTCGTAGGAATCTGAACCTCGCAGGCAAACTATCTGGCATTTCACATAAGGCCCTGGCGGCACCGCGCCTAAAGCGCGCGGGCCCGGTCCCGCAGCAGGAATTTCTGGATCTTGCCGGTGGAGGTCTTGGGCAGAACACCAAACACCACCGTTTTCGGCGCCTTGAAATGGGCCATGTTGTCCCGGCAGTGGGTGATCAGGCCTGCCTCATCCACCTCTGCCCCCGGTTTGAGTTCCACAAAGGCGCAGGGGGTCTCGCCCCATTTCTCGTCAGGGCGCGCCACGACCGCCGCTTCAAGCACCGCAGGGTGTTTGTAGAGTATATCCTCAACCTCGACCGATGAGATATTCTCGCCGCCCGAGATGATGATGTCCTTGGAGCGATCCTTGAGCGCGATATAGCCGTCAGGGTGCATGACCCCCAGATCGCCCGAGGCAAACCAGCCGCCACGGAACGCCTTGTCCGTGGCATCCGCGTTCTTGAGATACCCTTTCATCACGATATTGCCCTGCATAAAGATCTCGCCCATCGTCTCGCCATCCGCCGGGACCGGCTCCATCGTTTCCTGATCGGCCACCATCAGGCCGGACAAAGCCACGTATTTCACGCCCTGCCGAACCTTCAGAGCGGCGCGTTCCTCACCCGAGCGCGTATTCCATTCGTCTTTCCACGCACAGACCACCGAGGGGCCATAGGTCTCGGTCAGCCCATAGACATGGGTCACCTCGATCCCAATTGCCTCCATCTTTTCGATCACGGTGGCGGGCGGCGGCGCGCCTGCTGTCATGACCTTGATCGCATGGTCGAACTGTTTCAGCGCATCCGGCGCATTGGCCAGCATGTTCAGCACGATAGGCGCGCCGCAGAAATGGGTGACCTGATGGTCGCGAAACGCCCGGAACACGGCCTCGTCCCGCACCGCGCGCAGACAAACGGAGGTGCCCGCATTTGCCGCCATGGTCCATGGAAAACACCAGCCATTGCAGTGAAACATCGGCAGGGTCCACAGGTAGACCGGATGCTGCGGCATCCCCCATGTCAGAATGTTCGAGGTCGCGTTCAACGCCGCACCGCGATGGTGATAGACCACCCCTTTAGGGTTACCCGTCGTGCCGGACGTATAGTTGAGCGAGATCGCGTCCCACTCATCCCCCGGCAGCGACCAGTCGAACTCCGGATCGCCCTCGGCCAGCAGGGCGTCATAGGTCATCGCGCCGATGGGTTCAGCGCTCTCGAAACTGGGATCGACAATGTCCACCACCAGCAGGCCCGGCAGATTCACCTGTTTCAGCGCTTCGCTGACAACGCCCGAAAACTCGGGATCGACCAGTAGCACCTGTGCCTCGGCATGACCGAGAATGAACGCGATGACAGCCGCATCCAGTCGCGTGTTGATCGTGTTGAGTACCGCGCCCGCCATCGGCACGCCAAAATGCGCCTCATACATCTCGGGTATATTCGCCGCGATGATCGAGACGGTATCCCCCTTGCCGATCCCGCGTTGCGCCAGCGCGCTTGCCAGGCTACGACACCGGGCATAGGTCTCGGCCCAGTGATAGCGCCGCTCGCCATAGATGACAGACGGGTGGTCCGGATAGACGGTGGCGCTGCGTTCGAGATAGCTCAACGGTGACAGGGGTGTGAAATTCGCACCGCACTTGCCAAGGTGCTGATCATAGATATTTACCTGCGACATGTGCGCTCCTCCGCTTCACGGCATGATAATGCCCAGAATGGCGCTACATGAAAATCCCTAACCATTGTATCGGCTTGCAACCGGGCAAGCCTAATTTGGCTATAAACCACCCTTCATTCTGGCCCTATCGGTCCCTTTCGTTTTGGCGTTTCTGGATGGGTAGGACATCGCAACGCCGCCGGGGTCCCTTGATCGATCCGGCGCGCGCAGACATAGCAGAAAGGACATGTCATGGACGGCACGTTCAACGAAAACGACCTGAGCCGTGTGGTCGAAGCCGACCGCGCCCATATCTGGCACCATCTGATTCAGCATAAACCCTTTGAAACAAACGATCCGCGCATCATTGTCGAAGGCAAGGGCATGCGCGTCTGGGACCAGAAGGGCAAGGAACATCTGGATGCGGTATCCGGCGGGGTCTGGACCGTGAATGTGGGCTATGGACGCGAATCGATCGCCAAGGCTGTCTATGACCAGCTGATGAAGCTGTGTTATTTCGCCAATTCCGCAGGCTCAATTCCGGGCTCGATCTTTGCCGAAAAGTTGATTGAAAAGATGCCGGGCATGAGCCGGGTCTACTATACCAACTCCGGTTCCGAGGCGAATGAGAAAGCATTCAAGCTGGTGCGCCAGATTGCGCATAAGCGCTATGGTGGCAAGAAGACCAAAATCCTCTATCGCGACCGCGACTATCATGGCTCGACGCTGGCGACGATGTCGGCAGGCGGTCAGGACGAGCGCACCGTACAATACGGCCCCTTCGCCCCCGATTTCGTGCGGGTGCCCCATTGCATGGAATACCGCAAGCACGAGTTGGACGGCGCGCCTGAAGAGAGCTTTGGCGAGTGGGCGGCAGATCAGATCGAAGAGGTCATCCTGCGCGAAGGCCCCGACACCGTCGGTGCGCTCTGCCTGGAACCGGTGACCGCCGGTGGCGGCGTAATTGAGGCACCCGAGGGCTATTGGCAGCGCGTGCAGGAAATCTGCAAGAAATACGATGTGCTGCTGCATATCGACGAGGTCGTCTGCGGCGTGGGCCGGACCGGCACCTGGTTCGGCTATCAGCAATACGGCATCAAACCCGATTTCGTGACCATGGCCAAGGGCGTAGCCTCGGGCTATGCGGCCATTGCCTGCATGGTGACCACCGAGGAGGTGTTCAACATGTTCAAGGATGATGTCGAAGACCCGCTGAACTATTTCCGCGACATCTCGACCTTTGGCGGCTGCACCGCGGGTCCCGCGGCGGCGATCGAAAATATGCGCATCATCGAGGACGAGAACCTGCTGGACAACTGCGCTGCGATGGGCAACCGGATGACGGCCAACCTGCAGGCGCTGATGGAAAAGCACAAGGTCATCGGTGACGTACGCGGCAAGGGCCTGTTCCTGGGCGCTGAACTGGTTGCGGACCGGTCCACAAAGAAACCGGTGGACGAGAAACTGGCGCAGGCAGTTGTGGCGGACTGCATGGCACAGGGTGTGATCATCGGCGTCACCAACCGCTCGATCCCCAGCCGCAACAACACGCTCTGCTTCTCGCCCGCGCTGATCGCAACGGCGGATGATATCGACCAGATCACCGATGCGGTCGATGGCGCGCTGGGGCGTGTCTTTGGCTGATCTGCCATGAATTGACGATGAAAACCGGCGCACACCGCGCCGGTTTTTTTGTGCGCTCAGCAGATTGCCAAATGGCTGAACTTGGCTAGCCTGACGCCAACACAACCAATGCAGGAGATCGCCCCATGATACGCAACCTTTTCCGCGGCCTGGCTGCAGTTCTCGTACTTGCGCTCAGCATCCCGGCCAGCGCGGATGAGGGGGAGGGTTTCCCGCAGATCGTGGGTACCTGGACCGGCACCTATCTGGTGGCCTTTGCCAAATCGAACCCGAACCACGAAAAGGGTCTTTTGCGCACGGAAATGGAGCTTGAGATCACCAAGCTCGACGGCAACCTCATCACCGCCACCAACCGATGGCGCCGGATCGGGGATAGCGAATGGATTGTCGAGGAGGCGATGGGCACGTTCAGCCTCGATGATCCGACCCGTTTCGTGCTCGCCGAGGCCGGGATTTCGGGTGAGGACGTGTCATCGGGGATCTTCAACGGGGTGTATCTGGATGACGTGCTGATGATCACCTATGCCGGTCCGGGCACCGGCGTGGCCTTTGCCGCGCAACTGGTAAAAAAGGACAGCGACAAGTAGGTCCGGCACCTGCATCACCCGCCGCGCCAGCTGTTTATCTGAGGGATTTCCGCCATGTGGGCTAAGCCCGTTACTCTGACCGGTACGCATGTCTCGGTCGCCCCCCTATCGCAGGACCATGCCGCAGACCTGACGCAGGCAGCGGCAGATGGGGATTTGCACCGGCTCTGGTACACGTCGGTTCCCGCCCCCGAGGCGGTGGCGGATGAGATCACCCGTCGCCTGTCGCTGCTGGGGGCGGGCAGCATGGTGCCCTTCGCCATTCTGGATCCAGGCGGAAAGGCAGTTGGAATGACCAGCTACATGCATATCGACCACGCCAATCGTCGGCTTGAGATAGGCTCGACCTGGTACCGCAAATCGGTGCAGCGCGGCCCGATGAACAGCGAATGCAAATTGCTGCTGCTGACCCACGCGTTCGAGACGCTCGATGCCATCGCGGTCGAGTTCCGAACCCATTTCATGAACCACCAGAGCCGCCGCGCTATCGAACGGCTGGGGGCCATGCTGGACGGGGTGTTACGGTCTCATATGATCATGCCCGATGGCAGCCTGCGCGATACGGCGGTTTATTCGATCACCGCGGCGGAGTGGCCCGCCGTCCGGTCCAACCTGCGCTGGAAGCTGGAACAGCCGCGCGAATAAACCCCGCGCGTCAGACCTCCAATATGGTGCTGCCGGTTGTTTGGCGCGCCTCAAGCGCGCGATGGGCATCCGCCACCCGCTCCAGTGGGAAACGCTGGTCGATACGGATCTGGATGTCGCCCTTGGTTACCTTGCCAAACAGATGTTGCGCCATGTCCTGACAGGCGGTGGCATCGGCAGTATGGGTGAACAGGGTTGGCCGCGTGATCTTGAGCGATCCGCGCTGCGCCAGCATCGCCAGTCCAAAAGGCGGCACCGGCCCCGAGGCATTGCCGAAGGAAATCATCATGCCCAGCGGTTTCAGCGAGTCGAGCGAGCCGACAAAGGTATCCGCCCCGATTGAATCCATCACCACATCGACCCCTGCCCCATCGGTCAACTCGCGCACTTTGCTGGCAAAGTCCTCGCTACGGTAGTTGATGCATTGGCTCGCCCCATGATGCAGCGCCAGCTCGCATTTCTCGTCTGATCCGGCGGTACCGATCAGCTGGATACCTTCGGATCGCGCCCATTGGCAGGCAATCAACCCGACCCCGCCTGCCGCCGCATGAAACAGCACGGTATCGCCCCGTTTGAGCGGTGTGGTTCGGTGGAACAGATATTCGACCGTCATCCCCTTTAGCATCATCGCCGCCCCCTGATCGAACCCGATGGCAGCGGGCAGCAGGCAGACCTGCGCGGCAGGCATCACCCGCGCCTCGGCATAGGCGCCGGGCGGGGCTGCGGCATAAGCCGCGCGATCACCGGGTTTCAGGTGGGTTACACCGGTCCCAACCGCCTCGATCACGCCGGCGGCCTCCATGCCCAGCGCATGCGGCAGTTCCAGCGGATAAAGCCCCATGCGCTGATAGACGTCGATGAAGTTCAGCCCGCAGGCATGATGGCGGATACGGATCTCGCCCGGGCCGGGCGCTACGACGTCACGGTCTTCGATGCGCAGCATCTCGGGGCCGCCGGTCTCATGGATCACGATGGTGCGGGCGGTCTGTGACATCTTCGCCTCCTTCTGGCTGTTGCGGGCAGGCTAACAGGCAACAGTCAAAGGGCAAGCGCGTCCTCGCCAAGCCGTGACCGGCAGCGCGCGCAACCTATGCTATACTGAGAGCAGCTGTCGCGGACTGACCGAGTCTGATGCGATTGTCGGACTTCTTGGGCGCGGCGCATTCGCACTGCCAAGGAAGGATACGCCATGGCGAAAACAATCGGAAATCCAATCAGCTGGGCCGCGCAAAGTCTGAGCAGTACCGGCGATCACATGGGCGAGGCCATTTCAGGTCTGGGCGGCGAGGCCAAGGCCGAGTTGCCGATGGTTCAGGTCCTCACGATGAGCGATATCGCCGCCTGCCTGCGGGCCGGATATGACGATTTCATTACTACCCGCGCCGATGCGATCTTTGCCATCGTGGTCTACCCGATCGCGGGGCTGATCCTGTTCGGGATGGGTATGCAGATGAACCTCGTGCCGCTGCTTGCGCCGCTGGTGCTGGGCTTTGCGCTGGTCGGTCCCGCCGCAGCGGTGGGGCTTTATGAGATCAGCCGCAGACGCGAAGCCGGTGAGGACGCGCATTGGCGCCATGCCTTCAGCGTGTTCCGCTCGCCCGCCTTCGGGTCGATCTTTGTGCTGGCCGCCTATCTGACCATGCTGCTGCTGGTCTGGCTGATGGCCGCGCAAAGCATCTATGCCGCCACGCTGGGGCCCGAACCTCCGGCCTCGATCATGAGCTTCGTCACGGCTCTTTTTACCACACCCGCAGGCTGGGCCCTGATCATAGCAGGCAACGCGGCGGGCCTTCTGTTTGCCATCGTGGCATTGGCGATGAGCGTGGTCAGCTTCCCGCTGCTGCTTGAACGCAAGGTCGGGGTGCCGATTGCGGTGGTCACCTCGGTCCGGGTGCTACGCCGCAATCCCGGCGTCATCATCACCTGGGGCGCAATGGTTGCAGCACTGCTGGTTCTGGGATCGATCCCGTTCATGCTGGGGCTGATCGTGGTGCTGCCGGTGCTGGGTCATGCCACATGGCATCTCTACCGGCGGGCCGTGGCCTAGAGCATCGCGCGGATACCACGCGATGCTCTGTCCATTTGCGTGCTAGCCGCCGACGTTCAGGACGATCTTGCCAATATGGTCCGACGCCTCCATCCGCGCATGGGCCTGCGCCGCGTCGGCCAGATCAAAACTGCTATCCATGACCGGGCCAATGCGCCCGGCCTCCAGCAGCGGCCAGACTGCCTCGCGCAGGTTCTGCGCGATCTGCGCCTTGGCTAGATCGCTTTGCGGGCGCAGCGTGCTACCGGTCAGCGTCAGGCGCTTGACCATCATCATCGCAAAGTTCAGCTCGACCACCGGACCTTGCAGAAAGGCGATCTGCACTAGTCGCCCATCATTGGCCAGCGCCTTGACGTTGCGGGGAATATAGTCGCCCCCCACCATGTCGAGGATCAGATCGGCCCCGCCCTCAGCTTTCATCGCCTTGACGAAATCTTCTTCGCGATAGTTGATCGCCCGTTCCGCACCCAGATCGGTACAGGCCTTGCATTTCGCCTCGGACCCGGCGGTGGCAAAGACCCGCGCGCCAAGCGCATTGGCAAGCTGGATCGCGGTTGTACCGATCCCGCTGGAGCCGCCATGGACCAGAAACCGCTCTCCGGCCTTCAGGCCACCACGGGTAAACACGTTGGACCACACGGTAAAGAAGGTCTCGGGCAAACACGCCGCTTCTTTCATTCCCATCCCCTTCGGCACAGGCAGGCAATGTGCGGCGGGGGTTGCAACATATTCGGCATAGCCGCCACCGGGCAGCAGCGCACAGACCTGATCACCGATCGCCAACGAGGTGACGCCCGCGCCCAGCGCCACAACCTCGCCCGAAGCTTCCAGCCCCGGCAGATCGCTGGCACCCGGTGGCGGGTCATAGGCCCCAGCCCGCTGCAGCGCGTCCGGCCGGTTCACCCCGGCATAGGCAACCTTGAGCACCACTTGGCCCTGATCCGGTTCGGGCATGGGGCGCTCGACAAGGGTCAGCACCTCGGGGCCGCCGGGTTGGGAAATTTCGACGGCACGCATCATTTGGGTCATTCTTTAGGGGTCCTTATTGTTCAATGAGTTGGCGGCGGGCAGCGTGGCTCAGGGTCTGGGGCGCAACATACCCGGTAGATCAACACGCGGCGCCCGGACGGGCGCACGGATCTGTTTTGACAGCCAGTTCGGTCCGATCAGCAGCGGCTTCAGCAGTGGATTGCCATTGACCTGTGCCTTGACCTTCTCGATGAGCATCACGTCGTCGATCCGGCGGGCCAGAAAGGTCCAGCTTGCACTGTTGCCGTCCGAATCGTCGCCCATCCAGAACAGCAGGGTCGAGGAATAGACCCCCGACAGGATGGCGCGTTTGGAGTACCAGTTGAAATCATCCGACGTGTCGCCCAGCGCGGTCCAGATCTGGTCGCAGGTGTTCCACACCGCCCGCGCGCCTTCGGCCGCCAAATGCGGCAGCGCGAACAGGGTCAGGCCACGGCGCACCGCCTCGCGTTCATTCGGCCCGCTCACGGCCTCCAGCCGGTAACGCACGGCCAGCGCCACGCGATCGCGGTACTTCAGCGCGTTCAGGTCGGTTTCTTCAAGGCGTTTGAGCATGATGGCATCACCGCGCTGATGAAAGGCCAATGCCAGATCGACCGCCCCGCGCGGGCAGGCGGCCTCGGCCACAGTCCGGTCCAACCCGGTATCCGTGATCGCTGCGTCAAAGCAGGTGGAGGACCAGCCGTCAAAGGGAACATGCTCAAGGGCTGCATCCAGAAGCTGGTCGCGCACTGTCTCATAAGGCATTGTCATGGCGTAACTCCTTTGTCTGACCCACTACTAGACAAGATAGCAGCGCTTTGCTATATCGCCACTTCCTGCAATTTCCTTGCAACTCATATCTAGAAAGGTGGTGACAACCACATGCAGGTTAGTGTTCGCGACAACAATGTCGATCAGGCGCTCCGCGCCCTGAAGAAGAAGCTGCAGCGCGAAGGCGTATTCCGCGAAATGAAGCTCAAGCAACATTTCGAGAAACCGTCCGAGAAGAAAGCGCGCGAGAAGGCAGAAGCGATCCGTCGTGCCCGTAAGCTGGCACGTAAAAAAGCCCAGCGCGAAGGTCTGCTCTGATCCCTTCCCGTCCAGCTTTGGACGACACTATTTGACGACCCCCGAGGCATCGCCCGGGGGTTTGTCGTTTTAAGGGCGAGTTTCGGGACCAAGGCCCGGTTTTAAAGCAGAAATCGGTAAATCTGAATCATCCAACGCCGCCTGAAATCAAATATTTCAACGCGTTAGGTGATGCTCATGGTTCAGATTAAACCGATTTCGCTCTAGTAGATTTTCGGGACATAGAGCTCGTCCGGCAGGACCTGGCGCTCGTATTCTGGGTTGTATTTGCGATCCGGCAGCGTGACTTTTTCGCTGGGGACATCCTCATAGGGGATTTGCGACAGCAGATGCTCGATGCAATTGAGCCGCTCGCGTTTCTTGTCATTGCCTTCGACGATATACCAGGGCGCCTCGGGGATGTTGGTGCGTGCGAACATCTCTTCCTTGGCCTTGGTATAATCCTCCCAGCGGATGCGGGATTCCAAATCCATCGGGCTCAGCTTCCACTGCTTCATCGGGTCGTGGATGCGCATGAGGAATCGCAATTGCTGCTCTTCATCGGTGATCGAGAACCAGTATTTCAGCAGGATGATACCGGACCGTTTCAACATCCGTTCGAATTCGGGAACGTCCTGAAAGAACTGTTCGACCTGATCTTCGGTAGCAAAGCCCATCACCCGCTCGACCCCAGCGCGGTTATACCAGGATCGGTCGAACAGCACGATCTCGCCGCCTGAGGGCAGATGTGGCACGTAGCGCTGGAAATACCACTGGCTCTGTTCCCGGCGCGAGGGCGCGGGCAAAGCAACGACACGCGCAACGCGCGGGTTCAAGCGCTGGGTGATACGTTTGATCACGCCACCCTTGCCAGCCGAGTCCCGCCCTTCCATCAGGATCAACACCTTGGAATTGGTGTGCTGCACCCAGTCCTGCAGCTTGATCAGTTCAGATTGCAGCCGCAACAGGTTGCGGAAATAGACCCTGCGGTCGAGCATGCCGGGGTGCTGCGATTTGTAGAGCTTGCGGATCTCCATCGACAGCATGGGTTCGCTGAATTCGATCTCGAAATCCTCGTCCAGCGTATCCTCCAACTCGGCCTCAAGCCATTTCATGCCCAGGTCTTCGGAATCGTCGGTCAAGGTCAGCTCCTTCATTCGGTTCACAATCGGATTTATGCCATATCCGGCGTGTGTAAATCTCTGATGTCGGTCAAATCGGGGCGAACACCCGGTTCCGAACGCGACATACTCGCCCGCCGCTTTGGGCGAGGCAAGCCCCTTGCACGGCACAATCGACCTATCCTGCGGGAAAGCTGCGTGTTGCGGCGCGGAAAGCGGCACCTCTTTCAGAGACTCCGTTCCGCTTGCCGACCCCTACGCCCTGGCAGCTCTAACGCCATGGTGGCCGTTTAAAAGTCACGTTGCGAGCCCTCGCCTCAAGGGTTCCGCAGCATGAGTTTGCCTCGACGATCATTGTCGTCGCAAAAGGCACATCCTATATGCGCGGCAACAGGTTTTGGAGGCCAAATCGGATGGTGCGTACATTTGTTCTTATGGCCGCTATGACGGCTTTCGTGGGTGTCATCGGGCTTATGCTGGGCGGTGAGGTGGGTCTTATCATCGCGCTCGGGCTGGCCTTTGCGATGAACTTCTTCTCCTACTGGAATTCGGACAAAGCCGTCCTGCGCATGCATGGTGCGCGGCGCGTTGATGCGCGCTCGGCACCGGAACTGTGGAAGATGACCGAGGCGATGACCCGGCAGGCCGGTATGCCCATGCCCGCGCTCTACATCATGGAAACCGAGCAGCCCAACGCCTTTGCGACCGGGCGTAACCCGGAGAATGCCGCTGTCGCCGTCACGCGGGGTCTGATGAGCAACATGAGTCGCGAAGAAGTTGCGGGTGTCGTGGCCCATGAGCTCGCACATATCAAGAACCGCGATACGCTCACGATGACCATCACCGCTACGCTGGCCGGGGCGGTGTCGATGCTGGCGAATTTCGCGCTTTTCTTTGGCGGCGGACGCGACCGGCCTTTGGGTATTGTTGGAACCATCGCGATGATGATCCTTGCGCCCCTGGCCGCGGGCATGGTGCAGATGGCGATCAGCCGGGTGCGTGAGTATGAGGCGGATGCCGAAGGAGCGGCGATCTGCGGCAATCCAGACTGGTTGGCCTCTGCGCTCGCCCGCTTGGGCCGTCTCTCTGGCCGGATTGACAATATCGCCGCCGAGCGCAACCCGGCGACCGCGCATATGTTCATCGTTAACCCGCTTCACATGCAGGCGGTGGATAGCCTTTTTGCAACGCACCCGCCGATCGAGAAACGCATCGCGAAGCTGCGGGCGCTCGGTGGCACCAGAGAGCAAAGAGGCAGCGCTCAACCGCCGAAAAGTGGTCCTTGGGGCTAGTTGAAACAGGCGTGATAGATTACTAATCTGCGCCGCGATTGCCAGTTGGAGCCAGATGCCATGACAGAGACCCTCGAGAAAGAAACGTTTTCCTTCCAGACCGAAGTGGGCCAGCTTTTGGAAATCGTCGCGGGGTCACTCTATTCCAACCGCGAGGTGTTTTTGCGCGAGCTCGTCTCAAACGCGTCCGACGCCTGTGACAAGCTACGCTACGCGGCCCTGACCGACGCGTCGCTCGCACCCTCCGAAGACTTTGCGATCACGCTTGAGATCGATACCAAGGCCAAGACGCTGTCGATTTCCGACAATGGCATCGGTATGAATCACGCCGATCTGCTGGAGACACTGGGCACCATTGCCAAATCCGGCACCGGCGCTTTCATAGAGGCGCTCAAGGCCGACGACCAAGACAAGCCCGGCCTGATTGGCCAATTCGGTGTGGGCTTTTATTCAGCCTTCATGGTGGCGTCTCGGGTCGACGTCGTGACCCGCAAGGCAGGCGAAACAGAGGCCTGGCTTTGGTCCTCCGACGGCAAAGGTGAGTTCTCTATCGAGCCGACCGAGCGCGCGACCAATGGAACCACGGTCACGTTGCACCTCAAGAAAGACGCCAAGGAATTCGCCGAAGAGGCCCGAATCCGACATATCATCAAGACCTATTCCGAGCATATTGGCTTCCCGGTCAAACTTGGGGCAGAGACGCTGAACGCCGCCGAAGCACTCTGGACCCGCCCGGCCAAGGACATCTCGGAAGAACAATATGCCGAGTTCTACCGTCATACGTCCCACGCCTTCGATGCGCCATGGCACGTGATGCACAACAAGGTCGAAGGTACGCTTAATCACACAAGCCTGCTTTTTGTGCCCAGCACCCAGCCCTTCGATCTCTTTGAGCCTGAGCGCAAAAGCCATGTGAAGCTTTACGTCAATCGGGTCTTCATCTCCGAGACCACGGACGATCTGATCCCTGCCTATCTGCGCTTCCTGCGCGGGGTGGTGGACAGCCAGGACTTGTCTCTCAACGTCTCGCGCGAGATGTTGCAGACCGACCCGCAGCTTGCCAAGATCAAAACCTCCATCACCAAAAAGGTGCTGAACGAGCTGAAGAAAAAGACGCGCAAAGCGCCGGAGGAGTACGCGGAGTTCTGGGGCAATTTCGGCGCGGTACTCAAGGAAGGGCTGGTCGAAGACGCTGCGCTTCGCGACCGTATCCTTGAGGTTTGCCGCTTCGCCTCTACCGGCACGAGTGAACTTACCAGCCTTGCTGATTACGTAACCCGGATGAAAGAGGGCCAAGAGTCGATCTTCTACATCGCAGGCGAGGACGCAGCCAAACTGGCCCAATCACCCCATCTGGAGGGCTTCAAAGCCAAAGGGGTTGAGGTGCTGCTCCTGTCCGATCACGTGGATGAGTTCTGGCTGCAGCACATCACCGAGTTCGAGGGCAAGCCTTTCAAATCCATCACCCGTGGGGCTGCCGATATCGACGAAATCAAAGCGGATGAAACACAAACGGAAAACGAAAAGCCTGAAGAGGCCGATCTCTCTGACTTGATCGCCGCGATCAAGACCGAACTAGGCGAGGTGGTCAAGGACGTGCGCCCGTCGAAACGTCTGACCGACAGCCCGGTCTGCCTCATCGCCGATGATGGGGACATGGACGTCAACCTGGAGCGGCTGTTGAAGCGTCACGGGCAGTTACAACACGGCGCCCCACGCGTCCTTGAGCTGAACCCAAGCCATGCGATCATCAGCAAACTTGCAGAGCGCGCCAAGGAACAGGGTGCGAGTGACGATGATCTTCTGAAAGACGCAGCACACCTCCTGTTGGACCAGGCCCGCATCGTCGAAGGCGAAGCGCCCATCGACCCGTCGGCATTCGCGCGACGCATGGGCACCGTCCTGGCACAAGCCTTCGCCTCATAAAGGTGACGTCCCGGTTTTTCATGTTCGCGACGAACAGCAGGGATGGAGGACTGCACCGCAGCACTCGCGCCTGATGCTGGACAGCGGTTTGGCGCCGTTTGAGCTGGCATGAGTGGATATCAGCCTTCGGAAATGAACTGCCGCGGTGTCTTCCCGACCAGAAGCCGGAAGGCATGAATAAAGGCGCTTGGCGTTTGGAAGCCGACCTCAAAGGCGATTTCCGTAACGAATTTCCCGGCGGACAGCCCGTCAAGCGCGACCATAATGCGTGTAAGACGCCTGAGTTCGCGAAAGGTCATCCCCGTTTCGGCACGAATTGATCTGATCAGGCTCCGTTCGGAAAACCCCAACCGTTTCGCCCAAGCTGCCAGCGTGGTCTGATCCGCCGGATTGGCCAGCAAGAGCCGCGCAAGTTCTGCGATACGCGGATCGCGGGGGATCGGAATGCTGAGCGGTTCAAGCTCCCCGCGCTTGATTTCGTTCAACAACACATCAGCCAAAAGCAAGTTCTGTTTGCGGTCAACCACTTCGGACAGTCGCACCAAAACTTCCCGCATCAACGGCGAAACCGAGACCACGACCGCGCTGGCCTGAACAGGCGGATAGGCTTTGCTCAGATAGGCGGTGCGCATTTCAACCCGCCCAACACATTCAATAGCATGTGTTGCGTTGGCGGGAATCCACAGGGCACACCCCGGCGGCACGAACCACTGCGTATTCTGCACCGATACCCGCATCGTGCCCGAAATCGCATGCGCAATCTGATGCGCGTCATGCGCATGTGGCGCGATAACCGTGCCCGCTTCGTAACTCGACGCCAGGCCAACGATATCCCGCCGATCATCTTTTGGCATTTCAGGCGTATGGATTGACATTATGTCGACAGATCGTACTTGAAAATGCTGCGATAGATCAAGTTAACGGTCCAGCCTTGAGAGATGCAAATGTCGCGAAACGAAGCCCTTCACTTCATCAATGTGGCCCATTTCTTTGATCACTTCTTTCTTTTGATCTTTCCGACTGCGGCACTTGCCATTGCGCCCGCCTGGGGCATGAGCTTCGCCGATGTGCTTTTCCTCGGGACACCCATTTACATTATGTTCGCCCTCGGGACCCTGCCAGCCGGGTGGTTGGGGGACAGGTTCGACAGGCTGACTCTGATCGCGGTGTTCTTCGTCGGCTGCGGGTGTTCAAGCCTTTGGATTTCTTTCGCAAGCGATCCAAAGGCCCTGACGTTCGGGCTTGCCTCGCTTGGATTGTTCGCTGCGATTTATCACCCGGTAGGACTGGCGCACATAACGCAAATCGGGTTGCGGTCAGGTCGGGCGCTGGCAATCAACGGCGTGTTCGGCAATATGGGCCTGGCCGGGGCGGCGGTCACGACCGGTTTTCTTGCGCAGTTCTTCGGCTGGAAAAGTGCCTTCGCGCTTCCCGGGGCGGTGTCTGTGGTCATCGGCGGCCTATTGATTTATCGGAACAGAGGCAATCGCTGCCTGACCGCTCCCCAACAAGCAGGTGGCAAAAGCGCCACTAGAATGTACGACCGACGGACACAACGCACCGTGTTCCTCATTATATGTCTGGCGGCACTGTTTGGCGGGCTGGTGTTTAACATGGTCACCATCTCACTTCCCAAATTCCTTGAAGAACGGCTGGCTGATGACAACACCAAGCTGGCGTGGATCGGGACATCGGCCGGACTCGTGTTCGCGGTTGCTGCCTTCGCGCAACTGCCGGTCGGAGAGCTTCTGGATCGGATCGGCGCCAGACCGATCCTCTTGTGCCTGCTGGGAGGCGAGACCGTGCTTTTGCTGCTGCTCACCCAGGCTACCGGATATGCAGCATTCATGCTGACCCTTCTGCTCGTAACAATAATGTTCGCGGGCATTCCCATCACAACCTGGCTGGTCGGGCACTATCTTGATGCCGGGATACGCGCCCGCATTCTATCGGTGGAGTACATTCTGTCGCTTGGGACGGGCTCAATCGTCGTCCCGCTGATTGCCTTCCTGCAAAATACAGGCTTTGGCTTTGCCTTCCAGTTCACTGGTCTCGCGGCATCGTCGGCAATCGTTTTCGCTGCCGGCATGTTCCTTCCGAATGCGCATCGCCCGTTGCACTTAAAGGACGAGTCAGATTCCTAGGCTTGTGAGTGATTGCATTTGCTTTCGACTCTGTACACCGTATGGCTAGTGAGTTGGGCCTCGTTGCGGCCATTGGAGCGAGCACAGCATAAGAGTGGTGGCCCGATCGGCTTCGATAAGGACGGCCCGCAGCTGACCTTGGAAAAGGTAGCCGAATGCCGCAGTCGCAGCCGTCTTTGCTGCCATTCGCCGCGCGTACAAAATGTCGAAGGGCGCCGACGTCAGGATTGCGGGATAAGGCAATTACTCCTGCGCCTGCGTCTCCCGCACTCTCAACACCCCGGCCCAAGGCCGAAGTCTACTGACCGCAAGAACCAACACCGCGCCTAAAACCGCACATATCATGATTTTGGAACCGGTCCCCATAGTGCCCTCGATCATGAGCGCGTGCGCCACAGTTCCGGCAACGACCACGATCGCGGCCATGGTGTGAGCAAGGCGCCAGACTTGCGGGCGCAATCGCAAACTCTTCCTGAACCCGGCCAGGAGAGCTGCAGCGGCCAATGCCCACATTGCGATAACGCCGAAAGCCGAGAAGGCCGTAGGCGCAGTGAAGGTCATCGCGTCAATCATGTCAGGGGGGCTCGTTATCCAGAGACCGGCAACATGAACGGCAACGGCGAACACCAAGGCCGCGCCGGTCCAGCGATGAATCCTGCGCCCGACCGGCATCGGCAGCCCGGGAAGGAACCCTGCCGCCAGCAAAGGCTGTAACAACAAAAGCGCCAGAGCGATCACGCCCGCGAGGCCCGCCGTGATGTAGATTGCGCTGCGATATTGAAGCAACTCGCTGCCCGCCGCCACCAACACCGCCCCTTCACGACACATTGCAAGATAAATGTTCTTGTTTTATTCTGACCCAAGTAGAGAGAGCAATTCGCATGTCAGTCATTAGCCACATCACATTTGGAACAAATGACCCGGAACGATCCGGCCGCTTTTACGATGAGGTTCTTGGGGTGCTCGGCTTCAGTCGACTACCGAAACCTCCGGGCAAGCCACCTGCATACGAGAAAGGCGGCATGCCGACAGTTTATATCTACACACCTGAAGATGGTCGCCCCGCTACTTGGGGGAATGGGACGCATGTGCCTTTTGTCGCAGACACAAAGCAAAGCGTAAGGGACTTCCATGAAACAGCGCTGCGTCTGGGCGGGAGCACCAAAGGCGAGCCGAGGCCACGTCCGCATTATGGCGAGAATTACTATGCTGCCTACGTCCGTGATCCGGATGGGAACAAGCTCCAAGCTGTGTGCTAGGCATCTAACGAATGAAGCCTGTCCCAACGCAAGTGCTGACATTGATGGGTTGCACAGCGTTAAGTAAATTGGGCTCTTTGCTCGAATTCGCAACAAGTGGCATAAGCGTCTGCTTGTCTAAGATGCGGTGGCGCGCTGCTAGGCCCAAGCGACCTGCAGTGCGGTGGTGGACGTCGGAGAGTTCAGCCAGAGCCGGTTGAGTCAGAGTTTGGCGCAAAGGTCAAAGTTATCTGACATTCAACAAGGAGGTAGGGGTGAACCGGGGCACGCACCGTGCCCCGGTTCCATTTCATCAGTGTTCGAACTTGCGAATCTCGCCGCTCTTGAGACGGGCCGAGTAGGATTCCAGCTCTTCGCGCACTTTCTTCATCAGGAAGTAGAGCGCAAAAACGTTCACAACCGCCATCGCAAAGATCGCCGCATCCGAGAAGTCGATGACCGGGCCGAGATTGGCGGCCGCGCCGATAACGACGAAGATGCAGAAGATGACCTTGAACACCAGTTCCTTGGTGTGACCTTCGCCGAACAGATAGGTCCAGGCTTTGAGGCCATAATAGGACCAGCTGATCATGGTCGAGAAGGCGAACAGAACCACCGCAATGGCCAGCAGATACGGGAACCAGCTAAAGGCGCTGCCAAAGGCGGCCGAGGTCAGGCTGACGCCCGAATTACCGTCTACGGTGGCAATCGCGTTGCCCGCTTCGTTCAGCATGTAGTTGCCGGTTTCCGGATCAACGATCAGCTGCTGGGTGATGATGATCACCAGAGCGGTCATGGTACAGATCACGACCGTATCGATGAACGGTTCCAGCAGCGACACAAAGCCTTCGGTGATCGGCTCTTTGGTCCGCACCGCGGAGTGTGCAATCGCCGCCGAGCCCACACCCGCCTCGTTCGAGAACGCCGCACGGCGGAAGCCCTGGATCAGCGCGCCGACCATACCGCCAGCGACGCCGAGACCGGTGAAGGCGCCCGCGAAGATCTGGCCAAAGGCCCAGCCGATCTGGTCTGCATGCATGATGATGATCACCAGGGCTGCGGCCACATACATGACACCCATGAACGGCACGACCTTTTCGGTCACCCGCGCGATGGATTTCAGACCGCCTACGATCACGGCAAACACGATACCCGCGAAGACGAGACCAGTGATCCAGCCCGGATAGTCGCCGACAATACCCGCGATCTGCTGATGCGCCTGGTTGGCCTGGAACATGTTGCCCCCGCCCAGAGCGCCGAGAATACAGAAGATCGAGAACAGCACAGCCAGGATTTTACCGCCCGGCAGGCCCAGCTCGTTGAACCCTTTGGACATGTAATACATCGGACCACCGGATACGGTACCGTCTTCGTATTCGTTGCGGTATTTCACGCCCAGCGTACATTCGGTGAATTTCGACGCCATGCCCAGCAAGCCAGCAACGATCATCCAGAAGGTCGCGCCCGGCCCGCCGATGCCGACGGCAACCGCCACACCGGCGATGTTACCCAGACCGACCGTGCCCGAAAGTGCGGTCGCCAGTGCCTGGAAGTGACTGACCTCACCGGCGTCGTTGGGATCGGAATAGTCGCCTTTGACCAGGCTGATCGCATGGCTGAAAAACCGCAGCTGCACAAACGCAAAATACAGCGTGAACACCGTCGCCGCGACAACCAGCCAACCCACGATCCAGGGGAATCCGGTGCCGGGAAACGGCGCAAAGATAAAGCTCACGAAGGGTCCGGTGAAATCGGCAAAGGCCTGATTGATCTTTTCATCCAGCCCCGGCGCGTCCTGCGCAAGCGCCGGATTGGCAAGAAGGGCTGCCATACCGGCCAGTCCGAGTGTCTTAATCGTTCTCATTCCTGTCCCTCCTACTTCACGACCGTGACCGGTACATCGGCATGCATGACCAGGTTCTGGGTCGAGCTGCCGAAGACACGGTTGGTAAAGCCATGGCCCGATGCACGGGCGACAACGATCTGAACTGCGCCGCTATCCACCGCGATCTTGTTGAGCGTTTCGGCCACGTCACCGTGGCGCACGATGCCACTGGCGTTGAACCCGGCCTCTTTCAATGCGTTTACAGCGGGATCCACCACACGGTCGGTCGCAGTTGCGATTTCCTCTTCGCGCCGTTTGTGTCGGGTTGCGTTTTCCTCGGGCGTCTGGAACGTGAAGGGCGACCATTCGATCACATACGCACACAGCAATTCGCAAGCATCCAGCCGTGTGGCCTGATCCTTGGCAAAGGCAATCGCGCGATCTCCGGTTTCCGTCCCGTCCAGTCCAATGACTATTTTGACGGTCATTTCTGTCCTCCGTTTTGTTTTTTGTTTTCTTTGGTTCGGCCATCTGGCCCCAAAAAGGCTGCTGCGACAAGGTGTCACTTCAAGATCAGCCCGCGCGCAGTATCAGGAATAATCACTAGGAATAGGGTTTATTCTTGGGGATTTTACAGCAATAATTCTCAGAATACGCGTCTTCTAAAGGTAAAATTCCTGGTGAGCAGAGATTTGGATCGCATAGACCAACGCATTCTGACCGAGTTGGAGGCGAATGGCCGCCTGTCGATTGTTCAGCTTGCAGAGCGCGTGAACCTGACCAACACGCCCTGTTCCGAACGTGTCAAACGCCTTGAACGCGGCGGCTATATCCGCGGCTACCGCGCCGTTCTGGATAAGGACCGGCTGGGGCTGGGGCATCTGACCGTGGTACAGGTCTCGCTCGCCGCAACCGCCGATACTTCGCTGGAGGATTTCAACCGCGCGGTCCGGGATATACCCGAGATCGAGAGCTGCCTGATGGTGGCAGGCTCTTTTGACTATCTGCTGACCGTGCGCACCCGGGATATTGCGCATTTCCGCGATGTTCTGGGCGACCGGATCAACCGGCTGCCGGGCATCCACCAGACAAATTCCTTTGCCGTCATGGAAACCGTCCAGCATCCCGATATGCGGCCAGCGCAAGACCATCGACCACCGCCGTGAAGGCATCAGAATACAGCAGCTCCGCCCCCGGACAGAGCACTGCGATCTCATCGGCCACGAACTGCATCAGGCTGGACCCGCCCACCAGGATGACCCGCCCGATCCGGTCCGGCGTGACATCAGCATGTGCCAGCGTCCCGGACATGGCGGCGCGCAGAAGCGCGCGATTCTCCGCCAGAGCGGCGTCAAGCGCGTCGCGCGTGAGCGGTGCCGCAAGCCCCGGTTCGATGAACCCCATCTCGATCTGACCAGTGCCTGCACCGGAATTGGCCGCGATCTTGCCGCGCTCTACCGAAAAGGCCAGTTCATGGCCCAGTTCCATCTCAAGCACGGTGGCGAACCGCCCCAATCGGACGGGATCAACGGCCAGCCGGGCCATATCGGCCACCGCGCGACGAGTCTCGCCAGTATAAAGGAACGGGATCTTTGCCCAGGTGGCCAGATCGACATAAGGCGCGCGGGGCACCGGCAGCAGGCCCGGCCCCATCTGCCGCCGCAACTGCCCGCCCAGACCAAGCTGCGGCATGGCATGGGCCATCGACACCGCATGGTCAAAATCCGTCCCGCCCAACCGAATCCCGTAGCTGGCCAGAATCTCGGGTCCCGCGCAGGTGCTGCGAAAGACCGAGAAATCCGAGGTGCCCCCGCCGATATCGACCACCAGCCCGATCTCTTCCGCATCCCCCATCCGATGGCTGGCAAGGGCCGCCGCCTCGGGCTCGGCCAGAAAGGCGACCTCTTTAAACCCCGCGGCTAGGTAACAGGCGCGCAGATCCACCTCGGCCTGCGCATCCAGCGCCGGATCGTCAGAGTGGAAATGCACGGGCCGCCCCGACAATGCGTAGCGGAACCGCGCCCCGGTCGCTGCTTCGGCGCGCTGGCGCATCTCGGCCAGGAATTCGGTGATGATCCCCGACAGCGTCCGCCGCCGCCCGTTGATCAGGCGCTTTTCCTGCAGCAGGGGCAGGCCCAGCACGCTTTTCAACGCCCGCATATAGCGCCCCTCTTCGCCTGCGATCAACGCCTGCGCCGCCCGTGCACCGATCTGCATCGGGCTTTCGTCGGCAGGAAAGAACACGGCGGTGGGCAGCGTGTCTGCCCCTTGCTCGACCGGTATCCGCCGCACGCCCTGCTCTGTCACAATGGCGGCGGCGGAGTTGGATGTTCCGAAATCGATTGCCAGAATATCTGTCCGCATGACGCCCTCCGATCAAAAAAGACGCCCCTGCTATCCAAGTTCGAAATCGGGCGCAACCGGCCCTTCGCACACCCCCGCTCCAAGAGACGCAAAGAACACGTTTTTTCCCGCATTACGCGACGGCCTCTTTGCGCAGCGCACGTCCGCCGTTATGACTTGGCCATGGCAGAACCGTCACTGACGATCGAGCAGTCGTCAAACAGTGCAATGATCAGGATTCTGGGTGAGTTGCTTACCCGGCATGTGGGCGATGTGCAGACCGCATTCGACCGCGTGCCCACTGGCATGACCGACGTGGAACTGGACCTTGCCGGTGTCGAAAGCTTCGATACCGGTGGCGCCTGGCTGATCGCCAATATGCAGCGCCGACTCGAAGCGGGCGGCGCAACGGTGCGCATCACCGGCGCCAAGCCCGCCCATGCCGCATTGCTGGACACCGTAGAACAGCACCTGCCCGAAAAACTCGAAGACGACGAGGACGCGCGCGGCTTCGTCCCCGCTCTGATCGCGCTGGGGAAATACACCGTTTCAGGCTGGCGCAGCTTTCTGTCGGCCCTCGCCTTCTTCGGCGAAACCCTTGTTGCGCTGGTCCTGACCCTGCTTCAGCCCTGGCGTCTGCGCCGGGCGGCGCTGTTCAGCCAGATGGAAAGCGCGGGGCTGAAGGCCGTGCCCATCGTCGCGCTCATGGGTTTCCTGATCGGCGTGGTTCTGGCCTTTCAGGGCGCGGCTCAGTTGAAACAATTCGGAGCCGAGGTGTTCGTGGTTGAATTGATCGCCATCTCGGTTCTGCGCGAGTTGGGCATCCTGCTGACGGCGATCATCGTGGCGGGTCGCTCGGGCTCAGCCTTTACCGCCTCGGTCGGCTCGATGAAGGTGCAGGAGGAAATCGACGCCATGCGCACCATCGGGTTGAACCCGATCGAGGCGCTGGTGGTTCCCCGCGTACTGGCGCTGATCATCATGATGCCGATCCTGGGCTTCATCGCCAATATGGCCGGGCTGTTTGGCGGCGCGCTGATGAGCTGGATCGATCTGGGCGTGACACCGGGCATGTTCATCACCCGGCTGAAGGAAACCACCGATGTCTGGAACCTGCTGATCGGCATGATCAAGGCCCCTTTCTTTGCCCTGATGATCGGGGTCGTGGCCTGCTGGCAGGCGATGCAGGTGCGCGGATCGGCTGAAAGCGTCGGCCAGCACACCACCGCATCGGTGGTGCAGTCGATCTTCATGGTGATCGCCATCGACGCCATGTTCTCGGTCTTCTTTTCCGAGTTGGGGGTGTGATGCAGATGCCAGTCCCCCAAACCGGCACGGCTGCCCGCGAAGCGGTAATCGAAGTGCGCGGGTTACGTAATCAGTTCGGACCGCAGGTGGTGCATGACGACCTGAACCTCGATGTCTGGCGCGGCGAGGTGCTGGGCATTGTCGGTGGCTCAGGCACAGGCAAATCCGTGCTGCTGCGCACCATTGTGGGCCTTAACGCACCCGCAGCGGGTTCGATCAAGGTGCTGGGAGTGGATGTGGTCAACGGCACGGATGAAGATCGCCAGAGCGTCGAAAAGCGCTGGGGCGTGGCCTTTCAGGATGGCGCGCTGTTTTCTTCGCTCTCGGTGCTGCAGAATGTCGAAGCGCCGATGCGCGAACATCTCAAGCTCAGCGAACACCTGATGAGCGCGCTGGGGCAGCTGAAGATCAGCCTTGTGGGCCTGCAGCCACTGGCCTGCGGCAAGATGCCCTCCGAGCTTTCAGGCGGGATGCGCAAACGTGCGGCCTTGGCACGCGCGCTGGCGCTGGATCCCGAGATCGTGTTCCTAGACGAACCCACGGCCGGGCTCGACCCGATCGGGGCGGCGGCGTACGACGAGTTGATCGGCGAGTTGCAGCACGCGCTGGGGCTGACCGTTTTCATGGTGACCCATGATCTCGATAGTCTATACGCGATCTGTGACCGGGTGGCGGTTCTGGCGGAAAAACGCGTCTATGCCGAAGGCCCGATCGAGATGATGCCAGAGGTCGATCACCCCTGGATACAGGAATATTTCACCGGTCCCCGTGCCCGCGCGGCGCAGAACAAGACCAAGGAAAGATAGGCGTTCGATGGAAACCAAAGCGAACTATCTGTTGATCGGGGCCTTCACACTGGCCGGTATTCTGGGCGCGTTCATCTTCGTGCTGTGGCTGGCCAAGGTGAATGTGGACAAGCAATATGACTATTACGACATCCTCTTTGACGATGTCTCGGGGCTCAGTACCGCCGGTGACGTGCGCTATAACGGCCTGCCGGTGGGACAGGTCACGGCGCTTTCGCTGGACGAGGACGACCCGTCCAAGGTGCGGGTCAAGATCCAGGTGGATGCCGACACCCCGGTCAAGACCGACACCACCGCAACGCTTGAATCGCAAGGAGTTACCGGCGTCAGCTATATTGATCTGAGCGGCGGATCGGCCAATGCCGAGGCCCTGCCGCAGGACGGCGTGATCAAGAGCAAGCGCAGCGCCTTGCAAAGCATCTTTCAAGGCGCGCCAGAGCTGATGGACAATGCCATCGACCTGCTGGAGGAAATCAAGAAGCTGGTCGATCAGCCAAACCGCGAGGCAGTCACCAAGACGCTGGCCAATCTGGAAAGCGCTTCGGGGCGGCTCAACGATGTGCTGTCGGATGTTGAGGGGCTCTCGGGGGACATCCGCAAGACAGCGGGCGATATTTCGCAGTTTTCGGGACGGCTGGGGGAATTGTCCGATACCGCCGAAAGTACCCTGAAAACGGCGCAGGGCACGCTTGAGTCCATCAAGGACACATCGAACAACATTGACACGATCATCAAGGAAGACGGCAAGGCGATGGTCAGCGAAGCGCGCGAGACCATCGCAACCATCAACAACACCGTCAAAAACGACCTGCCCGGTCTGGTCGAGGATGTGCGCGGCGTCGTGAAAAACGCCAATACGGTGATCGAAACCGTCGGTCTCGATGTCTCGCGCGTGGCCGACCGGATCGATGTGCTGTCCAGTGAGGGCAGTGTGGCACTGTCAGCCGCGACCGTGACCATCGAGAACGCGAACAAGACGCTGTCGGATATCTCCGGCGCGATGGATGCCGCCAAGACCACGCTCGATACCGCAGATCAGACCTTTAGCAAGGTGAACAAGGTGATCGACGAGGATGTCGATGTTGTCGTCAGTGATGTCCGCAAGGCAGTTGGCGAGATCAGCACCACCGTGCAGACGGTCACCACCAATGTCGACCAGATCTCGCAAGAGGTTCTGAGCGCCTCAAAATCGGCCTCGGATCTGCTGGCCACGGTGGATGGCATCATTCAGGAGAACCGCGTGCAGGTCTCGGCCTTTCTGCGGGTTGGCCTGCCCCAGACCCAGCGCTTCATCGAAGAGGCGCGCCGTCTGGTGGTCAATCTCGAACGCCTGACCGACCGGTTCGAGAGCGACCCCGCCCGCTTCTTTTTCGGAACCCAAGGCTCGGAGTATCGTCGATGACACGGCCCTTTGCCCTCGTCCTTCTTCTTGCAACCGCACTCAGCGGCTGCGCGGGCCTGACCGGTCTGAGCCAGGCCACCCGGCCCAGTAATCTTTATGCGCTGACGCCCAAAAGCACTTTCAACAAGAACCTGCCACGGCTGAGCCAGCAGATCGTGGTCGAGGAACCCACCGCCACGGCGGCGGTGAATACCGACCGCATCGCCGTGCAGCCCAACGTGTTCGAGGTGCAATACCTGCCGCGCTCGCGCTGGGTCGACCGGGCGCCACTGATCATCCAGGCGCTGATGATCGAAAGCTACGAGAATACCGGCAAGGTCGCCGCTGTGGGTCGCTCTGCGGTCGGCTTGCGCTCGGACTACAACGTCATCACGGACCTGCGAGAGTTTCAGGCCTTTCAGGTCTCCGACGAGCCAGGCGATGACACGCTGCGCGTCGTGGTGCGGCTCAACATCAAGCTTGTCGATGCCGACGAGGATAACATCATCGCATCGCGATCCTTCGAAGAGGTCGCGATCTCGGCCAATGACGACCCGCTGACGCTGGTCACCGCGTTCGATCAGGCGCTGGGGAACGCGATGAAGGATTCGGTGGAATGGAGCATCCGCACCATCCACTCCTATGCCCGCAACAATCCAAGTTCGTTCTAACGGTTCGCGCGCCTTCAGCTGCAATTACCCGGTTGAGCTGACAGCCATCTGCTTGGCCCGACTCAGTGATTGCGAACCTACGCAGCGCGGCATTTAGAGTGCCCGCGACGCCCGTCTCTTTTCATGTTGCGCTGAAAGGCGGGCAACCGATCACGCCGCGCCGCCGATTCCGGCCCGGCGGTTGTTTTTCGTTCCAACTGCCGGGTTTTTGTGCACAAATAAAACTCCAAGGGACAGCAATGCCAGACGCGCAGAACACAAGACCGCGGGGCCGAAGCCGGCCAGATGCAGGCGACCGCAGCCACCGCCTCCGATGACGCACCGCCGCGCGGGACATTTCGCCCGTGCCATTCACACAGACCATCCCACGCGCCGCGGAGACTACAGATTTGGAACCACTAGCTTTTACTTTTGAGATGGGTGTCGTCACGGCGATGCTCGCATTTACGGTTTTTCTCTTTGTTTCCGAAATCATCCGCATCGACCTGGCCGCCATCCTGGTGCTGGTCCTGCTCGGCATCTTCAGCTACCTGCCGGGGCTCGACAATCTGGCCAACCCCGCGCACCTCTTTGACGGTTTTGCCTCCAACGCGGTGATCTCGATCATCGCGGTCATGATCGTGGGGGCCGGGCTGGACCGGACCGGGATCATGAACAAGGTCGCCGCCAAGATCCTGAAGCTGGGCGGCACGACCGAGGCACGCATCCTGCCCATCGTGTCGGGCACTGTGGGCTTCATTTCCAGCTTTTTGCAGAACGTGGGGGCGGCGGCCCTGTTCCTGCCGGTGGTCAGCCGCATCTCGGTCCGCTCGGGCATTCCGCTCAGCCGGTTGCTGATGCCGATGGGGTTCTGTGCCATTCTGGGCGGCACCATGACGATGGTCGGGTCTTCGCCGTTGATCCTGCTGAATGATCTGATCCAGAGCGCCAATGCCAGCCTGCCTGAAGGCCAGAAGATGCAGCCTTTTGGTCTGTTTTCAGTCACCCCGATCGGGGCCGTGCTGATCCTGACCGGCATCCTCTACTTCCTGCTGCTGGGCCGCTGGGTGCTGCCCGGTGGCGCTCAGGACAGTGAAGTGGCCTCGGCCCAGGGCACCTCGGAATACCTGCAGCGGGTCTATGGGCTGGATGCCAGTGTGTTCGAGGTCGAGGTCCCCAAGGACAGCCCGCTGGTTGGCCAGATTTTGGCCGATATCAACAATGAAAACAGCATCTACATCATCTCAACCTTCTATCGCGGCAAGTCCTCGATGGTGCAGATCCTTACCGCCGAAATCGCTGCCCCCTGCCGCTTGGCGGTGATCGGACAGGGCGGCGACGTCAGGCGCTTTGCCGAGCGGTTCGGCCTAACCATACGGTCCGAGCTCGACATCTTCGCCGAAGAGTTCGCGCAGACCAATGCAGGGGTTGCCGAACTGGTCATCCCCCCCGATTCCAAGCTGATCGGCAAAAGCCCTCGCGATCTGCTGCTGCGCAAGACCTATGGGCTGAGCCTGCTGGCGATCCATCGTGGCGAAGACACGTTGAGCCACGTCAAGACCGAAGACCATGTCCCGACCCAGATCGGGCTGGTGCCGTTTCAGGCGGGGGACATGCTGGTGGGGCACACCCGCTGGGACAACCTGATGCGGCTAAAGCGCGATCCCGATTTCGTGGTGGTGACCGCCGATTTCCCGCAGGACGAGCTGCGCCCGCACAAGGTGGGCTGGGCGCTGTTCTTCTTCGCCATCTCGCTGTCATTGATCCTGTTCACCGATGTCCGCCTGTCGCTCTGCTTGCTGGTCGGCGCGGTGGGCATGATGTTAAGCCGGGTGCTGAGCATCGACGAGGCCTATCGCGCGGTGGGCTGGAATACGGTGTTCCTGCTGGCCAGCCTGATCCCGTTGGGTCATGCGGTGCAGAACACCGGCACCGCCGCCTGGATCGCGCAACAGATCCTGCTGGTACTGGATGGCTGGCCGATCTGGGCACTGCAGGCGGGTGTGGCGCTGCTGGCGACGGTCTTTTCGCTGGTCATGTCCAATGTGGGCGCAACCGTGCTGCTGGTGCCTCTAGCAGTGTCCATCGCGGCGGCAGCGGGCGCGAATCCGGCGGTGTTTGCACTGACGGTGGCGATCTCGACCTCGAACTCCTTCATCATCCCCACCCATCAGGTCAACGCGCTGATCATGGGGCCTGCGGGTTACAAGGTGATGGATTTCGTCAAGAGCGGCGGCATCATGACGCTGCTCTTCTGGGTGGTGTCACTGCTAATGCTGAACCTGATCTTCTGAGAAGGCCGGGCGCGCAGGCCCGGCCAACCGCTCAGATCGCCGTCTTGCGGCTTTCGTCCAGATAGATCTCGCGCAGGCGCTTTGCGATCGGGCCCGGCGTGCCGTCGCCCAGTTGCACGCCGTCGATCTCAACCACCGGCATCACAAAGGCGCTGGCCGAGGTGGTGAAGGCCTCATCCGCCTCTTTTGCCTCGTCGATGGTGAACAGCCGTTCCTCGATCTGCATCTGCGCCTCTTCGGCCAGACGCAGCACCGCCTTGCGGGTGATGCCGTGCAGGATGTCATTTGAAAGCGGGCGGGTCACGATGGTGCCGTTCTTGATGAAATAGGCGTTGTTCGAGGTGCCCTCGGTCACATAGCCATCCTCGACCATCCAGGCATCATCGGCTCCGGCTTTCTTGGCCATCATCTTGCCCATGGACGGGTAGAGCAGTTGCACCGTCTTGATGTCGCGACGCCCCCAGCGGATATCGTCGATCGAGATCACTTTGGCGCCCTTTTGGGATGCGGGGCTATTGGCCAGACCCGGCTTGTTCTGGGTGAACAGCACGATGCCCGGCTTGGTATCAGGGTCCGGGAACACAAAATCCCGATCCCCGTCAGAGCCGCGCGTGACCTGAAGATAGACCAGACCTTCGACGATCCCGTTCTCTTCGACCAGCTTGCGGTGGATTTCCAGCAGCTCGTCCTTGGTGCAGGGCGCGGTCATGTCCAACTCGCGCAACGAACGTTCCAGCCGCACCGCGTGGCCGTCGAAATCGATCAGCTTGCCGTCCAGCACGCTGGTCACCTCATAGACCGCGTCGGCCATCAGGAAGCCGCGGTCAAAGATCGAGATCTTGGCCTCGTCCTCGGGCAGGTATTCGCCATTTACGTAAACGGTGCGCATGATCTGTCTCCTATCCCCAAAGAGCGGCAATCGGCGGATGCACACCCTTGTCGTCAAATGTCAAAGCGTTGTCGCGGTCTTCGGCCAGAAGAAGCGGGCCGTCAAGGTCCGTTACCATCGCCCCCTGCGCCAGCAGGGTCGCAGGGGCCATGGCCAGTGACGAGCCGACCATGCAGCCGATCATGATGTCATAGCCCTCGGCACGCGCCGCCGCGCGCAGTTTGAGCGCCTCGGTCAGGCCACCAGTCTTGTCCAGCTTGATATTGGCAACGTCATACTTGCCCTTCAGCTTGGGCAGGCTGGCGCGATCATGGCAGCTTTCATCGGCGCAGACGGGGACGGGACGCTCCATGCCCAGCAGAGCGTCATCCTCTCCGGCGGGCAAAGGCTGTTCGACCAGTGCCACGCCAAGGCGAACCAGATGCGGGGCCAGATCGGCATAAACTTGCGCCGACCAGCCTTCATTGGCGTCAATGATGATCTTGGCATCCGGTGCACCGGCCCGCACCGCTTCCAGGCGAGGCATGTCATCGGGGGTGCCCAGTTTGATCTTCAGGAGCGGGCGATGGGCGTTCTGCGCAGCCTGATCCCGCATAGCGTCAGGCGTGTCCAGTGACAGGGTATAGGCGGTGATCTCTGGCCCCGGCGCAGGCAGGCCTGCCAGCTCCCACACACGCTTGCCCGCCTGCTTGGCCTCCAGATCCCACAGCGCGCAATCCACCGCGTTGCGGGCCGCACCTGCGGGCAGCAGATTCATCAGATCGTCGCGGGTGAACGCCTGTGGCAGACCAGCGATCTCGGCCTCGACTGAGTCCAGCGTCTCGCCGTAACGCGCATAGGGCACGCATTCGCCCCAGCCCTGATGCACCCCGTCGCTGATCCGTACCGTCAGCACCTTCGCCTCGGTCCGCGACCCGCGCGAAATAGTGAAAGCCTGCGCCAGCCGGAACACATCGCGAGAGACCTCTACCTGCACGCGCCCACCTCTTCTTCTTTGTCAAAAACCGCCGGGGGCGGATCACCCCACCCCCGCACGCTGCTTAAATCACAGCTCGGCCAGCGCATCCACCAGCTTGCCCGCGCCAAAGCGATAGGGGTCGGTGGCGGGGATGCCCATCTCTGCCTCAACCTCGGCGATATAGGCGCGCGCTTCATCCTCACCCAGATGCTGGGTGTTGATCGAGACACCGGCCACCTGACAGGCCGGGTTGGCGATCCGCGCCATGGGCAGCGCCGTGTCGCGCAACTGCGTCAGCGTCGGCAGCGAGTATTCCGGCAGACCCCGCATATGGGTGCGGGTGGGCTCGTGGCACAGGATCAGCGCATCGGGCTGGCCACCATGGATCAGCGCCATGGTCACACCGGAGTAAGAGACATGGTAGAGCGAGCCCTGCCCCTCGATATGATCCCAGTGATCCTCGTCATTCTCAGGGGTCAGATACTCAACGGCACCCGCCATGAAATCGGCAATGACCGCATCCAGAGGCACGCCTTGACCGGTGATCAGGATGCCAGTCTGACCGGTGGCGCGGAAGGTGGATTTCTGCCCCCGCTTGCGCATCTCGGCATCCATCGACATCGCGGTGTACATCTTGCCCGCCGAACAATCAGTACCCACGGCCAGACAGCGCTTGCCGGAGCGTTTCTTGCCGTTGGCGATGGGATAGCCAACCGTCGGCACCCGCACATCATGCAGCGTGCCGCCATGGGTCTGCGCGGCGGCAACCAGATCGCCTTCATCCCGCAACAGGTTGTGCAAGCCTGAGGCCAGGTCATAGCCCATCTCAAGCGCCGCGATCAGAACCTCTTTCCACGCGTCACTGATGTAACCGCCGCGGTTGGCAACACCGATGACCAGCGTCTTGGCCCCGGCCTCTTTCGCCTCGGCCAACGTCATATCGGTCAGGCCCAGATCGGCACCGCAGCCGGGCAAACGGATCTGGCCCACAGCATTCTCGGGCCGCCAGTCACGGATGCCGATGGCAACCTTGGCGGCCAATTGGTCGGGCGCATCCCCCAGGAACAAAAGATACGGCGTCTCGATCATTGCGGTTCACTCCTTTGATTCCGGCGCACACTAAGGGCAGAGGACCGCAAGCGTTTCGTTTTTGCACCTAATATTTCCCCACCAGATGCAAGATTTTTCCCTCAGCACAAGATTTTTGCGAAGATATTCCCAGTCGCACGCCCGGTTTGCGTGAACTCTGCGACCGCTGCCGCCCTTTACCAAAGATGCTGCACCGCCAATGCTGCGGCCGCACAATAGCGCTTGCAGGCATCCTCGCAATTTAATATCCCCCAAACTGACGAAATCGCAATTTCCTTACCAACACGAGGCGACCAATGAGCTTTCGCATTCAACCCGCCGCCCCGGCACGCCCCAACCGCTGCCAGCTGTTCGGCCCCGGATCGAACACCAAGCTGTTTGAGAAAATGGCGGCCTCAGCGGCGGATGTCATCAACCTCGACCTTGAGGATTCGGTGGCCCCCAGCGACAAGGACGTCGCCCGCGCCAACGTGATCGAAGCGCTGAACAGCGTCGATTGGGGCAACAAATACATGTCCGTGCGCATCAACGGGCTCGACACGCCTTATTGGTATCGCGACGTGGTCGATCTGCTGGAACAGGCGGGCGACCGGCTGGACCAGATCATGATCCCCAAGGTGGGCTGCGCCGAGGATGTCTATGCCGTCGATGCGCTGGTCACCGCCATCGAACGCGCAAAGGGCCGGACCAAGCCGATTTCTTTCGAGGTGATCATCGAATCCTCGGCCGGAATCGCCCATGTCGAAGCCATCGCCGCCTCTTCCCCGCGTCTACAGGCGATGAGCCTGGGTGCTGCGGATTTCGCTGCGTCCATGGGCATGCAGACCACCGGCATCGGCGGCACGCAGGAAAACTACTACATGCTGCGCGAGGGCGAGAAACACTGGTCCGATCCGTGGCACTGGGCGCAAGCCGCCATCGTTGCCGCCTGCCGCACCCATGGCGTGCTGCCCGTCGACGGCCCGTTCGGCGATTTCTCGGATGATGAGGGCTATATCGCGCAGGCCAAACGCTCGGCCACGCTGGGCATGGTGGGAAAATGGGCGATCCACCCCAAGCAGATCGCGCTGGCCAATCAGGTCTTCACCCCCTCGGACGAGGCGGTCACCGAAGCCCGCGAAATCCTCGCCGCGATGGAGCAGGCCAAGGCCAATGGCGAAGGCGCCACCGTCTACAAGGGCCGCCTGGTTGACATCGCCTCGATCAAACAGGCCGAGGTGATCGTGGCCCAGGCCGAGTTGATCGCGGCAAACGGCTGATCAAACAAGAAGGGGCACCCGTGCGGTGCCCCTCTGCGCGTCCGCCTCCGCAGGCCGCTATTTGTACCCAAACACATCGTTGGGAACCCATTTCAGGTCCTCGTCGCCTTCCTTGCCCCATTTCATCATCAGGCAGGAGGTCGACCATTTCTGGAAATAGACCATGTTCAGATCATACCAGCCCGCCTGCGGCACTTCGACGGTGGTGCGCTGGTTTGGCGAGCAGGTCTGACGACCGGTGATGATCCCCACCTTCTGCCCCCCGATAAACGCCTCGATCCCGTCATTGGACCAGGTTTCGACCTCATAGGTTCCCGGTTCGTCAAAGCGGATATAGCCCCTCACTGCGGCGGCGACGTTAAAGGCCTGATCAAAGGTCAGCACCGGATCACCCTCGTCGGTATCGCGATAATCCAGCCCGCGCAGAGGTTTGCCCGATTTGGCCCCCTCTTTAAGCAAGTCCTTCGCCTGCCCCAGATAGTCGATCTTGGCCGGTATATCCCCCGCCCAGGCATAGGCCACTGCCAGGCCGGATTTCACCCCGGAAGGCTGCGGGTTTGCAGGCTTAAGCTTCTTGGCATCCGCCCCGGCGGCAGAGGCCATAAGAACACAGGCCAGAACGGCGCAGGCCCGAGATAAGAACGTCATGATTGTCTCCCTGAATGTCCATGCCGCCCCGGTATGCGCCGGGTTTCACGACAGAATTACGGCGAGCCTAGGCAGGAAGATCGGCTCCGGCAAGTCTCAGGATATCAACTTTTCCCCTTACGCCCGCTCATCCTTGGGCGATCCCATCACCACGTAAGAGGTGATCGCGGTGACATGGGGCAGCGTTCCCAGCACATCGGTGTGGAAGCTCTTGTAGCTGGGTAGGTCGGCGCATTCGACCCGCAGAAGGTATTCGATTGTACCGGTGATGTTATGGCATTCGACCACCTCGGGCGCGTCCGCTATGGCGTGTTCGAAACCTTCCTGCGCCGCCTTGGTATGCTCGCCCAGCCCGACGCCGATATAGGCGACAAAGCCATGGCCCAGCGCCACCGGGTCCAGCACGGCGCGATAGCCGGTGATGATGCCACGCCGCTCAAGATCCTGCACCCGGCGCAGGCAGGCCGAGGGGCTGAGCCCCACGCGCTCGGCCAGTTCAAGGTTCGAGATTCGGCCATTGCGCTGCAACTCTCGCAATATCCTGCGATTTATCTGGTCCAGATCCGCCATAAATTGCAGATATAGGTCACCAGACCCAATCTTTGCAATTTCAAACTGGGCAGAGGGCGCAATCCTTGTCGGCATGAGTTACGACCTGTTGATTGCCTTTGTCGGGTTTGCCTTCGTCTCGTCGGTGACGCCCGGCCCCAACAACCTGATGCTGATGGCATCCGGGGCCAATTTCGGCTTTCGCCGCACAATCCCACATATGCTGGGGGTTGGGATCGGCTTTACCCTGATGATCGTTCTGGTGGGCGCCGGGCTGCTGGGGCTGTTTGACCGGTTCCCGGTGAGCTACGTGATCCTCAAGACCTTGTCCGTGGCCTACCTGCTCTATCTCGCGTGGAAGATCGCCACAGCCGCGCCCATCGACCGTCAGGCCGAGGTGGGGACGCCGATGCGCTTTCTGCAGGCGGCGGCGTTCCAATGGGTCAATCCCAAGGCCTGGGCAATGGCGCTGACCGCGATCAGCATCTACGCGCCAGACCGCTCGATCCCCGCGATCCTGCTGGTGGCGGCCATCTTCGGGGCGATCAACCTGCCCTGTGTCAGTTCATGGACCATGCTTGGCCAGCAACTGGCGCGGTTCCTCAGAAATCCGCGCCAGTTGCGCATGTTCAACGGGATGATGGCGGCGCTGCTGGTTGCCTCGCTCTACCCGGTGCTTTGGCCCAACTGAGCTACTTCAAAGGCAGACAGATCTCGGTCAGCAGATCTTCGGGCGCGGTTTCGCGCGGGTCGTTGAGATAAATTTCATAGCACGGCTGGTCATCGGGTTCCTCCCCCGACTCCGGCAGCCAGTTGCCGAAAAGCGAGTGGTAAGCGGCGTGGAGGCCGGAATACGGCCCCTTATAGGTCAGGACAGCGGTTTTGCCGCCGGGGATGTGCCGCTCTTCCATCCCCTCAGGCACGTCTGCACCGCGGAACTCGCCACCGGCAAAGCTGCGTAAATCTGCCTCTGGCACCTCATCGGGGCTGTCCAGATAGAGTGCCAGCACCGGGCCGACATCCGGCCAGAGCTGGCGCGCCTCGCAGATCGCGCCGAAACTTTCAAAGCTCTTTCCGATCTCCATATAAGCGCCTTTATGGGCGATGCCGATCATCCGGCGGGCGGGTTCGGTGCGGGTGGTAATAGGATACATGGGATAATCTCCGGTTCTGAACTGTGGATGGGCGGGCGTCAGACGCCCGGCCTTGCGAAAGGCCGAAGGGCTTGCGCCATAGGCCTCGGAAAAGGCCCGCGCAAAGGATTTGGGATTGGGATAGCCGACATCACCGGCGATCTGTTCAGGCGTTCGGTCGCTCTGCAACAACCAACCCGCCGCTCGGTGCAGGCGAATGCGCCGCACCGCCTGGGCGCAGGTCTCGCCCGTCATGGCCCGGAATACCCGGTGCCAGTGAAAGCGCGACATCGCCGCGACATCGGCCAGAGCATCCAGCGACTGGTCCCCGGCAGGGTTGTCGTGAATATAGCCCAGCACACGCAGGATTCTGTCTTCGTAAGCCTTGCTCATGTGACGCGGCGCTCCCTTGTCCTTGCCCCTTCCACATGCCACGAGCCCATGGCACAAATCTTGCTGAGTTGCATCCCGTCCGCCCTCGGGCCATATAACGGCAAACACCGCGCAGAAGAGGCGTCATGACCCAGTATCTGGATTTCGAAAAACCGTTGGCCGAAATCGAAGGCAAGGCAGAAGAACTGCGCGCGCTGGCCCGCGCCAACGAAGAGATGGATGTGGCCGATGAGGCGGCAGCGCTGGACGCCAAGGCCGCCACCATGCTGAGTGATCTCTACAAGGAACTGACGCCGTGGCGGAAATGCCAGGTGGCGCGCCACCCCGATCGCCCGCATTGCAAGGACTATATCGAGGCGCTGTTTGACGAATACACACCTCTGGCAGGCGACCGGAACTTTGCCGATGACCATTCGGTCATGGGCGGTCTGGCCCGCTTCAACGACCAGCCGGTGATGGTGATCGGCCATGAGAAAGGCAGCGACACCAAATCCCGGATCGAGCGCAATTTCGGCATGGCCCGCCCCGAAGGCTATCGCAAGGCGATCCGTTTGATGGATATGGCTGGCCGCTTTGGCCTGCCAGTGATCACGCTGGTGGACACGCCCGGTGCCTATCCCGGCAAAGGCGCCGAGGAACGCGGCCAGTCCGAAGCGATCGCGCGCTCGACCGAGATGTGCCTGCGCATCGGCGTGCCGCTGGTCTCGGTCATCATTGGCGAGGGCGGTTCGGGCGGGGCCGTGGCCTTTGCCACCGCCAACCGTGTCGCGATGCTGGAACATTCGGTCTATTCGGTGATCTCGCCAGAGGGCTGCGCCTCGATCCTGTGGAAGGACGCCGAGAAGATGCGCGAAGCCGCCGAGGCATTGCGCCTGACCGCGCAGGACCTGCACAAATTGGGCGTCGCAGACCGGATCATCACGGAACCACAAGGCGGTGCCCATCGCGACAGGACGGCCACCATCGAAGCAGTTGGTCGCACCATCGCCGATATGCTGAAAGAGCTGAACGGCAAGGATCGCGACGCGTTGATCAAGGACCGCCGCCAGAAATTCCTCGACCTCGGCAGCAAGGGGCTGGCGGCCTGAGCCTGCCCGCGCTCACAGCAAGCCGTGCGCGCGCAGATCCGCCTCCAACGTGGCGGCATCGGTGAACAGATGCGCCTGAATGCCCATCGCCTCGGCGCCCCGGCAATTGGCGGCGCTGTCATCGACAAAAAGCGTTTCGGCGGCGCGAATCCCGTTCCGGCTCAGGCATAGCTCGAATATCTCGGGGCTGGGCTTGATGAGCGCCTCTCGAGACGACACCACGACATCGCGCATATACCCGATTTCCGGCGCGGTCTTTTTCACCGCCTCGAACGAGGCCTCTGCTGCGTTGGTCAGCCCAAACAGGCCCACACCGCGCCGATGCAGAGCTTCGATCAGATCTGACATGCCCGGCACCCGCTCCCCATGGGCGGCGTCCAGCCCGTTGGCATAGGTGTGAAAGATATGGGCGTGATCGGGATGATCACGCTCTGCTGCCGCCAACCCTTCTTCCCAGCTTCGACCGCGATCCTGTTCGGCGTTCCAGCCAAAGAAATCAATCTGATCGAAACAGGCCAGCATCTCAGCTTCGCTGGAAAAGTGCATGTGCAACGCGGCATAGGGGCGCCAGCGAATAAGCACGTTACCAAAATCGAAAATAACGTTCTTCATGAATGGACCTATTCAAAATGAGGGACCCGACGCACAGAGAGATCAGCGCCGAAGTGTTTGCAACAATTCGCGGGAGGGCTGGCCGGTCACAGGCAGGCCATTGGCCCGCTGATAGGCAGTGATGGCCGATGTGGTATTCGACCCGATCACCCCATCGGCGCCTTGCGTGTCATACCCGGCGGCGGTCAGGCGGGACTGCAACTCTTTGCGGTCTTTGAGCGTCATACCCTGTGCATCGGGCGGGAAACTGCCCCGGATCGGTGGGCCGCCCTTGATACGGTCGGCCAGATGCCCGATTCCGATCACGTAGCTGGTGGAGTTGTTGTAGCGCGTGATCACCGTGAAATTGTTGAAGATCATGAAGGCAGGCCCGCTTGTCCCCGCCGGCAGGATCACCGAAGCCGCGCCATAATCCGGCACAGCGCGCCCGTTCACATCGCGCACGCCCAGCGCGGCCCAATCGCCGGGGCTGCGTTTGCTGCCGCGTCCGGTCAGGCCGGTATTGAAGCCCGGCGGCAATTGCACCTCAACGCCCCAGGGCTGGCCCGGTGTCCAGCCCGAGCGCCGCAGATAGGCCGCTGCCGAGGCCAGCGCGTCGGTGGGGTCGTCATCCCAGATGTCGCGCCGCCCATCACCGGTGAAATCCACCGCATAGGCCAGATACGAGGTCGGAATGAACTGCGTATGCCCCATTGCCCCGGCCCAACTGCCGGTCATCTTGTCGGGCGTGGTGTCACCGTTCTGGAGAATCTTGAGCGCCGCCACCAGCTGGCTTTCGAAAAACTGCCCCCGCCGCCCGTCATAAGCCAGCGTCGACAGGGCCGAGACCACCGGTATGTCGCCACGCCGCGCGCCATAGCGGCTTTCCAGCCCCCAGATCGCGGTGACATATTCGGGCTCAACGCCATATTGCTGCTGGATACGAGTCAGCACCGCCTGATGGGCGCGCAGTTTCTGCTTGCCTGTGCTTACCCGCTCATCCGATGCGGCAATCGCCAGATAATCCTCAAGCGAGCGTTTGAATTCGGTCTGGTTGCGGTCGCGTTCGATCACTCCGGGCAGGTAGCCCGCGCCCTGGAAGGCGCGCTCCAGCGTCGGTTGCGAGATGCCGCGCGATGGCGCGCGGGCCCGGAAATTCGCAACCCAGGCGTCATAGCCCGCATTGGGCACCGCCCGCATCCGCTGCGGTCTGCTTGGGCTCGAAGCCGGGGTATCACATCCGGCCAGCGCCATCGCGCCCAGCCCGGACAAAAAGAAACGCCTGTCGATCATACCACCCTCGCCTGCTCTGGTGTTTTTCACACGATAGCGGCATCGCGGCGGTCAAACCAGCGCGGCATTCTCCTTGTGGCAACGAAACGCCAGCCTGCACAGGCGACCCTATCCGGCCACCACGTCATGCGCCTGTATGCCAAGCCCCTCGACGCCCAGCTCCACCCGGTCACCGGGCTTGTGATAGACTGGCGGCTTCAGCCCCATGCCGACGCCCGGCGGGGTTCCGGTGGCGATCACGTCACCCGGATGCAGGCTCATGAAATGCGACAGGTAGGACACGATCTTGCGCACGCCGAAATGCATGGTCCGGGTCGAGCCGTCCTGATAGCGCGTACCGTTCACCTCCAGATACATCGCAAGGTCCTGCGGGTCGGGCACCTGATCACGGGTCACCAGCCAGGGACCGATCGGGCCGAACGTGTCGGCGGATTTGCCTTTGACCCACTGTCCGGCGCGCTCGATCTGGAATTCCCGTTCGCTCACGTCATTGATGGTGCAATAGCCCGCCACATGATCCAGCGCTTCATCCTCGGTGATGTATTTGGCATGTTTGCCGATCACGATGCCCAGCTCGACCTCCCAATCGGTCTTTTGCGAGCCGCGCGGAATCTCTATCGGATCATTGGGGCCGCAAATCGATGAGGTCGCCTTGAAAAAGACGATGGGTTCGGCTGGCAGCTCCATTCCCGCCTCGGCGGCGTGGTCGGCATAATTGAGGCCGATGGCAATGAACTTGCCCACCTGCCCCACACAGGCACCGATGCGCGGCTGCCCCTCGACCAACGGCAGCGCGGCAGCATCCAGCGCCCTGAGCCGGTCCAGCGCCGCATCGCCCAGCGCATCTCCGTTCAGATCCGTGATCTGCCCTGAGAGGTCGCGGATATTGCCGTCGCCATCCAGCAGACCGGGCCGTTCCGACCCGTCCGGGCCATAGCGTAGAAGTTTCATCGGTGATCCCTTCCTAAAATATCAGAGGCTCCAGCCGCCATCGATGGCAAAGGCCTGACCGGTGGTATAGGCGCTGTCATCGCTCGCCAGATAGAGCGCAAGCTTGGCGATTTCTTCTGCAGTGCCCAAGCGTCCCATCGGCTGACGGGCCACAAACTCGACCATCGCCTTGTCATAGTCGCCCGTGGCGCGCAGCCGGTCATGCAGGCTGGGTGTGTCGACCGTGCCGGGGCAGATCGCGTTGCAGCGGATGCCTTGCGTCACGAAATCGGCGGCGATTGATTTGGTCAACCCGATCACCGCCGCCTTGGTTGTGCCATAAGCGAACCGGTTGGGCGCTGCCGTGATCGAGGACAGAACCGAGGACATGTTGACGATGCTGCCTGTGCCACGTTCCAGCATCCCTGGCAGCACCAGACGGCAGAGCCGATACATGGCGGTGACGTTCAGATCATTGCTGAACGCCCAGTCCTCCTCGTCGCAGTCAAGGATCGTCCCCGCCGCCACGAATCCCGCGCAGTTGAACAGAATGTCGACCGGCCCGATCCGTGCCACCGCGTCCCGCACCGCATCCGCGTCGGTCACATCGAGCCGGAACGGCGTGATTCCGTCTATGGGCTCCAATTCGGCCAGCGTCGCGTCGTTGATGTCGCAGGCCAGCACCTCGGCCCCTTCGGCAGCGAAAATCTCGGCCGATACCCGGCCAATGCCCTGACCTGCTGCTGTCACCAGCGCGCGTTTTCCAGAAAGTCGTCCCATTACATAACCGCTCCGATTTGCCAGGGCACGAATTCGACACCCCCGAACCCCAATTCCTCGCTCCTGGTAGGTTCACCCGACGCCACCCGGATCAACAACTCGAAAAGCGCGGCACCCTTGTCTTCGATGCTGACCCCTTCACTGACGATATCGCCGCAATTGAGGTCCATATCCTCAGCCAGCCTCGCATACATTTCCGAATTGGTTGCCAGCTTGATACAGGGCGTTGGCTGAAATCCCGACACCGAGCCGCGCCCGGTGGTAAACACGATCAGGTTCGACCCCGACGCGATCTGGCCGGTCACCGAACAGGGATCAAAGCCGGGGCTGTCCATGAAAACAAACCCCTTGCGGTCCACGATCTCACCGAACTTGTAGACCCCGCTCAACGGCGCGGTGCCGCCCTTGGCCACCGCCCCCAGCGACTTTTCCAGAATGGTGGTCAGCCCACCGCGCTTGTTGCCGGGGCTGGGGTTATTGTCCATCTCACCGCCATTGCGTTCGGTATAGGCCTCCCACCAACGGATGCGGTCGATCAGCGCTGCGCCGATGTCAGGCGTTTCCGCGCGCCGGGTGAGCAGGTGTTCGGCACCGTAAATCTCTGAGGTTTCCGACAGGATCGTCGTGCCGCCATGGCGCACCAGCAGGTCCGAGGCATGGCCCAGCGCCGGGTTTGCGGTGATCCCCGAATAGCCATCCGAGCCGCCGCATTGCAGCCCGACCGTCAGCTCTGACACCGGGGCGGGCGCACGGACCGCCTGATTGGCCTGGGCGGCGATGCCGCGCAACTCTTCCAGCCCGCGCGCGATGGTTTTGCGCGTCCCGCCTTCGGATTGGATCGTCATATAGCGCAGCACACCATCAGCCCGGATCGGGCGTCCGCCCACCAGATCGGACAGTTGCATCACCTCGCAGCCCAGTCCGATCAGCAGGATACCCGCGAAATTGGGGTGCTGCGCATAGCCTGACAGGGTGCGGAACAGGGTGGCATAGCCCTCGTCACGGGCCGACATGCCGCAGCCGGTGCCATGCACGATGGGCACAATCCCGTCCACATTGGGAAATTCCTCCAGCAGGCCGGTTTTCTCGGCCGCCTCGGCGATGAAGCGCGCCACCGAGCCCGAGCAATTCACCGAGGTCAGGATGCCGATATAGTTGCGTGTCCCCACTTGGCCATCGGCCCGGTGATAGCCCTGAAAGACACGCGGACTATCGATTGCAGGTAGCGGATCGTTCTGGCTGGCAAATGCGTAATCCTGCTGATGCGCGCCCATGCCCAGATTGTGCACATGCACATGCTCGCCGGGCGCGATATCCGACTTTGCCTCGCCAATGATCTGGCCATAGCGCCGCACCAACTGCCCTTCACGGATCGCGGCCACCGCGATCTTGTGGCCCCGGCTGATCGGCGCGACCAGCGGCGTACCGTCCACCAATGATCCGGCGGGCAGGTCGCGCAAGGCGATCACCACGTTGTCCTGTCCGTGCAGGCGTATCGTATCGCGGGCGGTGCCACCCATGACAGGTCCTTTCACTGCTGGCGGTGGCTTTTGCTAGCTTGACAGATCGCACCTGTCAACTAACATGTTAGCATTCAGTCGAGGCCCCATGACCCTGATCCCTGATATCGACATGACGCAGCTCAGCGCCATTGCCGCGCAGGACGGACCGCTGTCGCAACAGGTCTACCAGATCTTGAAACAGGCGATCCTGTCGCTCGACTTTCCGCCCGGCGCGGTGCTGCGCAAACCTACGATCTGCGCGCGCTTGGGCGTCTCGCGTGCACCGGTCTCTGAGGCGATCACCCGGCTGTCCGAAGACGGGCTGGTCGAGGTGATCCCGCAATCGGCCACCCGCGTGGCCTATTTCTCGATGCCCGAGATTCGCGAGGGCGCATTCCTGCGCGAGGCGTTGGAAATCGCGGCTGTGGGCAAGGTCGCGCAGGACCGGACCGAAACCCAGTTGACCCAGTTGAACCGCACCCTGCGCTTGCAAGCGCTGCTGGCCGAGGATGGCGATTTTCAAGGCTTTTACGAGGCCGACGAAGCCTTTCACGCACAGATCATGCAGTTCACCGGCTTTGCACGCCTGACCGATGTTGCGCAAAAGGTCTCGCTTCAAGTCACCCGCGCGCGGATATTGCTGCTGCCCTCACCGGGCCGTATGTCCGAAACACTGCAGGAACATCGCGCCGTTTTCGAAGCCATCCACGCACAGGACCCGCAGGCCGCGCAAACCCGCCTGCGCCACCATCTGGGGCAACTCATGCCCCGGATCGCAAAGCTGGCCGAGGAACGCCCGCGCCTGTTCCGCCCACTGGCACAACCGGGGCCGCCTGCCTCGACAAAGCGCGCTTGAACCGCCCCCGCTCTGCTTGTACGGATGCGGGCTATGCACATCATCAGGGATCATCAGTTCGTCACCCCAGAAGACCGCGGCGCGTCCGTTGCGATCGGCAATTTCGACGGGGTGCATCTGGGCCACCAGTCGGTCATTGCACAGACCCGCGATGCCGCACCCGATGCGCCGCTGGGCGTGCTGACCTTTGAGCCACATCCGCGTGAATACTTCGCCCCCGCCGCTCCGCCCTTTCGCCTGATGCGCCCCAATTCCCGCGCGCACCGGCTGGAGAAACTGGGGATCGAGCGTCTCTACGAGTTGAACTTCAACGCGAGCCTTGCCGGACTCTCCCCCGAAGAGTTCGCCCGCAACGTGCTGGCCGACGGGTTGGGCGTGCGCCATGTGGTGGTGGGGGCCGATTTCTGCTTTGGCAAGGGACGCAGCGGCAATGCCGATGATATGGTCCGGTTTGGCCGCGAAATGGGTTTTGGCGTCACCATCGCGCAACTGATGGCGCGGTCCGACAAGGTCGTGTCCTCGACCGCAATCCGCAACGCGCTAAGTCACGGCCAGCCGCGCGAGGCTGCCGCCATGCTGGGCCACTGGCACCGGATCGAAGGCGAGGTGATCGGCGGCGAGCAGCGCGGGCGCGAGCTGGGCTATCCGACCGCCAATATGTCGATGGACGGGCTGCACCTGCCAAAATTCGGCGTCTATGCGGTGCTGGTGGACGTGCTGGAAGGCCCGCATGCCGGCAGCTATCACGGCGCGGCCTCGGTCGGGGTGCGACCGATGTTTGACGGCGAACAGCCCAATATCGAGACCTTCCTGTTCGACTTCTCGGGCGATCTCTATGGCGCGATCCTGTCGGTCGGGCTGGTCGAGTATCTGCGCCCCGAGATGAAATTCGACGGTCTGGACGCACTGATCGCCCAGATGGGCAGCGATTGCGCCCAGGCGCGCGATATCCTGTCCGCGCTATGAGTGATCCGATCGACCGCAAGGGGCTCTCGCCCCGGTTCTGGGAGCGCAAACCGCTCGCCAAACTGTCCCAAAAGGAATGGGAAGCGCTCTGTGATGGCTGTGGTAAATGCTGCCTGAACAAGCTGGAAGACGAGGACAGCGGCGTGGTGGCCCTGACCCGCGTGGCCTGCCGGTTGCTGGATGATGAGAGCTGCCGCTGCGCGCACTATGATATCCGCCACCAATTCGTGCCCGAATGCATCGTGCTGCGCCCCGACAATCTGGACAGCCACGCCTATTGGATGCCCCAGACCTGCGCCTATCGTCTGCTCTGGGAGGGCAAGCCTCTTTACGACTGGCACCCGCTGATCTCGGGCACGGCGGAAAGCGTGCACAGGGCGGGCGTCTCGGTACGCGGCTGGACGGTGTCCGAGTTCGAAACCCCCGAAGAAGAATGGGAAGACCACATTATCAAGGAGCCAACCTGATGTTCTTTGCCTCTGACAATTCCGGCCCGGTCCATCCCGAGGTCCTGCAGGTGCTGGCTGAGGCCAATCAGGGCTACCAGATGGGCTATGGCGCCGATGATCTGATGGATGAGGTGCGCGACCGCATCCGCACCCTATTCGAGGCCCCCGAGGCGGCGGTCTATCTGGTGATCAACGGCACCTCGGCCAACGCACTGGCGCTGGCGACGCTGGCTGATCCCTGGGATACGGTGTTCTGCACGCCGGTCTCTCATATCCACCGCGACGAATGCAACGCGCCGGAATTCTACACCGGTGCAAAGCTGACGCTGGTGCAGGGCGATGACAAGATGACCCCCGAGGCCCTGTGCGCGGCCATCGAGGCCGAGGGCAATCGTGGGGTGCACGGGCCGCAACGCGGACCGGTCTCAATCACGCAGGTCACCGAATGTGGCACGCTTTATACGCTGGAGGACATCCGCGCCCTGGGCGACATGGCGCGAGGTTATGGCCTGCCCTTCCATCTGGATGGCGCACGCTTCGCCAATGCGCTGGTGGCGCTCGGCTGTTCGCCCGCCGAGATGACCTGGAAAGCCGGGGTGGACGTGGTCAGCTTTGGCGGTACCAAGAACGGGCTGATGGGGGTCGAGGCGGTGATCCTGTTCGATCCCGCCAAGGCGCGGGAATTCGAACTGCGGCGCAAACGCGGGGGTCACCTGTTGTCCAAGCACCGCTACCTGTCCGCCCAGATGGCCGCTTATCTGCGCGATGACCTCTGGCTGCGCTCGGCTCGCATGGCCAATGACACGTGCAACCGTTTGGCCGGGGGTCTGCGCGCGGCAGGAGCGATGTTCATGTATGAACCGCAGGCCAACATGATCTTCGCCAGGCTCCCCCGCCGCGTGCACCGGAACCTGATTGCCGCAGGCGCGGTCTATCATATGGAAGGCGAAGAGCTGGAGGGCCCGGACGAAGACGCAATGCTGCGCTGCCGGCTGGTCTGTGACTGGTCACAGCCAGAGGCCGAGGTCACCCGGTTTCTGGACCTCGTTACAGAGCAGATGGCCCCCGCCGCGTGAAAGCGCTGTTTTACGGCCTCGCGCTGGTTCTGATCGCGGCACCAATCCTGTTCTGGGGCTGGGTCTCCGCTTATGGCTGCGCCTTCAGCAATTCGCCCAATTGCGGGGTCGACTTACAGGATTTCTGGGACGAGGAGTTCCTGATGATCGCCGCCCTGCCCTGGGCGCTTGGGACGCTGTTCCTGATTGCCGCGCTGCGTCGCTAAAACCGCTCAGCCGAGGCGCGCGCCCAGTCGGCGGCAAATTCCGGCGGGACTTTCTTGCCCAGCAGCGCGCCCTCGTCCAGATGATTGTAAAGCTCAGCATAGCTTTCTTCGCGTTCATCGGAGTTGCGGCGGCGGATATCGGCAGAGGTTAACTCGGCCACCGTCTCGCGCCCCATCGCGCCCAGCAACTCGCGAAAGCTCTCCAGCGTGGCATCGTGAAAACGATGCACGCGCACCCGTTTCTGCGGCACGTTGACGGCACGCGCGCGGATCGGGTCCTGCGTGGCCACGCCGCTGGGGCAACGGTTGGTGTTGCAATGCAGCGCCTGAATGCAGCCCAGCGCAAACATCATCGAGCGCGCGCAATTGCACATATCAGCCCCCAGCGCGAATTTCTCGATCATGTCATAGCCCGAGGACACCTTGCCCGAGGCAATCACCCGGATCTTGTCACGCAACCCGATCCCCCGCAGGCAGTTGTTGACGAAAATCAGCGCCTCGTTCAGCGGCACGCCCAGCCGGTTGGTGAACTCCACCGGAGCCGCGCCGGTGCCGCCCTCGGCCCCGTCCACGGTGATGAAGTCGGGCAGAATGCCGGTCTCCAGCATTGCCTTGCAGATCGACATGAATTCCGACCGGTTGCCGATACACAGCTTGAAACCCACCGGTTTGCCACCCGACATCTCGCGCAGGTGCTGGACGAAATTCATCAACCCGGTGGGTCCGTCAAAAGCCGAATGAGCCGGGGGCGAGATCACGTCCTTATGCGGTTCCACCCCGCGAATCTCTGCGATCTCCTCATCGACCTTGGCGGCGGGCAGCACCCCGCCATGAGCGGGTTTTGCGCCCTGGCTCAGCTTGATCTCGATGGCCTTGACCACATCCTTGCTGGCTTTTTCGGCGAACTTGTCCTTGTCGAACCCGCCCTCCTTGGTGCGGCAGCCGAAATAGCCGGTGCCGATCTGCCAGATAATGTCGCCCCCCTCAACCAGATGATAAGGACTGAGCCCACCCTCGCCGGTGTTATGGGCAAAGCCGCCATCCTTGGCGCCACCATTCAGCGCCCGGATCGCGTTGGAACTGAGCGCGCCAAAGCTCATGGCCGAAACGTTCAGCCGCGAGGCCAGATAAGGCTTGTCGCATTGCGGCCCGCCCAGCATCACGCGCTCTTCCGCTGCATCGACCTCTTTGGGCGCAAGCGAATGGTTGGTGCTGTGATAGCCCACCTTGAGCAGGTCATATTGCGTGCCGAAAGGCAGCGTATCGGCTTGTCCCTTGGCCCGCGAATAAACCAGCGCGCGGTTGATCCGGTTGAACGGCCGCCCGCTTTCATTGGTTTCCACGAAATATTGCCGGATCTCGGGGCTGACAAATTCCAGCGCATAACGGAAATGGCCCAGAACCGGGTAGTTGTTCAGGATGTTGTGCCGCGTGGTTGTCAGATCGTAAATCCCGACGATGACATACGGGATCAGAATGACCAGCAACCAATAGGCCGGGGACCAGAGCCAACCCAGCAAAAGCACCAACGGCAGCCCCAACACCGCCACCACGTAAAAGATCTTGCGTACCATTCATCCATCCTTTTTGCGTGGCATGCGCCCTGTGGGCCGCTGCGGTATCGGCATTTAAGGGCATCGTTACGTGTAAGTCGGGGGTTGGCAACAATTTCAGAGGTCACAGCGTTGCGATCATACAAGGGCGCGCGCCCTCAACGGCGCAACCGACTGATCGTGAGATAGGCCACCGCCCCGAACAACAGCAACGCCATCGCATACCATGTCAGCGCATAAGACAGGTGGGTGTTGCGGAAGCTGAGCTGGGTCAACCCACCGCGTGGCCAAGCCGTCTCGTCCGCGTTGTGATCCGCATCAATGAAATAGGGCGCTGTCTCGCCTAGCCCCACCGCTTCGGACAAGGCCTCAACATCGCGCGAGACCCAGCGCCCTGCGCCGGGATCGTTGCGCTCCAGCAGCGTGCCTGCGGGTTCGCTCGGGCGCAGTAGACCGGTGACGGGCAGGTCGGGAAGGGCCCAGCCCGCAGGGTCCTGCGCCTGAGCCGGGACAAAACCGCGATTGACCCAGATGATGCGACCCTCTGCCAAAAGCGGCATCATCAGCCAATAGCCCGGCCCTAGCCCGGTTACCGCCTTGATCAGCACAGGCTTATCCATCTCGAACTGACCAACAGCCCTGACACGCAGATAACTATGCGCGTCAGGCTCGAACCTTTCGGGCAAATCCACCGGCTCACCAAAGGCGCGGCTTTCGACCGTCTCGATCAGGTCCGTTTTCCACGCCAGGCGGCGCATTTGCCAGTTGCCCAGCAGGATGAAGGTGACGATCAGAGTCGCACAACAGCCAAGCAGCAGAACCGTCAGCCAGACGGGCCTCGCGGTCATTTCAAACTGCGCGCCCGCTCGATCTGGTCGTGGGCGGGCATCATGTTTTCTTCGAGGTTGAACATCACCCAGATCGACCCGGCCAGCACGATCACCAAAAGCAGAATGGTCAGCACCATCGACATGACCTGCCAGCCCTCATCCACCTTCAGCGAGACATGCAGGAAGTAATGGATATGCACCAGCATCTGCAACCCGCCCAGCGTGAAGATGACCACCACCGCCCAAGCCGTGTTGTCCATCACATCGCCCAGCACCAGCCAGAACGGGATCAGCGTCAGGATCACCGACAGGGCAAACCCCACCAAATAGGAATGCAGCGATCCGTGGCCTGTGCCTTTGACAGGGGTGCTCATAGCAGGACTCCGGTGAGATAGACGAGCGAGTAGACCCCGATCCAGATCAGATCGAGGAAGTGCCAGAACAGGCTCAGGCACATCACCCGGCGCGTGTTGGCGGGCGTCAAGCCGCGCTGTGACAATTGCACCAGCAACACGATCAGCCAGATTGTACCGGCGGTCACGTGCAGACCATGCGTACCCACAAGAAAAAAGAAAGATGACAGGAACGCGCTGGCCATCGGCGTCGCGCCTATATGCCAGAGATGGCTGAACTCCTCATATTCCAGATAGAGGAACGCCGCGCCAAAGAGCCCCGTGATCACTAGCCAGAAGATCGTACCACGCAGGTCGCCGTGATCCATTCGCATCACTGCAAAGCCAAAGGTGACTGAGGAAAAGAGCAGCGCAAAGGTGGCCACCAGGATCATCTCGATATCAAAGAGATCGGCAGGTGATGGCCCGGCGGCATAGTTCTGGCCCAAGACAGCATAGACCGCAAAGAGGATGCCGAAGATCAGGCAATCGCTCATCAGGTAGATCCAGAACCCCAGCATGGTCGGGGGTTCATGCGCGTGATCCCCGTCGTGATGCGGATCGTCGAGAACGTAGAATTTCGAGGCGTCGGTCACTGCGCTATCCGTCATCATTCCGCCGCCTGTGCCAGTTGCGCGCTGCGCTGATCCTCAATGCCGCGCACCTCATCAGCGGGGATGTCATAGTCGCGGTTATAGTTGAACGTGTGTCCGATCCCGTAAAGCAGCGCGGCGGCAAAGCTGGCGGCGGCCAGCCAGTACACATGCCAGACTAGCGCAAAGCCCATCACGGTCAGGATCGCCGCCAGCACCACGCCGGTTGCCGTGGAATGTGGCATATGGATCGGCACAAAGCCGGTGGTGGGCCGCACGAAGCCTTCCCGTTTCATCTGGGCAAAGGCGTCGATCTCATACACCCGAGGCGTGAAGGCGAAGTTGTAATAAGGCGGCGGGGAAGAGGTCGACCATTCCAGCGTCCGGCCATTCCACGGGTCGCCGGTCACATCGCGCAACTCGTCACGTTTGCGGATCGACTGAACGATCTGCACCAGAAACGCCGCGATGCCTGCGGCCACGAACAGAGCGCCGAAAAGGGCGATGATGAAGTAGACCGAATAGAACGTATCCTCGAACTGGCTGAGGCGGCGGGTGACACCCATCAGGCCCAGCACATAAAGCGGCATGAAGGCCAGATAGAAGCCGATCAGCCAGCACCAGAAACTGACCTTGCCCCAGAACGGCTCCAGCTTGAACCCGAAGGCTTTGGGCCACCAGTAGATGATCCCGGCAAAGACGCCGAAGACAACGCCGCCGATGATCACATTGTGGAAATGCGCCACCAGAAAGAGCGAATTGTGCAACACGTAATCCGCCGGCGGCACCGCCAGCAACACGCCGGTCATGCCGCCGATCACAAAGGTCAGCATGAAGCCCATGACCCAGAGCATCGGCGTCTCGAACCGGATGCGGCCCTTATACATGGTAAAAAGCCAGTTGAAGATCTTGGCCCCGGTCGGGATCGAGATGATCATCGTGGTGATCCCGAAGAACGAGTTCACATTCGCCCCCGCCCCCATGGTGAAGAAATGGTGCAGCCAGACGATATAGCTTAGGATCATGATCACGCAGGTCGCGTAGACCATCGAGGTATAGCCAAACAGCCGCTTGCCGGTGAAGGTCGGCACGATCTCGGAAAAGATGCCGAAGATCGGCAGGATCAGGATATAGACTTCCGGGTGGCCCCAGATCCAGATGAGGTTCACATACATCATCGGATTGCCGCCAAGCTCGTTGGTGAAGAAATGCGTGCCCAGATAGCGGTCAGCGGTCAGCAATGCGAGCGTGGCCGCCAGCACCGGAAAGGTCGCAACGATCAGGATGTTGGTGCACAGCGCCGTCCAGGTGAAAATCGGCATCCGCATATAGGTCATGCCCGGCGCGCGCATCTTGACGATGGTCACCACCAGGTTGATGCCCGACAGCGTGGTACCCACACCGGCAATATTGAGCGCCCAGAGGTAATAATCCATGCCCACGCTGGGGCTGTATTCCAGCCCCGAATAAGGCGCATACGCCAACCAGCCCGCAGTTGAGAATTCACCCACAAAAAGTGAGATCATGATAAGGATGGCGCCGGAAACCGTCAGCCAGAAGCTCAAATTGTTGAGAAATGGAAAGGCCACATCGCGCGCGCCGATCTGCAGCGGCATCACGTAATTCATGAATCCGGTCACAAACGGCATCGCCACAAAGAAGATCATGATCACGCCATGGGCGGTAAAGATCTGATCATAGTGATGGGCGTTCAGATAGCCCTCAGAGCCGCTGGCGGCCATCGCCTGATGGCCCCGCATCAGCAGCGCGTCGGCAAACCCGCGCAGCAGCATGATCAGGCCCAGCACCATATACATGATGCCGATCTTCTTGTGGTCGATCGAGGTGAACCATTCTTTCCACAGATAGCCCCAGAGCCGGTAATAGGTGATCGCGCCGACCACGGCGAGGCCCAGGATCACAACGCCGATGAAGGTGCCCAGCACGATAGGATCGTAGAACGGGAAGATATCCCAGGACAGCTTTCCCCAGAACGGATCAATATCCACGCTGCCAGAGGCCAGACCATGCGGATCGGAGGATGTCGCCATCTGAGGTCTCTCTTCCTGCTAGTGTTGCGTGGTTGGGGTTGCATCGGGAAGCAGCGACATGACGGTCACGATCTCACCCGCACGCAGGCGCATCTCGGGCCGCAGCATGGCGATGAAAGCGCCGGGATCCTCGGCCGAGCAGATGCCGCGGAACATCTCGCGATTCCACAGCCCCTCCAGCCCGCCGCCGCCCAGCGCGTCAACCATCATCATGTCGTTCCGGCACAGGCTGTCGCTATCGACACAGTGATTGACGAGGCGGTCCCAGGCCGTCTCCGAAACGGTACCGTAATAGGTCACCGGATGTGAGATGCTCGGCTGGTTCAGCGCCTCCAGAGTGTCGGTATCAAGGTCCTGCGCGCTGGCGCCGACCTTAGCGACCCAATCGTCAAACCCGGTCAGGTCCATCCCGTGGAACTTGAACCGCATCTGCGAGAACCCTGCCCCGCTGTAATTAGCCGAAAACCCATCATAGACGCCCGGTTCGTTTATGACCGCATTCATCTCGGTCTGCATCCCGGCCATCGAATAAATCTGCCCTGCCAGCGCCGGGATGTAGAAGGAATTCATCACCGTGGCCGAGGTGATCTGGAACTCGATCGGGCGATCCACGATGGCCGCCACTTCGTTCACGCTGGCGATGCCCTGTTCGGGGTAGATGAACAGCCACTTCCAATCCATCGAGGCGACCTGAATGATCAGCGGCTTCACCTCGGGATCGATCGGTTGATCTTCGGAAATCCGGCCCAGCGGTTTATAGGGGTCCAGCCGGTGAGTCGCGACCCAAGTCAGCCCGGCGAGGCAAATGATGATCGCCAGCGGCACCGACCAGATCACGATCTCCAGACTGAAAGAGTGATGCCATTCGGGCTCATAGCTCGCCTTTTTGTTCGATTCGCGGTACTTGATCGCAAAGAACACGGTCAGCGCCATGACCGGCAGGATCACGATCAGCATCAGAACGGTGGCGTAGATGATCAACTCACCCTGCTGTTGCGCCACATCGCCCGCGGGTGAAAGCACAACCAGATCGCACCCCGCCAGCAAGAAGCAGGAAAACAAAGCCACGATATGAACTGCGCGTTTCATGATCTTTCCATAGCATATGCGGAACGACTCGTTGGCAAAGGGAAATTTGCCCCATAGCGTGTAACCCAATGTTGTGATCCGAGAGGGCCGGTGTCGCAATGCGACAAAAGGTGACTTATCCAGTCACTTTTTGCCAGCACGCCTTTCGGTGTACAAAGATCATAAGGACGAGACCTGGAGGACGGCCCGATGAGCGCCACCGACCAAAGCCATATCGAACGCGCCACCATCGACGAGGTGGTGATCACGGTCATCATGGCGCGTGTGACCGATTTCTTCGGCTTCTTCGTCTATGCCATCGCCTCGGCGCTGGTGTTCCCCCGCGTGTTCTTCCCGACATATGATCCTGCGACTGGGACATTGATATCCTTTGCAATTTTCTCGCTCGCCTTCCTCGCGCGCCCGGTGGCCAGCCTGACCGGGCGCTGGGTTCAGGCCAAGATCGGGCGGGCCGCCAAGGTCACGCTGGCGCTGATGATCCTGGGTTGCGCGACCGTCGCGATCGGGCTGTTGCCGGGTTATGAGAGAATCGGCTGGCTGGCGCCTGTGCTGCTGGCCGTTCTGCGCATTCTGCAGGGGATCGGACTGGGCGGCGCCTGGGACGGGCTGACCCTGCAGCTGCAACATGTCGCACCCCCGCATCGCAAAGGGCTCTATGCGATGGTGCCACAACTGGGGGGCCCGATCGGCTTCTTCGTGGCCGCCTCGCTGTTCTTCGTGCTGACCGATTTCCTGACTGATGAGGAATTCATCAGATGGGGCTGGCGCTTTGCCTTTTTCGCAGTGATGGCGGTGAATGTGGTCTCGCTGTTTGCCCGGCTGCGGCTGCTGAATGCTGATCTGGGCGTTGATCCCCAGGTCACCCGGTCAGCCCCGCTCAGCCCCCTGCTGCACACCCAATGGCGTCAGATCCTGCTGTCGACCATGGTGCCGCTCGCGAGCTACGCGCTGTTCCACATGGTGACGGTGTTCCCGCTGGCCTATGAGCTGCTCTATGGCGATCAGAACATCCCGCGCATTCTGATCATCCAACTGGTGGGCTGCGCGCTGGCGATCCTGGCGGTCATGGGCTCGGGCGTCTTGGCCGACCGGATGAACAAGCGCATGGTGCTGGTGATCAGCACCGGCCTGATCGTGGTGTTGAGCTTTCTGATCGACACGCTGAACAGCGCGCCGGCGATCTTTATCATCTTCGGATTCGTGGTGCTCGGACTGGCCTATGGGCAGGCCAGCGCCATCGTGGGCAACCGTTTCGACCCCGAGTTCCGCTATTCCGGCACGGCAATGGCCACCAACCTGTCCTGGATCACCGGCGCGGCCTTTGCGCCGCTGGTCGGGCTTGGCCTGACCGTGGCGTTTGGCCTCTGGGCCTCGGCGCTGTATCTGATTTCAGGCGTGGTCGTGACATTCTTTGCGCTCTACCAGTTGAACCGTCTCAAGGCCGCACAAGCGGACTGAGGCGGCTCCGGCCTCGCTTCAGTTGATCGGCACGAACTCGATCCGGCGATTGCGGCGCTTGCCCTCGGCGGTGTCATTCGACACCACCGGGCGGCTTTCGCCATAGCCGACCGTGATCAGCCGTTCCTGTCCGATCCCCTGGGCCACCAGATAGTTGGTGACCGCCTGCGCGCGCCGCTCGCTAAGCACCCGGTTTGCCGCCTCGGACCCGTCGCGGTCGGTATGGCCGCCAACCTCGATCCGCAGGTCCGGGCAGCGGCTGATGATGTCATGCAGGTTGGACAGCAGCGGCAATGAGGCACGATCCAGCCGGGCGCTGCCCGAGTTGAAATAGATGTTGCCGGTGCGCGACAGGATTTCCATCCGCCCGACACAGGCGTCACGATCCAGGTCACCCTTGGTTTCCAGCGCCGTCTCGCTCGGCGTCGCGGCGGCCAGTTGCAGCTGCGGTTGCGTGCCGGGGCGAGCCCGGTCAAAGACGAAACCGAAGCTGACGAAGCCGAAGGGCAGGATATCGACATTTGCGGCGTCCTGCAGCTTGCCGCGCCCTTCATCCAGTGCGAAGTCTGTCAGCGGGATCGCGATCGGCGCGGTGTTGGCAACCGCCACGCGGTCATTGTCGACCAGCGTGATCGCCACCTGCGCGCTGCGTTCCTGGGTGACGCCGTGCAGGTTCATCGTATAGGGCAGATCGATGATCTTGTGCCGCACCTCATGCAGATCGGTCAGTTGGTCGGCGGGCAGTTGCGCGGTGATCACCGCCTCGGGGAAATTGAAGGTTTCGAAGAACAGAAACCGCATCCGCACGTTGCGCAGGTCGATCTTGGTATCGACACTATCAAGCTGCACCCGGATTTCGGCCGCGCCGCTTTCACTGATCACACCCGAAAAACTGGCGAACCCGCTATGTTCGGCCTTGGAGTTCTTCTTGACCGACAGAAAGCGCAACTCGGACGCTTCTGCATCCAGCTCCCAGCCATGTTCGAAAGGATCGGCGCTTTGGGCGAAGGCGGCACTGCCCAGCAGGATGCCCCCCAATGTCAGAGCGGTGCGGAACGCGGATACTGCCTGCATGGTCACTTTCCCGTAAAAGTTGAGATGGAATCAGGGATAAGTCAGGTAAAGGCCACAATAAAGCCCAAAAGGCGGCGTTAATGTGGATGTATTGAGCAATTCGCCAGGATATACCCCTGAGCTGACAGGCCGGTCCGGGACATTCCGGTTGCAACCGTCAGTCGAGGCATCCATGGTTCTCGGGGCATGAAAATGGAACAGAAATTCATCCGCCTGCTAAAGGTCATGGCTGCGCTGGTTACCCTGTGCTGGGCCGGGTCCGCGCTTGCCGATCCGCGCATCGCGCTTGTCATCGGCAATTCGGCCTACGGCTCGGTCACCGCGCTGGACAATCCGGCCAATGATTCGCGTCTGATATCGACCAAGCTGGAAAAGATGGGGTTCGAAGTGCGGCTGCTGACTGACAGCACGCAGGTCGAGATGAAGCGCGCCATCGCACAGTTCGGACGCGATCTGCGCAAGGGCGGTGATCAATCCGTGGGCCTGTTTTTCTATGCCGGGCACGGGGTGCAGTCCTTTGGCTCGAACTATCTGCTGCCGGTGGATGTGTCGCTGAGCGACCCCGCCGATCTGGACCTGATGGCGGTTGAGGCGCGCTCGGTCCTGCATCAGATGGCCTCGGCCCGCAACAAGACCAATATCGTCATTCTGGATGCCTGCCGGAACAACCCGTTCGAAGAGCTGGCGGATATGGATGACAACGGCCTTGCCGAGATGAAGGCCCCCACCGGCACCTTCCTGGCCTATGCCACCGATCCCGGCGGCGTTGCGCTGGATGGTGATACCGGCAACAGCCCCTTCACGCTCAGCCTGGCCACCCATATCGAAGAACCCGGAATGCCCATTGAACAGCTGTTCAAGAAAGTGCGCGTCGATGTGCTGTCACAGACGCGCGGGCTGCAGACCCCCTGGGACACGTCCTCGCTGACGCAGGAATTTTCCTTTTCACCCCAGCAGACACCGGTGCCCAGCTTTGAGACCGAAGATCTTGCCTGGGGCGCGATCAAGGACTCCGAAGACCCGGTGCAGATCATGCTGTTCCTGCGCGCCTTTCCCGACAGCCGTTATGCCAAGCTGGCGCGCACGCGGCTGCAGCATGTGATGGCAAACTCGTTTTCGGAAACACTCACCAATCCGGAGCCCGAACCGGTAGAGGAAGCCCCGCAGGTCGCAGCCGTACAAGACCCGGCCACGCCCGAGGTCGATGATACCGAGCGGCTGATGTTCGATCTGGCCGCATCCGATGACACCGTGAATGCCTATCAGACCTATCTCGACAGCTATCCTGGCGGCGTGTTTGCAGATGAGGCCTCGGAACGGGTCGCGGCGCTAGAGCTTGAGGCGCAGACCGTGACGCGCAAAGCCGAAGCGCAGGTAGCCGCACCCACCGCCGCTGAACAGCCGGGCGACGTGGTCACGTTGAACGGGCGGCTGACCTTCGGCAATGATGGGATATTGGGCAAGACCATCGCCGAACTGGTGCGCGGCTCGCCGCATTTCCCGCCGATCGAAGGCCTGCCGGAAGCGCTGTGGAAAGACCAAACCTGCTCAGGCTGCCACCAGTGGACACCCGAAGCGCTATGTGTCCAGGCGCAGACCTATGCGGCCAATCCCTCCTCCGCGAGTGTTGCAAAGTCCCATCCCTATGGTGGCGATTTCAAGGTCAACCTGCGCTACTGGGCCGAGGGCGGCTGCCTGGAATAACCCCCGCGACAACGCGCAGATCATACGCTGAAACCAACGTCGTTTTTCTGATCGGGCTGTGCTGCCGGATCAACTGTTTTGATAATAAAACGAAAGCTTGCGGCTCACCCCCTGTGGCGGCGGCGGAAATGGAACGGCGCGTCGCACCTGTTCCTTGGCAGCGCGCTCCAGTTCGGGTGACCCCGAGCTGTCGACGATATCCACCCATGCCAGCGAACCGTCAGGGTTGATTTCGAAAAACACCTGCGCAAAGCCACGAACCGACACATAGACAACCGGGGCACGGTTCAAATGAACCAGAACCTGACCCGCATAATTGGTGACGTTGGAATTCCCCGGCCCGCGCCCACCGGACCGGCTTTGCGTCCTGCTACTGGCGAACGCATCAACAGAATCCCTTTGAAAGAGAGTCAGTGGAGAGTCCACGGTTTGTTGAGGATTGCGCAGGTTGTCAAAATTACTGAACCCGTTGAGCGTGCCCCGTGGTTCGGCAGGCGGTCTGCGGCTTGGAAGGCGCGGGCGTTTCGAAACAACCACAGCCTGCTCGGACTCCTGCGTTTCGCTTTCTGACGGGGTTTCCGCGCCATCCTCCAAAGGTTCGACACGTGTCGCAGGGATGTCCGCTGCCAGCAGATCACTCTCTGACGGAACGACCGGGACCACAGCGGAGTCCGGTGCGGACAAGGCGGCCGACACCTGCGGCTCGGGGGGCGCTGACGCCTCTGCATCGGGCACCTCAGCCGTCTCAATCCCTGCTGCGGGGGGTTCCTGAGGCGTTTCAACCGTTGTATCGGGTTCGACCGACGCAACGGTGTTCTCATCAGACGAACCAGTATCCGCCTCCGACGGCTCAACAGGGTCGCTCACCTCCGCCTCGGGCGCATCCGGTTGCGCGCCGATATCGGGTGAGGACACATCCTGGGGATCAGCAGAGGCCACAAGTGCGTCGCTGGTTGGGATTTCTGCCTGCTCGGGCTCCACCGTCTCCTCAACCGGGGGCTCGGGCACCTCAGCGGCGTCCGGTTGAACCGGCTCTGGCGGGGCATCGGCAAAATCTTCAAACGCAGATCCCAGCTCCACCGCCTCGCTCGGGCTGACCCCTGCCTGCGTCTCCGACAGATCAGCCACAGTGAAACTGAGAAACACGAGGTGCCCCAAGAGCGAAACAACAAGGGCCACTACGGCGACGAGTGCAGACCTGCGGATCATTCGAGGGCCTGTTCAGTCACAAGAAACACCGAGGGCGCGCCCAGCCTGCGGAGTGCCCCGGTGATTTCCATCAAACGGGGACCCGAAGCGTCGCGATCCGGCACGATCCTTACCGCTCCGGATTCATGGCTTGCCATATATGTTTCGGGATCGATTGGACGACCGCGAAAACTCAACACGCCTTCTCGGTTTAGCACCAACGCATCGGGTGGTTCGCGCCCGTCCAGTTCCGAGGTATCCACCAGGTTCAGATCGGGGTCGATTGGTGGTGCGAGGGTCCCGGCGATCAGGAAAAAGATCAGCATCAGGAAGACGACGTTGATCAGGGGAATTGTCGAATCGCGTTTGCGGCTTGGGCGCGTGGCGCGGATCATGAGCTCACTCCAGCACGGTCACGGTCAGACCTTCGCGCCCGCGCAACCGGACCAGAAGATCGACAAGCCGCTGTGCCGAGGTATCCGCATCCAGGCTCACCAGAACCTGCCCCGTTTCGATCTGCGCGGACAGCTCGTCCAGTGTTGCCGCAACTCCGTTCATGGTGAGCCGTTCGGCACCAATCTGAACAAATATCCGCTCGACGGGCTGGTCCGGGGCCGATGTGCTTGCGGCTGCACTGCTCAATTCGATCTCGGCGAACCTCGAAAAGGTCGAAGACAGCATGAAGAACAGCAGAAGAAGAAAAATGACGTCTATCAGCGGCGTCATCGACATCGGGCGTCGGACAAAGGGGGCTGTGTTACGCATGCCCATGCGCGGCCAAAGGCTGATCGGCGCCCGCCGTTTCCTGAATGGGCTGGCCCGGCACCAGGACCGTCCGCAAGGCCTTGTCGGCAAACACCCGTTCGCGCGCGGTGCGGCTTTCGAACCAGGACAAGAGCATCGAGGTTGGCATCGCCACGGCGAGACCCACGGCCGTTGTCACCAAGGCAACCCAGATACCTCCCGCGAGAAGCGACGGATCGACCGAGGCACCAGCACTCTGAAGGCTCTGGAACGCGTCAATCATCCCTAAAACCGTCCCGAACAAACCAAGGAGTGGCGCGAGCTGGGCGACCGTATCCAAAAGGCGGAAACCACGCTCAAGCCCGGCAAGCGCCAGCCCGGCCTCCGCATCCAGACGGTCATCCAGATTTGGCGTGTCCCGCGCATCCATCGCCGCTGCCACGATGGGTGCGAGATAGCTGTTGCTCTTTGAAAGCCGCTCACGCGCCGCGCGTCGATCGCCCGCATCCCAATCCTGCAGGGCCTGAGACAAAACCCGATGCCGCCCCACGCCGCAAGCGGCAAACTGCCAAAGCTTATAAAGCGTCACCGCCACGGTCAGCACCGACATGAAGAGCAGGATCGCTACAACAGGCCCGCCAAGGGCAAGAATTTCACGAAGGGAATTCAGCAGGTTCATCCAAGCAACTCCATATCGACCCGACTACTGAGCGACAAAGCCTCCTGACAAACATCGCTCTCGACCCCTTCCACGACGCATGATCTTGCGCCATTGATCAATGCGCGGCCCACGGCATTGCAGGCCCGCCCCGGAAGGTCAAACTGGCGCACACGCGGGCGACCGACCGGCAGGTCACGGAAATCAAACAGCGAAAGGGTTACAACCCCACCCGCATTGTCGAAAATCACGGTCTCAAACACCGCTTCATCGATGGTTTTTCCGGTAAGGTTTTCCACCAGGAAGGACAATCGGCACGCCTCGCCGACGTCCTGAACGGCGTTCAGTTCCACTGAAAGCGTCGAGGCAGGAGCGTCGCCAGACTGCGCGCGCAGTCCCAGAGGAAGTAGACTTGCCACTAAAACAAGAGCGAAACGGAGAAGCATCATCGACCGGCACCCAGTTGCTTGCGCTGAATTCGAACACCCGCAATGTCTTGCTGGCTGTCCCCCTCTCTTACCTGACGCGGGAATCACATCAAAGGGCCCTTGAGACTATTGTGATAGGGCCGGAGGGCAAGGTGGCCCCGGGTAGATTTGACCCCAGGGGATGGGTAATCTGCCGCGACGTTCCAAAGCAGAGCTGAGCGGTCCAGGCTGATCCGACAGACTCTCAAAGCCGAGCTTTGCCATCGTCTAGCAGACCCGTTCGCTACAGCCTGTCGCGCAGGCTGTACCAGAGCATTGCCAGCACCAGCAGCGGCGAGCGTAGCGCAGCACCGCCGGGAAAGCGGCCGGTCGGGACCTGCGCCATCAGATCAAAGCGCTCGGCCTGCCCGGCAATGGCCTCACAGGCGATCTGGCCCGAGAGTGTGGCCATCCCCACCCCATGCCCGGAAAACCCCGACAGCGACAGGATATTCCCGCGCAGCCGCGCGTAATGCGGCATCCGGTTCATGGTGATGCCCAGCGTCCCGCCCCAGGCATAGTCAACCCGGGTCTCACGCAGTTGCGGAAAGATCTCCAGCATCGGCTTGCGCACTTTCGCGGCGATATCCGCCGGGAAGCGGTAGCCATAGCTTTCGGTTCCCCCAAACAGCAGCCGGTGATCATCGGAAAACCGGAAATAGTTCACCACGAATTTGCTGTCAGCCACGGCAACATTGCCTCGGATCAGGTCTTCCTGCTGCTCCGGCGTCATCGGCTCGGTGGCGAGGATGTAGTTGTTGATCGGCATGACCCGTGCCGCCACCTCGGGCTGCAACCCTCCCAGATAGCCATTGCAGCCCAGCACCACATAGCGCGCGGAAATAGTCGCGTCCGGAGTGCGCAACTGCGTCGGGGTGCCCGCATCCAAGTCCTGAACATTGGAACGCTCGAATATCCGCACCCCCGACAGCACCGCCAAGCGCGCCAGCCCGAACGCGAAGTTCAGCGGGTGGATATGCCCCGCGCCCATGTCGATGGTGCCACCGTGATAGGCGGGCGAGTTCACCAGATGGCGACATTCCTCGGCATCCAGAGGCCGGATCTTGTCATAGCCATATTCGGACTTGAGCTTGTCCGCATACGCCCGGCTATGGGGCACATAACGTGCGCGGTGATCGGCATGGATGATCCCGTCATGGAACGGCATGTCGATCTCAGCGCAGAGCGCGCGCACCAGATCAACCGATTGCGTTGCGATCTGCCACAGCGCGCGCGCATGGGGTTTGCCCAGCATCTCTTCCAGCGCGTCCTGCTCCACCCGCTGCCCCTGCCCCACCTGCCCGCCATTGCGGCCCGAAGCGCCGAAACCGACGCGCTGCGCCTCCAACAACACCACGTCATAGCCGCGGCGGGCCAGATGCAGCGCCGCCGACAACCCGGTAAAGCCACCGCCCACCACGCAGACATCACAGCTCAGCGCACCGCGTGCGGGCTCAAACGGGTCAAGCTGCCGGGCGGTCGCCGCGTAGTAGGACGCGGGGTATTCCCCCGGCCGGTCATTGGCGCTCAGCAGGTCCACAAACTCAGGCCGCCCGGTTCAGACCGTCCGCCTCCAGCCGCGCCAGGCATTCATCCAGCGACAGGCGTGCCCGCGCGATCAGAATGTCGATCTCGTCCGGAGTGATGACCAGCGGCGGCGAGATGATCATCCGGTCACCTACATGGCGCATGATCACGTTATTGGCAAAGCAGCGGTCGCGGCAGATATGGCCCACCACGCCCGGCTCCGAGGCGAAGGGCGCACGGCTGGCTTTCTCTGGCGTCAGCGCAACCGAGGCCATCATGCCCGCGATCTTCGCCTCACCCACCAGCGGGTGATCCAGCAGCGCTTCCCACCTCTCCTTCAGATAGGGACCGGCAACGCGCTGAACGTGCCCCACGATGTCCTCTTCTTCCAGTATTCGCAGATTTTCCAGCGCCACCGCAGCGGCGACAGGATGGCCGGAATAGGTGTAGCCGTGGTTGAAATCGGTCCCCGACAAGATCTGCGCGATCTCGCCCGTCACCACCGAGGCCCCGATGGGCTGATAGCCCGAGCTCAGCCCCTTGGCCAGTGTTATGATATCCGGCTCGATCCCGAAGCTCTGCGAGCCGAACCAGTTGCCGGTGCGGCCAAAGCCGCAAATCACCTCATCGGCGATCAGCAGGATGCCATATTCGCGGCAGATGCGCTGGATTTCCGGCCAGTAGCTCGCAGGCGGGACGATCACGCCGCCGGCACCCTGCACCGGTTCCCCGATAAAGGCGGCAACCTTGTCCGGCCCGACCTCCTTGATCTTGGCCTCCAGCTGGCGGGCGCGTTCCAAACCGAACTCTTCGGGCGTCATCTCGCCACCCTCGGCCCACCAGTTTGGTTGGTCAATGAACTCGATCCCCGGGATCGGCAAGCCGCCCTGCCCGTGCATCCCCTTCATCCCGCCCAGGCTGGTGCCGCCGATGGTCGAGCCGTGATAGGCGTTCCAGCGCGAGATGATCACGTTGCGCTCGGGCTGGCCTTTTTCGGCCCAATAGGTGCGCACCATACGGATATTGGTGTCATTGGCATCCGACCCACCGGTCGAAAAGAACACATGGTTCAGATCGCCCGGCGTCAGTTCGGCCAGTTTCTGGGCCAGCATCAAAGCCGGTGTATGCGTGGTTTGAAAAAACGTGTTGTAATAGGGCAGTTCGCGCATCTGTCGGGCCGCTACGTCAGCCAGTTCGTCGCGCCCATAGCCGATATTGACGCACCACAGCCCGGCCATTCCGTCGATGATCTCGTTCCCGTCGCTGTCCTTCAGCCAGACCCCTTTCGCGCTTTTGATCACGCGGGCGCCTTTCTGGCCCAGATCCTGATTGTGGGAAAACGGATGTAGATGATGCGCCGCATCCAGCGCTTGCAGCTCTGCGGTGGGCAGGTGATTGGCCATTGTCGTCATTTCGGATCTCTTGAGCTATGGCGTTCAATCCGGCGGGTGGCATGGTCTGGCCACCGGTCCGGGTTGATCCCGCGAGGATGAAGTCAGGTGAGACTGCTGGATTTTGATCAAATTATGGGCCTGCGTCAATCCACCTCGCGCGCCACAGGATCAAGGCGCGGCCCGGCTCAATCCGTCAGGGTCTGGCGGACGAAATCCATCCCCTGCCGGATATCGCCTTCGATCGCGTCGGCGACATCCTGGGGCGCACCGCTACGCAGCGCCGCGATCGCCTGCTGGTGCAGGTCCTTGAGGTTCGAGGTGCCATAGCGCCCGCAGACAACCCGCAGCGAGGGGCCGGCCTGCAACCACAGCGATTCGGCAATCCGCCGCAGGATCGGCGCCTCTGCCGCGTCATAAAGCGTGAAATGGAACCGAAAATTCGCCTCAAGATAACCGCGGATATCGCCGCCCTTGATGGCCTGATCGACCCGCGCATCCAACCGCTCCATATCCGGCATGACTGCCGCAGCGCCCCGCGATGCCGCCATCAGGGCCAGTTTCGGCTCGACCGTCAGACGCACCAGATCAATCTGGGCCAGCCTGTCGGGCGTCATCACCGGCACTTCGACCCGGCGGTTTTCGCGGGCCGCCAGCGCCCCTTCGGCGGTCAGACGACGCATCGCCTCGCGCACCGGAGTGATTCCCGCGCCGATCATGTCGGCCAGACCATGGATCGTCAGCGGCTGCCCCGGCACGACCTCGCCAAACAAAATCAACTCCTTAACCTGAATATAGATCGCCTCATGTTCAGGCCGTTTTCCAACAAGCCGGTTCATTTTTTGATCTTTCTCCAGAGATCGATTGGGTCGCGGCATCAATTCACTCTACTCAACTGTCAAAAAACTATCATACTGTTCTCCGGGGATGAAAAAGAATCGGTTTTGATCAAAATCCGACACCATGCCCATCGTGACCAACAGGAGGATTGAATGCCAAGAAAACTCACTGGCGCCCTCGCGACCGTCGCGCTTCTGGCGCCGTTTGCGGTCTGGGCCGAAGAGGTACGTGTCTATAACTGGTCGGACTATATCGACGAAGACCTGCTGAAAAAATTCGAGGAAGAGACGGGCTATGACCTGATCTATGACGTCTTTGACAGCAACGAGGTTCTGGAAACCAAGATGCTGGCGGGCGGCTCGGGTTATGATGTCGTGGTGCCGACCGGCGATTTCCTGCAGCGGCAGGTCTCGGCGGGCGCGTTCCAAAAGCTCGATAAATCCAAACTGCCCAATGCGGGCAACATGTGGGACATGATCGAAGACCGGACCTCGCAATATGATCCGGGCAATGAATACTCGATCAACTACATGTGGGGCACAACCGGCGTCGGGATGAACGTGGGCAAGGTCAAGGAAGTGCTGGGCGAGGACGCACCGCTCAACAGCATGGATCTGGTGCTGGACCCGGCCAATATGGAGAAGCTGGCCGATTGCGGTGTCTATTTCCTGGATGCCCCGACCGAGATCGTGCCGATGGTACTGCAATATCTGGGCGAAGACCCGGACAGCAACGACCCCGACGTGATTAGTAAGGCCGAAGCCCCGCTGCTGGCGGTGCGCCCGCATATCAAGAAGTTCCACAGCTCGGAATATATCAACGCGCTGGCCAATGGCGATATCTGCGTGGCTGTTGGCTGGTCGGGTGACGTGCTGCAGGCGCGCGACCGCGCGGTCGAGGCCGATAACGGGGTCGAGATTGCCTATCATCCCTTCGCGCAGGGCTCGCTGATGTGGTTCGACCAGATGGCCATCCCCACCGATGCGCCCAATCCCGAAGGGGCGCATGCTTTCCTGAACTTCATCATGGACGCGCAGAATATGGCGGCAGCCTCGAACTACGTCTATTTCGCCAATGGCAACAAGGCGTCACAGGAGTTTCTGGCCGAAGACGTGATCGGGGATGTCGCGATCTATCCCGATGATGCGACACTGGAAAAGCTCTATACCAAGTCGCCCTACCCGTCCAAGGTCCAACGGGTCGTGACGCGGATGTGGACCAAGGTCAAATCCGGCACCTGAGCTGGACCCCGGCGGGACGCAGGCAGCGCCCCGCCGTTTTCTTTCAGAACAAGGACCTGCCGTGGACGCCTCCGCTTTTGCCCCCTGGGAAGATCCCCAGGCCCAGCCGTTGATCCGGTTCAAAAACGTCACCAAGTCATTCGGCACCTTCACAGCCATTGACGATCTGTCGCTGGATATCTTCGAGAAAGAGTTCTTTGCCCTGCTGGGTCCCTCGGGCTGCGGCAAGACCACCATGATGCGGATGCTTGCCGGGTTCGAGACGCCGACCAGCGGCGTGATCGAACTGGCCGGGCAGGACATCGCCCCGGTGCCACCCAACCAGCGCGCGGTGAACATGATGTTCCAGTCTTACGCGCTGTTTCCCCATCTCAGCATCTGGGACAACATCGCCTTTGGGCTGAAACGCGACAAGATGCCGAAACTAGATCTTCAGGAACGCGTCGAGGCAATGCTGAAACTGACCCGGCTGGAACAGTTCGCCCGCCGCAAGCCACATCAGATTTCCGGCGGGCAGCGCCAGCGGGTGGCGCTGGCGCGCTCGCTGGCGAAGGCGCCGAAGCTGCTGCTGCTGGACGAACCGCTGGGCGCGCTCGACAAGAAACTGCGCCAGGACACGCAGTTCGAGTTGATGGATATTCAGGAAACCACCGGCACCACCTTCGTGATCGTCACCCATGATCAGGAAGAGGCGATGACCGTGGCCAGCCGCGTGGCGGTGATGGATCATGGCCGCATCATTCAGGCCGACACGCCTGACCGCATCTACGAGTCGCCAAACTCGGTCTATGTAGCTGATTTCATTGGGGATGTGAACATCATTCAAGGACAGGCCAACCCCGGCGAGGGCGACGGCTATCGCCTGTTCTGGACCGAAGGCCAGCCGCCGCTGATCGCAAATTCCACCAAGTCATTTTCCGCCGGGCAGACCTGCCATCTGGCGATCCGGCCCGAGAAGGTGACGATCAGCGCCGAGCGCCCCGAGGATGCGGCAAACGCGGTGCGCGGCAAAGTGCTCGACATCGCGTATCTGGGCAATCTGTCGACCTATCACGTCGAATTGCCCAATGGTCTGGTGATCAAGGCACAGACCGCAAACACCCGCCGCATCTCGCGCCGCTCCTTCACATGGGAAGACCCCGTCTGGCTGTCCTGGACCGCCACCGCGGGCGTGTTGCTGGCGAACTGATGCGGCGGTTCTTCCTGATCGCCGTCCCTTATGCCTGGCTGCTGGTCCTGTTCCTGATCCCCTTCGTGATCGTGCTCAAGATCTCGCTGTCGGATACCGAACTCGCCATCCCGCCCTATACGCCCACGCTGGACCTGTCGCAGGGCTGGGCGGGCATCCGGGAGTTTTTTGCCGGGCTCGATCTGGAGAATTTCGTCTGGCTGACCGAGGATGATCTCTATTGGAAGGCTTACCTGAGCAGCCTCTGGATCGCCACCTGTTCAACCATCCTGACCCTGCTGATCGGCTTTCCCATCGCTTATGGCATGGCGCGCAGCCCCGAGCAGTGGCGCGCCACGCTGATGATGCTGGTCATCCTGCCCTTTTGGACCTCGTTCCTGATCCGGGTCTATGCGTGGATGGGTATCCTCAGCCAGGAGGGGTTCCTGAACCAGTTCCTGCTGTGGATTGGCATCATCGACAGCCCGCTGACTATCCTCAACACCAATACCGCCGTCTATATCGGCATCGTCTACACCTATCTGCCCTTCATGATCCTGCCCATCTATGCCGCGCTTGACCGGCTGGACGGATCGCTGATCGAGGCGGCCGAGGATCTGGGCTGCTCGCGGCTGATGGCCTTCTGGCTGGTCACGCTGCCCCTGTCACGCCCCGGCATCATTGCGGGCTGCTTCCTGGTCTTCATCCCGGCGCTGGGGGAATTTGTGATCCCCTCACTGCTGGGCGGGTCGGGCACCCTGATGATCGGCAAGGTGCTGTGGGAGGAGTTCTTCTCCAATCGCGACTGGCCGGTGGCCTCAGCGGTGGCGGTGGTGCTGCTCTTGATCCTGGTGATCCCGATCGTGCTGTTCCAGCGCAACCAGCAGAAACAGCAGGAGGCCGACCAATGACGCGGCTGAGCTGGTTCAACGTGGTGTCGCTGACGCTGGGCTTTGCCTTTCTCTACCTGCCGATGGTGATCCTGATCATCTTCAGCTTCAACGAAAGTAAGCTGGTTACGGTCTGGGCGGGATTCTCGACCAAATGGTATGGCGAACTGTTGCAGAACGAGGCGTTTCTGGATGCCGCCTGGGTCACCCTGCGGGTCGCCGTGTTCTCCTCGACCATCGCCACCGTGCTGGGCACCATGGCGGCCTATGTGCTGGTGCGCGGCGGGCGGTTCTTTGGCCGCACGCTGTTTTCCGGCATGATCTACGCCCCGCTGGTCATGCCCGAGGTGATCACTGGCCTGTCGCTGCTCTTGCTGTTCATCGGCATCGGACTGGATCGCGGCATCTTCACCATCGTGCTGGCCCATACCACCTTTTCGATGTGCTATGTCTCGGTGGTCGTGTCCTCGCGCCTCGTCACCTTTGATCGCTCGCTGGAAGAGGCCGCGCTTGATCTGGGCTGCGCCCCGGCCGAGGCGTTCCGGCTGGTCACCCTGCCCATCATCGCGCCTGCGGTGATCTCCGGGTGGCTGCTGGCCTTCACCCTGTCGCTGGATGATCTGGTGATCGCGTCCTTCACCTCGGGCCCCTCTTCGACCACTTTGCCGATCAAGATTTTCTCATCGGTGCGGCTGGGCGTCAGCCCCGAGATCAACGCGCTGTCGACCCTGATGATCGCCGTCGTCGCCGTGGGGGTCATCATCGCCTCGCTGGCCACCAAACGCGCCGCCCTGCAGCGCAGGCGCGAGGAGCAGTTGGCCACACAGACATGACGCGCCTCTTTGAGAAGCGCGCCTATGGGCCGGAGCCCATCGCGAACAGCTATTGGCCCACCACGGTCTCCCCACCGCGCTACGCGCCGCTTTCGGGCGGGCATAGCTGCGACACCGCCGTGATCGGCGCGGGCTATACCGGGCTGAACGCCGCTTTGGAGCTGGCGCGCGCGGGTCAGGATGTGGTGGTGCTTGAGGGTGAGCAACCCGGCTGGGGCGCCTCGGGGCGCAATGGTGGGTTCTGCTGTCTGGGCGGCTCAGCCGCCGGGTTCCAAACACTGACGCGCCAGGTGGGTCGCGAGGGGGCACTGGCCTATCTGCAGGCCGAGCGCGAAGCGGTTGATTTCGTGCGCGCCCGGCTGAGTGATTGTGGGATAGATGCAGACATCCATTCACGGGGCGAGACATGCCTGGCCCATTCGCCAAGCGCCGTGGCCGGGCTACAGGCACTGATCGGCGAGATACGAGAAATATATGGCGTCGATGCCGAATTCCTGCCGCGCGAGGCCCTGGCGTCACACGGATTGGCCAGCCCGGAGTTTCACGCCGCCCTGACCACTCCTATCGGCTTTGCACTCAACCCGATGAAATACGTCATCGGTCTGGCACAGGCAGCAGAGGCTGCGGGTGTGCGCCTTCATGGCAACAGCGCCGTGACGGGGCTGAAGACCGCCCCGGATGGCAGGCACCTGGTGCAAACCGCGCAAGGTGAGGTGCGGGCGATAAACCTGATCATCGCCACCAATGGCTATAGCTCGGAGAAGCTTCCGCCCTGGCTGGGCGGGCGCTACCTGCCGGTGCCCTCGGCCATCCTCACCACCCGCGTGTTGACTGAGGGCGAACTGGCCGCACAAGGCTGGACCAGCCGACAGATGTGCTATGACAGCCGCCATTTGCTGCATTATTTCCGCCTGCTGCCGGAAAACCGCATGCTGTTTGGCCTGCGCGCCGCGTGGCGCTGTACGGAAGAAAGCGACACGGCAACGCTCCGACAGGCGCGCGCAGATTTCATCCGGTTCTTTCCGGCATGGAAAGATGTCGAGATCACGCATCACTGGTCCGGGCTGGTCTGTCTTTCGCGCAATCTGACCCCCTTTTCCGGTCCGATCCCCGGCATGGCGCGCACCTGGGCTGCGCTCTGTTATCACGGCAACGGAGTGGCTATGGGCAGCTATGCGGGCGCGTTGCTGGCGGCGCAGATCACTGGGCACGGCCCCGCCACGCCCGCGCTCATGACAAGAGGCTTGCGCCGGTTCGAACTGGGCGGCTGGCGCCGCGCGATCCTACCGCTCATCTATGGGTGGTATGGCCTTGTGCACCGGCGCCGTTGACCCGCCTGGTGGTCCGGATTGTGATCTGCCCACGAAAAGAGCTTGAGAATCTGCCCCCCTGCCCCGATAGTCCAAGTGGATCAGTGACATAGTAAGGCGGGTAAGCGTGATGAATTCAGCCCGGCCCTTTGCGGCCCTGCCAGTTCTGGTTGTCTCGGCAGTCATGCTTGCGGCGATGCCCGCGCTGGCGGACAGCAACAGTTTCATGGACCCGCAAGGCCCCGTCGCACTGGCCCAGAAGAACCATCTGATCCGCGCGACCGCCCTGATCATGATCGCCGTGATCCCGGTGCTAGTGCTGGTGCCGCTGATCGTGTGGCGCTACCGGCGGCGCAAGAACTCCTCTGCCGCCTATCGGCCCAAATGGGAGTTCTCGCCACTGCTGGAAACCACCATGTGGAGCGTGCCGGTGCTGATCGTAGCGATCTTGTCGGTGTATCTCTGGAAAGCGACCCATCGGCTTGATCCCTATGCCGCCAATTTCGGCAGTGATCCGGCGGTTGAGGTGCAGGTGGTGGGCCTCGACTGGAAATGGCTGTTCATCTATCCCGAACTGGGCATCGCCACCGTGGGTGAGATGGGCATGCCGGTGGACCGACAGATCGCCATGGAACTGACCACCGATACGGTGATGCAATCGTTCCTGATCTCCGCCCTTGGCGGCCAGATCTATGCCATGCCCGGTATGACCACGCAGCTGCATCTGGCGGCAAGCGAACCGGGCCGGATGCAGGGTGAGAACACGCAATATAACGGGCGCGGCTTTACAGGTCAGAAATTCGACGCGGTGGTGATGGAGGCGGATGACTTCGAAGCTTGGGTCGATACCGTGCGCAGCAAGGGCCGCGCGCTGGATGACGACACCTATCGCATCCTCGCCCAGCGCAGCGACCGGACCGAGGTGCAACAGGCACTCGCCACCCCCGACATGCCCGAGACCGCGCTTTATTTCACGCTGCCCGATGCCGGGCTCTTCGACAAGATCGTGCACCGCTATCACAACGGCACGGCGCTGCCTGATGCCGATCAGCCGGGCACCACAAGCTACGGGCAGGAGGCCACCCAATGAGCTCTGTCGAGTCCTCCACCCTGTTCGGCCGCCTGACTTGGGATGCGCTGCCAATCGCCGCACTGCTCAAGAACCCCGGCGTGAACGAGATCGTAGCAAATGCTGCCGGCGGGGTGCTGGTGGGTGGCGCGGCGGTGGTGCTGTTCATTCTGAGCTATTTCAAGCTCTGGGGGCCGCTCTGGCGCGACTGGCTGACCAGCACCGATCACAAGAAGATCGGCATCATGTATATCGTCTTTGCGCTGGTGATGCTGGCGCGCGGCGTGCTGGAGGGCGTGGTGATGCGCGCCCAGCAGGCCGCCGGCCCCGGCGACGGGTTTCTGGAGGCAGGCCATTTCGCCCAGCTGTTCAGCACCCATGGCACGATCATGATCTTCTTTGTCGCCGTACCTTTTGTCGTGGGCTTCATCAACTTCATCATGCCGCTGCAGATCGGCGCCCGCGACGTGGCCTTTCCGGTGATGAACCAGATCAGCCTCGGCCTGACCGTTTCTGCGGGCATGATGCTGATGGTGTCGCTGGTGGTGGGCGAGTTCTCCACCGGTGGCTGGACGGCCTACCCGCCTTATACCGGGGCGGCCTTCAACCCCGGTGTGGGGCCGGATTACTGGATCTGGGCCATCGTGGTCTCGGGCATCGGCACCACGCTCAGCGGCATCAATTTCGCGGTGACGATCTACAAGATGCGCGCGCCGGGGATGGGGTTCCTGCGGTTGCCGATGTTCTGCTGGACGGTGATCTGCTCCTCGATCCTGATCATCTTCGCCATGCCGCCACTGGGGGTGGCCGCGCTGCTGCTGGCCGCCGACCGCTATCTGGATTTCCATTTCTTCACCAATGACCTTGGTGGCAACATGATGAACTATGCCAACCTGTTCTGGCTGTTCGGTCACCCAGAGGTCTACCTGCTGGTTCTGCCCGCCTATGGCATCTATTCCGAGGTCTTCGCCACCTTCTCGGCCAAGAAGCTCTATGGCTATATCTCGCTGGTGATCGCCACCATGTCGATTGCGGTGCTCAGCTTTACCGTCTGGCTGCACCATTTCTTCACCATGGGCCAGAGCGCGCTGATCAACGCGGTGTTTGGCGTGGCCACCATGCTGATCGCCATCCCCACGGGCGTGAAAGTCTATGACTGGATGGCCACCATGTATCGCGGCCGCATCCGTCTGTCGGTACCGATGCTTTATGGGATCGGCTTTCTGATCCTCTTCGTCATCGGCGGTCTGAGCGGCGTGATCCTCGCCAACCCGACCATTGACTATCAGGTCCACAACACCTTGTTCCTGGTGGCGCATTTCCACAATGTGCTGCTGCCCGGCGTGCTGTTTGCGATGCTGGCGGGCGTCAATTACTGGTTCCCCAAGGCCTTCGGCTTCCGCCTGGATGAGCGCTGGGGCCGCATTTCCGTGTTGCTTTGGGTGGTGGGCTTTCTATTCACCTTCATGCCGCTTTATTTCGTGGGCCTGATGGGCATGCCGCGCCGATCCTTCAGCTGGGAGGACCCCAGTTTCCACCCCTATATGATCACCGCCGTGATCGGCGCGCTGATCATCCTGTCGGCGCTGCTGTCGGTGCTGGTGCAGCTTTATATCAGCATCCGCGACCGGGCGCAGAACCGGGTGCCGGTGGGGGACCCGTGGGATGGGCGCACGCTGGAATGGTCGATCCCGGCCCCACCGCCCGCCTATAATTTCGCCGTCCTGCCACAGGTCCGCGACCGGGATGCCTTTGCCGAGGCGAAGGAAAATGGCACCGCCTATCAAAAACCCACCGGCTATGACGATATCGAACTGCCCCGGAACACACCCATCGGCTTCCTGCTCTGCGTGCTCAGCGGCGTCTGGATGTTTGCGCTGGTCTGGTGGATCTGGTGGCTGGCGCTGCTGGTCTCGGTCGCGATGCTGCTGATCATCATCGTCTGGAGCTTCGGTACCGAAACCGAGATCGTGATCCCCGCCGCACAGATCAAACAGGAGCACGAGGCCTGGCTCGATCTGGTTGCACGCACGCCCGCCGTGGACCGCGATGATGAGACCGCGCCCGCCAATCTGGGCTATGCAAGACCGGACATGGAGGGCGCGACATGAGCCATTCCGACAGCCAGAGCTATCCCGGCATAAATCTCGGCGATATCGACCCCAAGCAGCAGCAACGGGTCGAGACCGTTCAGTTCGGCTTCTGGGTCTTCATCATGAGCGACCTGGTCTATTTCGGCCTGATGTTCGCGATCTATATCACCATGATCGACGCGCAGGCGGGCGGGCCGGGTCCGCATGACCTCTTTGACCTGCGCAGCCTGTTTGCCCAGACCGTGCTGCTCTTGACCAGTTCCATGACCGTTGGCCTCGCCTCGCTGGCACTCAAATACCACCTGGGTTTAAGGCGCGTGTATTTCTGGCTGGTGGTGACGCTGCTCTTGGGGCTTGGCTTCCTGACGCTGGAGATCATGGATTTCATGAATATGGCCGCCAAAGGGGGCGTGCCCCAGCGCAGTGGCTTCCTGTCGGCCTTTTACGGGCTGGTGCCCCTGCACGGGCTGCATGTGGCGACCGGGTGCCTCTGGCTGGTAATCCTGATGATCCAGATGCGGGCGATCGGGGTAACCGATCAGATCAAATCGCGGCTGATGCGGTTTGGCCTGTTCTGGCATTTCCTCGACCTGATCTGGATCGGCATCTTCACCATCGTCTATTTCGGAGGGCTGGCCTATGGATGACAAACACGCCGAACACGCCCGCGAGCGCAGCCGCTATATCCGGGGCTTCCTGTTTGCGCTGGCCCTGACCATGACCGCCTTCGGGATTGGCCACCTTTATGGGCCGCAGACACGTTTCGTCTATCTCGCCATCGGCGTGCTGGGCCTGCTGCAACTGATCGTGCAACTGGCCTATTTCCTGCATATCGACCGCCGACGTGAAAGCCGCGAGGATCTGGATCTGATCCTGTTCTCAACCATGGTCCTGCTGATCATCATCCTGGGCACGGTCTGGATTCTGGGCGATCTGCACATGCGGATGCATATGGGCATGGAGATGTAGGCCCGGCGCGGCCAGGCCTTTCGACGCAAAATCTTCTTATCTCGCGCGGTCCTCAGCTTCGGGATTGCGCGGCATTAACGCGTCGATCTCATCCATCACCGCCGGGGGCAGTGGCCCATGGCGCAAGGCGCCCGCGCTATCGGTGATCTGCGCTGCGTTCCGCGCGCCGGGCAGCGGGATGCAGGCGGGCGAGCGCCCCCAGAGCCAGCAGAGCGCGCCCTGCGCAAGGCTGCGCCCGCCCGATTGCAGCAATTCGCGCACCGCATCAAGGCGCGTCAGAAATTCCGGGTTCGGTCGCCCCTCACTGAAGTAGGAAATCCAGTTCTGATCACCCGCCCGGACATCATCACCGGGCAGCAGGCTATCCGCGCCATAGCCTCCACCCAACAGCCCCATAGCCAGCGGCGAGCGGATCAGTGGCGTCAACCCGTGCCGGTCCAGAGCCGCAGACATCCTTGGCGCGTCGAGAAAGACATTCATCGCATGTTCGACCGCGACAAAACCGGCGCGACCAGCCATCGCCTCGGCACTGGCAGTAAAATCGGTGCTCCAGCCATAGCCGCGGATCTTGCCCGCCGCCCGCGCCTGTTCCATCTGGTCAAAGAGCGGCTCTGCCAGCGCCACCTCCATGTCATTCACATGCAGCAGCAGAATGTCGATGCAGTCGCGGTCCAGCCGATCGAGACAGCGCTCAATGGCGGGGATCACATGGTTCGGGTCAGCATCGGCTTCGCTCACCTGCTTGCTTGCCTCGTCGATCCTGAGCCCGATCTTGCTGACAATCATCGCCTCGCTGCGCCCGCGCAGTGCTTGCGCCAAAAGCCGGTCGGCATGGCCCGCCCCATAGGCGGCAGCGGTGTCGAACAGGTGAATGCCTGCATCCAGCGCCGCGTGGATTGCCTGGATCGCCTCGCCATCATCGCTGCGGGAATAGCCCAGAGAGGTGTCGCCATTAAACATCGCGCCGCCAATCGGCCAGCATCCCATGCCCATCAGCGTCGTGTTCGGTTCAAACAGGGTCATTGCTGCGGTCTCCTATGATTTGCCCACAGCCTGCCCGTCTGGTTCTGGAACATCCACGAATGATACTGTAATCTTCATTTCATGAATGAAACGAACTTGGATTGGGACGATCTGCGCCTGTTTCTGGCCGTGGCGCGGGGCGGCGGGCTGGCGGCAGCCTCCGGCGCGACCGGTAAAAGCGCGCCGACGCTGGGGCGGCGCATGGTGGCATTGGAAAAGCGGTTGGGGGCCGAGTTGTTCCTCCGGCTGCCGCGCGGCTATGCGCTGACCGAGGAAGGAACGGCGCTGCTGGCCAAACTGTCAGAAGTTGAAAGCCGCATCGCGCCGCTGATGCCGGAGCCGGAGGCGCGCAAGCCGCTGGTCAAGCTTTCGGCAGGGACGTGGATGACCCATCTGCTCTGCCGTAAGGCGCAGGCGATTGCCGGCGGCGATGTGGCCATCCGCTTTATCTCGGCAGATCACGTGCTGGATATCCGGCGCCGCGACGCGGTGATCGGCATCCGCAACCACCGCCCCGATCAGATCGGGCTGGCCTGTCGCCGCGTCGGCAGGGTGGCTTTCGCCGCCTATGCCACCGATCCGCAGGTCACCCCGTGGGTGCGTGTCATGGGCCAGACGCCCTCGGCTCGGTGGGTCGCGCAGGCCAGCGCCGGGCAGCCGGTGATCGAAGTGACGGGGCCGCGCAACGCGCTCGACCTCGCGCGGGCGGGCGTGGCGCGCGCTGTGCTGCCCTGTTTCATCGGGGACGACAGTAACGGTCTGATCCGCGTCTCGGACCCGATCGAGGCGTTGGCCCATGATCAGTGGCTGGTCACCCATGATGACGAACGCTTCGCCCCCGAGGTCCGCACCGTGATCCGGCGGGTCGAGGCGCTGCTGCGCGATCTGCATCACCCCGGAGGCTAGCAGGCGCCTAGATCATATGCCGCCCGAAATTGCGTGCGGTATCATGGAACACCGCATGCAGGTGCAGCGGCTGATTGCGCAGGCTGGCAAATTCGATCAGCAGGGTCTGCCCGGTCAGCCGGTAATAGATCGACCCGTCCAGATCAGCCCCGCCCCAGGCAAAACGCAGCGCCGCCATGTCTTCGCCCGCGAGGCGGCCTTGTTGTGCGCTAGCCAGCGGCGCGGGCAGCACCTCGGTCGTATAGACCTCAACCAGACGCGCGGCCATATCCGACTGCCCTTGCGACAGATCGCCCAAGGGCACACCTGCGCCCTCTGCCGCCAGATCGCGCTCTGCCCCGCCATTGGACAGGATATTGCCCGGCGAGCGTGGCCAGACCAGCGCCGCCTGACGCGCGCTGTCACTCAGATCACCATAGAGCGCGCGGGCCAGCGCCTCTTCTTCCTTGAGCACCACAAGGCCCTGATAGGGGCCAGACGGCACGGTGTTGGGTTCCGAGGAATACGAGCTTGGCGTGGTCGAGATCACCTGATCGTCCAGCAGGGTGAAACTCAGCGACAGATGGTGCCCCTCCCACCGCCAGGCCCATGCGCCCTCGACTGAGGGCGTGCCGTAGATCTGCACCGAAAACCGCTCGCGGTTGCGATCCGCCGATCCCTTGCCCCATTCATCGCGCAGGATGTCCTGCTGGAGCATGATGTTCATTGCCTTCTCAAGCCCGACCGTGCTGGCCCCGGTGGCGAGCAGATCCAGCGCCAGATCTTTTTGCGGCGGCGTCATCTGTTCCAGCGCCAGACCCGGCGCGCGGCGCGACCCGGTCATGAAGTTCCAAGCCATCCGGTCGGAGGTATCGAACCCGAACAACGCTGCATCGCGCTGCGGCGCATCCAGCGCTGACAGCAACGCCTGCGCGCGCTGGCGCGTCTCTGATCCCGAGGGCGTGGCCCCAATGGCTCCGGCAAATGGCAGGGCGGTGGCAGCAGCACCCGCTGCGAGAAACATGCGACGGTCGACAGTCATGTGAAACCCTCCGTGATGGCCCTGCTCTGGGTATAGCCCGGTTTTTCCCGCCTTCCGATCAAAGCGCCGCTATCCCGCAAAGCTGTGGTCATCGCCGCCGGCTTCGGGCATATCCCGAGGAAGATGTAGCGCAGGAGCCCCCATGAGCCAGATTATCCACTCGTTGAGCGACGTGTCCGACCGGTACCGCGCGCTGTTCGTCGACCTCTGGGGCTGCGTTCATAATGGCGTCACCGCCTTTCCCGACGCAGTTGCGGCGCTGAAAGACTATCGCGCGCGCGGTGGGATCGTGGTGCTGGTCACCAACTCGCCCAAGCCCCGCGCAGGCGTCATGACCCAGCTCGAAGGGTTCAACGTGCCGCGCGACTCTTATGACACCATCGCCACCAGCGGCGATTCGGCGCGCTCGGCCATGTTCCGGGGCGCGGTTGGGCAGAAGGTCTATTTCATGGGCGAGCCGCGCCGGGATGCCGGTTTTTTCGAACCGCTGCACATCCTGGAAAACCCCGTCGAGATCGAACGCGTGCCGCTGCGCGAGGCCGAGGGGATCGTCTGTTGCGGCCCCTTCGACCCGATGGCCCACCCGGATGTGAACCGGGCCGATTTCCTTTATGCCAAGCAGATGGGGATGAAGCTGCTCTGCGCCAATCCCGATATCGTGGTGGATCGCGGCGAGGTGCGGGAATGGTGTGCCGGTGCGCTGGCCAAGCTTTATGCGGAAATGGGCGGTGAGAGCCTCTATTTCGGCAAACCACACCCGCCCATCTATGACCTTGCCCGGCGCCGGTTGCAGAGCCTGGGCCATGACATTCCGGATAGCGAAATCCTTGCCATCGGTGACGGCATTCTGACCGATATCGCCGGGGGGATGGGCGAAGGGATCGATTCGCTTTTCATCAGTGGCGGTCTGGCGGCGACCGAGACCAACACCCATCACGATCCCGACCCCGAGGCGTTGGAGGCCTATCTGAAGCGCGAAATGTCCAACCCCACCTACACGATCGGATTTCTTCGCTAGCGCAGAATTGTCTTGATTTTCTGCAAGTGCGAAGTAATAAAGTTGCTCACGTGATCAGAATCACGCCAGTTAATTACCGCCACGATGGCGGAAGACGAGGGTGACATGTTGGACAACCTGCCGCGCGGAACGATTTGTATCGAAGATATCGAGATGGGCATGAGCCGCCATCTGCGCAAAGTCGTGACCAATGAGGACATCGAAATGTTCGCTCAGGTCTCGACCGACCGCAATCCGGTGCATCTGGATGACGACTATGCGCGCGACACAATCTTCGAGGGGCGCATCGCCCATGGGATGCTGACGGCGGGTCTGATCTCGGCGGTGATCGGCGAGCAGCTTCCCGGTCACGGTACGGTCTATATGGGCCAGTCGCTCAAATTCCTCGCCCCCGTGCGCCCCGGCGACATGGTCTATGCCGAGGTCAAGGTGGTCGATATCGAACATGCCAAGCGCCGCGTGAAGCTGGATTGCCACTGCTCGGTGGATGGCAAGAAGGTTCTGATCGGCGAAGCCATGGTTCTGGCCCCCAGCCGCAAGTTCGACTGACCCCGCCCGTTTCAGCCTTGCAAATACCTCCCTGCCGGCAATCATTGCGATGACCGATCTGGCGGGAGGGTGACATGCAGGTAACGGGTGGCTGCCATTGCGGCGCGATCAGGTTCGAGGCCGAGGCCGACCCGGAACGCACGCGGATTTGTCATTGTTCTGATTGCCAACGCCTCTCCGGCTCGCCCTTTCGGGTGGTTGTGCCCGTCTCGGAGAACGATTTCAGACTGACCTCTGGCACGCCGCGAATCTATCGCAAGACCGCCGCGAGCGGTGCGATCCGCCAGCAAGCCTTTTGTGCCGATTGCGGTGCGCCGCTCTATGCCACCTCAGACGATGCGCCGCCGCGCAAGATCGGCATCCGGGTTGGCGCGCTGGATCAGTCTGGGTCCTTTGTCCCCAAGCGGCAGTTCTGGACCCGCTCGGCGCTTGACTGGCTGGGCGATCTGGCGAAGATCGAAGCCTTCGACGAACAATAGCCCATGCGCCACTGCCCGCCACCGGCGGGACCGGGGCGGTGCTCCCCTGCCGGGATCGCATGAATGATAAAATCGGTGGCGCCACCTGGTGCGGAGATCGGAAACGGGGCGTCACCCCCGCTCGGCCAACCGGTCGGTCGAGACCCCTGCCAAAAGGGTCCGGTTCCACGTCTGCTACGACACGCAGGCCCCGAAGGGCGCAGGTGAAGGATCGATCGCCGACACCCTGCCCGATGGCAGGTTTGCATGGGGTAACCCGGGCGCGCGTTGCGCCTCAGCCGCTTGACCAGAACCGTTTGATCGCATCGGCCACGCGGGCCGGATGGGTCAGCGGGGCCATATGGCCGGTATTGTCCACATCGAGGCTGATGGCATCCGGCAGACGCTGGGCCAAACCTGCATTGGCCGTTGCGGTGATCGCCGGTGAGCGCGCCCCGCGCAGCAGCAGCGCCGGTGCCGTCACATTGTCCAATCCACCGGGGCGCAGCAACCCGTGGGGATCGCGGGTGATCTGGGAATTGGCATCAGCCAGAATCGCCACGCCGCGTGTCATGGCCGCTCGGGTTGTCTCGGCAAGACTGGACCATGCCACTCCGCCTGCCCCCCACAGCCTGTTGAACAGCCGCGCCGCGGTTTCCGGGTCCCCGGCGGCCAGCGCGTCATGCACCGGTTGCATGCTTTTTGCGTCCTCCACCGTGTCTTCGGGCCGGTCCTGTTTGGCGACCGCGAAGAAGACCGGCTCGAACAGGACGAGGCTGCGCACAAGTTCAGGGCGCTGAACCGCCAGATGCAGAGCGACCACCCCGCCAAAGGAATGCCCGATCAGGTCCATCGGTTCACTCAACAACGCGATACCGGCCTCGATCATGCGGTCGAGAATACTGCCCTGCCCGTCCCAATCGGGGCTGCGCCCATGCGAGGGCATGTCCGGCGCGGTCACCGCAACATCCGGTCCCAAGCCCTGAGCCAGCCCGCGCAACGCGCCGGAATGGGCCATGGTGCAGTGAAACCCCAGCACATGGCGCCCACCACGCCCGAGCCGCCGCACATGAAGCCCCTGTGCCACGGCGGGCAGGACTGTCACTTCGCCCGCCCGGCCAGATGCCGGTCGAGATCATCCAGCCGGTCCTGCCCCCAGAACCGCTGATCGTCTTCGGTGATGTAGAACGGCGCGCCGAACACGCCGCGCTCGACCGCTTCCTCAAGATTGGCGGCATAGGTCTCAGCCCCGACCAGCAGGCCGCTGTCAGCCAGAGCGGGATCAAACCCCGCGCCCTCCAGACAGGCCCGGATCACCGCATCATCGGCAATGTCCTTCTCCTCGGCCCAGCAGGCGCGCAGGATGGCATGGCAGAGTCCGCCCAGATCGCCCCCGCCCGCCTTGGACGCCGCGATGATCGCATAAGATGACGGGGCTGCATTTGTGGGCCAGTGGGCCGGTTTCAGGTTCAACGCCATACCGAGCTTGTCCGACTGCCGCCGCATCTCCTGCAGGCGGTATTCCTGGCGCGATGCATGCCTGTCCTTTGGCGGGGTGCCACCGGTGCGCCCGAACAGGGCCACGATATCCATCGGCTTGTAGGCAATCGTCGCCCCATGCTTGGCGGCGACCTCTTCCAGGCGGGTGCCTGCAAGGTAGGAATATGGCGACAATGTCGCAAAAAAGTAGTCAATGTCAGCCATCGTCGATTTCTCCATCACGCTCTCTTTGCCGGACGGTAAGCCCATGCTAAGCGGTGTCAACATCACGAATCTGTCACATACGACACCGCTGCCTCGGGGATTCTCCATATGCCGACACCGACCGAACCCAAGCTGATCGCTGGGAACGCCAACAAACCTTTGGCCGATGCGATCGCCAGGCGGATGAGCCTGTATCGCGGCGTCGATCAGGCCCCGGTCGAGGCCCGGGTGGAGCGCTTCAATGATGGCGAAATTTTCGTCGAAGTGTTCGAAAATGTGCGCGGTGAGGATATGTTCATCATCCAGCCGACCTCGAACCCGGCCAATGACAATCTGATGGAGCTGCTGATCATCTCGGACGCGCTGCGCCGGTCGTCAGCCGCGCGGATCACCGCGGTGATTCCTTATTTCGGCTATGCCCGCCAGGACCGCCGCACCAAGGCCCGCACGCCGATTTCCGCCAAGCTGGTGGCCAACATGCTGACCGGTGCCGGGATCGAGCGAGTGCTGACCATGGACCTGCATGCGGCGCAAATTCAGGGGTTCTTCGACATTCCGGTCGACAACCTGTATGCCAGCCCGATCTTTGCGCTGGATGCGAAGACCCAGTTCAAGGACCAAATGGAAGAGTTGATGGTGGTGTCTCCGGACGTGGGCGGCGTGGCCCGCGCCCGCGAGCTGGCCAAGCGCATCAACGCGCCGCTGTCGATCGTGGACAAGCGGCGAGAAAACCCCGGCGAAGTGGCCGAGATGACCGTGATCGGCGACGTGAAGGGCAAGATCTGCCTGATCGTGGACGATATCTGCGACACCGCCGGTACGCTGTGCAAGGCGGCGCAGGTGCTGATGGATAATGGCGCGAAAGAGGTCCATTCCTACATCACCCATGGTGTGATGAGCGGCCCGGCGGTGGAACGGGTGACCAATTCGGTGATGAAATCGCTGGTCCTGACCGACACGATCCAGCCCACCAAAGCCATCCAGAAGGCTGGCAACATCCGCATCGTGCCGACCGCACCGATCTTCACCCAGGCGATCCTGAACATCTGGAACGGCACCTCGGTATCTTCGCTGTTCGAGGACAAGACGCTGACACCGATCTACGAATCGCTCTATCACATGGACTGACCTGCGGGTCGCGACCTCATGGCCCGCGCGGCGGCAGAGATCGGGTTAAGCGACCTCGTGCCGCAACAGTGCGGCCTCGCTGTCCGAAAGCGGACGGCGGGCGAAATCGCCGTAGCTGTGCGGGTTGCTTTCCAGCGAGGGCCGCTGTTGCAGCAAACGGGCCCGGTCCTGTTCGGTCAGGGCCGAAAGCGCGGCGCTGGCGGGGTGAAAACTCTCGGCTTCGACACCGTTGGCCCAGATGATCTGATGCGCGGGCAGCAGCAGATGCACATAGGTCACCTCGCGCGCGCCCATATCCACGCGGACGCTTGATCCGTTGATCAACTGCCGTGCGGGCACCAGCACTTCGGGAGTGTTGAACAGCGCCTGCGCGGCGGGTCCCTTCAGCAGCATCCGGTGTTCGGGCGAGACCAGCAGTTCCGCATCGGGGCGGTCGGCTTCAAACGCTCCGGCGGCAAAACGGATCGGGCGCAGGTCCGGCATCACAAAAAGCCGCGCGCCGCTCATCCGGCGCTTGCCGACCCATTGGACCTCCTGCGCGCCGCTGTCGCGGGTCTGCACCAGATCGCCTTCGCGCAGCTCCTCGACCAGGCGGAACCCGTCGGGCGTGCGAATCCGAGTACCCGGGGTGAAGCAGATGACGCCGCCCGCGACCGGGGTGATGCTTGGCCCCGGCCATGCATCAAACCTGTGCTGCACGATATGTAGGTCCTCATAGCGTGGCGGTAGCCCGTCATGGAACATCAACAATGGCCGGACCGTATCGCCAGCTTCGATCAGTGTCGCGGTAAAACACCGCGCTCCGTCACTGACCACAAAACTGCGATCCATCAGCGGATGACCCGGATCCGCCACGCCCATGCTGGTAGTCTGCTCGACCGCTGCGCCCACCATCCGCTGCACCTGTTGCGCCGCGTGTCTGCGATCTGCGTCGTCGTCGCCCGCCCGTCCTGTGTCACACAGACCCTTGGGCTCATCCACCCGCACGGCCTCGCCGCGCCATGACCAAACCGCCCCAACCGTCAGTGTTTCCAGTGGTGCAGCCGTAAGGCCATCAAGTTCCGTCTGTGCCCAGGAGATGACAAACGTGCCGTTAAAGCCCGTATCCATTGCCTGTTTGCCTGCTGTTATTGTTATTCACAAAAGGTTAACAGGACAGACCGGTCTGCAAAAGCTTTTCGTGTCAGGGGATGGGGCGACGTGCCCTCAAAACCTCAGTTTTATGCCCAGAGGCGCCATCCGGGGCTCTTCTTTGCGCGTGTCGATGCCATGCCCGCGCGAGGCCGGTCCATACGCGGCAGAGGGTGGTTTCCCCGGCCAGTCATGCTGTGGCTCCGTCTCCAGCAGGTTGAGAACCTCCGAGTTGCGCGCAACCTCATTGCTCAGCGTGACGCCTGAGCCCAGATCAGCCCCCAGAAAGGCGTTGTAGTTCATACCCGCGTCGCCATCCAGTGCCAGCAACGCGCCCGAGCGGTTGCCGCCAAGGGTGAACTGCGTTGCGGGGTCTTGCTGGTCAGCATCCCGCGCGCGCAGCTTGGCGAAGGGCCGGAAGCGCGACGTCCCGGCCGCATCATCGCGCTTGAGCAGCTTGGCGAGCCAGCCAGCAGACTCGGTGGTGGTCGAAGGATCAGCCGCCGCAACCGTCTCATCCACCTTGGCGCGAGAGGTCGCTTGCCCCGACAGTTTAGGCTCTGTCGGCTCGCTCTTGTTTCGCAGACCGAGCTTCTGCAGAGGGGCGAACCAGGTCGCTTCCGATTTTGGCTGCGCGTTGCGCGCCGGATCGTCGAAGGGGTAAATCAGTCCGACATCCTGAGCGTTTCGTGACACGGTGATCACGGCATCGCTGCCGGTGAGGGGCACTTCTGACTGCGCTACTGCGCATAGCGGGAATACTACCGCCAAAGGGGCAATGAAACGGCGCAACATATTCAATTCCCTATTCTGTTGTGCCCCCTTTGGACCTCAGTTTTCTAAAGGAATGGTTGATCTCTCACTAGTGTATTTTGGCAACAGCTGCGAATATTGACGCCTGGTCAGTGCCCATAACCGCCTTATTTGCGCCGTTTTTCCGGGTCGGAGGCCGCGAGACTGAGGCAAGCGGCACGTTGTTTGGGTATTGGAAGAATCGCTCTCCCTCGCTTAAACGCGCGGGCAAGGTGGACACTGGATAGAAGGAACGCGCGAGTTGCAACAGAATCAGGACCCCGCGCATTCGGTCTATGCGGTGGACAAATGGGGCAAGGGGCTGATCGTGGTCACCGAAGCCGGTGAGATCGGGCTGCAGAACCCGCTCTCCCCCGAAACCCCCGCCATCAGCCTGCCGGGTATTCTGCAGGATCTGGATCAGCGCGGCATCAAGGCACCGATGATCCTGCGCGTCAGTTCTTATCTGGAAAACGAGATCGCCCATATCAACGAAAGCTTCGCCGAGGCGATTGCGCGGGTGGGCTATAACGGGGCCTATCGCGGTGTCTTTCCGATCAAGGTGAACCAGCAGGCACAGGTGATCGACCGGATCGTCGAGTTCGGCCAGAAATACAGCTATGGGCTTGAGGCAGGATCGAAACCCGAACTGGTGATCGCACTGGCGCATCGTCTGGCGCGCGAGGCGCTGATCGTGTGCAACGGCGTCAAGGATGCCGAGTTCATCCAGCTTGCCATCCTCAGCCGCAAGATCGGTTTCAACACGGTGATCGTGCTGGAAAGCCCGCGTGAGGCCGATACCGTGATCGAGGTCTACAAGGAACTGGGCATTGAGCCGCTGCTGGGCGTGCGCGTCAAGCTGACCAACCAGATCAGCGGCAAGTGGGAGGAAAGCTCTGGCGACCGTTCAGCCTTTGGCATGAACACCGATCAACTGGTGGCAGTGGTCGACAAGCTGCGCGATGCCGGGCTGAGCCACTGCCTGAAGCTGCAGCATTCGCATCTGGGCAGCCAGGTGCCCGACGTGAACGATGTGCGCCGGGCCGTGGGCGAGGCCTGCCGCTATTTCACCGAACTGACTGCCGAGGGCGTGCCGCTGACGCATCTCGATCTGGGCGGCGGTATGGGTGTGGATTATACCGGCGAAAAGAAGGCCACCGAGAACTCGATCAACTACACGGTCGAGGAATATTGCGCCAATGTGGTGGAAACCGTGGGCTATGCCATGGACGAAGCCGGGATCGACCACCCGACGCTGGTTACCGAAAGCGGGCGCGCGGTGGTGGCGACCTCGTCGATGCTGGTGTTCAACGTGCTGGAGAGCACGCTTTATGACGCACCCAGCGCGCCCGGGGTGGAACCCGACGACCACCACCTGCTGTCCGATCTGGCCGCCGTGAACGGGTACCTGAGCGCCGAACGGTTGCAGGAATGCTGGAACGATGCTTCGTTCTACCGCAACGAGCTGCGCGCACTGTTTCGCCGAGGCTATGTCGACCTGCGCCAGATGGCGCGCGCCGAACGCATCTATCTGTCGCTGATGGCCCGGATCAAAGCGCTGGTGGCGGCAGCCGAGGGTGAAACCGATGTCGATGACGAGCTAAAGACCCTCGCCGATATCTATCACTGCAATTTCTCGCTGTTCCAGTCACTGCCCGATGTCTGGGCGATCGACCAGCTGCACCCGATCACACCCCTGCAGATGCTGAACCAGACCCCGGACCGGCGCGCGGTGCTCAGCGACATCACCTGCGACAGCGACGGCAAGATCGACCGGTTCATCCTGTCCGACGGCGTCTCGCCCAGCCTGCCGGTGCATACCCTGCCCGAGGCGGAGGAATATTACATGGGCGTCTTTTTTGTCGGCGCCTATCAGGAGACTTTGGGCGATCTGCACAACCTCTTTGGCGACACCAATGTGGTGACCATCGACCTGCGCGGTGATGGCGGGTTCGACCTGCTGCACGAGCAGGAGGGCGACACAATCTCGGAAGTGATGTCTTATGTGGAGTTCGACCCGGCTGATTGCGTCGCAGCCTTCCGCAAAATGGTGGACGAGGCGATCTCAACCGGTACTCTGCAATCCAAGGACCGCAGAACCCTGATGAGCGCTTATCGCGACAGCATCAACGGCTACACATATTACGAATAACCCCGAGCCAGAGGAGAATTTCCATGGGCAAGACACTGGTTGTGGGCGCGGGTGGCGTCAGCCACGCCGCCGTGCACAAGATGGCGATGAATGCGGACATCTTTACCGAGATCACACTGGCCAGCCGCACCAAGTCGAAATGCGACGCGATCGCGGCGGCGGTGAAAGAGCGGGTGGGTGTCGAGATCAAGACCGCCGCGCTGGATGCCTATGACGTCTCTGCCACCGTGGCGCTGATCCGCGAGACCGGGGCCGAGATCCTTGTTAACCTCGCCCTACCCTATCAGGATCTGGTGCTGATGGATGCCTGTCTGGAAGCGGGCTGTCATTATCTGGACACCGCCAATTACGAGCCCGAGGACGTGGCCAAGTTCGAATATCACTGGCAATGGGCCTATCAGGACCGGTTCAAAGAGGCCGGTCTGACCGCCATCCTCGGCTCGGGCTTTGATCCCGGCGTGACCTCGGTCTTTGCCACCTGGCTGAAGAAACACAAGCTGGACACGATCCGCCAGATCGATGTGCTGGACGCCAATGGCGGCAGCAACGATCAGGAATTTGCCACCAATTTCAACCCCGAGATCAACCTGCGCGAGGTGCTGGCCGAGGTGCGTCACTGGGAAAACGGTGCCTGGCAGACCAGCCCGGCCATGACGACCAAGGTCGAGTTCGACTTCCCCGCTATCGGCCCCAAGAACATGTACCAGATGTATCATGAGGAGCTGGAGTCGCTGACCACCCATTTCTCCGAGATCGAACGCGCGCGTTTCTGGATGACCTTTGGCGATGCCTATATCACTCATGCCAAGGTGCTGGAAAATGTCGGCATGACCCGCATCGACCCGGTGATGCATGACGGACATAAGATCATCCCGATCCAGTTCCTGAAAACCCTGCTGCCCGATCCCGGCGATCTGGGCGCGGAAACCAAGGGCAAGGCCTGTATCGGCGATATCGCCACGGGTCAGGCCAAGGATGGCTCGGGCGAAAAGACCTATTACATCTACAATATCTGCGATCACGAGGAATGTTATGCCGAGGTCGGCAGCCAGGCGGTTAGCTATACGACCGGGGTTCCGGCGATGATCGGCGCGGCGCAGGTGCTGAAAGGCAACTGGGTGCAACCGGGCGTCTGGAACATGGAACAGCTCGACCCGGATGACTTCATGGACATGCTCAACACCCATGGGCTGCCCTGGCAGGTCCACGAACTGGGCGGCCCAGTCGCGTTCTGACGCGGCGCGCCCCTTCTTCTTGTTGAAAATACGGCGGGGGTCCGGGGGCAGCGCCCCCGGCCTTTCCGTCAAGCGGAGACGCCGGACATGGCAGAGATGATGACAACACAGGCAGGCGATGCCGGGGCGTTTCGCCGCTTCGATCTTTCCCGCGTTCCCTCGCCCTGTTTCGTTGTCGATGAAACGGCTGTCGAACGGAACCTGACGATCCTTGCCGATATCGGCACCCGTTCGGGCGCGCATGTTCTCAGCGCGCTCAAGGCGTTTTCCATGTTCGCGCTGGCCCCGCTTGTCCGCCAACATCTGCGCGGCACCTGCGCCAGCGGCATCTTTGAAGCCCGGCTGGGGCGTGAGGAATATGGCGGCGAGGTCGCCACGTTCTGCGCCGGCTATAAGGACAGCGATATCGACGAGATCCTCGCCCAGTCCGATCACATCATCTTCAACAGCCCGGCCCAGAAGGTCCGGTTCCTCGCCAGGGCCCAGACCGCAGGCGTGCAGGTCGGGCTGCGCATCAACCCCGAGCATTCCGAAGGCGAGGTGCCCAAATACGACCCCTGCGCACCCTGCTCGCGCCTCGGCACACCGGTGTCTCAGCTCACTGCCGATGCGCTTGCCGGGGTGGACGGGCTGCATATGCACACGCTCTGCGAACAGGGCCTCGACCCGTTGCAGCGCACGTGGGAGGCCGTAGCGCCGAAGCTCGCTCCCTTTATGAGTCAGCTCAAATGGCTGAATTTCGGCGGCGGCCATCACATCACGCGGAACGATTATGACCGCGACGGGCTGGTGAACTTCATAAGGGCGATCCGCGAGACCTACGGCGTTGATGTCTATCTCGAGCCAGGTGAAGCAGTGGCGCTGGATGCGGGCATTCTGGTGGGCGAAATCCTCGATCTGCCCGTCAATGGCATGTCGCTTGCCATCACCGATATCTCGGCCACCTGCCACATGCCAGACGTGATTGAGGCCCCCTACCGCCCGGCGCTGATGGAGGAGGCCGAAGCGGGCCATACCTATCGTCTGGGCGGGCCGTCCTGCCTCGCCGGGGATGTGATCGGGGATTACACCTGGGCCGACCCGCTGCAGATCGGCCAACGCTTCGCCTTTCTCGATCAGGCGCATTATTCCATGGTCAAGACCAACACGTTCAACGGCGTCCCCCTGCCCGCCATCGCATTGTGGAATTCCAAGACCGATGATCTGCGGATCGTGAAACAGTTTGGCTATGACGATTTCAAGGAGCGCCTCTCGTGAGCATTTTCCTCGACAGCGAGTTGACCGAGGCCGAGCGGAGCGAAACCGCGCGGTTCCGGGTGATCCCGGTCCCGCTGGAGCGCACCGTATCCTACGGCGCGGGCACAGCGCGCGGCCCCGGAGCGATCATCGAAGCCTCAAACGAGTTGGAGCGGTTCTGCCGGGGTCACGAACCCTGCGCGGCGGGCATCTTCACCGAAGCGCCGCTGGACTGCACCGGCGCAATGCCTGCGATCATGGATAGCCTGGCGCAACGGACAGAGGCGGCGCTGCGCGCGGGGGCTATCCCCGTCACGCTGGGCGGCGAGCATTCGCTGACCTATGGCGCCGTAACGGGTGTGGCACGCGCCTTGGGCAAGCCGGTGGGCATCGTGCAGATCGACGCCCATGCCGATCTGCGTGTGGCCTATCAGGGCGAGAAACACAGCCATGCCTCGGTCATGCATCTGCTCGCCGAAGATGGCGTGCGGCTGGCGCAGTTCGGTGTCCGCGCCCTGTGCCAGCAAGAGGCAGAAAGCCGCACCGCGCATGGTGTTTTCTACCATGATGCCGAGGATCTGGTGACCCATGATTTCCACCAGATCGACCTGCCCGAGGACTTCCCCGATCATGTCTATGTCAGCTTCGATGTCGACGGGCTCGACCCCTCGCTGATGCCCGCCACCGGCACGCCCGTGCCCGGAGGCCTGGGATACTACCAGGCGCTGCATCTGGTGGAACACGCGCTCAAAGGTCGGACCTGTGTCGGTTTCGACGTGGTGGAGCTGGCCCCTGACGGCAACACGGCCTGGGACTTCACCGCCGCCCAGATCGTCTATCGCCTGATGGCGGCCTGCGGATGAGACCAGCGCGATCTGGGCGCCACATCTTTCGTGCTGGCGTCTGGGTAGACAGCGCTCAATTGAAACCCGACCTCCGGCGACGCGGCTGAAATTGGGAGGCGCTCAGCGGCCTCCCGCGCGATTCAGGTTCAAGCCGAAACGCTTTAGCAGCGAACATCCAGCTTGATTGGCCGGTTGTCCAAATGGGCTTGGTGCTTCTCCGGGACCGTCACGGACACCATCCCGCTTGCGTTCGCAAAGTCACCAGTTCCGCCGGTCACGGCCCAATCGTACACTTGCTGGGCTTCACCCGAACGATAGGTATCTGCCGCATCAGCAATTGACGTGGTGGTGGCAACAAAGATGTCCCCGTTTGGAAACGCGAGTGAGCCATCTACCCTCACGTAATGCCCCATATCCTGGTCACCGCCCAAAACGGTTGTGATGACATCAAACGCGCCAACATAAAGCCCGCCCAAGTCTTCCAGGTACCAGTGAGAAATCCGGCGGTCGCCAACACCGGCGCTGGCCGGATTGGCCCCGACAAACTCGATTAGAGTATTGCTGAACCTCAGTTCGGTTTGCCCGCACCCGACAAACGACTCGTCAGTTTGAGCAGCCGCACCAATTGGCAGCGCTAGCCCAAAAACACAGATCCAACGGCGAAGGTCTCTCATGACACCAACTCCCTGTATGCAACCCGTTCCCTGAACGCCGAGATTGGAGCGGCACATTGGGCTCAAATGGGGCGCGGATTAAGTTTGAGTTAATATGCACGCCTGAAGCAGAATTGCCGGTCGCACTATCCTTCATGACGCCACAGGACGAGATAAAGCAGCTGCTTGATAAGATCACCCCGGCAGCAAGGGTGTGGTCATGCAACCCGGATGTTTCGGCGGTGATAGATGGAGCGCAGCACCCCGATTAGCAGGAATAGCGGGATTTGCCGTTGGCATCTGTCCATGTCGCCGGATGTGTTGATCTTAATGTTTTCGAAATCTGCGCCGCAGGTCGCCTTCCTACTTCCTGGTTCGAGGTCACCCAAAAGGGGACGGCACTACGCATCGCGAACTAGGAGCACGGAAGTCATGGAATTCAAAACTTCAAACAGCGCCGACAAGCTTGCAGCACTCTACGGGCGCGCCTGGAATGATAAAGACTTCAGCGCGCGCCTGGAAAGCGACGCCACCTCAGCAATCAAAGAAGTTCTTGGTAAGCTACCAGAGGGTGTGACCTTTAAGGTTGTGCGGGACACCGCAGATACAAAGTACCTCCATATTCCCGCAGCGCCCGTTCAAGGTGAGGTATCTGACCTGGACCTACTAGATGTACAGGGTGGGACAACACTCGGATGTATCTCGGCAATTTCGCTTGTTACGGTCATATCGTCCGCAATATCCATCCCATTGACCAAGGACACTTAAAGCAAGGGGTACTATCGGCCGCACTTGAGCAAACGCTGAACCGGCAGAACCTGCTGGTGGGACACGTGCGGAAATTCCGCACGGCAACTCAGCGGGACTCCGATCCAAAACTTGGACAGGCCACGTGGTCAGCCTGGAGGCATGGCGGCAACTATCCGAGTGGGAAAAACACGGTCTGCGAGGCCGGATGTGGGAAGGAAGAACCAGACAGTTGGAGCAAGCAGTTGAGCAGTGATGACAACCCGTAGAACGAACTCCAAACAGAAGAGTATGCGGCCTTGACGAAAGAAGAGATGCCCACGAACAGCACTCGCGTTGAGTTCAAGGGCAGCCCAAGCGAGGGACAGTGCATTGCGCATCGCAAGGGCGCACTGAATAAGATACTCGCGACTGATGACACCGAATTGGCGGCGTCCCTCACCACGCGTTGCTTAAGGGCGTTGACGCATTGACGAGACATGCAAGGCACACCTCTCTAAGCTGACCTGAGATCGTATTCAGAGTTCTGGGGACACCCATTGGACAAACGTCTGCTTGGTATCGGACTGGTGGCGCTGGGAAGCGCTTTCTTTGCCAGTTCCGGGCTTTTTGTTCAGTTTACAAGACAGGATGCTTCGAGTTGGGTCGCGGTGTTTGTTGCCCTGCTCACTGGTGGCCTTGTTGTTGTTCCCTTCGCGCTCTTAAGACTTGGTGTGAGAGATGCAGTCAGAACTGAGCATCCCGGCCTGCTAACTGCACGTGGACTCGTCAGCTTCTTGCAGATGAGTACCCTGTTTTATGCATTTCACACAATTCCATTGACCGATGCTGTGCTGTTTCGCCAGACTGCCCCGCTGTGGGTTCCAATCCTGTCCGCTCTGTTTCTGCGCGAGCGCATGCCAAGGCAGTTCTGGGTTGTGCTGTTGATCGGATTCATTGGGGTCGGCCTAGCTCTGCATCCAAGGCTATCAGCCTTTTCCATCGGGTACCTCGTTGCGATCCTGAACGGGTTCCTGTTTGCCGTGCAAACCCTGCTGTCGCGACGGCTCAACCAACTGAACGAGCCACGAGAACGTATATTGCTTTATATCTACGTAATTGTGGTTGCGACGACATTCGGACCTGCTGTAGCGACCTTTCAGCCCATTGGCGCACAAACCGTAATGTGGCTCGTAATCGCTGGGTTGTTGCTGCTTGGTTCCACAGGCTGTGTCATCTCTGGGTTCAAGTTCGCCCCAGCCTGGCTGCTTTCGCCGGTTGGATATGTGGCAATCGTGTTTGGTGCATTTCTAGACTGGCTGGTGCTCAATCAGATACCGAGCCTTTTTTCAGTTATCGGCATTGTAATGGTGATTGGGTCAGGGGTTCTCATTGTTGCTATAGGCGGTGGTCGGCACGGATCACATACTGGCTCAGTGTCCGGTCATAACTAGGATCGCCATCACGCCAATTCCGGCACAGAAGAGTGCCGGAAGAAGAACAATGCGCGGTGAACAGGTCTGCGCACAAGCCTAACAATCCTTAATTCAGCATTCTGACGGCTGTAATGCTGGCTAACTAAGTCCATCCCAAGAAACAGGAAATCGCACATGTATGCATTTATCTTGATGAGATGGAGCCTTGAACATGACAGCAATATCAGAATCAGCGCGTCCAAACGTTCACCCGATACTCACGCGCGCTCTTGAGGACGCAGATTATATCACACGGCTTCAAGACAACCCGCGAGCCGCACTTGAAGAAGTGGTTGGACCCTTGCCGGAAGATGTGGAATATCGACTTGTCCGCGACACGGCAAACGTAAGGTATCTGCATATTCCGCAGCCACCAAGCGAGGATGAAATCTCGGACGTTGACTTACTCTCCGCGCAAGGCGGCACTACGCCAGGATGCGTCACCTTTGCTATGATAAGCCTCACTGCGGCTTCGGCGGTTGGTACTGCTGTTTCCATCAGTCTGGATTTAACAGGCACTCTCTAAGCAAACACAGATGCCGTCTGGAAGCGGATCGACGCCAAGTATTGCTCCGAGAAATACCGCAAGACGTTAGCGCAGCGGCGTCGGGCACAGCGTTGATGTCGGCTACGCGGGACAAAACGGACGCTCAATATGTATGGCGGCAGTGGCGCTACAGGCGGCCAGCAGCAACAGTGGAATAATTAGACGCATTCGTGTCTGCTTAACAGCGCGTTAAGATAGGCACGAATGCGTTTACAAACGACCGCAAACCTAAAATTGGCGGGAAATTTGGTGAGGGCCATCTGCCTCAATGGTGGTAATGCCGTATCGCTTTCAATTCGCTCCGGCTATACCCCAAGTCGAGCAACTCTATGTCCGACATTCTCCAAATTTCTGTGTGCTTCCTCTTGCGTTCTGCCCTCTTTTTGCGAGCAGCCTTTCGGTTCATCGAATTGGAGAACAGGTGCGGAGTAAGTCCGGTGTTGCTGGTCATTGTATGAACATGTTCCATCCGTTTTCTCCTCATTATCTGTTAGTCTCTAGACTCCATGTGCGCAGCAATTCTGAAGCTGTCCGGAAGCAACTCTTAAGTTTCGTTCAGATAATGGAATTTAGGCTTGCGTTCGGGGCTGTAAGCTTAACCGTCTGTCGCACCACCACGCGCCACCATCTCAAGCACTCCATCAAGCAATGCCGTTGTAGCGCCCCAGCTCCTTCCCAAGGCGCTGTTAGCCACGTCTTAACCTCATCCGGGGTATGCAGGATCGCGGGCATAGCCTTTGGATGGATCGCGCCCACAACGTCATTTGGCTCGGTGGTCAGAAAGCCGAAGAGGTCCGCGTTGACTTCGCCTTCCGATCTTCCGCACGCTCATCCGATCAACCCAAAGCCCCGCGAAGAATGCCAATGGCCGATCCTTGTCGAGGGCAAACCAGACCGGCTCGGATTTACCCTCTGCATTCGGGCTGCGATACGACGACATGCACAAATGGATGGATGAGCGCGCAGGACGGGGCCTGTGGGGGCACAACGCAGACTTTGTGCCTCGCTAGCTAAGGCTTCAGAGACACAACGACCTTCTACATGGCAGATCCGACGCTTTTGGTGCCATTTCTCGAAACGTTCGACCTTGAGCTTGCGCAGGGTGATCCAGACCGCCCCAGTGAGTGTTCATATAAGCTAATGGGGCCGAAGTCGGGGCGCTTTGGGTACGGCTATATCGCCGACGTCAGAGCGCCTACGGCTCCTACGAAGCCGGTCACAGCGACACCAGCGGCTAGCAGCAGAAAGACGATTTCCAATACGCTTAGTTTCATGTTGGCCCTTACCGGAATGTTCTGGGAGAGATAGGGCAACTCGCGCGCGGCACAAAGGGGGCAGACGTTGCCCTAGCGGAAACTTGCTGCGCCACTGGCACGTATTCGCCAAGTTAAGCCTCTAAACTCTGGCTTGCCGGTCTAAGGGGGCTCTAATCGTGCTTGACCTGCGGCCGCACGACATCACCGCTTGCTGCGCTGCTGAGCAACTCAGATACGGCAGCGGCGCTACGGATGCTTCAATCTCGCGGGTGAGACCGCGCGGAATCACAAGATGACAGCCGGGGGGTGCAGTCGGTACCCAGTTAACGGGGACACGCGGCCTCGGCCTCTGTTTTCGAATACTCCGAACTGTCTCTACCCCCGACCAAGGGCAAGGGGCTGGAGCGACCGTCTGAAACGCGCCCCCGGCTTCCCGGATGATCCGCCGTTGGTGGTGGCGCGGGGCTAAGAGCTCGGCACGATAGCCCGGCCAACTCCTAGTTGCCCGCCGCCAATGTGATACTGTGCCGAGATGGCGGCGCCAGAACAATACTCGTTTCGAAAGGTGAGCACAGCCGACCTCGGTCTGCTGGCGAAGTGGCATTCGCAACCGCATGTTCGTGAGTGGTGGGAGTCCAGTGAACCCAGCACTGGCGAAGAACTCGCCGACCCTCGCGTGGCTCGGTGGATTGTATCTTATGCAAGACGTCCATTTGCCTACATGCAGGACTACACGGTGCACGGTTGGGCGGATCACCACTTTTATCAACTTCCAAAGGGGTCTCGTGGAATCGACCAGTTTATCGGTGAGCCTGGAATGACGGCGCAGGGGCATGGTTCAGCCTTTATCCTTGAGAGGCTAAAGGCACTGTTTGCGGACGGCGCTCCGGTCGTCGCGACCGATCCTGACCCGAAAAACGCGCGCGCCATTGCCGCTTACAAGAAATCGGGGTTCAGAATATTCGGCCCGGCCCAAGACACCCCTTACGGGCGGATACTCCCGATGAAGATCAGCCGTTAGTGCGGCTTTCTTGGTACTCCACGAGCGCGCAACTCTGGCCGTCGGCAATGGCATTGAGGTGAGCGACGATTTTGATGGCCAGATGATGCGCACGATCCAAGCGGGTGTGCTGACACTGACCAAGATAGAGGCGAAGGCGGCGTGATCGACGCGCTTACCGGCTGCCCGTCTGTGGTGACCGGGTGGTGCCTGTACGCGAACAACCGCTTGGAGCCCAACTTCGACCAATGCTGCGCGATGTCCCAATGACAGCAACACGCAGAAAGCCGACGTTGGCCGCTTTCAAGGCGGACCGAAGCTTGCGCTCGCCCATTCTTTCAATGCTGCATTGCAGCGTTTAGAAGGCGGACGTCAAATTAATGCTCCAAAATGACGTCGCTTCCATTCTTGCTAAACCAAATTGGTTGTCAGCAGCGTCTCGGCAGTCGCACAAATCAATCTGCAACCCTATCTCGCTCGAAAAGGGAACTGTTGTTCCACTATCAAAATGCCCAATTTCGGCTAACGAAGAAGGACAGTATAGCTGCAAGAGCAACAGCCAAAACGAGAGCGGATTCGGCTGAAATCTTCCCGGTCCAATCTGCGGCGATCAGTATCCCGCCATTTAGCGCGTAACCTGTTATCGCCACTGCAAAATATCGCGACAGTGCTACTAGGATTGAGGCAGACTTATCTGCAAAGGTGAAGAAGTAATGGGTTGTGAATCCAAACAAAAAGGCGCCGCAGAACGCCAGTGCATTTGCAACATGAAGTGTGATGCTACAGCGGAACAGAAAGAGACCGAGCACTACATGCACCAGTGTGGCTAAGACCCCAACCGCTCCAAACCGACAGGCTTGAGCTATCATGGCGATCCGTCCAGATTGGGGCCAAAATCTTCCGCAACGATAAAACCGGGTCGGCCTTTCACTTCTCCGAAGACCCTTGCAACGTATTCACCAAGAATGCCGACCGAAACCAGCTGCACGCCTCCGAGAAGGAATATCGCGGCAGCAAGTGTGGACCATCCCGGGACATCAATACCGAACACAAGGGTACGGGCTGCGATCCAAGCACCGTAAACGATGGACATTGCCGCAATAGCAAATCCAATGAGGGTCCACATTCTGAGCGGCCAGGTTGTGAAAGACGTGAGACCGGTGAGTGCGAGCTTCATCAATCCGATCAATCGGAACTTCGACGTACCATGCATGCGAGGCTCAAGCTCGATCCTGATTTCTTTGCTACGAAATCCCACCCAGCCATACAGACCTTTCATGAAACGGTTGCTTTCCGGCATGTCGCAAAGCGCATCGACAACCCGCCGGCTCATCAAACGGAAGTCCCGCGAGTCCGGTGGGATGGTTACGTCGGAGCCAAGATTCAACAGTTTGTAGAAAAGCTGCGTGAAAAGCCGTTTGGACCTGGGCTCATCCGCGCGATGGGCGCGGCTCGTATAGACCATTTCATAGCCGTCTTCATAAGCCTTCCACATGTCATTCAAACAGGACAAGGGTTCTTGCAGGTCGGCATCCAGGATCACAACAGATTTTGCGCGGCTTGCCTTCAGGCCCGCCATAATGGCCTGTTCCTTGCCGAAGTTGCGCGACAAACGTAGAACACGCAGCGGATAATCAACGGCCAAAGCCTTGGCGCGTGACAGAGTGGAATCTGTGCTGCCGTCATCGACAATGATGATCTCATGGCTTTCGACCAAGCATGTTACTTCGGCGTGAACCCTGCTAATTGCTGCGTCGATACTTCCTTCTTCGTTATGTGCGGGGATAACGATGGAAAGAGTCGGTATCGGTGTTTTCCACAAATTGAGATTTTCGGCCAAGCGATAGGGTGCCGTAATATGTTCCTGCTTCATGTTCGCCCCCCCGCATGGGGAAACTCGACGAACAAATGCCGGCGACCGATGCGACCAAGGTTTTGAAACCGGCTTTCGATCAGATGCTTGATCTTGGGTAAGTCATAAGGCTCCACGGCCAAAGCATCCAGATATGCGTTGAACAGCATGCGCTCGATAACGACCGGGTCTTCTGTCGTGCGCACGGCTCCTGCGGAATAGAATTCAGCGGAATAGCTGCGGCTGCCCCAATAGGTCACGCGCATCTTAGGTGCTATTGCAACGGCCTGTTCGATCAGGTCTTTTTCTGATCGCAAGTTCAAGCGCTCCGGAATTGCAAGAACAACAAGCGAAAGGCAAAGATAGATGACACCGTTGCCGACCAGTGCGCCTATAAAGGCGGGGCGTATAGCTCCCACTTTCCGCGCCCCGTCTTTCGTCCAAAGCGAAACCAACAGCAACGCAGCAGCCGGTAACGCCGGAAGCACATAAGCGGGCAGAATGTTGGCCGCCGGCGTGAACAGGATCAACGGTGACAGACACCAAAGCAAAAGGTAGCTGTACCAGCCCCTGTCATCCTCTCGAAACTGTCGCGACGTTTGTTTTGGCCGAAGTAGAAGCGCGGCTACGAATAAGCTCCAAGGCAAGAACGCCCCCAACGCGAAGACCCAGATCATCCCTTTGGGTTCGGCATGTCCATTGCCATAAAGATCGCCCTGCCAACCCGAGACAAGAAAGCGCTCAATATGTTCTCCGATCAGGAAATAGCGCAGATATCCCGGCGTCGCGGCCTCGGCGGCCAGATACCATGGCAGAGACAGGACAATCGTCAGCAACAGACCAATGCGCCACGGCAAGTGTTTCAGAACGGGCCAACGGTTGCCAATCAGCAGCCACAGGAAGATCGGGATGCCAGTCAGAACAAGGGCAACCGGCCCCTTTGCCAGCAGACCGACGGCCAGACCGAAGAAAAACAGGTATCCACAGCCGGCGCGGTCGGGTGCAGTCACGCAGACAAAAAATCCTGTCATACAAAGCGTGGTGCCCAGAACAAGCGCCATATCCGTCATCACAAAGGCAGACGCGCCGAAAAACAAAAGCGAAGACGTGAGGATGGTTACTGCTATCAGGGCCTGATCGGCCCCAGCCCGATACCGCATCAGTGAATAGGTCACAGCCAAGGACGCCATGCTCAGCAGCAGGATCGGAACACGCGCGCCGAAATGCCCGACCCCGAAAACTTTCATCCCAAGCGCCGTCGCCCAAGTATGCAATGGCGGCTTCGCCCAGAACGGCACGCCATAGTCGAATTGAGGCGTGATCCAGTTCCCGGTCTCCACCATCTTACGGGCGATCTCGGCGTATCTGGCCTCGGTCGTGTCCGTGATCGGAAGCCAGAAGACCAGCAAAACGCGGATGATTAGAAAGCCGGCCAAACAAGTGAACAACACGCTTCGTTGAGACGCAGTGAGCCTGAATGTGTGAAAGGGCGCAGGCTGGGTGTTGTGCGCCTGAAAGCTGGGGTCGATTGTAACCATGGGTCCATCCTGTGAGTACAGGGACCGACTAAGGTTCAAGGAATCCTCAGATCATGGGCGCAACTATACAATTTGGTAATGTGGTGGAAGGCGGGGGTGGAAATCCAATAGAGTGGTCGAAACCAATCCGCGGGCCCAAGCAATGCGCATACTCATTGTCGAAGATGATGCCGAGACGTCAGAGTATATCAGCTCCAGCTTGAATGCGTTGGGGCACACCTACGAAGTCGCGTCTGACGGCAAACAAGCCTTCCTGCAGGCATTGGATAGCGACTTTGATGTGATGATTGTTGACCGAATGCTTCCCAAACTCGACGGTCTGGCTCTGGTTAAGTCCATTCGCAGCGCTGACGTCAAAACACCGATCATTTTCCTGAGCGCCATGAACGGCCTGCATGACCGTATTGATGGATTGGAAGCCGGTGCGGATGATTACCTTGTCAAACCATTTGCGTTCTCGGAGTTATCCGCACGGCTGATGGCGTTGACGCGGCGCCCGCCAATGCAATCTGAGCCAACCATGATAAAAGTCGCCGATCTTGAGGTGAATCTCATCGCACATACAGTCACGCGCGCGGGACAAGAGATTCCAGTACAACCTCGCGAATATCGGCTGTTGGTTCACCTGATGCGCAACGAAGGTCGCGTCGTGACACGCACGATGTTGCTCGAGGCGGTCTGGGATTTTCACTTCGACCCGAAGACCAACGTGGTCGAAACCCATATCAGCCGCTTGCGCCAGAAGATTGACAAACCGTTCGTCAAAGATCTGATCCATACGGTTCGTGGCTTCGGCTACAGCCTGCACGCCTGACATGAAAATACCCTGGTCCGGCTTTCGCAGCACTTCGACGAAGCTGTCCCTGCAGTTTGCTTTGCTTTATTCGGTGCTGGTCGCGCTGATGTTTTTGGGGGCTTATCGCCTCTCGATATATGAAATCCGGGATCGCACATTCGATCGGATGCGCGCCGATGCAGAGACCTTAACGGGCGTCTATGCCAATCACGGGGCGGACCGCTTGACCGAGCATGTCAAAGCGCTGCAAACGGTGAACTTTGAGAATTCTCGGATATTCCTGCTGCTTGACCAGAACGATCGAACTGTCTCCGGAAACATATTGGAAATGGACCCGGCTGCGGTGACCGGTGACGATGTGCAGTTCATCCCGGTCAATGACATTGAAATCGACGGAGATCATGAAGACGAAGTCAACGGCTACTGGCTCGCCCAAACTCGGATAGGCCCGTTCCAGTTCATTCAGGGGACCGGCGATCATGTGGGCAGTGAGGTGGTCGAGGCTTTGGCGGTCGCACTCGTCATCGGCTCTGTAATGGCGATCGCCGCTGGCTTGCTGGCCGGTGTCTGGGTCGGCAAAATAACCGAAAAGCGCATCGTCGATATCTCGAATACGCTGGACCGCGTTTCAACTGGTGACTTGCAGGCGCGTATTCCGACCTCTGACGGTGCCAGCGATGATTTGAGCCGGGTATCGGAAAGCGTCAACGCGACCCTCGGTCGGCTGGAAACACTGCTGGAAACGCAACAGCAGATTTCCAGTGATATCGCCCATGATCTGCGCACGCCTTTGCAGCGCTTGCGTCAACGGTTGGAACGATTGCAGAGCCAAACACAGCCTGACCCATCCGAAGCCGGAGCGTCTCTGGTCGAAGTTGAAGATATTATCACGACTTTCAACGCATTGCTCCGGATCGCACAAGTCGAAGCCGGAGATCAACGTGCCAGATTTGAGAAGGTGGATCTCGATACGGTTGCCGAAACGGTGTTCGAAGCGTTTGAGCCATCGGCAGAAAACCAGAGCCAGACACTGCGCCTGACACGTTCACCATCGACGGCAATGGTGCTCGGGGACCGAGCCTTGTTACTGCAGCTGGCGTCGAACTTGATCGAAAACGCCCTGCGTCACTGCCCGGAGGGCACAACAATAGATGTCACCGTCGATGCAAGCGATGGACATGCGACACTAACCGTCTCGGATAATGGCCCTGGTATTCCCATCGAGGACTGCGAACGCGTGTTCAGGCGTTTTTACCGAGGCGACAAAAGCCGAAGCAGCGCGGGTCACGGTTTAGGTCTTGCGATGGTAAGCGCCATTGCAACACTGCATGAAGCGGAGGTTTCGCTGAGTGACAACGAACCAGGCCTGACTGTAGGCATTACGTTCCGCGGACTAAAAGTCGACTAACACTCCTCCTCCGCATTCGATCCGGATCCGGTCTAAGGCCAACATTACCAATCTGTATTGTTCCCGACATCTTGCGGGTAACCGCGATGCTGTTTGTGGCACCAGCGGCGCAGGCAGGCTTACCTCTTTCCTCCATGCGCTGACGGGGGCCAAGGCCGATCCTTGGAGCAATACGGAGAAACACTTGAACAGACGCGATTTTCTAACGGCGGCGAGTTCTGCTGCTTTGTTGCCACTGTCAGGCGCGACATGGGCGCAAGCCGCAACACGTCCATTGCCGATCATCCCAATCACTGATGTGACAGCGGGGGGCGACAGACGGATCAAATTGAACCTGCAGGCCGCCACTCATGACTTTGGAACAGGTGCGGCCAGTGCCACGTTTGGTATCAATCACTCCTATCTCGGCCCGGTGGTTCGTGCGAAGCAAGGACAGACGCTGCCCTTCGATGTCACAAACGGTATAGGCGAGGTGACGACCTTGCATTGGCATGGGTTGCACATACCCGGCGAGGTGGATGGCGGCCCGCATCAGGAAATCAAACCCGGCGAGGTTTGGTCGCCGGACGTGCCGGTCACGCAGCGAGCCTCTATGAATTGGTTTCATTCCCACATGCATGGCAAAACGGCGAGGCAGACTTATACAGGTTTGGCAGGTGTTTTATTGATCGAGGATGACGCTAGCCTGTCTGCCGATCTTCCCAGCACATATGGCGTGGATGACTTTATGCTGATCTTGCAGGACAAGATGTTCAACTGCTCTAGCCAGATGGACTATGTCCTGACCGGCGAAGTATTTGAAGAGGGCTTCACGGGCGACACTCTTGTGGTGAACGGAGCAGTCGCGCCGGTGGCTCAGACAGTGCCACAGGGATTGGTTCGCCTACGCATTCTGAACGCCTGCAATGCGCGGTTTCTGACCTTGTCATTGCAAACCGGGCCGATGACTGTGATCGCATCGGATGGCGGTTTTTTGGCCTCGTCGGTCCAAACCGAAAACATCCTAATGTCGCCGGGCGAGCGCTATGAAGTTCTGATCGATACGAGAACCGCGGACGCCAATGCACTGATGGTGAGTTTTGGTGAGGACGAGGGGTTTGTGGGAATCCTGGGCTCGATGTTCGGCGGCGGTGGCAATGCCATACCTGCCTTAACTCTGAACCGGCGGGCCGAAGCAGGGTTCACAGGGTCGCTGCCAGATAGGCTGGCCAATCTTTCCTCGGCAGACTCTACCGAAGCAACGGTCACCAGATCCTTTCAGCTGAACATGGGCGGGAGTGAGGAATTGGCGACTCTTGCCACCCTTTGGGGCAACGTATGTGGCGATGGCGGCATGGGGATCAACGGCCGACCCATGAAGATGGATCGCATTGATGAACATGTCCGCCAAGGTGACACCGAGATCTGGCGGATCGCCTCGGACGACCAACTGCATCCCTTCCACATTCACGGATGTTCTTTCCGCATCCTCACGCAGAATGGTGCGGAACCACCCGCCTACGCACAGGGTTGGAAGGACATGGTGCATGTCGAAAACGAGTGGTCCGAGGTGCTGGTCCGGTTCGACCATCCCGCAACCAGTGACGCACCGTACATGTATCACTGCCACATTCTGGAACACGAAGATTGCGGGATGATGGGGCAGTTCACGGTCGGTTAAAACCGCGATCCCTCACCGGTTCAATCAATATTTGGTCCGCTCGCGCACTTCTCGGCTTGCCCAAAATCCGCAGGATTTGACACGGAAAGCCCAATAAAGCCAACCGCGACGCCCAAAATCGCAGACCTAACCAATCTGTCATATTCAAGCAAAGTCGTGGAGAGAATGCGCCCGTTAGTTAGTGATGCAAGCGGAAAGCACCGCTTTACAGATGAGAAGGGAAATCGCGCATGAAGAACGTAGCTATTTTGGCGGCCAGTGCAGGTACGCTGAGCCTTCTTTGCACTATGGGCAGTGCCCAATCGGCTGCAGATCAACCGCCTCTGGCGTCACCGTTAACGTTTAATGAAGCCATCTCAATAGCGCTTGAGGAACAACCCGGAACGATCGCAGAGATCGCTTTGGAACGCTCCAATGGTGACGTTGTGATCGACATCGAAGTCATCAACGAAGTCGGTGACGAAGTCGAATTCCACCTCGATCCTGCAACTGGCGAAATTCTCTCCTCATGGACAGATGACGACCCCGGCGATGATCCAGGCGAGACCGACGACGCAGATGCGGACGGTTGAGGTGCCGATACCTCTGAGTACTGGTTCGCCTCGAAGAAGGCTTTGCCCGAACCCAAGGTGACTTCACCAGGCTCCGCGTGAATCTGGTCAACAGCGGCCAGTATTCTGCTCAGTACAACAGAAATCCTGCCAACCCACCCAAAAAAGGATATCAAAATGAATGTGTTAACCAAGACACTTTGCGTTTCTTATGCGGTGCTGACCAGCGCCGCGTACGCCGGCCCTCACGTGGAAATGAGCATCCCTCTCGAATGGGCGCAGACCGCCGCCACGGTTGCGTCTCAAACCTGCGCAGATATGGGGTTTGCTACAACGGTCACGATTGTGGACCAACGTGCCCAACCCCGCGTCCAACTGATGCGCGAAGGCGCATTCCCGCATACCATTCACACCAGCAGCCGTAAGGCAATCACGGCTGCGTCACGCCGCGAAGCGACCTCGGTGATTGAGGCCGAAAACGAGCATGAGCCTACGTTGGGTGCTGTCTTCAATGAAATCGGCCTGATTACACTTTCGGGGGGCATCCCGATTGTTTACGAAGGCGCCGTCATCGGTGGCATCGGAATTGCTGGGTCTCCCGGAGAGGACACAAATGGCATGGAATTCGACGACATCTGCGCCGAAGCAGGTATTGCGGCAATAAGCGAACAACTGAAACCGTAGCGACAACTGACTTGAACAGAGGGGCATCCTTGGGAGCCCCTCCTGCCTACGACTACTCCAAGGTCAGCTTTAAGAAGTGACCCGAGACTTTAGCGTAGCTGCAGCGAATGGCTGTTTCCGCCTGCCGTGTTTTTCGCCTCCGTCGCAAAGTGCACAAAGCGGTCTTTCTGCCGGAAAATTTTGACGGCAGATTTGTCCCGCACTTCCGACATTGGCGCTACGTCCCCAGCCACCCTAGTGCGGTGACCAGCGTTCCGACGCACCCAAAGAGGGATCGGTAGCCCCGATTCACGCTCTTTTTCTGCAAAACGCACAAAAAAACCGCACAAAATCAGTTGCGGACAATCTGTGGTTTGCGCTTAAGATATTGATTTTATTGGCAGGGGCAGCAGGGTTCGAACCCGCGACCTACGGTTTTGGAGACCGTCGCTCTACCAACTGAGCTATACCCCTAAGGCCGCGCTTGGAATAGGCCAGCGGCGCGCCGGACTCAAGGGGGTTTCGACTGCTTGCCGCATATTTTCTGACCCTCCGTCTGGGCCGGTCAAGAAAACGGATTGCACCGCTGCGATGATCGGGTAAGACGGAGACCGGTTTTTCAGGGGAAGCAAACGTGAGCCTGCGCAAAAAGATCGCCGATAGCGAAACGGTCCTGAACTGGGCCGCGCGCCGGATCGCCTGGTATATCCGGCTGGTGCGCAAGCACTCCACCTGGCAGCGCGTAGGGTACGAGGATCTGGATGCGCTGGTGGACCAGAAGGAGCCGGTGATTGTGGTTCTCTGGCACCAAAGGCTAGCCCAATCGCCTTATTTCTTCCCGCTGGAAAGGGGACGCATATGCTCGATCACCTCGGCTGCGCGCGCGGGCAGCATGGTTGGCCGGGTGCAGAAACTGTTCGGTATGGACACGATTGCCATGTCCAGCCGCACCCGCCATGTGGCGCTATCACGTGCGGTGCTGGGCAAGATGAAAGAAGGGATTTCCATCGGCATCGCCGCTGACGGTCCGCGTGGGCCGGAACGGGTGTCCTCGACCGTGCCGCTGATCTGGGCGCGCAGTTCGGGCAAGCGGGTCTTCGGTATCACCTATTCCAGCCGCCATGCATCAGAGGCGGGCACCTGGGACCGACTGCTGCTGCCCCGCCCCTGGCGCAACGAGGGCGTGCTGCTATGCCGGGAATGGAAAGAGACGGTGCCGCGCAAGGCCAGCGAGGGGGAGATCGAGACGCTGCGACAGAGCCTTGAGCAGCACATGAACGATATTACGGCGGAGGCCGACCGGATGGTCGGACGCACGCCTTGGGTGCCGGAAGCCTGAAGCCTGTCGGGCATCGGCGCCGCCGCGCGCGATTTCAGTCGAAGACCACCTCGTAGAGCAACTTGAGCGACACAAGCGCCAGCGCGATCTCGACCAGGAGGAAGAACAGGCGCTCGGGCAAGGCGCGGGATATGGCGGCCCCGCTCCATGCGCCTGCCAGTGCCAGCGGGGCCAGCCAGATCGCCTGCGAGGCGCTGTTCAAAGTGACCTGTTCCGCAAGGATGTAGGGTGGGAGCTTGAGCAGATTCACAATTGTGAAAAAGATCGTCACCGTCCCGAGATACACCATTTTGTCCAACCGCTGAGGCAGGACATAGGCTTGAAACGGCGGGCCACCGGCATGAGAGATGTAGCTGGTCAGCCCGGCCAATGTGCCCCAGAAAATACCGCGCGGCAGATCGGCGGGACGCGCGGGCGGTTCTTGTTTGGCGAAACGACCGCGAAGCGCATTGATCAGGTATGCAATGCCGATCCCGGCAACCAGCAGCTTGACCGCATCGCCGGGCACGAAAGACACCGCAAAAAAGCCGATCAGAACACCGCACATGGCTCCGGGAAGGAGGATCTTGAGGTTTCGGGCCGAGAAAGCCCTGCGAAACAGATAAACGGCATAACAATCGGCAACGATATAGAGCGGCAACAGCAGCCCAGCAGCCCGCGCCGGATCCATAAACAGGGACATGAGCGGCACCGAAAGCAGGGCGATCATCGGCACGCCCCCTTTGGAGAGCCCCAACAGAAGCGCCGCGAGGCCGGCGATCAACCAATATTCCATATGTGATGCCCCGTTGCCCTGTCGGGTAACCTCTTAGCCCTTCCCGGCTGGTCGTACAAACCTTACAGCTTGCGTCATTAATACACTGTGGTGGAAAGAAAAAGGGCGCCCCGACGGGCGCCCTTTCCGTTTGATCATTCGCTAGAGCGA
>NZ_JAVAMO010000040.1 GCF_030758345.1 Ruegeria discodermiae
TGCGCCCATCCGGGCTTCTGCTGATTGCAACCTATCAGATACTCGCGCCTTGGGCATGGGGCGATCCTAGCGTTGAGCGGCCGGATGCGCGCGCAAGACTTGCTGAACTAATCCTTGATTCAGAAGACTGGCGCGAAGTCTTTGTTGGATCCGATGAGCGGGATGCGATAGGGCCAGAGGGCCAAACCGCCCAGGTCAAAGATGCGGTTGTCGCTCTGGAGAAGTTAGGCTAGAGTTCGTTGTCTTTAATCCAACTACTGGTCAGGCAGACGCTTTAGGTCGCTGCTGAGCATATCGATGAACCGACGAACCCGCGGCTCCAGCAAACGTTTGTGTGGGTAAAGTGCAACTATGGGAACGCGACCGGCGGAAACGTGAGGCAACACCCGTTGCAACCGTCCTTCCAAGAGGTCGGCACTGACCAGAAGACGTGGCAGAAGGGCGATCCCAAGCCCCTGAATGGCCGTTTGGCGCAGCGCTTCCGCGCTGTCGAGCCGCAGGCGGACGCGCCCCTGAGCACGAACCAAGGCGCCATCCTCTTCTTGCAAATGCCAACCCTGCCTTTCGCTGCGGCTTGCAAATTGCAGAAGGTCGTGACGGCTAAGTTGTTCGATGTTCAGGGGTCTATCGCGCGTCTCAAAGTAGGTGGGAGCAGCGCATAAAACAGTCTCGTCCCGCAGGAGCGTTCTTGTGACAAAGCTTTGGTCAGGCGAGTACACACCGATCCGTATGGCGAGATCAAACCCTTTTTCAATGATGTTATCCACCCGGTCTGACAGTGAAAGCTCGATCTGAGTTTCGGGCCAGGTCTCGAGGTATCTTTGAACGGTCGGCAGAAGCAATCTGCGCCCCAAGGCGTCAGGTGCGGTGACACGCAGTGTCCCGCGCGGCAAGCCCTTATCGCTTTCGATGCTGCTATCAGCCGCCTCAATTGCGCCCCTGATAACCAGACCATGCTCGTACAGGCTGCGGCCTTCTTCGGTCAGGTCGAGTGCACGGGTGGTGCGGTTCAGAAGGCGGGCACCATAGGCTTGTTCCAGCCGTGCAACAGCTTTTCCCGCGGTTGATCTCGACAACCCAAATGATTTGCCCGCGGCGACAAAACTTCCGGTTTCCACAACTGAGAGAAAGACGAGGATATCGTTTATTTTAGATCCGATCATGACATTTGATTGTAGCACCAAGTTCGCGAAAGAAGCGATCTCCATTCGTCTGTTAGAGGCGTTATGTCCTTTTGCATGACACTTTAAGAAAGGAGAGACTCTTGTCCGCTGCTATTGATCGTATCAATCCAAAAGCGTTACCGGATGCTGGCAAGATCGGGTACTCGCAAATTTCTATCGCTCAGCCAGGCCCTTTGGCTTTCGTGTCGGGTCAGGTGGCGTGGCGCCCGGATGAGGCGGCCACACCGGCCTCATTGGCGGATCAAACGTCCATCGTGGTCGACAACCTGCAAGGCGCATTGGATGCAATCCACGCGACAACCGACGATATTGTCCAGATGCGCATTTACATGACGGAGCTCACGGATGAAACGCAGGGCATCGCCATGACGGAGATCCTGAAGTTTCTCGATGGGGCGCAGCCAAGTCTGACCGGGATCGGTGTGGAGGCCCTCGCGGCGCCCGATCTAAAGATCGAGGTTGAGATGGTCGTTAAGGTCTCGGGTTAAACGGACTCTCAAACGGCGATCAGTTGAAATGATGCCGTAAGCTGTTCAAGAACGAGACACTCAAGATCTACGACGGGCTCTTCCACGGGTTCTTTGCAACCCACCCTGATCAGGCGAACGCCGATCTGCTGGCGTTTATCGAAGCCTGAACTTTGGGAACTGCGAGGGGTCATCGCCCTCGCAGTTCCCTGCTGCCGCCAGCTTTGCGGCATATCAGGGACTTTCAGGATCAAGTAGCGAGCGGCGTCGCCAATCCTGTTTTCGATCCCGTTAATTTCGAGGATCTGGACACTGATCCGACAGCATGGCCAGACGCGCCATCAGCGACCGAAGATCGAGCCGTCAGCGAAGGGAATACACCCGGAAAAGTTCCCACAAAGGTTGAACAGACAACATGATTTTATGGATTTTGCTGAAGCAATCGCAGTTCTGACTTCGGGGTCGGCAAAACATGCAGGAGCGGTGGAAACTGGATCATGCCAAATTGAACGGTTGGATCAGTTGGAACGCGAGCCTTGTGGCAGAAGCAATCCGTTCGTCCAGTAAGCATCTCATAGTCTGCCCTGCAATGATCGCACCAATCAGTTCCGTGAAGACGTTGGATGTCACCTCTTCCGCGTTCACCGCTTTTTAGCCAGCGCTCAAACGTGTTTTGCTTTTCAGGAACCCCCCCTGATTTTGTACGGTCCGGGCCAGAAGGCCTGTGGCAGTTGAAAGGTAATCCTCCTTTGTGCAAACGAAGGAGAGAGGTAAGCTCAGCTTGGTAATGTAAACGCTTTGAAAACATGCATTGACTCAGAAAACCGACCACCCCGTTTCTTGACTCAAATAGGTGGCAGCCCGTGTGCCAGCATTTGAATTGCCGTAGAGATTCAATCCCGGCGACCAAATGCCGATTGAAGCAACTTTAGGCGCAATAATGAGAATTCCGCCGCCAACTCCGCTCTTTCCTGGCAAACCAACGCGAAAAGCGAAATCGCCCGAACCATCGTAGTGACCGCAGGTCATCATCAATGCGTTGACACGTCGAGCGTGATTTGGGGACATCACTCTTGGCGAACCCGTAAGACCGGCAAGAACACGTCCGGCCCGCGCAAGTTGGACGGTTGTCATTTCGATAGCGCATTGGTGGAAATATGTTCCGAGGACCAAGTCGGGCGGGTTCAAAAGATTTCCATAAGAAGCCAGATAATGAGCAAGCGCCTTGTTTCTGGCCCCTGTCGCTTGCTCGGACCTTGCCACTGCGCCGTTGATATGAATGTCATCATCCTCGGTCATTGCACGCAAGAGGTTTAGAACTTCTGCCAAAGCAAGTTTGGGTTCACGGCCCGACAATAAGGCGTCTGTGATGACAATGGCGCCCGCATTCACGAACGGGTTTCTGGGGTGGCCTTTGTCGCTCTCCAAAAGAACGATCGAGTCGAAAGCAGTACCTGAGGGTTCGCGATCGACACGTGCCCACAATTGGTCGCCGATCCGTCCCAAGGTCGCAATAAGTGCAAAGACTTTGGAGATGCTTTGTATAGAGAACCTTTGATTGGCCTGCCCCGCGGAATATGTCGCCCCGTCTGCTGTGCAGACACTGATGGCAAACTGGGCGGGGTCAATTTCAGCAAGATCCGGGATGTACTGCGCAGGCTGTCCCCAATCCGCTTCGTGATATATCCGATCTGATATGCGTGTGAGTTCTGCCTGTAAGTCGAGCATCAGCCAATCCTGAGTTTAGCGGTAACATCTATTGTTCAGCCGCACGGGGCGGTCCTGACTCACAGCTTCTCTGCGCCACCTACAAAGATGGGCAGATCGTGACGGGCGGCGAAGGCGGCCGTGGCTTTGCGGAATGCCCGCTTTAGGTCGACATACATCGACACATTTGCGTTTTCTGCCGGCATCACAAATTCCATCTCGATGGTAACCCGCGGTTCGAACCTGCGCCCAACAATGCCATGCGGCGTAAATAGGGGCAGAGAAAATGGTTCTGCAATGTTGACGTTCCGCTTGTTGGCAAGCAATGCATACCGCATAACCGATGACTGACACCAAATCCGCTTGGATATGCTGCCGGACACTTCGCCGATTAGCCGTGTCTCATCATCATTGGGTAGAAACATGGTTTCGCTTTCAAAACCCACATGGCTATGTCCGCTGAGATCTGTGTTTCTGATAACCTTTTGCGCGGCCAATTCATGATCCTTGTGTACGGCGAACACATAATCGGCAACCGCGAAGGCTTCGGTGTGGATCCCTTCTATATGACCAACCTTATGGGTTACGGCAAAATCGAGCTTCTTTTCGTGGAATGCTTCCACAGTTTCTTTGGCATGCTGATCGTAAATGTCGACGAAAGCATTCGGATAGTCGCTGTGAAACGACTCTAGGACTGCCGGCATTACAGCGGCACCGATTGTTGGCAAGCAGGCAAGACGAACCCTTTCTTCGATGCCCGCGCGGATTTCAGCAGCAGCGCGTTGTAGCGACTCAGCGCTATCGTAGACACCCTCAGCAATCCTAAAAAAGGCCATACCCTGCGTTGTCGGCGTTACACCACGGCCCACACGGGTAAGAAGCTCAAACCCCACATTCCGCGAAAGCTCGGTTACAAGTCGACTTACGCCCGACTGTGTTAACCCCATATGTTCCGCAGCAGCCGCCAACGTCCCAGTTCGCACCACGAGTAGAAATGCCTGAAGTTGCCTAAATGTCATTGTCCCACTTTCTTCGAGGAATGATCAAACATGGCGTGGCCAACCGTTCGCTCCGGATCTTTTGAGATTAGGAAAGCGATTCCCGTCCGAATATGGCGGGGCGTCGATAGTGGTCAGAATACGACGCACCACATCGAATCACAAGTTGATGAGGCGTTCCAGAGCGATTGGTGTCAAGAAACGATTCACTTCTTGCCATAGCTCAACCTACTGGAAAATATGCAATAAATTCGCACAACTGACCTAAGGTCAACCATCTTGATGATTCAGCAAGAATCGAAGCAGGAAATGTTTGCTACCAAAACGACCACGTTGAAACACAAGGCTCAGCGACGCAAACATAGAGACCCGCCAAGCAACTACTCGGGTGATGTTGCGCACCATATTTGCTGATGTCGTTGTCCATACACGGAGCAAACATGACCTCGAAACGCGCACTTGCACTGTCCTCCGTTTTCAGCATCTCGTTGCTTGCATCGCCTTTGATCGCGGACGTCCACCCAGTCACCAATGAAGAGCTCGCCGACGAACAGGTGTTTACATACCGCGTCGGCGATGAATTTGCCTCGATTGATCCGCAACTGGCGGAAGATGTCCAGGGCGGCGAGTTCATCCGGGACCTCTTCGAAGGCCTGATGAACCAGGACTCAGATGGCAATCTGGTGCCCGGAGTCGCCACCCATTTTGAGGCAAACGCCGACAACACCGTCTACACCTTTCAATTGCGCGACAACGCCAAATGGTCAGATGGCAAACCGGTGACCGCCCATGATTTTGAGTACTCATGGAAGCGCCTTGCCGATCCGAACACGGCCTCTCCCTATTCCTGGTTCGCCAAGGAAATGGGGTTGGTGAATGTCAAGGCAGTTATGGCCGGAGATATGGATCCGTCCGAGCTGGGTGTGAAAGCCTTGGATGACCACACTCTGGAAGTTCGGCTGGAAAACAGTATGGGGCACTTTCCACTGATGACGACCAGCGAACCGACATTTCCCTCGCCGAAGTGGGCGATCGACGCACATGGATCGGACTGGACCAAGCCCGAGAACATCGTATCAAACGGTGCTTATGTTCTGACCGAACATGTGCCGCAGGAAAGATCCGTCAGGGAACGCAACCCGCTTTACTGGAACAACCAAAATACGATCTTGGAACGCGTTGAAGCTCTGGTCATTAGTGACGACAATGGCGCGCTGACACGCTATCTGGCTGGTGAGTTAGATCGCACAGAGGTGCCGACCGGGCAATACAATGCCTTAAGCAAAGAACACCCAGACGAAGCGGTTAGCTTTCCGCGTCTCTGTGCTTACTACTATTTCATCAACATGACGGAAAACACGCATCCCTCATTGCTGGATCCGCGTGTTCGCGAGGCGCTCTATCTGACCGTCGACCGGGACGTTATCACCAATGCAATCCTTCAAGGCGGTGAGTTTCCTGCATATACCTTTACACCAGACGCGACGGCTAATTTCGTGAGCCCAAACAATCCGGCGCGTGACATGACACAGGCAGACCGCGATGCGCGCGCCTCGGCTTTGCTGGCCGAGGCTGGCTTCGGCGGCGATGAGATCGAGCTAGATCTTCTCTACAATACCAGCGAGGCGCACAAGAAGATTGCGATCATCGTGTCCCAGATGTGGAAGCAGAAGCTGGGTATCACTACCGTTCTACAAAATATGGAATGGAAGACATTCCTCGAAGCGCGTTCGAACCAGGAATTTGATATCGGTCGTGCAGGTTGGTGTGGGCCTTACAACCTTGCCTCATCGTTCTTGGACTTGATGAGTAGCACACATGTCTACAACGATGCCGGATTTTCCAATGACGAGATCGATGAGTTGTTGGACGACGCCAAGACCAAGGCAGATCCTTCCGAAAACTTCACGCGGATCGAGGAGGTCTTAGCGACAGAATTCCCGATCATTCCGATCTATCACTATGCGGGTGTTTTCATGATGAACGACAAACTGCGCAATTGGCCAGTCGGGAATGTCGAGCAGAAATGGTACTCGCGCGAGCTTTACTTCGCCGCTGACTGACTGGACGACGCCGGGCAGCACATCACGTATCCGTGGCCCGGCATCTCATCCCGCATCCACCGCAAATATCCCAGGTCCACGGGAGGTTCCCATGACCGAGTTCATCATCAGACGTCTGCTAGCTGCGATTCCAACACTGCTCATTCTGATCATCTTCTCCTTTCTGCTGATGCATTCCGCTCCCGGCGGCCCGTTTTCATCCGACCGCCCGCTGCCGCCCGAAGTGCTGGCCAACATCGAGGCCAAATACCATCTCGACGATCCCCTTCCGTTGCAAATCTGGAACTACGTCGTGGGTGTCGTCACCCAGTTCGATTTTGGTCCGTCCTTTCAGTATAAGGATCGGACGGTGAACGAGATCATCGCTCAGGGTTTTCCGGTGACGCTGACCTACGGGACGATTGCATTTGTGGTTGCCGTTGTGTGTGGGTGCGCTTTGGGCATCACGGCTGCGCTAAACCAGAACTCGTGGCTTGACTACTTTGCCGTGGGTATTTCCATCGGTGCACAGGTGCTGCCGAATTTTGTCATGGCGCCGATCCTCGTGCTGATCTTCACCCTTTGGCTGGGATGGCTACCAGGAGGCGGCTGGAACGGTGGACAGTGGCAATACATGGTCATGCCGGTAATCGCTCTGTCGACAAGCTTCATGGCATCGATTGCACGGATCATGCGGTCGTCACTTTTGGAAGTGATGCACAGCAACTTTATCCGCACCGCGCGCGCCAAGGGTCTGTCCGCACGGGCGATCCTGTTTCAGCATGCCCTGAAACCGGCGATGCTGCCGGTGATTTCCTACCTCGGGCCTACCTTCGTGATCATGATCACCGGTTCCGTTGTGATCGACCTTTATTTCACCACCGGCGGTATCGGGCAGGCCTTTGTGAATTCGGCGCTGAACCGGGACTATTCGGTGATGATGGGGATCACGATCCTGATCGGCTGCCTGACCATTCTGTTCAATCTGATCGTAGACATCCTCTACGCCTGGATTGACCCAAAGATCAAACTATGAGGAGGCCGCACCATGTCTGACACCGCAATTGCAGCTCCTGATGGCCACGTGGAAACACCGACCAAGGGGCGTTCCCTCTGGCAGGACGCGCGCCGCCGGTTCTTGCAGAACCGGGCCGCTGTGATCAGCTTGTTCGTGCTGGGCCTTGTATGCCTTGTTGCCGTTCTTGGCCCGTTTCTGGCCGCATGGAGCAACGAAGAGGTGGACTGGAGCGTGTTGGGCGACATCGCGACGCTGGGCGCGCCGTCATTCGAAAACGGCCACTATTTCGGCGTCGATGAACTGGGGCGGGACCTTTTTGCGCGAGTCGTTCAGGGCACGCAGGTTTCACTCATGGTCGGGATTGTCGGTTCATTGATCGCCGTCACATTCGGGACGCTTTACGGCGCGACCGCTGGATATGTTGGCGGGCGCACCGACAATATCATGATGCGACTTGTCGATATCCTGATGTCGATCCCCTACATGTTCGTACTGATCCTGCTGCTGGTTGTCTTTGGTCGCTCGATGTGGCTGATGTTCGTGGGTGTCGGCTTGATTTCCTGGCTGGAAATGTCACGGATCGTACGCGGCCAGACACTGGCCCTGAAATCCAAAGAATATGTCGAGGCGGCGCTGGCCATCGGCGTCAAGCACCATGTGATCGTCATCCGGCACATCATCCCGAACCTGCTGGGTGTGATCGTGATTTATGCCACCCTTCTGGTGCCTCAGATGATCCTGACCGAGAGCTTTATCTCGTTCCTTGGCCTCGGCGTTCAGGAGCCCAACACGAGCTGGGGAGCGCTGATCTCGGAAGGTGCCTCGACGCTGCAATACGGCACCTACTGGCAGCTTTTCTTCCCGCTCGCCTTTTTCATTGTGACGCTCTTTTGCTTCTTCTTCATCGGTGACGGCCTGCGCGATGCGCTGGACCCCAAAGACAGGTAGGGACCCTTCATGAGCTTGCTGGAAGTCAAAAATCTCTCTGTAGAATTCGACACGCCCGACGGACCGGTACGTGCCGTGCAAGACGTCAGCTTTTCGCTCGGAGAGCAGAAGACACTGGCCATCGTCGGAGAAAGCGGATCAGGAAAAAGCCAGACGGCGTTTTCGATCATGGGGCTGTTGGCCAGCAACGGGCGGGTGACCGGATCGGTCAAGTTTGACGGAACCGAGATCCTGAATGCGTCGGAAAAAGTGATGAATACCTACCGCGCCGCGCAGATTGCGATGATCTTCCAGGATCCGATGACCTCGCTGAATCCGTTCGTCCGGGTGTCCAAACAGATGGCTGAGGTGCTGATGCTTCACAAAGGGCTCAGTAAGACGGATGCCATCAAGGATAGCATCAGGATGCTGGACGCTGTGAAAATTCCCGATCCGGCGCGACGTGTGCACATGTACCCGCACGAGTTTTCCGGGGGCATGCGCCAGCGAGTGATGATCGCGATGTCCTTGCTATGCCACCCGAGGCTGGTCATCGCCGACGAGCCGACAACTGCACTTGACGTAACTGTGCAGGCGCAAATCATGGATTTGCTCAGCGATCTGCAAAACGATTTTGGCATGAGCATCGTATTGATTACCCACGACCTTGGTGTTGTGAAAGGATCATGCGAGAATACGCTGGTGCTCTATGGCGGGCGCGTCATGGAAACCGGCCCGACGAGCGAGCTCTTTGCCGAACCCACCCATCCCTATACCCGTGGATTGTTGCACGCGGTGCCCCGGTTAGAGTCAAATGAAGCCAAGCTGGCCACCATCCCCGGAAACCCGCCAAATATGCAGCACCCACCCAAGGGCTGCGCATTTTCTCCGCGCTGTGGCTCAGCCAATGATCGTTGCGTTGCCACCAAGCCCGAATTGGATTGGTTCTCCGCGGATCGTAGCCGTGCTTGCCATCTATCCCAGGAGGAGCTCGTATGAACAGTACCGAAACGCTGCTCACAGTCGATGACGTCAAAGTCTACTTCAAGTACGGCGGCACCGGCCTCGCAAAGAAAAAGGAACAAAAGTACATCAAGGCTGTTGACGGGATCAGCTTCGACATCAAACGCGGCGAAACGCTGGGGATCGTCGGAGAAAGCGGTTGCGGTAAATCCACCCTGGCCCGCGCAGTCATACGGATGGTTCCAGCGCATTCCGGGCGTGTGTTGTGGATGGGGCAGGACCTGCTGGAGCTGGATGGCAACTCTATGCGCGACCAGCGCAAGGACCTGCAGATGATCTTTCAGGATCCGCTAGCCTCGTTGAACCCGCGGATGACTTTGGGACAGATCATCGCGGAACCGTTGAAAACCCATTTCCCCAAGATGCCCCGATCCGAGATCCGGGCGAAGGTGGCGGCTATGATGGCGCGAGTTGGCCTATTACCCAATATGGTCAACCGCTATCCGCACGAGTTTTCCGGTGGCCAGTGTCAGCGGATCGGGATTGCCAGGGCACTGATTCTGGAGCCCAAGCTGATCATTTGTGATGAGCCGGTTTCTGCGCTGGACGTGTCGATCCAGGCGCAGGTGATCAATTTGCTGATGGATCTACAGAAAGAGATGAATCTCTCTCTGATGTTCATCGCCCATGACCTGAGCGTTGTAAAACACATCTCCACACGCGTAATGGTTCTGTATCTGGGTAATGTGGTGGAACTCGCCGAAAGCGAAGCCATCTACCAAAATCCCTTACACCCATATACCCGAGCTTTGATCGCTGCGGTGCCGGATCTGGACAAGCCCGCCCCGGCAGACCGGGCATCATTAATGGTCGATGGAGAGTTACCCTCGCCGCTGACACCTCCGTCCGGGTGCCCGTTTCGCACGAGATGTCCCATAGCCCAGGATATTTGCAGTGTTGACAAGCCGAAGCTGAATACGTCGTTCAACGGTCATTGTGTTGCCTGTCATTTTCATGGGGTTGACCAACGCGACAACTGAATTTGCCAATAATTTGCACATTTACATCGAAGGGCTCTGATGGCTTCTATCCGCAAACCCATCAGATCAGAGATCAGGGGATGTCCATTCCGTCAAAACCCAAAACCATCCGTGTAACACTGCCTCGCTGACTCTCATTGGCGGATCTTCCCGCGCTCGTGACTGCGCAACGATAGCCCGGAAACATGGACGTTCCCTCGAGAATGAACCCGGCCCGTTTCCGCCGCGGCCCAGCTTTGGCCATTGCTTCAAGAGCGTCGCGACCGACAAATTCGTGACCAGCCTCCAGATTGACCAGCCCTCCGAGCCCCATCTCAAAATGCGTCGCGCGACAGTCTTGCCAGCGGATGTCAGCACCGTAGGACACCAACCCACTTTCCAGACGCTCAACATCATTTGGCGCACCGGGTCCAATGCCGAATGGCTGGCCCGCCTCTTTGACGATGTCCCAAAAAACAGAACCTTTGCTGCGATCCCGAAGATAGAGCTCATATCCGCCCTGTTTGGACCACCCCGATCGCGCCAGCACTATGGGGATGCCATCAAGAGATGCTCCCGTAAATCCAAAGAATTTGAGGTCGCGCACCACCGATCCAAACAGCGCTTCAGCAACCTTGATGGATTTGGGTCCCTGGATTGCCATGGGCGACACATCGGGCTCGGTGTTGGCGACATCCCAGCCTCTTTCGTTGGCAATAGCCTCGGCCCACAGATGGA
>NZ_JAVAMO010000041.1 GCF_030758345.1 Ruegeria discodermiae
AATCCAATCCGGCATCGTATTTTTTGCGCTTCAAAATGCTGAAGCCCCACGCTCTTAAATCTCAAGCATATTGGCGAATGGCGAAAGTTGGCGTTTCGTTCGCTTGAGATGCATCATCCACAATTCTCGGCAAGCACTCCCGGCGCCACCGTTGCAACTTGCAAGATTACTTTTGGTCACTCTCAACTGCCCTTGCCTCCCTCGCACGTTCTCCTTGGAAAGATTCCGGCCTAGGCTGGCATTGCCTCAAGCGATTTGCTGAGCTTCCGCGCTCGGCTTTCGGCATCCTTGACCATACCGATCAGTTTTGAAGCCGACTTTTCGAGGCCCTTGATCGCCGAGAACAACTCCGCATTGCGTTTGCCATAGTCGATCTTCACCTTGTTTGCTTGTTTGTTCAGTTCACGTACCGGATCCCATGCCAGGGCCTCGCCCAGCGACTTACCGTTCCAGATCGCGACAAGGCCTTTCGCCCAGAAGGACGGGCTCGTCACCGACATGCCGATCTCCGCCGCATAAGCGACGCGCTTGCCGACTTCGGATACGTCTTTGTCGGTCTTAAGATACTCGATGCCCTTCTTCGCCGCACCGTCCTTGATCGGTTTCTTGGCCATGCCCTTGGCGATCCCGGCGGCTTCTTTGTTGATCGCGGCCAGTTCTTTGCCCGTCGCCTTGGCGGCGAGCGACGAGCGCTTGGTGATAGCCCCAAGGCCCACAAACATTGTCGCCACAGTGTTGATGGTATCGACGGTAACAAGCATTCCGTCGATATCCTTTGCCGCCTTCTCGATTTCCTTCACCATCATATCGCAGTACTTCTTGTTGTTATTGTATTGCTTCGTGGCAGCGGCGGCCTTGCGTGAGAACTCGTCGGCCCTGGCCAGAAGTCCCTGAGACAAGTCGCGCTCGGCCTCGGTCTGTGCGATCCAAAGTAGGGCTTGCAGATTCTCTGCCTCAGTGCGCGGAATGACCAAAACATCTCCGACAGTCAGCGCCTCAGGCGACTTGCGCGACTTGCGCAGCGCCTTGTTGTAGCCATGGTAGAAAATGTCACCACCAGAGGCATGGCCATAGGATTTGGCGATCTTGGCAATATCTTCGCCTTTTTTAACCTTGTGTTTTCGCGGTTTCGCCATGGTGCTCCCCGAGATTCAGTCTTGTACCTGACAAGGGGTGATGCCGAAGGCGGTGTGTTTCGCAACTGTTTCCCGCGAAATGCGCAGGCTCGGCGCCCCTGAAAAACTCGGCCCTGCCCGAATGGCGGATCCGATCTAGGTCTGCATCAGCCTAAACCTTGCCAAAACCGCCTGAATTGTAAAAAATGGCCATTATTGCTGCCCGTGCATATCAGCTAAGAATACTGCGGGACTTTTGAACGGCCATTAGTCAAGCTGCTTGTCATTGTCCCAGAGGTTCAATGTCGGCGAAGTCGGGTCCTGATCAAAGAGAAAGCGGGCAAAGTCTTTTCTGACCGCCTCTGCGCTGGCGGTCGCAGCGATGGATGAGCCTATGACATCAGCACCGGATATCTATAAGATCTGCCCCCCGCCGCCGGCGGTCGCACCTTTTGTCGAGCGCTTCCTCTACGCCGATATCAACTACAACGTGGACTACCAGATCCGACCTTTCCCAACGGGGCGTTGCTTCATCGGCTTCGTGTTTCGCGACCCGATCTCATCTCAACGTGCGGCTCAAAGGACAAGCGCAACCGGATTTCATTTCTGTGGCCAGGTTGGCGAAGACGACATCAATGTGCGCTATAGCGGCGAGATCGGCCATATAATGGCAGAACTCAAACCCTCGGCGATGTTGCGCCTCTTCGGTCTGCCGGCTTCAGAGATCAACGGTCTTTCTGTCGATGTTCGAGACTTCCTTCCTCGCCGCGCCGTCCAACGGATGTTCGACCACATCGCCGCAGCGCGCAACCAAGCCGCTCGGATTGCAGCGTTCTCACGGATGCTCCTGGACCAGTTGCGCACCCAACCTGACCGGAGATCGATCGTCGATACCATAGCGGCGGAAATCGACCGCACGCACGGCCAGATCAAAGTAAGAGATCTCGCGGAACAATTCGAGATCTCGCAACGCACCCTTACACGGCAATTCACTGAAACCGTCGGCCTTGCCCCAAAACGCTATGCGTCCGTTGCTCGGCTAAACAACACGATAAGGTATCTGAATGCCGGGCCTAACCCTACCCTCGCCAAAGTGGCGGCCGATACCGGTTACTATGATGAGGCGCACATGTCTCACGATTTCACTCGATACTTTGGGATGAGCCCGGCACGTTTCATCGAAGCTCGCAATGCGATGGTCATCTCCTATGCTGGAGCGAAACCACAGGATTCACCTGAATCGTTATCACCGGGCAGCAGGTTTGCATTGGACTAGGGTCAGGTTTCATACCCAATAGATGATGGTCGCGGCGAGAGCGATTGCTGATAGAAAGACCTTTGGGCATCTGTGGTAGCGTATCGCCACGCGCCGCCAATCCTTCGACCTGTCGAACATGATCTCAATTCAGTTACGCCCTTTGTATCGGCTTTCGTCGTACCTCACGGTAGTCTTACGTTGCTTTCGACCCGAGATGCAGGCGCGTATCCATTGAGCCAGTCGACCCTTGGCAAGCTGCTCAGCAGCGCTCGCGGACCCATGTAGTCACTGACTTGACCAGCGGTGACGAAAAGGCTGAGCGACCGCCCTTGGCTGAATGTCCGCGCTTCCCTAAGGTGCCGCAGGCTGGCCAAAGTTTAGGACACATCCCAGCGGCGCGATTAGCGTCCTCGCATCCACTCTTCGAATTCCCGCTGAGCGGCTTCTAATGTCGCGACGTTGATGGTCCGGGTCACCATGGCCCGATTGAGCGCTCGGACACGTTTGTTAAAGGGTATCTGGTCTTCGACGCTCAGGTCGACGCCAAGTTTGTCATAAAGTGACAGAAGCCTGTTTTGCACGGTACGTAGTGACATGTTGCGGCGCTCGGCGATCAGCCTGTCCTGGAGACCCAACGCCAGGTCCAACAGTACATTGAACTCGCTGTCATCCAGACGGTTGCGCGGACCGGCGTTGCTGCGTTGCAGACGCAGAATCTCGCGGTCGACCATGATCTGCCCCTCGACCAGAACAGCGCGCAACGCCAGCTTCAAGTTCTCGCGCGACGCCGTCTTCAGCACGTAACCATAGGCACTGTCTTCGGGTACGATATCCGCGATCCCGCGCTGATAGGCTTCGTCGGCATAGTTCGACCAGAACAGAATTCTGGTCTCGGGTCGCTGGGCCCAAATAGAGCGTGCAGCCTCGATCCCGTTTCGGTGCCCCATCTGCAAGTCCATGACCACAGCGCTGATGCGGCCCTGCAGCGCCTCATCCTGGCCCTTTTCGCCGTCCTCCGCATGGAAGATTTCGGTCACTTCGGGCAAGGCTTCAGACAGAGCATCTTGCAGATATGACGCATGAAAATGGTCGTCTTCGACCATGAGGACTCTCATGATGGTGTCTCCATGCTGACCTGAACCGACGTGCCTGCAGAGTTTCGGATCGACAGGTTTGCGCCGATCAGCTGTGCGCGGGTGCGGATATTCGTCAGGCCAGATTGGCGCGCGGGTTCCTTGGGAATGCCTGCGCCATCGTCGTGAATGATCATTGCAAAGCCTTGCGGCATTTCGGATTTGATCGTGACTTCTATGCGATTGGCCCCAGAATGGCGCACCGCGTTGTTAATGGCTTCTTGTGCGATCCGAAAAAGCGTCGTGCGCGTGGTCGCGTTCAGACGGTCAGGAGCCCCGTTGGTCTCGTCCGTCACATGAAGCTCAATCGGTGTTGAGCCCGCCGCCCGCTCCAGATGGACCCGCACGGCATGGGCAAACCCAAACAACTCTAAAAGCGTCGGCACAGCCGTATCAATTATTTGACGCAGATCGTTAATGGTCAGGGATATCCTGCGGGCCAGTTCCTGATTGGACGGTGGCGCGTCGGATGTGATATCGCGCAGCATGCGCGTCAGATCCGCCAGCGTCTGGTCGTGTAAATCCATTCCGATACGCTGTTTCTGGTGCTCTAGCGCCTCTGTCAATTCCCGCGCGCCTTGACGCAAACCTTCTTCGCGGTCGCGCGCCTCTTGTCCCACCCGAGCAACGCGCTGCGCAGTCTCGGCCGTGTGCAACGCGTGGAAGTAAGGAGCGAGAACATCGGCGATATACTGCGCCCGCGCGATTGTCTCAGCAGTGTAAATACCCGGTGTCGAATGGGATATGTTCAACGCCCCAATGGGTTGCCCCATGACCTTCAAAAGCACATGCACCCGCGAGCGCAGTTCATGCTTGAAGATCGGTTCCGACACCGCACCATCGAAGGTTTGGCGCGGGTCCTCCATCGCGTTGTCGCAGAGCATGACATCAATCTTGCCTTGTATGAGATCCCGGATCGGCGAGACAGCAAGCCGTGTACGCGCCTGTGACCATCTTGTGCGAATGCCTACCTCGTAGCTGGTCAGCCAACCGGGACGGTCAATCAGACAGAGATCCGCATGGGTGAAAGGAATAACCTCTGCGATTTCGTCGGCCACAGCCTCCAAAGCGGATGAGATATCGGTGCGTTCTGTCAAATGCGCCGCGATCCGAAGAACGACGTCTTCGCGCTGTGGTGTCGTGGTCGGTCTGGCTCGCGCTTTCATCAGGTGTCTCTGCGTTCTCCCGCAATTTTAACGCCCACTTTGAAAAAAGAAACCGTATGACGTGCACATGTCTTGCGGGAACCCGCAACAAGTCTGCGGTGGATGATCTTTACAGCGCCTGTGACAACCTCCCATGCTTTGATCGGTTGCTCCTGTCTTGGATCGACCAAGAGCGCATCGGAGGCGCGTGTTAGGGAGGAATCAATGAAAATTTCAAAAGTGCTGCTGTGTGCAGCAAGTCTTGGATTGCTGGCTGGCACAGTACAGGCCGATGGTCAGCTGTCTGATACCTCGGGCAAGAGAATTGCTTTGTCGAACAACTATGCCGGCAATTCGTGGCGGCAGGCCATGCTGCAAAGCTGGGAAGAGATCGGCAGCGCAGCCGTTGCAGATGGCGCAGTGTCTGCAGCAGACGCATATACAACATCCGAGAACCAAGCCACCGAGCAGGCCGCGCAGATCCAAAATATGATTTTGCAAGGCTATGATGCCATCGTGCTGAATGCTGCTTCACCCACGGCGCTGAACGGGGCGGTTAAAGAAGCCTGCGACGCCGGTGTGACAGTCGTTAGCTTTGACGGCATCGTGACCGAGCCTTGTGCTTGGCGAATAGCTGTCGATTTTGCCGCCATGGGTAAGGAAGAAGTCGACTTTCTGGCAACGCGCCTCCCGGAGGGCGGCAATCTTCTGGAAATCAGGGGCCTAGCGGGTGTATTTGTTGACGACGAGATTTCCAAAGGTATTCACGAGGGCGTAGCCGAGCACAGCCAATTCAAGATCGTGGGGTCGGTTCACGGTGATTGGGCCCAGGACGTGGCCCAGAAAAACGTGGCTGGCATCCTGCCGTCCTTGCCTGACGTGGTCGGGGTTGTGACTCAGGGCGGCGACGGATACGGCACCGCGCAGGCTTTCAAGGCTGCCGGGCGCCCAACACCCTTGATTGTTCTGGGTAATCGTCAGGATGAAATGGCGTGGTGGGCCGAACAGCGGGATGCCAACGGTTACGAGACACTGTCGCTCTCGATTGCGCCGGGTGTGGCCAGCCTTGCCTTTTGGGTCGCACAACAGGTCTTGGCAGGGGAAGAGGTGCCGAAGGATCTGACCGTGCCGTTCCTGAAAGTCACCCAAGACACGCTCGACGAAACTTTGGCTGCGACGCCGGTCGGTTCGGTGGCAAACGTCACCTATACGCTCGAAGATGCGCAAGCAGTGATCGCTGACGCGAAGTAATCTGCTTGATGAAGGGCGGGCCGTCGGGCCCGCCCCATTATTTGTCGGGCGATGGAGTACCCATGAACGAAAATGAGATCGTCCCGATCGTCGCGCTGACCAAGGCCAAAAAGCACTTTGGCGCTGTGCGCGCTTTGGACGGTATCAGCATATCTGTCGGCTCTGGTGATTGCATCGGCCTCGTCGGTCACAACGGCGCCGGAAAGTCGACATTGGTCAACCTGATCAACGGTGGGCTAAGCCCAACAGAAGGGCGGATCGAGTTCGCGAACGGCACCGACCCACATGCGGCTGGTGTGCGTTCGGTGTTTCAGGAACTGTCGCTTTGCCCGAACCTGACGGCTGCCGAGAATCTCCTAGTGTCTCACAAGGCTGCAGCGCCCTTTGGGTGGCGCAAGCGATTGGGGAAGGAAGTGTTGGCCAGCCTCGACAGCATCTTCCCGGGGCATGGGGTTCGAGTGGATGTCGAGATCGACACATTGTCTATAGCCGAACGCCAAATGGTTGAAATCGCGATCGGTTTTGCGCCGCGCGGCTCTGAAGCGCGGCTTGTCATTCTGGACGAACCCACCTCATCTCTGGATGCTGGGATCGCCCAACAATTGCTGGCCCACATCCGTCAGTTTTGCGCGGACGGCGGTGCGGTCATTTTCATCTCGCACATGCTGGCCGAGGTCTTTTCAGTGGCCAACCGCATTGTCGTTTTGAAGGATGGCAAAGTGGTCGCAGAAAAACCCACGGCCGCGTTTTCCCGACAAGGGTTGGTCGATGCGATGGGGCATGTCACCGGTGAAACGGAAGGCGGCGCTGATCTTGAGCGCAAATTTGGGCCAGTGGTGGTGCAGACCAATCAAGGCCTTTCGGCGCGCCAAGGCGAGATTGTTGGTCTTTCCGGCCTTGCGGGTCACGGCCAAGCGGCTGCCCTTGCGCGGCTCTACCTGTCGCGATCATCGGCATGGCGTAGCGGCAAGAATCCCGAGGTAGTCTTTGTGGCTGGCGACCGTCAGCGGGACGGTATTCTACCCCTCTGGTCGATCTTGCGAAATGTGTCGATCTCAATTCTACAGCAGGGGGCCCGATGGGGGCTTGTCGACGCCAAACGCGACGCGTCTGTTGCAGAAGACTGGAAGCACCGCATCGGCATCCGAACGGATGATGTGAGAAACCCGGTTTTGTCGCTTTCGGGCGGCAACCAGCAAAAGGTCCTGTTCTCGCGCGCTCTGGCCAGTCCAGCGCCCATCGTGGTGATGGACGACCCGATGCGCGGTGTTGATATTGGCACCAAACAGGATGTCTATGCCATGCTTCGCAATGAGGCGCAAAAGGGGCGAACGTTTCTCTGGTATTCAACAGAGACCGAAGAAGTGTGCCAATGCGACCGGGTCTTTGTGTTCCGGGACGGCGAAATCAGTGCTGAGCTGACGGGCGCCGAAATCACCGAAGAACGAATCCTCGAGGCGTCCTTCCAGATGCAAGAGGCGTCCTGAAAGATGGCATCGCACTACCGGATTTTGCTGCCTATCGTGTCCCTTGCTGTTTTGCTGGGTGCCACCTTTTACATGCAGCCGCGTGCCATGAGCTATTTTGGCCTGAACCTGCTGTTCAATCTGGCCGTGCCCATCGCGCTGGCCACGATTGCACAGATGATGATCATTATGGTCAATGATATTGACCTGTCGCTGGGCGCCTTTGTCAGTCTGGTTGCGTGTATCACTGCGACATACCTGAACGATGCACCGCTTTTGGGTCTTTTGATGCTCGTGGCGCTGATTGTGACCTATGCTGTGCTGGGTGCGGTGATCCACGCCTTGGCACTGCCCGCGATTGTGGTGACGTTGGGCATGTCTTTTGTCTGGGGGGGGCTGGCGCTGTTTATCTTGCCGAGCCCCGGTGGCACCAGTCCCAATTGGCTGCGCAGCCTGATGACGATCAAGCCGCCGATTGCTCCGATGGCTGTTGTCGCCTCTATCGTGATCGCTGCTGCGGCCCATATTCTCATCATCCGCTCCCGCGTGGGCACGGTTCTGCGCGGCGTAGGCGGCAATGCCCGCTCGGTCGAGCGCGCGGGTTGGTCTGTCATCCGGCTAAAGGCCTTGGCCTATGGTTTGGCGGGCCTTTTTGGAGTGTTGGCGGGCATGGCACTTGTGGGTCTGGCAACCTCGGCCGATGCTAATATCGCCCTGCGTTACACGCTCATATCGATTGCAGGGGTCATCCTGGGTGGCGGTGAATTCGTAGGTGGCAAGATCAGCCCGGTGGGTGCGGTGATTGGGGCGCTGACCCTGACACTCGCGGCGTCCTTTCTCAACTTCCTGCGCCTCTCGCCCGACTGGCAAATAGGTGCGCAGGGAACGATTTTGATCCTCGTCCTGGCCGCTCGCCTGATCTTTCGCCGCAAAGGGCTTGAGGTATGAATCCACTCTCAAAACCTTGGATCTGGTCTTGGGGAGCGGCGGCGATCGTGTTCTTTCTGACACTGGCGCTGACCTCTGGTCGTGGGGCAGGAGAGTTGGCCTATGCAGCACTCAGCTTTGGCGCATTTGCGGCTATTGTCGGTCTCGGGCAGATGCTTGTCATCACGCTTGGGCCTGGCAATGTCGACCTCTCGATTCCGGCTTCAATGACGCTGTCGGCGACCCTGGCGCTGAAGGTCATGGGGTCCGAACCCGGCACCGCATTCTTTGGCTTGTTCGTGGCCCTCGCGGTGGGCTTTGGCACAGGCCTGGCCAACTACGCGCTTATCTTCTTACTGCGTCTGCCGCCTATCATCGCCACGCTTGCAGCCTCGCTGATCTATCAATCCATCGCCATCTGGTCGAACCGGGGGCTTCGGATCAAACCACCACCGGAATTGGCTGACTTTGCGACAGGGCGCATGTTCGGCGTGCCAAACGTTGCGTGGGTTGGCATCGCGCTGGCTGTCGCGGTTTGGATCGTCCTGGAGAAATCAGCATGGGGGCGCTGGCTTCTCGCTTCAGGCCAGAATCTACGGGCGGCGCGCTTGGCGGGCGTCCCGGTCGAGTCGGTGCGGGCAGCAACATATATCTCGGTCGCAACATTCGCCGGATTGGCCGGATATCTGCTGGCCAGCTTTTCAGGTGGTGCGGCGCTCAATATGGGGGCTGAGTACCTGCTCGCTTCCATCGCTGTTGTAGTGATTGGCGGCAGTTCCATCGCCGGCGGCAATTCGAACGTGCCGGGCGTTTGGGGCGCAGCGCTGTTCATGTTTCTGGTCGTTTCGATGCTCAACAGCTATGGCGCGGGCGCGGGCGTACGCAACGTTCTGACCGGTATCATCATTATCGGCATCGTTATCGCAGCCAGCACGAAGAGAGTAAGGCTATGAAATATCCGACGCATATCGAAATCCACGACCCCCGCTTCAAACATCTCGTGCACCCGATGTCCAGGTTGGATTGCCTCGCAGACGGGTTCACCTGGACAGAAGGCCCGGTTTGGTTCGGTGACCACCAGTGCCTGATCTTCTCGGACATCCCAAGCCAACGCCTGATGCGCTGGTCCGAGACCGAGGGCCTTAGCACCTTTCGCGTTGCGACAGGGTTCAACAACGGCAACACGCGGGATCCGCAAGGTCGCCTGATCGGCTGCCGACATGGCTATCGTGACGTCGTTCGCACCGAGCATAGCGGCGCGTTGACGGTGCTGGCGAACAGCTATTCGGGTAAAGCTCTGAATTCGCCCAATGACGTCATTGTTCAGTCAGATGGGACGATTTGGTTCACCGATCCCACATACGGAATCATGTCCAACTTTGAAGGATACCGGTCCGCTCAGGAGCAACCAACGCAGTACGTCTATCGTCTGTCACCTAACGGCGATCTCAGCGCCGTGATAACCGATATGGCGCAGCCCAATGGGCTTTGCCTCTCACCGGACGAAAAAACGCTCTATGTCGCCGAGAGCGGCTCCAGCCATGACCCTGAGGTGCCCGCGATCATCCGCAAATTCCAGCTCGCGCCGCAACAGCTGATGGATGAAGGCGTCTTTGCTGAGATCGACAACGGCTTGCCAGATGGCATTCGCACGGATGCCCAAGGCAACCTCTGGTCCTCGGCGGCGGATGGTGTGCATTGCTTTGCTCCTGATGGCCATCGCCTTGGCAAAATCCTGGTCCCGCAGGTGGTCTCGAACATCTGCTTCGGCGGTCCAGATGGGCACCGATTGTTCATCACGGCCACGACCGCAGTTTATCGTGTTTTCATCGACATTTGTGGCGCAGAGCCATGGACACATCCTGGCTGAATGTAAGACGGGCAGATGCGGAACCCGCGCACGGTGGCGTGGTAGATCTCCGGGTATCTTATTGGTTCAACGCCGTTTGTGTTAAACTGACCTGAGTTCAGGTGGCGTTTCTCCAATGAAAAAGTATGAGCTACGTCGGTCGTCCAGCGTGCGTGCTGCGAATAGGCCGTTATTCAACCGACGATAATACACATCCAGTACGTCACCATCCGCTGCGATGGGCCACTGCGAGTGAATGGTGTGCCCGTCGTCTGAGATTCACCACCTTCCAGTTTCGAGCGGATCATCTTGAAGCCGCAGAAGGGCTCTGCCATCAGCCTGAAACGCCAGAACGTAGACCTTTTGTTTGTTA
>NZ_JAVAMO010000042.1 GCF_030758345.1 Ruegeria discodermiae
TCACAACGACACAACCGACAAGGAACTGCGCGGCACCCATCGTGACGACATCCTCAAGGGCAGCTCCGACGATGACAGGATCATTGCCGGTTCCGGCGACAATATGGTTTCCGCCCTTGAAGGCGACGATTATGTTTCGGCCCTGGGCGGTCACGACGCGCTGTGGGGCGGCGAGGGCGATGACACGGTTTCTGCCGGTGGCGGCAATGACCGGATCGGTGGCGGCGCGCAGAATGACAAACTGGATAGCGGCGCGGGCAACGACACGATTTGGGGCGGCAACGGGCGCGACACGATCATGGCCGGCGAGGGCAAAGACGTGATCGGGGGCGGGGCCGGATATGACCGGATCTTTGCCAAAGGCGGCAATGACGAAATCCGGGGCGGCACCGGCAACGACACGGCCTTTGGCGGTGACGGCAATGACACCGTACTCGGGCTTTCCGGCAACGACGAACTCTCGGGTGGCAATGGCGCCGACCTGCTGGATGGCGGCGCGGGCAACGACATACTGCGCGGCGGTGCAGGCGCGGATACGATGGTGTTCTCGACCGGCGCCGATCAGGTTCTGGATTTCGGTCCGGGCGACCGGATCGATCTTTCGGGCGTGGCCGCGATCGACAATTTCGCCGCCCTGCAGACGCATCTGTCGGGCTCGGCAAATGTCGTGATCGATGACGGGCTCGGCAACACGATGACGCTGATCGGCATCAGCTCCGGGGAGCTTGAAGCAAACGACTTCATCTTCTGAATGCCTCTAACCGCAGGCCATGCCCGGCAGGCCTGCGGATCGCTTTCCCGACCCCTCAACCGGGTACGGGAAACAATGAACAGGTCTTCGGCGCTTCGGTTTCCTTTTGCTGGACGATCCGGCGACGGCGAAGATCCTGTTGCAAATTTGTTTTGAGCTCTCGTTTTCTTGGCCCAGGATGAATATATATTGGGCCTTGCGGTAGCCCGCAGCAGCACGCAGAGAGATTATCCTTCCAACTCTGCGTTCGACATGATTTAGAATTTCCTCTGAAGCCCCGGGCTTCTTGAGTTTTGCGATTATTTGGTTTTGGAAAGATATGATGTCGACCTTTGCAGCGCGGCGCGAGATGGCTGACACCCCTGATATGGACATGTCCGATCACTCAGATGTACCTTTGATCGTCGATCTGGACGGTACGCTGACAAAATCCGACACGATGCATGAGGCGCTTTTGCTGTTCATTGCAAAGCATCCCGTGAAGTTGCCGCAGATTGCGACCTGGCTGCTGTCGGGAAAGGCCGAGTTCAAAGACAGGCTGGCCTCCGAAATGGTGGTCGATGCGGCCTCTGTTCCCCTGCGCGACGAAGTTCTCGACCTCATTGGTACGGCCAGGGCAGACGGGCGCAAGGTGCTGCTGGTCTCGGCCTCGAACCAGCGGCAGGTCAGCCGGATCGCCGAGCAATTGAACCTGTTTGATGAGGCTGTAGGCTCGGATGCCGCGCGCAACCTGTCCGGCACGCAAAAGGCCGATTGGCTGGTTGATCGCTTTGGCGAGAAAGGCTTCGACTATGTCGGGGACTCGCGCGCGGATCTCGATGTGTGGCCGCGGGCCCGTAAGGCGATCACGGTCGGGTCGAACGCATCCATACGACAGCATGTCGATGACATGGGCCTCGACGCCACCCATCTGACCGGAGATGACGCCGACAGCACCCTCGGGCGGGCGCGTCATTACGTGAAGGCCATGCGCCCGCATCAGTGGCTCAAGAACCTGCTTGTTTTTGTGCCCGCTCTGGCCGCGCATGACATGGCGATGCTGCTGCCATCGTTTTTTGCCTTCTGCGCCTTCTGCCTGGCGGCTTCGAGCATCTATCTGATCAATGACATGCTGGATCTGCATGTGGATCGCCAGCACCCGCGCAAACGCAACCGCCCCTTTGCTGCCGGGACGATTCCGGTCTCCCATGGTGTGGTGCATTCCGGGGCGCTGTTCCTGACCGCGATGGTGATCGCGCTGATCCTTTCGGCGTCCTTTGCCGCTGTTCTCCTGGGATATGTGGCTCTGACATTCGCCTATTCGCTGGTTCTCAAGCGCAAGCTGATGGTCGACATCTGGACCCTGGGCGCGCTCTACACCATCCGGATCATCGCTGGAGGGGCGGCCAGCGGCATCCCGCTGTCGGAATGGCTGCTGGCGTTTTCCATGTTTGTGTTCCTGTCGCTGGCCGCGGTCAAACGGATTTCGGAGCTGACCGATCTGCGAGCCCGCAACCTGACCAGCACCGATGGACGGGGCTATCGCGTCTCCGATCTGCCGGTGGTGCTGGGCGCGATGCTGGCATCCGGGTACTGCTCAATCGTCATTCTGGCGCTTTACGTGTCGAACTCGAATGTCGCCAGCCTCTATTCCGAACCCAAGCTGCTCTGGCTGGTCTGCATGCTGCTGCTCTACTGGATCAACCGGGTGGCGATCGTCTCGTATCGCGGGGAAATGGATGACGATCCCATCGTCTTTGCACTGCGCGACCGGGTCAGCCTGCTGGTCTTTGCCTGCTGCGGCGCGATATTTGTGGCGAGCGCACTGTTATGACACTCACCCAGCTCGTCTTCCGCTACAGCGCATTTGCGGTTGTGGCCACGATCGTCAATCTGCTTACGCAGCGCCTGTCGCTGGCGCTCTATGAGGGCAGTTTCGCCATTCCGCTGGCCATTTTCGCCGGCACGGTGACCGGTCTGGTGGTCAAGTTCCACCTCGACAAGCGCTGGATTTTCTTTGACGTTTCGAAGGATGCGCAGACCCGAAAATTCGGTCTCTATACGCTGATGGGTGTGGTGACGACCGTGATCTTCTGGGGCACCGAATACGGGTTCTGGCTGATCTGGCAGAGTGACCTGATGCGCGAGGCCGGCGCGGTGCTGGGGCTGAGCATCGGCTATTGCACCAAATACCAGTTGGACAAACGCTTCGTCTTTGTCGCGCATCCGGGGTTCGGACATAAGGCATGAGCACGCTGCAACCCCTGTCCGGCTGGGCCCGCTGGCCCCGTAGAACGTGCAACACCGCGCCGCTCGATCCCGGCCGCCTGGCGGATCTGAGCCCACAGGCGGGGCAGGGGATGATCGCCCGCGGACATGGCCGCTCTTATGGTGATATCGCGATGAATCCCGACCTGACGCTGATGGGGGCGCTGCGCAACCGCATCCTGTCCTTTGATGCGGCAAGTGGCGAACTGGTCGCCGAGGCGGGTCTGAGCATCGCCGAGATTCTGCAGGTCTTTGTGCCGCGCGGATGGTTTCCAGCGGTCACGCCGGGGACCAAATTCGTGACCATGGCCGGGCTGATCGCGGTGGATGCCCATGGCAAGAACCACCACAAGGTCGGCAGTTTCGGAGATCACGTCCTCTGGTTCGACCTCTATTGCGCGGATGGTCAGACGCGACGCTGTTCGCGTGAGCAGAACATCGATCTGTTCAACGCCACGATTGGCGGCAACGGTCTGACCGGGCATATTCTGACGGTCTGTACACAGCTGCTGCAGATCCACTCGGGCTGGATCACCCAAAAGACCCTTCAGGCCAGCGATCTGGATCAGGCGATCGAGATTTTCGAGGCGCATCACGACGCGACCTATTCGGTGGCCTGGATCGACTGCCTGGCCAAAGGGGCCGCGCGCGGACGCTCGCTGGTGTTTCTGGGCGAACATGCAACGCCCGACGCGCTGGAGGGCGCCAAAGCGGAACGCCCGTTCGACATCCCCGCCCGCCGCAACTTGCGCATGCCGATGGATGCGCCCTCCTGGGCGCTGAATTCCTACACGCTGCGCGCCTTCAATCGGCTCTATTACAGGGTGAATTCCGGAAAACCCGAAACCCAGCTGGTCGATTACGACACCTATTTCTATCCGCTGGATGCCATTCTGGAATGGAACCGCATGTATGGAAAAGGCGGGTTTGCCCAGTACCAATGCGCCTTCCCGCTGTCCAGTTCCCGCGAGGCGCTGCTGAAACTGCTGGGCGCCATTTCCGATGCCGGTCTGGGATCGTTCCTTGCGGTGCTCAAACGGTTCGGACCCGGCAGCCCGGAACGCCCGCTTTCCTTCCCGATGGAAGGCTATACTCTGGCGCTCGACTTTCAACTGTCCCCCGAGGCTTTGACACTGATGACGGAGATGGACGAGATTACCTGCCAGCATGGCGGCCGCCTTTACATGGCCAAGGACAGCCGCATGAGCCAAGCCACGCTGGAAGCCGGATATGCCGACGGGGTGCCCATCTTTCGCAGCCTGCGTGACGCCACCGGATCGCGCCCCTTGTTCCAATCCCTGTTATCCCAGAGGTTAAATCTGTGACACCTGCCGACCGTCCCGCCCTGATCCTCGGTGCCCGCTCCGGTATCGCCCGCGGCATCGCTGCCGCCCTGGCCAAGCGCGGCCATCCGCTGATGCTGGCCGCGCGCCGGGCAGGGGAGCTGGACAGTGACGTGTCCGACCTGTCGATCCGCTACAATTGCGCGGTCACCGCCCATGAGTTCGACGTTCTGGACCTGGACGGGCATGCAGGCTTTCTCGATGGCCTGCCCGCAACCCCGTCGATCATCATCTGCGCCATCGGCGTGCTGGGCGATCAGAATCGCGATGCCGGGGATGCCCAGGCCACAAAGCTGATCGTGGACAGCAACTATCTGGCGCCCTGCCTGTTTCTGGAACAGGCCGCCACACGCATGGCCGAACCCGGCGGCTCGATCGTTGCAATCGGCTCTGTTGCGGGCGATCGCGGGCGGGCAAAGAACTATGTCTACGGTTCTGCCAAGGCCGGGTTCGCCACCTACATGTCCGGGCTGCGCCAGAAATACGCGGATAGCGACCTGCATGTGATGACCGTGAAGCCGGGCTTTGTCAGAACCGCGATGACCGAGGGCATGGACCTGCCCGGACCGCTGACCAGCGATGCCGAGCCATTCGCCGAGCGGGTGGTGAGCGCCATGGAAAAGGGCAGGCAGGTCTACTCGGACCTGCGCTGGCGTGCCCTGATGGCGGTGATCACGCATCTGCCCGAACGTATATTCATGAAAACGAAATTCTGAAGAGACCGGACACGACAATGGCACAGGAACGACATTTCGAGGATTTCCTTCTGGCACTGGGCCTGACCGTCATTGGCGCGGCGCTGGCCTGGCTGCTCTCGGGCGGGCTGCCTGCCATCGGCATCGACGACGCCGCCATCACGCGGTCATATGCGGAAAACGTCGCCAATGGCGCAGGCTATGTCTACAATGTCGGCGGTGAACGGGTCGAAGGCTCGACCGCGTTCCTGTGGGTCGCCATCCTGACCCTGGCCTATAGCCTGACGCCGACACCGGAACTCCTCATCATTGCGCTTTGCGCCGGTTTTGCCCTGGCGGCGGTCTATACCACGCTGCGGCTGGCACGGGCGCTGGCCGACTGGCTCGAGATCGACCCGCGCCCCGCCATCTGGGTCCTGGCGGCCTGCCTGCTTGCCAGCCCCGGCTATTTCATGTGGTCGGTCTGGACGATGATGGAACTGGCGCTCTGGTCGATGCTGCTGATCTGGATGGTGTCGCTGCTGGCCCGGCTGGTCGAGGACGACCGGGGGCAGGGCCATACGCTCTGCCTGCTGGTTGCGGCGTTGCTGATGCCGCTGGTGCGCCCCGAAGGGATCGCCGCCGCGATCGGGCTGCTGGTGCTGAGCCTGCTGCTCGCGCCCCGGTTCTGGCGCGCGGTGGGGGGGGGCGTGCTGGCCGCGCTGGCATCGTTTGTGGCGGTCACCGCGTTCCGCCTGTCCTATTTCGGCCAGCCCTTTCCCAACACGTTTTATGCCAAGGTCTCCTCGGATACGGTCCAGGGCCTGAAAGACGGGTTGAAATATCTGCTGGATTTCCTGCTGAGCAGCCCGTTTGTCGAGATCTTCGTGGTGATCTGGCTGGGCGGCGTGCTCTGGGCGCTGATCAGCGCGACGCAGGCCCGGCCCGGTGCCCGCGCGCTGCTGGTGGCCGGGGCCGCGGTGTTCGGTATTCTGCTGGTCTATGCAGCGCTTGGCGGCGATCACTTCGTGCTGTGGCGGTTCTATCAGCCGGTGGCCCCGCTGCTGCCGCTCTGCCTGGCGCTGCTGGTTGCCGCGGGCCTCACCCAGGCCCGGAGTTCTGCGATCAGAGGCCCGGCCGTGCTGGCCGCCGGAGCCGCCGCGATCGGCCTGCTGATGGCCGGTTGGATGCAATATTACCAATCGCGCTTCAACATCCGGAAGGAATATACGCTGGTCGAGCAGGGGCTTGGCTTTGGCCATTTCCTGAACGAGATCGAACCGCGTCCCACAATCGGGGTCGGCCCCGCCGGGGGCATCGCGCTGGCCTATAACGGCGAAATCCTCGACCTGCTGGGCCTGAACTGGGTCGAGATGGCCCATGCCAACCCGGTCAAGGTCGGCATGCGCAACCATGCAAGCTTTGACAAGGACACGTTCTGGAAACACGCCCCCGACGTGCTGGCCGCCTTCAACCGGCCCTGCGCGGAAGGTAATTCGCTGGCCTTCTGGTCGCATGCCGACAATGCTTTTGACGGGCTCTATTCAGACGACAAGTTCCGCAGCGCCTATGTGCCGGTCGCCTTTGTACAGGGGGGCGATTGCTGGCCCGGATTCGCGCAACCGGACTGGCTGGCACAGACGCAGCCCGGCGAGGCGATCAAGACCTTTGACTGGGCGGATGTGAAAACCCTGGACTGATAGATGGCCGCAAACCAGCCTCCCACCGGGCGTTCGGCCAGAGGGTTCTTCGTCAATGTCAGTTCGCTTGTCTCGGCGCGCCTGTTCCTGGCCCTGTCCCAGGTTCTGGTGCTGCCGATCGTGGCGCGGCACCTGACGGTTGACGAGTTCGCCCTGATGGCGATGGCCATGTCGGTGGTGGTGTTTTGCAGCGTACTCAGCGATGCCGGGCTCGGGCGCTCGCTGATCCGGGCGCCGTCTTATGATCACGAGGAATGGGTCAGCGTCTTCTGGCTGATGGTTGCGGTGGGGGTCGGGCTGGCCCTCATCATCCTTGCAATCGGACCGCTCTGGGCGGCCTTTTTCGAACAACCGGGCCTGGTGCCGATCCTGGCCGCGCTGGCGATTGTTCCGCTATGTCAGGCGGTGTCCGCCGCCCCCAATGCCGAGGTCGAGCGGCGCGAAAATTATACCGGCATCGCCAAGGTCCAGACGATCACGACGGTGGTCAGCCTTGGCCTTGCTGTTGTCCTGGCCATTCTGGGGGCAGGGGTCTGGGCGTTGGTGGCACAGCAGGTTTCCCTGGCAATCGTCCGGCTGGCAGGAATCGTCTCCCTGTCCAGATTCCGGCCCAACCTGACCTTCAAACCGCACCTGATCGGGACACATCTGCTATTTGCCCGTAACGCCCTGGCCGTTTCTGCAATTTCAGCGATCAAGGCACAATCCGCCATCATCGCCATCGGCAAGTTCAATGGCGAGGCGCCGCTGGGCCTGTTCTCGATGAGCGCGCGGTTTTCCAGACTGCCGCAATTTGGCCTGGTCGGTCCGGTTTCGACCGTTGTCTATGTGCGCATGGCCAAAGCGCAGGACGACCCTGCACGGCTGGTGGAGATCTATCTGGGCGCAATGAAGCTGATGGCAACGCTTCTGTTTCCGGCCCTGGCGATGACGGCTGTGGCGGGAACGGCGATTTTCACCGTGATGCTGTCGGCGGAATGGGCGCAGGTCGCACCGATCTTTGCCCTGTCCATCTCGGGCCTTACCTTTGAAGCGATCGCCGTGGTGCTGGTCGCCTGCATCTTTCGCGCCACCAACCGCACGGACCTGCATGTCAGGCTGAGCACGGAATCCGCAATACTCTATATTACGCTGGTTGTCGCAGCGGCGGCACTTTCCGATGTGCTGGCGGTTGCGGCCGCGATTTCGGTCTGGGGGTTCATGATCGTGCCGCGCGGCTGGTATCTGGCCAAACAGGTGGTGCCGATCAGTCTGTCCGATTGCCTGCGCGCACTGTTTGTGCCGGTGCTGATGTCCGGCCTCATGGTGGGATGTCACATCACCCTACGGCACGCCCTGTCACCCGGGCATGTGGCGGAAATCGCCCTGGCCGGGGGCATTCTGGCCGTGGGGCTAGGGCTTACGGTCCTGCTGCAGCGCCGGAAACTCGAAACCGCTGTTGATGTGTTCCGGCAAGCTTGATCTTTGCCGGATCGGCCTGCTGCCAGCAGCTGGCGTCAGCCGTAAAATTCGTGATTTGGCCTGGTAAAACAGCCCTTCAGAACCCCGAGGTGGAACCCGCCCCGAAGCGCCCAGAAGGCGCATCTGCTTTTGCGCGCCACCGAGGCTGCCGCGCGCATCCCGCAATATGTCGCCTTGGCCAGGCTTTTGACCAGCAGCACCGGTCGCTTTTGCGGCTGCCCCTGCAGGGCGCAGAACCCGTAGATCGTGCCGGTCGCCCGGGTCTTGGTCCAAAGCCATTTGAAAGACAGGCGCCCAGGGGCCACCGGTTCATGGACGATGGCGCTTGTGCAGATTGCCATGGGAACGCCACTGCGATGCAGCCGGAAAAAGAAATCGATATCTTCCCCCCCGGTTCGACCGAAATCGAGACGGAACCGGGCCGCGCGCAGGGCCGGGTCGCGCCGGTCCAGCAGGACATTGCCGGAAAACCCGGTCTCTACAGTGCCATTCAGGGCCGATGGCACGCTGGAATGGGCTTTGTTCTCAAGCATCCAGTCGGGCGCGCCGGGCGGGTAGACCGCGTGGACCGGGCCAAACACAACTTTAGCCTGTTCCTGTGACGCGGTTTCGAGAAGACTGGCGATCCAATCCGGTCCGGCGATTTCATCATCGTCGATAAACAGCAGGTGGTCCGCATCGGAATGTTCAAGGCAGGCGTTGCGCGCGATCGAGATATTGCGGGCCGGGGCATGTACATACCACAGATTCAGCCCAAGCTCTTTTGCCTGCGCTTCAATCTCGGCCTGTTTGAGGGGTTGTTCATCATTGTCAGCAACGATGATCCGGAGTGTCAGACTGTCCAGACCCTGCTGGGCGGCCAGACTTTCCAGGGTCCCGTATAGGCTGTCGCGACGGAACGTACAGATGCCAATATCAATATTCATGTCCCGTCACCGGCGCGGCCATATTTGGCTTACATACTTGTAAAGCAAATTTGAAGTTCCATTTATGGTCGAAATCCCGCAACATCAGGGCATTCGACTCCGCGCGAGAACGGGTGCGAATTCGCGTTTGCTAACAGGCAGGGTCCAGATAAGCAATGATCATATCCAGATTGTTCTTTTCTTCAGCCGTTTCAATCGGATCATGCCTTGGCGTGTGGCTGGTGGTGGGAGGATCCTGGATTGCATGGCTTCTGGTCGGCTGGCTCTTGTCGGCACCGCTCCTCATAATCATGCTCGCCATCGAGCATAACACGTCCTTCAGATTTTGGGGACATCCCCGGGCCCGAAGGCCCGGTCAGACAGCGCCGGACAGTCGACCGGTGACAAACAAGAGCACGGTCTTCAAGAAAATCTGAAGATCAAGCCGCAAGCTCAGGTTGCGGACATACCACACATCCAGCGAGACGCGCTCTTCGTATGACGTGTCAGACCGACCACCGATCTGCCAGGCACCGGTGATGCCCGGTTTCACGGCCTCGTAATAGGCCTTGTCCGCTCCGTAATGGACCAGCTCTTCGCGCGTCACCGGACGCGGACCCACAATGCTCATATCCCCGAAGAACACGTTGAAGATCTGCGGCAGCTCATCCAGGCTCGACTGACGCATCAGATTTCCCAGACCGGGAAAGACCCGCGGATCGTCCTTCAGCTTTTGCGTCTGTTCCCATTCCCGGCGCCGGACCGGGTCCTCGGCCAGGAGCTTGTCGAGCACCTCGCGGGCGTTGGGCACCATGGTGCGGAATTTCAGGCAGGAGAAGACCTTGCCATCCAGACCGACACGGTCATGGCGAAAGATCGGCGATACCCGATACACCGTGATAATATACAGCGACAAGAGCGCCATGATGGGTGCAAACAGCACGATCATCATCGACGACAATGCGACATCGCAAAGCCGCTTCACGAACTTCTCGGATAACCGGTACCCACCGGTAGCACGGACTTCGCCAATAGACTGCGAGAAACGGCACGCCGTCTCG
>NZ_JAVAMO010000043.1 GCF_030758345.1 Ruegeria discodermiae
CCGGTTCACATTTGCCGCCTCATTCTTGCTGCCCACAACCTCGATGAATGTGATCTTGCACGGGGTCTATCGACCGGTTTCCTGGACATTCGCGATCCGCCGAGGCGCGCAGGTTTGGATCAACGTTGACATCGTGTGATCGGCGATGATCCTCTTCAAGGAAACATTGGAGTTGTCCTGCTGTGCTTGGAAAAGTCGTATGCACCTTCATAGGTTGTTTCCCTCTTTCACTCGATGCCTTGGATCTGCGTGAAACCGGGCGTTATGAACTCAATCGCCCGGCCAGTCTGGACTACGACCCGGCCTTTTGCGGGCTCTGGATCGCCAATGAAGGCCCGGAGGCCGTGTTGGTCACCCTGCAAGGCGAGGAACTGCGGCGGATAAGCAGCGATCTCTTTCGGATCAAAGCGATTGCCATCGAAGGCGATCATCTGTTGGTCGGCGACGGTTTTGGCAGCTTGCAAAGGTTAACCAAAGACGGCGCACCTTTGAGCGCTCCGTTCGCCTTGGCGGGCGGGTTTGCAGATACGGAGGGCATAGCCATCAATGCGGCAGGAGAGATCATCACCGTAGAGGACGATCCGGAGCGCCTGTCATGGTTTGACGCTAAGGGCCAGTTGAAGGCACGCATCGATACGATGACATTGGATCCGCCGCTGAGCGAAGCTCAGGGCATTGCTATCGACCCGCGCACCGGTCACCTGCTGATCGTCGACGATTGGGAGGGGTCGAACAGCCTCTATGAATTCACGCAAAAGGGGCAGTTGCTCGCACAGATCAGCCTGCTCAAATTTGGCGTTGACCCCGAGGGTATCGCGATCCGGCCCGGGTCGAACCAGCTTTTCGTGGCGTTTGACAGTGGGGCGGAACTCGTCACATTCGACTATACGCCGACGTTACCCGCCGGAGTGCCGCCACTGCCACCGGGAGCGGACTGCATGATGTTCTGAATGCGCGATTTGGTCCGATAACATCGGAAAACGGAAAGCCGCCTGACCAAGGCGGTTGTTTTCCAAACGAAGACTTTGCCTCGCTCTTTCTCAAATCGCAGTGCGGACCCGCTGAAGGCCGTCGGTTTAGATGGCTCTATCTGGGCAGTCATCAGGCTTTCTGGTTCGCTTGGTCGCAGTTCCACCGCCAGACCGTCCTCTTTCCCAAGTAGACGTGACATCGCGTACAGGCGCGAGATATTGGCCAAGCCAAGCTGAGAGATTAAATTTCCATAAGCCGACTGGACAGCCGGAATTTTGCCACCAATTTAAGCCCGTGTTCACGCGACGTACCTTCTCTCTGGCTGCCGTAGCCGCGCTAGGCGCGCCCTATCTAGCGCGGGCGCGAACTGAGGACCTGAGCAATGCCATCGGTGATATGCCTCAGCTGCATTCCCTGCTGGTACGTCATGAGGATGATACCATTTTCGCGCAGGCGCCCCGTGTGCCGGGGTTGGACCGACCTGCCAATATCAAATCCTGCTCCAAGAGCATCGTTGCGTTGCTGTTGGGCGCGGCGATTGAGCGTGGAGAAATTCCTTCGGTGGAGGCCAGATTGAGCGAAGTGGCACCACGATTGTTACCCGCCGACGCGACGCCGAGTGCAGAAAACATTACGATGGAAGACTTGGTGACGTTGCGCGCCGGCCTCCAACGGACCTCCGGAAGCAACTATGGTGGATGGATCAATTCCCCAAACTGGATTTCCGATGCGCTCACGCGACCCATGGTCGCGGAGCCCGGCGGGCGGATGATTTACTCTACGGGGTCGACACACATTCTTGGTGCGGCACTGGCGGAAGCGACGGGCAAAACACTTCTGGCGCAGGCTCGCGAGCGATTGGGCGCGCCATTGGGGATCGATGTTCCCGCATGGACGCGTGACCCGCAAGGGTACTATCTTGGCGGGAACGAGATGGCGATAACGCCGCGCTCGATGCTGAAGATCGCCGTTCTGCTGCGTGATCGCGGCGTGTTCGATGGCGCTGAGGTCGTCCCCAAACGATGGATCTCGGAATCGACCAGGCCCCATGGCCGGTCCGCGTTTTCCGGCTTGTCCTATGGTTACGGCTGGTTTCTGACTTCCAGCGGCTACGCACTGGCCCGAGGCTATGGCGGGCAGATCATCGCCGCCCATTCACGACGCAGGCTTGCGGTCGCAATTACGTCCGACCCGACGCGACCCGCAAGGTCAGGTGGCTATTTCGGAGAGCTCCTCGATCTGCTCAATGGGCCAATCCTCGCTCTTTCGTAGAGCTACATATTTGATCGACGCACTCGCGGCCCAGAGCCGACATCCGACCCAGTCCCTCGATGCTGCGGTCGCAGCCCGCTTTGCCGACCTTCGCTGCGAGAGCAAAAACTGATGCGGGTCGAACTTTCACAACACAGGACAATCCCGCCATTCATCTCGCTTAGACGAATGGCAGGACTGGCGCGGTATACCGGTCTGATAACTGAACGACGCTAAGCTTCGAGCATGACAACAATTGTGTCGGCACGGACACCATCGTGTTTCATCGCCGCCTGGCCGACTGGTCCGTTGTTGATCTCGAAAAACTTGTCCAGATCTGGGATGTTGGCGGACAGGCCGACCTTATTGGGCTCTGTCGGATGGACGAAAGTCACCATGTCGAAGGCAACCTCCTTGAAGATTTCATCGCGCTTGGGGGATGAAAGCCAGTGTTCGACATCGTTCACATCATGCATTGCAATAACTCTGGGCATTGGTCTTCTCCTTGTTGAAAGATCTCAGGTGGGAGCGGGAACGGGACGGGTCTGTGCCCCCGGCGTGCCTGTCTCAAAGAGAACCGCGAACCTTGAGCGTTGGACCCATAGGATCAGGATTCCGCAAACGATCAGGACAAACGCGAGCGGGAGTCCTCCGGGATTGAGGGTGGCATGAAACAGAACGATAACGGCCATTATCGGTGCCAGCAGGGCCAACCCCAGTGCCGGGGCCCGGTTGGACAGAAGAAGAAGCGCACCTGCCAGTTCGACGCCTTTCATCAATGGCCAGAGAAATCCGGCCTCCTTGAGCGCCGCTTCAAGCGCAAGCCCGGCGGAAGAGGTCGGCGGATGTATCAGGTGTGCGCCAGTGAAAATGAACGCAAATCCGTCCAACGCCCCCATCAGAAATATGCCGCCAAGTAACAGACGCGGCGCAGGATCGATCAGAAACGTCCGGAGGTTCGGAAGGGAGAACGGCATCGTGAATTTCCTTCAGGTTGCGATTGCATTTCAGTGCGTTTTCTTCTGAGTATGAGGGTAGGTAGCGTCACTCCAGCAAATAGTTTTCAGTCCAGATGAATGAAATTCAGATCAAGAACCTCGACCTGAACCTGCTCCTCGTCTTCCGGGTCCTGATGGAAGAGGGCAGCGTGAACCGGGCCGCCGAACAGCTCGGTCGAACACCCTCGGCCGTGAGTCACGCGCTTGGGCGATTGCGCGAACAACTGGATGACCCATTGCTGGTGCGCGCCGGTGGCATTATGAAACCAAGCCCGCGGGCCGAGGCCCTGTAACGCGAGATCCGGCCGATCCTGTCACGGATCGAACGCGTGGTGCAGGCGCCCGCCCCCTTCGAACCCATGACCTGCTCCCGGACCTTTCGCATGGCAGGACCGGCGCTGAATTGCATCGCCTCTGGAGTTGTCTCGCGCATGCAGGCAGAAGCACCGGATGCGGCATTGGCATGGCAACCCTATTCCAAAGAAACCATGGATCAGATCATCAAGGGTGAAGTGGATATCGCATTTGGAAACGCCAACTTTCCCCTGCCTGAAGGTCTGAAGGCAAAAGTCCTGAAACCGATGAAACGTTATGTTCTGGCCCGGCGGGGCCACCCGGCGACAAATGACTGGAGCTTGGACAGCTGGATGCGATGGCCGCATGCCGTTGTGCGCATTCCGGCCGCCATCCACGGTACGGTCGAAGAGCATCTTGCCCATCTTGGTCTGAAGCGCCGCATTGGATTTCACGCGGCCAACTGGTCCGGAATCGCATCGGCGCTGAATGATACAAACATGTTGGGAAACTTCGTTGCGTTAGTCTTGCTGGAGGGCCGCGCTGGCGACGACCTGCAAGTCCTGGAACCGCCCGAACCGATGCCCGATCTTGTCTTTCGTGTCATCTGGAACGCGGAGCTGGACGCGGACCCGGCCCTTGTCTGGATGCGCGGTATTGTTTTGACCACATTTGAAGACCTCGTGGATGAAGCCCAAAAACTCGTGTCAAATCGCGATATCGTCGTACCGCGAACCTTCGGTTGATGTTTCAAGCAACCCCAGACACTCTCATCTCGGAAGCCGTCATTCGTCGTTGGCGCAGCATCCACAAACTCATGCCGCAATGGCATATCGAGGACGGCCCTGAGCTGCCATTGACCTTGCATTGAAGATGCTGCGGTCGCATCCCACACAGCGGCCATTCGCCGGGAACGCGAAAGCCAGCTTCCGTATGGCTTACGTTCTGCAGACACGCTGAGGACCTACTTCGCCTGGCGCGGAGATCGTAACGCCGCCGTCCCCTCCCCTTTCCTCGACCTCCGCATCTCGGTAATGCGATTGCCAAGTCGCATCGAGGCGAAGGTTTGGAAATGACCGGGGTTCAAGGACTCGTTCTCTTCGAAAAACCCCGACCGGCAAATTAGTCAGTTGCTCGGTGTCATATCGACAATCGTGGGTTCACGATCACCACTGGTCGGAAAGACCACCATCTCATCGCCCATCGCTCCGAAATCGATCTGCTTGAGATCGACCTTGTGCACGGTCCGGTCGTACATAGTGTGATAGTAGTAGGTGAGGTTCTGGGAGTCGCTGGCAGTGGTGACCTGCGTGGCACTGTAAAGCAAGTCTTCCGATTGGACGTCGTCCTGGGCACCCTCGGCGGCATCGGCCGGAATGTTGAAATTGTCGAGGATCCGGAAAGCTTCTCGTACAGTATCATAGCCGCCCTGCGTTTCACGGGCTGTTTGCGAGAAAGCAACGGCACGCACAAAACGTGACGGGGGTGTGAAATCACCAGGCAGACCGATCATGCCGCTGCCTGCGCCAAGCGGAGCAAAAGTGACGCCGCTGGCTTCGACCTGCGGCACGCCGATAGCGGTCAGGTTGACGTAATTGTTAAGGTTCGTCATGTGCCAATCATAGTTTGGCGAATTGCTGATTACGCCAAGCGGGGCATCGAAAACAGTCAGCTCTTCATCGATATATTCGATGACGATCCGTCCACCTGAGCGGTCCGCCACCAGCATGTGAAATGGAAATGGGAAACCAAGCGTCTCATCCACTACGCCCACGACACGTATGTTCTCAAGGCCAGCTTTCGCTTCCTCAACTGTTTCGAAATTCGATAGGACATAGCTTGCCAGCAAATCACCGGGGATCGTGTTGTCCGAAAGTTCAGGCATGTACGCCTGATATTCGGTGAAGCCCGGCAGGTAGAATAACCCTGCGGTCAGTCCCGCCTCGTTGATCCCGTCGGCAGGAGCGCCGTGGTCCAGCATGCTGATGCCGACCATGCCGAACTTTCCGGTCCAAGTCGCACCCTGCTTTCCATCTGGCATCTCGCCAGCACTGTAGGAATACCCCCTCGGGATGATGTTGATCTTGGTTTCGAGGTCGAAGGGCCCCCATTCGGCGGTCCTTGCGCGAATGATGCTTCCGTCCGAACCGGTCAGCATGATGCCGGTACAAGCCCATGCCACTGAAGCAGATGCGATCATCGCAACAACGGTCAGGGCAACAGTTTTTGTCAGCGGGATGATGTTCATAGATGACCTCCTGATGTGGCGTCTTTCTAAATTCTGCAGTTGCTCGATGATGAATGTGCGTCAACTGCGAAAACCCACTTCTGACTGGCGGTTTGCATCAAAACTAAGTGGTGTTTCATATCGATACTATCTGATATTCAGTGCTGATCTGTAGCAATCACGACAAAGTCGGCATGGGCCAAGATAAAAACTTGATTGAACCAGCTAAACCGCAATTGGATGTTACTGAGGCGAAGCGCGCGGTTCTCAGGTGCGGGTGGCTTGCCGAACAAGACAAGGCGTTCCAGGCCGTCGTCTTGGAAAGGGCCACGCTACGGACGTTTGCCGTTGGTAGCCGAGTCTTTGAGGTCGGCGACTTCCGGGGCGGCATCTTTGGAGTTGCAGGCGGCGCTTTTGGAATCAAGGTTCCGCGACGCGGCGGCGAAGACCGGCTCGCCCATATTTGCCGCAGCGGCGTGTGGTTCGGATATGATGCCTCGCTCAGCCGGCGCCATCGGAACCTGGCATTCGTGGCGGTCGAACCCTCGATTGCGTTCCACGTCCCACTGGTCGCGCTAGACCAGATAGCTGCGTCCGACCCGAGATATCACCGGGCCCTGATTAAGGTCGCGTCCCACGGCATGGACATTGCCATCGCAACCGTCTCCGATCTTCTGATAACCAATGTCCAGCAACGCATTGCCTCGACGCTGCTGCGCATCGCTTCGACACATGACGTAGGACAAGAAGGTACGGCTGTCATCTCGGGGCTAACGCAGGAGCAGATTGGTGAGTTGGCCAATGCTGCGCGAGACGTGGTCAATCGAACTCTCAAGCAATTTGCGTCAAGAGGGTGGATCGAAGTCGCCTACAAGAGGATCAGGTTACTGGAGCCCGCGGCTCTGGAAGCGTTTTGCTCATAACCCGACGTACAATGAGCCGCTGAGAATGCAACTGGCATCATGGTCGCAAAGTAGGCGTCGCGATAATTCAAACCACTTCACTCTACTCAGCGGATCAGGAATTTGGATGCATTCCGGCGAACGTTGCAGTCGAGTTTTTTGCGACATGGATCTGCTCAAAAGGATGACCGGAGGGAAGGCGCGAGACGCTTGCTCTCCAGTTCGAGTATGAATGAGCCGGTCCATGATGATTGATGACAGTTCAAAGTAGCACAAAACTGGCCAAACGATTTCAATTCGCTTCGGCAAATCGGCCCAAAGCGGACATGCGTTCGCGGAGAAAACTTTTCGGCGCGACTTCCCTTAACCAGTCGCTCACATCGCAACGCCTCAAAGCCAATGCCTATGGCCATTTGTGGCCCCGTTGCTGAAGAAGTGTGGTCAGTCGAACAAAATCGGCGTCATTTTGTAGATCTGGGCGTTCCTCCCGAATTGCCAGCAGCAGCTTCTTTAAGTCTTCTGGCAGCCATTGGTCTTGCTCATTCACAATTATCGATAGCAACGCGAGTGTCTGCGATGGAAAATCTCGTGCCGAGTCACTCTGTTCAAGCAAATGTGCAACGAGACTGATGTCGTCAATTGGCTGCAGCCAATCACTAAAAAGGTCAAGAGCTGCAGGAAGTGCGCTGCCCGAAACCGAGCACAAAAGTGCAAACGACTTAG
>NZ_JAVAMO010000044.1 GCF_030758345.1 Ruegeria discodermiae
TATCGCCGAACCCCTCTTGACGCGTCCCTGGCACAACGTCTTCCTGCCAGATGTAAGGAATGATCGTACGGGTGATCAGATTGACGTTGTCATTCAGCTGAAATGGCACCACCGGCTGAAAGTTCAGCGTGGTGCGTGATCCCTGATCGGCGACGCCCAGATTATCATCATAATTCAATTGAAACGGAACCGAGATGATTGCAGCAAGCGGGTTGGCTAGTTCCTGGGCCAGATCGGCGGCTTCGTCTGCGGGGGATGATGTCGCTGCACAGATCGCGCACAACAAACTGGCACATGCAAGGGATCGTCGCATCTGAGTATGTTCCTTTTAGAGTGCCTCTGGCTAGTTGGCCGAACTAACCTGTTCGATACGCGGGAACGTCCAACTGCCGTCCAAGATCGATTGGTCTGGTTCGTAAAGGCGGATCGCGTAGTTCCAGCCTGGAGTAATCGGCAGACAGTTCACGCGGCCATCGTCGCACCCACCGAAATGCACCGTGACTGAGCCGTCTTCTGCTGCTTCGGCTGTGTAGCCGTTATAGCTGTTTACTCCCAGATCATTGGCTTCCAGAAAGCCGTCAGCGTTATAGACAGTCACCGACCAGAACGCTCGAACCGGCACATCCTTGACCGTTACCGCATGTGGTACTTCGCCGTCATTCTGATCGACCGCGTCCAACAGATAGATCGCTGCCTCGGGGGGAAGTCCGCCCCAGCCCGAGAGCGCACCGACCAGAAACTGAACCGGATCAATATCGTCCTTGGTTCTGCCAAAGGCTCGTGCTGTATCGACGCCCAGCAAAGACAGGTCGTTTACCGCCTTACGCGCAGTGGCAAGCTGTTCGGTATTCCAGTTGGGCGCGTCAAACGGACCCGTTCCACCGCCGCTGACGACAATTGCATCCTGTGCCGCCTGTGCTGCAGCAATGTCAGCCGGGTCGTTCACATCAACAAAGGTGCGAAACGCGATGAAACCAAAGCGCGTACCAAGGTCTTCCTGTGTGATTTGGTAAGTGCCGGGCTCTGCCTCGGCGTACATGAAATGGTCCTGATTGATCACATGCATCGAAATGTAACGCCCCTCTGCCTCGGGCAGTGTCACTTCGACGGGTTCACTCAAATCCAGCAGTACGGCTGAATACAGCGTGTCCTGGTTCATGCGGATAACCGGCTGGTTGTCCGGTGTGGTGGCTTCGCGCATATGCCCCAATTCGCCAACAGCGAGGCCGAGATTGGCCATGTTGCTGCGAAACATGTGATCTGTCTCGGCGCGCACAAGGGTGTCGACGGTCACATCGACCATGTCTTCGGCCCAAACGCCTGTCGGGAGTGTAAGCGCGACTGTCAGAAGAAGCTTTTTCATCGTAAGCATCCTGTTGTTCAGTTTGCGGGTTCTACGGAGGGGAAGACCCAGCTTCCGTCGATGATCTCTGGCCCGGGCTGATAAAGGCGCACGGCATAGTTCCAGCCATCCATGATAGGGAGACAGTTAACGCGACCATCATCGCAGCCGCCGAAATGCACGGTCACACTACCATCGTCATTCTTGGTGCCTGAGACCGAATTGACCACATACGAGTCGAGGGAATTGTGTTCAAAAAAACCGTCTGCATTATAGAGGCTCACGGACCAGAATGCATTCACAGGCACATCCGCTGGTACATGAACCTTATATTCTCCAAGCGGCAGGCCGGGCTCGATATTCAGATAAAAGGCCTCGTCTTCTGGTAGACCACCAAAGCCGACGGCGGTGCCAAGGAAATGGCGCAGTGGGTCTACATGATCTGCCGTACCAAAAGTCCGGACGCTGTCTGTGGCGAACCTGCCCAGCTCAATTGCGGCTTGGCGCAGCGCCTCAAAGCTCTCCGTGTCGTAATTGGGCATCTCGAAGGGCGTCGCAGAGACGGCATCAATGGTGAACCCGTCCTGAATTGCATTGACCGCCGCAACATCCTCGGGGCTCTCGGCATCCACCAGTATTCTCATGAAAACAAGTGCGTAGGGGGTATGGAACGTGTCCATGTCAAGCTGGAACACACCGCCACCGTCGAACACTTCATTGATGAAATGATCCTGATTGACCACCATCGTCGTCATGTACCGGTCGCCCACATCGGGCAGTGTCAAGGTTGCGCCTTTGCTGATATCAATAACCGCAACGCTGTAGAGCGTGTCGCGGTTCATCCGAATGGTGGGCTGATTGTCGATGGGGGTGGGTTCTTTGAAGTGGAAGAACTGATTTACGCCTCCAGCCAGACTATTGTACGTCTTCAGTTCGTTGTCTGTCGCAGCCCGAACAAAGTTGCTTATGGTAACGGGCACCTCATATGTCTCTCCAAGCGTATCGACTGTAAGGTCAAAGCTCTGAGCAGTGGCCGTGGTTCCAAGCAGAACAGCCAATGCAGCAAGTTTCCAGCGTTTGTGCGTGAGATTCATGTTTTGCTCGCTCCACTAGCCAATTACAGAAATGCATTGCTTGATGGTCTCGGCACCTGATCAAAAGCGCACTCTCGCGCCTCTCATTTTGTGGCTTCTCAAAATGCTACAATTGGAGCCGTGGCTATCTCTCTCCAACAAACCACAAAGTTCGAATGTATGCCCTGACAGTTAGAAGCCGCCGTCTCAGAAAATAGGCTCAAAATGACAGGTCGTTTGAAACTTTGACCCTTCGGTTAATGATTCCAGATCCACCATGGCGGTGCGAGGGCAAGTGTTTTTGTATATTCTTAACCGGCGTTTAGTCTTCGGCGAGATGAGCGCTGTCGTTGTGTGTCTGACACTGCCTGCATAACCATGCCTGACATTATTGCTCTCAGAACTGTACCTGACGTTGACGCAGGTCAGGGACACCCGGCGTAGCCGCATTATACTGCAGCTGCTCGGCCGTGCAGTCGCAGCAGTTTAGGATGTGAAATGACGGAGCAAGACGCGCAAGCTCAAGGCAAAACGCCATCGCTGGTACGTGGGCGGGTTATCCTGCCGCTTTTGTTGGCGTATCGGGAATCCGGTCAATCCGCAGAAGATCTTCTTGCGGGTTTCGATCTTTCGTTTACAGAACTGAGCGCGCCGAATTGCTTAATTTCGCACGATACAGTCTACGCCGTATTCGAAGCCGTTGCTCAAAAGACATCGCCAGACTTTCCGGCACTAGTTGGTCAGACTTCTGACCCGACCACCTTGTCCCCATTCGGTCAGGCCTTTCGCAACGCAAAGTCCCTGGCCGATTTCATCGCCCGGTTCTGTGTGCATGCTGGGAACAACACAAATGCGGTCACAATGACACTGGATGTCTCTGGAGAGTTCGCCGCGCTGTCTGCCAAACGCAGGTTTACGCCACGCAGCTCTCCGGCCTATATGGATGCGTTTCAGATCAGTCGGTGGGCCGCGTTGCTGCATGAAACCGCTGGTCAGCATTGGGAGGCAAAAAAGGTTCTTGTACGGGTGAACCGTCCTGACCTGCTCCCGTCCTACTTCTACGGTATCCGGGCGGTTGGTGCGGGACCAGATGGGTATTCCATCCGCTTCCCAAGCGCATGGCTTCTATTTGAATTGGTAGATCGAGCAGCGCCCGAAGGCGTATCGACAGCTCAGGACGACAATAATCCAGTACCGACAGACCTGTTGAGTTCGATCCAGAGCGTCGCCAACTCAATGGCAGGGCGGACTAATTTGTCAGCCATCACGCTCGCCAATGCATGCGGTGCGCGAGGTGCGGTTCTCAATCGACGGCTTGCAGCCTATGGCACATCACTCTCCCGCATCGTTCTCGAAGCCAAATGCGACCGAGCGAAGCATCTGCTTTCCAAGACTGCGACATCCGTGGGCGATCTTGCTGATCAGCTAGGGTATTCTGATGCGACAGCGATGACACGCGCGTTCAAGAAATGGACCGGTCAAACACCGTCGGAATTTCGTGCCCGTAAACTGAACGGCGACGAGGCATCTGTTCCGATACTCGATCCGGTCGAGTGCAATTGTGAGAGATAACCGGAATTTGGCGCGGCTCAGCTATCGCAGCGCTTCAAGCTTGAGAACGCCAAAGAGGAGCACGGTATGGAACGCAGGCAGGTTCGGAGTTTCGTTGGCAAAGTATTAGCTATCACAACTGCCCTTTGCTGTGGGTCGGCAGTGGTGGCACAAGACACGGGTTGGCGTTTTTACGGTAGCTTTTACATTTACGGCGCAGATACCGACACAACCATTGGCTCGTTGGAGTCCGAGCTCAGTTTCAGTGATGCGTTTGATAACCTGGACCTCGCCTTCATGGGCACAGTTGAAGCGCGGAATGGCAGATGGTCGTTGATAGCCGATTACATGCGCACAGATCTGTCTTTTGAAGGAGATACCCCTGGTCCAGTGTTCAGCGGCGCAGAAACAAGCCTGAAGACACAGTTCTTCAGCGGATACGCAGCTTACACGGCCTATCAGGACCAAACCCTGGCCTTGGATGTGGGGGCCGGATTTCGTTGGTTCGAGACAAGCAGCACAATCGCTCTGGTCGGCGGTCCCACCCCAGCGCCGAGCTCAAGAACCAGCGAAGATTGGGTAGACCCCCTGATTGCGGCCCGTATCCGGTATCAGATCAATGACCGCTGGTCGGCAGTTGTATTGGCCGATTATGGCGGGTTCAGGTCGGACCGCGAAACTGGGCAGTTTTTGGCGACGGTGGGGTATGCCATCACACCGAAGTGGAACTTGCGCGCTGGCTACCGCTACATCACGGTCGACAAAGGTGAAGGTGACAGCAGGTTCAAGCTCTCACAATCCGGACCCGTGGTGGGTGTGACCTACAGCTTCTGAGTAAGGGCATGATGCGAGAGACGGCAATGCCGAACACAAACAGGTCTGAAGTACCGAAGTTGCGCCAAGGCTCGAGCGTTAATGCCGACATGTTTGGAACCGACACCTGCAGCCGGACGCGAACTGTCGGACAAGGGCAATTGAGGAAAGGACCGATGAGGCGACTGATTGCCAGGACTCTGCCTGCAGCAACCGCGTGTTCGTTCTGTGTTCTCGCCGCGTGTGGAGAAAAGGTCTATGACGAAATTGCACTGATGCCCTCACCAACGGTTTTTGCTGAGGCAGCTTTTGACCCTTACGAGGACATCACGGCAGAAAATTTCGTGCAGCGTTCGCAGCTGTTCTACGCTACAGATCGGCTGCCAGCAGTTCCCGGCGACCCACAAGCCTATTACAACAGTGAGCGCGGTCATGTACTACGCGCCGGAGTTGTCGATGTGCAAAGCGACCCTCCACTGGCGTCATTGGAAATGCTTCGCCACGTTACTATGACGCGCGACCGCTCTAGGAATTACACGCTCAGTGTATCTGACGTACAAGAGACTGGCGTTATGCCCTTCAGCGTCACGCGCTACATGGACGATCCACCGTCGCAACAGGAGATGAAGGCAGCCGGTCTTCGGTTTGCCCAACGGGTTGACGATCATCTTGCAGCCTCTCGCAACAAAGACGTTTTCATTTATATTCATGGCTACAATGTCGATTTTGATTACTCGACCCTTGTTTCCAAAGAGTTGCAGCACTTTCTGGGCTATCAGGGCGCCTTCATCAGCTATAACTGGCCCGCTACACCCAGTCGTCTGGCGTATTTTCGGGATCAGGAATCTGCTTTGGCGACGCGCCGCAATTTGCGGTCTCTTGTCGAATACCTGTCGGCAAACACTAACGCCCGGCGAATTCACCTTATAGGATACAGCGCAGGATCAAGGCTTGCTTTTGAAGCGGTCTATCAGATCGCCCTGCGACCGGGTCCGAAGCCACGGCTGGGACGGCTGATCCTGATCAGCAGCGATCTTGATCGCAGCTATTTTTTGCAATCAATTGAAGACGGTCTTCTGGATGCCGTTACAGATGTGACACTTTATCAATCGCAGACCGATTCAGCGCTGGCGATGTCACGGTTGGTCTTCGGTCGCGACCGTCTGGGTCAGGTTTCCGATGAAGCAATAAATGGATCTCTGTTCCAGCGCCGACTGTCTGAGATGAAAACCCTACATATCATAGACGTGACCGAGGCCGAAGCGGCTGATACAGGAAACGGGCATTGGTATTTCCGATCTTCGCCATGGGCCAGCAGTGACCTGTTCATCGCTCTGCTTACAGACCGAGATCCTCAAGCGCGTGGGCTTGTGCGTGCTCCGAGCGAAGCAGTCTGGAGTTTCCCGCCGAACTATCCGCAAGCACTACAACGATATAGAAATGGCAGTTAACACTGGAACTCCAACAGGTGAGAAATATCAGAACCAGTTACTGATTTTATTCTATGTGCCTGACAACGCACCGAGAATTCTCAGCGCAAAGCTGACTTTCGAGCAACGCGCAGCATCGGTCGAAGTGGGCTCTCTCCTGCCGTATGCCGCTTCGCGACATCATTGGGGATTGGCCCACGTCCCACCGACAGGGACGGCCCAAAGCTGCCGTCCAGCTTTGTTCTCGGTTTCTGCGGACGCAACCCGCTTTGCTGCCGTTCGTTGCGTCGGTAGAATTTCTAAAAGAATGATTTCACGCAGCAGGGCTTAACGAACGTTGGAGTGACAATCCGGGTTACTTCAAAAACGGCTGCCTTCACTCTCCTCTGACCTGCCGTTCGTAGTCAGCAGCATCATACCAGCCAAGCGATCGGGTTACCCTTAGATCGTCGTCGAGGTCCCATTCTTCCCAGCCCGAGAAATTTACATGATTCCCGGTCTCCTTGTGGTGACCTTCGAAGGTCCAAACATAGACCATGTGGTGATCCGCGACCAAAACCGTGTCGAGTCTTAGGACAAGGTCCGGAAAATCGGCCATGAAGCCTGCCGCCATTTCTGCGATTTCAGCTTGGCTTGTCATAGGGTCGCCACCATTCATTCCCATGGTAGTAACGTTCGCGTAGCGATTGGCGACATCCTGAGGGTTGCGACCAGTCCAAGCGTCGCAATGCGATTGCGCCATCTGTCGGGCGGTCTGCAGATCAGGTATCACAATATCCCTCGGCAAAATTAAAACTTAGCGTTGCTAGACTAGCGGAGCGGAATGTCTTCAATCAAGTCAGCTAAGCGGACTTAGCCGCCATTTGAGAGCGCTGGTAGTGCACTGTTAACGCTAGAATATCGGAGATTGCGGAAAGTCAATCGATGATCATAAGTCA
>NZ_JAVAMO010000045.1 GCF_030758345.1 Ruegeria discodermiae
GAGTCTAAAAGAAGAGTCACCGTTCGGGCAATGTGGAGATCAAAAGCATTGTATTATGATCGCCAAAAAGAACTAGTGGCTGCCCAGATTGCAGAATCCAGACTTCGGAAGTGGGATATTTAGCCCGAATTTTTACAGATCCCTCAAATCAAAATCTGCGGTTGTGTCGCAAACTTTGGATTGCTTCAGAGCGGATCTGTCGCAAAGTTTGAAAACTGGTCATCTCGACCAGCTGCTCCGATCAAATCGGAGCAGCTGCCGATGGGAATCTCGCCCAATTCGATAAGTTCCAGCATTCGTTTCGGAACCAGGGAGAAACTTTGCGACAGATCCCACAGACTTTGCGGCCAGCCGCATTTTTACTCCAAACGGCCGCACTCCGCCCCAAGCGGTCTTTCTCAGCCAAGCATTGCAATTTAGTAAACCCGCAAGGAAGCGGCAATTAGACTGATTCCGCCCAAAGCCCGCTTCCAAAACGCAATCCCCAGAACTGACTTGGCAATATCAGGTTCAATACGGGCGACACGCGTACCAATGTTGCCCGATTAGTCAGTTGCGAAGCAGTAAAACAAACCTGCCCCGCCGGAACGTGGCAGATGTTCCTCACCGCAACCGCGCGAACCGTGCGATGAGTTCCAGGACAACATATTTCGGGCATCATTGAGACCTACACGGTCATGGTGTCCGACAATCGCAGACCCATCTTCACTATTCGAAGTCCAGTTACTGCATGTCGTATCGCCACCTGCCGTTGAGAAATGTCCGGCGGAATCGGAGCCCGTCAAAATGTCATGTTTGTTCGGCTGACTGCCACGCCCATTGACAGGGTTACCATTTTCGTCGAGCGCGGTCTGAAGGTTAATATTCACACTGTCGCTGTGCAGGTCCTCAACATTGTTGGCGATGAGCTCTCCATCGGCATTATGCCACGGACCCGATCCGATCCGGTCGCGTGCAGAAACGCCATTGGTGATTGTCATCGGGTCGGTGCTGCGATCAATGGACATTGAGGTGCTCAGATAGGCCGCAAAAGTCTTGGAAGAACCGGTCGCGGAGGCAAGCGCATTGCAATGAGCATCGGCGCCTTCGAGGCCACCTAAGTTGGCACCGTCGCCCTTGCCCACACTAGTTATGAAGAACGACATCTCCTCGCCTGCCGATTGCGCCTGTGCGGTCGCCGCGATACAGCAGATTAGGAGTGCAACAACCCCGTGGGCAGTTTTTCGTTTGGTGAACTTCGACATGTGTGTCTCCCTTCGTGCTGTGTGATCACTGATGCTAGCCGTATGTGACAATCGGGTCCATCCGAGTAACAGATGTATGACACTGTGGTGCCAGCGCCAATCACGACAGCCGGTCGAGCATGACCGACCCTACGGCCCTGTTCATCTTTATCCTAATCCTGTCTTACGTGTTAAGCACGATAGCTCATCTGTTCCTAGGATCTCATGTAACGATTGACTGAGGCTCGTGACCGAATGACACAAAAAATCGCTCTTTGGTCCATTCCGATCTCCATTGCCGTACTGGCTCTGAAACTGTTGGCTTGGTGGCTGACAGGCTCGGTGGCGTTGTTGTCGGACGCAATGGAATCTACCGTGAATGTCGTTGCGGCGTTGCTGGCATACTTTGCGGTTCGGGTTGCCAATAAACCCCCTGATGAAAACCATCCCTTTGGTCACAAAAAAGCTGAGTACCTTTCCGCTGTCGTCGAGGGCGCGCTGATTGTGCTGGCAGCGTTCTTGATCATCAGAGAAGCTGTACTGGCACTCCCAAACCCGCATCTTGAGGATGCGCCGCTTCTTGGCATCGTCGTCAATGTCATTGCAACGGGTGTGAATGGCGCATGGGCTTACCTATTGCTCAAAATTGGCAGGCGCGAGGGTTCGCCTGCATTGGAGGCAAGCTCCCGGCACATTTTCACAGATGTCATGACTTCAGTTGGTGTCATCGCAGGTCTGATACTGGCGCTTGCTACCGGCTGGCTGATCCTCGATCCGATCCTGGCAATTCTTGTTGCACTGAACATCTTGTGGGAGGGCTGGAAAGTTATTCGGTCGTCCGTCGATGGCCTGATGGATGTGACACTTTCGGACCATGACTTGCAGACTGTTTCCAACGCAATCGAAGCAAATCTCGGCGCAGCCTTAGAGTACCACGACCTCAAAGGGCGCAGATCCGCGAATGTCATCTTTGTGGAGTTTCATCTTGTTGTGGACGGCACAATGCCAGTCAGCGCGGCGCATGATATTTGCAATGACATCGAGGAAGAACTGGATCGTTTGTATCCGGGTTCGGTCTTTGTCATTCACCTCGAACCTGATGACGAGTTGAAGGGTGACGGGGTTAGTTCCCACTGAACTGGTCACATGGCTCAGCGAAACTCGCTTGGATTGACTGATCAGACTAAGACGTTCGGCTTGAAATTCGTCAGACCTAAGCCCGATGTGGGAAAGCCGATCCAGAAGTAACCTGTCTTCAATGTCACGACGCGTGATGATCAGAATTGGAGGCGAAAATGAAAATTCAAAGAAAGCTGGGTCAACTTCTTACTACAGCGGCGTTGGCTTCGTTGATTGCGGCGACGCCTTATGTGCCAGCGTTTGATGCCGATGGTCGCCTACATTTTGAACCGTCATATGCCTTTGCCAAGAGCGGCAAGGGGAAAGACGGGGATGGTCGCGACGATGATCGCGACGATGATCGTGACGACGACAGAGATGATGACCGCGACGACAACTCGGGGTCGGGTAATAGCGGCCGTGGTGGTGACCGGGACGATGATCGTGATGACGATAGAGACGATGATCGCGACGACGACCGAGATGATGATCGTGAGGACAATTCAGGATCAGGCAAAAGTGGTCGCGACGATGATGACGACGATGACGATGACGACTCGAAACGCTCCAATAGAGGCAGCGGAAAGAAGGATCGGTCTCACGCAGGGGGCAAGCCGTCGGGTTCGGCTGGGATAACAAAGGTCGAAACAAACGCTAGTGGCATTGAAGTGCGGTACGCCGACGGAACCAAGGAGGAGATCGAAAACGGGCGGTATGAGAGAAAGAATGCTCAGAACCGAACTGTTGAGGAACGCCCCGCGTCCGGCGCTGACGTCTCAAGGCTTCGGTCTTTGGCGAATGGTATCTCAATCGACAACGTGCGCTCTTCTGGGCAAGGCGGAACTGCTGGAAGTCGACCCACGAAAATCGAACGCCAAGGCAACAACATCGAAGTGAACTATGCCAATGGGTGGAAAGAGGAGATCGAGTTTGGGCGCTACGAGTTGAAAGACCCGTACAACCGGACTGTTGTCGAGAGAAACGCAACGGCCTCTGATCGCCGGAGGTTACAGTCGGTTACCAACTGAACAGCAACACCAGTCGATAATCCGTTGGCGGATTCTCATTGAGAGGGGCCGCCATCGTTGTTAAAGAGACCGCTGTTAATCTCCCTTGTTCCAAACATCATGTGCAATAAGCGCGGCCTCTACCCGATTTCGCGCATGAAGCTTGGACAGGATTGCCGTCATGTAGTGCTTCACGGTCTTTTCCTGAAGGACTAACTCATCAGCGATTTCACGATTACTTAGTCCTTTGGCCACACGTCTAAGTATTTCTTCCTCACGATGCGTAAGGTCATCGAGAATGCTGCTGTTAATAGACATGCCGCTGTCAGCATTGATTTGCAGCAATACCCGCGAGGCCAAGCCTGGAGAAACGAACCCTTCACCTGCGGCAATGCTGCTTAAGGAAGCGGTTAGCTCGCACGCGGTTACTCCCTTCACAATGTACCCAATCGCACCCGCCTCCAAGGCGTCCGCGACATCGCTGCTGTTCTCTGAGACCGTCAAGATTGCAATGACGGGTGGATTTGCCATTGCCGCAATTTTACGTGTCGCGCTTATCCCGCCACCGGGCATCGAGAGGTCAAGAATAGCCATGTCCGGCTGATGCGTGCCGACCAGCGATACTGCCTCTTCAGCGTTGGACCCAGCGGCCAAAACTTCGAAACCATCAGCTTCATCTAACGTGCGTTGCAAACCATCCCTGAATATTGGGTGATCATCGGCTATTACGACAGATGTAGTCATGATGTGCCTAACTTTCTGGGAAAGAGTGTCATAGAAACAGTGGTGCCCTCACCGGGTCTCGATGCGACTTCAAACCTACCGCCAATACTCTCGACCCGATCCCGCAAGCCCATAAGCCCCTGGCCACCATCGTCTCGCAACGCGGTTTCTTCTGACCTGTCAAATCCAGGTCCGTCGTCTTTGACCTTTACAACTATGCGGTCGTTCTGCGCCTCTGAGATAACAGTGCACATGGAAGCTGGAGCATATCTCGCGGCATTGGAAAGCGTCTCCTGAAGGAACCGAAAAACGCACAGCTTGTCCGACAACGACAACTCTGGGGCCTGGCTACCCAATAGTGAAATATCCGGTCGCAACGGGCTGTGTTCGACGTGATCCTCTACGGCTCTCTTCACAACATCGACGAGTGACAGGCTTTCGATATCTGGCGCGGACAGCCCTCGCGATATTGCACGAATTTCAGCTAGAGATTTTTGCAAAGACTGCTGAATTTCCTCTGCCTCTTTAGGCCTTTCGGACTCTTTGGAAAACGCCGCCTCCAGTCTAAGGGCGGCGAGTGACAGGTATTGCGCAGGACCATCATGTAGCTCGGCACCGAGTTTCTTGAGGAACCGATCTGTTTGCGTGGCATATCTTTCTGACGCATCTACTACACGCGACCGCAGCCGGGCATTCTGCTCGGCCATCTTCTCACTTTCTGTCAGGCGCTGTTTAAGAAGAGCCCCCTGTCGTCGAATTGTTTTGTCACCAATTGCGACGATGGAATACAGAACAATAGTACTTGCCAGAAATGCGGAACCGACGACCAACCAACTTGTTCGCCTGGCCTTGGCTAAGTCTAACTCAAGCTGATCAGCTCTTTCGTAGAACTCCGCAACGGCGATGATTTCGCCGGACCAGAGTTCGCGGATGGGGCTGTAAACTTCAAGTAGTGGTATCCCCAATGCCGCCTCGGCGGCGCTCTCGGCATGGTCAAGCTCTTCGAAAGAGCCGGAGATATCACCGTTCCACGCCCGCCTTAGATCATCCGTTGGATTGAAACGGTTTCCAATGATGTTTGTATCCGAGGCATGCGCAATCACACCGCCTTGCTTCCAGAATTTGTAGGAGACAATGCGGTCACGCATTGGCTGGGTCATAAAAATCTCGTCCAGCGCCAGGCTCGCCTGCTCAGAAAGGCGGTCGCCATGAGCCAATTCCTGGCTGAGCGGGGATACTACGCTTTCCATATATAGAGCCGCAGAGTTGGCGGAGTTTTGCACGACTGCGTTCTGGATTCGATTTGACACCCAGACCCCGACGATTGCGGTAGCAGTGCCCATCACAACGATGCTGGCCGCAAGAAACACTCGCGACAACGACCAATTGCCAATCGTCAGGTCAGTTACTTTCGCTCTCATCGTGAAATCGACTATGAACTACAATCTGTTACCGCACCACAGACCTTGGTCTGATGAGCAGCCCTATCTGACGGGTCCAACGTGATTGTTAGAGTTCTGAAGTGCGCCTGTGATGGTGGAAATAGCAATGTGCCAATTGGGTTCGTCTCGCTCACCGAGAACCTGATGATGGTCGGAATGGCGATCTGGATGCTCACGAAAGCGTCAGGATTGGTCGGTTGACCTTCCACCTACTGGAAACTCTAGAACTACAAAGAAGAACACGGAATACCTCATGCGGACAGTGCAACTACTCTTCATTCTATTGGGCGTTGCTGGTTTGGCCTATTGGTTTACGATGGGTGGGGACAGCCAGGTCGCCCAGGTGCCCGCGGAACCCACTTCCGCAATTGTCGAAATCACCATTCCTGAAACACTTTCGGACAACGCCAGGGTTGGAAAAGTGGCGTTCGAGGCGAAATGCTCTGTCTGTCACGGTGCCGACGCGGTTGGCCATACTGATGTTGCGCCGCCCCTTGTCCACAAAATCTATGAACCATCTCACCATGCCGATGAGTCATTCCAAAGGGCGGTGTCTCTCGGGGTTCGTCAACATCATTGGCCGTTTGGGAACATGCCGCCAGTCGAGGGGCTGACCCGAGGAGATGTGACCATGATCATCGCCTACGTTCGCGAACTGCAACGAGCCAACGGCATCAACTGAACAAGAGAAAAACATGAAACGAAAATCCATAGCACTCGGCCTTCTGCTCGCCACAGCAACTGCCGCTCTCGCCCACCAGGGTGTTCAAAACCCCGCTGTGAAGGCACGAATGGACGGGATGAGTGCCATCGCCAAAAACATGAAAACACTCGGCCAGATGTCGAAAGGGGCCACGGCGTTCGACGCAGCGATAGCCAGGTCGGCTGCTGCGGCTATTGCCGAACATGCTGCCGCAACGCCGGGATTGTTCGAGGCCAACGAGACCGACCCGAAGTCAGAGGCACGGTCCGAGATTTGGTCGAACTTCGAGGACTTCGCCATGAAGGCAACTGAGCTTGAAACCATCGCAGTTGGATTCTCAACGTCCATCAATGACCCGACGGACCTGAATGCGGCAATGGCAGCACTCGGAGCGAATTGTAAGTCGTGT
>NZ_JAVAMO010000046.1:2500-6336 GCF_030758345.1 Ruegeria discodermiae
GTAGGACAAACAGGGGATGGACGGCGCAGTTTGGGTCTAGCCGGCCTGGAATGTGTATCCCGCACCGAAACGAACAGAGTTGTCCAAGTCTAATATACTAACCCGAGCGACCCGCGTTGATCAGCTGCACGGCTGGTTGGCCATATGGGGTTGCTCATTTGTCCTCGTCCATGTGGCGGGGGCGGGATATGTATGTTTTTGGTCCAGAAGAATGACGGGCTGTGAACCAGCTGCCTGTCTCGATCGACATGGTCGAAGCGCGCAGATCGCAAGATCGAAGCGCTTCACGTGCTCAAGTAGCCGAATAGGCGGTAGCGCACTAAGTTATGTCTTTCTCTTTCTGGATCAGATCAAGCGCGAGAAGGGCGTTTGGTGAATGCCTTGGCAGCAAGAGGCGATGAAGGACGTGATACTCTGCGATAAGCCATGGGGAGCTGAGAATAAGCTTTGATCCATGGATTTCCGAATGGGGCAACCCACCTGAAAGCTTCATATTGTTATCTCTGATAATCAATATGGGGTTTAACCAGGTACTTAAGACCTGAATACATAGGGTTTTAAGAGCAAACCCGGGGAACTGAAACATCTAAGTACCCGGAGGAAAGGACATCAATTGATACTCCCCTAGTAGTGGCGAGCGAACGGGGACCAGCCGAGCCTGATAAGTGACCAGAATGTGTTGGGAAACACAGCCATAGTGGGTGACAGCCCCGTATGGGAAGCTTTGAGGGACGTATTAAGTAGGGCGGAACACGTGAAATTCTGTCTGAAGATCGGAGGACCACCTTCGAAGGCTAAGTACTCCTTGCTGACCGATAGCGAACCAGTACCGTGAGGGAAAGGTGAAAAGCACCCCGACGAGGGGAGTGAAACAGTACCTGAAACCGAACGCCTACAATCAGTCGGAGGCTCCTTGCGAGCTGACGGCGTACCTTTTGTATAATGGGTCATCGACTTGGTCTCACGAGCAAGCTTAAGCCGTTAGGTGTAGGCGCAGCGAAAGCGAGTCTTAATAGGGCGCATGAGTTCGTGGGATCAGACCCGAAACCGAGTGATCTAGGCATGGCCAGGTTGAAGGTAAGGTAACACTTACTGGAGGACCGAACCCACATCTGTTGAAAAAGATCGGGATGAGCTGTGCCTAGGGGTGAAAGGCCAATCAAACTCGGAGATAGCTGGTTCTCTGCGAAATCTATTTAGGTAGAGCGTCATCCGAATACCCCGGGGGGTAGAGCACTGGATGGGTAATGGGGCCCCACAGGCTTACTGATCCTAACCAAACTCCGAATACCCGGGAGTACTAGATGGCAGACACACTGCGGATGCTAACGTCCGTAGTGGAGAGGGAAACAACCCTGACCTACGACTAAGGCCCCCAATTCATGGCTAAGTGGGAAAGCAGGTGGGACGACCAAAACAACCAGGAGGTTGGCTTAGAAGCAGCCATCCTTTAAAGATAGCGTAACAGCTCACTGGTCTAAACAAGTTGTCCTGCGGCGAAGATGTAACGGGGCTCAAGCCATGAGCCGAAGTCTAGGATGCCGTAAGGCATGGTAGCAGAGCGTAGTGTGACATAAGATTTTATCTGAATTATCGCCGATGCGGTTATGAAGCACGCTCAAACGTGCTCAAGTAGCCGAATAGGCGGTAGCACAGATATAAATCTTTTCGATGAAGCCGGGGCGTGAGCCATCCGGTGGAGAGATCACTAGTGAGAATGATGACATGAGTAGCGACAAAGAGTGTGAGAGACACTCTCGCCGAAAGTCCAAGGGTTCCTGCTTAAAGCTAATCTGAGCAGGGTAAGCCGGCCCCTAAGCCGAGGCCGAAAGGCGTAGGCGATGGGAATCAGGTTAATATTCCTGAGCCAGGAGGATGTGACGGATTGCGGATGTAGTTCAGCCTTATCGGATTGGTTGGGCTGCTGAGCAGTTCCTGGAAATAGCCCTCCATCAGACCGTACCCTAAACCGACACAGGTGGACTGGTAGAGCATACCAAGGCGCTTGAGAGAACGATGTTGAAGGAACTCGGCAAAATACCTCCGTAAGTTCGCGAGAAGGAGGCCCGGTTCCTAGGCAACTAGGGGCTGGGGGCACAAACCAGGGGGTGGCGACTGTTTATTAAAAACACAGGGCTCTGCGAAGTCGCAAGACGACGTATAGGGTCTGACGCCTGCCCGGTGCCTGAAGGTTAAAAGGAGAGGTGAGAGCCTTGAATTGAAGCCCAGGTAAACGGCGGCCGTAACTATAACGGTCCTAAGGTAGCGAAATTCCTTGTCGGGTAAGTTCCGACCTGCACGAATGGCGTAACGACTTCCCCGCTGTCTCCAACATCGACTCAGCGAAATTGAATTGCCTGTCAAGATGCAGGCTTCCCGCGGTTAGACGGAAAGACCCCGTGCACCTTTACTACAGCTTCGCACTGGCATCAGGATTGTGATGTGCAGGATAGGTGGTGGGCTTTGAAGCAGGAACGCAAGTCCCTGTGGAGCCACCCTTGAGATACCACCCTTCGCACTCTTGATGTCTAACCGCGGTCCGTTATCCGGATCCGGGACCCTGCGTGGCGGGTAGTTTGACTGGGGCGGTCGCCTCCTAAAGCGTAACGGAGGCGCGCGAAGGTTGGCTCAGAGCGGTCGGAAATCGCTCGTTGAGTGCAATGGCAGAAGCCAGCCTGACTGCGAGACTGACAAGTCGAGCAGAGTCGAAAGACGGCCATAGTGATCCGGTGGTCCCGAGTGGAAGGGCCATCGCTCAACGGATAAAAGGTACGCCGGGGATAACAGGCTGATACTGCCCAAGAGTCCATATCGACGGCAGTGTTTGGCACCTCGATGTCGGCTCATCTCATCCTGGGGCTGGAGCAGGTCCCAAGGGTACGGCTGTTCGCCGTTTAAAGAGGTACGTGAGCTGGGTTTAGAACGTCGTGAGACAGTTCGGTCCCTATCTGCCGTGGGTGTAGGAGACTTGAGAGGAGTTGCCCCTAGTACGAGAGGACCGGGGTGAACGATCCACTGGTGGACCTGTTGTTGCGCCAGCAGCAGTGCAGGGTAGCTATGATCGGACAGGATAACCGCTGAAGGCATCTAAGCGGGAAGCCCCCCTCAAAACAAGGTCTCCCTGAGGGCCGTGGTAGACCACCACGTCAATAGGCCGGAGATGTAAGCGCAGTAATGCGTTCAGTTGACCGGTACTAATCGCCCGATAGGCTTGATTTGATCCAGTAATGGAAAGACAAACGTTGCCAAAAAGGCAACGGGATCAAGAACATACACTGACCAGACCATGGATAACTGCGTGACACTCCGCAACGCGGAGTGCACGGTGTTGATTGATATGAAACCCCGTAAAGGGGTGACATAACACCTGTGCAGGAACGCGCCTTTGCAAGCAAAGACGCTGCCTCCTGCCCAGCCGCTTTCCTGCCTAGCAGGAAAGTCGGCAGAGTTTTTTCCCGGTTTGGTGATCATAGCACGCGTGAAACACCCGGTCCCTTCCCGAACCCGGAAGTTAAGCACCGAAGCGCCAATGGTACTGCGTCTCAAGACGTGGGAGAGTAGGTCATCGCCAAACCTGGTAAAAACTCAACAGTCTCTCTAACACGATCAAAACATAGTCGACCCTGACCTCAAGTAGCCGAATAGGCGGTAGGCCAACCAAAGTGTCGCGGGATGGAGCAGCCCGGTAGCTCGTCAGGCTCATAACCTGAAGGTCGTAGGTTCAAATCCTACTCCCGCAACCAAAATAATCGCACAATAACAACACGTTACGCACAGCCCAAGGGTGGTGTTTCCGTTTGCCCCAACACAGCTGGAAGCAATACGGAAGCAAACGG
>NZ_JAVAMO010000047.1 GCF_030758345.1 Ruegeria discodermiae
GGCACACCAAAAGAGAAGTTTGACGGCGAGGCGCGCGTTGCGATGACGCCCGACTCGGCGCGTCAGTTGCAAAAGCTGGGCTTTGACTGCGCCATCGAAAGCGGCGCAGGTGCGGCTGCCGGTTTTTCGGATGCAAGTTACGAAGAAGCCGGGGTCGAGGTCATCAAGACCGCCGCCGCGCTTTGGAAGGCGGCTGACATCATCGCCAAGGTGCGCCAGCCCGACGCGACCGAGCTCAAGCGCTTGACCAAGGACAAGACGCTGATTTCCTTCTTCAATCCTGCCGGCAACGAAGAAGGGATGGAGGCGGCCAAATCCAAGGGTGCGACCGTGATCGCCATGGAAATGGTACCGCGCATCAGCCGGGCGCAGAAGATGGACGCGCTGTCCTCGATGGCCAATATCGCCGGGTATCGCGCGGTGATCGAGGCGGGCAACAACTTTGGCCGCTTCTTCACCGGTCAGGTGACTGCTGCTGGTAAAGTGCCACCTGCCAAGGTTCTGGTCGTCGGCGCGGGCGTTGCCGGTCTGGCCGCCATCGGCACCTCAACCTCGCTGGGGGCCATTACGCTGGCCTTTGATGTGCGTCCCGAAGTGGCCGAGCAGGTCGAATCAATGGGCGCGGAGTTTGTCTATCTCGATTTCAAAGAAGAACAGCAGGATGGCGCAGCAACCGGCGGCTATGCGTCGGTGCAGTCCGATGAGTTCCGCGAAGCGCAGCTTGCCAAGTTCCGCGAACTGGCCCCCGAGGTCGATATCGTCATCACCACCGCCCTGATCCCCAACCGCGAGGCGCCCGAGCTTTGGACCAAGGACATGGTCGAAGCGATGAAGCCGGGCTCGGTGATCGTCGATCTGGCCGCCGAGAAGGGCGGAAACTGCAAGCTGACCGTGGCTGATGAGAAGATCGTGACCGACAATGGCGTGACCATCATCGGCTATACCGACTTCCCCAGCCGGATGGCGGCGCAGGCCTCGACGCTTTATGCCACCAATATTCGCCACATGATGGCCGATCTGACGCCCGAGAAGGACGGTCAGGTCAATCATGACATGGAAGATGACGTGATCCGCGGCGCGACCGTGACCCATCAGGGTGAGATCACCTTCCCGCCGCCGCCGCCGAAGGTACAGGCAATCGCGGCGCAGAAGAAACCGGAAGTCAAGGAACTGACCCCGGAAGAAAAACGCGCCAAGGAAGTGGCCGAATTCAAGGCCCAGACCAAGCAGCAGGTCACGCTGCTGGCCGTTGGTGGCTTGCTGACGCTGCTGGTAGGCCTGATCGCACCGGCAAGCTTCATGCAGCATTTCATCGTCTTCGTGCTGGCCGTCTTTGTCGGCTTCCAGGTGATCTGGGGTGTGGCGCACAGCCTGCACACGCCGCTGATGGCGGTGACCAACGCGATCTCGTCGATCATCATTCTGGGCGCGCTGATGCAGATCGGGTCGGGTTCATTCCTGGTGATCCTGCTGGCGGGCCTGTCTGTCTTCATGGCCGGGATCAACATCTTCGGCGGTTTCCTCGTCACACGGCGCATGCTCGCCATGTTCCAGAAATCCTAAGGGGGGCCGAGAGATGGAATTTGGCTTTACTACTGCCGCCTATGTCGTTGCGGCTGTTCTCTTCATCCTGTCCCTTGGCGGGCTGTCCAACCAGGAAAGCGCCAAGCGCGCGGTCTGGTACGGGATCGTCGGCATGGCGCTGGCGGTCTTCGCCACGCTGATCGGGCCCGGTTCGGGCCTTTGGCTGCTGTCGCTTCTGCTGATTGCCGGTGGCGGTGCCATTGGTGTCTATGTGGCGCAGCGTGTGCAAATGACCGAGATGCCGCAGCTAGTGGCCGCGATGCACTCGCTTGTGGGTCTGGCGGCTGTTTTCGTCGGCTTCAACGCGCATTTCGAGATCAAGAACGTCGCCGAAGTGATGGCGGTTGTTGATGCCGCGCATGAGGCCGACCTGTCCGATCTGGGTGCCTTTGCCAAGCTGATCGCAAAGAAAACCTCGGCAGAGCTTGCGATCCTGCATGTGGAATTGTTCCTGGGTATCTTCATCGGTGCGATTACCTTTACCGGCTCGGTCATTGCCTATGGCAAGCTGGCAGGTAAAGTGACCTCGGCGGCAACCAAACTGCCCGGCGGGCATATGCTGAACGCAGGCGCTGCCGCGCTCTCGCTGATCTGTCTGGTCTGGTACACCAGTTCGGGCAGCTTCTTTCCGTTGTTCTTGATGACGCTGGCGGCGCTGTTCATCGGCTATCACCTGATCATGGGTATCGGCGGTGCCGATATGCCGGTGGTGGTGTCGATGCTGAACAGCTACTCGGGCTGGGCCGCGGCGGCGATTGGTTTCTCGCTGGGCAACGATCTGCTGATCGTTGTGGGTGCGCTGGTGGGCTCCTCCGGTGCGATCCTGTCCTACATCATGTGCAAGGCGATGAACCGTCACTTTGTCAGCGTGATCCTGGGCGGCTTTGGCGGCCCGCAGGGTGAGCAGATGGCCGTGGAGGGCGAGCAGATCGCGATCGAGGCTGACGGTGTGGCCGCAGCGCTGAACGATGCCGACAGTGTCATCATCATCCCCGGCTACGGCATGGCGGTGGCGCAGGCACAGCAGGCGGTCTCTGAGCTGGTTCGCAAGTTGCGTGCAGCGGGTAAGAATGTGCGTTTCGCCATTCACCCGGTGGCGGGCCGTTTGCCCGGTCACATGAACGTGCTGCTGGCCGAGGCCAAGGTGCCCTATGACATCGTGATGGAGATGGACGAGATCAACGAAGACTTCCCCGAAACGGACGTCGCCATCGTGATTGGCTCGAACGACATCGTGAACCCGGCCGCACAGGACGATCCCAACAGCCCCATCGCCGGCATGCCGGTTCTGGAATGCTGGAAGGCCAAGCAGGTCTTCGTCTCCAAGCGTGGGCAGGGCACCGGCTATTCGGGCATCGAGAACCCGCTCTTCTTCAAGGAGAACACGCGGATGTTCTACGGCGATGCCAAGGCGTCGCTCGACAAACTGCTGCCCATGATC
>NZ_JAVAMO010000048.1 GCF_030758345.1 Ruegeria discodermiae
ATGGCGCCGGCAACCGCGGCGGCGCTGTCGTAGTGGACGTCGCCGACGAGGCGGGTTTTGACGCTGCCGTCTTCATTGGTGCCTTTTTCCGGCGCCTCGATGCGGTTGATGCCCACATCGATCACCGTCGCACCCGGCTTGATCCAGTCGCCGGGCACCATTTCCGGGCGCCCGACCGCGGCCACCACGATATCGGCGCGGCGAACCACATCAGGCAGGTCTTTGGTGCGGGAATGCGCGATGGTCACGGTGCAGCTGTCGCCCAGCAGCAGTTGCGCCATCGGCTTGCCCACGATGTTGGAGCGGCCCACAACCACCGCGTCCAGACCCGAGAGCGAGCCGTGGTGATCGCGCAGCATCATCAGGCAGCCCAGCGGCGTGCAGGGCACCATGGATTTCTGCCCCGTCCCCAGCAGGCCCACATTCGAGATATGGAACCCGTCCACATCCTTGGCCGGGTCGATCGAATTGATCACCAGATCCTCGTTCAGATGGCCGGGCAGCGGCAGCTGCACCAGAATGCCATGCACCGCCGGGTCGGTGTTGAGTTGATCGATCAGCGCCAGCAGATCCGCCTCGGACGTGTCAGCCTCCAGCTTGTGCTCGTAGGAATTCATGCCGACCTCGACGGTCATCTTGCCCTTGGAGCGCACATAGACCTGGCTGGCCGGATCCGCGCCCACCAGCACCACTGCCAGGCCGGGGGTGATCCCGTGCTCTGCCTTCAGTGTCGCCACATGCTCGGCCACCTGCCCGCGCACCTGTGCGGCAAAGGCCTTTCCGTCGATGATTTGCGCGCCCATTCGGGTACCCCCTGCTCGGATCCTGGCGGGACAGCCCCGCCCGGTCATGGATTTCAATCAGGGCCGAGCACGCGTTCTTCGCGCGCGATCGACCAGTCAATCAGGATGCGCCAGAGCTGTTCGGCCAGATCGGGGTCCAGCCCGGACTGGCCCGCCCTGGCGCGGACATTTGCCACCACCTCTTCGACACGGTCCGGGATGCGGGCGGGCAGACCTTCGCCGGGTTTGAGCTGCGAGGCGCGGTCGATATAGCGCGCGCGCTCCAGCAGCATCTCAACCAGCTGTTGATCAAGCCTGTCGATCTGGACCCGCAGATCCTGCATCGTCTCGCAGTCCTGCGGCGCTTTCAGAGGGGGCATCAAACTCTCCTGCGGCCCGGAACACTCTCCCGGGCCACGGGATGTCTTATTTGGCGACCTAGAACAAGCCCTCGATCTGACCTGCGTCGTTAAGTCTGATGCTTTCCGCGGCAGGTTTGCGCGGCAGACCCGGCATGGTCATGATCTCGCCGCAGACCACCACGATGAATCCGGCACCAGCGCTCAGGCGCACCTCGCGCACAGGAACCGAGTGACCTGTGGGCGCACCACGCAAGCTGGGATCGGTCGAGAAGGAATATTGCGTCTTGGCCATGCAGACCGGCAGGTTGCCATAACCCGCCTCTTCCCATTCGCGCAGCTGGTTGCGGATCTTGTTGTCCGCCAGAACCTCGTCAGCGCGGTAGATGCGCTTGGCGATGGTTTCGATCTTTTCGAACAGAGGCATCTCGTCGGGATAGATCGGCGCAAAATTCGCACTGCCGCCCTCGACGATCTCGACCACCTTCTCGGCCAGAGGTGCGGACCCTTCCGAGCCCAATTCCCAATGCCGCGACAGAACCGCCTCGACGCCATGCTCGGCGCAATAGTCTTTCACGGCCTGCACTTCAGCATCGGTGTCGGTGACGAAGTGGTTGATCGCAACAACCACCGGCACGCCGAAGGATTTGACGTTCTCGATATGGCGGCCCAGATTGGCGCAGCCCGACTGAACCGCACCCACATTTTCCGCGCCCAGATCAGCCTTGGCCACGCCGCCATTCATCTTCATCGCCCGCACCGTGGCGACCAGCACCACCGCCGAGGGTGCGATACCCGCCTTGCGGCACTTGATGTTCATGAATTTCTCGGCCCCCAGATCGGCGCCAAAGCCCGCTTCGGTGACCACGTAATCGGCCACTTTCAGCGCCGTCTTGGTGGCAATCACCGAGTTACAGCCATGGGCGATATTGGCAAACGGACCGCCATGCACGAAGGCGGGGTTGTTTTCCAACGTCTGCACCAGGTTCGGCTGCATCGCGTCCTTCAAGAGCACCGTCATCGCGCCTTCGGCCTTGATGTCGCGGCAATAGACCGGGCTCTTGTCGCGGCGATAGGCCACGATGATGTCGCCCAGACGCTTTTCCAGATCCTTCAGATCGGTGGCCAGGCACAGGATCGCCATCACTTCCGAGGCCACGGTGATGTCGAACCCGGTCTCACGCGGGAAGCCGTTGCTGACACCGCCCAGAGACGCCGTGATCTGGCGCAGGGCGCGGTCATTCATGTCGACCACCCGGCGCCAGGCGACACGGCGGATGTCGATCTCACACGCATTGCCCCAGTAGATATGGTTGTCGATCATGGCCGACAGCAGCGAGTGGGCCGAGGTGATGGCGTGGAAATCGCCGGTGAAATGCAGGTTCATCTCCTCCATCGGAACCACCTGCGCGTATCCGCCACCCGCAGCGCCGCCCTTCATGCCGAAATTGGGACCCAGCGAGGCCTCGCGGATACAGATCATCGCGTTCTTGCCGATCCGGTTCAAACCGTCTCCCAGACCCACGGTTGTGGTGGTTTTGCCTTCGCCCGCAGGGGTCGGGTTGATCGCGGTCACAAGGATTAGCTTGCCGTCTTCACGGCTCTGCACCGAGTTGATGAACTCCTGGCTGACCTTGGCTTTGTCATGGCCGTAGGGCAGCAGGTCATCGCTGGAGATGCCCAGCTTTTCGCCAATCTCAATGAT
>NZ_JAVAMO010000049.1 GCF_030758345.1 Ruegeria discodermiae
CGATTTTTCGCGAGGTTTGGATAGGCGGAATATGGAGCGGTCCTGCATTGTTTCACGCGGGAATTTGCCGATCTTTAGACTGCGTTTTTAGGACTATGGTTCTTGCCATTTTGGCACGGTACGCCAGCGTTGCAAATTCGGGACGATACACTCAGTCGTCCCGGGATCACGACAACACCGAATTCAGAGCGGCTTGGTTCGCTCTGTTTCTTTGCGTCGGCCTTTTGGCCGGGGCTTCGGTATGCGGGGCGACTGGAGCAGTAATGGACGACATGAACCACTCAACGGAGATGACTCACTCCGGGCACGGAACTGGTAGCGGGGAACAGGATCTGACCGGGTCCGGCAGCACCACACGTGCCGAAGCCGTCATGATGCAGCAGGAGGCGCTGTCACAGGCGCATCATTCCGCGCATATGGACGATTCCGTTATGCAGGGCGAGCATCTCAACCTGATGAACCTGATGCCAGATGCCAGCGATTGGAGCACCTCTGTTGCCATCAAGGGCGGGTCCTGGTTCGACAGCAGCACCTGGGCAGGGGGCAAAGTGCCGAGCGCCGGGTCGGATGCCTATATTCCGCATGGTATTTCCGTTGTCTATGACGGTGTGAGCACGGCCGAGCTGGGGACGGTGGGCGTTGATGGCGGGCTGCATTTCGCCGTTGATACCGACACCCGGATGGAGGTGGAATCGCTGCTGACCGGCGCGTCCTCCACGCTGACGATCGGGGTCGAGGGCAATCCGGTGCAGGCCGATGTCACCGCCGAGATCGTGATCACCGACAGCAAAATCAACCTGTCCGAGGACCCCAGCCAGCTGGGCCACGGGGTTGTCACCCATGGCGCGGTGGAAATTCACGGTGCCACCAAAGCCCCCTATCTCCGGCTGGCCGAAGAGCCCGAGGCCGGGGACCGGACGCTCAAGCTGGAAGGCGATGTCGACAGCTGGCAGGTCGGCGACAGCCTTGTGGTCATGGGCACGAAATATATCGGCACGTCGAACGGTATCCTGCAGACACAGGATGAAGAGGTGACGATCGTCGCGATCGACGCCGCGACCGGCACGGTCACCCTCAACCGGCCTCTCCAATACGATCACACGACGCCGGATTATGAGGGCCGCGACGGGATCGATAATGAATTGTCGGTCTATGTGGGCAACTCCTCGCGCAATGTGACGATCTCGTCGGAGAACCCCGAAGGGGTGCGCGGCCATGTGATGTTCATGCACAACGCGGATGTGGAAGTGCGCTATGCCGAGTTCGACGAGCTGGGCCGGACGGACAAATCCAAGCCGATCAACACCAATGAGCTCTGGGACGAGGACGACTGGTCGAACCGCGGCCCCGACATCAAGGATGGCCCCGGCGATGTCATCGGGACCGCGCGCAACCCCGGCTCCGGGAATGTGGAGGGTCGCTATGCGCTCCATATCCACCGCACCGGTGCCGAAGAGGACGCCAAGCTCGCGATACTTGAGGGCAACTCGGTCACCGGCAGCCCCGGCTGGGGCATCGTGCATCACGACAGCCACGCGGCCATCGATTACAATTTCGTCTATGGCGTCGCCGGCGCCGGGATCGTCTCGGAAGACGCCAATGAGACCGGCCAGTGGATCGGCAATTTCGTCACCTCCACCGTGGGCACCGGGCGTGACCCCAACCGCGATGGTGACGCAAATGTCCTGACCCTGGAGAAATCCGGCGATTTCGGCATCGAAGGCGTCGCCTATGAAAGCCAGGCGCGCCAGATCATCCAGCAGGACAACATCGCCGCGAACTCCAAGACCGCCTGGATGTTCAACACGTCCGAGACCAGTACCCAGGGGCCGACCACGGATGTCGTGCAGTTCGATCCCTCGGGCAACCCGTTCCAGGAGAAAGAGCGCTACGACGAAGAAGACACGTCGATCATGGGCTTCTCCGGCAACCAGATCATCGCCGTGGAAGAAGGCATCTTCACCGGCCATCGCAACATCGACAACGCCACCGACATCCAGCAGACCTTTTCGGATCTGACTGCCTATGAGGTCGATGGCGAGGCGGTGCACATCTTCAACTACACCAATGAATATGTGTTCAAGGACGTGCTGTTTGTCGGCGTCGGTCGCGGCTTCAAGGTGGGCGACAAGGCCGAGGGCATCAACCTGTCCAATGTCCATGTGGAAGACGCGTTCGAGGTGTTCAACGCGCGTGGCTACAATGCCGACGGGACCTATGTCGACGTGACATGGAATGACGTCGATCGCGGTCTTACGGCGCGCGACATGAGCGGGAACCTGGTCAACTTCGACAACCGGATCATCGATGGTTCGAAAGTGACCCCCGTCGAGCAGATCACCTTCAAGGCGGATGGCGGCACCAAGATGGTGATCCGCCCGGATGGAGGCGAGATCGACATCCGCGGCACGCTGACCGACAGTCTCGGCACGTTCAAATTCCACGCAAACACCTGGTATCGTCAGGATGTGCATACATTTGACGGACTGCAGACCGAATTGCGGCCCAGCAATGTGGATTATGCGCTCGAAAAATACGGCGCGATCCAGAACAGCAACGGCACCTGGGATCTGGCCTTCTACTGGTGGGTCGGAGACCGGCTGACCGGCGAAAACCAGGCCGTCTTCATCCCGCTGCGCCTTGAAGGGTTCAAGGATTCAGAGCTGCAGCAATACAAGATCAACGGCTTCACACCCCCGTCAAACGAGATCGAACACTACTACACAGACGGCATCGACTCCATCAACCAGGACTTCGGAACAGG
>NZ_JAVAMO010000005.1 GCF_030758345.1 Ruegeria discodermiae
TCCTTGGCGCCCTTTTGCGTTTTGGGGGACCCCAGGTCCCGGTTAGCGTCTGCGCGCGCGGGATATTTGGTTCAAAAGGGAAAATCAAGAGCAACCATGCAACGGCGCTAGCTGTCGGGCGGGTTTTCCGCGCCTGGCTCTGCCTCCGTGTCAGCACGGGCATCGAACCAGCCATCTTTCTGGTGCTCTTCGGCCAACCATTCCTCGATTGCATCGGCTACCTTCAAAGACAGGCCCGCAATCTGCTCCTCTTTGGTACGGCTGTGGCCAGATCCGACCAGCGCACTTTCACCGGTGGTATCTTCGAGAACCTGAATGCGGTGCTCGCGGGCCAGCAACTTTTTCTGGCCGACGTCATAAACATAAACATCCGCAATCGCGATGCTTTTGGGATTGTAGATCACCGGCACACCCGGCGGGGCCAACATGTAAGCCCCCAGATAGACACCGATATCGTATTCCTGAGTTCCCTCGTAGCGACCGAGCCGGGCATCGATTGCATTGGTCAGCCCTGCCTTCCATTCCTCGGCAGTCGCATCGCGCGAGACCGGCCCCTTGACGGCCTTGTCGCTGACCACGTGATTGATGCGCAGCTTGAAATCCCCCAGTTCTTCGGGGGCCTCGTCGATCTGTGTCTGCGTACAGGCCGCCATCAGGGCAAGCCCACCGGCAAGAGCAAAGGTGCGGATCATGACTGTCCCGTCTCGATTGGTTCCTCAGAGGCAATGTTAGACCACCTCCGGGGCGTTTCTCCAAGCGGCATGGGCGAGATTTCTCCGACCACAGGCGCGGCTCAAGAAAATTTGTAGTTGCGCGGGAAGCCATGTGGAGGGCGTTTGCCCACCCCTGCCCGCTTGGCCAGCCATTGGGTCAGATCCGCTTCGTGGCGCGTCTTGTCCCCGCCCATGGTCCAGCGCAGCCCCTCGTCCCAGTTGAAGGTGGTCACATCCGACAGACCGCCATCCAGTTCCAGCGAACCCTGCTTGCCCCGCGCCATGTTGTATTTCTGAAGCCGCACACCCTTGCCGCGCCCCATCTCGGGCAGTTCGGCGGTTGGGAAGACAAGGAACTTGCCGTTTTGCGACACCACGGCTACGTGATCGCCCGCCACCGGCGTGCAGATCAGCGCGCGATCCTCGCCCTTGACGTTCAGCACCTGCTTGCCGCCGCGCGTCTGGGCCACCACGTCGGCTTCAGGCACGACAAAGCCGTTACCTGCGCTGGAGGCCACAAGAAGCTTGCGGTCAGGCGTGTGTATCAGGATGTCGACAATCTCAGCCTCGTTGGGCAAATCAACCATCAGCCGCAGGGGCTCACCCATACCGCGCCCGCCGGGCAGATTCGAGGCGCTGACCGTATAAAACCGCCCGTTGCTGGCAAAGATCAGCAGCCGGTCGGTGGTTTCGGCATGGAAGATGAAGAGCGGGCCGTCACCATCCTTGAATTTCAACTCGCGTTTCAGGTCGATATGGCCGGTCATCGCCCGGACCCAGCCCATCTGCGAGCAAACCACGGTGATCGGTTCGCGGTCGATCATCGCTTCAAGCGGCACCTCTTCAACCTCGCCCGCCTCGGCGAAGCGGGTGCGCCGCGCGCCGCCCTCATAGTCCTTGCCGAAGGTCTTGCGGGTCTCGCGTAATTGCTCGGCGATCCGCGCCCATTGCAGATCAGTACTCTCCAGCAAATCCTCGATCCCGGCGCGTTCTTCCATCAGGGCGTCGCGCTCGCGGATCAATTCCATCTCTTCCAGGCGCCGCAAGCTGCGCAGGCGCATGTTGAGGATGGCGTCGACCTGAACCTCGGTCAGTTCGCCCTCACCCGGAGCTGGCGAGACATAATCGCCCTCGTTGGTGGCGCGGACATGGTCCTTGCTCCAATCCTCGCGCATCAAGGCAGCCTTGGGATCGTCGTCATAACGGATGATGTCGATCACCCGGTCCAGATTGAGGAAGGCGACTATGAAGCCTTCCAGCACTTCCAGCCGGTGGTCGATCTTACCCAGCCGATAGCGCGAGCGGCGCAGCAGCACCTCCTGCCGGTGATCAAGGAAGGCGCGCAGCACCTCTTTCATCGAACAGACCTTGGGCGTGACCCCATCAATCAGCACGTTCATGTTGAGCGAGAACCGCACTTCGAGGTCCGAATTGCGATAAAGCATGTTCATCAGCACTTCGGGGTCCACATTCTTGGACCGGGGCTCAAGGATCAGGCGAATGTCGTCAGCGGACTCGTCGCGCACATCGGCGAGGATGGGGATTTTCTTGGTCTGGATAACCTCGGCGATCTTTTCGATCAGCTTGGATTTCTGAACCTGATAGGGAATCTCGGTGACCACGATCTGCCACTGGCCGCGACCCAGATCCTCGACCTCGTACTTACAACGAAGCCGGAAGCTGCCACGCCCGGTGCGGTAAGCCTGCGCGATGTTCTCCAGCGGCTCCACGATGATGCCACCGGTCGGAAAGTCCGGTCCCGGCACGTAGTTCAGCAACGTGTCGTCGCGCGCATCGGGGGTCTTGATCAGATGCAGGCAGGCGTCACACAGCTCGGCAATGTTGTGGGGCGGGATGTTGGTGGCCATACCCACCGCGATGCCGCTGGACCCGTTGGCCAACAGATTCGGAAATTGCGCCGGCAGCACCACCGGTTCGGTGAGCGTGCCGTCGTAGTTTTCGCGAAAATCGACCGCGTCCTCGTTCAGACCGTCCAGCAGCGCCTCGGCCACGATGGTCATCCGCGCCTCGGTATAGCGCGAGGCTGCCGGGTTATCGCCATCGATATTGCCGAAATTCCCCTGCCCGTCGACCAGCGGATAGCGGACGTTGAAATCCTGCGCGAGACGCGCCATCGCGTCGTAGATCGCCGCATCTCCGTGCGGGTGATAGTTGCCCATCACGTCGCCTGAGATCTTGGCCGACTTGCGGAATCCACCCGTCGCGTTCAGCCGCAGTTCCCGCATCGCGAACAATATGCGTCTGTGAACCGGCTTTAGACCGTCACGCGCATCGGGCAGTGCCCGATGCATGATGGTGGACAGCGCATAGGTCAGATAGCGCTCGCCAATGGCGCGGCGCAGCGGTTCGGCCACTTCGGAACCGGGTTCGGGCAACTTCATGTTGGGGTCGTCGATCGTATCGCTCATATATGATGTGATACGACGCCAGAAGGCGGGCGTAAAGCGAGCCTGCGTGTTTTCCCGCAATGCCCGGCAGGTTTTCCACAGCTTATGGGGAGCAACGTGCGAATCCTCCCCGATTTTTCGACTCGTGAACCCGGTTATGTTATCCTGGGGGTCTTAAGTCTGCTGCTGATTCCAGTTGTTTATTTAGTACGGGGAGGCGCGCCATGCGCTTGGTTATTGTATCTTTTGTTTTCATGGGCTTTGCCTTTTATGAACTCAGCGGCGGCGCTGATTTCGAGCCGCGCGGCGTGCGCGGGCCGAAACCGGAAACAGTCGCGAAATCCCAGCCGGTCGAGACACCAAGTGTGGAAATCGCATCCAGCGCGCCCGAACTTGTCACGGAACCGGTGATCAAGCTGCAAAAAGCCAACAACATCCAGCCTGAAGAAGAAGCTACGCCCGAACAGACGCCCCAGGAGGCGCTGGCACGGCTGGCTCAGATCAACGTGATCGCTACATCTGACAGCCTGTTCCAGGTTCCGACAGAAGAGACGATCACGCTCGCTTCGCTGGAAGAGGGGCTTTTGTCCGCAGAAACGGTGACGGATGCACAGGAGCCCGAGCAGCCGCTGGCAACCTCGCTGCCTGAACCCGAACGTGACATTCGTGAAATCATTGGTACCCGCGTCAATATGCGGGACGGCCCGGGCACCATCTATCCGGTGATCACCCGCCTGAATATCGGTCATCAGGTCGAGGTTCTGGATCACTCGGGTACTGGCTGGCTGCGGCTGCGTGTCCTGCCCGAGCAACAGATTGGTTGGATTGCGGCATCACTGGTCAGCAAAAACGCCAACTGAACTTGACAGCGCATTGCGCCGCTCCTGCTCTGCGGTCATAGAGACCTCGGGTACGGTCAAGAGGCGACATGCGTAAAACCATTCTGATCACAGGGTGTTCGTCGGGCATCGGGCTGGATGCAGCACACGGCATGCGTGCGCGCGGTTGGCATGTCTTTGCCTCCTGCCGCAACCAGCGCGACTGCGACAGGCTGCGCGCGCAGGGCTTTGACAGCCCTAGAATCGACTATACCGATGCTGAAAGCGTTGCTTCCGGACTGGACGAAGTTCTAAAAGCGACAGGCGGAACGCTGGACGCCCTGTTCAACAACGGCGCGCATGGTCTGCCCGGTGCGGTTGAAGACGTGCCGACCGACGGGCTGCGCTATATCTTTGAAAGCAACTTCTTCGGATGGCATGAACTGACGCGTCTTGTGGTTCCCGTCATGCGGGCCCAGGGGCATGGCCGGATCATCCAGAACTCTTCGGTGCTTGGTCTTGTTGCCTTCAAATGGCGCGGTGCCTATGTGGCCACAAAATACGCGCTAGAGGGGCTCAGCGATACGCTGCGCCTTGAACTGCGCGGAACCGGCATCGACGTTATCCTGATCGAGCCCGGCCCGATCACGTCCAAAATCCGGGAAAAGGCGATTCCGGTCTTCGAGCGGTTCATCGATTGGGAAGCCTCGGCGCTGAAACAGCAATATGAGGAAACGCTGCTCAGGCGCCTCTACGAAGGCAGCGGGAATGACCGGTTCGAATTGCCAGCCTCGGCGGTGACCGCAAAGCTGGCCCATGCCGCCGAGGCGAGGCGCCCGCGCCCACGCTACTACGTGACGACGCCAACCTATGTCGCGGCCTTCCTGCGGCGCATCCTGTCGACCCGTACCCGCGACAGTATCCTGTCGCGGCTGTAGCGGAAAAACGGGTTCGCTTTTTTGCCCAGACCCGCTAGGTGAAGGGGCAGAACATGGAATATGTGAGGGCGGCATGGACGGTCTGTTACTGGGCATATTGGGGCTGGCAATGGCGGCGGTCGTCGTCGTGCTGATGATCGGGATCGGTGGCTTTGCCAAAGGTGGTCAGTTCAACGCCAAGTACGGCAACAAGATGATGCGGCTGCGGCTGCTGTTCCAGTTCATCGCAGTCTGCCTCGTAGTGCTCTACGTGTATCTGCGCAATCAGGGAGGCTGAGGCGATGGTCGTTCTCAACAAGATATATACCCGCACCGGCGATGGCGGTCAGACCGCTTTGGGCAATGGCGACCGGGTCGACAAATTCTCGGGGCGCGTAGCGGCCTATGGCACGGTGGATGAGCTGAATTCCTTTGTCGGTGTGGCCCGGCTTGAGGCTGAAGGTGCGCTGTACGAGGCCCTGTCGCATATTCAGAACGACCTGTTTGATCTGGGTGCTGACCTGTGCCGCCCCGACATGGACAAGGACGCGGAGGCTGAATATCCGCCCCTGCGCATGAGTGCCACCCAGACAGAGCGGCTGGAGGGCGAGATTGACAAGATGAACGCCGATCTGGAACCGCTGCGCAGCTTCATTCTGCCCGGCGGGTCGCGGTTGGCCGCCAACCTGCATGTCTGCCGCACCGTTTCGCGCCGTGCCGAGAGGATGGTGGTTGAGCTTGGCAGTTATGAGCCGATCAACGAAGTTGCCGTGAAATACCTCAACCGCCTCAGCGATTGGTTCTTCGTGGCGGCGCGACAGGCCAACAATGGCGGCAAGGACGACGTGTTGTGGGTTCCGGGAGCGAATCGCTGATGCACTCAGCGGCGGCGGGGCCTCCGGTGGAGGGTCCGCCGCCCGGAAGGGCGGAGCCCAGGGATAAACACCTTACGCTATCTTAACCAAAGCCGCGCAAAGCGCCGAAGGCGCGCCCTCGCCTGACACTTATGGCCCCAAGCCCCCTACCCCGCTGGCTCCCATAGCTCGATCGGATTGCCCTCGGGATCGTTGAGCCAGGCGAAACTGCCATTGGGATAGGGCGACTCCGGATCACGTCGAATATCGACCCCCGCCGCCTCAAGCTGTGCGGTCATCGCCTCCAGATCCCGCACCCGGAAATTTAGCATGAACTGCTTTTCGGTATTCCCGAAATACTCGGTAACCTTCTCGAAAGGGGCAAAAACGGTTGGTCCGGCCTCTTGCTGCCAACAGGGTGTTTCATAGTCATTTGGCACCAGGTTGATGCCCAGATGGTCCAGATACCACTGCGCCAGCGCCTTGGGGTCTTCCGAGCGAAAAAAGAACCCGCCAAATCCCAGTACCTTTTCCATGAAAGCCTCCGAGCTGTTGCATCGCTGCTTTCATCCTATCGGAAACCGAGCCCGTTTATAACCGCCCGCCCCTCAGTGGATGCCCGCCGTCAGGCCGCGCATCAGCCAGCGCTGCAACAGGATCACCACAATCGCAGGTGGCAGCAAGGACAACAGCGCAAGCACCATGCCAGCCTGCCCACCAAAACCTGCATAAGCCATACCACGCACCAGCGTGTCATGGTCCTGGCTGGTGGTGGTGATCATGATCGGCCAGACATACTGGTTCCACCCAAGTACGAACAGGATCGCAAACAGAGCCGCGATCATCGGTAGCGAAAGCGGCAGGATGATATCGAGCAGGATACGTACCGGCCCGGCCCCGTCGATCCGCGCGGCCTCGATTAACTCCTGCGGCATTTGCCGCAGATATTGGCGAAAGACCAGCACACCCAGCCCGCTGGCCGTGATCGGCAGGATCATCCCGGTATAGCTATTCAACAGGCCGAGATCGCTGGTGATGGCGAACGTAGGCAGAATCCGGGTCTCGATCGGAAAGAACATCGGCACCAGGATCAGACCATAAATCAGCTCCCTGAACGGCAGGCGGAACCAGACCAGAGCGTAAGCAGCCAGCATCGAGATGGCGCATTTTATAGCCGCAACCCCAAGGGCCAGGATCAGGGAATTCCGCATCATCGCCCCGGCGCCTATGCCGGTTCCGCTGCGCCCGCCGCGCCAGATATCCGCGATCAGCGCCCACAGCGCCGCAGCGTCCAGCCCGCTCATCAGTTGCCAGATCAGCAGGCCAACAGGCCCGGTCATCACGACAACACCCGCCAAAAGGATCAGATGGTCTAAAGGGCGGGCTCTGGGCAAGAAGGATGTCCACAAAATAGGCTGACGGGTAAGGCGCACTGCCACATGGATGCGTCTGGGATGTCAAGGCCGACCCTGCCCCACAAGCGACGCGGTATCAGCGTGCAGCAATCGCACGCGCAAGACCAACGAGCGGCTCTCGGCACGCACGAACCTGCTCGGGTCAGGCGGGCACACCCGCAAAATTGAAAATCAGATTGCCCCGCGCACCGAAAACAAAAAACCCGACGTCCATTATCGCCAATGTGACGATTTTAACCTGTTTTCCGATGCCTCTACCCGTTATCTAGCCCAAGAGAACAAAGGTCGAGTCGACGCCCGGCTCGTCAAATCTGTGAGGAGAATGACGCAAATGAAGGTACTCGTGCCTGTCAAACGCGTGATTGACTACAATGTGAAGGTCCGCGTCAAAGCGGACGGTAGCGGTGTTGATCTCGCCAATGTGAAGATGTCGATGAACCCCTTCGACGAGATCGCCGTCGAAGAGGCGATCCGCCTGAAAGAGGCCGGTAAAGCCGATGAGGTCGTGGCTGTTTCGATCGGCGTCAAGCAGGCGCAGGAAACGCTGCGCACCGCGCTGGCCATGGGTGCCGACCGCGCCATTCTGGTTGTGGCCGCCGACGACGTCCATCAGGACATCGAACCGCTGGCCGTTGCCAAGATCCTGGCCAAAGTGGTCGAAGAAGAGCAGCCCGGCATCGTTCTGGCCGGCAAGCAGGCCATCGACAACGACATGAACGCCACCGGCCAGATGCTGTCTGCGCTGCTGGGCTGGTCGCAGGGCACCTTCGCGTCCGAACTGGACATCGAAGGCGACACCGCCAAGATCACCCGCGAAGTGGATGGCGGTCTACAGACAATCTCGGTGAAAATGCCGACCATCGTCACCGTCGACCTGCGCCTGAACGAGCCGCGCTATGCCTCGCTGCCCAACATCATGAAGGCGAAGAAAAAGCCGCTGGATGAGAAGACCGCCGCTGATTATGGCGTCGATGTCACCCCGCGTCTTGAAATCGTCAAGACAGAAGAGCCCGCCGCACGCGCTGCAGGTATCATCGTCGGTTCGGTTGACGAACTGGTAGAGAAACTCAAAGAAGCGGGGGCTGTGTAATGGCTGTACTTCTTCTTGCCGAAGTCACCAATGGCGAACTGGGCCTGGATGCCACCGCCAAGGCTGTGACCGCTGCAAAGCAGTTGGGCGACGTGACCGTTCTGGCCGCAGGCGCCTCTGCCGCCGCTGCTGGCGAAGCCGCTGCCAAGATCGACGGAGTCAGCAAGGTGCTGGTCGCCGAGGATGCCTCGCTGGGTCATCGCTTGGCGGAGTCGACCGCCGCGCTGATCGTCGGCCTGGCTGACGGCTATGAGCATATCATCGCACCCGCCACCACCGACGCCAAGAACGTGATGCCGCGCGTGGCCGCGCTGCTGGACTCGATGATCATTTCGGACGCATCCGGCGTGGTTGACGGCTCGACCTTCGAGCGTCCGATCTACGCAGGCAATGCGATTCAGACGGTCAAATCCAACGACGCCAAGAAGGTCGTCACCATCCGTACCGCGACCTTTGATGCCGCTGGCGAAGGCGGCGCGGCCCCGGTCGAGACCGTGTCGGTAGCCGCCGATCCCGGCCTCAGCTCGTGGGTTGAAGATAAAGTAGCTGAAAGCGATCGTCCGGAACTGACCTCGGCAGGCGTCGTGGTCTCGGGTGGCCGTGGCGTTGGCTCGGAAGACGACTTCAAACTGATCGAAACCCTGGCCGACAAGCTAGGTGCGGCTGTTGGCGCCTCGCGCGCCGCGGTCGACTCGGGCTATGCGCCGAACGACTGGCAAGTGGGTCAGACCGGTAAGGTTGTTGCACCTGACCTCTATGTCGCCGTCGGCATCTCGGGCGCGATCCAGCACCTGGCCGGTATGAAAGACAGCAAGGTCATCGTCGCGATCAACAAGGACGAAGAGGCACCGATCTTCCAGGTTGCCGATTTCGGACTGGTTGCCGACCTGTTCACCGCTGTGCCTGAGCTGACCGAAAAGCTGGGCTAAGCCAGCGATGGGGAACCCCCATATCGCTTAGAAACAACCAAAGGCCCGCCGATCCGGTGGGCCTTTTCTTTGCGCTCTTGCGCCGCGCTTATCGGGCGCTTACCCCGGGGGCGTATCAAGGAGGTTTCGCATGCTGCGCCTGTTTCTGTTCACGCCTCTGATCGCACTTGGCCAATGCCAGTCCGATGAAAGCGTTGCCGCCTATGGCGCATCGGAGGCGACCTGGGTTCTGGAAAGCATCGCTGGCGCGCCGGTGACCGCACCCTCCACCCTGACCTTTCCCGAAACGGGGCGTATCGCAGGCAAGGCCCCCTGCAACAGCTATAGCGGCGCGCTTGAGGCGCCCTATCCCTGGTTCGAGGTGAACGATCTGAGCGCCACACGGATGGCCTGTCCAGAGCTGGAGGCCGAGGGCACTTACTTTGCGGCCCTGATGGCGATGACCCAGTCCGAAGTGTCCGGCGATGTCCTGATCCTGCGCAACGATCAGGGCTATGAGATGGTGTTCAAATCCGGCGAGTGAACGCCTCGATAAAGCGCGCCCGCGCTTCGGGCAAAGGTTTGTGCCCCAGCCCGCGTGCCAGATGGTTTTCAAGGAAATACCCTGTGGTCGCAAAGGCTTGCGCGATCTCTGCATCCGGGGCCGGGCCTTCGCCACGCAGGCAGGGCGGCAACGGCAACATGCGGTCGGCCCAGTCTCCGGCGCCTTCTGCGGTCACAGCACGACCCGATTTGGGAGAGACGTAGATCAGCCCCTCGCGCGCGCCGGTCACCGCGCAGGTGGTCAGATCAAGACCGAAACCCAGCTCGTCAAGCAGCGCCATCTCCCAGCGCAGATAGGCGAGCGGCCAGATCTCATCCTGTCCCAGCAGATCCAGCAGCTGTTCGGTGCGGGTGTAGAGCGCCGGATGCGCCTCGCGCTCGGGCAGGCAAAAGGACAGCAGGGCCACCACCGCATTCAACCCGGCCAGCGCCAGCCGCCCCGAAAACGCCGCCGCCGCGCGCGACCGCAGCGGTTCGACCTGAAAGCTGCCGATATGCTCCTCAAGCCGCGCCCGCCAAAGCACGTCCAGCTGCGCGCCGGGCTGCAGGACCGGGGCAACCTTGCGACTGGTCCCGCCGCGCACCACGCCTGCATGACGCCCGTGGCTCTCGGTAAAGACCTCGATGATCGCCGCCGTTTCACCATGGCGGCGAGATGTCAGAAGGATGCCATGATCGCGCCAGTCCAAGGCCGGTCCAATCTTGTTGGTGTGGTCTCGTTCGCGCACAAGAACGCAAAGTCGGGACCGCCGCAAGTCAGACGAGCGCAGGACAGCTTAGAACGTAACGCCTGCATGGATCAGGATACCGATGACCATCAGCAGGTTGAGTACCATTGAGATCCCGTTGCCCACGTAAATCGGCAGCTTCTTGACCATCAGACCGTAGACGAACCAAAGCAACGACAACGCGGCATAGAGCGACCACGTCACCAGAGACTGGCCAGACGCATGCTGGGAATGAGTGAGGTAGAGCTTAACAAGCTGCGGAAGCGTGGCGAAGGGACCAACAACACCAACAAACACCATGAACCCCTCGAAGTGCTTCATCACACGACCGAGGTTTGATCTTATGAACTTCTGACCAATTGCTATGTCAGCCAAGATACGATCTCCGTTTGGTGGTGTTGGGCCGACCGCTTGCGCCGCACCCGCAGATTTCATCCGCGGCCTATTTAGGTATTTTGAAACGCTGAACCAAGTCCCGATCGCGGGAAAAACGCAAGCGGCTCTGACAGCTGGATTGGCGACCTCGGCAACGGCGCTACTCCAGCCCCTCTTCGCCCAGCAGGTGCCGTCCCTGACGATCCTCAACCTCGATCACCCAGAGGTCGGGATCAAAGCTGCGCTGGCGTTGGATGGCCTCGTCCACCTCGGCCTCGGCACCGCTGGATAGTTCCAACCATTTGCGATCCCCGCTCATCAGATCGAAGCTGCGTTGGAAGGCGACGGCCTGACCATCCAGCGTGTTGAGCTTGACCAGAACCGCGCCCGCGGTGTCATCACCATGGGCCACGACAAAGGCTGGAATGTCCTGAAATCGCAGCCGCGCCAGATAGGCGTGGACCCAGAAATCAGCCGTCAGGCGGGTCATGTATTGCCGTCTTTGAAATCCAGGCCCATCTCGGAATAGCGCTCGGATTCCTCCAGCCAGTTGGGCCGTACCTTGACCTGCAGGAATAGATGCACCTTGCGGTTCAGAAACTCTTCCAGTTCCGCACGCGCGGCCTGGCTGACGGCCTTGATGGTCTCGCCGCCCTTGCCCAGCACGATGCCCTTGTGCCCGTCGCGCACCACATAGATCACCTGATCGACACGGGCCGAGCCGTCCTTGCGCTCCTGCCAGCTCTCGGTTTCGACGGTCATCTGATAGGGCAGTTCCTGATGCAGCCTCAGCGTCAGCTTCTCGCGTGTCATCTCGGCGGCGATCATGCGCATGGGCAGGTCGGCGATCTGGTCTTCGGGATAGAGCCAGGGACCCTCGGGCAACTCGCCAGCCAACCATGTGCGCAGGTCTTCAACACCATGGCCACGTTCGGCCGAGATCATGAAGGTTTCGGCAAAGCCATAGCGCCCGTTCATATCCTTGGCGAGTTCCAGCAGGTGACCCGGCTTCACCTTGTCGATCTTGTTGATCGCCAGCGCCACCTTGCGGCCCTGACCGATTTCTTCGAGCCCTTCGAGGATACACTCAACCCCTTCGGTGACGCCGCGATGCGCCTCGACCATCAGCACGACGATATCGGCATCCGCCGCACCGCCCCAGGCTGCGGCCACCATGGCGCGATCCAGACGGCGGCGCGGCTTGAACAGACCCGGTGTATCGACAAAGACCAGCTGCGCGTCACCCTCCATCGCCACGCCGCGGATACGGGCGCGGGTGGTCTGCACCTTATGGGTCACGATCGAGACCTTGGCCCCCACCATACGGTTCAGCAGGGTGGATTTGCCCGCGTTGGGCTCTCCGATCAGGGCGATGAATCCGGCGCGTGTGGTCATTTCTTTTGCTCCAACCTGTCCAGCAGGGTCTTGGCCGCCATCTGTTCGGCCTGCCGTTTCGACCCGGCAGTGGCCTGTTCTTCACTCCCGTCCTGCAACCGTGCAGCGATGGTGAAGATCGGGGCGTGATCGGGGCCCGAGCGCGCAATCTCAACATACGACGGCGGCGTCTGGCGGCGGGCCTGCGCCCATTCCTGCAGCGCGGTCTTGGCGTCGCGGGCATCATCCTCGACCTGATGGATACGCTCGCCCCAAAGCCGCAGGATCACGGCACGGGCGGCCTCGAACCCGGCATCCTTGTAAACAGCGGCGATGACCGCCTCCATCGCGTCACCCAGCAGAGCCAGCTTGCGACGGCCACCCGACTTCATCTCGGACCGACCCAGTTTCAGCACCGCACCCAGATCAACCTGTCGCGCCACATCGGCGCAGGTTTCCTTGCGCACCAGCGCGTTGAACCGCGGCGCCAGTTGCCCCTCGCTCGCGGTCTTGTCCTCGTCCAGTAGGGCCGTGGCCATCACAAGACCCAGCACCCGGTCGCCCAGAAATTCCAGACGCTGATTGTCACTGCGCGTGGCCGATGAAATCGAACCATGGGTCAGCGCGCGCACCAGCAGTTCGGGCCGGGAAAACTCATGGCCAATCCGCGCCTGAAACGCGATCAGATCTGCCGAGAGTTTCAATCGATCCTCTTGAAGAAGCGGTCGCCGCGCCAGGTCCAGAAGAACAGCATTGAGCGGCCAGCGGATGAGAACATGACACGATCCGCGCGACCGATCAGGTTTTCATACGGCACGAAGCCGACACCGCCCGCAGATTGCGGCAGGCGCGAATCGCTGGAATTGTCGCGGTTGTCGCCCATGAAGAAGTAATGCCCCTCGGGCACGGTATAGACGCCGGTATTGTCCGAGGCCTGATTGCCGATGTTCAGAATGGTATAGGACACGCCGTTGGGCAGGGTTTCGATGTAGCGTGACTTGATACAGGTGCCGCCCAAGCCCACGGGGCCGTTTTCACAACGCGGGCGCAGGCCTTGCGGACCTTGCGGTTCATAGGTCTCCTCGAACACGCCATCGGGTTCCAGCCCAACCGCGGTGCCGTTGATATGCAAAACGCCCTGGCGGATCTGGATGCGGTCGCCCGGCATGCCGATCACACGCTTGATGAAGTCATGACCCGTGGTCGGGTGGCGAAAGACCGCAACATCACCGCGCTCGGGTTCACCGCCGAAGACACGGGTATTGTCGCCGTCGATGAAACCGCAGATTTTCTGGGCGTCGATATTGATGCCGATGCCGGGCATCATCAGGTTCGGGCAGGAGGCGTAGGAATAGCCGTAGGACATCTTGTTGACGAACAGGAAATCGCCGATCAGCAGCGTCTCTTTCATCGAGCCTGAGGGAATCCAGAACGGCTGAAAGAACAGTGTGCGGAAAATACCCGCAAAGAGCAGGGCAAAGACGATGGTCTTGATCGTCTCCCAGACGGCATTTCCGGATTTGGCTTCGGTGGCCATACTGCTCTCCGATTTTCTTTCTGATCGCGCGCTACATGCGGGGCGGACCGGGGTAAGTCAAGGGCACGCCCTCGTCATCCAGGGGCCTCGCCTCGATCACCACAAAGGCCTGCGCCCAGGGGTGGTCATCGGTCAATGTGACATGGATGATCGCCTCGTGGCCGGGCGGCGTCATTTCGCGCAACCGCTCGGCGGCCCAGCCGGTCACCTGCATCACAGGCTGACCGGTCCTGAGATTGCTGACCGCCATGTCCTTCCACGCGATGCCCATGCGCAGGCCCGTCCCCAGCGCCTTGGAGCACGCCTCCTTCGCAGCCCAGCGCTTGGCATATGTACCAGCGGTATCGGCGCGGTGTTCGGCCTTGCGCTGTTCGATATCGGTGAAGACACGATTGCGGAACCGATCACCGAACCGGTCGAGCGTGCCCTGAATGCGGTCTATATTCGCGAGGTCTGTGCCGATGCCGAGGATCATATGTGTCTCAATTCTGCGGTTGCGCCAATCAAAGATAGTTTGCTTCCGATGGCAAGCGGATGATGGGAAGTATCTGTGCTAGGATCGGAACGGGCATTGGCTGAATGGGGGGTTAAAATGTCAAGGTTTTTGGTTATCGCTGGCGCGTTGTTCTTCCTCGCGCTTAACACACATGTCCGGGCCAATCCGCAAGACTGCGGTACCGAGGATGGGCCGTGCGAGGTCGGAGAGTTAACGTACCGCGTCGTCCTTCCTCAGCACCCGCAGAATGCACCCAGCGTCATATATCTGCATGGTTACGCTGCGACGGCAGATTCTGCATTAAAGCTTCCCAATCTCGCTGACGCCTTTACCAGCAGGGGGATCGCTGTCATCGCACCGAATGGGCAGGTCGATGTTGGGAACCCAAAGGCCTTGGACTGGGGTGTTCACGACGGTCACCGTTGGCCCCGAGATGATCTGAGGGCGCTGGGTCAAATCAAAAAGGACGCGGTAGAGCGTTTTGGCCTGAACCCAGATCGGATTTTGCTTGCCGGATATTCGCGCGGTGGCTCTTTGGTTTGGGACAAAGCCTGTTCAGACCACACTTTCGCGACCGCTTACGCCTCGGCATCCGGCGCTTTTTGGGAGCCAATGTGGCGACGGTGCAGCGGTCCGGTGCACTTGCATCATTCGCACGGCTATGCCGACCGCACTGTGCCGCTGGAGGGACGGTTTGTCATTTTTGGCGGGTGGGAATTCGAGCAGGGCAGTGTGATGAAATCCATTGAGATTTTGACCCGCACCAATGGGTGCGGTCAGATGGCAGACAAAGCTGTTACAGATGCCGCAATTTGGGAGAAACGCTGGACCAATTGCGACGCGGGGTCATTGGTGCTGGCTCTGGGGCCGCATGGGCATGGCAGACAAACCGGCTGGGCCGACAGTGTGGCAGAATGGTTTCTTAACCTGCCAGCCACTCAATAGGCTCGCAGGATAGTTATCCCGCCTCTCGTGCCTCATCCCCCAGGCAGCCGACCCCGCGCAGATGCCCAGCGCAAAGGCCAGACCGGCGGTGCGGCCTTCGTTCATCGCCGTTCCCGCGATGCCCATCGTCGCCGGACCCGGAGAGCCCCCGGCCATCAGCTAGGCGAACCAAATGGAAATAAACGCCGGTGTAATCATGCGCGTGCCTCATCCATTGGGAGGTTTCTTTTGCTGTGGCGTATCATCTTGCAAAGGCCGACTTGATCAGGCCCAGACCGGCAATCGCGAACAATCCGGCAACGACACCATCGATCCAGCGACGGAACCTGCGATATCCGGTCATCATGCCGCTGACCGAAAACAGCAGTGAATAGAGGGCGTTGTTGAGGAACCCCGCAGCGATGCAGACCAGTGTTGCAACCACGACAGAGACCAACCCATCCTCCGGGCCAAGGCCGACGGACAGCGCCGCCATCCACGCGATGACCGATTTCGGATTGGACAGGTTAAGGATCAGCCCGCGCCAGAACCAACGGCCTTTGCCCGGCAGCGACACCTTTCCGGCATCCGACCGCAGTGCAGACCGCCCCGATTGCCATGCCAACCACAATAGATAGAGGCCGCCCAACAACTTGAGCACCATCAACACATAAAGCGAACTTTGCAGAACCGCGCCCATTCCGCTGGCGGCGATCAATCCCCAGAAGATCAGGCCGCAGGACAATCCCGCGCCATAGACAAGGCTGGTCCTGCGCCCAAAACTCATCGCGACAGCCGCGTTTGAGATATTCGCCGGTCCAGGCGAGACAGCAACAACAAAGAAGGCAAGCGCGGTGATGGCAAGCGATGCCAGATCGATCATGCCCGCGCCTCATCCATGAGGCGACGCATTTCGGCGATCGCGGGGGTGAGGCCCAGAAAGATCGCCTCACCGATCAGGAAATGACCGATATTCAGCTCACGCACTTCCGGAAAGGCGGCGACCGGTTGCACGGTGTCATAGGTCAACCCATGCCCCGCATGCACCTCAAGCCCCAAGGAATGCGCGAACGCGGACATCTCGCGCAGCGCCTCCAACTCCCGCATGGCCTCATCGGAACGCCCCTCGGCATGGGCATCACAATAGGCACCGGTATGCAGTTCGATCACTTCGGCGCCAATGCGGTGAGCGGCTTCGATCTGGCGTTGGTCGGCGGCGATGAAGATCGACACGCGGCAGCCCACATCGCGCAAGGGCGCGATGAAATGGGCCAGCCTGTTTTCCTCACGCGCCACTTCCAGCCCGCCTTCGGTGGTGCGTTCCTCGCGCTTTTCGGGAACGATGCAGACCGCGTGCGGCTTGTGGCGCAGGGCGATCTTCTGCATCTCGTCCGTCGCCGCCATCTCGAAGTTCAGCGGCACGGACAGAACCTCCATCAGACCGTCGATATCGGCATCTGAGATGTGACGGCGATCTTCGCGCAGATGCGCGGTGATGCCATCCGCGCCTGCCTCTTCGGCCAGTTTCGCGGCGCGCAGCGGATCGGGATAGGCCCCGCCACGCGCGTTGCGCACAGTGGCCACATGGTCGATATTCACGCCCAGCCGCAGATGAGTGTCAGACATGTCAGTTGTCCCTGTTTCGTTTTCCAGAGGACACTAGCGATGTTTGATCCGCCGCGTCACCCTCGGCTTCGGCCTTTTTGCGGATCGCTTCGAACTTGGCCTTGATCTTGGCGCGGCGGCGCTGCTGATAGGCGCGGATCAGGGGCACGGACAGGTAATAGCAGATCGCCCCGGCAATCAGGCCCGGTGCGATGCCACCGATCATGTAGGGATAGAAAATCTCGTCATAAAACACCTCCAACCCGTGCCAATGCGCTTTGCGGTCGGTGAACATAGCAAGACAGTTGTGCCACAGGTCGCTGCCCGCATCCGCGAACTTGTCGAGCAGCGAATTGCTGACTCTTTCCCGGTATTTTGTGCCTAGAATGAAATGGCCCGTCTGCAAAGAGATCACGCCGATCGGCACATAGGTCAGCGGATTGCCAAAGAATGTTCCGCTGAGCGAGGCCAGAAAATTGCCGTTGATCAGGCGCGCGCACAGCACCGCGATCACGAAATGCAGCCCGTAAAACGGCGTGAACGAGGCGAACACCCCGGCCCCGATCCCGCGTGCGATGCGTTCGGGGGAATCCGGCAGCCGACGGACGCGGTGTTTGACGTAGTGAAACGCGCGGGTCCAGCCGCCGCGCGGATACAGAAATTCCGAGACGACCTGAACGGGCGATCGGCGATCTCGGCGCTTGAACACCACGCTGTGTCGTCCTTTCCCTTGCCCGTTCGGGCCTTATCCCGCCTCGACCCGTTTTCGGGCCTTTTCCCGATAGCGTTCAACCGAAGCGACATCGCTTTCGGCCTCCAGCATCAGCATCAGAGAATGCAGCTGTTCCAGATCCCTGATTTCGACACTGATCATCAATCGGTAAAAGTCCGGTTTGCGGTCCAGAAATTCAAGGTTCGAAATATTGGCCTTTTTCTCGCCAATCAATGTGCAAATGCGTCCCAGCACTCCCGCATCATTGCCGATCGTCAGATCCAGCCCGGCCCCGTAGACCGCCGGATGGGTGCCTGAATGCCAATGCAGGTCGACCCAGCGCTCGGGCTGATCCTCGAACTCGCTGAGGCGCTCGCAATCCATGGCATGCACAACGACGCCCTTGCCGCGATAGGTGATGCCGAGGATGCGTTCTCCCGGCAGCGGCTGGCAGCACGTGGCCCGCTCAAAGCTCTGTCCTGGCTCCAGACCGATCACCGCGCGCCGGGGCGAGATCGCGTCGCCCTCATCGGGGGCCAGGTCAGGATAGACCGATTGCACCAGCTCGTGCCCGGTCAGTTCCGCACTGCCCAGACGCGCCAACAGCTCGCCGCGATCCTTGAGCCGCAAATGCCGCGCCACCGTGTCCAGAACCTTGTCGGTCACCTTGCGGCCCACATGTTCAAACGCAGACCGCGCCAGTTCGTGGCCCAGTTTGATGAACCGCTCGCGATCCACCTCGCGCAGCGCGCGACGGATCGCGGTGCGAGCCTTGCCGGTCACCGCGATCTCAAGCCAGCTGACCTGCGGCGTCTGGCCTTCGGCGGTGATGATATCGACCGATTGTCCGTTCTTGAGTCGGGTCCAGAGCGGCACGCGAATGCCGTCCACCTTGGCCCCCACGCAGGCATGGCCGATGCGAGTGTGAATCGCATAGGCGAAATCGATCGGCGTCGCCCCGCGCGGCAGTTTCACCACATCACCCTTGGGGGTGAAACAGAAGACCTGGTCGGAATACATCTCAAGCTTGACCGCTTCGAGGAAATCCTCGTGATCCTCTTCGCTGTCGAACTGTTCGGTCAGGTTGGCGATCCACTTGGCCGGGTCCACGGCAAATGGGTTTTCCGAGCGTACCCCGTCACGATAGGACCAATGCGCCGCAACACCGGTTTCGGCCACATCATGCATCTGACGGGTACGGATCTGCACCTCGACCCGTTTGCCGTCGCGGCCCGACACAGTGGTGTGAATCGAGCGATAGCCGTTGGATTTCGGCTGGCTGATGTAATCCTTGAACCGCCCCGGCACCGCACGCCAACGCTGATGGATCGCGCCCAGTGTGCGATAGCAATCCTCCTCGGACCCGGTGATGATACGAAAGCCGTAGATATCCGACAGTCGCGAGAAGCCCTGATCCTTTTCCTGCATCTTGCGCCAGATTGAATAGGGCTTCTTGGCGCGACCGAACACCTCGGCCTCGATCCCGGCTTTCTCGAGCTCGTGCCTCATATCGCCGGTGATGCGGTGAATCACATCGCCGGTTTCCCGTTGCAACATGATGAAACGGCGAATGATTGATTGGCGGCCTTCGGGGTTCAGGACACGAAAGGCCAGATCCTCCAGCTCTTCGCGCATCCACTGCATGCCCATACGACCTGCGAGCGGCGCGAAGATATCCATCGTCTCGCGCGCCTTGACCACCTGCTTTTCCGGGCGCATCGCCTTGATCGTGCGCATATTGTGCAAGCGGTCGGCCAGCTTGACTAGAATGACGCGCAGGTCCTTGGACATCGCCATGAACAGCTTGCGGAAGTTTTCCGCTTGCTTGGTCTCAAGACTAGTCAACTGCAGGTTGGTCAGCTTGGTGACACCATCGACCAGCTTGGCGACCTCATCGCCAAACAGCTCTGCCACCTGGCCGTAATTGGCCTTGGTGTCTTCGATCGTATCGTGCAGTAGGGCAGTGATGATGGTCGCGTCATCCAGCCGCTGCTCGGTCAGGATCGCGGCAACAGCAACTGGGTGCGAGAAGTAGGGCTCACCCGAATGGCGGAACTGCCCTTCATGCATCTGGCCGCCGAAATCATAAGCGGCGGCAATCCGGTCTGCATTGGTTTTGGGATTGTAGTTGCGGACCAGCGCGATCAGGTCGTCAGCTGAAATCATCCGGTCCGCATCCTTCCAGGCGGCGAGCTCAGCCCTGGCCCTGGGCCTCCATCAGCGCGCGCAGCAGCTTCTCCTCGGACATGTCGTCCTCGGCGGGCTTGTCGGATTCGGCCCCCATCAGCAGCGCCATCTGATCGTCTTCCGGCTCGTCCACCTCGATCTGGGTCTGGTTGCTTTCGATCAGACGCTCGCGCAGCTCATCGGCGCTTTGCGTCTCATCCGCGATCTCACGCAGCGACACGACCGGATTCTTGTCGTTGTCGCGGTCCACAGTGATCCCTGCTCCGGCCGAGATTTCGCGAGCACGATGTGCCGCCAGCATAACCAGTTCGAACCGGTTCGGTACTTTGTCTACGCAATCTTCAACCGTTACGCGCGCCATCAGTGGCCTCCACAGTGCAACCCAGGTCAGAAGCGCTGTATCTAAGCCCAAAATGACCTGTTGACAAGCGGGAAATGGGGTCAGCCCATGCTCAGATCGGTACGACCTCGGCGCGCTCCTGCTCGGGCAGCGCCGCCAGCATCTCACGCACCGTTTTGCCCAGCACCGGATGGCGCCATTCCGGCGCAATATCGGCTAGGGGTACAAGCGCAAAGGCCCGATCCTGCAAGCGCGGATGGGGCAAGATCAGCCGGTCAGGCGCGCTGCGTGCCTGTGTTTGCGGCTCAAGCGCGTGCCAGGCCCGAAACGTGTCGAGATCTGGCGCCACCCGGTCCCCGGCAAAGACCAGATCCATATCCAGCGTGCGCATGCCCCAGCGCTGCACCCGCTCGCGCCCGAAACGGGCCTCTACCTCATGCAATTGGTGCAGGATCTCCTGTGGCGCGGCATCCGTTTCGATCAGGATCGCGGCATTCACATAATCCGGCCCCGCGCCCGCGGGAAAGCACGGGGTTGCATAAAAGCGGCTCACCGCGCGAATCGCCACACCCCTGGCTGCAAGCGCCTGGATCGCATGACCTAAGGTCAACTCTGGCGGGTGACTTTCGAATTTCAGGTTTGCGCCCAGCGCGACACATGAAATTGACCGGATTTCGGTCACTTTTGACCTCGGATTTAATGTTTGCTCCACTTGCTATATATGACAGTTGTCTTACATTTAAGACTATCATTCCGCCGCATTTGATCACTCACGGGAATATTTGGCGCGATGATACACACCGGAAGGAACAATTATGTTTTATAAGGACGAACGGCTGGCGCTGTTCATCGACGGCTCCAATTTGTATGCCGCAGCCAAAGCATTGGGCTTTGACATCGACTACAAGCTGCTGCGTCAGGAATTCATGCGTCGAGGAAAGCTGTTGCGCGCGTTTTATTACACCGCGCTGCTTGAGAATGACGAATACTCGCCCATACGGCCACTGGTCGACTGGTTGCACTACAATGGATTCACCATGGTGACCAAGCCAGCCAAGGAATACACCGACAGCATGGGGCGTCGGAAGGTCAAGGGCAACATGGATATCGAACTGACCGTCGATGCCATGGAACTGGCACCGCGTGTCGATCATATCGTGCTGTTCTCGGGCGATGGCGATTTTCGCCCGCTGGTGGCCAGCCTGCAGCGTCAGGGCGTACGCGTCTCTGTTGTGTCGACCATTCGCAGCCAGCCGCCGATGATCTCGGACGAGCTGCGCCGCCAGGCCGACAATTTCATCGAGCTCGAAGAGCTGAAGGATGTCATTGGCCGCCCTCCACGCGAAATGCCCGCCGAGAGCCGGAACGTGGTCGCGGCCACAAACTGACCTGACGGGTCAATCGGACAAGATAGTAAAGGCGCGGCCGGGCCACCCCGGACCGCGCTTTCACTATTGTTAGGTGCTGAAAATACCACCCTGATAGCCATCAGCCATGTCAGATTCGTGACAAAGCGGACGCAAGGCGCGCGAAGCGCTGGACCAACCCCACCGAAAGCCTTACCTGTCCACGGCAAGGAGATGCCGCAATGACACACCCACCTCTGACCCTCTACTTGGCCGCGCCGCGCGGGTTTTGCGCCGGTGTCGACCGGGCCATCAAGATCGTCGAGATGGCGATCGAGAAATGGGGCGCGCCGGTCTATGTGCGCCATGAAATCGTGCACAACAAATTCGTGGTGGACGGTCTGCGCGCCAAAGGTGCCGTGTTTGTCGAGGAACTGGAGGACTGCCCCAATGACCGTCCGGTGATCTTCTCGGCCCATGGGGTGCCCAAGGCGGTGCCCGCCGAGGCGGAACAGCGCCAGATGGTCTATGTGGATGCCACCTGCCCGCTGGTCTCGAAAGTGCATATCGAGGCGCAGCGCCACGCCGAGAGCGGCTTGCAGATGATCATGATCGGCCACAAGGGCCACCCCGAGACCATCGGCACGATGGGGCAATTGCCCGAAGGCGAGGTGCTGCTGGTCGAAACGGTGGAAGACGTGGCGCAGATCGCCGTGCGCGACCCCGACAAGCTGGCCTATGTAACCCAGACGACGCTGTCCGTGGATGATACACGCGATATCGTGGCCGCCCTGCAGGCCCGCTTTCCGCTGATTGTGGGACCCCACAAAGAAGATATCTGCTACGCCACGACCAACCGTCAGGAGGCCGTTAAAGAGGTGGCCCCAAAAGTAGACGCGCTGTTGGTGGTGGGCGCGCCGAACTCGTCCAATTCGCGGCGTCTGGTCGAAGTCGGCGCCAAGGCCGGCTGCGCCTATGCCCAGCTAGTGCAACGCGCCGATCAGATCGACTGGCGCGCGCTGGAGGGCATCCGTTCCGTCGGAGTTACCGCAGGGGCCTCGGCGCCCGAACTGCTGGTCAACGAGGTCATCGACGCCTTCCGCGCCCGCTATGAGGTCACGGTCGAAATGGTCGAAACCGCTGTCGAGAACGTGGAGTTCAAAGTGCCCCGCGTGCTGCGCGTCCCGGCATGAGCCGCATTCCCACCGCGCCTCTGCTGTTGGGCCTTTCCGGTCTGATCCCCTTTGTCTGGGGTGCCGCCACCTATCTGAGCGGCGGGTTGCAGGCCTGGGGCGCAGCGCATCTGGGGCCGCGCTTCGTAGGACCATATGTGCAGCTTTTTTACGGCTCTGTGATCCTAAGCTTTATGTCCGGCGTGCTCTGGGGGTTTGCCACCAAGACATCCGGTAACCGCGCCGCAACCGGCTATGCGCTGTCGGTCCTGCCCGCGCTCTGGGCGTTTTTCATGACCGGCGGCGGGCCGGTCAGCGCCGGAATGAACCTGATCTTCGGCTTTGCCGGACTGCTGATCCTTGATGCCGCCTTTTCCTTTTGGGGTCTGACACCGCGATGGTGGATGCGGCTGCGCATTCTGTTGACGGTGATCGTGATCGCCTGCCTGTCCGTAGGAGTGTTCCTGTGAGTGACGAGACGCTGCGAATCTATGATGAAAAAGCCAGTGAATATGCTGATCTGACCAGCGACTACAGCGATCCTTTGCTGGACGATTTCATCGCACGCCTGCCGCCGGGGTCGACCATCCTCGATCTGGGGTGCGGTCCCGGTAATGCGGCGGCGGCCATGGCCCGAGCAGGCCACAAGGTCGATGCGCTGGATGGTTCCGCCGAGATGGTAGCGCTGGCCGACACCCATCCCGGTGTCACTGCAAAACTCGCCACCTTCGAGCAATTGCAGGGCAGTGACCTTTATGACGGTGTCTGGGCCAATTTCAGCCTGCTGCACGCGGCCCGAGACGCTTTCCCCGCCCATCTGGCCGCAATCATGGAGGCGCTGAAACCCGGCGGGCTGTTCCATATCGGGATGAAGCTGGGCAACGACGCAGGCCCTGACAGGATCGGGCGCTTTTACACTTATTACACGCAGGAAGGGCTGGAGGACCGCATGATGGAGGCCGGTTTCACCCTGATTGACCAGCATTTCGGTTCCTCCGAAGGACTGGACGGGCAGATGGCCGACTGGATCGTGATGCGTGCCCATGGCTGAACTGTTTGCCTATACCGATGGCGCCTGCTCCGGCAATCCCGGCCCCGGTGGCTGGGGTGTCCTGATGCGGGCCATGCAGGGTGATACGGTCATCAAGGAGCGCGAGTTGAAAGGCGGCGAAGCCTTGACCACCAATAACCGCATGGAGCTGCTGGCCGCCATCTCGGCGCTTGAGACGCTGGAACGCGCCTCGAAGATCACCGTGGTGACCGACAGCGCCTATGTGAAAAACGGCGTTACCGGCTGGATTCACGGTTGGAAGCGAAATGGCTGGAAAACCGCCAGCAAGAAGCCGGTCAAGAATGTCGAACTCTGGCAGCGGCTGGACGAGGCACAGCGCCGCCATGACGTGACCTGGGAATGGGTCAAGGGCCATGCCGGACACCCCGAGAACGAACGGGCGGACGAATTGGCGCGCGCCGGGATGAAACCGTTCAAGCCCGGAAAAGCCAGCGCATGACGCTGCTGTCGCTGCTGGATTACGGCTCGGTGCTGATCTTTGCGCTGACAGGCGCGCTGGTGGCGAGCCGGGGGCAGCTTGATCTGGTGGGCTTTGCCTTCATGGCCAGCCTGACGGCCGTGGGCGGCGGCACCGTGCGCGACGTGTTGCTGGACCGCCACCCGGTCTTCTGGGTCGCCAACCCAACCTACATCCTGATCGCCACGGGCGCGGCGGTACTGGTGTTCTTCACCGCGCATCTGGTCGAGAGCCGATATAACTGGCTGGTCTGGCTGGACAGTTTCGCGCTGTCCATTGCCGTGGCCGCAGGGTCCGGCGTGGCGCTGGCACTGGGTCAGCCGCCGATGATTGTCGTGCTGATGGGCATGATCACCGGATGCCTTGGCGGGCTGATGCGGGACGTGGTGAATGATGAGTTGCCGCTGGTGCTGAAACAGGGGCAGCTTTACGTCTCCTGCGCCTTTGCCGGGGCATGTGTTGCAGTTCTGGCGGATTGGCAGGGCCTGCCAGAAATCGTTGTCCTGGCCGCCTCCGCCGCCACTTGCTGGGGCCTGCGGGCTGGATCGCTGCTGTTCGGGTGGCAATTGCCGGTCTACAAATCGCGCCCGCCGCGCCAGTAGCGCTAGCGCCGATTGCGCCAGGCCTGCCAGAGCCAGATCACCAGCAGCGCGCCCAACACCGCCCCGACGAACCCGGCCATGGCGCCCATCACCGAGGTCAGAAAGCGCAAGACAAACCCGCCGATCAGCGCACCGACGATGCCAATGAACATTGTGGTGGGGATATCCGCCTCGATCCGCATCAGGCGCGTGGCCAGGAACCCTGCCGCCGCGCCCACTACGATCAGCACCACCACCGACATCTCACTTCCTCCAATGGGTAGGCACGATGATCAGCGCACCGACCGAGGACAGGATCGCGTTCATCCCCGGCGAACCGAAGCCGAAGCCAAACATGATCCGCACGAAGTAAAACAGAAATGCACCGCCGACGCAGATGATGATGGATTGCAGATAGCCGTTATGGGTAAAGCCGGTTTTTTCCGCCAGATACCCGACGATTCCGGCAATCACGACCGTTCCGAATAGAACCATGAACATGGGCGCCCCTCCTCAGAGTCTTGTGCCCTTTGCGACCGGCCAGCCGCGCAGAAACGTTTCGCTATCCTGCGCGCCCTTGCCCGCCCGTTGCAAGCGGGTGAGCGCAATTGCCCCGGTGCCGCAGGCCACTCTCAACACGTCGTCCAGAACCTCGCCCGGCGCGCCCTGCCCCTCGGCAAGACATGATCCAAGCAGTTTCACGCGGTCGCCACCGATCTCGGTCCAGGCACCGGGAAACGGGGCGAGCCCGCGGATCTGGCGGTCAATCTCACGCGCAGGCCGCGACCAATCGACCCTGGCCTCAGCCTTGTCGATCTTGCTGGCATAGGTGACGCCCGCCTCGGGCTGTGGTTCCGGTGTTAGCTGGTCCAGCCGCTTCAGCGCCTCTACGATCAACCTGGCCCCCATGTCAGACAGGCGGTCATGTAGCGCGCCGGTGGTCTCAGACGCGCCGATATCGGTGGTCTGGCGCAACAGAACCGGGCCGGTATCCAGCCCCGCCTCCATCTGCATGATGCAGACACCAGTCTGAGCGTCACCTGCCATGATGGCGCGGTGAATGGGCGCTGCGCCGCGCCAGCGCGGCAAGAGGCTGGCATGGATGTTGAGGCACCCGCGCGCGGGCGCATCCAGAATAGCTTGCGGCAGGATCAGACCGTAGGCGACCACCACCGCGACATCCGCGTTCAATTCCGCAAAGCCTACCTGTTCCTCGGCTGATTTGAGCGAAACCGGATGGCGCACCTCCAGCCTCAGCGTTTCGGCACGGGCATGCACCGGCGTCGGACGGTCCTTCTTGCCCCGGCCCGCGGGCCGGGGTGGTTGGCAATAGACGGCGGCGATCTCGTGTCCTGCGGCAACCAGCGCCTCCAGCAACGGGACCGAGAAATCGGGCGTGCCCATGAAGATAATGCGCATCCGCCCTACCCCAGCTTCCGCGCCTTGCGCAGCAACATGTCGCGTTTGACCTTGCTGAGATTGTCGAAATACATCCGCCCGTTCAGATGATCGATCTGGTGCTGCACCGAGGTCGCCTCGATCCCGACAAAATCGCGCCGGTCGATCACGCCCTGATCGTTCAGGAACCGCACCGTCACTGCGCGCGGGCGTTTGACCTTGGCCGAGACGCCGGGCAGGTTCGGGCTGGCCTCTTCATGTTCACGCAGCTCAATCGAGCTGTGCAAAACCTCTGGGTTGGCCAGACGCACCGCCCGACCCCGCTCGGTCGAGCCATCAACCACCGCCAGCCGCAGCATCACGCCGATCTGCGGCGCGGCAAGGCCGACGCCCGGCATCGCCTCCATCGTGTCGATCATGTCGTCCCAGATGGCGCGGATGTCGTCGGTGATCTCGCTCACCTCATCGGCCCGGCTGCGCAGACGCTTGTCGGGCCAGGGCAAACAGGGGCGAACGCTCATGCCCGCGCCCGCTCGCGTTTTAGTTTCTGCATCTTGCGGGTGATCATCTGACGCTTGAGCGGCTTTAGATAGTCGATGAAAAGCTTGCCGTTCAGATGGTCGATTTCATGCTGCACACACGTGGCCCAAAGCCCGTCGAACGTCTCGCTCTGCGGATTGCCGTCGCGGTCGATCCATTCCACATCGACCAGTTTGGGGCGCGTCACCTCGGCGAATTGTTCCGGGATCGACAGGCAGCCTTCCTCGTAGACATTGGTTTCCTCGGAAGAGGCCACCACCTGCGGATTAAACATCACCATAGGGCGCGGCGTCTCGCCCTCTTCCTTGATGCAGTCCAGCACGATCAACCGCTCCAGAACCCCGATCTGAGGCGCGGCCAGACCGATGCCCGGCGCGTCATACATCGTCTCCAGCATGTCATCGGCCAGTTGGCGCAGATCGTCGGACAGGTCGGTGACCGGCGTGCAGACCTTTTTCAGGCGGGGATCGGGATGGATCAGGATCGTGCGTTTCATCAGCCTGATTTAGGCGATTGCCCGCGCCGCCGCAACGCCCCTTGAACATGGCCCGATTGTCGCTAGCTTGCCTGAGACACTCAAGGGGCGACTTCATGGATTTCAACACACTCAACGACCGCCGTGGCACGTTCAGCACCAAATGGGACAAGATGGAGCGTGGCTTCGGCGTCTCGCCCGAGGACGGGCTGGCGATGTGGACCGCCGATTCCGATTTCCCGACCGCACCTTGTGTGATCAATGTGGTGCGCGAGGCGGCAGACCATGGCGTGTTCGGCTATTCCTGGATCTACCCGGAATATCTGCAATCGGTGCAATGGTGGATGAAGACCCGCCATAATTGGGAGATCGATACTGACTGGGTGCTGACCACGCAAGGTCTGGGCAACGGCATCGCGCTGGCACTCGACGTCTGGACCAAGCCGGGAGACGGCGTGGTGATCTTCTCGCCCGTCTATCATGAGTTCGCGCACAAGATTAACAAGGCAGGCCGCCGCGTCGTGGAATGCCCGTTGGTGCGCGACGGGGATACGTACAATCTGGACCTCGACGATGCGCAAAGCCGTCTGGCGGGCGATGAATCGATGCTGGTCTTCTGCTCGCCGCAGAACCCGTCGGGCCGGGTCTGGACGACACAGGAATTGCGCGATCTGGCGGAATTTGCCAAGCGCAACGATCTGATCCTGGTCTCGGACGAGATTCATCACGATCTGGTTTATCCCGGCCAGAGTTTCGTGCCGATGGACATCGCGGCACCAGAGTACAGGGACAGGATGGTCTATCTGACCGCCGCCTCGAAAACCTTCAACATCGCCGGTCAGCGCACCGGCAACATGATCATTCCCGACCCCGAGCTACGCGCTGCGATGAAACACCGTCTGGCCACGCTGGACTATACGCCCAGCGCGCTTGGCGTCCGGATGATCATGGCGGCCTATTCGCCGGAGGGCGCGGAATGGGTCGATGCGCAGGTGACGCATCTGGACGAAAACCGCCGCGCTTTTGATGCGGCAATCAACGCAATCCCCGGTGTGCAGTCGCTACCACTGCAATCCACCTATCTGGCTTGGGTCGATTTCTCGGGTACCGGGATGCCGCCCGAGGACGTTGCCGCGCGCATTCGCGACGAGGCAAAAATCGCCGTCTCGCCCGGCCCCGGTTTCGGCACCGGCGGCGAGACGTTCCAACGGTTCAACCTCGCCACGCAGCTTGGCCGCGTCGAAGAGGCCGGCCGCCGGATGCAACACGCTTTCCGCGACCTGCAATAGATGCTGCGGCGGGCCTTGTTGCGCGGCGGGCTCCTGATCCTTGCGATCGGGGCGCTGTTTGTTCTCTGGGACCGCTACGGCCCGCCAGCACCCGCGCCAGATATGGCCGCTGCGGTGGAGCAGGTCGACCATATCCTCATCGAGAAATCAGCCCGCCGTCTGAGCGCGACGTCGGATGGCAATGTGGTCTTTGAAGCCGAGATTGCATTGGGGTTCGAACCGGGTGGCGACAAACAGATGGAAGGTGACGGCAAGACGCCCGAAGGCCATTTCACGATCGATCGCCGTAATCCCCAGAGCGCCTTTCACCTCTCGCTGGGGCTGGATTATCCCCGCCCCGAGGATATCGCCCGCGCCAAGGCGCAAGGCGTTGATCCCGGTGGCGATATCTTCATCCATGGCCAGCCCAATGGTCTATCCATCCTCACCCTGCCCGGCGACTGGACCGCAGGCTGCATCGCGGTCTCCAATGCCGAGATGGAGACGCTCTGGCGGCTGGTTCCCATTGGGACCCCGGTCGAAATCAGACCATAGATGCCTTCACCCGAGAGTGCGTCGCAGTAATTCACCGTTCGTATCGCGACAGCCGTCAGTCGAACGCGCCTGTGATACCGGCAATGGTAGCACCGACACTAAGGCAGAATAACGTCGATCCTCCCTGAGCGGCGTGAAGATCGGCATCGCTAACTTCCCGCTCGGAAGGTTGCTGAGGAATATGCAGATACGCGATCTTGTCGGTATCCGCCACGACCCTGAATTCTACCCCTTCGGGCAGCGGGCCGACCATTTCCTCCAACGCGGCACGCGTATCGGTCTCAAGGCGCTTGGAATAGACCGGGTCCTTCAAGGCACGCTCATAGAAAGCGTGCGGCGCATGAGATTGGTCCGTTTTAAACCGCAAATCGGTACGAGTTGTCATAGCATTCTCCCAAATCGGTCCCTGCATGCGCCTTTGGTGAACCAACTTGGGGCGCATGCCTTGTTCTGATCGATTCAATTCTGGGGTCTGAAGCTATTCAGATTCGCAGCTAGCGATTAAATCTCGTTCATATTCATGTCGCTGCGCCCTAGTCTTTGCCAAGCAGCGCAATCGGCGCATCGGGAGCGCGATAGAAATCCAGCGGCGCGCGGTCTGTGGCCGCCGTGCTGCGCTTGAATTCATAGTGCATCTCGCCGCCGTCTTCTTCCGATGCCACGATCAGGCATTGATAGAGATGGTTGGCCCCGTCATAGAGATCGACCAGCCCGCGCAGCCTGGGCGTTGTGGCGGCCTCAACCGAAAAGCCGGTCCGCCACAATCCCAGAACCGGAAAATAATCCTTACCGGCCTCGACCCGCAGGCGACTGGCCTTCTTGATTCCTTCAAGGCGCGCGGCTTCAAGCCCGGCCCTTATTTCTTTTGAAATATAGGTGCTCATGTGACCCCCCTCACTCCAGCCCGACTCATCCTGCCGCCCGATATAGAGATATCAAGCTGAGTCTTTATGACGGCCGCGTTAAATCGGGCTCACGTTGCGGCAAATCCCCATCACCTGTGCAAGGGTGCAGGGGGTCTGCGCGCCCATGGCATTGGGCAAGGCTACCCTTTGGGACTAGGTTTGAGCCAACACGAGAATGGAGAGCGAGATGGGTCTTTTGATCGACGGCGTGTGGCACGACCAATGGTATGACACCAAGACAACCGGCGGCGCGTTCAAGCGCAGCGAGGCAAAGTTCCGCAACTGGATCACCGCAGATGGTAGCCCCGGCCCCTCGGGCGAGGGCGGTTTTGCGGCCCAATCCGGTCGCTATCACCTCTATGTCAGCATGGCCTGCCCCTGGGCGCACCGGACCCTGATTTTCAGACAACTCAAAGGCTTGGCCGATCACATCTCGGTCTCGGTGGTGCATCCCGACATGCTGGATCAGGGCTGGACCTTTGACACGGACGACTACGGTGCAACGGGCGACACGCTTTATGGTCTGACCCACGCACATCAGGTCTATACCAAGGCTGACCCCGGCTTTAGCGGACGCGTGACCGTGCCGATCCTGTGGGACGAGGAACGCGAAACCATCGTCTCGAACGAAAGCGCCGAAATCATCCGCATGTTCAACTCTGCCTTTGACGGGCTGACTGGCAACACGCTGGATTTCTGGCCGGAACCCATGCGCGATGCGATCGAAGACGTGAATGCCCGCATCTATGACAGCGTCAACAATGGCGTCTATAAATGCGGATTTGCCACGACACAGGCCGCCTATGACGCTGCGATCGACCCGCTCTTTGACAGTCTCGACTGGCTGGAGGAGCGCCTGTCACGCAACCGCTACCTGATGGGCGAGCAGCTGACCGAGGCCGACTGGCGGCTGTTCACCACGTTGATCCGCTTCGATCCAGTCTATCACCTACATTTCAAATGCAACCGCACCCGGCTGGTGGATTACCCCAACCTCTGGGCCTATACGCGCGAGCTGTACCAATGGCCGGGCGTGGCGCAGACGGTGAATATGGATCACATCGTGCGCCACTATCACTACAGTCATGACAGCATCAATCCGCACCGAATCATCCCGACCAATCCGGTGCTGGACTATGACGCGCCGCATGGGCGCGATCAGCGGCCCGCAGCGTAGTGTTCGACCATCGCCGCCAAATCTTCTGGCGGCATTTCGCTCTGCAGAAAGGCGCAGGCGTTGGGACTATGGGCAAAGACCGACCCGTCTGAAAAGAACGTCGTGTTGGTTACAAAGATCACCCGCGCCTCGGGGCGACGGTAGCTGGCGAAATCGGCCACTGCCAGCGCGCTGCCCTCTTCTAGCACGAGGTCCAGCACAATGATCTCATAGGGATCACGATAGAGCGCCAGGATCGCCGCCTCTTGCGACGGCACCAGCGTCACCTCGGCGCCCTGTCGTTTCAGGTGGCGCTTCCAGAGCAAACCCAATCCAGGGTTGCTTTCAACAATAAGTACCTTCATCACAGACTACGGGTGCCGCCGCTTGGGCTGATCATGTGGCACCACTCCCCTGTCTAGGTCTTGTGGTCAATTGCTTAACAATCTCTTAACGGGCCTCCGAGTGAGGCCTGAAGGGCCGTTCACGCTTGTATCACAGGCGGATTTCCGCTTGAAGCGGGGTAAATGCTGTCTCATCCCCGACTTGATTGCACAAATGGACCAAATGTCACCAACCCATTCCAGAGCACCCCGAGACCATGGCGGCGGGATCGATTCCGCCATTGTTGCCCATGGCGGAGCGCGCGCGGGTTGGCTGGATCTGTCGACCGGCATCAACCCCGAACCCTACCCTCTGCCCGTCTTTACGCCAGAGGATTGGGCCGCGCTTCCCGACAACAACGCCTTTGTCGAGCTTGAGACCGCTGCACGGCAATTCTGGAAGGTGCCGGATGGGGCACGTATCCTGCCCGCGCCCGGTGCCTCCGCCCCGATCGCGCGCCTGCCCGCGCTGGCCCCGGCGGGTCGGGTTCAGATCACGACACCCACATATAACGAACATGCCGCAGCCTTCGCCGCGCAGGGCTGGCAGGTCGCAGAGTCCGGCCCGGCAGAGGCGCGGGTGATCGTGCATCCCAACAACCCCGATGGGCGGTTCTGGAGCGAACAGGATGCCGATGCGCCGCTGACGATCATCGACGAAAGCTTCTGCGACGTGATGCCGTCGCGCAGTCTTGCGCATCTCGCGGCGCGGCCCCGCACCCTCATCCTGAAGAGCTTCGGCAAATTCTGGGGGCTCGCCGGTTTGCGCCTGGGCTTCGCCATCGGGCAGCCAGACCTTATCGACCGACTGGGTGATCTGACCGGACCCTGGGCCGTATCGGGCCCGGCGCTGCGGATCGGCGCTCTGGCCCTGCGCGACAGTGGCTGGGCGGTAGAGACGCGCGCACGGCTAGAGCGCGACGCGGCACGGCTGGACGGGATATTGACCCGCGCCGGGGCCGAGCTGGAGGGAGGAACATCGCTGTTTCGCCTCTACCGCGTGGATGATGCCGCCGCTTGGCAGGACCGTTTGGCCAAATCGCATATCTGGAGCCGCATCTTTCCATATTCACAGCAATATCTGCGCCTTGGCCTGCCTCCCGCGTCAGGTTGGGAGCGGCTGGAGGCCGCGCTATGACCACCGCCACCCTGCTGGCCTGCGCGATGCTGCTGGACGCGGCGCTTGGCGAGCCGGATTGGCTCTGGTCGCGGCTACGGCATCCCGCAGTGCTGATGGGCGATGCCGTGCGCTTTCTGGACAGGCGCATGAACACGGGAGGGCACAAGCGGCTCAAAGGCGTCATCGCGACCGTGCTACTGGCGCTTGGTGCGATGCTGATCGGCTGGGCGCTGGCAGCGTTTGGACCGATCATAGAGGTTCTTTGCTGTGCAATGCTGCTGGCCCAGAAATCACTGGTGCAACATGTGGGTGACGTGGCGGAAGCCCTGCGCCTGTCCCTGCCCGATGCCCGCGCCAAAGTCGCGCGCATCGTCTCGCGTGACACCAGCGCGATGGACGGCCCGCAAGTTGCACGCGCAGCGATCGAGAGCGCCTCGGAAAACCTGTCGGACGGGGTGATCGCGCCTGCCTTCTGGTTTCTGCTCGGCGGGTTGCCCGGCCTGCTGCTCTATAAGGCGATCAACACCGCCGACAGTATGATCGGCTATCGCAACGAAAAATATGCTCAGTTTGGTTGGGCTGCCGCACGGTTGGACGATCTGCTCAACCTGGTGCCCGCGCGGCTGACCGGCCTGATGATCGCCCTGCTGGCCAACAGGCAATCGCAATGGCGCGACATCGTGCAGGACGCCCGGCGGCACGTCTCGCCCAATGCGGGTTGGCCCGAGGCGGCGATGGCGCGCGCTCTGGGTGTCGCATTGGCCGGTCCGCGCAGCTATCACGGCCAGATTCGGCACCTCGCCTGGGTGAATGAGAGCGCCCGTAAGGAGATCGGCGCGCAAGAGATCGCGCGCGCAGTGGAAATTCTCTGGCAGGTCTGGGCATTGGCCCTTGGCCTTGTCATGTTTGGAATCATAATCTCGCTGCTGAGGTAAGAGGAGACAAGAATGATCAAAGCGACTGTCCTGGGCCTTGCCCTGCTGGGGGCCTCTCCGGTGCTGGCGCAATGCGGCGGTGATTTTGGCTCTTTCGTGGACACGCTGAAAAGCGAGGCCACCGGTGCCGGTCTTGACCCCGAGACGGTTGATGCGTTCTTCAGAACAGTGCGCCAGGACCCCAAGGTTCTACGCGCCGATCGCGCGCAGGGTGTGTTTCAGAAACCCTTCATCAGTTTCTCCGACCGCCTGATCTCACAAAACCGCATCGATCGGGGCGCGGCCATGGCCGAGCAATATAGCGATGTCTTCGACCGGATTGAGGCGGAGTATGGCGTGAATCGTGGAGTTCTGCTGGCCTTCTGGGCGTTCGAAACCGATTACGGCGGCTTTCAGGGTGATTTCAACACCCGCAACGCGCTGGTGACGCTGGCACATGACTGCCGTCGGCCCGAATTGTTCCGCCCGCAGATCTTTGCCGCATTGGAGCTGCATGCGCGCGGTGATTTCGACCCTGAACGCACCAAGGGAGCATGGGCAGGCGAGATCGGCATGGTACAGATGTTGCCGCGCGACATTCTGGTCAATGGCGTGGACGCCGATGGCAGCGGCAAGGTCGAGCTCGCAACCTCTGCCCCCGACGCGCTGGTGTCCGGCGCTAAGATGCTGGAACATATGGGCTGGCAGGCGAATGAGCCCTGGCTGCAGGAAGTCACCGTGCCCGATACTCTGGACTGGTCGCTGACCGGCGCCTCGAAACCGCGCAGCGTCGCGGAGTGGCAGGCCATGGGTGTGACAGCGCGCGAGGGCGATCTGGCCGCAGGTGACATGCAGGCGACGATCATCCTACCACAGGGGCACAAGGGGCCGGCGTTTATCGCCTATCCGAATTTCAACGTCTATTTCGAGTGGAACCAGAGCTTTGTCTACGTTCTGACCGCGGCCTATTTCGCCACTCAGCTGGAAGGCGCGCCGGTCTATCAGCGCGGCACGCCCGAAACCGGGTTGAACGGCGCGCAGATGAAGCAGCTACAGACCAAGCTGCAGGAGCGCGGCTATGATGTGGGCGACGTGGACGGTATTCTGGGCGCGCGCACGCGCGCGGCGGTTCAGACCGAACAGCAACGGCTGGGCCTGCCCGCCGATGCCTGGCCAACGCCGGAGCTGCTACGCCAGCTATGACCCCTCTTCCGGGCGGACCGGAAACCGCTGGCCCTTTTCGTCGATCAGGATCAACCGCCCATCCCGGCGCACGAACAGGTCGCAGCGGTTGAAACCGTGGTCGAAAGCAGTGCAGATGCTGCCATCTTCGGCAATCCGGTAGGTGCCGAAAGCAGTCCCTCCGCTGCCATAAGTATAGGAATAGGCCCCATCCGCCGAATATCTGGATTGGCCATCGTCATAAAAGGTCAGCGTGCGCCCCTCAAACGCGTCAAGCTCGGCCAAGGACAACGGCTCTTCGCCCGGTCTCAGGTTCCAGTCTGCGGCCCAGACGGGCAGGCCCAAAAACAGCAAGGGTATCGCAAGGCGTAACATGGCGCCATCATGACCCGATCCACGCACCAAGGGGAGTCACGTTGCGGTGAAGCCGTTATCGGCTGAGCCCTAGGTGAATCCGCATCGGCAATCGTCCGTTGCTGCGCCGGTTGAACAGGATCAGCCGGTCTTGGGTCAGGGCCAGATCGCAGCGGTTGAAGGTCCTGCGAAAGCTCAGGCACAGATCGCCCTCGCGCCGCAGCTTGAGCACGCCCATCGAGACACCCCCTTTTAGCCTGTCATAGAGCGAGTTCGGCGCCCTGACCGCGCTGCGTCGGCGGGTCGCGGGCCGCAGCAGCTTCGGCTTGCGGTCGGAAAACATCCTGAAATGAGTGCCATAGCCGGACCAGCCCACTTTACCTAGATTCACTTCCTCGGCGCGAATCGCGCTGGCGGAAACCACAAGAATAAACACAAGGCACAATTGAAACATGCGGCCATATTAGCAGAAATCCGCCGATAAGGCGAATCCAGGGCGATCAGGCCACCATCGCCTCGGCCTTCTTGAGGTCGACCGAAACCAGCTGGCTGACGCCTTGCTCCTGCATGGTGACTCCAAACAACCGGTCCATCCGCGCCATTGTCACCGCATGGTGGGTGATGATCAGGAAGCGGGTTTCGGTCTGGCGGCACATCTCATCCAACAGGTCGCAGAACCGCGTCACGTTGGCGTCATCAAGCGGCGCGTCAACCTCGTCCAGCACGCAGATCGGGGCCGGGTTGGCGAGGAAGACCGCAAAGATCAGCGCCATCGCGGTCAGGGTCTGCTCGCCCCCCGAAAGCAGGCTGAGCGTCGAGAGTTTCTTGCCCGGCGGCTGACACATGATCTCAAGCCCGGCATCCAACGGGTCATCGCTTTCGACCATCACCAGATTGGCCTCGCCTCCGCCAAAGAGGTGCTTGAACAGCATCGAGAAGTTGGAATTGACCTGCTCGAACGCGGTCAGCAGCCGTTCCCGCCCCTCGCGGTTGAGGCTGGCGATACCGCTGCGCAGGGTCTTGACCGCCTCTTCCAGATCCGCCTTTTCCGATTGCAGCGCGTCATGCTCTTCCTGCACGTCGCGGGCGTCCTCCTCGGCCCGCAGATTGACTGCGCCCATCGCGTCACGCTGGCGCTTGTGCCGGTTCACCTCGGCCTCCAGCGTGTCGGCATCGGGCATGGCATCCGGATCGCTCGCCAACTGGTTCAGCAACTGGTTCGGGGTCAGTTGCTGATCCTCGGCGATGCGTTCGGCGGCCGCACTCACGGTTTCGCGTGCGGCTTCGGTCCGCGCCTCGGCAGCGGCGCGCGCCTCGCGCGCCTCGGAGGCCAGACGCTCGGCGTCACGTTCGGCAATCATCGCCTCGCGCTGCGCGGTTTCGGCGGCGGCCAGCGCATCCCCGGCAGCGGATTTACGCGCTCCGGCGGCGCTGATCTGTTCGCTCAACTCCTCCCGTGCCTCGGCGATTTCGGCGGGGACAGACATGGCCTCAGTCAGTTCCTCTTCCGAGCCCGCCTTGCGCTCGGCCAGTTCGGCAATCCGCTTTTCAGCGGTGGCCAACCGGTGCCGCCAGCCACTGATATCCTTGGTCACCTCCTGCGTGCGCCGGGTCCGCGCCTCGCCCTCGCGCCGCGCCTCATCATGGCTTGAGCGATGGGTGAGCATGGTGATGCGCGCCGCCTCAACCGTTTGCTTGATGTCCTCCACATGGCCGCGCGCAGTATCCAGATCACCCAGATCGGTCAGCCCGGCCTCCGCCTCTTTCAGGCTAGCGCGGGCGGCCATGGCGTCTTCCTTGTGGCGGTTCACCGCCAGGCTCAGCGTTTCCAGACGGCCTTGCGAAAGATTGCGCTCCGCCTCGGCGCGGCTCAGCGCGCGCGCGGCTTCGGCGACGCGCTGGTCGGCGGCCCGGCGGGCATCACGGGCGCGGCGGTCGGCCTCGGTCACCTCAGCCAATTGTCGCGACAGCGCCTCATGCGCGGCGCGCGCGCCATCGGCCTGCGCCTCAACCCGGGTGAGCTCCTGTTTCAGCGCCTCAAGACGGTTGAGCTGTTCCAGACGCAGAGCCGCCGCGCTTGGCGCGTCCTCAGCCCAGGCGCGGAACCCGTCCCAACGCCAAAGGTCACCCCCTTGGCTGACCAGCCGCTGCCCCGGTTTCAACAGGGGCTGCAGGCGCGCGGCATCCTCGCTGTCGACCAAACCGATCTGCGCGATGCGCCGGGTCAGCCGGTCGGGCCCTGATACATGCAGCGCCAGTGGCTCTGCCCCATCCGGCAAGGGTTGATCCGCGTCATAGCCCGCGATCTGAACCCAGCCCGAGGGGCCATCATCATCGGCCAGCGGCGCGCGCAGGTCATCGGCCAAGGCCGCCCCAAGCGCCTTTTCATAGCCCGCCGCCACCCGCATCAGGTCCAGAACCTGCCCGCCCTCGGCCGTGTCACGTTCAACCAGCTTGGCCAGCGCGGCGGTTTCCGCCCGGATCGCCCCGGCCTCCCCCTCGGCCTCGGAGCGTTGCGCTCGGGCTTCGGCCTCACGCGATTGCGTCTCGTTGCGTAACTCGTCAGCGGCGGCCAGCGCCTCTTCGGCAGCTTCGGCAGCTTCGCTTGCTTCTTCCTGTGCCTCGTGAGCCGTTTCAAAATCCTCTTCGGCCTGCGCGACGGCGCGATCAGCCTCTTCCATGGCGGCGCGCGCCTTGGCTTCTTCCCCCTCGGAGCGGGCCAGCGTCTTGCGGCCATCCTCGACCAGCCGCTGGGCCGACTGGTGCCGCGCCGCCAGACGCGCCACATCCTCGGTCACTTGCGAGAGATGATCCTCGCGCTGCTGCAGAACCTGCGCCGCCTCACTGGCGGCTTCGGCCGCTTCGGCGAGCCGTTCATCATGCCCCTCGCCCGCCTTGGCAAGTTCGCGCGCCTCCCATTCGAGGCGTTCGATGGTTTCGCCCGCATCCTTGTTCAACCCGGTCTCGCGCTCGATATCGTGACCAAGCTGGGTGACGCGGGCGGTCAGGGTCTCGACCGTCTGGCGCGCGCGGGCCTCCTGATCGTCTAGCGTGCCGCGTTCTACGCTCAGCCGTTGCAGCACCGCGGCAGCAATGGCCTCTTCCTCGCGCAGGGGCGGCAGGGTTTCCTCGGCAGTCGCACGGGTTTTTTCCGCCTGCCGGGCGGTTGCCTCGGCGCGGGCGGCATCGGTGGTCCGATCACGCAACACATCCTCGGCGGTCAGGCGGGCAACATCAGCCTCTTTCCAGCGCCGGTAAAGCAGCATGCCCTCGGCCTGGCGCAACTGTTCGCCGATCTCGCGATAGCGCGCCGCCTGCCGGGCCTGCCGGGCCAGTTGCGCCAGTTGCGCAGCCAGTTGCTCTAACACGTCATCGACGCGGGTAAGGTTGGTCTCCGTCCCCTTGAGTTTCAGCTCAGCCTCATGCCGCCGCTGATAGAGGCCCGAAATGCCCGCCGCCTCTTCCAGAATGCGCCGCCGCGCCTTGGGTTTGGCGTTGATCAGCTCCGAGATCTGACCCTGTCGCACCAGCGCAGGCGAATGGGCCCCGGTCGAGGCATCGGCAAACAGCATCTGGATATCACGGGCGCGCACATCCTTGGTGTTGGCCTTATAGGCACTGCCCACATCACGGGTGATCCGACGCACGATTTCCAGATTGTCGCTGTCATTGAACCCGGCGGGCGCAAGCCGTTCGCCATTGTCCAAAAGCAGCGACACCTCAGCAAAGTTGCGGGCAGGCCGTGTGGCAGCCCCGGCAAAGATCACATCCTCCATGCCGCCGCCGCGCATCGCCTTGGGACGGTTTTCGCCCATCACCCAGCGCAACGCCTCAAGCAGGTTGGACTTGCCGCACCCATTGGGACCAACAACGCCGGTCAACCCGTCGGCGATCACCAGATCGGTCGGGTCCACAAAGCTCTTGAAGCCAGTCAATCTGAGTTTGGTGAAGCGCAAAGGCGGGCTTTCGTGATTCCTGTGTCAATCGAGACTGCGCCCGGAAACACCGCAAGTCAACGGATCCGACGCCCTATATGGGCGGATCGGTGCAGTTATCCACAACATCTGGACCAAACCCGACCTTCTCCCGCTGACTATCCTGCCCGTCCCGTTGCACCGGGCAGCGCCCAGTCTTTTGGCCTGCTCTCACAATCCAGAACCCCAGTCATCACCGCCTGATCACCCAGAACGCCGACAACCTGACAGCCCGAGACCTGTTCCATCGCGACGCCAGCGCGTGGCCCGATCGGGTCGAGGCGCGGCGCATATTGCGGGTTCACGCGCACCGCCTCTGCCAGACCTCCGCGCACCCGGACATCAAAGACACTGCCGTCTACCGCGACGCGCGTAACGGGGGCACCCCGAAACTCGGGACTGGCAGCGCTGCAGGCCGCGACGAGCAAAATCGAAACACACCGCCACATCCGCGCAGATTGCCCCGTAATCCGTTAACAAACCCCTCAGACATGAGCACGCAGCAATTCGCCCAATCGCCTGATCCCTTCCTCGGCCTGGTCTTCCTTTGCGCAAGAGAAACTGAGCCGGATCGTGTTGTCCCCACTGCCATCGGCAAAAAAGGCCTGACCGGGCACAAAGGCCACCTTGGCGCTGTCCACCGCCTCGGCCAGCAGCGCATCCCCGTTCAGATGAACCGGCAGCGTCACCCAGATGAACATACCGCCCTCGGGCCGCGTCCAAGTGATTCCCGCAGGCATATGCCGCTCCAACGCCGCCAGCATCCGATCACGTCTACGGGCATAGACCTTGCGCAGCATCGTCACATGGCTGTCGAAATGCCGTTCGGCCACGTCGCAGATCACCACCTGGTTCAGTGTCGGCGTATGCAGGTCCGAGGCCTGTTTCAGCAAGACCATCTTGGAAATGATCGGCTGTGCCGCCACGACCCAGCCCATGCGCACCCCCGGGGACAGGGTTTTTGAGAAACTGCCGCAATGGATCACCCTGCAAGCATCCAGATCGCCTTTACGCGCCTGCTCCAACGCCAGAAGCGGCGGAACCGGTTCGCCATCATAGCGCAACGCCTGATAGGCGGCATCGTCGATGATCGGGCAATCCAACTCCTCTGCCAGATCCAGCAAGCGTTCCCGTCCCGCCAGATCCAGCGTTTCGCCCGTCGGGTTGGCGAAATCCGAGGACAGATAGGCAAATTTCACCCGCCCGCCCGCCTCTGCGGCGGCCTTTGCGTAGTCTCCTGCGGCACGGTTGCCCTGCAGGTTCAACTGCTCGAAATTCGGCTCATAGGCGTTGAACGCGGCCAGAGCGCCCATATAGGTGGGCCATTCCACCAAGGCCGTATCGTTCTGTGATAGGAACAGCTTGCCAAGATAGTCTAGCGCCTGCTGCGAGCCCGACGTGATGAGCACCTGTTCAGGACGACAGCGCACGCCAAGCTCTGCCATATGCTGCGTGATCCAGCGACGCAGGGGCGGATGGCCCTCACTGATCGAATATTGCAGCGCATGGGCGCGGTTCTCGGCATTCAGCGCCTGCGCCGTGGCCTCGGCAAACGCATCGGCGGGAAACAGGTCAGGGTCGGGGATGCCGCCCGCAAAGGAAATGATGCCGGGCTGATCCAGCAGTTTCAGTAACTCCCGGATTTCCGACGCCTTCATCCGCGACATGCGACTGGCCAGCAAATGTTCGACCATAACTCACCTCTCCTTTTCTGAGCTTGGAACGGATCTTGGCGGGAGCAGATAAAACAGTCAATAATGCTGACCTATTGTTACAGAAAATCCTGCCCCACCCAGCTTGCGTGAGTTCGCAGAGTGTGGTCACATTGATTGACCAATTCTGCACGAGGCCTTAATGCCCTTTCAAAAAGTCCAATCCGAAAAGCTCTCAACCTCGGTGGTGCGGCAGATCGAGTTGTTGATCTTGCGCGGCATCCTGCGACCCGGGGAACGCCTGCCAGCGGAACGCGAGTTATCCGAGCGTCTGGGCGTCTCGCGCCCGTCCCTGCGCGAAGCGGTGGCCGAGTTGCAAGAGATGGGGCTGCTGAACAGCAAGGCCGGGTCGGGTATCTATGTGGCCGAGGTTCTGGGTTCGGCCTTTTCCCCGGCGCTGACGCAGCTTTTTGCGACCCATGACGAGGCAGTCTTTGACTATCTCGCTTTCCGGCGCGATCTGGAGGCGCTGGCTGCCGAACGCGCCGCCCGGCTGGGATCGGACAGCGACCTGAAGGTCATCCAGGCCGTGTTCGACAAAATGGAAATCGCACAAGAGGCGCGCGACGCCGAGGCCGAGGCAAAGCTCGACGCGCAGTTTCACATGGCGATCATCGAGGCCAGCCACAACGTTGTCATGCTTCACATGATGCGGTCCATGTTCGACCTGCTTAGCCAGGGCGTCTTTTATAACCGCCAGATCATGTTCCGCCAACGCACCACCCGCAGCGCGTTGCTGGACCAGCACCGGGCAATCAACACCGCTCTGCAAGCCCGCGACCCGGACGCAGCCCACGCTGCCGTCGAAAAACATCTGAGTTACGTCGAACAATGCCTCACCGATCACAAGAAAGCCGAGCGCAACGAGGCGGTTGCCCGCCAAAAGCTGGAACATGAGGCAGCGCGGGACTGAGTAGGCCGGGTTTACAGGCAGATTCATGAATATGGCGTGCCCTTGCTTTTGCTGGTTCCGCCCCGTGATGCTGTGGTCGGCCCTAAGCAAGGCCTGCACCCTTGCGCTTCCAGCAAATGCGGCGACACTACCAATCTCTATGGGTAAGCTCGATTTCGGCGACCGAGCTTGCTGAAAGGCACGGCACGAGCAACCGGGTCCTGCGTCAGACGCTGCGCAGACGTCGCCTTAGACTATGCCCCCATAGCTGAGGCCCCCTTAACGGTTTGGGATCATGACGCCGCAAGGCGGGAAAGGCCCCTTCAGCCTCACGGCGGCTGCGCAATAACAGCGGCGCGTCCAGAATCTGCCGGGTCAGCGCATCGGAAGTCGCCTCTTGCCGCCGTTCCTTGGCGATAACCTCAAGCATCTCGGCATGATAGGCATCCATTGCCTCGGACCTCTGCCCCTCGCGGAAGCGGAATGCTCCGATCTTCTCATGCACGGGAACCAGATCGGCATGGCGTGAGAAACGCAGCCACAATTCCCCATCCACGGCCAGTTTCAGCGACTCGTCCAATCCCGCACCGGCACGCTCCCACAGGCTGCGCCGCCAATAGGTCGATTCCTGCTGAACCCACTGATAGTCGCCTGCAAGAAAGCGGGCATGCGTCACAGGTCGTGGGTTGTAGCTGCGCAACAGCTGACCACGCTCGTCTATCGTGCTGAGCTTTCCCGTTATCCAATCCAGCGCAGGCTTGCCCGCAAACAGCGATCCAACCAACGCAAGCCCACCGGGCATAAGCACATCATCGGAATTGATCCAGCCCATCACGTCGCCAGTGCACAGGGCGAAGCCCTTGTTCACCGCGTTGGCTTGCCCGGTATCGGGGCCGGAAATCACATGCGCGAAAGCGTCGGAATAGCGTTCGACAATATCAAGCGAGCCATCCGTACTTCCACCATCCGAAAGAACAAGCTCAAGATTTGGGTAAGATTGATCGAGGATTGATTTGATCGTGTCCTCAATAAACCCGGCGCAATTCAGGTTCGGTATGACCAGGCTTATCTTGGGCAGCGTCATTTCCATTCCAATCTCACGGTGCAGGCTTGGCACGCTCAATCCATTTCGGCAAAAGCAATCATTTCGTCGCAGCTCATTTGCGCAGCGGCCAATGTGCGCCGCCAACTCCCAATTACACTTATCAGCAACGCCAGATCCGCTCATAAACTAGTTTATACTGGGCGGCGACGACTTTGGAATCGTATGTTTCCTGCACGTGCTTATACAACGCCGATGCCCTTTCCAGCGCCTCGTCCGTGTCGCGGCTCCGCAGAATTCTAACTATTCCTTGCGCCAAATCCTCTTCGTCGAAGGGACGCGCCAAATGGCCCATGGAATTACTCGGCACCAGATCAGGTAGACCACCGATATCAAACCCGGCAATTGGCACACCGCATGCCATTGCTTCAACACCCGTATTTGGCAGATTGTCCTGCCGAGATGGCAATGCGAGTACATCCGCGGCAGAATATATAAGACGCAAAAGCTGCTTATCGGTAACCTCTCCCATGAAATGGACCGGAAATGGAAAATCACTGTCACCTGCAACGCTTCCGAAAACCACCGCCTGAACGTCCGGAATTTCGCTGTGTACCTTTTGCATCGCTGTGACAAGATGTGCAAACCCCTTGCGCGGGTCGTCCGGCCCTCTGACTGCACCGAACAAGACGACGGGAACGTTAGGTGAAAGCCCCAAACTAGCGCGCGCGGCCAACTGGTCGCCTGGTTGCCATATCTCAGTATCAATTGCGTTCGGAATTACTTCTATGGGCCAGTCTTTCATCAACTGGCTTCTTCTCGCGCAATCCGCCAACCACCGGCTTGGGCAGACAATCTGCATCGGTTTGCGCCAATGCTCTGCTTTTCTCTTCCACACCCAACGATTCAAATCAAAACCGCGTTTCTGATGCGATGCATAACCATCGCTCCATGCGTCCTTTTCGCTGTAGTGTTCTGCACCCGAGAACGGCCACATATCATGCAGCGTCCAGACCACCGGGTGCTTCAACGCGCCTATCTCGGCAATCGAAATCATGTCGAAGTTGATCCAGTGTAGATTAACGATCTGCCGCGATTGGCGGTTCAACTCCTGTCCCAAGCCAGATGAGACATAACCCAATGATGTGAAGCCCTCGGTCTGCCTTTGAGCATATGGCCTATAGAGGTGCTTGGACAGTTTTCGTTGAAAGAACCGCCGCCACGTTTTTTGAACCAAGGCGGCCTTGATCAACTTATCCGTCTGACCTGCAGCAACAGTCATTGTGGAGGTTACACCTGCATCCACTAAAGCCGAATGCAATCGGTGAGCTGCAATCGCTGCGCCCCCGTGATCGCTGCTATAGTTGATGTGGTTCACCCTAAACTTGTCCGGCATATTGTTTTTCCGTCACCGAGAAGCCACTGAGGCCAAGACGCGTTCATCGTTTCAGGTACAGATAATCCGTGCCGCCATTTCCATACACGCATTGATACCCGGCGGATCGCAACGCGGCATCTGCACGGTCAACCCGCTCGAACGCCTTGTCCCCCGGGCGGTTCAATTCATCAAATTCCACACAAATCTGGCGGGGGAAAACGCCTTGTTCGGCGAGCTGTTCCAAAACCTCCACCTCGGCACCTTCAATGTCGAGTTTCAACAAGGCGATGGGCTGCCCCTCCAGCCCGTGCCGATGGAGCAAAGTCTGCAACGTGATTGCCTCGACTTCAATTGCAGCGGTATCCTTGCGGTAGTTGTTCTGAAAATTCACAATCGAATGCGAAACATGCTCCGGATTCTCAGGCTGAAAGAACTTCAACGTTGTATTCTCGGTCCAAAGCGCGGTTGGCTCCAACACCAGATCAGACGCAGAAATGCCGTCCAGATCATAGGCTTCAACCGGTTGCGTTCCACCTTCGACAAACTCAATTTCGGCGGAACGCCCGAAGCGAGATTTCATCGCCTCATAATGTGACACTGCACGCGGCGTCGGATCCACAAGCAAAATCCTGGCACCATATTTCTTGGCAAGCGCTACATCGAATGATGCATCCTCGCCCAAGCCCGCGCTGATCACCACCGAGTTTTGTAGCGAGGAATCGTCCTGGAACGCCCAGCCGCCATAGGCGGTGCCCAGCGAAACGAGGTTCAGACCCGGCTCTGGCACTAGGTCCTGAAGCCTATGTCGTTTTCGATCTTTTTGTTTTCTCAAACGCTTACGAATAAATCCAATCATCTCAACACGCTATTTTTCCATTGCCGAAATCTGCGCCTTAGCTCGCGCAGCTTTCCGGGCTTGGTGCCGTAATGCGCCCGCAATCCCTGAAGCGCTTCGTAGTCTTCTCGGACATCGTCTGGGAAACACGTCTGGAAATCCAGGTTTAGCACCCTTGCTTTTGCCCCTTCCGAAACCCCACAATGCGTACCCGAGCCATCCAAGCCAATATTTTCGGCGTAGGACGCATAGGGCGAAAGGCATAGGCCGTTATTTCGAAAAATCGTCGCATACCAGAACACGGCCCAGGTTCGAATCTCGCCGCGCACATTCCCCTCTACCTGGCTCCAGAAATTCTCGGCACCGTCCAGGTTGAAGCGGTGAATGTCGCTGGACGAGAAATCGGTGACCAGTTTTTCGGGGTCGCATTCGAAATGCTGCCACCTGTCCGCCCAGCTTGCCCAGCCCCAGCAGCTCATGAACCGCCAGAACACCGCGCCGGGCCGGTCCCGGAGCGCAGGTAATTCCTCGTTATAGCCCGCGATGTGCCATACCCTTCTATCGTTTTTGTAGCGCTCCAACGCCGTGTTCATGTAGGTCAGAAAAGCGGGCGAGGTCACGATGTCATCTTCGACAACGATTGCCTTTCCCCTGGCCCGCATGGTCTCGGTCACACCGTCCTGAATCGAGGTCGCTAAGCCTGCATTCACTGCGCGCCTGTGTAGAGTGACGCCTGCGAAGCCCGTTTGCCTTGCGATGATCTCGGCAACTTCATCGACCAAAGGTGCCTCGTCCGGTGTCCGAGGGCCATCAATATACGCGATCAGCTCAGTGACCGGTGCCAAAGGGGAGGCCGCGAGAGCATCAAGCGTGCGTTTCGTATGTTGCGGGCGGTTGAATGCAAACAAACAAACAGGTGCTGGATCGGCAAATATGGGCATGCTCTTTTCCAAAAAACCACTCCATATCACCTGCTGCGTTGATCCTCAGATCAACGCGTGGTCGTGTACACGCGGTCGGTCGCCACCCTTATCATAAAAGCCCGCCCGTATGTCTACGGGCGGGCGATGTTCTGTGCGATTCCAAAAACCGCGTCAGTGCAGCTTTGCGCCCACATCCGAGATCGCGCTGTCGATCAGCTTGTTGGCCTCGGCAGCGGTCATCTGCTTGGCGATCACGTCGCTTGCAGCCGCAACCGCAACAGTGATGGCCTGATCCCGTACTTCCTTGACGGCAGAGGCTTCGGCTGATGCAATCTGGTCCTGCGCAGCCGCCAGACGGCGGGCGATGGATTGCTCCAGATCAGCCTTGGCCTGCTCGGCGGCCAGCGAGGCATCTTCCTTGGCGGCGGCCACGATGGCATCCGCCTGGCCCTGCACCTCTTTCTGCTTGCGCTCATAAGATGCCAGCAGCGTCTGGGCCTCTTCGCGCAAGGCGCGGGCCTCATCCAGTTCTGACTGGATACCTTCGGCGCGATTGTCCAGCGCACCCCCGATCATCGATGGCACCTTGAAATAGAACAGGATGCCCAGAAAGACCAGGAAAGCCAGCAGCACCACGAAGTCGGTGTTCTTCAGCGAAAAGAACGGGCCGCTTGCGGCGAAAGCGGGGCTTGCGAAACCTGTGGTCAGGACAAGAGCGATGAGTTTACGCATGTCGCTTATCCTTTCATCCGGGTCTGAACGGCACCGGCGACAGCCTTGGCATCCGCCTTGCCACCCAATGCGGTGACCAGCTCGCCCGCCGTATCGGTGGCGACGGCCTGAATGCTTTCCAGCGCACCGGCACGAATCTCGGCGATTGCCTTTTCCGACTCGGCGGCTTTGGCTGCGATCTCGGCATCGGCCTTGGCGATGGCCTCATCCAGCCCGACCTGAATCTCGGCCCGGGTTTCAGCGGCGATACGCTGTGCCTCGGCACGGGCATCAGCCAGCGCCTTGTTATAGGCCTCTTCCGCCTCGACGGCCTTGGCCTTGAGGTCTTCGGCGGCGGCCAGATCGTTGGTGATGGTCCCCTGACGCTCGGCCAGAATTGCCCCGATCCGGGGCAGCGCCACGCGCGACAGGACCAGATAGATCACGACAAGCGTGACCAGCAGCCAGAAAATCTGGTTGGGAAATGTTTCAAATGCCAGCTGCGGCATGCCCGGAGCGCTGTCAGCGGCGGCATGTGCCGCATCCGCTGCGCCGTGGCTTGCGTCTTGGGTCTGAGTTGCCATGTCGTACTCCGAGGAAACGTGAACTTACACCGGGCAGTGCTGCGGGGATCCGCGCCCTGCCCGGCCGTAAGGATATGTGTTTCGCGGGGTCTTAGACGGCGAACATCAGCAGCAGGGCGACCAGGAATGCAAAGATGCCCAGAGCTTCTGCAAACGCGATACCGATGAACAGGGTCGCGGTCTGGCTGGCGGCTGCCGAAGGGTTGCGCAGAGCGCCGGACAGGAAGCTGCCTGCCACGTTGCCCACACCGATAGCGGCTGCGCCGGAACCGATTGCTGCCAGGCCTGCGCCGATGTGCGAGAGTTCGCCTTCCATGAGAGTTCTCCTTACGATTTGGAAGTTTCGAATTTGAGGTATCGGACCTTAGTGCGACGGATGCAGCGCATCTTTCAGATACACGCAGGTCAGAATGGTAAAGACATAGGCCTGGATGAAGGACACGAGGACCTCCAGACCATACATGGCGGTGATCGCCAGTACCGAGACCGGCGAGATCACGGCAATTGCGGCAAAGCCCGCAAACACCTTGATCACGGCGTGGCCCGCCATCACGTTGCCGGCCAGACGAATGGAGTGGCTGACCGGGCGGACAAAGTAGGAAATCAGCTCGATGATCGCCAGGACCGGGCGCAGCGCCAGCGGCGCGCTGGAGACCCAGAACAGGCCCAGAAACGCGGTGCCGTTCTTGACGAAGCCCAGCACGGTCACGGTGATGAAAACCATCAGCGCCAGCACTGCCGTCACGGCGAAATGCGAGGTGGGCGTAAAGGCCGTCGGGATCATGCCGAGGAAGTTGGCGCAGACGATGAACATGAACAGCGTCATGATATAGGGGAAGAACTTGACCCCCTCCTTGCCGCAGATATCCTCGACCATCTTATAGATGAAGCCATAAGCAAGCTCGGCGATTGACTGACCGCGACCGGGAACGATGGCGCGCTTCGAGGTGCTCAGCACCAGAATTGCGATCACGGCGAGAATGGCGAAACCCAACCACAGCGTCATGTTGGTGGGCGTGTACCAGGCAACCGTGTCACCGCCAAAAAGCGGCTTTACGATGAACTGATCCATCGGGTGGAAAACCAGGCCACCCTCGTCTGCGCCGTGTGCGTCGCTTGCCACGTCTAGTCCCTCTCGTCTCTCTCGGCCTGTTCAGCCAGCTTCTTCTCCTGAACCTCATGCGCGCTGCGCATCATCGTCCTGATGCCGGCGGCGAGGCCCAACAATGTAAACAGCACCAGAAAGATCGGGATCGTCCCCAGCAGGTAATCCAACCCGTATCCGATGCCAAAGCCGATCACGATGCCGGCCGTCAATTCGATGACCATCCGCCAGGCCAACTCGCCCTGGGAAAAGTCCTTGTCCGACCGGGGCGCAGGCTCCTGCACCTTTTTCGCCGCTGATATCCGCGCCTCAAGCTGCGACAGTCGCTGCTTTTGGTCGTCCTCGGTCAACGGTTTTGCCCCTTGTCGTCTTGGCCATGGTGCTAAGGGGGGATGGGCAGAGAGTCAACGACCGATGTGACGCACTCAGATGCGCTATAACCCACTGTTTTAAAACACATATGAATGTCAGAAAATCTACAAACCACAAGCAGGGTCGGCCAGCGAACGGGGATTTGCCACCTTTGGCTATATTCAACCTTTTGGTTGATTTTACTCCCCGGGCGCTTTCATCAGCCATCGGATGAGGCGCCCGTCGATCAACACGAGACCCGCGAAAATTGCCACCATGCCCAGCAGATGCTCCGGCAACAACCGTTCGTCCAATACCCAAGTGCCCAGGATCAGTGCCGAGATAGGGGCGATGAACGTAACCGTAGAGATATTGGTCGGCCCGACCTTGGGCAGAACCCAGTAGAAGGCGATGAAGGCGGCAGCCGTCAGAACAATGCCGATAAAGGCCAACGAGGCCCATGTCTCGGCCCTGGTGATGACCGGAATACCCTCGGTCCACAGCGCGAGGGGCGCGATGGCAATTGTCGCCCCGGTCAGCGCCAGCGCCGTCAGCACAACCGGCTGCATGTCGCGAAACGCCCGCGCGATATTGACCGAGAAGGCATAGCAGAGCGGCGCGCAGGCGGTCAGCAGGATCGCCCAGAACTCGGATGAGGCGCCGCGGCCCAGCACCGGCAGCGACAGTACGACGATGCCCGCAAACCCGCAGATGACCCCGAGCGTCTTCATCAGCGTCGCCCGTTCGCTACCCGGCCAGAAATGCGACACGATCACCGTGAAAGCCGGGGTCGTGGCGTTGACGATCCCCGCCACGCCTGATGCGATATGCTGCTGGCCCAGCGCGTAGAACGCAAATGGCGCGGCATAGCTGAGCGCGCCAAAGCCCAGCAGTGCAAGGGCCCGCCGCCAACCAAGGCGCACCGGTTTGCGCGCGCCGAGCACATAGACCCAACACCCCAGCGCACCCAGCCCGACGCGGCCCATCGACACCGACAGAGGCCCCAACTCGCGCAGCAGAATGGCATTGAACATGAAGGACATGCCCCAGCCGATGCCCAGGACGAAGATCACGATCCAGTATTTCAGTGCCATCTTCGCCCCTCTTCCACCCGCTCACCTTGGAGGGTGCGCGCGATTTGTCAAACCGCTTTCGCCACATTAGGAAGGGCGCATGTCAGACCAGCTCGACACCGTCTTCTCGGCGCTTGCCGACCCGACCCGCCGCGCCATCCTCGCCATGCTGCTTGAGGATGACATGGCGGTGACGGACGTGGCCGAGCCGTTTGAGATGTCGCTGGCGGCGATTTCCAAACATCTGGGCATCCTGACCCGCGCCGGACTGGTCGCTCAGGAAAAGCGCGGGCGGGTCAAATGGTGCAAGCTGCAACCCGACGCGATGCGCGAAGCGTCGGTCTGGATGCAGGGCTTCGGCCAGTTCGAACCGGTGCATCTGGACGCGTTCGAGCGGTTTCTGGAGCGGGAACTGACCCAGCCGGACAGCGACGGGCCATCTGGCACCTAACCTTCCTGCGAGAACTCAACACCCAAGATCACACCGGTCGGATCAGCGGCGCAGGTCCAGGGGGCCACCGCCCCGGCCACCTCGACCGTGGTCAGCGTGCCACCCGGCACATCCGTGGTCGAGATCGCATGGACCGCGCCCGGCTGCAAATTGGCCTCCGCCGCAACCAGCGCCTCGCAGCTATCCTGCAGGATCGTATGATCATCGCCGCCGGATGCCCCATCGACACAGGCCGCCAGCGTCGCAAGCCCCAGCATCAGCCCTATTGCCTCAATCCGCATCACACTGCCCTCATTGTTTGCCTGCGGCCACATTTGCACGGCACGCCCCTGCGGCGAACCCCTATTCGGGCGATTGTTGGGCCCTCACCTGCACAGGCTCTTCATCCTTCAGCAGCAGGATCAGCGCGACAATGGTCAGCACAACGCCACCCAGCACCAGAAGCGGCGGCGCGCCGCGACCCTGGGCAAGCTCCCACAGCAGAACCCAACTGGGCGTCAGATAGGTATAAGCCATCACCTTGGCCGCTGGCAGGCGCAACGCGGCATATTGGGTCAGCACAAAGCTGGTACCGGTCGAAAACACTGCCAGATAAAGGATCGTCCACCACGCGAAGGGGCGCAGGGCCTTCCAGTCCATCGCCCGCAAATCCGACCATGCCACGAGAAGCAACAGGATCGTCGCGGCCACCAGCATGCCGAAGGTGAAAACCATGGCCGGTTCCCCTCGGTTCAGTTTCCGGATCATCGGAGTGTAGATAGCATGGGCGATACAGCCCCAGAAGTAGATCATCTCGCCACGACCGATATCGAAGCTCATCATCGCGCGCAGATCCGCGCGGAAGATCACCCAAAGCGCGCCCGCGCACCCGATGGCAAGCGCCAGCGCCATCCTTGGTGTCGCGACCTGACGGAGCAAAATCCACCCGACAAAGCCGGAGATCACCGGGGTCAGGGTAAAGACCGCCGCCGCGCTCACCGGTCTGGCGGTTTTGAGCCCTTCGAACATCAGCACGAAATAGACCGCCATCAACGCGCCGAGCATCACATAGCGCCAGGGTGCCTGCGCCGCCGCGCGCGTCAGCCCACCCATGCGCCAGACAAGCAGCCCGATCAGCACGGTTGCAATGGCGAAGCGGACGGCATTCAGGGCTGCTGGCTCGATCTCATTGGCGATCTGCGCACCCAGCGAGAAGCTTCCCGCAACCAGCGCCGAAAATGTCAGCATCGCCATATGGCCGCGCTGCGCCTGTGTCAGGGACACCAATCGGCGGCCTCTGACTTGAGGAAGGTCAGAAAGGCCTGAACCTTGGTCGTGCGGTGCAAATCCACATGAGTGACCAGCCACAGCTTGCCCGCCCAGTCCGGCAGCGGGTCCATCACCTCGACCAGTTCTGCGTGGCGCACCGCTTCCCAACGCGCCATGAAGCCGATACCCGCCCCGGCGATCACCGCCTCCTGCATGGTGAATCCATTGGTGCAGCGAAACGAAATCCGGTCCGCGGTGATTTGTTCGCGCAGCCAGCGCGAAAACGGCGCGCGGCTGTTTTCATCGTCGGTGGCGACAAAGAAATGCTCCGAAAACTCCGCGATGCTGCCGGGTTTTCCGTGGCGCGAGATATACTCCTTGCTGGCGTAAAGCCCGATATCCTGGCTGAGAAAGGGCTGCACCACGTTGTCCGGCTGATCCGGCGCGGCACCGGCGCGGATCGCCACATGCGCCTCGCCATATTCCAGCCGGAACAACCGGTCCCCGGTCAGATAGCGCACTATCAGGCCCAGATGCATCTGCTGGAACCGGGTCAGCGTTGGCACCAGCATCGGCGCCAGCGACGACAGCGAAGTCACCACCAACTCGCCCGAGACATCGTCGCCCTGCCCCTTCAAGCGCCCGACCAACTGGCTGAACTGATCGTCCGTGGCTTGCGCAACCCGCAGCAGGTCCTCACCGGATTCAGTGGGCGTGTAGCCGCGCGCATGGCGTTGAAACAACTTGACGCCCAGCCGCGCCTCGATTGCGTCGATATGGCGGATGACCGTCGCGTGATGGACACCCAGAACCTCAGCCGCACCGCTTACCGTTCCCATTCGAGCGACCTGATAGGCCGTCCTGACCTCATCCCAGTTTTCCATCTTCCGGCTCATGTGCAAATTCTAACAATACCTGTTGATTTTCCACGGTTGCGTTCGAATTTGCAATGCCCAATCTAGTCCCCACACCCAGTTCCCTTTCCAAAGGCCACAGACATGACCCAGACCATCCTGCATATCGATGCCTCCGCCCGCCTGCAAAACTCGACAACACGTGACCTGTCAGACCGGATCGTCCGCGCGCTTGGCGCAAACCGGATCATCCGACGCGATCTGGCGACACCTTTGCCGCTGATCACCGAAACCTGGGTCGAGGCGAATTTCACGCCCGCCGAGAACCGCGATGCCGTGCAGCGCGATGTGCTGTCGCTATCGGACGCACTGGTCGATGAACTGCAACGCGCCGATACCATCGTGATCGGGCTGCCAATCTACAATTTCTCGGTCCCTGCGGCCTTCAAGGCCTGGCTCGACCTGATCGCGCGCGCCGGCCTGACGTTCAAATACACAGAAAACGGCCCTGTTGGCCTGTTGCAAGGCAAGCGCGCCGTGTTGGCTGTTGCCTCGGGCGGCACGGCGGTGGGCTCGGAACTCGACTTTGCCACCGGTTATGCGCGCCATGTGCTGGGCTTTGTTGGCATCACCGAGGTGGACATCATCGCCGCCGACCAGATGGCCGTGAATGCCGATGCCGCGCTGGCCAATGCCTATCAGGCGATCGAGACCCTCGCTGCCTGACCCCCTCCCCGCCGCCACTCACGGCAGGACGGGGCGGGTTTTCGGCTGGAAATCCGCCCCGTCAGAGCACAGAGTCGCCCCGATGACCGCATCGGAGGAGGCAGGCTCATGAAAAAGATCGGGATCATTGGCGGCGTCGGGTGGGCCTCGACCGTGGATTACTACCGAGCGCTCTGCCAGGGCGCGGGCCGGTTCTTTGCCGCGCGCGGGGCGGGATCGCCCTTGCCGGTGCCGCCGATGTGCATCGAATCCGTCACCCAGGCCAAAACCCGCGCCCTGCGCGGTGTGCCCGGAGATGAGGCAAGCTGGGCCGGGTTTGACGCGGTGTTCCGCGAGGCGCTGCATAATCTGGAACGCGCAGGCTGCGATTTCGCCCTGATCGCCAGCAACACGCCGCATGCACGACTACACGCCATCCGCGAGGGTGTGACCCTCCCGATCCTCAGTATTTTCGACGCCGCCGCTCAGGCCTCCACGGCAATCGGGGCGCAATCGGCACTGGTGCTGGGCACCACTGTCACCATGCAGGCGCGCGATTATGCAGAGACGCTTTCGGGCCATGGCATCGCGGCCAATGACCCACTGTCCGAAACTGAAATTGCCGAGATGCAGGCAATGATCGATGAGGATTTCTATGGCGGCGCGTCAGGCGCAGCCCGACAGCGCCTTCTGGACTATTGCAACCGGCATGCGGCACCTGGCACCGCAATCCTGCTGGCCTGCACGGAATTGCCGCTGGCCTATCCCGATCATCTGGATGATGTGAGTTTTCAGGCCGACGGGCACCTCTTCGTGAACCCCTCCGCCGCCCATGTGGCTGCCGCGCTGGATCTGGCGTTGGAGGAGGAGCGGATCGCCGGTTAGGGCAGCCAATTGACCTCACAGCCCACGCGCTCAAAGAACGCCATCGCATCGGCGCGGGGCATGGTCACGGTCCGGTCATTCACCAGCGGGTGCATGTTGATCACATCCGCCTCTTGCGCCGACTGGTCCAGAAAGAACCGCACACCCTTGTCCACCCCGGTGATCATCGCGAGCGGGCTGACGGCGCCGGGACGGATGCCGAGATTCTCCATCAACCGCTCCGGCGAACCAAAGGACAGGTTGCCAAACCCCAGCTCCGCGCCCAGCGCCTTGAGGTCAATCTCCCGGTCCTGTTGCAGCGTCACCAGATAATTCCGTTTCTTGCGATCACGCAGATAGAGGTTCTTGATCCGCAACGCTTCCTCGCCCGGCACCAGCAGATCGTCTTCGACTGCTTTGGCATCCTCCACGGTGCGCAGCGGCACATGCTCATGCAAGCGATAGGTCAAGCCCCACGCATCCAGCTGCGCCAAAAGCGCATCGGATGAGATCGGCAAGCTGTCCTGAAAGGCGGATGAAGCGTCCATGAATCTGCTCCTTTGACGACGTGTCGCTCTTGAAACGAATTGGCGTCAGAGGCAAGAGCAGCTGAAACGACCCGCGTCTGAGTTGACAATCAAGGGCACCTCTAGTATCGCCCGCTCCAAACATCCGGAAGCGTGACACCTTCCGGTCCCTGACTCTCAGGGATCGCCCCCCACCAGCGAGTTTCGCCCGTGGGGGCAATTGTGTATTTAACCGGTGTTTCTTATCTGGGAAGCGCCACGTGACAACCGGCGAAGGAGGCCGAGGCATGTTTGAAAATCTATCCGAACGCCTCTCAGGCGTCTTTGATCGTCTGACCAAGCAGGGTGCCCTCTCCGAAGAGGATGTGAAGGCCGCCCTGCGCGAGGTGCGCGTTGCGCTGCTTGAGGCGGACGTTTCACTGCCCGTGGCACGCGAGTTCGTCAAGACGGTACAGGGCAAGGCCACCGGGCAGGCGGTGACGAAATCGGTCACGCCCGGGCAGCAGGTCGTCAAGATCGTGCATGACGCGCTGGTTGACGTGCTGCGCGGCGAAGAAGACCCCGGCACGCTCAAGATCGACAGCCCGCCCGCGCCGATTCTGATGGTCGGCCTGCAGGGTGGCGGTAAGACCACCACCACCGGCAAACTCGCCAAGCGGCTGACGGAAAAAGAGGGCAAGAAGGTCCTGATGGCCTCGCTCGACGTATATCGCCCGGCGGCGATGGATCAGCTCAAGGTGCTGGGCACCCAGATCGGCGTCGATACGCTGCCGATCGTGCCCGGTCAGAAACCGGTCGATATCGCCAAGCGTGCCAAGCAGCAGGCGGCACTGGGTGGCTATGACGTCTACATGCTGGACACTGCGGGCCGTTTGCAGATCGACGAAGTGCTGATGCAGGAGGTCGAGGATGTCCGCGACGTGGTCAGCCCACGCGAGACCCTGCTGGTGGTCGATGGCCTGACCGGTCAGGTCGCCGTTGAGGTGGCCGAGGAGTTCGACGCCAAGATCGGCATTTCGGGCGTGGTTCTGACCCGGATGGATGGCGACGGGCGCGGCGGGGCTGCGCTGTCGATGCGCGCTGTCACCGGCAAGCCTATCCGCTTTGTCGGTCTGGGCGAGAAGATGGACGCGCTGGAAACCTTCGAGCCGGACCGGATCGCGGGCCGTATCCTGGGCATGGGCGACATCGTGGCGCTGGTCGAGAAGGCGCAGGAAACGCTCGAGATCGAGCAGACCGAGCGCATTATGAAGCGCATGATGAAGGGTCAGTTCAACATGAACGACCTGAAGATGCAACTGGAACAGATGATCCAGATGGGCGGCATGCAGGGCGTCATGGGCATGATGCCGGGCATGAACAAGATGTCCAAGCAGATGGACGAGGCGGGCCTTGATGACAAGGTTCTGCGACGCCAGATCGCCCTGATCCAGTCGATGACCAAGCGCGAACGTGCCAACCCCCAGCTCTTGCAGGCCAGCCGCAAGAAGCGCATCGCTGCGGGCTCGGGTCTGGAGGTCAGCGACCTCAACAAGCTGCTCAAGATGCACCGGCAGATGTCGGACATGATGAAGAAGATGGGCAAGATGGGCAAAGGCAAGATGCTGAAACAGGCCATGAAAGGCATGTTCGGCAAGGGTGGCCCCAGCCCCGAGGATATGGCTCAGGGCATGGACCCCAAGGCGCTGGAACAAGCGGCCAAAGCGATGGGAGGCAAGATGCCCGGCGGGTTGCCCGGTCTGGGCGGCGGCATGGGCCTGCCCCCCGGCCTGAGCGGATTCGGCAAGAAGAAGTGACGTGACCGCCGCTCCGATCATATCCACCTCGCGCCTGACACTGCGCGCACCCACGCCCGATGATCTCGGCGCGTATCTGGCGTTTTATTCCGCTCCGAACGAGCTGTCGGGCGGCTATCGCGGCAGGCGCGACAAGGATGAGGTCACTACGATCCTGAAGCGCAATATTGAGCATTGGGAAACCAAGGGCTTCGGGATTTGGCTGCTGCGCCGGGTCGGTGAGCAAGAGGTCTTAGGCGCATGTGGCCTGGTGCATCCCGATGACTGGCCACGTCATGAACTGACTTGGTGGCTGATGCCCGAGGCACGCGGCAAGGGATATGCCACAGAAGCCAGCCGGGCCGTGATCGCCTGGGCCTATGACGAACAGGGCTGGCCTGCGGTCGAGACCCATATGCGCGACGAGAACCTGCCTGCGCGCCGTCTGGCGGCACGGCTCGGCGGACGCAAGATTGCCCGCGACACGTTCCCGGATGGGGTTACGCGCGACGTGTTCGAACTACCACACGCGGGTGCCGCATGACCACGCTCACCATCCCCACGCTTGAGACCGAGCGTCTCACCCTTCGGGCACCGCGCATGTCGGATTTCGAGGCATATGCTGAATTCTGCGGTTCGGACCGATCGGCTGGCGTTGGCGGCCCCTTCACGCGGGTACAGGCGTTGGATCGGATGTCGGCCTTGATTGGGCAATGGCATTTGCGGGGTTATGGGCGCTGGATGATCGCGGATAACGCAAATGATGAACCCCTCGGGGTCGTGGGACTGTTTTATCGTGAAGACTGGCCGGAACCTGAGATTGCTTGGTCGGTCTTTGCCAGAGCCGAGGGCCTCGGCATCGCAACCGAAGCTGCGCTGGCCAGCCGGACATATGCCTATGATGTTCTGGGATGGGAAACTGTCATCAGTTGCATGATGTCAGATAATGCCCGTTCGATCGCCGTGGCGAAACGGATGGGCGCGTGTCCGGAAGCGCCAATCCAGCATCCCGTATTCGGCGAAATGCAGGTCTGGCGCCACCTCTCGCCCGATCAGATCGAAAACGGCGGGATGGAGGCTTACGCATGAGCCTGATGCGTTCCGATATCGCCTCGCTGGAGACCGAGCGTCTGGTGCTGCGGCGTCCTGCAGCGCGTGACGTTCCCGCGCTGACAGCCTTCTATCGCTCCGAGCGGTCGCAATATTCAGGCGGGCATGTGCCGCATGCACGCGCATGGATAAATGCGGTGGCCATGCTCGGACACTGGGAGGCACGCGGCTACGGGCTTTGGACCGTCACCAAAAAGGGCGACGATACAGCGTTGGGGCTTGTTGGCCCCTACTTCCCCAATGGCCGCCCCGAGACCGAACTTGGCTGGGTGCTCTTTGAACAGGCCGAGGGCAAAGGCATCGCCTTTGAAGCGGCCCGCGCAGCGCGTGATCATGCCCGCAACCATTTGGGCTGGACCCAGATCGTCAGCTATATCGATGACCGCAACACGCGTTCGATCGCGCTGGCCGAACGTTTGGGCGCGACACTTGATCGGGACGCCCCGCAACCCAAGCCCGACGATCCTTGTCTGGTGTTCCGTCATCCCGCCGTTGATGCGAGCGGAGGCACGGCATGAGCCTGATGATGTGCGAACTGCCCACCAAAGGTCCTGGTGCAATGCAGGCACGGCAGTTGGCCGACCGGATCCCGGAATTGGAGACCCGCCGTCTGGTGCTGCGCGCGCCGCATATCAAGGACTTCCGCGCCTATGCCGATATCGCGCTCAGCCCGCGTGGGGCGCATCTGGGCTGCGCGACCCGGGCCGAGGCCTGGTATGACTTCTCCAACATGGTCGCGGGCTGGTTGCTGCGCGGCCACGGGCTGTGGACCGTCACCGCGCGCCAAGACGGCACAGTGCTGGGCTTTGTTCTGCTCGGGTTCGAACCGGGCGACGAAGAGCCGGAGCTGGGCTTTATGCTGACAGAAGACGCCGAAGGTCACGGATACGCCGCCGAGGCCGCGGAAGCCGCCCGCGCCTATGGGTTCGCGCATATTGGCCTGCCCTCGCTGGTCAGCTATATTGATGCAGCCAATGACAAATCCATCGCGCTGGCCGAACGCATCGGCGCCTTTGCCGATGGCGAACTGGCCTATGCAGGCGACCCCGCCCCGTCGATCATCTACCGCCATCCCAAACCGGAGGCGGCCTAATGCACCCTCAAACAGCCCGACACTGCGAAAGGATCCTCCCGTGACTGATCCCGTCAGCCGCGCCGCGGAACTGCTCAAGGAACACCGCGAAAGCATCGACCGCCTCGATGCGATCCTCGTCTATACGCTGGGCGAGCGGTTCAAACACACACAGGCCGTGGGCCGCCTCAAGGCGCAGCACGACCTGCCGCCGTCTGATCCCTCGCGCGAAGCGACTCAGATCGAACGGCTCGAACAATTGGCCGAAGAAGCTGATCTTGATCCCGACTTTGCCCGGGCCTTTCTGAATTTCATCATTCAGGAAGTCATCCGGCATCACAAGAAACAACAGGAATAACACCGAATTGGGCGGGGTTTGCCCGCCAAATACCCTCAAATGCACACCTTTGGTGTGACAGCCATTCAAAGGAGATAACACAATGGCAATGAAGATCCGTCTGGCCCGTGGTGGCTCGAAAAAACGCCCCTTCTACCGCATCGTGGCTGCCGACAGCCGCATGCCGCGCGATGGCCGTTTCATCGAGAAACTGGGCACCTACAACCCGCTGCTGCCCAAAGACAGCGAAGAGCGCGTGAAGATGAACATGGAGCGCATCCAGTACTGGCTGGATCAGGGCGCCCAGCCCACCGACCGGATCGCGCGCATGCTGGAAGCTGCCGGCACCCGCGACAAGGCCGAGCGCAACAACCCCAAGAAAGGCGCACCCGGCAAGAAAGCTCAGGAGCGCGCGGAAGAAAAAGCCGCCAAAGCTGCCGAAGCCGCAGCACCGGCAGAAGAAGCCGCTGCTGAAGAATAAGGGAGGAGCGCGTGCGGGATCTGAGTTTCAGCGAGGATTTCCGCGCGCAGCTTGACCTGTTGATGCGGCTCCGGCGCGATGTGCGCCGGTTCCGCACCGACCCGGTGGATGAGGCAGTGCTGATGCGCTGCCTTTCTGCATTTTCGACGGCTCCTTCGGTGGGCCTGTCGGAACCCTGGCGCATCCTGCGTGTCGAAAGCGCGCAGGCCCGTGACGCCGCGCTGGACAATTTCCGCGCCGCCAACAGCGCCGCTCTGGCGGGGTATTCCGGCCACGACGCCAAACTCTACAGCAAGCTGAAACTGTCCGGCATGCAGGACGCGCCGGTGCAATTGGCGGTGTTCTGCGATGACAGCACCGACAAGGGGCGCGGGCTGGGCGCAGGCACCATGCCCGAAATGCGACGTTATTCGGTGGCCTGCGCGATCACGCTTTTCTGGCTCTCCCTGCGGGCCGAGGGATTGGGGCTGGGCTGGGTTTCGATCCTCGACCCCGCCCAACTCTGTCGCGACCTGAACGCACCCGAAGGCTGGAGCCTGATCGGCTATTTTTGCATCGGCTGGCCCGAAGAGGTATCTGACAGCCCGGAACTGGAGCGCGCCGGCTGGGAAACCCGCACCACCGCGCCCCTGCTCGAAACGCGCTGAGGTCCCATGTTCGGCTTGATCCGCCTGCCGCTGCTTTTGATGGTCGCTTTCGTGGCCGGTGTTCTTTATGAGCGCAACAACCAGCACACAGCCTGTGAGGAACGCGGCGACTGGCGTGATGGTCTGTGTCTTGGAACGGGGCTGGCAAATGAGTGAGTTGATCTGCGTAGGGGCCATATCCGGCTCGTTCGGGGTGCGCGGCGAGGTCCGCCTCAAGAGCTTTTGCGCCATCCCCGAAGATATTGAGCAGTATTCGCCGCTGACCGACGAGGCGGGCGACAAGAGCTATTCGCTGACCCTGACCCGCGCCATCAAGAACGGCTTTGCCGCGCGGCTGGGCGGGATCGAGACCAAGGAACAGGCTGATGCCGCACGCGGCTTGCGCCTGTTTGCGCGGCGCGACCAATTGCCGTCGCTGCCCGATGACGAGTTCTACCACGCCGATCTGATAGGGCTTGAGGTCTATGACACTGGCGGCACGTTGCTGGGCAAGGTCAAATCGGTGCTGAACCACGGCGCGTCGGATTTGCTGGAAATCCACGGGTCCGGCCTGAAAGCCACCGTCTTGCTGCCTTTCACGCTTTCTGTCGTGCCCACCGTCGATCTGGCGCAGGGCCGTATCGTGGCGGACCCGCCAGACGGGTTATTCTGAACCCTCAGCCGACAGCAGCGCATCCAGTCGCGCGGTCAGTCGGATCAGTTGCTGACGCTGATCGGGGCGCAGTTTACCGCCGGTTCGGGCCAGTTTGCTCCATTCCGTGTACATCTGGTGAGCAAAGAGAAAGACAAAAACCGGGTCCTCATGGGCGCGATGCCCATAGCCTTCTTCCAACGCCTGCAGATCGGCCAGAGGCAGCCCGGCAAACCCCAGCGCTTCGCGATCCTGCGGATCGAACGACTCTCCGGCGTTCAGCCAGAACCGGGCCAGGTCGCCATAGCCATACCCCTGCTTGCGGCTGCGGAAATCAATCGCGGTCAGCCGGTCATCGGCAACGATCAGGTTGAGCAGATGGAAATCGCCATGGATGCGACATAGCTGCGCCGGGGCACTGCGGCAGCGACGCCCGGCGCGGTGCAGATAGGCGCAAAGGCCCAGAAACCGCTTGGGTTTGGGCATTGCCAATACACCTTGCCGAACTTTTGCCGCGCGTTCCGACACACCACCCAGAAAGCGACCGGGCCGGAAGCCGCCAATCTGATCCATCCCGCCCCGATGCAGGGCTGCGGCATAGCGTCCGCACCGGCGCAGGATCGCGGCGCGATCACCAAGACCGAACCGCGCCCAGGACAGCGCCTTGCGACCACTATCGCCCGGCACGAAAGACTGGATCGACACGCCGCGCGCCGGATCGCGCCACATTATCTTGGGTACGGCGAGGTCCGGAAACGGCGCGAGTATGGTGCGGGCCCGATCCAGCGCCTCCAGATCGCGGGCCAGACGATCAGGGCGAAACCGGCCAAATTCACCCTTCAAAACAACTGCTTTTGCATCCGGTCCGGTAATTTTGACAACCGCCACCGACCGGCTGGAATCCAGCTTGAGCGACCGCATCGAGACCGGCCGCACCGGCCAGCCTATTTCTGCCGCAACATCGCGCCACAACGCGACCGTCTCATCCTCCAACAGGGAAGGGCCGGCCGCAACGGGCCGGTTGATTTCAATCTGTGTCACTGCCGCCTCAATATGCTTATGGTTGCTTAGGCTTGGGTTTGTTTTACAAGCACCCCATGACAGCGCCAAGCAAATCTCATGGTCGCAAGGCGATTCGCCCGACACTGCGGCCTCAGGAACTCATGTCCGCCACGCCAGACCTGCATGGCGTGTGGAAAGCCAAGATCATCACGCTCTTTCCCAGCGCCTTTCCCGGCGTGCTGGGCGAAAGCCTGACCGGCAAAGCCCTGCAGGAGGGGCTGTGGCAGTTGGAAACCGTTGATCTTCGGCAGTTCGGCGTCGGCAAGCATCGCAACGTGGATGACACCCCAGCCGGTGGCGGCGCGGGTATGGTGCTGCGCCCGGACGTGCTGGGCGACGCGATTGAACACACAATGGCGGGGGTTCAGGGCAACTGGCCGATGATCTATCTCAGCCCGCGCGGACGGCCCATGGACCAGCGGATGATGCAGTCGCTGGCACGCGCTGACGGCGTTACCCTGCTTTGCGGTCGGTTCGAGGGCGTCGATGAACGGGTGCTGGAGCATTACGGCATTCAGGAGGTGTCGCTGGGCGATTTCGTGATGACCGGCGGCGAGATCGCGGCGCAGGCGCTGATCGACGCCACGGTCCGCCTGATCCCGGGTGTGTTGGGCAACCAGGCCTCGACCGAGGAGGAGAGCTTTTCCTCGGGCCTGCTGGAGCACCCTCAATATACGCGCCCCGCCGAATGGAAGGGCCGCACGATCCCCGATGTGCTGATGTCCGGTCACCACGGCAAGGTGGCAGAGTGGCGGCGGGACATGAGCAAGGAAATCACCCGCACCCGCCGCCCAGACCTGTGGCGCAAACTACCGGATAGTGAGGGCTGACGCGGGCCCAAGGCCTCTTTTTTGCGTCTCGATACCTGCCATCCAAGAAAATTCACATGATTAGGCCTCGTGCCATCTTTTTGAACGATTCTACCCGTTAAAGGAGAGTCGTCTGCTGCATTTACTGAAATAACTATCTGGGGACTCTTCCATGAAACGGATTGCTTTGGCTGCGGTCACGCTGCTGTCGGCCTGTGGCCAATTGCCGGGACCTTCTGTGCCTTACCAGCCGGGTCAAAACCTCGACAGCGCGCGCGCCGCATTCCAGGCTTGCGCACCAACCGCGCCACAATCGGGGCGCAACGCCGTTGTGGGTGGATATGCCGGAGGGTTCGTTCTGGGCGGGCTCGTTGGTGTCGTCATCGTTGCCGCCAATGAGCAGGATATCCGGACCAATGGCGAATATAACGGCATCGACCGGTGCCTGTCGCGGCGCGGCTTCGAGCGGCGCGAGCTTACGGCAGCCGAGCTGCAGCAGCTCAACACCAGCAGCCCCGAGCAACGGTGGGTTCTGCTGGATCAGCTGGTCGGCGGCGGGTTGCAGCAGACGGAGGCAAATTCGTTCTGATTACAGCGCCAGGGATAGGGCCGGACGCGCCAACCGCGCGCGACTGGCCATGCCAAAATCGCCTGTTGCCGCAGAACGCCACGGCTGTGTAAGCTCAGCCCACAGAAATAACCGAGGGACAGGGAAGCCGTGGCTGCAAAATTCGAACTCTACACTGACAAATCCGGTGAATTCCGTTTTCGACTGAAGGCGGGCAATGGCGAAAACATTCTGGCCAGCGAGGGCTATAAGCAAAAGGCCAGCGCTGAAAACGGCATCAAATCGGTCAAAGAAAACGCCGGTGACGATGGGCGCTATGAGCGCAAGGAAACCGCCGCCGGCAAGCATATGTTCAATCTCAAGGCCAGCAACGGTCAGGTGATCGGCACCTCGCAAAGCTATGCCAGCGCCTCGGGGCGCGACAATGGCATCGAGTCGGTCAAAAAGAACGCGCCTGAGGCCGATACCGACGACCAGACCTGAATCGTCAATCATGCGGGCCCTGCCATGGTCGGGGCCTCTTGATCTGTGGCGCATCTGCTCTTATACACCGCTGGCCGGGGCTCAGAGACGAGTCGCCCGGCTTGGGTTTATTGGTTTGCCTGTTTCTTCGACAGGTCGATGGCCACAGATCCGAAAACCGAAGAAATGACGACCTGATCTCTGGCGGGCGCTACGGCGGACTCGGTGAAGACCAAGAGCTCTGAGGCGACACCACCTTCGTGGATCAACCACGAGCAGATAGGAGTAGATCAGATGGACCTGATCGCACAGCTTGAAGCGGAGCAGATCTCCGCTCTTGGGAAGGACATTCCCGATTTCAAACCCGGCGACACCATTCGCGTCGGCTACAAGGTGACCGAAGGCACACGCTCGCGCGTGCAGAACTACGAAGGCGTCTGCATCAGCCGCAAGAACGGCAATGGCATTGCCGGGTCGTTCACCGTTCGCAAGATTTCCTTTGGCGAAGGCGTGGAACGTGTGTTCCCGCTGTTCTCGACCAATATCGACAGCATCACTGTTGTTCGCCGTGGCCGCGTCCGTCGCGCCAAACTGTACTATCTGCGCTCGCGCCGCGGTAAATCCGCCCGTATCGCAGAAGACACCCACTACAAGCCCAAGGCTGGCGCCCAGGCGTAAGGAGCGGACCCATGAAAAAAGACACTCATCCCGACTATCACGTGATCGACGTCAAAATGACCGACGGCACGGTTGTGCAGATGCGCTCGACCTGGGGCAAAGAAGGCGACCAGATGGCGCTGGATATCGACCCCTCGGTGCACCCGGCCTGGACCGGCGGCAACACCCGCCTGATGGATGCCGGCGGCCGCGTATCGAAGTTCAAGAAGAAATACGAAGGCCTGGGCTTCTAAACGCTCACCGCCTCGCAGATTCAAGGCCGTCCTTCGGGGCGGCCTTTTTCATTTCGTGTCGTTGACTGCCTTGTGGAGTTGAGCCGTGACATTGACACAGAGCTCTACTAGTTTTCGCAGCAGTGGACCAAAAAAGCGAGCTGGCAAGAGTGCGGAGAAATAGCAATCTGAGCGGGAGTACTCTGGCACGTCTCGGGCGGGGCACTTCCCAGTCATGATACTGCATAACGGCATCAGCGTCAGACGCATGCTGAAAGACTCTCGCGGGTTCATTTTCGTAGTGCTCGCTTGGACCGCAATTGTGGTGATGGTCGATGACTTTGTTACGGTCGATCTCAGCCCGCCTGTCACCGTGCTTGGCTTGACGGTGGCCTTCTTCCTCGGGTTCAAAAACACGTCCGCCTTCGCCCGGTGGTGGGAAGCCCGAAATATTTGGGGTGAGGTTGTCAACGCAAGTCGAGATTGGGGTAATGTGATCTCAAATCTGGTCGGCAAAGATGGCACGCCGGTCGACGAGGAAATCCGGCGCGCACTGATCGAACGACATATCGCCTGGCTGAATATGCTGGCCTACCAGCTCCGTACCTCCTCTCGCGTTAGTCGTGGCCGAAAACCCTGGATGTTTGGCCACGAGTGGCAGAGCAATCGCCTCGAATTACATCAAACGACCGAAAGCTGGCGCGCAAAGCAGCTGGGCGAAGACCTGCCGCTTTTGGTAGACAAAGACAACAAGGCGGTTTTCCTGCTCAAGCGGCAAGGCGAGATGGTTTCATCGCTTGCCCAGACCGGAAAAATTGAACCCTATTGGCAAGTGGCGTTGATGGAACGTTTGGCGCGCCTTGCAGATGCCCAAGGTCGATGTGAGCGCATCAAGAACACACCTTTCCCGCGCCAAATCGCCGAGGTTGGGCGTATTTTCAGCTGGATTTTCATTTTTTTGCTCCCGTTTGCCTTTCATGATCAACGAGACATAGGGTGGGAGTTCAACGTCACGTTCCTGCTTTCGGCATTCCACGATTGGTTGAGCCTTGCACCTATCGGCGGGCTGGTCTGCTGGGTGTTTTACGTGACAGAGCAGGTCAGCGCCTCGATGGAAGACCCGTTTGACGGCGGCGTGACCGATGTGCCGATTTCAACGCTCTGCCGGAACATTGAGATCGACCTGCGCCAGATGACCGGCTGGGGTATGGTGCCCAGCCCGACCCAGCCGATTGAAAGGGCGCTTTACTAACCTTCCCGTCCCCTTGGCCAAGGATCAGCCGCCATCCGCATCGCGCACGCCTGACCATGCAGCGCGGTCGATATCGAGATCGGGAAATGCCTCGGGATCGAAAACCGGTCGCTCTACCCCGGAATTCAACTGCTTGCGGAAATCCCCGAGCAGTCGCAGTGCAATGGGCATCAGCATCATCAACGCCACCAGATTGACCACCGCCAGCAGCCCCATCAGCGGATCCGAGAAGAAGAAGACCGCCGTGGCGCCGGGTGCAATCGCCCCCAGCAGCACCACGAGGATCACTCCGACCCGCAGGATGGGAAGTGAGTTGCGCGCCTTGGTGATGAAGCTCAGCGCGTTTTCACCCAGATAGTAGTTGTAGATGATCGAACTGAAGGCAAAGAGCAGCAGCATGAAGGACAGCAGATATTGCGACCATGCGCCCAGATGCGACGCCAGCGATTGCTGGGTCAGGGCAATGCCGTCCACCCCTTCCGCACCCGGCACATAGATATCGCCCAACAGCACCACAAAAGCGGTGCAGCTGCATATGAAGATCGTATCGATGAACACCGAGAAGGACTGGGTGATGCCCTGGCTGATCGGGTGACGCACATCCGCTGTCGCCGCCACGTTTGGGGCCGAACCCAGCCCCGCCTCGTTGGAAAACAGCCCGCGCTGCAAGCCTTGCGCAAGTGCCGCGCCCATGCCGCCGCTGACCGCTTCTTCGATACCGAAGGCATTTGCCACGATCGAGACGATCACGCCCGGAACCTCACCGATATTGAGCAGGATCACCACCAGTGCCATCGCGATATAGGCCACGGCCATGATCGGAACCACCACATCGGCAACCTTGGTGATCCTGTGAATGCCACCAAATACGATAAAGCCCGAAATCCCCGCCAGCAGCAGCCCGGTCCAAACCCGGTCGATCCCCATGCTGTCCTGCACCGCGCCGGCCACGGTATTGCCCTGAAACGCGTTGAAGCCAAATGCAAAAGACGCGATCAGGCAGACCGCATAGACCAGCGCCAGCCAGCGATACTCGCGGCCCAACCCATGGATGATGGTGCGCGCCGGGCCGCCCCGGAACATCCCGTCGGGTTGCCTTTGTTTGTAAAGCTGCGCCAGCGAGCATTCCACCAGACTGGTCGCCATGCCCAGCAGCGCAATCGCCCACATCCAGAACACCGCGCCCGGCCCGCCAAGGCTGATCGCCACGGCGACGCCCGCGATATTGCCGCCACCGACGCGCCCCCCAACCGACAACAGCAGCGCCTCGCGCGCCGAGATCGCATTGGGGTCGCCGGGTTTATTCTTGCCTGACAGCACGCGGAACATGCGAGTGAAGTATTCGAGCTGCACAAAGCGGGTCATCAGGGTGATGAACACACCAAACACCACGAGCATCGGGATCAGGGCAAATCCCCAGGTCAGATCACCGATCAGTCCGAAGATATTATGAAAAATCGACACGAGGCGTCTCCTCTTAGGCAGAACGCACGCATTGCGCGCTGAAGGAGCGAGGAGGGGCACGGATCATTGCCGTCCCAACTCACCCGGCACTGAAATACAATTTCTTGTAAGCCCATGAGGTTACCAGTTTCGCATGAATTATAAAACTTTTGTATCGCTCTGGCTGTGGGGTGAATGGCGGGTGCAGTTTGCCCTTCGACAAGCCGGATGCCTTGATTGTTCGCCAAGCAACATTGCCGATACAAACAGGTGCGACACCGCTTCCCTTTGCAAGGCACACAACATATAGTGCGGCCCAACAGCGCGGAGACAATCGCGCGGAATGTGGGACACACAGGCATGGCACATATCATTGTCGTCGGAAACGAAAAAGGCGGCGCGGGGAAATCGACGGTATCGATGCATGTGGCCACCGCCCTTGCGCGGATGGGATACAAGGTCAACACGCTGGACCTTGATCTTCGCCAGCGCAGCCTCGGGCGCTATTTCGAAAACCGCCGCAGCTTTCTGCGCGATGCCGAGATCGACCTGCCCGGCCCGGTTAACCACGACCTGCCCGAGATCGACCCGCAGACGCTGAAACCGGGCGAGAACATCTATGACCACCGCCTGTCCGCCGCTGTTGGCTCACTTGAAACCGACAGCGACTATATCCTGATCGACTGTCCCGGCTCGCATACACGGCTCAGTCAGGTGGCGCACTCGCTGGCCGATACGCTGGTCACGCCGCTGAATGACAGCTTCATCGATTTCGATCTGCTGGCGCGCACGGATTCCAAGGGCGAGGCTATCGTCGGTCCTTCGGTCTATTCCGAGATGGTCTGGAACGCCCGCCAGTTGCGCGCGCAGGCCGGGTTGAAACCGATCGACTGGGTCGTGTTACGCAACCGTGTCGGCACCCAGCGCATGGTGAACAAGGAAAAGATGGAACGCGCGCTCAAGATGCTGTCCGACCGGATCGGTTTCCGCATCGCGCCGGGCTTTTCCGAGCGGGTTATCTTCCGCGAATTGTTCCCGCGCGGCCTGACCCTGCTGGACCTCAAGGATATCGGCGTCAAGCAGCTCAACATCTCGAATGTCGCCGCCCGGCAGGAGCTGCGCGACATGATGAAAGCCCTCAGCCTGCCCGGCGTCGAGATCGACTTCTGAGCGCGGTCCGAAAAGTGTCATGCGGTATTTGGACCAGATTGCGCCCTTGCCGCCTCTAAACACGGTGCCTCACCGGCAAGATCCGACCATTTGGAAGTGATTTTTAAGGTTTGACGAGACCGAGGTCTCGACGGAATACCTGTTTCCCGATCGTCAGTGCGTTCACTTTCTCGACGATGGCGTCGGCATCGATACCATGATGGCGATAAAGATCGCCGATCGTGCCGCTCTGACCAAAGTGCTCGACACCCATTGAGATAGTCTGATGCCCATGCACGCCGCCCAACCACGAAAGTGTCGCCGGATGCCCGTCGATGACGGTGATCAGTTTGCAGTGAGGCGCGAGGTCCGACATCAACGTTTCGATATGGGATCGTGCCGCCTGATTGCCGCGCGAGCGTGCGCGTTGAGCGGCCGTCCATCCGGCGTTCAGCCGATCAGCCGAGGTGACAGCAAGCACACCGATATCCCGGCGGCCTTCCCCAATCATTCCGGCGGCCCTGATTGCCTCTGGCGCAACGGTGCCTTGATAGGCGATCACAACTTCGCAATTCGGGCCCGGCTTGCGCAGCCAATAGGCCCCATCGATGGCCCCCTGGCGGAATTCATCGTCAACGCGCTTGCCCGGTTGCTCGATCGGGTTGGTGGTCAGGCGCAGATAAACCGAACCACCGGTTTCGTCTCGCAGCCAGGTGCGTTCGTCCGGTTGCCCCTCACCGTCGCGCTGAAGATAGTTGAAGGCCCATTCCATGATCACGGCCAATTCATCGGCAAAGGCGGGTTCAAAGGCGGCCAGCCCGTCCTGGCTCATGCCGATCAGCGGGGTGCCGACGGATTGGTGCGCACCGCCTTCCGGGGCCAGCGTCACACCCGAAGGCGTGCCCACCAACAGGAACCGCGCATCCTGATAGCAGGCGTAGTTCAGCGCATCGAGCCCGCGGCAGACAAAGGGATCATAGACCGTACCAATAGGGATCAGCCGCTTGCCGAACAAGGAATGTGACAGCCCGGCTGCGCCCAGAAGCAGCATCAGGTTCATTTCGGCGATGCCAAGTTCGATATGCTGCCCTTTGGGCGTAAACTCCCATTTTGCGGTCGATGGGATGCGATGCTCAATGAAAGCGTCGGCCTGTTCGGATCGGGAAAACAGCTTGCGTCGGTTCACCCAAGGGCCAAGGCTGGTTGTGCCGGTGACGTCGGGTGATGTGGTCACGATGCGCACGGCCAGTGCGCTATCCCCTTTGGACAGATCATCCAGGATCTTGCCAAAAGCCATCTGGGTCGAAACCTCACGGCTTGTGTCGATCCCGATGGATGGTACGTCCAGCTTGTCATCTTGATAGCGCCGCGGCCCTTCGGCAAAAAATGGGACCCTCGAAAGAAAGCGCGTGAACGCCTCGGGATCAGGCACCGTGGCAAGAGGCTCCCATTCGTCGCCTGCGGCCACCCCCATATGAGCCTGCCACTGAGCAAATTGGCTGCTATTCATCAGCCCGCCATGATTGTCCTTGTGGCCGGCAATGGGTGTACCCCAACCTTTTACCGTATAGGCCAGAAAACAGGTCGGGCGATCATGATCAATCGCAGCAAATGCCTGGGCCATGGTCTCGACGCAGTTGCCACCAAGATTTTCCATCAGCGCCGCAAGTTCGGTATCCGTGCGCCGTTCAATAAGGGCTGTTACGTCCCCTTGATCGCCCAGATCATCCATCAGGCGCTGACGCCAGACTGCACCGCCCATGAAGGTCAGCGCTGAATAGTCCTGGTTGGGGCAGGCGTCGATCCAGTCGCGCAGTTGCTCCCCTCCGGGTTCTTCGAATGCGGCGCGCTGCAGCACGCCGTATTTTACGCGCACGACGTCCCAGCCAAAGGCATCAAAGATCTTCTCGATCCTCTCAAACAACCCTTCGCGCACGATGCCGTCCAGTGACTGGCGGTTGTAATCGATGATCCACCACGTATTGCGCAGGCCATTCTTCCAGCCTTCCTGCAACGCCTCATAAATATTGCCTTCGTCCAGTTCGGCATCCCCGACCAGCGCCACCATGCGCCCCATCGGGGCATCGGCGCCCCAGCTTTTGGCCTTGATGTAATCCTGGATGATCGACGCAAATGAGGTGATCGCTACGCCCAGCCCCACTGACCCGGTCGAGAAATCCACGTCGTCGATATCCTTGGTGCGGCTGGGATAGCTCTGCACCCCGCCGAACCCGCGGAAGTTCTCCATCTTCTCGCGGGTCTGGTTGCCCATGAGGTATTGCATGGCGTGAAAGACCGGCGACGCATGGGGTTTGACCGCCACCCTGTCCTCTGGCCGCAGCGCCGAGAAATACAGGGCCGTCATGATCGACACCATCGACGCCGAGGACGCCTGATGCCCGCCGATCTTGATCCCGTCCACCTTGGGCCGGACATGGTTGGCATGGTGGATCATCCAATGCGACAACCACAGCAGCCGCTGCTCGACAATCTTCAGTTGGGCGGAGTCAGGATGCATGGTGATCTCCGGGTTCAGGCGGCGTTGCGCGCGGGGTAAGGCAGGGCTTGTTCCATATCTGCGAGGATATCCTCGACATCCTCAAGCCCGACCGACAGGCGGATCAGGCCATCACTGATACCATGCTCGGCCCGTTCCTCGGGCGTATAGGTGGAGTGGGTCATCGACGCCGGATGCTGGATCAGGGTTTCTGCATCGCCCAGCGAGACGGCGCGCTGGATCATGCTGAGACCGTTCATGAGGGCGATCCCACCGGTCAGGCCGGACTTAACCTCAAACGCGATCATCGCGCCGGATTGGGACATTTGCCGCAACGCGACATCGTGCTGCGCAAAGCTCTCAAGCCCAGGGAAAGACACGGTTTCGACGGCGGGGTGAGCTTCGAGGAAATCGGCCACGACCCTGGCTGAGGCACAATGGCGGTCCATGCGGAGATTGAGCGTTTTCAACCCTCGCAGAATGAGCATCGCGTTGAAGGGCGCCATCACCGCCCCGGTCATGTCCTTCATGCCGACAAGACGGATCTCGGCAATCTGCTCTGCGGTGCCTACGACAAGGCCAGCAACCACATCCCCGTGCCCACCGAGATATTTGGTGGCAGAATGCAGAACGATATCCGCACCATGTTCGATCGGGCGGGTGAGATAGGGGCTGGCATAGGTATTGTCGACAACGACCTGCGCCCCGACCGAATGCGCGATCTCTGCATTGGCGGCGATATCGACAAGTCGCATATTCGGGTTGGCCGGGGTTTCGAAATAGACCACGCGGGTTTTGTCCGACACCGCCGCGCGCAGGTTTTCGGGGTCCGTCATATCGACATGTGTGATCGTGACACCCCATTTCGCCAGACCGTGGCGCATGAAGGCAAAGGTACAGCCGTAGAGTGTCTTGTCGACGATCACCTCATCCCCGGGCGACAGCAGGGTCCACAACACGGCAGTGATCGCCCCCATGCCGCTGGAAAGGGCCAACCCGGCCTCGGCACCCTCAAGCGTGGCAATGCGACGCTCAAGAAGATCGCAGGTGGGGTTCGATATGCGGCTGTAGATATGTCCTTCGCGTTCGCCCGCGAACATCTCGCCACCGGCCTCGGCTGTTTCGAACGAAAAGGTCGAGGTCAAATGCAACGGCGGGGTCAGAGCGCCGCCATTTTCCAGCGGGTTGTAGGCATGATGGATGGCGCGGGTGGCAAAGCCGGTGGAACGGGTCATGGCTGTCTCCTGAATCCTGTTGAAGACCAATTTACGCCCTTACGCCGAGCATTTAATTGCCAATCATACCACAAGCGGTCTAATGATTAGCATAATCTGCCACATCGGGGATGTCATGGACGACAAAGACAGACAGATCATACGCGCCCTTCAGCGGGACGGCCGCATGACCAATCAGGATCTTTCTGATGCTGTAAACCTGTCACCCTCGCCCTGCCTGCGCCGGGTCAAGAATCTGGAGGCCAAGGGGGTCATCAAGGGATACTGCGCCGACGTGGACCCTGCCGCTTATGGGATGGCCATTACCGTCTTCGTGCGCATTCGGCTGGAACGCCACAATGAAACGGATGTTCAGAATTTCGAAAAGCGGGTTCGAATGATCAATGAGGTTCTCGAATGCCATGTACTGACCGGGGCCATGGACTACCAGTTGCGGGTGCTCGTGTCGGACCTTGAGGCCTATGAGGGCTTCATCCGAAATCGCATTCATCCGATTGGAGGAATCGCCTCCATCGATACCAGTTTTGTTTACGGGACAGTCAAGAAGACAGCCGTTTTCCCAGCCGGTTGATGACGCCTCACGTCTTGAGCGCCATGCCTCGCGAATCTACGCCTTGGCCTCCGGCAGTTGGTTCGCAGCGTCGAGTTTCGCCCAGTCGAATGTGACGCCGATACCCGGCACATCTGGCGCAATTGCCAGATGATCTTCAACGACCAGAGGGCGCGTCGTATAGCTGTCGATGGGAAAGGAATGCACCTCGATCCAACCAGCGTTGGGGCGGGCCGAGACCAGGCTAACATGCAACTCCTGCATGCCGTGACTGCACACGGGCACACCATGCGATAGCGCGCGCTCGGCGACCTGAAGAAAGCCGGTAATGCCGCCGCAATTCGAAGCGTCGGGCTGAATATAGCTGAGCTTGGCCTGCGCAAACGCGTAGTCGAATTCATGGATGGTATGCAGGTTCTCGCCCATGGCCAGCGGCATTCCGGTCGCGTCGGCGATTTGACCATACCCGGCGTAGTCATCCGGAATCGCCGGCTCTTCGAACCATAGCAGGTCGAACGGGGCAAACGCCTCGGCCGCCGCGATGGCCTGTGGCACCGACATCGCATAATTCGCATCCACCATGAATGCGATATCGGGACCGATCAGGTCGCGTACAGCTTTGATGCGGTTCACGTCCTCGGCCAAGGTCGGCTGCCCGATCTTGATCTTCACCCCGTTAAAGCCGCGATCCAGATATCCTTGTACCGACGACAGCAGCTTCGGCAGGTCGAACCCCAGGTCGATGCCGCCGCAATAGGCCTTGCAGGACCGCCCCGCCCCGCCCGCCATGCGCCAGAGCGGCTGGCCGGTCCGTTTTCCGCGCAGATCCCAGAGCGCGATATCAACGGCGGAAATCGCAAAAGAGGCGATGCCGCCGCGCGCGACGTAGTGCAGATGCCATTGCATCGCCTCATAGAGGTCTTCGATATTCTCCGCCGGCTGCCCAATCAGAAACGGTGTCAGATCGTAGTCGATCATCGCGACAATAGCATGCCCGCCCTTACCGCCGGTATAGGTATAGCCGGTCCCCTCGCTGCCATCGGCAAGACGTACCGTCACTGTGATCAGCTCGAAAAAATGATGATCCCCGTGTTTCGCGTCGACCAGCACCTCAGCCAACGGAATGTGAAACATTCGCGTTTCGATGGCGGTGATGACGGTCACGATGGCAGTCTATGGATGGCATCAAGCGCTTTGAGGCCGACTTTCCCAACCGCCGGTTCCCTTCGCCCGGGCAGAGCTGAGTGCAAGAGGCGGCCAAACATCTAAATTCTTCCACTTTGGTACGACAAAATACCGTGCAAAATAACAACGTTGGACAGCCCTATGTCAACATATTCTAAAAATATGCATACATCTTCGCTCCGAACTTGAGATGTCTCAAGCCCCATCGGCCATTTTGGTCCTATCAAAAGCGAAGATTTTTCGAAGCCACGCAAATCCACGGTGCGTATGGGTCAGGGAACAAAACCCTGATGCGGCTCCAAAACGTTCCGAATTCTTGGAAATACAGCACGCAAATAGGGCTAAAACCGGCCAAATGGGTGGATTATGAGTTGCGGCGGGGGGCAAGGGCGAGGCATCTTCGGCTGCATGAAAAACGATATTCTTAAACGACTGCGATATTCTCTTGGGAAAGACTCGCAGACTGCCTCCCTCCAGGACTGGCGCATGGCGCTGTCACTGGTTCTGCGCGACCGTCTTGTCGATGTATGGATCGACAGCACCCGCACAACCGAAACGAATTCCTCCAAGCGCGTGTATTACCTGTCGATGGAGTTTTTGATCGGGCGTCTGATCGAAGACATGATCTCGAACCTCGGACTCGAAGCTGAGGCCCGAGACGCCATGGAAGCGCTCGGCCAGCAATATGATACGATCGTTCATGACGAGCCCGATGCGGCGCTCGGCAATGGCGGGCTTGGTCGTCTGGCGGCCTGTTTCATGGATTCTCTGGCGACGCTGGGTATCCCGGCCTTTGGCTATGGCATCCGCTATGAGCATGGCCTGTTTGAGCAGAGCTTTGTCGAAGGCGAGCAGGCCGAACAGCCCGAGACATGGTTGTCCCAACGCCACGCCTGGGAATTCGAGCGCCCCGAAGTGCATCATTCCATCGGCTTCGGTGGCCATGTCAGCCACAGCGATGGGCGCGCCACCTGGCATCCCGACAGCGGTGTGGTCGCGACTGCGTTCGACACGCCTGTTGTTGGCTGGAAGGGTGAATGGGGCAACACATTGCGGCTTTGGTCCGCAAAACCGATCACCCCTTTCGATCTGGACAGCTTCAACCGGGGCGACTACCTCGCCGCCAGCCGGTCGGAGGCATTGGCGCGCACAATTTCGCGGGTGCTTTATCCCGATGATACGACAGAGAATGGTAAGGAGCTGCGGCTGAAGCAGGAATACTTCTTTACTGCGGCGTCGATCATGGATCTGTTGCGGCGCCATATGGACGAGCAATACGACATTCGCGCCCTGCCCGACCATGTTGCCATCCAGCTCAATGATACCCATCCCGCCATTGCCGGGCCGGAGCTCGTGCGGCTATTAGTGGACGAACACGGGGTGCCGTTGCCCGAAGCGATCGCACTGGCGCGCCGCTGCCTTGCCTACACAAATCATACGCTGCTGCCCGAGGCACTGGAACGCTGGCCTGAGTCACTGTTCGCGCGCGTTCTACCTAGACATCTGGAGATCATCCGTGTCATCGAAGAGGCGCAGCAGACCGAATTCCCCGGCAGTCCCTGCATATTGGAGCATGGCGAAATACGCATGGGAGAGTTGGCCTTTGTCATGGCGCATAAGGTTAATGGCGTCTCGGCCTTGCATACAGAGCTGGTCAAGGAAACGGTGTTTGCCGACCTGCACCGCATCCACCCCAAGCGCATCGTGAACCAGACCAACGGCATCACGCCGCGTCGGTGGCTGCATGGCTGCAACCCGGCGCTGCGCGGCTTGATCAATGACCAGCTTGGCGAGGCCTGGGTTAGCGATCTGGAACAGCTTACGGCGCTAAAGGCCAAGCGCACGGATTCAGAGTTCATTGCGGCATTCCAGCAGGCTAAGCGCAGCAACAAGGTGGCGCTGTCCAACTGGATTGGCGAGACCTGCGGCGTCGCGCTGGACCCCGACGCGATGTTCGACGTGCAAATCAAGCGTATTCACGAATACAAACGGCAGCTGATGAACCTGCTGGAAACGGTCGCGCTTTGGAACGAGATGCGCGACGATCCCGACAGGGACTGGACGCCGCGCGTGAAGATCTTTGGCGGCAAGGCGGCACCGGGCTATGTCCTGGCCAAACAGATCATCCATCTGATCAACGATGTCGCCCGCGTGGTGAACGCCGACCCAGCCACGAAGGGTCGGCTCAAGATCGTATTTCCGCCGAATTACAACGTTACGATGGCGGAACGTCTGATCCCCGCCGCCGATCTGTCAGAGCAAATCTCGACAGCCGGCAAAGAGGCGTCGGGCACGGGCAATATGAAATTTGCCCTGAACGGCGCTCTGACCATCGGCACACTGGACGGCGCAAATGTCGAGATCCGCGATCATGTCGGCAGCGAGAACTTCTTTCTCTTCGGACTGACCGCCAGCGAGGTGGTGGATCGCCGCCGTCAGCACGGATTCTCACGCAACGCGATCGAGGCCAGCCCACGCCTGCAACGGGTGCTGGGACAGATATTCGAGGGCCTCTTCTCGCCCGAAGACCCCTATCGCTATCATGGCCTGATCGGGATGCTGTATGATCATGACCATTTCCTGGTGACCTGTGATTTCGACAGCTATTACGACACCCAGCGCCGCGCCGATATCGTTTTTCAGAACCCGCAGAACTGGGCGTCGATGGCGCTGATGAACACCGCCAGCATGGGGTGGTTCTCGTCGGATCGGACGATCCGGGGATATGCCAGGGACATCTGGCAGGCGGACGCACCAAGCTCGGCGCTGGAGCGTTCCGCATGAACATTGCGGCAGAGCTTGTCGACCCGGCCGACGCAACCGCGCTGGTGGCGGGGCAACATGGTGACCCGTTTGCCGTGCTCGGATTGCACCGGCAGGATAACAGGCTGGTTCTACGCGCGTTGCGGCCAGAAGCGGACGGGGTCGATGTTCTGGATGCAAAGACGGGCCGTAAGCTCTGCACTCTTGACCCGGTGGCGGAGGGTCTGTTTGCCGCGGTGATCCCGCGCCGCAAGAACCGCTTTGCGTACAAGCTGCGCCTGAGCCGGGGCAGCGACGTTTGGGAAGAATATGACGCCTATGGCTTTGGACCCAGGCTGGGCGATCTTGATGAACACCTGCTGGGTGAAGGCACTCATGGCGAACTCTGGCGCGCGCTTGGTGCCCATGTCGGAACCCATGAAGGGGTCGAGGGCACGCATTTTGCGGTCTGGGCGCCCAACGCGGCGCGGGTGTCTGTTGTCGGCGATTTCAACGGCTGGGACGGGCGGCGCCATGTAATGCGGCGGCGCGGAGCGACCGGAACACACGAGATTTTCCTGCCAGGCATCACCGACGGGATGAACTACAAATACGAAGTTCTCAGTGGCGATCACGGCTTGCTGCCCCTTAAGGCGGACCCGGTTGGATTTGGCGCCGAGCATCCGCCAAAAACCGCCTCGGTCGTGCGGGATCTGCGCGGTTATGACTGGTCCGATGCAGGCTGGATGCAGGCACGCGGCGCGAAGCAGAAGATCGACCAGCCAATCTCGATCTACGAGGTGCATCTGGAAAGCTGGCGTCGCGTTCCCGAAGAGGGCAACCGCTCGCTCACCTATCAGGAACATGCCCAACAACTGGTTGGGTATGCAAGCGACATGGGCTTTACCCATATCGAATTGACGCCAGTTTCCGAATATCCCTTCGGCGGGTCCTGGGGCTATCAGCCGGTGGGGCTCTTTGCCCCGACCTCGCGGTTTGGCACGCCTGATGAATTTCGCGCCTTCGTCGATGCCTGCCACAACGCGGGACTGGGGCTGATCATCGACTGGGTGCCGGGTCATTTCCCAACTGATGAACATGGCTTGGCCCGCTTCGATGGTACCGCGCTTTATGAACATGCCGACCCCAAGGAAGGTTATCACCCGGACTGGAACACGCTGGTCTACAATTATGGGCGCAGCGAGGTGCAGAACTTTCTGATCGCCAATGCGCGGTTCTGGTTCGAGGAATATCATATCGACGGATTGCGGGTGGATGCGGTGGCCTCGATGCTCTATCGCGACTATTCCCGCAAAGAGGGCGAATGGGTTCCAAACCAGCATGGCGGGCGCGAGAACCTCGAAGCGATTGCCTTCATGCAGCGTATGAACGAGGTGGTCTACGGGGCTGATGACAGCATCCTGACTGCTGCCGAGGAATCCACCGCCTTTCCGGGGGTCAGCGCACCTACGGATAGCGGCGGACTTGGCTTTGGCTTCAAATGGAACATGGGGTGGATGAACGACACCCTGCGCTACATGTCCGAGGATCCGATCAACCGGAAATATCACCACGACAAGATGACCTTTGGACTGCATTACGCGTTCTCGGAAAACTTCATCCTGCCGCTCAGCCATGATGAGGTCGTGCATGGCAAAGGCTCGCTTCTGGGCCGGATGCCCGGGGATGACTGGCAACGCTTTGCCAATCTGCGCGCCTATTTCGGCTTCATGTGGGGGCATCCGGGCAAGAAGCTACTGTTCATGGGCGGCGAGTTTGCCCAGGCGCAGGAATGGAACAACGAGACAAGCCTTGATTGGCACCTGCTTGATCAAGAGCCCCATCGCTGCATGCAGGCTCTGGTGTGCGATCTGAACCACTTTTATGCCAAAACCCCGGCACTTTATCAGCGCGACAGCGATCCCGAAGGGTTCCAATGGGTCGATGGCGGCAATCAGGCGGATTCGATCCTGTCCTGGCTGCGTTTCGGCAAGGAGGGCGTTCGCCCGGTGCTTGTGGTGGCCAATTTTACCCCCGTCCCGCGCGAGGGTTTCCGTCTGGGCGTACCGCATGCGGGCCACTGGGAGGAGCGCCTGAACTCTGACGCTGCAATCTATGGCGGCAGCGATATCGGCAACCCGGGCGGCAGGTCCGCGCAGGACATTGGAGCACATGGGTTCTCACATTCCATCGAGATCACCGTGCCGCCACTGGCCACGGTATTTTTTGAATTGGCGGAGAACCGGCACGCCTGAACCACAAGCCGGAGGGAGGCGATCATGAAAGAAGACAGACTCGCATTGGCGCGACAGACCATGGCCTTTGTCCTGGCCGGGGGGCGTGGCAGTCGCCTCAAGGAGATGACAGATATTCGCGCCAAACCGGCCGTCTATTTCGGCGGCAAGACACGGATCATCGATTTTGCCCTGTCAAACGCCGTCAATTCCGGCATCCGCCGCATCGGTGTGGCGACGCAATACAAAGCGCACAGCCTGATCCGCCATATCCAGCGCGGGTGGAGCTTTTTTCGCGCTGAACGCAACGAAAGCCTGGATATCCTGCCGGCGTCGCAGCAGTTGGACGAAAACAACTGGTACAAGGGAACCGCCGATGCGGTGACCCAGAACATCAAGATCATCGAAGGTTATGGTCCAAAATACGTCCTGATCCTGGCGGGCGACCATATCTATAAGCAAGACTATTCGCTGATGATCGAGCAGCATGTGCGCTCAGGCGCGAAAGTGACCGTGGGCTGCATTGCCGTTCCGCGCGACGAAGCCAAAGGGTTCGGCGTGATGGCTGTGGACGAAAACGACAAGATTCTGGACTTCGTCGAAAAACCCGCCGAACCGCCGACCATGCCTGGCGACCCGACCAAATCGCTTGCCAGTATGGGGATCTATGTTTTTGAGGCCGAGTATCTCTATGAGGTTCTGAAAAAGGACGCCAAAAACCCGGCCTCAAGCAATGATTTCGGTAGCGACATCATCCCTGAAATTGTTGCGTCAGGCGGTGCGCAGGCCCATCCGTTCAGCCGCTCTTGTGTGATGTCGGGACTAGAGACCGAGCCCTATTGGCGCGATGTCGGCACGATCGATGCTTACTGGCAGGCCAATATCGACCTGACCGATTTCAAGCCCGAGCTGGACATCTATGCCACCGACTGGCCGATCTGGACCTATTCGGAACTGACCCCACCGGCAAAGTTCATCCACAACGAAGAAGGGCGACGGGGACAGGCTGTGTCTTCGATGGTGTCGGGTGGCTGCATCGTCTCAGGTTCGACGCTCTATCGGTGCCTTTTGTTCACGGGTGTCAGAACCCACTCCTATTCACAGCTTGAAGGTGTCGTGGCGCTTCCTTATGCCGAGGTCGGGCGCCGCGCCTATTTGAAGAACGTCGTGATCGACCGTGGAGTGAAAATACCCCCCGGCTTGATTGTTGGCGAGGACGCAAAAAGCGATGCAAAGCGGTTTCGGCGCTCGGATAACGGGATATGTCTGATCACGCAGGACATGATCGACAAGCTGGAAGGGTGACATGCAAGTCTTGATGGTCGCATCCGAATGCGCGCCTTTTGCCAAAACCGGCGGGCTGGCAGATGTTGTGGGCGCGCTGCCCGCCGCACTCGCACCCCTTGGCGTCGAAGCGCAGGTTCTGATGCCCGCTTACCCGGCCCTGTTCCCGCTGCTGCCTCAGGGCGAAGAGGTGGCAAGATTTGACGACCTGCCGGGCGGCACCGGGCGTCTGATCCGGGTCACCTCCGAAGGTGTGCCGTTGCTGCTGCTTGATGCACCGCAGCTCTTCGACCGGCCCGGTGGGCTTTATGTCGATGAAAGCGGACAGGACTGGCCAGATAACGATCTGCGCTTTGGCGCGCTATCACAGGCGGCAGCCCGGATCTGCATGAGGGCCATCGACGGATACCGGCCCGACATCCTGCACGCACATGACTGGCAGGCCGCTCTTGCGCCGGTCTATCTGAAAATGGAAGGCCGCCCAGAGCCTCGCACGGTCCTCACCATCCACAATATCGCATTTCAGGGCCGCTACGGCCCGCAGGCACTTGGCCTATTGGGCCTCAAAGGCGACTGGTTCCATCCCGAAGCGCTCGAGTATCACGGCGATCTGAGCTTTCTCAAGGGCGGGCTGATGTTCGCCGACCGCATCACCACCGTTAGCCCGAGCTATGCACGCGAAATCCTGACACCGGAATTCGGCATGGGTCTCGACGGTGTGCTGCGCGTCCGCAAAGACGTGCTGAGCGGATTACTCAACGGTATCGACCTGAACAGCTGGAACCCCGCTGACGACAACAAGATCACCCGCCCCTACAACGCCCGCAGCCTGAAGCGCAAATCGGAAAACCGGGCGACTATCTGCGACCGGATGGAGCTTGCCCCTGACGCGAGCGGCCCCTTGTTCTGCGTGATCAGCCGGTTGACCCAGCAAAAGGGCCTGGACGCCCTGCTGAGCGCTGTGCCGCATCTGGTCGCGTGCGGTGCGCAGCTTGCCGTGCTGGGATCTGGAGAGCCCGAGTTGGAAGCCGGGTTCAGACAAGCGGTTCAAGACCATTCTGGCAGTGTCGGCGCGTTCATCGGGTATGATGAGCCCCTATCGCATCTGCTGCAGGCGGGTAGCGATGCGATCCTGATCCCCTCGCGGTTCGAACCCTGCGGGCTGACCCAGCTATACGGCCTGCGCTATGGCACCTTGCCAGTCGTCGCACGCACCGGCGGACTTGCCGACACCGTGATCGACGCCAATGTCGCAGCCATCGCGGCCAAGGCAGCAACCGGGTTCGTCTTTGACAATGTCAGCGCCGAAGGGCTGGCGCAGGTGATCGATCGGGTGGTTGATACCCATGCCGATCCCCATCTCTGGCAAAACATGCAGCGCGCCGCGATGCGCCATCCGGTCGGTTGGGACGATAGTGCCAAAGGCTATGCCGACCTCTATTCCGCGTTGGTCGCATGACATTTCAGGCGCCTATTTCCACCCGGTTTGAGCCCGGCAACCCGCACCGTCTGGGCGCGCATTTCGATGGTGGCGGCACAAACTTCGCCGTGTTTTCCGAGAACGGGCAGCAAGTCTTTCTGTGTCTCTATTCGGCTGACGGGCGCCGTGATGAACACCGACTGCCGCTGCCTGAGCGCACGGGCAGCATCTGGCACGGCTATCTGCCGGGCCTGCAACCCGGGGCGCTATACGGTTATCGCGTTGCAGGCCCTTATGATCCCGATCATGGGCATCGGTTCAACATCAACAAGCTGTTGCTTGATCCCTATGCGCGCGAGATGTCAGGTCGCTTCACCGACCATGAAGCAACATTCGGCTATCAATTGTATGCGCCGCAGGCCGATCTGTCTTTCGACTCCCGCGACAGCGCGGCCTATGTGCCCAAATCGGTTGTCACCGACCCTGCGATCTATACGCCCGATGCCAAGCCACTTGCACGTGGCTGGGACAACACGGTGATCTACGAGGCACATGTAAAAGGGAGCACAATCCGCAATCCCGCAGTCCCGGAAACGCTGCGCGGCACGTTTGACGGGCTCGCCTCACCGCAGATGCTGGACCACCTGACCGCGCTGGGGATCACCACAATCGAACTACTGCCGGTGCAGGCCATAAAATCCGAAAACGCACTGATCCGGCGCGGGTTGATCAATTACTGGGGCTACAACACGATCAACTTCTTCGCGCCCGAGCCGCGCTATCTTGGACCTGCCGGTGTGCGCGGCTTCCGCGCGATGGTAGAGCGGTTCCACGCCGCCGGGATCGAGGTGATCCTGGACGTGGTCTATAACCACTCGGCCGAGGGCGATCACCTTGGCCCGACGCTGTCGTTCCGGGGCCTCGACAATGCTGCCTATTACCGGCTGCTGGACGGCCAGCCGCGCTATTATGTCAACGACACCGGATGCGGCAACACGCTGGATGTGCGCCACCCGATCGTGACACGCCTGATCCTTGACAGCCTGCGGCACTGGGTTGAGGTCATGGGGGTCGACGGGTTCCGCTTTGATCTGGCCACCACGCTCTGCCGCGAGGATCACGGTTTTGATCGGCGCGGCGGGTTTCTGGATGCGCTGCGTCAGGACCCTGTTCTGAGCGCCGTCAAGCTGATCGCCGAACCCTGGGACATCGGCCCCGGAGGGTATCAGCTCGGCAGTTTCCCTGCCGAATTTGCCGAGTGGAACGACCGGTTCCGCGATACTGTGCGCCGGTTCTGGCGCGGCGACCGGCAGGGCGCACAGGATCTGGGATCGGCACTGCTGGGCTCGGCCGATATCTTCGATACCCAAGGCAGGCGGGTCTGGTCTTCGATCAATTTCGCCGCTGCACATGATGGGTTTACCCTGACCGATACCACCCGTTACGTGCAGCGCCACAATCATGCCAATGGTGAAAACAACCACGATGGCCACCATGCCAATTTCAGCGAGAATTTCGGCGTTGAGGGCCCAACCGACGACCCCGGCATCACCGCAGCGCGGCTCAGGCGACAGCGCAACCTGCTCGCAACCACGCTGCTGTCGCAGGGCACGCCAATGCTGCTGGCTGGGGATGAGGGCGGTCATTCCAAGCGTGGCAACAACAACAGCTATTGTCAGGACAACGAGGTCAACTGGATCGACTGGAACACGCTGGACACTGATCTGATCGCCTTCACCGCCGCCCTGACCCGGTTTCGCCGCGACCATCGGGTGCTGCGGCAAAGTAACTTCCTGCATGGGGCCACCAGAACCTCGGACAGCAAACCCGATGTGGAGTGGCGCGACTTTGACGGCAGCGCGCTGAACTGGCGCGATCCGGGGCTGGCCTGCCTGTGCCTGCACCTGCGTGGCAATGCCGAAACCCTGCACGGCGCCGCCGAAACGGATGAGGTCCTGCTGGCCTTCAACCGGACCGACGATCCGCAGGAGCTAATCCTGCCGCCTGCCCCACGAAGCTGGGTGCGCGAGATTGACACCTCGGTGATGCAGCAGCGGCGACTGTCCGTGCCGGGTGCCTCAATCGTGGTTCCGCCCCACGCGATTGCTGCCTTTTGTCTGTCCGAAGAGACAGCGGAATGAGCCAGACCGACACGGATTTGCGCGATCTGGCACGCGCGCATGGGGTTTACACCGAATATTCCGATCTGCATGGCCAGCAACATCTGGCCGGTCCGGACACGCTGCGCGCGTTGCTTCGCGCGCTCGGCGTTGAGGCCGGATCGGAAAGCGAGTTGCGCGACGCGCTGCACCACGGTCGGAACCAGGAACGCAATCGCCATCTGCCCCTCGAACATATCGTAGAAGCCGAACAGACCAGTTCCCTGCCCCTGCGCGTGCCGTGCGAGTGGTGCGTGACCGGTGAAACCGGCTCGGTGCTTGCCGAAGGGAGAGCGGATGGGGTGCTGAACCTGCCGGGCCTGCGTATCGGTTACCATCATCTGCACGCCAGTTTTGCGGATCATAGCGAGATCACTCGTATCCTCGCCCGCCCCGCAAAAGCGCCGGACCTGCAATCCCGCACCACGCAACACCGCAGCTGGGGTATGACCGGCGCACTCTACGGGTTGCGCAGCGCGGACAATGGCGGGCTTGGAAACTATGCCGACCTGAGCGCGGCGGTATCCTCACTTGGGGCGCTGGGCACGCAGTTTTTTGGCATCAACCCGGTGCACGCGTTGGGCTGGGCGAATAGCGAGATCATAAGCCCCTATTCACCCTCCCACCGGGGGTTTTTCAACACCGATCACATCGCAATCCGGGGTGGTCTGGGGCCAACGCCAGAGGCGCCTCTGATTGACTATGCCGCGTTCCGCAAGCGTCACGCGGCGGCACTGGAACAAGCTTACGCGGAGTTCAAAGGCCGCGCAGACACATCTGCCTTTCTTGACTGGCAAGACCATGCCGGGTCAGAGCTTGCCGAATTCGCCCTGTTCGAGGCCCTGAGCGAGACATATGGGCCTGATTTCCGAGGCTGGCCGCAAAAGCTCCGGCAGCCCGGGCCGGAGGCCGAGAGGGCCGCAGGGGAACGCACTGAATTCCACGCCTGGCTGCAATGGCAGGCGGACATGCAGATCGGCGCAGCCCAGCGGGCGGCGCAGGCGGCGGGCATGTCGCTGGGGCTCTACCTCGATCTGGCGGTCGGGCCCCGCCCCGACGGGGCCGAGGTCTGGATGAACGCCGCCACCATTGCGCGGGGCGTGACCATCGGCGCGCCGCCGGACCACCTGAGCCCCGAAGGCCAGTCCTGGGCACTTGCTGCCCATGCGCCCGGCCCTCTGGCCGCCGCCAACTACGCTCCGTTCCGCGCTATGCTGCGCACGCTGATGGACAAATGCGGCCTGCTCAGGATTGACCACGCGCTTGGCCTCGCCCGCAGCTACTGGTTGCCAGACGATGGCAGCGCAGGTGGATATGTCACCCAGCCGTTCGCCTCGCTTCTGGCAGTGATTCAGATCGAGGCCGCGCGCGCGGGCTGTGTTGTGATCGGCGAGGATTTGGGCCTTGTACCAGCGGGGTTTCGCGAACAGATGAACGCAGCCGGGCTTTATAGTTACGCAGTCTGGCAGTTCGAAACCCGCCCGGATGGCTCCATCCTGACCGCAGGCAACCTTGCATCTTATGGGCTGGCCTGTTTTGGCACCCACGACACCCCAACATTAAGCGGATTCTGGCATGGTATCGATATCGAATGGTGGCACCGTGTTGGATGGCTGAACGCCCCGGCGCGCGCCAGCCAGCATGGGCATCGCGCCCGTCAACGCCATAGTTTGCGCAAGAACTGCAACATTGCGCCGGAGGCCCGGATTGCGGATGTCATCGATGAGGTTCACGCAGAACTGGCCACCGCACCGTCCGAGCTTGTATCGGTTCAGCTGGACGACGCGCTTGCAGTGACCGAAGCACAGAACCTGCCGGGCACGATTGACGCACACCCCAACTGGCGCCGCCGCTTGCCTGTCTCCGTTGACGGGTTTGCAACATCGATGGCGCTGCGACATGTTGCTGACACGATGAAAACCTACCGTCCGCCCGAACCAGCCCAGCAAGAAGAAGAGGCCTCAGTATGACCATTCTGACCCATGTCTGCACGCCGTTTGAAGGGCAGAAACCCGGCACCTCCGGTTTACGCAAGAAGACGAAAGTGTTCATGCAGCCCGGATATGTCGAATGTTTCGTGCAGTCGATTTTCAATGCAATCGGCGGTGTTGAGGGCAAGACGCTGGTCGTGGGCGGCGATGGGCGGTACTTCAACGCCGAAGCGATCCAGACCATTCTGCGCATGGCATCGGCCAATGGTGCTAGCCAGATCATCGTCGGGCGCGACGGGCTATTGTCGACGCCGGCAGCGTCGAACCTGATCCGCAAACGCAAAGCCGATGGTGGCCTGATCCTGTCAGCCAGTCACAATCCAGGTGGAATCGACGCGGATTTCGGACTGAAATACAACATTTCTAACGGCGGCCCCGCACCGGAAAGTGTGACCGACGCGATCTTTGAGCAAACCCAATCGCTCAGCAGTTACAAGACCCTGGACAGTGACGATATCGACCTGGGCACCGTGGCCGACCTGGCACTGGGGGATATGCGGGTCGAAATTGTCGATCCGGTTTCGGACTACGCCGAACTGATGCAGGAGCTTTTCGACTTCAGCGCCATTCGCGGGCTGATCAATGGGGGCTTCACCTTGCGCTTTGATGCGATGCACGCGGTCACCGGACCGTATGCCAAGACCATTCTGGAGGGCATGCTGGGCGCACCGGTCGGCACCGTGCTCAACGGTGTGCCCTCGGTGGACTTCGGCAAGGGCCATCCCGACCCAAACCCAATCTGGGCGAAACCGCTGGTGGATATGGTGATGGCCGAAGATGGGCCCGATTTCGCCGCCGCCTCGGATGGCGATGGCGACCGCAACATGATCCTTGGGCGCGGTATCTATGTCACCCCGTCCGACAGTCTGGCGATACTGGCGGCCAATGCCCATCTGGCACCCGGATATTCCGATGGGCTGGCTGGCGTGGCGCGTTCCATGCCGACCAGCCGCGCCTGCGATCGCGTGGCCGAGGCCATGGGCATTGCCTGCTATGAAACCCCAACCGGCTGGAAATTCTTCGGTAACCTGCTGGATGCGGGCCGCGCCACACTTTGCGGCGAGGAAAGCGCCGGCACCGGAAGCGATCATGTGCGCGAGAAAGACGGACTCTGGGCGGTCCTGCTCTGGCTGAACATCCTCGCAGTGCGGAAAATCGGCGTGCAAGAGATTTTGCGGGACCATTGGCAAACCTATGGTCGGAACTATTACTCGCGCCACGATTACGAAGCGATCGCCACAGGCCCCGCGCAGGATCTGATGCAGAACCTGTCGGACAGGTTGGCGGATTTGCCGGGCAAGGCCGCAGGGTCACTGGTTGTCGAAGACGCCGATCAGTTCACCTATCACGATCCCGTCGATGGGTCTGTCAGCCACAATCAGGGGCTGCGAATTACCTTCGCGGGCGGCGGGCGCGCCGTGCTACGGCTTTCAGGAACCGGGACCGAAGGCGCGACCCTGCGCATTTACCTTGAGCTTTACGAACCGCCATCGGGCAAATTGGACATGGAGCCACAAGAAGCGCTTTGGGGCATCTCTCAAGCTACCCGTATGCTGTGCCAGTTGACCGAGCGCACAGGCCGGACCGAACCCGATGTTGTGACCTGAGGGGGAAGGTCCATCTCAGACCTTTGCGGCTTCCACCGAGGTGGCCCCGATCTGGGCTAGGGCGATGGACATCTCATCGCTCAATACATCCCAGAGCTGGCCCAACCCCGCCTCTCCCCGCGCCGCAATCGCGAATTGCATGATACGACCAAAAAAGACGAAATCCGCACCGGTAACGAGGGCCTTGAGCGCGTCCTCGCCCGAGCGCAGCCCGCTGTCGTAAAACAACGGATACCCGGCCCCGACCGCCTTGCGGATATCAGACAGGGCCGAAATGGGTGCTGGCGCGCTATCCAACTGGCGCGCGCCATGGCTTGAGACCTGAATGGCATCGACGCCCGCCTCTTTCAGGGCCACGGCATCCTCGGGATCAAGCACACCTTTGACAACCAGATTGCCGCGCCACATATCGCGCAGCCGCGCGAGCGTGTCCCAATTCGCTTTGGCCCGGCTTTCGGTCCGGTCGAAGCTGTAGCCCGCCATCTGGAAATTCGCCATCTGGGGACGCCCCTGCGCCAGCGTGGATAGTGACCAGCGGGGATGCAGGGCGAAATCCAGAAACTGGCGCGGACCGATGCGGAAGGGCATGGTGAACCCGTGGCGCAACTCGCGCGGGCGGCGACCCACCTCCGGTACATCCACTGTCAGGACCAGCGTTTCATATCCCGCATCCCGCGCCCGTTCCGCCAGCTTGAACGTGCCCGCGCCATCGCCGCTGAAATAAAGCTGGAACCAGGCATTGCCCTGCGCGACCTCGATCATCTCTTCCATGGGGGTTGAGGCAACGGTCGACACCCCCAGCGGCACCGAATACCGCGCCGCCAGACGGGCCAGCATCAGATCGGCACCCGGGGAGGCAAGGTTGCACATGCCCATGGGCGCGATGCCAAACGGGCGCTGCGCGGGCTTACCAAACAGGGTCGTCGACAGCGATCTGTCACTGACATCGCGCAGGATGCGCGGGCGCAGGGTCAGGGCATCCAGCGCCGCGCGGTCGCGGGCTGCGCCCGCCTCTGCCCCTGCGGCACCGTCGATATAGTCAAACACCATCCACGGCAGACGCCGCCGTGCAAGACGGCGGGCGTCTTCGGCGCTGTGGATAGCGCTGGTTGACATCAGGCCTGAACGGCCTTCATGAAGCGGTCGCGGATCACCACCGGGTCCATGGTGATCACCGGGTTCTTGGCGTTGCCGCTATCGCATTTGACGACGATTACATGCATCTTGCCACTCTCCAGCGCCTTTTGCAGAACCTCACCGGTGTCCACATCCCGGCATTCGATGACATTCTCGCAACCGCAGGCCTCGGCCACCTTGGCGAGCGAGGTCTTGAGGCCCGCATAGGTCGGCTGATCGCCGGTCGAGCCATAAGACCCGTTATCGATGATCATCAGGATATAGTTGTCCGCCACATTGTTCGCGATGGTCGGCAGGGTACCCATATTGGTCAGGATCGAACCGTCGCCATCGATGACGATCACCGGTTTGGGCTGCGCCAGCGCCAGCCCCAGCCCGATAGACGAGGCCAGCCCCATCGTGCCCAGCATGTAGAAGTTTGTGGGCTGATCGTCGATGGCGTGCAACTCTTGGCTCGGTATACCGATGTTACAGACAACCAATTGGTCGCGCAGGATCGGAGCAATTTCTTTCAAAATCTCGGAACGGATCATTGGTCGCCATAGCCTCCCCAGAAATTGGCATCGGTCAGGATCGCCACGGGCTTGTTGCACATAAAGGTGTATTTCAGGATGTTGTCGAGTTCCTCGACGTCCTTCTGCCAGTGGAAGTGATAGGTCGGGATATTCATCTGCGCCAAGAGCGCCTTTGTGTGGATCGCCATCTCGACCTGACAGGCAACCGGTTCGCGCAGCTCTCCGCGATAGGAAATCAGCATCGGCAGGGGCATGCGATAATACTGGATCAGCGTCGCCAACGTGTTGAACGTCACCCCAATAGCGGTGTTCTGCATGATGATCGCTGGGCGTTTGCCGCCCATCCAGGCCCCGGCGCAAAGCCCCATACCCTCGTCTTCCTTGTTCGAGGGGATATGATAGATGTCGTCGCGCTGATCAATCTCTTCGATCACGCCAGCCAGTTGCTTGCACGGCACTGTGGTCACGAACGAGATGTCATTGGCGACAAGATCATCGGCGATCTTCTTGTCGATATTCATTGTCTGGTTTGCCTTTTCGGTTCGAGGCGCAAATCGCGCCTTCTTCAGGGTTGAGAATTGCGTTGGACATGCACCGCGCAATGGGCGTGCCGAACCACGCGCGCGGCGGTGGAGCCGAGGAAATAGTCGCTCAGGCCGGGTTTATGCGAGCCGATCACGATGCAATCGACCTCATTTGCGTTGGCGTAGTCGATGATGGTGCGCGCCGTGTGACCCTTGATGATCTCGGGCGTGATCCCTTCCGCGCCGCCAAGTTTTTCCTCCAGCAGTAGTCTTGCCTTTGCAAAGCCCTCGTTGACGAGGGTCTTGTCCAGATAGGCGCTCGCCGAGCCTTGCGGCGTCTCATAGACATGCAGCGCGATGATTTCGCAGGCGCTGCCACCAAGGGCCCGCGCCACCTTGAGCGTATGTTGCGAAATGTCGTGATCCAGCGCCATCGGGACCAGAATTTTACTATACATGTCCTGTCTCCATCGGGTGTTCGGTGTTCTCTATGCCCATGGTGTTAACACGATTTTCGGGGCAGCGACCGCACCGGCGCGCAAATTCTGGAACGCTTCGAACCCGTCGGAGAGCGGGCGTTCCTCGATCCAGTCCAGCGCGCCGAGCCGACCGTCAAAGATGGCCTGCGCGGTGTCGCGAAAATCCTGCGCCGTGTAGGTATAGGTGCCGATGAAGCGGATCTCCTGCAGGGTCATCCGGCGGATGTCGAGCCCGCCACGATCCTCGCCAAGGCCCACATGGGCGATCACACCGCCCGGTGCGGTATGTTCCGAGGCCACCGCACGCGTCGCGGAATAGCCCACCGCGTCAATCACCACCTCATAGAGTCCTTCGGGCTGGGCCAGCACATCCTGTCCGCAGTGATCCTGCAAATAGGCGCGGCGCATCTCGTTGGGTTCGGTGATCACCACATCCTCGATCCCCATCGCTTTCAACGCCAGCGCAGCAGCAAGGCCGATCGCCCCGCCGCCGATCACCAGTGCGCGGGCCTGCGCGCCGCGGTGCAGGCTCTCCACAGCCAGTCTGACCGCGTGCCAGCTGACGGCCAGTGGTTCTGCCAGCGCGGCCTTGGCCAGTGAAATCCCTTCGGGCACTTCGACCAGATTGGTGTCGGGCATGGCAACGTATTGCGCAAACGCCCCCTCGCGCGGGGGCATCGAGATGATCTGGCGGTCCGGGCAGATATTCTCACGCCCCGACCGACACGCAGCGCAGATGCCGCAGCAGACCAGCGGGTTGATCGTGACACGGGTGCCATCGCGCGCACCGCCAACAATGACCCCCGCTGCCTCATGCCCGAGTATCAGCGGCGCAGGGCGGCGCGCGTCATGGCCCAGGTAAGCATGCATGTCCGAGCCGCAGATGCCAACAGCCTCGACCCGGATCAGATGCTCTGCCTCACGCGGAACTGCGTCCGGCACCTCGCGATAGCCCATCTGTTCCACACCATCATACACAAGCGCCTTCATTTCGCGGTGAACCCCCCGTCAACCATCAGGACCTGCCCGGTCACGTAGCTGGAGGCGTCCGAGCACAGGAACAGGATCGGCCCATCCATATCCTCCATCCGCCCGTTGCGCTTCACGCAGGTTTGCGCCGCGTTGCGTGCCGCGCGGTCCGCGTCGTCAAAGACCGCCTGCGTCAACTCGGTCGGAAAGAACCCCGGGCCGATTGCGTTGGCGGTGATGCCGTCGCCTGACCAGGCCTCGGCCATGGCGCGAGTCAGTTGAGCGATGCCCCCTTTGGAGGCGCCATAGGCCACGCCGCCAGGAAAGGCCCGTGTGGTCTGCAAGGAGGCGAAGTTGACGATCCGGCCCCAGCCTTTTTCTTTCATCGCAGGCACCAGCGCCTGGCTCAGAAAAAACGGTGCGGTGAGGTTCAGCGCCAGCGTCTGATCCCAGCCTTTCGCACTCACCTCATCCGCCATCTCGCGCGTGTTCACCCCCGCCGCATGAATGACGATATCCGGCGGGCCGAAGTTTGCGTCCACGTTCGCCACCAACCCATCCAGCCCGTCCCGATCAGACACATCCGCGACAACGCCGGCGGCATCCGGGCCAATCTCGGCGCAGAGGCCATCCAGCGCATCCTGCCGCCGGGCGAGGCCAACGACGCGCGCCCCGGCCCGTGCCAGAACCAGCGCCGCGCGCCGCCCCAGGCCCGAGCTTGCCCCGGTCACAAGAGCCACCCGACCGGTCAGATCAAAGAGCGCCCTCGGGTCAGCCATCTGCGGACAGGTCGAATTGCTCGTCCGGAAAATACTTGGCCAGCCGCACATCAGCCGCGCGGGCATGCCCTTCCATGCCCTCCAGCCGCGAGATACGCGCGGTGGCTTCGGCGACCGACTTCGAGCCTTCGCGCGTGGCGCGCTGCCAGGTGACGATCTTCATATACTTGTGGACGCTCAGACCACCAGTATAGCTGGCCGCCCCCGAGGTCGGCAGCACGTGGTTGGTTCCCGTGGCCTTGTCGCCATAAGACACCGTCGTCTCCTCGCCCAAAAACAGCGAGCCATAGCAGGTCAGACGGTCCAGCCACCAATCCAGATCCTCGGCCTGCACGGTCAGATGCTCGGGCGCGTAGTCATCCGAACAGGCCGCCATTTCCTCGCGATCCCCACACAGGATCACCTCGGCATAGTCGCGCCAGGCGGCAAAGGCGTTGTCGCGGTTCACCTCGGGCAGATCGTGGATCAGCGTCGGCACCAGTTCCATGACCTTCTCGGCCACTGCCCGGTCATCGGTCACCAGCCAGACCGGCGAGTTGTAGCCATGTTCGGCCTGGCTGACCAAATCGGTCGCCACCACAAACGGGTCCGAAGCTCCGTCGGCCAGAACAAGACTGTCGGTGGGGCCTGCGATCATGTCGATGCCGACGCGGCCGAACAGGATGCGCTTGGCTTCGGCGACAAACTGGTTTCCGGGACCGACAAGGATGTTGGCCTTGGGCAGCCCGAACAGACCATAAGTCATTGTGGCAACGCCCTGCACGCCACCCATCGCCAGGATCTTGTCGGCGCCGCAGATATGCGCGGCATAGACGATCGCCGGGGCAACCCCGACGTCGGGCCGGGGCGGCGAACAGGCGGTGATATGGCGACAACCTGCAACCTTCGCCGTGGTCACCGTCATGATGGCGCTGGCGATATGGCTATAACGCCCGCCGGGCACGTAGCAGCCCGCCGCATCCACCGGGATGGCTTTCTGACCCGCGACAAAGCCCGGCACGATTTCCAGTTCGACATCCGACAGCGTTGCCTTCTGGGTTTCGGCAAAGCGACGGACATTGTCATGGGCAAAGCGAATGTCAGCCTTCAGCTTTTCGGGCACCAGCGCACAGGCGGCCTCGATCTCTTCGGGCGAAAGCAGGACGCTGCCCTCATAACGGTCAAATTTCTTGGCATATTCCAACGCCTTATCATCGCCGCCCGCCTCGATCTCTTCGAGGATCGTCTTCACTGTCTCATGGACTTCGGACGCATGGGATTGCGCGGTCAGGGTTGCCTTTTTCAGGTATTCACGAGGCATATTCAACAGGTCCTATTGGTAGATTTCTGGAAGCAAGGTGGTCGAAACCGCAGGAATATAGGCGATCAGAAGCACCACGATCAGCATAGTCAATACGAAGGGCACGGCCCGGGCGGCAATCTTCAGAATCGACTCGCCGGTAATGCCAGATACGACAAACAGGTTCAGACCCAGCGGTGGTGTGATAAAGCCAACGCCCAGTGCGGTGATCATCATGATGCAGAACTGAATCTCGTTCATGCCGATATTGTCCGCCAGAGGTTTCAGGATCGGCGCCAGGATCACGATGTTTGGCGTCGTCTCCATCACGCAGCCCGCCGCGATCAGAATACCGATCATCAGCAGGATCAACAGATAGGGATCATCGGTCAGCGATGTGATCGAGGCCACGAAGCCCTGCGGCACACCCATGATCGCCAGTGCTTCAGCCAGCGGGGCCGAGAATGCGATGATCGGCAGGATGACGCCGTTCACTTTGGCCGAGCTCACCAGCATCGAGGGGAAATCCGCCAGCGTCAGCGTGCGCAGGATGAAACCCATCGCGATGGTGACGACCACCGCCGTGGCGCCCGCTTCGGTCGGGGTCAGGCGGCCCGAGAAGATACCGTAGAAAATGATGCCCGGCACGATGAAGGCATACCATCCGGATTTCAGCGCCTTGCCCAGATTGGCCAGCCATTCGCCCCAGGTCATCATGCCACCACCCTCATAAGCGTAGAGACGGTTCATGATGATGTTGGTCACAAGGATCGATACCAGAATGGCCAGACCGGGAATCAGCGCCGCGAGGAACAATGTCGAAGCCGAGATGCCCAGAACCAGACCGATGATGATATAGGCGATCGACGGCGGGATCAGGATGCCGGTACAGGCCCCCGCCGCCACCAATGCGCAGGCATAGGGGCGCGGATAGCCGCTTTCGACCAGACGGTCGATGGTCATGCGACCCACGGCGGCAGCGCCTGCCGCGTCAGAGCCCGAGATGGCGGCGAACATGCCGCAGACTAGAACCGTGGCCGAACCGAAACCGCCCTTGGCAAAGCAGGTCAGCGCCTCAGCCACGTCGAGAAACTTGCGCGACAGCCCAGTGCGGACCAGCACGTCGCCGGTCAGGATAAAGAGCGGCACGGCGGTCAGCGCAAAAGCGTCGATGCCGGTGAACAAGCTCTCGCCCACAAGGCTGAGCGGCAGATCGCCGGACATGATCAGCATAACAATCGCCGCCGAGCCGATAGCAGCCCAGACCGGCACGGCCAGTGCGATCAGCGCCACGAACATCATGACCGGCACATAGAAATCCCAGCCGAGCTCGACCGTCTGATTCAGAGAATTCCAAAGCATTGCCTATCCTCTCAATCAAACAGCTTGTCGCCTTCGAAAACGGGCGTACCGTCTCGCAAGGACTTGAAATCACGTAAGAAAGACTGGATCAGCCGCCATATCATCAGGGCAAATCCGGCGGGCACCGCCATCAGGAACCAGACCTTGGACACCCGCAGCCCGTCGGTGACCGACCCGAACTTGGCCGAGACATGCACCGCCTCGTAAGACCAGTAGAGCGCGATGATCGCGACCACGAACATTACCAGATCGCCGAAGATGTAGAGCAGCGCCTTGGGTCGGGGCGGCAGATAGTGCATTACGACATCGATGCGGATATGCGCGCGTTCCTTGACCGCAGCCGCCGCACCGATCCAGGCGAGGTAAATGAAGGAATAGCGAACGATTTCTTCTCCCCAGATCGAGGAGTAGGCGAAGATTTCGCGCCGCAGCACTTCGATCGCCATGGTAATGACCAGCATGACGTAGAACACCAGCAGCAGCCAACGTTCGGCATCGCGGTCTATTTTCTGAAATAGAGTCATCTTCTGCCTCGAATCCTGGCAACACCTCACGGCTCGACCCGAGATGCGGCCGATCTTTGGTGGTGCTGATGGTGGTAGGAGCGGGCGCGCAATCGGCACCCGCCCGGATGGCGTCAGGCGTCGTGGACGTAATATTTGCCCTGCGTGTCAGCCGCTTCGACCAACTTGTCGAACGCCTCCATCGACCCGGCCAGTTCGGTCTTGAACGGGTCCCATTCCGACCGCTGATAGCCACCGGCGTCTTTCCATTCCGCCAGCTGGTCATCGCTCAGCGAATGGAACTGGACGCCCGCCTTGTTGAGTTCAGCCATCGCATAAGCCCGCGCCGAGGGCACTTTGGATAGGTTCTGGTGGCTGGTCATTTCCGCCGCCCACATAATCCCGTCCTGCACATCCGCCGGCATCGAGTTGAACCATTCCAGATTGCAGGAATAGACCTGACTATCCGGCACTGCCTGGGTGAAGGTCACGTTGCTCAGGATATCCTTGAAACCAAAGACAAAAAGTGCGCCCACCGAGGGGTCGAGCGCGTCGGCCACGCCCTGCTTGATGGCCGACGGCGTCTCGCCCCAGGCGACCGGCGTCGGGTTCGCGCCAACCATGCGATAATACTGCTGCAGCATTTTCGAGCCCGGAACACGGAACTTCACGCCGCTCATATCGGACGGCGTCAGGATGGCGTCTCCGCCCTGGCGCACCGCAACGACGCGGGGATCAATGACCACATAAAACAACGCCTTGAAGCCCGCCGCCTCGACCTTGGGATGCACCTCATTCTTCCAGGTGTCCGAATGCACCAGATTGGTGAAGCGCTGGTTTGAGCCGCAGAGATAAGGCATGTTGATCAGATCGACGGTCGAGGCAAAGGGCGCGAAGTTCGACAGCGAATGCTGCGCCGCCTGAATGGTCCCACCCTGCACTTTCTGAACCAGCGAACCGCCGGCCCCTAACTGCCCGCCCGGCGCCAGCTTGACATAGACCTTGCCGTTGGTGGCGTTCTGGATGTTTTCCTTGAGGTCCAGTTGCATGATCGGATAGCTGCGCGAGGCGCCCAGAACATAAGCGGTCGCAACCGTCATGATGTGATCGGCGGCCTTTTCGCGATCCTTTTCCTCTTTCGCCGTCTGCGCCGCTGCCTCAGACGACCAAAGCACGCCGCCCGCCCCCGCCACGAGCGCCGCGGTGAACGCACCACCCGCGCTGAGTTTCAGAAAGTTCCGGCGTTCAGCCGAAGCAAGGTTTTGTTTTTCGTTGTCCATCAATTGTCCTCCCATTGGACAAATCAGCTTCCGTCATTGGCGTTGCGGTCAGCTTCTTTCTTTAAGATTGCGACAACGAACAGGATCGACGCCGCGAACAGAACCAGCATTTCCCCCACGTCGCCCAGAATGGCGCTGTCCGCGAAGGCACCCAGCGCCACGTTCCCGAAATAGATGGCAAACACGACGATCGATGCGACGAGATACATATCCTGGGCTCCAGATGGATTCGGCTCTATGCTACTTTGTAAGCGCTTACATTGAAAATGCAAGCGCTTACATCGACAACTTTCAAACCTGCCGCAATGTGTTAGAAGTTAAGCAAATGCAAAGCACAGGTTTTGAAATGTCGAAACTGAGATCCGCGCCCACGTTGGACGATGTCGCCCGCAAAGCGGGCGTCTCGACGGCCACGGTGTCACGGTGCCTCAACGCCCCGGACCGGGTTGTGGAAGCCACGCGCAAGCGCGTCATGTCCGCCGTCGACACGCTTGGATATACGCCGAACTTCGCGGCCCGTGTCATGGCGGCCAAGCGCAGCTTTACCATCGGCGCGATCATCCCGACCATGGAAAACGCGATCTTTGCGCGCGGCCTGCAGGCCTTTCAGGAAGAGTTGCATCAGCGCGGCTATACCCTGCTAGTCTCCAGTTCGGCCTATCGCCCCGAAGTTGAAGAAGAGCAGATACGCACCCTGGTCGCGCGCGGCGCCGACGGGCTTTTGCTGATCGGACACGACCGTGATCCGAAAATCTATGACTATCTTGAGCGCCAGAAAGTACCTGCCATGGTGGCATGGTCCTACATTCCCAACGCGCGCGCGCCCTCGATCGGATTTGACAACCGGCAGGCGATGCAGGCCTTGGCAGATCGGGTGATCGGGCTGGGACATACCCGGATCGCGATGATCTCAGGCTTCAGCCAGGGCAATGACCGTGCACGGCTTAGGATAGAAGGCGTGCGGGATGCCCTGCGAAGGGGGGGCTTGCAGCCCGATGCTCTGACCGTGGTCGAAACCTCCTACGAGGTCGAAAGCGGGGCCGATGCATTTGCTCAGCTCATGTCACAGAACCCGCGCACCACCGCGATCTTGTGCGGCAACGACGTGCTGGCCGCCGGGGCGCTGCGGCAAGCCCAAAACATGGGGATGCGTGTGCCCGAAAATGTCTCTATCACCGGATTTGACGACATCGAACTTGCCCAAATTGTCAGCCCTGCCCTGACCACCGTACACGTGCCGCATCGCGAGATGGGCGGAAAAGCGGCGCTTGAACTGGTCGAAATGGTTGAAAAGAGCATTCCGGGAAGTACCATCCGCCTGCAAACAGACATTGTCGAGCGCCACTCGCTGGGCCCGGCAAACAAAAGCTGAGGCTTCGCTTCGCGCGGGTAAGAGGATCAGATCATATGCGTGACTTTCAGGTGCCGGGCCGCTCCGAGGTGTTGGCGACAAACGGCATGTGCGCAACGTCGCACCCGCTGGCGGCACAAACCGCCATCGACATTCTCAAGCGCGGCGGCAACGCGATGGATGCAGCGATCTCGGCGGCGGTGCTGCTGGGCATATGCGAGCCGCAGATGACCGGTATCGGTGGCGATTGCTTTGTACTCTATACCCGCCCCGGATCGCAGCAGGTCCATGCCCTGAACGGCTCGGGTCGCGCCCCCCGTGCGGCGGACCCGGTAGCCTTGCGCGCGACTGGCGTGGACAAGGTCGATCCGGGCAGCGCCGAAGCGGTCACGATCCCCGGCGCGATCGACGCGTTCTGCCACCTGTCAGAGACCGAAGGCCAGATCGGTCTGGACACGATCCTGCAACCGGCGATCCACTATGGCGAAACCGGCATACCAGTGGCGGCGCGGGTGGCGTTCGATTGGCAACGCGACGCCGCCCATCTGCAAGGCAGCGCGCGCGACCACTATCTGCTGGCGGGCGACGTCCCGCAACCCGGCCAGATATTCCGCGCCCCGCAACAGTCCGAGGTGCTGCGCCGGATAGCGCGTTCTGGACGCGATGCGTTTTATTCCGGCGAGGTTGCTGAGGATATGGTGGCAACGCTGCGCTCGCTCGGCGGCACCCATGACATGGCGGATTTCGCCGATACTGGCTGCACGGAAACAACCCCCATCGACGGCGAATATAAATCCGTCGAACTGGTCGAACATCCGCCAAACGGCCAGGGCGCCACGGCGATCCTGCTGCTCAACATCCTGAGCCAGTTCGACCTGCCGGCCATGGACCCGCTGGGCAGCCAGCGCGCGCATATCGAGGCAGAGGCCACGAAGCTAGCCTATGACGCGCGCAACCGGTTTCTGGCTGATCCCAACCACAGCCACCGCCTCGACCACATGCTGGACCCCAACACCGCCCGGGCGCTGGCAGCGCTGATTGATCCGCAGCGGGCGATGCCCGACCCTGCACCATTGAGCGAAGAGGTGCACAAGGACACCATCTATATCACTGTCGTGGACCGGGACGGGATGGCCGTATCGCTGATCTATTCAATTTTCCGCGGCTTCGGGTCCGGCATCGCATCCGAAAAGTTCGGCATCCTGTTCCAGAACCGCGGATCGGGCTTCACGCTGGAACCCGGCCATCCGAACGAGTTCGGCGGCGGCAAACGACCGATGCACACGATCATTCCCGGAATGCTGCGCCAGAATGGGCGGATCACCCTGCCCTTTGGCGTCATGGGGGGGGCCTATCAATCGACCGGACACGCGCGTTTTGTTTCCAATCTGGTCGATTACGGCATGGGATTGCAGGCCGCTCTGGACGCCCCACGCTGCTTTTCCGATTCGGGTAAGCTGCTCGTAGAGCGTGGTTATTCGGACGCGGTACGGCAGGAACTGGCCGAGCTGGGGCACAGCGTCACCCTCCCCGACGTGGCCATCGGCGGCGCGCAAGCGATCCGGATCAGGGATGATGGCGTGCTGGAAGGCGCAAGCGATCCAAGAAAGGATGGCTGCGCCCTGGGATACTGACCGGATTGGGCGCCTATGCGCCTAGTTCAACTGAAAATGCAGCGGATAAGAACCGTCTTCGAACGGGCCAAACATGTCTGGAATATCAGGATGTTGCACCGGTTCTCCGGAGTAATCGGCAACCAGATTCTGTTCCGAGACATAAGCTACATAGTAGCTTTGGTCATTCTCGGCCAGAAGGTGATAAAACGGTTGTTCCTTGCGCGGACGGCTGTCCTCGGGAATGGCGAGATACCACTCCTCGGTATTTGAAAACTCCGGATCAACGTCGAAAACAACACCACGAAACGGGTGTTTTTTGTGACGCACGACCTGGCCCAAATGATATCTGGCGCGTGTCTTTAACATTGTACTATTGCCCCTACTGCGTTCCAGTATCCCGAAACCGGCGCGTTTTGTCCAACAGAAGTCCCGGTTTAGCAAGGAAACAGACTGTGAACTTCATTCGGACAGTGACCGGATTTCCGGCATTGTTCGTCCTGCTTGGACCGGGTTTTACGCCCTTGCGCGCGGAAATCGAGCGAAAAATCCGACTGACGCCGCATCACTCCTGAACTCGGCGGCACCCCGCCTGCGCGCTTTAGGTCGCAGATCAGGACAGAAAAGGTCCCAAAACCGCCAGCTTGTTGAATCCCCCAACGATTTCATGGCGAATGTGATTTCCCATGCGCACGTTTTGCGGTATGATTGCCCAAAAAAATAGGCAAGAGCAGATGAGCAGATATCTCAGCGCATTGATGCTGGCGCTTCTTTTGGCGTCTTGCGGGGGTGGGTCCTCGACTCCGCCGCGCAATCTCGACAACGCCTGCAGCATCGCGAAGCAGCGCCCGGAATACATGAAGGCGTTCAAAAAGACCGAGCGCAAATGGGGCGTGCCGGTGCATGTGCAGATGGCGACGATCTATCAGGAAAGCCGCTACAAATCGAACGCGCGCACGCCGCATAAATACGCGCTGGGCGTGATCCCGATGGGTCGCCAGAGCAGCGCCTATGGCTACAGCCAGGCGCTGGACGGAACGTGGGACGAGTACAAACGCGAAACCCGCAAGCGCAGCGCCAAACGCAACCGCATGCGCGACGCCTCAGATTTCATCGGCTGGTACATGAACAAAAGCCTGAACCGCAACGGCATCCCCTTACATGACACGCGCAACCAGTATCTGGCCTATCACGAAGGCCATACCGGCTATGCGCGCGGGTCGCACAACTCCAAATCCTGGCTGCTGCGGGTGGCCAACAAGGTGGATGCGCGCGGCGAGATGTATCGCCAACAACTGGCCTTCTGTCGCTGAGCCATCAGGCTCAGCGGTTATTGTCAGAGGTCACCGAAAAGAAGCGCGTATTGTGCTTCTTGCCCTTCTCCAACTCGCCCAGCACCACGGTGGTCTTGGCGCCGCTGCTGTCATGCACCACCCATTTGCGCAGTTCCACCGGGTCGGCGGTAAACATCAGCTCGATCTTGCCGTATTCAGGGTTTTTGGGGTCCTGCGCCGTGACCACCGTGGCGGTTCCGTCAAACCCGTGACCCACCACCATATTGGCGCGGCTCAGATCCACGTTGCGCGCCAAGATAAGCGATAACGGGGTTTTCCTGAGCGGGTATTGCTCGGGCGGTTGATTGGATTTCTTGTCATCGACAAACACCGTACCCGCGCGCACCAGAACCAGCGCGCTGTCGGGCGGGTTATATTCGAACCGCATCTTGCCGGGGCGATCGATCCAGACCTTGCCGGTGCTCAGCGAGCCATCGTCGTTGATCTGGGAAAAGCTCGCCTCGACGGTTTTCAATCCGTTGAGGTAGTTCGATATCGCGTTCAGCGGCAGTTTTTCCACCGCCCAGGCCGCTGGCGCGGCCAGGGCCAGAATCGGGGCGAGTGCGAGGGCAAAGGCAATCTGTTTCATACCACCACAGATAAGGGCTCTGGCCCTGATGTGAACACCTATTGCTGTTCGGGCACGAGGATTTCACGTTTGCCAACATGGTTGGCGGGCGACACGACACCTTCATCTTCCATCTGTTCAACCAGACGCGCGGCCTTGTTATACCCGATGGCCAGTTTCCGCTGGATGTAAGAGGTCGAGCATTTACGATCCTTGATCACGATCGCAACAGCGGTGTCATAAAGCGCGTCCTCACCATCGGTATTGCCGCCGGTGTTCAGACCCAACACCGCATCGATATTGTCAGCCTTCTCGTCAGCAGGCCCCTCAACCACGCCACCAACATAATCCGCAGGACCGAACTGTTTGAGGTGATTGACCACCTCTTCGACTTCCTCATCCGACACAAACGGGCCGTGACAGCGGGTAATCTTGGCCCCGCCCGCCATATAAAGCATGTCGCCCATGCCCAGCAGTTGCTCGGCCCCCATTTCGCCCAGAATGGTGCGGCTATCGACCTTGGAGGTGACCTGGAACGAGATCCGGGTTGGGAAGTTGGCCTTGATCGTACCGGTGATCACATCGACCGAGGGGCGCTGCGTGGCCATGATCAGGTGGATGCCGGAGGCCCGCGCCATCTGCGCCAAGCGCTGGATGCATGCCTCAATCTCTTTGCCCGCGACCATCATCAGGTCGGCCATCTCGTCGACGATGACGACTATGTAGGGCAGCTTCTCGGGCGCGAATTCTTCGGTCTCAAACACGGGTTCGCCGGTCTCGTCGTCAAATCCGGTCTGCACGGTACGGGAGAACATCTCGCCCTTGGACAGCGCTTCTTTGACGCGGCCGTTGAAGCCTTCGATATTGCGCACGCCCATCTTGGACATTTTGCGATAGCGGTCTTCCATCTCGCCCACGACCCATTTCAGGGCGACAACCGCCTTTTTCGGGTCGGTCACAACAGGGCTGAGCAGATGCGGGATGCCGTCATAGACGGAAAGTTCCAGCATCTTGGGGTCGATCATGATCAACCGGCATTCATCCGGCGTCAGCTTGTAGAGCAGCGACAGGATCATCGTGTTGATCGCCACCGATTTACCCGAGCCGGTGGTCCCCGCGATCAGCAGGTGAGGCATCTTGGCCAGGTTGGCCACAACCGACTCGCCGCCGATATCCTTGCCCAGCGCCAAAGGCAGGCTGAGGTTGCTGTCGCCGAAACCGCGGCTGGCGAGAATTTCGCGCAGTACAACCTTTTCTCGGTTTTCATTGGGTAGTTCGATACCGATCACCGAACGGCCCGGCACGGTCGACACCCGCGCCGAAAGGGCCGCCATCGAGCGGGCGATATCGTCAGCTAGGCCGATCACCCGGCTGGCCTTGAGGCCGGGGGCAGGCTCCAGCTCATACATGGTGACCACGGGGCCGGGACGGACCGAGGTGATCTCGCCCTTCACGCCGTAATCATCCAGCACGTTTTCCAGCATTCGCGCGTTTTCTTCCAGCGCCTCACCGCTCAGATGATGGCGTTGGATACCGGCAGGATTGGTCAGCAGATTGAGCGGCGGCAGCTCAAACTCGCCACCATCCTCCTCAAAGGCCAGCGTCGGCTGCGCCTCGGCCTGAGCCCGGCGCGAGGGTTGCGGCGCCTTGCGCACGGGCTGCTCAACAACCGCCTTGCGTGGTTCGGCAACCGGAATCTGCGGAGCCATAGGCGCGGGTTCGGCCAAGGGCAAGGCTTCGATCGGGTCATGCGCGTCCATGTCGCCGGGGATGTCATGCAAGGTATCGACACCCTGCGGCGCCATCAGAGGCGGCTCGGGCGGCAATCCCATACTAGCGGTCAGCGGCGGCTCCGGCGGCAGGCCATTCGGCTCCCCCCTGTCGAGCACAAGCGGATCGGGACCACGGCCACGGCCCTTGGTCAGCGGGCGGGTCGGGTCGGGCGGTGGCGGTGCACCGGCGGCCTCTTTACGGCTGCGCACGGCGTCAGCGATCTTGGCACTGATCCGGTCGTCGCCCGGCATGTTGTCGAACTCGGCAACCGGCATCGCCTCGACCAGTTCGGGTTCCGGCATCGGATCGGCCCGGCGGATCAGCGAGGGCATACGGGCCAGCAAACCACCTTTAGGCTCGGGTGCAGGATCCTCGAAAACAGGTTCTTCCAGCACCGGGTCAAGCTGATCCGGATAGGCGGCGTCGGGGGCATAATCAGCCATCAGGCGCGCATCGGCCTTGCGCTCAGCGCGCAGGGCCTGACGGTTGCGCGCCGCCTGCATGGTCGCGGCGGTCCCCCGGCCCAGAAGCGTCATCAGCGCGCCATACCCCATGATCAGGTTGATCCCGACAAAGCGCAGGCCGCGTTTGACCTCCGGCCCGGTAAAGCCCATCACAAATGCGCCCAAAGTCACCATGCCCAATGCCATCACCAGTGACATCAGCTTGACCATGAAATGCGAACCGATTGGCAGGAGCGTCAGCAACGCCCCCATCACCGTATCGCCAAAGAGGCCGCCCAGACCAAAGCTGTGCGTGGCCTTCCATTCGGCCCCGGGGACAAGGGTTGCCGCATAGATCGAGACCACGGCAATCCAGATCGGCGCAAAGATCAGCCGCGCAAGCGCGCGATCCTCGCCGGAATGGATGGCAAAGCGCAGGCCCCAGACGATCAACACCAGCGCGATCCCCCAACTGCCCCAGCCCACGATCATGAACAGCGGCGCGGCGATCGATGCCCCGAGACGACCAGTCCAGTTCTGCACCGGCGCGTCGGTCGAGACCATCCAGTTGGGATCTTCAGGCGTATAGGACCCGATCATCGCCGCGGCCAGCAGCCCCAGCGCGATCAGCGCGATTCCGATCAACTCCTTGCCCCGTTTCTCGATCGCTGCCTGCATATTGCTGTCCAGCAACGGATCGCGGCCCCGCGTGTTATATGCCATGCTACCCTCGTACCCTCATCCGTACACACAGTCGCGAAGCGTGATCAGCCCGCGCTGCAATTCTTCTTTTGGGGCCACCAAAGCGGCCCGGATATATGATGTGCCGGGATTGCCCCCGACCCCGTCCTGTGACAGGTAGGCACCCGGCAAAACCCGAACGCCGGTTTCCTGCCAGAGCTTCAGCGCCGTTTCTTCCCCGTTCTCGACCGGCAACCACAGGAAAAATCCGGCCTCGGGCGACATGTAGCCCTGCACATTGCCAAAGACCTCATCCGCGATTTTGTACTTCTCGCGATAAAGCGCGCGGTTTTCCTCCACATGTGCCTCATCGGCCCAGACCCGCGCGGCGGCAGCCTGCAGCGGCCCCGGCAAAGGTGCACCAGAATAGGCGCGCAACTGTTTGACCCGCTTGATCGATTCCGGCCCGCCCGCGATCAGACCCGAGCGCAACCCGGCCAGGTTCGACCGTTTCGAGAGCGAGTTGAACAACGTGATGCGTTCAGGGTCCGCACCAAGCTCCTGCGCTACGGTCAGGATGCCGGTGGGGGCCTCATGCCGGTAGATCTCGGAATAGCATTCATCAGCGAAGATGCGGAAATCATATTGCTCGGCCAGACGGATCAGATCAGCCCAGTAATCCCGGCTCGCCACCGCGCCCTGCGGGTTCGCGGGCGAGCAGATATAGGCCGCAGCGGTGCGGTTCAGGATGTCCGCGGGCAGGCTGGTGTAGTCCGGCAAATGCCCGGTCGCAGCCGTGGCCGCCACGAAATGCGGCTCCGCCACCACCGAAATCGCCGCCACCATATAGACCTGATAAAACGGGTTCGGGGTCAGGATGATCGGCTTCTGACCATTCTTCTCTTCCGGGCACAGCGCCATGGCCGCATTATAGAGCCCCTCGCGCGTGCCGTTCAGCGACATCACATGGGTATCGGCATCCAGCGTCACCCCATAGCGCCGCGCAATCCAATCGGTGATTGCCCCGCGCAGTTCGGGTGAGCCTTCATTGGGCGGATAGCCCTGAAACGTATGGGCGTTGTCGATGATGACTTGCGTGACCCAATCGGGAAAGGCATGTTTCGGCTCGCCAATGGTCATATGCACAGGCTCACCGCCCGGCGTGTGATGGTCGAGCAAGGCGCGCAGGCGCGGGAATGCATAAGCCGGTAGGTTCGAAAACCGCTCGGGGAAATTCATATCAACTGCCTCAACACGGGATCATTGGCGTCCCGTTTTGAAGCCAAGTTACAGATGTGGCGCATGCCCGTCCAGACAAAGCATTGCCCGGGCTGGAAATTGTGGCATTCAGGTCAGGGCCGCCTCAGCCGCCGCTCCCACCCGCAACAGCGCCTCTTCCTGGTTCGGCGGTGCCATAATCATCAGCCCGCAACTGGGCGTCCGGGTGGGCAGGGTCAGCGAGCAAAGCCCCATCAGATTGCCAACGCGCGTGTTGCGCAGGGCCAGAAGGTTCTCGGTGATGTAATAGTCGCGATCACAAAGCAATCGCTCGCGATCCGGCGGCAGGATCGGCGCGGTCGGGGCCAGCACCGCATCGAACCCCGCTGTGGCCGCATCCCAGGCGGCGCGGCAAGCCTCAAGCCTGGCGCAGGCGGCGACGTAATCAGGGCCGGAGAAGCTCTTGCCCTGCCGGAAGCGTTCTAGGATTTCTGGAAACATCGCATCCGGGCGCGCCTCGATCACATCGCGCCACAGCCCGTAGGCCTCGGTGGTATAGAGCACGCCGCTCAACGCCATCGCGTCGGTCAACTCAGGCACTTCGAGTGGCACAAGCTGCGCACCAGCTTTCGACAGGGCCTGTAATGCGCCGTGAAACGCCTTGCTGGGCGCATCGCGGATATCGTCCATGACAACATTCTGCAGCACCGCAAAGCGGCGACCCTGCAAGGTGGCTCCGCGCAGATCGGCGGGGCGCCCGCCCTCCAGCAACGCCAGCATCTGCGCCGCATCCTCGACCGAGCGGGTCAGCGGCCCGATTGTGTCAAACTTCAGACAGAGCGGCACAACGCCTTCAAGGCTCAGCCGCCCGGATGTGGTCTTGAGCCCCACAAGATCGTTCCAGGCCGCCGGAATACGCACGGAACCGCCAGTATCCGAGCCGACGGCAGAGGCCGCAAGATTGAACGCGACCGAGGCAGCAGCACCCGACGAAGAGCCGCCCGGCACCGCCGCTTCGACATTCACACAGGGCGGTGTTGCGGTGATCGGGTTCAGGCCAAGACCGGAAAAGGCAAGCTCGCTCATATGCGTCTTGCCCAGACAGACGCTGCCCGTGGCGGTGGCATTGGCCAGCACCACGCCATCCTGATCGGGCACCCGGCCCTTGAGCAACGCGGAGCCGGATTCGGTCGCGACGCCCGCGCTATCCACCAGATCTTTCCAGCTGATCGGCACCCCGTCCAGCTGCGACAGACGCTGGCCGGATTGGGCGCGCCTGCGGGCGGCTTCGGCCTCGGCCCGCACCCGGTCATGGGTCACGCAGGTGTAAATCCGGTCGCGATGGGGATGCGCGTCGATGGCCTCCAGATAGCACTCCGCAAGCGCCACCGGGTCGATCTCGCCCGCGGCGATGCCTCGCCCCAGATCGCTTGCCGTCATCGTAAGCCAGTCCTGCATCGCGTGCTCCTTCTCGTGGTGAACGTGACGGTAGCGACAGGACCGCACATGGACAATCCCGATCAGGCGCGCATAGTGCAACGCATGACAAAGACGCAAGATATCCTGATCGTGGGCGGCGGGCTGAACGGCCCGGTTCTGGCGCTTGCGCTGGCACAAGCCGGGCACAAGGTGGCGGTCATCGACGCCCTGCCAGAGCAAGCCCGCGCCGAGGAAGGCTTTGACGGGCGCGGCTATGCGCTGGCGCTGGCCTCGCAGCGGTTAATGGCCGCCATCGGTGTCTGGGGCCGCGTCGCCGATCACGCCCAGCCGATGCTGGAAATCAAGGTCACTGACGGTCATGCTGGTGCCGGGCCATCGCCATTCTTCCTGCATTTCGATCATGCCGAGATCGAAGAAGGCCCGATGGGATACATGGTCGAGGATCGTCATCTGCGCCCCGCCCTGCTGGCCGCGATGGGCGAGACTGACGGGATCGACATCATCAATGAACGCCGTGTTGTTGCCCAGAGCACGGATCACACCGGGGCCGTCGCCGTTCTGGACGACGGTTCCGAGCTGCGCGGTGAACTGCTGGTCGGTTGCGATGGGCGCGCCAGCGGTACGGCTGCGCGTGCGGGCATCAAACGCACCGGTTGGGATTACGGCCAGACCGCGCTGGTCTGCGCCATCGAACACGAACTGCCCCATCACGGGATCGCGCATCAGTTCTTCATGCCGCCAGGCCCCTTGGCGATCCTGCCACTGACCGGTAACCGCAGCTCCATCGTCTGGAGCGAACGCACCGAACAGGCCAAGCGCATCAATGCCCTGCCTGAGGCAGACTATCTGCAGGTCCTGCGCCCGCGCTTTGGCGACTTTCTAGGGGATATCCGGCTGCGGGGCGGCCGCTTCACCTATCCGCTGAACCTGACCATTGCCAATTCCTTTGTTGGGGACCGGATGGCGCTGGTGGGCGATGCCGCCCATGGCATGCACCCGATCGCCGGCCAGGGCCTGAACGCCGGCCTACGCGATATCGGTGCGCTGGCGCAAGTGCTGACCGAAGCGCGCCGCCGGGGCGAGGATATCGGCTTCGCTCCGGTGCTGGAGCGCTATCAGCAATGGCGGCGCTTCGATACCGCGACCCTGGCGATGGCGACCGATGCATTCAACAAGCTGTTCTCGAATGACAATCCCGCGCTGAGACTGGCCCGCGATGTTGGCATGGGACTGGTTGGCTCCATCCCCGGCCTGCGCCGTGGCTTCATCCGCGAGGCGGCGGGGCTGTCCGGCGATCTGCCGCTGCTATTGCAGGGGCGGCAAATCTAGGCTGATCCGATCAGGTCTTCGAGGATTGCAGCTTTTTCTCGTCCAGCAGGGCTGACAGCAGCAATCCGACAAGCGCGGACAGGCAGGCAAAGACAAAGGCCATATCCATCCCGCTGCCAAAGGCCGCGCCCAGCGCCTCTTTGATCTGAACGGCCTGCGCGGTGTCAAAGTGGCTTAGCACCGCCTTCGCCTGGTCGGTCGCCAAGGCACCGCCATTAATCACCCGCTGATCCGCCTCTGACATGTCGATCTTGTCGGCACTCAGTTGCTGCGCCAGCCGGGACAGGCTGGACGTGTACATCAGCGCCGTTGCGAGGGCGACACCGATGGCGCCATAGACGAGATGGACCATGAAACTTAGCCCGCCCACCAGCCCCGCCCGCTCTGACTTCACCGCGCACATGGCCGCTGTCCCCGCAGGACCAATCGATAAGGTTGCGCCTATCCCAATCAGAATCATCCCCGGCAGAATCTGGAAATACCCCAGCGCATTGGGAAGCAGCGCGATAGATACCGCACCCGCAGCACAAAGGGCAAAGCCGATAAGCAGAAGCCGCTTGGGCCCGAAATCGTTGTAAAACCTGCCGGACAGAACCGACCCGACACAGAGCAGGACCGTCAAAGGCAGCAGTCCCAGAGCGGATTGTAGCGACGACCAACCCAGCGTTTTCTGCATGAATTGAGGGAAATAAAGAAATCCGATGAAAATTGCGGGAACCTGCAGCGCGTTCAGTGACAGGGTGATCATGAACTCGCGGTTGCGCATCATCTGCGGGATGATCAGCGGCTCTTTCACATGGTTTTCGATGACCGGAAACAGCAATACCATCAGGATGCTGACCCCGATCATCACCAAAATCGGGGTCGAGGTCCAACCCAAATCGGCCCCAACATCGAGGCTGTAGAGCAACAAGAGCACGGCGATGGCCATCACGGCCACGCCCAGAAGGTCCAGATGCTCCTCCGGTTTGTGGGTGTCTTCTTTGGGCATCGTGGCACGAATGGCGATCGTCGATACAATGGCCAGAACAACGTTAGCGACAAAGAAGTACCGCCAGTCCCCAAAACTGATCGCGATGCCGCTGATCAGTGGACCAATCACATTGCCGATGGTCACACCACCCAAAATCAGCCCCATCACGAAGCCCTGTTCCTCTTCGGTTGCGATCCTTGTTGCGCCGAAGGCCAGCATGCAGGGCCAGATCAACCCCGCACCGATGCCTTGCAGGGCGCGGGCACCAATCAGAACCGTCAGATCCGGTGCGACCAGGCACAGGACCGAGGCCAGAAGGAAGATCACCAACCCGATCATCATCACCGGGCGGTGGCCATACATGTCGCCCAGCCGCCCACCCGTCACCATGGTCATGGCAAAGAACAGCGCATAGATGTTCAGCACCCACTGGGTCGAGGTGATGTCGGTATCAAAGGACAGCTCGATCGCCGGGACCAGCAGCATCGCGCCGGTGAAATCGATCCCGATCGCAAAGGCCGTCACCATCAGGGCGGCAATGCTCAATGTGCTTTTCTGATCCATCCTGATCCTCCTGCGGGTTCAATCGTTTAGCCGCGCTGCCTGCTTTGCAAGGAAAACGGAATCACGGGGCTGGTCCGCGCGACTCCCAGACAGGCGCCTTGCCGATCCGGTTCAACAGGAAATCCATGAAAACGCGTACTTTCGCCGACAGGACATTGGCCTTGGGATACACCAGCCAGAGAACCGAACGATCCGCCACCTCATGCTCGGGCAGCACGCGGATCAACCTGCCTTGCGCGATCTCATCATGCACGCTCCAGAGCGAGTTAACCGAAATGCCCGCGCCAGCCAGCGTCGCCTGTTTTTGGCACGATCCATCATCCAGGATCAGCCGACAGGACGTGCCGCGCGGGTCAAAGCTGCCCTCCTGCCCCTGTGGTCCGATCAATGGGCGCGGGGATCGCCCTACGAAAGCTATCAACTGGTGGGCACTCAGATCGTCTGGATGTTGCGGAATGCCATGCTGGTCCAGATATCCGGGCGCGGCACATAAGATGCGCCGGTCCTCGGCCAGCTTGCGACCCTTGAGGCTGGTATCCTCAAGCGCGGAATTGCGCAGCGCCAGATCGAAGCTGCCCTCGATCAGATCGAAAGGTTTGTCCGACAGGCGCAGGTCCAGCGAAACACCGGGATGGGCCGCCAGAAACACCGGCAACAAGGGGGCGATATAGAGCTGCGCAAAACTGCTGGGCGCGGTAAAGCGCAGCGTGCCGGTCGCCTGCGGCGTTCGCTGGCCAAGCGCCGCCAGCCCTGCATCCTCCTGCGCCAGCATCTCGCGCGCGAAAGGCAGGAACTCGGCCCCCTCCAGCGATAGCGAGACCTTGCGGGTCGAGCGATGCAGCAGATCGGCACCCAGCGCCTTTTCCAGCTTTGCCAGTTTGCCGCTCGCCACTGCTGGGGCAAGCCCCAGAGCGCGGCCCGCAGCGCTGATGTTGAGCTTCTCTGCGGCAAGGACAAACAGGCGCAGGCCGTCAGTATCCATTCAATTATATCCGTTATCTGAATTCTGAAGTCAGTATTGGACTGTTTACCACAATATTACCCGCAAATATATGGGTGATACCTTTCAAGGGCCTTGCCTGCGAAGACCACACCAACAAAAAGGACGCGTAAATTGGCATTCTACTCCGTGCTCGCCGTGACACCCACCACCGAAGATTGGATTCCTGATTACATTGGGCCCGCAAACGCTCTGGTCGCAGAACATGGCGGCAAATATCTTGCCCGAACCGCCAGCCATGAGCAGTTGGAAGGCAATGACCAGCCCTCCGCCCTGCGCATCGTCATCGAATGGCCCTCGCGCGAGGCCGCTTCTGGTTTTATGAATGACCCACGCTACGTGCCGCATCTGAAGGCGCGCACGGCTGGCTCGACCAGCGTTCACTTCCTGATTGAAGGCAAGGACGATCTGGCCTGACCCGCAAGACCCAGCGCAGGACCATCGCCGAGGATTGAGGATACCATATATGCAAAAGACAATTCTGATCACAGGGGCGACCGACGGGATCGGGCTGGAAACCGCCAAAAAACTGGCCGCTGAGGGGCATCACGTGCTGCTGCACGGGCGCAACCCAGCGAAACTCGACGCCGCAGCCGCGGCGGTCGGTGGCAAGACAGAAAGCTATATCGCCGATCTGTCGCGCATGGCCGAGGTCGAGGCACTTGCCGAGGCGATCACTGAGAAACACAACCGTCTGGACGTTCTTATCAACAATGCCGGTATCCTGAAAGCCGCCGATCCCATCACCGAAGCCGGCATGGACATACGTTTTGTCGTCAACACGCTGGCACCCTATGTGCTGACCCGCCGCCTGTTGCCCCTGATGCAGGGCAGCGGCCGGATCATCAACCTGTCCTCGGCGGCGCAGGCATCGGTGGACCTGCGGGCCCTGGCAGGGGCGACCCGTCTGACGGATATGGAGGCGTATGCCCAAAGCAAGCTGGCCATCACCATGTGGTCGCGGGAACTGGCGGGCGAATTGATCGAGGGGCCGGTGGTTGTGGCGGTCAATCCCGGCTCGCTGCTGGCCAGCAAGATGGTGAAAGAGGGCTTCGGGGTGGCCGGGAACGACATTGGCATCGGAGCCGATATTCTGCACCGCGCGGCGCTGTCAGAGGAGTTTGCAAGCGCGACCGGGACCTATTTCGACAATGATGCGGGCCGGTTCGCCACCCCGCATTCCGATGCGCTTGATGCGGCGAAATCCGCGGCAGTGGTGCGAGCGATCGAGGCTGCTCTGGCGAAATAGGCGCTAGTCCAGCTCGCGCGCCTCGTCGATCAGCATCACTGGAATACCGTTGCGGATCGGAAAGGCGAGGCCCGCAGGTTTTGACACCAGTTCCTGGCGTTCGGCGTCATAGTGCAGGGTGGTCTGGGTCTGCGGGCAGACCAGCGCTTCGAGCATGTGGGGGTCGAAACCGGGCTCGGGGCGGTCTGTGCTGGCGTTACTCATTGCAGGATCTCCTCGCTTGTCCCGCCCCTTAGCGAATATTCGATCAAGGTGACAAGCGTTTCCCGACGCGTGGCCAGACAAGGTGCTTCCAGCAGGGCCTGTTTATCCTCCGGGTCGAAATCCAGCAGCATCGACAGCGAGTTGACCAGCAATTCGTCCTCCGCATCCTTCAGCGTGTCCCAGTCGGTCGACAACTCCCGAGCGCTGAAGAAGCGCTGCAGCAAGTCCAGAAAACCAGGGCGGTCGAATTGGTCATCCGATTCGGGGCGGCCCAGATCGCGGTCGAACCCAGTCCAGTTCACCGCGCAGCGGCGATAGGGGGTGAACCCTTCGATCTCTTCGCGGATGCGAAAGCGCGACACGCCCGACAGCGTGATCATATAGCGACCATCCTCGGTTTCGGAAAACTGGGTCACCCGACCCGCGCAACCGATGCTGTGCAGCTTGCTGTCGTCTCTGGCGCAGGGGTTGGGCTGCACCATGCCGATTACCCGATGCGAGGATTTGAGTGTATCGTCCAGCATCTGCAGATAGCGCGGTTCGAAAATATGCAGCGGCAGGCGTGAACGCGGCAACAGAAGCGCCCCGGGAAGCGGGAACACGGCAATCGTGTCCGGCAGGTCAGCGGATTTTATCATGTCCAGAAGTGTAGCCCTGATCCCGCGTCAGGCAAATATCATCGAGCTCAGCTTGCGGCGACCGTTCAGAACCACCGGGTCATTGGGCTTGAGCGCGTCGAAGACGGTGAAGAGCTGCGCCTTGGCCGCGCCGTCATTCCACTCTCGATCCCGGCGGAACAGTTCCAGTAACTGGTCCACCGCCTCTTGTACCTGACCGCCCGCATGCAGCGCCTGCGCAAGATCGAACCGGGCCTGATGGTCGTCCGGATTGGCCTCGACCGCGGCCTGCAAGTCTCCAACGGGACCGGCATCAGCGGCCTGCTTGGCGAGTTCCAGCTGGGCAAAGGCGGCCTCAAGCTCGGGGCTGGTGGAAATCTCTGCCGGGGCGCCGTTCAGGATGGCTTCGGCCTGATCCAGATCGTCCAGTGCGATATGCGACCGTACCAGCCCGCCATAAGCCGCAGCGTGATTGGGGTCTTCGCCCAGGATCGCCGCAAAGGTCTGGGCGGCATCCACCGCTGCGCCCTGCGCCAGCATCTCTTCGGCGGCCTCGACCGCGTCGTCCAGCTGACCACCCGGGCTTTCGCCGCCCGCAGCCGCAATCACCTTATCAACAAAAGCCTTGATCTCAGACGCTGGCAAAGCGCCCTGAAACGCGTCGATCGGCTGGCCTTTATAGAACGCATAGACCGTCGGAATGGACTGAACCCGCAGTTGCGAGGCGATCATCTGCGCCTCGTCCACGTTGATCTTGACCATCTTCACGGCGCCGCGCGCAGCGGTTACCGCCTCTTCCAGCAGGGGGCCGAGCGTCTTGCAGGGCCCGCACCAGGGCGCCCAGAAGTCAACGATGACCGGGGTCCGCTGCGACGCCTCGACCACATCCGCCATGAAGGTCGCCTCGGACCCGTCCTTGATCAGATCGCCCGCAGGCGCTGCGCCTGCCCCGTTCAGAATGTCCATGGCTCAGTGCTCCTGTCCTTCTTGCCGCATCTATATGGAATCAAAGCAGCGAAAGCCAAGTGCCGATTTGGCAATTCGCCCGATTCACCTGCTGCCCTCAGAGATCGAACGTGGCAAAGACCGGCGCGTGGTCGCTGGGTTTTTCCCAACCGCGCGCGTCGCGCAGGATGCGGCTGGAATGAGCCGCGTTGCTGATATCGGGCGTGGCCCAGACATGATCCAGCCTGCGCCCCTTGTCTGCGGCATCCCAGTCTTTCGCGCGGTAAGACCACCAGCTATAGAGCTTGCCCTCGGGGATGTCGCGGCGGGTGATATCGATCCAGCCACCGGCCTCCTGTGTCTCGGCCAGTTGTTCGACCTCGATGGGTGTGTGCGAGACAACCTTGAGCAGTTGTTTATGCGACCAGACGTCATCCTCTTGCGGAGCGATATTCAGATCACCCACGAGAATGGATTTCTCGGGCGTCTCGGCGCGAAACCAATCGCGCATATCGGTGAGATAGTCGAGTTTCTGCCCGAACTTCTCGTTCACCTCGCGATCCGGCACATCACCGCCTGCGGGGACATAGAAATTGTGGATCACGGTGCCATTTTCCAGCCGCCCGGCCACATGGCGAGCGTGACCAAGACCGGCGAAATCCTTGTCGCCGATATCCTCGATCGGCAGGCGCGACAGGATCGCAACCCCGTTGTAACCCTTTTGCCCGCGCGCAATCAGGTGTGGATACCCCAGCGCAGCGAAACCTTCGGTGGGGATCTTTTCGACCGGGGATTTACACTCCTGCAGGCAGAGCACGTCAGGCCCTTCTTCCTTGAGCAATTGTTGCACGATCGGTTCGCGCAACCGGACCGAGTTGATGTTCCAGGTAGCAAGGGTAAAGGACATGGGAAAACTCTCGACAGGACGATTTCGGCGCACCCTATCGCGCTGCCCGACCCTGCGCCATCCCCAACCGCCCGGACAGTTGCTGCCCTATTAAGCCGGTTTAACCCGGCTTTGGCCGCAAGATCAGGTTACACCCCCACCTTCTCTTCATGAGAGCAGAAATTGAGATGATAAAGCCGCCCTTGAAATCGGACCTGCTGAACAGGGTCTGGACAGATAAGGCCTATCGCGCCCGGTTGCATGACAATCCGCATGCAGCCCTTGCGGAGGTCGGCGTACAGGTTCCGAACAGCATCCAGATAAAGCTCGTAATGGATTGCGACCGAGTCCGGTATCTTCACATCCCGACCCCGCCACAACAGGGCGAAATCTCGGACCGTGATCTGCTCGACGCACAGGGCGGCACCACCCCGATCTGCGCGGCATCCGTGACCATCGTAACAACCCATATTGCAATTTCCGTCACGGCGCATGTCTGAGCAGCTGTCTCCGTAACCATCCCAAGGTTGCAGACAAAAAAAGACCGGGCGCAAGGCCCGGCCAGTCCAACAGGGAGGATGCATGTCGTAACCCGGACATGCGCGGGCTGAGTTAACATTAACAGATTCGCCGGTCTCTCAATATGACATTTGTCACACAAGACCCGGGAAATCAGGCCACCAGCCGATACCCGCCGGATTCGGTAACCAATAGGCGGGCATTGGACGGATCGGGCTCGATCTTCTGGCGTAGGCGATAGATGTGGGTTTCCAGCGTGTGGGTGGTAACCCCGGCATTATAACCCCAGACCTCGTGCAACAGCACGTCACGCGCCACGACCCCATCGGTGGAGCGGTAGAGGAATTTGAGGATATTGGTTTCCTTCTCCGTCAGACGGATTTTGCGCTCATCATCGGTGATCAGCATCTTCATCGCCGGTTTGAACGTGTAAGGCCCAAGCTGGAACACCGCATCCTCGGATTGCTCATGCTGGCGCAGCTGCGCGCGGATGCGTGCCAGAAGAACGGGGAATTTGAAGGGCTTAGTAACGTAGTCATTGGCCCCGGCATCGAGCCCCAGAATAGTATCAGCGTCGCCATCATGGCCGGTCAGCATCAGGATCGGGCTTTTCACACCTTGCTTGCGCATCAGACGGCACAGCTCGCGACCATCTGTGTCAGGCAGGCCCACATCCAGAATGACAAGGTCATACAGCGCCTCTTTCACCCGCTCCATCGCGTTCTGGCCATCGCTGGCCTCGAACACATCGAAATCCTCGGTCATGACCAATTGTTCGCTGAGCGCTTCACGCAAGTCTTCATCATCATCGACCAACAGGATTTTCTTGAGCTGTGCCATCGCGCTGTCCTCCTTGAACTTTCTCTGAACTTGAGACCGCAGCGGCGCAACGACAAGATATGGCGCCTTTTTTTCACGCCCTCGTGTCCGACACCGGGGAAATGTTTCACATTTGCAGCAAGCACGACTAAGCAGGGCATCAAACGTTACAGGAAATGACCGATGAGTCTTCGCCCAGATATCACCGAACTGATGGCGCGCGCCCGCGCGGATCTGCGTATGGGCGTACCGGTCGTGATCTCGGACCCAGCGCGTGGAAGTGTCCTTGTGGCCTCGACCGAGACGTTGAGCCCTGCGCGGCTGGCGGGTCTGCGCGCGTTAGGCGGCGAGCTGTGCATTGCCATCACTGCGCGCCGGGCCGAGACGCTCAAGGCTCGGGCCTATGATGGCGATCTGGCCCGGATCGCGGTGCCCGACGATGCCGATCTGACCTGGATCGCCGCCATTGCCGACCCCGCAGACGATCTGAACACGCCGATGAAGGGGCCGTTGCGCTCGGTGCGCGACGGGCAGGCCGATCTGCATCGGCTGGCGATCGTCCTGATGAAAGCCGCGCGCCTTTTGCCCGCAGCCGTAGTGGCCCAGATTCCAAAAGGACAGGTAACGGCAATTGCCGAGGGCCTGACCCGGATCGATCACAATGCCGCAGCCCGCCTTATGGCCGAACGCAGTCCCTTGCGCGAGGTGGTCGCGGCCCGGCTGCCGATGGAGGTCTCTGAGGCAGGGCGTCTGCACATCTTCCGCCCCGAGGATGGCGGCGAGGAGCATTACGCCGTGGAGATCGGGCGCCCGAATCGACAGGCACCGGTTCTGTCGCGGCTGCATTCGGCCTGTTTTACCGGCGACCTGATGGGCAGCCTGAAGTGCGATTGCGGGCCGCAACTGCGCGGGGCGTTGGCGCAGATGGGGGCCGAGGGGGCGGGCGTGCTGCTCTACCTCAATCAGGAAGGCCGCGGCATTGGACTGGCCAATAAAATGCGCGCCTATTCGCTGCAGGATCAGGGCTTTGACACGGTCGAGGCCAATCACCGGCTGGGGTTTGAGGATGACGAGCGCGACTTCCGGCTGGGCTCGGATATTCTCAAGTCGCTTGGATTCTCCTCGGTCCGGCTGCTGACCAACAACCCCGCCAAGATCGCCATGATGGAGCGGACGGGCGTCGCGGTGACCGAGCGCGTGCCGCTCAAAGTGGGCGAAACCGCCCATAACCGGGGCTATCTGGCCACCAAGGCGGCAAAATCCGGTCATCTGCTGTGAGCCCGCATGATCTTGTTCTGACACCTACCGGACTGCGCTTTCGTGAGCGGCGGTTTCCCTGCTCGATCGGACGGGGTGGCTTGACCGCGCGAAAGCGAGAGGGCGATGGCGCTACGCCGGTTGGAACCCACAGAATTGTAGGCATGTTCTATCGCCCCGACCGCATGAGTGCGCCCGCCTCCTGGTCACAAGCAGTGGGGCCGCACGACCTGTGGTCTGATGATGTGAATGATCCAGCATATAATATGTGGGTCCGCACGCCGCACGGGTTCAGCCACGAGGCGCTGCGCCGCGCCGATCCGCTTTATGATCTGGTTCTGGTGATGGATTGGAATTGGCCCGATGCCGCGCCGGGCCATGGCTCTGCCATCTTCATCCATCAGTGGCGACGTCCGGGCTATCCGACCGAGGGTTGCATCGCCCTGCGCCGTCAGCATCTGCACTGGATCGCCCAGCGGGTCGACTATGGGACCCGCGTGATCATCCCTGCGGCTTGACCCGCTCGCCAAAGATCGCCGACCCGACCCGGACATGGGTGGCGCCCAGCGCAATGGCGGTTTCGAAATCTTCGCTCATGCCCATCGACAAGCCCTCAAGACCATTGCGTGCTGCGATCTTGGCCAGAAGCGCAAAATGCAGCGCCGGTTCCTCATCAATGGGCGGGATGCACATCAGGCCTCGCACAGGAAGGTCGAGCGCCCTGCACTCTGCCACAAACGCATCCGCCTCGCCGGGCAGCACACCTGCTTTCTGATCCTCCTCGCCGGTATTCACCTGAATGAAAAGGTCCGGGCACTTGCCCAGTTCCTGCGCCAGCCGCGCGATGGTTTTGGCCAGCTTGGGCCGGTCGAGCGAATGAATTGTATGGCCCAGCTCCATCGCCTGACGGGCCTTGTTGGTCTGCAGCGGGCCGATCAGATGCAGGTCGATATCCGGATACTGCCCGATGAAAGCGGGCCACTTGCCAGCCGCCTCTTGCACCCGATTCTCGCCAAAGACCCGGTGTCCCTGCTCCAGCACCGCCGCGACCCGGTCATTGGGTTGCACCTTGGACACGGCGATCAGCTTGACCGACCCCTCGGCCCGCCCTGCCGCACGCTCGGATGCGTGAATTCTGCCGGTGATTTCCTGAAGTGACATGCGAGTCCCCGATCCGTTGCTGGCACCGAGAAACACCATGTGGGCGCAAAAGAAAAGGGCAGGTCCAAAGACCTGCCCAAATCTGTAACCGTTAGGTCGTGATCAACTTAGAAGTTGAACTGAACACCCAGGTCAGCAAATGTCTCGCTGGACTCGCCGCCGGGCTTGAAGGTACCAACGGCACCTTTCAGGTCAACACCGCCACCAAGATCCTGAACGAAACCAAGTGCGAAGGCTTGGGTATCAGCATCGCCAGCACCGTCACCATAGGAGAACTGGATGTCGGTTGCCGTGCCAAGCTCGTAGTTGGCGGACAGACCCCAGAACGTGTCGAACGCACCGTTGTCGTTGTCGGCATCTTCGTTACCAACCAGCAGCGTGCCGCTGAAGGCGCCGAAGGTTGCGCTTGCAGTCAGAGCAACAACAGATGTGGTACCCAGAGCGATCTGGTCGGCGTCAGGACCGCCAGTAGGATCGTTTTCCGAGTAAGTGACCGCGACAGCGAAGGTATCGCCAGCATATGCACCGCTGATGCCCCACTGCTCACCAGCACCGGTTTCCTCAGGCGAGAAGGAGCCCGAAACGGCGAAGTCGCCGATTGCATACTGAGCGAAAACACCGTTCACGCCAGCGCCGGTCGACGAGAACGCGTCGTCATCAAAGTTGAAGCCGGAGGTCTGGCCGGTGAACGCGGTCAGGCCGGGCTCGAAACCGTAGAAGTCGGGAAGGTTGTCGACCGTGCCCGAAATGTTGCCAACGTCAACACGCAGGCCTTCATACTGGGTGGTGAAACGTGCGCCGCTCAGCGAAGCAGCACCGGCAGTACCGTCGGCATTGTCGTCGGCTTGAAGACGAACACGAGCCGAGAAGTCAACGCCACCGTCGGTGGTCGCGTTGGCGTCGATGTTAAAGCGGAAACGGCTTCTCAGGCGGGTTTCTTTTTCACCATCGGCTTCGTCGGCGCCGCTGTTGTATTGGATACCAAAGCGGCCATAACCGCTGAAGTTCACGTCTGCGGCTGCGACACTGGCGGTCGCGACAAGCGCAGTCGTTGCGAAGAGAATCTTTTTCATCGTTTTTCCCTCGGGTTTCCTTTAGTGCCTCAAGCTCATCGCAACCATAGCTTTGGCCTGAGCATGGGCATCGTGTCGCCCGTTTTGACCTGATTGCGCAAGTATCGCGGCGTACGTTTAACCAAATGTCCCCCGACGTGGTGCAAGGATGCCACAGTGATCGCGGCGTGCCAGCAACGCCAAAGCAAAAAGACTGAAATAACCACTTAAAATACAGCCTTGTTGCATCGCGGCGGCTTGTCTAAAACTCTGCCAACCGGATTATCAGGACTTAGCTCAATGACCAGTGGCCCTTTTCGATTTGCAGTGCTTGGCGCAAGCCTTTTGGCCCTAGCATCTTGCGGTGGGCCATCTGCGCTAGATTCAAATACATCAAGCAATGACCGCTTTGTTGGAGGTGACCCTGACGACGTCGCGCTGAACGATCCCAACCGCTCTACGATTTGGGATGTCTTCAAGCCTGCCAACACCGAAAACATCGTCGATGTGAACAAATACCTCTGGGCGGCGTCGCTGGATGTGCTCAACTTTCTACCCGTCGAAGCCGTTGATCCCTTCACAGGTGTGATCTCGACCGGTTACGGAACGCCGCCCGGTGGCGGGCGCGCCTATCGCGCGACAGTCCACATCAGCGATCCCGCGCTTGATGCGCGCTCGTTGAACGTGGCTCTGCAAACCCGGAACGGTCCGGTTAGTCAGGCCACCGCCCGCGCGGTCGAGGATGCGATTCTATCGCGGGCGCGTCAGCTACGCGTTGCCGATGGCAGGCTCTAGAAACTCGGCCCCATAGACAGTATCAACGCGCCGGGCCAATCGCCCGGCGTTTTCATTGACCAAGGACCGCACCACATGTCGCGCTATTCCGCCTCTGATATCGAAGCAAAATGGCAAAACGCCTGGGACAAGACCGGTATCTTCACCGCCAAACGCAGCGCGGACAAACCGAAATATTATGTGCTTGAGATGTTTCCCTACCCCTCGGGCCGTATCCACATGGGGCATGTGCGCAACTACACGATGGGCGACGTGATCGCGCGCCACAAGCTTGCCACCGGCCATAATGTGCTGCACCCGATGGGTTGGGATGCTTTCGGCATGCCCGCTGAAAACGCCGCCATGGCGATCGGCGGGCACCCCAAGGACTGGACCTATGGCAATATCGCCGACATGCGCGGCCAAATGAAGCCGCTGGGCCTCAGCATCGATTGGTCGCGTGAATTTGCCACCTGCGATCCGGAATATTACGGCCAGCAGCAGGCGCTGTTCCTGGACATGCTCGATTCGGGCCTCGTCTATCGCAAGAATGCGGTGGTGAACTGGGATCCGGTCGATATGACGGTTCTGGCCAATGAGCAGGTTGAAAACGGTCGCGGCTGGCGCTCGGGCGCTTTGGTCGAGCGGCGCGAGTTGACGCAATGGTTCTTCAAGATCAGCGACTATTCCGAGGAATTGCTCGACGCGCTGGACACGCTTGAAAACTGGCCCGCGAAAGTACGCCTGATGCAAGAGAACTGGATCGGCAAGTCGCGCGGGCTGCAGTTCGCCTTTGAACGCACCGATGGTGGCGAGCCTATCACTGTCTACACCACGAGGCCCGACACGCTGCTGGGCGCGAGCTTTGTCGGCATCTCGCCCGACCATCCCATCGCGCGTGCGTTGGAGGCCGAGAATCAGGATATTGCTGATTTTGTCGCTGAATGCCGCAAGGGCGGCACCACCGAGGAAGCCATCGAAACCGCCGAGAAACTGGGCTATGACACCGGCATCCGGGTCAAACACCCGCTGAACCCGGATTGGGAATTGCCGGTCTGGATCGCCAATTTCATCCTGATGGATTATGGCACTGGCGCGATCTTTGCCTGCCCGGCCCATGATCAGCGCGACCTCGATTTCTGTCGCAAATACGACTTGCCGGTGATCGACACCTTCTTTGCGCTGGACAATGACACGCCCGTCGCGAACGAGGCTTTCGTTCCTCCGAAAGAACAGAAAGTGCGCTGGGTCGATCACTTCGCCGGTCTGACCGAAGCAACCGGGCAAGAGGCCATCGACGCCACCATCGACTTTGCCGAAAAGGCTGGCTGGGGCGAGGGCGTCACCAAGTTCCGCCTGCGCGACTGGGGGCTGTCCCGCCAACGGTATTGGGGCTGCCCAATCCCAGTTGTTCACTGCAAAAAATGCGGCACGGTGCCCGAAAAGAAAGAGAATCTGCCGGTCCAATTGCCTTACGACGATGGTAACGGCAAACCCATTGACTTCTCGATCCCCGGCAACCCGCTGGACCGCCACCCCAACTGGCGTGACACGCCCTGCCCGTCCTGCGGCGCCCCGGCCAAGCGGGAAACCGACACGATGGATACCTTCGTTGATTCGTCCTGGTATTTCGCCCGCTTCACCGCTCCGCGCGCGGACACACCCACGGTGATGGAAGAGGCGGAATACTGGATGAATGTCGATCAGTATATCGGCGGCATCGAGCATGCGATTCTGCACCTGCTCTATTCGCGCTTCTTTGCGCGGGCGATGAACATCACCGGCCACCTGCCCAAGAAAGCCATCGAGCCCTTCGACGCGCTCTTCACGCAGGGCATGGTGACGCATGAAATCTACCAGACCCGCGACGCCAATGGCCGCCCGGTCTATCACCTGCCCGAGGATGTGACTGACGGCAAATTGGCCGACGGCACCGAAGTCGAGATCATCCCCTCGGCCAAAATGTCGAAATCCAAGAAAAACGTGGTCGACCCGGTCAGCATCATCTCGGCCTTCGGCGCAGATACCGCGCGCTGGTTCGTGCTGTCCGATTCTCCACCGGAGCGTGACGTGGAATGGACCGAAGCGGGCGCCGAGGCTGCGCATAAGCACCTGTCCCGCGTCTATCGGATCGCCTCGGAGATTGCCGAGGCGAACGACCCGGCAAATGACCAGGACGAGACGCTGCTGCGCGAGATGCACAAGGCCATCCATGACGTGACGGTTGGTGTGGAAAGCTTCGGTTTCAACGCCTCCATCGCCAAGCTCTATGCCTTTACCAACACGCTGGCCAAATCCAAGGCCGGAACCGCCGCGAAGGCAAATGCGGCCAAGGTGCTGGCGCAGCTCATGTCGCCGATGACGCCCCACCTGTCGGAGGAGCTGTGGCAAATGCTCGGCGGCGAGGGTCTGGTGACGACTGCCCCCTGGCCCGTGGCAGATGAAGCCATGCTGATCGATGATACAGTTACCCTGCCGATTCAGGTCAACGGCAAGCGCCGCGCGGAAATCAGCGTTCCCAAGGATATGGACAAGGCAGAGGTTGAAAAGCGCGCCCTCTCGGAAGATGCTGTGCAACGGGTGCTGGACGGAGCCACGCCCAAGAAGGTTATCGTTGTCCCGGGCCGGATCGTGAATGTCGTCATTTAACCGCAGAACCCTGCTGATGCTGCCGCTGGCGCTTGCCGCCTGCGGATTCTCTCCCGTCTATGCACCGGGCGGCAATGGTGACGTGCTGGATGGCAAGATTGAGGTGTCGGCCCCCGATTCACCGAACACTTACCTGCTGGTGCGCAACCTTGAGGGAAATCTGGGCCGCGCGGCGAACCCGGAATATAAGCTGAATGTCTCGCTTTCGACGCGAACCCAGGGTCAGGCGATCACCGCCGACAACTCAATCCTGCGTTATGCGATTGTGGGGCGCGTGAATTATGCGCTGATCCGGGTTGCCACCGGGGATGTCATGTCCTCGGGCGATGTGTCGAATTTCGTGGGCTATTCGGCGACCGGCTCGACGGTCGAGACGCTGGCCAGCGAAAAGGACGCAAACAAACGCCTGATGGTGATTCTGGCCGATCAACTGACGACAGAGCTTTACAGCCTGCCGGACCTCACCACATGAAGCTCAGCCCGCGCGACGCCGAGGGCTATTTCTCACGTCCCGACGCGACCAAGACCGGGATTCTGATCTATGGCGGGGATGCCATGCGGGTGGCGCTGAAACGTCAGCAGATTCTGGCCGCCCTGCTGGGACCCAATGCCGACGAAGAGATGCGGCTGACGCGTCTGTCCGGCTCCGATCTGCGGTCGGACCCGACCCTGCTGCGGGATGCAATCAAAGCGGTGGGGTTCTTCCCCGGACCACGCAGCGCATTTGTCGAAGAGGCAACGGATGCCGCCGCCCCTGCTGTACTGTCGGCGCTGTCGGATTGGGCCGAGGGCGATGCCCAGATCATCGTCACGGCGGGGCAGCTGAAGCCGTCCTCCAAGCTGCGCAAGGCGTTTGAGACCCATCCCAACGCCTATGCGGTTGGCATCTATGACGACCCGCCAACACGCTCCGAGATCGAGCGCATCCTGTCCGAGGCCGGGATTCGCAACGTCCCGCGTGAACCGATGTCGGCGCTGGTCGATCTGGCGGGCGAGCTCGGACCCGGCGATTTTGCCCGCACCGTGGAAAAGCTGGCGCTTTACAAACGCGGCGACGAGGCTGAGCTGTCGCTGGACGATATCCAGACCTGCGCGCCGCAATCCAGCGAGGCGGGTTTGGATGATGTGCTCAATATTGTGGCCGAAGGGCGCCCGGGCGAGATCGGCCCTTTGATGCGGCGGCTTGTCGCGCAGGGAACCACCGCTGTTTCGCTGTGCATTGGAGCGACCCGGCATTTCCGCACACTTTATACCTGCGCCGCCGATCCCGGAGGCCCCGCGCAAGGGATTGGTCGATTGCGCCCGCCGGTTTATGGCAAGCGTCGCGATCGCATTCTGCGGCAGGCCCAGAGCTGGGGTGCGCCGAGGCTGGAAACCGCGCTGACGCTGCTGACTGATACCGATCTGCAGCTGCGCTCAGCCGGGCAGACAGCCCCGGCCATGGCCTTGGTGGAACGTGCCCTGATCCGGCTGGCGATGCTAGCGCGGGCGCGATAAATCGGATTTAGGCATGATCCGGCCCGGAACAGGCCAGAATCGGCTCAACTGAAAATAGGAACCGACATGTACAAGGTTTATGGAAAACCGACGACCAGAGCCTTCCGGGTTCTGTGGATGTTGGAAGAGATCGGCGCAGATTATGAGCTGATCCCCGCCCCATCCCGCAGCCCCGAGGTCACGGCGGTGAACCCGTCCGGCAAGGTGCCGGTTCTTGGGGTCGACGGGGCTTTTATCAGCGACTCCGCAGCGATCCTGACCTTTCTGGCGGATCGGCATGGCGCATTGACTCACCCGGCAGGCACGATTGAACGAGCCAAGCAGGATGCGGTGACGCATTTACTGCTCGATGAGTTGGACGCGGTTCTCTGGACCGCCGCACGGCACTCCTTCGTTTTGCCCCAAGAGCGGCGGACCCCGGAGGTCAAGGACAGTCTGAAATGGGAGTTCGAGCGCAATACGACCCGATTGGCCGAACGGATCAATGGTACCTATCTCTGCGGGGATCAGATGACGATTGCCGATATCATCTGCGTGCATTGCCTGGACTGGGCGGTAAGCGCGAAATTCCCGTTCGAGAACCAGATACTCGCGGATTATGCCGAACCTATCCGCGCGCGGGCTGCCTTTCAGCGGGTCAAGGCGGTGGTCTCTTAAGCCTGCGCATCAAGCTGCGCGGCAGCGGCGCAGCCCGCCCAGCGCCCCGTGGCAAGGCAGGCGGTCAGCAGGTAGCCGCCCGTGGGGGCCTCCCAATCCTGCATTTCTCCGGCACAATAAACGCCGGGCATGCGGGTCAGCATTAGCGTTTCGTCCAGAGCATCGCGGCGCACCCCACCGGCTGTGGAGATTGCCTGATCCATGGGCCGCAGCCCCGCATGCCGGATCGGCAACGCCTTGATCAACCCCGCAAGCAGCTGCGGATCATCCGGCAGCGGGCGTCCGAATTCCATCAGCAGCGCCAGCTTGGCCGCGTCCAGCCCCAGCCGTTTGCGCAAGTGATTGCGAAGGCTGGCTTTGCCGCGCGGCCCCGAAAGCCGCTTTTGAATGGCCTCTAAAGGGGAATTCGCCAACAGGTCGACACGCAACGCGGCGCCCTCGCGCACCGGTTTGCAGATTGTGTAGATTCCACCACCCTCAAGCCCCTGCGCCGACAGAACCGCTTCGCCGCGCGAGATGGTCTCACCCGCTTGCCATGCCACATCTTTCAAGGGTTGCCCCAGGACGGCGGCCATATGCGGCGACCAGTCTACCCGCAGCCCGGCATTTGCCGGTGCAAAGGGGCTGAGCGCGACACCATGGTCTCGCAAAATATCCGCCCAGGAGCCATCAGAGCCAAGCCGTGCCCAGCTTGCCCCGCCCAGCGCCAGGACTACCGCATCAGCTGGGACCATCTGCGGGCCGTCCGATGTCTCAAAAACAACCTGCCCGTCCTGCCATCCGGTCCAGCGCCAGCGGGTGCGGCGGGTCACGCCCAGCCCGTCCAGCCGCGCCAGCCAGGCCCGTAACAGCGGCGAGGCCTTCATCGCGGTTGGAAAGACGCGACCGGTGGAGCCGGTGAAGACCTCCTGATCCAGCCCCCGAGCCCATTCGATTACACATGCAGCATCGAACTCGCTGATCATTGGGCGCAGCCAGCCCGCTGACTCACCATAGGCCGCCAAAAGCGTCTCCAGTGGTTCGTCCTTTGTCAGGTTCAGGCCCGATTTACCCGCCATCAGAAACTTGCGCCCGAAGGAGGGCTTGGCATCAGCCAGCAGCACTGCATGGCCCGCGCGCGCCAGTTCCTCGGCCGCCATCAGCCCGGCAGGACCCGCTCCAATCACCACGGCGTCAGCCATGCCACCCCCTTGCGCGATATCCCCGGCTCGCGGATGCTGCATGTTCAAAGCCAGTCAGTTGAGCCTTCATGTCTGATCCCGTCTGTCCCCTGTGCGCGCGTCCGATACCACCCGGTTCCGGCAGCCTGCATCATCTGATCCCAAAACTGAAAGGGGGCAAGGGCGGACCGACGGTTTTCCTGCACGATATCTGCCATCGCGAAATCCACGCTACGCTGAGCGAAGCCAAACTCGCACGCTCCTTTGACACCATCGCCGCTCTGCGCGCCCATCCACGGTTGGCCAGGTTCATCAACTGGGTGGGCAAACGCCCGCCCGGTTTTCGCTCAAAAGTGCCGGGCAAGCGCCGGGTGCGTTGATCAACCCGGCAGGACAGGTATGCCCGAGGGATCGGTTTCGGCGCTGTCCTGCCCCGAAACTTCGATCCCCAGCAGATCGGGCACCGGCGCAAAAACCGCCTGTTCGATATGCTGGAATTCAAGCAGCGTATAGGGCCGCCGCCACAGCCATTCGCGATTGCCCGCCGCCCAGAGATCGAGCAGCGGCGGTTGTTCATTGGTAAAGGCCAGGAAATGCAGATCGAACCCGTAGGCGCTGACATCCTGTAGCGACAGCAGTTGCATGCCCTGCTCTTTCCAATAGGCGGTATCGGCCTGAATATCGCCGCTGCGCAGGGTGATCTGGCCGATCCGCGCCTCAGCAAGGGGCGCATCCGCATCGCCTGCATCCGACACTCTGTTATCCTCGAAGTCCCATTGCAGCAATTCGATTACAAAGCCTTCAGGGTCGCTCAGATGCGCCATGTAGCCGATATCGAGGAATTGTTTGGGCTCGCTCACCGCGACGCCTTTGTCCCTGAGTGCACGCACGGCGTGGTCGAGATTGGGCAGGGTGATCCCGATCTTCCAATAGCGCTGGGCGGGGTCATGGGCGTAGCCACCGCCGCCGGGGTGCAGCACCAGATCAGCATCCTGCCCGGCATAGCCGACGCGACTGCCGTCAAGTGTCTGCATCCCCAACGCATCAGTATAGAACGCGGCCTGAGCTGCAGGATCAGCGCAGCGCAGATGCAGGCCCGACAGCCTCATGGGCAAAGCTCTGCAATAGCCCCGGCGATGGCGGGGTCCGCCGCCACACTGTCGGCCACCAGATCCTGCGCGGTCTGCATCAGCGCATCCGGCTCAACGATCCGGTCCACAAGCCCGAAGGCATAGGCCTCCTGCGCGGTGATCTTCTGCCCGGCCATCAGGATCAGCCGCGTGCGGGCCGGGCCGATCAGCGCCGCCATGCGCTTGGGATCAGAAGGCTGAGGTTTGAAGCCCAGTTTCATCACCGGGTAAAAGAACTTGGCCGATGGAACCGCAATGCGCAGATCGCAGGCCAGCGCCATCCCGTTGGCTCCACCCGCCAGCGTACCGTTAAGCGCCGCCACCGTCAGGCAGGGCAGCGCCGCAACCGCGCCCGACAGCTTTTCCCACAGATCAGAGGTGGCCAGCCCGGCCTTGGCCTCGTCCAGATCGGCGCCCGCGCTAAAGACCTTGCCCTTGCCGGTCAGGATCAGTGCCCGCGCGTCACGCGCGGCCTCGGCAATTTCCACAAGATCAACCAGCATCGCAGTGGTCAGAGAGTTGGCCTTTTCCGGCCTGTCCAGCGTGACCGTCCAGAGCCCGTCATTGCGCTCGACTTCAATCATATCAAACCAACCCGCTTTCGGATCGCCTCCTGCCGAAGCGAAATCTCGGCCCCCATGAACTCGTCGGCGTCGGTCGAGCACATCCAAAGCAGCGCACGTGCCGGCCAGTCCGGGGGAATATGCACGTCCCAGTCCAACTGACTGACCGGGTTTATGCCCGAGGCCTTGATTTCGCGCTGCATCTGAGTGGCCACTGTGCCCGGCGAAAGACCCATGGCGCGGATGCCGTTGTGACGCTCCTCAAGATCCAGGCAACTGGTCAGCATTGCAGCGCCCGCTTTGGAGGCGCAGTAGTGGCTCCAGGCTTCGATCGCATTATGCGCCGCCCCCGAACTGACCGTGATGATCGTACCGCCTCCAGTCTGGCGCATCACCGGAACCGCTGCTCGCATACCGTAAAAGACGCCCTTGAGATTGACGTCGATCATGTGACCCCAGGCCGCGGGCTCGGCCCCGGCAAGGTGTGAGATCGGGTCGATCACGCCAGCGTTTCCGATCAGGACATCCAGCCGACCAAAGCTTTGCATGCACGTGTTCACGGCCATTTGAACCTGCGCATAATCCGACACATCACAGACCACCGGCACTGCCTGTTCACCGATTTCAGCGGCCAGTTCGTTGACATGCTGGCCGGTCCGCGCCGCCAGCACCAGATTGGCCCCCGCTTGGGCAAAAACACGCGCAGTTTCAGCGCCGATGCCCCTACTGGCACCAGTTATCAAAACGGTTTTGTCCTGCATTTCGGGCACGCTATCCTCCTGCTCGCGACGTCTGACGCACACTTACGTGACCGGCACCGGACGGTCCAGCCCCAGCCCCCCTTGACGCCCGCCCGACAAGAACGGACGATGCGCGCAAATTTGATTTGGAAAGGTTCCCCGATGTCTACTTTTTTGCGCCGCTCCTGCGGAGCCGCTTTTGTTTACGTCATCGCCGTGCAGGGCGCGGCGGCGGATCTGACAGCTCAGGACGTCTGGTCCGACTGGCAGGCCTATATGAGCGGCATGGGCTACGAGGTGAACGCCTCCGAGGCGACCTCCGGTGACGTGACGACCATTACGGACCTGGCAATGACGATGGAGCTGCCCGAAGAAGAGGGCAGCGTCGTCATGACCATCCCTGAGATGACGCTGACCGAAAACGGCGACGGCACGGTTGCGGTCGACTTGCCCGCCTCTTTCCCGCTGACCGTGGATTTCGACGGCCCCGATGCGGGCGATGTACGGATCGAGCTGACCTATTCGCATGACAATCTGGCGATGACGGTGTCCGGCGATCCCGATGACATGAATTACGACTATGCCGCCGACTCGGTCACGGTTGAGCTGGCATCCTTGACCGACGCGGACGAGGCCCTGCCCCCCGATGCGCTCAAGATGCTGATGACGGTCAGCGGCGTCACTGGCACCTCCCAGATGAAGATCGGCGAGATGCGCGACGTCGCTCAAACCATGAAAGCGGCGACGCTGAGCTACAATATCGAGTTCGAAGACCCCGATAATGGCGAGAATGCCTTGATCGCCGGTGAGATGGAGGGGCTGGGCTTTACCGGCAGCGGTGTGCTGCCCAAGGAATGGGACGCGGCGGATTACCAGAGCCTCATGGAATCGGGGTTCAACTTCGCGGGCGGCTTCACCTTTGCGAAGGGCAGCACCAATATCAGCGGCGTCGCCGAAGGCAGCCCGTTCACGCTCGCCAGCAGCTCTCAGGGCGGCGCATTCGATATCGCGATGACGGGTTCGCAGGTCAAATATGACGTGAAGCAGAATGATACGAAACTGGCCGTCACATCCGGCGATCTGCCCTTCCCGCTGGAAATGGAAATGACCGGGGCCGGAGTGAATTTTGAATTCCCGGTTCAGGCTGGCGACACGCCGCAGCCCTTCGCCTTTGGCATGAGCCTCACCGATTTCACCATGTCCGACATTCTGTGGAGCATGTTCGACCCTGCCGGCGCCCTGCCTCGTGACCCTGCCACCGTGGTTCTGGACACCGAAGGCACGGCAACGGTTCTGGTCGACTTCATGGACCCGGCTGTGGCGGAAACCCTGGAGGCGACCGAAGCGATGCCGGGTCAGCTTGAGACGCTGAACATCAAGCAGTTGCTGGTGTCGATGGTCGGCGCCAAACTCTCGGGCACCGGTGCGTTTGCGTTTGACAACGAAAACACCGAGGAATTTGGCGGTATGCCCGCGCCGTCCGGTGTGGCCAACCTGGAACTGACCGGCGCCAACGCTCTGATCGACAAGCTGATCGGCATGGGATTGATGGCCGATTCCGACGCCATGGGTGCGCGAATGATGATGGGCATGCTGGCCGTACCCGGCGATGCGCCCGATACGCTGACCTCCGAGATCGAGATCAACAAGCAGGGCCATATCACGGCCAATGGGCAGCGCATCAAGTAACCTGCCATAAAGACACCGGACGGGCCGCATATGCGGCCCGTTTCTTGTTCCGGACACCGGCCCGCCTTGAAGCGGAACGACCGCAGGGCTAGGTCCGGGGAAGACAAAAGGAATTGAGACCCGCATGACACACCATCCCGGAGATATCTGCCAGGACCTGCTGAAAGCCGCGCGCGCCGCCGGTGCCGATGCGGCGGATGCTATCGTGCTGCAGGGCAGCTCGGTCTCGGTCGAGGTGCGCAAGGGTGCGCTGGAACATGCGGAACGTTCCGAGGATACCGATCTGGGCCTGCGGGTTCTGCTGGGCCAGCGCCAGGCGCTGGTGTCAACCTCGGACATGCGCCCCGAAGCGCTGACAGAGATGGCCGAACGCGCGGTTGCCATGGCCCGCGAAGCACCCGAAGACCCCTATTGCGGGTTGGCAGAGGCAAGCGAGCTGGCGGCGGACGTTTCGGCAGAGGCGCTCGATCTGGCCGATCCCACCGATCCTCCGACGCCAGAAGCGCTGATGCAGGACGCGCTGGCCGCTGAGGCCGTCGCGATGGCTGTCGAAGGCGTTACTCAGGTCTCGGATGCGGCGGCAGGCTATGGCGAGCATTACGTGCATCTCGCCGCAAGCAACGGGTTTTCCGGTGGCTATGCCCGCACCGGCCGCTCACTGTCCTGCGTGGCGATCTCGGGCAGCGGCACCGGGATGGAGCGCGACTATGATGGCGACAGCCGCACCCACCAGAGCGATCTGCGCAAGCCCGAAGAGATCGGGCGTCTTGCCGCTGAGCGCGCGGTCAGCATCCAGGGCGCGCGCAAGCCGCAGACCGGCACGTTCCCGGTTCTGTTTGATGAGCGGATTTCATCCTCGCTGATCGGGCATCTGATGGCGGCCTGCAACGGCGCGTCTGTGGCGCGCGGCTCTTCATGGCTCAGCGACGGGCTGCATACGCAGGTGCTACCCGAGGGCCTGTCGCTGATCGAAGATCCCCATCGGCCCCGCGCCTCCAGCTCGCGCCCCTTTGATGCCGAAGGTCTGGCCACGCGCCGCCGCGTGGTGGTTGACAAGGGCGTTCTGATGGGCTGGACGCTTGATCTGGCCAGCGGGCGCAAGCTCGACATGCCCTCCACCGGCAATGCCACGCGCGGTGTATCGTCACCGCCCTCGCCCAGCAGCTGGAACCTGTCGCTGACGCAAGGGATAGCCAGCCGCGCCGATCTGATGCGCGATATGGGCACGGGCCTTTTGGTGACCTCGATGATCGGCTCAACCATCAATCCAAATACCGGCGACTATTCCCGCGGCGCGTCAGGCTTCTGGATCGAGAATGGCGAGATTGCCTATCCGGTCAATGAATGCACGATTGCGGGCAACCTGCGCGACATGCTGTTGCGGATCATCCCGGCCAATGACGCGCGCACCTACCTGTCGCGCGTGGTGCCCTCGCTGCTGATCGAAGGGATGACCCTTGCCGGGAACTGACCTGCCGCTGCTGATGGACGCCGCCCGCGAGGCCGGGCAGATCGCGACACGCTTTTTCAGGCGCGGCCATCAAAGCTGGGACAAGCCCGGTGGTGCCGGGCCGGTGACCGAGGCCGATCTGGCCGTCAACAAGATGCTTGAGGAAACCCTGCCCGCGGCCCGGCCCGATTATGGCTGGCTGAGCGAAGAGAGCGAGGATAGCAGCGACCGGCTGAACAAGTCGCATGTCTTCATCCTCGACCCGATCGACGGTACGCGCAGCTTTACCGAAGGCTCGCGCACCTGGGCGCATTCCTTTGCGGTCGCGCGGGACGGGATCATCACGGCGGCGGTGATCTACCTGCCGCTGCGCGACCTGATGTATTGCGCCGCCGCCGGTCATGGCGCGACGCTCAATGGTGAGCAGATCTCAGCATCTCAAACACAAATGCTGGATTTGGCAGAGATCCTGTCGGCGCGCCCGAACATGGACGGCCGGCATTGGAAAGAGGGCCAGCCGCCGGGGTTCAGGCGCAGCTATCGCCCCTCGCTGGCCTATCGTCTGGCACTGGTGGCACAGGGGCGGTTTGACGGGATGCTGACCCTGCGCCGCAGCTGGGAATGGGACATCGCGGCAGGCGATCTGATCCTGCGCGAAGCGGGTGGCGGCTGCACCGACCGCAATGGTGCGCCGCTTCGGTTCAACAACCCATCAGCACAAGTTGACGGGGTTGTCGCAGGCGGCATCGCGGTGCAGCAACAACTGACCGGCGCGCTGAAACCGGTAACCTGACGCCTGCCCGTAAACGGGCCATCCGCTTGACCCGCAGCATGATTTCCGTAGGTTGCCGGGCGACCCCGTGACCATGACACAAGGAATTCCGCATGGCTCAGCGACTGCATCTCGTCTTTGGCGGCGAGCTTGTCGACCCCACCAAAAGCGTCTTCAAGGATGTCGACGACATTCATATCGTGGGCATGTTCCCCGACTACCAAAGCGCCTATGACGCCTGGAAGGCCGAGGCACAGCGCACCGTGGACAATGCCCATATGCGCTATTTCATCGCCCATATTCACCGCCTGCGCGACGAAGCAGCCGAGGCCTCGTCAACGGAAGAACTGGGATAAGTTCTTGGCCCGCTCGCTCAGCCTTGCAGCCTACCGCGTCTTGTCCTGGCGCGGCGGACCGGTCCCCGAGGGTGAATTGCCGCCCCGGCCCCGAGGTGAGCTGTTATGGGTGCATGTCACGACACGCAACCGCTTTACGGTGCTGGCAGAGATGTGCCGCAGGCTGCTGGCGCAGCGGCCGGAACTGCATGTGCTGTTCACCGCCCCCACCGAGAACGAGATTCGCGCCTGGGGCGGTGTCGGCGCGAATATGATCGCACTGCCTTCCGACCAACCTGCGGCGGCGCGCGCGTTTCTGGACCATTGGCAGCCGGATATGTGCCTCTGGTCCGGGGGCGGGTTGCAGCCCAACCTGATCAGCCTCGCCGCCACGCGCCAGGTGGCGCTGGTGCTGCTGGATGTCAACGAGGCCGAACTGACCCTACGCAAGCACCAATGGGTGCCCGACCTGATGCGCACCACACTGGAATGTTTTGACAGTATCCTGGCCAACGGGGAACGCGCCGCGCGTGATATCCGAAAGCTGGGTGTCGCCGGGTCGAAAGTATCGGTCTCAGCCGAACTGCGCGCCAGCCCCAACCCCAGCCCCTGGCCCGAAGAGGAACTGGTCAAGACCACGCAGACCCTGGCCGGGCGCCCGATCTGGTTGTCGGCCTGGACCCAGAAAAGCGAGTTTCCCTATGTTGAAACCGCCCATCGCAACGCGCTGCGACTGCTGCACCGGCTGCTTTTGGTTCTGCATCTGGCCAACCCGAAAGAAACGCCAGCCTTGCGCGCCCAACTCGAAGCGGCAGGCCTGCGTTGCGCCGATTGGGATGCGGGCGACGAGATCGAAGACAACGTGCAGGTCATCCTGACTTCGGAACCCGAGGATCTGGGTCTATGGTACCGGATCGCACCGCTGACCTTCATGGGCAGTTCGCTGGTCTCTGGCGCGGGCGGGCGCGACCCGCTGACGGCGGTGGCGCTTGGATCCGCCGTTTTACACGGCCCAAATATCGGCACCCAGCGCAGCAGCTATGTCCGGCTGGCCGCAGCGGGTGCCGCGCAATCTGTAAAGGATGCCACCGCGCTGGCCGATGGCATTGTCCGACTGCTGGCACCCGATCAAGCCGCTGAAATGGCGCTGGCCGGGTGGCAGGTGGTCACCGAAGGGGCACAGTTGACCGATCAGTTGATCGACCTGATCGAAGACAAGCTGGACGAAAGCAGACCCGACCATGCGAGCGCCTGAGTTTTGGAACACGCGCCCTGACGCGCTGGATTGGCGGGCCCGGCTGTTGTCACCTCTGGGTGCGATTTACGGCGGGATGACCGCGCGTCGTCTGGCCCAGAACGAGGGTAAGACCGCCGGTGTCCCGGTGATCTGCGTCGGCAATCTGAATGCAGGCGGCACCGGCAAGACACCGACTGTGATCTGGGTTGTGGAACAATTGCGCGATGCCGGGCACGAACCACATGTGGTCAGCCGGGGCTATGGCGGCAGCGAGACCGGACCAATCCGGGTCGAGCCTGCCCGCCATCATGCGCGTCAGGTGGGCGACGAGCCGCTGCTGCTTGCCGCCTTTGCCGAGGTCTGGGTCGCCCGCGACCGGGTCGCCGGGGCACAGGCAGCTGCCGCTGCCGGGGCCACCGTCATCGTGCTGGATGACGGGTTCCAGAACCCGGCATTGGCCAAGGATTTCTCAATCATGGTGGTGGATGCCGGCATCGGCTTTGGCAACGGCCTCTGCCTGCCTGCCGGGCCATTGCGCGAACCGGTTGCTGAGGGGTTGAAGCGCGCCGATCTGGTGCTGTCGATCGGCGAGGCAGTGGCGCAGCACCGGTTCACTGCCAACTGGGGCGCGGCCGTGAGCGTGCCACATGCGCGCGGTGTACTGAAGCCGCTGCAGACCGGCATGGACTGGACCGCGCTGCCAGTACTGGCCTTTGCGGGTATCGGGCATCCCGAGAAGTTCTTTCGCTCGCTACGCGCGCAGGGTGCCGACCTGAAACGCGGCGAGGCGCTGGACGATCATCAGCCGCTCACCATGGCCCTGCTGACCCGGCTGGAAAAAGAGGCGCGGCATCTGGGTGCGCAGCTTGTCACCACCGAAAAAGACGCCGCGCGGCTGCCCGCTGCCTTTCGTCGCAAGGTGATCACGCTGCCGGTCCGGCTGCAGGTGGAGGCGGGCCAAGAGGTGCGCGACCGGATGCTGGAAAAGGCCCCGCGCCCCTGAATGACAAAAACCCCGGACCATCGCCGGGGTTTTGCGTTCATACCGCGAAGGGGGCGCGCTCAGCTTCCCAGTTCTTCTTCGATCAGCTGCTTAAAACTGGAATAGGATTGATTGCTCACCTTCTTGCCGTTCACAACGAAGCTGGGCGTGGCCTGGACATCGTCGCGCTCGGCATTTTCCTGATACCATTCAACAAGCGTTTGCGCCTTGTTGGCATCCTGCAAACAGGCCTGCAATTGCGCGTCTTCGAGGCCAGCCAAACGCCCGATCTTGCTGAGTTCCTCGACGATTTCAGACGGGCCCCCTGCTCGTGCCCAGCCCGATTGCCGCTCGAAGATCAGATCGGTGACGCCAAAGAACTTCTCGGGCCCACCGCAACGCGCAACCATCGAGGCCCAGAGTCCCGGACGGTCGAAATAGACCTCCCGATAGACGAACTTGACCTTGCCGGTATCGATGAAGTCCTTCTTGAGCTGCTTGTATGGCCCCTCGTGAAAACTGGCGCAATGCGGGCAGGTATAAGAGGCGTATTCGATGATCTCGACGGGCGCGTCCTCAGCCCCCTGTACCATCTCGACGATGGTCGATGTGTCGACCTCCTGCGCCTCGGCGGCGCCGATCAGCGAGACATTTGATGTCTGGCTCAGCAACAGCCCTCCGGCGGCCAGCGCCACAGCGGCGCAAATTGCGGGTGCGATACGGGTCATTTTTTAGGCCCTTCCTTAGCGTTTTTGCCTGGTTAATACGTTGCGCCCCAACCGTTCGAGCGCATCGCGCAGATCGTCATTGTTGACGCCCTGCGCGGCCTTGCTCGCCTTAGTGACGATCTCGGCGGGGATTTCTTTGGTCTTTGGTGTCTGCTGATGTGCGAAACTGGCCTGCCCTTCGGCAAATCCGGTCGGCGCGGTCTGGGTAAGTCGGATGCGGGCAATCGCGTTATAGCCATAGACCGCGTTCACCTTTTCGCGCAGGTGTTCTTTCTGCATCTCCAGCATCGGCGCCTGCGCGCCCGTGGTCAGCACCGAAAGCGTCGCGCCAAAGCCACCGCGCCCATAGCTGACATTCACCGGACGGCAGATTGCGGCGATATCCTGTCCGACAATCTCGGCCCAATGGGTGATTACCCGCGAGACGGCAAAACCACGGCTTTCGCCTGCCCGGCGAATCTGGTCGTTGAGCAGGTTGGAAGTGCGTTTGAAGCCACGGGTCGTGGAACGTCTGGCCGGCATCTGGTATCCGCCTCCTTGTGACCTATTGTAAGGCCCGCGCGTGGGCGCGCCAGCGAAACCGGACATTCGGAGGCATAAAACTTGCGTGACTTAAAGCCACAGACAGAGCTGAGCCGCGCGCTGCTCGACTGGTATGATATCCATGCTCGCGAGATGCCCTGGAGGGTCGGCCCTGCGGACCGGGCGGCGGGTATCCGGCCCGATCCCTATCGGGTGTGGCTGTCCGAGGTGATGCTGCAACAAACCACTGTGGCCGCCGTTACCAATTATTTCCAGCGGTTTACGCGACGCTGGCCCACGATACGCGATCTGGCCGCTGCCGAGGATGGCGATGTGATGGGTGAATGGGCCGGGCTTGGCTATTACGCGCGGGCCCGCAACCTGCTGAAATGCGCGCGCGTTGTCGCCGACGAGCTGGGCGGGGTTTTTCCGGATTTCCATGACGATCTGCTGAAACTACCGGGCATCGGGCCGTATACAGCGGCCGCTATCGCCTCGATCGCATTCGACCAACCTGAAACCGTCATGGACGGCAATGTGGAACGGGTCATGGCGCGGCTGCATGACCTGCATGACCCGCTGCCGGGCTCCAAACCCGCCCTGAAGGCATATGCAACCGCATTGACCCCGGGCGAGCGGCCTGGGGACTATGCGCAGGCGGTGATGGATCTGGGGGCCACCATCTGCACGCCCAGATCACCTGCCTGCGGCATCTGCCCGGTGATGGATGCCTGCGCTGCCCGCCGCGCCGGGACGGCGGCTGACCTACCGCGCAAATCCCCCAAGAAGGCGAAACCAACGCGTTACGGATACGCCTATCTTGCACGGCTTGAGGATGGCGCATGGGTGCTAGAACGGCGTCCCGACAAGGGGTTACTGGGCGGCATGCTGGGCTGGCCTGGACCCGACTGGTCAGAGGCACCCAATGACGCGCCGCCCTTTGCGGGTACATGGATCGACCTGCCCGGCGAGGTGCGCCACACCTTCACCCATTTCCACCTGATCCTGCGTCTGCGCACCGCCACGCTTGCACAAGCCCCCTCCGTCGAAGGGATCGAGGTGATTGCCAAGAACCAGTTCCGTCCCGGCGACTTGCCTACCGTGATGCGAAAGGCGCATGCCCTCTGGCAGGCGCAATAGCGGGAGTTGCGGGTCGCGCCCAAAACGCTAGTTTTTGCCCATAAGTTCGGAGGCGATGATGATCCCAAACGAAACCCTGTCGCGCTGGCAAAGTGCCCTGCCCTTCTGGATCTCTTTCCTTTTGATCCCGCTGGTCTGGGTGGCGGCGATTCAGGGTGGCCTGTGGCTGTTGGCGGTTCCTCTGGCTACATGGTGGTCCTTTGGAGTGCTGGACCGGGTTCTGGGCCTCAACCTGGAAAATGCCGACCCGCAAACCGGGGATGGCGATCTGCGCTGGTACATCGTGCTGACCCAGATCTGGGTGCCGCTGCAGTTTCTCACCCTCTTTGGCCTGATCGCCTATAGTGCGCATAGCGACCATCTGGGCAGTGGCAGCAAAATCGCGCTGTTCATCGGGGTGGGCGTGATCACAGGCACGATCGGCATCAATTATTCCCATGAGCTGATGCACCAGAAAAGCCGGGGTGAGCGCTGGCTCGGTGATCTGCTGCTGGCGATGGTGCTTTATTCACATTTCCGCTCCGAGCATCTGTTGGTCCATCACCGCCATGTGGGCACCCCTCGCGATCCGGTCACCGCGCGTTACAACGAGGGGTTTCACCGTTTCTATCCGCGCGTTTTGCTGCAATCGCTGAAATCGGCCTTTGGTGCGGAAAAGGCCCAGCTTGCCCGTAGGGGGCAGCCCTGGACCAACCTCAAAAACCCGTTCTTTCGCTATTGGGGTTTGCAGGCGGGCATGCTGCTGCTGGCGCTATTGTTGGGGGGGCGGTCAGGTCTGGGCCTGTTCCTGCTGCAGGCCGGGGTCGCGATCTGGCAGCTGGAGCTGGTCAATTATGTGGAACATTATGGTCTGACGCGAAAGCATCTGGGTGACGGCAAGTACGAACATGTCAAACCGCGCCATTCCTGGAACGCGGCGCAGAAGGCCTCCAACTGGTTGCTGATCAACCTGCAACGCCATTCGGATCATCACTACAAACCCGACCGCCGCTTTCCGCTATTGCAAAACTACGACAATAATGATGCGCCACAATTGCCCTATGGCTATCCGGTGATGACACTTGCCGCAATGATCCCGCCACTCTGGCGGCGCGTGATGAACCCGCGCGTGCGGGCCTGGCGGCGGCGGCACTACCCTGAGATCACCGATTGGACACCCTATAACAAAGGGCAGAACCCCTTGCCGCGCTGAGGCAGATCAACACGCCCAGACCGTGACCGGCCCGTCGAGACCCCGGATGGTCTGATCTGGGTATTCCACCAATCCCTCGACGACCCGTTCTGATCCGCCGGTTTCCGCGATGATCTGCGCGCGCGCCTCTTCGCTGAGCGCAAAGGGTTTGGGCAGCTGACGCGTCAGCGCCTCAAGCCGCGACGCCACGTTCACCGCTGTCCCGATCACCGCATATTCCAAGCGGTTCGCCCCGATATCGCCCATCACCACAGGGCCGTAATGCAGCCCGATACCAATCTCGATCTCCGGCAAGCCGGACCGGCGCCGCTGGATGTTCCAGCGGTCCATCTCTGCCAGCATCGCCATGGCGCATTGATAGCCGTTGGTTGCATCCCGCTCCCCCGCAACCGGCGTGCCGAAGGTCGCCATCAGCCCGTCGCCCAGATATTTATCCAGCGTGCCGTGATGGCGGAACACCTCGGTCTCCATCCTTGCGTGAAAGGCGCGCAGCATCTCCACCACTTCATAGGCGTCCCGCGATGCGGCAAACCGGGTGAAGCCGACGATATCCACAAACAGGATCGCGATATCCTCGCTGCGCACCTGTTTCAGCGGCTCATCATTCTGCGAAAGCTGGTCGACAACATTGGGCGAGAAGTAGCGGGACAGATTGGCCCTCTCACGTTCCAGACCCGCATTTGTCATCAGCAACCGGTTCAGACGCCGCATCGACACCCCAAGGGTCACGGCAACCATCACAAATACGATGACCTGCTGAATGCGCTGCGGGATCATGAAGCTGTTGGGATCAAGCAGTTCGGCCACGTCGGGAAATCCTGCCAGCGCCTCGTTCACGCGCTCGGTCAATCCGGGTATCGGCTTCGCGACCCACCAGGCAACCAGCCAGCCAACCGTCCAAATCCCCGCTGTCCACGTCCCGATTGCGACAACCGTGCGCCACGAATAGGCCAGCGTCCCTGCCGCAAGGATGATGAAGAAATATTGAAAGTTGTCGAACCGATACTGCATTGCCAACGGCCGGACATCATCGCTGAACGGGTTGGGGACCACCATCCCCAGCGTCATGATCAGAAGATCGACGAATATCAGCAGCAATTCGGTTCGCGATTGTCCAACCCGGCCTGCGCGCCGGATCAGCCAGCCATTGGCGCAGATCAGCAGCAGGATGAAGTGGTAATACAGGACATCCCAATTCGGATTCAGAAACACAAGCAGCACTGCTGTAAGCGCCATAGCGATCCAACGGGCGCGGACCGCAAGTTCAAGCCCTTCGCGCTTGTGCCGTTCCAATGCCGCCTGCGTGTATTTGTTGTCCAGCTCCACCTCATCTGGAAGCGTGAAGGACAAGCGCCTCAAACCCGTTATGTCGGCACTGCTCTGGCTCATGTTTCCGGGCTCCTCACGTCGGGCCAAATTATGGCTACCATCCTGCCAGCCGATGGTCTCTGCGACAAAAGAAAAGGCCCCGCCGGGAACGGCGGGGCAAGGTTTAGTGCCTCGTGTCAGGCCACAGGCACCGGCGGTATTCTATCTGTGTGGATTGGTCAGTTCTGCATCTCGGCGCGGATCTGCTGGCGCAGCACGTCGATCGGCACGGTCTTGCCCTCGCGACGGAAACACCAATAGGTCCAGCCATTGCAGGAGGGCGCGTTTTCCAGATGGGCCCCGACCTGATGGATCGAGCCTTTGATATTGTCACCCACCAGCGTGCCATCAGCCCGCACCTTGGCCTTGTGACGCTGGTTCATCGAAAACAGCTCCTCACCCGGGCGCAGCATGCCGCGTTCGACTAGTTGGCCAAAGGGCACGCGCGGCTCGGCGCGTTTGCTAGCGCTGACCTGCAGGGCGTCGCGGTCGAACTTGCGCACCTTGGCGATGCGTTTCTCGGCCACCTTACGATAGGCCTCTTCCCGTTCGATCCCGATGAATTCACGGCCCAGCATCTTGGCCACGGCCCCGGTCGTGCCCGTGCCAAAGAACGGGTCCAGCACCACATCACCGGGGTTGGTGGAGCCGACCAGAATCCGGTGCAGCAGCGATTCCGGCTTTTGCGTCGGGTGCGCCTTGTCGCCCTTGTCGTCCTTCAGCCGTTCATGCCCGGTGCAGATCGGCAGCACCCAGTCGCTGCGCATCTGCACGCCTTCGTTCAGCGCCTTCAGCGCCTCGTAATTGAAGGTATATTTCGCGCCCTCGGCCTTGGAGGCCCAGATCATCGTCTCATGCGCATTGGTGTAACGCTTGCCGCGAAAGTTCGGCATCGGGTTCGACTTGCGCCAGACCACGTCGTTGAGAATCCAGTAGCCTTCGTCCTGCAGCGTTGCGCCGACGCGGAAGATATTGTGATACGACCCGATCACCCAGATCGCGCCATTGGGTTTCAAAAGACGCCGCGCTGCCTTGAGCCAGGCCTTGGTGAACTGATCATAGGCCTTGAAGCTGGAAAACTGGTCCCAATCGTCATCGACTGCATCAACCTGAGAGTTGTCGGGGCGGTGCAGCTGCCCTTTGAGCTGCAGGTTATAGGGCGGATCTGCAAAAATCAGATCGACACACCCCTCCGGCAGACTGTTCATCACATCGATGCAGTCCCCGGCAATGATCGAGTTTAAAGGGAGCGCAACTGCGCCCTTCGTCTTGGTTTTCGTCATTTTCTGCCTCAAGTTCCGCGGCGCATTTTTGCGCTCATCTGGTTGTGATCAGGATGAGTCAAAGCGGATTCGGCGTCAAATTCTTTTTTGAATCAAGAGCTTACGATTTACTCTTGATACAAGATATTGTGTACCGGCTTGAAGGAACGTCTATGATGTGGGGTTGGCCCAAGATTTCGGAGCGCCGTTCTGTGCTCCAGCGTCGGATATCCCTTGTTTCGCGCCCACCCGTATTCCGGGTGCTGTTGCGCCAAATCCACCATGATCCGATCGCGGTGCATTTTTGCCACGATCGAGGCAGCGGCGATCGACACCGAGCGGGTATCGCCCTTGATCACCGGCTGCGCGGGCAAGTCCAGGCCCTTGGGGACCAGATTGCCGTCGATCAGCAGATAGTCGGGCGCCGGGTCCAGCACCGCAATCGCGCGGATCATCGCAAAATGCGCCGCACGCAGGATGTTATGCTGCTCGATCTCTTCGACGCTGGCTTCTGCGATGGCAACTTCGGCGCGGGCGAGCAACTGTTCCTCCAGCACAGCGCGGCGCTTTTCGGTCAGTTTCTTCGAATCGTTCAACCCCTCGGGAATGTCTGATGGGTCCAGAATCACGGCAGCGGCCATGACCGGCCCGGCCAGCGGGCCGCGCCCGACCTCATCCACACCCGCGATGCGGCGATATCCACGCCCACGCAGGAACTCTTCCAACTGATAATCCGGCAATGACATGCCCATGGAAAAGCGCGTTTGTCCCCCGGACGCAAGCAAAATGGAGAGAGGGGTCGCCCCCTCTCTCCACCTGTGCGGCCCACTGTTCCAGACCGTCACTGCTCGATAACCCTGAGTCAGCCTGCAAAGCGGTACCCGTTGCGGCGCAGGCAGCGCGGCTCATAAGCCCTGCGGGAACGCTCGCCGTTCCAATAGGTGATTTGGCATTGCTGCGGCAGCGTGTCCGCGTGCTTATAGTGGCGCTTCAGACATTTCCGTTTCATCAGCGGGGCGCTCGCGGGATAGCCTTTGACCGCCTTCAGGCAATGACGTGGCAAATCGTATTTCGCCACCTGCGGCGGCAGGGGTCGAACCGAATGGATCTGCGGAGCCTGAGGGATATGGCTCCGGGTGACCTGAGCGCGTTCGCGTTTCTTCTTGTTGTTGCGATGCACAACCACACCCAAAATGGTCAGCGCAGCCAGCCCGCCGAGGATCTTTGCGGTGTCGTTGGCTCGGGCAGGGGCGGCGGAAATTGCGGTAATGGCGATGGCGAGCGAAACGATCAGGGCAATGAACTTGCGGTGCATAAGAGGGGTCCTTTCAGTATGTCCATGCCCATACCGGCAGGTGCGGGCTGTGATGTCCTGAAACTGGGGCGGGTGGGCGCGGCCAAGCAATATCGCTGGCGTGTTATCCGATATCATTGGGCCCAGCGCCTTGTTGTTATTGAATAACCGCACGGTCGCACGCAGGATGAGCCTCATGAAACAGATTGCATTCCTGACCCTCATTCTGGCCCTGACCACCCTGCCCCGGTATGGTCTCGCCGCTGAATGTTATGCGGATTACAAAGCCAAGCAGGACGCCCCGCTGAAGCTGCATTACGGTGTGATGCAGGTTAGTGGCGCCTGTTCTGCCGCGCAGGCACAGAGTGAATTGTCGCAGCGCCTGTCCGCCAATGGTTGGACGCTGCTCAACGTGATATCCGTTTTCGGCCCCGATGGGCTGCAACAAAGGAAGGCTGATGCCGGACCCTACTATCTCCGTTTCTGAAACTCGGCGATCGGGGGCACGCCTCGTCGGGTTCGGGATCGCCGCCATCGTCGTGATCCTCGCCACCGCCGCGCTCTTCCTGATCCTGACCCTGCCCGATGCCAACGCCTTCAACGCGCGGGTTGAGAGGGTCTTTGTCGAAAACGATCTGACCACGCAGGCCGAGATCAAATTGCTCGAAATACTGGCGCAATCCGGCACAGCCTTTGGCGACACGCTGGCCAGCTACCGGGTGGTGATTTTTGTGCTACTTGTGTTCGCCAGCGCCATGCTGATCGCCGCACTGGTCTTTCTGGTCATGCTGACCCAGTTCAATCGCCGCATGGTGCAGATCGAGCGGGCGGGCATCCAGGTCAATTCGCTGCTGATCAGCCGCGAGGAAAACACCGTTTACCTCAACAACATGGATTTCAAACTGACCGCCGCAGCCATCGAAACCCTGTCGGTACTGGCCGAGGCGCGGCTGGATGACGACGTGCTGTCAGGTGCCGAGATCGAGGCGGTGATTTCGGGCCGCGACGCAAGCGATTGCGAAGAGGCCGCCGGCGCCACCCGCATCAAGCGGCTGCGCGATACGCTGGGCAACCAGATGGTCAGCGCATTGCTGGTCAAGAACATCGCGCGACGCGGTTATATGCTGGCCATCGAAAAAGACGTGATCCAGATGGTCTGAGCGACAAAAAACCGGTCTTCGCACTTGGATTCCCGCCCGTCTGCCCCCATCCTTATGGGCCTAGGCGACAGGGAGAACGAATTATGAACGTGCATGCCTCGCCGCAAGTTGACGGATACCGCATCGAGTTGCAGGAATTGTCGGGCCGGGTCACCCTCTGGCGTGACGATGTCGAACTAGCGTCAAGCACCCGCGCCAGGGTGATGTATGAAACGCGCCTGCCGCCGACGATCTATTTTCCGCGCGAAGATGTGAAGGTGCCGCTGAGCGCTACAACCACGTTGCAGACATTCTGCCCCTTTAAGGGAACCGCCACCTATAACGACATATTGCTGCCTGGCGAGACACTGCTCAATTCGGTCTGGGCCTACGAGGATGCGCTGCCCGAAAGCCGGGACATTCAGGGGTGCGTTGGCTTCATGCCCGAGGCCTATACAAAGGTCGATCTAGGTGACAACAGCCTTAGCAATAACAACGATGGCAACATCAGCGGGCCGCTGATCGACTGGTTGATGCGCGGGGCTTCGACGTTGAAAACGCCCGAGGATTTCACTCGCGAACTGGCGGAAAAGATGTGCGAACACGGTATCGCGGTTTCGCGGCTGAGCATCCTCGTCTGGTCGCTGCATCCGCTGATCGCCTGCAAACATTACATCTGGGACAAGGACGAGGACGAAATCTCGACCTATGCGCCCACCTATGAAATCTACGACCACCCCGCCTATCAGAACAGCCCGCTGCGCCATGTGTCCAACGGGGCGGGCGGGGTGCGTCAGCGGCTGACCGATACCCATCTGGAAAACTCATTCCCGATCATGGAGGATCTGCGCAGCAAGGGCGCGACCGATTATGTGGCAATGCCGATGCCGTTTTCGGATGGTCGGACCAATGTGCTGACCCTGACCAGCGATCATCCCGATGGCCTGACCACCGCCAATCTCGGGCTGGTGTTCGAATGTTCGACGGTGATCGGGCGCTATTACGAAGTCTTCATGCAGCGCGAAAATGCACAGGCGCTGCTAGAAACCTATGTCGGCAAACGCTCGGGCGCACGTGTGCTGGGCGGCGAGATCCGGCGCGGTGATGGTGACGAGATTGATGCGGCGATCATGTTCTGCGACTTGCGCGGCTCTGCCCGGCTGGAAGAACAGATGGAGCGGGACGCCTATATTGCACTGCTGAACACCTTCTTCGAGACCGTCTCGGGGGTGGTGCATCAACAGGGTGGCGAAGTTCTGAAATTCATCGGCGATGCTGTACTGGCGGTGTTTCCCGCAGGCGACGACGCCGAACTTGCGCGCCGCAACGCGCTGCGATCTGCGGCCGAGATTGTCGGCTGCGTGACCCGCGACAGCGTTGCCGAGACCGACCTCACCTATGATTGTGCCATCGGATTGGCCTATGGGCGGGTGACCTATGGCAATGTCGGCTCGCGCGAGCGGCTGGATTTTACGGTTATCGGACAGGCGGCCAATGTCGCTGCGCGGCTGGGGGATCACGGCAAGACCATCGGTCATCGCATCGTGGTCGCCGAAGATATGCTGGTGCCAGATTCGGATTGCCAGCCTTTGGGTGCGCTGCAACTGCATAATGTGTCCCAGCCGGTGGTGTCTTATGCCTACGCGCCGGAGGACGCGGCCGCCTGCTGCGCACAGGCATAGGCTGCGGGTTGGCGCGAACAGGCGGCGGAGGATGGCGGCGGCCCGGTCAGGACTGCAGCAGGCTGAGCGCGATTGCAGCCGGGGATTGCTGGCTGGCAAAAGACGCGATCTGCGACCGCGCCAGATAAAGATGCGTTGTCTTTTCCATCGCACCGGGGTCTGAAAGCTCGGACAGATCACTCAACCCGGTTGCCGAAGAAAACCGGTCCCGAAACACCTCGACCTGTTTGTCGAGATCAACCGAGGCAAAACTGCGGGGCAGGCCCAGCGCCGTTTCGAACATCGTCCGCAATGGTGGCAACCCGATGATGTTCAGCCATTTTGTGGTGTCGGACCCGTCGCCACTGGCAATTTCGGCCAGTTCATGTTGCGCATAAAGCGCGATGCGCATGGCCTCGTCACTTTCGCCAATCGCGGTCTCAAACGCCTGGGTTTGATATTTTCCCACCACATCTTCCATGAAAGCTGGCAACGAGGTTTTCGGAAAATCATTGGGTCCAAAACCAAAGGCATCGCTGAAAGCGCGGTAGCGTTTATCTGCCAGACGAATGGCCAGAGCATCCTGGGCCGAGGTCCCATCTTCGAGGATCTTCTGCACGAAAAACCGGTTGTTCAGGTCGGATTCGAGTCCGAAGGCACCAAGCGCTACTTTCAGCAGTGTTCGATCCGCAACCAGTTCCTGCGCTGAGGTTACATTACCGATTTCCTTCAGAAAGTGCTGCGTTTCCCGCTGCAATAGCGGCGAGGCAGAAAGGGCCTCGCGCTGCTGCGTCTGCGTTCTTTGCAAGAACTGCCATCCGGCAATCCCGCCTAGGGGAACGACCGGGCGAAAGCTCACTGCTGGCGCAACGCCAGCACGCGGTCTTCACGTGGCAACAGCGCCCTCAAGGCCTTCAGACAGCGGTAATGATGCTCGCCGATCAGCGCATCCGTGGCCTCGGCCAGGGCCGAGCGACTGTCATGGTCGGTAAAGACCTGGCTCAATTCCTCGATCCGGCACAGCAATGCCTGTCTTGCGTCATCCGGATCGCAATCGCCGGACAAAACCAGTTGCAACGCGTAACAGGCCCGCCGGACCGGGGTCGTGGCATCAGTCGGGTGGATCGCATCCCGCAGGCGCAGGATATTCGCATCGGGCGTGACGATGGAAAGCCGCCCGCGCCGGTCCCCATTCTCGATCACCGCACCGTTGATCAGCACCCTTTCCTTGGGGGCGAGTTTCAAAACAAGGCCCGCCATATCAGGACGCCCCGCTGCGCAGCCCGCGCAGGATGGACGTGTTGACCTCAAGTAGCGGCACGACGCTCGCCTTTCGGACCAGGACAAGGCTGGTGTGATGGTCCACGAACTCGGCGAGGTAGAACAGACGCGCCCGCAGATCGGTGGGCAAGCCATTTTCGGGGCTGGCCACATCACTGGCGAAAACCGTCCAGAGCCGCTTGTTGTCATGCAAGGCATGAGCAAGCTTGGGGTAATCCGCGGCGTCACCTTCCGCAGCGGCGCGAATGCGGTGCGTGATCCGTGCGAGTGTTTCATATTCCGTATCTCTCGGAGTGCGGGTCGCGGCCGAATTGCTCGAATAGGCCTGTTGGGCAGTTGCAAGCGCGTTCACTGTCGATCCTTACCTGATGATGTTCTGAGAAAAGCGACCGGGGCGGAAGCCGCCCCGGCCGTCAGAGGTTTAACGGAACAGCGACAGGATCGTCTGCGGCGCCTGGTTGGCGATCGACAGCGATTGAACCGCCAATTGCTGCTGGGTTTGCAGCGCCTGCAGCCGGGCAGAGACTTCTTCCATATTGGCATCCACCATCGCGCCGATTCCCGATTTCAGCGAATCGGACAGGTTGCTGATGAAGTCCTTCTGGGTGGAAATCCGCCCCTCGACCGAACCAAAGGCCGCCGATGCGTCGATGGCGGTCCCGATCAGGGTTTCAACGGTGCCAAGAGCCGCGCTTGCCCCGCTACCGGTCGAGACATCGATCGACGAGAGTGCGCCCAGCCCACCGGATCCGGCATTGGTGTATTGCGCGGTGATCACAAGATCCTGATCGGTGCCGTTGGTAAACGAGATCGTGCCAGCCGTGCCGGAATCATAATCAACGTCCAACGTGCCCCCTGCATCCGCAATCCCCAGCGAATCAATCTGGGTCTTCAACGCCGTGGCAACGATGTCACCTGTGGTGGTCGACGCCGCATCTTCTGCCGTCACGGTATAGGAAACGGACTGATCGTTGATGTTCACCGTAATCTGATCACCGGCAGCAAAGGTACCGGCCGCCGAAGCAGGAGGACCAGCAACTGCAGCGCCAGCCTCATCTGTGACAAGGTCGGCTGTACCGCCGCCGCCATTGAGGCTGAATGCAGCGACATCACCAAGCCCCGACACACCCTGCGATCCGGCGAAAACGTTCTTTGCCGCATATCCACCTGTCGACAGGTTCTGTCCTGCCACATTGATCGATGATGGCGTCACACCACCCGTCGAATCGCGATCCAAAGACGCCAGAAACGAGGTAGAAGTGGTCGAGCCATCGACTAGGTTCAGCCCGTTGAACTGAGCTGCGCCAACTACGGTGCCGATCTGATCGCGCAGCGCCACAACGTCGGCCTGGATTTTAGCCCGATCAACGTTCTCTTCTTGGGCCGCAACGATCTTCCCCTTCATCTGGGTCAGCAGATCGGTAATGGTCTCCGACGCGTTCCTCGCAACGGACACCGACGATTCACCAAGGCTCAGACTGTCCTTGATTGCCTTGAAGCCCTGTACATCAGATTCCATGACCTTCGAAATCGCCCAGACCGCCGAGTTGTCTTTGGCATTGGCGACCGATTTGCCGGTCGAGATAGCGTTCTGGGTGGCACCCAGGTTCTTGTTGACCATTTTCAGGGTCTGCAGCGCAACCATTGCGCCGTTGTTCGTCAGAATGCTGGACATAGCATATCCTCTCTATGCGGGCATTTGCCCGGTTCACGTCACCCTTGCGGGTGGTTTGAAAACGTCTTTCTGACGGGTGCGGCATCCGGGAACCGGAGTGTCGCGCCACCTTCGGAAGGTGCGCTGCAACATTCGCCCGGGATGTCCTAATGCTTTGCTAAACCCGGCACACGGAATGGATCGACTTTGAGACAAACCTGCCTCAAGCCCGTTTCTCCATTTTCGAGGCCTCGCCCGGTTCGTGCTGCAGGCGCTGCCCGGCCTTGTCATAAGTATCAAAGCCCGACTGAAGCCGCTTAAGCTCTGACAGACGCTCGACAACAGACTTCAGTCCAGCCAGCGCCGCATCAAAAAGGGCCCGATTCTGATCCGCCTTGTGTTTGATGATATCCAGATCCGCGACCGCTGCTGCACCCTCTCGCGCGACCTCGTCCAGCAGTGATTCTTTTTCGGGCACCAAAGCGGCCACCTGATCAAGCGCCCCCGAGATCAGCAACTGACGCTCCTGATCCAGCAGTTCATTCAGCTTCATTAGGGCTGATTTCCGCATTTGCTTACCCCTCATGATCGGCCACCAATCCCTGCAGCAGAATCTCCGTCAGGCCGATCCCGCCAGCGCGCGTGATCTGAAGCGCCTGTTCGCGCACCAGCATCGACGAGAATTGATCCTCGCCCGCACCGCCACCAAAGGACTTGCGCGCAGACCCAAAGCCCGCCGATTTCAGCATTTCGGCCAGAAACGTCGCCTCCATCTGTACCGCCGCCTCTTTCGCCGAGGCGCGTGACTGCGGTGGTCTCGACGAGTCGTGCCGAACGGTGTGCAGATTTGCAGCGTCCATTTTCATTCCCTCAAATTGACAGCGTCTTTTCCAGACTGGCGCGAAAGCGTTAAAAAAAACGCAACCGAATCCAGTTCACTGTCGTCGGCGACAACAAGGGTCTGGTGCAACATGCTGATAGAAAGTCTGACGTCGCTCACCGCTGGCACTCCCGCAAGGGCCGGAGTTAACAGCTCTGGTTCACCCAACTCGGGTGCGGCAGATTTTGCCGATGCGGTGGCCTCGGTGCCTCATGGCGAGGCTGGCGAAGAGAGCCCAGAGGCTACCTCAAACCCAGATACGCCACCGGATAGCGACCCCGAAGCCGAAGCGAGACCGGAAGATACAGCAGCAACGGTGGAGCAGAGCGAACCCACGCACGCGGGTTCAGAACCGGAAGCGGCATTTGCCGCCTCGCAAGCAGAAGACGCAAAGGCCGAGCTGCGTCTGCGCCACGACATCGCGCCCGACCGGACCGACACCAAGCCAGGGGCAACCGGACGGGATGCTGTCACTGGCGGAACCGCGCCACTCTCCCCTCATGACCCCGCATCCACAGCTAGGGCGCAAGTTCACCCTGATGCAGTTCGAAAAACCGGGAGTGAGCGCCTGACAAACCCAGCTTTCGGAAAGTCTGATGAAACCGCGCAAGCAGCTTTGGCCAGGGTCCCGACGGAGGAAGCGCGCGCGCCACATAGCGCAAGCTTGGACAAGCAGCGTGTGTCGGCTTTGACGGGAACCGCATCAGGATCAAATAGCGCAATCTGGCTTGCGCAGACCGCAAAACCTGCGCCGGTTCCAGAGGCGGGCAGCGGGGCCCAGACACCGCGCGAGGCGGCAAACGCCCCGGCCCCTCAGATTGCCCTGCGCCAGGCTCAGGTCTCGCAGGCCGCTCAGAACCCGGGCGAGATGGTGGCTGACCAATCCGGCCCGGCGTTCCCGACCCCGTCCGAAGCCATGTCACCGGACGGTGATTTGCCAACCAGGCCGATCTCATCTGTGCGTGAGGACCTGTTTCCGGCCCAAACCCGCCTGGAGGCCGCGAGCCTTGGATTAGAGCTTGCGCGCGACATGCCAAAGCCAGCCCAGGCTGAGACTGCGCGGGCAATCGCCGCACAAATCAACGATGTCCTGATAAGACGCGGCAATGGCAGCTTCGAACTTGCGCTGCGCCCCGAAGAGTTGGGTCGCGTGCGGGTCCTGATGAAGCCCATCGAGGGTGCCATGACGCTGACAATCATCGCGGAACGACCCGAAACGCTCGACCTGATGCGACGCCACATCGACCAGCTTGCCTCGGAGTTTCGGGACATGGGCTATAGCGCCGTGCATGTCGATCTGTCCGGGGCTGGGGATGGCAAGGGCGACAACCAGACCGGACATGGCCCGGATGCAGGCGCATCAGGTGATGACGGTGATCTGGCTGCGCCAGCGCCCGAAGCCAACGCGTCTACGCCGATGATCCATGATCTTGCAATCGGATTGGATATGAGACTGTGACCGAAACCACACCCATTTCAAACGCCTCGTCATCGCAGAACAAACCGGTGGCCAGCACGGCGAGCGACCCCTCGGCGCTGGCGTCCGACTTTGAGACCTTTCTCAAGATGCTGACCGCGCAGGCCCGCAATCAAGATCCGCTGGAGCCGATAAATTCCTCGGAATACGCTGCCCAGCTAGCACAGTTTTCGATGGTCGAACAGCAGGTGCGCACCAATGAGACGCTATCGGAGTTATCCGCACTTCTTGGCGGGCCACAGATGTCGCAGCTGTCCGGGTGGATCGGGTCAGAGGTTCGCGCACTGGCTCCGGCATATTTTGATGGCGATCCGGTGCGGGTCTCACCCCCGCAGAATGATCAGGCAGATAGCGCCATTCTGGTTGTGCGCAACGGATCGGGGGACATTGTTGACCGGCAATCGCTGCCCGTGAGTCACCGAACCGCGATCTGGAACGGTCTGGATTCGAATGGCCTGCCGATGGCAGCCGGGCAGTATTCTTTCTCGGTCGAACACTATCGAGGTGTGGACCTGCTGAGCGAGGAGAGCGCGGCGACCTATAACCGGGTGAGCGAAGCGCAGCTTGAACGTGACGATGTGATCTTGATCCTTGAGGGCGGACAGGCGATTTTGGCGCCACTGGTCACCGCGGTTCGATCCGGCGACCCGCAACCTCTCTAGGGTTCGTCGTGACCGGGCGCGCCCCTCTTGCCGGAGTTCGCCCACCCGATGCCACGAGACGACCCGCCCCAAGACCTACAGGCCGATCTACTCCGCCGTGGGCTGATGGCACGCTCAGTCAGGTTCGAGCCTTTGCAGGGTGGGCGTACGAATAAGGTGTGGAAGCTGGTCGGGCCGGGGCCGGACCGGGTGCTGAAGCTCTATCAGCGGACGCGTCCCAACCCGCTTTTCGGCAATGATCCAGAGCTTGAAGCGCTGTGTCTGAACGCCCTGGCCCCAACCGGATTGAGCCCGAAATTCCGTGCTTCGGGCGACATCCCGAATGCTGTGTGGGTGCTTTATGAACATGCGGCGGGAACCCCATGGACCTCGGATACAGCCTCGGTCGCCGGGTTGCTTGCCAAACTTCACACGCTCCGCCCTCCGATTGCTTTGCCTAAAGGGTGCAATGGCAGCGCCGATCTTGACGCGACCACGCAGAGAATTCTGTCACTCTGCCACTCGTCCGAGCGCGCGCGGCTTCTGGACCTGAAACCGTCTGGGAACGTGCGCGCCACCGCCGCCACTTGCCTGATCCACGGCGATCCGGTGGCTGGAAACATTCTTGTGAACGGCGCGTCGCTGGTTCTGATCGACTGGCAATGCCCGGCCATCGGTGACCCAACCGAGGATCTCGCGTTGTTCCTGTCGCCCGCCATGATGCAGGTCTATCGCGGCGCACCGCTCAGTCCGGATGAAACCTGCGCCTTTCTCGCAGCCTATCCGCACCAGCAAACCACCGAGCGATATGCGGCTTTGAAGCCCTGGTTCGCCTGGCGCATGGCTGCCTATTGCCTGTGGCGCGCTGAAAACGGCTCGCAGGAATATGCGCAGGGCCTGGCTCTTGAATGCGCCAATTTGGGCACGGACTGACCCTGCACGTCCAAAACCGACGACCCGACCTGCGACCTGCTGCAAGGCGATGCAAATCCAATCAATCCACCCGCACTCTGTCGCAATTGTGTTGCATAAAGCGGGATTGCCCGCTTAACCTTGCGGGAAAGGCGGCAAAGACCGCAAAAAACTGGGGAGTTTGCTTTGGCTGCATCAAACAGCAACGACGCGTTCGTTGAATTCGAACGCGTCCAGAAAAGCTATGATGGCGAAACGCTTGTCGTCAAAGACCTGAACCTGACCATGCCGAAAGGCGAATTCCTGACAATGCTAGGGCCGTCGGGGTCCGGCAAGACCACCTGCCTGATGATGCTGGCCGGATTTGAAACCGCCACCCATGGCGATATCCGGCTGGGCGGAATCTCGATCAACAACATCCCCCCGCACAAACGCGGCATCGGGATGGTGTTTCAGAACTACGCCCTGTTTCCGCATATGACCATCGCAGAAAACCTCAGCTTTCCGTTGGAAGTGCGCAAATTGGGCAAATCCGAGCGCGAAGAGAAGGTGAAACGCGCGCTGGACATGGTTGAGATGGGCGCTTTTGGCGGTCGCAGACCGGCCCAGCTATCGGGGGGTCAGCAGCAGCGTGTCGCCTTGGCGCGCGCGCTGGTGTTCGAACCGGAACTGGTTCTGATGGATGAACCACTGGGCGCTTTGGACAAGCAATTGCGCGAAAAGATGCAGTTCGAAATCACCCATCTGGCGCATAATCTCGGGATCACCGTGGTCTATGTGACCCATGACCAGACCGAAGCGCTGACCATGTCAGACCGCGTTGCCGTGTTCAACGATGGTGTGATTCAGCAACTGGCGCCACCCGACCAGCTCTATGAATCGCCCGATAACAGCTTCGTCGCGCAGTTCATCGGCGAGAACAACACGCTTGAGGGGCAGGTCAAGGAAATCGCCAACGGCATTGCGGTGGTTCAACTAGACGATGGAGAATTGATCGACTGCAAGCCGGTCAATGTCGATAAACCCGGCGAGCGGACGCGGGTGTCGATCCGGCCCGAACGCGTCGAATACAACAAGGACCGCCTGAGCGACGGTGCCCATACCCTAAAAGCCGAAGTACTTGAATTCATCTATATGGGCGACATCTTCCGCACCCGGTTACGGGTCGCCGGAAATGACGAATTCATCATCAAGACCCGCAACGCGCCCGATCAGGTCCGCTTGCAGCCGGGACAGCAGATCGAAATCGGCTGGCTGCCCGAAGATTGTCGCGCGCTGGACGCGTGACACCCCTTTTGTCGTATCCGGGCATCCGGAGCGATGAACATGGAAGCCGGAATTCGAGACCCCGTGCGGCCGGTTCCTCCAGAGCAAGAACGGGAAAAACTGGGAGAGACTAATGACACTCACGAGAACTCTTCTCGCCACCACAGCCCTGAGCATGACCGCTGGTCTGGTCTCGGCGGAAGACATGGCGAATGAGATGACGATTGTAAGCTGGGGCGGTGCCTATTCCGCATCACAGCAAAACGCCTACCATACGCCCTATTCCGAGAATACCGGCGTGACCATCATCAATGATGAAAGCTCGGCCGAAGCGGTTGCCAAGCTGCGCGCCATGAATGAGGCGGGCAATGTGACTTGGGATGTGGTCGATGTTGTCGCCGCCGACGCAATTCGTCTGTGTGACGAAGGCCTCGCGCTGGAAATCGATCCCGACACGCAATTGGCGGCAGCCCCCGACGGAACACCGGCTTCCGAAGATTTCGGCGACCTGCTGGTCAGCGACTGCTTCATCCCGCAGATCGTCTATTCGACCACCTTCGGCTATCGCACCGACCTGGTGGGAGACACCCCGCCCACCGAGATCTGCGCGGTGTTTGACACCGAGACCTATCCGGGTAAGCGCAGCCTGGAAAAGCGCGCCATCAACAATATGGAATGGGCGCTTCTGTGTGACGGGGTTGCCAAGGAAGACGTCTACGACGTGCTGGAAACGCCCGAAGGACAAGAACAGGCTCTCGCCAAGCTCGATACGATCAAGGATGATGTGATCTGGTGGTCTGCCGGTGCCGATACGCCACAACTGCTCGCCGATGGCGAAGTGGTCATGGGCTCGACCTATAATGGCCGACTATTCAGCGTGATCGAAGAGCAGAAACAGCCCGTTGCCATGCTGTGGGACGCGCAGATCTTTGATCTGGATGGCTGGATCATCCCGACAGGTCTGAGCCCAGAGCGTCAGGCACGCGCGCTTGATTACATCATGTTCGCGACCGACACCCAGCGTCTGGCAGATCAGGCCAAATGGATCTCCTACGGTCCGGCGCGCGCCTCGTCTGCGCCTTTGGTCGGTCAGCATGCCGATCTGGGCATCGACATGGCACCGCATATGCCGACTGATCCCGAGAACGCCAAGAATACGTTCCTCTACAATTACGAATTCTGGGCGGATTACCGCGACGATATCGAAGCCAAATTCCAGGCCTGGCTAGCCAAGTAAATCCAAAGCGGGCCTGACAAGGCCCGCTTTGCCGATCAGGGGAAAGACTATGCCCAAAGGATACCTCATCGCCCATGTAACGGTCACCAACCCGGACGCCTATCAGGAATACGTCCGTCTGGACACGCCGATCCTGCACCGTCTGGGAGGGCGGTTCGTGGTGCGCGGCGGGCAGAGTGAAACATCCGAAGGGTCTAGTCTGGACCGGCATGTGGTGATCGAGTTCCCCTCTTACGAGGCTGCTAAAGCCGCCTATAACGACCCCGAATATCAGAAAGTGGCCGAGATCCGGCGCGCCAATGCCGAGAGCGTCGTCATTTTGGTCGAAGGTGCAGAATGAGCGATATCACCCAATCAGGTCCCGTCCTTGCAGCCGATGGCAAGCCGCTCAAGCATAGTCTGAACCGTGCGCTCCGGCGGCAGAAAATGCGGGCGATGGCCCTGATCCTGCCGCTGCTGGCCTTTGTCCTGCTCACCTTCATCGTACCGATCGGACAGATGCTGTTCCGCTCGGTTCAAAACGATATCGTGCAAAATACGCTGCCGCAGACGGTGATCGCGATCCAGGACTGGGATGCGACCAGCGGCGAAGCCCCCGACGAGGCCGCCTTTGCCGCCCTTGCCGCCGACTTCAAGATCGCCGTTGAAAACAAGACCCATACCCGTGTGGGCAGTCGCTTGAACTATGAGACCCCCGGTATCTCGTCGCTGTTCAGAAAGGCCGGACGAAAAGCCAAGCGATGGGACCTCGAAACCGATGGGCCCTTCAAGGAACAGTTCCTTGATATCGACGAGGATTGGGGTGACCCCGCAATATGGCGCACGATCCAGAAATTTTCACCCCCGGTCACCAGCGGGTATTTCCTGAATGCCGCCGATATGCAGTTGGGCGATGACGGTGTCGAGTTCCGGCCCGAAAACCAGCAGATCTATATCACGCTGTTCAAACGAACGCTGTTCATGTCGCTGGTCATCATGGGGGCATGCATCCTGCTGGGCTACCCGGTGGCCTGGCTGCTGGCAAACCTGCCCTCTGCCAAGGCAAATGTGTTGCTGATCCTGGTGCTGTTGCCGTTCTGGACCTCGCTGCTGGTGCGGACATCGGCCTGGAAAGTGATGTTGCAGCAGCAGGGCGTGATCAACGACACGCTGGTCTGGCTGGGCCTTGTGGCCGACGAGTCACGGCTGGTGATGATCAACAACCAGTTCGGCACGATCGTGGCGATGACCCATATCCTGCTGCCCTTCATGATCCTGCCGATGTATTCGGTGATGCAGACCATCCCGCCCTCCTACCTGCGCGCGGCAAAGTCGCTGGGCGCCACCAACTGGACCGCCTTCTGGCGGGTCTATTTCCCGCAATCGGTGCCGGGCATCGGGGCGGGCTCGATCCTGGTCTTCATTCTGGCCATTGGCTACTATATCACGCCCGAACTGGTTGGCGGCACCAAAGGTGTCTTCATCTCGAACCGGATCGCCTTCCACATCTCGTCATCGCTGAACTGGGGGTTGGCCGCCGCGCTTGGCACCATCCTGCTGGTCGCGGTCCTGATCCTCTACTGGGCCTATGACAAGATCGTCGGCATCGACAACGTAAAGCTGGGATAACCGGAATGGCACTTACCCCCGTCACACCAAGCTCGACCTCGTTCACCGCGAGCACAACCGCCGTCGCCGGTGCCATTGCGGGCTTGCTTGTCGGCACCTCCCAGGGCAATGCGTTTCTGGGCGTTGTCATCGGCGCGGCACTGCTGGCTGCAGTTACCTTTGTGGCGCTGCAGATGCGTGAGCGCGAAAAACCCGTCCGCTGGATCATCCTCACCGGGTTCGCGCTGGCCGGGTTCCTCATGGGCGGGCTGTCCGCCGGGATCATCGGCGTGCTGTTCGGCTGGTTCTTTGGCTGGTTCATCTTCTGGATCGGCGAAACCCGCTACCGCGCGACGCTGGTGCCCTATCTGACACCGGGGCAGGTGCTGTGGCATTACGGCTTCCGAGTGATCTGCGGCGCGATCTTTGTCTTTCTGATCACCCCCATTCTGGTGGTGCTGCCGCTGTCCTTCAACGCGCAGGATTTCTTTACCTTTACGCCCGAGATGCTGCGGCTCGACCCCGAAGGTTATTCGCTGAAGCACTATCGCGATTTCTTCACTAATCAGGACTGGCAGCGTTCGTTCCGCAATTCGCTCATCATCGCGCCCATCGCGACAGTGATCTCGGTCACGCTGGGCACGCTAGCCGCCATCGGCCTCAGCCAGAGCCATGTGCCCGGACGCCGCGCGATCATGGCCATCCTGATTTCGCCGATGATCGTGCCGCTGATCATCTCGGCCACCGGAATGTTCTTTTTCTACTCGCAGATCGGTCAAGTTCTTGAGAACAATCTGGGCCTTTCCAAGACATTTGTTGGATATGTGAAAGTCGTATTGGCCCATGCGGTACTGGGTATCCCCTTCGTCATCATCACCGTGACCGCCACGCTGGTGGGCTTTGACCGGTCGCTGACGCGTGCAGCCGCAAATATGGGTGCAGGGCCTGTCACCACCTTCTTTCGGGTGCAGATGCCGTTGATCCTGCCGGGCGTGATCTCGGGCGGACTCTTTGCCTTCATCACCTCATTTGACGAGGTGGTCGTGGTGCTGTTTGTCGGCTCGGCCCGGCAAAAAACGCTGCCCTGGCAGATGTTCACTGGCCTGCGCGAGCAGATCTCACCAACCATTCTCGCGGTGGCGACGATCCTTGTCGTGATCTCCATCGCGCTGCTGACCACGGTCGAACTGCTACGCCGCCGGTCTGAACGGCTGCGTGGCATCACCCCAAGCTGAACTAGCGCAGGCGCTCCAGCAGCCGGGGTGAGGCGTAGCCGTCCGGCACAAGCCCATTGGCCGTCTGGTAGGACCGCACGGCATTGATGGTCAGCGGCCCAACCCGCCCATCGATCTTCTGCGTGTCGAACCCTGCCCCGGTAAGACGGCGCTGCAACTCCTTACGTTCCGAGAAAGTCAGCGCGCGGTCGCCGCGCGGCCAGTCTGCTGCGATCACCGGGCCACCTGCAATACGATCCGCCAGATACCCGACTCCGATCACATAGGCATCGGCGGTATTGTATTTCTCGAGCACCGCGAAGTTGTCAAAGACCATAAAGGCCGCGCCCTGAGACCCCGCAGGCAGCAGGATCGACGCCTCGCCGTGATCGGGCACCGGCTTGCCGGATACATCCACCACACCTGCCGCCGCCCAGTCAGACGGAAACCGGGTCAGGTCGCGGCGCGCTTGGGCATAGTCGAACCCTTTGGGCAAACGCACCTCGACACCCCAGGGCTGCCCCTCGGTCCAGCCGAACCCGGCCAGATATGCTGCCGTCGAGGCCAGCGCATCACGCGGATCGTCGGACCAGATATCGCGTTTGCCGTCACCGGTGAAATCCACCGCGTAGCGATGGTAGGAACTGGGCATGAATTGCGTATGCCCCATCGCTCCGGCCCAACTGCCTTTCATACCGCGCGCGGACACATCGCCGGCTTCGAGAATCTGCAGCGCCGCCACAAGCTCTGCCTCAAAAAACGCCGATCGGCGCGTGTCATGGGCCAGCGTGGCCAGCGAGCGGATCGTGTTGTTGCTACCGCGAAACGCGCCGAACGAGCTTTCCAGCCCCCAGATCGCGGTAACCACCTCTTTCTCGACGCCATAATGCGCTTCGATCTGCGATAGCGCTGTCGCGTGTTTGGCCAATGCCGCGCGCCCGTTCTTAACCCGCGAGGTCGAGACCGCGCTATCGAGATACTGCCAGATCGTTTTGCTGAATTCCGATTGGTTGCGGTCAAGCCGCACCACATCCGGGTCGATGGTCACATTGGCAAACGCCACGTCGAGCGTTCCGGCACTGATACCCTGCTCCAGCGCCCGGCCACGAAAGCCCGATAACCACAGCGCGAAGGGATCATTTGACGCGGCCACCTGCACAACCTCCCGCCCGATCTCGGGCGCGGGTCGGGCCACGGGCCGCAGCGATGTGGTAACCGAGGCCAGTTGAAAGGATGCCTGTTTGTCGGGGTCATGTGGCGCTTCCGCCGACGCATGTGTTGACCCAAATGCCGCCATAATGGTTCCGACGGCGCCCGATTTCCAGTTTATCATCTGAATTATCCCGTTTGCCTGCTCGCGAGAAGTGTACCGCGAAACCGGCCATGGACAAAGCATCAGTCTGCGGTTTTGCAATCTTCCGCTGTCTGGAAGGGCTGGGCACGCAGATACGCCAGCGCATCGCGCAACAACGCAATGCGCCTGGGACGGAAGGATTGGCCAGTCAAAACCAGATCACGCATGCGGTCCAGCCGAAAGACCCGAAAGTCGCGGCGCAGGTGGCACCATGCGATCAACACGCTGGAGCGGTCCATATAGACGATCGACAAAGGGTCGACGCTGCGCTCGGTCTGACTGCCATGCACATCCGTATAGCCGAACGCCACCGATTGCTCGTCCCACGTGGCTTGCCGCAGGATGCCCACGTCGATGCTGGGCGGTGCTGGCCGGTCGAACCGGGTCGCCGTCAGCACCGCATGGCTCAGTCGATGGGATTGCCGCGCGGGCAGACGGCCCTGCAGCTTGCGCAGCGCGTGTGAGGCAGCCGAGGACAGCGCCGGATCGCCGATCTGTTCGACCTCACGCAGCCCCAGAACCAACGCCTCAAGTTCGTCATCGGTGAAGCCCAGCGTCGGCAGGGTCGCGTCCTCAATCAGGGTAAAGCCGAACCCCGCCTCGCCATCAATCACCGCCCCCAGCCCACGCAACGCGTCGATATCGCGATGCACGGTTCGCGGCGACACGTCCAGATCCTGAGCGAGCTGCACCGATGTCCGAGGCGCCGGGCCAGAGCGCAGAGCCTGCATCAGTTGAAAAAGGCGGGCAGTTCGGGACATCGGGCTGCGCAACTCCGCATGCTGGGATGATCGAGATTACCTTATGCCTGATGTCAGAAACTGTCATCAGGTTACTCTACACCTGCCGGTATGACCCGTTTTGGAGTGCCTCGATGTTGACCCTGCTCACCTACCCCGCCGCGTTCGGCCAGTTCAGCGCCAGCCCGTTCTGCGTCAAGGCAGCCTATATGCTGCACCTTTCGGGGCAGTGCTGGCAGCGCTCTGATCTGCTGAACCCTGGCAAGATGCCCCACCGCAAGCTGCCGGTGCTGCGCACGCCGCAGCGGCTGCTGCCCGACAGTGACGGCATCCGTGGCTGGCTCGAAACGCAGGGCACAGATTTCGACGCCGGGCTGAGCGATGTGCAAAAAGGCCAGTCCCGCGCCCTGTGCCGGATGGCCGAAGATCACATCTACTTTCACATCGTGCTGGACCGCTGGGGCAATGATCAGGTCTGGCCGATCCTACGCGAGACCTTCTTCGGCGAAGTTCCGGCCCTGATCCGGGGCCTTGTCTCGGGCGCGGTGCGCGAGTCGGTACTGAAAGGGCTCGACAGTCAGGGCGTCGCCCGCTTTTCCGAGCCGGAGCGGCTGGACCGGGTCGAACAGGACCTGCAGGCGATCAGCGTGTTTCTGGCGGACAGCCCCTTTTTGCTGGGCGAGGCGCCCAGTTCCGCCGATCTGAGCGTTGCACCCATTCTGGGCGCCATGCGCGCCACGCCTATCGAAACGAAACTGCGTCTGCGCATTGCCAATGACCCGCTTCTTGCGGGATATGTGGATCGTGTGGATCAGACGATTGGCTTGCCGTGACACAATTTCAATCCCCCAAGGTCGAGGATGCCTTTGCCGCCTTCCCCCCATCGGCGCAGGACGGCCTGCTGCGGCTGCGTGATCTGATCTTTGATACGGCGGCACAACTGCCGGAGCCTGCGACGCTCAGCGAAGAGCTGAAATGGGGTCAGCCCGCCTATCTCACACGCAAAGGCACAACGATCCGGCTTGGCGTCCCGAAACAGGCGCAGTTCGGGCTGTTTGTACACTGCCAGACGCGGTTGATTTCGGAGTTTTCCCAGACCTTTCCGGGCACCGACCGGATTGAGGGCACCCGCGCAGTGCTGTTTGATGAGGTGGGTGAGATTTCACCCGAACGGCATGGCTGGCTGATCGCCCGCGCGCTGACCTATCACGTCTGACGGCGTTTGCGGGTCAGTTTACGCTCCAGCTTGTCGCGCTTTCTCTTGCTCTTGACTGCATTGCGCCGCGCGCCACGCCCGACAGGAGCCCGCGTGCGCGGCATCGCCTGATCCTCGATCGACAGCAGTTCCAGCTCCAGCCCGCCGGTCACCGGTGTGGCTTGCGCCAGTCGCACGCTCACCCGCCGGCCGATGGCGATGATCAGCCCGGTATCCGACCCCATCAGCGTCCCCGCCTCACGGTCGAAATGGAAAAACTCGCGCCCCAGAGAGCGCACCGGCACCAGCCCGTCCGCGCCGGTCTCATCCAGCTTCACGAACGCCCCAAACCGCGCGATACCGCTGATCCGACCGGTGAATTCATTGCCCACCCGCTCGCTCAGATAGGCGGCCAGGTAGCGGTCGGTGGTGTCGCGCTCGGCCATCATCGAGCGGCGCTCGGTGTCTGAGATGTGGTTGGCGGTCTCTTCCAGCCGGTCGATCTCGTCCAGTTGCAACCCGTCTTTGCCCCAGCCATGGGCCGAAATCAGCGAGCGGTGCACGATCAGGTCGGAATAGCGCCGGATCGGCGAGGTGAAATGCGCGTAATTCCTGAGCGCGAGGCCGAAATGCCCAAAATTTTCAGGACTGTAATAGGCCTGCGCCATCGATCTGAGCGTGCTGAGATTGATCAGTTCCGCGTCTTCGGTTCCCGCAGCAGCGTTGAGAAGCGCATTCAGATGTCGCGTCTGCAACACCTGCCCCTTGGCTAGGTTCAAGCCCGCCGCCTGCGCCGTTTCGCGCAAAGATTCCAGTTTTTCGGGCGCGGGCTCCTCATGCACCCGGAACAGCAGAGGCGCGCGTTTGTCGATCAGCGTTTCGGCGGCGGCCACGTTCGCCAGAACCATGAATTCCTCAATCAGCTTATGTGCGTCCAGCCGGTCGCGGAAGGCCACGCTTTCCACCTGACCGTCGTCATTCAACACGATCTTGCGTTCGGGCAGGTCCAGATCCAGCGGTTGGCGCGCCTGACGCGCCGCGACCAGCGCCTTGTAGGCGGCGTAGAGTGGTTTCAGGACCGGCTCCAGCAGCGGCCCAGTGCGGCCATTGGGATCGCCATCAATGGCCTCCTGCACCTCGCCGTAATGCAGCGAGGCGGCAGAGCGCATCAGCCCACGCACGAAGCGGTGCCCGATCTTGTTGCCCTCCGCATCGATCTGCATCCGCACCGCGATACAGGCACGCGGAACGCCTTCATGCAGGGAACAGAGGTCACCCGACAGACGGTCGGGCAGCATCGGCACGACGCGGTCGGGGAAATAACTGGAATTGCCGCGCTTGCGCGCCTCGCGATCCAGCGCACTGCCGGGGCGCACATACGCCGCCACATCGGCAATCGCGACCCAGATCACATGGCCGCCGGGATTCTCGGGATCATCATCACCATGAGCATAGCAGGCGTCGTCATGATCGCGCGCATCCGCCGGATCGATGGTTAACAGGGGCATGTCGCGCAGATCTTCGCGCCCGCTCAGGCCCACGGGTTTGGCCTTGTCGGCCTCGGCGATCACCGCATCGGGGAAATCATCAGGGATGCCATGCTGGTGGATTGCGATCAGCGACACCGCCTTGGGTGCGCTGGGGTCGCCCAGCCGTTCGACGATACGCGCCCTGGGCAGACCCAGCCGCCCCTTTGGACCGGCCTGTTCGGCCTCGACCAGTTCGCCATCCTTAGCGCTGAGCGTCGCACCATCGGACACCAGCCAATCGGTGCCCGACGCCTTGTCGATCGGCACGATCCGCCCGCCCTCGGCACCTTTGCAGAAGACGCCCAGAACCCGGCGCGGGTTGGTACCGATCCGGCGGATCAGGCGGGCCTCGTAGTTGTGGTCTTCTTCATGCACGACGCTCAACCGCGCCAGAATGCGATCACCCTCGCCCAACGCCGGATCAGAGGCGCGCGGGAGGATCAGAACCACTGGCTCGACCCCTTCGCCATGCCATTCCAGCGGGCGCGCAAAAAGGTCTCCATCGTGGTTCGGAGCCTTGACCTGCAGAACGCTGACCGGGGGCAGCCGGTCAGGGTCGCGATAGGTCTTTTTGCGCTTCTCCAGATGACCCTCGGCCTCAAGCTCTTTCAGCACGCGCTTGAGGTCGATCCGATCAGTTCCCTTGATGCCAAAAGCCTTGGCGATATCGCGTTTCGAGGTGAGGGTCGGATGCGCCGAGATCCAGTCGAGGATCTCCTGCTTGGAGGGAATTCGCGTCATGCCCTCGGCCTAGCACGGCCAGATGGCAACGTCATGGACAAAACGATCAGCCTGTCAGATCAGCCACCGTATCCACATCGCGCAAGCTGTCGATCAGTGCAATGCGCTGACCCGGCAGCGTGGCGAGCGTGTCCTGCAACGCATCAGCGCTGGACCAGCGGACACCATCAAAAACCGTGGGCGGAATCGCCGCCACCCGCCGCGCGCCCACCAGCCAGTAGCCGCCATCGGGGGCCGGACCAAAAACCCAGTCCCGATGGCCCAGCGCGCGGAAGGCACGGGCAATATGAGCGCGGTCTATACCCGGAATATCAGCGCCGATCACGCAGACTGGACCGCGCGGCATCACTCGGAGCATGCGCCCCATCCGCACGCCCAGATCGCCGCGCCCCTGCGGCGCGCGCGACAGATCAGCGGGCCAGATACGGCTTTGCATGCCCTCGCGGTCCGGCGAGACTGCCAGCACGATCCGCCAGCGCGGGTCGCGCAGGCGGCGGATCAGGCGGCGCGTTTGATGCCGGAACCACCATGCCGCGCCGACCATGCCGATATCGCGACCCAGCCGGGTCTTGACCCGGCCCGGGCGCGGTTCCTTGACCATGATGACCAGAGTAGGCCTCACGGGAGTTCCATTACCATGTCGCGGTGATCCAGGCCTGCATCGAGATAGACCGGCCCGACGGCGCTAAACCCCAGCTTTTCATAGAACCCGATGGCCGTGACCTGCGCGCCCAACTTCACCTTGGTGATCCGCTCCTGCGCCTGTGCCACCTTGACGGCGTGCCGGACCAGCGCCGCGCCAAGCCCGGTGCCGCGTGCCTGTGCCAGCACACAAAGCCGCCCGATCTTGGCGAGGTCATCCTTGAAGACCACGCGCGCCGCACCGATGGGATGCGCGCCCTCGCGGGCGAGCAAATGCACGGCAACCGCATCCAGTTCGTCCTGTTCCAGATCGACCGGTATGCCCTGCTCTTCAACAAAGACCGTATGGCGCAGCGCGAAACAGGGGGCCGGGTTTTCGACCACCTCTAATTGGAAACTCATGCAAAATAATCCCGCAGGATACGCGCATAGACCTGTTTGAGCTGTTCGATCTGCGCCACCTCGACGCATTCATCCACCTGATGCATGGTGCGCCCGACAAGGCCGAATTCAACCACCGGGCAGTGGTCCTTGATGAAGCGCGCATCCGAGGTGCCGCCAGTGGTGGACAGCACTGGCGCAACTCCGGTTTCCGCCTCGACCGCGCGGGCCACCAGATCGGACAGCGCGCCGGGTGGGGTCAGAAAGCTCTCGCCCGAGATTTTCACCTTTATGTCGATAGTAACGTCGAAGTCCTCGGCCACGCGATCGGCTTCGGATTGCAGCCACTCGGTCACGCTGGCCCCGGAATGCAGATCGTTGAAACGGATATTCACCGCAGCAGCACCTTGCGCCGGGATCACATTTGTTGCCGGGTTGCCGGTGTCGATGGTGACAACAGCAAGGGTCGAGGCATCAAAATGGTCGCTGCCCTGATCCAGCTCATGACTAGCAAGCCGGTCGATCAGTCGCGCCAACGCCGGCAAAGGGTTCCTGGCCCGGTGCGGGTAAGCAGCGTGCCCCTGCACGCCGGTCACCGTGAACCACGCCGTCATGGAGCCGCGGCGGCCGATCTTCATCATCTCGCCCATCCGGTCGGGACAGGTCGGTTCACCCACAAGGCAGACCGACATGCGCTCGCCTTCTGCCGCCATATGGTCCAGCAACGCGGTGGTGCCGTCGATAGCATCGCCCTCTTCATCGCCGGTGATTGTCAGGATGACCGCACCATCCGGCGGCGCATCTTGCACTAGGTCAATCGCGGCGGCGACAAAGGCGGCGACACCCGATTTCATGTCCGTTGCGCCCCGGCCATAAAGCACTCCGTCTTTCACCTCGGCCCCAAAGGGCGGCATGGTCCAGGCGGCCTCGTCCCCCACCGGCACCACATCGGTATGGCCATTGAAACCAAAGGTTTTTTCATGGCCCTTCCGCCCCCAGCGCGCAAACAGGTTGCTTACGCCACCCCGATCCACACGCACGCAGTCGAACCCGGCAGAAGACAGCAGATCATCCAGCAGTTTCAACGCACCACCCTCAACAGGTGTGACCGAAGGACACCGGATCAGATCAGCGGTAAGCTTTACGGCATCGGTGGTGGTCATGGGCCCTCGCGGTGTCTGCAGTCGCTTTGCTCGCGACACAATTGTGACGAAAAAGTCGCGCTGCCAACCCCAAAAGGCGGAAATCCGCTTATCAAAAACCCAACACCTGTGTTAACGAAGGGTTAATAAATGACCCGAGGCAGGGCACCGAGCACAAAAGCCGCAAAAGGCTGCAGACAGGCGTAACCGCGCAATAGACGCGGCGCGATTGTTTTATGCGCAGGCATAGCCTGTGACGGCGCACTGCTTCCAAAACGACGGGTTTGGGCAGTAGATGGCGACCGGGGCGGAGCTCGACTATCAGACAAATGCCAGCGCATTGGCGATGGCGCAGGCAATATTTGGCGATGGCACGACCGTGGTCAGCGCCAGCTATACAGGCGATAACCGATCATCGGCGATCTACGGAAACGGGGACGCGCTGGCACCGGGGGCCACGCCGGGCGACGGCGGCGTGATCCTGTCGACAGGGCGCGCCACCAGTTTCACCCGATCCTCAGGCGATCCAAACGTATCGACCCGGACCAGCACCAATACCAGCGGCCCAAACGACAACCCCGACTTCAACGCAGCTGCCGGTGCGCGCACCTTCGACGCCTCGTTCCTGGACGTCTCTTTCATCCCGACCTCGGAATACATGTCGATGCAATTCGTCTTCTCCTCCGAGGAGTACCCCGAATTCCAGAACTCGATCTATCAGGATTTCGTCGGTGTCTGGGTCAACGGCGCGCAGGTCGATCTGAGCGTTTCAGGAGGCGGAGACGCCGACCCCGGAAACATCAATAGCAATTCCAACCAGAACCTGTTTCTGGACAATAGCAACGACGACTTTAACACCGAGATGGACGGGCTGACCGTCACCCTGACGCTGACGATGAACGTCATCCCCGATCAGGTGAACACGATCCGCATAGGTGTCGCGGATGTGTCGGATAACCGGTACGATTCCAACTTGCTGATCGCGGCCGACAGCGTTCAGACCGAGCTTGTGGCGCTTGCCGATACGGTCAACGTGAACCCGAACGGGCGCAACACGGTCGACGTTCTGGCGAATGACCATAACCCCTCCGGATCGACCCTGACCATCACACATATCAACGGGCAGGCGGTTACTGCGGGCAGTACGGTGACGCTCAGCACCGGGCAGACGCTGCGGCTGAATGACAACGGCACCATCACCGTTTTTGGCGATGGCGATGTCGAGGATTTCAACTTCACCTACACGGTGACGAACGGCACCAACGAGGATGTCGGCTTCGTCAATGCCAGCTCAATTCCCTGTTTTGTCGCGGGTACGCTGATCACCACTCCCGAGGGCGAAGCTCCCGTTGAAACGCTGACGCCCGGTGATCTGGTGATGACCCGCGATGACGGCCCGCAACCGCTCAGATGGGCGGGCAGCCGCGCGATCGAGGCGTCGGGTGATCTGACCCCGATCCATATCCGGGCCAACACCTTTGGCAGCCATGGCGACCTGATGGTGTCACCGCAGCATCGCGTTCTCGTGCGCGACAGCCTGGCAGAGCTTCTGTTCGGTGAGGCCGAGGTGCTGGTTGCTGCAAAGGATCTGGTCAATGGCCGCACGGTAACATGGCAGCCCGGCGGGGCGGTCACCTATGTCCATCTGATGTTTGACCGCCACCAGGTCATCTATTCCGAAGGCCTGCCAACCGAGAGCTTCCTGCCCGGCCCGCAGACCACCAACCTGTTCGAGCAGCACCTGATCGATGAGATCTGTACCATCTTTCCGGAACTCGACCCGCAAACCGGCCTCGGCTACAGCGCCGCCGCACGCCGGACGTTGAAAGCCTATGAGGCACAATTGCTGATTTCCGCAGAGAGAGCCGCGTGACATGACCTGGATTGCCCTAACCGACACCGAAACGCAGCTTTTCTCAGCCGCCGGCCTGGGGGCCGATCCTGTAGCGCCCGACCTGATCGGAAGCGAGGATGACGATCTGCTGGCCCGCGGCACGCTGGTGTTTGAAACCGCGATGCCCGAGACTGCGCGGGCCTATACACTGTTTCACTACAATCGCGAAGGCGACTGGCCCTTTCATCTGTCCCTTCAGGCAATCCCTGGCCGCGGGCTGATCTTCGTGCTCAATCAGGGCGGCTCGGTGATCCACCAGAGCATGACATTGCCCGATACAGGCCGCATCGACCTGTTGCGCCTGTCCTATAGCTGGGACGCCCCAGCGCGCCGGGCGCAACTGGCGCTGGAGCAGCATGATCGGGAACAGGTGCTGATACAAGACATCGCCGGACCCTGCCCGCTGCGGATCGGCGACCTGCGCGCGCTGTTTCAATACGGACCCCACCGTTTTGCCGCGCCTGAAACCGTCTTTGCCGCGCTGTCGGACAGGATCGAGCCCGTAGGTCCGCTGCCCTCCATGCATCCCGAAACACCGATCGCCACTCCGCTGGGCTATCGCCCGCTGCGTTCCCTGCGCCGCGGCGATACGGTGATCAACTCACGTGGAGAGGTCGTGCCGGTCCTGCACCGCCTGACCCGAACCGTACCCGCGCGCGGCAGTTTCAGCCCACTTTCGATCCGCAGTCCTTATTTTGGTCTGGATCAGGATATCGTGGTCGCCCCCTCGCAACGGCTGCTGCTGTCGGGAAGTGAGGTGGAGTACCTTTTCGGCAAGCAATCCGTTCTGGCGCTGGCCCATCATATGACCCAGGGCCGCGCGGTGACACCCGCGCCCTGGGGTCCGCTGGTGACCTATTCACAGCTGCTGTTGCCTGGCCATGACGCGGTGCTGGCGGCAGGCTGTGCGCTGGAAAGCCAATTCCTCGGCCGCTTGCACAGCAAGCCGCGCCTGTTGGCGGCCAGCCTGCTCTGCGGGTTGGAGCGTAGCCGACTTCCAGATCATGGAACCGCTCGCATTCCGGTGCTGGGATCGTTTGATGCCCGCGTCTTGGCCGAACGCCGCGCCGCCTGACCAGACGGACGCATCTTGTGCCAAACCGGTCACCTGAGTTAGGGAGCGCAGCAGCATAAGGGTCTGGAATCAATGTTGCGGCGTCTTTACATCATTCTGTCTCTGATCGCGTGCCTCGTCGCGACCGCAGGCTCTGCCCAAGAGCTTGGCGTGTCCACGGTCACACGGCCGCCTTTTTCGATGCTTAAAGACGACGATCAGACCGGTTTTTCGATGGACCTGATGGCAGCGCTGGCCGAAGACCTCGGCTGGACCTATGGCGTCCAACGCTACGACCAATTCACCGACATGCTCAACGCCGTCACCGATGGCACAGCCGATCTGGCCATCGCCAATATCTCGATCACCGCCCAGCGCGAAACGCTGATGGATTTCAGCCAGCCAATCTTTGAATCCGGATTGCAGATCATGATCCCGGCCGACAAGCAGGGCGCACCCTCGCTGATGCGGGCGCTGATGTCGCGCGAGTTGTTTGTGGCGATCGGCATCGCCTTTGGGCTGCTGCTGACCGGCGGCATGCTGATGTGGTATTTCGAACGCCGATCGCAACCCTATTTCGATCGCAATCTGAATGACGCCTGGTTCCCCTCGTTCTGGTGGGCGCTGAACCTGGTGGTCAATGGCGGGTTCGAGGAACGGGTCCCTCGGACCAGCTTCGGCAAGATCTTTGGCGTGGTTTTGGTGGTCTCATCGCTATTTGTCGTCTCGGTCTTTACCGCCCGCATCACCTCGGTCATGACGGTCGAGGCAATCACCAATTCGGTCAGTTCGGTGAACGATCTTTATGGCAGGCGGGTTGCGACGATCCAGGGCTCAACTGCCGCCACCTTTCTCGATAGGCGCGACCTGAACTATACCGCCTATGATGGCCTGGGCCCGATGCTTGCCGATTTTGAGGCCGGTTCGCTCGACGCCGTTGTCTTTGATGCCCCGATCCTGTCCTACTACACCAGCCACGAGGGCACGGGCGTCGGGGTCATGACCGGCGCGGTATTCCTGCGGGAAAACTATGGCATTGCCTTCCCCACCGGCTCGCCGCTGGTCGAGGAGGTCAATCAAGCGCTGTTGACCCTGCGCGAAAACGGCACCTATGACACGATCTACCGCAAGTGGTTCGGAACGCGGAATTGACGATCTCGCGCGTCAGGCCTTTTGGTTGTCGTCGTCGAAGAACGGCGTCATCTGGGCCACAACAACAGCGTTTTCCTCAAGCGCGCGCTGCATCAGGGCGCGCTCTTCTTCGCTGATCTCATGCCCTTCGGCCTCGCGCTCGGCCAGCGTGCCATAACCGGTCACATCCAGCGGCGCAGTATCGGCCTGTTTCAGGATCGCCACCGTCTCGCGCACGGCCTCGGCCTCGTCCACACCGCTGGCAAAACACATCAGCGCCGCGCCCGAGGCCCCCTCGGGCAGGCCATCACCCTCCTTGCGCCCGATCTGGACGACAAGGGTATAGACCTGCTGGCGAGAGGGTTTCTTGGTCTTTTCCATAGGCGTCGCCATAACCACGCATCCAAAGATGGTCAACCTCAGGGGAATTGAGGGAAATCCCAAAAAAGGTCAGTTTATGAACCTTGGGGTGGCGGCTATCCAGTCTCTCAACCGTTGGTGAGGCTGCTTGGCTGACAAAGCGGATCGCCTGCATGCGCGCTTCGCGCCGTTGCGAGCCTGTCGGGCTGCGGCTAGGCTGAACGCATGAGACGGCATTTGAGGACCTGCCCCTCCGGCGGGACTTTGCGCGGCTTTTCAGGGGAAACCCATTTTTTGAATCTATGTGCTTAAGGAGCGACCGGATGTCACTGAACTTGGAAGAAGTTGCGAGCGATCTGGGCTTTCCTGAAGGTCCGGTTGCAATGGATGACGGCTCTGTTTTGTTTGTCGATATCGAGCACAAGAAACTCATGCAGCTGATGCCGGACAAATCGCTTGAGACGATCGCGACATTTGAAGGTGGGCCAAATGGCGTGGCGATCGGACCCGATGGTGCGGCCTATATCTGCAACAATGGTGGCGTCTATACCTTCATCAAATATGGGCCGGATCAGATCACGATCCCGGATTCCGAACGCCCGGATTACATCGGAGGGTCGATCCAGCGCGTTGATCTGAAAACCAGGGAAGTCACCGAGCTTTATGGCAAATCCCGCGGCGATCATCTTATCTCGCCAGACGACATCGTTTTTGATTCGGCGGGCGGGTTCTGGTTTACCGATACGGGTATGCAGCATGAAACAACCAGCGAATTCGGTGGCGTCTACTATGCGACGATTGACGGCAAGACCCTGAAACATGCGGCAACCGTGCCCACGGCCAATGGGGTCGGATTGTCGCCGGACGGCAAGAAGCTCTTTGTCTCTGACACCGTGTTCGGGCGGTTATGGGTGATGGACATTGCCGGGCCCGGTGAATTGCATCCCGGTCAAATCCCGCAAACGCCGGGCAATGTGGTTCAGACCCTTCCGGGGTATCAGTGGCTCGACAGTTTGAAAGTCGAGGCGGATGGGCGTGTGTGCGTTGGCACGATCTTTAATGGTGGCATCACCATCTTTAGTGCGGATGGCACGACGGAGCATCTGGCGGTACCCGATCTTTTCACCACCAATCTCTGCTTTGGCGGTGCGGATTTGCGTGATGCGTGGATCACCGCGTCAAGCACCGGCAAAATCTACAAAACCCGCTGGCCGCGGCCCGGACTCAAGCTGAATTTCACGGCCTGAGCAGCAGGCAGAAGGTGTTTTAATTGCCTGTGCGAACTTGCGTTTCGCGCGGGCAAACCCGTCGTGATTTGCCAGGCGAATTTCGGGTGCCGCAAACAGTAGCACGCGCCGTATTTGTCGTGTTATGAACCAATCGCAATGACGACCAACACCCAAATCACGGACACATCGTCACCAAGGCTCGGCGAGCGTCGTCTGGTTTCGGTGCTGTTTACCGACATGGTGGGCTATACGCCCATTGTTGAAAAGCTGGGTGCGGAAACCACTGCTCATTTCACCAGTATGGTCTATGGCATGCTGTCCGGTGTCATCAAGGAACATGGCGGTGTCATCCGGGGATTTGCAGGCGACAGCATCATGGCGGTTTTCGGCATTCCCGACGCATTGGAGGATGTCGGATTAAGAGCCTGCAAAGCAGCCTTGGCGATCCAGGCTCTGTTCACCGCCTCTGGGGACGACATCGAGAAACGGTTCGGCGTGCGCCCGATCATGCGGGTTGGGGTCAGCTCCGGTTCCGTGGTCATGGCCGCGGTCGAAGGCGCCGACGGGCAGATGACCGCAGTGGGCAACAGCGTCAATCTCGCGGCGCGCATTCAGTCTCTGGCACCCGAGGGCGGCTGTCTGATCTGCGACACCACGCGCGCGCTTGTCGAATGGCTGGTCGACCTCAGCTTTGAAGGCGAACACACGATCAAGGGCGTGGCCAAGCAGCAGAAGCTCTGGCAATTGCAGTCGATCCGCGAAGGGGCCACGCGTTTCGATGCGTCTCGTGCGCGGGGTCTGAGCCGGTATGTGGGACGCGACGCCGAGCTTTCCGCCCTTTCCGAAGCGCTGGATCAGACACGCGACGGATTGCGTGTGATCGACCTTGTTGCCGAACCGGGGCTGGGCAAAACCCGCCTTGTTGTCGAGTTTCTGGATCGCGCGAAAGCCAAGGAAACCGTCATCCTGACAGGGCAGTGCACCACGGATGGCCAACAGGTGCCTTTCCTGCCATTTCTCGAAGTTGTGCGCGGGTCTTTTGGTATCAACCAAGATGACGACCCCGAAGAGATCGCGCCGAAGCTACAGGCCGGATTGAAGCATGCCGGACAGGATACGCCGGAAAACCTCGGGCTTTTGATGAACCTGCTGGGTCTGAAGCCGCCCGAGGGGACATTGGACGGCCTTGATGGGGTTTTGATCGGCTTGCGCACACGCGATCTGCTGCCCGCGCTCTTGAAGGCGCAATGCCAATTGGGCCGGGTCGTGCTCTTGGTCGAAGATATCCATTGGATCGACGGCGCGTCCGAAACCATGATGTCCAAACTGGTCGATGGCGGCGAGCTGGATAATTTGCTTATTCTGAACACCCGTCGGCCGGAATACACACCGGAATGGAACGACAACCCATCGGTTTCGACCCTGAGACTCCAACCACTGACCGAAGCGGATATTCACCATCTTGTTCAATCCCGGCTCAAGGTTGACACCCTGCCCGATGCATTGGTCAAAGAGGTGGTCGACCGTTCCGGGGGCAATCCGCTTTTTGGTGAAGAGATCCTGAGTTTTCTGACCGAAAAAGGCGCCCTGCGGGTCGACGAGGGTCAGGTGGTGTTCGAAAACCAGCCCGGCGGCGACGAATTGCCGGCAAGCATGCAAAGCCTGCTCTCAGCGCGTATCGAGCAGCTTCAGCCGAAGGATCGCGCGCTATTGCAGGCCGCCGCCACGATCGGGCGCGGCTTCGATCCCGGATTGTTGTCGATGGTTGTCGCGCAGCCCGACGAAACCGGCGCAGCGCTGCAGAGGCTGCAGGCGCTCGATATCGTGTTTCGCAAGGACGAGTCGTCGGATTACATGTTCAAGCACGTCTTGTTGCGTGAAACAGTTTACAACAGCCTTGTTGCGAACCGTCGGTCCGAGTTGCATCTCGCGATTGCCGAGGCTTTGGAAAAGCGCAACTCCAACCGGCTTCCCGAAGCTGCCGAGACGCTTGCCCATCACTATATGCAAACCCCGCGCACGGATCTGGCTTTTGAATACAGCGCGCTTGCCGGGGCAAAGAGCCTTGGGGTGTTTTCGCATGATCAGGCGAACCAGTATTTTGCGGATGCTCTGGCGCTTTATGAACAGGACCCGACTTGCGCCAGCGACAAGGCCTTTGCCAGTTTCATGGCCAATTATGCGCTGTGCTCGAATATCTCTCTGGATGTCTTGACCATGATCGAACTGGCCCCAAGGGTCAGGCCGATCCTGAATGAGATGGGAGAGAATGGCGACCACGTGCTGTTCCTGCACCACTATGTGTCTTGTCTTGTCTGCAACAACCGCTTTCTTGAGGCGCTCGGCGTTCAACGGGACCTTACCGAGATGGCAAAGCGTGTCGGGGATCCGAAATCCGTCGCCTACGCCATGGTCAACGAACTGTCCGTCGGGATTTATTGCGCCCCGCTGCCCAATGCCGATTTCGCAGCCAAAAAAGCCGAGATCGACGCTGCACTGACCAAGTTCGACGACGCTTATCTGCAGAATTTCTATTTCGCCACCCTCGGATGGAACGAGTTGACGCGTGGTCGGGTCATCACGGCACGGGAAACCGCGGCGCGCTTGGTGGCGGATGGCGAAAAGAACAACGATCCTCGCGCGCTCGGATATGGAACCGCCATGAAAGCACTGATCGCGGTCGTAACCGACGACTACCAGAGCGCGCTTGAATTGTCGGAAGAAGCGCTGGAGCTTTCGCGCGCAGAGTTCGAGGGAGCCATTGCGGAGTGCTCCAGAGTCGCCGCTCTTGTGTCGCTTGAGCGACCCGGTGCCCGCGAAGCCGCGCAAACCTTTGCTGATATGTGCGAGGCCAATGGCTGGCTTATGTTCGCTGGCATTCCCAAGACGATGCTTGGTGTTGCTCTGGCGATGGAAGGCCGTGTGAGCGAGGGGCTGCAACTGATCAACGCGACCATTGAACGTCACGAATCCGACGGGGCGCAGATGGCGGCGGATTGGAACCGTCTGTTTCTCAGCGAGGTGTATCTGCAAATCCTGACGGGTGAAGGCGGTGCTTCGTTCGGTGTTTTGATGCGCAATTTCCGGACACTCGCAGGCGTCATCCTGTTTGGCAAAAAGCATATCATTTCGCTGATTGAAAAGGTGCGCACCAATACGCAATTCGACCCGGACGGGCACTATTTCGCACGGGGCGAGATGATCCTTGGCCTTCTTTACAAGCTCAAGAAGAAAAACGAACAGGCGGCTGGGCATCTGATGACCGCCCATCGTCTGATTGAACCGACCGGTGACTCGCCCATGCTCACGCGGATCGAGGACGCTCTGGAAGAGTTGGATGCCTGGACGCGACCGAACCCATCAACCTAATCCGAAATCTGCGCAAGATACCGGATCGCCGGAAGGCTTGGAAGAAAGGTATAGGCCCCGCCACGTGTTTTGACGAAACGCGGGAAGCCGTTCAGCCGGATACGACCGCCGTCTTTCAGTGTCAGTTCAAACGCGCTGGTTTCAGGCACATTGGCTCCGAGCAGAGGATCGTTCGTGCCGGTGATTTCGGGGTCTTGCAGCCCGAAATTCAGCCAATCGCACACAACCGCCTCGAACTGCGCCCCGTAATTCGCGCCGATGAAATTCCCCAGCAAGCCGCGCTCTGCACCGTCCCGGTTTTCGGGATCGAAATCGGGGCCATAAGACATGCCCCGACGCACCAGCCGTCTTGAATAATTGGCAACACGCTGAACGATGGGTCCACCACGCGGGTTGACACGACGCATATGCGCGCCAGCCGGGCAGCGCGACGTGCGGGTATAGCTGTAATTGGTTGGCGAGACCTCTTTCTCGGGATATTGCGCATCGGGGGAGAGTTCGTAGGGGACACCATTGCGCCAGCGGCCACACATCTGCGCTGCCACGACCTCGCGCAAGGCGCCATGGCGGTCTAGATCCTTTCCCACCCGCTTTTCATCTTCGGGCGCCAGCAAAAGGTCGCCCTTGGGATGATCGAGCAGTTGCGTGGCGGCCTTATCAAGGTAATCCTCGAACCCCTTGGCGTCCTGCTGCAGCACACGAAAGGCATTGAATGCCCCGTTCCGGCCCAGCACATCCGGTTGGGGAATACTGAAGAGCATCCCCTCAAAATGCGTCGGATGTCCCAAAAGAACGGTTCCCAGGGGATCTTTGGGTTCATCGACCTTGATTTGCGCAGGATCGAAGACATGACGGAACCTGGGCTGCGAGATGCTGTCGACATAGCCGAAAAACACCTTGTTATCCGGTAGGTTACGCCCGTTGCGCACACCCAGAACGGTGAACGCCTTTGCCACCTGCGCTTCGGTCTGATCGAGATATTGCTCTTCGTCCGAATAAAGCGAGGCTATGATATGTATCCGGTCTGGCTGATCGAAGGGGGCGGGCCAATGCTCAGGCGCGCTTTCCCCGAAATCGCCCAGTTTGACAGCCCGCTTGGCCATCCCTTCGGCGTATTCCAACGGAAAGCTGTCAAGGTCGCGGCTGGCCGTCCCCAGCGCGCGCAATCCTTCAAAGGTCACGCCGATATTGAAGCAGAGCTTGGGCTTTTCTTTCCAATTCGCCGAACGGGTGATTGCGGGTATTTCGCTGCTGGTGCCATCTGCGGAGGCTGCCAGAAACTGCCGCGCCTTTGCCCGATCAGAGACTTCGAGCATAAGATGGCGAACCATGTTGCTGCGATAACCGCGCAGGATGTTGCCCTGCAGTTCTTCGGGATTAAAAGCAGCGTTCACCAGCCCACCCCCAACTTGTCGCGCACTTGCGCGGCCGAATATCCGGGATAGCCACGATAGCCGCCGCCCAGTGAAATATTGCGATTGGAATGAAGCTGCAGGATCAATTCGCGAGGCAGCGACAAAAGCTCATGAGGGGGCGCGTCCGGTGATCGCCCCGCCGCTTCATCCTGCACATGCAGCAGGTTGATCGCGTAATCGGGGGCTTGAAACAGGTCATGTGCCTTGACCCAGTCGATGAACTCCTCAACGTGATCTTCACAGGGGTAAAGCGCTTCGCCTCCTTCGACCAGATGCATGAGATCGTCAAAAACGCTACCGATCGTGGCGATGAAATCGCGGATGTAGTTGCTGAAATCCCCATCATAGACCGAGATCATGCAGATATAGTCCTCGACCAGCAGAAACCGCGCTGAATGGACCGTGCCCACATTGTCGAGACCCGCAAAAATCTCATCCACGTTTTGCGCCAGCGCCATGACTGCCTTGGCACGACCTATGGGCGACGTGTCTTTCAGGGGCATCAGCAGGTTCATCATGCGTTGCACGTTGTCACTGGGCTGCGAGGATGGGCGTGGCCCCCCCGGTAATTTCGGTTTGGGCTCGCGCCAGACCCAATAGGGCACCACCACGTATTTTGACAGGAACTTGAACCAGCCCCGCTCTGGCAGGCTGTTGACATAATTGTTGAGCCATCCGCCATCATCGCTCATGCTCTAGCCCTCCGTTCCGCTGAACGGGCAGGGAATGCCACCCCGCCGGTTGCTTGAAAATTCGTAGACATCCTTGCGGATCTTCAGCACGGGATCTTCGGACGGCCTTATGCCATCGGTCAGAAGCCACGGGTTGAAGCTCAACTTTTCGGCATGCGCTTCCTGATCCTTGGGCACGTCGTTGAGCGTCAGCAAGCCCATCATCACACGCTTGCGATGCGGTGGCCATTGCTTGGTGGAATCGTTGAAATCATCGCCTGTTTCACCAATGGTCATCATGAGCGAAAACCGCTCGATGCCATGTGCGAGCCGCTTCTCAAGATCTTCCTTCAAATAGACACCCACGGGTGGGTCCAGCGGGTTTGTGTTGAGAACTCCGGCGATAGGCTGCCAGTTGAACCGGACCCAGCGATCGGTGCCATCAGGATCGGTCACGATGAAGGTATGAACGGCATGATAAGACGCCCGAACATAGCTCACCGGCGCTCCGATCACCGAAGCCTGAAGAACCGCTGGCTGTGCATAGGCATGTTTGTCGGCAAATTCCGTGGCGCCTTCGTTGGGGCGCGTTTCCTGACCCGGATAGGGGTCAGGCATCGGTATTTGCAGCTTGAGGAAATCGCGGATCTTTTGCCAAGGTGTTTCGCGATTGCATTCCTTTGGACGTGCCGCCGTTGCGAATTGCAAGAAAGTCTCAGGTGTTGGTGCAAAAAACACGGGCAGCGTCATTGAAATGAGATCGGTGGCCCGGTCATTGCTCAGCTTGAAGCGCACCGCCATGCCGCGCACATCAGACCAGCCATCATGCTCTTTGACCAACCCCATTCCATTGGAGAACCGGACAGCGACCTCCAGGGGCTTTTCGGTGGGTTGAAAATGTTCAGCGGTGCAGAAATCCTTGGCCACCGGGGACGGCTCGAAAACACCCGTGGCACCGATGCCGATAGTGTGAACCGGTCGTCGTTTGGCACTGCCGCCTTCGATATCGAGTGCATGAACAATGTCTTCAACAAGTTTAGGATCGTCCATCAATCTCCCCAGCGTGTCAGAAAAAGGTTAGGAAAAACAGAAACTTTTCAACACGCGTTGCGCAAGACAGTGTCCGCGACAATGCAAACCCCTCGCAACCAGACTGCGGTTCGCTGCCGAACAGTGTCAAGAATTTATTGGCCAGGACGTGTGTGGTCTTTTGGGGCTGGATCATGGGCCACCATGGTGGCGAGAGATGGCCTCTGAGCTTGTTCGTGACTGCCGGACAGGTCAGTGGCGCGAGCGTCGCCAAGGAGCCTGATAGAGGTCGGCAACAATGGAACGCTCAGTGCATTTGGGAAATATGATTTCTGGGAAAAGCACTTCTAAATGGAACTGGCTCAGGGCAAGCCCGAGCCAGTTCGGATTGATTTGATCAGCCTTTCGAAAACTCCGGATAGGCTTCCATGCCCAGCTCCGCCATATCAAGGCCGTTGATCTCGTCCTCTTCGCTAACGCGGATGCCGACGGTGGCCTTCAGGATGCTCCACAGGATCAGGGCGCCAACAAAGGTGAACACACCGTAGGCAACGATCCCCAGCAATTGCGTTCCCAGGCTGGCCTCACCGTAGAAGATCACGGCGATGGTGCCCCAGATACCGGCAAACAGGTGAACCGGGATCGCACCAACAACATCGTCGATCTTGAACTTGTCCAGCATCGGGACCGCGAAGACCACGATGACGCCACCCACAGCACCGATCCAAAGCGCACCGAACAGGGTCGGGGCCAGCGGCTCTGCGGTGATCGACACCAGACCAGCCAGCGCGCCGTTCAGCACCATGGTCAGGTCAGGCTTCTTGTAGAGCACCTGCGTCAGGATCAGAGCTGCGACAGCGCCCGAGGCTGCGGCCATGTTGGTGTTGGCAAAGATGCGGGACACATCAGATACGTCACCCACGGTGCCCATGGCAAGCTGCGAGCCGCCGTTGAAGCCGAACCAGCCCAGCCACAGGATGAACGTACCCAGGGTTGCCAGCGCCAGGTTTGAACCGGGCATCGGGTGGACCCTGCCGTCTTTGTACTTGCCGATCCGAGGACCAAGGATGAGCGCCCCTGCCAGAGCAGCCCAGCCGCCAACCGAGTGCACGATGGTCGAGCCGGCGAAGTCAGAGAAGCCGGCCTCGGACAGCCAGCCGCCGCCCCACTGCCACGAGCCCGAGATCGGATACATGACACCGGTCAGCACGATCACGAAGATCAGGAAGGGCCACAGTTTGATCCGTTCGGCCACGGCACCCGATACGATCGACGCGGTAGCGGCCACGAACACCAGCTGGAAGAAGAAATCCGACCCGATCGAGGCGTAATCCAGTGCCGCTGCATCGGCACCCACACCCACAGGATCAAGAACGGTGGTCGAGAAGAACGGGCCGACCCAGCCTGCGATGGTCCAGCCATCGCCGGGATACATCAGGTTGAAACCGATCAGCCAGTACATGATCGCGGCGAAGGAAAACAGCGCCACGTTCTTGATCATCTGCATGGCGACGTTCTTGGACCGCACCAGACCGCCTTCCAGCATGGCAAACCCAGCCGCCATGAAGAAAACAAGGAAGCCTGCCATCAAGAACAGCAGCGTGGTGAAGATATACTGGGTATGCGCTGCGGGCTCGCCCGTAGCGGCGGCCTCTTGCGCAAGACCCAGCTGCGGCACCGCGCAGATCGCGGCGGCAGGAATGAGTGATTTCATAAGGTTCATTTTCTTGTCCCTGGTATTGGTATGGCTGCGCTTAGATGGCATCTTCGTTGGTCTCGCCGGTACGGACGCGAACCGCCTGCTGCACGTCGAGCACGAAGATCTTGCCGTCGCCGATTTTTCCGGTCTTCGCGGTGGTTGCGATGGTGTCGATCACCTGATCGACCATGCTTGCCGCCACCACGATTTCGAGCTTGATCTTGGGCACGAAATTCACTGCATATTCCGCGCCTCGGTAAATTTCGGTATGTCCCGATTGCGACCCGAAGCCCTTGATTTCCGTTACCATCATCCCGCGCACACCAGCATCGGTCAGCGCTTCGCGGACCTCCTCCAGCTTGAACGGTTTGATTGTCGCTATGATGAGTTTCACGTTATTCCCCTTCACTCCGCCGGGCAGCCCGGCTCTATGCACGTGCAGAAACTTCACGGAATTGTTGGGACAGGGAACGAAAGGGCATATTCAAAAGGCCTATCAAACGCCCGCGGTGCACATTTTTTGCACAAGTTCGCCAGTTTGATTAATTTTTAATCGGTTGTGAAAGGTCGATTTTCTACAGAATATCCCCTCAACACGCCGTTGCGGGCAGGGTATTGTGGCCAAAAGACAAGAACCGGGCAGAGTCAGACATGAGCGATTCCAAACGACGAAAGCCGCCATTGGTTGCGGACCGGCGGTATTCGTCAGGAACCAAGCCGAAGCCGAAAAAGCGGGCGGCGCCGAAGAAAAAGACCGCCGCCAAGACACGGCGCAAACCGGCGCGGCGCACGGCGCGCAAGACCCGCGGCGGTATCGTCGGGCTGTTTCAGCGGCTGTTTCGCTGGGTATTCCGGCTGATCTGGGGTTTTACCTGGCGGGTCGGGCTGGTTGCCGGGCTGCTGATCGCGCTGGCGGTGGGCTATGTCTTTACCACCCTGCCCGAGCCCAGTGCACTGCTGGACGGGCGCGCGCGCGGGTCGGTCACAGTTTTGGACCGGGACGGGCGCGTCTTTGCCTGGCGTGGCGATCAGTTCGGCGGGGCGATCACCGCCGACACGGTCTCGCCCTATCTCAAGAACGCCGTTGTCGCGACCGAGGACAAGCGGTTCTATCGCCATTTCGGCGTCAGCCCCCGCGGCGTCGCCAGCGCAGTGAGCATCAACCTGCGCGAAGGGCGCGGCCCGCTATCGGGCCATGGCGGTTCGACCATCACCCAGCAGACCGCCAAGCTGCTGTGCCTGGGCGTGCCTTATGACCCGAAAGAGTGGGAGTCCGAGGCAGCCTATGAAAGCGATTGCCGTCAGGGCTCGCTCTGGCGCAAGGCCAAGGAAGCGATCTATGCGCTGGCGATGGAGGCCAAATATACCAAGGACGAGGTGCTGACGATCTATCTCAACCGCGCCTTTCTGGGCGCCGGCGCCCGTGGGTTCGAGGCAGCCAGTCAGCGCTATTTCGGCAAATCCGCCGCCGAGGTCGGCCCCGCCGAAGCCGCGATGCTGGCCGGGCTGCTGGTCGCCCCCACCCGCTATGCGCCCACCAACAACCTCAAACGCTCACAGGAACGCGCGCGTCTGATCGTTGGTTTGATGGAAAATCAGGGCTATCTAACGACCGCGCAGGCCAATGACGCCCGCAAAAACCCCGCACGCCTGTCCGAGGCCGCCGCCGCTCGTGCCGGTGGCTATTTCGCCGACTGGATCATGAGCGAGCTGCCAAGCTTTTTCGGCGGCAACACCACCGAAGACGTGATCATTCGCTCAACCCTTGACCCGCGCATCCAGCGCTCTGCCGAAGAGGCGATGCAGTTCGTGTTCCAGGAAAAGGTGCGCGAAGGGTCCAAGGCGCAGGCGGCCATTGTTGTCATGTCCGCCGATGGTGCGGTACGCGCCATGGTGGGCGGTCGGGAGACCAGGGTGAACGGAGCCTTCAACCGCGCGACGCAAGCCAAGCGGCAGACCGGATCGTCGTTCAAGCCCTTTGTCTACGCCACCGCACTTGAGCTTGGCTATTCCCCGCTCGATACCGTAGTGGACGAGCCGTATTGCATGAGCATTCCCGGCTCGGGCCAATGGTGCCCGAAGAACTATACCAACAAACATTACGGTCGGGTATCGCTGACGCGGGCCCTGAAGGACTCGCTGAATGTGCCCGCCGTGAAAGTGTCCGAGATTTCCGGCCGCGACAAGGTGCGGCTGGTGGCAAGCGAGTTCGGGATCGACAACGAGCTGGCCGACGGCCCCGCGCTGGCGCTTGGCGCGTCTGAAAGCACGCTGCTGGAGATGACCGGGGCCTATGCCGGTATTCTCAATGGCGGCTCTTCAGTGACGCCTTATGGCATGGAGAAGCTGACCCTGCTGGGCGACACCGAGTCGCTGATCGACAATACCGGCGGGATCGGCGAACGCGTGATCCGGACCGAAGCGGCGCAGCAGCTGATCTGGATGATGGAAAAGGTGGTCTCGGAAGGATCCGGCAAACGGGCGCAACTGCCCGACCGGCAGGCTGCCGGCAAGACCGGCACCACCCAGGCTGCGCGCGATGCCTGGTTTATCGGCTTCACCGCCGATTACGTCACCGGCGTGTGGATGGGCTATGATGACAACACGCCCCTATCGGGGGTCACCGGTGGCGGGTTGCCTGCCGAGATCTGGCGCGAGACCATGATCCGCGTCAACGAAGGGATCGAGCCCAAGCCGCTGCCCATGGCCCAACCGGCGCAACCCACCCGCGTGGCCGAACCCAAACGCCAGAAAAAGCGCAGCGGCGGCGGCCTCGGCAAAGCGGTGGATAAACTGCTCAAGGATATCTTTGGCGGAAACAGATAAGGCCCCGCGCCTGCGGGGCCTTTAGCGGCACAGACCGTCTTATCCGGCGTTGGGCAGGTCTTTGATCAGTTGATCCAGATTGCCCTTGCGCTGATCCAGCATCGCGCCGATTTCGGTCCGCTCGGTCAGCAGCAGGTTCACGCCTTCGATGAACATGTTGAAGAACTTCTCGCTGCCGGACTTGTCCGAGACGAGGAAGGTGACCTCGAATGGCGCCTGCCCCTGCAGATAGGCGGTGCTTCTGATTTCGTACCCGGCCTTGATCTTGCGGGTCGATTTCACCTCGACCCGGCCACCAACGAACTCGCGGAACCGGCGTCCGTATTTGCGCGAGATATAGCTCTGGAACGCCTTGGTGAACGACCGCAGCTGCGATCTGGACGCGGTTCGGGCATCCGGGCCCAGCGCATAACGCGCCATGATCGGCACATCGGCATAGCGTACGAAGATGCGTTCGAAATCCTTGATCATCGCATTCTGGGATTTGCCCGAGGCGATGACCTGGTTGATGTTGGCGACAACCTCATCAACCAGCGCGCGGGCGCTTTGTTCGGTCAAGGCCAAAGCGGGCATCGGCACCAGACCGGCCCCCAGACCGGCCATAGCGGTCATCACAAAAGAACGGCGGGAAATCGTATTACTGCGCATAGGGGTCCTCATACGGGTCATCATACACATCCGTCCCCGTGTCGAACTCGGCATAGGGATCGGCGTAAAGGTCTAACGTAGAACCGCTGCCGCTATTCGCAAGTTCGAACCGGCGATTCTGAAGATAGATTAAGCGAGCCTGCGCATAGCTATCGGCGCTGCCATAGAGGATCGAGTCAACCGTGTCCGAGAAATTGCCGCGATCACCCATGCGGCGCAGTACCTCGGCATAGACACCGATATTCTCGACCGGGCGCACAATGCCGAACCCCAGCGGATTGGTGATGGCGTTGGTCACCACGCCCACAGCATCACGGGTGGTACTGGGACCATAAAGCGGCAGTTCCACATAGGCGCCCTCACCAAAGCCCCAGACATGCAGCGTCTCGCCGAAATTGGTATCGACGCGCGGGATATTCATCTCGGAGGCGGGATCAAAGAAGCCCGCCAGCCCATAGGTCGTGTTCAGCAGGAACCGACCGACGGCGATACAGGCCTCGCGCGGATTGCCCTGCAGCAGAAAATCCAGCGCCTGACCGGGATAGGACAGGTTTTCCGCAAAATTGCTGAAGCCGGTCACGACGGGTGCCGGAACAACCGTAACATAGCCTTTCGAGGCAGGCCGGAAAATGGCTTTGTCCACGCCCCGGTTGAACGCATGGATCGAGCGGTTGGTATTCTCGTAAGGATCAAAGATTTCGCCGCGGGCGCGTTGCTCGGGGGTTTTGGTTGCGCAGCCTGCCACCAGAGCAGCCAACGTCAGCGCACAAAGCAGCCGCCAGGAAGAAGTCAGATAACGCATTTAGATCTTGGTCCGCTCGAATGGTTCCGTAATTTTATTTGCGATAGAAACGCAAACCCGCAAACGGGTGTATCAGGCACACATAGTTGATCTGAGAAGAATTTAAAACAGAGTTGGTAAAATCGTGTTCACGCGCGCCGCTTAGGCGGGGTTTCGCGCCGTTTCGCAAAACCTGTCGCGCGAGTTCCCGCGTAAGGCCTGCACTTTTCGGGCTTTCCCCTATGCCGGTTCGCCGCTAGCGTCCGGCCAAACCAGCAACCAAAAGGAACACGGATCATGAGTTTCGCTGAAAAGCTACAGAGCCTCGGGGTCACGCTGCCGGACGCGCCTGCGCCAGCGGCCAACTATGTGCCTTTCGTCAAAACCGGGAACATTGTCTATGTATCGGGACAGATCCCGATGAACGAAAGTGGCATGATCAAGGGCAAGCTGGGCGAGGATATGGAGGTCGAAGCAGGGGCTGAGGCCGCTCGTGTCTGCGCCATCAATTTGCTGGCACAGGTCAAGGCCGCCTGTGACGGCGATATCGAGCGGTTGGTGCGGGTGATCAAATTGACCGGTTTCGTGAACTCGACCGCGGATTTCGGCGATCAACCCAAGGTCATCAACGGCGCGTCGGATTTCATGGTCGAGGCTTTGGGCGATGCCGGGCGGCATTCGCGGTCTGCGGTCAGCGCTGCCTCGCTGCCCTTTGGTGTCGCCGTCGAAATCGAAGGCATCTTCGAGGTGAGCTGATGCGCCCTGAATTGCCTGCCGCCTTTCTGGGCGCGCCGATCACGCACCGGGCCCTGCACGATGTCAGCCAGGGTCGCCCGGAAAACAGCCGGGCCGCAATCCGGGCCGCGGTCACTGCAGGCTACGGGATCGAGATCGACCTGCAACTGACCCGCGACGGGCAGGCCATGGTGTTTCACGACTACGAACTGGCACGCCTCGCGGGCCAGCCCGGCGTGATCCGGTCATTGGTTGCGGCCGAAGCCAGCGCCACACCGCTACTGCATGGCGATGGAGAGGGTATCCCCGGCCTGCCCGAGATATTGGAACTTGTGGCGGGTCAGGTGCCGCTGCTGATCGAGTTGAAGGATCAGGACGGTGGCATGGGGCCAAATATCGGCCCGTTGGAACGGGCCACGGCGCAAGCGCTGACAGGCTATTCCGGCCCGGTCGCGGTGATGTCCTTCAACCCCAACAGCGTGGCCGAGATGGCGCGGCTGGCTCCCGGCATCGCGCGCGGGCTGGTCACCAGTTCTTATCGCCCCGAGAAATGGCCGCTCTCTGCTGCAACTCGCGACTACCTGCGCGAGATTCCCGATTTCGAAGCGGCTCAGGCAAGCTTTATCAGTCATGAGGTCGATGATCTGGAGCGACCTCGTGTCGCCGAGCTGAAAGCACAAGGCGTGCCGATTTTGTGCTGGACGGTTCGCAGCCCGGAGCAAGAGGCAAAGGCGCGCGACATTGCCGACAATGTCACATTCGAGGGGTATTTGGCCGCCCATCCCGGTTGATACGCCGCAACAGGGACCCAGATAAACACGCAGACGCGGAGGGCTGATGGATCAGGCGCAGGTTGAAGTTCGGGTACTGGGATCGCTGTCGCAGGTCGCGGCGGTGGAGTGGGATGCGTGCGCCTGCCCCGACGCTGCGGATGGCAGTCGTCCCTATGATCCGTTCACGACCCACAGGTTCCTGTCAGCGTTAGAAGAGAGCGGATCAGTGGGGCCAGGCACCGGTTGGCAACCGCAATATCTGACGGTCCAACTGGATGGGCAATTGATCGCGGCGGCACCGATGTACGCCAAGTCGCACAGCCAGGGCGAGTATATCTTCGACCATAACTGGGCCCATGCCTATGAACACGCAGGCGGGCGCTATTATCCGAAATTGCAGATCGCGGCCCCATTCACACCTGCCACAGGTCGCAGGTTTCTGACCCGACCGGGATATGAAACGATCGGAATCTCTGCCCTGACCCAGGGTGCGGTGCAGCTTGCGTCGGAAAACGATATCTCGTCGCTGCATGTCACATTCTGCACCGAGGCTGAGGCTGAAGCGGGCACGCAAATGGGCCTGATGCGGCGCACGACCCAGCAATTCCATTGGCTCAATGACGGATACACCGATTTCGACGGGTTTCTGGCCGCGCTGTCTTCGCGCAAACGCAAGACTTTGCGCAAGGAACGCAGGCAGGCCCAGGGATTTGGCGGAGAGATCTGTACCTATACAGGCGCTGCGCTGCGGCCCGAGCATTGGGACGCCTTCTGGACATTCTATCAGGATACCGGTGCCCGAAAATGGGGCTCGCCTTATCTGACGCGAGAGTTCTTTGATCTGGCGCATGAAACGATGGCCGATGATATCGCACTGGTTTTTGCCGAACGTGACGGCGTGCCCATTGCCGGTGCCCTGAATTTCATCGGTCGCGAGACGCTTTATGGGCGCTATTGGGGCTGCATCGAACATCACCCCTGCCTGCATTTCGAGCTGTGCTATTATAGAGCCATCGACCTGGCAATTGCTCATGGTCTGAAGCGGGTCGAAGCGGGTGCGCAGGGTGAACACAAACTGGCGCGCGGCTATCTTCCTACGCAGACCCACTCGCTGCATTGGGTGGGCGACCCGAATTTCGCCGATGCCATCGCGCGCTATCTCGACGCCGAGCGCAAAGCAATCGGGGAAGAGATCGAGCTTCTGACCGAGTATGGCCCGTTCAGAAAACCAGATGTGGAGGAACAGCAATGACCGAACGCCTTAGCGACGAAACCCGTGGCCCTCTGCTGCAGCCCCTGTTCGACAATGGCTGGACAATGATTGAGGATCGCGACGCCATCACCAAGACCTATATCTTCGACAATTTTGTCGATGCGTTCGGCTGGATGACTCGGGCGGCGATCTGGGCCGAGAAATGGAACCACCACCCCGAGTGGAGCAATGTCTACAAAACGGTTGAGGTGGTGCTGACCACCCATGACGTCGACGGCCTGTCATCGCTGGATGCCAAGCTGGCACGCAAGATGGATTCGCTGGTCTGAGGCAATCGCGGGGCAAAAAGAAACCGGGCGCTGGTCAGCGCCCGGCCCAATTCACACCAGACCTCAAATTCAGTTCAACCGCCCGTCACCGTCCTTGTCGGCGGCGTTGAAATCCTCGGCCATCTGTTCTGACAACTCGGTTTTCGAGACTTTGCCGTCGCCATTGGCATCGGTGCTGGACATGTGATCGCCCGCTCCGGCCGCATCCATTTCCGCCGCGCTCAGGCTCCCGTTCTTGTTGGTGTCCATCTGATCAAACGCGAAGTTGGAGAAATCCTGATACTCGGGTCCGGACACGACCCCGTCGCTGTTCTTGTCGAGGGCCGCGAGATTGGCCTCGCCGATCTCATCGGCTTGGGCCGATACGGCCAAGGCCAGGCCCAGCAGAGTACCGGTCAGAAAGACTTTGCTCATTGTCATTGTCTTGCCCTCCTTATCCGCAAGCATAGCGGTTGCCCGCCACAGCGCCGGTTCCGGCGCCCGCTGCGGTCAGGATGGTTCGACCCGTCCCACCGCCGAATTGGCTGCCAATGGCCCCGCCGATCAGCGCGCCGCCAAGCGAGCCGCTGAGGCAGGCAATTTCGTGTTCCCGTTGGCGCTGCTGCTCTGGTGTGGCTGCAGGTCCGCACGCCTGCAATACGCCCATAGCGAGCATTGAGATTATAGCCAGCGTTCGATTCATGTCATGTGACCTCCCGTGCTGATGCCCAGAGAACAGCGCTTTTGACCGGCAGGCAAGCCAATAGAACGGGAACAGGAGGTTTTTCGCCCCTGTTCCCAAAAATTTAATCTAACGCTTACATTTCATCCAGAAGCGACTCACCTGCGGAGGTTTCGCAGACGCCCGGATTGTCCTCGACATGCAGCGCCACAACCTTGCCGTCATCGACCAGCATCGCATAGCGCTTGGAACGTGCGATCAGCCCGGCGGGTGGCGCATCGAAACGCATACCGATTGCATCGGTGAAGCTGCTTTCGGCATCCGCCAGCATGGTCAGCCCGGCCTCGGTCGCGCCGGTGGCCTCACCCCAGGCATGCATCACGAAGGGATCGTTCACCGACACACAGATGATCTCGTCGACGCCCTTGTCATCAAAGGCAGCCTTGGTGCGGATGAAGCTGGGTACATGGGCTGAGCTGCAGGTCGGCGTATAGGCGCCGGGCACCGCAAAAACCACCACCTTGCGCCCGTTGATCTTGTCGGAAAGTGTCACCGGTTCTGGCCCCTCGGCCCCTATCCGGGTCATCGTCGCATCGGGCAGAGTGTCACCAACTGAAATCATCGTCTTTTTCCTTTTGGTTGGATTTGCGGAACGTCGCTTGCTTGCATATAGCTGGGCGCAGACGTGATACCATCTTTATCGGATCGGGCGAGGGAAAATGAGCCATATTGTCGTGATCGGCGCGGGACAGGCAGGATCGTCCCTGGTCGCCAAGCTGCGCAAGGACGGATTCGACGGCGAGATAACGCTGATCGGGGCCGAGCCCATCCTGCCTTATCAGCGCCCGCCGCTGTCCAAGGCCTACCTGCTGGGCGAGATGGAAAAGGAGCGCCTGTTTCTGCGCCCCGAGAGCTTTTATGCCGAGAACAACATCACCCTCAAACTGGGCCAGCAGGTCAACGCGATCGATCCGGTCGCAAAAACCGTGACGCTGGAGGGCGAAACGCTCAGCTATGACCAGCTTGCCCTGACCACCGGCTCACATCCGCGCCGCCTGCCCGCCGCCATCGGTGGCGATCTGGAGGGCGTCCATGTGGTGCGCGATCATGCCGGGATCGACACCATGGCCCCGGCGCTGCGCGAACACGCGCAAGTGCTGATCGTGGGCGGCGGATATATCGGACTTGAGGCTGCGGCGGTCTGCGCCAAGAAGGGTGTGAAAGTCACATTGGTCGAGATGGCCGACCGCATCCTGCAACGGGTCGCCGCGCCTGAGACCAGCGATTATTTCCGCGCACTGCATGAGGGTCACGGCGTCGATATCCGCGAGGGCGTCGGGCTGGATCGTCTGATTGGCGAGGCGGGCAAGGTGACCGGCGCTATGCTGACGGATGGATCGCAGATCGCGGTTGATTTCGTGGTCGTTGGCGTTGGGATCGTCCCGGCGACGGAACTTGCGGAGGCGGCGGGTTTGACGCTCGATAACGGGATTCACACCGATGATTTTGGCCGCACCTCGGACCCGCAGATCTGGGCAGCAGGGGATTGCGCCTCGTTCCCACATCAAGGCGCTCGGATTCGGCTGGAAAGCGTCCCCAACGCCATCGACCAGGCCGAGATCGTCGCCGCCAATATGCTGGGTGCCGAGAAACCTTACGTGGCGCAGCCCTGGTTCTGGTCCGATCAGTATGACGTGAAGCTGCAGATCGCGGGCCTGAACAGCGGATATGACAGGGTGATCACCCGTGGCGGCAGCGGGCAGAGCAAGTCGTTCTGGTATTATCGCGGCGATCAGCTTGTGGCGGTGGACGCGATGAATGATCCGCGCGCCTATATGGTCGGCAAGCGGTTGATCGACATGGGCAAGACCGCTGATCCGGCCATCGTCGCTGACCCCGATGCCGATCTGAAACCGCTGTTGAAGGCGTGAGAATTGTCGCCGGACAGTTCCGGGGACGGGCGCTGGCCTCGGTCGGCAAGGGCGATGCCGGCGCGCATCTGCGCCCGACCACTGACCGGGTCCGCGAGAGCTTGTTCAACGTGTTGACCCATACCGGCGTCCTGCCCGAGGCGCGGGTGCTGGACCTGTTCGCGGGCACCGGCGCACTGGGGCTTGAGGCCCTGTCGCGCGGTGGCGCACATGTCACCTTTGTCGATGACGGGCGCGCGGCGCAGGGCCTGATCCGCAAGAATATCGAGCTCACCCGCAGCGCAGCCCAGACCAGCCTTTTGCGCCGGGATGCGACGCGCATGCCGCAAAATCCCGATGCCGCCTATACCCTGATCTTTCTCGACCCGCCTTATGGCAAGAACCTTGGGCAAAAGGCGCTGAAAGCAGCGCTTGAGGGTGGCTGGCTGGCGGATGACGCGCTGATTGTCTGGGAAGAAAACCAGCCGATGGCCGCCCCGGACGGGTTTTCGCTGCACGATCAGCGCAAATACGGCGACACCCATATCTCGCTGATTTGGCGGGATCACATCTCGAAAGCAGGCGCTCAACATGCATGATCTGGTGATTTTCGACTGCGATGGCGTGCTCGTGGACAGTGAAACCATGTCCAACCAATGCATAATCGATAATCTGGCGCGCTACGGGCTGGAACTGGGTCTGGAGGATGCAATCGGCTTTTTCGTGGGCGGCACAATGACCGGCGTGATGCAAAAAGCGCGCGAGCTGGGCGCGGGCCTGTCCGATGATTGGATCGATGAGATTTATGGCGAAATCTACGCGCGCCTGCGGGCGGGTTGTCCTGTCATCGAAGGCGTTCCCGGCCTTCTGGACAAGTTGGATGCACATGGGACGCCGTTCTGCGTTGCCTCCAATGGTCACGAAGCGAAGATGGAAATCACCCTGGGCCAGAACGGCCTTTGGCCCCGGTTCAACGACCGAATGTTCTCTGCCCATGTGCACGGCATCGCAAAGCCCGATCCCGGACTGTTCCAACTGGCTGCGCGGCATTTTGGGGCCGAGACCCCGGTTGTGATCGAAGACAGCCCCAGCGGCGTCACCGCCGCAATCCGCGCCGGGATGCGCTGCCTCGCCTATGCCGCTCATAGCGACGGTACAGAACTGCGGGATCTGGGTGCCGAAGTGTTCCACCACATGAACGACGTGCCAGAGCTTTTGGCGCTCTGACATCTCTGTGCTACTGTGCTGCCCATGGATACCGTCTGGACCGGGCGCATCGCGCCGATAGCATCAAAAGCGAAAGACGCGGCTGGCAAAAAACCTGAACCGCGCCACGGGTCGATCTTCATACATGACGCGGTCACCCCATGGGGCGGGGAAACCATGCTGCTGAGCCTTCTGCGCGCACAAGCAGAGAAGGATCAGGACGAATAAGTCGGGTGAAACCTGTCACCGGGCGATAGGGTAAAGATATCGACCCCATCCGCCGTCACGCCCACCGAGTGCTCAAACTGCGCCGACAGGGATTTGTCGCGAGTCACCGCCGTCCAGTCATCAGAAAGCGTCTTGGTCTCGGGCCGCCCCAGATTGACCATCGGCTCGATGGTAAAGAACATGCCCTCTTCCAGAACCGCGCCGGTGCCCGGACGCCCGTAATGCAGAACATTGGGCGGCGCATGAAACACCCGGCCCAGCCCATGCCCGCAGAAATCGCGCACAACGCTCATCCGGTGGGATTCGACATAGGCCTGAATGGCATGGCCGATATCACCGAAGGTGTTGCCGGGCTTCACCATCTCGATGCCTTTGAACAGCGCGTCATGGGTCACCTGGATCAGCCGCTCGGCCTTGCGGGGTAGCTTGCCCGCCACATACATGCGCGAAGTATCCCCGTACCAGCCATCGACGATGACGGTCACGTCAACATTCAGGATGTCGCCATCCTTGAGCTTCTTGTCTCCGGGAATGCCATGGCAGACCACATGGTTGACGCTAATACAGCTGGCATGCTGATAGCCCTTATAGCCGATCGTGGCCGAGGTTGCGCCAGCCTCGTCTACCATGGCGGTGATCAGGCGGTCGATCTCGCCAGTGGTCTGGCCAGGAAAGACATGGGCAGCAACATCGTCAAGGATACGCGCGGCCAATGCGCCCGCGGCGTGCATTCCGGCGAAATCGCCCTGTTCGTATATGCGTATGCCATCCTTGGTCAGGCGGCCGCGAAGGTCCTTTTTCAAAAGACCACTCCTAAGTTCCATCTTTGGCCCCTATTTAATCGTCTTGCGCAGAAAGAACCAGAGGGCGCGCGTTTTGAGCTCAGAGCGCGCGCCCAACGGTGATTTCCGCAGGCGTTATACGGGTTTTACGTATCAGAATCTCGACACCCGCTTTTTGCGCCTGCTCAAACGCCGCCGCATAGGCCGGATCGATATCCGCCGCGAGTGCAAATCGCTCGCAATCGGTGCGCTGAACCAGATAGAGCATGATCGCGCGATGCCCGATCTTGGCCATGGCGGCCAGTTCCTGCAGGTGCTTGGTGCCCCGCGCCGTTACGCTATCGGGAAACTCGGCGAGACCGGGTTGGCGCGAGAGCGTGACACTTTTGACCTCGACATACGCATCGGACAGGCCGGGCTGGGTCAGCAGAAAGTCGATGCGGCTGTTTTGCCCGTATTTGACCTCGGGGCGGACGGTTTTGTAAGCGGCCAATTCCGCAATCTCTCCGGCTTGCAAAGCAGCCCTCAGCGCCTTGTTGGGAACGGAGGTATCGACACCGGTGAAATGTCCGCCCCCATGATCGACCAGCCGCCAGCCATATTTGAGCTTTTTCTTCGGATCGTCGTTCGGTTCCAACCAGATCTTTGTGCCTGGATCGGCCAGCCCCATCATCGAACCGGGATTGGCACAATGGGCTGTCACCTCCTGCCCGTCCTGCAATTGGCAGTCGGCAAGAAACCGTTTGTAGCGTCTGATCAGGGTTGCGGGCACAAGAGGGGTTTGAAAGCGCATGATTGCAGGCCTATAGATGCGGTGGGCGCCATTCAAGTGAGGGATGCCATGACCAATCCTACCGCCGCCATGCTCGTGATAGGAGACGAGATCCTGTCAGGTCGCACGCGCGACGCCAACATGCACCATCTGGCCGGTGAACTGACCAAGCACGGTATCGATCTGAAAGAGGTGCGGGTTGTCAGCGACGAGGCTGACGCCATCGAATCCGCGGCCAGGACCCTGTCCGAGACTCATGATCATGTCTTCACCAGCGGCGGCATCGGGCCAACCCATGACGATATCACCGCCGAATGCATCGCCCGCGCCTTTGGTGCCCAAATCGATATCCGCGACGACGCCCGCGCCCTGCTTGAGGCGCATTACGAGCGAACCGGGCTGGAGTTGAATGCCGCCCGCTTGCGGATGGCGCGCATTCCCGACGGGGCAAGCCTGATCGAAAACCCGGTCTCGACCGCGCCGGGCTTCACCTTGGGCAATGTTCATGTGATGGCGGGCATTCCGACCATCTTTCAGGCCATGGTCGCCTCGGTGCTGCCCACCCTGACCGGTGGTGAACCGCTCTTGTCGCAAAGCCTGCGGGTGAACCGGGGCGAAGGTGAGATCGCCGATACCCTGTCGCAACTGGCCTCGGATTTCGACGATCTAACGGTCGGCTGTTATCCGTTCCAGCTGAATGGCGTGTTCGGCGCAAACGTCGTGGTGCGCGGCACCAACGGCGTGCGCATCGACGCCGCCGTCACCCGCCTTGCCGAAGAGCTTGCCCTGTGAGCACGGACTGGCCCGCGATCGTTGACGGCACCTGGCCTGCGGCCCGCTACATCCAGGATGGCGCGTTTCTGCTGCGCGAGGGACAGGGCGGTGGCAGCCGGGTCTCGGCGACCACGGCGCAAGCTGAGGCCACCACCGGAGAGATCGCCTCGGCTGAGGAGCGCATGCGCAGGATGGGGCAGAAATGCCTCTTCATGATCCGGTCGGGTGACACAGCGCTCGACGCCCAGTTGGACGCGCGCGGCTATCGCATCCTTGATCCGGTCAACATCTACATCTGCCCCGTAGCCATGCTAACTGACACGCCGGTGCCTCGGGTCACCGTCTTTGCCGTGTGGGAACCGCTGGCGGTAATGAACGAAATCTGGGCCCGCGCCGGGATCGGCCCAGCACGCTGGGCGGTCATGCAGCGCGCATCCGGCCCCAAGACCGGGCTTCTGATCCGCCGCAATGACAAGCCTGCCGGTACCGGATTCGCCGCAATTCATGACAAAACAGCGATGGTACATGCGTTGGAAATCCTGCCCGAACATCAGCGCAACGGGCTGGGCAAATGGGCCATGCGCGCGGCAGCATTCTGGGCGTTGGACAATGGTGCCGAAACCCTTAGCGTGATCTGCACCAAGGCAAATACCGGGGCCAATGCGCTCTACCACGCGCTTGGGATGCAGATCGCAGGCAGCTATCACTACCGCGTTCTGGACCAAACAGGAGAGTCCGCTTGACCGATGCCAGATCCCCCACCGCGCTGAACCTGCCCATGATGGACCCGCTGCCCGAAGAGACGCAGAAATACTTCGACATCTGTCAGGAAAAACTGGGGATGGTCCCGAATGTCCTGAAGGCGCACGCCTTTGATATCGACAAGCTCAACGCCTTTACCGCGCTGTATAACGATTTGATGCTGGCAGAAAGCGGGCTCAGCAAGCTGGAGCGCGAGATGATCGCGGTGGTCGTGTCCTCGATCAATAAGTGCTTCTATTGCCTTGTGGCCCATGGCGCAGCGGTGCGGCAAATGTCGGGCGACCCGCAATTGGGTGAAATGCTGGTGATGAACCACCGCGTGGCCCCGTTGGAGCCGCGCCAGCGCGCGATGCTGGATTTTGCCGAAAAGGTCACCAAGTCCAGCTCCGAGACCCGCGAGGCCGACCGGCAGGCGCTGCGCGACGTTGGCTTTTCCGACCGCGATATCTGGGACATCATCAATGTGACCGGTTTCTTCAACATGTCGAACCGGGTGGCCAGCGCCACCGGCATGCGCCCGAACGAAGACTATCACGCGCAGCACAGATGATCGTTCGCACGACCCTAATTGCCCTGTTCGCCGCAAGCGCTGCGCAGGCACTGGAGCCGGTTCTGCCGGATCAGGCCCGCCAGGTGACCGAACGCATCGATCTGCTGGACAGCTACGACCTTCCGGTGGGCGTTGTCTCGGATGGAGTGCTGCCGGTCAAGGCGTTCGAGGGTCGGGTCGACCGGCGCGCCTGGCGGCTGAACGGTTATACCGGCTCTACGCTGCAAGTGCTGGACCCGATCCGCGCGCAATTGACCGAGGCGGGCTATGAGATCGCGCTCGACTGCGTAGCCCGGGCCTGTGGCGGGTTCGACTTCCGCTTCGCGACCGAGGTGATTCCTGCGCCCGACATGTATGTGACGCTGGACGATTTCAGATTTCTGTCCGCCATGCGCGAGGGCGACGCGATCAGCGTTCTGGTCAGCCGCACCCAATCCGACGCCTTTGTGCAGGTCATTGAGGTGACGCCTGCCGGGACACCCGACATTGCGCCCGATACCAAACCAGCCACCCCGGAAACGGAAGCACCCCCGCCCGTCGATCTGCTATCCGAACTCGACCAGACCGGTCATGCGGTTTTGCCGGATCTGGAATTTGCCACCGGGGCCAACAGTCTGAGCGATGGCACTTATGCCTCACTGGAGGCATTGGCCGGTGCGATGGAGCGTGCGCCGAGCATGCGGGTCGCCATTGTGGGACATACCGATACGGTTGGCCAGCTAGATACCAATATTTCCCTCAGCAAACGTCGGGCCGAGGCGGTGCGCGACCGGTTGCTGACCCGCTACGGGATCGCGTCGGACCGTATTGATGCCGAGGGAATGGGCTATCTTTCGCCCCGGACTACGAACCTTACACCAGAAGGGCGTGAGGCCAATCGACGGGTGGAAGTGATCCTGCTACAGCCCTGATCCGTGCGTCTGAGGTGATCGCGCGAAAAAGGCCCGCGCCGGGGCGCGGGCAGGAAAAGTCACCGAGGGAGGCGGTGAAACTCACCAGTCCATGGGGCCTTTATCGGCAAAGGCATGGACCAGAAAATCAATGAAAGCACGCACTTTGGGCTGGGTGAACCGGCCCGGCGGATAGACCGCATAGATGCCTTGCACCTCGTCCGGCAGCGATGGCATCGCATCCTCGACAAGGCCCTGTTTCATGGCATCGGCATAAAGATAGCTAGGCAGATGCGCGATCCCCAGACCGGTGATCGCCGCGTTCAGCAGGGACTGGCCGTCATTGACACTCAACCAGCCGCTTGTGCGCACCTGGCGTTTTTCGCCGGACGGCGCGGTCAGACGCCAGACATTGCCGCTGGACTGGCTGGAATAATGCAACAGCTTGTGCTCGTTCAGATCGTCGATCTTTTGCGGGCGGCCATATTCCTGGAAATAGGAGGGCGAGGCGACCATGCGTTTGGTGGTTTCGGTCAACTTGCGGGCGCGCAGCGTGCTGTCATCCAGCTCGCCAATGCGCAGCGCCATGTCGAACCCTTCCGAGATCAGCTCCACATAGCGATTGTTGAGCACCATGTTGACCGAGATATCGGGGAAATCTGACAGGAATTCGGACAGGACCGGCGACAGGTGATTGACCCCGAAATCGGTTGCCACACTGACCCGCAGCAGCCCCGAGGGCGCCGATTGCATCGAGGTCACCAACGCATCCGCTTCACCCGCATCGTTCAGAACCCGGCGCGCGCGGTCATAATAGGCCAGCCCGATCTCGGTCGGAGACACCCGGCGCGTGGTGCGGTTCAGCAGCCTTGCGCCAAGACGAGCCTCAAGGCTTGAGACGTGCTTGGACACGGCCGATTTCGAGATGCCCATCTTTTTGGCCGCATCCGTGAACCCGCCTTGATCCACGACGTTGGCAAAGGCCTCCATTTCGGTCAGTCGATCCATTCCCGTTCCCTCGGCTTATTCCTTCTCTCGATCAGCAATGACGCTGAATCTGGGCGAGATCGGGGCACGGATGGGATAATATCGCGGTTTTGTCAGGGATCGTTTGCGACAAGGAAACAGGGAAACAGTGGTTTCCGGCCTCCAGAATTGCCTCGCAGAGCGAAAGAAACCTGTTCCGCTCGACCCTGTGCTGCCATGATCTAACTATCCGAATTAAGACTGAAACACGGGAGGATAACATGAGAGTAACCGCGATCGCGCTGGCCGCCAGCCTCTTCGCCCTGCCTGCACTGGCGGGTGGTGAGACACCTGCACCTGCGGATGCCAAGGTCTATTTCGTCAATATTGCCGATGGTGACACCGTCAGTTCGCCGGTCACCGTGGTCTTTGGCCTCAGCGGCATGGGCGTGGCGCCGGCAGGAACCGAAGCCGAGAATACCGGCCATCACCACCTGCTGATTGACCGCCCGCCACTGGGTGAAGGCGAGGATGGCGCTGACGAGCTGGCCTATGGGTTGCCAGCAGATGACAACCACATGCATTTCGGCAGCGGACAGACCGAGGTGACGCTGGATCTCGCGCCGGGAGCGCATACGCTGCAATTGGTGATGGGCGATCACGGGCATGTTCCACACGCAACGCCGGTCATGTCCGAGGTGATTACCATCACCGTGGAATAAAGCGGCTCAGGTTGGAAACCGGGCCCCAAACGCCGCTTCGCCCTGCTCGGTGAAGCGGATGACCCGGCTGTCGGGTTGGCGGGTGAGCCAGCCCAACGCCTCCATCCGGGTCAGCATCGCGCGACCGAAAGACCCGGCAAGGTGATGCTCGCGCGCGCTCCAATCCAGGCAAGGACGGCAAAGCGGCGCGCGTTTTGAGCGCAGCGCCGTCAGATCGATGCCGAACTCCGCGGCGAACCGCTCGCCCTTTGGCGTGAGGCTCACATCCTCATCCGTTTCAACCAGCAGCTTTCCCCCAATCATCGACCGGTAGAGGGCAACCCCGCGTTCTCCGGCCAGATGGTTGTAGCAGACCCGCGCCTTGCGCAGCGCCGCATCGCGCGGTCCGGTTCGAGTGCGCAGGTGCCCCCGTCCCGCGGCCAGCCCCATCAGGCTTTCCAGCGTCTCGGCCACATCATGACCCGACAGTGCATAATAGCGATGCCGTCCCTGCCCTCGCAGGCGCACCAGCCCGCCCTCCAGCAGTTTTCGCAAGTGGCTGCTGGCGGTTTGCGGGGTGATCCCGGCCTCATGCGCCAGTTCGGTTGCGGTCAGCGCCTTGCCGGACATCAGCGCACCCAGCATGTTGGCGCGCGCCGGATCTCCGATCAGCGCAGCAATGCGGGCGATATCAGGTCCGTCTTTCATATTTCGATGATAACCGAAGCATGGATGAAAAGAAAGCTGCTAAACCAGGCCCATCGCAATCCACGGAGGCCGCCATGCTGACCTGCATCATCCGCTACAGAATAGACCCCACCAAGAAAGCACAATTCGAAGAATACGCCCGCAACTGGGGTCAGGCCATTCCGCGCTGCGGGGCCGACCTGATCGGCTATTTCGCCCCGCATGAGGGATCAACCTCGCTGGCCTATGGCATCTACAACATCCCCAGCCTTGCCGCCTATGAAGACTATCGCGAACGGCTGGCAGCGGACCCGCTGGGGCAGGAAAACTATGCCTTCGCACAGCGCGAAAACTTCCTGTTGCGAGAGGACCGCACCTGGCTGAAACTGGCCTCGACCCCGCATGGAGCCAGCAGATGATCGCCGTCATTTTCGAAGTGGAACCCGCCGAGGGGCAATTCGACACTTATATGGATGTGGCCACCGACCTGCGCCCGTTGCTGGATCAGGTACCGGGCTTCATCTCGGTCGAACGGTTTCGCAGTCTGACCAGCCCCGACAAGCTGCTGTCGCTGTCGTTCTGGGAAGACGAGGAGGCGGTGGCGAACTGGCGCGCCTTGACGCAGCATCGCGCGGCACAGAGCAAGGGGCGCGCCGGGATATTTGCAGGCTACCGGCTGCGCGTGGCGCATGTGATGCGCGATTATGGCATGGAAGACAGGGATCAGGCCCCGACAGACAGTCGGGACCTGCATGATGGTGACCGGGGTTAGGCGCAACCAAAGCGCGCTTTGCATCCGGTTCTGCCGCCACCCTTGCAAACCGGGCGTAAGTTGCTTTCCGATCCCGCCCCACATTGCTAAAGACCCTGCAAGATCACCCAGAGGTCCCCATGACACCAGACGAGATTGGAAAGCTGCCCTATCGCCCCTGCGTCGGGCTGATGCTGATCAATGGCGAGGGCAAAGTCTTTGTCGGTCAGCGCAACGACCGTTACACCGAGGCCTGGCAGATGCCACAGGGTGGCGTGGACAAGGGCGAGGATCCGCGTGATGCGGCCCTGCGCGAGCTCTGGGAAGAAACCGGCGTGACTGCCGATCTGGTCGAGATCATCGCCGAGAGCGAGGGCTGGCTGCCTTATGATTTGCCCCATGACATCGTCCCCAAGATCTGGAAAGGGCGCTATCGCGGGCAGGAACAGAAATGGTTCCTGATCCGGTTTCAGGGGCGCGACGAACAGATCAACATCCAGACCGAGCACCCCGAATTCAACCACTGGAAATGGCAGGACCCATCGCGATTGATCGAAGAAATCGTGCCTTTCAAACGGGACGTCTATGAGCGTGTGCTTGCCGCCTTTGCCGATCACCTGAACCTCACCAGAAACTGAGCATTCGACAACTTGCCGTGAGTCCCGTAGCGGTCGTGCATCCATCCGCCTAGCTCTGGCGGAATGAAAGATGTTGTCGCACCCGAGATTGTCGATTGGACCCGGATTACTCCTGCCGGGCGCAGGTTTGCAGGCCAGGATCGCCGTGCGCCCCTGCGAGAAGGGTTGCAGAATTGCGGCGAATACGGCGCATCGCAGACGGCCGGGCGTTTCTATCCGATTGCCTGCGTCGCGCTTGAGGTCACGCAGCGCTGCAATCTGGATTGCACGCTCTGCTACCTCTCGGACCGGGCCGAGATGACCTATGATCCACCGCTCTCGGTCCTGTTCGCGCGCCTCGCCACGATCCACAGCCATTATGGCCCCGGCGTGTCGGTGCAGCTCTCCGGCGGCGACCCGACTCTTCGCAAACTCGAGGATCTTGAGGCACTCTGCCGCGAGGTCCGGCGACTGGGCATGCGGTCCTGCCTGATGACCAACGGCATCCGGGCGCGGCGGGGTTTTCTGGCGCGGCTGGCGGCAGCAGGGCTAGATGACGTGGCCTTTCATGTCGATATGACGCAAGAGAGGGCGGGTTATGCGGATGAGGTCGCACTGAACGTCGTGCGGCTAAGCTATATCGAGGCCGCGCGCGGGCTGGGGCTGCGTATCCTGTTCAACACCACCGTGTTCGGCGATAACATCGCGCAGATCCCTGACCTCGCCCGATTTCTGCGCGACCAGCCCGAGGTGGCGTTTGTTTCGTTTCAGTTGCAGGCGGAAACGGGACGCGGCGTGCTGCGGTCCCGCCCCAACGCCATCACCCAAGAAAGCGTCATGCGCGCCGTCGAAGAGGGCTATGAAACTGAGCTGCACTTTGATGCAGCGGCGGTCGGTCACTCCAAGTGCAATCGCTATGCCAGTGTTCTGCGTGCAGGGGGGCGAGCCATCTCGCTGCTGTCCAATGACGACCTTGTGCGAGACGTGATCGCGCAGCTGGAGCGGGCGGATCGCTCGGATGACGGGCATTTGGATACGCGTGTCAGCATATTCCGCACGATCCGAACCAAGCCGATGCTGGCGCTGCGGGCCGCGATCTATCTGGCCGGTCGGCTCGCGCGGCTGGGAGCCGGGCTATGGCGCGCCCGTGGTCGGGTAAGGCGGCAGGCCGTCTTTGTTCACAACTTCATGGGTGCAGATGCACTGGAGCAGGACCGCTGCGCCTCGTGCGTTTTTATGGTGGCGACGGCAAACGGCCCGCTGTCGATGTGTGTCCACAATGCCCAGCGCGACATGCATCTGGCCACACCTGATCAGATCGACACCCCAAAAGGCACAAGATGGTGGAACTCCGCCGTGCGCGATCTGTCTGGTGCGGCCGACCTGCCAAAGCTGCAAGACCCCGCCAGTGCCCCGATGAAACGGCTCAAAGGTCAACTCCGGGCCAGACGCAAGAGAGACGAGGCCAAGCCGAGATGAGAAAACTGCTGATCCTGTTGCTGCTGCCGCTGCTGGCGGCGTGTGCAAGTATCGAACGGGTGGCGCTGCCCGCGCCCGAACCTCTGGCGGCTCAGACTTGGACCCCTGCTGCGGCGCCACCGGGTCAGCGTGTCAATCACGGCGCTTGGAACAGCTTCCTGCAAACCTATGTCGCCGCAGATGAGCGCGGTGTGAACCGGGTGGCCTATGCGCAGGTGACGGATCGCGACCGCGCCCGTCTTGATGGCTATATCGCCCAATTGCAGGGCGTCGAGCCCTCCCGCCTGACCCGCGATCAGCAATTGGCCTACTGGATCAACCTCTATAACGCGCTGACGGTCGATGTGATTCTGGAAAACTACCCGGTCGACTCGATCCGCGATATCACCGATGGTGCCCTGTCTTTCGGGCCGTGGGACCGGCCGCTGGTTGTTGTCTCTGGTCGAACCCTGACCCTGAACGATATCGAGCATCGCATCATCCGGCCCACCTATAAGGAACCGCGCATCCACCACGCCTTGAACTGCGCGGCGGTTGGCTGTCCGAATCTGATGGACCGCGCTTGGCAGGCCGACACGCTGGAGCGTGATCTGGCCGCTGCCGAACGGGCCTATGTGAACGATCCGCGCGGCGTGCGGTTCGACGACAACGGGCGCCTTATCCTGTCCAAGATTTATATCTGGTTCCGCGAGGATTTCGGCCCCAATGAACGCGCGGTAATCGCCCAGATATCACAAGCCGCTGCGCCGGAGTTGCAGGCCCGACTGCGCGAAAACCCCCGTGTTCGAGCCTACAAATACGATTGGGCGCTGAATGAACGCCGGAACGTGCCGGACTCCTAGACCAGCCCTTCGGCGCGCAGCAAGTCGAGAACGCTGACCTCGGGGCGCGGGCCGATATGGCTGATGACTTCGCGGGCGCAAACATTGCCCATTCTGGCGCAGGTCTCAAGATCGCGCGACGTGGCCAGACCGTAAAGGAAGCCAGCGGCAAACTGGTCACCGGCCCCGGTGGCATCCACCGGCACGATTTTCTCGACCGGAACATCGACCCGCTCTGACCCGTTTACCACTGTCACGCCGTCGCCGGAGCGGGTGCAGACCACAAGCGGGCAGATCGCGGCGGTGCGTTTCAGCGCCTCTTCGGTATCGTCGGTTTCAAAGAGCGAACAGATCTCGGCCTCGTTACCAATCACGAAGTCCAGTTCGTTCTCAATCAGCGACAGGAAATCGGCGCGGTGGCGTTCAACACAGAACGGGTCTGAAATTGCGATACCGGTCTTGCCGCCGCCCTCGTGGCAGTCCCGCGCGGCCTCAAGAAACGCGGTTTTGCCCTTGTCCTTGTCGAAAAGATACCCTTCGAGGAACATGATACTGGCTTTGCCCGCGATATCCTTGGACACATCCTGCGAACTCAGTTCCGAGGAAATCCCCAGATAGGTGTTCATCGACCGTTCACCATCGGGTGAGACAAAGATCATCGAGCGGGAGGTGGGCAGCTCGCCCCCCGGCACTGGCGGGTTCACGAAGTCGACGCCATCATTCTGCATCGCCTCGGCATAAAACCGGCCCAACGCATCATCGTGCACGCGCCCTATGAACGCCGCTTCAAGTCCCAGCGCGCCAGCACCTGCAATCGTATTGGCAACCGAGCCACCCGGCGTTTGCACCCGGCTCTCCATCCCGGCATAGAGCACCTCGCCGCGCTCGCGCTCGACCAATTGCATGATGCCCTTTTCGATCCCCATCAGGTCGAGAAAGCTGTCGTCGGATTGGCTGATCACGTCCACCACGGCATTGCCGATCCCGACGATCTGATAGGTTTTCATAGGTTTTTGTCCTCGAATTCACACAGGTCACGAATGATACAGGTCCCGCAAAGCGGCTTGCGCGCCTTGCAGTGATAGCGGCCATGCAGGATCAGCCAGTGATGGGCATGAAGCTGGAAATCGGCCGGAATATTGTCTTCGATGGCGCGTTCGACCGCGTCCACATCCTTGCCGGGGCAGATGCCGGTGCGGTTGCCGACGCGAAAGATATGGGTGTCGACCGCTTGCGCGGGCTGGCGCCACCACATGTTCAGCACCACATTGGCGGTCTTGCGCCCTACGCCCGGCAGGGATTGCAGCGCCGCGCGCGAATTCGGGACCTCTCCGCCATACTCTTCGACAAGTATCCGGCTCATCTTGATGACGTTCTTGGCTTTGTTGCGATAGAGCCCGATGGTCTTGATATGTTCAATCAGCCCCTCTTCGCCCAGATCCAGCATCTTCTGCGGGGTATCGGCGATCTGAAACAAAGCGCGCGTGGCTTTGTTCACCCCGGCATCGGTCGCCTGCGCCGACAGCGCCACGGCGACAACCAGCGTATAGACATTCACATGCTCAAGCTCACCCTTGGGTTCCGGGTCCGCGTCCTGAAACCGGGTGAAAATCTCACGGATCGTATGATAATCGAGTTGGCGCGTCATAGGGGTGCATATGCCCGTTGTCCCCGGGTCGGGCAAGCCGGACTTGCGATTTGGCGTAAAGCCGCGACCATGGGAGTGGCAATTTCGCGATAGGGAGGGCGCGCGCATGCTGGTGTCGATGGGGGATGGCCTGCATTATGGCGAGGCGGATGTGACATTTTATGGCTGCGGTATCCAGACACGGATGAGCGTGGTGGAACTGCCCAATGGCGGGTTGCTGGTGATCTCTCCGCTGATCCTGACGGACGATTTGCGCCACGAGCTTGATGCGCTGGGGCCCGTTCGCCATGTCGCCGCACCCAACAAGATCCACAATCAGGGTCTGGCAAGCTTTGCCGAAGCCTATCCCGAGTCGCAGATCTGGGCTGCGCCCGGTCTGCCCGAACGCTGCCCGGAACTCACCTTTGCCGGTGTATTGGATGATGATCCGCACCCCGATTGGGCGCCGGTGCTGAAACAGGCTCTGACGCGGGGCAATATCTTCTTTTCAGAGGCGGTGTTCCTGCACATCGCAAGCCGCACCCTTATCGTCGCCGATCTTGTCGAAAACCTTGCCGACGAAACGGTAAAATCAGGTGCCGCGCGGCAGTTGGCCAAGACGTTTCATATCTTTGGCCACCCCCTGCCCTCGCCCGAGTTTCGGATGTATACGACAGATGCCGAGGCCGCAAAACGCAGCCTTGACCACATCAATACCTGGGAGTTTGACAGGATTTTGATGGCCCATGGCGATATCATCACCGAAAACGTCCATTCCGTTCTGTCCGAGGTCCGCGATTTCCTGGTGTCCGAGGTCACGACCCGCTCGGCGCATCGTGCGGCGCTCTACCGGTTCTTTGCCACGCGACAATAGATCGAAAAGCGCAAGTTCCGGGTCGCGTAACGCACCGGCTAGCGGGTAGTCTGGGACCAGCAAGACGTGAGGTGTGTCATGAATATTCGAACCGGAGAAGAGGGCTATCATTACGGCGTCATGCGGCGCGCGATCGATGTGATCGATCAGAGCGGACAGGCCTTGTCGCTGGAGGAACTGGCCCGCGAGATGGACATGAGCCCGGCGCATTTCCAGCGCCTGTTTTCGCGCTGGGTCGGTGTTTCCCCCAAGAAATACCAGCAATATCTGGCGCTGGGCCATGCCAAGGCATTGCTGCATGACCGGTTCACCACACTGGATGCCGCCCATAGCGTCGGGTTGTCCGGCGGGGGCCGATTACACGACCTCTTCATGCGTTGGGAATCCATGAGTCCGGGCGAATATGCCCGCAAAGGCGACGGGCTGGTGATCTATTGGGGTTGGTTCGAAAGCCCGTTTGGCCCCGCTCTGGTGATGGGCACCGACAAGGGAATCTGCGGCATCGGTTTCGCCGCCGAAACCGGCGAAGAGGCGGCGATGGAAGACCTGATCTCGCGCTGGCCGCAGGCAGAGTTCATCGAAGACCCGATGCGGCTGCGCCCCTGGGTGCTCAGCGCCTTTGGGGCCGAAAGCGAGAAACTCGACCCCACACCGCTCTACCTGATCGGCTCACCTTTGCAAATCAAGGTGTGGGAGGCGCTGCTGCGCATCCCCTCGGGCCATGTCACGACCTATTCCGAGATCGCCGAGGCCATCGGCCAGCCGCGCGCGGTGCGGGCGGTGGGCACGGCGGTGGGCCGCAACCCGATCAGTTGGCTGATCCCCTGCCACCGCGCTTTGCGCAAGTCCGGCGGTCTGGGCGGCTATCACTGGGGCCTGCCGGTCAAGCGCGCGCTGCTGGCTTACGAGGCGGCCAGATCGGGCCTTTGACGCCCGAACCGCCGCCAGAAGGGCAACCGCTTGCGCGGCGGCTTGGCGATCTTGTAGTCGCTGCCCTTCTTGCGCTCCAGCCACTCGCGCTCCAGCTCATAGCTGCGCAGGGGTCTCTGGTCGCTCCAACGCCCCAGTTTCAACTGCATCATGATCTGATGGTCATAACTACTCATGGCTCTGCTCCATTCTTGAACACTGAACCCAGAACACCACATCGCTCCTGCCACCCCGTTGTCAGGATCATGTGCTAACCTGTCAGGAGCATGAGGAGTCGATATGCGCCGCTCGACACGGTTGTTCGAACTGATCCAAATCCTGCGGGCCTCGGAAAAGCCCATGACGGCAGAGAGCCTTGGTGCGCGTCTGGAAGTGTCCGAGCGCACGATCTACCGCGATATCGCCGCCTTGCAGGCGATGCGTACCCCGATCGAGGGCGCGCCCGGTCTGGGGTATGTGATGCGACGCGGCTATGATCTGCCGCCGCTGAATTTCGACGAGGAAGAGGTCGAGGCGCTGCGCGTGGGCCTGTCGATGCTGGCCCGCACCGGCGACAGCGCATTGCAACAAGCCGCCCAGCGCATCTGCCAGAAGATTGACGCATTACATGACCCTGCCGAGTGGCTGCAGGTCGCACCCTGGGGCGCACCGCCCGATGATCCGGCACTTGGCTGCGTGTCAAAGGCCGACCTGCGGGCCGCCATCCGGGACGAACGCAAGCTGCGTCTGACCTATCGCGACGCCGAAGACCGCGAGACAGAGCGCGTCATCCGCCCCGTCGCCCTGATCTATCACCTCGATTGCACCATGCTCGCCGCGTGGTGCGAGTTGCGCGACGGGTTTCGCCACTTCCGCTGTGACCGCATCTGGGGATGCGAGGCGCTGGACACTTACTTTACCGGCCAGGCCGAGGCGCTGCGCCTCATCTGGCAGGAGCGCAACCAGTGGCAAGAACGCGAGGTCAGTTGACCGCAATGCCCGCCCTCGAAGTCGCGGATCGCACTCAGGGATAGTCTGGCATCGTAAAGGACGCGGTGACCGTGACGGCGGTGATTACGACCGACGCGCCCACACAAACCGGGGTGGTTCCGCCCTGCACGTGCAGCAAATCCATATCCGATACCTCACCTTCGGTCGGCGCGGCTGGAATATGGAAGTATTTCACCCGATCACTATCCCGCACGACTTTGAGCGAGATATCTTCAGGCAGGTCGACCAGATACTCCCTAACCGCCGAATTTGGATCGCTGTTCAGGCGCGCGGCGAATTCGTCGTCGTTCCATGCGCGCTCGCAAAGCGCCCTGAGTTTGTCCTTTTCGTTCCCCTCTGATCGGGTCATGACATTCCCTTTCCTGACAAAGCCGTCGGCGCAGTCTTTGAAATCAATAGGCCAGTTCAACTCAGAAAACTCAGCGTGGTGATGGACCCGGCGACAGTGACGACGCTGAACACCACGGACGCGCTTACGCAAGCCGGGGTGGTTCCGCCTTGAACCTGCAGCAAATCCATCTCAGAGATTTCCCCATCGGTCGGTGCCGCCGGAATATGCAGGTATTTCACACGATCACTATCCCGCACGACTTTGAGCGAGAGATCTTCGGGCAGGTCGCCGAGATACTCCGCGACCGCAGATTTCGCGTCGCTGTTCAGACGCGCAGCAAATTCCTCATCACTCCAGGCGCGCTCATACAGCGCCTTGAGTTTGTCCCCTTCGATCCCTTTGGGCTGGGTCATGACATTCCCCTTTCTTGCTTAGGCCACCGGAGCGGCGTTTTGCAGTTGAAAGGGATGTGGGGGTCAAATCTTCGAAAGATGTCTCGATTGCATTAAGCGGTGTTAATGCGCTGCACTCGTGGGGCGGGTCTTACAATTCCTTCCGCGCCCGCAAGGCTGCGGTGATCGTCCCGTCGTCGAGATAATCCAGCTCGCCCCCGATAGGCACGCCTTGCGCCAGCGAGGTCAGGCGCACCTGCCCCTCTAGCTGTTCGGCGATATAGTGCGCCGTGGTCTGACCGTCGACCGTGGCGTTCAGCGCCAGGATCACCTCGGCGATCCCTTCGCTTGCCACCCGGTCTCTGAGCCGCGGAATGCGCAGATCGTCCGGGCCGATCCCGTCCAATGCCGACAATGTCCCGCCCAGTACGTGGTAGCGGCCCTTGAACACGCCCGCGCGTTCCATCGCCCAGAGGTCGGCCACATCCTCGACCACGCACAGCTCGCCGGTCGCACGCTTCTCGCTCTCGCAGATGTCGCAGATATCGGCCGTGCCGACATTGCCGCAATTCAGACATTCGCGCGCAGTTTCTGCCACCACGCTGATCTGGTCCGCAAGTGGGGTCAGCAACAATGCCCGTTTGCGAATCAAATGCAACACCGCGCGCCGGGCCGAACGGGGGCCAAGCCCGGGCAGCTTGGCCATCAGCTCGATCAGGTTGTCGATGTCGCGGGTTGAGCTCACGAGCGGGTCAGAACGGGAATTTCATATCCGCAGGCAGGCCCATACCCTCGGTCAGCTTGCCCATCTCGGCCTGAGCCCGGTCAGAGGCCTTGGATTGCGCGTCCTTGATGGCGGCCAGGATCAGATCCTCGACCACTTCCTTGTCGTCGCCATTGAAGATCGACGGATCAATATCGAGGGCCTTCAGCTCACCTTTGGCCGAGGCTGTGGCCTTGACCAGCCCGGCCCCGGATTCGCCGACCACCATGATGTCATGCAGGTCTTCCTGCATCTGGGTCATCTTGGTCTGCAATTCCTGCGCCGATTTCATCATCTTGGCCATATCGCCAAGCCCGCCGAGTCCTTTGAGCATCGAGTGCCTCCGTTAACTGTATTTGTCGCCTAGATACGCACCACACCGGCGCATCACAAGGGCGTCGCTTACCCGTCTTCAAACGGGTCCCATTCATCCTCGACCTCGGGCAGCGCTTCGGTCTCGACCTTGGCCGCGCGTTGTTCGGGGGTTTCGATATTGGTGATCCGGGCCTTGGGGAACTGCGCCAGCACCGCCTGCACCATCGGATGCGCTTCGGCCTCCTGCTTCAGGGCCAGGTCTGCGGCGTCACGAATTTCGGCGATGGTCGGCTCTATGCCATCCGAGACCACCGAAACGGCCCAGCGGTTGCCGGTCCAGCTTTGCAGCCGCGAGCCCAGCCGCTGCGCCAGATCGGTGGGGGCCTGCTCCGTTGGCGTGAATTCAATGCGACCGGGCTGGTAGGATACCAGCCGCACGCCGGTTTCCACCTCGACCAGCAGTTTCACGTCGCGATGGGCGCGGATCAGTTCGACAACATGCTCGAAACTCGGGTAGCGCGCCAGCGCCTGTTCCATATCCTGCGCCAACATCGCCATGGGCGCATTGCCCGTGCCAGCAAGAGGCGCTGCAGAGACCGGGGCGGCCTGTGCCATTGGTGCGCTGGCAGGCTGCACCGCGCGCCCGCCCCCCGGACCGCCCGACAGCGGTGGCGGAGGTGTGTCCTGCAGCTTGCGCACCAGCTCCTCTGGCGTGGGCAGGTCGGCCACGTGGGTCAGACGGATGATGGCCATTTCGGCGGCCATCATCGCATTGGGGGCGGCAGTCACCTCCTCCAGCGCTTTCAATAACATCTGCCACATCCGGGTCAGCACCCGCATCGGCAGGGCCTCGGCCATCTGCGCGCCACGGCTGCGTTCGTCCGGCGACACGGTCGGGTCTTCGGCAGCGTCCGGTGTAATCTTGACCACCGAGACCCAATGGGTGATCTCGGCCAAATCACGCAGCACCGCGAGCGGGTCGGCCCCTTCGGCATATTGCGCGCTCAGTTCCGTCAGCGCCCCCGCCGCATCGCCGCGCAGGATCATATCCATCAGGTCCAGCACCCGACCGCGGTCGGCAAGCCCCAACATCGCGCGCACCTGCTCTGCGGTGGTTTCGCCTGCCCCGTGCGAGATCGATTGATCCAAGAGCGAGGTCGCATCCCGCGCCGAACCCTCCGCCGCCCGCGTGATCAGCGCCAGCGCGTCATCGGCAATCTCGGCACCTTCGGCGGTGGCGATCTTGCGCATCAGTGCAATCATCTCTTCCGGCTCGATCCGGCGCAGGTCAAACCGCTGGCACCGAGACAGAACCGTCACCGGTACTTTGCGGATCTCGGTGGTGGCAAAGATGAACTTCACATGCTCGGGCGGTTCCTCGAGCGTCTTGAGCAGCGCGTTGAAGGCGCTGGTCGAGAGCATGTGAACCTCGTCGATGATGTAGATCTTGTAGCGAGCCGAGGCCGCGCGGTAGCGCACGGAATCGATGATCTCGCGAATGTCGTTCACGCCGGTGCGGCTGGCGGCGTCCATCTCCATCACGTCGACATGGCGGCCCTCCATGATCGCGACGCAATGCTCGCACTGGCCGCACGGCTCGGTCGTCGGGCCGCCCTCGCCATCCGTTCCGATGCAGTTCATGCCCTTGGCGATGATCCGCGCGGTGGTGGTTTTGCCGGTGCCGCGAATGCCGGTCATCACAAAGGCCTGCGCGATCCGGTCCGCTTGAAACGCGTTTTTCAGCGTGCGCACCATCGCATCCTGCCCGACCAGGTCGGCAAAGGTTTCCGGGCGGTATTTGCGGGCGAGAACCTGATAGGCGGGGCTGGGCGTGTCGGTCATGTGTGCTCTGGCGGATTCGTTCCTGACGCCGGAGCCTAGAGCGCCGCCCCCCCGGCGTCCACCTCGCGCGTGTTTTAAACCCTTGGGAAAATTGGGGGCCGCCTTTACAAAGGACATATTGGAATAGTGGTTTTGAAACGCGGCCTTTAGGGGGACCGCCTATGTCGCATATGATTATTCACGGGCTGCAGGTTGGCGGCGGGACGCTGGCGTTGTCGCCTTTGCCTGGTCGGTCGGGGGACTATGAAAGCGATCTGGCCCAGATTGCTGAGTGGAAACCGGGCCTCGTGATCTCAATGACCACCGAGTTGGAGATGTTCGAGACTGGAGCATTGCAATTTGGCCCCGATATTCAAAGCCGCGCCAGCCGGTGGGCGCATCTGCCGGTAAGGGATTTCACCGCGCCGCCCTTTGCCATTCAACAGGCTTGGCCCGACGTAAGCGCCGATGCCCGTCACGCGCTGAGCGGCGGCGGACGGGTTATGGTGCATTGCCGAGGCGGCTGTGGCCGGTCCGGCATGGTGGCCTTGCGGCTGATGATCGAATGCGGCGAAGCACCCGAGGCCGCGCTGAGTCGCCTGCGCGCCCTGCGCCCATGTGCCGTGGAAACCGAAGAGCAGATGCAGTGGGCCCTGGCCGCACGTCCCCGAACTTGTCCCGATCCGCGTCCCGCCATATGATAGTGGTGCCGACTGGGCGGCAACCGGGTCCGCGGAAAGCTGTATCAGCCCCTTTCACCGACCAACGCGATATGCGGTTTTTTCTCTCCCCGATCAGCGGACCACCGGGGCTGTTTGAGGAAAACCCATGACCCATTCTCTTGACCAACTTCGCCGTCAGGCAAAGACGCTCAGAAAAGCTTTCGCAGCAGGGGATGCGCGCGCAATAGAGCGTGTCCAGACTGTTCTGGGACAGACACGAACACTCCTCCATAGCGCGGCCTTGCACGTGATCGCCCACGAGGCGGGGTATGAGAGCTGGCCCAAGATGAAGTTCAGCATCGAGACGGCAGACATGCAGCGAGAGGCGCGTGCGGAACAGCTCAAACTGGCGCTGTTTCAGGGGGCCGACTGGCGGGTCACTCAATTGCTCACACAAACGCCGGATCTGGCGGATGACGCTTTCGGCCTGCTGTGCGCGCTTTATCGGATTGATGCGGTCAGGGATTGGCTGAACCGAGATCCGAGCATCGTCAACCAGACGCTTCAAGGTCCCCGCAGGCCGATCCTGCATCTGGCCTTTTCCCGACATCTCCAATCCCACCCCGAGCTAGAAGGTGATATGATCGCCGTGGCCGACGCCCTGCTTGCGGCGGGCGCGGATGTGAATGACGGCTACCCTTCGGAACCGGGCAGTCCGCATCAGCTTTCGGCTTTATACGGGGCGATTGGTCATGCGGATAACATGGTGCTCGCCCAGTGGCTGCTGGACCGTGGGGCTGATCCCAATGACGGGGAATCGCTCTATCACGCAACCGAACTGGGTCACCACAAAGGCCTGAAAATGCTGCTGGCCGCCGGTGCCGACCCGCGCGGCACGAACGCGTTGCTGCGCGCGCTGGATTTCAACGATCATGAGGCGGTGGGCCTTCTGCTGGACTATGGCGCGCAGGTCGAAGAGTTCAACGACGCGCCGGTCAGCGGAGAGGAACCCTGGGTCATACCCGCCCTGCATCAGGCGGCGCGACGGATGTGCGACGGCCTGATGATCGACTTGCTGCTGTCCCACGGCGCCAATCCAAACAGGCTCTATAAAGGCTATTCTGCCTATGGATTTGCGCGGGTTTACGGGAATGCGCCGCTTGCCCAAGCAATCGAGGCGGCGGGCACCCCTCCGCGCCTCACACCGGAAGAGGAGTTGCTTGCGCAGGCGGCAGAGGGGCGGTTGCAGCAAGGCGCGCATCTGGACCCGGCGAAACTGCCAGAGGAATACCGCACCCTGATCCGAACGATCTTGCATCTGCCTGGCAAACTGGACCACGTGAAACGCCTCGTCGCCCTTGGACTGGATCCCGAAACACCGGATCGCGAGGGTTTAACGGCCCTTCAGGTCGCCGGGTGGGAGGGGCTGCCCGAGATGATGCGCTATCTTCTGGCGCTATCCCCTGATCTGACCCATGTGAACGGATATGGCGGCGGGCTGATCTCGACCATCCTGCACGGGGCGGAGAACAACCCCGAGCGCGCGCGCCGGGATCACGCCGCCTGTGTGAGGGCGGCACTGGAAGCGGGTGCACCGCTGGGACGCAACCAGATCGAGGCCAGCAGCGATCCCGGCTTGGCCCAGATCATAGAGGACTGGGCCGCGTCACATCCCGATCAGGTCACAGTCACGGTGCCCTAGCGGCTCAGACGGCGGCTTGCGCAGTGTTCTCCTGCTCAGCGCGGGGCAGGCGTGCCTCGACCATGGCGCAGGGCGGCGCGATGCCCGGAGCGGGAAAACCCCGCCCCTCGGGGTCCATCATTGCGTCCGCATAGCGGCCCATGACGTCCAGATCGGTCGTTTCCGCGACACCAGCATACATCCGAATGCGGGCATGATTGGCCCGGTAGAGGGCGGTGCAATCTTGGCCGCAATGGAAAAGCTGCGCGCTGCCCTCAATCTCGAAATCCGCCGCTGTCACAGAACGGGCTGATGACATGGCAGTGGCCAGCCTGTCGACCATCCGCGCCAGCGCCGGACAGGGTTTGCCGGTTTTGAGACACTGCGTCGCCGCAAAAGTTTGCTTGTTCTTCGTCCAGATCAAATTGCGCCCTCCGCGCTGGCGGAAGGGGGCCGTGGACGTCCGAGACCTTATGCAGCCATCAGACCCGCACCGGACACCCCGCCCGCGTTCGAGTTTCAGTTCCGATGGCAGGTCTCCTGACTTGCGGGTCATCGCTTTGCCGTCCTTCCCGGCCATTCGGCCAGTGGCTTTTCGGCATCGCTCTCCGCTTACAGTTGCGGGGGCAGTCGCGGATTTGGCCTTTGCGGGGCCGCACCGTGTTCCCTTTTCATCCCAACCACAGATGTGGTGTGAGAACCATCACCCAACCGCTAACCCTTGGTACCTGAGTCTGTCAAGCGACTCTCGCAGCCACGTGCTTCCTGCGGCCATAGCCGCGCCGCGTAACTTCTGAGCCCGAACCTTTGCACCAGCACGGACGCAGCCTTAAGAACGACTTTGTTGCTCGATTTGGTCTTATTAGAGCCACTCAACGTCGCCCAAAAAGATATATCCCGCGCCATAGATCGTCTTGATCAGCCGGGGATTCTTTGGGTCTTCACACAGCTTGGTGCGCAACCGCGATATGCGCACATCCATGGCGCGATCAAAGCTCTCGCCCGCTGCTCCGCCCAAAGTCTCCTGCATCTGGGCGCGGCTGATCAGTCGTTTGGGGCTTTCCAGAAACAGCCGTAGCACCTCACCCTCGGCATGGGAAAACGGCGTTTCGCGGCCTTCGCTGTCCTCCAGCAGATAACGGTCGAAATGCGCGGTCCAGCCGTTGAAATGGGCCGTCTCGCCTGCGGGCGCGGGTGTTTTCGGGCCACGCAGACGCGCCCGCACCCGTGCCACGACCTCGGCCGGATCGAAGGGTTTGGTGATATAGTCGTCAGCCCCCAGTTCCAGCCCGGTGACCCGGTCCTGCACCTGTGCGCGGCCCGAGATGATGATGACCGCCGCGCCCTGTTCCAGCGCCAGCCGATGGACCAGGGCCAGCCCATCCGTGTCCGGCAGCGAAAGATCAACCAGACACAGATCCGGCGTCACCCGTTTCAGTGAGGCTTCGAATTCGCGGGCGCGGGCAAAGCACTGGGTGCGAAACCCCGCCTCTTCCAGCGCCTCGGTCAGAATCTGACGTATCGCGGGTTCATCATCGAGGATGGTCACCAATGCGTCGGTCACGTCCGGGCCCCTTTGTCGATCAGTGCCGACAATTGATCGGTTCCGAACGGTTTGCGCAAGACCGGCGCGCGGGCGATCGCGTCACGGTAAAGCGGGTCGGAGGTGGGCAGCGAGGTCATCAGAATGCAGGGCAGATCGGCGGGCAGCCGCGCCATCAAATCCAGCCCCGTCGCGTCCCCCTCAAGCCGGATATCGGACAGAACCACGGAAATGTCGCCGACATCCGCCGCCAGCGCGCAGGCCTCGTCCGCCGAGGTCGCCTCGATCACCGAATGGCCCAGCTCAACCAGCATGTCACGGAACCCGGCACGCAAATCTTCGTTATCCTCGACCAGCAGGGCCAACCCGCCTTTCCTATCGGGGGCAAGGCGATAAGGCAGGCGCACCACCACGCTGGCCCCCACCGGCGTGTTCGACAGCTGCAGATCGCCACCGGCCAGCTTGACCGTATCGTAAACCATTGGCAGACCAAGACCGGACCCCTCGCTGCCCTTAGTGGTAAAAAACGGGTTCAGAGCCTTTTTTAGAGCCTGCTCCGAGAAGCCGGGCCCGGTATCCGTGACCGCCAATTCCAGCCAGGTCTGCCCGATGCAATGGGCGCTGACAGTGATCTGGCCGGTGGCCCCACAGGCATCGCGGGCGTTCAGAACCAAATTGAGCAGCGCGTCCTGCACCATGCCGGGATCGAGCATCAAGTGCTGGCCTCTGGTGTGGTCCAGCACCGACAGTCCTACGCCACGCGGCAGTGACGGCGTCGCCAGCACTTTGAGATCCTGCAGAATGCCCCCCATTTCCACCGCTTTGGGTCGCGGCGTGCGGATGCCGGTCATGTCGGCAAGCCTGTTCAGCAGCCGCCCGCCCCGGCGAGCAGCGGTCTGGGTGGCCGCCACCAGCTCGGCGGCCTCAGGCGGCAGGTTCATCTTTTCCAGCTTGCCCTGCATCCCGAGGATGATGGTGAGCAGGTTCGAGAAATCATGCGCCAGCCCGCTGGTCATCTGCGCGGCCAGCGCGCGCCGCCGCGACTGTTGCAGCGCGACGCGGGCCTGGGTTTCTTCGGTGATATCCATCGACAAGATAAAGACGCCGCCGCTCTGATCCGAAGTAAAAGCGACCCTAATACGGCGGGAATCGTGATCTTCGGTGAATTCAAAAACAGTATTCTCACCACCATAGGCAGCACTCAGATAGGGTTCGATCCGCGCATAGGCAGCGCGCCCAAGAGCCTCAGAGATGTGCAGACCGAGGATGTCGGACGGACGCCCCGGCATCACCGCGCTCAGTCTCCGGTTTGAATAGGTGTAGTGGCCGTCTGCATCCACATGGGCGATATGTGCGGGCATCATCTCGGTTGTCAGACGAGTCCGCGCCTCGATCTCGGTCAATTGCCGTTTGGTTTCCTCTAGCGCCTTGTTGCTGGCTGCCAATTGCCTGTTGGTCGCGGACAGCTCTTCGGCATGGGCTATCAATTGATCCGACAATTCCTCGGACCGCGATTGCAGCAGTTCCTCGACCCGCTTGGTTCGGGTGATATCGGTATAGACCGCCACCCAACCGCCCTGCGGCAGGGGCGAGCCCTCGATCGAAATCACCTGTCCATTGGGCCGTTCGCGTTCCAGATAATGCGGTTCGAAGGCGAGCGCCTGATCGACGCGATCCTTGACCAGATCCTCGATATCATCGGCCTCGCCATATTCGCCCTTGGCGGCAATGAACCGGATGGTATCGGAAAAACCCGCGCCGGGCGCGACCAGATGATCGGGCAAGTCGAACATTTCCTGAAAGCGCCGGTTCGACAGCACCAGACGCAACTCGCTGTCATAGATCGACAGCGCCTGTGCGATCAGGTTCAACCCGGCTGTTGTCATGCGTTTCGTACGCTGGTCGCTCTGGTCCAAAGGTCACCTCCCGGCCAAAGACCTAGCACCGGATCGCCCGTCGGCACAGGGGCATTTGAAGGCTGAGACGCGCTGTTACAATTCGTAAGATTTGAGAAAACATCAGGAAAAAGTTGACCGTAAGATTTTGCGACGTTCCTAATAGGGCAGAATCGCACAAAGCGATCTTTCCGGTCGAAGCAAATGACCGGATTGGGAGGAGAAGAATTTTGGCTACCACGCAGTCGGGTGCCGAAGGGTTGCAATCCCTTCCGGCGCTGCTTCAACGCAATGCAACGGCTTTCGCGGATGCGCCGGCCTATCGCGAAAAGGAACTCGGCATCTGGCAATGCTGGAGCTGGTCCGAAACCCAAAAGGAAATCGAGGCTTTGGCGCTGGGTCTGATCAACCTGGGTGTGCGAGAGGGCGACTTCATCGCCATAATCGGGCGCAACCGCCCTTACCTTTACTGGTCGATGGTGGCTGCGCAATCCGTGGGCGCGGTTCCGGTGCCGCTTTACCAGGACGCCGTGGCCGAAGAGATGGCCTATGTGCTGGGCCATTGCGGCGCACGTTTTGTAATCGCCAGCGATCAGGAGCAGGCCGACAAGGTCATAGAGATCCAGGATCAGCTGCATCAGTTCGAACATCTGATCTATCTCGACGCGCGCGGGATGCGGAAATACGACCATCACCAATTGCACCAGTTCAGCCATGTGCAGGATCAGGGCCGTGCCGCCTATGACGAATGGATCACCGACCTGAACGACCGCCGGAACAAGCTGACCTATGACAGCACCTGCGTGATGCTCTATACCTCGGGCACCACCGGCAAGCCCAAGGGCGTGGTACTGTCGAACCGCAACGTGATCGAAAGCGCCAAAAACGCCTCGGAATTTGATGGGCTGACCCACAGTGAGGACATCCTGTCTTACCTGCCGATGGCCTGGGTCGGCGATTTCATCTTCTCAATTGGGCAGGCATATTGGTGCGGTTTCTGTGTGAATTGCCCTGAAAGCGCCGATACGATGATCACCGATCTACGCGAGATCGGCCCGACCTATTTCTTCGCCCCTCCCCGCGTGTTCGAGACACAGCTGACCAGCGTGATGATCCGGATGGAGGATGCGGGCGCCCTGAAAAAGCGGATGTTCCACCACTTCATGTCCCACGCCAAAAAGGTTGGTGGGCTGATTCTGGATGGCAAGCCGGTCGGGCTGGCGGATCGCCTGAAATATGCCATTGGCGACGCCTTGGTCTATGGGCCGCTCAAGGACACGCTTGGGCTGGGCCGGGTGCGCGTGGGCTATACGGCAGGCGAAGCAATCGGGCCGGAAATTTTCGAGTTCTACCGCTCGCTCGGCATCAATCTGAAACAGCTTTATGGCCAGACCGAGGCTACCGTGTTCATCACCGTACAGCCCGATGGCGAGGTCCGGGCCGATACTGTCGGCGTGCCCGCACCGGATGTGGAAATCCGTATCGATGACAGCGGCGAAATCTTTTATCGCTCGCCGGGTGTTTTCGTCGAATATTACAACAACCCCGACTCCACCGCATCGACCAAGGATGCCGAGGGCTGGGTTGCCACCGGAGACGCGGGGTTCATCGAAGAGGATTCCGGCCATCTGCGGATCATCGACCGGGCCAAGGATGTGGGCAAAATGGCCAATGGCGCGATGTTTGCGCCAAAATATGTCGAGAACAAGCTCAAGTTCTATCCCGACATTCTTGAGGCGGTGCTGTTCGGCAACGGACGCGACCGTTGTGTCGCTTTTATCAATATCGATCTGACCGCGGTCGGGAATTGGGCCGAACGCAACAACATCGCCTATGCCTCTTATCAGGAACTTGCGGGTCATCCGCGCGTGTTAGAGACGATTCAGGAACATGTAGAGACCGTAAACCGCTCGGTAGCGGAAGATCCGATGCTGTCGGGCTGCCAGGTGCATCGCTTTGTGGTGCTGCATAAGGAGTTGGATGCCGATGACGGCGAAATGACCCGCACCCGCAAGGTCCGCCGCCGGATCGTGGAAGAGAAATTCGCCGATATCATCGGCGCACTCTATGACGGGTCTGGCAGTGTCTCGACGGTGACGGAAGTGACCTATGAAGATGGTCGCAAGGGCTCGATCAGCGCGACGCTGAATATCCGCGACGCCGCAGTCATGCCGATTGCCCAGAAGATGGCAGCCGAATGATGGGATGTCGTTCGCCGCTCGGCCTTCGGCCATCGCCCCGCCCGCCATCCCGTATTGATTTGAGAAGCGAAGGATCGGCTCATGCTTGATGCCTCGGACGGATATGTCACTGAAGATGGCCGCAAGATCGGCGGCGTAGTGATGGAGATGCGCAACATCACCCTGCGCTTTGGCGGTGTGGTCGCGATCAAGGATATCTCCTTTGACATTCGCGAGGGTGAGATTCGCGCCATTATTGGCCCTAACGGCGCTGGCAAATCCTCGATGCTGAACGTGATCTCAGGATTCTATGTGCCGCAGGAGGGCGAGGTCTGGTTCCGCGGAGCGAAGCGTCCGCCCATGAAACCCTATGAGGTTGCCCGTCAGGGTATTGCACGCACCTTTCAGAACATCGCCCTGTTCGAAGGCATGAGCGTGCTCGACAATGTGATGACCGGGCGGCTCAACTTCATGAAAACCAATATCTTGCAGCAGGCGCTCTGGAAGGGACGCGCCGAGGCGGAAGAAACCGAAAACCGGGCCGCGGTCGAGCGGATCATCGACTTTCTGGAAATCCAGCATATCCGCAAAACGCCGGTCGCGCGCCTGCCCTACGGGTTGAAAAAGCGCGTCGAACTGGCGCGCGCACTGGCGGCTGAGCCGAAGCTCTTGCTTCTGGATGAGCCAATGGCCGGGATGAATGTCGAAGAAAAAGAAGACATGTCGCGGTTCATCCTGGATGTGAATGACGAATTCGGCACCACAATCGCGCTGATCGAACACGATATGGGCGTTGTCATGGATCTGAGCGACCGGGTGGTGGTGATGGATTACGGCAAGAAGATCGGCGATGGCACGCCCGATGAGGTGCGCAGCAATCAGGAGGTTATCGACGCTTACCTGGGGGTGTCGCATGACTGATCAATCGAGAGAACCAAGAATTTTCGAAAATTCTTGGCAAATTTCTTCCAAGAAATTTGCGGGGAGGACCGCCAATGCTTGAACAACTTGTCTTTGCGATGGAGGTCATCCTGAACGGGTTGATGGCCGGGGTTCTTTATGCGCTGGTTGCACTCGGCTTTGTGCTGATCTTCAAAGCCTCGGGTATTTTCAACTATGCCCAAGGTGTCATGGCGCTCTTTGCAGCGATGACGCTTGTGGGGATCATGAATGGCCAGGTGCCGTTCAGCCATTTGATCAACGCGATTTTCGGTGCCCATATCACTCATTTTGGCTGGCAGGTGCCCGCAATCATCGCGATTCTGCTGACCATGGCGGTAATGGTTTTGCTGGCCTGGTGCGTCCAGCAATTTGTGATGCGCCATCTGGTCAATCAGGAGCCGATCATCCTGTTCATGGCCACCATCGGGCTTGCCTATTTCCTGGAAGGCGTAGCCGACCTGATGTGGGGGTCCGAGATCAAATCGCTAGATGTTGGCCTGCCCCAGGGCATCAACCTGTGGATCGACGAGACCACGTTCAACATCTTTGGCTACGGCTTCTTCATCGATAATCTCGACATCGTCGCGACGGCTGTGGCTGCTCTGCTGGTGGTCGCGTTGGTCGCTTTCAGCCAATACACCAAGGAAGGCCGCGCCATGCGCGCGGTGGCTGATGACCATCAGGCGGCTCTATCGGTGGGTATCTCGCTGAACTTCATCTGGGTCATGGTCTGGTCGGTCGCGGGCTTTGTCGCGCTGGTGGCGGGCATCATGTGGGGCACCAAGTCGGGCGTGCAGTTCTCGCTGTCGCTGATCGCTTTGAAAGCGCTTCCCGTGCTGATGCTGGGCGGCTTCACCTCGATCCCCGGAGCCATCGTTGGCGGGCTGATCATCGGCGTGGGCGAGAAGCTGTTCGAATTTGCCATCGGGCCGCTGGTTGGCGGCGCAACTGAAAACTGGTTCGCCTATGTGCTGGCGCTGGTTTTCCTCGTCTTCCGGCCCCAGGGTTTGTTTGGCGAAAAGATCATTGAGAGGGTGTGAGCATGGCGCACAAATCCCGTATCGGCGTGATCTGTATAGACTGCAAGACCGATGACCTGTCTGACGCCACCGGTTTCTGGTCCGCCATGCTTGGCAAAGAAGCCAAGCTGGATGAGCGGGGCAAATACGCCTCGTTTGATGGGCATCAGGGCTATCCGAAGGTGCTGCTTCAGGCCGTGGATCATGAACCGCGCGTGCATCTGGATATCGAAACCGATGATCTGGAGGCCGAGTGTGAGCGACTCAAGGGGCTTGGCGCAACCGAGGTTGCGCGGGTGCGCACATGGATCGTGATGGAAGCGCCCACCGGCCACAGATTCTGCCTGGTGAACCCACAAGGCGCGGACTGGCCCGGAGAAGCGCCCTCGTTCAATGGAGACAGCGCATGAAAAAGCTGATCGCCATCATCAACGTGATCGCTTGGGCTGGGTTCTGGGCCTTCGGCTATATCGCAATCACCTCGGACGATCTGACCAATAGCCAATTGGTGATCGCCGCCTTGCTCGCCTTTGCTGGTCTGGTGACCGGTATCGCCGCCTATGTGAAACTCGCGCGCGTCACCGAGGCGAACGGGTATGCCAAAAGATCCAACCAATTGGACGCTGTCGCCCGCGACCGGGCACAGCAGGAATGGGGAAAGTAAGACATGTTCTATCGTGAAGCTGGCGATTTCAAAATCTCCTACCAACAGGACAGCCAGACCTTTCCCATCCGCTTTGACCGTTACCGGTATTACGTGGTGCTGGCCGTTGCTTTTGGTGTGGTGCCGTTTCTGATCAACGATTATTGGGCAAACGCGATCCTGCTGCCCTTCCTGATCTATGCGATTGCCGCCATCGGGCTGAACATTCTGACCGGCTATTGCGGGCAGGTCAGCCTGGGTACCGGCGGGTTCATGGCGGTGGGGGCCTATGCCTGTTACAAGCTGATGACCGCCTTTCCCGATGTCAGCATGTTCATTCATGTGATCCTGGCGGGCGGCATCACCGCCATAGTGGGCGTTCTGTTTGGCCTGCCGTCCCTCAGGATCAAGGGGTTCTATCTGGCGGTGGCCACGTTGGCCGCGCAGTTCTTTCTTGTCTGGCTCTTCAATCGGGTGCCGTGGTTTTACAACTACTCGGCCTCGGGACAGATCAACTCTCCTGAGCGTGATGTGTTCGGCATCATCATCACCGGCCCCAATGCGCCGGCCTGGGCCACCTATTTGTTCTGCCTGATCTTCCTGAGCGTCTGTGCGCTGATCGCCCGCAATCTGACACGCGGCACGATCGGGCGCTCGTGGATGGCAATCCGCGATATGGACATTGCGGCGGAAATCATCGGGGTGAACCCGCTCAAGGCCAAGCTGACCGCCTTTGCCGTCAGTTCGTTCTTTGTCGGCATCTCGGGCGCGCTGTTCTTCGCGATCTATCTGGGCGCGGTCGAAGTTGGCGAGGTTTTTGGCATCCAGAAATCGTTCCTGGTGCTCTTTATGGTGATTATTGGCGGATTAGGCTCTATTTTTGGCTCTTTCGCGGGGGCAGCTTTCCTTGTGCTGTTGCCGGTGGTGCTAAAGGTTTTGGGCGCGGACATGCTGGGCTGGCCCACTGATATCGTTGCGCATCTGCAATTGGTCATCGTCGGCGCGCTCATCATTTTGTTCCTGATCCTCGAACCACATGGGCTGGCCCAACTCTGGCGCGTGGCGAAAGAAAAGCTGCGGCTCTGGCCGTTCCCGCACTGAGACGATGACGGGGCATCGACTCCGTCCTACGGATGGCCTCGACCGGAACCGGGGCGCAGAAACATCGGAAAACACCAGGGAGGAAACCAACCGATGAAAACCAAACTCACCACATTGGCACTTGGCGCTGTGATGGCGGCCGGGCCAGCCATGGCGGACCTTGTCTTTCCGTCGCTCAGCTATCGCACCGGCCCCTATGCGGCGGGCGGCATTCCTTTCGCCGATGGCTATGCCGATTACTTCACCCTGCTGAATGAGCGCGATGGCGGTATCGGCGGTGTCATGACAAGCGTGCCGGAATGTGAAACCGGCTATAACACCGAGAAAGGCGTCGAATGCTACGAGGCGACCAAGGGCGAGGGCGCGCTGGTCTATCAGCCTCTGTCGACCGGGATCACCTATCAGCTCATCCCCAAGGCCACTGCCGACGATATTCCGATCCACTCGATGGGGTATGGCCGAACCTCGGCCAAGAATGGCGATGTGTTCAGCCATGTCTTCAACTACCCGGCGAACTACTGGGATGGTGCCTCGGGCGCGGTGAACTATCTGCTGGATGAAAACGGCGGCGACCTGAACGGCAAGAAGATTGCACTGGTCTATCACAATTCTGCCTATGGCAAGGAACCGATCCGCACGCTGGAAGAGCTGTCTGAAAAGCACGGGTTTGAGCTGGTGGCGCTGCCGGTAGATCACCCCGGTCAGGAACAGAAGTCGCAATGGCTGCAAATTCGTCGCGATAAGCCCGATTATGTGCTGATGTGGGGTTGGGGCGTGATGAACCAGGTTGCGGTTCAGGAAGCGGCCAATATTCGCTTTCCGATGGAGAATTTCATCGGGATTTGGTGGTCCGGTGCGGAACATGACGTCACCCCGGCGGGCGATGCGGCCAACGGCTACAAGGCGCTGACCTTCCACAATGTCGGCACCGATTTCCCGGTCTTCGACGATATCCAGAAATACGTTGTCGATACTGGTAAGGCCGCAGGCGCGGGCGATCAGGTTGGCACGGTTCTCTATAACCGGGGGCTCTATGCCGCGATGCTGGCCGCCGAGGCCGCCAAGAAAGCGCAGGAAATCCATGGCACGGCCGAGATCACCCCGGCGCAGATGCGTGATGGCATGGAAGCGTTGGAAATCACCGAGGCCAAGATGGCTGAACTGGGTCTGCCCAATTTCGGCCCGACCTTCTCTGTGAACTGTCAAAACCATGGCGGCGATGCGCTGGTCGGCGTGACCCAGTGGGATGCGGCGAGCAAGACGTGGTCGATGATTTCTGACTTCAAACCGACAGATGGCGATGTGATCGGTCCGCTGATCGACGCAGATTCCAGTGCCTATGCAGGCGAAAACAACATTTCGCCGAACTGCTAAGCCAACGGGTGCGGCGGTCCGCCGCCGCACCTTGCCCACCACCCGCAAGACCCGACAAACCGTGTAAGGACACTCTGATGCTGGATGCTGCGACACAGACCGAGGTGCAGACCGAAACCCTGCTTGAGGTCAACAATATCGAAGTGATCTACAATCACGTGATCCTCGTCCTGAAAGGCGTCAGCCTGAATGTTCCCAAGGGTGGGATCACCGCGTTGCTGGGCGGCAACGGCGCAGGCAAGACAACCACGCTGAAGGCGATTTCCAACCTGCTGCATTCGGAACGCGGCGAGGTCACCAAAGGTTCGGTCAAGTATCGCGGCAATGAGGTGCACGGCTCGGACCCAGCCGATCTGGTGCGGCGCGGCGTCATTCAGGTGATGGAAGGCCGCCATTGTTTCGAACATCTGACGGTCGAGGAGAACCTGCTGACTGGCTATTACACCCGCAAAGCCGGCAAGGTCCAGATGATGCAGGACCTTGAGCTGGTATATACCTATTTCCCGCGCCTGAAAGAGCGCCGCAAAAGCCAGGCGGGCTATACCTCGGGCGGCGAGCAGCAGATGGTGGCCATTGGCCGCGCACTGATGTCCAAGCCAGAAACCATCCTGCTGGACGAACCCTCGATGGGGCTTGCGCCGCAGCTGGTCGAAGAGATTTTCGGCATCGTGAAGGACCTCAACGAGAAAGAAGGCGTCTCGTTCCTGCTCGCCGAACAGAACACAAATGTGGCTCTACGCTTTGCCCATTACGGCTATATTCTGGAATCCGGCCGGGTGGTGATGGACGGCCCTGCGGCAGAGCTGCGCGAGAACCCTGACGTCAAGGAATTCTATCTCGGCATGTCCGAGGAAGGGCGCAAGAGCTTCCGCGATGTGCGTTCCTATCGCCGCCGCAAGCGGTGGCTGAGCTGATGAGGGATCAGACCATGACTCATTTCGACGACCTGGAAACCCGCTCAGCCGATCAACGCGCCGCCGACCTGGCGCAAGCGCTGCCACAGCAGATCGCCCATGCGCAGAGCGCACCGGGCTATGCGGCGCTGCTTGCGGATGTTGACGCGCGGGCCATCACATCGGTCGAGGCGCTGGCAGCCCTGCCGGTCCTGCGCAAATCCGATCTGACTCAGGCGCAGGCGGCGCAGCGCCCCTTTGGCGGGTTCACCGTGAAACCCGCCAGCGGCTTCCCACATATCTTCCAATCTCCCGGGCCGGTCTATGAACCCGGCGGCACTGACCATGACTGGTGGCGGATGGGACGGTTCCTGCATGCGCTGGGCATCGGACAGGGCGATATCATCCAAAACTGCTTTGGCTATCACCTCACGCCTGCAGGCATGATCTTTGAAAGCGGTGCGCGGGCGGTTGGGGCCGCCGTGCTGCCCGCGGGCACCGGCCAGACCGAGCTGCAGGTGACAGCCGCGCGCGATATAGGCTGTACCGCTTATGCGGGCACGCCGGATTACCTGAAGATAATCCTCGACAAGGCGGATGAGATGGGCGTCACGCTCAACTTCACCAAGGCGGCTGTCGGGGGTGGCGCGCTGTTCCCGAGTCTGCGGCAGGACTACAAGGATCGCGGCATCACCTGCCTGCAATGTTACGCAACCGCCGATCTGGGCAACATCGCCTATGAAAGCGCCGCGATGGAAGGGATGATCATTGACGAGCATGTGATCGTCGAGATCGTGACCCCCGGCACCGGCAAACCCGTCGCCCCCGGCGAAGTGGGCGAGGTTGTCGTGACAACGCTAAACCCGGATTATCCGCTGATCCGTTTCGCGACAGGTGACCTGAGCGCCGTTATGCCCGGCATCAGCCCCTGCGGGCGCACCAATCTGCGCATCAAAGGGTGGATGGGCCGTGCCGACCAGACCACCAAGATCAAGGGCATGTTCGTGCGCCCCGAACAGGTGGCGGCACTGGTTGAAAAGCATGACGAGATCGTCAAGGCGCGGGTCATTGCCGCGCGGCAGGGTGAGATGGACACGATGACGGTGCAGATCGAAAGCGCGGGCGGCGATGGCAACGCCTATGCGAGATCGGTGGCCGAGGTTCTCAAACTCAAGGGCGCGATCGAGGTGGTCGCCCCCGGTTCCCTGCCCCGTGACGGCCTGGTGATTGAGGATCAGCGCAGCTACGACTGAGCATTCGCTCTGGCGTTTTGCGCCGTTTTGACCAATAGAAGCGGGGCGTCTTTCAGGGCGCCCCCTCTTTGTTGACCGGATCGCATGGCAGACATCGAATATTCGGAAAATGGCTCTCGGCACCGCAATGCGCGGGGCACGCGGATTCTCGGTCTGGTGTCCTTCGCAATCGCGGCGGCCTGCCTGCTGCCGATGTTGGCGGTTGTGCTGGCTGCCATAACCGGTGGCACCGAAACAGTCACACATCTGGCCGGAACGGTGATGCCCAGATATCTGGGCACAACGGTGTTGCTGGTTGTTCTGGTGGCAGTCGGCACCTTCTGCCTTGGCGTCGGGGCCGCCTGGCTGGTCACCATGACCCGGTTTCCCGGCGTGCGCCTGCTTGAGATTGCGCTGGTGCTGCCGCTGGCCTTTCCGGCCTATGTGCTGGCTTATGCCTATACCTTTGTTCTGGATCACCCAGGCATTGTGCAGACAACCTTGCGCGACGTAACCGGCTGGGGGCCGCGCGACTATTGGTTTCCCGAGATCCGCTCGACCGAGGGCGCGGCGATCATGCTGATCCTGGTGCTGTACCCTTATGTCTACCTGCTAGCGCGCGCTGCCTTTCTGCAACAAAGCGCGGCTGCGTTTCTGGCTGCGCGCGCGCTGGGGTCCAGCCCGTGGCGTGCCTTTTACCGCGTATCGCTGCCCATGGCCCGCCCCGCCATCGCCGGTGGTGTGCTGCTGGCGGTAATGGAAACTATCGCCGATTTCGGCACGGTGTCTTATTTCGGGGTGCAGACCTTTGCCACCGGCATCTACACCAGTTGGTTCTCGATGGGCGACCGGGCTGCGGCAGCGCAGCTTGCCCTGTGTCTGCTGAGCTTCGCGCTACTGCTGGCGATGAGTGAGCGGATGCAGCGCGGCAAGTCGAAATTCTACCAGACCGGTCAACGCCAGACAGCCCGCCCGGCGGCGCAACTGAGGGGCGGTAAGGCGGTACTCGCCTTCCTGCTCTGTGCCGTTCCGGTGACTTTCGGGTTCCTGCTGCCGGTTCTGGTGCTGGTCGAGATGGGGTTGGACTCAGAACAGAACCTGCTATCGCAGCGCTATGTCGGTTTCATCCAGAACTCGCTGACCCTGGCCGGGGCCGCCGCGCTGGTGACCGTGACCGCCGCCACCTGCATCGGGTTCTACATGCGGGTCAAGCCGGGACGGCAAAGCGCCAGCGCCGCCTATCTTGCGCGGCTTGGCTATGCGGTGCCCGGAGGGGTGATTGCGGTCGGGCTGATGGTGCCGTTCGCCGCCTTTGACAATGCGCTGGATGCCTGGATGCGCGCGACCTTCGATATCTCGACCGGGCTGCTGGTCACCGGGTCGATCTGGTTACTGGTCGCGGCCTATATGGTGCGGTTCCTGGCGGCTGCACTCAGTGCCTATGAGGGCGGTCAGAGCATGGTGCATTCGAACATGGATGCCGCCGCGCGGTCGCTGGGGCAATCGCCACTGGGAACGCTGCGCCGTGTGCATCTGCCGATCCTGACACCCTCGCTTTTGACGGCCCTGCTGATCGTCTTTGTCGACGTGATGAAAGAACTGCCCGCAACGTTGATTATGCGTCCGTTCAACTTCGACACGCTGGCGGTGCAGGCCTATCGGCTGGCCTCGGACGAACGGCTAGAGGGCGCGGCGGTGCCGTCACTGGTTATCGTGGCGGTGGGGCTCTTGCCCGTGATCCTGATCTGTCGACAGGTCGGGCGCAGGTAGCGCATCAAGGCGCTCAACTTGACCCGAAAAGCTGTGCCCAGTTTTCGGATTGCGCCTAGTCGGGGATCAGGTCGTTGGTCGCATAGGTCAGTGCGGAATCCGTGATCGCGCGGTCGCGTGTTCCAAACAACAGCCTGCCCTCGCCGTTCAGCAAGGTGGCGCGGCGGTGAACGTCAAATTCCTGCCCGTCCGACGTCAGCACCGAACTGCCCGAGGAGCTGTGATCGGTATATTCCAACTGCGCGCCCCTCAGTTCCAGCTTGCCATGTTGACGCGAAATCCAGCCATGAGAGAGGGTGATGTCGCACTCCTCTGAGCGACCGATCGTCAGGCTTTCCCCCTCACTGATCGACCAGCTTTGACCATTTGCGGCGATCTCGGCGCTTTCGGTACGCCGCCCCATCTGTGGCCCACTGGCACCGAACACGACCGTCTGCGTGGCGAGCTGGCTGGCCATATAAGAATAAACCCGCGTCGCCGCCTTCTTTCCCTTCAGCTTGAGCCCGCCCATCGACACGAAATACGACTGATGCCCCGGGGACAGCTGATCATAGCCTTCATCCCCGATCAGCAATTCACCCGGCTTTGCAAGCGAGGCCAGCCGGGCCGAGGTGTTCACCGCATCGCCATAGATGTCGTTGTCCATGCTCAGAATCTCGCCAAAGAACAGGCCTGCATGGACCGACATGCCGTGCGACCATTCTTCCTCGACCATTTGCTTGGCGGCCAGAAAGGCGTGGTCGGGGTGATCAAAAAAGCTGAGCGTGTCGTCGCCCTGCGATTTCACACAATTGCCCTGATGGGCCTCGATGATGGACCGCATTCGCGCCAGAACCAGGCTGATCTGATCCAGCGCCTCGCGCTGGGTGACGCTTTCATACAGCTTGGTGCTGCCGGTGATGTCGGAAATCAGAACACACGCCTTCGCCATGACAGTTCAATATCGGACGACCCGACGCTCCAATTTGCTGGTATTGCGATGACACTATCAGGCTTTCGCATTGGCGAGCAACGTCGTAGCGGGCCTTTCCAAAAAAGAATGGCGCGGGCCAATGACCCGCGCCGTTTACTTGGCAGAGAAGGGGCTTAGTTCCAGCCAACCTCGTTAAAGATCTTCTGCGCTTCGGGAACGTTCTTGGCAACAGCGGACAGGTCCACGTCGTCGGCTTTGAACTCACCCAGCTTCTGCACCGATTCGGCCAGCGCGACGCCCTCGACGGCGGGGAATTCGTCATTGCCGGCCGAGAAATACTGCTGCGCCTGATCGCTGGCGAGGTATTCCAGGAACTTCACCGCGTTGTCCTTGTTCGGCGCATGGGCCGCAACACCACCGCCCGACAGGTTCATATGCGCACCTTCGGCCTCTTGTGCCGGGAAGACCCAGCCGATCATCTCGATCTCCGGCGTCAGGCCTTTCACGTCTTTGCGCAGCGCGCGCGCGAAGTAATAGGTGTTGGCGACAGAGATGTCGCATTCACCCGAAACGAGGCCGCGCAGCTGGTCGGTATCGCCGCCCTGCGGGTCACGTGCGAAGTTGTCGACCATACCCTGTGCCCAGCCCTTGGCAGCCTCGGCGCCGTGGTTTTCGATCACCGCCGACAGCAGCGTCTGGCTGTACACGTTCGAAGACGAGCGATGGCAGACCATGCCCTTGTACTCGGGTTTCGCCAGATCGACATAGGTCATTGGCGGGTTTGCGACGTCGTTCTTGTCAAAGAAGATGATGCGCGCACGTTGCGAAAACCCGTACCACTGATTGTCGCTGTCCTGCAGATTCGCCGGAATACGCTCTTCCAGAACCGCGCTGTCGATGGATTGCAGAACGCCCGCATCCTTGGCGCGCTCCAGACGCGAGGTGTCGACGGTAAGCAGAATGTCGGCGGGAGAGTTGGCGCCCTCGGCCTTCATCCGCTCGATCAGTTCATCAGCCTTGCCTTCGATCCGGTTGATCTTGATGCCGGTGGCCTCTTCGAAATCGGTATAGAGGCGCTCATCGGTGTCGTAGTGGCGCGATGAGTAGAGGTTCAGTTCGCCCTCGGCTGCAGCGGCAGAGGTCAGCGCCGCAACCAGTGCGGCGGCAATGGCGGATGAAGATTTCAGCATGATGTGTCCCAACATTGAAAATGGTGGCGGGCTATAACCCGACTGATTTGGTCAATTAAACGATTCTGAGTGAGATGCAAGGAATTCTGACAAAATCAGTCAGTCATGCCTCCGCTGTCACCCAGCGGCAAATTCGGCGGATAGGCACGCGCGTGCAAATACTCGAAGCTGCAGGCTGACCACTTGCAGGACTTTGTATCATTGTTACCGAGGTTAAGCACGTCCGGTTCGCGCCCTAAGCTGGCGCAGTAGTAGTGGCGCTGGCGTCTCAACAATGTCACACCCAAGAGCCACAAACCGCCATCCGACCAAAATCGTCGGATGATTGAGCCGTTCGGCGCGATTTCTGTTAAGCTGTTGCTAAGGTAGGCAGGCAGGAGACAATTCCATTGATCTTGAATTCACTTCGTCACGCAGCCGTCGCTGCGACACTGGGAGTTTTGGTGATAACGGCTCCAAGTCAGGCATCTGCGCTCTCGTCCGCCATCCCCGCCTGGCTACAAAAACACGTCGGTACAGGGCACGGCCAGATCGCTCCCATCGTGCTTGAGCGGGCACGCGCCTTGCACCAAGACAAGGTTCGAACAGGTGCTGTCAGAAATCCTTGCTATCTTGCAATGGATGCAACGCGCCCGAGTACTTTGTCAGATGGAAGTGCCAACAAGCGCTTTTATGTAGTTTGTGAGGCAACAAAATCTTTCAAAGCCATGTCTTCGGGATACGGCAACGGGCGCAAATTGCGACGCGCCAACTTTGCCAACGGTCGGCGATGCGCGCGAAACTTCAGCAACGCCGAGGGATCAAAACTGACGGCTGGCGGCTCCTACATCACCGCCGAAACACGCACATCGTTCAAGGGTTACTATAGTGCTTCAGGGGTGGCGAAGCCGTTTCACCGCACTTTCCTCCTCTTTGACGGGGAAGGTGAGACAAGCAACGCGCGAGAAAGGGCAATCGGCGGGCATCGGGCCATGTTCTTGAAATGGCAATGCCGCCTTAAGGACCCCAAGAGCCGCTATGCCGATGACGAAGGATATGTGCCTTACGGAAGACTCGTTGACTATACCTCAGGTCGCAGCAACGGCTGCACGACCTGGTCGCGATCTGCCTCCAAAGAGATTCTTGCATTAGTCGAGAAGAAACCAACGACACTCTATATTTATCCGGAATCGCGCGACATCAACGCGGTTGCGAACTCCGTTAAGCGCGGACAGTCACCCGCCAAAGCCGGGCTCTACTGGAACGCAGCTTGCCTGAGGTCAATCGGAACTCCAAAATTTTGGCCAAAGCAAACTCTTCAACCAATCATTAATGAGTGGCGGCAATCCCTTCCGAAACAGCCGGACCTAAAGTTGCCTATTTGCAAGTAGAAATGCAAGAGAACCGCGTTGGCATGTGTATCTGCAAACGACCGCCAGGTCCCGCATACCCGACACAGCGGTCCCCAAACAAAAAAAAACCGCGCTCGAAGGCGCGGTTTTTTCATAAAATAACGTGCAGTTCTCAGCCTTGGCGGGCTTTGAACTTGCGCTGCGTCTTGTTGATCACGTAGACGCGGCCTTTGCGACGCACAACCCGGCAATCGCGGTGCCGGTTCTTGAGCGAGCGGAGCGAGTTCTTGACCTTCATGGTCTGTCTCCAATCTGCGGCGCCTTCTTCAAGGAGTGGCCAGCGCCTGGGTTAGCGGGTGCCCCGGGTCAGACCCGAAACAGTGAAACGATGGTGGGCGGTACAAGGATCGAACTTGTGACCCCTTCGATGTCAACGAAGTGCTCTACCGCTGAGCTAACCGCCCACGAACCTTTGCGTGCCCTGCCCCAAAACGAAATGGGGCGCGGAACCCCGCGCCGGTAGCGGGGTCTATAAAAGGAGTCGTCGGGGGGATCAAGGGCTTTTGAAAGAACTCTTTTACGGTTTATGTATTCCGTAACGAGGAGCGCCGATGCACGACACAGCATACTATCTTTCAGAGCCGGAATACCGCTCATCCTGCGTTGTTTTTGCTTCACCGCATAGCGGCAGCGACTACTCGCCCGACTTTCTGCGGCAATCGGTGCTGGACCGGCATGCGATTCGGTCGTCCGAGGACGCCTTTGTCGATCTTCTTTTCGACGCGGCGCCGGATCATGGCGCACCGTTCCTCAAGGCGGCGGCACCGCGAGCCTATATCGACCTCAATCGCGGGGTGGATGAACTGGACCCGGCGGTGATCTACGGGGCGAGACGGCAGGGCCACAACCCGCGTGTCACCTCGGGCCTGGGTGTTATTCCCCGTGTCGTGGCCAATGGGCGGGCGATCTATCGAGGAAAGCTGACCGCGCAAGAGGCGCAGGATCGGATCGACCGGCATTGGCATCCCTATCACGCGCGACTGCACGCGCTGCTGGAAGAGTCACATGATCGGTTCGGGCAGGCTATCCTGGTCGATTGCCATTCAATGCCGCATGAAGCCCTGGAAGGGATCGCGCGTCGCGGGCAGCCGAGACCCGAAATCGTTCTAGGCGACCGGTTCGGTGCCTCGGCCAGAAGCGATCTGGTCGATCAGATCGAAGCGGCCTTCACCTCGGTCGGGCTCACGGTGTCACGTAACACGCCTTTTGCCGGTGCCTATGTCACCCAGACCTATGGCCGCCCGTCACGCGGCCAACATGCCATACAGATCGAGATCGACCGCTCGCTCTATATGGATGAGGTACAGATCCGCCCCAATCGGCAGTTCGCCACGTTTCGCCGCGTCTTGCGCGACGTGATTGCCGACATCGCGGCCATTGGAACCGATAGAACGCGCTTGGCGGCGGAATGATCCGCAGGGCGCTGTTTTGACCGATGCGTGGTTCCGGCCTAATCTGATCTGAATTCAGGGGGCAATCTTGGAATCCCGCCAGGTCATGACCGACAGATCAACACAATCCCGAGGCAAGGGTTCTGCAGCGCGCGCGCGTACGGGCATGTCACCGGGTGCCGCCGCAACGATCGCTGCTTTTGCCTCACTTCTGACTTGCTATGTCGGGGTGGCGCTTGAGGCGTTCTTCGGTATCAAGGGCATGGCCTTGAACCCGCATTTGCAGGCCGTGCTTATGTGGATGCTGGCTTTTGTCGCCACTGCCTTTGTGTTCAGGGATCGCGAGCGGCATGGCAGCGCCTTGCCCCTTCTCATCGCTGGCCTTGCCAATATTGTCCTCTTGGCGACGCTCTATTTCCACTATGATCACAGGTTCGAGGCCCTGGCATATGTTCTTTTGATCATTGCCACACTGATGAATCAGAACCTTCTGCTGCAGGTTCTCAATCGCAAGGTCCGCTCTCAGACTGTCGAAATTTCCGAACTGAATGCGCAGCTGGCAAACAAGGTCGAGCGGCAGGCGGGCCAGATCGGTCGGCTTGAACGGCTCAAGGAGTTTCTGGCCCCGCAGATCGCGCAAGCGGTGGTCGATGGCGGGCGCGAAAACCTGCTCAGCACGCATCGACGCTATATCGCCTGCTTGTTCTGCGACATTCGGAACTTCACTGCCTTGTCAGAGGCTCTGGACCCCGAAGACGTCATCGATATCCTGCAACGCTATCATGATCGCTGCGGCGCGCTGGCCGCGGCCAGCGGTGGCACGATCGGGTTTCGCTCGGGCGACGGCTTGATGATCTATTTTAATGATCCCATTCCCTGCGAAGCACCGGTGTTGGATGCCGTGAAACTGGCGTTGGACATCAGAAGGGAGTTTGCCGAAATCTGCGCGCCGTGGCGTCGGATGGGTCATGTGCTGGGGATCGGGCTGGGCATTTCCAGCGGCCATGCAACGATGGGATTGGTCGGCCGTGAAGGGCGCGCGGACTACACTGCCGTCGGTGGCGTGGTGAATGTCGCCTCGCGATTGTGCGATGCCGCAGCGCAGGATGAGATCCTGATCAGCCAGCGGGCCTTTATGGATGTCGAAGATCACCTGTCGGCTGACCCGGTAGGCGGGCTGAAGCTGAAAGGGTTTGCAAATCCGGTCGAGGCCTATCGCGTTCTCAGCACGAATGATCCCGTCGCAAATTGAGCTATCGCAGCGCGCGCCCCTTGACGATGGCGTCACTTCCGAAACGCTTGCGGATGTCATCCGTCGCGCGCTCTGCCACCGATCTTTGCGCGGCACCCGGATCAAGCAGGTCGCCGGATTTATCCGCCTCCGCCTCGGAACACAAATCCGACAAGCCACAGCCCAGCAGACGGTAGGGGCCGCGATCACCCAGCTGATCAAACAGCGCCCGTGCCTGTCGATAGATGGTGTCGGCCATCTGCGTGGCATCTCGCAGCGACACCCGGCGGGTCAGGATTTTATGGTTGGATTGCTTGAGCTTTAGCGTCACCACCCGCCCGGCCAGCCCCCGCGCCTTGGCCCGGCCCGAAACCTTTTCGGCCATGCGCCACAAATGCCCGTCCAGCACATCCGTGTTGGCGGTGTCTTCGAAAAACGTGGTCTCGTTGCTGATCGATTTGATCGGATCATGAGCCGAGACTCGCCGCTTGTCCTGTCCCCGCGCCAGATGCCATAGCCGGTAGCCCATCGATCCGAACCGCGCGGTCAGCGCCTCCTGCTCCCAGCGCAGCAGGTCGGCAAAGGTGCGAATCCCGGCCTTTTCCAACGATTCCTGCCCCGCCGGGCCGATGCCCCAGATCAGCCGCACCGGCTTGTCATGCAGAAACGCCACTGTTTCCGCCGCGCCGATCACTGAAAACCCGCGTGGCTTGTCGAGGTCGGAGGCCACTTTGGCCAGAAACTTGTTGTGGCTCAGCCCGATCGAACCGGTCAAACCCAACTCATCCTTAATGCGTTTGACCAGCCCCGCCAGCATCACTGCCGGTGGCGCACCATGCAGCCGTTCGGTGCCGCTCAGATCCATGAACGCCTCGTCCAGCGATAGCGGTTCGACCACCGGGGTCAGTTCGTCCATCATTGCGCGGATCTGTTTCGAAACCTCTGCATAGACCGACATTCGGGGCCTGATCACCACCGCATCAGGACAAAGCGCCAGCGCCTTGAACATCGGCATCGCCGAGCGCACACCCCGGATGCGCGCCACATAACAGGCGGTGGAAACAACGCCCCGCCTGCCACCGCCGATGATCACCGGTTTGTCGGCCAGTTCGGGGTTGTCACGCTTTTCGACCGAGGCGTAGAACGCGTCGCAATCCATATGCGCGATCGTCAGATCGAAAAGCTCCGCATGCGTCTTCACCCTAGGGCTGCCGCAGTTCGGGCAGCGCCGGGCGTTTTCCAGCATGGACAGGCAATCACGACACAGGGCAGGCATGGGCGCAACCTACTCCTGTCGGCAGAGCAGTGGAAGATGTTGGCGCGCGGCATTTCCCGTGTCAGGTTGGCGCGGCAAAACACGGTGTTACAGCATGTCCAACTTTCGCGGCGCAAAACTGGCCCTGTTTCTGGGCCGGGACCTGGTTGTCATCCAGCGCGACGATTATGCCCATATCCCCTATCCGGGCTGCTGGGATTTCCCGGGCGGAGGCCGCGAGGGCAACGAGACACCCAAGGCCTGCGCGCTGCGCGAAACGCGAGAGGAAGTGGGCCTAAGCCTGTCGGCAAGCGATCTGATCTGGTCACGGCGTTACGGCGGCAACTGGTTCTTTGTCGCTCGGCTGGGCGAGGGCCTGATCGATAAGATACGACTTGGGGATGAGGGGCAAAGCTGGCGCATGATGGCCCCGGAGGCCTATCTTGCACATCCCAAGGGCATATCGCTGTTCAAGGCCCGGTTGTCCGATTACCTGACAGAGACTTCCGGCGGGTATGTCGCCTCACCCGAATGACCTTCCTAACAAGAAAGACCCCCCGCGAAGATTGGCGGGGGGAGGTAACGAACCACAGGAAGATGAAGGTCCGTTGGGGAGTGTCTCAAGCTGAGAGTCGCCCAGACCGGCGAGATTCCCAAGCAGAAATTTGCGTGTGATGTAAATGAGCGTCAGGAATGTGCCTTTCCGGGCACATCATACTTTAGTGGGCTTATGGCTCACCGGTTAGGCGTCTGGGCCTGCGGACTGTTGAGTTCGGACAGGATATCCAGCGCCGCCTGTTGAGGATTTGCCGACTGCCAGACCGGGCGCCCGACCACGATATGATCGGCACCACCCGCCACCGCATTGGCCGGTGTCGCCACCCGTTTCTGATCACCCAGATCAGCCCCGGCGGGACGTACACCAGGGGTCACGATCAACCGTCCCTCGGCCTCGGGCAGCGCGCGGATCAGCGCGGCCTCCTGCGGTGAGGCAATGACGCCATCCGCTCCTGCCTCGAACGCGTTTGCGGCGCGTTCGACGACCATGTTGCTGACCTCACCCGGTTTCAGAAGTGCCGCGTCCAGATCGTTTCGGTCCAGTGAGGTCAGGATCGTGACGGCGAGAATCTTCAGGTCCTTGCCCGCCGCGCCTTCCTTGGCGGCGCGCACCACGTAAGGGTCGCCATGCACCGTCAGGAAATCCAGATCGAACTGCGCCAGCCCTCGAACGGCGTTTTCAACGGTCGCACCGATATCGAACAGCTTCATGTCCAGAAAGATGCGCTTGCCATGTTCCTGCTTCAACTCATTGGCCAAGGCCAACCCGCCACCGGTCAACATGCCCAGCCCGATCTTGTAAAACGACACCGCATCGCCGATCTGCTCGGCCAGCTTAAGTCCGGCCAGCGCATCAGGGACATCAAGGGCGACAATCAGGCGGTCATCGGACATGGGAAACTCCTTGCTGCGGCCCTATTAGAGACCCCATCACATCCCGGCAAGGCCATTTGAATGACCTTGGACTCCTGGTGTGAAAACCGGTTCAAATGCGCCCTATTGCCAGCCACCGGCATCTGCATTGGTCAAAAGTCGTAGCATGCGCCGATTTCGCTATCTAGCCTCTTGAAGCGGCAGCGATATTTCCCAAATATTTCCCGAGGCCCAAACCGTAGCGTGCCGCCCAGCGGGCGCTGATCGAACCGGGCGCTTTGAAAGGAGAACAATATGGACTTGAACAAGTTCACCGAGCGGGCACGAGGTTTCGTACAGGCCGCTCAGACCATTGCTATTCGCGAAGGTCACCAGAGGCTGACACCCGAGCATATTCTCAAGGCTCTGATGGATGATGACCAGGGGCTTGCCAGCAACCTGATCACCCGCTCCGGCGGCAATCCTGGCCGCGTGGCCGAGGCGCTGGAGCTTAGCCTGTCGAAACAGCCCAAAGTCAGCGGAGACGCCGCGCAGGTCTACCTGGACGGCCAGACCGGCAAGGTGCTGGCCGAGGCCGAGAAAATTGCCCAGAAAGCGGGCGACAGCTTTGTTCCCGTCGAGCGGATTCTGATGGCGCTTTGCATGGTCAAATCCAAAGCCAAGGAGGCGCTGGAGGCGGGTCATGTGTCGGCACAGGCTCTGAACGAGGCGATCAATGACATCCGAAAAGGCCGCACCGCTGATACCGCATCAGCGGAAGAAGGTTATGACGCGCTAAAGAAATACGCGCGCGACCTAACCGAGGCCGCTGCTGAGGGCAAAATCGACCCTATTATTGGGCGGGATGAGGAAATCCGTCGCTCAATGCAGGTGCTGTCTCGTCGTACCAAGAACAACCCGGTTCTGATCGGGGAACCCGGCGTTGGTAAAACCGCGATTGCCGAGGGCATGGCCCTGCGTATCATCAATGGGGACGTGCCGGAATCGCTGAAAGACAAGAAACTGCTCGCGCTCGACATGGGTGCACTGATCGCTGGTGCGAAATACCGTGGCGAGTTCGAAGAACGCCTCAAGGCCGTACTGACCGAGGTGACCGAGGCCGCGGGTGAGATCATCCTGTTCATTGATGAGATGCACACGCTGGTCGGCGCCGGAAAATCTGACGGCGCGATGGATGCCGCTAACCTTATCAAGCCCGCCTTGGCGCGGGGTGAGTTGCATTGTATCGGCGCGACCACGCTGGATGAGTACCGCAAATACGTCGAAAAAGACGCGGCCCTTGCGCGTCGTTTCCAGCCTGTTGTTGTCGCCGAACCCACGGTCGAAGACACGATCAGCATCCTGCGCGGCATCAAGGAAAAATACGAACTGCACCATGGCGTGCGCATCTCGGACTCGGCGCTGGTGTCGGCGGCGACGCTGTCGCATCGCTATATCACCGACCGCTTCCTGCCCGACAAAGCCATCGATTTGGTCGATGAGGCGGCGTCACGTCTGCGGATGGAAGTAGACTCTAAACCAGAGGAGTTGGACCAGCTCGACCGCCAGATCCTGCAGATGCAGATCGAGGAAGAGGCGCTGAAGCTCGAAGACGACGCGGCCTCGAAGGATCGCCTGGAAACCTTGCAAAAGGATTTGGCCGACCTGCAGGAACAATCCGCCGAGATGACCGCTCAGTGGCAGGCTGAACGCGACAAGCTGGCCAGCGCGCGCGATCTGAAGGAACAGCTCGACAAGGCGCGGGCCGATTTGGAGATCGCCAAGCGTGAAGGCAATCTGGCCAAGGCGGGTGAGCTGTCCTACGGCGTCATCCCCGAGCTTGAGAAAAAGCTGACCGAGGCCGAGAACGCCGAAAGCAGCCAGATGATGGCCGAGGAAACGGTGCGCCCGGAACAGATCGCCTCCGTTGTGGAGCGCTGGACGGGCATTCCGACCTCGAAAATGCTGGAAGGAGAGCGTGAGAAGCTGCTGCGGATGGAAGACGAACTGCATGCGCGTGTCATCGGTCAGGATGCGGCGGTCACCGCCGTGGCCAACGCCGTGCGCCGCGCGCGGGCCGGTCTGAATGATGAAGGCCGCCCGCTGGGCTCGTTCCTGTTCCTCGGACCCACGGGCGTGGGTAAGACCGAGCTGACCAAGGCGGTGGCAAACTTCCTGTTCGATGACGACAACGCGATGGTGCGCATCGACATGTCCGAGTTCATGGAGAAACACGCGGTCGCCCGTCTGATCGGTGCTCCTCCGGGCTATGTCGGTTATGACGAAGGCGGTGCGCTGACCGAAGCGGTTCGGCGCAGGCCCTATCAGGTCGTGCTGTTCGACGAGGTCGAAAAGGCGCATCCGGATGTGTTCAACGTGCTGTTGCAGGTTCTGGATGATGGTGTTCTGACCGATGGTCAGGGCCGCACCGTGGACTTCAAGCAGACGCTGATCATCCTGACGTCGAACCTTGGCTCTCAGGCGCTCAGCCAGTTACCCGAAGGCGCGGACAGCGCGCAGGCACGGCGGGATGTGATGGATGCGGTCCGGGCGCATTTCCGGCCGGAATTCCTCAACCGTCTGGATGAAACCATCATCTTCGACCGTCTCAAGCGCGGCGATATGGATGGGATCGTCGATATCCAGATGGCGCGGCTCAGGAAACGTCTGGCAGGGCGCAAGATCGACCTGGCGCTGGATGACGGTGCCCGTGAATGGCTGGCGAGCGAAGGCTATGATCCAGTCTTTGGCGCGCGGCCGTTGAAACGGGTCATCCAACGCGCATTGCAGAACCCGCTGGCCGAAGCGCTGCTGGCCGGTGAGATCAAGGATGGCGAAACCGTCCCTGTGACCGCAGGCCCGGACGGGTTGATCATCGGCGACCGGCTGGGCACCTCAGACCGCCCGCGCCCGGATGATGCCGTGGTTCACTGAAGCCAACAATCAAACGAATAAAGCCCGCCAATTTGGCGGGCTCTTTGTTTCAATGGCATCGGGCTTACAATCCCAACGCCGCCTTCACCGCGTTGTCGACCACCCCGGCCAGCAAGGCGTTTTGATCTGCCGAGCACCCGGCATCCAGCGCCTCGACAAAGGCGGCGTGCAGGCGCGCTGCGTCCTCGTCATTGTCGGAAAACGCGGTGATATCGATCTGTCGGTTGTAGAGTGACACGGCGGTCATTTTCTCGACCACCTCGTATACGAAGGCTTCATCGCCATGACCTTCTTCCACGACACTGGCGCAGCTGTGATACATAACCGGCAGCGCGTCCTGCACCATCGCGTCAGCCGCCTCATCGGCGCTGGCCCCGATTGGAGCCATCAGCAACGCGACAAGCGCCGCACCGGAAAAGCTGTTCCTGAACATTGCAGAGAACCTCCCTCGCTCTTTTGCCCTTGTTAGAGCCATATTCGGCCCCGTCATCCTTTGTTCGCGCCAATCACGGCACCCAGGATGGCGCCTGCCGCAGCGCCTCGACCTTTGCCGATCAACGCGCCGACACCCGCCCCAATCAGCGCGCCCTTGATGGCATCGTCGGTCTTTTTCTTGTGATCAGCCTGCGCCTCGGAGATCGGCATAGTGGCCAGCACCATCGCCGCCAATCCGGTTATCAGACCCTGATAGATTCTGGACCTTGTCATTCTCTGCCTCCTCAAAACGGTTTGCCGCGATGCCCGGTCGCGCAGGACATCGCCCCAACAGTCCAACTGCAAAGACCCGAATGGGTCAAGCCCGCAGAACCCGCTCTGGTTGTCAGTCCGCAGACGTCGAAACCGCCCTTGAGGCAACAAAAAAGCCACCGGGGATGCCGGTGGCTTTCTGTTCATTTATGAATGAGGGATCAGTAGCGCGGATCGTCGCCGTTATCTTCCTCTTCGTCCTCATCGCTATTGGGAAGGTTGAAGAAGCTGTCGGCATCGACGATCGGCTCTTCTTTTTTCTCTTCCGGGGCGCTGCCCAGCGTGAAGGTCTCCAGCCCCTCAATCGCGGTCGGGATGCGAGGCTCGGCCTCCATCTCAAGCGATTGTTCGGTCGAAACCAGCTTGCGGCGTTCATCATCGCTCATCACGCCACCTTCGGCGGCTTTCTTGGCGGCGGCTTTCTGAACAATCGCATCCAGTTCGGATTGCTTGCAAAGCCCCAGCGCAACCGGGTCGATGGGCTGAATGTTGGAGATGTTCCAATGGGTCCGCTCGCGGATCGCCTGAATGGTCGGCTTGGTGGTGCCGACCAGTTTGGAGATCTGTCCGTCGCTCAGTTCGGGGTGGAACTTCACCAGCCACAGGATCGAAGCAGGGCGGTCCTGACGTTTGCTGAGGGGGGTATAACGCGGACCGCGGCGCTTTTCTTCACCCGATGCTGCCGGGTTGAACTTGAGCTTCAACTTGTGCAGCGGGTTGTTCTGCGCCTTGTCGATCTCTTCCTGGGTCAGCTGATTATTGGCGATCGGGTCAAAGCCTTTGACACCCGCAGCCACATCGCCATCAGCGATGCCCTGAATTTCCAGCTCGTGCATGCCCACGAAATCCGCGATCTGCTTGAAGCTGATCGTGGTGTTGTCCACCAGCCATACGGCGGTCGCCTTGGCCATCAGGGGTTTCGACATGAGCCTGTCTCCTTAGAATACATCTGTCCCGTCGCCGGAATTCGGCGGCCCAGGTTGCCCTTGGGCAGGTTTCCGTTGTCGGGGAACTTGGCCCGTATATAGTCGCGGTGTTGCAATAAGGGAAGAGCCGAATGCGCTGGTTTCTCGTCTGGTGCCTGAGCGCCGCTCCGCTGTTTGCCGAGGGCGAGAAGGCGGGAGAGTTCGACTATTACGTCCTGTCGCTCAGCTGGTCACCGAACTGGTGCGCGCGCGAGGGCGATGCGCGCGGGGCCGATCAATGCGACGCCGCGCAGGATCATGGCTGGATTCTGCACGGGCTCTGGCCGCAATTCCATCAGGGCTGGCCCTCCTACTGCCGCACACCTCATGCGCCGCCCTCGCGCGGGATGACGCGGGAAATGTCAGATATTCAAGGCAGTTCCGGTCTGGCCTGGCATCAGTGGAAGAAACACGGCACCTGTTCGGGCCTGACTGCGGCGCAGTATTTTGAGTTGTCCCGGCAAGCCTATATGTCCGTCACCCGCCCGCCAGTCTTTCGCAAGCTGGACCAATCGGTCACCCTGCCCGCCGCCGTGGTGGAAGAGGCCTTCCTCCAAGCCAACCCGGCATTGGAACGTGACATGATCACCATCACCTGCCGCGACGATTTTATCGAGGAGGCTCGCCTGTGCCTGTCGAAATCGCTGGAACCGGTGCCCTGCGGTCGCGACGTGATCCGCGATTGCCGTGCCAAGGATGCGCGGTTCGATCCGATTCGCTGACCTCAGCCCTGCTGATCCTGGCATTTGCGCGCATATTCCAGCGCCTTGCCCGTGCCGGCCAAATCAATCGCCATCACCTCTTGCCCGGATGCGCCATAGACCGTCATGACCTTGCGCTTGGCGATCGCGTCCACAAAGCTGCGGTCAGTGAAAAACACCACCGCGCCGGGAATGCCAGCGGCCTTCATGCCGATAGCATTGGCGTCGAACTTCTCGCCATCCAGATCGAATTCGATCGGATAGGTCTCGCCCTTCTTGATCTGCCCCCAGTCCTTGCTGATCACGGTGAAATAGCCCCGGTTTTGGGTCGCATCATAGCCCAGCCGCACGACCGAGAGGTCCTGATAGACGGTCTGGATCAGACAGCCGTCGCCGAAAGCCGGGTCAACCATCACGTTCCAGCCATGCACGAAACCTTTGTCAATCAGCGCCTGTGCCTGTGCCGACCCGGACCAGAGGCATAGAGACAGAATTGCGGCGAGTGAACTCAAACGTCTCATGAAGATCATCCCTTTTTCGGATTGGCAGATGCAGGTGCCCGCCAATTGTGGACCCGAAACCTCCTGATATCAAATGCAAAAGGGCGCCCTGCGGCGCCCTTTCTGTTTGTTTCCATTTGCTGTTTCAGACCATCTGGAACAGGATCCCCGCGATGATTGCGCCAAGGACACCAAGGCCCAGGTAAGCCGCAAAGACCCTTGGTTTGACCAGGGACCAGACCGCCGCCATAGCCGGGATGGAACTGACTGCGCCTGCGATCATGAAGGCCATCGCGGCCCCGGCGCTCATCCCCTGCTCCATCAGGCCCGCCAGCAGCGGTGGCGCAACGTAGGAGTTGAGATAGGCGGGCATGCCCACAAGCGCTGCGGTGGCAATCGGGATCACACCTTCGCCGCCGACAACCTGTGCGATCAGATCGGCGGGCACATAGCTGACCAGAAGCGCCTCAAGCACATAGGCCAGCGACAACCATTTCAGAAGGAACAGCCCGTTGGTGGCGAATTCCGAACGGAACCGCGCCCGGCGCTCTGGAGTCTGCCAGAACTGCCAGACAGGAGTTTCAGCTTTGCTAGAGCCACATCCGCAGCAGGGTGGCGTGTATGCCCGCAGCGGCTGGGCAAAGGCTCCGGTCCGCATCAGCGTCTTGATGGCAAACCCGCCGAACAGGCCCAACGCCACCGCTGCGACGGCCTTGCCAATTGCAAATGGCCAGCCCAGCGCCCCCGCCGTGATCAACAGGGTCGGCGGGTCGATCAGGGGCGAACTGAGCCAGAAGGCCATCACGGCGGACAATGGCGCGCCCAGCGCCAGCAGACCGGCGATGAAGGGAATAACCTCGCAAGAACAGAAGGGCGCAAGACCACCGAACAGAGCCGCCAGCAGGATCATGCGGGTTTCGCGCCCCTCAAAGGCCTTCGCCACCAGCACCTCGGCTCCGGTCGCCTTGAGATAGGCCAGCAGCAGCACCGCAAACAGGATATAGGGCGCCGTATGCGCCAGCGCACCGGTGGCAAACCGGATTACGGTTTCGAAGTTGCCGGGGTCCAGAGCCAGAACTGCCAGCAGGATCAGCGCGATCAGTGCCCAGGGCGTTTTCAGGTGTCGCAGCCGAACCCGGCGCGCTGAGCGTGGGCTTTGTGTCAGATCAGCCATCATTTGCTGCCTTCTTCAGATCGTCCGCACAACATTCCGCAAGAATGAAGTCGGAGAGGTTTCGCAACTGGTCATAGCAGGCTCTGTTTATGGTCTTTCGGCCCATTTTTTTCTGTTCCACCACACCACCCGCAGCCAGAAACTTTAGGTGATGGGCCAAGGTCGAGGGGGCGATGCCGGTACGGTTGCGTATTTCGCCCACGGTCAAACCAGCCTCACCCGCCCGCACGAGGGTCCTAAGCACCTTCAGCCGGGCCTCGGACCCCATGGCCGCAAAACCGGTTGCTGCTGTTTCCCACATTTCCGAATCTCCATTAAACTAGTTTTATAGTTATATTTGACCTCGGCTGTCGTCAACCCCCTTCACCAGAGAGAGGCTTTGAAAGGGCGCGTTTTCCTGTAACGTCGCTGACAGATGAGGGGCGGAGGATCAGATGCCGAGCGAAAGACCATTCAAACTCTTGCATTCCGCATTACGCATGGATGAAGCGCTGGAAAAGCTGCAAGAGGCGCAAGAGGATCTGGAGAAGACCCGTACTAAGCTACAGAAGCAAGAAAAACAGATCACCGAATTGGTTACCAAAGCGCTGGGCGAGAAAGCGGTTGCCTCCAACAGCCTTCTGGTCTCGACCCGGCATAAATTTCGCTCGCTGCAGCAGACACTGAACGGGTTTCAGCGCTCGTTTGAGGACCGACTCAAGACCCTGCGGGTCCGGCTGGACGGCTTCGAGGATCTGCTGAGATCGCACAATAGCAGTGAGGCCGCGCTGGAGGTCGAGCGCAGTACACAGTGTCAAATGGCGGCTGCCTTGCAAAAGACTTTGCAAAGCCTGATCGACGAACGCGTTCGCGCCCTGCCCGACGAGGATCACGAAAGCAGCTTTGTGCTGCCCGAGGAATCCCACGGCTATATCCCGCACCCACTTGACGGCTTTGTCCGGCAATTGATCACCGTCGATCAAATGCTGACCCACGATCCCGATTTCTTTGCCCCTAGCGAACCATATCGCCCGGTCTCCTTCCTTGAGATCGGATGTGCAACAGGGCGTAATCTGCTGATCACAAAACTGTCGGGGCTATTGCATGCGAAGGCTCATGCGGGGTTCGATCTGGACGTCAATCTGGTCCGGCGTGGCCAACAGGCGCTGGGGCTGCAGGACGAACTCTTTGTTGCGGACGCCCTCACCTTCGACTACGCCCCTTATGATGTGATCTTTTCCTACCGGCCCATCCGCGTGCCCGAAATCCAGCGACAGCTTGAGGAACGGATGGTCGAAACGCTCAGACCCGGTGCCTATGTCATCGCCCCGCTGGCCGAGGATCTGGCCTGTTATCCCGACATGGACTGCCTGAACGGGCCGCTTGCGATCTGGAAGAAAAGAAAGCCGGCCATCGATTAGGTCCAGATTGCACCCGCGCTCGGTCCAGTTTAGGGTCGCGCCATGGGGATCGCCGTCGATACATTTTTCCTGAAACCGGATGCGCAGGGCACCTTGCAGGCCCAGATTCAGCAGATGATCGCCGAGGGCATTCTGCTGGGTCGTTTCCGCGTGGGGGAAAAGCTGCCATCCTCGCGCAAGCTGGCCGGGCATTTGGGCGTCAGCCGGATCACGGTGACCCTGGCTTATACCGAACTGCTTTCGAACGATTACCTGACCTCGCGAGGACGGTCGGGGTATTTCGTGTCAGAGAATGCGCCGATCCCGCCCTCTTATGCTCCACCCGAGCGGACCGAGGAGAATGTGGATTGGGGACGCGCCATCGCGCGAAGCTATTCGGGCGGCGACATGCTGTTGAAACCGCATGACTGGCGCAGCTATTCCTACCCCTTCATCTACGGGCAGACTGACCCAACCCTGTTTGACCATGCCAACTGGCGGCTCTGCGCGGTACGGGCCTTGGGGCAGAAGGATTTCGCCTCGCTCACCGCCGATTATGCGGATCAGGACGATCCGCTGCTGATCGAGTTCATTGCGCGTCACACGCTGCCTCGGCGCGGCATCACCGCACGACCCGAAGAAATAATGATCACGCTGGGCGCTCAGAATGCGCTGTGGCTGGCAGCGCAGGTGTTGCTGAACCACCGCCGCCGGGCCGCTATCGAAAACCCCGGCTATTATGCGCTGACTGAAATGCTCCGGCGTCTGCCCTGTCAAATCACTCCACTGGATGTCGATGCGGACGGGTTGCCGCCCGATGCGGTGCCCGACGACGCCGATGTGATCTTCACTACACCCAGCCATCAAAGCCCCACCACAGCCACCATGCCGCTGGAGCGTCGGCGGGCATTGCTGGCGCGAGCACATGAGATCGACGCGATGATCGTCGAGGATGATTATGATTTCGAGATGGCCTTTGCCGGCGCGCCATCCCCCTCGCTCAAATCGCTGGATACCGATGGGCGCGTGATCTATGTCGGCAGCTTCTCCAAATCTCTGTCACCGGGACTGCGGATCGGTTACATCGTTGGGTCCGAGCCCTTCATCCGCGAGGTTCGCGCTTTGCGGATGCTGACCCTGCGCCACCCACCGGGGCATATTCAACGCACTGCGGCCTATTTCCTGTCGCTCGGACATTATGACACCCAGATTCGCCGGGTCTCTGCCGCGCTCAAGCAGCGGCGCGAGGCGATGGAGAAGGCCATTGCCGAACATGGTCTGACCATTGCGGGGCGCGGTGTTTATGGCGGGTCGTCCTTGTGGATGAAGGCACCGGAGGGCGTGGACAGTTATGAACTGTCGCGCCGCCTGATCGCACGCAGCGTGCTGATCGAACCCGGCAAGGTGTTTTTCAGCGGCCCTGATGAGCCAACCGGGTATTACCGGCTAGGATATTCCTCAATCGCGAGCACCAAAGTGGCCACTGGCATCAGATATATTGCCGAAGCCACAAAAAATGTTGATTTTTGAGACCATTTATATCATTAATTTGCAAAAGATTACGTCCCTGGACCTAACCGGCGACAAATTCTGGCCCTATTGAGGTTGTTCGAGAGGGCTTAGACCCAACGTCAATTCGCGGCGCAATGCCGTTTAATTTCTATGCCATCAGGAGCGCATCCCATGAAAATGACTACCGAAGAAGCCTTCGTGAAAACACTGCAGTCCCACGGGATTGAGCACGCTTTCGGGATCATCGGCTCTGCCATGATGCCAATCTCTGACATCTTTCCTGCCGCTGGCATCAAGTTCTGGGATTGCGCGCATGAAGGTTCAGGCGGCATGATGGCCGATGGCTATACCCGCGCCACCGGCAAGGTGTCGATGATGATCGCCCAGAACGGCCCCGGCATCACCAACTTCGTAACCGCCGTCAAAACTGCCTATTGGAACCACACGCCACTGCTGCTGGTGACCCCGCAGGCCGCCAACAAGACCATCGGTCAGGGCGGCTTCCAGGAAGTCGAACAGATGAAACTGTTCGAAGACATGGTCGCCTATCAGGAAGAAGTCCGCGACCCCACCCGCGTCGCTGAGGTTCTTGCTCGCGTGATCGCGCAGGCCAAGCGCCTGTCCGCACCTGCGCAGCTGAATATCCCGCGCGACTTCTGGACCCAGGTCATCGACGTCGAAATCCCGCAGCCGATCGAATTCGAGCGTTCGCCGGGTGGCGAAAACTCGGTCGCTCAGGCGGCCGCGCTTCTCAGCGAAGCCAAGAAGCCGGTCATCCTGAACGGTGCCGGTGTTGTTCTGGCTCAGGGCGGTATCGAGGCCTCTAAAGCACTAGCCGAGCGTCTGACCGCACCGGTCTGCGTTGGTTATCAGCACAACGACGCCTTCCCTGGCAACCACCCGCTGTTTGCTGGTCCTCTGGGCTATAACGGTTCGAAAGCCGGTATGGAGCTGATCAAGGAAGCAGACGTGGTTTTGTGCCTCGGCACCCGCCTGAACCCGTTCTCGACCCTGCCGGGCTATGGCATTGAATACTGGCCCGCCGATGCGAAGATCATTCAGGTCGACATCAACCCCGACCGGATTGGCCTGACCAAGAAAGTGTCTGTAGGCATCGTTGGCGACGCCGCGAAAGTGGCCAACGGCATTCTGGCACAACTGTCCGACACGGCAGGCGACGCGGGCCGCGAAGAGCGCAAGGCCAACATCGCCCAGAAGAAATCCGCATGGGCACAGGAACTGACCTCGCTGACACATGAGCAGGACGATCCGGGCACCAACTGGAACGTACGTGCACGCGAAGCCAAGCCCGATTGGATGAGCCCCCGCATGGCATGGCGCGCCATTCAGGCCGCACTGCCGAAAGAGGCGATCATCTCGTCCGACATCGGCAACAACTGCGCCATCGGCAACGCATACCCCGCGTTTGAGGAAGGCCGCAAATACCTCGCCCCCGGCCTGTTCGGTCCTTGCGGCTATGGTCTGCCCGCCATCGTTGGTGCCAAAATCGGCCAGCCAGATGTTCCGGTTGTGGGCTTCGCAGGCGACGGTGCCTTCGGGATTGCGGTCAACGAGTTGACCGCAATCGGCCGCGGTGACTGGCCTGCGATCACTCAGATCGTGTTCCGCAACTACCAATGGGGTGCGGAAAAGCGTAACTCGACTCTGTGGTTCGACGATAACTTCGTCGGCACCGAGCTGGACACCGAAGTGTCTTATGCCGGTATCGCGCAGGCTTGTGGCCTGAAAGGTGTTGCGGCCCGGACCATGGACGAACTGACCGCCGCCCTGAACCAGGCGATCATCGATCAGAAAAACGGTATCACCACCCTGATCGAAGCGATGATCAACCAGGAACTGGGCGATCCGTTCCGCCGCGACGCGATGAAGAAACCGGTACGTGTGGCCGGGATCGACGCCGCAGACATGCAGCCGCAAGCCGGATCGTAAGGGCGTGAAACCTTTACGCACAATACTCGGGGCTGCGACCAGCTCCGACAAGATCATCGCCCTCGCTGAGGGCGATGATCCGCGTGTGGTGGAAGGGGCGGTAAAAGCCCGCGCCGAGGGTATCGCCCAGATCATCCTGGTGGGAGAGCGGGACAAGGTTTCGGACCTGCTAGCTGCACATGGTGGGGCCGATCTGGACGGTATCGAGATCCACGATCCCGCAACCTCCTCTCATGGCGAAGATTTTGCGCAGGCGCTTTTTGAGCTGCGCCAGCACAAGGGCATGACACTGGATCAGGCGCGGGTGCAGGTCACGCAAAGGCTTGTTTACGCTGCGATGCTGGTGCGTCAGGGACTGGCTGACGGCACGGTTGGCGGTGCAGTCGAAACCACGTCGAACACCGTGCGGGCCGCTTTGCAGATCATCGGAAAGGCGCCAGAGGCCGCGATGGTTTCCAGCTTCTTCCTGATGCTCTATTGCAAGGATCATCACGAGGTCAAAGGCGCGCATATCTTCTCTGATTGCGGTTTGGTCGTCGACCCGGATGCCGCTCAAATGGCTGAAATCGCGCGTAGTTCAGCCGCGTCTTACCACGCCCTGACCGGTGAGGTGCCGCGGGTTGCGATGCTGTCCTTCTCGACAGCAGGCAGCGCGGATCATCCTCGCGTTTCCAAAGTGGTCGAGGCAACCAACCTGGTCAAAGCAGCCGAGCCGGATTTGCTGATTGACGGTGAGCTGCAATTCGACGCCGCCTTCGTACCCGAAGTTGCCGCCAAGAAAGCCGCAAACTCTCCGTTGGAGGGGCAGGCGAATGTTTTTGTGTTCCCCAATCTGGACGCCGGAAACCTCGGCTACAAGATCGCCCAGCGCATTGGTGGCGTAGAAGCCATCGGACCTGTTTTGCAGGGGCTTGCGAAACCGGCGAACGACCTTTCGCGGGGCTGCTCAGCCGAGGATGTCCTCCATATGATCGCCGTTACGGCGGTTCAGGCGGAGAACGCCTAGACCTAGAACAAAAGCAAATTCTGAACGGCAAAACGAAAAAAATGTTCCTGAATTCGCACGGATGTGGGAAGGATCGAACTGAAAACCGACAGGGGCCGATATGAACCAGCCGATAATCGATACCTCGCCCGCCGTGTCCGACGAGGTGCGCAAAACGACGTGTTATATGTGCGCCTGCCGGTGCGGCATCAATGTCCACATGAAGGATGGCAAGGTTGCCTATATCGAAGGCAATCGGGATCACCCGGTGAACAAGGGCGTTTTGTGCGCCAAGGGATCGGCGGGGATCATGCAGGTCAATGCGCCTTCGCGTCTGAAAGCGCCGCTTAAACGGGTCGGCCCGCGCGGGTCTGGCGAGTTCGAAGAGATCAGCTGGGACGAGGCGCTGGACATCGCCGCCGGTTGGCTGGAGCCGATCCGCAAGGACGACCCCTCAAAGCTGGCCTTTTTCACTGGCCGCGATCAATCGCAAAGCTTCACCAGCTTCTGGGCGCAGAATTTCGGCACCCCGAACTATGCCGCGCATGGCGGGTTTTGCTCGGTCAACATGGCGGCGGCCGGCATCTACACGATGGGCGGCGCATTCTGGGAGTTTGGCCAGCCTGATTGGGACCACACCAAGCTGTTCATGCTATTCGGCGTGGCCGAGGACCATGACAGCAACCCGATCAAAATCGGTCTGGGCAAGATCAAGGCGCGCGGCGCGCGGGTGATCGGCGTGAACCCGATCCGCTCGGGCTATAACGCGGTTGCCGATGACTGGGTGGGAATCACTCCTGGTACAGATGGGTTGTTCATCCTGTCGATGATCCATGTGCTGATGAAAGCGGGCAAGATCGATCTGGACTATCTAAGCCGCTATACCAACGCGCCGGTGCTGGTAAACGCCGCAGAAGGACCGGAACAGGGTCTATTTTTGCGCGACGACGATGGCAAACCACTGGTCATCGACCGCAACACCGGAAAGCCCACGCCATTCGACCAGAAGGGCGTACGCCCCGATCTGTCCGCGACATATGAGAAAGACGGCGTGACCCATCGCCCGGTCTTCCACCAGATGGCGGAACGCTATCTCAGCGACGAATACGCGCCCGAGGCGGTTGCAGAGCGCTGCGGCATTCCGGTGGGCAAGATTCGCGCGATTGCCTCCGAACTGGCACGTGTCGCCTTTGACGAGGCGTTTGAGCTGGACAAGGAATGGACCGATTTCCGGGGTGAAACCCATTCCAAGATGATCGGTCGACCCGTCTCGATGCATTCGATGCGCGGCATCTCGGCCCATGCCAACGGGTTCCAGACCTGCCGCGCCTTGCACGTGCTGCAGATTTTGCTCGGTACGGTCGAGGTGCCCGGCGGCTTCCGCTTCAAGCCGCCCTATCCCAAGCCGGTCGAGGCGCACCCCGCGCCCCATGTGGGCGTCACCCCCGGCGGCCCCCTCAATGGCCCTCACCTGGGTTTTGTGCGCGGCCCCGAGCATCTGGCGCTGAAAGAGGATGGCAGCGCGGCAAGGATCGATAAGGCGTTCACCTGGGAAAACCCGATGTCCAGCCACGGGCTGATGCATATGGTGATCTCGAACGCCCATGCGGGCGATCCCTACAAGATCGACACGCTGTTCATGTATATGGCCAACATGTCGTGGAACTCGACCATGAACACCAAAGGTGTCATGGAGATGCTGACCGACAAGGATGAGAATGGCGACTATGTGATCCCCCGGATCATCTACTCTGATGCCTATTCATCGGAAATGGTGGCCTATGCCGACCTGATTCTGCCGGACACCACCTATCTGGAGCGCCATGACTGCATCTCGTTGCTGGACCGCCCGATTTGCGAAGCGGATGCAGCCGCAGACGCGATCCGTTGGCCGGTGATTGAGCCTGATCGTGATGTGCGCGGCTTCCAGACCGCTCTGGTCCAGTTGGCCAACAAGATGGGGCTGCCCGGTTTCACCAATGAGGATGGGTCGGCAAAATACACCGATTATGCCGACTATATCGTCAACCACGAGCGCCGCCCTGGCATTGGCCCGCTGGCCGGGTTCCGGGGAGAGAACGGCGATCAGGAAGGGCGCGGCGCGGTCAATCCGGATCAGATGAATCGCTATATCGAAAATGGCAGCTTTTATATCGCGCATATCCCCGATGGTGCGGATTACTACAAGCCGTGGAACACCGCCTATCAGGACTGGGCAGTCGAATTGGGCATCTATGACAGCCCGCAGCCTTACCTGTTCCAGCTTTATGTAGAGCCCATGCGCAAGTTCCAACTGGCCGCCGAGGGGCATGGCGACCGGCAACCCCCCGATCACCTGCGCGACCGCATCAAGGAACAGCTGGATCCGCTGCCAATCTGGTATGAGACCGATCAGACCGGCAATGAAGGCTATACCGTCAACGCGCTGACCCAGCGCCCGATGGCGATGTATCACTCCTGGGGCACGCAGAACGCCTGGCTGCGCCAGTTGCACGGACGCAACCCGCTTTATGTGCCGACCAAGCTGATGCACAAACACGGGCTGAGTGATGGCGACTGGGCGCGCGTCTCGTCCCCGCATGGCGCCATCACCGTACCGGTGATGGAGATGGCCTCGCTCAACGAAAACACCGTCTGGACCTGGAACGCCATTGGCAAGCGCAAGGGGGCCTGGGCGCTGAGCGATGACGCGCCGGAAGCCACCAAAGGCTTCTTGCTTAACCATCTGATCCACGAATTGTTGCCGCCCAAGGGCGATGGGCTGCGCTGGGCCAATTCTGACCCGGTCACCGGTCAGGCGGCCTGGTTCGACCTGAAGGTGAAAATCGAAAAGGCTGCCGCCCCAGGCGAAGCACAGAGCCAGCCCGAATTTGCGCCGATCAAGTCTCCGGTTGGTCAAGGGCCGGACGCTCTGGCCTGGAAGGTCGGGAAATGAGACAGCACCGGATCACCGGGCATGATGGCGTCAGACTGGAGGTCTTCGATCTCGGCCCCGAAGAGGCGCCACCCATCCTGTTGATTCATGGCTGGTCGCAACACCATCTGAGCTGGGAACGACAATATCCGCTGGCAGAAGAGTTTCGGCTTATCATGCCGGATTTGCGTGGGCATGGCGCCTCGGACAAACCCGATGACGCCGGGGCTTATGACAATTCCCTGCCCTGGGCCTCGGATGTGGCTGCCATCATCGATGCGCTGTCGCTGGATCGTCCCGTGCTGGCTGGCTGGTCGATGGGCGGCGCGGTGGCCGGGGATTATGTCAAACATTTCGGCGATCAGGGCATTTCCGGGTTCTGCCTGGTGGATTCCTTTGCCACAACCGGCTCACATATGGCGACAGCGGCGCGCGATGCCCGCGCAGCGGATGACGCCGTTGTCGCCGCCGGAATGACGACATCCGATCAAGCCGCAAACCTTTCGGCCACTTTGGCCTTTGTCAGAGCCTGTTTTCATCAACAACCCAACCCGGATGACCTGGCCCGCATGGTCGGGTTCAACATGCTCTGCCCACCGCATATCCGAAAGGCCGCGCGGCAACGCGACGAGGATTACCGCCCCTATCTGGCCAAGATGCGCGTCCCGGCGCTGATCCTGTGGGGCGCGCATGACCGCCCCGCGCCGCCGATGGTCGGAGAAGAAGCAGCCGCGGCGATCCCCACGGCCAGGGTGCTGATCTATGAGGAGTGCGGCCACAGCCCGTTCTGGGAAGAACCCGACCGCTTCAACGCCGATATTCGACACTTCGCCCGACACTGTTTTGAGATGGAGCCAGGCCCATGACCGAGCTACCCACCACGACCGAGCGCAAGATGGGCCTGGTCATCGACCTGGACACCTGCGTCGGCTGCCATGCCTGCGTGATTTCCTGCAAAGGCTGGAACACCGAGAATTACGGCGCGCCGCTCAGCGATCAGAACCCCTATGGCGCAGATCCTTCGGGCACTTTCCTGAACAGGGTGCATTCCTATGAGGTGCAGCCCGAGACAGGCCCCGCGCAGCTGATCCACTTCCCGAAATCGTGCCTGCATTGCGAGGATGCGCCCTGCGTCACCGTCTGCCCCACCGGGGCCAGCTACAAGCGGGTCGAGGACGGGATCGTTCTGGTCAATGAAAGCGATTGCATCGGCTGCGGTCTCTGCGCCTGGTCCTGCCCATATGGCGCACGCGAGCTGGACCAGGCCGAGGGCGTGATGAAGAAATGCACGCTCTGCGTAGACCGGATCTACAACGAAAACCTGCCCGAGGAAGACCGCGTGCCGTCCTGCGTGCGCACCTGCCCGGCGGGCGCGCGCCATTTCGGCGACTTCGCCGATCCCGACAGCCATGTCAGCAAATTGACCGCAGAGCGCGGCGGCATGGACCTGATGCCCGAAATGGACACCAAGCCGGTGAACAAATACCTGCCCCCGCGCCCCAAGGACCAGATCGACGAACAGATCGACATTCTTGCACCGCTGCTGGCACCGGTCGCCGAAGAAGCTGGCGGGTTTCTTGGCTGGCTGGACAAGGCGCTCGACAAAATGCCCGGAGGATCTCGCTGATGCATCCCGCACCATCCGTCATCGTCTTCACCACTCTGTCCGGCCTCGGATTTGGCCTGCTATTCTTTCTGGGCCTTGGCCTGCCCGATGTCACCGGCTGGGTCGCCTTTACCTTCTTTGCCATCGCTTATGCGCTGGCGGTTGGCGGGCTGATGGCCTCGACCTTCCATCTTGGTCATCCCGAGCGCGCGCTGAAAGCGTTCACGCAATGGAAGTCCAGCTGGCTCAGCCGCGAAGGCTGGTGCGCGGTGATCGCGCTGGTCCTGATGGGACTCTACGCGCTGGGAGTGGTGTTTCTGGGCCAGAGATGGGGGCTTCTGGGTCTGTTAGGCTCTGTTTTTTCCATTCTGACCGTCTTCACCACCTCGATGATCTATACCCAGCTCAGGACGATCCCGCGCTGGAATATGAAGCTGACACCGGCCATGTTTCTGTCCTTCAGCCTGGCGGGCGGCGCCTTGCTGGCCGGGCAGGTCGGGGCCGCGCTGCCCTTGCTGCTGGTCGCGGCCTTGGTGCAGTTGGGCTATTGGCAGATGGGTGATCGGGCCCTTGCGCATTCGGGCACGGATCTGGGCACTGCGACCGGCCTGGGCACACGCGGCAGCGTGCGCGCGTTCGAGCCGCCCCATACAGGTACCAACTATCTGCTGCGTGAATTCGTGCATGTGGTGGGGCGCAAGCATAGCGACAAGCTGCGGATCATCGCCTTTGGCTTGGCCTTCGTCGTACCTGGGATACTGCTGCTGCTGCCCTTCGGCCACCTCTTCGCGCTGATTGCAGTCCTGTCCCATCTGGCAGGCGTCGCCACCTCGCGCTGGCTGTTCTTTGCCCAGGCCGAACATGTGGTCGGTCTGTATTACGGAAAGCGCTGATAAAGGTTGCCAAGAGGGGGCCAGCCCCCTCTTGGCCTGCGGGTCTTAGATCAGGCCCGCATGTTGCATGGCAGCGTCGATGGCGGCCTTGGTGCTGTCTTCGAGGCAGGTGAGCGGCAGCCGCACCTCTTCTGAACAAAGATCCAGCTTGCTCATGGCGTATTTCGCCCCGACCAGTCCGGGCTCCATAAAGATCGCCTCATGCAGCGGCATCAGCTTGTCCTGATAGTCGAGCGCGGCGGCGTAATCGCCGCGCAAGGTTGCCTGCTGGAATTCGGCGCAGAGGCGTGGCGCGACATTTGCAGTGACCGAGATGCAGCCGACACCGCCATGGGCATTGAAGCCCAGCGCGGTCGCATCCTCGCCCGAGAGCTGTATGAAATCCTTGCCGCAACTTGCCCGCTGCTGGCTGACGCGGGCCAGATCACCGGTCGCGTCCTTGACGCCGACGATGCGGGGCAATTGCGCCAGCTCACCCATGGTTTCGGGCGTCATGTCAACGATTGAGCGGCCGGGAATATTGTAGATGATGATCGGCACATCAGCGCAATCATGCAGCGCCGTGAAATGCGCGACCATGCCCCGCTGAGTCGGCTTGTTATAATAGGGCGTGACCACAAGCGCCGCATCCGCGCCGACGCGGGCGGCAAATTCGACAAAGCGGATCGCTTCGATCGTGTTGTTCGATCCCGCCCCCGCAATCACCGGCACCCGACCTGCAGCGGTTTTAACAACCTCTTCGATCACGGATTCATGCTCGTCGTGGCTCAGGGTGGGGCTTTCACCGGTGGTTCCAACCGGCACCAAACCGGTCGATCCCTCGCTGATATGCCACTCAACCAGACGTTTGAGCGTTTCCAGATCGAGCTCGCCGTTGCGGAACGGGGTGACGAGGGCAGGCATTGAGCCTTTGAACATGGAACGCTCCCTAGAATTCGGCCACGACGCACGGAATGCGCGCCAATCAAGCGCACCGGCACAAATGTGAGTTGATCCCGGCGGCGCACGGCTTATCGTGAAAGGCTCTAGCCTTGGTTTGCCGGGAAATGCAAGTGATCTCACGCGTTCTATCCGCTCTTGTCGTCCTAATTGGTGTTGGTTTTTGGGCATCCGCCCCCGCGGGGGCCGATCCGGCCGGGGATTTGCGTGCCGGTTTGGCGCAAATGCGCAAAGGCGACTGGAACGAAGCCCTTAGGGTTTCGGGCCGGCGCGGCTCTGTGTCCCGCGACGTCATCGTCTGGCACTGGCTGCGCAACGGGTTCGGCAGTTCGGGCGATGTGCTGGTGTTTCTGGACCGCCGCGCCGATTGGCCGGGGCTGGATTGGCTGCGCCGCAAGAGCGAGCCCAGCTTCACCAATGCTGATCCCGAACGTGTGCTGAATTTCTATGCGGGAAAACCGCCCCAGTCCGCGGAAGGCGCGTTGAACTATGCCGTGGCGCTGAAATCGACGGGACATCAGGGCGATGCCGAGGCGGAACTGGTCAAAGCCTGGCGCACCATGCCGATGGGCAGCGGGTTGCAGAAGGATTATCTGGAGAATTTCAGCCGATTGCTGAAGCCGCATCATGCCGCCCGGCTCGACAGGATGTTGTGGCACGGGCATATGGTCAGCGCCAAACAGATGTTGCCGCTGGTCAGTTCTGGCCAGCAGAAGCTGGCTGAGGCGCGGATCGCCTTGCGTGGTATGGCGCCGGGCGTGGATAGCAAGATCAAGGCGATCCCCGCGTCGCTGATGGATTCTCCTGGGCTCGCCTATGAACGCTTCGTGTGGCGGGACCGCAAGGAGTTGGACGACAGCGCCATCGATCTGATGCTGGAACGCTCTTCCAGCGCGGAGGCGTTGGGAGAGCCCGACCAATGGGCCGAGCGCCGCCGCCGACTGACCCGGCTGGAAATGCGCAATGGAGACCCTGATAAGGCCTATCGCATGGCCGCGCGCCATCACATGACGCCGGATATGGGCTATGCCTATGCCGATCTTGAATGGCTTGCGGGCTATATCGCGCTGCGTCGCTTGAACGATCCCAACACCGCTGCGCAGCATTTCGAGCGTTTCGATGCAGCGATCCAGTCCCCGATCTCGAAAGGGCGCGCGGGCTACTGGAAGGGACGGGCCTATGCAGCGGCAGGTGATGCCGACAAGGCGCATGAGGCCTATGCGATGGGTGCCGAATACCAGACTTCGTTCTATGGGCTCCTGGCCGCCGAGCAGATCGGGCGGCCCTTCGATGCGAACCTAGCCAGCCCACCCGATCATCCGCCCTGGCAGGATGCTGCATTCACCAATTCCAGCGTGCTGGAGGCGGGTCTGCTGCTGCAACAGATCGGCGAACGGGATCTGTCGGAACGATTTCTGACTCATCTGGCTGAGAGCCTGGATTCTGTGCAAGCCGCGCAGTTGGGCGAGATGGCCATCGACAAGGGCGAGTCGCATCTGGCGGTGATGATCTCGAAACGCGCCGCGCGCACCGGTCAGGTGCTGCATGCGGCGTATTACCCGGTGCACCCGGTTGCCAAGCTGAACCTGCCGATGGCAAAAGAGATGACTCTGGCCATCGCCCGGCGCGAAAGCGAGTTCGATCCGGTGGTGATCAGCGGCGCAGGCGCGCGCGGGCTGATGCAGGTGATGCCTGCGACGGCGAAACTGGTGGCCAAGGATTTGGGCGTTCTGGGCGGGCACAGGACCGACCGACTGACCTCGGACTGGAAGTACAATGCCAAGCTGGGCGCAAACTACCTTGCGGGTCTGGCGGGCGATTTCAACGGCAATGTGGTCATGATGGCCGCCGGATATAATGCCGGTCCGCGCCGCCCGATTTCGTGGATGCAGCGCTTCGGCGATCCGCGCCGCAGTTCGGTGGATATGATCGATTGGATCGAGCACATCCCGTTCAAGGAAACCCGAAACTACGTCATGCGCGTCACCGAAAGCCTGCCAGTTTACCGGGCACGGTTGGGGAAAGACCCGCTGCCGGTGCCGTTTTCGACAGAGCTATCGGGATCGACCCTGAGCGCGTTCGCGCCATAAGGTGAACAACCCCGCGGCAACGATCAGCGCTGCACCGACCACGACGGATGTTCTGAGGTGCTCATTGAACACCACGATGCCGAGGATCGCGCTCCACAGCAGGTGGAAATAGGCGAAGGGCTGCACCGCGCTGGCCTCGGCCATTTCATAGCATTTGATTAGCACCCAGTGGCCCAGGGCGCCGCTGACGCACAGCGCGGCCATCCAACCCCAGTCCGGCGGACTCATCGGTTGCCAGAACCAGAGCCCGATACAGGTCATCGCGACAGCCCCGGCCAGGCCGGTCCAGAAAAAGCTGGTCTCGGCAGTGTCGCGGCGGGCGGCATAGCGGGTCAGCAACCCGTAAAGCGCAAACAAAAGGGCCGAGATCAATGGGATCACCGCCCAGATGTTAAAAACACCCCGACCCGGTTGCAGGATGATCAGCACGCCGATGCAACCGACAACAATCGCCATCCAGCGCCGCCAACCGACCTGTTCACCCAAAATAGGCCCACTTAGAGCCGCAATAATCAGCGGATAGCAGATGAAGACGGCCATGCTGTCGATCAGGCCCAGAATGGTGAAGCCATAAACTGCGACACAAACCTCGGTGGCCAAAAGCAACCCGCGCAGGATTTGCAAGCCGGGCTGATCGGTGCGCGCCGCTTGCCGAATACCACCAGACCGGCGCGCGGCAAGTGCCACCACAAAGGCTGCGAAGAACCAGTAGCGGATCATCACCACCATGTAGGTGTTATAGGTCCCCGCCAGGTGGCGCGAGATACCGTCCTGCAGGGCAAAGATCACCGTCGCCGCAAGCATCAGCGCGACACCTGCGGGGATGTTGTTCTGCTGGCTCACAGTTTCACCGCGCGGGTCATGTGCCGCTTGCGGCCATAGCCGGGGCTGCGAGTGACGGAGAAGCCTGCCGCCTCCAGCCCCCGCCGCACGAAACCGGCCGCCGTATAGGTCGCTGCAGTTCCGCCTTGCCGCGTATGGGCAGCCACCTCTGCCATCAAGTCAGGCTGCCAAAGCTCGGGATTGCGCGCGGGTGAGAAGCCGTCGAGGAACCAGGCATCCGCCCGCCCATCCCAAGTGCCAAGCGTCTCGCGAGCATCGCCGTGAATGACGCGCAGATGAAGACTTTCTAGATCGCAGGACTGTCCGTTCCAACCGCTCAGGAACCGATCCGCCCAGGGCGCAAGCTCGGGAAAGGCGGCCAAGGCGCGGGCCATTTCATCCTGCGCCATCGGAAATGCCTCAAAACTGGTGAAGCCTAGCGGAGCGGTCTGCCCGCTACGCTCCCACTCGGCCCAGGCGGTCAGCATGTTCAGACCGGTCCCAAAACCCAATTCGGCAATGTGAAAGCCCTTAGCGAACCGTCCCGGCAGGTCATTACCCGCCAGAAACACGTGGCGTGTCTCTTCCAGCCCGTTCTGGAGCGAGAAATAGGGATCGTCGAACCGGTCGGACACTGGAACTCCGGCCTCGGTCCAACTGAGTTCGGCGCGTTGGTCGCTCATGCCTTGATCCACCCGTTTTCCGAAGCGCCGCTTGATCCGAAACCGTTTCACACTTGTCGGATTGCGCTCTAGAGATATCCGCAACGGCGCGACACTGGAGAAAGGCGGCGATCTTGGCAAGCATCGATATCACCATTCGCGGGGCGGGCATCTTCGGGCTCTCGATCGCCTGGGTTTGCGCTCGGCGCGGCGCGAAGGTGCAGGTGGTGGACCCGAACGGCCCCGGTGCGGGATCGTCCGGCGGGCTGGTCGGTGCCCTGGCCCCGCATGTGCCCGAGAACTGGAATGCCAAGAAGGCGTTTCAATTCGATAGCCTGATGCTGGCCGAACCGTTCTGGCGCGATGTCGAGGCCACGGGCGGCGTCTCTCCCGGCTATGCGCGGCTGGGGCGGTTGCAGCCGATCCTCGACGACAAGGCACTGCAATTGGCACGCGCGCGTGAGGTTTCGGTCCGCTCGCTTTGGCAAGGCGCGGCGGACTGGTCGGTGCGTCCGGTCGCCGAGGTTGGAAACTGGGCCCCGGCTTCGCCCGCCGGCTATGTGATCCACGACACGCTCACTGCTCGCATGCATCCACGTCGTGCCTGCGCCGCGCTGAGTGCGGCGCTGACGGCATTGGGGGCGCAGATTGTGAGTGAGGCAGCGGATGCCGGACAGGTTCTGCACGCCACCGGTGTGTATGATCTGGCAGAGCTCAGCCGGGCGTTCGGCAAGACTGTGGGCAATGGCGTCAAAGGTCAGGCTGCTCTGCTGCGGTTCAACGCGGGCGAGGTACCGCAGATCTTTGCGGATGCGGTGCATATCGTGCCCCATGCGGATGGCACGGTCGCGATCGGCTCCACTTCGGAACGGGACTTTAGTGACCCTAACAAGATCGATTCTGCGCTGGACGATGTTTTAGACCGGGCCACGCGCGCTCTGCCGGTACTGCATGGCGCTGAGGTGATCGAGCGTTGGGCTGGTTTGCGGCCCCGCGCGCGCAGCCGCGCACCAATGCTGGGCGACCACCCGCTACATCCCGGTCAATTCATCGCCAATGGCGGCTTCAAGATCGGCTTTGGCATGGCCCCGAAGATCGCCCAGGTGATGGCCGATCTGATGCTGGACCGCAAAGACGACATCCCCGAGGATTTCAGGCCTGAGAAATCGCTCTGAACTGGGCCTCCATACACTGGCGCCCATCCGGGCCGCGCACCCATAGGGCCTGATCCTTGAGACACAATTCGGCGGTTTCCGTATGGGTCAGCGGTGCGGTGGCGCGAAAGCTGAAACGCACCACCGGCCCGCAAAGATCCTGCGCGAACAGCATCAGCAACTGCGCCAGCAGCGGCCCATGCACCACCAGCCCGGCATAACCCTCGACCTCGCGGGCGTAGTCCAGATCATAGTGGATGCGGTGACCGTTGAAGGTCAGCGCTGAGTATCGAAACAAGAGCGTACTGTCGAACCGGACAATGCGCCTTTCGGTCTCGTCGGTGCGCGCGACGAGCGGCACCGGGGGCGGCACGCCCGGCGCGGGGTCTTCGCGATAGACCAGATCCTGCCATTCCGTCACGCAGATTCGCCCGCCCTGATGATAATCGTGCCGCAAGGTGACGAACCCTAACGGGCCGGAGCGGCCCTGTTTCGTGTTCGACACTTCAAGAACCGAGCGCCGCTCTGCATCTTGTCCAGCCAGAAGCGGCTGGTGGAAGGTCAGCCGACCACCAGCCCACATCCGGCGTGGCAGCCCCATATCCGGGATCAACCCGCCCTGCCCTACGCGCGGGTGCCCGTCGCGGCCCAAAGCCTCCGGCGGCTGAGGAGACCAGAAATAGAGATGGTGAAAGAACAGCGGCAAGGGACCGCCCTGCGCAACCGTCTCAGCCCGGCCAAGCGTAATAAGCCCCGCCGCGGCGCGGGCGGGGTCCAGTGGATCGCTGTGGGTCTCGGTATGCTGCACTTTCCGAGCCTAATAAGGCGACTTAGGCGATCTGAGCACGCAGCTTCTCCATCAGTGCCTGCAATGACTGTTCATAGCGCTCATTCTTCAACCGGCCATCATCATGAAACTCGGCCGAGCTGCTGGCCACGTGGATCTCGGGACCGGTGATCAGGCGGGGCTGAAAGGGCACCAGAAAGGTCCGCAGGATCATCTGCGACCGCTCGCCGCCTGCGCGGCCTGCGGCGGCGGACATCACGGCGACGGGCTTGTCGGCCCAGGGATTGCCCTTGGTGCGGCTCACCCAGTCCAGCGCATTTTTCAGAACGCCGGAGGGGCCCTTGTTGTATTCCGGGGACGAGATGACGATGGCATGGGCCCGCGCAATCTGATCGGTCAGCACCTGCACCGCTTCGGGGATGCCGGCCTCGGCTTCCACATCGCCATCATAAAGCGGCAGGTTCAGGTCAGCTTCGATGAACTCGGAGGGGCCAAACAACCGCGCCGCCTCGCGCATGAGCTTGCGATTGGTGGCCTCGCGTCGCAGCGATCCGGAAATACCAACAAGAACAGGGGCCGACATGCAATTTCTCCATCAGATGCGTTTGCCCTGATCTAGCGCGAGAACGGGCAAGGCCAAAGCCCTGCCCGCGCGCATCAGGTGTTGAGAATTGCAGAGCCGCGATTAGGAATTGCGTGGAATGATATAGATCTCGACGCGCCGGTTCTGCGCTTTCCCTGCTGCGGTCAGGTTGGAGGCGATGGGCACCTCTTCGCCCCGGCCGATAATGGTGATCCGGTCATAGGTCACGCCACCGGCCTGCAGGATGTCGGCCACCGAGTTGGCGCGCCGCTCGGACAGGTTCAGGTTATACCCGGCATCGCCATCGCTGTCGGTATGGCCGACGACCTGAATGGTGGAATTCGGGTAGCGCAGCAGGTTCTGCGCCACTTTGCTCACCTCGCTCCGCAAGGCAGGACGCACGGTGGCGCTGTCGGTGTCGAAGGTGATGTCGCTGGGCAGCGAGACCAGCAGGCGGTCGCCCTGGTTGACGATTGTGATGCCGTCATTGGCCAATTGCTGGCGCAGCTCGGCGGCCTGCTTGTCCAGTTGGTTACCGGCGATGCCACCGGCTGCGGCGCCAATCGCTGCCCCGGCCAATGCGCCAAGACCCGGATCGGAATCATTGGCGATCGCGCCAACACCCGCACCAACCAGCCCGCCGATCAGGGCGCCCTGTTTGGTGTTCTTGTTCGGATCGGTCTGCGAGGCCAGCGTTGCCGGATCGGTACAGGCACTCAGTGCGACAAGGGCGACAGCTGCGGTAATCTTTACGCTTTTCATGGGAACGGTCACTTTCTGCTCGGTGCGCCGCTTGTCGGCGCGGGACTATGTTTCTGCCATGTTATATCACGCCGAACCGATATCGGCTCAAGCGCAATGGCGCAATCATCGGCAGATAGCCGCGCAATTCAACTTCATTCTTGCGTGATCGCCGGACAAACCCCAACTCCGATCAGATTGACCGGGCGCTGGTTTCGCGGATTGATACAGTCGAGATCAGCAAGGGAGACGCAACGATGTCACATGCCAAGAGCGCCGCGCAGAGCGAGGCCCGCGCCTTCCGCCTGAGTATGGTTGCGAACCTGTTGATGGGTGCTGCCGGGGTCGTCGCGGCGGTGCTGTCAAACTCGCAAGCCATTCTGGTGGATGGGCTCTTCTCACTGGTGGGTTTTGTTGCGGGCTATTTTGCCCTGCGCATCCGCAAACGCGTCAATGCTATCCCCGACCGTCACCGCCCCTGGGGCTATGCGGCGGATGAGGCGATCTTTACCACCTTCCGCGCCCTGTCCCTGCTGGGCGTGGTGATCTTCGCCATCCTCGGCGCCGCAACACGGATCTATGCGTACCTGATCGGCAAGCCCATTCCCGAAGTCCAGATGGGGCCGGTTATTGTCTACTTCCTGCTGATTAGTGCCACATGTCTGGCGCTCTGGGCGTTTCACTACATGGCATGGCGCAAGGGCGGAAAGGTCAGCGGCATGCTGCGGATCGAGGCCAGTTCCGCCGCCTTTGACGGGGCGGTCACCATGGTGGCCGGGATCGGCCTGATCGGTGTCTACTATTTGCGCGACAGCGTGCTCGCGCCCATCACGCCGATCGGGGACTCGCTGATCGTCATTCTGTTATGCGGTTTTGCCATCAGCACCTACTGGAGCAGCTTCACCAGCGGGCTGGCCGAACTGGCTGGGGCCACCGCCCCGCCCTCCGAACTGATCAAGGCGCGCCGGGCCTTACGTGAGGTTTTCGCGGACTGGCCCGGCAAGGTGGTTGATCTGGCGCTCAGCAAGCTGGGCCGCTCTTATCAGGTGGCGATCTACCTGACACCAGCCCGCGCCTTGACCGGGACCGAGGTCGACCGCCTGACTCATCAGGCCACGCGCGCGCTGGCACCGGTGCTGGATCGGTCGGATGTCTTTGTGATCATCTCGGATCATGGCCGCCACCTGCCGGAGCTGGACCCGCCCACGCCGGATCGGCCCGGTTGAGTTCGGGGCCAAAACACCCTATCTCGGGCCGCGTATGTAACGAAGGACCTGCCGGTGGCAAATCATCTCTACAAAAACGATCTGCCCGACGGGCTGGACCTTGGGCCAGTGGTGGCGATCGACTGCGAAACCATGGGGCTGAACCCGCATCGCGACAGGCTCTGCGTGATCCAGATGTCAGGCGGCGACGGCGACGCACATATCGTCCAGGTCGAGAAAGGCCAGACCGAGGCCCCCAATCTCTGCGCCATGCTCACCGACCCGAATGTGCTGAAACTGTTTCATTTCGGACGGTTCGATGTTGCTGCAATGTATCACGCCTTTGGGGCGCTGGCCGCGCCTGTCTATTGCACCAAGATCGCCAGCCGTCTGGTGCGCACCTATACCGACCGGCATGGGCTCAAGAATCTGTGTCAGGAACTGCTCAGCATCGACATCTCGAAACAGCAGCAGATGAGCGATTGGGGGGCCGAGACGCTGAGCGATGCGCAGCTGGATTATGCGGCCTCGGATGTCCTTTATCTGCATCAACTGCGCGACAGGCTGAACGCACGGCTTGAGCGTGAGGGCCGGAGCGACATCGCGCAGGCTTGCTTCGACTTTCTTCCCACCCGCGCCCGGCTGGATCTGGCCGGCTGGCCGGAAACGGACATTTTTGCACATTCATGACCGAAACAAACACCCTTCTGAGCACGGCCCGACAAGTCATCACCGATGAAGCGAAAGCGCTTGAGGTGCTTCGCGATGGGCTGGACGCGCGATTTGAACAGGCGGTGCAGATGATCCTCGACGCCACCGGGCGGGTGATCGTCAGCGGCATCGGCAAATCGGGCCATATCGGGCACAAGATCGCGGCCACGCTGGCCAGCACAGGCACACCGGCCTATTTCGTGCACCCTGCCGAGGCCAGCCATGGCGATCTGGGCATGCTGTCCAAGGGCGATGTGGTTCTGGCAATCTCGAACTCGGGCGAAGCGCCCGAGCTGGCCAATCTGCTGGCCTTCACCCGCCGCTTCGGCATCCCGCTGATCGGGCTGTCCAGCAAGCCGGAAAGCACGCTGATGAAAGAAGCGGATGTGCATCTGCTGATCCCGTCTCTGGGCGAGGCCTGCGGCTATGGGATCGTCCCCTCGATCTCGACCACATTGACGCTGGCGATGGGGGATGCGCTGGCGATTGCGCTGATGAAATACCGCGATTTCCGGCCCGAGAATTTCCGCGACTTCCATCCCGGCGGCAAGCTGGGCGCGCGGCTGAGCAAGGTCAGCGACCTGATGCATACCGGCGAGGACCTGCCCCTGGTCGCAGCGGATACCGACATGAGCGATGTGCTGCTTGAAATGAGCCAGAAAGGCTTTGGCGTGGCCGGTGTGACGGGAACGGATAACGCGCTGCTGGGCATCATTACCGACGGTGACCTGCGGCGTCATATGGACGGCCTGCTGACCCGCACGGCAGGTGACGTGATGACCGAAGACCCGACCACGATCTCGCCCGACTCGCTTGCCGAAGAGGCGGTCTCGATCATGGATAAGCGCAAGATCACCTGCTTGTTCGTGGTTGCCCCCGAGCAAGACCAGACCGCACGCGGCCTGATCAAGATCCACGACTGCCTGCGCGTCGGTCTGGGCTGAAAGGGGCGGCAAGGTGGACAGCCATTCCCGACTGGTGCAGTTCCTCAAGGTGCTGCTGCCGCTTGCGGCGTTGGGTCTGCTCTCCTCTCTTTTCCTGCTGTCAGACAGTGTCGACCCCGAATCCACCATCCCCTTTGCGGAAGGGGATGTGATCGAACGCATCCGGGATCAGCAGATCACCGAACCCTTTTTCAGCGGCGTCACCGAAAAGGGCGAAGAGATCCAGTTCACCGCAGATGCTGTGAGCCCTGGCGGCGCCTTCAGCCCCGCCGAGGCCAGCAACCTGCGCGCGTCGCTGACACTGAACAATGGCGGCCATATCAACCTGACCGCCAATTCGGGCCATCTGTCGATGGAAGACGAGGTTGCGACCTTCGTTGGGAATGTCGTTATCACCACGGCAGACGGGCTGGAAGTGACCACCGACCTCCTTAATACGTCGACGCGAGAGGTGGCCGGAAGCGCCCCCGGAGACATCGCGGGAAACGGGCCGATCGGGGAATTTACCGCCGGAAGCATGGAGTTGGGACCAAAAAACAATGATGGCCCCGTCCATCTTCTATTCAAAAACGGCGTTAAACTGATATACGACCCTAAGACATCCGAAAGATAAGCTGTGAACCATTTCCGTACCCTGTGCCTTTGTGTGTTGATTACGCTCTTCGGGGCCGCCGTTGCGGCGCAGGGTGCCAATGTCGCTTTTGGCGCGGTCAAGGCCGACCCGAGCCTGCCGGTCGAGGTCACCGCCGACAATCTCGACGTCAATCAGGAAGACGGCTCGGCCGAGTTCACCGGCAATGTCTTTATCTCACAGGGCGAGATGCGCCTGTCGGCCAAGCGGGTGCTGGTGATTTACGAGAAAGAGAAATCCGGCATTCAGCGGATGGAGGCGACCGGCGATGTCGTGCTGGTCAGCGGACCAGACGCGGCGCAGGCCGAAAGGGCCGACTACACGATCGAATCCGGTGTGATCGTCATGACCGGTGACGTGCTGCTGACCCAGGGCCAGAACACGGTGACCTCGAACGAGATGGTGGTCAATCTGGTAACCGGCACGGCGCAGCTGACCGGGCGCGTCAAAACCATCCTGAACCCGGAAGGCGACTGATGGCCCGCGCCGATCTGACAGTGACCGAGGGCAAGTCAGGCCTCAGGATCGACAAGCTGCGCAAGTCCTATAGCAAGCGCACGGTGATCCGCGACGTGTCGATGTCGCTGGACCGGTCCGAGGTGGTCGCGCTGCTGGGTCCCAACGGATCAGGTAAGACCACCACATTCTACGCCATTGCGGGCCTGGTTTTTCCCGAGGCCGGGACCGTTACCATTGATGGCCAGAATGTCACCACCCTGCCGATGTATCGCCGCGCACGCCTTGGCATTGGCTATCTGCCGCAAGAGATGTCGATCTTTCGTGGGCTGAGCGTCGAGGACAATATCTCAGCCGTGCTCGACGTAGCCGAGAAACACGGCCACAAGCGCAAGGAAAGGCTGGAAGAGTTGTTGTCGGATTTCTCGATCGAGCATCTGCGCCGCGCCCCCGCGCTGGCGCTGTCGGGCGGGGAACGGCGGCGGGTCGAGATTGCCCGTTGCCTGGCGGCCAAACCCAAATACCTGCTGCTGGACGAACCCTTTGCAGGGGTCGACCCGATCAGCGTCGGAGATATCCGGCATTTGGTGGCCGATCTCAAGAAACGCGGGATCGGCGTGTTGATCACCGACCACAATGTGCGCGAAACGCTCGAAATCGTGGACCGTGCCTATATTCTGCACGATGGTCAGGTCTTGATGTCAGGCACGCCTGCCGAAGTTGTCGACAATGAAAACGTGCGCCGAGTCTACCTTGGCGAGAACTTCCGCATCACCTGATCCGCGAAGTTCTGACAGATTCATGCGGCGAAATCTCTGATTTTCGACCCGGTTGCCATTGACTCTCCGCCTGTCTCTTGCCTCAATTGGAACATGGCAGAGCTGTGCTTTATCACGGGTTCCAGGTGTCCCTTTTCCGGGGAGAAACCCGCTCATGAACCGCACGCCATGCCTGTCCCCACCGCCCGCAAGTAAAGACGCATCGGTTTTTGGTGCGACACCGGGCGTGAATTGTGAAGGAGATCACATGCGTTACCAGATCAGCGGAAAACAGATTGATATTGGCGAATCTCTGCAGACTCATGTGCAGACGGAACTTGGCGAGGTCATCCAGAAATATGCCCAGCGCCCCACCGATGCCAACGTCGTGTTTTCGCGCTCGGCGCATGAATATGTATGCGAAACAACCGTGCATCTTTCGACCGGGTTGACCGCCCAGGCCAAGGCCCATGCCACTGAAATCTATGCGGCTTTTGAGGGATGCTGCGACAAGATGGAAACCCAGTTGCGCAGGTACAAGCGCAGGTTGAAGGACCACCACAAGGATCGCTCAGAGCCAGTTGAACTTTTTGGCGCGTCGTCCTATATCCTCGCTTCTGAAGAATCGACCGAAGCCGCAGAACCGGCATCCCTGCAGCCCATCATCGTGGCAGAAATGGAAACGCAGATTCCGTCCCTGTCGGTTGGCGAGGCCGTGATGCAGATGGAACTGGCTGGTGCACCGGTGCTGGTTTTTCGGAACGAGAACAAAGACGGGTTGAACGTCGTGTATCGCCGCGAAGACGGCAATATCGGTTGGATCGACCCGTAATAGGCAAGAAACAGACAAAGGTGTCACCGTTCGCGGTGGCACGAAATGCGGAGCAAGCACAGATGGAGCTTTCAAGCATCCTCAAACCCGAAGCTGTGAGGGTATTCTCGACAGCTTCGAGCAAGAAGCGTCTGTTTCAGGAGATCGCCGATCTGGCCTTTGCCGTGCATGGACAGAACCCGGAAACAACGGTCGAGGCCTTGTTGGAACGCGAAAGCCTAGGGCCGACCGGCGTCGGGCATGGCGTCGCCTTGCCGCATGCTCGGCTGTCAACACTCGACAAGGTCTCGGGCGTCTTCATCCTGCTGGAAAAACCCATCGATTTCGGTGCCGTGGACCGGCAACCCGTCGATATCGCCTTTGCGCTTTTTGCACCCGAAGACGCAGGTGTTGAACACCTCAAGGCGCTGGCGCTGGTGTCTCGCACGCTGCGGGACCAGGCAATCTGCAACAAGCTCCGGTCCAATCTGGACCCCGCCAAGCTGCATGCAATCCTGACTGAGTCACATCCCGTTCAGGCCGCCTGACGCTAACAACCCCGACAATCAGACACCCTGCGGCCCAAACCGGTCCACACCTGCTGTGCTCGTCAGTTCAACTGACCCCAAATCAAGAAGACAGAACAAAGAAGCAAATGGTGCCAGAAACAGCTGCCAATACCGGCGACTGATCTCTTGCCCTTTGTCATCTGTACCCAGCGGGTCAGAAACCCCGACAACTCAAGGCGCCAACTGACTATAGCTTTGCGAGCGCGGTTGCTGCCATATAACGGCACGGTCTGGCCCTAACGCCTGGCAGACGGAACCCCGGAACCCGAAAGGACCGCATATGACGCAGCACGGATATGAAGCAGGTCGCCTGAATCTTCCTTTTGTCGGCATATCGACCTTCGGCAAATCGCCATATGTGCAGGATTGGGAGGCCATCGACGCCGATGTGGCGATCCTTGGCGCACCGTTCGATTTCGGAACCCAGTGGCGTGCAGGCGCGCGGTTTGGGCCGCGGGCGATCCGCGAGGCATCGACGCTGTTTTCCTTTGGTCACGGCGGTGCCTATGACCACGAGGATGATGTCACCTACCTGCCCGCTGATGCCGTGCGCATCGTTGATATCGGCGATGCCGATATCATCCACACGGATACGCTAAAAAGCCATGCCAATATCGAATACGGTGTGCGGCAGATTCTCAAGGCTGGGGCGATCCCGATCACGCTGGGCGGCGATCATTCGATCAACATCCCCTGCGTGAACGCCTTTGACGATCAGGGGCCAATCCATATTGTCCAGATCGACGCGCATCTGGACTTTGTCGATGAGCGCCACGGGGTCCGCTATGGCCATGGCAATCCGATGCGGCGCGCTGCGGAAAAGAGCTATGTGACTGGACTCAGCCAGATTGGCATTCGCAACGTCTCGTCCACGGCCAAGGAAGGTTATGAGGATGCCCGCAGGATGGGTTCTGACATTCTGTCGGTGCGGCAATTCCGCAAGCTGGGGGTCGAGGGTATGCTGGCCCGCATTCCGGCGGGCGCGCGGTACTATGTGACCATTGACATCGACGGCTTTGATCCGTCCATCGCGCCGGGGACAGGCACACCCAGCCATGGCGGGTTTCTCTACTACGAGATGCTCGAATTGCTCGATGGCTTGACCAAGCAGGGTACCATAGTGGGGTTGGACCTGGTCGAGGTGGCCCCCGATTATGATCATTCAGGCACCACCGCTATCCTTGCGGCACAGATCCTGATGAACACGATCGGACGGATGCTGCACAACCGATCCGAGGACGACACATAGCAAGGGCTGCAGAGATTACTCCACAGCCCGTCAGTGCACCCTGTCAGGTCAGTCCCGCAGCAACTCGTTGATGCCGGTTTTCGAACGGGTCTTTTCATCCACCCGCTTCACGATCACCGCGCAATAGAGGCTGATATTGTTCTTGGATGGCATCGAACCTGCCACAACCACCGAATAGGGCGGCACTTCGCCATAACTGACCTCGCCGGTCTCGCGATCGACGATTTTCGTCGACTTACCGATGAACACGCCCATGCCCAGAACCGAGCCTTCGCGCACGATGCAGCCCTCGACCACTTCGGAGCGCGCCCCGATGAAGCAATTGTCTTCGATGATGGTTGGGCCAGCCTGCATCGGCTCCAGCACGCCGCCGATGCCGACGCCGCCGGATAGGTGCACGTTCTTGCCGATCTGCGCGCAGGACCCGACGGTGGCCCAGGTGTCGACCATGGTGCCCTCATCCACATAGGCGCCGAGGTTCACGAAAGACGGCATCAGCACCACGCCAGGCGCGATAAAGGCGGATTTGCGCACCACGCAGTTGGGCACCGCGCGGAACCCCGCATCACGCCACTGGTTGTCGCCCCAGCCCGCAAACTTGCTGTCCACCTTGTCCCACCAGCCGCCGTTTTGCGGGCCGCCCTGCTGCTGTTCCATATCCTTGATGCGGAAGCCCAGCAGAACCGCCTTCTTGGCCCACTGGTTCACATGCCAGGACCCGTCGCCCTGCTTCTCGGCCACCCGCAGAGAGCCGCTGTCCAGCGCGTTCAGCGTATCCTCGATCGCTTCGCGTTGTTCACCGGTGGTAGCCGGCGTGATAGTATCGCGCGCGTCCCACGCGGCTTCGATGGCCGTTTCCAGTTGCGTGTTGGACATCAGCTTACTCCCTGCAATATCTGGTCATGTCGGTGTCGCCTATATGCAAATGGAAACCATTGCGCAATGCGACCTGACTCCGGCGCTTTGCGTCAGTCAGTGCTCAGGGCGCCAATCAACTCGAACATATCGTGGTCCTGCCCGGTTCCGGCATTCGGGGCGGTCAGCAACACGTCGCCGTAAAAGACCGAGTTTGCCCCTGCCAGAAAACACAGGAGCTGCTCCGCCGCCGAGAAATCCGAGCGTCCAGCAGACAGCCTGACGCGGGTCTTCGGCATGATGATCCGGGCCGTGGCGACCATCCGCACCAGATCGAAGATACCGACCTTTTCGCGATGCGCCAGCGGCGTGCCCTCAATCGGGATCAGCACGTTGATCGGGACGCTTTCGGGGTGCGGGTCGAACCCGGCAAGTACCTGCAGCATCGACGCCCGGTCGCGGATGCTTTCGCCCATCCCGATGATGCCGCCGCAGCACAGATCAATACCCGCATCCCGACAACAAGACAGCGTTTCCAGCCGGTCCTGATAGGTGCGCGTTCCGATGATCTCGCCGTAAAACTCAGGCGAGGTGTCGAGGTTGTGATTATAGGCGGTCAGCCCGGCCTCGGCCAGTTGTTGCGCCTGATGCGGCTTGAGCATGCCCAGCGTGACGCAGGCCTCCATCCCCAGCTCGCGCACGCCCGAGACCATCTTCAGCACCTTGTCAAATTCCTGGCCATCGCGCACCTGCCGCCAAGCTGCGCCCATGCAGAACCGTTCGGCCCCTGCAGCCTTTGCCCGCTTTGCCAGCGACAGCACATGCGCCGGGTTCATCAACTTTTCTTTGGTCAGTTCCACCTCACGGTGATGTGCCGATTGCGGGCAATAGGCGCAATCCTCGGGGCAACCACCGGTCTTGATCGACAGCAGGCTCGCTTTTTGAATGTCTTCGGGATCGTGATGCGCCCGGTGCATCGCGCTGGCCCAGCCGATCAGGTCCAGCAAGGGGAGGCGCAGCAGCGCCTCCACCTCGTCGACCGTCCAGTCACTTCGCAGGTCCTTGTTGCCGTCAAGCATCGGATTTGGTTCCCCGAATGCGCGAAAGCAGCCCTCTGGGCAGGCCCAGCACGGCAACGCTTGCCAGCGTGATCTTGACCAGATCTCCGGCAATGAACGGAGTGAACCCATAAGCGAGAATCTTGTCACCCGGCACAAATTGCGCCAACCAGCCAAGGCCCAGCACATAGATCATCGCCAAGCCCAGCAACATCGCGGGCCACAGAAAAAGTTTGCGCAGATGATCTGCGGCCCAGCCCACGACGACGGCCGCTGCAACAAAGCCCAGCAGATATCCCCCGGTGCCACCAACCATATAGGCCAGCCCGATGCCCTTTTCAGGCGTTCCCGCAAAGACCGGAGCCCCTAGGGCACCCAATATCAGGTAACCCACCAGAGTCGCCGCTCCCAGCCGCAGACCATAGGCGGCGGCCAGCGTCATAACGGCCGCCACCTGAAGGGTCATGGGAACCGGCCAGAACGGTACCTGAACCTTGGCACTGAGGGTCAGCAGAAGCACACCTGCAACGACACGTATGGCCTGTCCGGGCAGGCTGATCGAGCCGGCCACCGGAAGCGCGGAAGAGTGGGTCGATTTCATCGGCTTTCCTTTTATAGATAATATCTTGCCATTCGGTACATTTTTGATTGTTTTATTGATAACGAGTCAAGCCACTTCTCGCCTCACCCCTGACTCACGGCAAGGATCAGAGCATACGGCGGATGTGACGTGTGAGGATAGCGCTGGCCGCCGTCGCGTTCCGGCCCTTCAGCGCCTGGAGGATGGCTGCATGATCGGCGTCGGTCCGCTGCACCCATTTCTGTTGCCAATGGGCAAAGAAATGACGCGCGCTTGCGATATGCAGATCGTCAATCGTGTGAAGCAGGCGCGGCATAGCGCAGGGTGTTAGAATAACGCGGTGAAAGATGCGATTCCGCGCCTCCCATGTGGGCATATCCTCAGCGGCGTCACATTGCGTAACCGCTTCTGACGCCAGCTTTATGTCCCGGGGTGTGAGGTTTTGGACAGCGTGCTGCAGCGCCAGGGTTTCCAGAACCACCCGCATTTCGATGACTTCGCGCATCTCTGACGGATCAAGGGCGGCGACGCGCATGCCCCGGCGTGGCTCGCTGACTGCAAGGCCATGCGCCTCAAGCCGCAGCAGCGCTTCGCGCACCGGAACATGGCTTGTCTCATGGGCGCGCGCGATGTGGTCCTGCCGCAGTTTCTCACCGGCTGGCAAAGCACCGGTGATGATCTGTTGGCTGAGGCTCTGATATATCGTGTCGGCAATTGTTGCAGTCATGAATTATAGATAAAACCCGGCCGCGCGCCCCTCAAGCGGAATTATCCGGGTTGAGCGGATCAGGTGCGATATTTGCGCCGCAGATCAGAACCGCCACCCGTTCACCGGGCTGAGGCTGATAGGCCCCCGACATCAACGCAGCCAGAGCGGCTGCCCCGGCAGGCTCCACCAGCAGCCGCCGCTCCTGCCAGAGGGCCTCTTGAGCGGATCGGATCGCATCATCGGCGACCAGTACCGACATGGGTTTGTACTGCCCCGCCATATCGAAACAGATATCTCCGATCCGACGCGCGCCAAGCGCGTTGGCGGCGATGCCCGAGACCTCGACATCCACCGGCTGACCCGCCGCAAGCGCCGCATGCAGCGCGCAGGAGGTTTCGGGCTCCACCGCAACGACCTTGCGCGCGCCCTGCAGCCAGGCCATCGCGCCCGCGATCAGCCCGCCGCCACCAACCGCGATCAATACCGTGTCGGCCTGCAGCCCCTGCCCCTCCCATTCGCGCATCAGCGTGCCCTGCCCGGCAACGGTTGCCGGGGCGTCATAGGCGTGGATCTGCATCGCGCCCGAGCGCGCCTCATGCTCTTGCGCCATGGCCAAGGCATTGGCGTATTGACCCGGCACAACAGTCAGATCAGCGCCGATCCGCTGGATCAGCGTGATCTTTGAGGGGCCCGCCATTTCGGGCACGAAGATATGCGCCGGATGCCCCAGCGCCCGCGCCGCATAAGCCGCCGCCGCGCCGTGATTGCCGCCTGACGCGGCGACAACCCCCGCTGGCGGCACGTCGCTGCTGAACAACGTGTTGAACGCTCCGCGCGCTTTGAAACTGCCGGTATGCTGGAGCTGTTCCAGCTTCATCTCGATCGGATAATCCAGACCAAACCCCCTGCAGGTCACCACCGGCGTTTCCACCACATGGCCTGCGATGCGATCCGCCGCCGCTTCGATCTCTTGTGTCCACCCCATTCTCACTATCCCGTCACTGGCGCTCTGGCCGCGAACCCTATAGCTGTTGGGCAAACACGCAAGCCGGGATACAACCGACATGAAAGAAGACCATCGCCTCAGCCCCTTCCGGGACGCCCATACTGACCGCAGCACCGCCAGCGAAGTGCCGGATACGCCACAGACGCGGTCGCCGTCCTACCGTCTGGCCTTTGCCGATGACGATTTCCTCTGCCGTGATGAGCTGCGCCCGGTGCGCCTGCAACTGGAGCTGTTGAAACCGCAGCTGATGCTGGACGAGCATGGCATCACATCGACCATCGTGATGTTCGGCGGCGCGCGCATCCCGGAGCCTGCGCAAAAACACAAAGCGCGGACGCAAACGCTGGCGGATTTGTCGGAGTTTTACGACGAGGCCCGCGAATTTGCGCGTCTGATGACCGAGAAATCCAAGCGAAGCGGCTGCCGCGAAAACGTGATTGTCACCGGCGGCGGACCAGGCGTGATGGAGGCCGGAAATCGCGGGGCCGAGGATGCGGGTGGCTGTTCGATCGGGTTGAACATCGTGCTGCCGCATGAACAGGCACCGAACCTGCATGTAACGCCGGAACTGGCCTTCAACTTCCACTATTTTGCCATCCGCAAGATGCATTTCCTGATGCGCGCCCGCGCCATCACCATCTTTCCCGGTGGGTTCGGCACTATGGACGAACTGTTCGAGGCGCTGACCCTGATCCAGACCGGGCGCATGGACCGGGTGCCGTTCCTGCTGTTCGGGCGCGCCTTCTGGGAGAAGGTTATCAACTGGGAGGCGCTAGCCGATGCAGGTACGATCTCGGACGAGGATCTGGACCTGTTCCGCTTCGTGGATACCGCACAAGAGGCGATGGAGCTGATCGATAACTGGGAACCCGCCCCACCGCGCGATGATATCCCTGGCCGCTGAGCGACACTTGCGTTCACAGAAGATGCCGAGTGGGCACTTACCCTGAAGGTCAAGATATTTGTTATCACGTCATCTATTGGACAGGCTCACCGCTGAACGCCGGACCTGGACCAATTGCGCCAGGATCGACAGGGCGATCTCTTCGGGTGTGACGGCGCCCAAATCGAGGCCTGCGGGCGCCTGTACGCCATCAATTCTGGTTTGATCGATACCCGCTGTCGCGAGTTTCTTGGCAAGTGATGCGTATTTCCGGCGACTGCCTACGAAAGCCACATAGGTGGGTTGGCTAACAAGCGCAGCCTTCAATGCATCAAGGTCACCTTGCCCTTGCGTCGCGACGACGATGAAACGTTGTTGGTGCGCAGCGTTTTCTTGCGAAGCTGGCGGTGCGGCGGCAACGGACCAGTGGAATTGAGGGGCAAGTGTGCTCAGAGCCTGCGCGACGGGAGAGGCCCCAATGACCACAAGTTGCGGCGTCGGCAGGCACGGCTCGATGAAGATATCTATTGTGCCGCGCGACGGGCAGCCGTTGCGGGCAAACTGGGTTCCATCCACCATGTCCCCCGAGGTGACACCTTTCTCGGCAAGCAAATCCTCTGGTGCGACAGAGACCAGCTGCGGCCGTCCGTCTAGCAACGCCTGGAGCGCGGCGCGCTTCACCGCACCTCTGGTACAGCCGCCGCCCAGCCAACCTTGCAGGATCGTTCCATTCGCACTGAGCAGCGCCTTAGCACCGGGTTTGGCGGCTGTTGGTCCGGCGGTGCGCACGATGGTGGCAAAGGCAAACGGCTCATCCTTGGCGCGCAACTCCTGCGCCGCTTCGGCCAGATCGGATGAGAGAATCTCGGCCGGAGTCATAGCGTTGCCACCTCCTGCTCCAACGCTGCCAAATCCTGCAGCGTATTGGCGGCCTTGAAGGCGTCCAGATACGGCAGGGCCGCCGCCATGCCTGCAGCAACTGGTGCGTAATCCTGCCACCCCTTGAGCGGGTTGAGCCAGATCACTTTACAGCCCCGCTTGCGCAGCTTTTGCAATGCAGCCGCGATCACCTCGGGCGGCGCTGTGTCATAGCCATCCGACAGGATCAGAACAACACTGCGCCCATCTACAAACCGCTTGGCATAGGTGTCGGCAAAGCGCAGGAGCGAGGGCCCGATCTTCGACCCGCCGCCGAACCCGTCAGCCATCAGTGACATGCGCCCAATGGCCCGCATCGCGCCCTTGTCGCGCAAGGCTTCGGTGATGCGGACGAGGCGGGTGTGAAACAGATAAGCATCTGCGCTCATGTCAGCCCGCATCAGGCCCGCGAGAAATGCCAGGAATACCTGCGCATATGCGCTCATTGACCCTGAAACATCGCAAACAGCCGCGATCTTGCGCGTTCTGTCAGGCCGATATTTACGCAATAGGTGCAACGGCTCGCCGCCGGTGGCCAGACTGTGGCGAATGGTCTTGCGAAAATGCAGCCGATCGCCTCTGCGCGCGGCCTTGCGGCGGCGTGAGCGTTTGTCGCGCAAGGCCGCACCGATCCGGCGGGCGACCTCCTCGGCCTGTGCGATTTCGTCGGGCCGGACCAGATCGCGCAGGTCGCGGCGGCTGAGGTTGCGCTGCTGGGTCGCGATCAGTTTGCCGGTGCCATCGCTTTCAGCTTCCCCGTTCCCATCGTCAGGCGCAGTGGCCGCGCCAGAGGCTCCGACGTCTTGACCCGCCGCATCGCGAGAGGAATGGACATCTTTGCTCATCGTGGTTGTCGGTTTTAGAATGACCTTCTGCCGAACCCGGCCTGCATCCATCCAATAGCTGTCGAAAAGCGCATCGAAACGCTCTGCCTCTTCCTTGCACCCGGTGCAAACGGCCCTCAGGGCGCGGCGGCTGTCATCGGGGTGGACGGCTTCGACTTCGGCCAAAGCGGATATGGCGATATCCGCCTCTGCCACCCCAAGGCGCAGGCCGTTTTCGCGAAGATGCGCGATGAACCCAACAACTCGCGCCGCGGGGCCCGGATCGCGGGCGGCGAATTTCGTCACGCGGCTCATGCGGCTTTCCCTGCGATGCGCCCCGCAACTTCGGGCGTGATATGGGCCTGATCGCTTTGCGTCTTGAGCAGAGTTGTGAGGGTCGATTGCAGCACGGCGGGGTCTTGGGTCAGATCGGCGATGCCAAGGCCCATGAGAGCTGCGGCAAAATCCAGCATCTCGGCAATACCGGGGACCTTTTCCAGCTCTTCTTTGCGCAATCTCTGCACGAAGCCGACAATCTGATCGGCAAGCCGCGCCTCGACCTCGGGGCATCTTGCCTGGAGGATTGCCAGTTCCGTGGCCCTGTCCGGGTATTCCACATAAGTATAAAGGCACCGCCGGCGCAAAGCGTCAGACAGGTCGCGCGTCCCGTTTGATGTCAGGATCACGATCGGTCGAGATACCGCCCTGATGGTGCCAAGCTCGGGGATCGAGATCTGAAAGTCGGACAGGATCTCCAGCAGATAGGCTTCAAATTCCTCATCCGCCCGGTCGATTTCATCAATCAGCAGCACCGGCGGTGTGTCTTGCGTGATGGCCGCCAGCAAAGGGCGTTCCAACAGGAAGTCCCGTGAAAAGATGCGATCCTCGACGGTTTTACCGGTTTCACCATCTTCGGCGGCGGCCCGGATGGTCAGCAATTGGCGCTGATAGTTCCATTCATAGATGGCCTGCGCGGCATCCAGCCCCTCATAGCATTGCAAACGGATCAGACGGGTGCCCTGCGCAACCGACAGCGCGCGCGCGATTTCGGTTTTGCCGACACCCGCGGCCCCCTCCAGCAAGAGTGGACGGCCGAGGTTCAAGGCAAGCTGCAAGGCAACCGCCAGGTCGTCAGACGCCACATAGCTTTCAGCAGCGAGACGGGATTTGAGATCATTCCAGCTCATATCTGTCGCGGTCAGGCGGGATAGCGCCCCGCCTGACCATAGCCCTTAACCGTGCAAACCAAGTTCATTGGCTGTCTTCCAGATCCGCCAGTGATCATGGGGCATGTTGGTATGCGTGTTACCGAACGCACGGAATGCATCCTGCACCGCGTTCGAGAAACATGGCACGCCGCCCACATGTGGGCTTTCGCCCACACCCTTGGCCCCAATGGGGTGGTGCGGGCTAGGGGTGACGGTGTAGTCGGTCTCGTAGTTGGGGACTTCCCAGGCCGTTGGCAGGAAGAAATCCATCAGCGTCCCGGTCTTGACGTTGCCCATGTCGTCATAGGCAATCTCCTGACCCAAGGCGACGGCCAGTGCTTCGGTCAGGCCGCCATGCACTTGACCCTCGATGATCATCGGATTGATCCGGGTGCCGCAATCATCCAGCGCATAGAAACGACGGATATCGGGCACGCCGGTATCCACGTCGATATCCATCACACAGACATAGGCCCCGAACGGGTAGGTCATGTTTGGCGGATCATAATAACTGACTGCTTCAAGACCGGGCTCGATCCCAGGGATCGCCTGGTTATAGGCTGCAAAGGCAACCTCTTTCATGGTCTTGAACCTCTCCGGTGCGCCTTTGACAACGAACCGATCCACGTCAAATTCCACGTCATTGTCATGCACCTCAAGCAGGTAGGCTGCGATCATCTGCGCCTTGGCGCGGATTTTCCGGCCCGCCATCGCGGTGGCGGCACCGGCAACCGGAGTGGAGCGGGACCCATACGTGCCCAGACCATAAGGCGCGGTATCCGTATCGCCCTCTTCGATGGTGATGCTGTCGGCAGGCAGACCAATCTCGGATGCCAGGATTTGCGCGAAGGTTGTCGCGTGACCCTGACCTTGAGAAATCGTCCCCAGCCGGGCAATCGCCGAGCCAGTCGGGTGAATGCGGATTTCACAGCTATCGAACATGCCCAGACCCAGAATATCGCAATTCTTGACGGGCCCGGCCCCTACGATCTCGGTGAAGAAGGACAGGCCAATTCCCATCAGTTTGCGGGTCTTACCGGCTTTGAAATCCTCAATCCGCTGCGCCTGTTCGGCGCGCAATCCGTCATAATCTACGGTTTTCAGCGCTTTGTCCCAGGCGGTGTGGTAGTCTCCGCTGTCATATTCCCAGCCCAACGCAGCCTTGTAGGGGAACTGTTCTTTCCTGATGAAGTTGACCCGGCGCAGCTCGGCTGCATCCATGTTCAACTTGATGGCGAGAACCTCGATCATCCGTTCGATGAAATACACCGCCTCGGTCACCCGGAAGGAACAGCGATAGCTGACCCCGCCAGGAGCCTTGTTGGTATAGACGCCATCGACCTCAAGATAGGCGGTCGGGATATCGTAGGACCCGGTGCAGATATTCATGAACCCGGCTGGGAATTTTGTAGGGTCGGCGCAGGCGTCAAAACCCCCGTGATCAGCGGTCACGTGGCAGTGCAGCCCTGTGATCTTGCCCTCTTTGGTGGCCGATATCCTGCCTTTCATCCAATAGTCCCGCGCAAAGGCTGTGGAGATCAGATTGTCCATCCGATCCTCGATCCACTTGACTGGCTTGCCGGTGACGATGGAGGCCACGACAGAACAGACATACCCGGGATAGGCCCCGACCTTGTTGCCAAAACCCCCGCCGATATCGGGGGAAATCACCCGGATATTGTGTTCTTCGATACCGGAGATCAGAGAGACCACGGTTCGGATCGCGTGCGGGGCCTGAAAGGTACCCCAAAGCGTCAGCTTGCCATTGACCTTATCCATCGAGGCCACGCAACCGCAGGTTTCCAGAGGGCAAGGGTGCGTGCGGTGATAATACATCGACTCTTCGGCCACGATTTCGGCATTGGCGAGGACCTCTTCGGTGGTCTGCTTGTCGCCCGCTTCCCATGTAAAAATGTGGTTGGGATGAGTGCGGGGACCGTGGGCGCCATCGGGGATGGACCCGTCCTCCGCCACGAGATCCTCGCGCAGAACCACATCGGATTGCAGCGATTCAAACGGATCGACAATGACGGGCAGGTCTTCGTAATCGACCTCGACGGCTTCGATCCCGTCTGCGGCGGCATAGCGGTCTTCGGCGACGACAAAGGCCACTTCCTGTCCCTGGAACAGAACCTTGCCATCGGCCAGAACCATTTGCTTGTCCCCCGCAAGGGTCGGCATCCAATGCAGGCCCAGCGGTTCAAGATCGGCGGCGGTCAAGACCGCCAGAACACCGGGCACTTGCATCGCGGCAGAGGTATCGATGTTTTTGATCCGGGCATGGGCATAGGGCGTGCGAACGAAATCGCCAAACAGCATGCCGTCCAGCTTGATATCGTCGACATAGTTGCCCTTGCCCTGGGTGAAGCGGGCATCTTCGACCCGCTTGCGCGAGCAGCCCATGCCCTTGAGGTTATCGAGGCGCTCTTCGCGGGTGACTTCGTCTTTCATTCTGCGGCCTCCTTGGCTGCATTCATCTCAGCCGCGGCGGCCTGAATGGATTTTACAATGTTCTGGTAACCGGTGCAGCGGCAGATATTGCCAGCCATGCCGAAGCGGATTTCCTCTTCGGTCGGGTTGGGGTTTTCCTCCAACAGCTTGGCGGCACGGGTGATCATGCCGGGGGTACAGAAGCCGCATTGCAGCCCGTGATGTTCCTTGAAGGCTTCCTGAAGCGGGTGCAGGTCATCGGGGCCGCCGATCCCTTCAATCGTGGTGATGTCGCCACCGTCGGCCTGGGCAACGAACATGGTGCAGGATTTCACCGATTTGCCGTTGATGGTGACCGTGCAGGCCCCGCAATGAGAGGTATCGCATCCGATATGCGGCCCGGTGATGTTCAGCCGCTCTCGCAGCGTATAGATCAGCAGTTCACGTGGTTCGGCCAGAAACTCTTCATCCTTGCCGTTCACCTTCAGCTTGATATGCATTTTCTTTGACATGGTATCCCCTCGCTTCAGGCGCGCGACCAGGCGCGTTCGATGGTGCGGCGCAGGATGACGCCAGCCACATGTTTCTTGAACGCAACCGGGCCGCGATTGTCCTCGCTCGGGTCGATATCGCCCAGCATGGCAGCAACGGCGGTTTTGATCGCGGCATCATCCACCGAAGTGCCGACAAGGGCGGCGCCTGCAGCCTCTGAATAGATCGGCGTATCGCTGAGGTTGGTCATTGCGATGGATGCGGCAGCACAGGTGCCACCGTCGTTTACGATCTGCACAGCAGCGGCAGCGGTGGCGTAGTCGCCAATCTTGCGTTTTTGCTTTTCATAGGCGTATCCCCCCTCAGGCAGAGGAATCTTCACCGCCGTCAGCACCTCATCATCTTCCCGCGCCGTCATGTATGCCGCCTCATAGAACGCGCGCGCCCTGACCGAGCGCTCGCCACCGGAGCCAACTAAAGTGAATTGGGCATCAAGACATTGCATCAACCCCGGCATGTCATTGCCCGGATCACCGTTGGCCACATTGCCACCGACCGTGCCCATATAGCGGACCTGCGGATCGGCGATCTGCAGCGCCGCCTCCCGCAGGATCGGGGCCACATCCGCCAAGTCGGCGTGATCGATAATGTCAGCCTGCGTGACCATGGCGCCGATGCGGATGCTGTCTGCGTCAATGTCGATGTCGGACATGCCGCCAACATCCTGAAGGTCGATCAGATGCGGCACCTCGGCCATGCGCAACTTCATCATTGGAATAAGACTGTGGCCCCCAGCCATGACGCGGGCGTCGTCACCGTGTTGTTCCAGCAGGGACAGGACCCCGGCCATATCCTTTGGACGATAGTACTCGAATGCGGCTGGAATCATCGGCTTCCTCCCAAAAAGCGACTGTTCTGGCTGAGCGGGATTACTGCATATGCCCCGACGCGGGAGCATCAGGAAATCAATGAAACACAGGCCTTTTGCACGAAATGCGCCCTAGACTGCACGAGCTGCGCCGCCCTGCGAGGCAAGCGCATCCTGTATTGCCTTGAGCTTTGACCGGCTGACAGGGGCCGGAGGCAGATCGGCACCATCAAATATGCAGCGCCCCTTGTCCTTGGTCCGTTCAAAACGGGCCACCCGTCCCGGATTGACAAGGTAGCTTCGATGCGTTTGCAGGAACCCGGCAGGCAGCAGCCGTTTTGACGCCTCGGTCACCGACCACACGCAAAAGAGGCGCTCCTCCGTCGTGTAGATTTGCGTGTAGTGACCGTCGGCACGCACGAACAGCACGTCGCTGGCCCAGATGAAAACCTTGCCACCGTCCCGTTCACAAGGGATCTGCAATTGTACCGCAGGTTCGGGTTCTGGCGGCGGCTTCACCGGATCAGCAGTCTGATCAAGGGTTGGCGCCACCAGATAGGTCACACTCACCCAAAGGCAGGCACCGAAGATGACGAAGCTGAAGAAGATCACGCCAAGTGCCAGTGTCTCGTTGCTCATCAGGGGGCCGAACTCAGCTGGGCTCGGCTCAGCGACAAATCTGGTTCCTGCCATCGCCAGAAAATGCACCGAACATACCGCAACCGCAAAGCAGAGCGTTCCCAGAACGATGTTGCGGTTTGTCCGATGGCCATAGGCAATCCAGAACGCGAGAATGCACATACCTATTGCGACAATGGACGAGAAGATGACACCCCAAGGGGTGTAGATCGCCCGACACAGCTCCAACCCGGCCATGCCGATATAGTGCATCACCAGTATGCCGACCCCAACGATGCAGCCCGCAAGCGTAATTACGGTCGCAGTGCGTTCCGCGAAATGCACAAGGATCAAGGCAGCGCCCACTAGCAAAATCGCAGACAAGGCCGAAACAAGCGTGATCGCGGCGTCATAATAAAACAGGATCGGAAGCTGCAGCCCCAACATGGCAACAAAATGCATCGCCCATATGCCTCCGCCCAGCGCGATTGCAGCAAGCGCGATGGATGCCTTTTTCCGGAATATCGGCTTTTTCGAGAGGTCTCGCGTGAGCGAAAGCCCGGTGAAGCCCGCCACGAGCGCAACCACGAACGACATCGCGATCAGAAAGCCGCTGTGGGTGAAGCTGAGGAATTCCATTTGGCTGAAGATGACCAAAATCCGCTTGTTTTGCAAATATCACACGCGGCTTGGGGTCGATCATGCAAGGTGAGGGTCAGTCACATCCGGGCGCCGCAGGTCGGGCGGCCCGCTTGCTTAACCCCGGGGCGCGGCGTTGACCTTTGATCCCTGAAAGAACATCCAAACGGGATTTTGTCCCAAAGACACCTGCCGCAAAATAGCGGGTTCGCAGCGAAGCTGTTCTTTTCCCTCTGGCCAGCAACCGCGCGGGTTTGCTGAAACCGTGCCACATAGGCCAACACGCTGTTGGTATGGCTGGCGGAAAGGTTATTTTCGATGGCGATCTGAGTGGACAAGGTGGTATGGCACCCCGCGAATGGCTCGCAGGGGTTCATCGGACAATGCGTTGGGGCCAATACCAGGCAACGAAGTGACCCTTGGCAAGCGGGACGAACAAAGGACAGAGAACGGCCATGTGCCCAGCACCAGCAAACGAAGATACCGATCGCGGTTTCATCATTCCGATCGGCGGGGGCGAAGACCGGGTCAAAGAGATGCAGATACACCGGAAATTCCTGGATCTGTCCGGTGGCTCAGACGCAGATATCGTTGTGATTCCAACGGCATCGATGCTGGAAGAGACCGGTCCCGACTATCACCGCATCTTCTCTGATCTGGGGGCCGGTACGGTCGAGTTTCTGCCGATCTCGCGCCGCGCCGATTGTGACAACCCCGACTTTGCCGACATGCTGGACCGGGCGACCGGCATATTCATGACGGGCGGCAACCAGCTCCGCCTGTCAGCCATTCTTGGCGGCACCCTCGTTGCGCAGAAGATTCGCCGCCGAAACGCCGCAGGCATCCCAGTTGCCGGCACCTCCGCCGGTGCCTCTATCATGTCCGAACACATGGTCGCCGGTGGCAGCAGCAACGCCGCACCTGCAGAGGGCAACATCACGCTGGCTCCCGGTATGGGGCTGACCAACGCGGTGATCATCGACCAGCATTTCACCCAGCGCAACCGGCTGGGGCGGCTGTTAACGGCTTCTTCGTTCAACCCTTTTCTGATCGGTCTGGGGATTGACGAGGACACGGCCGCCTTTATCGGTCCCGACAATATTGTGGAGGTTGTGGGCAGCGGCACAGTCACGATTGTCGACGCCAGCCATCTCACCCACTCGTCCATGTGGGACGCGCGCCGCGGCGAAGCGCTCAGCCTTCTGGGTCTGCGTCTTGACGTTTTGGGTGAAGGGTGCCGTTATGACCTTACGGCACGTCAGGCCTATCCACCCGATGAGCACGCGACGTTCTGCACCCTGCCAGTGCCAAGTGGCGACACTATCGGGTGATCGGGGGGGAACAACAAATCTTGAACGGGGCAGCCCATGAAAATCATCTCAACCAATGTCTATGTCGGCCCGAATGTCTGGGCGAGCTTTCCGGTCATACGACATGTCATTGATTTGGGATTCCTGGAAGACTGGCCCTCGGCAAAAATCGGTAGCGAATTTATCGACGGCCTGATCGCGGCATTGCCCGGTCTATCAGAGCATGGCTGCTCTTATCGTGAACCTGGCGGCTTCATCCGACGTCTGCGCGAGGATGAAGGCACCTGGCTGGGCCATGTGATGGAACATTGCGCGCTGGAGATTCAGGGCGTTGCAGGCACCGATGTGACGTTTGGGCGGACCCGGTCCACCGGCGAGCCCGGACAGTACAACATGGTCTACCAGTACCGGCAGCGCGATGTTGGTCTGGAAGCCGGCAAGCTGGCGCTGCGGTTGCTGATGCATCTGCTGCCACAGGCGCTGAAAGATCAGTCCGACTATGAGTTCGACGAGGACTTCAACTGGGAAGAAGAGCTACGCACCTTCGTCTTGCGTGCGCAGCGCAAGGAGTTTGGCCCCTCGACGGGCTCTCTGGTCAAGGCGGCGGAAGAGAGGGATATCCCCTGGATCAGGCTCAACGAATACTCGCTGGTGCAGTTTGGCCACGGCAAGTTCCAAAAGCGGATTCAGGCGACGATTACCTCTGAAACCAAACACATCGCGGTCGAGATATCCTGCGACAAGGAAGACACCCATAACCTGCTGAATGATCTCGGGCTGCCGGTGCCACAGCAACACATGGTCTATAGCGGTCGTGAAGCCATCCGCGCCGCGCGCCGCATCGGTCATCCGGTTGTCGTCAAACCGCTGGACGCAAACCATGGGCGTGGGGTGTCGATCAACCTCAACACAGACGAAGAGGTTGAGGCAGGCTTTAATGAGGCCAAGGAACACTCCAAGAGCCGCGCCATTCTAGTTGAGAGCTTTGTCACCGGGTTCGATCACCGGATGCTGGTGATCAACAACAAGCTTGAAGCGGTGGCGAAACGCGTGCCCGGGCATGTGGTGGGCGACGGCAAAAGCACCATCGCCGAGTTGGTCGACATCGTGAATCTTGACCCGCGCCGGGGGATTGGCCATGAAAAGGTGCTGACCCAGCTGGAATTGGACAATCAGGCGAACCGATTGCTTGCCGACGCTGGGTATAGTTCTGAGACCGTTTTGCCCGAGGGCGAGATCTTCTACCTGCGCTCGACGGCAAACCTGTCAACGGGCGGCACCTCGATAGACATGACCGATGTTGTCCATCCCGACAATCGCGACATGGCAGAGCGCGCGATCATGGCGGTTGGGCTGGATGTGGGCGGTGTCGATTTCCTGATCGATGACATCACCAAATCCTACAAGGAAATCGGCGGTGCGATTGTCGAGGTCAACGCCGCTCCGGGGTTCCGCATGCATGTTGCCCCCTCCGAGGGTCAGTCGCGCGACGTCTCGGGTAAGGTCATGGACATGTTGTTCCCGGTCGGGGAACAGGCGCGCATCCCGATCGCGGCGATCACCGGCACCAACGGCAAAACCACCACGTCGCGGATGCTGGGCCATATCATGAAGGGCAGCGGCAAGACGGTCGGCATGACATCGACCGACGGCGTGTATGTGGATGGCAAGCTGAGCGTCAAGGGCGACATGACGGGGCCCAAGGCCGCGCAGATCGTTCTGCGCGATCCGATGGTGGATTTCGCGGTGATGGAAACTGCGCGCGGCGGGCTGGTACGCTCCGGCCTCGGGTACCAGCGTTCCAACGTGGCGGCCTGTCTGAACGTCTCTGCCGATCACCTTGGCCTACGCGGGATCAACACGGTCGAGGAACTGGCCGTCGTCAAACGTGTGGTGGTGGAAAGCGCGACGGAAACAGCCGTTCTGAACGCAGATGATATCAACTGCCTCAAGATGGCGGATTACGCCGACGTCGACGCGATCTTCTATGTCACCACCAATCCCGGGCACAGTCTGGTGAAGGAGCATATCAAGGCGGGCGGCAAGGCCATCGTGCTGGAAAGCGGCATGAATGGCGACATGCTGACCATCTATGATAATGGCCTGCATATGCCCGTGCTCTGGTCGCATCTGATCCCGGCGGCGCTGGAGGGCAAGGCGATCTTCAACGTCCAGAACGCGATGTTCGCAGCCGCCATGGCTTATAGTTTCGGCGTCGACCTGGACAATATCCGCCATGGGCTCAGGACCTTTGACACCAGCTATTTCCAGGCTCCGGGCCGGATGAATGTCTATGACGAGCATCCTTTCAAAGTGATCCTGGATTACGCCCATAACCCGGCTGCCATTGGCGTGGTGACCGATCTTGTCGAACGGCTGGACGTTAAGCGCCGCCGTATCGCCGTGGCGTCAATGCCGGGTGACCGGCGGGACGAGGATATACTGGAAAGCGCGGGTATCCTTGCCGGGCATTTCGATCACTACATCTGCAAGGCGGATGATCACCGCCGTGGGCGCGGCCATGATGAAGTGCCGCAGATGATCAAGGCAGAGTTGATGCGCAAAGGCGTGCCCGAAAGCGCCATCAGCGTTATCCCCGACGAGGTCGAAGCGGTGAATGCCGGGCTGGAGATGGCCGCCTCAGGCGACCTGCTTGTCATCTTCGGCGATGACAGCGCGCGCTGCTGGAAGCAGATCATCTATCACAACGCAGGCGATGAAGAAACCGAGGTCGAGGTGCAAAGTCCAAGACCTGCTGCCGTGACGGATTTCGAGGAGATGTTCGATTCCGATCAGTCGCTCATTCGGGATGAACGCGGTGTGCGCCTCGCGCGCGAGATCGACGAAGAAGCCGATTGATCGGAGGATCGCCGATGGATCGTATCGAAGAGCTTGAAACGGCGTTAACGATCGTCAGCGCGGTCGCAGACAACATTCGCGTCGATGATGCTCGCCGCCTGACCGGACCTGGGCTGCTATGGGACCGCCCGGGCGCAGTGATCGATGTGTTTGTCGAAGATGTGGATCTCAACCTGATTGCGCGTTTGTGGGACCGCCACGCCCGGAGCGTTCTGGATGCGTTGGGCTGGCAGCAAGAAGACCACATCGTGCGCCAGTTTCAAGGCGGCGTGAACCTCGCCATCTCGGCCCCGATGGACCAGCTCTATTCGTCGATATTTGCCGCGCAGACCGCCTGGCACTTCTGCGCTGCTGAGCTGTTGGACCAGACCCCGGGTGATTTCGACGCCATGATCGCGGATGTCAAAACGGTGATGGCGAAAGAGGCGAACCCCGCTCTGATCGCATTGATCGCCGCCGCCCAGAGCCACGGCGTCGATATCCTATGTGATGATGACGAGGTCTCTATCGGGCACGGCACGGGCAGTCAGGTATGGCCGGTCGACGCCTTGCCGACACCAGATCAGGTTGACTGGCAGAGGCTCCATGATGTGCCCATCGCCTTTGTCACCGGAACCAATGGCAAGACCACCACGACCCGGCTTTGCGCGGCGATCGTCCGGGCGGCGGGGAAAACGGCCGGACTGACCTCTACCGATTTTGTCCGGGTCGGAGACGACATTCTCGACCGCGGCGACTACTCGGGTCCGGGCGGGGCGCGAATGCTGTTGCGCGATCCCCGGCTGGAGGTCGCCATTCTTGAGGTTGCACGCGGAGGCATCTTACGGCGCGGCCTGCCAACACGACGGGCAAGAGTTGCCGTGGTCACAAATGTCGCGAATGACCATCTTGGGCAATATGGCGTGAACACAGTTCCGGACCTGGCTCAGGCCAAGTTCGCGGTTCGCAGAACCCTGTCCGAGGGCGGCGTACTGGCTCTGAACGCCGACGACCCCTTTGTCGTCGCCGAGGCCGATCGCGCAGACGCGACGATCTGGTGGTTTTCACTGGACCCAGACGCACCAAAAATCGCGGCGGCCCGTTCGGATGGCCAAACTTGCGCGTATCTGCGTGACGGTCTGCTGGTGTTCTTTGACGGCAAGGTCGAGCATCCGCTGACATCCGTTCGCGACGTGCCCATAACGATGAATGGCGCGGCCAGATACAATGTTTCCAACGCCTTGGCCGCCATCTGTGTTGGCAAGGCACTGGGTTTGGAGGAGCACGACATCCGCGCCGGACTTGCGAATTTCAAACCTGACGCGAAAGACAACCCCGGGCGTTGCAACGAGTTTGCACATAACGGTGCGCGCGTCTTTGTGGATTTCGCACATAACCCGCATTCGATCGCTGCCCTATGCGAGGCGATGTCCGCAATCCCGGCCAAACGCCGGTTCATCATGCTCAGCCATGCGGGCGATCGGTCTGATCAGGACATCCATGACGTCACCTTGACGGCTTTGGAGTTCAAACCCGATATCGTGGTCGCCGTGGAAATGGCGAGCTACTTGCGCGGGCGCGAGTTGGGGGAAATTCCGGCCCTTATCAGGCAGGCGGCACTTGATGCAGGTCTGACCTCGGATAGCCTGCTGTATGCTGGATCGCCCACAGAAGCGGCGCGGATGATACTGGATCAGGTACAACCTGACGACCTAGCACTGCTGTTGGTATTGTCCGAGCGGGATGCGGTTTTTGAACTGCTGGAGAGTCGGGCCTGATTGACTGGGTTTGTGTTGCACAACCTTTGGGTCGATCGGAGGCGGCAAGCTACAGGAACAAACTATCCTGCAACTTAGAACCCATCCCGCGAGGAGACCCATTTGATGTCGGCACCTTAGCGAAGACCCGGTTTGCTGCTGGACGGATCTCCCGCTCGGGCCAACACATCTGCCGCCAGTCAAGGGATAGACACTTCCCATTCAGGTTGCTTGCAGCCCCACCACGGCGCAGAAACCATGTTGTGGACCGCGCCATATCCGGGTTAGGAAGCGGACATTCACCACCAAGGACCGACACAAATGAGGATGCGTGACACTTTTTTGAAGCCAATGCATCCAGAGGGTCGCAAGTTTGTCATAATATTCGCCATCGTGACGGCGCTGATCTTTCAAATCTCATCGATCCTCGGCTGGATCGGTGTCGGACTGACTATCTGGTGTTACTATTTCTTTCGTGACCCACAACGATCAACGCCGCTGCGAGAGGGGCTGATCGTAAGCCCGGCAGACGGTGTCGTGTCGCTGATCCAGTCTGCGGTTCCGCCCACTGAACTTGGAATGCCCGACCAAGCTCTCACCCGCGTCAGCGTGTTCATGAGCGTTTTCAACTGCCATGTGAATCGCGCGCCGATTGCAGGGGAAATTCTGGAAATCGCGTATCGACCCGGAAAATTCTTCAATGCCTCGCTCGACAAAGCCAGCGCAGATAACGAACGCAACAGCCTCTGTATTCAATTGGCCGATGGACGCCAGGTTGCGGTTGTGCAGATTGCAGGTCTCGTTGCTCGGCGGATAGTGTGTTTCGTGGCAAAAGGACGCCAAATCGGAACTGGCGAACGTTTCGGATTGATCCGCTTTGGCTCGCGTCTGGATGTCTATCTGCCAGACGGGGTTCAACCGCTGGTCAGCGTGGGGCAAACGATGATCGCCGGCGAAACCGTTTTGGCTGATCTGGCGAGTGACGAGCCAGCGCGAACGGCCCGTACGGATTGAAAATGTCAGAGCCTTCGCCAGACAACAAGCGCGACCTGCCGGTTATTCATTTGCTGCCCAACCTGCTGACGATCACAGCGATCTGCGCCGGACTTACAGCCGTTAGTTTTGGATATCAGGGCGATTTCGAAATGGCGGTCAAACTGGTGTTATTGGCGGTCTTGCTTGATGGTCTCGATGGACGTCTCGCGCGTTTGATGCACAGTCAGAGCTCATTTGGTGCGGAGCTGGATTCGCTGGCTGACTTTGTCAATTTTGGCGTGGCGCCAGGATTGATATTGTATGTCTGGGCGTTACAGGACTTTAGCGCCGGTTGGTTGGCGGTGCTCGGGTATGTGGTCTGCTGCATGCTCCGTCTGGCTCGGTTCAATGTAACGAACAAGTCAGCAGCGCAAGACACCCAGAGCGACTTCTTTGAAGGCGTTCCGTCCCCCGCAGCTGCTCTTCTCATCATGCTGCCAATGTATGTGTCTTTCTTGTTCTCCGATATGCCCCCGGTGCCACCTGTTCTTATAGCAGGTTACCTGCTGGTGGTCGGAGTTCTTATGATCAGCCGGGCTCCCTCGTATTCTTTCAAGAACATCTCGATCTCTCGCGGAAATGCAAAGTTCCTGATGTTGGGGTTCGCTCTCTTGCTGTCGGCATTGCTCATCTATCTATGGGCAACGCTCGCTCTCATAGCGATCCTCTATATCGTAAGTTTGGTAATGGCGTATTACGCGGCACGAAAATCCAACTGAACGATTATGCTATTCAAGCAGAAGCTTGGCCAATTCGGCATGTTTCCGTTTGACGACGTCAAGCAAAGGCGTTGGATTGCAACACCGGTCTATCATTCCAACTCGCACGAAGTAGCCCCGATCAACCGAGATCAGCGTATCGCACACCAGACGGGTCTGCTTAAGCTTTGCAGCACGGGTCATCCCCTCGGACAGGCGTTGGATCGTGCTGTCAGGATCATCCACTTTCAGCGCAGGGTGGTCCCCGCCCATCCGCATATGAACAGACGCTTTCAAACCGGCCTGCGACGCGGCTGCATCAATAGCATGTAGCGCGTCGGCCACCGGATCGGTCCGACCCAGCCGGAAAACTGCCCCGGCAAAGCCCATCCCGGCCAGCGTAACAAGCTGCTCCGCGTTTTCGGCTGAAAATCCGTGGTTGATGACGTGGAAATAGGTGCCTTTCCCTTTGACGTCATCTTTCGTGCGCATCCGCGACAGCAGCAGAGGCAACCCGGTTTGTGAATGCGCCTGCTGTAGGCGCGGCGTGAGCTCTTCAAGATCTGGCCAGTCAATCGTGACCTCCCAATCCAACAGGATTTCGGCCTGTTCCGCGATCAGCGCCAACATATTGTCGTCAGCTATGCCATATGAAAACAGCGTGATTTCGAACCCCAGATGGGCAAGGCTTGCCAGGCGGGCCCTGCGAACCGGGTCGAGCAGATCATGCAGCGGTATGCGCACGTGCCGGACCCCCATTTCCTGCAGGGCCAGCAGAGGATAGTCGTTGCGAACCCGCTTGCGGTCAAATTCATCCAGACCGCCAGAGGGTGGCACTTCGGTGATTTCCGCCCAGTTCTGACGAAGGTCAAATCCCAGAACGGGATGTGAGGGCTCTCGCGGGTCTGGTGCGATAATGGCAGGAGAAACCGGTTTGCTTGTGTCTTCGGCGGCAATTTCAGCCCCGTGTGTTCGCACCATGCGCACCACATGCCCGTTTTCGTAAACGGTCACCAAAAAGTAGCCCAGCTTGGCGCGGTCATCGCGCCCGAACTCGCTGTCTTCGGGCGGTGTGGCGCGCAGCATCTCGCTGTAGTCCTGCCGCACGAAACTGGTGGCAGGTGCGAGGTAATAGTCGGTCACTCCAAACCGATCATACCAGAAGTTATGAGCGTGACCCGCAATCACAGCCTCGACACCGTGAGCCTTGATCAGATCCAGAAGCCAGCCCCGCCCGGGTTGATTGGTGTTGTCGTAATGGTCGCGCTCGGACGGCTCCATTAGGTACAGGGGATGGTGCAGCACAAGCATTTTGCGCTGATCCTGTGATCCGGCCAGTTCCGCCTCAAGCCAATTGCGCTGTTCTACCTCACTGCTCAGGCCGGAATTGATGAGCTGCGCGTTGATAAGAAGAAACCGGATACCCCATATGTCAAAGGACTGGAACTGAGGTCCGAACTGCTGCTCCCAAGCTTCAATCGTTGCGTCCGTTGTCGGGCTGGCTGGCCCGCCCTTAATCGGCGTGTCGCCGATGTCGTGATTTCCGGGAATCTCATAAAGGGGAACAGTCAGCTCGGACGCGATGGTGCGGTATTCCCGGGCGGCCTGATCATAGGCGGCCCGGGTCTCAGGTACGGGGTGCAGCAGATCCCCGGCATGAAGGACAAACTTGACTGGTTGCTGGTTCAACTCTCTTATGACGTGACGGAATCGCCGGTTGGCCCTTTGATTGACAGGGAAAGGCGAATTGCAGCTGTCATCGGTTGGGTTCACATGTGTGTCAGAGATTAGAGCGAAGCACCCAAGCTTCGCTCCGAGGTGTTTGCCCATGTCACCCTCCTGTCGTCAGGGTGGAGGCTTTGCCTGTTCGCGATGCCTCGATCCGGCTGCGCACCAGTACGAAGATCGACAGCGCGGTCAATATCCAGAAGGCGATGCAGATCATGTTGCGCACGAAGATCGAGAGGCTTCCATCGCTCAGCAACAGTGATTGTCGAAAGTTATCCTCAAGCAAGGGCCCCAGCACAAAGGCGATAAGGAACGGTGCGACAGGAATGTCGAGACGCAACATCAGATATCCAACAAGCCCCATGCACAGCATCACCAGAATGTCGAAGATGTTGTTGTTCACCGCGTAAGCGCCATAGACACAGAGCACAAACACGATGGGGTACAGAATGCGGTTCGGGATCAGGGCAACCTTGCTGAACCCCCGGATCGCGATCTTGCCGATGATCAGCAGGTAGAACGAGCTGAGCAGGATACCCATGAACAGCGCGTAAACCATCGGCAGGTTGTCTTCGAACAGGATCGGGCCGGGACGCAGACCGTGAATCATGAACGCGCCCAGGATCACGGCGGTGATCACGTCACCGGGCACGCCTAGCGCGAGCAGAGGGATCATGGTTGCCCCTGCCACGCCGTTGTTTCCAGCCTCTGCGGCAGCGACGCCTTCGGGCTCACCCTTGCCGAAGTTCTCTTTGTTTTTTGAGTTCCGGCGCGCTTCGGAATAACTCAGGAACGCAGCTGGAGCGCCGCCGATCCCCGGTATTGCGCCCAATATGACGCCGATGAAGCTGCCGCGCACGACCGATTTCAGTGTCTTGCGGAATTCAGCCAGTGTCGCCCCGCCGCCCAGTTGCGAGCGTTGCGATCCACCGAGACGTGGCCCCCGTGTCGAACGGTCGATGATTTCCGGCAGCGCAAACAGGCCTATCAGAACCGGAATGAAGTTCAGGCCCGACATCAGTTCAAAATTGCCGAAGATGAACCGGTCTGTGCCATACACCAGATCCAGACCTACGGTCGCCAGCATCAGCCCAAGACAGGCCGAAAGTATGCCTTTGGTCAGGCTCGGCCCTGCCACACCCGCGATGATGGTCAGCGAGAAGACAATCAGCGTGAAAAACTCCGGCGGCCCAAACCGCAGGGCGAAAGTGGCCAGAATTCCCGCAAACATGATCAGCGAAATATTCGAGATCAGGTCAGCCACACAGGAAGAATAGAGCGCAATATCCAGCGCCTTGCGCGCCTGACCCTTCTGGGCCATCGGATAGCCATCAAGCACCGTACAGGATGCCGCAGGCGTACCGGGGGTCTTGATAAGGATTGCCGTCAGCGACCCGCCATACAACCCCCCTTTATAGACTCCCAACAACAGCAGGATGCCGGTCACCGGTGGCATCGAAAAGGTGAATGGCAGAACCAGAGCAACTCCCATCGGTGTGGTCATCCCTGGAATGGCGCCGATTATAGTACCGATCAGAACGCCTATTCCGATAACAAGAAAGTTCTCAAGGCTGAGGAAGAGGTCCAAGGCAAAGGAAATATTCTCAATCATTTTGCATCCTTCTCACAGCAGCGTTTCAAAGATGCCAAGAGGCATTGGAATGCCGGCGACATGCAAAAAGAACTGATACAGCCCGATCGGGATCAGGATGCTCAGAGGAATGATGTACTTCCATTGCCGCTCGCCGAAATAGAGCATCATGGCTGGCATCAGCACGATTGACCCGGCCACGATCCCAACCGTTGTCAGGGCGAAATAGAACAGAAACAACGCAAAGATCAGGATCACGATCCGTAAGGTGGCCTGAAGGGTTGCCAACTTGTATTCGGCATCTTCGGACGCGTCTTCATCCCCCTCGGGTACCTTGAGCGTGAATGTTTCAAGCAACAGAAAGCATGAGGAAATGACGACTCCCCAGGCAATGGTGTAGGGCCAGAAATCCGGCGACAACGCCGAGATCTGTACTGAGCCCGGAACAATCACACCTGATGGGATAAGGGCAAAGATGGCGGTCAATCCCAACACTATGAACAGGATTGCCGTGATCAAGTCCTTGGTCTTTTTGTTGGTCATGTTCCTCCCTTCGCCAGCAACTGGCTCAGATTTATGTCCTTGAAGATCAGGTTTTCTCGGATGGACAGCCACCTTGCGGCGCCGATATGGGTCATTTCGGTCGCCTGCACCGCAATGTCCCCAAGCCGCTTTGGTGTTTGAAATGCGATCTGTGATTTCAACGCACCAACAAAGGCTGGTGATTCAGACAGAGGGCCCGCCAAGATGACGAGATCGGGCTTCAGCACGGTAAAAAGCAGGGCAAAGGTTCGGGCCATCCCCGCGCCAAGCCGTTCAAACGCCTTCGCAATCGTTGCGTCGCCCGCGTTGGCCTTGCCGACCAACTCCACCATGGCACGACCCCATTCCGCATCCGTGGTCAGGGTTCGTGTTTTTTCCCCGATTATCTCCCGAACAAAAGCCCGGCCGCTTTGCGCGTCTTCGAGTGTGGGGAAGTGCTCAACAGGTCCGGCTGAGTCAGATGACGAGGTGTATGGCGCATCGCTCAGGACGCTGCTGGTGGTCAACTGCCCCTCTGCGTCACCGCCGCCCAGTGTCATCGCAAAGCCGGTCACCAGGCTGCAATGCAGCGTCACCACGTTTTCATAGTCGCGGGCGATGCCGAAGGTTGTTTCCGCGAGGTTGATGGCCGAGGAGGGCGTCTCAAGCGCTATGGGCCCATTGAGCGCTTCCCCGAAAATCGCGCCAACGTCGATTTCCTTGTTCCAACCCAGGAGCGGGGCGGAAATCAGTCGTTTCGAAGCTTTATCGATGTGTCCCGCAATAGCGATGCCGGTGCCAAAGAACCGGTCGATATCCTGGACATGTTCGTCCACCAGCTCGGCCGACTTCTGCGCGCAGAGTTCGAGAAAGGCTGCACCGTCATCCATTGGCAGGCCGGTACCTTCCCAGGATGCGACCTTGTTGTTTTCCAGATCAGCAAGCGTCACCGATTGACGGAACGCGTTAATGCCAATCCCGATGATGTAGCCGCCCTGCCCTTGCGGCGACAGCTGAACAAACCGCCGACCGCGGCGGCCGTCGGGATCGGACAACTCTCTTTCCACGATCAGATCCGCATCAAGCAGGTCACGCGTAATGCGCGAGATCGTCGCGGCATTGAGGCCGATATTAGCGGCAATCGCTGTGCGGGAAATTGATCGATTCCGGACAATTTCCCCCAACACCAGACGTCTGTTGGCCCGGCCAGTCTCACTGTGGGTCCTTGCAGACATTGATTTTCCTCGCATTTTCCATTCCCTAATCTGAAGTTACATTTTTTATTTACTTGCTGCAAGCAAATATATATCCTCGATGTCAATCAAGCGAACCAAGGGAGGATATACGATGAGCTTTTTAAAGAGAATCGGCGTCACGATGAGCCTGGCCGCCCTGGCCTCGATCGGCGGCGCGGCGGTGGCTGCGGATTACCCCAGCAAGCCCGTAACACTGGTTGTGCCATATGGTCCGGGCGGCGCAGCTGATCTGGCCGCACGCACGCTGAGTACAGAAGCCCCTGAATATCTGGGTGAAAACATTCTAGTTGTGAACAAGACCGGAGCGGGCGGTGTCGTTGGCTCGACTCAGGTCGCAAAATCACGCAATGATGGACACACTCTGCTAATGGCGCGCGTGGGATCACAGGCGACTGTTCCCGCAATCAACCGCACCATTCCTTATAAGTGGGACGATTTCACCTTTCTGGGCCTGATCGAGAAAAACCCGTTTGTTCTGGGCGTCAGCGCGGATTCACCATACCAGACCTTTGATGAGTTGAAGGAAGCCATCACGAACGGAGAACGGCTGTCCTATGCCTCGGCCGGTGTTGGCACATTGCTGCACATGGCAATGCTGATCATGCTGGATGACATCGGGGTCGATTCCGAAGCGCTGATCCACGTTCCTTTCAAGGGCGGCGGCAAGGCCACGGCTGCGGTTGTCGGCGGCCATGCAGACCTGATTTTCCACAACTTGTCGGGCTTGTCCGGTGCGATCGAAAGCGGTCAGATTCGCCCCCTCCTGACCACCACGCCCGAACGCTTTGCGACCATTCCGGACACGCCAACCGCGCAGGAAATGGGCCACCCGAATCTGGAGAACGTGATCGGCTGGACCGGTGTCTGGGGTCCCAAGGACCTGCCCGAAGATGTCGTGGCCAAGTGGGTTGAGGTTCTAGGCGCCATCGCCGCAGACGAAAGCTGGCTGGAAGCCACCCAAAAGCTGGGCTCTGTTCCTGCAATCCTGTCGCCAGACGACACCAAGGCGTTTGTCGAAGGTCAGGTCAACACCTTCAGCACCGTTGCCGAAAAACTGAATATGGTGATCGAATAAGCCCCGACACCTTTATTGCCGGGCGACTCTTCGACCCAAATCCAAAGCCGCCCGGCCTTTTTCAATCAACACGAAATCATAGGTTGTCGAATGCCCCGTCCCAACATTTTGCTCATTCAAGCCGATCAGCTGGCAGCAAATGCTCTAGCGTCATACGGGAACAAAACTGTCAAAGCGCCGAATATGGGCAGCCTTGCGCAAAACGGCGTGGTATTTGAGAACTGCTATTGCAACCTGCCAATGTGCGGTCCGTCCCGCGCGTCGATGCACGCAGGCAAGCTGCCTTTCTCGATCGAAATGTACGACAATGCCAGCGAGTTTCACGCCGACATCCCCACCTTCGCCCACTACCTGCGCAGCATGGACTACCGGGTCGAGATGTCTGGCAAGATGCACTTTGTCGGCCCCGATCAGCTGCACGGATATGACAAGCGCCATACGACCGAGATCTATCCGGCGAATTTTGCCTGGACCGTGGATTGGTCCAAAGGGCGGGAATACAAGCCCACCAACCTGACCATGGCGCCGATTCTGGAAAGCGGCCCGGCCATCCGCACCATGCAGATGGATTATGATGACGAGGCCGAATACCAGGGCATTCAGGCGCTGTATGATCTGGCTCGCAAGGGCGATGATCGCCCCTTCATGCTGACCGTCTCTTTCACCTCACCGCATTCGCCCTTTGTGATCGGTCAGGAGTATTGGGATCTCTACGACCATGATGAGATCGAATATCCCGCGGTCGATCCGCTGGACCTGAACGAGATGGATCATCTCAGCCGCAATCTGCATTATTGCCAGTCGCGCCACGAATTTACCGTCACTCCCGAAGACCGCCGAAAGGCGCGCCACGGGTATTATGGAATGATCTCGTATATCGACGAGAAAGTTGGGCACCTTGTCGATGTTCTGGAAAGAACCGGTCAGATCGACAACACCATCGTCATCCTGACCGCCGACCACGGTGAGATGATGGGCGAGCGTGGCATGTGGTTCAAACAACACTTCTTCGAATGGGCCGCCAGCGTGCCCTTCATCGTTTACGCACCGGAACGCTATGCGCCGGCGCGGGTGAAAGAAAACGTTTCACTAGTCGATCTCCTCCCAACGCTGGTGGATCTGGCAGCTGGCGGTTCGTTCGAAGACTATGCAGCGCCCATTGATGGGCAATCGCTGGTTCCCGCCCTCAACGGGGATACAACCGGCCTGTCGGATGTGGTTATTACTGAATTTGCCGCCGATGGCTCTACGGGTCCGAGCCGAATGGTCAAGAAGGGTCCGTGGAAGCTGATGTGGCTCGAAGGGGTCGACACGCTGCTCTACAACATCGAAGAGGACCCCAACGAGGTGAACAACCGCGTCGCCGATCCCGACTGCGCCGAGATCCGGGCCGAGTTGGAGGCCATTCTGTTCGATGGCTGGGACCCGGACGATTTGCGTGACACGATCCGGGCCAGCCAGGTCCGTCGCTTGGCTATCCACAAGGTGACCGGTGGCGACCCGACTTACGTGTATACCGTCCGCCATGATGATGGGGACCGGTATATCCGAAACGCCGGAGCTGCCGACACCAAAGCACGCGCGCGCCTGCCTTATGTGGCCCCTGCGAAACCCGATCTGGCATAGAAATGCCCTACGATTACATTATCATAGGCGCAGGCTCTGCTGGCTGCGTCATCGCCAACCGATTGTCCGCAGACCCCAATATCCGCGTGCTATTGCTTGAAGCCGGAGGCAAGGACACGAATCCATAAATTCACATTCCGGTCGGCTATTTCAAGACATTGCACAACCCGAACACCGACTGGAGCTACAAAACCGAGCCCGATCCGGGTCTCAACGCGCGCGCTGGACTAGCCGCGCGGTAATACGCTTGGCGGACCTTCCTCGATCAATGGTCTGCTCCATGTCCGTGGTCAGAAACAGGGCTATGATCGCTGGGCTCAGTTGGGTAACACAGGCGGGTCCTGGGACGATGTCCTGCCGTTTTTCATGCGGTCAGAAAACATGAAGACGGCGATCCTGAACTTCATGGCTAGGATGGGGAACTGGCGGTCTCGCTGATCCGCGCGAAATCCAAGATATCCGAGGCCTTCATAAGCGCGGCCGTGGAAATGGGTGTGCCACGGACCGACGACTATAATGGCCCAGATCAGGAGGGCGCCGGTTACTTTTACCAGACCGCGCGCCATGGGTTTCGGTGTTCATCGGTCAAGGCCTTCCTGACCCCATCAAGAAAACCCGTCAGAACCTGGACATCGTCACGCACACCTATACTACCGGCTTTGGTTTTGCCCCCGACGCGCCGAAACAGGTGACGGGCGTTTCCTATACCAGCAACGGGTCGTCCAACCGGGCCATGCTGAAACTGGGTGGTGAAGTGATCTTCTAAGACCGCAGAAAATCTGTATGAGTCCAAATGCGTAGCCGCCTGCCCGGCTGAACCAATCATAAAGGTGACGGATAGGCCCCGCAGAACCCCGATGCCGCCCGATTTAGGGGGAACGGGTGAGCAATCATTACCTAGACCCGCACGTGTTTTTGCCTGATGATCGCTCGCGACCTCGCTGCCGAAGCGCGGGAAACACGCGATAATATTGGAGTTGGACGTGGAAGAACTACTCACTCAGACAGACTTCGTCTGGCCGTTGATACTCAATGCGGTCAAGGCGCTTGCCGTCCTCATTGTCGGATGGATCGTCGCTGGCGCCATTGGCGGCATGGTGCGCCGCAAAGTGAATTCGACGCCTCATATCGACCCTACGCTGGGAAATTTCTTTGCCAGCATGGTGAAATGGGCCATCCTGGCGATGGTCATCGTGGCCGTGCTCGGTATCTTCGGAATCCAGGCGACCAGTATCGTTGCGGTTCTTGGTGCCGCCTCGCTGGCCATAGGTCTGGCGCTGCAGGGCACGCTAAGTGATCTCGCCGCTGGCGTAATGATCGTAATTTTCCGGCCCTACAAGCTCGGTCAATATGTCGATATCGGCGGCACCGCAGGTACGGTGAAAGAGGTCAATCTGTTCACCACCGAGCTGGTGACGCCCGACAATGTGCAAATCATCGTGCCCAATGGGCAGGCCTGGGGATCGATCATCATCAACTATTCGGCCCATGATACACGCCGCGTCGATCTGGTCTTTGGCATCGACTATGGCGACAACGCGGACGCCGCGATGAAAATCATTCTGGACACCGCGCAGGCCGATGGCCGGGTTTTGTCCGATCCCGAGCCTTGGGTGCGGGTCACCAATCTGGGCGATAGCTCTGTCGACCTGACGGCGCGGCTCTGGTGCAACGCCGCCGATTACTGGGATTTGAAATTCATGCTGACCCAGAAGGTGAAAGAGGCATTTGATGCGCAAGGCATCTCAATCCCCTATCCGCATGCGGTTGAGATTCAGAAAGCCGGATAAGCGGAGCTCACGACCCACCACTCACTTAGGAAAACGCCGCGCGCCGCGCGGCGTTTTTTTGTTTTCAAGACGTCAGGATTTCACCGCGACCGTGGGCGAGACCACGTCGATACCCAGCGCTTTGCCGACAGCATAATAGGTCAGCTGCCCGGCATGTACATTCAGCCCGTTCAGCAGATGCGGGTCGTCCTGACAGGCCTGTTTCCAGCCCTTATCCGCCAGCGCCAGCATGAACGGCATGGTCGCGTTGCCCAAAGCGATGGTCGAGGTCCGCGCCACCGCGCCCGGCATATTGGCGACGCAATAATGCATGATCCCGTCCACGTCATAGATCGGATCGGCATGGGTGGTCGCGCGCGAGGTTTCGAAACAGCCGCCCTGGTCGATGGCCACATCCACGATGGCCGCGCCCGGCTTCATCTCGGACAGTTGCGCCTTCGAAATCAGCTTGGGCGCCGCCGCGCCGGGGATCAGAACCGCGCCGATCACCATATCCGCCTGCCGCACCAGTTCTATAGTCGATCCAGCGGTGGAATACTGGTTCTTGAAGGTGCGCCCAAAGACGTCATCGAGGTATTTCAACCGGTTCAGCGAGCGATCCAGCACGGTCACATCCGCGCCCATTCCCGCCGCCACGCGAGCCGCGTGGGTGCCGACAACGCCACCGCCGATCACCACGACCCGCGCCGGACCAACACCGGGCACGCCGCCCATCAGCACGCCGCGCCCGCCATTGGCCTTTTGCAGCGTCCAGGCCCCCATCTGAGGCGCCAGCCGCCCGGCAACCTCGGACATGGGCGCCAGCAAGGGCAGACCCCCCGAATTGTCTGTCACGGTCTCGTATGCGATGGCGGTGCAGCCCGAGGCCAGCAGATCATGGGTCTGATCGGGATCGGGCGCCAGATGCAGATAGGTGAACAGAAGCTGCCCGTCGCGCAGCATCTTGCGTTCGACCGCCTGTGGCTCCTTGACCTTCACGATCATGTCGGCGGTGGCAAACACCTCCTCTGCCGTATCCACGATCGCCGCGCCTGCGGCGACGTAATCGGCATCCTCGAACCCCGAACCGGCCCCGGCCATTGTCTCAATGATCACCTCGTGACCATGTTGCACGGCCTCATGGGCGGCGTTCGGGGTCATGCCGACGCGGAATTCCTGCGGCTTGATCTCTTTCGGGCACCCGATTTTCATTGTCTCTCTCCCAATTCTGAAACTGCCTAAAATATGTGCAATATGGCGGAGGATTTCTGTGAAACCTTCCTCGCAAATTGGCCTGTGATGTGTGTATTCTTCGAACAAATCCAACAATCACGCAAAAGGCTTGCGCCATTGACGCTAGACACAACAGATCGACGGATTCTCACTGAGTTGCAGAAGAAAGGGCGCATGTCCAATGCGGACCTGTCCGAGCGGGTGAACCTCTCGCCCTCAGCCTGTCACCGGCGCGTGCAGCGGCTGGAGGCAGAGGGGTATATCCGCGACTACGTGGCGCTTCTGGATGCGCGCAAACTCGGTGTACCAACAACCGTGTTTGTCGAGATCACGCTTCAGGGGCAAGCCGATGAGGTGCTGGACGCGTTCGAGAAGGGGGTGTCGCGGATACCGGATGTGCTGGAATGCCACCTGATGGCGGGCACGGCGGATTACATCCTCAAGGTCGTTGCCGAAAACACAGAGGACTTCGCGCGTATCCACCGCCAGTATCTGGCGCGGCTGCCGGGGGTGGCGCAGATGCAATCCTCGTTTGCGCTGCGCACCGTGTTCAAGACAACCGCGCTTCCGGTCTGAACATATGGCGCCTGCGCGATTGGCGACATCGGGAAAGCTTGATCTTGAAATGCAGGGGTTCGGAGAGCAATCTTTCAGTCAGCCAGAACCGACAACGTCCGGAAAACGAATGAGCTGGAAAAACCATGACCGATGAAGAAGAACTTCGTGCAGCATCTGAGGCATTCTACGGGGCGTTAAACAGCGTATTTAACAAAGACGCAGAACCCATGCGCGACGTCTGGCTTCACAGCCCGGAGGTCACGGCGATGAGGCCCAACGGCGGCAGGGAAGTTGGCTGGGAACAGCTATGGGATGCCTGGAAACATGTGGCGGAGGTGTTTGCGGGCGGTCATGTTGAGTTGACCGAGCAATACATCGTGACCGTCGGCGATCTCGCTTACGAGATTGGTCTGGAACTTGGCAGGTTTTCACCAGCCGGGGACGAGGTCGAGGTCGCGCATCGGGCAACAAACATTTACCGCCGAACAGAAGATGGCTGGAAGATCGTTCACCACCACACCGATAAATCAGATGGTGCGATCGCAGCCTTTCACCGTCTTGAGGGGAGCGATTGAGAAATTGCGCGCCGCGCGGAGCAAATTGATAGCACCTCTGCTCAGCAGGAGCTGGCAGCGCAAGACTGCGCATTTGTCCGCAGAATATCGTTTCGGAAAGCTGAGATATGTCCATTCGGAGGGAATGGCGGCTGCTCAGGCTGACACGCCAGCATCTAAACACAGCGCTGAGTAACGGGTGTCGTTCGCGAGCAAGTTGGGCTGAGCGAAAGATGTGCGCAATTCCAGCGCCGCAACCGTTGTCTACCGGGAGGCCAACCTGATCGCAGACCATAATGGGTCGACCAACCGGTTCCCAAGAAATTCGCTCGGACTGACACCGAGGGTTTGCCGGAACATGTAGCTGAACGCACTTGGAGACTCGTATCCCATATCGAGCGCAACTGATGTCACGCTCTGACCGGAGGCGAGGAGCGAGACCGCGTGCAGTATCCGCGCGTGCCGCAACCATCTGGACGGAGGCATGCCTGTATCAGCAACGAACAGGCGCTCAATCGTTTTTCGGCTGGCAGGCACCTCTGACAGCCAAGCCTCCACCGAGCGCACACTGCCGGGGTCATCCAGCGCGGCTTGAGCGACCCCGCGAATGCGCACATCTTTCGGCAGGACCAGAGACAGTGGCACATCTTGCGCCGAAAGTAGCTCATATCGAAGCAGGGTTTGCAGCGCTTGGTTATGCTTTGTACCGCGTGCATTTGTGCCCTCTGGCATCGCAGCGACAAACAATGCGCCAAGGAGCGGCGTCATCACGACGACCCGGACATCACCGCCAAGCCGATCCGCCTCTTCACGGTTCACGTCCACATAAAGCATGACATTGTTGGACCCGTAGCGCATCCAGTGCTCGGTATCCGGGGGAATCCAGATCGCCATGGCCGGGCTGAGAAGCAGGACGCGGTCGGGGGTCCCCACATACATCGAGCCAGACGCCGCTGAGATGAGCTGGCCAAAATCGTGGGCGTGCCAGTCATAGCTTTCTCCTGGCTCCGGCTTGATCGTCTCCCCGAAGTATAGGGGGCGATCCATGTCGTCTGGTCCCGTGCCCTGCAAATGACGAATCCTCGATGATTATCGCCTGTCTTTCGACAGACAGACATACCACCGTCGAATAGATTTCACCAATCAATCGGACGATGGGTCCGGCTGCCTGCATCGGACGGCACAACCAATATGAAAAGTCCTGCGTTCTTGATCTGGTTCGCCCTGGGCCATCTGGCGAATGATTGGCCGGTTGCCGCCCTGTGGCTGATCGTGCCCGCAGCCGGTCTTGCCATGAACCTGTCGCCCGCGGAGGTTGGCTTGCTCTTCACTCTGTTCAGCAGCGGAGCTGCGCTGGCCTATATTCCGGCAGGGTTCCTTGCGGATCATGTTTCGAACCGGGGCCGATTGCTGGTGGCAACGTTCTTCTGGGTTGCTCTCGGTTACGCGCTTGCGGCACTGGCCCCGGGGTTTTGGAGCCTTGCAATTCTTCTGACGATCGCCGGAACGGGAAACGCCGCCTGGCATCCGATCGCGACCGGAGTCTTAATCCGTGACAACAAAAGCGGCCGAGCGCGGGCCCTCGGGATTCATGCGATAGGTGGCTCGTTCGCTGAAGTTCTGGCCCCCTTGTCGGTTGGATTGCTTCTGTCTTTCCTTGACTGGCGCAGCGTGCTGGCCATTTCGGTTCTGCCTTCGGTCTTGATGGGAATGTGTTTCCTGTGGGTTGCCCGGTTTGTCCCTCTTATGGAAAACAAACCAGTAGATCGGCACGAATTCTGGGCGTTGATGCGCGCATGGAGTGGCCGCAGGGGATTGTGGATCGTCGCAATGATTTCGCTCTACAACATGTCTCTGATCGCATTGCTCAGCATGATCCCACTCTATCTGGCGGCGGTTCACGACCTCGCCCCTGCCATCATCGGGACCATTTTTGCCACCCTACTCATCATGGGCGCGCTGGCTCAGCCTTGGGTTGGATGGATATCCGACACGTTTGGTCGCAGACCGGTTCTTGCAACCGGAAATGGGCTTGCCGCCTTGGCAATCGCGACGCTGATGTTCGAGCTGCCATTCTGGTTCATGATTGCCATGATGGCGCTTGGGGTCGCGGCGCTGGATGCGATCCGCGCGGCGATGCTTGCAACTGCTGTCGATCATACGGATCGCAGTGAAAGCACCATATTGGGCCTCGCTTTCGCCCTTCTGGATGGCGTCGGCGCGTTTGGAGCGGTTCTGGCCGGGATGGCGGCAGGCATCTCGTGGGACGTCATGTTCGGCTTGGCCGCTGCGCTTGCTTGTGGAGCCTTAGTTCTAAGTGTTGGCGCCACCTTTAGATCACCGGAGGGCGGTGACGCGTCTACTGTCGTAGGGCTCACATCGCGGCAACAGCGGTTTCGCCAGAGAAAGGACCAGAAGAACAGTGTTTCTTGCGCGCCCCGGACGCAGGGGCATGACGATAGAAAAGCGACGGCTGAAACTACGAGACGTTTCTGACTGCTCTAGGCGGACGGCAATGAACCGTCGGCCAAAGATATGAACAGTCTCGCTTTGAAGCTAATAACACTCAGGAAAGGGACCCTTAGAATGATTGCCTACATCACGGTCGGCGTAGACGATATCGATCGCGCGGAACGCTTTTACTCCGCCTTCCTACCGGCACTTGGCTACAGGCTGGAAGTAATTCATGGCGAACTGAGCTACGCGCTGCCTGAAAAGCCAGGTCACGCGCCGAGTCTGCCGGAGTTCTATGTCAAACGCCCCTTTGATGGAGGTCCGGCCTCGGCCGGGAACGGGACGATGGTTGCATTCCAAGCGCGCAATCAACAGCAGGTTCGCGATCTTCACGCCGCCGCGCTTGCGGCAGGCGGTTCAGATGAGGGCCAACCCGGATTTCGTGACCTATATGGACCGAATTTCTTCGTAGCCTACCTGCGCGACCCTCAAGGCAATAAGATCGCCCTATATTTCAGCAACCGGAACGAGCCCGGCCGGGACGTCTAGTTTGCGGCAGCTCACAGTAAAAGGAGATTGGCGCGGCTCTATACAGGCCTGACACTTTATGCCCTCGACATAGTCTAGCCGTGGCTTTCGGCGGTAACGGCGCTGCGTAGCTGAATTCCGTCGCGACCCGGCGGTGCCCCAAACATCCGACGGTATTCGCGGCTGAATTGCGAAGGGCTTTCATAGCCAATCGCGAAACCAACCTGGGCCACATCGACCCCTTCCGACAAGAGCATCCGCCGGGCTTCCTGAAGACGCAGGCTTTTCTGGAATTGAACCGGCGTCATCGCCGTTGCGGCCTTGAATTGCCGGTGAAACGTTGCCGGGCTCATCCCGGCAAGCGTTGCCAAATGGGGCACGCTCAGCGCTTCAGCGAAGTTTTCTCGCACCCAGGCGATCGATTTGCCAATGCGGGCAACGCGGCTGTCGGTCAAGCCGACCTGGCACAGCAGGCCGGCCTGTGGACCATTCAGCAGCTGCCATGTGATTTCCCGCTGTATCATCGGTGCGAGAACGGGGATGTCACCGGGGCGCTTTGCCAAACCCAATAGCCGTTCGAGCGGATCGATCAGGTCGCTGGACAGAGGATGCACAGCGAGCGCCTCAGATGTGACTTCGGCGCACATTCCTGTGGTTGGGTGGTCAAGCAGCAGCTCGGCCACAACTGCAGGATCGATATTGACGATCATAGCTGCGTAGGGATGGGTTTTCGAGGCAGTGATGATTTCTGCGCGCACCGGCACATCCAATGAGGCAATCAGGCATTTCCCTGCATCGTAGCGATAGGTCCTGTGCCCGACCCGGCTGACCTTGGCCCCTTGGAGAACGACGCAAAGCGAGGGTTGATAAACGCCGTGCAAAGGGCCTGTTGGTTCTTCGGATGCGGCAAGGAAAACACCGGGCAGAGGGGTCTCGCGCCCATGAGCTTGCCAGAGGTCCAAAGCCCGTTCCGTCAATGTTTCTAAATGCGGTTCAGCCATATTGCCACTCTACCCTTTCACCCGCGAGTGACCAGACCAATCCGGTCGGTTTGAGAGGATCGTGCAAGGTTTCGCGAGGATCGGCGTGGCATGGGCTGGCCATCAGATCGCATATCTCTAGCGAGCCCGGGCCGCATCGGCCGGGGCACTTTCAATGAAGGAAAGAAATCATGCGTTACAATCGCCTCGGTCACAGTGGTCTCTTTGTCTCGGAACTTTGCCTCGGCACCATGACGTTCGGCGGATCGGACGATATGTGGGGTCAGATCGGCAAGCTCCAGCAGGACGAAGCGGACGGCCTGCTGAAAACCGCTTTGGATGCGGGCATTAACTTCATCGATACCGCCAATATCTACGCGACAGGTAAAAGCGAAGAGATCCTGGGCCAATCTCTCAAGAATGTCGGTGTCGCTCGGGAAGACGTTGTGATTACCACTAAGGTCCACGGCCCCATGGGCGAAGGACCAAATGCGCGCGGCTCTTCGCGCGGGCACATCCTGGATCAGGCAAAGGCGAGCCTGAAACGGTTGCAGCTTGATCACATCGACCTCTATCAGATTCACGGCTTCGACCCGGCCACGCCAATGGCCGAGACGCTTGAGGCCTTGGATATGCTGGTTCGGCAGGGTCATGTCCGCTATCTCGGCCTCTCGAATTGGGCGGCCTGGCAGGTCGTCAAGGCAGTCGGGATCACCGAGGCACGGCGTCTTGCGCCGATTGTTTCACTGCAAGCCTATTATAGCGTTGCAGGGCGCGACCTGGAGCGTGAGTTGGCCCCGATGCTGCAGGCAGAGCAGATCGGCCTGATGGTCTGGAGCCCGCTGGCAGGTGGCTTCCTTTCCGGCAAGTTTGATCGCGACGGAAAAACCGCAGAGGGCCGCCGCGTGAATTTCGACTTCCCGCCAATCGATAAGGACCGGGCATATGATGCGATCGACGTGATGCGGACGATCGCGCAAGACAAGGGGTGCACCATCCCGCAGGTCGCACTGGCCTGGCTGCTGCATCAGAAGGTCGTCACCAGTGTCATACTGGGGGCAAAACGCCCGGAGCAGCTTGCCGACAACATTGGCGCCGTCGAGGTCACCCTTTCATCGGAAGACCTGGCTGCACTCGATGCGGTGACGCAGCTGCCAGCAGAATATCCAGGCTGGATGATTGAGCGACAAGGCGAATACCGGGCTCATATGGCTCAGTCAAAGTGAAACCTGCTGCGGGCTGCTTTGGCGGCCCGCACAAATCCGCCGCTTCTCGGCCCCAAATTCGTTCTCGATCTGACGGTACTCCAAGTGGGCACATCGGATGGGTTGCAAACCCACACTGGCATAGCGCGGCCAGAAGGGGCGCCCCCATCTTTGGAGCCGATATCATTGTAAAAGACCCATCTGCAACAGCCCAGCGGCCGTCATTGCAGATCCGATGCAAGCGCCGAAAGCGAAGGGTCATCAGGGTTAAACGAAAGCGCCCGGTCCAGCACCAGCCTTGCGGCATTTGACCCTACTGTCGCGGCAGCCAAGCGGACCTGCATTACCCAGGCGTCAACACGTTGCGGGTCGAGAAGCGTCACTTCTTCAAAAGCCTTTTGTGCGGCAGGTAGATTGCGCATCGTAAGTGCCATCCCCCCAAGGACCAGATGAGTTTCGGGAAAGTCTGCGCGGTTAACTAATGAGCTTCTCCATTCGGACAGAGCCTGTCGCAAACTCTCCTGTCCGTCACGGGATATCTGCGTGCCCCCTGCCGAAAGTATCGCCCGCGCCGCAGCAATCCTGACAACCCGCAACGGGTCCTGCAACAAAGGCAACATCCTGGCGATCTCGTCCGGGCCGGCATTGGTCAGCAGCCCCACGGCGCTGGCACGCACCATCGGATCAGGATCGTCCAGCAGGCCAACCGCCACATCCCTCACCCGCTGCGCCGCACTTTGTTGCAACAACCACAACGCGGTGGCGCGTATGATTGCGGGCTGGGTAACTTCGCGCGCCAACCAAGCAAGATCATCGCCAGCCGCGACCGGATCTGTGCGGGCCGCTGCGAACATCTGCCCGAAATGTGCGCCCCGGTTGACGCTTTGCGGATACCACGCCTCTAAGGTCTGCGCGGCCCATTCGGCGGTTCGATCCGAATGGCAATCGGTACAGGTATCCGGGGCACCCGTCTCGGCGGCGAGGTCGGGCCTAGGAATACGAAACCCGTGATCGCGGCGCCCGTCAATGCCCATGTAAATCCGTTCCGGCATATGGCAGTTTTTGCAGGCCGCACCCTCTGAACCCATGGTATGAAAATGATGGGAGGGATCGTCATAGAGGGCCAGGGTCAAGCCAGGAAAGTCTTCCCGACCCGCTGGCGAGTGACACTGGGTGCAAACCTCGTTGCCATCGGCGATGAGCGTCGCGGAATGCGCTTCGTGGCAATTGGTGCAACTGACGCCGCTAGCATACATTTTGGATTGCAGGAACGAGCCGTAGACATAGACTTCGTCCAATATCTGACCGTCCGCATGGTAAAGACCAGGCCGCAGCAGGGCGAGGTTGTAATTGTCGTGATATGGCGTTCCCGGCAGCGGGTTGCCATCACCAAACGCCTCGCGGCGTGAATGGCAGGTTGCGCATTGCTGAATCGTCGCCTCGGCCCCTGCGTTGAAATCCATGGTCAGCCCAAAGGCGTTCAGCAGCCCTCTATCATTGGCAATCTCGTTCCCGGCGGCCCAGTCCAGATGAGCCGATCCCGGACCATGGCAGGCTTCGCAACCGACACCGATTTCCGCATGGGTCGAGGCGTAGGTACGGGTATCCGGATCATAGTTCTTTTCAAGCCCGGTGGCATGGCATGCCGCACATCGGGCATTCCAGTTTTTGTAGGGGCCGGTCCAATGCAATCCGTCATCCGGGGGCAAATCCTGATCGGGATAGAGGTGATACCAGCGTTCCTTTTCCGTGTCCCAGACCACGTCAAAGCTCTGCAGTCGACCCGGTTCGGTTTCAAGCAGATATTGCTGTAGAGGGGCGATACCCACGACGGAATGCACCGGATATTCAGTTGTAACCCCGTCCTTTTCGGTGACCGTGGCGCGGTATTGATTCTCATCGGCGCTGAACTGGACGCTCATGCCATCATGGATAAAGGATGTGTCTTCAAAATCAGCAATCACGGTATCAGGCGACGGCGCGGTCCAGGCCAGCGCATGATGCGAACCGCTCCATGCGGCGGCGGCCTCAACATGGCACTCCGTGCATTCAGATGAGCCGACATAGGCAGGCTCTTGCGCGGCTGATACGGTCGCAAGCCCCAAACAAAACCCGCCAGCGCTGGCGGCCCATCTGATCAGAGGCACTGATAAACGAACGGCTATCCTGATGTCCTTCCCCGGTGCTATTGTGCGCCAGTGTAGATGCGCGACCAGTCCCTGGCCATATCAACGATGAGCCAGCCCAAATTCGGGCCGTTTTCCAGCCCATCGCACAACCGACCGATATGGCTGTCACAGTCATAGGCCACTTCACGCTCTCCATCCGTATGATGCACAATCAGACCCAACCGGGGTCCGGCGCCTGCCGTGGTCCATTCGATCATCGCGTAATCGCCATCCGAGTTGCCGCCGCCAATGATCGGTCGTTTGCCGATGATCCGGTCGATATTTATCGGCTTGCCCTCCTTGTCGTCGACAAAACCGATCGCGGGTTGTTTGGTGATGGTTGGGACGCCGTCGATCACCTCATAGGAGGTCTCGGTATAGGTGCCGATGACCTGTTCAGTCGGGATGCCATAGGCGGCCTCGGCAAAGACCCGCATGAAATGGATGCCGCCGCCGGACACAATATAAGTCTTGAACCCTTCGTCGCGCAGATAGCGCAGCAATTCCACCATTGGCTGATACGTCATCTGGTCATAACGCAGCCCGGTGACGGGGTGGCTTGCCGTTGCAACCCAATTGGCAACGCTGGCCTGAAAGTCATCGACGTTCAGGCCGCTATGGGTTGCGCCCAGAACCTCGATCACCGCCTCTTTGCCCCCTTCCGCCAGAGCCGAATAATCGCCCTCTGCCGCAGCCTTGAGCGCATCAGATGTAATCAGGCTTGGATCGTCCTGCGCCATCTTCTGAAACGCATCGACCGCATAGATCAGTTGGAAATACACCGGCTGCTCACCCCAGAGCGTTCCGTCATTGTCAAAAACGGCGATACGGTCGGACGGCGTGACATAGTCATCGGATGCGGCATCGGTAACGTTTTCCACGAACGAAATGATCCGCGCCTTGCTGTCGGTGTCATTCCAGGATGGCAGGGGGTCTGCGCGCGCGGCAGAAAAGATAAGCGAAAACAAAAGGGGCAAAGAAAGGCGAAGCATAACAATGGACCTTCCCGGTCTGAAAGGAGAAGGGCCGCCACTTTGCGGCGGCCCGGATTGATCCAATAACGAGGATCAGTCGCCCACGGGCGCAAGCATCTTGTCCATCACCTGATCCAGATTGAAGCTGGCAGCCTTCTGGCGTGGTGGGAATTCCTGGAATGTCGCCAGGAAATTGCCCACATATTGCTGCGCCGGCACCAGGAAATAGGCCCGGTCAAGCAACCAGTCATAATAGGTGTTCGAGGTCCGGTAGGCGCGCTCATAGGGATCACGGCGCAAATTGATGATCAACGGGATGCGCAGTTCCGTCCATGGTTCCATCCAGGCGCGCAGGGTGCCCCAGGCCTTCTGCTCAAGGAAAATCAGCTTCCAGTCGTCATAGCGCAGCGCCGTCAGGTCGCCGTCATCCGAGAAATAGAAAATCTCCTTGCGCGGGCCTTCTTCCACTTCGCCCTTGAAATAGGGCAGGAAGTTGTAGCCATCCAGATGCACCTTGTATTCACGCCCGATGGCCTGAACGCCGCCCTGCATCAACTCTTCCTTGATGTTGTCACGGCCCGCAGCGGCCAAATAGGTCGGCAGCCAGTCCATATGATGCATGATCTCGTTCGAGACCGAGCCAGGCTCGATCAGGCCGGGCCAGCGCACCATCGAGGGCACCCGCCAGCCACCTTCCCAGTTGGTGTTCTTTTCTCCCCAGAACGGAGTCATCGCGGCATCCGGCCAGGTGTTCATATGCGGGCCATTATCGGTCGAATAATGCACAATGGTGTTGTCGGCGATGCCCAACTCGTCCAGCAGGTCCAGCAATTGGCCGACATGCATGTCATGTTCCAGCATGCCATCGGTATATTCGTCGTTGCCCGGATTGCGCCGATCGTCGGCCACATGGGTGCGGAAGTGCATCCGCGTGCCGTTCCACCAGACATAGAAGGGCTGTCCCTGCTCGTGCGAGCGCTTGATGAAGTCAATGGCCGCGGCGACGGTTTCGTCATCCACGGTTTCCATGCGCTTCTTGGTCAGCGGGCCGGTATCCTCGATCGTGCCATCGGCCTTGGACTTGATCACACCACGCGGGCCATAGGCCTCGCGGAAGGTGCGGCCATCGGCCAGAACCTGGTTGCCGGGATAGTCTTCGTTCTCGGGCTCTTCCTCGGCGTTCAGATGGTAAAGATTGCCGAAAAACTCATCGAAACCATGGTTGGATGGCAGATGCTCGTCCTTGTCGCCCAGATGGTTCTTGCCGAACTGACCGGTAACATAACCTTCTGCCTTGAGCAGCCCCGCGATTGTCGGGTCTTCCTCCTGCATCCCCAGATCAGCGCCCGGCAGGCCCACCTTGGACAACCCGGTCCGGAACACCGACTGTCCCATGATATACGAAGACCGCCCGGCCGTGCAGGATTGCTCGCCATAATAGTCGGTAAAGATCATGCCATCATTGGCGATTCGGTCGATATTGGGCGTGTGATACCCCATCAGACCCATCGTGTAGGCCGAGATGTTGGACTGGCCGACATCATCCCCCCAGATGACAAGAATATTGGGCTTTTGCTCTTGCGCGGTGGCGGGAACCGCCAAAAAGACCGCGCAGGTTAACGTCATTAATGGCCGGATGATCCGCCGGGGCTCAAAGGCAGCAAACATGTTTTCAAACCTTTTTCGAGTAGTAGGGAACGCGCCCAGCTTACACAGAAAATTGAGGCTTTGTGTTAAAAATTGATTTATGAACTCGCCCAAATTAGTCTGATCCACGGACGGAGCGCGCCTCCGGCCACAATCCGGATGCGTTTGAAAGCTGATTGAATTCAATATTGTAGCCACAGGAGCATGTTCTCCGCCTGCTCGCAAGGATTGAGTGGCGACACAAACCGGTTTGCTTTGGGTGTAAAAGCAGGCTTTGGGCAATGACGGAGTATCCCCATGTCCGCACATGATCAAATCCTCGATCTCAAAGCCCGGATGGGTCAGTCCATCATCGGGCAGACCGAGGTGGTCGAACGCCTACTGATCGGCTTGCTGGCCAATGGCAACCTGCTGATCGAAGGGTTGCCAGGACTGGCCAAGACACGTGCCGTCAAGGCGATGGCCAAAAATCTGGACGCGCAGTTCAGCCGCATCCAGTTCACACCCGATCTGCTGCCCTCGGATGTCACGGGAACCGAGGTCTATGTTCAGGGCGGCGGCACGTCCGAGTTCCGGTTTGAGCCGGGACCGATCTTTGCCAATATCGTGCTGGCTGATGAGATCAACCGCGCCCCCGCCAAAGTGCAGGCCGCGCTGCTGGAGGCGATGGAGGAGCGCCAAGTCACGGTGTCGGGCACGACGCATAAGATGGAACCCCTGTTCATCGTCATGGCCACGCAAAACCCTATCGAACAGGAGGGCACCTATCCCCTACCCGAGGCACAGATGGACCGGTTCCTGATGCATGTGAAAATCCTCTACCCACCGGTTGAAGACGAGGTCGAGGTCATCCGCCTGGTCCGGGGCGAGGAACAGTCGGCCAGTCAGCCCAAAAAGACTAGTTCGGCCAAACCCTCCCCCATTCTGCAACAGACTGTCTTTGATGCGCGTGCGGAAATTTCGGGTATTCACGTCGCGGATGCGATGGAGCGCTACTTTGCCGATCTGGTCTATGCCACGCGAACCCCCGCAGCCCTGAGCGCGGAACTGGCCAGCTGGATCGACGTCGGTGCCAGTCCGCGCGCCTCGATCGCTCTGGACAAATGCAGTCGCGCTCATGCCTGGCTGGCCGGGCGAGACTATGTCGATCCGCTTGATGTCCGGGCCATTGCCCATGACGTTTTCCGCCATCGCATCACATTGAGCTACGAGGCGCAGGGCGCTGGCCTGTCGCAGGATGACGTAACCGACGAGATCATCAAACTGGTTGCCCTGCCATAACGGCAGGCCTTTGGCCGAGGATGCTACGCCAATGATGCAGAAGGCAGCGATCACAGAACCCGGGCATGATCCCCGCATTCATGTCGACCTGCAACAATTGGTCGCGCTCAGACGACGCGCCTCGCGGCTGAGCTTCCTGCCCCGGCAACCGGCGAATTCGGTTCTGAACGGCCGCCATGCCTCGAAACTGCGCGGCCGGGGACTGAATTTCGAGGAACTGCGCGCCTATCTGCCCGGCGATGATATCCGCACACTGGACTGGAAGGTAACGGCCCGTACCGGTACGCCCCATGTCCGGGTCTATACCGAAGAACGCGACCGCCCCACGCTGCTGCTGGTAGACCAACGCATATCGATGTTTTTTGGCAGCCGAGTCTACATGAAATCTGTCATCGCCGCCGAGGCCGCCGCCATCGTAGCGCATCTGGTGTTGGCGCAGGGCGATCGGGTCGGCGGGTTGGTCTTTTCAGACGACGCCATCGCCGAACACAGGCCCGTGCGCTCGCCAGTGGCCGTGCGCCGGATGCTTGCCTCGATCGCTGACGCCAATGGTCGGTTGTCGGCCCGAAGTCAGGCCATGCGGCCCGACCTGTTCAACCGGATGCTGCGCTCCGCCGCCCGGATTGCCAAGACAAACTATCTGGTCCTGATCTTCTCGGACTTCGACGGTGTTGATGCCGCGTCCGAGCCTCTGATCCGCAGGCTCGCCCGGCATAACGACCTGCTGCTGTTCAACATTGCCGACCCGATGGCCGCGCACATTCCCGAAAATACACGCCTCGCCATATCGGATGGCGCCTTGCAGGCAGAGATCGACACCTCCCCTGCCGAGACTCACAAACAGATAAAAGCCTTTGCGCAGGACCGGCTGACGCTGATCCGGGGCTGGGCACAGAAATACCAACTGCCTTTTCTGCCGCTGTCGACGCAATCCCCTGCGCTGGATCAGATCTCACATCTGTTGGGGGCGTCATGAACCCGGATCTGCAAGGCCTCAACCTTGTCGAACTGATCGACATTTTGGAGCCCGCGCCCGAACCTGCGCCAATCTCGATGATACCGCAAACTGTTGGGTGGCTCTGGCTGGGACTGACACTTGTCTTGCTGGCGGGGTGGCTGATCCGGCGGGCCATAAAGCATCGCCAAGCCAATGCCTATCGCCGTGCAGCCTTGGGCGCGCTGGCCGAAGCGGGGGATGATCCGGCTTGCGTCGCTGATATCCTGCGCCGCACTGCATTGAGCGGATTTCCACGCGGCGAAGTTGCGGGATTGACCGGCAAGGATTGGCTGCACTTTCTCGATCGGACCATGGGCGGCGACCAGTTTTCCAATGGCGCCGGGCGCGTCGTCGCGCAGGCCCCTTACCGCCCGGTTCCGGCATCTCTGGAGCTGACCCGGTTGGCGCGCGACTGGATCGTCACGCATAAACAGCCAAAAGCAAGGGGCCTGAGATGATCACGTTGGTGCATCCCTGGCTCTTGCTCCTCTTGCCGTTGCCCTGGCTGGTCTGGCGGTTCCTGCCGCCGCACCGCGAAGAGGTCACGGCTATCCGAGCCCCCTTTTTCCGGCAGTTGACGGAAGCGGCGGGCACAACGCCGCAGGCAGGCGCAACGGTTCTGCACCGGAGCCGCGTTCAGATGATCGCTGCACTCCTCGTCTGGACACTGATCGTGATCGGGCTGACGCAACCTCAGCGGCTGGGCGATCCCATCGTGATCGAAAAATCCGCCCGCGACGTTGTTCTTGCCCTCGATATCTCGGGCTCCATGGATCAGCGGGATTTCATCGGCGAAAACGGGCAAAGGATGCAACGGCTGGACGCTGTCCGCGATGTACTCAAGACCTTCATCGCCGAGCGCGACGGCGACCGTATGGCTCTGATCGTCTTCGGCACGCGCGCCTTTGTACAGGCGCCTTTCACCGAAGATTTGCAAAGTCTTGACGGGTTCCTCGATCAGACGCAGGTAGGTATGGCCGGGCCAAACACCGCCATCGGAGATGCAATCGGTCTGGCGATCCGCATGTTTGACAGCAGCGATGTCGATGAGCGTCTGATCGTCCTGCTCAGCGATGGAGCGGACACCAACAGCCGCGTCTCGCCAGTGAATGCAGCTGAGATTGCCGCCGACAAGGGCGTGGTCATCCAGACCATCGGTGTGGGCGACCCGGAAGGGGCCGGAGAGGACCGCGTCGATCTGGCCGCACTGCAAGATATCGCCGCCCGCACTGGTGGTGCATTCTTTTACGCCGATGACAGTGCGGCCCTGTCGCAGGTCTATGAGCAGATCGACGCCATGGCCCCGCGCATCGTCGAAGAGACGAGCTATCGCCCGACCCTGTCGCTTGTGTGGATGGCCAGTCTGTTCGCCGCCTTGCTGGGTGTCGCGACGCTTGTTGCTTTGCTCGTGTCACGGTCTCGGAGGCAGGCATGACGGGTTTTGTCGATGCCTTCCACTTCCTTCGCCCCATCTGGCTGTTGCTGCTGCCGGGGATTGGGCTGCTTTGGTATCTTGCACGACCCCGCCGCAAGCCGGACGGTCCCGACACCCTTCACATCGCCCCGCATCTGGCAGAGGCGCTGCGGGTTGGTTCAAACGCCCGGCGGCGGGTTCAGCCCATCGACAGTGTCGTTCTCTGTCTGAGTCTGTTGACACTGGCCGCGGCCGGGCCATCCTGGAGCCGGATTCCCAACCCGCTGATCGCGGAATCTGCGCCGCTCGTTGTGGCGCTCAAGGTGACGCCTTCGATGCAGGACACCGACCTCGCGCCGTCGCGCCTTGATCGCGCACGGTTCAAGATCCTTGATCTGATCGCCGCGCGGGCAGGCGCGCGCACCGCGCTTGTGGCCTATGCCGGCACCGCGCATCGGGTCGCACCGCTGACCGAAGACCCCGATATCCTTCGCCCGCTTTTGCAAGCGCTCAGCCCCGAGGTCATGCCCGTCGAAGGGGACGATGCTGCCGCCGCATTGGCACTGTCGATGGATATTCTGGGCGCCGCGGAAACGGCCGGCGCCATCCTCTTTGTGCTTGACGACCTTGATCCGGCCATGGTTGCAGCATTCACCAACGATGACCCCGCGCGGCCACCAGTGGCGATGTTGGTTACCGTGCCCGCCGGGCAAATCCCGGCCCAAATCGCGGGGCTGGCGGGTGTCAGTACTGTCGGGTTGAGCGCTGATGATTGGGACATCGCGCAAATCGAACGACAGTTGATCTCAGCACAACAGATGGCACAACTGGACGATGAGCGACTGGACTGGGACGATCGCGGCTGGTGGCTGCTCTGGCCAGCCGCGCTCATAGCGCTGCTGTGGTTCCGCCAGGGCTGGACCATGCGCTGGGGTGTCGCCATCATCGTAATCACCGCGCTTCAAATGCCTATCGGCGCACGCGCCGATGGATGGCGGGACTGGTTTCTGACACCCGATCAACAAGGGCAGCTTGCCTACCGGAACAAGGATTTCGCCCGAGCCGCTGATCTGTTTACGGATCCGATGTGGAAAGGCCACGCATTGTTGCGCGCGGGCCGCTATGAGGAAGCGGCAGAAGTATTTGCGAGGCTGGACAGTGCCGAGGCTGCCTTTTCCGAAGGTCTCGCGCGGATCGGTAACCGTGATTACCGCCCCGGTGCGCGGGCCTTTGAATCCGCGCTTGACCGCCAGCCGGATTTTCCCGCCGCCGCCAAAAACGCCGAGATCGCCTGGGCCATCGTCGAACAGGTCGAAAGCACCCGCGAGCAATCCGACACCGGCGAGGAAAGCGGCATCGGCGCAGACGACATGGCATTCGACAACGAAGCACAGCGCGGCGCGGCCACGCAAGTCGATGCCCCTATGGACCAGGCATCGGCACTGTCCCCCGACCAGTGGATCGACAGCATCGACACCGAAATGGGGGATTTCCTGCGCAGCCGGTTCCTTTACGACAATGTCGGGGGAGGCACATGATCCGCGCTCTGATTGCCATAGCCTTCCTGTGCATGGGTACTGGCACTGCCACCGCGCAAGACCCGCGCGTTACGGCTGAACTGGAGAGTGACAGTACAATTGTCGGTCAGCCGCTGCTGCTACGCATTTCGATCCTTGTGCCGACATGGATGCCCGAACCACCGGTCTTTCCTGCTGTCGAACTTCCCTCGCTGCTGGTCCGCCAGCCCGAGCGCGCCTCTGGCCCGATCAGCGAGAATATCGATGGCGAAACCTGGTCGGGCGTGCGCCGCAGCTATCGCCTCTACCCACTCGCGGGCGGCAGTTTTACGCTGCCGCCGGGCGACGTGACACTCACCTATGCCAACCCCGAAACAAATGCGCCCGTGACATTCGCTGCCCTTCTTCCCGAACTGACCTTCGCCGCCACCATCCCCGACGGGGCATCCAGCCTTGATCCGCTCATCATCGCCAGCAGCTTCGAATTGCAACAGCAGCTTGACGGAGATACCGGCCTCACTGTCGGCGGTGCCGCGACCAGGACCATTACAGCGAAAATCACCGGCACCTCACCAATCATGATCCCTCGCCTGACCGCCGCGCCTGACGGAGAAAGCCTGCGCGCCTATCCCAAAGACCCACAGATTGAGGAGAAAGAAGACCGCGGTCTGCTGTCAGGCACCCGCGCCGAAACAACAACCTATGTCGCTCAAAACGAAGGGGTCGACACACTGCCCGGCCTGTCGCTCGACTGGTTCAACATTGAAACTGGACAGCTGGAAACCGCGACGGTTCCCGCCGTTGAGATGTCGATTCGCGGCGCTGTCTCTGGTGAGGGGGAAAAGGCGAAAGCATGGTATCTTTCCAAATCGCTTTGGTGGGTGCTGGGGTTGGGCGCAGTCATCGCACTTGCGATCAGGGTGTTTTCGGCGCGCGCAGGACTGTGGATTGCGGCCCTGCACACACGGGTCATCCAAGCCGAATGGTACGCCTCGCATAAGGTTGTCAAAACCATATCGCGTCGAGATTTGACAGCTGTTTCGACCGCGCTTTCTGAGTGGAAGAACCACTATCCCGGCGCGCCAGAACAAAGCTTCTCGGCGCTAATTGATGGCATGGCCTCAATCGGCAAGGCCCGGTTTGGGGTGCAGACCGAAGAGGCGGATGCAAACTGGCGCGCGTTACGTTTCGAGTTTTCAACCACCCGCCGTCGTTTGCGGCGCGATATCCACCGCGCGCGTCATAGCCCGCAACTGCACCACCTGAATCCGACCTGGTCCAATAACTCAAGCCGCTCTCAAAACGCAATGAATAGGTTGCAAACTTCTGAGCATTGACATTCGTGGTGCATTGAGCGGGACCGCCAACTCATCAAAAGGCGAACCTGCCCGATGCTCGGCTCGGCGATGCAAGGATGCCAGGAACGGCCCGGTGTCAGGTCACGCGCAGCTCATCAGCGGGAACACCGTGCTGGGCGAGGAAACTCAGGACCGTTGAGAGGATCAGAAGCCCGAAGGAATTCCCTCTCATCCGCCCGTTGTGATTGGCGATGAGCTTCCGGTTGCCATTTGATACCTTGAGCCAGATGGGCGCGCCACCCCGGGCCCGAAGGGGGTCCCATCGCGTCAACAAGGTTGAAACCGCGTCGCATCTGGCGAACGCTACCAGCCATCTTCGGAAATCCGGCGACATTGACTTTTCGATGAGTGATCGTGTCGCCCAAAAGATTGGTGAACTTCTTGACTGAATCGCCCATATTAGACCCGGATCAACGCATAGTCGAACAACCGGGCCTCGTCGCGGTTGGAATCGAACAGTCCTGCCAGTACATGGGGTTGTTTCGTTGACGAGCGCCAGACCCCGAAAGGAGCGCTGGCAGCAAGATCGCCCGCAAGGTTGGAAGCGCAGCCCAGCGCGCAGCCAGGAAACTCGCCCCCATCACCAAGCAGCATGCCGGCAAGATTGGCTCGGTCATTGGCGGCGCGATTGCCGGACCTGCAGGTGCTGCGGTCGGGTGCAAACGGGGATACACGCAAGCGCAGGCGGCAGAATTGGGCAAGCAAATCTACCAGAAACTCTCGGTCGCCGAAAAGTTCATAGAGTTGGCCCTCAAATCCGGCGTTTCCGGCGAAGGTGACGATGAATATCTCGACTTCCTCGATGAAGAGGCAGCATTCGAACTGGACCTCCAGCAGGCTTCGAGGTCTCACCGCCAAGGCGGGCGAATGTCTTCGCGACGTGATTGCGCTAAGGCATTGCGCCAGGCCGCGCGCTATCTTCTGCGGGTTGAACGCCGCCTGAGCGCCGGGTCATGACTGCGATGGTCACACCGATGGCGCGCGCCGCACCGATTGGGGCGAGCGCTCCGGGCGCGGCCTATTCGCCCGCATGGTTCGTTCATCGACAGATCGCCAATGCAGAACGATATCTGGCCGGACTCGCACCCTTTCGCGAAGACGAGTTCGGATCGTCGGCCAACCCGCCTAGCCCTGCACATATCCGAGCCGCGCAGGATATCGGCCAGATGCGCAAGGTCAGCGACGTTCGGAACTGGCCTACATGTCGCAACGCGCGATCTAAGACGTTTCGCCTCGATGTGGAAATCGGTCTTGAGCTTCGAACCGCACGTATCTGCGCGGGTGGCGGTCTTCGAAACTGCAAACATCACGCCCGGCAGTATCCGACGGCAGCGCGAGCGATGCATTTTCGGTCCAAAAATACGGATAAGTGCTGTTGGCCGGTTTGGCGCGGCACCGGATTTCAGATGTTAGATAAAATGTTGAGCGCGACCTAGGGTTGGAAGGAAAATTACAATATTTCATAATCTTATAAGATCTCCAGGCAGCATATAGCTTCACCATTTCCACGCCACTAACGGCCGTCGGAAACCCTGAATCAAAGGCGGCCTTGCCCATTCTCGGGATCGCCCTTCTGTAAGGGGCATTATTTGTTGAGCGTGAAACGCCTTCTTCTTCCGCAAGATCACCTTTGCAGACACGCGGAGCTCGCCTATACATCCCCTATGGCGAAACAGGCAGCCCGCAAGTCAGGCAAAAAATCGAGCAAATCGCGCCAGAAAACCCGCAAACCCCTCCTCAACAGGGTGGGATCTATTGTGGTGCGCGCCTGCCTGGTGGTGATTGTTCTGTTCACGGCGTTGATCTTTCTCTTTGCCTTCGTGAACCCGCCCGTCACGCACACCATCTGGTCAGAGTGGCGGCGGCTAGGATCGGTGGATCGCGACTGGGTGGCGATTGAGCAGATCTCTCCGGTCATGGCGCGCTCGGTCGTGGCGGCAGAGGATGCAAATTTCTGCCTGCATTGGGGCTTTGATGTCGAGGCAATCCGGGACGCGATCGAAGATGGCAGCACGCGGGGCGCCTCGACCCTGTCGCAACAGGTGGTCAAAAACGTCTTTCTCTGGCAAGGCCGCAGCTGGGTGCGCAAGGCGCTGGAAACCGCGCTGACCCCAGCGGTCGAGGCGATCTGGTCAAAACAGCGTATCGTCGAGGTCTATCTAAACGTGGCTGAGATGGATGAGGGCGTGTTCGGTGTGCAGGCGGCGGCGCAAAGCTATTTTCAGGTCGACGCGCAGGACCTGACGCCCTTGCAGGCCGCACGCATCGCCGCCGTGTTGCCCGCGCCCAAGACACGTTCAGCCTCAAAACCCACCAGTTTCGTGCGCCGCCGCACCGCCTCGATCATGGACGGGGCGGCCACGATTCGCGCAGACGGTCGCGCCGCGTGTTTCGAGGATTGAAAAAAACCGCGCGGCAAGGCATCTCTGGACCACCCTTTTGTCTTTGAAATTGGAATATCATGGCGCGTCTGTTTCATGTTCCCCTCTCGCCCTTTTGCAGAAAAGTCCGCCTGTCGCTGGCGGAAAAGAAGATCGAGGTCGAGCTGATCGAAGAACGCTATTGGGAACGTGACCCCGATTTCATGCGTCGCAACCCGGCGGGCAAGGTTCCGGTTTTGAAACTGGATGGCCGCATGATGGCCGAAAGCGCGGCGATCTGTGAATATATTGAGGAAACCCGCCCTGAACCGGCCCTGATGCCCAAATCACCCGAGGATCGCTATGAGGTTCGGCGGCTGGTCAGCTGGTTTGATGACAAGTTCCACCACGAGGTGACTGCCAAGCTGCTCTATGAGCGGGTGAACAAGAAGGTCACCAAAGAAGGTTATCCCGACAGCCGCAACGTCAAGGACGGCGCCAAGGCGATCAAGTACCACCTGGACTACATGACCTGGCTGCTGGATCATCGCCGCTGGCTGGCGGGCGATGCCATGTCGCTGGCCGATTTTGCCGCTGCAGCGCATCTGTCATCGCTCGACTATATCTCTGATGTGGATTGGAACCGCAGCCAGCCGGTCAAGGACTGGTACGCCAAGATCAAATCGCGACCGGCCTTCCGCTCGATCCTGGCCGATCAGATCCCCGGGTTCCGACCACCTGCTCACTACGCCGATCTGGATTTCTGAGAGCCCACGGTTTGGGCTCGACGTTCTCGCGCCCCATTGGCAAAGCGCGCGGAACGGGGTCGCAGATGTGGTGACTACTCTGGGTGTCCAATGCGCCACAAGCGAACCTTTGAATTCATGGAAGAGGTTTCGCAACTTGGCCGACAGAAGGCCGAACAGATCGTTGAGTTCACCCCGCATAAACACGAAAGGTCCGGCGGCGCATGGATCGGGGACTGGGTGATCACACCCGAGGTGTTTCTGCTGACCTCCGGAGCCTTGCACTGGGCGCAGGCCTTGTTCGCTGGGCTGACTTTTAATCCCAAAAAGATGGCAAAGCGGTGTAGTTATTCGACCACAGTATCTGCCGGTTAGGCGTGCTGGCGCAAACAGTACCTTTTCGACATTAAGCTGTCTCTATTGACAGTTAATAGTTGCGTCTTTAAATACTGTCATAACTGACAATTTAAGGCAGCTTGATGCAATCTATCAAACTCCTCTCCTTCACGGTTCTTGCCGCTACTGTCGATTGCGCGGCCTTTGCCGCCATGGAGCGTCGTGGCTTGCCGTCAAAATTCGTGGCCGCGACCGTCACCACCGGCAAGACGGCTAAATCGACGCTTCGGCTGAAGTATTGGAACTGACGTGGCTGGACGCCCTTCAAACCGCGACGAACGTTATGCGCAGGTGATGCAGGCATTGGTGCGATGTGTGGCGCGCTTTGGGTTGGAGGGCGCTTCTCTGACCCAGATCGCGGACGAGGCCGGGCTGACCCGGCCATTGATCCGCCATCATCTGGGCAATCGGGACGAAATGATCGCCGCGCTGCAAGGCTATGTGCTGGAGAGCTTTGCCGAGCAGACCGAGGCGTTGATCGCCGCCTTGCCTGAGGACGCAACTGGTGCAGCATTGGTCGATATTCTGTTCTCAGAAACGACGGGATCGTCACCGGACATGATACTGGCCTTTGCGGCATTGACGGCGCGTGCTGCCGAAGACGCAAATCTGCGCGCCGCCTGCCGCGAATCCCTTCTGGAGTTCGAGGCCACGATCACCGGAGTTCTGCGTCAAGACCATCCACAAGCCGAAGATCATGCGATCAATGCCGCAGCCCATGGCATCCTAGCGCTCTATCTTAACGTGGCCTCTCTGGCACCGTTGGATATGCCGACGGAATGGGCACATACCGCGCATGCCCTCGCGCGTAGCCTGTTGAACAGGTTGGGCGATCCGTCATGACGCAGGCTAGCGCACTCAACTACGCCGCCTTCGCTGCGCTGATGACGGCCACCGCACTTGGCTATCAGTCACTCTGGGGGCTGCTGTTCATTTATTGGACGGTTCAGAATTACCTGACGGGCCATGCCTTCCTGTTGTCAGAGGTAACGCTGGAGGAAGACCCGGCTCTCTATTGGCTGATCCAAATCGCCTGGTTCGTCTTCGCCATCCTGCTGGTGATGGCTGATATTCTGCCTGGCTGGGACTGACGCCAATCTGAGGAGTACCGAATTGAGTCGAATGCTGCACTTGTTGCCTGTTGAGGCCTATACCTCGCAGGCGTGGTTCGATCGCGAAATGCGCGATATCTTTTCGAAAACTTGGCGCTATGCAGGCTTCATGGAGGATATCAGCGAACCCGGCCAGTTCATCACGGTTCAGGCCGGGCTGAACAACATCTTCATTGTGATCGGTCGCGACCGCCGCCTGCGCGCGTTTCACAACATCTGCCGCCACCGGGGCACGCAACTGATCCGCGCCGTCGGCAAGACGCAAAAGGCGCTGACCTGCCCCTATCACGACTGGACCTATGATCTGGAAGGCAACTTGGTGTCGGTGCCCGAAGAACAGGAAGAATTCGGTCAGGTCGACAAATCCTGCCTGGGCCTCAAACCCGCCAAGGTCGATATCTGGAAGTCGATGATCTTTGTGCATCCCGACCCCGACGCGCCCTCCATCGCCGAATGGTTCGGGCCGGTCGAGCCGCATATCGGCCCGCATATTCCCGAGGAACTGGTCGAATACGAAGAGCTGAACAACAGCTACGAGATCAAGGCCAACTGGAAGGTGGTGGTCGAGAACTACATCGACGTCTACCACCTGAGCCACCTGCATTCGAACACGCTGCAGATGTATGACCACAAGGCAGCGAAATACCACTGGGAAGGCCCCCACTACATGTTCTGGGAGCCGCCGGTCGAGGCATTCCTGAAGGATCAGGAAAGCAAGCTCATTGCGCCACGGGTGATCCCCGAGGACATGAACGGCGCCTGGGTACCGATGCTGTTCCCGGGGATCGGGCTGGCCGGGTCCGAGGACGGCTGGAACGTCTTCATCGTCGAACCGCTGGGCCCTGAACTGACCCGCGTCACAAATCGCGGGCGGGTATCGAACAGCTCGGGCTGGGAGTTTGCCAAGCAGGAAATGCGGTCCTCGAACTTCTGGACCAAGTTTGGCCTCAGCGGGAAATACGAAGACCATGACGCCATGAGCGAGGATGACCCAATGGTCGCGGGCGACTTCACCGGCGAGGAAATCTACGCCTGCGAACAACAGCAGAAATCGCTGAAGTCTCCCTATTTTGAGGTCGGCCCCGCCGCCGTCGGCGAAAGCCCCGTGGTCGACCACCAGAAGGTCGTTCTGGAATGGTTGGGAGACGCCAGATGAGCGCGCGCAATTTCCACCCGCTGATCGTTCTGGACACAAGCGAGGAAATCGGCGGCATGGCCAGGACGGTCATGTTCGACGTGCCCGACGCCCTGCGCGAAACCTTCGCTTGGCGGCCCGGCCAGCACCTGTCGTTCCGCTTCATGGTGAACGGAGAGGAACAGCGCCGCAGCTACTCGATTTCGTCCTCACCCTTCACCGGTGACCCGCTTCGGATCACCGTGAAGCGGGTCCGGGACGGCGTAGTCAGCAACCACATCAACGACAATGTACGAAAGGGCGACGTGATCGACGTGATGCCGCCCTTCGGCGGGTTCTGCCTCGATCCCGGCGCAACGGCACGCCGCACACATTACTTCTTTGGCGCGGGCTCGGGCATCACCCCGCTTTATGCGATGCTCAGCTCGGTGATGGCGGCGGAACCCAACTCCTACGCGCATCTGGCCTATGGCAACACCAACGAGAAATCCATTCTGTTGCAGGATGATCTGAACAGGGTCTGGGAAGCCAACCCCGACCGGATGACGATCCACCACATCTTTTCCAAACCCGGCTTCTGGTCCTCCGCCGATTACTGGCGCAAGGGCATCATCGACAAACCCGCGATCAAGGCACTGATCGCCGAGAACCCGCCTTATGCCCAGGACACGCAGTACTATATCTGCGGGCCGGGCGGGATGAACAGGGCCGTCAAATACGCGCTGATGTCGCTCGACGTGCCCGCAAACCGCATCCACATGGAAAGCTACGGAGGCGCGGCAGAGTTTGACACCAGCGTCGAAGGCATGGCGGCAACGGCAGAAATCACGCTCGGCGGCACTCAACACGCCATCGGCATAGCCAAGGGGCAAACTATTCTCGACGCGGCCAGATCCTCGGGTTTGAAACCTCCGTTTTCCTGCCAGTCCGGAGTTTGCGGTGCCTGCCGCGCCCGGCTGACCAAAGGCGATATCCACATGCGTGCCCGCATGGCGCTGGAGGACGTGGAGATTGCAGAAGGGGCGGTCTTGACCTGCCAGTCGCTGCCAATGTCAGAAACCCTGTCGCTCAGCTATGATTGATTACGTCCAAGCGGGCGAGGTCCGCGAATGACCAGAGAGCTATGGCCCCGGCCCAGCAACCCGAGGGAGACACACGTCGCGCGCGGTGTTGAGGCCAGGTGTTGACCAAGGCAATGCGGCAGATATTTTAGCCGGATGAAAATCGGATCGGGGTTAAAGGCGAAACTGGTGCAACAGGCCCGGACCGAAGGGTTCGTGTCCTGCCGTCTTTGCCGACCATGGGATGTGCCCGAAGTACCGGGGCAATTGGCGCGGTTTATCGAGGCGGGCTATCACGGGCAGATGGGCTGGATGGCCGAGCGAACACATTGGCGCGGCGATCCACAGGCTTTATGGCCCGAGGCGAAAACCGTGATCATGCTGGCCGAAAGCTATGCCCCGGATCACGATCCGCGCGACGTTCTGGAGCAACGGGACAAGGGCGCGATCTCAGTCTATGCGCAGAACAAGGACTACCACGATCTGGTCAAAAAACGCCTCAAGCGGTTGGCGCGCTGGCTGATCGGCGAGGCGGGCGGCGAGGTGAAGGTGTTTGTCGATACGGCACCGGTGCCTGAGAAGGCTTTGGGGCAGGCAGCCGGGCTGGGCTGGCAGGGTAAACACACCAATCTTGTCAGCCGCGATTGGGGCAATTGGGCCTTTATAGGCTCTGTTTTTACCACGCTTGACCTGCCCACTGATCCGGCCGAGCCCGATCGCTGCGGGTCGTGCCGCGCCTGTCTGGACGTTTGCCCGACCGATGCGTTTCCCGCCCCCTACCAGTTGGATGCGCGGCGCTGCATTTCTTATCTGACGATCGAGCATAAAGGACCGGTAGATGTCGCGCTGCGCGACAAGCTGGGCAACCGGATTTATGGCTGCGACGACTGTCTTGCCGCCTGCCCGTGGAACAAGTTCGCGGTAGCGGCCAGCGATCTGCGCTATGCGGCGCGCGACGACCTGCGCGCCCCTGATCTGGCAGAACTCGCTGCGTTGGATGATGCCGGGTTTCGTGCGAAGTTTTCTGGCTCGCCAATCAAACGGATCGGGCGGGACCGGTTTGTGCGCAATGTGCTCTATGCCATCGGCAACTCGGATGATGCGGCGCTGAAGCACGTCGCGCAGGCCTTGCTGAACGATCCCGACGCGGCGGTCGCTGACGCGGCATCCTGGGCTGTCGGGCGCTTGTCATAAATGACGCAAACAGGCTGGATGTTTCGACAATCGCGCTCTACCTCTCGGCTGGCAGGATGCAGGAGGCAGGCATGACCCTTGCTTTGGGGGTGGATACGGGCGGCACCTATACCGATGCGGTGTTGGTGCGGGACGAGACCGAGGTGGTGGCAAGCGCCAAGGCGCTGACCACGCGGTCCGATCTGGCGATTGGCGTCGGAGCCGCCGTGCGCGCGGTGCTGGACAGCGCGGATGTGGGCGCGGATCAGATCGCGCTGGCATCCTTGTCGACCACCCTTGCCACCAATGCGCTGGTTGAGGGCCAGGGCGGGCGCGTCGCCCTGATCTATATCGGGTTCCGGGACAGCGATCTGGACCGGCACGGGCTGCGGGACGCTCTGAAAGGCGACCCGGCGCTGGTCATTGCGGGCGGGCACAGCCATGCGGGGAGTGAGGCCGCCGCCTTGGACACAGACGCGCTTTCTGCCTTTTTAGAGACTGATAGTGGCGTTTCCGGCTATGCGGTTGCGGCCCAGTTTGCCACCCGAAACCCCGCGCATGAGTTGGAAGCTGCGCGTATCATTCGTGCGCGGACCGGCGTTCCGGTCACCTGTTCGCATCAGCTCTCGGCCAAGCTGAACGGGCCGAAGCGGGCGGTCACGGCAGTGTTGAATGCGCGCCTGATCGGCATGATCGACCGGTTGATTGGCCGGGCACAGGATGTGCTGGGAGAGTTGGGCGTCACCGCGCCGATGATGGTGGTGCGTGGCGACGGGGCGCTGATGTCGGCAGAACAGGCGCGGGCACGACCGATTGAGACCATTCTCAGCGGCCCGGCAGCCTCAATCGTGGGCGCGCGCTGGCTGACCCGTGCGCAGGATGCGCTGGTCTCGGATATAGGCGGCACCACCACGGATGTTGCCCTGATCCGAGATGGCAAACCTGCCATTGACCCGGCAGGCGCACGGGTGGGCGCGTTCCGCACCATGGTCGAGGCGGTCGCGATGCGCACCGGCGGTCTGGGCGGGGACAGTCAAGTTCACGTGCAGGCCGAAGGGTTGCGCGGCGGCGTCCTGCTCGGCCCGCGCCGGGTACTACCGGTCTCACTTATCGCGCAAACGGCGCCCGAGGTTGTTCATGACAGCCTTGATGCCCAACTGCGCGCGCCAACGCCGGGCGAGCATGATGCCCGCTTTGTCCGCGCCGTGGCCGGGATGGAAGCTGGCGGGCTCGGGCCGCGTGAGCAAGCCCTGCTGGACCGGATCGGCGACGCGGTGCACCCGATGGGCGCACTGCTGCGCACACGGATGGACCACGCTGCGCTGAACCGTTTGGTGGATCGCGGGCTGGCGCAGGTGTCGGCGGTGACCCCGACTGATGCCTGTCACGTTCTCGGCACCTTGTCGGTCTGGGACAGGGACGCCGCAGAAAAGGCCCTGACACTTGTCGCGCGCAAACGGATCGGCTCGGGCAATCGCCTTGCCGCCGAGGCGCAGGATATAGCGCGCATGATCATCGACCAGTTGACCGAACAGACGGTGGAGACTCTGCTCGAGGCGGCATTTGCCGAAGAAACGGCAGAATTTGGTATACCGCCGAACCATTTGGCGCGTCACGTTCTGACCCGCAAGGGCCTGTCGGCGCATCGCGGTTTGCTGGCCCTTGATACCTGGCTGAACGTCGATGTCATTGGACTGGGCGCCTCGGCCCCGACCTACTACCCGGCAGTGGGAGAGCGACTGCGTTGCCGCATGGTGCTGCCGGACCATGCGGGCGTGGCGAATGCAATCGGTGCCGTTGTGGGCCGTGTCACCTTTCGGCGCAGCGGCGTTGTCACCGCGCCGTCAGAGGGCAAGTATCGGGTGCACCTGGACAGCGGCCCGCGTGACTTTGGCGACCCTGACGCCGCCATGTCGATGCTCGAAGACACGCTACGAAGCGTTGCGCAGGCCGAAGCGCGCGCGGCAGGCGCCGAGGATATCCGCCTGATCGCCACGCGCGACATCCGCACCGCTCAGGTCGAAGCGCGCGATGTGTTTGTCGAAGCAACCCTTACGGTCGAGGCCAGCGGGCGACCCCGCGTGGCCTCGGGCTAAAACAGAGCCTATTCAGCGGCATCCATACGTTTCGGTAGCACCCAGTCGGGGCGCGGGAAGTGGCAGGTATAGCCGTTGGGGACACGTTCCAGATAATCCTGATGCTCCGGCTCGGCCTCCCAGAAATCGCCGACAGGCTCCAGTTCGGTCACCACCGTTCCAGGCCAGAGACCCGAAGCATTCACGTCGGCAATGGTGTCAATCGCGGTCTGTCTCTGGGCCTCGTCCACATAATAGATGGCGGAACGATAGCTGAGACCCAGATCATTGCCCTGCCGGTTCAGCGTGGTGGGGTCATGGATCTGGAAAAAGAAGGCCAGTAGGTCGCGATAGCTGATCACGGCAGGATCAAACATGATCTCGATCCCTTCGGCATGGGTGCCGTGATTGCGATAGGTCGCGTTGGGCACATCCCCACCGGTATATCCCACACGGGTGTTGGACACTCCAGGTAGTTTGCGGATCAGGTCCTGCATTCCCCAGAAACATCCGCCAGCCAGTACGGCGCGTTCACTTGTCATGCGATATCCTCCACTTGGTCCAGATATTCCCCATAGCCTTCCGCTTCCAAATCATCGCGGTGGATGAAGCGCAGCGAAGCCGAGTTGATACAGTAGCGCAGCCCGCCATGTTCGCGCGGCCCGTCCGGGAACACATGGCCCAGATGGCTGTCACCATGGGTCGAGCGGACCTCGGTGCGGATCATGCCCAGCGTCCGGTCTTCCAGCTCCTGCACATGGGCAGGCTCGATGGGTTTGGTGAAGCTCGGCCAACCGCAACCGGACTCGTATTTATGGGCCGAGGCGAATAGCGGCTCACCCGACACGATGCAGACATAGATGCCCGGTTCCTTATTGCCCAGATGCTTGCCGGTGCCGGGGCGTTCGGTGCCGCTGCGCTGGGTGACGTGGAATTCTTCGGGCGAAAGCGCGGCAATCGCGTCCGGGTCTTTGAAATATCGGCTCATGATACCCCCGATGTCGTGTCTCATTTGACTAACAAATGGGGCGCATCGGTGCAAAGCAAAGAGTTGTTTCGTCCCGCTCGCAAGGACGTGTGCTGCGCGGCCTAGCGCAACATCGCCGCTAGCGCGTGGTAAGAGGCCTTGGGCGTGCGCGTCAGATTCTCGAAATCCACGTGCACTAGGCCAAAGCGTTTTTCATATCCCAACGCCCATTCGTAGTTGTCCAGCAGCGACCAGACCATGTAGCCCGCGACCGGAACGCCCTCTGCGATGGCGGTTTTGACCGCGTCCAGATGGTCGTTCAGATAGTCGATCCGCATCTGATCCGGCACTGCGCCGTCCTTGAGCCTGTCGTCATTGGCCATGCCGTTTTCGGTCACGTAGATTGGCAGGTCGCCGGTATAGTCGCGCGCGGTACGCTTCAGGAAATCATAGAGGCCCTGCGGATAGATCTCCCACCCCATCTGGGTTTTGGGCAGCGGGCCGGGCACCTCGTGATGATGCGGCCAAGGTCCGTCATCCGGCGCGATGAGTTTGCGGGTGTAGTAGTTCACCCCGCACCAGTCGACCGGTGTACTGATGGTGTCAAAGTCATCCTGCCAGTTCTCGGGCATATGCGGCCCTAAACCGGCCAGCACATTCTCGGGATAGCATTTCTTGAACACGCCGCTCAGGAAGAAGTGGTTGTAATAGCCGTCATAAAGATCGGCAGCCTGCCGTGCCTCGGGCGAGCTATCGGCGGGTTCGGCCCATTCCATGTTGAACACAGCGCCCAGATTATCCATGCCCAGCGCCCGCATCGCTTGAATGGCGCGCCCATGCGCGAGCATCACATGATGCATGGCGCGGGCGGTGGCGCGGATGTCGCGCAGACCCGGTGCGTGATGGCCAAGGAAATGGCTCAGCCAGCCCACACACCATGGCTCGTTGATCGGGGCGACTGAATGCACACGGTCGCCGATCCGGCCCATGATGATCTCGGTGAAATCAGCGAACCAACCGGCGATGTCGCGATTGCGCCAGCCGCCCAGATCGGCCAGGGGCGAGGGCAATTCCCAATGATATAGCGTAGCGAGCGGCTTGATCCCGCGCGCCAGCATCGCATCGACCAGGCGGTCGTAGAAATCCAGCCCCTCGGTATTTACCGCGCCGCGCACCTCCGGCAGCACCCGCGCCCAGCTGGTGGAAAAGCGGTAGGCGTCGAAACCTGCCGCCGCGACCAGATCGAGGTCGTCTTCATAGCGCAGGTAATGCTCGCAGGCGCGCGCGCCGTTTTCTGCACGGACCACATTGCCGGGGGTGGCGGCAAAGCTGTCCCAGTGGGTCGGCCCGGCACCGCCTAGAGCGTGACCTTCGATCTGATAGGCCGAAGTGGCCGCGCCGAAGGTGAAGCCGGGGGGGAAGTCCTGCCTTGAATGGCGCATTATCGTCTCATCTCCGGCGCGGGGCCTGTTGAACGGCCCACCACCAGTTCGGCCTCCAGCATATGGGTTTGGTTAGGTGCATCGGGCTGCTCGATCTTTTCGATCAGCATTCGCGACAGAATTTCTCCGGCCTGCTGCACTGAGGACCGGGTGGCGGTGAAAATCGGCACATCCGAACCGTTGCGCAGATAAGACAGATCGTCGTCATGGGTGATGACCGACACATCGCGTGCAAGCGTCAGCCCCGCCTCGTCAATGGCCCGGCGCACCCCGATGGCCGAGATCATCGACGCGGCGAGGATCGCGGTGGGCGGATTCTCCATCTTCAGCATCTCTCGGGTCTCACGATGGCCGTAAACCTCGGTCATCTCGGCACTGCGCATCAGGGCCGGATCAGGCTCTATTCCGGCGGTTTTCAGCGCTTCGACATACCCTTCGCGGCGGCGATGGGCGAAATCCATTTGCTCCAGCCCATTGATCAGCGCGATCCGCCTATGCCCCAGATCGAGCAGAAACTCGGTCGCCCGCTGGAAGGAACGTTTGTTGTTCACATCCACCCAGCCATAGCTTTCATCGATCCCCGAGGAACGGCCATGCACGATAAACGGCAAGCCAATGCGGTTGAGCAGCGGGATACGCCCGTCGTTCACCCTGGGTCCCTGCAGGATGACCCCGTCGACCGAGCCCTTCGCCACCAGCGCGTGATAGACCTGTTCCTCATCCCCGTCATCGACACGGGTGAACATCATGTCATAGCCGAATGCTGCATAGGCGCGCGAGGCCCCTGCAATAAAGTCACCAAAGACCGGATTGACCATCTCATGCTGGGTCGAGGCCGGAATCACATGGCCGATCACCATTGCCCGCCCGGTCGCCAACCCTTTGGCGCGGCTGTTGGGGCGATAGTTATGCGCGCGCGCCGCTTCTTCGACACGCCGCCGTGTCGCCTCGCTCACCTCGGGATAGCCGTTCAGCGCACGACTGACGGTAGTCTGCGACAATTGCAGTTTCTTGGCGAGGGTTTTTAGGTTCATGGGGCGCTCAAAGCGCTTTCAATTTTCATGAGTAATTTGTGAAAGGAATAGCACGCCGCGTCAATCTATTTTGGGTGATGGGCGGAAAATCACTCAAAATCGCCCCTTAATCACGCAATCTTCATACTAAGTGTTGACAGAATCTCTTGCGCGACGTCACAAAGGGAAATCCAAAGCGCTTTGGAAAGCGCCCGAAACAAGGCACCGCACCCCACGCGGATGGGAGGAGAAACAATGGACCACAGATTGCTCGCGGGTTCCGCAGCACTTGCACTGATCGCTGGCGCAGCGCAGGCCGACAAGGTGACCGTATTTGGCCCCTGGTTGGGACCCGACCAGGAAAATGTCGAGGCTGTGCTGGCGGGATTCGCCGAAGCCACCGGGCATGAGGTCGCCTATGTCGGGTCGGACAGTTTCGAACAACAGATTCGCATCGACGCCGAGGCGGGCTCGGCCCCCAACGTGGCGGTCTTTCCGCAGCCCGGCCTAGCCTCTGACATGGCAGGCGAAGGGTTTCTTACGCCGCTGGCCGAGGGCACCGGTGACTGGGTGCGCGACAATTACGCGGCCGGGCAATCCTGGGTCGATCTGGGCACATACGCGGGGCCGGACGGCGCTGATAACCTCTATGGGTTCTTCTACAAGGTCGATGTGAAATCGCTGGTCTGGTACAGCCCCGAGAATTTCGAAGATGCGGGCTATGACGTGCCCACCACCATGGAAGAGCTAAAAGAACTTACCGATCAGATCGTGGCGGATGGCGAAACGCCCTGGTGCATCGGTCTGGGGTCGGGCGGCGCAACCGGCTGGCCTGCGACCGATTGGGTTGAGGACATGATGCTGCGCACCCAGCCACCCGAGGTCTATGACGCATGGGTATCGAACGAGACCAAGTTCAACGACCCCGCAGTGATCGGCGCGATCGAGGAATTCGGGGCCTTCGCCCGCAATGACGACTATGTCGCCGGAGGCGCGGGTGCGGTGGCGACGACCGACTTCCGCGACAGCCCCAAGGGCCTCTTCAGCTCGCCCCCGCAATGCTACATGCACAAGCAGGCAAGCTTCATCCCCGCCTTCTTCCCCGAAGGCACTGTTGTGGGTGAAGATGCGGATTTCTTCTACTTCCCCGCCTATGAAGGCAAGGATCTGGGCAGCCCGGTGCTGGGGGCTGGCACACTCTGGGCCATCACCAACGACAATCAGGGTGCGCATGATCTGATCAACTACCTGCAATCACCCGAAGCGCATGAGATCTGGATGGCCCGCACCGGCTTCCTGACCCCGCACAAGGGCGTTGATACCTCTGTCTTCTCGGATCCCACGCTCAAGAAGATGAACGACATCCTGCTGGGCGCGACCACCTTCCGGTTTGACGGGTCGGACCTGATGCCAGGCGGCGTTGGCGCCGGGACCTTCTGGACCGGCATGGTCGACTATACCGGCGGCAAGGACGCGCAAGAGGTCGCGGACGAAATTCAGTCCTCCTGGGACTCTCTGCAATAAACCCCCACTCACTCAAAAGCAGGGGTAATCCGGCATGATCCGGGCTGCCCCACCCTTCCCCCTTTTCCCGGAGCATGAGAGATGAGCCCAGCGCTGCAGGGTCTTATGACCATCGTGATCGGAGTGGTCGGTTGTGTCGGCTATTTCTACCTCTCCAACCAGTTTCTCGACAAGGTTCTCTACCCGGCGCGTGGCCCAAACGCGGGCCGCAACATCAATCGTGCCAACCTGATCCGGCCCTGGCTGTTCCTGTTTCCAGCGCTCTTCGCGCTTGGCCTCTATCTGGCCTATCCGGTTGTTGAAACGCTGCGCCTGTCGCTGACTGATCGAGTGCCCGGCGGTGGATATGAATGGGTGGGGCTGCGTAACTACCAGCAGATGATGCAGGAGCCGAAGTTCTGGGAGGCGATGCGCAACAACATGCTGTGGCTGATTGTGGTGCCTGCGCTCTCCACCGCGTTTGGCCTGCTGGCAGCGCAGCTGACCGACCGCATCCGCTGGGGCAATCTGGCCAAGTCATTGATCTTCATGCCGATGGCGATCTCGTTCGTCGGCGCGGCGGTGATCTGGAAGCTGGTCTATGACACACGCCCGGTCGAGCAGGATCAGATCGGCGTGCTGAATGCCATCTACATGGCACTAGGCGGGGCCGAGCCACAGACCTGGCTGACCACGCCGTTCTGGAACTCATTCTTTCTGATGATCGTGCTGATCTGGATCCAGACCGGCTTTGCCATGGTGATCCTGTCCGCCGCTCTGCGCGGCATCCCTGAGGAAACGGTTGAGGCAGCCATCGTTGATGGCGCCAACCCGTTCCAGATCTTCTTCAAGATCAAGGTGCCGCAGATCAAAAACACCATTCTGGTGGTCTGGACCACGATCACCATCACCGTGCTCAAGGTCTTCGACATCGTCTTTGCCATGACCAACGGGCAATGGGAGACGCAGGTGCTGGCCAATTACATGTTCGACAAGCTGTTTCGGGCCAATGACTGGGGCGTGGGCTCGGCCTCGGCCATCGTGATCATGATCCTGGTGATGCCGATCCTTGTCTGGAATGTGCGCAACGCGCGCGCCGAGATGAAATAGGGAGTGCCGAGATGAACAATATCGCTGGCTCAAGATCGGCACTGGTCTGGATCGTCAATCTCTGCGTGCTGGGCCTTGTCTGCCTCTGGCTCTTCCCGACATTTGGCCTGTTCGTGTCCTCCTTCCGCACGGCGGACCAGATCGCCACAAGCGGCTGGTGGCGGGCGATGTTCGCCTCGGAGCAGAACCTGACGCTGCGCACCGCACCGCCGGAAAGCCAGGTCCAGCAAGGCGACCTGTATGTGATCGAGGGCAACCTCTTTGGCGATAATCCCGACGCGGTCATCTCGGTCTGGGGCGTGTCCTCGCGCGATATCGACGCCTATACGCCGGGGGAAACCGCCGAGTTGCGGCGCGGCGGTGAGATCACGGTGCAGGCTGATGGCGGCTACCGCTTGGTGAACACCGAGGCCTTCGAAGGCAATCGCGGCCCGCGAGTCTTCGTGACCGCAACCACGCCGCCTGAGCTGACCTTCCAGAACTACAAAAACATCCTGTTCGACCCGGCCAATGTGGACGGGATGGCCAAAGCGTTCTTCAACACGCTGACGGTGACAATCCCGGCCACGATCATTCCCATTTTGGTGGCCGCTTTTGCCGCCTATGCGCTGGCCTGGATGGATTTTCCCGGTCGTGCGCTGCTGATTGCGGCTGTGGTCGGCCTTCTGGTGGTGCCCTTACAACTGGCGCTGATCCCACTGTTGAAGCTGCATCTGGGCGTGGGGATCGGCAAAAGCTATCTTGGCATCTGGCTGGCACATACCGGGTTCGGGCTGCCACTGGCGATCTACCTACTCAGGAATTACATGGCCGGTCTGCCCCGCGACATCATCGAAAACGCGCGGGTGGACGGGGCCACGGATTTTCAGATCTTCACCAAGATCATCTTGCCGCTCAGCTTCCCTGCGCTGGCATCCTTCGCGATCTTCCAGTTCCTGTGGACATGGAACGACCTGCTGGTCGCCAAAGTGTTCCTGATCGATGCGTCGGGGCAAACCACGGTGATGACCGCGCAGATTGTCGAGTTGATGGGCACGCGCGGCGGCAACTGGGAAATCCTTGCCACAGCGGCCTTCGTGTCGATCGCGGTGCCGCTGCTGGTCTTCTTCGCAATGCAAAAATACCTGGTCCGCGGATTGCTGGCCGGCTCTGTCAAATAGGGTAAATTCATGAACGCTCAAATGGCTCCTCAACCGGGTGTTCCGGTCGAACGCGCGGCGGATTGGTGGCGCGGCGGGGTGATCTACCAGATCTATCCGCGCAGCTTTCAGGACAGCAATGGCGATGGCATCGGCGATCTGGCCGGGATCACCCAGCGGCTCGATTACGTGGCCTCGCTGGGCGTTGATGCGATCTGGATCTCGCCTTTCTTCAAATCGCCCATGAAGGATTTCGGCTACGATGTCAGCGATTACCGCGATGTCGACCCGATGTTCGGCGCGCTCGCAGATTTCGATGCACTGCTGGCGCGTGCGCATGAGTTGGGTCTGAAGGTGATGATCGATCTGGTGCTCTCACACACCTCGGATCAGCACCCTTGGTTTGCCGAGAGCCGCGCCTCGCGCGACAATCCGAAATCCGACTGGTACGTCTGGTCCGATCCGAAACCCGATGGCACCCCGCCCAATAACTGGTTGGCAATCTTTGGCGGCTCGGCCTGGCAGTGGGATGCGCGGCGACAGCAATATTACCTGCACAACTTCCTGACTTCGCAGCCCGACCTCAATTTCCATGAACCCCAGGTTCAGGACGCTTTGCTGGATGTGGCCCGGTTCTGGCTGGATCGTGGAGTCGACGGGTTCCGGCTGGACACGATCAACTTCTACTTCCATGACAAGGAGTTGCGCGACAACCCGCCTCTGCCGCAGGACGCGCGCAATGACAGTATCGCGCCGCAGGTGAACCCTTATAACCATCAGGACCACCTCTATTCCAAAAGCCAGCCGGAAAACCTGGCGTTTCTGGAACGGCTGCGGGCGCTTACCGACGCATATGACGCGCGTGCCTGTCTGGGCGAGGTCGGCGATGCGCATCGCGGGCTCAAAATCATGGGGCAATACACAGCGGGCGAGGCGCGTATGCATATGTGCTACGCGTTCGAGTTTCTCGAAGGGCGCCGCGCAACGGCAGAGCGCATCGTCAAGGTCTTCGAAGATCTTGAGGCCGCCGCGCCGGATGGTTGGGCCTGCTGGGCGTTTTCGAACCATGACGTGCAACGCCATGCCAGCCGCTGGGATCTAAGCGATGCGGCCCTGCGCGCCTATACCACGCTGATGATGTGCCTGCGCGGGTCTGTCTGCCTCTATCAGGGTGAAGAGTTGGGCCTGGCGGAAGCGGATGTCGCATTCGAGGATTTGCAGGACCCCTATGGCATCGAATTCTGGCCCGAGTTCAAGGGCCGCGACGGCTGCCGCACGCCGATGGCCTGGCAAACGCAGGCAGAAAATGCCGGTTTCGGTAGTGGCAAAAGCTGGCTGCCGATCAGCCCGACCCATGCGGCAGCAGCCGTCGACCGGCAGGAACAGGACCCCGCCGCCATGCTGCACCATTACCGGCGCGCCATCGCATTGCGCGATGCCCATCCGGCCCTGCAGAGCGGTAGCCAGAATGATCTGTGCGCGGATCAGGACCTGTTGAGTTTTCAGCGCAGCGATGCGTCCGAAACGCTGTTCTGCGCCTTCAACCTTGGCGACGAGCCGGCGGTGGCCACGCTTCCCGACGGGTCATGGCAGGTCGTCAGTCAGGGAATGCAAGGCGCGGTCAGCCCGAAGGGGCGGCATGCCATGCTCGGGGCCTGGCAGTATCTGATCGTGAAACGGGCGGAGGGCTGACACCATGGCCGATCTGAAACTCACCAATGTTGAAAAGACCTACGCCGAAAGCGTCAATGTTCTCAACAACATCAACCTGGATATCAAAACCGGCGAGTTGATCGTTTTTGTCGGGCCCTCGGGTTGTGGCAAATCCACCCTGCTGCGGATGATCGCCGGGCTGGAAAAGATCACCGGTGGCGAACTGACCATCGATGGCGAGGTCATGAACGACGTGCCCCCGGCCCAGCGCGGTATCGCGATGGTGTTCCAGTCCTATGCCCTCTACCCGCACATGACCGTGCGCGACAACATGGCCTTTGCTCTGAAGATCGCCAAGAAATCAAAGTCCGAGATCGACGCAGCCGTCGAAAAAGCTGCCAAAGTCCTCCAGTTAGAGCCTTATTTGGACCGCTTGCCCAAGGCACTGTCCGGCGGCCAGCGCCAGCGTGTGGCCATTGGCCGCTCAATCGTGCGCGACCCGAAGGTGTATCTGTTTGACGAGCCGCTCTCGAACCTGGACGCCGCCTTGCGCGTCGCCACCCGGATCGAGATTGCACGGCTGAAAGAAGCGATGCCGGATCGCACGATGATCTACGTGACCCATGATCAGGTCGAGGCGATGACACTGGCCAGCCGCATCGTGGTGCTGGCCAACAAGGGCATCGCTCAGGTCGGAACGCCGCTGGAACTCTATGAAACGCCTGAGAACGAGTTTGTCGCCCAGTTCATCGGCTCACCCGCAATGAACCTATTGCCCGGCACGATCACCGGCACCGGCGCCAGGACAACCATCGCGCTTGAGGGCGGCGGCACGGCGGTTTCCGATATCCCGACAACAGCGGGTGATGATGGTAAATCCGTGAATATCGGCGTCCGACCCGAGGATCTGATGCCGACCGACAGCGACTACCTTTTCAAGGGCAAGGTGGACATCACCGAAGCGCTGGGTGAGGTCACCCTGCTTTACTTTGAGCCGGTCGCGGGGGCAGAACCGGTGATCGCCAAACTGCCCGGCATCCAGCGCGACCTGCGCGGTAGCGATGTCGCCCTGACCGCAGATCCGGCCAAGGTGCATCTGTTTCATGAAGGACAGTCGATGCGCCCCAAATCCTAAAACGGGGCGCAATGATCAGGTGGCGGGACGGGGCTCGGCCTCCGGCGTGTCAGACGGCTGAACCTCGCCATCCAGAATTGTAGCCTCGTCCGAGATCTCCTCGGGCGTGTCCTCTACCTCGTCGGATTTATCCTCCAGCGCGCCCAGGATCAGCGGCAACATCTGCGCACCGGTTGCGGTGGCAACCTCCTGTTTGGTCGGCGCGGTCCAGGTCAACGTATCGAAGCTGCCGCAATTGGCACAGATCGGCGCCCATTCAGACTGAATGTCGTGGCAATTGTCACAGACCCATTGCGGCCCACGCGGCGCGGTCAGCGCCTTGGCAAGCCAGCCCTGCACCACCGCATCCGACGCACCCTCGCCACGTTCGATCGCTGCCATCAGCGTAAAGACGCGCGCATCCGCATCCTCCATCTCGACCAGATCGCCCAGCGCGCGGCGCGCTTCGGGGAAATCCTCTGCGACAATGTTCAACTCAGCCATCACAAGCCGCGTCTCGGGGTCGTTTGGATGCAGCCGCGACAGGGCCGAAAAGCGGCGGACCCGGTTTGCTGGCGTCTCATCGGGCTCGATCTCGGCAAAGGCATGGGCAAGGTCGGGATGCGGGCGAACCTCCCATGCTTTCTTGAGGATCTTGGTGGCATTGCGCGGCTTGCCCTTGGCGATGTGCGCACGCGCCGCCATCGCAGCAGCCGGGATCAGATCGGGCGACAGACGGTTCGCCTCGATCGCGCGTTCCTGCTGGTCGATGGTTCCTTCCTCATCCAACAGCTCTTTGGCCTCGGACAAGGCCAGGACGGCATCGCGGCGCTTATAGACGTCACGCGGCAGGGCGCCGGATTTCAGCTTGGCGGTCAGCGTCGACCGGGCACCCGCCCAGTCCTGTGCCTTGGTCTGCAAGGTCAGCAGCACATCCTGCGTCTCGCCATGTTTCGGCTTCAGCTCCAGCGCCTTTTCGGCCAGCTTGCGCGCAGTCTCTTCGTCGCCATCTGCCAGCTTCTGCTTCATGATCCCGCGCACACCGACAAAGCGGGTCGCGTTGTTGGTGACCAGCTTCTTATAGGTCTCTGCGGCGCGTTTGGTATCGCCGTTCAACTCGGCCGCCTGCGCCACCAGCAGGTTGGTCAGTTCCGGCTTCTGAAGCAGCTTTTCGGCCTTGTTGGCCTTGGCCATCGCCAAGCTACCCTCACCCGAGGCCAGCGCCATCACGCTATCGGCCAGCGCCTGATAGCCACGGCGCTCGCGGCCCCGGTCGAAATAGCGCGACATCGCGGTTTCATCCCCGTTGAGAAATTTCAGCGTCGCAATCAGCAGCGTAAGCAGCTTGAAAAACAGCCAGACGAGGCAGACCAGCACGATCAGCGCGAGTACCGATTGCAGCGGCCCAAGTGTGTATTCGGTACCGGCGATCGTGATCTGCACGCCGCCTTGTGTATCCATCAGATACCCGGCACCCAATGCCAGCAGCGCAACAATCGCCACCAGAACGAGAATTTTGAGCAGTGACCAAAGCATGGCGGGTCCTTCAGTTCGAGTTCAGGCTGGTTGCCAGGGAATCAGCGGCGCTCAGCGCCTCCTGACGGGAGGTCGCGCGCGCGATCCAATCGGCCAGCGCTGCCTTCGCCGCATCCGGCAAGGCGTCCAGATCGGTGAGCGTGGTCGAGACATCGCCTTTGGTCAGCGCCGCCTCAGCGCGGGACAGGACCGCATCGGGGTCAGACCCATCGCGCGGCTCTACCGAGCGGGCGCCGGTCTGGCGTTGGATGAAGGCCATCAACCCGCTGCCCTTGTCCGTTTCGCGCGCATCCGCCAGCGCAGTCCGTGCGGCAGGTGAAAAGGATTCCTGCAGTGCGCTCAGCGTGGCGACACCATCCGTAGCAGAGGCCGCCAATGCGGCGGGGATCTCGACACCGCCGGATTTCAGCGCGTCCAGTGTCTTGGCATAAGCCGCGCCGCTCTCCAACTCGCCGCGCAGCTGCGCGGCAGCGGCGCGATTGGCGGCGGCTTGAGCATCAGCGCTGGCCTGCGCCTTGATGTCCTGTGCCTGCCTCATCATCGATTCGACTTCGCTGCGCTGGCTGGCCATCGTATCCTTGAGCTTGGCCAGTTCCGCATCATAAGCGGCCACCGCCTCTTTCGAGGCACCCTCGGTGACGGGTCGTTTTTCCAGATCGCTCAGGCGTGTTTCCAGATCGAGCAGGGATTTTGACAGGTTCTGTATCTGGGTGGTCAACGTTCCCAGGTCGCTCGTCATCGGATCGATCTGCGCGGCCAGTGAGGCAATCTTGTCGCTCAGATCGGCAGTGTCCGCGCCGCTGACCTTCTGATCGAGCGCGGTCAGCGCATCGCTCTGCTGTTTCAGCTGGGTTTCAAGTGTGGTCACCTGTGTGGTCAAGCCGCTCGTATCCGAACCCGAGCCAAACAGACCCGCCTGGCCCGCAACAAACCCGATGCCAGCCGCCAGAACACCGCCAATCAAGGCTGGCACAAACCCGCCCGATTTCTTTTCCGGCTCTGCCGGAACGTTTTCTACATAATTCGGAGTGAAATTCATCTCGGCTTCGGCTTCGGCTTCGGCTTCGGCTTCGGCTTCGGCTTCGGCTTCGGCTTCGG
>NZ_JAVAMO010000050.1 GCF_030758345.1 Ruegeria discodermiae
TTACTATGTGCCCATCTCACGGGCGTGATTGACAGACGTCAGCGACTGTCCTGGCCACGTCCCTGCGGGACCTCAAAGGCCTGCGATCAGGCAGGCGAAGGGTGGATTAGTAAGCGATCAAGTCGCGCTCGGCGCCGCGTCGGGCTAGAATTCGGTACCATCGACCCAAATCCGATGGAGGATGACAGCAATGCGTCGAGCGAGGGCGACCATCGCTATTTTTCGATCTGGACGTTGGGCGAGTTGGGCAGGTTCGGTCAATGTTTGCTCACGGGTCAACTCACATTCGATTAAGGTGTTCACTTCTGAGCTTACGATCTAGGATCGCATTTGTCTTAGGCAGAGGATTTCAATGTGGCGAGTTCAATAATTGAAGAAGATCTGACAATCGAAGGCGACGTCAGGTCCAGCGGAGGACGTGTCGACGTCAAAGGTCATGTGGTGGGAGATGTCAGCGCCGAGACGATCACTGTACAGTTGAGCGGGTCTGTCGATGGTGCGTTGTCAGCAAAGCAGATCACCGTGGAAGGCAAGCACAAAGGCAGCTTGAAATGTGACGATCTGAAGCTTGCATCAACCTCACACATCCAAGCTGATCTGGCGGCAAAGACATTGGCTACTGAGAGTGGTGCGAAGGTTGTGGGTAAGGTCGAAATCACTGGCGAACAATAGTCTATTTCCTGTGCTCTGAAAGCCCGAGCTCGTCCCACATCCAGCCGAAATCATACTCTGCAATGGGCGAACCGGTCTGGCTGGCGTTGCGGTTTCATTCCGGCTTAGCACGTCTACGTGGCGATGGCTTTCTGGACATAGCCTGGATGAGACAACGACAGTGAATGCTGTTTCAGACGAAGACTAGCGAAAGGCTCAATGGTTCGACGCAAGGAACTCGTCAATAAGCCCGTTGAAGATGTGCGGCTGCTCCAAGTTCACCAAGTGCGCGCAGCCATCAATGACCTCGGTAGTCGCGTTTATCGTTCGCGGCGGAATGATATCGGTCGAAGACGTCGTCCGACCTGAGTAAACCGATCGTCGAGACCGCTTGCCGGATCGACATCGAAAGTCAGTTCAGCGAAGCTAGTTTTGGCGCATGAGCGGGGAACTCATAGCTCGTCTGCTCTAAAGGCCTTATCCTGTTGGGTGGTCAATGCCTGAAGAGGCGCGAAAAGGCGCCCGACACTTTCGCATCTGGTTGGAGGGAACCTCATCGCATCGCCAGTCTCTCCGGTGTCGCCACAAGACGCGCCCACCCGTCGCTCGGAAAGCGGTAAGGGCCTGCTGGTCATGGGTCTGGGCCTGTTTCTGTTCTCGGCCGTCGACACCGGCGCAAAGTTTCTCACTTCTGAGCTTCACCCGTTGCAGATCGTGTGGACCCGTCAATTGGGCCTGCTGGTCGGCGCAGTCTTCCTGCTGCTGCGCTATGGCTTGCCCATTCTCCAAACCAAACACCCAAAACTGCAGCTTCTTCGCGGTAGCATGGCCGTCTTGTCAGCGTCACTATTCATCTTCGCGTTGGCCTATGTACCGCTTGCCGATGCGGTCGCGATCTCATTCGTCGCCCCGTTCATCGTCACCTTGCTGGGCGCCCTGATACTGCGAGAGCCGGTGGGCATCCGGCGTTGGGTCGCCGTTACGCTCGGTTTTCTCGGGGTGTTGATCGTCATCCGCCCAGGCCTAGGCGTGGTGCACCCGGCCGCCGGATTGGTCATCCTTGCAGCATTGTTCTTTGCTATCCGTCAGATCATCAGCCGCGCATTATCCGACACCGACCGAACGTCAACGACGGTGATTTACACCGCCCTTGTCAGCACGGTCCTGCTGACGGTGCCACTGCCATTCGTCTGGCAAACCCCAACCACCGAGCAGGCCTTCATCCTGGTGCTCATCGCAGTTCTGGCCGCCGCCGCGGAGATTTGCGTGATCAAGGCATTGGAATTGACTTTGGCCGTAGTCGTTGCGCCGATGCACTACACACTAATCCTGTGGGGCACGTTCTATGGCTGGCTTGTTTTTGGCCAGTTACCGGATGTCTGGACGTGGGTCGGGACCGCGCTGATTGTGGCAACCGGGATTTACAGCCTCCGCCGCGAATACCTAGAGAGCAAGCTCTCGAAGGCGTGACCTCATTGCCCACCAGCTCCAGCGCAGGCAGCGTACCGCATCTGCCCTGAGGATGCGCCGCGGCGAGCGCCGGACCGGTGCCCTACGGCTCGCGTTGGAAATCCATCACCTTGGCGGGCATTGGCTCTGATCTCGCTCGGCCCGGTCTAAGTTGCTTTTTCGAAACCAAGGTGCGACAGTTTTTGGGCTGCGGTGGGGGATATCTACTATGATCTCGGATGTTTCTTTTGTCTCCAAAGTGTCTGACGTGGCGGCATTCGAGGAGCTGTTGTTCGACTATTACAGCGTCGTCCTTAAAGCGTTTGAAGCTGCCGGAGGACCAGTCCTCGCGCCCGAAGATCTGGTGCGCAGTTCTATCGACCACTTGATGAGATGCTGCCACCAGATGGGCGTTTAGCATTGGCTCGTGGCCAGGATAGGCATCTAGTGGGCTGCGGCGCAATGCGCCGGATCAGGCAGGACGCTGTCGAGATGAAACGCATGTTTGTCAGGCCTGAAGTACAGGGACAGGGACTTGGGAGACGTTTGTTCGAG
>NZ_JAVAMO010000051.1 GCF_030758345.1 Ruegeria discodermiae
GTTTTCATTTGTTACGGCGACGGGTTTTGGTTTTCCTGTTGAGCCTGATGTGTAGATCACATAGGCGAGTGTGTCTTTCGTGAGGGGGGCGGTACGGTCTTTGTCGGATGGCGGGGTTTCGGGTTCTGCCGCGAGGAGGGTGTCTGTGTCCTGCGCGTCGAGGCAGAGGGTCTGGCAGGGTGCGGGCGGCGCGTTCAGGGTTTCGGTGGTGATCAGCAGCGCGGCCGGGGCGCCCTGCAGCAGCAGGGCGCGGCGGGCCTGCGGGTGGTCGGGATCGAGCGGCAGGTAGGCGCCGCCGGCCTTGGTGATGGCCAGCAGCGTCACGATCAGCTCTGCCGAGCGGGGCAGGCACACACCGACCACGGTCTCAGGCCCGATGCCGCGCCGGATCAGGTGATGGGCCAGCCGGTTGGCGCGGCGCTCCAGCTCCCCGTAGCTGAGCACCTGCGCGCCGTCGCGCACCGCCGGGGCCTGCGGCTGCGCTGCAGCCTGCAGCGCAAAGAGATCGGCCAGCGTGTGGGCTCCGGTCTCCGGGGCGCCTGCGGTGGGCGCGCCGCTCCGGGCCAGCAGCGCCGCGCGCTCGGCACTGTCCAGGATCGGCAGCGCCGCGATCGCGGTCTCGGGCGCGGCGACGGCCGCGGACGCCAGCTGCGTGAACATCCGCGCCATCCGCTCGGCGGTGGCGCGGTCGAACAGCTGGGTGGCATAGACAAGATGGCCGCTGATCTGGCCATCCGCCTCTTCCCGCAGGTCCAACGACAGGTCAAACTGCGCCCGCGTCATGTTGCCCGGCTCTGGGGTCACGCCAACCCCGTCGAGACGCAGCAGCCCGTCCTGGTCGCGCTCGGCCCAGTTCTGCAGCACCATCATCACCTGCACCAGCGGCGCATGGGACAGGCTGCGCTCGGGCGCCACCGCCTCGACCACCGTCTCGAACGGCACCTCTCCGCGCTCCAGCGCAGACAACACCGATCCCCGCGCTGCCCGCAGCGTTGCCGCAAAGCTCTCGCCGGGCGACAGCCGGTGTCGCAGTGCCACCGTGTTCACAAAAAAGCCCACCAGATCGTCCAGCTCCGGACGCGGCCGGTTCGCCGTTGCCGTGCCCAGCACTACATCCGGCCCCGCGCCAAGCCGGGACAGCAGCACCGCCAGCACCGTCTCCAGCACCATGAACAGCGTCGCCCCCTCGCGTTCCCCGAGCGCTCGCAATGCCTCAGCCAGCGCCGTCGGCAGCCGAACCGGCACCGCGCCGCCGCGGTAGTCCATCCGCGCGGGTCGCGGCCGGTCGAAGGGCAGCGCAATCGCCTCGGGCACCCCATCCAGATAGTCGCGCCACCACTGCGCGCCCGCGCTCAGCCGCGCCGGCGTCAGTTGCGCCCGCTGCCACCGGGCATAATCCGCATAACTCACCGGCAGCGGCGGCAACTCCGCAATGCCCCCCGTCCGTGCCGCCTCGTAGAGCGCCGCCGCCTCGCGCGTCAGAACCCCCATCGACCAGCCATCGAGAACGCTGTGATGCCCGCCATGGACCAGCACATGCTCGCGCTCTGACAGGCGCAGGAGATGCGCCCGAAAGAGCGGGCCCCGCGTCAGGTCAAAAGGCCGCGCCAGCAGCGCCGCCACGCGGGCCTCGACCGCCTCGGGGGCCACCCGCTCGCAGGGCAGGGTGAACCCGCCCGCCGCCGCAACCACCTGTTCCGGCGTGCCGCCACGAGCCTCAAAATGCGTGCGCAGCGCGGCGTGCCGCGCCACCAGCCCCACCAAAGCCGCCTCCAGCGCCGCCACATCCAGCGGCCCGCGCAGCCGCAACGCCCATTCCATGTGATAGGCCGCGCCCGCCGCCGCCTCCAGCCGGTCCAGAAACCACAGCCGCTCTTGCTGCAAGGCCAGCGGTGCCGGCCCCTCCGTGCCCGTCGCAACCAGCGGCGCATCCGAGGCGGGTCCGGACGCCGACGGCGCCGACAGCAAAGCCGAGGCGATCCCCGCAACCGTCCGCCCTTCAAACACAGACCGAACCGAAACACGCCGCCCCGTCGCCTCCTCAAGACGACCAGCAAGACGAACCGCTGACAACGAATGACCACCAAG
>NZ_JAVAMO010000052.1 GCF_030758345.1 Ruegeria discodermiae
ATGTGTCCGGATCGGGTCATTGATCAACGGCTCGCTTCCCGCGAAGTCCAAGACCCGCTTCGGCAGGTCACGGAAATCAAAATATGTCGCACCCGGTAAGAAGAACGCGTCGACCAGCCCCGGAGAGGACCCAAGCCGAACCAGCAATACGCGGTTATTATCCCGGGCTATGCGTTCGAGAATCTCCGGCTCAAAAGGGGCGGTTCCCAATCGCTCAATATCCACAACATCGTTCGGCAGGTCTCCGTAAAGGCGATGATAGAGGCGGAGCGGGGCCACAAGCCGCTTGTCGAACAGATCCGCAACCCCGAAGACTTCGTGAGGCGCTGCATCGAGGCCGACGGATAACGCCGTTTCCAGACCTGATGAGTAGTCGCCTTCAAGCCAACGGACATGCAGGTCGGTGCTGCCTTGGGGCGATCGAGCTTGCAGCGCGACATCATAGCGGTAGCGCGCCATCTCCGTGGCATAGCGGTCCAACCGAGGCATTGCCGTCGCCGTGTACTTGTCGCGATCAAAACGATCGAACCAGCCCGGATCGAGAACCAGCTCTCGCTCTCTCAGAAGCCCCGATCGTCCCTTGTTCGCCTGAGATGTCGTCGGGGGGCGGTTGTGACGGGTCTCGGAGATATCCAGGTGAAAGCACTCAAGCAGACGCAAGTCCCGTACGTCGCCAAAAAACGCGGTGCCATCCGGCGCAAGCCGACGCTCAACAAGCCGCAGGGTCTTTCGAAGATAGCTTTCGCTCGGAAAGTACTGAATGATCGAATTCAGAATGATCAGATCAAATCTCTCATCGGGTATCGCCGCTTCGTCGATCGCCTCTGCACGTAGAAGTTCGACATGGCTGAACTCCGCATTGTCTTCCACCAATCGACGGGCTCTGCTGAGCGCGGCAGTGTTGAAGTCCACGCCCACATAGCGCTTCGACAGGGGGGCGATACCGCTCAGGATCAGGCCCGATCCACAGCCGATCTCCAATACCCGGTCGGTCTTGAACTGTTTCAGGCGTTTGAGTGTCTGCGCGCGCCAGTCCAGCATCGCGTCCAGCCCGTAGCGCTCGCCCGTAGCGCTTTCAGTCCAGCCCGTGAAGTCCAGCCCATACGGCCCGATGGCTTCAGATGACTGGTGTTTGACCGTATAGACGGCGTTCCAGTCTCCGCAGACTTGCTGCTCGAGCCGTGCCTCATCGAAGGTGCACTCGGACTGTCTTGCTATATACGCGACAAGCTGGGTGTCCCCTGACGGATCCTGATGCGGGATGACCGCCGCCTCGGCGATACCATCGAGCGATGCCAGGGCGGCTTCGATCTCTCCGGGTTCGACCCGCATTCCGCGGATCTTGATCTGTGCATCGGCGCGCCACAGAAAAACGAGCGAGCCGTCTTCGCACCGCTTTACGATGTCACCAGTCCGGTAGAGCCGCGCGCCCGGGATGTTTGAGAAGGGGTCTGCGATAAAGCGCTCTGCCGTGAGGGATGATCGCCCTAAATATCCGCGAGACACCTGTTCTCCGCCGAGCAGCAACTCACCGGCAACCCCGTCCGGGACTAGGTTCAGCCCTGCGTCAACGACATAACAAGTGCAGCAGTCCTTGGCGTGTCCAAGTGGGAGCTTGCCATCGCTCAGATCGAGATCCGAGGTATCGCCCAGAATGGCAAAGGTGGTTGTTTCGGTAGGGCCATAGGCGTGCACCAAACGGGCAGCATTCTCCGAAAAGCTCTTTGAGTCGACGACATCTGACCGCAGGTCCTCGCCGCCGAATATCAAGAGTTCTGGCAGGTATGGGCTCTGTTCGGCCATCAAGAATTCGAACAGTTTGGTCGTCAAGAATGCCGCGTCGATTTCATTGTGTGAAAAAAATTCGGACAGGGCTCTGCTACTGAGCAGCTTTTGGAGGCTTACGACAACAGAGCCGCCTGACGTTAGCGGAACCCAGATTTCGAACGTGGCGGCGTCAAACGCGATCGTTGACGCAAAGGCAAAGCGGCCCTTGCAGATATCCCCAAACGCTCGGTCGCCGACGAGCGCCATGAC
>NZ_JAVAMO010000053.1 GCF_030758345.1 Ruegeria discodermiae
GTCTAGATACATTGCACTGCGGCGCGTCAAACTTGCTGATGGCAGCCCTCCAACAACAAATCAGCGCGCAGCGCAATACAACCTGGGCTAGTCTTCCCAGCGAAACGCGCCTTTGTCCGACTTCACCCGACCCAATGACGGCAATGCGAAGTGGCTCCCCAGCACAATGCACCCTGTTTCCGAGGCGCTTTCCAACAGTCTCCGACGAGAGGTCACAGCCATGTCTGCATCGGCGTCGAACTTGAAATGCCACTCGGGGTGCCAGCACTGCACGGTTGTGTGGATCGCATCCCCGGTAATCAAGGCGCGCCGGTTACCACTGGTGATCTCAATCGAGACATGGCCGGGTGTGTGGCCCGGCGTGGGCATCAGGGTGACATGATCGCCCAGCATATGCCCCGTCTCTACCAGTTCCGCCTGTCCGGCTTCGATGACGGGCAGAACACTTTCGACATAGAGATCGCTGCTATGTTCACGCTGATACGCCTCGTCCGCCGCGGGCATCAGATAGCGCGCATTTGGAAAGGTCGGAACCCAGCGCCCGTCCTCAAGCCGCGTGTTCCAGCCGACATGGTCGACGTGCAGATGGGTGCATAGAACGTAGTGGATATCCCCCACATCCAGCCCCGCTGCCGTGAGGCTTGCGGTAAAACGCGTGTCTGATCGTTTGTGCCAGTCGGGATGTCGAGGCACGGTCTTGTCATTGCCGACGCAACTGTCGACCAGAATGTTATGCGTCGGCGTTTTCAACAGAAAACCCTGAATCGGCAGGATCAGCCGCCCAGATTGCGCGCAAACACAGCCGGGCACATGCGCCTCGACAACGGCCCGGACATCTGGCCCCGCGCTGGGAAACAACTCTTCTGTGGTCAGAAACGGAGCATGGATTTCAAGAATGCGCCAGACTTCAACGTCACCTATTTTGCACAGCATGGCCGGTGTCCTCGTTAAGTTGGGGAACGCAAAGCACCTTTGATTTGGTGTTCAGCGTTTCAGGTGCCCAAAGGTTAGCGCACCGGCAGCTATGGCACGAACACAAAGTCGTTCTGAACAAACGGCGGCCTTGCGTACTTCACGGACATCGAGCGCATTGCAGCATCAGAGGACAACCCGACCTGAAGGGGTGTAGAGGGCGGCCCATAGCTGCCGTCCAACTTTGGTCTCGGTTTCTGCGGACGCAACCCGCTTTGCTGCCGTTCGTTGCGTCGGTAAAATTTATAGAAGAGTGAACCCACGTCAGCAGGGCTTAACGAACGTTGGAGTGACAATCCGGGTTAATTCAAGAACGGCTGTCTTCACTCTCCTGTGACCTGCCGTTCGTAGTCAGCAGCATCATACCAGCCAAGCGATCGGGTTACCCTTAGATCGTCGTCGAGGTCCCATTCTTCCCAGCCCGAGAAACTCACATGATTCCCGGTCTCCTTGTGGTGACCTTCGAAGGTCCAAGCATAGACCATATGGTGGTCGGCGACCAAAACCGTGTCCAGTTTTAGGACAAGGTCCGGAAAATCGGCCATAAAACCCGCCGCCATTTCTGCGATTTCAGCTTGGCTTGTCATTGGGTCGCCACCATTCATTCCCATGGTAGTAACTTTAGCGTAGCGATTGGCGACATCCTGCGGGTTGCGACCAGTCCAGGCATCGCAATGCGATTGTGCCATCTGTCGGGCAGTCTGCAGATCAGGTGTCATAATATCCCTCCGCAAAAAAGAAAAATTTAGCGTTGCCAGACTAGTGGAGCGGAATGTCTTCAATCAAGTCAGCTAAGCGGACTTTGCCAATATTTGAGAGCGCTGGTAGTGCACCGTTAACGCTAGAATATCGGAGATTGCGGAGAGCCAATCGATGATCATAAGTCG
>NZ_JAVAMO010000054.1 GCF_030758345.1 Ruegeria discodermiae
TACAACCCAGACAAACACTACCTCATCAAAGGCGATGTCTCTATCTCGTTAACACCAAAGGCCGCCGCGGTTCTGGAATGCCTCGTAGCCCGTACCGGCGAGGTTGTGTCGCGTGAAGAACTGCTCGCGGAAGTCTGGCCAGGGCTGCACGTGACGCCCGACCTTGTCCGGGAGTACATTCACGACCTGCGCGTCGCATTGGGCGACGATGCACAAAACCCCAGTTTCATTAAAACCCTGCGCGGTCGCGGGTTCCAATTCCTGGGCGGAGTCCAGACAGGCGCAGCAGGCATGGCAGGGCTTCTGCCCCCGCGTGAGGCGCGTGTCACTCTCGCCATTCTGAGGCCCTATGTCAAAGAACATGCGCAGGACTGCGCGCAAGTTTCAGAGGCTATCGCAACCGATCTCATCAACGAGCTGGGGCGGTATCGCGACATTGCCGTGGTTGCGCGCATGTCGTCATTTTCCATCGACATGCAGCAGGATGCGCGGGCCATAGCACAGTCGCTTGAGGCTGACTATCTGCTTGAAAGCAATCTCGATATTATCGGTGGCTTCGTTCGGGCGCGTTTTCAGCTGGTGGATGGCAAATCGGGACAAGCGCTTTGGTCAGACAAGGCGGAGCGCCCGGCGACCAACCTGAATGCGGCACGCGATGAAATTGTCAGATCAGTTGTTTCAAAGCTCGTCGGCTGGCACGGTGAGCTTCACGTCGCGCAGTTCAAATCAGCCTCCGTGCGCGCGCCCGAGGACCTCAACGCGTTTGAGCATTTCATCCGGGGGTGCGATATCAATCTTGAACTCGATGAACAGGGGCTGATGCGCTCCGTCGAGCATTTTCGCCGCTCGCTGGAGTTGGACCCGCGTTTCGCCCGTTGCTGGGCGATGAAATCGGTCATGCTGCGTTGGGCCTATGACGTCGTCGCAGACCCCTCCTCCGAGATGCTTGACGAGGCGGGTGAGGCGATCGAGCAGGCATACCGTCTTGAACCGCACGATCCGGCCAATCTGGCATTGGTGGCCATCAAATGGGCCGGTGACGGAGATCTGCAACGCGCGGTCGAGGCAACGCAGAGCGCAGCACAATCGGTTTCGTCGGACGCTGATGCCTGCATCGCGGTAACCACGCCACTTGCCTTTGTTCTTGGCGATCTGACCGCAGCCCGCGAGATGCTCGATAAGGCGCAGGCGCTGAACCCTGCGCTCCCCGGTTATCATCGGGTCGTGGAAACCCGGATTGCGTTCTTTCTTGGTGAATACGAAAGGTCGGTGGCGGCATCTCAGCGCGGGTTCGAGCATGTCTCCAGCCTCGGCTTTCGCGCCTTGTCGCAGGCTATGCTGAACGAAACCGAAGCAGCCCATGCCACCATTTGCGAGATTACAAAACGGTTCCCACGCTTCAACCTCGAAGCCTATGCGGACAGGTTTCCCGTTGTCCACGCAAGCGCAAGAGACCGGTTTGAGCGCGCGCTCAACCGTCTTCGCAATTTGGTCGATCCC
>NZ_JAVAMO010000055.1 GCF_030758345.1 Ruegeria discodermiae
CAATGAGATGCCGTAACGGGGCCTGCGTCACGCATTGCCGTTGCCACTTGTAAGACCAGCGCCGTGCTGTCGCCATTCCCGTACTGAACCCACATGGAGGACGACGGGATGAGGCTGTTTGTTGGACTGGATGTATCGCTCGCGAAGACTGCGATCTGCGTGATCAGCGAGCACGGCAAGATTGTTAAGGAAGCTGAGATTATGAGCGAACCTGAGGTTTTGTCGCGCTGGCTGGTCGATTTGGATGGAAGCATTGACGCAATTGGTCTGGAGGCCGGACCGTTGTCGCAATGGCTGCACCGTGGCTTGATGGAAGCGGGCTTGGAAGCTGTGCTCATGGAAACGCGCCAGGTGAAGGGTGCCTTGAAGGCCATGCCGATCAAGACGGATCGGCGGGATGCTGAGGGGATTGCACGCCTGCTTCATCTCGGCTGGTTCCGCCCGGTTCACTGCAAATCAGTCTCGGCTCAAGAAACCCGAGCTGTGCTCGGTGCCCGGAAAGCGATTCAACAAAATATGATCGCGCTAGAAATGTCGCTGAGGGGACTGCTGCGAAACTTCGGCCTCAAGGTCGGCGCGATCTCTCGCGGCAATTTCGAAACCCGCATTCGAGAGTTGGCGGATGGTAATCCGATGCTGGAAACCGCGACGGTTCCCATGCTGCGTGCAAGAGCCTCCCTGCGACAGGAACTTGCAGCCCTTGAAAAGCAGGTGCGCCAGTTCGCTCAAGACGACCCGGTTTGTCGCCGCCTGATGACGATGCCGGGGATCGGAGCGGTCGTGGCATTAACCTTCCGTGCAGCTGTCGATGATCCGGCGCGCTTCCGGTCGTCAAAGAGGATCGGTCCTTGGGTCGGTCTGACGCCTTCTCGCAACCAATCCGGTGAACGAGATGTCTCGGGCGGCATCACCAAGGCTGGTGACGTCAATCTGAGACGAGCATTGTGCCAAGCTGCAACCGTCATGATGAACCGTGGCCGCTCTACATGGCTGAGAACATGGGGGGCACAGCTCGCACAACGCCGTGGCCGGAAAATTGCGATGGTTGCTCTGGCGCGTCGTATCGCCGTTATACTTCATCGGATTTGGATCGACGGCACAATCTTCCAATCGGATGCCGCGCCGAATGTCGCCTGAACAAATGTTCCTCCACCCGCTGACTGCTTGATCGTCGGCCTTCGAGGTCCCGCAGGGACGTGGTTCCGATGATGTCGTGGTCTAGACCGTCGCTGACTGCAGTCAAGCACGCCAATGAGATGGGCACATCGGAATTACATCGGACCAGCATCATGTTGGCAACCTAGGCGTTGACCACGTACCGAAGCGTGTACCCGAAGGATCTCAGCCGAAAGCCACGAAAAAGTAGGACGGGCCATTAACAGAGCCAACAAAACCGCCTTGGCGGATCAATTATTCTATTCAAAACTGCTTGACTGGTAAGGCCCCGTTACCGAAG
>NZ_JAVAMO010000056.1 GCF_030758345.1 Ruegeria discodermiae
ATCATAAAGCGAGCCCACCGTCACCGACACCGTCGCGGTCCGGCTCTCGGTACCGTCCGACACCGCGTAGGTAAAGCTGTCAGAGCCGATATAGCCCGGATCGGGCGTATAGAGGATCTCGCCATTGACCAGAGAGACCGAGCCATTGGCCGGGGTCGCGCCCGAGATATCGATGCTCAGCGCGTCGCCATCGGCGTCACTGTCATTGGCCAGCACATCGATCGAGACCGCCACATCGGGATCGGTGGTGGCTGTGTCATCCTGCGCATCCGGCGCGTCATTGACCGCGTCCACCGTCACCGAGACCGTGCCCGCCGAACTCTCCTTGGTGTCGCTGAGCGTATAGCCGAAGCTGTCCACCCCGTTGAAATCCGCATCCGGCGTATAGGTCGCAACCCCGTTTGCCAGGGTCACCGAACCATGCTCGGTCTCGACCACGCCGACGGTGCCGGGATCGTCGAAAGCGCTGGTCAGCGCGGTCACGCTCAGCGGGTCGCCATTGGCGTCGCTGTCATTGGCCAGCAGGTCGATCGCCACCGTCTGGTCTTCGTTTGTGGTGGCGGCATCGGGGGCGGCCACCGGCGCGGCGTTGGTCTCATAGACCGTCACCGTCACGGTGGCGGTGTTGCTGGAGGTGCCGTCCGAGGCCGCATAGGTAAAGCTGTCCTCGCCGACAAAGCCGGGATCGGGCGTATAGACGATCTGCCCGTTCGAGACCGAGACCGACCCGTTTGCAGGCGTCGCGCCCGAGATATCGATGCTCAGCGCATCACCATCCGCGTCGCTGTCATTGGCCAGCACGTCGATCTGGATCGGGCCGTCCTGCTCGCCGCTGGTTGCGTCATCCTGCGCCACCGGCGCATCCGGCGTCGGCGCCACCGTGACGGTGACCGTGGCCACCGCCGTGCCGCCCTGGCCGTCCGAGACCGTGTAGCTGAAACTGTCATCGCCACTGGCATCCGCATCCGGCGTGTAGGTCAGCTGATCGCCATCGATCACCACCGTGCCGAACTGGCCCTGGCCCACCGACTGGATCGACAGCACGCCGCCATCGCTGTCGCTGTCATTGCCCAGCACATCGATGGTGACGCTCTGGTCCTCGTCCACGCTGGCCGCGTCATCCACCGCATCCGGCGCCGCATTGGCGCTGGCCGTCAGCAGCCTGCCGTTTGCTTCCATATCGGCTTCGGTTCCGGCGAGGTTTTTGACGCCGGTGAGCAGGGCGACCTGGACGAAGCCGCTGGCACCGTCGGGGTTGATCTCGAGCAGCGTGTCATTGCCAACCGTGGTGAAGCGCACGAAATCCGTGATCGTGTCAACGCCCTGGGTGTAGCCCACCAGCGCG
>NZ_JAVAMO010000057.1 GCF_030758345.1 Ruegeria discodermiae
CGGTTTTTTCACCCAATCTCTTGCCGACCGCGATCCTGAGCTGTTTGGCTCGATCACGTCCGAGCTGGGCCGCCAGCGCGATGAGATCGAGCTGATCGCGTCGGAAAACATCGTCTCGGCGGCGGTGATGGAGGCGCAGGGCTCGGTGATGACCAACAAATACGCCGAGGGCTATCCGGGCCGGCGCTATTATGGCGGCTGCCAGTTCGTCGATATCGCCGAGAACCTCGCCATCGACCGCGCCAAACAACTGTTCAACTGCGGCTTTGCCAATGTTCAACCGAACTCGGGCTCACAGGCCAACCAGGGCGTGTTCCAGGCGCTGATCAAACCCGGCGACACCATTCTGGGTATGAGCCTGGATGCCGGGGGTCACCTGACCCACGGCGCGCGCCCGAACCAGTCGGGCAAATGGTTCAACGCCGTGCAATACGGCGTGCGCCAGCAGGACAACATGCTGGACTATGATCAGGTCGAGGCGCTGGCCAAGGAACACCAGCCCAAGCTGATCATCGCCGGCGGCTCGGCCATCCCGCGCCAGATCGACTTTGCCCGCATGCGCGCGATCGCCGACATGGTCGGCGCCTATCTGCATGTGGACATGGCGCATTTCGCCGGTCTGGTGGCGGCGGGCGAACACCCCTCTCCTTTCCCGCATGCGCATGTGGCGACCACCACCACCCACAAGACCCTGCGCGGTCCGCGTGGGGGCATGATCCTGACCAATGATGAAGATATCGCTAAGAAAGTGAATTCGGCGATCTTTCCGGGCATTCAGGGCGGCCCGCTGATGCATGTGATCGCCGCCAAGGCGGTGGCCTTTGGCGAGGCGCTGCGGCCCGAGTTCAAATCCTACATCCAGCAGGTCGTCACCAACGCGCAGGCGCTCAGCGATCAGCTGATCAAGGGCGGTCTGGATACGGTCACCCACGGCACCGACACCCATGTGGTGCTGGTCGATCTGCGCCCCAAAGGGGTCAAGGGCAACGCCACCGAAAAGGCTCTGGGCCGGGCGCATGTCACCTGCAACAAGAACGGCGTGCCGTTTGACCCCGAGAAGCCGACGGTCACGTCGGGCATCCGCCTGGGCAGCCCCGCCGGCACCACCCGCGGCTTTGGCGAGGCTGAGTTTCGCCAGATCGCCGACTGGATCATCGAAGTCGTCGACGGCCTCGCCGCCAATGGCGAAGACGCCAACAGCGCCGTCGAGGCCAAGGTCAAAGCCCAGGTCGCAGACCTTTGC
>NZ_JAVAMO010000058.1 GCF_030758345.1 Ruegeria discodermiae
CATGGCAAAGGAAAAGTTTGAGCGTACGAAACCGCATGTGAACATTGGCACGATTGGCCATGTTGACCACGGCAAGACGACGCTGACCGCAGCGATCACCAAGTATTTTGGTGACTTCAAGGCGTATGACCAGATTGATGGCGCGCCGGAAGAGAAGGCTCGTGGTATCACCATTTCGACGGCGCATGTCGAATATGAAACCGACAACCGTCACTACGCCCATGTCGACTGCCCCGGCCACGCCGACTACGTCAAGAACATGATCACCGGTGCCGCGCAGATGGACGGTGCGATCCTGGTTGTGAACGCTGCTGACGGCCCGATGCCGCAGACTCGCGAGCACATCCTGCTGGGCCGCCAGGTTGGCATCCCGACCATGGTCGTGTTCATGAACAAGGTCGACCAGGTTGACGACGAAGAGCTGCTGGAACTCGTCGAGATGGAAATCCGCGAGCTGCTGTCCAGCTACGACTACCCGGGCGACGACATTCCGATCATCGCCGGTTCGGCTCTGGCCGCGATGGAAGGTAACAACCCGGAAATCGGCGAAGAATCGATCAAGAAGCTGATGGCGGCCGTGGACGAGTTCATCCCGACCCCTGAGCGCGCGGTGGACCAGCCCTTCCTGATGCCGGTCGAGGACGTGTTCTCGATCTCGGGTCGTGGTACCGTTGTTACGGGGCGTGTCGAGCGTGGCGTGATCAATGTGGGCGACGAGATCGAAATCGTCGGTATCCGCGACACCCAGAAAACCACCTGCACCGGTGTGGAAATGTTCCGCAAGCTGCTGGATCGTGGTGAAGCCGGCGACAATATCGGCGCGCTGCTGCGCGGCATCGACCGGGACGGCGTTGAGCGCGGTCAGGTTCTGTGCAAGCCGGGTTCGGTGACGCCGCACACCAAGTTCGAGGCCGAAGCCTATATCCTGACCAAGGATGAAGGTGGCCGTCACACGCCGTTCTTCGCCAACTACCGTCCGCAGTTCTACTTCCGGACCACCGACGTGACCGGCACCGTGACGCTGAACGAAGGCACCGAGATGGTGATGCCGGGCGACAACGTGTCGTTCTCGGTTGAGCTGATCGCGCCGATCGCGATGGAAAACGGCCTCCGCTTCGCCATCCGCGAAGGCGGCCGCACCGTCGGCGCCGGCGTCGTGTCGAAGATCATCGAGTAAT
>NZ_JAVAMO010000059.1 GCF_030758345.1 Ruegeria discodermiae
TAGCAAATACGGACCGACCCCTTCGCTCGGATTCAATGGCAGCACTCCGGGGCCACTCCTCAAAGTTAGGCAAGGTGAAGAACTGGCCGTGACCTTCGAGAACAGGACCGGAGAAGCGTCGTCCGTTCACTGGCACGGTATCCGAATAGCCAACCGGATGGACGGTGTGCCTGGCCTCACTCAGGAGGCTGTTCCCGACGGGGCAGACTTCGATTACCGTTTTGTTGCTCCTGACGCAGGAACGTTCTGGTATCATTCGCACAGCCGGTCGTGGGAGCAGGTTGCCAGAGGTCTATACGGACCCCTCATTGTGGAAGAGATCACGCCACCTGACGTGGACGCTGACATCATCGTCATTGTCGACGACTGGCGGCTGGATGAAGATGCAACTTTCATCGACGACTTCGACGGGATGTTCCATTTCGCCCATGGGGGACGGATGGGGAATTATGCCAAGGTCATTCCGTCTCAATCCTCTGTGCGACGCGGTGATCGTGTTCGTCTCAGATTGATCAACACGGCAAATGCCAGGGTGTTTCCAGTTGATTTGATGGGGATCGAAGGCAAGCTTGTGGCTCTGGACGGGATGCCACTTGAACATGTCGAGAACTTCGGGACCGTCACCCTAGCTCCCGCCCAGCGGGCCGACATCATCGCCGATGTTGCGGACGATATTGAGTTCAGCTTCTGGACTGGCCAAGACGACTACGCCTTGGGAGCAATCGTCGTCGAAGGTTCCAATCCGTCGCCGAGAAGCGCCGAGATTTTACCGCTCCCTTCGAACGATATGGCCAAGCCGAGAGGTGAACCTGAACGCCGCGAGATCCTTCGAATGCAAGGCGGTGCCATGGGAGGACAACATCCGGGCGAGGATATCTGGTCTTTCAACGGAGTCTCAGACCTTCCTGACCAACCGTGGCTAAAGGCGGAACGCGGCTCTGCTGTTCAGATTTCTTTGGTGAACGACACCTCATTTCCTCACGGGATTCACTTGCACGGACACCACTTCTACGAGGTCGCCGAAGATGGATCGCTCGGTCCACTTCGCGATACGTCGTTGGTCAATGCCCGAGAAAGTAGAGACATACTCTGCGTATTTGAGAACCCTGGGAAGTGGTTGTTGCACTGTCACATGCTAGGGCACTCGGCGACGGGCATGAAAACCTGGGTGGA
>NZ_JAVAMO010000006.1 GCF_030758345.1 Ruegeria discodermiae
ATTTGTCTGATATACTCAATTAGGCACGGTAAGCCGGAAACGGTGCACGGTCCTGCAAGTTAATCATTCTTCGAAGCATCGTTTCCATGACACTTTGGCGAACACATTCTACTTCTGCTGACTGATCGTCGAACAAGTTTCGCAACTCGTAAGGGTCATTTTCCAAGTCGTAGAGCTCGTTCCAGTTTTCTCCCTCGCGTAAGGACATTCTGTATCTGTCGGTTACAACGGTTCGCACGCGCTGTGGCCGATCGAAGCCTGTCATGGTTCGTTGGCTGTCCTCTTCCACCAGCACGGCCTTTGGAGGCTTTGATGTGAGCAGATCGCGTCCCTGAATGCCATTAAAGGCCTGTATGCCCGCCCGGGATAGAATTGTAGCTGCAATGTCGATCGAAGAACCTAAGCCGGTATCAACCGCGGCCTGCGTTGTTTTTGGGTCTTTCCAGATAAATGGTACGCGGATGATGCTTTGGTAGTGCAGCAAGAGCTTCAGCATCAGACCGTGATCGCCCATGTAATCACCGTGGTCAGAGGTGAAAATCACCACGGTATCCTCTGCCAGTCCCAAAGCCTCAAGCCGGGCCAGCACCCGCCCGATCGCATCATCGATCATGGTGATCATCCCATAGGTCAGCGCTATGATCGCGCGGGCCTCATCCTCGCTGACAGCAAAGGGGTTCTGGCTGTTGCGAGGATCGGTTCCCTTTTCCATCGCTTCTTTCATGGCTTTGATCGGTGGCAGGTCACCATGTCCAAACGAGGCGGGCAACATCATGTCTGCCGGGTCATACATATCCCAATACCGTCCTGGTGGGGTGAACGGGTGGTGCGGATCTGGAAAGGACATCTGCAGAAAGAATGGCGCCTCCTGCCGTGCCTGTTCGGTCAGCCAGGCCTCGGCCCGGTCGGGAATCCATGCGGTAGAGTAAAGCTCTTCCGGTACAGCCGTTCGCCAAGCTTGAGGCGCATTTATCCGGTTGTCTGGCAACGCGTTGTCAGGACCAGTCAAATCATCAAAGTCAGGATGCTGTGTTCGGGCCCACAGCAGATAGTCACCAGAGGCCTGGTCGCCGTGATCGGCAGTAACCTCTACATGATCGAACCCATAAAAATGGCCTGTCAAACGCTCGGACAGTGGCCTGTCCCATTTGGGGGCAACTTCAAGATCATATTCAGATGAATGCCTGTTGTTCTTATAGGCGTCCCGCAGAGCGATGGACGGCGTTGTCAAACCGTCCTGTGGCTCGAACTGATTGGTCGCGGGCAAACCGGTAAAACTCTGTAGGTGGGATTTGCCGATCAGGCCGGTGTTGTACCCGGCATCGCGCAAGAGTTCGACAAAGGTGGTGTGATCCTTTGAAAGGGGAATGCCGTTGTGGCGTGCACCATGTACTGAACACATGCGCCCGGTCATAATGGATGCGCGGTTGGGCATACAGATGGGATTGGCAACATAGAACCTATCCCAGCGCGTTCCTTTCGCAGCGAGACTGTCGATATGGGGCGTTTTTACAGTGTCATTGCCGTAACAGCCCAAGTGATCCGCTCGATGTTGATCCGTAATGATGAACAGGAAGTTTGGTCGTTTGCTCATTGGGATGCCTTTGAAGCTTCGGGCGTGGATCGAGCGGTTAGGAAATCATATGCGACCAGCGCCAATCCGATGCCAATCGCTGGGATCTGGATCAACGGATCGGTAGCCAGACAAGCAAACGCGGTGCCAAAACGCACAACGATTTCAGGGATTGTCAGCTTGCGCCTGTCGAAACCCGACAAGGCCGATGAGAATAGCCAGATGCAAAAGCAGGTGCGTGCCACGATCCAAAGGAAAGGCAGCAGACTGAATTGCTCGATAACCAGGATGGTCGGATAGAAAGCAAAGACAAAGGGTATGATGAACTTTGCCATGCCCAGCCGGAACGACATGAAGGCTGTCATCAGAGGATTGGCCTGCGCGATAGGGGCTGCTGCATAGGCGGCGATGGCAACAGGAGGTGTCAGGGATGAGGCAACGCCGTAATAGAAGACGAACATGTGTGCGGTCAGCATCGAAACACCCAGTTCCTGAATGGCAGGGCCCATCACAAGTATGATAATCAGATAGGCGGGTAGTGTGGGCATGCCCATCCCAAGAACCAGAGCCCCCACCATGGCGACCAGCAGCGCCGAGAACAGGCTTTCACCACGGATCGTTGCAATCACATTCGCCAGCTTCAGGCCAAGGCCGGTACTGTCGAGCGACCCGACCAGAATGCCAATCGCGGCAATGGCGATCAAAAGCAGCGCGCCCGATTCCGCGCCTTTGAGAAAAGAGTCCCAGATACGTTTTGGATTGGCCCTAACTTCCGGGTTGATTGCAGACAAAACCAACAGAACCACAACGGCGTAGAAGCCTGCGGCAGAGGTGGACAACCCCGCTAGCAAGGAGCCGATCACGACAAGAATGGGCCCGACGAACAGGACAGAGTTTATAAGGTCCGTGCGCGTGATCTGATCGTCAACGGTCATAGGCTGGACCTCGATACCTTGGCGGCGCGCCTCAACCGTCACTGCGGCGAACAAGCTGAAGTAGTAAAACAGCGCCGGGAACAGGGCAGCGATGATGATGTTCAAGTATCCAACGCCGGTCAGGTCCGCCATGACCAGTGCTGCGGCGCCCATGATAGGTGGCATGATTTGCCCCCCGGATGAGGCCGTGGCCTCAATCCCGGCTGCAAAAGTCGGTGAAAAGCCTCGTTTCTTGATCATAGGGATCGTAAACGTACCGGTGCCCACGATATTGGCCACGGTCGAACCTGACATTGTGCCAAACATGGATGAAGCCAGAATGGCAGCATGCGCCGGACCACCCCGCGTGCGTCGAGTGGCAAGGAAAGCGAATTTCAGCAGCGTATCGCCTGCGCCGGTTCCTTCGAGCAGCACGCCGAAAATGATGAATACAAATACGGTGCTGAGAACGATGTTTGTGATCGAACCGAACACGCCCTTGTTGGTGTTATACCAAAGTGCTTCGGCAACTTCCTTCAGTGAGAAACCCGCATGTGCCATAATGCCGGGTAAGTCCTGCCCAAACAAAAGGTATATGACGCCAAGCGTACCAACCGCAAACAATCCCCATCCCCAAAGGCGGCGACACAGCTCAAGGAACACTGCCAAACCTGCCAACGCCGGCCATGCATCTTTCGTGGTTACGTCGTAAAGCGCTGTTTCCATCTCGGTCTGCACGAAATAAAAAGACCAGATCGCCCACATCCCGACAATGATGAGGGCGACGTCGATCAGGACACGCGTGCGGCTCAGCTCACCATAGATCGACTGACGCTTTTGCGAGACTGCGACTGCAACGATCAGAGCCAGTGCAAAACCGACAGCCCGGTGAACCTTAGGGTCTATCAACCCAACTCCAGATGAGTAGAGGGTGATCAGCCCGAGTGCGCAACAGGCGACCATCGAGGCCAGAGCGAATAGTCTCATCGAGACAGGGGGCATCGAAACCGCGTGGGTCATCGGAGTTTCTCTCATTCAAAGCGAAATGGGAATTGCCAAGCTGTTAGACCAGCCTGGCACAGGACTTACGAACCGGGGCGAAGGTCGTCCGGCACGTCAAAACCAGCTTCGTCGTAATAACGCAGCGCACCGGGGTGCAGCGGTACATTGACCGAGGTAAAGGCCGTGTCTTTGGTCACGTCCTTGAGGAAGAACGCGGTTGCGTGCACCTCATCCAGATTTTCCCAGAAAGCCTTGGTCGCGTTGTAAACCACATCCTCGGAAACATCCGCGTGTGTACCCACAAACTGTGTAAAGCCCAGAGCTGTAATCTCGCCTTCGGTAAGCTGCCCTTTGTAGACGTCGCCATTGAACTGCATCATGCCTCGGCCCGGTCGTCCGAACAGCGACTGCATCTCCTCGCTGGAGACTTTATCCTCAGGGATTGACAGGACGCGGAATTCCCCTGACAGGCCAAAGCGTTCGATGTTGGCAGAGCCGATCTCGGCAGGCCGCACCATCATATCTATTTTGCCGTCGGCAAGTGCCGCATATCCTTCTCCCCAGCCGAGCCGCACGGCTTGGTAGTCCTCTCCAGCAACATAGCCTGTAATGTTCTTGATCAGCGCTTCAGACGTTGCCGATGCAGACCCGGCCGGCGGACCCGTGAAAACGGTTTTGCCCTTGATATCGTTCCAAGTCTCAATCCCTGAACCCGCCAGCGTAACTGGATGATAAGCTCCGGCCTTAAACCCAAGGATTGCGCGGATGTTCTTGGAGAGTTCAGGCGCACCCTCGACTTTTTCATACATCCGCTTTTGACCAGCCATGAGATTGACCAGCGATGGCACAGTCGAGAAAAAATCGATTTCGCCTTTTGCGCCCCTCAGCATCGATTTGGTCAGTGTCTGACCTGCGTTGACCTGGATCTCCACGCCGGACTTGCCGGCCTGGTTTGAAAACGCAACGAACACTGTGTGGACCGGATCACCAACCCCTGCCGTTTCTCCTTTGAATATCTCAGCAGAACCGGCATTTGCGGCAGCGAAAGCAAAGGTCGCCGCCACAAGCGTACGACCTAACGATTTGAACAGAAACATGGACTCCTCCCAGTCAATTGCTGATCAATTTAGCAGTGTAAATCCATATGGAATAATCAATCTTTACGCCTTATACATAACAATTAGATATGAAACTTGACCCCAAGCATCTCGCCCAACTCTCTGTTATCGTCGAAGCTGGTTCCTATCAGTCTGCCGCGAGCCGGTTGGGTACCACGCAGCCAGCACTTAGCCGGAACATGAAGGCGTTAGAGGATCGACTGGGTACGCCGCTTTTTCAAAAAGTGGGGCGGCGGTCTATTCCAAATAACTTGGCGCTAAGGCTGGCGCGAAACGGGTTGGCCATCCGATTGGCGGAAGAGCAAGCAGGAGTTCTTGCAGACCAGTCTGCAAATGGCTCGATCGGTGAACTACGAATAGGCGCGCCTCCGATCGTGTCCGGGCGTTTTCTGAGCAATGCTTTGACGCAATTTATCAAGACAAATCCCAATTGCAGCGTCGAAATCAGAACCGGTCTTGTCCATGAACTTCGGACACTGCTAGAGCGAGGTGAGGTGGACCTCGTGTTCGGCCCGGAAAGCTTGGCTGAACCTGTCGACGGGCTGGAGTTCGAAGAACTTATTGACGACGGTGTCGGGGTGATGTGTCGCATAGGTCATCCCCTGACCGCTCTTAAACGGGTCATGGCGTCAGATCTTGAAGCGCAGATTTGGCTTGCGCATTCTCGAGGGAGTTTGCTGCGCCAGCAAACCGAAGCAGCTATGATTGCCTCAGGTGTCCGCTCCATGCGGATCGGCTGCGAAACAGACTCCATTCGATCAGTCCTGGAGATCGTTTCCGAAACCGATTTGATTACAACTATGCCGAGGGCAACGACCGCACCATACTTGGAAGACCGACTGCTCTTTCTGAATTTCGATCATCAGCAGTTTCATCGGCCTCTAGGGGTCATTCGGCGTGTAGGAATTTCCGCAAGCAGAATTGAAGATCGCTTCTTGCACACACTCAAGAAATCGCTTGCAGTTCATTTTCCTATCTGAGCTTAGAGTGTTTTACGAGACCGCTCTATCTGCGTTCTGCAGCAAGCATATTTTCTTACTCTAAAATAGTTCTCGAGTAATTTTCACAATCCGCTTTGTCACAAGCTCCATTCGTTCAACCTGAGTTAAGTTTTGCGGACGAAACTAATGTCTGCAATGCGGGCTGCGGACGCAGCATTCGGCCGCTATGCTCAAGTTCCGCTAATGGGATGTACCGGCTGCTTCACCCAGCAGGTTAGGCTTTGCCTATTTCTGCGAACTGGAGAAGTAGCATGGCGAAGAACGACTTTGATGAGCTGATGTCGATCGGCATCGATATCGGCAAGGACACATTTTACATTGTGGCATTTGATCTGTCGGGGCAGCGGGTTCTGCGCAAGCAAATCAAGCGACTGGCGCCGTCGGCAACGTTCGAGAAGCTGCCGCGCTGTATCGTGGGCATGGAGGCATGCCTGAGCGCCCACTTTGTCAGCCTGAGACTGCGCGAGATGGGCTTTGAGCCCTGGATCATCCCAGCGATTTATGTGAAGCCATTCAGTAAAGGTCAGCAGAACGACTATAACGATGCAGAGGCGATCGCCGAGGCCGCGCTTCGGCCCAATCTGCAAACCGTGTCCGAGAAAAGCCAGGGTCAGCTCGATCTTCAAGCTCTGCACCGGGTCAGATCACGATTGGTGTCTCGCCGGACGGCAACGATCAATCAGATCCGCGCCTTTTTGATTGAACAGGGCATCACAGTGCACAAAGGCCTGCGCGCCCTGAAGAATTCATTCGAAACGATCCTTGAAGAACGCAAAGACGAGATATCGCCGCGCATGCGGTCGATCCTGATCGGTCTCTACGGTGACTGGATGTGGATGGACGACCGGATCGAGAAAGTCTCAGCAGAAATTGAAGAGATCAGTCGAACAGAAGAGAACTGCGTCAATGTGATGACGGTTCCTGGCATTGGTCCGATGACCTCGACAGCCATGGTTGCGGCGATTGGTGAAGGCGAGGCCTTTGATCGTGGGCGCGACTTCGCGGCCTAGGTTGGATTGTGCCCCGACAATACAGCACCGGAGGACGAACGGTACTTGGCCGCATCTCCAAGCGCGGCAGCAGATATCTCAGGATGCTGTTCGTTCAGGCCGCAAAGATCATCATGATGCGGCCGCACCGTTGGCCGGATTTCAGCTTCGGAGACTGGCTGACCCGTGCCACAGAGCGCATGCATCGAAACAAAGCTGCCGTCGCGCTGGCGAACAAGCTCGCGCGCATGGCGTGGAGCATCTTGAGACACAAAACAGCATTTGACATTCCACGAGATGAGGTTGCCATCGGCGTTTAAGCCGACACGGCCCAAAGGAGTTCGCGATAGATCGAAAGCATGGAACGGAAAAATACGCCCCCAGAATCTGACGGCCCAAATGGTCAACAACGACATGTCCGCTAATGAGATCACGGTGCGAGCGTAACCCCAACAAGGCCACGACCCGCTTGTCGACAAGTAGGCCGGATACATATGAGCGATTTCCGAAAACATGCCAGAAATCATTTGCGAACAGCAGCAGGTACATACATTTGGGCCGGTCTGCGTGATCATCTGACAGCGGGGCAGGGGCCTTGTTGCAATAGCATCGAGGTCTGCGCCGAGCCCGACCTGCCCATTCGACAGAGCGCAGCGAAGGTCGGTTTTTTTATGGGTTGGCCATAAATGCGGCTCGGATCGCGGCCTTCATAGCGTCCTGAGGCCCTTGTTCATTCGGCTTGCTGGATGCCATCACCAGCTTGGAGGCAGGCGTGTTTCCGAGGCCCAATGCATCGTTCACCACCGATAGACCGCCGTGCAGCGAGGAGCGACCGAGCAGACCCACTGCGATCCCGGCTTCTACTGCTGCAATCACACCAGAGACGCTTTGGCTGGAGTAGACAACGCGATATGGCTTTCCACGGGCTTGCAATGAAATGACCGCCGCGTCGCGCCACCAGCACGCATGATCGAACAAGGCTACTGGAAGGCTTTCATCGGCCCGAAAGTACCGGTGCGCCGACGACACCCAACATGTCGGGTCTTCATAAACAACCTCCTCGTGACTGGACGGGCTTTCGACCTCATAGACCGCAAGGTCCAGCGCCCCTTTATCGAGGGCTTCTGGAAAACTTGTGCTCAAGGCGCAGGTGACATCCAGTTCGACTTTTGGATGTTGACGGGCAAAGGTCGCAATGATCGCCGCAAGTCTGGCGCGCCCGTGATCGTCGGGTATACCCAAACGTAGTTTGCCGCTTACTGTGTTCTGTGAAATCTCCCGTAGTGCCGCGTCGAGACGTGACGTCACTTCCTGCGCGACTGGAAAGAGCTTTCGTCCCGTGTCGTTCAGGACCACCCCGCGACCATGCCTGTCAAAGACCGGCTGACCCAAGATCGCTTCGAGGCGCTTGATCTGAAGACTTGTCGCAGATTGCGACCGGTGGATGCGGGCAGCACCGTCCGTGACGCTTCCGGCATCAGCCACGGCGACGAAGGTTCGCAGAAGATCGCTATCCAGGTTTTCCATCTGTTTTTCCAATGTCGGAAATCGAAACTATGCGTTTCACAGATGCCTTGTGCCGCACTATTTTTCAAGGTCAGAGGAGTATCCCATGTCAGATCAGACAGCTGCCCACCAACCATCTAACCGGAAACCCCTGGTGTGGGGCCTGTCTTTGCTGTTGGCAGGCGTCTGTCTTGCCTGGCCGGAACACGCCGCAAACGCAACAAAGTTTGTCCTATGGGGCCTGATTGACGTGGCCCCCATCGTCATTCCGGGCATCGTGCTTGCAGCCTGGATCATCGCAAGCGGCGCGGATACCCACATCGCGGGTGCCTTCGAGGGAAAGACACTGAGAACGGTTTTGGCTGCGTCGTTCATTGGAGCCATCACGCCCGTATGCGGTGTGACCGTGCTGCCTTTGATGGCCGGATTGCTGGCTGCGGGCGTGCCGCTCGCTCCGATCATGGCCTTCTGGCTGTCCTCTCCGATAACGGACCCCGCAATGCTCGCGACAACAGCGGCAACCCTTGGTCTGAGCTTTGCGATTGGCAAGACACTTGCCGCCTTCGGATTGGGTCTATTCGGCGGCGCGATCACCGGCCTGTTCGCCAAGACACCGTGGGCGATGAACGCGCTTCGGGACAATGGCCTGGCGCGCCAGCTAAGTACTGTACGATGCGGCGAAGATCAGCCCTTTGATCCTTGGGTCTGGCGGTCTGAGGCGCGACGGAGATCGTTCGGCAAACAGGTCTGGGCAACCACGCGGCTTATCCTGATTTGCCTGATACCGGCATTTGCCGCGGAGTATGCCTTGAACGCGGCCCTTACACCGGGCGCACTGGCAGCATATGTTGGCGAAGACAAATGGTGGGCCATACCCGCCGCTGTCTTCGTCGGTGCCCCGGCCTATATCGACGGTTACGCTGCGCTCCCGCTGACACGAGGGTTGATCGACAACGGCATGTCCGAAGGCGCAGCGATGGCGTTCCTTGTTTCGGGCGGCGCGGTTAGCATCTGGGGCGCTATGGCCATCGCACCGGTGCTTAAATTGCAACCGTTCATGCTCTATCTGCTGCTTGCAGTTCTGGGGTCGCTCGGGGTGGGGTATGTCTTTGGGTGGATCGTCTGAGATGCAGTGTTAACGGGCCGCAGACGTTCAGCGAACGGCAACAAAGTCCCGCGATCTGTAAATTCGCCCAACCACAGATCTCGCTGGCGCGGCGAATGACCGGAATGCGGGCCGAATGCAGAAAATCGGTACCGTGTCGAGTGACCGGTATGGGCCGACTTATGCATTGCTTACTGCAAGGAAATTAGTCGCGGTTCTATACCTGCAGCCCAAAAATAGAGCAAACTGGTCATTAGCATCAAGCGAACTGCACCCCTTGTGCTAGAACACTCTAGAGTGTTCGATGGCAGAATTGGCCTTAAATCATCATCAGTCTCGGGGGCATGAACATGATCATCAGGGTTTTTCCCATCGCCACTGTTGTTTTGATCGCCCTATCCGGCGTTCTTGTGGCTCAGCAGGGTCCTCCACCCGTGACGGTGGCAAAACCGGTTGTGAAGTCCATAGTTGAAGATGATGAGTTTGTCGGTCGCTTCGGCGCCGCGGCTGACGTAGATATCAGAGCGCGGGTTTCCGGTTTTCTTGACCAGGTGCATTTCAAGGACGGAAGTCTCGTCGAAGAGGGCGATTTGCTCTTTACAATCGACCAGCGTCAGTTTCGCACTGCATTGAGACAAGCTCGCGCGCAGATCAGTATTGCTGAAGCAACGAGTGCCTTCACAACTGATCAACTCGAACGCGCCGAGACTTTGATCAGAAACGGCAATATCGCGGAGAGTGTGGTGGACCAACGCCGCGAAGCTTTTCTGGCGTCGCAAGGTGCACTGGAACAAGCACGGGCTGCCCTGGAATTGGCCGAGCTTGATCTGGAGTACTCGGAAATCCGTGCGCCAATGTCGGGGCGTATCGATCAGGCCCGGGTTGATCCGGGAAACCTGGTCATCGCCCAAGACACCCTGTTGACATCGATCGTCTCCACCGACCCGATCTATTTCTATTTCGACATAGATGAACGCTATTTTCTGGCGTATGCGCGGGACGCGCGCGCACGGGGATCCGTTTTGCAAGAAGGCGCGGACAATCTTCAAGTCCAGGTCACAGTGGCTGACCGAAGCATTCCATCCCAGAATGGAATACTGGATTTCTCGGAAAACCGCATTGACGATGAAACCGGCACGATGCGCGTGCGCGCGGTTCTTCGCAACCCGGATGAGCTTTTGACGCCCGGTTTGTTCGGACGCGTCAATGTTCCGGGGTCGCTTCCCTACGAGGGCATCCTGATCCCGGATGAAGCGATTGCTTCGGATCAGAACCGGAGACTTGTGATGACCGTGGATGCTGACGGCAATGTCGTACCGAAGGAGATCCGACCGGGCCCCAGGATAGATGGCTACAGGGTCGTGCGTGAAGGTTTGGATGGGTCGGAGACGCTGGTTATCGAAGGTCTTGTTCGCGCCCGCCCGGGCAGCGTCGTCGCTGCGGAATTGATCGAACTGCCGCTGGTCGCAGAAAACTGAAATGGGACGTTTTTTTGTCACCCGCCCCATCTTTGCGATCGTGGTCGCGGTTGTAACAACCATCGTTGGGTTGATCGCGTATTTCGAACTGCCCGTTGAGCAATACCCGGAAATTGCCCCTCCATCGATTGTGGTAAGGGCGAACTATCCTGGGGCAGACGCCGAAACAATTGCCGCCACGGTGGCAACACCGCTTGAACAAGAGATCAACGGCGTTGAGGGCATGCTCTATATGTCGTCATATTCGACCGCCGACGGATCCATGTCGCTGACGATCACGTTTGAACTTGGCACCAATCTCGATGCGGCTCAGGTTCTTGTCCAAAACCGTGTTGCCATCGCAGAACCGCGCTTGCCGCAGGAGGTCAGATCGCTCGGCGTTACGACGAACAAGTCTTCGCCCGATCTGATGATGGTCATCCATATGCTGTCGCCGGATGAGACTTTTGACCAGCTTTATGTGTCCAACTACGCCCGTTCGCGAGTCAGGGATCGCCTTGTGCGCCTTGATGGTGTTGGTGATCTGATTATTTTCGGCGAGCGTGAGTTTTCCGCTCGCGTGTGGCTAGATCCGGACCGGCTGGGCTCTCTCGGGTTAACGTCAGGAGACGTTGTCGCGGCACTGCGCGAACAAAACGTTCAGGTTTCAGGCGGGTCGCTGGGATCGCCCCCCAATGCGACGGACAGCGCCTTTCAGGTGACGCTCACAACGCAAGGCCGATTGGAAGATCCACGCCAATTCGGTCGCGTTATTGTCAAGTCGACAGACGACGGGCGTGTTGTACGGGTCAGGGATGTGGCGCGGGTTGAAATCGGAGCGCGCTCCTACGTGACCAACTCGTACCTGAACAACAAACCAGCCGTAGCGCTTGGCATCTTTCAGCGACCGGGTTCGAACGCATTGGCGTCGGCGGATGAGATTTTGGCCGTTGTCGGAGAGCTGTCTCAGGATTTTCCTTCCGGGCTTGAATATCAGGTGGTCTACAACCCCACAGAATTCATCGAAGCCTCAGTGAACGCGGTCTATCGAACGCTGTTCGAAGCGGTATTGCTGGTTGTTGTCGTGATCGTCGTCTTTCTTCAGAGTTGGCGAACAGCCATCATACCGTTGATCGCCATTCCTGTATCACTTATCGGGACATTTGCCGTGATGCTGGCGCTTGGGTTCTCTCTGAACTTGCTGACGCTGTTCGGGCTCATTCTGGCTATCGGAATTGTCGTGGATGATGCCATCGTTGTGGTCGAAAACGTCGAACGAAACATCAAAAACGGCATGTCTCCAAAGGATGCGTCCGCCCGCACCATGGACGAAGTCCAAAATGCGATCATCGGGACGACACTGGTTCTGATTGCTGTCTTTGTGCCAGCTGCTCTGGTTCCTGGCATTACCGGCCAATTCTACAGGCAATTTGCTGTGACGATTTCCGTTGCAACAGTTATTTCGACCATCAATTCACTCAGTCTTTCGCCGGCGATGGCTGCCGTGATCTTGAAGCCAACCTCCAGTGCACCAACAAAGAACCCGCTAGCCTTTGTCACCGACCCGCTCAGCAATGGGTTCAACAATGGGTTTGATGCGTTGGCGTCCGCTTATGGTCGGACCGTACGCGCATTGTCCAGTTCGACCGGGATGCGCAGCGTCGTCCTTTTGGTCTTTGCCGGATTGATGGGCGGAACATACTGGATCACGACAAAAGTACCGACCGGATTCATCCCGGAAATGGACCAGGGATACGCCATCGTCGTGGTGCAACTGCCAGACGGTGCAGCACTGGACCGGACCGACGATATCATCGAGCAAGCGACTGAGATAGCATTGGAAACACCCGGGGTCACAAATGCCGTGGCATTTGCGGGCTTTTCTGGGGCGACCTTTACCAATGCAAGCAATCAGGGTGTGATTTTCACCACCTTTGAGAGCTTTGAGAGCCGTCAGGAAAGCGGGCTGAGTGCAGGTGCAATTGTGGGCCAGCTTTTCGGCCGGATGCAGGCCCTGCGCGAAGCCTTTATCATCGCCATTGCGCCGCCGGCGGTCCGCGGGGTTGGTACTGGTGGTGGATTCAAGCTCCAGCTTCAGGAACTTGAAAGCGCGGATATGTCCCGCGTGTTGCAATCTGCCTATGCTGTCATGGGCAGTGCTAGCCAGTCGGACAAAGTTCAGGGCGTGTTCACAACCTTTTCCTCAGGATCACCACAGCTGTACCTTGAGATCAATCGTGTTCGGGCACAAATGCTCAACGTTCCGATTGGCGAAATATTCGAAGCACTCTCGATCAACCTAGGGTCGGCTTATGTGAACGATTTTAATGCTTTTGGGCGTCTTTTTCAGGTGCGCGCTCAGGCGGATGAGCCGTTCCGTCTTAACCAGAGTGATATTCGAAGTCTACGCGTCCGTTCTGCAACAGGAGCATTGGTTCCGTTGGGCACCCTGGTTACCGTCCGCGAGACCGCAGGCCCCGCCTTGGTTCAACGCTACAATCAACAGGTGTCGGTGCCGGTTCAGGGGTCGCCGGCACCCGGTGTGTCAACGGGCCAGGCATTGCTGGAAATGGAGGCACTCGCAGAAGCCGTCATGCCGCCAGGCCTGGATTTTGAATGGACCGAGCTCGCTCTACAGGAACGCAATCAGGGCAATACGGCAGCGTACATTTTTGCCTTTTCGGTGCTGTTTGCCTTTCTGTTTCTCGCGGCGCTCTACGAAAGCTGGACGCTTCCGATGGTCATTATTTTGATCGTTCCTCTCGCGGTACTGGGCGCGATGCTGGGGGTGATGTATCGAGGGATGGACAACAATATCCTGACGCAAGTTGGATTGATTGTCCTCGTCGGGCTTGCCGCAAAGAATGCCATTCTCATCGTGGAATTCGCAAAACAAGCGCAGGAAGAACGTGGATTGTCAGCTATCGATGCCGCCGTCGAAGCCAGCCAATTGCGGTTGCGGCCAATATTGATGACTGCATTCGCGTTTATACTCGGCGTTGTGCCCTTGATGATCGCAGTCGGTCCTGGGTCAGAGATGCGACAGGCTCTTGGAACTACCGTGTTCTTTGGCATGTCGGGTGTGACTCTGCTTGGACTGTTTTTTACACCTGTTTTCTATGTTGCCATGCGCACGGTTTTCCCAATGCGACAAGTCATGGTGTAAGCCAGCGCTTGCACCGAGTTGCTCATCGCTAATGTCCGAAGAGTCCCGCGATCTGTGAATTCGTCGAACCACAGAATTTGCGGGCGCGGCGAATGACCGGAATGCGGGCTGCAAATGCAGAAAATCGGTACTGTGTCGAGTGACCGGTATGGGCCGTCTGTTTGATTGCTGCAGGCATTTCCATGGGCCCAAACGCCTTTTCACCTGACTAGAGGCTTGCAAATTTTGCGTGGATATGCACCACCGCTCTCAACTTTTGGATGCGGCGGTCACGCCGCGGGAGCTGGCTCAGTGCCGCGTTATCTGCATTGGCATCTTTCGTGATCCAAAGCTTCTCTAATTGGCGGGATCTCTATAACAACAGCGCAAATTCAAAGAACTCGCAGATTGGTTTGGCTACACTATCAAAAACTGAAACGACCGCCTTCGAAGAGGCGGTCGCTTTGCTTGCTTTGGAAGCTTAGCGCTACGCCTCTGTAACCTTCGGTGTCTCAAGAACATGGGGTGTATCATAGACTTCCATGTCAATCTGATCCTCAGATTTCGCGATCAAGACCGTACAGGCACAATCACCTGTCACATTGAGCGATGTCCGCGCCATATCGAGAATACGGTCAATACCCGCGATGATCGCCACACCTTCCAGAGGCAGGCCGACAGATGTCAGTACGAGGGAGAGCATCACGAGGCCAGCACCGGGGACACCAGCTGTGCCGATGGAGGCCAAAGTTGCGGTCAGGATAATGGTGATGTACTCGGACATTCCCAGATCAACACCGAAGGCTTGCGCCACGAAGAGTGCGGCAACGCCCTGATACATGGCTGTGCCATCCATGTTGATGGTTGCGCCAAGCGGCAGGGTGAAGCTAGCAACCGAGCGATCAACACCGAGGTTTTTTTGCACAGCTGTCATCGTCACGGGCAGCGTGCCTGAAGACGATGTGCTCGTGAACGCTACAATCTGAGGCTCAACAATACCCTGGAAGAAGCGTACGGGATTGAGCCGCCCCAAGACCGTGACCAAACCACCGTATACAAAGATCGCATGCAGGATGCAGCCGATGTAGAGCGCGGCGATGATCGTCCCAAGTGGCAAGAGCAAGTCGAGACCGTATGTCCCAGCCACCCAAGCCATCAGAGCGAACACACCATATGGTGCGAACGAAATCACGATTTCGGTGAGCTTGAGAACGACTGTGTTGAGCGACTCGAAAAAGTCGCGGATCGGTTTGCCGGCATCGCCCACGAGGTTAATCGAAAGACCAAACATTATGGCAAAGAAGATGATCTGAAGCACTTTGCCATCTGCTGCGGCGGCAATGGGGTTCGTTGGTACGATAGCGATCAGCTGTTCGATGAAGGGCGGCGCAGTTTTGGGCTCCATCGCGGTAGCAGTGCCCATATCAATGCCGACACCAGGCTGGAAAAGCGCGCCAAGCGCCAGCCCAATCGTGATCGCAAATGCGGTCGTGCATAAATAGAACGCAACAGATTTAAGCCCGATCCGACCCATCCGGGCCATATCGCTCACCGAGGTCATGCCGCAGACAAGCGACACGAAGATCAGTGGCACGATCAGCATCTTGATCAACGACAAGAAGAGTGTGCCGATATATTTGATCGTGCTAGCGATAGCCTCGTTCCCGGTGGCGTTGAGCAGGATACCTACAATCACTCCAAGTACGAGTGCTATGACAATTTGCTTCCACAAAAACAGGTTTCTCCAGGTGGCGAATAACCCGGTCTTTTGGCTGGCTGTGTCCATGAACAAGTCCCCTTTTTTTGACAAGGGCCACCCAAGACGAGCCCCTCACAATTATAACTATCAGGTTGTTAAGACCCTCCGGCCCATAAAGAAGGAAAGCCCATTGCAAATTCTGCAACGCCTATTGGTTTTTGTAATAGCCTTGCTAAGTGGGCTGCGCGAGCCGGACACATTTGCGCGCAAGGACATTCGTTGGATCGACGGCAACGGCACCGTTGTGGTCGGTGTCTCCAGACACGATCAAAGGAAGCTCTGTGCAACCCAGAATGATCGCATCGGCACCACGTTCTACCAAATGTGTAATTGCACCCGCGATTTGGTCGGCGCACGGCCCTTCTGTGAAGCCAGCTTTTACGCCCTCTGCGCCGTAGATCGCTTCCATGACAAGCCTCTGATGCACCTCATCGGGCACCAGAGGCTCTAGATCGACCTTGCCAAGAGCTTCTTGATAAAGCCCGCTGCCAATCGTGCCGTCGGTGGCAAGAATTCCGACGCGACGCGCCTTGGGCACGGCGTCAATTATGTATTCAGTGGTGGCCGAGAGAATACTCACGATTGGGATATCAAGATAACTTTGGATACGATCGACATAGGCGTGGGCGGTATTGCAAGGTATCGCAATCATATCCGCCCCGCCTCGCTCAAGCTTTTTGGCGGTAGAATAAAGCGCAACAGTCGGATCCGCGCCAGTACCTGCGAGGTTGTCCGTACGGTCAGGTATTTGTGGATTTTGCTCCACCAGAATCTTAATGTGATCCTGATCTCTATGGGCTTCCGTGGCTGCAACCAGCTTGCCCAGGAAATCTACAGTTGCCGCGGGGCCAACCCCACCAAGAACACCGACCTTGAACGGCCGATGGTGACGCTGCTCTGTCACGTCAAGTGCAAAGCGTGCATAGGCTGCCGCCGTATCTACTAGCTCAATACCGTGGCACGGCGCAAACCGATCAAACAGAAGAGGAAGCTCTGTCATTCCAGGCACAAAAACCGTCGCACCAGATTTGGCCAAGTCAGCAAGGACGGCATTGATTGGGGCCAGAATTGCGTCGTCGCGGCGACCGGATTTGAACCCTTGCGCCCCGTAAATTGCCTCCATGACCGCCCATTCCATACTGCGGCTCGGGTAGATGACGTCAACATCATCGCCAAACAGCTTGTCAAACAGGCCACATTCTCGGACGAAAGGTGTAGCCAGGACACCGATCTTCTGGGGCTGCGGCGAGAGGCAATCAATATACAGTTTTATGGCCTCCGTCATGCTGACGAGCTTCAGTTGAAGCTCATCTTCCAGTTCATCAAGAAAGCAATGGGTGATGAAGCAAGGAAGAAGGGCCGCGTCACAGCCGTCCCGCTCCAGACGCGACAAAGTATCAAACACGTAGAGCTTGCGATGCGTCGGTGAGTATCCAGGTTCCATGGCGCTGACCGGTTCGCGCATTGGCTTCTGCTCGAATATTAGCTCGCGATGATCGACTTCGGATTTGACCGGTGTGGCATCGACAATCCGGTAGAGCAAATCGGCTCCGGCAAGGGCGCCCAATCCGCCGACAATTCCGAGACGTAAGGTTTTGGCGCTCATGGAAAGCCACCTTTGTCGGCGATCCGCCGCAACTGAAATAGAATGTCCCGCGCCTGTAAATCCGGCGTTCTGACGGTTCTCCCGCGCGCAGCTAACGGCGAAGCAATATCGGTAATTTTAACAGTCTCAACGAAATCTAGGCGTTCTCGTAATGTTCGGAGTGCGGTCATGGCTTGCCTTTGGGTCGACCAGCACTGGCATAGATGGAGCTACAGAACAGCGCCATATGATCAGACACATAGCGGTTGCAAGTTTTGCAATGCCTATACAACATACAGTTAAGTAGGAGGTAAGGATGGAAATTGATTGGCTCGAGGACTTTTTGGCGTTGTCATCGGCAGGCATCTTCGCGCGGGCCGCAGATGCGCGAAACATCAGTCAGTCAGCTTTCACCCGCCGCATCAAAAACCTAGAGCATTGGGCCGGAACGCCCCTTTTTGACCGCAGCGTGCACCCTGTGCAGTTGACCCCCGCAGGAGAGGCGTTCAAGAAAACGGCTTTCGACACCGTGAATGCACTCAAGGAAAGCAAGCATGACATTCGCGGGCTGACGCAGAGGGAAGCCGACAGGCTCGATTTTGTTGCGCTGCATACGCTTGCGATCTCATTCTTCCCAGCTTGGTTAAGCGAAATGTCGGAATATCTCGGACCGATCAAATCTCGACTTGTTGCCGAGAACTTCTCAGGTTGTGCGGAAGCTATACTGACCGGGAGCGCAGATTTCATGCTGTGCTACGCGCACCCGACTGTGCCGACAATCTCAGACGAGAGCCGATATCCCTCTGCCGTCATTTCAACGGATAGGATCATCGCTGTCAGCGCATGTGATTCCACTGGAACACCAACCTTCGATCTGACCGCTTCAGGAGACGTTCCTTTTCTGACATATCCTCCAGATACGTTTCTTGGACGGATCACACAGGTTTGCATAGACCGCTGCCAAATTCAGCAAACACTAAACCCTGTCTACGAAAACTCCGTGGCCGAAGCGCTCAAATCCGCCTGCCTTGAGGGGCACGGCTTGGCTTTTCTGCCAGAAAGTTCTGTGAAGACCGAATTGGCCGATGGCAAACTTGTCAAAGTCAGTCAGGCTGACTTTGAAGCAAACATCAGCATTAGACTTTATCGTTCGATTGAGCGGTCCAGACCGCAACTAGAGCGTTTTTGGAAGCTCTCACAGCGGGATGGCTAAGGTCCGCCTCATGCCAGATTTTCGTCTATGCATGCGCCTTTGACCAATGCCCAAAAATGTTCAACAGCTGGCCTGCTTTTGCCCATATTGCGAAAGAGACGCACAGACATCTGATGTTCAATGCAACTGTCGCCAACTGGCACCAAGAGGCCATCGGACAATTGAGCCTTGATCGACATCTCAGGTAGCCACGCGATACCGAGCCCTTCTATGCACGCTGCCTTCTGTGCTTCGGAAAACGAGTTCTCGCTAGTCACTGTAAGGCTGTCGGACAATCCAGACTTTGAAACAATACTTTGGTTCAGGCGGCCAAGAAAGCTGTCGGAAGAATAGGCAAGCCATGGCACTTTGCCTGGCCTCTCGAAATGAAACATCGGCCTGCCATGTGTGTCGGGGCAGGAGACTGCAATCAGGCGATCTTCCGCAAGCCTTACCGATGGAAACCACCCATCATTGGCCCAGACTTCCATGGACGGATGTTCATAAGACAGCATGAAATCCACAGATCCTGTTCGGAGCACTTCAACGCAATCTGCATAGGATCCAACAGTAAAAGCCGTCTGGAGAGGGGTGTTCACATTTGACAACCGTTTGAGCCAAGACGGGACAAAGGAAACCGAGAGCGTGTGAAGGGCCGACAGGCGCAGGACAGCTTGGTCGTTTGCCGCGTGCTGCAGCAAATCCTCTCTTGCGAAACGGAGCATCTTGATCGTTTCACTTGCCGTTGCGCGGAACGCGCGCCCCGCCATCGTCAGGGTGACAGGATGCACGCTACGGTCAAAAAGGGGTGTTCCGACCCAATGCTCTAGGTTCTTGATGCGACGTGTAAAGGCCGGTTGGCTGATGTTTCGAGCCTGCGCAGCTTGGGAAAACACCCCGACGGTGGCCAGCGCTAAGTAATCCTCTAACCAATCGACCTCCATTGCCTCCCTCCTTCTGACAGATCAACGTTAGCCGAAGAAGCTCCTACCGGGCGCTGCGATCTTTGCAAGCGCATTGCAAATTATGTCGAGCAAGAATAGCACTTTAGGGACAACTCCCATTTGCGCCACTCTCAAAGTGATGCCGCCAAAGTACAGCCCTGATTTCCAGTTTCGAGATCACAACATATTGCTGCTCCGAGGAATGGCAGACCTATGCATTCGCAGCCAATGACCGGTTCGGTGAAACTGCGTTGCGGCGTAGGCTGACTTGATGAATGGCTGGTATGGGCCGTCCTCAACGAGGCGCGGCGGCTCAGTGGTTCAGATTCTGTGTATGCTCCGTTGTCTACTTCGAGCCCTGAATGACCGAAGCTGCACTCTTCACGAGCGTCATCTTTGGGTCAGACTCTAATCCTGCCGCATTGAGGTTTCTTCAAGACCAGTCTTTAGACGAGCAATAACCTGCTGCGCTGTTGCGATGTCATTTGACGACAGACCGTTTGACAGCTCATTAACCCACGGGACTTGCCTCGCAATCGCGGCTTCGTATAACTCCTGCCCCTTTCGAGTCATAACGACCAAGTGCGCCCGCTTGTGGTGTGGGTTCGGCTGAAACTCCACTATGCCTTCTTTGCTCAATTCATTGATGATCCGTTGTACGCCTTGCCGGTGAACGCCCATCGTCCGTGCATGCCAGGCAACGGATTCCGGTCGATCAGAATAGGCAATGGCGCCGAGGATCTGCCATCGGGCACTTGTCAGGCCGAGTTCTGATACGAGGCGATCACCGGCAAGCTGCAATCGACCGTTCAGCCGAAACACGTCCAGTATCAGTGCTGTCACGGCTTCTCCTTCTTCAGTCCTTCGCGCATCCGGCATGTCGATTCCTCATTTCATTTGACAACGTGTTGTCATTGTGTTTGATACTTCCTAAGTATGACAACATGACACCAGATTGAAGCTACTTTCAAGGAGTACCGCAATGGTCAGTTTCAAACCCCTCGACCCCGAGTTTCCCATTGAACGGCAATTGGGTATCGACGCTGGACCCGTCGTTCTCGTCAACCTCTTTACAGTCGATCCTCTTGACCAAGACGCCCTCGTTGAAGCTTGGAAGAGCGATGCCGAATGGATGAAAAAGCAGCCGGGTTACATCAGCACTCAACTGCATAAAGCCGTTGGTGACGGCAGCATGTATATGAACTACGCGGTCTGGGAGTCTGTTGCGGACTTTCGCACTGCGTTTTCAAACCCCGAGTTTCAGCAGCAGCTCAGCCACTATCCCTCAAGTGCCGTGACCGCACCCCACCTGTTCGAGAAGGTTGCGGTGCCGAATTGCTGCGCGGCCTGAAGAAGCCCTTTCCAAAAGCCAATTTGAAGGAACCGCCATGAAAACAAAGGTACACGCCATCGCGGGTGTCATCGGCTTTGTGATGATCCTCCTCTTCTGGACATCAACGGCCACCAGCGAACTCTTTGCGGGCCATGAAACAGTCGCAACCGTCAAGGCATTGATCCTGAAAGGCATGTTCATCCTCATCCCGGCAATGGCGATTGCTGGCGGATCGGGCATGGCAATGGGCCGGAAACGCAAGGATGCGCTTACGAAGGCTAAGAAAACCCGAATGCCCGTCATTGCGCTGAACGGCGTATTTTGGCGGCGGCCGCTCAAATATCTCTCGCCAGCGATCGAGGCAGCCCGGTCGGTCAGTGTTTTCGATTTCAGCGAGTATTGTCGCGAAGTCGCGGATTGGGGGCGAAACATTCATGATGCTCATACCTCTTTCACGTTCCGATAGACCGACCCTTTGTCGGTTGTCGTTCGCTCAACCCTAAGCGCCGCCTCTGGCGCAAGATACACATCGGAATTGACGAAGAAACGCTGGAAGTGCGGGCCCTAGAGGTCACGACCAGCAATGTGGGTGACGCGCCGATACTGCCGGAGCTACTCGATAAATCCCACCCGATCAGAGCGTCGGGTCAGTGACCGCAGACGGTGCTTACGATAGGCGCAAAATGCCATGACGCGATTGCGGCGCGGGGGCTCATGCCGTAATCCCACTACGCAAAAATGCCAAACCCTGGAAACCCACGAGTGCCGGGGCCATCTCCCGCAACGAAGCGGTCAATGCTTCGCGTTATCTCGGCCACGCGATCTGGCGACGATGGAGCGGATACCACCGCCGAAGCCGCGTCGAGAGCAAGATGAACTGCACCAAACTCTTCGGCCAATCTCTGATGGCGAGAGAGTTTGAGCGGCAAGTCGTGGAAATCCAGATCCGCGTCGCGGTTCTCAACCGCTACACGACTCTTGGTATGCCTGTCAGAGAACCCGTAGCATAAGTCCGTCCGGGGAAAGGGGAAGTCCGCTCACGAACCGATTTGTGCAACAAAGCCTCCATGCACTGCGCAGGACCCAGCTGAACTCATCAATTTGGTTTTCTTTGCTAGCCTTCATGACCGCCGGCTGGACGCTCTGATCACAAGCTCCACAGGTAGTGCTTCCTCAATTGTCGGCTCCGTGCCCGTTTCTATCATCTCGTAGAGTTTCTTGGCGCTCAAAATGCCGAATTCTTTGACATTACAGCGGATTGTCGAAAGAGCCGGGTATACTAGCTGTGCTTCTTCGATGTCGTCAAAGCCAACCAGAAAGAAATCCTTCCCCAACGTGCGCCCTTCTACTGTCAAACCAGAATGCATGCCCATCGCAACAAGGTCATTGAAACAGATCGCCGCTTCTATGTCGGGATAGTCATTAAGCAGGCGCCGCACTGTCTTCCGGCCGAATGCGCGTGTCGATGGTCCATGAAAGATTGCCGTTGGCAAACCATGTCGCGCCATTTCGTCAAGATAGCCGGACATACGCTCTTGGGTAATGGCCAATCCCTCAAGGCCGCCAACAAATGCGATCCTTTCGAATCCCTGTGAGAGCAGATGATGGACCGCCATGTAGCTGCCGGAGCGATAATCGTGACTGAAGAAGGGTAGGGGTGCTGCGCCCGTCTCGATCTGTCGCAACACCTGCAGTGCAGGCAGGCCCATGCGTTCTATGGCCTGAAACCCCTCGCGGCCGTTTCCATGACAGGGCGAGATGATCAGTCCCGAGACATCATGCTCTAGCATCGACATGATCGTTCGCGTCTGGATGTCCGGGTTCTCATCACAGTTGGCGATCACCGTGGCCAGCCCGCGATCTGCCAGCGCCATTTGCACCGACGTTGCAAATTCGGTGAAGAACGGGTTTCGCAGGTCGTTTATGATCAACCCGACCAGACCCGTCCCCGACCCGCGCAATGTCGCTGCCGCGCGGTTGCGCACATATCCCAGGGAGATCATCGCCTCCTGCACTGCTTTGCGGGTTCGGTCTTTCACCAGGGGCGAGTTCTGCAAGACAAGCGAGACCGTCGATTTGGAAACCCGGGCGTGAGAGGCCACGTCCTTGATCGTCGGTTTCTTGTCCACAGCCATCAGCCTATCCCGTAAAGCCCAAGGAGTTGTCGCATTCTTTGGTCGGCAAGAGCTGGTTTGCTCAACATGCCTGCGGTGTCCGCCAGGCGGAACACTTCCGCATAATGCGCGATTTCGCGGCTCGACTGGAAGCCTTGGGGCATGATGAAGTGGCTTTGTGCGCCATTGAGCCACGCCAGAAATGCGATCCCGGCTTTGTAGAACTGGGTCGGTGCCTTGAATATCTCACGGCTTAGCGGCACGGTGGGCGCAAGCAGCTCGTGAAAGCGCCCGTTGTCTCCTTCGGCCAGGGCTTCGAGGGCCTGCGCCGCGGCCGGTGCGATGGCCGCAAAAATGCCCAACAGAGCATGCGAGAAATGCCTGCCATCCCCTTCGATGAGCGCCGTGTAGTTGAAGTCATCGCCCGTGTAGAGGCGAACGCCGTCTGGCAGCCGCGCTCGGAAAGCCTCTTCCCGGGATTGCTCAAGAAGGCTGATCTTGATCCCGTCGATTCTGGGCGCGTGATCTTTGAGGAGAGCCAGCACCGCCTCTGTCGCCGCGTCCAGATCATCATGCCCCCAATACCCTTTCAATGCTGGGTCGAACATGTCGCCGAGCCAATGCAGGATCACGGGATCTGCAGCCTGCTCGATCAGGTGCCCATAGACTTGCGCATAGAATTCCGGCCCGTTCCCCTGAGCGGCCATGGCACGGCTGGCCATGATGATGATCTGGCCACCGGCTTTCTCGATCGCCTCCATCTGTTCGCAATAGGCGGCAATGAGTGCATCAGCGGTCGTCAGATTCCCGGTCGCGACATGATCGGTGCCAGCGCCACAGGCGACCCGAGGGCTTAGTGGATGCGCCTTGGCCTCAACCATCGTGCGTTCGATCAATTCCTTTGCGGTCAACCAGTCAACACCCATGCCGCGCTGGGCGGTATCCATCGCTTCGGCCAATCCCAACCCCTGATCAAACAGGTAGTGACGGAATTTTAGCGTATTGTCCCAGTCAACGGCGGGTTGGCCCAACCATGGATCCCGTTCGGCAAGCGGGTCCGACACCACATGCGCCGCCGCGAATGCGGTTCGATTGAAGGCGTTCTTTGGCGCGCGCGGGGCGATAGGGGTGCCCGACAGCGCATAGGGCTCAAGCGTGCCGGCATATGTGGGGAGCGTCAGCATCGGTCCCTCCTACACATCCAGATCAAGCACAAGGATGCCGTCGACCCCGCCCACGGCGTTTTCGACAAGTTGGGCACCAAGCGCCTTGTGATCCGGGTTGTCCGTGTAGGTCTGCAGCGCATCCCAGCCGTCGAAGTCGATGACGAACCCGTGCATGTAGCCGCGCTCGATCTGTTCGGGGCTTTCTGAGCGGCCACCTGTGAATCCCTGCGCCCCGGGCAACGTTTCAGTCAACGCGGACAGGCCCCGATAAATCTCGGCAATCCTTTCCTCCGTTGCCTCCGGCTTGAACTTGGTCAGAACGATATGGCGGATCATATGGCTATCCCGTGATCATGGCGGATCATGTCGGAGGCTTTCTCGGCGATCATGATGGCCGCGGCGTTGGTGTTGGAGGAGATGACAGTCGGCATGATCGAATTGTCGACCACGCGCAGCTGTTCGATGCCGTTGAAACGCAGGCGCGGGTCCACAACCGCCGCGTCGTCGGCACCCATGCGGCAAGTCCCGGCACAGTGGTGCGAGGTCTTGGAATGCTCGCAGATGAAGTTGAAATAATCCTCGTCCGAAGCGACCCCGGGTCCGGGCAACCGTTCCGCCTTGATAAAGGGTTTGAGCGGCCCCTGAGACAGGATTTTCTGCGTGATCTTCAAACCACGGATCGACATCTCGCGGTCCTGCGGATCTTGCAGGTAGTTCGGGTCGATCAGCGGTGCCTTGGCGGGATCACTGCTTTGCAACCGGACCGTGCCGCGTGACCGTGGACGCAGGTAGCAGGAGTTCAGTGTCACCCCTCCTTGCGGCATCGCTTCCACGCCTTTTTCGATGCCGGTTCCCAGCCCGAGATGGAACTGGATATCAGGAGAACGTGCGTCAGGATCGGCATACCAGAATCCGCCCGTTTCAAAGAGGCTGGACGCGACAGGCCCCTTGCGCGTGAAGATGTATTGCAGACCGGCGATGGCGGATAAGTGCAGTTTGGCGAACCGGTCGTAGGTGTGCGGACCCGAGACCTCGCAAATGCAATAAAGATCAAGGTGATCCTGCAGGTTTTCGCCGACTTGCGGCTGGTCGAGAACCGTGTCGATCCCGAGATTGTTCAGATGGTCTGCGGGGCCGATCCCGGAGAGCTGAAGTAGCCGCGGCGAGCCGATCGCGCCGGACGACAGGATCACCTCGACCTCGGCCATGATCTTGCTGCCGTCCAGCATCTCGACACCCCTGGCGCGCCCGCCTTCCACGATGATCCGGCGCACCTGCGCGCCGAGTTTCCGGGTCAGGTTTCTTCGCCCGAGATTGGGGTTCAGATAGGCCATCGCTGCTGAAGACCGGCGCGCGTCTTTCTGTGTCAGCTGATAATAGGCCGCGCCATCCTGTTTCTCGCCATTTACATCCTCATTCTTTGGGATGCCGACGGCGGCGGCGGCTTCGAAATAGGCGTCACAGATGGGCAGTGGGGCGGCAGGTTGCGACACCCCCAGGGGTCCGCCCTGACCGTGATATCGGTTATTGTAGGTGTCGTTGTCCTCGGCACGCCGGAAGTATGGCAGCACGTCTTCATAGGACCACCCGTCGCAGCCCATCTGACGCCATTCGTCATAATCCAACGCGTTGCCGCGCGTGTAAATCTGGGCGTTGATGGCCGAGCCACCGCCGATCACCTTCGCCTGCGTATAGTTGAAGACGCGGTTTTTCATGTGGCGTTGCGGTGTCGTTTCCCATCCCCAGGACCCGATCCCCTTGGTCATCTTCGCGAAGCCCGCCGGCAGGTGGTAGAAAGGGTGACGGTCGCTGCCGCCCGCTTCAAGCAGGCAAACCGTTGTGTCTGGGTTCTCAGAGAGGCGCGCAGCAAGAACACAGCCGGCAGAGCCACCGCCCACGATGATGAAGTCAAATGTTTCGGCCATGGTTCCCTCTCAAAGCCGATGAATACTCAGACCGCCATCGACAGGGATGACTGCCCCGGTCGAATAGGCCAGTTGTCCTCTGGCAAGTGGCACGACCACTTGGCCGATGTCGCTTGGTTGGCCCCAGCGTTTTGCCGGCACCAGCCCGTCTTTGATCCGGCTGTCGTAGCGGTCGCGCACGCCTGCCGTCATTTCGGTCGCGATGATCCCGGGCCGGAGTTCGAAGACGCCGATGCCGTCCTCGGAGAGTCGCGCCGCGAAGAGCTGTGCCATCATCGCCGCCCCGGATTTCGACAGGCAGTATTCGGCGCGCTCGATCGACACCATTTCGGCGCTGACGGACGTGACAAAAAGGATCGACCGGTAAACGCCGGTATGCGACGCTGACATCCGCCGGGCCGCTTCTTGAGCAAGGAAGAAGGCGCCCCTGAGGTTTACATCCATAACCAGATCGAAACTTTCCGGAAGGATATCCAACATGTCACCGCGCGACGGAGAGGTGATGCCTGCGTTGGAAACCAGGGTTGTAATGGCCCCGTGGGCGGCTTCGACCGCGTCAAACAACTCTGCGATACGATCCAAGTCGCGCAGGTCGTGCTGGTGATAGGTCGAACCGGGCAACGTGCTGAGGGCCGCAATGACATCGGGATCGTCTTCAGGCCGTTCTGCCGCAAGTGCCACGCGACAGCCAGCGCCCGCCAGCGCCCGCGCAATCCCGAGCCCGATGCCCCGCTGGCCGCCTGTTATAAGTGCTACGCCGCTCATGCCGCCAGGTCCGTTTGCTTGATGTGGTCTGCGACGCGCAGCGCTTGTGCGGCTATTGTGAGTGCAGGGTTCACCGCGGCCGAGTTCGGCAGGAAGCTTGCATCGACGACAAAGAGGTTTGGGTGGTCATGTGTGCGGCACCATATGTCCAGAACGCTTTTGTCTGGGTCTGTGCCGAAGCGAGCGGTTCCACATTGGTGGGACGGCACTGTCCGGTCAAAGGCGCGGCTCAGGACGAGCGGCCATCCCGCTTTGCGCAGGATCGACTTGAAGCGGCGCAGCAGATGCAGATGCGCCTCCCAATTGGAGCGTTTCCAGTCCAGAACAATGCGATCGCCCCTGACTGTGACCCGGCTTTCCGGATCGGGCAGATCCTCGCTCATCAAATACCAGTCGATCGAACGTCCCGCGAGCCAGCGTGCTGCTGGCCCTGGTAATCTGACCTGGCTGGCAAGGATTGGCGCGGTTATCTTGCCCAGTAGCTGGATGTTGCCCAGCGGTTCGCCTCCCGGGCCGCCCGAAAGGTAGAAATCGTTGAAACACAAGGTCTTTTGATAGACGGACGGATTCTTACGGAACGGATGAAGCGACATCACCGCATGGGTGTTATGGTTCATGAAATTCCGCCCGACCTGATCTGAGCGATTGGCAAGACCAGTTGGAAAGCTGTCATTCGCGGACCGCAGCAAAAGCGCTGCTGAATTCACCGCGCCCGCTGAAAGCACCACTGTTTTTGCCGCGATGCGGCACGGGCCGCTGTCCTTGATGAATTCTGCGCCCTCGATCTGGCCATCTGCGCGGGTGAGGAGCCGAGTTACTTTGCATCCCGTCTCCAGCCGGACCGAGTTGTGCCGCAGAGCGATCTTAAGTCCCACGCTTTCCGCGTCTTTCTTGCCGTCACCGGTGTTGGGAAATGCATCCCACGGTGTGGCGCCACCTGCGAGCCAGGCGTCGATATCCACGCCTAGGGGCAAATGCGCAGGCGTCAGACCCTGTCCGGCCAATCGCCTGGCCGCATCTGCAATGGCAGGTTCGTGCGGCACGGGCGGAAACGCATATGAACCCGAATGCGGAGGCTCGGTGGGATCTTCGTCGAGAGAGCCTCGCACCTCGTACATGTCTTCGGCCTTCTGATACCAGGGCTCGAAGTCTTCATAGGAAATCGGCCAGCCGGGCGATGTCCCGCCCATATGTTGCAGGGCGCAAAAATCCTTTGACCTGTAGCGGAACATGACAGCGCCGTAGAGTTTCGAATTGCCCCCCACGAAGTAATAGTTCCCGGGATTGAAGGTGTTTCCCTTGGAGTCATCCCAGGTTTCATCGTTTCGGAACGTTCCAAAATTGAAAATAGAAAAAGCGTCCCGTGTGTCTGCGGTGTCTTTGATCCGTTCACCACGTTCCAGAATTGTGATCCGGGCACCCGAAGGCGCTAGGGCAGCCGCACATGTCGCGCCGCCCATTCCGGACCCGATGATGAGAACGTCCGTGTCCATCAGAGGATGCGCGCCTCAGTCTTGGGGTCAAAAACCACGGCCTTTTCCATGTTGATCGCAAAGGTTGTCTCACGACCCGCAGCGACATCCGCGTCGGCCCGCATGCGCCCGACACATTCCGCGCCGCCGATCGTGGTGGTCACGAAGGTATCGGACCCTGCAGGTTCGGTCACGGTTACAGTGTTTTTTACCTGCTCCACATGGGTGGAGCGCTGGTCGGCGCCTTCTACATCCGTGAGCGATTCAGGGCGAATGCCCAGTGTGACCGCTTGCCCTTCATAGCTCTTGAGACCTGCGCTCGGCTCGAAGAAGGCCAGACTAATCTCTCCTCCTTTGTCGTCATGCGTGTCCGCATAGACGGCGTTGCCATCCACACGAACATTCGCGTCGATCAGGTTCATCGACGGCGATCCCATGAAGGTTGCGACAAACAGGTTGGCCGGCGTGTCATAGATCTCTTTAGGCGTGCCGAGTTGTTGGACATACCCACCGTTCATAACCGCAATCCGTGTTGACAGCGTCATCGCTTCGATCTGGTCGTGGGTCACATAGACGATCGTGGTGCCAAGGTTCTGGTGCAGCTTTTTGATTTCGGTGCGCATGTCGACGCGCAGCTTGGCGTCAAGGTTCGAAAGCGGTTCGTCAAAGAGAAACACGTCCGGGTTCCGCACCAGAGCACGGCCCATCGCAACACGCTGCCGCTGACCACCGGACAGTTGGCCCGGCTTGCGTTCGAGCAATAGTTCGATCTGCAGGAGCTTCGCTACGTCTGCCATCGCTTTGTCACGCTCCGGCTTGGGCACCCCGTGCATTTCGAGCCCAAAGGTGATGTTCTGCCCCACCGTCATGTTGGGGTAGAGCGCATAAGACTGGAACACCATGGCGATGTTTCGGTTTGACGGGTGCACCCCGTTCATCACCGCGTCCTTGATACGGATCTCGCCGCTGGTGATGTCCTCAAGCCCGGCGATCATGTTGAGCAACGTGGATTTGCCACAGCCGGACGGGCCGACGAGAACGAGGAACTCGCCTTCCTGTACCGAGATGTCGACTTTGTGCAGGACTTCGACAGACCCGTAGGATTTGGTCGCGTTGTCGATATCGAGAAAGCCCATATTCTTATCCTTTCACGGAGCCGGCCATCAGACCGCGGACGAAGTAGCGGCCGGCCACGATGTAGACGAGCAAGGTTGGAAGAGCGGCGAGGATCGCCCCGGCAAAATGAACGTTGTACTCTTTCACGCCGGTCGATGATTGCACGAGATTGTTGAGCGCCACGGTCATCGGGGCTCCCTCTCCGCTCGCGAACGAAGCGCCAAAGAGGAAGTCATTCCAGATATTCGTGAACTGCCAGATGACACAAACCACCGCGATCGGGCCCGACGACGGCAGAAGAATACGCCAGAATATCTGGAAGAAACTGGCCCCGTCTATCTGTGCCGCGCGCACCAATTCGGTCGGAAAGACCGCGTAGTAGTTGCGGAAATAGAGTGTCGAGAACCCGAGACCGTAAACCACGTGCACCAGAACCAGACCGGCCGTCGAACCGGCGAGGCCAAGAAAGCCGAGCACAGCGGCCATCGGGATCAGCACGATCTGGAAGGGAATGAAGCAGGCAAAGAGCATCAGCCCAAAGAGGATGGTGTCGAAGCGGAAGCGCCATTTGGTAAGTACGTAACCATTGAGCGCGCCCAGGATCGTCGAGATTGCCACCGCCGGAACAACCATCGAAATTGAGTTCCAGAAGTAAGGCCGTAGGCCTGTGGGCTCGACGCCGATCTGCGCGGTTGACCAGGCCTTCAGCCAGGGTTCAATGGTCCAGATCTGCGGTAGGGACATCATACCGCCACCGGTGATCTCGGGCAGAGGTTTGAGCGAGTTCACCATCATCACGTAGAGCGGCAGCAGGTAGAAGAGGGCAAAGAGCACCAGAACGAGATAGATCAGTGTCCGGGTCACGCGCCCTGTGCGGATTGCGGTATCAGTGCTTGAGACAGCCATCACTTCTTCTCCCGGAGTTCAGCGTAGAGATAGGGGATCATAATTGCCGCGATGGTCATCAGCATGATCACCGCAGAAGACGCCCCGATGCCCATCTGGTTGCGACTGAAAGTGTAGGAATACATGAAGGTCGCTGGCAGCTCTGTTGCCCGGCCCGGTCCGCCACCGGTCATCGCGATGACAAGGTCGAAGGTTTTGATCGCGAGGTGCGCGAGGATCACGAAAGCCGACAGGAACGCAGGGCGCAGCTGCGGGATGATGATCCTGCGGTAGAGGTTCCAGTTGGACGCACCATCCATTTGCGCCGCTTTGAGGATCTCGTTGTCAATGCCGCGCAAGCCCGCGAGGAACATTGCCATAACGAAACCGCTGGACTGCCAGACAGCGGCCAGGACGACGGTGTAAATCGCAAAGTCGCGGTTTTTGATCCAATCGAAGGTGAAGCTGGTCCAGCCCCATGTCTGCACGATGTTTTCAAGCCCGATCGCTGGATCGAGGAACCATTTCCAGGCGGTGCCCGTCACGATGAAGCTGAGCGCCATCGGGTAAAGGTAGAGGGGACGCAGAACGCCTTCGCCACGAATTTTCTGGTCCAGGAAAATCGCGAGCATCAGGCCCAGGGCTGAACAGATCACGATGTAGAGCCCCGCAAAGATCGCCATGTTGGTCAGCGCGATTTCCCAATGCGAGAGACTAAAGAGTTTCTGGTAGTTGGAAAAGCCAATCAAGTCATAAGCGGGCACGCCGCCATTGCCGACGAAGGGCAGAATGCGGCTATCCGTGAAGGAAACGTATATCGTGAACAGGATGAAACCGTACACGAAGAAGAAGATCAGCGCGAGAGACGGCGACAAAACGAGCTTCGGCAGCAGGTTCTGAAGGCGTGTCTGGAAATCCGCATCGGGTCGGGCCGACATGGCATGTTCCCCCAGGTAGGTATCGGCGAGTGGAGTGCGGGGCAGCCCGAAAGGCCACCCCACGGGAGGATTACTGAGCGATCGACACAGCGTCGACGAGTTCTTCAACCGCCGTTTCGCTGTCGTATTCACCGTTGAAGTGCGCGGTCACGACGTCGTAGATCGCGTTCTTCACACCAGCCGGATTGGCGTGGCCATGTGCCATGGAACCAAAGAGGTTGCCGGACGCAGCCGCCGCGGCCAGATCCTTCATGCCCTGCTTGCCGCACGCGTCAAAATCGGCGTCCGACACGTCGGTGCGCGCAGGAACGGAGCCCTTGACCACGTTGAAGGCAGACTGGAACGATGGCGAGAGGATGGCCGATGCCAGTGCCGCTTGTTCTTCTGACACAACGCCGCCCTGATCGAACATCATGAACTGGTCAGCGTTGAAGGTGACCTGATCTTGCGTGCCCGGGAACCGGAAGCACAGGAAGTCCTGCCCGGGAACCTTATCAGCGTTCAGGAATTCACCCTTGGCCCAGTCGCCCATCATTTGGAAACCCGCTTCGCCGTTGATGACCATTGCGGTTGCGAGGTTCCAGTCGCGGCCAGAGAAATTGTCGTCCACGTTCGCGCGGATGAAAGCCATGCGGTCGAAGGCTTGTTTCATGGTGTCCGAACCAAGCGCCTCTTCGTCCATATCGATGAAGGCTGCTTTGTAAAAGTCCGGCCCGCCTGTGGACATCGCGACAGCGTCAAAAACGGTCGCATCCTGCCAAGCCTGACCACCATGTGCGATCGGTGTGACGCCTGCGGCGCTCAGCGTCTCAACGGCCGCAACGAAGTCTTCCCATGTTTCCGGGACGGCGATGCCATTCGCGTCCAGAACGGCTTTGTTCGCCCAGACCCAGTTTGTGGAATGCACGTTGACGGGAGCCGAGATCCACTTGCCGTCATATTTTGCAAAAGCCTGAAGCGCTGCCGGCACAACATCGTCCCAGCCTTCCTGGGCTGCAACTTCGTTCAAATCCGCCAGCGCGCCTTGCGCACCCCAATCGAGGATGTCGAAGCCAAGGGCCTGAACAGCTGTCGGCGCGTCGCCCGACGTGACACGGGCGCGCAGAACGGTCATCGCTTCGGTTCCGCCGCCGCCAGCAACCGGCATGTCCTGCCAGCCAATGCCCTGCGATTCAAGGTCGCCCTTAAGCACATTGAGCGCCGCGGCTTCACCGCCAGACGTCCACCAGTGAAGCACTTCAACTTCTGCGGCCTGTGCAACACTGCCCGCAATTGCAAGTGCCGCGAGGGCGGACGTTGTTGTTTTCATCAATTTACGCATGGTTTCCTCCCGTTTTGCGTAGTGTCGTTGCGAATCCCTTCGCATCGATTTGTCAGACCCACATCTGCCGCGTTTTGCCGATGCGCATCTGAACAGTTTTGGTCTCCAAGAACTCATCGATCCCGTTATGCCCCAGCTCGCGCCCGAGCCCGCTTTCTTTCACGCCACCGAATGGCAACTCCGGAAATCCGTCCATCCAGGTATTTGTCCAGACGGTCCCCGCCTGAGCTTTGCGCGCGAATTCAAGGCAGGTGTGTACGTTCTCGCTCCAGACACCCGCTGACAACCCATAGGACGCGCCGTTGACCAACGCGATGGCTTCCTCAAATGTCTTGAATGTCAGGACCGACAGCACCGGCCCGAAGACCTCTTCATTCGCAATCGCCATTTCGGGCGTGACGCTGGCGACGACCGTAGGCTGATAAAACTGTCCGTCCAACCCATCCAGTTCGATTGCCGCCCCGCCGAGCAGCACCTCGGCGCCTTCACGCGCCGCACCCTTCACGTAGCCATCGATTTTTGACTGGTGTTCAGGTGAAATGATCGCACCTACCTTCGTTTCGCGGTTGAGCGGATCGCCAAATGGCACCTTGCGTGACAGGGCCACAACTTTGTCGTTGAGCGCATCGGCCACATCTTCGTGCACAATGATCCGCGAGCCAGAATTACAGCATTCGCCCGCATTGAAATAGACTCCGAAAACGATGGCGTCGGCGGCCTGATCAAGATCGGCGTCAGGAAAGATAACCTGCGGGTTTTTCCCGCCGAGCTCAAGTGACACTTTCTTCAGGGTCTTCGCCGTCGCGGCCACGATCGCTTTACCAACTGCGGTTGATCCGGTGAATGAAACCATATCGACGTCCGGATGCGTGGTCATCATTGCGCCAATCGGATCGCCATAGCCCAGTACGATATTCGCGACCCCAGCGGGCAGGCCCGCCTCGACAAGCAACTCGCCCAGGATCACCGTTGTCGCTGACGTCATCTCTGAGGGTTTCACGACCGCCGTGCAGCCTGCCGCCAGTGCAAAAGGCAGCTTCTGCGAGATGATGAGGAACGGGAAATTCCACGGCGTGATCAGCGAGACCACTCCGATGGGTTCTTTCAGCACCATGCCCAGCATATCGGGTCCAAGCGCGTTCTGGCTGTCACCCCGGATGTTCCACGCAAGCGTCGCCGCATAGCGCCAGATGTCTGCGGCGCCCTGAATCTCGGCTTCGGCCTGCGCGATGGGCTTGCCGCTTTCCAGTGTTTCATAAAGCGCTATCCTCGCGCGGTTTTCATCGATCAGGTCGGCGACCTTGTTCAGGAACTTGGCACGGTCGGCGCCCGGAATATCGGACCAGCGACCGTCGTCGAACGCCCTGCGCGCGGCGGCAATCGCCTGTTCAGCCTCGGCCATTCCTCCTTTCGCAACGCTACTGACCAGTTGTCCCGTGGATGGCGAGCGGCGCTCAAAGGTCTCGCCCGAGGCCGAAGAAACCCATTCGCCATCGATCAAATGCCGCAGCGAGAGCACCTGCGCTTCGTTATTGGTCGCAGCGCTTCCGGCAATCAGGGTCAAATCATGTGTGCTCACGGTCAAATTTTCCCGAAGTCTGGTTTTCGTTTTTCACTAAAGGCCGCGACTCCCTCTGCCTTTTCGGCAGAGTCTGCGAGAGCGGCACCCGCTATGATTTCCATATTGGCGGCGCGATCTTCGCCCAAGGCTGCGGCAATCATCCATTTTGCCGTCTCGGTCGCCTGTGGCGCATTGCCGGAAATGCGCTCGGCGATTTCCCTAGCTGCGCCCAGGGGATCTTCGGACACAGCGTTCAAGAAGCCAAGCTGGTAAGCGCGCTCCGCGCTCAGCCTCGCGCCGGTTAGGGCCATTTCCTTTAGCACGGCCGACGGCAACTGCGTGGCGATGCGTTGAGTGCCAGACCAACCGGGCACGATGCCAACGCCCGTTTCCGGTAGGGCAAATGTCGCCTTCGGCCCTGCCACGCGCATATCGCAGGTGGCCGCAAGTTCCAGGCCGCCGCCGAACGCATGGCCATGCAAGACACCAATGACCGGCGCGGGTAATCGCGCAATACGATCAAAGACACGGTGCCCCATGCGCACCCAGTCCCGCGCAAAGCTGCGCCCGTCCAGCACGGCCCACTCCTTGATATCGGCGCCAACGCAAAAGGCGCGCTTGCCCGTTGCGGTCAGCAGGACCGCACGCACGGATTTGTCGGCCTCGATAGCGGCCGCGTGCGCGTCCAACTGCTCAATCATCGCGAGGTTCAGCGCGTTCAGTTTGGTGGGGTTGTCGAGCCTGATCTCGGCAACCGGGCCTTCGATATGAAGGTAAACCGCGCTCACAGCGTCAGCCCCATCGGGCCGTCTGCAAGCAGCGAAACCGGCATAGGCGAGGCGTTGCCACAGACCCGAACGCGCCCTTCGGAAGCTTGTACAATATCCGTGTCTGGTTCGATGCCCGGCATGATCTCGGTCGCGACCAGGCCGTCCTCTTCCAATCGCATCACGCAGCGCTCGGTGACGTAGAGCGCCTCCTGCCCACGGGACCGGGCGCGGCGACCTGCAAAAGTCACATGCTCCACCTCGTCGACCATTTTGGTGAACTTGCCCTTTTGCGCCACGCGAATGCCCTCGGTGCTCAGGTCGAGCTTTGCGCCAGCCTCGAAGTAACCCGAGAAGACAATCTTCTTGGCGTTTGCCGTGATGTCCACAAAGCCACCACAGCCTGCGGTGAGATAGGGCTTCTTTCCCAGTTTAGAGACATTCACGTTTCCGTCGCGATCTACTTCGAGGAAAGACAAGAACGAGATATCGAAGCCACCGCCCTGAAAATACATGAACTGCTGCGGCGAGGGCAGGATCGCGTCGGCGTTCGAGGCGCATCCAAAAGCAAAACCGGTCAGCGGCACGCCGCCGACAGCGCCCTGTTCGATCGCCCAGGTCACTGCCTGCGGGTAGCCTTCCTCCAGAAGGATGCGCGGCACGTTTGCCGAGATGCCAAAACCGAGATTCGCGCTGTCACCCATGGACAATTCCATCGCTGCGCGGCGCGCAATGATCTTTTCGATCCCGGGTTCTGCGTTCGAGAAGCTGTTCCAAGGGCGCATTATTTCACCGGAAATCGCCGGGTCATAGGCAGTTTCCGTTGTCTGCTTCTGGTCGTGATCAACGACAACGACGTCGACAAGATGGCCGGGCACATGCACATCATGTGGCCGCAGAGACCCCGACGCAGTCAGGCGCTTGACCTGTGCGATGACAATGCCGCCGTGGTTGCGCACGGCAATCGCCTGATCAAGGGCGCCGAGCGTCGCCCCTTCATGTTCGAAGGTCAGGTTGCCGGTCTCATCCGCCGTGGTTGCGCGAATAATCGCGACATTCGGCACGATGTTGGGGAAATGCAACCAGGTCTCGCCGCCCATTTCGTGTCGATGCACAATGGGCGACGACGCGGCGCGGTCGTTCATCGCGCAGCCTTCCCGCGCCGGATCAACGAAGGTTTCCATCCCCACCTGTGTCAGCACGCCAGGGCGCCGCGCCGCTACATCCCGATGCATGTCGAACATGATCCCCGAGGGTACGTTGTAGGCGGCAATCCTGTTGTCAACGATCATCCGCCAGATCTCGGGCATCTCCATCGAAGACGGACCGCTCGGATACGAGCCCGCCAAAATGCGGCTCAACAGGCCCTCCTTGGCGATATGGTCGACGCCCTTGATCCCGTACATGTCGCCTGCGGCGATGGGGTGCAGCGTGGTCAGGTTGCGGGGACGCCCTTCCGCCTCGAAGCGCTCACCAAGCGCTTTGAGTACGAGATCCGGGCAGCCCAGACCGGAAGACGACGATACAGTAACGACATCTTCGTCCTTGATGCGCGCGACCGCGTCGCTTGCGTCGACGATTTTCCCCATCTCAGATGCCTCCGTAATCGACGGCCACGCGGGCGCCAGATGTTGCGGATTTCTTGACCGCTGCTGCCACGGCCAGCGATTTCACGCCGTCGACACCGGTCGCCGCAGGCGTGCCTTTTCCGGCGCAGGCGTCCACATATAGACCAACAGCGCGTGTGTAGAGATTGTGGTCACTGAAGGGTACGGTTTCTTGGCCCGATTCCGTCACCAGCCTGATCTCACCGATCGATTGCTGGGTCATAACGTTCCTGGCGAAAATGGATCCTTCGGTGCCATGCACCTCGAACCCGGTACCCGCGTGCCGGATCGTGAAACCTTCGTGCGTCTGGACCGTCACACCGGACGGCATTTGCCAGACGCTCATCACGCTGTCTTCCACGCCCTGCCCAAGGCTGTCAGCCCGCTCCATGGCCATGACCTCCGCGGGGTCTTCATCGAGGTGGAAACGTACGGTGTCGGCATCATGCACCACGATATCGGGAATGACGCCGCCACCCGCCTCGGGGTTGTCGATCCGCCAGCCCTGCAGATGAGGCGGCAGATACACGGCATGCGCCACACGGATGGCCTGCACTTTTCCGACCCGTCCTGACGCTATCAGGTCTTTTATTTTCAGGTGCGAGCCCGCATTGCGCAAATGGTGGTTTGTCGCAAATTGGACACCGGCAGCTTCGGCTGCACGTACCATGGTGATCGCATCCTCAACGGTCATGGCCAATGGCTTTTCGCACAAGACATGCTTTCCAGCTTCGATTGCGGCCATTGCCTGCGGGAAGTGCTTCTCGTTCGTGGTCGAGATGTAGACAGCGTCTACGTCTTGAGCGAGCTGTTCATCCAGGTCGGTGAATGCTTCAGGGATATCATGTTCGCCAGCATAGGCTTTCCCGCGCTCCGCGCTACTGCTGAGCACGGATGCGACGCGGTTGCCAGCTTGCGCCCGGATTGCATCAATCATGAATTGCGAAGCAATTGTGCTCGCGCCAATCAATGCCCACTGCATCGCTGATACCCTCTTTCTCCGTGATTTGGAACGTTCCAAATTCTTAGCAGAACTAATCGCTGGAACGTTCCAATTTGTCAACGGGTATTTTCCCTTCTTTTTGTCAACGCCAGCCAGAAGTCATAGAAAGCCAAGGCAGGTTCAGTGCAACTCATTCCGTATAGTCAATCACTTACATGTGCTTATTGCTTCGCTAGACGGATTAAAGAAAGGCGGAGTGAATCATCATCTCTCGGTGTCGCTTGATATTGCAAGGAGCCCCGCGCGAACCTGATCATCCGACATGCCCGTTGCACAGCCGCCCTTCAGGGGCTGTCATTGACCCTGTTCTTCCTGGTCGAGGCCACGACCCGCGATATCAACCGCGCGCAAATATACGCGTGGAAGAAGGGTACCAAAACCATCTACTACGTGCGCCTGCGCCAGGAAACCCTTGAAGGGACCGAGGTGCAGGGCTGCGTATCCTGCACGCTGTAGGGGGAAGTGAAATGAAAGGTATGATCCAAACCAAGATCCCCCGCGCCATCAACTGGAACCGGCTGGAAGATGAAAAGGACCTTGAGGTCTGGAACCGCCTGACGGTAAATCTCTGGCTGCCCGAAAAGGTGCCGCTGTCCAACGACATCCAAAGCTGGGCCAAGTTGACGGGTCACGAGAAACAACTGATGATCCGCTTCTTCACGGGCCTGACCTTGCTTGACACAATTCAGAATACGGTCGGCGCCCCGCCTCTGATGCCAGACGCGGTAAAGCGCCTTAAGAACGAGGCCTAGTTGCTCATCTGTCATGGAGCGCAGATATGCATAACAATTACTGCACTTAAATGCCTGGCTAATAGCTGACATTACAGCGAGTAGGGCAGGATTGAGAGGTACAGAAATGCTTGGCGTTCGGGTCAGCAATGCGTGGCGCAGCCCGTTGAGCAGACTCAAGAAAGTCGCCGGTCGAGTCAAAGATGCTCGCCATTCCACAGCATCGAATGACCGCAAAGCGGGCTGCGACCGCAGCATTCTAAAGTCCCGGCCGACGGCAGCTTCGGGCCGATCAAGTTCTTTATCTTTGCAATCCGCTATTCTGCGCTTGGAGCATCAACTGATACCATTAATCCTCGCCAGCCATAAAGGACGCGAAGGCATCCTTGTAGTCCGGATGCCAGCGGCTGAGCGCAGGGCGATTTTCGATCAGATCTGCCAGGTTCCACGCTATGCGCTTTTCGTCGATATCCCGCGTTACATCGTTGTCCGGGCAAAGGATGTAAAAATCACCCCGGTTCACACTGTCGACGAAGAAATCAACGGTCTGCTCAGCGGTCCAGGCAGAGGCGGGTTTTTCCGGTGCCGAGATCATGCCTGTGTAGACAAAGCCGGGAACCAGCAGGTGGGCTGTTATTTTGTGGCCCGGGCCGGTTCTTAACTCGTGTGACAGCGCCTCGGTAAAGGCCTTCAAAGCCGCTTTTGAAACGTTGTAGGCCGGGTTTCCGGGCGGGGTGGTGATACCCTGTTTCGAGCCGGTGTTGATGATTGCACCCGGTCTGCCTCTGGCGATCATGTTCGGGGCAAAGACCTGCGTGCCGTGGATCGGACCCCAGAGATTGACGCCCAGCATTTTCTCCCATGGTTGCGCGGTATCCAATGTGAATGACTTGCCGCCCACACCGGCGTTGTTCATCAGGATATCCGTGCCACCGAAACGGTCCGTCACCTGCTTTTCAAGCGCTTCCAGTTGCGCGCGATCGCTGACATCGACCTCGGCGGTCATCACATCCGCAGCACCGGCGGCTCTGATTTGATCTGCGGCGGCGGACAGCTTTGCTGCATCCCGGTCGACGACAACCACGCGCATACCCATCTGAGCGAATTTCAATGCGGCAGCGAGACCGATGCCGGATGCCCCACCAGTGATGACTGCAACTGAATCAGAGTTGAAAGCGGGATGGGTCATACAGTGCACCTTTTCGTTTGCGGAATTCAGGCGGCAAGCCCGGACGCGTATCAGGGCCTGCCGCGGATGTCACGCTGCGTCAGCGACGGCGGTGTTTAACGTCATCATGCCGTCCATCCCATAGGCAGTAAAGAGCGCCTTGGTGGCCGCTTCCGCCTGCTTGTTCATCGGGATAACGGGCTCCGCCATGCCGCTCTTGTCCACTTCATTGCGGAATTTGCGTTGACCTGCGGGCGTATGGATAACCTCCAGCACCGCGTCCGCCACGATTTGCGGCACCTGCAATGGGTTATTCGCCAGCGACTCGCCCATGCCTTGAAGCATGGCCTCCGGCGCGCCAGCGAATTCGCCATAACTTGCGTCCTGGTCGCGCGACGTTGGAGCGATCAGGTTGGCGAAGAAATTCGTCGGAAATCCGCCCGGCTCGATCACGGCCACGTCCACACCGAATTGGCTCAACTCCCAGCGATAGTTCTCGCTCATGGCCTCGACCGCCCATTTTGCGGCATTGTAGGGCCCCAGGAACGGAATGGTGACACGACCAAGAAGGCTGGTGACATTCAAGATCAGCCCGGATCGCCGCTCTCTCATCTTCGGCAGCACCGTACGTGTCATGCGTTGGACACCAAAGACGTTGACGTCGAAGATACGCTGGAAGTCTTCGCCCGAGAAGTTCTCCTGAAGGCCATGGGCGCCCGCACCCGCATTGTTGACCAGAACGTCGACATGGCCAAAGGCAGCCTCGACCGCGGCGACACCTGCTTCGACCGATGCGTCTTCGGTCACGTCGATATCGACCACTTCGACACCGATATCACGTAGCGCCTTTGCTGCGTCTTGATTGCGTCCTTCCGGATCGCGGACGGTTCCGGCAACACGATGTCCGGCCTTGATCAGGTCTGCCACGATCAGATTGCCAAACCCGCTGCTGGCCCCTGTGACGAGAATGTTCATTTGCTATCTCCTGCTTGTGATCCCGGGCTGGGACCCTCTGATGAGCCGAAGTTAGGTGTTGCCAATAAAAAGCAACAGACGTATCAGAATGAACCAATGGTTGCGAATATTAGAACAATTGGTATGCCTGCCCTCGTCAGCTTTGACACCGTCGCGCGTTTGGGGGGTATCAGTGTTGCGGCCGACCATCTGAACATGGCGAAATCCGGGGTCAGCCGGCATATCTCGCGGCTTGAAGAGCATTTTGGGGTCAAACTGGTCGAACGCAGCGGCAGATCAGTCAAGCTTACGCCCACGGGCATCCGCCTGCATCAGCGCATTAAATCTATTCTGGCCGACATAGACCTTTTGGACGACATCGCCCGCGAAGAAACCGGAGATGTATCGGGTCAGGTCAATTTCGCGGCCACCGCTGAATTCGGGTCGCTCATCGTTTCGACGCTGCTTCCGGCAGTGCGAGACAGATTTCCCAATCTCACTTTGGTCATGCGTCCGGCTTATGACTTTGAAGACATGCAGGACCCGAGCACGGATCTGGCCTTTCGGATAGGCACGTTCGACGATGACCGGCTGGTTGCAAAAGAACTGGGCAGTTTCACCTGCTGGTTGGTTGCTGCGCCAGAACTTGCGGCTCGTTCCCCGGTGAGCACGCCAAACGACCTCAGCGACAAACCCTGCCTGACATTCCGCAGTGATGTAACGGAAACCACCTGGACTTTCTTCTCGTCCAAGGTCGCATCACCGGTGCAGGTCAGCGGGCCGTTTGCGACCCGGAGCTTCCCGGTGTTGTTCGATCTCGCCGTCACAGGACAAGGCTACGCGTTTCTGCCTGAGTTTATGCTCACCGACGCCCTGACCGATGGTCGTCTGGTCAGATGTCTTCCCGACTATGTGTCGCGGCAATATTCGGTGTTTTTGACCTATCGCCCGGGAACGCGTCGCATCGCCCGCGTCGATGCTGTCGCGTCGCTGGCTGAGACGCTGATCCCGGCGCTTCTTTAGGATCTCGAAACTGGGTACAGAATAACCTCAATACTCAAAGGATCACTGCCGATAGCGACTTGAAGGACGGGTGGTGCCGCGGGTTTGTCATTCAGCTTCTCGTGATCCGCGCATGCATCGAAAGTCTGGTTTCAGAGACGCAGTGCAGCGGCGTAACGCATCAGCCAATTACGGCTCTGGGCCAAGAGCCACGTGGAAAATTACTAAGTCTTGATGCTGAGCTGCGGTGGATTTGCGGTGCGGAAATCAGTACCGTGCTTTCAGGGCTGTATTCGCGCAATAAGGGACGTGTCATGGTACTTCGAGCATTCGGAAGAACCGGAGCATGGATCCTTAGCGGTCTGGCAGTGACAAGTGCCTTTTCAACTCGCACTTTTCGACGTGACTGCGGGCCTCACGCGCGGGCTGATCACAAACCTGTGCGACATCGACCAGTATTCATGCATCAGCACTGATTTACGCTAGAATGCACAAATCAACGCGCTTTGACCCAAGGGAAGCTTCACTATGAGCGATACTCTGATGGACCGTCGTATCCTTATCACAACTGGGACTGCAGCCGTGCTGGCAACCGCGAACGCCTTGGTGCTGCCAGTCCGCGCGCAAAGCTTGGCTCCGACAACGTCTATGCGCGGCGGGTCCAATAATTACCGACCCGGCGCTCCCGTGGTCGATCGGATCGGAGGCGGAGGATTCTTGATGTCTGGCACCGTTCGGCGCGCGGGTGACGGCGCGCCTCTTAAGGGCATTCGCATCCAGATCTGGGCGCACACGACAGAAGGACACGAGCGTGACCCCTGGAGCCACGGTGCGACCCTGACCAACGCTGACGGTGTCTTCCAATTGGAGATGCCGCAAATCGTACCGGCATTTGGACAACCGCACGGGCACCTCGCCTATGACAGTGGCGAATTCGAGACGGTGTTTCTTCGTCCTGTCATGGCCAGCTCTCGAGACACGAGCCTAAGCGCGGATTTTGTTTTGCAACCCGCCTGACCGTGGCTGCATTCAGGGCCATCCTAATCTGGGCTGCGCTTGCGGGCGTCACAACCGTGCCAGTGGTGGTGGCGGCGGGCAGCGAGTTGCTTCAATATCGCAGCGCAATCTACATCACGGCGGGCCTCGCGGGCGTGATCGCTCTGGCGCTTTTGTTGTTACAGCCTTTGCTGGCGGCAGGGTTCCTTCCCGGGCTGCCGATGCCGGTCGGGCGCAGGATTCATCGCTGGACCGGCGCGGCCTTGGTGTTCGCCGTTGCCGTTCATGTTGCCGGTCTCTGGATAACGAGCCCCCCTGACATGATTGACGCGATGACCTTCACTGCGCCTACGGCCTTCTCGGCTTTCGGCGTTATCGCAATGTGGGCATTGGCCGCTGCAGCTCTCCTGGCCGGGTTCAGGAAGAGTTTGCGATTGCGCCCGCAAGTCTGGCGCCTTGCTCACACCATGGCCGCGATCGTGGTCGTTGCCGGAACTGTGGCGCACGCGCTCATGATCGAGGGCACTATGGGGACCGGTTCCAAAATCATGATATGTGCGGTTTTAGGCGCGGTGTTGGTTCTTGCGGTCAGTAGACTTCGGCCTTGGGCCGGGGTGTTGAGAGTGCGGGAGACGCAGGCGCAGGAGTAATTGCCTTATCCCGCAATCCTGACGTCGGCGCCCTTCGACATTTTGTACGCGCGGCGAATGGCAGCAAAGACGGCTGCGACTGCGGCATTCGGCTACCTTTTCCAAGGTCAGCTGCGGGCCGGTCGGCCCGTTACTTTAGAATAGATGTCTTGCTTAGCACACGGTGCCTCTTTTACCATAAATCTAAACAGGTAACGGCGCAGACCATCGCGGTGCAGATGATCATCAGTGATGACGGGCCCAGATTTACCCACCTATATCTGCCGCGCCAGTTGCCAAATCTGGTTGTTCAAATGGGCGAGTGTCTGCGGCAGGGCCTCGCGCCGTATACGCCCGCCCAAACAGACCCGCACATTCTGCTCCTGTGTGCCCACCGTCCGAAACGCACTTTCGGGCGAGATGCCGATTTCATGGTTAGACATATGGGACATCAGGGTCGCGCACGTCACACCATCCGGCAATCGAAGCCAGATATTGAAGGCATGCGGATGGGCTAGGAACTCCGTTTCGGTGATCGTCTGCGCGGCGATACCCTGCCGGACGGCGCTTTCCTTGCGGATAAAGCGACGGATTTGGTCGGCCGTGCCATCCAGAACCCATTGTGTGGCCAGCGCCATCGAGACGGGCGATGACATGACCGACACGGCCCGGATGCCATTTTCCATCGCAAACCCGGCGCGCGCATTCGGCGCCACCGAATAGGCCAGTCGCAGACCCGCTCCGATACATTTGGCAAGGCCACCGATATACCAGGTCAATTCCGGGGCACTGGTGGCCATAGGAGGAGGCGCGTCAGGTAGGACAAACCCATAGGCGTCATCTTCGATCAGAGGTAGATCATGCCGTTTCATGACATTGGCAATCTCAAGCCGGCGATCCTGCGGTATCGTGATCGTCGTCGGATTGTGCAGCGTCGGGTTCAGGTACAGCGCTTTGGGGGCATGCCTTTGAATAGCATCCTCCAATGCGCCGGGCAGAATGCCGTCCCTGTCCATCGGGAGGCCCACCAGCTTGAGACCCAGCTGCGCGGCAATCTTCTTGAACCCGGTATAAGTGATGTCTTCGCACAGCACGCAGTCTCCGGGCTGTGCCAGGACGGTCAGGATGGCCAACATGGTCGCATGCGCACCCGGTGTGACGGCGATCCGGTCCAGATTGGGCACAAGCCCCCGCATCGACAACCAGATCGAGGCGGCTTCTTTGTCAATTTCACCTCCGATCGGGCTCTGATAGCGCAGCAAATGGACCAAATCATCCGACACTGCGCACAGGCCAGCTCGCATCCGTTCCAACAGTTCGGGGTCAGTCGGTTCCGGAGGGGCGTTCATGGTCAGATCATTGGCCAGCGCCCGCCGTTCGTCGCTGGTGTTGCTGACGCTTTGCTGGGGCAACACGAACGTGCCCCGCCCTACATGGGACTCCACAAGGCCGCGGCTGATCGCTTCGGTATAGCCGCGGGACACGGTTGTGAAATCCACGCCGATCATATCGGCCAGCCGCCGTTGTGGCGGTAGTCGATCACCGGGCAGTAACACACGGTCTTTCATGTCTTGTGCGATGCAATCCGCGATCGCCAGATAGCGTGGCTTGCCGGATTGTTCGATTCTTTGGGGCCAGTTTTCCATAGTCTGTCTGCGGATTCGCTTTGGATACTTGATATTGTATGCATAATTTGCAGACAATATTCACTGTGGATTCAAGCCTTGTTAAAGGTCATTTAGTCAATTTTAGCCTATAAATTCACGGCAACCCTGCTCATCTGCCCAACCAGTAGGCATATTCATACAATCAATACAATTACATTGATTGCATTATTGTATGCAATTGTGGCGACCCCGGCGAACGGCTGTCTAGCTTAGGGCAATACCCAAGCGAGCGACAGGAGAACGCGATGCCCGAAGTAACAACAGCAGCCCATAAGGACGGTGATTTTTTCGTCAACTACGAAGAAAAGGTCTTTGAAGATGTACAGGCCGAAGAGGGCCAGAAAGCCCTTGTGACCTTTCACACGGTGGCCTTTGAGGGCTCGATCGGGTTGGTCAACATCCTTCAGGCGATCCGGCTGCAGCGCAAAGGGTTTGAGACTTCGGTGCTGCTGTACGGCCCCGGTGTATCACTGGGTGTTCAGCGCGGCTTTCCGACCCTGGGCGACGAGGCCTTTCCGGGCGCACAAAACTACGCCGCGAACCTGAAGAAATTTATGAGCGAAGGTGGCAAGGTCTATGCCTGCCGGTTCGCGCTGCAAATGCTGATGGGCCATGGCGAGCCTTCACTGTTGCCGGGCATCACTCCGATCGCGCCACAGGATGTGCTGGACCTGAAGCTGCTGCATGTGCGGGACAACGCGCTGATCCTCGATACCTGGACCCTTTGATCCCCGGCACCGCCGGGGCGGCAACGGCGTTGCCTCGGTGGTTTTCGTTCCACTCCGACCCGGGCGGCAACGTCGTCGCCCACTTCTCGACAAAGGATGGCCCCATGTCCGACCCCATTATTCGCGCCGCCGCAGTCCAGATCGCACCTGAACTGGCAGGCCGTTCAGGGACAATTGAACGCGTATTGAATGCGATTGCGGAAGCCGCCGAAAAGGGGGCTGGGCTGATCGTTTTCCCGGAAACATTCGTGCCCTACTACCCCTATTTCTCATTTGTCCTGCCGCCAATTCAGCAGGGGCCGGAACACCTGCGTCTCTACAATGAAGCGGTCTTAGTCCCCTCATCGGAAACGCAAGCCGTTGCCGATGCCGCGCGCAAGCGGGGCGTTGTTGTAGTGTTGGGCGTGAATGAGCGGGACAATGGCTCGCTTTTTAACACGCAGCTGATTTTCGACGCGGACGGATCGCTGGCGCTGAAACGCCGCAAGATCACCCCGACATATCATGAGCGCATGATCTGGGGTCAGGGTGATGGCGCGGGCCTCAAGGTGGTTGAAACCAAAGTGGGTCGTGTCGGTGCGCTGGCCTGTTGGGAGCATTACAATCCGCTGGCCCGCTATGCTCTGATGTCCCAGTACGAAGAGATACATGTAGGCCATTTCCCGGGCAGCCTTGTAGGGCCGATCTTTGGCGAACAGATCGAGGTGACAATGCGCCATCACGCGTTGGAGGCAGGGTGCTTCGTGGTCAATTCCACCGGCTGGCTGACTGAAGAGCAGATCACCAGCATCTCGGACGACCCCAAGCTGCAAAAGGGTCTGCGAGACGGCTGCATGACCTGCATCATCTCGCCCGAGGGGCGCCATGTAGTGCCACCGCTGACCGAGGGCGAGGGCATCCTGATCGGTGATCTTGACATGAAGCTAGTCACCAAGCGCAAGCGAATGATGGACAGTGTCGGGCACTATGCCCGCCCGGAACTGCTGCATCTGGTGCATGACGCACGGCCAGCGCAGCCCGTGCGTCGGATTGAGACTCCAGACGATTTGAATGCAACCCCGGACATGGAGGCCGAAGATGTCTGACGCCGAACTGATCAACGAATTGCAGACGCGCGGAATGCGGCTGGTCGATCCGACAGCGGGCCTGGAAAGCCGCCGTGGCGGCGCCGGTCCGACCGACCACAAGGCGGTGACCGTGGGCGAGACCACGGTGATGGTGCCCGTCCACACCGCCCCCGCCTTTGACAGCCCTTATGTGGTGCAAGCTCCGGGCTCTGATGGATTGGCTGAGGTGACCAAATCGGGCGAACCGATGGGAAAAATCCGGTTTCCGAACAGGCCGAAATTCTATGACCATAAAACAGCCGATGGCATCGAATACAGCAAGATCGCAACCCTGCATTCGCGCGATGTCCTGGCAACGACTGTGCTGCAAACCTGCATCCGATATGAGAGCCGGAAGAAAACCTGCAAGTTCTGCTCGATCGGTCAGTCTTTGGCTGCCGGGCGCACCATCGCCCACAAAACTCCACAGCAACTGGCCGAGGTTGCAAAGGCTGCGGTTGAGCTGGACGGGGTGCGCCATATGGTGATGACCACCGGCACGCCTGCGGGCAAGGATCGCGGGGCGGCTGTGATGGTCGAAAGCGCGGCGGCCGTCAAAGCTGCCGTAGATCTACCCATTCAGGGCCAATGCGAACCGCCAGAAGACAACATCTGGCACGAACGCATGCACAAGGCGGGAGTCGATGCGCTGGGGATGCATCTTGAGTCCGTTACCCCCGAGGTGCGCGCGCGCATCATGCCGGGCAAGGCGCAGGTGAGCCTAGAGAAGTATTTCGACAGCTTCCGGGCTGCCGTTCAGGTCTTTGGCCGGGGTCAGGTCTCGACCTACATCCTGGCCGGTCTGGGCGATACGCGTGAGGCCATACTCGAAACCTCGGCCGAGCTGTGTCGCATCGGCGTTTACCCCTTCGTGGTGCCGTTTGTGCCCGTGTCGGGGACACCACTGGAAAGCCACCCGGCACCGGGGTCGGGTTTCATGGCCAGCCTCCTTCGGCCTCTTTCGCAAATGATCCTGAACGCGGGCATGAGCGCCGAAACCGTCAAGGCCGGGTGCGCCAAATGCGGGGCATGTTCAGCGCTTTCCACATACGAAAAGCAGAGAGTGTCATGAGCTTCCTTGATACCCACACCTTTCTGTCGTCGGCCCAGATTTTTCTATCGCCGGACTACCTCATCCGGGCCGCCGCGCATCCTTGGGAGCTGGAGGGGGCCCGCGAACTGCGCCATCAGGTCTTTGTTGAGGAGCAAGGGATCTTTGACCGGCATGACCGGGACGGTGTCGACGATGTTGCCATGCCGCTGGTTGCCATCAGCACCTTCGCCGCTGAGGCGGATCAGGTGGTGGGCACCGTGCGCATTCACGAATATAGCCCCCGCAGCTGGCGGGGATCACGGCTTGCCGTTGCCCCCAGCCATCGGCGGCAGAGCCGCCTTGGATCGGAATTGATCCAACTGGCGGTCTGCACCGCACATGGGCGGGGATGTGACCGCTTTCTGGCGCATATCCAGATGCAGAACGTGGCCTTGTTCGAAAGGTTGCACTGGCGCGTGCTGCGCGAGGTCGAAATCCATGGCGTGCCGCATATGGAGATGCAGGCTGATCTGGCTGCATACCCGCCAATCCCGGACCCCTTTGCCGGATGGAAAACCCTCGCGCCGCGTCAGGCTGCTGTGTGATGGGGGCAACTGCTGTGAAACCGCATATCCCCCTGCGCCAAATGGTGCGCGAGCTGCGAGAGCACCCATCGGTCAGGGGTAAGCTCGACATCGCACAAAGCACTGCAACGCTGGGCCTGACCCAGTCTAGCGACGGCCAGCCCGGCGATGACTGTGCCGTGCTGCCGACCAAAGACGGCTATGATCTGTTCGCTTGCGAAGGCTTCATCAACGCGTTCGTACAGGCCGACCCGTGGTTTGCCGGATGGTGTGGGGTCATGGTCAACATCTCGGATATCCTGTCGATGGGTGGACGGCCACGCTGCGTGACCAATGCGATTTGGGCGCCGAGTGCAGAGCAGGCACAGCCGGTTTTGGCCGGTATGAAGGCTGCATCGCAGACCTATGGCGTTCCAATCGTCGGGGGGCATACCAACCTGCGGACCGATGATCTGCAGCTGTCCGTCTCGATCCTTGGTCATGCGAAACGGGTGATATCCAGCTTTATTGCCAAGCCCGACGATGTGCTGATCTGCGCCGTCGACTTACGCGGCAGCTATCGCGAGCCGTTTGACAACTGGAACGCGGCGCTGACCACACCGCCCGCGATGCTGCGCGAGAATATGGAAATCCTGCCCACGTTGGCTGAGGCCGGTCATGTCACGGCAGGCAAGGATATCAGCCAGGGGGGCATCGTGGGCACCGCTCTGATGCTGGCCGAGGCCTCGGGCGTCGGCATCGACATTCAGGTCGAGGCTCTGCCGCGCCCAGACCACGTTGATCTGCATCGCTGGCTGCGCAGCTTTCCCAGCTTTGGCTTTCTGCTGAGCGCAAGCGAAGATCGCGCCGATGCCGTTTGCGAGGCATTTCAAGACCGCGGTGTGGCCGCCACGATCTGCGGTGACGTGACCGAAGGCAATGCCGTTCACCTGACGGGCCGGGAAGGATCAGCGCTGTTCTGGGACTATGCCCGCTCGCCCTACCTGAACCTTTCCGGAAAAGAGGCCCCGCATGCCTGAGACCCGTTTCACCATTCGTTGGCCGGACGATCAGACCGAGGAGTGCTACTCCCCATCGACCATCGTACATGAATTCCTGACCGCTGGCGCGACCTATCCGTTGGACGATTTCCTGGCCCGTTGCCGCGAGGCCTTGGAACAGGCCAGCACTCGGGTCGAGGCCAAATTCGGCTATCGTTGCACCAGCGCCGATGTCCAACTGGCCCGGATTAAGCGTAAGGCAAGCACTTTCAAAACACCGGCTGAAATCACCTGCCTCTCGATCTCCTGAGGAGAATGACATGACCCATCGTGAACAAAAAACCGTTGTCATCGTCGGGGGTGGTCAGGCCGGTCTGTCGGTCAGCTACTACCTGTGCCGAAAGGGCATTGACCATGTGGTGCTTGAGCGGTTCGGCAAGTTCCATTCCTGGCGCGTCAACCGTTGGGACAGCTTTTGTCTTGTGACGCCGAACTGGCAATGCCGCCTGCCGGATTTCCCGTACAAGGGAAACGATCCGGATGGGTTCATGGTCAAAGATGAGATCACCGATTACCTTGATGCGTTCGCTGAAACCTTTAACCCGCCAATCATCGAGGATTGCTCTGTCACCCGGATCACCAAACGCCCCGGCGGCGGATATCTTGTGGACAGTAGCAAGGGTAACTTCACAACCGATCAGGTGGTGATTGCCACAGGCGGATATGACAACCCGATTGTGCCGCCATATACTGATCAACTTGACCCGTCCATTGTCCAGGTGCACTCGGTCGACTACCGCAGACCCGAGCAAATGCCCGAGGGTGCGACACTTGTCGTGGGCACCGGACAGTCCGGGGTGCAGTTGATGGAAGACATGCACCTTCAGGGGCGCAAGGTGCATCTGGCGGTTGGCCCGGCCCCCCGCTCTCCGCGAAAGTATCGCGGGCGGGATGCGACCGACTGGTTGTATGAGATGGGCCATTACCACATCACCATCGACCAGCATCCCAACCCGGAACACGCCCTGACCAAAACCAACCACTATATGACCGGCCGCGATGGCGGGCACGAGATCGACCTGCGCAAATTCGCGCTGGAGGGTGTTTCACTCTACGGTTCGGTCGCCGGGATGGAGGGTCAGAGGATCCGATTTCTACCGGATCTTGGGACCAACCTTGATGATGCGGATGACAGCTATATCGGTATCCGGCAGGCGATTGATGCCTATATCGAGAAAAACAACATAGACGCACCCGCAGAACCCGCCTTTGAGAAATTCTGGCATCCCGCGCAGGAGATCACCGAGATTGATTGTGAGGTCGAGGGGATTACCTCGATTCTTTGGGCCATCGGTTTTCGACCAGACTATGACTGGATCGATGTTGATGTCTTCGATCCGCGCGGAAGACCGGTCTACGACCGAGGGATTTGCCGCGAGGACGGGTTTTACTTCGTAGGGCTGGGTTGGCTGAACACCTGGGGATCGGGGCGGTTCCTGGGGATCGATGAAGATGCGCGGTACCTTGCAGAGGCAATTGAGGCGTACATAAAATCAGGACTGTTGGTTGCGTCCTGATCGGACGCCAAGCAGCGAGCGGAGTTTGAAGACCATTAAGCCCGCAACGAATCCGAGCAATAGCTCTAATATGACTTGCTTGGGGGTTTGCTTGAAGAAACTCCAAATTATTGCAATCCAACCTTGCATTGGCTCAAATCCGATTTCGATATGGCTTTGGCTCTCTTATTCACATACTGGTGGGGCGAAAAAAATAAGGCAACTTGGTCCCGCAAACCGTGAGTTCGATCGGTCTCAAGTTTCGCGTCAGCAGCGAATGTCCGGATCGACGGGCCACGACGCAGCGTCTTGACCGAGTTGTGGAGGTCAGCTTAGGGCGGCGTGCAGCCGAAACCATGTCAGCTGCCCAGGCAACGCTGGTGCGCGTCAGCCCGCTTTCACGAAAGTGAACCGGTACTACATCTGTTGGGCGGCAGAGGCGGCCTTTTCACAATCAGTAGGGTCATTGACTTGTGCTCGCCCGATAGTTCTTGCAATGAAGTCGGCCACTTCTCAAACGCGATTAGAGACTTGAACGACGGAAAGGTCTGTATTCTGCGTTCTACCCCAAGGATGCAGACTGAAATTCGCTTTCTGGTGAAATCATTTTTTGAGTACCCCAGCCATTGGAGGTAGCTTTATGCAATTGATCGATCATCCAAACCGTTATGGTTCTGTGATTCGGACGTTCCACAGGGGCATGGCAGTCCTGTTTCTGGCCCAGTATACGTCTGCAACTGCGCGAGCCTTGCTACCACGTGGGAATGAAATCCGAGATGCCTTGTGGCGTTACCACACTGATCTGGGAGTGACGCTCTTTATGCTTGTGATGCTGCGGAGCGCCTGGAGTTTAGTAAATCTGGTATTGTCACGTTAACTCTCGATCCACATAGAGATCCTGGTTTTTTGGATTTCAAGCGGCCTGTGTGGCAGCACTCCAAGCGTCAAATGCCTCTAGTCGGTGATATCGGATTGTTGAGGCGGCGCGGCGGCGGGCGGGCACGCTGAAGCAATTGCGGTTGGCTGATTGGGTCGCCACGAACCGCTGTAGTCCGCCCGAAGAGCGATGGCCTTACATCGTCCGTTCCCGCTTTCGAAATGGAAGATGGCTGTTCTTGGCTCGATTGTTCAAGCCCTTGTGCGACCAATGATCCAACCCTGTCGCGATCTCTCGTTTGGCGGCGTCATACGAGCGTAGTTTGTCTGTGATGATCCGCTTGGGAATGAAACCATCACACTTGATCACGCGGCGCAACAGTCGTTTTGCCGTCCATTTGTTGCGTTTTGGTTGGAGGATTTCGTCTAGCACGCCGTGCTGATCGACTGCGCGCCAAAGCCGATACTTGCGACCCGATATTCTCACGGCAACTTCATCCAGATGCCAGACATCACCTGGGCGGTTCTGTCTCTGCCGCAAGTTTCGAGCGAACGCCGGCCCGAACAAGTTTGGCGCGAACGCCGGCCCGAACTTGATGACCCAACGCCGGACAGTTTCGCAATAGGCATCGATCCCGCGTTGCAGCAGCATCTCTTCAACTTCCCGCAGGCTCAGATTGAAGCGAACGTATAGACACACCGCGTGCGCAATGATCTGAGGAGGAAATCGGTAACCTTTGTAGCAGATTGATGATCACTTCATCGATGTCACCTACGTCCAAATGCGTGCATGAGCAACCGAACGGCAGTTAATGTGACAACACCGGCGAAGTCCCACTTCGTAGCTCGGGTAGATGAGAGCACTTATTCGGAAATCGCATTTGTAGAGACATCGGTTGCCGCCCGCGAAATTTGTGCAGGGTTTGTGGGCAACAAAGATTGCACCCCCATGCTGGAGATGTTTGATCCGAGTTCGGTGGACTTAGATTTTTGGCATGTATTGGCGTAAGACAAACCAAAGCTGCCGTTGGTGCGCCAGCAGCCAACGGCAGAACCGTCCGGATAGTGTTGAAGAAGTTGACGTTGGGGCTGCCGGTGGGTTGCGCTCAAAGCAGCTTTGCCGTTCCTTTCAGCCTATTGGTTGTTGTCGCGGAACCAGCTTGGCGAGTTTCCTGAGGTTTTGAGCAGTTGCTGCGAGTTGGAACTGTTCATATGCGCCTTTGGGTCCTCGAATCCGCAGCATCGGCACGCCGATGTATCGCTTCAGATGGGCGAAGAGCATCTCGACTTTCCGCCTCTGAATGAACAAGGTCATGTAGGCATCGGTTTTGCGTATGTTGCGGGCCACATCTCGTGCAGCTTCGTGTACGGATCTCATCACTCGCCTGCCAGGGTCCCCTGGGCAACATTGCGGTTTGAGCGGGCAGGCGTCGCAATCGTGTTTTGAGGCTCGATATTTAATGAACCCGTCTTTACCGCCGTTGGGCTTTCGCGGTTTGGAGAAGGTCCTGCGATACGTTCTCAGTTCCTTGTTGCCGGGGCATGTGTAGCTATCGGCAGCGGGGTCGTAGACGAAGTCTTCGCGTGAGAATGTGCCGTCCGTCCGTTTGGATTTGTCCCAGACCGGAATGTGTGGAGCGATGCCGCGCTCTTCCACCAACCAGCCCAACATTTCTGCTGAACCGTAGCCGGTGTCGCCAACCAATTTGTCCGGGGTAATGTTAAAGCGGTCTGTGATCCTGTCGATCATACGCCTTGCGGCAAAGGCCTCAGCGGTTCGGATCGTAACAGATGGCTCAACATCAACAATCACGGCATTGTCCAAATCCACCATATAGTTGGTCGAGTAAGCGAAGAACGCTGCTCCACCGTCTGCCCCCGTCCAGCGCGCCGCAGGATCGACAGGCGAGATGTATTTGGGAACGACTTTGGTCGAGGCTCCGAATGCCGCGTCATCAAGTGTCTCGAGAAATTCCTCAACGACGCGGGTTGTTAGGTTGGATGGCAGGCCTTCCTTACTGTCGATCCCGCGTGTCTGGTTCGCATTCGCCGGGATCAGGCTGGCATCGATGCCGAAGCTCTCGCTGCCAACCAAGCCCTCATCAATGCAGCGCTGCAAAACTGTCTCGAAGAGCTGCCGGAACAAACCGCTCTCCCGGAAACGCCCATGCCGGTTCTTTGAGAAGGTCGAATGGTCAGGCACTGGGTCAGTCAAGTCAAGCCTGCAAAACCATCTGTACGCCAGATTAACATGCACCTCTTCGCAGAGGCGGCGCTCGGATCGAATGCCTTGGCAATAGCCCAACAACAGCATCCGGATCATCAACTCAGGGTTAATCGAAGGACGACCATGCGTGCTGTACGATGGTGCCAGAAGCGGTCGAACGACAGACAGATCCAGAAAACGATCAATGCCGCGTAGCGAGTGATCCTCGGGCACAAATTCCTCGATTGAAAACTCCTAGAACAGCGCACCCTGCGCCAGCTGCCTCGCTCCCATCATCGCCCCACCTCCACTCTCAAAACGAGTGAATCAGCGACCGACCAACCAATCAATCGACTTTTTCAACACTATCCGGAGAGGCTGTGTAGATCCGCAGCGACATCTTGAACGCCCGGTTTGGGTCAGGAATGCTTGACGTTTGGATCAGTATTGCGTGACGCGGCCCATTGAGCGGATTCGGAAAAATCGCCGAATTGAGTCAAAGATGCGCAACTTTCCATACTCCCTCCGATATATCTCAGTGAAAATCCCGGCTGGGGAACAGCCGCTTGGCCTGTTCGCGCGGATGCATGGCGCGGGGTGGTTGGCGTTGTGGGCGCGGGGCGTCGTCGGCTTGCGGCTGGGTGATGCCGATGGCCTCGTCCATCGGGTGACCCAGTTCGGTCAGGCGGTGGGACATGTCCTGAATATCCTGCGCGATCAGATGCACCACGATGCCTTCGCGCTGCAGATAGCCGGTGACGCGCAACAGCCGCCCGCCCATCACGACGCGCCGGAAGCGGTCATATATCTTGGGCCAGACCACCACATTGCTGACCCCGGTCTCATCCTCCAGCGTCAGAAAGATCACGCCCGAGGCGGTGCCGGGGCGCTGGCGGGTGATGACCAGACCGCAGACATGGGTGCGGCTGAGTGGCGCGGTAGCCAGTTGGTCATGCGGTGTCAGACCGGGCATCGAGGGGCGCAGCAGCTCCATCGGATGGGCGCGCAAGGTGAGCCGCATCGAGACGTAATCCTCCACCACCTCCTCACCCAGATGCATGACCGGCAGATCGACCTGCGGTTCGTTGATGCTTTCCCCGTCGATCGGGTCGTTGAACAGCGGTAGCGGCTGCTGCCCTCTGATCGCCTTGACCTGCCAGAGCGCGTCGCGGCGGGTCAGGCCCATGTCCGAAAACGCATCCGCCTCGGCCAGCCGCTCCAGCACCGCCGGTCTGATCCCGGCGCGCAGCCACAGCGCCTCGGGATCGCGATAGCCATTGCCGCGCGCCGTCACGATCCACTCCGCATCCTCTTCCTTGAAGCCCTTGATCTGGCGGAACCCCAGCCGCAGCGCCAGCGTGCCATCGGCGCGGCGTTCCAGCGTGTTGTCCCAGGTCGAGGCATTGACGCAGATTGGCCGCACCTCAACACTGTGTTCACGCGCGTCGCGCACGATCTGGGCCGGAGCGTAGAACCCCATTGGCTGCGAATTGAGCAGCGCGCAGGCAAACACCGCCGGGTGGTGGCATTTCAGCCAGGCCGAGACATAAACCAGCATGGCAAAGGCGGCGGCATGGCTTTCGGGAAAGCCGTAATCGGCGAAGCCCTCGATCTGGCTGAAACAGCGTTTGGCGAACTCCAACTCGTAGCCGTTTTGCAGCATGCCCTCAATGAAGCGGTCCCGAAAGGCGCCGATGGTGCCCATGCGCCGGAACGAGGCGAGCGAGCGGCGCAGGCGGTCGGCCTCTTCCGGGGTGAACCCTGCGGCGACCACGGCGATCTGCATGGCATGTTCCTGAAACAGCGGCACGCCCAGGGTCTTTTCCATGACCTTGTCCAGCTTGGGGCACATCGGTTCGGGCTGTTCCAGCCCTTGCCGCCGCTTGATGTAGGGCTGGACCATGCCACCCTGAATGGGGCCGGGGCGGACGATGGCGACCTCGATCACCAAATCGTAGAATTCACGGGGGCGCATTCGGGGCAAGAAGTTCATTTGCGCCCGGCTTTCCACCTGAAACACTCCCACCGCATCCGCCTTGCAGAGCATGTCATAGGTGGCAGTGTCGCCTTGCTTGACGGTGTCGATGGTCAGGTCTTCGCGCTCATGTTCACGCATCAGGTCAAACGCCTTGCGGATACAGCTGAGCATGCCCAGCCCCAGCACATCGACCTTGAGGATGTTCAGCGCATCGATATCGTCCTTGTCCCATTCGATAACTGTGCGGTCGTCCATGGCGGCGTTTTCGATGGGACATAGCTCATCCAGCCGCCCCTTGGTGATGACAAACCCGCCCACATGTTGGCTCAGATGCCGGGGAAAGCCGATGATTTCGCCGATCAGGCGGATGGTCTGGGCCAGCCGCCGGTCATCGGGGTCGAGGCCCAGTTCCCGGATACGCTCGGGATCGGCCCCGCCATTGGACATACCCCAGATCTGGCCCGAGAGGCTGGCGGTCACGTCCTGGCTGAGCCCCATCACCTTGCCCACCTCGCGGATCGCGGCGCGCGAGCGGAAATGGATCACCGTCGCGCAGAGCCCCGCGCGGTGACGGCCATATGTCTTGTAGATATGCTGGATCACCTCTTCGCGGCGTTCATGTTCGAAGTCCACGTCGATATCGGGCGGCTCGCCCCGGTATTTGGAGACGAAGCGTTCGAACACCATGGCGATCATATCTGGACTGACATCGGTGATGCCCAGCAGGTAGCACAGGACGGAATTCGCCGCTGATCCGCGCCCCTGGCAGAGAATGCCGATGGAGCGCGCATATTGCACGATGTCATGCACGGTCAGGAAATAAGCCGGATAGCCAAGTTCCGCGACCAGCTTCAACTCCTTTTCCATGAGGTCATGCACCCGCTTGGGCGCGCCTTGCGGGTACCGGCGGTGCAGCCCTTCATGGGTCAACCGCTCCAGCCGGGTTTGTGGAGCTTCGCCATCGCTGATCTCATCGGGATATTCATAGCTGAGTTCGCTCAGGTCGAAGCTGCATTTGGCCGCAATCTCCAGCGTGCGGCGCAGGGCGGCGGGGTGGTGGCGGAAAAGGCGGGCCATATCCACCGCGCCTTTCAGGCGGCGTTCCGCATTGGGCAGGGCGCGGGTGCCGATCCGGTCGATGGTGACATGCGCGCGCATGCAGGTCAGCACATCAGCCAACTGCCTGCGACTGCCGCGATGCATCAGCACATCGCCCACCGCCACCATCGGGGTCGCGCAGCGCTGCGCCAGCGTAGCGCAGGCACCGAAATGGGCCTGATCCGAGCCGTCATAGCGTGGGGCCGCGCCTAGAAAGACATGGCCGGGAAAGCGGCGTTGCACCTGCCGGATCGCGCTTATGTTGGGTTTCAGCGGGCCTTGCGGCAGGGCGATCAGGATCATGCCCTGACCGGCCCCCAGCAGGTCGCGCAGGTCCAGATCGCACGCGCCTTTTTCGGCACGGCGTTTGCCGAGGGTCAGTAGCCGGGTCAGCCGCTGATAAGCGGCGCGGTCGCGGGGCAGGGCGAGCCAATGGGCGGGGCTGTCGCGCAAGACCAGACGGCAGCCTACGATCAGCTTGGGCAGATGCGCAGTTTCGGGGCGGGGAATGTCGCTCGGGTTGCCGATTTCCTGCCGCGAGCAGCTATCGGTGCGGTGCTGCGAGGGGATGCGGATTTTCTCTTCAACCCCGCGTTTGAGTTCCTTGAGCGCCCGGAACGCCCGCACCACACCGGCCAGCGAGTTGCGGTCGGTGATGGCGATAGCGCTCAGGCCCAGTTCCGTGGCGCGTGTCACCATTTCCTCGGGGTGGGAGGCCCCGGTGAGGAAGGTGAAATTTGTTGTCACGCAGAGTTCCGCATAGGTCGGTTCGGGCGGCAGGATCTGGGGCTCGGGAGGGGTCATGCGAACTCTCCCTGCACGAACCAGCCGGGGTTTTGCGGGGTATGAAACAGCCAGAGCCTGCGACCCTGCCGGGTTTCCACCTGCCAGTAATCGCGCAGGCCCGACCGCCAGCTCTCATCGCTCAGCCACCATTCCGGCGCGATGCGTTCCGGCCCGGTGGCGCGCCCGATGGTCAGCGACATGCGCCGCCAGCGGAACTGGCGCGGCGGATGCGGTCCGGTGCCTGCGATGGGTTCGGGTGGGAACAGGCAGAGCGGGCGCGGGCGCGGGGCGCTCCACCCGCGTTCGGGTTGCGAATATGCGGCAGGGGCAATCAGGAAGCTGCGTTCGGGGATATGGCTGTCGGCGGGCAGGAAACGCTGCACATTCTCCAGCCCGATCCGTGTGCCGATCCGGGTGATGAGGTCATCCAGTTTGTCCTGCCGCCCGACCGAGACATGGCTGACCTGCTGAACCGGCAACGGTTCGACCTGCGTAGCCTCAAGCCGCAGTTGATCAATGCCGAACCCTGCATCCACCGCGTCCACGCCGCGTTGAAACAGCGGCAGGATGCGGTGCGGGTCGCGCAGGGGGCGGGCCAGCCGCAACTCCACCTGCTGGCTGTCCTGATCGACCCGGCGCAGGGTCAGGGTCAGCACCCGCGCGCCGGCCTCCTGCGCTTTCAGCTTGGTACAAAGCTGGCCCAGCAGGCGCGCGGTGCCCGCCATCACATCCGATGTCAGGCCAATGGGTTCGGGCAGGGTCATGCGGGTGCCGTAATGGGGCGGATCGGCGAGCGGAGAGATATCCTCGGGCTGGGTCCCCAGCGCCTGATCCAGCCGCATCATCAGCCCCGCTCCGAACCGGCGCGCCAGCGGCGCGCGGGGGGCATGGGACAGATCGGCAATGGTGCGCAGGCCCAGCCGTTGTAAGGCAACGGAGATGTTCTCCTCCAGCCGCAGCGCCGCCACCGGGAGTTTGCCGATGGCCGCCAGCATATCCCCCGCAGCGGCCACGCCGCCGCCATGGCGGGCCAGCGCCCAGGCGGCTCCGCGGGTATCCCCCATGCCGATCCGAACTGAAATCCCGGCTCGTGCGAAGCGTTGGCGGATATCCTCGATCAGGGCTGCCTCGCCGCCCAACAGATGGGTCGCCCCGGTGACATCCAGCACCAGCCCGTCGCGCCCCTCCAGCCCGACCCAGGGACAATAGCGCGTGGCCCAGCGGCGCAGGGCGATCAAAAACCGCTCATCGGCCTGCGGATGGGCGGGCTGGCTGATCAAGTCGGGGCAGAAGGCGCGGGCGTCCGCATAAGACATGCCCCGGTTCAGGCCCTGATCCTCGGCCGCCCGGTTCAGGCAATAGAGACGGTTGGCATTGCTCTGGATCAGGGTCAGGGCAAATGGCCCCTCAGCCGGGCGCGCCCGCAGAACCCGGTCGCTGGCCAACCGGGGGAACCACAGCGATACGACGCGCCGAGTGATCCCATCGAACATCCCAGACCCCCAATGTTCCTGATTTGTTCTTAATAAGCTCCCAACGGTGCCGAGTCGAGTCCTCCGGGTGAAATTGAGGGGCACAGGACCAGCGCGTTTCGGCCGCGTTGCTGCCCATGCCTTCGGGGATCAGCGCCAGTGCAGTGGCCTTGCCGTCGCGAGCAGCCAATTGCAGCCGCCGCCCGGCGGTCAGATCAAGCGGTTTGCTCAACTCGGCCACCACCAGCGACACCGCGCCCGAGCGTAGCGCCTCTTCGGTTACCGCCAGGGCCTCGATCTGGTCTTTGGCCGAGGCGATCAGCAGATGGGCCGGGTCGAGGATCGGGTGAAACCCCGACGGGGTCAGCTGCGCCGTCTGCCAGGCTTCGCGCACCCAGATCACCGGCCCGCCCAGACGGGCGGCCAGAACGAGGGCGAAAAACACCGCTCCGGCGCCGCAGGCCTCATGGGTGCGGTGCTTTTTCGGCGGATAATACGGGATCGCAGCGTCAGTCATCAGCGCTGAGTATAGGCAATCGGGACAGAGATGCGAGAGCGTCTCTGCCACAGGATGCCATGTTCATGCAGGTTCAGTGGGTCACTTTCGGCGTAATCGGCTCAAGCGCCATTTCAGGATTGGCCGCCTGCGCCCAGTCTTCCGCTTTCCAGCCCTTGTCCCACATGAACATGAAGGGACGTTCGGAGAGGATGCAGTAGGGGTTGTCGTCCAGCGTCAATCCCTTCAGGCGGGCATCCTGCCCGGCCTTAATGATATCCAGCAGGTCATGGGTCCGCTTCTGTACAGCGTCCGCAACTTTGTTATTCCAGAGCATCCATTGGTCCTTTCACGGGTTGGCTTCTCTTCACGGGAAGCTGAGGTCATCAGGTCGCGAACCCTCGCCCAGCCCTGTCCCGTGAAGAACAAACCGCAGGTAAGCAGTAGAAAAGGCCCATCAAGAGCGTGGCCGGAACGCGGTACGCTTTGGCCGGATTCCCAACAGCCTGAGCGCAAACATACGCCTCCCGGCAGGGGGTCAGGCCCGGCGCGGCGGGTTCCACAGGCCGCCGATCTCGTGTCGGGCAACATATGTCGTCATCAGCAGGGCAATCATCCATCCGGTGACCACGGCGGCGGCGGTTCCGAACCAGACTCCGATTTCGTCAAACCTCCAGACGCCGATAAAAAGCCACACAAAAAACGCCACTCCAAAGGCTTGCCGATAGAGGCTGATCCAGACTGTCCAGATGGGCCTTTTGAAGGCTTGCAGCAAAGAGTTGATCGAGAACAGCATCATATAGACCGGCAAGATCACGCTATCGACGCGCAGATAGCTCAGCCCGACACGGATGACTTCGGGGTCATCGGTGAACAATCCCAGCAGGGATCGGCCAAAGATCCAGAGTGCGGGGCCCGCGATGGCGGTCATAACGAAGCCCACCTTCCAGCAATAGAACACCGCCATTCGGACCCGTTCGTAATCCCGCGCGCCGAAGTTCTGCGAGGCGATTGGCAACAGCGCTCCGGTGACGCCCAGAACGGGCAGCAGCAGGATCTGTTCCAGCCGGATGGCGATCCCGAACCCGGCGATGGCATGCTCGCCGAACAGCTTCAGCGCGAACTGCATAACAAACCCCGACAGCAGCATCACCATGAAGGACACGGCGGTGGGCAGGGTCTGTACTGAAATCTCGGCAAATGCGGTCAGGCGCGGAACAAGGTTTGCCAGCCTGAGCCGCCGCATACGCCGCCGCCTGAGAACCTGCCGGATCATGAACAGCATCACCCCGGTCTGGCTCAGCACGGTCGATACCGCCAGCCCGTCGAATCCGATGCCCGGGATCAGGCCGGGAATGCCATAGATCAGCAGCGGATTGAGCCCGATATTGGCAAAGAACGCGACCATGAGCGCGCGCTGCATCGACACCGCGTCGCCATGCGCCTGCAGGATGCCATTGCACCCGAAGGCCAGCAGAAACCCGGGCAACGCCAGCAAAAGCCAGTGGAAATAACGCAGCCCCGCATCGCGATATTCGCCCGGTACCGAGACCAGCCGGATCAGCGCCGGTCCGTACCAGAGCCCTGCCAGCGCCAGCAGCCCGGCTGCCACAAGCCCATAGCTCAGGCCCTGCGCGGCCAGCCGCCGGGCCTTGCGGGTCTCTCCGGCGCCGAGCGCGTTGCCGACAAGCGCGCTCATTGCGGCGCCCAGGCCAATGCCGACCGAGATGGCCACGAAAAAGGCCTGAAACCCCAGCGCCAGACCAGCCTGGGCGCTGGTCGAGAGCAGCCCGGCAAAGAACATGTCCACGATGTTGTAGAGCGTGTTGAACACCATCCCGATCGCACCGGGTATGGCCAGGGCGCGAAAATGCCCCGAGATCGGCCCGCGTGTCAGGTCAAGCTCGACAGGAGCGGCCATGTCAGCAGCCCGTCACGGGCGTTCGGCCTGGACGGTCAGGAAGACAAATTCGGGCGTCAGCACCTCGACGAAGCCATGGTTCAGCTCGGCATCGACGCTGATACTGTCGCCTGCGGTCAGCGTGAACCGGGTCTCGCCATAGCGATAGACGGCCTCGCCCTCAAGCGCCTGCACAAAGACCACCCCGTGGCCCACATAAGTGGGGGGCCGCCCGCCCTCGCGCAGGAGCGTCACGCGGCGGGCCTGAAACCGGAGGTCCTTGCGGGCATGCATCGCCAGATTGACATATTCGTGGCTGTGCCCCCCGGCGATCCGGGTCGATTTCAGACCCTCGCCATGGCGCACCAAGGTGTAGTCGGTGTGATCGGTGCGGGCTTTGCGGAAGAGCGAGACGATGGGAACCTCAAGCGCCTCGGCCAACGCGGCCAGCGTGTCGATCGACGGCGAGACCAGCCCGTTTTCGATGCGGCTGACCATGGCGGCGGAAATCCCCGACAGCTCGGCCAGTCGGCGGGCCGACTGCTTGCGGGTCTGGCGCAATTCCTTCAGCGAAGCGCCGATGGCGCGGTCGATCTGTCTTCCCGGTGCGTCGCCCTGCATGATCCGTCCTGTCAATCGCTGCTGTAATAGCCCACAACATCGCCCTGGGTGGTGACGCCCAGCCCGTTCAACAACCGGTTGGCGTAATTGAAATACCCAACGATCTGGTTGATTTCGAGGATTTCTCCATCCCCCCAGCCCGCGGATTTCAGCGCGGTCACATCCGCTTCTTCCATGCTCCCGGGCGAGTGGGTCAGTTTCTCAGCATAGGTCAATGCGGCAAGCTCTGCCCCCTCAAAAGCGTCGCTGGGGCTGCGCGCCTGCAGCGCTGCCTCTATCAGGTCGGCGCGGGCATCATCGCCGATCAGATGCCGGGCGTTGGCCCAGTGGTTGGCGTAGGAGTAGTGGCAGTTATTCAGTGTCGAGACATAGGAGCTGATCACCTCTTGCAGCCACATCGGCACGGTGTTGGCACCGTCGTGCAGGCAGGCCCGGTAGAGAACCACATGACCCTTCATCGTGTTGGGCCGCAGCGAATGGACCCGCATCACATTGTCCACCGTTCCATGCGGTGTGCGCGCAAGATCCAGCATGACCTTCAACTGGTCGTCCGCCTCTTCGTCTTGTATCATCCTGATCCAGGCAGACATTTGCGGCTCCTCCCTTGGGTTCAGCACAAATCTTGGGCAGCGTCACACGGATCGCTGAGTTTTTTATTGACGAGTATTGCGTATTAAGCAACCATATTGATTAGAGCGCAACTATTTGGGGGTTCTGAGGCCTTGCCCGATTGCTCCACCCGTTCGCATCGCCAGCCGGGGGTCCGCCATGCGACCGGTCCCTGTCTGTTTGGGGGCTGCGCGGCGGGCGCTCTGGATCACTGGCAGGCGACCAAATTGCCCCCGAAGATGACAGGCGCGGCATGACCCGCCCCGCCCCGATGATCGAAGTCAGCAATCTGGACAAATTCTATGGCACGTTTCAGGCGCTGAAGAACATCGATCTGACGGTTCATCAGGGCGAGAAAGTGGTGATCTGCGGCCCTTCGGGGTCGGGCAAATCCACGTTGATCCGCTGTTTCAACGGGCTGGAATGGCACAATTCCGGGCGCCTGGTGATCGACGGGATCGAAGTCTATGAGGGCGCCAAGGATATCCGTGAGCTGCGTCAGGAAGTGGGCATGGTGTTCCAGCAGTTCAATCTGTTCCCGCATCTCACCGTTCTGGAAAACCTGATGATCGGCCCGATGAAGGTGCGCAAGATCCCAAAGGCACAGGCCGAAGAGACCGCGCGCAACTATCTCGACCGGGTGCATATTCCCGAACAGGCAGACAAGTATCCCGCCCAGCTCTCCGGCGGCCAGCAGCAGCGCGTGGCCATTGCGCGGTCGCTCTGCATGGAAACCCGGATCATGCTGTTTGACGAGCCGACCTCGGCGCTTGATCCCGAGATGATCAACGAGGTGCTGGACGTGATGGTCGAACTGGCTGAGACCGGGATGACCATGGTCGTCGTCACCCATGAGATGGGATTCGCCCGAAAGGTGGCCGACACGATGGTCTTCATGGAGGCGGGCCAGATCGTCGAAATCTCGCCGCCCGAGCAATTCTTCACCCAACCCTCCAGCGAGCGCTGCCGCCTGTTCCTGGATCAGATTCTGGCCCATTGAGGTGAGCGATCTGGGCATATCACGGTCCCGCGGGCAGGCATTACCCAAGCTGCCGTTTCACAAGCGGTTTTTCGGATCGGTTCCGGTCTCGGTCGCCATTTACGCGATCATCGTCGGGCTGATCGCTTATGGCGCCTACACCGGGGCGCAGGGGATGGGGTATAACTGGCAATGGTACCGGGTGCCGCAATTCCTCTATCGCAATACCGAGGTCGGGTTCGAATGGGGCGAGATTCCCATCGGGCTGGTTGCCACGATCAAACTTTCGGTCACCGCCTTTCTGCTGGCCACGGCGATCGGCCTGCTGGTGGCGTTGCTGCGCCTGTCTGGTCTGGTGATCGGGGCGGCGGTTGCGGTCGGATATCTGGAACTGATCCGCAACATCCCGCTGCTGGTGCTGCTCTACCTGTTCTATTACGTGCTGGGGCCGATCTTTGGCTTTGATCGCTATTTCGCCAGCATCCTGACGCTTGCGGTGTTCCATTCGGCGCTGATCTCAGAAATTCTGCGCGCCGGTATCAACGCCATCCCGGCGGGCCAGTGGGAGGCCGCCAAATCCATCGGGATGAGCCCCTATCAGACCTACCTTTATATCATCCTGCCGCAATCGGTGCGGTTCATGCTGCCGCCGATGACGGGCGAGGTTGTGCATCTGATCAAATCCTCGGCCATTGTCAGCGTAATCGCGGTGGCCGAACTGACCACTTTCGGGCGCAACATCATTTCCGATACCTACATGAGTTTCGAAATCTGGTTCACCATCGCTCTGGTCTATCTGGTGGTGACCCTGATCCTGTCGATCGGCGTGTCCCATCTGGAGAAGAAATATGCCGTCGACCAATAAATCTGAAAAACTGACCGGACAACAAGGAGAACCAAGATGAAGCTTACTCGCAGAATGCTCGGGGCCGCACTGGGCGCTGTTGTGGCAACCGGAATGGCAACCTCGGCCTGGGCGCAGAGCGCGACACAGGGCTTGTCCAGCGAAAGCGTGATTGAAACCATCAAGCAGGATGGGGTGATCCGGATCGGCCTGTCCCTGTTCGTGCCCTGGTCGATGCGTGACAAGAACGGCGATCTGATCGGGTTTGAACTGGATGTCGGGCGCAAGCTGGCCGAGGATATGGGCGTCGAGGTCGAGTTCGTGCCAACCGCCTGGGACGGGATCATTCCGGCACTGGTCTCGGGTAATTTCGATGTGATCATCTCGGGCATGTCGGTGACCGCGCAGCGCAATCTGACGATCAATTTCACCGACCCTTATGCCTATTCCGGTCTTGCCATCCTGGCCAACAAGTCGATGACCGAAGGCATGGCGCTGGAGGATTTCAACAGCCCCGATGTCACCTTCGCCGCCCGTCGCGGCGCAACGCCCGCAACGGTGATCGCGCAGAACTTTCCCGACGCCACGCTGTTGCTGTTTGACGAGGACGGGGCCTCGACCCAGGAGGTGCTGAACGGCAATGCCCATGCCTCGATGGCGGCGCAGCCGACGCCGAACCGTGAGGCGGGCCGTAACCCCGAGACGCTGATCGTTCCGTTCGAAAACCTTTATGACCCGCGCGGCGAGGCCTTTGGCGTGCGCAAGGGGGACCCGGATGCGATGAACTTCTTCAACAACTGGATCGCCCAGCAATGGCGCTCGGGCTGGCTGGAACAGCGCCACGCCTACTGGTTCGGCACCGAAGACTGGGCCGATCAGGTCGCCCAGTAACCGAAATCACCGGGGGCGGCGATGCGGCCCCCGGACCCTGATGCGGAGCTTGCCCGGTGCAATCCTTCCTGAAGAGACTCAGATGGCCCGACTATGTGATCGTGGCGGTTCTGGCGGCGTTTTTCGGGTATATCTGGCTCTCGATCGAGGGCACGCTCAACTATAAATGGCGATGGGAGCTGATCCCCGGCTATATCGTCGGCTGGCATACCGGCCGCGAGGAGTATTTCGCCAACCTGCTGTTGCAGGGTTTGGTCGCGACGATCCGCATCAGCATCTATTCCGGTATTTTGGCGCTGATTCTGGGCACCATTCTGGGGGTTGCACGCTGTTCCGCCAATCTTACCATTCGGATGCTGGCGCGGACCTATCTTGAGTTTCTGCGCAACGTGCCGCCGGTGGTGGTGGTCTTCATCTTCTTTTTTTTCCTGTCGCAACAACTGATCGACGCGCTGAACCTTGAGCGCTGGGCGCGCGGGATCGCGCGGCAAGAGGACAACCAGATCTGGACCTTCTTCTTTGGCGAGATGCGCCGCTTTCCGTCGCTGGTGTCGGGCGTGATCGTTCTGGCCCTGTTCGAAAGCGCCTTTGTGGGCGAGATCGTGCGCGCCGGTATCCAGTCGATCCCAAAGGGCCAGCGCGAGGCAGCGCGCTCCATCGGCATGAGCCACATGCAGGAGCTGCGCTATGTAGTGCTGCCGCAGGCGATGAAGAAGGTGGTGCCGCCGCTGGCCAATCAGTTCATCTCGTTGATAAAGGACAGTTCGATCCTGTCGCTGATCTCGGTGCAGGAACTGACCTACAAGACGGTCGAGCTTGTGGCCTCGTCCCGAATGATCTTCGAGGCGTGGATCACTACGGCAGCGTTCTATTTCATCGTCTGCTTCGGCCTCAGCCGCATCTTTGCGCGGCTGGAGAAGAAGTCGGAAAAGCGCTGAGCCTCACATCCTGACCTGCACCATGCCGTTTTCCACCCGCGCCTCGAACATCCGCATCGCCCGGGTGGCCGGGGCCGACACCGGCCTGCCATCGCGCACATCGAACGCGCCCTGATGCAGCGGGCATTCGATCACATGCCCGTCGAAATAGCCGTCACACAGGTCCGCGCCACCATGATTGCACAGCGCCAGCGAGGCATAGATACCGCTGGGCGTATCATAGAGCGCGATGATGCGTGATCCGACCTCGACCCGCGTGACCCAGTTCTTTTCAAGCCGGGTGACTTCGATCACGTCCCGCCAGGGTTTTTTCGTCGCCATGGCTTAGTGCTCGGGTTTCTGACGCAGGATCTGTCGAAGGATGTCGCGATGGGCGGCAAGATAGCCGCCGGGTTCGACAAAGATGTGATCCTTCAGCTTGTCATGCAGTCGCGGCAGCGCATGGAACGGTACTGAGGCGACATAGTGATGCTCGGCGTGGTAGTTCATGTTCCAGCACAGAAACCGCACCGGGGCCGAGACCAGATTTGTACGGGTATTTTCCGACATTTGGGCGACGTTGGGCCGCCCTACATGTTCGGTCATCCGCACGAACCGCATCACCGGCTCACCCAGAAACAGCGGGATGATCCAGTACCAGATCAGGCCCCACCAGCCGGTCAGCGCCATGGTCAGAAACAGCGCCGCATAGATCGCCAGCATCCGCCGCGCGTCGCGATAGACCGCCTTGTGTTCAACCTTGGGGATGAAGCGCAGTTCTGCCGCGTTGAGCTTTCCGCAGGCATGGCGGAACAGCTCGGTGAACTTGCCGCGCCAATAAGGCAGGGCGGACAGGTACAGCAGGTACTGACCAAGCGTCCAGGGCAGGGGTATCAGCTCGGGGTCCTCGCCGGTGAGCTGGGTATAGGTGTGGTGGTCGCAATGCTCGTAGCGGAAAAACCGATGCGGCAGGACGATGATCAACCCGCAGATCTGGCCGACCAGATCATTGAGCCAGCGGGTCCGGAACACGGTGTAATGCACGCATTCATGCTGCAGAGAGAAATGATGCACCAGAAAGACTCCTTGCGCGAACATGGCAGGCCAGATCAGCCAGGAGTTCCAGGCCAGCGTGATCAGGGTGGTGGTGACACCCAGCAGCAGCACCCAAAGCGCCAGATGACGTAGCCCCGGCCCATTCGAGCGCTGCATGAATCCCTTAAGCTCTTCGCGTGTCAATTTCCCTTCGGCCAGGGCCTGAGTCAGCGGCGTGACGATTGCGTTGGACATGTGAGTTCCACAATTTGCCGGTGCGGGGGCGGACCCTCGACGCATAGACCGGCACCGGAGACGGGAGTGCTCCGCACCATAGGGCCACCTCGAACCGGCCCTATTAGCAAGGGATTATTCCGGCGCGGCGCGATTCGATCAAGCCCGGCAGCTCAGATCGCGATGCGCAGCCCGATATCGGGATCAGGATCGGCAAAGAGCGCCGCCGCGCAGGAATGCCGGGCCAGAATCGATGGCCCCTCGGGCAGGCGTTCGGCATGGAATACGCCAGCGTCCCAATAGGTCACGCCGTCGATCACGATGGTGGGGTCGATCACGTTCCAGCTGATCTCACCGGGCGCATAAGCGCCGCAGGTGTGAAAGTGCAGCAAGCGCGGATTGCCGAAGGCGGCCCCGCCCCAACGCTCGAAATTTTCGCGCATATCCCAGGGATATCCGCATCCGGGATGGATGCCTGCATGCCAGGAATGCACGCAATTACGGTCGATGCCGAACTGCCCGGCCACCCGGTCATATTGGGCCTCGGCCCGTGCCGCGTTGGCGGGATCGCCTGTAAACTGAGTCAGACGCCCCTGTTCCATATGAGCAAAGACCGGGTGGTCAAATTCGATCGTGTAATTGTCATAGTATTTTGAGCCGGTGCCGGTCAGGAACCCGACCGCGACGCGCCCGGAAAAGCTGTATGCAGGCACCGGGGTGAAGACCGACATCGGAAACCGCAGGATCGAGGTGTCGCCCGAGGGGGTAAGATCCATCACTGGGCGGCCACGCACATCGGTGCCGAGCGGGCAGGTGACCCGCACTTCTTCTGCGGCATCCAGCACCGTGTTGATCCCGGATTTGATCTCCATGAAGGCGTCGTGATGGCCATTGGAAAACCCTGAACCGAACAGCTCTCGCGTCAGGGCAAAGCTGACGATGATCTTCTTGCCCTGTGGCATGTCCGAGAACCGCAGCTGATCGCCAAGGCGAGCGAGGAACAGAATGATGTCGGCGGCCTCGAACCGGGCCAGAAGGTCGTCAGGCAAGTGCGGATTGTCGGGGTTGAACCCCACATCCACCGCATCGACCGATAGGCCCAGCGACCGGGCGGTGCGGGTGACGATATCAACGCTGTCGGCATCGAAATAGCCGAACTCGGGCGGTTCATAGGCAATCAGCAGCCGGTCACCGGCCCGCGCGTGGGCACAGTTCACCAGCAGATTGCACGCACCCCGTTCGGGCGTCATCTCTGACATCAACCACTCCTTCTGTGAAGTGCTTGTAAAATACTGCCCGGTACGGGCTCTGATCCATTTGAAAGTGATAATGGTAAGCATTAGGGTGACTAATATGATCCTGAACCTGCCCTATTCTGCTCTGCGCGCCTTTGAGGCCGTTGTGCGTCATGCGGGGTTTTCCTCGGCCGCGGCAGAGCTGGGGGTCAGCCAGAGCGCGGTCAGCCAGCATGTGCGTACGCTGGAGGAATGGCTTGGCCGCGATCTGCTGGTGCGTGGCGCGCGGCAGTCGCGCCCGACCCGCGAGGGTGAGCAACTGGCGCTTGCCATATCCGAGGGGCTGGGGCGGATCTCGGATGTCTGCACGCAGCTGCGCGACAAGACCCGCACCGACCACACGATCGTGATCTCCTGCCTGCCCGGCTTTGCCTTCACCTGGTTGTTTCCGCGGCTCATTCACTTCGATCTGGCGCATCCCGACCTGTCGATCTCGATCGCGACCGATACCGGCCAGCAGCCGTTTTCCGGCGCTGATGCGGATATCGGCATTCGCTATGGGTTGGGAGAGTTTCCCGGCTATCAGGTTGACCTGCTGATGGTCGAACGGCTGTTCCCGGTCTGCGCCCCGGCCCTGTTGCCAGAGTTGTGCGGGATCGGTGACCTGACCCGTCACAGTTTGCTGGTGGACGAAAACCTGCATCACGGCGCTGCCAGCCCCACTTGGGAGTTCTGGGCAAAGCAATGCGGCCTGACCCTGCCATCGCCCTTGCGCACGCGGCGGTTGGGGCAGTCCAACATGGTGGTGCAGGCCGCCATCGCAGGGTTGGGTGTCGCCCTTGGACGCGAACCTCTGGTCGTCGACGCGCTGAGCGATGGGCGGCTGGTCCGGCCTTTTGCGCAGTTGACGCAATCGCCGCTGTCTTACTGGCTGGTGCGGCGACACGAGAGCAGGGACAGCCAGAAGGTAAGCGAGTTTCTGAACTGGATCCGCTCCGAGGCCGATGCGCAGCCCGATATTCCGCCACCTGCGGGTCGGTTGGATTAGTGTTCCTTATATGTGTCATTATCAATCGGGCATGGCGCAAGGGGCCGACGCTGCGCCATACTACCCCCAGCCATCTGACCAGACGGAGAGCGCTTTCATGTTTCTGAGAAACTGCTGGTATGTCGCAGCTTGGAGCGCGGATATCGGGCGCGCGCTGCGGGCAGAGACCTTTCTGGGCGAGAATATCGTGCTCTACCGGCAGCAGGACGGTAGCCCGGTTGCGCTGGAAAATGCCTGCCCGCACCGCAAGTTGCCGCTGTCAGAGGGCAACCTGAAGGGGGATAACGTGGAATGCGGCTATCACGGGCTGACCTTTGACTGTTCGGGCGCCTGCATCGACAGCCCCACCCAGCGTGGCATGACCCCGCGCCGGGCGGTGGTCAAATCCTATCCGGTGGTCGACCGCTATCGCCTGTTGTGGATCTGGATGGGCGATCCGGCGCTGGCTGATCCCGACAAGATACTCCCGGTCGAGAATTACGACGATGCCAGTTGGGGCCTGACCGATGGCGGGGTGATGGATATCGACTGTCACTACCTGTGGGTCTGCGACAACCTGCTTGATCCCAGCCATGTAGCCTGGGTCCATGTCACCTCGTTTGCCGGGGCCGGGACCGACGAAGAGCCTTTGAATGTCGAAAAGACCGATCGCGGTGTCATCGTCTCGCGCTGGATCGAGAACAAGCCGCCCTCACCCTATTATGCCAAGCTGGTGGCGTTTGAGGGCGATTGCGACCGTCTGCAGCATTACGAGATGTGCCTGCCCGCGATTGCACTGAACAAGTCGATCTATACCCCGGTGGGTACAGGTGGCTATGACAAGGCGCCGGTTGAGGAGACATTCATCAATATCTCTTACAATTTCATGACGCCGATTGATGCGGACCGGACCCGGTATTTCTGGTTTCAGCACCGCAATTCCGATCCCGACAATGCCGAAGTGTCGACTTTCATGAATGACGGCGCGCGGATGGCGTTTCTGGAGGATAAGGATGTGCTGGAAAAGGTACATCTGGGTATGAAACACGCCAAAACGCCCCATATCGACCTGGGGTTGGATGCCGGGGCCAAGCAGTTCCGCCGGGTGCTGGAGCGCGCCATCAAGGCCGAAGCCAATGATCACGACGTGGCCCTGACACAGGTCTGAGGCCAAGCTGCGGATGAGCCTGCCGCATGACGTCAAGCTCTCTGAAAGATCATCAAAAAGCTGCATACATCGGCGGTTGGTCAGGGGCAAAGCCGCCCGGACGCGGCATGAGGTACTTCAGCGCCTAAACCCGTTGACGCAATGTGACCTGTGGTCAATATTGTTACGAATATGCAAAAATACTCCCTCTTCTCGCTTGCGCGTAATGCGCTTTCGGGACATCGGAACTGGCCGCTGGCCTGGCGCAGCCCACCCTTGAAGGATCGCTATGACGTGGTGGTGATCGGGGCAGGGGGCCATGGGCTGGCGACAGCCTATTATCTGGCAAAGGAGTTCGGCGTCATCAATATCGCCGTGCTGGAGCGTGGCTGGCTGGGTGGCGGCAATATCGCGCGCAATACGGTGACGATCCGGTCGAATTACATGCGGGACGCTTCGATCCCGTTCTATGTCAAATCCGTCGCCATGTACGAAGGGCTCACCCGCGAGTTGAACTTCAACATGATGCATTCCAAGCGCACCATGGTGGATGTGGTCCAGACCTGGCCCAAGCTGCGCGAGCTGCGGCGGCGGCAACTGGTGATGGATATCTATGGCTCGACCTATGAACAGATTACGACCGCAGAGCTGCGCCGCCGTATTCCGGCCCTGACCGGGGGCGGGCCGGAGGCGCGTCTGCCGGTGATTTGCGGCATGGTCCATACCGATGCGGGCGTGAACCGGCATGATGCGGTGGCTTGGGGATATGCCCGCGCGGCGGATGCGATGGGGGTCGAGATCCACCAACAGACTGCGGTGCACTCTCTGCTGCGCGGTGCGCAAGGCGCGATCGAAGGGGTCGCTACCAGCCGTGGAACGGTGCGGGCCAATAAGGTGGTGGTGGCGGTTTCGGGCCATACCACGACGCTGACCGAAACGGCGGGCTTGCGGCTGCCGTTGCGCACGATGAACCTGACGGCGTTTGTGTCCGAGCCGGTGCAGCCGCTGATCGACGTGATCGTGAACTGCCCCGATAGCGGGTTCTATTTCAGTCAGTCCGACAAGGGCGAGATGGTGATCGGCGGCGCGCCGGACATGGGGCAGAGCTTTCGCCGCGACATCAAGCAGCATGTGTTCGAGGATACGGTCAGCGCGATGCTGTCGCTGTTCCCGCGCTTCAAGAAGCTCAAGCTGTTGCGCCAATGGGGCGGGCATCTGGATATCGCCCATGACGCCTCACCCATCATGGATCAGACCGAGGTGCCGGGCCTGTTCGTCACCGCCGGATGGTGGGGCGGCTACAAGGCGATCCCGGCGGGCGGCCTGACCCTGGCACATCTGGTCGCCAAGGGCGCGCCGCACCCGCTGATGGCCGCCTTCACCCTTGACCGGTTCCGGCATCTGGATTTCGTGATGGAAGCTGGCACCACTACAGCGCGATAGAAGGGACCCGATCATGTTGCTCATTCCCTGTCCCTTCTGCGGCGCGCGTAGCGAAAGCGAGTTCATCTATGGGGGCCCGGTGCGCGCGGCTCGACCCGACCCCAATGTGGTCAGCGACGCGGACTGGGTGGATTACCTGACCGTGGTGCCAAACCCGTTGGGACCGGTGCAGGAACATTGGTGGCACGCGCGCGGGTGCGGCGAGTGGCTCACGATCTGGCGCGACACGCGAACCCATGACATCGTGGAGGCCCCCGATGAGATTGAGTAGCCGCCTGACCACCGGCGGGCGTATCAACCGCGATCGGCCGCTCCGGTTCCGTTTCAATGGCAAGGACTATCAGGGCTTTGACGGCGATACGCTGGCCTCGGCCCTGATGGCCAACGGCGTGCGCGTCACCGCCCGCAGTTTCAAGTATCACCGCCCGCGCGGCATCGTCGGGCACGGCCCCGAGGAACCGGCGACGCTGGTGCAGCTGGAGGGCGAGGATGCCGCAGGCAATTGTCCGGCCACCGCGGTGCTGCTGCGTGAGGGGCTGAGCGCGCGCTCGGTCAATTGCTGGCCGTCGCCCGGTTTCGATCTGGGCGGCGTGGCGCAGGTGCTGGCCCGGTTCCTGCCTGCCGGGTTTTACTACAAGACGTTCAAATGGCCCGGCTGGCACCTGTTCGAGCCGTCGATCCGCAAGGCGGCCGGTCTGGCTCCTGCCCCGGCGCAGCCGCCGTCCTCGGGCCATTTCGAGGCGCGCCGTGCCCATGCGGATGTGCTGATCGCAGGCGCAGGCCCGGCCGGGTTGCAGGCCGCGCTTGAGGCCGGGCGCGCGGGCAAGCGGGTGTTCCTGGCTGATGAGGGGAGCGAAGCCGGGGGCAGTCTGCTGAACCGCACCCTGAGTATCGGGGGACGACCGGCACTGGACTGGGTGGCTAACGCGGTCGCCGAATTGTGCGGGATGGAGAATGTCACCCATCTGCAAAACGCCACCGTCTGGGCCTATCGCGAGCATAACCTGCTGATGGTGAATGAACGCTGCCCTGAACAGGACAGCATTCTTGAGCGCAGCTGGCGGGTGCGCGCGGGTGAGGTGGTGATTGCCACCGGGGCCAGCGAACGCGCCATGGTGTTTGGCGGTAATGACCGGCCCGGCGTGATGCTGGCCGCCTCGGTGCAGGCCTATGTCAACCGCTGGGGAGTTGCCCCCGGCAAACGGGTGGCGCTGTTTACCAACAATAACAGCGCCTATGCGGTCGCGGCTGATCTGGCGGCGGCGGGGCTCATCGTGACGGCCATCCTTGATAGCCGCAGACATATCCCGCAAGCGGCGCTGGATCTGGTGCCCGACTTGCCGGTGCATCCCGCGACCGTGGCTGCGGGCATCTTTGGTCACAAGCGGGTGCGTGCAGTGCTGGCCGCGCCACTGTCGGGTGACCTCGCCAAATGGATCAGATGTGATGTGCTTGCCCATTCCGGCGGTTGGAATCCGACGGTGCATCTGTGGTCGCAGTCCCGCAGTTCGCTGCGCTATGACGAGGATCTGGCCGCGTTTCTGCCCGACAGCGCCGTGCAGAACTGCCGCGCCGTAGGGGCCGCAGCGGGGGATCTGACGCTGGACCGGATCGTCGCGGGCGGTGCCGACCTGCCTTATGCGATTGAACCGCTCTGGCGTGTGGATGTGCCGGTGCAGCGCGGCAGAGCGTTTCTGGATATTCAGAACGATGTCTTGGTCAGCGACGTGCATCTGGCCCTGCGCGAAGGCTATGCCAATATCGAGCATGTCAAACGCTACACCACCGGCGGCATGGGGGTGGATCAGGGGAAGACCGGCAATATCAACATCATCGGCACCGTTGCGATGCAGCAGGGCGTGCCCATTGAGCAGATCGGCACAACCACCTTCCGGTCGCCCTATACACCGGTGTCATTTGGCGCGATTGCGGGGCTGCGAGAGGGCACCGTTTTGTTACCCTATCGGCACACACCGGTGACGCAATGGAACGTGGACAATGGCGCGGTGATGTATGAGGCAGGCGCCCGCTGGCAGCGACCCGGCTACTTCCCCAAGCCCGGCGAGAGCTTGCAGGAGGCGGTGAACCGCGAGTGCCGCGCCGTGCGCGAGGCTGTCGGCGTCTATGACGGCTCGCCCCTTGGCACATTCGAGTTGAAGGGCCGGGATGTTCCGCGCTTCCTCGACTTCATCTATTCCAACGTGATGTCCAGCCTGAAACCCGGCGAGGGGCGCTATGGGCTGATGCTGTCGGATGACGGGCTGATCCTGGATGACGGGGTGGCGTTCCGGCTGGATGACCACCGCTGGCTGCTCTCGACATCGACCGGGCATGCGGATGTGGTGAACCAGCATATGGAAAAGCTGTTACAGACCGAGTTTGCCGACTGGCATGCGATGATCACCACCGTCACCAGCCAATGGAACAACGCCACCATCTGCGGCCCACATGCGCGTGATGTGATGCAGGCGCTGGGCACCGACATCGATCTGTCGCCGCAGGCCTTCCCCTTCATGTCAATTCGCGACGGTATGGTCGCCGGGTTTCCGGCGCGCGTCGCGCGGGTCAGCTTTACCGGAGAGCTGTCTTATGAGGTCAACGTCGCCCCGCGCCATCTGATGGCCCTCTGGAACAAGGTGATGGAAGCTGGCGCGCCCTTCGCCATCCTGCCTGTGGGTTCGGAGTCGAACCATGTGCTGCGGGTCGAGAAGGGGTTTCTGTCGCTGGGTCATGAGGTGGACGGCACTGTCGATGCCTACGATCTGGGGATGGGATGGGTCATGTCGAAGACAAAGCCTGATTATCTGGGCAAACGCGCGGTGATGCTGCGTCGCGCGGGTGGGGCGACCCGGCGCGAATTGGTGGGCATCCTGCCGCAGGACCCCAACCGGCAAATCCCCGAAGGCGCGCCGCTGACTCCTGCAGGTTGCAAAGAGGCGACAGAGGGTCTGGTCACGGCCTGCGTCTGGAGCGTGGTGAACCAGCGCTGGGTCGGATTGGCCCTGCTGGAGAACGGCCACGCAAGGCAAGGCGAAACCGCCCATGTCCGGCTGCAGGATGAGGTGATCCCGGTCAGTATCACGAAACCGGTCTTTCACGACCCCGATGGCACACGGTTGAGGTCCTGACATGCGCTATGACGTGACCCTCCAGCGTTGCGGCCTGAGCGCTGTTTTCGATCTCAAAGGGGCGGCAGATGCACTGCGCAACTGGGCCGGGGACATGTTGCCGCCATTGCCGGACCATCCCAACACCCGTACAGGCGGGGGAGGGGTGGAGCTCTACCATATCGGGCGCAAGCACTGGCTCGCCCGCGCTCCGCTGGCGCAGGAAGAGGTGCTGGAGGCGCAGCTAAAACCCGACGCTTGTCCTGCAGAGATCAGCATCGTGCGCGTTTCGGACACACTGAGCTTCTTTCGCATCACCGGGCCGGACGCGTCCCAGGTGATGGCCATCGCCTGCCCGCTGGACCTGCATGAGACCGTGTTCGGCGCGGATGCGGTGACCTATTCCGAACTGTTCGGCCTAAAGGCCTTGGTGCTGCGCTGCGAGGGCGGATTCGAATGTGCCGTTGAACAGAGCTTTGGCGATATGGTTGAAGATTATCTGACCCTGTCTTGTCGGCAGAAACCGGTCTGATGTATCCCATTCAATCACTCACATATGTGTATTGTGCCAACCCCGAAAGACGCTATGGAACCGCGATCATTGCGGGCGCGTCGAGACCGTGATGATCTCGATCATATCGCTCAGAATCTCGCGGAAACCATGCTGCAGCATGGCATCAAAACTCAGCGTGTCGCCTGCTGACATGGCGAAGTCTTCGGTGCCGCAGCGATAGGTCGCGTCTCCGGCGATCATGTAGATAAAGACATGCCCTTCGTGCTGATAACGCGGTAGATTTTCCGAGTCTTCGCGAAAGATGCAAATGCGCGCAGACTGAAAGCTGCCGCCGGGTCCACCATGCTTGCCCAGCAGCATGTAATCATGCGCATGGCCTTGTGTAATGCGCCGCGACCGCAACCCTTCCCCGGCTTTGACGTGATGCACATCGGCCGTATGCTCGGAATGGGTAAACAATGCCATCAGCGAAACATCCAATGCGTCCGCCAGCGATTGCAGCGTGCCAAGCGAGGGCGAAACGTGGCCGTTTTCGATCCGGCTGATCATCGCGGTCGAAAGCTGCGCCTGTCCGGCCAGATCGGCCAGCGTCAGGTCGCGCTCCAGACGCAGCCGCTGAAGCGTCTGACCGACCTCGCTTTCGGTATCCGTCTTTTTAGCCAATGCCTGTGTCGCCGATCATGAAGCCATGGACGTGGATGCCGCAAGAACGCGTTGCGGCCCTGCGGGTCCAATCAGTGCCCGCTTGGGAAAAATCGTCAAGGGTCCTCTCAAAAACGCTGCCCGGGCCGGTCCCAGCCAAAACTGGATTCGCGGATCGCATGCACGTGGATGGCGTTGGAGGGGGCCTGAACCGAGACCGGATCAGCCTTCGCGGCACGATACGCAGGCTCTATCCGTGGGCGTTGCCGTTTGAGGCCATGGACAAGCAGATATGCAGGTCCAGTGCCAGTTCGTCGTCGCGCACGAGCCTCTCTACGGTTTCCGAGAGCCATTCGGCCACGTCCCTTGGAATGTGGGATTCTGACAGCAAATGCACTGCGTCGGCGCATCTGGCTTGAGTGTCCAGCGCGTCAAGGGACTTGGATAAAATCTGAGGAAAAGGTGTCTGCATGAATACCAGGGTTCTCTCTCTTGTGTCCTTGTTGGCCAAATGTATTTCGCTTGGTCAATATCGTTCCAGTATTTTGGCCGGTTTCTGCAATTCCCTGCCAGTATGGTTAACAATAATGCCAAATGAAGGTTATTGTTGCAACCAAAGGCCGCAGCGGGACCTGCAGGTTCATACGGCAGAAATCAGAGCGTTTGCGGCCCCAACGAACCCAGAGGCGGCTACCCCGCTCGCAAATAACAAGCAAATGGCTTCCAGGGCGCTGAGTTTCATGGTGACCTTCCCGAGCAGTTTCACAATGGTTAACGAGCTAGCAGGACCACCGGGGCGGGCGCAGTGAACAATTTCACATAAGCTATGCGTTCATGGGCCGCAGACGTGCCCGGTTTCGCTCGCGAGGCCGCGCGGCACTCTCAGAGTGGAGCGCTCACCTTATCCCCGGCGCGCGCACAACACCGTCGCTATCCACCGATATAAACGCCACTTTTGGGCCGGTAAAAGATCTTCTGGTTGTGCAAACGCCCCAACAAATCGTGAATCTGGCGTTCTGTTTCCTCTCGCCCTTCTGGAGGCAACGCCTCAGGAAGATTGCGCAACGACCTTTCGATCAGGTCCATGTCTTCTACCGTCAATTCGAACATATCGTTGTATTGGGGCATTCTGAACTCCTTGGATCGCTTTAAGCCCTGATACCAGATTCTCGACGCATCTCAAAAGCTGCGCGCCGGGTCTCGACTTACGAGAGCCAATTGTGCTGGAATCTGATGCAGGCGCATAAAACCGGTCATTTGCGAAAACGCAGGGGAATTCAGGAGGCGAGGAGAATTTCGTGGCAGGTCGTCGTGAAACCGGCCCTTCCATGAGGCCTGCGACCCGCTCCAAGGCACCGATCATGACAATGGCGTCTTGCTGGTTCGCTTCACTTGAGCGCGTAGCACTTCTCGGAGTCTCCGCCGGGTCTGGGACCGCTCATGCACTTGTAGAAGGCTTCGCGCTTGGCCTTCTGTTCTGCGTCCCAATCGGCTTGCGACACGCCCGGAGGCGCGGTGCCAAATCCATTTGGTCCGGTATCACAGGCTGCCAGAAATGTCGCGCCGCAAATCAGCAAACCTAGTCTGAAGAACTGACTCATGCGTCTTGCTTCCTTGTTTAATGCCACCTTTTGCCCTGCAGCAGCAAGGCGGTGGTATCAAGAGTATCGCCAGATCAAAGATCGTCGGCGATCCGTGCTGCTTCAAGCCTTACACAGCAATTAGACTACTCATCCGCACAAAAGACACGGCAAGTGGTCTCTGAGACCCTGCTACGCTCGCTCCCTGCTTAGGATTATCAAAGGTATCACCTGCAAGGGGAACCTGTGAAAGGGAAGATGGCGGGCTCGGTGGCGTCTCAATCAATGATCCCACAATGACAGACTGCCAGCATTCGTACTATCCTCTATCTGCTGTTAGTTACGGGGAGGAAAAAAATGGCTTTGTCTCGTGCATCTTGTCAATGTGGAGCGCTGACTCTGGAGGCGAGCGCGGACGCCGACATTTGTATCGCCTGCAATTGTTCCGCGTGTCAAAAGCGAACCGGATCAGCCTTTGCGACAGTGGCCTATATTCCGAAATCTGCGGTTTCGATTAATGGTGAGCAAATGAGTTGGTCCCGCAAGGCAGAATCCGGTCGGGATGTCGAAAACTACTTCTGCCCGCATTGTGGAACAACGGTCTATTGGACATTGGACTTCCGTCCCGAACATGTTGGCGTGCTCATCGGGGCTTTTGACAGTCCACGCCCGGACCCTAGCCGTGTCGTCTGGGCGAAAGAAAAGCGCCCTTGGGTGAGCTTCCCGGCAGAGTTTGAGAGTTTTCCGGAGGGGTCGCCGACGCCGCGCCAGTAGCTTTGACTCCTACTCAAAGCTCGGCTTGGTGATCTTGCACGCCTCACAAAACCTAGAGGGCTCAGGCGGTAATGCACTCGCTTCAGGCGAGACTTGGCGGCGGGTATTTTGGGGGCGGGCATACGGAGACCGGGTGTTCTGCGGGCACGCGGGAAAACTGGCGGCTCATCGACTTGCGGGCGTCCCGAGCGGCTCTGATCCGTCATGGCTCAAATGGCAGCTTCGTTAGGATAGGTGGCAATCGAAACCCGGACGGGACGCGCTTCTAGTGTTTCGATATTCGGCGGCTCTCGAATGATCCGCCATTTGTGGTGCCGATTGCAGGAGAGGCACGGATTTTTTGTCCAACCGTGATCCATTTCACAGAAGGCCAACAGTGTTTTGTGTCATGATGGAATTGTTAGATGGTTACGTCAGTAAGACGTTGGTTTAATTGTTTCCCCAAAAGGTACGGGCACGCAACAGGTCGTGCCCGTTCTTGTTTTCAGGAGGCCAGCTTGATCAGCCCGACACGCGGGCTATCATTGTCCATACTGTTTGGACATGCGCCGCAGCCATTTCTCGTTTACTTAAATGCAAGGCAAAATAGAGAACGCGTGGGTTGCCAATCGCGCAGTCTACAGATCAGGCTAACAGAGGCTGATCCCGGACAAGTCTCAAGACTGTCCGGGTCAGCACAAACTCCAACCGAAAACCATGCTGGGACGCTGGGAGACTGCCGCTGATCGCGCACAGGATTCGTGCTATAATTGCAGAACTGATTTATCACAAAGGATTTTGAAGATGCCTGTCGATACGGACATTGGTGATATACAAGCGCCATCGGATGATCTGGTTCTGGAGCCCGGTCAAGACCTTGTGTTGCTTGATGACAGCGGCAACGAGTTGATGCGGCTTGATGCCAATCTGGGTATCATCCGGCTTCGGCGATCGGATTTGAGCAATATCGTTCAAATTCAAGGCGGAACGGGCAACATCCTGCTTGGCGGTGCTGGATCTGACGGCGATATCTTTCTATTCGACGCATCCAATACGAGCCAGAATTTGGGTGATGCAACAATTCACCTCAACGCGGACGGGCGCTCGGTGCGCGTCGGGCAGTCGGACAATCCCGGCACCATTCGCGTCGTGGGCAACAATGAAGGGGTCCAGATCGATGGGTCCAGTGGTGCTGTCATCGCGTCGGGCCGTACCGAAGTGCGGACGGACTCCGGTCAACTCCGCGCCCAATTGCGGGACAATGGGAATGCAACCATTGGCGGCAGCGGAGCCCGTGGCAGATTGGAACTGCGCAACGACTCCAGTGACGGAACCGTCGTGTTCAACGGTGAAGTCGGCCATGGGCGCATGGGTGGGCACGGCACGGATTCACGGCTTGAGATGCGCCGGGCAGACGGCACCGTCACCATCGTTTTGAACGGTGAGACCGGTAATGTCGGGCTGGGAGCGCCCGGCGGTGGTGAGGCCGGAGCGCTGTTTGTCAAAGATGGCTCCGGGACGGATACGTTTACGTTGAACGGATCCACGGGCGAGGCCCGTTTCGGAGGATCGGGCAATTCCGGATTGCTCGCGCTCAGGGATGATGGCGGCCAGGAGACCGTGGTGCTGAACGGAGCCACGGGAAATGTCGGCCTTGGCCGGTTCGGAACCTCCGGTGATCTTTTTGTTAAGAACGACAACGGCAACAACACGATTCACCTCAGTGGAAACACTGGCAACATGAACCTGTCAGGGGACGTGCGCTTTACCAACAACGTCGCCGATTGCGCGGAAGAATTTGATCTGGGCGATCAGGCGCGCGAAAACGGGCCCGGCACAGTGATGGTCATAGGTGAGGGCGGAAAGCTGCATCCCTCGACTTCGGAGTATGACACCGCTGTCGCTGGCGTCGTCTCGGGGGCAGGCGGCCTGCGTCCTGGGGTTATCCTAGGGCAGGACGCAGATGCCAAAGAGGGCAGTCGGTGCCATCTGGCGGTATTGGGCCGCGTGTTCGTGAAGGCGGATTCCGCGCTTGGCAGCATCAATGTTGGCGACCTGCTCACGACCTCACCGATCGAAGGCCACGCGATGCGGGTCTCGGATCGGGCTCGGGCGACAGGGGCTGTCATCGGCAAATCGCTTGGAACGTTGTCCGAGGGGCGCGGGATGGTCCAGATCTTGATCTGCCTTCAATAAAGGGGGTTCAAGATGGATGTTTCACTGAGAGACGTTTTGGCCTGCGTAGATGCGCCAACGGAGGAAGCATCCCTCCTTCGGCACCTGTTTGGCTTCCTTGATGGGCGTCCCGTCGGGCTGGGGACCGTTTCGGTCCGCGATCAGATCGAGGCGCTGCGGGGCGATCATCTGCATCTGGACATCATCTTGGTCGTGCGTGATGACTTTGCCGCCAACGATTTGCAGGACCTTGCTTTCGGTATTCAAGGCGCGCGCGATATTCTGGGCCAGGTCGGGATCGGCATCGGGCGCGTGCGCTATCACGAGATCACCCGTGAGCAGGCGGATGGGGCCGAGGTGATCACCAGCAAGAGAGAAGCCAAGCGCCTGACACGCCGCTTTCGCGGGTCCAGCGACGATGCGATGGATGTGTTCATGGTGCCGCAATACAATGTGACCTCCGGCGGCGAGAACAAGGCGGGCATCTGTGCCGTTCCGACCTGTTTCAAGAACCACTACGTGTTCAATGGCTGCGTCATCGGCTTCAGGCACAACGGGGGCCCGATCACAGGCCCTCAGATGCCCCGGCTTCTTGCCCATGAGCTGGGCCATGGGCTCGGGCGCATACATCGCAACATCTCGGGGAACCTCATGGAATCAGGTGGCTCCGGCACATCCCTGACCGTCAGCCAGGGGCGCGGCATGCGCCGCGATTGCTTTATTCAGGACGGCTGCAGCTTTTAGGAGATGTAACGTGACAATCATATTGAACCGACCGTCAGACTTCAGCGCTTCGGAATTGCGCGCCATCCTGGAGGGGCGCAGTGACCGTCTAGCGGTCGGGACGGCCCTGGCCTTGCTTGCAGGCCAGCGACATGCTGATGTCGCTTACGATCTAGCGGATGTGTTTCAGGATCAAACGCGGAATGCGTCATTGCGTGCCCAAGCGGTGCGCCTTTTTTCCGGAACCAGGCCCTCAAATCTGACCGAAATTCTTGTCCGGACTCTTGCGGACCCAGAAACAGCTGTTCTTCGCGAAACTCTACGCGCGCTCGGGCGTCTGGGCGATATCTCTGCGCGTGATGCCATCAAGCGCGCTGAACGCTGTTCCAACGGACGGGTGGAGCGTGACGCGAAATTTGCCGTGCTCTTGTTATCTGCCCGACATCACCTGAAGGGCGCAGGCTTTGCTGGCTGGCCATGTGAAGAGCCGGTGAAGATTGATGATGATTGCGGCGAGCTTGCGATAATCCGTTCAGCGCGAAAGGTCGATGTCCGCGCAGCTTTGAGCGCGTTCGAAGACGATCCAATGGATGTTTCGTTTGTTCCCGGTGATGCGCAGATCATCGAAGGGCTGGGACTGGACTGGCAGTTTTTGCCAGTGCGCGGCATTGCGGAACAACTCTCTACAGCACCTGAGGCGCCGGTGCTGATGGGTGTGCTCGCGGAATGGGATCCCTCTGATGACAAGTGGTTTGAGGGCTATCTGCTTTTTGCGGACCCTGCCGAGGACAAAGGAACGTGGCGGCATATGGCTCTGATTGATACCGCCTCTGAAATCGTTATGAGAGGTCGGCTACAACAGCGCAGCGGGTCTTGGTATTTCGAATTCGATACGACCTCACCAACTATGTTGCAAGCCAATATGAGCGGCGAGATTTGTGACGGACGCTTGCAGCTCGTCAAGATGCTCTATCGTTCCACCCTAAAGGGACGCCGCAGGGCGGACCTCATATAATTGGTGTTTCATGACTATGGAAAATGGATGCCAGAGCGGGAAGAACCCGGATTCCTGTTGTCGGAACGGGGCCAGCAGTTTTCGGCATATTGCTTTGCAGATCAGCGCGTTCCGCGTCAGGTGATCAGAAACTCAAACTGTGCATCCGCAATATAGGAATTATCCGGTCCGACGGGGGCGGAGGTTGTAAACCATCTTCGCACGAAGTGAAGGTTCATACGCCAGTCGCCGTTTGGCAAGGCGTTGGCGCTCGTTGGCAGCAGCAGGACTTTCGACTTCTCGGCGTTTTGAATCACGCGCAGCGGTGTGGTGTGCCATTCCACGCGAGATCTGCCAAGCCACTCAATGATCCGCCCGAACCGGTCGAAACGGATGATCGCATCCGAGAGGGCGGCGCGATCCTTTGCCGACAGTTTCGGGGGCTTGAACCGGGTGATCCTGCCGGTGGTTTCGTCTGTGACCGTCAGCGAGTTGTTTGCAAACTCCAGCCGAAACGTATCCTGGCGCTTGTGGCCAGGGGCCAGTTGCAAAGGTTCGGGTCGCTCAAACAGGCGCCGACCGAAGGTGCCCAGTCGCGGAAGTTGGGATGTTGGCAATGTCCGACTGATGGCCCGCATCCTGAACGGGCCTTGCCCGGGCAGATCGAACCGACGGGGTGGACGAATGACGGGAGGGCGCGCAAAGGGGAGACGATCGAAAATGGTTGCGATTGAATCGCGGAGCCGACCTCCCAGATCGAAGTCGATGGGGGTGCGGATGACGACGCGGCGTTGAAGCGACAGGGATATCTCTTCCACAAAATCCATCGGCTCCGGCGACTCGAGCAGGAGCCAGCGATCGGACCCGTTCGTTGCCACATCCAGATGCAGCCGGTCGGTTGTTTCGCGAAGCGGTTGAGCCAGAGCGGCAGCGGCTGCGTTAAACACCCGTTCGCGTTCTGCATCGTCGGCGTCAGGTGCCATCGCCGCATCTATCTCTCCGCCGAGCCTGGGCATAAGCGTGGCAAGGCTTTCTGCGCCGCTTCCAATCGCGATGGCGCCGGGCTCTCCAGCCGAAGCGATATGGTCCTCGAATGTCTCATAGGCGCTGGTTTTGAAGTCAAACCCGACCATTTCGATCCCGCGCACCACAAGCGACCGTATGGCTGCGTCGCGAGCGCCAATCTCGCAAAGACCCCCGGCCCGATCCTCACGGTCAATGCTAAGAGCCTCGCCACCGGCTCGCACCCGAATCCGGTCGGCAAATGTGTCAATCTGCAGGTTTACGGTGTCACTCAGGTTCGAAAGCGCCACCGATCCAAGAGCCGCGCCGCCGCTTGCCGGGCGAGCCTCGAGCGTGCCGGTGTCGCCCGCTCCGCGTGACAGCAGGAAGCGCAGGCCGCCGCCATCATTGCCAGAATCGACCAAAGCGGCGGCGCTGATCTGGTCGCCGGTTTCAAGATCAGCCGCAAGTTCCAGATGCAGGTAGTCCCAATCCGCTTCCCCGAAACGCGCCGTCGCCTCACCCGTTGCCCGCAGGAAACCGTCTTCGACCGCCCAGCTTCCGGTCGTTGTCAGGAACGCAGCCAGATCAGCGGTTTCGAATGGTTTTCGATCTACCAGCGGGCTTCCTTCGAGCCGCATTGAGGCTCGGTAGGTCGAGCGCGATTGCCATATTGGGCGACCGCGCGCATCGAAAGGGTCAACGCCAAGACGCGGGCGGGTTTCTTTCCAGTGTTCTTCGGGCGTACAGGTCCCGGTCCCGGCATCTGTCAGATCCCGCAGCCGAAGTTTGAGCTCATCGGTGGCGAGCGCGAAGACAGGATCCCTCAGAACGATGGCGAGGCGTGGAAGAGCGCTGGCGCGGCGTTCCAGGAACCATTCCCTGCCCTCAAAGCTGCTTTTGGCACTTTGCTGATCGGTATTGGCCTCAAATGCTGTTGCAACTGTCAGTGTGACGGGCAGGCGGTAGCCGAATTCATCTGTTCCGGGCAGTCCGGGGCCGAAGACTTTGAGGTCGGATGACAGCACGAGATGCACGCTTTCGGATCGGTAGAGCAACCCTCGCCCACCTGCGCGCGCATCGACGACATGGGGCTGCAACTCGGTTCCCGGTTCGGAGGTCTCGTTCAATCCCGGTGGGCCGGAGGTCTGGAAGCGCACATGCTCCGTTACCGGTTTCTCGACCCATTCGGTATCAGAATGGCGCACGCCGATCTGGGTGGTGATCGCCACCTCATATTCATGCTGCGGAAGGAAGGGCGTGACGTCGCCGTCGCCCTCGCTGTCGGTACGGTCGCAGCGATCAGCGTCCGCCTCCGCTTGCGCTTTGTCGTCCCAGGTAACACACTCGACCCAATCCAGCACAAAGGCGTGGTGGATCAGGAGTTTCTCGGTTTCGTCTTCCTGGTCATCGAACGAGGGTGACAGATAGACCGACAGGGAGCGGAAAGGTTGACCCGGCGCCACCCGCAAAGTCGAGAAAGCGCTGCCGCCTGAAATGGCGTCTATGTGGTTGAAAACCATGTCACCTTCGGCATTTCGGGCGATGATGACCAAATCAAGCTGCCGCCCTGCCGAGGTGAAATTGAGCGCGGCCTCATATAGGTCTTCTTCCGAGGTCAATGACAATACCGGTGCGGGTCCAAGGGCAAAGCTGCCCACCTGCGGGCAATCTGCTCCTGGCCGGGCTGGTGGCACCACCACATGGGCGCCACCGCGCACGCGGATTGGCGCGAATCCATCGCGTTCGATCCAGAACAGCGCGCGGGCGACGCCAAGGGGCTCTACGCCCAGCGCATCATCGCAAAAATCAAACCGGGCCACGTCGGGTTCGCGTCGTGCGCAGCATGGGAACGCGGGGTTTTCGGTCAGGATTTCGGCGTCGGCGGCAGGGTTGGAGTAGCCGACAGAGAACGGGGTCGATCCATTCAGGATCAGTTTCTTTGACGCCGTCTTGCCGCCGGTACGGGTATCAAGATCCCAGTTCCAGCGGAACTTGCGCGTATCAGCCGCAGAGGTGATCTGTTCGACAGTCTCCCATGCCCCGCCAGCAATCGGGCGGCGTCTGACCTCAAGTCCGGTCAGGTGATATCGCGTGGTGAGTTTGACGTCGTCATCACCGGTGCTTTGTACGCCAAGATCGGGGTCGATTTCGCCGATGCCAAGGCGATCTGCGACCATGGCCGAGAACCGTATCTCCAGCTTTCCATGCAAAGGCAGCGGTGTGGCCGCCCCTTGCCAGGCCGCGCCGGAATTGGGGAGGTCGTCATGGCTGAAGAGGGCGGGCGTCTCGGAGCCCGCGAGCCCGTCGAGCCGGTTGACCTCTGCTTTTGCGATGCCCTGCTCGGACGATCCCGTCGCTTCGAGAAGTGGGGCCGTCAGCACCCCACGCGCAGGGGGTTCGAGGCTTCCTTCGACAACCTCGCAGGTGAATGAGACATCGGGCAGGAACCACGGCGTTTCGATCCGGAAGGTTGCGCGAAAGACGAAGAAATCCGGTGTATGGGCCAGCCAATCGGCCAGCAGTGACATCGAGATACCAAAACGCAGGAATCCGAAGAGCGTGAGCGCAAAACCCGCCTCAAGCAAAAGCCGCGCCACGAAGTCGCCGGTGCCCGAGGCCATCCAGCGCAGGATCGCCAAAAGCGACCCCCATCCCTCTAGGCGCACGACCCGGATATCTCCGAGGATTTTCAGCGAGAAGATGAAACCGACGCTAGTATGTTCGCCGTCGACCCATTCGAAACAAAACGCGGCGCGGATCTTCAGTTCAAAAATGTCGCTGAGGTCAATCTCGATCGTTGCCCCAAGCCATGTATCCTGCTTCTCGATCCGCCCAAAGGCAACGATACCGGGCTTGTTACCGAAGGTGAGTTCCCCGCCCAGCTTGATCTTCAGCTGCTCCGGGAAGTTGTCGATGAGTTCCTGCAGATCAATGTCGATCTTGATCTGCAGGACAAATGCGTCCCGCTTGAAGTCGTACTCGAAGATCCCCAATGCGAGTGGTTTCTTTGCCTTGAACAGAAAGAACTCGACCACGATGACAAGCCCGGCGGCCTCTTCGCTGTCAAAGCCCAGCCCGAAGGCCACCAGCTTGCAATTGTCACCCACGCCCGGGAAGCCAATGCCAAACCCTGCGCCGAAAGCCCAGGCGCCGTTTTCAGGTTTCCACTGCGACAGCCCGCGGTTCTCGGCGATCGCCGTGGGTCGTGATTTCTTGAGCCAGGAATAGTATTTCAACTCGCCCGCTTCCCGGTCTTCCGACTTGAGCTTTGGCGTCAACGCGTCGGCATAAAGCGCTTCGATCTGCTGAAGTTCCATGGGCCCCATGGGGATGGCGCCAAACAATACGACCTGAAACAAAAGATAATTCGTAGCCGGATCATCCGGCGGAATCCTGTCGCCCCAGAAGACGTCACAGGACAGGCCCCACTTGTTGCCCCCGCAATAAATGACGATCTTGCCGCCGAGGCCGTGTTCCTTGATTCTGGTTCCATCAGGCAAAAGTTCGTTGCGGAACAGCCCGTGGATCGACACCTCGACCACGTCTTCCACCTTCAACTCGGCCCCGAAACCGTCGAGCTTGAAGCCCGGCGCGTCCGGGTTTCCCGCCAGCGGCCCGCGTAACCGCGTGAACCAGACCTTGCCTTCGAATGGCGACGTGTCCTGCCGAATGCCGCCCGAGATACTGAAATAAGTGGCGCCATGTTCCGCGACGAGACCCATCTCGTAAATCTCAAGCGCAAATGGCCCCACGGTCAGAGACGCGCCGTTCGGGCTCACAATGTTGCCCGAAATATCGCCGCGATCCCAGCCGATATCGGTCAGCGCAACTTCGAAAGGCTTGCCGTCTGGAGTTTCCACGTCAACGGGGCTGTCTTCGCTTTCTTCATCGGGCTTTTCGCGGATCAGGATGTCACCAAGAACCTGAACGGCTTTGCCCGCATCGGGCTCGTCTTTGGTCAGCTCCTGCAGCGAAACGCCTGCGCGCAATCGCATGATGTCGAGTACGATCTTCCACAGATCTAGATGGATAAGCGGGATGTCTTCCGACCCGGCAGGTGGCAGCGGCCGGGCGACGCTGACCCTGAGGACGTCGCCATCGATTAGGCCGATCTCGAACTCCCATCTGTTATCGTCATCATCTCCGAAGGCGACCGAGATTCCGGCCTCAAGGCTCAAGCCTTCGATTAGGTCTTTTTCGATATCGGGAGTGCGGAAGTAGAGTTGATTGAAGAAAAGGCTGGCGCTGTCGCCAAGCGGGATGTTGATCGGCGCGCCTTCGAAGGTCAGGTGATCTTCGAGCGATTCACCGGGGTCGATCACGCGCCTGAGCCCGATGGTTCCATGCCGTGGGATAGGCGGGAGGAAGAGCGCGGGCAGAACCACATCCTCAAGCACGAGTTCCGCATTTGGATCGATATGCAGCGCCTCCCCCAGGCTCGCCATCGGGCTATTTTCGGCCTCCCAATCCACTTCGATCCCGCCAAATCCAAGACCCCCTCCCGCGATGGGCGGAAAGTCCCCCGCATCCATCGGGCGGACAATCCAGTCATGAACATTGAACGCGCGCCCCGGCGACGCAATGAAAGTCAGGTCGTGCACCGCCTTCATGGGAATGCCCATCAAGCGACAGGGACCAATTGAGATCGGCAAATGTGCTTCCAGCCGCAGCGTGCCCTCGGGCTCGATCAGCAGGCGGAAATCGCGTTTGATGACAGAGCGGTCGGCGCTCTCGGTCAGGGTAATATCCTTGTCGGTCTCGCGCAGGTCTTCATCAGGATGGGCCGCAAGCAGGTCGGCGGGCAGAAGCACCTCAAGGGGAAGTTCGTCTATGTGCAGCGTGAACGCCCCGGTTGGCTGGATCGCAAAGTGGAACTTCGAGGACCAGTCGATTTCGCCCGCAAAGGCAAACCGGATCGAAGGGAAGATGCCGCTGACAAATTCGGTTCGGGCCGGAACAGTCACCAGCTTCATTTCGCCCACCAGGCTCACCGTGCCGTCGGCGCCGATGTCAGTCGCGGCGTCGTGAATACGGACGGCGTTATCGATTTCAGCCAAGATGCCTGCGATATCGCCACTACTATCAGGCGGCCATTCGGTGTTGATGAACTCCCGCGGCCAGGCGCTGCCGAAACTCAGGAAAAGATCCGTGAACCTCATGGCGCAACCTCGCTCGACGGATCGATGAAGCTATCAAACAGCGGCTCGGAATTGGTTCCGGCAATAACCTGGCCCATTCCGGTTGCCGCCTTCAGTATGAAGCCAAGCCCCGCCAGTTTCGACGAAGACGCCGTGAAGTCGGCCTGCACATCGAATTCGGACCGATAGGGTTGGGCTGCAAATGGGCTGAAGCGGTTGCCGACCATAAACTTGCGGTCAAACAGGTCAAGATTTCGCGAAGGATCCGCGAATGCCGTGGCACCGAAGGATTCAGACACGCCTGCCAACTCGCTCCACAGACGCGTGCGCAATTCGCGAATCCAGTTGTTGCCATGGGCGAGGTCTTCGCGCAGCGCGAAGATGTTGCACTCGCCGTCAGAGTAAAACCCGCGCCGATTGAGGTTTGCCGACCCGATCGATGCGAAACAGTCGTCGATCAGCATCATTTTGGAATGCACATAGATACCTGCAAAGATGCCCGCAGTGGCAGGGGTGTGTTTTTTGTGCTTGGCGCGTTTTGTTCCCTTGGCGTCGTCGAACAGATTTGTTGTGTCGCCCCGATCGACCCTCAGACGAACGCTCACGGTCGTGGTTGTTGCTGCGGCTTTGCCCAGAACCCGCATCGCCTCGTTATCGACGACCAGCCAGAACGGTGCATCCGGAACACGAGAGGGTGGGCCGACGGTAATCTCGTCGCCGGTGTCCTCGACATCCTCCATCAGCCAAAGCCGCCCGACGGCGGTTGTCCGGTTGGTCTGGCTGCGCGAAAACTGGCCGCGCATCGTGCCAACCTTCAGCCGATCGCCCCAGGCGGCTTCGAGATCCATGATGAAGTTCTGCCGGGGGGCGAAGCCAAAGGGTTGGTCCGGCGTTTCGGGCACCACGATGATAAGCGGGCCGGACACCCATGCCGCAGCAGCGACAAGTGCGGCGCGATATTCAAGCGGCGGGGTCAGGTACTGGTCTTCGATGTAGATGTATCGCCGGGCGCGCCGTATGGCGGCCAGCGTTGTGTCGAGAATGGTCCGCTCGCCGGTTGCGGCGTAAGGAAGGGCACGCGAGGCATCCGTCGCCGACGGGCCAAAATAGGTGCGTGCCACCTGAACGATGTCGGGCCCATCTGTCGGCAGGCCAGCCAACGCACCCGGAGTATCGATCTCAAGCCCCGTGCCGCCGGTTTCGGCCCATCTCTCGGAAAACGTCCGGGCCAATTCGCCTGCCGCCAGACCGTCAACACGGGCGTGCACATCATGGTAGGGCGCGCGCCTGCCATGATCGCGGTCATCAAGGCGGTTGGGGTTCAGGTCAATCCCGCCGCAATAGGCGTGCAGACCGGCATCATTGCGCAGGACAGCTATTTTCTGGTGGAAGGCGTTGAAGCGTTTTTGCGCTCCGTGGACCAGCGAAACGAACTCATTCGACGGCACACAGGCGGGGTTGTCGGGACATTCGGCAGGGTAGGGATCAAGATGCGCCTCCACGCCGGGCAGCGCCGCAAGCGCGTCAATGGCCCCCCGGTTTGGCTCAAGTTTTTCGAGGATGTCGTTGAGGCTGCCTGCCCCGAAGAAAAGCACGGCCGCAAGCGCCTGGGTATGGCCAAAGAAGCTGAGCTGATCCCAGGATTTTGAATCCTGGAAAAAAGTCGCAATACCTCCGGCAATCGCGAGGATGAGGGCCGCAACGCGCGCGCCAACTTCCACATCGTCGAGGAAACCCGGTTCAAGTTGCATGAATTGCAAGGCGAGAAACCGGGCTTCCGCCCCGTCTGAGCTGAGCATGTCGGTGACATCAATCAGGGAACGGTTCGGTAAAGCCGAGGCAATGGAGGCGAGTTTCGCGGAATGATCGATCGCATAGCCTGCAAGATAGAGAAGCGGATTGGGGCTGCCCGGCGGGACAGGCAAGGTGGTCGCATGGAGCTCTGTAAAGAGGTGGTCGAAAAACTCGGGGCCATTGATGAAAGGCGTCACCCGACACCCGCGATTGAAACGCTGGAGCGCCGTTGAACCTTGCGGCGCAAACCATTCATTGAGCGACGCGAAATCGATATGAGCCTCTGTCCCCGTTAAGGGTAACGCGCCGGAGGCCGCAGCACCGCTGGGCGCGCGCGCGGTGATTTCCTCGCCGGCAGCGGCAATTGCCAACGTGGGGGCAGCACCTAGGCCAGACCGGGCGATCCCGGTTGCGGACAGGATATCCCCGCGATGGCTTGTATCGAGCGTGGCGGTGGTCGTTCCGCCGGAATGCGTCAGCGTAACCTCGCGACCTGTGACAGGCGTTCCGCTCGGCTCCAGCAGCCGCATTGGTGCTGCAATGCTGTCCATGGAGGTGACAAGATCCGCAAAAGACGTTTCCGCGATCCCGGCTGCGGTCAGCTTGTCGCGAAGATCGCGCAGCACCGCAAGCGTATCAAGGCCGGGGGCCAGCGGGTAAGCGGCGACGATTGATAGCCCATCGACCGAAATCGCCGTCCCGCTGGTCAGTTCGATGGCGGTCCCGCTCGTTTGGCCCTCGGACGGAAAGGCGTCGCTGGCAGCCACTGTCGGGTCGGTGAAGCGTAGCGCGATCAGCGGGTTACCAAGAGTCAGCAGTGCCAATAGTGCCGGGTGTCTTGCGGGGTCCGCCGCACGCCCCCAGACCCAGTGTGTGGTCCCGTTCTGATGATGGTTTAGCGGCCCGGTGAACGGATAGACAAACCCTGTTGACACGCCCGTTAGGTTAACAATCGCAAGCGGGCGCACGACAGGTTCCGTTGCCCCTGCGGCCCCGCGCGCAGTCGAGGGAAAGGCCGCCTTCAACTTCTTGGGCAAATCGGTTGCCAGGCCAAGGTCCCAGGTCCAGCCTGTGCTCGATGTCAACGGGCTCCTCAGCATTATACACCCTCCGCCGGGTAACCGCGGAAGGCGTGAAGAGGGCCGACAAGCCGCGATGGCACCCCGTCCGCGCTCACGGCGTAGGCCCACACATGGAAATGGGCACGATCTGGGACCGCAAATACCTGGCTGACAGTGCCGTCCGCGATCGGAGTGACTTCGGTGGATGTCAAAAGCGTCCCGCGATCATCCCGCACAAAGAAACGATCGCTGATATCCAGATCGGGCCGATTGCGAATGGTAGACATTTCCGCCCTCGCCACTGAGACGCGCGAGTCGTTGCTGGTCACCAGAAAGACCCGTGCGCCGGACCCGCGAACCTGCAGGTTCACTGTTGCGATGCCCGCTTGCAGATCAAGGCCCGTCAACTGAGGCAGAATTGCACGCGCGGGCTGCGGAATTCGCACCACGAGTTCTAGCACCTGCCCCTCAAGCGACGCTCTGCCACCAGCGTCGAGTGCCCTTAGTCGATACACCCACCGACCTGCGGAATTGGGAAGCATGTCGCGCGTCGAGATGGACGGGTTTGCGTCCGCAACAATTTGGAACTTCTCTCCGATATCGGTAAGCCGCGCCGCCGCGTGTGCCAGAAACCGGTCCGAAATCGCGCGCTCCGAAGCTTCTATGCGCAGGGCCGCCTCGTCAGAGGGTGACAGGGCCCAGGGCGTCTTGGCACCGGCACTGTCCATAAGGCTGATACCGCTGGCCTCTATGACGATCCTCGGCAACACGGCGCTGGCTGGCGCCCGTTCGATGCGCATCCTGGGTTGCGCTGCGGGGGCTGCGGATGGAAGGTAATTGGCCGGTTCGAAGTCCAGATGCACCTGATCGGCGCCAGCGCGGTCGAGCGTTACAGAGGCGACAGGTCCGAGATCGGCGATGGCGAGCGTCGGGCGTCCACGGTAGCGCGCTATCACCTCACCACCTGAAACCGGACTCTCGTTGCCGGGCCTCGGGGAGGGTTCAATCGCCGCGCGCCTGTCTGTGACGTATGGCTCTCCATCGGCGGCACTAACACCAAAGCTGCGAATCTGGCGGCGGCTGGCAGGCGACACGCTGATCCAGGCTGCGGGAAGGGCGATCTCGTAGCTTTCGGTTGCCTGCGGGTCCGCCGGAAGCGGCACGCGCGGCACAGTCCCGAGGCGATTATCCCAGGCCTCCGGGTCTTCGGCTCCGCCATCGGTGCGGATCAGAGTCATAATTGTGCCAACCGGGCTGCGGCTTGGATCGGCTGTTGCGGGTTCAAGGTCGATGATGGCTGATGTGCCAGCCCCATGGGCGGCGATCGAATAGGCCAGCCCAAGTATCACCCGCGTGCCGACAAATTCATTTGCCTCAACCGGTCGCGACAGATTGCAGCTAAGCCGCCAGCCACCCGATGCCAGAGCAACAGGTGCGGAGGTGATCGTCGCGGTGATATCGGCCAACCGGCCCTCTGCGCCATATATGCGAAACTCCTCGACTAGGGGATCGAGTTCGCGCTGTTGTGGCCCCCAACCCCAGGTCAGAACGACAATGTCGCCTTCCGCGTCTACCCGCGCCCTTTCGGCGGGTGTGAGATCGGGGTCAGTGGCCTGCAAAAGGCGAACCTGAACGCCGGAGGGCGTGACCAAACTGTCTGCTTCGGTATCGGCGGGCGTGGGGCTTGGCGGTGCGATGGGCACAGGCGGGCGCGTGCGCTTTTCCAAGCGCGCGGGCGGGGCCAGCGCCCTGGCGGATGCGCGCCCAATCGCGTCGACGCTTGATATGCCATAGGTGACATTTGTTCCCAAAGGCGGAGGTATATCATCGAAGGCGTCGATGGCTCGGACCTCGGCAGCCTCGGCGAGCCCGGTTGCGTTTGCCGGAGGATAGACCGCAAGCATATCGGACCCGGGTACAAGCGCTTCGGTTCGGGGGTCGCGATTGCGTGATGGCATGTGGAGCCCGCCCGCCGCATTGGGGGGAACAAAGGGCTGACCGTCCCAGCTGCGCTCAAGACGATACCCTGCCACATCAGTGGGCGGCGCGGTGCTTGCATCCGCAGGCCACCAGTTGAGAATTCCGGGATCCATCCGAAGCGGGGGCATCCACGACACCTCAAACCCGATTGTGTCGTCGCGTTGTTGACGGCGCGCGGTGCGCAGTGCGCTGCCAAGGTTGATCGCCTCGATATCTGTCGGGGGGTCAGGAGGGGCGGTCGCCTGAAAGCGGATGCCTCTGATGAATTCGGATATTTCGACCGGCTCTTTGGGATCAAGCCCGGGTGCCAGCGGGCGCGGCATGAACCCGGAAAAGAACCCTGGACCCTTAACGAGAATCTGCTGCACGGGTGTGCCGAAATCAAATACTGTCCGGCCATTGAGCGGCTCAACGATGGTTGTGACCGGCGCATGGCTTACCATGCCCGTCAGCTCTAGTGCACCGTCCGAAAAGCCGTCCATGGCGATCCGATCGGTTGGTTCCGGCAGAAACAGCCAGAGCCCATCGCATCGGATACCCTTCCAGAGGGGGATCGGCTCCTCTCCCGCTTCTTCAACCTCAACGACCGGGTTAGCAAAGCATAGCAGTTCAAGATCACCGAGGCGGAAATTGCGGGGCAGGGATTGGCCACGCGGAACGGTGTGAAAATCATGCCTGGCCTCGTCCCGGTCGGCCCGAGGCACATGGCCCGAAATCCGGTAATCGTAGGCCTGACCATCGGTGAGATCGAACCTGTCCAGGAACCCGAAGCCAAGCGCCCGGCGCCAGGCTGGATCGACGGCGGTGGCTGCCAAAACAAACCCAAGCGGGGTCGTATCCCAATTGCTACGCTCTGCGTCCGGGTCATGCGAGGTGACATGGAAGGCGGCTGCATCGAAATGCCTGCCATATGCCACATTACCGTATCGCGAGACCTCTGCGAACTCACCGTTCAGCGGATTTGGCTGCGCCCGCGTGACGGCGAGAGCTCTTTCTGAGTCGAGATCTGGTGTTGCTGGATTAACGGCTTGGAATGGGACCTGAATGTCGGTGGCGATAACTTGCGCACCTTCCCAATCGGCCTTCTCCACTTCTGCGCCACAGATCCGCAGCGGGGATCTAGGGGTCGGCGTCACCACCCAGATGATCGATATATTGGGTCCGGTCAGCCTGCAGGCAGATCCGACGAAGGCCCGGCCCTCGACAATTGTGCCATCGGCGCGGGCCGCAAACGCTGCGATGGCGTCTGAACTGTTGAGGCGCAGGTCATCATGCGTCTGACGCAACACGATCCGATAGGTCCAGGGCCCGCTGGCCGGGTCTTTCTGATCCGTCGGAGTTGCCCAAACCCGCGCTTCGATAATGTCGGTAAACCCCTGAAGTCGGGCGCGTTCGAAATCAATTGGCGTGATATCAAAGCATTGGAAGCGTTCCTGATCTTCAAAAACCTTCCGCTCGATTGTGAACCCGTTCAAGGCGTAGCCCGTGGGATAGGGCGGCGTCCAAATCAAGTGGATCCCGTCCTGATCACCGCCATCGCGATGCGCTATCGCGTAAAACCCTAACAATTCGTTTTGTGACCTCTGCAAAAAAGCGTGGTCTTATATGATGGCCGGTCTTGGGCTCAAAAAAACATCCAACAGAGGCCAAACTGCCCCACACCGACACACAACTTATACCAGAAGATTGTATTTTGCGCCACCAACTCCGGCATTGCTCTTCCACGTCCAATCCCGCAGTGGAGCCAGCGACATTCCTTCATCAGCCAACAGCATACCCAGAACCGCCGGCTATTCCCGGTCGCTCCACCCGCAAGGGCCGGCCCTCAGACATGAGGGCTGGGTGGGCTGGGCTATCTGACCGGGAGTCAGCGAATGGTGGTGCAGGCGAGGTCGCGGGTCAAAAAACAACGCCCATCACAACCAGTGAAACGATCAGGAACAGGATTGTCATGACCCCGCCGCTCTTCACAAAGTCAATCACTTTATAGCCTGCCGGTCCCATGATCAGTGCGTTCACCTGATGGGTTGGAATGAGAAAGGAATTTGATGTGGAGATCGCCACTGTCAGCGCAAAGATCGCCGGGTCGCCTCCGGCGGCAAAGGCGATCGAAACCGCCAGAGGCACGAGCAAAACCGTGGCACCAACATTGGACATGATCAGCGTGAAGATGGTCGCAAGAACGGCAATGCCAGCCTGAAGCGACCAGATTGGCCAGCCCTCCAGAAGCGAGAGGATTTGCTGAGCAATCCACGCCGCTGTGCCTGTAGATTGCACGGCCTGTCCCAGCGGGATCAGGCTGGCAAGGAGAAACACGGTGCTCCAACTGACGGCATTGTAAGCATCGTCGATATCCAGAACCTTCGTCAGGATCATCCCCACCGCCCCGGTCAACAGGCACAAGGATAGGCGCAGGTCGGAAAACAGGATCAGCCCAAGGGCGACCAGGAAGAAAATAAGCGCCCAGATCACCTTCTTGGGGCGCAGCTCTTCCTGCGGGAAATCGGTGGTCACCACCACAAAGTTGCGGTCGCGCGTCAGCCGGGTGAGGGCTTCCCAGGTGCTGTGAATGACCAGTGTATCGCCAGCGTGAAAAGGCACCTCGCCGACCGGCGTGGGCGCGTGATCTTCGGTTTCCACATAGCTCATGGTTTCTTCATCGCGGTGGATGGCGAGCAGGCTGGCACCGTAGGTTTTGCGAAAGACCAAATCATGAGCGCATTTGCCGATCACCGCTGATCCCGGCGGGATGACCATTTCGGCGACCCCTGATTTTGTCGCTGCATAGTCCTCGGCAAAGACATCAAGGTCATCATGCAGGATGAAACCGCCTTCTTCCACCATCTGATGGATGACCCTTTGGCGGCCGAGAATCGCCAGGCGGCAGGGTGCCGTGATCTCGGTCTGAATAACGGGGGCAAACCAGCGCTGTCCGTGATAGGCGCTGCCGATCACGTATACATGATAGCGCTGCATCAGATCATCAAAGGTCTCGCCGACACAGGGATGCCCGGCGGGGATGGTGACTTCGAAGATATCGGTCTTCAGGCCGTAGATGTTCTTAAGATAATCCTTCAACGATTGCGCGCTGGTTCCGTCGCCGGTCTTGTTGCCCTTTGGCAGAACCCAACGGCCAAGGAAGGTGAAATAGAGAATACCTGTCGCGACCAGACATATGCCGATGGGCGTGACGGAGAACAACCCGAACGGAGCCATCTGCTGATCTGCCGGTAGCGACTGGTTGGCGCTGTTCAACAGATCGTTCAGCAGGATTAGAGGCGAAGATCCCACCATCGTCATGGTGCCGCCGAGAATGGCGCAAAACCCCATCGGCATCAGCAATCGGCTCAACGGCAGTTCGGTGCGCACCGAAATCCGGCTGACGACCGGCAGAAACAATGCGGCAGCCCCAACGTTTTGCATGAAGGAAGATATGATCCCGACCGTGCCGGAAACGATGGGGATGATTCTGGTTTCGGTCTTGCCGCCCCGTCTCAAGATCAAGGCCGCCACGTTGCTCATCAACCCGGTCTTGTCCAGACCGGCCCCGATGATCATGACGGCAATGATCGAAACGACGGCGTTCGAGGCAAGACCATCAAACAATCGGCTAACGTCGGCAAGTGAGCCAAGGCCTGGCAACTGGCTGAGAAGCCCCAGCAGCACCATGACCATGATCGCCGCAAAATCAATGCGAACGACCTCCGAGACAAACAGAAAGACGGTAAGTGCCAGCAGGCCAAGTACCACTGACATTTCAAGTGTAAGACTGATCGTTTCCAATTCGCGCGCCCTTTTGCCTTTTGTTACTATCCACATGCGGCTTGGCGCAACAAAATTTCAAACCGTCTGCTTTCGCAACACCGTGCTAATCCGCAATACGCCTACAGCAACTGGATGTGCTGTGGTCAAGCAGGCATTGATGGCTTGTGACAACTGGTGGCTGATAGACCTACGCGACTTCAGGTCGGCTCTCATCTGGCATGGTGCCGGCGGCAGCTTCATTCGCATGAGTGACAAGTGGAACCCGGACGGGACGTGTTTCAAGTGGTCTGACATGTAGTCGTTTCAAGACGATTTGAGCCTCGCCATCTGAATTGGTCCATCGCTATGTTTACCGGAGATCGCGAAGGGTGCCCTGCGAAGCGCTTTAAAATACACGTGGTGCTAAGTGATGTTGTCTAGCCCCCATGTTCTGGGCCATTTCGGACTAGAGTTTCGGGGACTGGTGGGCGCATGTTGAGGGTCTGATGGGGTCGGGTGTGGTTGTATTGCCTGAGCCAGCAATTGATCACGATCTGTGCCTGCTTGGTCGTTGTGAACCAGTCGGAATTGAGAACCTCGCGGCGGAGCGTTCCATTGAACCTCTCGTTGTATCCGTTCTCCCAGGGAGAGCCCGGGTAGATCCGGATCGGGTTCACACCGACCTTCTCGAGCCAACTCTGGGTTGCCCGTGAAGAGAACTCTGGGCCGTTGTCGCTTCGAACGAAATCAGGCTTTCCGTGGCGCAGGAACAGCCCGTAGAGAACCTCCAGCACATCTTCAGAGCCCATGCGGGTCCGAACTTCCACTGCAAGCGCCTGGCGGGTGTATTCATCCAGAACCGTGAGCATCTTGTAGCTCCGCCCATTGCTCAGCTTGTCGTGAACGAAATCGACGCTCCAGACATGGTTGGGATGCGTCGGTCGGAGCCGAATGATCGAGCTGTCCTTGTGGTAGAGGCGACGCTTCTTCTTGTGCCGCTGCGGGAGTTGCAGACCTTCCTCCCGCCATAGCCGTTCTACCTTCTTGTGGTTGACACGCCAGCCCTCGACCCGAAGCAGCTGCGCCACCTTACGGTAGCCATACCGGCCATAGCTCTTGCCCAGACGGATCATGGCCAGTCGAAGAGCATCATCGTTCTTCTCTACATTCCTGGAAAAGAAACTCGAATGGTGCGAGGAGGCTGTGCGCGCCACTTCCAAGCTTGCAGTGGCGCGAGAGGCGAGCGCGCGAAATGAGACTGAGTTCTGGCAGCTCTATTGGGGTGTAATGGGCATGATCGAAAACGACTCAGTTCGGGACGCGATGGTGGCCTTTGGTAGAGAGCTTAAAGAAAAAGGCGGAGAACCGGGCGATACCGACTTTGATCCCACGAGTGCTTGGGGACTGACGGGCCTTTCGCTAGATTTGGCCCACGCGAGCAGGGTTGAGCTTGCTAGTGAGTGGTCTCCACATTGGCGCAACTAAGCCAAGCTAACGAACCATCCGTCTGTCGCGCCGCCACGGGCGACAACTTCAAGCAGCCCCTCAGGCAATGCGCGTTGCAGCCCATCAGCTTCTTCCCAAGGCGCTGTCAGCCACGTCTCAAACTCTTCCGGCGTTTGCAGGATCACGGGCATGGCCTTAGGATGGATCGCACCCACAACGTCGCTTGGTTCTTTGTTCAGCTCGATTCTTTGGTCAGAAAGCCGTATCCTAACCAGGTATTATTGGCTGAATGGGGGCTTCCTGTGCCTCCCAAAGGGCTTGAAAGTCGGCAAGCCCGAGTGTCGCCAAGGTGACGTTGTCTGGACCTAGTATTTCGTAAATAACGTCATCGGTACCCCGATTGCTGAACCACGCAATGCAGTCAACATCGCCTCCGCCCTCTGTATGAGGTGCGCCGCCACCGGGTTTTTCAACGAAGCTTGCCGTGGGCCGAATTTCGGTTAGTTCACCGGCCTCGTTGTAGAGGCGAAGTTCTCCTTGGATAATGAAGGTGCTGTAGTCAGCATGGTGCCGATGCAAAACAATCCTCTCGTTTGCGGAGAACTTTAGAAGTAGGTCCACAATCTTTGCGTCAGGATCAACTTTCAACACATGGTACCAAACATGATCGATACCTTCGAGACTGTTCCATTTGATGTTGGATTGATCAAACATAGCTTCACCCTGAGACGCTGACGCTGCGGTGCTACCTGCTGCAAGCGAAGCTGCGGCAGTGCCGATCCCCCTCAGGCCCTCACGCCGCGTTATGTTAGTTTTCTTCATGGCTTCCTCCCATTTGGATCACACTCGGAGAACTTAGTGACACTCTGTTCGCATATTGCGGCTTTGTATTCTTGCCATTTGGTGCCATTCTCTGATTACGGAGGGGGCAGAATGAAGGGCTACACGCGAACAAGCGCCCTTGGGCCGATATCTGACTTTGTCGAAACACGCGGCGGATCGATAGACCGCGTATTTCGAAACGTAGATTTGCCGCTAGCACTGTTGGAGAACACTGAACTCCCTTTGCCGCTGAGCGAACAATTCAATGTGCTAAGCCAGGCAGGACGAGAGATTGGTGATCCTTTTTTTGGAGCCTCTCTCGGTCGTCATGTGAGCATGAATAAGCTTAGCGCCTTCGGAGCTTGGGTTGGTGGAGCACCGACGCTCGCGGGAGCTATTGATCGTTCTGCGCGTGGGTTAAACCGATTCCTGCAAACGGCTACGGTGTTGCGGTTCGAGGTCTCTGGAGAGTGTGCAAGCTGGTCAATCGAGTTCCTTGATCCTGGAAGTGACGGGAGATTCCAGAACGAGCTTTTGGGCGTCAGCTATCTGATAGATGGAGTGCGCATTTTTGCTGGCGGTGATTGGTCTCCCAGAGCAATCAGATCAACTTGTGTTGGCCCAGAGCAAGCTGCAAAACTTGAAAACGTGTTCGAAGCGCCAGTGACACACGATGCTGCTGTTTCGGCTGTTGAGTTTGATGTGCCTCTGCTTACGGCAACTGGTCTGAGGCGGGAGAGTCCGGACTTTGCTACGGAGCCGCCGATCCCGAACTCGATTGGCTGTCGCGAGGATGTCGCAGCGCTTTCGGCAATCGCATTACTTGAGAGATATCCGAAAATCGACTGGGTTGCGCGCAAACTCGATATGAGCCGCCGCACGCTACAGCGCACTCTAGACGCGGAAGGCTGTAGTTTTTCGACAGTACTGGAAGGGCTTCTGAAGGACCGCGCAATGGTTCTTATTCGATCAACCAAGCTTAGTCTGACCGAGATAGCACTCCAACTCGGCTATAGCGACGTAGCGCACTTCTCTCGCGCGTTTCGGCGCTGGGTAGGAACGCCACCATCGCGATATCGAGCTCAATTCTCTTGATTGCACAAGCAACTGAAATCGATAGCTAGACCTCATAGACTTGGAACCGACTTGCTTATCCCCGCGCACTACTGTCTTCCGCCTTTGGAACAGTTTCGCCGGGCAGCGCTCACCCCAACAGTCGTTCTCATTGCATCTACTCTTAGTTTACAGTCAGTCCTATTCGCGAGAGTGCCCCTGCCACTGCAGGCTCAGATGGGTCAATGCTTCCTTGGTCTTGCCAGGCCTTAATTGCCTCCTCCGTACCGTCAGAGCAACCTGCATCACGATCCTTCGCCATGATTACCAGCGCAGCTTCCTGTGGCGTCAAACCAATCGATTTGCACACCTGCTTGGAATAGGACAGATAGTCCTCTTCAAGCCTCGCTGGCGAGACGTTCATTGCGAAAAGGGCCATGTCTACGTGAAGGGGGTACAGCATCTCTTCTCCGTCATTCTTGTGTGGGATTTCAATCGGTGGCGCGATAAGTTTGGGGTCTGAAGATTTATCTTGCCCCAGCGTTTGATTAGGTCTGCTTAATGTTATTAACCGACCGAGACTTACTGGGTGCACAGGGTGGGACAACACCCAATTGTATCTCGGCAATTTCGCTTGTTACGGTCATATCGTCCGCAATATCCAACCCATTGACCAAGGACACCTAAAGCGAGGGGCACTATTGGCTACACTTGAGCAAACACCGACCCAGCAGCCAGTCCAATCGGCTGCTGCGAGAGCGCATGTCACCACAGCAAATACATGGTCAAAACGTATCCGCGATTGAAATAGCGCCCGAAACAGTGAGACTGACTATCGATACGACCGTTACGGTTGCAATGCATCCGGGCGTGGTGCCACCCTGTGCCGCCATCATGTCCAGTTCAGAGATTTCACCCTCGGCTGGCGCGGCGGTAATGTGCAGATACTTCACCTTCTCGGTATCCATCACGCACTTGATATTCACCCCATCGGGGATATCGCCACCCAGTTCAGCCAGCGCGGCTTTTGGGTTGGTGTCCAGAAGCGTCCTAAAAGCCGGATCGTTCCATGCCCGCTGATAGAGGCCGACAAGGGCTTCAGGGTGGTTCTTTGCCTTGCTCATAGTGTTTCCAATCGTGTCACTTGAAACTCGTTTACATCCAGATTGTGGCGTATGAGCCGTTAGGATTCGTGTGGACACGATTAATCCTGATTAACGTCGGCCCAATCCCCAACATCGTTTTGTCGCTACAAAACTGGTGGCTCATCGACCTGCGGGCGTTCAGGGCTGCACTGATCCGCCACGGAGCCAATGGCAGCTTCATTTGCATGGGCGACAAGCGGAACCCATACGGGACGTGCTTCAAGTGGTTCGATATCCGGTCTTTCCCGGATGATCCGCCGCTGGTGGTGGCCCACGGATGAGAGCGGCACCCTTTTTTTGCTCGACCGTGATCCACCTCACAGAAGGTCAGCGGTGTTTGGGCCATGCTGAAACTGTTAATTGGTTACGTCAGTAAGGCGTTGGTTCAGTAAATTCCTCAAAAGGTACGGGCAAGCACCGGCCGTGCCCGTTCTTCCTTTTAGGGGCCCGGTAGCACTTTAAGCGGTTACCCACCTTGAGCCCAGACCTCTCCCAGCCAGACTACGCCAACGCAACAAGAACTGCGCCGACTCCGATGAAGCCTACGCCAGCCCAGCTAGTTGCAGACATCTTCTCGCCAAGAAACACGGCTGCAATCAATGCAACGAATACGACACTAAGCTTGTCTACCGGCGCGACCTGAGAAACTTTTCCGAGTTGAAGGGCTCGGAAATAGCAAAGCCAAGACGCTCCAGTCGCCAACCCCGAAAGAACGAGAAACACGCTTGTTTTGATGGAAAGTGTTGAAAGAGGCTGAGTTTCCCCTGTCGCCCAAACCAGCATTCCAAGCGCGATGACTACGACGACAGTGCGCAAGAATGTAGCAAAGTTGGAGTTAACATTTGAAACTCCGGTTTTGGCAAAAACGGCAGTCAACGCAGCAAACAAAGCAGCGAGTAGCGCCCAAGTGAGCCAGGATTGTGCGAGGGTTTGCATGGTTTGATCACCCCAGGGTTGTGGCCGATTAATTAGGTAGCATCGCACCCTGAACGACGGTCGGTCGCTCTGCAAGGCGACCTCCGCTATTTGTCCGCATAGCTATTATGGCCAGCACCCCACACATTCGAAGCAAAGCTTGCCACCGATTCATGCTCTTTTTCTGCATAACGCACAAAAAAACGCACAAATTTCTGTGTGCGTCGATAGCACGCAATGCGTAAGTATTTGATTTTATTGGTAGCGGAGGAGGGACTTGAACCCCCGACACGCGGATTATGATTCCGCTGCTCTAACCAACTGAGCTACTCCGCCACGGTGAGAGGCGATTTAAGGGAGGTGCCCGAGAGGGTCAAGAGAGAAGTGTGGCAAGGTGGCGTGTTTTTTGTGCCCTCTTGCGGCGGTTCATGTTCCGGTTCTCATCCCGCCTTCGGCCCGGCATCTAGCCGCAGTTCGACGGATGAAATCGGCGCAGTTAGCGGGGGCGGTGATCGGGATCATGTGGCCTCGATTATCCAGTTCCTCATAGCCCAGGCCAAATTGGCGCATAGGGCGGCCCTGCGTGACGGGGTCGAGGACTTCGTCGCCTGCCGCATTGAGAACTGCGCCCGGAACTGTCAGCGTGCCATACCGTGCGGCCTGTGCCTCGATGCTGCCCGCCGAGGCTTGCAGATCAACGCATGAACTCAAGAAGGCGCTGGGGCGCAGCGCCAGCAGGCCGCCGCCACGGGTCATGAAATCATCTGTGGCGGGTTCTGGAGCGAAGACAAGGCGCAGGTTGCGGCCTCGGAGCAGTTTGCCAAATGGGCCGTAAAGCGTTTGCGCCACAAAATTGCGCAGGCGCGGACTGCTGATTGTGAGTGGTTTAAACACCTCCGCGATTGCGTCAACCGGATGGGTCAGGGGGCAGAGCAGGGCCATGCCTGCCGTCTTGTCCGGTCGCTCCAGCGCCATCGCCAAGGCCAGCGCACCACCGAGGGAGTGGCCGACCAACACCGGGTTCTGAACCTCAAGACGATCCAGAAACAGTCCGATCACTTCGGCCTGCGCCGAAAGGCCTTTGGCGGTGACATCAAACGGGGTGGAATAGCCGCAGCCGGGCCGGTCCAGTGCGATCACGTGATGGTCGCGGGCCAGATCCTCGACCATGGCATAGGTGAAATGCTGCAGCGTGCCCGACAGGCCATGGATCAGCACCAGGGTTGGCGCGTCGCGCGACCCGACCTCGACATAGTGAATGGACCCTCCGGGCAGGTCGAGGCGGGTTCCGGGCATCGGAACAACGGTTTCGGCCTCGCGGGTGATGGCTTGGGTCCAGAGATATGCCGCGCCCAGCAGCGCCAGAACGATAAGAACTGTCCAGAGCAAAGTCATCATGCGGCAAAATCCGTTTGAAATGCTTTGCGCTTAACCTATCGCCCTGGGCGGTCTTGTCCACTCGCACTTGGCCGTTTATCTCAGAGGCTGTCATTGATTTCCACAACCGAAGGGCGCGGCAGAGCGGCCAGCAGCCGAAAAACATTGCGCCGACATTCTGGTTCGGGCCAGTCGCCGGGGTGAAATACCGGTGGCAAGACCGGGTGGCGCAGGGCCATCCGACGCCAGCGATGGATCACCAATGTGCGCAGCGTGGCGATCTGGACCGCGCTCAGAGTCCCGGCCCGCGGTTGATTGGCGCTGACCGCGCTGGCGGCATCGCGCAATGTGGCGCTGGCCTGCGCGAGGTCGTCGGGAAAGAGCCGGGTTTTGAGCCATTGGGGAATGGCGTGGGCGGTTGCGGTGAAGCCAATCAGGTCCTCGCACTCGCTTGGCAGCGGGCCGGGGCCAAGCGCGGTGTGACGCCCCAGCGCGATATAGTCCTCGGTCAGCAGCAGCGTGTTGAGGGTATCAGCGGCGCGGCCATCTTCGGCGATCAGCAGATGCCAGTCCGAGGCGGGCGTCGGGTGCTCATCATAGATGCGCGGGGTCACAGCGGCGGACTGGGCGCGGCCATAATCGGTCAGGAAATGTACCGATCCGCGTCCGATCCGGTCGCTGTCGATCCAGCCATCCTTGCGCAGCCGGTGCAGCGCGACGCGGATCGCTTCGGGTTTCAACCCCATCGGCTGCAGGATCGTGGTGAGCGCCGCTCCGGAGACCCGGTCGCCCTTCTGTTGCGCCAGATCACCGAACAGCGACACGATCACCGACCACACCTTGAAGGCCTGCGGGTCGGCAAGTCGGGTAACAGCGGTGTCAAACCAGGGGTCGGGTTTTGTCATTCCACAAGTTTAGGTTTTGCGCCCTCCAAGTGCCACGTGAAACTGCCGCGCTGCCCTCGATAGCGCTGCCTGACAAAGGGCTAGCCCGCATTCATCGTCAGCAATTCATACTCGGCGACCTTCTCGTCCTTCTGGTTGGTCAGCGTGACGTGCCAACGCACCTCGCCATATTCCGCGTTGCGGCGGGTTTTCTGCTTGACCGTCAGGCGCACCTTGATGCTGTCTCCGGCGCCGACCGGTTTCATGAAACGCAGAGTGTCGAGGCCGGTATTGGCCAGCACCGGGCCTTCGTCGGGTTGCACAAAAAGACCGGCGGCAAAACTCAGCAGCAGGTAACCATGGGCCACGCGACCGGGGAAAAACGGATTCCGCTTGGCGGCGGCGTCATCCGTATGGGCATAGAACGTATCCCCGGTGAACTGCGCAAAATGTTCGATATCATCCAGCGTTACCGTGCGCGCTGGGGTGTGCAGCGTTTCGCCGATCTCCAGCGCGTCAAAGCTGCGGGTGAAGGGGTGGGCCGGAGTTTCGATTTCCGGCGCGCCGGGGATCCAGGTCTTGCCAATGGCGGACAGGATCTCGGGTGAGGCTTGAATGGCGGTGCGTTGCATGTAGTGCTTCACGCCACGCACGCCGCCCATCTCTTCGCCGCCGCCTGCGCGACCCGGACCGCCATGCACCATATGCGGCAGAGGGGACCCATGGCCGGTGCTTTCCCGCATCGAGGTCCGGTTGTTGATGTAAATGCGCCCGTTCCAGGCGGCGACGCCTTGCACCAAATGGGCCGCAGTTGCCGCCTCATTGGTGATAAGCGAGGTGACCAGCGAGCCGCCGCCATGATTGGTCAGCGCAACCGCGTGATCGAGATTGCGGTAGCCCATGATCGTCGAGACGGGGCCAAAAGCCTCGGTATCGCGAACGCGCAAGGCGCGATCGGGGTCGGGGCAATGGAACAGCATCGGGGACAGGAAGGCGCCGGGGTTGCCGTCAAAGGCGTTCGGGTCGCCGAACACCCGTTCTGCCTCTTGAGCGATGATATCCGCTTTTGCCAGAACATCGGCCTTTTGCGCGTTGGAAATCAGCGCGCCCATATGCGTCGCTTCAAGCCGGGGGTCGCCAATGGTGGTATCCGCCAGGCGCGTGCATAGCGCCTCGATGACCGCCTCCACATGGGCGCTTGGGGTCAGGATGCGGCGGATGGCGGTGCATTTCTGACCGGCTTTTGTGGTCATCTCGCGATGCACCTCTTTGATGAAGAGGTCGAATTCCGGCGTCCCAGGCGCGGCATCAGGGCCAAGGATCGAGGCGTTCAGGCTGTCCTGTTCGGCCACAAAGCGTACCGCGTTCTGCATGATCGCCGGGGTCTGGCGCAATTGCAGCGCGGTTGTGGCCGAGCCGGTGAAGCTGACCACATCCTGCGCGCCGAGATGGTCGAGCATGTCACCCAAACCGCCGGAGACAAGCTGTAGCGCGCCGTCAGGCAGGATGCCGCTTTCCAGCATGATCCGGACGGCCCGTTCCGCGACATAACAGCTGGAGGTGGCGGGTTTGACAATGGCAGGCACGCCCGCCAGCAAGGTTGGCGCAAGCTTTTCCAGCATGCCCCAGACCGGGAAATTGTAGGCGTTGATATGCAGGGCGACACCTTGCAGCGGGGTACAGATATGTTGCCCCAGAAACGTCCCATTGCGGCTGAGCTGTTCGACTTCGCCGTCCAGATAGACCTGTCCGTCCGGCATCTCGCGCCGACCTTTGGAGGCGAAGACGAACATGGTGCCAATGCCACCATCAATGTCGATCAGGTGATCCTTCTGGGTGGCCCCGGTGTCGAAGCTCAGATCATAGAGCGCCTGTTTGTGATCGCTCAGCGCTTGCGCCAGCGCTTTCAGCATCCGCGCGCGGTCATGAAAGGTCAGTGCCCGCAGAGCGGGACCGCCAATGTCGCGCGCATAAGCCAGCATGGCCTGCACATCCAGCGCGTCATTGCCAGCCTCGGCCAAGGGCTGCCCGGTGATCGCCGAGGCGATGGCGCGCGCGCCGCTGCCCGGCGCGACCCAGGACCCGGCGGCGTAGCTGGAGATTTGCAGGACAGTCATGGCAACTCCTTTGCGTTTGGCAGGGGCGCTCAAGCCGCCTGCCTGCCTAATGGCCCAGCGCGCCCATCTGCTGTGGCAGGTAGAGGACGATCACGGGTACCAGCACGATCAGCGCCAGCCGGAAGATATCGGCGATCCAGAACGGCGTGACTCCGCGAAAGATCGTACCGGTCGATACATCCCCGACCACACCTTTCAGGATGAAGACGTTAAGGCCTACGGGCGGGGTGATCAGCGAGATTTCGGTGACCACAACCACGACGATCCCGAACCAGATCGGGTCATATCCGAGCGAGGTCACCAGCGGGAAGAAGATCGGCACTGTCAGCAGCAGCATCGACAGCGATTCAAAGACGCAGCCTAGGATGATGTAGATGCCGAGGATCATTAGGATCACAACGAACGGCGCAACATCATATGCAGTGACCATGGCGATCAGCGCTTCGGGCAGACCGGCAAGGTTGATGAAGTTGGAAAAGATCTGCGCCCCGATCAGCACCGAGAATAGCGCGGCGGCGGTAAAGCAGGTCTCTTTCAGCACCTCGAAGGTGGAAGACGGCGTCAGCCCGCCCCGAAACAGCGCGATCAGGAAGGCCCCCGCCGCGCCCATGCCCGCCGCCTCGGTGGGGGAAAAGGTCAGGTTCAGCGGCTCGAAATCGAAGGCCCCGTACAGCCCGCCAATCACCAGAAAGAACAGCAGCAATACCGCCCAAACCGCCCCAAGCGCCCGGAGGCGCGTGCGCCAGCCCGCGCGTTCGCCCGCAGGACCCGAGGCGGGGTTGCGCCATACGGTCCAGCGCACCGCAAAGAGGTAAAACAGGATGCCCAGCAGGCCGGGAATGATGCCCGCCATGAACAGCTTGCCGATCGAAGTCTCGGTGAGCAGCCCGTAGATCACCAGAATGACCGAGGGCGGGATCAGGATGCCCAAGGTCCCACCAGCAGCAATGGACGCGGTGCTCAACTCGTCGGAATAGCCATAGCGGCGCATTTCCGGCATGGCGACCTTGGACATGGTGGCGGCTGTGGCCAGTGACGATCCGCAGATGGCCGAGAACCCGCCACAGGCGGCCACAGTCGCCATCGCGATACCGCCACGCATATGGCCCAGAAACGCGTTTGAAACCGCATAAAGCTCGCGCGCCATGCCGCCCTTGTTCACAAAGAGACCCATCAGTATGAAAAGCGGGACAACCGACAGCCCGTAATCCTGTGCCGTGTCGGTGATCTGCCGCCCGACCATGGACATGGCGGCCTTCAGCCCGCGCTCGGAAAAGATCGAGCCGCCGCGCTCATAAGCAAAGCCCAGCGTTCCGACCAGACCCATCGCAAAGACGATGGGCAGGCGCACCAGCACCAGCACAAGAACCAGCGAGAATCCGATCAGGGCTGCGGTCATTGCGTGCTGTTCCTCAATGCGGCGGGGTAGAAGATGTGCATCAGACCAACGATCACCATCGCAATGGCGGTGATTGCGGTGGCCGTGGCGATGAACCAGCCGATCAGGTAGACCGGGATCGAAAGGTATTCCGTGACATCGCCATACCCTCGGGCCCGCTCGGCCAGAACCCAGACCCGCTGCACTGGCCAGATCAGCATGATACCGCTCGCCAGGTAGATCACTGCATCCCGTGTGCGGCTGAGCCGGTAGCGGTGGAAGACATTGTCGGTCAGGTCAACCGCGATATGGCCGTTGGTGACCGACACGATGGGCAGCACCGAAAAGACCATGATGGCCATCAGGATGCGCGTCAGTTCGGTCGCAGCCTCGATCGGCGCGTTGAAGGCCGAGCGCAGGATCACATCGCAGAAGGTCATCACCATCAGGATGAACAGCGCGACACATGCGGTCGCAACCGGGACAACGCTCAGATTGCGCGCCAATCGGGGGAGGGATGTCATGAAAAAGCCTCGTCACAGGTCGCGATCCGGCGAGGGCACCCGCCGGATCGCAGATCGCTCAGCTACCGGACATGTCCGACTTGATCTGGTCATAGGCGGCTTTCGCGTCCACGCCCGCCTCGGAGATTTCGGCCATCACCTTTTCGCGGACCTCTTCGGCGATGGTCGCGAATTTGGACTGGTCGTCGCTGGAGGCTTCGTTGATGGCGTTGCCATCAGCCGTTTCTGTAGCGGCACGGCCTTCGGCGTCGATCTCATCCCAGATCTTGCCGATCTCGCGACTCAGCGGTTCGCCAAAGACCTGATCATCCAGCTTTTTCTGCAGGTCTTCGGGCAGGTCGGCAAAGCTGTCCTCATTCATGATGAAGGCAAACGACCCGCGATAAAGACCGCCGGGCATTTCATAAACGTTCTGCGCCACCTCGGTCAGTTTGAAGCCCTTGCGGGATTCAAATGGCATCACCACGCCATCCGCCGCTTTTGAAGCCAGTGTTTCATACACTTTCGGGGCAGGAACCTGAATGCCGGTCGCCCCTAGGGCCGAGCCAACATCGCCGCCCACACCGCCGGGAATGCGGACCTTGAGGCCGGAAATGTCATCCAGCGAGGTAACTGCCGCGTTGGAATGCAGCTGCGCCGGGCCATGGGTATGCAGGGCGATGACCTTCACCCCGCGATGTTCATCCGCGTCGCGCAGGAACTTGTCATAGGCGCGCCAATACGCGACCGAGGCGTCCTCGGCCGAGCCTTCGTAACCTGGTAATTCGATCAGCTTGGTGGTGACGAAACGGCCCGGCTGATAGCCGTGGAAGATGATCGAAGCATCGGCTGCGCCATCCATGATCAGGTCCATCTGCGCCGGGGGTGGGGCGATGCCCAGCTTCAGTTCGGCTGTGACCTGACCATCCGTGGCCTCTTCGACCATCTCGACAAATTTGGGCCACATCTTGGCGTTGATGCCGTGCGTGGGCGGCGCCCAGCTTGAGATCGTCAGCGTATAATCGGCGGCCAGCGCCACAGTGCCGGACAGGGCAAAGGCCGCCCCGGCAAGCAGCGTTGTCAGTTTGGTGAATTTGACCATTTCGTTTCCTCCCTCAGAAAATCGATCACCTGCATTTCGCGGTAATGGTTCATTTTGTAACCATCAATACAGGTCCGTTGCAGGCCTGCGCAAAAAGCGGGCTCGGTGTGTTGATGAATTTATTGACCAACCGTTCGGTTTATGCAAGAAGTTTGTTGAAATATTCGCAAAGCAGGCGGGACATGTCGGATACGATTCTTGCGCAAGATCATGGTGAATGGGTGGAAATCACCCTCAACCGCCCGGACAGGCTGAACAGTTTCACCGAAGAGATGCACCTTGCCCTGCGTACCGCATTGGAGCGCACGCAGAAGAACGGCACGCGTGCGATCCTGCTGACCGGGGCAGGGCGCGGGTTTTGTGCCGGGCAGGATCTGGGCGATCGCGATCCGGCCAAGATGGACGGCCCGCCCGATCTGGGCCACACGGTCCGGACCTATTATGCGCCGCTCGTGCGGCTGATCCGGTCTCTGGATTTACCGGTTGTCTGCGCCGTCAACGGGGATGCGGCAGGGGCCGGGGCCAATCTGGCGCTGGCCTGTGACATCGTTCTGGCAGGGGGCAGCGCGCGCTTCATCCAGTCCTTTGCCAAGGTCGGGCTGATCCCCGACACCGGCGGCAGCTGGCATCTGCCGCGCTTGCTGGGCGAGGCACGGGCCAAGGGACTGGCGCTGACCGCCGAACCTCTGAGTGCTGCGAAGGCGGAAGAGTGGGGGCTGATCTGGAAAGCGCTGCCTGATGACGCGTTAATGGTTGAGGCCCGCGCGCTGACCGCGCGACTGGCGCAGGGGCCGACGCTGGGTCTGGGCCTGACGAAGCAGTGCATCCAGACCGCCGCGACCAGCAGCCTGACCGACCAACTGGATCTTGAGGCGGATGCGATGAAAATCTGCGGTGAGAGCGCCGATTATGCAGAGGGCGTATCCGCTTTCCTGAACAAGCGGCCACCGGTCTTTCAGGGGCGCTGATCATGACGCCTTCTGAACGCGCCGCCAAAGCCGCCGCTGCTATGTGGGCAGACGACGCGGCATCGAAATGGGCGGGGATGGAGCTTGTTGAGGTCGACGAAGCCCGCGCGGTGCTGGAACTGACGGTGGTCGAGCATCATTGCAACGGGCATGGCATCTGCCATGGCGGCGTCACTTTTATGCTGGCCGACAGCGCCTTTGCCTTTGCCTGCAACAGCCGCAACCGGTCCACCGTCGCCCAGATCAATACGATCAGCTATGTCGCGCCGGGGCGGCTGGGCGACCGCCTGCGTGCCGAGGCGCGCGAGGTCAGCCTGACCGGGCGTAGCGGCATCTATGATGTGAGTGTCATCAACCAGAGCGGCCAGCGGATCGCCGAGTTCCGCGGCGGCTCGCGCGCGATCGGTGGCACGCTTTTTGACGAAGACTGAGACGAGGAGGACGCCATGAAGGATCTGACCCCCGACCGGGGCACGCTCGATCCCATCGAGATCGCTTTGGTAGATGAAATCCGCGCCCGGCAGTTGGAGCGCCTGAAATGGTCGTTGCGCCACGCTTATGACAATGTGCCGATGTATCGGCAGCGCTTTGACGAAGCCGGGGTGCATCCGGACGACCTGCAATCGCTGAGCGATCTGGGGAAGTTCCCTTTCACGTACAAATCCGACCTGCGCGACAATTACCCGTTTGGCCTGTTTGCCGTGCCGCGCGAACAGATCCTGCGCATCCATGCCTCCTCGGGCACCACCGGCAAGCCAACAGTCGTGGGCTATACCAAGCGCGATATCGATACCTGGGCCGATCTGGTGGCGCGCTCGATGCGCGCCAGCGGCACGCGGCCTGGCGATCTGGTGCATGTGGCCTATGGCTATGGCCTGTTCACCGGCGGTCTTGGCGCGCATTACGGGGCCGAGCGGCTGGGCTGCACGGTAATCCCGATTTCGGGTGGCATGACCGAACGGCAGGTCAACCTGATCCAGGATTTCCGCCCCGATACGATCATGGTCACGCCGTCCTACATGCTCAACATCCTGGAACAGTTCCACAAGCAGGGTCTCGACCCGAGCGACTGCTCGCTTTCGGTGGGAATTTTCGGGGCCGAACCCTGGACAAACGCGATGCGATCCGAGGTCGAGCAGGCCTTTGATATGCACGCGGTCGATATCTATGGGCTGAGCGAGATCATGGGACCGGGCGTGGCCAATGAATGCGTCGAAACCAAAGACGGGCTGCATATCTGGGAGGACCACTTTTACCCCGAGATCATCGACCCTGAGACCGGCGAGGTACTGCCCGATGGCGAGATGGGCGAGCTGGTCTTCACCACGCTCACCAAGGAAGGCCTGCCGATGGTGCGCTATCGCACCCGCGATCTGACCCGGCTCTTGCCCGGCACGGCGCGCTCGATGCGGCGGATGGAAAAGATCACCGGGCGCAGCGACGACATGATCATTCTGCGGGGGGTGAACGTGTTTCCCAGCCAGATCGAGGAGCAGGTCATGGCCACCGGCGGCCTTGCGCCGCATTACCAGATCGAGCTGTTCACCGCAGGCCGTATGGATGCGATGCGGGTGCATGTCGAGGCGATGCCGGATGCCGCTGACGAGTTGAGCCGCACGGCGTCGGCACGCATGCTTAGCAAACGGATCAAGGATGTGGCTGGTGTCTCGACCGAGATCAGCGTAGGCGATCCCGGTGACGTGGAACGCTCGCAGGGCAAGGCCCGGCGCGTCGTCGATAACCGGAACAAGGAGTGAAGGCTTGGCCCGGACAATCGCAAAAGACCACGACCAGAAACGCAACCAGATCCTGAAGTCAGCGGCGCGCGTCTTTGCGCGCGACGGCTATGACCGCGCCTCGATGTCGATCCTGGCGCGGGAATGCGGGATATCGAAGGCCAATATCTACCACTATTACGACAGCAAGGATGCGATCCTGTTCGATATCCTCGATACCTATCTCAGCGCCCTGCGGGATCGGGTGACCGGTATCGACCTGACCGGGGCCGATCCCGAAACACGTCTGCGCCGTATCGTGGCCGAGATCTTGCTGGCCTATCAGGGGGCTGACGATGAGCATCAGGTGCAGATCGGCGCTATGTCGTCGCTGCCCGAGGATCAGCAACGCCAGATGCGCCTGTACCAGCGCGACCTGGTGCGGTTCATGAGCGATGCATTGCGGGCCGTGGCTCCGGGTGTTTTTGCCCAAGACGACGCGCGGCTGCGCGGGGCGACTATGTCGGTCTTTGGCATGCTCAACTGGTATTACATGTGGAACAGCGGCGCGGGTTCCGAGGCGCGCGAGGATTACGCCGGGCTGGTGGCCGACCTGACCTTGGGTGGCATTCGGGGATTGTAGCGCGGACAAGCGATTTCGAAATCGCCTGCACTGCGTTTGCAGACGCCGTGGCGCGTTGTGCTTAGGGCGCCTGCAGACCCAACTCAGAGAGTTTTGCCCCGGTTTCCGCTGCCCATCGCGCGCGCAGCTCTGTATTCGACGTGCGGCGCAGGCCATAGGCGCGCAGGGTTTCGAACCGCTGCGATTGCCCAACCCCAAAGCTCTGCCCGACGCGCGGCCACCAATAGTCGACCGAGGATTGCAGCGCTGGTTTGTCACTGGTTTCCAATATCTTGCGCAAGCCTTCTTCGGCCAGTTCCGCGTGATGCGCCTCGATCGGCGCGATAGCGCGGAAGGCCTCGGCAAGCGGCTGATATGAGACCAGCGAAAACTCGGCCAGCTGGACCGCCACCGCCCGGCCCATCAGCAGGTTCATCACGACGGCATCGTTCCAGCCCAGCAGGGGGTAGTTGAAGACCGCAAGCCGCATGTCGTGATCGCCACGCGTCGCGCCGATATCGGCATCGCGCGCCAGCCGTGCGGTCCAGGGGTGATGGGTGGCGTAGCGGTCCGCATCGACGCCAAATGCGCCCATCACCGCAAGCACGCGATCGGCATTTGCGGCTTTCTCCAGCACGATCTTGGCGGCGGCGATCCGTTCCTTGATGCCCGGCGCCTCATTGACGATATCGGCAAAGCCCGCCGATCCGGCCAACTCGCTGTCCACGAAGGTGGCCATCAGCTTCATCAACTCCGCCCGGTAGCGGGGCGGGACGTTGATGGGGTTGCTCAGGATACCGCCTGCGGCCAGATAGGCGTCCAGTGTCATTTCCTCGGACATGCGGGCTCTCCTCACTGGTCATAATCGACCGCAACGCGGTCGGTGAGCGGATAGGACTGGCAGGACAGGATATAGCCCTTTTCAACCTCATAATCCTCAAGCGCGTGATTGGCGACCATTTCGACCTCTCCTTCGGTGACCCGGCAACGGCAGGTCGAGCAGACCCCCGCCTTGCAGGCAAAGGGCGCATCCATCGCGTTTTGCAGCGCCGCATCGAGGATCGAGATATCCTTGCCCATGGTGATCGTCTGCGTCGCGCCATCCAGCGTGATTGCGGTGCTGGCCTGATTGGCGCTGCTGGCGGTATCGCCCGGTGTCACTTTGCGTTTCAGGCGGCCCGGCTGGGCGCTGGCGAACAGTTCGAACTTGATCTGCGCGTCCTCCATCCCATGGGCCCGCAACGCTGCCGCGATGCCCAGCATCATCGGCTCAGGTCCACAGATGAAGGCAATGTCCACATCCTCGATATCGATCCAGCTGCGGAACAGCTCGCCGCATTTCTCCTGCGTCACCAGCCCGGTGAACAGATCGATCTCCTGCGCGTCGCTTTCCAGGATATGGATCACGTTCAGCCGACCCATATGCAGGTTCTTGAGGTCTTCCAGTTCTTCGCGGAACATGATCGTGCTTACGCCCCGGTTCGCATAGACCAGCGTGAAGCGCGATTTCGGCTCGCGGGCCAGTGTCGTCTTGAGGATCGACAGGACCGGCGTGATGCCGGAGCCGCCCGCAAACCCCAGATAGTGCCTCTGCAGCTCGCCATCGAGCGGGGTGTGAAAACTGCCCATCGGGGGCATTGCCTGAAGCGTATCGCCGACCTTTAGCACTTCATTGGCAAAGCCGGAAAATGCGCCGCCCTCGACCCGCTTTATGCCGACCCGCAGCACGCCGTCATCCAGCCCGGCGCAGATCGAATAGGACCGCCGCAGCTCTTCCCCGTCAAAATCGTGGCGGAAGGTCAGGTATTGGCCTTGGGTGAAGGCGAACGCCTCTTCTGACCCGGGTGCAGGCTTCAGCGCGACAACAACCGCATCGCGGATCGTCTTGTGGATGTCGGTCACTTCGAGGTCGTGAAATCGTGCCATCCGCACGCTCCTTGTCTTTTGTGCGCCTTGCCTTTGGCTCAGATGCACTTGAAATAGTCGAAAGGTTCCAGGCAATCGGTGCAGCGCCAATGGGCCTTGCAGGGGGTAGAGCCAAACTGGCTGACCTTCTCAACCGATGCGCTGCCGCAGCGGGGGCAGTGTTTCGGGCCTCCCGCAGGGTTCGGCGGGGCAATGCCGTATTCCTCCAGCTTCTTGCGGCCCTTCGTGCTGAGCCAGTCGGTGGTCCAGGCGGGTGCGATCTGCGTCTTCAACTCAAGCTGCCGCACGCCGTGATCGCGCAGGGCGGTTTCGATATCCATCGCAATCACAGAGGTTGCGGGGCAGCCCGAATAGGTGGGCGTCACGGTGACCGTCAGCGTATCGCCCGCCCAGGCCACGTCGCGCACTATGCCCAGATCCACCACCGAGATCACCGGGATCTCGGGGTCGGGCACAGCATCCAGCCAGTCCCAGACCTGATCTGTCGAAGGCTGGGCCATGGCGGTTACCAACTCGCGCCGGGATAGGCGCGGGGCAGCCATTGCATCTGGGTCAGAAGATGGCCCAGATGTTCCGTATGCATCCGCCCATCCCGCCCGCCCTTACGGGCGAAACGCGCGTCCGGTAGGGTCAATGTGGCCGCGCTCAGAATACGTCCGATCAGGTCATCATAGTCTGCGCGCATGCTGGCCGGGTCCGGCGCGATACCCTCGGATGCCATGGCGGCATCCACCGCATCGCTGGCAAACATCTCGCCCACATAAGGCCAGAGATACTCCAGCGCAGCCTGCATCCGCTGGTGGCTTTCCTCGGTGCCATCGCCAAGCCCGACCACCGTGTCGCCGGAGCGTTCCAGGTGATAGGTCACTTCTTTGCTGGCCTTTTCGGCAATCGCGGCGACACGCGCATCCGAAGAGCTGCGCAAACGCGTCAGCATGATCGAATGCCAGGCGTCGAACAGGAATTGGCGCATGATGGTCTGCCCGAAATCGCCATTGGGCATTTCGACCAGCAGCACATTGCGAAAATCCCAGACATCGCGCAGGAAGGCTAGATCATCAGCGCTTTTGCCTTCGCTTTGAACCTCTGCCGCCAGCCCCAGCCACATCTGCGTCTGCCCGATCAGGTCCAGCGCGGTATTGGCCAGCGCGATATCCTCCTCCAGCACCGGCGCGTGGCCGCACCATTCGCTGACCCGGTGACCGAGGACCAGCGTATTGTCCCCCATGCGCAGCAGAAACTGCTGGAAGGCGTCGCGATCCGCCATCACATCGCCCCCACATCATCGGGAATGTCGAAAAACGTCGGATGGCGATAAATTTTCGATTCCGACGGCTCATAAAGCGGGCCTTTATCGCTGGGCGAGGAGGCGGCGATATTATTCGCCTCAACCACCCAGATCGAGACGCCCTCATTGCGGCGGGTATAGACGTCGCGAGCATTCTTGATCGCCATTTCAGCGTCAGGTGCATGCAGGCTGCCCACATGTCGATGGCTCAGCCCGTGCTGACCACGGATGAAGACTTCCCAGAGGGGCCATTCGGTTTTCATTCTGCGTCCTCCTTTTCTTCCGCGCTGGCCGAGGCCAGACCGGGGCTTGCGCCGGGCTGCATGTCTTGCCCGAAGGCGATGCGGTGCCCGTCCGGGTCGATCACGTCGAAATCATCACAGCCATAGGGGTTGCCACGCCGGATCTCGGTCAGATTTCTCAATTCAAGCGCGCTGAATTCCGCGTGCAGTTGCGCCACATCCTCGACATAGACATAGACCGCCCACCATTGGTTGGTCGGAACCGGTGTGTCGCCGCCATCCAGTGCGATGCTGATGCCATCGCGCTGCACGATGCAGAAGCCCGGCGGGTCGCCCCAGAACCCGTGATGGAAAAAGCCCAGCCGTTCATAAAACGCGGCTGAGACCACCACATCGCGGACCTGCAGAACCGGCATGGCGCGCAGCATGGTCATTCCGCGGCCACCTGCCGGGCCTTGGCGCGCGCGCGTTTCTTTTCGCCATGTGCCAACAGCCCGTCACGCACCCATTTGCCGTCATTCCAGGCCTTGTTGCGGGCGGCCATCCGGTCGGTGTTGCAGGGGCCATTGCCCTTGATGACTTCGAAGAACTCGGACCAATCCGGTTCGCTGAAATCGTAATGCCCGCGATCTTCGTTCCATGTCAGATCGGGATCGGGAACCGTCAGGCCCAGATACTCAGCCTGCGGCACAGTCTGGTCGACGAATTTCTGGCGCAGTTCGTCATTGGTGTTGATCTTGATCTTCCATGCCATCGATTGAGCGGAATGGATCGAGTCCTTGTCCGACGGTCCGAACATCATCAGCGACGGGCACCAGAACCGGTTCAGCGCATCCTGCGCCATGCGGTGCTGTTCCGGCGTGCCCTCGGCCATCTTGCGAATCGCGTCATAGCCCTGCCGCTGGTGAAAGCTTTCTTCCTTGCAGATACGCACCATGGCGCGGGCATAGGGGCCGTAGGAGGTACGCTGCAGCGGCACCTGGTTCATGATCGCCGCGCCATCCACCAGCCAGCCCACTGCACCGATATCGGCCCAGTTCAGGGTCGGATAGTTGAAGATCGAGCTGTATTTCATACGCCCGTCCAGCAGCATCTCGGTCAACTCGTCGCGGCTCACGCCCAGCGTCTCGGCTGCGCAATAGAGGTAGAGCCCATGCCCCGCCTCGTCCTGCACCTTGGCCAGCAGGATCGCCTTGCGTTCCAGCGTCGGCGCGCGGGTGATCCAGTTGCCTTCGGGCAGTTGCCCCACAATCTCGGAATGGGCGTGCTGGCCGATCTGGCGGATCAACGTCTGGCGATAGCCATCGGGCATCCAGTCCTTGGGTTCGATCTTGTCACCCCGGTCGATGCGATCCTGAAAAGCGCGTTCCTCAGGCGTCATCTCGTCACGCGTTTTCACGCCGTGACCGGTAGATTTCACCATCTGTGCGTACATTTTCGGCCTCCTCCCTCAGAAACGCGCCCCGATCACCCGGACAGGTCCCGAACCGACGCGGGCATTAAGTGACCGATTGGTCGGGGAATAGGGCGGAATATGATTCGGAGCAAGTAAAATGTAACACAAATTACCTATCTGCGAAAATCCTGTAACGTTTCTTGCCGTGCCAACGCTCCGCGGCCAACACGACCTCAGCCGAACTGGACGATCGCCGCTTCGAAGTCTTCGCTGCTCACGACTTTTGTATGATGCCCTTTGCCGGCCAAATCCTCCATGCGCCAGACGTCGCCCTTGGCGATCTCGCGCATGTCCCCGTCGCTGGCCGTGACTTGCACACGCCCCTGAAGGCAGATCAGCAACTGAGGGATGGGAGAGGGGTGGGCGGGCTCATCCCAACCCGCCTCAAGCCTCAGAAAGACAAAGGCGCGGGCCGCTTCCGGTTCCGAGACAAGAATATTCTGTGCGGGCGGCGCAAAGACCCGTTCCTCAAGCGCGACATCGACCTCGCGCCAATGGCTTTCGCCCTGCGCGTCGGAATAGAGGTGATGGTATCGCATGTCATGCCGCCGGGATGGGTTGGGTCATTGCCAGCCTATCGCAGCCCGCCATTTTCACAAAGCCTCTCCGGCTCTCAAAGCTGACCAGCCTCTTCCAGAACCTTGCGCGCCACGCGAAAACACTCCAGCGATTGCGGGACGCCACAATAGATGCCGACCACATGAATGATGGCGCGGATTTCTTCCTTGGTGACCCCGTTGTTGAGCGCGCCGCGGCAGTGGATTTCCCACTCATGCATCTTGCCCAGCGCGCCGATCATGGCGAGGTTCATCATCGACCGGGTCTTGGGCTCGATCACATCATCGCCCCAACCAAAGCCCCAACACCAGGCGGTCATCGCCTCCTGAAAGGGGCGGGTAAACTCATCCGCTTTTGCCAGATTGTTTTCGACATACTCGGCCCCGAGCGTTCCCTTGCGCTGTTCCAACCCTTTCAGGAAAAGGTCTTCGTCAAAGATTTCGGTCATTCTGGTCCTTTCCGTTCGTTTCAGGCCCAAGAAAATTCAAATTTTCTTGGCAAATTTCTTGCAAGAAATTTGTGCGCTCAGATGTCGACCGACTCGCGCATCCATCGCTGCAACGTAGCAATGGAATGCTCGGACATCACGCCGCAATCGGGGTCGAGAACGAGTGGACCCGGGCGGTAGCCGCGCGATTTCAGCCCGCGATGGACTGACTCGACCAGCCGGATATCCTCCTCCACCGTGGTTTCGCGGTCCTGCACCGCCAACTGCCGGATCACCGCGCTTTCCGATCCGCCTTCGGTGAACCAGCCGCGCCAGACGGTGCAGTGATCCGCATCACGCGCGCGCCAGTGATAGGTGTTCAGCACGTTCCCCGGATAGCACTGGAACGAGAACATAGGCCACAGGAACCACGACTGGTAGTCGCCCGCATGAGGAACGGACATGTCGACGGGGTAGGTCATCTTGTCGAGGCTTTGACATTCGGTGGTGTGCCGCAGGACATAACCGCCGCCCGCATCGGGTTGAATGTCATAGGTTTCCGGCTTGACCACGCCTTCGGCGAAGGTCTGGTGATTGAGAGGGCAGTGATAGCATTCCGAGTAATTCTCGATACTGACCTTCCAGTTGCAGTTTTCCGGAATCTCGACCCATTCCAGCGGCTCCAGATCATCGATATGGGGGACGAAGGCGCGGATTTCCTCGCGCACGCCGGGGAACCAGGTGTCCATTGGCGCGGCATTGTCGTCGAGATTAACGAAGATGAAGCCATTGAAGACTTCGGTGCGCACCGAGGTCAGGCAGATGGCGCTGCGGTCAAAACCGGGAACCGATTTGATGTTCGGGCCAGCGCGAAGTTGGCCCGACAACTCATATGTCCAGGCGTGGTACGGGCAGACGACAACGCGGGTATTGCCGGCGCCACTGACCATTTCATGTGCACGGTGCTGGCAGACATTGTAGAAGGTGCGGATTTCTCCGTCGCGACCCCGGATGCAAAACAGGTTCTGGCCCGCGATCTCAAAGGCGAAATAGTCCCCGACCTCGCGCACCTGCGCCACATGCCCGGCGAATTGCCAGGTTCGTGCCAAAAGGCCCTGCATTTCCTGCACAAAAACCGCAGGGTCGGTATAGTAGCGGGCATCCAGAGAGTGCGTCAGGGGGGCGTTCATTCAGGCTTCTCCGCATAGAGGCCAAGCTGGTGGCGGCGACGATGAAAGCGTTCGACCCGCTCGACGATCTCGTCGCTGGAGACGGCGATCACGAAGGACAGCAGCGTTTCCAGCAGCGCGAGGGTCGAAACCGAGGAGGGGAAGAATTGTGGCGTGTCTGCCGCGACAACAAAGCCATGATGGGCGTTCAGGATGACCGGGCTGGCCGGGCTGTCCGAAAGGCCGATGACGGTCATACCTTGCTGGCGGGCCAGCTTGATCGCTTCGATCACTTCGGTCCGATAGGGATGGCAGGTGATGGCGATCAGCACATCCTGCTCGTCGGCCCATGCCAGGTCATCCACCGGGGTCGAGCCAGGGCGGGGAATGGCGTGGAATTGTTTCATTCCGGTGGAGGCAAGGTAGGTAAAGTTGCGCGCGTTCGAATTGTTGACCCCAACCCCCAGCGTGAAAATCTGACGGCAATTCCAGATATCCTCGGCGGCAGCCTTCAGGCGCGCGGCGTCGATCCCGGCAAAGGTGTCTTCGATATTGCGGATCGCAGCGCCGATCATGTCGGCATAGAGCCCGCCCAGCTCGCCCGACTTGCCGATGGTCTGCAACCACCGGGCGCGGTCGGGAAAGGAAACGCTGCCCTGACGAATCGCATCGCGGAAGGGCGCGCGGAAATCCTCGTAGCCTTCGAACCCCACCTGACGGGCCATGCGCACGAATGTGTTGGGTTTGACATTGGCGGCCTCAGCGATCTCGCGCACCGTTGAAACCCCCACATCGGTCGGGTTTTCCAACACGTAGCGCGCGGCTTTCTGCGCCTCTGGCGTCAGCGCGTCCCACTCGTCGGTAAGGCGGTCGAGAACGATTGATGATACATTTGTGTCATTCATGATTGACGATGGTACAAATGTGGAATTAGCCTGTCGAGCAGAAAAGCGACTCGGGAAGAGGAAAAATCATGTCCGGGAAAGAACTGCCGTCACAGGCGCGCGTAGTGATCGTGGGCGGAGGCGTCATGGGGGTCGGTCTGGCCTACCACCTGGCGCATGAGGGGTGGAGCGATGTTGTTCTGCTGGAAAAGGCCGAGCTGACCAGCGGCAGCACCTGGCACGCGGCGGGGCAGATCACCCACTCGACCAGCTCTTTCGGCCTGGGCAAATGTGTGGACTACAATATCGGGCTCTATTCCGGTGCGTTGCAGGCCGAGACCGGCCAGGCGGTGACTTGGCATGGATGCGGCTCGTTCCGGCTGGCCTATACAGAGGATGAGATGGACTGGCTGCGCCACACCCTGTCCGTGGGCCGGTCGCTGGGGTTCAATATCGAGCTGGTCGGGCCCGAAAAGGTGGCCGAACTGCATCCGTTCTACAATCTCGACGGCGTGTTGGGCGCATTGTACACGCCGGATGACGGCCATGTGGACCCAACGAATGTCACCATGGCGATGGCCGCTGGCGCGCGTCAGAAGGGCGTTCGCATCTTCCGCCATTGCCGGGCAACCAACATCACGCAAGCGGCCAACGGCGAATGGGTCGTTGAGACCGAGAAGGGAACCATTACCTGCGAGCATGTGGTGAATGCGGGTGGCACTTATGCGCGGCAGATGGGCGAATGGTCGGGGCTGCAACTGCCGATGACGTCGATGACCCACCACTATTTCGTGACCGAGCCGGTGCCCGAATTCGAACATCTCGACAAAGAACTGCCGGTGATCCGTGATGATCGCAAGGTTTCGGGTTACATCCGGATGGAACAGAAACGCGGGCTGATCGGAATCTATGAGAAAGAGAACTCGAACTCGGTCTGGCACGACCATTGCCCCTGGGATTACGAGAACTGGCTGTTTGATGCGGATTACGACCGGGTGATGCCATGGCTTGAGGAGAGCCTGAACCGCATGCCGATCTTTGCTGATCTGGGCATTCAGCGCGAAGTGCACGGGGCGATCTCGCACCCCCCCGACGGGAACCCGCTGATCGGCCCGGCGCCGGGGGTCAGAAACTACTGGTGCTGCTGTGGCACGCAGATCGGTATCGGCTGGGGGCCGGGCCTGACCCGCGAACTGGCACGATGGATGGTACATGGCGCGGCGGACATCTCGATGCGGGACTATGATCCGCGCCGCTTTGGCTCTTATGCAACCAAGGATTGGCAGGTCACCAAAGCGCATGAGGATTACAAGCTGCGCCACGAAATCCCGTTTCCGCATTTCAGCCGGCTGGCGGGACGCCCGGTCAAACCCTCCCCGCTCTATGACCGGCTGCAGCAGAAAGGCGCTGTCTATGAGGAGGTTTATGGCCATGAGCGCCCGCGCTGGTTTGCCAGGAACGGTGTCGCGCAGCACGACCACTATTCGTTCAAGCGCAACGTGGTCCATGACATTGTCGGGGCCGAGTGCGAGGCGGTGCGCAAACGGGTGGGGATCATGGATATTTCGGCCTTCACCAAGGTCGAAGTGACCGGGCCGGGGGCTGAAAAGCTGTTGGATCGGTTGGTCGCGAACCGGGTGCCGCAAAAGGTGGGTGGCATTGCGCTGACCCATATGCTGAACCGCCGGGGCCGGATCGAGCTGGAAACCACGATCGTGAAGCTGGACGAGGGGCGCTTTTATCTGGTCTGCGCGGCCTTCTTCGAGCAACGCCTGCTGGATCATCTGAATCAGCAGCGGGCGGAGGAAGAAGTGGAAATCATCCTGCGCTCGAACGATTGGGCGGCGCTGAGCCTGAATGGTCCAAAAGCCCGCGATGTCCTGTCTGCCTGCACCGATGCGGATCTGAGTAATGCCGGGTTCAAATGGCTCACAGCGCGGGATATCGAGGTGGCTGGGCACAAGCTCTGGGCCTTCCGCATGTCTTATGCAGGCGAACTGGGCTGGGAATTGCATATCCCGCGCGATCAGGCCCTGGCGGTCTATGACGCGCTCTGGACGGCGGGTGCGCCGCACGGGATTGCTGATTACGGCTCGTTTGGCATGAACGCGTTGCGGATGGAGAAAGGCTTCAAGGGGGCCGGTGAACTGACCAACGAGGTCACGCTGGCCGAGGCCGATGTGCTACGCTTTGCCCGAACCGACAAAGACTATCTTGGCAAGGACAAGACCCTGGCCCCCGATCTGCGCTGGATTTGCGCATATCTGGAAATCGAACCGGACGGGATCGTGGATGGTCATGGTGGCGAGGCTGTGCTGCTGGGCGGCAAGGTCGTGGGCTCCACCGCTTCGGTCGCCTACGGGCATACGGTGGGCAAGATCCTCGCCTTTGCTTATGTCAAACCGCATGTGAACGTGCCGGGTACGGAGGTTGAGGTCGTGATCGCCGGAGCGCCACGCAAGGGGCGCGTTCTGGGAGAGCCCGCCTATGACCCGCAAAGCCTGCTGCCCCGCACGGATGCCGCCATGGAGGCCGCAGAATGAATATCCCCGCAACGATGAAGGCCATGGTGCTGACCGGGCATGGCGATCTGGACAAATACCAATGGCACGAGGATTGGCCAGTGCCGCAGCCCGGCCCGATGGAGGTTCTGATCAAGGTCAGAGCCTGCGGTCTGAACAACACCGATGTGAACACGCGAACGGGCTGGTATTCCAAGGCCGTCGATGAGGCCACGACCGGCGGCGCCTATTCCGAATTGGATGATGAGGACAGCACCTGGGGCGGTGCGCCGCTGACTTTTCCGCGCATTCAGGGCGCGGATGCGGTGGGCGTGGTTGTGGCCGCGGGCGAGGGCGCGGATGAGGCCCTGATCGGCAAGCGGGTCATCGTTGCCGGGTGGCTGCGGGATTGGAGCGATCCGATGAATCGCGACAAGGCGGGCTATTTCGGGTCCGAATGTGATGGCGGCTTCGCGGAATACACCAAGGCGGATATGCGGGGCATTGCACCTGTCCAATCCGATCTGAGCGACGCGGAACTGGCGACATTCAGTTGCTCTTACGTGACAGCCGAAGGGATGCTGGATCGTGCGCAGGTTGGCGCGGGCGACACGGTGCTGATCCCCGGCGCTTCGGGCGGTGTTGGCGGTGCCTTGATTCAACTCTCCAAACTGCGCGGCGCACGGGTGATCGCCATGGCGTCACAAGCCAAGCACCAAGACGTCGCAGAGCTTGGCCCCGACCGTATCCTGCCGCGCAGCCCGGACAATCTGAGGGCGGCACTTAAGGGCGAAAAGATCACCGTCGTCGCGGATGTCGTTGGCGGGGCGATGTGGCCCAGGCTGATCGACATGCTCGCGCGTGGCGGGCGATATACCTGCTCGGGCGCGATCGCCGGTCCGATCGTCGAATTTGATCTGCGCACCTTCTATCTGCGCGACCTGACCTTCACCGGCTCTACCGTGAACACGCCTCAGAACTTCTTCGATGTCGTGAGATACATCGAAAACGGCCAGATCAAACCAGCCTTGGCGGCGACCTATCCGTTGGCCGAATTGAAGGAGGCCCAGCAGGCCTTCATCGACAAGACCCATACCGGCAACATCGTGGTGGTGCCATGACACCCCTTGATGATGTGCTGCAAGCGGCCCGCGCGCTGCATCAGAGCCATCCCGACCTGTCGGCCTATGCGTCCTGGCCTGACGATCTGTCGCCAACCGGTCTGCAGCCATGTCCGATCCCGGCAACAGACCTGGTCGGGGGGTTCGCATTGCCCGGCGTGGCCCAGACACATGCTCTGGTGGCGGCGGTCCGGGCGAGTGCACATCTGGCCAACTGGCAACTGGCCTATACCGAAGAGGAGGTTGGTGCAGATTTCCTCAGCCGCTACGGCTATTACGAATTGTTTGGCCCCTCGGGACATTACCACTCGGCCCAATTGCGCGGCTATATCGCCTATTGGGGTGCGGGGTTGAGCTATGACTGGCACAGTCACGAGGCAGAAGAATTGTATGTGACGCTGGCAGGCAGCGCTTGTTTCAAAGTCGACGGCAGCGCGACCCATCTTGGCCCCGGACAGACCCGGTTCCATGGCAGTTGGCAAAGCCACGCGATGGACACCGCAGATCAGCCGATCCTGACCCTGATTCTGTGGCGCGGCGCGGGGCTGACGGGCCTGCCAAGGATGGACGTTGCATGAAGATCACCCGCATCCGTCTGTACCAGACCGGCCTGCCTTATGTGGGCGGGGCCTATGCCTGGGGGGCGGGGAATGTGATCGAAACGGCCACGGCCTCGGTTGTCGTGATCGACACGGATGCGGGTCTGATGGGATGCGGCGAATTCACGCCCTGTGGCGAGAGCTACATGGTGGCCCATTCCGCAGGTGTGCCTGCGCTGGCGCGGCTGGTGGCCCCGCATCTGCTGGGCGAAGACCCGCGCAACGTGGCCCGCATCGAGCAGATCATGGATCATCTGGTGCAGGGACATGGCTATGCCAAATCACCCTTCGATGCGGGGTGTTGGGATATTCTGGCGCAATCGCTGAACGCGCCGCTGTATGCGGTCTGGGGCGGCAAGCTGACCGACGGAGCGTCGATGTATCGTGTCGCACCGCAAAAAGGGACCGAGGACACGATAGCCGAGATGGACCGCTATCGCGACCAGGGATACCGCCAGTTTCAGATCAAGGTCGGCAGCGACTGGGCTTCGGATATCGACCGCATCCGCTCTACCGTTGTGCTGCTGAAACCCGGTGAGACAGCCATGGCGGATGCCAATCAGGGCTGGCGCGTCGATGATGCGCTGCGCGTGGCGAGGGAGACGCGCGATCTGGATTATATCTTCGAACAACCCTGCCGCAGCTACGAGGAATGCCAGCAGGTGCGCGCCCGGATCGATCTGCCGATGAAGCTGGATGAATGCGTCACCGGCATGCACATGGCGCAGCGCATCGTGGCCGATCGCGGGGCGGAGTTGGTGTGCCTCAAAATCTCCAATCTCAGCGGGCTCAGCAAGGCGCGCCGCGTGCGGGATTTTCTGGTCGAAAACCGCATCCCCGTTGTGGCTGAGGATAGCTGGGGCGGCGAGATCGCGACCGCAGCCCTGTCCCATTTCGCGGCAACGACCCCGCCTGACTATCTGCACAACACCACCGACCTGATGAATTACAACACCCGCTCGACCGGCGTGGGCGGGGCTGTGGCGAGGCAGGGCAAGCTCTATGCGCCCGACATGCCGGGCCTTGGTGTCGTGCCGGATTTCGAAAGCCTTGGCGACCCGGTGGAGGAGTATGCCCTATGACGGAACAGGCAAATGCGACGTTGATGATCGATGACGCACGCGTCCGGGTGACCCGGTTCGACTTTGCCCCCGGTGCCGAAACCGGCTGGCATCGCCACGCGATGGATTACGTTATCACCGCCATCACCGACTGCCACATGCGCCTAGACCTACCCGATGGCAGCTCGAATGAGGTCACCGTCCCTGCCGGCACCGCCTATCGCCGCGATGAGGGAGTCGAGCACAATGTCATCAACGCAGGCGACACCCCAATGTCATTTGTCGAGGTTGAGTTGAAATGAAGATCATCCGGATCTCGGTCTATCAGGTCGACCTGCCGCTGGAGCATCCCTATTGGCTGTCCGGCGGGCGGCTGAAGTTTGAATGCCTCGATGCGACTCTGGTCAGGCTGGTAACCGATGCTGGGCTGATTGGCTGGGGCGAGGGCACGCCCTGGGGGCACACTTATGTGCCTGCCCATGGTCCGGGCATCCGTGCCGGGATCGAAACCATGGCGCGCTTTGTCCTTGGCCTCGACCCGCGCAAGCTGCTTGAGGTCGAGCGGGCGATGGATCTGGCGCTGCCGGGGCATCTCTATGCCAAATCTCCCATCGATATGGCCTGCTGGGACATCGCCGGACAGGCGGCGGGACTGCCGATTGCAGATCTGATGGGCGGGGGCTCCCGCACGCCGCGCGCTATCGCCGCCTCGGTCGGGGCAAAAACCGTCGAAGAGACCCGCGCTGTCATCGAGCGGTACCGCCAGCGCGGCTACATCGCTCATTCGGTGAAAATCGGCGGCGATGTGGAGCGTGACATTGCCCGTATCCGCGATGTCGAGGCGCAGCGCAGACCGGAGGAGATCATCCTCTATGACGTCAATCGCGGCTGGACCCGGCAACAGGCCTTGCGCGTCATGCGGGCGACGCAGGACCTGCGTGTGATGTTCGAACAGCCCTGCGAAACGCTGGATGACATCGCCGCGCTGCGCCCCCTGCACGCCGCGCCCGTTAGCGTCGATGAAAGCCTCGTCACGCTTCAGGATGCGACGCGTATCGCCCGCGAGGGGCTGGCAGAGGTCTTTGGCATCAAGCTCAACCGTGTTGGCGGTCTGACCAAGGCCGCCCGAATACGCGATGTCGCACTGGCTCACGGTATCGACATGTTCGTGATGGCCACCGGCGGCACCGTTCTGGCCGATGCCGAGGCGTTGCATCTGGCGGCCACAATTCCCGACCATGTCTGTCACGCGGTCTGGGCCTGTCAGGACATGATCACCACCGACATCGCCGGTGGGCGCGGCCCGCGCAACGTCAACGGCCACCTGCACCTTCCCGAAGCGCCTGGCCTTGGTGTTGCACCGGACGATGAGGCCATCGGCTCACCTGTTGCAACCTATGAGGTCCCGGTATGATCAGTCTCTTCATCTTGCCAGAAGTCTCCCGAGGGATGAATTGGCCGCTGGCCAAGAGGGGGGGTGGCACCCCTGACCGGCCCGCGTGCGCAGCGCGGCGCAAAACCCCGGGACAATCGCGGTGAAGATCACCCGTATATCGCTCTGGCATGTGCCGCTGACCGCGCATGTGACCTATGCCATGGCGGCGGGCAAGACATGCGCTACCGTCGAAACCGTCCTGCTGGCCCTTGATACCGATGAGGATCGCACAGGCTGGGGCGAGGTCTGTCCGATCCCGCATTACCTGCCCGCTTACGCCAGGGGTGTCGCGCCTGCCCTGCAGGAGATGGCGCCGATCCTGCTGGGCGCAGACCCGGTCGGCCCCGAGGCCGTCATGGCGCGGTTGGAGCGTCACTTGCAGGGTCATGTCTACGCCAAATCCGCTATCGATATCGCGCTCTGGGATCTGACGGGGCAGACGGCGGGGTTGCCGTTGCATGCGCTGCTGGGCGGGCGGCAGGCGGAGACGATGCCGCTCTATCATTCGATCACCTGCATTGCCCCGGAAGAGATGGTTCGGATCGCGCTTGAGGCGCAGGGTCAGGGCATCACCCAGTTCCAGGTCAAGCTGGGGGCCGATGCCGACTGGCAGGCCGATGTCGCTAGGCTGCGCATGGTGCGCGAGGCAGTGGGACCGGGGCCGCTGGTCTATGGCGACTGGAATTGCGGCGCCACTTCGCTGGAGGCGACCCGCGTCGGGCGCGCTGTGCGCGATCTGGATGTGATGCTGGAACAGCCCTGCGCCACCATCGACGATTGCGCCCGGGTGCGCGCGGCGACGGGCCTGCCGATGAAGCTAGACGAAAGCGCCCATGACACTGCCACCTTGTTGGAAGGTCATGCCAAAGGGTGCATGGATGTGGTCGCCGTTAAACTTTCAAAATTCGGCGGGCTCTCTGCCGCGCGGCGGGCGCGGGATCTGTGTTATCATCTGGGCGCGCGCATGTGTATCGAGGATACGTGGGGCTCGGACATCACCACCGCCGCCCTGCTGCATCTCGGGGCCGCGACCATGCCGGAGCGGGTCACAAATGTGTGTGACCTCTCGGGCTATGTCGCCCCAAGGCTGGCCCCCGCCGGGCCGATCCGCGACAACGGACGGATCGCCCCGCCTTCGGGCGCGGGGCTGGGTGTGGCTCCGGATCGCGAGGCGCTGGGCCCGCCCGATATGATACTGGATTAGGAGGTCATCATGCTCAACATCCTCAGCCAGGCCGACTGGATCGATCGCGCAAAATCCGTGCTTCCCGGCGGCGGGCTTGGCAATTTTGATCCGTCGGTCTTTATCCGCGATGGCAAAGGCAGCCGGGTCTGGGACGAAGACGGGCGCGAATATGTCGACTATCTGATCGGCTCCGGCCCGATGCTGCTGGGCCATGGCCATCCCGAAGTGCTGGAGGCGGTGGCCGAGCAATTGCCCAGGGGCATGACCTTTTTTGCCAACAATGCCCGCGCTGTCGAACTGGCCGAAGAGATCTGCAACGCCGTACCCTGCGCCGAGCAACTGCGTTACGTCTCATCTGGCGGCGAGGCGGATATGTATGCGATCCGGTTGGCGCGCGCCTTCACCGGCCGCGACAGGATTGTCAAGTTCGAAGGGGGGTATCACGGCATGAGCGCCGAGGCACAGATGAGCCTCGCGCCCTCAAAGATGGTGAATTTCCCGCAAGCCGTGCCCGATAGCGCCGGTATCCCCGACAGCGTGCGCGCCGAAATGCTGATCGCGCCCTTCAACGATCCCGATTACATCCGCTCACTGTTGGCCGAACATGGCGATCAGGTGGCTGCGATCATTGTCGAGCCGCTGCAACGGATCATCCCGCCTGAACCCGGCTTCCTGCAAATGTTGCGGGATGAGGCCGACCGCTATGGCATCGTGCTGATCTATGACGAGGTGGTCACCGGGTTCCGGTTCTCCTATGGCGGTGCGCAGGAGCTTTATGGCGTAACGCCCGACCTAACCACGCTTGGCAAGGTCATTGGTGGGGGTTTTCCACTGGCGGCAATTGCCGGGCGGGCCGACATCATGGCGCATTTCGACAAATCCGCCGTCGGAGAGGATAAATGGCTGATGCAACTGGGAACACTCTCGGGCAACCCGGTTGCGGCGGTCGCGGGCCTCAAGACGATGGAGATCCTGCGTCGCGACGGGCAATATGACCGCCTGCGCGCGAATGGCAACCGACTGATGCAGATGGCATCCGCAGCGCTTGACGCGCAGGGTGTCGCCTACAAGATCGTGGGTGACCCCACCCTGTTCGAGATCGTGTTCACCAGCGCCGATGTGCGGGATTATCGCGATGTTTTCCGCTCAGACACGTCGATGGCGGCACGTTTCAATGCCGTGCTGATGCAGAACGGCGTGTTCAAATCGCCGGGCAAGACCTATCCGTCGCTCGCACTGACCGAAGATGATTTTGCCCTGACCGAGACGGCCTATCTGAAGGCCGCCGCCGCCATAGCTTGAGGCGTTCAGATGAAGTCGTGCATCACGACGCGGACGATGTCTTCGCGGCGCATACCGCGCGCTGCGAGTTCCTCGTCACTCAGCTTGCAGAGCGCCTCGATCCGCCGCACGCGTGAGTTTGCTTCGCCAACCCGGATCAGGGCCTCGAAAATACCGTTGAAAAACTCGCCGACCGCCTTGCCGGCGTGCGCGAGACCATTGGGATATGTAACGGACTGGGTCATATCGACACAGACTCCTATTTTGCAGTTGCGGCAAATTTATGCTGCAACCGCAAAAGGGAAAAGGCCCGTTGCGGAATGCCCGCCTTGCAGCGGGTGCAAGCCTCGCGATCCGCAAGGACCGTCGCTACCTTTCTGATCGACCGTGTCCGGCGTGGCTGGGCCGGGTCAGACCAGCGCCAGAATCCGCGCAGGCCCGCCCGAGCCGCCGCGATGGGTCGGTGCGCCCACGATCAGCGTGGCACCGCTGGCGGGGACGTTTTCCAGCCCTGCAAGGTTCTCGATGCCGTAGCGATTGGTGGGCAGCCAAGCGTAGTGCGTGGCAAAATCCGTCGATGGACCGTGGTCCAGAGACAGGGTGTCGACCGCCATCGCGCTGGCATTGCCATCCTCGATCAGCATCTGCGCCGCTTCCACATGGAAGCCGGGGAAATGCATCTTTTTCTCGTCATCCACATTGCGATAACCATCGCCGCCCGTCTTTCCGGCCCAGCCCGAATGCATCGCGATGCAGGCCCCCGGGGGGATCGGGCCGTTTGTGTCGATCCAGGCCTTGAGGTCATCGGGCGTCACCTGCGCATCGGCATCTTCGGCGGCCCGCGCGGCGATGTCCACGACGCAGAGCGGAGCCACGAGGTTTTCAACCGGGATTTCATGCACTGCCTGTCCATCAGCCGAGAAGTGCAGCGGCGCGTCAATATGAGTGCCGGTATGTTCGTTGACGGTTAGGTTGAACAGGTTGAAGCCATTGTCGGCGAAATTGAAGGGTTGCTCGGTCGAAATGCCCGGTGCGCCGAAATAGGTCGGGAAATCGGCGTCGTAGACATGGGTCATATCGACGACGGAGTCATGCCCCATGGCCAGCGCCGGTGTTGTTGCGCCTGTCGCCAGAGCTGCGCCCGCCGCTGCTGCCGCGCCACCCTTGAAGAAGGAACGGCGCGAGAGCATCCGATCCTTTACCGCGTTCATCACGCATACATCACACATTGCTGGTCTCCCTGAGTTCATTGGACTGAACCGCTGCGACGGGAGCCTGCGAAACCCTGCCTCGGGCCAGCCTAATCAAGGACTTGGCCTTCGGTCCAGCCCCGAGTTGGCGGATTGCGGAAATCCTCTCAGCCGCCTAGGTTGACGCGGCAGAGGGTGCGAGGACAAATGGCCGGTCAAACCGAACAGGTGCTGAACGCGGTGCTGGCGGATATCGATGCCGGGCGGCTCGACCCTGGCGACGTGCTGGAAGAGGCCGCGCTGATGGCGCGCCATGACGTATCGCGCACACCGGTGCGCGAGGCGTTCATCCAGTTGGAAACCGTGGGTCTGATCCGGCGCCTGCCGCGCAAGGGGGCGGTGCTGTTCAAGCCCACGCTGGAAGAATTCCTCGCCATTCTCGAAGTACACGCACGGCTCGAAGGGCAGGCGGCAGGCCTTGCGGCCCGGCGCATGTCGGCGTCGCAGGCGGCGGAACTTGAGGCCGTGGTTGCGGCCTGCGAGGCCCATGCCCGCGACAAGGGTGATGACGACGCTTATGGCTATTACCGGCTGAACCTGCGCTTTCACGAATGCGTCGCACTGGGCGCGGGCAACCCTTATCTGGTCGAGATGATCAAGACCCATGCCCGCAAGCTGTTGGCCTATTACCGCGCGCGCTACCGCTATCCCGGCTCTATCGGCACCTCGGCGCAGGAGCACCGCGAGATCGCGACGCTGATCCTGGACCACAAGCGCGACGAGGCCGAAGAGCGCATGACGCGCCATGTGCAATTTGACCAAGTCACGGTGATGGACCTGCTGGCAGCGCTTGGTTGAGACGGCGGCAGGGCGCTGCGAGGCACCTTGTCCCGGTTTAAACGCTGCGGGCCTGCTCGAAAAACTCAGCTATACTCAGCGCATAGTCTCGCTGGTTCGCCATGTGGGTCAGAGAGGATCGCGCACGCTCTGCAAGCTCGGCACCCAGAATGGGCGCCATGTCCTCGGTCAAGGCCGCGATGAAACCGGCGCTCATTTCGGGATGGTGCTGGGTGGTGTAGATATGTCGGCCGATTGCGAAACCCGATGTCATGCATTGCGTCGAGACCATAAGATTGCGCGCGCCTTCGGGCAGCGCGCTCACCTGCTCCTTGTGACTGGCACAAAGGTGAATGCGGTCGGGCAGGCATCCCATCCAGCTTTCCCGCGCAATGATCTCATTCGGGGTGAGCCCATGCACCCAACCTTCGGGATTGTCATCCAACGCACCCCCCAAAGCCAGTGCGATGGCCTGGTGGCCGAAACAGGCCCCGAAGATTGGCATCTCCTGCCCATGCAGGGTGCGGATCAGATCCAGAAGCCGCCGCGTCCACCCCGCATCATTGCGGACCGAAGCCGGACTGCCGGTGATTATCACACCGTCAAACCGCGACAAATCATCGGGGAAAACGCCATCTTTCACCGAAAAAACCTCGGTGGTCCAATCCGGGCGGGACAACTGGATAAGATCGGTGAACTTCTCGCCATCCTTGGGATGCTGCTGCGCAAAGTCGCTTTCATCCGTGTTGGTCATCAGGATTGCCAAATGCATGATTTTGCGCCCAAGTTTTTCATTTACATATTTATAGCATCCAATAATATACACATGTTAATCGATTTTGGAAGACGTCAATGACAGTCTGGACGCCAAGCGACGACGGGTATGCCGATCTGACCAGCCACGATGCCTTTGTGAATGGCCCCCCGCACAACACCTTTACGCGGCTGCGGCGCGATGATCCCTTGCACTGGACCGAATATGCCAACGGGCAGGATTTCTGGTCGGTGACCCGGCATGCCGACATCTGCGAGATGAATAAGAATACGGAGGTGTTTTCCTCGGCAAGAGGGATTCGGATGGAGGATCAGAGCTATGAGGAATATCTAGCCCGCCGCACCTTTCAGGAAACCGACCCGCCGGAACACAGCCAGACGCGCATGAAGCTGTTCAAGGCGTTTTCACGCACAACGATGGCGCAGTACGAGGACGATATCCGCCAGATCTGCGTCGACATTCTGGATGATGTGCTGGAGCGCGAGACTTTCGACGCCACCAAGGAAATTGCTCGACAATTGCCGATGCGGATGCTGGGCCGGATCGTCGGCCTGCCGGATGAGGACCTGCCCTGGCTGGTGGAAAAGGGCGATGCGCTGATCGCCAATACCGACCCCGATTTCACCTCTCATGTGCTGGACAAACTGGAAACGGATGAGTTCCGCATGATGCCCTTCAACTCACCTGCCGGGGCCGAGCTATACGCCTATGCCAAGGATTTGATGGCGTCGAAAGAGCAATCCGGCGACACATCGGGCGTGCTGCATATGATCCTGCAACCGGCCAAGGACGGCTCGGTCATCAGCGATACCGAGTTCCGCAACTTCTTTTGCCTCGTGGTGGCGGCAGGCAATGACACCACGCGCTATTCCATCGCGGGCGGCATTCAGGCCATGTGTCACCAGCCGGAACTGCTGGACCAGATGCGGGCCGGTGGCGACATCTGGGACACTGCCCCGGATGAGATCGTCCGCTGGGCTACGCCCGCGCTCTATTTCCGCCGCACCGCTACGCAGGATGTCGAGATGCATGGCAAGATGATCCGCGAGGGCGACAAGGTGCTGTATTGGTGGGCCTCAGCCAATCGCGATGAGTTGGTCTTCGATGACCCGTACCGCGTGGATCTGACCCGCAATCCGAAGGGGCATCTGAGCTTTGGTCAAGGTGGCCCGCATGTCTGCCTTGGCATGTGGCTGGCCCGGCTTGAGGTGCGGGTGTTGTTTGAGGAGCTGGCAAAGCGGATTAGCGCCATCGAGCCAGCCGGTCCGCACCGGTTTCTGCGCTCGAATTTCGTGGGCGGCATAAAGGAACTGCCGGTGACGGTCACTCTGGCCTAAGCTGTACAGGGACCAAGGGGAGGAAACCGGAAAATGAAGACCCGACTGCGCGCGCTGTTCTGCGATCATCTCAGCATCATGCGGGGCAAATATCTGCCCAATTCCAAGATCGCCGATAGCAGCACGCGGTTCTGCCTGTCGGTCTTCGGGACGCATTACGACAAGGACCTGCTGGATGCGCCCGGCTCCAAGGTCAAGGCGGGCCTGCCGGATATGGAACTGAAATGGCTGCATGACGATATTCGCGACAGTTGGCATGCCGACACAAAGATCGTTCTGGGCGATCTTTATGATGACGAGGGGAACCTGCTGCCGCTCTGTCCGCGCGGGGCGCTCAAGCGTGCGGTGGCGGCCTGGCAGGACAAGGGGCTGACCCCCAAGGTCGGGATCGAGTTGGAGGCGTTTGCCCTGCAGGCCGATGATGCCGGGCGGCTGGTGCCCTATGATGCGCCGGGCGGCGTGGTCTATGGCACCGGGCCTTATTCTGACCCGCTGCGCTTCAATGACCGGATCTGGGCCATGGCGGATGAGATGGGTTTCTCGCTCGACATGATCACCGCCGAGTTCGACAGCCCGCAATTCGAATACACGCTGACCTTTGACGATGCGGTCAAGGCGGTGGACGATATCGTACTGTTCCGCCTGATGGCCCGCGAGGTCGCGCTGGAATACGGGATCGTGCTGACCTTCATGCCCAAACCCATTGCCGAGGGCGGCGGATCGGGGATGCATGTCAACTTCTCCTTCACCGACGAGGCGGGCGGTAATGCGTTGTCCTCCGGGCCGCGTGGCGGGCCGGAGCATATGAACGATCTGGCGCGGGGCTGTCTTGCGGGGCTCTTGCATCACCACAAGGGGCTGGCAGGGCTGATCGCACCGACCGCCAATTCTTACCTGCGGCTGCAGCCCGGATCGCTGTCGGGCTTCTGGCAGAACTGGGGCGGCGATCATCGCAACGTGACCACGCGGATCAGTTCCGAAGGCGGGGCCAAGGCGCGGCTGGAACACCGGATGGCGGATGCCTCGGCCAACCCATACACCGCCGTGGCCGCCGTGCTGCATGCCGCGCGGCTGGGAGATGAGAACGGCCATCAATTGCCGCCGATGGAAACCGGCGACGGGTTCGATCATACCGACGCCAAAGATGGCACCGCCATCGACCTGCGAGGCGCGGTGGCTGATCTGGAACGGGATACCGCTCTGGCGCAGGCGGTTGGCCCCGAACTGGTTGCCAATCACGTCTATATGAAACAAAAGGAAGTCCGCAAAACCCGCGACCTGGAAGGTGACGCGCTCAGGGATTTCTACGTCTATTTTGTTTGAGACTTGGAGCCACCGCGTCACTGAATGACGAGGACAAGCTCCAAGCTTGCAAAAGCCTTTCTTCCTCGCCAGCCGGATTGAACTCTTCCCACGCACTCTCCACCTAGACTGCATGGTTTGGGCTTCTGCCTGCGTGTTTGGCCTATCATTGGCGGCAATCCTGCCGACGCTCCTGAGCGCTCAGCAAACGAGCCCAGAGGATATCTTTCATCATGCCGCGCAAGCGCATCCTGAATACGCATTGGGTTTTGCCTATGCCTTGGGCCAAGACGCGCCAACGGTGATGATCGCCGGGCCCACCACCAAAGGTGTATCAGGCAGCGTCGCGAATGACGCGCCCTGGCATATCGGGTCGATCAGCAAATCATTTACGTCGACCTTGGTGATGCGGTTGGTCGATAGGGGCGAGGTGACCTTGGATGCGCCAATCGGGACGTATCTTGCACGCGACAAGGACAGCATGCATCCCGACTGGAGGACAGTCGGCTTGCGGCAACTGCTGAGTCATTCGGCGGGCATGCCGGCAAACGCGCCTCGCCACGTCACCCGCGAAACATTCGCGCATGCGCCATACGCTGGACGGCGCGCGGTCCTTTCCGCGATGTGGGGCGATCCTTTGCCGGGAAAAAGCGGCGAGTTTCATTATTCAAACATCGGCTATGTACTTGCTGGCTTCGTCGCTGAGGAGGTGACGGGAGCGTCATGGGAAGAGCTCATAATGTCCGAAATCGCCGCGCCTCTTGGATTGACGAGCTTGGGATTTGGCGCGCCAACCCAATCGGATGCCGCCAGAGGGCACCAATCGGTGCTGGGCTTCCGGCGGTCGGTTCAGCCCGAAAGCCCGGCATCGGATAATCCAAGATGGTTGGGTCCGGCAGGGACAATCCACCTGAATATGGCGGATCTGGTGAGGTGGGGGCAAATGCACCTGCGGGCATGCGCTGGCCACATGCCCGAATATCTTGCCCAAGCGAGTTGTCAGGCCATGCAAACGCCGGATTCCTCTAACTATGGGCTGGGATGGGTGATCGGGGATGCGGGCGAGAAAGGTCCGATTGTCTGGCACAATGGATCAAATACCATGTGGTACGTCGTTCTGATGCTCAATCCCGAGCAGGACCTGGTGGTTGCAGTTGCGACCAATCTCCACGCTCCGAAGCGGATGGATGAACTCGCCCGCAAGCTTATGTTTGCGTTAGCCCCAGGTGATAGGTAGCTCCGCAATCAGATCGTTCTTGAACTCCGCAAGGCTAGGACACGGCCACGAAACCCGCATCCAAAGCGTTCAGGATTGTGTCGACATCCGCCTCGGTCAGCACCAGCGGCGGTGACATGATCAGGTTGGCGCCTGACATGCGCACCATGGCGCCCGCCTGATAGGCTGCGTCCTGAACCTTGCCGATGGTTGCCTTGTCGATGGGTGTCTTTGCCGCGCGTTCCGAGACCAGTTCCAGCGCACACATCAGCCCGTGCCCGCCACGCACATCGCCGATCAACTCATATCTCTGTTGCAGCGCCTGCAACCCCTCGAACAGTTGCGCGCCGCGCGCCGCTGCATTGGTTGGCACGTCCAGTCGGATCGTCTCTTCCAAACAGGCCAGCGCCGCAGCGGCCCCAACCGGGTGGCCGGAATAGGTGTAACCGTGCCCGATATTGGCCTGGCCGGTCTCGTCCTGCTCAAAGACCTGTGCCACATGTTCTGCGATCATCACCGCGCCGAAGGGGAAGTAACCGTTGGTGATCGCTTTGGCGGTGCACATCAGGTCGGGCTGCACGCCCCAATGACGTGACCCGGACCAACTGCCGGTGCGGCCAAAGGCGGTGATGACCTCATCGGCGATCAGAAGGATGCCATGCCGTGTGCAAATCTCACGCACGCCGGGCATGAAGCTTTCATGTGGTGGGATCACCCCACCCGCCCCCAGGATCGGCTCCATGATGAAAGCGGCGATGCTGCCTGCGCCCTGCATGGCTATCTCATCCTCCAGCATGCTGAGGCAGAGCTGCGCCAGCCGCTCCGGATCGCTTTCATTGAAGGGGTTGCGATAGGTGTAAGGTGCGGGAATGTGGTGGCATCCGGCCAGAAGCGGCTCATAAGCCGAGCGGAAATTGGCGTTGCCATTCACCGAGGCCCCGCCGAAATGGGTGCCGTGATAGCCTTTCTTGAGGCTCAGAAACTTGGTGCGCCCGGCCTCGCCCCGCACCTGATGATATTGCCGCGCCAGCCGCAGGGCGGTCTCCACGCTGTCGGACCCGCCCGAGGTATAGAAGGCGCGGCTCAGCCCGTCGGGTTCGAAGAAGTCACGCAGTTCCTCGGCCAGCTGAATCACCGTGTCATTGGTGGTGCCACGGAAGATCGAGTAATAGGGCAGACGTTCCATCTGGGCGGTGATCGCGGCCTTGATCGGGTCGCAGGAAAACCCGAGATTGACGTTCCACAACCCGCCAACCGCATCCACCACTTCATGCCCGTCAATGTCCTTGATCCGTACGCCCGAGGCGCCAGTGACGATGGTGGGCGGGTTGGCCTGGCAATCGGCGGGGTGCGCCATCGGGTGCCAGACCGAGCGGGCATTCATTTCCTTGAGGAAGTTGCTGTCTTTCATTTGGAGGCCTCCCGGGGGTTCAAGCGGCTTGGTCCTGCGGGTAATCGGGCGGGCAGAACCCCCCGATCCGCTGGGTCAGGTCAAGCGCGGCGGCTTTCAGTTCGCGACGTATTCTGGATTTTAATTGAGCGGTCATGCGCGACATCGGTGCGGCCACGGCGAGCGCACCGATGGGGCGCTGGTCGGGTCCGAAAATCGGCGCGGCGTGGGAATGCACATCGGCCTCAAACCCGCCGATGGATTCAGCAATGCCCAGCACGCGCGCCTGTGCCAGCGCCGCCCGCAATTTTTGGGGATCGGTCTGCGTCTGGGACGTGTGAACCGCAAGCGGCTGCGAAAGGATTTCGTCCACAAACTCTTCCTTGGCATAGCTCAGGAAGGCCAGTCCGGATCCGGTGCCGTGAAAGGACAGGATCTCGGCATCCTCCATCGTGACACGGGTGCCGTGCTGCGGGCTGTAGGCATGGGTGAGCGTATTCAACTGGCGTCCCTGCACGATCGACATATGTGCGGTTTCGCCGGTGCTTTCGCAAAGTTGCCGCAGGATGTCCTGCGATACGGACAGCAAAGGCACGGTCGCCTCGCGCAGGGCGGCGAGCCGCAGAACCTCAGGCCCCAGCCGGTAGGCACGGTCATTGCCGATCTGTTCGACGAATCCCTGAGCCTGCAATTCGCTCATCAGCCGATAGACGGTCGCTTTGTTCATTCCGGACAGGCGCGTGATGTCACTCAGGCCGATTTCCAAGCGGCCATGGTTGAACAAACTCAGCAATGACAGTGCCTTAGAGACTGTTCCCATTTCCGGGTTTAACCTTTTGACGATCCGGTTCCATCCTTCGGCAAGGGCGTTTACCCCGCGCCGTTGTGGAAAGTGTTGACAGAGGAGGGGGTGGCCTGTCAATCTAATTTCAAACCAACGGTTCAAATAATGAACCAACAACGTCTCAACAGGACCCGGAGGTAACGATGACTTTCAAGACCAAGATCGCAGGCGCAGCGGCGGCACTTGCCCTGATGGCTGGGGCAGCGCTGGCCGATTACCCGGAAAAGCCAGTCAACTTTATCGTGCCCTGGCCTCCGGGTGATCTGGAAGATGTGCTGACTCGCATGATCGCCGAGGACTTTCAGGAGAAATTCGGCGTGGCCGCCGCAGTGGTGAACAAGCCCGGCGGTGGCGGTGGTCCGTTCCCGGGTGCGATTGAGGTGGCGAATGCGCCAGCCGATGGCTACACGATCGGGTCCTTCGTGATCGGGGTGCCGGTGATGGGGCACCAAATCGACATCGCGCCGCTCACGCCCGAGAAGTTCGACCCGCTGGGCATCTTTCTGACCTATCCTTTCGTGATCGCCACCAGTGGCGATGCGCCCTATAGCTCGATGGAAGAGCTTGCCGCCTATGCCAAGGAAAACGACGTGGCGCTGGGTCATTTCGGAGATGTGCTGACGCCGACGCAGGTGACCAAGGCCTTTGCCAAGAATGCGGGGTTTGAATGGGGGTCGGATGCGGCCTTTGATGCTCTGGACTGCAACACATTGGCCTCGGGTGATGCGGACGTGATCAACACCACGTTGCAGCTGATCCTGCCCTGTCTGGACAATGTGAAAGTTCTCACCTCAATCACTGATGAACGTATCCCACTGGTACCCGATGCGCCCGCGATTGGCGAACTGGACGAGGGGCTGAACATCGCGCTCTGGAATGGGCTGTTCGTGACCAAGGACACGCCGCAGGACGTGCGCGAAAAGATCATCGAGGTGGCCAAGGAAACGGTCATGAGCGAGCGTGCCCAGAAGGTCGCGGCAGAAACCGGCGCGCTGGTCTATTGGCAGGGTGCCGATGACAGCGCCACGCGCATCTCCAACGATATCGACACGATGGGCCGCATCGGCCAGATCCTCCAGTAACCCTATCGGGCGGGCCGCATTGGCCCGCCCCTCCAGCAGGGACGCATCCACTCATGCCATCCGAACGTGAACGCCGTTTCGTCGGCCCCCGGCGCGGTCAGTTGATCTTTGCTGTGGGCTTTGTCGGCCTGTCGGTCTTGCTGATCAGCCAGATCACCACGCAGACACAGTGGGTGGAAAAGTCGAAATTTTTTGCGCAGCCCCGATTCTGGCCCGCAGTAGGTATTCTCGGCATGCTCGCGCTGGCCGGGCTGCACCTCTACCGTCTGCCGTGGTGGCGCAACACGCGCTATGATTGGTGGGAAGCGCGCAAGTGGCTGACCGTGCTGGAATATACTGGCTGGTTCATGGGCTATGTGCTGCTGGTGCCTGTTCTGGGTTATCTGCCGGTCACTTTGGTCTTTGTGCCCGCGCTGGCCTGGCGGATGGGGTATCGCGACAAGCAGATGATGTGGATCAGCGTCGGCTTTGCCTTTGCGGTTGTGATCCTGTTCAAATCGCTCTTGGGCGTGAAAATCCCCGGCGGTGCGATCTATGAGTATCTTCCCGGCGCGTTGCGCAGCTTCTTCATCCTGTATCTCTGATGGACCTGATCCTCTCTGCCCTCGAAATCCTGATGCGCTGGGACGTGGCGCTGGCGCTGCTGGCGGGATCGGTGGGCGGCGTGCTGATCGGGGCCATTCCGGGGGTCGGGCCTGCCGTTGCCATTGCGATCCTGTTGCCTGCGACCTTCTCGATGGACCCGATCGTGGGGCTGACGGTGCTGTTGGGCATCTATGGCAGTTCGATGTATGGCGGCTCGATCCCCGCCATCCTGATCAACACGCCTGGCACGGCGGTCAATGCGCTGACCACTTATGACGGCTATCCGATGACCGCGCGGGGCGAACCACGCAGGGCGCTGTCGCTGGCCTATTCCTCGTCCTTTTTCGGCGGCATCTTCTCGGTTGTCTGCCTGATCCTCTTTGCGCCGGTTCTGGCCAAGATCGCACCGATGTTCGGCTCGCGCGAGATCTTCCTTGCGGCTCTGCTGGGCATCCTGCTGGTGGTGGTCGCCCATCGCGGCCAGTCCTTGATTGCCGGTGCATTGGCGTGTTTCGGCATCTTCCTGCAAACCATCGGGTTGGAGCCGGTCAAATACACCTCGCGTTACACCTTCGATCAGCCGTTCCTGTCGGGGGGCATCAACCTGATCGTGGTGGTGCTGGGGCTGTTCGCGCTGAGCCAAGCCTTTGTTCTGCTCACCTCGGATGACGAGAAAATCCGCCTGACCAAGCTGCGCGGCGGCATGTTTCAGGGGCTGCGGGAGTTGGGCCGCCATCCGCGTGTCGCCAGTGTTTCGGCCAGTTTCGGCGTGCTGATGGGCATGATCCCCGGTGTGGGGGAATTCACCGCGCAGTTCATGTCCTACACTTATGCGCAAAAGACCTCGAAACGCCCGCAGGATTTCGGCAATGGCTCGTCTGAGGGTCTGATCGCGGCCGAGACCGCCAACAATGCCGTGCCTGCCGCCGCCATGGTGCCTTTGCTAGCGCTGGGGATTCCGGGTGAGGCGCTGACGGCGATGATGCTGAGCGTGTTCTACGTGCATAACGTGGTGCCGGGGCCGGGGCTGTTTCAGAACCAGATGGATTTTGTCGTCGCGCTCTATCTGGCGCTTTTGATCCTGAACGTGCTGGTTCTGATCTTCCTGCTGGTGGCGACCAAATCGCTGATCCAGGTGGTGCGTATCCCGAACCGCTTTCTGGGCGTCTGCATTCTGACGCTGAGCTTTGTCGGGGTCTATTCCCTGCGCAATTCCGTGATCGACTGCATCCTTGCCGCGATCTTTGGCGTGGTCGGCTATGTACTGAAACGCCTCTCTCTGCCTGCGGTGCCGATCATCCTTGGCATGGTTCTGGGCGGGATCATGGAGGTCAAGCTGCGCGCGGGCATGGCGCGGGTAAAGGAGCCCCTGGATTTCATCGATCGCCCAGTCGCGTTCATCCTGTTTCTACTCATCATCATCGTTCTCTTGGTCCACATCATCCGCGTGCTGAAGGACCGCAAGGAACTGAAGGAGGCCGAATGGCAGACCAAAACAGCATCGACGCGCTTCGGCGGGCTGATGTGGCGCCGCAGAAACTCTTTCTTGAAGGATCATGGCAAGAAGGTACGGGCGCGCCACTCACGGCTACTTCGCCGATTGACGGATCTGTTCTGACGACGCTTGCGGGCGCGTCAGCTGCGGATGTCGACCGCGCCGTGGCCTCGGCGCGCACAGCGTTTGAGGATGGGCGCTGGTCGCGGATGGCTCCGGCGGTGCGCAAGAAGGTTCTGCACCGCATCGCCGACCGGATCGAGGCCGAGGCGCTGGACCTGGCTGTGCTCGGCGTGCGCGACAATGGCACCGAGTTCAACATGGCCTTCAAGGCTGAACCCGGCTCGGCTGCGGGGACCTTCCGTTACTATGCCGAGGCGCTGGATAAGGTGGCGGGTGAGGTTGCCCCCACCGCACATGATGTGCTGGGGCTGGTGCATCGCGTGGCAGTTGGGGTCGTCGGGGCCATCGTGCCGTGGAACTTCCCGCTGATGATCGGCGCGTGGAAACTCGCGCCTGCGCTGGCGATGGGCAATTCGGTAGTTTTGAAACCGGCGGAAACGGCCTCTCTGTCGCTGCTCCGTCTGGCCGAGATTTGCGTCGAATGCGGGCTGCCTGACGGGGTGCTGAACGTGGTCACCGGGTCGGGGTCTGAGACCGGCGCGGCGCTGTCGCGGTCGATGGGGGTAGATGTGCTCACCTTCACCGGCTCGGGCGAGACCGGGCGGCGGCTGATGGAGGCCTCGGCACAGTCAAACCTCAAGCGGGTCTATCTGGAACTGGGTGGCAAATCCCCCAATATCGTCTTCGCCGATGCGCCCGATCTGGCCAAGGCGGCCAAGGTGTCTGCCATGGGCATCTTCCGCAATTCCGGGCAGGTCTGCGTTGCCGGTTCCCGGTTGTTGGTTGAGGCTTCCGTGCACGACGAATTCGTCGCGCTGCTCAGGGCAGAGGCTGAAGCGCTGCGCGTGGGCGACCCGCTCGATCTGGACAGTCAGATCGGGGCGGTGAATTCGGAAGATCAGTTGAAACGCAACCTGTCCTTCATGGACATGGCGCAATCCGAGGGCGGGCAGATCATCACCGGCGGCACGCGCATTCTGGAGGGCACGGGCGGAACTTACATGGCACCCACCATCGTGACCCATGTGCAACCCGACGCGGTGCTGTTCCAGCGCGAGGTTTTTGGCCCGGTCCTGTCGGTGACCAAATTCGAAACCGAGGAAGAGGCGCTGCGCCTTGCCAATGCCACCAATTACGGGCTGGCGGCGGGGGTCTGGACCGCTGATCTCAGTCGCGCGCACCGGATGGTGGCCGGCATCCGGGCGGGCGTGGTGCATGTGAACACCTATGGCGGGGCGGACAATACGGTGCCTCTGGGCGGGGTCGGGCAATCGGGTAACGGGCATGACAAGTCGCTGCATGCGCTCGACAAATTCGTCGATCTCAAGACCGCGTGGATACAGCTGTGAGGGACGGGATGAAAACCATACTGGTTACAGGGACCTATGACACCAAAGACGAAGAACTGCACTATATCGCCGATGTAATCCGGGGACAGGGCGGCGATCTGCTGTCCATGGATGTGAGCGTACTCGGTGATCCGTCAAAACCAACGGACGTGTCCAAACATGCGGTGGCAGAGGCGGGCGGAAGCTCCATTCAGGCGGCCATCGACTCGGGCGATGAAAACACCGCGATGCAGATCATGGCGACCGGGGCCGCTGCCAAGGCGCTGGAGCTTTATCGCGCGGGACGGATCGACGGGGTGATCGTGCTGGGTGGCACGATGGGTACCGATCTGGCGCTGGATCTGTGCGCCGCACTACCGGTGGGCGTGCCGAAATACATCGTCTCAACCGTGTCCTTCTCGCCCCTGATGCCCCCAGAGCGACTGCCTGCGGATGTGCAGATGATCCTTTGGGCCGGTGGGCTTTATGGGCTGAACTCGATCTGCAAGGCCTCGCTCTCCCAAGCCGCTGGAGCGGTTCTGGGCGCAGCACAGGCGGTGGAGCCGCCCAAACGCGACCGGCCGCTGATTGGCATGACCAGCTTCGGCAAGACCGTGCTGCGTTACATGGTGACCCTGAAACCGGCGCTGGAAGAACGCGGCTTCGAGGTAGCGGTATTCCACGCCACCGGCATGGGCGGGCGCGCATTCGAAAGCCTCGCGGCTGAGGGCGCTTTTGCGGCGGTGATGGATTTCGCCCCGCAGGAGGTGGCCAATCACCTGTTTGGCGGGCTCTCGGCGGGTGAAGACCGGATGACCAATGCGGGCCGCGCGGGCATTCCGCAGCTGGTGGCACCCGGCTGCTATGATCTGGTGGACGTGGTGGGCTGGCAGCCGTTGCCGGAACACTTCCGGGATCGCCCCGTCCATGCCCATAACCGCCTGCTGACCTCCGCCGTGCTGAACGCGGATGAGCGGCGGCAGGTGGCGCGCGCGTTAGCAGACAAACTGTCAAAGGCAAGCGCGCCGGTGGCCTTCCTGCTGCCGCGCGGAGGCTGCAATGAATGGGACCGGCCCGATGGTGACCTGCACGATGCCTCAAGTTTGGCCGCCTTCTGCGCCGAGGTCGAGGCCACATTGCCGGAAAACGCAGACCTGCACGCGCTGGATGCGCATATCAATGACGCCGACTTCAGCGCGCGCGTGCTTGAAATATTCGACGACTGGGTGGCGCGTGGGGTGATCGCCGCTCAGGCATAGACCCCTTCGGCGGCGGCGCGGATATCGCGGATGTTTTTGCCATAAGCCGTTGGATCACCAACCGAGCCTCCCCGGAACACCGCCGATCCCGCGACCAGCACGTCGGCCCCGGCCTGCGCCACCAATGGCGCGGTCTTGGCATCGACGCCGCCATCGATCTCTATATGCACCGGGCGGTCGCCGATCATCGCGCGCAGCGCGCGGATCTTGGCGCTCATGTCGATGAACTTCTGACCGCCGAAACCGGGGTTCACGGTCATCACGCAGATTAGATCGGTCAGGTCCAGCAGATGCGCCACCGCCTCAGCAGGCGTGCCGGGGTTGAGTGCGACACCGGCCTTGGCACCCGTCGCGCGGATGGCTTGCAGCGTGCGGTGAATATGCGGTCCGGCCTCCACATGGGCGGTGATCACATCCGCGCCCGCCTGCGCGAAAGCGTCGATATAGGGATCAACCGGCGCGATCATCAGATGCACATCCATCACGCCCTTGATATGTTTGCGGATCGCCGCGCAGGTCGCCGGGCCAAAGGTGATGTTGGGCACGAAATGCCCATCCATCACATCCACATGCACCCAATCCGCGCCCTGCGCCTCGATCGCTTCGCATTCGGCCCCGAAATTGGCGAAATCGGCGGCGAGGATCGACGGGGCGATCTTGATATTGCGGTCAAAGCTCATTGCGGCACCTCGGGATCTGGTTTTGGCAGGCATATATAGGCTGCCTGCGCGGGGCGATAGGGGGTGGTGGGGAATTTGTCGCGCTCATGCCCGATAGAACAGATAGCGGTCCCTGGCGATCGTGTCCGGGCCGCTGATCTGCTCGAACCCCACAAGCGGCTGACCCGAGACCAGCAGCGCGCCGGGCGCGAGAACCCGCGCGATCAGCGGGCTGAGCCGGGCGGCCTCGGCCACGTCCTCTTCCTTGATTCCGCGTCCGAAATCGTAGTGGGCCAGGATGATCTGCGCGCCTTCATTGGCAAGATGATTGAGCATTACCTCGGCCTCGCCCTGCAAGAAATCCGCCTCGGGTGGCGTACAGGAGGGGTGGCAGGCCAGCACCCGGTCCATCACGCGAATACGGCGGTCGGGAAGGATTTCGCGCAGGTGGTCATAGGTGCGGCCATTGCCCAGCCCCATGTCCAGCACCTCTCCGGGATGGCCTGCGATCTGCGCCACCGCCCAGTTCAGCCCGTCGCGCTGGGCGCTCAGCCTGCGCAGCATCGAATCCAGTCGGCTCATATCTTGGCGTCCTTCATTGTCTTGGCGTGGTCCACGGCACGCCCGGTCCTTTGATCAGCCGTGTCACGATGTCCCGCGTGAACTGCCAGATCGCATCGTCATGGACAAGGTGGTGCGTCAGCAGGCCATAAGGTTCGTGATTGTCCGCGCGCCCGTCGCGCCGGTCCCGCAATTGCGTCGTGGCTTGAGCGATCAGCGCATCAGGGTCAGCCAGCCCGCGCGTGCCGCGCCAGTCGATCGGGTCGAGATGGGTGTTGATCCGGGTCAGCCCGGGGGCGGCCTCTTGTGCTTTGCGCGGGGTGAAGGTCGACAGCATGTTATAGCCCAGCAGCGGTAGCCCTGCGCTCACCGTATCCGAGATGCGGTTCCAGGGCGGCACGAACATCGAGGAGAGATCATCCCCAAACAGATCGCACATCCGGGCCAGACCGCGCTGGGCATCTTCTAGGGCGGCTTTGACAGGCCGACCGGCGCCAAATTCGGATTTTTTGGCATCAGGCTTCTGATGGTTGCGATGCGCCCAGCCATGCACCACCGGGATCAGGTTTTCGCGCCCGGAGAGATATGCCGCCAGTTCGGGAACCGCCGGTTCCGGTACCACCGCCAGATGCACCGGCAGCCCGGTTTCAACGGACAGGTCGTTCAGCCGGTCAAGCGCGGGTGAGGGTGCGGTGGCATCATCATCTCGCCACCAGAGCGGCAGGGTCAGGCCTGCGCGTTTCCACAGGGCCAGTTCGGCGTCGAGCGGGCTCCAATCATGTGTCATGGTTCCGACCCCAGTAGGGTTTCGACGATCTCGACGCTGCGCGTAGCACCATCGAACTGGCCGGTCGAGCCGGTCTGACGCGGCTGACGCGCGACCTGTCGGACCGACGCGGCGAGCGCTTCGGGGCTCAGCTCACCGCTGCGCAGCACCTCCATCGCGGGTTCACGGGCAAGGCTCTCGGCGCGTAGCCCCTGTTCGACCTCGTTGCCATCATCGAACGGAACCAGCACCGAGGGCGTACCCGCCTGCAGCAGGTCCAGCGCGGTGTTATAGCCGCACATGCTGACCGAGGCGGCGGCATGATAGAGCATCTGCCGGAAATCCGGGCGGGCTTTTTCCAGCGCTACATTTGCCAGATTATGCGCGCCCCGAAGGCTCGCAATGCGCTCAGCGGCATCTTTGCCCCCGACCAGCAGCCGCCAGTACAGATCTGGCGTTAATGCCGCTGCTCCAAGGGCAGCGCGATAGATCGGTGTCCCGACCGAGCCGCCTCCGGCGCTGACCAGTACTTCGCCATGGCCCGCTCCCTCGGGATGCGGGCCGGATGGGGGCGGGGCGACATAGCCGGTGTAATGCAGTTTGGCCCGCAGGGCGGGGGTGATCGGCCAGCTGACCTCAAGCGGGGTCAGGGCCGGGTCGGAATGGACCAGAACCCCACTATAGTGCTGCGCGATGATCTGTTCGGCCTTCTCGGCCTTGGCGGGTTTCGAAGGTGGCGCGAGGATGTCGCGGATCGAGGAGAGGATCATGGGCGCTTTGGGCAGCGTCGCGGCGGTGTCGAGAAAGGCGGTGAATTCGGCGCTGAGGATGCGTCTGCCGAAGGGGAACAATTCGGTGATGATGATATCGGGCTCGAACTGGCGCAGCGCGGTGCAGAGTGCGGCAGTGCGCGCGCTCAGATACTCAGGCGTGGCCGCTTGCCCGTTTTCGTCCAAGAGACGGGTGAAATCCACCCCGTCCGAGCGCAGGGGTGGCAGGTTCAGGGTGTTCAGGCCGTCATGGTTCAACTGCGGCGCTGGCATGCCGCCCGAGATCAGAAAGACCTGATGTCCCGCCGCGCCAAAGGCCCGGCCCAGCGTGAGCGCCCGGCTCAGATGGCCGGTGCCCAGCAGATGCGTGACGGCGATCAGCAGCTTCATTGCGGGGCGTCTCTGGCGGAAAGGCGGAGGGGTTCGGGCTCGGGCGTCAGGTCGGGCAGGGACAGGACATAGAGCCGGTTGCGTTTGATCCGGAACGGGGCGGGGCCGGAGAAATTCCACCCCCAGGCTTGCGCCAGCAGCACCCGCATCACGCCGATATGGCAAACCGCCAGCGTGTCGTTATCCAGCCTGTTGAGCCAGGGATGCAACCGGTCACGCAGCCGGGCCGGGTTTTCACCGCCTGGCGCGTGATAGTCCCAGCCCCAATCCTCGATATGGCGAAAGCCGCTATCGGGCGTGGCCAGCAGATCGGTGCCGCGCTGCCCCTCCCAGTCGCCCCAATCCATCTCGGTCAGCGCGGCAACCGGCTCCGGATCGCGGCCCGAGACGATCTGTGCGGTCTCGACCGCGCGGGCAAGCGGGCTTGAGCAGAGCTGTGCGTCTTGCCACTCGGCAGGCAGGCGGTACTGCATCAGGGTTGTGCGCGCCTCGTCATCCAGCGGAATATCGCTGCGCCCCTGAATGCGACCGGCGCGGTTCCACTCGGTATGACCGTGGCGCAGAAGGGCAAGTTTGGGCATCGCTCAGCCTTTCACCAGATCATCAAGCGTGTCGCGCAGGATGGCCGCCGCCGAGGGCAGCAGGTGGGTCCGCGCAATCATGGCACGAGCCCGCGCGCCCAGGTCGCGCCGCATCTGAGGCGTTTCACGCAAGTTTCTGATCCGTTGCACCAGCGCTTGCGGGCCTTCGCTTGGGTCTGGGTAGACCGCGGGCAACAAGATGTCACGGGTGCCGGGGCGGTCCTGAGCCACCACCGGCAGGCCCGCGGCCTGTGCTTCGAGATAGACCATGCCGAACGCCTCGTTTAGGCCGGGCCAGAAGAACAGCGCGGCGCGTCGATAGGCGTCTCGCATGGCGTTGGGGTCAAGCTGGCCCAGAAACCGCACCTTATCTCCAAACGGGGCCATCAGGTCTTCGACCTGGGATCGGGCAGGGCCGTCTCCTGCGATCTGCAACTGCCAGTCGCCCTCTAACAGGGCCAACGTTTCAGCAATCAGCGTATAAGAGGCCAGCTTGTCGCCCGCGCGCATCATCGCTGCCGTCAGCATCGGGCCATCCAGCGCGGCGGCGGGCGGCAGCGCCTCATCCGGCAGAAAGGGGGGCAGATGAACCAGCTTCTGGTCGCCAAAGCGCTCGCGCTCCAGCGTGATCAGATCATTGGCAGTGAGGTAGAAGATGGCATCAGCCGCGTCGCTGGCCTGATGTGCAGCCCGTGCGAACCCCGCCCAGGGGCCGGTGAGGCGACTGCTGGCGCGGGTGCTTTCGATCTGCACATAGGGAATATCGCGCACTTGGCTCACCGCCGGGCCGAGTAGGTCGGGGGATTTGTAATAGCTGTGATAGGTGACCCAGATCGCGGTCTCATCGGGCAGGTCGCGGATCAGACGCGCGGCTTCGTCCCGGGCCTTAGCGCGAAGCCCATTCTGTTTTGCGGCATCGCCGTGCTTGTCATAGATGCGCAGGTCCGAGACCAGATCAGGCTCGTACCCGGCGCGCTGCAGCACCCGCATCAGGTTGCGGGCCATTTCGCGATCGCCCGAGGGAACCGGGCTATGCGGCGATTTCATCGGTGCGTAGAACGCAGCGCGCGGCATGGGTCAGGCCGCCCCGCACAGATCGGACAACCGGGCGGACAGGCGGGTTATGCCGGGTGCCATGCCAAAGGCGTCGCGCAGGCGTTCGAGTGCGGCCTCGGCCATCTGTTGCGTCCCTGTGGGGTCAGCCGCCATCTGCGTGATGGCAGTTGCCAGCGATTGCGGATCATCTGCCACCAGCAGCCCATGGGTGCCGGACGTGATGAATTCGGGGATCGCCGAGACCGGAGTGGACAGGATCGCCAAACGCTGCGAGGCGGCTTCCATCAGTACATTGGGCAAGCCGTCGCGATCGCCATTGGCGGCGATGCGGCTGGGCAGCACAAACAGATCGGCCTGCCGCATAGCGGCGATCACCTCGGGCTGATCGCAGGCTCCGCGCCAGGTGATCCGGTCGGACAGGCCAAGCTGGTGCGCCTGCTCGGTCAGCTTGCCGGTCAGTTCGCCACCGCCGATATGGGTCCAGCGCCAGTCCAGATGATCCGGCAGCAGTGCAAATGCGTCCAGCAGCCGGTCAAACCCCTTCTTCTCGACCATGCGCCCGACCGAGAGCATATGAAACGGCGCGTTGGCGGCGCGGGGCGTGCGCGGATCGGGCAGCGGAAAGCGGGTCAGGTCCAGCCCATGATAGACCAGATCGACCCGCGTCGGGTCATCCGAGAGCGACCGCAGATGCCGCGCGCCAAAGGCGGTGCAGGTGGCCCCAAAGGCTGCTCCATGGCTCGCGGCGGTGAGTTTTTCGCGCAGCTCCCATTCCGGCGAGGTCCAGATATCCTTGGCATGGGCCGAAAAGCTCCAGGGCAGGCCGCGCATGATGGCGGCGTAGCGCGCCACCGACGAGGGCGTATGCAGGAAATGGGCGTAAAGCCCGTTTATCGTATCGGGCAGTTCGGCGGCTAGCACGCAGGCCTGTCCGAAGCGGCGGATGCGGTTGTGGGTCGGGTCGCGGCGCAGATCGGCGCGCCAGACACGCCAGGCCTCGGCATATCCGGGCAGAGCGGCGGCGATGGCGCGGGCGGCCCAGACCCGGTCCGGTTCCTGGTAGAGATATTCCGGCAGGTAGTGCACCGGGGCTTGCAGGCGGTCATGCAGCGGGTGGCGTTTCACATCCGTCGGGTGGCGTAGGGACCAGATGTCGAACCTTTGGCCCACCTCTTCCAGCGCAACAAGTTCCTGCGCGATGAAGGTCTCTGACAGGCGCGGCCAGCCCTTGACCAGCACCGCCAGCTTTGGCGGGGTGTGGCTCATTCGGCGGCCTGCTCGCCCACTTCACCCAGCAGAACCGCCACCCGGTGAGTGACGTAATCCAGCCCGTCCAGCAACCCGTCACGGATCGCCTGCGAGGGCAGGGGTTGCTGCGGCAATTCGCGAATGGCGCGGATCATCGCCTCGGGCGACAGCCCGTCGCGTTTTTCGTCCAGCATGCGGATCAGGCCCAGCTGTTCAGCCCGCGAGGCGCGCAGCCATTGTTCCATACGCGGCACCATGCGCGGCACGATGACGGCGCGGCTGTCAAAGGACAGTACCTCACAGAACGTATTGTAGCCGCCCATGCAGATCACACCGGCGGCCCCGGCAAACAGCGTTTCGATCTGGGATTCGAACCCCACCGCCGTCACCCGCCCGTTCAGCGCGGCGACGCGGGCCTCGAACTCAGCGCGCAGATCGCCCGATAGGAAAGGGCCATAGACCAGCACGGCACGCGGCTTGAGGTCGGGGTCCTGTTCATAGGCACTGAGCACAAGATTGACCAAGGCGCGGCCATCGCCGCCGCCGCCGGGAGTTACCAGCACATAGGGCTGTTCGGGGGGCTCGTCGGTGCTGCCCAATTCGCGCCGCAGATAGCCGGTCCAGTGCATCCTTGCCTGTGCCGCGTTGGACAGCGGCAGCCCGGCTGTCGGATCATAGATGGAACGCAGGCCATAGACCCAGATCTCGTGATAGAAACGCTCGGTTGCGGCAACCGCATCCTTGCGCTCCCATTCGGCGGCCAGCACATCGGGTGCGTCCAGAACATCGCGCAGCCCCAGCACCAGCCGCGTGCGGCCCTGTCGCAGCAGCTTTTCAAGGGTCGGCAGCAACTCGCCGCGGAATCCGGTCGGTTCCTTGTCGACGATCAGGATATCGGGGTCATATTGCTCGGCGGTGGTCTGAATCAGCCGCGCGCGCAGTTCGGTGACCTCTTCGATGCCCATGCCGATGGTGCGCGAGGCGTAAGAGCCGTCGCTGCGTTTGGTCACGCCGGGCAGGCGCACATGATCGACGCGCCGCGGGAAGGTGAAACGCCCGGCAATGGGCGATCCGGTCAGGATCAGCGCCGAGGCGCTGGGTTGCGCGGCGGTGATCGCGGCGGCGAGCGCGCGCGACCGGCGTAGATGGCCCAAACCAAACGTATCATGGCTATAGAGCATGATGCGTGGCGCGCGCCCGGTTTCGTCGTGTGTGCTGCCCCAGTTCATGCCTTGCCTAAAGCCTCAGATCAGCTTCGGTTTTGTCAAAAACGCCCTTGATGTCAAACAAAACCGCCCCCGGACGGCCAAGTGCGCGAATTTTCGGCGCGCCCATGTCGACGAATTGACGATGGCCGACAGCCACAATGATTGCGTCATAGCTGCCGGCTTCGGGCGCGGGTGTCACATCGAACCCGTATTCCTGCTTGATCGCCTCGGCATCTGCCCAGGGGTCATGCAGATCGACGGTGACGGAGTAATCCTGCAACTCGGTCAGGATATCGGCCACACGTGTGTTGCGGATATCGGTGCAGTTTTCCTTGAAGGTGAAACCCATGACCAGAACCCGCGCCGTGCTTGGGTTGATCTGACGCGCCAGCATCAGCTTGATCAGCTCGGCGACCACATGGCGGCCCATCGTATCGTTGATGCGGCGCCCGGCCAGGATCACCTCGGGGTGATAACCTGCCTGCTCGGCGCGATAGGTCAGGTAATAGGGGTCGACCCCGATGCAATGCCCGCCGACAAGTCCGGGCTTGAAAGGCAGGAAGTTCCACTTCGTGCCCGCCACCTCCAGCACCTCCAGCGTATCAAGGCCCAGGCGTGAGAATATCAGCGAGAACTCGTTGACCAGGGCGATATTGATGTCGCGCTGGGTGTTCTCGATCACCTTTGCAGCTTCGGCTGTCTTGATCGAGCTGGCCCGGTGCACGCCCGCCTTGATCACCGGCGCATAGATCGCCTCGACCCGGTCCAGTGTGGCCTCATCCTGCGCCGAGATTACCTTGATCAGGCTTTCCAGCCCATGCGCCGCATCGCCGGGATTGACCCGTTCTGGCGAGTATCCCAGTCGGATATCATCATAGAGCCGCAGCCCGCTCTCTTCGGCCAGCAGCGGGCCGCAGACCTCTTCGGTCACACCGGGATAGACGGTGGATTCCAGGATCACCAGATCGCCGGGCACAAGATGCGGCGCGATCATCCGGCAGGCAGCACGCAAAGGGCCAAGGTCCGGCGTCTTGGCGGGGGTGATCGGGGTTGGTATTCCAAGGATGTAAGTGGTGCAATCGGCCAGATCCGCAGGGTCGGCTGACAAATGCGCGCTGGTTTCCCGCAAGCTCTGGCCCGAGACTTCACCGGCCCGGTCGTGGCCGCTCAACAGCGCGGTGACATGGGCCTGGTCGATATCGAAGCCCAACGTGTCAAAGCCCGCGCGCGCCAGCCCGAGCGCCAGCGGCAGCCCAACATAGCCAAGGCCCAGAACGGCAATTTTTTCCCCTGCGGTTTGGCCTGTCACGCTGTTGATCTCCGACGGCAATCTGTTTGTTTCCGGCGCCCGCGCTCGCCACCGCGCCCTGTTAGTCAAAAGCCCGGGCTTTGGAAACTCGAAACCGACATAGGCGATCCAAGCTGTGGCCTCAATACACGCTCGCGCAGCGGTGCTTCCATGTCATTTGAACAGTGCAACACAGTCCTGTAACGTCCTGTCAGTAAACAATTCCGGAAGTCACGATCCCATGATCCGCATTCTGTTCTGCCTGGCCTTGTCTGTGTGGCTGTCGCTGGCCCTGACCGGGCCGTCTCGGGCGCAGTTATCCTATTTGCCCGGGGTGTCGTCATCGGAAGAGATCGCGACCACCACCGAGGGGGATCTGGCCACCGCGATCCGCAACGCGTCAGAAGCTGGTGCAAGCGTGATCGTGATCGACAGTACCGGCAGGCTGGTCAGCGCTTCGGGCAACACCGAAGCCGACACGGCTGAAAACGCCGATCCGATGGCCGAAGGCTCGCAGCTGATGAAGGCGCAGGAGCGGTTCTCGGAATTCCGCAAGTCATTGGATTCGCGGCTGGAAGCACTGCCCTATTCGATCTTCGAAGTGCAGTACATCCTGCGGCAGACCAGCCCGGACGGGCGCATCATGACCTATGCTGAGGTGCTGTTCTGGAACGTGCTTTTGCTGCTTGTCGGGCGCTGGCTGTCGGTCGAGATCTACGGCAAGCGGATCGCGAAACGCTATGTGGTCGCGCGGATCAAGGAGGACCCGCAGGGCTTTCGCGACAAGATGCCGTTCCTGGTCTATCGCTTCCTCATGGGGATCGGTGGCACCGTGTTTGCGATGCTCTTTGCGGCGATCATCGGGTATCTGATCTTTGGTCCCACCGACGATATCTCGATCCAGTTTTCGGTGACGGCGATTTTCACCGCCTATTTCCTGTCGCGCACGATCTCGGATCTGTGGCGCATGATTCTGTCGCCCTACCTGTCGCAATATCGCCTGCCGCCGTTTTCGGATCGTGATGCCAAGCGGCTGTATATCTGGGCGAGCTTTGTGGCGACCTATGATGTTTCAGCGGTGCTGTTTTCTACCTGGGTCGCTGATTTCGGGCTGAACTACAACGTCTATGCGATGGTCTACGGCGTGCTCTCATTGGTCGGAGCGCTGGCCAATATTTTGATGGTGCTGTTCAATGCGCGCGCGATTTCCCATGCGATCCGGGGGGGCAGAGCGATTGAGCAGGTATCTTTTCTGCTGCGGCTGATCTCGTTTGCCTGGGCCCCGGTGATCCTGCTTTATATCGTGTTCGGCTGGTTCGATCTGGCGCTTGATCTGGTTCTGGAAAAACCCTCACCGATCCCGCTGATCGCCGGAACCTATGCGATCTTCATGTCCGTGGTGGTGGCTTATGGCGCAATGAACTACCTGCTGGAGCGGTATTTTGCCCGCTCGCGCCATGTGCAGCAGATCAACGAGGAACTGGCAATTGCAGATGCCGAAGAGGATTGGGAAGAAGAGGTTCCCGCCCCCAAGGCCCACCCGATCGCCACTTACGAAGATCTGGCCCGCCGCGTCGCAGGGGCGCTTGCCTTTGTGGTTGGTGCCTATGCGCTGGTGGTGATCTGGTATCCCGATGCCAGCTGGACTGAGGACCTGCCGGTCGAACGGGCGCTGGATGTGATGGTGATCCTGTTCATCGGGTATATCGTCTATCATTTCTTCCGTATCTGGATCGACAGCAAGATCGCCGAGGAAACCGTCGATGCAGGAGAGGCCGAACTGGGCGATGAAGGCGGCGGCAGCAGCGCATCGCGGCTGGCGACGCTTCTGCCTCTGTTTCGCGGGGCAATCCTGGCGGTGGTCGTTGTGACGATCACGCTTATTGCTTTGATGGAATTGGGCATCAATGTCAGCCCGCTCTTCGCCGGTGCCGGTGTGGTTGGTCTGGCCGTTGGTTTCGGGGCGCAGACCCTGGTGCGCGACATCTTTTCAGGGGCGTTCTTTCTGGTCGATGATGCGTTCCGCAAGGGCGAATACATCGATATCGGTGAGGTGAAGGGGACGGTCGAAAAGATCTCGGTCCGCTCGTTCCAATTGCGCCACCACCTGGGCGCGCTCAACACCATTCCTTTCGGCGAGATCAAGGTGCTGACTAACTATTCCCGCGATTGGGTCATCATGAAGCTGCCGTTGCGGGTGACCTATGACACCGATGTGGAACGGGTACGCAAACTGATCAAGAACCTCGGAAAAGAGCTGCTGACAGACCCGGTGATCGGTGAGAACTTCATCCAGCCCCTTAAATCGCAGGGGGTGATCGAGATGCAGGATTCGGCGATGATCATCCGGGTCAAGTTCATGACCAAGCCGGGCGATCAATGGTTGGTGCGCAAGAAGGTGTTCGAGGAAATCCGCGCGCTCTTTGAACGCGAAGGCATCCGTTTTGCGCATCGCGAGGTGACGGTGCGGCTCGCCGATGGCAAAAAGGAAGAAGAACTGTCACCAAACCAGAAAGAGGCCGTGACAGGCGCGGTACAGGCGGCGATCGACGAGGATTATCTGGACGATATTGGACCGGGCGGCGGCGATGGTCCCTGACCATCGCTTTTGCAAATGCCTCTGATGGGCTCTTCTGCTGGTCCGGGCGCGGCGAGCGTTTTTTGTTCAAGCCACGCGCGGCACCTTGCGACTTCCCTCGGGATATCCTTTCAAATCCAGAAATCGCCGATCGCGTCCGTAACCTGATCATCGTCGCGCTCAAGATAAACGATATCGACATCGCGATCGAACTCTGACGCCACACCCTCCACAAGTATCCTTTGCTCGCCGTCGTTTTGGACCCGGATCAGAACATCTGATCCGGCGGTCACTACCTCGACGTCCGCTTCCGTGACGCCGATCAACCAGATCGCATCCCAATCGATCTCAAAATCGCTGATCGTGTCATCACCGAAAGCTCCGTTGAACAGGAACGTATCGGGTGCGCCGTCATAGGAGACATTCAGAGATGTGTTGCCGGAGATCGTGTCGTTTCCACGACCGCCAATGATAAAATCAGCGCCTTCGCCGCCCTGAACCGTGTCATCATTTGCATTTCCAAACACCAGATCGACGCCGCCGCCGCCTTGCGCAAAGTCGTTTCCTTCGCCGCCCAGAATCGTGTCTCCGCCATTTTGCCCAAACAGCCTGTCTGTACCACCGGCCCCTTCCAGAAGATCTGCTCCATCGCCGCCGAAGATACGGTCGCAACCTGAGTCACCGACAATCGTATCGGCCCCGGTAAGTCCGCGCAGCCCGTCGCTTCCCGCGCCACCAAAGATGAGATCGGCCCCGTCGCCACCGTTGATCTGATCTTTCCCCTTGGCACCGAACAACAGGTCCTGCCCGGTTCCGCCTTCGATCAGATCATGTCCGGTTCCACCCCCTATGGTGTCATCGCCCTGTTGGCCACGCAGACTGTCATTGCCCTTGCCGCCCCAGATGGTGTCATTCCCGCCCAGCCCCTCGAAACTGTCATTGCCGCCAAAACCACGCAACTTGTCGGCAAAGGTCGCGCCGATAAAGACATCATCGAAATCGTTCCCGACATAGTCCCATTGAGTCGGGCCAAGCAGATTCTCGACAAAGGTCTGCTCGATCGCGGCGGTGTTCAACGTATTCAGCGTTGGCCCGTAATCAGTGACATGCCAGCTGTTGCCGTCATTGTCAGTTGCCATGAAGCTTGACACCCGCCCGGTATAGCGCCCGTCACCTGTAAGACCGAAGCCGCTGCCAAAGACGACCATCGTGATCGAAGACGTGGAATCAAATCCGCCCTGAAACGGCCCGAGCGTGGCGACGCTGTCACTCACGACAACAAAACTCTCTTTTTGCAGGGCGAGGCCCCTTACAAAATTGGGGCCGCCGAAATCACCAGTGCGAATAATCCTTGCCACGTCTCAATTCTCCCGTTTTGAGCAACTATTAAAAAACCATCGTTGACTGTTCTTGGAAATTGCTTTTACGTGTTGAGCAGTTCACATTTTTATTGCATGCATGAGTTGTAAGGGCCACCTATACAACGATCCTTAGCCTCCGGGCAAAGCCCTGATTCACCTATGTAATCCGCGCGCCGGCCGGCTCCTCTGCGCTCAGAACCACTGTCCGGGTTCCATCAGCCCCAGATCCAGCAATTGGCGGGAATGCCATTCAAAGGGAGTTGAATTGTGCCAGTGGAAACTGTGGATATCGAATTTTGATCCGGGATTGCGCTTCAACGCCTTGGCGGTGCGGAAGGAACAGATCGCCGCCGTCAGGTTATGGTGCCATGGGCAGGCATAGGTGTTGTATTCCTGCTCGGCAAAGGTGTGATTTGGGCGCAGTTCCAGACCGGGTGCGGATTTGAACAGGGCGATCCGGTCGATCTTGCGGCTGTCTTTTGGGATGTGCTCTTCAAACCGCCAACGCACGCCGCCGAAGAAATCCAACTGGCGTTCCCTCGGTTGTCCGGTGACCGGGTCGGTTCGGGCAAGGGCGTAGTAGCCTGATTTGTCCAGATGTGCCCGATCCAGCGACACGCCGTTGGGCGCATGCCCCAGATCGTCGGCATAAAGGTCGATCACATAGGTCAGCATGGCGTCGCGGCGCTCTTCCTGGTGGAAGGCCAGCATCTCGCCCACGCTGCGGGTCTCGCAAAACGGATAGAATAGGTATTCCGCATTATAGCAGTAATACATCCAGCGCCCCGGTGTGGCTGCGATCACCTTGTTGACGGCGGCGGTGACCGCGCCGTCGGGGCCGCAGTCGAAGCTGATGCGATGCACCCGCGACTCGACATCCTGAGGCAGTGAAAACGCATCCGGCATCAGCGCCAGGACCGTTCCAAAGCCGCATTGCAGGTGATGGCGTAACGTCGTTGCGACCTCGACGTCATCCTCGACGAAGATCATCGCCAGCGGCGCGGTCCCCGGCAGGGCGGTGTCCTGTTCCAGAAATCGGTCGAGAGTAGGGTGCTGCATCAGGGTCCTGTGATTTGCCGCGCTGGCATGCTGGCACAAATTCGGTTAATTGCAGCCGCATTGCAAGCGATGCGCGTTGCGTATAGACGCCTGCGTCGATCCCGCCAGTGCAAAGGCAATGCCCGATGTCCAAACCCAAAAAACTATTCATCAAGACCTATGGCTGTCAGATGAACGTCTATGACAGCGAACGCATGGCAGAGGCGCTGGGCGGGCAGGGCTATGTCGAAACCCAATGCGCCGATGACGCCGACATGATCCTGTTGAACACCTGCCATATTCGCGAGAAGGCGGCGGAAAAGGTCTATTCCGAGCTTGGCCGCTTCAAGGGGCTGAAGGCGGAAAAACCCGATCTGAAAATCGGCGTTGCGGGTTGCGTGGCGCAGGCCGAGGGCGAAGAGATCATGCGCCGTCAGCCTCTGGTCGATCTGGTTGTCGGCCCGCAAAGCTATCACCGCCTGCCCGAGATGGAGGCCAAGACCCGCCAGGGCGGCAAGGCTCTGAACACGGATTTTCCCGAAGAGGACAAGTTCGAGCAGTTAAAGAAGCGCCCCAAGGCGAAACGCGGTCCCACCGCTTTTTTGACCGTGCAGGAAGGCTGCGACAAGTTCTGCGCCTTCTGCGTGGTACCCTATACCCGTGGGGCCGAGGTCAGCCGCCCGGTTGATCGCATCCTGAGCGAGGCCCGCGATCTGGTCGAACGCGGCGTGCGCGAGATCACGCTGCTGGGCCAGAACGTCAACGCCTATCACGGTGCCGGGCCAGCGGGCGACATGACTCTGGCGCAACTGATCTGGCAGTTGGACAAGATCGACGGGCTGGAACGCATCCGCTTCACCACCTCGCACCCCAATGACATGAACGATGACCTGATCGAGGCGCATGGCACATGTGACAAGTTGATGCCTTATCTGCATCTGCCGGTGCAATCGGGCTCAGACCGAATCCTCAAGCGCATGAACCGCTCACACACCGCCGAAAGCTATCTGCGGTTGATTGAACGCATCCGCGCGGCGCGGCCCGATATCCTGATGTCGGGCGATTTCATTGTCGGTTTCCCCGAAGAGAGCGAGGCGGATTTTCAGGCCACGCTCGATCTGGTGGAAGAGGTCAAATATGGCTACGCCTATTCCTTCAAATACTCGACCCGGCCCGGAACGCCAGCGGCGGAGCGTCCCCAGGTCGACCCGGCTGAGGCCGATGATCGCCTACAGCGTCTGCAAGCCCTGATCACAAGGGATCAACGATCTGTTCAGGATTCGATGGTAGGTCGTGAGGTCAAGGTCCTGTTTGAAAAGCCCGGACGTCTTCCGGGGCAGATGGGGGGCAAGTCAGACTATCTGCATGCGGTGCATGTCGATGACGCCGATGTCGAGATCGGTGATCTGCGCCGCGTGCGCATCGTTGACTCGGCAGCAAATTCCCTGCGGGGCGTTCTGGCATAAAAACGCCGCCGCGCCGTAAATGGCGTTGTGGTGGCAGTGTACAGGTTGTGTTTTTTGCGCTACACCGGCCCAGATGTAGTAGTCTACGTGTGGCAGGGCAGGTAAAGCGATGCGCTGGTCAATCAAGTGCGAAACTTCGAGTATGTGAGGGGGCTCACGATGAACAAATGGAAATCCGTTCTGGGATTCAAAGCGATCCCGGCAATCCTGTTGGCGGCCAGCGCTGCGGGTTCCGCCCTTGCGGGTAATGTGCAATCGCCCTTGCAGGACCCGGTTGTCGATGCGCCGGAGCCGCCGAACTGGGACGGGTTTTATGCAGGTGGCTCCCTCGGCTACGGGTTCGGTTTTGAAGACAGGTTTGGCGTCTCGCGCAATGGCGGAGGAGCTGAAAGCCTTGGCGACATGGAGCCCGATGGCCTTTACGGGGGGGTGCGTGGCGGTTGGCGCGATTCTATTCGATTTGCCACGGGACGTCAGTACGTTTACGGATTCGAGGTCGGCTACGATGTTGCCAGTATTGAGGATTCCGTCACTGGCGATGCGCTTGGCGCGACCCTCGAAGGGCGTTCGGAAATCAAGGATATGTTCGCCCTGCGCTTCAAGGGCGGGATCACCAATCGTTCTGGCAGGACGCTGTATTTCAGTTCCATCGGGTATGTGAATTCAGAGGTCGAAACCAGTATCGACAGCAGCGCCGGGGGTGGCACGCTCTCGGGTGCAAGCGACGACCGCCGCGATGGATATGCGATCGGGGTGGGGGTCGAGCACAAGCTGACCGAGCAATTGTCGCTCACCGGGGAATACGAATACGTCAACCTGAACTCCAAATCCGTCCAGGTGACGGATGACGTTACGACCAAGTCAACGCCAGGATTTCATGGCTTGAGGCTTGGGCTGAATTTTCGGTTCTGATCAGCTGGGGGTGCAGCGCAACAATCGGGCTGCACTACCACGATTTGTTTCAGCGAGATGAAAAAGCGCGACATGCGCTTGCACGCGGGACGGGATGTTGGCTACGCTCGGCCCAGACTGCCAACACAGGAGAGCGGATGGCCATAGGTGCCCTGAACCCACCGCAGGAAGATGCGCCGAACGAGGTGCTTCTTGAGTTTCCCGACAACCGTTTGCTGATTGATCTTTGCGGAGAATACGACCGCAATCTCGCCCAGATCGAAGAGAAGTTGAGCGTGCAGATTCTGCGGCGCGGCAACCAGCTGGCGATTCTCGGCGATGAGACCGCGCAAAAGCAGGCCGAGGAGGTGCTCGAGTCGCTCTATGAGCGGCTGCAGGATGGCCGCCCGGTCGAAGCGGCCGATGTCGACCGCGAATTGCGCATGGGCAATTCCGAGCAGGGCACCGGCGCGCGCGACGGCGACCAGCTCGAAATGTTCACCGGCGAAAAGGTCGAGATCAAGACCCGCAAGAAACTGGTCGAGCCTCGCACGGATGCGCAGAAAGCCTATGTGCTGTCGCTGTTTGAAAACGAACTGGCTTTTGGAATCGGACCCGCCGGGACAGGCAAGACCTATCTGGCCGTGGCGGTGGGCGTGTCGATGTTCATCACCGGGCTGGTGGACCGGATCATTCTCAGCCGTCCGGCGGTCGAGGCGGGCGAGAAGCTGGGATACCTGCCGGGCGACATGAAGGACAAGGTTGATCCCTATATGCAGCCGCTTTATGACGCGCTGAACGATTTCCTGCCGGGTAAACAGCTTGCCAAGCTGATCGAGGAAAAGAAGATCGAGATCGCGCCGCTGGCCTTTATGCGGGGCCGGACGCTGGCCAATGCGTTTGTGGTGCTGGATGAGGCGCAGAACGCCACAACCATGCAGATGAAGATGTTCCTGACCCGGTTGGGTGAGGGCTCGCGCATGGTGATCACCGGCGACCGCAGTCAGGTGGACCTGCCGCGCGGTGTGCCCTCTGGCTTGGCCGATGCCGAACGCCTGTTGGGTGATGTGCCTGGGATCAGCTTCAACTACTTCACCGCCAAGGATGTGGTGCGTCACCCGCTTGTCGCCGCCATAATTGAAGCGTATGAGGCCGACTCCGGACGCGATTCCGCCTCCCGGACCGGCTAGGCGCGGTCCGGCAGCGCGGCAATGTCCCTGATTTTGCCGAGGCATGCATGGAGCTGGACCTGACACTGGAAGACACCCGCTGGGGCGACCTGTCGACGCTGGTAGAACGGGCTGTCGTCGCGGCGCTGGACCATCTGGGGATCGAATCGGAGAGTTGCGAGGTGAGCCTGCTTGCCTGCGGCGACGAACGGATTGCCGAGCTGAACGCGGCCTTTCGCGACAAAGTGACGCCCACAAACGTGCTCAGCTGGCCCTCGGTCGACTTGGCCGCAGACAGGGATGGCGGCACGCCCGAATTGCCAAAGCCCGATTTCACCGGCGAAATCGCCTTGGGAGACATTGCGATTTCTTTTGATACTTGCGCCAGAGAGGCCGATGCGGCGGGCAAAAATCTGCAAGATCACCTGACCCATTTGATCGTTCATGGTGTATTACATTTGCTGGGGTATGATCACGTCCGTGACGCTGATGCCACTCTTATGGAGGGGCTTGAGGTCGAGATACTTGGCAAACTGGGTCTGGATAACCCATATAATGAGTTTGCGGGGCCAGATGGACCGCGGGATTTGGATCAGGATTAATGGGCGACATAGAAGGCAGTTCTAGCGCAGCGCATCGCGCGCAGAGTGAGATTGACAGTGACCAGACCAGCGACAGGGCAGGATTGCTCGGTCGGATTATGGGGGCCCTGTCTCCGGGTGAGCCACCGGAAGAAAAACCACAAAACGGACCCGGCCTGCCCGCAACGCAGTTGCCCGGCCTCGTCAACTTGCGGCGGTTGCGGGTCGAGGATGTTGCCATCCCCACCGCCGAGATCGTGTCGGTTCCAGACTCGATTGCCCGAAAGGAACTGGTGAAGGTCTTCCGCGAAAGCGGGCTGACGAGGCTGCCGGTTTATGAGGGCACACTCGACACCCCGCTGGGATTTGTGCATCTCAAGGATTTTGCGCTGACCCATGGGTTCAACGGCAATTCCGCTGCCTTCGATCTGACCACGATGCTGCGTCCGATGCTCTATGTGCCGCCGTCGATGCCGCTGGGCGTGCTGCTGGCCAAGATGCAGGCCGATCGATGCCATATCGCGCTGGTGATAGACGAATATGGCGGCGTTGACGGGTTGCTGACCATTGAGGATCTGCTGGAACAGGTGGTCGGAGAGATCGAGGATGAGCATGATCCGGGCGAGGATCAGACCTGGATCAAGGTCAAGCCGGGTTGCTATATTGCGCAGTCGAGAACTCCGCTGGATGAATTCGAGGCTGAGATCGGTCAATCCCTGACCAGCCACGAAGACGTGGACGAGGAAGAAATCGACACGCTGGGCGGGCTGGTCTTCATGCTGTCGGGGCGTGTGCCCGCGCGGGGCGAGGTGGTGGTGCATCCCGACGGCCCCGAATTCGAAGTGATCGAGGCCGACCCCCGCCGCATCAAGCGATTGCGCGTCATGCTGTCGGACAGCGCCGGATGAGCCAGCGGTTGCGCTGGTCTCAGCGGTCGCGGCTGGCGCTCGCAGTGGTGCTTGGCATCGTGGCGGCGCTGGGTCTGGCGCCCTATCATCTGTGGCCGGCGACGCTGGGTGCGCTGATCTGTCTTCCGGTTCTTGGTTTGCAAGGCCGCACGCGCAAGCAGGCGGCCCTGATCGGCTGGGCCTTCGGGCTGGGATATTTCGGCCATGGCCTGTCCTGGATCGTCGAACCGTTTCTGGTGGACATTCCCCGCCATGGCTGGATGGCACCTTTTGCGCTGGTGTTCATGGCAGGCGGGCTTGCGCTGTTCTGGGCGGCGGCGTTCTGGGCGGCGGCAGCGCCGCGCCTGGGGAGCATCGGGCGCAGTTGGTTCCTTGTTTTCAGCTGGTCGCTGGCTGAGTTCGCGCGGGCTTATGTGCTGACCGGGTTCCCCTGGGCCGCGTTCGGACAGATTTGGGTCGACACCTCGCTGGCGCAATCGCTGGCCTATATCGGCCCGCAGGGGCTGGCCATCTCCACCTTGGCGGCCACGCTGCCATTGGGGGCCGCGATAAGCGGCACGGGACCCGCGCTGCCGCGCGTGTTGAACGCCGCGCCCGCGCTCTGCCTGCTGGCGGTTGCGGTATTGTTCAGCGCCGGGCAGCCTCCGGCCATGCTGACTGACAAGATCGTGCGGCTGGTGCAACCCAATGCGCCGCAACACCAGAAATGGGACCCTGCGCATATTCCGCGCTTTTTCCGGCGCCAGATCGAGTTCACAGCAGCCGGGCCAAGGCCCGATCTGATCGTCTGGCCGGAAACAGCTATACCGACCTGGCTGGACGAGGCCGGGGATGTGTTCCAGGCCATCAGTGATGCCGCAGGCGATGTCCCGGTTGTTCTGGGCATCCGCCGCTATGATGGGACCCGGATTTACAACTCGGCAGTCTATCTGGATGGCAAAGGTGCGCCGTTAAGTGTTTATGACAAGCATCATCTGGTGCCGTTTGGAGAATATGTGCCCTTTGGCGATCTGCTGGCCCGAGTCGGTATTCAAGGCTTCGCCACCAATGCCGGGCAGGGGTTCAGCGCGGGGCCGGGACCGGAGCTTATGTCACTGGGACCCATCGGTACCGCCCTGCCGCTGATCTGTTACGAAGCGGTGTTCCCGCAGGATGTGGGCGCGGCCCCGCCGCGCCCCGACATGTTGCTGCAAGTGACCAATGATGCCTGGTTCGGGTCGTGGTCTGGCCCCTATCAGCATCTGGCGCAAGCCCGAATGCGGGCGATCGAGCAGGGGCTGCCCATGGTGCGTGTGGCCAATACCGGCGTGTCGGCCATGATTGACCCATATGGCAGGACAATCGCTGATATCCCATTGGGCGTCGACGGATATGTCGATGCAAACCTGCCCGCACCACGCGGACCGACCTTTTATGCGCAGAGCGGTGATCTGCCGGCACTTCTGTTCCTTCTCTTTGGACTCGGCGGCGTGATCGCCCTGCAACGCAAGCGCTCTGGCTGATTTTGCGATTGACCCGCGCCTGCGCCGCGCGTATCCGGGGTCGAACCCACCACAACGGCTTCCTGGCGTGGTTGGGAAACATTTAATGGAGCACTTACATGTCCCGACAGAATTACATCTTCACTTCGGAATCCGTTTCCGAGGGCCATCCCGATAAGGTTTGCGACCGGATCTCGGATGCGGTTCTCGATGCCTTCCTGAGCGAAGAACCCGAAGCGCGCGTTGCCGCAGAAACCTTCGCCACAACCAACCGTGTCGTGATCGGCGGCGAGGTCGGATTGTCGGATCAGGACAAGCTGCACGAATATATGGGCAAGATCGACCAGATCGCCCGCGATTGCATTCGCGATATCGGCTACGAGCAGGACAAGTTCCACTGGAATACCTGCGAGATCACCAACCTGCTGCACGAACAATCCGCTCATATCGCGCAAGGCGTCGATGCGTCTGACAACAAGGACGAAGGCGCGGGCGATCAGGGCATCATGTTCGGCTACGCTACCACCGAAACTCCGGCGCTGATGCCGGCCCCGATCCAGTATTCACATGCGATCCTGCGGCGGCTGGCCGAAGTACGCAAGAACGGCACCGAACCCGCGCTTGGCCCGGACGCCAAGTCGCAGCTATCGGTGATTTATCGCGATGGCAAGCCGGTCGGTGTCAGTTCGGTCGTGCTGTCGACCCAGCATCTGGACGAGGCGCTGACCTCGGACGATATCCGCCAGATCGTCGAACCCTACATTCGCGAAACTCTGCCCGATGGCTGGCTGAGCCCCGAGACGGAGTGGCACGTGAACCCCACCGGTAAGTTCGTCATTGGCGGACCCGACGGGGATGCCGGCCTGACCGGGCGCAAGATCATTGTGGATACCTATGGCGGCGCGGCCCCCCATGGCGGCGGCGCGTTTTCCGGCAAGGACCCGACCAAGGTGGATCGTTCGGCGGCTTATGCGGCGCGCTATCTGGCCAAGAACGTGGTTGCGGCGGGCATGGCGGAACGCTGCACGATCCAGCTCAGCTATGCGATCGGTGTCTCCCGGCCGCTGTCGATCTATGCCGATACCCATGGCACAGGTCTGTTGCCTGATGCCCAGATCGAAAAGGCGATTGACCAGATCATGGACCTGACCCCGCGCGGCATCCGCTCGCATCTGGACCTGAACAAGCCGATCTATCAGCGCACCGCCGCTTATGGCCATTTCGGCCGCGAGCCAAGCGCAGATGGCGGGTTCAGCTGGGAACGCACCGACCTTGCAGAAGCGCTCAAGCGCGCGGCCTGACTGGCCTCAAGCGAATTCGCAGGGGCGGCCAACGGGCCGCCTTTGGTTTTTCAGCCCGCTATTGCCGCGCGCCGCGCAAGGCTTTAAGGGCCTCGCCATGAGCACCAAGTCGCCCGCCCGCCCGCACAGAAACTTCTATGGCCGCCTGAAGGGCAAGGCCCTCAAGCAGAGCCAGAAGGCCTATCTCGACGAAGACCTTGCCGCGCTGTCACCCGGCGCGGTGAATTGGGAGGAAAACCCCGAACGCACCCCGCTTGATCTGGACGCGCGCTTTGACGGCAAGCTGGTCTGGCTGGAGGTCGGGTTCGGCGGTGGCGAGCATATGGTGCATCAGGCAGCCTCGAACCCGGATGTGGGCATTATCGGGGCAGAGCCCTACATCAATGGTGTGGCGATGCTGCTGGGCAAGATCAGGCGCGCGGGCGTGAGTAACCTCGCCGTGCATCCCGGCGATGCGCGTGATCTGATGGATGTGCTGCCCGAGGCCTCGATCGCGCGAGCCTTCCTGCTCTATCCTGACCCTTGGCCCAAGAAGCGCCACCACCGCCGCCGTTTCGTGACGCAGGAGCATCTGGGGCCACTGGCGCGGGTCCTGAAGCCCGGCGCGATCTTTCGCGTGGCCACCGACATCCCCGACTATGTGCGCCAGACGCTGGAAGAAGTGCCCAAGGCCGGTTTTGACTGGTTGGCCGAGCGCCCCGCCGACTGGCGCGCGCCCTGGGACGACTGGCTGTCGACCCGCTACGAGCAAAAGGCGCTGCGCGAAGGCCGGGTGCCGCATTACCTGACCTTCCGCCGCGCGGGTTAGGCGTCGTTCAGCGTGCTGAACACGCGGCCCTTTGCGAACCAGGCGATCCCGAAAGCCCAAAGCGCGGTTGCCTCGACAAAGAAGGTCAGGTTTAGGCTGTTCCACCAGTTAAGGAAGCCCGGACCTCCGATCGCACCCTTGAAGGCCAAAAGCGCGACGCATGCCAGAATGGTCAGGCCGCAATAGCTGTAGAGCCGGTTACGCTTGCGCTTGCTTTCGATCAGAGCACCGTTCTGCTCGTGTCGGGCAGGGACCACCCGCTTCAGGACGATCAGGCAGTAAAGACCGAGATAGATGAACAGGATACCCGCCGCCGTTAAGTGCCAATCGCTGGCCGCGCTGAAGAGATTGAAAAATCCCTGCCCGGGCGCCTCGGCGACGGTGAGAGGATCACCATTGGTGACCTGCGCGAAGACCCGTGACAGGAATATATCGCGACCCTCGCAACCAGTGCCCAATGTCGCGACCGTTGCCACGATAAACGCTCCGAACCCGGCGATGGTACTGCCCCTGTCTTCAAGAATATGCTCGCCGGTATAGGCGATGAGAAACCCGCCAATGAAATAGAGCAGGCCAACAAAAACCGGCCCAAGTATCTGATCGTAATAGAAATGGCTGATACTGTCACGAAAGCAGCTGCCCAGCCCAATTGACCCCATGCCCAGAACCAAAGGCAATCCGATTGCGACGCCACCGACAAGAACTGCCAATCGGTTGAGGATAGCCGTGTTGTCGATATGGGTCTGTTGCGGCTGAAACAGACGCTCGGGGCCTTTTTCAAGAAACGTTTTCATCAAAGACATGGGGTGCTCGCAAATAGACCCGACAATGAAGCCAACATAGCACAACCCCTGGGTGCGGCGAAGATGGGATGTCCGGGCCGGGGTCTGCGGCATCGACAGGTGAGGCGCAGGCGGTAGACTGATTGCGTCAATATCGCCTCACAAGGTATTTTCCATGTCCGGATTTCGCATCACCAACTGCCATATCCACCTGTTTCACGCCGGCCATGTGCCCGAGGATTACCCTTACCGGTTCCTGCGCCTGTTCAAGAAAGCGCCGTTTCTGGTACGCGGGCTGGCCTTTCTCATGCGGGTGATTGGTCAGCATCCGGTGGCGGAAAAGCTGGACCGGCTCTACCGCTTTCAGAAGGAAACCCAATCGGAAAGCCAGCGGGTGATCCTGGAAAATGTGCAGAAGCACTATCCCGGCAATACACGCTTCGTGGTGCTGCCGATGGAGTTGTCGGCTTTTGGCTATGGCAGCCCACGCCTTCCGATGTCCGCACAGCATGATGAGTTGGCGGAACTGGCCCGTGATCCGGAGTTGCAAGGCCGCGTGATTCCGTTTGCCACCATCGACCCGCGCGCAGATCCACAGGCGAGCGAGCTTTGGCGCGCGGTGGATGAGCTGGGGTTCCGGGGTGTGAAAATCTATCCGCGGCTGGGCTTTGCCCCCGATGATCCGCGCCTGATGCGGCATCTCTACCCGAAGATGGCAGAGAAAAACCTGCCGCTGATGACCCATTGCTCGCGCGGCGGCGTGCAGGGGCGGGCGTTGAGCGATCACTGGGCGGACCGGTACACCGAGCCGGATGCCTATGCGCCGATACTGAAGGCGCATCCGAACCTGCGGATCTGCCTCGCCCATTTCGGCGGACAGCGCGATTGGTCGGCCTATGTGAACCCTGACCGCCGCACCCCGTTTGCCGATGAATACCGCAGCAACTGGCAGGTGCGAATCCGCCGGATGATTGAAAGCGGTGACTATCCCGGCCTTTGGACCGATATATCTTACACCTTGTTTCACTTCGAGGATTTCATCCCCTTCCTGCGTCTGTTTCTGCTGGGCGAGGATGAAGGGTCGGAACGCCTGCGCAGCCGGGTTCTGTTCGGGTCGGATTTCTACATGACGCGGCAAGAGGTGCTGTCGGAAAAGGCCGTGTGCTTCCGGTTGCGCAATGCGCTGGGTGAAGAGGTGTTCCAACGGATCGCCGAAGAGAACCCGGCGAAATGGTTGGGCGAGACCTGAACGGAGCCTGTGTCCCCGCCGCCAAGGCCGTTCGAACGGCCTTGCGCCATTCCTGCTGGACCCGGCCTGACCAATTCGGTAATCGGCCTGTGGTCGCTGAATTGAAGGAGCCCCCATGTCCGGACACGGTACGCCTATCCCGATGACCTCGCATCCCTGTGGTCCCTTGTCCGGAACCGCCGAGGTGCCGGGCGACAAGTCGATCTCGCACCGGTCGCTGATCCTGGGTGCCTTGTCCGTGGGCGAGACCCGGATCACTGGCCTATTGGAAGGGGATGACGTTCTGGACACTGCCAAGGCGATGCGGGCTTTCGGGGCAGAGGTCATCAATCATGGCGGTGGCGAATGGTCGGTGCATGGCGTGGGTGTAGGAGGGTTTGCCGAGCCGGATCAAGTGGTCGATTGCGGCAATTCCGGCACCGGGGTGCGGCTGATCATGGGGGCAATGGCGACCTGTCCGATTTCGGTGACCTTCACCGGGGATGCCAGCCTCAATGGCCGCCCGATGGCGCGGGTCACCGATCCGCTGGCGCTGTTTGGGACGCAGGCAGTGGGGCGTGCCGGTGGGCGCTTGCCGATGACGCTGGTCGGCGCTGCTGATCCGATTCCGGTGCGCTATGAGGTTCCGGTGCCTTCGGCGCAGGTGAAATCCGCAGTGCTGCTGGCGGGTTTGAACGCGCCCGGCCAGACCGTGGCGATCGAGCAGGAGGCAACCCGCGATCATACCGAGCGGATGCTGGCGGGTTTTGGGGCTGAGATCACGGTCGAAGAGACCGACGAAGGCCGGGTGATCACGCTCACCGGGCGGCCCGAGTTGAAGCCGCAGGTCATCGCGGTCCCGCGCGATCCCTCCAGCGCGGCCTTTCCGGTCTGCGCCGCCCTGATCACACCGGGCTCTGATGTGCTGGTGCCGGGGATCGGGCTGAACCCGACCCGTGCAGGCCTCTTCACCACGTTGCGCGAGATGGGTGCGGACCTGACCTATGAGAACGAACGCGTCGAGGGCGGCGAGCCGGTCGCCGATCTGCGGGCGAAATACTCGCCCGACATGACAGGGATCGAGGTGCCGCCGGAACGCGCCGCCTCGATGATCGATGAATATCCTGTACTGTCGGTTGTGGCCGCCAATGCCACCGGCACCACGATGATGGCGGGCGTGAAAGAGTTGCGAGTCAAAGAGAGTGACCGGATCGACGCCATGGCGCGCGGGCTGCGCGCCAATGGTGTGACCATTGAGGATGGCGAGGACTGGTGGTCGGTCGAAGGCCTGGGTATCGGACAGGTTCCGGGCGGTGGCACTTGCGAGACCTTTCTGGACCACCGCATCGCCATGTCCTTCATGGTGATGGGCATGGGCGCGAAAGCGCCGGTCACGATTGATAGCGGCGGCCCGATCGCCACCTCCTTCCCGATCTTCGAGCCGCTGATGGCAGGTCTGGGCGCGCGCCTGCAGCGCAACAACCGGTGAGCAGCCGGATGCCGTTCACCATAGCCGTTGATGGCCCGGCAGCGGCGGGCAAGGGGACACTCTCCAAAGGGCTTGCGGCGCATTTCGGGTTTGGTCATCTGGATACCGGCCTGCTTTATCGCGCCGTCGGGTGTCGGATGCTGGGCGGCGAAGACCCGGTTGCTGCGGCGCGCAGCCTGCTGCCCGAGGATATTAATCGCGCCGATCTGCGCACCCCGGACGTGGCACAGGCAGCGTCAAAAGTGGCAGTGATCGGTGATGTGCGTGCCGCGCTGGTGGATTTCCAGCGCGCTTTTGCCCGCCGGGCCGGGGGCGCGGTGCTGGACGGGCGTGACATCGGAACGGTGATCTGCCCCGATGCCGAGGCCAAGCTGTTTGTGACCGCCAGCGCCCAGGTGCGGGCTGAGCGGCGTTATCTGGAACTGACCGGAAAAGGTCAGGTCGTCACACTTGATGAGGTTCTGTCCGATGTGCGCGCGCGCGACGAGCGGGATATGAACCGGGCCGAGGCTCCGCTGAGACCCGCCGCTGATGCGGTGACGATCGATACCTCGGACCTCGATATCGATGCGGCGCTTTCGGTTGCCATCGCCGCGATTGAAGAGAAGAGACCCGCTCAGGGCTGAGCGCAAGCGTCACAAATCTCACCAAGCTGTGTCTCGCCAGCCCGGGCAAGCGTGCCTAGGTTGGGACCAGTCTAGAGGAGAGATCGCCGATGCTACGCTATATCCTTCCCTTGGTTCTGATCGCCTCCATGACCAGTGCCCAGGACGCCCCGGAACTCCCAGCGCCTGAACCTGCCATGACCTATGAGCGGCTGGGCCGTATCATCTTTGCGCTCGACCCCGAAGCGCAGCCGAGCGGGCCGGGCTTTCAGTTCGTGATCGAAGGGGTGCCGGTGCTGGTCGTGACCGATGCGCAGGCCGACCGGATGCGGGCCATGGTGCCGATCCGAAGCGCCAGCGATCTGAGCGCCGAGGACCTCACGCGCATGATGCAGGCCAATTTCGATTCCGCATTGGATGCCCGTTACGCGATTGCCAACGGCACGCTTTGGGCCGCCTTCATCCATCCATTGTCACCGCTGGAGAAGAACCAGTTCATCTCGGGGCTGGGCCAGACCGTGAATGTCGCCAAGACTTATGGCACGCTCTATTCCGGCGGAGCAGTGCAATATGGCGGAGGCGACAGTGGTGGTCTGCAGCGCCAGTTGATTGACGATCTGCTGAAAAAGGGCGAAGAAATCTGAGCCACTGACCAGAGTTAGTATTGCCTCGTTGGCTTTCCTTCCAGAGAGCCCCTAATCCCCTTTGAAAATCTGGCAGCGCGTTAACAATGCGCAAGACCCCTAAGCCTTAAGGTCGCAATTGTATGCGATCGAGCAAGCAATGGCGCGAGAGGCTCAGTTGTTTGGGAGTTTGGGGCTGAATCCGGATCGATCCGCGGGGCCGCGCTGAACCCTGCCTCTATTGGCTTTGCACTTGCATGGGATCGAAAATCCGCCTATACGCGCGCTGTCAACACAAGGACGGTCAACGTCCGGATGACGTATCTGAGCAGGGCCGGGTTACCTCGGCCCTTTCTGTTTGTGTTTTCAGATGCGTAGTCGGGCCACGTTGGGTGGGGACTTGAAACAAGACCGGCGGAGACAACCGCTCGGCCAGATAAAGTGAAACGTAAAGGAAAAAACCGCCATATGGCTAACGCATCCATGGAGGAATTCGAAGCCCTCCTGAACGAAAGCTTCGAAATGGACACGCCCGAGGAAGGGACCGTTGTCAAAGGCAAGGTCATCGCGATCGAAGCGGGCCAGGCCATCATCGACGTAGGCTACAAAATGGAAGGCCGCGTCGAGCTGAAAGAATTCGCAAATCCCGGCGAAGCCCCTGAAATCGCTGTTGGTGACGAAGTCGAAGTCTACCTGCGCGCCGCCGAAAACGCCAAGGGCGAAGCCGTCATCTCGCGCGAGATGGCCCGCCGTGAAGAGGCTTGGGACCGTCTGGAAAAAGCATATGCTGACGACCAGCGCGTTGAAGGTGCCATCTTTGGTCGCGTCAAAGGTGGCTTCACAGTTGATCTGGGTGGCGCAGTTGCGTTCCTGCCCGGCTCGCAGGTTGATGTGCGCCCTGTGCGCGACGCTGGCCCGCTGATGGGTCTGAAGCAGCCGTTCCAAATTCTGAAAATGGACCGCCGCCGTGGCAACATCGTTGTGTCGCGCCGCGCAATCCTGGAAGAATCGCGTGCCGAACAGCGCGCCGAGGTTATCGGCAACCTGACCGAAGGCCAGGCTGTTGACGGTGTGGTCAAGAACATCACCGAATACGGTGCGTTTGTTGATCTGGGCGGCGTTGACGGACTGCTGCACGTCACCGACATGGCATGGCGTCGGGTCAACCACCCGAACGAGATCCTGAACATCGGCGAAACTGTCAAGGTTCAGGTCATCAAGATCAACAAGGAAACCCACCGCATCAGCCTCGGCATGAAGCAGCTGCAGGAAGATCCGTGGGATCTGGTTGGCGCCAAGTACCCGCTGTCCTCTGTCCACAAGGGCCGCGTCACCAACATCACCGATTACGGTGCATTTGTTGAGCTGGAGCCGGGCGTCGAAGGTCTGGTTCACGTCTCCGAGATGTCCTGGACCAAGAAAAACGTCCACCCCGGCAAGATCGTTTCGACCAGCCAGGAAGTCGACGTCATGGTTCTGGAAATCGACGGTGCCAAGCGCCGCGTGTCTCTGGGCCTCAAGCAGACCATGCGCAACCCGTGGGAAGTGTTTGCAGAAACCCATCCCGAGGGCACCGAAGTCGAAGGCGAAGTCAAGAACATCACCGAATTCGGTCTGTTCATCGGCCTCGACGGCGACATCGACGGCATGGTTCACCTCTCCGACCTCAGCTGGGACGAGCGTGGCGAGGATGCGATCCAGAACTACCGCAAGGGCGACATGGTTTCGGCCGTTGTGTCCGAGGTTGACGTCGAGAAAGAGCGTATCTCGCTCTCGATCAAGGCGCTGGGTGGCGACAAGTTCGCCGAAGCGGTTGGCGGCGTGAAGCGCGGCTCGATCGTGACCGTGAACGTGACCGCGATCGAAGATGGCGGCATTGAGGTGGAATATGAAGGCATGAAGTCCTTCATCCGCCGTTCGGACCTGAGCCGTGACCGTGCCGAACAGCGCCCCGAGCGTTTCTCGGTCGGTGACAAGGTCGATGTGCGCGTCACCAATGTCGACAGCAAGACCCGCCGTTTGGGCTTGTCGATCAAAGCCCGCGAGATCGCGGAAGAGAAAGAGGCCGTGGAACAGTACGGTTCGTCGGACTCCGGCGCGTCGCTGGGCGACATTCTGGGCGCGGCGCTGAAATCCGGCGACTGATCCCCAAGGTCTTGAAGTTGAAGAGCCCCGCAGCGCCTGCTGCGGGGCTTTTTTGTGACCGGTTCAGGGTTCGGGTCGCAATCTGCGCCGATTTCTTTCAAAGAAATCGGACCGGAAACTTTCAAAGTTTCCGGATCGCCATAGAGAGGTGTTTTGAACATGCTGGGCAGGCCTGTTCTAGGGTGGTTTTGTAGGGGGCGACATTTGAGATAAGCTCTTTGCAAGTTGGATCGACGATATTTCGGAAGTTAGAGATGTCACTGGATTTGCTCCTTGCTCTGATTGCCGCCACTGCGGTTCTGGTGGTTATACCGGGACCGAATGTTGCGCTGATCATTGCCAACACCATCGCGCATGGGTTCCGCTTTGGTGCGGCGACCGTTCTGGGCACCACATTGGGCATTCTGCTGCAGCTTTGCCTTGTGGTGATCGGCCTGAGCGCGCTGTTGCAACTGGCCGCAGATGCGCTTTTGTGGATCAAATGGGCAGGTGTGCTGTATCTGCTGTTCCTTGGCATTCAGGCATTGCGGCAAGGCTTCGATCCGATGCCCGAGGCTCGGGCCACCGACCGACCCGTCACCGCCATGTTCTGGCAAGGCCTGTTTCTGGCGGTGATCAACCCCAAGACGCTTTTGTTCGGTGCGGCTTTCCTGCCGCAGTTTGTTAGCCCGCAGGCGGGTGGGTTTGGACTGATCTGGGCTGCGTCTGTTTATCTGGGCGTCATCTTTGTCGGCGATCTGGTCTGGGTTGCGATGGCACAATCCGCGCGCGGGTTCGTGCTGCGGCTGGGGCAATGGCGGCACCGCTTGACCGGCGGCTTTTTCCTCGCCGCGGGCCTTGGCCTGGCGGTTGCACGCTCTAACCCCTGAACGAGCGCGGCCATTTTGGCTTTACCTTGCGAATCAAGGGCTTCGACGCAGCCCCCTCTGACGTGTGTTTCTGCGACGCAGCGTAAGCCGATTTGCCGCAAATGCGCCGAACAAAGCGAAATCTTTCACCGAGGCGCCTGAAATAGCGGGTTTTGCCTGCGACTTTACGTTCCACACAAGCCTGAATTTTCATATACTTGCCGGTACGTTCACAAAAACTGTCGCGTCGCCTTGGGAGGGTAGAGCCTATGATCCGTTCGGAACTGATCCAGAAGATTGCTGACGAGAACCCGCATCTCTACCAACGCGATGTCGAGCGGATTGTGAACACGGTTTTTGATGAGGTCACCGATGCCATGGCACGCGGCGACCGGGTGGAGTTGCGCGGTTTCGGCGCGTTTTCGGTCAAACAGCGGGACGCGCGGATTGGTCGCAATCCCAGGACCGGCGAAACAGTGCATGTGGAACAAAAGCACGTGCCGTTTTTCAAGACCGGCAAGCTGCTCAGGGATCGATTAAACGGAAAAGCCTGACATGATGCGCTATATTCGCTACGCCTTTCTGGCCGCACTGATCATCGTTCTGGTGTCGGTGTCGCTGGCCAACCTCCAGATGGTGACCCTCAAGCTGATGCCGGATGCCCTGGCTGAACTTTTGGGGTTCAATTTCTCGCTGCCTCTGCCGGTCTTCATCGTGGTCCTTGGCGGGATCGCGACAGGGTTGATCATCGGCTATGTTCTGGAATGGCTGCGCGAGCACAAGCATCGCCGCGAAGCGGGTGAGAAATACCGCGAAGTGCGCAAGCTTGAGCGCGAGGTGAACAAGCTCAAGAAGCAGAAGAACGAAGGCAAGGACGAGGTGCTGGCCTTGCTCGAAGAGAGTAACTGACCAGCCATGCCCGCGGAAATCGGCGTCAAGATTTGCGGCCTGAAACAGGCCGAGCATGTGCGCGCGGCGGCAGAGGTTGGTGCGCGCTATATCGGGTTCAACTTCTTTCCCAAGTCGCCCCGTTATGTTGAGCTGGATCAGGCAGCTATCCTGGCCGACATCGTTCCGGTGGGGGTCGCCAAAGTGGCCGTCACTGTCAAGTCTGACGATGAAGAGCTTGATCGGATCACTTCTGCCGTACCGCTCGATATGCTCCAACTCCATGGCGGCGAAAGCCTGGAACGCGTGGCCGAGGTGAAGGCGCGATATGGCCTGCCGGTGATCAAGGTCATCGGCGTGGCTGATCAAGGCGATCTGGAACAGATCGACCTGTTCGGCGATGTGGCAGATCAGTTTCTGATCGAGGCGAAACCACCCAAAGACGCTCCGATGCCTGGCGGTCTTGGTCTGCGCTTTGACTGGCGGTTGCTGGCAGGGCGCAAATACTGGCGCAAGCCGTGGATGCTGGCTGGCGGCCTGACGCCCGAGAATGTGGGCGAGGCCATCCGTATGACCGGGGCAAAACAGGTGGATGTGTCGTCAGGTATTGAGATCGCGCCGGGCCAGAAGGATTCCGATCTCATCCGGGCCTTCATTCAGGCCGCGACAAACTGATCCTTGTGCCGCTGCGGGCCGTATCACTCCTTAACAGGAGGTGAAGCATGTTCTTGGCGGCCATCGGTGGGTTGGAACTGAAAAGCTGGATCATGGCGCCCGAGTTCTACTGGCGTGCGGGTCGGGTACTACGACAGGCCAGACGGGACCCCGGATGTCACCATGCTTCGGTCTTTCAGCGCGAGGGCGTGTTGCTTTCCTTGTCGGTTTGGGAAAACGCGCAGGCGATGAGACGTTATGCGACAAGCGGTCCACATCGGGCGGTTGTCAGTGCCGCCCCGAGATTGGCCATCACCCATCACTTTCACCATTTCCCCTGCGAGGATGTGCCGACCCAGGAAAACGCCTACGCCCGATGGCAGCTTGCACGGTTCGCAACATACGCCTGAGCGTGCGTTTTTCTGATGGCAAATCCCACGATTGCCCCATATGAACATCCCACACGAAGTCGGAGGGACCCATGGCCAACGATCTGTTTAATTCCTTCATGTCCGGCCCAGATGAACAGGGCCGGTTTGGCATATTCGGGGGCCGCTTCGTCAGCGAAACGCTGATGCCGCTGATCCTGTCGCTGGAAGAGGAATACAACAAGGCCAAAGATGACCCCAGCTTCTGGGCCGAGATGGATGACCTCTGGGCCAATTATGTGGGCCGCCCGTCGCCGCTTTATTTTGCCGAGCGCCTGACCGAACATCTGGGTGGGGCCAAAATCTACCTCAAGCGGGATGAGTTGAACCATACCGGAGCCCACAAGATCAACAATGTGCTTGGCCAGATCATTCTGGCCCGCCGCATGGGCAAGACCCGCATCATCGCCGAAACCGGCGCCGGGCAGCACGGGGTGGCGACCGCCACGGTCTGTGCCAAGTTCGGCCTGAAATGCGTGGTCTATATGGGTGCGCATGACGTGCAGCGCCAGTCGCCCAACGTGTTCAGAATGCGCCTGCTGGGGGCGGAGGTGATCCCGGTCACCTCGGGTCGCGGCACCCTCAAGGACGCGATGAACGACGCGCTGCGCGACTGGGTGACCAATGTACGTGATACGTTCTACTGCATCGGCACCGTGGCCGGGCCACACCCTTACCCAGCAATGGTGCGCGATTTCCAGTCGATCATCGGCAAGGAAGCGAAAGAGCAGATGATGAAGGCCGAGGGCCGTCTGCCCGATACGCTCATTGCGGCGATTGGCGGCGGGTCGAATGCGATGGGCCTGTTCTATCCGTTCCTTGACGACAAAGAGGTCGGTATCATCGGCGTCGAAGCAGGCGGCAGGGGTGTGAACGAAAAGATGGAGCATTGTGCCTCGCTTACCGGGGGGCGCCCGGGCGTGCTGCATGGCAACCGCACCTACCTGCTGCAGGATGACGATGGCCAGATCCTTGAGGGATATTCAATTTCCGCCGGTCTGGATTACCCTGGTATCGGCCCGGAACATTCCTGGCTGCATGAGGTGGGGCGCGCGCAATATGTCTCGATCACCGACAAGGAGGCGCTTGAAGCGTTCCAGCTTTGCTGCGCGACCGAGGGGATCATTCCGGCGCTGGAACCCAGCCATGCGCTGGCCCATGTGATGAAGATCGCACCAGACCTGCCCAAGGATCACATCATCTGCATGAACATGTGCGGACGCGGCGACAAGGACATCTTCACCGTCGCCAAGCATCTGGGTTTCGACATGTCAGACACCGAAGGACGCGAGGCTGACTGACGAAAAAATGCCAAAGGGCCGGGAGGTATGGCCGCCAGCCCAGCCTTGCGGTCAATGTGCCTGTGCCTCATAGCGTTTCAGGATATCCAGCGGAACAATGGCCAGAGCCCTGCGATGGGTTGAGGCCAGACTGACCTTGGGCGCGCAGCCCTCGTCATGGGCCTGCAGGAACCGCGCGGCGCACAGGCACCATTTGTCGCCCGGCTTCAGCCCTGCAAAGCCAAACTCCGGGCGCGGGGTGCTCAGGTCGTTGCCGACATATTTGGAATAGGCCAGAAACTCGGCCGTCATTACCGCGCAGACCGTGTGGCTGCCCCGATCCTGCGCGCAGGTGTTGCAATACCCGTCGCGAAAGAACCCGGTCAGGGGGTCGTTTGAACAGGGCTCAAGGGCTTCGCCAAGGGCATTTATGCTGTCATCGGGCTCCATAGGCCTATCTTACAGGTTTTGCGCGATCTGTCTGAACATTTCCAGATTGCTTTGATGGACGCCCTTGTCGCGGAACCCGCGATCGGCGGCGGTCATAACGATCAGCACGTCGCGCGGTTTGTCGAAATAGAGATATTGCCCATAAATGCCGCGGCCAAAGAACTCGCCTTCCTTCGCATCCGCGGGTATCCACCATTGATACCCATAGCCGCTCTGCCCGGCTTTGGTCGGGGCGCTGGCGGCGGTGGAATCCGCGATCCAGCCCGCCGGAACGATTTGTTTTCCCTCAAAGGTCCCGTCCTGCAGGATCATCTGCCCGAAGCGCGCGAAATCGCGCGTGGTGAAGTTGAGGCCGCCCAGAACAAAGGCCACACCCACGCCGTCGGTGAGGTAATAGCCGTCTCGCTCCAGCCCCAGAGGTTCTATGATCTTCTCGGTCAGCAATTCAGGAATGCTGCGCCCGGTCGCGCCTCGGATCACCATGCTAATCACATGCGTGTCGATGGATACATATTGCCAGGTCTCGCCCGGTTCGGCGAAGGTTTCGCTCAGCGAGGCCGCAAAATCGTCCATCTTGCCGCCCAGCGCCAGAACCCGGCCCATCCGGTTGATGTCGGAATTGTAGTCGAAATAGTCCTCGTCAAAAACCACGCCGCTGGCCATGTTCAGCACGTTGCGGATGGTTGCGGCCTCATAGGCGCTGCCCTTGAGTTGCGGCGCATATTTGATCACCGGATCATCCAGGGACGTGATTGCGCCGTCTTCCAGCAGAATCCCAAAAAGCGCGGAAAGGTAGCTTTTTGCTACTGACCACGAGATGCGCTGACCCTCGGGACTGGTGTCGAGAAAGTACTGCTCATAGCGGATATCGCCATCCTTGAGCACCAGCAGGGACGTCGCTGTTCGCGCCTCCAGCCATTGGTCGGCCCCCTGTGGCAGCTCGAATTCCGCGCCATAGGTCAGTTCACTGGTCGGGCCGTTTCCCCGGGGCAGGGGTGTAGAGAGAAAAGCCGCGTTCATGTTCGAGAAATTCGCGACGATCTTGTCTTCGTCAAACACCGAGTTCGCGGCCAGCAGGCGCCCGATTTCTTCGCGTTTCCAAAACCCGACGACCAATACCGCCAGCACAAGGGCCAGAACGATCCGCAACAGCCATTTCACGATCACCCGCATGACGTCCTCCTGTTTGGCGCTACCGTGGCAACTGACAGCCGCCCGGACAACGGCGACGTAAGGGCATATGCTCAGCGAAAACGGTCCAGGAGCTTTTGCATCTGGGAGCGGGTGTCTTCGGAGGGCTGTTCGGCGCGTGCGGGCGCGGCCTCGGGTTCTTTCTTCGCAGGCTTTGTGTTGGAAGACCGGGGCGGGGCGGTGCGCAAGGCAACCGCGTTCATGAACCTGCCGCCATCGCCTTCAGCCAGTTGCACTGCACCGTCGGAGACCCCGCGCAGAACGTCATCTAGCCAGGCCTCGTCTGCCTTGGCAAAATCGTGTAGCACATAGCCCGAAACCAGTTCCTTGCGGCCCGGATGCCCGATGCCCAGACGCACCCGGTCATACGCCGCGCCGATATGGTCGTGGATCGAGCGCAACCCGTTATGCCCGGCATGACCGCCACCGGCCTTGACCCGGACCTTGCCGGGGGCCAGATCAAGCTCATCGTGGAACACGGTAACATCGGTTGATTCGAGCTTATAAAAACGCATCGCCTCGCCCACGGACTGACCCGAGCGGTTCATGAAGGTCTGCGGCTTGAGCAGCAGGATTTTCTCGCTGCCCAGACGGCCTTCGGCGATCTGGCCCTGAAATTTGAATTTCCACGGGCCGAACCCGTGATCCTCGGCGATCCGATCCACGGCCATGAAGCCAATATTGTGCCGGTGGCCGGCATATTGCCCGCCCGGGTTGCCCAATCCGACAAACAGTTTCATGGCTGCGCTCCAAGCAAATTGTTGCTCCCAGGGTAGATGCACCGATTTGGCCCGGATTTCCAGCCGGATGTCCGCAGATACAATCGGCACAAAAAAACGGAGCCCGCAGGGGCTCCGTTCCGATCCTCATGTGATGAGGATTATTCTTCTGCGGCTACTTCCGCTTCGACTGCTTCTTCCGCCTCAGCGCCTTCACCTTCTTCGTCGTCATCCGCCGACGCCAGACCCGACGGGGCGGCGATGTTGGCGATCACGAAGTCGCGGTCGATGGTCGGTTTGGTGCCTTCGGGCAGAGTCACGCCCGAGATGGTGGCCACGTCGCCGATTTCCATTTCCGAGAGATCAACGATGATCTTTTCGGGAATGTCGCCCGCAGTACAGATCAGTTCAACCTCGGGGCGCACGATGGTGACAACGCCACCTTTGCGCAGACCGGGGGCCACATCTTCACCAACAAACTCAACCGGGATGAACAGGTTGATCTTGGTGGTGCGGCGCAGGCGCATCAGGTCGAGATGCGTCGGCAGATCCTTGACCACATCGCGCTGCACGTCGCGGCAGATGACGCGGACGTCGTCGTGGCCTTCGACTTTCAGGTTAAACAGGGTCGACTTGAACCGGCCCGCTTTCAGGCGCTTGAACAACACGTTGAACGGAATCTGGATCGGCAGCGGGTCTACGTCGCCACCAAACACAATGCCCGGAACCATACCGGCGCGACGCGCCTGACGAGCGGCGCCCTTGCCTGTCCCCGTCCGTTCCAGAGCTACGAGATCAGGAATCTCACCAGCCATGATAAATCTCCAAAGTTAGGGCAGGGTGCCTCCAAGGCTGTCACCCCGCGTGAAGTCGCGCGTATAGACCAGACTGTTGGGTTTGAAAAGGCCCATTTCGCAGGCCTGGCCCGCCTAGTTTCGCAGGTGGCCCTCGGCGTCGCAAAGGCGCTCGTAAAGCTCAAACTCCGCCGCCCGTTCCCGATGCAGCGCGTGCAGGGTCGAGGGGCTGAGTTCAAGCTCCATTTCGGGCGACGCATTTTGGGTCTTGAGCTCTGGCTGCGCGCCAAAACGCTGTGTCAGGAACGCTTCGAATATCTCGAATTGCTCGTACCGGAACAGATGGTCCACCAGCAATTCACCCTTTTTGCTGGTCAGCATCCGGTGCTGACTGCCAATCACGGCATGTTCGGGCGGCTCGTCGCTGAGCAGGTCTTGAACAAAGCTGTCAAAGCTCATGTCACCGGTATAGCGGTCGGTTCCCTTCAACTCGTCACGGGTGCGATAGCGGTACCAGCTACCGATCTGATCGAGTGGATCGCGCATGATCGCCACGGTTTCGGGATACAGGCGAAATGTATCCGCCAGAAACGGCTTGATCTTGCTGTGGTAGCGCTGCGCCGGCATGTGTTTGCGCCGCCCCAGAAGCGCCACATCCGCCTGCCTCCGATAGGCCAGTTCGAACGCGGTTGTGCCGGTTTTGGGAACGGCAATAAATGCCAGACAGGGATCGGAAAAGATCAGCATGGCGCCACTTTAGGAGCAATTCAGACCTTCTGCCAGCGGCCTTCGAAGTCTTCAGGAATCAGCAGGTTATGTCGGCCAAGGTCGGTCACGTGGCGTTCGCCACACAGCGCCATGGTGGTGTCGAGCTCTTTGTGGATTACGTCCAGCGCGGTGGTGACGCCCTGCTGGCCCATCGCGCCCAGACCATAGACAAAGGCGCGCCCGATGAAGGTGCCCTTCGCCCCCAGCGCCAGTGCCTTGAGCACGTCCTGACCCGAGCGGATGCCGCTATCCAGATGCACCTCGATATCATCGCCGACCGCATCCATGATCTGCGGCAACATGCGGATCGAGCTGAGCGCGCCGTCCAATTGCCGCCCGCCGTGATTTGACACCACGATCGCATCAGCCCCCAGCTTGACGGCCATCTTCGCGTCCTCGGGATCAAGGATGCCCTTCAGGATCACCTTGCCGTCCCATTGCTCCATCAGCTTTTCGATCTTGGCCCAGTCCAGTGTCAGATCGAACTGTTCGGCGGTCCAGGCCCCGAGCGAGGAGGCGTCCGAAATCCCATCGACATGGCCGACAATATTGCCGAATTCGCGCCGATGCGCGCCCAGCATGCCGATGCCCCAACGCCATTTGGTCATCAGGTTCACCATGGTGCTGAGAGTCAGTTTCGGTGGTGCGCTCAGCCCGTTTTTCAGGTCCTTGTGCCGCTGGCCGAGGATTTGCAGGTCTAGTGTAATCACCAGGGCCGAGCATTTGGCGTCCTTGGCCCGCTGGATCAGACGGCTGGTATAGTCCTGATCGCGCATCGTGTAGAGCTGAAACCAGAACGGCGCGGATGTTGCTTCGGCCACGTCCTCGATCGAGTTGATCGACATGGTCGAGAGCGTAAAGGGCACACCGAAAGCTTCGGCCGCCCTTGCTGCCTTGATCTCGCCATCGGCGTGCTGCATGCCCGTCAGCCCGACCGGCGCCAGAGCCACCGGCATTGCCACATCCTGTCCGATCATCTGGCTGGTGGTTGATCGGCCTGACATATCGACGGCGATTCGCTGGCGCAGGCGCAGTTTCTCGAAATCCGATGTGTTCTCGCGGAAGGTCTGCTCGGTCCAGCTACCGCTTTCGGCATAGTCATAGAACATGCGCGGCACTCGACGCTCATGAATGCGCTTGAGGTCGTCGATGTTTGTAATCACTGGCATTTTCGAGAAACTCCGAATTTGGTAAAAATTATTTACCAATTTGGAATTCGCTTTGCAACAGGGAATCTTTGGTCGCTTGACTGGTGCGATATCGAACTATATTGGTGCAATATCGCACTAAAGGAGAGTCCCATGACCCTGAGCCGCAGAAAAACCCTCGCTTTGCTGGGTGGGGGTGCCGTTGTTGCCGCAGGCGCGGCCACCGCCGGTTTCGTATCCACCCGAACACCGCAGGATGCACTGCGGCCCTGGTCACTGGCCGGGCAGTATTCCGATCCGCGCAAACGCGCGCTGAGCTATGCCATCCTGGCCCCGAACCCGCATAACCGGCAGCCTTGGCTGGTTGATCTGCGGCATGAGGATAAGGTGACGCTCTATGTCGATACCAACCGTCTGCTGCCCCATACCGATCCATTCAGCCGTCAGATCATTGTTGGGCTGGGCTGCTTTCTGGAGCTGCTTTCGATAGCGGCAGCGCAGGACGGGTATCGCGTTGCATTTGATCTGTTCCCCGATGGCGAACCGGGCCTCAATCTCGATAACCGGCCCGTCGCGGTCGCGCGTTTCATCCCCGAAACGGGCGGCGAAGAACCGGATCTTTTTGCGCAGATTCTCAACCGCCGGTCACTGAAAGAACCTTACGACATGGCTAGACCAGTCGGAGCGGAGGTTCTGACAGCCCTCGAACAGGCGGTCGACAAGGGCAGTGATGTGGCCACCACCAACACACCCGGCCTGGTGCAGAACCTGCGTAATCTGACCGCAGACGCCCTGCAGGTCGAGTTCGAAACGCCCCATACCTACAAGGAAAGCGTCGATCTGTTCCGCATCGGCAAGCGCGAGGTCAATGCCAATCCCGACGGGCTCAATTTCTCTGGCCCGATGTGGGAGATGATGCGCCTCACCGGCCTGTTCTCCCGCGAGGCGGCGCTTGACCGCGATGGGTTTGCCTATAGCTCCGGCCTTGACATGGTGCGCGGCACAGCTCAGGCCAGCATGGCCTATATCTGGCTGGCGAGTGACGAAAACTCCCGCACCGACCAGATTGCGGCGGGGCGGGATTGGGTGCGTCTCAACCTCGCCGCCACCGCGCAGGGGCTGGGTGTGCAGCCCATGAGCCAGGCGCTACAGGAATTCCCCGAGATGGCCGGGCAGTACCAAAAAGTGCATGAATTGCTGGCCCCTGACGGGGGAACCGTGCAAATGTTGGGCCGATTGGGATATGGCCCGCAGGTTCCCCAAAGCCCGCGCTGGCCGCTGGATGCGAAAGTACGAACCGTTTGACATCACAGGATGCGCCGCCGCTGGTCTTTCAGGTCTTCAATGAGATCGGTATCATCGAACAACTCAGTCGCACAGTGCTTGAGGCGCATATGCCCAAGGGCCTGATCGCGCCGCATTTCGGTGTGCTCAACCACCTTGTGCGGGTGGGCGACGGCAGCACGCCCATGGCGATGGCGCGGGCGTTTCAGGTGCCCAAAACCTCGATGACGCACACGGTCTCGGGGCTTGTGAAACACGAGCTGGTCGAGATGCGGCCAAACCCCGAGGATGGCCGCTCAAAACAGGTCTGGCTGACCGATGCGGGCCGCGCCCTGCGCGCCCGAATCATCAGTGATATGAGCCCTCAATTCGAACGGCTGGCCCGTGACTTCGACATCTCGAAGTTACAGCACATCCTGCCGGTTCTGACCGAGCTGCGGATCTATCTTGATGAAAGCCGGGACCGGGTCTGAGGTCGGCGTCTAGACCGAATGCGCGCCGTCTGACAGCGTTTTGACGAAATCCAGCACTTCACCCACCGGCTTGCCTGCGCCGATCTGGCTGACGATGGCCGAGCCCACTACGGCACCGTCGGCAACGCTGGCGATGGCGCGGGATTTCTCGGGCGTGTTGATGCCGAACCCCACGATGACCGGCAGATCGGTGGCCGACTTGATGCGGGCCACTTCGGGGCCGACATCGGTCGCTTGCGCCTCGGCTGCGCCGGTGATGCCGGTGATCGAGACGTAATAGACAAAGCCTGACGTGTTTCGCAGGACACGCGGCAGGCGTTTGTCATCGGTGGTGGGCGTGGCCAGACGGATGAAGTTCAGCCCCGCCTCCTGCGCCGGGATGCACAACTCGTCATCTTCTTCCGGGGGCAGGTCGACGACGATCAGGCCGTCGATACCAGCGGCACTCGCATCGCGCAGAAACTGATCGACGCCGCGATTGTAGATCGGGTTGTAATAGCCCATCAGAACAATTGGGGTCGTGCCGTCGGTTTCGCGGAACCGGCGCGCAAGCTCCAGCGTGCGCTCCAGCGTCATGCCTGCATCGAGCGCCCGCTGACCGGCCAGTTGGATTGTTGGTCCGTCTGCCATAGGGTCGGTGAAGGGCAAGCCCAGTTCGATCACGTCCACACCCGCGCCGGGCAGCCCCTTGACCACGTCAAGCGAGGTGTCGAAATCCGGGTCGCCCGCCATGATGTAGGCGACAAAGGCCTTCTTCCCTTGCGATTTCAGGGCGGCGAATTTGGCGTCGATACGGGTCATCGGGTTTCCTTGCAGTCAGGGTTCGACCTGATGTGCAGAAACTTGTCCCGAAAATCAATCCCGCCGCGCGCCCTGCGGCTCAGAAAGAGAAGTGATAGCGGATCAGCGCCTCGTTGACGCCGGGATTGAATTCCTCGGTGCTGGCATTGGATTTATGGGCGATGGCAAGCGACAGCTTGTTGCCGTTGTCAAAGCTGTAGCCCACGCCAATCAGGCTGCGGATCTGGAAATTTCCGCCCAGATCGTTGCGGCTTTCGGATTCGAAATAAGCGCCGGGCATCACGCTGCCCTCCAGAAACCAGCTTTGGCCGAGCTGATAGACACCATAAAGACCCGCGCCAATATGGGTGTCGCCACTGGTATCGACCGACAGCGTACCGCCCCAACCGGCACTGAAGCGGGTGGCTTCGTGAAACGGCTTGTGATGATAGTCGAGCGCAAAGATCGCCTGATCCTCACCCCGACTGTTCGAAAAGTCTGCGTAACCAGCACCTAAGATAAGGCTTTGCGACTGCGCGACCGTGGCCCCTGCGGTGAGCAGGACCGTAGTTAAGAGAATTCTGATCATTGTCCCCGTCGAACTTTCCCATTTTTGCTTCCGTCAATATTGGGTGCTCGGGGCTAAGTATAGTGACGAGGGCGTGAAGGGCGTGCTTGCAGCCCAGCACTGTTGCAAATGAGCCCGCTTGCGCATTCCCTGCAAGCTGCCTAGAAGCAGCCGCGACTGACATCAGGAGACTGTCATGGGCTTTAAAATGGGAATCGTGGGTCTGCCCAATGTGGGCAAATCGACCTTGTTCAACGCGCTGACCCGTACGGCGGCGGCGCAGGCGGCGAATTTTCCGTTTTGCACCATTGAGCCCAATGTGGGTGAGGTGGGAGTGCCCGATGACCGTTTGGACAAGCTAGCGGCAATTGCCAGATCCAAACAGATCATCCCCACCCGCATGACATTTGTTGATATTGCCGGTCTGGTCAAAGGCGCCTCGAAGGGCGAGGGGCTGGGCAATCAGTTTCTGGCCAATATCCGCGAGGTGGACGCCATTGCTCATGTGCTGCGCTGTTTCGAAGATGGCGATGTGACCCATGTTGAGGGTCGCGTCGATCCGGTTGCTGATGCCGACACGATCGAGACCGAGCTGATGCTGGCCGATCTGGAAAGCATCGAGAAACGCCGTGCCAATCTGGTGCGCAAGCTCAAGGGCAATGACAAGGAAGCCCAACAGCAGGACCGCTTGCTGGCTGCCGCGCAGGCGATGCTCGAAGATGGCAAGCCCGCGCGGCTGGTCGAGGTGGATGCCGAAGATGCAAGAGCCTGGAAGCTGCTGCAGCTTCTGACGACCAAGCCGGTGCTTTATGTCTGCAATGTGGGCGAGGCCGAGGCCGCCGATGGCAACAAACACTCCGCCAAAGTTGCTGCGATGGCGGCGGAGCAGGGTAATGCCCATGTCATCATTTCAGCCCAGATTGAGGAAGAGATCAGCCAGCTTGAAGAGGATGAGGCAGCGATGTTCCTTGAAGAGATGGGGCTTGCCGAGGCCGGGCTCGACCGGTTGATCAAGGCGGGCTACGAGCTTTTGCATCTGGAGACTTACTTCACCGTCGGCCCGAAAGAGGCGCGGGCCTGGACCATTCGCACGGGGACGGCCGCGCCGCAGGCGGCAGGCGTCATTCATGGCGATTTCGAAAAGGGCTTCATCCGGGCCGAAACCATCGCTTATGACGATTTTGTCGCCTGCAATGGCGAGCAGGGGGCCAAGGAAGCGGGCAAGATGCGCGCCGAGGGCAAGGGATATGTCGTCAAGGATGGCGACGTGCTGCATTTCCTGTTCAACACGTGATCTGTCAAACAGTGCGCTGCCCTGGACCCCAGGCGGCCTGATGCGAGAAGCCATTGCGGGGCCTGCGGGACATGTCATTATGGTCAGGCTCGTTGACATTGCCCGGATACCCTCTTGATTGATCTCAAAGATCTGCAATTGCTGACCGCCCTTGCGCGGTACAAGCATTTCGCCAAGGCCGCTGAGGCTTGCGGGATTTCACAACCGGCATTTTCGATGCGTATCCGTGGGCTTGAGGGGCGGCTTGGGGTTTCGATCGTGCGCCGGGCCAACCGGTTTCAGGGGCTCACCGAAGAGGGCGAGATGATCGTCCGCCGCGCGCGCCGTATCCTTGATGATACCAAGGCACTCGAACAGGAGGTGCAGGCCGCGCGCGGGGCGATCACCGGAACGCTGATCCTGGGCGTTGTGCCGACCGCGCTGGCCTTTACCGGGGAACTGACGCGCAGGGTACATGAGGCGCATCCAAGGATCGTGACGCGGATCGAGGCGCTGTCTGCCACGGCGATCCACAACAAGCTGGACGATGGCTCGATCGATGCGGGCGTGACCTATGGTGACAGTATCGGTGCTGATCTGCGCATCGTGCAGCCGCTTTATGATGAGACCTATGTGCTGCTGATGCCCGCGCATATGAGTGATGCAACCGGTCCGATGCCCTGGTCGCAGGTGGCCGAATACCCGCTCTCGCTGCTTGAGCCGCAGATGCAGAACCGCCGCATCCTGAACCATATATTTGCCGATCAGGGCCTGCACCCGCAGGTGGTCGCAGAGACCAGCGGTTTTACCGCCTCGCTTGTGCTGGCGCGCGAGGGTTTGGCAGCGACCGTGCTGCCTGAAATACTGGTCGCCTCGCTGGGCGTGCTTGAGGGAACTGTTGTGCGCCCGCTGATTGATCCGGAGGTCAGCAAACCGATCTGTCTGGCCACGCTGGATCGCGACCCCGATCTGCCGACAATAGCGGCGTTGCGGAGCGTTGTTGCCTCTTTGTCGTGATAATTTGTCGTGATCGTGCCATTCGAATTCAAGATTTGATGATACATCCTGCTTATGAAAAACGGGACCTCAATCGGAGGGCATCATGGCACCATTGGATACCAAGCCATCAGGCGACAAAAAGGGCGTCTGGAAGTCAGGTAAAGGCAAGGGGCGGCGCACGCCCAAGGGTCGGCAGTTTACGGATGAGGCGCTGGAAGAGGTGCAGCGCCTGCTGGGGGACCGTCCCCGGCGTCGCGACCTGTTGATTGAGTTTTTGCATCTGATTCAGGATGCGCACGGACATCTGTCCGCCGAACATATTTGCGCGCTAGCTGCCGAGATGAAGGTCGGTCAGGCCGAGGTGTATGAAACGGCGACCTTCTATGCCCATTTCGATGTGGTCAAAGAAGATGAGGCGCCGCCGCCTTCGTTGACCATCCGGGTCTGCGATTCACTCTCCTGTGAAATGGCGGGGGCACAGCAGTTGCAGAAGGCGCTGGAAGAGGGGCTGGAAGCGAGCGAGGTTCGCGTGCTGCGCGCGCCCTGCATGGGGCGCTGCGATACGGCGCCTGTGCTGGAGATCGGCCACAACCATATCGATCATGCCACACCCGAAAAGGTGCAACGGGCGATTGCCGCAGGCGACACTCATGCGCATCTGCCTGACTATGAGGATTTTGCTGGCTATGCGGCCAACGGTGGTTACGAGGCCCTGACATCCCTGCGCGATTCCGGCGATTGGGAGCAGGTGCAGGAACAGGTTCTGGCCTCGGGCCTGCGCGGTCTTGGCGGGGCGGGCTTTCCGTCGGGCAAGAAATGGGGCTTTGTGCGGATGAATGACGGCCCGCGCTATCTCGCCGTGAACGGGGATGAGGGCGAGCCGGGCACCTTCAAGGACCGCTACTATCTGGAACGCACGCCGCATGTGTTCCTTGAGGGGATGCTGATCGCCGCCTGGGCGGTCGAGGCGCAGACCTGCTTCATCTATATGCGCGACGAATACCCGGCCGTGCTGGAGATATTGCGTCGCGAGATCGCCGCGCTGGAAGCAGCGGGGATTGTCGCGCCCGGCTATATCGACCTGCGGCGCGGCGCAGGCGCCTATATCTGCGGTGAGGAATCCGCGATGATCGAATCGATCGAAGGCAAGCGGGGCCTGCCGCGCCATCGCCCGCCCTTTGTGGCGCAGGTTGGCGTGTTCGGGCGACCCACGCTCGTGCATAATGTCGAAACGCTTTATTGGGTTTCGAAGATCTGCCGTGAGGGGCCGGAATGCCTAAACAGCACCGAGAAGAACGGTCGTAAGGGGCTGCGTAGCTATTCGGTCTCGGGCCGTGTGGCCAAGCCCGGCGTCTACCTGCTGCCCGCAGGCTCGACCATTCTGGATGTGATCGAGGCTGCCGGGGGCATGGCTGAGGGCCACGCCTTCAAGGCCTATCAGCCGGGCGGGCCCTCCTCTGGCCTGTTGCCCGCATCAATGGATGACATTCCGCTCGATTTCGACACGTTGCAGCCGCATGGCACCTTCATCGGGTCGGCGGCGGTGGTGGTTCTGTCCGATCAGGACACCGCCCGCGACGCGGCGCTAAACATGCTGCGGTTTTTCGAGGATGAAAGCTGCGGCCAATGCACGCCCTGCCGTGCAGGTTGCGAAAAGGCGGTGAAGCTGATGCAGGCCGAGAGCTGGGACACCGATCTGTTGAGTGATCTGTGTGATGTGATGGCCGATGCTTCGATCTGCGGTCTGGGGCAGGCGGCCCCGAACCCGATCCGGCTGGTCATGAAACACTTCGCAGACGAAATCTGAAGGACAGGGAACGAGCCATGCTTGACGCAAGCGAAACCAAAACCGTGACCTTCAGCCTCAATGGCGAAGATGTCACTGTCCCCGAAGGCTGGACCATCTGGGAGGCCGCCAATGGCAAGGGCCTTGTAATCCCGCATCTGTGCCACAAACCCGCGCCCGGCTATCGCCCGGACGGCAATTGCCGGGCCTGCATGGTCGAGGTGGAGGGGGAGCGCACGCTGGTGGCCTCCTGCATCCGCCCTGCCGCTGATGGGATGGTGGTCACCACCGACAGCGAGCGCGCCGAAAAATCCCGCGCGATGGTGATGGAATTGCTGGTGGCCGATCAGCCCGAGGTTGCCCATGATGCCTCGTCGCATTTCTGGGATATGGCGGCCATGAACGGGGTGGATGAGAGCCGCTTTCCGGCCAAAGCGCCTGAGACGATCCCGCTGCTGGATGCCAGCCATGTGGCGATGCGGGTCAATCTGGATGCCTGCATCAGCTGCAATCTCTGCGTCCGCGCCTGCCGCGAGGTGCAGGTCAATGACGTGATCGGCATGGCCGGTCGCGGGGCGACGTCAGAGATCGTGTTCGACCAGAACGACCCGATGGGCGCGTCCTCCTGCGTGGCTTGCGGGGAGTGCGTACAGGCCTGCCCGACCGGCGCGCTGATGCCGGCCACGGTTCTGGATGACGAACAGGCAGGCGACAGCAAGGATTACGACCGCGAGGTCAAATCGATCTGCCCGTTCTGCGGCGTGGGCTGCCAGCTCAGCTACAAGATCAAGGACAACAAGATCAAATATGTCGACGGGATCAAGGGCCCGGCCAATGAAAACCGTCTATGTGTGAAGGGCCGGTTCGGGTTCGACTATATCAGCCACCCTCACCGCCTGACCAAACCTCTGATCCGCAAGGAAGGCATGCCTAAGGGGCTGAATGTTGACCCCGCCAACGTGCGTACCCATTTCCGCGAAGCGACCTGGGATGAGGCGCTGGATGCCGCCGCCAAGGGCTTGTCGGACCTTCGCGCTGAGAAGGGAACAAATGTTGCGGGCTTTGGCTCGGCCAAATGTTCCAACGAAGAAGCCTATCTGTTCCAGAAGCTGATCCGGCAGGGCTTTGGCCACAACAATGTGGACCACTGCACGCGGCTCTGCCATGCCTCCTCGGTCTCCGCCCTCTTGGAAAACGTCGGATCGGGCGCGGTGACGGCGACCTTCAACGAGATCGAAAACGCAGACGTGGCCATCGTCATCGGCTGCAACCCGATCGAGAACCACCCGGTCGCGGCCACCTATTTCAAGCAGTTCACCAAGCGCGGCGGCAAGCTGATCGTGTGCGATCCGCGCGGGGTTGGCATGGGCAAATTCGCCACGCACCGGCTGCAGTTCAAGCCGGGCGCGGATGTGTCGATGCTGAACGCGATGATGAATGTGATCGTCGAAGAAGGCCTCTACGATCAGCAATATATCGAGGGCTACACAGAGAATTGGGACGAGATGAAAACCCATCTCGCCGCTTACACGCCCGAGAAGATGGCGCCGATCTGCGGGATCGAGGCAGATGTGCTGCGTCAGGCGGCGCGGGATTTCGCGACCGCGCGAGCAGGCATGATCTTTTGGGGGATGGGCATCAGCCAGCATATCCACGGCACCGACAACTCGCGCTGCCTGATCTCGCTGGCGCTGATGTGTGGCCATGTGGGCCGTCCCGGCACCGGCCTGCACCCGCTGCGCGGCCAGAATAACGTGCAAGGTGCCTCGGATGCGGGGCTGATCCCGATGTTCCTGCCGGATTATCAGTCGGTGATGGATGACGGCGTGCGTTCGGCCTTTACCGATGTGTGGAACAGCGGCGACTTCTCGAACGAGAAGGGCCTGACCGTGGTCGAGATCATGGATGCGATCCATGCGGATGACATCAAGGGCATGTATATCCTGGGCGAAAACCCGGCTATGTCTGACCCGGATGTGGATCATGCCCGTGCCGCTTTGGCCAAGCTGGATCATCTGGTGGTTCAGGATATCTTCCTGACCGAGACGGCGAACTACGCCGACGTGATCCTGCCCGCCAGCGCTTGGGCGGAAAAGACCGGAACCGTGACCAACACCAACCGTCAGGTACAGATGGGCCGCCCCGCCGTGACGCCTCCGGGTGAAGCAAAAGAGGACTGGTGGATCGAGGTGGAATTGGCGAAACGGCTGGGTCTGAACTGGAACTACACCCATCCCAGCCAGGTTTTTGCCGAGATGAAGCTCAATATGGGCTCACTCGACAACATCACCTGGGAGCGGCTGGAAGGTGAGGCGGTGACGTATCCCTCGCTCAGCCCAGAAGATCCCGGTCAGGCGATCGTGTTTGGCGACGGCTTCCCGCGCCCAAACCGGCGCGCCCGCTTTACCCCGGCCAAGATCGTCGAACCGGATGAGCGCCCCGATGCCGAATATCCGTTTGTCCTGATCACTGGACGGCAGCTGGAGCATTGGCATACCGGTTCAATGACTCGCCGGTCCCACGTTCTGGACGCTGTCGAGCCCGAGGCGAACTGTTCGATGCACCCCAGAACCCTGCGCCGCATGGGGCTCGCTCCCGGTGACGCTGTGCGCCTGACCACCCGTCGCGGGTCGGTCGAGGTCATGGTGCGGGCCGACCGCGCGGTTGCCGAGGATAACGTATTCCTGCCCTTCGCCTATGTCGAGGCAGCAGCGAATATCCTGACCAACAGCGCGCTTGATCCTTTCGGAAAAATCCCCGAGTTCAAGTATTCGGCGGTCCGAGTCGAGCCCGCTGCAGCGGTTGCTGCGGAATAGCGGAAGTTTGGTGCTGACTTAAGAGAAGGCGACCGGAGACGGTCGCCTTTTCAATCGTTCAGATGTCGGGACATGAAGCGGCCCACATCGCTCTGACTGGGGCGCTGGCCGGTGAAGACCTCGACGAAATCGGGCATTCGGGCGACATGTTTCCAACGGGTCTCGTGCACCTGCATCGAAAGATGGCCGATCTGGGTGTAGATCACCGTCATCGCGCGTACCTCGGCCTCAGTCTCGGAATAGCCGAAATGGCTGAACATGGCCTCGACCGCTTGCCTGCGCCGGTCATCTGCCGCATCGACGCGGGACTGCAGGGCGGGGTCGGTGCGCGCCCAGTTGCGGATCGCCAGATCCATGCGCGAATCGAAAAGCTCCTCATCCAGCCAACAGTCGAAGATATTGAAAATCGCCTCGCAGATGGTTTCGGCATAAGCCTCGGTGCGGGCGACCAGATTGCCGGTATTGCGTGCCTCCCACCGAGCGATCAGCGCGTCCAGAAGCGCTGCGCGATCTTTGAAATGCCAATAGAAGCCGGTCCGCGACAGGCCCAACTGGTTGGCCAGCGGCATGATCTTGACGGCATCAATGCCGGCATCACAGAGAATCTTGGTCGCGGCATCTAGCCACAGATCAGCGGAACCGCGCTGGCGGGTATCGGGGGCACTCGTCATGACTGTCCGATAGCATTGCCCTATCCGGGCGACAATCACTTCGCCGTACATGGGCGCGGCTTTGCCGGTGCTTCCTTTGCGCCGCGATGCACGGCAGGATGGGACAGGGGAAGCGGTAAGGAGCAGGGGCATGTCAGAAGAAACAGAGCCGAAATCAGGTCATGACGGGCCCTATCCCGCGCCGGTCGTGGTCCGCGGGCTGAGTGTTGATCCCGGCTGGATCGACTATAACGGGCATATGAATGTCGGCTATTACGGCGTTGCCTTCGATCAGGCGCTGGAGGTGATGCTGGATGAGCATCTGGGGCTTGGCGAAACCTATGTGCGCACGGCGGGGCATGGCCCCTATATCTTGCAATCGCATCTGCATTTCACCCGCGAATTGCTTGAGGGTGCAGGATACACCATCCATTACTGGCTAGCCGATACCGACGCCAAGCGGCTGCATTATTATGCGGAGATGTTTGCCGAGGAGGACGGTGCGCTTTGCGCCACGCAAGAGGCCCTGATCGTCAATGTCAGCCAGTCCACCGGTCGCTCGGCCCCGTTTCCCGACTGGGCTCAGACGCGACTGGCGCGGATGGCGGCAGCGCATGAACACCCGGACCTCGCGGCGCGCCTTGGCGCGCCGCTCGGTATCCGCAGAAACTCGTAACCCACACGAGGGAATAAGCACCCGGTCGCACGTCCTGTCGGTAGGACACCCCCAAGTGCGACCGGGCGGCTGCGCGACACCTTGATGCCGGCTAGCAGAACCATTTGCCCTAAATTTTAAGGGCTTGTCCCGTACTCTGGTTTATTGCTGGTTAATTGCCTATCTCGCTGGAAACAATTCGGTTTTTGACCTTTGATTGGCAGGGGATCAGGCTTGGCCGCCATGTGTCCGCCACAGTCCCGTCATCTCGAATCATGGGGCGGATATGGCCGATAAACAGGCACGCTAAATTTGCACCCGCCATATTGCCGGGTGCAAAGGAAACGGCCTATGCTACCCGCAATGACACGATATTTGACGACAATGCGCCTTCGATTTGCACGGATATCTTTGCCGAATGCCTAGCACCTCACCAAGGCATGGGGCCGTCTATGCAAAAGAGTTGGCCATCGACCTGCTCGCGCGGGGATACAAACCCCGTCAGGTATTTGACGGTACCGGCATTTCCCCCGACATCATCCATCAGGAAAAGCCCTTCGTGGCTTTCGAGGCGATCGCCTCCTTCTTCGAACATGCGGTAGAGCTGACCGGCGAAGACACGTTGGGCTTTGATCGTGGCGCGCAGCGCGAAATGCGCCGGTCCGGGGTAATCTGTTATGTCGGAATGGCGGCCCCGACCGTTCTGGACTTCATCAAGAACGTTGCGCGCTATCGCCGCGTCTTCAGCGATGCGGTTGAGATCGATGTCGATCAGTTGGACAGTGACGGCATCCTGCGCTGGTATTTTGCGGTCCCGACCAAGGTGCGTCGCCGTCAATATGTGGAATTTGGCGCCTCTGGCCTGCTTCATGCCATGCGGCAAGCGGCAAATCGCGAGTTTCGGCCGCGCCTGGTGACCTTCCACCACATGCGCAACAGCAATCAGGATCGGTTTCGGCAGTATTTCGGCTGCGATGTCAGGTTTGGCGAGGCCGAGAACGCCTATCATTTCCGGCGCGAAGACCTGGATCTGCCCCTGCTGACCGCCGACAACGATCTTTATTCGGTTCTGACCGAATATTGCGAAGCGATCCTGAGCGACAAATCGCGCAACCTGCCGCCGCTGATCGTTGATGTCGAACGGGCCATCGCCGACCGGCTTGCCAAAGGCGAGGCCAGCCAGGAAGAGGTGGCGCGTGCCATGGGCATGAGCCCGCGCACCCTGTCTCGGCGCCTCGCGGCTGAGAATACCACGTTTTTCAAGACGTTGGAGCAGCTTCGCCGGGCGCTGGCGGTCAGCTATCTCAAGGATAGCGATCTGGTGTTGGCCGAAATTGCCTTTCTGCTGGGCTATTCCGGATTGAGCAGTTTTAATGACGCGTTCAAACGCTGGACCGGGCAGACACCGGGTCAGTTTCGCCTCGTCTGAGAGCGGGTCGCGCGCGATTTTAATTAATTTACTTTGCGAAATAAAAAAGCTACGATACCCCAAATGTGCCCTGTCCGGGCCCAATTGCACGCAGATCTCCGGCAGTTTTTCCGGGACGCCCGTTGGTCCCGAAGCTGCCGTATTATACCAGATGAGGAAGGTCGATGTCTGTTCTTGTTGCCGATGTAGGAGGGACCAATGCCCGGCTCGCCATGGTCCGGGACGGAATCCCAACCGCCATCAAGCGATACGATAATGACAGTCACTCCTCGTTCTATGAGGTGTTGCAGGCCTATCGGGACAGTATCGATAGCCCCCCGGTCGAGGCCTGCTGCGTGGCTGTGGCGGGCCCTGTCAACGCTGATCATGCGCGACTGACCAATCGGGATTGGGATTTCGACGTCGATGATCTGCGCTCTGTTCTGGGCGGGCCAAAACATGTGCGGCTGACCAACGACCTTGTGGCCCTTGGCTATGCGTTGCCGCATTTGCGGGCCGAGCAACTGGACGAAATTCGCCCCGTCCCCGGGCCGGCCGCCAATGATCAGGCGCTGGTCGCCGGGGCGGGAACCGGGTTCAATGCCTGCCTGCTCAAGGGCACGACGGTTGTAGAGGCGGAACTGGGCCATGTCAGCCTGCCGGTGAGCGTCGCGGATGTGCTGCGCGCGGAGTTGGGCGGGGCTGCGGAGCGGTTCGAGACCAACGAAGACTTGTTCTCCGGGCGCGGGCTGGCGCGGCTTCATCAAGCGATCTCTGGCACGCAGATGTCGGGGCCGCAAATCCTTGAGCAGTTTGCCCAAAGCCCGGGAGGGTGCGAAGCGCAGCGCACCGTCCTGCTCAGCGCGCGACTGCTGGGCATACTGACCCGCGAAATGGTGCTGCAATACCTGCCGCTTGCCGGGATACATTTTGCCGGGGGTGCCGCGCGCGGCATTCTCGGGTCCTCTGCCGTGTCTACGTTTCTGGCCGCTTTCGAGCAGGATGGAGTGCTGGCAGATCAGGTTGCGCGCGTGCCGATCAGGCTGATCGCCGATGACGCTGCCGCGTTAATAGGCGCGGCTCATTTCGTGACAAGCGGCAAGAAAGGATAAGACATGGGCGACGCGCTGTTTCGCTGGGGCATTTTGTCGACATCAAAGATCGGGCGCGAGCAGGTCCTGCCCGCGATCGCCCGCTCGGCCTCCGGGGTGGTTCATGCGATCGCCAGTCGCGATCCGGCGCGTGCACAGGCCGAGGCCGCCCGGTTCGGCGCGCTGAAATCCTACGGCGACTACGACGCGCTGTTGGCCGATCCCGAGATTGATGGTGTCTACCTACCGATCCCCACCGCCCATCACGCCGAATGGTCGATCCGCGCGGCGCAGGCGGGCAAGCATGTGCTGTGCGAAAAACCCATTGCTTTGAAGGCCGCAGAGATCGACCCGATCATCGCCGCGCGCGACAGCACGGGCTGCCTGATTTCCGAGGCGTTCATGGTTGCCTATCACCCGCAATGGCACAAGGTGCGGGACCTGATCGCCGAGGGCGCAATCGGACGGTTGCGCCATGTGACAGGCGGGTTCTCATACCATCTGACCGACCCGGGCAATATGCGCAACAAGCCCGATCTGGGTGGCGGTGCCTTGCCCGATATCGGGGTCTATCCGGTGGTGTCGACCTTGCTGGCCACCGGGGCCGAGGCGGGGGAGGTGACCGGGCAGGTTGAGTTTTCGCCCGAGTTTGGAACCGATATCTACGCCCGCGCCAATGTCGCCTTTGATGGGTTCAACCTGTCCTTTTACGTCTCCAGCCAGATGGCCCTGCACCAGTCCATGCGGTTCATGGGCGATGCGGGCTGGATCGACGTGCGTGCGCCGTTCAACGCGGTGAATTACGACTATGCCGAGGTCGTGTTGCACGACCAGAAAAACGCCACACAGACGGTCTACAGGTTCGATGTGAACCAGTACGAGCTACAGGCCGATGCCTTTGTCGCCGCCTGCCGTGGCGACCGCAGCAACGTCTTTCCGCTGGAGATGTCCAAGAAGGTCCAGCAGGTGATCGACGGGATCTATGCTGCAGGCGGCGGACGTTAAGCAGAACCGCTGATCACCGCTATGTGTTGCACTTGGCGTTGATCTCGGCGATGCGGGTATCCAGCTTTTTCTGGTAGTCGCCCGACAGGATTTCCAGCTTTTCGTTCTCGGTGTCTGTCACGATCCCCAGCAGCGCGCCTGCGGGCGTGATTGCGGTGGCCGAGACAAGTTCCTGGCTTTGCGCGTATTTCTTTTCCGAATTCAGCGCCCGCAGATCCCCTTCGGCGGTGGCGCAATTGACCGGTTTGGTGGACGGGTCCTTGAGCGGTTGCATCGTGCAGGCGGAGGTTAGCAATACCGCAGCGGCGGCTGTCAGCAGGAGGGAATTTCTGCCTGGTATGTATCGTGTTTTTGTCATGGTCATTCTGGCCTCGTTCCTTCTGTATGCGGTTGCGCGCGATGGGTTGGCACCACGCCTTGCCGGTCAATAGTCACGTTCAAAAAACACGCCGATCCCGGTGCTGCCCGTATTGTCCACGCTGCCTTTCAGCGTGATGTTGTCGGTCACATCCAGGTTAAGGTTCACTTCGGTCTCGCCTTCGGTATTAACCGTGAAGTCGGTATAAAGCTCATCGCTCAGATAAGCGCCCGCGCCGAAACGACCGCCGCCGCCTTCGTTGGCGCCGATGTCGATATTGCTCAGCCCGGTGCTATCGCGCACACCTTTCGTTGCATCGCCACCGGCACCGCTCAGCTGCGCCAGCGAGGCCGCCATCTGCGCCACGACCAGCGGCGACAGTTCCGAAAAGCGATTGCCGAAGAGCAGCATCGCCAAGGCCTCTTCGGGGGGGCGCTCGGGATCGGAATAGACCTGGATTTCGGGCAGATCGAGCGGCCCAGAGATTTCCAGCGTCGCCTGACCATCCGAGGTTGTGGAGGTGGATTCGAACTCGATATAGGGGTCCAGATTGCCCTGCAGCGCGACAATGCCCTTTGTCAGTTCCAGGCGCCGTCCCAGCAGGTCCAGATTGCCTCGGATCAGCTCGATCTGACCCGAGGGCGAGACATTGGCTGTGGTTCCGCCGATATTGATCGCCCCGCCCAGTTCCGCATTCAGCCCGCGCCCGCGCACGAACAACTTGTTGGGAACCACGATGTCGATATTCAGGGACGTTGTCGAATCGCTGCGCCCTTCCTCTTCGTCCTGCTTGATCAGACCGGCATTCTTCAGCGTTTGGTAAACCGCAGGGGATTCACCCACATGTGTCATGTCGGGGATCGGGGCGGCACTGGCCGACCCGGTGGCGGCGTTGAGGTTGATATTGGTCTCGCCAATATCAATCCGCCCGGCGATCGCGTTGTTGCCCGCCAGCGCGCCAGTGATGGCGATCTGGCCATTGGCCGAGGTTTCGTAGAGCAGGTTGTCGGTCAGCACCAGCTGATTGAGCGCGATATTGATGTCGGTGTTGAGCGGCGGTGTCAGTTGAATGGGCCCGTTGACCTGAATGTTGCCGCCGGTGCGGATGGCCGCATTCATGGCAACGGTCGCGGTGCTGTTGGCCATCGTCACGGTGCCATTGATGCCGGTCAGCGTCTGGCGCGCACCGGGGATCGCCAGTGCCGCACCGTTGGTCGAAATCGTACCGCTCAACACATCAAGCGCCGGTTGCCCCTTGAGGGCGAGGTCGAATTGCGCGGTGCCTTCGATCTTGTTGGGCGAGATGAAATTGTTGGCGATACCGATATTGACCTGACCCTTGGCCGCCAGATCGGCATCGCCGCTGGCTTCGTCAAAGGTACCCTTGAGCGTCGTGGACACATCCGCCGGGCCGGTGGCCTGACCATCGATGGTCCAGACACCATTGTCGCGACGCGCATTGCCATTGGCGGTGAGCGAGCCGGGGAAATCGGGTATCAGCCGTTCGACCTGGTCAAGCCTGGCCTCGAAGTCGAAATCGGCATTGCCGTTCAACTCGGCCGACCCGTCAAGCTTGGCAAAAGACGAGGCCGGGCCGTTCAGTTGCACAACACCGTCAAACCCGGATCCGGTGCGCGCCACATCGCCCTGCAGTTTCATCTCTCCACTGCTGAGCGTTGTGATCCGGCTGATATCATCAAGTGCGGCCGAAAATGTCAGCTTGCCGCCAGCTTCCTGCAGGGTGCCGCTGGCCTGCGCCGAAATTGCCGTTGCGGCGAGGTCGAAATCGCGGATGTTCAGACCCGCGTCGGTCTTGGCAGCATCCGCTTTCAGCGTGGTGCGACCGGTGATCAGCTTGTCGAGCTGTTCGATGCCGCTGCGCAGATTCTGCGCGTCAAGACTGAGCTGAATATCGAAAGTCTCATCCGCCACCGCGCCCGAACCGCCAAGCGTCACGGCTACCGAGCCGCCCAGATCGCGCTGCGCCAGATCCGAGAATAGCGACAGATCAGAGGCGCTGGCTTTGATGTTGCCATTGGCCGCATACTCTTGTGCCTCGATCCCCGAAACGGTCACTGCTCCGCTGGCCTTAAGCGTTTTGCCGGTCACATCGAAATCGCGGATGGTCAGCGTGTCATCCGCGTTTGCAGCGTCGATGGTGATCTTAAGGTCGCCCGCGATCAACGGGTCGATCTGGTCCATGCCGCTTTTGAGGTCTCTGCCGGAAGCCTGCGCCTGAATGTCAAAGCTGCGAACCTTCAGCGCGCCGCTGCCTTTGAGCGCTGCCGTCAAACTCCCCGCCAACTCCCGTCCCGCCAGATCGGAAAAGATCGACAGGTCTTTGGCAGAGAGGTTCACATCCGCCTCCGAGACGGCATAGTCACCGCTGTCGATCCCGGTCGCCATGCCCGTCGCTTCAGCCGAAAAGCTGCGGCCATCGATCTTGAAATCCCGCAGTGTCAGGCCGTCGCTGTCATTCTTTGCGTCCAACTGGATGCTGGTGTCGCCGCTCAGCAGCGGATCGACCTGTGACAGCCCGCTTTTCAGGTCCCGGCCAGTCGCACTCATCTGAATGTCGAAATGCTTGTCCTTGATGGCCCCGCTGCCTTCGATCTCGGCGTTGATCGTCCCCGCCAGATCGCGCTGGGCCAGTTTCGAGAACAGCGACAGGTCTTCGGCGGCCACCTTGGCGCGTCCGTCACCGCTGAAATCGCCCTCCGACCCGGTCAGATTGGCGGCGGCTTCGACCGATAACGTCTCGCCGGTCAGGGTGAATTCGCGAACCGTCAACCCATCCGTGTCGCGCAGCGCGTCGAGCGTGATGGAGACCGGGCCATCGAGCAGCGGGTCGACCTCGCCCATGCCGCTTTTCAGGCCGGTGCCATCGGCGGTCAGCACAAAATCGAAACTGCCCCCCAAGGGCGCGCCGGTGCCGTCCAGGCTGGCCATCACCGACCCGGCCAGATCACGGCCCGCCACGCCAGAAAACCGCGACAGGTCGGAAGCATCCAGCATCACGTTGCCATCCATCTCGAAGCCGCTGTTCAGCCCCTTGATGTCCACATCCGCCTGCGCGGTGACATCGCCGCTGATCAGCTCGAACTCGGACAGTTTCAGCTCGCCATCACCCAGCAGGTCAAAGAACCCGTCCAGCGTGATCGTGTCGCCTGCCGCCTCTGCCAGTGCCGGATCGCTGAAGCTCAGCCCGTTCAGCGCGGCCTGCAGATCACCGGTCAGTTCCTTGCTGCCAGTCTGGTTCAGTTCGCCCTGCGCGCCGAGTTTCAACTGATCCAGCGACATGTCCGGAGTCGAGACCGCGTTGGCGCTCAGGTTGAGGTACCAGCCCTCACCGCTTGCCGCGTCCAGCAGCAGCGAAAACTCCGCCGCCTCCAACTGGGTGACCGGATTGGCGACCGGCAGCACGACCGCATTGCCATCCGGTGGGGTGATGCGACCCTGAATGGCCAGCTTTTCCCACACACCGTCGCCCGCGCGTTCCACTTCACCTTCAAGGCGCAAGGCTTCCGAGGTCAGGTCCAGCTCGGAAATCGTTAGCCCACCATCCGGGTCGCTGCGGCCATCCACCACGAGCCGCGTATCGGTGCCGAAAAACGGATCGAACCGGGGTTGCAGGAATGGCGTCAGATCGCCCCCCACATCGGCCGCAAAGGAAATGCTGGTCTCATCCTCGGCATCCGGGGTCGGAACGCCCCGCAGCCGCACCTGACCCGAGACTCGTTCCGTGTCGTCGCTGGTCAGGCCGATATCGGCGGTGAAATCATCCACTGGGCCTTCGCCTTTGGCGGTAAGCAGCAGGGGCGGTGAATCGGGCAGGTTCAAAGCGGTCGAGATAATCCCGCCCGCATCCTCAACCACCTGCAGATCCAGCGTGATCTGGGTGCTGGAATTGACATAGCCAGCGGTCAGTTTGACGCTGTCGCCGGGACGGTCCTGGCGTGTGACCTCCAGGTTGGTGTCCAGCGTACCATCAGCCAGCGACAGGTTGCCGTTGACCTCCAGCACCGCCGCGCGCCCGATCAGCGGCTCGCCCAGGCTTAGCTTGTCAACGCGCAGCTCTTCGATATTTACCGCCACCGGCAGTTCCGGCACCTGAAAGGTCGAGGCACCCGGATCGGGCGGCGGAGTGTCCTGTTCAATGGGTTCGGGCTTGCGCGCGATGTCGATCTCTTCGGCGGATAGCGTATTGACCGAGAACCGCCCGCGCAGCAGGCCTAGCCGGTTCCAGTCCAGTTCCGCATTCTTGATGGTCAGCCAGACGCCGTCATCATCCGAGACGGTGATTTCCTGTATGGTCGCTCGCGAGCTGAGGGCGCCTTCCAGACCCACCACTTTCAGGTAACGGCCATCGCCTGACAGCGTATCCTCAAGAAAATCGACCAGCAGCCCGCCGGTTTCTTCCTGCGCCACCGCCGGGGCAGGGACCTGGCTGAGGCAGAGTGTGACTGCCACGGCATATGGAGCTGATCTGATCAAAACGCCTGTCCGATCCCGATATAGAATTGCAGCCCGTCACCGGTATCACCGCTGACCGGAACCGCCAGGTCAACCCGCAGCGGGCCGAACCCGCCCAGATCATAGCGTACCCCGATCCCGGCACCAGAGTGACTTTCCGAGTCACCCGTGACAATGGCATCGGCACCGACCATGCCATAATCGTAGAACCCCACCAGCGAGATGCTCTCGGTCACGCGGCCCCGGACCTCGGCAGAGAGGCCCAGAAACGATTTGCCCCCTGCAACCTCGTCGCCAACCGGAATGCCGAGGCTTTCATAAGGTTGCCCGCGCACGGTGCCGGCACCACCGGAGAAGAACAGATATTCCGGGGATACCTTGTTCAAGGCCGGGCCGCCGACCGATCCGACTTGAACGCGACCGGCCAGCACCAGATTGCCATTCGAGGCGACATCGAAATAGGTGCGCCCATCACCATAAAGCTGCGCGGCAGTTTCGGTGCCGGAAATACCGATCAGCGGGGTGAAGCGCCCATCCAGAAAGAAGCCGCGCGTGGGGTTGACCTTGTTGTCCCGCCGGTCCCATTCGGCCCGGAACGGCACCAGCAGATAGCGGAAGGGCCGGTCATCGCCAAAGGCGTCGTCGGCCTTGGCGTCGCTTACAGCGACATAGGCTTCGGCAAAAAGCGCGGGCGAGAACACCCGCCGTGCACCTACGCCCAGCAGCAGGGTCGAGATGTCATAGTGCTCGCGATTGCGCCTCTCCCACTGAGCCAGATAGAACATGCTGTCATCCGGACCCAGCCGGTCGGGCATGTCCAGCCGCATACCGATGCGCCCGTCGATATCCTCGTCGCCGCCAATATTGCGCAGCGCTGCCTCGAACTTGAAGCGTGCGGCGCGGCGGAACACGTTGCGATGATACCAGGCAAGGCTCAGGTCGAGGCCCTGGTTTGACGACAGCTCGACCCCGAAGCTCAGCCGTCTTGGCGGCATATCCTCGAAGGTTGCATCGAAATCGAGGCTGCCATCGGGGTTTGCGGTTTCGTATTCGGTGATCCGGACGCTGCTGAAGGTCCCGGTGCGGCGCAGCCGGGTTCCGACCTGCTGGACCTGCGCGGGGGAATAGATCTCGCCGGTGGGAAAGCCTGCGATCCGGTAGATCGACTCGGGCCTGACGCGGGTATCGCCCTTGATGTGCAATGTGCCGAAGGTCAGCCTCTGCCCCTGGGCCACATCGATCTGCGCATCGAGACGCGCCTGCGTGTGCCTTGCGGTGATCTTTTGATCGCCGATCGCGGCCTTGGGGTGGCCGACATCGCGCCAGCCCTGCACGGCGGCGGTGGCCGCCTGCTGAATGGTGCCGGTGCTGGCAGGGCGACCGGGCGCGAAATTTTCCGGCAGTTCGGTGCCGCGCGCCAGCGGCGCGATTTCCGCCGCGCCAAAGGTGAAGGACGGGCCGGTCTTGACCGAGATATTGACCGACTGCACCGCGCCGGGCGTGTTCAGTGGATCGATATCCGCCGCTTCCTGACCGTCGAGGCGGATGTTCACAACCGGACTGAAATACCCGGCATCATAAAGGATTTGCACCAGTGTCCGGTAATCCGCCAGGGCCGCCGACAGCAATTCTAGCGGGGTGTCCAGACCGCGCGCCTCAGCGTTCAGAACCGATGAACCCTCTTCCAGCTTCTCGCGCAACTCCTCGGAGGCACCGGGGGCCGAAAGCCCGGTTTCCAGCGCCCAGAGCATGGAAGGCGATAGCATCACGCAGGCCATCATGCAGCCGCGTTTCACTGCTTTCCACTTACCGAGACCTGTCATGGCCGGCTCCGAATTGCCTCAATGTTCCGACGGTTTGCCCACCCGAATGGCACCGTGCTTGTTCACCAGTTAACACATGCGGGGCGCGTATCGGAAAGGTATTTTCTGCCCGCAGACACTTTCTATTGGGTTTATGTGACCATGGCCCCACGAAATGGGGGTTCTGCGGGCCGATATCGGCGGTCACTCGGTCGGATCGCCGATATCGTGATGCCCTTCCTCGCATTCCCACTGTATGCCGTAACGATCGACGAAATAGAAATATCGGATGCCGCTGATGATATCGGCGGTGGCCTGTTTTTGCGCGGCATCCGCCTCGACCGCCGCATCGAAAAAGCGGAAATCGGCTGGGGTTGTCGGGCTGATCCGCTCGGGGCGATAGTCCGGAGCTTGCGAGATCATCCGCGTGTCGGGCTGCGCCTGAACATGGGCAAAGGCGGCATCGATGCCTGAAACCTTGAGTGCGACATGTCCGACACGGCGGCGGTCAGTCGTGGCCAGGTCATAGTCAAGCGATTGGCCTGCGGGCGCGTGATACTCCATCAGTTCCAGCGTCATCGCATTGGCGGGCAGCGCCATGAAGGCGATCGAGACATCGACCCTGTCCCAACCCTCGCCAAAGCCCGCGCTTTTGGCGAAGCCTTTGTTTCGGAAATGGGGGAAGATCTGTAGCGGCTCGGCGCCGAGCAAGTCCTGATAATAGGCAAGCGCGCTGTCGATATCATCGACATTGATGCAGATATGGCTGAGGCCGGTGATGGTGAGCATGGCATGAAAGTCCCGGAACAGGATACGGATGTCTCATCCTAGGCGGGTACAGGCCGTCACGCCAGTCACCCGAAGGTTAGGTGCTATGGCAGTCTCGATTGACTGAGGCTGTTGACCTGAGGCACGCCCCAGACGGAATGGCCGCCATGCGTCCGGCGCACAAACAGGCATAAACCGCTGAAAATCCGACATGGGCGCGCCATTTTCGCGCTTCTCGCCGCAACAAGCCCTGTACATGCCCGGTGCAAAGGTCTACACGCGCGCCTTTGTTGGCCGGTGCCGCGACTTCGAGCCTCCAGAACTGTTTACAACAAGAAGATGGAACGGCTGTGAAGAAGACTCTCGCTGATGCGCTGGACGCGCGTGGATATACCACCCTTACCGCTGTGCAAGAGGCGGTGACGGCACCTGAAGCCATCGGGCAGGACCTGCTGGTCTCGGCCCAGACCGGGTCAGGCAAGACGCTGGGCTTTGGTCTGGCCATCGCGCCGGGCCTTCTGGGCGAGGGCGACGTGTTTGATCCTGCGGATGCGCCGCTGGCGCTGGTGATTGCGCCGACGCGGGAACTGGCCCTGCAGGTCAAGCGGGAGTTGGGGTGGCTCTTTGAGAACACGCGCGCCATCGTGACCTCGACCGTGGGTGGCATGGATATGCGTGACGAGCGGCGCGCGCTGGCACGCGGCAGCCATATCGTTGTCGCCACGCCCGGACGTCTGCGCGACCATATCATGCGCGGCTCGATTGATCTGAGCGCGCTCAAGGCGGTGGTGCTGGACGAAGCGGATGAGATGCTGGATCTTGGCTTTCGCGAGGATCTGGAGTTCATTCTGGAAAACGCCCCGGCCGAGCGGCAGACGCTGCTGTTTTCGGCCACGGTGCCCCCGGCCATTGCGAAGCTCGCCAAGAGCTATCAGCGGGACGCGATCCGCATCGCCACCACCAGCGGATCAAAGCAGCATGCCGATATTGACTATCGGGCCTTCAAAGTGTCCGCGCGTGATGGCGAGAATGCGATCATCAACGTGCTTCGTTACTATGAGGCGCCCAACGCGATTGTCTTCTGCAACACCCGCGCGATGGTCAACAGGCTGACCACGCGCCTGTCCAACCGTGGATTTTCCGTCGTTGCCCTGTCTGGAGAGCTGTCGCAGACCGAGCGTACCCATGCCTTGCAGGCCATGCGCGACGGGCGGGCGCGGGTGTGCGTCGCGACCGATGTTGCGGCGCGCGGAATCGACCTGCCAAATCTCGATCTGGTGATCCATGCGGAACTGCCCAGCAATCAGGAAACGCTGCTGCATCGCTCGGGCCGCACCGGCCGGGCCGGGCGCAAGGGCGTCAGCGCGCTGATTGTGCCGCCCGCCGCGCAGAAAAAGGCGCAACGCCTGCTAGGCTGGGCGAAACTGACCGCAGAGTGGGATGAAGCACCCTCCGCCGAGGCGGTGTCTGCGATGGATGAGGAGCGTTTGCTGGCCAACCCGGACTGGCAAATGCCGGTTGAGGAGTCGGACCAGGATATGGTCACGACCCTGACCCAGGCGTTTACCGCCCAACAGATCGCGGCGGCCTATCTCAGGCTCTATCGCGAACGCCATTCCGCGCCCGAGGAGCTGTCCGATATCGGCGAAGCCCCCAAACCGCGCGCGCCCTTTGGTCCCAGCGTCTGGTTCTCGCTGGACGGCGGGCGTGACGCGGGGGCTGAGCCGCGACGGTTGCTGCCGATGCTGTGCAAGCGGGGCAAAATCTCGCGCGAGGATGTTGGGGCTATCCGCATTCAGCCCAAGGAATCGCTGATCGAAATGCGCGAAGGCGCGGTTCAGGGTTTCCTGACGGCAATCGGGTCCGAAATGGTGCTGGAAGGCGGGGCGTTGTTGACCCGGCTGGCCACCCCGCCGAAGCTGGATCGCGCTCCGCGACACGACAAACACTCTGGGTCCAAACCCCGCAAACCGCGCGACGCGGGACCACAAGCCAAAGGCAAAACGCCGGGCACCACCACGCCGGTGGATTGGAATGACGATCCGAAACCACGCGTGAAAAAGCCCAAACCGGGCGCGAAACCCGGACACCGGAAGGGCCCGAAACCCATAGCGGCGCAACCGCCCGAAGCGGTTGTGGTCGAGCCTGCCAAACCCCGCAGACCGGCAGGTGGATCCAAGCGGAGCGATGGCAAAGGGGATCGTCCGCGCGGGCCCAAACCCCCCATCGGCAAACCGTCGAGCAAGAAGAACCGTGCGCGTCGGGCTGCCGCAGGCAACGCCGGTGGGATGGCGGCACCGATGCGCAAGGGCGGCGGTAAACGGTAAGCCCGGCTGCGGGCCGCTCAGGCCATCAGCCGGGCCACATCCAGCATCCGCGCGGAAAAGCCCCATTCATTGTCGTACCAGCCAAAGACGCGCACCTGGCGCGGTCCGGTCATCCGGGTCTCTGGGCCTGCGAGCACCAGCGACTCGGGTCTTGCGCGCAGATCCGAAGAGACCAGTGGTTGATCGGTCCAGCCCAGGATGGGCGAGGCGTCGATCGCGGCACGCAGGGCGCTGACGAACGCGTCTTCGCGGCAGTCCTGCGCCAGTTGAATAACCAGATCGACCGCCGAGACGCTGGCGCTGGGCACGCGAACGGCGGCCCCGCTGATACGCCCGGCCAGTTCCGGCAGGACCTCGTTCACCAGATGCGTGGCGCTGGTGGTGGTGGGCACCATTGACAGCGCTCCGGCGCGCGAGCGGGCCAGATTGCCGCGCGGGGCGTCGACCATGGGCTGGCTGTTGGTGTAGCAATGGATCGTCGTCATATGCGCCGTCTCGATCCCGGCAATGCCGTGGATCACCTTGATCAGCGGCGCCAGCCCGTTGGTGGTGCAGGACGCGTTCGACACGATCCGCGCATCGCCCAGTTGATCCTCGTTGGCGCCCAGAACAACCGTCAACTCTGCAGCCGGCGAGGGGCCGGAAATCAGCACCTTGCGCGCGCCCGCATCCAGACCGCGCCGCGCCACATCGGAGGAGCGCGCAACACCGGTGCAATCCAGTAGAACATCAACGCCCGACAGATCGATCCGTTTCAGGTCGTCGCTATGGGTGAAGGGAATGTACCGCCCGTCTACCACCAGCGTCTCGGGCGCGGTTTCGACTCGGCCGGGATAGGGGCCGAAGGTGCTGTCATACTGGAACAGATAGGCGCAGGCCCCCAGCGGGGCGATGTCGTTGACGCCCAGCAATTCGATGCCCGCGTCGGCGGGCAAGGCCAGTATCTGGCGCAGAATGGTGCGGCCGATGCGGCCAAATCCGTTGATCGCGAGTCTCATGCCGCAGATATGCCAGCGCTTGACGGGCAGCTCAACGACAGCCGCAATATTGATACAATTTAGCTGGTTAGGCGGTTAAGAGGCCGGAGCCGCCGGGCATTGCACCTGGGCAAAGAACTGGCCCGAGATGTTTTCATACATCGTGTTGCCCAGAACCCGGCATCCCGTCGCCTGCCGGATCGCGGCGCTGGCCTGAACCGGACGCGGGCGCGCGGGCTGGCCAAACGGGTTAAGGTTGTTCATGTCGCGCGTGGCCCGGTAGACCACCGGGTTATCGGACACCTGCCGCACCGCCCAGGTCCGGCTCATGACCGAGACATTCTTGCTGGGATAGGCGTTCGGCCCCCCCGACAAGGCGAACGGATCGCTGCAAGCACCAAGGCCAAGCAAAATGGGAGTGACCAAAAGGGCAGCGCGAATTTTCATAACTCATCTCCGTGGATGCGACATCTCGTTGAACCACACCAAATTTTTCATCTTATGGGAAGCCCCCGCAGATCAATCTGCGCGCGTGGCGTCCAAAATGGCACGGGTCGACCCCGTCGGTGAATTTGGGTCGTGACCCTAGACGAGCCCTGCGGTCCATGCGAGCATGACTGCAACACAATTTTATCGCGAGCCTGCCATGAAACAGATTTTTCTAACGCTTTGTCTGAGTTTTGCTTTGGCGGGGCTTGCCGTCACGTCGCAAGCAAAACCCCTGTCGCGTATCATCGCCGAAAGCGGGTTGTCGCCCGAGGATTTTCAGCTGATGCGGCAAGCCATGGGTAAGCTGGTTGTGAATGGTGTACCGCAGGTTGGAAAGACCGTGGCATGGGAAAATCCGGCGACCAAATCCAAGGGCTCAGTCACCTTGGAGGAAATGCGCGACAATTGCGGGTTCCTCAGTCAGCAGGCGCATCCCAAGGGTGCCGAACAGCCCGTACAGATTCGCAGCCGCATGTGCCGGCAAGCGGATGGCAGATGGCTGCTTGTGCCCTGACCCGGTTGGGTCCCGCGCCGATAACCTCCGCCGAAGGTCGATGCATTGAACGCTTGCGCTTGCGGCGCAGGCGGTCCTAGGCTTTGGCATGCCGATTGGGGCGCCAGGGACAAGTGCTAGGTCGAGGGAAGACAGCATGAAATATACCGAAGAACATGAATGGCTGATCGTCGAGGAGGATGTGGTGACCGTGGGCATCACGGCCCATGCCGCCGAACAACTGGGTGATATCGTCTTTGTCGAGCTGCCCGAGATCGGCTCTGATGTGGCCAAGGATGACGAGATTGTGGTGATCGAGAGCGTCAAGGCCGCGTCCGACATCCTTGCGCCACTGGATGGCGAGGTTGTTGAGGTCAACGAGGCGCTGGCCGACGAGCCGGGCAAGGTCAATGAGGACCCGACCGGGGCCGGATGGTTCTTCAAGCTGAAAGTGTCCGACATGTCGCCGATAGACGACTATATGGACGAGGCCACCTATAACGCCTTTATCGCCTGACTGTTCAGCTTTTCGCTGGGGGATCGGGCTGTTTTCACATTGAGGCGGGCCGCGGGCCCGCCGCTCTTTTGCTGGCCTGTCCTTGCGGACAGGCGCTGCCGCTTGTGGCGGGCGTTGTGCCCTGTTCTCAATAGCCGCGTGCGCGGTCGACCTCGTGCAACAGATCCTCGCCTGCGCTCAGGCGGCGCAGGTTTTCCGCCACATCTTTCAGCGCGTCCCCAAGATGCCAGCCGGACACATGCGGTGTGAGGGTGAGTTTCGGGTGTGACCATAGCGGGCTGTTGGCGGGCAAGGGTTCCTGGCTGACCACATCCAGAACCGCAAGGCCGGGTGTGCCCCTATCCAGCGCCTGCAACAGCTCGGCCTCGTCGATCAGATCGCCGCGCCCGGCATTGAGCAACTGGCTGCCCGGTTTCATGGCGGCAAGCATGCGCGCATCGATCAGCCCTTCGGTTTCGGGCGTGCTGGGCAGGATGGCGCAGATATGGTCGCAGCGGCCTAAAAGCGCGGGAAGCGCGTCATAGCCGTGGTGGCAGGTTACACCGGGTAGGGATTTCGGCGACCGGCTCCAACCATGGACCTGAAACCCCAGTTGATCCAGCAGCCGTGCCGTATAGCCACCGATATGGCCCAGCCCCAATACGCCCACCTGTGTCTGTGTCGTGATCAGCGGCGCGACCGGCGACCAGTCCGCCTGCGTCTGCTGGCGGCGATAGCGATCGCCCTGCCGCTGGGCGTTCAGGATATAGGTCAGGAACCATTCGGCAATCTCGCGGGCGGGGGCCTCTGGCTTCAGCCGGGTAACCCGGACGTGATCGGGCAGCGCCGGGTGGCGCACGATGGTTTCCACGCCGGCACCCAGTTTCTGCACCAGTTGCAGGTTGGGCAGGCGGTGCGGCAGATCCGGGTCCAGCCGCGAGACGGCCAGCATGCTCACCTCGCTAAGATCGCCGGGATCAGCCAGCGTGCGTACATCCGATGTCGGGGTATGCGCACTCAGGATTTTGGCAATCTCATCATCTCCCATCCATCCGTCATGGCCAACATTGATCAACAGCGCCATCAAAGGTCCTTTCAGAAATAGCGGTGACGTATCGTCACCCAACTGGACTTCTGCTGCCCAGCTAAGTCATCCTCCGGTCAAACGTAAAGTCCGGTGATCCCGGCGAAGGAGACATGTCATGACAATGAGCTTTGGGATGCGGGACGAACACCGCGCGCTTCTGGACCGGGTGAGCGCGATGATCCGTGATGAGGTCATGCCGCTGGAGGAGGAATATCAGGGGGAAGTGGCCAAGGGCGACCGTTGGCAATACACTGACCGGCAGACCGAGATCCTTGAAGGGTTAAAGGCAAAGGCCAAGGCGGCGGGGTTGTGGAATTTCTGGCTGACCGACAGTGACCGGGGGGTCGGCCTGACCACCGTTGAATACGCCTATTTCGCCGAAGAGATGGGCAAGACCCCGCTGGGGGCCGAGGTGTTCAACTGCTCGGCGCCCGATACCGGCAATATGGAAGTCTTTGAACGTTATGGCACCGAGGCCATGAAATCCGAGTGGCTGGCGCCGCTTCTGGAGGGAGAGATACGGTCCGCCTATCTGATGACCGAGCCGGATGTGGCCTCGTCTGATGCCACCAATATCTCGATGTCCTGTGTGCGGGACGGGGCGGAATATGTGCTGAATGGCGAGAAATGGTGGGCCTCGGGCGCGGGCGATCCGCGTTGCCGGGTCTATATCGTGATGGTGCGCACAGGGGATGATGACACTCCCAAGCATCAGCGCCATTCGATGATCGTGGTGCCTGCGAACACTGCAGGGATCGAGGTGCTGCGGCCCATGCAGGTCTACGGTCATGACGATGCGCCGCACGGGCATATGCATATCCGATTCACCAATGTGCGGGTTCCAGTCGAGAACATCCTGCTGGGCGAGGGGCGTGGCTTCGAGATCGCGCAAGGCCGTCTTGGGCCGGGCCGCATCCACCATTGCATGCGTGCCATCGGGCAGGCGGAGACCGCGCTGGAACAGATGTGCAGGCGGTCGCTGCAACGCGAGGCGTTCGGCAAGCGACTGGCGCAGCTTGGCGCGAATTACGACATCATCGCTGAATGCCGGATGGAGATCGAGATGGCGCGCCTGCTCTGCCTCAAGGCGGCGTGGTACATGGATCAGGGGGATGCGCGGGCTGCAGCCCCCTGGATTTCGCAAATCAAGGTGATCGCGCCGCGCGTGGCGCTCAAGGTGATCGATGAGGCCGCGCAGATGTTCGGCGCGCAAGGTATCAGTCAGGACACGCCGCTGGCCGCCGCCTGGACTCATGTGCGGACGCTACGCTTGGCCGATGGCCCGGACGCGGTGCATCGGCGGCAGGTCGCCCGGACGGAGCTAAAGAAATACACGCAGGAAAAAGTCTGAGCCGCATTGCGTTGCGCCGCCGCCGCCAGCGCCCTATCTTCTGCGCATGAAACGCATGTTGCCTCTTGTTCTGTGTCTGATGCCGGTCGGCTTGACCGCCCATCCGCACGTTTTTGTGGATACCGGGCTGGATGTGATCTTTGACGACCAGAACCGGCTCACCCATGTGCGGGTCACCTGGGCATATGATGATTTCTACTCGCTTCTGATCCTCGAAGATCTGGGTCTGGATTCGGACGCTGACAATATCCTTGCGCCGTGGGAGCAGAAGCGGCTGCAAGGCTTCGACATGAACTGGGTTGAAGGGTTCAACGGTGATCTTGACGCAACGCTGGGCGGTCAACAGCTTCAACTGTCCAGACCGATGGAGCCGACCGCAGAACTGCGTGACGGTCGCATTATTACCACCCATCTGCGAGAGGTCACTGGTCAGCCACAGGTCGGCGGGGAAACACTTTCCATAAAACCCTATGATGAGACGTTTTATGTGAGCTACGACCTCACCCTGCCGGTGCGATTGACCGGCGAACATACCTGCCTGACTGAACGGATTGACCCAGATATCGACCAGAAACTGTCGGAGATGCGGGCATTTCTGCTGAGCCTGGATGTCAATGCTGATCTCGAAGAGAACGACATCCCTCTGATCGGCGAGCAATTTGCGACTGAGATCCGGATCACATGTCCAAACTCCTGATCCTGCCGGTTGGCATCGCCGCGGCTTTGTTTTTGTGGCTCTGGGCCGGGGGCGGCTTCGATCAGCTTTCTGTTTGGGCCGCAGGTGAGCAGCGGGAGTTTCAGAACCAGATTGCTGGCGCATTGCGGGGCTTGCGGGCCGGGCATGACGGCACGCTCTGGCTCTTGATGGGGCTTTGTTTTGCCTACGGGTTCTTTCACGCCGTGGGGCCGGGGCATGGCAAGGTGCTGATCGGAGGCTACGGGCTGGGTCGTCGTGTGCCCTGGCTGCGGTTGAGCGTGATCTCGTTGCTGGCCAGTCTGGGGCAGGCGGTGACGGCGGTGGCCATCGTCTATGCCGGGGTTTTCCTGTTTGACATGACCCGCGAGCGGCTGATCGGCGTGACCGAGGATGTCATGGCGCCGGTCAGCTACGGTGCGATTGCGCTGGTCGGGCTCTGGCTGGTCTGGCGCGGGCTGCGGAAGTTGATGCACCGGCCTCACACGCACACGCACACGCATGCACATGATCACGGCACGTGCGAGAGCTGTGGCCACAAACACGGTCCCGATCTGAATGAGGTCGATCAGGTCTCGACCCCGCGCGAGGCGCTTGCGCTGATCGCCAGCATTGCGATCCGGCCCTGCACCGGCGCGCTCTTTGTGTTGCTGATCACCTGGCAGATGGGGATCGGGGGTGCGGGCATCGCCGGGGCGTTTGCCATGGCCCTGGGTACTGCAACCGTCACGATCACGGTCGGCCTTGCCGCTGCCGGAATGCGCGGCGGGATCGCCGGGTCCGCCGGAGCGTTCCAGCAGGCGGCAAAAGTGCTGCCCTTGGTCGAACTGATGGCAGGACTTCTTGTTGCGGTCGTGGCGGGCGGGCTGTTGTTGCGCGCGCTCTGAGCCGGTTTACCCGAAGACCGGATCGGGATAGCGGACCTGCGCAAGATACAGGCCCTGCGGCGGACAGACCGGACCACAGGCGGCGCGATCGCGCGACTCCAGAGCGTCTTGCACATCACTGGGTGTCCAGGCACCGGCCCCCACACGCTCCAGCGTGCCGACAAAACTGCGCACCTGATTGTGCAGGAAGCTGCGGGCGCGCACATGAAAATGTATCTCGGGGCCGGAGAAGCCTGCGACCTCTTCTACACGCAACTCATCCAGTGTCTTGACTGGGCTCGCCGCCTGACAGAGCGACGAGCGGAAGGTGGTGAAATCATGCCGCCCCAACAACCTGTCCGCGCCCTGCTGCATGGCCACCGCATCCAGCCGGTGGTTGACCCGCCAGACCTGTCCCGCCTCGTGGGTGGCAGGCGCACGGCGCATCAGGATGCGAAACAGATATTGCCGCTCAACAGCGGAAAAGCGCGCGTGCCAATCGTCCTCTACCCGCGCTGCAGCGGTGATGGCGACTGGGTGCGGTTTCAGGTGATGGTTCAACGCCTCTGACAGCCGAAACGCCTCCCAGTCCTTGTCCAGATCGCAATGCGCCACCTGGCCCAGCGCATGCACGCCTGCATCTGTCCGGCCCGCCGCAGCAATCGTATGCGCACCCGGCTGCAACCGGGCCAAAGCCCCTTCAATCGCGCCCTGCACCGAGGGCTGATCCTTCTGGCGCTGCCATCCGGCAAAGGGTGCGCCCTGGTATTCGACTTTCAAAGCATAACGTGGCATGGCCGCGCAGGTATCCAACCGGCACCCCGATGTCCAGCGGACAGAGAGCGCTGACCCCGTCACCAAAGGCGACCCCATCGTGATAGTCATAGCCAGATTAAGTACCGGATCTTCAGGTGATGTGCTTGATCATTGTCTTCGCGCTGTAGGCAGGAGCGCCGGTGACCGTGCCCGCTGAAGCGCTCCGGTTTGTAGGACGTCAAACAACTTTGACCTTTGCGCCAAAAACTGACCCTACCGACTTCGGCTGAACTCTCCAATCTCCACCGTCCAGCGCCAGATATCTTTGTCCTAGCGACACGCTGCGGAGAAGGTGCGGAATGAACCCATTGCAGTCAGTTCAAGTAGTGCGCAATCTGCTCCCACGGCTAGAGGAAATGAAAAGTGGCGGCGGATGGAACTTCGACGTGAAAACGGCACGCGGGAATTCCCGAAGATGCCAGAAGCCGGGCCGCCTCGCTGGCCAGAATACCTTACTGCACACGCATGCTTTAGCTGCAATAAATCGTGGAAAATGACTCCTGACAAAAGCGGTCATGTCTGTCCTGAATGTGGGCAAGCGGTTTGCACTATGGGCCGCTCGTTCAAGGCTCCCAAAAAGTCCGACAAGGAGCAGTGGGAAAAGGTAAGGCGGCTCTGGAACGCCGGTTTTCGCTTCCATAGCTATAGGTGCTGTCCCGACGCAGAGAGGCTGCCAGAGCGTCTATCTGAAGTTGACGACTTCATTGCTCGCAATCCGGAGCACCCATTCAAAATACCCCAACGCTAAGCTCTCCACTGATTTTGTGCGGCCGCTTTCGTCCGCGCGGCAGACCTTATCCGTTGGCCGGGCCGACGACCGCTAGGCGAAGAAACCCGACCTTTATCTCATGTCCTTGAATGCCCGCTTCAGTCGAAACTGGTTTAGCCGAATACCTGCTTGTGAGCTCACTCTGCCAGCCAATTCTTTCTTAAGCTACACGCCGTGGAAGAAATCGCCCATTCTCATGCCGTTTGCCTGCAGCGAAACGCGCCTCCCTTGCAGGCATTAGACCCGGTTTGAGACCGACAGCGTCTGGGCGATGTCCTATTCGAAGATACTGGCCTCGTCCCTTCGCCGATGATGCCGGGAAGCGCGGTGTAGATGTCCTTGATGATAGTCGGCGCGAGGCCGAGGCTGATCTCGTCGAAGAGGGTCAGATCGGGATTGGCCATCAGCGCCCGCCCGATGGCAACCATCTGCTGTTGCCCGCCCGAATTCGTTGATGTCACCGGCAATATAGGTCGATAAATCCCGGTCGCTTGTTGGCGCCTTCAATAGCGATCTCAGGATCAGACGTTCCAGGCGAAACAGCCAGATGCCATAGAACGCTGACAGATAGTCCTCTAAAGTCACGTGGCCGGCAATCTCGGTTGAAAAACAATCGGTATAGAACCCTGTTTTGAATGCGTAGCTGTCGATCAGCGAACCCGGTGGCGGTTCGGTCGCCCGCGCAGGCATCACGTGGCGTTTGCTGTTTCGCCGGCGGCAAGATGCTTCTTCAGGAACGCACGTGTCCTCTCAAGAAAGAGCCCAGAGACTTTCCATTCCGGCGCCACGATTTCAAAGACATGCGGCGCACCATCGACATACATGGTTTCGCAGGGTACTCCGGCGTCGATCAGACGGTCCGCATATTTGCGGGTTTCTTCCGAGAACAGGTCATATATGCCAACCCCAATCCAAGTCGGTGGGAGGCCGCTCAAATCTGCGCGTCGCGCCGGTGCCGCATATTCCCATACAGCAGCGTCCCCGGTCTTGGCCGGTTGCAGATAGGCGTTCCAGGCAATCTTGTTGCAGCGGTTGTTCCAGATCTCAAACGTTTCCTTGCCCAGTGACCGGTCTGCCGCAACACGGTCGTCCAGCATCGGATAATGCAGAACCTGCGCCACTGGCTGCTGGCCACCTTCGTTGTGAATGCGGTTGACCAGCGCTGCTGCGAGCCCACCCCCACCGCTTTGACCCAGAATGGCCAGACGCGTCGAGTCGATGTCATCCGCGTCCAGCATCCATTGCCACGCCGCGCGCGCATCGTCCAAAGCCGCAGGATAGGGGTTTTCCGACGCCCAGCGGTATTCAACGGTCACAATTGGAACGCGGAGCCAGCGTGCAAAACGCGGCGCGACCGTGTTCACCTGCTCGGTCGTGCCGGCGATAAAGCCGCCGCCATGTATCCAGAGCACGCCCCATATGCTGCGATACCTGTGTCTGAAAGTCCCTGGATCAGACGACTGCGGCCAATCTGACGGCCTGATCGATTGCGCGTCTTGCGTCGAGTTCCGCGGCGACGTCGGCGCCGCCGATCAGGGTGGGGGTGCCGCCCATCTGGGTGGCCAGATCGCGGTTTGATTCCTGGCCAGCACACAGGATCACGTTGTCGACCTCCAGCACCCGTGGTTCACCGTCCACGTTGATGTGCAGACCCTCGTCGTCGATCTTCACATACTGGCAGCCACCGATCATGTTCACCCGGGCACGCTGCAGTTGCGCGCGGTGAATCCAGCCGGTGGTCGCGCCCAGGTTCTCACCCAGTTTAGAGGTCTTGCGCTGCAGCAGATACACCTCGCGGGCAGGGGCGGGGATGTCCGGCGCACCGGTCAGGCCGCCACGGGTCTTGCCGCTCAGATCGATGCCCCATTCGCGGGCAAACTGATCGGGGTCCAGGCTGGCGGATGGGCCGGAATGGACAAGAAACTCGCTGACGTCGAAGCCGATGCCGCCTGCACCGATGACAGCCACGCGTTTGCCGACGGGCTTCTGGTCACGCAGAACGTCGACATAAGTCAGCACTTTGGGATGGTCGATGCCCAGGATCTGCGGCTCACGCGGATGCACACCTGTTGCAGTGATCACCTCGTCAAATCCCTCCAGATCTCCCGGCTTGACGAAGGTGTTCAGCTTCAGGTCGACGCCGGAGAGTTCGATTTCCTTGCCGAAATAGCGCATGGTTTCGTGGAATTCTTCCTTGCCGGGCACTTGCACTGCAATGTTGAGCTGCCCGCCGATCTTGTCGGAGGCGTCAAACAGGGTCACGTTATGGCCGCGCCGCGCCGCCGTGGTGGCATAGGCCAGCCCCGCCGGGCCCGCGCCGACAACCGCGATCTTCTTAGGCGCGTCGGTGGGCGCGATCTCGATCTCGGTTTCATGGGCCGCGCGCGGGTTCACAAGGCAAGATGTGACCTGTTGCTTGAAGACCTGGTCCAGACAGGCCTGATTGCAGCCAATGCAGGTGTTGATCTCATCCGAGCGGCCTTCGGCAGCCTTCACCACAAACTCTGCATCGGCCAGGAAGGGGCGCGCCATTGACACCATGTCGGCGTCGCCGCGTTCCAGGATTTCTTCGGCGACTTCCGGCGTATTGATCCGGTTCGAGGTGATGACCGGCACCGAAACCGCCCCCTTGAACGCGGCCGTGATGCGGGTGAAAGCCGCGCGCGGCACCAGCGTGGCAATGGTGGGTACCCGCGCCTCGTGCCAGCCGATGCCGGTGTTGATGATTGAAACCCCGGCCTTTTCCAGCTCCTGACCCAGCTCGATCACCTCTTCCATGGTCGAGCCGCCCTCGACCAGATCCAGCATCGACAGGCGGAAGATCAGCAGGAAGTTCTCGCCCACGGCCGCGCGTGTGCGGCGCACGATCTCAACCGCAAGGCGGGTCCGGTTCTGGTAAGAGCCCCCCCAGTCATCGGTCCGGTGGTTCACGCGTTCGGCGATGAACTGGTTGATGAAATAGCCCTCAGACCCCATGATCTCGACCCCGTCATAGCCCGCTTTCTGGGCGCAGACGGCGCAGTTGACGAAATCGTCGATCTGCTTCTCGATCTCGTCCGAGGTCAGCTCGCGTGGGACAAACGGGTTGATCGGAGCCTTGATGGGGGAGGCGCTGATATTGTCGGGGTTATAGGCGTAGCGGCCCGTATGCAGGATCTGCATGCAGATGATCCCGCCCGCCTCATGCACCTCCTCGGCGATCGGGCGATGCTCTTCGATGTCATGCTCGTTCATCATGGTGCCGCCGCCCTTGATCACGGCACTTTCCGGGTTGGGGCCGACGCCACCGGTCACGATCAGGCCAACACCGCCGCGCGCGCGATCCGCATAAAACCGCGCCATCCGCTCGACACCACCCTTGATATCCTCAAGACCAAGGTGCATCGACCCCATCAGGATGCGGTTCGGCAAGATCACATGGCCAACTTCGAGCGGGGTAAAAAGGTTGGGATACTGTTCAGTCATTGGCTTGATATCCTCCAGTCGGCTATGGGGCGTTTAGCTTATCTGACCCGGTAGCTGGTGTTTCATTGCTGTGCCGGTTGGTTTGGGTGTCCGGCGGGGTTTGTCTCAAAGTCTTCAGAATTCCTCGGCGGTCATGTCAAAGCCGATATCGGGCAGAAAGCCCTTCGTCACCGGGGTCACCGGGGAGACCAGCGCGCGCGCCTCCGCATCTTCGTTGCGATGCGCCCGGTCGATCAGCGTCGCGGCCCAACAGGCCAGCGCGCGACCACCCTCGACAAAGCTCTTTTGTTCCAGAAGGTTGCGGCGCATTTCAGGATGCACAATCAGCGGGTCCGCCCGGCCTTCCGGGGTCTTCGCGCCGGTCACGTCGCGCCCCTGAAGCCGGTCCAGCCCCCTTCACGCAGCGCATCAAAGCCTTCGCGAAAGCACGGAGCGGTAAGAACCCGACCATTTTCGAGCGTGCACCCGATCTGATCGCCATCATGGTTTATTGGCGCAAAAGTATCCGAGGCCAACCTGCCTGCTTCATCTAGAACCGCAGCCGTAAAACCGCTTTCGAGGTCCTTGTAACCAGGAACGTCGGATTCCGTGACCCGAAAGACATCGTGCAGCAGGAACTCAGCATCATCAACCGGTGCTGTGAAATGCGGCATTATGGTCTCCTCCGAATTTTAGGAAGTCCTAACATTTAAGTTGCACGTGGCAACTCTTTGAGTTGGCAACGTTGCGTAACAGAGGGTGTGTCAGCCTTGAGGTGGAATGCAGAACAGGTCTCCTTGTCCTTTTTGAACTCTCCTTAAGGTCAAGTTTCTGGTTCCCGAGTTGCGAAAGCGTCAAGCAAGGCCACGGCTCAACGCCCGCGCAGAGGCCACAACAACGGCGCGCGCTTTGGCAAGCGCTTCGCGGTTTAGCCTTTCGAGCGGCCCGGATACTGCAAGCGCCCCGTGAAACTGCCCGGTCGCGTCTATGATCGGTGCGGCGACGGCTGAAATATGGGGATTGCGTTCTCCTTGCGAAACGCAGCTCCCGTCGGCGTCCAGGCGTGCCCTGGCTGTGTCATCGCCGAGATGAAAGGCCGCCAGAACATGCCCCGCCGCGCCCGATTGCATCGTCAGTCGCGCGCCTTCATCGAGATGGTGGCGAACAGGATCGGGCGAATTCTCGCGGTAAAGACACAGCCGTTCATCCTGATCGGGAACGTAGAAAGAGGCCGTTTCGCCGGTCTCTCTGACCAATTGGCGCAGCACCGGACGGACGGATTCGCCTAATTCGAAGTTGCGGCGGTAAAGCGCGCCGAGCCGCCATAGGGCCGGTCCGAGACGGAAACGCCGGTTCGGATCGCGTTTCAGATAGCCGTAACGCTCCAGCGACGCAGCGAGGCGACTCACGTTGCTCTTGTAAAGACCTGTTTCCACTGAAATTTCCGTCAGGGTCAGCGCGGGTCGATCTTTCGAGAATGCCTCAAGAATTGACAGCGCCTTCTCGACGGATTCAACACGTGGCTGTTTCATTTGTTCTACTCTGCGCAACAAATCTCAGAGAAAGTTGCGTTGAATGTGCCCGAATGTCTACCTGAAAAGGCAACGAATACGCCGATGGAGCCACATGCGTCCGCTTTCCAATATCCGAGTTCTCGATTTGACAAACGTACTGGCAGGCCCGTTTGCCTGCCATCATCTGGCGCATCTTGGGGCCGAAGTGATCAAGGTCGAGGCCGCCGGGCGCGGCGATCTGGCCCGGCAATTGGGGGCCGATCCCGAGCTGAACAAGAAGGGTATGGGCGTTTCGTTTCTGGCCCAGAACGCGGGCAAGAAATCCGTCACGGTCAATCTCAAGCACCCGGACGGCAAGGCGCTGTTTCTGAAGCTGGCGAACACCGCCGATGTGGTGGTCGAGAATTTTCGCCCCGGTGTGATGAACCGTCTCGGGGTTGGCTATCAGGTCCTGAGCGAGATCAACCCGCGCCTGATTTACTGTGCGATTTCAGGCTTTGGTCAAGACGGGCCATGGGTCCATCGCCCGGCCTATGATCAGATCATTCAGGGCGCCTCCGGCGTGATGTCGATCACCGGAGTTAGCGACAGTGCGCCCCTGCGGGTGGGTTATCCGGTTGCCGATACAGTGGGCGGCATCACCGCCGCCTTCGCAATTACCGCAGCGCTGAACGGCAGTCCGCGCGGGTCCTTCATCGACGTTTCGATGCTTGAATCGGTGCTCGCCACGATGGGTTGGGTGGTGTCAAACTACCTGATCGCCGGGGTCGTACCCACCGCGAATGGCAATGAAAATGTGACCTCGGCACCCTCGGGCACCTTCGAGGCGGGTGATGGCCTGATCAACATCGCCGCCAACAAGGACGAGCAATGGGTGTTGCTGACCGACCATCTGGGGTTGGCCGAACTTCGCGCGCGGCCGGGCTATGCCACCCGCGAAGATCGCAAGAAAAACCGGCTGGCGTTGAAGGCCGAGCTGGAAACCGTCCTGAAAACGCGGCCCGCGCGGGATTGGGCAAAGGAGCTGAACCGGATCGGCGTGCCGTCGGGCGCGGTTCTGACGGTCCCGGAGGTGCTGGAGATGCCGCAAGTCGCCGAGCGTGGTTTTCTGCACGGTTTCGAAAACGTACCTGGTGTGGAGCGCGATATTCAGGTCGCGACCACCGGCATCAAGATCGATGGCAGCGCGCCGGTGGTCGACACTCCGCCGCCCCTACTGGGTGAGCACAATGCTCAGATCTGGGGTGAGCTGGGCGTGACTGGCGAGACTCTGGAGGCACTGAAGAAGGATGGCGCGATATGAGCGAGACACAAAACGATGTCTCCGATTGGTGGCAAACGGAGATCATCGATATGGCGCCGGGCCAGATCCGGATTCGCGGTCATCCGATCGGGGATTTGATCGGCAACGTGACCTTTCCACAGATGATCTGGCTCATGACCCGCGGCGATGTCCCGTCCAAGGCGCAGGCGGAGCTTTTGGAATCCGCGCTGGTGGCAGCGGTGGATCACGGGCCACAAGCGCCATCGATTGCGGCCTCACGTATGGCGGTCACCTGCGGGCTGGGGTTGAACGGGGCGCTGGCCTCGGCGGTCAATATGCTGGATGACATCCACGGCGGGGCAGGCGAACAGGCGGTTGAACTCTATAGCTGGATCGACAATGCGGCTCAGACCGGTCAAGCGCTTGAAGCGGCGACCGGCGAAATGATCGATCGCTGGCAGGCAGAGCGCACGAAATTTATCCCCGGTTTCGGACACCGTTTTCACAAACCGGTGGACCCACGCGCGCCACGTCTGCTGGGCCTGGTCGATGAGGCCGCGCAGACGGGCACGGTCACTGGCCGTTATGCGGAGATCGGCCGCGCCATCCAACATGTGCTCAACACCCGTAAAGGCAAGCCGGTACCGATGAATATTGATGGTGCCACAGCGGTGATTTATGCGGAGCTGGGCTTTGCCGGGCCATTGGCGCGCGGGCTCTTTTGCCTCTCGCGTTCAGTCGGGATCATCGCTCATGCCTGGGAGCAGATGAACCAGGGCGGGCGCAACAAGGGACCGACCCCACCGTCCTACCGATGGACCTATAGCGGCCCGCGTCCCATCGACCTGAAGGGTGATTGAGGGTCGATAGAGTTTTGGGCCGCGATGGAGCGGGTACCTTGTCCATTCGGCAAAAACATCCCGGACCGCGACGCAGAGCCTCGCAAATTCCGCAATGGCTGCCTATCTTGGCGTCGAATAGTCAGAGGCAGCGGTTTGGTTCTATCTTCAATTGCCGACACTTTGGTGCGCGGTGTGGAAAATGCCGGGGATGCGGTCTCCGAGGCGCTGTTTGAACCGGTGATCCGGCTGGGCGTGACCGGGTTGGCGCGGTCGGGCAAGACGGTGTTCATCACATCACTCGTATCCAATCTGCTGGACCGGGCGCGAATGACCGGCCTTGCGGCCGCACAGGAAGGCCGGATCGAGGCCGCTTATTTGCAGCCGCAGCCGGACGACACCGTGCCGCGTTTCGATTATGAGACCCATCTGGCGGCGCTCACCTCGGATGCGCCGCGCTGGCCGGACAGCACGCGGGCGGTATCGGAACTGCGCCTGTCGCTCAGGGTGCGGCCATCGGGCCTGCTCTCGGGGCTGTCGGGGCCGCGCACGGTTCATATCGATATTGTCGATTATCCCGGCGAATGGCTGCTGGATCTGGCGCTGCTGGAAAGATCTTATGCCGATTGGTCGCAGGAGGTTTTGACCCGCATCCGGTCGCGCGATTGCGCGGCGGGCTTCCTTGCGCATCTGCAGGATGTCGCGCCCAAGGCTGAGCATGCTGAGCCGGTCGCGCAGGCCCTGGCGCGTAACTTTGCCGACTATCTTGTCGCGGCGCGCGATCAGGGCCATTACGACTGCACGCCCGGTCGGTTCCTGCTGCCCGGCGATCTTGAAGGCTCGCCGGTTCTGACCTTCGCGCCACTGCCGGTCGACGGGCTCGCGCCCCGCAAATCGCTGCATCGCGAGATGGAGCGGCGGTTCGAGGCCTATAAATCACAGGTGGTAAAGCCGTTTTTCCGCGATCACTTCGCCCGTATCGACCGGCAGGTCGTGTTGGTCGATGCGCTGGGTGCGATCCATCGCGGCCCGCGCGCTGTCGAGGATCTACGGCGCGGGATGGGCGATATCCTCTCGGCTTTTCGACCGGGTCGCAACGCCTGGCTGTCGCGTTTGCTGTTGGGCAAACGGGTTGAAAAGATTCTGTTTGCGGCCACCAAGGCCGATCATCTGCATCACAGCCAGCATCCCCGCCTGACCGCGATCATCGAGGCGATGACGCGTGAGGCGCGCGACCGCGCCCGCTTTGCCGGTAGCGAGACGGCGGCGCTGTCCATGGCCTCGCTAAGGGCCACGACTGAAGAGATGCGCGCGCATGAGGGCCGTGAATTGCCCTGCGTGCGGGGACAGCTGCTGGAAAGCGGCAAACAGGCGGCCTTCTATCCCGGTGATTTGCCCGAAGATCCCTCGCATCTGCTAGGGCCAGCACGGGACGGTGCCAGCGAATGGCTTTCGGGCGATTATGAGGTGATGAGTTTTGCCCCGGCGCGCCTGACGCTCAGACCGGGCGAGGGGCCGCCCCATATCCGGCTGGACCGGGCGGCGCAATTCTTGATCGGTGACCGGCTATGAGCGTGGTGCTGCGACCGGCGCGGCTGACCGATGCCGGGCGGTGTGGGGACATCCTGCACGGCTTCACGCGCGACAATCACTGGATGCCCGACCTGCACAGCGCGGCGGAAACCATTGCCTTTTGCGGGACGATGATCGCGCGACGCTGGGTCACAGTGGCCGAGTTGGAGGGCAGGGTCGAAGGGTTTTTGGCCCGCGATGGCGCGCTGATCCACTCGCTTTACCTGTCGCGACACAGTCGCGGACAGGGCATCGGCGCGCGTTTGCTTGCAACCGCCAAGGCGCAAAGCGACCTGCTGGAGCTGTTTGCCTTTCAAGCCAATCCCGGTGCGGCGCGCTTCTATCGGCGCGAGGGGTTCAGCGAGGCGGCCCGCAGCGATGGCCGTGACAATGACGAGAAGCTGCCCGATATCAAGTTCATCTGGTCCAGAGAGGCAACAAAGACATGACCAAAGGCCCGGTCCTGATCGATCTCGAAGACGAGGACACCCCTGCGCCCAGCGTCGCCGACGCGCCGCCCGTTCCCGATGCCGGGGCAGGGCGCGCCATGCAGGTGGCGGCCCAGGTCGTCGCGCGACGACCGTCGCGTCTGGCGCGCTGGTTCTGGGGGCTGCTGCTGACGGTGATCGGCGCGATGGTCTCCATCGCGGCCTGGGACTTTGTCAACAACCTGCTGCTGCGCATGCCTCTTTTGGGCTGGGTGGTTTCGGGCATGCTTGCGGCGCTGGTTCTGGTCTGCTTGATCCTGGTGATCCGCGAATTGGCGGCGCTGGGCCGGTTGCGCCGCGTCGACGGGTTGCGGCAGGCCGCCGTGCAGGCTTTGGCCGAACACGACCTGACCCAGGCGCGGGCGGTCGGCGACCGGATCGACAAGCTTTATCAAGGGCGCGAGGATACGCGTTGGGGCCTGCAAAGCCTGGCCGAGCGCAAGGCGGACCAGTTCGATGCCGATGCCATGATGCAGCTGATCGAGGATGAGGTGCTGGCCCCGCTCGATGACGCTGCCAGCCGCGAGGTCGAAAACGCCGCCCGTCAGGTTGCGACGGTCACGGCCCTGGTTCCGCTGGCGCTTGCCGATGTGCTGACGGCGCTGACCGCCTCATTGCGGATGATCCGCCGCATTGCCGAGATTTATGGCGGGCGCGCCGGGCTGTTGGGCAGCTGGCGACTGACCCGCGCGGTCTTTGCGCATCTGGTGGCCACCGGCGCAGTGGCCGTCGGCGATGACCTGCTGGAGCCGCTTCTGGGCGGCTCACTGCTCAGCAAACTCTCGCGCCGCTTTGGCGAAGGTCTGGTCAACGGCGCGCTCAGCGCGCGCGTCGGCGTCGCTGCGATGGAGGTCTGCCGACCGTTGCCCTTCTCGGACCGCCACAAACCCTCGGTCCGCGGGATCATCAAGCGGGCGCTCAGCAGCCTCTTTTCCCGAAACTGATCTTGTGCCCCGATGTCGCGCCGAGCGTTATATGGGTTTCCGGCGGCTCGCAGGTCTGTAGGATCGCGGGACGATCTGCCTGATCCGAGGTGACGCATTGACCGCACATGTTCTGGTTCTGGGGGCCTACGGGTTCATCGGCAGCGCCGTTGTCAGAGCGCTGCAAGAGCGGAATTTGCGAGTCACCGGGCTGGTGCGTAATCGGCGTGTTGCGGCCCGGGTTCTCCCCAATGTCCCTATCAGGGTCGCTGATCTCAGGGCGCTGACGGACGCCTCCGGCTGGTCCGGCCTGCTGTCTGATATCGATGTCGTGGTCAATTGCGCCGGTGCGCTGCAGGATGGCGGCGGCGATGATCTGGAAGCTGTGCACCATCTTGCCATCGCAGCACTGGGTGCGGCCTGCGCCGAGCGCGACATTGCTGTGGTTCAGGTCTCTGCTGTTGGTGCCGACCCTCAAGCGCCCACCGTGTTTATGCAAAGCAAGGCGCGCGGAGATGCGGCGTTGCGCCGATCCGGTGTTTCGCTGCACCTGCTGCGGCCCGGTCTCGTGATTGGGCAGAGCGCCTATGGCGGAACGGCGCTGCTGCGAATGCTGGCGGCTGTGCCTTTGCTTCAACCCCTTGCGCTGGGACGGGTTCCGATCCAATGCGTCGGGCTGAGCGACCTGTGCCGCGTGATCACAGACGCGATTGAGGGGCAGCTCGCGCCGGGGTGTTATGATCTGGTCGAAGCCCATCCGCGCGATTTGGCCGGGGTCGTGGCGTCAACACGCGAATGGCTAGGGTTTGAACCGGCCAGATATGTGATCGAGATGCCGGGCTGGTTCACCGGAGGGGCATCGCGTATCGCCGATCTACTGGGCCATCTGGGGTGGCGCTCGCCCCTGCGCAGCACGGCGTTGACGGTGCTGCGCGATGGGATCACCGGTGATCCGAGCGCTTATGCGGCGACCGGAGGGCATATCCGGCCGCTGCCCGAAATCTATGCAAGCCAGGACTGCACCCGGGCCGAGCGTCAGGAGGCCCGACTTTCGTTGCTGATGCCACTGATTCTGGCCGTGCTCTGCATCTTCTGGTGCATCTCGGGAGTGATTGGCCTGTTCCGGATCAACGCCGCTGCCGACGTCTTGCGCCAGGCCGGTTGGGGGTCATCGCTTGCGGTGGCGTCGGTTCTGTTCTGGTCCCTTGCTGATCTGGCTCTGGGGGCAGGGCTTTTGCTGCGGCGTTGGGCCGCGCTGGCCTGCATCGGACAGGTCGCGGTCTCAAGCGCCTACCTCTTGGCCGCAACCTTTGTCGTGCCGCGGCTTTGGGCAGACCCGCTGGGTCCCCTGGTCAAGATCCTGCCTGCTGCGATGCTGTCGGTCATACTCTACACCCTGCTGGAGGACCGATGATCGAGCCCGACCTCATCCTGCGCTGGCTGCATGTGATCGGGGCCTGCGTCTTGCTTGGAACCGGGGCGGGAATCGCTTTTTTCATGCTGATGGCGGTGCGCAGCCGTATCCCTGCCGTGATCGCCCAGGTGGCGGCGTGGGTGGTAATTGCGGATCTGATCTTCACCGCGACCGCCGTGATCGCGCAGCCGGTAACGGGCATATTGCTGGCCCACGAGCTGGGCTGGGACCTGACCGAAGGATGGCTTTTGCTCTCGATCGGGCTTTATGCCTTCACCGGTGCGTTCTGGCTGCCGGTTGTCTGGATACAGCTCCGTCTTCGCGACCTCGCGCGTGTCGCCGCGGCGCAGGGCGCGCCCTTGCCACCAGCGTTCGATCAGCTCTACCGCATCTGGTTTCTCTGTGGCATCCCGGCATTCTTCGCGGTGCTGGCAATCATCTGGTTGATGCTTGCGCGGCCAGATATCCCGCTCTGGAAGTGAATGTGACCGCTTTACCCCGGTTGGAACCCGCCATATAAGGCGGCCATGTCCTGTCTGAAGGCCATCATTATTCGAATTACGACCCCGGCGCTCTGATCTGACGAGACGCCGGGCAAAGGTGTTTGAGACCTCGCACCGACCCAACATCCGACCATATGCCATCGACAAGGACGCCACCCATGTGCGCCGACACGACCCAAACGCCCGACTACAAAGACACGCTGAACCTGCCCAAAACCGATTTTCCGATGCGCGCCGGCCTGCCCAAGCGCGAGCCCGCATGGCTGGAACGCTGGGAGACCATCGGCGTCTATGACCGCCTGCGCGAGAAACAGGGCCGCACGCCCTTTACCCTGCATGACGGCCCGCCCTATGCCAATGGTCACCTGCATATCGGTCACGCGCTGAACAAAACCATCAAGGACATGATCGTGCGGTCCCATCAGATGATGGGCTTTGACGCGCGCTATGTGCCGGGTTGGGACTGTCACGGCCTGCCGATCGAGTGGAAGATCGAAGAACAGTACCGCAAGAAGGGCAAGAACAAGGACGAGGTGAGCATCGTCGACTTCCGTCAGGAATGCCGCAAGTTCGCCGAGGGCTGGATCGACATCCAGCGCGAAGAGTTCAAGCGCCTGGGCATCACCGGCAACTGGCCCGATCCCTACATCACCATGGACTATCACGCCGAGGCCGTGATCGCAGACGAGTTCATGAAGTTCCTGATGAACGGTACTTTGTATCAGGGCTCGAAGCCCGTGATGTGGTCGCCCATTGAGAAAACCGCACTGGCCGAGGCTGAGGTTGAGTATCATGACAAGGAAAGCTTCACCATCTGGGTGAAGTTCAAGGTCGTGAATGCGGGTGATTTGGACGACGCCTTCGTGGTGATCTGGACGACGACGCCCTGGACCATGCCGTCCAACAAGGCCGTCGTGTATGGCAAGGACATCTCCTATGGCCTGTACGAAGTCACTGGCGCACCGGAGGAATGCTGGGCCGCTGTGGGTGACAGGTTCCTGCTGGCCGACAATCTGGCCGCCGATGTGCTGGGCCGTGCCCGTCTGAACGACGACCAATGGACCCGCGTGCGCGACGTAACCGCAGGTGAACTGGCAGGCGTCCAACTGGCCCATCCGCTGGCCGGGGCCGAGGGCGGCAATGGCGAATGGGACGATATCCGCGACTTCCGTGCCGCCGAGTTCGTAACCGACACCGAAGGTACCGGTTTTGTTCACTGTGCGCCCTCGCACGGGATGGAGGAATTTGAACTCTACCGTGATCTGGGAATGCTGGAACAAGTCATCACCTACAATGTGGAAGATGATGGGTCGTTCCGCAAAGGGCTGCCGTTCTTTGGCGGCACATACATCCTGTCCCGCAAGGGTGGGGAAGGCGACGCGAACAAGGCGGTCATCGACAAGCTGGCCGAGGTCGGCGGGCTGCTGGCGCGTGGCAAGATCAAGCACAGCTATCCGCATTCGTGGCGCTCGAAGGCGCCGATCATCTATCGCAACACGCCGCAGTGGTTCGCCTCGGTCGACCGTAAGCTGGATGACGGTATGGGAGAGATGGGCGACACCATCCGCGAACGTGCCCTGCGGTCCATCGACGAGCTGGTGAGATGGACCCCGCAGACCGGCCGCAACCGCCTGTACTCAATGATCGAAGCGCGCCCGGACTGGGTTCTGTCGCGTCAGCGCGCCTGGGGCGTGCCGCTGACCTGCTTTACCAAGAAAGGTGCTCTGCCCACCGATGCGGATTACCTGCTGCGCAGCGAAGAACTCAACGCCCGCATCAAGGCAGCGTTCGAACAGGATGGCGCGGATATCTGGTACACCGACGGGTTCAAAGAGAAGATCCTCGACGGCATCGTTAACCCGGATGACTACGAGCAGGTGTTCGACGTGTTGGACGTGTGGTTTGACTCGGGTTCGACCCATGCCTTCGTTCTGCGCGACCGCGAAGACGGGACTGAGGATGGCATCGCCGATGTCTATATGGAGGGCACCGACCAGCACCGTGGCTGGTTCCATTCGTCCATGCTGCAGGCCTGCGGCACCAAGGGCCGCGCGCCTTATCGCAACGTGGTGACCCACGGCTTCACGCTGGACGCCAAGGGCAACAAGATGTCCAAATCGCTGGGCAACACCATCGTGCCGGAAGAGGTCGTCAAACAATACGGCGCCGATATCCTGCGCCTGTGGGTGGCCCAGACCGACTATACCGCCGACCAGCGGATCGGGCCGGAGATCCTGAAAGGCACTGCCGACAGCTATCGTCGCCTGCGCAACACCATGCGGTTCATGCTGGGCTCGCTGGCCGATTTCTCCGAGGCTGATCGGGTCGCGCCCGAGGATATGCCGCGTCTGGAACGCTGGGTTCTCAGCCGCTTGGCCGAGTTGGACGCGCAGGTGCGCAAGGGCTATGCGTCCTTCGATTTCCAGGGCGTCTTCAGCGCGGTCTTTACTTTTGCGACCGTCGATCTGTCGTCCTTCTATTTCGACGTGCGCAAGGATGCGCTCTATTGCGACGGAGACAGCCTGCGCCGTCGCGCGGCCCGCACCGTTCTGGATATCCTGTTCCACCGCCTGACCACATGGCTGGCCCCGGTTCTGGTCTTCACCATGGAAGAGGTCTGGCTAGAACGCTTCACGGCGGATGACAGTTCGGTCCATCTGGTGGACTTCCCCGACACACCTGCCGAGTGGCGCAACGCAGAGCTTGAGGCCGGAATGGCCAAAATCCGTCGCGTCCGCCGCGCCGTGACCGCTGCGCTGGAGGTGCAGCGTCAGGACAAGGTGATCGGTTCCAGCCTCGAAGCGGCACCGATCGTGCATGTGGAGGATGGCGAAACGCGCGATCTACTGGCCACGTTCGACGTGGATGATATGTGCATCACCTCGGGCCTGACCGTCACCGGCGATCCTGCCCCGGCCGAGGCGTTCCGTATTCCGGAAATCGAAGGTGTTGGCGTCGTGTTCGAAAAAGCCGAAGGCGCCAAATGCCAGCGCTGCTGGAAAATCCTGCCCGATGTGGGCCGCCATGCGCATGCCGGTGTTTGCGGTCGTTGCGACGAGGCGCTTTCGGCGTGATCCATCACAAGGGCCGCTGTCATCAGGTGGCTTTGATGGCGCGGCAACCGGAATAGGCTTGCAGCCAACCGCTTGGGTCTGTCAGGCTGCGATCATGAATATGATCGCAGTCGAGACGCAGTTCGGCATATTGGGCATCACTGAAGAGGCCGGGGAAATCACCTCGGTTGTCTGGGACGGCGTCAGTAGCGGTGACGAAACCCCCGTGCTGCAAGAAGCCGCCGCGCAGATGCGCGCCTATGACCGGGGCGCGCTGGAGGATTTCGACCTTCCGCTGCGCGTCGCGGGCTCTGACCTGCAGCAATCGGTGTGCGCCGCGATGCGGGAAATTCCTTTCGGCTATACCCGCACCTATGGCGAGATTGCCCGCGATCTCGGCGTGCCTGCGCAGGCCATCGGGCAGGCGTGTGGCGGCAATCCGATCCCGGTGATCATCCCGTGCCATCGCGTGATGGGAGCCAAAGGGCTGACCGGGTTTTCCGGCAAGGGCGGGGTCGAGACCAAGGTTGCGCTGCTGCGCCACGAAGGGGCTGCCGGGCTGCTTATTTGAGACAGATCAATGCGTTGACGCCGGCCTTTCGGGCATCCTTCGCAGCAGATTTGAAAAGGAAGACGACAATGACGGATCGTGCCGCCTTGAAACAGGCTGTTGTGGCAAAGCTGATGTCGCTGGAAGAGGCTGAACTGGCCGATGCCATCGCCCATTACGAAGCGTTCATGGCGGATTCCCGACTGGATGAGCGTGAGACACATGACAAGGACGATCTGGCCGCCTCGCGCGAGAATGCCGATCTGGCCGCCGCTTTCGATACGCCGGTGCAGGCCCATCACGCCAAGATCGACGTTATCGAGAACACCGATTTCAGCCTGACTGATGCCGTCGGTCCCGGCGCCATCGTCTCATTCAAGGATCGCAGCTTCGTCGTCTGCGTCTCCACCACCCGGTTCGAAGTGGAGGGCACGACCTATATGGGCGTATCGACCGCCAGTCCGATTTACAAGGCGATGGCGGGGCTGGAGGCAGGTGAGAGCTTTGGCTTCAACGGGACCGAGTTCGAGATACAGGACGTTCTGTGAAACCCGAGGGCTCAACCTCGGTCGCCGGTATTCTTGCAGCATATGACAAGGCTGCGGATACGCTGGCCGAGCAGCTTGAGGAGTTGAGCACAGCCGCGATCCTGCAGCCGGTTGCGGGGTTTCTGCCAAAAGACCCGGCGCGAGTGCTGGATGTGGGCGCGGGAAGTGGACGCGATGCGGCGTGGTTTGCCGGGCAGAGGCATCAGGTCTGGGCGGCGGAACCGGTTGACAGTTTGCGCCATGCGGCGCGCGACCTGCACGAGAGCGCGGCGATCACATGGCTTGACGATGGCTTGCCTAATTTGCGGCAATCCACTGCGCTGGGCATGACGTTCGACCTGGTTTTGCTCAATGCGGTGTGGCATCACGTTCCGCCTGCGCTTCGGGAAGCCTCGATCGCCTCACTGGCAGGGCTGACCGGACCGGGCGGGCGATTGATCATGTCCCTGCGCGAAGGCCCCTCGGACCCGGCGCGCCCGGCTTTTCCGGCGGCGGTGGACAAGACCATTGCACAGGCCGAAGCACAGCAGCTCAGGCTGCTGCGGCGCAGTTGGGTGGAGGCGGTGCAGCCCGAGAACAGGCGCAGCGGTGTGATCTTCACCTGGCTGGTTTTCCAGCGGGAATGATCTGCTGCGCGATGCCTGCAAAAACCAGATAAAGACTGGTCAGGACAAGCCCCCAATGCGCCCAGCTTTCGGGATGGAAATCGACCCAGGCGGCCCAGCCGGCAAAGAAGGTCCACGCCAGCGCCATCGACAGGCTGAGCGGACGCCAGCGTTCGGTCCGCACCGGATGGATGAATTTGAGCGGCAGGAACATTGCCACCGCCAGGGCGCTGACTAGGCACAGGCTGACCCAGAAATTCGGCTCCAACGCGAAAATCACCAGGACCACCATGTTCCAGCAACCGGGGAATCCGGAGAAGGAATTATCCTTTGTTTTCATCCGTGTGTCGGCAAAGTATAATGCACTGGCGAAGGTGATGATGATGATTGCAAACCAGCCGGTCCAGCCATCCATCAAACCTGATTTGAACAGCGCAAAGGCCGGGATGAATACGTAAGTCAGATAGTCGATGATCAGATCCAGCAACACGCCGTCGAACTCGGGGGCATTTTTCTTGACGTGATAGTGCCGCGCCAGCGGGCCGTCGATGCCGTCAACGATAAAGGCCACGACAAGCCAGAGAAACATCAGGTCCCATTTCGCATCCACCGCGGCCAGCATGGACAGCATCGCGAAAACAGCTCCGGTGGCTGTGAAAAGGTGAACGCCAATCGCGCGTTTTCTCGGTGTCATTCCGGTTTCATGACCCAATTCATTGCGAACTGCAAACCCTTGATCGGGGGTTTTAGCTGTGATCCGACGTCACGCCTTGGGATGGGTGCGCTCATAGACTTCCATCAGCCGAGCCGTGTCGACCGCCGTATAGGCCTGCGTTGTCGACAGCGAGGCGTGGCCCAGCAATTCCTGGATCGAGCGCAGATCACCGCCCGCCGCCAATAGATGCGTGGCAAAGCTGTGCCGCATCGCGTGGGGCGTGGCGGAGGCGGGCAGGCCAAGCTGGGCGCGGGCGCGGGCCATCGCGCCCTGGATTGCGCCGGGATTGAGGCGACCGCCACGCACTCCGCGAAACAATGGTGTGTCCGCTTCCAAAGGGTGGGGGGACAGGCGCAGATAGGTCTCGACCGCATCACGGGCGGCGTCGATCACCGGCACCACCCGCTCCTTGCCGCCCTTGCCGATGATGCGCAAAGTGGCAGGCAGCGGCGCATCTGACCCTTGCAGCCCCAACGCCTCGGAAATGCGCAACCCGCAGCCATAAAGCAGCGTGACCACCGCCACATCGCGCGCGGCGACCCAATCGGTGGTCGATTGTAATTCAACCGTGTCGATCATGGCGCGGGCGGCATCTTCGGCCAGCGGGCGCGGCAGTTTCTTCTGGAACTTGGGCGCGCGGGCGGAGAGCACGGCGGTGGGTTCGAACCCCTCGCGTTCGGCCAGCCAGCGATAGAAGGTCTTGACCGCGGACAGCTTGCGGGCCAGCGAGCGGGCCGCGATGCCGTCACTGCGCGCCTTGGCCATCCAGGCGCGCATATCCGATATCGTGATCCGTTCCAGCGCGCCGAGGCCCTGTGGTTCGCCCTTGTGCAAGGTCATGAAGGACAGGAACTCGGTAACATCGCCGCCATAGGCGGTGATGGTGTTTTTCGCATTGCCCGCCAGTGCCTTTTGCGCATCCAGCCAGTGCTGCAGCGCGTCCCGGCAGGCGGGCGAAATCAGGCTCATGACAGCCAGTGGCGCATCGCCCTTTCGAATACGCCTGCAAAAAACGCCAGCAAGTCAGTACCTTGCTGTGGGGTGAACTGATGCGGGTCTTCGGCCCCCATGGCCAGCATGCCCGGCAAGCGACCAGAGCCGAAATCCAGCCGCAGGCAGGCCTCGCACCTGATCTGCTGGGCTGTCTGGCCATAGACCTGCGCCGAGCCCTGCTGCAACTGGCGCAGCGTCACTTGACGAGGGCTGCCGTCGCGGGCGCTGGGCAGATAGCGGTCAATGAAGCCGGGCTCCGCAACCATCAGAACCTCGCCCAGCCGCTTGACGGCGGGGTCGTCCTTGTTCTGTGCGGTTTCCAGCACCAGCGTGACCTTGTCGACCCGCAGGATATCGGCCACCTCGCCGCCAAGATCGGCCAGAAAAGTCTCAAACGTGGTCGGGTCCAGCATTCGCAGGATGGCGCGGTGGACCTGATTGGTGCCTGCAAGGTTCTCGTAAGCCGCCGCGATGACAGAACGATGGGTGTCTTCCAGCCGATCCAGCCGGGTTTCCAGCCGTTCCATCGCGATGCCGCGCAGATCGACGATATTGCCGCCCATCGACCGCTCATTCGCTGCGACAAGCGCACGCATCACGTCCTGATCGTCCAGCACAGCATCCGGCTTGGCAAGGATCGCATCACGCAGGGATTCGTCCAGCTCGGGGCGGACACGTGTCTTGGGGTCTTCGTTTACTTTCGGGCTACTGCTCATCTGTGCCTCGTTTTTATCTTGGACAAACGTATAACACAGGAATTTCGATTTGCGCGCCTTAAATCCGCTAAACACTACTAAATCTGGTAGCGGGGCGAATTGATCGACGCTTTTGTGCCACAGCCCCGGAGAGGCGGCAAAAAAAAGGAGCGCGGGGCGCTCCCTTCCTGCTCGTGCGCAAACGGAGCTCAGAGGATTTTCTGACCTGTTTTGGCCCAATCCGCCAGGAACGCCTCAAGTCCTTTGTCGGTCAGCGGGTGATCGGCCAGTTTCTTGATCACGCCCGGAGGGGCGGTGATCACATCCGCGCCGATCCGCGCGCTTTCGGTGACGTGGTTCACGGTTCGGATTGAGGCCGCGAGGATTTGGGTTTCGAACCCGTAATTGTCATAAATCTCGCGGATATCGGCGATCAGGTCCATGCCATCCATGTTGATATCGTCCAGCCGCCCGATGAAGGGCGAGATGAAGGTCGCGCCCGCCTTGGCGGCGATCAGCGCCTGATTGGCCGAGAAGCATAAGGTCACGTTGACCATGTGGCCTTCGTCGGTGAGCGTCTTGCAGGTTTTCAGACCGGCCCAGGTCAGCGGCACTTTCACCGCGATGTTGGGCGCGATCTTGGCCAGCTTGCGGCCTTCGGCGATCATGTCGTCGGCTTCGGTGGCGACAACCTCGGCCGAAACCGGCCCGCCGATCAGGTCGCAGATTTCCTTGGTCACTTCCAGAATGTCGCGGCCCGATTTCAGGATCAGCGAGGGGTTGGTGGTCACTCCATCGACCATGCCCAGATCGTTCAACTCGGCAATCGCGTCGATTTCGGCGGTGTCTACAAAGAATTTCATGGCGGCGGTCCTTTGATGGGTTGGCGCGGGATCGGCTTGGCTTTACCTCATAGAGACCCGTGCGGAAACCCCCTGAATCAGAGGTTTCGTTAGCGCAAACATGATTTCTGCCCGAAAGAGGCCTCTTCTTGGACGATCCCGGCTTTTTCGACGAAGGTGCTCTGGTGGCGGTCCTGACCGCGCAGCCGCTGGACCGGCTACTGGATTACAAGGCCCCCGAAGGCGGGTGTTTTCGGGGCGCGTTTGTCGAGGTGCCGCTGGGGCCGCGCAAGGTTTTGGGGGTGGTCTGGGGGCCGGGGCGCGGTGATTATGATCGCTCAAAAATCCGCTCGGTGATCCGGGTGCTGGACGTAGCGCCGATGCGGGCCGAGATGCAGGGCTTTCTGACCCGCGCCGCCGATTACACACTGACGCCGATGTCTGCGATGCTGCGCCTTGCCACCCGCGCGCCCGGTCTGGGCGATCCGCCCTCGATGCGCAAGATCTACCGGCTGGGCGATAAGACCCCCGACCGCATGACCGAGGCGCGGACACGGGTGCTGGAGGTGTTGCGGGACTATGGCGGGCTGGCTTTCACACTCAAGGAACTGGCCGAGATGGCGGGCGTGACTTCCTCGGTGGTCAAAGGGCTCGCCAAGCTGGGCGCGGTGCGCGAAGAGGACAGCCCCCGCGATCTGCCTTTTCCTCATCTCGACCCCGATCTGCCCGGCAAATCCCTGACCGAGGATCAACAGGCCGGGGCCGACGCGTTACGCGCCGCCATCCGGTCCGAGCGCTACGGGACCACGCTGCTGAAAGGCGTGACCGGCTCGGGCAAGACCGAGGTCTATCTGGAGGCGGTGGCCGAAACGCTGCGCATGGGCCGCCAAGCGCTTGTCCTGCTGCCCGAGATCGCGCTGACCGCCGAATTCCTGACCCGGGTTGAGGCGCGGTTCGGCGCGCGCCCTGCCGAATGGCACTCGGGTGCGACCATGACGGAACGCCGCCGCATCTGGCGGATGGTCGGGCAGGGCGATGCGCAGCTTGTGGTTGGCGCGCGCTCTACCCTGTTCCTGCCGTTCCAGAACCTTGGGCTGATCATTGTCGATGAGGAACACGACACCTCCTACAAGCAGGAAGATGGCGTGCTCTACAACGCCCGCGATATGGCGGTGCTGCGGGCGGCGATCTGCGGGGCGCGGGTGGTGCTGGCCAGTGCCACACCCTCGCTGGAAAGCTGGGCCAATGCCGAAGCGGGCAAATATGACCGGCTGGAACTGACCGCGCGCTTCGGGGCCGCCGTGCTGCCCGAAATGCGCGCTATCGACATGCGCGCCGAGCAGATGCCAGCGGCAAGCTGGATATCCCCCAGCCTGCGGCGCGCGGTGACGGACCGGTTGGAGAAGGGCGAGCAGTCGCTTCTGTTCATCAACCGGCGCGGCTATGCGCCGGTGACGCTCTGCCGGGCCTGCGGCCAGCAGATCGGTTGCGATCACTGCGACGCGCGCATGGTTGAACATCGGTTCCTGAAACGGCTGATGTGCCACCAATGCGGCGAGACCAAGCCAATCCCCGAAACCTGCCCGTCCTGCGGGGCCGAAGGCCGACTGGCCCCGGTCGGCCCCGGTATCGAGCGGTTGGCCGAAGAGGCCGAAGCCGCTTTCCCGGAGGCCAAGATCGCGGTGCTGAGCTCGGACATGTTCGGCTCGGCCCGTGCCTTGAAGGCCAAGATCGAAGAGATCGCCGAAGGGGACGCGGATATTGTCATCGGCACGCAACTGGTCGCCAAGGGGCACAATTTCCCCAACCTGACACTGGTGGGCGTCATCGACGCTGATCTGGGTTTACAGGGCTCGGATCTGCGTGCGGCTGAGAGGACCTTTCAGCTGATGCGGCAGGTGGCCGGGCGGGCCGGGCGCGCAGAGCGGCCCGGAACCGCGCTCTTGCAGAGTTTCCAGCCCGAACATCCGGTGATCCGCGCGATCCTGTCCGGCGATGAGGCCGGGTTCTGGAAAGCCGAAGCCGCGGAGCGGCAGGCGGCGGGCGTGCCGCCTTTCGGGCGCATGGCCGGGATCATCCTGTCGGGCAGCGATGCCGGGCAGGTCTTTGACACCGGCAACATCCTGGCCCGCAACGACATGGTCCTGCGCCAGATCGGCGCTCAGGTCTTTGGCCCGGCCCCGGCGCCGATCGCCCGCATCCGGGGGCGGCACCGCGTTCGGCTGCTGGTCAAGGCACCGAAGGGTGCCGCTTTGCAGGAGGCGATATCCCGCTGGATCGCGCCGTTGCGCCTGAAGGGTGACCTGCGCCTGAGCGTCGATATCGACCCGCAGAGCTTTTACTGACCGCCGCCCCGCTATCCACCGTGTCGATGACGGCCGTTAAGGATCGGTTTTTGTCAGTAGGCAGGTGAACCTGCGTCGCGCGCGATAGTCATCACAGCCCGGTGCCGCGCCAACATCCGACCAATCGCACCATTTCACGTTGTAATCAAAGCAATCGGCTATGGATTCTATCGCACCCCGGCTCGGGGTTCCGACCGCAGAAAACTGTTGGCCTTCGACCTCTGCGATGGCGTTGTTCGGCTCCCAGGTCTTTTCCTTGCGTACCCTGATGACAGGCTCGTCCAGATCATCAATCTCGCTGTCGATCACGATCACCTTGGGCGAGAGCGCATCCATCAGCTTCAGCATCCCGTAGTGATCGTAGATGTGATAGAAAAAGCCCAGGTTCAGAATGACGTCGAAAGACTGTTTCTCGGCAATTAGCTGCGGCATGACATCAAAGGCGTTGCCGATGATGTAGCGGTGGTTCTTTCCCGCCAAAAGCTTGCCACCCCGCGCCGCGCTTTCCTGACGCCCTTCGATTCCCAAAGTTTCAGCAGCACCCAATTGCTGCGCGGCCCAGGACCAGAACCCAAATCGTGCGCCCAGATCCAATACCTGGCCCCCTTTCAGGGCGTCGTGATCAAACGAGAATATCCGCTTCGCGCGGTTATTCATTCGGGAAAGGTATTTTTCTTTCCAGAAGAAGCCGTACTTGTTTATGTCAGAGGAAAAGACGTCTTCTTTCATATCACTAATTTCCTAACCTAACTGACTGGGATGGAAACGCGAATCTGGCGCTGAGGCAAGTTGGAATTGAACTGGTATCGCATCGTGTGATCGCTCGATAGCTAGTGAGCGCTGCTCTTGACACGGATCAGGACCAGGTCCTCGGGGATGTGCATCAGCGCAGAGGCTATGCGCGCAGCGATCTTGTATCTCGCCAAATCCGCATTATGGGCGTAAGGACGCCTTATGTTCAGACCCTTGCCCCTTGACCAAGCACGTGATCAGCCTTTCTGGCGGCGCCCTGTTGCACTGTTGTTCCTGATGGCGCTGACCATGCCGATTGCCTTCAACGGCTGGAGCGCGCTGCTGAACAACTTTGTCATCGAGGTGGCCAATTTCGACGGCGCGGATATCGGCCTGCTCCATACTGTGCGCGAGATTCCGGGGTTTCTGGCCGTTGGCGTGATCGCGGTCATCATCTTTGTTCGCGAGCAGGTGCTGGCGATGATCTCGCTGATCATGCTAGGGGTCGCTACGGCGGTAACCGCCTGGTTCCCGTCACTGGGCGGGTTGCTTTTTGTCACGCTCATCAGTTCGATCGGTTTTCACTATTACGAAACCGTCAACCAATCGCTGCAGCTGCAATGGTTGCCCAAGGACCGCGCGCCGCAGATACTGGGCTGGCTGGTGGCCGCCGGATCTGCCTCAACGCTGGTGGTTTACGGGTTGATCGTGCTGACCTGGGAGAGGTTCGACCTGTCCTATGATCTGGTCTTTATGCTGACCGGCGGGGCAACCGCAGTGCTGGCAATTTTCGCGATGCTGGCCTATCCGCAATTCGACGCGCCTACACCGCAGACCAAAAAGATCGTTCTGCGCCGTCGCTATTGGCTTTATTACGCGTTGCAGTTCATGGCCGGCGCGCGGCGGCAGATTTTCATCGTATTTGCCGGTTTCATGATGGTCGAACGGTTTGGTTTCGACGTCCATGAACTGACCGGCCTCTACCTGATCAACCTGCTGATCAACATGAGCGTCGCGCCCTTGCTGGGCCGTGCCGTCGCCCGGTTCGGTGAGCGCCGCACGCTGATCTTCGAATATGCCGGGCTGGCCATCGTGTTTGCCGCCTATGGCGGGATCTACTGGTTCGGCTGGGGGGTGGTGCTGGCGGCGACGCTTTACGTGATCGACCATATCCTCTTTGCGCTGGCCTTCGCGCTCAAGACTTACTTCCAGAAGATCGCCGATCCGGCCGATATCGCGCCCACCGCCGCCGTGGCCTTCACCATCAACCATATCGCGGCGGTGTTCCTGCCCGCGCTTCTGGGGCTGCTCTGGGTGGTGTCGCCGGGCGCGGTCTTTGTGCTGGCTGCGATGATGGCGATGGTGTCGCTGCTGCTGTCGCTGCTGATCCCGCGCAATCCCGAGCCGGGGCATGAAACCGTGTTCTCGCGCCCGATGCCCGCCGCCGCCGAGTGAGGCTGCCCAAGACCGCTTGACCTTAGGCCTGCGCGGGCCTAGGCGCTGGGGCGCAGATCAGGAGAGCCCCATGCCCACATTCACTGCCCTGACCACCCTGGAAGGGAAATCCGCCGCCGATGCGCTGGGCGAGGCACTGGAGCGTTTGCAGCCCGAACCCACCGGTGTCGGTGTTTTCGAGGTCGAGGATGGCTCTGGCCTGTGGGAGGTCGGCGGCTATTTCATCGAAACGCCGGACGAGGCTGGGCTGGCCTTGCTGGCGACGGCGTTCGGGGCCAAACCCTTTGTCGTCTCGGAACTGCCCGAAACCGACTGGGTGGCCCATGTGCGCCGCGAGCTGGCTCCAGTGGAGGCGGGTCGCTTCTTTGTCTACGGCTCGCATGATGCCGATAAGGTGCCTGCCGACGCGATCCCGTTGCTGATCGAAGCGGCAATGGCTTTCGGCACCGGCCATCACGGCACCACGCTGGGCTGTCTCAGGGCGCTTGACGGGCTGATCGGTGAGGGGTTCGAGGCCGGTAAGGTCGCAGATATCGGTTGCGGCACTGCCGTGCTGGCGATGGCGGCGGCGCGGGTCTGGGAGGGCACGATCCTGGCCAGCGATATCGATCAGGTTGCGGTTGATGTGGCCGAGGCCAACCTGAGCGCCAACGGCATGGAAGGCACGGTTCGCTGCGTCGAGGCTGCCGGGTTCGACCATGCCGAACTGACCACCAATGCGCCTTATGACCTGATTTTCGCCAATATCCTGAAAGGCCCGCTGATTGCGCTTGCGCCGGAAATCTCGGCCCATTTGCGCCCCGGAGGCTACGCGATTCTGTCGGGGATTCTCAACGAACAGGCCGCTGACGTGGTGCAGGTTTATTCCCGGAACGGAACCAATCTGGTGCACGGGGACGAGATTGGTGAATGGACAACGCTGCTTGTCCAGAAAAAGCCATAGTTTATCCAGGTTTATAAGGCATTTGAGCGATTTGCCCTTGTTTCGTCATAATTGAGCCGTAGCCTGATCATCACTTTCGTGGGGGAAGAAGGATGGAGGCTTCGATGGTCGATTGCCACATGGATTTTGATAGGCGCGTTGCACGCCTGAACAAGAAGCATCAGGCGATGGCGCGCGGCTATACGGCGCGTATGCGCCCGGACGGTCTGGTTGTTGTGAAACCTCGGCGCATGCGGCTGGCGATTTCGCCGCGCAGCCTGTTCCTGTTTATCGGGGCGTTTTTTCTGTTCAAGGGGTTCATCCTCGCCAATCTCGGGACGGCGACTTATGAAGAGCGCCTTGATCGGCTATGGAATGGAACCGGCGTTGAAATCGCCGGGGCCTTCGTGATGCAGGTCGACCCGGTCAGCCAGTTGATCGCCAATCAGATCGGTCCGGTCCTGCGCTGATCACTGATCCGGATCTGAACAAAAAACGCCGCGTGATCAGCATCACGCGGCGTTTTCCGTGTCCATCCCAACCGGGGAGAGGGGATGCGTTTGCTCAGTAGCCGCGTCCGCTCAGGGCAACATCGTCGATGTCGCCGCGGCACATACCGATATCGTCCAGCTCGCGGTCGCTCAGACCCGACAGGGTGTTGCGGGTGATGCGGGCGTCATTCCATTCGACGATTGCGCTTACCCAAGCGTTGAAAGTTGCCCCGATACGGCCAACAAGGCCGAACGAGCCAAAGGTGGTGCGGGTGGTGTCCAGTGCAGCCATATCCTGATCCTTTTGTGCGTGTTACAGTTGCGTCGTAAAGCGCATCTAGGGTGCCCAATTTTTTGCCACAAGAGGCATTTTTGCATGTGTCATATGCAAAAAGCGCATATCTCTAACGCATTGAAATCTATCTGTAACATTCGTGAATTCCGCTTCAGAAACGCGTCGTTTTAGGCTCTTGGGCGGGTCGTTTTCAGGCCGGGTGTCGTGGGCGGAATAGGCGAGGTCGTTTTTGTTTCGCGGTCCAATTCGCTTGGAAAATGTTCGCGTTTCGTGCTACTGCGTCAAAAAAGTCATAAGAGCAGGGCGGGCCGGGACAAAACATGCGGATATTGGGCATTGATCCGGGGTTGAGAACCATGGGCTGGGGCGTCATCGAATCGCATGGCAGCCGGTTGAGCCATATCGCAAACGGCTTGTGCAAATCCTCGGGCGACGATCTGGGCGCGCGGCTGCTGTCCCTGCATGAGCAACTGGTGGACGTGATCGCGCGTTACGCCCCGGATCATGCCGCCATCGAGCAGACCTTCGTGAACAAGGACGGGGCCGGGACGCTGAAACTGGGACAGGCCCGCGGCGTTGCGTTGCTGTCACTGGCGCAGGCGGGGCTGTCGATCGGGGAATACGCGCCGAACCGGGTGAAGAAGACGGTGGTCGGGGCAGGGCATGCCGAAAAGGAGCAGATCCTTTATATGGTCAAGCTGCAATTGCCGGGATGCGAACCCGCCGGGCCGGATGCCGCAGATGCGCTGGCGATCGCCATGTGTCATGCCCATTACGGCGGCAGACCGGCGCTGCAGCTGCGCGAGGTGGGGACATGATTGGCAAGCTCACTGGACGGCTGGATTACCGCGCCCCCGATCACATCCTGATCGACGTGCGCGGGGTCGGCTATATCGTCTATTGCTCCGAGCGGACTCTGGCCGCGCTGCCCGGCGTGGGCGAGGCGGTCTCGCTCTATACGGATATGGTCGTGCGCGAAGACCTGATGCAGCTTTATGGGTTCCCTTCGCTGGTCGAGAAGGAATGGCACCGGCTTCTGTGTTCGGTACAGGGGGTGGGGGCCAAGGTTTCGCTCGCGATCTTGGGCACGCTGGGCCCCGATGGCGTCAGCAGGGCGGTTGCGCTGGGCGATTGGGCCTCGGTCAAAGCGGCCAAAGGCGTTGGCCCCAAAACGGCGCAGCGCGTGGTGCTGGATCTGAAGGACAAGGCACCGGGCGTCATGGCGATGGGCGGCACCATTGCCGAGGCGACGGACGGTCCGGCGTTGGAGGTCGTGGAGCCGACGGAACCCGTTGTCAAACCGACACGGGCAAAACCGCCCAGGCGCGACGCCACGGCGCAGGCAGATGCGCTCTCGGCGCTGGCCAATCTGGGCTATGGTCCGGGCGACGCAGCAGCAGCTGTGGCCGAAGCGGCGGGCGCCAGCCCCGAGGCCGGAACCTCGGACCTGATCCGGGCGGCGTTGCAGCTTCTGGCACCGAAAGGCTAAGCGATGATCGATGCCGACCCTACAATCCGCCCGGAGCCCTTGCCCGAAGACAATGATCGCGCTCTGCGCCCACAGGGCCTGAGCGAGTTCATCGGTCAGGCCGAGGCGCGTGCCAATCTGCGCGTCTTCATCCAGTCGGCCCGCCAACGCGGCGAGGCGATGGATCACACCCTGTTTCACGGCCCACCGGGCCTGGGCAAAACCACGCTGGCGCAGATCATGGCGCGTGAGCTGGGCGTCAGTTTTCGCATGACCTCCGGCCCGGTTCTGGCCAAGGCGGGTGATCTCGCGGCGATCCTCACCAATCTGGAAGCGCGCGATGTGCTGTTCATCGACGAGATCCACCGCCTGAACCCGGCGGTGGAAGAGGTGCTCTACCCCGCGATGGAGGATTTCGAGCTTGATCTGGTAATCGGCGAAGGCCCCGCCGCGCGCACCGTGCGGATCGAGTTGCAGCCCTTCACGCTGGTGGGGGCCACAACGCGGATGGGGTTGCTGACCACGCCGCTGCGCGACCGCTTCGGCATTCCCACGCGGCTGCAATTCTACACCGTCGATGAGTTGCATGAGATCGTCACCCGCAACGCCCGCAAACTGGGCGCGCCTGCCGATGATGCTGGTGCGCGCGAGATCGCGCGGCGCTCGCGCGGCACGCCTCGGATCGCGGGCCGCCTGCTGCGCCGGGTGGTGGATTTCGCGGTGGTCGAAGGCGATGGCCGGATCACCCGCGAATTGGCCGACAGCTCGCTGACCCGGCTCGGCGTCGATAATCTGGGCCTCGATGGGGCCGACCGGCGCTATCTGAAGCTGATCGCGGAAAACTACGCTGGCGGTCCCGTCGGCATCGAGACGCTGTCAGCGGCGCTCAGCGAAAGTCGGGATTCGCTGGAAGAAGTGATCGAACCCTACTTGCTGCAGCAAGGCCTGATCCAGCGCACTCCGCGCGGGCGCATGCTGGCGCAGAAAGCCTGGGCGCATCTGGGCCTGCCCATGCCCAAACGGCAAAGCGATCTCTTTGGTTGAAGCCTGGCCTGGGACATTCTATGCCACCGGCGGCAATAGTTCCGCAATCAGAAGGGGCCGGGCGTGACACCTGACGAGATCGAAGCGCTTTTTACCCGCAGCAGTGGTGATTTCGCATTCGCCCGCTGGGGCAGGCCCATCGTGCCGATAGTATTCGGGGTCGAGGACCAGACGCTTTCGGTGGTCAAAGGCGCGTTCGAGGCGGTGGTGACGCTGGCGGAGCACAAGATGGCCGAGACCGATCCCGAGCTTGGCGCAAATTGCATGGTGTTTTTCTTCCGCGACTGGGCGGAATTGCTGGAGGTGCCCGATCTGGACCGTCTGGTGCCCGATCTGGCGCCGCTGGTGGAGCGGTTGCAAAGTGCGGATGCCAACCAGTACCGGATCTTCCGCTTCGAAGAGGATGGGGCGATCCGTGCGGCCTTTGTCTTTTTGCGGATGGACGAAGAATTGTCGAAAATACCCGCCGAAACGCTGGTGCTGAGCCAGGTGGTGCAGACGGTGCTGCTTTGGTCCGATACCGCCTTTCGCACGCAATCGCCTCTGGCCATTGCCGCAGATACCACGATCCTGCGGCCCGAAATCGCCAGCCTGATCCGTGCTGCCTATGATCCGGTCCTGCCGGGTTCGGCGCAGGACGCCGCCCATGCGCTCAGGCTCTTTGCCCGGATGGAGCCGCCGCAGTGACCCATACCTTCCCGATCCGCGTCTATTACGAAGACACAGACATGGGCGGGATCGTCTATCACGCCAACTACCTGCGCTATATCGAGCGTGCGCGGTCGGACTGGGTGCGCAATCTGGGCAATGATCAGAACGCTATGCGCGAAGCGGGCATCGTCTGGGTCGTGCGCAAGATCGAGGCGGAGTATCTGGCCGCCGCCCGTTTCGATGAGGAACTGGTCGTCGAAACCGAGATGACCAAGCTGTCCGGCGTGCGCCTGACCATGTCGCAACTGGTCAAGCGCGGCGAGACCGAGATTTTCCGCGCCACGGTCACGGCCGTCTGCATGAATGCGGACGGAAAACCCGTGCGCCTTCCGGCAGAGATTCGCGCATTGCTGTAACAATACTGCGCTCAGGGCTGGTTCTGTTGGCAATCAGGCCCAATCTGCGTTAGCGTTCGGCAAAACAAAGGCCGAAAAACCGGCAAGCAGGCAAAAAGAGCAGGTCCATGGAAACAGAAACGCTGGTTCTGGCGCAGGAGATTGATTTCTCGCTGTGGGGGCTGTTTGCCCGTGCCACCTTTACCGTCAAACTGGTCATGCTGATGCTGATCGTCGCCTCGTTCTGGTCGTGGTCGATCATCTTTCAGAAGCTCATCACCTATCGTATGGCGCGCCGCGAGGCGGGTGCGTTCGACCGGTCCTTCTGGTCTGGCGAACCGCTGGACGGGCTGTTCGAAAAGATCGGGCCACAACCGGATGGCAGTTCGGAGAAGATATTCGCCGCCGGTATGATCGAATGGCGGCGCTCGCATCGCAATGATGGCGGCATGATTGCAGGGGCGCAGGCACGGATTGACCGATCAATGGATGTGGCCATCGCAAAAGAGGCCGAAGGGCTGCAAAAGGGCCTGTCGATTTTGGCCACGGTGGGCTCCACCGCGCCTTTCATCGGGTTGTTCGGCACGGTCTGGGGCATCATGAATGCCTTTATCGAGATTGCCGAACAGCAGAACACCAACCTCGCCGTTGTCGCGCCGGGCATTGCCGAGGCGCTGCTGGCCACCGGTCTGGGGCTGCTGGCGGCGATCCCTGCTGTGATATTCTACAACAAGCTGAGCGCGGATAGCGACCGGATCGTTGGCGGCTATGAGGCCTTTGCCGACGAGTTCGCCACCATCCTGTCGCGCCAGTTGGACAGCTGAGCCATGGGCGCGTCGGTTCAGCAAAGCAGCGGGGGTGGCAATGGCCGCCGTCGCGGGCGTCGGCGTGGTGGCCGCGCACAGCCGATGTCCGAGATCAACGTCACGCCTTTTGTGGACGTGATGCTGGTGCTGCTGATCATCTTCATGGTGGCCGCGCCCTTGCTGACGGTCGGCGTCCCGGTGGAACTGCCAAAGACGGCGGCCAGCGCGTTGCCCTCGGATAGTGAAGAGCCGCTGACCGTGACGATCACTGCCGAGGGGGCGGTGCAGATCCAGACCACGGATGTGCCGCGCGCCGAGTTGATCTCGCGCCTGCGTGCCATTGCGGCAGAACGCAGCAGCGACCAGGTCTTCCTGCGCGCCGATGGCTCCATCGCCTATGAGCAGGTGATGCAGGTGATGGGGGCGCTGAATGCCGGGGGATTTTCGAATGTGGGGCTTGTGACCGATACCGGCGGGCCAACATTGGACGAGAGCGGAGAGTGAGGCAGCGGTTTGGACACCGGTACCAAGATCTCGGCAGTGGCACATGTCGCGCTTATCGGCGTGGCGCTCTTTGGGGGTGCCTTCCGCTCGGAACCCTTGCCGTTTGAGGTGCAGGAGGTGTCGATCATAAGCGGCGAGCAGTTTGCCGCCATGACCGCCCCCAACGAGGCCCCTGAAATCACCACTCAGACCGAAGTGCCCCAGACACCCGAGGCGGAAGAGGAACTGGCCACTCTTCCCGAGCCGGAAACGCCTGAGCCGGAGCAAACTCCGCCTGAAGTCGTTCCCGAACCCGAGCCGGAACCAACGCCAGAGGCCGTGATCGAAACACCTGAACCCGAAGTGATCGAAGAGACGCCCACGCTGGAAACGCCCGAGCCCGAGGTTGCCGTGCTGCCCGCCCCGCCGGGCGAGGCCGCGCCCTCGCGTCAAGCCGACCGGGTCGCGCCGCAGCCGGTAGCCCCGCCGCCGCCCGATGCCACGCCGGATGAGCTGGACACACCTCCTGTGGTGGCCGAGGAGGGTGCAGACGAGCCGCGCGAGGAACAGGAAGCCACCGCGCAGGAGGAGGCGACAGACCGGATCGTGACCGAAGCCGAGGAGTCCGCCGAGATTGCCCCGCAACGCTCACCACGCCCGCGTGCACGGCCTCAAAACCTGCGCCAACCGGTTAAGGTGGCCGAACCGGCAGAGCCCGAACCGCAGGAAGACCCAAGCCGCGAGGCGGCCGTGAACGACGCGCTGGCCGAGGCACTGTCGGAGGGCGAAGAAACCACGCCAGAACCCGCCGCCCCCGCGCCGACCGGCCCGCCGCTGACCAGCGGCGAGAAAGAGTCGCTGCGCGTCGCGGTATCCAATTGCTGGAACGTGGGCTCGCTGTCGACCGATGCGCTGGGCACTACCGTGACGGTGGCCGTGACGATGAATCAGGACGGAACGCCAAACAACGGCTCGATCCGGATGCTGGATAGCTCCGGCGGATCGCAGGCTGCGGCCAGACAAGCCTTTGAGGCCGCGCGCCGCGCGATCATCCGCTGTGGCGCGCGCGGCTTCAACCTGCCGGCCGAGAAATTCAGCCATTGGCGTGATATCGAGATGACATTCAATCCCGAGAGGATGCGGATCAAATGATGAGATTTCTGACCAGCATATTCCTGGGGGCCGCCCTGATGGCCGCCCCGGCGGCGGCGCAGAACACACCGCTCCGCATCGAGATCACCGAGGGCGTGATCGAACCGCTGCCCTTCGCGGCCCCGGATTTCGTACCCGACACGCCAGCGGCGGCGCAATATGCCACCCAGATCGCCCGCGTCGTGGCAGCGGACCTGACCGGCACCGGGCTGTTCCGCGAGATTCCGGCAAACGCTTATATCAGCCAGGTGTCCAGCTTTGACGCGCCAGTGCAATTTGCTGACTGGAAGGCCATCAACGCCCAGGCGCTGGTGACCGGCGGGGTCAGCGTTTCGGGCAACACGCTGACCGTCCGGTTCCGCATCTGGGATGTGTTCTCGGACACGGAACTGGGCAACGGTCTGCAATTCACCGGCACGACCGATGGCTGGCGGCGGATGGCACATAAGGTGGCCGATCAGGTCTATAGCCGGATCACTGGCGAGGGTGGGTATTTCGACAGCCGGGTGGTTTTTGTGTCCGAAAGCGGCCCCAAGAACGAACGCCGCAAGCGGCTGGCGATCATGGATTACGATGGCGCGAATGTGCAGTACCTGACCGACAGTTCGTCGATCGTGCTGGCCCCACGCTTTTCGCCCGCAGGCGACCGGGTGCTTTACACCAGCTATGAAAGCGGCACGCCGCGCATCTATGTGCTGGATGTAGGGGCGGTGCAGCGCAACGTGCTGCCGACGCAGGAAGGCACCATGAGCTTTGCGCCGCGCTTCTCGCCGGATGGGCGCAATGTTCTTTATTCGCTGGCGCGCGGGGGAAATACCGACCTCTACCTGATGGATATCAATAGCGGCCAAAGCCGCCAATTGACCAACGCGCCCTCAATCGAAACCGCACCCAGCTACTCACCCAACGGCAGCCAGATCGTGTTTGAAAGCGACCGGTCGGGCACGCCGCAACTCTACATCATGCCCGCAAATGGGGGCGAGCCGCGCAAGATCAGTTCCGGCAAGGGGCGCTATGGCACGCCGGTCTGGTCACCGCGCGGCGATCTGATCGCCTTCACCAAGCAGAGCCAGGGCCGGTTCCATATCGGAGTGATGCGCACCGATGGCAGCGAGGAACGCCTGCTGACCGCCTCGTTCCTGGATGAGGGACCGACATGGGCGCCGAACGGGCGGGTGATCATGTTCACCCGTGAATCTCCGGGCGCGGAGGGGCGCGCGACGCTTTATTCCGTCGATATCACTGGGCGCAACCTACGGCCGGTGCGGACCCCGGACGGGGCCAGTGACCCGGCCTGGTCGCCCTTGCAGAAGTGATACCCCGCGCGTTCACATGCGGGGGCGGCTGTGATAAAAGATGAACAACAAAAAACAAAGTGAGGCTGAGGGAATGAAAGTATCGAGCAAACTGGCCGCATTGGGCCTCGTGCTGGCCGTTGCGGCCTGTACCAACAACTCTCCATTTGCGGCGGGCGGTGGTGCCGGGGGCGCGGGCGCCAATGGCAGCGTCGTGCCCGGATCGCCCAGCGATCCGCGTTCGCCAGCCTATTTCCAGCAGGCCGTGGGCGACCGGGTCCTGTTCCCGGTCAATGAATCGACGTTGACCGATGCCGCCAAGACAACCCTTCAGGCGCAAGCTGATTGGCTGTTGCAGAACACCGATTATGCCGCCCGGATCGAAGGCCATGCGGATGAGCAGGGCACGCGGGAATATAACCTTGCGCTGGGCGCACGGCGTGCAAATGCGGCGCGCGAATTCCTGATCTCGCGCGGGGTTGCGGGCAACCGGATCACCACGGTGAGCTATGGCAAGGAGCGCCCGATCGAGATCTGTAGCCAGGAAGCCTGCTATGCCAAGAACCGGCGTGCGGTCACGGTACTGGTTGCCAATGTGACGGGATAACAAGATGCGGTTTGGCGTGATTGCCTTTGCGGCGACGATGTTGGTGGGCGGAAGCGCGCTGGCGCAGGATCAGCAGACCCTGGCGGATATCCGTCAGGAACTGACGGTGTTGAATGTTGAGATCCAGCGCCTCAAGCGCGAGTTTTCCACCACCGGTGCGCCGCAAACACAGACTTCCGGCTCGACCGTGCTGGAGAGGGTCGATGCGATCGAGGCCGAATTGCAGCGTCTCACGCGCCTGACCGAGCAACTCAACCAGCGGGTCGACGGGATCGTCAAGGACGGCACCAACCGCATCGGCGATCTGCAATTCCGGCTTTGTGAACTGGAAAGCGGATGTGACATCGCCACCTTGCCCGACACCCCGACGCTGGGCGGTGACGTGACCACGCCGCTGGTCGCCACGCCCGATCCGGCCCCGGCGGAACCGGGAGCCGGCGGCACCGAATTGGCGGTGGGCGAGCAGGCGGATTTCGACGCCGCCACCAAGGCGCTTGACGCCCAGGACTATGCCCGCGCGGCAGAGCTCTTTGCGGTGTTTGACACCAGCTATCCCGGCAGCCCGCTTGCGGCGCAGGCGCATCTGAACCGGGGCCGCGCGCTGGATGGTCTGGGCGACACACGGGAAGCGGCGCGCGCCTATTTGGCGAGTTTCACCAATGACTCGACCGGTCCCACTGCCGCTGATGCGCTATACAACCTCGGCGCATCTTTGGGCAGGTTGGGGCAAAATAGTCAGGCTTGTGTGACACTTGGCGAGGTTGTGACTCGCTTCCCAAGCGCAAATGCGGTATCGGCAGCCAATAGCGAAATGTCAGCTTTGGGTTGCACTTGAAACACTTCAACGACGGTCTTCTGGGCGCCCTGCTTGCATGGCTGCCTAAACCTTTGCCTGCGCGGATCGGTGTTGCGGTGTCGGGTGGCGGCGATTCCGTGGCTTTGTTGCACATGGCCAGCCGGGCGCTTGCGGAAACCGATTGCACCGTTCTGGCAGCGACCGTCGATCACGGGTTACGCCCGGAAGCGGCGGAGGAGGCCGCGCAGGTTGCAGATTTGGCCGCATCGCTTGGCATCGAACACAGTGTTCTGACCTGGCAAGGCTGGGACGGGCAGGGCAATCTGCAGGATCAGGCTCGCCGCGCGCGCTACCGCCTGTTGACGGAATGGGCGCAGGCACGGGACACTCCTGTCCTGCTGACCGGCCACACCGCAGACGATCAGGCAGAGACGGTCCTGATGCGTTTGGCGCGGTCTTCGGGCGTGTCGGGTCTGGCCGGTATGCCTGCCACGCGCGATTTGGGCGGTGTGACGCTGCTGCGCCCCTTGCTGGGGGTCAGCCGCGAGGATCTGCGCTGCTATCTGCGCAGTCGGGAACTGGCCTGGAGCGAAGACCCCTCCAATGACGACTCTCGTTTTGAGCGCATCAAAGCGCGTCAGGCGCTGGAGGTGCTGGCCCCGCTGGGTATCACCAGCGAGGTGCTCACCGATGTGGCCCGCAATATGACGCGCGCGCGCGAGGCACTGGAACGGTACGCCCATTTCACCGCACAGATCGCGCTTGAAACCGATAGGGGCGATGTTCTTATCGATGCCGAACTGCTCACTGGGTTGCCCGAGGAAATCAGACGCCGTCTGCTGATCGGCGCTGTCTGCTGGGTAAGCGGCGAAGAATACCCGCCGCGCCGCGCTGCCACTGACGAGGCAATCGGCGCGATATCAGCCGGGCAGGGCGCGGTCCTGTCAGGGTGCCGCCTGTTGGTGCAAAAGGGCAGCATCCGCATCTGCCGCGAATTCAGCGCCGTTGAAAGCGTGACTTGCCCCGCGGATCAGGTCTGGGACCGGCGCTGGCGGTTGTTCGGCCCCGATGATGCCACGCAGGCGGTGATCCGTCCGCTGGGCGAGGCCGGGCTGGCGCAATGCCATGATTGGCGCAACACCGGACGCCCCCATGCGGCGCTGATCGCCTCGCCATCGGTCTGGATTGATGATAGTCTGGTTTCGGCCCCTCTGGCGGGGTTCGACAATGGCTGGGCTCTCAGCTTGATACTGGATGAAGAAGCTTTGTTCGACGCGTTTTTATCGCATTGAACCTGCCCCAATCATCTCTATTTTAGTAGCCTAGCCGGCCGATCCCTGGTTTACGGCCGATAGTTTAGGAGACATTCCTTGGGCAACGCACGCAACATCGCCTTCTGGGTCGTACTGTTCCTGCTGATTCTTGCGCTTTTCAACCTGTTTAGCGGGTCTGGCGGCACGCTTCAGAGCCAGGAACGGACCTATTCAGAGTTCGTTTCTGCCGTTGATGACGGCGAGGTGACTCGGGTGACGCTGGACGGCGAACAGATTCGCTACCGCACCAATGACAACAAAGACTACGTCACGATCAAGCCGGGCGATGCCGAGGTCACGAAGCTTCTGATCGACAAGAACATCCCTGTTCGCGCCGAAAAGCAGCAGCAATCGACGTTCCAGTCCTTCCTGATCACGCTCTTGCCCTTCCTGTTGCTGATCGGCGTTTGGGTCTACTTTATGAACCGGATGCAAGGCGGCGGCAAAGGTGGCGCCATGGGATTTGGCAAGTCCAAGGCCAAGATGCTGACCGAAAAGCATGGGCGCGTGACCTTTGATGACGTTGCGGGCATCGATGAAGCCAAGGAAGAGTTGGAAGAGATCGTGGAATTCCTGCGCAATCCGCAGAAATTCAGTCGTCTCGGTGGCAAGATTCCGAAAGGCGCGCTGTTGGTTGGCCCTCCGGGCACCGGTAAGACGCTGCTGGCCCGTGCGATTGCGGGTGAGGCGGGCGTGCCCTTCTTCACCATTTCCGGTTCGGATTTTGTTGAGATGTTCGTCGGCGTGGGTGCAAGCCGTGTCCGCGACATGTTTGAACAGGCCAAGAAAAACGCGCCCTGCATCGTGTTCATCGACGAGATCGACGCCGTGGGTCGCCATCGTGGCGCCGGTTACGGCGGAGGTAACGACGAACGCGAACAAACCCTCAACCAGTTACTGGTCGAGATGGACGGGTTCGAGGCCAATGAAGGTGTAATCATTCTGGCGGCCACCAACCGTAAAGACGTGCTGGACCCCGCCCTGCTGCGTCCGGGCCGGTTCGACCGTAACGTGACCGTCGGGAACCCCGATATCAAAGGCCGTGAGAAAATTCTGGGCGTGCATGCGCGCAAGACTCCTCTGGGCCCCGATGTGGACCTGCGCATCATCGCGCGCGGGACGCCGGGCTTCTCGGGTGCTGATCTGGCGAACCTCGTGAACGAGGCGGCGCTGATGGCGGCGCGTGTGGGTCGCCGCTTTGTCACCATGGAAGACTTTGAGAACGCCAAGGACAAGGTGATGATGGGGGCCGAGCGCCGCTCGATGGTGCTGACCCAAGACCAGAAGGAAAAGACCGCCTATCACGAGGCCGGACATGCCGTGGTTGGCCTCGCCTTGCCGGAATGCGACCCGGTTTACAAGGCGACCATCATTCCGCGCGGCGGCGCGCTTGGCATGGTTGTGTCACTGCCTGAGATCGATCGGTTGAACTGGCACCGCTCGGAATGTCAGCAGAAACTCGCCATGACCATGGCCGGTAAAGCAGCTGAGATCATCAAATACGGCGAGGACAATGTCTCGAACGGTCCGGCTGGTGACATCCAGCAGGCCAGCCAATTGGCGCGCGCGATGGTGATGCGCTGGGGCATGTCCGACAAGGTTGGCAATATCGACTATGCCGAGGCGCATGAGGGTTATAGCGGCAATACTGCGGGTTTCTCGGTTTCGGCCCATACGAAGGAGTTGATCGAGGAAGAGGTCAAACGCCTGATTCAGGAAGGCTATGAGCAGGCGTATCAGATCCTCACCGAGAAGTCCGAGGAATGGGAACGTCTGGCCGAAGGTCTGCTGGAATACGAAACCCTGACCGGCGAAGAGATCGAGCGGGTGATGCGCGGCGATCCGCCCACCTCTGAGGATGACGAAGGTGACACGCCGGATCAGGGCAGCGCGCCCAGCGTGACCGCGATCCCGAAAACCAAACCGAAATCCACGCCACCCGAGGGCGGAATGGAGCCGGAACCCACAACCTGACCCATATGGGCCGGTTGAAGAGCGCGCGACGCGGCTGACGCTGCGTCGCATTTTCGTTACCGTGGTGAACTTCCTGCGCGCGCGCCATTGCGCGCCGCATGGGCCATCCCTAAATTGTGACGACTTTGTAGACCCACCCAATCCGGAAGGACGCCGCGCAATGGCGACATTGAACGATCACAGCACCATTTCCCTGCCGGTCCGGGGTGGTGGTTCCTTATTACCTTTCTGGATTGCCTGTCTGATCATCGCTGCCTTCCTGATTTTCGGCGCCGGGCTTTCGCCTGATCCCAAGAGCGTGACCAGTGAAGGGGGATCGGTGGAAACCGCCTCGGCTTTGCTCTGGGGCTACGCGGCGCTGTTGCTGATCTGGGTGGCACCGGGCACCGCGCTGGGGCGCGGCTGGCATTTTGTCCTGCTGTTTTTGCTTTTTGCTGCGCGCGAGCTGGACATGGACAAGGCCTATCTCAGCGAAGGTATCCTGAAAGCGCGTCTTTACACCGGCGATGCGCCGCTTGGTGAAAAGCTGATCGGGTTACTGGTGATCGCATTGATCCTCAGCGTCGTGATCCGCATGGTACGCGAGAACTTCGGGGATTGGTGGCGCACGCTGCGTCGTGGATCGGCCTGGGCGTTGGCCGCGGGCGGCAGCTTCGTACTGGCTGTGTTGTCCAAGACAATTGACGGTGCGGGCCGCAAATTGGCACCGCTGGGCATTGAACTGAGTGATAGGCTCGATAGCGGCTTGGGCATTGCCGAAGAATGGATGGAACTGGGCTTCGTCCTGCTGGCCATTCTTGCAATCTGCCTTTGGGCGCGTGGCCGTTCGGAGTTTAACACGGCCCCTTGAGGCGCGCTTTTTGTTGCCAAACACCTGTAACCCTTCAAACTGAAACCGCATTTGCACAAAAAGCGGGGATTCGGCATGCCGGTTCTGAAGGAAAGTGGTTATGCGGGCGAGGTGGTCTGGCTGGGCCATGTTGCGGCGGGGGGATCACTGCGAGCGCAATCCACCGATCACCTCAATCTCGGACTTGCAGGACTGCCGGGCGAACGCCATGGCGGCGCGACCCGGGCGTCCTGCTCGCGGGTGCGCAACCTGTATCCGGAAGGCACCGAAATCCGGAATGTCCGGCAATTGAGCATCCTGTCTCAGGAAGAGCTTGAGACCATCGCGCAAACCATGGGTCTGGCTCAGCTCGATCCGGCGCTGCTGGGGGCCAATCTGGTGATCCGGGGTATTCCCGATTTCACCCATATCCCGCCATCGTCGCGGTTGCAGGGACCATCGGGGGTGGTGTTGACCGTAGATATGGAGAATCGCCCCTGCACCCTGCCCGGCAAAGAGATCGAAGCAGAGGCGCCAGGTCATGGCGCTGATTTCAAACCGGCAGCAAAAGATCGGCGCGGTGTGACCGCCTGGGTCGAACGCTCCGGCGGGCTGGCGCTTGGCGACCGGCTGGTGCATTTCCAACCCGATCAGCGGGGCTGGACCCCCTGAAGCCCTGATAGAACCCCGCAGTTTCCGATTTGAAACAGCTCATTTTCGGCAACGCCGCTTCGCGACAAGAAAGTGTCGGAATTTCTCTCTTTCCCAAAGCGACGCGGCGTTAGGAGTGGCGCAGAGCCGTCAGCGTATGCGTCGGCATGCATCGCAGTCCAACAGGGGTCGCCGCACATGAGCTACAAATCCGATATCGAGATTGCCCGCGAGGCAAACAAGAAACCC
>NZ_JAVAMO010000060.1 GCF_030758345.1 Ruegeria discodermiae
TTGCGGCGAAGGTGGGTTTGTCGAGATGCGGTTGAGCATTCGCCGTCAGCCGGGCGCCTTGATCCGCGTCAACTTATTCAACTGGAAACTATGGCAAGCTCTGCGACAACACAAAGGAGGGCTCGGATGGAAGATCTGGTCAAGCTTGGAAGGGAATCCGTTCAAGCAATACAAGATCGTCGCGGCATTGCGCATGTTGACGAAATCTATGCGGAAAACGCGGAGTCGGTAGAGGCGGTTGTGCCTCCCGGTCGGGATGTGCGGATCGCCAGGGGCCGGGGTGCCATCAAGGCGAAACGGGAAGATTGGGTGGCAACGGGGTGTGTTGCAGGGATCGAGCTGTTGCGGTAGTTCCAGCGTTTTCGCTGATGCGAGCGACGGTAGATGCCCTACAAATTCAATCATGCCCTCAGGAACAAGTTCCCGAAGGCCAGGTATCGGGTCACAAATTGGTCGGCGTACAACGAAAGCCTTCGACAACGTGGCGATGTGACGATCTGGATTTCAGATGAAGTGGCACAGAATTGGTCATCGCCACGCCGCAAGACACGCGGTGGTCAGCCGCGCTACACCGATTTGGCGATCGAGATTTGCCTTACTCTGCGGGTCGTGTTTCGGCTAGCATTGAGACAAACTCAGGGCTTCATGCGGTCGATTGCCAAGCTGATGGGCATGGAGCTTGTGGTGCCGGATTTCTCGACCTTGTCACGACGCGGCAAGGGGCTGAGGATCGCCCAAAAACGGCGCGCTGTGAGTAAACCAACCACCCTCATTCTGGACAGCACGGGTCTGAAAGTGCATGGCGGCAACGACTGGTATGAAGAGAAGCACAGCACCAAGAAGGCCCGCAAAACATGGCGCAAGCTCCACATCGCCTTCGATCCGGAAAACGGTGATATCGCCGCGACGGAGTTGACCACGGAACATGTGGGCGATGAAACGGCGCTGCCACACTTGCTATCCGACATGGATGCCGATGTGAGCCGGTTTCTGGCGGATGGTGCGTATGACGGCCAGGGCGTGGCAGACTGCCTGATCGAGAAGTTCGGGCATGAGGTTGAGATCATTATTCCTCCGCCGAAAAACGCGGTTCACGGCAAGAACGCACAAC
>NZ_JAVAMO010000061.1 GCF_030758345.1 Ruegeria discodermiae
CCGTTAAAGACTTCGAAGTGATCGATTTCTCCGTCGAGGAAGCTGCTTAACCGGTCTGCGGTGCCGTCCTGGCTTCTGACTTGCGACGCGCCAAGCGTCCACGGTTCGGAGTTTCCAATCAGGGCGACGGGGTCTGCGTCAAAGACGGGCCGGGAATTGGCCCCCACAAGCGCCAGGTTGCCACCGTTCACGCCGACAAACAGCTCCATGCCATCCTTCGCATCAAACGCATACTGCAAGTCGATCTCGTCTCCGGCTGCAAACAGATTGGCATCGCTGCGGATGACATAGCTGTCTGTTTGCGTCTGGTGACGCACAACAATCGAGCCATCCCCATCAACAAACGCCGTGACATGCCCGCCACCATCAAAACCAGAGGAATCGCGCGAGAACAGGGCCTGCAGATTCCCCGATGAATAGTTGTTGCCGGAGGATTGGCCAGACAGCTCATTCACAGAGAACGAAATCCGCACGCCACCTTCAGCGACCTCATAGTCGGGCATGTTGTCGATCAGGACATAATCGTTCCTGCCATCCAGCCGGACACCACCGTCAGCCGCCGTTGCACCGTTGCGCAACTCAGCCGGATTGTCGGCTCCCGGTGCTTCGTCAGTGTTCGGAGCGCCTGAAGAGAATTGCCACAATCCGACAACGGCACCATCGACCGGGTCCGTCTGATCTTCAGCCTCGTCATTCGCACCATTGACGGTCAGGGTTACGGTTGCGGTATCGGTGCCGCCCTGGCCGTCCGAGACAGTGTAGCTGAAGCTGTCGGTCGCGCTCTCACCAACGCCCAGGTTCTCAAATGCCCCGTTCGGATCGTAATCGAAGGTGCCGTCGCCATTATCGGTGACTAGGCCCAGCGTGCCCGTGGTGTCGAGCGCCGAGACGATGAGCGTGTCGCCATCCGTATCCGTGTCGTTGCCCAGCACATTTGCCGTGGTGAAGGCCGCGTTCTTGCTTGTCTCGAATCCAGCCCCATCATCGTCACCCGCCACAGGCAGGTCGTTGGCTCCGGTG
>NZ_JAVAMO010000062.1 GCF_030758345.1 Ruegeria discodermiae
ATCGCATCCGGGGAAAGGCGGCGTTTCAGCACCCGGTCGGCCTTGGAGATCGGGCGAAACAACGGCCCGTCCTTGATGTTGGCCACCTCAATCCAATGTACCAGCGCCCGGGCTGCGCGGCCCTTGAGCACCAGTCGCGGGGTCTCGCCTTTTTGGGTGGTTTTGGTTTCCAGCAGGGAAAGCCAGACCAGGCCTTTCTGCTCGAATTCTTTCAGGGACACATCCTCGCGCCTCAGCGCGGTGAGTTCCGAGCGCCGCCGTCCGCCCGAGGCCCAGCCCAGCATCAGCAGTGCCCGGTCGCGGCAATCCCGGCGAGAGCCGCGGCAGGTGGCCAGCAGCTGCTCCAGCACATCGCGGGTGATCGGGTGCTGCGACTTCGGGGCAGGGGGCCGGGCCGCGGCGCGTCTTGCCTTGGCACGGGCCTGCTTGACCTGCGGCGCGTCAAACGGGGAGGGGAGGTTCTTCATCCGGTGAAAGGCCAGCCAGGAGGCAATGCGGCGGTCCAGGGTGGACGGGGCCGGGCAGGCGAGCGACTTGCGCAGGCCCTGCGCAATTAGCATCTCGGCCGTCCGGCGGGCGCGATCGTCTGGTGCCGCGTCATTCAGATCGCGGGCGTGATCCAGGATGAAGGCCAGCGCCGTGGCCTCACTTTCCGGCCAGTCCAGCGCCGTCCCGAAGCGCGCCGTCTTCCATGCGGTCACATAGAGCAGATCGCGCTCATAAGCCCGGAGCGTATTGGCGGGAGTGCCACGCACATAGAGATCGGTGAGCGCCTCCTGGTCTGCGGCGGAGAGGGCAGGGGAGGCGGGTGGGAGATAGGGGGCAGGAGGCATCATGAGGGTTATTCTGAGCCATTTTTGCAGCAAAATCAATGAAACATGATAAGGGATACTTATC
>NZ_JAVAMO010000063.1 GCF_030758345.1 Ruegeria discodermiae
GGGCAAAGATGCTGCTCTTCGAGATCCTCCAAATCCACTAGGAACGGTGGTGTCGCGATGATTCTTTGGAACCAGATAGGCTACCAGCTTTGTTTCGCCGGGTTGCTTAGTGGATTGGGCTATCACCGCGCAGTCAGTAATATCATCAAAGCCGCTCAGCGCCGCTTCGATTTCTCCGAGTTCGACACGCATGCCGCGGATTTTGATCTGCGCGTCGGCACGGCCTAGAAAGTCCAGCGTCCCATCCGGCCGCCAGCGCGCCAGATCACCTGTCCGGTAAAGCCGCGCGCCCGGGGTTTCGGCAAACGGGTCGGCCACGAAATGCGCGGCGGTGAGGCCCGGCTGACCGATATAGCCGCGCGACACCTGATCACCGCCGATCAAAAGTTCACCTTCGACACCGATCGGCAAGGGCTCCATGCAACGGTCCACAATATAGACCCTCACATTGCCGATAGGACTACCGATCGGAATGGCGTTGTGAGTTGCTTCGGGCCGAACCTGATGCGCAGTTGCGCAAACTGCCGCCTCTGCGGGACCGTAGGCATTTACGACTGTCCGCCCGATCGCGAGCTTCCGGGTCGCATCAGCGATGGCGGGAGCGCCCGCTGTCACCACAAGTCGCGGATGCTCAGAATCACCACCTAGCGGCGAACCAACAAGCTGCGGCGGCAAAGTGATCGCATCAACTTGCTCTTCCCGCAAAAAATCAGCCAGTTCCGTCGTGTCTCGGCGGGTGCTTTCGGGCACGACAACAAGCGCGAGACCCAGACGCAGTGCCATCAGTATCTCCGATATCGAAGCGTCAAAACTGATGGAAGCGAACCAACCAATTTGTCGCGCCCCGACTCCTGACAGCCAAGTGCATTGCGCGTTGGCCAAGCGGCAAGC
>NZ_JAVAMO010000064.1 GCF_030758345.1 Ruegeria discodermiae
TCTTGCCGGACGCGTACCGCCACTCTGACCGGTTGATATGGGTCAAGGAACGCGACCCAGTTCGACGCTATTCGCTGTGCATGCTTGAGGACCATTCGATGCCACAGAGGGAGGCAGGCCAGATCGTCTGGCATGACCTTTTTACCGAAGATGCGGCGCTATCGCGATGTTTCTATGAGAAGGTTGCGCGATGGCGCTACGTGATCGAGCACGCCACGGATTTTGCGTGGGGTGGCGGGGAGCGTGACTTTATCCTTGCGCTTTCTGAGGATGAAGCCGGTGCCGGGTTCGTTGCAGCCAATGGCGGGCCGCCATTTGGATGGCTTCCCTACGTCGAAGTGCAGGACGTTGACGCTGCGGCCGAGATGGTTCTGGAACTCTGTGGCACGGTCGAAAAAGCACCCTTTGACGTTCCTGGTGTGGGACGCAATTGCCTTGTGCGCGATCCAATTGGCGCTCATTTTGGGATCTGCCAGTCGCGTCACGCTTTTCCTGTTCCAACCCGACAGTTCGGCCCAGAGCACTATCTAGCGACCGCAAGCGAGTTTCCCGCCGACTTTTATAGCAGATTGCTCAATTGGAGTATCGTTCCCTTAGATGCATCAGAAAGTGTCTCGCAGCTCATCGTGCGGGAGGAGACGAATGTCGGATACAGAACAGAGAGCGCAAGCCAAAGCGACCATGGCCCAGTCTGGGTTCCGAGTATTCGCGTCGCCCAAATTGCAGAAGCGCTTCAAGGTTTGCAAGAGATAGAAGGTACGGTTCTCAGCCGCGAAATAGGGAGCGGTAGTGCATTGGTCGCGGACCCGAACGGAGCTCTTTCAGTTCTTTTCTAGTGAAGTCGCGATAGAGGCATTACAGTCGACGAAAACCACATTAGGGATCCTAG
>NZ_JAVAMO010000065.1 GCF_030758345.1 Ruegeria discodermiae
CCGGCCCAAAGCCGGACCTTAAGCGACAACACCCGATGCTGCGGCGTCACCCGTCAAACCAGCCGTTCGCTGCAAGCGCAAAATTTGAGAGCCGGACGAGGCGCAGGCTCTGAGTAAATTGGATGCTTCGATCGCCATTCCGATTGACTTTTTTCGCGCACTGCTCATCGCTCTAATCGGGCTCTAATCCTATGCCGAAGCCATTGAGGTTTGGCTGCTGATCGGAGAATTGTTGATCTTTCGTTCGAACTACTATGCGCTGTGGAGAGAGACACAGAACTTACTTCAAAGCGGACACTAGCGCTCAAAGTATCCGCTGAATGCTCGCCCTTTGCCTCGTTGGCTTCGCTGACGCTTGGAGGATTCAAACTATCCTTCATTATTTTTTCTAATCGATGCAGTGCAGTTGCTATCGACAATAAACTGCACTGCAATCAAGTTGGGCCTGAATTGCTCGGGGCGCAAACTCAATGCCTGTTACAATCCGGTTCGTTTGGGCAGTGGCACGTAGAGGTGAACATGCGTTTGCGTGGAGAACTCACCCGTCAACGGTCCATGTGTTTCACCGTCGCTGTGCCACGCAATTGCCAATTCAGAAATCAGCTGTTCACCTGTCAATTGCAGACATGGCGTGATTTCCCGAACAAAACGGGCATTGCCTTCTGCATCGGTCACAAAAGTGTTTTCCGATCCATCGCGTGCTCCAAGCGGTGTGTCATAGAACCCCAAAAACGGTTCAGTTGGGGGCCAGATTGCGAAATCATGCCAGACGGTGTAGACGCCGTTTGGTACGAGTTTCTTGAATTCCAGATCGACAACACCAATGCCATCCTGGCACCGATAGGTT
>NZ_JAVAMO010000066.1 GCF_030758345.1 Ruegeria discodermiae
GGGTTCTGTCGCAAACTTCGCCGCCACCTGTCAGTTCAAGTGTATTTCTGGTAGCGCGCACTGGAACATGACAGGAGCAGGCCGTGGCGATCTCATTTAAGGGCGCGCATTTTCCGAAAGACGTAATCTTGTACGCGGTTTTCTTCTACCTGCGCTACGGTGTTTCCTACCGGGATCTGGAAGAAATCATGGCGGAACGTGGCGTTGATCTGGACCACGCGACTCTGAACCGATGGGTGAGCCGATATGCCGGCCTCATTGCTGAAACAGCGCGGTATAGAAAGCGTCCCGCAGACCGTTCGTGGCGCATGGATGAAACCTATGTGAAAGTGAAAGGCGAATGGGTTTATCTTTATCGAGCGATCGACAAACACGGCAAGACCCTGGATTTCATGTTGTCCGAGCGGCGGAATAAAGCCGCTGCTACGAAGTTCTTCGCCCGCGCGCTTGAGGTGAACGGTCTACCGCGAAAGATCGTCATCGACAAAAGTGGTGCCAATACAGCTGGCATCAGGGCGATCAACAAGATGCTCAAGAGCTTTGGTTGTCCCATCCCGATTGAAATGGTCAGGCGGAAATACCTCAATAACATCATTGAACAGGATCACCGCTTCATCAAACGAAGGATCAGACTCATGCTGGGATTCAAGTCTTTCGCTTCAGCCGCATCTGTCCTGGCAGGCATTGAACTGGTCAACATGATCCGCAAAGGTCAATTCACGCCCGGATTCCGTCAGTTTCAGCAGTTCATCCAACTGGCGGGATAATCAATTCACTAGTTCAATCTGTTCAGCTCTCAAAGAAATTTGCGACAGAACCG
>NZ_JAVAMO010000067.1 GCF_030758345.1 Ruegeria discodermiae
GGATCTGTTGCAAAGTTCCTTACTGACCGAAGAGTTGAAACCGAACCTGCGGCTTATGCCGCCAGTTCTGCAAATTGACGAAACGGGCAGATTCCGGGCGTGATTTGGCCTTTGCGGATCATGTGCGCCACTTCGATCCCGTCCAGTGTAGCCGCCGCTGAAGCGAAGGCCTTGAACCCTAACATCGGCCGAGTGCGTCTCTTGATGAAGCGATGGTCTTGTTCCACGATGTTATTCAGATACTTCTGTCTGACCATCTCGATTGGGATCGGACAGCCAAAGCCTTTCAGCATCTTGTTTATGGCTTTGATGCCGGCCGTGTTAGCTCCGCTTTTGTCGATGACAATCTTCCTCGGAAGCCCGTTGACCTCCAGCATCCTGGCGAAGAACTTTGTCGCAGCCGGTTTGTTTCGTCGCGGGGAAAGCATGAAATCAAGCGTCTTGCCGTGCTTGTCGACAGCTCGATAGAGATAAACCCACGCTCCTTTCACCTTGATGTAAGTCTCGTCCATTCTCCAAGAACGGTCGCACAGTCCCTTTCGTCTGCGCGCAACATCGGCAATTGCACTAGCGTATTTTGTCACCCAACGGTTCAGCGTCGAGTGATCTACCGCAACGCCGCGCTCGGACATGATTTCTTCAAGGTCACGGTACGACACGCCGTATCGAAGGTAGAAGAACACAGCAAAGAGGATCACATCCTTGGGATATTGTGCGCCTTTAAAGGAGATCATGAGTAGTCTTTCGGCAGATAAACACCAGCGGCTATTCACTCTCTGCATTCTCGAGCGTCAATCGTCAAAGTTTGCAACAGAACCC
>NZ_JAVAMO010000068.1 GCF_030758345.1 Ruegeria discodermiae
GGATGTGTCGCAAATATTTGGAACGGCCAAAGTTAGCGACTTACTGGATACACCTATCCTGCGATCTCGGCGAATAGCTGGAAGCCAGACGTCGTATTGCTGGGGCATTGCCGCTTCCGGATCATGTTGGCGACCTCGATGCCGTCCAAAGTAGCTGATGCGGATCTGAACGATTTGAACCCACACATGTGCCGTACGCGACGCTTGATAAATCGATGATCCTATTCGATCAGGTTATTCAGATACTTGGACCTGACCGTTTGGATTTTGGCTGGGCAGCCAAACCGATTGAGGATTTTGTTCACCTTTCGAATGCCCGCCGCGTTGGCTCCGCTTTTGTCGATGACGATCTTGCTCGGGATTCCATTTGAAGCCAGCGCTTTGCCAAAGAACCGTGCTGCTGCTGGACGGTTCCTACGCTCAGACAGCATGAAATCAAGAGTAATCCCAGCTTTATCGACGGCCCGATAGAGGTACATCCATTTGCCGCGAACACGAATATAGGCCTCGTCCATGTGCCATGAACTCAGCGTTGGACGCTTCTTTGATTGCGCACGAGCTGCGATGATCGGTGAGTATTTCACAACCCACCTATTCAATGTGGCATGGTCAACTCGCACACCGCGCTCAGCCATGATCTCTTCCAAGTCACGATAGGACACCGTGTACCGCAGACAAAAAAAGTAAACAGCGTACAAAACTGCATCCTTGGGGAAATGACAGCCCTTTAACGAGATCATGCTCAAGTAACCTGTTCGAAATTTTTCGAACAGTACAAACCTCAAATCACGCAGGCTCGTCAACTAGAC
>NZ_JAVAMO010000069.1 GCF_030758345.1 Ruegeria discodermiae
TTGAACAAACCTATTACCGCTGGCGAAAGAAATGAGCCGTTGAAGGCGCCATTGGTTCGAGCCCAACGGCGAATGCGGAATGGGTGTAGATCAGTTGAAGGAACTGAAGCGGCTACAGAAAGAGAACGAGCGGCTGAGACGCGCGGTTTCAGATCTGACGTTGGACAAACTGATCCTCACGGAGGCGGCCAAGGGAAACTACTGAGCCCCGCTCGTCGTCGCGCCTGCATCAGCCATGTACGCAACCAGCTGAACGTTTCCGAGAGACGCGCCTGCCGCGTGCTTGGACAACACCGGTCCACGCAACGGCGTGTCTCACAAGGTCGCGCAGACGAAGACCGATTGGTGGCCGACATCATCGAGCTGACCCGTCAATACGGCCGATATGGCTATCGCAGGTTCGCTGCACTGCTGAGAGAGGCTGGATGGTCTGTCAGCGATGGGCGAATTGAACGGCTTTGGCGACGAGAGGGGCTGAAAGTGCCAGCGAAACAACCGAAGAAAGGACGGCTCTGGCTGAACCATGGCTCGTGTGTTCGGCTGAGGCCGGAGCATCGCAACCACGTTTGGTCGTATGACTTCGTCCATTGCCGAACCGATGATGGCAAAGCCTTCCGGACGCTGAACATCCTTGATGAGTACAGTCGGGAATGTTTGGCAATCAGGGTCGAGCGGAAGCTGAACTCAACCGATGTAATCGACGTCCTGACGGATCTGTTCATACTTTCGGGGGGCACCCCGTTTCATACGTTCAGACAATGGGCCGGAAATTGTCGC
>NZ_JAVAMO010000007.1 GCF_030758345.1 Ruegeria discodermiae
CTTCACCCTTTATCGTATCGAAGTTGTGTTGGTATGCCGCCCTAATCGCCGCTTTCCCTGCATGCAAGGAGCCATTCGAAAAGATCACTATCGCGTCGTCGCTGATGAGCGGCGCAACGGAGCTCCAATCTTGAGTGCCGAGAGCGTGTTCGTATTCCTTCACAAAGGATTTGGCGGACACTATTGCTTCCAATGCTAGTTATCCTGATCCGCTGTCGATTACCGCTTTTTTTGCTTCAAATTTCTCGAGTTACTGTGAGGCATTCGCCAGTTGATCATCTGGTAGGTCCCAAGGTTGCGCCGCATTGCCAAAAACCACGAACGCCGGTGTAAAGTTGGAAGGTTCGTCCATTGTGGCGGCATGTATGTATATGCGCTCGGGAAACCTCTCGGTGCGGCTGGTCATTGGCGAACCGCATTTTGGACAGAAACCGGCGTGGGTGACAGCACCGTTGTCACTTGAGGAAGCAAATTCCCTAGTCGTCCCCGAGCATTTGAACGCATCCTTCGGGACCGCGAATGCCGATGAATGACCAGCGCCAGTTGCTCTCTGGCACTTGCGACAATGACAATTGAAGGCGAACTCAATTTCAGCGCGAACTTCATATCTGACGGCGCCACAGGCACAGCCTCCGCGAATAACATCAGTCATCCCGCGTCCCTTCCAAAAGTCGTCGAAGTTTCGGCATGCCACTTGACCATCCAGATTGGAGAACCTGCTTTGCCTTGAGCGTGGGAAGTCGTTTGTGCACCAACGTCACTCGCGAGCCACCCGCCTCGGCGCGGAAACGAACACTAACGCGCGTTTCACGCCCTTCTGTCAGGTCACCGTCTTCTTCGCTTTCCCAAGTGAACGACAGCAGATTGCCGGGTTCAATCGCCAGATATCGACCGTGATGATGTGAGACATCTCCGGACTGCGAGATCATCTTGAAGCGCCAGCGACCGCCAATCTTGAAATCCATCTCAAGGACTTCGGCGCGAAAACCTTCGGGGCCAAACCATTTCTCAATTTTGCCGGGGTTAGCCCAAGCAGAGAATGCCTGGCGAACACCCACCGCGTACCAGGCTGATACTTTGACCTCATCGACATCAGATGCAGCATCACTGCTCATCGGACTTCTCGCGCATTAGGAACTCTCCCAACGACTCCAGATTGGCACCCCAGAAAGCTCCATACCGTTCCGCCCAGGTAAGAACCGGTTGGAATCCTCTCTTGTCCAGTTCGATGTGGTGTTGGCGACCGTTCAAAGTCCTGCGGATCATATCTGCCTTCTCGAGCACACTTAGGTGTTGGGAAATCGCTCCCGGAGATATGCCATGATTTGCGCCGAGCTGACCCACCGTAGATGGCCCATCCAGAAGTCTATCCAGCATCTGACGCCTGACAGGGTGCGCAAGTGCTGAGAAAGTCGCGTCGGTGCTCATAATGTTTATTTATCCCTAAACAGTTTAGGGTAAACTAAACAAACTTGAAGGGAAGTCAAGAGACGTCTGAGCAGGAACTCAAACCAGACATTGGGGCGATACTTACAGCGGCAGCAAAGTCCTGTGATCTGTGAGTTCGAACCAGACTAGATTTTGCGGCTGCAGCGAATGGCGGCAACGCGGGCTGCGACCGCAGCATCGAGGGACTGGGTCGGATGTCGGCTCTGGGCCGTCTCATCGAAGCGAGACTTTTCTGGCCGCTGCACGCTGCGCTTGCTCTAAAGCGCGGAGTGAGCCCAGTTCGACCGATGCTGCAATGCGCAGGAATGTCTGGTCACAGATTTTGCAAGGACGATGTTGATTGAGCGTTTTGCATGGTTGGATCTTAGGCAGTCCTGGAGTTGTTTGTTTTCGGACATTGCAGAACTAGAAACCATCAATAGAAAGCACAGCGACTCCGACGAAATCGGGGGAAACACAGTCCCACGCGGTACAAGAGAAAGGCTTAAGTTATTGATTACTATTACAAAAAACGCCCCCAGACTTGGAGGCGAGAGTATAAGGAGTAGCGATTATTGGGGACGCGTTATTGTGGATTTACAACCAAAGTGCCTGACTTCATGGCGTCGATCAGATTGTTGACTTCATCCACTACGTCCACCGGGATATCTGAATGGAACGACCCGATCCGCATGGCCAATTCATTGCCCATATCCGCCCGGTAGAGCGCACCTTCCAGTTTTCCAGCAGCTGCCAAATCCAGGTAGGACCGCATGTTGCCTCGGACATCCAAAATTGCGGACTGTAGGATTTCCGGCCATTCGTTGATCGCATCACGATAGATGCCGATGCCATAGACGCCTTTTTCCTGAACGGCCTGCATGGAGCCCAGCGTCGCGCTGTCCATTGTCGGCCAGACGACATCGGCGCCTTGGGAAATTTGGTTCAAAGCAGCTTCTTTGCCCTTGGCGATGTCATCCCAGTCGCCGGTCCAGGTAACCAGCACTCTGACGTCCGGATTGGCCGCTTTGGCCCCCGCTTCATAGCCAGCAACCGTGTCGGTCGTGAATTTGAACTGTTGCGCCGCGATGATGCCGATGGTGCCTGTGTCTGACATGGAGCCCGCGACGTAGCCCATCAGATAAGCGATTTGACTGAAATAGAAATCCGCGTTGGCAATGTTGTCTTTTGTGCCCAGCCCGTTGTTCACCATGAACATGGTTTCTGGGAAGCGTGCTGCGACACGTTCCACTGCGTCCTGGAACTCTCCGCCGTGACCGATCACAAGGTCATACCCCCGGCGTGCGTAGTCGCTCAGGACTTCGATTTGTTCCGGCTGATGCACGCTTTCTGAAAAAGCGGCTTCAAAGCCAAGCACTTCACCTGCCTTGGTGAGACCTTCGAATCCGGCTTGGTTCCAGCCATTATCAGAAATCGATCCGGGCATAACGATCGCGGCGCGTTCGATCCCCTCAGCGGCCGCAGGCCCGGCCAACATCAGTACCGCAAGCCCCGCCAATAGTTTGGACTTCAATTGCATTGTTGTTCTCCCATATTGGATATGTGTTGTCAGGGTGACGGGAGGATCGCGACGTGAAAAACGATGGTTTCTCACGTCACGGCTGAGATTTATCGATGCTCTCGGTCGTAGGGCAGTCCGACGCTTGCAGGTGCGCTGGCCTTAGCGCCGAGGACCACAAGTGCGACCAGCGATGCGAGGTAAGGCAAGATCAGGAAGAGCTGATAGGGAATCTCTGGCGAAGTGAATTGCAGTTTGAACTGCACCGCATCACAGAAGCCGAAGAAAAGCGCCGCGCAGATCGCGCCAATGGGCGACCAACGTCCCAAGATGATTGCCGCAAGCGCAATGAAGCCTTTGCCCGCGCTCATGCCTTCCGCAAACACATAGACTTGCGACAAGACCAGTTGCACTCCGGCCAGCGCCGCGAGGGCTCCGCTGACTGCAATCGCGAGATATTGCATGCGAAAGACAGGAACCCCGGCCAAGTCCGCGGCCTTCGGGTTTTCACCAACGGCGCGCAGGTCCAGACCCTTGTGGGATTTCATCAGCCAGAACCAGGCTGCTATTGCCAATCCGATCAATAGGTAGAACAGCGGATCCTGGGAAAACAGGGACGGGCCAACGACGGGAAGATCTGACAAGAAGGGAATATTGATCTGCGAGAACCCGTTTACCCGCGCCCCTCCGGCCTGAGCCCCGAATATCTGACGGGACAGAAAAGCTGTGAGTCCGGCCAGCAGCAGGTTGAGCGCGATACCGCCAACCAGCTGGTTGATGCGCAGCCGGATCGACATATACCCAAGCAGCAGGCCAGAGATCAGGCCGCAAATGATCCCGCATCCGAGCCCGATCATGGCGGAGCCCGTTGCGAAAGATCCAGCTGCAGCGCCAAGCGCTCCGGCAAGGATCTGACCTTCGAGGCCGATGTTGTACAACCCGCCACGTTCCGCGATCACCCCGCCAAGGGCAGCAAAAGCAATTGGCGTACCCAGTCGGGCGGTTCCGGCAAGGACGTCGCCCAGCAAAACAAGATCAATCATAGCCTATGCCTCTTTCTTTCGGCGTTGTGTTTGGCGGCGCAGCCGCAGGTTTTTTGCCAGGAGCTTCAGAATGGATATTGACGTGGTTCGTGGTGTCACGAGGGCGGCAGCGACAAAAACCACGACGAGCCCCTCGACCACTTCGATGACGGAACTGTCGACCCCGACGGCGCGTTGCATCGTTCCCGCCCCGGCAGAGAGCCCGGCAAGGAACAGCGCGGTCAAAGGCGCGACAATTGGATTAAGAGCCGCAAGGAAGGCGACGACAATTCCGTCATAGCCGTAGCCATCGCTAAACAGGTGGAACAGGCGATACTTCAACCCGATCACCTCGATTGCGCCGGCTAAACCGGCAAGGCTGCCGCCAATCAACATGGCGCGAATGATGGTCTTTTTCTGGTCCACACCGGCATAGGCCGCAGCGCGCGCATTGCGCCCCACAAGGTCCAGTTGGAAACCCGATGGCGTGAAGCGTAGCCAGAAATACAAGATGATCGTCATGCCCAGCCCGAATACAAAGCCCGCATGGGTATCAGATTGCGGCATCAGAATAGGCAGGCGATAGGCGTCTGAGACTTCCTCCGAATAAGGATATGGCGCGCCTTCGGCCAATAGCGGCCCAGCTACGGCGTAGCTGACGATGTGGATCGCAATGAAGTTCATCAGCAGCGTGACAATGACCTCATTCGTGCCCCGATAGGCTTTGAGATACGCAGGAATTGCCGCCCAAAACGCCCCGCCGGCGGCGGCGGCGATAAATATCAGCGGCACGCCCAATATACCGGGCAGATTGGGGATCGCCAGAGCGAAGACGGCGCCGAACAACCCACCAATATAAATCTGCCCCTCGCCACCGATATTGAACACACCGGCGCGCATCGGAATGATCACGGCCAGCCCGGCCAGAAGCATCGGCGAGGCTTTGACTAAAGTATTGGAGAAGCCCCAGTAATTCAGGAAAGATTCCAGAAACAGAACCTTATAGGCCTCAAACGGGTTGTGCCCGTCCAGCAGGATCAGCACGCCGCCAACGCTCAGCGCTGAAAGCAAAGCAATCGCAATCCGGCGTTGCATGGTAAATCTGTTCATTTTACCTCCTCCGGCGCTGCCGTCATCAAGAGCCCGATGTCTTGAAGAGTTGTGTTTTCTGGATCGACAACACCAGTGATCCGGCCAAAGGCCATCACGGCGACGCGGTCAGAGATGTCGAGCACATGTTCAAGTTCAGTGGAGATATAGAGAACCCCCACGCCGCTTTGGGCGACGGCACGGATCTGGTTCTGAACAAAGTCCGTTGCGCCGACATCAAGCCCTTTTGTCGGCTGTACGACGACCAAGAGATTGCGCGCCCTGGCCACTTCACGAGCCAGAACGATCTTTTGTTGATTGCCACCGGATAATGCCGAGGCGTTCAATTTTGGGTCAGGGGGCCTAATGTCGAAGGCCGCGACCACGTCGCTTGCGATCTCGTGCATCGCGCGCCGGGAAATCAGACCGCCTGACATGAACCTGTCATCGCCAATGGATCGAAAAGCAAGATTTTCTTCGACACTGAGCGACAGGACCAAACCTTCGGCATGGCGGTCCTCGGGCACGAAGCCTATGCCATCTGCAATGCGCGAAGCGATGGAGGCGCTTGATATCTCGGTGCCATTAAGATGGATGGCGCCGCTGGTTTGCCTTTTGAGGCCGGTGATCACCTCGCTCAACTCCGTCTGGCCGTTGCCGTCGATCCCGGCGATTCCAAGGATTTCGCCAGCCTTCACGGTGAGGGTCAGATCCTGCAGGATTTCCGCGCCGCCTGGATCGATCAGGCAGACATCAGAGACAACCAGAGCGTCCGGTGCTGAGCTGGTGTCATTGCGCACCTTTTCGGCCTTGGGCATCCCGACCGTTTCGCTGGTCGGTTTTTCTCCCATCATAAGCGCTGACATCTGGGCCATGGGCGTGGTCGCAACCGGAAGAACACCCTCGACGCGCCCATGGCGCATTACCATGACGCGATCGGCAATTTCGCGGATTTCATCGAGCTTGTGGCTGATGAAAAAGACGAGGCAGCCGTTGGCGACCAGCTTGCGCACCCCTTTGAGAAACGGCGCGATTTCGGTCGGGGCAAGAACGCTGGTGGGTTCATCCAGGATCAGGATCGATACATCGCGAAATAGCGCCTTAAGGATCTCCACCCTTTGCTTCATGCCCACAGGCATTTCCGTGACGCGGATGTCGAAATCGACGTTAAAGTCAAAGTCGCTGCAAAGCTGCCGAATGCGCGCCCGCGCTTCGGCACCCCTCTTTGTGCTGGGCAAGCCGATCAGAATGTTCTCTTCGGCGTTCATCGCGCCGACCAGGCTGAAATGCTGGTGGATCATGCCGATCCCATGCTCAATAGCTTTTGCTGGGCTGCTCACCGAAACAGGTGCTCCGCCCAGTTTGATTTCGCCGTTATCGGGCTGATACAGGCCGATCAAAACGCTTGCGAACGTGGTTTTCCCCGCTCCGTTCTCGCCCAAAATCGCAATGCACTCGCCCTTCGAGGCCAGCAGATTGACGTTGTGCAATGCACGAACTGCGCCAAACGACTTGCAGATGCCGGTGACGTTCAAAAATGGATCCAAGACAACCTCCCAACTTTCACGCAAATTCAAGAGAGAATGCCCTATCTTCTCAAATTAGATGTTTTCACCTCACGGCTGAGAATTTCGCCCACATGAGAACTGGCAATCGGGTTAGAGTAGAGCGACGAACTAGCATCGCACCAGGAGAGCAAAGCCGCGCGTCATGGCGAAGATACCGTCGTTGAAAAGCATTCAGGCCTTCGAAGCGGCCTGCCGGCATCTGAGTTTCAAGGATGCTGCCGATGAATTATGCGTCACTCCGACTGCCATTTCCCATCAGATCAAATCGCTGGAGGATCAACTTGGGGTGCCCCTGTTTCACCGGCTGACCCGCGCCTTGAAGCTGACGGAGGATGGGGCCAACTACGCGCCCCACATCATTGAGGCCTTCAAGAACATCGAAGCCGCCTCTCTCGCGCTGGAGGAAGACGACCTTGCGGGCACATTGACAATCTCAACCACCGGATCCTTTGCCGCCAACTGGCTTAGCCCGCGGCTGCGAGGTTTTTACGAGAAATACCCGGAGATATCGGTAAGGGTTCTGTCAAGCGATCAACTGGTGGATTTCAAATCCAGCGATGTGGATGTGGCCATTCGGTATGGTTTTGGCGATTATCCTGACAGCAATGTGGCTTGGGTCTTGAATGATTGGGTAGCCCCTGTCTGCAGCGTGGAAAAGGCGAAGTCACTGAGTTCCCCCAAAGATCTTCGGAAGTCTCGTCTGATCGAATACCAATGGAGCGGGTTTTCTGATGCGGATCCGAGTTGGGAGCGCTGGATGGACGCGGCTGGCTTGCAGATTGGTGATGTCGAGCCCTATGTCACCTATTCCGAGGAACACATCTGCTTGCTGACAGCAAGCGATGGTCATGGTGTGGCCCTGGTCAGCCTTTTGGCCGCCGCGCGTTTTCTGGAACGTAATATGCTGGTCGCCCCCTTTGACACGGCATTGAAGAACAAGAGCTATTTTCTCGTCTGCCCGGAAACTTACGCCAATCGTGCACGCGTTCGTGTGTTCCGGGAATGGCTATTGGACCAAGCAGATGAGTTTCGCGACAGCGCCGTCGGTCAAAGGTTTTTTGAAGATTAGCGCGTCCGCAACGATCTAATCCGTCGCTTGAATTTTTGTCATTTCTAAATTGCCGAGAAGCATGCGTTTCTGAACCCCTAATCAGGAGTTCTTGCGCATGCAAAGTTTTGACCCTTCCCAACCCGATGGTTTCAATCAAACTCTGGACAGCACGGTCTCTGCCGACGGCGTCCCGGTCATTGCAGAACGGTATACAGTGCCAGCACGTTGCGGTGTCGCGGTGCGTTTGACAGCCGGGCAGACTTTGACCATCACCAATCCGACCGGCTGGCAAGTCTGCGATTTCTGGGCGTTCAATGCGGCAGAGCTGCAAGAATATTTGTCTATGCCGCATGTGCATACGGATCTTCTGTCTGTTTTCCCAAAGGTCGGTGACAGGTTGGTCAGCAATCTGCGCAATCCTCTTCTGACGCTGACCCAAGACACATCGCCGGGTGTTCATGACACTACGGTCGCCGCTTGCGATGCCAACCGGTACAAGCAATTGGGCGTCACTGACTATCACGACAATTGCGCCGACAACTTGAGGCAGGCCATGATTGCTATCGGGCAAAAAGCACCGCATGTGCCAGCGCCATTCAATCTGTGGATGAACGTCCCAGTTCACCCAGATGGCAGCCTTGCCTGGGCTGCGCCAGTGTCAAAGCCGGGGGACAGCATGACCTTCAAAGCTGAGATGCCAGTCTACGCCGTGATGTCGGCCTGCCCGCAAGATATCACTCCAGTTAACGGGGACGAAGGCAAGCCGAGCGCACTGGAATTTGTTGTTCATGACTGCTGATGTCGGCGACATTTTTTCTGCCCGCTGGATCATCGAAGATGCCTTTCACAGTCACAACGACTTCGCGCTTTATGTTCTAGACGGCAGAATAGGTGGCTTGGCGCCTCTGGCCGTATTGAAGTCACGTTATCCCAGCGCAAGGGTGCACTTGGACACAAACACGGCGATCCTGCCGGGGTTTGTGAATGCGCATCACCATTGTTATGGGGTCAACCTAATCAACCAAGGGATACGGGATGACCTGTTAGAGCCTTGGATTTTCGCCTCCGCTGGCGCAGCTGACGTTGCGCCGCGCCTCGCCACCGAATACGCGGCAATGCGCTTGCTGAAGAATGGGGTAACGGCTGTTGTGGATGCCTGCACCGCGGGTCAGACAGCGGTCCTTGCCGAAGCGAAGATAAGGGACAAAATCGCCGTATATAATGGGCTTGGCCTGTCCTGTGCCATCGCGCCGGGCGAGAGATGGCACAACCAGCTTGTGCATCCCTATGGGCAAAGCCAGTCGTTTCTGACCACCTTGCCCGAGGTTCTGCGATGCAAACTGCAACGCCAACACGTTGCGCGCACACGTATTGAACCGCAAAGCTTTGTGCGGCTTCTGTCCCGGATGCATGGCGAATACGCGGCTTCTGAGTGCGCTGATGTGTGGTTTGGCCCCACTGCACCGCATTGGACGGGCCGAAAGACCCTGCGCGACATCGCCAGCAAGGTTCGCGAAAGCGGCCAGCGCGTTCACACCCATGCCGAGGAGTCTCGGCTGCAGCACATATCGGCCACAGCCTGGTGTTTTCAGGGTGCTATTACAGAATTGGGCAAAGCGGGCCTGCTCACTGACGGCTTATCTTTGGCGCATATGGTCTGGGCAGACGAAAAAGACCTGGCGCGAGTGGCCGAGGCGCGCGCGCATATCGTGTGTAATCCTAGCTCCAATTTGCGGCTTCGGTCCGGCATTGCACCCGCGCCATTGATGAAGCGGATGGGCATCAACCTCGCACTGGGGATGGATGGGACCAGCCTGGCAGGCGATGACGATATGTTCGCCGAAATGCGTCTGGCGCAAAGCCTTTATTGGTCAAGTGATCGGGCGAACCCCACCCTGACCGCGAAGGATGTTTTCGACATGGCCACTATGGGTGGCGCGCGTTTGATGGGTATGGATCGCAGCATCGGAAGCCTGTCCGTCGGCAAACGCGCCGACTTTGTGATCCTGCGACTGGACCGTCTTGAAGGGCCTTGGTTGGACCCCGGCGTTGATCCGGTTGAGCTTTTGGTCAGCTCGGCAAAATCCACGGATATCCATAGCGTCTTCACCGGCGGACAACTGGCCGTTTCGCACGGCGAGACCAAAAAGTGCGACGAAAAGATAATTCTTCAAAACATCACCGACTGCATGCAGCGCGCCGCTGATCAAAGGCTGAGCGCCAGTGAATATGCCGCCGTCAAATCCGCATTGCAGCGCTGGTATGATGATTGGCTGACGAACAACGCCCCGCAATTGTGACAGAGGAGCAAGACCATGCAGAAGAAAATAATCTGGCCAAACGGCGCGCGATGCGCCTGTGCGATCACCTTTGATATCGATGCGGACAGCCTGATCCATATCGCAAAGCCGGTCGACGGGCATGATCGCCTCTATCCGATCTCCATGGGGCGCTACGGGCCGACGGTTGCCATCCCTCGGATTCTAGAAACCTACAAACGTCTTGGGCTGAGACAGTCCTTCTTCGCACCCGGATGGGTCGTGGAACAATATCCAGATGCCATGCAAGCCATCCTGAAAGATGGTCATGAAATCGGCCATCATGGCTATTTGCACGAAGACCCGACAAACCACAGCTCGTCTGAACAAGCCTATTGGTTTGAACGCGCGCTGGAGTCGCATAAGCGGGTTCTAGGAAATGTGCCAAAAGGCTATCGCGCACCGGTTTACAATGTGACGCAAGCCGTCATCGACCTGCTGAACAAGCATGAATTCGACTATGACAGTTCGCTGATGGCGGATGATTTGCCATATCTCATGCGATCCGGCGGGCGGACTTTAGTCGAACTTCCATCGCATTGGGGGACCGACGACTGGCCGCAGTTCGCCCACTTTGAGGAGATTGGCTACATGATGCCCGTCGCCGGGCCACGCGCCGGGCTGACCCCATTTTGGGAGGAATTCGAAGCCCAATACGAAGAAGGTGGTTTCTGGATTGGCATCTGGCATCCCTTCCTGACCGGGCGTTTGGCGCGGTGGCGGCAGGTGGAAGACTGGATGGAATCTATCTTGAAAAGGGGCGACGTCTGGTTCGCCACACTCGGAGAGATCGCGCAGCACGTGCTCACGCAATTTGAGGCAGACCGGCAAAGCGTACGGGTTGAAGAGCTGCCCTACTACCGGGCTCCGGTCCTGATGGCATGAATATCCTTCAACGGGCGCGCGACTTCCTGGCTTCGCTCGACGCCCAACGCGAGGTATTCCTTGGCGTTGCGCCAGATAGACTGTTGCAGGATGCCCGATCCGCCGCCGCGCGGCGGGCCGCAGGGAGGCTGCTTGGCCCGTTGGACGGCCAGTTTCTTGCTGTAAAGGCCAATATCGACGTGCAAGCGCTCCGAAGCCATGCGGGATCTTTGGCCATCGATCCTCAACCAGCAGACAATGACGCCCCGATCGTGGCCAGGCTCCGTTCTGCGGGCGCGATCATTCTGGGCCATGTGAACATGTCGGAATTCGCCTTCTCCGGGCTCGGAGTTAATCCGCATTTCGGCACCCCTCTGAATGCGTTGGACAGTACAATGGTGCCTGGCGGTTCCTCGAGCGGATCGGCATCAGCCGTTGCCTTGGGCTTGGCCGACATCGCCTTGGGCACAGATACCTCCGGCTCCGTGCGCATTCCGGCCGCCTGTCAGGGCCTTGTGGGGTTTCGCCCAACTATGAACCGCTATGAAAGCGCCGGGATTTTACCTCTGGCACCTTCCTTGGATACGCCAGGCTCACTCGCCTTAAACGTCAGTCAGATTTGCGCTGTGGATCGCGTTTTGTCGGATTGCAAAAAAACCGGGCACGCCTGCCGTCAACTTCTGTGCCTGAGGGAAGATGCCCTGGTGGGATTTACCCTGGAAATCAAGACAATGTACGAACAGGCCCAGCAGCATTTGTCCGAGTATGGCATCGAATTGGAAAGGGTTGATATCCGAAGTTTCACTCGTGTCACGGAGATCTTCCAAACCTATGGAACGCTGGTGAGTGCCGAAGCCTTTCGTCTTCTGCCAAGTTTGGTCGGAGACCAGCAGACCAGTCTGGACCCAAATGTGCAGGATCGCCTTGCTCAGGCGGCTTCAATCCTTGGCACAAGTCTGCAGGCATTGCTGGAAATCCGGCGGGCACTCATCTCAGACTTTGGCAGGGAACTGGCAGGGAAGATGCTGCTTTACCCGACATTGCCGTCGTACCCGCCGTCTGTTCAAGCCGTGACCGGCGATAAAGGGGTCTTTGCACGGGAAAACGCCCGTATCCTGTCGGTATCGATGAAAGCCGCTTTCCTCAATGCCCCAACAATTTCCATTCCATTTGGAGAACGGAGACCGGGGGTCAGCCTATCCTTGAGCGGCGGCGCAAACAGGGACGCGGATGTACTTGTGACGGCGTCTCATCTGGAAAAGATTTTTTCAGCGATTAGAGATGGCTGAGGTCAGCTCACTCTATTCAGAATTCTCTTCATTTGTACCTGTGCGTCTCTGGCTTCACCTTTGAATGGTTCATTGCAAACTGACTAGGTGACAAGATGACCACAATCCTGAGAATTGACGCAAGCGTGCGCCGCACCGACAACCCTGTTGCGGCCTATAACTCCATTTCCCGCGCTTTGGCGGACAGTTTCGTGGAAGAATGGAAAACGGTTGATCCGGACGTCGAAATTATTGTGCGTGACGTCGGAATGACCCCGCCGGATTTCATTTCCAACGATTGGATCGCGTCCGTCTTTACAGCAGAAGAGGAACGCACTCCTGAACAGAGCGCTTTGATCAGCTTGTCTGATACGCTGATTGACGAGATCGACCGCTCCGACATCCTTCTGATTTCGACGCCCATGTACAACTACGGCATGCCCGCAGCCCTGAAGGCTTGGTTTGATCAGATCATCCGGATCAACAAGACATTTACGTTTGATTTGGCGCGCGGCGACTTCCCTCTGGAACCGATCATGTCTGGCAAAACACTGGTGCTGCTGACTTCGGCTGGCGAATTCGGCTTTGAGGACGGTGGAATTCGCAATGACTCGGGTCACCTTTCTGCGCATATCAGCACATTGCGCAAGTACCTGGGCGCAGAACGCATGTTCGAAGCTGCGGCCGAGTACCAGGAATTTGCTGATGAGCGTCACAAAGCTTCGGTCGCCTCAGCTCAGGCCGAGGCTCGTCACATTGCGCGTGAGCTTGCCTAACCGTTAGCAGACCGGCAATTGGAGATGTCTATGGCCGCGATTGCAATTCCTGGGGACGCATCACCGGAGCATTGCTTGCTCGACTGATCGAAAAACCTGACGCGCATTACTCTTTGCGCGTACCTGTCAGTTCCTGGGCGACGTGCAGGCTGACCTGGAAAGCCAAGGCGTTCCCGCCGAGCAAATCCACACCGAATGCTTCGGTTCCGCCGTGTGATCTCTATAGACAAAGATCCGCAATCGGAAATTAGAACGAGAGGAGTAACAATATGCGCGAGTCATATGATGTGATCATAATTGGCGGGGGCAATGCAGGGTTCGGTGTTTCCTCCGTGGCACATGGAACCGGAAAGTCCATTGCCTTTATCGAAGCACGCGATTTCGGCGGGACCTGTCCCAATCGCGGCTGCACGCCAAAAAAGGTTTTGGTGGCGGCCGCCCATGCAATGCACGAGATCGAACAAGCCCCCATCCATGGGATCGAAGTCAGCAAGCCAAAGCTCAATTGGACGAAACTGATCGACCGAGAGAAAGACCTAATTGGTTTCATTCCTGAAGCCATGCAGGGGTTGGCCGAAAAACGCGGTGATGTCTTTCGAGGCACTGCGCGTTTTGTCGGGCCGAACGAGGTTGAGGTCAAAGGTCAGGTTATACATGGCAAGGACATCGTTATCGCAACAGGATCGAAGCCAAGGCCTCTGCCTATTCCCGGCGCCGAGCACATGATCACGTCCGACGAAGTTCTGTCCGATGCGACATTGCCAAAAGAAGTTGTCTTCATTGGCGGCGGTGTCATAGCCATGGAGTTCAGCCACGTCTACGCGCGAGCCGGCGTGCAGGTGACAATCCTTGAAGCGCTGCCACAGCTGCTGCCACGTATGGACAGTGACGCCGTCGCGGCTCTGCAAGCGGAAACCGAACGCCTCGGCGTTGTGGTTAAAACCGGAGTATCGGTGACGGCAATCGAGAAGACTGCCGACGGGTTGCGTGTTGAATTCGAACATGACGGCAGAAACCAAAGTCTTTTAGCCGAGCGGGTCGTCAACGGCGCAGGCCGCGTCGCCAATATCGACGGGCTTAACCTCGATGCCGCCGGTGTCGGGCATGACGGACTTCGCATTCTGATCGACGATACGATGCGGTCCACCTCCAACTCTTCAGTCTGGGTTGCGGGCGATGCTGTCACCAGCTCCGCTCAACTTTCCCCCATCGCAACCTATGAGGGTCAGATTGTCGGCCACAACATCGTGCATGGACCAACTAAAAGGCCGGATTACAGCGTGATCCCCAGCGCCGTCTACACCGTTCCAGCGCTCAGCACCGTGGGTCTGACTGAAGCTGAAGCGCGGGAAAAGGGTCTCGATGTCTCAGTTACGGCTTCTGATATGTCCGGGTGGTTTTCCACCAAGACCTATGCGGAAACGGCAGCCTGGTCGAAGGTTTTAGTCGACAAGAGTAGCGATCAAGTCTTGGGTGCTCATATTCTGGGCCATCACGGTGACGAACTGATTCATCTCTTTGCGATGGCCATGCGTCACGGCATCTCTGCCAGCGATCTTAAGTCCTCGCTATATGCGTTTCCGACCTTCGCTGCGGATATGAAATCTTTGATTTAGAGCAGCTTGATACAAGCTGATCCTTCCCAAAGGAGAGCCGCCATGAACGATAAAGTCTGTCTGATTACAGGTGTCTGTGACGCAACCGGAGCATCGGTTGCCCGCCGGTTTGCACGGGACGGATACCGTGTTGCCTTGCTGGCCGAGAACGCGGTTAAGTCGATGTCATCCGCCATGAACGCCCACGCGTCGATTACCTGAGACCCGAAGGTATTGGTAACTCTCAATTGTGCGCCTTGCACAAGACGATACGCGCGGCCAGTGCGGGCCTTCAGCACAAAAGTCTCTGCCATCAGAACAGCAAAGCGCCGGTTGTTGGCAAGAGGACCGCATATACGCTTGTGGAGGCGGTGATGAACAGGCGATTGCGTTTCGGCCCGCCAAAGCAAACATTCGAGACCTCTTCTGGGACGAAAATCTTGCCCAGCAGCGTGCCATCCGGGTGGTAACAATGAACGCCGTCCTTTGCGCTCGTCCAGATACGGCCTTGGGTATCGAGCCGAAATCCGTCAAAGACGCCTTCTTCGCATTCAGCAAAGACATCCCCGCCTGAGAGCTTGCCGTCTGCACTAACGAAGAACGCGCGGATATGATGCTCTCCGCTTGCGTAACGCGTGCCACCACTGTCAGCGATATACAGCGTTTGCTCGTCTAGCGAAAATGCAAGTCCATTCGGACAGGCAAAGTCAGTAGTCACTTGTGTGACATCGCCGGTGGCCGGATCGAGACGATAGACATGTTCACCGTCAAGCTCTGGGTCTGCCTGAAACCCTTCGTAGTCAGACTCGATCCCGTAGGCCGGGTCACTGAACCAGATCGTGTCATCTGATCGCACCACAACATCGTTGGGGCTGTTGAACCGCTTTCCCTCGAAATGACTGGCCAGAGTCGTAACCGACCCATCATGCTCAATCCGGGTGACACTGCGCGTCCCATGCTCGCAAGCTACAATCCGACCTTGCCGGTCGAGCGTTGAGCCATTCGTGTAGCATCCGAGGCCTGAGCGGATGTCTCCGACTGCTCCGGTCAGTTCGTCCCAGCGGAGCCGTCGATCATTGGGAATGTCGCTCCAGATCAGGCATCTGAACGTCGGAGAATACACCGGTCCTTCTGTCCATTTACCACCTGTCCAGATTTGGTCGATCGGCTCATCCAGTTTGATGCTGCGTTTGAACCGATCATCACGGATTTCGTAAGTATCAGTCTTGGTCATTGGCAATACTGGCTCGGGTTGCTATAAATTACATAGCAACATAGGGCACTACAGAAAGTATAGCAAGTGATTAAGATACCGATACCAGGTCAGCCTGTCCGTGGTTCAAAAAGCGGCGCGCCCATAATGGCTCTGTTCGACCTGCTTGGACGGCACTGGTCTATGGGAGTCCTTTGGACGCTGAGCGAGACTGGCCCATGCACATTCCGAAAGTTGCAAGAAGAATGCGAAACAATCTCACCTGCGGCACTCAACACCCGACTGAAGGAGCTTCAAGCGGCGGGATTTGTTCATCGCGTTGCCGAAGGATATGCGTCGACTGATCTGGGACAACACCTCTATGATCATCTCTGTCCACTCGGAGACTTCAGTAAGGAATGGGCGAAACACTTACATGCTCGGGAATAGGAGAGCGGACGTTCAGAATCATTGATTGAAAGTTCGGTTTGTCTCGCTTTTCAGTCGCCTGAACCAGCTGCAGCGATGCGTTCGCAGCGAATGTCAGCAAAGCAGGCTGCGAATGCAGCGTTGGCGACCCACGTCCAAGGTCGGCTTAGGGCCGGGCTATGCCCTAACTTTAATTGCACCTAAAATAGGTGTTTAGTCAGCCTTCATATTCTAGGGTTTAAAGGCCCGCATTGTAGTTGGATGCAAACACTAACACTTAATTGGACACCTAAACATCGCAGGATTGAATGACTTGAGCGCGGTTGGGTCGCCGATCCATCAGGCGCGTTAGGGCTGGCGGAACCAAGGCCGCAACTTCTTCGGGTCTGTACTCGTTAGAAACGTCATATACCCGGGTGCCAGCATATTGCTGTGTTGAACTTTGATGGAGTGGATACCCTCCTCGTTGCTTGGTGATACTTCACCATTCTGGCACATTGCGATGCCGTAGAGCGGGGGTATCCACTCCATCAAAGTCGCTTTGCGCCAACTCACAGAAACACAATACTGTCGGCAAGCCCGTCGAGTGTAAGGCCATTAAGGCCATTCCCTTCAAGTATCCATTGCTCATAGAAGGCATCATCGTTGGAACGTACAGACAAGATCGTTCGCCCAATGTCGTCTGTTTCCAACATTAGAGAATCGTCATTGTCGGGGGCGCCGGATCGCGTGACCATACCAATCGGAGCAGCGATGACAATTTTGTCGATGCCGACTTCGAAGTTTCGAAATATGGTTGCGCCGTGTTTTTGGGGGTCCCACAATACTTCGATTGCTTCGGGATCGGCCCTGGCCAGCAGCGGCGCGGTGTCTGGGCCGACCTCCGATCGGGCAGATAGACCAAGATTGATAATTACCTCGCCATTATACGCGACGTCTTCACCTGCACCTCCATCGATGAAATCGAACCCCTCTCCGCCAAACAGGATGTCATTGCCATCGCCGCCAAACAAAAAGTCATCGCCGTCACCAGCGATCAGAGTGTCATTGCCGTCATCGCCCAAAAGCAGGTCGTCGCCCTTACCCGCGACCAGCAGGTCCGTGTCATCCCCGCCAATGAGCGTATCATCACCATCAAAACTATAGAGTTGATCAGCACCAGAACCACCAACCAACGCCGCACTGGTGTTGCCGGCGAATAAAATATCGGCTCCCGTGCCGCCGCGAAGCACAAGATTGACGTCGGACTGTATGCTGCGTGCGTAAATCACATCATCGCCCGTCTCACCGTCCACAATGACGGTATCCACATCCGGTGCGGCTGATAGATCGCCTAATTTGACCTGGTCGTCGCCGTCTCCCGCGTGGATTTCAACGGCTTCCGTGGTGCTCAGGCGATTCAGGCTCCAGGCCGGGCCGGTGTTCTCTACATGAAGCAGCGAGGTCTCGAACGACAGGTCGATTTTGTCGGGAAGATCGCTAAAACTGAACACAGCCCCATCTTTCCCGGGGCCGCCGTCCATACGGTCGTTGCCGTCGCCTTCGGACCAAATCATCAAGTCATCGCCCGAACCGCCCAGAAGGACATCGTTGCCCAGACCGCCCTGGAGTTCGTCGTCTCCGGCACGTCCGCGCAATTGATCATGATCGGCGCCGCCATCAAGCAGATCACCACCGCCGCCGCCAATAAGCGTATCCGCGCCTGCGCCACCATAGACCTCAAATCCGGTCAGAGTTTCGATCCCGGTGCCGCCGGCCTCGAACCAATCGTTATCTTCAAGAAGATTGATGTTTGTGATCTCTGCGTCCGTCACGTAGATCGTGGAAGTCCCGTCTTCGATGCGCACGCGACCATTGTCAGAGCGCACGCGCACAACATCCCGCGTTGGATCGAAAAAGTTGAACTGCGCAGTGTCCTGACCGTCGCCGCCATCAATCAGATCATTGCCGTGGCCACCATGCCAGATCATCACGTCGTCGCCCGTACCGCCGTAAACAGCATCATTGCCACGCCCGCCAAGGAGGATGTCGTCATCAAGCCCGCCCTGAACGACGTCTGCGCTGTCGCCGCCGACCACAACGTCTGCGCCTATGCCACCGTCGAGTTCCAGCCGTACGCCAAGCTCTGCCAGGCCATCGGAGGCGATGATCACATCGTTGCCGCCCCGACCATTGATATCCAGAACCTCTGACGCGCCGATGTCGAGAGTGACTGGCCCGAGATTTTTGCGTTCCAGCATGATCCGCCCTCCCTCCATGCGGATCTCGAACCGGTCGCCCGAGCTGTTCGCACCGTTGACCTGAACGGTGTCAAAACCGGCGCCGCCTTCAATGAAATCTGAGCCATCATTGTTTTGCCAGATAAAGAGATCATTGCCGACGCCGCCAAAAAGCCTGTCGCTTCCCGCACCACCAACAAGCTGATCGTTGCCGCTGCCTCCGTCGAGAATGTCATCACCGTCGAAGCCACTGAGCAAGTCGTTACCGCTGGAACCGAACAGCCGATCTGCCCCTTGAGCGCCGAACACCTGATCATCGCCATGTCCGGACCGAACCACAAGCGGTGGCATGGGACCGCTGGTGTCATCCAGTCTGATGTGATCATCGCCACCAAGCCCAGACACGAAGATCAGCTTGGTCAGTGTTAGGGTCGCCGGGCCGCCGGCAATTGGAATGTCGCCGGCGTTGATCTGTAGGCGTCCGTCCGTAAGGCGTGTGATTGTGATCTGGGCGTCAAGCTCATCGTCATTGACAAAGAGATGTCCGGTTATGTCATTGAAAAATGCTGTCGTGGCCATGTCGAATTCCTGATTTCTAAAGCCGCTATCGAGGCTTTGATGTAATTGTGATAGACCGATGTCCGATTTTATTGACCTGAAGTCAGGCGCGGTTCACTGAACTATTTCGTATGGCGACCAGCTAACCGCAGCACAGGATCCTGATATCTGTGATGTAAGAACTGGGTGAAGGTGATCATCCTCCTGAGCGTTGGGGTGAAGCAGATCTCGCCTTATTCTCGTTGTGTTCAAAAGGTTGATCGCGACGGCTTTTCCGGTGATGTCGGGAATGGACGCGTTCGATGATTGACGACCTTATCGCTTTGATTGTGCCTTCACATAGGCCTCCATTTCAGCACGAAGAATCTTCCGGAACTCTGCTTCCTTTGATGCCAGAACCTGCGCATACAGAATGTCGGCGATGCGCCCATTTGCGAGGTCAGTGGCGGCCGCGGCGCCCACGGCCTCACCGCTTTTCTGGCCAACTTTCGCGGGATTTTGGGTCATCCAGGTGGCGATCTCACGATTGACGTCGCCATTGGAGTTCAACAACTTGCTGAACCCGCTAGTCCCGAACCTGACAAAGAACTTCGTGATGGCTTTGGTCACAACTCTTTCAGGGAAGTTCTGGATACCTTTAGAAAAAGCCTCGGCATTCACCTTCACCAGTTCCTTGGCGACGGCCTTTGCCTCCTGATCCAGCACGCGCGACACAAGTCGGCTTTGAGACAATCTGGAAAGCTGAGTGGTCATGACGGGTCGCGATGCCAAAGCATTCACCAGTGGCTTGGCCGCATATTTGGCGATCCCACCTGCGATGGCGCCCCCTGCGGCACCTGCAATGGCGTTAGCGGCAACTCTCTTGGCAATGTCGCCGGGCGACCGCTGCTTTAGACCGGCATCCATGCGCCCTAGGGCATCTGCGCCGTCAAAGGTCAGGCTGACACCTGTATTGGAGAGCGCGCCGACCAGTACGCCTGCCGACAGGCTGGCGGGGGCTGCGAGGGTGACGGCAACGACCGTCCCGCAGAACTTCCCGACCTCCTTGACCATTTTCAGGCGAGCCACCGTGCGTTCTGCAGACCCGATAAGATCGCCGACCCACTTATGCACATCGTTGGTGTAGGCGGTGATGACTTCCTCTGCGGTTTCTAGCTCGCTTGCGAATTTCTTGTATTTCCGGCCTTTGGTTGTCTGAGCAAGCTGTATCAAGGCCCGGCCGGCGCGCATTCTGCTCTTCATTGGTTCATCAACCGAAGAAAACCTGTTGACCACAAATGAGACGAACCATTGGTTGTCATTGATCTTGCATTGGGTGTCGTGACGGCCGATTGCGTAGGTGTATCTTATTCGAAGCGCGGAATAGGCGCGGTCCATCGTTTTGTGCACATTCGAAAGTAGTGTCTGGTACTCTTTTTCGGTTAAGACAGTCTGCCCGCGCGGCCCCTTGATCAGAAAAGCCTTGGCCCTTGGATCTGGCAGCCAAATTTCGGATCCCTTTGTTAGAGTGGCACCTTTCTTTTTGAGCAGGGGCAGGCACTTGCGGTTCTTGGGGTGCTTCAGAATTGTGTCAGGATCCTTGATCCGAAACTGTTTCACAATGGATTGCAACGTATCGCCTTCTTTTGCCTTGTACTTGATCCACATGGATTATCCTCGCTAACAGCGTACTCATTGATAATTGTCGTCGCTCATGCGCGTTTCGGTTGGCTAAATTCTGCGCTGAAAGGCCACAAAACTTGTCGTGTTGCCGGCACCGACCGAAGCCGCCCCGAAACCCAGCGTGTCGCGATCGCCCAGATCCAGGCTAAGGTAGACCCGATAGTCCTTGCATCGATCAGGCGTGGTGAGCGCCCTGGCTAAAACGGTTACCCGGTCACTGGCGGGGCGGAAGTCGATCCCGGCAATGTAATTCAATGCCGTTGCTGATGCTGCGGTCACGAAATCGCGAACAGGCTTCGGCCTAACATCTTGCCCGGCTCAATGCTCTTGCTTGTTGCCAAGCAGGTGCAATGGCGTTTCGGTAGTCGCCTAACTGATCTTGCCTAGGGGATTGGCGGCCAGTTCTTGAAGGTCCGCGGCCGGCTCACCTGGCGGCAATTCATCGAAGAATAGTCCCGACGCCATACGGCCTTCAAACACAAGATCGTTGACAAGGATGCCGTTCGAGAACAAGCTGTTTGGCGCAACAGCGGGATCAGCGAACGCGGCCTGCAGGGATGCCAAGGCGACGGCAAAAGACACTGGTACAAGTTTCACTTTTCATAGCTCCATTAAATACGAAAAACTGTCGCTTTTTGAACTTACTGTTTCGAGCGATGAGAGAACGACAGTGTTGATGGTTATCGTCCCGCCACAATCTCGCCGTCGATAATGGTAGCCGTGCCCGTCATTGAAAGCTTTTAGGAAATCTGTAGATATTCGTTAGAACTACGCGATTTCTGCCCGAGGCTGCCCCATGATCTATAGCTTCAGCACTTACGAGCTCGATACCGAGAAATTCGAACTTCGCAAAAGTGGCGGTCTTGTGCCAATTGAACCGCAAGTCTTTACGTTGATCCAGTTTCTGGTCGAAAATCAGCATAGGATGGTGTCCAAATCTGAAATCGTGGAAGCGGTCTGGGATGGTCGAGCGATCTCGGACAGCGCCATCAGCAGCAGAATACGATCCGCCCGTAACGCTCTGAACGAAAGCGAGAACGCGAGCCAGTTCATCCAAACGATACACGGAAAAGGGCTTAGATTCGTCGCAGAGGTGCAGGAATTGGGTGACACTCGAAGCAGCTCTGGCGCTGTAGACCCTGTGCCGCAAGACGTCGTCACGACCGCCACTTCAGCACAGGTCAAGGACAGACCTTCGATCGCCGTATTGCCCTTTGAATGTCTCACGCCCAATTCCGAAGATGCCTTGTTCGCATCTGGACTGACCGAGGACGTGATCACGAACCTGTCGCGGTTTCGGGATCTGTTTGTCTTTTCGCGTGTGACCACAACTGCACTGGCGGGTGCAGGTCTCAGCGCCCAGGAAATTCATCATCGGCTCAAGGTAGATTTCATCATTGAAGGCAGTATTCGAAAGTCCGCAGAAAAAGTGCGTGTTACGTTTAAGTTGATAGACGCCACCTCAGACGACACTCTCCTCTCAGAGCGGCTCGAAGATACCTGCACACTACAGAATCTCTTCGACTTCCAGGACAAGATTTCGCTTCTGATTGCGGGGCGCATTGCAAATAGGCGGCACCTGCTTCGCTTGACTGAACAAGAGGACGCACGCCGCCTGTGCAGCACGGCAAAGTGGGGCACATATCGCTGGATCGCGCAGTACTACGAGTATATGCGGACCCGTGACAGTGTACTACATGCGTCGGTACGGGCCGGTCTCACGGACGCGTTGACAAATGATCCGAAATCAAGCGATGGCGCAGCGGCGCTGGCAGTGCTCCTACTGGATGAGTTTCGGTTTGGAACCAACAGTAGACCGGGTCATCCGGTCCTGGATGATGCCTACCACCATGCCAAGAGGGCAGTCGCAAACGATCTTTCAAATGCCTTTGCCCATCAGTCTTTGGCCATGGTGCAATACCATCGAGGCGAGTTTGACGAATTCCTCGCATCGTCCCAAAGGTCGCTCACACTAAACTCAGGGCGCGCCGATGCCTTGGCAGCGTTTGGTTGCCTTAACTATCTGGCAGGGTATTTCAGACGCGCCATGATCCAGCTCGATCAAGCGATCGATCTAAATCCGATGGAAAATGGCACTGCACGGCTCGTCCGCGCAGGCTGCCATTTCGTTGAAAACCGATACAGCGCAGCATTGCTTGATATTCGACAAACTGACCTGCCGGATTTGCCGTGGTACCACGCTTACAGCATTGCCATTAACTATGCGGCGGGAGACACCGAAACAGCGCTCGCACAAGCGCTATTGATGCAGGAGCAGTTCCCGGATTTTCTAACCCAAGCCGCAGCCATGAGAGACGTTCTGAAAATCTGCGACGAAGTACACGTAAAATTTGATGCTGTTTGGCAAGAGGTATTTGTAGCACTGGAGATGAGCCGCAAATAGTCTCGTTTCATGTCTTTCCAAAGAGGCCGTGCGTGAAAAAAGGACGGTTGCGACGATGATCCACGTCATCAGCCATTCCAATGGATTTGAAGGACTGCTCCCCAAGAAATCTGAGGCCAGTGGCCCTACTCGTGCGTGAGCAATCTCACGCCAAAGAAAGCTGCAACGAAATTGAAACTGGAAACTGGGGCCGCATGAGGCCAGAAAGCAATCGATGGTTTCTTCTGGAAGCTGATGGAAGGTTTGGTCTCATGTCGGAGCACATGTTCAGTCGTTGATGCAAAAGACCAATTTACTTGGCGTTGAGCACGAGAGAAAAGAGAATATTTATTGCCATTTCAAATTCTTAAGGAAGAAAATTTTACACGTGTTGTCCTGAGCGCGCCCCTTGGTGAAGTGATCGATTTGCCGATCAATGCAGCGAGTCCGTCGCGGTCGGGACCGTATATCTTTGATCATTGGCAAGAGGGACGCTTTGAATACTTCTACTCTTACGAAGACACTTGGGCTTGGAATTTCAGATTTCGCGTTGATGTTTACGGCAACGGCGAAGCACAGCATAGATTTTGGACTGCAGACAATCAAAATGACGCTATGCCGAGTGCTTCGGTATCACTCATCACCGCAGAGAACCACATTCTACACCGCTTTTCGACCGAGACCAGCTCTCAACCCAACAGACCTCACGTAGAAAGCCAGCGACAATCGGGGCCAATTGTTTGGTGGGAAAAGGCAACCCGACTGGGTTTTATCTTCCAAGTATTCCGTTGACCAAAAATGCGAACCTGTAACAAACGCTATCGAATGATGACCATTGTTAGGTTTTGTTCAGAGAAAGCAGGGATCGTGCTCATCATTGCGCCGGGCGTCTTGGCTGTGATCCAGCCAACAACGGCTCTTCGATCCAGGCTGGACAAGTTGCCGGAGACCGGAATGGGAGGAGACTATCGGAACGCCGCTTAGCATCCGTACCGCAGTTGTAGGCGGCGCAGCAATGGCAGCCCACGACAGCATCAATCTGATCGAAGGCTTTGGTCTTGAAGGAGAAGGCTATGCGACGGGCAAGGGCATGTACTCGGAGTTTCTAGATATCCTCGAAATCACTTTGATCGAGAACGAAACCCTTGTGGCCTTGGAGCGCGACCATGGGGTTGCCCTTCATGCCTATGAGCATGTGTTCACCGGAACGGGGATCATGTCAGATGCCGCACCAAGGGCGCGACCGCATCCGGATCGTATCCGCCACTGATCCGTAGCCGGTGACCACTTGCCAATTGCAATTCGATCAGTCCATCTGCATCGGGCATTGCCTCTGCCCGTGTAGGCTCTGCAACGTCAGTTTTCTGGATATCGCCTCTCTCAATGTTGACCTTCCAACAGAAGGTTCTGCGGGACTGAGTATATTGCTAACTTACTACCTCTATCGACTGGCTCGATGCCGCGAGTGTTGCGACATGCGATTTTAGTACTTCAACGAACTGGTCACGCGCCTCGTTTGGTTCTGAATGCCGCGGAAACAGGAGACCAAACGACATCCAACGTTCAGGTGTGATTGGGACCGTCTGAACGCGGGTCTTATCCACATCCGCCGCAACAAGTTCATCTGCGATTGTGACACCACCGCCATCTGCTACGAGAGCACATGCCAGCGATGAAGAAGCGACCTCGCAAGTTTGCTTTGGCAATATCCCTGCGGATCGAAACATATCATCCAGTTGATCGCGCAATAGCAATCCGTGCATGAGTCGGACAACGGGAACATCAGCCAGATCGTCAATGGAAATTTCCTTCAGATTGGCAAGTGGATGATCAATTGGTACGACGGCTTGCGCTCTTACGCGCAACAACAGTTCGGTTCGGATGTCGGGATGTTCGACGGGCAGAGCGCCAATACCCACATCATATTCTCGACCAGCCAACCACTTGCCAGCTTCTCTGCGGGCGCGCACATCGAGGCTGATATTGGTATCAGGGTTTGCCCTAACAAATTGACCGACAGCGGGGGACGCCAAGGCGCGCGCGATCCGTGGCATGGCGACGATCCGAAGGTTCTGGGTGCGGCCTGCACGAATCTCGGCGGCGATGCCGGGGATCTCATCCAGATTATCGAGAATACGGCCCGCTTCGCGATAAAATGCAAGACCCTCGGGTGTTGGGGTGAGGTTCCGACCGCTGCGATCAAAGAGGTCAAGCCGCAATTCACCTTCAAGGCCGGAAATCAAGCGGCTTACCGCCGGTTGCGAAAGGTGCAGTATGTTTGCTGCTGCTGCGAGTGATCCCTCAGACAGCGTAGCTCTGAATGCACGAAGCGCTTTGATGTTCATGTTCGTCACCGTCACTTACATGATTTGCAAGTAAACTAAACATCTTTGCATTTTTCGCAATCTCAACCATCTGCTAGGTGAGATCAGGAGAGAAACTAGGGAGGACTCTATGAAACGCAGAACACTTATTTCTGCCGCACTGGCAAGCATCGCCCTTGCGGCATCAGCCACAGCCAGCTTTGCGGCTGACTGGCCCAAACGCCCGATCAACCTGGTTGTGCCCTACAAGGCAGGCGGCGGCACTGATGCATATGCCCGCGCTATCTCAGCGGCAGCCGAAGGCATTTTGGATGTGCCGGTTGTTGTCGTGAACAAGCCCGGCTCGGGTGGCTTGAATGGGGCCAATTCTGTCGTTGGCGCACGGCCTGATGGCTACACGATGATGATGACCTCTGGTGGCTCATTCCTGCTGTCCACCATGACCCGCGACACGGACATTGATGCACTGGACAGCTTTGAGTTCGTTGCACAGGTCGGCCAATTGCAAACCTCACTGATGGTCCCGAAGAACAGCCCGTTCCAGTCTGTTCAAGACGTGATCGACGCAGCGAAGGCTGACCCCGGCTCGCTTCGTTGGGCGCATTCAGGCCGCGGTGGTTTCCACCATGTTGGTGGTCTGGGCTTTCTGGCCAATAACGGTATCGAAGCGCAGGATGTGCCGTTCAAAGGTGGCGGGCCAACCCGCGCCGCTCTGATCGGTGAACAAGCCGATTTCGGCTTCTTGGGCGTACAACAGCTGGCCGGGTTCGAAGATCAACTGCGCGCCCTGGCCGTCAACAGTCAAGAACGCGATGGCATCATGAAAGATGTACCTGCTTTTGGAGAGTTGGGCATTCCGTTTGCCGCAGTCTCCTCGCCGGTGATCGTGTTTGCTCCGAAGGGCACGCCTGCCGAGGTTGTCGCAGCAATGGAAGCTGCGCTTGAACAGATTGCGGCCAAGCCCGAGTTCGCCGAGCTGCTGGCGTCGCGCGGCACTGGCCCGGTCTATCAGAACGGCGCGGATGCCAAGGCAACGCTGATTTCTATGAAAGAGGACGCCACTCCTTTGATTGAAAGCTTGACCAACTAAGTCCTCATGGCCGGGGGATCGATGATCTCCCGGCTTCTTTCTGTCCACGCATTATTCAGGGAGGATGACATGCGCGCTTATGCCGAAGGTCTTGTGCTGGCCATCGTTTCACTTGCGGCCATCTGGGGCGCGTGGCAGGTGCCCGCTGCATCACCCGGCGACACCTGGGCCGGGATCGTGCCCTTTGCTGCCTCCGTCGCTCTTCTGGGCTTGTCGTGCCTCTTGTTGGTTGGTGCATCCCGTCAGACCGGAGATGTCGCTACAGCAAGCGGAGACAACAATGCCACTCCGCAGATTATCGCGCTGTTCATCATTGCGCTGATCTACCAACAGTCATTCCGCTGGTTTGGCTACTTGCTGCCCACGGCCATAGTGGCTCCCATCGTGCTTTACATGTTCGGTATGCGGAGCTGGATTGGCCTTGCGGTCTCCGTGGTCATCTGCCCGCTGGTCTTCCACCTCATCTTTTTTGTGCTGCTTGGTGTCTTCCCGCCCTATGGCGAAGTGTTTGACCTGCTTAGCTGGCTACAGGGGTAAGTCTCATGGAAATTTTTCCCGCCCTTCTTTCGGTCATCACCGACCCGATACTACTTTTTGCCATCGTTCTTGCCGCTGCCGTTGGCATGATCGTGGGCGCAACGCCGGGTCTGACGGCATCAGCTGCAATCGCGATGCTGCTGCCCATCACATTCTATATGTCACCGCTCTTTGCACTCGCCTTTCTTTATGTGATCGGAAAATCCGGGCGCTATGGCGGCTCTATTGCGGCGATCCTGTTCAATACGCCTGGCACTGCCGCGAGCGCCGCAACGCAGATTGACGGCTATCCACTGGCCCGCGCTGGTAAAGCGGGCAAGGCAATGAAAGTTGCCACAATCTCATCCGTGATCGGCGATCTCATGGGCGACGTTCTGTTGGTTGTTGGGGTGGGGTTCATCGCCGCAATTGCGCTGAAACTCGGACCGCCAGAAACCTTTGCCATCTACTTTGCGGCCTTTGTCGTGATTGGCTCGGTGATCGGAAAGTCCATCGTCAAAGGTCTGGCCTCCGCGCTCCTGGGTATTCTGGTGGCAATGGTAGGGCTCGATCCGATTTCCAGCGAAGAGCGCTACACGTTCGGCTCGTTTGATCTCTCCAACGGGATCGGCCTCGTACCGCTGATGATTGGTGTCTTTGTCTTGGGCGAAGTATTTGCGCAGGTTGAAGAACGGCGAAAAGCAACTGGCGAGACCAAGGAAAACGAAAGCTCCGCTGACGGCAATGATCTGACATGGGAAGAATACAAACCCTGTCTGCCCCATGCCGTGCGGGGCGGGTTCATCGGTGCCGGCATCGGTGTTCTGCCGGGTCTGGGGTCAGCTATTGCGGCGTTTATCTCCTATGGAGAAGGCAAGCGCCGCGCTAAAAACCCTGAACAATGGGGCAAGGGCGCATTGGAGGGCGTTGCAGCACCCGAAGCGGCGAACAACGCTGTATCCGGTCCTTCCATGGCTCCACTGCTGACATTGGGTATTCCAGGCTCGACGATTGGGGCGATCCTGTTGGGCGTGTTTCTGATCCACGGCATCCAAGTCGGGCCGACGCTGTTCCTGACCGACAAGGAACTTGTCTACAAGCTCTTTGCCTGCGGAATGCTGGGTATCATTGCCTATGGTCTGATCGGTTATTTCGGAGCCACGCAAGTCGCGCAACTGATCCTGAAAATCCCGACCAATGTGCTCTATCCGCTGATCTTCATGACAGCCTTTGTTGCGGCCTATTCGGCGCGCGGCTCCATGTTCGATGTGACGGTGATGACCTGTGCTGGTTTTATCGGCTGGCTGATGCGCAAATATGACTTCAACATCGCGGCCTTCGTGATCTCCTTTGTATTGGCCAAGGGCGCAGAAGAAACCTTCCGGCAATCGTTGCTGATGTCAGATGCCGGTGCGCTTATCTTTGTCGAGCGCCCGATCGCGCTCGCCTTCCTGATCCTTGGTGCCGGGGCGATTGCCTTCCGCATTCGCGGCATCATGAAAGAACGCAAACTGGCGCAGGGAGGGTTAGGTGATGCTTGAATGGCAGCTCATGCAAGGCAGCTTTTCCAGCACAGATATGCGCCGTATCTGGTCGGAATCTTCCACAATCTCCGCATGGATCAAAGTCGAACAAACCCTGGCGCGAGTGCAAAGAAATGTGGGTCTCGTACCGGACGAAGCGGTCGTTGCGCTGGACGGGTTTTGCATTGGAAAGCTCGATCAGGAGCGCTTGCGCCAGGACATGGGGCTTGTCGGGCGACCCATAGTGGGACTGGTCGGGCAGCTGCGCGAACACGTGGGCGAGGATCTCGCCAAGTTCGTCCATTTCAAAAGTACGACACAAGACATCATGGATACTGCGCTTGCGATGCAAATGAGGCTCGGTCTGGCGACCGTGTTGAGCGACCTCGATCAGCTCGTGTCCTCCCTGACGGGTCTGATCGAGGCGCACCCCAATACGCGAATGATCGGGCGTACCAACGGGCAACATGCGATCCCAATGCTGCTCCGGACCAAGTTTGAAGTCTGGCGCGCAGAGCTGTTGCGCCGTCGTGAGGTGATCACCGAGGCGGAAAGACGCGGGGCGTTGGTTCAGGTCGGCGGACCCTTGGGTGATCTGTCCAACTACGAAGACGGAAAAGGGGCTGAGGTAAAGGTTGGCATGGCAGAGGCGCTTGGGTTGAACGCAGCCGAACCACATTGGCAGAACGCACGTGATGGCGTTGCTGATATTGCCTCCGCACTCGGTGGGCTCTGTGCGTCGATCTGCAAGATCGCGCACAACATCAACCTGCTCTCATCCAGCGACATCGGGGAGATTTGCGAATGCCATGAAAACGGCAAGGGTGCGTCGTCCTCGATGCATCATAAGCGCAACCAGCGGGCCAGTGAATTTGCCGAAGCTGTTGCAAGGCTTGGGCGCCAAAGATCGGAGCAAATCGGGGAACTTACCTTGCACCAACATGAGCGCTCTGGCGGCGTTTGGGTTGGCGAGTGGCTTGTCATTCCAGAAGTGTTCTTGCTGTCTTCAGGAACTCTGTCCTGGGCAAAACGGATGCTGTCCGATTTGAGAATCGACAAAGACAGGATGGAACAGAATTTAATCTGAGAAGAGTGAGGAAACGATAACCGTCATTCGCGTTGTTATGGCGAACGTCAAAATTGTCCGCGTCTAAAATGTCGGATCAAGCGGCGGCGAAAGTGCGCTCTTGGTTCGAGAGAAATCGACCAACGCGAGTGACCGGATTGGCGACATGCGCTGCGTTGCAGAGATCGACCTGCCGCGCATGCGAACGGATGCTGCTTCAGCGAAGGCTCAAAATCGAATGTCGGGAAAGTCCGCACTGCCGCCGTTGAATACGTCGAGCGCGCTGGTGAACCTGACCGGAAACGTCAGATGACCGCTGTGAGCCCAGAACTACTTCATGCTCCCGTATTTTCGGTTCAAATACCTAATGGTCGGCACACCAAGATAGATCATCCAAAATAGCCAAATCCAGATCACAATATTTGCAACAAGAACATCGCGATTTGGGAATGCATTGGTTGCGAATATCAACAACAAAAAGAACGCGAAATGCGACACCAACAGGAAGACAAATGCCCGTACTGGGTTTCTCTCAAGCACTCCTTCGAAGTTAAGGAACAAGTCTTTCAACATTTCATGCTCCGGTCCTCCAACCAATCATGCATACCCTACACCAAATGTCAGAAAAGTCCGCACTGCCGCTGTTGAATACGTCGAGCGCGCTGGTGAACCTGACCGGAAGCGTCAGATGACCGCTGTGAGCCCATATTTACAACCGCCGCGCACCGCAGCGAATGTCAGCTTTCCTTGAAGCCTACTGAAAGAGAAGCTGGAACGGGTATCTGATATTCGTCGCCCTGCGCGAGTTCACAAACTTCAGCGCGCACCACTTCTTTGATCCGCTCGCGCGCGCTTTCAGGTTGCGAATTCAACATTGCAGTTGCGCGAACTGCACCCTTGTTAAAGGCGTCAAATACCTGGTCTGGACTAGAATGACGCCAAGTTTGAGCCGCTCCAACTGTTGAAACTCTTGTGAAGCCTGTCGGTTCCAGAATGGCTTTGACTTCCGCTGGATCAGCAAAGCGAAAGTATGGCGGAGCCGCAGGGAGTTTGATGTCTGAGACCCCGTGCTTTTCGATGGCGGCCAAGACAATCCCGAAGCCTTCACCTTCTGCCGGTGCAGCCCACACGGAGAATGCAAAAGCTCCACCTGGCCTCAAGACACGCCACGCTTCTTGAGCAGCTTTCTCTGGTTCCGGAAGATGGTTCATTCCAAATCCCATAACCACTGCATCGAATGCTTGATCATCAAATGGCAATTCTTGTGCGTCGCCCTGGACGAATTCGGTGCCGGGATATGTTTTTCGGGCCAGCTCAACTTGGGCGCTTGAGAAATCCAAACCGATGGGAACTGCCCCAATGCTCTTAGCCGCTGCCGTGACGTAGCCTGCACCGGTTGCTACATCAAGGACCTTCGAGCCATGCTTGACCTTCGCCAATCGGAGCATTGGGAGGGCAGATTGCGTCGACAGTGCTCCCCAATGATCATGGTAAGCTTCTGCTGCTTTTTCCCAACCATTCCATTCAAACGCAGTGAATGGTTCGATGTCTTTCGAAGAAAATGTCATTGGCACCGACACGAATACTCACTTTGCACACTAAAAGCAGACATTCGTTTCGGTCAAAGGAAAGTCGGCTTCGTCCGCAAACTGTGAGTTCGGCCTTGTCAAAACACTGCTCTTGCAGCGAATGGCCGCAAAGCGGGCTGCGACCGCAGAATTTCGAGGAGGCGCTCAAAGTCGGCTAAGGGCCGTCCTCCTTTGGGCACGACAATAATGTCAGTCTCCCGATGTGAGCCCTTCCTTCAACACAACCGCGACTCATTGGACTGCGGCGTTTCGAACCCAATTTGTTGCTTCAACCCGGGTGCGCGTTACGAAACCCAAGTGCTCGTAGAGTGCGATGGCCGATGTATTCGACGCGTAAGCATGTAGAAATGGAGTATTGCCTGCGTCGCGGATACGGTCACACATGCGGCGCACCAGCTCAGTGCCCATGCCGCGTCCGCGAAACGCAGGATCGACACATAGAGCGCTGATCTCGGTATAGCCTGGTAGCTTCAGACGCTGGCCCGCCATCGCGACAAGCGCGCCGTCCCGGAATGTGCCGATGAAATCACCCAAGCGGTTTGTTTGCGACCGAAACGGCCCCGGTTTGCAGAGTTTGGCCAGATCAAGCATCTGCGCTGCATTTGTTTGGCCCAGCTCACAGATTTCGAATGTATTTCGGGGCGGCATCGGTCGCTTGGCAATCATCTGGACACCGGTGACGGGATCCTCCCCCCAGCATTGTCGCGGACAAATCGGTGTTTTGGCTTCGATCGTTGTGACCGGCTCTTTCCTATGCGCAATAAGCGAAAGGAAGTCCTGGATCTGATGTCGGGCAAATCCTTGGCTGGCCGCAAAGGGGCTCATCTCGCGCGGCAATGCGCGCGCTGTACCCGTGCACTCTGCGAAGTGGGAGAGGTTTGTGCTGAGCGAATGCCAGATTGGGCGATCAAGCATCTCGGTTTGGCAGGTGATTATCTGGTGCTGTGCCATCGTTTCAAATCCTATCAGGAGCGAAATGGAAGTGCGGGCCGAGCTTTTGGTCCGCGGGAAAGGCCCGGGCTTAGAATTCTGCTTTGCGGGGTTGCCGGGCGTTCCTGCGCACAAGCCTTGGAAACAAGAAGGGAACGTTTCTTTGATAGGCCGCGTAGCGGGCACCAAACATGCGCAGCAAAGCGCGTTCTTCGAAATAGAGGCCGACGAAGATGTAGGCGGTCATCGACCCTGCAAAGAGCAGGTGACCAACCGTCAGTTGAGGCGTTGAGAAAAGCAGAATAATGATCCCAAGCTGCATGGGGTGGCGGACGATCCGGTAGAGCGCGGGTGTTTTGAACTCGGGCGTCGGCATCGGGGTGCCGCGCAGATGTGTCCAGCTCTGACGCAGGCCAAAGAGCTCAAAATGATCGATCAGGAAGGTGGACCAGAGTACAATCGCCGCGCCCAGTGCAAATGTTGCGAAAGGCACGATCTGCGAGGGCCCCGCGAGGGACCAGAGCGTCATGTCCATGGGTTGCCACAGCCACATCGCGAGCGCAAGACAGAGGCTCGACTGAACTACATATGTGCTGCGCTCGGCAGCCCGGGGCAGAATGGCGTAGAGTTTTTCTTTCATCCAGTCTCTTGCCAGCAGACTGTGCAAAAGGCCGAAGAAGGCGATCAGAGCTACGTTGACAACGCTGGCTCCGAAGAGGCCACCGGGGGCGGCAAGGCCGGGATCGTTGATGGCTTTTGGCACCAAAAGTTGCAGGAGAAAGGCCGCCATATAGCCAAAGACTGCCAGAAAAAGCACGTAGGCAAAAACGCCGTAAAGGAAGATTGCAAGCCGTTGCATTTTGGGTCCTCTCAAAGGGGTGATCTGTGTGCATCAGCCTTAGAAAGATCCCGATCTTGCTGCTTGATCCGAAATTGATGACTGCGTGATGATTTCGTGAAGTCAAAAGCTAAGAGGCTCGCAAAACAGTCCGAGCCTGTAAAAAAACAACCCTATTTCATGGCTCGTCAGCAGAACCTTTGGGCAGCGGCTATATCCCGTATTTGCCCAGCACTTGCAGAGCCACCGTTTGAAAGTCCGGGTTGCGGAAGGGCAGAGCGCTGAACAGATACCCGCCGTCTATGCCGGGATAGCGTTCGAGCGCCCGAGAGGCCCATCTTTGCGCTGCATCGCCATGGCCGGCCAGATCGTTGGCAATCACGGCGACCAGATCCATAATAACCAATGCGTTTGGCGCGTTTGCCGATTTGTTGGCCCATAGCGCGGCATCGGAATATGCACCCTGGTTCAGGTAGCCCAGGGCGCGGATACCGTGGAACCCGTAGATCAATGGGTCCATCGGGCTGAGCAATGTGGCTTGTTCCGAGGCGCCCTCGAAATCGATGTCGGTATCCGACAACACACCCAGAAGCCCTTTGGAATAGTACCCTTGGGCGAAGTTCGGATTTATCTCGATGGATCGCGACACCCAATCGAGCCCTGGTTCCAAATCCCCGGTCAGCCAGCAGGCCCTGCCGCGGACAAAGTTCGCGAAATGGTCAAACTCATCCAGTTCCAGACTGCGTTCGGCTGCCGCAATGGCGATCTTTGTCGACTGTGCCGTGTCGGTCCCCTCATATACATTGAAGGCGCTTTGGAAATGAGCGAAGGACAGCGCCGCGTGCGCTTTTGCAAAGGCTGGGTCCAGAGAAATTGCGCGATCAAACAGGGAAATTGCGCGCGCATTGCTCGATTGCGTGAAGCGGTACATATGGACCAAACCGACATGAAACGACGACCAGGCATCAAGGCTTTCGGTTGCGGCTGATTGCAGAAAACGCGCCTCGTGCCGGGATATGCGCATTTCGATCGAGGCCATGGTGCCGCGAACAATCTTTGCGCGCAGGTCGTGAACATCATCCACGGACCCCTCGAACTGATCGACCCACACAATGCTGTTTCGCAACAGATCGACAAGTTCGACCGTAATCATCAGCCGATCCGCCAAACGTTCAATGGTTCCTGTCAGGCAGTATTTGACGCCCAGTTGTTCTGTGACCTCATTCAAGGGGCGGTCTTTGAATTGGAATGCAGTGGCTCTGGCGATCACACGCAGCCAATGAAGACGGGAAAGTGCCTGGATGACGTCATGCGCAATGGCCACTGACATGATCAGATCGCCATTTGTTTCCCCGACCAGGTCAAAAGGCAAGACGGCGACACCGGGCAATTGGTGTGTTTGCTGCCCTTGCAGCGTCGAAAGCGGGGGGTCTCGCGGCGTTGCGGGCTTTGAGGCTACCTCGGTCACATCTGCCACAAATCGGTAGCCTTTGCCGCGGAGCGTCTTGATGAAATTCTGGTTTTTTCCGTCATCTCCAAGCGCGCGGCGGAGCTGTTTGAGGGATTGAGAGATCGACGCATCCGAAACAAATACACCCGGCCAGACGGCTTCAAGCACCTGGTCCTTGCTGACGGCGCGGTGGTGGTTTTCGACAAGAAAAAGCAGCAGATCGAAGGTCTTGGGCTCTAACGCTACCAACGCATCGTTAGACCGCAGCTCAACCCGTGCCTTGCTGAGCGTAAACTTGTCGAACCTGTATTCCATAAGGCAAGGTTAACGCTCCGGTGATGCTGCGGAAAGTGGCAAAAATCAGGTCAAGGGACTGCATCGATTGCATTTCTGTGGCCCCTGGTAATTTCTGCCGCCGCCTGAACGCGCGCAATCCTCAGCAACTCCTCACACCACCATCAAGCAGAGGATGCGCTTTTGACGCGAGGATCGAAGCATGCGCGAACCGACCGGCCGCGCGGCCGGTGTGACAGTTCCGCCAGGACTCAGATCGTTGCAAAGGACATTGCCATGCCATCACCCACCCCACAAAGCCCTCTGGGCGAACATGAAGCGCCTGTAGCGCAGACGCACCAGCGCCCCTCTCCACTCTGCGATGCCGAACCTTCGCGGAGCCACCCGGTCTTGGCCCTTCATAGTTCCGGATCGGGCGCAAAGCAGTGGCGCTATCTGCAAGACGCCCTTGGGCAGAGGCGTAACATCTTGTTCCCACAACTTGCCGAAACCGAGATGGTCGCGCGGGGTTGGACAATGGAAGACTACCGGCTGGAAATCGAAGCCGAACCGTTGGTCAAACACCTGCACCGCCTCGGGCGTCCGGCACATCTGATTGGCCACTCTTTTGGGGGTGGCGTTGCATTGCATATCGCACAGAGACACCCGGAACATGTTGCGTCCCTGTGCCTCTATGAACCGACGGCTTTTCATGTTCTGCGCCCGGGCAAGGCCGCCGACCGCAGCTTGTTTCAGGATCTCGAGATCCTCGGAATTTCTGTACAGGACGCCGTTGACAGAGGGTTGCCAGAATTTGGCGCGCAGTTGGTAACTGAGTTCTGGGGCGGCCTTGGCGCGTGGGAGGCGCTTTCGCCCCAGCGTCGCGAAGCATTGGCAAAATGGGCCCCCAAAGCGCCTTTGGACTGCGGCGCGCTGCTTTATGAAGAGCGCCGGATACCTGTGCCCGAGGACATCCCCTTTACCCTGATTTACGGGGCCGAAACCCATATGCACACACGCCGGATTGTCGAAGTGCTAGCCGGCGAAACAAAGCAGGCCCGCGTTGTGGTTCATTCAGGGGCGAACCATTTTGGGCCGATCCTGTGTCGCGAACAGACTGCCCAGTTGATAGGGCACCATATCGAACGTGCCGAACACAGAACAACCGCATGATTGAGCCGCTCCAGCTCTTTTCAGCGCGACGGCCAATACCCTGAGGCGGGTCGCCAGCGACGATCAAACGGCTTTGACACCCTCTATCCCCGAAACCCGTGCCGGTTGGAAAACCGCGCACGGGTTTTGCTATTGGACCCATCGCATTGGCAGGGCAGCAAAATCATCCCGACTCTGCTTGCTTAGACCAGTAAATCATCGGGTGCATCAATCGCCGCATTCACCCACTTATCGGGGCCGCGTCCGAAACGCTCACACAGCGATCAAGATATCATCAACATACCCTCCGACAGCCCTCAAGCAGCTGCCTGCTCGCGCGTCTAGATCTGCAATCAGCGCCGGAATGGTCCGGCCAGATCAACTGCCCCGGTGTGGGCGAGACAGGAGACAAGACAATGCCCATTCGAAATTATCCTTGGTGGAACTGGGGCGAGACTTTTTATGGAACCAACTCGGAAGATGTTCTTTTTGGAACGTCTTACAATGACACCCTCTATGGTTTTGGTGGCGACGATTACCTTTCGGGCGGTACCGGGAACGATACGCTTTCGGGCGGGTTGGGTGACGACACGCTGGTTGGCGGCAGAGGGAATGACAGGCTCTATGGCGGAGCAGGCGCTGATGAGATGCATGGTGGCATCGGCAGCGACTGGGTCGACTATACCGGGGCGGTGGGCGACGCATATGGCAACGGCCTTGTCATCAACCTTGCAACCGGTGCAGGTGGTCGCGGCGATGCCGAGGGGGACACATATTTCAGTATCGAGAACGTGGTTGGCTCGTCTTTGGGCGACAGGATCTACGGCAATGCTGCGAACAACTATCTCTACGGAGCAGACGGGAACGATGTGTTCTTTGGCAGTCTGGGCGCGGACACGCTGGATGGCGGTGAGGGGGACAAGGATCAGGTCAGCTATTTTGCCTCGACCGCAGGCGTGAATGTGGACCTCTACTCTGGTCTTGGCCATGGCGGTCATGCGGCAGGCGACACGCTTTACAACATCGAGAATGTTATGGGGTCGCAATATTCAGACCAGCTATTTGGAGATGACGGAGACAACTACTTCGACTCTTTCGGTGGCAACGACCAGCTCCGCGGTTATGGCGGGGACGACCTGCTTTCGGGCGGTGACGGCGCAGACAGCCTTTATGGTGGCGATGGTCTGGATGAACTTTATGCTGGCGACGGTGACGATTGGATGGTCGGCGGCGCTGGCGGAGACCACTTCGATGGCGGTCGTGGGTCTGATTGGGTGTCCTACAGGGATGACGGCAATGGCGTTGCAACTGCCAATATGACCGGCGTTTCCGTCAATCTGGCCGACGGTATCGGAGGCCGCGGACATGCCTGGGGGGATACGTATCGCGATGTCGAAAACGTCGAGGGGACTGACAACACGGACTTCATGTTCGGAAATGAGGCCGACAACATCCTCAAAAGCTGGGGCGGGGATGATGTTCTGAAGGGCGGCGATGGTAACGACATGCTGATTGCGGGTGCCGGGGATGACCGACTGTTCGGAGGCGCGAGTGCTGACAGCATGTATGGCGGCAACGGCAGCGATCACTTTGTGTTCAAAGAGGCCTCTGAGTCCACTGCCGATACTTTCGACACCATCGTCGATTGGGACCATCAGTGGTCTTGGGGCAAGGGCCGCGAATACGATAAGATTGACCTGTCAGCCATTGATGCCAACGATCAGATCGCAGGCAATCAGGCGCTAGAATGGATTGACAAGGCTGCCTTTTCCGAGGTGGGCCAGATCCAGCAACTGCACGGGGGCGCGACAACCTGGATCCGCGTGAACCTCGACACTGACTTCACCGATGCCGAGATGGTGATCAAGGTCGATCAAGCCGTCGACTTTCACGATTGGGACTTCATCGTTTGATCCTTTCGTGAGTGGGGCTGGCCGCAGGCTAGCCCCAAATATGACCAACAATATCAGCGGGTTTTCGACCGGGCGGATAAGATGGCCCGCGCGACCTTGGAAAATCTATCTGTGACTCAGCGAGCACAGCGTTCTGGATACCGGTTTCGTCGCCCATGTCGGAGACAAGATGGCAGTGATCTGCCAGCTGGGCATCGAAAGCGTTCCAAAGGCCCCACATGCCACCTAGGTCCAATTCTAGGCTCGAGCAACCGACCAACAGTTGGCGTGCCAAGACCCCTCTGGGGCAGGGGTCACTTCTCCACCGCCAACGGTGCCACTACAGAAGACATCGTTCGGTAGTACCTCGCAAATCGCATCGCCGAATGTCCGAAAAGCAGCCTGCGAGCTTAGTTTTGATGATTGTGGGCCGACGGCAGGATTGGGCCGGAGATACTTGCCCAATATCCGCATTGCACTCATGAACCGCTTCAATGCTCACGACACCGCCGAACTCACTCGTGTGGCATAACATCAGCGGGGAAAGGGGCCTTCACGCTTCACGTGCGAGCTACGCAACCACGCCGCTTTTCCGGGTATTTGTTGGCCGAGGGGTTGGTCTGCACTGCAAAACTGCATGACGCTTAGGCGGCTATACGGGAAGGCAAAGGCCAGCAACTCTGGCAAATTTGCAGAAGGTCAACATGAAGCGGAGATGCCAACACGACAATACCCAATTGCCCAACGGCAAATCATTTTGAAGCAATTCCCACGAAAGGATAAACCATTGAAGAAAATATCAACTGTAAATCGTAGCATTGTGGCGGCAACTGTTCTGGTGACGCTATTTGCGACAATCCCGGTTTCCGCTCAAAATGCGAAGAACTCCTTGCCGTCCACAAGCCGGTCTTCCGACTTTGGTACATCTGGTGGTCACACCCACAAAATACCTGACAAAGTCCAAGTTACTAATCTGGCCAACGGCGAGGTCGGTTGCCACAACCACGATCAGCAGGTGTCAACTCCAGGAGCTTGCGACTGGCCGGACAATTCATCGGGTGGCGCTGGGTCCAGCGAACCAGTGCAATAGGACTGTTGTTTCGGCGGAGTGTGGCCGCTGCACAATCTCAATAATCTTAAACGTAAGTGTTTACTCGGCAGTCGCAGCAGTCTGGCTGCCGAGGCAGGTCAGTTGCGAGACAAAACCTCTATTTACGGCCTGACTTAACAAGTTTGATGATATGACGCTCTGTTCAAGTAATCGTCTATTTGACGGTAGATGGATGGTCGGAAAGTCGCGACTTTGGAAAATTGCGACGCTAATGATCACGATGAGTTTTCCCGCTTATGGACAACCGATCAGTGGTGACGACGCAAAACCCAAAATTATCACCTATCGAAGGTTACACATTGCTCAAAGCCTCTCAGCTCAGCCAGACTTGAGTGGTCTGCTGTCAGCCAAATCGACCGGCTACCTATTTGCGGATATTACAAAAAAGGCAGGCAAATTTGATTTCGCAGCTGATCGTCAATCAGTGTGGGCACGCCTGCAAGGTAGCTGGTTTGAAAACGAACACCATTTGAGATCTTATTTCTTTGGCGCCGCCGGCGCTCATTTCAGCCTGACACCAAACGCAATAGCTGGTGTCATGCTTCAATTCGACCAGATGATCCAGGAGAGTTTCGGGGCTGGGAGCACAGGCAAAGGATATCTGATCGGGCCATACTTTGTCGCGAAGCTCCAAGATCAACCGCTTTATTTCGAAGTTCGATACTTGCGAGGCCGAACCGAAACCGACTTCATCGGGTTTGGGAGTGCGGTCGAGGACATTGTGTCAGAGCAGACATTGGCAACCTTAGAGGTATCAGGCCAATTGATCTTTGATGACTTCACATTGACGCCACATCTGCTCTATAGCCATCTCGAGAATTCCCAGCAGCCCTTTGTCGACAACGAAACCGGCAGAATTGCAGAGCAAAGCATGACGGTTACGGGCGTCGTAGCCGGTCTAGACTATTCCAAGCACTTGCGGGTTCAGAGTGGAGACCTGGACTTTACGAGTGGGATTTCGGTCAGTTGGTCGGAAACAGTTGCCAGGCGCTTTGGATCAACCCTGACGGAGGATTTCGGCGGCATGTGGGGAAGGGTCCATATGGGCGCTACCTATACAATAGAGAGCGACTTCAAAGCACGCGCCAGCGTTGCCGGAATCGTTACAGATAGCGACCAGAACTGGGGCATAGACTTAGAACTGGAAATGAGGTTCTAAGGGCATTGTCGTGTCGCACGGATCAGAAATTGGGCGGATTGGCCCCAAGGCTTCGTGCGGTCGAGTGCCAAGCTGATGAGCATGGACCTTGTGGTCACGCCTTACACGTGAGTTCCGCAACAATGTCTTTCCAGACCGATGCGTGTCGGTGGTTGATATCAGCGATTTTGTGTGGCCGCTCTTAGGGTCTTGATGAACCAGTGCTGCAACAAAATTATGGTCTTTGCGTCGCAGATTTCACCGCTTTCGATCATGTTCATTGCATCCGAAAGTGAAACCTGAATTGTTTCGATATCCTCACCTTCCTCATAGGATCCGCCGCCTGATGTTTGCTGATCGCTACTGCGGTAGGTTCCGGTGAAGAAAGCAAGATATTCAGTGACAGAACCTGGACTCATGTAGACGTCAAACAGGTGGGTCAGTTTGTCGATCAGAAAGCCCGTTTCTTCTACAAGCTCTTCTCTCATACGCTCTTCGGCGGCCATGCCATCAAGCAAGCCCGCGGGCGCTTCAATGAGCGAGAGCTGACCGCCATTCAGGAATACCGGAAGCCGAAATTGGCGGGTCAAAAGAACGGTGTCTGTATCCGGATTGTGCAGCAAACACGCTGCCCCGTTGCCACGATCATAGGTCTCACGTGTTTGACGTTGCCATTCACCATTGATGCGCTCGATCTCATATTCATGCTTGGTTAGAACGCCCCAGTCATTGGATAAGATGGTGGAAGAAATTGGCCGGAAGGTGTCCCGGGCTGGTAGTGTCTGTTTGTTCTTCATTTCAAAATCATACCCAGAGTTGCAAGATGGAAACCGCCAGCAATCCGGCCATTCCCCCGTTGAAGATATGCCAGTGCCAATCTGCAGAAAGAACGCGGGACACCAATCGTCCTGTCAACGCCCAGAACGTGAGGGACAGAAGTGCCGATAAGGCAAACACAGCGGCCAGCAAGCCGCCCAAAAGGATTGGATCTGACACCAACTGGGAAAATGAGGAAGCCACGCCAAGGGCCATCGCCCAAGCCTTTGGATTGACGAGCAAAAGCATCGCCCCATTGATGAAGCTCAGAGGACGTTCGCCGTTTGCATTGATCGTGTTAGGCGCTCCGGAAAATCCAAGTTTTACAGCCAACCAAAGCAGGTAAACGGTTCCGAGCGCCTTCACAATCAGATTCAAAGCGGGTGCAGCCTGAAGCGTCGTGGCGAGGCCGCTACAAGAAACCGCGACCAATCCCGAGAGTGTGAGAGCAATTCCGGTGATAAGCGGGATACTTCTCAGAAGTCCGAACCGGGCACCTGATGCTGTTGCCAAGGTTGTTGCACCGCCGGGCGACCCGGTGGCAATCAACGCAAATAGGACAAGTGCAAAGAACTGATCGAACATAGGTGGCCCAAAATCACTTTATTGCCGTTCCTTCGATTTCAAACAGATGGTCCAACGCTTTGCGCCCGTTTCGTAAGGCCAATCTATAGCTCATTCCTATTTCCTTTTATCCCGCGGATTTTTGATTGCTCAGCTTTCATCAATGATGCTGACAATCTTTCCGTTCGCGACACGAAAGGCAGCCGCGCCGGAAAGACGCAGTTCTTGGCCGGCCTTCCAGCCATTAGACGTATCCATCGCGACCCTGGCTGTGAAATCAATCTCGACCAGCGTCGTATCGGCAACCGAAATGATATGCGTCACCGTTTGTCGGCGGCTTTCAAAAAGCTGCACAGCCAGCTGCGCAAGCTCACGAAATTCCTGCTTGCCGGTTGTCGACGCTGACACTACGCCCTCTGTGATGTTCTGAAACTCGACACTGTTGCAAAGGCAGGCCAGCATCCCATCAACATCCTTTTGGTTGTAGGCGTTGATATAGGTCTCAATGACGTTCGGAAGTTTATTCATGTGATTTCACGTGCGCTCCCGGTCACGCGCACCGACGCTCCTTTGGTGTCATCCAGAGACACCGTGATAAGCGACGGGCTCCCCATGTCTTCACCCTGGCGAATGGTGAACCTGCCGCCATGCGGCCAAGTGCAATCCCGCAGGTAACCGGCAAATGCAGCAGCGGCCGCACCTGTCGCGGGGTCTTCGAGCACGCCGCCTGAAGCAAACGCATTGCGAACCACAAATGTCTGATCGCTTTCGATGAACACCAACATGACCGTGACCAGATCATGTACACGCATGACATTTCGACCCTTGTCGAGGTCGTAATCCATTCCGGCAAGCGTGTTGCGACTCTTTAGCGGTAGGACAACGTGATTGGCGCCTCCATGAATATGGGCTGGTGCCAACCGCGGATCGAGATCATCTGAGGTCAGGCCGAATAACGCCAAAACATCTCTGGCTTCATCATTCGCAAGCGCACGGCTTCGGGTCGGTGGAGAGAATAAGGTCGCCACCAGTCCCTCCGGTGACTCCGCCGCTTCGACTGAGATATTGGCGTCGTTCAGGACAAGCGAATAAGTGCCCGGACCGTGCTGCTTTCCCAGTACCGCACCCAAGGCAATGGTTGCGTGCCCACAAAATGGCACTTCGGATTCAGGAGAGAAATAGCGCGCGCGCCAGGTTTTTCCGATGTCGTCCTGAGCGACAGCGAAGACAGTTTCCGAATAGCCGACCTCAGCAGCGATACGCGCCATATCCTCTCGGGAAGCAGGGGACTGAAGAAGCACGACACCAGCCGGGTTGCCGCCTTCTGATCCTTGACTGAATGCGGATATCCGCTGAACGTCCATTGATAGGTCTCCATTTTAATTGACCCCGACAATAACGCCAAGCCAACACGCCTGTCCCAGAGATTTCATCAGCGTTTTCTCTTTCTTTCTTTTAATATGGAGGCTGTTTTTGCATTATCCCTTCATGGCGAAAGAACTTGATCAAATCGACAAAAGAATCATCGAGATACTCGATGCCAATGGCCGAGCAAGTCTCTCAGAGATTGGCAAAGCGGTAGGCTTGTCCGGCCCTGCAGTCGGTGAGCGATTGCGTGGCTTGCAAGAGCGCGGCCATATCTCGGGCTTTGGCGCACGTATCGACCTGCGCAGTTTGGGGTATACAATTCAGGCGCTTATCCGGATCAAACCCAGAAGCGGCCAACTCCACATTGTCGAACGAATGATCGAAGAAGAACCGCGCTTTATGTCTTGTGATCGCGTCACTGGCGACGATTGCTATGTTGCGCGGATTGCCCTTCGGGATGTGAGTGAGTTGGATGAAATCGTCCTACCGCTTCATGATCGCGCTGAGACCCATACCTCGATTGTGAAGTCTTCGATTTTTGACAGCAGATTGCCGCCGCTCATAAAGGATACGTAAACACCCCTGCATGTCTGCCCAATTTCGCCTATGTTGGCGGGTCGAAAACAACTAGCAGCTGGTTTGGCAAGCAGTCACTTCAATTTCAACCAGCAGATCCGGCGCAGCAAGTGCGGCAACAACCAATGTCGTAACCGCTGGTGCCTGATCAGAACTCCACCGTTCCTGGCGAAGATCGCTCAATGGTTTGAGATGTGCGGGATCAGTGACATAGTAGACTACGCGCGCAATATTCGCCCGCGTCATATCCGCATCGGCCAACAGTGCTTCAACATTGCTCATCGCCTGTCTCGCCTGAGCATCAAAGCCTTGGCACGTGCTCCCATCAGGAGCGACGCCAATTTGACCTGCTAGAAACAGAATTCTCTCTGGATTCTCGACAAGATTTCCGTGGGCAAAGACACCTTCGTAACGGGGCGGCACGCGCGATACTGTTTCCGGGGCAAGTCGACGCAATTGCTTTTCTCCAGAGGAATGTAGGTGAATGACAGTTTGACCGGAGAAAGTGTTGAAGCTCCAATCAGAAATGGGATGGAGGCATAAAGCACACTTATTGCTCACTCCGCCCGAAACTCAGCAGTCTCTCGTGTTAACCAGTTCCGGAAGCGCTTTATTTTCAATGCGTTGCGACGACTTTCAGGGTAGACTAGCCAATAGCCGCTACCGTCATCGCCAAGCAAGTCGAAGGGTTGCACCAGTACCCCGCTGTTTAGCTCATTCTGAAAAAATGCGGGTGTAAGCATCGCGACGCCTTGACCGGCAATTGCCGCACCAGCCTCGATCACCTGCGGACCAAAGGTCTGAGGCGGCGTGGTTGGAGAAAACTCCTGTTCAGAGCCGGCTAGAGAAAACCAGTTTACCCACCAAGGGTCCCCCCGAGACAAGATGGGCAGCTTCATAAGATCTTCGGGTCTCTTTAGTCCACCAACCGTTTCCAAAAGTGATGGTGCCAGCATCGGTGTAAATCGGGTTGGCATGAGCAATTCGCTCTGCAACCCATCCCATTTGCCGCGACCACCGCGGACGGCGACATCACAGTCACCCGTCGAAAAATCCATCAATGCCTCGCTGAGTTCCAGCCGGAGGACAATTTCAGGATTGGCGCTTTGAAATCCTGCAAGGCGCTGTGCGAGAAAATTGGTCGCGAATGTTGGAATAACGCTGATACTCAGCTTCTTCGATCCTGCACCCTGAGCATTGTCGAAAGCATCCGCGAGGATATCGAGGGATGCCGAGACGCGATGATAGAATTTTTCGCCAACCGGGGTCAGCCCTACACCACGCGCGTGTCGCTCGAACAGCGATGCGCCAACGCGCTCCTCCAGGACTTTCACTTGATAACTGACCGCGGCTTGCGTCATCCCAAGCTCACTGGCTGCAGCCGTAAAGGACTTGTGGCGCGCGGCTGCTTCAAAAACCCGGATTGCGGGGAGAGGGGGTAGGTTTCTCGCCATTAGGTATAAGTCAGTTTATTGTCTCGTGCAGAATTTGAATTTGTTCTGGGGCCGGAATTCCATGATGTCAACAGGAGCAGGCGCTCTGAGTTTGCGCATGACTTCAAGCCATGGAGTTCCTATGTACAAGTTAATACGATCAATTTTCGCAAAACTGCGGGTCCGACAGGCGCCAAAACAGCAGGCCCGCGATGTCTATGCGGACAGTTGCTGCCTGTCTGAGCATATGAAGAACGATATAGGATGGTATAATGGATCGCCAAAATCTGACAGCCACCATGTAAGGGCGGTAGTTGTCCACGATGTCATGTTCCGTTTCTGATTTGCAGGCTCTTGATGACCCTTTCTTATGCCGCCGAGTTTGGTCGAGTAGAACCGGCAGATAAGTTTTTTGAAACGATCTGAGTTCAGCGATGAGCGCAGGCTTTGTGAATTAGGTCATCCCCATGCGACACTCTTCCGAAGGCTCAACGCCAGGGCCTAAAATGCACATCGGACCAGGCGATTCCGGGATCTGTTCGAAACAGCGGCGATCCAATTTCACTGAGATAGACATTGCCATGGCGGCAAGCAATGGCGCTGAAGCTATCCGTCTTGCGTGTGCTTCTAATCAAGAAAAGCCCTCCCTTCCAAGGGTTTCCTGCTCTCATAAACCTGACTGATGTCTTGGTCGCATATCTTGTTGGATGTGCCGCCGTCTCGTTGCGAAATGTGTACCCCCGACTGTTTAAGGGAAGGTCCGCCGTGGCAGGTGGATCAATGGCGCGATACTCTGTTGTGGGAGGCGAAAGGATGAATTTGAATTGGGATGACATTCGCATCCTGCTTGCATTAGTCCGTTCTGGTTCGTTAACACGCGCGTCGCAGTTTCTTGAAATTGACCAGACAACGGTCGGGCGCAGACTTTCGTCGTTGGAGCGCGCGCTAGGAGCGACCCTCTTCCTGAGATCAAAATCAGGTTTGATACCGACCGAGACCGGCGAGAAGATCATTGCGGACGCTCTGGAGATCGAGCGAAGGGCGGATCGAATCGTTCACGCTGCATCTGAACAGGACGATGAGCCGATCGGGGAAATTTGTATTCTGGGCGAGCATTGGATTTTGCAGCATCTTGCGGCACATTTTCTTCCCTCGCTCATGTCGGCGCACCCCAAACTAACCATACGACTGATCTCCCAACCCGAAGGTATTGCGTCCAGAACGGCGGCAACCGTTTCCCTCTGGTTTGAGAACCCTCCACAGCTGGGCGAATTTGCCATTAAGCTTGTCGATGTACCCTTCGCACTCTTTGCCAAGAAGGCAAGCAACTGTAATGAAACGGGTTGGGTTGCGGTACGCAATACTCATGCGTCGCGCAGGGCGACGCTGACGCTGACCGATAAATTGAGGAAGCGCGACGAACCAATGCGTGTTCTTGCAGATGATCCGAAGTTAATTGAAGCCTGCATCAACCGCGGTCTGGGCAAGGGGTTGCTTCCCGTGTGTCTGGCACGGCAAAACCGTGATTTGGAAAGGGTCGGTGGGTCGGAGGCCGAGGTGTCGCGTCGACTACATCTTCACGCGCATCCTGACACTGTTCAATCGCACCGCGTTCAAACGATAATAAGACGCTTACGTGAGGAGGCGGCTGCCATCTTTTCGGCTGAACCAAGTGTCAGCCAGCATCAGTCACGACCGCGGAAACTGAGCCACGGCACCCGTGTTTAGATCAAGTCGAGCATTAGCATCTGACTTCGGATATGCCGCTTCGATCATGACCGTAGCCAAGCCGTCATAGGCCTGGGCCCAGGCCCGAAGAGCTCTGCCTTCATCAGAGCCATCCAACAAGGTTTCGAGCATTTCTATAAGCGCTTGCCGAACAAGCTCATAATGCTCCCGTTTGACGCCATAGGCCAGATGCCTCAAGGCGAGATCGCTTACCACCGGCGTAAGCTCTTGCGTATTCTGAAGCTGAGATATCACCAACCCCAACGTACTCATGAGCTTGGTCGCCTGCACGGACATATCCTCCAGGAACATATCCTTGGTCTCAGGCGCGATCTCGAACAATCTCTCATAGAAAACCGCGCCTGCCCGGTCGAGGTCTGCAGACATTTGAATGAATGATGTCCGAATGGCGTCGATGTCGTCGCTGGAAAGCTGCATTGAATTCCCCTTTGAGCCCTGTTTTGCACCAGTTTTCCGGGCCAGGGAATTCGTAGAACTGCAGCATCAGTCAGGCGAAAATGCCTTGAGCATACAGCGCATGGCCTAGCATTTATGCGCCTTCCCGCACCTAGGAATCGATGAAATCCACCGAGAATAATAGCGTAAGGCGCGGTCAGGCATCTACGCAGGTTATGACTGCACAGGTTCGGGTTCTTTGCCAGGAAGGACGCAGCTATCTCAATCACACAATGAAGTTCGACGCCGCTTATCTCGGGTGGCGCTGCGGGCGGGATGTAACGATTGGAGATTAACGATGGCCCTACGAAGATTTACGCAGAGACTTGGCGAAACCTCAAATGCGATAGAGATGCTTTACGCAGGCCAAACGAGAAAAGGCGATGATAATGATGTCGATATTTCCGACATCCTGATCTGGAATATTGATGGAGGAAGCGTTGCTGAAGCCAGTGCCACGACTGGCGGCTTGCCTGACATCATGGTGCGCGATGATGATGATGACAGTGCGCCAACCGACGATAGTGACGATCTGCCCGATATGATTATCTGGGATATTGATGGTGGTAACTTGGTAGACCATCGCAACAGCGACAACGCGGATCAGTTCGTGTTTGAAAAAAACGATGACGAAGTCCTTCCAGATCAAAATCAGGAAATCGTTGGAACTATCGGGAACGATCTTTTGGTGGGTACGGACGCTTCCGAACTTGTCAGAGGGTATCAAGGGGACGACATACTTAGCGGTATGGGCGGTAACGACGAAATCCTCGCTGGAACTGGAAATGATACGATCTTTGGCGGGGAAGGGAATGACCGGATGTATGGTATGGCAGGTGACGACGTAGTTTATGGTGGCAGCGGTGACGACCTCTTGCGTGCGGGTATCGGGAACGACGAACTCGCCGGTGGGGATGGCGCAGACCAATTTGCCTTCTTAGGAAACATTAGCGGGTTGCTTGGCCTTGCAACCATCAAAGACTTCGAAATTGGCCTCGACAGTTTCATATTCAATGAGGCATTTCTTAATGTCGCCCCCGGAGAAACCCTGCATCAGAATGTGATCGCCCTAGAAGGGAATGGAGGTACCGAGCTGTGGGCTGACGTCGCCGATATAGGATTGACTCAAATCGCATTTGTCGAAGACCTGACGATGCAGCAACTTCAGATCGAATTCGATAGCTCACTTTTGCTGTAACCACGACACACTGCGTCGAGGCCTGTACTATTGCACGCCCTTGACGTTTTCATCTTGGTATTTGTGCTGGCCCTAATGGTTCCCGAACCATGCGAGTCGGTGCGGCACCAAAACAGCAAAACCAGCTTGTCAGACTGCACTTAACCGACATTTCGAGGTTTGCTTGGCAACGCTTCAAGACTTCGCAAGTGCCCCTGAAAAACTGGTCGATTGTGCAAGTAACATTGCAAGGAATCAATTCAAATGGCAGCATTAAAAAAAGGTGCGAAGGGTAAAGAAGTCGAAACCCTTCAGAAACGTCTCAACACGTTGGGCGCAAAACCGCCCCTTGTTCCCGACAGCGACTTCGGCCCTAAGACACACAAGGCACTTGTGGCTTTTCAGAAGAAATCAAAACTAAGATCTACAAACGGTGTTGTCGACAAACATACATCCGCTGCGCTGAAAATTGGTGGGCCATTGCCCACGATGAACGTTAAACCAGCAGGTCCCGCGACGCAGAATCTAAAGGACTTTCGAAAGCACAATCTGCTGCTACAGGGTCATATGACCGCCTTAAAGGGGGCGTCGGTGAACCTCACCGATATCCTTGATAAGAGATTGCCGGGTGTTGAAAAGATGACGGCTGCGAATGGACCGCTATGGGAAAAGGTGTTCAAAAAAACCACCGATCTTGTCGGCAAGCAGAAGAAATTCGATGCAATTCTCTTGTCCGATCCCGTGCAGGCCCGGAAAATTTCGTCGGAATGCGATACCCTGTTGAAAGATATGCTGGCGATCTTTGACAAAATGGACGCAAACATCATGAGCGTCTATACCACTCTGGACAAGATGATGGCGGACCTCAACAAAGGTGTTGCGACTGTTCAGAAGATGATGTCCGAACTAAAGGCGCATACAAAGAGGAACAAGAAGTTCTTTTAGGGGTTCCGTCGCAAACTTTTTCTCCACCTGAACCGGCGACAAGCCAAGATCAGTGTCGCGATCAAGACCATAATAACAGCGACGCTCTGCGGATCGAAATGGGATCCCATGACAGGGAACGCCATCCAGCTCAGATTGCTCATGGCGTGGAACAGCGAGGTTGCAAACACACTCTGGCCGCCGTGGACGAAAAGCCAAAGGATGATGATTCTGCGGGAGATCGTGCCGCCGGACCACCATGCGATCCATTCCCACTTGCGCCCTGCCTGTAACAGGGGAATGACGTGCCACAAGACGGTTGCGACACCAAGAATCGCACCAGCAGTAAGCAAGCCATGCGAGACATAAAGCGCGCGCGCGGCGTAGCCCGTCCAACCGAGTTCCTCGACCGTCGCCGCAAACAGAAACAGTGCAAACAAGCCTAGTAGTTGGCCCGGATCCAACTGAGGGGCTGGCAGGTCATGCCCTGTTGCGAGAAGCCAGGCGCCAGATAGGACCATCACCAATGGCATTGTAACAACTACGACAACCCATGCCCAAAGCCGCATCGCCGCGGCGTCAACGGACCTTCTCCAGAATCGTCTGAGCGCCTGAACTCCGCCGATACGCAGAACCAGAATGGAGGCTGCCGTGGCTGGAGCAACCACCATAAGCGCGCTTAGCGGAAGCGCAGGTAACAGCCGCATATCGGTCAGTGTGCCAAGTGCCCAAAAAGGAAGGCTCACGACGCCGGTTAGGGCGAAGAACACAAAGGGGCTTGCGGGTGTCATCGCGGGCTTAATCTGCCGCCAGCTGCTTCAACGGGAGCACGTAGAGTATTAACTCATGGGCGACGCCCTGGGACCTGCCGATCTTTTGGAAGCCACAAGATCGAAGCAAACGGTGCGACGCTTTATTTGGCACATCAACGGATGCAACCAGCTTGGAAAGGCAAAGGGTATCGCGAGCATGGTCGATCACGGCGGCCAAGGCGCGGAGGGCCAACCCTTGCCGCCAAAATCGGGGACCAAGCGCAATGGTTGGCTCAATGCCACCCGCCATCTCTGGAATATCTTCAAGAGCGCCGGTCACTGGCATCAGGCTGGCAATGCCCGTGATATCCTTCGCGTCTGTTTCAATCACCCACAGTCCCAGACCTTCTGCGTCGCGACGGTTGCTGTCTGCAAGGAATGCCGCGATTTCGGGTGTCGTCAGAATCTTGTCATCACAGAGAAACCGCCGCACCTCGGGCGTCGTCAGGAGGGCCAGTAACTTCCCAGCATCCGTCTTTGTCACCGGACGTAGGCAGTTTGATCCAAATGGCAATACTGTCTTCATCGCGCATACTCCTCCGCCGTGAGTTTGTCCGTGGTACGCGCCCTATGGAATGGGCGCGCACTTTATCAGGATGTGGCTTTCGGCAAGGAGGGATCGCTGCCCCACTCCGCCCAGGATCGATGGTACACCCGTACTCGTGGGACCCCCAAAAGACGCAGCGCAACGTAGCTGTGGGCCGAAGCGAGGCCATTCTGGCAATGCATGATCACATTGCTCTCAGGCGCAATATTGTGGCGTTCGAAATGCGCCGTCAGCGCATCGGCGGGCAGGAACTTTCCGTCCTCGTCGAGGTTATGCGCCCAAGGCACATTCAGAGCCCAAGGGATATGACCCTCATCAAACATGTGTGTCGGACGGACATCGATAAGTATCGCATCCGATGCACCGCGATGCTCCAAAATATCTTCGGCCGTTGCATGGCGCCGGGGGCTCGGTGCGGCCTGGAAAATGGCGGTTTGCGGTTTCGTGGCTTTCGTCAAATTTATCCCGCCAGCGGCCTGCCACGCCGTCCACCCACCATTCAGAATGGAGACATTCCGATGTCCGAGATATTCAAGCAGCCAAAACATACGAGCTGCGTGAAACCCACCACGATCATCGTAGAAGACAACGATGCTGTCCGCATCTATGCCAAGGTTGCCAATGATGGCTTCGATCTCTTGGATTGATCGAAGGGATCCGTCGATCGGACTGTGGGGCGCGACGACAGCGTTTGGATCCAGATGAACGGCTCCGGAGATGTGACCAGCCTCATAGGCGTCACGGGCGCGAACGTCGACCACGACCAGACTGATACCGCCAGGCGAAGAAGTACTGTGGGCGACCGGCGAGATTGCTGCGATCAAGTCCGCAGCCTCAATGAGCAGGTCGGGGTTGGCATACTGCGTCGCCTGCGCAAATCCAAGCTGCGGCAGAGCAAATACAGCCAGACCGGCCGACAAGACACCGAACGAACGGCGGGTAAGATTGGTATTCATCCTAATCTCCTTGGATATCTATTCAGTCTGGCATCTCAACGAGACGCAGATAGGGGACTGGAGCATTCCATCCCTTGGGAAAGCGTTTGGCAGCCTCGTCATCCGAAACCGATGGTACGATCACCACGTCTTCGCCTTTGGCCCAGTTCGCCGGCGTCGCAAGTTGGTGGCGCGCAGTCAGTTGAAGGCTGTCGATGGCGCGCAACACTTCGTTGAAATCCCGGCCTGTGGTCATCGGGTAAGAGATCGTCAATTTGATCTTCTTATCCGGCCCAATCACGAACAGCGTGCGTGCCGTTGCATTATCCATCGCGGTGCGCCTCGATGCCGCGTCACCTGCGTCCGCTGGTAACATGTCATAGAGTTTCGCTATTTTCAGATCAGAATCTCCGATCAGCGGATAGTTTGGTGCGTGTCCGGTCGCGGTACGAATATCATCGGACCACCTGTTGTGATCTTCGACAGGATCAATCGACAGGCCGATCAGCTTGACGCCGCGGCGGTCGAATTCGGGCCTCATGCGGGCCATCACGCCAAGTTCGGTCGTGCAGACCGGCGTGAAATCCTTCGGGTGGGAGAACAAAACGCACCAGTTGTCTCCGACCCAATTGTGGAAATGGATCATCCCTTCCGTCGAGTTGGCCAGAAAGTTTGGTGCTTCAGAGTTAATTGAAAGCGGCATAATAGCTCCTTCATTGGCATTGGACGATACGGCCCGTACGGCCCGCGTCGCCTGGGGCTTAACCCGGCGAGCCATTCAACTCCTGAAAGAAAGCTGAAAGAAACCTGAAGGCTCGATTGCGCTATTGAAATGATAACGCTTGGTCGAAAGTAGCTCAGACAGCCATAAGCTCTTTGTCGAGATCCCTGAATGCCGGGGCCGCGGTCACGCGGCGAAAACTAGTCTCTTGACCAAGGATGCAAGCATGCCGCCAGCCGCGAAGACCAAGAAAGCGAAGACGTTCTATCGCCGAAGACACATCCCCAATCTCCGCGAAGGCAAGAGCGCGGTTGTACTCTAGCGGAGAGTCATGATGCGTCACGCTCTCGATGCCGGATAGCGCGGCACGATGGTCACCGAGTATCGCGAGAAGAGGGCCGAGCGTGTAGAGCGCTCTCATGGAATGGGGATTAAGGGACAACTCCGACTGAACCTTCCGCAAGGCACGCTCGGCATGCAGGCGCGATCGGTAAGCGTCGGTTCGGACAAAAATACGCGCGGCGAGAAAATCGGGTTCAAACTGGTCTGGAGCAAGCGTCGCAGCACGAATGGCTAGTGCAGCGGCGGCCCGACTGTTTCCCATCGTGTAAGCAAGTTTTGCCGCGTCCAGATGAACGTCTGCGTCTTCGCGCCCAAATGCCAATGCGGTTTCTAACGAGCTTAAACCCGGCTCGACCCACCCAATGGCAATTCGGGCGGAAGCGTCTGCCAGATAACCTCTGGCACTCGTGGGGTCGAGCCGGATCGCAGCACCAGCTTCCTCAAGCGTCCGATCCAAAAGCATGGCCCCTTCAGACCAGTAGATATGTCGTTTCAATAGCGCTTCTGCATGGAGAGCGCGTATTTCTGCATTTCCGGGGGCCATTGCTGCTGCCTGGGCCGAAAGATCGAAGTATGATCTAAAGTCGCCCTCTCCACCGCGTGCAAAGCATTCTTGCGCTTCGAGACTTAGAGTGTATGCATCCAACGATAAGATGGGGCCATCCCGACGCTGGTGAGACATTCCTTTGTGGTCTGAGGTTTGTTCAAACGGCACGTTTAGGCGGTAACCGCCGCGCGCAACGGTTGCGATCAGATTGCGGTTCTTCAGCACGCGACGCAGTTCCGAGACAACCTGTGTCAGGCTTTCATCACTGACGATTACATGCGGCCAAACCCGGTCCAGCAGCTTGCTGCGCTCTACAACCTTCCCGTCAGCGTCGACAAGAACCTGCAATAGCCTTATCGCACGCGGCGAAAGCTGCTCTGAATGGTTGTCTCTAAGTGCGGTCCTGGCGGCCAGATCAATCAGCCAGCCATCGATAGAAAGTTTCATGAAAACACCGAATGATAACGTCACTAACGAAAAGCCTACATGCTAGCCGCGGATTGCAGGTTGGAAAACCGTTCTGCGCATACAAACACATAGAAGTGATTTGAAGCGCTATTGGATCTGACCGGATAGGGACCGAAACGCGCAGATCACAAAGTTTGCGGTGCCCTCCCCGTGTTTATCAAATGTGTCGCGAAACCGTGCATCGCCGTCATACATATCCGCCAGCGCTCCCAAGTGGCTTGCATCGCACGGATAGAACCAGCGATCGATCAGGTCGGCATACGCCCTCGCAAGCTTCGACGCTTCGACACCCTTTGTTGAGGCGTTTGCTCGGGCAAGTTCAGCAAAGCCTTTGCAAAGCGCGTTGTGCTCCTTGTGATATTGCGCCCAATTCGCCTCGGTGTAGTTGGCGCTGCGCTTTGCCGATGTTGTCCAGGCCTCAGTTTCGCCCCAGCGTGTCTTGGCTTCATCTTCGAACTGAGACGGGTCGAACCCGCCGAAGAGCGTTGTCATATCCAAATTCTTTCGCGTTTTGCGGTCGATCAGAGCCAGCGCTTCATCAATGCCGCGGATCAATGCCTCGTTTTGGGCGATCTGATCGGTGACAGCCTGTCTTTGCGCGAGAAGAGCCGCCCTGCGGTCAAACGACGGGTCGTCTATAAGTCTTGCGATCTCGTCCAATGCAAGGCCAAGCGTGCGATATGTCAGGATCTGCTGAAGCCTGAGCACGCTGTCCCTGTCATACTGCCTGCGACCCGACGCACCGCGTAGTTTCGGCTTGAGCAATCCGATCTCGTCGTAGTGATGCAAGGTGCGCACCGTGACACCGCTTCGTTCAGCGAGCTGCCCAACTGTGAAGAGTTTGATTCGTGACATGGTTTAATCGATACGACCTCACGCCACGTGAGGTTCAAGACATTTTTTTGCGCCATTGGAGAGCTATGGCATGGAACAGAGTTATTGACCTGATCATCAATTGCCTTGCTTCCGTCCGTCGTCGCTCTGTTTGCAACGCCGTGCTCCAGCTTCACTAGTCGAAAACCACGCTCTTGAATGGCCACTGCCGCCAGGCTCTCGCTGGCGCACTGCGGATATGGCGAATGACAACTCTTCCTCGCCCGATCTCCTTCTGTTGGCAATTAGGAGCGCAGGTCGGAAAATAGGTCAGTTCTCCAAACAATAGTTCTGTCTTGCAGATTGTGAGTTCATCTGGCCTTTCATCTCGCTCTGGCAGCGAATGTCAGCATTGCGGGTTGCGACCGCAGCATCCGGAGGCGATGCTCAGGGTCCGGTTTGGGCCGCGAGTGCCAGCACTAGTCGAGGATCCTAAGTTGGCTTTCCGACAACCAATCGTTGGTTATCTTTAAGCGAAATCAGAGTATCTGCGACTGATTGATTCAGCCGGACAATGCGTCTTCAATCACGACAGATGGGAATACTTTTCGGGAAAAAACACCTCCAACCCGGCCTTTCGCCATCCTTCCAGCATCAACAGGGGCATTTTCCCGGCGACACACCAGACTTCGGCCTCGGTGAAAATCCTTGTCGCGAAATCCGGATACAGAGCTTTGATGGTCGCGACCTCGGCGCGGGTCAACTCCATGTCTCCGGCGAGTGCGCTATAGGCAACCATATAGGCATGATACCAGAAATACCCTTCCATCGGTGTCTTCTTCTGCTCGGCGATGGCAGCTCTCGGGTCTCCGCTGACGAAGTAGTCACAGGCGCGTGTCAGGCGGAACCAACCGGGATGGACTGGGCTGAGTTCGACGGCGCGATCGGCCAATGGAACCGCTCGATCAAAGTCGCTGATCAGGCAGTAACAGAACGCGATTTCCGCCAGATTATGCGCATGACCCGGATTGAGCGACACACATTTCTCAGCGGCAACGTGGAAATCATCTAGCTCTTTCCGATGGAACCGCGTCAGCGCGCGGGCAAGGTAAGCAAAGCTGTTTTCACGATCAAACGACACGCTTTTTTCGGCGTATGTCAACGCGCGATCAAGCAGATCCGGTTTCGGCGGGTCATGAAAGGGCAGGCGGTATTCATCCACATATAGAAGCGCCAAGGCGGCCCAGGCATCAGAAGACCCGCGGTCTTCAGCGGTCGCTGCTTCAAGGCCCGCTTTAACGTCGGCGTGGAGTTTCCGATCTCTTGTCTCGTAGTAGTCGTAGAAGCGCGCTATCTGTAGGTAGGTGTCCCATTTGGTGAACTGAGCACCGCGATCATGGCGGGTTATGAATTTGCCGATCGGACCGTATCGGTCGGCGACCCGCCCGGCAACTAGCAGCGCGATCTGGTCCTGTATCTCATAAAGGCTATCCGGGCTGGCCTCGCGTTCGAATTGCTCTGCAAGGACGCTCAGACCGGTCACCGCGTCAAGCAGTTGAACCTTTACACGTGTGGTTGCCGCTGTCAGCCGGACGCTGCCCTCCATCACAAAATCCGCGCCAAGCCGCTGGCTCAAATCGGTGACGCCCGCCCCGTCATTGATGAGCTTGGTCGTCGTCAAGCGCGAGAAGACAAACAGATCGCGGAAACGGGCGAGGTTGGAGATTGTTTCTTCGGTGAGGCCCTTAGCAAAAACCACCTCGTTACTGGTTTGCGCAAAGCTCTCGAAGGGAAGGACGGCGATGGACGGTTTGTCTCTGGCATCTGGAAGGTCAAACCTTGTCCGGGCCGTATTTTTTGCGGCGTCGGGGACCAAATGATCCTTGCCCGGGTCATCAAGCTCCTCAACATCCGCAATAAAGCGCAATCCCTGACCATGGACCGTCCGTATCACGCTTTGCAACTTGCCAGTGTCACCAAGCGCAAGCCGAGCGGATCGAATCCGACTGCTGACAGCTCCCTCTGAGACAATGCGACCGCCCCAGACGACATCCATCATCTCGGATTTTGAAACCATCCGATGACGATTTGCGATCAGCAGCTTGATGATCGCAAAGACCTGCGGTTCGAGCGCAATCAACTTTCCGTCTTCGCATAGCTCAAACGTCTCTGGGTCAAGCAGGAACCGGCCAAATCTGTATTTCATTATGTCCTTATAACAAATTCTAGGAAATCTATGGAAATTCTATAGGTGCCCTTCAAGCGACGGACCGCACGCATGTCTAGGTGTTTCATTGCTCGGCTCAATACTGATGTGCTGGGCTCAAGTGAAAAGGAAACTGATATGAGTGCAAAATACCGTGACCGTTTGCCCCAACTTCATGGCAAACAATGTTTGAGCGATGGGGGGCTGGAAACCCATCTCATTTTCAACGAAGGCTATGATCTGCCCATGTTCGCGGCGTTTACGCTGCTGCAAGAAGAGGCAGGACGCCAGGCATTGGATCGCTACATGCGCCGGTTTGCCAAAATCGCCTTGCGTGATGGCCGGGGGCTTCTTCTTGATACGCCGACCTGGCGTGCCAGCGCACGGTGGGCCAAAGATATCGAGATTTCGATCGATACCCTTGCTAGGTTGCATTGTGAAGCCGTGGAACTGCTGCACGACCTGCGTACGGAACTGGAAACACCAGCGTCTCCGTTTGTGGTCAATGGGGTGATCGGGCCCCAGGATGATGGCTACAACCCGCAGGCATTCATGAACCGGAACGTGGCGCAGATCTACCACGGGCAACAGGTTGACTGGTTCGCAGCGCTTGATGTCGACATGATTTCGGCGATCACTATGACCTATGTGGAGGAGGCAATCGGTATCACCAATGCCTGTGCCGAGGTGCGAATGCCGGTTGTCATCTCGTTTACAGTTGAGACTGACGGGCGGTTGCCATCAGGGCAGAGACTGGGCGAGGCGATTGAGCAAGTCGACGCGGAAGCCGTTCTTGCCCCAGCCTATTATATGATCAACTGCGCGCATCCCGATCACTTTGCAGATGTACTGACGGGCAATCCTGCGTGGCTGTCGCGTGTCATGGGCGTACGGGCCAACGCGTCTCGGATGAGTCACGAAGAGCTGGATGCGGCAGAAGAGTTGGACGAGGGAAACCCGCAGGAATTGGGTGGCCACTATCGCCAATTGGCTGGGATTTTCCCAAGTCTGACGGTCATGGGCGGCTGCTGTGGCACCGACCACCGCCACATCGACGCGATCAGTAAGGCCTGCCTGCACGCCGATGTCACTGCGGCCTAAAATCCGCGTGCTTGTTTCGGCCCGTGTGGCCGATGCTCAGACACGCAAAGTTTGTACGATTTAAGGATTGGTAAGATGAAGAAATTGAAGAAGGGATCCAAGGGGTCCGACGTCAAAACCCTGCAGACTACGCTGAACAAGACCCCGCCCAAGGCGAAGCTGAAGATTGATGGTATCTTCGGCGTCAAAACCGAGGCCGCCGTCAAGGCGTTTCAAAAGGCCAAGCGGCTCAAGCAGGATGGCATCGCGGGCGAAAAAACGCTCGGTGCGCTCGGGCTGCATAAAAACAAAAGCCAGGAAGTTGACTGGCCCTGGCCAGAAATGGACAAATCGATCCGCAGCAACCACAAGGTTTACGCAACACATCGCCGGATCGTCACCGCTGCGTTGAAGCTTGCAGGAAAGACGAAAACCGCTGAAATGGCAGCGCTACAAAAGAAGATGCAGGCAGCTCTGAAAGAGCTCAACCGCACCTTTTTGGCGCAGGACAAGCCCGCCAGAGCTGTTGTCGTCCTGGAACGCGCATTCGAGAAGGCCAAGCGCGACAATCCGTCGGCCTGTGCCGGAATTGTGAAAAAAGCAAAGAAACTTGCCGAGACCTCGGTCAATGCAGCCATCATATTGCTCAGTGCAGAGGAAACGGTCGAGGCGCTTGCCGTCGAGATCAAGCAGGCGGCCTCAAACGCGCCGGAGCCGCGCCCGGTTGAAAAGACCAGGAAGCGGATCACCCGGTACAAATCGCTGGGTAAGGCTGACCAGAAAAGCATGGATAAAAGCCTTGAGCTATGCCGCCGTCATTCGAGCCCCGGCGTGGATGCGGTGCGTGACAAGTATCTGGCTTTGATTGACCAAGCCAATTCACCCGGCAACTCTTCGGTTCCTCAAATTATGAAACGTTTGGTGGAGCTGGAAGTGCTTGAGATCAAGTATAACAACGCGATAAAAAGTTCATCCGCCAGCGAATTGCACCGCGCTCTGCATGACCTAAAGCTCATCGACAAAACCATCGGGGCTCTGGAGAAAGCCCGGCTGGTCCGGCTGAAGCAAAAGGCCGCGCTCGACAAGGAACTTGTCAAACAGGTCAAGGCTTCGGTCTTCGCATAAACTGCGGCCCTGCACCCAAACCGGGTGTGGGGCTGGCTCATATCACACGGTGTAGGGCCTTACGGCCGCAATGTATTTTCGGAATTAGGAGAAAGATGATGATGAGAAGAGGTTTTTTATCGGCGCTTGCGCTTGCAGGAAGCGCATTACTGATGCCACAGATCCTTGCGGCTGATGGGTCGATTGCCGGAACCTATTCGGTCCAGGGGCGCAATGTCGAAGGCCAGATATATGACGGCGTTGCGACTGTCGCGCAGGACGACTCATTCGTGAATTTCGAATGGAGGATCGGCACCCAAGTCATTAACGGCGCCGGATCAATTGATGGCAAGGTCGTGACTGTCGACTGGGGGTCTGAATTCCCCGTTGTCTATGTGGTGATGGCCAATCGCTCGTTGCATGGTACATGGGCCGACGGCCTGGCACTTGACAGGCTGACGCCTCAGTAGTCGGGAGCCGGAGTTAAGGTCGGCTCTGTGCCGATGATGCAGCACATGCTTACCTATCGCGTCGTTGCTGCGTTGCCGCTGGGATCGTCTATCAGCCTAAAGTGTTGCATGCCGTTCCATCGAAGCAATAGTGTAGCCAACAATGAGAAGTCTCACTGGCCAAGACAACGATTTCCTCAAGATTGTACTGCCGGCGGCAGCTGCTGGAAAAGTGGATGCAGTCAAGAGCTACCTGGAAACCAAACCGTCATATTTGCACAGGATTGGTCCGCACGGGCGCACGATGTTGTGGGAAGCGGCGCGTGGCGGCAAGTTCGCGATGGTTAAGCTGTTGGCGGAATTGGGTGCCAACATTGAGGGGCGCGGTTGCTACAACAATGAGACACTGGTTGAGCTGTCTCCTTGGTGTATTGCCGCGTTTCGAGGCAGATCAAAGGTCGCTGAATTGCTCCGTCAATATGGTTCAGAATACCGGTTGGAGTCTGCCTGCTTCCTGGGTGATCTGGACAGAGTTCGCGACCGAATGTCGAAGACGCTAATCAATAAGGTTATCTGCGAAGAACCGGGCAGGGACCGTTTGTTGCCGCTGCACTATGCCGTGGCGGGCCAGCAACTGGACGTCGCGAAGTATCTAATCAGCCAAGGTGCTGATGCGGTGATCGATGGTGCGCGCATGGGGAGTTGGGCACTTGGCCACGAAAATCCTGACATGCTTCGACTTCTGCTGGACAACGGGGCGACATTGCGTCCTGGAGACGCAAATGAAGCGTGTTTGTCTGGGCGTTGGGCTTCTGTCTTGAATGGCTACGGATACCAACTCGACATCAACGCTCCAGATCGGTTGGGATTTCCGCCGCTCATCGAGGCTTGCCGTGGAAATCACAACGCGACGGAGAACATCGAAGAAATCCAATGCTTGCTCAGACGGGGTGCCGACGTTGCCGTTCGAGATCACAAGGGAAAAACGGCTCTGCATCGCGCAGCGCAAGCAAACTTCACAGGCGCGATACAAACACTGTTAGATGCCGGTGCCGATCTGGACGCGACTGACACCAAAGGGGAGACACCGCTCTATGATGCCGTTAGAGCCGGGCGTGTGGAGTCAGCGGCACTGTTGATCAAGCTGGGTGCCGATACCGCAGTTCGAAACAATCTTGGCCAGTCCGTTTCGCTTATCGCGGTGCGTTCAAAGAAGCCGACCGCAGAATTGATATATTCAGTGGTTAACCAGGATCGAAAAACGCACTGAACGCATTTCGCGAGCGGAACAGTTCTTCTATCTGGGCATCCGCAATATACCGTCTACAATTCACCTATACGTTGGCATCTGATCCGACGGCACCAAAACATCCGATCTCACATACCCGAAGATCCGATCTGTGCCATCCAGCGACACCGCGTGCCACCCGTCTGCAGATTGCAATACGATTGGGTTGTGAGCCAGTGTCAGTGTCATCACGACTTTGGAATTGTGGCCCGGTTTCTCAAATACCTTTGCCTGACGCACGACCGAAAAGTAGACCTGATCCTTCAGCAAATAGGATGTCGCAAAATCCTGTGGCTCAGCCGGAGACCTACGGCCAAAGTCACCAATATCAGCGGCCATCGGATTGATGATATTCCCATCGACCTGGTTTTTTCCGAACCAGAGATGATGTGAAAACTGAAACAGGTTCCACCGCTCGGAATTGTAGAACTCCCGCGTGCCGGGCCAGCCACGCGACAAGGCGAGCCAACTCAAATCAACCAGTCCTGCATCCAACAGCCGCCTCAAAACCAACCCGGACCCATAGGCCCCCACGCGGTATCGGTTGCCACCCCGTTGAAATGCCGTTCGCACAGCGGTGAAATACGCCATGACCCCGGCTAGTTGTGGTGGCTCGTTCCAACTGCCATCTACTCCGAAATAGATGGCGGATCCTCCAGGTTGCCCAATCACGGTTTCTGCGTATTCCAATGCATGTTCGGCATCCGCTTTCCCACGCTCAGCTGTGATGCTCTCCAACCTGTCATTGTTGTACTGAAACACCGCGCCGATATTTATCCCGGCCTCCCACAAGGCCTGCGCCTCGGGTCTGCGCAGCACTTTGTGGGGCAGGTTCCGTTCCGGCTGATCTTTGTAAGCATAATAGCGGAACACCGTCCGCACGTTCCGCTGCACCAGCATGTCCATCATGCCCTCGCGGCGGGTCATATCAAATGCGGCATCAATCACCGTAATCGGGACAAACGAAGACAGCTCCTGCGCAGATGGCCCAGACGGGCAGACCAATCCTGCGCCCGCCATTGCCAATATCTGTCGCCGCGAAACCTGCATCAGTCCTCCTGGTACACAACAATCGCCAATCAAACATCGTCGGGACCAGGCGATGCCCGCTGTTGTTCAGCACTACTGCAAACCAAAGCTTTCTTAGACTTTGACTGCATTGTGTCACCATACATCAACTTGACTACGCTTGACCGCCCTTAGATTTGATCTGCCCACATTTGTCGCTTTGGCGCCCTTGGTGGAAGCCGCAGCACATGTCATTGGACTGTTTGCGTTAGGAATGATCGCCCTGACAATGCTGAGTCATGGCCAGAGTGCATGAAGCGAATTCACGCTTACTGTTTGCCAGCTAGAACACCACTTGTCCGCTCCGGGCCATCCTTGGCTACTCCAATGGCAATTCAACGCAAACCTTGACCCTTCAGCGCTGCGCAGCATTGATCAAGTAGGGCTCTCGGCGCAATTCTCTAGGTGGCCAAGGATCGGAGGCTTTCGCGAGCGTGCAATTTGATGCTCGCCCGCAAACGACCCCAACATTGGCAGGTCGCATTGCATCCGCTAGGCTGATGACACCCCCCAAAATGGGAGAGCTGTGATGCCCAATGTGACCTCCCCTATCCTTGGGCTGATCTGCGGGCTGGCCATTGGGACGCCGCTTTTTGCGCAATCGGATGCCGCGCGCGTGGTCTCGGCGCTGCGCGCCGCTGTGGAGGCCCCATTGCCAGAAAGGGCGTTGCGCGATGTGCAGGCGGAATTACTGGCGCTGCTGGCCGACACTCCACAATCCCCGATCGCTGCGGCGATCCTTGCGGTGCCTGCGGGCAAGGACCGCTCTCTGTTGCAATTGGTGCAGTCTGAGCTGGCGCAGGTGGCTGCGACGCAAGAAGGAGGTGCAAACTGCGCAGACGTGGATCGTATCGAGAATCTGGCCAACCGCATTCTCGCACAGCGGACCGAAGTCGGTGGGTTTGCGCAGGCCAATTTCGGCACTGAGGCCATCTATCTGTGGCTGCGATATGCACAACCGGACTTTGCGACCGGTCTTGCCCGCCTGCAACAGCTCGCCACACTTGGGCGGCGGGGGCCGCGACAGATGGAGGACCTCACACTCAGTTATGCCTATGCCAACCTGCCGCCCGATGAGGCCGAAATGCTTTTCGGGTATGCCGCTACCCAGGCATTTGCGCATAACCATCGCAACGCGCTTGGTTCGCTGGCACGGGTGGATAACGGAAAAAGCTATTTTGCGCGGCTGAACCAGGCGGTCGAGTCGGGGGAGGTTCAGGAGATCACGGGTTTGACCCTGTCTACAGCGATTGACCTTTATCCTTTGGAGGACGCGCGCAAGATTGCCATTGCAGCTGAGGCGGAGAAGGCGGGTTTCCCAACCTTCGCTCTAACGCTGCTGTCTTCCCTGTCCGATCAGACCGCCTATGCCGAGTTTGTAACCCGCAACGCCGGCGACGAAAGACTGATGAGCTTTCCGGTTTATTACTACGGTGGGTCAGCCCTAGCTAGGAAGGCACCGGTCGCCCCACTGCCGGAGCAGACGTTTAACGCCCAGCCGGAAAATCAGTTTCTCACCCTGCGGGCGGGGTTGCTGATTGGCGAGGCGGATTATCTGAACATTCTCTACAACCAGACAGGCTGGGAAGATGCCATAGGCGCAGCGGCGGCGGGGTTTCTTGAGCAGTTGCAGGCGGGCGAGACCAGTAGCATCGGCCGGATGGAGGACAACTGGCTTTATGTCTACGACCAAATTGCTACCCGCGCGGACCCGGATGAGCTGCGCCAGCAGATGTCGAGCTTTGATATTTCCTCCAAGGTTCGCCACTACGCTGGGCGCGCGCAACAGCTGATTGACTGGATGCGTGCGAAGCGTACGGTGCGGCCTTTGCTACACGGTCAAAGCGCGGAAATCCCTGCGCGGCCAGAACTGCTGTCGAATGAGTTTGACTGGTCCAGTTGGACACGCCTTGCAAAAGAAGTCGCAGCGGGGAGCACACCCCCAGGGGCTACAATGCAGGAACAGATGATAGTGGCCGAACTGCTCTGGACCGCTGGGCGGGAGGAGGATGCTATTGCCCATGCCCAAATGCAGATGGATCCCGAACCCCGGCTCGCCTTTTTTCGTGATGTAATGAAACGGCTGGACCGCGCCTGCGCGGGCCATGGCTTTACCTTGGGGCAATCAATATTGTTGGGCGGGCAAATGTCCTATGTGTTTGAACGGAGCGACTGATCTGCTTCTTTTTGATCGGCACCTCGGAAGGCGGTTTGCGGCAGGCGCGGCCACCAAGCGACGAGGATATCCTCTCAATCGTCGAATAGAGCGGCGCGTAAGTGGCACATCCGGATGCAGATGGGTGAGAATACCGGAGCTGAGACATCACTATTTGGCGAGCAGCAAGGGCTGGGAGTTGACCCGCTGCCGTGACAAGCGCACCTGACCCGCCTCCGAGCGGCATGGGTGGGATTACACAAGCGCTGAAAGCGGACTGCGTCCGCGGAACTCGATAAGGTGCCGAGTGTCGGCTACTGCCCAACGACCGCTGACACCATCGTCCAGATGGACCAGGAGTAACAATCACAATGGACCAAGAAGATCATATTACCCAATCCTGCAAGTCGCGAAACGTCAGAACTGATCATCTGGATGCCACGACATGACGTGAATGGCGCGCCAGTCTGTTTCTTCGGACTTTGAGAACCAAATAGTCAAATTTTCGTCCGGTGACAAAGACCATGTAACTTCTCGTATGTTCGGCGGGTTTTGTGTCCTCTGTGTTTCATCGAACAAGTTGGTCAGTTCGATCCTAAACTCCGAGACAACCACGCCAAGCTCGAACCGGTCTTCCTGGATGGGATCACCCAGCTTCTGCTCTACCTCATCGAAGGACTTACCAAGGATTTCGGTGGTAACACTGCCTGTTTCCATTTGACTTTCTCCTTTCGGGTCGCCCGACGCGCAGCTTGCTGACGTTAGAGCCGCAGCTCCCGCCGTGACGGCCACCATCAATGGCTTTCTCAACCGTATCAATTTACGCTCTTCACCGAGAAGGAGGTGTTCGGGATCATCTTGTTGAGTTGTTCAACCAAATGCTTTGCGTGCCGCTTTTTTACTTGGTTGCCGAGGTTCATGATTGACTTCTTGTGATGATGGAAGGCGTTCGATTTCTTGTACTCGTCAGGTTGACCAATCGCATGGCCAAACTCGTGCGCCGCAACATCCATCTTCACGCCATCGCCAGCGCCTTTGTTTGCAGGTTGGAGATCTTCAGTATCAAGCGTGATTTCCTGCTTGCCCCAATTCACCTTCGAGACGTTGGATCCTCCCTTTGGAATTTTCATGGCAAAGACTGTCCAGTGTTTTCCCTTTTTGCGCGGATCGACATCAAAGAAGACGGTGAACTTCTTGCCCGCGAAATACTTTGCGAAGTCCGATGTTCCTGAAACATCCAGCACAAATTTGCCGCCCCAGGACTTCCGAATGATTTTCTCGGTTTCGATATGGAAATCTTTCTTTTCTTTTGACGTCCACTTCGAGACCTTGCCTTTGGTCTTGTAGACATAGTCCCAATTCTGTCGGACCCATATCTGCTGCTTCGAGCCGGTTAGTTCGAAATCCATACGCTTGGTTTTGAGCTTGTGGTCCATTTTTGCGGGCTTAGTTGGACCCGACAAGGCAGCTTTCAGGGCGGCCAGCGTGTTTTTCCCAGCCAGCCCGTCAACTTTCAGCGGCGGATTGGCTTTCTGAAAGGCCTTCACCGCCGCCTCCGTGAGCGGGCCAAAGATGCCATCCACAGCCAGCTTTGGTTTTGCTTTTGCTTTGTTTAGATCGGTCTGAAGGGTCTTTACATCTTTGCCCTTCGATCCTTTCCTGAGTAGTGTCGCCATCGGTAACCCCAAATCCACTCTTTAAAACACGTTGTCGACTATCGTTGCGACTCTCCTCGAACACAGCGGAGCAAATAGGTGACGAAGAAGCTAAAGCTCGATGCAAAATAGCCAATGAAAAAATCTTGAACTGTACGGAAGTATTACAGATAACGCCGACATTTTCAACACAACGTCTTGCCTGCGTAGCAGACAAAAACCACGAGATCCCGCCCTACACCGTCGCAGCGCGAACGTGGGCAATCATCAGGTCGCGAAGAACACAGATGCCAATGATGCCCCCTTAAGTGTCTGGCGCCCAGGCTTCGTGTTTCTCGTTGCTCAGCAATAAAACGGAATGGCCACCAGCCTCAAATTAGGTTCTGGACCTAACGTGCCCCCAACGGACGTGAACCTGCCAAATTGGGAAGGTAGGGCCGTCGGCAAGCTGTCTGTTCGTTGGCAAGACGGAGCAAATCACTCTCTGAGGAGGCCAAGGACATCAGGGGCTTGTATTACTCAGAAGTAACAGCTGCACCCGAGCTAATGAGCGCAGAATCTAAGCTTGGCGCGTGATCTAACTAACTGAAATAACAAGCGTTGTTGTATAGACGACCGCGCAACGGCGCCAACTCCCCTCTGGCATCAGTGGCAGTGATACGGCTTCTTACCCGCGTGGCAGCATTGGCCGGGAGGGGAGCTTTTGCGGCACCCGCCGCCGTGGTGGATTTCCTGGGAGTTCGTTGTTGGAGAGTTTGAAGCTACCGTTGACGCATAAGCTGGGGCGCCGAAAGCAAGAGCGCTGATGGCAAAGGCATAAAGAATGTGTTTCATGAATATCTCCCAAGAATGTTCGACCACTACACAGCGGTCTGGGTGATCTGCGTTGATTTGGGTCAAGTGCGGCCTCACCAATACCGTCCGCAATACCCTTCGCGGATCATGACCGATGCCAGGTCACGACCATCGGGTAACGTGCAACTGCCAATTTTTCGATCGTAGCTGGTCCGTCCGTTCAGGTAACAGATCAATGTCGGTCGGGCAGTCAGATTGCGCATTCGATTTGTCGCTTGCTTTCCCTTTGTCGTATAGCGCTCTGCGCAATCCAGTGACCCGAACCGGATCGGTACGCCTTCAACTTCGATTGTGTCACCGTCGCGAACATGGGTAACCCGACCTTCAACGGTCCCAACAGCAGTGCGCTGCACCAGTGCGCTGAAATACTCCGGAAAACGCTCTGCGGCCTTCTGTGGGAGCACCAAGGCGGCGACAGTTATAGCTATCAGGGCAAAAAGGGTGAATCCAGCGATAGACCGGATGAAGAGTACCAATCTGCGGCGCGCCTTCTTCCTAACCCTTCCTTGCGACCGATGATCGATGCTGGATTTCGTCAATACCCGGGTCAATGTGCTGAACTGCTTGTCGCTGAGCCGCGTTCTGTTCCCATACCGGCGGAACTTGGATTGCATATCACCGAGGAACTTTCGCTCCCATTCATTCAGGCCAACCGATGAAAGGGCCCGGGTGATGTTGCCTTGGATTTGATGACGTTGGTCGGGCGGAAACTGCATGCGCGTAGAGATGGCAAGCAAATGCGGCGAGAATTTGGAAGACCGTCACTAATTTCAATGGTTTTGCGGAGCATTGTCCGTCCTGCGCACGACCGCGCCCGACGATCTCAAGAATACCAGAAAAGGCCCAACTCTAACCCTGCTGCGCATGACGAAATTCCTGGGTGGCTGCACCGAGTGGAAACACAGAGGATCGAGCACATGCTTGCGGAACACCGTTGACTGGATGGATCTCAGTGACGCGCCGGATCACTTCCTATGCTCCGAAAGCCCGAGCTCCTCCCACATCCAGCCGAAATCATACTCTGCAATCGGCGAACCTGTCTGGCGGGCGCTGCGGTTTTCGATTGTCTTCAGCCAGTCTATGACATCTTTCTTGCCCCTGGCGCTGCGAACGGCCTGGCGGGGTGTCTTGTCACCGAGCGCGGGTATCGGCTGGTCGAGCGTGTCGCGGTAATGCCGGTCGAGATGCTCATGGGCGAGTTGCCGAGCGAGGGCAGGGGGGATTTCCTCATCCGCTGCGGGGCCGGTCTCCGGGTTGTCCTCTGCCATCATCTGTTCGACGGTCTGGATCGCGGTCAGCGGCGGTTTCACCAGATCGCCCAGCAGCTCGAGGATAAGGGCCTCACCACGCTTGGCACGCGCGGCTGAATCCACTGACAGCGTCAGCGCCCTGCCTTTCAGGGTGAGGGATCCGAGGACAGAGGCGCCTGACATCGATCTGTCCAGTACCAGGCCAGTGCCGCGCCGGGTGTTGCGGGCGGTGTCCAGAGCGAGCCAGGTCCAGTCCTTTGGACCTGTGGCCACCAGATCCCCGGCTTGAGACAATTTCTGCGAAACCCGTTTCTGCGTCACCCCAGTGGCAAGCGGGAAACGCAGATCATGGAAGACCAGGTCGTCGCCCTCACTGTTGCTGATCTGCGGTGGCTCCGGGTCCAACAGGTTTGGCAGATGTGAAAAGAGCCAGGCATTGGCAAACAGCGGTGCGGCGCGGCGCAGCTGATCCTGCGTTAGTCTCAGATCATCCTTCGCTTTCAGTTTCAAAACGGTGCGAAGCCCATCTTCGAGCATTGAAACAGCCTCCGGATCGAACGGCAGCAGAGCGCCCGAGATCACGGTGTGATCGTCCTGCCTGACAACCCGAACGGCAATGCGATCCCATTGTTGCAACATCCGTGTGGCGCTTTTTTCCCGAACGGTGACCGGGCCGGTGCCCGATAGCAGATCCGTCAGCACCATGGATGTGCCGGGTACGATAGTACTGACCTCGTAGAGGCTGACCAGAGCATCCCGCAACCCGGCGATATAGGCTCGGGTCTTGGCACTCTCCTTTGATCCGTGCCGCTTCAGATAGACATCGGCGGCGGTTTCATTGTCTGGCCCAAATCTTCTGCCCAGCAGGTCCTCCAGCCCGCCACCCCATAAGACCATTGGCCAGTCGTCTCCCAGCAGATCCCCCAGGTCATCGAAGTCGAGATCGAATGTCTCGAGGGCCGGCAGAAAATGCTCGTCCAGGACATCCGCAAGCCGTGCGTGCCAGGTCTCGTCGCCGGTGATGAACCCGATGAGCCCGTCAAGATCATGTCCCATCAGTGAGCACCCTTTTACTTCGTTTACTGGATAGATGCGACGTAGCGCAGATGGTAGCCGTCAGCCAGACGTCACGCAGTCTTCGGCAAAGACTGTCTCGGTGGTCACAGTGCAGAAAAACTATTGCCCTTGTGCCCGCGCAAACAGCCTCGCAAAGAGCGCTTCCGATTGGCGCAGCCCGTCTTCGGTCAACACCACGGACTTCGCCTTACCTTTCGGGTCGAGGATCAAGCCTCTTCGGTACAATCGGTCGAGCGCCTCCCAGTCAAACCCCTTCCAGGCGCGCCGCTCGTCATGCAGCGTCAGCCAAAGCAGCGCTAGAACCGCGTCATCCACTTTGTTTTCATCAATGTCCATGACGAGAGCGGACGCCATCAGGGCCGCACCCGTCAACCCTGATCACGCGAGACAGTTTGCTGTCGATCGGCGCTGAATGGTGCCCCTTGCGGCTCAGCCTGCCTGAATGCGTCACGGTTTGTTGCTGTCGATCCAGCGGGTCATCATCTTGCGATCGCGATAGCACTCATCCGGGACATCACGGCGTTTGATCCGGGCAATACGCTCGGCAAAGGCCACTTGCTTTGAACTCGGACGCGTGTCGCGCATGCGCAGCGCGGCAAGCTGGGCATCAATCCACGCGCTGATGAGCGTTCGGTCCTGCTGAACCTCCCAAGGCAGAGTAATGTTCTGTCGCTCTGCAATCTGGCGGGCATATGCGATCTGTTTAGGTGTGGCCGGCAGCGCGGTGGGTGTCTCGGAATTGGCATGATCGAGCATGGGAATCCCCCTTTGGCAGCGTAGACTCAGACTAGAACAAAAGGGGCTCAAAAGCAATTATATTGTGTACATCGTCTCGCCGGATACCACATATAGTGACCAAAGGTGAAAGGAAGGGTAGACGCTTTATCGGTTCGGCACTGGCTTTAGAATTGAGATGTATTCGAAAAGGACGACCCTATGGACTTTCGTCCATCCACTCGATGATGGGCGGATCCAGATGCACCGTGACTGGGCACATTGTGCTGAGGCAGCGGGCTGGCCGATCTTTTCCTTTCGTGGCCGTGTCACCAGGGTAGATGCCGCCAGGCGGTCACATCTACCCCAGTGCTGGTGAGGCCGTCACTCCTTTGGTGAAGTCCATGACCGCCTGACGAGAGTTCATTTAGGTAGTTCGGCCCGAAGTCCGGGTTGAACCGGCGAGCTTGTCGAGCGCTGTTAGGATCCAGAAAGTAATAGGGGGATCGATCGGTAATTGATCGATCCCCTCTAAGCGTGAGGTCCGAAGAGGGGGCTGTCGAACCTCATGTCCTCAGTGGTAAACGGACGGTTAATGCCCCGCTATTGGGGGATTCCCGTAAGAACAGAAAAGAACTCAGTACGTGTTGGTGCAATTCATCTTCCGGCTTGAAGGTTCAGGCCGCCAGAATGCCAATAACACATTGATAAAGAGCGATATTCAAGAGGGCGCGTTTGAATTATCTTCACAAGCGGGTGGGCAAATTGCCTGCAATTTATTTGGTGTTGGTGCCGCTACGTAGCCGCCAGCCACCGTGCTGCACGCAAACGCTGGTTACAATAGCTCACAAAGGCTGGGATTGTTCTTTCGCTTGCTCAAATGATCGCATGCCAAAAAGTCACTGCGGGGCGCCAAGCACCTCCAAAATCTGTGGATTTTAAAGCCATATTGGGTGAGATCCGTTTTGTGGCGAAAACTGGCCAGAAAGTTAACTTGCTACGCTTCAGACCCAGTCCTAACGCTAACACTAGCCATTGATCGAGCCTTGTGTGAGTTGGGGGGTGCGTCGGTCATGGTCAGGGCCGGGCGGGTGTGTGTTTGCCCCCCAGCCCGCTGATTTCCGCTTTTCGCCACCATAGCGACATCGGCGACTGATCTTACAAGGCCGAAATCAGCGCGCTTGTGGCTCCAATGAAACCAGCCGCTGCGACTGCGCTCGCAAAGAGCACACAAACGACTTCCAAAGCACTGAGTTTCATGATGGCCCTCACTGGCAGGTGAATCGATGGAGAGAGGGCTATAGGGCCAGTCAAAGGGGCGCAGTGAATATTTTCACATAAGGCCGATCATTCTTGGAGGAGGGCACCGCTCGCTGCCCTGCTCCGTTGCTTTTGGTCTGGGCAACGCAAAAGAGGTGACCCACTTCAGTCACCCCCGCTCCGCAATCGGTGCGCCATTTGGCGTCAGATTTCCAGATCGTCGATGGACTTGCCCGCTTTGATCGCGTCATTGACCCAATTCGGTTTGCGACCCCGACCCGTCCAGGTTTGTTTCGGGTCCTCCGGATTACGGTACTTGGCGGCGGCTTTGGTTTTGGCCTTTTTCTTTGGACCGGAAAAATGTGCGATGACTTCCTCAAGCGTGACACCATGAGATTTGGCGACTTTGTGGATCTCTTTGAGTGCTTTTGACAGCGCCTCTTTTTCTGCCTGCACAAGAGTCTCTTCGATTTTCTTTGCCAGTGCTTTGAGGTCTGCTGCACTCATTTTCTTCAAATCGATTTTCATGTCCCTGCCTCTTTATTGAAACTGCGATGTAACCAATATCAGTGGAGGGCGTAAAGCAAGGGCGACTTTTGTACCAAGCATATACGCGCCATTCCGTGAGTTGAAGCTGGGCGGGATCTACTCTCCCACGTGTTTTATTGCCACCGGATCACATTATTTCTCTATCGTACCGAGGCTTTCTTGTATCTCATTGGAGTTCCCGGACTGATGCAACAATGCCTACCTGAGACTGGTGGAGATTGTCTGGCAGCACCCGACGGAAAAACCGCAATGACAGTCATGCAATCAAGGCGCGCGACCCTCTGCAACATTTTTGCCAACCTGATAGCAATGCAGCGAGCAGGGGAAGTGCCTTATTAGCACTCCGTCAATCTCGCTTTCGGCCGTGATCGTCTTCGTTGTCGCGCCTGCAGGGATACCGGACTCAAAGTTGCGTTTCGCGAATTCGATAAGCCCACGCAGTTCCCCCGGTTGATCGGTTGCATATCTGTCTGACCATTTGATTTCATATGCCCATGTGGGTTTGAGGCGCGCCGGATCGACGCGGACAAGATCAACTTCCAGATCTGACCTGCCCTTTTTCCAACGCGCATAATGCAGGTTTTTCCTCAGGGGTGAATGGAACCACTGCGAGAAAATCGCTGTTTCCGCCATCGCGCCCATCGCATCATCACCGTCCGAGATTTGTGCAAATAGTGCTGAACGCATCGATGGGTTGGTCAGATAGACCTTGAAATTCCGCATCCGTTGGAACGTTTTTCCAGTGTCGTCAACGCGCCGGACACGCACAATCAAAAAGGCAGCCTCAAGGTAGTCGAGGTATTTTGTGATCGTGTTCTTGGCGACGCCCGAGCTTTGCGCCAAACCATCAAGGCTGACTTCCTGACCAGTGTGATAAGCCAAAGTCGTGAAAAGGCGGTTCAACTCCTGAATGTCCTGAATTCCATAAAGGCTGGGCAAATCGCGCAGCAAAACCTTGTCGATGATATCGCGGCCAAGGAAGCGCTGCACATCGGCCTGAATCGTCTTGTTCAGAACCGCCTCGGGATAGCCACCAAAGTTCAGATAGTGGATGAATTCCTCGTTCAGCCTCGCAATGTCCGGTGTGGAAAACCGCTTGGTCGCCCCGAGCGGAGCCGCATTGATCAGATCGTCTTCCAATTCCCGAAACGCCAGAAACTCCGCGAAGGTCAGTGGCGGGAGGAAAAAGTCTGTAAAGCGCCCAGCACCTGATTCCTCGCTTTTCAATCGCAGCGCGGCCGCTGCAGACCCGGAAGCAATGAATCTGGTGTTCGGGTGTTGGTCGGTAAGCACTTTGAGATGGACTTCCCAATCCTTCAGGTACTGAATCTCGTCGAAAACGATGATCCGCCGCTCCTGTGGGTTGTGTCCTGTCTCCTCCTCGAACAGCTCGATCAGGCGTGACAGTGGCATGCCGCTGTAAAGCGGCGTGTCGATGGAAACAAACAGAATATTCTGGCCGTTAAACCCTTCGGTGGTGGTCTGCTCAATCAACTGGCGCAGCATGACTGTCTTGCCAACACGGCGCGGCCCCATCAGGATGGTCGAGCGGCGCACGGACCAATCCAGAGCGAGCGCTGAAAAGGGGCCGAAATAGGCCCGTTTCTTCTCAGTCGAGCTTTGTGGTACCTTGTATGAAGCATCCCACCACGGGTTGTCCCGGCGAAGACTTTTAAGAACGTCTGTTTTTGCAATTTCGAGCATGTCGCGCTAATATCAATCCATTGATACTAAGTCAACCAGGCAAGACAACACACTGATAATGAGGCAAATTATTTGTGCCAATAGCGACCTATGCAATGCAAACAGGATGCCTCGTTTGCTTTGAAGTACAGCGGAGCCTCTGCAATTAGAGCACGCTGAGCGGAACGATTGTCATCAAAATTGACGAGATCCGCGCGGGGCGCGCGGCTCGCATGATCCGGGTGACAGGGCAGGGGTTCGACGCGCTGATGCGCGCTCACCCCGGCCCTGACATTCTCATAATTGGCTGAGCAGACCGCGGGAGCGGTCTGCTGCGCTGCTTTCCCCCGAGCGTCAGGGGGCCGAAAATCTCTCGTATCAGATCCGGTCCAGGGGGAAGGCGCAAAGAGAGACCCGCGCCACGGGGCGCGGCTCACATATCTTTTTTGTGCGCCTCAAGCAGAAATCGTGAAAATCCCGGTTCCTCCCACGCGCGGGCGCGCGGGTCCCTCCCAAATGTCCCCGATTTCAGCCTGACCCTCAGTCCTTGGATCAGAAACGGATCTTTTCCATCGGCCCCCCTCCTTCGGCGGGAAAAACGCGGATGGGTGCGGGTGGCTGATGTCAGTCCATCAGGTCGTTTCCTTGACCTGCTGTGTTCATAGCAAACCGCAAGCGGACAGGTCGGGCGCAGATCGGCCTCCGCATCAGCACGAAAGAGAGGCCAAGCATGGCTGCAACCGCACAACAGACCGATGAAACAGGTCACGTCGATTATGCCCTTATCGCTCAACAGAACGACGCTTTCCGCAAGCGCCAGCCCGAGGGCGGGGAGGGGATGTTCGTCCAGACAACCGCCATCGACAATATGGGGCCTGCCTTTGTCGCGGCCTGTCTGGCCCAGATCGTCACCTATGACGGTTTCACCGAGGATAACGATCCCTATGGCACCCACGAGATGGGCTTCATGGATGTCATGGGTCACAAAGTCTGGTTCAAGATCGACCTCTACGACGAGAACTATCACTACGGGACACCAGCCCCCACCGAATTGAGCAAGACGCGCCGCGTCCTGACCATTCTATTCCCTAGCGATTACTGAGTTCGGTAGCGAGACCTCTCCCCGTCCAGCGCCGAGGCTGGCCTGTCCAGCAGGCCCAAGGGGAGGGCGATGAGCGCCCTTTCTGCACCATCACCACAACGGAAAGGAAGGTGAGACACATAGACCATGAGACGAAAAAGCGCCGCATTGCCGAGGCTTGGGCGCTTGTCAGGAAGGGCGATCAGTTTGGTATCGGCCGCCGCTTCCTGATCCAGCACAGGGCCATCTAGCCCTCTCGCCTCAGCCCATCAGGGCTGGGGCACCCATAGCACAGAAATTCACCATGAGAAAAGGGTTACCCCAATGACCAAGCAAACCAAAATCACAGCAACCGAGGCCCGCTTTCCGCTGGCATCACTGACACTTTCCCCGATCAACCCGCGCCAGACTGTGCCGGAGGGTGAGGTGGTTGAACTCGCGGAATCCATCTGGACTGTTGGCCTGATCCAGAGCATCGCCGGTCTGGCAGACGACAATGGCGGCGCTGAAATCGTGGCCGGTGGGCGTCGCCTGCGCGCGCTGCAATACCTGGCCGAAAAGCACCCGAACCTTGCCAGCATTCGGCCCGAACTGGCGAATCCGCTGGTGATGATCGCGCCGGATGTTGAAACGGCGGAAACATGGGCGAATGCGGAGAATATCACCCGCAAGAACCTGACCCCCGCCGAGGAAATCCGCGCTTATGGCAAGATGGACAATGCTGGTGCGCCTGCTATTGGGATTGCCCGCGCCTTTGCCGTGACCGAGGCCCATGTTCACAAACGCCTCAAACTAGCCGGACTGCCGGGGCAGGTGATTGACGCGCTGGAGGCCAAAGAAATCAGCCTTGGCGAAGCGGCTGCGTTCACCATCTGCGACGATACCGACCTGATTGTGCAAGTGCTGGAACAGGCCCGCAAAGGCTACCTGTCGGAATACCAGATCAAGAACATGCTAAAACCCGATAGTGTCAGCGCGACAGACCGGCGAGCCAAATATGTTGGTCTGGATGCCTACAAGGCGGCAGGGGGTCGTGTATCTGCCGACCTCTTTGCCGAAAAGACATTGCTGGACGATGAGGCAATCCTCGACCAGTGCTTTGGCGACAAGCTGGTAACCGTGGCCCGCACGATGCGCCAAGGCGACGGTTGGAAGTGGGCTGACTTCACACTTGCCAACAACTTTGGGGGTCATACCATCAATGAAATGGGCTGTGCCCGTATCTATGCCGAGAACGGCGTTCTGACCGAAGAACAGGCGGAGCGCTATGACGAGTTAGGCGAGCTTGCCGAGGCGGAAGTTCTGGATGAGCCGGGTCAAAAGGAACTGGCCGAGCTTCAAAGCATCATTGATGGCGAATACAGCCTGTTCCAGAAGGACCACGCTGGGATTGTGCTGTATGTGGACAGTGCCGGTGAATTGAATGTGATCTACGGTCTGGTGAAGCCCGAGGACAAAGAGGCCGCGATTGAGGCCGGTGTACTGGAAGCATCCAAGCATAAATCTGAGGCAAAGGCCGAAGCCCCGACATCCAGCAAGCCCCGCATGTCGCAGGCATTGGTTGACGATCTGAACCGAGTGGTGACGGGCGCGCGCCAACATGCGGCCGTCAATGATCCTGATCTGATCCTTGCGCTGCTGGCCTTTCAGGTTTCGGGTGGCACTCGCTACGGAAACCCCATCGGGATCTGTGCAAACGATGTGCCGAACTGGCCGACCACCGAAGCTGACGGGTATGCGCTGGATGAACGCCTGACCACGCCGACTGAATGGGAGGACGATGCGTTCGACCGTGATCTTGCAAAAGAGTTCCGCAAGTTCCGCAAGAAGGGTGATGATCACATTCAGGCCGAGTTGAACCGGCATCTGGCGGGGCTGTTGAGCGGCGGCGACAAGACCCTGAAAACCCTGATCGACAAAGAGGTCAAGACCGACATTCGCGCGGTTTGGACACCGACTTTCGACAACTTCTTCAGCCGTATCGCTGGACCCTACCTCAACGACATCTGGCGCACCGTTCTGGGCCTCAAAGAGGGCAACGATCAGCTGAACACCTTCGAAAGCCTCAAGGTGGGCGACAAGCGCAAGAAGCTGCACTCGTTGTTCAATGAACCTGAGACCCGCGAAGCGATGAAGCTGAGCAAGGCAGTCGAGAAGCGGATTGCCACATGGTTGCCCGAAGGCATGGGCTGATCAATGCGGGCAGGGCGCGCAAGCGCCCTGCCCGGATCACCGGAGACAACTGGACCGCACGGAATGACAATGCAATGTTGCGTTGAACCCGGGGGTTCGACGCAATCAAAAGATGAAATCGGAGATGAGGTCATGACAACAAGAAACGACTCCGGGAGCGTCGGCAGTGCCGTCCGCCGCGTGTGGAAATCGGCGCAACTCTATATCGGTTTCCACCGAGACCCGTCAGGGCGCAAGCGCGATCGGGCGAAGGTTTGGCCGCCGAAGAATGCCAGCGCCTCGATCCACGCTGATCCGGGCGAACAGGAAGCCTTTCTTGTCGTCAAGAGCGTCGACACATCGGCAAGTGAGGATGTTCAGATCAGGATCCGTCCGGACAAGATCGTGCTGCGCCGCGACTGCGATACCTGTTGGCAGGGTGTTCAAGTAGACGCCTTCTCGGTCATGGTTCGGACGGCCGATGATGTCTACATCAAGATCGGATATGATGGGTCCGTCACCCGCCAGACCGAGGCTGACGAAACCACCGTTGATGCCGATGGGTCGGTGTTCAAGCGAACAGACTATGCGGAAGCCCACATGTCTGGCGACGGTGTAACGGTATCGCGCCGTACAGATACCCATGTCGCCGCCATCACCGAGGATGGCGTGGTCAGCAAATTACGTGGTGAGTAGCTGGTGTCTGCGCCCACCGCCTCATTTTGCCGGTCGTGGTAAGTACGGTTTGCCTGCTTAGGCGGGCTTTTTCTTTTTCCGCCCGCATCCTGCGCCGGGCCGGTCAAGGGGCAAGCGCCGCGCGAGCGCGGCGTCTCCTCGTCAAAATCCCGGTACCTCCCACGCGCCAGGCGCGCGGGTCCCTCCCGCATTTTACCGCTCCGACCCCGTGACAGTCCCGTCCCAGGCCGCAGTCGGGCTGCGCCCTTCCTGCTCTGCCAGCCGAAAGACACGGGGTCTTTCGTCCAGCAGAGCAGAAAGGTCTCGCCCAATTGGCGGCATCGCTCGGGATATCGGCAGCCGCCATAACCAAAGAAGGAGCAACCCATGAGTTACAATCGTTATATGCGCGGCATGTCAAATGGCGGTCTGGTCACAGGTGAGGCGTTGAGTGACAATCAGCTGCGCGCCGCGGTGCCGTCGATCTTTGCCACACAGGCCCATGATAGCCGGTCGGAGCGGTTTGTCGTGGTCTCAACCATCGACATTCTGACGGGGCTACGGAGGGAAGGATTTGAGCCATTCTTTGCGCAGCAGGCCAATACGCGGGTTGCCGGCAAAGCAGCCTTCACCAAACACATGCTGAGGCTGCGCCACCGGTCGATCACCAACGCGGCGGGGGAGGCGTTCGAGATCATTCTGGTCAATGCCAATGATGGCACCAGCAGCTATCAGATGGTGCCGGGCTTCTTCCGGTTTGTCTGCGCCAACGGGTTGATGGTGGGGGACAGTTTCAATGAAGTGAAGGTTCGGCATTCGGGCAATGCTATCCATGAAGTGGTTGAAGGTGCCTATAGGGTTCTCGAGGATGCGCCGAAGGTTGCCGGTCAGGTGGAGGCGTTCAAGGGCATCTCACTGGATGAGGATGAGCGCAGGGTATTTGCGGAGGTAGTGCATGAACTCCGCTTTCCCGAGGCGCACAAAGAAGACGGCAAGCCCGCACTTGTTGAGGCCACAGCCCTTTTGAAACCGCGCCGCAACGTCGATCAGCATTCTGATCTATGGACCGTTGGCAATGTTGTACAGGAGAACGTGATCAAGGGCGGGCTGCGGGGCCAGATCAGATCCGCAAATGGCGTCCGACGTCGCCAGAAAACCCGCGCGGTCAGGGGCATTGATCAGAGCAAAGCGCTGAACCGGGCGATTTGGTCGCTCACAGAAAAGATGGCAGAACTGAAAGGTGTGGAGCTTGCGGCCTGAGCATTGCCGCGCGGCTTGCATGGGCCGCGCGGCTGCGTCTCGTGATGCCGTAGTAGATTGGTGTAAATCCGGGTCATGAGTCGGCAGGTTCTCGCGTAAACGAACTATGTGCAAAAAGACAAATTGCACAAAATAACTCTTATCATTACCATCTAGAGTGAAATCGATGCGACGTTGGCAGGATATGCCAAATGTCTGCGACTTTTGTCCGAGGGGTTTTTGCCCATGTCAGGCAAGCTTTTGACACGCACAGGACGCCCCAAACGCCTGAAACTGGAAGCGCGGATTGAGTTGGCGCAGCGTTACCATCGTGGTGAGACGCCGAAGGCTCTGGCCGAGGCTTATGGTGTGTCGCGACGGCATGTGACGCGGATTGCCAAAGAGCAACGCGGTGAGGGGCAGGAGGTTCGAGACCCGTCAGTGGCGGTGAGTTTCCGGGCTGCGCAGTCCGAAGTCGATGCCTTTGATACGGAATGGCAGATGCGTGGTTTTGCCAATCGAAGCCAGGCGCTGCAAGCGGTGGTACGGGCGCGTTGCGGGTTGCTCGATCTGATGTCTGATGACCTGCGGCTGTTCTCTGAGACCCTTCAGCGCGCGCAAGACATTTCCGACAGCGCGCGTGTACTGGCCAAGGCTGTGCAGCGCGGAAAGCTGAAACTAGCACGAGAGGATCACAACAGCCTCTCGGAACTGCTCACCCTGGCTCAGGAAACCCATCGTGCTCTGGCTGCGATGAAGGCGTCCGTCCAGGGGCGCCGCGGTGCCCTTTGGCGGGATCTGGGAAGCGCCGAAGCCGCCCCGGATGCGGCAGGTGATGATGAGTGCTCCGCTTCACAGGCGCATGGCCCCTCGCTGCCTCTCGGCAACTTTGAGGCGCGAACAAGGATGCAAGTCTCTGTGTTAGAAGATCGGAGGGTTCGAAGTGTCTGAACCACTCGCCCTCTATCATGCCGTCATGGGCAAGCTCTGGGAAAGCGAGCGCATTCGCGGTCAGCGTCAGGCGCGCATCGAGGCACGGACTGCCGGGCGTCGGCAGGGGCGCAGCTACCACCGGACCGGCCGGGTGTCCGCGCGTAACCTACTCACATCCATGAGACCGGATAGCCGCGCGGCTGTGTTCAAACGGATCCGGGCCGGGGGATGCAAAACGCGGACAAGCCTTGGCAACCAGCTCTCTTACGTGAATGACAAGGCGGTCTATTCCTATTCGACCATGACCAACCCACTGAGCGATGGGCCGGTGCTGACAGTGGATCAGAAGAGTGAGATCATTGAGGCCTGGGCGGAAACCTGGCGCGGGACCACAAAGCTTGGCTTTACCTCGCACATGCTGTTGTCCTTTCCAAAAGATGTCACTGTCGATCAAGTGCGCGAGATCAGCCTCGATTGGGCGGAGCATTTCTTTGAGACAGGCGATTATGGCGATCAATGGGACTATGTGCTCTCGGTGCATGATGACCGGGCGCACAAGCATGCGCATATCATTCTCAACAATCGCGGCCTGAACAATGGCACATGGTTTTCTTGTTGGGCAGAGGGTGTGATGTCGCCCCAGCTCATGCGCGAGAAACAGGCTGAGATTGCCGAAGCCTATGGCGTGATGCTGGACGCCACGACCCGCCTGGAACGCGGTATCTTCGAGAAGGCACCCGGCATTGAAGAGATTTACCGAGCCAAAGAAGAGGCTCGCTTGCCGCGGGCGATTGCGCTCAATTCTCAGGAGATGGCCATCGCCAAGGCGCAGGTTGTCGCCTTCGCCAAGGATTATCGTGCGTTGGCAGACGTGCTTGACCGCATGGATCATAAGCACCTGGCCTACGTGATGCGCCGCATGGCCGCCTGTCTCGGAACAAATGTGCCACACGCGCTTGCTGCAGGAGAGATTGACATGGAGACCATTCGAACTGTCGGGGACGCCATCGACTATGCCGAGAAGACCATCGAAGCATTGCAGTTGAAAGCGGATGAGATGGGAGCAACTGAACGACCCGGCTTTGAAGTCAAGGCCGCCTCCGTCATTCGCGATCTGTCGCAGATGGTGCCCGATCCGGATCTTCGGGCGCGATTTACCAGAGAACTCGATGAGCCTTATCCGCCGGGCGCCGGCGATGAGCGCTTGAGCGCAGCGCTGTCATCGGGGCAGGACGGTGTTCTTGAGGCGCTCAAGCGGGATGCGGCGCAAGCTGGTCTGAATACGGGTGAACTTGTCGCACGGATCGAGGTCGGTGGCACCCGCAACTACGGGCTTGTGCAGGACTGGGTGGAGCGGGACAGGGCAGCTGTTCTCGGCAGGGAAGGAATTGATCCGGCGCGGGCCAGTGAGAACCAGCGCGCGCGCGCCCTCGACACGGTCGACGGGGTCATGGGGCGCTTGCTGAACCGGGCTAGCGAGCTGGGCGCAGATACTGAACTGGTACTGGGATCACAAACCCTGCAATTGGTCGATACCGGGGATCGATTGAATGCACCCAAGCCAGCCTTGCAGGATCTTGCAGATATGCTGCGCGGGGGTTCGCTATCGGACGCGCAAGAAGAGACGGTCGCGCGCACGCTCAAGGCCGAGCTGCATCGGGCTCTGGGTGACGCTGGTATGACGGAGCTGCGGCGTGGAAATTACAAGGTTCTGGAAGACGTGCTGCCAGACAAGGTGGATCAGATTACGATCACGCAGGAATTCCTCGAGCTGACCCAAGAGGAGACCGGCGATCAGGTCTACACCGAGCGCGCTTCGGCCTTGCAACAGGACAAGGCCAATGCGGTTGCCCGGGACACCCATCTGGAAATGCAACGACACCGCGGCCTGGAGCCTGGCCTTGATGATGAGGCGGGTCTCTGATGAGCACCCGCCTGCCTCTCTGGGCTGCGGTGCCCTTTGGAACACTGTGCGGGGCTGCGCTTGGCACCATCGTGGCCGGCTTCTATCTTGCCTTGGCGCTCAGAACTGGCCTCAGCGAGTTCGACATGTTTGCGGTTTGGACGTCCGGCGCCGGTCTTCGGTCGGCGCATCCCGAAGCATTCAAAGTGGCATTTGGCGCGGTGGGGCTTGGCGCCATCGGGTTGGCAGTGCTTGCCTTCAGTTGGTCCTGGGCGCTACGCCGTGATGATTACGGCTCTGCCCATTGGCAGAGCAAGCGCGAACTGAAGGCAAATGACATGCTGCAGCGCCCGGGGTCGGGTTTCGTTTGTGGTAAATTGGGCCCGCCCACTGCAACGGCTCCCTATATCTCGGCCAGCTCCATTCCACATGTGATGATGGTCGCTCCAACCCGGGCCGGGAAGGGTGTTGGCTTTGTCATACCCAACCTGCTTTCCTTTGCGGGCTCGGTTGTGGTCCTTGATGTCAAAGGTGAGAATTTCGAGAAAACAGCCCGGCTGCGCGCGATGAACGGAGATGAGGTTTTTCGCTTTAGTCCGTTCGACTGGGCCAACAGCACGCACTGCTACAACCCCCTGGCCAGGATCGCGGTCGCGCCGAGCTTTGCGCAGCAGTTCACCGAGGTCTCGATCCTGGCCGATCTCTTTCTCGACAAGGACAACAAGACGCTGGATACATTCTCCGAGGCAGGTAAGTCGATTTTTGTCGCGGCCTGTCTGTTGGCGATCCAGCGCGGGCGGCCGACCCTGGGTGAGGTCAACAGGATCGTCACTGCCGGGGACTACAAAAATGCCCAGTACAGCGCCTATGCCGAGGAGGCCAAGGAGCCAACGGTGCGTGAGCTCTGGATCAACGCGGCCAGTGCTTCTTCGCGACTGCTGACCTCCAACATTCAGGCCTTGATGACGGCGGGTCTAAAGCAGTGGGACAATCCTGCGGTGCGCACCGCAACCGATGCCAGCGACTTTACCTTCGACCAGTTCCGCAAGAAACCGCATGCACTCTATATTGTTGTCTCCGAGGACCACATCTCCACGCTGGCACCGCTCCTGCGGCTAATGTTTGCAGACCTCATTGCCAGCCTGCGGCTGAACGAGCCCGGATCGGACGAGCCCTGGCCGGTCATGATGATGATCGACGAATTCCAGCAGATGGGTGCAATGCCCTATCTCGAGCGCGCCATCCATTCGCTCGCTGCCTATGGTGGCCGCGTCGCCATCATCGCCCAATCGCTGGCCTCGCTTGATCGCATCTATGGATCCGAGGGACGCGAAAGCCTTGAGAATGGAGCAGGGCTCAAGCTTTACATTACGCCCCGCGACCAGCGCACTGTTCGAGAGGTCTCTGCTGCGGTCGGCAGCACCACCCGCGAGGCCGTCACCCATATGTATGGGCGCAACAAGGGTATCCTGGGTGCCACCTCATCCTCCTCCCGACTGGAAGAACGCCCGCTACTCTCTGAAACCGAAGCCCGCACCATGGATCCCAATGAGGTCATCATCCTGGCGTCCCCGCAGCACCCGATCCGTGCGCAGCGGATCAAGTATTTCGAGGACCCGTACTTTGCCGGACTGGCAGAACGCCAGTCAGGTCACGACCATCCCTATCCGCCGAGGGTCGAAGGAATTGGTCCCTGGGTGGAAGAAGAGAATCCGGCACCTGAGGCAGACACCAATGAGGAAACCAGTGTACCACTCGGTGAGCGCGCGCGGCGGCGGCGGTCGCGTGCTATGCAATCTGATGTTTCGGAACCAGCAGAGAATGAACCGCGCCCTGAGACCCTCAATCGGGAGGATCCGGTGCCCGAGAAATGGGAACAGGTGTTCCAAGAGCAGGGGGATTTCATAGACGAGTTGCTAGGCGATCGATGATCAGTGCGGGTGCAATGTGAGCCTGCGTTTTCCGAGAGAGCTTCCACTCTGGGGTAAAGAATCGTTCACACGCAAGAGGACAGTCTCTCAAATGTTGCGGTCAACACCGAGGTTCGCGATGCGCAGAAAGCGGACTTTGCAAAGTCGAGCGGGGGCCCTAGATATTTGGTCAAAGCGCTGCCTTGTCGAAAATGCGAACGACCCAATCGAGGAAAACCCGGACGCGCGGGGATAGTTGTCGGTTTTGAGGGTAAAATGCAGCCAGCGGGGTTGGGGATGGCGGTGTATCCGGTAAAACTTCCACAAGACGACCATCTTCCAAGTCTTCCAGAAAACGATATCTCGGCGCTTGAGTCATCCCGAATCCGTTTCGGGTCAAATGATGCAGAGTGTCAGCGTCGTTTGCGGTAACCAACGCCGGTAACGTCACTTCCCTAAACTTGTCTCCAACCTTAAACTCCAGCGGCAGTACTGTGCCTGTTCGCGAGGACAGAAAACCAACCATCTGATGACCTTTCAAGTCATCAACAGAGTTTGGAGTGCCAAACTTGGCCAGATACTCCGGGCTTGCACAGGTGATCTCCGGAAGGTCTGTCAGGTGTCGCGTGATCATGCCACTGTCATCAGGAATACCGGCACGGATGACGCAATCGACCCCTTCGCGCACCAGATCCACCAGGCGCTCTGTCTGACCGAGTTGAAGGCTGATTTTGGGGTACATTGCGAGGAAATCAGTCAGGTGAGGTAGAAGAAAGACCCGCGTCAGCGTACCAGGGGCATCAATGCGAAGCAGACCTGACGGTTCGTGCCCACGCAAGGCGCCTTCAGCTTCTTCAATATCACCCAAAATGGACGCGCATCTTTGGTAATAGGCTTGCCCATCCGGTGTTGGAGCAACATGGCGTGTCGTTCGATCCAGCAGCCGACTACCAAGGTCACGCTCCAGCCTCTGGATGGCTTCACTTGCGGTAGACCGCGGAATGTTCAGATCCGCTGCGGCCTTTGTGAAGCTCCCGCGTTCCAGCACCCGAACAAACAGGCGCATCGTTTCAAGTCGATCGATCATTGTTCGCTTTTATCGAATTGTCATTCCCAAACAAGACACATTATCTGGATCGTGTCCCCGTCTATCTTCGCTTCAAACAGAAAGGAGATTGACATGGTACACGGACAACGAACTGCAATTGTGACTGGCGCCAGCAAAGGGATTGGTGCAGCCATCGCACTCCGCCTGGCTCAGGATGGCCATACAATCATTGCCAACTATGCAAGTGATGCGGTCAGAGCGAACGAGATTGTAGACGCGATCAAAAAAGCTGGCGGCCAAGCAATCGCAGTTCAGGGTGACATTTCTGATCCATCCTGCATGCCAAGATTGTTCGATGCGGCTGAACAGGAATTCGGCTCTGTCGATGTTCTGGTCAACAACGCGGGTATAATGCGCCTGAGCACAGTTGCATCAACTTCCGATGCTGACTTCGAAGCTCACTGCGCCATCAACATTGGCGGCGTCTTTCGCGGCATGCGCGAGGCTGCCAACCGCATGAACAAAGGTGGCGCGATTGTCAGCCTGTCCTCCAGTGTTGTTGGGCTCTATCAGCCGTCATACGGGGTCTATGCGGCGACAAAAGCCGCTGTGGAAGCGATGACCCATGTGCTCGCCAAAGAACTGGGCTCACGTGACATCACCGTGAATGCCGTCGCGCCTGGGCCGGTTGGGACAGATTTGTTCATCAATGGAAAACCGGAAGCAGTGATTGAAAACATCAAAAAGATGAACCCGTTTGGTCGGCTCGGAACACCCGAAGACATCGCTGCTGCTGTTTCGCTTCTGGCCGGGCCGGATGGCCGTTGGATCAGTGGTCAAACACTGCGTGCCAATGGCGGTGTTGTCTAAGACACCGCTCTCGGAAAGCTATGCATTTCTGACCAAATGGCGGAAGTGCGGAGATAGCTATCAATCGCACCTAGCGCGAATGGTAGCTATCAGAATTACAATCCGGCAGACGTCCAAGCTGACATCTTATGCCTATCTACCCTTTTCCTCCTTAATCCTTCGATGAGCTGTAGAGTCCAGCATCAATGTCCGCAATGAGACTTGGCTCTGATGGAGACCAGTTCAGAACCTCTTGGGTCCATGTGCTCGATGCCGGACTGTCTGAAGCAGCCATGAAACTGAACCAGTCAAAATAGGCTTGCGCATCGTCGCCGGTTTTGGACGAGACTGGCAGCCCCAGACTGCGACCCAGGGCCTCGGCGATATCCTTGAAAGGCACGCCTTCTTCGGCAACGCCGTGGTAGTGAACACCGCCTTCGTTGCGCTCCAAAGCCAGCCGGTAAAGACGTGCTGCATCCAGGCGATGGACGGCACACCAGCGGTTTTGTCCTTCGTCGATGTAAGCGCCTTCGCCATGTTGCTTCGCGATATCCGCCAGCATTCGGACAAAGCCATGATCTCCAGCGCCATGTACAGAAGGAGCGAGGCGCACAGCAGCAATCTTCACATCTTTTTTTGCCATTTGCGCGCCAGCGTGTTCCGTCGCAACGCGGGGGTTTACCATGTCGCCCGTCGGAGCAAGGTCTTTTTCCTTGGACTCGACACCTGGCGTCAGTATCGCTGTGCCTGATGTCGCAAGGAACAGCCGGTCAGAGCCTGCCAACTCGCTTCCGATTGCGCGGATCACTTCGGCATCATGAGCGCAGTTCTCTGCGAACTTCGAGAAGTCGTGGTTGAAACCAAGGTGGATCACAGCGTCTGCCTGAGCAGCGCCTGTGCGCAAACTGTCCAGATTCTGAAGGTCGCCGTGATGTGCCTCAGCGCCGGCTTTTTTCAAGGCCTCGGCTGAGGATTCTGAACGAGCCAACCCGATGACCGAGTGGTCGTGATCCAATAGTTCGCGGACGACGGCAGACCCGACATAGCCGGTGGCTCCGGTTACAAAAACGCGCATTGATATCTCCTATGACGTGTTGAAACCTGCGCAGCGGCTCAGGTTTTTCGTCATAAAAAGTACAGGCGAACTTGGCGTTATCAATAAGTGAATGTCTCGATTGTCTTCGCAATCGTCCCAATCTCTTGGATATACGGCTTCTAGCTGATAGAGTTTTGAAACAAACCCAATCGGCAGAGATCACGTGGACCCTCTTTCTGACATCCTCTCCATCCTGAAACCTCAGAGCCATCTGGCAGGTCTTCTCGACCTTGGGCATCCCTCTGCGATTGGCTTTCCCGATCAGGCGGGTGCTCTGAAATGCAACGCCATGATTTCTGGTGATGCCTGGGTGTCTGTTGAGGGCCGCAAAGAACCCGTTCTAGTTAAGGAAGGCGACTTTTTTATTCTACCGACGGGTCGTCCTTTTGCGATCAAGACCGATCCTTCTCTTGAAGCCGAACCCGTAGAGCAGCTTCTGACAGCGCCACTTTCAATGGAGCCAGCGGTTATCAACGGTGGCGGGGGCACAATGATTGCAAGCTGCCGCTTTGCCGTGTCTCAAGCTCACGCATTCAGGCTCATTTCGATGCTGCCGTCGATTATGGTTATTCCGGCGCAAGAAGAGATCGCCGCCCATCTGGTTCATTCCGTGGGATTGATCCTGGAAGAACTGGCTGATGCGCGTCCGGGCAGTTCCTTGGTTGCTCATCACCTCTCGCACGTGGTCCTGATCCAGACCCTGCGTCATCATCATGCGGAGAAGGATGCCCAACTGAGCTGGCTTAAGGCGCTCGCTGATACACGCTTAGCTTTGGCTCTGACTGCGATGCACAGTGATCCCGGCAAGAAATGGACACTGAGCGAATTGGCTGAAGTCGCAAGCATGTCGAGATCGGTCTTTGCAAGGCGTTTCCAAGAAGCCGCAGGACAAAGTCCCATGGAATACCTTGCTGTTCTTCGAATGATTAAAGCGAGCGACCAACTCCTGTCATCCCGATGCACCATCGCGACCGTTGCTGATGCCTTCGGATATAAGTCCGAAAACGCATTCAACACGGCCTTCAAAAGGGTAATGGGCCGCCCGCCGCGTCAGTATGTGAATGAGCGTTCCAAGGGTGGTTCGGACCCTGTTTTGACCGCCGAGGACCTATCCCGAAGCTTCCAGTAGATTTGCTTTTGAGTAACGCGCAGGAGGGCACCCAACATAGCGGGAGAATGCGGTGCTGAAGGCACTGGACGATCCATACCCGGTCTGCGCGGAGATTTCGGCAATACTGAGATCGCCTGCCCGGAGCATATGCTTTGCCAACGTCATCCGCCAGTTTTGCAAGTAGCTCATTGGGGGCATTCCCATGACCCCTTCAAATCGTGTGAAAAACGCAGACCGCGATAGCCCGGCTTCAGTTGCAAGAGCTTGAACAGTCCAGCTGTAAGCCGGAGCCGCGTGCATGGCTCGCAAACTGGGTCCAACGCGCATGTCTGCCAATCCACGTAAGAGGCCAGCAGCCGGTGCCGGGTCCGCGCCAGACCGGAAGGCTTCGATCAGTAGGACTTGCAATAGGTTCTCGACGATCACATCTCGCGCCGGCCGGTTTGCGCGCGCTTCATCGCGAACAAGCTCCGTAAGTGCAGCCAACCGACCCTCACCGCGAACAAAGATCAGATCAGGCAATAGCGAGATCAATAGATTAGCGTCCGGGCTGGCAAAGGTGCAGTGTCCCACGAGCTGTTGAACTTCTGGATCCGCATCAGCCGTCCCAAGCCGGAAGATACCGTCTTCACCTTCCATTGGGTGGTTGACCAAATCATCGGGTGGTGGAGGGTCCATGCTTGAGAACGTGAAGGATTTGACCGCGGGGATCAGGACAAAGTCACCTGCATTTAATACTAGCGGCTCTTTCCCTTCGACCTCCAGGCACGCACGTCCGGTAAGAAGTGAGCAGTAGAATGCTTCGTTTACGTCTTCACGATGCACCCGAAACGGCCCAGATGCATGTACCAGTTTGGAATAGGACGCTTTGGGTTGCAGCAGGGAGATAATTTCAGAGAATGGATCTGCCATTTTGGACTATTGTTAAAGAGAAACGGACTTACGATTATATATAATACTGTCGACGTCCTCTATTTTCAAGACATCAACAAACAGGAGACAACGTCATGAAGACTGTATTGATCACAGGATGTTCTTCGGGATTTGGACTGGAGACGGCACGCTTCTTTCTCGAACAGGGCTGGTCGGTAATCGCGACAATGCGCAAGCCGGATGAAGCCTTATTGCCGGCCTCGGATCGTTTGACGATCCTGCCATTGGACATCTCGGACAGCGAGAGTATTGCAAAAGCATTGGAAACTGCGGGCCCCATCGACGCTTTGGTGAACAATGCTGGCGTGGGCTGGCTTTCGCCCTTCGAGGGCACATCAGAGGATAACCTGCGCCGGATTTTTGACACCAACACGTTTGGCACCATGGAAATGGTCCGTGCGGTGCTGCCACAAATGCGCGCCACGGGATCAGGGGTGGTCGTGAATGTCTCTTCCAGCGTCACGCTCAAACCGCTGCCGCTGGCTTCGGTCTACACGGCAAGCAAAGCTGCGGTGAACGCCTTTACAGAATGCCTTGCCCTTGAACTGGCCTCGTTGGGTATTCGGACCCATATTGTTCTACCTGGTCAGGCGCCAACAACGAATTTCGGTAAGAACGCAATGGCACTGATGTCAGAATCCAATGACACGCCTGAAGATTACAAGCCGTTCGTCGAGCAGACTATGGCGGCCTTTATTAACGCTGAAGGGAAAGAGTTCACTTTCTCAGAAGACGTCGTTCAGGCAATCTGGAAAGCCGTGACCGATACCACTTGTCCGCTGCAAATCCCTGCCGGTAAGGACTCGGTCGCACTGGCGGCCTAATCCACCCATTTACAACAAGACCCCCTGAAAAATTAGAATGGCCGACCTCAATGGGCCGGCCTTTTTTGCATCCAGTCGAGCTGATGTGATGAGTCACATGGCCAATCGCCAAATCGGGATCGTGCCGAGCAATGCCTTTACTGTAACAGGCACAGCAGATGAAGCGTTCAGGGTGTGCCTTGCGCATCTCGGGGTTTGCAAAGTTCGGCGATGAATGTCCGGTTCGGGCTGCCACCGGTCGCTGGCGCAAGTTGCAGATAAATTCGGTCTTGAACCCATAACGCGATTTTGCGGCTGTACGGAGAACAGCAACAAATTCCCTATATTCACAATGCAGGCCATTTCTTGGCTCAGTTTCACTAGGTCACGACGGCTGGATTCTGAAACGCTCTCGGCCACCTAACAATCCGGTCAACGGATTTTTCACACAATAATACCTGGGATGTTGCCAAAACCCTCTTCAAGCGCGTCGATGAATGCAGAAAGCCGACGCGGTTGGCGCCTCGCAGGGAGATACGCGAGGTTCACGTCCAGCGTTGCTGCCCGCCAATCAGGAAGTAAGTCAATCAGATCGCCTGATGCAAGTTCCGACGCAACGAACCATCTGGGCAGAACTGCCGCCCCAAGCCCCGATAGCGCTGCATTTTTTAGTGACATGATGTTGTTTGTCGACAACTTGGCAGCAACATTCAGATCGCATTTCTCACCATCTGAATGAGATAGTCCGACATTTGCCCCTTCAAACGGCGTCAGGGACACGAATGGAAGCTCTTTTGCGCCATCCGGTCTGGAGCTCTTGATTTGTTTCGCAATCGATGGAGTGCCGACAACCAACCTTTCAACCCGTCCTAGACGACGCACGATAAGTGTGTCGTCAGGGACAGTTCCAACCTTGATCCAGCAATCGCATCCAATTTCTGCAAAGCGAATTGGCTCATCCTGCAAATGCCAGTTTACTGTGACGTTGGGATTGGCTGCCTGAAATCCGATTGCGATTTCCGCAAGATGCAATTGACCGAGCGCGACGGGCGCAACGACCCTCAGCGGACCTCTTAACGTCTCAGGATCAGGCGCATGTTGCTCCTCTAGAGTATCCCATCCGGCAAGCAACTCACGGGCATCGGCAAGCACGTCAAGCCCTGTCTCCGTCAACGCCAATGAATGCGTTGTGCGACGCGCAAGCTGGACCCCAAGGCGCTCTTCCAAGTCTTTCAATTGTCGGCTGGCGGAGCCTTGCGAAATGCCCAGATCACGTGCGGCGCCACTGATTGTGCCCTTTTCTGCGATGCGCACAAAAGTTTCGAGAAGGGCGAGGCGGTCTAATGGCTTACTCATACGCAATACAAATAACAGATACCCTTATAAACTGTCTACAGAGTATCCTCGGCTTCAATCATCTTACTCCTCAACAGCAACGACTTCTCATGAGGAGAACTCAGATGACCAAAAGAACCTTCAAAATCGCCAACGACCTGACCGTGAACCGCCTCGGTTACGGCGCCATGCGTCTTACAGATCAGCCCAGCAATTTTGGCCCCTATCCCAAGTGGGACCAGGGACTTGCCCTGCTGCGCCGTGCAGCCGATCTTGGCGTGAACTTCTTCGACAGCGCTTGGGCCTACGGGCCAGAACATGCTGACCGAATTGTGGGTGAGGCGCTTGAGGGTCGGGATGTCATCCTGGCTACAAAAGGTGGCGTCGACAAACCGGAGCCAGGCAAGATCATAACCGACGGTAGCCGTGACGCGCTGCTGCATCAGGTTGATCGAGCCCTCGTCAATCTGCGCCGCGACCGCATCGATTTGTTTCAGCTTCACCGTGTTGACCCGGAGACACCCATCGAAACCTCGGTTGCTGCTCTCGCGGAAGCACAAGCGGACGGGCGTATTGGCCATATTGGCCTGTCCAACGTATCGCGCGAACAGCTCGACCAAGCCCTTTCGGTGGCTCCAATCGCAAGTGTTCAGAACCGCTTCAATATGGACGAAGCCGACGAAGATAACCTTGTCGACTATACAGCGAGCAAAGGCATTGCCTTTATCCCTTACGGGCCGCTCGGCGCGCATCCAATGCGTCAGGGTGCCAAGCTCGAACCCAAAGAGGCCATCGCCTGGATTCTGAAGCGCTCGCCAAACATCGTTGTCATCCCCGGAACGACGTCGATCCAGCATCTCGAAGAGAACTGGTCGGCATGGGACCTCGCATGATCGCCTCGATAAAGGAGCAAAAAAATGACCGCATCAGCACAAAGCAAAACCAACCTAGGGAAGCTCACCATGGAGCATGTGATGATCTCCACGGGCGACTACGCCGAGACGATATCCTGGTATGTCAACAAGCTCGATTTCGACATTCACCACGAATGGACGGTGCCGGACCTTCCAGGCATCAAGCTGGCCTACCTTAAGCGTGGTGACTTCCTGATCGAAGTTGTCGAAACACCGGACGTTTTCCAGGTTCGCAAGACGCCCAGGGACCTTAGCGAAGCGCTTGCTGACCGTGGAATTGGCCACCTCGCGTTTCTAACGCCGGATGTCGACGGTGTTGCTTCAATCCTAACTGAGCGGGGCGTTGAAATGGTGGTTCCTCCGACAAGTTTCCCTGATGCCGGTCGGCGACTGATCTTCATTCAGGACAACAATGGCAACTTCATAGAGTTCCTGACGCCGCTGTTAGAATTGGAGGGAGAACACGACAAATGACCCAGAACATTCACAAGCTGGCATTGCTGACCTGGGCCGTCGTCTACCCGATGATCACGCTTCTTCTGACCGGGTTGGAGCCCTTTGTCAGCGATCTCGCCACACCGCTTCGCACCCTCATCCTGACTGCATTGATGGTGCCGGCGATGGTCTACGTGGCCATGCCATTTGCAAAATCACGCCTGAAAAACTGGCTTGAACACTGAACGAAAGAAAGGACCTCAAAATGCTAGATCAGACCCAAACCAACCCCGTAACCCCGTCGACGACCACGTTCTCGATGAAGTTTGCACCCCATCTTGGGCTGTTGTCGCCGGACGCGGGCATGTTCCGCCACCACGCAGGCGATGATCCAGTCGATCAGATCAAATTCATGGCCGACTAGGGCTTCACAGCCATGGAAGACAATTGGATGAAGATCCGAGATGTAAACGTGCAACAGCGTGTCGGAAGGGAACTCGAACGCCTCGGTTTGGAAATGGGCGTCATCGTCAACACAATGAAATACAACGAACCCACTTTTGTCCTGCCGGATTTGCAGGAGCGGGAGCGCCTGATGCAGGAAGTCCGGGATACAGCAGAAGTGGCACGCCGTGTCGGTGCAAAATTCGTCACAACCCTCTCCGGAACCGCGCACGGGTCGCTGCAACGTGACTACCAGACAGCCAATATGATTGAGAATCTGAAATGGGCAGGCGATGTGGCGGAAAAAGAAGGCATCATCCTCGCCGTTGAGCCGATCAATCATAAAGGCTGGGAAGGCGCATTCCTGACCGAGATTGGCCATGCTTACCTGATCTCAAGAGCCGTCGGTATGCCGAGCGTCAAAATGCTTTACGACTTTTGGCATCAGCAGATCCATGGCGGAGACCTCATCGAGAACCTGGAACTTGCCTGGGATGAGATTGGGTACTTCCAGATTGCCGACAATCCTGGCCGTGTTGGGCCAGGTGTTGGGGAAATCAACTACCGCCCGATCATGCGAAAGATTGCCGAAAAGGGCTTCGACGGGATCATCGGTATGGAGTTCGACAACTCCGTGGCGGGCATGGAGGGCGAGCAGTCCGTCATCGATGCCATGCGCGCGATTGATCCTGCGCACGCATGAAGGGGGCAGACATGACCATTAAGCATTCCCTAGTTGCGGCGAGCGCGGCAGTTGCGCTCGCACTTGGAAGCACACTCGTTGCAGGAGCAGAAACCATGTTGCAAATCGAAACCAGAACGATTGGTGGGTACGAAGTTGCCTACACAGACCAAGGCACTGGCGAGGTACTTGTACTCATCCACGTGCTGGGTGCAGATCTCAGCCGATGGCGCGAAGTAGTTGGTCCGCTCTCAAAGTCACACCGGGTGATTGCGCTTGATTTGCTAGGTTTTGGACGTTCTGCGAAACCTGACATCAGCTATCGTGGGCAGACCTATGTTGATCAGCTGTTCGCGTTGCTTGACGCATTGGACATTGAAAACGCGACTTTGACTGGCAACTCCATGGGTGGCTGGATCGCATTGCTGGCTGCGGAACAGAAACCCAATCGCATTGAACGGCTCGTACTCGCCGCGCCGGCCTTCGTTCAAGGGCTTCCGGATGGCATGAGCGCAGAAATGCTTGCAACAGGCGCTGCCCCGCAATCAGAAAACGACATGCGCGCATATCTGGGCCGTGTCTATGCCTCACCTCCAACCGACGGAGCAACAGTTCGGCAGCTTTTGCATGAACATCGTACGGCAAATGCGAATGGCGCTATCGAAGCGATATCGCGGTCTCTGGCGGCGGGCGAAGATGCCTTTACACCTGAGCGTTTAGCGCAGCTCCATCAACCCGTGCTCATCATTCACGGCGATAGGGATGGCATTGTTCCAATGGTTGCCTCAGAGGCCTTGGTCGACCTCCTTCCAAGCGCTCAGCTATTGCAAATAAAAAATGTCAGTCATTGGCCTCAGGTCGAAGCGCCAGACGACTTCCTCAATGCCATTTCGGAGACCCCAGAAACAATGTGAGGTTGGCTTTCAAAACTCGGCGATACCATTGGGAAAGCAGCCTGTTGAAGGCCTATTTACGGGACTTTCGTCGAAGCTGTCATTCGTTCAATTGCTGGTTTGCCCGCCTCTAGTGAAAAGCAAAGTATGGGTCCTAATGACCGCTTTGGGCTGCCAGCTGCCGATGCTACGCGTTGAAGCGAACGACGGGCGTAAGCCCTAGTGCCAAGCCTGGCCAGTTCCCCAATTGTCAGTGTTTGGTTGAAGGCTAGCGAAATAATGTGCGAGTTGTGCAGCCTGGCGCTAAGCACCCGACAGGTGTTCGTGGGGTGCGTCCCAAGGCTGCGCCATTTCACCATATACAACGAACGCCGGACAAAATTTGGAAGGGTCGTCTAAAGTAGCCGCATGAACGTATATGCGTTCAGGAAATCTCTCGGTTCGACTGGTTAATGGCGAACCGCACTCCGGGCAAAACCCCGCGTAGGTGATCGCGCCATTGTCGCTCGGAGAAGCGAATTCCCTAATGATACCTGAGACTTTGAACTCAACCTTGGGGATCGCGAACGCAGAAGAATGGCCACCGCCTGTGGCCCGCTGACACTTCCTGCAATGGCAATTGAACGAAAACTCGATCTTTGCGCGACATTCATATCTTACCGCACCGCAGGCACAGCCTCCGTTGATTATGTCAGTCATCTTGCCCCCCAAATTGCCGTTTCAGTTTTTCAAGCCCGCTCGACCATCCAAACTCTAGGGCTTGCTTGGCTTGGCGTGTGGGTAATTTTCTGTGCACCAACGTCACCCGAACCCCTCCGTGCTCAGGGGTAAACTGGACACTTACAAGCGTCTCGCGCCCTTCGGTCAGGTCTTTTTCCTCTTCACTTTCCCAAGTGAAGGAGAGGAACTTGTCAGGTTCGACTGATCGATAGTGACCCCGGTGATGCGAGGCTTCGCCAGACTGCGAGATCATCTTGAATCGCCAATTTCCGCCGGCCCTGACATCCATTTCGAGCACCTCAGCCCGAAAACCTTTGGGGCCGAACCATTGCTCGATTTTCGAGGGTTCGGTCCACGCGCAAAATGCCTGATGGACGTCTACAGCATACCAGGCTGAAACGCTCACTTCATTAACGTCAGATACAGCCTCACGGTTCATCAGTCTTCTCGCGAGCTAGAAACGCACCCAACGATTCAAGGTTTTCCCCCCAATAGGCAGCGTATTTTTCAGCCCATGATAACGCAGGTTGAAATCCCCTCTCGTCCAACTCGATGTGATGTTGTCGACCTTTTAACGTCCTACGGATCATGTGTGCCTGCTCAAGCACTTTTAGATGTTGAGAAATCGCGCCCGGTGAGAGCTTATGATCCGATCCCAACTGGTTCACTGTGGTTGGGCCACCTAGAAGCCGATCCAACATCTGCCGTCTGACGGGGTGAGCTAGTGCCGAGAAAGCAACATTAGCATAAGACATGATTTGAAGATACCTAAATAGTTTAGGTAAATCTAAAGCATTTGAGATACTTGTCAAGCGGCCGCTTGAGATTGAAAGCAGTGGGGCAATCCAATCATGCCAAAGCAGGCTTCCCGCGCAGCTCGGGCGTCTTGAAGCTGGTTCGTGAATTCCCGATTACGAGAAGAAGAGCCAATTGCGCTCAATGTACAGTGCTGTGGTTGAGTATCTACAATCACGGCTGCTGTGCCGGCAGTGAGGCATCACTTTCCGGCCGATAGAATTGCATCGTTACACCATTTCCGCAGTGCTCAAATCTGATCAGCTTCAGTTGGCATGGCGGGCTGCCGTTCTCAAAAAGACGCTTGCCGCCGCCGACAACCACCGGGAAGACCCACAAGCGGAACTCATCTATAAGCCTATGGGCAAGAAGGGCTTGTATCAGGCGGGAGCTGCCATGCACCTGCAACAGAGGTCCATCCTGTGCCTTTAAAGTCGATATTTCCTCTGCGATGTTACCGTTGATCGGGCGCGCATTCTGCCAGTGCAAACTGCTAGGTTGTGAGGTCACAACGTATTTTCGAGCCTTATTGATACGGTCGGAAAGTGCGGACTTCGGCGCGTTTGGCCAATGGCCTGCAAAGAGGTCATAGGCCTTGCGGCCGAAAACCATATCATAAGGATCAGACATGGCGTGACGCTCGACTTGGTCCATCACGCCTTCCCAATACGGCGCGGCCCAACCACCATGTTCAAACCCACCAGACGGGTCTTCTTCCGGCATGCTTGGGGATTGCATCACCCCATCGAGCGTCACGAATGTCAGAACGGCAAGCTGTCGCATGTGGTCCGCCCGTCAGTCGCCGTGCATGGAAGCAAGATGCTCGCCAAGCTTATCAAAGGCCTGGTTCCAGCCACCGGCACCAGCCGTGCCTTCTTCGACGCCGATATGGACCATTGTCATCACAGTCTTCCCGTTCACTTCCGAGAGTTCGACGATGATTTCCGTTATGTCAGGAAAGTCTTCGGGCATACCCATCGCCTGAGGTGTGATTAGGGTGCCGTCCTCGTCACACAAACTCTCGGTATAAACGAGGCGATTTGGCCGGGTGACTTCCTTGTACACGCCGGTGAACCACATTTTCATGGGTCGTTCGGCTGCGGTCATTTCCAAACAGACTTTACGCGTACCGCCAACAACAACATCCATTTCTGCTACCGGAACGGACATGCCGCGTGGTCCGTACCAAGCACGAAACAGAGCCGGTTCAGTCCACATGTCCCATATAGTCTCAATCGGGGAATCAAACTCGCGCTCGTTCTTCACCCATTTGTATTCCTCATTCATCGGGCGTTCCCTTCATTCCATTCAGAATTCTGTCCATGGCATCGAAGCGAGCCTCCCAGATGAAGCGGTTTTGGTCAGTCCAGCTTGCAACCGCCTCCAAAGGCTTTGTGTCCAAGGCACAGGGTCGGAACTGGGCTTCCCTTCCACGTGTGACCAAGCCGGCGGCTTCGAGCACCCGGATGTGTCTTGAAATCGCGGGCAACGTCGCATCGAACGGCTCTGCCAGTTCATTCACCGTGGCTGAGCCTTGCACCAAACGTGCCAGAATCGCGCGCCTCGTTGGGTGGGCCAATGCGGAGAAGGCAGCATCAAGTTGTTCATCGCCAATCATGGCAGTATTATTATACTAAATGGTTAATTAATCAATTGGTTTAATTAAGTTCGAAAAACCCACCATTGCTTTTTTGGACCTGCCAATCCAACAGATTGTTCGGCTTTCCGCGCAGAAGCGGCCACGGTCGCATCGCTAAAGTATTGCGACCAGATAGCCAGGGGAAAACCAACTCAGAAATCGAACGCTACACCTCAAGTGAACCTTGAGACGTTCAATCAGGTGGAAGAAAGGCCGCTATAATCAAATCGGCGGCAGATCCGCTCAGCGCCATTGGAATGTCGTGCATTATTGCGAGTCTTGTAAGGGCCTGGAGGTCAACGTCACTGCCGTGGGGCGCTGTTGGGTCAGCCAAGAAGATCACTGCATCCAGCTCTCCGGTTGCGACAAGTGCCCCAAGTTGTTGGTCGCCACCTTTGGAACCGCGTTGTAACCGCCGTACGTTCAATTCCGGGCACGTGTCCATCACAAGGGCGCCGGTCCCGCCAGTGCAAATCAAGTTGTGCCCAGCCAAGGCCTTCCGATGTCTTAGCACCCAGGCGCGCAAATGGGACTTACGGTCATTATGTGCAACCAGCGCTAATTTCCTTGGTGCGCTGGAAAGTGCCTGAGCATCGGCGGTAATTGCCAAAAGGGATCTGATTTGGTCAATGAAGCTCGCGCCTGATTGAAAAGCGCCCGAGAATGCAGCCGTGCCGACCGTAAAGGCTTGCGCGCCGGATTCCGCGACCGTGCGTATGCGATCTTCGCTGTCGATGCTGCCGGCGACCACTATTGGCTTGCTCACTGCTTGCGCCACCTGCCGCATAAGCGCGGGGACGTCGCCGGAAAAACGGTAGGCCAGCAAATCCAACCCGTGAACATACTCCAGATCGGCCAGTCTTCGAGCCGACGCCACAATGTCGCCAACTGAGCCCTCTAATACGCTGGGATGCCCGGTTATCCGACCCGGAAATGGAAAGTAACGAAGCGGGTGATCTCGAGTGATTTCCGTAACCTCAGCAGCCCGTGTGCCGCCTAACAGGCAATCAACATTCAAATCAACCGCCGCGCGCGCCGAAGCAATTTCGCTTTCTTTATCCAGACTGACTACTTCGAGGTATGACCGACCACCAGCAGTCCGAATGGATTTCGCCAAACTGTGCAGATCCTCGAATGGCAAACCCACATCTTTGAAACCAATGTGGCGTGCTCCGGCTTCTAGCGCGTCTTCTAGCCGGGCTGAGGCATCTGGAATGGTAAGGTCATTCTCGGTCAGCATCAGTATGAAGTTGAATGCCATGACTTACTCCCGTTTTGATGCTGCGACTTCGGGTGCGGATAACCAATTCTCGGTGGCTTCCACGATTTCCAGATGAGGCCGTCCTTGCGAAGATCGTACCAGAGCCAAGACATGACCCAACGCCTGACCAACTGTCAAATCCGCGGCAATCATTGCGGCGAATACGTCACCTGTACCATGTGGAACATCCGGAAAATGGCGTGTTTGATAATGTGATACATTTGGCCCATCCAGGGACAAGATGCCAGTTTCATTCGGCCCCCATGGCGTTGATGTAACGTAGATCTTGTCGATGCCCAGGGTTTTTGCGGCCTTTACTGCATCATCAATACTCTGGCATTTCCGTCCTGAAAGCCATTCGAGTTCAAAAAGGTTGGGTGTGGTTACATCGGCCAGCGGTAGTAGCTTGTCGCGCACGGCTGTGCCAACTTCCGCAGAAACGTAAAGGCCATTGGGGTGGTCGCCCAGAATGGGATCGATGACAACTCGTAAGTGGCTTGCTTCCGCTTTGGCGCGATTGACGAGGTCGACGGCCGCATCAACATGCCGGGAACTCGGCATGTAGCCAACGAGAACTGCCGAATGATCAGCCAACCAACCGTTGGCGCAAAGCGCTTCCGTCATTCTGAGTATCTGTTCAGCTTCGATTGGCACTTGTGCAACATTGGGCCAACCGGGGTGGTTCGAAAGAACCACGGTTGGAACAGCCGTGACATTGATGCCCAGTTTTTGGCACACGGGCTGGCCTGCCGACAGGCCAACGTGACCAATTGTGACGTAACTCGAAAGGATCAAGATGCGCGACAACGTAATCTCTCCATAAGGTCCCGCTGCGATTTTCGCCGTGCCAGCCTTGCGGTTTTGACACGAAGAAACGGCATCGAGCAGCGCTTCCAGAACTAAATGACTTAACTCAACAGGAGCTCCGAAATCTCGTTCTCTGTCATCAGGTCTGCATTCTTCTGTTCCATGTCGAACAAATTAGCATTGTGAGGTGCCAACGCTCGGTCACCGACGCAATCAGAAGCGACGATTGTCTTAAAGTTGTAGCTCATTGAATCGACGAGGGTCGCCCTTACGCAACCCGACGTCGTGCATCCTGCAACGATAACTGTGTCAACGCTTCGCGCGATCAGCCAAGCCAACGATGCTCGTTTTTGACTCTCTCCCAATCAATTCGAGGTTCCGAGGTGTTTGCAGGTCAATAGATCTTCGCAAACTTTGCTTGGCAGATCATAGTCCTTCACAAGTTTTAGGTGTCATATTGGCGACGACTCCAATGAAGCGATTGTAGCAATTGCTCCACACCGAACAAATGACTTGACTTCATTTATTGATTTAGTTGAACAGCGACCGCTTACTCTGGATCGCCTTGCTCGAACACCGGTGTCACCAATGGCGCAGGCTTGTGGACTGCCACGCCGATCATCACCAGCACAACGCCAAGGACGTCGATAGCGCTCGGTATCTGCCGGAGAACCAATACACCGATTACTGTCGCCGTTGCTGGCAGTAGAGCCAGCAGGAGTGCAAAACTCGCGCGAGGCAATCGTGCCATGGCGAGTTGATCGCAGACATACGGAACGACGGACGAACATATGCCGACACCGATGCCAGCCAACACCAAAAGAGGCGCATCAAAGGCTTCGAGAGCCCGCAAAAACCCAATGGGCATGACGAAAATGAACGCCGCTGTCATCGCTGCCCCCAGCCGTTCCACCCCGCCTGACGCGCCACTCTCAGAAATTTTGTGGCCAAGAATGATGTAAAGAACAAACAGCACACCGTTGAGCACGGCCCAAAAGAGGCCAAGAAGATCAGAGCTCAGTGCACAGCCCTCCGCCGAAAGAAGCGACGGTACGTCTATTAACAAGGCCACCCCGAAAACAGCGAGCACGAATGCAAGATAGTTGTGTCTGGTACGCAATCCCCACAGTGCTATCCCGATGGTTCCGACGAACTCGATAGCAGCTACCAACGATATTGGCAGCCGGTCGAGGGCTAGATAGAAGGCGGTATTCATAGCCGCAAGACATGCTCCAAGGGCGATAAGAAGCAGGCGCTCTCGGTGCGTTGAGTTTTTGAATGTCCGCCAAGGTTTCGTAAGAGGCGCAAAGATCAGTGCTGCCGAGGCAATGCGAAACCAGGCGACTCCAAGGACCCCTACGACCGGAAAGAGCAAAACCGCGAATGCAGGTCCGAGATAGTGGAAAACGGCGGACACGCTGAACCATGCGTGAGGAGGAAAGACGTTGGACAATCGTGACATGGCGCCAGATGCCTCGGCGTGGGTGGGTTTAACGGGGGATTGATCCATGATGCGCACATGATGCAAGGTATAATGAGCTCTTGATATGGAGATCGGGTATGTCCAGAACTGGTATTGGTGGCGGAAAGAAGGATATTTCTATAGAAAGCCTTCGATCCGAAGTGGCGGGTCTCGATAGCATTGATGCTGCGATTCTTCGCGAGCTTTGCGCAGATGCCCGCATTGCTCGTGCCGAACTCTCACGCCGCGTCGGACTTTCCGCCCCGAGCGTCGCGGATCGTGTGCGGCGACTGGAAGACGTCGGTATCATCACCGGATACGGTGCGCGGATCGACCCCGCCCGGCTTGGCTATCGCCTGACGATCCTGATCCGGGCAAGGCCGCTGCCGGGCGAAATGAACAACATGATCGAAGCGATCCGTGAGACGCCCCAGATTGTTGCCTGTGACCGGGTGTCCGGCGAGGACTGTTTTGTTGCGCGAGCACACGTCCGGGACGTTGCGGAGATGGAGGCTGTCATCGACCGCATAGTGCCCTTTGGAGCAACCAATTCGTCCATCGTGCAATCGTCACCGGTCGCAGAGCGTTTGGTGGAGTTTTGATCTTCGAATGAGCTTATTGAGGCAGAACTCCTAATCAGTCAGTCTATTGGGAGTCTGCGCTTCAAGGTCCGGTTAGGGCTGCGATCAGTCACTTAGTTGGAGTGCTGAGATCGACGGTTCTGAGCCGTGGGTGAAGTTAACTATCCCTCTGCGGTTTCAATTTTCCACGCTTCAAGCAGCCTGGGAAGAGCTATCTCCCAGTCTAAGACATCCGTCTTTTTTGCCCAGTTGTTGTATTGACCGATCAAGTCCACTTCCAATTTGGAGTTACGGCCTCTCAAATCAGTCAATTCGGTGCGATCCGCCTCGATGTCATAGAGCTCCCAGTCCTGCCCATGCTGTTTGACCAGTTTGAACTGACCAAGCCGGACCGCCGCATTGCCCTCATGCTCGAAAAAGATAGGTTCTTCGCGCGACCAATCCTTGCCGCGAAACAGATCCATCAATGACTGCCCTTGCATCGGCTGAATTTCATGCCCGCCAACCTCGCCTTGGTACTGGCTTCCGGTTGCCTCCAAGATAGTCGGCAGAATATCAACGACGTGGCAAGCCGCATGCGCATTTGCACCCGGCGCGAAGCCATTGGGCCAATGCGCTATGAGTGGTGTCGAGATGCCGCCCTCATGGACGTAATGCTTGAACAACCGAAACGGTGCATTCGAGACATTTGCCCATGGTTTATCGTAGCTCTGATAAGTCTGGGCATCACCCGGCATAACATCGGGGCGATTTCCCATTTCGATCTGACGGCCGTCATTTGTCGTATCCGGGAAGAACTTTGCCCATCCGTCTTCGGCCATGAATTCAGCGCAGCCGCCATTGTCGGACAGGAACATGATCAAGGTGTTTTCAAACTGCCCCAAACGCTTTAGCGCAGCGATGAGTCGGCCGATAGACTGATCCATCCGGTCTACCATCGCAGCATAGGTGGCCATTTTTCGTGCCTCCCAGTCCGTGTTGTGTTCGGCTTCCCAGGGATGAACGCCCGCGTCACGCGGAGAAATTTCCCAGTTTCTTTGAAACAGGTTCATGCTGTTCATGGTTTCATGTCGTGCGGTGCGGGTTGCGTCCCAGCCTTTTGAATACACCGCGTCATAACGCGCGATGTCCTCGGGATGGGCATGCAGGGGCCAATGCGGTGCGGTATGCGCGAGATAAAGGAAAAAGGGCTGGTCGTCGGGTGTTTCCTCGATCATAGCAATTGCTTTGTCCGTGATCGCATCTGTGAAATAGAAGTCATCCGGGAATGTCATGACACGGCTGTCGTCTTCGAGCATGTAATGCGGCGAGAAGAAGTGGGTGACGCCATCAACGATTCCGTAAAAGCGATCAAATCCGCGCTGTCGCGGCGTCGGATGTTCAACATCTCCAACCCGCCAGCTATCAACTTCGCGCGCCATGAAATCTCCGGCGACATGCCATTTGCCTGACATCAGAGTCCGATAACCACCTGCCTGTAAGTGTTCCGCTATTGTGGCGCTGTCATTGCGTAAGAACCCCTGGTATGCGGGCGTTCCCAAATTGGCTCCCATATGACCCACGCCCGCGTTGTGCGGGTACAAGCCGGTCAAAAGAGAGGCCCGCGTGGGACAACACCGGGCGCAGTTATACATCGCCGAAAGCAGGACGCCATCTCTTGCAAGGCCATCGATGTTCGGGGTCCGGATTTCCGATCCGGTTGCACCCAAATCTGCAAAACCCAGATCATCAGCCAAGATCAGTATCACATTCGGTCGTTTTCCCGTCGGCATGCGAAGGCTCCATTGCTACACCTATGAGCGTACCTCACTATCGACGAAGATTTTGTCCCAAAATGACCCAGTCATTGCGGGTCAAGGGAGGCTCCTAACGACCGCCATCGGCTCAAGGGTTTCAAGAGCGAGCATTGGCGCATCCACAGCAAACTCGGCCATTGTACAACGGATCAGGCATTGCAAGATGATGGTCGGCGGCGGCTTAGGGCTGCGAACAACCTCTGGTGCACGGTGCAGAGAACGTTGTCCGCAAGCCCGCACGATACCTCGGCTCCGGCGTTGAACTGATGCAGGTCCTCGCCCGCGCAGTTAGCCATGACAGCATGCCCGGATTCATCCAACGCGACATCTCAAACTGGAAACGCGAGATTTCTGATCGGAGTGGCGCCCACTTTGCAGGGGTTCGCTGACGCATAGTCACTGTGCGCCTTGCGCTACTGGTGAGGGCTGATCCGGGCTCCCACCTATGCCCCGAAAGGAGACAACCGATGCTCGATACAAACACGATCCGCCAAGACGACATGCCGAAAGAGATGCGGTTTCTCTTGGAAAAGTACCCCCGCGACAGCTGGGATGCCCATCCGGGCTTCAAAGAAAAAACCAGGCATTGGCTCGGCGCCCATCAGATGTTTCGTCGTGTGGCGGAACGTATTCGACTGGATACGGAAGGGGTGTTGAACAACGAAATGGGGTTGGACGACTATGCAGGTCGGCTGTCTTACTATGGCGGCAATCTGGTTGGGAACCTACATGGTCATCACGGATGGGAAGATCACAGTTATTTCCCTGAACTATCAGCTGCGGACCCGCGCTTTGATGTCGGGCTTGAACTTCTGGAACAGGACCACTGTGCTCTGGATAAGGTGCTGGCCGACTTCACCCGGACAGCCAATCGTGTGATCAAACTATCTGCCTTGGATGAGGCCCAGGCCTTTGATGAAACCGGACAGGTCCATGCGACAAGCAGAATGATTGAAGCGTTCCTGAAACGGCATCTCAGCGATGAGGAAGAATTGGTCGTGCCAATCATCTTGCATCACCGGCTCAGAGGATGATGCTGACGTCATGACCGACACATCCACTGAAGAAGACTAAGCTGCCATCAAAGAGCGCCGCGCACGGGGTGAATTCGTGCGCGGCGTCAGCGGCTTTCGCCATGCCATCGGTGAGGAGGAGTTTCCGGCAGAACCCGGCCGCTATCACCTGTTCGTGGCGCTGAATTGCCCTTGGTGTCACAGAGTCACGTTGGCGCGCAGTGTGTTGGGCCTGCAAAACAGCGTCACGATGGATGTGGCTTTTCTAAACCGCACCGGCGATGACGATCCGGAGGGGCCGAACCTATGGGAATTTGCCCCCGACCGGGTTGCGTCACTCACTGGTGCGACCTTGCCGGAGTGCACCGTCGAGACTGGCACTGGCAGAGGACTGCGCCTTGCCAAAGAGATCTACCGTGCCGATGACTCTGAAGAGCAATCCCTTCCGATCCTTTATGACAAGATCGCAGGTCGCATCGTGAACAACGAAAGCGCCGATATTATCCGAATGTTGGATGTCGCAGCAGATGCCCTTGGCAGCACCATCCCTACAGCAGAGCGCGTTAGGCTTTACCCAGACGACGACATGCTGCGACAGCACTTGTACGATCTGAATGACCTGATCTACCGGACGATCAACAACGGCGCGTACAAAGCCGGGTTCTCGTCGGATCAAAGGATTTATGAAGCAGCGTTTGACGCCTACTTCGAGACACTCGAACAGCTAGAGAAGCTCCTCTCAGATGGCAGACCCTTCTTGTTGGGCGTTCACTTTTCAGAGGCGGATCTGCGCCTGTTCCCAACGCTCTATCGTCACGATCCAGTCTACAACATGCGGATGAAGCTCAATGGTGCAAGGATCCTGGATTACCCAAACTTGTGGCGGTGGCTTTGCCGTGTATACGCGTTGCCAGGCGTTGCGAATGCCGGGTCCCTTGTCCATTGCCGCCAGGGATACTTTGGGCGCAGTTGGAATGGCGTTGTTCCAAGTGGGCCCTTCAAGCCAATGCCCTATCCTGAGGCCTATCTTCACCCTGATCTCGCAGCGCTGTAGCCGTCGTCGAGGTCGCATTCGGCAATCACGATTTCGAATCCTGACCTGTTCTAGATGGAACAATTAGGCACTTTTTTGCGCCTCAGCCGAACGCCGTTCCTATTCAAACCACCAAAACCTCTGCGATGCCGCGCCTGCCTTCCACGCGCCCAAGCTGAACGATGATGTCGATGGACTTTCGAATGTAGGTCTGAACCTCACCAAAGGTGAGCGGCGTTCCGGCTTGCAGTACCATCAATGCGAGACGATCCACGGCGCGTCCTGCCGTTTCGGCGTGGATCGTTGTAACCGACCCTCCGTGGCCGGTATTGATGGCTTCGAGATAGGTCAGGGCCTCGGGACCGCGCAGCTCGCCAACGACAATGCGATCCGGCCGCATGCGTAAACCTGCCTGCAAGAGCGCGTTAGCTGAGCGGGTTGTATTGGGTGTTCTCTCAGCAAGGAGGCAGACACTGTTTGGCTGGTTGGGAAACAGCTCGAATGCATCTTCTATTGTGATGAGGCGTTCATTGTCGTGGACAGATTTGAGCAGATGGCGCGCGAAGGTTGTTTTCCCGGTTGAGGTGCCGCCACTGATCAAAAGATTTAGCCGGTTCTGGACCAATATCTCTAGGGCCCCGGACAAGTTGGTCTTTGCCAGGTCCTGGATTTCGGCGAGCTTTGACTGGCGTTTGTCATCCAATGAGACAGGTTCACCAAAGAGGTACTCAGGTTCATAGGTGGTTTGCTCCCCCATGCCAAACAGCCTGATTGAGATCGCCGCGCCGCGCTCGACAGCTGGCGGCACGACCACCTGGATGCGCAAGGGCCGATCGCGGTATTCGATCTTTCCGGACACCAGGGGAGATTTCTCGGACATCTTGGCGCGCGCATCTCCAACGAGTGTTGCGGCCAGGTTGGCGGCGGCAGGCCCTGCGATATTCTGTCCAGTCTGTTCCATGGTGCTTGCACCCTGGCGTTCGATCCAGACCTGGCCATCGGGATTGATCGCGAGTTCCACGATATCGGCGCACTCGATCAGGTCGCGAAAGGGTTCGAGATATTGCTCGAGATAGGAGGCGGGCAGGGTGGCCACGGGAGACTTGGGCTCAAGTGGGTCAAGCCTCGGAATGTCTTGCTTGAGCTCAGGGGAGTCTGTGTCGAACGCCTTGTTCATCGAAGCAGTCCCATTCCGGGGTCAATAGACCACCACATCTCTGTCCACGAGTACGGTGACCATCGCGCCCTGGTCGACATAGATTGTTGGTGCAATCGAGATCTGGTCAGCAATCACCGAGCTTGTGGCGTCTTCCAGATCTCCGGTGATTTCGCGGGCCACATCGCGGGCGAGATCATCTTCGATCTGATTGGCCGCAACCGCCGGGGCCGCTCCGATGATCGATATCAGGGCCGCGCCGCCAAAGCGCTCATCGAATTTGGTATCGACAAGCCCTGTCAGCCCTGATCGGCCAAGCTGGTCGCCCCCGACTGAGGCGATCTGCATCGATGTGCCATCTGGCGTGAGAATACGGGTCCACAGCACCAGGATGCGCTTCTGGTTGACCTCGACGCCGGATCGGTATTGGCCGAAGAGCCGCGCACCGCGCGGGATCAAAACCTGATTTCCGGAAAACGCATAGACTGGTTCTGCCACGACGGCGATGACACTGCCGGGCAGATCACTGTTAATCGCTGTTTGCAGGGCGGCCTGAATGACCGAACCCTGGGTGAGGGTGCGATCAGGATGTTCCATGCGGGCGGCCTCATTGACCTCGAGGGGCCGTGCAGCGCGGCGGAGGTAGGTTTCGTTTTCGTTGAGGGGCAACTCCGCGTTCGTAGTACTAACTGCTTGGCCACGGGCACCGGAAGTACGCGCGGTGGCCCCCGTGGAGTAGATCACCGCCGGGGACTGGATCTGTGCGGACAGCAACTCTGCTGCTTGCTGCTCTGCCTCACGGCGCTTTTGCGCCTCTTCCTGCCTTCGACGCTCTTCAAGTAGCTGTTGATCCCGGATGAGCGCATCGCTGGCACGATCCGCCTCAAGCGCTTCGCGCTGTGCACGTTCTGCCTCCAGCTGGCTTTGAAGGGAATTGAGGCGAGTTGCGTTTTCGCGCTCGAGTGCCGTGAGTTTTGCATCGCGTTCGGCGACGGCCTTCTCGAGGCCTTTGGTTTGATCAGCGAATGCGCTGCGAAGATCGCTGACAGCAGATTGAATTTCGGCATTTCGTTCTGCCTGTGCCGCCGCAAGCGCCTCGCGCAATTCTGCCAACTCGGCCAGTACTTCGGCGCTTGGCGTCACTGCAGGTGTCGCGGGGGCAGGGACCTCAAGCGCCTCTTCCACAGCTATCAAGGCCTCATTGACGCGTTGATCGGTCTCGTCTGCAGGAAACTCCAATCGTCCGCCCATTCGAATGCGGTCATTCTGAAACGGTTCGACATCGGAGGTTTCGAGTTGATCCGGATCGCCACCCCAGTCTGTGGCCAGAACATAAGCAACCCCGGCTCCGAGAACACCCAGACCAAGCGCAAGGGCCGTGACGCTAAATCCTTTCCGCCGCCGGGAGCGACCGGACCCGCTGAACGTATCAAGTCGCTTCTGGAGATCCGGATCTTGCGACATTTCTCAGTTCCTCACTGGTATGGCGGAGCTGTCGTGGTAGATGCAGAGCGCGTCTTCCCCGAGTCGAAGCGTCCAGTAGTCGCTGGTCCCAGTCACCCGGACCGTATTGCCCTCCTGTGTCCAGTTGACGGTGCGTTCGCGACCACGATGATCTGCCTTGAAGATCGCCGGTTGCCGTCCGCGTTCGGGGAAGGTGAAATAAGTAAATCTGCCGTCGTCATAGACGCTCATGGGCCGGAAATCGCCTTTGCCTGAGAGTTTGTATTTGGTGTTGGGCGGGACCACATAGCCTTTGGGCTGCGCACTTGCCGCGCGACTTCGTTGTGCCTCGCCCGGATAGCGAAACCGGACCTCGAAGAACATGCCGGTGCGGCCCGGAATGGAGCCCTCGCGCAGATGGAACGCATAGCTGCGGCGGTTGGTGATGACTGTCATGTTGGTTGAGGCGTTCTGGACGTGAGGTTTGATGGTCAGAATATTGCCAAGCTCCGGGATGGGGTCGACCTGAAAGCTCTCCGTATCTCCCACGATCACGGCCTCGAACCGTTCACCCGCACCAAATTGGATTGTGGTGGAATGGCGCAGATCGGTCTCGATCCGGAAGACCTGGTTATTGTCATAGACCGCGTAACGGATCCGAACGTCTTTGTGCCCACCTTGCGGTGTTATTTCAGAAAGGGCGGGGCCCGACAGGAGTGCGACAAGAAGAACGGGCAGGGCGGCGCGCAACAACATCACTCAGTTCTCCAGCGTTTCGGCATCGACGCGGTAGGATTTCACGACAAATCCCAGCGGGTTTGCCCAGACCTGTTGCAGCCTCTGGCGGGTGTCCGGTTGAAAGGTGTATCCAAGGGTGGCGACATAAGGCCGTGTGACAGTTCGCTCATCTCGGGGTTTTCGAAGGGTTTTGGTGAAGCGCACCTGGGCCACGCCGGGTTCGATCTGATTGACCGACCGGATCACCACGTCGATCTTGGCATCGCGGCCGTAAATCGTGATCGGGTAGTCGGGGTTGGTTGAGGACCAAAGGTCGCGCAATGTGCGCGCGGCATCTTCATCGGAGCGCTGCAGCACGGAATTGATCCGCTGTTCTCCGTCTGTCAGATCGTAGGTTTCCCGATCATCAACATAGGCAACAAGGTTGGCCTGGATAATCGCGTCGCTCTCATCAAGGCTGAGCGCTTCGACCGCCGCGACCCGGTCCATTTCGCCCGTTTCCTTGTCCACGACGACCACGAAGGTTTCGATCGTCTTGAGCGGCAACAGGCTCACGGCACCAATGAGGCCGGTCAGCCCGGTGATGACCCCGGCGGCGGCCACGAAATAGGCAAAGCGCTCTCGGCGACGGGGACCGAAGATGAAGTCTGCCTCGAAGGCGTCTTGATCGAACTGGCCCTGTGTCATGACTTGCGGAAGGATTTGATGAGCGCGAGAGTTTGTGCTGGGGTGCGCCGGATCAATTGGTTGCTCCCGGTGGCAGCACCACTGACATCGCGGCGCAACTCGTAAGGTGTGCGCCCAGTCAGGACGCGGCCGGCGCCGCCTGCGCCATACTCGCTTGTGTTTATCACACCACGACGTGCCATGCCGGTCAGTCCAATGGCGTTTGAGGCGATACCCATGACCCCGGTCAGATTTGATGCGATTGCGGGAACGGCGGCCATAACGCCGGCGGAGAGAAGCAGGATCACGAGGAAGGGCAGGATAAGACTGACGGTTTCGACACTGTCCGGATCGGCAGAGGCATCGCCGATGCTTTCGGCAATGGCCACGATGATCCCGGCCGCACCTGCCGCAGCGACGGGTATCAAGGCATACCCGATTGTCGCGCGCGTCCAGGCTTCAAACAGCGATTGGGTCGGCTTGAACAGCGAAGTCAGGATCATGAAGGGTGCGATCACGATCATCAGGGTGAAGACGATACGAGCATAGGCGATGATCCCGGCGGTGACGGCGGCAAAGATGGCAGACAGGACAAAGAAGATGGCGCCAAGCACTGCCCCAAAGACCCAACCAGCACGGTCCCCGATGGCGTCGCCATATGCGGTGATCCGGTTCACCATGCTGTCGAGGCTTTCGTAAATCCCGGCTTCGTCGCCCGTGGCTGTTAGTGCCAAAACTCGTGAACCGATGGCTTCAGGTACGTCTGATACAATTTGGTAAACGATTTCAAAGTTTTCCCAACTCTGAGCAAAAATTCCAATGAGAGCGATTTTAATGCCGAATGCAAAAGCACTACCGAATGTCATCGGTCTTAGCTGCATCACTACATTCATTCCGAGGAAGACAAGTAGAAGCGCCGTCCCTACACTCAGGACATCCCCGACCTGGCTGGCGGCTTCGATGAAGCCAGCCTCAGCCACAGAGTCTATCGCTCCGTCAACTTGCTCGAGGATGTCCGTGATGATCCCCATCTAGCCCTCGCAGATCGCTGCAAAGTTGATTTCAAGCTGGTCGGCGCGGCTTCTTAGATCGATTACATCGAATGGCAATTTGGGATTGTCCGACGTAACGAACTTCTCAGAGATCTCCACTATTTGATGCCAGTCGATTTCGGCAAACGGACAATCGCAGCTTTTGGCTTCAATCGCTGAGGCGTATGCTTCGATGCGCATAATCTCCCTGAACCCGTTTCTGACATAGGCGAAAGAATCCAAGTCCTTCGGCGGCTTTGGCGCTTTACACTCACTCAGGTCCCCGCTCGGCTGCACCATCGTCTCGAAGTTTTCTTGCGATGATTGGGCTGCGAGGGCATGCGGCAAGTTCAAGATCGCCATGGCTGTCAGCAAGGCTGTCACCAAACGGGTCATTTCGGCACCTCCATGGAGCGGAATTTGCGTTCTTCGGCGAGCGTGGCGGCATCAACAATGCCGAGCTGCCCACCATTGACACCCGCGGCTGCCTCCAGCCGCCAGATCTGTGTCAGGATGATTCCCAGTTCCGCGGTTACGCGAGTGTTGAGATCAACGGCGGCCTTCAGACCCTCCTGGTCATCAATGAGACCAACCATTGTCTCCAGACGCTTCAGGCTTTCTCCGGCCTCGGTATGGCTGTCCTGAGCCGCAACCGAGAGCATGGCGCTGGAGCCAGCGCGGGTGGCGATGCGATTATCCGCAGGCTCAGTGCTCGACGCCAGGGAGGTCAGGCGGTCCTGCGTGAAGCCACTGCCTGACAGGACACGCTCAACCGCCGCATCCAGTTCAGCGCCCGGTTTGAAACCGCTCAGGAAGTCGCCGCTTGCCAGTGCCTCGGCTGTCGCAAGGGGTGCGGTCAGTTTGCCCCGCAACCGATCAAATTCCTTGACCGTTGCAAAAAGCTGGCCCAGCTCATTGCCGTCAATCAGGGATGCCAGCTGGGCCTCGAGGTTTAAGAGTTGGCTCAATTGGGTTTCGAGTGTCTCTCGCATGGTGGCGAGTTGTTGCAGCTGGACATTCAGATCCTCGGCCATGTGTTCGAGCTGCAGAACCAACTGCCGTAGGTTTGAGCTATCGAATGTGGGAACTCCCTGCGCCCTCGCCGGATCTGCAAACAATCCGGAGATCAAGGTGGCGAGAGCGAGACCAAGGGCGGGTCCTTTCATCTGATCACTCCCATTTGCATGAAGTCGCGCTCAGCAAGGCGGTCCGCCGCCAGATGCCGGCCATGGGCTGCAACGCGCTGATGGTTGGCAGCCATCAAGCGTATGCGCAGGTTGAGAAGGCGGCCTATTTCGGCCCTGGCATAGGTGTTAAGCTCGATCGCTCGTTTGATGTCGGGCATTTCGTCGATCTGCCGGATGATCGCGGCAAGCCGGTTGATAATCTGGTCGCTCGTGGCGTGGCTGTCAGCGGCGTAATAAACACTGGCCTCGGAAATGCTGCCGTATTCAGCCAGCGCCATGTCAGACGGGGAGAGTGTGCCAAGCGCCTCCGCACCGCCAACGACCGCAAGGTACTCGTTGTAGAAGCGGGAGATGTTGCGGACGTAACCTTGGGTTTCTGCGAAGGGCGGGACACCGCCGTATTGCTGCACGCGACCGGGTCCAGCGTTATAGGCGGCAAGCGCATGCGGGATGGTGCCGAAGCTATTGAGTTGGGTTGTGATGTAGCGCGCGCCGCCACGCAGATTGTCCATCACTTCATGGCGGTCAACGCCCAGATCGGCTGCAGTTCCGGGCATGAGCTGCGTGAGACCATAGGCGCCGGCCGGGCTTTGGGCCGACACGCTGAACCGGCTTTCCTGTTTGATGAGCGCCTGGAACAGGCAGCGCCATTGGGTGGCGGAGAGGCCGGCCCGGCGGACCCCGGGCGCATTGGCATATTCTCCAGCGACCCGCACGATCATCATCTCGACAGTGTCCCGGCCCTCGCCGAAGAGTCGGCTGTCCATCGGATGAATGGAGGTGGTTGGGTAGAGGTCTCCAGCTGGGAAATCGGCATTTCCCTCCAGAGCACGGATGTCCAAGCCAGGGCCGGACACTGACCCCGACATCCTCTCCAACATATGCAGTTGATCGGCCTGCACCGAGGAGAGGGACGTGCCGATCCCGAACTGATCACGCTGTGCGGTCAGATCTTCACCCAGTTTCGAAAGGCGCGCGACGAGCTGGCCGAGCCCGGCAGTGTCCTGGGTTGGCACGCCTTGTGCCTGCGCCAGAGTGGTGGAGTAGGTGAGAAAGGCAATGACACCGGCGAATGGTTTCATGATGCTGGCCCTATCTCTTCGAAGATGCAGTTCTTGGATGGGGATGTCACGAAGGCGAGAGTTTCTGTGCCGGCACGCGAGACGGTTGGCTTACCGTTAGTCCCAAAGCAGGGTGACGTTGCATCGGTGTATTTTTCGCAAGCGGATAGAGACAGGAGCAGGACGAGGACGATCAGTCGCATACCTGCCTCCAGAATTCCGGGCGCGTGCGCCAATCGGCACCAACCTGTGCTTCCCCCGCCCGGCCTCCACCCAGGATGGGAAGCAGGGAGCCAAGTGCGGTCAGATCGACATCCACAAACACGCTGTCACCGGCAGAGCGCACAAGTGCAATGCGCTGTCCGGCAGCGGGTTGGGTCAGGAGAGCGGCTTCTTTTTCGTTGACACGCAGGAAGTCGTAATCGGTTGGTGTTGCGCGATCATTTGGGAAAAGGATTTGCGTGGGCACGGTCTCAACGATGGTTTTGCCAACCCGTGCCTCGCGCAGCTGGCTGGGATACTGCGTCATCATGATCACGACGCAGTTCATCTTGCGCAGCGTGACGAGCCAATTCTCGAGGCGCGTAGCAAAATAGGGATCATCGAGCAGCTTCCAGGCTTCATCCAGTACAATCACGGTCGGGCGGCGGTCTTCAACGATCTGCTCGATCCGCCGAAGGATGTAAGACAACACCGCCATGCGCTCGGTAGACATGTCGAGGATTTCGGTCATGTCAAAGCCCATGATGCTACCTTCCAGATCAAGGGCCTGGCTGCCTGCGGGCTCATCAAACACCCAGCCAAACCGTCCGCCAGGCGCCCATTCTCCTACCCGCGCCTGCAACTCCCCGTCATCATCGAGCGATTGAAACAGGGTCTGGAATGTCCCAAAGCGTTGCAGTGAGGGGCCGGCATCGGCGTTTTGGGACACGGCACTTTGTATCTGGCGCGATTGCTCGCCCGAGAGAGCGCCGGCGCGGGAGAGGAGCGTTGCAAGCCAATCCGCCAGCCATGCCCGTCCGCGTTCATCGGTCTCGGTCTGAAGCGGATTCAGGCCGGTCGAGATACCAGCCAAAATTGTGTTATAGCGACCCCCAAGCGCGCGAACGGCCATTTCCAGCCCGTGATCCTTGTCAAAAAAGAACAAACGTGCTCCGACGCGTTGGGCTTGCGCCGCCAGAAAGGCTGCTGTGAGGGTTTTGCCGCTGCCCGTGCGCCCCAAGACAAGGGAGTGACCAACCGTGGGTTCACGATCCGGGGGTCCCGGTTCGTGGAGGTTGAGACTGTATCCTGAGGCGCCTGCAGTCGGGAAAACGCACAGACGCGCACCCCAGGGCGTGTCAGCATCGGCGCGGCCTTCGACACATCCGTGCAGGGCCGAGAAATCGGCAAAATTGATCGTCGAGATGGGCGTTTTGCGAGCACGGTATCCGAAGTTCCCCGGCGCCTGCGCAAAATAGGTCGCCTTGAGCGCCATGTTTTCCCGCACGATCACGGCCATGATCTCCTGGCCAAGGCGTTTGATCTCTGCGGCAGCATGTTCCAGCGCTGCTGGGTCGGGCGCGTAAACCGCGATGGACAGATGATGATCGCCAAAGGCAATGCGCCCGGCTTCCTGAGCATCCGCTGCGTCAAGAAGTTGCTCCCGAAGGGAAACAGCTGCGTCATCCGCAGCCCGCATCTGACGAACGATCCTCTGAATGCGTTCCGCCATGATGTTGGTTGGAATTGGAGAGAAGGAGTTGGTCAGCACGATATCAAGTGGCAGGTCGAGATCATCAAACAACGACACATCCGTCAGGGCGGGGTAGCTTTTGATGCTGAAGAGCGCGCCGAACCGCGTCTGGCCTGTTGTGCCGCAGTTTATGCGTGCAGTGTTGCCGTCAAACGTGGCCCGGCAGGATCCCAGCCCATAGGCGACGGGCAGGAGCATTTGAGGTCGGGCAATTGGTGCAAACCGACCGGTCAGCAAAGCACCGAGATAGCCCAGCCATTCCCCACTTCTGTTGGTCAGACGCACGGGTTTGGCAGCGGCCAGGGCCGTCTCGAAGAACCCAGCCACCTCGTCAAGCTCGCGGGTGCGCGCGGCGCGGGATTTCATCCACACCTGCTTGGCAAGTGACCGCAGCAGGGGAACGCGGGCCCCGATCTCTGGGCGTCGCAGAATGCTGAGATAGAGTTGGGGTTTCTTGCACGCGAGGCTTGCAACATGCGCCTGCCAGCGGCGATCGACCTCCGCAGCGAAGCCATCGCCCTCGATGGGGCTGAGTGCCAGATCCTGCGGAACAAAGATGCGGTGGATGTAAAATCCGAAGAGGTTGCCGGTTTGGGCAATAACGGCGGCGACGGCCCGTTTCATCGCGTCGAGATCCCCATCCGGCGTCGTCAGCGCAGCAAGTCCGTTCAGGCGGAGCGTGGCCATCAGATCGCCTTCGCGGAGAACCATCACGTCGGGTTTGACAAAGGAGACAAAGGGCAGATGTTCGGCAAGATGACTTTCACGTGCCAAGGCCGGGCCGCTGGTTTCGCGGAGCGCTGCGCTCATCCTGGCATATCCCAGCCCATCAAGCGCCATAGCTGTCTCCGCTATGTATTAGCCGATTGCGGGTGCCGCGCACCGCGCCGTAGGACACCCGCAGAACCTCAAAGAAATGCGGCTCCTCGTCGGCAACAAACCATAGGATCGGATAGGCTATCGCACCGATGAGGAAAAAGATCAGCGACTTCGTCCAGATGAAGGGCAGCACGATGCACAGCGACAGCGCGACAAGATATCCAACAGGAAGACCGAGGTATTTTGGTGGGCGCGCAAGGCCGAGGAAAAGAGGAGAGCGCATCATGTAAAGCCTGCCACGATAGTTCCCGCCGAGAAAATCAACACGATGCCGATCACGACGGAGGCAAACCAGCCCCAGTTCAGCCGGCCCATCATGCACATGAAACCGGTGCCGATGACGGCCAGTGTCGCCACAGCAATACCGATGGGCCCGGTCAGTGCGGCCTCGACGGTTTCAAGCATGGATTGGATCGGGGACAGGTCCTGGGCTAGGGCAGGGGAGGCTATCAACGAGAAAAACCCGATGGCGAGCGACAGGTAGTTTGAGGGTCTTCTGAGCATGGGTCTCCCTCGTTTTGGTTAGGGTCGGGTCACCTCTGTTGCGTTCAAAACCTTTGGGTGTTCGAGGTGCCTTGCAGCCTTCAATCGCGATGTCTGGTCAATGATGTGAGCGGGTCGCCGTGAACCGGACGGGTTCAGCTCAAATACGACCGCAGAGCGCGTGTCCGCGTGCGCCTTCTTGCGGGTTTGGTGCTGAGCTGCCGTGTTCATGAGGCGGGCGCGTATCTGGTGCACGCGTGTGATATAGCCCCGGGTTTCTGAGAAGGGTGGCACACCGCCATATTCCACGATGCGATGAGGACCCGCGTTATAGGCGGCAAGGGCGAGGTCGATATCCTTGAATGTCGCAAGCTGCGCCAGAAGATATCGCGCCGATCCGTCGAGGTTCTGGGCGACATCTGTTCTGTCAACGCCAAGCTCGCGCGCGGTTTCTGCCATGAGCTGGCCCAGCCCGAAGGCACCCTTCGGACTGACCGCATTCGGGCGATAGGCGCTCTCGGCCTCGATCATTGCACGGAACAGGGCGCGCCAATCCGTTGAGCTCAGACCTGCCTCATCAAGAGCACGGTTGGTTTCATGCCGCTCTGCCGTTGCATGGATCGCCGCCAAGACGTCAGCGGGTGCCATCGCAACAAAGTTTCGGTTTCTGGATGGGGCCTGTGTGTCCCTTGCAGGCTTGTGATAGCTCCAGCCGTCAGTTGTTCTGACGCGCCCGTCCCGTCCGAAGATCATGGCCTCCGCCGGTAGGGTCGAAGGCAATGTTGTAATCGGTATCAAAACACAAAGAGCGGCCATCGCCGAATTCAAGGTGATGCTTGAAGAGACCCGGCCAGATATTGAAGAGCCGCGCATCCGGCCCGTAGGGACCGAACCGGGTTGAGACCAGGATGGCCTCGGGTTCTCCCTCACGGAGGTAGACACATTGATAGCGGGGCTTCCCATCGTCCGTGAACTCGACAAGCTCATACCGACAGCGGAAGTCGACTCCCGAACTGATGAGGTCTTTCACCCCATCAATTGTAATCAAAATCTGGTCTCGTGCTATCGGCAACTGGGCTCCCCCTCTGGGAGCCCTTCTTACAATTGGCAGGATTGCGCGCAAAGCCAGTGCTTTGCAATATGCAATATTGCGCAATACGTGATTTAAGCGGAAACTGGCCGAGTCAGGTGATGGAGGCTCTTATGATATGCAGGCAACTTGCTTCAATTCTCTTTGCGGCCGGACTGACGATCGGACCGCAAGAAACACGCGCCTACGATATGGATTGCGCCATCATGCTCTGTATGGCGGGGAACTTTCCATCCAGTGCAGTGTGTTCTGCGGCCTATGCCGAGATGATCCGACGGATCACGCCCTGGCCAAGCCGTCCGCCGTTTGGTGTCTGTACCTATGCGGCTGCGCCCGTTGCTCTGGGCGGGCAGGGTGGAGAGGAGGCGCTGGATATTTCCTCCTCTGACTACGATTGGCTGCGGCGCACCCGCGTTCTCTGGTGGAGGGGGCGAACCTATGAGCGCCGGGAGGAGCCGCGCCAATGGGACTGGTCGGTCCGGTCCTGCGACCATGAAATCCAGGGCTGTCAGTATATTGTCCGCGTCTACGGCTCCCACAAGCCATGGCCCGCATCCTTCACATCTGCAAACAACCAGAACCTTCCGACGCCGAAATATGGCGGGTTCAGATCTTTCTACGGTAGCGCGGTAATGATGGAATACAGCGACTATCAGGGCACCCTCGACTACACGGATTGGGTGCAATACTGATCGGGCTGCTGATAGCAAATATCGCGCTCCTGAATCTCTTCAGCGCAGACCGATGCAGGATCAACAAACCAACACCGCGTGGTCATGCCTGTATTCCAGCGATGCTCCTGCCAGACGACGCGGATGGTTGCATCACTTTCGACAAAACCTTCCCGAACGGGAAATGCAATTGAAAGACGATTGCACATTGGGTCTCCCCATGTGAACGGATTGGGGATGGTGAGTCTACTTATACGGGAATGTCGGGGTGCGGACTCGTTTGCCTGAGCAATGGTCTGAGGTTTGGCAGAATCTTGCCAATATACTGGGTCATATTGATGGAAACCGCCGCTTAAGGCCTATCACAGAGGATCGAGAGACTTAAGCGACGACATGGTTTAAGCCATGCAGCCAGCAACTCGCCGCCAATGGCCGCTAATTCTAGCGGTTTGGCTATGTGGTGCAGCGCCACCCAACCAATCAGACGCTGATAACCTGATTAGCCCGTTCTGACTGGCCCGGTTTGGTGTGCTAACGTGCAGGAGATAGCATCGAACAGGAGCCGTCATGAAAGAAGACGCCGATATTGTGTTTTCGAATGCACTCGCGATCCATCGAAATGGGCCGAACCGACTTCATCAAGAGAAGCACCTGCACGAGTATTACCAAACTTCGATGGTCAGCGCGCTCATGCAGGGCGTACTAGAGGGCAATGTCTCGGTTGGGAGCCTTCTGGAGCATGGCGATACGGGGATTGGCACATTTAGTGGCCTCGATGGTGAAATGATCGTCTTGGATGGTGAGATTTATCAGACGAGGGGAAAAGGTGACGCCACGCGTGCCGAGGCGGAGACCAAAACGCCCTATGCCGCTGTGACCTTTTTCGTTCCGGATGTTGAGATGGAGATTGCTTCGCCATTGGCAAAGGAACCCTTTGAAGCGAGGCTTGAGGACTCTGAGGGCTCAAAGAACCTCTTTTATGCCGTCCGCATTGATGGGGTATTTCCTTACGTGAAGATACGAAACGTGGTCCGGCAAGAGCCGCCATACAAATCGCTGCTCGATGTGGTGGTGGATCAGGTCGTGAACGAGTTTCGTGATGTCAAAGGAACCATGGTGGGCTTTCGGTGCCCAGACTATGCCAGCGGCATCGGCGTGCCCGGCTATCACCTCCACTTCATTGATGAGGATCGGGCCTACGGTGGTCATGTTTTGGACTATACCGTTGGACCCGCGAGCGTTGCATTGGATCAGACCGCCGTGTTGCATCTGGAACTGCCTGAAAGTCAGACGTTCTCGGACGCGGATATCGCAGTAGGGTCATCTGCTGACGACATTCGAAAGGCTGAATCCTGAATGGATGAGAGCCCTCGGAGCGCTAGCTGACAATCCCCCAGCATGGAACCCCAAGTTGGAGGTCTTTGCTCTACAACTTCCTGAAACTCGGCGCGAGAATGGGTGCCATGGTTACAGCAAAATAAGCTGCGGCCGTTACTACCACGGTCGCCGGTAATCCAAGGAGCGCAATAGCGGCTCCACCGAATAGCCCGCCAAATGGAATCAGGGCCCAGGCAAGCGCGGCCATCAGCGAACTTACGCGGCCCACCAGCGGCTCGGGCATGCGTTCGAAACCAACGGCGGAAATGATAGGGTTGATGAATCCAATTGCGAACCCAGCACCTGCAAGAACAACAAACATGAGATCGTAAGGTACTACTGGTAGAAGGATCAAAAAGCGCGGTGCGCCGCCGATCAAGAATGCAATTGTGTAGGTTTTCAGTCGCGGCATTCTATCGCCAAACCGGGCGGCTGTGGCAGCGCCTGCTACAGCAAATGCGGACTGCACCGCGACGAGCAAACCTATTGCACCGGGACCGCCTCCGTATTCTCTTGCCCAAACGGGAAGCATCACGGAAATAAGTGCCTGATCTAGCAAGTTCGTGACAGCGATCATGACGACGATCCGGACCAGGACCGGATCCTCAGTAAGGAAATTCCAACCCTCGCGCAAATCGGAAAGATAGCTTTTACCTGCATCGGCCAGATGTCGGCTCCTGCGTGGAATGCCAAAGGCGACAAAAAGACCAGCAAGGCAAAATGCAATAGCGTTGATGATCAGCGCTGGCGCAGCACCAACAAAAGCTACCAAGGCTCCTGCCAATCCGGCCCCCAGTGTGGTTGCCAATCGGTCTACGGTGCCTATCAGGCCCGTCACTCGCTCCAACGGAAGCGTTGCTGTGTCAGCGACAAACGGAACCAGGGCCTGCTTTGCTGCATCCGTTGGTCCGCGCAGCAGACCCACCCCAATCACCACCGGAATTAGTGTATGGATATGCAAAACATCGGCGAAGTGAATAAGCGGGATCAATGTAATGGCGACCACTGAAGTCGCTTCACCAACAACCGCCACAAATCGAGCCCCAAGCCTGTCAATGAGCGGCCCGCCAAGACCCTTAGAAATGACGTAAGGAAGCATCTCTGCGAAAGCCGTAAGGCCAGTGAGCATCGGGTTGCCGGTCATATTCAAGACGAGCCATGGAATTGCTATCATTGAGAGCCGCGTGCCCGACAGCGCAAATGCCTGAGCGAAAAGCAATGCGACAACCGGCCTGCGCGAAGGTTTCATTGCTCATTGTCATCTATCGCAAGAGACGAAAGCTCCGGGAATGGAAATGTATGCAACACAATCATGAAGTTGCGAGTTCCAGACGGCAAAGGCGCGTCCTGTCGCGGATACCTCGCATTGGCATCTCGAAGGGTGGTCATCAAAGCTTTGCTGACTTCACGCGCCTCATCTTCAGTGACAGGAATGACAATGTCGTTCGCAGTAGACATCTTGCGCCACGAGGTCGGCAACGAGCGATATTGGCCAAGGGCGCGTTGAATATGCTCCATGTGCTGTGAAATCACCGCCTGACTCATCGCAAGTCCCGCTTCCAGCGCATCTCCGGATTTCTCGGAAGCATCAAAAACAGTCATGTCGTGCTTGGACCGCCACCATCGTTCCCGATTATTGCCGAGTTCTGGTGCGGTTTCGATGAAGCCATGTTCAGCGAGCTTCCGCAGATGGTAACTTGTTGCGCCTGAATTGAGGCCCAATCGCTTCGCAAGACTTGTGGACGTGGCCGGACCCTCAACTCTAAGCAGACCCAGCATGCGCAACCGTTCTGGATGGGCAAGCGCCTTTAGCGCTGTTGTGTCTGGGACGATCTCAGCGATGTCATGTTTCAGAGCTGGCTTTGGTTGACGTTTGTTGATCATGTCGTCAAAGTAAACTGCAAACATACCTTTGCAAATGATTCTTTGTGATTTTTGACGAGCTTATTCGAAGGCCGAAAGGGGCTCAGAATCCGTAATTCGCAATCTTGCAGAAGATGGATGGTCGGCTCTACTTGCTGCTTCGCTGTGTGAGCACCAGGGTCCGCTGATGAATTTTCATGCGACGGCACCAACTATTCCGTTTGAGACAAGATGTTCTACAATTCAAAGTGCAAGCATAAGAACAGCGGCGTGCTGTCGCCCGTCGACCTCGAATCCAGACAGCACAAACAGAACTAGGCAGGTTTATAGCAACTGTGTCTATTCGCTGAGTTGAAGTTGCCAGGGATTGCCGCAGGTCAAGCGGCTGTTTCCCGCTTCGCTTGGAATGTAGCCATTGACAGCTGGGTAGTGGGTTGTTTGATACCGGTGCAGGATGGCCTCGACGGCAAGAGTTTGCTGTTCGGGGCCAATTTCGTCAGGCAGATGAGGAAAAGAGGCTATTTGAACAGCTCTAGGCGCGAATGACAGACCGCAACGACATCGAAGGGTTGATTGGCAAGGTCGCGCTTGGCGATAGGGCAGCACTTGCCTTGCTCTATGATGCAACAAGCGGGAAACTTTTCGGAGTTTGCCTCCGTGTCTTGACGGACAGGTCGGAAGCCGAGGATGCATTGCAGGATGTATATCTTCGGATTTGGGCCAAAGCCGACCAATACACGGTTACAGGCCACAGCCCGATGACGTGGCTCATCACTGTTGCGCGAAATCTGGCGATTGACCGGCTGCGGGCCAAAAAGAAAAACCATGTGGATCTCGACAGCATCGGCGAGCTTGTCGAAAAACGTCCGGGTCCTGAGGCTGCAAGTATTGCTGTTTCAGAGCACCGACGGATCAGCGCCTGTTTTGATGAGCTGCCGCCGGATCGCGCCGCTGCTGTCCGGGCCGTATATCTCGACGGTGCGACCTACCAAGCGCTCGCGGACCGCTTTGATGTGCCGCTGAACACGATGCGAACCTGGCTGCGCCGCAGTCTGATATCATTGAAGGAGTGTCTGTCTCGATGAGCGACCAAAGGGACGTACAGGAAGACGAGGCGCTCGCCGCCGAATACGTCTTGCGCCTGCTGGACGCGGAAGCAGAGCGGGTATTCGAATTGCGACTCCACTCCGAGCCAGACCTTCGCGCGCTTGTGCGGTTCTGGGAGTCAGAGTTTGCGTCCTTGGCCGCAGATGTGCCAGAGGAAGCGCCATCGCCTTCAATCCGTTCGAAGCTGCTCGCAGAGTTGAGCGGCGCGGAAACGAGTCCGAGGCGTGGTTGGGCCTGGGGTTGGCTCTCCCTCTCCGCGTTGGCTGCTTTTGTAGTTGCAGCGTTCCTGGCATTCAGCCCGATGTTGCGCGGCCCGGCCTTCGATCCAACGCTGCATGCGACGCTGATCTCGGCAGATGGGGCCGTACATATCGAGGCAGGCTATGCCCCGAATGGCAACCTGTTCAAAGTGATCCCCGAACAAGGCGCGCCGGCAGCGGGCCGGGATTTTGAACTTTGGGTAATCAACGCGAATGCCGATGCGCCCGTCTCACTTGGGGTGATACCAGCTGACCGGGAAAGCCTGTTCGAGATCACGCCTGAGATTGCCGCCTTGATCGACGGTGGAACGCTCGCCGTCTCGGACGAACCGGAAGGCGGCTCACCCACAGGCGCACCGACCGGTGCCATTTTGGCAACCGACGAATTCTTTGATGCGGCCTTATTTCAGGCGGGCTGAAACTGTCTCATACTTCGCGCCGCGTCTCTCGCGTATGCGCCGAGAGTTATAACCGTTCAACAGGTCGATGCGGACTTGGGCGGCAGGATGACAGTGGCGGCGTTTCGAGCGGCAATCACTTCTAAGCATCTATGGATGTCGTAAGCGGCGTCAGCAGCGACCGATCCAACCTAATCGCCTGCCGGGATCTGATCGAGCAGTTCCGGCAGCATATGCGCCGCTTTGGGCCGCCATGCTTGCGCGCGTTTCATTCACCTTCGCCTGCAGCCTTGATGCCAGTACTGTCGATGAGCAAGTTCAGCGGGCCATTGCCGCCGCGATTGGAGATGTTCACGTCCAGCGTCCGTTGACGGCGACACCGCATACCATGGTTTGGCACCTGCCAATCCGGCCCGACTAGTTGCAGAAGGCTCTGCATGAAACCGGTCGTCTTCCGAATCGGCATGCCAACCAGAACCTTCATCGTCACCCAGGTCTGGATCGCGGCCTCACCAAAACTCGTTTGGCGGCTAGGTCTGCCAGTCGGAGGCAGCGTCCATGTCATCTCGTGATCGAACCAGATCGCCAGCGACCCGCGCGCAGCCTCAACGCATCATTTTAAGCCGACCAGTTCGTAGTCTTTATTTCGCCGGTGCCCAACTGCTTATGCATCCCGGCTATCATGCTGGATTCACTTAGTGAAACCCTGACCGGAATTTGCGCAGCTGCGCTCTAACGCCATCGATATACCGCGCAGCCAAGGTATCCCTGAAACTTTTCCGTCATGTCGCCCGTATCTATTGGCACCATTTGGATAAGAAATAGGAGACAAAAATGCCTTTTGATAAGACGCTATTGAGAATGAACAACGGTCCGATTGATGCGGTTTACAACGTCGCGATGCTGCAAGATGGGGATCAACCGAAGCTCGATGAAGACGACATGGAATGGGGCTTCCCCAGCGCGGACCACGATGGCCCTCGCCATTGGAGCGTCCATCGGGTCGGAGGGAGCGTTCATAAGGAGGGCGATCCTGGCGAACCAAACGAGGTTGATTTCAATGTCAATGTCGGGATCAGCGACGCGCAGTTCGAAAAGCTGTGCGGTTGCGAGCCGTTCGCGATCAAGCTCGACCTCCGCCACATCGATACCAATGACGAAGACTTCGACGGGGTCACGGTGACAACGTCGTCTGGCACATACCACTTCTCAGCAAGCGATGCGATTGTTGCGGATATCTCGATCGATGATGTCACGAATGCGAACCCATCGGCCGATTTCGACGATCCAAATCCTCCAAAGGGCATGCAGCCACTATGGCAGGTCGATTTCGAGGTCACCGTACACTTCAAGGGGGACAAGGAGGTCGAACGCGTCGATGGCACGAGATATGAGGAATTCAGCCTTGATATCGTCAAGATAGGCGACTTCGAGGTAAGTGGAAACGCTGGCTGGTCAAACGTCTTCATCGCAGACGATGACGAGAACGAGAACGTCTCCATGTATCATGACGAGATATTCGACTCATTTGGCACACTGTTGCAGACGCAACCCCAGCCCATCGGTTTGTCACCATCTACTGCCACAGATGGCGATAGCTTCGTCTTCAGACCTCTACCTCCTGTGAGGCCGGACGCGCCTGACGATGTAATGCCGGACGTGACGGCGTTTTCCACACCATTGGTGCCCGGGGCATCTGATGAGCTCGACCAGCCAAACAATGTCGACGAAGTCTTAGTCGCGGGGCTTGACCTGTACGAAACTGATCCGAGCGGACAGACGTCATTTGGTGTCATTGGTGAAGATTTATTTTAAGCCAGACACCCTCCGATCCGGCACATTTGTCGAATTTGAGGCGATGATCGGAGAACCAAGACCCCATCCCTTCCTTCTTGCAAGAGATGGGTCGCAAAACCGTGTCGCTGCGCGGGCAGCGATGCGGTTGGATGACTCTGTTCAGATTGTCGACAGGATACGTTGCTGGCAAGCAGACCTCGACCAAGTTGCAGCGCAACAAGACGCAGGAGTCATCCTTGCACTGGAGAGCCACTCATGATCTCACCGTCCGGGAATTTGAAGCTCTACCTGGCCTCCAAGCCGTGTCTGCCATCAGCAAACCTGGAACAGAATAGGTTGATTGCATAGCGTAGAATCTAGCGGCCGTTTGCAGCGTCATCTATCTGAGGTCGTAAATCATTGTGGTCGTGTGAAACATTTATCAGCACAACTGCTACTCTTCATTAGATCAACCCAATTGATGGTTGAGCAGCCGCGATGCCACGAAAGTACTCGATTATCGCGCTTCTGGTCAGTTTGGGATGGAACTTCTGACCCGCCTTGCGAGCACGTTTGGACGCTGTTGCATAGGCGCATTCGTCGTCCCAGATCGACGTCAGGGCTTCCCACCAGCAGTTGGTGGTTTGCTCATCGGGAAAGTAAAGCGGGTCGGACATACAATGGGAAGGAATATCCAGAAGGATGCCCGCGCGCCCGGTAGCCTCAGGTAGCCCGCCGTGGCGGCTGGCCAGAACCGGCACACCCGACAAGCTCGCTTCGACCGCAGCGCGGCCGAACCCTTCGTGGCAATAAGACGGCATCAGGAGCACGTTGGTCCTGGCATAAACCGCGGCCATGTCGCGTTGTACAGGCAGCAGCGTCACATTGGCAAGCGATGCCAGGCCGATGGAGTCCCGCCATAGAGCATCCTTCGACATCTGCCCCTGCAATACGAGAAACTTCATTTCCGGCCTCTCGCGCATCGCCTGTCGGGCAAGCGCGATCAACATGGTCAGACCCTTGTGCGGAACCGGGTTGACATGGGTCACAAAGCCCCGACGGTGCGGCGCGGGCCGTCCGCCGATCGCGGTCGCGGGATCATTGACGAAGCGGTCCGACGAGATAATTGGATGCAGGACATCGACCGGGCCACAAAGGCGCGCGCTATAGCGATCGACCAGAAACTGAGACGGACAGATCGCCCGATCACCCGGCAGGAACCAGTCCCAGCCGTCTATCCCAGCATGGCCGAGATAAAAGACCAGTTGCGCACCTGCGGCCCGGATCGCCGAATGCATCCGTTTGGCATGTGATCCGCTGCCATAGGTGATGACGATTTCGGACTTTTTGGCGGCGAGGTATCCCTCAAGGGCCCGGTGGAAGCGGGCCGAGTCGCGCCAGGTCAGGTCATGAATGTGCGAGCTTTGCGTCTGCAAGACAAAATGCTGCACGCCTGAACGCGAAACGCGGAGGAGCCTGCCTCCGCAATTCTGGATTGGGTAGCCGTTGCGTCCGATCCGGTCTCTGAACGAAACGTCGTCTATTGCATCGAAAAGTGAGGCTGAGAAACTGGTTGCCTCGGCGCCCTCGCGGGCGAGGCATTCCAGGATCGAGCGGATCGAATGCCCAACACCGCTTGCATCGTCGAGCAGGCATTTCGACCCGATGAACGCAACCCGCAGGCCGCGCCCCTGCCGCAGAAGGGGCGGGCGCGCGGGAGCGGCGGATGTGCTGTTCTGCACCATCTTTGGTTCTCAGATCGCGAAATCGTTTTGCAACGCGAACATCTCCGCCAAACCCGGGTCCAGCGGATCGGGTTCCGGCACGGGTTCGTTCGCGCCCCGATTGAGCGTGGTATCGGGGCGATCGAGAAGCAGGAACGCGCCAGCGTCGGTGTCGTCAGTGCCATCAAAGTCCAGCGTCGACGTACTGGCATCGGGGTCGTCAAAGACAAAGTCGAGTTCGTCGTCAAAGACAGAGTTATCGACAACCACAATCGGAACGCCGTCGGCGCCGCCATCCGTACCCAAGCTCACGTCAATGTCGTCTTCGTCCGGTAGAAAGTCATCGACGAGGTCGACACCGGACATCATTTTGTCGTACCGTTCTTTCGCAATGTCGTCGCTTTTGAGCCTTGGTCTCATTTCTATGTCCTCCTGGATTGGCGCCCACAACGCGGGCCAGAATTTCTCTTCGAGCACCCGAAGAAACGGCGCCTGGAGGGAGATAGTTTCAGCGTTCACGAATATGTTATCGCGCCCGGTCACAGCGGAACCCGTCCTGCGCTCGGTTCGATAGGTGTCTGCTTTTTGAACTGTTCCGGGTCGGATACACAGCACTAGCAAAATCGGTCGGTTGCCTTGCCGACTGCCAATCCTTTCTGTGGACTGTGAGAATGACCGGTCTGACCGCTGCATGATAGTGCTGAAATCAGTGCATTTGCGGCGAACCTCCTGCTGGGAGCACACACAGCGAGATCATGACACTTCCGCTATGGGCTCACAGCCAGAATTCGCCCCTTGATGAATGAACGACGGCTGACCAGCAAGGCTCCCTTCGGCTATGACATCATCGAATTGGAAAGGTGCGGGACTTTGCAGCCATCTTGTAAACTAAGCTGAAAGGTGTGCTCTTTTAAGCGGCCTGGGCTGTGGAAAGTCCGTACGCGTGGTCACTTCGGATGACAACGCACAGCCAAATTGTCTGTAAATATCGCGGTAACGAAATTAGCCTCTTGGAGCCAATTGAATGGACCCTTTGCACGCGAAAGCTGGCGCCGATGTATTGCTGGCTAACAATTTGGGCGAGGAAGATTTTTACCATCGACATAGCTGCAATTGGCTGCACATTATCAGGTCAGTTTTTCGGAAAGCCCGACAGCGAATCCCGGGTAAGTGGCGTCGACCATTCTGGATACTGCAGCAGAATGAGAACTGACTATCGATGACTCGACCAACGCAAGACTGTTCCGAACATTCGGCTATCATGGCAGTGATCGAGCGTGAATCCGACTGTTTTGTTCGACAGGATTATGATGGTTGGGCCGCGTGTTGGGTTCAAGATGATCGTGCACGAGAAGTATGCGTTGCATCCTCCTTGGGATCTACAGTTCTTGAAGGGTGGGAGGCACTCAGCCGTTATATGCAAGATGTCATGGAGAACGGAGCGGCCTGCCAGATCACTGATATCAGACGCTTTGACGTAAGCATCACGCTCAGCGGCCAGATCGCCCATGTGGTTTTTTATGAAACTTCGAAACATGTGAGTGGTCGTATTGAAAAAACCTTTGAGACCAGAGTGCTGGAACGATCAGGTGGCAAATGGCGGATTCTATACCTGTCTTTTGTACTTAGTGGCCATCAGCACGTCGACGTAAACAGACTGGCAGTAAATGCCAAAGGTGAAATTCTCTGCGCTCCTGAACAAGCGCGCCAGCAACTTGATAGCCACCTCGGTCTTCAGATTTCCAATAATCGGCTGCGCGCCTCCCGGCCTTCGTGGGACAAAGTCCTGCAAACCGCTCTGGGACGCGCGGGTGAACAACATGGCTATTTTCAACACTATAGATACGTGGCTGAAAGCGGTCGCAGTTTCCGACTTCCCGTTGTGCTTGGCGAAACCGAAGAAGGAAGCGTTGTGGTTTGCGTTCTCTTTGTTCGAGACGGTATGACCTTTGTAGAGGCCGAGAGTGACGGTGATATCGATGCACGTTTGAAAACGGCAAGGACCGTTTTTGGGCTGTCCGAAGGACAGATGTTGCTTGCACGGCACATCGTGCAAGGTGACAATTTGGTCACCGCGTCCGAATCCCTTGGCATCACCAAGAATACTGCAAGAACGCATTTGCCACGTAACTACGAAAAGACGGGCATTAACTCACAAACCGCATTGGTTCGAACGCTATTGAGCGTCGGTTGAAATAATGGCCTCAGCACCGATAAGGCGTCGTTCGCACTGAGTGCAGCATCGGTCAAAAATGGGCTCATTCGTTGAATCCGCTGCGCCACGCGCCAACGGCGGCTTTATCCTTAACTCATAGAGTGTCATTTCGCCCGGTCCCGCAAAGGGCCGAGAAAAAACGGGGTTTTTAACATAATAGGCATTATAGGGCGCAGCGCTGGACGCCCGCGACGGATGTCTTGAAGCTCCGTTGATGCCCTTGATTCAGGAGCGCCCCACCGCTGCGGACAGGTATCCACTGCCTGGATGGAACAGCCCCCATAGCGATCACAGTGTCCGAGGCGATGGACCTGAGAAATCCAATCGCAGCCAGAGCGCTCAATCGAAACGCGGCGCGTCGGTTGACTCCGCCCGTATCGACATGATTCTTGGAGGCAGCATTGAGTGATGCTGTTTTAGGCATAAGACAGTTGCTCTCTTGATGTGAGGAATGCCCCGGGCTTGGGGCGTTTCAGGTCCTGTCGATTGCGCCAACAACCGACAGGACCGCTTTTTGCTCGATTAGTGTCCTTCCTCTTGCTGCATTTTATTCTCCGATCAGATGCACCAGGACAGGCGTTTGCCGCCGCCGTATGGCCGCGCGAGACCTTCGGAAATCAGGATGTTCCCGACGTTCTCTCCAGCGACGCGGCCGACCGCCAGAAAACGGTCATGCACGTCCAGATCGGGTTCGATGATCAACTTGATTTGGCCCGCCTTTTGGATGAGTTCTGTCAGCCGCGCTTTCGCTTTCAAGCCCAGGGCTTTTTCTGCAGCACATTGTGGCCAGTAGGTCTCTGGTGTGTCGAAGCCGACGAGGCGATAACGATCATCGCCATGGTCGAGCGTATCGCCGTCAACGGCGAACACATCTGAGGCACTAAAAACCTTGGTGGTTTGGCCAAGGTGATGGGTAGCGATCAGTAGACCGGCCAGCACTGCGCAGGAGAGAAGGAGCTTGTTCATGCGCCCTGCACTCCTTGATGCAAAAGAAAGGCAGGATCAGATGCAAGTGGGCGATGGGCATCAAAAGACTCGCCCCCTGCCCCGTGTCGTGCCGGACAAACAGTGCCTGAACGGTTTCCAAGGCGAGAGGCACGGTTCAAGCCGCGCCTAGATTTAGGGCTGAGTGTCCATGGCCAGGGCTTCTTCGAGTTGTTTGGGTGAAACTGACTCGATGGTGAAATCCGGCTTAATACACAAGAACCGGCCATCACCGAACTCTTGGTGATGGTTGATGAGGCCGGGCCAAAGAACAAGCTCGCGGGGGACGGCTCCTGTCCTTGAGATCCTCGATTTACAAAGCGCACCAACGTAATCTGGTGATGGGCGTTGTTGAATAACTCTAGCTGCGCAGGATTCACAATCTGAATCCATATGGTTAATCGGGTCGAATGAGTAAGCCATCATCCGCCCGTTACCGCGTCACGAACTGGTCTGACTATAATGCTGCGCTCAAGAAACGCGGGTCACTTCTTGTCTGGCTGGACAAGGACATGACTTGGCTCGCGGCGCACGAGGGTCGGCCCGGGCGTCCGCCGGTCTTTTCGAATGCGGCGATCCAATTCTGCCTGTCGATCAAGGTGCTGTTCAAGCTGCCACTGAGACAGACAGCGGGCATGGTCGCCAGCCTCTTGCGCTTGGCCGGGCTGGACTGGCCTGTTCCCGATTACTCCACTCTTAGCCGTCGACAGAAAACCTTGGCCGTTCAGATCCCGTATCGCCGTGCTGACGGCCCGCTCACCCTTCTTGTGGACAGTACTGGGATCAAGTTTCTCGGCGATGGCGAATGGCAAGCCCGCAAGCATGGCGTGCGTGGTTGCCGCCAGTGGCGAAAGGTACATCTGGCAATGGATACGGCGACCTCCGACATCCGCGCCATCGAGTTCACTCCAAGCAGTGATGGCGACAGCCCGATCCTGCCAGAGTTGCTCGACCAGATCCCCGAGGAGGAACAGATCGGGACTGTAACCGCAGACGGCGCTTACGACACGCGCCGTTGCTACACGGCCATCATTGAGCGTGACGCCGCCCCGATCATTCCGATCCGAAAGAACGGTCGACCCTGGAAGGACGACTGCTCGGCTTCTCGGGTCAGGAACGAAACACTGCGCGCTACCCGGCACTACGGTCGGGCGTTCTGGAAGCGCTGGACAGGGTATCACGCTCAGAGCCGGATCGAGGCGAGGATGCGTTGCCTCAAGGCGTTCGGCGAGCGCATCGCAGCAAGAGACCCCGGCTGACAAACCGCCGAAATTCACATCCGCGTGGCACTCATGAACCGCTTCAATGCTCTCGGCACCGCCGAAATCACTCGTGTGGCATAACATCAGCGGGGAAAGGGGCCGTCACGCCTTACGTGGGAGTTACGCAACAACGCCGCTTTGATGCCGGCCGTGTTGGCCCCGCTTTTGTCGATGACGATCTTGCACGGCAGCCCGTTTGCTTCGAGCGCGCGGGCAAAAAACTTCGTTGCTGCAGCTTTGTTTCTGCGTTTGGACAGCATGAAATCAAGCGTTTTGCCGAACTTGTCGATCGCGCGATAGAGATAAACCCACTCACCTTTCACTTTCACATACGTCTCATCCATACGCCAAGAACGATCCACGGTGCGCTTTCGATATCGTGCTGCTTCCGCTACGAGCCCGGCATATTTTCCTACCCATCGGTTCAGCGTCGCATGATCCAGATCGACGCCTCGTTCGGCCATGATTTCTTCCAGATCCCTGTATGAGACACCGTAGCGCAGGTAGAAGAAGACCGCGTACAAGATAACGTCCTTTGGAAAATGCGCGCCTTTAATTGAGATTGTCACGGTTTGCTCCTGTCATAGCCGAGCGCGCGCTATCAGAACTGAAGTAGGAATGACAGTTGGGAGCAGAGTTTGCGACAGAACCTTGTGATTTGTGGACCGCCCGCTGCGAGTTACTCGGGGCGCTTTGAGCATCATGTTCCGTCAGCTCGTTGAGACAGCTCGACGCTGCGGCTATGAGCGGCTTGGGCCGTCCTTTGAATGAGCGGGAACACCCCTTTCTCAAGGGACATCAACTCCCGCAATCCGGCTTCAGTTGTTCCATTTGGGGAGGTAACCTGGTTTCGAAGTTCGGCAGGTGAGTTTGGGCTGTGACGCATCAAATCGCCGCTCCCCGAAACCATTGCAGATGCCAGTTTGGCCGAAACTTCTTGAGCCAAACCCAGTTCTCTCCCGGCTTCTGCCAATGCCTCTGTCAGCGCAAAAACATAGGCCGGGCCGCTTCCAGAAATCGCGGTCACAGCGTGAAGCATGTCCTCGTTATCAAGGATCACGGTCTCTCCAACTGCCTGCATCAGCTGTATTGCAAGATCCATATGACTGGCCGTCGTGCAGGCATTGCCGACAAGAGCGGTGATGCCAGAACCAACCGCTGCGGGCGTGTTTGGCATTGTGCGCACAATTGGAGTTTGTGGACCCAGCAATTCCTCACAGGTCGAAATCAGTGTGCCAGCAGCAACCGATACAAAAAGAGTTTGCCTGGACCCAAGCGAATTCAGGTTCGACAAAGCAGAAGTCATGACCTGAGGCTTTGTCGCAATTACCGCCACGGAAGGCGGCTCCGCTGGTTGTTGGTTCAGGCGCAAGCCAAGATGCTTGAGGCTCTGCAGCCAGTCAGATGGACGCGGATCCAGAACAATGATCTGTTCGGGGTCTAACCCGGCATTGAGCCATCCGTTTAATAGTGCGGAGCCCATCTTGCCGCACCCCAAAAGCAACAAGCCACGATCACCGACCTCTAATCGGCTCTGACCTTCTGGGCCCACAACCTGTGCCATACAATCAGCTCGCAACTTTCAGGGTGCTTCGTTGCACAAGCTCTTTGTAGAGCTCGCGCAAGCGGCGGGTCATCGGACCAGCACCTTCATGCTCCCCAATCTTTTTTCCATCAATTGAAGCAACGGGTGTTTGTGCGCCGAATGTACCGGTCAGAAAGGCCTCGTCGGCTCCGTAGGTTTCATAGAGCGAATAGTTTTTCTCGAATACTGGGATATCGTCGGCCCGACACAGGTCTATGACTTTCTGGCGGGTCACCCCGTTCATGCAGTAGTCGCCAGTGGATGTCCAAACCTCGCCACGACGCACAATGAAGAAGTTGCATGCATTTGTGGTGTTCACAAATCCATGTGGGTCCAGCATCAGGGCTTCGTCAGCGCCAGCCTGTTCCGCCTGTAGGCTTGCGATGACGCAGTTCAGCTTTGAATGACTGTTGTACTTGGCATCCTGACTCATCGGCAGACCGCGCACCTGAGGCACGGTGGCCAACCGAATGCCTTGGCTCAATAGGCTGTCGGCAGGTTTCGAATGCTCCACAATCGCGACTACGGTGGGCCCGGAACGAGACAACCCAGGATGCTGAAACGGCTTGTCCTTTGGTCCGCGAGTCACCATGAACCGGCAATGCGCGTCCGTTGTCATGCCATTGGCTTTGGCCGTGTCATTCAGTGCCTGCAGGACTTCGTCCTTCGTCATGCCGACGTCAATGGAGACGGCTTTGCAGCTGTTGAAGAACCGATCCATGTGTTCGTCAAAAAACGCCCAAGTACCGTTGTAGAGTCGCAACCCCTCCCACATTCCATCGCCCAGCATGAAACCGGAGTCGTAGACAGACACCATCGCTTCGCTGCGCGGGACGATCTTGCCGTTAAGGTAGATCTTGATGTCTCGATTGCGCGCGTCTTCCTGCGCGTCATGTGTGGAGTGGCTTGGAGTTTGCTCGCTCATATTGTCGCTCGTAAATGGGCATTGCATTGAAGAGGGGCGGCGGCGGAGACCGCCGCCCTGTTTGGGAGTCTTTAGTTTATCAGCCCGACTTCTCGGAAGTAGCGCTCCGCTCCGGGATGCATTGGTGCAGACAACCCGTTCACAACCATTTCCTCCTTCTTGAGGTTGGCAAAGGCCGGGTGGAACGTCTTGAAAGTATCAAAGTTGTCAAAGACCGCTTTGACCATCACGTAGACGGTTTCTTCCGGCACGTTTGTGGATGTCACGAAGGTGGACGGAAGACCAAAGGATGGAACGTCCGCATCCACACCGCGATACAAACCACCCGGTATTGTCACGTTGCCATAATAGGGCTTGCTTTCGACCAGCGTCTGTACTGCATCACCTTCAACAGGAATAATGTTGATATCGCAGGTCGTGGCAGCTTCCAGAACGTTGGCCACCGGGTTTCCCGCAACCATCAGAAACGCTTCGATGGTATTGTCGCACAAGGCTGAAGACTGCTCTGCGGATTTCATTTCGGTCACCAGTCCAAAATGGTCCATGTCCCAGCCCAATGCGTCTACCAGAACTTCAGCTGTGCCACGCGTTCCGGAGCCGGGGTTGCCCAAATTTATGGTCCGGCCACCGAGATCGTCCAGAGACTCAATGCCTGTATCTTTGCGTGCAGCGATAATGACTGTATCAGGATGCAAAGAGAACAGACTGCGGAGTTCAGCGTCCGGGCCATCATCTTCGAACAGGCTGGTCCCGTTCAGGGCGTGGAACTGCCAGTCCGACTGCACAATACCCATCTCCAGTTCGCCCTCGCGCATGGTGCGTAGGTTGTACACTGACCCGCCCGTGCTCTCGACCGAGCAACGAATACCGTGTTCCTTGCGCTTCTGATTAACCAACCGGCAGATTCCACCACCAACGGCATAGTAAATGCCGGTGACACCGCCAGTACCGATTGTCAGAAACTCCTCCGCTTTCGCAGGGGCGCCAGCCAGAAGCGCGGCCGCGCCAAACGCCGCAAGCCCGGTTTGTATTCTACTTTTGAGGATGCCGGTCGATAACATGAATAATTCCCTTTTCACCTGTTGCGTCATCCCGGCTCCGGACCGGGTGATCATCTCTTGCCGATGGGTGGGCAATCGCAGCCAAGGTTCGGAGCCCATCGAATCCCCACCTGCCGCGACCATACCGCTAGCTCCCCATATTGTCGACAATTTATATTATTGTCGACAATCTTAAAATTGCCGGCTACATTGAAATCGAGCTGCTGCGATCGACAATTGGCCCGAAACTGGAAGTACAGCGGCAGTCCTTTTTTCTGGCTATCTTGGCCTCACGAAGTAGTCTCGCCTTCCACCCATTGAGGCGCCATCAACGGGACCGACATGACAAGACAAGCATCTTCCGCAGAGAAATCCGGTGATACATTGAAAGACAGAACGCTGGAGCGACTCCAGAAGCTGATCTTGACCGGAGATCTGGAGCCCGGGGCAAAACTGTTGGAAACCCAGGTTGCTACTCAGCTGGATGTCAGCCGCGCCACACTGCGCGAAGCGATGGTTCAATTGAGTGAGATTGGGCTTCTTGCATACATCCCGTTCCGCGGCACTTTCCTTCGTACACTAGATCCCGTTGATCTGGACGAAATCTACTCGTTCCGAACGGGGCTCGAGAAGATGGCGTTTCAGTTCTGCTGGGATAAACGTGACCTCATCAGCCTCGCCGACCTGCAGATGCGCAACAACAGGCTGTGCGATTGCATCTCGGATAATGACCCCTACGGCGCGATCATGGCCGAAATGCACCTGCACTCATGGTGCTATGAACTTTCGGGGCACACTCTTCTGCTGCAGAGCTGGGGGCGCCTGAAACCTAACCTCCAGTTCTACTTTGCAATGCACCAAAAAGCGCACGGGCGCGGCGGCCCACTCCGGGAATCCCACGACCAATATCTCCAGCTTGCTCAAGGGAACAGCTTGGATGCCATGTTGAATCACCTTGAAGACCACATGCGGCAAGGCTTGGAAAACACTATGAGATTTCTGAAGGAACGAAACGTGTCACAAAACGCATGAGAACGGAAGAAGCCTTGTTGCACAATTCGGCTAGAGGGTTCCCTGCATAAATCCAGCGTAGTTGCTGGGGGTCACGGGCAGTTGGGCCAGATCTGTCGCAAAGTTTGAAAACTGGTCATCTCGACCAGCTGCTCCGATCAAATCGGAGCAGCTGCCGATGGGAATCTCGCCCAATTCGATAAGTTCCAGCATTCGTTTCGGAACCAGGGAGAAACTTTGCGACAGATCCCTCTGCACCATACCAGGGATCTCGCGGTCCCGCAGCGCACGCTGTTGGCTAATGTAATTCGCAACCTCACGCGCGAACTTCGCACGGTCAACTGTTTTCCGCTATACAACTCGCCAAAGCGAACGCTGGTTAAGTTTCAACAATCGCCCGCCGCTCGATATCGATTCCGGTGGACACATAAGTAGTTCAGGATGGCTGAGGATAACTCACCTGGGCAGGGCAGACCTCGTAAGTAGAATCCAACGCCACCGGACATTCGATCGCATTCAGGCCTTGTGCATCAATACACACGCTGATGCTGAAAAGATCGCTCGCCCCATCTGAATTGTTGATGCATTGCAGCTCTGGCGTGACACCGAAGGCGTTTCTAATGGCCGCTTCAACCTTGGACGTCTCGACCACCGTCCCGGAACCGGATGCACTGGGGTTAATGTCGGCATCCTCTAATGCAGAGGCGATATCAAACTGACCATGTAGACTGGCGCCGATGGAGAAATACTGCTCCATCGAAGTGACGTTCGAGTCGCACTTCACCGCGCAGGTGCCGTGCTTTTCCCACTCATGCTTCCACGTCCAGAATTCGTATTTTTCTTCCAGATCGATTTTCTTCAGAATCGGATTGGGCCACGTGCGGTTGAGTTCCCCCTCGATAGAATAAAGCTGACTGGCGTCGAATGCCTCACCCTTACATTGACCAAGGTATTTCTCTGTTCCCTCGTCCTCGGGCCAGAGGCCATGGACGACCCAGCCAAAGGACGCGTCATAAGTGTCGCACGCAGTTGAATCCGCTTTTAGGCAAAGCGTCGGGATCCAATCCTGTACAAAACGATAGTACGAAAAGCCCTCACAGCTTGAGGTAAAGCCGGACTCGTCGGACGAGCTTTGGTCCGCCTCCTGGTTTTGCGCCAAGGCGGCGCTCGAAATAAAAAAACAGGTGAGCCAAATCCACTTAAGCGCGCCGATATGCCCACGTGATGCAGAAAAGGACTCATGTTGCTTGTTGGTTGTGTTTGCCATGCTCTCTTTGCGATCAAGTTGCATCCCTCGTGACAATCTTGCAAATTCACAGATGCAAGTCTAGCGAACGCCAATCGACTGCGCAGCTTCACCGATGCTCATAAGCAGGAGAAATTTGTTTGGAAGCTCTCGACAGTTGGTTTCGAAGCGAGGCAAAAAAACAGTCTCGCCTCGTTTCCCTCTATTCGTGCCTGCTGACAAGTCGTCTGGCCCCTTACTTTGTCTTTAGGCTGCGATATCTCCTCGTGCTCGAGGTGCTGGTACTATGTGTTCATGTCGCTGAATTCATTATTCTTTCAGCTCATCTTCCGCCATCCAGCGTGATCCTCATCTTCTTGTTTCGCGCGGGCGCTCTGACGATAAGGGGAGCATGGTGGGGCGCACTGGAAGTTATGCGAGAACGCATTCGTTCATTCCGGGGTCAAGAGGCGACGGACCGAACCGGGACCGAGATTTCGGTATGGCTTGTCTTTTCGATGCTGATCGGTTCCGTCCTCGCGATCGGGATGCTAGGTCTGACGGGCTGGAGATATGGTCTGTCTGGATCAACCGAGACCGCATTGCTGATCTCGATTTACATTGCCGTCATCACGATTGAACTGGCGCTGCAATTTCCGATGCAGGTATTGCATTCGGGTATCTATGCCAGACGACGGATCTACCGGTCTTTCTGGTCGGTGGTGATCCCGACAATTCTTCAGATTGCGGTGCTGGTCGCCCTAACGCCGATTGCACCGGTTTCGGCCTTGATTGTGTCGATCCTGGCATCCTCTGCCTGCGCGCTTGTGGTCTCGCTCGTTTATGTGCTGCGGATGTACCAGATAACAGGAATACGCGCGAAACTGTCACTTGGCTGGTCAGAACTGCGCGCCTTCCTCTCCGGCCTTCCGCATTGGTCTTTCGCGACCTCTGCGATCTCCGGACTCTCTCTTCGCGTGGACGGCGTTCTGGTTCTCGTGATCCTGGGGCTGAGCAGCTTTGCTGGCCAGTCTGTTTCACTCACCAGCGGGCATCCTGATTGGAACTCTCCGCATCTCGGGGTGTATCTTTATCTCATTCTTCCTGCTGTCCGAGCTGCCTATTCCTGGACGACCCTCTTCTATTTCGACCTGGTCCGGCTGCGCCTGTCACCGCTCTACACACAGATGCGCGCACTGCTGTTTCGCAGGCTGACGCGGGCGGCCGTCATTCTGGCCGCGATCTTTTGGGGGTTGTCCTTTGCAGTTTCGAGGATTGTCTACCCTGATATTTCGGCGACCTTTATCATTGCCTTGCTGCCTGTCTTCGTTGTGAGGGCCTGGCTGGGTCTGTTGCAAATGCGCGCCTTTACGATGGGATATCACGCACGCGTCATTCTTTCTGTGGTCACACTTGCAACGGCAGTCTTTCTGATCGCCGTCGGAGAGTCTGCCGATCCTTATGAGCTGCTTGAAGTTCTGGCCGGGTTTTGCCTCGCCTGCGCGATCCTTTTATGTGCGGACTGGTGGTTTGGCATTGGCAAGCCACCACCGGTGCAGCAATCGCTTCATGATCTTGGAACGCTCTTTTTTGAACTTGAGGACGAAACGCCAATCTACCGGGCTCGTCTCGTGAACGGGCTTCGCAATAGCGCACGAGCCTCAATCGGTGAGATGTTCAACGAACGTTTGAACGGGAGCGGACACTGGGCTTGGCTGCAGCACAACGCGATCCTGTACTTCGCGACAGACGCGAAGAACACCGATCCGGTCTTGCCAAGTTCACTGGTGACGAACACAGGCGGCGCTCTCTATTCGGTAGAGCAACTGCACCCCAAACACGGCAAACCCACAAAGCCAACTGCGCGTCACGCCAGAGACAAGGCGGATACCGACGCGCTTGTCAGTGAATTCAAAACCTATTGGCCAAATGGAACCGTTATCGACCTTGACTCACATGGCTACAGAAAAGAACTGAGCCAGTTTTCCCCGGACCTGTTGCGCTCCATTCTGCCGATCGCATTGCGGGCGTTCAAAGCGGGCGACGCGTTCGTCACGCATGGGGGCATGAACATCTATCCGCTCGTCATCGGCGGGCGGATACGGATGATATTTCTGGTAAGCGCAAGCGATGGCTCGCCGCTGGGCTCTCCTTGGCCGGCGGTTCTGCGCAACTGGCAAGCAGGGGCGCTTGCGGCAAAGGACGGCGGATAGAACGATGGAAAAGCCACTGGACATCGACAAGGTGCTGTCAGACCCGGATGCCTATGAAAGTGCAATCCAGCATATCTATGAGAAGCGGCGGCTCAAGAACCAGAGCTTTCGCGAGGCCTATCTGGGCGTCAATTACATCGCCATCGATATGAAGCGGCAGCGGCTTGCGCGTCTGCTCGCAAAGACGGTGGCCAGCGGCCAATACCAGCTTTCGCCAGTGGACATGTGGATGTTGGAACATGGTGGCAAGTGGCGCCCGGCCCACCGTCCTACCCTGCCGGATCTGATTGTGGGCACCGTTATCGCAAGGGTCCTGTCGCAAAATGCCCGCGTCATGGGGCAGCCTGGCGTTTACGCCTATCAACCGGGTCTGAGCAACTATACGGCCCTCTCCGACTTTGCGCGCTTTGTCCGACGGCCCGAGCACAAGAACGGCCTCTTTGTGATGCAGTCGGACTTTACCCGCTATGGCGAGAATATCCCGGTATACAAGGATGCCATCGTCTGGGAAGAGCTGCGCCGGATTGCGGATATGGGCACCAAATCAGGCATATCGGAAAACGCCTGGGCCTTGATAACGGGGCTGGTCCGCCCGGTCACACGAGCGCCGGATGGCACGTCGTTTTCCCGCCTCTTCGGTATTCCCATGGGGACCCCTGTCGTCGCCGTGACAAGCAACCTCGCGATCAATCAACTCGACCTTCGCATGACAGCATATTCAGGCGCCTTCTTTGCCCGTTTCAATGATGATTTTCTGTTCGCCCACAAAGACCCCGAGGTTGTCAAAGAGGCGGATACCGCTATTGACGAGATGCTGGGAACTCTGGGCGTGACGCGAAAGCCAGAGAAGACCAAGCGCAGTTATTTGAACGGGGCCGGCAAAACCCTCGAGGATTGGGCTGAATTCAAGGGCCGCTCCAGCATAGAATTTCTCGGTCTCGCTGCGCACCATTCCGGGACACTTGGCTGGACACAGGAGCGTCTCAACCGCTTTTTCAGGTTCTTTTGCAAGCGGCTTGATCAAGTGTCCAACGAGTTGGCAGGGATCGCGACGCCGGAGCGCGCGCGCGTTCTTGTCAAAAGTGCCGAAACGCTTCTGGAACCGACAAACTCTTTTGCTCCGGTCATTACGCAGGCTCTTATCCGAGACACCACAAATCGAGCCGTGTTGAAGGACCTTGATAACCGTATTGCCAAAAAGGTGGCACAACGGATCACGGGCCGTGCAGGAGTGATCGGGTTTCGATCCTACCCCCCCGAGCGGCTTCGCCAGATGGGTTTACCGTCTTTGGTGGCAATCCGAAATTTACGTTGAAGCTATGAAGCGCTATGCAGGCCACGAGGGTCGCGGCTCGCGCGATTTCGCGCCACCTATGGCCGCCCACAGAGACTGCGGTTTTCGGACGGCTTGTTGTTAAGTTGATCCCCGCGACCCTCACATGACTCACGGACCAACCACAGTAGAAGGAAACTGGTACTCTGTTGTGTGAGCCGGCATGGAAAGTACCCATTAGCGGGGTGTCCGTGGCCGGAGAATACACCGCATCGGGTGTTTTGATTGTCGAGCAGGCACCATGGGTGAATATTTCACGACCCAGCGGTTCAGCGTCGCATGATCAATCGACACGTCGCGTTCCGCCTTAAAACCCTCAAGGTCACGGTACGGGACGCCGTAGCGCACATAGAAGTAGACCGCGAACAGGATCACCGATTTTGGGTATTGCGCATCTTTGAAGTCGACCACCGGACATTTCTAAACCTTGCCGCAGACAAACCATCAGTTGGATCAAACCGCACGAAGGTGCAACATGCGGGCCGAAGTGCGCGACAGATCCGGTCAATTCGAACTCTCTTAGAGAGCAAAACCTAGGCCGCGGAGTCTGATGGACAAATCCCACCAGCCACAAAACCCGGCAACGGTCAGGCGGTTTCGTGGTCTTCCTGGCTTCGGACGCCGTTTCCGACAATGATCTGTCGCTCGATGCCCTGCCAACTTTTCAAGACCTCTGGAGGCAATTTAGCCATCTCTTCGACCAACCGCTGCGGTTCGCTACCAACAAGATACTCCAGCAACTCATAAGCGAATACGCTGCGCACCGATGTTGGAGATACCGGAATACGGTCGGCCTCCCACCAAAAGTTGACGTTACAGTTCACCGCGCCGATATGCTTGAAGCTGTGGAACCAGTAAGCCGGGATAAACAAAAGCTCGCCGGCCTGAAGAGTGTCGAAGTAGCAGTCTGCATCACCGAAGTCCGGGAAACGGTCTGAATCCGGAGCATCCATGTTCACCCTGCTGAAACTGAAAGGCTGAAGTTCGGTCGCAAGGTAGGGGTATAGCAGAGAAAGCTGTTTGGGGGAGAAGAGCCAGACCTGCTTTTCCCCGCTGATCTGTGCATTTAGATTGTGCTTCCCGTTCGAATCGTAGTGTAAATGCGAACGCACGCCCTGGGGGCTGACCCAGAAGCCGATGGTCTCAAGCTTTTCGGGGTCGAAGTAGGGGGGGAGCGAGAAGTCTTCCAGCAACACTTTCAGGTCCGGATGATATCGATCCCAGTGCTCAAGCACGTTCACATCGTCACCCGACAGGCAGTATTTGCATCGTTCAACTTCCGGGACCTGCGACCAGACCCGGTCCATATATGCGCCTAGCGTTGCTTCTTCGCGCTGTGCCTGGATCATGCCTGCATCGTCCAGGGGGGGATGTGATCCGGTGGGCGATACCTTGTAGCTGACACCCACATGTCCAACCCGCTGATCCAGATAATCGAGGTCCCACTTGGAACTGGCTGGCCAGTCGTCGATCAGACCGGTGAGGATCACCGGCTTGTCGAGATTGGCGTAATTTGCCTCAAACTCTTCCCGGCTCGGACACTCCACGCGATCCAGTCCACCAATAACCTTCATGACGGCGTTCCCCCTGTTGTCCCAGATAAGGATACGTGAGCTTATAAAGTCCGTTTCAGGCTAGGTCTCTACCCGGGGTTGATCAAGCAGGAACCGATAGCTGCGTGCATTCTGAAACAAGTTTAACCCGTAAGGTGCCGCGCTGCATGCTCCTCGACCTATTGGGTCGCCGCAGCCCCGGCGCCAATCGCGATCTGCAGTTTGGCCCAGGCCTGCGCCGCGTCGTTGACCGCAGATGCAGCGGATAGGCGCGCCGATGCGGTGTCGCGATCGGTTACCAGCAGATCCGTCAGCGTGATGGCGCCCGCACGATAGTTTTCCTGGGCCAGCGAGAGCGCCTTGTCGTAAGAGGTCGCCGCCTGATTGAGCGCGTTCGCCCGCGCCCGATCCTGCGTCAGATCCGACTGCGCGACCTGAACATCCTCGACCGCTGATACCACTTGCGATCGCCAGTCGATTTCTGCTTGCCGCGCCAGCGACAGTTGGGAATCGCGCGTTGCCCTGAGCAGGCCCTGGTTGAAGATCGGCAGGGAGATATCGGGACCAAAAGACCAGGCATTCAGGCCACTTGTGCGCTCAATCGTCCCGGTCAGTGTCAAGGATGGGTAGAGATCTGCCTCTGCGACCCCGACCTCCGCGACCGCCGCCGCAAGTGCCGCTTCGGAACTGCGCACATCTGGCCGGTTTCGCAAAAGCTCGGCTGGCAGGCCTGTTCTTGGCGCAGGCGGTGTGCGCAGCTGCGGCGCACCGCGTTCCATCCGCGTCATGATCGGCCCGGACTGCTCGTTCAGCAAAGTACCAATCGCAAAGACATTGGAATTAAAGAGAGCCCGGAACTCCGGCACCCCCGCTTTTGCGGCGGCCAGCAACGCCTCCGCCTCGGCGACCGCGTATTCGGTGGCGTCGCCAAACTCAAACTGTCTGCGCGTGATCTCAAGGGTTTGTTCACGGTCTGAAATGGTTTGCCGCGTAATGGTGATCGCCGTCTGATAATATCGCGCGTTGGAATAGGCGGCGATCAGTTCCGCCAACCATGCAAGTCTTGTGGTTTCTACATCTGCCTGTGCTGCGACCAGTTCCGCCGCCGCGCTTTCGCGCTCACGCCGAACCCCGCCAAACAGATCAATGACGTAGCTAGCTTCCAACTCGTTGGTGGTGGTCGTCGTCACCTCGTCACCGCCGCTGCGCAAACCAATATACTCAACATCGGTGCTGACTCCGACGCTGCGCAGATTGTCCTGCGCTTCGCTGATGCGCTCCATGGCGGCGATTACGTCGAGGTTTTGGGCAAGGCCCCTTGTAACCAGATCGTTCAGCACTGGATCGCGGTAGTCCTGCCACCAGCGCCGTTCCGCGACAGCCCCGATCTGCGCAGCGTCACCGTTCACAAAACGCTGCTGAAGCGTAGCCTGGGGCATCTCCAACTCCGGTCCGACCGTGCAACCGGCAAGGAGCAATCCTAGTGCGGCGTGACTGGCCTTCATGTCTTTGCCTCCTTACGTCCACGAAACAGGCTGGCCGCCTTGAGCACCGCTACATAGAAAACAGGCACCAGCAAAATGCCGAGGATGGCCGAGAATATGATGCCGCCCAGCATCCCGGTGCCAATGGATTTTTGCGCCTCGGCCCCTGCCCCATTGGCCAGTACCAGCGGTGTAATGCCAAATCCGAAGGCAAATGAGGTCATGATGATCGGGCGCAGGCGCTGGCGGGCAGCGGTGATGGTCGCCTCAATCACTTCCATCCCTTCTGCGCGCAGCTTCTGAGCAAATTCGACGATCAAGATCGCATTCCGCGAGGCCAGACCGATGATCGTCAGCAGGCCGACCTTGAAATAAACGTCGTTTGAATGACCAAAATACCAAGTCGTCAAGATGGCACCCAGAATGCCTACAGGTACACTCAGCATGACGGCAAAGGGCACGGTCCAACTTTCGTAGAGCGCCGCAAGGCAAAGAAAAACGATCAGAGCCGAAAGCGAAAACAGGATCGGCTGCTGGTTGCCCGACAGGCGTTCCTGAAATGACAGCCCGGTCCAGGCCACACCAAACCCACCGTCAAGCTTGCCCACCATTTCCTCCATCGCCGTCATCGCCGCGCCCGAACTTTCGCCAGGTGCTGCGGCACCGGATATTTCAAGCGCTTGACTGCCGCCATAACGCACAAGCGTTGGCGATACCTCGGTCCAGGCCTTGGTCACGAAGGATGAAAACGGCACCATCTCATTGTTCTCGTTGCGCGCCGACCACGCATCGATGTCAGAGGGCTGCATGCGCCATTGCGCGTCGCCTTGCACGATGACCTCACGCAGATCGTCGCCCAGGGTGAAATCGTTGACGTAGTTTCCGGCGAATATGGTCGTCATCATCGAGTTGATATCCGCCAGGGTGAGACCGAACGCCTCGGCCTTTTCCTGGTCGATGTTCAATCGCAGCGTCGCATTCTTAGCATTGTCGCTGCTGCGGACACCGGTGACCCGTTCATCGGATTGAGCGGCCAGGACCAGTTGGTTGGCGGCCTCGTTAAGGGCCTCGGTTCCCCGGCCCGCCTGATCGATCAGATACATGGTAAAGCCAGAGGTCGAGCCAAGACCCTGAATCGCAGGAGGCTGCAGGAAATAGATCTGACCCATCCGGTTGTTGAAAAAGGTCCCATTCGCGCGCGCGCTGACGGAAGCGGCGTCAAGACTTCCCTGATCGGTGAATCCCTTGAGCTTGATGAACATCATGGCCTTGTTCTGGCTTACCCCGCTGAAACTAAAGCCAAGTGCCGAAAAGACCGATGTGACCGCATCCGCCTCCTCGTTGAGCAGATATTGCTCGACTGCCTCGACCGCCTCCAGCGTCTGCGCGGTCGGGGCATCCTGCGGCAGTTGTACGATTGCCATCAGCACGCCCTGATCTTCGGTCGGCACGAAGGACGACGGCAGACGTTCGAACACCCAGAACGCCGCATATCCGATGACGATGATCAGAAGGATCATCCGAAACGGCCGCAGCGCCAGGCGACCGACCAGTTTGCAATAGCCGCCGGTCAGACGATCCAGCCCGGCATTGAACAGGCGGAGCGGTGCAATCCGCTGGCGCCCCTTTGACGGTTTCAACAGATAGACACACATTGTCGGCGTCAGGATCAGCGCAACAAGCAGCGACAGGACCATGGCCGAGATGATGGTGACTGAGAACTGCAGATAGATAACCCCAGTCGAGCCTCCCATGAAGGCCATAGGCAAGAAGACCGCAGAGAGCACCACGACGATGCCGACAAGCGCGCCGGAGATTTCCTTCATGCTCTTTTCGGTCGCCTCAAACGCGTTCAGCCCCTCTTCCTCCATCACGCGTTCGACGTTCTCCACGACGACAATCGCGTCATCAACCAGCAGGCCAATGGCCAGAACCATGGCAAACATCGTGAGCGTGTTGATGGACATTCCAAGTGCAGCCAGAATGCCGAAGGTTCCCAGCAGAACCACTGGCACGGCAATTGTGGGAATAAGCGTGGCACGCCAGCTTTGCAGAAACAGGAGCGTGACCAGCGAGACCAAAACGACGGCCTCGCCCAGAGTGCGGTAAACCTCGGTGATGGATTCCTCGACAAACGGTGAGGTATCGAACGGGTATTCAACCGTCACGCCCTCGGGCAGCGCGTTGGAGAGTTTGTCAATCTCGGCGCGCACCGCTTTGGCCGTTTTCACGGCGTTTGCACCGGCGGCCAGGTTCACGCCAAAACCGGCGGCTGGTTTGCCGTTGTAGCGGCTCGACGTCCCAAAGCTCTCGGCAGACAGTTCCACGCGCGCGACATCCGCCAGATAGACGGTCGAGCCATCCTCATTTGTCTTGAGCAGGATCCCCTCAAAATCCTGTACCGAGGAAAGCTGCGACTGCGCGCTCAGCGACATGGTGATCTGCTGGCCCTTGACGACGGGCTGCGCGCCCAGCGAGCCAACGGTGACGTTGGTGTTCTGCTCTGAAACCGCAAGAGTCACGTCTGAGGGGCTAATCTGGTACTGCTCCAGTGATTTGGGGTTCAGCCAGATCCGCATCGCAAGCTGCGTGCCGAAACTGCTGATCGATCCGACACCCTCGACCCGTTGGACGGGGTTCTCGATCGTGGAATTCAGAATGTTCCCCAACTCGACCGAACTATAGGCTCCATCCTCAGAGACCAGCGCGCCCACCATCAGTATGGACGAAGTCGATCGGTTGACGCTTACTCCTTCGCTCACCACCGAGGCAGGCAGGCGTGCCTGCACCAGTTGCAGCTTGTTCTGCACCTGAACCTGCGCAACCTCGGAGTCGACGCTGTCATCGAAGGTCAGCGATATGCTGGCCGATCCCTCGGACGAGTTGGAGGTCATATAGGTTAGACCGTCGAGGCCGGTCATGCTGTTCTCGATCACCGATGTTACGGCATGGTCGACCGTTTCTGCTGACGCACCAGGGTAACCCGCCGATATCTGAATCGTGGTCGGCGCGATCTGGGGATATTGCGAGATCGGCAGTGCGTTCAGGCCGAAAATGCCTGCCAACATTGTGACAATCGCGATAACGCAAGCGAAGACGGGTCGGCGGATGAAGAATGAGGCCATCGGATTACTGCTTCGCTCCGTCCTTTGGCCCGTCGTCCTCTACCAGCCCCTCGGAATTGATCTTTGCAGCAACCGGGTTCACTTTGATCCCGGCTCGCATGGCGACCAGCCCATCTACGATCAGGCGATCCCCCTGCCCAAACCCGCTGGCCACGACCCAGTTGTTTTCATAGGTGCCGATCTCATCGAACTGCACCTGTTTTGAGGTTTCGTCCTTGTCCACAATGAAAGCGGTAAGCCGCCCCGTGTTGCCGCGATCTGCGGCGCGCTGGGGCACGAGGAAGGCTTCGATCGTGCCCACCTCGATATCGCCGTGCAGGAACATCCCGGGAAGCACTTTGCTGTCGGGATTTTCAAATCTGAACCGCAGGGAGGCAGTGCCGGTCGTGGTCGAAACCGTGTTCCCAGCGGCGATAAAGGTCCCCTCACTGGCAAAACTCTCGCCGTTCTCCAACACCAGCGTTGCTTTCAAACGATCGCTGAGCTTCAGCGTGCCCGACTCGACTTCCTTGCGGATCGCCAGAATGTGCGCGCTTGATTCCTGCATCGTAACCTCGATGGGATCGAGCCGCGTCACCGTGGTCATCGCGTCGGACTGCGCGTCCGAGACAAGATCGCCGACCGACACGCTTGCGATGTCCGCCATGCCTTCGATTGGGCTCGTGATGGTCGTCCATGAGAGTTGCGTCTTGGCGAAGTCCAGCGCCGCCTTCGCGGATCTAAGTGAGGCCTGATCCGTTTCCAGCGTGGCCTTGGCCTGCTCGACCTGCGCCACGGTGAACCCTGAACCCTCCAGCTTCTGAGCCCTCTCATAGGCGGCTTGGGACACCGTCACATTAGCCTCGGCGGTGGCGACGTCGGCCTCCGACGAGGCGACGGCGGCGACATAGCTGGCGTCATCGAGTTTGAACAGAGGATCCCCAACAGCAATGGGCTTTGTGGGATCATAGAGAATCTTTTCGATCACACCATTGACACGTGGGCGAATGCTGACTTGCTGATAGGCAACAGCCCGGCCCGGCAGATTGTAGACCCGCGGAACCTCCGTCTTGCTGAGTGTCACAACGCCCACATTCATGGCGGGCGCCTCAGATTGCGCAAGCGACAGCTTAGGAAGTGATACCGCGAGGCTGATCGCGACGGCCACTCCGAGCCCCGAGATACCGCCCCTGCTCATTTTGGTTTCGAACATGACTGCACAACTCTGGCTTTTGACAACGGGAAGATTGTACTCCTCTTGCGGTATTGTTACCGCGTCCTGAAAAACTTGATAGATCGGTCTTCAAAGGAATTTCCGGTCATGGCCTTTTTGCACGGTTTCGCTGTGTGACCACAATCTACCGGCGAGGTGGGCGGATTCCGAGTGGCGGCTAAACGACTGCGAAATGGATGCCGAAGCGCTTACCGCTTCCAATGCGACTCACGCCAATCAAACAAAGCAAAGACCCGGCCGCATGAACACAGCCGGGTCGAAGCAATGCCAGTTATACAACGGCACAGGTTGTGCCACCCCAATCAGGACGAGGCTTTTGCAGAAGAGGAGCGGGACTTCGTGGCAGTCTCGTATTCGGACTTGAAGAACTCGCGCATTTTCTCGGCGTCGAATGTCAGCAATGTGCCACCCGATTCGAAGTGCATCGTGAAAGTGCGGCCAACGGCATAGGTTGCGGCACCCGCAAATGCCGGCGCGGACACGACCCCGAGGGCGGTGCCGAACAAGGGAACGGCCTTCACGAAACTCGCCGTTGTGATACCCGCCTGCACCGGAACCAGAGTGGACAGAAGCGCTGTAACCGCCGCTTTGCCCGAGTTGGAACTGAAGGGCACGTCGTAAAGATCTGAAAGATCCTTTACCAGCTTGAGTTGCAGCGCGCCGATTGCCGCGATGTCAACAACGGGCACCGGAATAAACGCAGCCCCACCGGCATAGGCAGCGTAGCGCTTGCTAAGTGATATTGCCTGATCGACGCGGTCGACCTCTTCAACCTCAGTGACAGCCATGTCTCTCTCTTTCTATGGCGAGCGCGACGGCTCGTTTAAATGATCGAGTGCTAGATGCACCAGCTTTCAGGGAACACCCGGACTAACGGCTCCCACATACCTGCCCCTCGCGAGAGCAAGACAGGTAAAGGCTAGAAGAATTTCGCAATTCCGACAACGAAAAATACCCTTAAGGTGTATTTAGAGGCACTAACTCTCGTTAATCTTTGTCGGCCAGCGGGGCTTTCCGTGCTCAGATGCAAGCGGCTCAAGCGTATCAAAAACCACTCCAGAGAAGTGCTCAAAGTGGCTGCGAAAGAAGAAGTGCCCGCCATCAATGACCTCCAGCCTGAACGGACCGCTGGTTTCGTCACGCCACGGTTGCATGTCTCCAGGACCGACATAGGGGTCGCTGAGACCGGAAAGGGCGAGAATCGGGATATCAAGGGGCAGCCCAGCGCGGGTCACCGCTTGCCGCGCGATCCGGAAGTCCGCGCGCAGGGATGGTTCCACCAGCGCCTTGAGCTCATCGTCCTTCAACACGTCTCCGGGCGTGCCCTCGTACTGTGCGATCAGCTTCCAGAACGCATCCGAATCGAGCGAATCAGCAATTGGGACGCGCGAAGGCAAGCTCGGGGCGGCGTGCGCGGCGACGATGAGCTGGCGCGGTTGCGGATGCCTGCCCGCGAGCAGCGCGTGCGCAAGAGCCAGCGACATACGCGCGCCCATCGAATAGCCCAGAAACGCAAATGGGCGATCAAGACAGGGCAGAATTTCGGCCATCAGAGCATTGATTAACACGGGCAGATCGTTGATCGCGGGCTCAAGCAGGCGGCTTTCCCGGCCGGGTGTCTGGATGGGTTGTATATCAAGCCAGTCCGGGGCGGCCCCGCGGAGAGGCAGGAACTGTGCGGCGCCCCCGCCCGCAAAGGGTAGAACAAAGAGCCTTGCCGTAGCGGTTGTTGCGATATCGAAATGCGGCAGCCACGCGCTCTTACATGCAATAGTTGCCGCTGCATAAACGGGTGCCGCGTGCCCATTCTTGTTCGCGATCTTAGTCAAAATCTAAGTTTCCTTCCCGGTGTTCCAATCCTTCATACGAACTTCGATTTGGCTCCCGGCAATCGCGACATGGGCAATCGCATCGTCGCATGCCGGAACCCGCTGCAAGCACGCCCATTGACCTGCAACGGACACGACCCTCGGGTCCAGGCCACCCAACGCGCCAAGCTCGATTGAGCGGGGGTCAGTCATAAGGCCGGTCCCCAGCATCTTGAGCACGGCTTCCTTGGCTGTCCAGAGGATCAGGAACCTTTCGGTGGTGATACCCGCAGCTCTCGCCCGCTCCCATTCACGCTGCGTTGCGATCTGTTGCAGGAGTAGCGCCGGATCATCCCGCGGCGGCAACTCTAGGTCGATGCCGACGGGGCGCGCCGCAATGGCAAGCCAGATATGTGCGTCCGTATGGGACACGTTGAAGTGGATCGGATGGCCAGGAACCTCCGGCTTTCCCTGAGCCCCAACGGCAAGCTCCAGTTCATCAATCGGCACGCCAAGATCGGCAGATAGTCGCCGACGCACCCATGTTCGACCGGCGCAATATCGCGCAGCATCATCAGCCCGAACGAAGCGGGACGCCCTTTGCTGCTCTGCGGTGCTCAGTGAATGAGCGCATTCCAGCAGGTCATCGAATCGCGCCTCGTATATGTCCACCCGTTGCGAGGACCATGGCTGATCTGATGGTTGTCGCTGCAAGCACTCTTCCCCCTCACGTTGTAAGCTAAGCTGCGGAAGAGATTGGTTCAATTGCAGTAATTCAAGAGCTGCCATTTAAATCTCAGCGAGAATCGGCAGCATTGCCTAAAACCCCTGCGCGAATCGCCTCAGACAGCAAGCCAAACCGGACCAGCAGGAATGAAGCTCCTATACCGTTGATAACAAAGGTGATTTATGGGATCGCGCCGCCCAAACCCTATACTCATCCAGTTTCTGGTCAAAAGACGTGTATTTGGGCCACCTGCTTTGAAAAGGATGTCATGGGAAGCCTTTGCCGCATCGAAACGATTGGCGGTTATCGTTGGTTCACGCAAAGTTTCACGCAGAATGCCCAGTGCAGCAGCGCGACCGATCAGGGAAATGAGCGGCATCGAATCGGAGCGGAGGCGAATCCAACAACATTCCTTACACGTGGATTGCGTAGCAATGCGCGAGGTTGCCGACCGAAGAAAATGACATCGCCGCGAGTGAACACCAAACGGAAAAGTCACCCGAGTTTCCGCTGTGCAGCTATTCTGTGCAAGCGGTCGCTACCGCCATCAACCCATACAGAAGGTTGATACTTCTTCATTAAATTCCGGCAACTTTAAGTTGACAGATCATGGGTTTGCTAATCTTCTCAACATAACAGCAGGTTTCAAGCAAAGTCTCTACCGTAAGTTATATCCGCCGCGACCGATTTAACGACTGCCTGAGGTTTGAGACACAAATGCGCATGTTGGAATGGCCGGCTGAAAGACGCTTTGTTTGCGAGGGGAGGGCTGGTCATGACCGATTCCGTTCAGCTCCAGAACAAGCTTCTGGAGTGCGATCTTCGTCAGCTATTGCAGCAGGCCGACCCGGATCGCGGTGTACATTACGGAATGCAGGGCGATGCCTATCAGTCTTACGCCCAGCTTGCAGAGTCAGCGGAGCAGATCGCGCTCGGTCTGCTGGCCGAAGGCGTCACAGAAGGCGATCAGGTCGTCGTGATGATCGGTCCTCCCCAGCGATTTCTGGAATCGTTTTGGGGCTGCGTTCTGGCGGGGGCACAACCGGTTCCGCTGCAGCCAGGCGCCACAGACGAGGCCGCGCTCAAGGTCCTGCATGTCGCGCAGGTGCTGGTCGCCCCCTGGTTGATATCTGAAACCGGACTGGCCGGGCCGTTTGACAAGGTTGCGCGGTATCATGGACTTGATGAGGTCCTGTTGTCTCTGCGGGCGAAACAGATGAGCTATCAGGCCCTTGTAGACAGCCCGGCGGACGCCATCCTTCGCATCAAGCTCAACGCCGTCGGTCTGGATGCCGACAGCACCGCCTTCATCCAGTTCTCGTCCGGTTCAACCGGAGAACCAAAAGGGGTCGTGTTGACTCATCGCCGTGTGGTGGCGCATCTGGCGGATCTCGGCGCCAGTTGCGAAGCAACGCGGGACGATGTTTTTCTGAGCTGGTTTCCCCTCACCCATGATATGGGCATGGTGCTGATGCACCTTCTGCCACTCGCTTTGGGTGCAAACCAGGTCCAGATCGAAACCAAGTCCTTTGTGCAGCGGCCCCGACGCTGGTTGACGCGCGCATCGGAATTGAAGGCGACGGTGCTCTGCACCAACAATTTCGGTCTCAAGCACTTTCTGAAGCTAACCGGTGGCAAAGCACCGTTGACAGATGATCTTTCGCAGGTGCGGCTGATGTTTAACGCCGCCGAACCAATCTCGGCAGAGCTTTGGGAAACGTTCATGGATTTGATCGCCGGCACACATCTGCCGCGCGCAGCGATGTATCCCGGTTACGGCCTTGCCGAAGCCACTCTGGCTGTGACCGTCCCAGTGCCCGGTGATGGCCTTCGGACGTTCAGCGCGAGCCGGGCGGCGCTTGGTCCCGGCGACACCCTGCTGCCACCCAGCAGTCCGCAGGACGCCGTACAACTTGTCGATGTTGGCCGCGCGGTCGAAAACACCTCCCTGCGTATCGCGGGCTGGGATGACGGGGATCTCGGCGAGAACCGTGTAGGTGAAATCCAGCTGCAAAGCCGCAGTGCGGCGCAGAGTTATCTCAACGCGCCGCGTGCCTCTCTGTACACTGCAGATGGATGGCTGAAGACGGGTGATCTCGGCGTGTTGCGGGATGGAAGGCTTTTCATCACCGGTCGGATCAAGGAAATGATCACCCTGGGCGGCGAAAATTTCTACCCGCATGATATCGAGCGCGTCGCTGAAACCGTGCCCGGTGTCGAACTCGGAAAGGTCGTAGCAACCTCGGTCTTCGATCTCGCATCGCAGGCCGAACAATTGCTGATCTTCCTCTACAGCCGCAGGATCGACGCGGAACTGGCCGGTCTGACCCGCGCCGTGCAGCAGGCGCTGGCCGCTTTGGGTGGATGGAAGGTCGATCGGGTGATCCCGATAGGTGCCGTGCCCAAAACCTCCAGCGGCAAGATCCGACGTGGCCATCTGGGGCAGCAATATCTAGCAGGTGCCTACGATGACTCGGTTGCGTCTTTGGAGCAGTTGCAGCGGGCGGCGGCACGCCGCCTCTCCGGGGGCCGGCGGACACGCACCCGGCAGGTGCTGCGCGTGCTTCAGGCAAGCGCCGCCGAGGTACTGGGCCGGTCGGATCTCGATATCCGAAAGCCATTGGTAGATCAGGGCTTCAACTCCGCCCGTGCGATGGCGCTGGTTGTGGATGCAGGGCAAACGCTGGGTCGCGACATCCCGGTTGCCTTTCTCTATGACTATCCGACGCTGTTATCGCTGGCCGAGGCCATAAGTCTGGCTACCCCGGAACAAACCTCGACCCGAGCTGTAGCGGTTCAGCCCAAGATCACGATAGCTGGTCTGGGCTGCAGGTTTCCCGGCGGAATAGCGACACCTGAGGCGTTCAGGACTTTCCTGTCCGAAGGCCGTTCCGCCATTGGTCCTCTGCCCGACACCCGCGCGCCCAGGGGCCTGCCGCGCCACAAGCGCCCCGTCGCCGCATTTCTCGACGAGATCGACGGCTTCGATCCTGAGCTATTCGGCATCTCCTGGGCCGAGGCGAAAGCAATGGACCCTCAGCAGCGCCTCCTGCTTGAGGTCTGCTGGGAAGCGCTGGAACGCGCAGGTCTGAGCGGCGCAAAGCGGCGGGCCCACGAAATCGGTGTCTTTGTCGGGATCGGGCCAGGCGAGTATGGGTTAGGTCACGAGACGACACCAAACCAGCATTCCTACACCGGCACCGCGCCTGCGATCGCAGCAGGCCGGATTGCTTATGCGCTGGGTCTGAGGGGACCGGCGATGGTTGTCGATACCGCCTGCTCTTCGGCGCTGGTTGCGGTTCATCTCGCGGTCCAGAGCCTCATTGCCGGGGAATGCGATACTGCGATTGCCGCTGGGGTAAACCTAATCCTGGGTCCCGATGGCCATGCCAAGCTCGAAGCGGTTTCGGCGCTGTCCCCGACCGGCCAGTGCCGCGCATTCGATGACGAAGCGGATGGCTATGTCCGGGGCGAAGGTTGCGGAGCGGTGGTGCTGCGCCTTGCGGATCAACTGTGCGATGGCGAGCCATCGGTGGCGATGATCACCGGCACCGCGCTCAATCAGGACGGCCGCAGCGGAGGTCTCACGGTGCCCAGCGGCCCGGCCCAGGGCGCACTGATCAATCACGCGCTCGCCCGCGCCGGTCTGGCCCCGGCAGATATCGCCTATATCGAAACGCACGGCACCGGGACACCTCTGGGCGACCCGATCGAAGCAAACGCGCTGACCCGTGTCTTTGGCCCTTCCCGGAGTGCTGGCAAACCGTTGCTCATCGGCTCGGCGAAGACAAATCTCGGCCATCTGGAGGCGGCGGCGGGAATGGTGGGGCTGATCAAGGCGGCGCTTTGCGTCCAGTCCGGCACATTGCCAGCAAGCCTGAATCACCGGGTTCCCAACCACCGGATCGATTGGACAAACAAGACATTGGAGGTGGTGACAAAACCCCGCTCATGGCCGGAGACTGCTGCGCCGCGGCGCGCCGGTGTTTCGGCCTTCGGCCTGTCGGGCACCAACGCGCATGTGATCGTCGAACAGGCGGAGCGGCAAGCCATCACCGACGCAGAACCGGAAGAGGTAGGTCCCCTGCCCGTCCTGACCTTTTCCGCCGCCGACCCGCAGGCACTTCGGACCCGGGCCGGGCAACTGACCGACTATCTTGAGACGCATCCCGATCTCGATCTGACCCAATTCTGTTCGGCACTGGCGCATAATCAGGCTGATCTGACACACCTGGCCGCTGGTGCAGTGTCGGACATAGCCGAGGCAGAGACGGCGCTGAGGGCCCTGGCCGAAGATCGCCCCGGCCCGATCAAGACCGGGCGCAAGCGCGGAGATGCATTGCACCAGATCGCCTTTGTGTTCACCGGCCAGGGCAGTCAATGGGCCGGGATGGGCGTTGATTTGCTGGAGCGCTCGGCCCTCTTCGCCAGCGAGATTGAGCGGATCGACGCACTACTTCTACCGCTGACCGGATGGACCGTGCGCGATACGTTGACGAGCCCCGACGCCGCCAACCTTTTGCGCCGGACCGACCGCGCCCAGGCCGCGATTTTTGCGGTGCAGGCTGCCCTTGTCCGAATGCTCGAAGAACTGGGCCTGACGCCTGATGCCGTCATAGGTCACAGTGTCGGCGAGATTGCCGCTCACTATGCGTCGGGAGTGCTGTCGCTGGAGGAGTCCGTGCGGCTGGTCGCCCATCGCGGAAAGCTGATGCAGGCAGCGACAGGCCGTGGCCGGATGCTGGCTGTGCCCTTGGGAGAAGAGGCCATCGCCCCGCATCTCGCCGCCGTCGAGGGGCTGGACCTCGCCGCCGTCAACAGCCCGGATCAAGTGGTGCTGTCAGGCGATCAGCCCTGCATCGATACAATGACCGCCCGCCTCAAGAACCGGAACATACCCGGCACCGATCTGGGTGTGGACTACGCGTTCCACGGGCGGCACGTGCAGTCCGAAGCCAAAGCACTTGCAGAACAGTTGGGAACACTCTCTCCACTGCCCCCTCTCGCCTCGCTCTATTCCACCGTGACCGGCACCTTGCATCGATCCGAAGACGTGAATGCTGCATACTGGGCGCAGAACATCGGCGGCACCGTTCGGTTTGCGGAGGCGATGCAGGCCCTTCTCGCTGATGGATGCACTGATATCGTGGAAATCGGACCGCATCCCGCGTTGTCATCCGCGATCACGGCCTGCATTGACGCAGCGGGCGGCGGGGCATCTTCCTTTGCCAGTGTTCCGACCTTGCGGCGCAATATGTCAGGTGCGCGCGCGGTGGCCGATACGCTTGCCTCACTGACCTGCCGTGGCCTCGCACCGAACTGGACACGGCTTTCTGACGAACCCACCGTCCTGACCGATCTGCCGACATATCCCTGGCAGCACAAGCGGTTCTGGCTTGACGGGTATGATCCGTGGGCCGCTCTGACGGATGGATCCGCGATGGATCAGGGCGCGCTCTACACAACCGCTATCCGTCCTCTGACGATGCCGCTGGCTGAGAAGAAGCTGCCACCTCTGACACTCACCCATGGTGAAGGTGACGAACAGGCCGCCGTGCTGGCCTGTGCGCTTGCAGAACTTGTGGCGACCGAACGCAATTGCCGCATCGTTGCCTTGACAGGTCCGGCTGATGGCGCGCTGGAGGGTGACGGCTGGTTCGTTCACCTGACCGGGACCGTCTCGCCAGACCGCACATCGCAGGCATTGGCAGATCTCGCCACTGCGATCCAGGCGAGTCTGCCGCACCCTGGCTCACGGCTCTGGTGTGTGACGTTTGACCCTATGCCGGACAAAGCAAGCCCGGACGCGCTTGAAGCGTTTTCCCGGGTGGCAGCCCGCGAGCATCCCGAACTCAACATCGTGCGCGCGCGTCTGGCGGGGCAAGCGGATCTGGCCGGGCTGGCCGCTTTGCTGCGCAGTGACATGAGCGATTTCGACGCCGATGAACTGCGGCTTGAAGGGCCCGGGTTCTTCACCGAAAGGATTGCCCCGGTCGAAGAGGCGAAACCGGCACGCACATGGATGCTGCGGGGTGACGCGAGCTATCTGATCTCCGGTGGTACGGGCGGCGTCGGGCTGGCCCTTGCCGAACAGATGCTGGATGCGGGCGCGGGGCAGGTGGTGCTGACCGGGCGCGCGGCACCGGGTGAAGCCGTCCGCACCGCGATGCAGCGCCTGAACGCAGAGCAGCGACGATTGGAGGCCGTGGCGGTCGATGCCAGTGATCGCGCCGGGATGAGTGATTTGATCCGACAGCTCAGGGATGGTGCACTTCCCTTACGCGGCGTGGTCCACGCCGCAGCTGTGCTGCGCGATGGGACAATCCACAGCATGACCTCCGATCTGATCGCCGAGGTCGCAGCTCCCAAAGTCGCTGGGGGATGGGTTCTACATGATCTGACCCGCGACATCCCGCTCGACTACTTCATCTGCCTGTCTTCGATCGCCACGCTGATCGGCTCGCCGGGGCAAGGTGCTTATGCCGCGGCGAATGGCGGCCTCGATGCGCTGGCCCGCTTCAGAGCGGCGCAGGAACTGCCGTCGCTGAGCCTGCAGCTTGGTCCGGTCGCAGATCTGGGAATGATGGCAGAAGGCGAGGCGACGCGGCGCGATCCTGCCGCGCTCGGCCTCGGCACCTTGCAGCCGGACCTGCTGCTTGGTGGCGTGGAGCAGGCGTGGGAAACCGGTCTTCCGGTCGTTGCACTGGCCGAGTTTGATCCCGCAAAGTGGACGGAATATCTGCCAGATCCCGGCAACCGGGCAAGACTGTCCGAACTCGTTGCCACCCAGACTGCGACAGGCGACGTGCGGCCTGCCCCGCCGCAGCAAGCCTCTGCGGGGACAGGCCGGACACAGTTGAAACGCATCGCCGCCCTGCCAGCAGTTGAACGGCCACAAGCGCTGATGGCTGAGATCGCCGCCATCATCGAAGCAGTGGATCAGACACCGGCAGATCTGCTCGACCCCGACGCCAGCGTGCAGGATCTGGGGATCAGTTCGCTGACCCTTGTGGAATTGCGCAAGGCAATCGAGGCGCGCTTTGCCTGTCCCGTTCCGGTCACCAGCTTCTTCGAGTTCCCCACGATCCGCAGCTTCGCCGGACATCTTGTCGAGATGCTGAACTTTGGGGACGAAGCAGCCGAAAACCAGCCAGAAGCGTCCAAACCGACCATGAAGGCGGGCGAAACGCACCTCACCGCGCGCGACGCGCTGCGCAGCAAACTGGAGAAGTATCGATGAGCGCCCCACCCACGCCATCATATGACGACCGCGACCTTGAAGAGGCCATCAAGGTGATCACGCTTCTCGAGGAACGGCTCGAAGAGGCGCAATCGCGTGGGGATGAACCTATCGCAATCATCGGTATGGGGTGCCGGTTCCCCGGCGGTGCAAACAATCCCGATGCTTTCTGGGACATTCTCAATCAGGGCTTTGATACGTCCTGCAACATACCACCGGATCGTTGGAACATCGCGGGTCCGCATGAAGCGTTTTTTGCAACCATACGCGGCCATTTTTTGGACGCCCGCCCGGACGGGTTCGACGCGAGCCTCTTTGGTCTGGCACCTGCGGAACTTGCCGCGATGGACCCGCAACAGAGGCTGTTGCTGGAGGTTGCATGGGAGGCTTTCGAGGATGCCGGTCTGTCGATTGACGCCCTAGCCGGGTCCAGAACCGCCGTTTTTGTGGGCATCGAGAAATCGGACTATGAGCGCGCCAGCCTGTTTTCCGACGATCTGAACCAGATCACACCGCATACGGCAACGGGCGTCGCCCAGTCGAACGCGGCGGGGCGGATCGCCTACAACTTTGATCTGCGGGGACCGGTCGGGGTTGTGGACGCGGCTTGTGCCTCGTCACTGCTGGCTCTTGATCAGGCGTGTCAGAAGCTGTCTCAGGGCTCCGCCGATCTGGCGCTTGCCGGCGGCGTCAGCCTCATGCTTGGCCCCGAGACATTTGCCGCGCTTTCCAAGCTCGGCGCGCTGGCGCCGGATGGGCGCTGCAAGACCTTCGATGCCGAAGCCAACGGTTATGGCCGAGGCGAGGGATGCGGCGTTCTGGTGCTCAAGCGGCTTTCGGATGCGCAACGGGATAGTGACCGCATACAGGCCGTTATCCATGGCGTTGCCGTTGGGCATGGTGGCCGGGGTAACGGGCTGACCGCCCCGAATGTCAGATCGCAGGCGGATGTGATACGGGCTGCACTCGCGAGCGCGAAAAAGACCCCGTGCGAGGTTGACTATCTGGAGGCGCACGGGACGGGCACTCAACTGGGTGACCCTATTGAAATTGCCGCGATCACCGAAGTATTCGGCCCGGCTCGGCCTGCGGATCGGCCTCTCTTGGTCGGATCGGCCAAATCGAATATCGGCCATCTGGAAGCTGCCGCCGGAATGGCGGGCCTTGTCAAACTGGCCCTTGCCTATCGCCATGGGGAGTTGCCGCCAAACTGCAATATCAATACCCCAAACACACTGATCGACTGGGAGACCGCACCGGTTGAACTCGTGACCCGGTCTCGGGACTGGAAACCCTGCAGCAACGAGAGCGGGGCAAGCGCGCCCAGACTGGCGGGCATCAGTTCCTTCGGTTTTAGCGGCACGGTGGCCCATGCCATCATCGGCCCACCCCCGAAGGCGGCAGCTCAGCCGAAACCGTCGACCGAAAGACCGGTGCAAATTCTCGCCCTGTCGGGCCAACGGACCGAAGCGCTTGCCGCGGTGGCCGGGCGCTTTTCAGAAGCGTTGGGCCTGCCCGGCAGCGACCTGCCAACTGTCTGCGCGAATGCCAACGTAACGCGCAAGCATCACGCCCTGAGGGCGGCGCTGATCAGCGATACCTCGCAGGACATGAAAACCTTACTGAAAGATCCTCTGACACCGCAGGCCGGACGTGTGATCTTGGGGCGCGCAAACCCCAACGAACCGGCACGCGCCGCCTTCGTCTTCTCCGGGCAGGGCGGTCTGCGAAGCGGCGTCGGGCGCGATCTCTATGGCACGGTCCCGGCCTTCACGGACATGATCGACGCCTGCGGCAAGACGCTTGACCCTCTGCTTGGGCGGCACCTGCATGAGTTGCTTTTTGACGAGAATACCGAGCAGACCGCTTTCGACGATCCGCAAGTCGCGCAGCCCGCTCTCTTTGCGTTGCAGGTGGCCCTGGTGGCGATGTGGCGCAACTGGGGCGTGGTGCCGTCAGTGGTTTTCGGCCACAGCTTCGGGCATTTCGCCGCCGCTCATACCGCCGGGGTGCTGTCGCTCGGCGCCGCGCTGGACCTTGTGATCGCGCGAGGGCAATTGGCGCAAAGCAATGCAGTGGAAGGACGCATGGCGGCCTGTTTCACCTCCGCCGCCGAGGTCGAAGCGACCGCGCGCGCGACAGGCGTCGAAGCAATCATTGCTGCCTACAACGCGCCCGAAAATTCCACCGTCTCCGCCACGCCCGACGCGATGGAACAGCTGACATCCGCGTTGATCGCGCGGGGCGTCACGGTCAAGCCTCTGCCCATCCGCCGGGCCTTTCACAGCCATCACATGCAACCGATGGCCGAAAGGTTCGAAAAGCGTGTCGCGGCAGCGCAGCTTCAAGCACCCAAGATCCCGCTGATCCTTGACCTGACCGGCCGATTAGTCACTGGCGATGAATTGACCGACCCGTCAGTCTGGACGCTGCAACTGCTGGAACCGGTTCAATGCATGAAAGCGCTTGAGACGTTGCGCGCGCGCGGATGCACGGCGGCGCTGGAGATCGGCGCATCCGCGGTCATGTCCAGCCTGGGAGAGGAGAACGCGGACCCCGATGACAAGATGGCGTGGCTGCCCAGCCTGCGCCGCTCGACCAGCGGATGGCAACAGGCGCTTGCGACTCTTGGCGAGTTGCATGTGCGCGGCGTGCCGGTCGATTGGCGGCGCTTCCATTCCGAGGATGCGGCGCCGAGGATCAAGCTACCCACCTACCCGTTTCAGCGTAAGGCTTACCGCCTGCCGATGAAGCTGCCGGATCAGATGCGCCCGGATGAGCCGTCAGATCGACAATGGACTCCGGTGCGGGACTGGCTATTGAAGGGCGCCCCCCCGGCAAAGCAAGTCGCCGACGATCTCGCGGCGGCGGGACGCTTCGGGCGGCGGCATCTGGCCGCTTTCGCCCATGCGATCGGCCTGTTCGATCTGGCGCAGCTCGGCAGGACAGAGACCGAGTTGCTCGCGATGCTCGACATTCTGCCCGCCCATGAGCGCCTGATGCGGTGGTATGTTGATCTGCTGCTCGAAGATGGCTGGCTCGGCGCGACGGGTGACATGCTCCGCTCAACGCAACGGGCGCACAACACGGATTTCGCCGCATGGGCGGCCGAAACCCGAGCGGAAGAGAAGCGGCTGCAAGAACATCACCCCGATATGAGTGCCGCTTTCGAACTGCTGCGCCGGTGTTTCGAGGCGCTGCCCGACATTCTGAGCGGTGCGCGCGACCCGATGGAAGTGCTGATGCCGGGCGGTTCCGCCGAATTGCTTGGGGGGATTTACGGTCAGGGGCGGTTATCCCAATCCTTCAACTCGGTCATGGCGATGGCGGTTCCGGCTGCCGCTGAGGGCATTTCTGCACCTCGAATTTTGGAAATCGGCGGCGGCACAGGCGGTGTCACTCAAGGCATTCTCGACAGTTTCGCCCGGGAAAAGCGGGATGTTTCTTATACCTTCACGGACATAAGCGACGGCTTTGTCCGGCCCGCACGGGCACGTTGGGCCAACACATACCCAGCAATGGAATTTGCGACACTCGATGCCACGCTGGCGCCCTCAGCCCAGGGGTTCGAGGCCGCAAGCCAGGATGCGGTTGTAGCGTCAAACGTGTTGCACGCCACCCGGGACATGCAGGAAACGCTGCGCAACGCGGCAGAGCTCTTACGGCCCGGTGGAAAGCTCATCATCAACGAAGTCACACGGCTGCATGACGTGGTCGGCATGATCTTCGGCCTGACACCGGGCTGGTGGCAATACGAAGATGATGCGCTGCGCATCTCGCATTCGCCGGTATTGAGCGTATCGGGTTGGCGAAAGGCACTGGACGCCGCGGGCTTTACCGTCGAAGAGGTCCTTACCCTATCCGGAGACGATCCGGATCGCGCCCTTCAATCCGTGATCGTCGCGCGCCTTGTCTCAATGCCCGCACGCCTCGCCACAACGGCCCCCGCCGTGGCGGTCTCATCCGCACCAATCGCTGCCCCGGAACCCGCTTCGGACCATATTCCGGCCATGTGTGATCTGGTGAAAGAGATCAGCGGTATCGAACTGGCCCAACATGACCTCGATAGCGACCTCTTCGCGCTGGGTCTCGATTCCCTGCTGCTCATGCAATTGCGCAACGCGATCCAGAAACGGTTTGGCGCGAACCTGAAGATGAGCAGTTTCCACGATGAGATGTCCTCCGTCAGACGGATCGCGGATTATCTTTCTGAGCTGGCGCCACCGCCCGAACCACCTGCAGCGCCGAGCCCCGCTCCGACATCAGCACCAGCCGTCACGCAATCCCCGCCCATACCTCAAGCTCATGAGAAACATACAGCGCCTGCGCAGGTGAAGTCCGCGCTGGAGGAGATCGTACAGCAGCAGTTGAAACTGATGTCGGATCAGATCGCCCTTTTGTCGGGACAGCAGAGCGGATTGCCAGCACCGCAGCCAGACGCCACCGCGACGCCGGTACCGGAAACGCCGACAGTACCACCGCCCAAACCTGCAACTCTCCCCGCCGCGCACCAGCAGGCACCGACTGCTGATCTGACAAAACGGCAACAGGAATTCCTGCAAGACCTGATCAGGCGCTATAACGCGCATACCGCCGCGTCCAAGGCTTATGCGTCCAAGGCCCGTCCGCAGCTCGCCGACTGGATCGCGACCATCGGATTCAGCCCCGAACTCAAGGAGTTAATCTATCCGATTGTTACGGCGAAATCAGAAGGCAGCCGCCTCTGGGATATCGACGGCAATGCCTATATCGATCTGGCCTGCGGGTTTGGCGTTGGGTTGCTGGGACATCAGCCCGCCTTCATCACCGACGCCATCCGGGCACAGCTTGACGAGGGCATGGAACTCGCGACGCAAAGCGATCTGGCGGCTGAAACCGCGTCGCTGCTTTGCGAGTTGACGGGGTGCGAGCGCGTCGCCTTCAGCAATACCGGCACCGAAGCCGTGATGACTGCCTTTCGGCTGGCGCGCGCGGTCACAGGCAAGCCCAAGATTGCCATTTTCAAAGGGTCCTTCCACGGTTCCTACGATGGTGCGATGGCCTTTGGCAGCCCGCTTGGCACCATGTCTGCCTCGCTCGGCGTTCTCCAGAACCAGATTGAAGACGTGATCGTGCTCGACTACGGCACGGATGCCGCACTTGATGCAATCGCTGCCGAGGCTGACCAGCTGGCCGGCGTGCTGGTCGAACCGGTGCAGAGTAGAAACCCCGATCTGCAACCGCGAGACTTCCTGCACAGATTGCGACAGATCACCGAAGACCGAGATATCGCGCTTGTTTTTGATGAGCTGATCACCGGTTTCAGATGTCATCCCGGCGGCGCACAGGCGCATTTCGGGGTCACCGCCGATATCGTGACCTACGGCAAGGTCCTGGGTGGCGGGCTGCCGATCAGTGCCATCGCGGGCAAGGCGCGTTTCATCGATCCGATGGACGGCGGCGCCTGGCGCTATGGCGACAGCAGCGGGCCGACGGCGACGCAGATCTTCTTTGGCGGGACGTTCTGCCGTCATCCCTTGGCGATGGCGAGCGCACATGCCACGCTCACCCATCTGAAGGAGCAGGGCCCCGCGCTACAGGAGCGCCTGAGCGCCCGGACCCGGGCAATGACGGACCGTTTGAACGCGATGTTCGCCCGTCTTGGCATACCTTTCCGTATTGCCGGCTTCGCATCGCAATTCCAGGTGCGCCAGGTGACCCCGCAGGGAGAACTTTACCAGACGCTCCCGCTCTCGCTCTTCTTCTTCTCACTGATGTTGCGCGGCATTTATTCGTGGGAGCGCCGAACCTGCTTCCTGTCCACCGCCCATTCGGATGCCGATATCAGTACCATCGAAGACGCTATGGAGGCGGCCGCCAAGGACCTTCTGCTTGGGGGCTTTTTCGGCGGTGACGACGGCGGTGGAAAGACCATTGAACTGGAGAGCCCGCAGCCGACCCACCTGCCCCTGACTGCCACGCAACGCGAAATGCGGCTGATGGCGCTCAAGCAACGGGGCGGCGATCGGGCCGAAATGCTTGTGGGGGAAGTGGCCGGACCGATCGACTCGGACAGGCTGCAGATCGCGTGCAATCGCCTCGTCGAACGGCACGACGTATTGCGCGCGCAAACGATAGACGGTGATGCGCTGATACTCGGCAGCCAAGGTCCCTGCCTGAGTGCAAACGCGCTGTCTGATCTTGATCACGACTTGCAGGATGGCGACGGAACCGCCTGGATCGCGGAACTCGCCGGAACGCGGATCGATCCTCAACGGGACCCGCTGCTGGCGTTCGACCTGCTCGATCTCGAAAACGGTCGCGCGCTCGTAGCCTTGCGGGCTCATCCGCTCATCTGTGACGGTTGGTCCATGGGGGTCATGATCACGGAACTGGCCGCGCTCTATTCGGGCGGCGCGGATCACACGCTAGAACCATCGACCTCTTTCGGTGATTTTGCAGATTGGGCCGCAAGCGCCAAACCAGACGAAGAGCGTGCAGCGCAGGGATACTGGCGGGAACGTCTGTCTCAAGGCATCGAACCGATTGTTCTGCCGATCGACCGGCTGGCGCTTCGGCAAGGCGACAAGGCGGGGCGGCGTCTGCACCGGGTCATCGGCGGCAAGGCGGCAAAGGACGTGCTGGACCTCAGTGTCTCCCGAAACACCACGCCTTTCGTCGTTCTCCTTTCCGCCTATTCCGTTTTGCTGACACGGCTTTCCGGAGCATCGCGGCTCGCAATTGCGATCCCCGTCCCCGGTCAGGCCTCGATGGAAGCATCTCGGCTGGTTGGCCAATGCGCGGCCACTTTCCCTCTGGTGATGTCGGTCGATACCCAGGCAACGGGCAACGCCCTGCTCGGCCAGGTGAAGCATGGCATCATGGCGATGCTGGATCACCAATGCGTCCGTCCACAGGATGCGATACAGGATGACACTTCCCCGCCGCCGCTTTCGGTCGGGTTCAATCTGGATCGCGACCCGGGGCAAATCCGGTTTGAGGGTCAGCCCGTCTCGATCCGGCCAGTGCCAATCGGTGACCCCAAATACGCGCTCAATCTCAATGTCATCACGACGGATGGGCAGTTCCTTCTGGATTTCGACTATGACGCCACGCGGTTGGATACTGGGACGGTGGCCGCCTGGGCCGACGCCTATTCATCCCTGCTAAGCGATCTGTGCGACAACCCGGAACGCCGCATAGATGACATTGGGCGGCGACCTGTGACCGAAACAGGGCCACTGCCGGATCTGCCCGCTGCCATGTCGGCGGCGCTCTCCAATGCGCCGGACAGGGTTCTTGCGACCGATGCAGACGGCCAACCCGTGACCGCAGGGTCAATTGCAACTCAGAACAGCGATGTCATTGCCGCGCTGGCGGACCGCCTGGGGATGCCGGTGCCCAAAGATACGCCGTCACGCGTTGAGGCCATCACCGCCTGGCAGAATGCCTGCGGGCTGGAGATCGGTGCAACGCTCACGCTGACCGCCGGATTGCCGGTGGTGGAGGCCTTGGCGGCGGCGGTTCTGGGAAAGCTGCACCTGCGCATCTCTGAGATGCCCGCGACTGGTCAGGCGATACTTCTCCCGCAAGATGCCGTGCGCGCCTGGATTCGCGAATGGGGGCGGCGCAAACCGGTCCGTTTGATCATCGAGTGCCGGAGTTCGCCTCTAGAGAGCTACCTGCCATCGCTCCAAGCCTCTCTCGCCGAAGGCAGCAGCGTCCAACTGATCCTTCGGCCTCATACTGACAGGCAAGCTGCTGGTTATGCTGCGGCCTCCGTTGTGAGCGACATGAGACTGGTGCGCTTTGCGCCGCTGGACGGGCTGGCACTTTCGGTGCTGAACGACGATGGACAGCCCACGCTCGTGGGTTGCCGAGGTTCCTTGCACGCGGATGACGCGGCACTCGGCGTCACCGCGTCTTTGACCGCGAGTGGAGAGGTTGTGGCCTTAGCGGAGCCGCTCGAGAGCGCGGATGCTCGTGCGCTGCTGCTCTCCAATCCCGAGGTCGCCCAGGCCGAAGGCCCGTTGGACCGCCTAGTGGTCACAACGATTCCCGAGGCAATTGTTACGGCTCAGGAACTGGCTGCTGATCTTGCCCGCATGCTGCCGGGACCTTCGCTGCCGCGAAACATATCTCTTCACCGAGACGGTGCGCGCCACGATAGTTGGCAGGAGAAGTCGTATGAAGGTCCAACCGCCGGAGCATATCTTGAGACTATTCTCGATGTCTTTCGAGATCATCTTGACCAGCCGAACCTATCAGCGCAGGACAGCTTCTTCGACTTCGGCGGAACAAGCCTGACCGCGCTGCGCGTCGCTGCCCAGATCGAACGCCGCACCGGCCAGCAACTGGACGCCGCGTCCCTGTTCCGTGCACCTACGCCCGCAGGGATAGCCGAAAACCTGGGTGCAGAGTCCTACCCAATTCCAGCAACCGGCCTCCTGCGCGCACCCGCCTCTCCGGCCCAAAAACGTATGTGGACGCTGTCGCAGGTCGAGGGGCAGGAGGCGTTCTATGTCCTCTCCGGAGCATTCGTCTTTGACGGGTTGCTTGATCGGGATGCCTTGCAGGCTGCCCTGAACGCTCTTTTTGAACGCCATGGCATTTTGCGCACAGGCTACGATCTGAGCGACGGCGCCCTTTGGCAAATTATCCGCCCGTCAAAGGCCGTGGAACTGTCCGAACACATGGCCGAAGACGGAGAAGCCGCGCTGGCCCGGCATGTTCAGGAGCTGACCGCTGCTCCGTTTGACCTGAGCGCAGGTCGGGTCTTTCGCACCGCATTGCTGTGCATCGACGCTTCGGCGAAATCGCACCATGCGCTGGTTTATGCCGTGCATCACATCGCCTTTGACGGCTGGTCCGAGGCAGCGCTGATCGCCGACCTGACCGAGCTGTATCAAGCCGCGCTTGGACACCGCGCCGCCGATCTGCCCGAACTGAAGCTGCAACATATCGACGCCTGCCTCTGGCAGGACGCGCGCCTGCACGGGCCGGACGGCAGGGCGGCGCTGGATCGCTGGGCCGCGCGTCTGAAAGACCTGCCGCAGCCGACCGCCCTGCCCCACGACCGCCCGCGCTCAAACCTGCAGAGCTTTGCCGCCGCCCGCTGCGATCTCCGCCTTTCGCGGTCCACGACAGCGGGTCTGCGCGATCTGGCGCGGCAGGCGGGAACAACACCCTATCTTGCTGCGCTCGCCGGGCTGAAAGCACTGATCCACCGCTATACAGGGTCGAACGATATCACCTTCGGCACGGCACTCACACGCAGGGGGCATCCGGACCTGCTGGGGCAGATCGGGAACTTCGTGAACACCCTGCCTCTCAGGGATCGCCTGAGCGGTTCGGACAGTTTCCGCACTCTGCTCTGGCGCGTGGCTGACACCGCCGCTGACGCATTTGCGGACGGAGATACGCCCCTTGACGCAATCCTCAACCGGATCGGCCAGCCGCGCGACGTGGCACGCGCCCCACTGTTCGATATCCTGGTCAGCGCCGCCGATATCGAGCGGCCTGAGCTTGTCCTCGGGGGCGTGGCGGGCAGAGCGGTCGATGACCTGATCCCACCTGCGTCGGGTTTCGATCTCTATGTCGAGATCAGTACGGACAAAGAGTGCGCGCTTTTGCGTGTCACTTATAATTCCGACCTGTTCGACGAAGACCGTATTGCCCGAATGGGGCGGCATCTGGAAACCCTGCTTGCGGCCTGTATCCGGGACCCCTCGAAACCGATTGCCCTGATCCCCCTTCTCGACGCGTCGGAAAACGCCGAGGTCACGGCCTATTCGCAATCCCACAAGCCGGAACTCTATGTGTTCGATGACCGGATGGCACTCTGCCCGGTGGGTATCGAGGGCACGATCTTCGAGACCTGCGCCCGGGACCTGCCGGGTGCCATACCCCATGCGCTTTCGCCATCCGGCTGGCTGCGGGATACTGGGCAGCGCGCACAATGGACAACGACCGGACGGCTTGCCTATGCTGAGGTGACCAAGGAGCCGACCCCGGTCACTCCGGCTATGTCGTCGGACGAGACGACGAAAACACTGCTGGAAATGTGGCGTCGCTTTCTGCCCTCCGGCGCCGCGCCGACAACCGATGACAGCTTCTTTGCGCTTGGCGGCAATTCTCTTGGCGCAGTTCAAATCGTTGCACAGGTGCGGGACACCTTCGGTGTGGACCTGCGCGTGAAGGACCTGTTCGAGCGGCCGAGTGTTGGCGCGTTTCAAGGTTTTCTGGGCACCCTCGCGAAACCGGGCGAACTGACCGGAGAAGCCGAAGAAGACACCTCTGTAACGCTTGCCCCAGCGCAGGAGCGGATGTGGCTGCTGGACAATGTGGCGGCTGACAAGTCGGCCTATTGCATGTCGGGCGCCTTCTGGATTGGTGGTCGCCTGGACATGGACCGTTTGCGGCAGGCCCTTCGTGCAGTCGCGCAACGGCACGAGGCCCTGCGCAGCTTCTTTTCCGAGGCTGACGATGGCACGCCGCATATCAGCATCGCTGCGCAAGTCGAGCCAGCCCTGACGGTCGAGACGGCACCGGACGAGGCAACAGCTCTGGCGCGCGCTGCAGAGATGAGCGGGCAAGGTTTCGATATGTCCAGAGCGCCGCTCTGGCGCGTGCACTTCACGCAGGCCGGAGCCCGCACCCTGCTGACCATCAGCCTGCATCATGCCATCGCCGACGGCTGGTCGGTCGCCCTCTTCCTGCGCGATCTGACCAAGGCCTATCAGGGCGAGGCTTTGCCTGCCGCCAGCGGCGCTTACCGGGAGCATGCACGGCGCAGCCGGCTCCTGCTCGACAGTCCAGCGGGCGCGGAAAGCCGCGGCTACTGGCAAGAGACGCTCAGGGACGCACCGCAAGAGATCGCGCTTTTCACTGATCGGCCAAGACCGAGCGTCAAATCCTATCGCGGCGGCGTGGTTCATTCGGAACTTGACGCCACAACCGCGCAGGCGCTTCGCGCTCTGGCGACGGCGCAGCGCGGAACGCTTTATCAGGTGTTGATGGCGCTCAGCGCAACGCTGCTGCACCGCCATTCCGGGCAGAGCGATCTGGTGATCGGTAGCGTCGCCGCTGGCCGCCACAGCACCGAAGAATTCGACCAGATCGGCTGTTTCATCGAAAACTTCGCGCTGCGCCTCGATCTCGACCCCGAGACAACGTTCGAGACTCTCCTAGCCCAGACTGTCAAAAGGCTGACGGAGGCGCAGGAGCATAGCCGTTATCCGGTGGAACTGCTCGGCCAGTCGCGCGGGGGCACCGGCCGTGGCGGCAGACTGGGCCTGTTCAACATCATTGTCACGGTCGAGGAATTCACCGACGAGGCCCTGTCCTTTGACGGGCATCCGGCGCGCACCGCGCAACTGCCCAGCGTGATCTCGCGTGCGGATCTGATCTTCTACCTGCGCCCGTCGGCGAAGGGGATTGCCATAGAGATCGAATATGACGCCGATCTGTTCGATGCCGAAACCATCGAACGCATGGCTGAGCATCTCGGTCATTTGGCCGTGGCTGCGGCCAATGCGCCAACCGACAAGCTCTCCACGCTTCCCCTGATCGGCGCAGAGGAACGCGAAGCGGTCGTCAGCGGATTTAACCAAACCGCCACCGACTACCCGCGAAACAGAAATGTCGTCGATCTGTTCAGAGAGGTCGCGCAAAACTCGCCGGACGCCATCGCCCTGCGTCACCACACAAACAGCGTGACATACCGGGAGGTCGATCTCTGGTCCGACCGCATCGCCGCGGGTCTTGTCACACACCATGGCGTCAAGCCCGGCGATCTGGTGGCTTTGATGTCCGATCGTCAGCCTGCCCTGATCGCCGCGATGCTCGGGGTGCTGAAGGCCGGAGGTACTTATGTACCGATTGACGCCGATTACCCGGCAGAGCGCATTGCAACCCTGCTCGACATTGCCAAACCAAAACTTACGTTGGGCGGCGCGGGCGACGCTCGACCGAGCGACGCGGTGAAACTCGACGCGGTCGAGGTCGATCCCGACGGTGTTGCGCTGCCGGAAGTCGGGCCGGAGGCACCGGCTTATGTGATGTTCACCTCGGGCTCTACCGGGACACCAAAAGGTGTGGTCGTGCCGCATCGCGCCATCGTCCGGCTTGTGCGCAATAGCGATGTTGCCCCGCTCGGTGCGTCGGACACGCTGCTGCTGACGGGCGCGCTGTCCTTCGACGCGACCACCTATGAGATCTGGGGGCCGCTGCTGAACGGGGGCCGTCTTTTGCTGGCGGATCGGGAAACACTGCTCGACCCCTGGAGCATGGCCGAGGTCACGCGGCAGGAAAAGGTCACAGTGATATGGCTGACCGCCACGCTGTTCAATCAGTTCGCCGATCTCAATCCGACGGTCTTCGAGGGTCTGCACACCGTTCTGACCGGCGGCGAACGGATTTCCGCTCGCCATGTCGCGACCGCGATGACGGCGAACCCCTCACTTGTGGTCGTGAACGGCTATGGCCCGACCGAGAACACGACCTTCTCAGCAACGCATCGGATCGAGACCCCGCCTGAACCCGGTTCAGATGTCCCGATCGGGCGACCGATTGCCAACAGCACGATCCTGATCCTCGACCCGGCAGGGGCACCCGCGCCGGTTGGATTGCCCGGCGAAATCTGCGTCGGCGGTGACGGTCTCGCGCTTGGTTATCTCGACCGGGATGATCTGACGGCGGAACGCTTCTCGACGCACCCAGATTTCGGGCGCCTCTATCGAACTGGCGATCTGGGATTGTGGATGCCGGATGGCACCGTGCGCTATCTCGGACGTGGCGACGATCAGCTTAAAATCCGCGGGAACCGGATCGAACCCGGCGAGATCGCAGCCGTTCTGGAGGCGCTGGACGGCGTGCGGCAGGCCGCCGTCATTGCCCGCCCCGGACCGGCGGGGCCGGAATTGGCGGCTTATGTGGTGACCGACCCGCATCCGGACATGGCCCGGCTCAGGAAAACCCTTGCAGAACGTTTGCCCGAGGCGATGGTGCCCGCCCATCTGATCGCACTCGACGCCTTGCCGGTTGACGCCAACGGCAAGCTGGACCGCCGCGCCCTGCCGGACCCTGCCGATATCGCGCCCTCACCCACCGCCGGCCGCGCACCTGCCAACCGGATCGAGACCGAAATCGCCGAGGAATGGTCAACACTACTGGGTGCTGCGGTTTGTGATGTGGACGCTGACTTTTTCGCCCTTGGCGGCCACAGCCTGCTTGCGGTCCGCCTGATCAACCGGCTTCAGGCCCGCTACGGGCCTGTGGCGACCCTGCGCGACCTGTTCGAGCAACCGACCGTATCCGGCCTTGCCAGATGCGTGATCGACGGTCTGGCGGGCGGCACGAAACCCGCGCCAGCCCTGCTGCCGCTGCTGCCCGCCTCGGACGGCTACGCGGCCTCTGCGCAGCAACAGCGCCTCTGCTTCCTGCAAAAGCTTGACGGGCCGGGTCCCAACTACACCGTGATCGGCGGCTACTGGCTGGACGGAAGCCTTGACGAGGCAGCCCTTGAAACGGCGCTCGCAACCGTCTCCGCCCGCCACGAAGCGTTGCGCACCCGGTTCCAGAGCACTCGTGGCAAGATACGCCAATGCATCGACGCTGAGGCCACGCTTCGGCTGGAGCGACATGATCTGAGCGATGAAGACAACCCGACCAAGGCGGCAAAGCGTTTGGCGCGAAACATAGCTGCCGCACCCTGGGATCTGGCAAACGGCCCCCTCGCGCGCGCTGTCCTGATCAGGACAGCGCGCGACCGCGCGCTTTTTCTGCTCTCTCTGCACCACGCGATCTGTGACGGCTGGTCGATGGAGGTTCTGACGCGGGAGGTCACGACGGCCTATCTCATGGCCCGTTCCGGCGACGTTCCCGACCTTCCCGGTCTACCCTGCCAGCCAAAGGACATCGCAGCTTGGCAGACACAACGCCTTGCCGGGCCGGAGGGGAAGGCCGATCTTGCCTATTGGACCCGGAAACTGGACGGTCTGCCGCCGCCGCTGGACCTCCATGGTGGCCGGGCGAGCGACCTCGATCCGGCAGGTACGCTGGCGCATCGGTCGGTGGTGCGGCTTGATGCCCACAGAGCCGGTCTGGAGGCATTGGGAACTGCGCGGAAGGTCAGCCTCTTCACCGTTCTTGCTGCCCTGACCGCAGCCGCGCTCCATCGGTTGAGCGGGCAGACCGACCTGTGGCTGGGCACACCGGTCGCAGGACGGAACCGCCCCGAATTTGAGGATCAGGTCGGCTACCTGTCTGACATGGTTGTTCTGCGCAGCGCGATCGATCCTCAGGACGCCGTCGCCGGTTTTGTCGGGCAAACCGGCGAGGCGGTCGCCGCGGCGCTCAGCCATCAGGACATTCCGCTCGATGCCGTTGTACGCGCCCTCGGCCACGGCCCCGACCGCCCACTGTTCAATGCGATTGTCGCGTTGGAGGATATCCCGGCACTGCCGGAGCTTCCCGAGTTGACGCTGACACCATTCGATACGGGGCCAACCGGGCCGAAGACCGGTCTGAGTTTCACCTATCTCCAAGAGGCGGACGGAACGCTTTCCCTGCAGCTAGACGCCGATCCGGCGCAATTCACCGCTGAGCGCACCGAGCAGCTCGCCAGGACGGTCGAATGTCTGATCGCGTCCGCGATATGCGCGCCCGAAAAAACCCCCCTCGCTCAGCTGCGCCTGACCAGCCCCGACGAGAGAACCCGGCTTCTGGAGTCGTTTGGCCGTTGCTCCGACATATCGGCAACGCCCGCGACGACCGTGCTCGAAAGTTTCGCCACACAAGCCGCCAGCGATGGGGATGCCGCTGCGGTGACCGGGCCAGATGCCACCCTTACCTATGGTGAATTGGATATGGCGTCCAACGCCATCGCGCACGCGTTGCGCGACACTTTTGGTATAACGACGGGGGCGCGGGTCGGGCTGGCCCTGCCCCGCGATACCCGCCTGATCGCCGCGATGCTTGGCATTCTGAAGGCGGGCGCGGCTTATGTCCCGGTCGATCCATCCGCGCCGGTCGAACGGGTTGCAGGGATGCTTGCCGATGCAGAATGCGCCGCGCTGATCACCGATGCGACCGCACCCGGCGGGCGGTGGGGGCTTGCCGACCGCACGCTCGTGCTGGACGATCTCTCTGCCCGCGCCGCGACGCCTCCGAATGCTCAGCTAAGGCCCGACGACCTCGCCTATGTGATCTTCACCTCGGGCTCCACGGGGCGGCCCAAGGGCGTCATGATCGAACACCGGTCGGTCGCGGCGCTCGTCGCGGCGTTGCATCAGACGGTCTATGACGGATTGGAAGGCCAGCAGACCGTCGCGCTGGTCGCACCGCATATCTTCGACGCGTCGGTTCAGCAGATCTTCGCCGCGCTCTGCGGTGGGCACCGGCTCTTGGTGGTCGATGCCGAAACGCGCCGCGATGGGCGCGATCTGATGGATCTTTTTGCACGCGAAGCGGTGACTGTCTCGGACGCGACGCCAAGCCTGCTGTCCCTGCTGCGCAATTTCGGTTTTGCGCGCCGCAACGACCTGTGCTTGCGCCATATCCTTGTTGGCGGCGAGGCGCTTGCGACGGGGCTTGCCCGCGATATCCTCGAAGCGCCCACCTGCCCGATGCTCAAGCTGACCAATGTCTATGGTCCGACCGAAGCCACCGTTGACTGCACCGCGCTGACGCTTGCACACGCCGATCTGTCGGATGACGCGGTTGCAAGTATTGGCAGGCCGCTGGGTCAGGCGCAGTTGCTCGTGCTTGACTCATATGGTGAACCCGTCCCCGTCGGGACACAGGGTGAGATTCATGTCGGCGGACCCGGGCTGGCGCGCGGGTATCTGGACCCGGCTCTGACGCGGGAACGGTTCGTGGAACATCCGGAATTCGACCGCCTCTACCGGACCGGTGATATGGGCCTTTGGGACGAGGATGCAAAGCTGCACTTCCTTGGGCGTCGCGACGATCAGGTCAAACTGCGCGGCTATCGCATCGAACTGGCCGAGGTCGAGTCCGGCCTGAGCAGGATCAAGGGTGTCCGCCACGCGGCCTGCATCCTGAGCGGTCAAGGCGAGACCGCACAGCTTCTGGGCTTTGCCCAATGCGCCACGCATGCACCAGCCGACCTGCGCCAGGCTGCAGCAGAGCATCTGCCGGACTATATGATACCTGCCGATATCATCCGGCTCGACGCTCTGCCGATGACGCCAAGCGGCAAGGTGGACCGTCTCGCTCTGGCGGCACTGGACCGGCCAAAAAGGCAACATGCCACCCATTCAACCGGCCCCGACACCGATCTCGAACATGCCGTCGCTCAAATCTGGGCGCGGGTCATGGACCGCCCGATGGATGACATGCAGGCCGACTTCTTCGCCTGCGGCGGGCATAGCCTCGCCGCAGCGCAGTTGATCAATCTGGTGGAAGAGGCGTTTGCCGTCACCGTTTCACTGCGCGCCTTCTTTGCCGAACCGACGCCCGCCGGGCTCTGCGCGCTGATCGAGGCCGCGCCGGATGCGCAGGCGGATCTACCGGCGCAGCAGGACGGAGACGGTCTGCTTTCACCGGCGCAGTACCGGCTCTGGGCCATCGACCAGATGCATGGGGACAGCGCGGGCTACGCCATGCCCGCCGCGTGGCGCGTCACCGGCGCATTCGATCCGGATGCCTTTGCGCGCGCAGCGGATATGCTGGTGTCCAGGCACGACGCCTTGCGCACGCGTTTCGAAATGCGCGCGGGCCGCCCCGTTCAGATCATCGATGCAGCAAGCCACGCAGATATAGCGATGGAGGAAATCGCGCCCTGCGACGACTCCATGGCCGAAGCGCTTGACCGATGCGCAAAAGAGGTTGCGTGCCCCTTCGATCTGGAAAACGGCCCATTGCTGCGCTTCCGCCTGTGGAGCATAGACGAACATAATCATGTTCTCTTCGTGAACGCGCATCATATCATCGTGGACGGCCAGTCGCTGGACATGATGGCGAGGGACCTCTGGTCAGCCTACGCATCAATCGCGGCAGGCAAGGCACCGGAACTGGGACCCGACGCGCCCTCATTCCAGGACCATGTCGCAAAAATGCGCGCCCGGGCCGACGGGCCAAAAGCGCAATCGGACTTGCGCCGCTGGCAGGAGGTTCTGACCCCCCTGCCCCCACCGCTTGATCTGCCGATGGACCAAACAAGGCCCCCGCTGCGCAGCCAGAGCGGCGCATCGCTCGATATCCCGGCGGCACAAAAAACGCAGGCCACTTTGGCTAAGGTCGCCAAAGCACAAGGCACAACGCCTTTTGCAGTGCTCACCGCTTTGAGCGCTTATGCAATGTATGCCCTCTCCGACCAGCAGGGCATGTTCATAGGGGTTCCGCTCTTGGGCCGCCCGGATCGGGACAGCCAGTCCGTCATTGGTCTTTGTACCGAGACCGTGCCATTGCGCGTCACGCTGGACCCGCATCAGACGTTCGGCGCGCTGCTCACACAGGTAAAGAGCAACCTTGCCGAGATGCTGGACCGTCGGGACTGCCCGTTCGACCGGATTGTCGAGGCGATCAAACCACCCAGCAGGCCGGACCGCTCGATCCTGTTCGACGTGATGGTCAGCTACCGCAGGACCGATCCCGAGGCCGCCCCTTGCGGGCTTGATCTGACGCCGTTGCCGTTGCCCGTGCAGGGCAGTCAGCTTGATCTGACATTGCTGTTCGCCGAAACGCCCGAGGCGCTGACGCTTTCGCTGCAATATGATGATGCCCTGTTCGAGGCAGATCGTATTCGTGGCATCGGCAACTATGTCCTGTCGCTACTTGACCGGATCGCTGCGTTCATCGACCAGCCGATTGCAGCCCTGCCGCGGCCAGATGTGCGACTGCTGGCGGGACCGGTTGAGACAGCGCCAGCAGCCCTTGCGCCAAGCGGGTCTGCCCCCGGCTCCTGCGATAAGATGCTTGATCTGTGGCGCGATGTTCTCGGTCAGGCCGAACTTGGCCCGGACGACAATTTCTTCGCTGCTGGTGGGCACAGCCTGACCGCAGCACGGCTGGTTCAGAAGGTCTATGCGGAGCTCGGTGCCGAGATTAGGCTGAGCGACGTGATGCGCAACCCGACCGCCGCCGCCCTTGAGAGACATCTGCAAGAGACGACACCCGACCCGATCAACCCGGTAAAGCGCCTGCCGGAGGCTGCCGATTATGCTCTCTCGCCCGCGCAACGCCGCTTTTGGGTGCTTGAACAACTCGAAGGGCAGGAGGGCTATGGGCTGTTGCCCGGCGTGGTCGAATTGACCGGCGCGCTGGATCAAGAGGCACTGACCAGCGCTATCGACGCCCTGTGCAGCCGCCATGAAGCGCTGCGCACAGTAATTTTGACGGATGATACAGGCGTGCCACGTCAGCGCATCCTGCCCGACGGCGCAAAGCTCATCACAATAAATCTGAAAGGTTCCGATACCCCGGAAGCCGAGGCAGAGGCATGGCTAAGCCCGCTTTTGGCACGGCCTTTCGACATCGGGTCCGAAGCCCTCTTCCGCATCGGCCTCGCGCAGATCGGCGCTAAGCGGTTCCTTCTCGGCTTCTGCCTGCATCACATGATCGCCGACGGGTGGTCCATGGATGTCCTGATCCGCGATCTGTCGATGCTTTATGCCGCCGCTCGGGGCGACGCGACCGGGCTCCCGCCGCTGAAACGGCAGTACCGTGATTGCGCGGCGCATCAGATCACGCAGGCGGCGAACACTGCCGGTCTGGATTACTGGCAGGCCAGGCTCTCCGGTCCCCCGCCCCGCCTGGACCTGCCCACCGACCGGACACGCCCGACGCGCCAGGATGTCAGCGGTGAAGTTATGTCGTTCGAGCTGGACCCCGCGCAGGCCGAACCGCTCTGGCGCATGGCGGAACAGCACGATACCAGTCTCTTTGTCATCCTCACGGCGGCCTTCCAGACGCTGCTCTATCGCTATGCCGGGCAGACGGATCTGACACTCGGCACACCGGTGGCAGGGCGCGACCACCCCGACTACGCCGATCAGGTCGGGTTGTTCCTGAACCAGTTGGCGCTGCGCGTGGAAATTGACCCACAGGCCGGGTTCGCTACGCTGCTGAAGCGCACCGCAACGACGATACGGGAAGCGCTCGAACATCAGGACACCCCGTTTGATCTGGTTGTGGAGGCGCTTGACCTGCCGCGCGATCCAGCGCGCAGCGTGCTCTTCGATGCCATGATCGTCATGCAGGACCCGGATCATGCCGAGTTGACACTCGGCGACGTGCATGCGCAGCGCAAAACGCCGACGGCATCCGTCTCAAAGACCGATCTGACGCTCATTGCCGAACCAAGCGGTGCGGCGGTACGCCTGCATTTCGAATATGCGACGGCGCTCTTCGACCCTGACACAATTGCGCGGCTGATCGATACATTCGGCAAGATCCTGACCGAGGTAGCGGCCGATCCGGACACGCCGCTGGATGCGCTCGAAGTCGCTCCCGCGCACGACCGGCAGTCAATGCTGTCCTGGGGTGGTCTCACGGGTGACCTGCCGCAATCCGACGGAACCATTCTGGAGTACATCGCGAAGGCCGCCGCGCGCGCTCCAACCGCTCCGGCCACAAGCGACCGGACCCAAGCCCTGAGCTACGAGACCATCGTGCAACGTTCCGACCATCTGGCCCGGCAACTGGTCCAACGCGGGGTCGCCCCCGGCGCGAAAGTGGGTATCGAACTGGCTCGAGACGCTGACCTGCCCGCCGTGCTATTGGGTGTTCTGAAAGCCGGAGCAGCGTTTGTACCGGTAGACCCTGTGCTCCCCGAGGCACGGTGCGATCTGCTCATTGCCGAGGCGGCTTGCGCGCTGGTTCTGTCCGGCAAGCCGGATGGAAAACAGCGGATAGATATCGAAATGCTACTGGAAGCGCCGGACACCAAACTGCCGCTGCCCGAAATCACTCCGGACATGCTGGCCTATGTTCTATTCACGTCCGGCTCGACCGGCAAACCCAAAGGCGTGATGATCGAGCATCGCGCACTTGCCGCGTTTTGCGGGTCCCTGCCGGATACCTTCGGGTTCGGCCCCAAGGATCGGATCGCGGCGCTGACGAATATCAGTTTCGACATCTCGATACTCGAATTGCTTGGCGGGCTGACCCTCGGGGCCTGCGTGACCACCATTGACGGCGATGATGCCGCCGTGCCAGCGCGCACCCTGAAGGCCCTGCAGGAGCAGCGCGCGACAGTGTTGCAGGCAACGCCGACCCGGCTGGCCCTTCTGATGGACGAAGCCGCAAGCAACGGACCGGATGTGTTCGCACAAGGAACCGCGCTGCGCGCCGTGCTCACCGGCGGCGAGACCGTGCCGCAGCACCTGCGGGAGCGTTTGGCGCTGCTTGAGCACCTGAATGTCTACGAGGTCTACGGCCCCACCGAAACAACGATCTGGACCTGCGCCCGACCGGTCACGGGCTCGGCCGCCGCCGATCTCGGTCGGCCCCTGCCCGGCGAAGGCCTCGCAGTCCTCTCCCCCGAAGGCGCATTGCAACCAATCAACGCTGCGGGAGAGATCACTATATTCGGCGCGGGTCTGGCACGGGGGTATCTGGACGATCCCGAACGGTCCGCTCAGACCTTTCCCGCCGCTGGTTCGCCGATTGTTGGCAGACGCTACCGCACCGGCGACCGCGCCCGTTGGAGATCGGATGGCCGGCTGGAATTTCTGGGCCGCACCGACAGCCAGATTAAGCTCAGGGGACACCGTATCGAACTCGGAGAGGTGGAGGCCGTTTTGTCAGTGCAGCCCGATGTCCTTCAGGCTGCGGTCGAAGTGCGGGGCGCGGATACTGACGCGATGTTGGTCGCGCATGTGACAAGCCGCGCCTTCGACAGACAGGCGCTGCTCGCAGTCTTGCGTAAGACGCTGCCCCCCGCGGCAGTGCCGGGCCGTGTGGTGATGCATGACGCTCTGCCGCTGCTGCCCTCCGGCAAGATCGACCGGCGCGCGCTCGCGCAGATGGCCCTGCCGGAACCGGCGCAATTGGAAAAACCCACGCGCGAGGGCGCCTATAATGCGGCCGAGGCCGAGATCGCGACCGTATTCGCCGACCTGCTCAAACTGAAATCCATCGACCCCGAAAGCAGCTTCTTCAACCTGGGCGGGCAGAGCCTCATGGCGGCGCAGGCCGTGCGACAACTGCGTGACAGGCTGGGTGTCGGGATCGATCTGGGTGATATTTTCGCGGCTCCGACGGTACGCTCGCTTGCCGAAACCCTGCAGACGCGCGCTCAGGCAGACTGGCCGCCGCTGGTCGCCTCGAAAGATGCCGATGCGTGTCCTCTGGCCCATGCGCAGCGCCGCATCTGGGCGGCGGAACAACTGTCGAGAGTACCCGGGGCCTACATCATCCACGCCGCGATGGAGATCAAGGGCAGGTTACGGGTCCGCGCACTCAAGAGCGCGTTTGATCAGGTTATCGCCCGGCATGGTGCGCTCAGGACAGCTTTTGTGACCGGCATCGACGGGCCGCGCCAGATCGTTCATGACGCAGTGCCCTTCAAGCTTGGGCGGGATCGCGCCCGGGATGCTCGCGAAATTTCCAAGCTTCTGGACCATGACGCCTCCCACCCCTTCGATCTGTCCCAAGCACCGCTCTTGCGGGCACGCCTTATCGATACCGGCAAGTCGGTTTCCATCCTGTCAATGGCGCTGCACCATACCGTCGCGGATGGCCGGTCGCTCGAACTCTTCATGCGCGATCTTGAAACAGCCTATCAGGCCGCAGCCGCAAAGCGCGAATGCCCGCTGCCCGCGCCGCCCCTTCAATTCACGGACTTCGCCAAGTGGGAAAGCCAGGTTCTGGAGGCGCCGTCGATGCAGCAAGACCGCGACTTCTGGCGTACCGCCCTGTCCGATCTCCCGGCCCCGTTCGACCTGCCCATCGGTGCACCGCGTCCAAAGCGGATAGAGATGGAGGGCGCGACCATCCGCGCGCATCTGGACGCCGATTGCGCCGCGGCGCTTCGCGCATTTTCCGCTGCAGAGTCGAGCACGCTGTTTTCCGTATTTCTGGCCGCGGTGACCGCGATGGTGCATCGGCTGACCGGTCGCGAAGACATGGTCATCGGCACCGTTACGGAAAACCGCAACCTGGCGGCGCTCGACGGAATGATCGGCTGTTTCGTCAATGTCCTGCCCCTGCGGATGACTCTGGCGCAGGACATCACGGTCGCCGGGCTGGTGCGCGAGGCGCGCGAGGTTGCGGCCCGGTCGCTGCGTCACGGTCATGTTCCCTTTGAAGAGATCGTCCGCCTGTCTCAGGCCCCCGCGACGCCCGACCGATCGCCGCTCTTCGACATTGCGGTGACTTGGAACGACCTGGATCACACCGCGCGGAGGGACTTTGCCGGACTGCCCCTCACCGATGTCAGCCCGACGCCCGGCTTTGCCAAATACGACATGCTGATCGTCTTCTCGCCCAATGCCGAGGGCGGCATCGATTGCGCCATCGAGCACCGCCGGGACCTCTACAGCCCTGAGAGTATCGAAGAAATGTGGAACTGGCTGAGTCAGATTCTGGCCGAAATGGTATCGGCGCCCGATCTTGCAATCATTGATCTGGAATTTGGCGCAGAGGACAGCGCCAGCTTCGAACCCGACACCACCGACATCGTGAGCATACTGGATATCTGAGACCAAATGACTTCGCATCACCTTCAAACTGCCACGCCCGCCGGAACCAGCCGCTATACAACGCGCAGCTTCGAAGAGCATCGCCGCTTCTGGCAGGCCCGCGCGGATGAATTCGGCGTGCCGTTTCGCCTGTCCTGCCTGCTTGGCCTGAACGCTCTTGTGCCGGGCGAGGCCGCCCATGAGCTTGTGTTTTGCCCAGCGGCACAAGCCGTCCTCGCGCGGATTTCAAAAGGCGCTGCTCTGCCCCAGTTTGTGGTGACCACGGCGGCGCTCTCGCAAGCACTGTCGACCCATCTGGAAGAAGACAGGGTGGTCATGAGAACCCCCGGACTGATCGCGGGCGACGGCCTGCCCGACGGTCAGGATACCGTCGCGCTCGCGCTTCCCTCCAAGGTTGAGGGGACGGTACGGGACCATTTGTCGACCGCAAATACGCGCATAACGACAAGCTATAAGTACCAGAACTGGCCCGCTGACGCGCTGCTCTCCAACGCCGCGCATCTGTCCAGCGATATTTTTCTGACCGCCCCGGGGCTTCATTTTCCGCCGCAGGGCACTGGTGACGCCGCCCTGCTGATCGAGATCACGACCGGCACGGCAGTGAAACTGCGGCTTTCAAGCCCTGCGGGAACGCTGCCGGGAAGTTACCTGCGCGCGCTTGGGGCCCTGACCGAACATCTCATCCGTCAGTTTTCCGACACCTCGCTGGCTTTGGCCGATCTGAGCCTCATGCCGGACCACGAGGCCGCGCAACCCATTCTCAGGGGACCCGATCTGGACGGCAGCCCGGACGAAACGCTTGTCAGCCTGTTTTCGCAGGCGGTTGCCGATCATGGGCCGCGAACTGCGCTGGTGACGGGTGATGAAACCATCAGCTATGATGAACTGGCCAGGCGCGCAGGCGCAGTCCGGGCGTATCTGGCGGAGCAAGAGATCGCACCGGGCGCAGTCGTCGGCCTTTTTGTCGACCGGAACCCGCACTGGATTGCGGGGATGCTGGGCATCATGGCACATGGGGCGGTCTACCTGCCGCTCGATCCCGATCAACCCGAGTCACGGATAGCGGATATCCTCGAACAAGCCTGCCCCCGAGCGCTGTTGACGGCCTGCGCAGCACCGCACCGCTGGACCGATGAGGCCGCGCAGATCAACGAGATCAGGCTTTCAATGCCCGATCCTTTCGCTTCCAGGCCCGGACCGGAAGACCTCGCCTATCTTCTGTTCACCTCCGGCTCCACGGGCAAGCCGAAAGGCGTCAAGATCGCCCATCATGGCTTCACGGTGATGATCCGGGACCAGATCAAGCAACTCGAAATACGCCCCGCCGACAGCGTCGCGCAGATCGCTGCGGCAACCTTTGACGCCTCGCTGTCCGAGATTTTCATGGCGCTGGCGAGCGGCGCGCGGCTGGCGCTGCTTTCTGCCGAGACGCTGCGCGCGCCGGACCAGTTGCGCGAGAAGTTCGCGCAGCTTGATGTCAACGTCGCGACCTTCACACCCCGCTTGCTCGAAGCTCTGAATGGCGCGCCCCTGCCTACGCTGCGCGCGCTTCTGACCGCCGGGGATGTGGCCGCACCTGCCCTTATCCGGCCCTACGCAAAGGATTGCAGCGTCTTCAACGCCTATGGCCCCACGGAATGCTCGGTTTGCGCCTCCATGCACAAGGTGGACCCGACCGCTGAGGGCCTTCAAACACTGCCCATCGGCAAACCGATCGCGGGCAGTGAGGTCCATGTCTGCGACCCGCTGGGCCGACCGCTGCCTCCGGGTCTGCCGGGAGAGATCGTGGTGACCGGTCCCGGCGTCGCGCGGGGCTATCTGGGCCGGAATCCGGACACCCCACCTTTCGGGCGCAACAAGACGTCCGGCGCGCGCAGCTACGCGACGGGGGATTTTGGCGTATACGACTCGAATGATGATCTGGTCTATCTCGGTCGCCGCGACGGGCAGATCAAGCTGCGCGGATACCGTGTGGAACGGGGCGACATCGAGGCCGCTCTGACCGCTCATCCGTCGGTCGGGCAAGCCCATGTCAAAGCGCCCGGTGAGGGCGAGCCGCTGCTCGCCTATGCCACCCGCCGGTACGCCATGGAAATCTGGCCGTCGATTGCCGAGTTCTTTGTCTACGACACGCTGGCCTATGGCGCGATGGCAGGCGACACGCGGCGGAACGACAGCTACCGCGCCGCAATGGAGCGGCAGGTTGACGGCAAGGTGGTGCTTGAAATCGGCCCGGGGGCCGAGGCGGTTCTGACCCGCATGTGCGTCGAGGCGGGCGCACGCAAGGTCTACTCGGTCGAAATCAGCCCCGAGACGGCGGAGCGCGCACGCGCGCGCATCGCGGCAGCAGGGATGCAGGACAGGGTCGAGATCATCACCGGCGACATCATGAGCGTCGAACTGCCCGAACCCGCCGACATCCTTGTTGCCGAGATCGTGGGCGGCATCGGCGGGTCCGAGGCTGCCGCCTATCTCATCAATCACGCCCACGGCCTCATGCGCACGCCGGAATGTCAGATTCCCACGCAAAGCGTGACAAGACTGGCGGGCGTCGATCTGAGCGGGGTGACCGAAAATGCGGGCTTCGCCCCCGCCGCAGCCCCTTATGTCGACAGCATATTCAAGCAGGTGGGCCGCCCGTTCGATTTGCGGCTGTGCCTGAAAAACCTCCCCCCCGATCGGCTGTTGACCGGCCATGACGTGCTTGAGGATCTCGACTTTCGCGCACCCATGGCGCTGGAGAACCGCCACGCGATCCGCCTGCCCGTCACAGCATCAGGCCGTATCGACGGCCTGCTCGCATGGCTTCATCTGGTGGTCGATGCGGAACACCCAGAGGAAGCGGTTGACATTCTCGACAACCCGTCAAGCTGGCTGCCGGTGATCCTGCCGCTCGATACGCCACTGGTGGGGCTGGCGCCCGGTGACGTTCTCGAAGGAACCGTCACGCGCACCCTCTCCGCCAACGGGCGCAATCCCGATTTTCACATCGAGGGCATCTGCCGCCATGGCGACGGTCGCTCGGACCCCTTCCGCTGCGCCGCGCCGCATATCGCAGAGGGCTTCCGCACGACCGAACTGCATCAATCGGTCTTTGCACCCGACGCAACGGCGCGGGTCGCCCCCGCTGCGACCCCCGACCAGCTGCGCAACTGGATGGCCGCGCGCCTGCCCGACTATATGCGCCCGGCCGAAGTGATCCTTCTAGACCACCTGCCGCTGACGACAAGCGGCAAGATCGACACTGCCGCTCTGCCAGGCCCGGCGGACAAAGACAGCGTCCCCGCGCGCAACGACATGGAAGCCGCGATCCTGAGCGTCTGGCAATCGGTCCTTGACACCAAAAACATCGGCGTTACATCGGAATTCCTCGCGCTCGGCGGCGATTCAATCTCCGCGATCCAGATCGCGGCCCGCCTGGGGGCCGATGGGATACAGACGACAGCCACAGACATCCTGAGCGAAGGGACGGTGGAGCGACTGGCACAGATCGCCACCCGTAGCTCTGCATCATCCGGCGCAGAGCAAGAACGGGTTGCGGGGCCATCAGATCCGCTCCCGGCGCAAAGCTGGTTTTTCTCGTCCTTCCCGACCAATCGCGCGCATTTCAATCAGGCGATACGCCTGCGTCATACGGGCCGCGCCGACCGGACGGCGATCGAGGATGCGCTTGCGGCATTGGCCGCACATCATGATGCGTTGCGCACCCGCTTCGATCCGGCGGGCCGCAGTTCGCAGATCGAGATCGGAGAAGGTGGCAACCGGGTCCCGGTCACCGAAATCGACGCGCGCCACGCTGAGATCGAGGCGGCGTTGATCACGCTGCACAAGGACATAGCTCCGATAGAGGGTAAGGTTCTTGCGGCGCTGCTTATCCGGGGTGCAGCGGCGGATGACATTGTCATCGCGGCACATCACATCGCGGTCGACTGGGTCTCTTGGGGAATCCTCATTTCGGATTTCAACCGGGCATATTCAGCCGCAACCAAAGGCATGCCCATCACCTTCGATCCCAAAACCGCTTCGGTACCCGCATGGGCGCGAGACGTGACCGAGATCACCCCAAAGCTGGCGAACCGCGCGCAACCCTACTGGCACGAAGTGGCGCACCGACCTGGGCGCGCCCTGACCCCGGCCGATCCGGGCCTCTACAGTGACGCGCAGAACGTCGCGCTGACGCTACCGACCGACCTGGCCCGAGCCGTGACCGGCACGGCGAACGAGGCCTATTCGACCCGCCCGCAGGAACTGATCCTGACGGCGCTGGTTCATGCCATCGAGCAGGAATGGGGCAACGGGGCGACCACGCTGCTGCTGGAGGGCCATGGCCGCGAACCGGCGCTCAGCACGCACGACGTATCCCGCACCGTTGGATGGTTCACGACGCTCTACCCTGTTGTTCTTAACTCACCCGCTGGAGGTGCCGACCGCCGGATAAAGGGCCTAAAAGAGGCCCTGCGAGCAGTCCCCGACAACGGCGCGAGCTATCTGCCGCTTGCCCAGGCCCCCAATGCCCACCCGGCGATGGCCAATATGGTGCCCGATGTCAGCTTCAACTTCCTCGGCGGGGGTGCCGCGACGACCGACGGGGCATGGTCGCCGGTTGACGCGCCGGTCGGGCCGGTCGTCTCGGGTCAGCATCGCCGCATCTGCACGCTGGACGTCGCGGTCGTCGCCCATGGTGCCGACGTCACGCTGACCCTGACACGAAACGGCAAGGCTATGTCGGCAGAGGTGATAACGCGGCTCCTGACCGCAATCGAAGCGGATCTGCGCGTCTTGTGCGATCACTGCCAGTCGCTGGGCACGACCGAACTGACCGCCGCCGACGTCGCCATGTCCGGGCTTTCGCAGGATGAGCTTGAGGCGCTGCTGGACGACTGATGACGGGAACCGGCTTGACCAGAACATTATCGACACCGGGGCAGTTTCGATGATCCGCAAGGAACAAATCGCAGATATCTATCCGCTCTCGCCGATGCAGGAGGCGATGGTAGTCGCGGGTTTGCGCGACCCTGACTCGACAGCTTACGTGCAGCAGCTGCGCATCACTTTGAATCGCGATCTGAATCAGGACACGTTCAAAGCAGCGTGGCAAGAGCTTGTCGACCGGCACACGATCCTGCGCACCGCATTCATCCTGCGCAATACGCCCCGCTTTCTTCAGGCGGTGCTGAAGCAGGTCGAGCCGGACATCGCGACACAAGACCTGACGCAGCTTACTGAGGAGGAGCAGGCAGCGCGGATCGAACAGATCTGCCTGTCCGAACGTATACGGGGCTTTGACCTGACCTCAGGGCCACCTTCGCGTATCCGGCTCATCCGACGAGGCCCTCAAAGCCACGTCATGATCTGGACGCACCATCACGTGCTGCTGGATGGCTGGTGTCTGGGTCTGATCGCCGAGGAATTCTTCCAGCTCTATGCCGCGCTGCGAGACGGGCATGCCCCGGGTCTCGGACCCGCCCGGCCCTATAGCAGCTTCGTGAAATGGGTTCAGGACCGGCCGGTCGAACAGTCCCTGCCCTACTGGAAGGACTATCTGGCGGGTTACGAGCCGATGTCACGGCTGCCGACCGGCGACACGCCGCACCCCGCCGCTGGAATGATCGACGAGGAATGCACGCTCGACCACAGGATTTTTGAGGCAGTCAACGCATTGGCCGCGCGTCTGAGAGTGACGAAGGGCGCGCTGCTCCATGCAGCCTGGGGCGTCTTTCTCGCCAAGTACTCCGATACCGACGACGCGCTTTTCACGTCGGTGATCGCCAATCGGCCGCCCAGCCTGCCCGGCGCCGAACAGATGATTGGCCTTCTGATCAACGCCGTGCCCGTACGCGTTCGGTTAGGCGCCGAGGATAGCTTTGCCCAACTGGCCCAACAGGTCCAAGCCGACATGCTGGCGCGGGCGGAGCATGAGCATGTGCCCCTCGCCACCATCCAGGGCGTGGCACCACAGGCAGCGCAGGTTTTTGATACCCTGCTGATCGTCCAGAACTACCCGCTTGGCGGGGTGGCATCAGACGGCCTATCAGGCGGGTTGCAGGCCATCCCCGACACACTGACCGAAGAGACCCACGCACCGCTCACGCTGAACGTTTCGCTGGCGGATGGCATTCACCTGCACCTGTCAGCACGCCCCGAACACCACGATGCGGCCATGGCGTCACAAATGATCCGGCATTTCGCAGGCCTGCTGGAACGGCTGATTGATCGGGCCGATGATCCGCTAATCACACAGACGCCGCTTGGACATACGGAGGCGTTGTCTTTGTCCGCGCCGCCCGACACCCAGCCCATACCGGCAAGCATGGCCGAATTGCTTGCTGGCCAGGTTACCAAGACACCCGATGCCACTGCGTTGACCGCAGGTGCAAAGACTTTGAGCTATGCCGAGCTCTCACACCGCGCAGATCGTCTGGCCGCACATCTGAGCGCATCGCTCGGGCTGCGCAGGGGCGACAAGGTCGGTCTGATGCTGCCGCGCGGCTCATGGCTCGTAACGGCGATGCTTGCCCTGATCCGAATGGGCGTCGCCTATGTCCCGCTTGGGCCGCGCGATCCGGCAGCGAGAACGGGCTTCGTGCTCATAGATGCGGGGGTGACAGCACTTATCACTGCGGCGGATGTGGCGCTGCCCGACGGGTTCGACGGCAAGATAATCCGCCTCGGAGAGGACACATCGCTGCCCGACGCGGCATCCCATGGCGCGACGCCCGCACCCGACGATCTGATCTACATCGCCTATACCTCCGGCTCGACCGGCCAGCCCAAGGGCGTAGAGATTGCTCACCGGAATGTCGCGGCCTTCACTGAAACACTGCCCGCAACGCTTGGCCTCAGGGCGGGCCAACGCATTCTCGGGCTGACCACACATACTTTCGACATATCGTTTCTGGAACTGATCAGCAGCCTTGCGCTTGGCCTTGAGGTGGTTCTCGCCGACGACGAAACCGCCGCCGATCCGATTGCCATTTGCGATCTGATCAAAACGCAGAAGATCGACGTCCTGCAAACCACACCCTCACGCCTGCGCACGCTTGTCGAGGTCGGCGGCTGGAAGGCGCTGGAAGACCTGAACACCATCCTCGTCGGAGGTGAGGCGCTGCCGTCGGACCTGTTCGACGGTCTCCGCACCCTGCCAGAGACGCGTTCCATCAATGTCTATGGTCCGACCGAAACCACCATCTGGTCGACCGCGCAGGACCTGTCGGACGGGCTGCTGTGCATTGGTCGGCCCTTTCCCGGCGAAGCCGCCTTTGTCTCAGGGCGAAACGGCCAGGTGATGCCTGTCGGCGCGGTCGGTGAGCTATGTATCACCGGCGCAGGTCTCGGGCGCGGATACCACCAGCGCCCTGACCTGACTGCGGAACGTTTTGCAGATCATCCGTTTGTGCCCGCAGCAAAATGCTACCGCACCGGTGACCTCGCGCGGCGGCGCACTGATGGCCGTTTCGAAGTGCTGGGCCGTCTGGATGATCAGGTAAAACTGCGCGGCCACCGGATCGAGCTGGGCGAGATCGAGTCCACTCTGCGCGGCCTGCACGGCATCGAGGCGGCGGTTGTGCTGCCCGAGCGCGGCGCAAGCGGTGAGACCAAGGCGCTGACCGCCTATGTGGTTTGCAAGACTGGCACTGCCCCGGACGGGATACTTGGCCAACTTGCATCTTTGCTGCCCGCCCACATGATCCCGGGCGCGCTTGTACCGCTGGACCGGTTGCCGCTGATGCCGAGCGGCAAGATCGACCGCAGCGCCCTGCGGCAGTTCGAAGCGACCGCGCCCGTCACAAGGGACGTGACCGACCTTCCACGGGATGAGACCGAGCAAGGCATCGCGCGCATCATCGCCGAGGTGTTGGACCGGCCGGTTTTCGGCCGCAGCGAGGATTTCTTTGTGGCGGGCGGCCACAGCCTGCTAACCGCGCGGGTCATCGGTCGCATCCGGCGCGATTTCGGCTGCAGCATTTCGATCCGCGAGTACTTTGCCGCTCCGACCGTGGCCGGTCTGGCGAAACATGTCCGCGCGCGGGGCGGGGCGCAGGGAACACGCATCCTACCCGCGCCTGAGGCCCCGGACCATCCGCTGACGCCCGCTCAGCGACAGCTTTATGTGCTGGACCGGATCAGACCGGGGCGGGCGGATTACATCGTTTCGACAGCGTTCTTGCTGGAAGGTCCGCTCGATCTGTCCGCGTTGCAGCGGGCGCTCGACGGCCTAGTGCTTCGGCACGAGGCGCTGCGCACGGCTTTTGTGATGCGCGGAGATACGCCGCGCCAGATGGTACAACCCGTCCGGCCCTACGCGCTGGAACGGCGGGACGTATCGGACGTTCCCACCGCAGAAGGTGAGATTGCCGCCTTTGCAATCCGCAGTTTCGATCTGGCCGACGGGTACCTGTCACGCGCCCTCTTGCTGCGGATCGACACCGAAGCGCATGTGATGGGGTTTGCCCTGCATCATATCATCGGCGATGCCATTTCGCTGGATGTGATCGCGCGCGATCTATCCCGGCTCTACAACAGCGAACGAGCGGGGCGCCAAGCAACGCTCAAACCGCTTGCACTGCAGCAGCGCGACATTGCGCATTGGATCGCCGAGCGTGCTGAAAGCCCCGACATGGACGATGCCGCCAGCTACTGGGCCGACATCATGAAGGGACCGGTCCCGCGACTGGACCTGCCGCTCGACCGTCCCCGCCCGGCGACGCTCGACGATGCGGGCGGGATCGTGAGCCATGAGCTCGATCCCGAACTGGCGCTGGCGCTGCAACACTGTGCCCAGCGTGCGGGGATCAGCCTTTTCGCGCTGGTCACGGCCATCACCGCGCTGACACTCACGCGCTGGTCGGCGCAAGACGAGGTCATTCTCGGCACCGCTGTTGCGGGGCGCGACCTGACCGAACTGGAGCCGCAGGTCGGCCTTTACGTCAACATGGTGCCGCTTCGTCTTCGGGTCGCGGAACACGACGGCATCGACGATTTCCTTTCAGCCGCCAACGCGGTTCTGATCGGCGCGCTTGAGCATCAGCATTATCCCTATGATCAGTTGATCGACAGGCTGCAATTGGATCACAGCCCCGACCGCACTCCCCTGGTCGAGGCCGTCGTCGGCCTGCAACGCGCCGCGCCCAGCCGGGCCGAGTTCGACGGCCTCAGCTTCACGCCCCTGACCCGATCCGGAAGCGCCGTTCGCTTCGACCTGACGTTCGATCTGGTGGAACGCGGCGAACGCTGTTTTTCCCTGGACCTGAGCTATCGCAAAAGCGTGTTTTCGGGGTCGCGCGCGGAACGGTTGGCCGAGAGCTGGCGTCACGTTGCAGAGCAAATCACCTCGATGCCGGGTCACGCCCTGAGCGATCTTGCCATCACGCCGGACATCGCCGCGGAAGGCGCGCAGGTGCCGAAGACGCGCGCACTGACGGAGATGTTCGCAGATCAAGTGGCGCGCACGCCATCAGCAATCGCACTTGTCGAGGGCGACCGGCACCTCACCTATCAGGCGCTCAACGATCAGATCACTGCATTCGCGCAAGCACTGATCGCGGCTCACGGGGTTGCGCCGGGGGATTTGGTGGGCCTCCTTCTGCCGCGCTCTGCCGACGCGGTGATCGCGCTGCTGGCGATACAATATGCGGGCGCAGCCTATGTGCCGCTGGATCCCAAACTGCCGGACACCCGGCTGGAACAGATCACAAAGCAGGCCGGTATCAGGCTTGTTGTCACCGACGCAGCCGACGCAAACCGGGCGCGCGGCGCCCTGTCGGTCGATGTGGCAGAAGTAGGCGAACGAGCCTCGGCCAAGGTCAGCCTGCCCAAGATCTCCACCGATGATCTTGCATATGTGCTGTTCACCTCAGGCACGACCGGCCAGCCAAAAGGTGTGATGATCGAACATCGCAGCGTCGCTAACCTGATCCTTTGGATGAACCGAACCATCCACGGAGGGCCCGAGGCGCAACCGGGTCACCACGCAGCGCTCGCCGCGCTCAGCTTTGATGTCTCGGTGCATGAAATCTACGCCGCGCTTCTCTTTGGTCACACACTGCATATTGTGACTGACGAGGTCAAAACCAGTCCCCGCCACCTGTCCCAGCAAATCGAGCGGGATGGCATCACCTCTCTGAGCCTGACGCCGAGCCTGCTGTCGGTGCTGCTAGATGCCGACCGGATCGCCCCGAACTGGCCGGTTCGCACATTGCTTATGGGCGCGGAGGAATTGCCGCTTCCCATGATCGAGGCGGTACGGCACGCGGCCCGTCAGCCAGACCTGCGGATATTCAACCTCTACGGTCCCAGCGAGACCTGCGTCGATGCGACATGGCACGAATTCGGGACCGACCTGTCACAAGACACCGCCGCTCCGATCGGGGTGCCGATCGATGGGGCCGAGGTGCTGATCTGCGACCCGCAGATGCGCGCGCTGCCGCCGGGTGCGATGGGGCAGATCTGCATCAGTGGACCCGGCCTTGCGCGCGCCTATCTGAATGCGCCCGACCTGACCAATGCAGCCTTTGTGCCGCACCCGATGAGGCCCGGCACGCGGCTCTATTGTACCGGCGATTTTGGCTACCGCCGCGAGGATGGCGTTCTGATGTTCGCCGGTCGGCGCGATCATCAGGTCAAGGTCAGGGGGCACCGGATTGAGCTGTTGGAAATCGAGCGGCAATTGGCCACCCTGCCCGACATCAGTTCCGTCGTTGTGACAGCGCCCGAAGGGCCTGCGGGTCGCGATCTGGTCGCCTATGTCGCTGCGGAGGCCTTGGATATCCCGTGGCTTCGGCAAAAGCTGGCAGAGGCGCTTCCGGCCTATATGGTCCCCGAAGTTTATGTGCGGCTGGACAGGATGCCGCTCAACGCATCGGGAAAGATCGACCGCGCCCGGCTTCCCGCCGCAAGCGGACCGGTCGAAACCGGGACACCGCCGCGACCGGGGCGCGAGGCGCAAATTGCGGCGATCTGGTCCAATATCCTCGGCACCCGGAACGTGAAGCGCGAGGATGAGTTCTTTCGCTCGGGCGGACACAGCCTTGCAGCAATCCGCCTGCTCACCGCTCTGGAGCGTGACCTTGGCGTTGCCGTGCCGTTGCCCGACTTTTTCCGGCGGCCAACCGTCTCAGGTCTTGCCGAACTCAGCCTGCAAGCCGGCACGCCGGACACCATACCGCCAGCACCTATCGCGGCGCACTACCCGCTTTCCCCGGCACAGCGGCGGCTTTGGGTCCTTAACGAGATTGACCCTACAGCTTACCTTCTGAACGTTGCTGTCCGGATCGACGGCCCCCTGTGCATCGACCTGCTAGCCCGCGCCTGCGCTGAAGTCGGCAAACGGCATTTCGCGCTCGGCACCCGACTTGTCACGCCTGATGGTATACCACGGCAGATCCCCGCCGCTTGCCCGATCACCTTGATCAAACATGTCGCGCGCGGCTGGAGCGAAAGCAGGCTTCTAACGGCGCTGGAACAACAGGCGCGGAAACCCTTCGATCTCGAAACCGGCCCGCCTCTGCGGCTGCAAATCTGGGATCACGGAGATGACCGCGCCCTGTTTCTGCTAAGCTTGCACCATATTGTCGGCGATGGCTGGTCGCTCAATCTGATCCTGAGTGAGATTTGCACCCTCTATGATGCGTTCTCACGCGATGAACCAAGCCCACTGCTGCCTCTGACCCTTCAGGCGCATGATATCGCGGTCCACGAAGACAAGCAGATGGCCCGGCTCCAGCAGGCGCACGAGGGACCACTGGCCGCAGCGCGCGCCTATTGGCACGAGAAGCTTGACGGCGGGCCAACCCGGCTCGACTTGCCTGCGGATCGCCCGCGCCCGAGGGTCAAGACCAGCGCAGGTCATACGATCCCCTTCAGATTTCACGCTGCCGCTGCAGAGTCTCTTTGCAGACGCGCCGAGACGTTGAATGGTGGCCTATTCCCTCTGCTCACTGCGCTCGTGAAGGTATTGCTCCACCGCTATACCGGCGAGCAGGACATCTGGCTCGGCACCGCCATCGCGGCCCGTCAGGGGCAGGATCGCGCCGCCCAGGTCGGATTCCATGTGGACACGGTCGTTCTGAGAGATCAAGTGTCGGCGGCGATGCCCTTCGACACGTTTCTGGGCAACGTGGCCGAAACCATCGCGCAGGCAACGGCGCATGCCGCCTATCCGATCGACGCGCTGATCGATGAGTTGGACGTTGAGCGCGATACCAGCCGCGCCGGGCTGTTCGATGCGATGATCGTCTACAATGTTGCCGAGGCGCAGGAGATCGGGCTTCGGGACGTGACACTCACGCCGCTGCCCCTTGCCGACGATATCGCGCGGTTCGACCTGACGGTCCATATCACCCGGGATGGAGACGCTCTCCGCGGCGCGGTGGAGTACAATACCGATCTGTTTGATGCCGACCGCATGGACCGCCTGATCGCTCACCTTCAGAGCCTCGCTGCGAGCATCACGACAGCAAGTGAAGCCGCCATCGGAGCGCTTGAGCTGATCCCGCAGTCAGAACAGGCGCAACTTGACCGTTTCTCGGCGGGTCCATCTGCGCCGCTTCCGACCGGAACCATCCCCGAAGCGGTCTGGGCGCAGGCCGGGCAAACCCCGCAATCGCTTGCAATCGCCGGTCCGGACCCGCTCAGCTATGCCGAACTGAAGTCGCGGGCGCAGGCACTTGGCAGATGGCTTGTTGAAACCGGGCAGCTTGCTCCGGGTGAGGCGGTTGGCGTCTGCATGGAACGCGGCACCGATCTTATCGTCGCGCTCCTTGCTGTGATGGAGGCCGGAGGCGTCTACCTGCCGCTCGAGCCCGACCATCCCAAGGCCCGGATCGACCGCACTCTGGCCGAAGCGGGATGCAGGCTCGTCCTGTCTGATGCCGCGGGCAGCGTTGTTTCAGATCTGGCACCCCCTAGCGCCACCCGTGGCGATCTCACCTTGGGTGTCCGGGCCGCCAACGCGTTACAGACACATCCCGATTGCGCCTATCTGATCTTCACCTCCGGTTCGACCGGTCGCCCCAAGGGCGTGCGCGTCAGCCACGGCGCGTTTCTGAACATGGTTGCAGCGCAGAACGCCGCATTCGGTCTGGCGCTGGGGGATCGCGTGCTGTTCTTCGCCTCTCCCGCCTTCGATGCGTCTCTGGCCGAAATCTTCACCACTCTGACCAGCGGGGCCACTCTGGTGCCGGCGACCGCTGAGCGGGTGCGCGACGGGGCGAATTTTGCATCCTGGATGACCGATGAGCGCATCAGCGTCGCGACCCTGCCCCCGGCCTATCTGGCGGCATTGAGGCAGCCGGACCTGCCGCATCTGCGGGTCTTGATCACGGCTGGCGAGGCCCCTCTGCACAAGGACGTGGCCCACTATGCGCCGCGGCTTTCTTACTTCAATGCCTACGGGCCAACCGAAAACGCAGTCTGTTCCACGATCCAGCGGGTCACATCAGCCGATGGCCCGATCCCAATCGGCCGCCCCATCGCCAACACGAAGGTCCTGATCCTTGACGACACTCAGAGCCCCGTTCCCATCGGAGTACCGGGTGAAATCTGCCTGGCCGGTGCGAGCCTTGCCCTGGGATATCTCGACCCCGCACAAACGGCAGCACGATTTGTGAAGGGCCCGGACGGCATGCGGCTCTACAGAACCGGCGATCTTGGCTGTTGGACGAAAGACGGCACAGTGCTCTATGCCGGTCGCGACGATGCGCAGGTCAAGATCAGAGGGCAACGGATAGAACCGGGCGAGGTGGCCGCCGCGCTGGAAACACACCCGGATGTCCAATCCGCGCTGGCACTGGTCCGCGAGGATATGCTTTGCGCCTATGTCGTGGGGCACGGCAAAGAGCGGGAGCTGCGCCGCCATGCAAGTACCATTTTACCTTCGGCAATGGTCCCTTCACGTATTGTCACGCTGAAGGCCTGGCCGCTCACCAGCAGCGGCAAAATCGATCAGGCCGCCCTGCCCGCCCCGGCCAGCCCGCGTTTGACTGACGCGGACGCCCCCAAGCCCGGGCTGGAGCAGCAGATCGCCTCGGTCTGGATGCAGGTATTGGGCCGCGACGCGATAGGCCGTCAGGATGACCTGTTTGATCTGGGGGCCGATTCCCTGAAAATCGTCCTGATCGTGAGCGCACTGAAAGCCCAGGGAATAGCCGCCAGCGTCACCGACCTCTACCTTTGTCGAAGCGTCGAATTGCTTGTCCGGCAGGTGGAGTCTGCAAAGCCCGACTTGCCGGTGGCAGGCAAACGCCAAAGCGATGTGGTACCGGTGACGGCGATCCAGAACTGGTTTTTTGCGCGTTTCGACGGCGACCTGAACCATTTCAATCAGGCGGTCACCCTGCGGCTTGACGGGTCCGAGCCCAGCGAGCACATCCGCGCAAATCTGGTTGAACTCGCCCGGAAACACCCCGCGTTGTGCACCCGTTTCCGCAAGATCGAAGGCGCATGGCATCAAGACCTGAGCGGCCACGCGGACGCGGCCATTGGCACCGTCGAACATCATCGTACAGACAGCGATGCAGCGGTGCAGGATATCGCGGAAGCCCTTCAACGCGCGTTGACCATCGACGAGGGGCGGCTCATGTCCGCCGCTCGGATCAGCCACGAGACCAAAGGCGAGTTTCTGGTGCTGATCGTCCACCATCTCGCCGTGGATGGCTATAGCTGGCGGCTGATCCTCAAGGATCTGAACGACCTGATGGCGGGAAAACCGCTCACACTGGAAACCGGGTGGTCGATCTCTGATCTGGCGAATGCCGAGACCGAACTGCGGGGACTGCCTGCGCTGGAACGCGAAAGCGTGGAATGGCGGCATCTGCTCGACGCGGTGGCGCGGCCGCCATGGGCTCGGAACCGACCCTGTTCGAACCGGTCCATGTGCAATGCAAGCGCGAAACTGCCTGCCGAGGCGACTTCGCAGTTGCTGGCGTCAGTCGGCCCGGGGATGGAGAGCCTGCTGCTCAGCGCCTTCGCCTCCGCGCTGCGCCGCGCCCTCGCCCTTGGCGACCTCCTGTTCTTGCTCGAAGGGCATGGCCGCGCGCCGTTGCTGCGCGCGGCGGACCTGTCCGAGACCGTTGGCTGGTGCACGGCGATCTACCCAGTCGCCCTGCCTGCGAGCACCGCGGGTGAACCAGACAAAGTTGCCGATGCGATTGCCGCCGTGCCCTCCGGCGGCGCGGGTTTCCTGCGCCTTCTTGCGGGTGACGCGGAATTGTCGCAGCGTGTCAAAGGCGCAATCGTCTTCAACTATCTCGGTGAGTTCGGCACGCAGGCGGCAGGACAACCAGGACCCGTCATTGCCGGGGCCCACGGCACCATGATCGACCCGGCGGCATCGGCGCTTGCTCCCATCGACGGACTTGCCCTTGTGCAGAACGGCCAGTTGTCCATCACACTGCGCGCCGACCCGGATATCCTCCCGCCCGACCTGCTGAACGCCGTGGTCCGCGACATGCTGGAAGAGGCGCGATCACAGGCACCGCGACACCAGGCGAAACCGGCACCGCAAATGGCGCGGCCTTATGATGTTCCGCCAGTGGAAACGCCTACAACTCTGAATACCGCTACGGGTTCCGATCTCTTTGCCATGCCCCCGCTGCTAGGATACGGGGCCGCGTTTTCCCGGCTTGCAAATGCCCTTGAGCATACCCGCCTGCACGCGTTCGACTTCATCGAAACCGAAGACCGCATGGCGCGATATGTCGACGCGATCACCTTTGTCACAGGCGACAAACCGATCCGATTGCTCGGTCTTTCCGGCGGCGCGCTGCTTGCTTTCGAGGTGACAAAGGCGCTGGAGGCCAGAGGATACCGGGTTGCGGATCTGATCCTTCTGGACACCCCGGCCAATCTTGCGCCTGTCCAACGCTCGACCGATGAGATCGAAGCAAAAATCCAGGCAGATCTGTCTTATCTTCAGAACCAGATGGCGGAGGAAGGCGGCACCTATCAGGCGGCAGTCAATGATACCGAAGCCCAGACCACTCTGATTGCCAAGATGCGGCGGTTCATCGAATATCTCGACCCGCTGGTAACCTCTGGAACCGCAAAGGCGAACATTCACCAGATCCGGTCGGAACAGCATTGGGAAGCCGATGCGGCCTGGTCGCGCTGGCGCACGCTGACCTGCGCGCGCTTCCAGACTTACCAGGGCTCGGGCCAGCACGCGGATATGCTCGACCAGCGCAATGGACCGGCAAACGCCCGCATCATCGAACATATTCTCCAGCAAGCGGACAGGAGGCATCTGAAGGCCGCCGACGCCGCGGAAGAGCGTCCTAAGGAAAGACTCGGCTAAGGAGTGCTCCGCTGACCCCTTCAGGTAGTTCCGAAATAGGGCTGCTTCCTAGTCCGGGCTATCCCCCAACTCCATCCTGAGCGACGGGAAATCCGGCGAAACGGTTGGGACCTCCGCACAGTTTCGCTCCTTCAGATACTGTTCGACACCAGGATGCAGCGGCATCTCATGATCGGCAGCCAACATTTCAGCCGGGTCCTGAATCGATAGTGCGAGATGCTGCGCGAGCAGTATCTGGGGGTTTCCAAACAGCACGCGGGTCAGGTGGCAGGTCACATAGGCGGGCAGTTCTTCGTGAAAGAGCAGCGATACTTCGAAATCGAAGGCACCGGGGATTTCCAACTGAGTGGCAGCGGTATCAGTGCCGGCTTCGGGATCAAATGGTTCTACCACGCCCGCAATCTGGTCATCTTCCTCGAAGCTGACAACGCGCGCACCGCAACGCGCCGCCGTCTCGATAAGTGCCGGCGAGATCAGGCCAATCAGGCTGAGGAACGCGTCGATCTCACCCGAACAGAGAGACCGCAGATTGTCGTCGCGCGTGGCGTTGCGCACTTCGCCCAGATCGGCCGACGAAAGACCGTTTGCGGCCAGCAGGTTTTGCCACAATTGGCGGGTGGTCGATCCTTCCACGCCAAGGTTGATCCTTTTGCCCCGCAAGTCGGCAATTGAGTCAATCCCGGAGTTCCGAGCGACAACCATAACACCTGCATGGTTGATCAACGCTGTACCGAAGCGCGCGCGTGGTATCATCGAGGCGTCCTCTGAATACCCGGCCTCTGCGTCTCCGCGAACCAATATGGATTGTGCTTGTCCACCATTCATCAAATGAATGTTCTCCTGCGATCCTTCGGATTGCAGGGCGGCGCAGTGAATCCGATGTTGGGCGAAATTGGCCGAGAGGACTTCGCAGATACCGCTCGCCACATAGAAATAGGTGCTGACGGTCGACCCCGAATAGATGCCCAGAAACCACTCGGGCGGGCGGCGCGCGTCCGACAGGCGCTCGTTGTATTGGGCACCGTCATCCGTCAGCTCTGGGACAAGATTTGGCCGGTATGGCACCGCCAGAAGCTCTTCGGTGGTCTGCGCATCCGCAGCCAGACCGGTTATCAGCATCGCAATCAGAGGTAGTCGTTTCATCATCGCATTTCCCGGCATTCGACCTGAACCTCGCAATAACACTCCGTGACAAGAACCAAGCGGGGCATGGCCTCAGCGCACCTTGGCCATCTGTCCGTCCGCCATAGCATAGACCGTATCGGCGACATCGAAATACTGTTCGTCATGGGTGATGCAGATGACAATCCGTCCTTCGGCGGCCAGCGCCGGAAGGACCTCGCGATAGAAAACCCGACGGAAATGCGGGTCCTGATCTGCGGCCCATTCGTCAAGCATGAGGATCGGCGCGTCCTGCAGCAGGGCCACGATCAGGGCCAGACGCTTGCGCTGACCAGCCGACAGTTCTGTTGTTGTAAAGGCCCCATCGGCCAGTTCGACCTTATCGCTCAGTTCGAACTGCGCAAGCAGGGCGGCGACCCGCGAAGGATCGACATCTTCGAGCCCAAAGAGCGAGCGGAACATGTAATAGTCGGAAAAAACCACGCCGACCCCGTCGCGATAGGCGCCGAACTGTTCCGCTTCGATCGGCACCCTATCAAGCAGAAGACGGCCTGCATCGGGATGGACGAGGCCTGTCATCAACCGGAACAAGGTCGACTTTCCCGACCCGTTTCCGCCGGTGATGAAGCTGATCTGACCCCTATGAAAGGACGCATCTGTTGGTTGCAACACAAAGCTCGCCCGGCCTTCTGCGTCGTGGAACGTGTAACTCACGCCCTCAAGCGTCAGTGATTTGGGTTGCGTGTCGAAGGACAGCGGATGCTCATCGTCACTTTCAGCCGCCGCCGCGCGCAGGCGGTCGTTCAGATTGTGAATGTTTCGAAGCGCCCGTATGGTGTTGTTCACCGCAGGAACCCCCTGCGCGAGGCTGGAAAGCGCTCCGATCATGAAGAGTGCGGCCATGGTCGCCTGAAGGACGACGTCGTGATAGGTGTCGGTGAACAGGGGCACCACAAAAACCATCACACCCAGCAGAATGTAGAAAAGCGTCTGCGTCAGAACATATTCGCGCGCCCAGTGCCGCCTTATCCGGTTTGTCGTCGCACGCGTTTCGTCAGACTGGAATCTCAACTGCGCTTCGACATCGGCGCCCCGCGCCTCGTTGAAGGTGATCTCCTTGATGCCTGAGTGCATACCCCGAAAAGCGGTGAATAGCCCGTTCTGAGTGACCGAAAGTGCATCGGTCTGTTTGTGCAATGCGTTCAGCCGCGTCACATGGAACCCCACCGCAAAGATCCCGAACAGACCCACAAGCACGAAGGCAATCGTTGACAGGTAGGCGATGTATAGCGACATGAATATCAGAAGCAGGCTTTGCTGAGCACCGACCACGATCAGCGGCAGGGTGTCCGAGATTGTCTGCGCCTCTTGCGTCACCGCCTTGTAGATCGGTGCTCGCCCAATGCGCTGAAGCGCGGCGTAATCGGCGTCGCGCGTTGCCTCCAGAATGCTGCGACGCAGATCGGCGATCATCCGCTCCGCACCGTTTGCCGCCTCCTGCATCAGCGATCGTTGCGCAACGCTGTAGACAATAATGCTCAGCAGGAAGTAGAGCGCCAGCCCAAAGCCGCTATCGTCCTCCTCCCGCCCAAGAGACAGGTTGACGACCGCAATCGTCATCGTTGTGGCAAGCGCCGACAGCGCGAGCATCACCAGAAATCTGCGGCGATCCACCTCCAGGTCGTTGAGCAGTTGCCGCAGGAACTCCATCGCGATCAGTTCCCCGCCGGCGCGGCGGGGCCAGCATCGATCTGCATCCCCTCGCTGAGATGGATGCGCCGGTCTGCCACGTCGAAATAGGCATCATCATGGGTCACTGCGATGATGGTCTTTCCTTCGGTCTTCAGCTTGGGCAGGATCTCGCGATAGAATTTCTTGCGGAAATGCGGGTCCTGATCGGCTGCCCATTCATCAAGAACTAGCAGCGGGCGATCCTCCAGCAGAGCGACCACCAGAGCGAGGCGTTTCTTCTGTCCTGTCGATAGATTGAGCGTCGTGAAGCGCGCGCCCTCTACACCAACGATACCTTCCAACTCAAAGAGCCTGAGCTGCGCCGCTACCGTTTCGGCGGGAACACTGCGCAGGCCAAAGAGTTCCGGGAAAAGGTGAAAATCGGACAGAACAGACGCGATCTGTGCGCGAAAGTCCTGGGCATTGACCTCGCTGATGGCGCGCCCGTCAACCTTGAGACGACCCGCTGAGGGTACGTAGAGCCCAGTCAGTATCCGCATCAGTGTCGATTTGCCCGATCCGTTGCCGCCCGAGATGAACAGAATCTCTCCGCGCGCGACATGCAGATTGACCGGACCCAGATGGAAGGGTTCGACATCCTGTTTGGCGGGATACTCATACTCGGCATCCTCAAGCACGATGCGCTCGAACTGGGCAAATCTCACCGGATCGGCACTGGCGTGCTCACCCGAACTCGCGGCATATTCCAACAGGCGCGCCTCAAGCCCTAGGATGCGCGTTGCCGAAGCCTCGGCCGCGCCCAGAACCGCAACCGCCTGAACAACGAGCCCGATGGGCCCGATGATGAACAACACCGCGGTCGCCGTTTTTGTGAGGTTGCCCGCGCTGATATCGGTGTAGCTGGGCACCACGAACACCACGACGCCAAGCAGGAAGAACAGTGCTAACTGCCCGAAGATATAGAGGTCGAAACCTACATTCTGCATCTCAATCCGGCTCTCTGCGGCACGTTCTACTGACCGGTCGAAAGCTGCGGCAAGCTTCTCGCGGCGCGGGCGGAACATGCGGACCTCTTTCCAGCCGTCCAACTGGTCGGTGATCTGTTCAAACATCCGTCTATCATCCGCCGCGACCTGCATGTGCGACTGCATCACCTGCTGACCGCGGCGGAAATAAACATATCCGGCGAACAAAATCGCCAGAGTCAGCATTACGAAAGTCGCCTTGGAGGTGGCAAAGATGTAGCCGAGGATCGCGATGACCATGATCGCCGACCGGAACGCGATCGCGATATACTGGCTGTTCTGCGAGATCGTGTTCGAGGCCTGCGTAACGCAGTCAAAGAGTTCGGCATCGCCGATCCTGTCCCGTTGCGCAGGGTTGAGCATGCGCAAAAGGCCGATGAGATCGCAACGCGCCTCATGGATTGCATCCTCGACCAGCACCGCGAATCTGGACAGAAGGCGCAACTCAAAAACTAGAAACAGCGCCAGTGCCACGCAAAAGAGACCGGCCATCAGCCAATCCACATTATCGATGCCCTCCGACGCGATATCCTGCGCCGCCCGGTTGACCAACACCATGATGCCCACGGTGCACAGGCTGGAGCCTGCAGCCACCAGACTGAGCGCCTTCAGCGGCAGCGCAGCTTTCCGCGTGATCAGTGCAAAAAGCTGCATAGCACCTCAGTGGGCGAGTGTTTCATGAGAGGCACTCTGAGACAGAGTGCGCACGATCCCCCATCGCCAATTAGGTACCTCGAATCGGTCACGAAAGAACCCCATCCACTACCATCAAACTCTGCCCAGATTTTTCGTCCGCAAACACCTGCTCCGCGCTCTAGGGTTTGGGATTGGGTGTTGCGCCAGTGGCCGCAGACCCGTCCGATTGCACCACTGCGGGTGTTTGCTGCCCCGATCCGGGTTCTTCTTGAGGTTTGTCTGCATGCATCGGCGGTTCCTGCTGCAGCCCTTCCTGCTCAGCCGCGAAGCTCTCATGCCCCGCATCCCGGGGTTCGGATGTGATCAGTTGCGGCTGGGTCGTCGCCACAGCCCCGGACGATACGCTCTCGCCCACCCCGTCCGGCGTCGCAATCGCACCTGAATGCTGGAGACGGTAGGGGTCTGGTTGTATGGCGTTGGTGGATTGTGTCTCGGTCAGGGCAGCGTTTTGGTTCAGCGGCACGGTGATGTCTTCCAGCGTTTCACTCCGGCCTCTTGTTCCGCTGCCTTCAAACTCACCAGTATTCAGGATCACAGGAAGCCCGTCCGAACCGCCCATAACAATGATTTTTGAATTATCCGAGGTCGAAATGGCCAGAGTGGCGTCGATCCCTCGCAGGCGTAGATACTCATCGGTGATCGTACCTGATACGATCTCCTGAAACTCACGAATGCCCGTCGCCTCAATATTCTTGCGCTGGCGCTCCAGTTCCTCGCGCTCAATCCGGAAATCATATTCGAGCATGACATGGTATTGCTGCGTCTTGCGTTCGATTGCCTCGACGACGGAATCCGGCAACGCGACGGAACGAATCAACGTGTCCTCCACATAGACAAGCTGTCCCGACGGGCTTTGCGAAATCAGGGACGATCCCAGCTGAGTGACCATGCGTTCCAGTATCTGCGCCTGAATGAATGCCCGGGCGTCAGTATAGAGCTGCTCCGGCGTATAGCGCGAGATCACCTCGCGGGCGTTCGAACCGATCTCAGGGTTCAAGAGCACGTTGGGATAGTTCGGGCCGATTTCCTTGTGCAGGGTGCCCACGGAGCTTCGATTGATGCGATAGCGCGTCGCAATCTCGACCTGCATGCTCAGCCCGTTGGACGAAATAGTATCGTAGGAATGCACAATGGTGCGCAATCGCGCATCGTAGATATAGGCTCTGTCCCACGGAAAGATCAGGTGAATGCCTTCGGCCATGTATTCGGTGGTAACAGTGCCGCCGAAGAATCGTTTCCAAAGCACGCCGACATGCCCCGCAGGCACGTTCACGATCGCCCTGGGAAGGGCGAGTGCCACAAGAAAGACAATGATCAGGAGTGTCAGGCCGATCGAAAAGGCGTGACGCCTGCGCCAGAACCGGACCCGGAGGCCAAGCCTGCGCCAACGCGATGCCGCCTCGATTTCATCATCATCAGCGGACGCCGCGCCTGCTTTCTGAGTCATATAGCCCGACCTCGTGCAACTATTTCGACTTTGCCGCGCTACGACGATTCAGTCGCATCTCTTCTCGATCCAGCTTGCCCTGCTCAATCATCAGGCGGGCGCGCTTATTCGGACGTATCAGAACCAAAAGAATGAGTGCTATGATCGGGCTGAGCACGACGGCAATCAGGAAAATGCCAATGAAACCCGCTGCGGTTTCGCGGCCAAGCAAGCCAACGACCGCTGCCGCAAAAAGATAAAGCACGATGGCTGCATACATAAGCACTTCCTCGGGCAGTCGCTGTGAAAGCCAACCGAGAGCGACGCTTTCGCCGTTCTGCCTGTTTGTCTTAGCAAAATCTCCAGGCAGTGCCAATAATATTCCCGTTTGAGGCGATCCTGAGCAGCTTTTGACACCTCAACCTTATTTGCCGAGCGACGGGTTTTGAGTCCGTTACTGAGCTCAACGGGAGAGGGCCCTTTCGCGGTCAGCTTTTGGTTGTTATCCTCGCACAGAGGCTTTCATCGCGGTTTCCCAGTATGACTGAAGAAGAGCTGGTTCTGGAAGAACTTGCTGAGCTTCTAGACGCTCAGAACATCGACACGTCCTCGGACTTTTTTGCT
>NZ_JAVAMO010000070.1 GCF_030758345.1 Ruegeria discodermiae
GATTCTGTTGAAAGACAAAGTGTTGCAGGCGCAGAAAGTTGTGCTCTGAAGAGCGCGCAAGCGCATTTCTTATCAGGCTTTGCACGTTTTCTGCGGTGCAGGAAAGTGCTTGGCCAATTTGCGGAGGTTCTGGGCGGTGGCGGCGAGAAGAAATTCATCATTCGCGCCACATGGGCCACGTAGTCGCAGCCGGCCCAACCCGAGAATGCATTTGAGGTGAGCGAAGAGGATTTCCACCTTTTTCCTGAGCTTCATCGCAATCGCGTATTCATCCGTCTTGGCCAGCTCTCGGGCGACCTGACGGGCGTCTTCGTGCTCTTCGCGCGTGATCGATCTGGCATCGGCGTTGGGGCAGCATTTGGGTTTTGACGGGCACACCTGGCATGTCAGTTTCAGAGCACGATACTTCGCGGTACCCTTGCCCGTCGGACCCCGGTTCGGATCAGAGTAATTGCGTCGGAACTGCTTGAGCGCGTGTCCTTCTGGGCAGATGTATTGGTCATTCTCCGCATCCCAGTCGAAGTCTGTGCGCGTCCAGGTCCCGTCGAGGCGCCCGGCCTTGTCGATCACAGGGATGTAGGGATAGATCTTGCGATCCACGAGCCAGCCGAGCATCGGGCCGGAGCCGTAAGCGGTATCGGCAATCATCCAGTCTGGGACCATGCCGAACTTGTCCCTTACGCGGTCCAGCATGGTTTTGGTGGATCCGACCTCAGCCTGCCTGATTGACC
>NZ_JAVAMO010000071.1 GCF_030758345.1 Ruegeria discodermiae
GTCCATTGGCTGGCTGGGTCGGAATGGGAGGTGAACTTTGGCTGCACCTCGCTGGCCGCACCAAAGGCGGCCTCGTCCAGCGTGTCGAGGTACTCACGCACAGCACGGGGCGCATCTGCCGGATCAATGGCCGACGCGTCCCACTCTTCCTTCGGCGTCGAGTTCTGCTTGTTAGCATCTGCCTCAATCAGGCTGGCATCGACTGCCATGCGCTGCCCGCTGACCAGACCTTCCTCAATGCAGCGCGTGACGGTCATCTCAAACAGATGCCGCAGCAGTTCGCTGCCACGGAAACGACCGTGACGGTTCTTGGAAAACGTCGAGTGATCAGGGATCCTGTCGCTTAGATCGAGGTGGCAAAACCACCGATATGCAAGGTTCAGATGTACCTCCTCGCAGAGCCGCCGCTCCGATCGGATGCCAAAGCAATAGCCCACAAGCAGCATACGGATCAGTAACTCAGGATCGACAGAAGGTCGGCCCGTGTGGCTATAGAAATCCGACAGATGAGTGCGAATGCTGCTCAGGTCGACTAACCGGTCAATGGATCGCAAAAGGTGATCTTGAGGAACGTGATCTTCCAGAGAGAACTCATAAAACAGTGCCGCTTGAGCTTCCTGTCTTGCTCCCATCATCGGCCAATCCTCCCGCTCGTAAGACGAATTGAATCAGCAGTTCATCCATCGATCAAGCTAGAGTTTTTCAACAGAATAGGGCG
>NZ_JAVAMO010000072.1 GCF_030758345.1 Ruegeria discodermiae
AATGCGGTTGCGTCGTTTGTAGCGGCGCTTGTCGTATCGGACGGGCTTGTCGCGTGACTTTCGACCTGGGATGCAGGGCTTTATTCCCCTGTCATTAAGGGCTTCGCGGAACCAGTCGGCGTCATAGCCTCGATCTCCCAGCAGCCAGTCAGCCGATGGCAGACTGTTCACCAGAGCCCTGGCGCCCGTGTAATCGCTCACCTGCCCAGCGGATATGAAGAAGCGGATGGGGCGTCCCAGACTGTCAGTAACAGCGTGCAGTTTCGTATTCATACCACCCTTGGTGCGCCCTATCAGCCTGCCACGCCCCCCTTTTTCAACCGCAGGCTGGAAGCCGTGCGGTGCGCTTTGAGGTATGTTGCGTCAATCATGATGGTCTTATGATCGGTTCCCTGCGCAGCCAGCCCGTTCATGATCCGAGCGAACACACCCATATCGCCCCATCGTTTCCAGCGATTGTACAGTGTCTTTGGCGGCCCATATTCGCGCGGCGCATCAGACCAACGTAACCCATTGCGATTGATGAAAATAATCCCGCTCAGAACGCGTCGATCATCAACCCTCGGCTTACCATGGCTCTTTGGAAAGTAAGGCTGAAGCCGCGCCATCTGCTCGTCAGTCAACCAGAATAGATTGCTCATGTTATACCCCTGAAACTCA
>NZ_JAVAMO010000073.1 GCF_030758345.1 Ruegeria discodermiae
AGTTGATGATCGTCGTGTACTGAGCGGGATTATTTTCATCAATCGCAATGGGTTACGTTGGTCCGATGCGCCACGTGAATATGGACCACCAAAGACACTGTACAACCGTTGGAAGCGGTGGAGCGATATGGGTGTATTCGCTCGGATCATGACCGGGCTGGCTGCTGAAGGCACGGATCACAAGACGATTATGATTGACGCAACATATCTCAAAGCGCGCCGCACGGCCTCCAGCCTGCGGTTGAAAAAGGGGCGCGCGGCAGGCTGATCGGGCGTACCAAGGGTGGCATGAATACGAAACTGCACGCTGTTGCTGACAGCCTCGGACGCCCCATCCGCTTCTTCATATCCGCGGGCTAGGTCAGCGATTACACGGGAGCCAAGGCTCTGGTGAACAGTCTGCCATCGGCGGACTGGCTACTGGGAGATCGAGGCTATGACGCAGACTGGTTCCGCGAAGCCCTTGATGACAGGGGAATTAGGTCCTGCATCCCAGGCCGACATTCACGCGACAAGCCTGTCCG
>NZ_JAVAMO010000074.1 GCF_030758345.1 Ruegeria discodermiae
GGACAGGCGTTGTTGCGTAATTTACGCTTGAGGCGTGATGGCCCCTTTCCCCGCTGATGTCATGCCACACGAGTGAATTCGGCGGTGCCGAGTGCATTGAAGCGGTTCCGGAGAGCGATGCGGATATGGATTTCGGCAGTTTGTCGGTCGGGGTCTCTCGCTGCGATGCGCTCGCCGAATGCCTTGAGGCACCGCATCCACCGCCCGGCAGTGCTTTGGTCGCAAACCATGAGAGGGCTCGCCTCGATCCGGCTCTGAGCGTGATATTCTGTCCAGCGTTTCCAGAACGCCCGACCGTAGTGCCGGGTGGCGCGCAGTGTTTCGTTCCTGACCCGAGCAGCCGAGCAGTCTTCCTTCCATGGTCGACCATTGCTGCGGATCGGAATGATCGGGGCGGCGTCACGCTCGATGATGGCGCTGTAACAGCGGCGCGTGTCGTAAGCGCCGTCCGCGGTCACGGTGCCGATCTCGTCATCCGTCGGAATCTGGTCGAGTAAATCAGTTAG
>NZ_JAVAMO010000075.1 GCF_030758345.1 Ruegeria discodermiae
CGGGTATGAATCACGCAGGCGGGATGACGGCAACCAAATTAATAGGTCCAGAACCTAGCGGGCATTGGTTCTGATCTCGCTTTGCACGGTCTAAGTTGCATTTTCGAAACCAAGGTGCGACAGTTTTTGAGCTGCGGTGGGGGCTATCTACTATGATCTCGGACGTTTCTTTTGTCTCCAAAGTGTCTGACGTGGCGGCATTCGAGGAGTTGTTGTTCGACTATTACAGCGTCGTCCTTAAAGCGTTTGAAGCCGCCGGTGGACCAGTCCTGTCACCCGAAGATCTGGTGCGCAGTTCTATCGACCATCTTGATGAGATGCTGCCACCAGATGGACGTTTAGCGTTGGCTCGTGGCCAGGATAGGCATCTAGTGGGCTGCGGCGCAATGCGCCGGATCAGGCAGGATGCTGTCGAGATGAAACGCATGTTTGTCAGGCCTGAGGTGCAGGGACAGGGACTTGGTAGACGTTTGTTCGAA
>NZ_JAVAMO010000076.1 GCF_030758345.1 Ruegeria discodermiae
AGCTGTCCGACAGGGCATTGCGCAGCAATGTCCCGAGAGGGGACCAGCAGGTTGAGCGGACCGCCGGCACGGCGATACGGGATCTGAACGGCCAAATTCCTCTGCCGACGGCAAAGGGTGGAGTAATCGGGAACCGGCCAGTCCAGCCCGGCCATGCGCAAGAGGCTGGCGACCATCCCCGCTGTCTGTCTCAGAGGCAGCTTGAACAGCACTTTGATCGACAGGCAGAATTGGATCGCCGCATTCCAAAAAACCGGCGGGCGACCAGGCCGACCCTTGCGCGTTGCGAGCTAGGTCATGTCCTTGTCCAGCCAGACAAGAAGAGAGCCGCGCTTCTTGAGCGCGGCATCGTAGTTAGACCAGTTCGTGACGCGGCAACGGGCGGATGATGGTTTATTCATTCACCACGATTAACCATATGGAATCGCGTTGTGAATCCCTCAAAGAGAGTACGGAACAAC
>NZ_JAVAMO010000077.1 GCF_030758345.1 Ruegeria discodermiae
CCGATTGATCCTGCGGCTGTTTTGTTGACGGATGGCAATGATGACAATCTTGCGCTGATCAGTGGCGGGACGGATATTTTTGACGGTCTGGCCGGCGATGACACGCTTTATGGCGGGGATGGCGGCGATCTGCTCTATGGCAATATCGGCAATGACGTTCTGAACGGCAATGGCAGCGGCGACAGTCTCTATGGCGGGTCGGGCGACGATGTGCTGGATGGTGGCAATAACAACGACCTGCTGGATGGCGGCGCCGGGGCGGATACGCTGATCGGCGGCAAGGGCAATGACACGTTCAAGTTCTCGGTGGTCGATGGCGCGCTGGACACGGTCGAGGATTACGCCTGGTGGAACTTCCTGGATGTGGGCGA
>NZ_JAVAMO010000078.1 GCF_030758345.1 Ruegeria discodermiae
CGGCACAGGCCACGAAGATAGCGAGGGTCACGACGATGGTGGTCAAGGCGGAGATCACACATCCCCGGTCGTCTCGGTGATCACGGCGAGTTTTGGCGAGGACCAAACCGGTCGCATGGTCGACCTTCTGGCAACGGCAACTGACCCGGACGGCGAGGACCTCGATGTTGAGAACGTCACTGTCACTGCAGCCGATGGCCGTGTTCTGACCAGCTCTACCGATCCTGAGACCGGGCTGTTTTCACTCAGCGATGGCCAGTTCGAGGACCTAGCTGTCGGCGTGCCGTTCGATGTGACGATCAACTACGATGTCACCGATGGGATCACCTCGACGGCCAATACGGCAACCGTGACCAT
>NZ_JAVAMO010000079.1 GCF_030758345.1 Ruegeria discodermiae
GATACGGTGTGCATTACCGGGATCTGGAAGAAATCATGGCCGGGCGCGGTGTTTCAGTGGACCACACCACGCTAAACCGATGGGTAACGCGTTATTCTGATGCAATCGCTGAGGCAGCACGTCGCCGCAAAGGGCCATATGATCGTTCGTGGAGAATGGACGAAACATACATCAGAGTTAAAGGCGCTTGGGCTTACCTTTATCGAGCTGTCGACAAGCATGGCAAGACCCTCGATTTCATGCTTTCACGACGTCGAAACAAACCAGCGACCACCAAGTTCTTCG
>NZ_JAVAMO010000008.1 GCF_030758345.1 Ruegeria discodermiae
GATGAGCACTTTGCAGTGGCGAGGCAAAAGAAGCCGGGCGGGTAGCGCAAGCTGGATTTTTGCTGTCATAAATAACGCGGTCGCAGCCAGCAGCGTTTTGCGCCTGCAGTGAACGGACCGCGTTGCACGCATAGCGCTTGGGCCGCATTTGCCCCTTTCCCCGGTTCGTTAGGCGATTCGTTCATAGGTCTCACGACCGAGATGAGTCATGCGGTCGAGAGCTTTGACAGCGACCTTGGTTTCGGTTGTCTGGGTCTCCAATTTTCGGCTGTGCAGCTCTGATCCATTGACTTGTTTGTAAAGCCCAATCTGGGCTTCGCCGCGCGATCTTTGGCCATAGCCAGTGGCCTTCTGCTAGCAATACGAGCGCCCTTGGCGATCATGTCGATATGGGCGTTGCGGGCGGCGCACTCCCCGGGAACGGCGTTCTTCGGAGGCGGAATGATCAGCTCGACATCCGTACCGAAAGCCTGTCAGATCGTTGCGGCGGTTGGTGTACCGTCATAAGCACCGTCTGCGATGAAACGGTGAACAGGACCGGCCACCTCGGCAAGAAGATCAGGCAATGCGCCGGGATCTCCGACATGCTCGGTTGTTAGGCGTGACGCGACGATCTCGCCGCTCTCCGGGTTGAATCCGATATGCAGTTTTCGCCATGTACTGCAAGCCTTTGGCAGCCCACGCTTCTCCCGCATCCAGTCGCGGCCACCGCGGACACGCAACCCGGTGCTGTCCACAACCAGCGTGATCGGGCCACCGGCCATGCGGATGTCAGGCGCGATCAGAAGTGTTTGCGCACGTCGGCAGAGCGTCGAGTAATCCGGCACGGGGAGATCCAGTTCCATGAGCTGCAGCAGACTGCGCGCAAAGCCCCGAGTCTGCCGAAAGGGCAGGCCGAACACCACTCGCAAGGTAAGACGCATCTTGATCGCCAGATCGGATTGTTGCTGCTGACCGCCACGCTAGTCTGAACGCGTTACGCACCATCCAGATACCGCGTTCTCGCCAAACCAGACCGTCATGTTACCACGCTGGCGGGGCGCTTCGTTGCATTCGGCCCAGTTCTTCACACGGTATTTTGCCTTCGCAAACTTATCCCGCCGCGACGCTTTGAATTTGAAAGGCATCCCAGCATCCCGCAGTCAATCCGAAGGACCAGCGACGCATCGGAAACAATTTGGGCAACGCGCTCGGTGCAAGCTCTCAACGGAATGACCGAACTTGGCCGCGCTAAGTTCGAGCGTGTCGGCTGAGCAACTGCATGGGTAATGGCGATCTGTGCTTGTTCGCTGGTCCCTGCAACAAGGCCTTTCCATCCAAAAACCTACCAGATGAAAGATCAGGGGATGTCCATTCCATCAGAGCCCAAACGCTATCCAATATGCTCGGCTCCTGAGACATTGATAGCCGCATGCGCTAAGGCACGCGGCATCTACCGAGCCGCCAACCGGGGCGTTGCGCCTGCGGGTGCGGGACATCCTTCGCCAGGTCTGCCGCGAGAATGAGGCCGACATCCTGCGCCGGCTGCTGTCATCAGACCATGTCCATATGTTCGTATCGGTGCCGCCGAAGACCGCCGTCTCGGATCTGGTGCGCAGGATGAAGGGCCGTTCGTCTCATAAGGTGCAAAGGGAGTTTCCCGCGTTGCGCAGGTGCTATTGGGGCCGTCGGTTATGTTCCGAATAGTCTGCACCATATTTACGTTGTTGGCCCTAGCCGTGATCAATCTGTTTTCATCGCCTCAGTCTCGATGTTGATACTGACTTCATCCCCCACCAGTTCGTTTGCCACGGCATAGGTCATGCCGAAGTCGCTACGTTGGATCGTAGCGGTCATCGAAAGGCCCAGAACCTGGTGCTGGTGGCCGAACGGGTAGTCCGCGACCTTGTTCAGCGTCACGTCAAGTGTCACGGGTCGCGTCACGCCGAGGATCGTCAGATCGCCGGTGACCGTGCCCGACATATCGCTGACCGGTGTGCCGCCACTCGCGACGAATGTGATTTGGGGATGTTCCGCAGTATTCAGGAAATCGCGGTTGCGCACATGTCCGTCGCGCGCTTCGTTGAACGTATTGACCGAGGCTGCATTAATTGTCACAGCGACATCGCCCAGTTCCTGGGTGTCGACGTCATACATGAAGCTGCCGTCAAGATCGGTGAAGATACCGAGCGTCTTGGCGAAGCCAATATGATCCACGGTGAAGTAGATGGCAGTGTGTTCGGGATCGAGCTTATAGCGCGCCATGTCGGCCTGCGCGGTTGCGGTGAAGGTGGCGAAGAAAGCCATCGTGGCGAGGAGGGTACGCATCATGTCATCTATCCTGTTCCGCGCGCGCCCAGAGCCTGGGCGGTCGAAAACACCGCTTTAGGGTGTTTGTGATTAAACTTCTGTATCGTGTCATATAGGGCGCCTAGGAAACAAGGCAGGTTTGAACGGATGCCGGCTGAGCAGTTGAGATGCGCAACTTGGAACGTCCACCGTGCAAAGGGAAGCGATGGCCGCGTCGATCCCGGGCGGGTTGTAGAGGCAATGGATCATGCGCTGACGCCTCTGGATTTGGATGTTCTTGCCCTGCAGGAGGCCGACGAGGAGCGCCCGCCTCACGCAGGTATCCTTGATGTGCGCGAGATAGCCGCGCGCACGAAGCTCACATACATCGACGATCCCGCTCTACGATGGGGGCCCGATAGCGACGGATTTTTGGGAACCATCCTGTTTATTTCACCGTCGCTGCGACGCATGCAGGCCGATGTGATCGATCTGCCGGGCCATTGTCATCGTGGCGCAGTGTCTTTCGAGGTAACCTCCGATAAACGCCCGGTACGGCTCATCAGCACGCATCTGTCCCTGTCGCAGCCATTGCGCATCATTCAGATGAGGGTCATTGGGCAGTATCTGCGCCGACGCCCTCCCATGCAAACCATCCTGCTGGGAGACCTGAACGAATGGCGACCCTGGGGCGGGCTGATGCTCAATCGCAGGCTGTTAGGCACAGCGCTCCGCGGTCCTGTTTGCCGCAGCTTTCCCAGCACGCGACCGATCTTGCCGCTGGATCGTATCCTGACCGACGCGCCGGGCGAGGTTAGGCAGCTGCGCGCCGTGGCATCGGCCGAGGTGGCCCGCGCCTCCGATCATCTGCCGCTGGCGGCGACGGTCACAGTTCCGTGATATGGTTGCATAGCCCGGTTGGCCATGGGCTATCCGAGGTGTCGAACGCCGCGTAGTGAGCTAGGTTAGAAAAAGAATTGAGTGAAAATGCACATGTTTCGCAATGCACCACACCTTGTCGCGCAGACGCCTGAGACCCGCAAACCGCTGGTCGATTTGCTGGGTGTTGCCGCTGTTCTGGGCGCGGTGCTGGCGCTGGCGGCGCATCTAACACTCGGCGCGGCTGTGGTGCCCCTTCTGGTGTTCGTCGGCGCCGTGACTCTGGTGGGCTATGCTATGGCGGTCAGCTATCCACACCCGGTTCTGGGCGCGTGCAACGCTATTACTCTGATGCGCATGACCATGGTCGCTTTTCTGGCCGGAGCTCTTGTTTCGCCTAGCGTATCCGTCTGGGTGGTGTTTGGCGTGGCAAGTGTGGCCTTTGCGCTGGACGGCGCTGATGGCTGGCTGGCCCGGCGGGCTGGCCTCGTGTCAGATTTCGGTGGGCGGTTCGATATGGAGACGGATGCCGCTTTGGGTGCGGCCATCTCCTTGTGGCTTCTGACCAGCGGAACCACCGGACCTGAAATCCTGATCCTCGGCTTCATGCGCTACGCCTTTGTCGGCGCATCTTTCGTCTGGCCAGCATTGCAAGCGCCCCTTCCGCAATCCTTCCGCCGCAAGACGATCTGTGTGATTCAGATCGCGACGCTGATCATGTTGATCTTTCCTCTGACGCCTCAGGCTGCCGTCACCCCAGTCATTGTGATCACAACCCTGTTGCTGAGTTGGTCGTTCTTGGTGGACATCTTTTGGCTCGCAAGGCGCGCTGCATGAGACGCGTCGCGGCACTTGCGATGGCGGCGGGGCTGATCTTTGCCGTTCTTGTCCTGCCGAACCATCCCGACGCTATGGGGTGGAATACACTGAAGCGCTGGCCGCTGGAACTGCCGCTGCTACTGCTGGGGATGGTGGCCATTGGGCGGCGCTGGGGCGCGAGTTACATCTTCGCGCTTTTGCTGCTGGTGGCCGTTGTCATCAAAGTCGCCGACTTCGCGATGTTCAGCGCCTTTGACCGGACGTTCAATCTTGTCCTCGATACCTTCCTGATAGGGGCGGGCCTGTCCCTGCTGCGCGATAGCATCGGGGGCGTGCTGACCGTGCTGGCGGTTATCGGCACTGCGGGACTGCTTGTTCTCCTCTTCCTGGCGCTTGAGCGCAGTCTGCGCGTCTGGGCCAGCCTCGCGCCCCCCCGACCGTTGCGCGCATCGGCGGCGGTGCTGGCGGTCATGGGGGCAGGCTGGGCGGCAGCGGATGTGGGGCACCACCTGGAATACTGGCGCTTTGACAAAAGCCCGCCGGGCAGCGCGTGGACCACACGCCTGACGCTCAAACGCGGGATCGAGGTAGAACAGACCGCCACCGAACTCGCCCGATTTACCGCCGAGGCGCAGGGCGATCCCTACGCTGACACCACAGGCTTTTTGAACGCGCTTGAAGGGCGGGACGTTCTACTGATCTGGATCGAAAGCTATGGACGGGCCAGTTTTGACAATCCGCTCTATGCGCCGACTCATCTGGAAACACTGCGCGAGGCCGAGGCCGAGATCGCGTGGTCAGGCATGGCGATGAAAAGCGGTTGGCTGACCTCACCCACCTCGGGCGGTCAGAGCTGGCTCGCGCATGGAACGTTAGCCAGCGGGCTTTGGACATCGGATAACGGGCGCTACAACGCAATGCTGGCCAGCGACCACAAGTGGCTGTTTCACTTCGCTCAGGATGCGGGCTATCGCACAACCGCGATCATGCCGGCGATCACGATGGCATGGCCGGAAAGCCGTGTTATGGGCTTTGATAAGATTATCCCTGCAGCGGATATCCCATATAGGGGCGCGCGCTTTCGCTGGGTCACGATGCCCGACCAGTTCACGCTGGCCACCTACCCAGCACTTCTGCCCACCGACGCGCGCCCTGATTTCGTGCAAATTGCTCTGATCTCTTCGCATGCGCCCTGGACACCGATCCCCGATATGGTCCCGTGGGAGGAGATCGGAGACGGAACGATTTTCAACGAAATGGCAGATCGCGGACCCACACCAAAGGACCTCTGGCGGGATCGGGGCGCCGTGCGCGATGCTTATCGCCAGTCGGTCGATTACACGTTGCGGGCCACGTTCTCGCATGTGGCGCGCCTTGGCGATGATGCGCCGCTGGTGATCGTCATGGGCGATCACCAGCCTGCAGGCTTTGTGGCAGGCAGCGACAACAAGGATATCGCCGCGCATATGATTGGCCCCCCCGGCCTGCTAGGCCTGATTGACCACTGGGGCTGGACCGATGGGCTCGTTCCAGCCGCCGACGGTCCGGTGCGGCGCATGGACAGTTTCCGGAATGACTTTCTCGACGCGTTCACACATGCGCGGGTTTCAAATGTGGTAAGCCAATGAAGACCCGCGTGATCAAGCTTTTGGTTTCTGTTGGCTGCCTGGCCGCGTTGCTATGGTGGACCGATGCGGCAGAGGTGCTGGCGCGGCTGCGCGGCGCAGATATCAGCTGGATCGCATTGTCCCTGCTGGCCGTCACGGCTGCCACCTTCTCGATGGCAAGCCGCTGGAAAATCACCGCCGACACATTCGGCATGCAGTTCAGCTATGCGTTTGCCCTGCGCGAATACTATCTCGCACAGTTGATCAACACGGTTCTGCCGGGCGGCGTGGCAGGTGATGTGGCGCGTGCGGTCCGGGCCCGCGGCACGGCGGACTTGGTCAGCGCCGCGCAGTCTGTGATGGCCGAACGGCTGCTTGGCCAGATCGCCATTCTCGGGCTAATGTTCGCGGGCTTTGCCATGGCGCTCTTAATGCCCAGTGGGCCTGACTGGGCTGGGTTGGGCTGGATAGTGTTGGCGGTACTTACAGGATGCGCTTTGGTGGTATGGGCCGTTTCACGGCGCGATCATGCGACAGGGCGCTTTGTCCAGATGATCCTCGGGCTGATCCACCGACCTGTCTTTCTTTTCCATGGTACAATCACAACGCTGTGCCTGATCTTCGGCTTCTATGCCTGCGCGCGCGCGACTGGCACCGTCCTCCCGGCCGAGACCTGGGCGACACTGATCCCGCTGGTTCTGTGCGCGATGATGGTCCCGCTATCGGTCGGTGGCTGGGGTTGGCGTGAAGGGGCCGCTGCGGCGCTCTTTCCGATCATCGGCGCGCCCGCTAGCGCGGGCATCGCAACCGGGATCACCTATGGTGTTGTGCTCTTCATCGCGGCACTGCCCGCCGCTGCCATCCTGTTCGCCCAGAGCTTTTCCGAAAACCTCTCAACCAAGGGGAAACCAGACTTACCATGACCCAGCCAGTTCATCTTACACGCCGCTTCTTTTTGCAAACCAGCGCTGCGGGAGTGGCCACCACGGCTGCAGGCGTGCCCGCTTTCGCGGCCACATCGGTCAATTTTCAGCTTTCGTGGCTGCATTCAGTACAATTCGGCGGCAGCTATATCGCGGTGCAAAAGGGATACTGGACAGATCAGAACCTTGATGTCTCGCTCAGTCAGGGCGGGCCCAACGCTCCGGTAGAGCCGCCGGTGGTCTCTGGCGCGGCGCTGGTCGGAATCTCTGCCGCCGACTATACCGCTGCTGCCGTCGCCGAAGGTGCTCCGTTTAAGATCATCGCCGTGGCCATGCAGAAGAACCCCTTCGCCATCGCATCGCTGGCGGACAACCCGGTGAACTCGCCCGCCGATCTTGTGGGCAGGCGGATTGGCATGGCGGTCGCCAATACTCCGGTGTTGGATGCGCTGTGCACGCTGAACAATGTCGATATCAACGATATTGAGATCGTGCCGACACAATACGACCCCGCCCCGCTGGTCAGCGGGCAGGTTGATTGCCTGCTCTGCTGGGAAACGGATCTGCCCGTTGCGATGACGGTGCAGGGGGTCGACAACACGACCATGCTTATGGCGGATCACGGCTATGCCCTTCATTCCCAAACCTATATCGCGACCGAGGACGCTCTCGCCAACCGGCGTGCCGATCTGGTTGCGCTGCTTAGAGGTGAGGTGAGGGGTTGGAATGACTATCTGGCCGACACGGATGCTGCTGCGGCGCTGACAGTCGAGATGTTCCCCGATGCGGGTCTTGACCCGCAGACGCAGAAGCTGCAGGCGGCGCGGCAAGTCCCGCTGATGTTCTCGGATCTGACAGCCGAAAAAGGCTTTGGTTGGTTCACCGAGGACACGGTGGCGGCGAACATCGAAACACTGGCCTTGCTCGGGCGCGAGGTGTCGGCGGACCTCTGGGATCGTTCGATCCTGGAAGAGGTGCATGGCTGACCCAGCGCGAGGATTGCTGCGGCATGGCCTGCGTGGACATTCATTGCGATAACATCACCAAACGATTTGGCGCAACGGAGGTGGTTGCGCCGTTTTCTGTGACGCTCGCCGCAGGGCACACCACGGCCCTCGTGGGTCCCTCGGGGTGCGGAAAGTCCACCATATTGCGGATCATTGCCGGGCTCGACACGCCTGATGGCGGGACGGTCGCGCTGGGGGGTGACCCGCCCAAGACCCTGGCCAAACGGGGCGCATTGGCCATGGCTTTTCAGGATCCGTCGCTGCTGCCCTGGCGCAGCGTGCGTGCAAACATCGCGCTTGGCGCCGAGTTGGCGCGCAAGCCGGCGGGCGATGTCGACGCGTTGATCGATCTTGTAGGGCTCAGTAGCTTTGCAGATCACCGCCCCGCAGAGCTTTCTGGCGGTATGCGCCAGCGCGCTGCAATTGCGCGCAGCCTGATCTCGGCACCCGAGGTTTTGTTACTGGACGAACCTTTCGGCGCGGTTGATGCGATGACGCGCCGACGGCTGAACGAAGAACTGCCGCCTCTTTGGCGGTCCCGGGGTGCGACTGTCGTGCTGGTCACACATTCGGTACAGGAGGCGGTGCTCTTGTCCGATCGCGTGTTGGTTCTGTCACCGCGTCCTGCCCGCCTCGTGGCGGACATACCCGTAGATCTGAGCGGCCCGCGCGAGAACACCCTTGCTCAGACGGACAAATTCGCCGCCTTGTCGCGGCGGGTCTTTGCGGCATTGGAGGAGTGCGCATGACCATGCTGCGCCCCCTGCTGTGGATGGTAGCTGTTCTGGCAGTGTGGGAATGTGCTTTGCGCGTGGCACCAGACAACCTGCTGATCAGCAGCCCGTCGGCAATTGCGGGATATGTGTCAAACAATGCCGCGTTGCTGGCCCGTGCCACGTTGGAAACCTCTGTCAACGCTGCATGGGGCTTTGTCTGGGGGAACCTTGTGGCGGTGATACTGGGCACGACGATCATCGTCTTTCCCCGGAGCGAGCGGACGCTGTCTGCCCTTTCCCTGCTTGTGTTTTGCGTGCCGCTGATCGCGAGCGGCCCCATCCTGCGTGTGTTGTTCGGACCCGGTTCAGGGCCGCAGATCACGCTCGCCGCTCTGGCAGTGTACTATACGACCCTGCTTGCGCTGCTTGTCGGCTTGCGCGCGGTGTCGCAATCGTGGACGGATCTGATGCGTATCTATGATCGGGGGCCGGTATCGACCCTTATCCGTGTACGGGCGCGGGCCAGTCTGCCCTATCTCTTTGTTGGCCTACAGATTAGCGCGCCCGCCGCATTCCTAGGCGCTATGATCGGCGAATTCACGGGCGCAGAACGCGGGCTGGGTGTGCTGACCTTGCGCGCCATGCGGGGGCTGGATACGGATGCCACTTGGGCGCTTGCGTTTTTTTCGGCGATGATCGCGATGGCCGCCTATGGCTTGATGGGTTGGCTTGGCCGGCGTTTGGTTGGATACAGGCCGGTCATTTTGTTATCCGCGCCTGCAGCACCCACACACCGGAGCGCCTGCATGCGTGTGAGCGAGATAGGGTTCATCATCGCCCTTGTGCTGATCCTGTGGCAGCTGTCGATGGACGCGTTCGACCTCAACCGCTATTTTGCGAAACGCCCCGGCGATGTATGGATCTTCCTGACGGATGCAGCAAACCGGAACACGCTTCTGTCGGCCTTAGCTGAAACTATGTCTTTTGCCGCGCCCGGATACCTTGCAGGCCTCGCCCTGGGTGCCGGGCTGGCCGCAATGCTGGTTTTGTGGCCTGCATTGAACCGAGCGGCAATGCCCGTCGCTGTTGCCCTGCGCGCCGTGCCGATCATCACGACAGCCCCTCTGCTGGTGCTCGCCTTCGGGCGCGGTCTGATCGGGACAACGGTCGTCGTTGCCGTGATGATCTTCTTCCCTACATTTGTCGCCTGCCATCAGGGTCTGCGTCAGACGCCCGGTCAGATTGTCGACCTTTTCAGAAGCTATGATGCCGGTCGCTGGCACCTGCTGCGCGCGGCGCAATTCCCAGCGATGCTGCCGGCCCTCTTCGCCTCGGCCCGCATGGCGGTTCCAGCGGCTTTGCTGGCAGTCACCACGGTGGAATGGCTTGCCACCGGCAAGGGGGTCGGCGTTCTGATGGCCATGACCGCAAGCACATCCAACTACAACATGCTGTGGTCCTGCGTCGCCATCCTCGCGGTTGTGGCCATGGCCGTCTATTCCGCCGTTGCAGCGTTGGAGCGAGCGGTTCTGCGCGTTTATGCCAGCGAGCAGCTCTCATGACCCAAGCCGTTTTCGCCATTCCCGGAGATAAGGATCGCCGCACCGGAGGTTTCATCTACGAAGCCCGCGTGCTGCGTGAACTGAACGAGATGGGCTGCACAACGATGCACCTGCAATTGCCCGACAGCTTTCCCGATCCGACAACAGCGGATATGGCAAAGGCGCTGGATGCATTGTGTTCTGTTCCGTCGGATCAGCCGATCATTCTAGATGGTCTTGTCTTCGGCGCAATTGATCCCGAGGGTCTCGCCAGGGTCCGCGCGCCAGTCATCGCGATGATCCACCATCCCCTTGGACTTGAAACCGGACTGCCCAAAGCGCGTTCAGCCTTTTTGCTGCAAAACGAAGCCGCCGCTTTGTGCCACGTCGATCACATTCTTGTTCCAAGCCCTGAAACAGCGCGTGTTCTGTGCCGCGACTTCGGCGCTGATGCACACCGGATCACCGTCGCGCCGCCCGGTTTTGACAGGCCGGTTGTTAACCGTCAGCCCGCTGACCCGCCGCTGATTCTTTCGGTCGGGCTATTGGCACCACGCAAAGGCCACGATGTCTTACTCAGCGCTTTGGGACAACTCAGCGCGCTGCGCTGGCGGGCCGAAATCGTCGGCAGAGCACACGACCCAGACTATGCCGCCGCCTTACACGAGCAAGCCCGCGCGCTGGACATCGACGAACGGGTAACTTTCTCGGGTGAGATCGAGACTGACGCCCTCACGGCCCGTTTCAACGCGGCATCGGTGTTTGCCTTGGCCACGCGCTACGAGGGCTACGGCATGGTGTTGAGCGAAGCGATGATGTACGCGCTGCCAATCGTCTCTTGCCGCGTCGGAGCCGTACCAACAACGGTTGGCAAGGCAGCGATCCTTGTTCCACCCGACAATCCCAATGCGTTGGCAGATGCCTTGCGGCGGATCATCCAGAACCCGCGCGCGGCAGAAAGACTCTCTCAATTATCAGCCCGACGGTCTGGCACGCTGCCCCGATGGCGAGACACGGCTCAGTTGTTTTTATCAACGATTGAGAGGATACGCCGCGCAGGCGTGGCCACGAAATTGTCGTAGAGTGGGCTGCTCCACTTACGAGGACATCTGACAAAGAAGATGTTACTGCCGAGGCTAAAGAACACAGCTTTTTATTCGGAAATGCACGGCGGTCAACTCATTCAATCGCCGTTGTCAAAGACGCCATTTGCCGCTGCGGCGAATGTCTTGTGTGGATGGCTCCTGCATAGCAAGACTTTTTTGAGTTGATTTGTGCGTTTGTCAGAAACAGTCGTGGGTCCGGCCTGTTTGCGCGGTGTCGACCGCGGGCCCTAATGGGTTCCGCAAACCAGGTCCCTAACGGCTTAGCGAGCTGTAACGCCCGAGACATTCGGCGGGGTGTCCTGGTTTTAGCGGCTGACTTATGCACCATCATTTCGCTGGTCTTGCTAACTCGTGTTTATTCTCTCATCAGGCCATATATGGGTTGTAAGGTGTGTTGCGTTTGAGAACGGCCCAAACGATCCGGGCCGTCTTGTTGGCCATAGCGACCGTCGCGACGCGCGCTGGTTTGCGTTCGAGCAGAAACGTTAGCCATTTGCTGGCGCGTTCAGGGTGTGATCGGGTTTGTCTGACCAGCGACTTCATCCCGACAACAAGCAGTTGTCTGATATACTGGTCTCCCATCTTGGTGATCCGCCCAAGCTTCTCCTTGCCGCCGCTGGACTTGTTCGCCGGTGTCAGCCCCAACTACGCAGCAAACTCGCGGCCATTCCTGAACTGATGCCCGTCTCCGATACTGGCGATGATGGCGGAGGCTGTGACCGCCCCGACGCCTGGGATGGTTCGTAACAACCGCACCCGCTCGTCCTCCTTAGCGACCTGCTTCAAGCGCTCTTCATACCAACGGATCCTAGTGTGGAGCGCCATGAGCTGCTCAGATAGATTACAGATCACCGCGTTGGCGACGTCAGGTAAAGTGGCGCAGCTGCTTCGGGTCGAGGGCTGGCGTGTCAACCACAAGAAGGTAGAAAGGCTATGGCGGGAGGAAGGTCTGCAGCTCCCGCAGCGGCACAAGAAGAAGCGTCGCCTCTACCACAAGGACAGCTCGATCATTCGGCTCCGACCGACGCATCCCAACCATGTCTGGAGCGTCGATTTCGTTCACGACAAGCTGAGCAATGGGCGGAGCTACAAGATGCTCACGGTTCTGGATTAATACACCCGCCAGGCGCTTGCAGTGGAAGTTCGGACCCGCATGGGCTCTGAAGATGTGCTGGAGGTTCTCTATGGGCTGTTCCTGCGCCACGGAAAGCCTGATTTCGTTCGAAGCGATAACGGCCCAGAGTTCTCTTCGCGGGCAACCCAGAGTTGGCTCGAAAAGGTCGGTGTGAACCCGATCCGGATCTACCCGGGCTCTCCCTGGGAGAACGGATACAACGAGAGGTTCAACGGAACGCTCCGCCGCGAGGTTCTCAATTCCGAATGGTTCACAACGACCAAGCAGGCACAGATCGTGATCAATTGTTGGCTCAGGCAATACAACCACACCCGACCCCATCAGGCCCTCAACATGCGCCCACCAGTCCCCGAAACTCTAGTCCGAAATGGCCCAGAACATGGGGGCTAAACAGAATGGCAAAACTTGCGTGCGCCGCAGTGGCTTGTTGAAGATGACACTTTCATCCTCGCCAATTCCGTGGACCTGAAACACGTTCTTCGCCAGATCAACGCCGATTGTTGTAACTTGCATGGGGTGGCTCCTCTCATAAGCAGATTTTGCTACCTGCACTATGGCGCATTGCGACGCCGGTTGGAGCAGGAGCCATCCACCCCATCGGCTTTGTGGGCTGCGACCGCAGCATTTCGGTTGGCTGCTGGATGTCAGCTCTGGGCCGTCCTCACTACGATGAATGCCGGTTTGTTGGCAAGATGTCGAGGATTCACAGAGGTGAGATGTGAGCCTATTCTAACCGATACTGCTTTTCAGAACCAATTTTGACACTTCATTGTGCCCATTTGGGTTGATCTCGAGCCTGGGTGGGCAGTGGCGGCATCGACCGACCGTGGTCGCCCGGCGCCAAGCAGGAAACGTATTCCATTGCGATTGTCCGGGATTCGACGTCTCCGCCCGAACACAAAGACGTGGCGGCTCGCACTCATTTTGCTGCGAGCTCTGAGTCCGGCTTTCGTCCCATGACCTGCGCAGCCATCGAGGCGCTGATGACATAGTCCCTAACGGGTCTTGCAAGCTCGAAAACGATCTCGTCTATCTCCTTCTCAGTCGCAATTTCCAAATCAATGAGGTTTTGCTTCATCTCATTTGAAAGGGCAATTTGAAGCATATTGACGACTTTCTGCTGGCCCTCGAGTGGCCAATAGGCTGATGCCTGAATGTCTGCGAAACCAGCGTCCAGCATATCCGTCGCCAGTTGACTGACGCCGTAATTTGCGTCGCCTCCGCCGACCTCGATCAGCCTCGCAAACCAAGATGACATCTGTTCGTACCATTCCGTTCGACCGTGCCTGATGTAGATTTGAGCAATCTCCTCTCCCAGAAAGATGCCTGAAGGTTTCAAAGCGTTGAGAGTTTTGCGCAGAATGTCGCCTGCATCAGATAGTTAGGATAGGACGTAACGCGTGTGGGCAAAGTCATACCGATCTGATGGGAAGGGAAAATCCTGAACCTTGGCGCAAACAAACGTGACATTTTTTAAGTCCAGTTCGGCGGCACGACGATTGGCAATTTCGATAAGGTCTGGAGATTGGTCGAAAGCTGTCACATGGCCATCCGGGACAAGGGCTTCCGCAAAGTAGCAGGCGGTATCGCCAATGCCGCAGCCTATCTCCAAGATTTCCATATCCGGGTTTGTCGGAAAGTCGGAGAGGCATCGCTTTGTTCCCGGCAAATAGACCTCGTTGAACAGTCGATAGCGTAGAAGAGTGCCAGCCTCGCTACCCAGCAGATAGGTAATTGTTTCGCTCTTCTGGGTCATCATTTTTCTGTCCTAGATCATGGCAGTAAAACTGGCTTGGACTCTATCCGGGGTCAGGACACATATCCAACAGACCAAGTTCACCGCGCGTGCAATGACGGAAAGAAACACATTCGCTAAAGCAAGTGTTGAATCCGACCCTTCTTTATAGCGGGTCGAGTGTCGATTTGTCCTGCGCTGTTTGAGTTCACGTTACTTCCGAGTGGGTATGTGCAGCGAAGGCCAGCAAAGAGGGTTGCAATTGCAGCATTTAGGTAAAGTGTCGAGTGACCGGAATGGGCCGTTGGAACTCAGTGAGATGGAGATGGATCTGCCGACAAGATGTTGCGCAAGCTCCGATGTCCGCCGTGAGCCCAGTTCCATATATCGGGTACTTAGCCAACGACCGTAAGACGCCGTTCTTGGCCCAGTTATTCTTCGATTTTGGGCGGTGCTCTGTGTAAACTATGCGCTCTAGCTGCCAACCCAACTACAACTGGAGGATTGAATGAATGATAAGAGCAGTCCAACTGAGGGAATGATAGATTATGCAGGAAATTCCCTCCCGCAGAAGCATTCGATTCAATCCCGCGCAGACGACGTTCGGGAGATGGCCGACAAGGTTTTGGCCTCATCAGACGACATTCACATTGCTGACTATGGATGTGGGACTGGGTCGAATGCGATATTGTCTGTTAATCCTGCGGTAAAATCCTTTGCAGACCGCTATCCAGATCGCTCCATCTACGTCCACCACGTCGACCAAGCGGAAAACGATTGGAATACTTTATTCGACTGTGCTGCTGGCCAAGACGGCTACGCTAACATCTCTGCAGGTGTTCGCCCTGTCGCAAGTGTGGGTAGTTTTTTCTCGATGGTCGCACCGGCATCTTCCATTGACGTTGGAACTTCGTTTGGTGCAAGCCATTGGCTCAGCAAACAGCCCGTTATCTCTTCAGCAGGCACGCTTTGGTTCGCAGATTTGCAGGGTGAAGCTCGCTTGACGCTGAAAAGGCAAGCGCAGCGAGATTGGGAAACCTTTTTGGCTTTGCGACTTCGGGAGTTACGGAGCGGCGGCAGGCTTATGGTCTCGACGCTGGGTGCCATCCCGGATGAGAGCGAAGTCAACGGAATTTGCAGCTCTGGTCGACATACCTATCGCGCGATGTACAAGGTCGCCGAAACGATGGTGAGTGACGGATTGATATCAGAGCACGCGCTTCGGGACTTCGTTATCCCAATCTGGTTTATGTCCAGGGAAGAGGCGCTTGAACCATTTCAACGCAACAAGGAATTGGAAGATGGCTTTGTGCTGGAAAGAGCGGAGGTTGCTCCGGCTCTGCAAAACCCGGAAGACATCTTCTCAGACAAAATCAAAGCACCACAAGACTACGCGGCAAGCTACAAGGGTTTTGTTCGTTCCTTTACCGAATCCACATTCAGGCAATCTTTGTTATGCGGTGAATCTGCTCATTCGGCCGAAACTCTTCTGAACGAGTTTTACGACCGTTTTGAAGCGTTCATCAAAGACGGAGAAGGCAAATACGCCTTTGAAATTTGGTTGTTGACGATTGAGCTTAGAAAACAATGAAGGGATATCGATGCCGCTCTGCTTTGAACTTACTCTTTCGCAACACTTATCTAACCAATTCGTTCAGCCCTTCTTGATATAGGAGTGTCAAAATGCGTTTTCTTGCCATACAGCACGATAGAGTTACACTCATTCACCGCGAACCTTGAGATAGGTCTCATCCATACGCCAGGATTCAGCGGCGCTGGTCTTCCTTTTCTGCGCCGCGCGAGCGGCAAAGGGTGAACACTTCACGACCCAGCGGTTCAGTGTTGCATAGTCAACCGATACGCCGCGTTCCGCCATGATCTCTTACAGATCGCGGTATGAGACACCGTAGCGCACATAGAAGTAGACCGCGTATAGGATCACCGACTTTGGCTAGCGCGCGTCTTTGAAATCGATCATCGGGCAGTCCCAAATAGTATTACAGACCAAGCACCAGCTTGATTAAACCGGGCGAAGACGCAACAGGCCGACCAAAGTTTGAGACAGAACCGACAAGCTCCAACTCCGCCATATTGCTAACCTCCCGATGGCTTCCATTCCAAAAACCGACCAGATGAAAGATCAGAGGATGTCCATTCCATCACAACCTTTTGGTGCGAAGTTGGAAAGGATCAAAGGCCCGCAATTGGGTTGGTCCGGCCGAGCCCGGAGACCGGCCTCGGTCGATTTGGCCGAATTACTCAGCTTTTAATTTCATGTCGGCCGGATCAAATGTAGTGACCTGTACGTACATTAGACCATCGCGAGTTACGTAAGCATCCGCACCTTTGTAGGGTTCTTCGAGCCAATCTGCTTCAACACGCCAGGACACATTCACGGTGTCGCCAATGGTCTTCACTTTCTCAGCAATGAAGGTCGCTCCGATAAAGCCTCCATCTTCGCGGGGCGTGCAAAACCCAGCGAACACGTCGCCAATGGCGGAACGTCCCTCAACCCAAACGCCGTTTGGGAGAATGATCAAGACTTCTTCTGGGTACTGTGCCATAAGGCGGCCCCAGTCGCATGCATTCAATGCGTCAATGTGTTCGAACGTCACCCGCTCTGCGTTTGGCTGCATAACCAGCGGCGGCAGTTCTTTTGTGTGACCGTCAGCCAAAACAGATGTGCCCAAAGCCACAACTAGAGCAGCCGACCCAAGTGCAGTCAATTTCATGGTTTCCTCCCATTTTACTCATGAGTTTACCAAAACATGAACGCCTCCAACGACAAGCACTGTAGATTGCCGTATATCACCTCAGGTCTCATTATTCAGCGATGGCGTCGCTCGCGGAGGAAGCAAGCATTCGTTCAAAGTGCAGCATCCACCAACTTGTTTCTATCCCGATCTATGCAACACGGTCGCGTCGAAGTGTTAACCCAACCGAACGTGAATTCCGAACGTTGTCATGATCTTAAATTGCGGCGATGAAGGAGGTTACCGTGATCTTACCGAAGCCAGGACGCGACGTAAGAGTTCGACAATTCGCCGCGATCTAACCAACCAACAAGAAACCTTGCAACAGATTCGCCGCCGGCATGTTTGATACGTCGTCCTCAAGGATGCCTTTTGTGCGCTGACTAGGCACCCGGGCAACGCTTGATCATCTGCGGCCCGGGGACTGCTCTGGTGGATGTACATCCCCTGCACTCCTCTCTGGTGGATTTTGGGGGTGGAAATCATCTTTGCCCAGAAAAACAGACCGGAGGTTACATCACGTCACTCTCTGTGACGGGGAATCCTTGAAGCGTGGCGCAGGCTTGAACGGTCCGCTGCGCGTGTTCCGCGCTTGAGGCCAACTAAAATGTCGCTGGGAGGAAAATATGCGATTTAACTACCTGACATCTATATCCGTGGCCGCGCTCTTGGCTGCCGGGGCTGCCCAAGCTGAACCGCTTAAGGTCGGCGTCCTCGCAACGCTCGAAGGCACATATACGGTTCTTGGCGAAGATGGCGTTCGCGGCTTGAAAACAGCACTGGCGGAGTGGAAAGACACCGCTGGAGGGCGCGAGATCGAACTGGTGATCGGCTCGACCGATGCCAGCCCTGACAGCGCGGTTCGAGCGGCGCGCAAGCTGGTGGAACAGGATGGCGTTGAAATTGTGATCGGGCCGCTGTCAGGCTCGGAAGGCATCGCAATCCGGGACTATTCCAAGACGCAACCCGGTGTCACCTTCTTGAACGGGATTTCCGGCGCACAGGAAACGACCTATGTGACCCCATCGGACAATTTCTTCCGCTTCAATACGGATGGCGCGCAGTGGTCGACCGGTCTGGGTGACTATGTCTTTAACGAAAAAGGCTATGAAACCGTCGCCACGGTGGGTGAGGACTATTCCTTTATCTACACGCAGGTCTTTGGCTTTGCGCTGGAATATTGCGCTGCAGGTGGTGAGATTACAGAGCGCTTTTGGGTTCCGCTGGGAACCAAAGACTTTGGTTCAATCATCGCGGCATTGCCGGACGATGTGGATGCGATCTATCTTGGCCTTGGCGGCGGCGATGCCGTCAACTTCCTGAACCAGTATCAGCAGGCTGGTGGTGAAGCGAACCTGATCGGCGGGTCGATCATGGTGGATGGCACCGTTCTTTCGTCAAAAGGGTCGGCAAAAGACGCGCTGATTGGCGTCCCTTCATCAGGTCCGCAAGCAGATACATGGGACGACGAGAAGTGGCAGACCTATGTAAAATCCTATCAAGACACCTTCCCGCCGGATCAGCGTTTTCCCAGCCCATCGCTACTAGCGACCGGGTACTACAACGCGACCACTGCGGCGATGTCCTGCCTTGAACAGGTGGAGGGCGATCTGAGCGATGGTCAGGCGGCTTTCCGCAGTTGCCTAACCGACCTGACGCTTGAAGCGCCCAATGGGACGATCAAGCTGGATCAAAACCGGCAGGCAATCGGGTCGAACTTTGTCACCGAAGTTGTCGAACTGGATGATGGGACACTGGCCAACAAGCTGGTCAAAAAGGTCGATGACGTGAACCAAACTCTCGGCATCGAACCCGAGAAATTTGCATCGATCGGGCTGCCCAGTCGCGACGTTCCGGTCTGCAAGAAGTCATATTGAGCAGATTTGAATCTGGGTTCGAGCCTTGGTTGGCCCGGACCCTCTGCTTTTAACTATCCTCATGCACACCTCAATCCCGGGGAGGGACAGTCATTGGCTCTGATCGACTACCTGAACCGGGTGCATTTTGCCGATAACATTCTGGAAGATGCATTATGGGCCGAACTGGATCAGCGGCGTGCCACGAGACTGTGTCTTCTTTCCAACGACGAAAGCCACGAAGGTGAATTGGGCGAGCGCATCCGTGCGGGTCTGCCGCAAGGGTTGCGCATCAGTGAGTTTCGTACCAGTGGCACGGTCCCGACCGAGGCCGAAGCGCAGCAGGTCGCGGCATTTTATGAAAACGAAAACTGTGGTCTGATACTAGCTTACGGGCGTGGGTACTGCATCAATCTGGCCAAAGCGGTGCGCATTCTTGTGAGCCATGATCGGCCCTTAGCCAAGTTTGCCGACTCATTAGGTGGCGCCGTAGGTATCAAGTGCACCCTGCCTGATCTGATCGCTGTCCCTGCTCTGCAAGGCTTTTCAACGGGATTCAACGGCTTGCTTTCTGTCTTTTTGAACGAAGGCGCAATGATCGACATAGCCAGTCGCAGCCTGCTGCCGACGGTTACGATAGGCGATCCGACCATCGCACTTCAGGATCCGATTGAGGTACAGGCAAGCGCCGGGATCAGCGCGGTGACCTTATGTGTCGAGGCACTGCTTTCGCCCAACTACAACCCGCCCGCACATGGCATTGCTCTTGATGGCCTGACCCGCGGCTTGCAGGCACTGCAATCCGTTTCAGACACAGCCGATCTCGAAATCTGCCGCGAGTTGATGGCGGCCTGTATGAACGCTGCTATGGTCCAGTTGAAGGGATTGGGGCTTGCCCACGCGATCACCAGTTCCCTCTGCGCGACCTCGCAACTTCCGCTGGACAAAGGCGCGATTAAGGGCTTGCTGCTGCCGGAAATCCTGTGTGCGTACAATAGGATTGATCCGGCCGCTTGTTTGCCCTTGGGAAAAGCCCTTGGGGTAGCGCGCGCAGGCGATGTGGTGGACACCATCGCCTCAGCCTTCGAAGGTTTTCCATTTCCCTCTCGATTGTCCGAAATGGGAATAACTGCTGAACATGTCGGCGAATGCGCGGAGCGAGCGTCACGACACCGCGCCATGGCCAACAGCCCATGCCATCTTGCAGCCGCAGATATCCTCAAGATCCTGAATTCCATCTACTAGTCACCGGAGACATCCATGAAACCCCTACTCATCGACGGCGAGTGGATCACGACGAGCGCCAGCATCGAAAACATCAACCCATCTGATTTGGGCGATGTTGTGGATGTTTATGCCGAGGCCGGTGTCGCGGAAACGCAGGCCGCGACAGATGCAGCCAAACGGGCGCTCCCAAACTGGGCGCATTCCACGCCCCAACAACGCCACGATATCCTGAAGGCCACATCGGACGAAATACTGGCCCGAAAGGCGGAATTGGGAGAATTGCTGGCGCGTGAAGAGGGCAAAACCCTGCCAGAGGGGATCGGTGAAACCGTGCGCGCGGCGCAAATCTTTGACTTCTTCGCAGGCGAGGCCTTGCGCTTGGCTGGAGAAACGCTCCCGTCCGTTCGCCCTAGCGTTGGTGTCGATGTTACGCGCGAGCCAGTGGGCGTGGTGGGCATCATTGCGCCTTGGAACTTCCCCATCGCGATACCCGCATGGAAGATTGCTCCGGCGCTTTGTTACGGCAACACAGTAGTGTTCAAACCGGCGGAGCTGGTGCCCGGCTGTTCCTGGGCACTGGCCGAAATTCTCGATCGTGCTGGCGTTCCGGCAGGTGTCTTCAATCTGGTCATTGGTCCCGGACGGGTGGTGGGCCAAGCCATGTTGGACAGCCCTGACATTGACGCGATTACCTTTACCGGCTCGGTTGCTACCGGTCATCACGTTGCCAATGCCTGCATCGCGCAAATGCGTAAATTCCAACTGGAAATGGGCGGCAAAAACCCATTGGTGGTGCTGGATGATACGGACCTGGAAGTAGCGCTGGATTGTGCCCTGAACGGAGCGTTTTATTCCACCGGCCAGCGCTGTACTGCTTCGTCTCGCCTGATCGTGACTGAGGGTATTCACAACCGTTTCGTCGAGGAATTGGCCGAACGCACCCGCAATTTGCAGGTCGGACACGCGCTGCGGGAAGATACTCAGATCGGTCCGGTGGTGGATGAGACACAACTCAAACAAGATCTCGATTACATCCAGATCGGTATTTCACAGGGCGGAAATCTGCGTGCGGGTGGCGGTCTGGTTGAACGGGATACCAAAGGTCACTTCATTCAACCGGCATTGATAACTGACACAACCAACGACATGCGGATCAATCGGGAAGAGGTGTTCGGGCCGGTCGCCTCCGTGATCAGAGTAAAGGATTACGACGAAGCTCTTCACGTGGCAAACGACACCGAATTTGGTTTGTCATCAGGCATTTGCACGACATCGCTGAAACATGCCACGCATTTCAAGCGCAACGCTCAGGCTGGTATGGTCATGGTCAATCTGCCAACGGCAGGGGTCGACTATCACGTCCCGTTTGGTGGCACCAAAAGCTCTTCTTACGGGGCTCGTGAACAGGGCAGTTACGCGCGCGAATTCTTCACCACGGTGAAGACCGCGTACACGCTCGCCTAGGGCACGAGAACGATACCGAAATTAATGCATACATAACCGACAGTCTCTTTATTGGGGCCGGAGTCTTGCTTTTTGACGACTTCGTTTCCGATAATCGCTTCCCACGGGCGCATGTGCCGAAAGAGCCATGCCTCGTTATCTTTGGGAGGAGATAGCATGAGTGAAGCCGTTGCGGTTCACCATGGTGCGTTTGGGAGGGCGGCCCTTTATGAATTGGATCGTCCGTTCGTCACCCATGCACATCGTGAAGGCCACCTGATTTTTTACGTCGATGGGAGCAGGGCCAAGGTCCAGGTGGGCGACACCTTGATGCGGATAGACGACGCCCATGCTGCGGCTGTCAGCCCTTGGGAACCGCATAATTTCGACGGCGTAGCCTGTGACAATCCGTGCTTGTGCCTGGTGATGTATATCAAGCCAATGTGGTTTCTTGAAAACTGCAAAACCGCGCAAGGCGTACTGGATTTTGGTCATCCGGTCGTAAAGGTGAACGACGAGATCAGGCTCTGGATTTTGCGGCTTACCTCGCTGTTGCTTGAACCAGAAGATACGGAGGCGATGGACGGGTATCTGTTTGAAATGACACGTATCTGCTATGATCAAAGCTGGGCGAGAAGCAAAAGTAGTACGCCGCTTGTGCGCCTGAAATCCCGATTCAGTGACTTTCGTGTTCGCCGTAGCTTGCGCCTGATGCAAGAGAATTTTGCCGAAGAAATGCAGATGGATGACCTTGCCCGGAAGGTCGGCCTGTCGCGCCCGCATTTCTTTAAGCTGTTCAAAAGGCAGATGGGTATCACACCGAACCTGTTTCTAAATACACTTCGCGCGGAACACGCAATCTCCGAGCTCTTGACGACCGAGAAAACTGTAACTGATATCGGTCATGATCTGGGCTTTTCGTCGCAAGCCAGCTTTACCCGGTTCTTTGCATCCAATGTCGGCATCCCGCCAAGTGAGTATCGACGGGTGGCCCACAAAACGTGACCGCGTTTTCCGATGCGGGGTGAAGTGAGGAGACTGAGGGGTATGCCGATTCGCTGACCGCTCTTCTAGCCTTCTTAAAGGATGAAACCGGGCAAATACGATCCGGACATCCGCTGGGAGGGCACCAGGAATGGCAACTTACTGCTGTGCAGACGATGTGGAACTGCACGTGCCGGTGGCGCGATGAGGCAATTCGTTGACAGACATCCGATCTGGTCAATCGTTCTGTTTGTGGTTGCAGCGATCCTATTGTGGATGATCTTTGCGGTCTGGCCCGATTGGCTGAAGGACCTTATCGGTCGCAAGAAAGTATTTTTGAACGCCTTGTTCAACGGCATAACACTGGGAGGCCTCTACTTTCTGGTTGCCAGCGGCTTTACCCTGATTTTCGGCCTGATGCGCAATGTGAATCTGGCGCATGGATCTCTTTATTTGCTGGGCGGTTATATCGGTTTCATGACCGCCGAAATCACTGGGTTCTGGCTTTTGGCCTTTCCAGTGGCGTTCATCGTTGTCGGAGCATTGGGCGTGCTGTTGCAGATTTTTGTGTTCCGCCGGATGGAGGGGCAGGATCTGCGTCAGACGCTGGTCACGATCGGCATTTCGATCGTAATGGCGGATCTGATGCTCTGGGCCTGGGGTGGCGACTTCTACAACATCACGCCACCAGATTGGCTGAGCGGCCCGATGAGCACCTTCTTTGTGACCTCGGTCAAACGATCAGGCGAGTTGGTCTATCTGAAGTACCCCTTTGTGCGCATCGTGATCTTTGCAGCCTCGATTGTAGTTGGTGTCGGCATGTGGTTGCTGCTCAACCGCACCCGGATCGGAATGCTGATCCGTGCGGGCGTGGATGATCGCGACATGCTGTCGGCCACCGGTGCGCGCATTCAATTGGTCTTTGTCGCGGTCTTCGCTTTTGGAGCAGGGCTTGCAGGCGTCGCTGGCGTAGTTGGCGGCACGTTTCAATCGGTTGCGCCGGGTGAAGACGTGCGGTTTCTGCTGGCTTCACTCGTGGTTGTGATTGTTGGCGGCATGGGCTCGATCTCTGGCGCTGCGATTGGTGCTCTGCTGATCGGCCTCGCCGAGCAATTTGGCTCGGTCTACTTTCCGACATATGCCGTCGTCCTGACATTCCTCATCATGGTGGTCGTGCTTGCCTTTCGCCCCCAAGGCCTGATGGGGAGAAGCTGAGCAATGGCGGTGATCGAGGATAAGATAGGGGCCGTGGCAATCGAACCAAAAACGTGGTTCGAACGGATACCGGCCGCCTATTGGCTGGTCGGGTTTGTCTTGCTTGTCATGCCCACCTTCGCCTCGAACTTCGTGCTGTTCCAGATTTTCGGTTGGACCTTCATTCTGGGAATCATTGCTCTCAGTTTGATGTTTCTGGGCGGCTATGGCGGTATGGTCAGCATGGCGCAGATGACCATCGCAGGCTGCGCGGGCTATATGATCGCCATCTTCGGGTCCAGCGCGATCACCGGCATTTCGATGGGTTGGCCATGGTTTGTGGCGATTCCCTTCGCGTTGATCATTGCCGTCTTGCTGGGCACGCTGATCGGTTGGTTGGCGGTGCGCACCGAAGGCATCTACACCATCATGATCACGCTGGCGATTGCCGCCGCCTTTTTCTACTTCACCCGGCAAAACTATGTTATTTTCAACGGGTTTTCCGGTTTCAACGGTGTACTGCCGCCGCAGCTTTTCGGCGTCGACTGGCGTGGTCCGATTGCGTTCTACTACCTGACATTGTTCTGGGCCGCTCTGTGCTACTTCGCGGTGCTTTACATCTCGCGGGCCCCCTTTGGCCTCGCGCTGCAAGGCGTGCGCGACAACCAGCGCCGCATGTCCGCTCTGGGCTACAATGCGACGGCGCATCGGGTGGCCGCCTATGCCTTTGCCGCGCTGCTCGCTGGGATCGGGGGCATTCTTCTCACTTGGCAATCGGCCCAGATTTCGCCCGGCACTGCAGGCATCGGGCCAGCCATCGACATTCTGGTTGTGGCGGTGATCGGCGGGATGCGCCACCCGATCGGGGCCTTCATCGGAGCCTTCATCTACGTAATCCTTAAGACTTTTGCACTCGATGCGCTGGTCGCTTTGGGCCTGTCGGGTGAGCGGTTTCAGTTGCTGATCGGTCTTGGCTTTCTGGTCATCGTGTTCTGGTCTCCCGATGGCATCCTCGGCCTGTGGGAAAAGTGGAAGGAAAGCCGAAACAAAGACCCGCTGGTCGATCGCGGAGGGGATGCGCCATGAATGCGCCTGTCTCTGTTTCGGAACGGCTCAACGCGACCGGCACGGCCAATGCGCTGGAGTTGCGCGGCGTTTCGAAACTATTTGGTGCGCTGGCGGCCCTGCAGGACATCAACATTTCTGTTAAGCCCGGCGAACGCCGCGCGGTTCTGGGCTCGAACGGGGCGGGAAAGACAACCCTCTTTAACTGCATCACCGGGGATTTTCTGGCGACCTCCGGCAGCATTCGGTTTTTTGGCGAGGATATCTCGGCCTTTCCACCGCATGAGCGCATCCGGCGGGGTCTGCGCCGTACCTATCAGATTTCGCTTTTGTTCACCGGGCTCAGCGTGCGCGACAACATTTATCTTTCCTGTGTGGGCGTATCGCGCAGCCGTTTTTCCTTCTTGCGTCCTCGGCGCAACGACGCGCTGGTCGCTGCCGCCGATAACCTGGTGGACATGGTCCACCTCTCGGATGAGCGCGACACGATTGTCTCGAACCTGTCCTATGGCCAGCAGCGACAGCTTGAAATTGCCGTGGCACTGGCCGGAGCACCCCGCTTCATCCTGTTTGACGAACCTGCCGCCGGATTGTCGCCCACCGAACGGCGCGAACTGGTCGAGATTCTGAACGGTCTACCCGGCCATATGGGGTACATCATCATCGAACATGACATGGATGTTGCCCTGCGCGTCGCCGAAAGCGTGACGATGATGCATAACGGACAGATCTTCAAAGAAGGCAAACCCGCCGAGATCGAAGAAGACCCCGAAGTTCAGGCGCTTTACCTGGGAGGAGTTGATGGCTGAGCGCGGCGGCCCTCCGGCGCTGGAAGTGCGCGATCTGAATGTCTATTACGGGCATTCCCATGCGCTTCAGGGGGTTGATCTGCGGCTGGGGCGCGGTGTTCTGTCCGTGGTCGGACGCAACGGGATGGGCAAGACCACCTTGTGTCAGGCGATCATGGGGCTAGTCCCGGTCGCATCAGGCGACATTTCGTTTGGCGGTCAGTCGCTCGTGGGAAAGACCCCGGCTGAAATTGCCCGTCTCGGGGTCGGATATGTTCCACAAGGTCGGCGGTTGTGGCGGTCTTTGACGGTTGATGAGCATTTAAGACTTGTCGCCAAACGGGATGCCGCCTGGAGCGTTGAGCGCATCTATTCGACCTTCCCGCGTCTGGCAGAACGCAAATCCAATGGCGGCGCGCAATTGTCTGGTGGTGAACAGCAGATGCTGGCGATTGCCCGTGCACTGCTGCTGAACCCGAAGCTGCTGGTGATGGATGAGCCGACCGAGGGGCTCGCCCCAGTAATCGTGCAACAAGTCGAAGATATGCTGGTCCGGCTGGGTCAGGAAGGCGACATCGAAGTTCTGGTGATCGAACAGAATATCGGCGTCGCCTGCGCCGTGGCCGAAAGCGTCGGCATCATGGTCAACGGTCAGATCGACCGTATCATGGATAGCGGGGTTCTCGCTGCTGACCGCGACTTGCAGCAGGCAATGCTTGGCGTTGGCCGACATGCCCATGATGAGACACCCGACGCCACGCCGCAACGCGAGGCGAAGGGGGAAGAGCAGCACCGCGGCGCAGTCACCCGCATATACATGTCCAACCCATCGACGCCAACGCGCTGGTCGCGGCATGTGCCCGTGCGAATTATCGAAGGTACCGCTAGGACGGTGACGCCCGCCCCTGCTGCCGTCTCCTCTGCAGGAGCCACCATTTCTGTTCAGCCTCGTCAGCGGGGCGCTGGCACGATCCTCGTCTGCGGGACACTCGACACCAAAGGCCCCGAGCTGCGCTTCATGCGTGACATTATTCGGGCCGAGGGGCTGGCGGTACGGCTGGTCGATCTGTCTACCTCGGGGAAACCGTCCGGGGCTGAAGTGCCACCTCATACCGTTGCCGGGTTTCACCCGCGCGGGGTCAGTGGGGTCTTTACCGGAGATCGCGGCACGGCGGTGGCCGGGATGACGCTGGCCTTCGAACGCTGGATGGCACACCAGCATGATGTGGCCGGTGTGATCGGCGCGGGTGGTTCGGGCGGAACAGCTTTGGTCGCGCCTGCTTTTCGTAGCCTGCCTGTCGGTATCCCCAAGATGCTGATCTCGACCGTCGCCAGCGGCAATACCGAGCAATATGTCGGACCGTCGGACATCACCATGATGCACTCGGTTGCCGATGTGCAGGGCATCAACTCGATCACGCGTGAGGTGCTTGGCAACGGTGCACATGCGTTGGCTGGCATGGTCAAGGGGCGGCGGTTGGTGCAGCCCCATCATATCGACAAACCAGCGGTCGGGATGACCATGTTCGGGGTGACGACACCTTGCGTGCAGATGGTCTCGCAAGCGATCGAAGAAGACTATGACTGTCTGGTCTTCCATGCCACCGGAACCGGTGGGCGGTCGATGGAAAAGCTACTGGATAGCGGCATGCTGAGCGCCGTTCTCGACCTGACCACAACCGAGATCTGCGACATGGTGGCAGGCGGCGTATTTGCAGCGAACGAAGATCGCTTTGGTGCCTCGATCCGCGCAGGGCTGCCTTATATCGGTGCCTGCGGCGCGCTCGACATGGTGAATTTCAACGCCCCCGAAACCGTGCCCGCCCGATACCGGGACCGGCTGTTCTATGAACACAACCCCCAGATCACCCTGATGCGCACCACGGCCGAGGAAAACACCCGGATGGGGCGCTGGATCGGAGAGAGACTAAACGAGATGTCCGGGCCTGTGCGCTTTTTCCTGCCCGAGGGCGGCGTGTCGCTGCTAGATGCCCCTGGTCAGGCGTTCTGGGACCCCGAGGCCAATGCCGCGCTTTTCAGAGCGCTGGAAGAAACCGTGCGCCAGAATTCCACCCGTCAGTTGGTGCGGGTGCCCCATAACATCAACGATCCCGAATTTGCGGATCTTGTCGTTCAAACCTTCCGGACATTCCACGGCGGTGCCCGGCGCAAAACCTCAGGAGAGTAAGCCATGTATGACCGCTCTGAACTGATGGCGAAATATCGCAAGATGGTGGCCGAGGGTGAGCCGATCATCGGCGGTGGTGCCGGTACGGGCCTGTCCGCAAAATGCGAAGAGGCAGGCGGCATTGATCTGATCGTAATCTACAATTCCGGTCGCTATCGCATGGCCGGGCGCGGATCTCTGGCCGGGCTGATGCCTTATGGCGATGCCAATGGCGTGGTGATGGAAATGGCGGGCGAGGTTCTGCCCGTGGTCAAGAACACACCGGTTCTTGCCGGTGTCTGCGCCACCGACCCGTTTCGCCTGATGGACAAGTTTCTGGACGACGTGAAAGCCGCCGGCTTTTCGGGCGTGCAGAACTTTCCGACCGTAGGGCTGATCGACGGCAATTTCCGGTCCAATCTGGAAGAAACCGGCATGGGGTATGACCATGAGATCAACATGATCGCCATGGCCCATCAAAAGGACCTGCTGACGACGCCCTATGTGTTTTCCGAAGAAGATGCTGAAGCGATGGCGAAGGCCGGTGCCGACATCATCGTCGTGCATCTTGGCCTGACGACCGGGGGCAGCATCGGGGCAGAAACGGCCGTCACATTGGACCAGGCCCCGGCGCTGACAGATGCCTGGGCCGCGGCGGCTTTGGCGGTAAATTCGAATGCCATCGTGTTGGTGCATGGCGGACCGGTCGCCACCCCCGAGGACGCCGATTACGTCCTGAAAAATTCCAAAAACTGCCACGGCTTCTATGGCGCCTCCTCGATGGAGCGTCTGCCGACCGAGGTCGCTTTGACCGCCAAGACAGCGGAATTCAAGAGGATCGGCCGCTAAGGCCGAAAGGAGGAACACAAGATGACCGGGCAAATCATCGGACAATTGATCCTGTGGCTGATCGTTGCAGTGATCGTGATCTTTATCCTCTACTGGGTGATGCATTGGCTCTACCGTCGTTCGACCAAAGAGGTTGCCTTTGTCCGGACAGGTTTTCTTGGTGAAAAAGTTGTCATTGATGGTGGCGCCTTTGTCTGGCCGATCATTCACGACATCACGCCGGTCAACATGAACTCGATGCAACTGGCGGTAACGCGGGACCGTGATGATGCGCTGATCACCAAGGACCGGATGCGCGTTGATGTGGATGCTGAATTTTATGTCCGCGTCGCCCAGACTGCGGATGCCGTTAGCCTCGCTGCTGCTACGCTGGGTCGCCGCGCGCTGGAACCGGAGCGGCTGCATGCCTTGCTCGAAGGTAAATTCGTCAGCGCAATGCGCACGGTCGCCAGCGAAATGACGATGGAAGAGCTGCACGAGAACCGAAACGACTATGTTGCCCGCGTTCTGGATGCCGCGCAGAGTGGGTTGGACAAGAACGGTCTGGAACTGGAAAGCGTCGCCGTCACCGATATCGACCAGACGGATATCGAGTATTTCAACCCGTCCAATACCTTTGATGCCCAAGGCCTGACCAAAGTCATCGAGTCAATCGAAGAGCGCCGCAAACTGCGCAACGACATCGAGCAAGATGCGATGATCCGCATCCGCGAGCGCAATCTTGAAGCTGAAAAGCAATCGCTGGATATCGAGAAGGAAAGCGAACAGGCCCGGCTGGAACAGGAACGCGAGATCGAATTCCGCCGCGCTCAGCAAAAGGCGGAATTGGCCCGTGAGCGCTCGGAACGCGAGAAGGAGGCGGAACAGGCGACGCTGTCGTCACGTGAGGCCATCGAGACAGCGCGGATTTCCAACGAACATCAGATCGCCGAAGCCCGTATTGCCTCCGAACGTGACATCCGTCAGCAAGAGATCGAGCGTCAGAAAGTCGTGGATGAGGCTGAAATCTCGACCCGCGAAGCCATCGAAAAAGCCCGAATAGGCCAGGAAAAAACACTGACCTCGGAGCGGATCAAAACCAAGAAAGAAACCGACGCGGCCGAGATCGCAGCAAATGAGGCCATCGAAAAGGCCCGTATCGCGCAGGAAAAGGCCGTCACCGAAGCGCGAATTTCCAAGGATCGTGAAACTCAGGCGCAGGAAATCGAGCGTCAGCGCATCGTGGACGAGGCCGATATCTCTGCCCGCGAGGTGGTCGAACGTGCCCGGATCGCGCAGGAAAAGGTCATTACAGAAGAACGGATCGCCCTTGATCAGGCGACCAAAGAACGTGAAATCGCGCGCAATCTGGCTGTGCAGGAATCCGAAATCGCCAGCCGCGAGGCTGCCGAGAAATTGCGGATCGCTCAAGAGAAGACCGTAAATGCGGAACGCATCGCCTCAGATCGCGATACACGCGCGCTTGAGATCGAGCGCCAGAAGGTGCTGGAAGAAGCAGAGATAGCCTCGCAGCAAGCCACCGAGGCCGCCCGTATTGCGCGTGAAAAGACGCTCAGCGCCGAACGGATATCAGCCGAGCAGGCCACCCGTGCGTTAGAAATCGAACGGCAGAAAACACTGGATGAAGCGCAGATCGCCGCCGCGGAGGAAACCTCAAAATCACGGATCGCGCAGGAAGAGCGTGTGCGCGCGCTTGAGATTGCCCGCAATCAGGCGGTGGACGAGGCCGAGATTGCCAGCCGTGAAGCGGTGGAAAAAGCCCGCATCGCGCAAGACAAGCAGGTCGCCTTTGACCGCATCGCTGCCTCGGAAGCCACCGAAGAGCGCGAGGTGCAAAAAGCCGCTGCATTGGATGCCGCCCAGATCGCCGCAAAAGAAGCGACCGAGGCCAAGCGCATCGCACAGGAAAAGGCCACCACGGCCGAGCGGATTGCCTATGAAAAAGAAACCCGTGAGTTGGAGATCGCACGCAACCGTGCTGTGGAAGAGGCTGAGGTTGCCTCGACCGAGGCCGTTGATGCGGCGCGCATCGCCAAAGAGGCCAAGCTCGCCCTGAAGCGGATCGAAAGCGAAGAGCGTACCCGCGAGCGGGACGTCGCCCGCGCGAAAGCGGTGGAAGAGGCCGAGATTGCCAAGGCCGAAGCCACCGAAGCTGCACGTATCGCCAAGGAAAAGAAGGTTGCAGCAGAGCGTATCGCTTATGAGCAGGACCTGCGTGAACGCGAGATTGCCCGCAACCGCGCCGTTGATGTCGCCAACATCTCGGCTCAGGAGGAGGTCAGCGCCGCCCGCATTTCAGAAGAGATCAGAACGCGGGCTGCCGAAATCGCCAAGGATACCGAGGTTCGGTCACGCGAGATCGAAAAGGATGAGGCAATTGAAGCGGCCGAGATCAGTTCGCGCCGTCTGGTCGAAAGTCAACGCATTGAGAAAGAGGCAGATACCAGCGTCGACAAGATCGCGCGGGACAAAAAGATCCGCAGCCTCGAAATCGAACGCAACAAGGCGCTGGACGCCGCCCAGATCGCTGCGGACGAAGCCATCGAAGCCGCCAAGGTTGCCAAGGAGAAAACGGTCGACGCCGAACGCATCCTTGCCGAGCAAGAGCTCGACGCAAAAAAGCTGGAACGCAAAAAGATGTTGGAGCAGTTGGAGATTGCCCGAGTTCAGGCGCTGCGCGAGGCCGAGATTGCCAGCCAGGAAGAGGTCGAGCGCGCTCAGATCGCCTCGGAACGCGGATTGGACGATGCCCGGATCGGACACCAAACCGAACGCCGCAAGCTGGAGATCGAGCGCGAAAAGACAGTCGAAGAAGCGGCGATGGACAAGGCCATCACGCTCTATCAGAAGTCGCTTGAGGAAAGTGCGGCAGCAGCAGAGGCCGATGTTGCCCGCGCCCGAGCGGCCGAGGCTGCTGAAAAGGTTGTCACCGCCAAAGAGACAGAAGAGGCCGCGCGCCGCAAATCAGTCGATGTGGTCTTGGCCGAGAAGGAAGCAGCAGAGAAACGCATCGCCGCCGAGGCCGAACAAGTTCGCGCTGCTGTCGAGGCCGAGGCCCAGAAGCTTATCAATGAAGCCGAGAACGTGCTTACCGACGCGGCCCGCCACTCACTATTCAAGCGCAAGATGCTGGAACATGTCGAGGGTATCGTCGCCGCGAGCGTCAAGCCGCTGGAGAAGATCGACGAGATCAAGATCATGCAATTGGGCGGCAACGGCACAGCCGGTCTGGGCATGGGCAATGGCGGGTCAGGAGGATCCGGCAGCGGTGCTGGCGACGGCGGCAGCCCTACCGACGAGGTGATCAACTCGGCCCTGCGCTATCGCGTTCAGGCCCCGATGATCGACAGCTTACTGTCGGATATCGGCGTCAATGGCTCGAACCTGGCGAAATCCAGCGTTTTGCGGGATGCGCAGGATCTGGCCCGCGCCGGGAATGAGGCCAAACGGTTGAAAGGCCAGGGTGACGGTAAGTCAAACGAGGGGAAGAAATAGATGCCGCGTGTCTACGTATCCTCTGTGATTGACGCCAGCGCTGCAAAGGTCTGGGAACGGGTTCGCGACTTTAACGCCCTGCCTCGCTGGCATCCGCGCATTCGGGAGAGTCGGATCGAAGATGCGCTGCCCTCGGACAAGGTTGGCTGCATTCGCAACTTCAACCTGCAGAACGGCGACAATATCCGCGAACAACTGGTTGGTCTCTCCGATTATGACATGTTCTGCAGCTACTCGATGCTAGAGGGGCCAATGCCGTTGTCGGAGTATGTGGCCACGCTGCGTCTGACGCCCATCAGCGATGGGGACCGCTGTTTCATCGAATGGTCTGCCGAGTTCGAATGCGACCCTTCAAACGAAGAGGATCTCGTAAACGGCATCTCAACCAATGTGTTTCAGGGCGGCTTTGACGCGTTGAAGCGGCATTTCGGGGGTTGAGATGGTCCGGGTGGTTCGTAGCACCGTTCTGGACGCCCCAGTCGAGGCGGTTTGGCAGGTCATTCGCGACTTCAACGGGCATGACCAGTGGCATCCTGCCGTGGCCAGCAGCCACATCGAACGGGGCAATGCCGCTGACCGCGTCGGCTGTGTGCGCTGCTTCCGTCTGGAAGACGGCTCGGAACTTCGCGAGCAGCTTTTGACGCTTTCGGATATAGAGCAAAGCTTCAGCTACTGTCTGCTCGACACCCCGATCCCGCTGTTCAACTACGTTGCCCATTGCTGCCTTTTCCCGGTCACCGACGGGGATCGCACGTTTTGGGAGTGGGAAAGCCGTTTCGACACTCCTGCCGGACAGCAAGAGGAACTGGCGACCATGGTTGGCGACAATATCTACAGCGCCGGATTCAACGCGATCCGCAGCCATATGGGTCTGGAGGCAGCATGAGCATCACGGTCGAAACCTACGCAACCCTTGCCGAAGCGACGTCAGCCATGCGGGACAAAACGCAGTTCCTGGGGGGTGGAACGATGGTTGTGCGCGGCATCAACTACGGCGCGCAGGATTACAACCGCGTGGTGCGCAGTACCGATGCCGCTCTGCGGGGCATCCGCAACGAAGGCAACCAGATCAGCATCGGTGCAGGCGTCACGATGTCTCAGATCATGGCGTCCTCCAGCACCGATTTTCTGGCCCCGGTGGCGCGGTTGGTCGGCGGCCCGGCAATTCGCAATATGGCGACCGCTGGGGGCAACTTGTTCGTTCGTCCACCTTACGGCGATTTCGGAACTGCCCTGCTGGCGCTGGATGCCAATGTACAAATGTCGGACGGCCAGAGTCTTCCGATTGAGAGGTTTTACGCCCAGCGAGACAGCCAGCGCGGCATCGTTGCGGCCATTCTGCTGCCTCGGCCCGCGCATGGGGTATTCCGGTTTCGCAAGGTCACCCGAACCAAACCCAAAGGAGCATCCGTGTTGTCAATCGCCGCTACCTTGCCAGGTGGCAGCCGCATCACCGAAGCGCGCATTGCGTTTGGCGCTATGGGGCCAACACCGCTGCGCGCCAAGGAGGCCGAACAGGCGCTAGAGGGCGCAAGCCTGGATGCAACCGGCATCCAGCGCGCGTTGGATACCTGTCTGAACGGGCTGGACCCGAGCGACGACTCCCTTGCGTCGGGCTGGTATCGGCGCGCGGTCGCGCCTGTGCATTTGCGCAGGCTTTTGCTGGGTAAGGAGAGTTGAGATGACCAAATCCCCGGTCCAATTCACCCTGAACGGCACCGAAACCGGCGTTTTCGTTAATGGCGGCGCCAACCTGCTAGACGTAATCCGGCGCGAGGCTGGCGATCTGGCGCCGAAACTGGGCTGTGCCCAGGGCGGGTGTGGAGCCTGCACCGTCATGATTGACGGTGAAACCCATCTGGCATGTCTGACTTTGGCGGAAACCGTGGAGGGCAAACGTGTGGAGACCGCGACCAGCCTTGCAAATGGCCCGCAACTGCACCCGCTACAAAAGGCCTTTGTCGAAGGGTTTGCTGCCCAATGCGGGTTCTGCACACCCGGCATGCTGATGGCCGCCAAGGCCCTGCTGGACGCAAACCCGTCGCCCACGCGTGAACAGGTGACGGAGGCAATCGCAGGCAATATCTGCCGCTGCACCGGATATGAACCGATCATCAACGCCATCCTGACCGCCGCCGCCGAACTGCGCGGGAGGATCAGCGCATGAGCAGTATCGAGTTCCGAAAAGACCTGTTCGCAGATGAGCGTGACGACGATCTGAACGAGATCGGCAAACCGACAATCCGGCAGGATATCATCGGCCATGTCACGGGACGGACCAGATTTTACGACGATTATCTGTTCGACGGTCTGTTGCACATGCGTTGTGTCCGGTCGCCCCATCACCATGCCCGTATCCGTTCAGTGGATTTTTCGGCGGCAGAGCGTATGCCCGGAGTGCGCCGGATCATCCGGCCGCAGGACGTGCCGCACAATATAAATACATTGTTGTCGCTGATCAATTTCGGGCGCGATGATGAACAGTTACTGAGTACCGACAAGGTTTCTTATATGGGCGAGCCGATATTGGCGATTGTAGCCGAGACCGAGCGTCAGGCCCGTGATGCGGTGCACGCTGTGCGCGTGGACTGGGAAGAGCTGCCCCACGTGCTGGATGTCGAAGAGGCACTGATACCGGATGCGCCGGTCGTGAATCCAGAATATCCGAACAACACCTTCGACTATCACGCCCTCTACGACCACCAGAAACTGCGCTTTGGCGATGTGGAAGCTGCAATCGAAAAGGCAGACTTCGTCGTCGAGGGTGAATACCAGATGTCACCCATCGAACAGGCTCCGGTGGAAACTTGTGGGGCCATCGCTGCACCGGAACAGAATGGCCGTTTCGTCTGCCACACCTCGACGCAGGCGCTGTTCTTTTCTCTTGGAACCACGGCCAAGCAGTTGGACATGCCGTCATCCCGCCTGCACTTCATCGGCGGCACAGTCGGTGGTGGTTTTGGCGGCAAGGTCGACAGCCATCACGAACCGCTGGCGGTTCTGGGCGCTGTCTTGACCGGATCCCCGGTGAAATACACTTGGGATCGAACGGAAGAGATGCGGGTTGGTGCCCCACGGGGCGCCGAGCGGTGGCGGCTGCGCGATGGGGTGATGCGGGACGGGCGGATCGTCGCGCGTGAATTCACCGGCTTCTTTGACAGCGGCGCCTACACCCGGCTGTCTTCTTACGCCATCATCAAGGGTTCCGGCCACTTGCCCGGACCATACACAATCCCAAATGTCGCCTCGAACGTCTATTGCGTCTACACCAACCGCACGCCCGCCACAGCGATGCGCGGCTTTGGCATTACCGGCGTCGATTTTGCGATCGAATGCCATATGGACAAGGTGGCCGAAACGGTTGGGATGAACCCGATCGAATTGCGCATTCTGAACGCCTATCGCGACGGGGATATGAAGGCCCACCGCCGGTTGGCCAAGAACACTGCCTTGATCGAATGCTGTCAGGTTGCGGCGCAAAAAGCCGGGGTACCACTGTCCGCAGAGGCATCAGCCGCCAAAAGCAGCGAAGGCGGCGGGATAGGAGAACGCGCCGATATCCCCGAGACCATCACCGACGATATGGGCCGTATTGGCGACCGGCGGCAGCGAGAGATACCAACCGAGCCTTTTGGTGGGGCGACCAATCGCGGTCGCGTTCCCGCGGGCACGCGCGGCGAAGCCGTGGTCGCAGCCGAGGTGCAGGATCCCGAAATGCAGATCGATCCGACCCGGATCGGTCATTCGGTTTCGCAAGCCGCCGGGACAGCCGCGCCGGTTGAGCCGCCGCGCCCTGTACAACCGACTCCACCGCCAATACCTACGCCGCAACCGTTGACACCCCCTCCCGCGCCTGTCCCGGCCGCCCCGCAACCAACGCGACCACAATCGGCTTTTGCCGACCCAACGGAAGCGTCGCCCGCTCAGTCTACACCGTATCGCCCGGACAAACCCTTTCAACGCGGTGTGAAACGGCCCGGTGTATCCAGTTTCATCTCCGGCACGAGGAGGCGTTGAGATGACCGTTCACAAAGGTCGCGGCTTTGCCTGCATCAACTACCCTATCGGCATGAATCTGGGCGGCGACCCAAGCCAGGCGCTGGTTCACGCGACGCCGGATGGAAAGTTCATGGTGACGCTCTCGGCCATCGATCTGGGCCAGGGCATGAAATCCGTCACCCGTCAGATCGCAGCCGAGGCGCTTGGGGTGCCCATCGCGGATGTCTATGTCGACACCGCCGACAGCGATACCGGGCCGCATGATATGGGCAGCTTTGCCTCGCGCGGCACGCATCGGATGGGCAATGCAGTGATCCGCGCCGCAACCGAAGCGCGACGCGCCATGCTGGATGCCGCCGCCGATGAGCTTGAGGTCAATGCCAGCGACCTGGAAACCGACGGTCACGGCAATATCCAAGTCAAAGGCGCGCCCAGCCGCGCTATCACCATTGAGGACACGGCCATTGCCGCCCAATTCAAACAGGGACGCACTTTGTCGGGCCGCGGCATCTTTCTCATTCCTCCGTCCGAAGCCGATCCAAACACCGGCGAGATGTCCCCGGTAACCTGCTTTGCACATGCCGCACTGGTGGTTGATCTTGAGGTAGATGACGAGACCGGAGAGGTCACCGTGATCGAGATCAACTCAGCCTATGAAGTGGGCCGCGCACTGAATGAGAAGCTGGTCGAACAGCAGTTGATTGGCGGGGCTTGGATGGGGATCAGCCACGCGCTCTATGAAACCACAGAGCCTTACTACCCGGACCGCAGCCACGCTCCCGGCGATTTCGTCGAATACCTGCAACCTAGCCCCGGCGATGTCGCTACGCACAACATCGCGGTTCTGGAGCGCCCGGCCGAGGATGCCCCCTATGGCGGCAAGGGACCGGGTGAGATGTGTGCCAATCCGGTTCTCCCCGCGGTTGCCAACGCGATCTACGACGCCGTGGGTGTGCGCTGTGACAGGCTGCCGATCACGCCCGAAAAAATCCTGCGAGGCATTCAGAACAATGGCGGGGCGCAGCCCAAAGGGGCGCTCTGATCCATGCCCGTCCGCCCCTCGATATCCGGCATTTCCAGCCCAGCAGAGTTGCAGCACGCCCTGCAAGGCGCGCAATACTTGGCTGATGAGGGCCTCGCCACTGCCGCCTATCTGGCCTTGGCGCTGGGGAAACCTCTGCTGCTGGAGGGCGCGCCAGGTGTGGGCAAGACCGAAGCCGCCAAGGCCATCGCCGCCGTTGTGTCACGTGCGGTCACAAGGTTGCAGTGTTTCGAGGGGATCGACGCAGCCTCAGCCATTTGTGAATGGAACTATCCGCGTCAAATGCTGGCGATCCGGCAGGCGGGTGACAACTATCTCAATATTTACAGTGACGAGTTCCTTCTGGAACGCCCATTGCTGGCCGCTCTGCGCAGTCCGACAGATACGCTGCTGCTGATTGATGAAATCGACCGCTCGGACCATGAGTTCGAAGCCTTTCTGCTGGAATTCCTGTCCGATTTCTCGATTTCGATCCCCGAGACTGGAACCATCCGCGCCCAGCAGCATCCCATCGTTGTGCTGACCTCGAACCGAACCCGGGACCTGCACGAGGCTTTGCGGCGGCGCTGCGTTTATCACTGGATCGACTATCCCGACCCCGCGTTGGAAGCCGAGATCGTCATGGCGCGCGCGTCGAGCGTTGCGCAGGCCACCGCAGCAGCCGTGGTCTATGCGGTTGGCCGCCTGCGGCAGGAACCGCTGGCAAAGCCACCCGGTGTTGCGGAAGCCATCGAATGGGCCGAGGCCGCTACGCTGTTGCACAGTCAGGGCACCCCTTGGCCACAGGCCTTTCTGCGGTCTATCGGCGTGGCGCTCAAGGATCACGATGATCTGGTCTATATGCAACCCAACCTGGGCAGTGTTCTGCCGGGAGAAGCCGCGTGACCCTGCCCCAAGCCACATATCCCTTCGTCGAATTTCCTGCGATCCTGCGCCAGCACGGCTTTGCCGTGGCGCCGGACCAGACCATCGGCTTTATCGAGGCGGTCGGGCTGCTGGGTCCGCGCGGAATTTCTGATATTCACGCCGCTGGGCTAGCCATGTTGGCGATCCCACGCGAACGAATGGCCGAATACGACGCGTTGTTCCGTGCTTATTTTCTAGGGCAGGCCGTCAGCGCACCGGCATCGGGCGAGGACGACGAGGTTCTGGCCTATGAATCCGAGGGCGGTACGCAGGAGATCGACGTGCCTGAAGACGACGGCGACGTTGGCGGTAACGCGGTTGCAACCGAACGCCTGTTCCAGCGCCAATTCAATGAACAGGATGAGGATGCGGTGCTGCTCGGCTTTGTCCGACAGGCCCCGCATAGATTGCCACGGCGTCGATCCTATCGGTGGACACCATCGCGTCACGGGAACCGGCTGAATATGCGCCAAACCCTTCGCGAAGCCGTTCGACGCGATGGCGAGGTGTTCACACTGCCTCAGACGCGTCGCAAGACAAGGCAGCGCAGGATTGTCCTGCTGATCGACGTCTCTGGCTCGATGCAGGACCGGACCGACACTACCTTGCGCTTCGCCCATACGCTGGCTCAATCCGCTGACCGGTTCGAGGCGTTTACGCTGGGCACGCGCCTGACTCGCATCACGCCCGCGCTGAAGCTGTCACAGCAAAGCGAAGCTCTGGCTCGGATCAGCCGTATTGTGGCGGATTTCGATGGCGGCACCCGGCTCGGGGATGCGTTTGAAGCATACCTTTCGGTGCCCCGCTTTGCCGGATTCGCGCGTGGCGCAACGGTAATCGTTCTGTCCGACGGGCTTGAACGGGGCGCACCAGACGCAATGATCCGCGCGGTTCAGAAACTGTCCCGTCTGGCCTGGCGGCTGGAGTGGCTGAGCCCGTTGGCCAACGATCCAAACTACGAACCACGAACCGAGGCGTTGCAGGCCGTTCTTCCATGGCTTGACGGGTTTGGTGATGGCGCAGGGTTATCCGCGATTACCTCTCATGTCCTCAATCTTGAGGCCACGCCATGATCGACGCCCATCACCATATCTGGAAACAAAACGACCTGCCGTGGCTGCTGGGTCCAGAACAGCCGCGTATCTTCGGGCCTTACGCCGCGATCAAGCGGGACTATCTGATCGACGAGTTTCTGGCAGACATCAAGGGCACCGGGATCACCAAATCGGTCTATGTGCAGGCCAATTGGGCTCCTGACCAATTCGCAGATGAGGTAGCCTGGGTTCAGTCGGTGGCCGATCAACATGGCTGGCCGCACGGAATTGTTGGGTATGCGGATTTCACCGTCGAGGATGTGCGACCACAACTGGAGCGGCTGAAGAGCTTTCCGCTGATGCGGGGGATAAGGCAACAGTTTCACTGGCACGAGAACCCGCTGTATAGGTTCGCGTCGCGCCGCGACCTGCCTGCGGATGCCACAGTGCAGAATAACATCGCCAGTCTTGCTGACTATGGTTGGAGTTTCGATTTGCAGGTCTTTTCCGGGCAGATGGAGGACGCAAGCAAACTGGCCCGCGCCTGCCCGGATGTGACCTTTGTCCTGCAACATGCCGGGATGCTTGAAGACACCTCGGTTTTGGGCTGGGCCGCGTGGCGGGATGGTATGCGGCGTTTGGCCGAATGCGAGAACGTCGTCTCGAAACTCTCGGCTTTCGGAACGTTTATCCACCGTAACGACGCCGCTTTCATCAAAGAGATGATCATCGAAACCGAACAGATTTTTGGCGCGAGACGCTGTCTGTTCGGGTCGAACTATCCAATTGAGAAGCTTTGGACCAGCTATGGCGATCTATTCGCAGCCTTCCAATCCGGGGCCGCGCAGCTTTCGAATGCGGCGCAGAAGGCGATTTTTCACGACACCGCCCAGCGGGTGTACAGGCTTTAACCAACGTTGGGCCACGCGCCCGTGACATCAGGGAGTAGACAAAGATGGCATTGACAATTCATGTGCTCGATTACGGCGATATCGAGCTTGAAACCTCGTTTCTGGTGTTGGGCCACGAATGCGGTCGCGTTCGTCGCGTTCCGGTATATGGGTTCTTGATCCTCGGGGGCACGCACCCTGTTCTGGTGGATACCGGCTATCGTGACAATGCGATCATGGAAAGCCTCGGTATGCGCGGGCTGCAATTTCATGACAACATGATCGAAAACCAACTGGCCAAGCACGGGCTGAAACTGGGCGATATCCGCTATATCCTGCATACCCATTTGCACATTGACCACGCAGGCAAGGACGATTTGTTCCCGATGAACACGACGGTCTGCCTGAACCGGCGAGAAATGGAGTTTTCGGTCTCGGGCATCATGTATCCGCAATACCCCAAACCGGACATCAAGCATCTTGTTGACCGGATTTACGAGCCCGAGGCGATGCGGTTCCTTGATCTGGAAATCACTGGCGCCGAAGAGATCATTCCGGGTGTCTGGTGCGAACTGGCCGGAGCCCATACCGAAGGGTCAATGAACGTCATCGTGGAAACCGCCGAAGGGTTGGCGTGCATCTGTGGGGACGTGATTTATGACTTCAACGATCAGATCGTGAACCATGTGATGACCAACAACTTCATGGAACCGCGCGTCACGGGCAACCACTCAGGCAGCAAGCGCGAGGAAAAGGGCGCGATCAAGAAGCTGCTGAACAACTACACGTTCCTGCTGCCGGTGCATGACCGCCCGGCCAAGATCGAGAACCAGCAGGTTGTTGGCCGCCTTGGCATGTCCGTGCCGGGGCCAATGACCGAAAGCCTGCCCGCGCGGCAGTGGTTCCCCGCATAAACCGAACAGGCATTGAGGCAGGATTACCTCCCTGATCCTGCCGCAACCCCGAGGACAGAAATGATGCCGCACAAAGTCGTTGATCCCAGTTTTGTCTCTCTGATGGATGCGCATGCGCCCGTGAACCAACTCGGGTCGGGATTTACCTTCACGGAAGGCCCGATCTGGCATCCGGTGGAAAAGCACCTGCTGTTCTCGGACATGCCGGCAGATGTACGCCGACGCTGGACACCCGATGGACAGGTCAGCGAGGTCATGCGCCCCTCACACAAGGGCAACGGCATGACCTATGATGCCGATCTGAACCTGCTGGTCTGCGAACATGCCACCAGTTCGGTGACGCGGTTTCGTCACGATGGCAGGCGCGAGGTGCTGACCAGCCATTTCGAAGGCAAGGAACTGAACTCTCCCAATGACATCTGTGTCAACGCCAGGGGAGATGTATATTTTACCGATCCCACCTATGGCCGGATGGCCGGTTTTGGTGTCGAACGCCCGCTGCAACAGGGGTTTCAGGGTGTCTATATGCTGCCCGCCGGGCACAGGCCGGGTGATGAACCGATATTGGTCAGTGATCGCTACATGTTCACCCAGCCAAACGGGCTTTGTTTTTCGCCTTGCGAGCGCTTCATGTGGGTGAATGACACCGAGCAAACCAATATCCGCATGTTCGACGTGGCCCCCGATGGCCGCCTGACCAATGCCCGTATCTTTGCCAGCGGCATAAGCGAGGCCCGCCGCGAAGGTGTGCCGGATGGCATGAAAACCGATGTGAACGGGAACGTGTACGTGACGGCTCCGGGCGGTGTCTGGGTCTATTCCTTCCACGGCATCAAACTTGGCGAGATCGAAGTGCCCCAAAAGGCCGCTAATCTTCACTGGGGTGGCGACAATTGGGACAAGCTGTTCATCTGTGCCAGTACCGGGCTTTATTCCGTCCAGATGAAAACGCGGGGACATGTGGAACCCTTCATGGGACCGAAAGCGGACTTGCCGCAGGATTTGCCCGCTCAGCATGCAGCGGGATTGCGGGTCGACGCCAAGCGCACAGCGCTAATCATCCAGGACATGCAGAACGATGTGATCATCGACGGCGGCGCCTTTGCCGAGACCGGTTCTCCTGATCATGCACGGGAACAGAACGTTGTCGAAAACGCGCGCCGCCTGGCGGATGCCGCCCGCAAGGCGGGTGTGACGGTGATCCATGTCTGGCTGGTCTGCGAACCGGGCTATCCGGCCTTTCCGCAGAACTGCGCCTTGTTCAAAGGTCTGAAAGAGGCCGGTGCCCTGCAAAGGGGCACCTGGGGTGTCGCGCCCGCTGCAGGGCTGGAGGCGCAATCTGGCGATCTGGTCGTCGAAAAGATGAGTATGAGCGCCTGGCCGACCTCGCGGCTAGAGGCTCATCTGGCGAGCGCCGGCATAGATACCATCATCAACACCGGTGCTTGGACAAACATGAGCGTCGAACACACCGCCCGCACCGCCGCAGACAAGGGCTACCGCGTCATCTTGCCCGAAGACGCCTGTTCCACGATGAATGCGGACTGGCACAATGCCTCCATCAACTATGCGATGCAGAATGTCGCGGAGGTGACGGATGTGGACAGCGTAATCGCCGCATTGGGTTGAACGATGGGGAACTAGTAGGTGGCCCGTCCGCCCGACAGGTCGAACACCGCACCGGTTGTGAATGAATTCTCTGGCCCCGCCATCCAAACGATCATGGCGGCAGCTTCTTCCACCTCCAAAAACCGTTCGCGTGGGATCTTCGACAACATGTAGTCGATATGCTCTTGGCTCATCTGGTCGAATATCGGAGTCCTTGCCGCCGCAGGTGTCACGCAGTTCACCGCGATGTTGTGGCCCGCCATCTCTTTGCCTAACGATTTGGTAAACCCGATCACCCCGGCCTTGGACGCGGAATAGGCGCAGGCATTTGGGTTGCCCTCTTTGCCCGCGATGCTGGCGATATTGACGATGCGCCCGTAATTCTGCTTTCGCATGCATGGCAACACCGCCTTGTTCACATTGAACGTGCCCGTCAGATTGATGTCGATGATGTCGCACCACGCGTCGTGATCATACTCTTCAACCGGCGCATTGGGCCCAGCGACACCGGCGCTATTCACGAGCCCATCAATGCGCCCAAAGGCATTGAGCGTGGCGTCTGCGGCGTCTTGCACGTGATGCCGGTCAGCGATGTTGCATTCATAAACCAACACTCCGGCGCGGGCCGCATCTTCGGCCATGGCCGCTTGCGCCTGCCCGACATTCATATCCCAGACCGCGACCTTGGCCCCCTTCGCCAGAAACGCATCCACAACCGCAAGGCCGATGCCTTGCGCACCGCCCGTCACAACAACATGTGACTCCGACATCTGCATCTTTGGACCTACCTTTCGGCACGCTTGGCCAACCCTCGGCGTGTTTCCAAATCTTAGGCAACCCTGGCGCTCGGCACATAACCCAAACTCTTTTTTTCTGAAGGTTTGTCGGATCTGCCCCTCGCGCAAGATATTTGCGCAAATAAACTGTCCCAAACACAACAAATCAGAAGGTGGGCATATGGAACCCTTTTTGACGGCCAAGGAACAGGTCGGGAATTTTCTGGGTCGGGTCTGGAACGCCGATGTGCAGGGGCCCTCCGTGGTCACTCTACGAGAGGGCCGGGTCATTGACATTACGTCTCACTCGGCGCCGACCAGCCGTGATATCTGCGAGATGGAAGACCCGGCCCACTATCTGACATCTGCGACGGGCACTGATCTGGGCTCGTTGGAACAGATATCTTCGGCCCCCATCGGGCACATGTCTCGAACACATTTTCTGGCCCCTAGCGACCTGCAAGCGATCAAGGCCTGTGGTGTTACCTTTGCGCAATCCATGGTCGAACGCGTGATCGAAGAACGTGCGGCGGGCGATCCCAGAGCGGCCGAGGCAATCCGAACGCGCGTCGCAGCGTTGATCGGGGATAGCCTGCGCGATATTCAGGCGGGCTCGGAACAGGCGATGCAGGTCAAGGCAGCCCTGATCGAAGAGGGCCTGTGGTCGCAATACCTTGAGGTTGGGATTGGACCGGACGCAGAGGTATTTTCCAAGGCGCAACCCCTGTCAGCAGTTGGCCCGAATGCCGAGGTGGGCCTGCATCCGATTTCGCAATGGAACAACCCCGAACCCGAGATCGTATTGGTGGTGAACTCCAAAGGAGAAATCGTCGGTGCGACGCTGGGCAACGATGTAAACCTGCGCGATGTCGAGGGGCGCTCGGCGCTGTTGCTGTCCAAGGCCAAGGACAATAACGCCTCATGCGCGATCGGTCCGATGATTCGATTATTCGATACCGCCTTCACTCTGGATGATGCCAGGAAGGCCGAGCTCGATCTGACGGTTTCCGGCCCGGACGGATTTCTCATGAAGGGGCAATCCTCAATGTCCAAGATCAGCCGTGACCCGGCTGATCTTGTGGCGCAGACGATCGGGCGCCATCATCAATATCCTGACGGGCTGATGCTGTTTCTTGGCACATTATTCGCGCCGACGCAGGACCGCGATACGCCGGGCGAGGGTTTCACACACAAGCTTGGAGATGTCGTAACGATCTCATCCGCCGGTCTTGGCACACTGACCAACACCGTGCGGCTGTCGACAGAATGCGAACCCTGGAGCTTTGGCATCAGCCATTTAATGCGCAATCTGGGCCGCCGCGATTTGCTCTGAGCCGGCGCAAAAAGAATGCAACTATCGGGTATGCAAGGACCTTCCCTGTTTGAGCGAGACCGCTAGACTTTAGGCCGTGCTCAACCAGCCGGAGGATCAGAATGAGCGGCGAATTCGAGAAAGCGGTGCAGCATGGCGTATCGGCATCCCGCTGGTTGCTGGCTCCGATGTATCTAGGGCTTGCGCTGCTACTGATCGTTCTGCTGATCCAGTTTGTCCGCGATTTCTTCGACCATCTGCCCGTGCTGTTCCAGACCGATGCGCTGAATGCGCTGCCCATTATCCTTTCGCTCGGCATTGTGCTGCTGGCCGCCAACATCGTTCTGAGCATCCTGCACACAAGCTATGAGCTGTTCATCCCCGGTCTCAGGGCTGAAGAGGGAGCAGAAAATAGGCGCAGCGAGGTGGATTTCACAAGGCTGCGCAATCGGTTTTTGGCAATTGCCGTGGCGCTGTCGCTGCTGCTTCTCCTAAAGGAAATGCTGATCTATGCTGGGCAAGCAGACGATCAGGACACCCGGCAGGTTCTGCATCTTGCGGCAATGACGGGGCTTCTGGTGCTTTTTGCGCTGGTGCTAGCGATAGCGGACTGGTTTCTGACACTGGCTCGTCGGTAACCCTATTTGGACGTGTCACAATCTCTAGTGCCCGGTTGACCGACATATAGAATTTGACGTTTGTTCCCGTCGACTAGTTTTCGAGCAGGTATCAGAATGGGCAAATTGAAAGGCGTTGTCAGGTTTACTCACGATACACACAGATATGCTGGTTCTGGGATTTCAAGCGGCTTGAGTGGCGGCATTCCAGGCGTCAAAGGCCACGAGGGGCGTTGACGGAATGGACCGGTACCGGCGCGAAGATTCTTGCCGACCGAAGAGGTCACGCCGGACTAACGGGTTAAGCAGCTAGTTCGCGCCATCGGCTGGGCCAAGGTCAAGACCGACAAGATCGACGCCACTGTTTTCGCTAAGCTTGATGCCAGTGGCTTTTTACCGGAAGTCTGGATGCCAGACTCAGAAAGCCGCTAGTCGGCAGATGACCCTGTGCGAGATCGCAGTTTACTCGATCGAAGACGGAAAGATCGTCCGCGAAGAGTTCTTCATATTGCCGAAACAGGCGCTGCGCTGGGCAAAGCGGTCGGGCTTACTGGTATCAGAAACGCGTCTTTCACAATTGGCGAGAGGCACTTTGGAGCCGACCCTTGGCATCCACACAGGTCTGGCGCCGGACACCTGAAGCCGGTCCGTCAAAACGTGAGTCTTACGTGCATGTTATCTTTGTAAAAACAATGAGTTATCCGGTTTGACCCTCTTAGAATTATGGCCGAGCTGTGGTATAAGATTCGCTATGCCGCAATCGATGCGGGAGGCGCATGATGACTTCACTGCCCCTGAACAGAAGCGTTCTCCGTAAGCGTGAATGGCTCTCGTTCTTATTCTTTACGCTCGTTGCTCTTCCGGCGATCGCGGTTGCTTTCGTCGCTTCCTATGGCTTTGTCGTTTGGATGAGCCATGAGATCATTGGTCCGCCAACAGTTGTCTTCCAGGACGCAACTGGTGTGGCCACCGGATATAAAAGCCAGTTGCCCATCGTTCCGCCGGCCGATGAGGCAAGCAAATGAGCCTGAAATCAACACTCGCAGTTTTCTGGCGCACATTGTCCAGCCCGCCCGCAACAATTTCTCTGGGCGTACTCACCTTCGGCGGCTTCATCACGGGTATTATCTTCTGGGGCGGCTTTAATACCGCGATGGAATTCACCAATACCGAAGATTTCTGCATCTACTGCCATGAGATGGAGGATAACGTGTACGCGGAGTTGCAGGAAACCGTGCACTGGGAAAACCGCACTGGCGTGCGCGCCACCTGTCCTGATTGTCACGTACCGCACGAATGGACCAACAAGGTCGCGCGCAAAATGCAGGCGTCCAAGGAGGTCTGGGGCAAGGTGTTTGGAACGATCAACACACCTGAGAAATTCGAAGCTAAACGAGATGAATTGGCGCGACACGAATGGGCGCGTCTGGAGGCCAATGGTTCGCTCGAATGCCGAAATTGCCACGATTACGACAGCATGGATTGGGCCGCAATGTCGGACGAAGCCGTGTACTACATGCGGCCAGCGGCCGAGTTGAATACTGGGTGCATCAACTGCCACAAGGGCATCGCGCATCACCTACCGCAGAGTTCGGGCGAAAGCCCGGTGCTGGTGGTTCTGGAAAGCAAGGCGGTCACCGATCTTGAGGAGGGCCAGCAGTATTTTGCAATCGATGCCGTAGAGTTATTCGAGGATGAGGCCCTGACGCAGACCGCCGGTTCTCTGGAGCTCGGCGCACCGGTCGAGGTCTTGGCACGCAGTGGCAATAAGATGCAGATCCGGCTTGCCGCCTGGCGGAAAGAAAAGGGCTTTGGGCGGGTGCTCTACCACGACTTCGGCCTGAACATGCGCAAGGCTGTTCTGAACAAGGACACGGCAACAAACGCGGCGATTGTTCATGCATCGGAAACCCGCAATGACGATAATACCGGGCTCGACTGGAGTGAAGTCACGGTGGACCTTTGGGCTGTATCGCGGGGCTTTGTCAAAGACGAACAGGTGCTTTGGGACGTAGCTGCCGAAAGCTATGCATCGGATTGCAGCACCTGCCACGCCCAACCGGACCCGGAGCATTTCTCGGCCAATGCCTGGCCGGCAATGTTCAACGGTATGGTCGGCTTCACCAATTTCGACGAGGCTGAGAGCAAGCTGGTGCTGACCTACTTGCAGAAACACTCGTCCGACTTCGTCGAAGCGCATTGAGGAGATCGCCATGGCAACCCGCAGGGACGTTCTCAAACGCATAGCCGCAGGAGCAACCACAAGTCTCATCGGCCCCGCGCTTCTGGGTCCCGCAGCAAAGGCACAGGTCACGTCCGAAGGGGTCTGGAAGACAACCGGGTCGCATTGGGGGGCAATAAAGGCTTTGATCAAGGGCGGGCAGGTCGTCGATGTCAGGCCGATAGACGAAGACCCAAATCCCACCGACATGATCAATGGGATAAAGGGGCTGATCTATTCGCCGTCGCGCATACGTTACCCTATGGTTCGCGCCGATTGGTTGGACAACCGCGAGAGAGCCGACCGCACGACCCGCGGCGACAACCGCTATATCCGTATTACCTGGGATCAGGCGCTCGACTTGCTCTACGAAGAACTGGAACGCATTCAGACGACGTATGGTTCCTCAGGACTTTATGCTGGGGCCACCGGCTGGCGCGCCACTGGGCAGTTCCATTCCTGCATCAACCACATGAATCGCGCCGTCACAATGCACGGCCCCTATATAAAGAAGGTGGGGGATTATTCGACAGGTGCCGGCCAGACGATCCTTCCATACGTTCTCGGCTCCACCGAAGTCTATGCCCAGGGCACCTCCTGGCCGCTGATCCTGGAAAACACCAAGACTCTCGTTTTCTGGGCGAGCGACCCTGTCAAGAATCTGCAGGTCGGCTGGCAATGCGAAACCCATGAGAGCTTGGAGTACTTCGACACGTTGCGCGAAAAGATCGCCAAGGGTGAGATCAAGGTGATCTCGATCGATCCAGTTCGGAGCAAAACCCAGAACCATATCAATTGCGAGCAACTTTACATCAATCCGATGACCGATGTTGCGATGATGCTCGCCGTGGCGCATGTGCTTTATACCGAAGAGCTCTATGACAAGGCGTTCATCGACATCTACGCGCTCGGTTTCGACCGGTTCATCGACTACGTGATGGGCCGCGATGACGAGGGCATCGAGCGGACGCCGGAATGGGCGGCTGACATCTGCGGGGTCGCCCCCGACATGATCCGTGACTTTGCGCGGCTCATCGCCTCAGACCGCACGCAGTTCATGTTCGGCTGGTCGGTGCAGCGTCAGCAGCACGGTGAACAGCCCTATTGGATGGGGGCAGTCTTGGCCGCCATGCTGGGTCAGATTGGCCTGCCAGGGGGTGGGATCAGCTATTCGCACCACTATTCGAGCGTGGGCGTTTCCACCTCCGGTGCTACAATGCCTGGAGCCTTCCCGCTCAACCTTGATCTCGGCAAGACACCCGAGCACGATGCGAATTTCGGCGAATTCAGCCCGGTGATCCCGACCACGCGCTGGATCGATGCACTGCTGAACCCTGGTGCCAAGATCCAGTACAACGGCAACGAGGTCACGCTGCCTGACCTGAAGATGGCGGTCTTTGTTGGCAACAATCCTTTTCACCACCATCAGGACCGCAACAAGATGCGGCAGGCGATCCGCAATCTGGAAACCATCGTTGCGGTGGATTATACGTGGTCGGCCACCTGTCGGCACGCCGATCTGGTCCTGCCGGGCTGCACCCAGTTCGAACGCAACGATCTGGACATGTATGGCTCCTACGCAAATTCCGGCGTGCTCGCGATGCACCGACTGGTGGATCCGCTGTTCCAGTCTCGACCCGATTTCGATATTTTCGCTGCCCTGACCGAACGCTTCGGTCGCCGCGAGGAGTATACTCGTGGCATGCGCGAGATGGAATGGATCGAGACCCTCTACAACGAATGCCGCGACGCCAATGCCGGCAAGTTCGAGATGCCCGAATTCGCCGATTTCTGGGACGAGGGGTTGATCCGTTTCCCCCGCGGAGAGCACTGGGTGCGTCACGCCGCTTTCCGCGAGGATCCCGAAATCAATGCGCTGGGCACGCCCTCGGGCTTCATCGAGATTTCCAGCCGGACCATCGAAAAGTTCGGTTACGACGATTGCGGCGCTCACCCGAAATGGATGGAAAAGCTTGAACGCTCGCATGGTGGGCCGGGATCGGAAAAGTATCCGATCTGGCTCCAATCCTGTCACCCCGATCAGCGGCTGCACTCGCAGATGTGCGATTCCGAGCCCTATCGCGCCACCTACTCGGTGCAAGGTCGTGAACCGATCTGGATGTCGCCGCAGGATGCAGAGCAGCGGGGGCTGGGCGATGGCGATCTTGTCCGCGTTTTCAATGACCGTGGTCAGTTGCTTGCCGGCGTCAGACTGTCCGATAACTTCCCGCCCGGGGTTGCGCGCATTCACGAGGGCGCTTGGTACGGGCCAGAGGATGCAACGATCGGGGCGCTGGATACTTATGGCGATCCGAACACACTGACCATGGATATAGGTGCCTCGAAACTCAGCCAGGCGACCAGCGCAAATACTTGTCTGGTCCAGATCGAGGAATTCGAAGGCGATGCGCCTGCAGTGACAGCCTTCGGCGGGCCCACTGAGGTCGTCTTCTGAATGGACGATTGTGTGACGATCCACGATGCCGAGCTGTGCCGTTGGTTCGCAACAGTCTTTGCCGGCGAGCTGACCGAGGGGGCGGTCAATGCTTACATGGCTGGTGCCGCAGTTCCATATTTGAATTCAGTGGCAGAACAGTGTGATATCTCCGCCGAACGTGAAACGCTTGAGGCGGCAATCCGGGACTGGTCTCGACATACCAACGCGACGCGACAGTTGGCGACGGATTTCGCAGCACATTTCCTAATCCCCGGCCAGACTGCTGCTATGCCTTACGCCTCTTATTTCGAGGAGCAAACGCTTTTTGGTCACGCCCATGACCGGATGCGCGCAAGACTGAACAATGCCGGGCTTGGGCTAACCGCCTCCGAGAATGGTCCGGCGGATCACCTCGCTGTCATGTTGGAGTATCTTGCGTATCTATTGGACACCAACCGCTTGGATGCGCATTCCTCGGGTTACGTGGAAAGCGAGGTTCTTCCCCTTGCCACATCTGTTTCGCGCCGTCTGGAGGAGCAAAAACCTTCGACCGGCTTCTATCCGACAGTCGCAAGCATCCTGACGCTGTACCTGCAGGCACTTGCCGATAGAAAGCTGACGGCCCGCGTCTAAGGTTCCAACTGACGATGCTGTCAGGGAACTCCCCACGGCCACGCCGCGCAAGCCGGACCACGATGGAGCATTTCCGGTGGCGGCGCAAAGATTGCCAGTGCAGTTGAAATAAGCGGGCCAACCCAAAGGGTAGCTATCAGGCGGCGTGCCATTTATTTGAATCTGCGCAACGGGAAATCTCGGCGTGCAGATGGTCCAGCATCCTGACGAGCCGTTCAAGACAGATGCCTTCGCCACAGATCCTTGTCGACTGATATGTATTGTGCAAGTTGTGAGCCTATTGAAGTTTCCTATGAACAGACGGATTTAGAATCCCTTGAAGTGGACGGTTGATTTTGAACAAGCGGGACTTGTTGGAAGCAATTGAGCTGCTAGAACGTCTTCGGGCGCTCAAAGTGCTTTGGGTCGACGACGCGGGGGCAGATCCAGTTCTGGAGATGTCTTTGTTTTTGCTTGGACGGCATTTGCAGGGCCTTTCCACGACACCGACCAATCTGGCGCAAGCCACGACTGTTCCGTATACAACCGCCACGCGACGAATTGCTGATATGCAGGTGCGGGGCTTGCTTGATTTGCGACCGCGCACCAAGACGGGTAAATCCTTTTCTGTACATCCTAGCGATAAGCTTATTGCTAAGATGACATCATTTCTTGAGGCAACGCGTGTCGCTATTTCGGGCAGCGGGGCGAACCGCCTGCGCCCGACTAAGCGGAGTTCGGGTCAGACCAGCGTCGCTTCACCATCCATTGCGCCAAGCAAGTTGGGGTTTACAGATGGTGTGCACGTGCTTGTTCTGGACGATCCGGCCTATGCTATCAGCAAACCACTGCAGCGTGAGTTAAGCTATCTTATGGGCGGTCAAGTCCGGTTCTCTGAAACATCCATTGATCAGCTTCGCGAGAATGTTTTGGAAAACGCGGCTCTGCCACGATCTAAATACGATATCGTAGCCGTCGATTTACCCATGATTGCTGAATTTGCTGCCCGAGGTATTCTGACCCCGCTAGATGGCGTTGCAGCCGACAGCAATGTCGACAGTGCAGATTTTGTCCCAGCTGCCTGGCGGGGGGTGGTGGTTGCCGACCGGTACTATGCGATCCCCATTTTGATCAATCCGCAGTTGCTGTTTTATCGGCAGGACCTTTTTGCAGAGCTGCAAACGCCGCCGCCTTCGACGACGCAAGATGTTCTTAGGCTAGCGCGTGTTATGCACAAACCCGGTGAAGAGCAATATGGCGTGTCCTGGACTGGAGGGCGCGGTGCGCCCGTTGGCCAGGCCTTTATCCAGTTTCTTGCGGATTTTGGTCAGCCTGTTTTCGAGCTTCAACGCTCGATCGATGGCCACAACCTGACAGTTTCAAACCAACAGACACTTCGTCCGATGATCGACACCGAAAGAGGTCGCGCGACGGCTCGGTTCATGATTGACCTGCTCAAGGTTTCGGCCCCGCACACATTGACCATGGGGTGGGAAGGGCAGGTAAACCTATTGCGTGAAGGCCGGGTCGCTATGGCGTATGAATGGGCCAGTCGGGCTGCACAACTAAGCGGGTTTGCGTCGGCCCGGACACTTGGATTTTTGCCTCATCCGACAGGCCTTTTCCCGAAAGACAAAGCTCCTCGGGCGAGTGTTGCACCGGTTGGTGGATTTGCATTCGGGATCCCGTCCAACATCGCAACGGATAGCCTGACAAAAGCGTGGCACGCAATCGAGTGGCTGGCCTCTCCTGAGGTGATAAAACTGCTTGTGCAGCATGGTGGCCATGTCACGCCGCGTATCAGTGTTGCGGCGGATCCGGATGTTCAGCAATTGTCGCCTATGATTGCTGCAGTTGATCAGATGGCACGGCGTGGTGAAATCAGGCTTTGGCCCAGGGCACCGGTGCCAAGCTATTCAACCGTGGTCTCCATTCTGGGGGAGGAGATACACGACATGCTCTTGGGTCGCCAAACTGTCGAGCAAGCGTTGAAACGTTCCCAGGATCGTGCTGAGGCGATCTAAAAATGTTCATAATGAACTTTTTCTAACTTGAGTGATCTGCTCTTGCGGTATCGACTGGGCCGCAGAGCAAACGGTGCGAACACTGGGGAGGAGTGTATGATTACCGGTCTTTTGCAAGATGCGGGCTGGAACGCTGATGTGCCGCCAAACGGGTTTATCAATCGCCCTAAGACAATTGAAAGCAATGACAACCCAGACGGACTGTCCTCGTCTCAGGCAGAGATTGAGATTGAGACGACGCCCGAACATATGAATCTGGTTTCGGGCGATCCGTCCTGCGCGGCATGGACCCGGGCTTATGACGATCCCGGAGTCGTAGGCTTGCGCGAACATTTGCGACAGAACAATGGTATCAAAGGGCTGGAACTAGTTTCACCCGGCGAGGTCAAGCGTGCAACCGAGCTGTTTCACCGTGATGGGTTTGTGGCAGTGCGCGATGTGCTGACTCCGGAACAGCTAGAGCGGATGCGCAATGCAGCGCACGAAGCCGTGGCGGACCTGATGGAGGATGATCCCGATTGCTCAGCCGGCGGAGGGGCAGGCGGCTTACCTCATCGTTATTCCTTTGGCGGCGGTTCTGCCTCGCGTCATATGCTGCATAAGACAGAGTGGTGCGAGCTCATCGACCTGCCGACGACCACGCCGATCCTGACGGAAATCTTCGGCTCGCCAGACTACGTGGTTGGTGGCGCCGGTGGCGATATCGCGATGCCGGGCGCCATCGAGTACCAGGGTTTGCATTCCGACAACATGTGGTCCGAGCTCCCGGACCCTTATGGCAATGTCACCATGCGCGATTTGCCGGTTCCGGTTCTGACGATCAATTTTCCCATGATTGACCTGACCTTTGAAAACGGACCGATCCGGCAGATCCCGGGGACACAGCGGTCGCGCGCTCCGATTCCCAGCCTCGCGAATGAGCCTGACTGGATGAAACTGTCGACCGTTTGCCCGGCCCCTGCGGGCACGGCAGTGTTTCGCGATATTCGCGCCTGGCACGGGGGTACGCCGAACCTGTCGCGCGATGTGCGGGCAATGCCAAACGTGGAGTACTACGCGCCATGGTTCCGCAGCGAAGGGATCATGCGCTGCATGCCTTATGAACAATGGGAAAAGCTGTCACCACACGCGCAACGTATCTCGCGCTTTGTGGTTTGTGACAAAGGCGAAGATGTTGTGGGCGCGGGTTTCATGGACCCAAGGCGCAAAAAGCGGGAGGCGTTCAAGCAAGAGCAGTTGGATGCAATGGGTGAGAAAGCGGCACGAGAGTACCTCGCGCGTCTCTGAAGTAAATCCGAGGCTGATGCATACTGCTTGCTGCCATATGATGATGGCGCGCTGACCTGACCTTTCGAAAGGCTGAATTAGATGAGCAAACATCCACGTAAACAAGCCCCGGTTTGGCTAACGAAAGAAATCTGCTCGATAGAGGATTTTCGCGCCCAGGTCGAACTGACTACTGATCCGGGTTCTGTGCCCTTGGCTGCCGAGGTGATCGATAACATTCCGGTCTATGACGGAAAGACCGTTTGCGAAGCTTATACCAATGCCGCCACATCCAGAGCGTTTATGGCCGAATGGAACGAGGTTTTGGCCACTGGCCCCGGCATCGTTGTAGTCAAAAACAGCTATGATGACCTGAACTTGATCGATGACGTGACGCAGGTATTGAACGAAATCATCGAAGAAGAGCGTCAAACCGGTGCCGCTGCCGGTGATCACTTTGCAGCCGCAGGCGCCAACAGCCGCATCTGGAATTCGCATGAGAAGCTGTGCATGGCAGCACCCGAATTGTTTGCGCGTTATAACGCAAACCCGGTCATTGCCATGATCAGTCAAGCCTGGTTGGGTCCACTTTATCAAATCACCATGCAGGTCAATGTGGTGCATCCAGGCGGCAAGGCGCAGGACTGTCATCGCGACTATCATATGGGGTTTCAGTCACCAGATGCGTTGAAGGACTATCCAGCGCGTATCCACGGTTTGTCCGCGATGCTAACGCTGCAGGGCGGGATCGCACATTGCGATGTGCCGTTGGACTCGGGGCCAACCAAGCTGCTGCCGTATTCCCAGACCTATCTTCCGGGATACATCGCTGCACAGTTACCCGACTTCCGAGAGTACTTTGAGGAACATTGCGTCCAATTGCCACTCAATAAAGGAGACATGCTCTACTTCAACCCGGCGGTTTTTCACGCTGCAGGAGAGAACAAGACATCCGACATTGATCGCATGGTTAACCTGATGCAAGTCGGATCAGGGTATGGCCGGTCGATCGAGATTGTCGACAGAACACGGATGAGTGCCGCGCTTTACCCCGTTCTGAAGCGGATGGCAGATGACGGCGCTTTGGATAGCAGCCAAATCCAGTGTGTTATTGCCGCCTGTGCCGAAGGGTATCCGTTCCCGGCCAATCTGGATTTGGATTCACCTTTGTCAGGCATGGCGCCCGATAGCCAGCAACACCTTATGCATCGGGCGCTCGCCAGCAATTGGAGCTCTGACGAATTCGAGAAGGCACTGCGTGATCGGCAAAATCGAGTGCGATCTCATTAGGTCATGTTGACAAACGGCTGAGCCCGTGGCGGGTCGATGTGATGTCGATGCAGCCCAGAAGTTCTCCGGCGTTTTGTTGTATCGTGTCACTACACGCCGGGCATTCTTAAGCTTGAAGCATCGTTCGACGAGATTTCCCAGGTGATATGCTGAGTGATCCATGCCGACCCGATTCTTCCGCGACCCGCGTGTAGGGTTGTCGGCTGCAAGTCATACAGGCCATCATCGAGTGGAAGCAGCGTTTGCCGTCGAAAAGCTACGACAATTTCTTCTTCTCTAGTAAAGACAGCCAAGCATGGCTCCTTTGGACCAGTCTTCCGATCTTCGACTGTGTGCCGCTTCCGCCACTTGGCAACCATTTTGGGATTGATGTCGTATTCTAGACTCAACTCCGCAGTCGAATCTTGCGATAGCAGTCTTGCCGCTCGGACGGCGTCCGTACTCGTGGCGTACCTGTCTCATAATGCGTCCTTCCAATCTATCGAACGGATCGCATCACTAAATCCTGAGATCAAAAACCTAATCGTAGGCATCACGTTTCATTTGGGGTGAAGTTGTGCACTTGCTTGCGAAGACAAATTAAGCACACCCGGAAGGCTCTGCCCCGAGCCCAGGGATAAAGCATACATTTTTTTGATTACTTTTGAGCCGCGAGAATTTCGTTGATCAGAGTGTCCCCGTTTCCTCAATGAATGTCGCCCAGATCGGCTTGGCTGCTTCCTGAAACGCAGCACCGTTGACGTTGCGGTTGATTTCCATGCCGCCCTCGGTGGTCAACCATTCAATGGCCTTTTCTTCCCTGTCACGGTTGCCTTTGCGCTGGAAGGTCACGGCTTCCGCAGCGGCGGCTTCAATAACCGCCCGGCATTTTATCGAACGCGGGTACCGCAAGATTGCCGATGTCGGGGCTCAGCTTGACACCGACCTCTGCGCCGCCCAACGGCTGGAAGGGTTCAGCTCTGTTCTGGCCGAGGCCGGTGTTTCGCTACATCGGGAAACGGATCAGGACCTGCCGCGAACGAGAGAAACAGGGCAGGTGCTGACTCAAAGGTTGCTTGATCGCAACCAACCCGTGGACGCGATCTATTGCCTGAACGATTCCATAGCCGCCGGGTGCCTGTCATATTTGTACTCCCGAGATTTTCGGATCCCGGATGACGTGGCGGTTGCCGGTTTCAACGGAACCTCGAGGGACTATGCGGTCAGGACAAATTTGACCACTCAGGATGTTGACCGGCGCGAAATCGGACGATGTGCGGCGAACCTGATTGTGGATCAGAACGCGTTACGAAACCCGGTCGATCTAGTGCCCGACAAACTGGTTGTGGGGACAACGACCTAGGATCTCTGCGCGGCAGACCGGTTCAGCATGATTGCATAGAGGTTGGTCGAGGCGAGTATGCTAGACCGATGTTTGGCAAGGCCTCCGAAATAGATGTTGGATACGGTGTCAGGGTCGAGAATCCGGCCCAGTGCTCTGCCACCGGGCTAGATACAATGCATCCCGCCGCCTGCCAGGTTCCAGATTTTTATGGAAACGTCAGAGGCGCCGACATCCACAATGAAGAAAGGCGTGCCAATCAACGGCGCGCCGCCGGAAGAATCGTAGTGGCGGATGCATTGTTTCACTTTCGCATCGAACATCCTGCCCGTATCAGCCATGCGAAAGCACATCTTCGACCGGGCAGAACGCGAGTCCGTTCGGGCAGTCCATATCTGTAGCCGTAGCAATCATCTCACCCGTATTCGGATAAACATGACAGACGTCGCAGGGCAGCTCATGTTCTGAAGAAACCTTCCTAATTTGTTGCGATCCCATAATGGGCTGCTGAACCGGTTAGACCCCTCCGATCTGACCAGCGTATCGTTGGGCGAATTGAGCCTCTGTCCCTCAAAGCTGGTGGCAATCACCGTGACCGAGCAATCAAGCTCGGCCCCGGTGGCGCGCCGTGTGCCGTCGTTCCATGGCATCAACCCTGCCTGTTGGTCGCGGGCGGGGCGAATGGTAATCGCATTCATAGGTCACGGGATCGTCGTGATGTCGCTAGCAGCGAACAACATCTGACCTTTGACAAAGCACAAGGCCGGGACAGACAGAAACACCGAGGGGCCTGCCTCGGTCAAATCTCGGGCCAGCGCAAATCCGGTGCCCAGCGAGGATGCGGTGACCAGGATAGTTTTCCCGGTCAGATCAAAATGGTCATAGCTCAGAATTCCACCAAGACCTCGTCGCCTTCGATAACCACAGGATAAGTTTTCAGTGCCACGCAAACCGGCGGTACGGTAGGGTCGCCTGTGCGGTAGTCGAACGCCCCAAAGTGCAGCGGACATTCAATGTCGAACTCATCCACGATTCCCTCAGAAAGGTGCTGTTTTTCGTGGGTACAATAGCCGTCGGTAGCATAGAAGTTTCCGTCCGGACCGTGGATAATTATCAGGCTTTTGTCTTCGTGATCAAAGCGCATGACGTCTTCTTCTTCAATGTCGTCTACGGAGCAGACGCGAATTTTCTTTGCCATATCGGTCCTCAAATCCTGTCAATTTCGGTCATCAGCTTTTCGTATTCGTCCGGTGCCATATGGGGCGTGATGCTGTCCGGTGGAAAGCTGCCATTGGTGGCCGCGTCGCGAAAGGCGCTGACGGCGGCGACACGCGCGGCGTATAGCTAGCGGTGCAATCGGGCCAGATTGCCAAAGGCCTGCACATGGCGCGGCGGGTTTTCGGTTTCGCCGGTCAGGTCGTTCTGAAACAGAAAGTTCACATCTCCGCCCCGCCCGAGCCAAGCGACATACAGATCATTTAGGTGCGGCGGGCGATCTCGGTCATCGTCTCGCCACAAATCACCTCGGATTCCACGGCAAAGGCCCCTGCGTTTTCAAGGCGCTTGAAATCGCGAAAAAGCTCCAGCGCTTCATCGGCAGTCTTGCCCATGGCTCGCATCCCGCCCGTCGCAACCGATTTGCGCGGCACGAGGCCTAGATGTTCCGTGACCGGGATGCCTTCTTTGCTTAGCGTTTCGACCATGTCAAAGCTGCGGGGCGTTATCACCGCATCCGCACCCAGATGCAGCGCATCTAAAGCCGCGCTCAGGATGTCGTCGGTCGTCTTGACCTCGGTCAGTTTGATCGCGGCTGTGCAAAAGGTCGTCTTGTTATGCTGGCGGACATGTCCCATGCTCGCTGCGTCCGACACGATCATGTCAATCCCGACCTCTTCGGCGGCGCGCAATTCATCCGGTGCGTTGGCTGTGACTTGTGTCAATTTGCGGCCCTGTGCTTTGGCCTTGCGCATACAGGGAATCGTGACGGTGCGCCGCGCAGGTTGGGCCCCGAATGTGTAGATGGCCTTCACAGGTTTCACCCCCGACCGATGAAGGGCATGGCGGTGGCCATGACGGTCATGAACTGGACATTTGCCTCAAGCGGTAGATTGGCCATGTGCAACACGGACTGCGCAACGTTCTCCACACTCATCACCGGTTCGGGCTTCAGGGTTCCATCAGCCTGCGGCACGCCGCCGGACATTTTCGAGGTCATCTCGGACGCTGTATTCCCAATATCGATCTGTCCGCATGCGATGTTGAACGGGCGGCCATCCAGCGAAATCGAACGGGTCATGCCCGTGATCGCATGTTTGGAACTGGTATAGGGCACAGACCCCGGGCGCGGCACCGCAGCCGAGATCGAGCCGTTGTTAATTATTCTCCCCCCTTGAGGGTCCTGATCCCGCATCACGTTGAACGCCCCGCGCGCGCACAGAAACGCACCGTAAAGGTTTACGTTTATGACAGTCATAAAATCCTCGGGCGGGATATCCCCGATTGGTGCGGCTGCTACGTTGTTACCTGCATTGTTGAACAGGATATCCAACCGCCCATGCACCTGTTTGATTCGGTCATACAGAGCGTCAACCTGTGCCGCATCCGCCACGTCGCAGGCGATTGCCTGACCGTTACCCATGACTGCAACGGTTTCGTCAAGCGGTTCTTGCCGCCGTCCTGTAACCACAACCGTATATCCATTCTGGGCCAGTTTCAGCGCACAGGCCTTGCCAATGCCAGAGCCACCGCCCGTCACCAAAGCAATCTTGCTCATGTTTCGTTTCCTCCCTTGGGTGCCAGCCGCTTGAGCAGGCGATTATCGTCCTCATACTGCGCTAGATGGGCGTGTATCGCATCCAGACAGGCGGGCAGATCGCGGGCTATGGCCGCATCATAAATCGCCCGATGTTCGCCACGCGTCACATGGGAAAAGCCAAACCCTTCAATTTGCGAGACCGCGTACATCCGAAACGTGTCGAAAACCGACTTGTATGTTCGTATCAGCAAATCCGAATTACATGCCCCCAACAGTGTACTGTGAAACACCCAGTCCTGACGCGACCAGCGTCTGAGAAATGGCGTGACATCCTCGGCCTGCTCCATGCGCGCTTCGATGTAGTCGAGGTTATGGTGTGCCGCGTTCAGCGCCATCTCCCATTCAAAATCACCCTGTTTCAGCGCCAGTTCGGCCGCTTCACGTTCCAGCAACAGTCGCAGATGCGCGGCCTGACGGAACGTATCCTCGGAATGTTCTACGGCGCGGAAACCATGGTTCTTCTCATTTTCGACAAAACCTTCTCCGGCTAGTCGCAGCAATGCCTCGCGCAAGGCTGCCGTGGTGCAGCCAAACTCGGCTTTAAGATGATGTGGTTTCAGTCGTTGGCCGGATTTCCAGCGCCCCCAGATCAACCCGTCACGCAGGCTGTCGTAAATATCGGTCGGGGGTTTAGGGCCAGAGGAAACATCCATCCTAAAGGGCGTAAGGACAGGCTGAGCCTAGGTCAAGGGAATTTTGACGATCATCTATTTATTCGACAAATAGTCTAAGTTTCGAAACTTTTGTTGACGCAGCGAGAACTGACCGCTATCCGAATAAAAGGTCGGAGTCGCCCCTTCGGTCCAGATTGGGGTGAGGAAAGGACACGTCATGGCGAAAAAGCCCAAGATCACAATTGACGAACATGGCCAGGAACGAAACCGCCGCGGTGAGTGGTGGTCGGGCCGTCCCGTCTATCTTGAACCACTGCTGGATGATCCCCTGAATTTCCCGAAAGTGTTCAAATGGCTGACCGGTTTCCCCGGTTTCTTCTTGCCGTGGTTTGCCATCTATATGGTGCTGATCGGGGTGTGTTATGCTTGGTTCACGCCTGAACTGGCGCGGATGGAAGAATTCCGGATCGGTTGGATGGGCGAGATTCTGTTGCGCAATCTGGTCCTGATTTGGGTCTGGACCGGCATTTTTCACTTGTGGTTCTGCGGCTATAAAAAGCAGGGTCGTTTGAAGAAGTACAACGCCAACTGGCAGGCCAAAAACAACTCGACTTTCCTGTTTAGCGACCAGGTCTGGGACAATATCTTCTGGGCGCAGGTCGGCACGCTGGTCTGGACGGGGTATGAGTGTTTCCTTTGGTGGGGCTATGCAAACGGCTGGATGCCCTATCTTGATCCGGCGGAACATCCGATCTTGTTCTGCCTGCTGATGATGGCGGTTCCGTTTTGGCGCAACTTCCACTTCTACTGGATTCACCGCCTGATCCATTGGAAGCCACTTTATGACTGGGTGCACTACCTGCACCACAAGAACGTAAATGTCGGCCCCTGGTCCGGTATGGCCATGCATCCGGTCGAGCATCTGGTCTATTTCTCATGCATGCTGATCCATATGATAGTGCCCAGCCATCCGCTTCACATGATGTTCAATGGGTTCCAAACCGCACTTGGACCGGCGGTCAGTCATTCGGGTTTTGACGAGATAATGTTCGGGGATGAGCTGGCACTGCGCAATGACCGTTATATGCATTACCTGCACCACCGCTATCACAATGTGAATTTCGGTGAAAGCAATGTGCCCCTGGACAAGTGGTTCGGCAGCCTACATGACGGCACGCCCGAGGCCGATGAGCACTTCCGAAAGCTGCACACTGAGCGCACCAAGGCTATGCGCAGCACCCAAGCATGAGCGGTATCGTCATTGTCGGCGCTGGCCATGCGGGTCTGCGCGCGGCGACCTCGGCCCGCAGATCAGGTTTCGAGGGGCCGATAACTTTGATCGACCGGGATGCGGTCTGGCCGCCGCACGAACGCCCGCCCCTCTCGAAATGGCGTGAAGATGGGGTCGAGGCGCGCCACATCATCCCGGCAGAACATGTCGATGCGGCGGAGCTGACGTTCCAGCGTGATCAGGTGGAAGCGATTGATCCCGGCGCGCGGAGTCTGACGCTGTCCGATGGCGCAATACTTGGATTTGACAAATTGCTGCTGGCCACCGGGGCAGGGGCCCGCGCTTTTCGCGATGCCATGACCCTGCGCACCAAAGCCGATGCGGACGCCATACGCGAACGCGCGGCAGACGCGGAATCGGCCATCATCGTCGGAGCTGGTTTCATCGGCTTGGAGCTGGCTTCAAGCTTGCGCACCATGGGTGTCGCCGTGCGCGTGGTCGAAAAGGCAGACCGCATCCTTGCGCGCGGCGCGACTCCGGCGGTTGCAGCCATCGTGCAAAACCGTCATGTCGCGGCGGGCGTGGCGTTCAGTCTGAACCATAGTGTGACGCCGGAGGAACTGGTGCAGGCCGATCTCGTTATTGCCGGTGTCGGTTCAGCCCCGGTCGTCGAATTGGCCGAACAGGCCGGACTGTCGGTCGACAACGGGATTCTGGTGGATCGCCATCTGTGCACGTCACACCCTGACATCTTTGCAGCCGGCGATTGCTGTGCGGTCCCAGTTTTGGGCGAACAGCCAACCCGGCTGGAGGCTTGGACCGCCGCTGGCCAGCAAGGTGATATCGCAGGTCACAACATGACCTGTTCCGATGACCTGCGATCATGTGAATTGACGCCCTGGCTCTGGTTGAATCAGTATGACTATGTGCTACAAAGCGCGGGCCTGCAAAAACCGGACCATCAGATCATTGACCGCGCTTATGGGCCTGACCACCATATTTCCTTTGGCCTTTCAGACGGAAAGTTGTCTTTCGCTGTAGGTGTTGCGCGAGGTGTGAAGATTGCAAAAGATATGCGCTTTGCAATGAAGCTGATAGAAAGCGCGCGCAGTGGACAGCACGGCCCTCGCCGATCCGGTCATTGCACTCAAAAATCTGCTCAAGGTATAGGTCCAGAATGACCAAACCAGATATCCTCGCTGTGGGATCTTATGCGGAATACGACCAGGTGCCCATGGACAACGCCTTTACAGTCTGGTCCATGGATGAAGGCGGCACGCCGGACCATCTGCCCGAAGACGCTTTAGCCTCAATCCGCGCCATCGCTTTTCGCGGTCATTCATTTCTCGGCGATGAGATCATGGACCGGTTTCCCAATTTGGGAATGATTGCCAATCTTGGCGTGGGCTATGACACAATCGATGTGGCCCATGCGGTGAGCCGCGGCATTCTGGTGTCCAACACACCCGATGTCCTGACTGAGGATGTAGCCGATCTGGGCGTTGGCATGATGATCGCATGGTCGCGCGGGATTCCGGGGGCGCAGGGTTGGATACGATCCGGCGACTGGACGCAGCACGGCGAATACCGGCTGCAACGCAAAGTGTCGGGCAAACGCGTGGGGATCGTCGGGCTGGGTCGGATCGGGCGCGCGCTGGCGGAACGGCTGGTGCCGTTCAATATCGATGTCAGTTATTTTTCACGCTCCGAAAAAGACACGCCGAGATGGACCTATTTCAGCGATATCAGCGCGATGGCCGAACATGTCGATGTGCTGTTCGTGTGCATTTCTGGCGGCCCTGCAACGGCAGGTATCGTGGGGGCCGAGACACTCGCGGCGCTGGGGCCTGACGGGCTGCTGGTGAACATCTCACGTGGAACAACGGTTGACGAAGCGGCACTTCTGAATGCACTGGAAAACTGTCAGGTCGCAGGTGCCGCGCTGGATGTATTCCTGAATGAACCCAACATTGATCCGCGCTTTCTGCAACTCGACAACGTGCTACTGCAGCCGCACCAATCTTCAGGTACGATCGAGACGCGGACGGCGATGGGTGCTCTGCAACGCGAGAACCTTGCAGCGTTTTTTGCTGGCCGCTCGCTAGTGACGCCCGTGCCCGAGTGCGCCTAGGTCGTACCTGAGGATTGCAGCGACCTTGCCGGTATGAGCCTTAGACCTTAAGCCATCTACAAGTGCATACGCTCCGGGTTGATGCTTGATCGATGCGCGTGGTCCAGTCAGCTTCGCGGGCACTCCGGATGATCCCACAACCGGGCACATTCCTGGCGCGCGGCAACTCCCGTTTTCACTTCTCCTGGATGAGGAAACGGGGCAATTCCTTGAGGCAGACGAAATTACCAAGATCTTCGATCAACATTCGCCGGACTGGCGGGACAAACCCATAATCACTACTTGTGGATCGGGATACGCAGCAACTGTGACGCTTCTTGCGTTGGAGCAGCTGGGTGTTTCCGCCCGTCTGTTTGATGGCTCATTCTCGGTTTGGAAACGTGATCCAAACCGTCCCATTGAGCAGAGCGAACCTCCACTAGCGAAGTAGTGACGGGCCTTCTTCTTCGTCCTCAAAAATCTCCGGCACCGCGTTCAACCCGTTGATCGCTGAGAGCAGGGCACCTTGGAGCGCCGGCGACGTTCACTTTCAACCGAGTTGAGGCAATACTCAACCTGGCCGCCAACAAGGATGAAGGTCTAGCGCAACTTGCAGAAGTTGAGTTCTCATGTCGATCCTTCGCGTTGGCTCCATCACTATAATGTCGCTCGTCACCTCAATTGAGAGCCGAGTAATCATCGAGAACCACGCTCGGTTGGCGCGTGGCTTGGGCTAACAGCTCCGCGTTTCTGATCCAGCGAAGTCAATTACGAGGGTCACATATCCCGACGCGGAGAGCGTCATTTGCGAAGGCAGCTCTATGAGACCGCCGCCATTATCCTGACCCGAAGCTCAGCCGATTGCGACCTTCGGGCGTGGGATCTCAACCTTTGGGAAAAGATCGGCTTCAAACATGCGGCAACTGCCGCCGCGCGCAAGATGTCAAACATAATGCATGCCACGCTCAAAACCGGCATGCTCTTCAATCAAGTGCCCGTAGGCGCTTGAACAACGAAGAGGTATCCCAGCGACCACCGCCAAGTTTCTGCACGTCTTTATAAAACTGATCGACCAAAGCGGTGACCGGCAGGCTGGCGCCCGTTTCATTGGCCGTTTCCAAGCAGATACCCAGGTCTTTCCGCATCCAGTCAACGGCAAAGCCGTGGTCGAAATGGTCATCAAGCATAGTTTCGTACCTGTTCACCATCTGCCAGCTTCCGGCAGCGCCCTGACTGATGACTTCAACAACCGCCCGGCCATCCAGACCTGCTTTTTGTGCGAAATGAAGCGCCTCGCTTAGGCCCTGGACCAATCCTGCGATCGCAATCTGATTGCTCATCTTGGTCATTTGCCCGGCACCGGTTTCACCCAAGCGTCTGCAGATCTTTGAGTAAACCTGCATGATGGGTTCCGCCGCATCATAGGAGGATTGATCACCTCCGCACATGATAGAGAGGGCGCCATTTTCTGCCCCTGCCTGACCACCCGAGATCGGCGCATCAACAAAGACGAGGCCTTTTTCCTTGGCGGCGTCAGATAGCTCATGTGTGACCTTGGCAGAAACCGTCGTATGATCGACAAGTGTGGCCCCCGCCGACATACCGGCAAATGCCCCATCCGGGCCCAGACAGACGCTGCGCAAGTCATCGTCGTTGCCGACGCAGGTCATCACGAATTCTGCACCCTCGGATGCTTCGCGTGGGGTTTTGCCCATTGAACCGCCGTGTTGTTCGACCCAGGCGCCGGCTTTGCCGGATGTACGGTTAAAGACCGTGACCTCGTGGCCTGCAGCCTGCAGATGGCCAGCCATGGGGTATCCCATTACTCCGAGACCAAGGAATGCGAGTTTTGTCATCTAAATGTCCTCATTTACAGAAGGTCTTGCGGCGTTTTGCCGGCAAAGAATGCGTCTAGGTTGTCTAGGGCGCGAAAACCCATGGCATCCCGAGTTCTGGTGGTGGCGCTGCCGATATGCGGCAGCATGAAGATGTTTTCGTGTGCTGCGAAGGCCGGATTGCCGCCCGGTTCGGTTTTGAAACAGTCCAGGCCGGCCGCGCCGATCTTCCCGGTTTGGATTGCCCTCAGCAATGCATCTTCATCAACAAGTGCACCTCTGGCCGAGTTGATCAAAACAGCACCGTCGGGCAACGCATCCAGACGCTGTTCATTCATCAGATCCATGGTTTCGGGTGTTGCCGGGCAATGAAGCGACAAGAAATCAGCGACGGACAGCAGGCTTTCGATGGTTTCGTGATATGTCGTGCCTTGTTCCTGATCCGAGGGCAGGCGCGTGCGATTGTAATAGTGGACTTCCATATCGAACCCACGTGCTTTGGCCGCAAACGCCCGACCGACGCGCCCCATCCCAACAATGCCGATACGCGCGCCGGTCACCTGCTTGCCGACCATGAAGGACGGGCTCCAACTGTCCCAGGCACCGGTGCGCATAAGACGATCACCTTTGACAGCGTGGCGTGCAGCGCCGAGCATCAGCAATACCGCCAGCTCTGCCGTCGCATCCGAAAGAACATCCGGAGTATTGGTTACCGCGATTCCTTTCGCCTCCAGAGCAGGCAAATCGCAGTGATCAACACCTACCGAGTGGTTCGCGACAATCTTCAAGCGCGGATCGAGCTGTGCCACCACATCTGCCGAGAAGTGCTCGGAATGACAGGGCATCATCGCGTCGACCTTGGAACTCATCGCGATAATCTCATCGGCGGTTCCGGGCGTGTCCGCGTCATTCAGAATTACATCATAGTCATGTTCTGCGCGCGCAATTGTGGCGTCAGAGACGCGTCGCGGCAGCCAAAGGACCGGTTTCTGGGTCATAGATTCAGTCCTTTTTGATTGCTTCTTCCCAGAAGTTGTAAAGAGCCAGGGCAATCACGAAGACTGCGATCAGAAGGAATGGCAATCCTCCCCAAAAGCCGGCAAAACCGGTTGAGATGCTGTGTGCCAGACCCAGAACAAATATGGCCATCAAGCCGGTTCCGATCAGGCCCAAGATGATGTTTGTCTTACGTGACATGTTGATTTCCTTCTGTGTTCTCAGCTGACAGGGCGCGTTGAACCCATGACGCGGTGCGAAACAGGCGGTCATCTTCCTCCGCCCCGCCAATGAGTTGAACGCCAATGGGCAAGTCATTCTGCCCAACCAGCAAAGGCAGTGTCAGACAGGGTAGGCCTGCCAGCGTCCAGGGCAGGCAAAAGACTGAATCGCCCGTATGCCCCGCACTTAGCAATGGGGCCTCGCCAGTTGCGGATGGCGCCATGATGGCGTCGAAGTCATTGAAGTATTCGGCGAAGAAACCCTGGGCGGATGCCATCACGCCCAGCGCATCATCGTACTGCGTTGGCGAGATGTTTTCCGCGCGGGTGATGGCAGATTGCATCTCGTCGCTCAGGTCCGACCAATGAGCCCCAGCGATTTCAGCCATATTCTGGCGGATCTCATAGTCGTAGATTGTTTTGTGTACATTGATCAGATCGGACAGTTGAGGCGATGCCTCAAATCGTTCGACTCTGCCGTCCAGCCCTTCAATGACAGCATTGAGACCTTCGGTCGTGTCGGAATCCAACCGATCATGGAATGGAAAGTCCAGCCAGGCGATATCGGGCGAGACCGGAACATCGGATTGCGCGCCAGCCAGCATTTGCGCGCGCGGTCTTGCAAAGCTGGCAGGATCGTTTTGATCATAGCCTGAGATGACATCTGACAGCAGCGCGACATCTTCCAGCGTGTTTGCAAAGCTGCCGACATGATCCAACGAGACTGAGGTTCTGAACACGCCGCTGCGCGAGACAGTACCGCGCGTGGGTTTGAATCCGTAGACACCACAAAAAGAGGCGGGTCGAATGACGGACCCACCGGTTTGGCTGCCAATGGCAAGCGGCACATGTCGCGCCGCGACAGCCGCAGCGGAGCCGCTGGATGATCCGCCCGGCGTTCTGGTTACGTCGGTGGGGTTGGTCGTATCTGTGGGATGCATGAACGCAAATTCGGTCGTTTTGGTCTTACCCACGATGACCGCGCCCGCCTCGCGCAGGTGTTCGACCAGTCTTGCATCCGCTTCAGGCTGTCGACCTTCGAAGATAGGCGTTCCCCGCCGTGTCGGCATGTCTTTGGTATCGACGATATCTTTCAGACCAACCGGCACTCCGTGCAGAGCACCGGTTGCGCGCCCGGCCTTGCGAACCCTGTCCATTTCGCGAGCCTGATCAATTGCCGCGTCCGCATCCAGATGTGCCCATGCACGAATTGAGCTATCCGTTTTTTCGATCCGGTCCAAATGGCTTTCAACCAGTGCTTCAGACGAAAGGTGCCCTGCTCGAATTGCCTCGGCGGATTGCGCCGCCGAGAGCAGGGACAGGTCGTGTTTTGTCATGGCACCCATACCCCGAACAGGTAGTCAGGCAACCAAAGCGCAATTCCCGGGAACTGGTACATCAACACCATACAAAGGATAACAATGGCCAGATACGGCATCAGACCTTTGAAGATTTCCATCAACTGGATCTGATTTTTTAGAACGCCCTTTAGATAATAGGCTGACATTGCCATGGGAGGCGTCAAGAACGAGGTCTGCAAATTCAGTGCAACTAGCATCGCGAAGAAATACGGGTTTACGCCGAAAGTCTCGAGCATAGGCAGAAAGATCGGAACGAAGATGATCAGAATCTCAGACCATTCCAGAGGCCACCCCAAAAGGAATATGATAAGCTGAGCAAGGACCAGGAACTGCCAGGGTTGCAGGTTCATACCCACCACCCAATGCTCAATCACGTCATGGCCACCCAAGTACGAGAAGATTGAGGCAAAGGTCCACGATCCGACGAACAGCCAACACACCATCGCGGTGGCCTTCGCCGTCAGAAAGACACTTTGCTTGACCTTATCCCAGGTGAGCGATCGATAAAGCACAGCCAGCACCAGCCCCCCAAGCGCGCCCATTGCGGCCGCCTCCGCAGGTGTTGCCAACCCGCCCAGGATCGAGCCAAGCACAAGCATGATCAGCACGGTCAGGGGTACAAACGAGATCAGAAGATCCATATAGACCTGACGTTTCGGCGGGATATCATCTTCCTGAGGTTTTGGCGCCAGAGCAGGGTTAATCCAAACGCGAACCATAACGTAGACAATGTAAAGACCGGCTAGCAGAAGGCCTGGAAACACCGCCGCTGCATAGAGCCGAAGCGGAGAAAGCTCGGCGATGGCGGCGTAAACGATCAGCATAATGGATGGCGGAATGAGAATACCCAGTGTACCGCCCGCACAGATTACCCCTGATGCGAAGCTGCGCTGGTATCCGGCGTTTGCCATAGCTGGATAAGCCAGCAATCCCATAAGTGTTACAACGGCACCGACTATGCCTGATGCGGTCGAAAAGACAGCGCAGGTCAATAGGGCTGCAATCGCCAGCGAACCTGGAAGGTTGCGCGCTGCCATATAGAGCGAAAAGAACAACCGGTCGACGATATTGGCCCGTTCGACCACATACCCCATGAACAAGAATAATGGGATCGCCACAAGTGTGTCGTTCTCCATCACCGAATAGGTGTTCTGGTTCAGCAGGTAGAAGATGTTGTTATTGAAGATGTCCGCGATGCTTTCGGGCGCGGATTGATAGTAAGCATAGTACCCAAATCCGACGCCCATCGCCAACAGCGTAAAGGCAATTGGAAAGCCTAGCAAAACCAAGACGATAAAGAGGCTGAGCATCAAGATGGCGACCTGAGGATCAGTCATCGTTGCGGCCTCCTTGTTGTTGTCCTGTTGATCGGACTCTGTCGATAGATGCTTCCATGAGCATGTCTTCGGTTTCGCGCACATCATCCAGCCGTTCGAGCCAGACACCGGTGCGCATAGCAAGCCAGCACCGGGCCATTTCCGCGATGCCCTGAAGCATCAGCAGAAGTCCGGCGACCGGTATTAGTGTTTTGAAGAAGTAGACCTGAATGCGTGCGGGGCTATTCCAGCTGACCTCTTCGTACCGCCAGCTGTCGGCGGCAATTTCCCATCCGTACCAGAACAACGCGAACATACCGGGAAAGAAGAAGAGGATGTAGAGTATGAAATCAACGCGCGCCTGCCAGCGAACCGAAAACAGCCTGTAAAGCACGTCACCCCGAACATGCGCGTCCTGGGCGAGGGCGTAAGCGCCTGCCATGAGGAACAGCGCGCCATACATCTGAACCATCATATCGAACGCCCAGACTGTTGGCTTGTTCAGCACGTATCGGACGAACACTTCGTAGGACACCGAAAGTGTCAATATTAGGATGCACCATCCGAAGGCTTTGCCTACCCATTGGCTAAGCCCTTCGATGGCGTGGATTGTCTTGATCAACGTCAATTCCTCGCCTGTTCTGCCCGGACATCAAGAAGCCGCGCGCCTTGAACGCGCGACTCCTATCTTTCTGAAAAAATCGTTAGATTCAGCCGAAATAGTGCTTATACGCCAGCTTGTAGTCGGGCTGGTTGAGGTTCAGGTAGTTCATGACCGTCTTCGCATAGTCCTTCTGGCTCTCGATGACCTTGGCAAAGAATGGATCCTCATTCGAGATCCGCTCTACCACGACATCCCAGGCGTCAAGTTGCGCCTGCATCACGCTGTCGGGCGTGCGGTAGACATTTACACCTTGCTCTTCAGCCAGCGTTACCAGATCTTCGGAATAACGCTTTGTGTTGTTCCAATAGAAGTTCGAGTTCTCGGCCTCGGAAGCATATCGAAGTATTGCCTGCAGTTCAGGTGCCAGCGCGTTGAACTTGTCCTTGTTGAAGGTAACTTCGAAGAACTCCTGGCTCTGGTGGAATGAAGCCAGATGGTAATGCTTGGACACGTCTTGCATACCAAAGTCGCGGTCCGAAGTTGGGTTGTTGAATTCCGCCGCATCGATCAGGCCAGACTTCATCGCTGGCTGGATTTCACCACCCGGCAGCTGAACAACCGACATACCCATTTCAAGCAGAACGTCTGCAGCAAGACCAACAGTGCGGTATTTCAGCCCGTTCATCTGATCTGCGTCTGTAATCTGCTGCTTGAACCAGCCAAGAGGCTGAGCAGGCATTGGAGAATTGAAGAACGAGACCACGTTCAGGCCAAGGATGCCCATCAATTCGTCAAACAATTCCTGGCCGCCACCATAATTGACCCAACCCAGAACTTCTTGGCTGGACCAGCCGAAACACGGACCTGTTCCGAACAGAGATGCTGTTTTTGACTTGGAGTACCAATAAGCTGGCACATAGTGAGCGGCATCCAGGACGCCGCGATGGACTGCGTCCTGCATCTGGCTTGTTTTTACAACCGAGTTAACCGGCAGCAATTCAATTGTTAGTTTGCCTCCCGACATCTCATTGACGCGGTTCACGTAGGATTGAGCGTTCTCAAGAAAAATGCCACCGCCCCATGCGGCTTGCATTTTGAGGTTGGTTCCTTCTTGAGCGTGGACAGCAGGCGCAGCGAGCGCACCGGCTCCGACGACAGCAGATCCGCGCAGAAAATTTCTGCGGTTCATAGACTTGTTCATGTTTCCTCCCTTAACTGGGCTTTGCCGATCTGTGAGCGACCAAAGCTCCATTCCGCTCCCAAGCGGATAAGGCAACGATATGTTAGAATCTGAAAATTTTCAAAATTTTTTGGAAACTTTTCCGTTAACTTTTGATGTTGGCATTTAAGTTTTTGTAAAATAACACTTTCTTTTTTTCATTTTTTTCCCTGACCGGACGCGATAAAGTACAGTTTAGCGAATTCGACAACAGGCCGCCGAAAAATGTCAGATGAAAGAACCGCCACGCGCCGCGGGCGTCCACGTACTCAGCTAGGTGAGAGTAAGTCGCTTGCTTCGCCTGTGGTTGCTCTTGATCGGGGTATACGGATCTTGACCATTCTGGCGAATGAAGGCAGCGCAACACTTGCAGAGATAGCAAAGAGCACGGATATTCCTGCGGCCACAGCCCATCGAATTGTTGCAACGCTTGAAGCGCGTGGCATGGTTTCTCAGGATCTTGTCAGCGGGAAATGGCGTGTGGGCCCACAGGCATTTCGAATCGGAAGTGCGTTTGAAGAGGGGTCGAATCTGCTTGAGGTTGCCCCGCCTTTGATGCGCAGACTCTCTAAGGAAACCGGGGAAACGGCCAATCTTGCAGTCGAGCAGGGAAATGAGCTGATTTACCTGATTCAGGTCGAGTCAGAGAATCCCATACGGGCCTCAATTAAGAACGGAACTTCAGCGTATTTTCACACCTCCGGTGTGGGCAAAGCGATTATGGCCTACATGACCCGATCAAAGCTTGTCGATTTACTGGGCACCTTCAGTCTTGTGAGGCAAACAGACAACTCGATTACTGAAGCCGAGAAATTGTTGATTGAGCTGGAAAATATCCATTCACGAGGCTGGGCCCTGGATGACGAAGAACGTTTTCTTGGGATGCGGTGCATTGCAGCTCCTGTTTTTGACAGCTTGGGAAATGTGATTGCCGGTGTCTCAATATCGGGACCAATTTCGCGTTTCCCCGACGACAAATTGGAAACGCTCGCCACAGCTGTTCAAAACGCGGCGGCGTCAATGTCGGAAAACCTCAAGACATCCCAGGCCTGAGCCCTGATTTCCGAAGCTAAGTTCTGAGATCTAACGGCATGGCCGAGGCTGGCTCGAATCGGATTCCAGCCCAAGGTCGATTTGACCGGAAAGTTCTGGGTCAAATCAGAATGCGCCATAAGTGCGCCATGCCAGCTTATGGCAGGAAAAACCCCATTACCCTATGAAACAAAAGCAAAAAACCAGCCTTCGCAACGTTCTTGAATTCACTGTATACAAAGCGCGAGACGGACAGACAGGCGGTAACGCTTGATCCCGGTATCGTTTGACGCGCTGATCGCGCATGCAATGCGCAACATCCAGTTGAGTTCTGAAGACGAAGAGATCCGAGTGGATCAAGCCGAGCGCGCAGAAAAAACACTGCAACCTGTTGTTGCAGCCTTAGCGGGCGACGCCAGCATGAATGCTGATAGGTTTCCGCATGGGGTCATGGTCCGGGAATTTCCATGGACTTTCCCGGTATAAATCCATTCCTTGTGACACGTGAATTGACGGTCGCAAGGGTTCACAACTTGCTGAAACGATACTTTTCGAGGATTTCAAGGATCACAGCTTTTGCATGCAACCTGTGACGACGGTGTCGGGCATGCGCAGTTTCAGGATCTCTGTTTCGAATGGCCTGATACACAGCCCTGTGATCTTCGTTCGATTTCAACGGCAAAGGGCGGACATAGAGCGTTGCGGCACGCGCGCGCGTAACCTGATCACTCATCATCTCTACGATCTTTTCGACGCGGGTGTTTCCGCCAAGGCGAACGAGTTCACGATGAAACGTGTCATCCGCTTCAGCCCAGCTTTCCAGATCTTCCGATTCAATCGCGTTGTCCATACGGTCGATGGATTGGGCAAGAGGCACCAGCTTGTCATCGCCGTAACCTGCTTCGGCTGCTTTCTGCGCCGCGAGGCTTTCGAGTTCGGTCAGTATGTCGTAGATCTCGCACATATCATCCGGCGAAACCGGCAGGATGCGAACGCCTTTGCGCGGGCGCATTTCAAGCAAACCCTTACTTTCAAGCATCAAGGCTGCTTCTCGAACCGGGGTCCGGGACATGCCAAGATGTTCGGCAAGTTCCGATTCCAGATGATCGGTCCCCGCGGCCAGCTGCCCCGACAATATCATGCCGCGCAGATCGTGAACTGCACGTTGGGTATTTGACAGGACCTTCTCGTTTTTGGGCTTCATTTTTTGTCCAGCATGATCTTCTTTCCCGCCTCGTTCGACGCATAGACGGCTTTTTCGGTTCGAAGGACCTCAAGATACTCCTGAGCGACGTTTTCGATTGGCGTCCCTGACAGGAAACCCGAAATCACGTGACTTTGCAAAGCGTGAACGCAATCTCCACCAAACCCATCCCATGTATCTGCTGGTCGGACCACCTGAATCTCCTGTTGTCCGAAAGCACGTAGGCTCACAGAACCGTCGCCCGCAAGGGTCAGTGTCCCTTCTGTTCCTTCAATCAATGCCTCTCCCATTGTACGTCGCAGATTGTCGGCTGCATGGTCCAAACACCTGTTTCCATCGATCAGCGTCGACATGCCGTTTTCATAGTTCAACAAGACATGTCCGGCATCTTCACCGGCGATGACGGGGTTGATCTTTCGCAGATCTGCATAGACCGAGCTTGGCGCGCCAAACATAAACCGAAACGTATCGATGTAGTGAACGCCAGTTTCGTGCACCAGCAGCTTTGGCATCTTCTGAAAATAGGGTTGCCGGTCCAGATAAGCATTTGGCCCCTGGCCGTCGCCGGGCCGGAGACGAAAGGTTGCCTGCAACGGAGTGCCGATCCCACCGCGGTCCAGAACCGACTTAATCGCGCGAAACCACGGCTGAAACCGGAAGTTCTCGTGAATGATTATCGTCGCATTTTCGGCGTCTGCCATAGCGATAAGTTCTTCAGCTTGCTCAAGAGACGGGCAAAAGGGCTTTTGGCAAATTAACCACTTTATCCCATGAGACAGCGCTGTTTTGATCGTCTCCACATGGCCGGTCGGCGGCAAGATCACATCCAGAATGTCGGGTTCACAGGCGGTGAGCATTTCCGACAAATCCGTATAGGCGGACACACCAGTAGCCTTCGCTTTTTCCAATTCAAGGTCGCAAGACGCCAAAAGGTCCACGTCAGCCATGCGCGACCAGCTTTCATAGTGGAACTGGCTAAAGTATCCGGCGCCAACACATGCGACCTTTACCTTGCGCGTGTCAGTCATGCGACCAATACCTCTTGCAGCACAGACGATGCTGCTGCTTCTGTTCCGGCCTCACCTCCCAGGTCACGCGTGAGCGAGTTGCCATCGGAAATCACTTTCTCGACTGCATTCTGAAGCCTCGATCCATCGCTGATCAGGGCGTCGTTGTCATTACGAGATCCCAACCATTCGAGCATCATGGCAGCAGACAGGATCATTGCAAACGGGTTGGCGATGCCTTGGCCTGCGATATCGGGCGCAGACCCGTGGCAAGGCTGAAACACTGCGTGGTTAAGTCCGATATCAGCCGATGGCGCCAGGCCGAGACCGCCCATCAGACCAGCGCCCAGATCTGAGAGGATGTCGCCAAACATGTTTTCCGTCACAAGGACATCGAATTCCCAGGGTTTTTGCACCATCCATAGCGCTGTCGCGTCAACATATGCATGGTTCGCCTCAAGCTGAGGATGTTGTTTGGCTTCTGCATCAAACATGTCGCGGAAAAAGGCAAACGCACGGAAGACGTTGGCCTTGTCGACACAGGTGACATGTCCCTTGCCTTTTCCCTGCTTGCGACGTTCTTCTGCCAGGTCGAATGTGAACTTGAACAGTTTTTCAGAAACGTCACGGGTTATCAGCAATGTTTCACGTGCTTCGTTCTCAAGAACTTCACCACAACCTTGTGTATGAAAGAGCCCTTCGGTGCTCTCACGCACGAGAACAAAGTCGATCTCTTTGCCCGGAGGTAAGGCAAGAGGCGTGGACTGTCCTGCCTGGACCCGCACCGGTCGAACGCCGGCGAATAACCCGAGTTTCTTTCTCAGATCGATCTGAGGGGATATTTCTGTTCCGTCCTCATACCTGACATCCGGCAAGCCCATTGCCGACAGCAATATGGCATCAGCGCTGCGTGCAATTTCCATGGACATGTCGGGGAATGAGTCACCTGTTTGAGCATAATGGGCAGCCCCGGCAGGCGCATTTGTGAACGTCAGATCATAGTCCGGGCTGGCATCCGACATCTGGCGAAGAATCTCAATTGTGGGTGCCATGATCTCTGGGCCGATACCATCACCTTGAAACACAGCGATCTCAAATTTTCCTGTCATCCTGATGTCATGTCCTTTTCGCTCGCTTGGCAATTTGGCGGTAAACGCAAACCGACGCGTTGACAATGCTGAATTTAACGTATACGAAATAAAATGCAACAAAAAGCACATTGTGATTTCTTGGGAGGAACTATGATGAAATCTGGATTTGCAAAGCTGATCGTCTCTGCTTTGCTTGCAGCGGGCGTAAGCAGTACCGCAGGCGCGCAGGACTACCCCTTTCGCGATATCACCACAGCAGTTGTTTGGGGGGCCGGCGGCGGCACCGACACGATCAACCGTATGATCATGGCCGAGATGGAAAAGCATCTGCCAGTGTCGATCAACGTGATCAATCAGACAGGTGGTGTCGCCGGATCGAACGGCATGGTTTACGTCATGAACCAACCCAACGACGGCTACACTCTGGTTGGCTTGTCGGAATCCAATGTCACTGCTGCGGTGCAGGGTGGCTGGGATCAGAAGTTTGATTTCTGGTATCCCTTCATCGTTGGCGGTTCACCCGACCTGATTTCTGTGCCCGCTGACAGCCCTTACAATTCGTTGCAGGATCTGGTCGATGCTGCAAAGGCGGCGCCCGGTACCATCCCCGCGGCTGCATCCGGGGCAGGATCCATCCACCACCTGAACCTGCTGGCCATCGAAAAAGGCTCGGGCGCAGAGTTCAAATTTGTGCCGTACAAAGGCTCGGCACCTGGACAGGAAGCAGCCATCGCAGGCGAAGTTGCGCTTGTTGTGACATCTCTGGCCGAGCAGGCACCGTTGATCGAAGGCGGGCAGCTAAAGCCCCTGGCGATGCTGACACCCGAAGATGCGCAGATCGCCGGAACGACGGTCCCATCCGCATTTGGTATCTATGATGGTTTGGACCAGTATCTGCCCCTTAAGCAGGCAATCGGGTTTGCGGTACACAACTCGGCCGGAGACGATGTCAAAGCCGCTCTTGGAGCAGCGTTTGAAAAAGCGATTGCATCTGACACGGTGGCGGAATGGGCTGCGGCGAACAACTATGATGTTGGCGGTCAGTACGGCCCCGAAGCACAAGAGCTGTTTTCCAACCTCGAAGCGACCTTCGCCTATACACTGCAGGATCTAGGCGCAACTACGGTTGATCCCGCGTCGCTGGGGATCGAAAAGCCCTAAACTGATACCATGGGTCTGGAAAGGGCGCTGACCTGCGCCCTTTCTTGCTGGAGGCAGGCAAATGGAAAAGCCCGATGACGTACTGGTGTTGCGCGCACGCGATTTCTGGGCATCGTTGACGCTGATCGTACTCTCGATTTTCTTTCTTTGGAAAACCTCGTCTATCCCACTATGGGGAGGGAACAGAGCAGGCGTCAGCGGCACAGACTGGTACAATTCCGCGGCGATTGTTCCACTCTTTATCTTCACAGCCATACTCGTATTGGCCTTTGTTTTGTTGATCGTTTCGATCCGCTCGGGTGGTGCACAACATGCTGTGACCTCTGTTGGTCTTGGCTGGGACAAGGCTGAGGCGCTTCGCGTTTCAACGATCAGCCTGATGTTGTTGGCTTATGTTGTCGGCTTAGTGCCCCGTGTTGATTTCATTCTGTGTTCCGGACTGCTGATAACTGGCCTCAGCTTTGGTTTTTTTGGCGGACACGCGTGGCGCGCATCTGTTGCTTGCATGTTCTTGGTGGCGGCCGGGGTTTTTGCTTTCGTCAGTTATCCTGCGCAAGCGGATTGGAACAACCATGCGGATGACTGGGTCACGCTGTTTCTCTGGATCGGTTTGACCGTACTTTTGCTTGTGAAAGGCGCAAACGACAAGGTGCTACGGGTTGTGCCATTGATCGCAATCCTCGCGCCTCTCATCCTGGTCTGTGCCATGGCCTTCGGATTTCGTCAGAACTTGCCCGCGCGCGGGGGACTGATTTTTAAGCAGATCGAATACCACTACTACGTGACGCTTAGGCCTCTTTGGAAAGAATAGCCGAATGGACTTCATCTTTACCCAACTTGCTGGGTTCGGAGCGGCATTTGTGGCTTTGGTCGGGGATCCTCTGACCTATGTCTATCTGATCGTTTCGGTTTTTCTTGGCATCACATTCGGTGCATTGCCGGGCCTTACGGCCACGCTGGCGGTAACGATCCTTACTGGTTTCTTCGGCAATAAAATTCCGCTCGATTATTCACTGATTGCGTTGCTGGGTGCCTATGTCGGGGCGATTTACGGCGGCTCGTACCCTTCGATCTTGTTGAATATTCCCGGCACGGCGGCCAGTGCCGCCACCGCGATGGATGGCTATCCGCTTGCGAAGGCCGGACGTGGCGGCGAAGCATTGGGGCTGACAACAACGGCAAGTTTCATCGGCACTGTGATTGGCACATTCACATTGCTGATTTTTGTTTGGGTTCTGTTGTTGGTCTCAAAAAACATTGCCAGTCCGGAAAAGGCATTGCTTGCTCTTTTCGGGATTCTGCTCTCGGGCACATTGATGAGCGAAGATCTGGTTATCAAAGGCTGGATCGCGGGTCTGATCGGGCTTGCAATGTCGATGGTCGGACTGGATCCCTTGCTGTCCGAGCCTCGCTATACCTTTGGATGGTCATATTTGCTAAGCGGTTTTCAGGTTGTGCCGGTACTGATGGGGGCATTTGCAGTACCGCAAATTATTGACGGGTTACGGCATGTCCAGGCTGGTAAGGTACTTGCTCTGAAAGGGCGCATCCTGCCGAACCTCAAATCCATTCGGCGCTATTTACCCACTATTGGGCGGTCCGGGGTAATAGGAACAGGCGTCGGAGCGCTGCCGGGTGTTGGTGAAGACGTCGCCGGTTGGGTCAGCTATGGGGTTGGGAAAACGGTATCTTCCGAGGGTGATAAGTTTGGGCGTGGTTCGTTCGAAGGCCTGCTCTGCTCTGAAACCGCAAACAACGCCTGCATCGGAGGCGCGCTTATCCCGTTGCTGGTGCTGGGCATTCCCGGTTCACCACCCGCCGCTGCCCTTATGGGCGCATTTAAGATCAACAATGTCATTCCTGGCCCCACGATTGATCCCGAGATCATTTTGCGTGTGGTCGCCATACTGGTGATGGCTTCTTTGACCATGTTCTTGATGGGGCTTTTTACCGCTCGCGTCTTTGTCAAAATTCTGGCTATCCCGCAGACGATATTTTTGCCGGTGGTCATGGTTCTGACAACGATTGGCTCTTTCAGCGTAGGAGGCGGCATAAACGACCTCTATCTTATGTTGGGTGTCGGGGCCGTTGCGTATTTTATGAACCTGATGAAATACCCGATCGCACCGCTTGTGATCGGAGTAATCCTGGGAAGCCTTTTTGACGAGACGTTTCGACGTTCCCTGTTTTTATCAGATGGGGATCTGTCTGTCTTCTTTTCACGCCCCGGAGCAGCCATCTTGCTGTTGCTTAATCTTGGCTTGATCCTGAGCCAGCTTCCCTTTGTGAAACGCGCCTTCCTGCGCATGAAAGGACGAACCGCCTGATGTTTGCCGTCACTGTTGTATTCAATTTGAAGCCGGGTATGCGAGATGCGTTTCTTCCATTAATGACGAAAAACGCAGCGGCCTCGCGGCGTGAAGAAAGCGGCTGCCAGCAGTTTGATGTCTGCGTTGGCGGCGACCCCGAGACCATATTTCTATACGAGGTTTATGATGACAGAGCGGCCTTCGATGCACATCTTGAAACGGCGCATTTCAAGTCATTTAACAAGGCGACGTCAGAAATGATCGCGGACAAGGTTGTGCATTTTTTTACCGGGGTCATCAGATGAGTGAATGGGAAATCCACGCCGTCAAATATGCTGATCGCAATGCGCGCACGCGCGCCGACAGTTTCATCATAGATGACAACCACGATGCCCCACACGCAATGGACTATTTTATCTGGGTCCTTATCAGAGGCGGCGATGTGCTGCTTGTCGATACCGGATATGACACTGAGGAGGGAACCGCGCGTGGCCGTCCCATCGCAATGGACCCGCGCCAGGCGCTTCGACCGCTCAACATTACGCCAGAATCTGTGGATCAGATCATAGTGACCCATCTGCATTATGATCATGCGGGCGGGCTACATCTGTTTCCTAATGCTAAACTGCATATGCAGACTGCGGAGATGGCTTTTGCTACAGGTCCTTGCATGTGTCAGGACCACTTGCGCGCGCCTTTCACGGCTGGACATGTCTGCGAAGCGGTGCAGCGTCTTTATTCTGGCAAAGTGGTCTTTCATGACGGGGATGCTGAAATCGCGGATGGTGTTTCGGTTCACTGCATCGGTGGCCATTCGCGCGGTCTACAGTGTGTTCGAGTCCGAACCAAGGCAGGATGGATGGTTCTGGCTTCTGACGCGTCACATTACTACGAGAACTTTATGGCCCGAAAAGCGTTTCCCATCGTTGTCGATTTACAGAACATGATGGACGGTTTTGAAAGGCTTGAGGTCCTGGCTTCGCATCCGCGGCTGATCGTGCCCGGACATGACCCGCTGGTGCGCGAAATTTTCCCAGCGGGTGTCGCTCCGCACATCAATCGTCTGGATGCAGGTCCGACGGCGGAGGTCATACTATGAAGATAGGCGTGATTGCCGATGATTTCACAGGTGCATCCGATATCGCGCTGACGCTGGCCGAAGCCGGAATGCGGGTGAGCCAGTTTATCGGTATCCCGGAAACCGAGACCGGAAAGGATCTGGACGCAGGAGTTGTGGCCCTAAAGTCCAGAACATGCCCGGTCAGCGAAGCGGTTCAATCCAGCTTGACCGCGTGTGATTGGTTGCTGGCTCAAGGAGCGCAGCAGATAATTTTTAAGGTTTGTTCGACCTTTGACAGCACTGATGCTGGCAATATTGGACCGGTTTTGGACGCGCTGGCACAGCGACTAGATGCCGAAGGGGTAATCGTGTGCCCGGCATTCCCGGAGAACGGACGAAGCGTGTATCAGGGGCATTTGTTTGTACAGGACAAATTGCTGAACGAAAGTGGTATGCAGGATCATCCTTTGACACCGATGCGCGACGCCGATCTCAGACGTGTTCTTTCTGCCCAGTCTGCCAGGCCAATCACCCATATTGATGCCATGACTGTTATGCGCGGGGCACCAGCGATCCGCGCTGCTTTACCAAAAAAGGGCCATGTCATCGCCGACGCTATTCGCGACGATGATCTGGTTGAGATTGGGAAGGCAGCGAATGATACGTCTCTTCTATGTGGCGGTTCAGGTATCGCCATTGGTTTGCCTGCCAATTTCGGATTCCAGGCGGCGGAACCAAAATGGGATGCGGTTCATGGTCCGGGGGTCGTATTGTCAGGGTCTTGCAGTAATATGACACGCCGCCAGGTTGAAACCTACAAATCCCAGGCACCGCATCGTGAAATCTCTGCCCGCGCAGTCATCAATGATGAAATCAATGTTCCAGAAGTGGCCGTGTGGGCCCTTCAGCAAGATAAGTCGCCTTTGATTTACTCTTCGGCAGACCCGGAGATCGTAAAGCAGGCTCAAGCGGAATTTGGCAAAGAGAAAACTGCCACAGCGATTGAGGCGTTCTTTGCACAACTGGCGGCCGAACTGATGGCCGCTGGGTTGGCGAGGATGGTTGTCGCAGGGGGCGAAACGTCAGGTGCAGTGGTAAATGGTTTGAAAGCGCGGGCCTTGCGCATTGGTCCAAGGCTTGCAGCTGGGGTTCCGGTGTTGCGTCTTGACGCTTCGCGCCCTGTGGCGTTGGCCTTGAAGTCTGGAAACTTCGGTTCTGATAATTTCTTTGCAAACGCTCTGACCAAGATGGGAGAGCAAAGATGAGCGAAGAAACAAAGCTGCGTGAAGATATCTGTAAACTCGCGAAGTCCATTTTCGATCGTGGCTTAACCGGTGGTTCATCCGGCAACATCTCGGCCCGTTTGTCCGACGGTACCTTGCTTATGACCCCAACCGGAAGCAGCATGGGGTTTCTCGATCCGGCCCGCATAAGTCATCTGGACACTGACCTGAGACTGCTGAGCGGGGATGAGCCCACCAAGGAAGTCCCTCTGCATTCTGCTTTCTACGAAACCCGCAGCGGAACAGGTGCGGTCGTGCATCTTCATTCTACCCATTCGGTCGCTTGGTCTATGTTGCCAGAGGTCGATTCCGATGACGTCTTACCTCCGCTCACGCCCTATTCGATCATGCGTTTGGGCAAAGTGAAACTGCTGCCGTTTTTCCTGCCCGGAGATGCGGCAATGGGTGATGCAATTCGGGGTCTTGCCGGCAAACGCTCGGCTGTGTTGCTGGCCAATCACGGTCCAGTGGTTGCTGGCCGCGATTTGTGGGCCACGGTATTTGCGATGGAAGAGTTGGAAGAAACTGCAAAGCTGGCGCTGTTGACCAGAGGGTCTGATCCAAAAATGTTGTCAGCATCGGACATTCGCCGGATTGAGCAGGAATTTCCAACGTAAATTCAAAGCTGCCACGGCCAATTTGAAACACGGTCGGCTTAACTCAGTTCATATCGAAACACAGTCACCCGGATGGTGACGCCGAAGTATCCTGAAGAAAGGACCCGAACTCATGCAATACAAACCCCTCGGCAGAACAGGCTTAAAAGTCTCGCAGCTTTGTTTTGGCACGATGTCCTTTGGTGGAGATGCGAGCGTTGAGCAATCCGAAGCAATGTTCAACGCGTGTGTGGATGAAGGGATCAATTTCTTCGATTGTGCTGATGCGTATTCCCTTGGTCGGGCCGAAGAAATTCTGGGTGACCTCATACAGGGCAAGCGCGAGAAGTTAGTCATAACATCCAAGTGCTTTGTCCCTATGAGTGACGAAGTGATTTCGGGTGGCGCCAATCGTCGTCACATTATCTCGGCGGTGGAAGCCAGCTTAAAAAGGCTGAAAACCGACTGGCTTGACGTTCTGTTCATGCACCGTTGGGACAACTTTGTTCCGTTGGAAGAAACCCTCCGCGCGCTTGAAAAACTGGTGTCGGACGGCAAGGTAAACTATCTGGGTGCCAGCAATTATGCTGCTTGGCAGATTGCGAAGGGCTTGGGTATCTCTGAAAAGAACGGCTGGTCGCGGTTTGATGTCATTCAACCCATGTACTCGCTGGTCAAGCGCCAGGCCGAGGTCGAGATCTTTCCTCTGGCACGTGCAGAAAACCTTGGTGTCTTGACCTACTCGCCCGTTGGCGGAGGCCTGCTGAGTGGAAAATACTCCCGAGGTGCCAGGCAGGAAGAAGGCAGGATAACTCAGAACAAAGAGTATGAAAAACGGTATCGCGAAGACTGGGTTTATGAAGTGGCGGAAGAATTTACCGAGATTGCTACTGAAAATGATGTTCACCCGGTTACGCTGGCTGTTTCATGGGTCGCAGCTAACCCGGCCGTCAGTTGCCCGATTATTGGCGCGAGAAACATTGAACAACTTCGCCCATCTCTGGATGCCGCGAAGTGGACTATTTCACCAGAGCTCTATGCCGCTGTTTCCAATATCTCGCGCACACCACCACCGGCGACTGATCGCCTTGAAGAGCAAGGCTGAACTGGTAGACCGCTGCCTAGTCTTGAGAAAACAGAATCGAACGGCTTAGAGAATTCAAATATTGCAAACTTGATCCCCGAATTCAGATATCCTGATATTAGGGGGACATTCTCTCTCGGGATGTTTCGATGTGTTGTCGCATCGCCTGTTTGGCGACTTCGGGGTTTCGCGCCTGAATAGCTTCGACAATCTGCTGATGTTCATCCGTGGCGTCGCGCGCGACGCTGGAATGATAGCGCAGCCGAAAAAGGTGCATATGTGTATGCAGGCGGCTGAGCGAACTGGCGGTCAGAGAGTTACCGCAATGCTGGGCAAGATCGTCTTGAAACTGGCGGTCGATCAATGCGAATCGGCTTTAATTCGTCTTTGGATCCTCTGCGACAAGCTTCACCATGTCATTTGCAAGGTTCGCGAGATGGTCGACCTCATGTTGAGTTGCGTTATGCTGAGTTGCGTTGCGCGCTGCGCCCGCTAGCAGAGTTGCAGCGTTGTCCTACGTGTATTGGGCGGTGTTTGTCCTAACCGTTTTGATCGCCTCGGCCTTCAATTGGACAGAAACACACCTGATCCCTTTGCTGACTGGCAACCCAGGGAACTTGGTGGTCGATTGGGGGAGAATGGCAATCTTCCAGCCTGATCTCATCTCAGCTCCAAGCGCTATTGTGTTTTCCGGCCTTGTCTTCCTGCTAAACGCCTTTGGTTCCTACCTATTTTTGCCGGCCTAATCATCCTCTATACGCTCACGGATGATTTCGTCGGCTTTGCTGAGGGGCCAGACCAAATTGCCACTGAAGAACAGCGAAGGCTTCTTGCAATGGTAGGCAATTCCTTGAGTGTTGGGATATTCCGGTGTTGTTGCTTGGGTCTGATGGGCGTTGTTGCATAACTCACGCTTGAAGCGCGATGGCCTCTTTCCCCCCTGATGTTATGCCACGCGAGTGATTTCGGCGGTGCCGAGAGTATTGAAACGGTTCATGAGAGCGATGCAGATATGGATTTCGGCTGTTTATCTGTTGGGGTCTCTCGCTGCGATGCGCTCGCCGAACGCCTTGAGACAACGCATCTTCGCCTCAATCCGGCTCTGAGCGTGATACCCTGTCCAGCGCTTCCAGAACGTCCGGCCGTAACGCCGGGTATGGCCAAATCGGCCGCAACGCATTTGTACAAGCCGCGACGAACCTTGATCTGCATAAGTCAGGCGGGACTGCAGCCGTCCACGACGTGTGGCGTGAAAGTAGAAGAATACCACATGCAAGATCACCTTATTAGGATAACACACGACGCTGTATGAGATCTTCCTGGTCTGCTGTTGTCTATTTTTTGCACGCCGCTATCGGACCTGCGTTCGAAACGACAGCTGAGGACGGAATCCATTCGTAGGGCCCCGTATTCCATCACCAGCAAATCGCAGAGAACGCTATCCGATCTTACTATTTCCTGATTGATCCATCTCTGACAGGATCCATTTGCGAAAGGCCATCAGTTTGCGCTCATTCTTCCGGGTCTGCGGATAGACAAGCCAGAATGCCTGCCTGTCACTTGCCACCAGATCGAATGGCTGTACCAGCCGTCCCATCTCGAGTTCGGTGCGGAAGAAGGCTGGGGTGAGCATGGCAACGCCTTGTCCTTCAAGCGCCGCGCGCGCCTCGTTGGATTGTGAGCCGAGATGCGATCCGATCCTGTCCGATAAGGCACTCGCATCGACGCCGGCATGTTCCAGCCAGCAGGCCCAATAGGGATCTCCCGGGTCGATGATCTTGTGTATCAGAATATCGGACGGCTGCGCCAGCACGCCTATACGATCAAGAAGGTCGCGGCTGAGCATGGGCGTGAAGGCCGAGGCCATCAGCTTGTGGGCGGTCAACCCAGGCCAGTTGCCGTAGCCATACCGGATCGCAACATCGACCTCGGCGCGGCCGAAATCCGTCTCATCGCAACTGATGGCAACCCGGACGGCAAGGCCGGGGTGGGCCACTTGAAAGTTGCTGAGGCGCGGAGACAGCCAATTCAACGCAAAGGTCGGCGAGGTGTTGATCGACAGGGTTTTTTGTGCTGCCGCATCGACTGCGGCAAAGCCCGAGCGCAAGCGCTGGAACGCGTCGATCGTGGGCATCGCAAGAATGCGGCCCGCCTCGGTCAGTTCCACGCGGCGGGACTGGCGCAGGAACAAGGGTGATCCGACCCGTTTCTCCAAGATTTTGATCTGGTAGCTGACGGCAGACTGCGTCATCCCGAGCTCTTCAGCAGCGCGGGTAAAATTCTCATGCCGCGCGCAGGCCTCAAAGACCCGGATGGCGGCAAAGGGCGGTAGGCGTTGACTGGAATACATAAGCTCAGCTTGTGGCTATTCGTTGAGTTTTGATTGTCCGTGCTGACTATCACTGTGCCAGAGTTGGGCACAGGCATCAATTCGGCCTGTGACTGAGATGGCCTGACACGCCACTGCGGAGGTGGTTCCCTGGCGCAAGGGGCGGGTCGCCGCAAAATTAGATAGCAACGAGTGAGAGAGTTAATATGTCGATTCAAAATAATGGATTTTCAGCTCAGCCCCCGAACGCCCACCCCCTGCGTCCCGCTGATGCTGGGGATGTCTTTCAGTACCAACCGGATGCGATCACCGATGGTGATCCCGACCCGGGCGGGCTGCCGCCATTTGATCCCAGCAGCCCCGCCCGTCTGGAGGAGGGTGACGTTTTTCACTTTCAGCCCGACGGGATTGTGGACGGTGACCCCGATCCCGGCGAACTTCCGCCTTTTGATCCCGTTGGTCCCGATTCAGCCGCGTTGCTGGGCGAATACGGCCTCATCTCTGGCGAAACCCGCCAGGCTCGTGCTGACGACGATACTGACATTCCCGATTGTATAATCTGGGTTATCGATGGTGCGAACGTACTTCCCGATAACGCAGGCGACGACCTGAGTGCACTCGCCTGGGATCTTCTGGGCTGACCTCGCGCCACAGGTGCAGCACCCCTAAGCGCGACGCGATTGAAACCGGAGGCCCGGATGAAGTCCCGGCGCGCGCCAAACGATCTGAAGCTGCGGCCTGAATCGCTTGGGCCTGCAGCGACCCAAAGACAAACCTTCATTTGAAACACGCGCCCCCTGGGCGCGCCAATTGAACTTAAAGGAGTTAGTTCCATGCCAGATGCAGGAGGCATTGGCCTTTACACCAATCTGAACAGCACCAGTGATAACTTTGTCGCAGACGAAGCTTACGCGAGCGTGCTCGCCGACAGTTACTCGGACCTGCTTTGGTCGGGCATCTATGCCAACCCTGGCAACGATCTGATCACGCGCGATCGCAGCGGTACCTACCAGTTGGGGAACCATCACGAGACCAACTTCGATTTCAAGATAGATGGTGGTGCTGGTTTCGATACGGTCAGCTACTCGCTGGCGCCAACCGCCCTGTTTGCTGACCTGCTTTCCGGTGTCGGCCAGATAGATGACTACGGCGGCGAAAACTATCAAGAGGATCACTACGTAAGTGTCGAAGCCATCTGGGCCACGCATTACGACGACACGATTTTCGGAGATCACGGTTACAACGTCATCAAAGGTCTGAACGGGCACGATGTTATCGATGGCCGCGGCGGCGTTGACTATATCGAAGGTGGCAATGGTCTTGACCATATCCTTGGAGGTGACGGCGGAGACGTGATCTTTGGCGGCAACCACAATGACGCCATCTGGGGTGAAGATGGCGTCGATCACATCAACGGCGATGGCGGTGCGGACACGATCCACGGCGGTTCGCAGGGCGACGTGATCGACGGCGGCTCGGGCTCCGACTCGATCAACGGGGATGGCGGCAGTGATGTCATATTCGGCGGCGGTGATGGCGACATCATCAACGGCGGCTGGGGAAATGACACGATCGACGGCGGTGAGGGCAGCGACAATATCGAAGGCGGATGGGGGAATGACGTCATCACCGTGGGTCACGGCGATGATGTTGCCTATGGAGGTGCGGGATACGACACGTTCATCATCGGAGCAGAGTGGGGCGATAACTGGCTTCACGGTGGCGGCAAGGCAGACAAGGTCATCTTCGAAGGAAACCAAAACCTCCATGTCGATCTCCTCAACGGGTTCGCTCTGCGCGACGGCGGCTATGATACGTTGATCAGCATTCGTAATATCGAGACTGAGGGCGGCAGCGATACCGTCTTCGGCACCTCAGGGCGCAACGTGATCAAGACCGGCGATGGCGCAGACTATGTCTACACGATCGGTGGTGATGATCTGGTCGACACCGCCACCGGCAGCGATGTGGTCGTGGGCTATGGTGGCAGTGAAACGATCAACGCTGGCGCCGGTCATGATTACGTTGCCGGGCACGGTGGCGATGACGAGATCGATGGTGGCTATCACAACGACGAACTCTATGGAGGAGCCGGTGATGACACAATCGAAGGCGGTCGCGGCTACGACACGATCGACGGCGGTGACGGCGACGACAGCATCGAGGGTGGATGGCACGCTGATATCATTCGGGGCGGCGCAGGCTTTGACGCCATGAGTGGTGGTGCGGGGGCGGACACCTTCCTCTGGGAGGTCGGAGATCACCATTTGTTCGGCGACACGATCTCGGATTTCAGCGGAAGCAAGGATTTCCTTGCCTTTGGCGAGGGCTTCTTTGGTGTGGGCGACGTGGATCTTTCGGATGTCCTCACCGCCCATGACGGCTGGGGCGGCACCGTACTAATGGCTGACTCGGCCGAAACTGGCTGGCAATTGCTCGCCGTTATTACGAACGCTGGTCAGACGGCGGCCATCCAGCAACGTATCGCGGATGGCTCAATCATCGATGCCGAGGCGAGCCAGGCCTTCGCCGAAGCGCCGGACGCGTTTCAATTCGAACAGGACCTATCCGCCTTCGATCAATTCCTGTTCTGACCACGCATCTCGTGCTGCGGCCTTCACGCGAGGGCCGCGGCGTCCAGCTACTGGCGAGCTTTAGGCTTACGTTCTTTCGAACGGATCATCTGGCTTGAGACGCCCTAACCGGCATTCAGGTCACCAGCGATCTGAGCAAGGTACCACGCGGTGTTGAAGGTATCGCCTGGGAACCCAAGCCTGAAGCCGCCCGCGCGCCGACGGGGCCAGTTCTGCCATGCATTCGCCGATTGCCAGAACGCGCATAGTCTTACAGAAAGTCGTCGCGGCGCGGGGTGAAACTGTCGATCAACGTACCAGGCATCAGACAGAGGCACCCATGCCTTTGCCCGGATGGGATCACAAAGCTGTCGCCGGGGCCGAACTCTTGCTCGGTGTCGCCCAGTGTGAAGCGAAAGCGGCCGCTTTCCACATAGGTCGATTGAACATGCACGTGATCGTGCAGGACACCGATGGCACCCGAGGCCGTGAACCGGAAGGCCACGACCATCAGGTCGGGGTGATCGGAAAGGACCTGACGGGTGACGTGTTCGCCCGCCGTCACAATCGGAAACTGGGACAAGGTAATTGGACCTTTCGCTACGAGAACAACATACCGCCATTGATGTCGATATTTGTGCCTGTGATAAAGGCACTGTCTTCGCAGGCTAGGAAGAGCACCAGATTGGCTGCATCATCGACATGGCCCTGCCGCTTGAGAGGGGCGTTGGCCTCAAACCCGCGACGACCGGCATCGGGCGTATGGATGTTGTGAAAGTCGGTGTCGATCATGCCAGGACAAAGCGCATTGACGCGGATGTCGGGCCCAAGCTCTTTCGCGAGGCCGCGCGTCATGGTCATCACCGCACCCTTGGCCGCAGCGTAGGCGACAGCGCCTGGTCCGCCTCCATCACGACCCGCTTGGCTCGCCAGATTGACGATGGCGCCGGACGTCATCGAGGCGAGGCAAGCCTGCGTCATCAGGAATGTACTGGTGAGGTTGACGCTCATGACTGCTTCCCAGTGGTCGAGTGGCATCTCCGCAATTGTCTTGCGACCGATCAATCCGCCGGCGTTGTTAACCAGAATGTCGATCCTGCCCCAGGCGGCAAAGGTTTGGGCGACCAACGCATCGACGTCCTCTTTCTTGTTGAGATCGCCTTGCAGGGCCATGGCCTCTCCGCCTGCGGCTTTTATCTTGGCGACGGTCTCTTCGGCGCCAGTGGCGCTTGAAAAGTAGTTGATCGCGACGCGCGCGCCCTCGGACGCGAGTTTGATTGCAACCGCGGCACCGATGTCGCGGCCTCCGCCTGTGACGATAGCGACCTTATCTACAAGTTTCATATCGGTCCTTCCTTTCGCAAAGCCCATGCTTCGCCGTTGTTTCAAAGTGAGTGATGCGGTGTGTTTGGGGCGTAAAGGCACGTTGGACTGTCATCGAAATGCGCCCGGCATGAAGGTTTGGGGCAGCCAGAGGATAATGTCGGGAAAGGCCGCCAGCAGCACCAGAATGATCAGCATCGGGGCAAGGATCAGCACGACCTCTCGCAAGACCTGTACCACATTCAGCCCGCCAATGGCGGCCGAGATCAGCAGGCACAGCCCATAGGGTGGGGTGACGAGCCCAAAAGCCAAAGAGACGATCCCGATGATCGCAAAGGCAATCGGGTCCACACCACCGGCTTGAGCGACCGGCATCAAAACCGTTCCAAGGATGATGATCGTCGGGATTGCATCGATGAAGAGGCCGAACAACAGGAAGAGCGCCGCGATCAGCATTGCTGTGCCAAAGGGTCCGAACTCCCATGCGGTCAGGATGCTGACGATGAGGCGCGGCGCGTTGTAGAAGGACAGGAGCCAGCCGAAGGCAGAGGCGGTGCCGATGGCAAAGAGCGAGATCGCCGCGAATCGCGCGGTGTCGTAGAGGATGCGGCCCAGGTCTTTGGGCGTCACGGTCCGGTAGACGAACATGCCAAGGATGAGCGCATATCCCGCCGCGATGATGGCGCTTTCGGTCGGTGTCACAAGGCCGCCGACGATCCCACCGATGACGAAGACAGGGGTGAGAAGAGCCAGAGCCGCACCTTTCCAGGCGGCCCAGAATTCGCCCCAGTTGGGGGTGGCGGTCACGGGATAATTGCGGGCCTTGGCAAAGCCGTAGACCGTGGCCATCAAGGCGAGCCCGATCATCAGCCCCGGGATCGCCCCACCCAGGAAAAGCGCGCCGACAGAGACCTGCATCACGCCGCCCCAGACGATCATGAGGATCGACGGTGGAATGATGACGCCCATGACCGACGAACAAGCAGTGATGGCGACGGCAAAGCGTGTGTCGTAACCCTCTTTCAGCATGGCGGGGATCAGAATTTTCCCAATGCCCGCCGCATCAGCGGTTGAGGATCCAGAGATGCCCGCAAAGAGCATCGAAACGGCAACATTCACATGCCCCAACCCGCCAGGCATCCAGCCTGTCAGCACACGTGCAAGCTCGATCAGCCGGTCGGTGACCTTACCGGAATTCATCAGGTTTGCCGCGAGCAGAAAGAACGGTACCGCGAGCAAGATGAAGGAGTTGTATGACTGGAACATCCGGTCCAGCACGATGAAGGGGGTCAGCCGCAACTCAAGGACGACAACCGGAATGGTGGCGAGTCCAAGGGCAAAGGCGACCGGAATACGGATGAAGATCAGGATCAAAAAGCCCACGATCAACATGGATGCGGCAGTGCCGGTATCAAGGATCATGAGCGTACCGCTTCAGGGTTGAGGAATCGGCGAACGGCCTCGAACAATCTATAACTGGAACAGATTAGCCAGAATGCGCCAGCCACGGGGACGGACACATGCGTGATGGCCAGGTTGGCGCGCATCATGACGGACCGCTGGTTGTTGCCAAAGGCGGTATATTCAAAGCCATAGAAGAGGAAGAACGCGCCGAAGATTATGATCGCGATGTGGACAACACCATTCTGCAGCAAGCGCATTAGCGGGGATGTCGCGTCGCGTGTGATGCGCACATCGAAATGTGTTCCATCCCAGACCGCTACGATGGACCCGATCATGACGATCCAGACGAAGAGGAAGGTCGCGAGCTCTTCTGTCCAGAGAAAGGTGGGGATGAGCCCCGTGTACCGCGAGATCACTTGCATCGCGACCGGGATCGCAAGAGCGCCCATCATGACACCCAAAAGCACCCGCATGGCCGCGCAGACCCGATCCAGTATTCGTCCAAACATGACCTGTTCCGCCAATGAGGATGCGCAGCGCATCCCAAAATTGGTCAACGGGCGGTTTGGGAACCACCCCGCCCGTCAACACTGGGAGATTACATCCCGCGCACGTTCTCAAGAAGCTCGGTTGCACCAAGCTCTTCTGCATAGGCGTCCTGGACCGGCTGCACCAGTTCGAGCATCGTCTCGCGACCGTCGAACTCGTGGATTTCGATCTGACCGGCTTCCGCCATCTCTTTCAGGATCTCGCCGTCAGCACCGCTTTCCAGCGCGCGACCAAAGGCACCAGCCTCGGCCCCGGCCGTCATGATGGCAGCCTGCAGGTCAGCGTCCAGGCTGTCGAAGGTTTTCGCCGACATCACAATCGGGCGGACTGTGATGGTGTGTTGCGTGAGCGAGATATGAGGTGCGACTTCGTAGAACTTGAGGTTCTGAATCGAGGCCGCCTCGTTTTCGAAACCAGCGATTACACCGGTCTGAATGGCGTTGTAGACCTCGTTGTAGGCGATTGCGGAAGGGGCCGCGCCAACAGCGTCGAAGGTCTGCGCCTGGATCGGTGCACCCATCACGCGCATGCGGTGGTCGGTCAGTTCTTCCATGTTGGTGATCGGCTCTGCTGAGGCCAAGTTCCGCACACCGCCGCCGTGGTAGCCAACGATCACGATGCCAGCCGATTCCCGGAGGTCCGCCTCAAGCGGCGCAAAGGCGTCCGAGGACAGCACCGCGTTCCAATGATCGAGATCACGGAAGAGGAACGGCATGTCCATCAGCGGAATGGATTCGGAAAAGACGGCCATGTTGGACGGGGCCAAGATGGTGTAGTCCACCGCAACGCCCTGGTTGAGATATGTAACATAGTCGCTCTCAACGCCGAGCTCGCCATTGAGGCGCAGGTCGAAGGCGACCTCACCGTCATAGTTTTCAGCAACCAGACGTTCGAATTCGCGCAGGGTCTTTGTGAACGAGTGTTCCTCGTCGAACATGCTTGCGCCGCGCAGCGTGGTGTCGGCCTGCGCGATGGATCCGCTGCCAAGAAGAACCGCAGATGCGGCCACCACCTTCAGTGAACAATTGAACATATTATCCTCCCAGATCAGGTTCAGGTCTTGTTGTTTGGCCGGCCCATGTGGGCTGGGTGCCGTGTCTTACTGTCTTACCGGTACAACGCCCGGCCATTCATCGACCCATTGGCGACTGTGCCAAAATCCTCCCGCACATGCGTCGCCAATACGCCAACGTACGGTCGTTAACCAACACGATAACTTGCATACTAGTCAACATATAATTTTCTTGCTATTGGTTGTTTTGTGAGATTTTCGTTTGAAATCAGTGGTCGTGCTGCAACCTAGTATGCGAATTACCCTATCATTTCGTGAAGTTCTCTGACAGGATGCGGGCAAATGGAGGTGAAAGAAGCAAAGGATGGTCGCACTCGGATCCCTGGAGCGCTCGACGAGCAGCGATATTGTTTTTGACAAACTCTTTGGTCAGATCACTCGCCTGGAGTTGTTGCCCGGCACCAAGATCTCTGAGACTGATGTGGCAAAGACCTTTGGGTTTTCGCGGCAGCCTGTGCGTGAAGCATTTAGCCGCCTCGCCAATCTCAACTTGCTATTGGTCCGGCCGCAACGGGCGACGGTTGTTCGGCCCTTCTCTCGCAAACTCATCGCGCATGCGCGCTTTGTTCGCGCCGCCGTTGAACTCGAAGTCGTCCGCTCGGCAGCGCTTGACCGGGACAGATCGGTGGATGCCGCGCTGAAAGCGAATTTGCGGGAACAGGCGCAGGCCGTGTCGGCAGAAGACGTTAGCCGTTTTCATGAGCTGGATTACGACTTCCACAAATTGCTTTGCGCCTCAGCCAAGCAAGAGTTCGCCTTTGAGATCATTGCCGAGAACAAGGCCCAGGTGGACCGGCTTTGCATGCTGGCGTTGACCAGCAAGGAAGCGATGGTTGTTCTTTATGAAGACCACCAAAAGCTGTTGGAGGCTCTGTTTGGCAGTGACGCCGCCAGCGCAGACGAAGTGTTGCGCGTCCACCTCGACCGCCTCACCCCTACGATTGATGCGATATATACCACGCACAACGCGTATTTCGATGACTAGGTTCTGGACCCATTAATTTGGTTGCCGTCATCTCGGCTGCGTGATTCAAACCCCTGAGTTTCAGGGGTATAACATGAGTAGTCTATTCTGGCTGACCGACGAGCAGATGGCGCGGCTTCAGCCTTACTTTCCAAAGAGCCATGGCAAGCCGAGAGTTGATGATCGTCGTGTACTGAGCGGGATTATTTTCATCAATCGCAATGGGTTACGTTGGTCCGATGCGCCACGTGAATATGGACCACCAAAGACACTGTACAACCGTTGGAAGCGGTGGAGCGATATGGGTGTATTCGCTCGGATCATGACCGGGCTGGCTGCTGAAGGCACGGATCACAAGACGATTATGATTGACGCAACATATCTCAAAGCGCGCCGCACGGCCTCCAGCCTGCGGTTGAAAAAGGGGCGCGCGGCAGGCTGATCGGGCGTACCAAGGGTGGCATGAATACGAAACTGCACGCTGTTGCTGACAGCCTCGGACGCCCCATCCGCTTCTTCATATCCGCGGGCTAGGTCAGCGATTACACGGGAGCCAAGGCTCTGGTGAACAGTCTGCCATCGGCGGACTGGCTACTGGGAGATCGAGGCTATGACGCAGACTGGTTCCGCGAAGCCCTTGATGACAGGGGAATTAGGTCCTGCATCCCAGGCCGACATTCACGCGACAAGCCTGTCCGGTACGACAAGCGTCGCTACAAACGCCGCAACCGCATTGAGATCATGTTCGGTCGTCTGAAGGACTGGCGGCGGATTGCCACCCGATATGACAGATGCCCAAAGGTATTCCTTTCGGCCATCGCTCTAGCAGCTACCGTGCTGTTCTGGCCGTAAATCAATGGGTCTAGAGCCTAACCTGCTGGGTGAAGCAGCCGGTAAATCCCATTAGCGGAACTTGGACCCGCCTTGAATATGCTGCGGTGCGGTCGGCCAAAGCGGACGACAACCGTGGCCGCAAAGTTATTTCACACTTTCCGACTCAAAGGCAATTGCGCGGTCTTCTAATGGATCAAGCTGAGTGACGGACGCCTCTTCGTCACTCCAACTTATTTGGCCAGTTTAAGTATGCGATCCGCCCATTTGTCCGCGATGTGCCGGTCGTGAGTGACTAGAACAACTGCGATGTTTTCCTCGGCGGCCACCTTTTCGAGCAGCCTCAACGTGTCCCTTTGTGTGATCGGATCAAGGCGCGAGGTCGGTTCATCCGCCAAAAGCACACTTGGACGTACGGTTAGGGCGCGGGCGATCGAAATCCTTTGCAACTCGCCGCCCGAGACTTCGTCCGGGCGCCGCGACAGTAGCGACGGGCGAACGCCCAGATGCTCCAATGTGCGAAGTACAAAACCCCAGTCCGTCTTGTGCAAACGGGCCACGTCCCGCAGAGACTTTTCCAGCGGAATACGTGTCGGAAAAGCGGCAGGGGGATCCTGATAGAGCTTTTGCACGGCGTGGCGCGACAAACCTTGCGCGCGGGTCACATGCCCGGAGGCAGGAGGCAACAGCCCGGCCAAAGCATCCAGCAGGGTGGTCTTGCCAATGCCGCTGGGCCCAGTCAGTGCAACGCGTTCGCCCTGCTTTAGGGACAGATTGAACCCATCGATCAGGTGCTTGCCGTCTCGTGCAATGGCCAGATCCTGTGCGGTCAGGATAACATCCCCGGCCGAGTGCGGGTTGGAATGCGGCCAGCATTGTGGATCGGCATCCAACAGCGCGCGCGTGTAGCTGTCAGCGGGGGCGCTCAGCACTGTCTTTGCCGGTCCTTGTTCCACCAGTTGCCCGTCGCGCAGGACGACAACATGCCCGCCGAGACGCCGGGTTACAGCGACCTCATGTGTAATGGCCAGCAAAGTTCCGCCAGTTGCGGGCACTTTGGCCAACAGATCGACAACCTTGGCGTGGCGAGCGGCATCAAGCCCCTTGGTCGGCTCGTCGGCGATAAGGATTGGCGCCTTGCCCGCTGTCGCGGCAGCAAAAGCGACCCTTTGCGCCATACCACCCGACAAGGCCCCGGGCAGACGGTCTTCGGCCCCGCTCAGGCCAAGTGCCTGAAAGGCCTCAGCCGTATCTTCCCGTGCCTGCACAGGCGGATGGCCTGCGACAAAGCGATAGGATTCGGTCACCTGCCGGAACGCCCGCATCAGCGGGTCCAGCGCTCGCCAGGGCTCTTGCGGCAGGGTCGCCAATTCGTGACCCCACATAGCGGCACGCTCGGCGACAGGCAGGGTGTCGACCCGACTACCGTTAATGGTGATGTGGCCTTCGGCACGCAATGCACCGGGAAGCGTGCCGAGAATGGCTTGTGCGATCAGGCTCTTGCCCGCGCCGGTTTCGCCCATGATAACCAGAGTGCCGCCCGGCGCGACCGAGAAACTCACCGGCCCCATCAGGCGCGTGGGTCCGGCAAAGACCGACAGCATATCGACTTCGATGGAATGGGTCATGGACGACGAGGTCCTCCGACAGAAAGATGCAGGGCCAGTACGGTCAGGACGAGGCAGGCCACAGGTTGCAGGATCAGGAAAGGAGCCTCGCGCCAATAGGGCAGAAGCTCGGTCATCATGACGCCCCATTCGGCGGTCGGCGGGCGGATGCCCACGCTGACAAAGCCGAGCGCAGCCACAGAAGTCACTGCCGTTGCAGCTCCAAAAGCGGCAATGGTCAGCAGGCCCGGCCCGATCTCGGGGATCAGGTGGCGTCGGATCAGCAGCCACGGGCCGAGGCCCAGCAGCTTTGAGGCCTCAACCGAAGGCTCAGCCAGAACGATCCGCGCGCGCTGGCGGGTATAGCGAAAGTACTCGACCCACAGCGTCAGCGAGATTCCTGCATAAAGCGCCCACCATGAGCCCGGAGAAATGGCAGCCAGCATCAGCACCAACAACAGCCCCGGCAGTGCCAGAACCGCGTCGGCAAAGGCCCCCAGCAGCCGGTCTGCCCAGCCGCCGAACCATGCAGCGGCGATGCCCAGCAGAGTTCCGGGCAGACCGGCGGTGATCACGGACAGAAAGGCCAGCGACAGCGACAATTGTGCGCCGGACAACAGCCGTGCCGCCATGTCGCGACCAAGGTTGTCCGTGCCCAGCGGGTGCGCGGCACTGGGGCCTTCGAGCGTGTGCAGCAGCGATTGCTTGGCCGGGTCACCCCCAATCAGGCCCGGTCCGCCAATTGCGGCAACGGCCAGAAGCGCAAGCAGCGCAAGTCCGGTCATCCGTGACACCGGCAGCGTGGATTGCGCGCCACTTACTCCAGCGTCGATCATCATTTCTGACTGGTTGCTCATGCGGTCCGCCCCCTCGGATCGATGCCACGACAGGCGAGATCGACGCACAGGTTCAGCGCAACATAGGTCAGCCCCAACACAAGCGCTGTACCCTGCACCATGGCGATGTCACGACCGAAAATCGCGTGAACCAACGCGTGACCGATCCCCGGCCAAGCGAAAACGGATTCGACAATCACCACGCCTTCGATCAGATAAGCCAGTTGCACACCGATATAGGTCACGACCGGCAGCGCGGCATTGCGCAAGACATGGCGTGTCAGGGTCAGACGCGCAGACAGACCCTTAGTGCGGGCAAACAGCCGCCAATCGGCACTCATCGCATCGACCACGGCGTCCCGGATCACCCGGTTCGACACTGCCGCCAGCCCGAGGCCCAACGTCAGCGACGGCAGGACGAGGTTGGAAAAGCCCTGAAACCCCGCCACCGGAAACAGCTTTAACTGTACTGCAAACACCAGCACCAGAACGATGCCAAGCGCAAAGGCCGGAATGGAGCGAACAAAGATCGACACGGCCAGGCTCATGCTGTCGAGCAAACCACCGGGGCGCAGACCCGAGGCGATCCCGAGCGGCAACGCAATTAGCAGCGAGGCAACCACCGCCCCCGCTGCCAACAGCAGGGAGTAACCCAGCTGACTGGCGATCTCGTCCGCAACAGAGGTGCCGTAGACCGCCGAGGTGCCCAGATCGAATTGTGCCAGTGTCTTGAGCCACGCCCAAAGTTGCACCAGCGTGGGCTGATCCAGCCCCAACTCGGCCCGCACCGCATCAGCCGAGGCGGCATCCATCATGTCATAGCCATAGCGCCCCGCAGCAATGCGATAGGCCGCATCTCCCGGCAGGGCCTGCATCATGGCGAAGCTCACGATGCCGACAATCACGGCAACGATAATGGCCTGCACCCCCCGCGTCGCGAGGGTTGCAAGCGCCATTCTGGCAAAGGCGTTCATCGGATCACTCGACCCAGTACATCTCACTCAGGCCATAGCTACGCTGAAGCGGATCGATGATCACACCATCCAGACCTTTGTCGATAGAAACTGTGTGTTGATACCAAAGCACTGGAATGACCGGTAATTCCTGGTGCAGGATGCCCGCAACCTCTGCGATGCTTTCAGCGCGTATTTCAGGGTCGGCGGTCGAGGCGATGGTCTGGATCGCACCGGTCACTTCGGGGTTATCCCACCGCATCGCTCCCCAGTCGCCACCACCGTTGGCAAAGTCCTGCATAACGGTGCCAATCGGGTCCGGCGTCAGGCCGTAGTTGCGGGCAAAAAGCGCCACATGTAGCGATCCGTCCTGATGCCCTTTCGGGATTTCGGAATAGCTGGCGACGCTGACCTCAAGCTCGATCCCGATTTCGCGCCAAGTATCTTGCAGGGCCGTAGCGATCAACGGCAGTTCCGGCCGATCTGGGAAGGTGCGCAACGTGATCGAGAACCGTTCCCCGTCGCGGGTCAAGACACCATCTTCGCCCGGCATCCAACCAAGTTCGGCCAGAAGCGCCTTGGCGGCGTCGAGATCGGTTTCCAGCGGTGCCAGATCAGCGGAATGCCAGTTGCTCAGCGCTGGCGGGAAAAGCTGGCCCGCAGCGGATTCGGGAAACCGGGTGATGGCTTTGGCGATCCCGGCGCGCGGGGTGGCAAGGCTCAGCGCCTGACGGGCGCGGGCATCAGCAAAGAACGGGTGCTCGGAATTGACCTTGAGCAGCACCGCACGCGGGATCGGCACAGCCTGCGTCTCAATCGTATCTACATGCTGCAGGTGACTGTAGCCCGACGCATCGAGCGTAAAGACCAGATCAGCATCTCCGCTTTCTGCCAGCAGCGCGCGGGTTTCCGCGCGGCTTGCCGCCAGATAAGTCGCGCTTTCCAGTTTCGGCGCATCGCCCCAATAGCCATCGAACCGCGCCATCGACACACTTTGCGGAGGGGTGAAATCCGTTACAGAAAATGGGCCGGTCCCGATCAGAGCGATGGGGTTGCCGTCGGCGTCAAAGGCGGCGGGTGCCGGAATGATCGTCGTGGAATGGGTCAGGATCGACGGCAGCGCGGTAAAGGGCGTTGCGACGGTGATGACCACCTTGCCGTTCTGTTCGGAAATCCCGGTGATCGGGGCCTTTTGCAGAATGCCGGGCTGCTCCCAGGCGCGGGTCAGCGCATTGACTGCGGCCACCGCATCAAACGCTGAGCCATCGTGGAAGGTAACACCTTCCCGCAATGTGAAGGTCCACGTCAAACCATCTTCGGACACCGTCCAATCCGTCGCTAGCGCTGGGCGCAGCACGCCTTTGGCATCCGCGTCGACAAGCGTCTCCATGATTTGCAGGCTTTGCACAATCGACCCGGAAACGGTCGGGTCGTAGCTGGCGATTTCCCATGGCGAAGCGATGGTCACATCTGTTTTGGGTTCGGCGAGGAGCGGATTGGTGGCAACGGCGAAAGCGATGCAAATTGCCGCGTTTAGAGTTTTCAGCATTGGGGAATCTCCGCGTTGGGCGTCACAAGAGTTGCCGAGGCATTTAGCAAGACCTGGTATGTTATACCATAGCAAATTGATTGAATTCGTGGGTCTTTTTTGGGAACGCAGTTTCTGGTTCACCAAACTTGCCCAAGATTTCTCTTACTTCACTGAACAGTTCGGTAGGTGTGTCCACTAAGTCGCTGGAGCTGGCCGTTCCAGAAGTTTGCGACACATCCTCCTTGGGATACTGCGTGCCTTTGAAAGAGATGATGAGCCGGCTTTTGACTAGTCGGGACCGCAAGCCATCCACACGCTAAACCCAAGCGCGTCAACAGCCAAAACTTTGCTACAGTGCCATAAGAGCGTCCTCAGGCTTCATCTACCGATGGCAAAAGACAATCCAGATACAAGTTGTCGCAACCCAAGAGCGGCGCCGGCAAAGATCGAAACGAAGACGACAGGCGCGCTATACGCCAGCAGTGAGAAAGCCGAGATGCCTTGCCCTACGCTGCATCCGACCGCGATGATTGCGCCCGGTCCCATGATTGCGGCGCCCAGCATTTGACGTTTGAGCTCGCGCGGGTCTTCGCAAGCTTCCCATCGGAAATGGCCCTTGGACCAGGATCCCAGGAAGGCACCGATCAGAACACCTGCGACGGATCCAACCGCGAATGAAAGTGTGGTGCCTGAGGCGGTCATCAGGTAGAAAATCGTGTCTCCGAGCGGTGCAGCGAATGTATGGGTCTGCACGGTTTCCCCTTCAAATCCGTGGGTTGCGACCCAGTTTGTGCCAAGCCAGCCGGAGACGATGGCCAGTCCGACCGCCGCTCCCCAAAGGATTTGCGAGGGTGCATTGCGGAAGCGTTTGTTTGCCAACGCAATGAGGACCAGCGCCGTCCCGATCACAATGCCAATCAACCAGGCCGGAATAGATGTCAGGCGCTCGGCAAGAAAACTGACGCTTTGGGGTTCGCTCAGATCCATTTCCACGGGAAAGACCCAAACCCTCAGATAGGCGAGCGGACCTGACATCGCGACATAGGCCGACAGGCCCAGCATAAGGACGATTACAAATGCCCGTAGATCGCCGCCCCCCAGACGCGCCAGCGCGCCATAGCCGCAGTTGCCACTGATGGCCATGCCATAGCCAAACATCAGCCCGCCCACAATCGACCCAATGGGGCTCCAGGTTTGGGCGATGTAAGGCGATCCTAGCGGATCGAGCCATCCGAGCGCGATGCCCGTATGGCTGCCAATCATCGCAACACCAATTGCAACGACCCACATGCGCAGCCGGCGGTCGTCATTGGCGTAAACGTAGTCCTCGATCGCGCCCAGAGTGCAGAAACGCCCGATGCGGGCGGCGAGGCCAAGAACCATGCCGCCAACCAGCCCGATCAACGCGACGGTGTTGGCGTCTCCTAGAAATTCGAACATTGCCAGTCTCCTCCCAAAGCTGGCGGTGTTGCCGAGGCGCTGCTACGACTCCCGGCAGAATAGATCGTAAACGACTTCGAGGATTTGCGTCGACCGGTCATCCGCCAAGCGGTAGTAGATCGTCTTTCCCTCGCGCCGTGTTTTGACCAACCCTTCAAAGCGCAACCGGGACAATTGCTGCGAGACTGCGGCCTGGCGGGCTGATAGCATTTCCTCCATCTGCATGACGGATTTCTCGCCCGAAGACAGGTAGCAAAGTATCATCAGACGCCCCTCATGGCTGATTGCCTTGAGAAAGCTTGATGCCGTCTGCGCATTCTCCATCATCCGATCCAGATCTTCAGCGCACATGTCCTTTGAGAACACAGGCAGTTTCGAAGGTTTGCCCAACAAGATCGCCTCGCTTTCATAGCTTCATGCATTCATAACAGTTTATGTAATTTGCCGGAACTTAGCCAGAGGTCTCAACCGATACCCCGGCGTCACGAAACAAAGTGCCTAATAAACCCCAGAAAAAATCCTCGCCGGGGTATCCTTCGATCCGACCAACCTCAGCACCGTTGTCCAGCAGAACAAAGGTCGGTGTGTAATAGAGGGACTTTTTCAATGTGATGTCATCGGGGGTGGCCTGGTGGATGTCGATGCGTCTAAGCGGGGCGGTTTGTCCTTCGGTCGTCTTAGGGTAGATTTCCGAGATTTCCGCATCCCAGCGGGCGCACCACATGCAGCCGTCTTCTTCCACCATAAGCAGCGTCATTTCGGCCCGGGCCACGCCCGGCAAGGCCATCAACGCTATGACAAAAAGACTGGCAAGAACAGGGCGCATCACAAGCTCCGATTGACTGTGTTGATATATCTTTATTATTTTGAATATATGAATGATAGCGCGCCGGGACCGTTTTGACCATGCTCGACATTACATTTGCAGGGGCTTTGGTTGCGGGCTTATTGTCGTTTCTTTCGCCCTGTATCCTTCCCATCGTGCCCTTCTACCTCAGCTATCTGGCGGGCGTCGGGATGGAGCAGGTCTCTGCCAAAGCCGAGATCCCCGCCGATACGCGCCGCAGGGCAACGGTATCTGCACTGGCCTTTGCTGCGGGGATCATTACGATTTTCATGGCGCTTGGTGCGACGGCTTCGATATTCGGACAGTTGGTCCGCGAGTATTTCGATATTTTGCGCTGGATCGCTGCGGCGCTCATTATTGCAATGGGGCTGCATTTTCTGGGCGTTGTCCGGATTGGTTTCCTCTATCGTCAGTTCCGCGCAGATATCGGGGACACATCGCGTGTCAGCATCATGGGGGCCTACGTTCTTGGCCTTGCGTTTGCCTTTGGATGGACACCCTGCGTGGGGCCGGTTCTGGCCGCCATTCTGTTCACCGCTGCAGGCACGGATACTGCATGGCGCGGCGCGGCATTGCTGTTTGCCTACGGAGTCGGGATGACGGCACCCTTTGTTCTGGCGGCATATCTTGTTCGACCGTTCATGCAGTGGATGGTGCGTTTCAGGAAACATCTTGGGCTGATCGAGAAGGCGATGGGCGGGTTGCTGATCCTGTTTGGCCTGCTGATCGCAACCAATTCCATAAACCATATCGCCCAATGGATGCTGGTCCACATGCCGTGGCTGGCAAGCATTGGTTAATCTGGGAGGATGTCATGAAACGAATTCTTGTAACTATGCTGGTTTGCTTGCTGGCCGGATCGGGCTTTGCCGCCGAGCTTGGCGATGATGGTCTGCACAAAACGCCTTGGATGCGCGACACGTTCAAAGATCTGCGCGAGGACCTCCAAGAAGCTTCAAGCGAGGGCAAGAGGCTGGTGCTGTTCATCGAACAGCAGGGCTGCATCTATTGCCAAAAGATGCATGAAGAGGTTTTTCCGCAGTCCGACCTGTCCGCCTATATCGAAGAGAACTTCTTTGTGGTGCAGATGGACCTGCACGGCAGCACAACAGCCGTTGATTTCGACGGCGAGGAAAGTGAACAGCGCGTGTTGATGCGCAAATGGGGGATTCTGTTTACGCCAACGCTTGTTTTTCTGCCCGAAGAGGTACCCGAGGACACAACGGCCATCGATGTAGCGGTGTCTGCGATGCCGGGGGCCTTTGCCAAAAGCACAACTCTGGATCTTTTCACCTGGGTAAATGAAAAACGATACGCGCTTGATAATGGGGAAGATTTTCAACGCTATCACGCGCGACGCCTTCAGGAACGCAACAATCTTTCACAGGACTGATCTGGGCTATAATAAATGAAAAAATTCATTATAATGAATTTAATGTTGCGATAACCCCCGTAGGTCGACTACGGTACACCAAAGCTTTGGATCGCAAAGCGCCAGCGGTGCGGTAGCAAATGGGAGGGATCATGAAGCTGAGACAACTAACTCTGGTCTGTGTGATGACAGGCGGGGCAGCCCTTGCGGCAGAGACGGATCCGAGAGACGTTAAGTATGACGACTACGGCGGAATTGAAGCCTCGCTGACCGGTATCGCAGGTGATGCGGCGAACGGTGCGATCATCGTTGGCGATAAATCCAAAGGTAACTGCGTGGCCTGCCACGAGGTTACGGCCTTGGCCGAAATTCCGTTCCATGGCGAGGTTGGCCCCATGTTGGACGGTGCAGGGGATCGCTGGAGCGAAGTAGAGCTGCGCGGATTGGTAGCAAATGCCAAGCTGACCTTCGACGGGACGGTCATGCCAGCGTTCTACAAGGACGAAGGCTATATCCGGCCGGGCGACGCGTATACGGGCAAAGCCCCGATAGCGCCTTTGACACCGATCCTGACCGCGCAGGAAATCGAAGATGTGGTCGCGTTTCTGGCGACCCTGAAAGAGGAATGATCGCGCTGTCAGGCGCGAATCTTCAAGCATTCAAAGGAGTTTGAATATGGAACTTTCACGTCGCGAGACGCTGGCCCTTGGCCTGGGCGCCGCGGTTCTGACTCTGCTGCCGTTCCGTGCAACTGCCGCTGCCGATGATGCGATCTCGGCTTTCACCGGTGGTGCGGACTTGGCGGAAGGCGGTGTCACCCTGACAGCGCCCGAAATCGCCGAAAACGGCAACACGGTTCCAATCGAGGTCAGCGCCCCCGGGGCGGCATCGATCCTGATCGTAGCGGCTGGCAACCCCGAACCCGGCGTTGCCACCTTCAACTTCGGCCCACTGGCTGCCGAGCAGGCGGCCTCGACTCGTATCCGTCTTGCCGGGACACAGGATGTGATTGCGGTGGCGAAGATGGCGGATGGTAGCTTTGCCAAGGCCTCGGCAACCGTAAAAGTGACAATTGGCGGTTGTGGCGGCTGATCGCCCCGCGCCCTGACAAACAGGAGAATAACCAATGGCATCCGGTGTAAAGCCCCGCGTCAAGGTTCCAAAAACAGCCGCCGCTGGCGAAACGATCACAATCAAGACGCTGATCAGCCACAAGATGGAAAGCGGCCAGCGCAAGGACAAAGAAGGCAACGTGATCCCGCGTTCGATCATTAATCGTTTCACCTGTGAGTTTAGCGGTGAGACGGTGGTGGACGTGACCATGGAGCCGGCGATTTCGACAAACCCGTATTTCCAGTTTGACGCAACCGTGCCCGAGGCCGGTGAGTTTGTCTTCACCTGGTACGACGACGATGGCTCTGTCTACGACACAAAAAAATCGATCGAGATCGCCTGACGGCTCGACCACTAAGGCAGATCAGCGCGGGTTGTAACGCTGGCGCTGGTCGACCAAGGGAGGAACGCAATGAATACAAAAGCACTCGCGGTGATCTCGGCTGTTCTGGCTTTACCAATCACAGCTGAGGCCGGGCCGGATGAAGACAAGCTCGTGATCAATGATGAGCTGAATATGACCTCGGTGACGGATGCGCCTGCGCACACGGAAAACCTTGATACGATCTATTCTGGTTGGCATTTCCGGACAGATGAAACACAGGCGCTGCAGCTTGATGATTTTGACAATCCGGCAATGATCTTTGTCGATCAGGCCGCTGATCTTTTTGCAACGGTGGATGGCGCGGCCGGTGAAAGCTGTGCGTCTTGCCATGAGGATGTAGAAAGCTTTCAGGGCTTGCACGCCTCCATGCCCAAGGTCGATGCGGAAAGTGGCAAGCTTGTTGTAATGGAAGATCTGATCAACAAATGCCGGACAGACCGGATGGAGGCGGAGGCCTGGAAATGGTCGGGTGCCGACATGCAGGGAATGGTCGCCCTGATCGGTCTGCAATCACGCGGGATGCCGATGAATATCGCAATCGATGGCGACGCTGCCCCGTACTGGGAGCAGGGCAAGGAAATGTACTATACCCGCTATGGCCAGCTGGAGCTGAGCTGCGCCAATTGCCACGAGGACAACTGGGGCAATATGATCCGCGCTGACCATCTGAGTCAGGGCATGATCAACGGGTTCCCGACCTACCGTCTGAAACAGGCCAAGCTGATCTCGCGCCATAACCGGTTCCGCGGTTGTATTCGTGACACAAGGGCGGAAACCTTCGCTGAAGGTTCAGACGAGTTCCGCGCGTTGGAGCTATATGTGGCCTCGCGCGGCAACGGGCTTTCGGTCGAAACTCCGGCTGTTCGCCAGTAAGGATCGCCCGCGCCGAGGCTGCTTGGCGCGGGTCTTTCGCATCCATAACATTCACACATTTATATGTGAAATGAGAAAGACAGCAGATGATTTCGCGACGTGATTTTCTACAGGTCTCAATGGCGGCCTCGGCACTTTATGGGGCGTCGGGATTTGGCAACTGGGCCAGACTCGCCGCCCAGCAGAGCCTGACTCAGGATCAACTGCTGGAGTTCGAAACCTTCGGCAATATCAGCCTGATCCACGTCACCGACATTCACGCGCAGCTCAAACCGATCTTCTTCCGTGAGCCCGAGGTCAATCTTGGCATCGGTGACGCGCGCGGGCAGATGCCGCATGTCACCGGTACTGCTTTCCGTAAGGCCTATGGCATCGAAGATGGCAGCCCATCCGCCTATGCGCTGACCTACAACGACTTTGCCGCTCTGGCGAAAGCCTATGGCCGGGTCGGTGGGCTGGACCGTGTTTCGACCGTCATCAACGCGATCCGGGCGGACCGTCCCGATGCTCTGCTGCTAGATGGCGGCGATACATGGCACGGGTCCTACACCTGCTATCAGACAGCGGGGCAGGACATGGTCAATGTCATGAACGCGCTGAAACCGGACGCGATGACTTTCCATTGGGAGTTCACTCTGGGCAGCGATCGGGTTAACGAAATCGTTGAAAACCTGCCCTTCGCCGCGTTGGGTCAGAACATATTCGACGCCGAATGGGACGAACCGGCAGAGCTGTTCCAACCGTACAAGTTCTTTGATCGGGGCGGTGCAAAGGTTGCCATCATCGGTCAGGCCTTCCCGTACATGCCGATTGCAAACCCAAGCTGGATGTTCCCGGAATATTCATTCGGAATTCGCGACGAGAATATGCAGGCTATGGTGGATGAGGTGCGCGACGCCGGAGCCGATGTCGTTGTTGTCCTCAGCCATAACGGGTTTGACGTTGACAAGAAAATGGCAGGCCGGGTGCAGGGAATCGACGTGATCCTCAGCGGACACACTCATGATGCGCTGCCCGAGCCGGTGCTGGTGGGCAAGACACACATTATCGCGTCCGGTTCAAATGGCAAATTCGTGAGTCGTGTCGATCTGGATGTCAGGGATGGTCAGATGATGGGGCTGAAGCACAAGCTGATCCCGATCTTTTCGGATGTGATTGCGCCTGATCCCGCGATTTCCGCTCTAATCGACGAACAACGCGTGCCGTATGAGACCGCACTGAGCGAGGTAATTGGCAAGACAGACACGCTGCTCTATCGGCGGGGTAATTTCAACGGCACATGGGATGATCTGATCTGCGACGCCCTACTCAGTGAGCGAGAGGCCGACATCGCCATGTCGCCTGGCGTGCGCTGGGGCCCGTCGATCCTGCCGGGGCAGGACATCACGCGCGAGGATATCTGGAACGTCACCTCGATGAGTTATCCAAACGCCTATCGCACTGAAATGACGGGCGAATTCATCCACGTCATCCTCGAAGACGTCGGTGACAACCTGTTCAATCCCGACCCCTACTACCAGCAGGGCGGCGATATGGTCCGCGTCGGGGGCCTCGGCTACCGCATCGACTTGACCAAACCGCAGGGGCAGCGGATCAGCGACATGACGTTGCTCAAAACGGATGAGGCAATTGATCCGGCCAAGTCCTACGTGGTGGCCGGTTGGGCCAGCGTCAACGAAGGCACTGAAGGCCCGCCCATCTGGGATGTCGTTGAAACCCATATTCGCAATCGCGGCACCGTCACTGTCCTGCCGAATACGTCCGTTGAGGTGATCGGGGTCTGATGCTGCGACCTAAGCGTGAAACACGAAAAACAGTTTTGCTGATCGATTAACGGAGGCAATCCAAATGAATGACAACTCCAAAGGAAAGGCACCCTCGCGTCGCCAGTTTCTAAGCGGTGCGGCCGCTATTGGAGTAGGCGCAGTGGGCGCCGGAACGGCCCGGGCTGCGGGACCCGATCCCCTGATCACTCAGGTTCAGGAATGGGCGCAAGCAACCGGGGAAGGTGTGGATGCAACCCCGTATGGGCTGCCAATTGAGTTTGAAAAAGACGTTGTCCGGCGCAATGTCGAATGGCTGACGGCGGATACGATCAGCTCGATCAACTTCACGCCAATCCATGCGCTGGACGGAACGATCACGCCGCAAGGCTGTGCGTTTGAACGGCATCATTCAGGTGCAATCGAACTGAGCAAGTCGGATTACCGTCTGATGATTAACGGTCTGGTCGATACGCCGCTGGTTTTCACCTATGAAGACCTTGAACGCTTTCCACGCGAAAACCGGATTTATTTCTGCGAATGCGCTGCCAATACCGGCATGGAATGGGCCGGGGCGCAGTTGAACGGCGCGCAGTTCACCCATGGCATGATCCACAACATGGAATATTCTGGCGTTCCCCTGCGGACCTTGCTGGAAGAGGCCGGGGTTAAGCCCGAAGGGAAATGGGTCTATGTCGAAGGGGCTGACGCCTCGTCCAACGGTCGCTCGATACCGCTGGAAAAAGCCATGGATGACGTGCTGGTCGCCTTTAAAGCCAATGGTGAGGCCTTGCGCAAGGAACACGGCTATCCGGTTCGCCTGGTGGTCCCCGGCTGGGAAGGCAACATGTGGGTCAAGTGGTTGCGCCGGGTGGAAATCACCGAGATGGCGATTGAGAGCCGGGAAGAGACCTCGAAATACACAGATACGCTTGAGGATGGCACCTCGCGCAAATGGACATGGGTGATGGATGCCAAATCGGTTGTCACCTCCCCCAGCCCTCAGGCACCGATCACCCATGGTCCGGGGCCGCTGGTGATCACCGGTCTGGCCTGGTCGGGCAGGGGTGCGATCACCGGTGTCGACGTATCGGTCGATGGCGGCAAGAACTGGCTTCCGGCCCGTCTGGCCGCACCCGGAACCGACAAGGCGCTGACGCGGTTCTATCTCGATCATAACTGGGACGGGTCCGAGATGCTTTTGCAGGCCCGCGCCAAAGACTCGTCGGGTTACGTCCAGCCGAGCAAAGCCCAGCTGCGCGAAGTTCGCGGCGAGAACTCGATTTATCACAACAATTGCATCCAGACCTGGTGGATCAAGGAAAACGGTGAGGCGGAAAATGTCGAAGTATCGTAAGCTGTTGGCTGCATCGGCCCTTGGCGCATCTCTGGCTGTTCCGGCCTATGCGGAGAAACTCGGCTTGGGCCGACCCGCCCTGCCGGAAGAAATCGCGGCGTGGGATCTGGACGTGGCACCGGACGGGACCGGGCTGCCGGAAGGTTCAGGAGATGTATTCGCCGGCGAAGAGGTTTTTGCCGAGTATTGCGCAATCTGCCACGGAGATTTTGCCGAAGGCGTGGATAACTGGCCTAAGCTGGCTGGCGGCGATGGAACGCTTGCCGATAAAGACCCCTTGAAAACAGTGGGGTCTTACTGGCCCTATCTTTCAACGGTCTGGGATTATGTGAACCGCTCGATGCCCTTTGGGAATGCCCAATCGCTGGAACCGGATGAGGTTTATGCGATGGTGGCATATATCCTCTATTCCAACGATATCGTTGATGATGAGTTCACGCTGTCGCATAAGAATTTTCTGGATGTGGAAATGCCCAACGCGGAAGGGTTTATCGTGGATGACCGGGAAGCGACCGAGGCGCATTTTTGGACCGAAGAACCCTGCATGACGGATTGCAAAGAAAGCGTCGAAATCACCATGCGTGCGGCTGTTCTGGACGTCACGCCGGACGAAGGCAAGGCCGAGGACGTCGAACCGCAACCCGCCGTTCAGGCTGCTGTCGAGGTTGAAGAAGTGGCCGAGGACACAGCCGCACTTGATCCCGAGATGATTGAAAGCGGCAAAAAGGTCTTTAAGAAATGCAAAGCCTGCCACCAGGTGGGCGAAGGGGCCAAGCATCGCACTGGCCCGGCTTTGAACGGGATCATCGGGGCCAATGCCGGTGCAGTTGATGGGTTCAAATACTCCAAGGCTATGAAGGCCGCTTCTGATGGTGGACTTGTCTGGACCGATGCGGAAATGGCCGCCTTTCTGGCTAAGCCCAAGGCGTATATGAAAGGCACGCGGATGTCGTTCGCGGGTCTCAAAAAGTCGGAAGATATCGCGGCGGTTATTGTCTACCTCAAGTCGTTCGGAAGCTGATCGTGCGCTGGCCGAAATCTCTGATCTGCGCTGTGCTTGCCGGGGGCCTTACTCCGGTGGCCAGCACAGCTGAGGAGATCGGCGATGCCATAGCCGGGAAAGCAGTGTTCACCCAATGCAAGGGCTGCCACGAAGTTGGCGAAGGAGCCGAAAACAAGAGCGGGCCACATCTGAACGGGATATTCGGGCGAAGCGCTGCGGGGCTGGAAGGCTTCAAATATTCCAAGAGCCTTGTGCGGGCAGGTAATTCGGGTCTTGAATGGCACGCTGATACGCTGTCGGCTTACATCGAAAACCCGCGCGCCTTTGCGTCGGGCACAAGGATGAGCTTTCGCGGGCTGAAAGACCCCGAGGATCGGGCCAACGTGATCGCCTATCTGCGCGGCTTCTCTGACAACCCGCGCGATATTCCCGAAGCGGACCCGACCGCAAAGGCCACAGATCATTCGGTCGACCCCAATATCCTCGCCATTCAGGGAGACCCTGAATATGGCGCCTATCTCAGCAGCGAATGCACGACCTGCCATCAGATCGAAGGTGGCGATGAGGGCATCCCGTCAATCGTGTATTGGCCCTACGAAGATTTTGTTGTTGCCATGCACGCCTACAAGAAAAAACAGCGGCCACATCCAGTTATGCAGATGGTCGCCGGTCGCCTCAGCAACGATGAGATCGCGGCCCTGGCCGCCTTTTTCAACAAACCGAACTAACAGAGCGTGAGGGGAGGAAACGCCATGACATTCAACAGACGCACATTCCTTGGAACTGCCGGGGTGCTTGCCACCGGGTTGGCGGCACCGATGGTTCTGGCGCAAGGCAAACCCCGGGTGGTTGTAGTTGGCGGCGGCGCAGGTGGCGCAACCGCCGCGCGCTACATCGCCAAGGATAGCAAGGGTGAGATTGACGTGACGCTGATCGAACCCTCGCGAACTTACTACACTTGTTTCTTCTCTAACCTCTATCTGGGAGGGTTTCAGGAGCTTTCGGATATCGCTCACAGCTACGGCACGCTGGCCGCAGACTATGGCATCAACGTCGTGCACGATTGGGCGGTGGGCGTGGATCGCGGCGCCAAAACCGTTTCTCTGGCAGGCGGTGGGTCTGTTCCCTATGACAAGCTGATCCTGAGCCCCGGCATCGATTTTGTTGATGGTGCCGTCGATGGTTGGGATATTTCTGCGCAAAACAAGATGCCGCACGCCTACAAGGCCGGGTCGCAAACCGAGCTGCTGAAAGCGCAGATCAGTGCGATGCCCGAAGGCGGAACCTTTGCGATGGTGGCTCCGCCGAACCCGTTCCGCTGCCCGCCCGGTCCGTATGAGCGGGTGTCGATGGTGGCGCATGTTCTGAAGGTCAATAATCCGACGGCAAAGATCATCGTGGCTGATCCCAAGCCCAAATTCTCGAAGATGTCGCTGTTTCAGGAAGGCTGGGCAAATCACTACGAAGGCATGGTCGACTGGATCGGAGAGGATTTTGGCGGCGGCAACGTCTCGGTGAACCCTGATGCCATGACCGTAACCATCGATGGTGAAGAGACCCAGGTGGATGTGTGCAACGTGATACCCGCCATGAAGGCAGGGCGCATTGCGGAAATGGCCGGGGTGACCGAGGGCAACTGGGCGCCGGTCAACGCGGCTGACATGTCTTCGAAAGCGGACCCGGATATCTATGTGCTTGGGGATGCCAGCCAGCAGGGTGATATGCCGAAATCCGGGTTCTCGGCCAACAGTCAAGCCAAGGTCTGCGCAAATGCGGTGCGTGGAGCGCTGACGGGCTCCAAAGTGTTCCCGGCCAAGTTCTCGAACACCTGCTGGTCGCTGATCGACACCGATGATGGCGTCAAGGTTGGCGCGACCTATGAGGCGACGCCCGAGAAAATCGCCAAGGTGGACGGGTTTATCAGCCAAACCGGCGAAAGTGCCGATCTGCGGAAAGCGACCTATGAAGAGTCTCTGGGTTGGTATGCGGGTATAACTTCCGACATGTTTGGCTAAGAAAAACAGAGGGTTCGGCGGATACTGAACCCTGACAGGCAGTTCAGGGAAGCGCGGTTCAAAAGGAGGAATAGGACCATGAAACACAACATCGCTGCGGTCGCGTTTTCAGCCTTACTAACAGGTCAGGCGCTGGCCGATGAGATCATCGCCGTGCCTTTTGACGGCAGCTTTGACGACGCCACATTTGCTGTGGAATCCGCAATCGTAGGGCAGGGGCTGGTTATCGACTATGTCAGCCATGTCGGCGACATGCTGAACCGGACGGGGGCGGATGTCGGAAGCGACAAGCAGATATTTAAGGCAGCGGACATCTTTGTGTTCTGCTCGGCAAAGGTTTCGCGCGAAGTGATGGAGGCGGACCCAATGAACATCGGTTACTGTCCTTACACTGTCTTCGTGGCTGAGGATCAGAAGGGCGTTCAGATCGGCTATCGTGGCTACCCGGACGGCCCGATGCAGAAAGTCGAAACCCTGCTGTCGGATATCGTTGAAGAAGCCGCCGGAAGCTGAAATGAATTATCAGCAGTTTTTTCGGGACCAACTGACGCAGCTGTCGGAAGAGGGGAACTACCGGATCTTCGCTGAGCTGGAGCGTCAGTGCGGGGCCTTCCCCACAGCGCGTAATCACACACTTACAGGCCCCGAAAAGGTCACTGTCTGGTGTTCGAACGATTATCTTGGGATGGGCCAGCATCCCAAGGTTCTTGCGGCAATGCGTGATGCCATTGATCGCTGCGGAGCGGGGGCCGGTGGCACCCGCAATATCTCAGGCACCACACACGCGCATGTTCTGCTGGAGCAGGAGCTTGCAGATCTTCACGGTAAGAACGCGGCGCTGCTGTTTACGTCGGGATATGTGTCGAACTGGGCGGCTTTGGGAACCTTGGCATCGCACATACCTGGGATCACGGTCTTATCCGACGAATTGAACCATGCCTCGATGATCGAAGGTATCCGCCATAGCCGATGCGAGAAGCGGATCTGGAAACACAACGATCTGACGGATCTGGAACAGCAGCTTGCGGAACTGCCCGCCAATTCGCCCAAACTGATTGCCTTTGAGAGCGTCTATTCGATGGATGGCGACATCGCGCCAATTGCCGGGATTTGCGATCTGGCGGATCGGTATAACGCAATGACCTATCTGGATGAGGTCCATGCCGTTGGCCTTTATGGTCTACGCGGGGGCGGCATTGCCGAACGCGAAGGACTGATGGATCGCCTTACGGTGATCGAGGGGACACTGGGCAAAGCCTTTGGCGTTGTGGGTGGCTATATTGCGGCATCGCACGCGCTTGTTGATTTTGTCCGATCCTTCGCCAGCGGATTCATCTTTACCACTGCGCTGCCACCCTCTGTGGCGGCAGGTGCTGTAGCATCGGTCCGTCATCTCAAGCAGAGCAATGATGAGCGGGTTCAGCATCAGCAGCGCGTGCGCGAGGTCAGGGACCGGCTGGATGCTTTGGGCATTCCGCACACGCCCAACCCAAGCCATATCATCCCGGTAATGGTCGGCGATCCAGTGAAATGTCGTTTCATCTCTGACATTCTCATGCGGGATTATGGCATCTATATCCAGCCCATCAATTATCCAACCGTTCCGAAAGGCACCGAACGCCTGCGGATTACTCCATCGCCGGTCCATTCATCCGAAGACGTGGATCGGTTGGTGACTGCACTGGGCGAGCTCTGGACCCAATGCCAACTGGCACGCAGGCCAATGGCCGCTCAGTGAGAACTTGACGAAAGACAAAGACGAACACGCTGCGAGGTGAGAGTTTCTGTCCATGGAGAAGCTCATCGATCTGCTGGGGGATACAGGGACTTTGGCATTGTCCGGGGTGCTTGTTGGTATCCTGTTCGGAGCGACAGCCCAGAAATCGCATTTCTGTCTGCGCGCGTCGACTGTCGAGGTCGCCGAGGGTGAGTTCGGCCCCCGGCTGGCGGTCTGGCTGGTCGCCTTCACCTCGGCGCTGACACTGGTTCAGGGGTTTGTCTGGCTCGAATGGCTCGACCTATCCGACACACGCGCAATTGCATCAACAGGCAGCCTGAGCGGCGCGTTGATCGGAGGGCTGATGTTCGGTGTTGGCATGGTGCTAGCGCGTGGTTGCGCATCGCGCCTTCTGGTACTCGCATCCTGTGGCAACTTGCGTGCGCTGGTCACCGGGCTGGTGCTGACACTGGTGGCCCAGGCCGCCTATACGGGTGTGCTCAGCCCCGTGCGAGAGGTGATTTCGGGGCTATGGACCGTCTCCGGCGGATCGGGGCGTGATCTTTCGGCCATACTTGGTTTATCGCCGCTAGCTTATACGGTGCTGGCCGCATTGGGTTGGGTTTTGGCGCTTATGTTCGCCAGCCACCGAGATGTCTCTGCGATCAATAGCGCCTCAGCCGCCGGGGTCGGGGTGGCCGTCGCCCTTGGCTGGCTGATGACATTTGCCATCGCGCAGTCATCATTCGAAGTGGTGCCGGTGTCGTCCGTCACCTTTACCGGCCCTGCGACGGACACTCTGATGGCCTTAGTGGCCGAACGAAACGTGGCACTTTCCTTTGGTCTGGGTCTGGTTCCCGGCGTGGCAATCGGAGCCGCCACATCGGCCCTGCTGTTACGCGAGTGGAAGATCGAACGGTTCGGGCAAGATACCCCGATGGAACGGTATCTGGTCGGCGCGGTCATGATGGGCTTTGGCGCGATGCTGGCCGGGGGATGCGCGGTTGGCGCCGGGTTGTCCGGCGGCGCGGCACTGTCCCTGACGGCGTGGCTTGCGGTTTTCTCGATGTGGGTCGGGGCCGTCAGCGCGCATCGGCTGATAGTGCGCATTCCGGCCCTGCAACGATCCTAGCTATTCAAATTCCATCTGTTCAAAGACACGCCCGGCATTCTTCGTGGCAAGTTCTTCAAACGTGTCGAGATGCGCGTAAGGGGACTGATCGACATAATAAGCCTCGGCCAGATCACCGCCGGCGTCCATATGGTCCTGTATCTTGCCGCGCAGGTAGACAAGGTAGTCGCGCGTATAGCGACGCACCTGCTCCATATTTGTCGGATGACCGTGTCCGGGAATGACATAAGTGGCCCCAAGCGCTTCAAATTCATTGTCCCAGGTTTCCAGCCAATCGGCGGTATAGGTTTCCTGAAAGATCGGCAGCATACGCTCGTGAAAGGCCATATCGCCTGCTATGATGAGGCCCTGATCCGGCAGCCATATTGAGATGTCGCCGGGGCTGTGCGCGGGGCCAAGATACTTCGCCTCAATGCGATAACCACCCATCTTGATTACGTATTCGTCTTCGAAGGTTTCGGTAGGACCGGCAAGGAATGTCCCCTCTGCTTTGTCTTTGTTGTATCCCTTCATCCCCTCAAGTATCTGAGCGCCATATTCCTCGAACTCCGCCGCCGCATCTGCATGTGCAATGATCGGGACCCCAAGTTCGGACCAATAGGCATTGCCCAACATCGCGTGGCCCTGACCGTTTTCATTGAAAACAAGTCTGACCGGCTGATCGGTAATCGCCTGAATTTCCTGATGCAGCGCCTCGGCAAGCACGTAAGCCGCGCCGCCGTTTATTACGACAACACCCTCAGCGGTCACGATGAAGCTGAGGTTGTTGTTATGGCCCGAGTTTTCATAAGTGGGGGGCGCAGTTGCGCCAATGGCGGAGTATACACCGGGAATGAACTCAACGGGTTTGGAATAAAGCACGCTCTGAGGATACTGGTCGGCAATGTCCTCGTTTGCCCAAGCAGGCGTGGCCATGGTGCAGACCATCAGGACCGGTCGTATCATGAAGGTTCTCCGATAAATCTATAGTTGGACTCTGACCTTTCAACCCGGCCAATCCCGCCATTTGGTAAATGAAAACCAATAATTTTCATGTGATCATGGGCAATCTGATCCAGCAGTGATATTCGCGCCGCCGCTGCTGCAACGGGGTCTTGATCGGTCCCGCTGTGCCAATCCGGCCGTTCAAAGGCCACATGCGGATTGCCAAGCGCGTCACCGACGATCATTGCCGGTTCGCTCCCATTGCGGAGTTCAAACGTCATATGCCCGGGCGTATGCCCATAACTCGCTCGGGCAGCGATGCCGGGCAGGATGTCCTGCCCATCGTCAAAGAGCTCAACCCGATCTTCGATCACTTCCATCCGCCGCTTGGCCCCAACCGCAAATGAAGCAAGGTCTGCACCAATCGAATCTACGGTTGATGGGTTCCACCAGTAATCCCATTCCTTGCGACCGAAATGGTGCATTGCGTTTGGGAAAAGCGGGTCATCAAAATCATCCAATACGCCCCAGATGTGATCCGGATGAGCATGCGTGAATATGACATGCGTGACCTCTTCCGGAGACAATCCCATCGCGCTTAGCGATTCTGAAAGCTTCCCGGAGGCCGGCATGAAATCAGGTCCGGCTCCCACGTCGAACAGAACCGTATTGGTGCCGTCGCGGTAAAGGGTAACATTGCATTCCGGTTCGTATTTGGTGAGAGTAATCGAACGTTTTGCCATCAGCTCAGTGAGCTTTGACTGAGGCATTTCGCCAAAGACCATTTCGGGAGGCAGCGACAGGTTACCATCTGATAAGGTAGAAATTTTTACTGACGAACCGAGCGATATTTCAGCAAGCGCGCGTTTTGGTGTCACGCTCATTGCTGCAAGGTACGTGGCGTGTAACATGAACGAACGACGTGAGAAATCCTGAGTAAAAGTCATATAAAATCATTAATATGAATGTGTATAATTGTAAACTCTGAATGAATAATACCGTGCCCAGCTGCAGGCTGCCGATAATGGACAGAACAGACACAAAGATCAGCACTGGTTTAAGAAACGGCACCGTGATGTAAAGGAACTGCTGACGCCGGGACACACCGTCTAGAGACGCGGCCTCGTATACGTCTTCGGGGATCGATTGCAGGCCGGACAGGATGATAGTCGTGTTATATCCGACCCAGCGCCAGGTCACCGCCATGATGATCACCGCCATGGCCGAGCTTGGGTTTGACAGCCAGGCAACCTCGGGCAACCCGGTCGAGGCCAGCGAGCGAATGACGATCCCGAGATTGGCGTTGAACATCAGCCGGAAAACCGCCGCATATGCCACCTCGCTGACCACGACGGAGGCAAAGAACGCAATCCGGACAAGGCCGCGGGCCTTGAGCAATGATGAGTTCAGTGCAATCGCCAGCAACGTGGCCAGTACCATCATGACCGGCACCTGAATGGCCATCAGGATCAGCGTGTTGGTCAACGCGTTTGCGAATCCGAGATCCTGCAGCAAACGCCCCCAGTTCATCTGCGGCGCAAAGCTCTAACTGGCACCCTGCGTATTCAGCAGCGACAGCCAGGCCGAATAACCAATCGGCCAGATCCAGAACACGACGAAGATCGACATGAATGGGGCCAGAAAGAAATAGGCTGTGCGGGTTCTAAGCGGCATATGCGTTCAGCCGTTTCTTTTGGGCCAATCGTGGCATCCGGCCCGCCAGCTGGTAGACCGGATGACGAGGTGCTGAGAGTCGTCCCCCCTTGGGCAGGAATACCCAGGGGGGCGCCTTCTCATTCGACGGGCAGCCCCGTCGCCGGTGAGACCTGTTGCGCTGCTTCGGACAATGCTTCTGCAGCAGTGTCAAAGCCGCCATTCAGATACTCGAGTTGCACCCAGGTCATGGTGGTGTAGGCTTCGGTGTAATTGGGTGTGCCTCGCACCTGCATGATCTCGGGCAGTGTTTCCAGAACCGTCGCCCAGACCGCCTGATCGCCCCAGAAGGGGATCGGCTCTTGCACGTAAGGATCGTCAAGCGCCGCCAGCAGAGAGCGCACCAGTCCCTGTTCGCGCAGCATCCTGACCTGGCCTTCAGGCGTGCCAAGCGAATAGCGCAGGAACTCGAATGCCAGTTCCGGGTTTTCTGACGCCGCCGGTATGACATAGGCCGAGCCGCCGAGGTTCGCGGCGCGCGGCCCGCCTTCTTTAACCGCAGGCATCCGGTACACGCCTCAGAGCCCGGCTTGCTCTTCGGGGACGTTGGGCCGGATCGAGCCTTCATACCACCCGCCGAACATGTCGGTGGCAACGATGCCAGCCGCTGCGGCCTGCAATTTGCCACCCCAGTCCGCGGCAGTCAGAATACCGGCGTCATACATCGCTTTGATAGTATCCAGCGTTTCTGCTCATTCCGCGCTGGCCAGCGTGATCGTGTTGCCGTCTTCCGAGAAATAGGTGCATCCGTTTTCGTGGCCGATCATCTCAAAGAACTCGACGGCCGAGTTGATCGTGGTCTGTGTCATCACGACATCCGGGTTGGCGTCCATCAGCTTTTTTTCCTGAGGCAATGAAATCGTCCCAGGTTTCGATATCGTCAGGCGAAACGCCGGCCTTGTCATAGAAATCCCCGTCCCAACCTCTCAATGGTTTTGCGATGCAACCCTTTCGAAGAATCCTGACACTCAGTCACTCAGTCACTCAGACTGGCGACATGGCTTACGATGTGCTCGCTTCTTTTGGTAAATGCATCGACTACGAGGTTGAGTTGGTCCTTCATGGCGTTCTCTTCGCTGGAAAATAGACCCCAGTCATACTTGATTTCTACCGCGAGCGGGCGAATTGAAACTCCTTCAATCGGCACGCCAATGGCCGTAATCGGATCGCAAATCGCGATCCCAAGACCCTCCCTCGCAGCCATCGCCGCGCTCAACGAAGAATTTGTGGCAATTTCCGAGATTGGAGTGACGCGCTTTTTTTCCAAGCTCCTGTTGATTGCACGGCGGATGCGATAGCTGTTCTCGATTGTAGCCAGCCTTTCGGTTTCGAATACCGAAAGTGGCAGCGGCGCTGGGATATCATATTGGCCGCCTTGCTTTACCACAGCGACAAGGCGTGATTCGAACCATGCCAGGCAACTCAGCTGACCGTGATCAGCCGGGAATGCTGTAAAGCCCAGATCTGCGGTGCGTTGGCGGAGCGCGTGCAGGACGCGCTCGGAGGTGGTCGTTTCGACATGAATGAAATCGGGCAGCAGGTCTGTGAGGCTCGATAGGGTAGGGGCGACAAGCCCTGCGGACATTGTTGGCGTCGCAATAATGTCAATGGCGGCGATCCTCTCGTCACGGATCGCGTGCGCCCGCTGTGTCAGCTGCGTCAGGTTCGACATAACGCGCTGAGACTCTTCGTAAAACTTCATGCCTTTGTCTGTGAGAGATATTTTTGGTCCGTTGCGGTCAAAGAGATCGAAACCTACCCGTTTCTCCAGATCCCGTACCATCCTCGTCACGGCCGGCTGGCTCACAGACAGCACGTTTGCGGCAGCTGTCATAGATCCGCAACTGACCACTGCAGCAAAGGCCTCCACTGAGCGTATATCAGGCCGTTCATTATTCATAGTTGACATAGTAGCGAGCTCATTATTACGCTTGAGTATTATCGCAGCCTAATTATGCAGATAATGCATGGCAAGGTGCTGGTATACGATAAGGGGACGATGCAATGTTGGCTGGACCTGCGAACGCCACGGTTTACCTGTCAGGACGCGCCGCCGGACTTCTAAGGTTGTCCCGCCAGGAAACAGTCGCGTGTCAATTGCTTGCCAAAAACCATGACCGCACAAGTCGCACAGTTGGTGTATTCCCGACCCGGACCCGAACAAAGACGTACTTCTGACTCCATCACACACAGCTTTTTCAGGATGGCCTGTATGCAGAACCAAGATCACCTCTCAATTGACTCCCTCGGTCTGTCTGCGCTGGAGGCGCGGCTAAAGGATGACCTGAGCGTGTTATGCTGGCCTGCAAAGAACTGGGTGCCTCCCAGAGATGGCGTGTCGGACGTTGTCATAATCGGCGGCGGGATGTGTGGTATGGTTGCTTGGCTGGCCTTAACAAGCGGCGGCGTTCACAACATTCGAATTCTGGATCGCGCTCCCGTGGGGTTAGAGGGACCTTGGCTTGGCTATGCGCGTATGGAGACATTGCGATCCCCCAAGACACTTACCGGTCCCGCCTTTGGTCACGGCTCATTGACGTTCCAGGCGTGGTATCGCGCGCAGTTTGGTGCAAAAGCCTGGGAAGAACTGGACAAAATCCCGCGCACTATGTGGATGGAATACCTTTGCTGGTATCGCAAGGCGCTGAATATCAACATTGAGAATGGGATCTGTGTGGACTCCGTCGAACCGGAAGGCGATCTGCTACGTCTTACAGTGTCTGGTGCCGAAACAGGTACAATTCTGACTCGTAAGCTGGTTTTTGCCACGGGGCGCGATGGAACCGGTGGGCCTAACATACCGGACTTCATGGATGGTCTACCTCAGCACCTTTGGGCTCATAGCGCAGACGACATCGATTTTTCCGCCCTCAGAGACAAACGTGTGGCTGTAATTGGTGTCGGTGCATCCGCAGTGGATAACTCGGCCGAGGCGCTGGAGCATGGTGCCAAGGAAGTGCGCCATCTCATCCGGCGACAGGAAATGCCCACGATCAATAAGTTGATGGGTATTGGAAGTTACGGCTTTACTGCCGGGTTTGCCGAGCTGCCCGATGAATGGCGGTGGCGCTTCATGCAATACAGCTTCTCAACTCAAACCCCGTCGCCGCGCGGTTCGACTCTGCGCGTCAGTCGCCATCCAAACGCTTATTTTCACTTTGGAAAAACCACAACGCGTATCGAGCAGCGTGGTGAGGGAGCCGTCATCCATTTTGCAGATGGCACATCTTACCAGGCGGACTTTGTGATCTTGGGCACCGGGTTCAACATTGATCCCATGGCGCGTACCGAGTTCGGCGATGCCGCGGCTGAAATCCTGCTCTGGCAGGATGTATATACACCACCACCCGGAGAAGAACGCGGCGATCTCGGGCGGTTTCCCTACCTGAATACAGATTTCACATTCCGCGAAAAACAGCCGGGCAAGGCGCCATGGTTAAGCAACGTTTACTGTTTCAACTACGGCGCTTCCGCAAGCCTGGGCAAGGTAAGCGGCGACATTCCGGGTATCAGCGATGGCGCCGCGTGGCTTTCTAGGGCGCTGTCAGCGGCACTTTACAGTGAGGACGTCCAAACCCACTGGCAGGATCTGCTCGACTACGACACGCCGGAACTTTTGGGCGACGAATGGGAAGCAACGGATCTTGAGACCAAATCACAGACTATAGAAGGTCAAGTTGCATGAACCTCTTTGAAACGACGGTTTTGAGAAACGTCGGGGCCTCGGACGACGCCGAAGTTTCCAATGCCATTTTGGCGCGGGCCAAAGTACTGGGAATGACCCAGGATGCCGAAGATGCGGTTTTGCGCCCAAAGGACTTCGGTGCTTTTGACCACGACCTGCGCGCTGCACTTGCCGCAAGAATTGCATTTCTTGCTGGTGATGAACCGTTGGCCGCCCACTACCACGCCAACAGCAAGAACTATTCCGCGCTCACATCGCCCAGTGAGAAGGGAATTTCCGAGGGGCTCGATGAAGTTCTGAGTTTTGTCGACAAAGTCGCCAATCAAACCAAAGACATCGCGGCGGAAGACATTTCCAGGCTTCAGGCTTCGGGAGTCTCGGATGCCGATATTGTGCGGCTTTGCGAGTTGGTCGCGTTCATGGCCTTCCAGACCCGGGTGATCGCAGGGTTGCGACTGATGCAAAGGGAGGCAGCATGACACATATCGTAACGAAGTTCACGCGTAGCGTTCCAGATTGGCGACCGCGCGTTGTTCCCGTCAAATTGGAAGACGCCACTCCCGAACAGCTCGATGCACTAAAAGTCACCCCGTCGAACACGAAAGTGTCGGACTACGTGCTGACACTGGCCCATGATGTCGAAAGCCTTTCGGTTCGCTCGCCACTGTTCAACGCCATCATGTACGACCGGGGTGGCATGTCTCGCGCGGAACGTGAACTTGGCGCGCTCGGGGCTTCGATGGTCAATCACTGCATCTATTGCGCCGCCGTGCATGCTGACCGCCATGCCAAGCTGGCACGGGATGAATCCGTGACCGACGAACTTTTTGCCAAAGGTGAGCGGGCTGATCTGAACCCCAGAGATCGGGCGATTTTCGATTTCTCCCGTAAAGCTGCCGAGGCACCTCCGACCGCTGGGCCCGAGGACATTGACGCCTTGCGCAAGGCCGGGCTGTCGGGGGAAGAGATTTTCGACCTAATCCTGTCTTCAGCTTTGTTTGGCTGGGCCAATCGGTTGATGCATGTTCTGGGCGATCCGGTGCGCCAAAAGGAAACAGCATGAGCGAGGCGCTTCGCATAGGAATTGCGGGGGCAGGGGCCATCGCTCTCGGCACCGCTGCGTTGTTGTACAAAAACAGGCACGTTCCTTTGCTTTGGTCACCATCCGGCGCCGGAACCGAGATATTTGCGCGCGCGCCGTTGCAAGCCCATGGTGTCATCGAATCAGAGTTTCGCCCAAACGTTACCTCTTCCGCTCAGGAGCTCGCTGAAAGCTCCGATGCAGTGATCATTGCGCTGCCTACCTACGGGCATAAGGCGGTCATGGACGTGCTGGCACCGCATATTCGCGATGATCAGCACGTGATCATCTCTTCGCACGCCTCTTTTGGCGCGATGTATCTCGCTCAATCTCTGGCGGCGCGCGGTATTCGCGCGCCCGTTACGGCCTGGGGCACCACCATAGTATCGGGCCGGAGACAGGAGGCTGAGGTGCGGGTCAACACGGTGCGCAACCGGGTCGATCTTTGCACGGTACCAGAAACCGGGACCGACATCGGGCTGGAGTTTTGCAAGACCTTGTTTGGCGACCGATTTCAACCGCGAGGCGGGCTGTTGGCTATTTCGCTGTCTAACCTCAACCCACAGAACCACCTTGGCATCGCCCTCTGCAATATCACCAGAATGGAGCGTGGTGAGGACTGGAGCCAGGGCCAGAATGTCACGCCAAAGGTCGGACGGTTGTTGGAACAGTTGGACCTTGAACGTCTCGCCATCGCCAAGGCGCTGAACCTGGATGTGAAGACGATCTTCGAACACTTTCACCAGAGTTTTCATGTCCCGCCCGCATCTGTGTCCGAGATGAATCAGCACATGCACATGCGTGGCTATGGGGGCCTTGGACCAAAAACCGCTGACAGCCGCTATGTGACGGAAGATGTTCCATATGGATTGCAGGTGACAGCGGTTCTTGGTCGGCTAACAGGCCAGCCTGCCGTCCTGCATGAAGCAGGCATCAGAGTATTCTCGGCAATGTACGGCCGTGACTTCTCGCAGGAAAACGACCTGTTGGATGCGTTGGATCTAAACAGCTTCAGCCTGGAGGAGCTGAAGCAAGCTGCCCAAACAGGCCTTTTGAAAAAGGTGTCTGACCGGGTGTCGTGACGCAAACAAAAATACAAACCAAAACCAACCGACAAGGAGACGTTCAAATGTCCAAACTTACATTCAGCCGCCGTCGCTTTCTGGGCACCGCCGCTTTGGGCGCCACGGCTCTGGCCAGCCCTGTATACCTGCGCCGTGCCAGCGCCGGGAGTGGCGAGGTGAACATCTGGACTTACAATGACTTTGTGCCAGTCGCGTTCAAGGAGCAATTCGAGGCCGAGACCGGCATTAAGGTCAACATTCGCCTAGTGGACGACCAGGGCAAGCAGTTTAACCTGCTGGCAGCTGAAGCGCCCAATCCTACGGTGGACATCATGACAGTTGCGGGCCACCGTTTTCTGCAGTTCATCGACAGCGATCTGTTGGCACCTTTGGATACTGACCGCCTGAGCAACTGGGGCAACATCAACCCGACGTTCTCTGAAAGCGACTGGTCAACCATAAACGGTCACAAGTGGGGCGCACCGATCTTGTCCGGGATGGAAGTGCTGGCCTACAACACTGAAATTGTGAGCCCTGAGGAAGCCAAGAGCTGGGACGTCCTGTTCTCGGAAAAATACAAGGGCCAGACCGCGTATATCATTCAGGATATGATGTCGATCATCATGCTAAAGATGGGCTATGACGGCAATATGGTCGAATATATTGACGACCCGGACAAAGCCGCAGCCATCGTTGAAGAGGCTAAGAATTTCCTGATTGAAAAGAAGCCGCTGGTACGAAAATACTATGACAGTGGAGCGGAGATCCAACAGATGTTCGTCAATCAGGATATTGCGCTGGGTCACAGCTGGAATGGCCCCGCAGCTGCGCTGATCAATGACGGCTTCCCGCTGGCGATGACCATTCCGCAGGAAGGCTCCTACGGATTTGTCTACACCTACAACATTGCCAACAATGCGCCCAACGCCGACAATGCCTATACGTTCCTTGACGCCATCCTCGCGTCACCCGAGATCGGTGCGTCAATGACCAAGGCATCAGGGTTCATCTCGACCTACAAGGATGCGTCAAACTACCTGACGGATCTTGAGAAGCAGTCGACTTCGTTTTCGGACGAAGAGCTATCTCATCTGGAATTCTTCCGGGCAGAAGCCAACGAGATGAAATACGGGCTGGTCGATCCGGCGGTGGAAGCCATCAAGGCCTCCTGAGTGCCAAGCTAAGGACGATAACCTCGGCTTGCCCGCCACATCAGGCGGGCGCGGTCTTCAACACAAAGCCCGAAAAGGGAAACCGCAATGAGTAACGACGTGGTTCCGCGCGCGAACGGTGGTATTGTCGTACCGACCAACAGCAACCTCACGTTTTGGGGTCGTCTGGCGAACTGGACCCCATATCGTATCTTTGTCGGGCTGGCGACTGCATCGCCTCGGCGTCAATTCCTGATCCTCGCAACCTTTCCCCTGTTGTGGGTTCTGACCCAGCATCTGGGTCCAATGCTGCAAATGCTGAGGGTGAGTCTGACAGATGCCTATCCGGTCGCCCCCGGGGTCGAGCAACATTTCACCCTGGACAACTACAAACGGTTCTTTGAAGATCGGATTTTCTGGCAACCATTCTTTCGAACTCTTGCCTTTGCCAGCGTGTTCACGTTCTGCACGCTGATCCTGACATATCCGGTCGCCTACTTTCTTGCCCGACACGTCAGCCGCAAGAACCAGATGTTGATGCTTTTGCTGATACTGATCCCTTTTTGGGTAGGCGAAATCGTGCGGACCTACGCCATCATGATCCTTTTGGGGAACACGGGCGCGGTAAACCAATTGCTGAAATGGGTTGGCCTGATCGACCGACCCATACCGTTCATGTACACAAGCTTTTCGATGGGCATAGGTATCGTCTATCTGACCGCGCTTTATATGCTGCTGCCGCTCTATTCAGCGCTGGAAAAGCTACCAAAGAGTTACAACGAAGCCGCCGCCGACCTTGGTGCATCAGCCTGGACCCGGTTTCGCCGGATCACCCTGCCGCTGACCATCGAAGGGATCTCGTCCGGTTGCACGTTGGTCTTTCTGATTTCTACCGGGTTCTATGCAACCCCTGTGCTGCTTGGTGGGCCGTCGACTACGGTCTTTGCCGAGACCATTGCCGGCTTCTTTCATGTCGCCGGAGATGAATGGCCCACAGGCGCTGCTTTTGCGACCATCATGTTTGTAGCAGCGATGTTCCTGACAGGCGCATTTCAAAAACTGATGAACTCATTGCGCAAAGGAGACACCAAATGAACCGCGGCAATCGCATTCTTCTGTCCTGTGTCTACTGGGCCTTCGTACTGTATGTCTTTGTGCCGTTGATCCTGATGATCCTCATGGGGTTCAAAGACAGTAAGTTCATCGGGTTTCCGATCCGGTCCTGGACGTTGGATTGGTATACAGGTGTTTTTGCCGACGCTCAGGTGTTGTCCACCTTCGGCTACTCCGTTGCGATTGCAGTTCTGGCAACACTGGTATCGGTTGTGGTTGGAACCTGGATTGCTGTTCTCCTTGAGGGGCGCAAGTTTCTCGGGCGGGCCGTGATCTTTGGATTGGCCGTATTGCCCGCACTTGTTCCGGGCATCATTTCCGCCATCGCCTTTCGCATCTACGCCCGCTGGCTGGGAATTGAGCCAGGGATGGGCGCCATCATCTGGGCTCATGCAGTGCACAATGTGCCTTTTGTGGTTTTAGTGGTGATGGCGCGGCTTTCATCATTGCCCAAGAGCCAGACCGAAGCAGCACGCGACCTGGGCGCAGATCCCTTCATCGCCTTCTTGCGTATTACGCTGCCATATCTGGTGCCGGCCATTCTTGGGGCGAGCATTTTCTGTCTGCTGCTCAGCTTTGACGATTTTGTCCGCTCGTTCTTCCTTGGTGGTTATGAACCAACCCTGCCGGTTCTGATTTTCGCCAAGCTGAAATCCGGCATGTCGCCTGAAATTAACGCAATTGCGACCGTCGCGCTGATTCTGACCGCCGCGATTGGCATCTGGGCCGAACGGTTCACTCGCCGCATGAACAAGGATTCGAAAGCATGACTGCTACAACACCTCTTGTCCGCATCGACCATGTATCCAAGCAATTCGGGTCGTTTGTCGCAATCGAGAACTTGTCATTGGATATCGCGCGCGGTGAGTTCGTGACCTTTCTCGGCCCGTCAGGATGTGGCAAGTCGACGACGCTGCGCATCCTCGGCGGGTTCGAGCAGCCTACTTCTGGACGCATCATCCTCGACGGTGAAGATGTAACGACGCTACCGCCTGAAAAACGGCATGTGAATATGGTGTTTCAGGACTACGCCTTGTTTCCCCACATGACAGTCCGCCAGAATATTTCCTTTGGGCTTGAGCTCAAGGGAATGAGCAAGTCTGATATCCGACGGCGGCAGGATGAGATTATGTCCTTTCTGGAGTTGGATGCTTACGGTGACCGATATCCCGGCCAGTTGTCGGGTGGTCAACGCCAGCGGGTTGCGTTGGCGCGGGCGCTGGCCCCGGACCCTGCGTTGTTGCTGTTGGATGAACCGCTGGGCGCGCTTGACGCCAAACTGCGCGGCCAGGTTCAACAGGAGTTGAAGTCCATTCAGCGCCGCACACACAAGACCTTCTTCTTTGTGACTCACGATCAGGAAGAAGCGCTAACTATGTCCGACCGCATCGTCGTGATGAACAACGGGAAGGTCGAACAAGACGGAACCCCTGAAGAACTCTATTTCCATCCCGCTACACGATTTGTCGCCGAGTTCATTGGCGACACAAACCTGCTGACCGGCGAGGTGCGGGGGCAGGATGGAGATACCGTCGTTATGGATTGGTTCGGACGAACGCTACATGGCCATGCCCCTGCCAGCACGCCCCAGATCGGTGATGCTGTCACGGCGTCGATCCGGTTGGAAAAGCTGGGTTTTCACACCGCGCGTCCCGAGGCTACTAATGCGGTGCAGGGGAAGGTAATTGCAAAAACATTCCTTGGCAGCCGCATGTCTGTTGATTTGATGATCGAGGAAGCCCAAGGGTCGGTTCTGCGCGCTTTTGTCGATGCTGAAACCGGCCAGTCTTTCGGGTCCGATCCGGTCTGGATCGGGTGGGAAAAAGACAGTATGGCGGTTTTGCGCGAGTAGCCCGGGCTGAGGCTTCTGCCTCGTTGTTGCGTTTTTCCATCGGCGGTAAAATCCCAGCTCATGTTGACAAATGACGGAACCAGAGACGGATTGACGTGCTGTTGATAAAACCGAGAGAGCTTTCAGCCGTTTTTGTCGTAGCGAGTCACGACACGTCGGGTATTCTTGAGCTTGTTGAAACAGCACTCTACGCTGCGTTCGAAGCTTTTGATTGCTGTATTGAGAGCTCGGACAGCGTGCGTGGTCTTGGCGCTCCGGTGAAGAATTTTTCCCATAGTGCGTCCTTTCGATGGCCACAGATCGCTAGACCATCACCCTGGAACTAAATACCGAGGTGCCCATAGTATCTGAAACTGAACAGAAACCCGATTGAGCGTTGCTATGTTGAAATCACGTCGCAATATTGATCGCTGATACAAAGCAGGAGAATTCTTAGTGGATCTCGGTATTGCGGGGCGGGTTGCCGTCATTACAGGTGCAAGCGCTGGTATTGGCCTGGCGATTGCGAGTGAGCTCGTTGCAAACGGTGTTTCCGTTCTGATCGCCGCTCGAGGTGCAGAGCGCTTGCAGCACGCAGAAGGCCAGCTTCGAGAAATACCTGGTGCGAAAGTCGCATCTATTGCCATTGATGTCTCGACGCCTGAGGCCGCTACGCGCATCGTCAGTGAGGCGATCGAAGTGTTCGGATCCCTTGATATTTTGGTCAACAACGCCGGCAGAGCACATGCGGGTGGTCTTTTGACGTCGAGCGAGGAAGACTGGCAAGAGATGGCGGACGTCAAGTTGAGTTCGATGCGGCGCATATGCAAGGCAGCGATCCCGCACATGCAGGAACAGGGTTGGGGAAGGATCGTCAACATGTCCTCGATCGGCGGGATCTATCCAAATCCCAAGCTGCTTATCTCGCATGTGCTGAGCGCTGCGATCAACAATCTGACCAAGTCTCTGGCCCTCGAAGTCGCGGCAGATGGAATCCTGGTCAACGCGATCGGCGTCGGTGCTGTTGCCACGGACAATTGGGCGCGCAATATGGTTCCCACAGTGCGCAGCACCCGACCTGAATTTGCCGAACTGTCCGACGACGAAGTGGTCGCCAGAATTTCTGCTGAGCGAACGCCGATTGGCCGCCCCGGCACGCCAGCAGACATTGCCGCGATCGCCGCGTTCCTGTGTTCGGACCGAAACGGCTTCGTCACAGGAGATACCATCGAAGCGTCTGGCGGCGCCGATCGGTTCATGTAACCAAACAAATTACCTGTCTGCCGGGAGGGATATTCGTCATGGCGGAACTCGTCGCAGTCTATACAGTGCCGCATACGCCAAGCTTCGTTGCCGATGTTCAGCAGACTGGCGACACAATTGAGACTGCACGGTTTTTTTCCGAGATCAGATCACATCTGGAAAAAGTACGACCCGATGTCATCGTCAGTGTCACGAACGATCATTTCAATACATTCTTCTTTGACAATTGGCCAACTTTTGCAATCGGCGTCGCAGACAAGACAGCAGGCCCGAGCGATCAGACACCGGGCATGCCCTGGTACGACTTGACGGTCGAAAGCGCCGCCGCACGTCACATTTTGAGAGGTCTTGTTAAGGAAGGTTTCGACTTCAGTTCAACCGTGGATTTTCAGCTCGACCACGGAACGCTTGTGCCGCTGCACTTTTTGACCCCCGACATGTCGCTGCCAATCGTTCCGATTTTCGTTAACTGCATTGTACCACCATTGCCGCCGGCGCAGCGATGCTATGGCCTCGGACGTGCAATCTCCGGCGCGATTGGTAGTTGGCATAAGAATGTCAGGGTAGCCGTCATCGCCAGCGGGTCGCTCAGCCTGGAAATCGGCGGGCCACGTGTTGACGTTGACAAGACGTTTGGTGTGCCCGATCCGGCCTGGGCGAACTGGATTCTTGACCGGATCGGGCATTGCGAACATGACGATTTGGTCAGCAAAGCCAGCGAGGCGCGTATGCTGGAGGCAGGAAATGTCGCCGGCGAACTTCTCAATTGGATCGTTGCGCTCGGTATGGTTGGTTTGAGGCCGCCGGAGATCCTGCTTGATCAACCTAAACTCGGCAACGCTTTTGCGGCATGGAACCTTGAGGAGTCCCAGCCTTGAACGTTTATTTGATCCATACATTGTGCCGCCGTGTATTGCACGACAGGGAATTTCGCGAGCTGATCCTAAGAGATCCCGAAGCGGCGGTGGCGTCGATGCCGTTCAGCCAAGAGGAGCGTGCCGCGCTGCTTGCCGGAGATGTAGCACTGCTGCATCGTGAGGGCGTATCAGCCTTCCTTTTGCTTATCCTCAGCCGCTTCGAAGTCTTCGGATTAGTGCTCCCGGTTTTTAATAGACGCATGCGCACTGGTATGTCCGATTGATCTGCGGCTGGTCTATCGGGGCATTCTCAGTCAGGTAGATGGTCGCGTTTCTGGGTTGGAACTCGGCGAACCCGGAAACCAGCTTTCGGCATTGTCATGGCAAACCCGCCGGACCAGGTTTTCCGCGTTTCGAATGTCATTGGGCATATGTCCGTCTGCCATCCAGCGTCCGATCATCCGGCACAGCAGCCGGCGAAAATATTCGTGCCGTGGGAAAGACAGGAAGGATCGAGAATCCGTCAGCATGCCCAAGAACCGTGAGAGCAGCCCCATCTGAGCCAGTTGTGTCATCTGCCTCTCCATCCCGTCGAGCTGGTCATTGAACCACCACGCTGTGCCCGCCTGTATCTTGCCCGGCAGGCTGCCATCCTGAAAGTTCCCTGCAGCAGTGACAATGACCTCGTTTCGGCTGGGGTCGAGACCGTAGAGGATGGTCTTTGGTAGCCCTCCGCTCCGCTCAATGGCGCCGAGCAAGGCATTCAGCGACTCAGCTATTGGCATGTCCGCAATCGAGTCACATCCGATATCCGGGCCTAGCTGAGCGTAGAGTCTGGCATTGGTGTTTCGCATAGCGCCGATATGGAACTGCATGACCAGATCGCGCTCTGCATAGGCCTGAGCAAGACGGACCAGAACCGTGCCCTGAAAATCGGCGGAGTCTTGTGCGCTCACCGAAGCGCCACGACGCGCATTGTCCAGAAGTTGATCGAGTTCGGTGATTGGGCGGAAAGCAAAAGGCGTCAGTGTATCCAGCCCATGATCGCTGGCCAAACACCCGTTCGCCACGAAATGATCTAGCCGGAGGGTAAGAGCTTCGATCAGCGTGTCAAACCCGGAAATCTCGATACCCGAGGCCGCCGAAAGCCGGTCTATATAGGCCCCAAAGCCATCCTTGGTGATTTTGAATGCGGCGTCGGGACGGAAACTGGGGGCGACGACAAAACCCAGATCGGCAACGTTCGACAAGGCTCGATGCGCTGATAGATCGTCGCAGGGATCATCGGTTGTTCCCACAAAGCTGACATTCATTTGCCGCAGAAGACCGCGTGCTGAATGGCTGGGTGCGGCGAGCTTCGCATTGGCGATCTGCCAGACCTCTTCGGCGGTGTCGGGCCCGAACACGCCATTCCAGCCGAAATAGCGGCGTAACTCCAGATGGCTCCAGTGGTACAGAGGATTACCCAGGCAATGCGGCATCGTTTCGGCAAAGGCGAGGAACTTTTCGCGGTAGTCCGATGCACCGGTGATGCGGTCTTCGTCAATGCCGTTCCAGCGCATGGCGCGCCATTTGTAGTGATCCCCCTCAAGCCAGATCTCACCAAGCGACGCCCATCTGCGATCTTCCAGAATGGCCTGTGGATCAAGATGGTTGTGGTAATCTATGACGGGCAGCTTTGCGGCCGTTTCGTGAAACAGGCGCTCGGCCTGTGGCGTGTCGAGTAGGAAGTTGTCTCCAAGAAAACCTGTCATTGCCCGTCCATCCTCAACACCAGAGTTTCGATCAGTGCAGAGCGTGCGCCTATGGCGGCGACCCGGTCATAAGCGCTCAGGACGCCCGCCCTGAAACCCGAATGGGCAGCGAGCTTCGGATCAAATATCTGATCGAGCCGCAAAAGGGACTCGACATATTGCCGCCCGTCCTGAACCGCCGCCAACTGCGCAAATTCCCCGGCCATCGGATCTTGAACCGGTACCGGCGCGCCGGTTTCATTTGTGCCTCGGACATAGCGCGCCCAACCCGCAATAGCCAATGCCGTCAACGACCAGTCCCGCCCTTGTTCAAGGTTTACCGCACAGGGCGCCAGCAGCCGTTGCGGTAACTTTTGGCTGCCGTCCATGGCTATCTGCGTGGTCTTGTGGTGAAGCTTTGAATTGCTGAACCGCTTGATCAGCTGCGAAGCATAGTCGTTAAGATCCACCGTGCCGGGCATCGACAGGGTAGGGGCCTGTTCGGTCATCATCAATCGATATGCGGCCTCGCGGAACACGTCATCCGCCATGCAATCGGCTATGGTTGCGTGCCCATGCAAGGCCCCGAGATAGGCGAGAAAGGAATGCGCGCCATTCAGCATGCGCAGCTTCATGTCTTCGAAAGGCTCCACATCCGTCACCATTTCGGCCCCTATGGCGGCCCAATCCGGCCGACCGCAGGCAAAATCGTCTTCGATAACCCACTGCCGGAATGGTTCGCATAAGATACCGTTGGGATCTTCATGCCCCAACAATTCGCGGAGTGTCTCGCTGGCTGCAGAGTCCAACGCGGGTACGATCCGGTCGACCATCGTTGACGGGAAGCGGCAGGTCTCGGTGATCCAATCCGCCAGCCCGGAATCCCGCGCAAGCGCCATGCCCAACACCGCGTTTCTGCACATGACCCCGTTTGATGGCAGGTTATCGCAGGTCAGAACCGTCACTCCGCCGCGCCCGGCAGATCGGCGCCTTTGCAGCCCTTCAACGATAGTGCCAATGGTGGTGGTCGGCGTTTCCGGCGTAGTCAGATCGTGCTGGACAAGAGGGTGATCCAGGTCGAGCGAACCTCCCGCCAGGCAATAGCCCTTTTCTGTGATCGTAAGCGAGATGATGCGCAGGTCGGCACCGGAAATGAGGTCGGGAATTGCATCAGAACCGTCGCGCAATGGATGAAGCGTTTGCGTGACACACGCGACGCGTCGCGCCGTCAACCCCGCATCGTCGGCTTCCGCCACGGTGTAGAACCGCCCGGCCGCATCCAATTCGGACAGGAGAGCCTCTCCAGAATTCGACCGCGCCACAGCGACGCCCCAATCGCCCCCGGACGCTTCATTGGCGAGGTCCGTGTAAAAGATCGGATGCGCCCGGGCGAACGCGCCGAACCCGATATGCAGGATACGGGTCTTCAGCGCAGATTGGTCATAGGAAGCCTGCGCCAAACTGTGTTTTTTGATCACTTGCCCGCCCCCCGGAGACCGCCGTAGGGATGCATCTGGCCGGAGGCGCTGGGCAGCCCCCGCACCAGCAATGGTTGCGCATCGATACTTCTGATTTCGACCTGACCAAAGCCAGGTGCGTAGCGACCTGACAATGTCCAATCCAGCGCGGGCTGAGCGTCACCGCTAGTCAGCTTGACCGCGGCCAGGCAGTGGTTGCCCGACAGCGCATCTTGCGCAATACCGTCATCATCATAGACCCACGAGGTAATTGTGCCGCCTACGCCTCTTGCCGGGCAGACCAGCAGCACGCGCGATCCCTCCTTATCAGGCGTGGCGCGCGTTGTATTTTCAGACAGCGGCAAAACTGAGCCACCGCGAACAAAAACCGGTATGCTGTCAAGCGTTACCGGTATTTCAAGCGTTTGTCCGCCTGGATGCCAGCGAGCGCTGTCAAGTTGCCACCACCCGCCGGGCCAGTCGGGCAGGTAAACTTGCCGGGTCTTGGCCCCTTGCTCGATCACCGAAGCAATCAGAAGATCGGGGCCCAGCATGAATTCGAACTGCGCATCACGACATGCAGGATCGTCCGGAAAGTCCAGAAACAGCGGCCGCAGTATCGGTTCATGTTCCGTCACCGCGCGGTAAAGCTGTGTGTAGAGATATGGCAACAGCCGATAGCGCAGGCGGATAGCATCGCGCACCTGCGCGGTAATCTCGGGATACATCCATGGCTCGTTGGCAGTATTGTCATCGTTCCAGGAATGGATGGTGAATCTTGGATGAAAAATTCCGTTCTGCACCCAGCGCAGGAACAGTTCCGGCTCGGGCCGCGGCCCGGCGAAGCCACCAACGTCATGCCCAATATTGTAGAATCCCGACAGGCTCAACCCCAGCCCCATAGGGATGTTCCAGCGCAGTGTATCCCAGTTCGTGCGGTTGTCACCGGTCCAGGTTTGGGCATAGCGTTGCGTCCCCGGTGCCGCACAGCGTGAGATCAAATAGGGGCGTTTATCAGGGGCATGGGCCAGCTGCGCCCCATGCGAAGCGCGGGTCATCAGCAGGCCCATAAGCGGGCGAATTTGGCTGATTTCGATGGGCACGCCAAACCCTTTGGCTCGGGCGCCATCATCCCAAACCTCGTATTCGTTATTGTCATTCCAGGTGCTGCCGATGCCTTGGGTCAAAAGTGCCGTGGTCACGTTGTCCTGCCACCAGCGCACGGTATCCGGGTTTGTGAAGTCTAGATGTGTGCCTTGCCCGTCCCAGAACGCCGAAACCTCGGATTGCCCGGTCTCGCTATCGTTCAGAAACAGTCCCTGTTCTACGGCTTTGGCGTATTTTGGGTGATCATCCAGCATGACCGGTTTGATGTTGGCAATCAGCTCAACATCCTCGGCAGCGAAATCCGCAGCAAGACCAGCCATGTCGGGGAACTTAGCGGTGTTCCAGTTGAAGACGTAGCGCTTGCCATTGATCGAAGTATAGCCCGAAGACATCTGGAAGCTGTCGCAGGGAATTTCCACGGTCCGCAAGCGTTCAAGAAACCCGTGCATCTGCTCCTGCGCATCCGGCGCGTCGGTATAAGCCATCGAGGACGCCGAATACCCCAACCCCCAACGCGGCATGAAGGCAGTGCCGCCGGTCAGCCACGCCTGCCGCTTGACGACACCACGCACATCCGGGGCCCAGCTCAGGTAAAGGTCCAGATCCCCATCCTCAGCCCGCCAGCTTCGGAACGGGGCGTGGTAATTATCCAGCTCGTTGCCCAAGTCGAACCAACAGGTCGACAGATTGTCATAAAACAGCCCCATCGCGCCTGCACCGGGCCGCTCGGTGATTGAGAAGGGAATATGTTTATAAAGCGGATCCGTTGAGCGTGCATCATATCCCAGCGCGTCGAGATTGCGCATTTCATAGCGCCTGCCGCCGCGCTCCAGCGGTCCGGCCTTTTCACCCAGCCCGAAATAGCGTTCATCTGGAAAACGGTGCATGAAATGGGCGACGCGGTTGTCACGCCGCCCCAGCATGAAAGCCCCGGTAGTGCGGTCTTCGGCCAGGTGCCGCCACGGCGCGTCAGGTTCTATACGGCATTCCCATCGCAATGCCAGTGGTGACATCACGGTCAGGCGCAGATGGTTGGTCTCCAGAGTTGCATCATCAGTCAGAATTTTCGGGCAAGAAAATCCGGCCAGATCATCACGCGCACGCCCTTCCCATGGCACATCGCTCTGGGGAGCGACCGACCAGCTGCGATCCAAGCGCCAGACGCCGTCGCGAAGCAGCCGAACCCGCACCAGGTCGTGGTCCAGCACTTCGATACGCAGTAGGTGCCGCCTCTCGATCCTGAGCGAAAGCCCGTTGGGGCCGCTCTCATCCAACCGCCAATTACACAGGGTTTTCATCGTATGTCCTCAATACCCCAGAAGCAGCTTCGGCAGGAAAAGGCTCAGCGACGGCACATAGGTCACAACGAGAAGGAGCGCCACCAACACCGCATAAAACGGCAGCATGGGCCGGATCACCTGTCCGATCTTCACGTCGCCCACCGAACATCCCACAAACAGTGCCGATCCTACCGGCGGCGTGCAGATACCGATACAAAGGTTAAACGTCATGACCACCCCAAAATGCACCGGGTCCATGCCCAGATCGCTCACGACCGGCAAGAATATCGGTGTGAAAATCAACAGGGCAGGGGTCATGTCCATGAAGGTTCCGACCACAAGAAGCGCAAGGTTGATGATCAACAACAGCACCAGCGGGTTTTCCGACAGGCCCAACAAGGCGTCCGAGATCGAATAAGGAATATCGGCAAACGCCATGGCCTTGGACATCGCGATCGAACAACCGATCATCAACAACACGATTGAGGTTGTCACGGCGCTTTCCATAATGATCCCCGGCAGATCTTTCAGGGAAATCTCACGATACCAGACCAGCGCCAGAAACAGCGTATACACAACCGCGACAGCCGACGCTTCTGTGGCGGTAAAGATGCCACCGACGATCCCGCCCATCACGATGAAAATCAAACCAAGCGGCAACATCGCGTTGATCGCCTTTTCGGCCATTTCGCGCAGGGGCGGACGCTCGGCAACAGGATATCCGCGCCGCTTGGCGATGATGCCAGCCACCAGCATCAGGGAGACGCCCATCAGGATGCCTGGTACATAGCCCGCAACAAACAACGCGGCGACCGAGGTTCCGTTGGTGATCAACGAGTAGACAATGAATGTGGCGCTGGGCGGGATCAGCAGACCTGTCGGACAGGAGGCCACGTTAACCGCCGTCGAATAGGCCGGATCATACCCCTCTTTCCGTTGCAGGGGCGACATCACACCGCCTACTGCCGCGGCCGAGGCTACGGCCGAGCCGGAGATGGAACCGAACATCATATTGGCGATCACGTTGCAGTGCGCCAATGCTCCGGGCAATCGCCCACCCAGCACCTTTGCGAACTCGATCAGCCGCAGGGCGATACCGCCGCGGTTCATGATATTGCCCGCCAGAATGAAAAACGGAATCGCCAATAGGGTGAAACTGTCCAGCCCCGAGGCCATTTGCTGCGCCACGATGTAGACCGATTGGTCGAAGGACATGAACAACAAGAAAGTGGCAAGCGCGGCCAGACCTATTGAAAAGGCGATCGGCACGCCAAGTATCATCAGCAGTGCGAAGGTTCCAAACAGGGTGGCGACTGACTGTATATCCATGACAGGCTCAGCTTAGCGGGCCGCCGGGGGCGGTCGGTCCGGATCGTTCGTTCAGCCCCTGTCCGGTTCTGATCAGATCCAGCAAAAAGCCTCCCGCATAAAACAGAATTCCCAATCCCGCGACCGGTATCGCAACATAGACCGCGCCCATCGGCATTCTAAGCGCGGGCGAGACCTGACCGGTCTCCAGCGTGCGCGAGACCAGATTGATCCCGCCATAGATCATCACCACGACGGCAAACACTGCCACAGCCAGAATGATCGCTGCATTAACCAGATACCGCACGGGTCCGTGGGTAATGGTCGGAAGCAGGTCGATGGCAAGATGCCGCCGTTGCCCCAATGTATAAGCCCCCCCCAGAAGCGCCACCCAGATGAAAAGAAACCGTGCCATCTCGTCCGTGACCGTGCTGGGCGTGCCCAGTACATAACGAGAGAAAACCTGCCAGATCACGCAAACGACCAGAACGGCGAATGCAGCGATGATGATCATACGCAGGACGGCGTCGACCAATGCGGTCACCTTCTCCATCTTCGCTCCCCTTTGCTCCGGTGGCGGCGACCGCCCAACCCGGCTTGTGCAATCGTCTCATGCCCGAAATCACAAAATTGGTCAACCAATATTGCAAAATTGGTTGATTTAATCCGGAAATTGGTTCATCACATGCGCAGTTGCGGGTCTGCGGACAGGCCCTCAGTCGCACTATTAGCCTTGGCCCGACGTCCGCACATATGGGAGGAATCTATGTCAAAATTCACTGCAATGGCTGCCGCCACAGCTGTAGGCATCTTGGCGCTTTCGTCCGCTCTGGATGCAAAAACCCTGCGCTTGAACCACAACAACCCGGAAGATCACCCGCTGCACAAATCCATGGAATTCATGGCCGATCGCGTGGAAGAGCTAACCGATGGCGACCTGAAAATCCGCATCTTCGCCAACGCGCAGCTTGGCACCCAGCGTGAGTCGATGGAATTGATGCAGAACGGGTCGCTGGATATGGCGCGCTCGAACGCAAGCGAGCTGGAGGCGTTCGAGGAGGCCTATGGCGCCCTAAACCTTCCCTATATCTTCACAAGCGAGGATCACTATTTTGACGTTCTCAGCAGCGACATCGGAGATGATATTCTGGCTGCTTCCGAGGAAAACGGATTTATCGGCCTGACATATTATGTAGAAGGCGCCCGGTCTTTCTATGCCAACAAGGAAATCAACTCACCAGCTGACCTGAAGGGCATGAAGATCCGCGTGCAGCCCAGCCCCTCGGCCATCCGCATGGTGGAACTGCTTGGCGGAAATCCGACCCCCATCGCCTGGGGTGAGCTTTACAGCGCTTTGCAGCAAGGTGTCGTCGACGGGGCCGAAAACAACCCCATGGCTCTGACCAGCGCGCGGCATGGTGAAGTCTCCAAGGTCTATTCTAACGACGGCCATACCATGATCCCGTCGGTGGTGATGATATCAACCCAAAGCTGGAACGACTTGTCGCCTGAACAACAGGATGCGCTGCGAACGGCGGCCAAGGAATCGATGGTGTTCCACCGCGATCAGTGGAACGAAATGAGCGACGCCGCAATCGAACAAGCCAAGAGCGAGCTGGGTGTCAAATTCGTCGAAGTCGAAAAGGGCCCGTTCATCGAAGCTGTCTTGCCGATGCATGATGAGGCCGCCGCCAAATCCCCGGTTGTCGCCGACCTGATCGACCGCATAAAAGCCAAGGCCAACTAAGCCGGAACCCAACCCGATGCTCGAACGCTCTGACATGGCGGATAACGCGTTGCAGGCTCTGCATGACGAGGAGTATGACCTCCCCTTCAACCAGCAGAACCTGAACGCCGACACCCTGCTGTTTACGGGCGGTCGGGCTTCGCGGTCGCTGGATGGTGTTTGGAACTTCTGCGTTGATCTTCTGGACACCGGGCTGCGCCAGAAGTGGTTTACCATGCAGCCCTCGGCCCCCGAAGACCGCAGTGAGCCCTGGGATTACGACCCCTACGATGGTGAAACTGTTCCGGTACCATCAAATTGGGCGATGCTGAAAGAGAAATGGTATTTCTTCGAAGGCAGCGCCTGGTATACCCGTCCGCTGGACATGTCCGGGATTGACCTCGACAAGCGCTATTTCCTGCGTATCGGCGCAGCGGCATATGACTGCAAGCTTTTCCTGAACGGTGAGTTCCTTGGCAATCACTACGGTGCGTCGACACCGTTCTGTGTTGAGCTGACCAACCACCTTCGGGCCGGTAGCAACTGGCTGATGGCCTGCATCAACAATACCCGTACCCGCGACCGGGTGCCCATGCGCAACACCGACTGGTTCAACTATGGCGGCCTGTATCGCGAGGTCGCATTATATGAAACGCCGCGAACCATGATCCATCAATTCGCGATGCATCTGGTGCCCGATGGCAGCTATTCCCGCCTGCAAGCAGATGTCGAGGTCAGCGGGCCAGATATCGGCCCCGCCAGAATCGAGATACCGGAACTGGGCGTATCCCAAGAACTGAATCTGACCGGTGGAAAAGGCACAACTCTTATCGACGCCCGCCCGGAACTCTGGTCACCTGACACCCCGAAACTTTATGACGTGACGCTCACTGTGGGCGCAGACCGTGTCAGCGACCGCATCGGCTTTCGCCAGATCGAGCGGCGCGGGACCGATATCTTGCTGAATGGCGCGCCGCTTTTTCTGCGCGGTATCTCGGTTCATGAGGACGACGCGACACTTGGCAAGGTTACCGATGATGCTGATTTGCGCCGACGGTTCGCGCACGCGCGCGAGTTGGGGTGCAACTTCCTGCGCCTCGCCCACTACCCCCACCATGAACGCGCCGCCGAACTGGCCGACGAGCTAGGCTTCCTGTTATGGGAGGAAATCCCGGTCTACTGGGCCATCGATTTCGACAATCCGGCCACCTATCGCGACGCCGAAAACCAACTGCGCGAATTGATCCTGCGCGATCGTAACAGAGCCTCGGTGATCATCTGGTCAGTGGGCAATGAAAATCCCGACACCGATGCCCGGCTCGACTTCATGCGCCGGCTGGCGAGTACCGCCAAAGAGCTTGACCCTACGCGCTTGACCTCGGCCGCGTGTCTGGTCAATCACACTCTGAACAGGATCGAAGACAGATTGGCTGACCACATCGACGTGATCGGCCTCAATGAATATTATGGCTGGTACGAAGAGGATTTCGAAGACCTCGCCCGTATCGGCGCCAATTCGACCCCAGATAAGCCGGTGGTCATCTCGGAAACCGGTGCGGATGGGGTGATCGGACCCAAGGGCCCCAAAGCAGGGCTATTCAGCGAGGACTATATGGCCGAGGTCTATCGGCGCCAGATCAGCACGCTGCGCGATCTTGACTACATCAAGGGCATGTCTCCATGGATTCTATATGACTTCCGGGTTGAGCGTCGGCAGAACAAATTCCAGAACGGCTACAACCACAAGGGTCTGATCGCCGCCGACAAGGCCACCAAGAAACAGGCCTTCCACATTCTGGCGGATTACTATCTTCAGATCGCACAGGCAGACGCCCGAAAGGCGGAGGCAAACGCATGACCGAGATCACCAAGCGCCCTTATCAGCAGGTCGCGGCGCAACTGATCGAACGGATTGCGCGTGAAGGTTTTGAGCCCGGTGACAAGTTCCCGACCGAACGCCAAATCTCGGCCGAGATGGGCATCAGCCGGTCGCTGGTACGCGAAGCTTTCATCGTACTGGAAATCGAGGGTTATCTGGACGTGCGCAAAGGCTCCGGCAGCTATGTGATGGATCGCCCACCACGTGACGGGGAACTTGCGCAGTCCGATTTCGGACCGTTTGAGCTGCTGCAGGCGCGGCAGTTGCTCGAAAGCAGCGTAGCCGGTTTTGCCGCGACCACTGTAACTAAGGCAGACATCCTACGCCTAAGAGAGACGTTGGAATTAGAACGCTGTTCAATCGAAAGCGGCGAGGTGGATTACAGCGCAGACTGGCAGTTTCACCTGCAGATCGCAGAGGCCACTCAGAATGCGGTTCTTGTCGACCAGATCGACGAACTGTGGCGCAAGCGACAAGCCAGCCCGATGTGGGCACAGCTCCACGACAGGATTTTCGACCTAAGCTACCGCGGCAAGTGGCTGGATGACCACGCGACGGTCCTTGAGGCCTTGCGTCACCGGAACGCCGAAGGCGCCCGACAGGCCATGTGGCAGCATCTGGAAAACGTTCGACTGACATTGCTGGAGTTGTCGGATGTCGGCGACCCCGAATTTGACGGCTATCTCTATTCAACCGTAAAGTCAGGATAAGGGGGGAGGCATGCTGGAAAGCTGGCGCTGGTTTGGACCGTCGGACCCTATACCGCTAAACTATGTCAGGCAGGCCGGAGCGACAGGCATTGTCACTGCGCTGCACGAAATCCCCAACGGGGAAGAATGGCCTTCGGCAGCCATTTCAGAACGGCGCGACTTGATCCAAAATGCAGGTCTGGATTGGGTCGTGGTAGAAAGCATTCCAGTTCATGAAGACATCAAATGCGGTGCGCCAGGTTGGGAGCGCTACGCACATATTTGGGCTGAAAATCTAAGTCGCCTTGCTCAGCAGGGTATGCGCAATATCTGCTATAACTTCATGCCGGTGCTCGACTGGACCCGCACCGATCTGAACTATCCTATGCCCGATGGCGCTTTGGCTCTACGCTTTGAGTTCGCGGCCTATGCCGCATTTGACCTGTTCATTTTGAAGCGCGAAAGCGCGGCGCAAGATTATACACCGAACGATCTGGAAATGGCCGAACGTTGGCTCGCCCAGTCGAATGCAGCGCAACGGGATAGGTTAACGGAAACCATCGTTGCTGGGCTGCCCGGGTCGGAGGAAAGCTATACGCTTGACACATTGCGCACCCGGATTGCGGCTTATGACGGCATGAATCATGCAGGGCTGCGCGCGCAGCTCGGAGCGTTCCTGGACATCGTCTTGCCGGTTGCCGAGCAAGAAGGCGCGCGGCTATCGATCCATCCCGACGACCCGCCGCGCGATCTGTTCGGCCTGCCACGCGTCGTTTCCAACAAAGACGACCTGGCCTGGATTGCATCTTATAACACATCGCCCGCGAACGGATTTACTCTGTGCGTCGGCTCGCTCGGGGTGCGCGCGGATAATGACATATTGGAAATCATAGACAGTCTTGGGGAGCGGATTCACTTTGCTCACCTCCGCACCGTAAAGCGCGAAGCTGATCCGCGGGATTTTCATGAGGATAGCCACCTGGCGGGCGACACCGATCTGGTTGCGGTCATCCGCGCCCTACTTGATCTTGAAACGCGGACAGGCACACAGATACCGATGCGCCCTGACCATGGCCACCGGATTCTTTACGATCTGGACCGCGAGTCCACGCCCGGCTACCCGGCAATCGGACGTTTGCGCGGCCTTGCCGAACTGCGCGGCGCGGCAGCCGTTCTGGCAGGACGGTATGTGAATGGAACTTAACGGGCGCTGCCCACCGAACTGGCTGGCCAAGCTTGAGGGCAGAGCCAGGTAGCGCAGACTGGAACCTTGGCAGATACCGGGCCGACCAATTGCACTCCGGGGGCTGCGACGTCGTATTGCCTGCCTTGGCGAAGTCTCCGATCCGGTACTTTATCGCCGTTCCGCTTTATAAAGAAAAGGTCTGCTTTGCACGGCCAAAGCGGCTTTCGTTGGCGATGAAGTTATCGATAAATCGGCATTCATCCAATCCTTTTGCCCTGGCTCCAGACACCGCGGAGCAACGGTGTTTGCCCGAATCTGCGCACACAAAGAACGTCACCGCGCGTACCAATGGAAAGCGCACCACGATCGGTCAGGCGGGCCGCCTTGGCCGGATTGCTGGTCACGGTGGCAATGGCGCGGGGGACGTCATCCCAGATCTCGGCAAGGCTGAACGCCGACAACAAAAGTGCTGAAGGCACATAATCAGAAGACACGATGTCCAGCAAACCGGCTTTCGCCAGTTCTTGCGCCGCAACATTGCCCGAGTGTGAGCCGCCCCGGATCAGGTTGGGCGCGCCCATCATCACCGCGATGCCATTGGCGTGGCAAGCTTCGGCTGCCTCGGTGGTTGTGGGGAACTCCGCAAAGGCCACCCCGTGCCCTGCTGAGGTTGTAACATGCTCGACCGTCGTATCGTCATGGCTGGCCAACACCGCCCCCAGTCGTTTCGCCTCGACCACAGCACCTGTTTCGTGCTTTGCTCCGAAGCGTTTCTGCAGACCCAGCAGGTTCTCGACATGGGCAGCAAATTCCGCGTCATTCATGCCGCGTTTCTTGGTGACATAGGTCTTCAGGGCTTTCATGCTGCGGAATTGACGCTGGCCTGGAGTGTGGTCCATCAGGCTGACGATACCGACCCGGTCATCGGGTTCGAAACTGCCCAGTTCTTCAAGCAGGGTTTCCGAGCAGATTTCGGCCCGCAGATGCAGAAAATGGCTAATCTTGAAGAGCCCATTTGCGCGGGCCGCCAGCAGTTCATCAACGAGCTTGCGGGCGTAGTTGATGTAGCGCCCCTTGCCGCCATGAATCGAGCCCACGCGCATTGCGTCAAACACGGTCGTGATGCCCGTTGAGGACAGTTCGGCATCATGTGCGATCAGGGCCGGCAGATGCGGCCAGTCGACCTCGGGGCGAGGCTCGATATGGCGTTCAACGTTGTCGGTATGCAGTTCGACCAGACCGGGAAGAACCAGATCCCCCGTGCAATCCATCGCGCCGGTCGGCACATGATCGCCTTCGGTAATATCCTTGATCACGCCATGTTCGATGGTTACAGCGCCGGTTAAAACCTGATCGGATAGAACCAGCCGGGCATTGGCAAGACACAGATCGCCTGACATGTCACTGTCATAAGCCTTCGCCAGAGAGGACGCGGAAAAAGGGGAATTCATGTCATACTCTCGATTTGCGATTTACTATGTACCGCCAGAGGGGCCTTTGGCGGATTTCGGTGCCACCTGGCTGGGTTGGGATGTCGTGCAGGGCCGGGCGGCGCGCCAACCTGATCTGCCCGGTTTGCATGACGTCACGATGACACCGCGCAAATACGGGTTTCACGGCACGCTCAAGCCGCCTTTTCGCCTGGTCGAAAACCGCAGCGTCGAGGATTTGAAGGCGGCTGCGGCAGACTTGGCGCAAGCGCTTGCACCTGCCACATGCAACGGGTTGGAACTTACGAGACTGGGACGTTTTCTTGCGTTGACACCGGGTGGCGATTCCCGCCCGCTGCAGCGGGTGGCCGAGGCTTGCGTATGTGGCCTCGACGGATTTCGCGCGACTGTGACCGAGGCAGAGTTGGCGCGACGCCGCAAGGCCGGGCTGAGTGCCCGCCAAGAGGCGCTGCTGAAGCAATGGGGCTATCCCTATGTGATGGAGGAGTTCCGGTTCCATATGACGCTCACAGGACGGCTGCCGAAGAACGACATTCTCGCGTGGTTCAGAATAGCGCAGCGTCAGTTGCCGGACTTGCCAAGCCCCTTCGTTTTGGATCATATCGCCCTTTGTGGCGAACGAGAAGATGGACGGTTTGAATTGATCCATCGCTACACACTCGCCGGTTGAAGCAACGTGGCAGCGCGGGCGACGGTTTCTTCAAGCAGGCCGTCATTGGAAAGCTCGATCACCTCAAGCCCTTCGGGCAGAGGTTTTTCCGCCTGTGCCAATCGCTTGGAAATGTTTGCGTCTGACTCCCGGCCACGTGCGACCAGACGGAGTGCGAGTGTTTCCGCCTTTGCGGTGATGTTCAGAACGATCAGGCGCGGAAAGATACCGGCAGCTTCCGTCAGAGCCTTGCGAGAGAAATTGACAAGACAATCGGTACCCTTTTTCAGTTCAGAATGCACTTTGATCGGCACGCCATAGCAGAGTCCGTGGGCTTGCCAATGCACCGCAAAGGACCCGCTGCGCACCATGGCTTGGAACTCGGCAACTGATACCGCGTCATAGTCTTCGCCACCTGCGTCCCTTGCACGGGTGATCACGCGACGTACCAGATGCACTTTAGGCAGAGCGCCATGAATGCCCGCCATCACGCTATCCTTTCCGACACCGGAAGGGCCGACAACCGCGATGAGGCGTCCTTGGGTCATGCCGCCATACCCGTTGCAAAGCGGCTGACATCGATTTCGCGATCGCAGACCCGCCTGCGCGCTGCCTCGTCATGAAAGATCCCGATGATTGCGGCCCCGCGCGCCTTTGCCTCTTCGATGAGCGTGAGCACCACGTCGCGGTTTGCCGCATCAAGGCTGGCTGTGGGTTCATCCAGCAGCATCGCGGGATAGGCATGAGCAAAGCGGCGGGCAATATTCACCCGCTGTTGTTCGCCGCCCGAGAAGGTCGTGGGGGAAAGGTGCCAAAGCGGCTCAGAGATGTTGAGTTGGCTCAGAAGCGCCCTGGCGCGCGCCTCGGCCGTTTCGACAGAAGCTCCCAGGGCGCGAAGCGGTTCGGCCACAACCTCCAGGGTTGGCACCCGTGGAACCACGCGCAGGAACTGGCTGACATAGCCCAGCACCTCGCGGCGCAGGGTAATAACGTCGCGTGGCTCGGCCTGCACCAGATCGACACCGCCGATACGGATCTCTCCGGAATGTGTCAGGTAGTTGCCATAAATCATGCGCATAAGGGTTGACTTGCCCGCCCCGGACGCACCGGTCAGCGCCACGCATTCGCCCGCTGCAACAGAAAGCGATACGTTGCTGAGTACCTCAATCACCGCGCCACCCTGATTGTGCAAGTTGAAGGTCTTGGAAACGTTGCTTAGATCGATCATCGCTCACACCTGCAAAACGGAACTGACAAGAAGCTGGCTATAAGCGTGCTGCGGATCATCAAGCACCTGATCGGTCAGGCCTGCCTCGACCACATGGCCTGACTTCATCACCATCAGCCGATCCGCCAGCAGGCGAACAACGGCGAGATCATGGGTCACGATGATCGCGGACAGCCCCATGTCGCGCACCAGACCACGCAACAGATCCAGCAGGCGGGCCTGAACGGAAACGTCGAGCCCTCCTGTCGGCTCATCCATGAACACCAATCGCGGTCCGGTCACCAGATTGCGGGCAATCTGAAGCCTCTGCTGCATACCCCCCGAAAACGTTGTGGGCCGGTCGTCGATACGGGCGGCGTCAATCTCTACCCGCTCCAGCCAATCGCTGGCCTTGTCGCGGATGTCACCGTAGCGACGCGCGCCCACCGCCATAAGGCGTTCCCCCACATTGCCACCTGCAGAGACCCCCATGCGCAAACCGTCGCGCGCGTGTTGATGCACAAACGCCCAATCGGTGCGGCTCAGCATCCGGCGTTCCGGCTCGGACATGCGGACCGTGTCGCGTGGCCCTTCAGCACGGGTGTCGAAGACCACTTCACCTGCATCCGGGGTCAGATGCCCGGCCATGCAGTTCAGCAGTGTGGACTTGCCCGATCCGCTTTCGCCGACAATCCCCATGACCTCGCCGGGGTAGAGATCGAACGAGACATCCGCGCAACCGATATGCGCGCCGTAGCGTTTGGTAATACCCTGAACAGACAGCAAAGGTGTCATGCCGCGTCCTTTCCTCGATGACCGGCCGCCTGGCGGGCCTCGCAATAGTCGGTATCGGAACAGACGAACATCCGCCCGCCTGCATCATCCACGATTACCTCATCGAGGTAGCTGTCCTCGGCCCCACACAAGCCGCAAGGATGATCCGCCTTGGAGGCCTCGAACGGGTGATCGTCAAAGTCTAGGCTAACCACCTCGGTATAGGGCGGAAGCGCATAGATCCGCTGCTCACGACCCGCACCAAAAAGCTGGATGGCTGCCATGTCACCCAGTTTTGGGTTGTCGAATTTCGGGATCGGCGAAGGATCCATAACGTAGTGCCCTTCGACCTTCACCGGGTAGGCGTAGGAGGTCGCTATATGCCCGTGGCGGCTGATATCCTCGTAAAGCTTCACATGCATGAGCCCGTATTCCTCAAGGCTGTGCATTTTCCGTGTCTCGCTCTCGCGCGGCTCAAGAAAGCGCAAGGGTTCGGGGATTGGCACCTGATAGACAAGGATCTGGCCCTCGGTCAGTGGTTCCTCCGGGATGCGGTGGCGCGTTTGGATGACGGATGCATCGGTTGTTTTCGTCGTCGTTTTAACCCCTGCCGTGCGCTCGAAGAAGGTGCGGATCGAGACGGCATTTGTCGTGTCATCCGCACCCTGGTCGATGACTTTGAACCTGTCCTCGGGTGTCAACACTGCCGCCGAAACCTGCACACCGCCCGTGCCCCACCCGTAGGGCATGGGCATTTCGCGAGATGCGAAGGGCACCTGATAGCCGGGAATGGCCAGACCCTTGAGGATTGCGCGCCGGATCATCCGCTTCGTCTGTTCGTCCAGATAGGCGAAGTTATAGTCGGTCATTCCGCAGCCTCCTGCACCTGATCTACGCCCGCTTCGCGGCGCAGTTTGCGCACCAGTTCCAACTCGGATTGGAAATCGACGTAATGTGGCAGTTTGATGTGTTCGAGAAAGCCGGTCGCCTGGATGTTGTCGGCATGATAGAGAACGAATTCCGCATCCTGTGCGGGTGCGCCCACATTGTCCTCACCCAGTTCTTCCCATCGCAGGGCGCGGTCGACCAAGGCCATCGAGATCGCTTTGCGTTCGGTTTGGCCAAAAACCAGCCCATAGCCGCGGGTGAATTGCGCTGGTTCGGTCTTCGATCCTTTGAACTGGTTGACGGTCTCGCATTCGGTCAGGGTGATCTCGCCGATCTCGATGGCAAAACCCAGTTCCGGGATCTCCATCTCGACTGGAACAGCGCCGATCCGGAGCTCGCCCACAAAGGCGTGGTTTCGGGCATAGCCGCGCTGCGTCGAATAGGCGAGGCCGAGCGTAAAACCCTCGTCCGCGCGAGTCAGGGCCTGCAGGCGCAGGGCGCGTTCGGCCGGCATCTCCAGCGGTTCACGGGTCAGATCGGGGGGTGGGGTGTCATCATATGGCGCTTCTTCGATCAGACCCTCGCGGTTCAGAAACTCCGTCACATGGGGCACATCGCCAAGATCTGCGTCGCGCATGGGGGCCTCAGGCACCTCGCCATCGGCAGCCAGCTTGAAATCCAGCAGCCTGTGCGTGTAATCGAAGGTCGGCCCCAGAACCTGCCCACCCGGCAGATCCTTGAAGGTAGCTGAAATCCGTCGATCACAGGCCATTTCCCCGGTATCGACAGGCTCTGATGCGCCGAAGCGGGGCAGGGTTGTGCGATAGGCGCGGATCAGAAATATTGCCTCGATCAGATCGCCGCGGGCCTGTTTGATCGCAAGAGCGGCAAGATCAGGATCATATAGCGATCCTTCGGCCATGACGCGGTTGACGGCAAGGCTGAGCTGTTCGCGGATCTGCGCAATACTCAGTTCAGCGATCTCGGTATCGCCGCGACGCTCTTCGGCGAGCCATGCATGGGCATTCTCGATCGCCTGCTCACCACCTTTGACAGCTACATACATCAGGACACCTCTGTTGAACGCGGTAGCGCCGCGAGGCCATTTTCGCAGGTGAAGACGAAGTCGAGTCCCAGCGGAAACAGCGCGCGGTTTGACTGAAACGCTCGCAGCTCGGGCAGTGATAATGCTGCGCTGTCTTTGATACCGGGACCGGTGAGGGTCGCGCCGGATGGGCTTAGCTCAGGGCATTCCACGATAAGCGTGGCGGAGCGATCCGGGTATTCAGGGGTGCCGATAGGATATGCAGAAAGAGGTGCAAGCGCCGACCATGAGCCGATGGCGAACATACAATGAGCCGGACCGGTCAAAGGCGCGCCGGTGTGAAAGGCCAGCCAGGTTCGTACCGCTTCACAATCCGCCGCACCCGCCAGATAAATCGGTGTTTCGGTGTCGCAGAGGGTCAGTAAAACACTGCCCGCCGCGGCGGAGAGAGGGGATGGTGGCTCGGCCCCGTTGATGTTCTGGATGGTGCCGGGGCGCGCCATCGCCTCCATCACACTACGAAAGGCATGGGTGGACTGGATGGCGGGATCGGCGAAGCCGCCGGACAGAGTTTGGGCCTGCATCAATCCTCTCCCCGGACCATGGTAAAGAAATCAACTTTTGTCGCTGCCGCTTTTGCCGCTCGCGCGGCCTTGGCCCGAGTCTGTTCGTCTTGCAGGGGGTCCAGCACTGCGGCGCGCAACATCTCCGCCGCATCTGTTTGCATCAGCGCGTCGATCAGGGCGGCGGCTGCGGCATCCGCTTTGCGGCGGCCCTGGATGTAAGCGTGCCCTATCTCGCCCGTTTCCAACGTCAGCGTGCAACGGGTGAGCGTCATTTCACCCAGGTTAAACGGCGCGCCGGTCGCTCCGGCACGGGCGCCTACCATGGTGCCGCCGATCTCAGGAGCGCGCAGCCAAGTGAAGGCAGGTCGCACCATGGCTGTGTCCAGCAATGCGGCAGCCCGGCCCTCAGGCGCCCTGGCCAGAAGGCTCATCCAAGCCTTGCGGGCGGTATTTGCGTCAAAACCGTCTTTCATCTCGACAACTTATCCAGATACTATACAACTATACATATTCTACCATAGACGCGTCGCGAAGACAGAGGAGTTTTGTGAAAATTGCGTGACGAGCCGGGCAAGACACCCATTTGGAGGGCGATCGCTGACGCCTTGCGTAGCGATTTGTCAGAGGGGCGCTACGCCCCCGGTGACAAGCTTCCGACCGAGGCCGCTCTGGCTGAACGGTTTGGTGTGAACCGCCATACAGTTCGCCACGGATTGTCTGCACTGATCGACGAAGGGCTGGTCCGCACCCGTCGCGGCTCCGGTGCCTTTGTCGCAGCCACACCCACGGATTATCCTATCGGAACGCGCGTCCGCTTCCACGAGAACCTGATCGCCGCAGGCCGCAGACCGGAGAAGCGGGTTCTCCAGGTCGAGGAACGCGCCGCAACGACAGGTGAGGCCAAGGCATTGCATGTTGCGCCGGGCGATCCGATCTGCGTCTACCATGGTCTGTCATTGGCGGATGGCCAGCCGATTGCTGTGTTCGAAAGCCTCTTTCCGTTGACACGCCTCGCTGGCATCAGCGCAGCGCTGGAAGAGACCAGCAGCGTCACCGAGGCGCTGCGCGCGGTCGGCGTCTGCGACTACACCCGCGCCTCAACCCGACTGACGGCAGTGCGCGCTACGGTCACACAAGCTCTGCATCTGCACGTAACCGAGGGCGATCCTCTGTTAAGATCATCAGGCGTTAACGTGGATGAGGACGGGCAGCCAGTGGAATATGGCCGCACCTGGTTTGCGGGGGATCGCGTCACGCTGACGCTCGAGACATAGGCTCATATTTGTCGAGAAAGGCTTCGGCTGTCAGCACGCGAAAATCATCAAGCGACAGGCGCAATGTCTCGTGCGACCAATCCCACCAGGCCAAAGCGATCAGCCGGTCCGCGATGTGGCGGGGCTGGCGCAGGCGCAGCGGTTTGGCTGGTGTACCAGCCACAATGGTGTAGGGGTCCACATCTTTCGTCACAACCGCACCCGCAGCAACAACCGCGCCATGGCCGAGTGTCACCTCTGGTTTGATCATAGCGCCTGCGCCGATCCATGTGTCGTGACCAATATGCGCAATGCGGGACTTGCGATGGGCGAAAAACTCTTCGTCTCGTGCCGCATCGTCCCAATAGTCATCAGAACGATAGAGGAAATGATGACAGCTTGCTGTGTGCAGTGGATGATCCGTCGCGCCAATGCGGGAAAGGGCGGCGATGTTGGCGAATTTGCCGATCTGCGCATTGGCGATATCGGCGTAGCGGTCACAATAGCTGTAGTCGCCCAGCGATGAATGGGCCACGCGGTTGCCCCTTCCGATCTCAACAAACGCACCAAACCTGCTGTCGGTGATCTCGCAATCGGGATGGATGAAAGGCTCTGCCCCTCTAAGCCGGGCCATCAGTCTTATCGTCCGATCAGCTTGCTGCGCAGCCATCCAGAGAACCAGTCCATGAGCATCACCATGATGACGATCAGTACGATGTAGTAAGCGACCTCCTCCCAATCCTTTTGGGTCTGGATGGCCTGTGTCAGCATGAGGCCAATGCCGCCGCCGGTAATCGCGCCAATGATCGTTGCGGATCGGGTGTTGGACTCAAGAAAATAGAGGATCTGCGCCAGCAGCACCGGCACCACCTGCGGTATCACGCCAAAGCGGTAGCGTTGCAGCGGTTTCGCCCCGGTGGAGGCAACGCCCTCGAACTGCTTCTGGTCGACATTTTCCAGCGCTTCGGAGAAGATCTTGCCAAAGGTGCCGGTATCGGTGATCAGGATTGCAAGCGCGCCGGTCAGCGGGCCCGGCCCAAATGCGCGGGCCAGAACCACGGTCCAGATCAGCGCATCCACACCACGCACAAAGTCGAACAGGCGACGGGTCGCGGCGCGCAGCAACATGACCGGGGAAAACCGTCTGGCTGCAAGAAATGCCAGTGGCAGCGCGATGAGTGCCGCCCCCATCGTACCAAGGAAGGCCATCAGAATTGTTTCGCCAATCGCCCAGGCCACGTCCTTGTGACGCCACATGGCATTGTTCCACCAATCCGAGACCGCGCCCGAGATGTTGGCGCGCTCCGGATCTATCTGAGCGCCAAACAGGATGGCCCCAAGGCCGTGCCCGTAGTAAGGGCTGTCGAGGGTGAACCAGAAAAGCTCCCATCCCGGGAAGTAGTTGAACACCTCGGTGCGTGCGCCGGTTAGCGTGATACGCCCTTGTGCCGTCGTGATGCCCACCCGGCGGTTCGATGCGGATATCCAGCCCGGCAAGTCATCAGGCAGGTTGGTGGTCAGGTTACGACCTTCGGCCTGCGCCGTGATCAACGGGAAGCCCGGGATCTCAATCTCGGTTCGGTTATCGGGCAGATAGCGAACGATATGATCCGCGCCGAGGTCGATGGTGATGATCTCGTCCCCAGTCACCCAATCGGGGCGCTGCCCTTGGGGATAACGACCCTTGCGCTCGCCCTCCACAGCGTATTGAACCTCTCCCGTGCGGTTGTCACGCGCGACATGTACCTTATGGGACCAACTGTCAGAGGCCAGCGTGACCGCATTCTCAAGATTTGCGCGACCAGCGAGTCCCGGCAGATCGAATGCAAAGAAAATATAGGCAAGGTAGATGACGATCACCGCCGGGATGCCAAAGCCGATCAGCCGTTTACGCTGAAATAGCTTATCTGCCTCGTGTTTGGCAAAGCTCATATCGGTTGTGGTCATTGTCCTAGACCCCCCGTCAGACGGTTTCGGAAGCGGCTGGAGAGCTGATCGAAGAACACGATGGTGCCGAAGAGCAGGATGAAGATGGCGGCGGCATCGTCGTACCGGCCCTGACCCCAACCCATTGCATTTCGCAACTCGTAGCCAATGCCCCCGGCACCCACGAAACCGAGTATGGCCGAAGCGCGAATGTTGATTTCGAACCGCAGCAGAGCATAGCTGACATAGTTCGGCGCGACCTGCGGCAGTACACCCAGAAGCATGCGCTGCGACCACGTCGCGCCGGTGGATGCGAGACCTTCGACAGGTTTCAAATCTGCGTTTTCCGCCACTTCCGAAAACATCTTGCCAAGCGCGCCGGCGGTGTGGATGGCAATGGCAATCATCGCGGGCACCGGGCCTCCACCAACAACAAAAATCAGAACCAGTGCGATGACGATTTCGGGCACAGCACGCATGATGTCCGAGGTGCGCCGGAACACCGGGGTTAACCGCGGCCATCTGGCAAGCCCGCGCGTTCCAAGCAATGAAAGAAAGAGTCCACCGATCGCGCCCAGCAAAGTGGAAACGGCGGCAATATTGATGGTTTCCACCAAAGCGGGGAAGTATTTTGCGATGAGCCCCGGCAGTTCGGCCCGCTTTTGCCAGGCCTCCGAAAGAACATCTGCCGGGTAGTCACCGATCTGATGCAGCCCTTCCCAGAAGCCGCCCGCGTTACGCTCATCCGCAATGTGGAAACCAGACACCATCAGCACCACAAAGATCAACAGCGTCAGGCCACCATAGAGCCTGCGGCGTTGGACCTGTGCGATGTAGCTGTCTTGAATGGTGTCCACGCTTTGCCGCGCGACGTCGATAGTTGCGTCCGTCATTTCCGATCCCCGAACATGCAAAACCGGCGGCCGCAGAACCGGCCGCCGATCGAAAGCCTGCGTGACTTAGCCGCCGATTTTTGCGCGGCGCGCGCCAACAATCGAGGTGTAAGCGTCGTGCGTGATGGGATCAAAACCCTGGATTTCGCCGCCACCCACGCCATAGGCGCATTCCGGGTCGGTTTCACCCAGAGTATCCATGATCTCGGTCACGCTGGCACGAGCGTCATCGGGCAGCGCATTGCGCAGTACGATGGGTTCACCCGGGATCAGCTTGGAACGCCAGATTTCAACCAGATCGTTCATATCGACGAGGCCCGCATCAACCGCCTTGCGCAGCGCGCCAAAGTTATAACCGTCTTCCCAGTTGCCCTGGCCATCTGCCCAGGTCACACCCGCGTCGATGTCACCGTTCTTGACCGCGAGGATGGTCTGTTCATGGCCTCCGGTGAACCGGACCTCTCCGAAGTAATCACCGCTTTCCATGGTCGCACCGGTGATCTCAGGGATCTCGATCGAAGGGATCAGGTAGCCGGAGGTCGAGTTGGGATCACCAAAGCCAAAGGTTTTGCCCTTGACGTCTTCAAGGCTGGTCAAGCCGCTGTCCACCCGTGCAAAGCCGATGGAATGATACCCGATGGAACCATCAAGGTTCACTTTCACGAGGATCGGCGACGCGGCTTCGGGATCGGCAATATGCAATGCGGCATAAGAAGAGGGACCAAGCAGAGCCAAATCAATGCTTCCGCCCAGGATGCCCTGAATGACGCCGTTGTAATCGGCGGGTGCAAACATCTTGACGGGAACCTCCAGCGACTCAGAAATCTTGTCCGCCAGACATTGGTTGTTGGTCAGGCGATCCTGGGCGTTTTCACCACCCAGAATACCGATGCGGAATTCGGTGATCTCTTCGGCAAAAGCGCCTGTGCTCAGCGTGGTGGCGGCGGCAAGCGCCAGTGCGAGGGTCTTTTTCATCATTCACTCCATTTGGTTTGATGAAGGTGGCCCGCGACAGGCGCGGGTAGAACTGGCTCAGACATAGGCTTCCGCTTCGCGGACCTCTGGCCTTTCCAGTGTCTCGATTTCGGTGGATGTCGCCGCCTCGGAAAAATCCGCGCCAGCGCCATAGATGTCGCGCGCCACGCCGGTTGTCAGCTGGGCGGGCGTCCCGTCAAAAACGATCCGGCCATCGCGCATCCCGATCACACGGTCGCAATAGCGCCGCGCGGTGTCCAGCGTGTGCAGATTGGCAATCACCATGCGCCCGTCTTCCTCGTGAATCGTGCGCAGCGATTGCATGACGACCTGCGCGTTCATCGGATCAAGCGAGGCAATGGGCTCATCGGCGAGGATAATCTTGGGGTCTTGCATCAAGGCGCGGGCGATGGCCACGCGTTGCTGTTGACCGCCGGAAAGCGCTTCGGCGCGTTTCGGCGCCTGTTCCGCAATTCCCAGGCGAGCAAGGATCTCGATCGCCCTGTAAATGTCGGATTGCGGGTAGAGGTTGAACATCGTCGCAAAGGTCGATCGCTTGTTCAGTGTTCCGTGCAGCACGTTGGAGACGACATCCATACGCGGCACGAGGTTGAATTGCTGAAAAACCATCGCGCAGCGGGACTGCCAGTTGCGCTTCGCAGCACCTCTCAGCGCAGTGATCTCTTCGCCCTCGAAAGTTATGGTTCCCACTGTCGCATCGCTCAGACGATTGACCATTCGCAAAAGCGTCGACTTGCCTGCGCCAGAACGCCCGATGATCCCGATCATGGTAGGTTTCTCGACGGTGATGCTCGCGGCATCCACGGCCGTCTTATCCCCGAACCGTTTGGTCAGCTTTTCGATTGCCAGCATATCGCCCCCGATGTTTGGAGGGCGGATAGAAGGTTAAGACTACAGCCGGGTGACGATTTCGTTTCAGTTTGCCCTCAGCCAGATGACGCTATTGTAACGGACCGCTGTTTGGTGCGGCGCAGACCCAGTGCGCGCGCTGAGGCCGAGAGTGGCGCAAACGTTATCCACAGATTGTCTTAAAGCTGTTACAATCCGGAATGGAACTGGCTAAGCTCTCCCCATGATCTTTCGTCTTTCTTTCATCTTATGCGCCTGCCTTTCTTTCTCGCAGATAGCGCATGCGAAGATGGGCGATGTGAGCTGCGACGACAGGTTGCGCATGACCCATACTCTCACCCAGGTTCTGGGTGCCGAGCGTCAGGGCAAAGGCTTACGCGATCCCGATACGCTGCTGGAAGTCTGGGTCACGCGCAAAAGCGGAGACTGGGTGATTGTGCAGAACTATGCAAACGGCACATCCTGCATCGTTGCAATGGGCGAGCATTGGGAAGAGTCTCTGCCGGATCCCGCATGAGCGCGCCTCTTTGAGCAGCTTTGTTAGAAGCCTATCGTCCCAAATCCGGAGCCATCGCAGATGTGGCTGCTCATTCAGCCGCCACCGGCTTGGCCCAATCCTCCCATTTCGTCCCTGCGGTGAATACTGGGCCGTCTCAGGCGAAGGGAATACCAACGATTCAGGTTCAAGCCGAAACGCTTTAGGTCTGCTATCCCAGCGGTCGCAGAGGCGACGGTTGCCAGTTCCTGCTGGATCGCGACTGCGTTTATCCGTCTGATTGTCACTCCAGGTTTCTCTTTCGCAGCTTGCAGCGATGATGAGTATCCAACCCGAGAATAAGGACAAACGCGGCGGCAAACTCACACCCGGCGAATATGACAGTTTGGAAATCTACCATTTGCGCGATCAGGCCTGCCGTTGGCCCCGCAGCGACGAGCGCCAGCATCATTTTTTTCAGTACAGTGCAGTTACGCGGATCATGCTGGCCGCTTCAAGGCCCGCCAATGTTGCCGTCAGCAGTGACGACATTCGCTTCTTGCTCCTTGCTGAGAATAGCTGAACGCGGCTCCTTCGGGCCGGAATTTGTATCCTCAACCGTCTGCTGCTTTTGCCACTTCGCGATAGTCTTGGGATTGATACCAAGCTACCGGCTCAGCTGTGCGAACAAAGCTTGTGATCGCTCTATTGTTGCTCTGACCGCATGCGTGCCTCTCGGCAGATTTGCTATGCAAATCGCCTGCCGGGTAAAAGTAAATGGCGCTACCATGACGAATCTGTCCCGTAGTGCTTCCTTCCATTCCAACGAAAGGATCACTCCATCAAAACTTGGAATCAACCGACCTAATGCTCGACCAATGAGCTGGCTGGGCTCTTCGTCGTCATCGAAGGCGATCCGACTTCCTCAATCCGACTGCGGCTGGCCATTGAGCCCATTGGGGACCTCTGAGAATTCCGCGCATGCTGCGACCGCAGCGCTGATTTCGGGCATTAGGAACTATGCACCGAAGGTTTCGAATTTGATCTGGTCGGTCGCCACGCCGCCGGCCTCCAGGCCGGTTTTCAAACCGGTCATGAACTCCAGAGGACCGCATAGCAAATAGTGCGCGTTCGGCCCCGCGCCAAGCGATAACAGGTCGGCAGCAGTGATCCGGCCTCTGGCGTCAAAGGTTTTTCCTAAGTAATCGGTGCTTTCCGGTGCACTGAAGAATATCTGTCGTGCGGCGTTTGAATTTGCAGCAATCAGCGGATCAACCTCACCGCCAAGCGCGTAGGCGCGCCCGTTTCGAGCGCCGTGGAAATACCACACCGGCCGGTCGCTTTCGTCGGTCGAGACTTCGTGCAGCATTGCAAGCATCGGTGTCAGACCGACACCAGCGCTGACGAGCACCAATGGTTTGCCATCATCGGGGAGTACAAAGTCACCGGCGGGCGGCTTGGCCTCGATCACGTCGCCCACCTGCACCTCGTCATGGAGGAATTGCGACCCGACACCGCCTGCCTCGCGTTTGACAGTGATCCGGTAGTACGGATTCGCGGCCGAGCCAGAGAGCGAGTAGGTCCGCCGTAGCTTCGCGCTATGGCCCGGGATGTCGAGAGCGATCGGCAAATGCTGCCCGGCGCGGAAAGGCGTCACCACCTTGCCATTCGCGGGCGTGAGGTGGAAAGAGATGATGCCCTCGGCTTCCACGACCTTTTCGGTCACGGTCAGCTTCGTCATCGCAGCCGGTTCGGCGGACCATCTCAGAGAGAGAGCGGCGGGTCTGTCGATGACAGTTTCAATCTCAACATCGATCACACGCAGGATGCTTGGGTCACATGCCTCCTCGGGGTCCCAGTCAACCGTGGCCCGCCCCGTCACATGCAAAAGCCCGCCAGTTGCGAAATCGACAAAGAGCAGCCCGACGCGCGGGTCCTCCAGAAGATTCCCGATCGTGTTGAAGAAGTTATTGCCCGTATAGTCGGGAATGCGCAGTCGCTTCGGGCCCACCACACGAACAAACCCTGGCTCGCCGCCACGGTGTGAAGCGTCATAGCCGTTGGAAATCGCTTCTTGCGACCCGTGCCGCCCCGATCCGATGAACAAGGTGTCCGCGGCGCTTATGCGTTTGATTTGTTCTGCGCTGAGTTGAGCGGATGTGGCCGCTTCCTGCGACATCGTCGTGTCGGCGCGCCACCACTCCCGCTCGTTGATATATTTTGGACAATTCCCAAAGGTCTGGCGGATGTCGATTGCGAAGCCATCTTTGGTTGGACGCGTCCTGCCGCTGAAGCGATTGCGGCGGCGCGTGGCCAGCTCGATGCCAACCACGCCAATATCAACGCCCGCCAGAACAGCCTCGTGCAGCGGATCTTGTGGATCGATCTTTGTTGCAAGTGTCAGCGTCCGGGCGTCTGGTGAGCCAATAAAACCGTCCTCGCCTTCGATGATCGTCGCCCAGACGCGCCCCTGCATATCGCTGGAGGCTGCAACCACAAACGGTTGGGCTTGATAGAATGCGCGATGTTGGTCCGGCATGTGATCCCGGATAAAGGACGACACGCGCGCGGCGAGCCCTTCGACACCAGCGCGTTCCTGGGCCGCCAGTTCGCCCGAATGAAATAGGGTGTCTGCGTCCATCATCGTTTTGTCCCGTTTGCTAAACCTTGTCGTCAAAGACCCAGATCACTGAGGCCCGGGTGGTCGTCAGGACGCCGCCCTAAGGGCCAACCGAACTTACGATCCTCTTTCTGGATCGGGTGCTCTTTGATGCTGGTAAAACAGCGGTAAGGCGTGGCGTGGGTCTTCGATTGCCAATGGAAACGTCTTTTGCACTACTCGGCGGCAAGGCCAGCGGCGGTTGCGGGCATCGCCTCAAAACCATCCAATGCCTCGAACCGTGCAATCCAGGCGCGGACGTTCGGGTATGGTTCGAGCGAAACATTCCCTTCTGGCGCATGGGCTGTGTAGGAATAAGCCGCAACATCCGCGATGGTCGGCCGGTCACCGACAAGCCAGTCGCGACCGTCCAGACCGTGTTCCAGCTTTTGCATTGCCTTCGCCGCGGTCGCAGCGGCAAAGTCCGGGTCCAGAGGCGCGCCAAACACCGTAATCAGCCTTGCAGCACAGGAACCAAAAGCAATTTCACCGGCAGCAAGCGTGAGCCATCGCTGAACATTCGCTTCTCCCTCGGCATCGCTTGGCATCCAATCGGGTGCGTATTTCCGGGCGAGATACACCAAAATGGCGTTTGAATCTGAAACGACGGTGTCGCCGTCTTCCAGCACAGGCACTTGCCCATTCGGGTTCATAGCCAGGAAATCAGGTGTTTTGTGCTCACCCGCCGCAAGATCAACGAAGACCGCCTCGTGGGCAATCCCTGCGAGCTTGGCAAAGACCAAAGCGCGATGCGCGTGGCCCGATTTGGGGAAGTGGTGAATGCGAACGGCGTTTGACATGTGACGGCTCCTACTTGGGTGGATCATTTGCCAAGACAGATACGACTTGCAGTCTCAGGCGATAATCGTCAATTTTGGGGAATGTTTAGGCCCTGAAAGGGCGTAATAAGCCATGGACAAGATCGACCGCATGCGAGCCTTTGCGCTTGTCGCAAAGAACGCCTCTTTCACACTTGCCGCAGAGCGTATGGGACGATCCGCGCGGTTGGTCAGCAAATACGTCGCGGATCTGGAAGAGGCGCTTGGCGTTCAGCTTCTGAACCGAACCACACGCAGTGTGTCCCTGACGGATGCCGGTGCCACCTATCTGACGATGTGTGAACCGCTTCTTGATGGGTTTGACGAGTTGGAAGAAGCCGTTAGGACCCAACAAGCGGCTTTGCGCGGTGTCATCCATATCTCGGCCCCGACGGGATTTGGGTCGGTGCGGCTCGCGCCCTCGCTGGCGGATTTCGCCGCACTGCATCCGGACGTGGAGATTGACCTTCGTCTCTCGGATAGAAGGGTGTCCATCATTGACGAAGGTCTCGATCTTGCTATCCGCATCGGACCGATGCGTGACAGCTCGCTCAAAGTGCGCCAGCTAGGCCCGATGCCTTTGATCGTCTGCGCATCGCCGGTCTATTTGAAACGCAGCGGCATGCCGACGCATCCGCGCGCGCTGGAGACGCATGAGTGCATTCTGGACGGCAATATGACCGAACCTACGATCTGGCGTTTCAATATGGACGGTCAGGAATTGGCGGTCCATGTCAACGGTCGACTTCGCGCCAACGCACCGGCAGCCTCAGCGCGGCTGGCAGCCACAGGCGTCGCGGTTGCCCGCTGCCCAGCCTACACCGTTTCCGAAGCGCTCAAATCGGGAGAATTGGTCGAGCTCTTTGCCGAGAACCGCGTGGCACCCTACGTCGTCGCCGCATTGTTTCCCCAGAACCGCCGACTAACGACCCGCGTGCGCGCTCTGATCGATCACCTCGCGAGCGACGCGTCGCTTTGCTCTGATGTGACGTAGCGAGCAAACATAGAACGGCCTGTAAACGAGATAGCCGGAAGGGATGTCGCGCGATGGCGCGACAAGCAACAATGCGAGCTAATTTTTGGCGCGAACGCTATGAAGTGCCTAAGCAAGTAAGGCGAAGCTCCTCTTCGCCGATCAAATGCTGCTGTTTGATCTTAATCGCCGATGTGTGAACTATCCTTATCCGGGTGGTGCCAAATCAGCAGGCCGATCACGGAAGATGCTGCGAAGAATGTGATCATGCCAAAGGCCACGTCGAAGCTTCCGGTTGCGTCAAGCGCAAAGCCGGTGATGGCAGGGGCCAAGAAACCAGAAATTGCAAGGCCGCTGTTCATGACACCCATGCAGGTTCCGGCACGCTGCGGGACAACATCAGCGATAATCGCGTAGAAGATCGGATTTGCGCCAAGCCCCGCGGAGACGGCGATTGTTATGCCGGTCAGCGCAATCGAAAAACTGTCCACAAAGGCCAGTGGAAGAACGGCAAGCGCAACAACCGCGTGCAGGGCCGCCATCGGATAGCTGCGCGCAAGCCGTAGCGAACCGGTTCTTGTCAGCAACCAGTCCGACAGGCGCCCGATGGCATATAGCGAGACAGCAGCGGCGGCCCAGGGGACCGCAGCAGCCCAACCGATCTGTTTGAGGTCCAAGTAATAAGTCGTCCGCAGGAACTCGGGCAGCCAGGTCATGACGAAGAACAGCAGATAGCCGAACACGAAATACGACCAGTAGCTGGCCAGCAATGTGGGGTTTGTCAGCAAGATCCTGACGTCCTCGCGTGATAGCCACGCGCCCCTATTGCGCGATACCCCATCAGCGCGAGTTTCTGTTATGAAGGTTCTCTCGGCCTCATTCACGAAACGCGACGTCTCCGGTGCGTCGCTGGAGAGCCAGAGCCATGCGGGCAACCACAAAAGGCCCAGAAACGCCAGGCCAAAGAACAAGATGCGCCAGCCGACTTCGGCGATGACGAATGTGGCCAAGGGTGCGCCGACAGCCAGTGCCAGCGGGATGGCGACCAGTGCAGCCCCCATCGCCGTGGACCGCTCATTCGGCGGCAACCACCTCTCCACAATGTGCGAATGGGCCGGGAAGGACGGGCCCTCCGCCAATCCAAGTGCGATGCGCGCGCTGTAGAGCATCACGAAGCCCACCGCAGCCCCGGTCCAGCCAATCGCGATCGACCAGAGAAGAACTGCGAGGGCGAAGGTTTTGCGGGTTCCGAAACGGTCTGCCAGATAGCCGCCCGGCAGGTTGGTCAGGAAGTAGCCGATGCCGAACGCGCCCAGCACTAGCCCTAATTGCGAGGCTGATAAGCCAAATTCGCTTTGAATGGCATGGGCCGCGTAGGAAATGGCCGATCGGTCAATGTAGTTGATCGTGTTGATTACAAACAAAAGCGCGATGATGGTCCAACGAAATCGGGTCGCGGGCGCGATTGTCTCAATCATGACATCACCTTGCCAAAGAATGCCCAACGCTAAAGAGCAGCGGCTGGTAAGTCTGAAACCTCTCAAGAAAGCAATCGAACTTCAAGTGTCTGGCATAACGCATTTTATTCTGATGCGCTTTGTCAGGTAGCTCAGTGTCAATATCGCTCGACTGGTGCCAGATGAATGCTGGAACGACTTAAAGGCTGCTGGATATTCTCGTTCAACTTTGAAACGACGGTGTGGGAAAACACCGACGCTTTCGTCTCTGGCGACACCGTCGCGGTCTTAGGTAAAATGAACGGGAATACGATAAAGTCCGACGAGGACATCCGCGAGTTTTGCTGAGCGCGAAGGTTCGCGACAGTCAGGTCGTTTTATGGCGTTGGTTTGAAGACAGTTTTGCGGTGAGCCAAGCTTATCATGGATAAAGCGTGCCAAAGGGAGATCGAAACATGAAGGTAAGCCACCTCCTCTATCTGGCGCCTCTGGCGTGTGCATATAGCGCTTCCTATGCGCTGGCTGACCTTAACAATCTACCGGCCCGGGAAACGCCAATTCCGCGCACAACAAACGGCGTGCCGCATGTTCAGATTGAGGTAGAACCGGTTCCAGAGATATCAGAAGCACTCCTGAAAAGGGTTTCTGAGTTGCCGGGCGTTGAGATCAGGCCGACGGTCGTGTCCTTGCCCGGTGCCTTGGGTTTCTGGGTTAGCGAAGACTTGGCGCTGGCCCGACCCGAGGTCATAGTAGGTGGTCGCGAGTTTGCCCACATCCACCCCGACGGCAGCCTGCACGCGTCGCTCTCACCAGCGCTCGCGAAGTCAGCAGCTGACAAAGGCTGGGCAGTCAGCCATCCTTGGGCGGATCAAAGACCGGGCTGGGGCGGCTTTGTTATGATTTTCACGCCCGTGAATGCAGATGAATTGGACGTTGTCTTCGATCTGGTCGAGGCATCATACGAGTTTGTGACAGGCCTGGACTCATCGTCAAACTGAATGAACTCTCCAGCTCCGAATTCTAAAACGAAGAATTCAGCTGCGCGAGCTTTTGACGGGACATTGCTACTGACGCGTTCAAAAGAATGCGGACGCTCCAACAATGAGGTTCCCAGTGCTCAGGCAGATATTAGACTCTCGCTATTTTGTGCGGGGTCTCATTGCGCTGCCTTCTATCCCGAGGGTTCTTGCTCTGAGGGCGCGATGCGAGTACCGCCAATGTCGGGCGGCAGTAGGTGCGGGCCTCCAACGACCTCACTGAGTAAGCAGAGCTTTGCCAGGTTTGATAGACAGGCTGCAGCTGCCGACACGCGACAGACCGTGGCTCCTGGTATCCGCTGCATAGCACCAGACGGCTGTTACTCCAAGGAAAGCCGAGGCGAAGACGCCGGAACAGCTTTAAGATAGGCGGCAATCGCCAAACGGTCGCCATCTGTAAGCAGTGATGTATTCTCAATAACTTCAGCCATCTCACCACCAGCACTGTCATAGTCCGGTGTAAAGCCGGATTTCAAGTATTCTGCTATGTCAGCTTCGGACCAATCAAGCTGGTCTGGGGTTAATCCGGGAATACGACCTTTTCCGCTTGGGTTTGGCGCACCTGCCAGCCAAAGGTCTCGTTTCAGACCACCTAAGCCGTTTCGCGGCGTGTGACATTCGCCGCAATGCCCGAGCGCCTCCACCAAATACCGGCCTCGGATCTGTTGGTCGTTCAGATCGCCTTCAACCACCCATCCTGGCGTCATGAACAACAGCTTCCATCCCCCCAATCCGCGTCGAACGTTGAAGGGGAAACCAACCTCATGCGCCTTGCTTTCGGTTCCGACCGCTGGAAGGGTGCTGAGGAAGGCATGGAGCGATACAATGTCCTCGGTCGTCATGTTGGCGTAAGACGTATAGGGAAACGCCGGAAAATAGTGCTGTCCTTGGGGTCCGGTGCCATGGATCAGGGCATTGGCCAGATCCAGGGCAGACCAGGACCCAATTCCACTATCTGGGTCCCTAGATATGTTGGGGGCAATGAACGTGCCGAAATCCGTCTCAAACCGACGGCCGCCAGCCAGTATGAATTTATCCTCACCAACCGCATCCGGCGCCGAATGGCAGGAGGCGCATCCTGCCGCGTGGAACACCACCTCGCCTCTGGCGAGATCAGGGGTCACACCAATGAGTTCGGACTGATCCATCTTTTGAGGTCGGGTTAGCACCAAACCGGCCAGCCCGACCAACACAACGACACAGGCGGCAAGGAGAAAAAAACGCCGCACCGTCAGTGCCTAGTCAGTTTTTTGGCGCTCTGTACGCTTTGTGACATGCCGAACAACTTCCACCCAGGTCGCCCATCGCGGCTTTCAGGGCTTCAACATCTTGGCCTGCCGCCGCCTGCATCGCAACAGCGGCGTCCGCCATGGCCTGCCCTTTGGCACCAACGTCGGGAAAGTTTTCCCAGATCGCAGGCAGCGCTCGGGTGGATGGGTCTGACACGTTATCAGATCCCGCGGGCCACATCGCGGATTGGTCGATCTGCGTCAGAACAACCAAATTGTTCGTGGCCCGTGTTGCGGCCTCGGCATCATAATCCACCTCTCCCTTGGCCATGCCGCCAAGTGTCCCAAGATTGAAGGCATAGAGCTGCATGATTGAGGTCCGAGCTTTCACAGCCGGGTTTTCGCTTTCGTGGGCGATGGCTGTGCCGATTGCGGCCACCGTTAACAATCCGGCGGCAAAGATGGAAATTTTCTTCATCATGGTGTGTCTCCCTGTTCAATAGGCCAAGTTTAGCTTGAACGATTTTCCTTGTAATTGTTTGTTCTTCGTCATCCCTTGTTAATTTATGAACAACGAGAACTGGGATGACATCCGATACGCGCTTGCGGTAAGCAAATACGGTTCGTTGAATGCGGCCGCAGCGGCCCTGGGTGTTACGCATGCAACCGTCCTGCGTAGGGTCGCAGCCTTCGAAGAGCGCAGTGGCTGTGTGATTTTCCGGAAAAGCCCGTCCGGATATTCCGTGCTTCCTGAGGCCAGAACAGTCCTTTCAGCTATGGAAAGCGTTGAAGACGCGGTGTTGTCGGTCGAGCGGGCAATTGTGGGCACAAACCGCTCTCCGGTGGGTCATGTCCGTATCGCGTCTACCGACAGTCTTTGTCAGCTTGTGCTGCCTCAGATCCTGAACGAGATTTCCCGGCTGTATCCCAACCTTGAACTGACCCTGCTGAGCGGGAACAGCCACCATGACCTGTCGCGGCTGACCGCCGACATCGCCGTGCGACCCTCGGTTCAGCTTGGAGAGGGTCTAGTCGGCGAGGGTTCTGGTTCATTGTCTTTTGGCGTTTATGATGATGGGTCCCCAAATCATAAGTGGATGAAGCTTGACGGGGCGTTAGGTCGCTCACTCCCTGCTAAATGGCTGGCGGAACATGTTGCAGCTGACGATATAACGACCGGGGCAGATAGTTTTTTGGTGCTTCAACAGATGGCCGTTTCGGGAATAGGCAAAACATTTCTTCCCGCATTCATTGGTGACGCAGACCCCCGTCTTCGCAAATCAGATGCAATTGATCCGGGGATCGAAGTTCCAATATGGGTCGCGACATTAGAGGAAATCGCGCAGACACCAAGGTTTGCTGTTGTACAACGGGCATTGGTTGATCGCATAACCATAGCGCTGGCCAACTGAAATCACTCAAAGAAGAGTTGCGAGCAGTCGCATTTATGGCAGAACAACATTGCGAGTTCTGCACCAGCCTGTCGCCGACAATTCGCATTCGGCCGTTCATGGGCCGAAACCTGCATTCATCTGCCGAGCAGCGGTCGCTTTTGGCCAGTATAGCCCGTTCTTCGAGTTCTTGCCCCGCTGTGCTCTCTCAGGCCGATACTCTGTCTTGTCCTCTTTCAGCATATATCGCCGCCTCCCGTCCGATTCCGCGCTTGAACGGAGCTAGCGCGCTGAGCATCAGCCAGTCGGGGAATGCGTCGCGATAGAGTTTGGGCCCATCAAGGTGAATGCGTCCGATGGCGATTTCCTGTCGGATGTCACGGAATCCGCGCCAGGCCTCGATGAAGCGCCGGATCTCGGCATGCACGACCAGGTCGGACTCGTAGCCGGGATACTTCATGCACATATCCGCCTGGCCTTTTTCGACCACCAGCCAAAAGCGGAAAATGCCCTTCTGGTATCCGGTGAAGGCAAATTCGAGGACCGTGCGCTCCTCTGGCATCGCTTCGACGTTGAGCCTCGTGTGCATGCTCCAAGCCAGAAACGCCGGGTCGAGGTCTTCGTGTTCCATGTCGCGGGACCATTTCTGTCCCCAAACGGCAAGGCTCATGATGATCGGATCAAGGTCGCGGCCCGCCTCGGTCAGCTCGTAAGAATAGCCGCGCTCACCTTCCAGCGGCGTGCGGGTGATCAAACCGCCACTTTCCAGCTGTTTCAGGCGCTGGCTGAGCAGCGTGGCTGAGATTTTGGGCACGCCGCGGTGGATTTCGTTGAACCTTGTACACCCGTCAATGACGCGGCTTATTACAAGCAAGGTCCAGCGTTCACACAAAAGCTCAGCGGCGAGGGCGAAAGGGCAATATTGTCCGTATCCTTTATAAGGCATGAGTCACTCCGGCAATCGCGTCTGACAAGACCAGGATGGCCCCCGGCCTGGGCCGAGACAACTACGGATTCTGTAGTACTCCAGATTTATTAGTTTTCTTGACGGTCGATTTTTCGAATCCTGGTCGGGAGGAACGGTCCCTGGACACCGGAGGCGACGGAATGACCAGCTTGAGCCCATCTGCACCTGCGATTGTTGACGAAACGCTCGGAGGCAAGGCCTTTGCAGCCGGCGCATCCGCCTATGAAAGCAGCCGGCAAGTATGGAACGCGACCATCGACCGCTACCCAGCGTTGGTCATCCGGTGCGACAGCGTTGAAGACGTGCAGGCAGCGGTCAAACATGCGGTGTCGCTTGGCGCTCCGGTCTCGGTGCGCGGAGGCGGTCACAACATCGCCGGAACCGCGGTCGGAGATGGGGCCGTCATGATCGACCTGTCCGCGATGAACAAGGTGGAGGTGGACTCGGTTGCCAAATGCGTTTGCGTCGGTGGTGGCGCAACCTTGGCCAAGCTGGACGCCGAGACGCAGTTGCACGGGTTGGCGACCCCGGGTGGGGTTGTATCTTCCACCGGGGTGGGCGGACTCACTTTGGGCGGCGGCATAGGGTGGCTGGCGCGGCGGCATGGCCTCAGTATCGACAACTTTGTTTCGGCCCAGGTCGTGCTCGCGGATGGTCGTCTGTTGACCGCTTCCGAGGCCGAAAATGCCGATCTGTTCTGGGCGCTGCGCGGCGGCGGCGGCAATTTCGGTGTGGTCACGCGTTTCGAATTCCGTCTTCACCCGGTTGGCCCCGAGGTCTGTTTCGGGCCGACATTTTTTGCGTTGTCGGATGCTGCGGAGGTTCTAACCGCCTATGCACGCGAAGCTGAGCACCTAACGCGCGACGCCTGTGTCTGGGCCAATCTTATGACTGCCCCGCCGTTTGATGCCGTGCCCGTGCACTGGCACGGGCAGAAAGTGCTGACACTTTTGCAGTTTCATGCGGGACAACAGGAGCAGGCAGTATCTGATCTTTCGCCGCTCAATGGCGGGGTCACACCTATTGGCAATGCGTTCGGACCACGAAGTTTTGTCGAAGCTCAAAGCTTTCTGGATCCGGCCTACGAGTTTGGAGCACGGAACTATTGGCGCTCTCACAATCACCTGACGCTGACGCCGGAGCTGATCTCCACGCTGGTCGATCTGGTGCCGGACCTGCCAACACCGGAATCCGAATTGCTGATCTGCCAGATTGGCGGCGCGGTCGGGGATGTCGCGCATGACGCGACGGCCTTCGCGCATCGAGGTGTCCGCTTCATGTCCACCCCGGGGGTGCGATGGGCGGAGCCGGGCGACGACGCGGCCATGATCGCATGGTTGCGCAACGCCTCGGATCGTATCGCGGAACAGGCCGTTCCCGGTGCTTACGTGAATTTCGTCGCCGAGGACGGGGCCGCGGACAGCGCCTATGCCTCAAACTTGGCGCGCCTGCGCAGAATCAAGGGGCGATATGATCCAAACAACCTGTTCCGAGTGAACCAGAATATCGAACCCATCGGGGCACCGGACAGCTAAACCACAAGAGGCCAAGGCAGGAAATTACGGAGACCCTGTGCGCTTCCCGGTTGCAATAAGAGGCCGTGGGATGGCAGACTTTCTCCGTAGTTTGAGGGATTGACCAATGTTCAACCGCCAGACGGACAACCTCGCCAACGCTGTCCGTCTGCTTGTAGCGATGGGAGGGTTCGCTTCGGCGCCCGGCCCGAAATCCGGACTTGCTGTCTACGATGCCATCCGCAAGGTCGCGGCTCGTCCTCCGAATTCGCTGGCGCGTATGGCCGACGCGTTGACAGATGCCGCGCGCGGGGTCTTTGCGAGCCTGTCCGGCTTGCCGATGCATGCGGATGTCCTCTTTGCTCAGATGGTCGATGCCGGTTTGCTTACGCCACAGGAAATCGTCGCATATGACATGGATGCCGTAGCCTGTACCAAGGCGATGCTGGAGAAAATCACCGACGAATCTGATCCAACCGGCGAGATGCGTCGCGACGAGATGCGCCTGCTGTTCACCCGGATCACCCAAACAGCGCTTGAGCCGCTGCTTGCTACGACGGAATACGCGGCCGATCTGACGCCTGCGTTCATGGCCGAGATCCTGCAGATGGCTCACCGTACCGAGCGAAAGATCGACGATGTCGCCGAGAAGCTCGACAACCTTCAGGCTCAGACGCGCGATACGCTCGAAGCGCTGGCGCTCCGGTTCGGTGAACTCGCGCCCGAAGCGCTGACTGTCTCGGACCTCCGTGGCTTTCTGATCGAAAAAGCCCAGGACTACCGCGCCTTGCGACAGGAGGTCGAAGCGCTTCGCGGCACCGCTCCGCGCATTGACAATGTTCTATCCGCCGTCGAAGAAGCGATCGAAGCCCTCGATTTCGACGAGGCCGAACGCCTTCTCGCCTCGACTCGCGACACAAGCGCCGAGGCCCTCCGCAAGCCAATCGAGGACCACGCCCGGATCATAGAGACCCAGGCCCGGATCGCTCTCATGCGCGGGCGGCCCGAGCGGGCATTCACTCTGGTTTCGGGCGCCGCCGACAGCTTTGCCCTGCTCGATCCGCTGGAGCCATTCAGGCGGCGTCTTGGTTATGCGCGAACCTTTCATGACTATGGCGAACGCTTCGGCGCCCCAGTTACGGAAATGGCCATGCGTCTGACGCAAGCAATCCTGGAGCGTGTCGATAGCGATACGGATCGCGCGATCTTCTGCGAGGCGCAGAACCTGCTGGGTCTCTCGCTTCTCTCTCTGGGTCGCTTCGCAGCCGGTGATACAGGTCACGACCTGCTGGGGCGCGCGGCTGCGGCGTTCACGCTCACAGCGTCTGAGTCGGAGGGGCATCTGCGCGCCGCTGCGCTCGATCACCTTTCGCTCGTCCGCGTGACACAAGCGCAGCGTTCAGCACCGCCCGCGCGTGCAGATCTGCTGCGCGCCTCGATCAAGGGATCGGGTGAGGCGATCGAGCTTTTTGGCGACGACCTGTCCTCGCAAGCACGCGCTCTTAACAACCTGGGCAATGCCCATCTGTTGCTCGCCGACGAACTGGAGGGCAGAGGACTTGCCGAGGCACTTGATCAAGCCTTCGCGGCGCTGGACCGGGCCACACGGCTGTTCGGGGAAATCGGCGATGTGATGAACATGGCGGGCGCCCGTTTTGGTGTCGCGACCGTTATCGAGCGGCAAGCGACGGTTTTTGGCGATCCGTCGCGCCGAAACAAGGCCATCAATGAGTTTCAGCTTGCGTTGCAGTTCTATCGGGAACGCGACATGCCTCAGGATGCCGCTATGGCAGCTGGCACCCTCGGGTCCGCGTTGCTGACCCACGCAACAAACGCGCCCGCCGAACTCATCGCTCCGCTGCTGATCGCGGCCGGGTCCGCGCTAGGTGAGGCGGCAGTGCATTACCGCGAAACCGGACAGCCCCTCGCTGAAATGACTCTTCTGCGCAATCTTGCCCTATCGGAGGAGATGCGTGCAGCAGCTGAGCCGACAGCAAATACCGCGGGGTTGCTGGAGCGGGCGCAAACGCATCTCAGACGCGCGGTCAAACTCGACGCGTCAGGCGCAGAGGCTGAGCACGTTCGAGCTGCCTTGGATCGAGTGCAGAGCAAGCTAGCCGCGCTTTCCTGAGTGTTGCGTGAATCTTCAACAAAAGGCGACTTCGGAGCAAAACAGCCCATCCGAGCGCTATGGCACCGATTGCTCTCGCATTGGATTGAGAGGTATCTGCGCTTGCCTTTTCCCCACCGTTCGCTTTGGGCTCTAACGCGGGGGAAGGTCATGAGCGGAAAAGCGAGGTGGGCATGCTTGGCTTGGTTATTTGTCTGTTCGGACGAATACGGAATTCACGATGCCGAACGACCATGGCGCCGCAACATACCGGTGGTCATCGGTTGATTTCTCAGGATCGAGATAGAGGAAATGGCACAGATCGCGCCCTTGGTGTACGGAGGGTATGTTTCGGCATATCTGATCGCCAACGATCCTCCATGTTCCAGACAATGGTATGCCATTCATCCAGTCAAAATTCATTGCGATGGTGCCATCTGAATTACGTTCCTCTGAATAAGGCGCGCCGAACGGACCAACAGTGTGTTCTTCGTTGAAAGCATCTGAATGCAAAAGAACCAATTCGTCATGAGCGATACGGTCAGCCTCACGCCCTTCGTGAAAGCTGAAAGGCCACTCTGGGAGTCCTGATCCCAGCATGGCTTCTTCGAACACGGAAAAAACCTGCGGGTCCTTGTAGATTTCAAACCACGGCTTCATCCAGTTTAGATTGAGCCAGACATTGTTTTTTAGAAACAACTCCATGTAAGCCTGTGCAGCTTCGTTATTCCCTTCCCGAAAGTTTGCCTCAGCGAGATTTCGATGGTGCTGCTCACGCAAATCTTGTTCCGGGATACTGTTCAGAAGCTCCAACGCTCGCCCGCTGTCGCCGGCGCGCAGGTAGTTCCATGCAAGATCTCCCTTTTCGCCGGAATTTAGCCTTGGCGACAAACGCTCATACTCTTGAAATTCGGCAATTGCATCTTCGTAGTTTCCTTCGGATGTCAGGCACATGCCGAGAACAAGGCGGAGCACGGGATTGGTAGGATCCTTAAAAACAGAGCCCCTCGCCAAAGCAAGGGCACGGTCAGATTTGAGTTGCTCTAACAGAGCGCGAACCCTCAAAGCTGTGGCGTCAGGATTGCGCGGATCTCCTTGAAGAACCTGCTCAATCAACTCTAAGAATGCTGCTTGAGCATCAATTGTGAATTTGATCGTGTTGAAGCTACCCTCCCATATCTGGAAATTGGCTTCGGCGCTGCCCAGCTTTGCATCAATGAACTGCGGGTCCATCGACATCGCCTCATCAAACAAAGGAAGCGCTTTTGCGATATCCGTGAAGTCTTTGCTGTCAAGAAGCCTCTTGCCATTGGCATATGCCACGTAAGCCGCAGGGTTTTGCGTTGGTCTGCTCTCCAGAATGTTCCGCTCGATGTCGTTGAGTTTTGCCTCCATTGCGCCCGCTGCTTTCAGCTTCACGGTTACGAGCATGCCCAGCAGCTGATGGGCCTCTCCCTGAAAATCCTGCTCCCAAACCACGCGGTCGCCAGATGCCAATGCATCGCGAAGTCGAACGCGAAGTTCAATTTCTCCATTGTTCGATTTCGCTGAACCATCCAAAACGTACCGCACGCCCAGAACCTGGGCCACTTCACTTTCGTTGACGTCAATCCCCTCATAAGATTTTGCGACACTGTAGGGTGTCATCTTCAATTGCTTCAGGCGCTCAAAGGATAGATGCAAGTTCTCCGTAGCTGCGTCAGCGAACACTTGATCCGAAGGGCTTTCGGCTTCGAACGGAACGACCAAAAGTCCTGAAACCTCTGTTTTTTCACCTGAAAGAACAAAGATGTAAACGAGCAACGCTATGCCAGCTGAAACGCAAAATGCAGCGCTCAAGAATTTGCTTTTCCGTTTGAGTGCCGCCGACTTTGGCAATGGGACGAACTTCCCTGCGTCGTTCTGGTCCAGCAGTACGCGATAGGCGCGAACGGGTTGTGCAATGTTCTTGACGAAATGCTCACCAAGATCAGCAAAACCCAACTCTACCTTACCTTCTACGTTTCTTAGGACGCCTTCGGAGATCAATATCCCGCCGGGGTCAGCCAAAGCTTCTAGCCGGGCAGCCAAGTTAACGCCGTCCCCAAAAATATCGTCGTCGTCGACAACAACTTCGTCGGCGTTGACGCCAACGCGGTAAGCAATGCGTTTGTGTTTTTCGCTGTCGGCCTCGAGACAGTCAACACGACGTTGAAATGCGGCGGCCCATGTCACCGCGTTAACGGCGCTATCAAATTCGATTAATGCTCCATCGCCGGTGGTTTTGACGATCCGGCCGCTAAATTCCAACGCCAGAGGCTCGATCACTTCTTTCTGAATGACCTTCTGTCGGGCGAGAGTGTCTGCTTCGTTTTGTTCGACCAACCGACTATAAGCGACCATATCGATTGCAGCGATCGCAGCTAGCCTTCTGTTTCCGTGTGCTCCCTGCATTTCTTCCCCGAGCAATTCTCGAACTTTCGAAATTGGTCCACATAATAAACACAGAAATTCGTTAGCCGTCACTAGGGCGCTGAATTGTCCTAGCCGAAAAAGCCAATGTCAGCTTTGCCGCCACTGGAATGGTTGCGTTGTTTAAGCCCAGGCCAGACCGCAAACTCACTGTCACTGCGGAACGAATGTCCCGAGCCTATCACCGGACCTGTGCCCGGAATTGTCTGCATCACCTGGGTTGCACGACTTCGGCGCGCCTGTTGTCGCATCGTAAGTTCCTACCATCGCAGCTGGTTGCGCAGAGCGATCAACTGACGGCTTGGAACCCGCAGCACATCCTGCGCGAGGTCCGCCAGGTCAGACAAAGCTCCAGTTAGAAGTGCTTTCGCAAAATCAACTTCGCGGGCACCTTTGTAACGGCTGCGTGACAATGTGACGTCAAGTTGCAACTGGAACGGGAATTAGAGCCACTTCGTGTTGCGGTTCCCTTGATAAGACGCCATTTCTGAGCCCGTATTTGTGCGGGTGGTTGGAAGTTGAGGTACGAATGAAGCGGTTCTTTCTGGTTGCGGTCGCGTTAGTTCTGGTGGTGGGCGCCATACTGCTGGTCGGCCGGTCAAGCGGTCCCAAGACGACGCTTCACATCGTCTCAGGTTCGGAAAACAAGGCACTTGAGCCGATTGTGCGGGACTGGGGTGCCGACAATGGTGTTCTGGTCGATGTATCCTATCTCGGATCGGTGGACATCGCGCGCGCGCTCAGCGAAGGAGGTAACTCCGAATTTGACGCGGTCTGGCCTGCGAGTTCGCTTTGGATCGAGTTGGGTGACACTTCTAAGCTTGTCAAACACGACACGTCCATTCTCAGATCGCCTGTTGTGCTGGGCATCAAGAAAAGCATTGCTACCGATCTGGGCTGGATAGGTCGAAAGGATATCACTGTCGAAGAGATACAGGCGGCCGCGCGATCAGATGTGTTTCGCCTGGCGATGACCTCGGCCACGCAATCCAATTCCGGGGCCTCGGCCTATCTGGGTTTTCTTTATGCCCTGTCTGGCAATCCAGATGTGCTGACCGCCGAACATCTTGCCGACCCCGAGGTTCAGGAGCGCGTGCGAGATCTGCTAGCGCAGATCGACCGGTCTTCCGGCTCGTCCGGCTGGCTAAAGGATAGCCTTGTCGAAAACCCCGTCCGGTTCGATGCAATGTTCAACTATGAGGCGCTGATGATTGAGGCCAATCAGGCCCTCGAAGAGGTCGGCCAGGAGCCGCTTTACATCATCTATCCGACAAATGGGCTTTCGGTGGCGGACAGCCCGCTGGGCTATATCAATAAGGGTGACGCGGCGAAGGAAGAGGCGTTCCTGAAATTGCAGGAACATCTCTTGTCCGGCGATGTTCAGGACACGTTGCTTGCCCTCGGTCGGCGTGCCGGATTGCTTGGCTTGTCTGCCGATCGGGCAGACCCTGCAGTCTGGAGAAAAGAGTGGGGGGTCGATCTGGAACGGTCCATCGCCCCTGTGCCCGCCCCGGCAAGCGCTGTCATCGGCGAGGCCCTGACGCTCTATCAGACAGAGCTCAGAAAACCCTCGCTGACGGTATGGGTGCTAGATGTCTCTGGCTCGATGGAGGGAGAACCGCTGGCCGAGCTCAAAACCGCTATGGGCCTGCTACTTGATCCCGACGCGTCAGCGGTCAATCTGCTTCAGCCTTCGAGCCGCGATGTGACCATTATTCTGCCGTTCAACCACAAACCCGGTGCACCGCTCATGGTCAGTGGCTCCAAACCTAGCGATCTGTCGGAAGCCTCGCGCTACGTTGACAGGCTGGCTGCGGATGGCGGTACGGATTTGTACATGGCGGTTGTCGCGGCGCTTAAGGAATTGCGGCCCTATGCCGAAGACGGAACTTTGTTCGATTACCTCCCTGCCATCGTTGCGATGACGGATGGCGCCTCGGAGACAGTGAATCGTCCTGCGATGCTTCGAGCCTTGCAACAAAGCGGCTTTGGACTGGACGTGCCCATCCACTCGATCGCGTTTGGCAATGCGGATACCGCGCAGTTGAACGAACTGAGCGATGCCACCATCGGCCGGATGTTCACCGCCGGAGATGACCTCGCGAAGTCGCTCAGATCCGCCAAGGGATATAACTGATGCGGATGCGGGACGGGGTCAGGCAGATCGTGGCAGGCGTGACATCTGCCGCAGCATTCCTGTGTCTATTTTTCGGATTAGTTTTGATCTGGTGGGTCGCGCTGGCAGGCGCGTTGCTTGTTTTTGGCGCGATGCTGCTTGTGATCCGCCAGAAGCCAAATTTTAGCGAGCTGTTGGTCTCGCCCAGGACCTCCGAGGCCGACATTCGCGAGGCCGGGCGGATCATGTCGCGCGCCTCCGAGCGGCTTGCGAAAACGGCACCGCGGCTGCCGGACGCCGACCAAAGCATCGTCAACGCCATTTCGGCGCATGTCGAGTCGATCCGAAATCAGGTGATCTCAGACCCGGAAGACTATCGACGCGCCAGGCGCTTTATCACCTCATATCTTGAGAATATGGTCGAAACGGTTGAGCGCTACGCCGATCTCGCCGAAAAGTCGCGCGGGCGCCACGAAGATCGCTTGGCCCCGCTTTCGGAGCGTATCCGGGCCTTTGTTCCGGCGCTTGAACGGATCGATACTGCCTGTCTTGAAAACGATTTTCTGGCGCTGGAGACACAAGTCGAAGCGCTGGCGGCACAGATGAAACGAGGTTGAGCGAATGAATCGCAGCTTTCTTGGGCTCCTGATCCTGACAATAGTGGCAGGAGGAGCATTGCTGTATTCCCAGTTCGATCTGTCCGCACTGACCCGATCTGTGGATCGCCGGACGCCAATTGATGTGTCGATCTTCTATGGTGGCGAAAAGTCGGAACTGCTGCGCGACCCGGACGTTATCCGCATTCTCGAGGATCGTCACAAGATCACGCTTAATGCAACCAAGGCCGGTTCGATTGAGATGGTCACGACGCTGCCGGTCGCCGGGCGGGATTGTCTTTGGCCGTCGAATATGGTCGCCGTGGAACTGGCCCGGCAAAGCGGACGGACTGTGCTGGCGGATGAAACGATCTTCAACTCGCCGGTTGTCTTCTATGCCTGGGCGGATGTCGCGGATGCGCTTGTAACCAACGGTGTCGTCACCAAGCGAAATGACGGTTTTCTGACCGCGGATGTGGGGCGTATCGGTGAACTCATCAACGAAGGGGCGAGATGGAAAGAAGATCTCGGGCTTGAGATTTACGGCCCGTTCAAGATCTTTTCCACGAATCCTGCAAAATCGAACTCGGGCAATATCTGGGCCGGGCTTCTGGCCACGATCCTGAATGAAGGGACCCCGCCAACGGTCTCCGATTTGCCAACGGTTTTGCCCGATCTGGGCCGTTACTTTGATGCGATGGGGCATATGGAGGCAAGTTCCGGGGACATCTTCCAGAACTTCCTCAAGCAGGGCATGGGCGCCAGGCCTATGATTGTTGGCTATGAAAACCAAATGGTCGAGTTCCTGGCCGAAAACGCACAACTGGCGGACGACATTTCAGCCCGTGTTCGGGTGATCTACCCCGAACCCACGGTGTTTGCATCTCATCCCCTCATCTCTCTCACAGAAAGCTGTCAGCGTCTGTCTGACGCTCTTGTCGACCCTGAGTTGCAAGAGATCGCCTGGTCGAAACATGGGTTTAGAACCGGTCTCATTGGTGTCGAGAATGATCCGGCCGACATTGGGGTGACCACCCTTCCGGAGACAGTTAACCTAGTGGTTCCAATGCCTTCGGCCTCAGTTATGGAACGTATCGTCGAGGTCGTTAGAAAATAGTGCGGAGCGCGTGACTGTGCATTGTCGCCAAAGCCTATCAATTTCAAATTGGAGCGATGGCAGGAATTTCTGCTCCTGAGCGTCGGATGCTGCGCTTGCATTGAGGTCGACAGTGAACCCAAAAAAGGACGGAAGCGAGAACGCTTGTTCGCGTTGGCTCGCACGCAATCGAGGTCCCCATGTCCGACAACGCCTTTGCTGGGGTCCGGTCCTTCGTCGCGGGTCGGGACGTTCAGAAGTGCTATTGGATCGAGGAATCGGTGAATTGACCGCACAACGCACTTCAACCCGGCCCGGAGCAGCGCTAGTCTCCGATCCGAGCAACACTGAAAGGAGCCGCCCATGTCCCTCTTCTCAAAGCTCTTTGGTGGCGGCAAAAAGTCGGAGCCGGAGCCGATCCCGTACAAAGGGTTCGAGATCTTCCCCAACCTGATCGCCGAGGGTGGCAAATACCGCCTGTCGGCCCGTATCGAAAAGACAATCGACGGAGATCGCAAGACCCATGCGGTGATCCGGGCGGATGTCTTTGACAGTCGGGATGAGGCCGAAAGCTTCAGCATCGCCAAGGCGAAGCAGGTGATTGACGAGCAGGGCGAACGCATTTTCGATTCAGGAAACCGATAGCTTTTCGCCCGCTCCGCAATCGGCGATTGCCACGTGAATGACGTCTGGCCAGCGACCCCCGGCTTTGCTCGTGCAGCGAATAGCGATTTTGTGGGATACGACCGCAGAATGGCAGCAGCGTGTCGCGTGACCGCATTGGGTCGCCCTCAGAAAGCGGATGGCTATCCAAGCAAAAATGAATTGGCCTGTAGCGCAACATCTATCGGCCCAAACCATGGTGCATGCGCATCTCCGGGAAAAAGCTGCAGCCGGGCTCCTGGGATCGAACGTGCCAACCACTGTCCGTGATCAACTGGAACGGCGCGATCCTCTTGACGATGCAGCACAAGGGTGGGGACATCGACTTTGGGTGTGTCGAGTTTGGCATCGATCTGCCAACTCAGTTCGAGCATTGCGGCGGCCTGTTCAGAATCCGCAGCGGCGCGCTGTTGGGCCGCAAAACGACGCCTGTCTTCCGCATCTGCCGAGGGGACGAAGATATCCGCAAGGGCGCGCGATCCGACGCCCCAATGCTGGCGGATCAGCGCCAGCAGCATGGCTTGCGATTCTGGAGGTGCCAAGTCCTCGCCCGAGCCATAGGCACCATAGAAGCAAATGCGATCAACCTTTTTGGGGTGCGCCACCGCGTATCGGATGGCCACAGGCCCCGCCGCCGAGATCGCCAGAAGTGAAAAACTATCGGCGCGAAACGCCGCAACCATGTCCTCGAGCAGCGCGACCTCGTCCTCGAGCGTCTCGTTTGGATAAGCATCGCGACTGAGGCCCGAGCCCGGCCGGTCATAGCGCAATATCCGCAACCCTTTGCCCAGGGTCAGAAAGAACTCCTGAATATCCGGATAATCATGCCACAGATCAGACGCGGTAACCCAAAACGGAGGGACTATGAGCAGCGGGCCGTCGCCGTGAACCGCATATCCGATAGAGCGGCCTTTTCGATCCGTCACATAGCCGATCTCGGGCGCGCTTGTTTCATCGCCGGGGTTGGGCGCGGGTTGCTGAGGATCGCCGGATGGCGCATCCACGTGTCCGTCAAAGCGATACCCGATCTTCGGTAGCGTGCGAATAAATCGCTGCGAACGACCATCGTCGCCGATGGCCTTTCGCGCGCTTTTGATCCGGCTGGTAATTGCATCGTCCGAGATCGCCCTTCCATCCCAGATCTGCGCGATGATCTCGTCTTTGGTGACGGTCCGCCCTTCGGCCTGAACCAAAAGAACCAAAAGATCAAAGACCTGAGGTTCGATATGCTGCGCGACCCCTTCGCGCAGCAGCGTGCGGCGGTCGAGGTTCAGAACGCAATCGGAAAATGTGTAGATCACGAGCTTCCAACCCCTGAGATCTGCCAGGTGGCCTGCGCAAAGCATTCAGGAGACCGGAAAATCCAGCGTTTCTTCATTGCTTCTCCAGACCTCCGCCAAGTGCCTTACGCCAAACCCAGACATGGTTTCTGCATCGTCACCTAGCAGAGAGAAAGACCATGTCTTTGTACAATAAACATATCCTTCCCCGAATTGTCGATTGTGGCTGTGGTGGTCGCGCCTTTGAAGGGCAACGCAAACGCATCGTTCCCAAGGCGCAAGGCGTCGTTTTGGATTTGGGCATCGGCACGGGGCTGAACATTCCGCTTTATGATGCGGGCCGCGTCACCAAACTCATTGGATTGGACCCCTGCCAGAGCAGCCTGGAGATGGCACGGAAACTGGCTGATCAGTCAAACATTCCAGTCGAACTGGTTCAGGGCTTCGGCGAGGATATACCACTTGCAGATGGCTGCATCGACACAGTGGTGCTGACCTATACGCTTTGCACGGTTCAGGATGTTTCAGCGGTGTTGAACGAGGTGCGGCGTGTGCTGCGTGCCGATGGCGAGGTGCTGTTTTGTGAGCATGTCAGCGCGCCGACGCCCTGGATTTCCCGCGTTCAGGATATCGTTCAACGGCCCTGGGCCGTGCTGCTTGGGGGGTGTCAGTTGAACCGCCGCGCGGCCACCGCATTGCGCTGCGCGAAGTTTTGTGTCGATGCAGACACCTTCAAGCTGGGCGGCGTCCCGTTTCCAATTGCATGGCAAACAACCGGACAGGCGCGGCCCCTGAAACGCGGCGAGCGCCCTGACCGCTGCGCGACCGGTCCCGATCTTCATCTGTCTATCTAATCCCCTAACCGGAGTGAGTTTCATGACTATGCATATATCAGCCGATTACTTCCCCTGCATCGATCGCGGGACCGGAGCACCCATATTGTTCGTCCACGGCGCGGCCTGCGATCACCGGATCTGGGTGCCTCACATACAGGACCTTTCGCAGCGGCACAGATGCATCGCGCCGACTCTACGGTGGTTCGGACGATCCCAATGGCCGGCGACCACGCTGGAGTTCAGCGAGAAAACCCATGCAGGTGATCTTGCCACCATTATTGAAGGTCTTGATTGCGGCCCGGTCTTTGTTGTGGGCTGGTCCTATGGCGCAAATGTTGCCCTGCGCCTGAGCGTCGACAGGCCTGACCTGATCACGGGTGTTGCGGCTTATGAGCCCAGCTCAACAAGCCTTGTCAGCGAACCCCTGGATATAGCAATGCATCAATTGAGCATGCAGGAAACCTTTTTTCCCGTCACAGAGGCTGCCGCAGCGGGCGACGGGACCGGAGTGTTGAAGGCCTTTATCGGTGCTGTGGGCGGGTCTGGCACATTCGGGAAACTCCCGCCGGACCTGCGCCAGATCTGTTTGGACAATGCGCATACGCTGATCCCCTTGCTCAGCGCCAAGCAGCGCTTTGCTTCGGTGACAGCTGCTGAACTTGAAACGCTGGCGATGCCGGTTCACGTGGCGTGGGGTGAACAGTCAGGGGATCTCTGGACAATCCCAAGCAAGGCCGCCGCCCGTCTCACGCACGTGCACGGTCATGCAATACACGGAGCCGATCACATCTGGCCAGCAAAAGACCCAATGGCGTTCCTGCGCTGGCTGGACGGGGTGCTTCATCTGGGTTCCAAAACTGAGCCTGTTTGCCCAGAAACACTCGGGTTGGACGTTCCAATTGGAAGCAGCACCCTTTGATAGGCTTTGTTGCGCAAATGCAGTGAGGGATTCACTGTTTGAATTCAGAGGGCTAGCTGCTCGGCATGAGCAGTTGGTCCCCTACGAAGTACAAGACCAGGAACTGGCTTTCGTACAACACGGCGTTGAAGCAGCGCGGTTCACTATCGATCTGGTTTGATCCTGAGATGCCTTGGCATGTGCGTCCGACAGGCAAGCGCGGTCGTCAGCCTGAGTTCAGCGATGCTGCAATCCAAGTTTGCCTCACGATGAAGGTGCTTTTTGGCATGCCTCTTCGGCAGACGACTGGGTTCGTCGAAAGCCTGTTGCGGCTGGCCGGGCTTGACTGGAAAGTCCCAGATTTCAGCACTCTGTGTCGCCGACAGAAGACGTTGAATGTCTCCATCCCTTACCGCGGAGGGGCGGGGCCGCTTCATCTGCTGATCGATGCGATAGGGATCAAAGCCGAGGGTGAAGGCGAGTGGAACGCACGCAAGCATGGCGGGAGCAAGAAACGCCTGTGACGCTAGCTTCACCTCGGTATTGACGAGCAAACACTGGAAATCCGCGCAGTCGGCGTCACGACCAGCAATGTCGGCGATGCCCCTATGCTGCCTGACCTTCTGGAACAGATCCCACCCGACCAAGAGATTGCCACCGTCACTGCTGATGGCGCCTATGATACTCGAAGATGTCACAATGTGATCGCCGCTCGGGGAGCCACCGCCATCATCCCTCCGCGCAAAAACGCCCAATCCTGGAAGCCAACCACGGCGGGTGCCATCGCGCGAAACGAAGCCGTGAGAGCCTGCAAATGTCTTGGCCGGGCACTCTGGCGAAACCTGACCGGATATCACCGCCGGAGCCGCGCAGAGACAAAGATGCACTGCGTGAAATTACTCGGCCAAGGCCTCATGGCGAAGGACTTCGACCGGCAGGTCGCAGAGCTTCAGGTCCGGATCGCTGTGCTCAAACGCTACATCGCTCGTGGTATACCCGTCATTGAGCCCGTAGGATAAGTCCGACCAGGGAAAGAGGTTCTCCCTTCAAACACAGATTTGTGCAACAAAGTCGATCTGCACCATTTTTTATCTTTTCGAAAACCTTGTCGTACATATGCGCTTCTTAAATTACGTAGCGGTTGACCCTATTCCCTTCTAATCTGCAAACAGGAAGCCGAAACCAAAGACAGAAATCCCAAGTAGCATTGCCCCGACTTTAACGGGCTCTGCAAAGAAAATGGCAAAATCTCATGTCGATAAGCGTCGCTCTTAGCCACCGCACAACCTATGAATATGACCGGCCCGTCACTCTGGCCCCGCATGTGGTTCGGTTGCGCCCGGCGCCACACAGCCGCACCCCGATCAAAAGCTACAGTCTGCGGATCGAACCCGAGGAGCATTTTCTGAACTGGCAGCAGGACGCCTATGCCAACTGGCACGCGCGTCTGGTCTTTCCTAAACCGGCGCGCAAGTTTTCGGTCACGGTGGACCTTGTGGCGGACATGGTGGCGATCAACCCGTTCGACTTTTTCCTTGAGGAAGACTGTCAGGACGTACCCTTTGACTACACGCCCGAGCAGAAAAAGGATCTGCGGCCCTATCTGAAAAAGGTAGGGCGCGGCAAGAGGTTCAAGGATTTCGCCGCCGAGATCCCCGAGCAGAAAGGGACCACGAATGATTGGCTGGTGGCAGTAAACGGCTTTCTGGCCAACCGGATTGACTATACCATTCGGCTGGAACCTGGCGTGCAAAGCCCCTCGACCACTATTCGCAAGGCTCTCGGATCGTGTCGTGACAGCGCCTGGCTGATGGTCGCTCTATTACGCGAGTTTGGCTATGCGGCGCGATTTGTATCGGGCTACCTGATCCAGCTGACCGCCGATCAAAAACCGATCGAAGGCCCGGCAGGACCCGAGGATGACTTCACCGACCTGCATGCCTGGTGCGAGGTCTACCTGCCCGGCGCGGGCTGGGTGGGGATGGACCCGACCTCGGGGCTCTTTGCGGGCGAAGGACATATCCCGCTGGCCGCCACACCCGAGCCCAGCTCGGCTGCGGCGATCACCGGGGCGCATGGTTTTGCCGAGGTGACCTTCAGCTTTGAGATGTCGGTTAAACGCATTGATGAACCCCCGCGCGTCACCCGTCCCCTGACCCCCGAGCAATGGGCCGAGATCGACCGCGCCGGACAGGCGGTCGAGGACAAGATACAGGCCCAGGACATGCGCCTGACGATGGGCGGCGAGCCTACCTTTGTCTCGGCCATTGACCGCGATGGCGAGGAATGGACGACCGAGGCCGTCGGCCCCACCAAACGCACCTATGCCGATCAGCTGATACGCCGCTTGCGTGACCGGTTTGCCCCGCATGGGGTGCTGCATCACGGGCAGGGCAAATGGTATCCGGGTGAGCCGCTGCCCCGCTGGGCCTATTCCCTGATCTGGCGGGGCGACGGGCTACCTATGTGGTCGGATGCGGATCTTCTGGCGCGCGAAAACACCGGGCATTCGACCCACGAAACCGCCGAAGTATTCTCGGAAAAACTGGTCGCAGCGCTGGAGTTGGGAGAGGACGCGCTGGCCCATCCGGTTTTCGAAGACCCGATGCACTTCATGGGCAAAGAGGCGATGTTGCCCGACAACGTGACAGTTGAGGACAGCCAGTTGGACGACCCACAGGAACGTGCGCGTCTGGTGCGGATGATGAACAATGGGCTGACCAACCCGGTCAGCTATGTGATCCCGATTCAGCTGGCACAGGCAAAAGCCAGCGCCCGGCGCCGGTTCCGCTGGGCCTCGGATATCTGGGGCACGCGGCGCGACAAGCTATTCCTATTGCCCGGCGATAGCGCAGCGGGCTATCGCCTGCCGCTGAATTCGCTGACCAAAAGCGAAGAATTCAAACAGTATTTCCGCGACACGATGCTGCGCCGCAAACGCGCGCTGCCGCCACGCAAGTTGCTTCGGCGTGGAGAAGAGCCGGAAACCGAATACGAGACCGAAGAATTCTGGACCACGCCGTTTTACGGGCCCGGATATGGTCCGGGCACCGGCACGACCCAACCGCCACCGGTCAAGCACATCCGCCAGCGGCGCAAGAACGCAGCCCCCGGCCCGGCGCAGGATCAGGGCGAAGAGGTCTGGCTGCGCGACATCGAAAGCTCGGATGACTGGCTGACCGGTGAATACAGCTATTGGGTCGAGGGCACGCCCGTCCGCACCGCTATGGTGGTCGAGCCACGCGATGGCATTCTGCATGTGTTCATGCCACCCACGGGCTCGTCCGACGAATATCTCGATCTGGTCGAAGCCGTCGAGGAAACCGCCGCCGAGATGCAGCTGCCCGTGCGGATCGAAGGTTACGAACCCCCGCGCGACGGCAATTTCAATGTGATCCGCGTGACCCCCGACCCGGGTGTGATCGAGGTGAACATTCACCCCGCAACCGGCTGGCAGGGCCTCAAGGAAATCAACGAGGCGCTCTATGAAGAGGCGCGCCAATGCGGGCTGGACAGTTTCACCTTCATGGTTGACGGACGGCTGACCGGCTCGGGCGGCGGCAACCATATCGTTGTGGGCGGAGCCACTCCCGCCGACAGCCCCTTCCTGCGGCGGCCCGATCTGGTTGGCTCGATCGTCCGGTATTGGCAGCGGCACCCGTCGCTCTCTTACCTGTTCTCGGGCACGTTCATCGGCCCCACCAGTCAGGCCCCCCGCTTTGACGAGGGTCTACCCGACAAGGTCTATGAGATGGAGATCGCGCTGAGCGAGCTCAGCCGGATGCAAAGCAGCGGTCAGGCCTTCCCGTGGCTGGCCGACCGCATCCTGCGCCATCTGTTGACCGACCTGACCGGCAACACCCACCGCGCCGAGATTTGCATCGACAAGATGTATTCGCCTGATGGTCCCACCGGGCGGCTGGGTCTGGTCGAGTTCCGCGGCTTCGAGATGCCGCCGCACTGGCAGATGAGCATGGCGCAATCGCTGGTGATGCGCGCCCTGCTGGCGTGGTTCTGGGACACACCCTATACCGAACCGCTGATTCACTGGGGCAGTGACTTGCACGATAAGTTCCTGCTGCCCCATTATTGCCGCGCTGATTTCGATCAGGTCCTGTCAGACCTCAGTCAGGCGCACGGGTTCCCCTTCCGCTCCGACTGGTACGATGCGCAATACGAGATGCGGTTTGGCGAAGTCGGGCATACACAGGTCGAGGGCCTGAAACTGACCCTGGGCAACGGCATCGAACCCTGGCTGGTGCTGGGCGAAGAAGCCACGGGCGGCGGCACCTCGCGCTATGTGGACAGCTCGCTGGAAAGGGTCGAGCTGAAGGTTGAGGGCATTCTGGGGGATCGCTTCGTGATCACCTGCAATCAGGTCGAGATACCATTGCAGAAGGTTGGCCCCGATACCTATGTGGCCGGTATCAGGTTCCGCAGCTGGCAGCCCTGGTCGTCGCTGCACCCAACGATCCCGGCCCATGCGCCGCTGGTGTTTGACGTCTATGACCGGGTCGCCGGGCGCTCGGTCGGCGGGCTTAAATACCTGGTGGCGCATGAGGGCGGGCGCGCTCATGAAACGCGCCCGGTCAACGATCTGGAGGCCGAAGGCCGTCGCCGCGTGCGGTTCCAGCAAGGCCAGCACACGCCGTTCCGCTTCGATCCTGTGAAACCTCGGGACAACCTTTGGAACAAGGCAACGCTTGATCTGAGGTTTGTCTGACCGGATCTCTTGCAGAGACCCTCGGCTTCACGATGATCTGTGCCCGGGTTTGACGAGCTGTCGGATTTGTAGGATCAAACCAAGGTGCAACATGCCCGCCAGAGTTTGCGACACGCCCGCAGCGGGGGACAGGCGCTTGGCTTTGGTGATCGACCGGTGACACTTTCTGAAGAACATTCGCAATAACGTCTCGGCACCGCAAAACTCGGGTGATAGAAGCCACTAGACTGAGGGACGGCGTCCGGCCGTGAGAGTGAATACAAGAGAATGTCGATGACCTATTGCGTCGCAATAAAAACAAACGCCGGAATGGTGTTCCTGTCCGATACCCGCACCAATGCGGGCGTGGATAACATCTCGAAATACAAGAAGATGTTCACTTGGGAGGTTCCGGGAAATCGGGTGATCACCATGATGACCTCGGGCAATCTGTCCATCACGCAGGCGGTGATTAGCCTCTTGCAGGAAAACATCGACAACCCGCAGGATGGAATCGACACGATTCTGAACGCTGATTCCCTTTTTCGCGTGGCCGAGATTGTGGGCGACGCAATGCGCGTGATTCAGAACCGATATGGCGCAAATATCTCTCAGATGGGGGAAAGCACAGTTTCTTCTATCATTGTGGGCGGGCAACGTGCGGGCGGCGATATGCGCTTGTTTCAAGTCTATTCCGCAGGCAATTTCATCGAAGCAGGCCTGGACACCCCTTATTTTCAGAACGGAGAGCATAAATATGGCAAGCCCATTCTGGACCGGGTGATCGGCGTCGATACGCCGTTGAATTTCTGTGTCACGGCTGCTTTGCTCTCGATGGATTCGACGCTACGCTCAAACCTGTCGGTGGGAATGCCGCTGGACCTGTCGGTGATTGTCAGGGACGAGCTGCAGTTTTCTCAAAACCGCCGGATTGAGGAGCATGACCAGAATTATCTGGCGCTCTCTGACGCTTGGTCGAACGCGTTGCGCAATGCGTTCAGTGACATGTTCCAGTACACGGTCTAGGCGGACGTGGCCCTTATTACGCCACTCTGTTTGACGTAGGCACCAATGGCGGGATTCGTCGCGAACCCTGGTGTCGATCGAATGGCTTTGTCGCAAACTTTGGCCGGCATATTGCGCCTTGATGTGGTTTGATCCTACTGGTGGTTTCGCGTTGGCGATGGTGCCAGCTTTCGCGCTGTCCGGCAAAAGCACGGGCATTATCCCAGGCCCCGATCTCGTGCACCGGCGACCAGTGGCAAAACTCGACTGCGCTGGAACGCAGAGGCGGCTGGGCGTATAGGCGTAGGCGTTCAGAAACCGTGTGCCTTTGTCCGCCAGCCGGTCGATATTGGGTGTCTGAACAATCGGGTCCCCATAGCACCCCGGATGCTTGCGGTTGTGCTCGTTGGCCATGATTACAATGAGGTTTTGGGGGTCCATATGTGTTTCGCAAACGACGGGCGCTGCGTCCTCAAAAAGGTTATGGAAAACCGGGTCCAGTACGATGCGAATCTTCTCTTCCGCCGAATGATGCTTGCGCGCCTTGCGGCGGATATCTTTGAAGACCCATTCGACCGTCGGCTTATCGGTTCCAGCTTTCCGTCTCATCTTCACTCATTGACGGTTCAGATGAGCCACAAACCTTCCGTTATGCAAATCCCCTAATCAGGACCACAGGTGCTGATGTCAGACAGCACGCGCTCAATGCACCTGCGCGGGCCTCCGCGATCCATGCAAATCGTGTTTCATGGAATAGGTGGCTTTGTCGCTGACCCGCGCTCAACCAAAGAGTATCCTATCGACTGGGCGCAGTTATCCTGCGATGGCTATGACCTGCGCGAAGCCATCAAGCGTCGCTGCTGCTGACGTGAAAAATTACCGACGCGCGAATCGCTTGATAAGCCGAGGCAAACCGGTCTGCGCTGTATTCCCGGGAGAGCTTCGGCCCCCGCGCTATTCTTTGAGGTTTCTCTCTGGCATATGGTTCCATCCGGTGGTCTTTTGACCACTGCTCCGACCCGGCTGGCATAGCGCAATCGGAATGCGGCCTTTGAGCTTGCCAGCGTGACCGCCTGTTTCGCGCTTTTTTCTACATCAAAACCAATCTGCACGAGCGAATTGACTCCCGCAGGTTGACTGACATGTTAGTGAGTGGTTAACTTTTGAACGCAGTATCCCAAAGCGCAGAGAGGAGCGGTTTTGCCCGGCAGTTTCGGAGTTTCGGTGGCCTTGACCACGCCATTCTCTGAGTCCGGGGAGATCCTACCTGCGACCCTCGCCGCACATGCCAAATCCGTTCTGGCCGCGGGCGCCTCCAGTGTCACGCTATTCGGGACAACCGGAGAAGGCGCGTCGATTGGGTCAGACGAGCGGCGTATTGGCTTGACCGCGTTGCTGTCGGCGCAGTGCCCGGCAGAAAAGATCATCCTCGGCGTTTGCGCCAACGCCCTTGCGGATGCGCAGGCCCAGGTCGCTGCGGGGCTGGCCCATGGTGTGACACGCTACCTTGTGCTACCGCCGTTCTATTTTAAGGGGGCCAGCGATCAGGCGCTCTTCGACTGGTATGTTGCGTTGATCGCGCATACCGACCCGACGACGCAGCTCATTCTGTACCATATCCCTCAGATCACGCACGTGCCGCTGTCCGTGGACCTGGTGGCCCGCCTGGCGGCTCATGCACCGGACAGAGTGATCGGCGTGAAGGACAGTTCCGGGGATTGGCAGCATGCACAGGCGTTGATTGCCGCCCGTTCGCTTCCGGTGCTTGTGGGTGACGAAAGGCTATTGCATCGGGCGGTGGACCTTGGCGGCGCGGGATGCATCAGCGGCGTGGCCAATCTCTATCCTGAGCGTTTGGCGCGCGTGGTGCAGACGGCTGCAGAGGACCCCGAGATTACGAATTTGGTGGACCGCATCGTCTCTGTGCCGGTGATCCCCGGACTGAAAGCCTTGCTTGCGGAGCAAACGGGTGATCCGCTGTGGGAGCGCGTGCGTCTGCCGCTGGAGCGATTGAGCCAGGACGAGCGGACGCGGCTGTTTTCAGACTTGGAGAGGGCGTGACATGACTACCTCCTCCGCCAGATTGCGAGACCATGCCTATTCGAGCTTTACGGATATGCTTCTGGCGCGTGACATCCAACCAGGGCAGTTTGTGTCACAAAGAGAACTCGTTCAACTGACAGGCTTCCCGCTTGGAGCCATACGCGAGATGATCCCGAGGTTGGAGGCCGACGGCCTGATCCGGACCTCTCCACAGCGCGGGCTGCAGGTGTTGTCGATCGATCTGGATCTGATCCGCAACGCGTTCCAACTGCGCCAGATCATTGAGGGCGAGGCTTTTGGCCATTTCTGCGGCCATGCAAGCGACGCCGATCTGCAACGCATCCATGACGAGCACACCGCCATTCGTGCCGAGGCTGTGCAAGGCGTCACCCCTGATCTGCTGGAGCGCGCACAGCATATGGACTGGGCGTTTCACGACCATGTGGTCGATCACATGGGCAACCAGATCATTTCGGACATTCATCGTGTAAACGCGATCAAGATTCGCCTGATCCGCAATGCGGACACGCGGATGTTGCCTGACCATGTCATCTGGGTCATGGACATGCACTTGTCGGTGATCTGTGCACTCTTGGCCCGCGATAAGGCGGCCACGCTCGAAGCGATCCGTGCTCATATCGAAAGCTCAAGGCAGCGCGCTTTGGGGATCTGAAAATTCAACGGAAGAAATCCAAAAAGTCCATCGGAGGAGAAAATTGATGAAGACGTTATTGAAGACAAGCGGGCTGGCGCTGGCTGCGGCTTTGATCGCAACGCCTGTACTGGCCGACAAGATCACCCTGCGCATGTCCACGCCCGCCTCGGAATCTGACCAGCGCTCGGTCGCTCTGGCCGAGGTCTTTGCGCCCGCAGTGGCCGAGTTCGCCACATATGAACCGCATTATAACGCCTCGCTGATCAAGCAGAATTCTGAGCTGGAGGCCATCGCCTCGGGCGATCTGGAAATGTCCATCGCCTCGGCGCAGGAACTGGCGCAGTACTTCCCCGAGTTTTCGATCTTTGCCACCGGCTATGTGCATCAGGACGCCGCGCATCAGGTGGCGGTGTTCAACGACGCGCTGATGGATCCTTTCAAGGCAACCGTCGAGGACGAGCTGGGCATTAAGCTGTTGAGCGTGATGTATCTGGGCCGCCGCCACGTGAATCTGCGCCAATGCCCCGATGAGCTGAATGTGCAGACGCCCGCGGACCTGGCAGGCGTGAACTTGCGGATGCCCGGCACGGATGCATGGCAGTTCCTTGGCAAGGCGCTTGGTGCGAACCCCACACCGATGGCCTTCACCGAGGTCTATACGGCGCTGCAGACCGGCTCGGTCGACGGGCAGGACAACCCGCTGCCAACGGTTGTGGATGCCAAATTCTACGAGGTGACCTGCCAGATCGCGCTGACCTCGCATCTGGTGGACCTCAACTATGTGGCGTTTTCCAAGGCCATCTGGGATGAGCTGAGTCCAGAGCAGCAGGCCACGGTACAGGCCGCCGCCGATGCAGCCGCCGAATCCGGCCGCCAGAAGCAGCTTGAGAAAGAGGAAAGCCTGGCTGCGTTCCTCACCGAGAATGGGCTGACCATCTATGAGCCAGATCTGACAGCCTTCCGCGAGCATGTACAGTCGCAATATGTCGGCTCTGAATTTGCGGAATCCTGGCCGGACGGCGTGTTGGAAAAGATTAACGCGCTCGGCAACTAAGTGACAACAGGGGCGGCCCGCCGGGCCGCCTCATCCCCAAGGAATCTGGGACATGACGGCAGTTTGGACAGTCCTGCGCCGCGGTGCGGAGTATTTCGTTGGCGCACTCATGGCGCTGATGTTCCTGACCTTCATCCTGCAGGTCACCATCCGCTACACCGCACGTCTGCAATGGATCGGCGAGGCGGTGCCTTTGCTGGAGCCCAGCCGCTACGGCTGGACGCTCGAATTCTGCCTGGTCCTTTGGCTCTGGATCATTTTTGTGGGCTGCGCGCTGGTGGTGCGCGATCGAGACCACGTGACCTTTGACATCCTCTACAACTCTGTCAGCCCGCAGATGCGCCGCTGGTTCCTGATCATCGGGGCGGTGGTGATCGCAGTCGGAATGGCTTTGTCCATTGAACCCACGTGGAGCAAATTCCACATCCTGCGCCTGAAGAAAACCGCGACCCTGTCGCAAATGGTCGGCGGTTGGATCAGGATGCGCGACATATATTCGGTTTACATGCTGTTCCTGGTGGTGGTTTCGCTGCGTTACGCGCTGACGGCCTGGCGGGCGTTCAGGGACCCGCGAGACCCTGCCGCACACCACCTGCAAGGGGTGGACGGGTGAGCGTCGCGTTCCTTTTGTGCATCGGCACGATTTTTTTCATCGCCGGGATCGGGATGCCGATTGCCTATGCGATCCTGATTTCATCGCTGGTGTATCTCGCCGCGTCGGGCGGTGACATCGGCCTCGCTGGCAAGGTGTTGATGGATGGGCTCTATAGCAGCTTTATCCTGCTGGCGGTGCCCCTTTTCATTGTGGCCGCCAACATCATGAACGCGGGTACCATCAGCGACCGCCTGCTGGGGTTCTGCGTCGCGCTGGTGGGGCGGTTCCGGGGCGGGCTGGGGCATGTGAACGTGGTGGCATCCCTGATCTTTTCGGGCATGTCGGGGTCTGCCGTCGCAGACGCCGCAGGTATTGGCAAGATCATCATCGAAATGATGACCAAATCGGGCCACTATACCCGTGGCTACGCCGCCGCCATCACCGCCGCATCCGCCACCATCGGCCCGATCATCCCGCCGTCTATCCCCATGGTGCTTTATGCGCTCGTCTCGAACACCTCGATCGGCTACCTGTTCCTGGGTGGCATTGTGCCGGGCCTATTCATGGGTCTGGTCCTGATGGGCATGAACTTCTGGCTGTCCCATCGCCGGGGGTTCGCGCTGGAAGAGCCCGTGCCGCTCGCCGAACTGCCCCGCCGCACAATCACCGCTTTCCCAGCGCTGCTGATGCCCGCGATCCTGCTATATGGCATTTACGGAGGCGTCACGACGCCTACCGAGGCCGCGGCGGTGGCTGCCTTCTACGCGCTGGTGCTGGCGGCGTTTTTTTATCGTGCACTGAGCTTTCGGGCGCTGGCGGACATTCTGGTGGAAAGCGCCCGGTCGTCGGCTGCGGTGGGGCTGGTGATCGGCGGCGCGCTGATCCTGAACTACGTGGTCGCGTCCGAGAATATCCCCAACATGCTCGCGGCGCAGCTTGTGGGGCTGGATGTCCACCCGCTGGTGTTCTTTCTGGCCGTAAACCTTCTGCTCTTGGCTTTAGGCTGCCTTTTGGACGCCACCACGATCATTCTTGTGATCATTCCGCTTTTCCTTCCAGCCTGCCGCGAGCTTGGCATTGACCTGGTGCATTTCGGTGTTGTGGTGGTTGTGAACTGCATGATCGGGTTGATCACGCCACCATATGGGATCTTGCTGTTTGTCATCAACGCAGTGACTCGGATCCCCCTGGGTGAAATCATCCGCGAAATCTGGCTGTTTCTGGCGGTCCTCATCCTCGCGCTGGTTGCGCTGATCCTGTTTCCCGGCATCGTGCTGTGGCTGCCATCGGTCTTTGGCTACGCCGGGTGAGCCGCACAACTGTCATATGCGCCGGGCTCGTGACGGTCGACGTGCTGTATTTTGTCGATGGTCCACTGATTGAGGGCAAAAAGCAGCGCGCACATCAGGCGCAGATGTTCGCAGGCGGCGGCGCCCTGAACGCAGCAGTCGCTGTAGCCGCGCTGGGAGGTCATGCCATCCTGGCCGGTGCAATCGGCGACGATGTTTTCGGAAGCTTTATCCGGCAAGAGCTTGCGCAGCTGGGCATCGACGATTCTCTGCTCGTCACAGTGCCGGGGATTGCTTCGGCGCATTCGGCCATTCTCGTCAGCGCGGCGGGCGAGCGCACCATTGCAAATTTTCGGGACGACCACCTGTTTTTGGACCCACCGCCGCAGAACCTCTGTTTCGACGCAGTTCTAGTCGACACACGCTGGCGTGCAGCTGCTGCCGAATTGCTCCCTGCGGCTCGCGCGGTGGGCAAACCCGGGGTGGTGGATGCCGAGGCGCCCTTGGCCGGTGTCGAAGACCTCTTGCCGCTGGCCTCACATGTGGCCTTTTCAGAACAGGGGCTCAAAGACTTTACCGGTGTTTCAGGTCCAGACGGTCTGGAAACCGCATCACGTCGCTTGCAAACCTGGACCTGCGTCACGCGCGGCCCGCGTTCGGTTCTTTATCACGATGGGGAACGGCTGGACGAGAGCCCGGTTGTGTCCGTTGTCGCCAAAAATACACTAGGCGCGGGAGACGTTTGGCATGGTGCTTTTGCCTTGGGTCTGGGGGAGGGTCTAGCCGTCACCGACGCAATGCGAAAGGCGAGTGCAGCCGCCGGCCAGAGTGTTCAGCGGACCGGCTCGCTATGCGCAAGGCCATTGCGAGGAGAGCAATAAGGTGCGCTCGCTGTAACGAGGCCCTCCGACGAGAAAGCCAGCTGTGCGCTGCACGTCGGGACACATCAAAGAGCGGACCTTCGCATGGCAAAGTAAAACGCAGAATGCAGTTTGGTTCGAAATCCTGGAAAGGCATGCCCGCAATCCCTCTCTACCATAGACATCCCCTAGGGAAGGGTTAAGCGGCTTCAGGTGATTGAGACGGTCCAGCTTTGATCGGCTGGAGTTCGGCCTTCAAGTACGTTGTGATAGGCATCAATCGCCGCATCCGCCCCCTGAGCATGGTTCAGAGATAGCCAGGCCGCGCTGCGCTGGCATGCCTCTTGCCAGAACGCGCCTGAACGGCGTTCGAACTCACCGGCCCCCCATTCCTCGCGGCGCTTGGCCATATGGCCGGGGGCAAAGAACATCTCGCTGCGTTCCTTGATGTAGTGATCGCCCATACCCGCTTCGGTATAGTGTGTCAGCCCAACATGGCTGGTGAACATCATCGCATCGTCCAGAGCCTTATGCAGGCCTCCGATCACCTTGCCTGAGCTGGACATGTCGATGATCAGCGTCTTCTGATCCGGCGAGAAGCGCTCCTCGATCTCGTCATAGACGATCACGTCATCATACAGGCCCAGCCCCTTTACTTTGTCCTTGTTCCCGGACGAGGTCAGGCCCACGACCTTGGGCGAATTCGGGTCCATCTTGAACGCATAGGCGGTACCAATTCCTGTCTTGGACGAGGCCGAGACGATCAGAACCTGATCGGCACCGAACCAGTCGTTGGCCAGGGCGAAGTCGTAAAGACAGTAGGAGGTCGCATAGAGCGGCCATAGAACCACGCGCATGTCATCGGTTGATGGATCGTCCTTGGGATCGTTCGAAAGCCGTAGATAGCGGTTGTAAACCGCCGCGAGCTTTGAGCGGTGTTCGGAGCTGTCAAAAAACTGGCCATCCCGGATCGGGTCCGGGTGCAGGATTGCGTGGCTTGCCATGGGCCAATAGCCATAAATCCGCTCGCCGGGAACAATGCCTTCAACCGTGCTTGTCTTGACTAGACCAATCCCCCAAACCGGAATGACACCCCAGTCGGCGTCTGCGGTTGGATAGAACTTCCAATAGCCCATCCTGTCTCCAACGACGCCGTAGGTTACGTTGTTGGCGGTCAGGCCAAAGCGCACAATCCTGACCAGAATTTGACCATCTTGCAGATCGCCGATTAGTGTTTCAGTTCTGCGCATCTCCGAAAGCTCCGACTTGCGAACTTCGAGTCTCGTGACTGCAGCCATGGGCTCCTCCCGTTTGTGCTTAACCTAACCCGTCGGACTGTGGGCGTACAAAGGACGCCGCGTCAGGAGGGATCAGGAGAATCGGTCATTGCCCAGGCAGAAATACCTTGATGGAGTGGTTACCCTGCGCGCCTGCTGAATCCCATGCTATACAAGCCTGGTGATGGGCCCGATCGCTCGCAGCCAGGAACGGGGTTGATACATGCCGAGTCTGAACCGTCTAATGCGTCGAGCAGAGGCGCGGCTGCGAATTGGGCATTTCCGCGAAGCTGCTGATCTTTATCGGGATATCCTATCCCGGGAGCTTCCCGCACAAGACGCCGCTATTGTGCACACCGCATTGGGAAGTGTGTCCAAGCTGCAGGGCCAGTTGCCGGTTGCAGTAGAGAGCTACCAGCAGGCGTTATCGCTTTGCCCCGATGACATCACATCGCGATACAACCTTGCCGTAACTCTTCAGGCGATGGGGGAAAATGAAGCTGCAGAAACCCAGTATAAGTCCGTGCTGAAGCGGAACCCGGATCACATCCAATCATGGAACAATCTGGGCAATCTCAAGCAGCTACAGAACCAATGGCGCGAGGCGCTGGACTGTTACGACTTGGCGCTGCGCCGTCAGTCGGGATATCACGGCGCCCTGACCAATAAGGCCAACACGTTCCGCCGCATGGGGCGACACGAAGAAGCGCTGGAGATTTTGTACCGGGCGCTTGAACAAGCGCCGCAATCAGCCGAAACATGTTTGTCATTGGCTATAGTCCTGCGGGATTTGGGTCGACTTGATCTGGCGCGAGATCACTACCTGCACGCGCATACCCTGGCGCCTGACAGCGACAGAATCCTATTGCAGACCCTCGTCCATCTGGCGCGCCTGTGCGATTGGGACGGAATGGACCGGCTGGATTCCCGCCTGATGACGCTGGGGTTAAAGAACGAGGCCGTACCCCCATTTGGAGCCTTGAGTTTGGAGGATCACCCGGAACGGCAAAAACAACGATCCGAAAACCATGTGCGGCAGACCATCGGCTTGCCCGCACCCGCCCTGTCCACCCGCCAGACCCGCCCTGACGAAAAACTGCGCATCGGGTATGTTTCCGCGGATTATTACGACCACGCAACCATGCATTTGCTGGCGGGTACGTTGGCCGCACACGACAAATCCCGTTTCACACTATTTGCCTATTCCATCGGAGAAAACGGTGACGCGATGCGTGACCAAGTCATTGAGAATTTTACGGGCTTTCATGACATTTGCGACTTGTCCGATGCCGACGCCGTTACGCTGGCTCGCCGCGACAGGCTGGATATCGCTGTCGACCTGATGGGCTATAGCCGAAACAATCGGGCCGCGCTGTTCTCCCATCGCCTTGCCCCGGTCCAGATTGCCTGGCTCGGGTATCCCGGTTCCACCGGAGCGCCGTATATCGACTATGCAATTGCCGATGACACGGTGTTGCCGCCCGACCGGCATGGAACATTTTCCGAGGCCATAATCTCATTGCCGCATTGCTACATGCCCGGTGATCGGAACCGTCCAATTTCGGACCACCCGCAAACCCGGACCGAGGCAGGTCTGCCGGAAGATGCGTTTGTGTTCAGTTGTTTCAACAACAGCTACAAGATCTGTCCACGCGTTTTCTCGATATGGATGCGATTGCTGTCCCGCGTGCCCGGCAGCGTGTTGTGGCTGTTGCGGGAGAACCCCTGGGCCGAGCACAATCTCCGCGCTGCGGCTGGGGCAAATGGTGTGGATGATACGCGGCTGGTGTTTGCGGACAGGATGCCAAACCCACAGCATCTGGCCCGGCACCGTCTGGCGGATCTGTTCCTGGATACATTGGCCTATAACGCGCATACGACAGCGGTCGATGCGCTCTGGGCCGGGTTGCCGGTGCTGACGCGCGCGGGCGATCAGTTCGCCGCGCGGGTCGCCGCCAGTTTGCTGACAGCCACAGGCCTGCCGGAGATGGTCACCACATCCGATAGGGACTATGAAACTGCCGCTTTGGCACTGGCCCTTAATCCTGACAAGCTGGGCGAAATCTCGGGCCGGCTGGCGGCGAACCGGCTGACCTGCCCGCTTTTCGATACGGTGACCCATACTCGAAATATCGAAGAGGCGTACAAACAGGCCCATGCGCGGCATGCCGCAGGGCAGGCGGCCAAGTCGTTTCGCGTTTCCGCCGCTCTGCCCCGCATGAGTACCAAGAGCGAAGATCCTCAATGAGCCTCGGCTTCTTGGTACAATACTTGCTTTGCTGCCGATGCAGTGGCGCTTGTCACTCCTGCTCGAGCTCAACGGGCAGATACAGGTCTCCGCCTTTCTGGAACTTGGCCGCCATAGCTGCCATTCCCTCTTTCTGCGCCTCATCACGAATATCGTGACTGATCCGCATCGAGCAGAATTTCGGCCCGCACATGGAACAGAAATGCGCCACCTTATGCGCCTGTTTGGGCAGGGTCTGGTCGTGGAAGTCCCGCGCTGTATCCGGGTCGAGCGACAGGTTGAACTGATCCTCCCAGCGGAACTCAAACCGGGCGCGGCTTAGCGCGTCGTCGCGGCGTTGCGCCCCCGGAAGCCCTTTGGCCAGATCGGCGGCATGGGCGGCGATCTTATAGGTGATCACGCCGGTTTTGACGTCGTCCCGATCCGGCAGGCCCAAATGTTCCTTGGGCGTCACATAGCACAGCATCGCACAGCCGAACCAGCCGATCATCGCCGCGCCGATACCACTGGTGATATGGTCATAGCCGGGCGCGATATCGGTGGTCAGGGGGCCAAGCGTATAGAAGGGTGCCTCGTGGCAGCACTCCAATTGCTTGTCTATGTTCTCCTTGATCTTGTGCATAGCCACATGGCCCGGACCTTCGATCATCACCTGACAATCTTTGGCCCAGGCGATCCTGGTCAACTCGCCCAGCGTCTCCATCTCGGCAAACTGCGCCTCGTCATTGGCGTCGGCGATTGATCCGGGACGCAGGCCGTCCCCGAGGCTGAACGAGACGTCATAGGCTCGGCAGATGTCACAGATTTCGTCAAAATGCTCGTAGAGGAAGCTTTCCTTGTGGTGATGCAGACACCACTTGGCCATGATCGACCCCCCGCGTGAGACGATGCCGGTCACCCGGTTCACCGTCATCGGCACCATGTGCAGGCGCACGCCGGCATGGATGGTGAAGTAGTCGACGCCTTGCTCGGCCTGTTCGATCAGCGTGTCCCGGAACACCTCCCAGGTCAGGTCCTCGGCAATGCCATTCACCTTTTCCAGCGCTTGGTAGAGCGGCACCGTGCCGATGGGGACGGGGCTGTTGCGGATGATCCATTCGCGGGTGTTGTGGATGTTGCGCCCGGTGGACAGATCCATGACCGTGTCGGCACCCCAGCGTATCGCCCAGACCATCTTGTCCACTTCCTCTTCCATCGAAGAGGTCACAGCCGAGGTTCCCATATTCGCATTGATCTTGACCAGGAAATTGCGCCCAATGATCATCGGCTCGCTTTCCGGGTGGTTGATATTGGCGGGGATGATGGCGCGGCCCGCGGCGACTTCATCCCGCACGAATTCCGGGGTCACATAGTCGGGGATGTTGGCTCCCCAGTCATTGCCGTCACGCTGCCCCGCCACGGCATCTCGCAGTTGGTTTTCACGGATGGCGATGAACTCCATCTCGGGTGTAACGACCCCCGCGCGGGCATAGGCCAGTTGCGTCACAGCCTTGCCGTCCTTGGCACGCAAAGGGCGTGGGCGCACCGGAAACTCGGGTGTCAGCCGGTCACCTTCGACAAAACCGTTATCCTCGGGCTTGACCTCGCGCCCTTCGTATTCCTCAACATCGCCGCGCGCTTCGATCCATGTGCGGCGCAGCGGGGCAAGGCCCTGCTTAATGTCGGTCAGAATGTCGGGATCAGTGTAGGGCCCCGAGCTGTCATAGACGGGCAGGGGCGGCTCACCAGCTGTCGGATGAACCGAGATTTCACGCATCGGGACGCGCACATCCGGGTGTAACTTACCATCCACATATATCTTGCGCGATGCGGGCAATTCGCCCGTGGTGATTTTAGGATTGGGGACGTTCATGTTGGTGCTCCTCAAGCGGTTCAACTCAAAAAGACACCAGATGAGTTGTGGCTTGGGGAAACGAAGGGGCCAAAGCCCCTGTTCGGAAAGCGCCCGCCGAATTCGTAGCCTGCGCGCCCTAGCTTCCTACGCCAGTATCAACTGGGTCAGGTTCAAAGGGTCGCGTCGCCGGGCAATGCCCCGTCAGCCTCTCAGTCCCCTTGGTGGGACTCCCCTGCGTGAGAAAGCGGTAGCGCAGATTGCAGGGTAAGACAACGCTAGCATGCCATTCTGATGTAATATTCTCGTCGCAATGATCCCGGTCGCAACTGCCGCCCGCGCACAATAAGGCAGGGCATTTTCTGCTTTCGTGAATGTGGCTTTGCGATGCACCCAACGGAACTTGCGTTGCCAAGACGTTCTGATAGTGCGTTGCGACTCCGCCCCTCGGGGCCGTTCCGCAATCGAAATCAGGACATCTCCACGCAATCCCCCATCCCGAGCTTTTCGCACTCACTCAAGAGCCTTTCCGCCATTCTGACCACGGCCGAGCAGCAGTGCGCCGACCGCGACATTGATCCGAACGCAATGCTGGGCGCATGGCTTTTTCCGGATATGGCGAATTTCACGCGCAACGTTCAGATGGCCTGCGATGCGGCCAAAATCCCATCGGCGCGGCTGTCCCAGACCGAAAATCCGGTGCACGAGGATACCGAGACCACCTTTGCCGAATTGCGGGGGCGGATTGACCGGGCTCTAGACTTCGTCGCGGCGATCCCAGAGAACGCGTTTGAAGGCGCGGAAACACGCGAAATCGTCCCCCCGCTGTTAAGTACGATTGAGGTCATTTGAGCGCTCGCCTTCTCGGAAATTGTGGTCGGCATCAGATCAAAATACCTCAACAACATCGTCGAGCAGGATCATCGTTTTATCAGACGGCGCACGAGGCGGCCGAAAAACCGGCAGCCCGGATCGCACCTAGATGGTTGCCGTCAGTCTGACAGCCTGATCTATGGCCCGGCGGGTGTCGAGTTCGGCGGCAACATCCGCGCCTCCGATCAGATGTGTCTTCCGCTCCACGGTGTCGGCGAGATCCCGGTTTGAGTCCTGTCCGGCGCAAATGACGATAAATGACGATATTGTCGACCTCCAAAAGCAGAGGCTCGCCGTTGACCGTCACGTGCAAACCCGTGTCGTCGATTTTCACGTATTCGCAGCCACCGATCATCTTCACGCCACCGCGTTGCATCTGCGTCCGGTGTATCCAGCCGGTGGTTTTGCTCAGACCCTTACCCACCTAGCTTGTTTTGCGCTGAAGCAAAAAGATGTCTCGGGCCGGGGCAGGAATGTCCGGTGTGCCGGTCATGCCGCCGCGCGACCGCCCGCTCAGGTCGATCTCCATTAGCGCGCGAACTGGTTCGGGTTCAGGCTGGCTCAGGGACCGCTATGGACAAGATACTCCGAGACATCGAAACCGATACCACCTGCTCGGATCACGGCAACTTTCCCGCCGACCAGAACCGTGTTCGCCAGAATGTCGATGTAGCTCAGCACCTTTGGGTGGTCGATCCCAGTAATGTCGGGAATACGCGGGTGCCCCCTGGTGGCGGTGATGAGACTCCCCAACTGAACGGGTCCACCGTTATGTTCAGAAAACGGAGGACTACGAATGGCAAACAAGAGGCCGAAGCCCGAAGAGATTGTCTCGGAGTTACGGCAGGTTGAAGTTCTGATGGGGCAAGGGATGTCCCGTCTTGATGCGATCAGGCAGATCGGCGTTT
>NZ_JAVAMO010000080.1 GCF_030758345.1 Ruegeria discodermiae
GATTCTCTGTTGTTGTCTTATTTTGCGCTGTTTTTGGTTTGGTTTTGGGTGTTGTGTTTTGTTGTTAGTGTTTTGATATTGTTTAGTGTTTTGAGTTCTTTGTTTGATTTTGTGATTTTTTTGTATTTTGGGGTTGCGGTGTTTGGGGTCAGACCGTAAATACCCCTTCACCGGCGCCGAGAGGGGCTGACAACGACACACCGGAGAGACGGTGGCATCATGAGAGCGAGGCAGAGGGGCGCGCCGAGGATTTGGCGTAGCGTGGCTGTTTCGGGTTTTGT
>NZ_JAVAMO010000081.1 GCF_030758345.1 Ruegeria discodermiae
CTGGACCATGTATTTGTGGGTGGGCTTGTATCTTCGCTTGGTGCTTTGGTGCCGGATTACATGGTTCCGTCGAGTTTTGTCGGAGTGACGCATCTGCCGCTGACGGCCTCGGGCAAGCTGGATCGGGCGGCCTTGCCGCAGGATGAAGGCGAGGTCGCGCGCGCAGCGTTCGTCGCGCCGGGCAGCGCCGGTGAACGGCAGGTCGCGCAGGTGATGGAAGAGCTTCTGGGGCTTTCCGGCATCAGCGCGCTGGACGATTTCTTTTCG
>NZ_JAVAMO010000009.1 GCF_030758345.1 Ruegeria discodermiae
TACGCCCGTACCCGGCGGGGTTGGCCCGATGACGATTGCGTGCCTGCTCGCAAACACCCTCACAGCCGCCTGCCGCGCTAACGGTCTGGCAGAGCCCGAGGGGCTGACCGCCTAAACTGCGACCGGCACCATCGTGCCTTGCAAAAGGGCTGAAAGAAACAGGGCCGCAGCATATGCTGCGGCCCGGCAGGAAAACTTATCCGGTCCGGTCAGATGTCCAACGTATGCTCTTTTTCCCAGGGTGAGAAATGAGACACGAAGGAATTCCACTCCTGGTGTTTCATCTTCAGGAAGGCGCTGGAAAACTCCTGCCCCATTATCGCCTTCAACTCGGTGTCCTTGTCATATTCACGCAGGCCATCCAGCATGTTGAGCGGCAGTTTCGGCGCATCCGTGACGGTGTGACCTTCGGCATACATGTCGATGTCATAGCGCTGTCCGGGATCGGCCTTGCAGCGGATGCCCGAGAGGCCTGCAGCAATGATCACCGCCTGTAGCAGATAGGGGTTGGCGGCCCCATCGGCCAGGCGCAGCTCGAACCGGCCCGGTCCGGGGACGCGGACCATATGGGTGCGGTTGTTGCCGGTCCATGTCACCGTGTTTGGCGCCCAGGTGGCCCCTGACATGGTGCGCGGCGCGTTGATCCGCTTGTAGCTGTTCACTGTCGGGTTGGTGATCGCTGCCAGCGCGCTGGCATGTTTCATGATACCGCCGAGGAAATACTTTCCCTGTTCGCCTAGGCCCACCTCACCGGTCGGCCCGTCGCCTTCACCCGCAAATACGTTGGTTTTGGCGGCATCACCTGGCGCGTCCCAGACCGAGATATGGGCGTGGCAGCCATTGCCAGTCAGACCCTCGACCGGTTTTGGCATGAAAGTGGCGCGGAACCCGTGCTTTTCGGCAACCGATTTGGTCATGAATTTGAAGAAGGAATGCTTGTCCGCCGTGCGCAAGGCGTCATCGAATTCCCAGTTCATCTCGAACTGGCCATTCGCGTCCTCGTGGTCGTTCTGGTAGGGGCCCCAGCCCAGTTCCAGCATGTAGTCACAGATCTCGCGCACCACCTCATAGCGGCGCATCACCGCCTGCTGGTCGTAACAGGGCTTTTCGGCGGTATCGAACGGGTCGCTGATCTGGTCGCCCTCGGGGGTCAGCAGAAAAAACTCGGCCTCGACGCCGGTTTTAACATGCAACCCCATGTCAGCAGCCTCGTCGATCAGGCGGCGCAGCACGTTGCGCGGGGCCTGGGCGACATCCTCGCCTTCCATAACGCAATTGGCGGCAACCCAGGCAACTTCGGGTTTCCAGGGCAATTGAATGACCGAGGACGGGTCCGGCACCGCCAGCATGTCGGGATGGGCCGGTGTCATGTCCAGCCAGGTGGCGAACCCGGCAAAGCCTGCGCCATCTTCCTGCATCTCGGCAATCGCCTGTGCGGGCACCAGCTTGGCCCGCTGCCCACCGAACAGGTCGGTGAACGAGATCATGAAGTATTTGACGCCTTTTTCTTGTGCGAAAGCTGCGAGATCTGTCGTCACGATACGCTTTCCTTTCCCTGTTGGTTTTCAAATGCAAAACGCGGCCCCATCCGAGAGCCGCGCGCTATGTGTTCAGAACCCCTCTTTGCCGGGATACCAGCTGGTTCCGGCCAGTGGGACGCGCGCCATGGCGGCGGCCTCCATCGTCAGGGCGCAGAGGTCCTCGGGTTCCAGATTGTGCAGGTGGTTGTGCCCACAGGCCCGCGCGATGGTCTGCGCCTCCAGCGTCATCACCTTCAGGTAATTGCGCAGCCGCCGTCCGGCCTCGACCGGGTCGAGGCGCGCGGCAAGGTCCGGGTCCTGCGTGGTGATACCCGCCGGGTCCTGACCTTCGTGCCAGTCGTCGTAAGCGCCGGTGGTGGTGCCGAGTTTCTGGTATTCGGATTCCCATTTCGGGTCGTTATCCCCCAGCGCCACCAGCGCCGCAGTACCAATCGCCACGGCATCCGCGCCCAGGGCCAGCGCCTTGGCCACATCCGCGCCGGAGCGGATACCGCCCGAGATCACCAGCTGCACCTCGCGATGCACGCCGAGATCCTGCAGCGCCTGGACGGCAGGGCGAATGCAGGCCAGCGTCGGAATGCCCACATGTTCGATGAACACGTCCTGCGTCGCTGCCGTGCCGCCCTGCATCCCGTCCATGACAACGACATCGGCCCCGGCCTTCACCGCCAGCGCGGTGTCGTAGTAGGGGCGGGTTGCGCCGACCTTGACGTAGATCGGCACCTGCCAGCCGGTGATTTCCCGCAGTTCGAGGATCTTGATTTCCAGATCATCCGGCCCGGTCCAGTCCGGATGGCGGCAGGCCGAGCGCTGGTCGATGCCCTTGGGCAGGGTCCGCATATCGGCCACGCGGTCGGAGATCTTCTGGCCCAGCAGCATGCCGCCGCCGCCGGGTTTGGCGCCCTGGCCAACCACGATCTCAATCGCATCGGCCTTGCGCAGGTCGTTGGGGTTCATGCCATAGCGCGAGGGCAGGTACTGATAGACCAGCTTGCTGGAATGGCCACGCTCCTCAGGCGTCATACCACCATCACCGGTGGTGGTCGAGGTGCCCGCCGCCGACGCGCCCCGGCCCAGAGCCTCTTTTGCCGGGCCCGACAGCGCCCCAAAGCTCATCCCCGCGATGGTGACGGGGATATCGAGCTCAATCGGCTTCTTGGCAAAGCGCGTGCCCAGTGTCACCGAGGTATCGCAGCGCTCGCGATAGCCTTCCAGTGGATAGCGGCTGACGCTGGCGCCCAGAAACAGCAGATCGTCGAAATGCGGCACCTTGCGCTTTGCGCCGCCGCCCCGGATATCATAGATGCCGGTGGCCGCCGCGCGACGGATTTCGGCATTGATCGGGTTGGTAAAGGTCGCCGACTGGATCGGCAGGGTGCGGGGGATCTGATCGTCCATATCTTTCATACCCTTTCTCCTCAGTAGGCGGCGGAATTGCCGATGTCGAAATTGTAGAGCTGACGCGCCGAGCCATAGCGTTTGAACTCTTCCGGCTTGGCGTCGCTTCCGGCACGCTCCAGCAGATCCTTGAGAATCTCAAGATGTTCGGGGCGCATGTCTTTTTCGATGCAATCCGCGCCAAGGCTTTTGACCGAGCCGCGCACGAACAGGCGCGCCTCATAGAGCGAATCCCCCAGCGCGTCGCCCGCATCGCCGCAGACCACCAGATTGCCAGCCTGCGCCATGAAGGCGGACATGTGGCCGATATTGCCATGCACCACGATGTCGATGCCCTTCATCGAGATGCCGCAGCGCGAGCTGGCATTGCCCTTGATCACCAGCAATCCGCCATGGCCCGTGGCCCCGGCATATTGGCTGGCATCGCCGTCGACGATGACCTGACCGGACATCATGTTTTCCGCCACGCCGGGCCCGGCCGAACCTTCGACCCGGACCATCGCCTGCTGGTTCATGCCGGCGCAGTAATACCCGGTCGAGCCTTTGACCGTCACCTCGATCGGTGCGTCCAGACCAACGGCAATGGCGTGGCTGCCCTTGGGGTTCACCACCTCCCAGCTGGTCTGGTTGGTCTCGGTGCTCTGCGCCTGCAGGGCCGCGTTCAAACCGCGCAGGCCGTTTGCTTCCAGGTCATAAGTCTGCATGTCAGGCGGCCTTTTCGTGAGTGGTGGGGCTGTCAGTGTGGGACCAGAAATAGACCGTTGAGGGCTCGGGCTCCCAGACGCGGGCCTCTTCGATGCCGGGCAGGTTCACCAACGCGCGGTATTCGCTGCCAAAGGCCACGTATTGATCGGTTTCCGCCATCACGGCGGGTTTGCAGGCAATCGGATCGCGCACGACGCCAAAGCCATCCTTGGTGCCAACCACAAAAGTAAAGAACCCGTCCAGATCATCGAGGCTGGATTGTAGTGCCTCGCCCAGCGTCGCGCCGTTCATCATCTTCCAGGTCAGATAGGCGGCACCGACCTCGGTGTCGTTCTCGGTCTGGATCGTCACGCCCTCGCGGCGCAGCTTGCGGCGCAGCGAGTTGTGGTTGGATAGCGAGCCGTTATGGACCAGACACTGATCGGGGCCGGTGTTGAACGGGTGTGCGCCCATCGTGGTCACCGCGGATTCGGTGGCCATGCGGGTGTGCCCGATGCCATGGGTGCCGCTCATGCCGCTGAGGTTGAAGCGGGCCGCCACATCCTTGGGCAGGCCGACCTCCTTGTAGATCTCTAGGGTCTCGCCCCGGCTCATCAGCCGGACCGAGGGGCGGATCTCGGCCAGGGCCGCGCGCGCGGCCTCGAACTGATCGCCCGGGATGTCCAGAACGGCGTGGGTGTCGATGATCGTCTGCGTCACGCTCGCACCCAGGCGCTGGCCCAGATCTTCGGCCAGCCCGGCAAAATCCGCATCCGGTTTCGGAGACTGAACCGTCAGTTTGGTTTTGCCCTGTGTTTCAGTGCCGTAGATCGCAATTCCGGCGCTGTCCGGGCCGCGATCTGTCATGGTGATAAGCATGTCGGTCAGCATATCGCCCAGTTTGGGCGCAAGCGACTGATCTTTAAGGAATAGTCCGACAATTCCGCACATGGCAGGCAGCACTCCTTGTGAGTTTCATTGCGATTCGAAGCTATCAACTCTGGCGAAGAACATCAATAATTGCAGGAAAGTTTTTTTCCTAATAGGCAATGAGCGAGTACTTTTTGTGCACCCATTGCCCGCAGTCAGAACCGGACAAGACCTGCTCAATCGCGAAACGAGCTTGGAAACCATGGTCCTGCGCCGCGGTTTCGTCGTTCAGTTTGTCTGCGGGTAGCTGATCACCGAGATATAGCGCGCGGGCAGGGTGACCAGCCGTTCCGGGCCATGCGGCGCATCGGCGTCAAAGAACAGGGTGTCGCCCGGTTGCAAGGGATAGACCTCATCGCCATGGCGATAATCCACTTCGCCTTCCAGCATATAGATCGTCTCGATCCCGCCATGCTGAAAGGTCGGGAACACGTCGGATTCCACCGTCAGCGTGATCAGATAAGGTTCCACGATCACGCCGGAGCCGTTGGCGCCGATATGGCCCAACAGGTTGTATTGGTGGTTGGCGCGGGTGCCTTCGCGTTCCAACTCGACACCTTCGCCCGCCTTGGTATGCACCGCCTCGCGCCGTTCCTCGAACCGCCGGAAAAAGGCGGTCAACGGCACCGACAGCGCATGGGCCAGCGATTGCAGCGTCGTCAGCGACGGCGAGGTGTTGCCGTTTTCGATTTTGGACAGCATCCCGATCGACAGTCCGGTCAACTGCGCCAGTTCCGCCACCGTGATGTTTTGCTGTTTGCGAAAGGCACGAACCTCGCGACCGATGGCAACTTCGAGAACCTTTTCGCGCTCGCCGGTGCGAACCGAATGTGGATCCTGCGTCAGCTTTGCCGACATTTCTGCTTCGTTTTTCTTGGATTTCATCTCGTCAAAGCCTTGCTACTCTCCGCCAGGCCCTTTCCGCAAGGTGATGTGCTGACCTGTGCAAACCAATTCGGTCTACCTTAGCACCGGCATTTCCTGATAGTAAAATAATCATGCTGACAGAAAAAAGAATCGAGATTGGATTTCTGCTCTTTGACGGGTTTCCGATGGCCTGTCTGACCTCTTTGATCGAGCCTTTGCGCGCTGCGAACGAGATTGCTGGGCAGGGGGCGTTTTGCTGGTCCCTGATCACCGAACGCGGTCAGAAAGTCCGCTCCAGCGCCGAAGTCCGGTTCGAGGCCGAGCGCCCGCTTTCGGAGTGTCAGCACATCGATATCCTGTTCCTGCTCAGCAGCCCGACCTCCGGCTTTGCTGATCCGGGCTATGGCAACGGCGCGCTGCGCAGCCTCGCGCGGCACGGCACCATTCTGGGCGGCATCAGCGGTGGTGTCTTTCCGCTGGTGCGGTCGGGCGTGATGACGGGGCATCCCGTCTCGGTCCATTGGTGTTATGAGGCCGCGTTTGAGGCCGAATTCCCGGATATGGATGCCCGTTGCGAGGTGATCGTTACCGATGCGACCCGCTACACCGCTGCGGGCGCGGCGGCTGCCTTTGACCTGGCCCTGCACCTGATCGAAGACCGGCTGGGCGGCGATGTCGCGCATGAGGTCGCCTGCTGGTTCCAGCATCCGATGATGCGCGGCGAAGGTGTGCGCCAACAGGTCCCCAGCACCAGTTCGCCGGATACCGGTGATCGCTTGCCGCCGCTGGTGGCGCGCTGCGTTGATCTGTTTTCCCGTCATATCAGCGAGCCGATCTCGATCGCTGACGTGGCGCGGCAGACCGGCGTGACCCCGCGCCAGATCGAACGCGCCTTCAAACAGGCCACGGGGCGAAGCCCGAGCCATTACTACCGCGCCATGCGGATGAAGGCCGCCCGCCAGATGGTGGTCTATACCAAGGACCCGCTGGCGGAAATTGCCCTGGCCATCGGCTATGCGTCTGTCGCACCGCTGGTGGCGCATTACCGGTCGGCTTTTGGCCTCAGCCCCAGCGAGGATCGCCGCCGGATCAACCGGTTCCGGGTTGAGGGGAACGCCCCGCTGCCGTCGATCTGATCAGCGCCCTACAGAGCGGATGTCATCGCTGCCAGGATGGCATGATTTAGCGACCCGGCCGAAGAGCGTGGCCCATAGATGCTGAACGCCTCGGGTGCGCGACACAGGACGAAACACCCGAGATGATGGATCGGCGTCCCCGCGGCGTCACCCTCTTCCATCTTCCGTGCGTCCAGCGGGCAGAGCAGTTCCAGCACCGCCAGAACATCCGCGCCGCTCAGATCGAACCGCACCCAGGCGTCGGTTTGTTCCGAGACCGAGGCCGTATCGCCAAGCGCTGCCTTTGCCTGCTCGGCCAGATCCTCGTGGCTGTCGAATGGTGCCTCGACCATCCACTGATCCGGCCCGGTCCAGAAGGCTGCAACAGGTGCACCCTCGAACCGTCCGATGGCGGGGGCGGGGGTGCCGATTAGCTTGGCCAGCGCTTTGGCCGCCTTCTTTTCCCGTCCTAGCCGCGCCGCGACCGAGGCCAGGGCCACGCCGGGCACTTCGCTGCAGGTGACCGTTCCTGTTGTATCGACGCGGGGCTCTGATCCGCCCAGGGCGGTGATTGCTACCAGATCATGCACGAAGCCGTTCTCCCTCTGGGTCGACGAAATGGGCCGATACGATTTCGACCTCGACGGTCAGGTCGGTCACGGGCGAGACAAGGCGCATCTTCTCGCCCATCCGCGCACCGCCGTTTTTCAGGAGACCCAGGCCGATATGACAGTCCAGCGCGGGCGAGAAAGCGGCCGAGGTGGCATAGCCCTGATCATGGGCCGCATCGACCGGGCCAGTCGCATTCATCAGATGCCCGCCAGCGGTGATCTTGTCGGTCTGACTCACCGGTTTGATACCGACCATCATCAGCGCATCCGGTTCGTTCAGCCCTTCGCGTTCGGAGAGGGTCGAGCCGATGCTGTCCTTCTTCTTGGACACCATCCGTCCCATGCCCAGGTTCAGCGCGGTTGTTGTTCCGTTCAACTCGTTGCCCGCCGCGTGCCCCTTTTCGATCCGCATCACACCCAGGGCCTCTGTGCCATAAGGCACTACGTTGAATTCTTCGCCCTCAGCCATCAGACGCCGCATCAGCGCGTCGCCATAGCGGGAGGGCACGGCGATTTCAAAGGCAAGCTCTCCTGAGAAGGAAATCCGGAACAGCCTTGCCCGCAACCCGCCGCAGACGGTGATGTTGCCGCAGGCCATGAAGGGGAAACCTTCGTTCGAGATATCGAATTCCGGGTCGACGATCTTTTGCAGCAGCTTGCGCGAATTGGGTCCGGCAACGGCATATTGCGCCCAGGCTTCGGTGGTTGAGATTAGCTGCACATCCATGTCCGGGAACAGGCATTGCCGGACAAATTCCATGTGGCGATAAACACCTACGGCGTTTGCAGTGGTGGTTGTGACGACGAAGTGATCCTCGGCCAGCCGTGCCGCCGTGCCGTCATCCATCACCATGCCATCTTCGCGCAGCATCAGACCATAACGGGTCTTGCCGACTGCCAGCTTGGCGAAACCGTTGCAGTAGATCCGGTTCAGGAAGGCGGCTGCGTCGCTGCCTTGCACATCAATCTTGCCCAGTGTGGTACAGTCGCACACCCCGACCGAGGCGCGGGTCTGGCGCACTTCGCGATCCACCGACTCGCGCCAATGGGTCTCCCCCGGCAGCGGGAACCACTGTGCACGCAGCCAGTTGCCAACCTCGACAAACACGGCGCCGCGCTCCTTGGCCCAATAATGCGAGGGTGTCAGGCGGGTCGGGTGGAACTCCTTGCCCTTCATCCGGCCCGCGAAAGTGGCGATCGGAACGGGGGTATAGGGCGGGCGGAAAATGGTGGTGCCGGTTTCGGGGATGGACTTGCCCGCAAGCTCGGCCATGATCGCCAGACCGCCCATGTTCGAGGTCTTGCCCTGATCGGTCGCCATGCCAAGCGTGGTATAGCGTTTCAGATGCTCGACCGAGCGGAAGCCTTCCTGATGGCTGAGCTTCACATCCTTGACCGTCACATCATTCTGCTGATCAAGCCAGGCGCGGGAACAGCCCTGCACATACCAGAAGGGTGTTTGTGATGCGGGTGCATCCTCGGCAGCGGGCAGGTCGGGCAGGGATCCTTTCAGATCCAGCGCTTTCATCGCGCTTTCGGCACCGGAGCGGAGCGCACCATGGGTAGAGAATGCGCCGTTGGCCGCGCCTGCCACCGACAGACCCGGCGGCAGGTCAGTACCGGGGACAAAGGCGGCCAGATCGTCGTTCCAGACCGGGCGTCCACGCTGATGGCATGTCAGATGCACATTCGGGTTCCAGCCGCCCGACACACCCAGCGCGCCGCATTCCAGCACCCGGGTCGACCCGTCGGCCAGCGCGATCTCGACAAAGCTCAGGCCGAGACGCCCCTTGGTGTCGCTGACTTGCGCGCCGCGCAGGACTTCATAATCGTGATTGATCGGTGCATCCGGGCGCACGTCGATCACGGCGGCGATCTTGACGCCTTTGGCGTGCAGATCGGCGGCGGTGCGGTGCCCGTCATCATTGTTGGTAAAGACCGCCACCCGCTGCGCCGCCGTGGTGGCAAACCGGTTGGCATAGGTCCGCAGCGCGCTGGCGAGCATGATGCCGGGCCGGTCGTTATTTTCAAACGCGATCGGGCGTTCGGTTGCGCCCGCACAGAGCAAGCTGCGCTTGGTGTAGATGCGCCAGAGGATCTGGCGCGGCTTGCCTGCGGGCAGTGAGGCCAGATGGTCGCCGGTCCGCTCGACCGCGCCATAGATGCCGTGATCGAAGGCACCGATCACCGTTGTGCGTGGCATCAGGCGCACATTGGGAAGGGCTGAAAGTTCAGCCACGGCCTGCGCCGCCCAGTCTGCGGCAGTACCGTCGTTCAGGGCAAAGCTCTCGCTGTTCAGCCGCCCGCCAAGGGCGAAATCCTCATCCGCCAGAATGACATCCGCGCCCGCTCGTCCGGCGGTCAGCGCCGCCATCAGACCGGCGGGACCGGCCCCGATGATCAGCAGATCGCAGTGACGGAAGCCCTTGTCATATTCGTCCGGGTCCTCCTGCATTGACAGCGATCCCAGCCCGGCGGCGCGGCGGATCATCGGCTCATAGAGCTTTTCCCAGAAGGCGGCGGGCCACATGAAGGTCTTGTAATAGAATCCCGCCGTCAGAAAATTCGAGAACCGGTCATTGATCGCCAGAGCATCGAATTTCAGGCTGGGCCAGCGGTTCTGAGACCGCGCCTCCAGCCCGTCAAACATCTCGATCGTGGTGGCGCGGGTGTTGGGCTCCTGACGGTTGCCTGTGCGCAGTTCAACGATCCCGTTGGGTTCCTCGGAGCCAGCGGTCAGCAAGCCGCGCGGGCGGTGATATTTGAACGACCGCCCGATCAGGCGCACATTGTTGGCCAGCAGGGCCGATGCCAGCGTATCGCCGGGATGGGCGGTGTAGCTGCGGTTGTCGAATTTGAAATTCAGGGTCGTATTGCGGTCGATCTGGCCGCCGCTCAGCCTGTTGCCTTGGGTCATTTGGATCGCCCCTGCGCCCGGGCCACGTCGCGGGCCAGTTCCACCTTTGAAATCTCATGGGTCATGGTATTGCGCGTGACCACCAGCCAGGACCGGTCGCCGCTTTCGTGAAACCACAGCTCGCGATGTTCCCCGGCGGGATTGTCGCGCAGATAGGCGTAGTCATAAAAGGCCTCTGCCGCGTTCTCAGCCTGCCAGTCGGGCCGGTCGATCAGGGAGGCATCGCCGAGATAGACAAATTCCGAACTGTCACGCGGCCCCAGCAAGGGGTGGTCGATAATCATGGTGTCGTTCCCCTCAATGCAGGTTGGGCTGATTGCCCGCGCCTTTTTCGTCGATCATCCGACCGGTGCGGAACCGGTCCAGCCGATAGGCGGTGGCGGTGGGGTGTGGCTCATTCCGAGCCAGAAGATGGGCGAAGCAATAGCCCGAGGCCGGGGTTGCCTTGAACCCGCCATAACACCAGCCGCCGTTGAAATAGAGCCCTTCGACCGGCGTCCGGTCGATGATGGGCGAGCCATCCATCGACATGTCCATGATGCCGCCCCACATCCGCAAGAGCCGCGCGCGGCCGATCATCGGCATCAGGGCCATCCCGCCCTCGCAGACATCCTCGACCACCGGCAAGTTGCCGCGTTGGGCGTAGGTGTTATAGCCGTCGATATCGCCGCCGAAGACCAGCCCGCCCTTGTCGGACTGGCTGACATAGAAATGCCCCGCGCCAAAAGTGATGACGCCCGGCAGGACCGGTTTGAGACCTTCCGAGACGAAGGCCTGCAGCACATGGCTTTCGATGGGCAGCCGGATATCGGCCATCCCCATCACGCGCCCCGAGTTGCCCGCAACCGCGCAGCCGACCTTGCCCGCGCCGATGAAGCCTTTTGAGGTTTCGACGCCAAGGCATTTGCCGTCCTCGATGCGGAACCCGGTGACCTCGCAATTCTGGATGATATCGACGCCATGGCTATCGGCCGAGCGGGCATAACCCCAGGCCACCGCATCATGGCGCACCGTGCCGCCACGCCGCTGCATCAGCCCGCCTTTGATCGGAAAGCGCGCATCGTTGAAGTTCAGATAGGGATATTCCTTGCGCACCTGCTCGGCGTCCAGCAGCTCCGCATCGGCCCCGTTCAGGATCATCGCATTGCCGCGCCGCGTGAAGGCGTCGCGCTGCGCGTCCGAGTGGATCAGGTTGATGATCCCGCGCTGGCTGACCATCGCGTTATAGTTCAGGTCCTGTTCCAGCCCCTCCCACAGCTTCAGCGAGAATTCGTAGAAGGGTTCGTTGCCATCCAGCAGATAGTTCGAGCGGATGATGGTGGTGTTCCGGCCCACATTGCCGCCGCCGATCCAACCCTTTTCGATCACCGCGACATTGCGCTGTCCATAGACCTTGGCAAGGTAATGCGCCGTGGCCAGCCCATGCCCGCCACCGCCAATCACCACGACGTCATACTGCGCCTTGGGTTCGGGATCGCGCCAGGCCGGTTTCCACCCTTTGTGACCGGTGAGCGCCTCTTTGATGACCTTGAAGCCGGAATATCGCATGAATCGGACCTTTTTTGCCAGAATTCACGCAAATTCGCCTTTTGGGTATTCTCAAACCCGACATCGGTGATGTTGAATCAGACCTTAAGGGGTGCGGATTGCGAGAAAATAGCAGGGCCTGCATGTCCCGTTACATTCGTGATTGCCACCCTCCGCTTTCACTCTTTCTGCCGGACCTCGTTTACCCAGGCGACGATCACGGCGCGGCCCTCTTCATCCATTTGCACCGCGTTGGGGGGCGGCATGGCATGGCTTATGCCGGCCTGCAGATAGATTTGGTCAGCTTGCCGCGCGACGTCACCCGGCGTTTCCAGATAGACGCCTTTGGGGGCCCATTTCATGGTGCCCCAGACCGGCTCGCGAGCGTGACACATCGAGCAGTTGCCGAGCACCGTATCATAGGCCTCGTCAAAGCTGGCGGCAGAGGCAAATTTCTGCTCGTATTGGGTCAGGGGCTGGGCCTCGGCCTGTTCAAGGGTTTGCGTCGGGCGCACCGAGGACAGCCAGGCAATCAGGATCATCAGGATGACCGTCACACCCCATGTCCAATGCGGGCCTTTGCCTGTTGCATGCATGGTGTTGAAGTAGTGGCGGATGGTGACGCCGGTCAGGAAGATCAGGCTGGCAATGATCCAGGCATATTGCGTGCCGAAGGCCAGCGGATAGTGGTTCGACAACATCAGGAAGACGACCGGCAAGGTCAGATAGTTGTTATGGGTTGAGCGGACCTTGGCGATCTTGCCGTATTTGGCATCCGGGGTCCGCCCGGCCTTGAGATCCGCCACAACGATGCGCTGGTTTGGCATGATCTGAAAGAACACGTTCGCGGTCATGATCGTGGCCGTAAAGGCCCCCAGATGCAGCAGCGCCGCGCGCCCTGTGAAGATCTGATTATAGCCCCAGGACATCGCCACAAGGATCACGAACAAGAGCAACATCAGGACGGTCGGATGCTCGCTGAGCCGGGATTTGCACATCTGATCATAGAGCAACCAGCCGATGGTCAGAGACCCGCCAGAGATCAGGATTCCCTGCCACAGCGACAGATCGGCCTTCGTTGGGTCGAGCAGGAACAACTCGCCGCCGACCCAATACATGATCATCAGCAGGGCCGCGCCCGAAAGCCATGTCGTGTAGCTCTGCCATTTGTGCCAGGTCAGATGTTCGGGCATCTGCGCCGGGGCCACCAGATATTTGACGGTATGATAGAAGCCGCCGCCATGCACCTCCCATTCTTCGCCATAGGCACCATCCGGCAATGCCGGGTTTGGCTTCAGCATGAGGTCGAGGGCGATGAAATAGAATGACGCGCCAATCCACGCCATCGCGGTAATGACATGCAACCAGCGGACCGAGAACGCGATCCAGTCCCACGCCACAGCCAGATCATACATAGCAGATTCCTCTTGTTCTTTACCGGGGCACCCTATGCGACCGCGCATTACTCTGGTATTGTCGAAGAATATCAAGAAGCATCAAAAAAAACAGAACAATGTCCTATCTCGACAATATCCGCACCTTTGTGCGCGTCTATGAACTGGGAAGCATGTCGGCCGCGGGCCGCGATTTGCGTATCTCGCCGGCGGTGACCTCGTCACGCATCTCGCAACTCGAAGAGCATCTGAGCGTGAGGCTGTTCCAGCGGACGACGCGCAGCCTGACGCCGACCGAGCAGGGGCAGGCCTTTTACACCGGGGCCTGTGACATCCTGGAATCCGTCGAAAGCGCCGAGGCGCAGGTCGTCAATATTACCGAATACCCCAAGGGTTCTCTCTATGTGGCCGCCCCGTTGGGCGTCGGGCGTCGGTTGATCGCGCCGCAGGTGCCCAATTTCCTGAAGGAATATCCCGAGGTCAAAATCCGGCTGCGACTGACCGACCGCAATGTCGATCTGACGACCGAGGGGCTCGACCTGGCGTTTTTTCTGGGCCAGCCCGAAGACAGCAATCTGCGCATCCGCAAGATTGCCGATGTTGACCGGGTGCTCTGCGCCGCGCCCTCTTACATCGCGGAGCGCGGCAACCCGGCATCCGGTGAACAGCTGGTGTCAGAGCGTCATGAATGCCTGAACCTGCGGTTCCCGGGAGCCACCGAGTTTCAATGGCCGTTGGTGACGCCGGAGGGACCCAAGAAATTTGCGGTTTCGGGCCGCTATGAATCCGATGATGGCGATGTGCTGACCGATTGGGCGCTGGCCGGGAACGGGATTGCCATGAAACCGCTTTTTGAGGTTTCGGAACATATCAAATCCGGCGCGCTTGTTCCGGTCGCGACCGAGACACCGCCGGAATCCATCCAGATGGCGTGCCTGTTCACCCACCGCAAATGGCAAGACCCCAAAACACGCCTGTTCATGGAGTTCGTGATCGAGCGGATTGGCAAGGTCATTCGCGGCAGTGCGCTTCGGGCCTAGCTGCCGCGATAGGTGGAATAGCCGAACGGCGACAGCAGCAGCGGCACGTGGTAATGCGAGGCCTCCGACATGCCGAACCTGAGAGGGATGACATCGAGGAAGCGCGGGGTCTCGGGCGGGGTGCCACAGGCGTCAAGATAGCTGCCCGCGTGAAAGACCAGCTCATACACACCGGTTTCGAACGCCTCGGCGGGCAGGATTTGTTCATCCGTGCGCCCGTCATCATTGGTCACAAGCGTCTTGAGATGCATGCGCTTGTCCCCGTCGAGCCGGTAAAGCTCGACCCTGAGGCCTTGCGCCGGACAGCCACGCGCGGTGTCAAGCACATGAGTTGTCAGATATCCGGTCATTGTCGCCTCTCCTTTTTTCGGTGCTGTTTTTATAGGCGCAATGCTTAGCAAGCTGCAAAGCGCTCTGGGCAAGATACTCTTTCGTCGTTTTTTTGAAAAATTTTTGAATTGTTTTGGATTACTGAGGAATGAAAGCAAAAGGAACACAAGCGTGACCCGCTACCCCCGTGACATGACAGGCTATGGCGCTACCCCGCCCGCCGCGAACTGGCCGAATGGCGCGAAGATCGCCGTGCAGATCGTGCTGAATTATGAAGAAGGCGGCGAAAACAACATCCTGCATGGGGATGCGGCCTCTGAGGCGTTTCTGTCCGAGATCACCGGCGCGCAACCCTGGCCCGGTCAGCGCCATTGGAACATGGAATCGATCTATGAATACGGCGCGCGCGCCGGGTTCTGGCGGGTTCACCGGTTGTTGAGCGATCTGCCGATCACCGTTTACGGGGTTGCAACGGCCCTGGCACGTGCGCCGGAACAGGTTGCCGCGATGAAAGGCGCGGGCTGGGAGATTGCCAGCCATGGCCTGAAATGGGTCGAACATAAGGATATGCCCGAAGAAGAAGAACGCGCCCAGATTGCCGAGGCGATCCGGCTGCACCGTGAGGCAACGGGCGAGGCCCCGCGCGGCTGGTATACCGGTCGCTGTTCCAACAACACCGTGCGGCTGGCGGCTGAGACCGGCCAGTTCGACTATGTCGCGGACAGCTATGCTGATGATCTGCCCTATTGGATGCGTTTTGGCGCGCGGGATCAGTTGATCGTTCCCTACACGCTGGATTGCAACGATATGCGTTTTGCCATTCAGGCGGGCTTTACCAGCGGCGATCAGTTCGAAACCTATCTGAGGGACAGCTTCGACACGCTCTATGAAGAGGGGGCCGCCAGTGCGCCCAAGATGCTGTCGATTGGTCTGCATTGCCGTCTGATCGGGCGTCCCGGTCGTGCCGCCGCCCTGCGCCGGGTGATCGAGTATTTCAAATCCCACGATGGCGTCTGGTTCGCGACGCGGCTGCAGATCGCGCAGCACTGGGCGCAGGAGAACCCCCCGATGCAAAACCCCCGCCCCTCCGAGATGGACCGCGACAGCTTTGTGGCCGAGTTCGGCGGTATTTTTGAGCACAGCCCCTGGATTGCCGAAGGCGCGCATGATCTGGAACTGGGGCCCACGCATGACACGGCGTGCGGCGTCCATCAGATGCTGGCTCGCGTGTTCCGCGCCGCGTCCGAGGACAAACGCCTTGGCGTTCTGACCGCGCACCCGGATCTGGCGGGCAAGCTTGCCGAAGCCAAGCGGCTGACTGCAGAATCCACGGCTGAGCAGGCCTCTGTCGGCTTGGATGCGTTGACGGATGAGGAACGCACCAGTTTCACGCGTTTGAACGAGGCCTATACCTCAAAATTCGGTTTCCCCTTCATCATTGCGGTGCGCGACAACACCAAAGCGTCGATCATGGAGGCGTTTGAACGCCGTATAAACCATGACCGGGCGACCGAATTCGACGAGGCCTGCCGACAGGTCGAACGCATCGCCGAATTGCGGCTGCTGGAGAAGCTCGGCGCATGACCAGACATATCAAGGCCGAACCCCTGACCGCTGCTGCCTTTGCCCCTTACGGCGATGTGATGGAGGCCAGCGGCGCCCCTGACAAGCTGATCAACCAAGGCCGCTGCGCCCGGTTCCATAATCGGGCGGATCTGGATTTCTCGGATGGGGCGGCTGGCATCAGCATCTTCAGGGGCGAGAAGGAAACCCTGCCTCTGGCGCTGAGGATGGTCGAGCGGCACCCGGCGGGCAGTCAGGCCTTTGTGCCGATGTCTGCCGATCCGTTTCTGGTTGTCGTGGCCCGCGACAACGATGGTGTGCCGACCGATCCGCTGGCGTTTCTCACCTGGCCGGGTCAGGCGATCAATTTTCACCGCGGCACCTGGCACGGCGTTCTGACGCCCCTGTCCGAACCGGGGCTGTTTGCGGTCATCGACCGGATCGGAGAGGGCGCGAACCTTGAGGAATACTGGTTCGAGACGGAATACGTAATCGAAAGATGAAAATCGAAGTTGGCGGAAGGGCCAGCACAAAGCATCTTCACAGGAGGATTACCCCCATGGCAGACACATCTATCGGGACACCGGAACAACTCCGCGACCCGAATTACACCCCGGCGCTCCACCGCGCTATTCCGTTGGGCATTCAGCATGTCCTGGCCATGTTCGTGTCAAACGTGACGCCCGCGATCATCATCGCGGGCGCTGCCGGTTTTGGGTTCGGGTCGGACGCCGGCGCGCAGGGTTTCCCGGATATGACCTATCTGATCCAGATGTCGATGCTGTTTGCCGGGATTGCCACCCTCTTGCAGACCATTGGCTTCGGTCCGGTCGGGGCGCGGCTGCCGATTGTGCAGGGCACCAGCTTTGCCTTCATCCCGATCATGATCCCGCTGGTCGCGGGCAAGGGCGTCGAGGCGCTGCCCGTTCTCTTTGGCGGCGTTATTGTCGGCGGGCTGTTTCATGCCTTCATCGCGACATTCATCGGCAAGATCCGCTTCGCCCTGCCGCCGCTTGTGACCGGGCTGGTAGTCACGATGATTGGTCTGGCGCTGGTGAAAGTGGGCATTCAATATGCCGCCGGAGGCGTGCCCGCAATCGACAAGCCGGAATATGGCAGCCTGCTGAACTGGTCGGCGGCCCTGGTTGTTGTCTTTGTCACGCTGGCGCTGAAGTTTTACGCCAAGGGCATGCTGGCGGTGTCGGCTGTCGTGATCGGGATAGTGGTGGGATATTTCTACGCCATGGCGATGGGTATGGTCACAATGGAGGGTATCGCAACAAGCTGGGGCCGCGCGGCACCCATCGCCTTCCCGGTGCCGTTCAAATACGGGTTCGAGTTTGGCTTCGCCGCCATCGTCGGCTTCTGCCTGATGGCTTTTGTGTCGGCGGTGGAAACCGTCGGCGATGTCTCGGGTGTCACCAAAGGGGGTGCCGGGCGTGAAGCGACCGAAGAGGAAATCACCGGCGCGACCTATGCTGACGGTGTTGGCTCTGCGGTTGCCGGTATCTTCGGCGGCTTCCCCAACACGTCGTTCAGCCAGAATGTGGGCCTGATCGCCATGACGGGTGTCATGAGCCGCCATGTGGTGACCATCGGCGCGCTGTTCCTGATCCTGTGCGGGTTGGTGCCAAAAGTGGGCGCTGTGATCCGCACCATCCCGATCGAGGTTCTGGGCGGTGGCGTCATCGTCATGTTCGGCATGGTGGTTGCTGCGGGCATCTCGATGCTGTCCGACGTGAACTGGAATCGCCGCAACATGGTGATCTTTGCGATCTCTCTGTCCATCGGGCTTGGGTTGCAGCTTGATCCGAAAGCTGTGCAATACCTGCCGGACACGCTGCGCATCCTGATGACAAGCGGGTTGCTGCCTGCTGCCCTGATTGCCATCGTGCTGAACCTGATCCTGCCCGAGGAGTTGTCGGACGAAGCAACCGAAGAGGTCTCAGGCGGTATGGCAGGACATAGCAAAGGCTCGCTGCCGCATGACGGGCATGCCTGAGTTGGCCGGGTGTGGCGTTTGCGCGTTGCACCCATTAACGCAAACAGAAAAGCGGCGCCGAAGGGGCGCCGCTTTTGCATTCGGGTCGTTCTTGTAAGAGCTTTCCGGATCAGAAATCGACCTTCATGGCGATGCCCTTGGCAACCGCCAGATCAACCACCGCGGCGGCCACCGCGAGGTCCTGCAGGCCCACGCCCGTGCCGTCAAACAGCGTGATCTGATCGTGCGAGCTGCGCCCGGGATGGGTGCCATTAATCACTGCGCCAAGTTGGGCAACATCCGCTTCCGCGATCAGTCCGGCGGCAATGGCATGCTGGGCCTCGCCGATGGATATCGATTGTGCCACCTCGTCGGTGAAAACTGCCGCCTTGGCGAGCAGCGCGGCCTCGACCTCCTGCTTGCCTTTGGTGTCGGTGCCCATGCAGGCGATATGCGTGCCCGGTGAGACATGATCTGCCATCAGCGAGGGCGAAAAGGCCGATGTGATCGAGATGATGACATCCGCCTCAGCCATACCCTCAAGCTGCACCGCCTCGAAGGGCAGGCCTGCCTCGGTCGCAACTCTTTCGATTTTCGGCAGCATCTCGGGGTGGAAATTCCAGCCGATCACCTTGTCGAAATCGCGCTGTTCCAGGGCAGAACGGAGCTGGAAGGCTGCCTGATGACCGGCGCCTATCATTCCGATGACCGAGGCGTCCGGGCGGGCAAGATGTTTGATCGACACCGAGGACGCTGCCGCCGTGCGCAGAGCGGTCAACAGGTTGCCGCCGACCATGGCCTTGGCCTTGCCCGTGTCGGGGTCGAACAGGAAGACGGTCGATTGGTGATTGATGATCTCACGCTTCTCAAGATTGTGCGGCCAGTATCCGCCCGCCTTCAGCCCAAGGGTCAGACCGGCCTGATCAAAGCCCCCCTTGAAGCCATAAAGCGCGTCTTCGTGGCCGATCGCCTCGCGGACCACGGGAAAGTTATAGGCATCTCCGGCGGCCATGGCCGCAAAAACCTTTTCGACCGCCTCAAAGGCGGCCTCGCGCGTCATGAGATCGGCGATCTCGCGCTCGGGGACGATCAGCATATATGTGCTCCTTGTCGAAAAACCTCGTGCGCCCGCGTGCTTACCTTGGGTGGCCACTGCACGCGGGCGTCTTGATCCAACACCCTGCCGGACCCCCTATGCTGTTCAATACGCCTTGCCGCGCGCAGAGACCGGCCAGAGCGTTTCGACCTTTCCGTTCCGCACCCCGACATACCAGTCGTGCACGTTGCAGGTCGGGTCACAATGACCTGGCACCAGCTTGAGCTTGTCATTGACCTTGAGCACGCCATCCGGGTCGGCAACCACGCCATGTTCGTCGGAACATTTGACATATTCGACATCATCCCGGCCAAAGATGGTCGGCAGGCCGCTATCGAGTGACTGGGCCTTCAGGCCCGCATCGACAATGGCCTTGTCGGATTTGGCGTGGCTCATCACTGTGGTCAGAATGAACAGCGCGTTTTCCCACTCGCCCTGATCGATACGCTTGCCGTCCTTGTCCAGAATGCGCCCGTAGTCGGCGTCCATGAAGGCGTAAGAACCGCATTGAAGCTCGTTATAGACGCCCGAAGTGCTTTCGAAATAGTAGGACCCCGTGCCGCCGCCGCCGACGATGTCACAGTCCAGACCCTGTGCCTTGAGGGCGGTGACCGCCTCGGCGACCTGCGCCACGGCCACGTCGAGCTTGGCTTTGCGATCCTCGTAGCTGTCCATATGCTGCATCGCACCCTGATAGGCCTGAATGCCCGCAAATCTCAGCCCCTCGGCCGCGTCAAGCAGTTTGGCAATATCGACGACCTGCTGCGTGGTGGTCACGCCGCAGCGACCCGCGCCACAGTCGATCTCGACCAATGCTTCGATCTGGGTGCCGTGTTTGACCGCAGCGGCAGATAGCGTCGCGACGTTTTCCGGATCATCCACGCAGCACAGAACCCGCGCGCCCAGCTTCGGCATCCGCGCCAGACGGTCGATCTTGACCGGATCGGTCACCTGGTTGGAGACCAGAACATCCTTGATGCCACCACGGGCGAACACCTCGGCCTCGGACACTTTCTGGCAGCACACGCCGACCGAGCCGCCCAGCTTTTCCTGCAGCTTGGCGACATCGACGGATTTATGCATCTTGCCATGCACCCGGTGGCGCATGCCGTGGGCTTTTGCATAATCGCCCATTTTTGTGATGTTGCGCTCCAGCGCGTCCAGATCCAGCACCAGGCAGGGGGTCTGGATGTCGGCCTCGTCCATGCCGGGCAGGGCGGGAACATCAAAGCCCACTTCGAGGCCTTTGAAATTTGTCTGTGCGTTCATTGGGTTGGCTCCCTTCACTTGATCCAGGGCAGGCTGTCCAGATCGACATTCCCGCCGGTAACGATGACACCGACGCGCTTGCCTGCGAACCGGTCTTTGTTCTTGAGGATGGTGGCCAGCGGCACGGCAGAGCTTGCCTCCATCACGATCTTCATGCGTTTCCAGGTGAGCTTCATGGCGTCGACGATCTCATCTTCGCTCGCCGTCAGAATGTCGCTCACGTGGTTCGACACGAAATGCCAGGTCAGGTCCTTGAGCGGTACTTTCAGCCCATCGGCGATCGTGTCCGGCGCATCATCCGCGATGATGTGACCGGCCTTGAAGCTGCGATAGGCGTCATCCGCCTGCTCCGGCTCGGCAGCGATGATCCGGGTTTCCGGGGCCATGTGTGACAGGGTCAGGCAGGTGCCCGAAATCATGCCGCCGCCACCGATCGGCGCGACGACCATATCGACGCCGCCGGTCTGCTCCATCAGCTCGCGGCTACAGGTGCCCTGACCGGCGATCACGCGCGGATCGTTGTAAGGATGCACAAAATTGCCCCCGGTCGCGGCCTGCACCTCGGCAAACACTGCCTCGCGCGACGTGGTCGAGGGCTCGCATTCGGTGATGGTACCGCCATATCCGATGACCGCGTCTTTCTTGGCTTGAGGCGCGGTGCGCGGCATCACCACGTTGCAAGGGATGCCGCGGCGACCCGCCGCGTAGCTGAGCGACAGCGCATGGTTGCCCGAGGAATGGGTGCAGACGCCGTTACTGGCCTCGTCCTCGTCCAGGCCGAACACCGCATTTGAGGCACCGCGCACCTTAAACGCCGCCGCTTTCTGAAAGTTCTCGCATTTGAAGAACAGCTGCGCCCCGGTCAGTTCATCCAGGTAGGAGGAGGTCAGGACTGGTGTGCGGTGGATGAACGGGCTGATCCGGGTATGGGCGGCCAGCATGTCGTCATAGGTTGGAATATACATCGCGCTGTCCTTCATCACGCGGCATCCTTGTGCGCGAGCGAGGGGTGGCCCCGGTAATACTCCTGTGCCGCCGCAACGCCCGAGCCGAGCGTGATGTCGAGGCCAAGATCAGCCATGCACATCTCTGCCGTGGCGATGCCACTCAGGGTCATCACGTCGGTCAGGCTGCCCAGATGGCCGATGCGGAACACTTTGCCGGCAACTTCTCCCAGCCCGACACCAAAGGCGACGCCATAGGTTTCGGCCGCATGGGTCACGATATCGGTGGCGTTGAACCCCTCGGGCGTGCGGATGGCGCTGACCGTGTCGGAATAGAGCTCGGGGCTATTGGCGCAGAGCTCCATTCCCCAGGCCGCAACCGCCTTGCGCACGCCGCTGGCGATGCGGTGGTGGCGGGCGAAGACGTTGTCCAAACCTTCGCTCAGCAGCATCGCGCAGGCCTCGTTAAGGCCGTTCAGCAGACCCACGGCGGGCGTGTAGGGATAGGCATTGTTGGCATAGACCTTGGCCATGTCATGCACGTCAAAGAAGGTCCGGGGCAGGGTGCCCGTCCTGGTGGCGGCCATGGCCTTGTCGCTGAACCCGACAATGGCAAGCCCGGCAGGCAGCATGAAGCCCTTTTGCGACCCGGTGACGGCGACGTCCACGCCCCATTCGTCGAACCGGAAATCCATCGACCCGATCGAGGATACGCCATCGACAAACAGCAAGGCAGGGTGGCCCGCCGCATCCAGCGCGCGGCGCACAGCGGCAATATCGGATTTCACGCCGGTCGCCGTTTCATTATGGGTCGCAAGCACGGCCTTGATCCGGTGCTGCGTGTCGGCGGTCAGAATCTCTTCGTAGCGGTCGGCTGGCAGGCCATCGCCCCAGGGAGTCTCGACTATCCGCACATCCAGTCCATGGCGCTGACACATATCGATCCAGCGATGCGAGAACATGCCGTTGCGCGCGGCCAGAACCGTGTCGCCTGCGCTCAGGCAATTGGTCAGCGCCGTTTCCCAGCCGCCAGTGCCGGTGGAGGGAAAGATGAAAATCTCAGCCGATGCGCTTTTGAGCACCCTGCGCACCCCGTCCCGGGCCGGGTGCAGAATCTGCCCGAACAGCGGCGAGCGATGGTCTATGGTCGGCATATCGCAGGCTTTGCGCAGAGCTTCCGGGATGTTGGTTGGCCCCGGAATGAAAACAGGGTTTTGAAAGCTCATATCCATCTCCTTAGATCGTTACGCTGTTTCTAGCGCGATCCCGAACCGGGTGATATTTTTTTGAAATCGTTTTTCATTTTCGGTCGCTTTGGAATAATATACTGTTGTCAGCGCTTTACGTTTTTCATATTGTGAAAATGCTCTTCGCGAAAATCTGAGGCATTATATGAAATCTCAAAACAATGGCGAAACCAGCCCCCGTCGGGCGCGCGGCAGGCCGCGCGGCTGGGAGGATAAGACCGCGCAGAACACCATCAAATCCCTAGATCGCGCGATGGAGGTTTTTGAGTTTCTCAGCGAGGCGCAGGGCAAGGCGTTGACGGTGATTTCCGCCGAGATGGGGCAATCTCCGGCGACGGTCTACCGGGTGCTGGTGACGCTGGAGGGCAGGGGATTGGTCGAATTCGACCCGGTCGAGCAGGTCTGGCATATCGGGCCGCAGGCTTTTGTCATCGGGGCGCGGTTTCTCAGACGGACAAGCCTTGTCGACTGCGCGCGACCTTTGTTGCGCAAGCTGATGGAAGAGACCGGGGAAACGGCCAATCTGGGGATCGAAAAAGAAGGCTCTGTGCTGTTTCTGAGCCAGGTTGAGACCTATGCGAATATCCGGGCCTTCTTTCCGCCCGGCACCCTGTCACCGATGCATGCTTCGGGCATCGGCAAGGCGTTGCTGGCCGAGATGGATGAGGCGCGGTTGACCCGAACCCTGCAAGGCAAACCGTTTGAGGCGTTCACCGAATTTACCATCACCGACCTCGCCGCCCTGCGCGACAATCTCGCAGAGATACGCCGGGCCGGGTTTGCCATCGACGGGGAAGAGAAAAACCTCGGCATGCGCTGCATCGCGGCGCCGGTCTTTGACGTCAATGGCGAGGCGGTCGCCGGGATTTCCGTGTCCGGCCCGACCAGCCGCGTCGGCAGGGATGACATCGCGCGCCTGAGCGGCTCCGTGATGGAGGCTGCTCAGGCGCTCTCGCTCGCCATCGGGGGGCATGCTACTCGGCGGCGGACCTGAGAGGCGGGTTAGTTTTGGCCGTGCCCGCCAGCGGGCGCAGCGCCATGTGGCGGTTGACGTCCTTGTAGAGCAGATAGCGGAATTTGCCCGGACCGCCCGCATAACAGGCCTGCGGGCAGAAGGCCCGCAGCCACATGTAATCGCCTGCTTCGACCTCGACCCAGTCATTGTTCAGACGGTAGACGGCTTTGCCCTCCAGCACGTAGAGCCCATGCTCCATCACATGGGTTTCGAGGAAGGGAATGACCGCCCCGGGTTCGAAGGTGACGATGGTGACATGCATATCGTGGCGCAGGTCAGTTGGATCAACAAAGCGCGTCGTCGCCCATTTGCCGTCCGTGTCGGGCATGACCGTTGGTGCGATGTCCTGCTCGTTGGCGATGATCACGTCGGGGGCGGCCAGACCCGGCACAGCCTCATAGGCTTTGCGAATCCAGTGGAAGCGAAGCACCTCGTCCGAGGTGTTGCGCAGGGTCCAGTAGGATGATGGCGGCAGGTAGGCATAGCCACCTTCGGTCAGATGATGTTCGCCACCGTCCACAGTCAGGGATGCTGTGCCCTCGACGACAAACAGGACCCCTTCGGCACCCGGGTCGGTTTCGGGGTGATCCGAGCCACCGCCGGGCGCGACCTCCATGATGTATTGCGAAAACGTTTCGGCAAAGCCGCTCATCGGGCGGGCTATCACCCAAAGCCGGGTGTCATCCCAGAATGGAAGAAAGCTGGTCACGATGTCGCGCATCGTTCCTTTTGGAATGACGGCATAAGCATCGGTGAAGACCGCCCGATCCGTCAGGAGCTGCTCTTGACCGGGATGCCCGCCTTTTGGGGCGTAGTAACTCGTTGACATCAAGGCTCCTGTCTTTTGTGCGGCTTGGGTCAAATATGTTGGGCCGGACACCGGCTGGCCACCCGCATCGGGGTTACAGCACCTTTCGCATTCGCTTGATAATCCCGGCGCGCTGCTTGGAAATTCGTAAGGTGGTGCGGCTCACGCGTATTCCGGGACCCGGGCGCGAGTTGCGCGTATGGCGGAGGCGGTCTTGCTCGGCGTGCCGCTGACATAGACCTCTTCGATGGCCCTGTCATCGCCCATCATTTGCAGGATGAACAGCTCTTCGGACAAGGTCTCTGCGCGATCCATGCGCAGGGCCATCGCCTCGGTGCTGCGCGCGTTGAGGACGACGATATCAGCCTCGGTGCCGGGGTCGAGCGTGCCGATCTTGTCTTCCATCCCAAGGACGCAGGCATTGCCGCGCGTGGCCCAGTGGAAGGCCTGCAGCGGGTGCAGGGACTGGCCCTGCAGTTGCAGAACCTTGTAGCCCTCGTTGAGGGTCTGCAGCATGGAATAGCTTGTGCCCGCGCCGATATCGGTGGCGATCCCGTTGGTGATGCCGCGCGCGCGCAGACCGGCATTGTCGAAAAGCCCGCTGCCCAGAAACAGGTTCGAGGTCGGGCAAAACACCGGGTGTGCCCCGGTTTCGGCCAGCGCGTCGATCTCGCGTGGTTCAAGGTGGATGGAGTGGCCTAGCAAGGTCTTGGGGCCAAGCAGCCCGTAGGATTGATACACATCCAGATAGTCGCGGGCCTGCGGATAGAGCTCCAGCGTATATGCGATCTCGTCACGGTTTTCGGACAGGTGGGTCTGCACATGGCAGTCGCCGTGTTCCCGCACCAGAGCCTGTGCCATCTCCATCTGTTCGGGCGTGGAGGTGATGGCAAAGCGCGGCGTGATGACATAGCTTGACCGCCCGGTGCCATGCCATGCGTCGATCAACGCCTTGCTGTCATCATAGCCCGTCTGCGCTGTGTCCCTCAGAGCGGCGGGCGCATTGCGATCCATCATCACCTTGCCGCCCAGCATCCGCAGCTTTTTCTTTGTCGCTTCCTGAAAAAACGCGGTGACGGAGGCTTTGTGGACGGAACAGAAGGCCACTGCTGTTGTGGTGCCATGAGCGATCAGCTGGTCGAAGAACCTCTCGGCCATAAGCGCGCTGTGATCGGGATCGGCAAAGCGTGTTTCTTCGGGAAAGGTGTAGGTGTTGAGCCAATCCAGCAGTTGCGACCCCCAGGATGCAATCACTTGCACCTGCGGAAAATGGAGATGGGTATCGATGAAACCCGCCATCAGCAGGTGTGGCCGGTGGTCGATGACCTGGGCATCCGGGGCATGGGCCGTCACCTCTGTGGAGCTGCCGGTTTTTCGGATCAGCCCGTCACGGACCAGCACGGCCCCGTCTTCGATATAGCTATAGGCGCTGGTGTCCCCGCCATCTTTCGGCTCGGCGTGAAATGTCAGCACGCGTCCGCGCAGCACTGTCTGGGTCATGGTTGGTCTCTTTGCATCACCTGGAATGGGTCGGGGCGGCTGCTGCGCCGCCCCGGTTTGCGATCAGGCCTGTTGCGCAGGCGTGTCGTCGTCGATCAAATCGGGTTCGTCGGGGACGATGACCCGATGTTCCAGATCTCCCTTCGGCGCGAGCAGCGGGTAGAGATACAGGAACGCTCCTATGATCAGATAGCCGATGGTGATCCCGTCCATCTGCGGGGCCTGCAGCGTGAAGGAGTGGATCACCCCGATCGAGGACATCACCGCTGCCGCGATGGCGAAGCCACCCGCCATGCGGAAGCGCCCGTCGATCACGTCAGCCACGATTGCGCCCCAGATCAGACCGGTCAGGATGGCACCCTGGCTCAATGCCAGATGGCCCTCGTAATGCGCGCCTTCCATCAGCAGCGCTGCGGTCAGGCCCTCATCGCCAAGTGCGGGCAGGCCTTCGACGCCGGAACTGCGCAAGGCGTTCATCAGCGACCCCCATTTGACCATAAGGAAGGCCGAGATATGGGGCAGGATGGCAAAGGACACGGCGGCCATGTGCAGCGGTTTGACCGCCCAGGCGGTGTTGGTGATCAGGCTGACCGAAACGAAGACCAGCACCGGCGCAGCAGCCGCGATCGGGATAAGGCCCGCCAGGAAGGACAGGAACCCAAGGAAGGCCGCAGCGGCGATCACGACAGCAACGCCGATGATATAGCCCGCATGCGCGTCCAGACGCTTATAGGCCGGGTGCCCGATATAGACCGTGGTGGGGAAGGGCGAGCCGAACAGCGCGCCGATCATGGTGCCCGCACCGTCGGTGACCTGACACAGGCCGACCGGATAGTGATCGCCCGCCGCTTCGGCGGATTCCACGTTGTTCATGGTCTCGATGAAATTGTAGATCTGCACCGGGATCAGGACGAGGAACAGTTCCGGGTTGGCAAAGAGATACTGCACCCCGGCAATCAGGTCGCCGAAATAGGGAATGGGCGGATAGAACCCCATGCCGCTGGCGTCGAGTTTTGCCTCTCCCAGGATGATCGCGATGATGGTGCCTGCCCCGATGGCCACCAGACCGGCAGGAATGTTGCCCGGCAGACGGAACCGCCCGATCAGCCCCCACAGGATGAACAAGAGCGATGTGAAGCCGATGATCGGGTGCTCGAAAATCTCCGCAAGCGGCACCGATCCGATGAAGACCAGCGCGATACCACAAAGCGTGCCCAGCATCCCCGCGCGCGGCGTGATGCGCTTGAGAAACGGCCCTACGATGGCCCCAAGAGCGGCAACGATGCCTCCCATGAACCCCGCGCCGATACCGACCTGCCAGGCCAGCAGCGGGTCCTGTGTGGCCCAGTAGATCGGTCCGATTACGCCGAAGAGATAGACGAACATCACCGGTGTCGAGATGCCATAGGGCAGGGCGGTCACGTCTTTCCCCTGCAGGTTTGCGGCCCATTTGGCCATGTAGGTATAGACGGCGACACCGGCCAGGATGGCGATGGCGGCACCGGGAACGATGCGGCCGAACACGATCTCGGCGGGCATCTGAAATACGAACTGACAGACCCCGGAGAGGATCAGCAGATTGACAAGGTTATCGGTGAACAGCGCCCAGAAGGCGCTGAAGTCGCTGCGCGTAAACAGCTTGTAGTCGTAGGTCCTCCCGTCCATGACGGTCTCCTCCTCTGATGGAACCAGCCCTCGCTCTGACGGTGTCAGCCCGAAATCCCTTGCTGGTTTTGGTGTTGTCCCGACGCGTATGCGTCGGGTGCCCCGTAAGAGGCGGTTGCGGCAGTTTCAGAGGTCAATTCAGCCATCACTTCGGCCACCACGAAGGAGGCGATGATGCTGGGCCGCTTGTCGCGGCTACCGCTTGCCCCGATGGGGCAATTCAGATGTTCAATTGTCTGGCCATCGCAGTGCTTGCGCGCCCAGTTGCGGAACTTGGTCCGCTTCGTGGCTGATCCGATCATGCCCACATAACGCGCGTCGCCACGCTCCAGTGCGGCTGATGTCAGCAGGAAGTCGAGACCGTGATCATGGGTCAGGACAATGAACGCGCTGTCCTTTGGGGCGGTCATGATGTCGACCTCGGGGATGGCGCTGACGCGGCATTCCACGTCGGCCTGGCAAAGCGCGATCTCCTGCGCGCGGGTGTCGATCAAGATGCAGCGCACCGGCAGGTGCTGGAACAGATTAGCCAGCGCCCGCCCGACATGGCCGCCGCCCATGACATAGACATGGGGCGGGGCGGCATCGGCGTCGCCTACGCGTAGCAGGGCGGCGCGCTTGTCAGATGCGCGCATGCGCGACAGGGACAGTTCCACCCGCCCGCCGCAGCACTGCCCGATTTCGGGGCCCAAAGGCACATCCATGTCCCTGTTCAGGATGCCCGCGCTCAACATGTCGCGGGCTTGCTCGATGGCGAGATGTTCCAACTGCCCGCCGCCAATGGTGCCCCAGAGTGCTTGCACCGAGACAAACATCTCGGTCCCTTCATTGCGGGGTGACGATCCGCGGACTCGGGTGAGCGAAATGCGGATCACTGGGCCTTGGACCTGTAGAAAGGTCGACAGGGATTTGGACGTGCGGGCCATATCCTACCCCCCGTTTCTGAGCCGGGTGACGGCCATCAACACGCGTTCTGGCGTGGCAGGCGCGTCCAGGCGCGGGCAGGTCTTGTAATCGGCCACCGAGGCGACCGCCATCGACAGCGCCTCGAACACCGATATGCCCAGCATGAAGGGCGGCTCGCCCACGGCTTTGGAGCGTTTGACGGTCAGCTCGCGGTTTTCCGACCAGTCGGCGAGGTTCACGTTGAACACGCGTGGCCGGTCCGATGCCAAGGGGATCTTGTAGGTCGATGGGGCATGCGTCCGCAGGCGGCCCGCCTCGTCCCACCAAAGCTCTTCGGTGGTCAGCCACCCCATCCCCTGAACAAACGCGCCTTCGACCTGACCCTTGTCCAGCGCGGGGTTCAGCGAGCGCCCGACATCATGCAAGAGGTCCGTGCGCTCGACCCGATATTCGCCGGTGAGCGTGTCAATGACCACCTCGGAACAGGCCGCGCCATAAGAATAGTAGTAGAACGGGCGGCCTTGCCCCTTGTCCCGGTCCCAGTGGATTTTCGGGGTTTTGTAGAATCCGGCGGCGGAGAGCTGTATCCGCGCCAGATACGCCTGTTTGATGAAGGCGTCGAAGGGAATGACCTGCGCGCCCACATGAACATCATTGGCAAGGAACACGACCTCTTCGGGGGCGACACCCCATTTCTCGGACGCAAAAGCAACCAGACGCGCCTGAATCTGTTTGACCGCCTCCAGTGCGGCCATCCCGTTCAGGTCGGTCCCGCTGGAGGCGGCCGTGGCGGAGGTGTTCGGCACCTTCTCGGTTGTGGTTTTGGTGATCTTGATCCGGTCAATGTCGACCTGGAACGCTTCGGCGACGATCTGGGCGACCTTGGTATTCAGCCCCTGGCCCATCTCGGTGCCGCCGTGATTGAGGTGGATCGAGCCGTCATTATAGACATGCACCAGCGCACCGGCCTGGTTGTACCAGGTGGCGGTGAAGGAGATGCCGAATTTCACCGGGGTCAGCGCGATGCCCTTTTTCAGCGCCAGTGAGCTGGCGTTAAAGGCGATGATCTCCTGCCGCCGCTTGCGGTATTCGGCACTGTCTTCCAACTCACCCACAAGGCGGTCGATGATATTGTCCTCAACCGTTTGATGATACGGCGTCAGATCGCGGCCCTTGCCGCCATAGAAATTGGCTTTGCGCACATCCAGCGGGTCCTGACCGGTCGCATAGGCGATCTCTTCGATGATGCGTTCCGCCGCGATCACTCCCTGCGGGCCACCAAAGCCACGGAAAGCCGTGTTCGACACGGTGTTGGTTTTCATCGGATGGCTGGTCAGGCGCACATTGGGATAGAAATAGGCGTTATCGGCGTGAAACAGCGCACGGTCGGTCACCGGGCCCGACAGATCGGCGGAGAACCCGCAGCGGGCGGCAAAGCTGCCATCCACCGCCTGAATATGCCCGGTTTCATCGAAGGCCACGTCGTAGTCGATCACAAAATCATGCCGCTTGCCGGTTGCGGTCATGTCCTGATCGCGGTCGGGGCGGATTTTGACGGCGCGGTTCCACTTCTTGGCGGCGATGGCGGCGACGGCGCAGAACAGGTTCATCTGGCTTTCCTTGCCGCCGAACCCGCCGCCCATGCGCCGGACATTCACGACCACGGCATTTGAGGGCGCGCCCAGAACATGCGCCACCATATGCTGCGCCTCGGAGGGGTGCTGGGTCGAGCAGTGTACAACGACCTCATCGTCCTCGCCGGGAATGGCAAAGGCGATATGGCCTTCGAGATACATATGGTCCTGACCGCCCACATGCATCCGCCCCTTGATGCGGTTGGCTGCGGCCTTGATGGCGGGGGCGATGTCGCCGCGTTCAAGCTTGAGCGGTTTCGTCACAAAGGGATAGCCCGCTTCCTGCGCAGCAAGCGGGTCGAGCGCGTGGGGCAGCACGTCGCAATCGATCTGCGCCAGTTCCGCCGCGCGGCGTGCCGCGTCGCGGGTTTCGGCAATGACGGCAAACAGAGGCTGACCGTGGAACTGAATCTTGTCGGTCGGGAAGACGGGCTCATCGTTCAGCCCGGTGGGGCTGATGTCGTTCACGCCGGGCACATCTTCGGCCGTCAGCACGCCGATCACGCCCGGCGCGGCCTTCACAGCAGAGAGATCGATGCTGTTCAGTGTGGCATGGGCCACATCCGAAACGCCCAAGTAGGCATGCAGCGTGCCTGCGGGCAGCGCGATATCGTCGGTGTAATCCGCGCGGCCCGTGACGTGCTTGATGGCGCTGTCATGAATGCGGTCGCTATGGGCGGTGCCCTGGACGGAAACGGTATCTTTCATCTTGTCGTCTCCTTGCAATCAGGCAGAGGCCAGCTGGATGGGGGTCGCGGTTGCGGAATCATGTTCAAGGAAGAACCGGCGCAGCAGATTCTGGGCGCAGAGCATCCGGTAGTCGGACGAGGCCCGCCAGTCGCTGAGCGGTGTGAAATCCTGTGAAAGCGCGGCGGCGGCCCTATCAAATGCGGCTTCTGACCAGATCTGGCCGATCAGGGCCCGTTCAGTCGCAGCAGCGCGTTTTGGCGTGGCGGCCATGCCGCCAAAGGCGATGCGGCAGGTGGTGATAATGCCATCGGTGACACTCACGTTGATCCCCACCGCAACGGAGGAGATATCCTCATCCCGCCGTTTTGAGATCTTGTAGGCCGCATTGTGCTGGTTCGGCTCGGGAAGCGGAATGCGGATGGTTTCGACGAATTCTCCGGCCTGCCGATCCTGTTTGCCGTAATCGACGAAAAACGCCTGCAGCGGCAGGGTCCGGCGGTCAGAGCCGCGCCGCAGCGTGATCTCTGCCCCCAGCGCGATCAGGACCGGCGGCGTGTCACCGATTGGCGAGCCGTTTGCGATATTGCCGCCAACAGTGCCCATATTGCGCACCTGCCATCCGGCAATGCGGTCCCAATAGGTCGAAAGATGCGGCAGGTGCCGGGACAGCGCGTCCTGACAGTCGGTATAGCTCGCTCCGGCACCGATCAGCAGGTCGGTGCCCTGGGTTTCGACGCTCTTCAGGTCGTTCAAGTGACCGATGAAGATCGCCGGGCCGATATTGCGCAGGAATTTGGTTACCCACAGGCCGACATCCGTGGCCCCCGCGACAATTGTCGCGTCGGGATAGCTGAGAAGGCAGTCGGCAAAATCATCCACGTCCGCCGGCAGAATGCTGAGATTGTTCTCTGGGCCCGTCACAACCCGTTTGCCGTCCCGCAGCGCTTGCAGGCGGTTTGTGATGCTGTCGCGCTCCGTATTCAGATGATCTGCGGCTGGCGAGCCATAGCGGCTGACGGCGACAGCGGCGCGGATGATCGGCTCATACCCGGTGCAGCGGCACAGATTTCCCTGCAGCGCGGTTTCAACCTGCGCCTCGGAGGGTTCGGTGGTCTCCATCCAGAGCGCGTAAAGCGACATGACAATACCGGGCGTGCAAAATCCGCACTGGCTGCCATGGTGGTCGATCATGGCCTGCTGAACCGGGTGCAACCGTCCGTCAGACCCAGACAGATATTCGACCGTCACCACATGGCAACCATCGACAGAGGCCAGAAATCGGATGCAGGCATTGACGGGCGCATAGATCAGGCCAGCATCGCTCAGCCGTCCAACAAGAACGGTGCAGGCGCCACAATCGCCTTCGGCACATCCTTCCTTGGTGCCGGTCAGGCGGCGTTCCAGCCGCAGGTAGTCGAGCAGCGTCTGGCTCGCGCCAACATCGCTGAGTGAAACATCCCGGCCGTTCAGTACAAATCGTATCTCACTGCGATGCGCCATCTTCGTCGTTTCCCGCTGCCCTGGTTGCAAAACGTCACGTCCGGGGCACTCTAAAGCGGCGCATTACGGTAAAAAACCGCTGCAAACGGCAAATACTTTCAACGTTTCGTTGAAAGTCAGCGGTGAAAAGGGCAAGCTGCAAGCGCTGAGTTTGCACAAGGCGTGATCAAGAATGTCCTATGTCGAAAGCCTGCGTGTCTTTGTCAGAGTGGTTGAGTTGGGCAGCATCACCTCTGGCGGGCGTGACCTCAGGCTTACGCCTGCAGTGGCAAGCAAGCGGATCAAAGAGCTGGAAAAACGCCTTGGTGTACGGCTGTTTAACCGAACCACGCGGTCGATCATGCCCACCGAGGTTGGGACGGTTTTCTATGACGAGGCAAAGAGCGTGCTGCTGGCGCTGGAGACGGCAGAGGCGAAGGTCGCCAATTTCTCTGGCAAGCCCAAAGGCGCCATCCGCGTCACGGCCCCGTTGGGTGTGGGCCGCAGGATCGTCGCGCCGCTGGTGCCGGATTTCGTCGATGCCTATCCGGAAACCGAGGTGAGGATGCGGCTGTCGGATCGCAAGATCGACATGCTGGCGGACGGTCTGGATGTGGCGTTTTTTGTCGGGCAGCCGCAGGATTCGAACATGAAGCTGCGCAAGATTGCGGATTGCGAGCGGGTTCTCTGCGCGTCTCCAAGCTATCTTTCGGAATTCGGCACGCCCGAGACGCCAGAGGATCTGCTGGATCTCAATCACAACTGCCTGCTGCTGCGATACCCGCGTTCGCCGGAGTATTTCTGGACGCTGATCGCGCCGACCGGCCCGATCAAGCTTGAGGTGCGTGGCAGGTTTGATGCCGATGACGGCGATGTGCTGACCGATTGGGCCGTTGCCGGGCGCGGCATCGTCAACAAGCCACGCTTCGATGTCGCCGAGCACCTGTCGAGCGGACGGCTGGTCGAGGTCCTGCCGGAGACTCCTCCGCAGCCAACGATTTTCGGCTGCATCTATCCGCATAAGAAGCTGCAAGACCCAAAGGTGCGCCTCTTTGTGGACCACATCGTTGCCAGAAGTCAGGTGATGCTGTCATAGCCATGCCACCTCTCCAGCGACGTGAGGGCTGTTGTCAGGGCGTACTTGTCTCATAAGACTCTCGCCTTTTTGAGAGTGCGGATCGCAGCGACAAACCGGGGGATCAATCCTCTAAACTGCTTGTTGTAGCGGGGTGGGCTTTATGGTCGCGGCTGGCAGCCAGACTTCGAACCGGGCACCGCCATCCGGTTGGTTATGGGCCGTGATCAACCCTCCGGCCCGCTGAATCAGGGTTTGTGAAATCGACAGGCCCAGGCCGGTACCCTCGGCCTGTTTGGTGGTGTAGAAGGGGGCAAAGACGTCATCGACATCCTCTGGCGCGATGCCCGGCCCGGTATCCGATACCGTGATGCGCACTCCGGCAACCCCGTCGCGTTCAGCACCTGCGGATGTCAGGGTCAACACGCCGCGCTCTTCCATCGCCTGAACCGCATTCATGATCAGGTTGATCAGCACCTGCTGCAATTCGCCGGGATCGATGCGGACCGCCACCTCGGCGTGCAGATGGGTCTCGACCCGGATATCGCCATGTGAAATGACGTGATTGACCAGCACCAAGCAGTCGGTGATTACCGGGCTAACCGGCACTGTCTGATCAAGATCGGCAAACTCGCCGGGGCGGGCGAATTGCAGCAGCTTGCCCACGATGGTCTGAATCCGCGCGATTTGCCGGTCGACGAGGCCAAGCTCAGTCCGGATCGTTTCGCTGCTATCACCCAGGCTCTCGCGGATGACGTCCATGTTGCCCTGAATGACCGCGACGGGGTTGTTGATCTCATGGGCGACACCGGCGGTGATTTCCCCGATCGAGGCCAGCTTTTCGCTCATCACCAGCTGGCGAAACGTCTCTTCGAGCTTTTCGTTGGCGCGTTGCAACTCTGCGGTGCGCTTGTCGACACGCTCGTTCAACTGCTCGTTCCAGGATCTCAATCGCTGGTCGCGTTCCTGAATCTGGTCGAGCAGATCGTCAAGGTGACCGGCCACTTCCTCGATCTCGCCACTGGCGCCGACCTGTCCGTTGCGCGCCGACATATTGCCGCGCTGCACCTGAACCATGGTGCGGATCATGCGTTCGAGCGGGGCAAAGATGCCCTTGGCAAGCCGCAGGAATACCGGTGCAGACAACAGCAGCACCGCCACGAAGGCTGCGAGGATGGCAAGGAAGGCGTTGCGCTTTGCGGTGGTGAAGGGCTGTTCCAGAACGCCGACATACAGCATGCCGACATAATCTCCGAAACTGTCTCTGAGCGGCAGGTAGCCCGAGATATACCAGTCATTGACCACAAATGCGCGGTCGAGCCATGTCTGCCCCTCGCCCAGCACTTGCCCCCGGACAGCAGCCGACACGCGGGTGCCAAGGGCGCGCACATCCTCAAAAAGGCGCACATTGGTCGACACGCGGACATCTTCCAGAAACAGGGTCGCCGTGCCCTGCCGCGAGCCGCCCGCCACCGCGTCCTGATAGACCAGCGCGTTGATCGTATCGATAAAGCCGAGGTTGCGGTTCAGCAGGATGCCCCCCACCAGCACGCCATCGCGTCCGGGCAGGCGGACCGGGGTGGCGGAGTGAATGATCATGCCGCGATCCTCGACCTCGCGGTCGGTGGGCACGGCGGCCTCTGTCTCGATCAGGGGCAGGCGGGCGCGGCTGGCGAGGTCGGGCGAAATCGCGCTGAGGGCTGCGCCAGAGAAGATATCGATCTCGGTCCGCCCCTGTCCCTGTGCGGCGCTTTCGATCACGGGCCAGGTGCCGGTGGCCTCGCCGCGCGGCAGGTAGTAGAGAAAGTCCAATTCCAGTTGCGCGCGCTTTTCTTCAAAGAACGCCTCGAAGCCCGGTCGCGGGGTTCGTGCAAACTCCACCGAACCGGCGACGGCTTGCAGTTCCTCTTCGGTCTGAACCATCAGGCGTGACAGGTATTGCTCGGCAATCCTCAGATCGCTTTCGACATTGGCGATCAGCACCTCGTCATAATCCGCGGTCCACCGCGTCATGCCCAGAAACAGCAGAAGCGGCATCAGCAGCACCATGGGCGCAAGGGCCAGGATCAGCAGACGGAAACGGACAGAGGTCATGCGCTCACGCTATCAAAGCGGAATGTTTTGCGCAAAAGCTGTAAAGTGTGCGGAAACCGCCAAGGACAATTTGACCCGGGAAATGGCCTACTGAAGCGACATCCGAGACAGGCTGGCATAGCCCGCATCCGTGACGACAACAGGGCTGGCATCCCCTCAGAAAAACCGTAAAACCTCAGCAGAACGGGAACGCGGAGGATGCACCATCGCCGATCTTTGGGAGGGGCTTCGACACGCCTTTTGGCTGGTCGTCACACTGAATCCGGAGCTTACAGAGATCGCGCTGCGGTCACTGCGCGTCACCCTGACAGCGTTGGCGATCGCCTGTGTCATAGCCCTGCCGCTGGCCGCGCTGCTTGCGGTGCGCCGTTTTCGCATGCGCCGTGCCACCATCGCGATGCTGAACGCGCTCATGGGCCTGCCCCCGGTGGTTGTCGGGTTGATCGTCTATATCTTCCTGTCCCGCTCGGGTCCGTTTGGGGCGTTGGGTCTGCTGTTCACGCCCACCGCCATGATCGTGGCGCAGGTGATCATCATCGTGCCGCTGATCGCTTCTATCGCGCATCAGTCGCTGCGCGAGCTCTGGGCCGAATATCACGACCTGCTGATCTCGATGAATGTCACGCAGGTGCAGAAGATGCGGACGCTGATCTGGGATGCAAGGCGCGCCCTGCTGACGGCGGCGCTGGCTGGCTTTGGGCGCGGGATCGGAGAGGTCGGTGCCATCATGATCGTGGGTGGCAATATCGACCACGCCACGCGCGTGCTGACAACTGCCATTGCGCTTGAGACCGGCAAGGGACAGTTCGCGCTGGCGCTGGCGCTGGGGTTCGTCCTGATTGCGCTGGCCCTTGGGGTGAATCTGTTGATCCACTGGATCGGTCAGACAGAGAGGGACAGTCGATGGTAGTCGAGCTGTTTCCACTGGTCCTTGAGGGGGCCGAGACCTCGCGCCGGGGCAAGCGGCTGGTCGGGCCTGTGAACCTGACGCTGGACGGGCAGGGCCTGTGCGTGGTGATGGGACCGAACGGTGCGGGCAAAACGACGCTGTTGCGGTTGATGCATGGCACCGCGCGGCTGACAGGTGGTAAGGTGCGATGGGCTTGTGACACGGAAGAGGCGCGCCATCATCAGGCCTTTGTTTTTCAGCGTCCCATTGTCCTGCGCCGCACAGTTGAAGACAACCTGATCTACCCGTTGCGCCTGCGCGGCGTGGCGCGCGGCGTGGCGCGAGAGGCCGCGCGGAAATGGGCCAAGCGCGTCGGGTTGGAGCCGCATCTGACGCGCCGCGCCATGGTTCTGTCGGGCGGCGAACAGCAAAAGCTGGCGCTTGCGCGCGCCTTGATCACTGACCCCGCGCTGGTCTTTCTTGATGAGCCCACCGCCTCGCTCGATGGTCGCGCGACGCGCGAGATCGAGGCGATCCTGCTGCAGGCCAAGGCCGAGGGAACCCGCCTGATCCTGTCCACCCACGATATGGGACAGGCCCGCCGGATCGCCGATCAGGTGGTGTTCATTCTTGGTGGCAAAGTACATGAAACCGGACCGGCCGAGGCGTTTTTTGACGGACCGCAAACGCCCGAGGCGCGGGCTTTTTTGAAAGGAGATATCGTGGAATGACAAAGGGGCTCATTGCCGGGGTTCTGGCGCTTCTCATCGCACATACGGCGCATGCGGCGGACCAGCTGCGCATGGCGGTCACAACCTCGTTTCACAATTCCGGGTTGGCCGAGGTGTTGCTGCCCGAGATTGCCAGCGATCTGGACATTGAGGTACAGCTTTTGGTGGTCGGCACAGGCCAGGCGCTGCGGCTGGGCCGGGCGGGCGATGTGGATGCAATCCTGGTGCATTCCCGCGCCGCCGAAGAGGCGTTTGTGGCCGAGGGTTATGGCACGCATCGGCGCGAGATCATGTATAACGACTTCGTCTTTGTTGGCCCGTCAGGCGATCCTGCGGGTATTGCGGAGGCCGAGACTGCCGCGGATGCCCTGTGCGATATTGCGGCGTCCGAGGCTGCTTTTGTCAGCCGCGGCGATGATAGCGGAACCCACAAGAAAGAGCTTGCTCTTTGGCAGGATGCCGGGTTGGACGCTGAGAGTTTCGGCCCGTGGTATCGCGCAGTGGGCGCAGGGATGGGGGCCGCTCTGAACACGGCTTCGGGCCTTGACGCCTATATCCTGTCCGACCGGGCAAGCTGGCTGAACTTTGGCAACAAGGGCGATCTGGCGCTGCTCTTTGCGGGCGATCCGGTGCTGTTCAACCAATATGCCTACCTGCCCGTCGATCCCGCCCGGCACCCGCATGTCAAAGCCGATCTGACGGCCAAGCTGGAAGGCTGGCTGAGCTCCGAGCGTGCGCAGGTCCTGATCAATGGCTACATGATCGACGGCGAAACCCTGTTTGTATTCAACGCAGAGTAGAGGCTGGCAGCGCCTATTCGTCCATGTCGCCGTGGATTGCGAACTGGTCCAGCCCGGCATCCTGCGGCTGGATCGTGCGATAGGCCTCGCGCACGCCAGCCTCGGCCAATTCGCGCGCCACGGTTAGCAGCGTGTTGGAGTCGTGATCCTCGCATAGCTCGACCATCTGCGCCAGTTCTTCGGCCGCGACAAGGCGGGCATCCTCGACCGACGGCGCGCCATAATAGGTCACGAAATGCTGCGCCAGCAGATCGATGAGCCGCTCCAACTCGGCAGGTTCCAGCGCGGTGACAGCAACAAAGGTCACCCGACCCCCGGTTTCCAGCCCAAGCCAGCCATTGGCAAAAGCCTGCCGCGACTTGCCGGTCAGGTCAGCCTCGGACCAGTTCGAAAACTCGAACCCGCCCGAGATGCACCACTCGCCGGTGCGCGCCGGTGAGGCAAAGACATTCATGTCGCTTTCGTCGAAATGGATCGCACGGGCAAGCTTCATGCAGGGTCCTCCAACACTGTGGTGAGCGGGATCAGATGGGTTGTGTCCGCGTCGCGCAGCAGCATGCCAAACAGCTCATCCACGCCCAGAAAGGTCCCGGTCAGAGATTGGTTTTGCACGTCTTCGCCGATGCCATGGGCCAGACCGCGCCATTCGGAATGCACCGGCGCGGTGCCTTCGCCCTCCCACCGGTTTAGCCAGTTCAGCGTGTGCCGTGCCCAGGCCTCCAGCAGGGCCGGGGGGGCGACATCGGCGCAGCCTTCGGCAAAGAGCGCGGTGTCATCGGGCGTTTGACCGGTCTCTTCGCTCGGCGGGATCAGCGGCAGGGTGAAGCCGATGACCAGCCAATCCGGGACGGCCTCGGGATCACTGCCCGATGCCATCGCCCGAAACCCGCCGCAGCGTGCGCCGTTCACGCGGATGCCGCCCCACCAGTCCAGATGCACGGCCACTTCGGGCGGTGCCAGCGCGCCGAGCGCGTTCTGAAAGCCCACACCGCAGAGCGGCAGCATGGTCATCGCCTGGCTGAGTGGCACTTCGGGGGCGAAGACCAGCGCGGCCTCCATCTCTGCCGCGCCCAGATGATGCGCGACCAGACCGGCGTCACAGCCAAGTGTTGCACGCATGATCGCGTGGTCGAAGGCGCTGCCGGGCGCTTCTTCACCCCACATCAGCGGAGGGAAAGTGAGCTCTGCCACGTCGCTCATCGGGTTCCTTGTCCTCGCTATCGTTGACGGAATGTGCCGGTGGGCCCTAGTTTGGCCCAATGCGTATCCTGGTTCTGATCTTGGCCCTGTTGCCGGGTTTGGCAATGGCCGATGACAAGCGTGTGGCCTTTTATGCTCCGCCCGCTCTGGTCGAGAGCGGGTTGATCCGCCACATCGCACCACGCTTTTCGCTGAAGACCCAGATCAAAGTCGACCTTGTGGATGATCCGGCGCAAGCCGAGCTGTTGCTGGGTCCGGAGGGGCGGGCGCTGTTTTCGGGGCTTGGGCAGGTCTGGCATATGGACCTGCGCAGAGAGACCATGGGCGCGCAGCGTTTTGCCGACTGGCTGACCTCGCAGGTGGGTGCGCGCACCATTCAGGGTTTTGCGCCCGAGGGCACGCCGATCTTCACCGAACCCAAGGTGCAGAAGGCGGCGGTGGCCAGGGTCGAGATGACCGGCGATGCCGTGGCAGGGCAGGACCTGTCCTGGACCAAATGCGGGCGCTGCCATGTGACTGAGCGGGGCAAGGACAGTTTCGGCATCGGCTCCACCCCCAGTTTCTTTGTCATGCGCGGGTTCGACGACTGGCAGGCGCGGTTCACCGGGTTTTACGTGCTCAAACCCCATGCCGCCTTCACCCAGATCGCCGAGGTGACCGATCCCTTCCCGGTCGATCGCCCGTCGCCGATCGCGCCCATCGAACTGACGCTGGACGAGTTGGAGGCGATCTTGGCCTATGTCGCCATTCTGGACCCCGCCGATCTGGGCAAACCTCTGCAGCATCAGTGATCGCGCCGCTTTGACAGATAGTCGTCGGTGGTGCGCACGCGGGGCCGTTCGCCCCCGGCGAACGGGTTGTCGGTTGCGTGGAATTGCGCGTTCACCCGGCAATTGTCGCACATCTGGATCATGCGCAGCTTGTCGCCCGAGAACATCGCGTGATCCTTCAGCTTTTCGCTGATCCGGTCAATGGCGGATTTGGATCCGAACAGCGCGCCGCACTCGATACAGGCAAAGGGCTCCTCTTCATTCAGTACCTCCTGACGCAAGGCTGCATTGGTCAGGTCGAGGCGCGGTTCATAAGTGATCGCATCCTCGGGGCAGATATTGGCGCAGAGACCGCATTGCAGGCAGGCATCCTCCTGAAAGCGCAGTTGCGGCTTGTCGGAGTTGTCTCCTAGCGCGCCCGAGGGGCAGAGCGAGACGCAGGACAGGCAGAGCGTGCAGGCATCTTTATCCACCAGCACCGCGCCATAGGGTGCATCCTCGGGCAGTGGAATCTGGTCGGTGTCGGGATGCAGGGCGCGCGCCGCCTGTCGGGTAATCTGCCGTCGCGTGCCCATGGGGCGAACCGGGCTGGCAACCGGCGCGGGGGCGGCTTCCGCGTAAAGCGCGTCGCTCATCGCATCGGGGTCGGGTGTGTCGAGCAGGGTCGCCTTGCCTGCGCCTGCGATGGCGGTGGTCAGCGCGATCTGGCTTTGCAGCGCGGGGATATCGGCGGTGGGACCGGGCAGCAACGTGACCGCTGCGAACCCGGCGGCGAAGGCGGCCACCGCCTCGGCATGACCAAATGCACCGATGGCGGTCAATTCCAGCGGGATGACGTCAGCGGGCAAGCCACGCCCATGGCGGGCTGACAGGCGCACCATTTCGCCACCATGGGCGTCATGCACCAGCAGGCGCGGCGCGGTGCCGCCCGCATCAAGATACGCCTTGGCCATGGTCTGAACCCGCCGCATGGTCAGGTCCACCGGCGGGGCGTCATAGGTGATCGCGCCGGACGGGCAGGCAGCAGAACAGGCCCCGCAGCCCGCGCAGATCATCGGATCGATCGCCACATGTTCTCCGGCAGGGGTAATGGCCCCGGTCGGGCACAGGTCGAGGCAGGTGGTGCACCCGGTCTGCTCGGCGCGGGAATGGGCACAGAGCAGGGGCGTCGTCTTGACATACATGGTCTTTTCGAACGTGCCGGTCAGGTGCGAGGCTGCCATGATGGCAGCGGCCACACCGGCGGCATGGCCGGGATCGGCGCGCAGGTAGCCATCGCGCTTTTCAGGGGCAGGAAACAGGGGCGTGCCACCGCGCAAGTCCAGAATGACATCGCATTGTGACACCGCTCCGTCGCGTGGATCGCTGAGCGTGAACGCCCCGCGCCCGCCGGGGTTCACCTGTTGCAGCGCGTCGATCACCACCTCAAAGCCGCCAAAGGCCCCGGTTGCGCGGCGCAACCTGCCCCTCACCACATCGAAGGCGCGGGTGTCGGGTGGCTCACCGTCTTCGATCAGCACTGTGACCCCCAGATGGTCGTTCAACTGCTCGGCAGCCTCCAGCGCCACCTCGGCAGGGCCAAGGATCAGGCACAGCCCCTCGCTGACCACATCCAGGGTCTTTTCCGGCTCGGCGGGCAGCATCGCATTGGCGATGAGGGCGGACATTTTGGGCAGTTTCGGGGCGTCATCCGCGCTCCACCCGGCGCGGTCGCGCAGGTCCAGACTGGGTGGGGCGGGGCGGCCCAGACCCTCAGCCAACTCCTCAAAAACCCGCGCTTCTTGAGTACAACAAAAAACGACATCCCCCTCTTCGAGCGCGGCTTGCGCCCGGTCCAACTGGCTGGTGCAGAGGGCGGAACAGGGGCGGGCAACATCAAGGCCGGTGGCTTTGGACAGGCCTTGGGTGTCGATGGTCTGACTTCCCAAACAATCGCACGTTATCAATGATTTGGGCACGGTTTCCTCCCCCATATCAGGCGGCTTTTTAGACCCCTGTCCGACCGTTTCTTGACCAAAGCCTAGTCAGGATCGTAGCGCTTCACAAACCCTTTTCGGGTTCAGCCCCGCACTGTGGAGCGCGCCAAATTGACCAGGTGATTCGCGATTTGGGGCCGGTCCTTAATCCTGAGATAAACACTCATGTTGGACATTTCGTCCCTTGGCGTCGGCCATCTTCGGACAGGCTGGCCAAATTGCCAGAACCAGACCCAAGGCGGGGCAATCGCGCAGAAGAGCCTTCTCGGGCACCGGATTTGGCAGTTTGATAGCGATAGAGGAGGAACCCGGGTGATCCGAAACCCAAACCAGCACCAGACCATGCCGCTGGGTGTCGTATTGCGACGCCTTCCGGGCGTGACACGCTGGGCCTCTTACAGCTGGAAAGCCGTTGCCGTTTTGCCCGGAGCCGGACCTGCCGACTGGCAGGAGCTGCGCCGCGAGGGCGACGCGATCGAGTACCACGCCGCGACCCTGTCGCTGGATTTGCACGGGGCAGAGACCGAGGCGTATCTGCACGGTTTATCGGCAGAGGTGCCCGCGATCTATGTGGTGATGCGCGAAGGCGGTGGCGACCACCCGCTCGATGTGGTGCTGGTCACGGCCTCGCCTTATGAGGCGCAGGATTACACCGATAGTGGCGAAGAGATCGTCGAGAAAGTTGCGATGCCCGAAGGGCTGATGGCGTGGGTGCAGGCCTTTGTCACCGAATTCCATCAGGATGAGGTGTTCGTCAAACGCAAGCGCGACAAGAAGCGCACCGACCTGACACAGGACGGCATTGGTGATCCACGGATCGCGGGGACAGGGGATATCTATGCCTCGCCCGCGCGACAGCGGAGGCGGGTGCATTGAGCGGTGAGCGCAATTTCTGGTCCCGGCGCCGCGCCGGGGTAGAAGCCGAGGCTCAGGCGGTCGAGGCCCGCGCGGCCGAAGCGGAGGCCGCCAAGCTTGAGGCGCGCCCGGATGACGAGATTCTGGCCGAGCTGAGCCTGCCCGAGCCCGAGGCTCTGGACAGCCCCGACGCGGTGCGGGACTTCCTCAAGGCCGAACTGCCCCAGCGCTTGAAAACCCGCGCCTTGCGGCGGCTTTGGCGGTTGAACCCGGCGCTCGCCAATCTCGACGGGTTGGTGGATTACGGCGAGGATTACACCGACGCAGCCACGGTCGTCGAAAACCTGCAGACCGCCTATCAGGTGGGCAAGGGCATGTTGACGGCCTTTGTCGAAGAACCCGACGAAGATGAGGTCGAGCAGGACGCAGTCGAAGACCCCCCGGACGAAGAGATCGCAGAAGAAGAACCCGCGCCGCTGGTTGCGCAGGCCGATCCGCACCCGCTGCCAGACCCCGACCCTGAACCCATTGCGATGCCGCAGCGCCGGATGCGGTTCAGTTTTGACACCGCCTAAGGATGGAAGACCCAAAGATGGATGCCGCCCAGGATATTCAGATTGCAGACATGGATCGCGCCCGCGCCGATCTGTACAATTTCCTCGGCGCGTTGCTGGCCGGACCGCCCGATGAGATGCTGCTGACGCAAACCGCAGGTCTGACCGGGGACGATAGCGAACTGGGGCAGGCCATCGGCACGCTGGCCAAGCTGGCCCGTGTGACCAAGCCCAAAGCGGCTGAATCGGAGTTCAACAAGCTTTTCATCGGGTTGGGCCGGGGCGAGCTTTTGCCCTTTGCCAGTTATTATCTGACCGGTTTCCTGAACGAGAAACCGCTGGCGCTGCTGCGTCAGGACATGTCCGCGCGTGGGATGCAGCGCGCGGAGACCGTGTTCGAGCCCGAAGACAGCATTGCCAGTCTGATGGAGATGATGGCGGCTATGATCGTGGGCCGTTTCGGAACGCCCGCTGATCTGGCGACGCAAAAACAGTTCTTCAACAAGCATATCGGCCCCTGGGCCGCGCATTTCTTTACCGATCTCGAAGAGGCCAAAACCTCGGTCTTTTATACGCCCGTGGGCACGGTGGGTCGGATTTTCATGGCCGTGGAGGCGGAAGCCTTCCGGATGAGCGGCGCTGAGTGATCTGCGTCAAATGGGTCGGGGCAACCCGGCCATAACATTGAGAGGAGACGTGTCGATGAGCAGGAAAGAAGACGGTGCATCGCGCCGCGACTTTCTGAAGCTGGCAACGACCACGGCACCCGTGGCAGCGGTGGCGGTGGCAACCGGCGCGCAGGCCGAGGCGGCAGAGCCCGACCTGAGCAAGGAGACGATGCAGGATACCGCGCATACGCGCGCGTATTTTGACAGCGCGCGCTTTTAGGGGCGCAAACAGAGGAGGAGGGCCGCGCCCGGGAATCAGCCCGGACGAGGCAGGCCAACAGCGACTGGTTGCGTGACGCCCGACTGCTGAAGGCCAAAAGGGAAAACCAAGCAAGCAACCCGGTTCAACGGGGCGCAAGCAAGGGAGGAAACCATGCTTAGGAAAAAGACCAACGGGGTTGCGCGACGCCCCCAGCGGACAAGTATCCTGTCTGAAGCAGCCAATGCCTCGGTAGATCGGCGCGCGTTTCTGCGCGGCTCGGGGCTGGTGATCGGGGGCCTGTCGGCGATTGCCGCCACAGGCGGGACGGTCACCCAGGCCAGCGCTGCCGCTGGGGCAGCAGGCAAAGTGGATTTGAAGAAATCGGTATGCACGCACTGCTCGGTTGGCTGTACGGTTGTGGCCGAGGTGCAGGACGGGGTCTGGACCGGTCAGGAGCCCGGTTGGGACAGCCCGTTCAACCTGGGCGCCCATTGCGCCAAGGGGGCTTCGGTGCGCGAGCATGCCCATGGCGAGCGCCGCCTGAAATACCCGATGAAGAAAGAGGGTGGCGAGTGGAAACGCATCAGCTGGGAACAGGCGATTAACGAGATCGGCGACGGCATGATGACGATCCGGGACGAAAGCGGCCCGGACAGCGTCTATTGGCTGGGCTCGGCCAAGCATAACAACGAACAGGCCTATCTGTTCCGCAAATTCGCCGCCTATTGGGGCACGAACAACGTGGACCATCAGGCGCGGATCTGCCACTCAACCACCGTTGCGGGTGTTGCGAATACATGGGGCTACGGCGCCATGACCAACAGCTACAATGACATCCATAACTCCAAGGCGATCTTCATCATCGGCGGCAACCCGGCCGAGGCACACCCTGTCTCGCTGCTGCACCTGCTGCGCGCGAAGGAGCAGAACAACGCCCCTGTCATCGTCTGTGACCCGCGCTTTACCCGCACTGCGGCCCATGCGGACGAATATGTGCGCTTCCGTCCCGGCACGGATGTGGCGCTGATCTGGGGCATCCTGTGGCACATCTTCGACAATGGTTGGGAGGACAAAGAGTTCATCCGCACCCGTGTCTGGGGCATGGATCAGATCAAGGACGAGGTTGCCCGCTGGACCCCCGAAGAGGTCGAGCGCGTGACCGGCGCGCCCGGCTCGCAGCTCAAGCGCGTGGCGCGGACCATGGCCAATAACCGCCCCGGCACCGTGATCTGGTGTATGGGTGGCACACAGCACACCAACGGCAACAACAACACCCGTGCCTATTGCGTGCTGCAGCTTGCGCTGGGGAACATGGGCACAAGCGGTGGCGGCACCAATATCTTCCGCGGCCATGACAATGTGCAGGGCGCAACCGACCTTGGCGTTCTCAGCCACACGCTGCCCGGCTATTACGGCCTGTCGGCCGGGGCCTGGGGCCATTGGGCGCGCGTTTGGGGCGAAGACCCCGAATGGCTGGCTGGTCAGTTTGCCAAGACAACCGGCGCGGATGGCAAGGAGAAGTCGCTACAGAATCTCACCGGTATCCCGGTGTCGCGCTGGATCGACGGCATCCTTGAAGACCCCGACAACATGGACAACCCCGACAAGGTGCGGGCCATGGTGCTTTGGGGTCATGCGCCGAACTCGCAGACCCGCATGGTCGAGATGAAGAAGGCGATGGAGCAACTGGACATGCTGGTTGTGATCGACCCTTTCCCGACCGTCTCGGCGGTGCTGCATGACCGGACGGACGGAGTGTACCTGTTGCCGGCCACGACGCAGTTCGAAACCCGTGGCTCGGTCACCGCCTCGAACCGGTCGCTGCAATGGCGTGAACAGGTGATCGAACCGCTGTTTGAGTCCAAGCCTGATCACGAGATCATCGCGCTGCTGTCGCAGAAGTTCGGCTTCCATGACCGTATCTTCCGCAACATCAAGCTGGAAGAGGATGGTCTGACGCCCGAACCCGAGGATACGCTGCGCGAGATCAATCGCGGCATGTGGACGGTGGGCTATACCGGCCAGAGCCCCGAGCGGATCAAGAAGCACATGGCGAACCAGCACACGTTCGACCGGACGACGCTGCAAGCCGTGGGTGGACCTGCGGATGGCGACTATTACGGTCTGCCATGGCCCAGCTGGGGCCCGCCTGAGATGAACCATCCGGGCACGCCAAACCTTTATGACATGTCCAAGCCTGTTGCTGAGGGTGGTTTGACCTTCCGCGCGCGCTTTGGCGTTGAACGGGACGGTGAGAACCTGCTGGCTGAAGGGGTCGCAAGCGCAGGATCGGAGATTCAGGATGGCTATCCGGAATTCACGATGCAGATGCTGATGGATCTCGGCTGGGACGGTGACCTGACCGCCGAGGAACGCGCCGCGATTGATGGGGTGGCGGGGCCGGATACCAACTGGAAAACCGACCTGTCCGGCGGCATCCAGCGGGTGGCGATCGAGCATGGCTGCGCGCCCTTCGGGAACGCCAAGGCCCGCACGGTTGTGTGGACCTTCCCCGATCCGGTGCCGGTGCATCGCGAGCCGCTTTACACCAACCGCAGGGATCTGGTGGCGGATTATCCGACCTACGAAGACCGCAAGTTCTATCGCCTGCCGACGATGTATGCATCGATCCAGAAGCAGGACTTTTCAAAGGACTACCCGATCATCCTCACCTCCGGCCGTCTGGTCGAATACGAGGGCGGCGGGGACGAAACCCGGTCCAACCCATGGCTCGCTGAGCTGCAGCAGGACATGTTTGTCGAGATCAACCCGCGCGACGCCAACAATCTGGGTGTGCGGGACGGCAGTCAGGTCTGGGTCGAAGGGCCCGAAGGAGGCAAGGTCAAGGTGATGGCGATGGTCACCAACAGGGTGGGCGAGGGCGTGGCCTTCATGCCGTTCCACTTTGGCGGTCATTTCCAGGGCGAAGACCAGCGGTCCAAATACCCCGAAGGGGCGGACCCCTATGTGTTGGGCGAAAGCACCAACACCGCCCAGACCTATGGCTATGATTCAGTCACCCAGATGCAAGAGACCAAAGCGACTCTCTGCAAAATCTGGACAGCGTAAGGAGACCTGAGAGATGGCAAGAGCAAAATTTCTCTGCGATGCCGAGCGCTGCATTGAATGCAACGCTTGTGTCACGGCCTGCAAGAACGAGCATGAGGTGCCCTGGGGAATCAACCGCCGCCGCGTGGTGACCATCAATGATGGCGACCCGGGCGAAAGGTCGATTTCCGTGGCCTGCATGCATTGTTCCGATGCGCCCTGTATGGCGGTCTGCCCGGTGGACTGCTTCTATCAGAACGAGGAAGGGGTGGTTCTGCACTCCAAGGACCTCTGCATCGGCTGCGGTTATTGCTTCTACGCGTGCCCCTTCGGCGCGCCGCAATTCCCGCAGGCTGGCAACTTTGGATCGCGCGGCAAGATGGACAAATGTACCTTCTGCGCCGGTGGTCCCGAGGAAACCCACTCAACCGCCGAATTCGCCAAATACGGACGCAACCGGATCGCCGAGGGCAAACTGCCCATCTGCGCCGAGATGTGTTCGACCAAGGCGCTGCTGGCTGGGGATGGCGACGTCGTGTCGGCCATCTACCGCGAGCGTGTGGTGGCCCGTGGCTTCGGCTCGGGCGCGTGGGGTTGGGGGTCAGCCTATGGCCGTCAGGACGGGTAAACCCCATTAGCGACCGGCGCGCCTTCGCGCGGGCCGCATTGATCATGCCGGGACCGTGACAAAACGGTCCCGGTTGGTATTGCCGGATATCGCATCCTTGATGCGACAGAGTTTGAGGGCGTGGCGTGCCCATTGCCCCGCTACTTGAGGATGTTTTTCGTGTCCTACCGCTTCGCTACTTGAGGACCCATATGCGCACTCTTCTTTGCATACTCGCCCTTTGTCTGGCGCTGCCGGTGGCGGCGCAGGACGACACGCCTATACCGGACCGGTCCGCCACCGGCGGTGCGCAAACGCTTGAAGACATCATGGCCCGCCAGCGTGGTGAGCAGGTTGCACCCAAGACGGGTGACGCCGCCGGTGCGGCCCGCGATCTGTCGGGCCAATTGGGCACGTTGGGCGGTGCGTCGGACCCCGAGTTATGGCGGCAGCTACGCTACGGATCGGCGGATGTGACCGTGTCCTCTGGCGGTGAGGTCGCCTCGGTGCTGATGCAGGATGGCGGTATGGCCTGGCTGGAGTTCCGCAAGGGCCCGCTGGCGACCTATGGTGGCTACCTGCTGTTGGGAACCATCGCCTTGCTGGCGGTGTTTTTTGTCCTGCGGGGCCGGATCAGGCTGGATTACGAGAAAACGGGACGCACCGTGACCCGGTTCAAGACATTTGAACGCGCGGCGCATTGGCTGCTGGCGGGGTCGTTCATCCTGCTGGGGATCACCGGCCTGTTGACCCTCTTCGGACGGATGTTGATTGCGCCCTACATCTCCAAGGAGTTCAACGCGACCCTGCTGATGGGGTCGAAATTCATCCATAACAACGTGGCCTGGGCCTTTATCGTCGCGCTGATCGTCGTGTTCTGCCTTTGGGTCTGGCACAACATTCCCAACAGCACTGATATCACCTGGTTCGCGCAGGCCGGGGGTATCATCGGCTCCAAACATCCGCCTGCAAAGAAGTTCAATGGCGGGCAAAAGGTCATCTTCTGGAGCGTGATCCTGCTGGGCGCGTCGATTTCCCTGACCGGAGTGTCGCTGCTGTTCCCGTTTGAATTCCCTATGTTCCTGAAAACCTTCGACATCCTGCGCAGCGCAGGCATCAATGAACTGCCCTTCTATGGCCCGTTGCCCACTGCCCTCGCGCCGCATGAAGAGATGCAATATGCACAAGCCTGGCACGCGATTGTTGCCTTTGTCCTGATGGCGATCATCTTTGCCCATATCTATATCGGGTCAGTGGGCATGGAGGGCGCTTATGACGCGATGGGCTCCGGTGAGGTCGACGAGGCCTGGGCCCGGCAGCATCATTCGCTGTGGCTGGAGGAACTGGAAGAAAAGGCGAAGGCGGCCCCCAAAGATGCGACGCCTGCTGAGTAGCCTGTTTCTGTGCCTTGCGCTGCCCGCCACGGCGCAGGAGTTCACCACTTACAAGGGCCATGGCGGGCCGATCATGGGCTTGGTGGTGACTAGGGATGGAAGGCTTGCCTCGGCCAGTTTCGACAATTCCGTTGGTGTCTGGACCGGGCAGAGCCCGCGCTGGCTTGAGGGTCACGACGCGGCTGTGACCGCGATTGCCGAGGATAGAGAGGGCGTTCTGGTGACCGGGGGCGATGATTTTGCCGTGTGGCACTGGGGGGCAGCGCCGCGTAAGATCGGCCAGCACAAGGGCAAGGTGACCTCGCTCGCCGCATCACCGGACGGATCGGTACTGGCTGCCGGGTCATGGGACGGTGATATCGTGCTCTGGCCTCTGCATGAAGGCGCGCCTGAAACATTGCCCTTTCCCGGTGCGGGCGTGAATGCGGTGGCCTATTCGGCAGATGGCGCGCAGCTCTTTGCGGCAACGTCCAAGGGGGACCTGTTGCGCTATGATATGGCGTCGAGAGACACGGCCCGCCCTCTGGTACGGCACGGCTTTGGCATCAACCGGCTGGTGGTGGGCGATGGTTGGCTTGCCTATGGCGCCGTGGATGGTGTGACGCGTGTGATCGATGCGGAAACGGGCGCGCAAATGGCCGATTTCACTCTTGATCGCCGCCCGATCCTGTCGATGGCGCACCATGCCCAGACAGGCCAGCTCGCCATTGGGGATGGCGAGGGACATATCATGATGGTGGACACGAAAGAGTGGCGCATCACCCATGATTTTCGCGCCATGCGTCAGGGGCCGGTCTGGGCGTTGGCCTTTTCCACCGACGGCGCTGTGATCCATGCGGGCGGGATCGACGACGTGATCTATGCCTGGCCGGTTGCGCTGCTGGACAGCTATGATCCGGCCGGGGGCAACACGCGCAGTTTCCTGCGCGACGTCGCCACGATGAGCAATGGCGAGCGGCAATTCATGCGCAAATGTTCGATCTGCCACAGTCTTGAGCCAAAGCCATCGCGCAAGGCGGGGCCAACGCTTCATGGTGTGTTCGGGCGCAAGGCCGGTGTTGTGCCAGGCTATCGCTACTCGCCAACGCTCGACGGGTCTGCAATTATCTGGACCGACACCACGATCGACGCGCTGTTCGACCAGGGGCCAGACCACTATATCCCCGGCTCGAAAATGCCGATGCAGGTGATCGCCGAGGAGCAGGACCGGGCCGACCTGATCGCGTTCTTGCGCCAGGCGACAAAGGAGGACTGACCATGAAGGCCATGATGATGGGCTTTGCCGCTCTGATCGTCATCTCGGTGGGGGCGTATTTCGGGTTGCAGGAGTTGGGGTTTTCGACCGATGCACGCAATGCGGGCGCCACTGTGAGGCTAGACTGACATCATGAACGCGCCGTCAAACACCTCGCTGGACATGTATGGCACCTCGCTGGCGGGGGCGTCGGTCCTTGTAATCGATGATGAGCCGGGGATGCGGCATTTTCTGACCAAGACCTTGGAAACGCGGGTTACCCGTGTCGATGCAGTGAGCTCGCCCGCGCAAGCAACCAAGGCACTGGACGAGGCGCAGTATGACCTTGTGATCCTCGACAATCTGATGCCCGGCGGAACGGGGCTGGACTGGTTGACAGAGCAGAAGCGCAAGGGGTTCTTTGCGGATGCGATCCTGATCACCGCTTATGCCGATCTGGAAACGGCGATTGCCGCGCTCAGGGCCGGGGTGAGCGACTTTGTCCTCAAACCCTTTCGGGCGAACCAGATCCTGAGTGCCGTTGCCCGGACGCTTGACCGCAAATATCTGGAACGCGACAACACGCTGCTGCGGCGCGAACTGTCTTCGGGCAGCGGGCATGGCAAATTGCTGGGCAATTCCGAACCGATGGAGGAGGTGCGGGCCATGCTGGCGCGTCTTGCGCCGCTGCCGACCTCCGTTTTGTTCACCGGTGGCAGTGGCACCGGCAAGGAATTGGCCGCGCGGCATCTACATGACGCCTCCGACCGGGCCGAGGCGCCCTTTGTCCCGGTGAACTGCGCCACGATCCAGCCCGACCGCTTTGCCGAAGAGCTGTTCGGCATCGTCGGGGCCGAGGATCGGTTGAAACCGGGCCTGTTGCTGCTGGCCGATGGCGGGACGCTGTTGCTGGACGAGATCGCGCAGATGCCGGAAACGGTGCAGGCTGCGCTGTTGCGGGTGCTGGAGGACAAAAAGGTCCGCCCGGTGGGGGCCGAGCGTGAGATCCCGCTGAATGTCCGCTTCCTGTTTGCCACCAATGACGACATTGAGGCCTCTGTTGCGGAGGGGCGGTTCCGTGAGGATCTGTATCACCGTATCCATGTGGTGAAGATCGACATGCCGCCGCTCAAGGACAGGATGGAGGACATCATTGAGCTTGCGGCTTATTTCATGGCGCAGTTTTCTGCTTCGCTGGCCATGCCGTCGCTGCAGTTGGATGAGGAAACCCTGCTGAAGCTGCGCCGCTATGACTGGCCGGGCAACGTTCGCGAATTGCGCAATCTGATCGAGCGATCGGTGATCCTGGGCGGCTTTCCCGAAGAGTTTTCCGGCGGCGGCAGCGTCATTGGCTCGCAGGCGATCGAAAATCTGGACCTTGTTTTGCAGCGCCATATCCTGCACATGCTCGACCTGTGCGGCGGCAACCGCGCCGAAGCGGCCCGCCGATTGGGCGTGTCCCGCAAGACCATCGACCGCAAGATGCAGGCGTGGTCAGAGTGATGGCTAGGGTGCAGCAGTTGCAACGCAGCGCGTTACGGGGTTTCGGACCTGATGGACATTGGTGACTAACGCTCGTCTGTCTTCATCTTTCGCTCCAGCCAACGGACACCGGCAGAGACGATCAGGATCAGGACCAGGTACTCCAGCACCAGAATCGTGTAGATCTCCAGAGGTCTGTATTCGGATACCACCAGTTCGTTCGCCTTGCGGGTCAGTTCCTGCATCCCGATCACCGACACCAGTGAAGACATCTTTAGCATATAGACCAACTGGTTACCCAAAGCGGGCAGAATGCGTTTGATGGCTTGTGGCAGGATCACAAATCGCATCATGTCGGGGTAACTCAGCGAGATGCTGTGAGAGGCCTCGTATTGCCCCTTGTCGATGGACTGGATGCCAGCCCGGAAGATTTCGGCCTGAAAGGCACTGTCTGATAGCGCAAGCGCAATCACTCCGGCCCAGAACACACCGATGGACAGGCCTGTGACTTGCGGCAGCCCATAATAGACCCACAAGATCAGGACCAGAATGGGTATGGCGCGGACCAGTTCGACATAGACCCTGTTGATGCGCCGCAGATAGCGTTTTTGAGACAGGCCCGGCAAGGCCACCAGCAGGCCGACAAAAACGGAAATCAAGATCGCAATCAACGAGAGTGACACCGTGTAATAGAGCCCGCTGAGCAGAAACTTGAGGTTGGTCAGCCCGGTTGGGGTTGTCGGATCAACGACGTACCAGCCCCAGTCCCCGGAACATCCCGACAGCAATACAGGCAGAGCCAAGACCAAGATTTTGCGTTTCGGGCGTTTCACAAACATACCCATCCCCAATGCATCAGTGGTGCAGGATTTTTTCCAGAAAGTCCTGGCAGCGCGGACTATCCGGGGCAGAGAAGAACTTGTCCGGCGTTGCCTCTTCGACAATTTCGCCATGGTCCATAAAGACCATTTTGTCGGCGACTTTCTTAGCAAACCCCATCTCGTGGGTCACGCAGATCATCGTCATGCCGCTATCTGCCAGTTCCACCATCACATCCAGAACCTCGTTGATCATCTCGGGATCAAGCGCCGAGGTGGGTTCGTCAAAAAGCAGGATCTCTGGCTCCATGCAGAGCGAGCGCGCAATCGCGACACGCTGCTGCTGGCCACCGGACAATTGCCGCGGATATTTGTCGGCCTGCTCAGGAATCCGCACGCGGCCCAGATAATTCAACGCGGTTTCACGCGCCTGTTCACGGGGCAGTTTGCGCGCCCGAACCGGACCCAGCATCAGGTTTTCCAGAACGGTCAGATGGGGAAACAGATTGAACTGCTGAAAGACCATCCCGACCTTGGCCCTGATCTGTCGCAAGTTCTGCGGGCTTTCATTCAGCTCTATACCGTCGATGACAATGGTGCCGCTCTCATGCGCCTCCAGGCGGTTTACGCAGCGGATCAGGGTGGACTTGCCCGACCCGGATGGCCCGCAGATCACGACCTTTTCACCAAGCCCCACCTCCAGCGATACTTGTTTCAGCGCCTGGAACTCTCCAAAGTGCTTCGAAACAGCGTCCAGCTTGATCAGTGGGCTATCGGATTGCATGGCTGCGACCTCTTCCTGCTCAAGTAAGGGGTAGTAATTTGTTGATCCAAATGCAATAAATTAATCTTGGGGCAATGGGTGCATTGTCGGGATTACAGGAGGACCCCATTATGAAATTGATCAAACCATTTTTTGGTTTTGTTCTGCTGATGTTGTTCACGGTGCCGGCAACAGCACAATCCGCTTTGCAGGAAATCCTGAGTTCGGGCGTTTTGAAAGTTGGTACAACGGGTGACTGGAACCCGATGACAATGAAGGACCCGGCAACCAACAGCTATACGGGCTTTGACATCGACGTAATGACAGAGCTTGCCACTGATCTGGGCGTCGAGGTGGAGTTTGTTCCGACCGACTGGAAAACGCTTGTCAACGGCGTTAGCTCGGGCAAATACCAGATCACCGGGTCGGCCTCGGTTTCGCCGGCGCGCGCCAAGGCGGCAGGTTACTCCGACAGCTATTTTTCGCTCGTCACGGTTCCGCTGATCTTGTCCAAAAATGCCGACCGCTTCAGTGATTGGGACGACCTGAACACGCCCGAGACGACCGTGGCCGCGACGCTTGGCACCACTCAGGAAAAGCAGGTCAAACAGTATTTCCCGGATGCAAAACACCAGATCGTGGAAGCACCGGCACGAGACTTTCAGGAGGTTCTCGCCGGTCGCGCGGATGCGCATATCACCTCCAATGTCGAGGCCATCAAGCTGGTCGAGAAATACTCGCAAATGATGATCGTGCCGGTGTCAGAACCACGCTCGCCAACGCCAATTGCGATGTTGCTGCCGCAGTCGGACCAGGTGTGGATCAACTACGTGAACACCTGGATTACACTGAAAGAAGAGCGCGGGTTCTTTGAGGAGCTTGCTTTGAAATGGAAGCTCACCCAGTAGCACGCCCATAACGGTGTCCATGTCTGGTCGCTTGTGCCAACAGGCGATCAGAGAGTGTGGCGGTTGGAAGATGCTGACGATCTACGCGATACCTCACAGCCTGTACTGCGCGAAGCTGCGCATAGCGCTGCGGCACAAGCAACTGGAGTGGAAAGAGGAACTGCCGCCGGGCGGCGTCGGCTCGGATCATTTCAGGTCTATCATCCCCTCCGGCAATATACCGACGTTGAATGATGGAGGTTTCATACTGGGGGATTCCGAGGCGATCATCGAATATCTGGAAGAGGCCCATCCCGACAATTCTCTGATGCCGGAAAACCCGCGACACCGCGCAAAATACCGTGAAATGAGCAGGTTTCACGACACCCGCCTGGAACCTGTGCTCAGGCAGTTTTTCCCGCTGGTCGATCCGGCCAACAGGGATCAGTCTCAAATTGGCGCTGCGACCATAGCGATGAATGCCAGACTCGCACAACTCGATGCGATGCTGTCAGGGTTTGATCATGTGACATTGCGGCTGTTCGATTGCGGCTACCCGATCACCTTCATTTGGTTGCGCGCCATTACCGACCGGCTTGGCGGGGCAGTTCAGTGGCCAGAGAATGTTGTTGCCTATGACAGGTGGCTCCGCAGCACCCACGCCGTGTCAGAAGAAATTGCGCATTACATGCCGCATGTCGAAGATTGGTTGGCGAGCAAGCTTGGGGCCTCGCAATAGCACGTCATTTGGCGTGATATCTACGGAGAGGCCAGATTGCGCTCTAACGCCCTCTGCGTGGTGCCTTCGCCCTTTCGACCCGCAGGGACTCATTGGCAGGCATCGCTAGGGAGCTTCCGGATCGACATAGAATCCACAGCGCAATCATCAGGGGGATTGCTGCGATGCTGGCGAAAGAGGCCTGATAGGACATCGCGCTGACAAGCGTACCCGCCACGATGGGGCCAGCGATCTTGCCGGCGTTCCGAATGGCACCGATGCTGCCGAAAGCAAGGCCGAGATGCGCCGTCGGCGTGGCGCTCGCGACAAGCGACAATGTCGCCGGGCCGAACGCGCCCTGACCCGCGCCGATAAACAGCGCCGCCGCCAGCATTGCGAACCACGTAGGCCCCATGGCCGACAAAATCAGCAACCCGGCGGCAAGTGCCCCAAGGCCCAGCAGAAGGGGCACAGCAGGGCGTGTCTGGTCGGCCAGCCGCCCCATGGGCGGGCGTAGCACGGCGTTGGCCCCCTCCTGGATCGCAAGGAAAGTGCCGATCTCGATCGGCTGGTGTCCGGCAACCAGCGCCATGACCGGCATGAACGCCTTGACCGCGTAGATCGCCACATAGGTCGTGCCCTCGATCAAGGCCAGCACGACAAGCGGGCGGCTGGAGGCGATGGCCCGCACAGCGCCGGTCAGTGACCAGTTTTGTGGAAGCGCGACGTGATCCGCGTTTCTGAGATATAGTGTCGGCACAAAAGCCAGCGCGGAAAGAAAGCACGTCCCGGCATAGATCGCCTCGGGTGCTGCGAAGGTCAGCGCAACACCGCCGATCAGAGGGCCGAGGATGTAGGATGCAGTACGCGCCAGCCCAAACCAGCCAAAAGCCTCGCCCGCAGTTTTTCTACGCCACGCGGCGATGTAGGCCAGGGTCACCGGACCATAGATTGCTGTCGACAGCCCATGGACAAGCCGCAATACGAACAGCTCGGAAGGTCGCTCGACAAAAAGGTACAGGCACGGGACTAATGTGAACAGCGTGGTTCCCGTCAGCAGCCAGACCCAGCGCCCGCGATAGTCAGACAGCAGACCAAACAGCGGTTTGAGAAACAACCCGGTTGCGGTCGATACTGAAATGATTGCGCCGAGCAGAAGGGGCGACGCACCAAGACCATGGGCAAAAACCGGCAAGACCGGCGCTTTGCCGATCTGATAGCTTGTCCGCACAATCAGGTCGGCGAGGATCAGCGCGACAAGCGCTGACCCCCCGGCTGGGGCGTTTGCACGAGGCAGCAAACCTAACCCCGGTCCATGTCATGTGGCCTCGGCCGTCGGGTCAGATCGCGACGGCGGGCACGGGTATGCCTGCCAATTCCGAGGGCGACCATAACCAAAGCCGACACGATGATGATCAGGATAAGCAGGCTCATGAACAGCACGGCGACCACCATCCCGGCCAGAAAAGCCGAGAGGAGCACCGCGAACCCGGGTGACAGTGCAAGCAGCGCTTTCTTACCGAAACGCTGCCGCAGCACCGGTTTGTCGCCTTGGTAGCGAGTGATCTGGTGGCGATGGGTCAACAGGACTTCCCCGCCTTGATCATGTCACTCAGCTCTTGCCCGGCCCAACATTTCAAGGCCGAATGCAATGTGCGTTTCAGGTGACCGGTCACGAATATCGACACCTTCTTGTTGTCGGGATCGTCGGATTTGACCACAAGCTTGCAACAGGCTGAGTTGTTGCAGGTTGGCGTATATTTCACGATCAGGTCCAGACAGGAACCTGGCTTGACCGTTGCCGGGAACGGGTTGCTGACGATTTTGAAGTTCAGACATTTCTGATCGCAATGCCGCTTCTTGCCCTTGTGTTTGCCATAGCGGTCGTTCTGGCATCCGCAATCGCACCCGCAGTCACAATCACATCCGCAGCTGTCGCAATGCGCGAGCTCTTCGCAGCGGCTGGGTGGCTTGAAGCCCACCTTGGTCACATGAAGATCGCAATCGCCGGTATTGCAGATGGCAAAGGTGGTCAGGGCGTGGGTCCCAAGTTCGACCCCTCCGAAGCACCCCGTGCCGGTGATCGTCAGCTTGCCGCTAGGGGCAAAACCGGTGAGATCGATGGTTGCCGGGCTGGCCGGGTCATCGCTGATCACCGTGATGGTACCAGCTTTCGGGCCGAAGGAGGTCGGCTGGAACCGAATGCTCACCGGCACTGCCGCCCCCGAGGCGATCACGATCGGGAAGGTCAGGACCTGCGGCACGATGAAATCTGCCGAATTCGACGAGATCGCGGTGATGGTCAACGGGCATTTGCCGCTGTTGGACAGCACCAGCGTCTTGTCGCTGAAATGATCGACACAGACCTTTCCGAAATCGCCGTGATCCGCGAATGACAGCACCAACCGCGGAGGTGGCGCGGTTCCACGCACTTCAAGCTGCGCCGGGCTGTCTAGGTCATTGCTGCTGACGGTGATCACCGACAGGTCACTGCCGAACGCCGTCGGCTGATAGCGCAGCGGCAGCGTCATGCTTGCGCCGGGTGCGATCTTCAGCGGGAAAGACACGGTATTGGGCACGAAGAATTCCGGCGCGGCAGACGCGATGCCGCTGACCAGCAGCGGGCAATGGCCCGAATTGTTGATCACAAGCCCCTGATCGCGGAACTTGCCGACGCAGACCTCGCCAAAATCGCCGCTATCTGCAATCGACAGCTCGGCTGCTGCTGTGCCGCCTTCGCCGCTTGCAAGCAGATCGACGGTTGGCGATTCCGGGTCGTTGCTGGCGATCCGAATGGTTGCCAGATCCGTCGCGCCCGGTGCCGATGGCGTATAGGTAAGCGTGAAATCAACCTCACCTCCGGGGGCAATCGACAAAGGGGTGGAGGGGAAGGCTTCGATGCTGAACGCGGTCGAGCCAAGGATGCGCTGCACGCTCTTGATGATCAGATCATCGGTGCCGACATTGAAAACCTGCAATGTCAGCGACACAGGGCCTTCGCAGACTGTCCCGAATTCGAACCTGTCCTCAAGGTTGACGGCAATGACTGGGCCTTCGGGCTTGGCAAATTCGAACACGCCCCGCCCGTAGGTTGCGGCACGCAACACGTTCGACCCGCGCCCGACGACAATATCGGTCACCGGTGTGTTGGGGAAATGCAGGTCGTCCAGCACGTACCATGTATTGCCCCGATCCACCGAGCGCAGCACGCCCAGATCACAACCGGCATAGATGGTCGAAGGCGTCTCATCCCCGTCCAGAGCGATGGCGCCGAACGGCACGTTCACGTCGGGCGAGATGTCCGCCCACTGTGTCCCGCCAATCGTCGTGCGGAAAACATGCCCCGGCGCGAAGGCTGTGGCGAAACCGCCAAGCACGCAGAAGATTGCCGTCTCGTCGTTGGGATCAAAGGTCGATCGCGTGACATTCCGACCCGGCAGGTTTCGCGTGATATTCGTGAAGGTGACGCCATTCGGAAGCCCGACCGTTGCCGCCATTGCGTTGGTCGACACAAAGACTTGCCCGCCAGCCGAAACGACCACGTTGTTGCCATTGGTTGGCGACACAGCGATTCTCGGGGTGATAAAACCCGACCCGATGGGAAAGATCGCACGCCAGGTGACGCCGCCATCGAGGCTCTGCCAGATATTTGCGTTACTCGCGACGTAGAAGATACCGTCATTGCCGGGATCAGCGGCAAGGTTCGCCAGATAGAAGGCGTCCTCGGCGCTGCCTGCGGCCCATGGCGTCACGTCATTGTTGCTGCCGCCATCATCGGTCGAGCGCCGCACCCGGGTTGCGGGGTTGCCGCCGTTGCGCGTGAACAGCATGCGGTCGGCGGTCACACCGTCATAGACGATGTCCCAGCCATCCGCGCCGCCGATCGATGTCCACCCCAGCGCGCCGTTGGTGCGCTTGTGCCCGTTATCCTGAAACCCCGCGACGGTTACGTCGCCGGTGGCCCCGGGCTTGATGTCCATGTTGTAGATGAGCGTGGTCTGGAATCCGCCGGAATTCAGGGCGGTCCAATTCGCGCCATCGTCTGTCGAGCGGAAGATACCGCCGTCATTGCCACAATAGATCGTGGTTGTCGCGGGCGCTGGCGGTTGGAAAAAGCCCCAGGCGTGGGTATCGGCATGGAGTCCATTTGAGATGTTGGAGAAATTTGCGCCTGAATCGGATGACCGTACCTGGTTCTGCGTGCCCCAATACAGGATATCGTTGGCACCATCCCCGGGTGAGGCGGGGTCAATCGCCAGCGTCATGCAGTATCCCGCAAAGGTTGTCGCGGCGGCAGCGCCTGCTGCGGCCTGCTGGGTCCATGTCGCGCCCTGATCCGTACTCATGAACAGACCGATCGGGTCTGGGGTGGAACCACGGACGTTATGCGCGATGACCGCATAGATCACCTGGACACCACCCGCCGCAGGAGGCGAGGTTGGTGGCGCAAGCCGCGCAAGGACCTGCCCCATCACCACTCCGCCACCCAGAACGGCTGCAACCGCCGGGGTGGCCGCCGTCATGATCGGTGCCCAGTTTGCTCCACCATCGGTGGACTGGAACACGCCCTGACGGCTGATACCGGTATAAAGGACACGCGCACCCGCAGGGGAGGTGGTATCTAGCTCCAGCGACCTTGCGTCGAAATTCGCGGTCCCGGCACCCTGAACCCAGTTCTGGCCGCCATCGTCTGAAATCCAGACACCACGGCTCGTCGCGGCATAGACGATCTGCGAATTTGCCGGATCAACAATGATCGAATTGACATTGCGGTTCGCAAAATCATCCGCGTTGCCATCATTGCCCTCGGGATAACCCGAGCCGAGCAGGATCCAGCTTGACCCGCCATCACGGGATTTGAATATGCCGACCCTCTGCTGCACCGAGACAGCGGCGCGCGTGCTTGTGCCGACATAGATCACATCGGTGTCGCCCGGGTCGATGGCCACGCAATTGGGTTCTCCGATCGCCAGACACAGTTCTTCGTCAAAAAGAGCCAGCCAGGTCGCGCCTCCATCTCCGGTTTTCCAGACGCCGCCATCGGCGGTGCCGATATAGACGATGTCCGGATCGCTGGGATGTGTTGCGATTGATGTAACCAGACCGTTATCTTCACGCCCGCCCGTGATCGGGCTGGGGCCAATGGGTTTCCAAACTGTTCCCGGGATCATTTCTTGCCCTCCGCTCCGCCATTTGCATCGTCGTCGCCTCCGTCATCGTCGTCCGGAGGGGCAGGAGGGATGAAAGCGGGCTTGCCGCGAATGGCGCCGGGAAGTTTCTGGAACTGTTCGACCGCGCGGGCATAGGCCTGTGATGAGGGTGTTTCGCCGCCTTCAAGCCGGTGTTTCAAAAAGGCTTCGTGAACATCAAGGTTTTCGGGTCCTTCGCCGATAGGCTCGTCATCGCCTCCGCCATCGCCATATCCCCGGCCGTTCCCACCGCCGGAGCCGCCCGAGCCCTTTTTCCTTGGTTTGCGTGTCTTTGGTTTGGTCGGTTTAGAATTCGCCATGATCAGACGCTCCTCTGAAATTGAGGTTCTGAATAATGAGCGACATGGGTCTGGTGATCGAACGACCGATGCTAAAAATTCAAGAGCACAAGACGCGTTAGACGTGTGGGGTCGGTTCGATGTATTAGGGCCAGCTTTCGAAGATTGCTGTCACTCATTAACCTGGATTCGCGCAAATGAACGCGCATGAAAAATTGTAGTAACTCAAATTTATATGGGTAAATGGTAACATTCGGCCCCGATTTCGTCAAACGCCTCTCTGGAGTTGCGCAAGGTGTCGCCCGTCGGAGGAAGCGGTTTGGCTGCAACCTATGCAGGTTATCGCTTGTGTCAGAGAGGGTTAGCGCCTGTGGCCGGGTTTCCTTGGGAGGCGCTGTAAATTAGTTGGCAATGCCCGCGTCAGCCCGTTCTGACCGTCACGTCTGCGGGCAACATGGCCGCTGCGATGCTGCGGGCGTTTGCAATGTCATTCCGGGTTGCGCGGGCTGTGGCGTCCTCATGCGACAACCCGTGATCCAGCCACCTTTTGACAAGTCGTTCTTCGAGGATCGGCAAGGGAACCTCCAGGCGAACCGAAAAATCCCAGACCCTGTGCAGGTCGCGCCACTGAGGCGCGTCATAAAGCAGGTAGTTCCCCTCGATGATAACCGTATCGCAATGCGCACCCACTAGGCCGCCTCCAGCAATGGCGATGTCGCGGGCCCGGTCGAACGTCGGATAGAAGACCTCATCTTCCTCCTGCAGTCGGGTTGTCAGATGGGCAAAGCCGCTGACATCAAAGGTCTCGGGCGCGCCCTTGCGGTCGAGCAAGCCGCGCGCGATCAGGGTCGGATTGTGCAGGTGAAACCCGTCCATGGGCACCACCTGAGTGTCACATCCGCTGATGGTGAGGCGCTCCGCAAGCGCGTCGGCCAATGTGGATTTGCCGCTGGCAGGCGCGCCTGCCAGCGCCACAAGGCGCCGCCGACCTGCACGGGGCGCGGCAAGGATGGACTCGACCAGCGTTGCGACCGGTGGATCTAGTGCCATCATGCAGCTTCGGGCGCCTCTTTTGCGCCGGTCATGAAGGCGACAGCGTCGGACATGGTGTAGTCCTTGGGGTCGATCACGCAGAGCCGCTTGCCCAGCCGATGGACATGGATGCGGTCGGCAACCTCGAAGACATGGGGCATGTTGTGGCTGATCAGGATGATCGGGATGCCGCGCGATTTCACGTCCTGGATCAGTTCCAGCACCTTGCGGCTTTCCTTGACCCCCAGCGCGGCAGTGGGTTCGTCCAGGATGATGACCTTGGACCCGAAGGCCGCAGCACGGGCCACGGCGACGCCCTGACGTTGTCCACCCGACAGGGTTTCGACCGCCTGATTGATGTTCTGGATCGTCATCAATCCAAGCTCAGTCAGCTTGTCGCGGGCAAACTTCTCCATCGCGGCACGGTCGAGCTGGCGCAGGTATTTCCCACGCCAGCCGGGTTTGCGAATTTCGCGGCCCATGAACATGTTGTCGGCAATCGACAGGGCAGGGGACATGGCGAGGGTCTGGTAGACGGTCTCGATCCCTGCCTCGCGGGCTTCGATCGGCGACGTGAACTGCACGTCCTGCCCTTCGAGCGTCACGGTGCCCTCATCCGGGATGACCGCGCCCGATACCGCCTTGATCAGTGAGCTTTTGCCCGCGCCATTGTCGCCGATCACGGCCAGGATTTCTCCGGGCATCAGATCGAAATCGCATCTGTCGAGCGCGGTGACCTTGCCGTAGCGCTTGACCAACCCACGGCCTTTCAGAATGGGTTCCATTATGCCGCCACCTTTCTGATCCACTGGTCCACGGCAACAGCCGCGATGATGAGCGCGCCGATCAGCAGGAAGGTCCATTGCGCATCCGCACCCAGCAGGCGCAGGCCCAGAGTGAAGACCCCGACAATCAGCGCCCCAAAGAACGTGCCCAGGATCGAGCCGCGCCCGCCAAAGAGCGAGATACCCCCAATCACCACGGCGGTGATGCTTTCGATGTTGAGAAGCTGACCGGAAGTTGGCGAAACCGACCCGATCCGTCCGATCAGGGCCCAGCCCGCGAATGCGCAGATCAGACCCGCCAGTGCATAGACCGAGATCAGCGTCTTGCGCACGTCCACACCGGACAGTTCCGCCGCTTCGGGGTCATCACCCACTGCGTAGACGTGCCGACCCCAGGCGGTGTGGCGAAGCACATAGGCCAGCACAAGAACAAGGCAGATCAGAAAGATCACGCCGAGGGTGAACACCGCCCCGCCGATATTGACCTTGGCCCCCAGCAGTTGCAGCAGCGGGGCGTTATCCTCAATCTCCTGACTGCGGATGGTTTCGTTGGCCGAGTAGAGGAAATTGGCGGCCAGCACGATCTGCCACATGCCCAGCGTGACGATGAAGGGTGGCAGTTTCATGACGGCAACCAGCCAGCCGTTGACGTAGCCGATGGCTGTACCAAAAGCGAGGCCGCAGAGGATCGAGATTTCCACCGGCATCCCGTAACGGAAGGTGAATTGCCCCATCACCACCGAGGAAATCACCGCGATCGCCCCGACGCTCAGATCGATACCAGCGGTCAGGATGACAAGGCTTTGCGCTGCCGCCACGATACCCACGATCTGCACCTGTTGCAGGATCAGCGTGAGCGCGAAGGGCGAGAAGAACTTGCTGCCCAGAAGGGCGCCGAAAATCACAACTGCCGCGAGCAGAACGATCAGCGGCACAAGGGCTGGCGTCGTATGCAATGCGTGGTGGAACCGACCGACCAGCCCCTTTTCGTGATCGTCGAAGGAAGCCACCTTGGCATCCGCGCTGGAGGCCGCAGCTTCGAAATTGTCCGACGGGGACATGGGTTTCCTCCCGGTAGTAGCAGTAGTTTTGGGTCCGTGTGGCGGGCGCGGTTCAGCACGCCCGCCACATTATGTTCAAGCGCTTGGGGTGCTTATCAGCCCCAGCAGAGCTCGGTTCCCTTGGCCGTGTCAATGCTGTCAACGCCGTCGACAGGATTGTCGGTGACAAGGGATACACCGGTGTCAAAGAAATCCTTGCCGTCGGTAGCCTGCGGCTTGGTCCCATCCTTGGCCCAGGCTGCAATCGCCTCGATCCCCTTGGAGGCCATCAGCAGCGGATATTGTTGCGAGGTCGCGCCGATCACACCATCCTTGACGTTGTCGACACCGGGGCAACCGCCATCGACCGATACGATCAGAACGTCGTTTTCACGCCCGATATCCTTGAGCGCCTCATAGGCTCCGGCGGCGGCGGGCTCGTTGATGGTGTAGACCACGTTGATTGTCGGGTCCTTGGCCAGAAGGTTCTCCATCGCCTTGCGACCGCCTTCTTCGTTGCCTGCCGTGATGTCATTGCCGACAATGCGCGGATCGGTCTCATCGCCCCATTTGTTGGGATCGCCCAGATCGATGCCGAAGCCCTGCAGGAAGCCCTGATCGCGCAACACGCCAACGGTGGGCTGACTGACGGCCAGATCAAGCATCGCGATGCGGGCATTTGCGGCCTCATCGCCCAGCGCGGCGGCGGCCCATTGGCCAATCAGCTCACCAGCCAGGAAATTGTCGGTGGCAAAGGTCATATCAGCAGCGTCGATCGGTTCGAGCGGGGTGTCCAGAGCGATGACCAGCAGACCGGCCTCACGAGCCTGTTCGACTGCGGGCACGATGGAGCTGGTGTCGGAGGCGGTCAGCAGAATGCCCTTGGCGCCACCGGCGATGCAGGTCTCGATCGCGGCCACCTGGGTCTCGTGGTCACCATCGACCTTGCCGGCATAGCTGCTCAGGCTCACACCCAGTTCGGCGGCCTTGGCTTCGGCGCCTTCGCGCATCTTCACGAAGAAGGGGTTGGTGTCCGTCTTGGTGATCAGGCAGGCGGCAACCTCATCCGCCGAGGCGGTTCCGGCCAGCGCGGTCAAGGCCAATGCCGACGAAGTCAAAAGTCTTTTCATGATGTCCTCCCAAGGAAATAACTTGCAACCGGGGTGGTTTCACCCGGCCCGAACCTGAACGCTCTCCCGGCTTCAGGTTGCCTGCTAGCAAGCCCGATTCCTTTCTGTCTGTCAATAAATAAATAAACTTGATTTATTAAACCGCCTTGGGCATCTTTCCCTTGAACAGGAGATCACTATGGTCGGCATCATGGATGGCCAAGATGTCAGAGAGCATATCGGGGGCGTGAACCAGAGCGGGGTTCGCGACTATAACGAACGCCTGCTTCTTTCCATGCTGCAACGCAACGGCGCGATGCCGGGCAGCGATCTGGCGCGTCGTGCCGGGCTGTCGCCGCAAACGGTCTCGGTCATCCTGCGCAAGCTTGAGAAAGACGGTTTCGTCAAGCGCGGCCAGCCGATCCGTGGCAAGGTTGGCAAACCCTCAATCCCGATGGAATTGAACCCCGATGGCGTGCTGTCCTTCGGGTTGAAGATCGGACGTCGCAGTGCGGATTTGTTGCTGCTCGATTTTGCGGGCAGGGTGCGCAATCAACTCCGCACTTCCTTCGACTACCCGCTGCCCGACGCGGTTCTTGGCTTTCTCGAAGGTGGAATGGAAACACTGTGCGCTGATCTGGATACTGGTGCGCTGGCGCGGCTGTGCGGGATCGGGATTGCTGCGCCGTTCGAACTTTGGAAATGGCACGATCTGGTGGGTGCGCCCGCCAACAAGTTTGAAACCTGGAAAGACATGAGCTTTGCCGAGCAAGTCGCTGGTTTCAGTGACCTTCCGGTTTTTGTCGTCAATGACGCCACCGCCGCCTGCCGGGCCGAACATCTTTATGGCAGCGCGAAGAAATACCGCGACTACGCTTATTTCTTCATAGGGTCGTTCATTGGTGGCGGCGTCGTTCTGAATGACACGGTGTTTGAGGGCAATCAGGGCAATGCTGGCGCGCTGGGGTCGATGCGCAGCACCGGGCCGTTGGGTGAGAGCCGGCAATTGATCGATGTTGCCTCGATCCACCTGCTAGAGGCGCGCCTGATCGAGGCGGGGCTGGACCCCAAACTGCTCTGGCGACAACCGCAGGACTGGAGCGCCCTGTCGCGCTACGTCGATCCCTGGATTGGCGAGACGGCGCAGGAACTTGCCAAGGCGTCGCTGTCGATCTGCTCGGTGATCGATTTCGAGGCGATCCTGATTGACGGCGCCTTTCCCGAACCCGTGCGCAACGAATTGGTAGAGCGGGTGCGGCGATACCTGATCAATCAGGACACGCGCGGATTGGTGGTCCCTCAGATCGAACCAGGCAGCATCGGTGGCAACGCGCGTGGAATCGGCGCGGCAAGCAGCCCGTTCTTTTCGCAGTATCTGCTCAACACAAATGCCGGGCTATCGGCGATATAACCCGACATCTGGCGGCACCGTTCCTGCCAGGATCAGCGCCCGAGGTGATACACTTCCTGCAAGCCATAGACCGGCGTGTCCAGCCCCTCCATGCGCGCCTTTAGCTGTAGCGACAGGAATTGCGAATAGTGGCGCGACTGATGCAGGTTGCCGCCATGGAACCACAGCGCTTCCTGCTGGGTGGGCTTCCACATGTTGCGCTGCTCGCCTTCCCAGGGGCCAGGATCCTTCGTAGTGTCGGAGCCAAGGCCCCAGACCTTGCCGACCTTGTCGGCCATATCCTGCCCCATCAGATCCGCGACCCAGCCATTCATCGAGCCATAGCCGGTGGCATAGACGATCAGGTCGGCCTCCAGCTTTTCGCCACTATCCAGAATGACCCCGTCTTCGACCACTTCGACAACCTGACCGCGCTTGAGCTTGATCTCGCCATCGATGATCAACTGGCTTGCGCCGATATCGATGTAGTAGCCCGACCCGCGGCGCAGATACTTCATGAATAGTCCCGAGTCATCGTCGCCCCAATCCAGCCAGAACCCTGCCTTTTCCAGACCCTCGTAGAAGTCGGCATCGCGCTTTTTCATCTCTACATAGGCGGGGATCTGGAACTGGTGCAGAATCCGGTAGGGCAGGGAGGCAAAGATCAGATCGGCCTTTTCGGTGGTCACACCCGCCGCGACCGCCTCTTCGGAATATAGCGCGCCAAGGCCCACATCCATCAACGTGTCAGAGCGCACGATATGGGTCGAGGAGCGCTGCACCATGGTCACATCGACATCGTTCTCCCATAGCGCCGCGCAGATATCATGAGCCGAGTTGTTCGAGCCGATCACCAGCGCCTTCTTGCCTTTGTAGGCGTCCGGGCCGGGATGTTTCGAGGAATGATGCTGATCGCCTTTGAAGCTGTCCATGCCGGGGAAATCGGGCACATTGGCCTTGCCCGACATGCCGGTGGCCATGACCAGTTGTTTGGGTTTCAGCACCACTTCTTCGCCATCGCGGTCCACGACCACCGTCCACTCTCCAGTGGCTGGGTCGTAGCTGGCGGATTTTGCGGTGCTGCGGGTCCAGTAGTTCAACTCCATCACCTTGGTGTACATTTCCAGCCAGTCGCCGATCTTGTCCTTGGGTGAGAAGACCGGCCAGTTCTCAGGGAACTTGATGTAAGGCAGGTGGTCGTACCAGACCGGATCATGCAGGCAGAGCGATTTGTAACGGTTGCGCCAGCTGTCGCCGGGTCGTTCGTTGCGCTCGACAATGATGGTGGGCACGCCAAGCTGGCGCAGCCGCGCGCCAAGCGCGATGGCGCCCTGACCACCGCCGACGATCAGGCAATAAGGCTGGGTCTGATAACCAAGCTCTGCCTCTTCCTTTTCGCGCTCTTCTTTCCAGGTGGTGCGGTGCCTGCCTGCCCCATGTTTGGCGCCAAGCGGGCGGGCGAAGCCTTTGGGTTCCTCATGGCCCTTCAGTTCGACCATCGTGGTCAGCAGGGTCCAGATCTTGCCACCCACCAACCGGATCAGACCATAGCCACGGGCGATTTCGGTCTCGAAACTGATCCAGGCGGTGACGACGCCGTCTTCTTCGGTTGGAACCTCGCCCTCGGCGATTGACCAGCCCGACGGCTTTGTCGTGGCCAACTGATGCGAGAGCATGTCGGCAACCTGATCTTTGCCCTCTACCGTTTTGAGGTTCCAGGTAAAGGTCACAAGGTCGCGCCAGTAGCATTCATCGGCAAACATGTCCGTTGCCCGGGCAATATCACCCTCGGCAAGCGCCTGTCCGAAATCGTCCAGAAAAGCCTGGGTCTGGTCGGCAAGTGTTGTATCAAGCATTCTGTCCTCCCTGATTGCTTCTTCGATCAGTTCCTGACCGGTCCGCGTCACCATGAGCCTTTAGCCCGAGGGGCCGTATGATGTGACAGCCCAGCGCAAGCCGCTATTCCCGGTCGGCCCCTTACGTCTTTGTGGTGTTCAGCGGGACCCTAACATCAAATCCGGGTCAAAGTAGACTGCCACTTTGGTCGCCAGCGCAGGCATCCCCGCGCCCGCCCGGCCAATCGGCTGGCTTAATCTCGCAGGCTTGACTTTCGTTAAGGCCCTATCCGCCTGCACCCGACATGGTTCCCCTCATCACCAACGCGGCGCAAAGGAGAGCGCAATGCGCGAAGTCATGACCAAAATCATGGCCCGCAACATTTTCTATGGCGGGTCACTGTTCTTCATCCTCATTTTCGTGGGCCTGACCATCCACTCACACCGCTACATCGTGAACACCTCGACCGCGTCTGAGCCGCTGACCGAAAGTGTCGCCGCTGGCAAACGTGTGTGGGAGGACCATGCCTGCATCAACTGCCACACGATTCTGGGCGAAGGGGCCTATTTCGCCCCTGAACTGGCCAATGTGATGACCCGGTGGGATGTGCTCGACGATCGTGAATCGGCGTTCGAGACGCTCAAGGGCTGGATGGAAAGCCAGCCCACGGGGATCGAAGGGCGGCGGCAGATGCCCAATTTTGATCTGAGCGACGAAGAGCTGCAGAACCTCACCGATTTCCTCATCTGGACAGACCATATCGATGCCCAGGAATGGCCGCCGAATGACGCTGGTTAAGGAGGGCCTGACCCAATGAAATATCAATCCCAGAAAATCGCGCTGGCCTATTTCGCCGTGGCCATGGCGCTGTTTGCGATCCAGGTGCTTGGCGGCTTGCTGGCAGGCTGGATCTATGTCTCTCCGAACACATTGTCGGAGTCGCTGCCGTTCAACATCGTGCGGATGCTGCACACCAACTCGCTGATCGTCTGGCTGATCACCGGCTTCTTCGGGGCGGCCTATTTCCTGATCCCCGAAGAGACGGAGCGCGAGATTCATTCAACCAAGCTGGCCTATATCCAGCTGGCCATTCTGGTGATCGGCACGCTTGGCGTGGTGGTCACCTATGTTTTCAACCTGTTCGAGGGGAATTACTTTCTCGGCAAGGAAGGCCGCGAATTCCTTGAACAGCCGAAATGGGTCAAGGCCGGGATCGTCGTTGCGGCGCTGATCTTTCTCTACAACGTCACCATGACGGTGCTGAAGGGCCGCAAGACCGCGATCAGCAATATCCTGATCCTGGGCCTCTGGGGTCTGGCTCTGCTGTTCCTCTTTGCCTTCTACAACCCCGAAAACCTCGGGCTCGACAAGCTTTACTGGTGGTATGTCGTCCACCTCTGGGTCGAAGGCGTGTGGGAGCTGATCATGGCTTCGATCCTTGCCTATCTGATGCTGAAATTGACCGGCGTCGACCGCGAGGTGGTGGAAAAATGGCTCTATGTCATTGTCGCCGCTGCGCTGTTCTCAGGCATCCTCGGCACCGGGCACCACTATTACTGGATCGGCACGCCGGGCTATTGGCAGTGGATCGGGTCGATCTTCAGTTCGCTTGAGGTGATCCCTTTCTTTGCAATGATGGCCTTTGCCTTCGTCATGGTCTGGAAGGGCCGCCGGGATCATCCCAACAAGGCAGCACTTCTGTGGTCGCTAGGCTGTGCAACGCTGGCCTTCTTTGGCGCGGGTGTCTGGGGCTTCCTGCATACGCTGCACGGAGTGAACTACTATACCCACGGCACGCAGATCACCGCCGCGCATGGTCACCTTGCGTTCTTCGGGGCCTATGTCTCGCTGAATCTGGCAATCTTCACCTATGCGATGCCGATCCTGAAAGGGCGCGATCCCTATAATCAGGTGCTGAACATGGCGTCCTTCTGGCTGATGTCGAGTGGTATGGTCTTCATGACCTTCGTGCTGACCTTTGCGGGCACCATCCAGACCCATCTGCAGCGGGTGCTGGGCGACTATTTCATGGATGTGCAGGATCAGGTCGCGATCTTCTACTGGATGCGCTTTGGCTCGGGTCTGGTGGTGGTAATTGGCGCGTTGCTGTTCATCTACGCCATCTGGGTGCCGCGTAAAGAGGTCATCGAACCCGGTGCTGCCAAAACACCTGCGGAGTGATGGACATGGATGGATCCCTAAAACTGGAGGCGGGGGCGGCAGGCGCCCCCTTCTACCTTGCCCAGGGCGATGAGTGTGAGGTCTTTGCAGCTGCTTACACCAACAACCTGCCGGTTCTACTGAAAGGGCCGACAGGCTGCGGCAAGACCCGGTTCGTGGCGCATATGGCAGCGCAGTTGGGCCGACCGCTTTACACCGTGGCCTGCCATGACGATCTAGCTGCTGCCGACCTGATCGGGCGCTACCTGCTGAAAGGTGGCGAGACCGTCTGGGTCGACGGGCCGCTGACCCGCGCCGTGCGCGAAGGCGCGATCTGCTATCTCGACGAGGTGGTTGAGGCGCGCAAGGATGTGACGGTGGTGCTGCACCCGCTCACCGATGACCGGCGCATCCTGCCGATTGATCGGACCGGCGAAGAGCTGGACGCCGCACCGGGCTTCATGCTGGTCGCCTCCTACAACCCCGGATACCAGAACATCCTCAAGACATTGAAACCATCGACCCGGCAGCGCTTCATCTCGATGGAGTTCGATTTTCCCGCCGCACCAGTGGAAACGCAGATCGTGGCGCAGGAAAGCGGGCTCGACCCGGATCGCTGTGCTGCCTTGGTGCGGTTGGCGGGCAAGCTGCGCGGGTTGAAAGGCCAGGATCTGGAAGAAGGGGTTTCGACTCGGCTCGTGGTCTATGCCGCAACGCTGATTGCGCAGGGCATGTCGACCGACCGCGCGATTCTGGCGGCGATGGTCGAACCGCTGACCGATGACGAGGATATCAAACGCGGCCTCCTCGATCTTGTCACTGCCGTCTTTGGGTGAGGCCGGCGTATGGGCAGGATCGAGTTTGAGCCATGGGAACCCGAAGAAACCATCGGGAAACTGTGGCACAGTCTTGCCAGCCGTCTGGATGCGCCACTTGCGCATGACGAGGCCGCGGTCGACCTCTCTGAGGTTGCCGGACGGCTGGCCGTTTTGTTTCGCGGGCTTGGCGGCGGCGCGAGCGTAGAGCTGCGCCCGGTCTCGCCCGAGGTCTCGCGCCACCGGTTGGGTTGGCGGCGACAGCTTGGTACTGAAGCCGAAGCGCTGCCGCGCGCCAGTTTCGATGGTGAGGTGTTGCGCCTGCCGGACCGGCTGGCGGTCTATCCGGTGCGCGAGGCCAACGCCGCGCTTTATATCTGGCTGGCCGCCGCCTCGGCTCATGCCGGGACGCAGATCGACGAGCCGGACCCGCTGCGCGCGGATTTGGGCGCTCTGGAGGAAGCTCAGCAAATGGTGAGCCGGACCCTGGAAAATGCCCCAGGCCTGCGCCCGCTCTATGAAGAGCTGTGCAAGGGGCTGCTGCATCAGCGCATAGTGCCAAACCTGCCGCCCGCCGAGGCGGCGGTGGAAGAGGTGATCTGCCACATGCTGGGCGATCCAAGCCCGCTTTCAGAACAGGCAAGGCGTTTGCAAGCGCCTTCAATCGGTTTTGAACCCGATATCAGCGCCCCGCGCGGCTATCAGCCCTTTCGCCCGGTGCCACTCTGGCCTGAATTGCGACCAGTGACATTCTCGGATGCGCATGAGGTGGAAAACCGCGACACCGAGGGACCGCCGGAAGAGTCCGGAGAGAAGACCCATCGCGCGCGGCGGCGCAAATCCGATCAGGCGGCCCGAAGCGACAGTTTCATCCTGCACAAGTTTGAGGCGATCCTCAGCTGGACCGAGTTCCTCAACCTCAACCGCCGGGTGGATGATGACGATCCTGACAACGCCAGGAAAGCCGCAGACGATCAGGATGAGATCGGGCTGGGCCAGATTTCCAAGGCGCCGCCGACGCGGCTGAAGCTGCATCTCGACCTCGCGCCCGAGGATGTGGACCGCGAGCGATTGTCGGGCCGCGTGCTCTATCCCGAATGGGATGTACGTTCGGGCCAGTATCTTCCAGATCATGTGAACGTTCTGACCTCGGAGGCCGAAATTTGGGAGGAGGCGGACATCTTTGGTCAGGACCCCACCACCGCCCGCCGCATCCGCGCGGTCAAGCGCCAGTTCGAAGCGCTGCGTCCGGGGCGGGTGATGACACGGGGCCATCTGGACGGCGATCAGATGGATCTGGACGCCGCAGTGCGGGCCGAATCCGATCGCGTTGTCAGCGGTCAGGGCAACGATCGCATCTGGATGCAGTCACGCCCCGAGGCGCGCGATCTGGCGGTGTCGATCCTGCTGGATGTCAGCCGCTCGACTGAAAGCGCGGTGTCGGGGCGGGCTGTCATTGATGTTGAGCGCGAAGCGCTGGCGGCCCTAGCCTGGGGTCTGGATGCCTGTGGGGACGATTTTGCGATCCACGCGTTTTCATCACTCAAGCGCGAGCGTGTCTATGTTCAGCGCTGCAAAGGGTTTGACGAGGCGATGGGACCAAGGGTGGAACAACGCATCGCTTCGCTGCGTCCCGGCTTTTACACCCGCCTCGGCGCGGCGATCCGCCATGCCTCTGCCGATCTGGCAGAGCAGAGCCGCAAACGCCGGCTGCTGCTGGTCATCACCGACGGCAAACCCAACGATCTGGACCATTACGAGGGCCGCCACGGGATCGAGGATACCGCCATGGCGGTGCGCGAGGCGCGCCGCTCAGGGCAGTCGGTTTTTGGGGTAACCGTCGACAAAACCGGCAAGAGCTGGTTCCCGCGCATGTTCGGGCAGGGCGGCTTTGCGGTCAGTCCCGATCCGGCGCGTCTGACACTGGCCCTGCCGCAGATCTACCGGCAATTGGTGGGTGCCTGAGCTAGCCCTTGTGCCAGCTATCGGCGCGATCAGTTTCAGCATATTCGCGCAGCGCTTCGATATCGGCAATCTCGGCATGGTTACGGCTGACGCGCACACCCGCGGTTTTCAGCCGGGAAAAGGCGCGCGACAGGCTTTCGGGCTTCATGCCCAGACGCCCGGCGATCAGCATCTTGTCATAGGGCAGCGTGACCTCGCAACTGCCCGCCTCTCCCGGGCAGAGTGTCAGCAGGAACTCGGCCACCCGTTGCGCCCCGGTTTGCGCCTTGAGCTGTTCAAGTTGCGACACCAGCCCGTGAAGATGGCTGAAGGTTGCCGCCAGGATGGAAATCCCGATCTCAGGGTCCTTGCGCATCAGCGAGATCAGCACGTTTGCAGGAATATGCATCACTTCGCAGGGGGACACGGCCTCGGCCGAGACAGGATAGGGCAGGTTGTGCAGGGCAACGGCCTCTCCAAAGCTCTCGCCCTTGGTAAAGACGCTGACTACCGCCTCTGCCCCGGTCGGCGAAACGCGATACAGTTTGACCCAGCCGTCCAGCACCACATGGATCGCATGCGCGTTCTCTTCCTGCAGGAACAGGGTCTCGCCCCGATCATAGCTGCGCCACAGCGCATGGCTCAGCACATGCTCGACATGTTGTTCCGGCAGCGACCGCACCAGCAGCGATTTGCGGGCCACGAGTTTATGGGCGTCATGCGTCACGTCTGGCACCTTTGCTGGAGCAGAAGCCAATAAGCCCCGAGCAATCACGCCGGTTGCCTGATTTGTCAACTGCATCCATCGCTCGAATCTGCGCCCACATGACCGAAGTCAAGAAGTGTGCGCCTGGATCAGCGTAGGACTCGCGCGTCACAATACCGAACCGGGCTCATGATCCACGTCGCCTCCATCCCTCTCAGCACAGCTCCGGGCCGCAGGCTCAACAGCGCATTTGCGCTGCTTGGTATCGCGCTGTTTGTTCTGCAATTGCTCGCCCCCTCGCTGGTGCGCGCCGGGGGTGGTGAGTGGATTGAGATCTGTTCGGATGGTGCGGCGGTCTGGATACAGATCGACGAAGACGGAGAAGAGCGAGAAAGCGAGCCCTGTCCGAAATGTCAGAATTGCATGCTATGCGCCGTCGGATCTTTTGCCCCATTGGCCACTGTTCCGGGTGTTAGCCTGACGCCGGCCCCCGCAAGCGCCCGGCTTTCCGTCCCGGCGCAATGCGAACACCACAATCCGGCGCAATTCTGGCCCGATAACCGCGGCCCCCCGCTGGAGAGCCAAAATCATATGATCCGTGCCCTGCGCGTGGTTCTGGACTTCACTCCCGTGACCGGAGGTGCGCGATGGTCCTAAACCGCGCAATCTGCTTCCTTCTGGCGTTCCTGCTGTCCTGCCTTGTCGCGCTAAGCGCCCAGGCCGACAGCCTGGCCAGCTTTCTGCCTGACATAGACCCTGCCGAGCTTGCACCGGGTGCCGAGGCCTTTGGCCCGGTGCGCGCGGACGTCGCGGTCGCCCCTGTGCTGCGCGATGGTGAGACCGTGGCCTGGGCGTTCCTGACCTCTGATTTTGTCGGCACCACCGGCTATTCCGGCAAACCCATCCATGTGGTCGCCGCGATTGACGAGGATGCGGTACTGACCGGTGTGGAACTGGTCAAACATTCCGAACCCATCGTGCTGATCGGTATCCCAAATGCGCGCATGGTCGAACTGACCGAAGGTTATGCCGGGCTGGATCTAAAACGCGAGGCCGAGACCGGCGGTGAGGGGCATGACCTCGACATCATTTCGGGCGCGACCGTCACGATCATGGTGATTGATGACAGCCTTGTCCGAGGCGGTATCAAGGTGGCGCGGGCGCTGGGTCTGGGCGGGTTGTCACCGGTGCAGCCCGATGGGCCGCAGCGCGAGATTGACATGGCGCAGGACGCCGTCTCGGACTGGACCATCTTGTCCGGTGACGGCTCGATCCGGCGGCTGACGCTGGATATCGGCCAGATCAACGCGGCCTTTGAAGCCACGGGCGACGCGCGCGCGATCAAACGACCGGAGCCGGGCGCGCCCGACGATACCTATATCGACATGCATCTGGCGCTGGTCTCGGTGCCATTGATCGGGAAATCGCTGCTGGGTGAGGCCGAATACCAGAACCTGACCGCGTGGTTGCAACCCGGTGAGCATGCCATTCTGGTGCTGGGGCGCGGGGCCTATAGCTACAAGGGCTCGGGCTATGTGCGCGGCGGGATTTTCGACCGTATTCAGCTGATCCAGGGCGACCACTCAGTGCGCTTCTTTGACAAGCAACAGCAACGGCTGGGCGAGGTTGCCGCCCCCGATGCCCCCAGCTTCACGGAGCTGGATATCTTCAAAATCCCGGTTGAGGCCGAATTCGACCCCGCCGCCCCCTTCCGGCTGCAATTGCTGGCGCAACGGGCCGTGGGCGCAGTTGAAAAGACCTTTCTGACCTTCGATCTGGGCTACAGGTTGCCCGAGCAATACCTGTTGCCCGTCGCCGCCCCGGTGGTGATCGATGATGCCAGTGACGAGGCCGCCGCCAAGGCCGCGCTCTGGCAGCGGATCTGGAAGGACCGGCAGGTTGAGATTGCGGCCCTGGGCGGCATGCTGCTGCTGCTGACGGCGGCCTTCTTCTTTCAGTTTCATGTTACGGCCAATGCGCAGGTGTTTTACTGGTTCCGCATCGCCTTTCTGACCGCAACGCTGTTCTTCGTGGGCTGGTACGCCAATGCTCAGCTGAGCGTGGTCAACCTGATGGCGCTGGCGGGCAGCCTGCGCACCGGATTCACCTGGGACGCCTTTCTGCTTGACCCGCTGGTCTTCATCCAATGGTTCGCCGTCGCCGCCGCGCTGCTGTTTTGGGGCCGGGGGGCCTATTGCGGCTGGCTCTGCCCGTTTGGCGCGCTGCAGGAGTTGACCAACAAGATCGCGCGGGCCTGCCGCGTGCCGCAATGGACGCTGCCCTGGGGTCTGAACGAACGCCTCTGGCCGCTGAAATACATGATCTTTCTCGGGCTCTTTGGCCTCAGCATGGTGTCGATCCCGCTGGCAGAGAAATATGCTGAGGTCGAGCCGTTCAAAACCGCGATCATCCTGAAATTCATGCGCGACTGGCCATTCGTGGTCTTTGCCCTGTCGCTGCTCTTCGTCGGTTTTTTCATCGAACGGTTCTATTGCCGCTATCTCTGCGCGCTTGGGGCGGCGTTGGCCATTCCCGCGCGTGTGCGCATGTTCGACTGGCTCAAGCGCTACAAGGAGTGCGGCACGCCCTGTCAGACCTGCGCCAACGAGTGTCCGGTTCAGGCGATCCATCCCACCGGTGAGATCAATCCGAACGAATGCGTCACCTGCCTGCATTGTCAGGTGCTCTACCAGTCCGAGACAAAATGCCCGGTGGTGATCCGCCAGCTCAAACGCCGCGCCAAGGTGGGTGCGGTCGAGTTGAACGTGCCGTTGGGCCAACCACCGGCGAACCACCCGAACGCCAAACCAAAAACTGCTTCCTGAAAGGGGGAATGACGATGTCGGATCAAGACAAAAAACTGAGCATCACGCGCCGTGGCCTGATGGGGGCCACCGCAACCGGGGCGGCCCTGGCCGCAACCGGGCTTGGCACCACGATGATGACTGCGCGCGAAGCAAGTGCCGCCGCCAAGGTCAATCTGGAGCCCGGCGAGTTGGATGAGTATTACGGTTTCTGGTCCTCGGGTCAGACCGGCGAGCTGCGCATCCTTGGCGTGCCCTCGATGCGCGAGCTGATGCGGGTGCCGGTGTTCAACCGCTGCTCGGCCACCGGCTGGGGGCAGACCAATGAGTCGCTGAAAGTTATGACCGAGGGGCTGTTGCCCGAAACCAAGGAGTATCTGGCCGCAAACGGCAAGGTAACCTACGACAATGGTGATCTGCACCACCCGCACATGTCCTTCACCGACGGCACCTATGACGGGCGTTACCTGTTCATGAACGACAAGGCCAACACCCGTGTGGCCCGCGTGCGCTGCGACGTGATGAAATGCGACAAGATCATCGAGATTCCCAACGCCATGGATATTCATGGGCTGCGCCCGCAGAAATACCCACGCACCGGCTATGTCTTTGCCAATGGCGAACATGAGGCACCGTTGGTCAATGACGGTTCGGTTCTGGATGATCCGTCGCAATACGTAAACATCTTCACCGCCATTGACGGTGACACGATGGAGGTCGCCTGGCAGGTGATCGTTTCGGGCAACCTCGACAACACCGATTGCGATTATCAGGGCAAATACGCGTTTTCGACCTCGTACAACTCGGAAATGGGCATGAACCTAGCCGAGATGACCGAGAACGAGCTGGACCATGTGGTGGTCTTCAACATCAAGGCCATCGAAGAGGCGATCGCTGCCGGAAACTTCCAGGAGCTGAATGGAGCTAAGGTGGTTGATGGGCGCAAAGAGGCCAACAGCCAGTTCACCCGCTATGTGCCGATCCCCAACAGTCCGCATGGCGTGAACGCCGCACCTGACAAGAAACACATCATGATCAACGGCAAGCTGTCTCCGACAGTGTCTGTGATAGATGTGGAAAAGGTCGAAGCGCTTTTTGGTGACAATGCCGAGCCGCGCTCCTGCATCGTGGCCGAGCCTCAACTGGGCCTTGGCCCGCTTCATACCGCCTTTGACGGCAATGGGCATGCCTTCACCACGCTCTTCCTCGACAGTCAGGTGGTGAAATGGGACATCGCCAAGGCGATCGAGGCTTATGCCGGGGCGGATGTGGACCCAATCCTGGACAAGGTGGATGTGCAGTACCAGCCGGGCCACAACTCGACCTCAATGGGCGAGACCGCTGATGCGGATGGCAAGTGGCTGATTTCGATGAACAAGTTCTCGAAGGACCGGTTCCTGAATGTCGGTCCGCTCAAGCCCGAGAACGAGCAGTTGATCGACATTTCCGGCGACAAGATGAAGGTGGTCCATGACGGCCCGACCTTCGCCGAGCCGCATGATTCCATTATCGTGCGCCGGGATATCGTGAACCCGGTCAATGTCTGGGACCGCAACGATCCAATGTGGGAAGACGCGCGCCAACAGGCCGCCGCCGATGGTGTCGATCTGGACTACGGTGCCGAAGAACCGATCCGGGACGGCAACAAGGTACGGGTCTACATGACCTCGGTCGCGCCGGTATTCAGCATGGAGCAGTTCACTGTCAAACAGGGTGATGAAGTAACCGTCTTTGTCACCAATCTTGATGACGTGGATGACGTGACCCACGGCTTCTGCATGGCGAACTTTGGGGTTGCGATGGAGGTTGGCCCGCAGGCCACAGCCTCTGTCACCTTCGTTGCCGACCGTCCGGGCGTGCACTGGTTCTACTGCCAGTGGTTCTGCCACGCGCTGCACATGGAAATGCGCGGCCGGATGTTCGTTGAGCCGCGGAGCGCTTGAGGAATGCGTTGGTCCCTGCTCATACCACTGCTGCTCGGCACGCCCCTTTGGGCGGCGGATTGGGATGTGCCCAACCGAGCGGGGGCCATCAACGAGATACTGACGCAGGCGGCGGATGGGGACACCCTCCGCCTGAGCCCCGGTGTTTACACCGAACAACTGGTGCTGGACCGGCCCGTCACAATCGACGGGCTGGGACAGGCCACAATCGACGGGCAAGGCGCGGGCAGTGTCATCACCGTCACCGGGCCGGGTGTGACTATACGGGGGCTGAGGGTGATCGGCTCCGGCTCGGACCACGAGGGAATTGATAGCGGCATCAAGCTGACCAAGACCGCGACCGCGCCGCAGGTCCTGAACAATGTGCTGATCGGCAATCTCTACGGGGTGGATATCCACGGGGCAAAAGACAGCCTTGTGAAAGGCAACCGGATCGAGGGTCGACAGGACCGCCGCATGAACGCGCGCGGCAATGGTGTCTATGTCTGGAGCGCGCCGGGTGCGGTGGTGGAAGACAATGACATTCAATATGGTCGCGACGGGATTTTCGTGAACTCCTCGAAGAAAAACGCATTCCGAAACAACCTGTTCCGCGATCTGCGCTTTGCGGTGCATTACATGTATGCCGACAATTCCGAGGTCTCGGCCAATGTCTCGATCGGCAACGATCTGGGCTATGCTGTGATGTTCACCAAGCGGGTGCGCGTCACCGACAATGTCTCGATCAATGACCGCGAACACGGGGTCATGCTGAACTATGCAAATCAGAGCGTGATCTCGGGCAATGTGGTGGTGGGCGCGCAGGAGAAATGCACCTTTCTCTACAATGCCAACAAGAACGAGTTCACCGATAACTGGTTCGAAGGCTGCGGCATTGGCATCCATTTCACTGCCGGGTCCGACCGCAACCGAATTGTCGGCAACGCCTTTGTCGGCAACCGCACGCAGGTCAAATATGTCTCGACCAAATGGGTCGAATGGTCCGAAGAGGGTCGTGGCAATTACTGGTCCGATTTCGCCGCTTATGACGTGGATGGTGACGGCATCGCTGATGCGCCTTACCGGCCCAATGACAGCATGGACCATGTGTTGTGGACCCAGCCTTCGGCCAAGCTGCTGCTGGGCTCGCCTGCCGTGCAGCTGGTGCGCTGGTCGCAATCGGCCTTCCCGGCGCTGCTGCCCGGCGGCGTGATGGACAGCCATCCGCTGATGATCGCCCCGAAACCCCCGGCAATCAAAAAGGTGCCGCATGAGTGACAAGGTCCTGACAATCCACCGTGTCAGCAAGACGCGCGGCAAGCTTCGGGTGCTGGATGACGTCGATCTGAGCCTATCGCCCGGAGAGCGCGTGGCGTTGTTGGGCCATAATGGCGCGGGTAAATCCACACTGATCAAGTGTATTCTTGGGCTGACGCGGTTCCAGAGTGGTGCGATCCATGTGGGGGCCGCACAGCCCGGCAGCGCTGCTGCGCGTCGCGACACGGCCTATCTGCCTGAGGCGGTCTCGTTCCATCCGGCTTTGACCGGGCGTGAGCAACTGACCCTTTTTGCCCAGCTCTCCGGCACTGCGGCGGATGTGCCCCTCCTGTTGGAGCGCGTGGGGCTGGCCGATGCGATGGATCGCCGGATCGGTGCTTATTCCAAAGGGATGCGGCAGCGTCTGGGGTTGGCGCAGGTTCTGCTGGGGCGGCCAAAGCTGGCGCTGCTGGACGAGCCGACCAGCGGGCTTGACCCGATCTCGCGCCAGGATCTTTATGCCATCATTGATGAGCTGGCAGGGCAAGGCACAGCGGTTCTGATTGCCAGTCACGCGCTGACCGAGGTCGAGGCCCGCACTGATCGGATTGCGATCCTGCGCAAGGGCGAGATGGTGGCCGATGACACGCTGGCCAACCTGTCGGATCTGGCGGGGCTGCCGATCCGGTTGCGCGTCCGCGCCCGCGAGAACCCCGAGGCGCTGGCCGCGCATCTGGGGGGCAACCGGGTCAACGGGGCCTCGATCGAGTTGCTCTGTTCGCCCGCCGACAAGATGCAGGCGCTGCGCCGCATCGCTGCAATGGGAGAAGCGGTAGTTGATTTGGAAATGACACCCCCCCGGCTAGAGGACCTCTACCGGCATTACGCCAAGGAGGCTTTGCAATGACACGTTTTCTGGCTGTGACCCGGGCCGAGTTGCTGATCCTGCGCCGCAATCGCTGGCTGCTGGTGGCGACGCTGATCATGGTTCTGTTTGCGCTGGCCCTGACGTTTGCGGGCAGCGCGCCAACCGGTACTCTTGGCGTTGATATGCTGACCGTCTCGGTCGCGTCGATGACCACGCTGTCTGTCTATCTTGCGCCCTTGCTGGCGCTGATGATAGCTTTCGATGCGATTGCAGGCGACGTGGATCGTGGCAGCCTGGCATTGCTGCTGTCTTATCCGGCGGGCCGTGGCGAGATATTGCTGGGCAAATTCACCGCCCATCTTGCGGCACTGGCATTTGCCATGACCGTAGGCTTCGGCACCGCCGGGGCGCTGGCCGCATGGCTTGGTGGGGCCGGGCCCGATAGCCACATGGCGTTGGCCCGCCTGATCCTCACCTCGATCCTGCTGGGCGCTGTGTTCCTGGCGCTGGGATATCTGCTGTCTGCGGTTGCCGGGGGAAGCACTGCTGCGGCGGGTATGTCGGCCGGGCTCTGGTTGATCTTCGTCGTCCTATACGACCTCGGCCTTTTGGGGGCCGTGGTCATGGATCAAAGCGGGACCTTCACTCGGTCCGTTTTTCCGTGGATGATGGTGGCCAACCCGGCCGACGCCTTTCGTCTTTGGAACATCGCTGCAACCGAGGGCGTCGCCATGGCTAGTGGTATGACAGGCGCTGCGCAGGCACTGCCCGCCTGGGCCGCGCCCGCCTCGTTGCTGCTATGGCCGCTATTGGCTCTGCTGCTGGCCCGCGCGGCGTTCCAGAGGGTTGAGCCATGAGGCATCTGATCCTGATCGCGCTGGTGGCTCTTGCAGGCTGCAAGGAAGATGAAGCTGCCGCACCCCCGCCACCCGCCGATCTGACCGAAACCGCGCTGAGCTATTTCTGTCAGATGCATATTGCCGACCATGGCGGTCCCAAGGGGCAGGTCCATCTCAAGGGCCACGAACAACCGCTGTTTTTCGCACAGGTGCGCGACATGGTGGCCTATCTGAAAAGCCCCGAACGTGAGGCCGAGATTACCGGTGCCTATGTCAGTGACATGGCAATGGCGCTGAGTTGGGAGGTGCCGGGGGCGGGCAACTGGATACCGGCCGATACGGCGATATATGTCGTTGGCGCGGGTGTCGCGGGCGGCATGGGCGCGCCAGAGATCGTGCCGTTTGGTGACGTGGAAGACGCGCAGGGCTTCATCGCCACCTATGGCGGTGGGGCGGTATCGCTCAAGGATATTCCGGATGAGGCGGCCCTTGGCCCGGTCGATCTGGATCAGGAGTTGGAGACCCCGGCATGACCTGCCTGACCCGCCGCCGCTTCCTGAGCATTTCCGCCAGCGCCGCCGCGTTCCCCGCTTTTGCAGGGTCTAGGCCATCGGCCCATTGGCGCGGCGTTGCGCTCGGCGCGCCTGCAAGCATGCGTTTGGAGGGGCTTTCGCAAGCCGAAGCTGACCCGCTCTTCGCCGAGGTGGAGCGCGAGTTGTTGCGGCTGGAGAACATCTTCAGCCTCTATCGCCCGAATTCGGAAATCAGCCGCCTGAACGATGCCGGGCGGCTGGACAACCCGTCGGTGGAATTGCTTGAGGTCCTCAGCCTGTCGGCCTCACTGCATCACGCCAGCAACGGGCTCTTTGATCCTACGATTCAGCCGCTTTGGCTGGCGCGCGCCAAAGGTCATTCGACGGAAGCCCCCGTGGGATGGTCAAATCTGCGTTTTGATGCGGATCGGATTACATTCAAAAAGCCGGGTATGGCGTTGACTTTGAACGGCATTGCGCAAGGTTTGATCACAGATCGCATCCATGGGCTGCTTCAAGCGCGCGGCCTGTGCAACCTGCTGATCGACATGGGCGAGATCGTTGCCGGTGGCCGCCGTGGCGACCTGACCCCCTGGCGTGTCGGAATAGCCGATCCTGAAGGCTCGCTGCGGCAACGGGTTCAGTTGAGTGATCGCGCATTGGCCACCTCGGCCACCAGCGGCACCGTGTTGGATGAGGCCGCTGCGCAGGGCCATATCCTGCGCCCGGATGGGCGGCGCGTCGCAGATCAGTTGGTCTCTGTCTCTGCCCCGCGTGCGGTGATCGCAGATGGCCTGTCCACCGCACTCTGCCTCTGTGATCAGGGTGAGCGCGACGCGCTCCTGCGGAACTTCCCCGAGGCCAAGCTGGAGGCGGCGATCACTCTTTGACGGGTGGTTCTGCCTCATCGATCAGGGAGCGCACCCATCGTCCGGCCAGCAATGCGGCGGGCACCCCTAGGGGTACAGCCCAGAGGATCGAGGTGAAGGGATCGAGCGCCTGCCACCCCAGCATAATTCCGATCAGGCTCGCCATGAACAGATTGATGGCCACGGCTGCCATCGCAAACGGATAGAGCAGCAACGCCAGTTCCCAAACCGGCCAGCGCCCATCTTCAGTGGCTGGTGCCTTCCGAGAAGGTGATCTTGTTCCAGACATTGTATTTCCCCGAAGGTTTGCGCATTGGCAGGCGGCGGAGTTCTTCCAGCGTTTGCGCGTCATAGACGATAACGGCGCCCTCATCCTCCCAAACCGAAACAAGGGCATGTTTGCCGTCGCGGGTGAACTCCGCATGGGCCACGGTGGCACCCGGTACCGGTCGCAGGGTGCGCACGATCTCAAGGCTTTGCTTGTCGATCACATGCATCGCGTCCTTACTGGGACCAAAGAAGACATCGGCCCAGAAATAGGGCGTGTTCTCATGGCTGCGCAGGAAGAAACCCGGCCCCTCGGTGGGGATCGTGGTGATCCGCTGCCAGCTTTCGGTGTCGATGATCGACAGTTTGCCTTCTTTCAGATGGGGCGTCGCCATCACCCGTTTGCCATCGCGCGTCCAACTGATACCAGAGCCGAGATGCGGCATACCCTGCAGCGGCAGTTCCGCAATCTCGCGGCCCACATTCAGATTGACGACCACGCCCCGGACCCCGTCCCGCGCCGCGCCGATCAGGTTGCGGTAATCATCGTCGAAAAAGAAATCATCCAGCGGTTCGCTCACCTCGATCCGGCGGCGGGCGAACAGGCCCTGGCTGGAGGGTATGCCCTCGATCATGCCTTTCTCGCGCGAATGCACGAAGCCTTCATAGACCGGCTCGGCATTTGGATCGGTGGCCACTTCCCAGATCTCTGGGGCGTCTTTCAGCGCAAGGATGAAACTCTGCCGCTGCGGGGCCTGATAGACCGCCGAAACGCGCGATGGCGTGCCATCCTTGGCCACAACATCCATGACGCGCGCCACCGACAGGTCCTCGGTCGAGAGCAGCGTCAGGCACATCGGCAGGTAATTCGAGACGGCCAGCCATTTGCCATCATGGCTCATGGCGATGTTGCGGCTATTGAGGCCCGCGCGCACCCGGCCGACCTCAGCCAGTGACCACAGATCGTATTTCTGCACCCAGCCATCGCGCGACATGATGAACACATAGCGCCCGTCGGGGCTGAATTTCGGCCCGCCATGCACGGCAAAAGGCGTTGCGAAGCGGTCGAGCACCTCAAACGTATCACCATCCAGAACCGAGACGTGATGATCGCCGGTTTCCACCACCAGCGTGATATTCATCGGGTCGCTGTTCCAGACTGGCGCGGATACCGGGGCATAATCCGGCACCAGATCGCGGCTCGCCATGATCTCGGCCTCGCTCCAAGGCGGGATTTCGGCCAGGGGTTCCTTGAGATAGGCGGTCAGCGCCTCGACTGAGATGGCATCAAGCGCATCGCCAAATGCCGGCATCTGGGTCGCGGCACGCCCGTCGCGGATCACGGCGGCCACTTTCGGGCCCCGCATCCGCCGCAGAGTTTCCGGGATCAGAGCAGGGCCCAGCCCGCCCAACCGGTCCGCGCCATGGCACGAGGCGCAGCGCTCCGCATAAATCTCAGACGGGTCAGCCTGTGCCGCGCCCTCTATCGTCAGCAAAATCCCCGCCAAGACAAGTGCCATGGGGCGCAGCCAGGCCTGTCTCTTGGACGGGGTGGGCAGATCAAAAGAACTGATGCGCCGGATCATGGCGTTTCCCCCTAAACGGTTTGACCGCTAGCCGCTCGGTGCTGGTCACCCCGATCTCGGCATCGCTCAGGTAGCAGGCCGGATCCTCGGCCCAGGGATCGCCGGTCAGTTGCAAGGCGCGAATGCGGGTGTTGCCGCCGCAGACATCACGCAGCGTGCAGGACCCGCAGCGGCCTTTCAGCGGGCGCGGACGGGTGCGCAGCATGGCAAGCATCGGGTCCTCGCCGGTCCAGAGTTCGGAAAACGGCGCGGTTTTGACATTGCCAATGGTGTAGTCGGACCAATACGTGTCGGGATGCACGCGGCCCAGATTGTCGATATTGGCGACCCCCAGTCCGGAAGAATTGCCGCCCCAGGCGGCCAGATGTTCGCGCAGATGCGCAACGCGATCCGCATCGAAATTGCGCGCGACCCATTGCAGGAAATACCCGGCATCGGCGTCGTTGTTGCCGGTCACGATATCTAACGGCGCATCTTCGGCCACCGCCACCCAGGCTCGGTCCAGCAGCAGATCCAGCGCATGACGGGTCCGCCTGTGGGCGGCATCTTCGCCCCGATGTTTGTCGCCGCGCCCGGCATAGACCAGATGGCTCAGATAGAACTTATCGACCCCTTCATCGTCACAGAGCTTTAACAGGTCGGGCAGGTGGTGATGCGTGCCTTCGGTCAGGCAGAAGCGCAGACCCACCTTGATGCCGCGCTTTTTGCATTCGCGCACGCCGCGCAGGGCGTCGGAAAATGCGCCCTCGACGCCCCGGAACCAGTCATTGGTGGCCCCGATCCCGTCCAGCGAGATGCCGACATAGTCGAACCCGATCTCTGCAATCCGGTCCGCCGCCTCGCCATGGATTTTCGTGCCGTTGGTGGACAGGGCCAGCATCCGGACCAGTTGCCGTGCGCGGGTTGCGATCTGGAACAGGTCCTTGCGATCCAACGGTTCGCCACCTGACAAGATCAGAGCAGGGATTTTGAAACGGCCCAAATCCTCCAACGTGTCCATCGCCTGCTGATGGCTCAACTCTCCGGGGAAATTCACATCCGCCGAAACAGTATAGCAATGGCGACATTTCAGGTTGCAGCGGCGGGTGAGGTTCCAGATCACCACCGGTTTGACCGGTCCCGATCCGCGTTTTGCGCGCACCGAGCTTGGATCGATCAACTGGCGCATATATTCGGTCAGGCGGAACATATCAGGTGCTTTCCTTCAGACGCAGGCCGGTCTTTTTCAGAATGCGGGTGGAATAAAGGATGTCACTGGTCCGGCAGGCATCGCCAAGGATCGCCGCGATCTGCGCGCGTTTTTCGGACACCTCGTCACGGGTCGCCCCGTGCACCATGGCAAACAGGTTGTAAGGCCAGTCCGGCAGGGCGCGCGGGCGCTCATAGCAATGGGTGACAAAAGGTAGCGCGCCGATCTGCGCGCCAAGCACCGTGATGCGGGTATCCTCGACATCCCAGACAGTCATGCCATTGGCAACCATCCCCAGCATGTAGTGGTTGGGCGCGGCGGCGATCCGGCGGATCACGCCGCTGGCTTTCAGCGCGGCGAGCCGGTCGATCAGCGTGGCCTCGTCCATCTCAAGCCGCGCGGCGACCTCGGCAAAAGGGGTAGGAACCAGGGGCAACCCGCCTTGCAGCGCTTCAATGATCTGTCGATCCATAACGGTGATGCTCATGCCGCCACCCGAAAGCCGATGAAGAATTCTTGCAGTTTTGGGAACCGGAGAACGGTCAACCCGGTTTCCTGCTCGATCGCATCCGCTGTGGCCCCGATCCCCTCGGGCGTTTCGGTGGCCAGCACGAACCACATGTTCAGGTGATGCGTGCGCTCATAATTATGTGCGACCTCAGGGTGCGCATTGACCTTGATCAGGACGGAGTCGAACCTCTCCTCCGGTACCGCCATCGCGCAGAGGCAAAACGCCCCGCCCATAGCAGTTGCATCAAAGAACGGGCCGAACCGGGTGATCATGCGGTCCTGTTTCAAGCGGGTCAGGCGCGCCAGCAGATCAGCCTCGGTCAGCCCCAACTCGGCGGCAACCTCAGCATAGGGATTCGCGACCAGAGGCAGGTCGTCCTGGAGGTGGTTCAGGATGTGGCGGTCGGTGTCGTCCAGCGGTGTCATGCTGCGGCCTCCTTTAGTTTGATCAGCGCGCCGGTCTGTTTGAAACACCGGGTCGAGAACAGCACTTTGTGCGCGACACCCCTCAACACCGGCAGGGCGGCGGCGCGCGCCAGAACCGCACGCGCCTCGGGGCGGGACCGGGCGTGGATCATGGAATAGAGGCTGTAGGGCCAGACCTCATGCACTGGGCGGCGCTCATAACACAGCGTCACGCCCGGAACCCCGGCCAAGGCTGGTCCGGCTTTGTCCATGCGGCCCTCGGGTACCTGCCAGACAACCATTGCGTTCGAGGTCCACCCCAGCGCCCGGTGGCGCACGATCACACCCAGGCGAGAGAGTATGCCTGCATCACACAGCGCGATAATCCTGCCCATGATCTCATCCGCATCCCGGCCAAGACTGGCAGCCAGATCATGGTAAGGCTGCGCGGTCAGGGGCAGGCCGCTGCTGAGCCTTTGCAGTAGGACCCGATCGCCCGGTTGCAAGGCTCGCAGATCAATCCGGCGGGCGGTTGGCACCGCCCGGTCCTCCGAGGCCATGCGGAAGCCCAGATCGATATTGAAAGGTCGCAGAAGCGGCAGGTCCAGCACCCTTAGCCCGGTCGCATGGGAAATGCGATCCAGCGTGGCCTGCACATGGATCTGGTCCGGGCCCGTTGCGACAAACCACAGGTTCCAGTGATCCTCGCGCAGATAGTTGTGGTTGACCCCCGGTTCCGCGTCGATGCAGGCCGCGACTTCTTCAATCCTGTGTTCCGGGGTCGCGATGGTCGCCAGTGTGCTGGCCGAGATGGTACCGGGCGCTACTGTGCCGCCCACACGCGTGATCCGCCCGCCAGCTTGCATGTGACGCAACCGGGCGATCACATCGCCCTCGGGCAGGCCGAGCGGCTGGGCAATCTCGGCAAAGGGGCGGGCGGTGACCGGAAAGCCGCGCTGCCAGTTGTCCAGAAGCTGCCGGTCGACGGGATCGGTGACATGCTGGATCATTTACAACCCCGTCTTATGCGCGCGGGCGGTAAAGAAGATGCCCGAGGGGCTTTTGGCTTCGATCTCGCGCAGCTTTTCAAAGCTTTGCGTGTCATAGACCATCACCACGTTGGCATCCCGCACGCTGATCCAGACCTCATGGCCGCGCGGCGTGAATTCCATGTGCAGAACGGCAGGGCCGGGTTTGAACTCGCGGATCACTTGTTTGCTGAGCGTATCGATTACCTGAATCGTATCGTTCAGAGGATGGGCGAAATTGACCCAGACGTGCCGCCCATCAGGTCGCGCCATGGCAAAGACCGGCTGACCATGGGTCGGCGTGCGCGCGGTTTCCTTGAGTGTTTCGGCGTCGATCCACAGAACTTCGTGGTGACCGACTGCCGGTAGGACGAATTCCGAACCTGTATCCGCCCAGCCTTCCAGATGCGGCATCTTGTAGACCGGCATCTCTTGCTGGCCACGCCCATAGCCTGGTAGCACGCGGATCGGCTGCGGGTCGTCGGACCAGAGATCCAGCGCGGTCAGCCCATCCTCGCCAAACAGCCCGGTGATGTAAGTGCGCCCATTGGCGGTGATCAGCGCGTCATAAGGGTTGCGGCCCATGTCGGGGATCTTGCTGATCCGGGGCTCGGCGCTCGCAAAATCGGCGATCCAGGTCTGGCCGCTGTCCCACCCGGTGAAGACAAAGCGGCGGCCCGGTGCGTCAACCAAACCGATGGTTTTGCCACCGGTGGGGATGTCGGCCACCATCTGCAGCGTGTCAGCGTCAAAGACACGCACGCCGCCGGGCTCGTAGTTGGATACGGCCACCAGCTGCCCGTCATCCGAGATCGCGCCGCCAATGGCATTGCCCGACTGCAGCACGCGGCCTGCGATCTGGCGGGTGACGATATCGAGCTTGGTCAGACCACCATCGCGGCCAAAGATATAGGCAAAGCGCTGGTCAGGAGAGTAGACCAGCGAGGCATGGCTGAGATCGCCCAACCCCTTGATCCTCGCCAGCGCGGCGCGCTCGGATTGATCAATGAGCAGGACCGACCCGGTCGCGCGTTCGATCACCAGCCCCAGATCGCCGGTGGCGGTGGGTTCGGCTTCGGCGATTGTGGCCAGACAGGTGGCGATCAGAGCAAATGCGAACTGCTTCATTGCACGGGCTCCAGCAGGTAACGGGCGACCCATTCGGCCTCTTCCTCGCTCATCAGGGGGCGCCAGCCGGGCATCGCGGTGTCGGGGATGCCGTCCAGAATGACCCCCTTCAGAACGCCCAGATCATAATGCTGCAGGTTCTGCGCCCGCAGGTCGGGCCCCAGCCCGCCTTTCAACGTCAGCCCGTGGCAAGATCCGCAATCCTGATGCACCAGACGCTTCAAGGCGCCGGGATCGATGGTTTCCGCCGCAAAGGCTGACGTTGCCACCAAAGCGCAGGTGACCAGCAGGGCGCGCGTGAGGCGGCCAATCCGGGATATGCGCGCCAGATCAGCCATGAGCTTTCACCGGATCGATCAGCTCAGCAATTGCGCGATCGGCGCAAAGGGAAATCACTTTGCCGATGATGAACAGAGTCGGGGCCTGGAACGCGTGGTCGCGCACATCCGCCGCAATTTGATCAAGGCGCGAGACGAGCCTGCGCTCGTCCGGCGTGGTGGCGCGGCTGACGGCAAGGATAGGGGTCGAGCCGGGCAGGTTTTCGGTCATCAGACCCATCGCGATCTGACCGATATTTGCCACGCCCATGTAGATGACCAATGTGGTGTCGGGATCGGCTAGGCGTTTCCAGTCGAGATCGAGCACTTTGTCGGCCTGCCTGTGGCCGGTCACATATTGAACCGAGGTCGCCAACCCGCGATGGGTCAGCGGCACGCCGGTAACACAGCTTGCGCCCTGTGCGGCGGTGATGCCGGGCGCATATTCAACCTCGATGCCATGTTTGATGAGATACGCGGCCTCCTCCGAGCCGCGCCCGAAGATCATGGGGTCGCCCCCCTTGAGCCGTGCGACCGTGTGCCCCTTGCGGGCCTCAGCCACCAGAATGTCGTTGATCCGGTCCTGCGGAACCGGATGGCATTTGGGAGATTTGCCGACCGGGATCATCCGGCAGCCGGGCTGCACCATGCCCAGAATTTCGCGGCTGACCAGCTTGTCGTAGACCACCACATCCGCTGCCTCTATCATTCTGAGCGCCCTGAGTGTGATCAACTCGGGATCACCTGGTCCGGCACCGATCAGACAGACTTTTCCGGGCTGGGTCATGGCGGGCTCCATGTGATGGGACGACTGCTGGCGCGGGTGATGGTCGGGCGGGCCCAAAGGAACGCGAAATGGCCCGCCCGATGGGCTGCTTAGTAGACGTCAGCCCGTGTGTTATAGACGTTGAACTTGCCGGTCGGCGTCACAAGGCGCTCGTCCTTGATCACTTGTTTCAGCTCAAGCGTCTTGTCGTCGATCACCACTATGGCGCTGGTCAGGTCCTTGGCATTCCAGACCGAGAACCAGATCTCGTTGCCTTCCTGGTTGAACTCACCCTGCACCACGCGGGGCTGCCCGTCGGTGATCCCGGCCCATTCCACGATCGGCAGAACAGTGTATTCCGGCTCTTCCTGAGTCAGTTCGTCAATCTTGAAGACCGCGATTGAGCCGGTGATATCGGCATCCGGGTTCAGCGGCGCATCGACGTAGAGGTGGTTCGATGTCGGGTGCGATTTCACAAAGAGCGACCCGCCGCCCATGCTGTAGAGCGTCTGCACCACTGTCCAGGCCTGATCCGGGTGGCCTTCTGGGTCGGTGCCGATCAGGGCCACGGTTTCATCCCCCAGATGCGAGGTTGCCCAGACCGGCCCATGGGTGGGGTGCATGATATTGGCACCACGGCCCGGATGCGGGGTCTCGCCGCCGGTCTCGATCAGCGCGGTCAGCTTGCTGTCCTTGGTGTCGACCACGGCGACCTTGCCACGGGCGTTGGCGGCGACGAGGAAGTATCGCTTGGTGCTGTCCAGCCCGCCATCATGCAAGAAGCGTTCGGCTTCGATCTCGGTCACTTTCAGGTTCTTGATGTCCGAGTAATCGACCATCAGGATCTTGCCGGTTTCCTTCACATTGACGATGAATTCCGGCTTGTAATGCGAGCTGAGGATCGAGGCCACGCGCGGTTCAGGGTGATATTCCTGATCGTCATAGACCATGCCGCGGGTCGATTTGATCTTGAGCGGCTCCAGCGTGTCGCCATCCATGATCACGTATTGCGGCGGCCAGTAAGACCCGGCGATGGCGTATTTGTCCTCGAACCCTTCGAATTTCGAGGTCTCGACCGAGCGTGCCTCGGAACCGACCTTGATTTCAGCCACGGTGGCGGGTTCTTCCATCCACAGGTCGATCATGTTGACCTTGGCATCGCGCCCGATCACGAACAGATAGCGGCCTGATGCGGAAATCCGGCTGATATGCACGGCATAGCCGGTGTCGATCACGGCCTTGATCTCATAAGACGATCCATCAATCAGCGCGATCTGGCCTGCGTCACGGAGTGTGACGGAGAAGAGATTGTCGATATTGATATCGTTCATTTTCTCGTTCGGACGATCCTCGGGCGGTATGACCAGCTTCCAGCTGTCGCGCATCTCGGCCATGCCAAATTCCGGCGGCGAGGCTGGTTCCAGCAGGATGTAGCGCGCCATCAGGTCGATCTGCTCTTCACTCAACTCCCCCGAAGTGCCCCAGTTCGGCATCCCGGCGGGCGAGCCATAGGTGATGAAATCGCGCAGATACTCGAACCCGTTCTCGCGAGTCAGATCGGTGGTCAGCGCCTTGCCGGTTGCACCCTTGCGCAGCACGCCGTGACACCCGGCGCAGCGTTCGAAATAGATCTTGTTACCGATGTCATATTCTTCCTGGGTCATCACCGGGTCGCCCTCCTTGCGGCCGGGGATTTCCAGGTTCAACTGTCCAAGGGTGGTCATGCTGGGTTGATAAGATGCCGAGGCATCATCGCCATGATCTTGCTCTTGCGCACAAACCATGGGGGCGGCCAGACCCAGCGCCAAAGACGCGCTGGTCAGAAGCAATGTTCTGCGAATGGCTGTGGTCGTTCTCATAACGGTATCTCCGTCGGTGGCTGGTGAGGCCCCCCGAGTCTGTCAGCCGCGCAGGCCCATTGCCTTGACTTAAGTTAAGGGCGCAGGAGGAGGGGCAGGCTAGGTGTTGTCGAATGACGAGCGAGCAGATCTGCGCAGCCCCATGCCAGCGTGGACAGGAGTTGACAAATGGGTGTCGCGAACCGCCTGTTTTCCGAAGGGTTTCGGGTGTTTTTTCTGGCGGCGGGGCTTTATGCCGTCATTACCGGACTGGTCTGGGAGTTGTTCTTGAGCGGGATCGGCCCCGGTCCGGAATTCGGACCGCCGCCGGTCATGTGGCACGCACATGAGATGATCTTCGGCTATGCCAGCGCCGCGATCGGCGGCTTCTTTCTGACCGCCGTACCCAGTTGGACCAACACAGAAGGTGCGCGTCAGGGCTTTATCGCGCTGGCGGCCGGGTCGTGGCTGGCGGGGCGTCTGGCCGTCTGGTACGCCTCTGCTTTGCCGCCCCTGCTGGTCGCGGTGGTTGATCTGGCTTTTGTTCCGGTTCTCGCGCTGAAAATCCTCACCCAATTGCTGAAGCGCCCAAAACCGCAGAACGTGATGTTCCTGTTGTTTCTTGTCTATCTCTGGGTCGCCAACCTGCTGGTGCATCTGGAATGGATGGGTCTTGCCGATGATACCGCCGCGTTGGGTCTGCGCGGCGGGTTGATGACGCTTTGCGCGCTGATCGCGGTGCTTGGTGGGCGCGTCACCCCCGCTTTTACCCGCAACGCGATGAAACGGGCCGGTGTGCCTGAAGCCGACTGGCCGCGCAGTTCCAAGCTAGTCGAGCGTGTGTCGCTTATGCTGGCCCTTGCCCTGCCGGTTCTGACGATGGCAACCGCCCCGGATTGGCTGATCGGCGCGGCGGCGCTGCTGTTTGGTATTGTGCAGGTAGTGCGCATGGCGCGCTGGGGTGGGGTCTGGTGTCTGACCCAGCCTATTCTGCTTGCGTTGCATCTGGGGATGGCAATGCTGGCGCTTGGCATGATCCTGACAGGGCTGGCCGGTTTCGGGATCGGAAATGAGCTGGCAGGGCTGCACGTTCTGGGGATCGGTTGCGTTGGTGGCATGACTCTGGCGGTGATGAGCCGCGCCGCGCTTGGACATAGCGGGCGCGCCTTGATTGCGCCTCGCCCAATGGCGCTGGGATATATCCTGATCCTCCTGGCGGCGATCCTGCGATGGGCGGGCACCGAGTTGGACATGTTCTACCTGCCTGCGCTTCTCACGACAGGGGGCTTGTGGATCGCTGCGTTCGGCTTGTTTCTCTTTGCGCTCTGGCCCGCCTTGACCGGGCCGCGCCAGACGTCCCCGGCGGGATAGATTAGCGCAGTTTACCAACGACGTTCGCAGCCCGATAGCGTGCTGTTGTCGCAAGCACCGCGCTCAATCGGCTGGAATATCGCAGTTCCATCTGGGTAAGGCGCTTAGGCTGCTTGCCTCTTGCTCTGCTTCTGAAGGCGCAGCAACAGCAGCACGGCGATGATGGCCATATAGATCAGAGGTTCGATCTGAAATCCCTTGACCAGCATCACGTAGTGCAGCCCGCCCAGAACAACCCCGACATAAACCAGCCGATGCAGGGAGCGCCATTTGGGTCCCAGACGGCGCACCGAAAAATCGTTGGAGGTCAGGGCCAGCGGCAACAGCAACAGAAAACCGGCCATGCCGACGGTGATGTAGGGACGTTTCACGATATCGGCCCAGATCTGTTGCGGAACCTGAACGTCGAGCACGAGCCAGACCAGAAGATGCAAGGTCACATAGAAAAACGCCAGAACGCCGATCGCCCGGCGGAATTTTATCAGGTTCAAACCCAGATAGCGGCGCAGCGGCGTCACTGCTAGCCCGAGGATCAGCAATTGCAGCGCTGCCTCGCCCAGCTTGTGTTCCAGCGCGCTGATCGGCTCCACGCCTAACCGGCCTGTGGCCCCCATCCACAGCCAGACGACCGGAGGCAGCACGCCAGCCAGATACACCGCCCAGACAGGCAGCTTTCTGAGATATGGATTGAACCGATCAAGCACGTCAGTAATTCTTAGCCAAATCCATGCCTTCGTAAAGGCTGGCCACTTTATCCTCATAGCCGTTGAACATCAGCGTGGGCTGCCTTTTGGAGAACAGCCCGCCACCGATCCGCCGTTCGCTGGCCTGTGACCATCTTGGGTGATCCACGGTCGGGTTCACATTGCTGTAGAACCCGTATTCGCGCGGGGCGAGCTGGTTCCAGCTTGTCGGCGGCTCTTCCTCGGTCAGCGTGATGCGGACGATGGACTTGATCGACTTGAAACCGTATTTCCACGGCACGACCAGCCGCAGAGGCGCGCCGTTCTGGTTTGGCATCGGTTTACCATAGATTCCGGTCGCCATGATCGTCAGCGGGTGCATCGCCTCGTCCAGGCGCAGGCCCTCGCGGTAGGGCCAGTCGATCGTGCGATAGGCGGTGCCGGGCATTTCGGATGGGCGGTAAAGGGTTTCAAAGGCCACATATTTCGCACCGTCTTGAACGCCTGCCATAGCCAAAAGATCGGCCAGTTCAAAGCCGTTCCAGGGCACGATCATCGACCACGCCTCGACACAGCGGAACCGATAGAGACGCTCTTCGATTGTCATCTCGGACATGATATCCTGAAAGCTGTACTCGCCCGGTTTGTCGACCAGACCGTCGATCTTGACGCTCCAGGGTTCGGTTTTCATCAGATGGGCGTATCTGGCCGGATCTTCCTTGCCGGTGCCAAATTCGTAAAAATTGTTGTAGGTGGTAATCTCTTCCCAGCTATTGGGTTCCAGCGTCTCGGCTGACAGAGGGCCCGCCGCTGCGGCAAGGCCTGCGCCCGCAAGACCCGCGATTACCTGACGCCGGTTCAGATAGGTCTGCTCGGGCGTCACATCCGCGTGAGTGAGGTCATTCTTCCAGCGATGCGCCATTCTTGTCTCCGTACCCAATCCATTCCTGTCACATAGCTTTAGGGCTCCATGGTTTAAAGAAAACTGTTCTCACGATTGAGCGACGGAATTGTAACGCTTCGGCCGGCCCTGATCAAAGGCGGAGGGGGCAAAATCAGGTGGCATTGCGGGGCCATCAGGTTAGGCTTGAAGGTGAGTCTCATGCCACCCCGCAACCTCCGGTGGCCCACCTGCGCAGGAGAACACCATGATGCACCGCTATTCGTTGATCGCCGCAATGGCCCCCGGGCTTGCCCTGGCCACCGCGCTGCAGGCGCAGGACCCTGCACCCGAAGTTGGCTACGGGTGGGAGGAAAAGCACTCGGTCGAGGGGCAGGAATTCATGGTCGCCGCCGCCAATCCGCTGGCAGTGCAGGCGGGCTATGACGTGCTGGCTGCGGGCGGCACCGCCGTGGATGCGATGATCGCGGTGCAACTGATGCTGAACCTGGTCGAGCCGCAATCCTCTGGTATCGGGGGTGGGGCGTTCATGCTCTACTGGGATGCCTCCACCGGATTGCTGACCACATTCGATGCGCGCGAAACCGCGCCTGCCGCCGCCACGCCAGAGCGGTTCCTGGACGAGAATGGCGAGAAAGTGCCGTTCAAACAGGCGATCTCGGGCGGGCAGGCGGTGGGCGTGCCGGGCATCCTGCGGCTGATGGAGGTCAGCCACAACCTCTATGGCAAACTGCCCTGGGCCGATCTGTTCCAAGCCACTATCGAGTCCGCTGAGGCCGGTTTCGAAGTGTCGCCGCGCATGGCAAACTCATTGCAAAGCACGATCGATTTCGAGATGCCGCTGGATGTGCATCCGGGCGCAGATGTCTATTTCTTTGATGAGGCCGGGGCACCTCTGACCGAGGGCACGTTGCTGAAAAACCCCGAATTTGCCGAGACCCTGCGCATTCTGGCCGCTGAGGGCGCGCATGCGTTTTATAGCGGCCCCATCGCCGAGGATATCGTGGCCGCCGTCGCCGCGACTTCGACGGTGGAAAACAACATCACCCTGCAGGATATGGCCGATTACCGGGTCAAGATCCGTCCGGCGGTCTGTGCGCCTTACCGGGCCTATGATGTCTGCGGGATGGGGCCGCCGACCTCGGGCGGTCTGACGGTCGGGCAGATTCTGGGTATCCTCGACAAGTTCGACATCAAGGATATGGGCTGGTCGCCGGAATTTGTGCATCTCTATGCCGAAGCCGCCAAGCTCGCCTATGCCGACCGTGGGCTTTACATGGCCGATAGCGACTATGTTGATGTCCCGGTCAAGGGGCTGCTGGATTCGGCCTATCTGGCCGAGCGTGCCAAGCTGATCGACCAGATCAACGCCAGCGAAAAGCGCGAAGCCGGCAATCCACCCTATCAGGAAAGCGCGCTGAATCTGGCACCTTCCAAGAATCCGGGCCGCCCCGGCACCAGCCATATCGTGATCCGAGATGGCTATGGCAACGCGCTGTCGATGACGACGACGATCGAGACATTCTTTGGCAGCCGGGTCTTTGCGCGCGGATTCCTGCTGAACAACCAACTGACCGATTTCGACCGCGCGCCAAAAGATGGCGACCGGCTTGTGGCGAACCGGGTCGAAGGCGGCAAGCGCCCGCGCAGTTCCATGGCCCCGACTATCGTGATGAAGGATGGCGCGCCTTACCTGCTGGTCGGCTCACCCGGAGGCAGCCGGATCATCAACTATGTCGCCAAGACGATCATCGCGATCCTCGATTGGGACATGGACCCGCAGGACGCCATCGAGACCGGGCATTTCGTGCATCGCAACACCGGCGCTGTCGACCTGGAAGAGGGCACCAGCGCGGCGGGCTTTTCCGAGGCGCTTGGTGGCAAGGGACATGAGGTGAATGCGCGCGACCTCAACAGCGGGCTGCATGCGATCCTGATCAAGGACGGCAAACTGATCGGTGCCGCCGACCCGCGTCGCGAAGGCATCGCGATGGGGCGCTGAAACGCTACCCGCCCAGCTTGGCGTGTACCTCGTCCAGATCGATCTCTCCGGTCGGCATCTTGTTGGCCGGGTTTTCGAAATCGTATTTGAACAGATCGAAATCGCGCTTGTAGATTTCATAGACCATGTGCATCGACAGGTCGTCGAAGTAATCCTCGACCGGGTGCTTTCGCTTGGGCCCATGCCCCTCGGATTCGTTGAATCGTGGCACCGTCGCCAGATCGACCTGATGCGGGGTGTCGATCGCATCGACAACCTGCTGCATGCCGTCATTGAAGGCCTCGGTCCAGAAGATATTGTCGTATTGCCCGCCATTGCTGATGAAGGTTGAAACATGGCCCGACATGGCGGACCAGTGAATGTCCGGATCCATCGGGCGACGCCAGCGGATGGTGTCACGGGCAAATAGTAGAAAGCGGCGAAAGCTCGCGATCTGATCGAAGTCCTGCTTGCCGTCTTCGCCGCCCACCTCGACCCCGTATTTGTAGACCAGCATCGGTACCATGTTGCCGCGATAGCGGCTGCCATTGCGCTGGATGCCGCAGATCTTGTCGAAGAATGAGCTCAGTATCCGGGTATAAGGGTTGCGCACGCAGGTGAAGGCATAAGATTTGTGGGTCTGCACGTTATGGGTAATCGGCTGCTGGCTGGCCTCCAGCGCCCATTTGTGCAGGCCGGATTGCGCATCATGGATATCGCCGTCGAAAAACTGCCCGTGGTCGGAAAAATACATAATCTGACCGATGGTCGAACAGGCGCATTTTGGCACCACACGATAGACCACGCTTTCGCTTTCAGTCATCCAGGTTCCTGGAAAGCCCATCTGCCTTGCCTCCTGTCCCCGCTTCGTCATAATTGACCGCAGGCGTCTTGACCTTAAAACAAGCAAAAATATTCCGTTTGTTCAATCGGTGTTAGCGGCGAATGGGCAAATGGCGGGCAGAAACAGGGACTGATCGATAAAAATGGCAAAAATCGCCTATATCCTTCTCTGCCACAAGGATCCCGACGCGATCATCCTGCAGGCCGAGCGCCTGACGGCGGCAAGCGATTACATGTCGATCCACTTCGATGCGCGTGCCAAACCCGAGCATTTTCAGAAGATTCAAAAGGTTCTGCGCGAGAACCCAAATGTCACCTTCGCCCGCAAGCGCATCAAATGCGGTTGGGGGGAATGGTCGCTGGTGCAGGCCTCGCTCAACGCCATCGAAGCGGCGGTCGAGGCATTCCCCGATGCCACGCATTTCTACATGCTCTCGGGCGATTGCATGGCGATCAAGACGGCGGAATATGCCCACGAGTTTCTGGATGACCATGACAAGGACTTCGTTGAAAGCGTCGATTTCTTCGAAAGCTACTGGATCAAGACAGGCATGCGGGAAGAGCGGCTGATCTATCGCCACTACTTCAACGAGCGCAAGCACAAGCACCTGTTCTATGCCTCGTTCAATCTGCAAAAGAAGCTGGGTCTGACACGAGAGATTCCCGGCGACCTCCAGATGATGATCGGCAGCCAATGGTGGTGCCTGAGGCGACTTACCATTGAGGCGATCCTGGAATTCACCCGCACCCGACGCGACGTGATGCGGTTCTTCCGCACCACCTGGATTCCGGATGAGACTTTTTTTCAGACGCTGGTGCGCCACCTGATCCCCGAGGAAGAGATCGACAGCCGCACGCTGACCTTTCTGATGTTCTCCGATTACGGCATGCCGGTCAGCTTCTACAACGATCACTATGACCTGTTGCTGAGCCAGGATTTCCTGTTTGCACGCAAGATCAGCCCCGAGGCGAAAGAGCTGAAGATTCGTCTTGGTCGGCTTTATGCCTCGCGCGGGGTCGACTTTCAGATTTCGAACGAGGGGCGCAGTCTTTACAAATTCCTGACAGGGCGAGGTCGCATCGGGCGTCGCTTTGCGATGCGGTTCTGGGAAACCGAAAGCTCGCTGGGTCGCGAGCGCGAATTGATGATCGTGGTCTGCAAGAAGTGGCATGTGGCCAAGCGCTTGCTGGAACAGATCCGCCAGGTCACCAATCTGCCCGCCATCGATTATCTGTTCGACGAGGAGGCCACACCGCTGCCGGATCTGGGCGGCATTCAGGCCACGCTTGGCAAACGCACCCGCCACCGCCGCGCGTTGATGCGAATGCTGTTTGAGTATTTCGACAGCGACCGGCTGGTGATCTGCATGGACCCGTCGAATATCGACCTGCTGAACGATTTCTATTCCGACCGCTCAAAGACCCGCATTCTGGAAATCGAGTGCCAGTTCAGCGATGACTACCTCATCGGCCATGCCCGGCGGGTTGGTCTGGCAGGAGAGCGCACGTCAAAAGCAACGCTTGAGCGGCTGCTGCCCACCATCCGCAATGACCTGACCTATGAAGCAGACCGAATACGCGACGCGGGCTTTGAGAAATATGGTCGCATCCACCAGAGTGCTGAGCCGGAAGTGAACGCCGAAAAGCTCGCCGCGTTCCTGTCCACCTCAGTTGAACAGGGCCAGCAGATCGCGACGACCGATCATCTTTACGCCGATTGAGCACTCTACTTGGCCTTTGAACCGCCCAGCCAACGACTCAGCCGCCCCCGTTTCTCCGCGATAGCGTCGCCCGCCGCGTAGAGGTTATCCTCAACGTTCTCCAGCATCGGATCGATCCGGCGCTGGCGGAAGCGGCGCCAGCGGACATAGAGCGCCCAGAGCAGGGCAAAGAACACCGTCAGGAAGATGATATTGAACCAGTTGACGATCTTGTAGTCGGGCCCGTCAACCGCCTTGAGTTTCACCGCGTTGGGGAAGATCGACAGGAATTCGCTGCGCCAGCCATAGTGCCGCATCACAGCCCATTTGGGGGCGTCGGCGGTCGACTTCATATCTGCCGCTTCGGCCTGCAGGTTCGAGGAGTGCACCTTGAAATAGGGCGGCCAGCCCCAGCCGGTATCCTCGTTGCGATAGACCATGACCTTACCGTTGGCCTTGCGTGTCTGGATGAAGAACACGTCCCGGTTTGGTGTCGTGGTGTCGTTGCCAACATCCGCGCGCGACCAGAACAGGCTGTTTTCGCCCGGATCGATGCGCTTTTCATAGGTATCGGTGATCCGCACCACGTCATATTGCGGCAGCGTATAGTTCAGCACTGCGGCGATTGTGCCCCAGAAGAGAATGATGAATGCCCATTTGACATAGACCATGGCGGGTCCTCACATGAAATTCGTTACGTAGATCAGCACTGCGATCAGCCCGAGCGGCACGACATAGACCCCAAAGATCAGCTTGCGGCGGAATGAGGCATCATACTTCTTCAGACCCCTGTTGATAAAGGCATCCCGGTCACCCCTCATGCCCTTGTCCCGCCACCGCGCCTCAAGCTTGTCGCGCCGCACACGCCGGGAATAGAGCGACAGGCAGACATAGACAACCGTCAGAACGACGAGCAGCGGGATCAAAAATCTCAGCGCCGCGATCAACCGGACGTCTCCTCGGTAAGCTTCGGGTTTCCCTGAGAATGTTGCAAATGGGCCCGGTTGTGAAAAGGGGAAAGCGGTCGGACCGAATGCCGCGACCCGACGATCTGGATCGCTCGGCAGGCGAAACTGGCCCTTTCGCATGGGCGCAGGCTCAACTAGCGTTACGTCAACGATCTGTATAGCCGGATTTCGACAACTTTCGGAGACCTGAAATGCTCGACGCGACCACTGACCTGAAATCAATGCTGAAAGACCCCTCGCTGCTGGTCACGCAAGCCTATATCAACGGGCAATGGGTGGATGGCGAGAATGGCACATTCGCGGTCACCAACCCGGCGCGCGGCGATGTGATCGCCGAGGTTGCCGATCTGAGTCGGGCGCAAGTGACCGAAGCGATTGCCGCCGCAGAGGCCGCGCAGAAGGACTGGGCCAAACTGACCGGCAAAGAGCGCGCGGTGATCCTGCGCCGCTGGTTCGATCTGATGATGGAAAACGCCGAGGATCTGGGCAAGATCCTCAGCGCCGAACAGGGCAAACCCCTGGCCGAGGCGGTGGGCGAGATCGGGTATGGGGCTTCGTTCATCGAGTTCTTTGGTGAGCAGGCAAAGCGGATTTATGGCGAGACAATCCCGGGCCATCAGCGCGACAAGCGGATCATGGTGTTGAAACAGCCCATCGGCGTCGCGGCGTCGATCACGCCGTGGAACTTTCCCAACGCAATGATCACCCGCAAGGCCGCACCCGCGTTGGCCGCAGGCTGTGCCTTTGTCGCGCGCCCCGCCTCTGAAACCCCGCTTTCGGCGCTGGTGATGGGCGTTCTAGCCGAACGGGCGGGCATTCCCGCCGGGGTGTTGAACGTTGTGCCGTCCTCTTCAGCCAGCGAGGTGGGCAAAGAGTTCTGTGAGAATCCGGTCGTGCGCAAGCTGACCTTTACCGGGTCCACCGAAGTGGGCCGTATCCTGCTGCGGCAGGCTGCGGATCAGGTGATGAAATGTTCTATGGAACTGGGCGGCAATGCACCCTTCATCGTTTTTGACGACGCCGATCTGGATGCCGCCGTCGAAGGCGCGATGCTCTGCAAGTTCCGCAACAACGGTCAGACCTGTGTCTGCGCCAACCGTATCTATGTGCAGGCCGGCGTTTATGATGCCTTTGCCGCCAAGCTGAAGGTGGCCGTCGAAAACCTCAAAGTGGGCGATGGCCTGACCGAAGGCGTGACCACCGGCCCGCTGATCAGTGATGAGGCGGTGGCCAAGGTGCAGGAACATCTTGATGATGTGACTGCCCACGGCGGGCAGGTTTTGACCGGCGGTAAACCCCACGCTCTGGGCGGGACATTTTTCGAGCCTACCGTCGTCACCGGTGTGACACAGGATATGAAGGTGGCGCAGGAGGAGACCTTCGGACCCCTCGCGCCGCTCTTCAAGTTCGAGGATGAGGATGCGGTTATCGAGATGGCCAATGACACGATCTTTGGCCTTGCCTCATATTTTTATGCCAAGGATCTGAGCCGGGTCTACAAGGTCGCCGAGGCGTTGGAATATGGCATCGTCGGCGTCAATACCGGCATCATCTCAAGTGAACTTGGGCCCTTTGGCGGGGTCAAGCAATCGGGGCTGGGTCGCGAGGGCAGCCATCACGGGATCGAAGACTATCTGGAGATGAAATACATCTGCCTGTCAGTCTGACCGGGCAAGGCGCGCCGGATGCGCGCGCCCGCCTTTCAGTATTCGAATTGCTGGCGTTCGACGAAACGGGCGAAGTGATCCCCTTTTGCGATCAACTCATCTGCGGTCCCCGCCTCGACGATCTTGCCCGCCTCCATCACAAAAATCCTGTCCGCGTCCTTGATCGTGGACAGGCGGTGGGCGATCACGATGCGCGTCATCTCAATCCCCGCAAGGGAGTCGGCAACCGTTGCCTGCGTGGCGTTGTCTAGCGAGCTGGTGGCCTCGTCCATGAACATGATCCGCGGGGTTCCGGCAAGGGCGCGCGCCAGCATCAGCCTTTGTTTTTCGCCCCCTGACAGCGTGCTGCCATCATTGACCACCGTATGCATCTGCATCGGCATGTCGCGGATGGTCTGATCCAGCCCGACCTTGGCCGCTGCCTTCCAGGCCTGTTCCAGTGTCAGCGGGCGCGATCCGGCGATATTCTCAAGGATGGTGCCGCCAAGGATTTGGTTTTCCTGCAGGACCACGGCGAATTGGCGGCGCAGCGCGGCAATGTCGAGACGCGACAGATCCTTGCCATCATAGAGGATGCTGCCATTCTGTGGCTGCTCAAAACCAAGCAGCAGGCGCAGCAGGGTGGATTTGCCGGACCCGGACGCGCCGACAATGGCCACGAATTGCCCCGGATGAATGTCCAGCGAGATGTCGTTGAGGACCGGCGGGCCGTCATTGTCATAGCCGAATGACAGACGGTTCACCTCAATCCGGCCCGTCAGCTTGCCCGGCGGCTGCTCGCCGCTGGGCTTTTCCGGGGCCGTGTCCAGAATGGGCTTCATCCGCTCATACTGGATCAGCGCGATCAGACCCAGTGGCACGCTGTTCAGCAAGCCCGTGATACCCACCATGAAACTGCCATATGCAGCGGCGAAGGCCACGAAATTACCGGCGTTTGGCGGCGCGTCGAAAATGAACTCGATCACCGCAAAGAACACCACGGTGGACAGCAGCGGGACCACCGTGTTGAAGGTGCGCAGCAAGTTCTCGACCCGGCGCGAGTTGTAGTAGTTCTTTCGCTGTTCGTTGTGATGCGAGATCAGCTTGGCGGTCACGCGGTCCTCGGCCCCGGCGATGCGCAGCTTGCGGATTCCGGTCAGCGCCTGATTGGAAAACCCGGCTAACGCCTCCTGCGCCGCGATATAGCCACGCAGATGTTTGAGCTTGGTCAGATTGGTGACAAGTGCCACCAGCAGCGTCAGCGCGGTCAGGATCAGCGCAGGCAGCGTCAGCCAGCCGCCATAGTAGATCATGACGATCAGGTTGAGCAGCGAGAAGATCGCGCCAAGCGCGGACATCGCGATCCCGCGCGACAGGACCGTGCGGATCTGCGACAAGCCCAGCGCCCGCAGGGTCAGGTTGGCTGAGTTGAAACGCCTGAAAAAGCCGGAGGGCATCCGCAGCAACCGGTGCCAGACCGCCGATTGCGCTTGGGATTCAAACAGCGTTTCGATCCGCAAAAGCGAGGTGGCTTGCAGAAACTGAAACAGCGCCGTCACGATCGCGACCGAGATCAGGACTGTGGCCACCTCCATCACCAATCCGGTTTCCGCATGCGGGATCGCGACATTGATTAGCGTCGCCATCAGCGAGGGCGTCAGCAGGCTGATCAGCCCGCCGATAATGCCGAAGGCCAGCAGCGCAACCAGATCGCGCATGCTGCCGCGCAGGCCGGTTCTGAGCAGGTCGCGAAACCCGACCTTTTCCTGCAGCAGGGTTGGATAGACGGTATGGGCCCGCTCGACCAATGTCTCGGCAAAAGCGGCATCAACTTTGCGGGTCTCGCCGGTTCGCGGATCAAAGGCCATCGCGCCGCTGCGCTTGGGCGACCAGATGGCCAGCGGGTGGCCCTCGGTGGTGCGCACGATCATCGGAAGGCTTTTGCCTTTCCACCAGCCATCGGTCAGCTGAATCTCGCGGCTGGACAGGTTGGTATCGCCCAGCAGCGCATAAAGCGGTCGAGGGCCGTCATCGTTCATGGGTTTGGCTGGCGCATCCGAGGGGTCGACCTTCAGCACGCCCGCGAGGAAATCGACCACTCTGGCGAGATCGCTTTGGGTTCCGGACGGGCGGGCAAGGGGCCGTGTCTGCTGGCTGACCTCGACCGCGTCGGCAAAGGAGCGGGTCAGCAGCTCGGCATCCTGTGCGCTGCGTCTTTGCTGCTGCGCACGGGCGCGGGTTTCAAGGCGCGCGATATTCGCGGCAAAGCCCTGCATGGCATGGCGATGAAGCAGCCGCAAACCGGGTTGGATATCGCGCTTCAAATCCAGCTCTGAACTGCGCTTCACTGTCACCTGAGCCGGTTTCGGGGTTGAAAGCCAGCTATGTTCCGCAAGTGGGAACCACGCCTCGCCCGGCTGGATTTCGGTCATGCCGCAGATCGTCAGGGATGTGTCCGCTTTCACCCAGGCGACGTCTTTTGCGCCGGCATAACATTCGGACGGTTGGATATGACCTGCAGTGACCATCCCCCGAAACACCGGCTTTTGTTTGTGATCAGCCACCAATGCCGCGTCGAGATTGGCGATCCAGCGGTCCACCGGGACACGCAGATCGGCCGCAAGGGCGGGATCGTCAAAAAGCCTTTGGGCCGAGATCTGGAACAGCCGCGTGTGTACATTGCCGTTCAGGACCAGCCCAAGCCGACGCTCGCCCTCATCGATCTGCCCCCCAAGAAGGATATCACCTGCTTCGGCGGAAAACAGGTGCTGGCGCATGCCTTCGGGCTGATCGCCCTCGGTCAGATGCGTCGCAAAAATGTCGGCCGACCCTTCGGCAACAAACCAGCAGGTTTCTGGGTCGCGCAGGACGATCGGGCCGGTGCCATAGGCGGCAAGCTCTTGTCCGTCTGAAAGAACAGCATCGCGGAGACGGTCGCGCTCCAATACCGGCATGTCAGTATTTGACGAGGTCATGAAACTGCCCTCCTGCTTGCATCAGGGTTTTGAAACTGCCGCGCTCGACCACCTTGCCCTGATCGAGCACCAGAATTTCCTCGGAATCGCGGATCGTTGACAGGCGATGGGCGATGATCAGGCAGGTGCAGCCGCGCTTGCGGATGTTCTGATCGATCTTCTGTTCCACCAGCGCATCCAGCGAACTGGTCGCCTCGTCCAGGATCAGAATGCTGGGATCCTGCGCCAGGGTGCGGGCAATCTCGAACCGTTGGGCCTCGCCGCCGCTCAGGTCGCGACCGCCTTCCAGTAGACGGCTCTGATAGCCGCCGGGCCGGCGGATGATGATGTCGTGAATCTCGGCATCCTTTGCGGCCTGGATCACCGATTCCATCGAGATCGCATCGTTCCAGAGGGTCAGGTTGTCATAGATCGTGCCTTCGAACAGGTTCGGTTCCTGCGCGACCCAGCCGATGGAACTGTCCCGCAATCCCGGCGGTATCTGGTCGCGCCGCAGCCCGTCATAGAGGATCTCGCCCGAGGCTGGATGATAAAGTCCGGCCACCATCTGCCCGATGGTCGACTTGCCGCTGCCGGTCGATCCCACCAGCGCCACCCGCGTGCCGGGCTGGATCGTCAGGTTCAGATCCTCAACCAGAAGCGGCCCGGAGGGTGTGTAGCGGAAACTGACATCGCGCAGTTCCACATGGCCGGTCAGTTTGGCGGCGTCTGCGGGCTTTGCCTGGGCAGGCGATATGAAATCATCGGCCACGTCATGCTGCAGGATGTCGTTCACCCGTGTCAGTGAAGCGCCGACACTCTGGAACTGGCTGATGAATTGCACCAGACCTTCGAAGGGACGGGAAAACGCGGTCATCAGCGCCAAAAAGGCGACCAGACCGCCAACTGTCAGTTGCCCCTCGACGATGCGGAAGCTGCCGACACCAATGATGATCGCCGTCGTTAGCGAGGCTGCAACGCTGGGCAGAATGCCGATCACGTTCATCATCCGGCCCAGCTGCTGCTCGGAATTGATCATGCGAGCATGGGTGCCCGACCAGCGGGAAAATACCTGATCCTCGCTGGCGCTGGCCTTGATCGTGTCGATCGAGCGGGTAGAGAACACGCCCACGCCCATCAGCAGCGCATTCTCGATCTCAAGCTTGAGGTTGGTATTGCGCAATACATGCTTTGCCTGAAGGCAACCGATGGTCACCGCCACGTTTATCGCAACGCCGATCGCCGTCAGCACCGGATCATAACTCACCATAACCACGGCAAAGAAGATCACCGTCAGAAAATTCGCGACATTGCGGCTGAGCTGAGTGCCCAGCATTTGCGCGATAGAGTCATTCGCCATCATCCGCGCCACCAGATCGCCCGGGCTGCGCTGTGCAAAGAAGCGGATCGGCAGCTTCATCAATCGCGATTGGAAAAAGGCCGCTCCGGTCAGCGACATCTTGTTCTCGATCTGCATCAGCGACCATTCCTGCAGCCAGGTCATCACCGCATAGGCGATCACCGCGATGATCATGGAAAACAGCAGTGGGCGCAGCACGTCAGTCGCGCCCTGTATCAAGACGGTGTCGATGAAAATCTTGGAAAAGGCTGGAATGGCCAGCCCCGGCACGATCAGCAGCAGGCTGACCAGTACCAGCATGACCAGACCCGATTTGACCTGCGCCAGACGCGAGACCATGTCGGAAAAGGCGCTTTTGCGTTTGCCGGTCCGTTCGAATTTCTCGGAGGGCTCAAAGGTCAGCGCCAAGCCGGTGAACCCGTCGCTGAACGCCTCATGCGTGATGGTGCGTGGGCCGGTTTCGGGGTCATTGATATAGACGCAGTTGCGCCCAAACCCTTCGACCACCATGAAATGCCGAAACTCCCAGAATATGATGAACGGCGCTTTGAGTTCGGCCACCTTTTCCAGGTTCAGCCGAAAGCCCTTGGCGATCAGCCCGTATTCCCGCGCCGCCCGCACCACATCCGCGGCATTGCAGCCATCGCGCGAGACGTTACAGGCCACCCGCAATTCATCCAGCGGCACCCACTTGCCGAAATGCTCCAGCATGATCCCCAGCGAGGCCGCGCCGCATTCGACCGCCTCCATCTGGATGACGGTTGGTGTTCTGACCCGGCTCATTGCACACCCACCCAGCTTTTCAGCGTCGGCAGCAACAGTGTAATCGGGGCCTGTTCGCGCACGATCACCGAGACGCTTGCCAAGGTTCCGGGGGTCAGTTCGGCATCGGCCCCGTTGGCGGAGGTCCAGATCAGATCGCCCTGAGCGTCCCGGTCCATCGAGATACGCACCAGCAGCGGCGCGCCTTCCTGTACGAACTGGTTTACCAGGTTCTGGTTCTGCAAGATCGCCATCAGCGCGTCAGAGGAGAGTGGAAATTTGGACACGTCCTGAACCGTTCCCAGAAGCGTGCCGTATTCCTCCTGCTGATAGGTCGTTGGTGACACGCGTACAGTCATGCCGGGCGTAATCAGCTTGGCCTGGTTCGCGCTGATGAAGGCCAGAGTTTCCAGTTGCGCGTTGGGCTGGATGATCGACATGACCGGACGCCCTGCATCCAGATACGCCCCCTGCGCTACCAGGATGGGCGAGATCTCGCCCGAGGCCGGCGCGTAGATCGTCTCGGTTTGTGCGACCGCATCCTCCAGCTCGCGTACCTGCACGTTCAGTTCGGACTGATGGCGTTCCAGGTCGAGCATACGCTGACGCCACGACGTCACGCGCTCCTCGCGATTGAGATCGAGCTGCGCGATGTCGTTGTTGACGCTTTCGATTTCCTGCCGCGCCTGGAAATACTGGCTACGCATTTCGTCAACCGCCGCGACATTGGTGATGCCGCGTTCAAGCAGCTTTTCATTGCCCGTCAGGCGGCTTTCGAAGGCCTCGACCATCTCCTGGGTCTGTTCAAGTTTGCTTTCCATCGCGACACGTTGCAGACCTTGCAGCCTGTCAAACTCCGTAAGCTCTGACTCCATCATGGCCTTGTTGTCCGCGACCGACTGCGCCGCCTCCTGTGCCAGCAGGCGGGTTTGTTCCAAGTGCCCGACAAGCGTGGGGTTGGACACGGTTCCAAGAATGTCACCCGCCTCGACAACGTCGCCTTGTCCGGCCTTCAGCCGGGTCAGCGTGCCGTCACCAAGGGCGACGACCTCGGTCACCTCGGCGTCCTGATAGACGACAAAGGCCGGCCCGATGACACGTGTCTGGATTGTCCCGCCAAAGCCCCAGGTCACAAGCGCGCCAAACCCGAGCAGCAGAACACATAGCAAGACCCAGCTCATCGGAGAGGTCACCGCGACGGCAACTTTCAACTCTTCCGGGGTTGAGAGTTTTTTGAGGGCTTTCTCTCGGAACTGCATATCTCACCTCGTCCGGCTATTGTCATGCGGGGGATTGAAAAGGGGCCGCCGTGTCTTCAGAGAAAGATGTGAAAGTGCTGAATTGATTTCAACTGACCGGAAATTTCGGAAGTGCCTTGCGCAATCCGTTTGAGAATTTGGAAACAACGCCAATACTCTGTTTTAAAATGATTTTTTGTGGAGTCTCGCGTTGATTGGACTTGTGCCTGATCGCAACCTGAAACGACGTTAAAAATTTTTCATGCTCATGACAGTTATTCGCAATACGCGTTCTCCAAATAGTATTGTGAGGTGCGTAAATAGTAACAAGTAATAACGCGCGCCTTTGGAATACGGTATATATATGGGGGGAAATACCGTGAATAATAAAGAGATACCAAAAGTCGATAATGAGTCAGCGTTCTTGGGGAAGCTGCGCGACGATCCGAAATTCGCAAACTTCAGCGAAGCAAGCCCTAAAGCGGCGCTCCGAGAACTTGGAATAGATCTGCCGAAGGGTGTCGAATTAAAAGCCGTAAGGGATACAGATACAGTAAAATATCTGCATATTCCCCAAGCTCCGGTCGAAGGTGAGATTGCAGATTCCGATTTGATGAATGTGCAGGGTGGCACAACGCCGGTCTGTATTACTGGGGCGATTGCCATTTACTTTACGGCTGTTTCTGCTGTTGGTACCAACGGTACTTTTCGTTGATACAGGCGTTTTTCGTAAACCGCGCCCAAGCCTCTGGATGCGGAAGCTTGGGTGTATGTGTTTGAAATAAATAGCTTTATCGCAATCAGAAAATTTGAAATATACATAAATTTCCGCATTAACGGCAATTAATCTTCTCTACACACCCGGCAAACACAGCGTACTTACTTCATTTCTGCAGGCGGAGGAAATCTAAATCGCCAATAGGCACCAGATCTCCAAAGCCACCTGCAAACGATGAAACAGTCACAGTTCAATTGGAGGAAAGAACGCCATGACCAAGTCCAAGGAATTCTATCAGGAAAAGCTCGCAGCCCTTTATGACCGCGCCTGGAACGACGAGTCGTTCAGCGCGCGTCTGGAAAACGACGCAAAGGCTGCTGTCGAGGAATATGTGGGCGAGATGCCCGCAAATGTAGATGTGAAAGTAGTCCGTGATACGGGCAACGTGAAATACCTGCACATCCCGAACCCGCCGGTCGAGCGTGAGATCCCCGATGCGGATCTGATGCAGGCACGCGGCGGCACGTTCTGGAACTGCGCCACCGTGATCGGCGACCCGGCAACCACCGTGATCGGGACCAGCCTTGTGCCGCAGCCGACCGTGCCCAACAACGACTTCTGAGGCATGCAGCCCTTACGGGTCCGGGCGACGAACGTGCGCTCGGACCCGCAAATACCATGCAAATCATACACAGATTGGAGGGTGTCATGACCCATATTCAGGAAATTTCCAACACTGCCACCTCGGCCTTTCTCGACCGTGTGTGGAGCGATGAGGCATTTGCAGCGCGTCTGGAAAGTGACCCCAAATCCGCTATGGCCGAGTATTTCGGAGACATGCCGGAAGACCTCGAAGTGAAGGTCGTGCGGGACACCCCGAGTGTGAAGCACCTCCATATTCCGGCGGCCCCGGTTCAGGGCGAGATTGATGAAAGCGATCTGATGGGCGCGCAGGGTGGCACCACCAATGCCTGCATCACCATCCAGACCTGCATCGGGCTGTCCTGCCCGCCGATTTCGGCGCCATTTCCGACGATAACCGTTGGCAATCCCTGAAACATCCTGATCAGGAAGGGACGTCCCGATGAGCAGCCCTCAACACGACAGCAGCCAGAACCTTGCAGCTCTTTATGAGCGCGCCTGGAATGACGACGCGTTTGCGGCGCTGCTGGAACGCGATCCCAGAGCAGCTCTCGAAGATATCTACGGGGCACTGCCCGAGGATATCGACGTGCGTGTGGTGCGCGATACAGGTGACACCAAATACCTGCACATTCCTGCCGCCCCTTTTGACCGCGAATTGTCCGACGCCGATCTGATCGGTGCCCAGGGCGGAACCACTTGGGTGTGCGTCGGGACCATCGTTTCCGCAGCATCCGCGATCTCGATCGAGATCACCCTTTAGGACAACACCTCGCACTGCCATGCCTTTCGGGCGTGGCAGTCCAACCCCACCCCCTCAGATATCGAGGCCCAATCTCCAGAACCCATTCGAACAGAAAGAGAAAGCCAATGACCCTTCTTGAAAACAGCAATGACATCACCGGAAATGCCAGCAGAGTTGAGGCGCAGGAGCGTTTCAGCCATGCCGAATTGCAGGCGCTGGCCGCGAGCGCGTCCTCGCTCGATGAACGTTTGCAGGACCGCACCGCCTTTGCCCCTGCCGCAGACAAGGCCGAGCGCGCCGAGAAGGTTTTCGCAGATTGGGCCCATACGGTGTCTGGCGGGGACGCTCAGGTGTTCGAGAATGTGTGCAAGGCACGCGAAGTCGACCGTCAGTCGGATGTTGCGCTGTTCGGGCCAGTGGGCCCGACCGGGCAGGATCTGCCCGCTTGGGCGTTGACGTTTGAATGGGTGTTCGACGCAATCGCCCTCGCGCCCGAAGCGCAGGATGTGGCGCGTTTGGCCAGCGATCCCAAGAGGCCCTTCGAAGAGCTGTTCTATACGCTTGTCAGCGAGGTGCGGCGGCGCCGCGACGCCCAGGTTGACCCGGAGATGATGGGTTCCTTCACGCCTGACGGGTTGGACCATCTGGATCGCTCGCTGCTGCAGCCCCTGACCGATATCTGCGTCCGCGCTCTGAACGACCGGTTTGCGCTGAGCGTGCAGACCCAGGGCTATGGCGGCGGTCTGGCCGCCATGCTGGGCGGCGACGCGCTGCTGGAAAAGGTGCCGGGGTTTGTGGCCTCGTTCCGGGCCACGGGGTTGAAGCAGTTCTTTGTGGAACGCCCCGTTCTGGCCCGCCTGATCGCAACGCTTGTCGAGCAGTGGCAGGCTGTGACGGTCGAGTTCATCGAACGGCTGCATGCCGACCGGTTGACCCGTATCGTTGATCTGACCGGCGACGCTGCCCTTGGCCGGGTGGCTGAGATCGGCGCTAGCCTGTCAGACCTGCACAATGAGGGCCGGTCTGTCTATCAGGTGACCTTCGAAAGCGGCACCAAGGTGGGCTACAAGCCAAAATCGCTGGATATTGACGCAGCCTGGGCCTCTCTGATCGATTGGCTCGATGCCAATGGCGCGCCAGCCTCGGCCGGTACACCCGACGTGGCGGCCTGCGGCGATTATGGCTGGGTCGAATGGGTTGCCCCGAAGGACTGCGAAACGGCCGATGAGGCGGCGGAGTTCTTTCACCGCTCCGGTGCGACGCTCTGCCTGATCCGGGCGCTTCAGGGCAATGATTTCCATTTCGAGAACATCATTGCGCAGGGGCCGGTCCCGGTGCCCGTCGATCTGGAAACCATCATGGTGGCCCGGATCAAGGACACCCAAGAGATCGAGCCCGAGGCTGAGGCCATGGTCGAAGCGTATCGCAGCCTTGAGGACTCGGTGTTCACCAGCGGTTACCTGCCGGGCTGGACATCAGTTCCCGGTGGCGCGGCGGTGCTGATGGGTGGCCTAGACGCCCATGAAACACTTGCCTCTCGTGCTGGAGGCTCGGAAGAGTTTAAAGCGCTCGGCAATGTGCCCAATCTGAATGGCGTTCCCCTGCAGGTGAATGACTATGGCCCGGAACTGCTGGCCGGATATGAGGCGATGTTTGCCTATTTGCAGCAGCATGGCGCAATTATCGCAGCCAAAGGCGGGGTGCTTGATGTCTTTGACGGTCTCCGGTTCCGGTCCGTGCTGCGCGCCACCCGACTCTATGGCTTCCTGCAGCATCGCGCTCTTGGTCGCCAGTCCGTCAGCGATGGCGCGGCATGGAGCCAGAATTTCGACTTCCTCTACCGGTCCTCGGTGACGCGCGATGGGGCCGGGCCGCTGGCGGCTGTCTGCCACTATGAATCCACCTGCATGGCGGGCTATAACGTGCCCTTCTTCGAAGGCACTACCAACAGTACCGATCTGATCTGCGGCGATGGCAGCGTGGTTCCGGATTTCTTCCGCACGCCCTGCCTGACGGAAATACGCGAACGCCTTTCAGACATGTCTGATGATCTGCTGGAGTTTGACCTCATGATCATCCGTCAGGCGCTCAGCTCGACCGAGTTGGACCCGAACGCCACCGGCACAGCACGCGCCCCGGCAACCGATATCGCGCCAGTGACAGCAGACCAGTTGATCGCAACGGCGCAGATGATTGCCAGTCGCGTGGAAAAATCGGCGATCCGCAAAAGCCGCAGCCAGACCTGGATGTGCCTCGCTCCTGTGACGGCAGATGAGCGCGCGCTGCAACTGCAACCGCTCGGCAATACCTTCCTGACCGGTACTATCGGTATCGCGATGTTTGAAGCCGCGCTTTACCGCGTTACCGGTGACGAGAAGCACCGCGTCGAGGCGATGGCCATTCTGGACACCACCCGGCATGCGGTCGAAAACCTCGACACCCTGCGTGTCATGGCCAAACTTGCCCCGCTGGGCCTCGTTTCGGGCATTGGCGGTGTGATCTACGGTCTGGTGACGCTTGCGGATATGCTGGACGAGCCGTCGCTCTTGGAGGCCGCAAAGGTCTTTGCAAGCCTGCTGGACGAAGAGCGCCTGAAGGCCGAGGAGGACTCCAGCCTGTCGAGCGGTGTCGCTGGTGCGCTGGTGGGTCTGATCGCACTGTATGAAAAAGCCCCCGCCGATCGCTATCGCGACCTTATCGCGGCAGGCGCGGCTGCGCTGATCGAGGCGCGCAAGGAGGCGCCCTTTGGTGGCAAGGCCTGGCGCGACCGGACCTGGCGGGTGCCGCAGGTCGGGCTGATGCATGGCGCAAGCGGTATCGCCCTAGCGCTGCACCGGGCGGCCAACCTGTTGGGCGATGATGATGTGCGCGCCGCAGCGCAGGAGGCTGTCGCCTTCGAAACCGCGCTGCTGGATCGCTACGGCTACTGGCCGGACCTGCGCGATCTCGCCACCCTTGAGGAGGACACGGCAACCAAACCCGCGCTGGACTATGCCAATGGCGTAGCCGGTATCGGGCTGGCACGCCTGTCCATGGGGGACGAGCTTGCCGGAGCTGATGAGGGGCGGGTCGTCACCCTACTGGACGCGGCCCCGATGGAGGTCACCGATGGTGTCTTCGCTGGTCAGTTCGGCAGGCTTGCCTTTCTGGCCGAGATGGCCCGCAGCAGCGATGCACCGGGTCTTGCGACCAAACTGGGTCGCGAAACGGCCACGGCAATGCAACAGGCGGAAGCGGCGGGCAGCTTTGCTTGGCGCAATGGCTCAGATGGCCAGAACCCGACCCTGTTCGCGGGCTCGGCTGGCGTTGGCCTGACCCTGCTGCGCATGGCGCGCCCGGATCTGGTGCCCAACATCTGGGCGTTTGAAACCGGGTCGACCAACTCAGCCAACCCCACTTGAATTCTGAGAAAAGGAGACTGATATGAAACAGCTTTGCATCATCGGCCAGGACTATTCCGGCACCAACATCATCCCCGGAAGCGAGAGCAGCTTTACGCTCGAAGGCGTCCCGCTGCGGTTCGGTATTATTGAAACCGACGATATCGGCTTTGATGCGGACGCGCCGGAAAATGCCGATCAGGTCCATTTCCGTGTCACCGCGTTTTCCTGCAACTATCGCGACCGCGCCTTTGCCTTGCGCATGAAGGAGCCGAAATTCAGCAAGAGCTACTTCGTGCTCGGGTCGGATTTTGTGGGCGAGGTCATTGCGGTGGGCCGCAATGTCACGCGGTTCAAGCCCGGTGACCGGGTGATCGCGGACGGAGCCTACCCGTATTCCGGTGTCGAAGGCGTGATGCCGGGCATCCCGACCAACCAGGGCTCGCGCGAATTGCAGACCCTGCATCAGTGCAAACTGATCCAGATCCCCGACAGCATGTCGGATGCGGTGGCGGGCGGTTTCTCGATCGGGGGGCAGACGGCCTATAGCATGGTGCGACGCCTGAACCTTCAGCCCGGCGAGAATGTGCTGGTGACGGGGGCCAAATCGAACACCTCGCTCTATGCGATCTCGGCGTTGAAGAATTACGGCGTCAACACCTACGCGATCTCCCGGTCGCAGAAACATGCGGACAAGCTGGAGGCGCTGGGAGTTGATCGGTTGATCACTGTCGATCCGTCGCAGAAGGGCTGGTCGCTGTCTGGTGATATGGCGCAATGCGTGATGGAGATCGGCGGGTTCGACGCGATGGTCGATCCGTTCTCGGATGTCTATCTGGCCGAGATTCCGAACATCCTCGCCATTGGCGGACGCCACATCACCTGTGGTGTGGTCGATCAGCACACGCACCTTCTGGAGCAGGAGCCCATTGTCGATCCCGTCGATGCCTCGCGCCTGATGGGCATGGTGCTGGCCCGCAACATCTCGATCATCGGCAATTGCCTGGGCCAGACCAGCGATCTGCAGCACGCAATCGACGACTACGCCGGCCGCAAGCTGGACGTGCCGGTCTATGCCAATCTCGGTGTGCAGGAGACCGGCCAGTTCTTCGAGAAGACCTATCTCGACACGGACCGGTTCGGCAAGGTTGTGCTGGACTACAACAAAGATGCTGCAAAGGCCGGTGACACCACGGCGGCTTTGACCACCGCCTGAGAAAAAACTTCGTCAAAAGGCCCGACAGGCCGCCACATCTGAAAGGATGTGGCGGCCTTTTCACGTTCTCGGATCAGAGCGACCTCACTACACATGCGGGTCGGAAGATCCGGTGATTTCGCTGAAAAGGGGGGCGGGGCTTCGTCATCCAATCCATTGACGGCAAGCCACCCACCCGGAAGGACTTAGCTCCGATGCAACGGTCAGTCGGGTATGGGGGCCTTGGCGAATTGCGAGCGGTGTAGGGGGCTCCCGGCTTCACAAGCCACGGCCGCTAAGTGGACGGATAACGCCTCAACACGCTGCGCTTCGGAACAACAGGATGCAGACACAAAAAAGCAGGCGGTTGACTGAACAACCGCCTGCTTTTGGGGATTTGGCCTTAGCCCAGCGTGATCACCAGCGAGGCCGACCCACCCGCAGACACCACTGCCGAGGTGACGATACCTGCGGTGGCGACACAGACAAAGGTCGTCCCACCCTGTGCACTCAACAGATCGGAGTCGGAGATCTCGCCTTGCTGCGGGGCCGACGGTACGTGCAAAAAACGCGTTTCGCCATTGTCGCGCACAACCTTGATCTCGACATCCTCGGGAATGTTGTGACCAGCGGAAGCGAGGGCTGCGCGCGGATCACTTTCCAGCTGTGCCATGAACGCATTGTCATTCCAGGCCTTGTTCAATATTTCACCACGCGGCATCGGCGCCGCAGGCGTGTGAATTGCATTGCTCTTGGTCATTGCTATCTCCATTCATTGGGTTTGGCGCGTCGGGTTTGTTCCCCGTTGCGCACACCGGATCACTTTGTTGCTGCGGTAATTCCTGCCGAGATCCCCGCCGAAACCGCACCTGCGATCGACACCGCCGCCACGTAGCAAAGCGGGGTGGTTCCGCCGACGGCGTTCAGCAGGTCGCTGTCCGAGATTTCGCCCTCGGTCGCGACATATGGAATATGCAGGTATTTGACTTTGTCCGTATCCATGACAAATTTGATTTCCACATCGTTGGGAATCTGCGTCCCGAATTCAGCCAGCGCGGCTTTTGGATCATCCTGCAATTGTGCGCGATATGCATCGTCGCTCCACACCTTATTGAGAAATTCCGCCTTTTGAACTTCTGCCGTGTTTTGCATTTGGTTTTGAATGGTCATTGTATTCTCCCTTAGTTTGCACGGATCGTGCGATTAATCCGGGATTTTACTTCTCCTCCCCGGAGTTGGTTTATTTACAGTGACTTGGAGATATCTCATTAACGAGAATCCCTCTGCCATCAGAAAGGAGGATTCCGCAAAGCGCGAAGGCTGTATTCACCTTCAGAGTCCACGATCAAATCGGAATTGAGCACGTTGCAAAAAGCAATGGCTCCGACTTATTTCCGAGATATATTTCCTCGTTTCACCTAAAAAGGTAGAATTCAAACCTGTTTGACGGGTGCGATTTCTGTTAAAATAGATTTAAGAATTCTTGCCCCGAACGTAGCTTCAAATGGCCCTGATCGGCCAAGTTCAGACAAGCAGATGTTCAAGGGTAGTAAGAAACCGGCGCGCTCAACCCTTTACGCGCAGGGCCCAATCTATCGCGTCCTCAAGCTGGTCATCTCCCCAGAACAGCTCTCCATCCTCGGTGGTGAAACTCGGCGCACCGAATAACCCTTGCGATTGCGCGGCTTCGGTGGCTGCGCGCAGCCCGTTCTTGACGGAATCGTCGGTCTGCGCGCGTTGGATCATCTGTGATCCATCCAGGCCCAGACCGTCGAGCAGCGCGATCAGTGTTTCGGGGGCGCTGATGGACTGCCCCTCCGCGAATTGCGCGGCATAGACCGCGCGGGTGAAATCGGGACCCCAGCCCGTCCCTACGCCGATCGTCGCAATGCGCGCGGCGAGTAGGCTGTTCTGCGGAAACGGATCAGGCCGATGGATATTCGGCAGGCCCTGGGCGGCAGCGCGGCGCTCCAGATCGCGCCACATGTAACGGCCCTTGGCCTCGTAGATGTTGAAAGGGGAGGTATCCCATCCCTGCGCGTGAAAGATTGGCCCCAGAAGGAAGGGTCGCCAGATCAGGTCCACCCCGGCGGCACGGCAGCGATCCTCAATCCGCGTCGCCGTTAGGTAGGAGTAGGTCGAGGCGAATTCGTACCAGAAATGCAATACGGGCATGGGCCGGATCCTGTGTTGAACTGATATCTGCGAGCGGCAGTGTTACCGATCCGAGGCCCGATGCCAACCGATCGCTGAGCGGCGAGGGCACGGTCGGCCTTGTGCCATTCCACCCCGCATGCGATGTCAATCCCATAGCATTCTCTTATGTGATTGAGCCACATGTTCCGGTCATTTCCCGCCGCGCTGCTATCCTTTCTGCTTCTTCTCTTCGTGGGGACCGTCTGCAGCGCAATGATCGTGCCCTATATGGGGTTTTTCATTGTCAACGGGTTAGGGAATGAGCCCTGGACCATAAGCATCTATGCCGGGATGGTGTCCTGCCTGGCGATTCTGGTGAATCGCAACTTTGCAGGGCGGCTGGATGGCGGGGGCAATGCTTTTCCGCTGATCGGGATCGCGGCGGCGGCCTTTCTGATCGCAAATCTCGTCCTGTCGGTCGCACCGCTCTTCTGGGTGGTGTTGAGCGTTGGTGTTCTGGGCTTCGGAATCAGCACCAGCACCGTATCGACCCTGTTCAGCCTCGGTGGCGGCATGGCCGAACGGCATGGGATCACCCGTAACCGCTTCAACGCTTATATGCGCGCCACCACCTCGACGGCGTGGATGGTCGGCCCGGCAATCTCCTTTCTGATTGCCGATCAACTGGGCGCGACGGCGGTGTTCAAGCTGAGCGCGCTGCTTTCGCTGCTCTGGCTTGCACTCTGGTGGTGGGCCGTGCCGCATGACCTGCGCCTTGAGGCCAAAGACGATCAAACGTCGGAGCAAGGACAGGGCAGGCTCAATACCGGGCTATGGCTGGCGGCGGCGTTTGTATTCTGCCTGTCTACGGCGCATTCGCTGACCTTCTCGGCCCTGCCGCTGTTTTATGTGCAAGAGGTCGGCCTGCCTGGCTATGCGCCTGGCACCGCCTTCAGCGTGAAAACCTTTGTCGAGGTGTTCGCCATCTTTTCAACGCCTTATCTGATCGCGCGGTTTGGTTTGCGGAAATCGCTGTTTGGGGTAACGCTGCTGGCTGTGGTTACGATTCAGGTGCTCGCGTCGGTCCAGAGCTATCCGCAGATGCTGGCCGGTGCGGCGATGGAGGGGCTTTATTACGGGCTCTATGCCAGTCTGGGGATCAGCTTTGTCCAGTCCTTCGCGCCGAACCGTCCGGCACGCGCCACCGCGCTCTATTGGAATACGCTGATGGTGACCGGGATACTTGCCGGGCCGGCAGCGGGTCTGATCGCGCAGGCTTATGACTTCCGCACCGTGATTCTCGTGGCCTCCGGCGTGGCTGGCGTGGCGGCGATTGTGCTGGTGCTGGGTAGCGTGTCTCGGAAACGCCACCCATCGCCTTCGTGACGATGCGAGTCAGATCGAAGTAGTTCCAAGCCCCAAAAAATGGATACCGAAACGGGGAAACCCCGTTTCGGTACACCACGCCTTGGGAAAGCGTTAAAATCAAATGCCGCGCTGCGGCCAGTAATCGTTAACATAGCGCATGTTCATCACCGGTTCACTCGCTGATCGGAAACCGATCTCCGGAGGCGCGGCCTGTCGGGAATTCCAGACCAACGCAGAAAGTTCTCGTGCGCTTCGGCTTAATAGTTTCGGTCAATATCTCCCAAACTAGAGCGGTTAATGTCGTACCGCCTGACCTCATTCAGCCACAAAGATGCGGGGGCTTCTGTAATCCAGGCCACACAAGGGCAAAAAAATCTCGCCAGGGGACGATTTTTCCGGCACGCCCGGATCACACCGCTGCTTCGCGCTGGGTCTGTTGTTCAAGCTGCAGGCCGCCAAGCCCCGCGATCAGCTCAACAATCTGCGCCACGCCCTGACCATGGCGCAGCGCGGCCATCACAAAGGGCCGATCCTTGCGCATGCGCGTCGCGTCGCGCCGCATCACGTCCAGATCGGCACCCACATGCGGGGCCAGATCGGTCTTGTTGATGATCAGGACGTCTGAGCGGGTGATCGCTGGGCCGCCCTTGCGCGGGATTTCTTCGCCTGCCGCCACATCGATCACATAAAGGGTCAGATCGGCCAGTTCCGGGCTGAACGTGGCCGACAGGTTGTCGCCGCCGCTTTCGATCAGCACCACCTCGACCTCGGGGTGCCGCTCGACCATCTGCGCCACGGCGGCGAGGTTGATCGAGGCGTCCTCGCGGATTGCCGTATGCGGGCAGCCGCCGGTTTCGACCCCGATGATCCGGTCCGAGGGCAGCACCTGCATGCGCATCAGCGCATCGGCGTCCTCCTGCGTGTAGATGTCATTGGTGATGACACCCAGCGAGACCTTGTCGCGCAATGCGGTGCAAAGCGCGGCTGTCAGAGTGGTTTTACCTGCGCCCACCGGGCCGCCGATACCGATGCGCAGGGGACCGTTCATACTGCTCATGTTCGGAAAATCCTCGAATACTGGGTTTCATGTTTCATCGCCGCGATATCGCTCAGAACGGCGGTGCTGCTCAGCGCATCCAGATCACCATGTTCCGTCGCCTTTGCCACCTCGGCATAAACCGGGAGCAGAGCGTGTTGCATCACCTGTCCTTCGGTCTGCCCCAGCGGCAACAGCCGCTGCGCCGCCGCGATCAGGTTTGCGGCGAAGGCCTGCAGATAGCTGCGCTGGGTCAGGTCCAGCGGCAGGCCTTCCTGCGCGGCCGCCGCCCCAAGGGCCACCGGATAGACCCAGTCGCCCAAACCGGGCTGCGAAACCGCGCGCGTGGTCCGGCAAAAGGCCGCTCCTTGCTGGTCGGTCTCAAGCAATCTTTCGTGTGAGGGCGCAAAAGCCCGTGCCATGTCATCAATACGGGTTAGCGCTTCTGTCGCGCGTGCGCGGTAGGCCGCTGCCAAAAACAAGGCGTCTGATCGGCCCGACCCGACGGTCAGAACATCGCTCAGCCACGACTTGAAGCTCTGCGCATCGGTGACCCAGCCCTGATCCACAGCCGCTTCCAGCCCATGGCTATAGGCATAGGCGCTGACCGGGTAGGCGGGCGACAGCCATTGCAGCAGGGTCAGCGTCTCAGTGGGCGTGGCCATGGGTCCGCCCGTGCCCGTAAGCGCCGCCTTCGGGCGTAAAAGGTTCGACCACATCGCGCAGGGTTGCGCCCAGCTTCATCAGCATGTCGCGCATCACGTGATCGCGTTGGATCAGCAGCCGGTCGCCCTCGATCTGGCAGGGTGTGTGGCGGTTGCCGATATGCCAGGAGATACGGGTCAGATTGGATGCTGTGACTTCCAAAAGCGGCTCGGGCGCGGCGTGAATTTCAACCGCGCGCCCGTCGTCCAGGATCAGCGCACCGCCATGGTTCAGCGAGGTCGTTTGCGCCAGATCGACCATAATCCGCTCGCCATCTTCGCAGGTGAGCACTTTGCGGCGCAAGAAGCGGTCCTCGTAGGTCAGAGACAGATTGTTCGAGGACTCGCCGTGCAAATGATCGGAGTACTGGCGCGTAGTAGCGAGGAGGGTGGTCATGCGCACGCCTCCTCTGATTTGGGTTGTGCGTCCGTTAGATGCGCCAGACCGAACCGGCAAAGACGTGATGCACGATACGGTCGCGTGACAAGCCGCAGCGTTTCAGTTCTTCGTCGCTGAGCGATTGCAGAAACTGAATCTGTTTCGCGTGCGAGCGGGCCTCGGCCATGTTGATCAAAACCGCATAGATCGATGATCCGACTCTGCTGAGCATTGCGGAAACCGAGAAACCGGGGCGTTCTTGAAGTGTGAATTGTGCCATTAGGACCTCCATAAAGATGGGTTAAGCAGGTCCTCCCATGGCATTGAGTGTTTGTCATTTGACCCTCACTGTATAGTGGGTTTTTGATCATGGCTGCGTTGTGATTGCTGCAACGCAGCACAAAATTTGATCAGAATAAAAAGTACCGCTGCGCCATCGGCAGGGTTTCGGCGGGCTGGCACGTCAGCAGCTCTCCATCGGCGCGCACCTCATAGGTTTCGGGGTCCACCTCGATCTGCGGTGTCGCATCGTTCAAGATCAGATCGCGTTTGCCGATGCTGCGGGTGCCCTGCACCGCTACCGTGTCCTTGGCCAGCCCCAGCGCATCGCCGATCCCCTCGGTCTGCGCTGCAGCTGAGACAAAGGTGATGGCCGAGCGTTCGACCGAGCGGCCATAGGCTCCGAACATTGGCCGACTGTAAACCGGTTGCGGCGTTGGGATTGAGGCATTGGGGTCGCCCATCTGCGCACAGGCGATGGTGCCGCCAAGCAGCACCATCTCCGGTTTGACGCCGAAAAAGGCCGGGTTCCACAGAACAAGATCGGCGCGTTTGCCTTCCTCAATGCTGCCGATCTGATGGCTCAGGCCGTGGGCGATGGCCGGGTTGATGGTGTATTTGGCGATATAGCGGCGGACGCGCAGATTGTCGTTGTCGCCGGCTTCCTCCGGCAAACGGCCCCGCTGTTTCTTCATCTTGTCAGCGGTTTGCCAGGTGCGGATCAGCACCTCGCCCACACGGCCCATGGCCTGACTGTCGGATGCGATGATCGAGAACGCCCCCATATCGTGCAGGATGTCTTCGGCGGCAATCGTCTCGCGCCGGATGCGGCTTTCGGCAAAGGCCACGTCCTCGGGGATCGACTTGTCGAGGTGATGGCAGACCATCAGCATGTCGAGATGCTCTTCGACCGTGTTGACCGTGAAAGGCCGGGTTGGGTTGGTCGAGGAGGGCAGAACGTGATCCTCACCACAGATCTTGATGATATCCGGGGCATGACCACCGCCCGCGCCTTCGGTGTGGAAGGCGTGGATCGTCCGGCCTTTCATGGCAGCCACGGTGTTTTCCACAAACCCGGATTCGTTCAGCGTATCGGTATGGATCATCACCTGCACATCCATCGCATCCGCGACCGAGAGGCAGCAGTCGATGGCGGCAGGCGTTGTGCCCCAATCCTCGTGCAGTTTCAGGGCGCAGGCCCCGGCCTTGACCTGTTCCTCAAGTGCAGCGGGCAGCGAGGCGTTGCCCTTGCCCGCAAAGGCCAGGTTCATCGGAAAGGCATCGGCGGCTTGCAGCATCCGTCCGATATGCCAGGGGCCAGGCGTGCAGGTGGTGGCCAGCGTGCCATGAGCGGGGCCAGTGCCACCGCCCAGCATGGTGGTCAGACCGGAATGCAACGCGTCCTCGATCTGTTGCGGGCAGATAAAGTGGATATGGCTGTCGAACCCGCCAGCGGTCAGGATGCGTCCTTCGCCCGCAATGGCCTCAGTGCCCGGGCCGACGATGATATCAACGCCCGGCTGCGTGTCCGGGTTACCGGCCTTGCCGATCTTGGCGATGCGCCCGTCTTTCAGCCCCACATCCGCCTTGTAGATGCCGGAATGATCCACGATCAAGGCATTGGTGATCACCGTGTCCACTGCCCCTTCGGCACGCGTGACCTGAGACTGCCCCATCCCGTCGCGGATCACCTTGCCACCGCCGAACTTGACCTCTTCGCCATAGGTGGTGAGGTCGCGTTCCACTTCGATGATCAGATCGGTATCGGCCAACCGCAGCCTGTCGCCGATAGTGGGGCCGAACATGGCGGCATAGTCGGAGCGTTTGATTGTTGCTGGCATCAGAGGTCGCCCATGACTTGTTGATTGAACCCATAAACCCGTCGCGCACCGCCGATGGGGATCAGCGATATTTCACGGCGCTGGCCCGGCTCGAACCGCACCGCTGTTCCCGGCGCGATATCCAGACGCAGCCCGTGGGCGGCGTGCCGATCGAAGTCCAAGGCGGGGTTGGTTTCAGCAAAGTGATAGTGACTGCCCACCTGAATCGGTCTGTCGCCGGTATTGGCAACCATCAGCGTGATCGCCTCGGCCCCGGCGTTCAGGATGATGTCACCCGCTGTGGGCATGAACTCACCCGGGATCATTTGGAACGGGTCGCGGAAAGACCGACCGCAGCCAGCGTAATCAGGGCGAGGCCCAAGCCAAGATTGGTATAATCCGTCCCATGAGCATGAACATGTCCGGCCTCATGGGCCATAGCGGGCGTGGCAAACATCAGGGCGGGCAGCATCAGTCGGGTCATCGGTATCTCCTTTTAACTCAGCGAATGGGGTTGTGAACAGTGACGAGCTTGGTGCCGTCGGGAAAGGTAGCCTCGACCTGAACCTCGTGGATCATTTCGGGCACGCCTTCCATGCATTGGTCGCGGGTGATCACCTGCGCACCCGCCTGCATCATGTCAGCGACCGAGCGCCCGTCGCGCGCGCCTTCGACCACCGCATCGGTGATCAGCGCAATCGCCTCGGGGTGGTTCAGCTTGACGCCACGCGCCAGCCGTTTGCGCGCCACCTCGGCGGCCATCGCGACCAGCAGCTTGTCTTTTTCTCTTGGGGTCAGGTTCATGTCAGAGCGTCCAGCATTTTGGTAATTCACTTTGCGACAGGTATGTCAGCGCCGGTTCCAGAACCTGGCGCAGGGCGAAGCCGTCGCGCGCCAGCACCCGCGCCACCAGCAGCCCGTCCCGGATCAGGCTGGCCCCGGCGGTCTCAGACAGCAGATCGCGCAACCCGTTCAGGCGGGCCTCAGCATCCGGGGCGGCATAGAGCAGCAGCGCCATCGCCCCCGCGCCATTGCCGGTGAAGGGCCGCGCCATATGGGCCTGCAGATCGCCGCTCAGGTCGAGGCGATCCAGAAAGATCGGGCGACCAGCGCGGTTGATCTCCACGTGGTCTCGGAACCGCGCATCAGTGAGGCTCTCGCCCATGGCGGGACGGCCCAGAATCAACGGTTCGACCATCAGAAACCGGGCATCGTCGTCCAGTTCGACCCGAAGCCTGCGATGCAGGGTCGAGCCATTGAACAGGATGGTTTCCTGCGGCAGCCAATGGAGGTTTGCCCCGGCTTCGACATGCAGCTCAGTATGCAATTGCCCGAACTGGCCGGGTTGAGCGCGGTAGGCGCGCTCGGCGGCTTGTGTGGTCAAGGTCAGCGCGGTTCCGGCAAGGGCACGCGCCTCGACCTGGAACCGATCCCCGCCGGTGATCCCGCCCGCCGTGTTGACCAGGACCGCATCAACCGCAGGCCCGTTTGGCTTTGGGAAAACGCATTTATACGAGCCCGACATCCGCAGGTCATCCAGCACGCTGCGACCAGCAAGCGGTTTGGTCGACAGTCGGATATGCCCCCGCGCTCTGGGTTGCGCGGATGATGAAGACGGCGTCGATATGGGTGCGGCCAGTTGAATAACTGCCTCCGTTTCAGGCGATTTCGGCGCTGACTGTCGATCAGTGGGGCAGGGGCAACCAGCCTAAACGGCCAAATCAGCGATATCCCCCCCTTGGTTGCCCAAAATATAAACGAAACAATCTTATGAGATTAAAAATTAGGCAAAATCATGCATTGGGCTAGAAAACACCCGCCGGGCCGTTGCCTAAATTGCCGCATTGCAGAATCGCTTATGGCACTCAGGCCGGGGGGACCGGTCAAGGGTGTGTGACGGCCGGATCAGTTTGGCTCTCGGATCAGCCGCCACACGGGTGCAACTTTTAAGTTGCGGGGGAATAGGTACGCAGAGCCGCCTGCCAAGGCAAGCGTGCACCGCAGATCCGCCCCGCGAGGAGACAGAATGAACTTCCTGAAAACCACATTGGCGGCGGCAGCCGCGACCACTGCGCTGACCGGCGTCGCCCATGCGGCTGACTGCCCCGTAAAAGTTGGTGTGCTGCATTCGCTGTCGGGCACGATGGCCATTTCGGAAACCACGCTGAAAGACACGATGCTGATGCTGATTGATCAGCAAAACGACAAGGGCGGTGTTCTGGGCTGCGAGATCGAGGCCGTTGTGGTCGATCCGGCCTCGGATTGGCCGCTTTTCGCGGAAAAGGCGCGGGAATTGCTGACGGTGCATGATGTCGATGTGATTTTCGGCAACTGGACAAGCGTGAGCCGGAAATCGGTTCTGCCGGTGATCGAGGAACTGAACGGGTTGCTGTTCTACCCGGTGCAGTATGAGGGCGAGGAATCGTCCAAGAACGTCTTCTACACCGGCGCTGCGCCGAACCAGCAGGCGATCCCGGCGACGGATTATTTCCTGGAGGAACTGGGGGTCGAGAAATTCGCTCTGCTTGGCACGGACTATGTCTACCCCAGGACCACCAACAATATCCTGGAAAGCTACCTGCAGCAGAAGGGCATCGCCAAGGATGATATCTTTGTGAACTACACGCCCTTTGGCCATTCCGACTGGTCCAAGATCGTGGCTGATGTGGTCGCCCTTGGGGCCGATGGCAAAAAGGTTGGCGTGATCTCGACCATCAACGGTGACGCCAATATCGGCTTCTACAAGGAACTGGCTGCTGCTGGTGTGTCTGCCGACGATATCCCTGTCGTTGCCTTCTCGGTGGGCGAGGAAGAGCTTTCGGGCCTCGATACCTCGAACCTCGTCGGCCATCTGGCGGCCTGGAACTATTTCCAGTCGGCAGAGTCGGAAACCAACGAGGATTTCATCGCGACTTGGAAAGAGCGCATGGGCGAGGAACGCGTCACCAATGACCCGATGGAGGCGCATTATATCGGCTTCAACATGTGGGTGAACGCGGCCGAAGCGGCCCAAAGCACTGAGGTTGATGCGGTTCGCGCGGCCATGTACGGGCAGGAGTTCCCGAACCTGACCGGTGGCACAGCCGTGATGCTGCCCAACCACCATCTGGCCAAGCCGGTGTTGATCGGAGAGATCCTCGACGATGGTCAGTTCGACATCATCAGCCAGACCGAAGAAGTGCCGGGCGACGCCTGGACCGACTTCCTGCCGGAATCGGCGCTGCTGAAATCGGATTGGAAAGAACTGGGTTGCGGGATGTACAACACCGAAACCTCGACCTGCGTTCAGACCAAGTCGAACTACTGATCCCACGAAAATCTGCCAGAGGGGGCGACCCCTCTGGCCCATAAGCGCCCTCGGGCCGATAAAGGAATGAGTGCACGATGCTGCGCGCAGTGAACATTTTTGTCTTTTGGGTTCTGATGGTCACGGCGGCCCTCGCCCAGGACGCGCCGATGCAGTCGGTGTTGAAGGACCACCGCGACGTGATCGTGAAAAGCTCGCGCAAGACCATCGCCCCCGCCATCGATGCGGTGGCAACCAGCGGGCTGGCGCAGGCCCAGCAGGTGCTGGAGGCCTGGCAGGCCAAGAACATGTGGTTGCGCAAAGAGGATGAACTTTTCTTTCGGGCGGAAAAGACAAGTTCCGGTCTCTATGCGCTTTATGATCTCGATACTGGCGCGCAGGTGGGCGAGGCCGAAAAGCGCGATCTGAGGCAGATCAAGCCCAATAGTGGCATCCGCGCCATGCTTGCCACTGCGCTGGTGCAGTTCCAGCTGTCCGATCCCAATGCGGCCAACCGCGCCGCCGCGCTACAATCGCTGGAACGTGATCCGTCAGCGGCGGCGCTGGAGCCGCTCCGTGCCTCGATCCCAAGCGAAGAAAGTGTAGCGCTGAGGGCGCGCAAAGAGCGGCTGGAGCGGCTCTTGACCATGGCCTATGACCCTGACGAGGCCGCGCGCGTTGCAGCCATCAAGGAGATGTCCGGTGACCTTGGCGTGGATGTGCGCGCCACGCTGAACCCGATCCTGCAAGCGCAGGTTCAGGTGTTTGACGGCGACATCCCTAACGATCTGAATGTCAAAGCCATGCTGATCCCCGGTAGCGATACCCTGTCGCTGGATCAGGCCTACGACTTGCTGGTTTCCGAGGGGCTGGCCACGAAACCCCTTACCCCAGAGGATATTCGCAAGGCGTTGATCGCCAATATCGACGGCGGACGGGTCGGCGGTGTGCCCCTGGTCACGCTGGATACCGACGCGGCCCGCGCGGCAGCCTATCAATCGCTGGTCGAGCAGGGGCAGGTCGTGCCGGGTGTGACTTCCGATCAGATTGGCGAAATCGTCGCGCAATATCAGTTTGCCGAGGTCTATCTGGACCCGTTGCAACCCGTCACGGAGGCTGCGGAACGGGCAATCAGCAGCATCAACACGCGGGTGGCCGCCGGGCAGGGGCTCGATCTGGTGCTGGACGGGCTGTCACTGGCCTCGATCTATTTCCTTGCGGCCATCGGCCTTGCCATCACCTTTGGCGTGATGGGGGTGATCAACATGGCCCATGGCGAGTTCATCATGATGGGTGCTTATGCCGGCTACGTGGTGCAGCAGGTGATCCCCGATCACACCATCTCGATCCTGGTGGCGATCCCGCTGGCCTTTGCGGTGACCTTCGGGGCAGGGGTGGCGATGGAGCGGCTGGTGATCCGCCATCTCTATCACCGCCCGCTGGAGACGCTGCTGGCCACCTTCGGGATTTCGATTGCCTTACAGCAACTGGCCAAGAATATCTTTGGCACGCAGGCACGGCCGCTGACCGCGCCGGGCTGGCTGGACGGGTCGCTGGTGCTGAATGACGTGGTCTCGATCAGCTATATCCGCATCGCGATCTTTGTGCTGGCGCTGTTTTTCCTCGCCGTGTTCCTGTTCATCATGAAACGCACGCGGCTGGGGCTTGAGACCCGCGCCGTCACCCAGAACCCGCGCATGGCGGCAAGCATGGGGATCAATCCGGGGCGGGTGAACATGCTGGCCTTTGGCTTTGGGTCTGGCATCGCCGGGGTGGCGGGGGTGGCCATCGGGCTCTTCGCCAAAGTCACCTCCGAGCTGGGCTCGGCCTATATCGTGCAGAGCTTCATGACCGTGGTTGTCGGTGGGGTCGGCAATATCTGGGGCGCGCTGGCAGGCGCGACCATGATCGGTTTCTTCCAGAAAGGCGTGGAGTGGCTGAACCCGTCCAACACGTTGGCGGCGCAGACCTACATGATCATCTTCATCATTATTTTCATTCAGTTCCGGCCGCGCGGTATCATCGCGCTCAAGGGCCGGGCGGCGGGGGACTGAGCCATGGATCGCAGTTTCTTTGCCCGCAACCCGTCGGTCCTAATCTTCATCTCGCTGCTGGCGCTGTTCACGCTGATGGTCACGGTGCTGGCCGAGGGGTTCGGCGTCGGCGTGATCTCGACCTCATTCGTCAAGACGCTGGGCAAGACGCTGTGCTTGTGTCTGGTGGCCATCGCCATGGATCTGATCTGGGGCTATTGCGGCATCCTGAGCCTTGGCCATTTTGCCTTCTTCGGCCTCGGCGGCTACATGATCGGCATGTGGCTGATGTATGAGCGCACCCGCGATATCGTCGTGACCTCGCTCAGCGAGGCACCGCTGCCGCCAACCGAACAGGAGATCGTCGACGCTATCGGCACGCAGATATTCGGCGTTGTCGGCTCGAATGAATTCCCGTTGGTCTGGGCCTTTGCCGACAGTCTGGTGATCCAGCTGGCGCTGGTGGTGCTGGTTCCAGGGGTGCTGGCGCTGGTCTTTGGCTGGCTGGCCTTCCGCAGCCGGGTGACGGGTGTTTACCTGTCGATCCTGACACAGGCGATGACGCTCGCTCTGGCGCTCTATCTGTTCCAGAACGATAGCGGCTTGCGTGGCAATAACGGTCTGTCTGGCCTGCAGAACCTGCCGGGCCTGGAGGATGTGCCGCAGGCCACGATCTCGCTCTGGTTCCTCTGGGCGTCGGCTTTGGCTTTGGGTCTGGGCTATCTGCTGGGTGCCTGGGTGATGTCGGGTAAGTTCGGGTCTGTTATCAAGGGCATTCGCGATGACGAGGCGCGGGTGCGGTTCCTGGGCTACTACGTGGAGCGTTATAAACTGGCGGTGTTCACCCTGACGGCCTGTATCGCGGGGATCGCCGGTGCGCTTTACTATCCGCAGGCTGGCATCATCAACCCCGCCGAGCTTGCACCGATCGCCTCGATCTATCTCGCGGTCTGGGTTGCGATTGGCGGGCGCGGGCGGCTCTATGGCGCGGTTGTTGGCGCAGCAGTTGTCAGTCTGCTGTCGAGCTGGTTCACCGGCGGGCTGGCTCCTGATCTGCCACTTGGGTTCTACACGATCAAATGGGTCGATTGGTGGCAGATCGTGCTGGGGCTGTCTTTCGTCTTGGTCACGCTTTTTGCGCCGAAGGGGATCGGTGGGTTGGTCGATCTGTGGATGGAACAGCGTGCGCCGGACCGTCATGGTGCCGACCTTGGCCCCGATATGGGATCGCTGCGCGAGAAGGAGGCTTTGGAATGACCACGCTTCTTGAGGTCTCTGGCGCCTCGGTCTCGTTCGACGGGTTCCGCGCGATCAACAACCTGTCCTTCCAGATCGGCAAGGCGGAAATGCGCGCCATCATCGGCCCCAATGGCGCGGGCAAGACCACCTTCATGGATATCGTGACGGGCAAGACCAAACCCGATGAGGGCAGGGTGCTTTGGGGGGACAAAAGCCAGTCCCTGCTGGCTCTGAACGAGGCGCAGATCGCGCAGGCGGGCGTGGGGCGTAAGTTCCAAAATCCCACCGTGTTCGAGGATCAGTCCGTCGCTGAAAACCTGTTGCTGGCGCTGAAAAAGCCCCGCTCGATTCTGTCGGTACTGTTCTTTCGGCCCTCCGGGCCGGATCGCGCCAGGGTGGCGGAACTGGCCGAGCATATCGGACTGAAGGATGAGATGGATCGCAAATCCGGCGAGTTGAGCCATGGGCAGAAACAATGGCTGGAGATCGGCATGCTGCTGGCGCAGGAGCCGCAGTTATTGCTTGTGGACGAACCGGCGGCAGGCATGACCCCGGAAGAGCGCGAGCACACGACCCGCATTCTGGTCGAAGCCGCAAAAACCCGCGCGGTGGTGGTGGTCGAACATGACATGGAGTTTGTGCGCAGGCTCGATTGCAAGGTCACGGTGCTGCATGAAGGTGCGGTTCTGGCCGAGGGCAGCCTGGATCATGTCACCGCCAATCAGGACGTTATCGACGTCTATCTGGGACGCTAGAATATGCTGAATATCAAGGACCTGACCCTGCATTACGGCCACTCGCAGATCCTCTATGATGTGTCGCTGGAGGCACAACAGGGCGCGGTGACCTGCGTGGTGGGCACAAATGGCGTCGGCAAGACCAGCCTGATGAAGGCGATCTCTGGCACCCATCCGCGTTCGGGCGGCGCGATGTCACTGGATGGACAGGAGGTGGGGGTCCTGCCCGCTCACATGCTGGCGCGGATGGGGGTGGGGTATGTTCCGCAGGGGCGCGAGATCTTTCCCTTGATGAGTGTGCAGGAAAATCTGGAAACCGGGTTCTCCTGCCTGCCGCGCGAGGCGCATCACATCCCGGACGAGATTTTCGACCTGTTCCCGGTCCTGCACGAGATGCGCGATAGGCGGGGTGGGGACCTGTCGGGCGGGCAGCAGCAGCAACTCGCCATCGCGCGGGCGCTGATCACCAAGCCCAAGCTGCTGCTGCTGGATGAGCCCACCGAGGGCATCCAACCCAACATCATCCAGCAGATCGGCCGCGTTATTTCCATGCTGCGCGATAAAGGCGAGATGGCCATCGTGCTGGTAGAGCAATATTTCGACTTCGCCTATGAACTGGCCGACAGCTTTGTCGTCCTGCGCCGGGGGGCCGTGACGCTTTCCGGACGCAAGGATGAATTGAAGCGCGAGGATGTGCTGGCGGGCGTGTCGGTCTGACCTCGTCCTCACGACGCTTCACTATCGGTCAGCGCGCGAACCCGGCGATCTTGCCAAGATAAGCCGGTTGGGCATCGGCAAATACTTCTTTCAGATCATCGCCAGCCGGTCCGTAAACCGCGATGCTATCGACGGTGGACGCCTCACAGAACTCCTCGGCAAAACTTGCCCCGAAATTGCACATATGGAGCATCGCCACGTCATTGTCGACATAACGCTCATAGATATGCACGGTGTCGCCGTCTCGCATGTATTCATAAATCAGCGTGTCTGGTTCGTTGGCCGTTGTGGCCTCGGACATGGGGGTGACCAAAGGCACGACCTTGTCTGCCATCCCCTCATTCACGGTCATGGTGATACTCCAGTGAATGTCATTCTCGTCTTCGCCGGCGATGGCGGCCGTGGCTCCCAGGATCATCGCGCCGACCTATAGTGAAAACCTCATTCTAACCTCCCTTTGATTAAATGGAACAAGCGCGCAGTCGCCAAGCTGCATGAGTCAAGCTGGCAACAGGGCCGTGCGCTATGATCGATGAAACCGGAGGCCGGAAACGAAAAGACCCCGCTTTTGGCGGGGTCCATTCAGCTTGATAGGTGGATCAGCTAGCCGATTCAACGGCGCGTCTTGTCATGACGCCGACCAGGTGCGCGCGGTATTCCTGTGAGCCGTGCAGATCGCTGATCATGTTCAGATGGTTGATCCGCAAGTCCATCAGCGCGTCGGCGCGAAACTCTTTGCTCAGGGCTTCTTCGGCCTCGGTCCAGCGGAACACGCCGTTGTTGGACGCGCCCGTGACCGCCACGCGAACCCCGCCCGGGAATTTCGCAACGAACACACCGGTCAGGGCAAAGCGCGAGGCTGGTTGCAGGAACTTCTGATAGCTTGCCGCCTCGGGCACCGGGAAGCTGACCGAGGTGATGATTTCATCCTCCTCCAAGGCGGTTTCGAACATGCCCTGGAAATAGTCGTCGGCCGCGATATTGCGCTTGTTGGTCGAGATCGACGCGCCCGATCCCAGTGCCGCCGACGGGTAGCACGCAGCCGGGTCATTATTGGCCAGCGATCCGCCGATTGTACCGCGGTTGCGCACTGCGGGGTCGCCGATCTGGCCCGCGAGGGCTGCCAGCGCCGGATAGGCCGAGGCCGCCTCTGCCGCGACCTGCGCGTGGGTGGTGGTCCCGCCTACGGTAACGGTGCCGTCGCTTGCGGACACGCCCACCATCCCTTCGACACCGGTCAGGCTGACCAGTGTTTCCGGCGAGGCCAAGCGCTGTTTCATCGTCGGCAGCAGGGTCTGCCCGCCACCAAGCGCCTGCGCGCCCTCACTCTGCAACGCGGCCGAGGCTTCTTCGACCGTCGAGGGTTTCACAAACTCAAAATTATTCATCTTGTCTTACCTTTCCAAAGAGCGCTGATCCGCCCTTCATCTGGCTACAAATATCCCGGGGAGCGCGAGGGGCGTCGTCCATCGTTCTCGAACCATGGACGACCCTCGCTGCCCAACCCGGATCACCCATGCATCGCTTTCCAGACGCGCGCCGGAGAGACAGGCATGTCGATATGTTCGACCTTGTTCCCGGCCCGGTGCAGTGCATCGATCACCGCGTTGACCACTGCAGGTGGCGATCCGATGGCCCCGGCCTCGCCGCAGCCTTTCACGCCCAGCGGGTTGTGGGTGCACGGCGTCTGGCAGGAATGGTCCACGTTCATCATCGGCATGTCATCAGCGCGCGGCATGGTGTAGTCCATGAATGACCCGCTCAACAGCTGGCCATTCTCGTCATAGACACAGTTTTCCATCATCGCCTGTCCGATGCCCTGGGCCAGACCGCCATGGACCTGACCTTCGACGATCATCGGATTGATGACATTGCCGAAATCATCGGCCGCAGTGAAGCCCAGCATGTCCACTTCGCCGGTTTCGGGATCCACTTCCACCTCGCAGATATAGGCGCCCGACGGGTAGGTGAAGTTGGCCGGATCATAGAACGCGCTTTCCTCAAGGCCCGGTTCGATCTCTTCCAGCGGGTAGTTATGCGGCACGTAAGCGGCCAAGGTGACATCCCCCCAGGCCACCGATTTGTCGGTGCCCGCCACGCTGAACTGACCGTCCTTTAGCTCAATATCCGCCTCCGAGGCTTCCATCAGATGGGCCGCGATCTTCTTGGCCTTGTTGATGATTTTCTCGGTGGCGCGCACCATGGCCGAGCCACCCACCGCGATGGAACGGGACCCGTAAGTTCCCATACCCATGGGCACTTTCGACGTATCGCCATGCACGATGTCGATCTGGCTGGCATCCACGCCGATCATTTCGGCCACGACTTGTGCAAAGGTGGTTTCATGCCCCTGACCATGGCTGTGTGAGCCGGTAAAGACGCTGATCGAGCCGGTGGCATTGACGCGTACGGTGGCGGATTCATAGAGCCCGGCGCGCGCACCCAATTGCCCCACGAGGTTTGACGGCGCGATGCCGCAAGCCTCGATGTAATGCGCTACCCCGATGCCGCGCAGCTTGCCGCGCGCTTCGCTTTCTGCACGGCGCGCCTCGAAATCGGCATAGCCGGAGATCTCCAGCGCCTTGTCCATCGTCGCCTGATAATTGCCGGTGTCATAGCTGACCGCCACGGGCGTGTCATAGGGGAACTGGTCGGGCTGGATGAAGTTAATCCGACGCAGCTCGACCGGGTCGATATCCAGTTCACGCGCGGCCTTGTCGATGACACGTTCCAGCTGGAAGGTCGCCTCGGGCCGCCCGGCTCCGCGATAGGCGTCCACCGGCACGGTGTTGGTAAAGACCGCCTTTACGTTCACATAGATGAGCGGTGTCGTATAGTTGCCCGCCATCAGAGTGCCATGCAGCCACGTCGGCACCGAAGGCGCGAAGGTCGACAGATATGCCCCCATATTGGCGTAAGTGTCGGTACGGATCGCGGTAAACTTGTGGTTCTCGTCCATCGCGAGTTCGATCTTGGTCACGTGATCGCGGCCATGCGCGTCCGAGATGAAGGCCTCGGAACGTGAACAGGTCCATTTTACAGGACGGTTCAGCGCCTTGGCGGCAAAGGTCACGAACGCCTCCTCCGCGTAGTGGAAGATCTTGGCACCAAAGCCACCGCCCACGTCAGGGGCCACCACCCGCAGCTTATGCTCGGGGATGCCCAGCACAAAGGCGCCCATCAGCAATCGGATCACGTGCGGGTTCTGACTGGTGGTGTAGAGCGTGTGCTCATCATTGGCGCGATTGTAGTCGCCAACGGCAACGCGCGGCTCCATCGGGTTGGCCACCAGACGGTTATTCACCAGTTCCAGCGTGGTGACGTGGGCGGCTGATTTGATCGCCTCGTCCACCGCCTCGCGGTTTTCTTCGACAAAACCCCAGTCATAGCAGAGGTTTGAGGTCAGATCGTCATGCACCTTTGTGGCGCCGTCGGCGACGGCCGCCTTCATATCCATGACGGCTTCAAGCTCTTCGATGTCGATCTCGACCGCCTCGGCGGCATCGCGGGCCAGATCCGGCGTGTCGGCAACGACAACGGCGATCGGGTCGCCTACGTGGCGCACCTTGCCTTCGGCGAGGATCGGGTGCTTGGGCTCCTGCATCGCTTCACCATGCCGGTCGGTCACCTGCCAGCCGCAGGGCATGCCTCCGGCTTCCGCAAAATCGGCAGAGGTAAAGACCTTGAGCACGCCGTCCATCGCTTCGGCGGCAGAGGCGTCGATATTGTTGATCTTACCATGCGCCGCATCAGAGCGGATAAACCAGGCGTAGGCCTGGCCATGGATGTTGATGTCGTCGGTATAATTTCCAGTTCCGGTCAAAAACCGGACGTCCTCGCGCCGCTTCGGGCTGGCGCCGATGCCACTATCTTTAGGCATGTGATTTCTCCTCCCTGGGTCCGGTTATTCTGCGGCCACGGCCGGGACGTCCTGGCCGCTGGCGGCCAGAATGGCGCGGACGATGTTGTGATAGCCGGTGCAGCGGCAGATATTGCCCTCCAGATAGTGGCGGATTTCCGCTTCGCTGGGTATGGGGTTCTCCTTGAGCAGCGCCGCCGCGCTCATCACCATGCCCGGCGTGCAAAAGCCACATTGCAGGCCGTGATAGTCCTGAAACGCCTGCTGAATCACGTTGAGCGAGCCATCGGCATTGGCCTGGCCTTCGATCGTGTCCACCTCTGCGCCATCGGCCTCGGCGGCGAACATGGTGCAGCTTTTAACGGCCTTGCCATTCACATGCACGACGCAGGCGCCGCATTGGCTGGTGTCGCAGCCCACATGGGTCCCGGTCAGCCCCAGCTCATCGCGCAGGAAGGACGATAGCAATGTGCGCCCCTCTGCATCGCCGGACCTGGGTTTCCCGTTGATCGTCATGGTCACCTTGGTCATATGACCTTTCCTCCCTAGTTATCTTGCTTGCTGCCCAGAACACGCCCGAGCCAGCCCTTTTTCTTGCCTTCCCCATCTCCATCTTGGGATGATTCATCGTTTTCGGCTACAGTTTCTTCAGCCGTCCCTTCGACAGCCTGCTGAAACCTTTCGAAAAACTGGTCGGCCATCTTCTTGGCAAAGCCGTCGATGATACGGCTGCCAAGCTGCGCCAGCTTGCCGCCAACCTTGGCTTCGACATCATAGTCCAGCCGCGTCGCGCCATTGTCGCCATCGCTGAGTTTCACCTTGGCGCCACCCTTGGCAAAGCCTGCGGCACCACCCTTGCCCTCACCGGTCAGTGTCAGGCTTTCGCCGTCAACCACATCCGAGATGGTCACCGCGCCCTTGAACGTGGCCTTCACGGGGCCGACTTTCTGCACAACGACTGCCTCGAATCCGTCGACGGCAGACCCGGTCATTTCCTGACAACCCGGTACACAGTCCTTGAGGGTTTCGGCAGAAAGCAGGTTGGCCCAGACCTCGGGGCGGGGAGCGGCGATTTCGCGGCTATCGCTCAGTTGCATGCTGTAATCTCCAAATTATGGGTCGAACCTATGCGCAAGGGACAGCCGGGCATATTCGACCAAAGGCGCAGTTGCGCATCCAGGTGCCGCGCGCCAATGGCACGCTGGTCAGTTTCCTCACATCTCTGCATTGCCGCCCCGACCGTTCAGCACCTAAGATGCGATATGGCATCTTGCTCGCAACCGACATGCCAGCGCAACTGAAAGAAAACCATGAGCAGTTTGACGGAACGACCGGCCCCCGATTTCAACTCTGCCCTGATCGTGGATGATCATCCGCTTTTTTGTGACGCGCTGTCGATGACACTGAAGGCGCTGATCGGAATCAGCGATGTCTGGACGGCGGCCGACCTGGACAGTGCTGTGCAGACAGTAACACGGAACGGTTCGCCCGATGTGATCGTGCTGGACCTGAACTTGCCCGATGTGAACGGGCTGGAGGGGTTGGTGCGGCTTAGGAACATCGTCAAGGCGCCGGTGATTGTGGTGTCCTCGCTGGCGGATAACCGGGTCATAAGCTCGGCCATCCATGCGGGCGCGTCAGGGTTCGTGCCCAAACACAGCCAGCGCGAGGTGTTTGAGGCTGCCTTCCGGTCATTGCGCGACGGACAGCGCTTTCTGCCGCCGGGCCATGTGCTGCTGGATCGCGAAGAGGCGGGTCCAGACGACGCGCTCTCGCGCCTGGCATCGCTGACCAAGCAGCAGGCACGCATCCTGCAGCTGATCTGTGAGGGCAAACTGAACAAGCAGATCGCCTATGACCTGTCGATTGCCGAAACCACGGTCAAGGCGCATGTCACTGCGATCATGCGTAAGCTGGGGGTGCAGAGCCGGACACAAGCGGTGCTGATCGCCAAAGGCAGCAGTTTCGGCAACAGCTTGCAAGACGGTATCTGAGCCGCGTACCATCCGCCGACAGAATTGGGAGGAGACCCGATGAGCCAGGCCCATGGTCTTGCGCGGGCGCTTGGCAGCGCCCCGGACCTCGTGCGCTCAGCCTTTGCAGATGCTAGCGACCCCGACGCGGTCGATCATCTTGCACGCGATCTGAATCCTGCGGATCTGGGGCTCGTGATCTTGTTCGTGTCCCCCAGGGCAAATCTGTTGCAGGTGATTGCGCGAGCAAAGCAGCAGTTCGCTCCGGCGCTGGTGGTGGGTTGCACCACCGCTGGCGAATTGTCCGAGCAGGGATATACCGATGGTGAGATCGTTGCCATTGGCCTGCCGCGCAGCAATTTTTGCACGCGGGTGCTGCCGATTGACGATCTGGACAATTATGACGGGCAGGGTCTGATCGACCAGATCATCCGGCACCGCAACGAGATGGTGCGCGAAACGCCAGACTGGCAATTCGAGTTCACCTTCATGATGATCGACGGCTTATCGCTCAAAGAGGACGCGCTGACCGCCGATCTGGCACCCGGTCTTGGCCCGGTGCCACTTTTTGGTGGCTCGTCGGCGGACGGCACCGATTTTAACCGGACCTATATCCTCTATGACGGCGTTGCGCGGTCGAACGCGGCGGCGCTGGTTCAGGTCCGCACCAATTGCCCGATCCGGGTCTTCAATACCGATCACCTGCTGCCCACCGAGCAGCGTATGGTGGTGACCGGGGCCGATCCGGCGCGTCGGATCGTGCATGAGATCAACGCCGAGCCCGCCGCGCGCGAATATGCCCGCCTGCTTGGCAAGGACCCGGAGCAACTTGACACGTTTACATTCGCGGCCCATCCGGTGGTGGTGCGGCTGGGCGGGCAGCATCATGTCCGGTCTATTCAGCGGGTCGCAGACAATGGCGATCTGGTGTTTTTTTCCGCCATTGATGAGGGGGTCGTACTGACCTTGGCCGATCCGCGCGATATGGGCGAGCACCTGCAATCGGAACTGGATGCTCTGAACGCTGATGGTCCGCCGGATATCATTTTGGCCTGTGACTGCCTGCTGCGCAAACTTGAGGCGCAGCAAAAGCAGAAAACCGGTCAGCTGTCGCGCATTCTGTCGGAAAATCGCGTGGTCGGCTTCAGCACCTATGGCGAGCAGGTCAACTCGATGCATGTGAACCAGACCCTGACCGGCGTTGCAATCTACCCGCCCGAAGGGTGTTGAGCCATGTCGCATGCGCTGATCAATCCGCAGGATTCGCTGGCCCGGCAGAACGAAAAACTGCTCAAGATCACCGAAACGCTGATGCGCCGGGTCGAGCAGAATACCGATGCCTCGGGTCTGGCCTATGCCCAGTTCCAGCGCGCTGCGATGCTGGAGGAGGAAGTCCGCGCACGCACGCATGATCTGGAACGCGCGCTTGAGCTGCTCAACGAGTCCAATGCCAAGCTGGCCATCGCCAACCGCGAGACCGAGGCCGCGCGTTCGAACCTCGCCAATGCGATTGAGACTGTGCAGGAAGGGTTTGCGCTGTTCAACGCGGATGATGAACTGGTGATGTGCAACAGCCGCTTCGGGATGCACATGCCCGATATCCGGCCACAGCTGAAACCGGGGCTGATGTTCCCCGATTATGTGCAGATCGTAAGCCAAAGCATGTTCCTGTCGCTGCCAGAGGGGGAAGCGCCAGCAGACTGGGCGCAACGGCGGATGAAGCATCATCAGGACAATTCGGTGATCTTCAACGCACGGATGACCGGCAAGCGCTGGGTGCAGGTGAGCGAACATCGCACGCCAGATGGCGGCACCGTGATCCTGCAGACCGATGTGACCGACATTATGCGTCTGGAGCGCCGCGAGCGTGAGCGTATGCGAGATGATCAGGCGCGGCTGATCCGCGCCACGCTGGAACATCTCAAGCAGGGCGTCTGCATCTTTGACACGCAAGGCAGGCTGGTGGGCTGGAACCGCCGGGTGGGCGAGCTGCTGTCGATCCCGGTGGGCCGGTTCCAGATCGGCAACCGCTTTGCGACGATCTTTGAACGGCTGCGCGACGATTACAGCTTTTCCGCCGATGCCTCGCCCCGGCAGGTACAGGCCTGGGCGGGGCAGGAGGGTAAGCGGCCTCCGCTCACATTCGAGATTCAGGGGCGCGGCGGACGTGTTCTGACTGTCTTCATGCAGCAGATGCCAGATGGCGGCTTCGTGATCAGCTTTACCGATGTCACCGCTGAGCGGCAGGCGATACGGGCGGTGACCGAGGCCAAGGAAACACTGGAGCAACGGGTTCTGGACCGCACGCTTGAGCTTGAGGATGCGCTGGCAGAAGCCGAGCGCGCCAACGCCTCGAAATCGCGCTTCGTCGCGGCGGCCTCGCATGACCTGCTGCAACCGCTCTCGGCGGCCAAGCTGTATCTGTCGTCGCTGGAACAGGATTTGGCCGGGGACCGGTCGGGCGCGATGGCCTCCAAGGCGGCCAATGCCCTGCAGAGTGTCGAGAACATTCTGGGCGCGCTGCTCGATATCTCGAAGCTGGATTCGGGGCAGGCCAGCGTGCATCTGGTGCCGATCTCGCTTGATCTGATGTTAAGCCAGCTCTGCGACGAGTTGCGCCCGATGGCAAACGCCAAGGGTCTGGAGTTCCAGGTGCTGCGCAGCGGTGCACAGGTGCTCAGCGACGCCACCTATCTGCAGCGCATCCTGCAAAACCTGATCTCAAACGCGATCCGGTACACGGATTCCGGTCGGGTGCTGGTGGGCGCGCGGCAACTGAGGCATTCGGTGCGGGTCGAGGTCTGGGACACCGGGCCGGGCATCGCGGAGCATGAGCAGGACCAGATTTTTGGCGAGTTCCAGCGCCTAAACGCCACCGCCAGCGCCGCCGACGGGATGGGGCTGGGTCTGGCCATTGTGGAGCGGGCCTGCGCGCTGCTGGGCCATCCGCTGGGTCTATCGTCATGGCCGGGCAGGGGGACGGTGTTTTCGGTTGAACTGCCCAGGGCAGGGCGGGCTGATGTCCCGACCGCCGATGAGGTGCCCATCGAGCGGTCAGAGAGCGGCCAGATCGCCCATCGGATCGTGCTGCTGATTGAGAACGACGCAGAGCTGCGCAATGCGCTGAGTGTGACGATGGAGCAATGGGGCCTCGATGTGCTGGCCTGCTGTGGTGAGGACGAGGCCATCGCCTTGCTGGATGAAATCGGCGTCGCCCCCGATGTGGTGGTCGCGGATATGCAGTTGGATGACGGGCGGTTGGGCTCTGATGTGGTTATGGCGCTGCGCAGCCGCTTCGGGCCGCTGCCGGCCTGTCTGATCTCGGCCGATCGTAGCCCTGCCTTAAAAGACGCGGCGGGTCGGCTGGGCGCGCTTCTGCTGCATAAGCCGTTTGATCCGGCCGCGCTAAAGGCGTATCTGGCAGGTCTGCCCGGTTGAACGTCGAGGTGTTCCGGGCCGCAAAGCGGAGGCAGCGATGAAGATCATCATAGATACCGATCCCGGCGTGGATGACGCGATGGCGATCTTTTATGCCCACGCTGCACCGGATATCGAACTTGTGGGGCTGACCACCGTTTTCGGCAATGTCTGGGTCGAACAGGCGACCCGCAACGCCAACTACCTGATGGAGTTTCTGGGCGCGGATTGCCCGGTGGCGCAGGGGGCCGCAGAGCCATATGAGATCACCGGTTTCCAGCCCTCGGCACATGTGCACGGGCCAGAAGGCTTCGGCGATCATGTGGAGATCGAGACCGAGCGCGCGCCGATCGCGGAAAGCGCCGTAGAATTTCTGGTCCGCATGGCGCGCGAAAACCCCGGTGAGATCGTGGTTTGCGCCGTGTCTCCGCTGACCAATATCGCCGACGCGATGCGGCTGGACCCTGATTTTGTCACCAATGTCGGTCGCATCGTCATCATGGGCGGGGCCGTCGATGTGCCGGGCAATATCCGTGGCTGCGCTGAGGCCAATATCTTTCACGACCCGCATGCTGCAGCGGAGGTCTTTGCCTCGGGCGCCAAAATCACCCTCGTCGGTCTGGATGTGACCATGCAGACGCTGTGCTTGCGCGAAGATTTCATGACATTGGCCGAAACCGCACCCAGGGCTGGTGGCTTCCTGCTGCAGATCAGCGAGTTCTACCATAATTTCTATGAAACCGTGGTGGGCAAGACCGGCTGCGCCATGCATGACGCCACGGCAGTGATTGCCGCCACCCATATGGAGCTTTTCACCACTGAATCCAGCGGCTTAACCGTAGACCTGAGTGACGCGGCTCTGGGCAAAACCACTCGCGCACCGTCAAACCCTCCCGCTGAAATCTGTCTTGGTATTGATGCCGACGCGGTGAAGGCGCGGTTCTTCGACGTTGTTGCCAGCTTGGGTTAGAGGCCCATTCTGACCATTTACAACCTTGGCCAGATCAATATCGACCATCGCTATCGGATTCACCAACTGCCGACCCGGGTGAGAATCTCTCGGCGTGCGAACACATAATAGCCATTGGTGGCAAACGCCAGGCAACCCGATTGGCAGGGCTATTCTCGGTATCGCTGCGCGTTTCGCAGCAATGCCGCAGTTCGATAAAAACCGTGGGCCATCTTAGTAAATGGCATGAGCAGGAAAAAGGTCAGAACGGCGCCGAGGTGTAGGGCAAGCATCCCGGGCATCCAGGCAGTGTCTCCGACGGCGAAGAGCATCAGGCCGCTCAGCCCCGTGAAGCCAAGCAGCAAAGTGAAACCGATATCGCCGCCCCATGCACGAGGATCACCCAGAGTGCGGTCTGATTTCAGCTTCAGCCAAGTCATCCAGGCGCAGCCTAGTGTTAGCAACGCGCCACCGGGTATCCCCAGCAGTTTGGGCAGGGACCAGAACGGATATGGCGCAGGACTGTTGAAGAGGTAGTGCAGAATGGTCCCCGCACAGGTCGCCGCGAAACAGAGCAGGAAACCATACAGGATCGCCTGGTGGGCGTAGCGGCGGGATTGCGAGAAGCGGTCTTCGTCCTCGAAATTGCAGCCCTCGCCGTGACCGGCGGCCAAATCGGTCATATGAGCGGCTCGATTGAAGGCGGCATTCAGATCGGCCAACGTGAGAGGTCGCCCATCTACCATCCGCCAGTACGCGCGCAGGCTGAGGCCAATGCTGAAGAGCGGAAGCAGGAGGGCAGGGGCAAAAAGCGCAACCATGGCACTATGCGATAGGACCGCATAAAACCCATCGCCGCCCGCGGAACCAACCGCCCGGATCGCCAGAAACATAAGCGCGAACCCTGCAACCAAAGCCATTGCGATCGCGCCGCCTTGAGTATGGAATCGCTTTGCCAGCGGTTGCGGCCAGGCGAGGCTTTCCCAACTGTCGCGGCGCACCTCTGCCAGCGCTTTTGGCAGGTTCAGGTCGAACTCATGTGGGGCGGTATATTGGCAGGCATAGTAGCAACCCCGGCAGTTATGGCAGAGATTGGCCAGTTGTGTGATGTCGCCCTCCGCAAAGGCACGCTGGCTGTGAAGGGCAGGGAAGACCGAGCAATAACCTTCACAATAGCGGCAGGCATTGCAAATTTCGGCCTGTCGGCGGGCCTCCTGGATGAGATCAGTTCGCATAAGCGGCGGCCTCCCGTCCTGCGATGCGCCCGAAAACCGTTCCGATAGTCATGCCAAACCCGGCCAGATAGCCTTGGCCGAGGATCGACCCGGCCATGGTCTCACCCGCGGCCCAAAGGTTTCGTATCGGGCCAGTGGCATTGAAACATTGAGCTGTCTCGTCGACCTTCAGCCCCAGATAGGTGAACGTGACGCCGGTGCGCAGTGAATAGCCATAAAATGGCGGGGTGTTGATCGGGCGAGCCCAGTTGGTTTTGGCGGGCGCAATACCGGTAGTCGTCACGCCGTCCAACTCTGTTGGATGAAAGGCGGAGGTATCGCCGCAGGCGCTGTTGAACGCGTCCAAGGTTTCGCAGAGCTTGGCAAGAGGCAGGCCCAACATGCCCGCGAGGTTTTCGATCGTGTCAGCTTTCAGCGGCGGGAAAACCGATGGCATAAACAGGTCGAGCGACTTGCTGTCGATAATCACGTAGGCCACCTGATCCGGCTGCGCCGCAACCAACCTGCCCCAGATCGCGTAGCGTTTGGGCCAGACGTCCTCGCCCTCGTCATAGAAACGTTCGGCCTGTTTGTTGACGACGATCGAGAACGGCACGCAATCCAACCGGGTGACGATGCCGCCATCGAATTTTGGCGCACGCCCATCGATGGCAACTGCGTGGCACTGGGTCGGATCGCCCACGCTATCGATGCCCTGATCCAGCAGGTCGGCCAGCACCACGCCCCGATTGTATGGCGTGCCGCGGATCAGGAAGTTCTTGGCAGCAGGTCCCCAGGCGCGCGCCAGCCAGTCGGTATCGGCCTGAAAGCCGCCTGAGGCGACGATCACGGCGGTCGGTTCGATGCTGTGGTCGTCGCCCTGATGGGTGTAGTCGATACGCGCGATCCGATCACCGCTCAGTTCCAGATGGGTGACATGCGCCTCATAAAGAACATCCACGCCCAGCGCATCTGCGGTGCGATAATAGGCGTTCACAAGGGATTTGCCGCCGCCCATAAAAAACGCGTTTGTGCGTGCCAGAGACAATGTGCCCGATAGCGACGGCTGAAAGCGTACCCCATGCGCCTCCATCCAAGGCAGACATTCTTCGGAACTGCGGATTGCGAGCCGGGCCAGCTTCTCGTCGGTATTACCTGCTGTGACCTTTAGCAGGTCATCAAGATATTCGTTCTCACCATAAGACTCGACCAGCGGCCCCAGTGGGCCGTCATGGGCACAGCGGAAATTGCGGGTATGGCGCGAGTTACCCCCGCGGTAGGGCTTTGGTGCGGTTTCAAGGATCAGCACGCGGGCACCTGCCTCTGCTGCCGTTATGGCCGCGCACAGCGCTGCATTACCGCCCCCGATCACTGTGATGTCATAGTTGGTCATGGCGTGTTCCCTGGCTGATCCCTGCCTAACGCCGCTGGTTTAATTTGACCAATGCCACTTTTTTCGTAATTGATGCGTTATGAGCATCAATTACGATTTTGGAGATCTCGAAGCCTTTCTGGCAGTGAAGCATACCAACTCGTTCCACGCAGCGGCCGAACAGTTGAACCTGTCGCAATCTGCGGTGACGCGGCGCATCCGCAAATTGGAACTGGCGCTGGATTCGGTTCTTTTCGAACGCACGACACGCGCGGTCAAACCCACGCTTGCAGCCAAGCGGCTGCAGGCGCGGGCCGAGGCCATTCTGGACGATGCGCGCGAGACGGCACGGGCCATGCGGGACGAAAGCGTGGCCTTTGCCCATCAGCGCGGTGCGGTGGTGACGCTGGCGGCGATCCCCAGCGTTCTCGGGCGGCTGATCCTTCCGGCGCTGTGCGGGTTCCGCACGGCGGGTCATGCCACCCGCCTGCGCCTTCTGGACGGCTCTGCCAACGAGGTGGCGGAAGCGGTGACAGCGGGTGAGGCGGATTTCGGACTGTGCCCGATCCCGCTGACCGATCCGCAAACCATGTTTGAACCGCTTTTCGACGATCCGATGGTGCTGGCACTGCCGACGGGACATTCAATGGCCGGTGCAGGCAATGTGGACTGGCGTGCCCTAGCAGAAATACCGCTGATCCTTCCTGCACGCGGCACCGGCAACCGGCTGCTGATCGACGAGGCCATGGCCAAGGCGCGGCTGCCGCTGCGCTGGACATATGAGGTCGGGCGCACGTCGACGGCGCTTGATATGGTTGCGGGTGGCTTTGGCGCGGCTCCGCTGCCTCGGTCAGCCGTCGGTTCGGCACTTGTCGCGGTTTGCGAGCTGGCCGCACCAGAGATCACCCGCCCTGTAGGTTTTCTTTCCCGTATTGGTCAAAGCGACACCGCCGCTGTGGTCGCGCTCAAGACGGCGATCCGGTCAGCGGTCTAACCCGGCCAAACCCCGGGATTGATCATGTGAATCGGCGCGCCTTTATCGAAAGCGTTCACCTGATCGAAGATATCGGCGAATTGCAGGTCGAATTCATCTTCGGTGACAAAGCCTATATGCGGGGTTGCGATCAGGTTCGGGTGGGACAGCAAGGGGTCATCGGGATCGTTCAGGGGTTCGTGGTCAAAGACGTCGATGGCAGCCATATCGGGCCGCCCCGCCTCTAATGCCTGCAACAGCGCGCCGGGTGCGATCAGCCCCGCACGCGAGGTGTTGACGAAAAGTGAACTGGGCTGCATCGCAGCGAAATCCTGCGCCGTGATGATCCCGTGCGTGTTTGGCTTTAGCCGCACATGCAGCGACACGATATCGCTTTCTCCGAAGAACGCCTCGCGGCTCTCAGCAACCTGCGCCTCGTCCGCCGCTGCCCGCGCAAGGCCCTCCTCAGAAGACCACCAGACAACATCCATGCCAAAAGCCTCGGCATAACCCGCCACCGCCTTGGCGATTCTGCCATAGCCATACAGCCCCAGCTGTCGCCCGCGCAGGGTCTTGCCGACGCTTGCCTGCCAGAGCCCTGCCTTGACCGAGGCCATCTGCCGCGGCAGGTCGCGCATCCCGGCCATGATCAGGGCCCAGGTCAGTTCGGCGGCGGCGTAAGACGGCGTTCCGGCATGCATGTTGGAACACAGCAGAACCCCGTGATCGGTGCAGGCGGGCACATCTACATGCGGATAGACACTTCGCTGGCTGATCAGCCTGAGTTTGGGCAGGCGGTCCAGCAGGTCACGAGTAACATTCGTGCGCTCGCGAAAGAGGACCAGCGCCTCGGCCTCGGACAGCCGGTTGGCAAGCGTGTCGATGTCTTCGACATGGTCGGTCCAGACGGTCACGTCGTGCCCACTGAGCCGGTCAAAGCAACGCAGATGGCGCAGCGTGTCGAACCAGTCGTCGAGGATGTGAACCTTCATCGGCTTTCGATACCGCTGACCGGCTCCAACCTGCGGGGCGTGGGGACAAAAAGCGGCGCGTCAAGTGCATCAAGCGCGTTTCGCACCCTTTGGCTTTGCACCAGCAGGTGATTGAACTGTTCATCGCAGCCGGCAATCGGGGTCGGATAATTCGATATCTCATCGCGCAGTGCACGGTCTGCGAGGCGCAATTCCTGCCGGGCGATATCGAGGCATTCAGAGTAGCTGCTGATCATGACGCTCTCCATTGTATACTCTCGCATACCAAGATTGCTCACCGATTTCAAGCTGCGCCGATGCGCCTAGTGTGAGAGCAGAACGGGAACCGGTGTATCGCGCAGCACACGCGCTGTGACGCCACCAAGGAAATCCTCGCGGAATTTGGAATGCTCATAGGCCCCCATGACCAACAGACTGGGAGGCTGGTTTCGACAATAGGCGAGAAGCGCCCGCGCAACGCCTGGTTCGGCCGGGATTTGCTCGTGGGTGGCAGAGATACCATGGCGTTCGAGATGCCGGACAACATCAGACGCAGCCGAGGGGGTGTCCGTTTCGCCCACCGACAGAACGGTCAGATGGCTTTGGCTGCCGAGCAGGTTGAGGCTATCGGACAGTGCCCGCGCCGCCGCCCGCCCGCCATCCCAGGCGACCACAACGCGCGCTTGAGTGTGGCTCTCCTGGCCCTTTGGGATCATCAGGATTGGTCGACCGCTAAGCAAGGCGATGCGGTCCGGATGCAACATCACATGCGCATCGACCTGTTCGGCAAGGTCGTGTCCAGCAACCAGCAGGTCGAAACTGCGCGCTGTCTCGGACAGAACCTTGTCGACGCGGCCGGATACACGTTGGAAATGCAGCCTTTGCCCCAGACCCAGTGCATCGCGCTCCGCATCGAACCGGGCCTCGATCGCGGTCAGGATATCAGCGTTGGCATGCGCGATGATCTCGCGGGCCTTGGCGGGCACCCAGGCCGCGTGGCTGTCAACCATTTCATGCGCGGAATGCGCAAGCAGCGCGGTGACATGTCCGGTATCACCTGCCAGTTCTGCCGCGTATCTCAGCGCGGATAGCGCGCCGTCGGACCCGTTGAAGGCCACAAGGCTGTTTCGAATGCTCATGAGTTTTCCTCCGGCCCCGCCCAGATCGAGCGGGGAATATAGACATGCCCGTCGGCCAGCTTGCGTGCCGTGCGCACAAGGCCCGCGCTGATCAGGTCGAAGCCATCATCAGTCGAGAATTCGACCAGCACCTCGATCGTGCCGCTGGGATGTTCCAGAACCACCTGCGCGGGGCTAGACTTGGGTCGGGTCAGCAAACCGTCGGCGACCGTTCCCGGCGTCAATGCGCAGGAGGCCAGACATTGCGCGCCGGTCACGGCCATTGACGGGTGGGTGTTCCATGGCATGAAGTAGCGCGTCGCGATGGTTCCGCCTTCTTGCGCCTGCGCCAGAAGCCCGAATTTGGGCGTCACCGATTGCGAAACATCGCCCATGCCCATCAGAGCCCCGGCCTTGATGCGAATGGCTTCCATCCGGTCGAAGAAGGCTCGGTTTTCATCCAGTTCGGCGGCGCTCTCGTAACCGGTCAGGCCAAACGCATCGGCGCGCGCGATGACCATTGGAACGGCCACATCCATGCAGGTCACCTCGATCCCGTCGATCTCGTCGCGCAAGCTACCGGTGGGCAGGAAGGACCCCGTTGCGGCACCCACGACGCCCATGAAGTTCAGCTGCACGGGCGCAGCCTGACCGGGCACGCCGGCAATTTCTGTGGTGCCCTGATAGTCCAACTGGCCGCCCGGCGTCTGAATGCGGGCCACCACCTGCGCCCCTGTATTCACCGCACGGATGCGGATTTCGGTTTCCTCGCCCTGCGCGTCAACCAGCCCCATTTCCAGCGCCGCCGCGCCAACGCCGGACAGGATGTTGCCGCAGGTGGGTTTGAAATCGACGAGGCGATCCTCGACAGAGACCTGCGCGAAGAAATAGTCCACATCCGCCCAGTTATCCATACTGCGCGACAGCATCGCCACTTTGGTGGTGACCGCCGCCCCACCGCCGATCCCGTCAATATTCAGCGGATGGCCCGAACCTAGAACGGCAATCAGCGTGTCGGCCAGTTGATCCAGATCTTCGGGCAGATCGCTGCGCAGGAAATACGGTCCGCGGGATGTGCCACCGCGCATGAAAACATAGGGGATCGCGGTCTGGGTCATTTCAGCGGCCATGGCAGATCCACCGCGCTCTGCAAGAGACCTGGCGGGAAGTCGCGGTTTAGCGCGCCGGCCATCAGGCACATGAACGCGATACCAGCCGCGGTCAGGATCAGCGTCATCCGCCAGTCGGCCCCGGCCCGGACGCGGAAGAAGGTGATCAGGAAGCCGATCAGCGCGAGGATGAAGCCCACGATCCAGGTCGCGGCGATCAGCCCGGCAAACCAGGCCAGTGTCGACCACAACCCGTATGGCGCGTCAGCGTCCTCGCCCGCGACTTCTTTGTCGGCAAAGATCACATCGCCCTCGGGGCGGCGCATCATCTGCACCAGCAGGATCGCGCAGCAGGCCAGCGAGAAGCCCCCGATCACCAGCGGGATGACCTTGTCGGTCATGTTGTAGTCGGGGATCATGTTGGCATTGACCAGCGCGGTGATCAGATAGGCCATGATGACCAGCAGAAAGACCAGCGGTGCGCGCTTGGAGCCGGACTGCACGTCACCCTCTGCCATGATGGTCTTGGCCTGCCGAATACCCAGCACGACCGAGACCACCGTGATGATGATCAGGACAATCACGATGGGGCTGAAGATGTAGTCCATCCCTTCCTCGAAGCTTTTACGGAACCTGAAGGACGCGATCTGAAACGCCTGATTGGTGAATTTCTCGACCGGGTTCGACAGCACGAACCCGATCAGGAAGGCCGGGCGCGACCAGTCGAAACGGCGCAGGAAAATGCCGATCAGACCGATGCTGAACAGCGCCAGCAGGTCCTCGAAATTCTGCCCCGACTGGAACGCGGCAAAGCTGATCAGCATGAACAGGAATGGCGCCAGATAGGTGAAGCGGATCGTGGTCAGCTTGGCGATCCCGCCCGAGGCCGCGATACACAGGATGGTGCCCACCACATTGGCCAGCGCCAGCAGCCACACGATGGAATAGGTGATGTCCAGATTGTCCTTCAGCATGCCCGGACCAACCTCGATATCGCCCGAGCCGAGCAAGGCGACGGCCCCGATGAAGATCGCCATCGAGCCGGAACCGGGAATACCGAAAAGCAGAGTCGGCACCAGCCCGCCGCCTTCCTTGGCATTGTTCGAGCTTTCCGGCCCAATGATGCCGCGCACCTCGCCCTTGCCGAAATTGGACTTGTCCTTGGTGGTCTGCACCGAATGCCCATAGGCAATCCAGTCAACAACGGACCCGCCGAGGCCTGGGATCACACCCACGGCCACACCGATGACCGAGCAGCGAACCGACAGCCAGATATTGGCGAACCAGTCGCGGATGCCGTCGAACCAGCCCGCGCCGAGCGACGCGCCTTTGGCGATGGACCGGTCCTGCCGCAGCAGCGAGACGATCTCGGGTACTGCGAAGATGCCGAGCCCGACGATGACCAGTTTCAGCCCGTCGGTGAGATAGGGGATATCATAGGTCGCCATGCGCAGGCTGCCGCCTGCATCAGCCTCGCCGATCGTTCCGATCATCAGGCCAAGCCCGGCTGCAGCCATGCCTTTGAGCGCGATGCGACCGGCCAGCACCGCCACCATCGACAGGCCCAGAATGGTGATCATCAGCATCTCGGGCAGGCCGAAGGCCAGCACGATGGGGCGTGCCACAAGGATGAAGACGGTCAGGAAGGTGGCCCCGACGAGACCGCCAAAAAGCGATGAGGCAAAGGCAGCAGACAGCGCTCGTGCGGCCTGGCCGTTCTTGGCCATGGGAAACCCGTCCAGCACCGTGGCCTGCGAGGCCGAGCTGCCCGGGATGCCCATCAGCACCGACGCAAACGTGTCCGAAGTCGGGACCACAGCAACCATGCCGATCATCAGGGCGAGGCCATAGACTGGCTCCATCCCGAACATGAACGGCAAGAGCAGGGAAAGCCCCGCAATGCCGCCGAGGCCGGGGAAGACACCGACGCAGAGGCCCATAACGACCCCCAGCACGAGGTAGCCGAGAACAACAGGTTGCAGGATCAGAGCCCAGGCATGCCCGAGCTCAGGAAGAGCCGTCGCGAGAATCTCCATGGGAGCCGCTTTCCGTCATTGAAAATTGAAAATCGAACGGGTGGCAGCCCCGCAATCGCGAGGCTGCGCGCCGGATTAGTTCAGTTCGACACCGTAGGCGTCCTTGAGCCAGCCAAGGACATATTGCTTGGCCCCGTCCTGCACGCTGGTTGCGGTTTCCAGCGCGGCCTGCGAGCCATCGCCGACAAAGACCGGGTATTTGCCCACTCGCTTAGACGAAATCTCGGCGAAATCCGGGCGTTCGATCACGGCCTGAAACGCAGCCGTGTAGGTATCGACCACATCCTGCGGCGTGTCACCGGGCAGGAAGGCCAGTTTCTGCACCGGGAAACCAGCCACGAAAAACGCTTTCCAAGCATCCCATTGATCGCCCGAGGTCTCACAGCCTTCCGTGGCTTCGCAGACTTCCTTAAAGCTGGGAATGTCCGGGAAAGTCGGGTCGCGCACGATGCTACCGTCGTCGTCCAATGCCCCCCAGGTCATCATCGGCACTGCCTGACCAGCCTCGACCAACGGCACCGATCCGCCCAGATAACCCGAAGAGGTCTGATAATCGATGGTCGCTTCGCCACGCTCGAACATCAGCCGACCATCGCCGCGGCCCTTGATGCCAAAGACCGGCTCCACATTCATGCCCAGCATCTGCCAGGCCAGCAGTGGCACCAGATCGAGCCGCGTCGCGCCCTGGCTGCCATAGATGAAATCGACGTCCTTCAGATTGTTGGCCGACCCATCGAATTTGGCACCATCCTCGGCGTTCAGATAAGCAACGCCGCCGGTGCCCGAGGCCATGACGGGAATCCACTCCTTGTATTCATAGCGCACACGCGGATCGTTCAAGAGATATGGGAATTGCGTCGAACCGGAGGTTCCAAACAGCAGGGTGCCGTCATCGTGTTTCTGTTCCTGAAACCAGTTCGCGCCCTTTGTGGAACCCGCACCGGGCATGAACTTGACCACAACGGTCGGCTGCCCCGGCAATTCTTCGGACAGCAGCGGGGCAAAGAAGTTCGCCCACTTGGCCGAGCCACCGGTTTCCGAAAACGGGATTACCCATTCAATGGTTTTGCCTGAAAAGTCCACCTCGGCCGCGACAGGTGCCGCAAGCCCGGCGGCAGCGATCATCGATACCACGGCACGGCGCGTGAAAACAGAAACGGTCATTATGTCCTCCCTAGTGACCAGTAACGATCCCGGCTCCTCCAGCCCAGACACGGTTACCAATGCATGCGGGGTTGATTCCCCTTGCGATCTGCCAATCATGGTAGGCCAACCTTGCGCCAAGCTTGCGGGAGCTGAAATGCGGATCGTCATCGTCGAGGACAACGAGGCATTGGCAAATGCCATCGCGTACCGGCTGCGCGACCGGGGACATGCTGCGGACGTGTTGCATGATGGGCGTGAAGCCGATGCCTTTCTCGCGCGGGAGGGCGCAGATCTGGTGGTGCTGGATATCAACCTGCCGGGCCGGTCCGGCTTCGACATCCTGCGGGCCATGCGTGAGCGGGAAGATAGCGCGCCGGTCATCCTGCTGACGGCCCGGTCCGAGACCAGCGACCGGGTGGCGGGGCTCGACATGGGCGCGGATGATTATCTGGTCAAGCCCTTCGAAATGGACGAATTGGAGGCACGCATTCGCGCACTCTCGCGCCGCAAAAGCCTCGATTACGGCGCGCGCGAACGGATCGGCAGGCTGGAATTCGACCGGACCTCGCGCGAGTTTAAGGCCGATGGCATGGCACTGGATGTGCCGCGCAGAGAGATGGCGGTTCTGGAATGCTTGCTGGAACGGCGCGGGCGCATCGTCTCAAAGGCGCAGTTGACCGATCATGTCTACGGCGTCGGTGCCGATGTGGACGACACCGCGGTCGAGCCGCATGTCTCGCGGTTGCGCAAGCGCCTTGGCGCATACGGCATCTCGATTAAGACGGCGCGCGGACTGGGATATATGCTTGAGGTTGCAGTCTGATGCGTCGCGCGTCTTTGCGCCTCCGCCTCTTTGTCCTGATCCTAAGCCCGTTGGTGCTTATGGCGGTGCTGCTCGGGTACTGGCGCTTCACGGTGGCCCAGAACACCGCCGAGGACCTCTTCGACCGCAGTCTCCTAGCCGCTGCGTTGGCGATATCACGGGATGTGGCCGTCTCGGGCGGTGACGCCCTTGCACCCTCGACACGCGATCTTATCCGTGACGCAGCAGGAGGCGAGGTATTCTACCACGCGACGGGCCCCGGCGGAATCTACATCACCGGCTATGCCTATCCGCCTAAGTCGGACAACTCGGGCGGCACCGATATCTACGCCCCCCATTTCTTCGGGGCGACCTACCGCGACGAAGACGTGCGTGTACTCAGCGTCAGAGAGCGCGTCACCATCGAGAATCTGACGGGCGACGCCTCGGTGAAAGTTTGGCAGCGCATAGAAGACAGGCAGAACTTTGCCCGGCAACTGGCGATCCGCGCGGCCGCACTGATCGGCACGCTTCTCGCGACGCTGGCGCTGGTGGTCTGGTTCGGCGTCGCGCGGGGCCTGCGCCCGCTGATCGACCTGCAGGACGCTATCGCCGCCAGATCACCCAACGACCTCAGCCAGATAAGACGCCCCGTGCCAATCGAGGTTAGCGGTATCGTCAGGACGCTGAACCGCCTCTTCAGCAAGGTTGAGGCCAGCATGACCGCCCATCAGGTCTTCATCTCCGACGCCGCGCATCAGCTGCGCAACCCGGCGGCGGCGGTTCAATCTATGGCAGAAGCGGTGCGCGATGCGCCTTCGGCCAAGGAGAGAAACAAGCGGATATCGGAACTGGTCAGCGCTGCCCGCAGTTCTGCCCGCGTTGCTGATCAACTCCTGTCTCTTGACCGCTTGCAACAATCAGCGATGGCACCGGAGCTGGAGCCTGTTGACCTTCGAGAAATCGTTGAGGACATTTGCGCCGAGTTTGGGCCGACTATTCTTTCGCGCGGAATTGAGTTCGAATTCAACGCGCCGGATCAGCCAACAAGGATTTCAGGGGACAGGTTGTTCCTGACTGAGGCGGTCAAAAACCTGATCGACAATGCCCTAAAGCATGGCGGCCCTGATCTGACGCAGATTTCCGTAGCGATCACACACTCGATCGGGGAGGCCATCGTGACGATCAAGGACGATGGCAAAGGCCTTAAACCTGAGCAAAGCGAAACAGCGTTCGGGCGCTTCTCGCAGGTGGAACCATCAGATGGCAGTGGTCTAGGACTGGCGATAGCAATGTCAGTCGCTGAACGGCACGGCGGGGCGCTGGTCATCGACCGGGCCAAGAAAGGCGCAAGCATTTCACTTCATATCCCAAAACTGTAGTGGCTCGCACGTCCGGTCAAACTCAAAAGAGCCCACACTCTTGTGTCTTTGCCCCCTAAGATTGGGCCACTACTTTGGCCGAGAAGTGGGAACAAGAGATGGCTCGGAAGCGATACTCGGACGAAGACATTCTGAAACTGCTGCGTGAGATTGAACTGAAGCTGGCAGATGGCGACGATGTTCGAACGGCCTGTCGTGGTGTCGGTGTCAGCGATGCGGCCTACGACAATTGGCGGCGTCAGTTCGGTGGCATGGGCGAGTCGCAACTGTCGGAGTTGCGCAGCCTGTAGAAAGAAAATGCCCGACTGAAGAAGATCGTGGCCGAACTGGAACTGGACAAGCTGATCCTCAAGGAAAGTCTGAACTGCCTAAAACAGAGGGCCTGACGACGAGCCAACTTCGTCAGGCCGTCATTCATGCTAACCAGAGGCTCGGCACATCAGAGCGCCGCACCTGCAAGATGGTCGGCCTTGCACGCAGCTCCATGCAATACGAGGCCGTAGAGAGGAACGATGATGCTCTTAGACTGGCCATGATCCGTCTGGCCAAGAGCTATGGCCGGTATGGCTACCCTAAGGTGGCGCAGCTGCTTCGGGTCGAGGGCTGGCGTGTCAACCACAAGAAGGTAGAACGGCTATGGCGGGAGGAAGGTCTGCAACTCCCGCAGCGGCACAAGAAGAAGCGTCGCCTCTACCACAAGGACAGCTCGATCATTCGGCTCCGACCGACGCATCCCAACCATGTCTGGAGCGTCGATTTTGTTCACTACAAGCTGAGCAATGGGCGGAGCTTAGACATGGAGGAAGAGTTTCCTTTGTTGTTCTGACAGAGGAGCTGTTCGAACAAGTTTGGCCTGACCATCGGCGCGCTTGGAGCGTGGATGATATGCCAATTCGCCATGAGCAAATGTTGCTCGAAGCGCTTGAGGCTTCGCTTTCTCAAGACAATGAAGAATAGGGCATTAAAAGCGTGAGGGCAGAGTGGTCAGGGGTGCCGTAAATCCTGGTCACCTGACGGAGTTCAGAAAATTGATCAATCGCCCTTGCGGCAGTTTGAAACCATGAGAAAACAACATCTCGCTTCGCAGACATGCACAAAAAGAAATGTTATCAGTTATGAACAAAAAATTGGCAGAGAACGATGACTAAGATTGGCGATTGCCTCATTAGAGGTGCAAAAGAAGCATTGGAAATTGCTAAGGGTAAACTCGACCCTGCTGGAGCATCTGCGCCTGGTAAAAAACCCGAGAACGCCGGAGATGCTTCCGATAGACCAGCTATCGGCCAAGTGCCTTCTCGGGATCCCCATAAGGCTTGAACCTTCAATTCTATGTAGCCAAATCGACAGGAAACATCGTCTACTTTTTATTGCGTGAATGCCCTTCAATCTTGTTTTCCACATTTGTCGGGTCGTCAGCACTACGCGGCCCAAGCGATGTATCGAGCGCGCAATATATAGTCATCCGAGACACACCTAAATCGCGTGCGATCTGGGCTTTGGGTATCTGAACAAAAGCTATTGACCAAGGTCTGCAATGATGGTTGCAGCCGCAGCATTCAGGTGCTGTGCCGGAAGTCCGCTTAGGGCCGTGTGCTCGATCCGCGGATGGCGTAGCAGGGGCCGGTGCTGCAACGTCACCGAGGTCCGTGACGAGCCCATTCCGTTCAGTTTCACGCTGGTCTCCAAAGTCTGCTATCGGAGTTCCGTGCAGGTCGTTAGGGTATCCTATGGACGCGGTTCCAGGCTTGCTTTTGCGGCTCTGTGCCAACTGTTCGCGTAACGTTGGTAGCTCACGTTGGTCTTGTGAAAATAGGTTTCGACGTCGAAGGCCGCGCGCTCGGGGAGTGCGCCTGTTACCAAGAGGGCGGCCCCCTGGCTCGTCCCTGTTGCGGTGGCGGTCGCGTCGACCCTGCAGTTTGTCGCCGCGGCGAGCAGACTGGCGAAGCCTTTGTTCCTGGCAAATGGACCTTCGACGATAATGGGGCCCTTGTGTCCGGTCAGCGACAGGCATTCCGCGGTCATCAATCCGAGGTAAAAACTCACCGCCGCAGCGCGTTCCTGGGTTCCGGGCAAGGGCTCTGACCCCATCCAGCTGTGTTTTTGCCCCTGAAACGGCCCGCTGTCCGGGACAATTGCGGGCAAGAGCATGGAGCCTTCTTTCGCGACCAGGTCAAGGAATTGCTCTGCACATTCCGTGGTATGACCGTTCATCGCCAACTCGAACTCGCGTCCCCCCATGAAACGGGCGGAGGGTACCGGGGCACCCAGTGCGTTGACGTTAAGAAGCGTGTCACGCGAAGGTTCTAGAGTTACTTCTTCGCCGCCGATGGTCATGGCAATGACCCATGTCCCGGTCGAAACGACGGAAAACGGCCCGGTTCGGGTCAGTACATGAGGCAAAAGCGATGCGTTTGAATCGTGGATGCCACAGTGCACCAGCGTGTCAAAGCGCAGGCCGGTTTGCGATGCGACCTGCGGCAACACGGGTCCGAGAACCTCCGCAGATTTGCGCGCGGACGCCATTTTTTCAGATATGCCCAACCGTTCGACCAACGAAGAATAGTGCGCCTTGGACGGATTCCACAGATCCGTGTGACAACCAAGGGACGACACGTCGCTGGCCGGCACTCCTGTCAGGCGATGCCCCCAGTACTGCGGATAGGTGACAATGGTGGCGGTGCGTTCGCGAAGCGCGGGGTCCTGCTCAAATTGCCAATGCAACTGCGCGCCCAAGTTAAGACCCATCGGCAACCTTGGCGATCCGGTTTCCTCAAAGGGCGGGCGGATGGCGTCGTAGGCCGCGGCCAGATCATCAGGGCCTGTGTGCTCATAGTCGAGGATCGGGGCAGCAAGCGCGCCGTCTGGCGCGATCAGGGCGCAAGACGCCCCGTGGGTCGTGATGGAAATGGCATCTACGCCGTGCGCCTTCTGAAACTGCTCCAACCCGTCCAGAAGAAAGCGCCAGATCGCCTCAACATCGAAGTGCGGATAGGGTGGAGCGGCGAGAACCATGTTAGGCCGGGTCAGCACCTCCACTTCGGACATGTCAGTCGCATCGACCAGCGCAAGCTTGGCGTTGGTCTTGCCGATGTCGATGACGGCGACGTGCCGGGGGGTCATGGCATGTGGAAGACGGGCGTCAGCGGCACCGCCACGGGTTCGTTGTCGGGCTTGGTTTCCATGATGTCCGCCATATGCGCCCACCATCGCTGCATGATCTCGTGGCTGGGCAAGGCATCCATTTTGTGGTCGTCGGTGCGCCAGAGGACGCCAAAAAGAATGTTCGTTTCTTCGTCCAGGTGGATCGAATAGTCGGACAAGCCCGCGTCTTTCAGCAGCGTGGCAAGCTCTGGCCAGATCTCATCGTGGCGCTTCTCGTATTCATCCCTGCAGCCCGGGTTGAGCTTCATCTTGAAGGCGTATTTTTCCATGTCAGCCCCTCCACATCGACCAGAGCCGGGGCAGCGCGATGACCGAGATCAGCAACGCCCCGATACCAATCGACATCACGATACCGGGCACGTTCAGCAAGCCAAGTCCGAAAGTCACAAGCCCCATGACAAAGGCCGCGATCACGACGCCGGGGATGGAGCCGGAGCCGCCGAGGATGTTGACCCCGCCAAGGACGACCATAGTCACGATCTCAAGTTCCCACCCGAAGGCGATGGAGGGTCGGGTCGAGCCGAGGCGGGATGTCAGGCAGACGGCGGCGACCCCGGACATCAGGCCCGTCAGCAGGAACAGGGTGAACTTCACCCGGCCCACCCGAATGCCCGAAAACAGCGCCCCAGTGGCATTGTTTCCGATGGCATAGACCGCGCGGCCGAAATTGGTCATGTGCAGGATGACCGCGTAGATCACCGCAATGAAGGCGAAGAGGACGAATTCAAAGGAAATCACCCACCAGACATAGCCCTGCCCGAAGAAGGCGAAATCGGCTGGATAGCCCTTGTAGACCTGATCGCCCAACACGATGAAACTGATCCCGCGGAAAAGGCTCATCGTGCCGATGGTGACGACGATGGATGGGAGGCCAAGGCCGGTGACGAGGAAACCGTTGACCGCCCCACAGGCCAGACCGACGGCCAGACCGATCAGGACCAGCCCCTCTGTCCCGACGCCCGCCTGCACGGCGGCGCCCATGGCGGTCGAGGCCAGTGCGATGATCGCGGCGACGCTGAGGTCGATTTCGCCAGAGATAATAAGCAGGGCCATGGCAAAGGCGATCATCGCCTTTTCGGTGAAGTTGAAGGTCGCGTCGGAAAGGTTCCAGGCGTTAAGGAAATAGGGTGAGGCGAAGCTGTTGGCGATGAAGATGCCGATTGCGACCAACATCAGCAGGCTTTCCCAGCTTTTCAGGTTCCGCTCCAGCGGCGAGCGCAGGCGATCGGGGATCGAGCGTGTCGTCGTGGTCATGTCGCGTGCTCCGCGCGTTTGAGGATGATGCGGCCCTTCGTCAGGTTGGCCTGGGCATTCAGAACAACCGCGATGATGATCGCGCCGCCCGAGATGGCCATCTGCCAGAAGGGAGAGATGTTCACGACCGGCAGGGCATTGGCAATGATGCCGAGGAACAGCGCGCCCAGCAGCGCGCCGGGGACCGAACCGATGCCACCCATGATCGACACGCCGCCAATGACGCAGGCCGCCACGACGGTCAATTCAAACCCCCCGGCAACATCGACATAAGCAACCGCGAAGCGAGAGACCCAGAGGTAGCCGGTCAGACCGGCCAGCGCGCCAGAGATCGTGAAGGCCCAGAACTGGGTCCGGCCCACGTTGATCCCGGCATAGATCGCCGCATGGGGGTTGCCCCCGGCAGCGTAGAAGGCGCGGCCCAGGGTGGTGCGGGTCATGACGATGGTGAAAAGGATCACCGCCGCGATGGCAAACCAGCTTAGCGCCGGAAGGCCAAGAAGCTCGGTGCGTGGGAATGCCTTGAAAGTGTCGCTCATCTCGTGGCTGTTGACCCATTTGCCCTCGGTCAGAAGGAAGATGGTTCCACGGAAGATGGTCATGGTGCCAAGGGTCACCACGATAGGCGGGATGTCCAGTTTCCACACCAGGATACCGTTGAACATTCCAAGGCACGCCCCGAACCCGGTGGCCACGACCAGCGTTACGATAATCGGGAGACCTGGTGCCGAGATATTGATCAGTGACACGACCATGCCGGTCAGCGCGAGGTTGGCGGCGACCGAGAGGTCGATGCACTTCGTCAAGATCACGATCATCTGGCCGATGGCCAGCAGGATCAGCGGCGAGGTGTCGTTGAAGACGGCAGCCAGGTTCGACAGCGTGATGAACGCCGGGAAGCGGCTTGAGATGATGCCAAGCACCAATCCGATGGCGACCAGCAGCAAAAGTTCGCGGGAGGCGAGGATACGTTTCATTGCGCGTCCTCCTTGATCCCTGCGGCGTGGCTGACAAGCGTTTCGGGCGTGATCTGGTCGCGGGCCAGTTCCGCCACGATGCGCCCCTCGCGCATGACGATCACACGATCCGACATGCCCACGATCTCGGGGATTTCGGAACTGACCATGATGACGGCGAGCCCTTGTGCGGCAAGCTCCGCCATGAATTCATGCACGGCGGCCTTGGACCCGATGTCGATGCCCTTAGTGGGTTCGTCCAGGATGATGACCTTGGGCTGGGTAGCGAGCCATTTGGCGATCACGACCTTCTGCTGGTTGCCGCCCGACAGGTTGCCGACATCGGTGTCCAGCGAAGCGGCGCGCAGGTCGAGACGTTCGGTATAATCCCGTGCCAGCTTGAATTCCTCGGCCAGCTTGATGAAACCCTTGCGCGAGGTGCGAGCGAGTGACGGCAGAGTCACGTTCTGAAAAATCGGCAGCGCGCCGATTGTGCCTTGTTTGCCCCGGTCCTCCGGGACATAGACGATGCCACTTGCGACCGCATCGGCGGGCGATGCAATGGAAACCGGTGCCCCGTCAATCCTCACGGTTCCGCCCGAGAGGCGGGTGATCCCGAAAAGGGCCTGCATGAATTCGGACCGACCTGCGCCAACCAGCCCGTAGAACCCGAGGATTTCGCCGCGCCTGAGCGTGAAACCGATGTCCGCGAATTCGGTCGGGTGGTCGTACCCCGCGACTTCGAGGATATCGTGGCCGACGTTGTGGTCGCGTTCGGGGAAAATCTGGCTGACGTCGCGGCCCACCATAAGCTTGACCAGTTCCGGTTCGCTGACATCTACAATCGCCCCTTCGCCGACCATCTGGCCGTCGCGATAGACGGTGTAGAAATCGGCGATGCGGAATATCTCGTCAAACTTGTGGCTAATGAAGAGGATCGCCTTGCCTCGCGCCTTCAGGCTTTCGACGAGTTCGTAAAGCTCTTCGATTTCCTTCTGGCTGAGGGCTGCGGTCGGTTCGTCCATGATCACAACGCGCGCGTCGATGGACAGCGCCCGGGAAATGGCAACCAGGTGCTTGTTCGCGGTTCCAAGGTCCTTGAGCGTCGCGCCCGGATCAATCTTGGCCCCGATTCCATCCAGAATCTCTCGCGCGCGGGTCGCCATGGCGGTTTTGTCGATCAGGCCAAATCGCCCCTTTGGCGCATGACCGAGAAAGATGTTTTCCGCCACCGTCAGTTCGTCGAAAAGGACGGTTTCCTGATGGATGGCGGTCACGCCAGCAGTTTCGGCAGATTGCGGTGTCGGGAAACTGAGAGCCTCGCCATCGATTCGGATGTCACCCTCGTCGGGTTGATAAATGCCCGTCAGAACCTTCACCACGGTAGACTTGCCAGCACCGTTTTCGCCCACCAATGCCGTGACCTTGCCCGGGTAGAGGTTTAGCGAAACATCTGAAAGGGCCCGCACGCCGGGAAATGTCTTGGTCACGCCGGACAGGCTCAGAAGCGGTGTAGGGGCGGCGGCGTTCGACACGTCTGGTCTCAATTCCAACTGCATGGACAGTGTTTCTGGATGTGGGAAGAGTAGGGAGTCGGGGCGCGGGTCATCGCACACGCCCAGACACGTCGTTCAGATTAGAAGATCGACTTGAACTGTTCGATGTTCGAGCTGTCGTAGGTGAACGGATCAGCCATGGCTGCCGAGCCGGTGTCATCCAGCGTCACCGAACCCATGCGGCCCATCGGGATTTCGGCACCGGCACCGGTTTCAGCACCGTTGGCGATTGCATGCGCCAGCATGGTGGCCGAGTAGCCAAGGTCAATCGGGTTCCAGATCGCGAAGCTCTTGGTTGCACCGCTATCAACACAGCCTGCCATCTCGGACGGGAGGCCCAAACCGGTCACGTTGATCTCACCGATCTTGCCCGCGTCGGTCACCGCTTGGCAGGACGCCAGGATGCCAACGGTCGTTGGCGCGATGATCGCCTTCAGGTTAGGGTAGGACGCCATGAGGCCCTGTGCTTCGCGGTAGGATTTGTCGCTGAGGTCGTCGCCATAGACGGTGGCCACCAGATCGACGCCGTCATAATTCGGAAGAACCTCTTTCGCGGCCTCGATCCAGGCGTTCTGGTTGGTTGCCGTGGCCGACGCCGACAGGATCGCAACTTCACCACCATCCGGCATGTGATCCGCGGCAAGCTTGATGATCGTGTTGCCGATCAGCGGGGTCGAGGATGGGTTCAGGTGCATCTGGCGTCCGGCTTCAGCCACACCCGAGTCCCAGGAAATCACGGTGATCCCGCGGTCCATCGCGCGTTTCAGCGCCGGCACAAGTGCATCAGGGTCATTTGCCGATATCGCGATGGCGTCGACACCCTGCGCGATCAGGGAGTTGATGACCTCGATCTGACCTTCCGCGGTGGTGTCGGTCGGGCCGGTGTAGATGATCTCGACATTGCCGAGTTCTCCGGCGGCCTCTTCAGCGCCTTCGGCGGCTGCCTCAAAGAAGCCGATACCAAGCGCTTTTACGACCAGAGCTATGCGCATGTTGTCCTGCGCCATCGCCGTGGTGCCAAACATGCCGGCGGCAAGGCTCATCCCTGCGACAATTGATGTGAAAGTACGACGCTTCATGATAGTTCCTCCCAGAAAGTCATGTTTGGGTCTAGGGTTTCGGAGGCGGTCAAGAGGCCACCTCGTTTTCTTGAACGCTGCCCGACTGGGCAACGATCAGATTCACACCGGCAGCCTCAATCATGGCCGCCGCCTTGTCAGGAATTCCTTCGTCGGTGATCACGGTCGTGATCCGGTCCAACTGGCAAAGCACCAGGCTGGAGCGCTGCGCGAATTTCGAACTGTCGACCAGAACGACAAGCTCATCTGCCTGTCCGATCAGTTTCTGTTCCGCCTGGATCAGAAGGGGATCGGCCTCCATCAGGCCGATGGGGCCCAGCCCCTGCGCCCCCATGAACATGCGCTTTGCATAGAAGTTGCGGGTCACGTCGTTGTCAAAGGGCGAAAGGATTATGTTCTGTTCCCGGTAGATCGCGCCGCCTGACAACATGATCGTGTTCTTCGAATGCTTCAGCAGGTGCTCGGCAATCGGGAACGAATTGGTAAAGACCTGCATCCTGCGGTTGGCCAGCGGATGCACCATCTGAAAGGTCGTCGTGCCCCCGTTGATGATGATGCTGTCACCTTCGCTACACATCTCAACCGCCGCGCGCGCAATCGCCTGCTTCGCTGCGATATTCATGGTTTCGTTGACGACGAACGGACGGCCCGCCAGCCCGGCGAACTGCGGTGGCGTTATGGCCTCAGCGCCGCCTCTGACACGGCGTACCTTCTGTTTCATGTGAAGTGTTGAAATGTCGCGTCGGATTGTGGCTTCGGACACGCCGGTCAGGGTGCACAGGTCCCCAACCGTCACGACGGGGCGATCCTGCACCGCTGAAATGATGATCCTATGGCGTTCTTTTTCGTGCAAAGCCACCTCCCATTCACTCCACGCTGCGCAGATTCGTCGCAGCTGTCAATCAATTTCGATCATTTTCAATCATTCGGAATTGTATAATGACTGTTTGTGATTGTTTTTGATTGACATAACGATGCACACTACTAAGCCTAAACGCGATGGTGCAGTACCGACCGCTGCATCCGTGAGGAGGGCAGAACGTTGGAATCCATCGAAAATCAGCTTCTTGTGAACCGCTGGGATGACGCTGTGGCAGGTGGTATGTCCGAATCGGAACTGCTTCTCTATCGCTCCAACACGTTGGGATCGGATAAGCGCGTCACAAACTATGGCGGTGGCAATACCTCTGCGAAGGTCATGGAAACCGACCCACTGTCCGGTAAAGAGGTCGAGGTGCTCTGGGTCAAGGGTTCCGGCGGTGACATCGGGTCCATGAAACTTGACGGCTTCTCCACGCTATACATGGACAAGGTGAACGCGCTGAAGGGGCTTTATCGCGGGGTCGAGTTTGAAGATGAAATGGTCGGCTATCTGCCCCACTGCACCTTCAAACTGAACCCGCGCGCGGCCTCAATTGACACGCCCTTGCACGCCTATGTGCCGCGCAAACATGTCGATCACGTCCACGCCGACGCGATTATTGCGATCGCAGCGTCGAAGAATTCGAAGGAGCTGACCCAGGAAATTTTCGGTGACCGGATCGGTTGGCTGCCGTGGAAACGGCCAGGGTATGAACTGGGCCTGTGGCTTGAAAAGTTCTGCCTGGAAAACCCGGATGCCGATGGCGTCGTCCTTGAAAGCCACGGATTGTTCACATGGGCTGACACGGCGAAAGACTGCTATTACTCCACCATCGGCGTGATCAACGTCGCGACCAAGTGGTTGGCTGAAAAGACCGCCGATGTTCCGGCCTTTGGCGGAGCGGTCCACCAGAGCCTCGCCCGGGAAGGTAGGCGGGCCGTTGCTGTCCGGCTGATGCCCGCGATCCGTGGCTTTGTCAGTGGCAACCAGCACATGGTCGGGCATTTCAACGACAGCGACTCGGTGCTTGAGTTCGTGAATTCTAAGGACATGGAGGCGCTGGCGGCCCTTGGCACGTCCTGCCCTGACCATTTCCTGCGCACTAAGATTCGCCCTTTGGTCGTCGGCTTCGACCCGGCCCAGAACGACATCGACGCAGTGCTTGAAGGCCTGCCCGCGCAAGTCGCGGCCTATCGTGAGGACTACACGGCCTACTACAACCGTTGCAAACACGATAACTCGCCTGCGCTTAGGGACCCCAACGCGGTTGTCTACCTGATCCCTGGGGTTGGCATGATCACATTTGCCAAGGACAAGGGCACGGCCCGCATTTCCGGCGAATTCTACGTCAACGCGATCAATGTTATGCGCGGGGCAAGTGCCGTCAGCGAATACTGCGGCCTGCCAGAGCAGGAAGCTTTTGACATTGAATACTGGCTGTTGGAAGAAGCCAAGTTGCAGCGCATGCCGAAACCAAAATCGCTGGCTGGTCGCGTCGCGCTGGTCACCGGCGGCGCCGGCGGCATAGGGTCGGCAACGGCAGAACGTTACCTGTCCGAGGGCGCCTGTGTCATGCTGGCCGACATCAATCCTGACAGCCTCACCGCGACGGAAGCAGTCTTGACCCAGCAGTTCGGCAAGGACGTCGTGTGCACCGTCCTGATGGATGTCACGGATGAAAATGCCGTGGCCCACGCGTTGGCTGAAACATCCGTCGAATTTGGCGGCATCGACATCCTTGTCTCGAACGCCGGGATCGCATCCTCTGCCCCGGTTGAGGAAACGTCCCTCGACCTTTGGAACAAGAACATGGACATCTTGTCCACGGGGTATTTCCTTGTCAGCCGGGAAACTTTCAAGATCATGCGGGTGCAGGACATGGGAGGATCTATCGTTTTCGTGGCCTCGAAAAACGGGCTTGCCGCCTCGCCCAATGCCTCGGCCTATTGCACGGCGAAGGCCTCGGAAATCCACTTGGCCCGTTGCCTTGCGCTGGAAGGTTCTGAGGCCGGGATCAGGGTCAACGTTGTGAACCCGGATGCGGTGTTGCGGGGCTCCAAGATCTGGGAAGGCGATTGGCTGGAGCAGCGGGCTTCGACCTACGGCACGGATAAGGAGGGGCTGGAAGAGATGTACCGCAACCGATCCATGCTGAAACGCTCAGTCCTGCCGAAAGATATCGCCGAGGCCTGTTATTTCTTCGCCGCCGAGACGTCGGCCAAATCCACGGGTAACATTCTGAACGTTGATGCGGGCAACGTTCAGGCCTTCACGCGATAGGGAGACGGTCCATGAGCTATGAGAGCGCCAAAGCACAATTCGCTGTCTGGGGCGTCGACACTGATGCTGCGATCAAGGCTCTGAGGGACATCCCGATTTCCGTTCACTGTTGGCAAGGCGATGACGTGGTCGGGTTCGAAAACCAGACCGGCACCTCGGGCGGGGGCATTCATGCAACCGGAAACCATCCGGGCCGGGCCCGCAACCCCGACGAACTGCGGGCGGATCTTGAGTTTGCCTATGCAAAAATCCCCGGGTCACATCGGTTGAACCTGCACGCGATGTACATGGACACAGACGATACCCCGGACCGGGATGAGATCGAGTACCGCCATTTCGCGCCATGGGTCGACTGGGCCAAGGGCATCGGCATCGGGCTGGATTTCAACCCGACCTTCTTTGCCCATAAAAAGGCCGACGACAACCTGACGTTGGCGCACCCCGACAAGGGCATCAGGGACTTTTGGATCGAACATGGGAAACGCACGCGGGACATCGCGGCGCAGATGGGAGCCGCGCTTGGTTCACCTTGCATCAACAACATTTGGGTTCCGGATGGGTTCAAGGACCTTCCTATCGACCGTATGGCGGCACGGGCCCGGCTTGAGGCCTCGCTCGACACCATGCTGGCCGAGGCGAAATCGGATATGCTGGATGCGGTCGAATCCAAGCTTTTCGGCATCGGGGTTGAGGCCTGCACGGTGGGCAGCCATGAGTTCTACATGGGCTATGCGATCCGCAACAAGACACTGCTGTGCCTCGACATGGGGCACTTCCACCCGACCGAGAATATCGCCGACAAACTGAGCGCCGTGGCGCTGTCTCTGGATGAGCTTCTGCTGCACGTGTCGCGCCCTATGCGTTGGGACAGCGACCATGTGATCATGCTGAACGATGACATCCTGGCGATGGCACATGAACTGGTCAGCGGCGACCTGTTGGGCAAGACCCATATCGGGCTTGATTTCTTCGACGCCACGATCAGTCGAACGGCTGCTTGGGTGATTGGCACGCGCAACATGCAAAAGGCGCTTCTGCAGGCGCTTCTGAAGCCCTGGGATCGCTTGCGAGCAGCGGAGGACGCGCTGGATTTCACAAGCCGGTTTGTTGTGACAGAAGAACTGAAGGACCTGCCCTACGGAGCAGTGTGGTCTGAATTTTGCGCCAGAAACGGCGCGCCTACAGGTACTGAACTGATCACTGAGCTTGACGCTTATCAGGCCACTGTAGCGGGTCGCTGAGGCACGGACCATTTTCTTGGAAAGTTTCCGTCTGGACAATCTATGTTGGAAAGAAGGCCAAGATTGCATTCGAAAGAAAGCGGTCATTGCGCCGGTGACCGTTGAGCGGCCTCATTGTCCGAGATCAGTGAATTCGTCCAATCACAGATCTCGCTGG